>NZ_LMID01000001.1 GCF_001428605.1 Sphingomonas sp. Root720
TGGATGCGCCGGTGACAAAGCAGGCCATCGGAACGCCGGCGTTGTGCTGAGCGTGGCGGAGTAAAATCCGGCCAGTGGTTAGGCTGATCCCTTTTGGGAGCGGCCGGGGATGTTTGCCGTGGAGAGCTACGCCGCTGTTCGGCGCTTCGTGTTCGTGGAGGGTCACAGCCGCCGCGAGGCGGCACGTGTGTTCGGGCTGAACCGGGAGACGGTGGCCAAGATGTGCCGGTTTTCTCTGCCGCCGGGCTATACGCGCAAGGAGCCGGCGGCGAAGCCGAAGCTGGGACCGCTGCTGCCCGTGATCGATGCGATCCTGGAGGCGGACCAGACAGCACCGGTGAAGCAGCGTCATACGGCCAAGCGCATCTTCGAGCGGCTCCGCGACGAGCATGGCTTTGCCGGCGGCTACACGGTGGTGAAGGATCATGTCCGGATCAGGCGGGCGCGCGGGCGCGAGACGTTCGTACCGCTGGCACACCCGCCGGGCCATGCGCAGGTCGATTTTGGCGAGGCGATCGGCGTGATCGGCGGCGTGCGCCAGAAGATACACTTTTTGTGTATGGATCTGCCGCAGTCGGATGCCTGCTTTGTGAAAGCATATCCACGCGAGACCACGGAAGCGTTCCTCGACGGGCATGTGTCGGCGTTCGCCTTCTTCGGCGGCGTGCCGCTGTCGATCCTCTATGACAACACCACGATCGCGGTGGCGAAGATCTGCGGCGACGGGAAGCGGGAGCGTACCCGCGCCTTCACCGAGCTATGCAGCCACTACCTGTTCCGCGATCGCTTCGCGCGGCCGGCAAAGGGCAACGATAAAGGCAAGGTCGAGGGGCTGGTCAAGTTCTCGCGCGCCAACTTCATGGTGCCAGTCCCGCACGCTGCCAGCTTCGACGATCTGAACGCCATGCTCGCCGATCGCTGCCGCGCTCGACAGAACGATCACGCCGGTCGCCATGTCGAGACGATCGGCGAACGGCTGGCGGCCGACCGTGCAGTGTTGCGGCCGCTGCCGGCGGTCCCGCTGGAGGCGTGCGAGAAGCGGGCGGCGCGGGTCTCATCGATGTCGCTCGTGCGCTACCGGACGAACGACTACTCGGTGCCAACCACCTATGGATTCCAGGACGTGGTGGTGAAGGGCTTCGTCGCCGAGGTTGTGATCCTGTGTGGCGGCAGGGAGATCGCTCGCCACCAGCGCTGCTATAGCGAGGGCACGTTCGTTGCCGATCCGCTCCACTATCTGGCGCTGATCGAGACCAAGCCAGGTGCGCTCGACCAAGCCGCGGCGTTGCAGGGCTGGGAGTTGCCGGAGGTGTTCCAGCACATGCGGCACCTGCTTGAAGCGCGGATGGGCAACCGGGGCAAGCGCGAGTTTATCCAGGTGCTGCGACTGCTTGAGGCGCTGCCGCTCGATATCGTCACCGCTGCCGTGACCCAGGCGATCCACATCGGTGCGATCGGCTTCGACGCGGTCAAGCTGATCGCCTTGGCGCGCGTGGAGCGGCGGCCCGCCCGGCTGGACATGGCGGCCTATCCGCATCTGCCGAGAACGTCGGTGAAGACGACCGCCGCTGCCGATTACGCGGTGTTGGCGGCATGAGCGGCACACCCGACCCGATGCCGGCGGGCACAATGAGCGGCACGCCACAGGTGCTGCTGGCCCACCACCTCAAGCAACTGAAGCTGCCAACGGTGCTGCGCGAGTATGACAAGGTTGCACGTGAGTGCGCCCGCGACGGCACCGATCATCCCCGCTACCTGCTGCGGCTGATAGAGCTCGAGCTGATCGATCGCGAACGGCGCACGATCGAGCGGCGCATCCGGGCAGCACGGTTCCCGGCGGTGAAGAGCTTCGACACGTTCGACTTCGCCGCCATCCCCAGCCTCAACAAGATGCTCGTGCTGGAGCTCGCACGCTGCGAATATGTCCTGCGCCGCGAGAATGTGATCGCGCTTGGCAACAGCGGCACGGGCAAGACCCATGTCGCGCTCGCGCTCGGCCTGGCGGCCTGCCAGAAGGGGCTTACGGTCGCGTTCACGACCGCGGCGGCGCTGGTCAGCCAGTTGATGGAGGCACGCGACGAGCGACGCCTGCTCAAGCTCCAGCGTGACCTCGCAGCGGTGAAGCTGCTGATCATCGATGAGCTCGGCTACGTGCCGCTGTCCCCCACCGGGGCAGAGCTGCTGTTCGAGGTCTTCTCCCAGCGATATGAGCGCGGCTCGACCATCGTCACGTCCAACCTGCCGTTCGAGGACTGGACGCAAGTGCTCGGATCCGAGCGGCTGACCGGCGCGCTGCTCGACCGGCTCACACATCACGTCAGTATCCTCACGATGAATGGCGACAGCTATCGGCTGAAGCAGTCCACCAGCCGCCGCCGCTCCGCTAACAAGGAGGAGCAAAACCGGACCATCGAGATCATCGATCCGGACACCGGCGAGATCACCACCGCCTGATCGACGACGACGACAACGATATGAAGAGGGCCCCGATCGGGGCCCTCTTCATATCGTTGTCCAGCATCAGCAATGGCCTGCTTTTACTCCGCCACGCTGGCCTGGAATCCGACCGGCGTTGACAACCCCGCCACGCTGAGACAATCTTCAGTTCAAAGAAATGAGTCGCGCCTTTCCAGAAGGACGCCGGCCGAAAACGGCGATCCATGGATCGAGGGCCCCGATCGGGGCCCTCTTCATATCGTTGTCCAGCATCAGCAATGGCCTGCTTTTACTCCGCCACGCTGGCCTGGAATCCGACCGGCGTTGACACCACCATCCGCATGGAGCCCAGCGGCCAGGTGATCGTCTTTACCGGCCAGACGCCGATGGGCCAGGGGGTCGAGCGCGTGCTGCAGCAGATCTGCGCGGCCGGGCTGACGATGCCCGACGATGACGTCACCGTCGTCCATGGCGACACCCACGCCTGTCCCTACACCGCTTATGGCAGTGGCGGCAGCCGGGGGACCGGTATCGGCGGATCGGCGGTGATGCTCGCCGCCGGTCGAATCCGCGAGAAGCTCTGCCTGATCGGTGCCCATTTGCTCGGCACCGACCCCGAGGCGGTCGAACTCAGCCAGGGCGGCGTCCAGGTCCTGGGCGATGCCGCGCGGCGTGTCTCGATCGCGCAGGTCGCGCGCGCCGCCTATCTGGCCCATAACCTGCCGACCGGGATGGAGCCGGGCATCGACGCACGCGCGAGCTTCGATCCCGCGACGCTCGCCATCACCTACGGCGTCGCCCTCGCCCGCGTCGAGGTCGACCGCGAGACCGGACTGGTCGATATCCGGCAGATCGTGTTCGGCCATGATTGCGGGCGGCAGATCAATCCCGCTCTCGTCGAGGGGCAGGTGGTGGGCGGCATCGTCCAGGGCATCGGGGCGGCGCTCTACGAGGGACTCGATCATGACGCCGCCGGCCAACCGCTGACCCGCTGCATGCGCGACTATCCCCTGCCCTTCGCCGCCGACGTGCCGCCGATAACGCTGGTCCACCTCGAGACGCCTTCGCCCTTCTTCCCGAACGGCGCCAAGGGCGTCGGCGAAAGCGGCACGATCCCGATTCCTGCGGCGATCGCCAACGCGATCCGCGACGCTCTGGGCGATAGCGCGGCGGAGCTCGTCAACCGCTTGCCAATCCGTCCCGAAAACCTGCTGCAACCCTGAAAGGATTTTCCCATGGCCGATTATGCGAAAGACGAGGCACGCATCCGCGAGATCGTCGAGCAGATGTTCGAGGCAATCAGCTGGTCGGGCGAGAAGGCACCCGATTTCGGCGCCTTTTCGGGTGCGGTGCGCAAGGACGCGGTGCTCGTTCCCGCCGCCAGGCCGGCAGGTCCGACCGACATCGACAGCTTCGTGGGCCGGATGAGCGGCCTGTACGAAAGCGGCGGCATGAAAACCTTCGACGAACGCGCGAACAAGACGATCGTCAAGGTGTTCGGCAATCTCGCCGTGGCGATCGGCAGCTATCAGGCGCAGATCGACGGCGGCTCGGTCGGCCGGGGGGCGAACGGCTTCCTGTTCGTCCGCAATGAAGGCGACTGGCAGATCGCGGCCATGGGCTGGGACAGCGAGGACGAAGGCAAGCCGCTTCCCGCCGAGCTGGTCTGAGGCAATCCCGATGCGCGATAGAGGCTTTCCGTTCGGGCCCGGAGGGGTAAGCTGGCGGTCGTGACATGCGCGAGGGCGGGAGGACGATGATGAACGCCGGGGACGGCTGGTCCCGACGTATGGCTGAACTGGCGCCGCGGATCCTGCGCCACGACGTCGCCTTGCTCCGGGCGCCGGCCGGCTATGGCAAGAGCATCGCGCTCGATCGGCTGCGCGACGTGCTGGAAGCCGATGGCCGGCGATGCGCGGCGCTCGTCCTCGACAAGCGCGACGCCGATCTCGATCGCTTCTTCCGCCGGGTGTCGGGAGCGGTCGGCCTTGATCCGCCGGCCGCCACCGCCGCCGCGATCGCCGAAGCCTTGGAGAAAGTTTCGGACGACCGCGCCGATATATTGTTCCTCGACGGCATGGACGAAGCTGGCGAAGGGCTGCCCGAGGCCCTGTCCGACCTGATCCTGTTCACCCCCGGCCTTCGCTTCGTCATAGCCTCCCGCGAGGCAGCCCTGCCCGGCCTGGCCAAGCTTCGCGCCCAGGACAGGGTCGCGCTGATCGGGCCAGACCATCTGAGTTTCACCCGCGAGGAGGCGATCGCCTTTCTCAACACCGGCGAGGATGCCGACATCGCGCGGCTCGTCGAGCGGTGCGAAGGATGGCCGATCCTGCTGAAGCTCGTCCGCGACGGGCTCGAGGCGGGCGACCCGCCCGCGCTGGCCGGCGAGATGGGATCGCTGTCGGCCGGCCTGATCGCCGACTTTCTCGACGAACAGATCCTGGCGCCTTTGGCCGCGGAGGATGTCGACTTTCTCGAACGGACGGCGGTCGTCTCGCGTTTCACGCTCGATCTGGCGCGGCTCCTCGCTCCCGACGCGTCGATCGAGAAAACGATCGAACGGCTGGGGCGATCGGCCGGCCTGCTCCAGGCCCGCCGGCTCAATGGCCTCTGGTACCACGGCAATGCGATGCTCAGAGCGGCACTGATGCGCCGACTGCAGGCGCGGGTCGGCACCGACATTCGGCAGGTTCACCGCGCGATCGAGACGTGGATGATCGAGCATGACGCGACCGACGAGGCGGTGCTCCATGCCTGCCTCGCCCAGGATTATGACGAATGCGTCCAGCTCGTCCGGCGCTTCGGGCCCGCCAATCTGTCGATGCGCTATGGGCTGCGGACATTGCGTTCGGTGCTTGCCGCTTTTCCGCGCCATTATCTCGACCATGAACCCTCGCTGGGCATCTCGGAGGCGCTGATCCTGTCGAAGGAAGGGCGCGTTTCCGACGCGCGGAGGCTGATCCAGCGCCTGCGTGAGGCCGGTGGCGGGCAGCCCGTCCCGGCCGGTGTGCTCGGCGACCTCGACCTGCTCGACGTCATGCTCAGCTGCCATGCCGACCAACCCCTGCCCACCGGGCTGGCCGAACGGCTGTCCGAGGTCGCGAGCCAGCTCCCGCATGCCGACATGATCCATCAGGGCTGGGTCCAGAACCTGCTCTGTCGCGTCCATCTCGGCCTCGGCAATTTCGCCAATGCGGCGGCGGCGGGTCTCGCCGCCGAACGCTATTATGCAAAGTCGGACTCGCGCTACGGGCAATTCTACATCCATCTCCATCTCGCCTCGACGCGCGGCTGGCAGGGGCTTTACGATCAGGTCGGCAGCCATCTCGACAGCGCGGAATCGATCGCGGTCCAATATTTCCCCGAAGAACCCAACATGGCCGCCCTGTCGCGTCTGCTGCGCGCCGAGCTGTTGTTCGAGCGGGGCCAGGGCGATCTCGGCATCGACCTGCTGCCCGCGCTGCTGAGCGCCGAGAACAATGACGGCTGGCTCGACCTGTTCGTCAGCGGCTATCGCACGGCCGCGCTCCGGGCGTTCCAGGACGGCGGGCTCGAAAGCGCGCTGGCGGTGACCCGGCGTGGCGAGGAGGCCGCGATCCGCACCGGCCTGCCCCGCCTGTCGCTGGTGATGCAGATCCTGCGCGCCGAACTGCTCTCGCTCGCCGGCCACCGTAACCAGGCCGGCGCCGCGCTGCGGGCGATCCGCCTGGGCAGCACCGGGGACGACGATGCGCGCTGGCGCGAGCGGCTGGCCCTCGGCATCGCCAATGCGCGGTTGCTGATCCACTCGCGCCAGTTTCGCCGGGCAACGGTGCTGCTCGACACGCTGGAAGCCGAATGCGAACGGCGCGGGATCGGACGGCTCGTCCTTAAGGTAGGCATCTTGCGGGCGATCCTGCTCGCCTGCTCGGGTAGCCCGCAGCGCGCGATCGCGAGCTTCGTCGAGTTGCTCCAGTCCGGCCCGCTCCAGCCATCGATCCAGGCCTTTC
The DNA here is from genome assembly GCF_001428605.1 of Sphingomonas sp. Root720. Lineage (GTDB taxonomy): Bacteria > Pseudomonadota > Alphaproteobacteria > Sphingomonadales > Sphingomonadaceae > Rhizorhabdus. The sequence goes on from NZ_LMID01000001.1 coordinate 6,426, forward strand.
TGGAAGAAGGCGAGCTGATGGCGCGGCTGTGCTCGCTGGCATCGCATCATTCGCAGCGGCATGGTCTGACGGCCGAGGCGGCCCAACTGCTTGCCGACCTCTCGGTACGGCTCGGGCGAAGCTATGATCATGTCATCGACCAGGACGCCGGAGGCTCCTATCTGAGCGGGCGCGAGCGCGAGATTTTGCTGAGCCTGGCCCAGGGCGAGTCGAACAAATCGACCGCCGAGCGCCTCAACGTCTCGGAAGCGACGGTGAAATTCCACCTCCAGCGCATCTACCGGAAGCTCGGGGCGCACAACCGGGTGAAGGCGATCGCCGTCGCCCAGCAGCAGGGCTTGCTATACTGACCAGCGAGCGGGACGGCATTTTCGGCGGCATACCTATCCGAACGGCCAGCCCCCTCCTCGCCCCCTTCCCGACACATACTTTCGGGAGTGCCCGCAGGTCGGGCCCGAGGCTTGTCAGCATCGACCGATAGCCGTCTCATGACCCCGCAACCAGGTCGGGGGGACCGGAATGTCGTCACCAGCACCATCATTCGCCGACCAGGCTGGAGCCCGCCGAGCCATGGCCCTCGACACTCCTCTGCTGCCCGATGCCGACGCCATCGAGGCGGCGGCGCGTCGGATATCGGACCTGGCCATACGGAGCCCGCTGATCCGCCTGCAGGGCGATGGACGCAACGACATCTTCCTGAAGCTGGAAATGCTCCAGCCCGTCGGTTCCTTCAAGATACGCTGCGCCGCCAACGCGCTGCTACAGCGGGTGGAAGCCGGACATGTCAGCGTATCGACCGCCAGCGCCGGCAATTTCGCGCAAGGCCTGGCCTATGCCGGCCGCGAGCGCGGCATCGCGGTCACCGCCTATGTCCCGGAGAGCGCCGCGGAGAGCAAGCTGGCCGCCCTGCGCCGGATGGATGCCACGATCGTCCGCCTCGCCTATGCGGATTGGTGGTCGATGCTTGCCGACGGCTCCGACGACCCGGCCTTCATCCACCCGGTCGCCGACCGCGACGTCATCGCCGGCAACGCCACGATCGGATTCGAGATCGCCGAGGATTTGCCCGGGACCGCGACGGTGGTCATCCCCTATGGGGGCGGCGGCCTGACCACCGGCGTCGCGACCGGGCTGAAGGCCCGCGGTTCGACCGCCATGATCGTCGCGTGCGAAACCGAGGCGGGCGCGCCGCTGCGCGGGGCGTTCGCCGCCGGAAAGCCGGTCACGGTCCCATTCGATTCCGGCAGCTTCGTCACCGGCATGGGCGGGCCCGCCGTGATCCCGGCGATGTGGCCGCATGTCCGCGCGCTGGTCGACGACGCCGCGCTCGTCTCGCTCGCCGAAACCGCCGCCGCGGTGAAGCTGCTGGCGGAGCGCCATCACCTGATCGCCGAGGGGGCCGGCGCCGCGCCGGTGGCGGCCGCCATCGCGCGGGCCGATCCCGGGCCGGTCGTGTGCATCGTATCGGGCGGGCACCTCGATCCCGGCCACCTGGCTGCCATCCTGGCCGGCGCGGTGCCGTGACCGATGTCGCCGGGGTTCATCCCGCCGTTCCAGACGTTCCAAAGGAGTAATTCGTGTCTACCACCGCCATCAACCGACCCGCCGCCGGCAACCCGAAAAGCCGAGTCCAGGGCGAGAAGATCCTGCTCGAAGGCGAGGACGGCCTCTTCACCCAGTCCTGGTTCCCGATCTGCCTGTCGAGCGACGTGCCGGTCGGCACGGTCAAGGGCTATGGTTTCCTCGACGGCCGGATCGTCGTGTTCCGCGGCGAGGATGGGGTCGCCAACGTCACCAGCGCCTTCTGCCCGCATCTCGGCGCCGACCTTCGTTCGGGCGACGTCATCGGCAATACGATCCGCTGCGCCTTCCACCATTGGAATTATGATGGCGATGGCCGCTGCGTCCATACCGCGATCGGCGATCCGCCGCCGCCCTCGGCGCGCCTCTACAAGTTCGTCAGCCAGGAAAAGTTCGGCATCGTCTGGGCCTTCAACGGCGACGAGCCCCATTACGACCTGCCCGACTTCCCCTATCCGGAGGAGGAACTGGTCATCCGGACGATCGTCAACGGCGAGCCCAACGGCGTCGACCCCTGGATCCAGTGCGCGAACACGCCCGACATGCAGCACATCAAGGCGCTGCATAACGTGAAGTTCACCCAGGAGGATCCCGAGGACATCGCCTGGACCGACCATTCGATGCTCTACAGCTTCTCGGGCATCCACACCGACGGATCTCCGGTCGACAATGTCGTCGGCATCTACGGCACGTCGCTCTACTACCAGACCACCGACTATGCGGGGCGCTGGTTCGGGTTCCTCAACCCGATGGGGATGCCGCAGCCTGGCCAGGCGCAAAATTACATGGTGCTCGTCGCTCGTCGCGACAGCGGCACCCCCGAGGAGGTCGAGCGCTTCCTCGATTTCGTCGAGGAACTCGAGCGCGGCGTGGTCTCCGAAGACCTGATGGTCATGTCGTCGCTCAAGTTCCGTCCGGGCACGCTGACCAGGAGCGACAAGACGCTCGCCCGCTTCTTCGACTATATGCGCGCCTATCCGCGCGCCCATCCGTCACGCGATTTCATCTGAACGAGGGAGGCGGCACCGACCGCCAAAAGGGGACGTGGAGAAAATCATGACAGGGAAACTGAAGATAGCCCGCTGGGCCATTGGAACTGCAGTATTTTCAATGGCAACCGTCGCCGTGGCGCAGCGGCCCGAAACGGGAGGGCCGGCGGTAGCGGAAGCGAGCGAGGCACCCGACCAGATCGTCGTCACCGGGCGTAAGCGGGAAGAACGGCTGCAGGACGTTCCCGAAGCGATCACCGCCTTCACCTCGGCGACGATCGAGGCGGCCAATATCGACAATATCCGCGACGTAGCGCTCAATGTCCCGAACTTCAGCATCTCGTCGGCGGAACAGCCCGGTATCGTGCTGATCAACATTCGCGGCGTCGGTCAGGTCCGCAACGGCGAACCGCCGATCGCGGTGGTGATCGACGGAGTCCAGCTCAACAACGTCAATCAGTTCACCCAGGACCTGTTCGATATCGAGCGGATCGAGGTGCTGAAGGGGCCCCAGGGCGCGGTCTACGGCCGCAACGCGATCGCCGGCGCGCTCAACATCGTCACCCGCCAGCCCACCAACGAACTGGAAGGCATGGTCGAGGGTACGATCGGCACCGGCCGCGACCTGCGCGCCCGTACCGCGATCAGCGGGCCGATCGTCGAGGACAAGCTGCTGTTCCGCCTGTCGGGCTCGGTGCGCGACTTCGATGGCGACATCAAGAACGTCACCCTGAACAAGGACGTCAACGACGACGAATCCTACGCCTTCCGCGGCAGCCTGATCGCCAAGCCCACCGAGGCGCTGACCATCGATGTCCGCGGGTCGCGGACCGAGAACCACAGCGGTGCCGCCTGGTACAGCTTCGTGCCGCCCGGCGCGCAGCGGACCGACCTGCTGCCGATCACCGCCGACATTCCCGGCAAGGTCGATCGCTATCTCCACGACGCATCGGTGAAGATCGACTATGAATTTCCGGGCGTCACCCTGACCTCGGTCAGCGCCTACACGCGGACCAAATTCTTCCTGAACGAGGATTTCGACTTCCTGCCCTTCGACTATCTTTCGGGCACGCAGGGCTTCAAGTCGGACGCGTGGAGCCAGGAACTGCGGCTCGCCTCGGGCCCGGGCAGGTTCAACTGGATGGCCGGCGCCTATCTGATCAAGACCGATCAGAAGCTCGACAGCGTCCTGTTCGTGCGCCCGGGGGCCGGCGGGGTGCTGTTCCCCTTCCCCATCCCCGCGCCGACGGTGTTCACCGCGACCCGGTCGACCGACGACAATCTCGCCTATGCCTTCTTCGGCCAGGCCAACTACAGCGCCACCGACAAGCTCGATCTGTCGCTGGGGCTGCGCTACGACATCGACGAGCGCAAACAGACCGACCGCGCTCTGCCCGGCCTCCCGCGCTACGACAAGACCTTCAAGGCGTTCCAGCCCAAGCTGGCGATCACCTACAAGCTGACGCCGGACGCCAATCTCTACGCCTCCGCAGGCAAGGGCTTTCGCAGCGGCGGCTTCAATCCCAACGCCCGCATCACCCGCGCCTATAAGGCCGAGGAGAACTGGAGCTTCGAGGGAGGCTTCAAGTCGACCTGGCTCGACCGCAAGCTGACCCTCAACGGCGCGATGTTCTACACGCGGGTCAAGGACCGGCAGATCTATCTGTTCGACCAGCTCACCGGGGCGCAGATCATCACCAATCCCATACCGCGATCGCGGATCATGGGCGCGGAGCTGGAGATGACCGCGCGGCCCGCCGACGGCCTCGACGTCTCGCTATCGGGCGGCTTCCTCGACACCAAGATCACGCGCTACGACACGACGCTGTTCGCGGGGCTGCCGGCCGCAGGCGACTTCACGGGCAACGAGCTTCCACAGGTACCGCGCTGGTCCTATTCGGCGGCGGTCCAGTACCGCATCCCGCTCGGCGACGACATGGAGCTGACGCCGCGCGTCGAGGCGAACGGCAAGGGCGGCCATTATTATTGGGAGGTCGACAATCGCGACCGGCTCGATTTCGTCAACCTCGTCAATGCGCGGCTGTCGTTGCGCACCGGCCCGGTGACCCTGACCGCCTATGTCGAGAACCTGTTCGACAAGGAATATCTGATCGACGTCGTCGCGCAGCGCTTCAGCGGCGCGCCGCTCGGCGACTATAACCAGAGGAGTTGGGGGCGCCGCTACGGCCTGACCGGCCGGTTCAATTTCTAGGCCAATGCGGGCGGCGGTCGTCACGGGGGCCTCGAGCGGGATCGGCCTGGCCACCGCCGCCCTGCTCGTCGAGCGTGGATGGCAGGTCTTCGGTAGCGTCCGAAGCAGCGCGGCGGCGGACAAGCTCGCTGCCGCGATCGGCCCGGGCGTGACGCCGCTCATCTTCGATCTGCGCGACGGCGAAGCGATCGGGCGGGCTGCGGCAGAGATCGCGACCGCGCTCGACGGCCGGCGCCTCGACGGACTGGTCAACAATGCCGGGCTCGCTCATTTCGGCCCGCTCGCGTTACAGCCGATCGAGGACTGGCAGGCGCAGATCGAGGTCAACCTGTGCGGCACACTGCGCGTCGTCCAGGCCTTGCTTCCGCTGCTCGGCGCGGATCCGTCGCGAACCGGGCCGCCCGGCCGGATCGTCAACATATCGTCGGTCAGCGGGCGGATCGCGCTGCCCTTCACCAGTGGCTATGCCGCCTCCAAACACGGGCTGGAGGCGCTGTCCGATGCGATGCGGCGCGAACTGGCGATCTATGGCATCAGGACGGTCGTCGTGCAGCCCGGCGCGGTGCGTACGCCGATATGGGACAAGATCGATCGGGCCGAAGACGAGCGCTTCGCCGACAGCGATTTCGGCCCGCCGTTCGCCCGTTTCAAGGCAGCCTTCGCCGCCGCCGGCCGCGCCGCGCTTCCGCCCGAGCGCTTCGCCGAGCTGATCCATCGCGCCCTCACCATCCGCAATCCGCGTCCGCGCCAGGCGCTCATGCGCGGGCGGCTGATGCACTGGACATTGCCGCGCCTGCTGGGCGATCGCGCCGTCGATCGGCTGATCGGACGGTCGCTGGCGCTCACGAACAAGGAGCCCGCCGCATGATCGTCGTCGAGAAGGCCACCCGCATCGCCGCGCCGGCCGAACGGCTGTGGCATTTGCTGTCGAGCCGCGAGGGGCAATGCCGGCTCGAGCGCGGCATCGTCGCCTCGATCGATTTCGAGGGAGAAGGCATCGGAATGATCCGCCATATGCGGCTCGAGGGCCATTCGCCCGACATCGTCGTCAAGGAGCGGCTCGAGCTGTGCGACGAAGCCACCCTCGAAATGCGGCTGAGCATCGTCGACACGGGCGACATCGTGCCCTTCGCCTGCCACAGCGGCTATGCCCGCATCATCCCCGCCGGCCCGGCCTCGTCGATCCTCTCTTTGCGGACAAGCTTCATGCCGGTCGACATGGACGATGAGACCGCCCGCGCGATCGCCGAGCGGAACCACGACATGCTGATCGCCAATGTCCGGACGGCACTGGCGAAGTCCGCCCAATAGCTGTCAGGCCGGTACCTTCGCCAGCATGTCGCGCACCGCCGCGACGGTATCGGCCGCCTTGTCGCCGTCTGGGCCGCCGCCCTGCGCCATGTCGGGACGGCCGCCGCCGCCCTGTCCGCCCAGCACCGCCACCGCCACCTTGACGAGATCGACCGCGCTGATCCGGTCGACGAGGTCGCCGGTGACGCCCGCCGCGACGCTCGCCCGGCCTTCGTTGACCGCGACGATCACCGACACCCCCGATCCGAGCGACGCCTTGGCGTCGTCGACCAGACCGCGCAGACCCTTGGGATCGAGGCCATCGACGACCTGGGCCAGGAACTTCACACCCGCGACGTCCTCCGGGCCTGCCGCTTCGGCCTTGCCGCCCCCCCCGAGGGCCAGCGCCTTTCGCGCCTCGGTCAGCTCGCGTTCGAGCTTGCGCCGCTCCTCGACCAGCGCGGCGATCCGGGCGGGCACCTCGTCGGGCGAGGTCTTGAGCGCGGCGGCGGCTTCCCTGAGCTTTTCGTCGCGCTGGTTGAGCCACTGGCGCGCCGCTTCGCCGGTCAGCGCCTCGATGCGGCGGACCCCGCTCGACACCGCGCTTTCCGATATGATCTTGAACAGCGCGATATCGCCCAGCGCGGAGACATGGGTGCCGCCGCACAGCTCGACCGAATAGGTCCGGGCATCGGCCCTGCCCATCGAGAGGACGCGGACCTCGTCGCCGTATTTTTCGCCGAACAGCGCCATCGCGCCGGCTTCGATCGCCGCGTCGGGGGTCATCAGCCGGGTGGTGACCTCCTCATTCTCGCGGATATGGCGGTTCACCTCGGCCTCGATCGCGACGATATCCTCGTGTGTCAGCGCCTTGGGGTGCGAGAAGTCGAAGCGGAAGCGATCGGCGGCGACGAGGCTGCCCTTCTGGGTGACATGACCACCGAGCCGATGGCGCAGCGCCGCGTGCAACAGGTGGGTCGCCGAATGGTTCGCGCGGATGCGGGCGCGGCGATCGCCATCGACGCTCAGGTGCAGCGCGCTGCCGGTCCTGACCGTACCGCTCACCAGCTTGCCGCGATGCGCGTGGAGCCGGCCGAGCGGCTTGGCTGTGTCCTCCACCGCGATATCGAGCCCATTGTCGCCGGTGATCCGGCCGGCATCGCCCATCTGGCCGCCGCTCTCGCCGTAGAAGGGCGTCTGGTTGGTGATCAGCACCACCTCGTCTCCCGCGGTGGCGGCATCGACCCGCTGGCCGTCCTTGACGATGGCGAGGAGCTGGCCGTCGCCTTCCTCGCTCACATAGCCGGTGAACTCGGTGCCGCCGAACTCCTCGGCGATGTCGAACCAGATTTCGTCCGAAGCCTTCTCGCCCGACCCCTTCCACGCGGCCCGCGCGGCCGCCTTCTGTTCGGCCATCGCCGCGTCGAAGCCCGCCCGGTCGACGCCCAGGTCCTGCGCGCGCAACGCGTCCTCGGTCAGGTCGTAAGGAAAGCCGAATGTGTCGTAGAGCTTGAACGCGACCGCGCCGGGCAGGACGTCGCCGGCCTTCATGCCCCCGGTCGCCTCGTCGAGGAGGCGCAGCCCATTGGCCAGGGTCTGGCGGAAGCGCGTCTCCTCCAGCTTCAGCGTCTCTTCGATCAGCGGCTGCGCGCGGACGAGATCGGGATAGGCGGCGCCCATCTCGGCGACCAGGCTCGGCACGAGGCGGTGCATCAGCGGTTCGGCCGCGCCCAGCAGATGCGCATGGCGCATGGCGCGGCGCATGATGCGGCGGAGCACATAGCCGCGCCCCTCATTGGCGGGCAGCACTCCGTCGGCGACCAGGAAGCCCGAGGCGCGCAGATGGTCGGCGATGACGCGGTGCGACGCCTTGTTCGCGCCGTCGGTCGCGGTCTTGGTCAGTTCGCCCGAGGCGGCGATGAGCGCCTTGAAGGTGTCGGTATCGTAATTGTCGTGGACGCCCTGCAGCACCGCCGCGATCCGCTCCAGCCCCATGCCGGTGTCGATCGAGGGCCTCGGCAGGTCGATCCGGGTCTCCTTGTCCACCTGCTCATATTGCATGAAGACGAGGTTCCAGATCTCCACGAAGCGGTCGCCATCCTCGTCGGGGCTGCCCGGAGGACCGCCGGGAATATGCGCGCCATGATCGTAGAAGATTTCGGAACAGGGGCCGCAGGGGCCGGTGTCGCCCATCGACCAGAAATTATCGGACGTGGGGATGCGGATGATCCGGCTCTCTGGGATGCCGATCTTCTTCCACAGGCCATAAGCCTCATCGTCGGTGTGGTAGACGGTGACGGTCAGCTTTTCGGCAGGAATGCCCCAGGTGCCGGTGAGCAGGCTCCACGCCAGCGAGATCGCGCGTTCCTTGAAATAGTCGCCGAACGAGAAATTGCCGAGCATCTCGAAGAAGGTGTGGTGGCGCGCGGTGTAGCCGACATTGTCGAGATCATTGTGCTTGCCGCCGGCGCGCACGCATTTCTGCGAAGACGTCGCGGTCGAATAGGGGCGCTTTTCCAGCCCGGTGAAGACGTTCTTGAACGGCACCATGCCCGCGTTGACGAACATCAGCGTGGGATCGTTGTGCGGCACCAGCGGCGCCGACGGCACCGGCTCGTGCCCCTCCTGCGCGAAATGGTCGAGGAACGAGCGGCGAATGTCGTTGGTCGAGGTCATGGGAGCGACTTAGGCGAGAGAGGGCCGCTTCTCAAGCGGTTCGGCCGAGATCATGGCATATCTCCGCCATCTACGGCGTAATGCGTATGGTCGAAGGCATCGCCGGCGCGGAATATGGCTCGATGACGTCCAACCTGTCGAAGCGATCCTTGGCCCTCCTGTTCGGCCTGACCTGCCTAGCCGCATCGCAGGCCGCCGCGGCGCGGCCCGACAAGCTCGTTCGCGAAGGCCATACCCTGGCGGTGAAGCGGTGCGGCGCCTGCCACGCTACCGAGAAGACCGGGGCCAGTCCTCTCGCCGCAGCCCCCCCGTTCCGCTCGCTGGCCTATCGCTATCCGGTGGAAACCCTCGACGAGGCCCTGGCGGAGGGAATCACGGTCGGTCACCCCGACATGCCGTCCGACCCGTGGGAACCCGACGATATCGAGCGGTTCATCGCCTATCTGAAAGACATCGGTCCGAAGCCCGCCAAGGGGCGATGACGCCTGTTCCAATCACGATCAGATCCCCGGGATGAGGTCGGCGAATTCCTCAGGTCGCCCACATCGATCCGAACAGGACTGCCAGCGGACACGAGGGTCCGCTCTCGGGGAGAACGGCCACGTATAGGACCTGCCACCCATTGCGTCAGACCGCGCCCCGAAGGCGACGCCTCGTCACGCATAGGCGTAGGGGCCGCCTTTCTCCAAAGCCGCCTGATAGGCCGGGCGGGCGTGGATGCGGCCGAGCCAGTCGACGATGGCCGGGCGGCGGCCATCGAGTTTGAGGCGCTGGCGGGCGGCTTCGAGAGGGAAGCTCATCATGATGTCGGCCGCGCTGAACGCGGCGCCGGCGAACCAGGGGTGCCGGCCGAGCTCGGTTTCGACATAATCGATATGCGTCATCGCCATTTTCGAGACGAAGCCCCGGGCGGGCCATCCGAACGGTCCCATCTTGGCGATCACCAGCGACAGCAACAGCGGCGGCATCAGCGAGCCTTCGGCATAGTCGAGGAAATAGCGCCAGCGCAGCGCGCCGTCGGCATCTTCTGGTGGACCTAACGGGCCTCCCGAGAGCGCGATGAGATATTCGATGATCGTCGCGGTCTCAGCGACGATCCGGCCATCATGCTCCAAGAGCGGCGATTTGCCGAGCGGATGGACCTGCTTGAGCTCGGGCGGCGCGAGCATGGTCTTCGGGTCGCGCGCATAGCGCTTCACCTCATAGGCCAGACCCAGCTCCTCGAGCATCCACAGGATGCGCTGCGATCGGGAGTTTTCGAGATGATGGACGATGATCGCCATGGTAGAGGCTCCGGCGGAACCAGCCCCGACTTCCCCCGTCAGCCCGGCTCGTTCACATAAACCGCCATTTCGTTACCCGACGGTTCGCAGAAGTGGAAGCGGCGGCCACCTGGAAAGGCGAAGATCGGGCGAGTGACCATGCCACCCGCCGCCTCGACCGAGGCCAGCGCGGCTTCGAGATCGTCGGTCTCGATGACGGCCAGAGGCGCCTTGGTGGCATCGCTCGCATCGCCATTGAGACCGATATCGGCGCCCGCCTGCCCCATGGTTGCGGCGTAGTCGGGCCCGAAGGCGGTCAGCGACCAGCCAAAGGCCTTCTCGAAGAAAATCTTCGAGGCGGCGGTGTCGCCGACGGGCAGCTCGACATAGTTGAGACGCGCAGTCATCATCTTCATCCATATCCAATGCAGTGATCCCGGCGAAAGCCCGGATCTCACCGCCTCTACCAGGCCATGCCGAGGGCACGAAGGATAAGAGCAGAGTCCAGCTTCCGCTGGAACGACGGCGGAGAGGAACGCTCTCCGCCTCCCCGATCAGACGTCGTCGTCCTCGGACGGACCGGCCATCAGCGCCTCGCCGACATCGTCGGACTTGCCGCGGATCGCCGCTTCGAGCTTCGTCGCCAGTTCGGGATTCTCGCGGAGAAAGGTTTTCGAATTCTCGCGGCCCTGGCCGATGCGGACCGAGTCATAGCTGAACCAGGCTCCCGACTTCTCGACGAAGCCCGCCTTGACGCCGAGGTCGATCAGCTCGCCGACCTTCGACACGCCCTCGCCGTACATGATGTCGAACTCGACCTGCTTGAACGGCGGCGCGACCTTGTTCTTGACGACCTTCACGCGGGTCGCGTTGCCGACCACCTCGTCGCGATCCTTGATCGCGCCGGTGCGACGGATGTCGAGGCGGACCGAGGCGTAGAACTTCAGCGCGTTGCCGCCCGTCGTCGTCTCGGGCGAGCCGTACATCACGCCGATCTTCATACGGATCTGGTTAATGAAGATGACGAGGCACTTCGACCGGCTGATCGATCCGGTGATCTTGCGCAGCGCCTGGCTCATCAGCCTGGCCTGGAGACCGACATGGCTGTCGCCCATCTCGCCCTCGATCTCGGCGCGGGGTACCAGCGCGGCGACCGAGTCGATCACCAGCACGTCGATCGCATTCGAGCGGACCAGCGTGTCGGCGATCTCCAGCGCCTGCTCGCCCGTATCCGGCTGCGAGACGATCAACTCGTCGATATTGACGCCGAGCTTCTTGGCATAGACCGGGTCGAGCGCATGTTCGGCATCGATGAAGGCAGCAGTGCCGCCGGTCTTCTGGGCCTCGGCGATCGCATGCAGGGCCAAGGTGGTCTTGCCCGAGCTTTCCGGCCCGAAGATCTCTACGACGCGCCCCTTGGGCAGGCCGCCGATGCCGAGCGCGATATCGAGCCCGAGCGAACCGGTCGAGATCGCCTCGACCTGCATCGTCTCGCGGCTTCCGAGCTTCATCGCCGAGCCCTTGCCGAAGGCGCGGTCGATCTGCGCCAGCGCGGCTTCAAGGGCCTTCTGCCTATCCATATTCGCTGCTTCCCTTTCGGATCCGATGAGCTTCAATTGCGCCGACATGTGCGTCACTCCCTCGTAGATCGGGTGGCCCGAAACCTCAAACTGGAACTTTTGTACTCCAAACGTTCCATTGGAACAAGGGGTGAACTTTCTTCTTTTGTTCTCAGGCCTCCGCCATCAGGCCGGAACGGCTTCTGCGTAAGCGGGATTGAGGCACTCCTTCATCCTTCCACGGTCTCCGTGCGGGCGTGGTCGGCCAGCGCCTCGCGCGCGGCCTGTCCGATCTGCTGGACCGAGAAAGGCTTGGGCAGGAAGCCGATATTGTCGAGGTCGATCGACTTGCGCAGCTGTTCCTCGGCATAGCCGGACATGAAGATGATCGGCAGATCGGGCCGCTTTTCCCGTGCCGCGCGGGCCATGGTGGGGCCGTCCATCGACGGCATCACCACGTCCGAGATGACGAGGTCGATGGGCTCCGCCGCCGATTCGAGCATCTCGAGGCCCTCCTCGCCATTGGTCGCGGTGAGGATCGTATAGCCCTGTCGCGCCAGCGCGCGTTCGGCGACGGCGCGAACCATCGCCTCGTCCTCGACCAGCAGGATCGTGCCGGTGCCCCAAAGCTCGGTACTCGCCTCCTTGACCGGCGCTCGCGCGGCGGCGACCGTGGCGGGGGCTTCGTGGACCGGCAGGTAGATGACGAAGCTCGTCCCCACTCTGACTTCGCTTTCGGCGAAGATGAAGCCGCCGGTCTGCTTGACAATGCCATAGACGGTGGAAAGGCCGAGGCCCGTACCCTTGCCGACCTCCTTGGTGGTGAAGAAGGGCTCGAAGATCTTGTTGAGATTTTCGGCCGGGATGCCGCTACCGGTGTCGATCACCTTCATCGCGGTATATTCGGTCACCGGCATGATCTCGATACCGATACGGCGGACATCGGCCTGCGAGACCGCATAGGTCTGGATCGTCAGCGTACCGCCGTCGGGCATCGCGTCGCGCGCGTTGACCGCCAGATTGACGATCACCTGCTCGAGCTGGCCCGGATCGGCGCGGACGGTGCCGAGGTTGCGGCCGTGGCTGACCTCGAGCCGCACGGTCTCGCCCAGCAGCCGTTTCAGCAGGTTGGAGATCTCGGAGATGACGTCGGGGATCTGCAATATCTGCGGACGCAGCGTCTGCTGCCGCGAGAAGGCCAGCAGCTGGCGGGTCAGCGCCGCCGCGCGGTTCGAATTATGCTTGATCTGCTGAATGTCGTCATAATCGCTGTCGCCCGGGATGTGGCGCATGGTCATCAGGTCGCAATGGCCGATGATCGCGGTCAGGATATTGTTGAAGTCGTGCGCGACCCCGCCGGCGAGTTGGCCGACCGCCTGCATCTTCATCGCCTGGGCGACCTGGCGCTTGAGCTTCGATTCCTCGCTATTGTCCTTGAGGCTGAGCAACACCGATGCCTTGCCGAGCCCCTTGGCGGCGGCGATCGTCAGCGAGACATTCTCCTCGGGCCGCTCCTTCAAGCGTACCGACAGGTCGCTCGCCGATCCCCGCCCCGCCGAGAAGCGCCGCACCGCGTCCGATACGGCTGCCTTGTCTTCCTCGACGACGAGGTCGCTCGGATAGACGATCGTCGCCTCGGCCCCCAGCCCCGCGGCGCGGCGGAACGAGGCGTTCATGAACAGGACGCGGCCGTCGCGCTCGGCCACGGCCAGGCCGATCGGCAGCATGCCGAGCAGCGCGTGGAGATCGCCCGTCGCCACCGCACGTGCCTCGCTGCCATTGCCTGCGGGCTCGTCGAGCAGAAGGAACAGCGTCGCGTCGGCCCCTCCCTGGTTGTCGAGCGGGATCTGGATCAGGCGGATCGGGTCGGCAGTGGGGGGATCGGCGGCAAGCCGGATCAGCTCGCCATCGCTGCGCAGCAATTCGGCGAAGGCCCAGCCCGCGCTCGGTGCATCGACCGAGCCCAGCGCACGCTGCAGGAAGACCCGGTTGCCGACGAGGCCGATGCCATTGCCGTCGACCAGCGCGGTCATCACCCCCGCGCTGCCGATCCGCCGGCCGATCTCGCTGCCCAGCATCCGCATGATGTCGCCGAGCCCGTCGAACTCGCTCGACCGGCGGAAGCGCCAGACGAGATGGTCGTCGCCGTTGCCGGCGCGCCGCACGACCACGTCGACGAGACCGCGATCGGTCGACAGCTTCGCGATCTGGACGCGGCCATCGCGCCGCGCGGCGAGCGCAGCGGTGGACAGCTGCATCCGGGCCGCCGCATCCAGCGGCAGGCCCGGCGGTGTCGGCAACCCGCCGAACCAGGCTTCATATTGCCGGTTGGCGCAGACCAGGTCGCCGTGCGGGCCGGTGATCGCGACGCCCGACATCGAATCCTCGATCGCGCCAAGCATCAGTTCGATGTCGAGCTGCCGTTCCGGCCGCGTGTGGATCTGCGCGCGGATCATCGCGACCAGCAGGATCATGCCGATACCGAGGCAGAAGGCGAGCATGAACAGGCCCGCGACCAGAAGATTGTCGGTGGCGCCCCAGATCATCCCGGTCATGCCGATCGACGCGATGAAGCCGAGCACCCCCAGCAGCGCGTTGAGGACGAAGCGACCCGAACTCGCGGACATCGGGGCGGCGGGGAACAGCGTGACCATGCGCGCTTGTTCTCCGCCCTCCCCGCTTCGTCAAGCGGGATGCCTCACCAGATGCGCAGGCGAGCCGCCGGATCGAGGTACATCTTCTCGTCGGCCTTCACGTCATAGGCCTTGTAGAAGGGGTCTAGATTGCGGACGACCCACGCGCGCTGGATCGACGGCGAGTGCGGGTCGGTCAGCAGCCGCTGCCGCAGATTGGCTTCGCGATAGTTGCGCCGCCACACCTGCGCCCAGCCCAGATAGAAGCGCTGATCCCCCGTGAAGCCGTCGATCACCGGCGCTTTCGCGCCCTTCAACGCCATCTGATAGGCTTCGTACGCCACGGTAAGCCCGGCAAGGTCGGCGATGTTCTCGCCCTGGGTCAGCGCGCCCTGGATATGCATGCCGGGCAGCGGTTCATAGGCGTCATATTGGCGGACGATCCCGTCGGTCAGCACGCCGAAGCGCTTGACGTCGTCGGCAGTCCACCAGTCGGACAGCCGGCCGTGCATGTCGTACTTGGCGCCCTGGTCGTCGAAATGATGGCTGATCTCATGCCCGATCACCGCGCCGATGCCGCCATAGTTGACCGCCGGATCGGCGTGCGGATCGAAGAAGGGCGGCTGCAGGATCGCCGCCGGGAAGACGATCTCGTTCATGCCGAAATTGGCGTAGGCGTTGATCTCCATCGGGGTCATGCCCCATTCGGTCCGGTCGATCGGCTTGCCGAGCTTGTTCAGGTTGCGCTGCCATTCGAAGGCGTTGGCGCGCAGGACGTTACCGAGCAGGTCGCCGCGCCGGATCTCCAGCGCCGAATAATCGCGCCATTTGCTCGGATAGCCGATCTTGGGCGTGAAGGCCGCCAGCTTGGCGCGTGCCTTGACCTTGGTCTCGGGCGACATCCAGCTCAGCCCGTCGATCCGCCGTCCCATCGCCGCGATGATGTTGCGCACCAGTTCGTCCGCCGCCGCCTTGGTTTCCGGCGTGAAGTAGAGCTTCACATATTCCTGGCCGAGATCCTCGCCGACCTGTTCCTTGATCAGGGTCACGCCGCGCTTCCACCGCTCCGAATTCTGGGGCGTGCCCGACAGGACCGTCTGGTTGAAGGCGAACTCGGCGTCGACGAAGTTGCGGGACAGATAGGGTGCCTCGGCGTTGATCGCCGACAGCAGCAGATAGTCCTTGAGCACGTCGACCGGTGCCGCCTCGATCGCCTTCGCCATGCCGGCGAAGGCGCTCGGTTGTCCGACGAGATAGGCCGCCTGGCGATCGAGGCCCGCCGCCTTCAGGAAGCCGTCCCAGTCGAAGCCGGGCGCGTTCCGGACGAAATCCGCCCCTGTCCATTTGTTGTAGGTCTTGGTGCTGTCACGCGAATCGACGCGGGTCCACTGGACCTTGGCCAAATCGGTCTCGAAGGCCAGGATCGCAGCCGCGCGTTGCTCGGCCCGCGGCTCGCCGGCCAGTGTCAGCAGTTGGGCCAGATACGCCCGATAGGCGGCACGGGTCTTCGCGATCTCGGCGTCGGTCTTCAGATAATAGTCGCGGTCGGGCAGGCCGAGCCCGCCCTGCCGCATGATCGCGATATAATGTTCGGGATCCTTATCGTCCTGGTCGACGAAGGATCGGAACGGCGTTCGCATCCCGAGGCGCAGATATTCGCCCATCTTCGCCGCGACGGCGGGCTTGCCCTCGAGCGCTTTGACGGCGGCGAGCGTCGGTCGCAGCGGCGCGATGCCGGCGGCTTCGACGGCAGCTTCGTCCATGAAACTGGCGTAGAAATCACCGATGCGGGTACCGGGGGTCGCCGAGATCTTGTCGAGGATGGCGCGGCTGCGCGACATCGACAGCTCGTCGAGCACCGTGAACATGCCGAAGTTGGAGCGATCTGACGGGATAGGGGTATTCTTCGCCCAGGCCCCGTTGGCATAGGCGTAGAAATCGTCGCCGGGGCGGACACCTCTGTCCATCCCGGCGGTGTCGAAGCCGAAATCGCCATAGACGGGCTTCGTCGCCGTCCCGGCCGGCGCCGCCCGCGCGATGTTGCCCGCCACGGGCATGAGCATGCTGCTCGCCGCGAGGGCGATCAGGAAAATCTTCATGGAAACCTCGGTGTATGATCTGACTATGACGGTCGGCTTACCATCAAGGCTGTCAGGATCAACCCCGCTCTTCCCCCGCCTGCACCGACCGATGCCGTTCGCGCAGGTTCCATTTGTGCGAAACCCATGCGCGCCAGAGGCAGCCCGACAGCAGATAGCCGACCGCGGCGGTGATCACCGAGATCACGAACAGGCCGACGACCAGTGCGGGCGCAGCGGCCGAGGCAAGCCATTCGGCCCATTCGGCCAGGCTCGCGCCCTGATTGATCATCGTCATGACGGTGCCAACGTCGACTGGAGAATGGATGAAGCGATTGCCGACGATGATCGACAGATAGAGGATGAAGGGCGTCGTCGCCGGATTGCTGAGGAAGGTCATCGCCACGGCGATCGGCACATTTGCGCGGCACGGCAGCGCCAGCAGCGCCGCTCCGATGATCTGCAGGCCCGGGATCATCAGGAAGATGCCGACGATCAGGCCCAGTGCGACGCCGCGCGGGACCGACCGGCGGGTGAAACGCCATAGCGACGGTTCGAGTACGCGGTGCGCGAAGGGCCGCAGCCAGCGCACCTCCTCCAGCGATTCGCGAGTCGGAGCGTTCTTGCGCCACCATTTGCCGATACTATCGAACATAGCCGGCTTAGCCGCGATCGCGCAGCAGGCGCTGCTGCTCGCGTTTCCAGTCGCGGGCCTTTTCGGTGTCGCGCTTGTCGTGCAGCTTCTTGCCCTTGGCCAGCGCCAGCTCGACCTTCGCCCGGCCGTGGCTGTTGAAATAGATCGACAGCGGGATCAGCGTCATCCCCTCGCGGGAGACGGCGTTGCGCATCTTGTCGATCTCGCGCCCGTGCAGCAACAGCTTCCGGGCCCGCTTCGGCTCATGGTTGAAGCGATTGCCATGGCTGAACTCGGGAACGTTCGAATTGATCAGCCAGACTTGGTCGTCCTTCAGCTCGGCATAGCTTTCGGCGATCGATCCCTCACCGAACCGCAGCGATTTCACCTCGGTCCCGGTCAGCGCGATGCCGGCCTCGAAAAATTGTTCGAGGAAATAGTCGTATCGCGCCCGCCGGTTCTCGGCGACCACCTTCTTCTTTTCGAATTCTACGGGTCGCGGGCGGGCCATGGACTCTACTTAACGCAAAAGGATCGGTTTCGTCGCGTGGCACGGAAAACTCCGTACCACGGCCGGAAGCCGGAAAAGGATCATGCGACACCCGCATGGGCGAGCGCCGCATCGACGGCGGCGCGGCTCGCGGCCGACGGCCAGGTCATCGGCAGGCGCAGTTCGTCGGGGAAATCGGCATAGGTTCGAGTCAACGCATATTTGACCGGGCCTGGCGAGGCGTCGCTGAACAGAGCGGCATGGAGCGGGAACAGCTTGTCCTGCAGCGTCAGCGCATCGGCCCAGCGCCCCTCGGCGCAGGCCCGCTGGAACTGGGCGCAAAGGCCGGGCAGCACATTGGCGGTCACCGAGATGCAGCCGACGCCGCCCATCGCCATGAAGCCGAGCGTCATGTCGTCATTGCCCGACAGCTGGCAGAAATCCGGGCCGCACTGCTGGCGCTGCGCCGACACGCGCTCGACCTTGCCGCTGGCATCCTTGATGCCGACGATGCTCCCGATTCCGGCCAGCTTGCCCAGCGTCTCGGGCAGGATGTCGGTCACGGTGCGGGTCGGCACGTTGTAGACGATGATCGGCAGGCTGCAATTGTCGGCCAGATAACGGAAATGCGCGAGCAGGCCGTCCTGGTTGGGCCGGTTGTAATAAGGCAGCACGACGAGCGCGGCATCGGCACCGGCCGCCTGCGCCGCCTTCATATGCTCCAGCGCGACGACCGTGTCGTTCGATCCGCAACCCGCGATCACCGGCACCCTGCCCTTCGCCTGCTCGATGCAGACGCGGACGACATGGTTGTGCTCCGCGATCGACATCGTCGCGCTTTCGCCTGTCGTTCCGCAGGGCACGAGCGCGCTCGATCCTTCGGCGATCTGCCAGTCGACGAAGCCGCGGAACAGCTTCTCGTCGAACGCCCCACCGCGAAACGGCGTCACCAGGGCTGGTATCGACCCACTGAACATCACGCTCTCCCTTCACCTCGAGAGCTTAGCAGGCCATAATGGCGCCATGAAGCTCGTCCCAGAAACGAATGCGCCCAATAGGTTCGGCACCCCTTTCCTGTCCAGCCGCTCCCGGCGTCTTTTTACGGCCATGTCCGTCCTCGTCTCCACGGCTGCGATCGCGGCGACAATGACGCCCGAACCGGCGCCGCCGTCGGCGGTACGGTCGCCGGCGCCCGGTGCGCCGGCGTGGCGGACCGACGTCCTGCAGGGCGTCGTCACCGAATGGCGACGGCTGCAGCAGAGCGATTCGCTCCCTTTCCAGGATTATTCAGCCTTTCTGATCGCGCATCCCGGCTGGCCCGGCGAAGCCGCGATGCGTCGAGCGGCCGAGCGGCGCATCGACCCGAACGGCCTCGATCGCGGGTCGGTCGTCACCTTCTTCACTCGCTTTCCGCCGCTGACCGCCGCCGGGCAGGCGCGCTACGCCGAGGCGCTCGCCGCCACCGGACATCCGGTAGAAGCCCGCAGCAACGCCGCCGCCGCCTGGGTGACGAAAGGCCTCTCGCAAGAGGACGAGATCCGGCTGCTCGCCCGCTTCGGTGCCAGCATGACCCCGGCCGATCATGACCGGCGCATGGAGCGCCTGCTGCTCGATCGGGCAACGACCCCGGCCTCGCGCCAGATCGCCAACGTGTCGCCCGCCAAGCGAATGCTGTTCGCGGCGCGACTCGCCCTGCTGCGCAACGATCCCGACGTCGACGCGCGGATCGCCTCCGCCGGCGACGCGGTTAATCACGATCCGGGCTATATGATCGAGCGCGCACGCTATCTGCGCGATCGGGGCGACAGCATGGGCGCGCGCATCTGGCTGGGTCAGTCGCGCAACCTGACGAGCCCGCCGTTCGACACCGCCTACTTCCTGGACAATCTGCTGAGCTTCGCGCAGGCGGCCGATGCCGACAAGCAGTATGACGTCGCGCTGGCGATCGCCAAGCACGCCGAACAGGCCTTTCCGCCCGGCACGCGCATCCGCGACCGGCCCTATGCCGAGCGTGACGACTATACCAGTCTGATGTGGTTGGCGGGCACCATCGCCCTCCAGAAGATCGGCCGTTACGACGACGCGGTCACCATGTTCGACCGCTATTCCCGCGCGGCGCAGACGCCGGGCACGCAGACCAAAGGCTGGTACTGGGCAGGTCGCGCGGCCGAGCGCGGCGGCAAGCCCGACTGGGCGAGAAGCTATCTGGGCCAGGCGGCCGCCCATATCGACCAGTTCTACGGCCAGCTCGCCGCCGAACGACTGGGCCGGGAGCTTGCCGTTCCGGCCGAACCGCCGCGCAACGTCGTTCCCGCGACCGAGCGCGCCTCCTTCGAAGCCAGCGAGGTCGTACGTGCAGCGCGCCTGCTCGGCCGGAACGGCCAGTGGCAGGACCAGACGGCCTTCATCCGCCTGATCGCCGCCAATGCGAAGACCGACAGCGACCACATCCTGGCCGGCGAGCTCGCGAAATCGATGAACCGGCCCGATTTGGGCGTGATGGTATCGCGTGCCGCGCGGACCAGTGGCACGCCCGATCCGCTCCGCATCGGCTTCCCCGAAGTGCCCGTGCCTCCCGCGATGAACGAGCACTGGACCCTGATCCATGCGATCAGCCGGCAGGAAAGCCAGTTCGACCGGCAGGCGACGAGCCGCACCGGCGCGCGCGGGCTGATGCAGCTCATGCCCGCGACGGCGCGCGAACAGGCCGGCAAGATGGGATTGGGCTATGATCCTGCCCGTCTCGCGGACATCGATTATAACGTGATGCTCGGGTCGTCCTTCTTCGACCGGATGCTCAACTATTATGGCGGCAGCTACGTCCTCGCCATCGCGAGCTACAATGCGGGGCCGGGCAACGTGAACAAGTTCATCCGCGCCAACGGCGATCCGCGGCTTCGCGGGGTCGACGTGATCGACTGGATCGAGGCTATCCCCTTCGCCGAAACGCGCGGCTATGTGCAGAAAGTACTCGAGAACGCCGTCGTCTACGATCTCCTCAACCCGTCCCGCGCGCGGGGCATGACGAAGAACCGCCTCTCGTCCTATCTCGGCAAGATCCAGCCAGGCTGATCCCGGCGCCCACCCCGTCATTCCAGCGAAAGCTGGGTCTCTCTGCCTTTAGCGTCGAGAGCCCCAGACGCAGAAGTGCAAGGCCGGTTTTCGTCGGGATGACGGTGGCCGTCAGGTTAATATCAAAGGAAAAACAAGGACATGAAATGTCGCGGAACGCGGGCTGGCACTCCGCGTTCTGCAACGACGGGGGGAGCCGTCCGGCAGCATATCGCATACCCCCTTTGCAAAGCCTCTTGTGCAGCGCAGCGAAGCGTTGCACGATCGGCTCGTCGATCAGGACATGACGGAGCGCTATGGCAGGGGCAGACGCTTTCGACGAGATCCGTGGCAAACCGGGCGACCCGGCGGGACGGCCCGAATTTGCGCAGCTCTCCGAATGGATCGAAACGACGCCGTCCGGCGAGCTCGACCGCCGGCAAAAAGCCGCAGAGGCAGCCTTCCGACAATTGGGCATCACCTTCGCCGTCTATGGCGAAGAGGAGTCGGCCGAGCGGATCATCCCCTTCGACATCGTGCCGCGCGTCTTCACCGCGCGCGAATGGGCCAATCTTTCGGCAGGGCTCGTGCAACGCGTGGAAGCCATCAACGCCTTCCTCGCCGACCTCTACGGCGCGCGCCGCATTCTGGCCGACAAGGTCGTGCCCGAGGAACTGATCCTCGCCAATCCGCAGTTCCGACCGATGCTGGCGGGCGCGAAACCGCCGCACGGCGTGTTCGCGCACATCTGCGGCATCGACCTCGTCCGCACCGGGCCGGACGATTTCTGGGTGCTCGAGGACAATGCCCGCACGCCCTCGGGCGTCTCCTACATGCTCGAGAATCGCGAGGCGATGCTGCGGCTCTGTCCCGAGCTGTTCGAACAGTTCGACGTCGCCCCGATCGACTCCTATCCCGACGCGCTCCTGGAGACGCTTCAGTCGGTATCGCCGCGCAACCTGGGCGCCGGCGCGACCTGCGTGCTGCTGACCCCCGGCCATTTCAATTCGGCCTTCTACGAGCACAGCTTTCTGGCCGACTCGATGGGCATCGAACTGGTCGAGGCCGCCGACCTCGAGGTCGACGACGACAAGGTGTGGATGCGGACGATCGAGGGGCGGGTTCAGGTCGACGTGATCTATCGCCGCATTGACGACGACTATCTCGACCCGCTGGTGTTCAAGCCCGATTCGCTGCTCGGCGTGCCCGGCATCGTCGCCGCTTATATGGCGGGCAATGTGGCGCTGGTGAACGCACCCGGCACCGGCATCGCCGACGACAAGGCGATCTACAGCTACATGCCTGAGATCGTGAAATATTATTCGGGCGGCGACGCCAGGCTTCCCAATGTCGAGACCTATCGCTGCCGCGAGGCCGGCGCCCTGAAATACACGCTCGACAACCTCGACAAGCTGGTGGTCAAGCTGGTCGACGGGTCGGGCGGCTACGGCATGCTCGTCGGCCCGACCGCCACCCGAGCGCAGATCGAGGAGTTCCGCGCGGCGCTGGTGGCCGAGCCGCATCGCTACATCGCCCAGCCCACCCTCGCCCTGTCGACGGTGCCTACCCTGACCGAAAGCGGCGTCGCTCCGCGCCATGTGGACTTCCGGCCGTTCGTCCTGTCTGGCGGCAGGGGCGTGACCATCACGCCGGGCGGCCTGACGCGGGTGGCGCTGCGCGAGGGATCGCTGGTCGTCAATTCCAGCCAAGGCGGCGGTACCAAGGACAGCCTGATCCTGACCGGCCCGGAGGAGCGCGCCTGATGCTGTCGCGCACCGCCAA
Source organism: Sphingomonas sp. Root720 (assembly GCF_001428605.1). GTDB lineage: Bacteria > Pseudomonadota > Alphaproteobacteria > Sphingomonadales > Sphingomonadaceae > Rhizorhabdus. The sequence continues at coordinate 28,663 of NZ_LMID01000001.1, forward strand.
CTCGCTTTACTGGATCGGCCGCTATGTCGAGCGTGCCGAGTTCACCGCCCGGCTGATCGAGGCGACGATCCGGCTCGACGCGCTGTCCGCCCGCCCGGCCGGCCAAGGCGCGTGGGATAGCGCGCTGCTCGTCGCTGCCGCCGACGACGATTTCAGCCTGACCGGCGAAACCCGTTCGCCGCTGGCGATCAGCCGCTACCTGACCCTGTCGGCGGCCAATCCCAATTCGATCCGCTCTTGCCTCGATGCCGCGCGCAGCAACGCCAAGTCGGTCCGCACCGCGCTGAGCCGTGACGCCTGGGAGGCGATCAACCGCGCTTGGCTGGGCCTGCGCGGTCGGGCATCGACCGGTGGCAGCCAGACCACGCTCGGCCTCGTCGAGCAGATCCGCGCCGAGACGCGCGGCTTCGAGGGCGCTCTGCACCGCATGCTGCGCAACGAGGCCTACAGCTTTCTCGGCCTCGGCGCGGCCATGGAGCGCGCCGACAACACCGCGCGCCTGATCGACGTCAAATATCACCTGCTGTTGCCCGAGGGCGAGAAGGTCGGCGGGCCGATCGACCGCGACCAGTGGACGACGATCCTTCACACCGTCTCGGCCAACACCGCCTATCGCTGGCTCTTCAGCGAAGGGCTCAAGCCCTGGCTCGTCGCGGAGCTGCTCTGCCTCAAGCCGGAACTGCCCCGCTCGCTCATCGCCTCGTCGGAGGAGGTGATCATGCATCTCAATGCGATCGGCAAGCGCACCGGGCTACAGGGCGAGGCCGACCGGCTTTCCCGCCTGCGCCACAACGCGCTCGAGCGGACGACGATCGACGCCATCTTCGCTCAGGGTTTGCACGAATGGCTGACCGCCTTCATCTATGAGAATACCAGGATCCATCACGCCATAGGGCAACAGTTCCGGTTCGGATGAGATGCGCCTCCTGATCCATCACCAGACCGAATACCGCTATACGCAGCCGCAGGCCCGGGTCGTCCAGCTACTGCGCATGACGCCGTCGAGCCATATCGGGCAGAACATCGTCGACTGGCGGATCGACGTCGATTGCGATGCCCGGCTGAAACGCTCGACCGATGGCTTCGGCAATATCGTCTCGATGCTCTATCTCGCCGGGCCGGTCGAGCGGATCGGTTTGCGCGTTACGGGCGAGGTGCTGACCGAGGATCGGGCCGGCGCGATATCGGGCGCGATCGAGACCCTGCCCTCCATGGTCTATACCCGCACCACCGACCTGACCGCGCCGTGCGACCGACTGCACGAATTGCTGCGCGAACAGTCCGCCAAAACGGGCGATGCGTTGAGCCTCATGCATACGCTCAACACCGCCGTCTATCGACTGTTTCCATGCAGGGAGCATCGCAGCACCGAGGTCCGCCCCGTCGGCGAGGTCCTCGCCGCGCACTCGGGCTGCAGCATGGACCTCGCGCATGTCCTGATCTCGGCGGCTCGCGCCAGCGGCTTTGCAGCGCGATTCGTGACGGGCTACATCTATCGCGACGATCCCGGACAGGGGGATCGCCAGGCTCCGCATTTCTGGGCGGAGGTCGACGTGCCCGGCTTCGGCTGGATCGGGTTCGACCCGGCCAACGACATGTGCCCCGACGAGCGCTATGTCCGCGTCGCCAAGGGCTTGGATTTCCGCGACGCGGCACCGATCTCGGGGGCGCGGGTCGGCGGCGGGCACGAGGCGCTGAACGTCGGCGTCGACATCAGCCTGTCGCAGAATCAATATCAGTCCTGAATCTCGGCCGATCCGGTGGACGGCGGGCCGTCGCATACCTATCTGTGAGCCGCATAGGCGGGGTATGATCATATCATGACGTTGGTTCGGGGGCTCTGGAAACTGCTGGTGGGGATCAAGGACGGGCTCGTCCTGATCGCGATGCTGATCTTCTTCGGGACCTTGTTCCTCGCTTTGTCGATCAAGCCCAACCCTACGCTGCCCTCGTCCGGCGCGCTCGTCGTCGACCTGACCGGAACGCTGGTCGAACAACCCGCCGAGACCGATCCGCTGACCTTGCTCGCCGGCAATTCGGGCATGGCGCGCGAGACGCGGCTGCGCGATCTCGAACGCTCGCTGCAGTCGGCTGCCGCCTCGAACGGCGTCAAGGCGATCGTGCTCGATCTCGACGCCTTCGCCGGAGGCGAACAGGCGACCATCGCGGCCGCCGGCCATGCGCTGGACAAGGCGCGGGCCGCGGGCAAGCCGATCTTCGCCTATGCCACGGGCTACAGCGACGACGGCTACCAGCTCGCCGCGCACGCTACCGAGATATGGCTCAATCCGCTCGGCGGGGTCATCCTCGCCGGCCCCGGCGGCTCGCGGCTCTATTTCAAGGGGCTGATGGACCGGCTCGGCATTACCGCGAAGATCTATAGGGTCGGCGCGTTCAAGTCGGCGGTCGAACCCTATATGCGGTCCGATCAGTCGCCCGAGGCGCGCGAGGCCAACCAGGCGCTCGCCAACGCGCTGTGGTCGACGTGGATGGGCGATGTCGGTAAGGCAAGGCCGCGGGCCAAGCTCGCCGCCTATGTCGAGCAGCCCGTCGCGATGATCGCGGCGGCCAATGGTAAGATGTCGCAGGCCGCGATCGACGCCGGCCTCGTCGACCGGCTGGGCGACCGCAACGCCTTCAATTCGCGGGTGGCGGCGATCGCGGGCGCGGCCGGCGGTTCCAGCCTCAACGGCTTCAAGGCAATTCCGCTCGATCGGTGGGCGAACGCAAACCCCGAGAAAGCGAGCGGCACGCCGATCGGCGTCCTGACCGTCGCCGGCGATATCATCGATGGCGAAGCCCCGCCCGGGGCGGCCGGCGGCACCACCATCTCGAATCTGCTGCTCGACGAGCTCGGCCGCAAGCGGATCAAGGCGCTGGTCGTCCGGATCGACTCCCCCGGTGGATCCGTGACCGGAGCGGAGACGATCCGGTCCGCCATCCTCGAGGCGAAGGGCCTCGGCATGCCCGTGGTCGTGTCGATGGGCGGCCTTGCCGCCAGCGGGGGCTACTGGATTTCGACGCCCGCCGACCGGATCATCGCCGATCCTGCGACGATCACAGGCTCGATCGGCGTCTTCGGCATCCTGCCGACCTTCGAAGGCTCGCTGGCCAAGCTCGGCCTGTCGGCGGACGGCGTGAAGACCACCCCTCTGTCGGGCGAACCCGACGTCTTCCGCGGCACCTCGCCGCAGTTCGACGCGATGATGCAGGGATCGATCGAGGATATCTACCGCCGCTTCACCGGGCTGGTCGCGCAATCGCGCAAGCTTCCGATCGCGCGGGTCCGGGAAATCGCCGAAGGCCGCGTCTGGGCCGGTAGCAGCGCGCGGCAGATCGGGCTGGTCGACGGCTTCGGGTCGGTCGACGACGCGGTCGCCGAAGCCGCGCGGCTCGCCAAGCTCGATCCCGCCAAGGTGCGTCCGCTCTACATCGAGAAGCCGTTGAGTCCCTGGAAGGAAATGATCCGCACGCTGCTCGACCCCGACCAGGGGAATGGCGAAGCCAGCGGACGAGCCTTCTGGGGCAGCCTCGCCGGCGGACCCGACCGAGTGCTGATCGCCGCCCTCGCCAATGCGCAGCGCGTGCTGACCGGCCCGGCGATCCAGGTTCGTTGCCTCGAATGCGTATCGTCCGCAACGCAGCCGCGTCCGGACGATATCCGCGCGGCGCGCAGCCTGCTGGCCTGGGCGACCCGCTGAGCGTCGCCCGGCGCGGATCTCAGGCGAAACGGTTCTTGCAGATCCTGGCGGTTTCGGCCGGCGCGCCGAGCTTCGTCATCCGGCCGAGCGCGCCTTGCTTCAGTTCCAGCGTCCGTTCGTAGCCGGCCGCGCCGCGCGCCTTGAGCTGGCTGCCCACCGAGCCGTCGAGATCGCGGCGCATCTTCATCAACGCCGCGAGTTGTTCCTGCGCCTTGGGGTCGCTGGTCGTCACGGTCTTCACCAGGAAGTCACCGAGCGAATAGCAGCCTATCTCGGCGTCGAACTTGCCTTTGGGCAGCTCGATGCCAGCTGTCTTCTTCACCTCGGGATAGGCCTGGTCGCAGGGCGCCATCAACGCCTGCCACTTGCCGTCGGTTACGGCCTTCTCCACCTCGCCCATCCGCCCGACCACTTCCGACGCCTTCTTGGCCGAGAAGGGACCGCCTTCCGACGCCGCGAGCATCGCATAATGAAGGATGCGGGTCTGCGCGTCGAAGCCGAGATCGCCCTTCACGTTGGGCGCGCCGGCGCGCGCCGACGCCGCACTGACGACCGCGCAGGTCGCCGCCTTGTCGATCGGATCGCCGGGCAGCGCCAATTGCTTCGGGCCGCAACCGGCGAGTAGCAGCGCCATGGCGGAGGCCGTGAAAATCCCGTTACGCATCACAACATTTCCTTCACTACCGTCCACAAGTCTACGCGCCGTGAGCGCTGCGGTTCCTTCCCGTTGGGGAATGAAGGTGACGTGAAGGTGAACGGCCGGAGCCGGCGCGACGATCAGTCGCGATAGCTCGGCAGGGCGATGCCCTTGTGGATCGCCAGCGCCCGCAGCGCGAAACCGGCCAGCGCCGCCAGCCCCGCGGCGGGCAGCAGCGGTGCTCCGAGCAGGGTCAGCATGACGAAAAGCCCGGAGGCCAGCGCCGCGGCGGTGACGTAGAGTTCAGGCCGGAGCAGGATCGACGGCTCGCCGGCCAGAACATCGCGGATGATGCCGCCGAGACAGGCGGTGAACACCCCCATCGCGGCAGCTCCCAGCGGCGGAACGCCATAGGCCAGCGCCTTACATGCTCCGAACACCGCATAAGCCGCCAGTCCCACGCCGTCGAACCATTCGAGCGCCTTGACCGGCCAGATCCGGCGCGGCGTCATCCAGACCGCGAGCGCGGCGAGCAGGCAGACCGCCAGCGCGCGATTGTCGTGGATCCAGAAGACCGGCGCGCCGATCAGCAGGTCGCGGATCGTGCCGCCGCCGGTACCGGTGACCGCCGCGAAGAAGGTGAAAGTGACGATCGTCTGCTCGCGCCGCGCCGCTGCAAGCGCGCCGCTGATCGCGAAGATCGCGATTCCGGCGATATCGAACCAGGGAAGGACGGTTCGAACCATCATGAGGTCGGGCAGCGGCATCGCCCTCCCTTCCTATGCTTTCCGCGCCGGTTCAAGCCATGTCCCGGCGCACATCCCTCCCCTCCCTTGAAAGCGTGCGGCGAAGGGTGGAACATCGTTGCATGGCCGAACCCGATTCCATCCGCATCCGTCCGGTCCGCACCGACGATCTCGACGCGTTGCTCGTCCTGGCCGAAGGCACCGGCCCAGGCTTCACCAACCTGCCGTCCGACCGCGGCGTGCTGCGCGAAAGAATCGAGCGCAGCGATGCCCTGCTGGCCGGCGAGAAGCTCGGCGGCGCGATCATCCTCGGCCTCGAGCTGAATGGGCGGATCCGGGGCTGCGGGATGGTCTTTCCCCGCATCGGGGTCGACTGGCCCTTCTATAGCTACCGGATCAGCTACACGACGCAGCGGTCGAGCATCGATGGCCGCATGGTGCGCTTTCCCGTCCTCACGCTGACGAACGATCTCGAGGATTGCGCCGAGGTCGGCGGGCTGATCGTCGATCCGACGTTGCGACGCGGCGGCTATGGCCGTCTGATCGCGCGCAGCCGCTATCTGTTCATCGGCTGCCACCGCGCGAATTTCGGCCAGCGGGTGATCGCCGATCTCAGGGGCTGGCTCGACCGCGGCGAATCGCCCTTCTGGGACGCGGTCGGCGGCCGCTTCTATGCTATGAGCTTCGCCGAGGCCGATCACATCAACGGCACCACCGGCAACCAGTTCATCGCCGATCTCGGCCCGCGAGCGCCCATCTACGTCAACATGCTGTCGCACGAAGCGCAGCGGGCGATCGGCCGCGTCCATGACGACGGCCGCGGCGCCCATGCCCTGCTGGTCGAGGAAGGGTTCCGCGACGACGGCTATGTCGACATCTTCGACGCCGGTCCGACGATGATCGCCATGATCGACGATCTCAAGGCGATCAGGAACCTCCACCATGCGATGTTCGCGGGCACCGCCGACGACGATGCGCTGCGCGACCATCTGATCGCGCATGGCAGCGGCGCCGGCTTCTGCTGTGTGCCCGGATCGATCGAGGCGGCGGGGGCGCAGGCGGTGACGGATCCCGCCAGCGCAAGGCTGCTGGGCCTGTCGGACGGCGACCGGATCGGCTATCTGGCGATATGACCGCCACCGAGATCAACTTCGACGGGCTGATCGGCCCGATGCACAATTACGCCGGCCTTTCGCCCGGCAACATCGCCAGCGCCAGCAACGCCGGGGCGATCTCCCAGCCCCGCGCCGCCGCACTTCAGGGGCTCGCCAAGATGAAGCGGCTGATGGATCGCGGCTTGGCCCAGGGCTTCATCCCGCCGCCCCGCCGCCCCGCCATCGCCGCGTTGCGGGCGCTCGGCTTCGATGGCGACGACCGCTCGGTGCTGGCGCGGGCTGCCGCCGAGGATCCGGTGCTGTTCAACAACGCCTGCTCGGCCTCGGCGATGTGGGCGGCCAATGCCGCGACCGTGATCGCCGGTCCCGACAGCGCCGACGGAAGAGTTCATCTCGTCACCGCCAATCTGGCGACGATGCTGCACCGGAGCTTCGAGGCGCCCGACACCTGGCGCATGCTGCGCGGCATCTTCGCCGACGACCGCCATTTCGCTGTCCACCCGCCCCTTCCGGGCACGCAGCATTTCAGCGATGAGGGCGCAGCAAACCATATGCGCATCGCCCAGCGCCACGGCGATCGTGGCCTCAACATTTTCGTCCACGGCGCGGTGCGCGGCAGCCGCTTCCCCGAACGCCAGGCGCGCCGCGCGGGCGAGGCGGTCGCCCGGCTCGCGGGTGCCGACGCCTTCCACACGCTGCAGTCGCAGGCGGCGATCGAGGCGGGCGCCTTCCATAACGATGTCGTCGCCGTCGCCAACGAACATGTCCTCCTCGCCCATGCCGCGGCATTCGAAGACAGGGACGGCCTGTTCGCCGCAGCCGGGCGCGCCGTGCCCGATTTCGTCGCGGTCGAGGTCGACAGCATCGGACTTGACGATGCGATCGGCTCCTATCTGTTCAACTCGCAGCTGCTGACCCTGCCGGAGGGCGGCATGGCGCTGGTGCTGCCCGGCGAAGCGCGCGCGAACGAACGGGTCTGGCGCGCGGTCGAGACGATCGTCGCCGGCAACAATCCGATCAACGAGGCGATCGTCGTCGATGTGCGCGAAAGCATGCGCAACGGCGGCGGTCCTGCATGCCTGCGGCTGCGCGTCCCGGTCGGCGACGAGGCGCGGCGGGGGATCGACCCACGCTTCCTGCTCGACGATCGCCGGTGGGAGGCGCTGTGCACCCTGGTCGAGCGCCACTGGCCCGAGCGCATCGACGCGAACGGACTGGCCGATCCGGCGCTATGGTCGGCGGCCTCGGCCGCGCACGATGCGCTCGACGCGCTTCTCGCCCGGGTTTGAACTTGGACCACTTATGGCGCACAAGATGACGATGGCATCCCGTCTCCAGATCGTCCCGTGGACCCGCCGATGCTGATCGTCCGCCCGGCCGGCCCCGCCGATCTCGCCTCGCTCATGGAACTCGCCGTCCTGTCGGGCCGGGGCTTCACCAGCCTTCCCGAGGATGAGGCGACCCTGCTCACCCGCCTCGAACTGTCGGAGGCCAGCTTCGCCGGGACGATCGCCCCGCGCGAGGCTTGGTACACGCTGATGCTCGAGGACAGCGAGACCGGACGGATCGAAGGCCTCGCCGGCGTGCGCGCGGCGGTCGGCGTCACGCGGCCGCATTTCTCCTTCCGGGTGATGACGCTCGCGCAATTCTCCTCGGCCATCAACACGCGCTTCGACCATAAGGCGCTGGTGCTGGTCAACGAATGCGCGGGCTGGACCGAGGTCGGATCGCTCTACCTGCGGCCCGAGCGGCGCTCGGGCGGCGCGGGCAGCCTGCTCGCCCGGTCGCGCTACATGCTGATCGGCACCGAGCGGCAGCGCTTCTCCGAGACGGTGATGGCTGAACTGCGCGGCTATTTCGCGCCCGACGGCACCTGTCCCTTCTGGCAGGGGGTCGCGAGCAAATTCTTTCGCCTGCCATTTGACGAAGCGGACCATATGGTGATGTCGACCGATGGGCAGTTCATCCTCGATCTCGCCCCCCGCCACCCCATCTATGTCGAGTTGATCGACGAAGCGGCGCAGGACGCGATCGGACGGGTTCATGTCGAGGGCGAGGCTGCGCGAGCGATGCTCGAGCATGAGGGATTTCGCGGGTCGGGGCTGATCGACATCTTCGACGGCGGACCGACCTATTCGGTGCCGCGCGACAGCATTCGCACGATCGACCGGAGCGATACCCTGCCGATCGCCGGCGGCGATCCGGGCGACGCGCCGGAAAGGCTCGTCTCCACCACCTCCATCAAGGGCTTCCGCGCGACCCGGGCCAGGGTGATGGTTGACGGTGGCCGGGCGGTTCTGGACAGCGGCGCGATCGACGCGCTGCGGTTGAAACCGGGCGAGATGGTGAGGGTGAGGCAATGATGCGGTCGATCGATCCCGCCACGGGCCAGGCTATTTGGGAGGGCGAGGAGGTCGCGGTCGAGGCGATCCCGGCGATGGTCGAGCGGGCGCGCGCCGCTTTGCCCGGCTGGGCCGACCGATCGGTCGAGGACCGGGTCGCCATCGTCCAGCGCTATGCCGCAATCCTCAAGGAGCGGACCGAGGACATTGCCCGCGACATGTCGCGCGAGACCGGCAAGCCGCTCTGGGAGACCCGCGCCGAACTCGGCTCGATGATCGGCAAGGTCGCGGTGTCGATCGCGGCGCAGGCCGAGCGCGCCGGATCCCGCCAGGCCGACACGGCGTTCGGCCGAGCCGTGCTGCGTCACAAGCCGCACGGCGTGATGGCGGTGCTGGGGCCGTACAACTTCCCTGGCCACCTGCCCAACGGCCACATCGTCCCCGCCCTGCTCGCTGGCAACACCGTGCTGTTCAAACCGTCCGAGGAAACCCCGCTGACCGGCCAGCACATGACGCAGGCCCTGCGCGACGCGGGCGTGCCCGAGCCTGTCTTCCAACTCGTCCAGGGTGGGCGCGACCAGGGCGCGGCGCTGATCGCCGCCGACATCGACGGCCTGCTATTCACCGGCGCGGCCAGCACAGGCGCGCATTTCCGCCGCGCGATGATCGACCGGCCGCACGTCATCCTCGCGCTCGAACTTGGCGGCAACAATCCGCTGATCGCCTGGGGCGATGCCGAGACCTCGGCGGCGGCGATCGTCCAGTCGGCCTTCATCACCACCGGGCAGCGCTGCTCCTGCGCGCGCCGCTTGATATTGCCCGAGGGAAGCGAGGGCGACGCGACGATCGAGACGGTCCATACTCTTGCCGCCCGCCTGCGGATCGGCGCCTGGGACGATCCGGAGGAAGCCTATATGGGGCCGCTGATCTCGCCCCGCGCGGCGCAGAACGCGCTCGACGCGGTAGCCGCGCTCAAGGCCAAGGGCGCGAAGACGCTGCTCCCGTTCGAACGGCTAGAGCGCAGCGACGCCTTCGTGATGCCGGGCATGTACGACGTAACCGGCCTCGACGTCCCCGACGCGGAGATCTTCGCGCCGGTCCTGCAGATCGTTCGCGTGCCCGACTTCGATGCCGCGATCGCCGCCGCCAACGATACCAGCTTCGGCCTCTCGGCGGGCCTGCTCGCCGACGATCCCGAGCTATGGCGCCGCTTCCTCGCCCGCTCGCGCGCCGGGGTCGTCAACTGGAACCGGCCGACGACGGGCGCCGCCGCCAACATGCCGTTCGGCGGGCTCGGCCAATCGGGCAACCATCGGCCGAGCGCCTATTATGCCGCCGACTATTGCGCCTATCCGGTCGCCAGCTTCGAAGCCGACAGGATCGCCGACCTGACCGGCGAGTTGGGCGAGCGGCTGTTATGACCCTGGCCTTCTCCGACACGAACGGGTTGGAGATATGAGCGCTTCGATCGAGACCCATCGCCCTGCCCTAGCGGCGGCCGCCGCAGCCCCGATGCTGGCGCTGGTGCGGCGGTGGAGCCTGATCAACAGCGGCTCGCGCAACCTCGACGGGCTGGCGGTGATGGCGGGCGAGCTTGCCGACGCCTTCTCGGCGCTGCCCGGCGATGTCGTGTTGCGCGACGCGTTACCGGGCGAGGCGGTCGATGCGGCCGGCAACGTCCAGGCGCTCGGCTATGGCCGCAATCTTCATGTCCGGGTCCGGCCCGAGGCTCCGGTGCAACTGCTGCTCACCGGGCATATGGACACGGTGTTCGCGGCCGACCATCCCTTCCAGGTCCTGACCGACGTCGACGACGGCGCGGTGCTCAACGGGCCCGGCGTTGCCGATATGAAGAGCGGGATCGCGCTGATGCTGGCCGCTCTCGCCGCGCTCGAAGCCTCGCCGCTCGGCTCGCGCATCGGCTATGAGGTGGTGATCAATTCCGACGAGGAGATCGGCTCGCCCGGTTCGGCCGCGCTGCTCGCCCAGGCTGCGCGCGGCAAGCTCGCCGCCCTGACCTACGAGCCCTCGGCACTGCCCGACGGCACGCTCGCGGGTGCGCGGCCGGGCAGCGGCAATTTCTCGATCGTCGTCACCGGCCGTTCCGCGCATGCCGGCCGCAACCCCGAGGACGGCCGCAACGCCGTCGTCGCGGCGGCCGACCTGACGCTCCGGCTCGCCCGCGCCCGCCGCGCTGGGCTTGCGATCAACCCGGCGCGGATCGACGGCGGCGGGCCGAACAATGTCGTGCCGGACCGGGCGATCGTCCGGGTCAACCTGCGCCCCGCCCTGCCCGCCGACCAGATCGCCGCCCAGGCGCTGATCGACGATATCGTCCGAGCGGTCGCCGTCGAGCATGACGTCGCCATCCATGTCCACGGCGGCTTCGGCCGGCCGCCCAAGCCGATCGACGACAAGGCCGCGAGGCTGTTCGCGCTGGTCGAGGAAAGCGCCGCGCTGCTGGGCCGGCCGATTACCCACAAGGCCAGCGGCGGCGTCTGCGACGGCAACAACATCGCCGCCTGCGGCGTGCCCGTGGTGGACACGATGGGCGCGCGCGGCGGCGCGATCCATTCCTCCGACGAATATCTGATCGTCGAGAGCCTGCCCGAACGGGCGCAGCTCTCGACGCTCGTCATGCTCCGCCTGGCGGAGCGAGGATTGTCGTAAGTACGGTCCCACACTCCGTCATGCCAGCGAAGGCCGGCATGACCGCAGTTGCAAAGAACTCACCTTCGTCGGGATGACCGATCAGTTCGGCAATCCCAGCGCCTTCGCTATATCGTCCCAGGCGACCAGCTTGAAGTTCTGGGCACCCGCACCGTTCTGGCCGTCCTGCGCGACGAACAGTCCGCCGGAGAAGCCGGGACCGAAATCGCCCGTCATCACCTCGATTCCGTCGGTCTCCTCGGTCGAGCCGACCGCCCCCGCCGCGATCCGGAAGCGGCCGACATAGCTGTCGTCGGCGATCCGGTAGACGGCATAGGCATTGTCACCCTGGCTCGACACCAGCACATAGCCGTCCTTCTCGCCGGTCATGGCGATCGCGACGCCCTCGGCGTCGGCGACGATGGCCCGGCCGTCGGCCGCCGCGATCTTCATCGGGGCCGTAGACCCGTTCGCCCGGGCGTCGAACTTCCACACGCCGACATCTTCCTCGGCCACATAGAGCGTGCCGGTCCGGTCGTCGGCCGCGCAGCCTTCCGACTGGGTGCCGAGCTTCATCGTGCGGACGCTCGATCCCGACGGCGTCGCGCCCTCGGCATCGAGCGCGACCTGGTTGATCGTGCCGTCCTTGAGGACCATGAACGCATAGGTCCCCGCCGCATCGCGGTACAGGCAGACGCCATAAGCCTCGCCTGCCCCCGCCGCGACGGTGCCGAGCGCCGTCAGCTTGCCCGTCGCGGTGTCGAGCCGGAACAGCGCCAGCTTCGACTGGGCGACATCGTTGCGGTCGCTGGCGACGACGAGCACGCCCGTTTCGCCCCGGATCGGCACGCCGTCCTTCAGGTCGACATTGTTCACCCGGCCCGCGTCGAGGAAGTCGCGCACCTTGCCGTCGAGGCCGTAGACATAGAGCCCCGCCTTCTTGTCGGTGCCGACGATCAGGCTCGCGGCCGGATCGGCGGCGTTCCGCCAGATCGCGGGATCGTCGGCGGCGTCGGCGTTGGACGTACCCACCGGCGCGGTCTCGCCACGCGCCGCGACCGACACCGCCGGGGATGCAAGCGCGATGCGCCGCTCGACCGACATTTCCTTGGCGGCACAGCCTCCAAGGGAAATTCCCAGGGAAGCCGCCGCCGCGACCATCGTGATCCGCCGCATCAGAAGTTCGCCGTCACGCCGAACTTCGCGGTCCAGCTATATTCTTCATATTGGAGCAGGCGGCGGCTCGAAGCGAGGTTCTGATAGGCGAAGTAGGGACGATCGGTCACGTTCACCCACTCGGCGAAGACGCGGATATTGTCGGTGATCCGATATTTGCCGCTCAGGTCGAGCTGGAAGTGGTTCGAGACATAGCGATCGCCGGTGGGGTCGTCGCCCAGTTCGTCCAGATATTTGCCGCGGAAAGTGCCGGCCGCGCGCAGGCTGAGCGGACCCTTCTCATAGCCCAGCACCAGGTTCAGCGTGTGTTTGGACGACGCCGGCAGCGGAACACGGCGCGGGTCGGTGATGTCGCCGTCGGTGAACACACGCCCCTTGGCATCGGTATAGGTGTAATTGACCTGCGTCAGCAGCCCGTCGAACGGTGCCGGCAGGAAGTCGTAGACCTGGCTGTAGCTGAATTCGAAACCCTTTACCGTGGCCTTGGGACCGTTGGCGTAGGTCGTCGCCTCGTCGAGCACCACGCCGTTATAGGCGACGTCCTCGTTCACGACCTGGACGACATAGTCCTTGATGTCCTTGTAGAAGAACCCGGCCGAAAGCGCCGCGTTGCGCCCGAAATAATATTCTACCGACAGGTCGGCATTCCAAGCCTTGTAGGGCTTCAGCGCCGGGTTGCCGAACTCGCCCTCATTGTCCTCGATCACCGCGCGGGGCGCGAGGTTGGACAGCTTCGGACGCACCAGGCTCTTGTAGCCGGCGGCGCGCAGCACGAGGTTGCGGACCGGCTCGTAGCGGACGGTGAGGCTCGGCAGCCAGTCGGTATAGCTGCGCTTGAAGGTCTGCGGCAGGATGAACACCGTGTCCTCGTCGACGTCGACGCCCTGATATTCGTCGCCCTCCTCGACCAGGGTGAGTTGGTTACCGGTGATCTTGTTGCGGGTCCGCTCGACGCGGACGCCGCCGATGATGCGAACCTGATCGCTGTCCCAGCGGCCCAGCAGGTAACCGGCGCTGACGTCCTCGTCGACGCGATAGTCGGATTCGGCCGACGCCGAGGCGGAGTCGAACGGGTTGAGCTCGAAATCGCCGAGATTGTCGCGGAAGAAGGAGCGGAACGACGTCTTGGCCGGAACCGGATCGATCGACGCCAGGCCATAATCCTGCTTGCCGAGGAAATCGGCCAGGGTCAGGTCGCCATCATAGCCGTCGTAGATGTCGAACTGCCCGTTATAGGTCTTCTTGCGCCAGCGCTGCTTCGCACCGGCCTGGACGGTGAAGACGCCGCCATCCATCGCGAACTCGCGCGAGATATCGGCCTTGATCGCGAACTCCTCGTCCTGCGAGTCGCTGAGCGACGTCCGCTCGACCTTGTCGAACCCATATTCGCTCGGATCGAGAAACAGCGCCTGGCCGGCAGTGACTGCATAGCCGGTATATTTCGGCCGGCTATAGTCGAAGGTCACGCCGAACTCGCCAGGATCCTCGAATTTGCGCTCGAACTTGACCGGGTCGATCGAGCCGTTCTCACGCTCGGACGACTTCGCCCAACTCGCCGAATACGTCGCCTTCCACGGACCGGCGTCGGTCTCGCCGCCGACGACGAGCGAGCGGATCTTCTGCGATTCGAAGCGATCCTTAAGGTCGCGCTGGACGCTGATCTCGCCGTCCTCGGACAGGAAATTGGCGGTGGTGCCCGTGCTGCTGCTAGGCGCTTCGTCCATCTCGAAGGTCAGCCGGCGGCGATATTCCTGGTCGTCGAACTGGCTGTAGAGGCCACGCGCATAGAGGGTGGTGCTGTCGCCGACCTTGAAGTCGAACGACAGCGAGGCGCTGATCCGCTTGCGGGTGACGTCATAGTCGCGATATTCGACGGTGTCGGCGAAGGCGTTGCCGTTGTCGTCGATATCCCAGCCATCCATCTCCATATTGTCGGTCGCAAAGCGTCGCCGATAATAGGACAGGCCGCCCGAGACGCCGACCGCATCGCTCAGCTTGGTCGAGAAATCGAAGCTGCCCTTCGGCGAGACCTTGTCGGTCAGGTCGTTGTAGCTCCCCTCGGCCGAAATCTTGAACAGGTCCTTCTTGCGGTCGAACGCGCTGGTCGTCTTGATGTCGATCGATCCGCCGATCGTGTCGGCGTCCATGTCGGGGGTCAGCGACTTCTTGACCTCGATCGATTCGATGATGTCGCTCGAGATCACGTCGAGCGCGACCGAGCGGACGTCGGATTCGGGGGCCGGCAGGCGCACGCCGTTGACGGTCGAGGCGTTGAGCTCCGGATCGAGCCCGCGGATCGAGACGAAGCGGCCCTCGCCCTGGTCGTTGAGGATGTTGATGCCCGGCAGGCGGCGCAGCGATTCAGCGACGTTCTGGTCGGGAAACTGGCCGATCGCGTCGCGGGTCAGGACGCTTTCGACCCCGTCGGCAGCGCGCTGCCGCGACAGCGTGCTCGCCTGGTTCGCGACCTGGCCGATCACGATGATCGAGCCGCTTTCGCCACCGCCCATGGCAATGTCGGCATAGCTATCGCCGCTCTCGCGAACCTGGACGCTGGTCCGCACCGTCTCTGCGCCAATATAGCGTGCCTCGACGGTATAGGTGCCCGCCGGAACGTCGGGGAAGCGATAACGGCCGTCACGCGACGCCTCGGTGGCGCGGCCGAGCTCGACGATACGGACCTCGGCGCTTTCCAACGCCCGCGTGCCCGATGCGTCGGATATCGTACCGACGAGCGTACCGGCGATCGCCGATGTGGAAAAAGCGAGCCCAAGTGCAATCGCGGCCCGGCTCGCGCCGAACATCATCCGTGTCATTCCGACCTCCCTGTGTGGTTGGGGGGCCGAGTGACAGCGGCTGATGACGCCAAAGCGACGCTAATAGGTCAGTTTTGTTTCAAGGTCGATCATTGCCGCCGATGCGACGCTGCGTGCCGGCATAGTCTTAACGCGCCGGAGCGGCGCACCCCCAGGCAGACGGCGCCGCGCCGCATTGCTCCCCATCGGCGCGATAGACCGCTCCCTGCTTCATAACGAAGGCCGGCTTCTCCAGCGCCCGGACATCGGTCAGCGGATCGCCATCGACGGCGATGATGTCGGCATAGAAGCCCGGCGCCACCTGGCCCAGGTCCTTGGGGTGGCGCACCAGCGCCGCACCGACGACGGTCGCCGCCTGGATCGCCTGCATCGGAGACATCCCGTAACGGACCATAACCGCGAATTGTCTCGCATTGTCGCCGTTGGGATAGACCCCGCCGTCGGTGCCGAAGCTAAGCTTGATACCCATCTTCGCCGCTTTGCGGAAATTCTCCCGCTGGACGTCGCCCACATCGCGATCCTTCTGCAGCGATTCCTCCGGCACGCCATTCTTCTTGCCTTCGGCCTGGGTGTAGTCGGTATTGTAGATGTCCATCGACAGGACGGTGCCCGCAGCCTTCGCCATCTTCAGCCCCTCCTCGTCGATCAGGCTGGCATGCTCGATCGAATCCGCCCCAGCCCGGATCGCTACCTTGATACCGTCCGCGCCATGCGCGTGTACCGCCACCGGACGATCGTGGAGATGCGCCTCGGCGACCAGCGCGTTGGCCTCCTCCTGCGTATATTGCTGCGCTCCCGGCTTGTCTCCGCGCGAGAAGACGCCGCCCGTGCCGCAATATTTGATATGGTCGGCGCCATATTTGATATTGCGCCGCACGGCGAGCCGAACCGCATCGGCACCGTTCGCCACGCCCTCGCCCTCATGATGATATTCGGGCGCCAGATGATTGTCGTCGCAATGGCCGCCGGTGATGCCCAGCGCCGGGCCCGATGCGAGGATATGGGGCCCGGCGATCTCTCCGGCGTTGATGCCGTCGCGCAACGCCACGTCCGCATAGCCGGACGATCCGACGTCGCGGATCGTCGTGAAGCCGGCGAGCAGCGTGCGGCGCGCATTCGCGACCCCGGTCACCGTCTGGCGCGGCACCGAGAGGTGATAAGACTCATAGGGGCTGGTCGTCGGGTCGCCGGTGATGTGGGTGTGCGTGTCGATCAGGCCCGGCAACACGGTCTTGCCCGACAGGTCGATCAGCGGCGTTCCCGCCGGAACCGTGGTGCTGGCCGCCGGCCCGATGCTGGTAACGCGGTCGCCGGTGACGATGATGATCTGGTCGGTCAGCACCGTGCCGCGCGCGGTATCGATCACCCGGCCCGCCTTGATCGCGACGATCCGGTCCTGCGCCTGTGCCTGGCCCGCACCCGCCAGCAGCAGTGCTGCGCCTGCCATCCATGCCCCACGCATCCGCCTCTCCCTACCTGTGGCTTTTCAACAACGTTACTGTGCTGCGACATGATCGTCGACGCAACTGCTGACATCTCTGTTGACACAGGACGGTACAAAGGCGTTTTCTCCGGATATATCGCGAACCGGGGCGAATAGTGGGTTCAGGCGGACAGGCAGCGACTGATACTCTTCACGCGGCGCTGGCCCATGCTTACGGCCTGCTGTCCGAACAGCCTGCCCTCGCTGCACAACAGGCTCGCAAGCTCATCGCGGCCCATCCCGACCAACCCGATGCCCTGCTGCTGCTGGCGCGCGCCGAGGAGCGGAGCGGCGAGCCCGCCCGGGCGCTCGCGACCGCGGAGCACCTCGCGGCGCGGGCCCCAGGCAATGCCGAAGCCTGGCGCCTGATCGCAGATCTCCAGCGTGCCGCCGGCCATGAGCGCGCGGCCGAAGCCGCGACGTCGCGCGCACTGGCGGCTGCGGCTGATGATCCCCGGCTCGCCCGCGCTGGCCATGCCCTGGTCACTGGCCGGATACCGGAGGCGGAGGGGCTGTTGCGCGAAGCACTGCGCGAGGACCCCTTCGACATCGCCGCGATCCGCATGCTGGCGGAAGTGGCGGGGCGAATCGGTCGCTATCGCGATGCCGAGACGCTGCTGCGCCGCGCGCTCGAGCTGGCGCCCGAGTTCGACGGCGCGCGGCAGAATCTCGCCTTGGTGCTCGTCCGGCAGACGCGTCACGCGGATGCCCTGATCGAGATCGAGCGGCTGCTCGCCCGCGACCCCGCCGACCGCGCCGCCCGCAACCTCAAGGCCGCCGCGCTCGGCCAGATCGGCGAGCATGCGGCATCGATCGCTCTCTACGAGGAATTGATCGCGGACCATGACGGCCATCCCTGGCTATGGATGAGCTACGGCCACGGCCTCAAGACGGTCGGCCGCACCGCCGAGGCGATCGCCGCCTATCGCCGCGCGGTGGCACTACGCCCGGAGACCGGGGAAGCGTGGTGGAGCCTCGCGAACCTCAAGACGTTCCGCTTCACCGAGGGCGACGTCCAGACGATGGAACGGGTGCGGGCGAGCGACGAACTGACGATCGACGATCGTGCCCAGATCGGCTTCGCGCTCGGCAAGGCGCACGAGGATCGCGGCGAGGACGACAAGGCGTTCGACCGTTTTGTCGAGGCCAATGCCATCCGCCGTCGCATGGTCCCCTATCATGCCGAGGACAATGCCGAGCATGTCGATCGGATGGTGGCGTTCTTCACGTCCGCTTTCTTCGCCGATCGTGCCGGATGGGGCTGCCCCGATCCCGATCCGATCTTCGTGCTGGGCATGCCCCGGTCGGGATCCACCCTCGTCGAACAGATATTGGCGAGCCATCCGCAGGTCGAAGGCACCGGCGAACTCCATGACATCGGCCAGATCGCCCGGCGACTGAGCGGCCACAGCCGCCGCGACCAGCGCTCGCCCTATCCCGAGGCGCTTGCCGCGCTATCGGCCGATCAGGTCCGAGCGCTGGGCGAGGAATATATCGAGCGCACCCGCGTCCATCGCCATGGCGATCACCCTCGCTTCATCGACAAGATGCCCAACAATTGGGCGCATGTGGGGCTGATCCGCCTGATCCTGCCCAATGCCACGATCATCGACACCCGGCGACATCCGCTCGGCTGCTGCTGGTCGGTGTTCAAACAGAACTTCGCCCGGGGCCAGGCTTACAGCTACGACCTTGCCGATCTCGGCGCTTATTATGCCGACTATGTCCGCGCGATGACGGCATTCGACGCGGCCCAGCCCGGATCCGTCCACCATGTCTTCTACGAGGCGCTGGTCGACGATCCGGAGGCCGGAATCCGCGCTCTGCTCGCGGCCGCCGGCCTCGGCTTCGATCCGGCCTGTCTCGCCTTCCACAAGACCGAACGCGCGGTCCGCACGCCGAGTTCGGAGCAGGTTCGCCAGCCCATCTTTCGCGACGCGGTCGATCATTGGCAGCGCTTCGCACCCCGGCTTTCGACCCTGACCGACGCGCTCGAGAGCGCGCTGTCCGATTACCCAACGACAAGAATTACAGAGGATGCCTGACCGACGAACGACATAAGCAAAGGGGAAAGACATGCGAGCTCGAATGACGAAGCTGACCGGCGCGGTCGCACTGATCATGGCGGGAACGGCACTGACACCGGTATTGGCCCAGGGGACGGCCTCCGACGAGGACAGTGGCTACAGGGACGAGATCATCGTCACCGCCCAGAAGCGCGAAGAGAATATGCAGAAGGTGCCGATCCCGATGCAGGCGCTGGGCACCGCCAAGCTCGAACAATATAATGTCAGCAATTTCGCCGATTATACCAAGTTGCTGCCCAGCCTTTCCTTCCAGTCCGGCCAACCCGGCAACGCCAAGGTCTATTTCCGCGGCGTGACCAGCGGCGGCGACGGCAACCATTCGGGCTCGCTACCCTCGGTCGGCATCTATCTCGACGAACAGCCGATCACGACGATCGACGGCGCGCTCGACATCCACATCTACGACATCGCCCGGATCGAGGCGCTGTCGGGCCCGCAAGGCACGCTCTACGGCGCCTCGTCGCAGGCGGGGACGATCCGCATCATCACCAACAAGCCCGATCCCAGTGGCTTCTCGGCCGGCTTCGACGCCGATCTCAACAAGGTCAGCCATGGCGATGTCGGCGGCAAGCTCGAGGGATTCGTCAACCAGCCTCTGTCCGACTATGCAGCGTTGCGCGTGGTCGGCTGGTATCAGCGCGATGCGGGCTTCATCGACAATGTTCCCGGGACGCGGACCTTCGGCACCGGCGTCACGATCGACAACGCCGCCGACGTGAAAAAGAACTACAACCGCTCGACCGTCGTCGGCGGACGCGCCGCGCTCGGCATCGAGATCGACGACAACTGGACGGTGACGCCCACCGTCTTCTACCAGGATCAGCTCAACCACGGCTTCTTCGGCTATGATCCGAGCGTGGGCGACCTTCAGGTCCAGCATTTCGGCCGGGAGCGCTTCCACGACCGCTATTGGCAGGCCGCGCTGACCGTCCAGGGCAAGATCGCCGACTTCGACATCACCTATGCCGGCGCCTATCTAGACCGGCATATCGACGCGGTCAGCGACTATACCGATTATGCCGTCACCTACGACAATCTCTACGCGGGGGGTTTTTCGGGCTATTTCACCGACAATGCGGGCAACTACATCGATCCGAGCCAGCATATCGCCGGCCGCGACCATTTCACCAAGAACAGCCAGGAGTTCCGTATCTCCTCGCCGTCGGACAAGCGCATTCGCGTGCTGGCCGGCCTGTTCTACCAGCGCCAGACGCATGACATCCTGCAGGACTACCAGATCTTCGGGCTCGCCGACGCCACGTCTGTCAACACGCGCCCGGGCACGATCTGGCTGACCAAGCAGTTCCGCGTCGACAAGGACTATGCTGCGTTCGGCGAAGCCTCGTTCGACATCATACCCGACCAGCTGACCATCACGGGCGGCCTGCGCGCGTTCAAGTACAACAACTCGCTGATCGGCTTCTTCGGCTTCGGTGACGGATATTCGGGTCGCACAGGCGTCGCCGCCTGCTTCCAGGGACCGGGCGGCGAATATCTCGGCAAACTGCTGCCGGGCGCGCCGTGCAACAATCTCGGCACCCTCGTCGGCACCGACGTCGTACCCAAGCGGGTGAAGGGCAACGGTACCACGCACCGCCTCAACCTGACCTGGAAACCGACCGATGACCTGATGGTCTACGCGACCTGGTCGCGCGGCTTCCGCCCGGGCGGCATCAACCGGCGCGCCACCATCCCGCCCTACAGTCCCGACTATCTGACCAACTACGAGTTGGGCTGGAAGACGACCTGGCTCGACGGCAAGCTCAGGATCAATGGCGCGCTGTTCTGGGAGGAATGGAAGAAGTTCCAGTTCTCCTTCCTTGGCGCGAACAGTTTCACCGAGATCCACAACGGCCCGAATGCGCGCAGCAAGGGTGTCGAGCTGGATTTCACCTTCCGACCGATCGAGGGCCTGACGTTGATCGGCAGCGGCGCCTACACCGATGCCAAGACGCGTCAGAACCTGTGCGGGGTCGACGATCCGACCTATAGCTGCACGGGTGCTGGCAACTTCATATCCGCGCCGAAGGGCACGCGTCTGCCGATCACGTCGAAGTGGCGCTATGGCGGCACCGCGCGCTACGACTTCGCCATGAACGGCAGCTACAAGCCCTATGTCCAGGGCACGATGACCTATGCCAGTTCGGCCTCGTCCGATGTCCGCACGCTGATCTTCGATCCCAACGGCAACGCGGTCAATCCGGCCGCACTGACCGGCAAGCTGCGTTCCTACGCGATCTTCGATTTCTCCGCCGGTGCCAAATTCGGCCGCTGGACCTGGGAGGCCTATGTCGAGAACGCGTTCGACAAGCGCGCGCAAAAGACCCGGCTTGTCACCTGTGGACAATGCTTCGACCGGCCCTACGTCTTCCCGAACGTTCCGCAGACCATCGGCATGCGCATCGGCTGGAAATATTGAGGGAGGATCCGAAGCAGGGCGGCGACGACAGCGCCGCCGCCCGACCGCTCGGGCTGGTCATGGCGACGGCGCTGGTCGTCGGCAACATGATCGGCTCGGGCGTCTACATGCTGCCCGCCAGCCTGGCGCCCTATGGCTGGAACGTGATCCCCGCCTGGGGGATCACCATCGCCGGCAGTCTCGCCATCGCCACCGTCTTCGCCGGCCTGTGCCGCGCGCATCCGAAGACCGGCGGGCCCTATGTCTATGTGCGCGAGGCGTTCGGCGGCGACCTCGCCTTCTATGTCGCCTGGGCCTACTGGGTTTCTCTGTTCGTCGGGAATGGTGCGATCGCGGTGGCGGCGATCAGCTATCTTTCGGCCTTCATGCCCCTCTTCGCGACCGACGCCCGCCTGTCGACGGCGGCGACGATCACGCTGGTCTGGACGATGACCGCGATCAACATCAGCGGTACCCGCAATACCGGCTGGGTCCAGCTCATCGCCACCGTCCTGAAGGTCATTCCGCTGGCGGCGGTGGTGATGATCGCGGCGATGGCGGCGCCCCATGGCGACCTCGCCTTCCCCGATCCGCACCGGCCCGAGATCGGCCTCGCGGCGATCACCACGGCGGGCACCCTCACCCTCTGGGCGTTCCTTGGCCTCGAATCCGCGACCGTCCCGGCCGGCAAGGTCGTCGAACCCGAGAAGACCATCCCGCGCGCGACGCTGGGCGGCACCGCGCTGACGGGGGTGATCTACCTGCTGGCCTGCAGCGCCGTCATATTGCTGCTGGCACCCGAGGTCGCGGCCCATTCGGCTGCGCCTTTCTCGGAGGTGATAGGCCGCTATTGGGGGCCCGGCGCCGCGCATGTCGTCGCCGCGTTCGCGATGATCAGCGCGATTGGCGCCCTCAACGGCTGGATCCTGCTCCAGGGCGAGATGCCCGCCGCCATGGCGGTCGGCGGCGTCTTCCCCAGGGCGCTCGGCAAGCTCAGCGCCAGGGGCATTCCGGTGCGCGCGCATCTGCTGTCGAGCAGCCTCGTCACCATCCTGCTGCTGCTCAACGCGAGCCGGACCACGGTCAGCCTGTTCACCTTCGTCGCGGTGCTGGCGACGACGGCGTCGCTGGTGATGTACGTCGCGGTCGCAGCGGCCGCCATCAAGCTTCGCGTGGTGCGCCCGTGGATCGCGGTTGCGGCGGGGATCTACGCCGTGTGGGCGCTGTACGGCGCGGGCGCCGAAGCCAATCTGTGGGGGGCGATCCTGATCCTCGCGGGGGTGCCGGTCTGGTGGGTGATGCGGCGCAAACGCGGCCTATCGGCGAGCAACATTTGACGTCACCCCATAACGCGACCTTCTCACTTCAGCCGAAGAACCGCCCCAGCCCCCGGTCGCTCAGTATCGCCTGCGCGGCATTATGCCCGGGCGCGCCGGTGACGCCGCCGCCGGGATGGCTGCCCGCCCCGCACATGTAGAGGCCCTTCACCGGCCCGCGATAATCGCCATGGCCGAGGATCGGCCGTGCCGACCAGAGCTGGTCGAGCGACATGTGCCCGTGCATGATGTCGCCTCCGACCAGGCCGAAGGTCCGTTCGAGATCGAGCGGCGACAATATCTGCCGCCCGACCACCGATCTGGCGAAGCCCGGCGCATGCGCCTCGACGGTCGCGATGATGTGATCGGCCGCCTTTTCCCGCTCGTCGTCCCAACTCCGCCCATCGGGCAGTTCGGGCGCGAATTGCTGGCAGAACAGGCTGGCGACATGCTGGCCCTTGGGCGCGAGGCTATCGTCGACGGTCGACGGGATCAACATCTCGACGATAGGCTGCTTGGACCATCCGAAGGCCCGCGCGTCGGTGAAGGCGCGGTCCATATAGTCGAGGGTCGGCGCGATGATGATGCCGCTCTTGTGATGCTCTCCCTCCCCGGGCAGTGCCGTGAAGCTCGGCAGCTCGGACAGCGCCACATTCATGCGGAAGGTGCCTGAACCGGCCTTGAAGCCCTTCATCCGCCGCTTGAAATCGGCGTCGAGATCGGCCTCGTCGACCAGCTTGCGATAGAGCAGCCCCGGCCCGACATTGGAGGCTACCGCGCGCGCCATATGCTCGACGCCGCTCTCGGTGCGCACGCCGACGGCCTTACCGTTGTCCACCAGCAGTTTCTCGACCGCGCAGTCGGTCTCGATGACGACGCCATGGTCCTCGCAGGCGGCCTTCATCGCCTGGGTGATCGCGCCCATCCCACCGATGGCGTGGCCCCAGGCGCCCTTCTTGCCGTTCACCTCGCCGAAGACATGGTGGAGCAGGACATAGGCGGAGCCGGGCGTGTCGGGGCTGGCATAGTTGCCGACCACCGCGTCGAAACCGAAGGCGGCCTTGATCGCGTCATGCTCGAACCAGCCATCGAGGAAGGTCCGCGCACTCTTGACGAACAGGTCGAGCATGTCGCGCTGCGCGGGCAGGCCCGCCATTGCCATCCTGCGCCCCTGCAGCGCAGCCTTGATCAACGCGCCGATACCGCCGCCGGCATTGGGCGGAATTCGGAGCGCGAGATCGCGCAGCACGTCGGCCACTCCGTCGAGCGCGTCATAATAGGCCGGCAGCACCTCGGCATCCCTGGCGGAAAAGCGCCGGAACTCGGCCTGGGTGCGCTCCAGCCCACCGCCGAGCTTGAGATAGCCGCCCTTCTCCAGCGGCAGGAAATTGGAGATCGGCCGCTCGACGATCTTCAGGCCGTGCTGGTGCAGCTTCATGTCGGCGATGACGCGCGGCTGCAGCAGGCTGACGGTATAGCTCGCCACCGAATTGCGGAAGCCTGGGTGGAACTCCTCGGTCACCGCCGCGCCGCCGACAGTCCCCCGCCGTTCGAGGACCCGGACCTTCAGGCCCCGCAGCGCCAGGTAGAAGGCGCAGACGAGCCCGTTATGCCCGCCGCCGATGATGACGACGTCCTGCCGTGTCGTCATGCGATATGCCCCGCGACGCTCCGAGCGCTCCAGCCCGTCGACGGCCTGCTCGGCAGGCGCGTTTCGGGGATCAGGATCCGCATCTTGTGCGCGAAGCTCTTGAGGCAGACCTCGCCGTTGCCGAGCGGACCCTGCGTATAGCTCTGCGTCGCCATGCCGTCCTGTACCCGTGCCACCAGCTTCGTGTCCTCGGCGTTGACGAGACGGTTGATCCGCCAGTTGAGATAACGCGCAGCCCTCATCTCGCGCCGCTCGTCGGGCAGGACATAGGCGATCTCGCGGATCATCGTCTCGGTCGGCGATATCGGGATGAACTGCATGAAATCGATCTGGTCGGGATAGATGTCGAACGCGGTGTTCGGCCACAGTTTGAAATAGATCCAGAGCCGCTGCCGCTCCTCGGGCAGATGATCGACCTTCGGCAGATATTTCCGGTAGAGCGCCTCGGACGAGCTGCCCGGCACGCCTTCGAGCAGCGGTCCCCACATCTTGTCGGCCCAGGCCTCCGCCTCGATCCCGTAGCCGGGGCCGAACAGCCGCTTGAGCCCCGGATGCGCGACCGGGATGTGGAGGCCGTCCGAATAATTGTCGGCGATGTTCTTCCAGTTGACGGTGCGCGGCCGCATCACCACCCGGCCCAGCGCCTTCATGTCCTCGAACCGGTAAGGGGCGACCTCATCCTCATAGGGCGCCATCATCTCCTCAACCGAGGGCCCTGCCCCCTCGATGTTGACGAAGATGAAGCCGCGCCAGACCTCGACCGCGAACCGGTGCAGCCCGTAATCGGCCATGTCGAAAGCCGGATAGTCGCGCTTTCCAGGCACGCCGGACAGGCGGCCGTCCAGCTCGTAGGTCCAGGCGTGATAGGGGCAGATCAGCTTGCGCGCGCAGCCTTCTGCGCCATCGACGAGCCGCGCCGCGCGGTGGCGGCAGACATTGGACAGCGCCCGCACCCCGCCATCCTCGCCGCGCACGACGACGATCGCCTCGTTGCCGATCTCGAGCGACTGCCAGTTGCCCTTCGCAGGTATGTCGTTGAGATGGCAGACGAGCTGCCACGACCGGCGGAAGATCCGCTCCTGCTCGAGCGCGAATATCTCGGGATCGTGATAGATCCAGCCCGGCAGCCCGAAATTCGCGTCGGGATCGACGGCGGACCCCACTTTCTTCACCACCTGCAAGGTCATCGCCCGCGCCTCATCTGATCGCCCGCCGTCCCGTGGATCGCCGCTTTCGCGGGAATGACGTCGGCGAATAACTTTCCGTAAACATCTCTGTCAGCAGACTGCCCGGATCGGTCGCGAAGGGCAAGCATGGCTCGCTTTGCCGCACCGCAACATGACGCTTGCACGCGGCTAGGGCCACGATACACTCGTGCCATCCTAGGGTTTGTCGGGGGAGTCGCGACCATGAACCGCACCAGCGCCAGCGCAGTCCTTCCGAAACCCGCTCTCAGGAGCACGGCGCCCGCCGATCTCGCCGAGGAGATCGTCGAGCGGCTCACCTACCGGATCGGCAAGAACGCTGCCGCCGCCAAGAGCCACGACTGGCTGGCGGCGACCATCCTCGTCATTCGCGACCGGATCATCGACCGCTGGATCGCCAGCACCCAGGAAACCTATGAGGCGGGCGGCAAGCGCGTCTATTATCTCAGCCTCGAATTCCTGATCGGCCGGCTGATGCGCGACGCGGTGTCGAACCTCGGCCTGATGGACGAGATGCGCGAGGCGCTGTCCTCGCTCGGCGTCGACATCGACATGATCCGCGAGCTGGAGCCCGACGCCGCGCTCGGCAATGGCGGCCTCGGCCGGCTCGCCGCCTGCTTCATGGAGTCGCTCGCCTCGGTCGACATCCCGGCCTATGGCTACGGCATCCGCTATGTGAACGGCATGTTCCGGCAGGAGATCTCCGACGGGTGGCAGGTCGAGCTGCCGGAAACCTGGCTGGCCCATGGCAACCCCTGGGAGTTCGAACGGCGCGAGGCCAGCTACGAGATCGGCTTCGGCGGCACCGTCGAACTGGCCGCGGCCGACGGCAGCGGCGACGATGCCCGGCGCTGGAAGCCGCAGGACCGCTTCATCGCCACCGCCTTCGACACGCCCGTCGTCGGATGGCGCGGCGAGCGGGTGAACACCTTGCGGCTGTGGACCGCCCAGCCGATCGACCCGATCCTCCTCGATGCCTTCAACGCCGGCGACCATATCGGCGCGCTGCGCGAGAGCAACAAGGCGGAATCGCTGACCCGCGTCCTCTATCCCGCCGATTCCCACCAGGCCGGCCAGGAGTTGCGGCTGCGCCAGGAATATTTCTTCTCCTCGGCCTCGCTGCAGGACATCGTCCGCCGCCACATCCAGTATTTCGGCGACATCCGCACCCTGCCCGACAAGGCGGCGATCCAGCTCAACGATACCCATCCGGCGGTATCGGTCGCCGAGCTGATGCGGATCCTGCTCGACCTGCACAACCTCTCGTTCGACGAGGCGTGGGATATCACGCGCCGGACCTTCGGCTACACCAATCACACCCTGTTGCCCGAGGCGCTGGAAAGCTGGCCGGTCCATCTGTTCGAGCAGTTGTTGCCGCGCCATATGCAGCTCGTCTATGCGATCAACGCCAAGCTGCTGATCGAGGCGCGCAAAGGCCACGGTTTCGACGACGCCGCGATCGGCGCGATCTCGCTGATCGACGAGGGCGGCGAGCGGCGGGTGCGGATGGGCAATCTCGCCTTCGCCGGCTCGCACAGCGTCAACGGCGTCTCGGCGCTGCACACCGAGCTGATGAAGGAAACGGTCTTCGCCAGCTTCCACCGGCTCTATCCCGACCGGATCAACAACAAGACCAATGGCATCACCCCGCGCCGCTGGCTGATGCAGTGCAATCCCGAGCTGACCGGGCTGATCCGCGAGGCGATCGGCGACGCCTTTCTCGACGATGCCGAGCAGCTTCGCCCGCTCGATCGGTTTGCCGAGGATGCCGCCTTCCAGGAGAAGTTCGCGGCGGTCAAGCGCGGCAAGAAGGTCGCGCTGTCGAACCTGCTGCGCGAGCGGATGGGCCTGAAGATCGACCCCTCGGCGATGTTCGACACCCAGATCAAGCGCATCCACGAATATAAGCGGCAGTTGCTCAACATCATCGAGGCGGTCGCGCTCTACGACCAGATCCGCTCGCATCCCGAGCGCGACTGGGTGCCCAGGGTCAAGCTGTTCGGCGGCAAGGCGGCGCCGAGCTACCACAACGCCAAGCTGATCATAAAGCTGGCCAACGACGTCGCGCGCGTGATCAACCATGATCCGGCGGTGCAGGGCCTGCTCAAGGTCGCCTTCGTCCCCAACTACAACGTCTCGATGGCCGAGGTGATGATGCCCGCCGCCGACCTGTCCGAGCAGATCTCGACCGCGGGCATGGAAGCGTCGGGCACCGGCAACATGAAGTTCGCGCTCAACGGCGCGCTCACCATCGGTACGCTGGACGGCGCCAATGTCGAGATGCGCGACCATGTCGGCGCGGAGAACATCATGATCTTCGGCCTGACGGCCGACCAGGTCGGCAAGGCCCGCGCCGAGGGCCATGATCCGCGAGCGATCATCGAGGCGTCGCGCGAGCTTGCCCAGGCACTGCACGCCATCTCCGGCGGCGTCTTCTCGCCCGACGACCGCGATCGCTACAAGGCGCTGGTGTCGGGCCTCTACGAGCATGACTGGTTCATGGTCGCCGCCGACTTCGACAGCTATGCCGCTACCCAGCGCGGGATCGACCGGCTGTGGGGCGACAAGGCCGACTGGAACGCCAAGGCGATCCGGAACGTCGCGCGCATGGGATGGTTCTCGTCGGATCGTACGATCCGGCAATATGCCGCTGAAATCTGGGGTGTCCTTTGATATAGTGCTTTCACGCCCGATGCATGTCGAGCGAGGCCGAGACAGGCATCGGCAGTGAAGTTCCTCGACTGCGTCCGGGGCGAACGGAGATAAGAAATAACAGCCAGCTCCACCCTCCCCCCCGCCGAGATCGCCGCGCTCGTCGATGGCACCCATGCCGATCCCTTCGCGGTCCTCGGCATCCATCTCGCCGAGAAGGGCCTGCTCGCCCGCGCCTTCGTGCCGGGTGCGGAGACGGTCGAGGCCCTGACCCTCGCCGGCAGATCCGCCGGCACGCTCGCCATGGTCGACGGGGCGGGCCTGTTCGAGGGCGGGCTGTCGATCCGGAAGGCGCAGCCGCTCCGCTATCGCGCCGCCAATGCCGAGGGCGAATGGACGACGGGCGACGCCTACAGCTTCGGGCCCGTGCTCGGCCCGATGGACGATTATTATATCGCCGAGGGATCGCATCTGCGCCTGTTCGACAAGATGGGCGCCCACAAGATCCGTCACGAGGGCGCCGACGGTATCCATTTCGCGGTCTGGGCGCCCGATGCGCGGCGGGTCTCGGTCGTCGGGCTGTTCAACCGGTGGGACGGCCGCCGCCACGTCATGCGGCTGCGGCGCGACACCGGCATCTGGGAGATCTTCGTCCCGGACTTGGGCGAGGACGAACCTTATAAGTTCGAGATCGTCGGCGCCGACGGCACGCTTCTCCCGCTCAAGGCCGACCCCTTCGCCTTTCGCTCCGAACTGCGCCCCGCCACCGCCTCGATCACCACCGCGCCGCTGGTTCACGACTGGGGCGACGATGCGCATCGAAACTTCTGGAAACGGGCCGATATCCGTCGCCAGCCGGTTTCGATCTACGAGCTCCATGCCGGATCGTGGCAACGCGACGACCATGGTGCGTTCCTGCACTGGGACGCGATGGCCGAGCGGCTGATCCCCTATGTCGCCGAGATGGGCTTCACCCATATCGAGCTGCTGCCGATCAGCGAATATCCCTATGATCCGAGCTGGGGCTACCAGACCACCGGCCTCTACGCGCCGACCGCCCGCTTCGGCCCGCCCGAGGCCTTCGCCCGGTTCGTCGACGGCGCGCACCGTGCCGGGATCGGCGTGATCCTCGACTGGGTGCCCGCCCATTTTCCCACCGACGACCATGGGCTGGCGAGGTTCGACGGCACCGCGCTCTACGAGCATGCCGATCCCAGGAAGGGCTTCCACCCCGACTGGAACACCGCGATCTACAATTACGGCAGGCGCGAAGTCGCCGCCTACCTGATCAACAACGCCCTGTTCTGGGCCGAGAAATATCATCTCGACGGGCTCAGGGTCGATGCCGTCGCGTCGATGCTCTACCTCGATTATTCGCGCAAGCAGGGCGAATGGATCCCCAACGAGCATGGCGGGCGCGAGAATCTCGAGGCGGTCGAGTTCCTCCGGCGGATGAACCGCGAGATCTACGGCCAGCACCCCGGGGTCATGACGATCGCCGAGGAGTCGACCAGCTGGCCGAAGGTCTCGCATCCGGTCCATGAGGGCGGGCTCGGCTTCGGCTTCAAGTGGAACATGGGCTTCATGCACGACACGCTGCGCTACATGGCGCGCGATCCGGTGCACCGCCCTCATCATCATGACGACATCACCTTCGGCCTGCTCTACGCTTTCGGCGAAAATTACGTCCTCCCGCTCAGCCATGACGAGGTCGTCCATGGCAAGGGGTCGCTGCTCGGCAAGATGGCCGGTGACGATTGGCAGAAATTCGCGAACCTGCGGGCTTATTACGCGTTGATGTGGGGCTATCCCGGGAAAAAGCTTCTGTTCATGGGTCAGGAATTCGCACAGCGCGCCGAATGGAGCGAGGAAAGGGCACTCGACTGGCACCTGCTCGACGCTCCCGCCCACGAAGGCGTCCGCCGCCTTGTCCGCGATCTCAACCATCTCTACCGCCACCGTCCCGCCCTGCACGCCCGCGATTGCGAGGCGGAGGGTTTCCGCTGGCTGGTGGTCGACGATGCCGCCAATTCGGTATTCGCCTGGGAACGCCATGCGCCGGGTGAAGCGCCGATCGCCGTCATTGCGAACATGACCCCGGCGCCGCGCCCCGACTATGGCCTGCGCCTGTCGCGCGGCGGCCGCTGGCGCGAGGTCCTCAACAGCGATGCCGATATCTATGGAGGTGGCAATATGGGGAACGCCGGGTCCATCACCGCCGAGGCCGATGGCTATGCCCGCGTGACGTTGCCGCCGCTCGCGACGATCATGCTGGAGGCCGAATGATGCCGGGGAACCCGATGCCAGGAAACGCGACAACCGGAGATCGGCGCAGCCAGCCGCTGGCACGCGACGCGATGGCCTATGTGCTGGCCGGGGGCCGTGGCAGCCGGCTCTACGAGCTGACCGACCGGCGTGCCAAGCCCGCGGTCTATTTCGGCGGCAAGGCGCGGATCATCGACTTCGCGCTGTCGAACGCGCTCAATTCGGGCATCCGCCGCATGGGCGTCGCGACCCAGTACAAGGCCCATTCGCTGATCCGCCACCTCCAGCGCGGCTGGAACTTCCTGCGGCCCGAGCGCAACGAGAGCTTCGACATATTACCGGCAAGCCAGCGCGTCTCCGAGCACCAATGGTACGAAGGGACCGCCGACGCGGTCTTCCAGAATCTGGACATCATCGAGTCCTACGGCCCCGAATATATGATCATCCTGGCCGGCGATCACGTCTACAAGATGGATTATGAGCTGATGCTCCGCCAGCATGTCGATGCGGGCGCCGACGTCACCGTCGGTTGCCTCGAAGTGCCGCGCATGGAGGCGACGGGTTTCGGCGTGATGCATATCGACGCCAAGGCGCGGATCAAGCAGTTCGTCGAAAAGCCCGCCGATCCGCCAGCGGTGCCAGGCAAGCCCGATACCGCGCTCGCCTCGATGGGCATCTACGTCTTCAACATGCGGTTCCTTGCCGAGCAGCTTCGCCGCGACGCCGCCGATCCGGACTCCAGCCATGATTTCGGCAAGGACCTGATCCCTTATGTGGTCAAGAACGGCAAGGCGGTCGCCCATCTCTTCTCGCAGAGCTGCATCCGCGCCGAAAGCGAGCCCGAGGCCTATTGGCGCGACGTCGGCACGATCGACGCCTATTGGGAGGCCAATGTCGACCTGACCGACGTCGTCCCCAAGCTCGACCTGTACGAGCGCGAATGGCCGATCTGGAGCTATGCCGAGGTCACCCCGCCCGCCAAGTTCGTCCATAACGACGAAGGCCGGCGCGGTGCCGCGACATCGTCGCTGATCGCGGGCGGCTGCATCGTCTCGGGGGCCTCGCTCCACCGCAGCCTGTTGTTCACCGGGGTCCGCGTGAACAGCTTTTCGTCGATCACCGAAGCGGTGATCATGCCGGGCTGCCAGATCGGCCGCGAGGCGCGGCTTCACAAGGTGGTCATCGACCAGGGGGTGCAGATCCCCAAGGGACTGATCGTCGGCGAGGATCCTATTTCCGACGCCCAGCGCTTCCGCCGTACCGAGAAGGGCGTATGCCTGATCACGCAGGACATGATCGACCGATTGGTGGCATAGACGTCCCATCATGTCGCTGCGCCTCCTGTCGGTCACCTCCGAACTCCACCCCCTGATCAAGACCGGCGGCCTTGCCGACGTCGCGGGCGCGCTGCCGGTCGCGCTGGCCGGGCACGGCGTCGAGGTCCGCTCGCTTTTCCCCGCCTATCCGCAGGTGCTGCGCGCAATCGCCGCCGCCCAG
Organism: Sphingomonas sp. Root720; assembly: GCF_001428605.1. GTDB lineage: Bacteria > Pseudomonadota > Alphaproteobacteria > Sphingomonadales > Sphingomonadaceae > Rhizorhabdus. The sequence continues at coordinate 60,399 of NZ_LMID01000001.1, forward strand.
GTGAAGGCGAAGCCGGTCCACAGCTACAAGGCGCTGTTCGGCGGCCCCGCCCGGCTGCTCGCCGCGAAACTCAACGGCCTCGACCTGTTGCTGCTCGATTCGCCGCATCTGTTCGCCGCCCGCGACGGCGGCCCCTATTCCGACCTGTCGGGGCACGACTGGGGCGACAATTGGCGGCGCTTCGCGGCGCTGTCCGCCGTCGCCGCCGATGTCGCGGCGGGTGCGGTCAAGGGCTGGCGCGCCGACGTCGTCCATGCGCACGACTGGCAGGCGGCCATGGCGGCCGCCTATGTCCGCCACGGCCGCGCGCCGGAGACGCCGGTCGTGGTCACGATCCACAACCTCGCCTTTCAGGGCCGTTTCGACGCAGGCATCTTCCCCGACCTCGGCCTGCCTGCATCGGCATTCGCCGTCGACGGGGTCGAATATTATGGCGGCGTCGGCTTCCTGAAGGCCGGGCTGCAATATGCCGACGCGATCACCACCGTCAGCCCGACCTATGCCGACGAGATCCGTACCCCTGCCTTCGGCATGGGGCTCGACGGACTGCTGCGCGGACGCGGCAGTGCGGTGCAGGGGATCGTCAACGGTATCGACAGCATCGAATGGGATCCCTCGACCGATCCCCATATCGCCGGCCATTTCTCGGCCCGGTCGCTCGGTCCGCGCATCACCAACCGCCGCGCGATCGAGAAGCGCTTCGCGCTGAAGCGCGGCAAGGGCCCCGTCTTCGCCCTGATCAGCCGGTTGACCTGGCAGAAGGGCATCGACCTGATCGTCGACGCGGTCGAGCATATCGTCGCGCATGGCGGCCGGCTCACCGTGCTCGGTTCGGGCGACAGCGCCTTCGAGGGCGCTTTGCTCGCCGCCGCCGATCGACACCGTGGCCTGGTCGGCGTGGTCAACCGCTATGACGAACCGCTCGCCCACCTGATGCAGGCTGGCTGCGACGCGATCCTCATTCCGTCGCGCTTCGAGCCCTGCGGCCTGACCCAGCTCTACGGCCTGCGCTATGGCACCATCCCGGTCGCGGCGCGCACCGGTGGCCTGGCCGACACCATCGTCGACGCGAACGAGGCGGCGCTGACGAGCGGCTGCGCGACCGGCATACTCCACCAGCCCGCCTCGGGCGACGCCCTCAAGGCCGCGATCAGTCGCGCGATCGACCTCTACTGGTCGCCGGACCTCTGGCAGGCGATGCGGCGGCAGGGCATGCGGGCGGACTATGGCTGGGGCCGCAGCAGCGCGCGCTATGCCGCCCTCTATCGTTCGCTCGTCGACAGGAGCAAGACCACATGACGATCCGCGAGGTCGCCACCACGCCCTTCCCCGACCAGAAGCCGGGCACCTCCGGTCTGCGCAAGAAGGTCCCCGTCTTTCAGCAGCCCGGCTATGCCGAGAATTTCGTCCAGTCGATCTTCGACTCGCTCGACGGCTTCTCCGGCAAGGCGCTGGTGATCGGCGGCGACGGCCGCTTCTACAACCGCGAGGTGATCCAGACCGCGATCCGCATGGCCGCCGCCAACGGCTTCGGCCTGATCCTCGTCGGGCGTGGCGGCATCCTCTCCACGCCTGCCGCCAGCCATGTGATCCGCAAATATGGTGCGTTCGGCGGGATCATCCTGTCGGCCAGCCACAATCCCGGCGGGCCCACCGAGGATTTCGGGATCAAGTATAATATCTCGAACGGCGGCCCCGCACCCGAGAAGATCACCGACGCGATTTTCGCGCGCAGCACGGCGATCGCCCGCTACCTGACCCTCGACGCGCCCGACGTCGATCTCGATCGCGACGGCGAGACGATCGTTGGTGGAGCGACCGTCAGGGTCATCGATCCCGTCGCCGACTATGCCGGGCTGATGGAGAGCCTGTTCGACTTCGACGCGATCCGCGCGCTGATCGGGTCGGGTTTCCGCATCGCCATGGATTCGATGAGCGCCGTGACCGGTCCCTATGCGACCGAGATATTGGAGCGTCGGCTCGGCGCCCCGGCGGGCACGGTGCGCAACGGCGTTCCCCTGCCCGACTTCGGCGGCCATCATCCCGATCCCAACCTGATCCACGCCAAGGCGCTGTACGACGAGATGATGGGTGCCGACGCGCCCGATTTCGGCGCGGCATCGGACGGCGACGGCGATCGCAACCTGATCGTCGGCAAGGGCATCTTCGTCACGCCGTCGGACTCGCTGGCGATGCTCGCCGCCAATGCGCATCTCGCCCCCGGCTATGCCCGCGGTCTCGCCGGAATCGCCCGCTCGATGCCGACCAGCGGCGCGGCCGACCGGGTCGCGGACGCGCTGGGCATCCCGTTGTTCGAGACGCCGACGGGCTGGAAGTTCTTCGGAAACCTGCTCGATGCCGGCAAGGCGACGATCTGCGGCGAGGAAAGCGCCGGTACGGGTTCGGACCATGTCCGCGAGAAGGACGGGCTGTGGGCGGTGCTGCTGTGGCTCAACATCCTAGCCGTACGGCGGCAGAGCGTGCAGGCCATCGCCGCCGAGCATTGGGCGCGCTTCGGCCGCAACTATTATGCCCGCCACGACTATGAGGGCGTCGACGCCGCCGCCGCCGATGCGCTCATGACCGAGTTGCGCGCCCGCCTCGCCGGGCTGCCCGGCACCGCGATCGGCGTGCTCAGGATCGAGGCGGCCGACGACTTCGCCTATCTCGATCCGGTCGACGGATCGGAGAGCCGCCATCAGGGCATCCGCATCCTGTTCGAAGGCGGATCGCGCACCGTCTTCCGCCTGTCGGGCACCGGCACCTCGGGCGCGACGATCCGCGTCTATATCGAACGCTACGAGCCCGCCGACGGCGATCTCGGCCGCCAGACCGGCGACGCGATCGCCGACCTGATCGCGGCGGTCGAGGCGATCGCGGGCATTACGCGGCACACCGGGCGGACGGCGCCGGACGTCGTGACCTGATGGCAACCCCGTTCCGGCCTTTTCGTTCTTACCGCCGTTCCAGCGAATGCCGGGGCCCCGCCTCCGTTGGCGGGACGAAAAGACTATGCGGCGCGAGACGATGACGAGCCTTCCGCCGCCCCGCTTCGGCGCGACTATCGTCCCGGGGGGCGTCGGCTTCGCGCTCTGGTCCGAGACCGCCGAGGCGGCCTGGGTCTCGATCTTCGATGCAGACGGCGAAGCGGAAGTCGACCGGGTCTCCCTCGAAAGGGGCCCTGCCGACATCTTCCAGGCGATCGTTCCCGGCATTGGCGAGGGAACCCGTTACGGCTTCCGCACCGACGGGCCCTATGATCCCGCCGCCGGTCGCTGGTTCGACCCCAGCAAGCTGCTGACCGACCCCTATGCCGTCGCGATCGACCGGCCCTATGCCTATGATCCGAGGCTGGCGGCGCCGCGCTCGGCGGCACTCGACACCGCGCCGCTGATGCCCAAGGCGATCGTCACCGCCCTGCCCGCGCCGCTGCCGCACCGCGCGCCGCTTTTCGCCCCGGGCGGACTGGTCTACGAGGTCAATGTCCGCGGTTTCACGAAGCTCCATCCGGCCATTCCCGAGGCCGAGCGCGGTACGATCGGTGCCCTCGGACGACCGGAGATCATCGATCATCTGCGCCGGATCGGCGTTTCCGCGATCGAGCTGATGCCGATCACCGCCTGGATCGACGAGCGCCACCTCGGTCCGCTCGGCCTTGCCAACAGCTGGGGCTACAACCCGGTAGGCTATATGGCGCTCGATCCGCGGCTGGCGCCCGGCGGGCTCGCCGAATTGCGCGACGCCGTGACGAGGCTCCACGATGCGGGGATCGCCGTTCTGCTCGACGTCGTCTTCAACCATAGCGGCGAAAGCGACGCTCAGGGACCAACCCTGTCGCTGCGCGGTATCGATAATCACGCCTATTTCCGCACCTTCCACGATGAGCCCGGCACCCTCGCCAACGACAGCGGCTGCGGCAACACGCTCGACTGCGACCATCCCGCGACCCGGCGGCTGGTCCTCGACGCCATGCGGCACTTCGTCGAGCAGGCCGGAGTCGACGGCTTCCGCTTCGATCTCGCGCCGATCCTCGGCCGGGCGCGCGACGGGTTCGAACCCGATGCCGCGCTGTTCCGCGAACTGCGCCGCGACCCCGTGCTGTCCGACCGGATCATGATCGCCGAGCCTTGGGACATCGGCCCGGGCGGCTATCAACTCGGCAATTTTCGCGAGCCCTTCCTGGAGTGGAACGACCGCTATCGCGACGACGTGCGGCGCTTCTGGCGCGGCGACCCGCACAGCGTCGGCGACCTCGCGACGCGGCTCGCCGGATCATCGGACATCTTCGGCCGCCACGGCCGCATCCACAGCCGCAGCGTCAACTTCGTCGCCGCGCATGACGGCTTCAGCCTGGCCGATGTCACTGCCTATGCCGCCAAGCACAACGAGGCGAATGGCGAGAGGAATCGCGACGGCCACAACGACAATTACAGCTGGAACAACGGCGTCGAGGGCCCGACCGACGATGCTGGCATCAATGCCGCCCGCCGGCGCGACATCCGCGCGCTGCTGGCAACCCTGTTCGCCTCGCGCGGGACGATCATGATCACCGCCGGCGACGAGTTCGGCCGGAGCCAGCAGGGCAACAACAACGCCTATGCCCAGGACAATCCGATCAGTTGGCTCCACTGGGCCGGCCGCGACACCGATCTGGAGGCCTATGTCGCCGGGCTCGCCGCGATCCGCGCCGCGCATCCGGTGCTATCCGATCCGGTGCTGCTCGGCGGCGCCGACGTGGACTGGACGACCTTCGACGGCCGCGTCTTCGAGGACGAGGACTGGCACGATCCCAAGACCGCCGCGGTCGTGATGCTGCTCCACCTTCCCGAGCAGCCCGACCGCGTCGCCGTGGCGTTCAACCGCACCGACGGAGCGATCGAGCTTACCCTCGCCGCCAAGCCCGGCCATCATTGGCACAGGGTGGACAGCGACCAGGCAAAGCTCATAATCGGTCCACGCTCGGTCGGCTATCTTATTGAGAAGAAAGGCTTATCATGAACGGCATCGGCGATGGCGACTGGTGGCGCGGCGCCGTCATCTACCAGGTCTATCCCCGATCCTTCCAGGACAGCGACGGTGACGGCATCGGCGACCTCAGGGGCATCACCGCGCGGCTCGATCACATCGCCTCGCTGGGCGTCGACGCCATCTGGGTCTCGCCCTTCTTCAAGTCGCCGATGGCCGACATGGGCTATGACGTGTCCGACTATCGCGCGGTCGATCCGATGTTCGGCACGATCGAGGATTTCGATGCGATGCTGGCGCGCGCGCACGAACTGGGCCTCAAGATCATCATCGACCAGGTGCTCAGCCACACCTCCGACCGGCATGCATGGTTCCAGGAGAGCCGCTCGAGCCGCGACAATCCGATGGCCGACCGCTATGTCTGGGCTGATACCAAGCCCGATGGCACCGCACCCAACAACTGGCTGTCGATCTTCGGCGGGCCCGCCTGGGAATGGGACGGGACGCGCATGCAATATTATATGCACAGCTTCCTCGCCTCGCAGCCCGACATCAACTTCCATTCGCCCGAGGCGCGCGACGCGCTGATCGAAGAGATGCGCTTCTGGCTCGATCGCGGCGTCGACGGCTTCCGGCTCGACGCCTGCAACCATTATTTCCACGACGCCAAGCTGCGCGACAACCCGCCCGCGAAGCGCGCCTCGGCCAACGATATCCCGGACACCAATCCCTATGGCTTCCAGGAACATAAATATGACAAGACCCAGCCCGAGAATATCGCCTTCCTGAAACGCATCCGTACGCTGCTGGAGGAATATCCGGGCACGGTCGCGGTCGGCGAAGTCGGCGATGGCGATCGCTCCCCGGCGACGGTGGGTCTCTACACATCGGGCGGCGACACGCTCCATTTCTGCTATACCTTCGACCTGTTCGGCGCCGAATTTTCCCCGGCCTTCTTCCGGTCGACGGTGACGAAGTTCATCGATGCGTCGAGCGATGGCTGGGTGTGCTGGGCGCTCTCGAACCACGACGTGATGCGCCATGTCAGCCGCTTCGCGCAGCCCGGCGACGATCTCAACCGGATCGGGCGGCTGGCGCTCGCTATCCTGGCCGCCCTGCGCGGCACGATCTGCATCTATCAGGGCGAGGAACTGGCGCTGCCCGAGGCCGATATCGCCTTCGAGGACTTGCGCGATCCCTACGGCATCCGCTTCTGGCCGTCCTTCAAGGGACGCGACGGCTGCCGCACGCCGATGCCCTGGTCGAGGGACAGCAGGAATGCGGGCTTTTCGGATGGCACGCCCTGGCTACCGATCCCCGCCGCGCACAAGGCGCGCGCCGTCGATCTGCAGGAAGCCGACCATCGCTCCCCGCTCCATTTCTACCGGGACATGCTCGCCTTCCGACGCGACAGCCTGCCGCTGCGCAGCGGCGACATCCAGTTTCTCGACACCGAAGCGACGATCCTGGCCTTCACCCGGACCTGCGCGGGCAGGTCGCTATTATGTCTATACAATATGGGCCATGAGCCGACCGACTGGCCTCTGCCTGAAGGCTACGCAACGGCATTGGTCGAGTCGGTGTCGGCACCAGGCATCACCCTCAACCGCAAGAAGGCACGCTTGCCTGCCTTGTCCTGGGCATTTCTCCGCGCCCGCTGATCCCGGCGGACGACCTCTTTTCCTGCACTGCAACAACACACTTGATATAACATTACATCGACGCTAACCCTGCCCTACAAGGTAAGGGAATAGTATATCATGTCATCAAAGGTCCGGCTTTCCGTCTCGATATCGATGCTCGCCCTTGCGGCAGCCCCAGCCCTCGCCGACGAGACGGATTACCACCAGACCCAGTCTTCCGACATCATCGTCACCGCGCCGATCCAGCGCGACCGCATGGACGTGCTGGCGGGCACGTCGGTGCTGACCGGCGCGCAGCTGACGACCGCGCTGCGCCCGACGATCGGCGAGACGATCGAGCATACCCCCGGCGTATCGGCGACTTCCTTCGGTCCCAACGCCTCGCGCCCGATCCTGCGCGGCCTGCAGGGCGAGCGCGTCCGGATGCTGACCGACGGGATCGGCTCGGTCGACGTGTCGAACACCAGCGTCGACCATGCCGTCGCGATCAACCCGCTGCTCGCCGAGCGGATCGAGGTGCTGCGCGGTCCCGAGGCGCTGCTCTACGGATCGGCCGCGATCGGCGGCGTCGTCAACGTGATCGACAAGCGCATTCCCCGCGCGATCCCCGACGAGGCAGTCCATGTCGACGCGATCGCCACCTATGGCAGCGCCGCCAACGAACGCTCGGGCGGCGTCTCGATCGACGCGCCGATCGCGGGCGGCTTCGTCGCGCATGTCGACGGCAGCTACCAGAAGACCGGCAACCTGCGGATCGGCGGCTATGCGCTGAGCCCCGAAGCCCGCGCCCGCGCGCTCGCCTCGGCCCAGCTTCCCGGCGATCCGGATGCCGGGGAGGAGATCGACTTCGCCGCCAATGCCGGGGTCAAGAACAAGCTGCCCAACAGCCAGTCGGAAACCTGGGTGGTCGGTGGAGGCCTGTCCTATATCGACGGGGCCAGCCATTACGGCATCGCCTACACCCATTATGACAGCCGCTACGGCGTACCGATCCGCTTCGCGACCGAGCCAGGCCAGGAGCAGGAGGCGCCGCGCATCGACCTCGTCCAGAACCGTTTCGACGCGCGCGCCGAGATCGTCACCGGCGGGTCCGTGATCCAGACGATCCGCGCGCGCCTCGCTTATGCCAAATACCGCCATTTCGAACTGGAGGAGGACGGTTCGGTCGGTACCGCCTTCTACAATAACGGGATGGAGGGCCGGATCGAGCTGGTTCAGGCCGATCGCGGCATCTGGCACGGCGCCACCGGCGCCCAGTTCTTCGTGCGCGACTTCGACGTCGTCGGCGACGAGGCGTTCCTGCCACGCAATCAGACCCAGCAGATCGGTCTCTTCACCCTCCAGCAGCTCGATTATGGCATTGTGAAGGTCGAGGGCGGGCTGCGCTACGAAAAGAGCTGGCTGTCGGCCAATCCCTTCGCCGTCCAGCCCCAGTTCTTCGATGGCGGCCGCACCTTCGACACCTTCTCGGGCTCGCTCGGCGCTTCCTACCGGGTGACCGACGACTGGCGGATCGGCGTGAACCTGTCGCGCACCCAGCGCGCGCCGGCGGCCGAGGAGCTCTTCGCCAACGGTCCGCACGCCGGCACCGAGGCATTCGAGATCGGCAATCCCGACTTCAAGGCCGAGCGCAGCTGGGGCCTGGAAGGCGTGCTGCACGGCAAGGGGCCGGGCTTCACCATCCACGCGTCGATCTATCACAACTGGTTCGACAACTTCATCTACGACAGCCCGGACGGCACGCTCGAGGACGGCCTGCCCGTATTCCGCTACGCCCAGGCGAAGGCGCGCTTCTATGGCGCCGAACTGGAGGCGACCGCCGATCTCGCCCAGGTCGGCAGCTTCGCGATCAAGGCCGATGCGCTCGGCGACTTCGTCCATGCGAAGATCATCACCTTCGGCCCCGCGCCGCGCATTCCCCCGCTGCGCCTGCTGGGCGGGCTCAGCGCCGAAAGCGCGAAGGTCGACGGCCGGATCGAGGTCGAGTGGACCGACAAGGCCCGGAACCTCGCCGCCTTCGAGACACCGACCGATGGCTTTACGCTCGTCAACGCATCGCTGACCTTCCGGCCGTTCGACGACCACCCCGGAACCAGCATCGTCCTCGGCGCGCACAACATCTTCGACGTCAACGCGCGGCGCCATGCCAGCTACCTGAAGGACTTCGCCCCGCTCGCCGGTCGAGATTTCCGCATCACGACACGGATCGGCTTCTAGTCATTCCCTACCGTCATGCCGAAACCGGTTCGGCATGACGGTGGAGAGGAGCGACTTGCGGCCATGCCGCACCGCGTCATAAACCTGCAACGCCGAGGTTGCAGGAGATGGTCATGTTTTCACGTCGCCAGATTCTCGCCGGTGCCGGCGCGGGCTTGATCGCCGCACCCGCGATCCTCCGCGCCCAGCAGCTGTTCACCGCCTTCCCGTTCCGGCTCGGTATCGCCTCGGGCGATCCGAGCCATGACGGCTTCGTGATCTGGACTCGGCTCTGCCCCGATCCATTCGAGGAGCATGGCGGCATGCCGACCGGCCCGGTCGATGTCGACTGGTTCGTCTATAAGGACGAGGGCATGAAGCGGGTCGCGCAGAAGGGCGTCGCCACCGCCCGCCCCGAACTGGGTCATTCGGTCCATGTCGAGCTGGGCGGCCTCCAGCCCGACCGGCCCTATTGGTACCGCTTCGCGATCGGCCGCGACAGGACGCAGCTCGGACGCGGACGCACCCTGCCCGTCCCCGGCGGCCCGCTCGGCCAACTGCGCTTCGCCGCCGCGGGATGCCAGAATTACGAGGATGGCCTGTATACCGCCTATGCCCATCTGGCGCGCGAGGACGTTGCCTTCGTCTGGCATTATGGCGACTATATCTACGAGGACCGGCCCCGGCAGGTGAACTACGAACGCGACGGCAGCCCGCGCGTCCATGTCCGCGACCATATCGGCACCGACTGCTATACGATCGGCGACTACCGCCGTCGCTACGCGCAGTACAAGATGGACCCGGACCTGCAGGCCGCGCACCGGATCGCGCCCTGGTTCACCACCTATGACGACCATGAGATCGCCGACAACTGGACCTCGACCGTCAGCCCCTACCAGCCCGATCCGGCGCTGTTCGCGATCCGACGCGCCGCGGCGATGCAGGCCTATTACGAGCATATGCCGCTGCGGAGGAGCTCGATGCCCGATGGCGGCGCGATGCAGCTCTATCGCCGGGCACGCATCGGCGACCTGCTGACCACCCATTTCCTCGACACCCGCCAATATCGCAGCCCCCTGCCGTGCAAGGGCGGGTTCGAACCGGCCTGCCCCGACGTCGCCGATCCCAGGCGGACGGTGCTGGGCGGCGCGCAGGAACAGTGGCTCGATCGCGGCCTGCGCGACGGCGGCACCCGCTGGAACCTGATCGCGCAACAGGTGATGATGATGCCGCTCGACCGGCAGACCGAGGCGGGCGGCGGCGAGATCCGCAACCTCGACAGCTGGGCCGGCTACGACGCCGCGCGCGAGCGGATGGCCGCGACCTTCGCGGGACGCGGCGACGTGATCGTCATGACCGGCGACGAGCATCAGAATTTCGCGGGCGAACTGCGCCGCCATGGCGGCAAGGGCGATGTCGCCGCGCCGGAGTTCGTGGTCAGCTCGATCAGCTCGGGGGGCGATGGATGGGTCAAGCCCGAGATCCAAGCCCGCATGCGCGCCCATAATCCGACGCTCCAATATATGAGCGACAGGCGCGGCTATGCGCTGTGCGAAGTCACCCGCGACCGGTGGCAAACCCAGTTCCGAGGGGTCGACCGGGTGACGACGCCTGGTGGCGACATCGCCACCCTCGCCACCGCGACCGTCGAGCGCAGCAATACGGCGATCAGCCTCTCCTGACGGAGCGGCGCTTCAGCCGGTCGAGCACGCCCCGTTTCCAGGCATCGTCGGCGGTCGGCCAGTCGATGATCTCCTCGATCGTGCGCAGGCATCCCCGGCAATAACCGCTCGCCGGATCGATCTGGCAGACCTGGTTGCAGGGGGATTCAACCGCCATGGCAGTGCCATCGGCGATCTGCCAAGGTTGGACAAGCCCGACGCGATCGGCATCCCGAAATTCACTTGCGTGGATCCGTCTCCCTGCGCTGGCATGACGACAATGTGCAGAGGTCCCGCGAGCACCGGAACAGCGAGGAAGCGATTCAGGCGGCCAGCCCCCTAAGCAAGCCGGTCGACAGGACCTGCGGCAGCGTCTCCACCCGACCGTCGCGATGATAGAAGAGGTAGAGCGGCACGCCGGAACGGCCCTGCGCTTCCAGGAAACGGCCGATCGCCGGATCGCCATTGGTCCAGTCCCCGACCAGCACGGCGACCCCGCCCTCGGCGAAGGCCTCGCGCACCGCCGGCCGCTCGATCGCCGCCTTCTCGTTGACCTTGCAGGTCAGGCACCAGTCGGCGGTGAAATAGACGAACACCGGCTTGTGCTCGGCCTGGAGCGCGGCGAGACGGGCCTCGCTGAACGGCTCGCCCGCATCCTTGTCGGTTGCGGCCGCCATGGCCGGACTGCCCGCGGCAGGGGTCAGCAGCAGCACCGCGCCCGCCGCCGCCAGTGCCGGAAGTACCGGTATCCAGCTCAGCCGCTTGCCCTGTGCCTGCCGCATGCCGACCCACCAGAGCGTAAGGCCCAGGAGCAGCGCCACCCCGATCCCCTGCACGAGGCGATCGACCCCCGCCTGCTGCCCCAGGACCCAGGCGAGACCGAGCGCGGTGGCGAACATCGGCACCGACAGGATACGTCGCAGCCGGTCCATCCACGCCCCGGGTTTCGGCAGCAGACGGCGCAACCCCGGCACGAAGCCGATCAGCAGGAAAGGCAGCGCCAGCCCGAGCCCGAGGCCCGCGAACACCGCGATCGCGGCCGCGGGCGGCAGCAGCAGCGCAGCACCGACGGCGCCCGCCATGAACGGACCGCTGCACGGGGTCGCGATCAGCGCGGCCAGGACGCCAGTCCAGAAGGCCGGAACGGCGCCCCGCCCCTTGGTCATCGCCTCGCCGATCCCGACCACCCTGAGCTCGAACAGACCCGCGAGGTTGAGGCTGATCGCGGTGACGAGCAGCAACAGCGCGAACACCATCCGCGGGTCCTGTAGCTGGAAGCCCCAGCCCGCTGCGGCGCCGCCCGCGCGCAGCGCCAGCAGGGCAGCGCCCAGCGCCATGCAGCTAAGGACGATCCCCACCGAATAGGCCACCGCCTCGATCCGCGCCTGCGCGTCGGTCTCGCCCGAGCGGGCGAGGCTGAGCGCCTTGAGGCTGAGGATCGGGAAGACGCAGGGCATCGCGTTGAGGAGCAATCCGCCGAGCAGGGCCCCGCCCACCGCGAGCAGGAAGGTCCGCAGGCTTCCCCCACTCGACTCGTCGCCCGGTCCCGCGATCGGCACGCCGGCCGCCGGGACCTTGCCGGGCCGGGCAGTCAGCATCAGTCCCCGGTCGGGACCGATCGCGATCAGCCCCTCGATCGCGGGCACCTGCTGCGGGCTCCGCGCCGCCTTGAGGTCGACGATCAGCCGGTCGCCGCGCCGGCTGATCGCCTGCGGCGCGGCATAGTCGATCACCCCGTCGGTGGCGGGATAGAAATAGGGATCGGCGATCGGGCGACTTTTCGGGAAGGGAATGGCGAGGCGAACCCTGCCCGCGCTCGCCTCGAAGCTCGCCGCCTGGCCGAGCGGCATCGGCAGCCTGGCGCGCCATCGGTCGAAACGCGCGCGCGATGCCGCCGTCACCGCGCCGTCGCCGACCGTCAGCTCGATCGCGACCGGCCCCTGCTCGGGGACACAGATCGTCGGCGAGCAGGCCAGCCAGCGCGCCTTGCCCGCGATGCGCAGCGGCGTGCCGGAAGGCAGCCCCTTCGGCACGGTCAGGGTCATCAGCAGCGCATAGGGCCGCTCATAGACATAGTTCATCAGCCCCGCGACGATCAGCCGCTGCGGCACCGGATAGCGCGGCGGCCCGACATCGGCCCCACGCGGCAGCGTCCAGGCGATATCGGCGGGCGCACCCGCATCCCCGGGGTTCTGCCAATAGCCGTGCCAGTCCTTCTCCGGCGCCATGCTGAGCGCCAGCGTGACCCGGCTGCCGGCCGCCGGGCGCAGGGTCTCCGCCTCCAGCGTGGCGCGAATATGCGCCGCCGGGGCGGCCGTCGCGCCGGCCGCGACCAGCAACAGGGCGATGCACAGATGAATCAGGCGGCCGATCGATGTCATGCCCGGCTTATGGCCCCATCGGCGGCGCGCGGGAAGCACCGTCAGATCGAGCGTTCCTCCTCATAGGCATAGCCGTCGTCGACCCGCCGGAAGCCCTTCGCCTGCAGGATCTGCTCGACCCGCGGCATCGTCGGCCGAAGGAACAGGCGAACCTTGAACTTGCGCGGCGACAGGATCGTCACCTCCTCCTGCTCGCGCCCGCTGGGGCTCGCCAGGTCGAAGGCGAGCTTGCCGTCGCGGCACAATGCGGGACCGCTCATTTCGCTCGGCAGGCCGACCATCGGCAGCGCGCCCGACATATAGGCCCGAACCTGGCCACTCGCGTCTGCGCATTCGCCGCCCGGGAATCGCGCCTTGAGCCCGTCGGCAATCAGGGTGACGTTGCCGATGGGTTGCGGACCCGCGACCGCCGGCATGCCGATCGTGAAATCCTCGATCCCGGCGCCGCCGAGGCCGTAGCTGAACACGCCCTTGAGCCGCGACACCTCGTCGGTGCCGGCGATGTTCAGGCGGATGCGGCCCTTGCTGACATCCTCGAGCGACAGCTTGCTCGTCATGTCGCCCAGCTCGATCTTGGCGAGCCGCGCGTCATAGAGCTGGCCCTCCCAGAGATTGCCTTCGACCTGCGCGGCTTCGAAGCCGACGCGATCGAGCTGGAGCAGCTCGACCGCGGTCTTGAGCGGAATGAACGGTATCGCCGCGACGACCGCCGCGATCGCCAGCAGAAACAGCAGAATCGTCTTCATGTGCCCCCTCCGTACCCCTTACGCCATGCCTGTCAGCGCCCGCCTGCGAAGCCGTGCATGCGCTTCGCCCATTGGAAGCCGATCACCGCCCCCTTGACCGGCTGGATCATCGCCAGCGCCATGATCAGCGCCAGACCCGGCCAGAGGCTCATGTCGAGCCACATCGGCAGGTCGTAGCGCATGTTGACCGCGACCAGGATCGGCACGAGCACATGGCCGAGGATCAGCACGACCAGATAGGCTGGCATGTCGTCGGCGCTGTGCAGCGTCCAGTCCTGCCCGCAGGCCGGACAATGCGAAACGGGTTTCAGGAAGCGGCCGAACAGCCTCGCCCCGCCGCAGGCCGGGCATTCGCCGCGCAGGCCGCGCAACAGCGCCGAACGCAGATCGCGCTCGCCGATCGAAGGTGACTGGTTCATGCGGCCCCCATAGCAGATCGCCGCCCGGCGCGAAGCAGGAAGTCGCGGCCCTTACCGATGTTTAATGTCGTTGACCGGGACGCCGCCGCTGTGGCAATCGGCACGAACCGGGCGGGTGTAGCTCAATGGCAGAGCAGAAGCTTCCCAAGCTTACGACGAGGGTTCGATTCCCTTCACCCGCTCCAGCGCTTTCGCCTTGATAATCAGCCATTTTTTCCACCCTCCACGATAAGTAGCGCAGGGGCCTGCGCGGTAAAAGTGCGGTAGAACGCTCCGGGCGTCAGCTTCTCGATCTCGTCTATGATCGATTCCGTCGCGGCCAATGCGAGGCCCAGATTCGCCGGATCGGGGATCGCGTAGATGTCGCTGATGCTGCTCTTCACATGGCCTAGCATCATCTCGCCCTGACGCCAGCGCTCCTCGCCGATGCGCCGACGGACGATCGTCGAGATCGATCGCCGGATCAGCTTGGGGCCGGCCTCGCGGTCGCCGGGAAGGCCTAACTCGGCGCGCATCGCTTCCCAGGTGGCTCGGATGGAATCGACCGCCATGTAGCGATCACCCATGGCGTCGAGAAACGGCGCGAACTGTTTCGCGACCGGGATGCGGCCGCGATACTTCCGGGTCTGCCGGCGCCCCGGCGGATTGAGATCGAGCACGCCCGCGGCGGAGACCCATTGCCCCTTGCCCAGGTCGAATATTTCCTCGGGTCGTGCCCACGTCGCCACCGCCGCGCGGAGATATGCCAGCAGGTTGGCGCGGTAGCCGATATACACTTCCCGTTCCTTGGGGCTCCGGATGTGCTTCCCGACCGGGTCGAGGCAGAAACGGAACATGGCCGCGATCGTGGCGACGTCGGCCCGATAGGTCGGCGAGGCGGCGACGTTCTTCGGCTGTTCGTTGGAGAACTGCGCGTCCTGGCCCGGCGTCGCGTTGATCGCCGCGGCGAGTTGCAGCACGCATCCCTCGATCGATCCGAGCGAGCGCGGGCGGGTGGTGCTCCCTTGAACGACCGGCTTGTCGGCCAGCCATTTGCGGAAGCCGTCGATCCAGCGTTGGTCGATCTGCGCGCAGGTGACGGTCGGGTTGGTCGCAATGGCATAGTCGACCGCGTGCGCGAGGCGGTTCCTCGTGGCCCTGTAGCCTACCTTCGCCTCGCTCAACAGCAGATAGTCCCCGATCGCAGCGACCAGCATGGGGCTGGTATCGCCATCGAAGGGACGGCCGCAGGTCTCGCAGAAGCGCTGGCCATTGTCCTTCAGGTAGAGCCGGTCGAGCTCTAATTTGGCCTGCCCAAGATCGACTGTACCCGCTGAAGCGCTTCGTTCGCGTCCTGCGGTGGCATCGTACCAGACGATTTCATGGTTTCGGCCAGGCCGGGCGTAGAGTTTGAAGTCTCCGCGTTGGTAGAGCGGCTTCGGGCGTTTCGTGCGCGGCATTGGTCCCTCTGATATTCGGTGGCGCGTTCGGTGAGCACGGCATAAGCGCCGCTCTCGATGAGGAGGTCGATGTCTTCAGGTGTGAGTTGGATGCCGCTGCGCCGGTCGATCTTACGGCTGAGCCGGCGGACGAGATCGGGTAGCGAGGTCAAGATGCCCTCCCCTCATAGATGATCACAGCCTCTTCGTACCCGATGCCGGCGAGCGCCTGGTCGACCGCTTCGGCGACGCTGTCGGCCATGATGGGCCGGGCCGTCACGCCGAGCGAATAGCTGGCGCGGTCGCCGACGGAGCGGATATGGATGCGGCGGCGGGCGTCGGCGTGCGGGATGGTCAGGAGCGGGTTGCTCACCGCTCATCTCCTGCTGGTCCGAGGGCGGCGCGGGCTATCCCCACGCATTCCATGAAAAGGTCTCCGGAAGAGTAGCCCTTGCGCGAATACATTGTCGAAATGCCCTCCAACGCCTCCCCCTGCCGCCGGATAGTCTCTTGGGCGGCGGTGAGGGCGGTCAGGAGCGTGGGGAGGTGCGTGCGTGCGGCTGCGACCAGGAGAGCGTTAGAGAATTCTGTTTCACAAAAATCGCCGGGCGCGCCGTTTTCAATGGTGGCGACCAGATAC
Source organism: Sphingomonas sp. Root720 (assembly GCF_001428605.1). Lineage (GTDB taxonomy): Bacteria > Pseudomonadota > Alphaproteobacteria > Sphingomonadales > Sphingomonadaceae > Rhizorhabdus. The sequence continues at coordinate 76,468 of NZ_LMID01000001.1, forward strand.
CCAACCTTTCCACGCATGGCAGAAATGCCACAGCGAAGCTCGTCAGATTCTACGATCCCCTTGAACGCCTCCCATGGTCCCGGCGTGCTCTTCTCCAGCAACGCGGTCAGCTCGGCACACAGGGCCGCGATGTCGGTGGTCATGGGGTTCATGCTGCGATCTCCGAAAGCTGCGGCCATGCGCCCCAGCCATAGGCTTCCTTGTCCTCGGTAGGGTGCTTGTCGGTACGGGGGCGACCGGGCGTGTCCCAGCTGCGCCCCTTGACCGACCACAAGTGATACCAGCCTGCCGCACGCAGCGACGCGCCGTCTTCGCTCGATAGAATGTAGGTGATCCCGCGTCGGTAGCCCTTGGCGATTGCAGCTCGCCGTGCCGCTGCGTAGAGCATCGAACACCCGTTCGGATGGCCATGCGTGCAGAGCCGCGTCACCTCCATTGTAAGCCCGTCGTCGAGCGCGCGGGCAACCGGCCGGCCGATCACTGCCACGCCTTGAACGTCCCCGGTCTCGTCATGCAGGCCATGCAGCCAGAGAAAGCCTACCGGCCAGCCATGGTGACGATGGTGTTCGCGGACATAGCTGCGCGCTTCGTCACGCGTGATTGGTCGAAGGTCGACAGCGCCCATCGCCTACGCCTCCTTGCCGGTTCGGGCGGGAGGGGCGGGTTGCCACGCCTCTGGCTGGAGGCTCATCGTCCCATCTTCGTTTGATTCCCAGCAGCATCCGCCTGACCAGCAAGGCGGGTGCTGACCTTCGACTGCGGCCTGCCATTGATCACATGACGTATCGAGGTCGCTCATCGAGGCGCCCGGCTCCAACCGAGCGAGGAACGTCATGTCGCCGACGCGGACGCGAACAACGGTCTTGTAAGGCGCCGTCTCGATCGGCTGCCACACATCGGGATCGCTTGGAGGGGAGAGGGTGGCGAGGTTCTCGATCACGCTGTTGATCAGTCGATAGCAGCGGGTATCGGACATACCTTCCTTCCGCAGCACGTTCCAGATCGCGATGCGAAGCTGGCCTTCGTCCCCGCCCGTCGCGGCTGCTGGGGTGGGGTGGCCGGCAAGCTCCCGCCGAACATCATCGCCGCATGCGCAGTCGCAGATTGACCGCGTCGTCGTGACGTTCTCTCCGGTCCAGATACCGCCGCCGACACTCTCGATATAGCCGCTGTCGTCGCACTTTTCGCAGCTATCCCCCTCACCGGAGGAAGGGCCTTGCAGGGCGGCGAGAACGATCGGCATCACCGCATCGACTTGCCACTCGGTCAGCGTCCGCTCACCCTTGTAGCCCTGTGTCGCACCCGGATCAGCTATCGCCGAACCGATCTGCTTTCGCAGATCCCGCGCCTTCTCTTCACCGGTCATGGTTTTTCCCCGCAATAGCCCGCAACCAAAAGATCAGGCGATGCCGCCAGCAGGGCCGGTAAGAGCCTCCATAAGGAGAGAACTGTCCGCATTGAGCGCATCTATAGCCGCCCATCACCGACCCTCCCCAGCGCTCTGCCCCTGGCGGATGGCGGCGGCCTCTGCGGCAAGCTCCTGCGATGCGTGGAAGATGCCCATAAGGACGCTATCGGGATCGGGGTGATCGGTCGACATAGCGAGGCCAAGACACTTCCCGGCCGTCTCGCCTGCGAATATCTGATATTTCCTGAGAAGCTCCACCACCGCCTCCGCTACCGCTGGTTGTGGGGTGGGGGCGTTCGGCACGAACCGAGCGCCCATCCTCGCAGCTATGCGTTGAACTCGATCGTCAACGTCATCCCCCACCTTCGCCGCCTGGGTATCGATGCGGAGGTCGGCTTCGAAGCGGTCAAAGGCTTCGGCCACATGCGATGATGCAAAGCGACCTATTCGCTCAAGCGCTCCTCTCAATGCCTTGTCGATGGCGTTTTCATCGTTCCGCTTCCATCCTTCGATGGCTGCCGCAGCCGCTTCAGCCATGGCATCAAGCGGTTCATCGCTATGGCAGATCAGGGCATAGAGGTTCGCCACTGCGGGCACGATCTCCGCAGCCTGAAGCGCGTTGTCTGAGGGGCGGTTAGTCATGCTTCGGTCCTTCCCTGCATATGCCGCCGCGGTTCGATCGCCCGCGTCACGCCGCGCAGGATCTCGGCCGCCTCGCGCAGCTTGCCGCGCTGGGGAACGTGCGCTGCCATGGCCGCCGCGTCCGCCAGGTCCAGCGCCTCGGCGATCGCGTTGTTGAGCCGGTCGCAGCCGCGCGCGAGGACGATGTTGTCGTCGACCGCCATGGTCTGTTCGTCGAGCGCGAGCTGCCGCTGCTGCGCGTCGAAGTCGCCGCCGCGCTGATATTCCTCCATCGCCCAGGCGACGCACTCGGCATGGGTCGACTTCATCAGCAGCGCCTTCCTGTGCTCGGGCTTTTTCTCCCGGCGCGCGGCCTGTCGGGCGAGATCGGCCCAATGCAGAATCGTCGGCGGGGTGAGGCTGTCGCCGCCCTGAAGGAGAAAGAACGGCTCGCCCGGCTTGAGCGTCTCGAACGCGTCATATTCGCCGGGGCGGTCCTTGGTGGAGAGGAGGGGTTCGTCGGTCATGCTGCGATCCGATCGATGTTCTGGCGGACGACACGGAAGGTAAGGGCAAGGATTTCTGGGTTGTCCTGCCAGCGCTCGCCATCGGCCGGGTGGAGGCTGTCCCACAGCTCGCGATAACTGGTGACGGGCGATCGGTTCGGCACGGACGCATGCGGATGCGGCTTGCCGTCCGCATAGGTCTCATAGCTTTTCCAAGCTCGCTCGCCGTGCACGTCGACCGGCTCGATGCCTTCGGCGATCGCGTCGACCTGGTCTATGTCATGCAGCCGCTGGAAGCGAACCTCCTCGATGATCAGCGTCAGGCGCGAGGCCCAGCGGGGCATATGAATGGAGGGGCGATAGCGGCTGGGGAGGAAATCCCAATCACGATCATCGTGCTTCGTGAACGCGGCAGCTTCGACCGCTTGGAATGATGGCGCGACCACCTGCGCGGATCCGCCGGCCTGAAAGTCGATCCAACCGAGCATGTCGGCCTCGTCCCAACCTTGAGCCGCTTCTGGCGATACGCGCCAACTCTCCCGCACATAGAGCCGATCGCCGACCTCGCACCGACGAAGCGGCGACGACGCGAGCCGGCGCGTCTGCGTCTTCCGGCCGTCGAGAAGCGCGCGGACCATCGGGCCCGAGAAGATGATGGGGCGGTCCGTCATGCCGGGATCCCGTCGTGCTGGACGCCATCGAGCAGGCGGCCGGCGCGCTTCTTGCCGATCTGATACATCCATTGGTACCCCACCGGCGCCGCATCTGGATCGTCCAAGGTGGCGTGGAACGCGGCGAGGGCCTCACGATCGACCTCAATCGCTCGCGAGTTATGCGCTTGGCGGCTTGCCACGCGGCGGGCGTGTTCAGCGACGCTGAAATCCTCCATGCAAATGCGCCCGTCTGCGAGTAGGCCGAGGCCGCGCGACCGGGGGAATTGGCGCTCCCGCTTTTCCGGTCCATGGCGGTAAATATCTACCGATCCGGTCGGCGCCCATTCGCCCCATTGCTTGAACAGGAACGGCACCCCCGCCGCCGCGCACTGGTCGCGCAGGCTCCGCGCCCAATCCGGATGCATCGGCCGCGCGCCGGGACCGCTCTCGCCTCCGACGATGACCCAGTCCAAGGCTGAAAGCCATTCGTCGCGCAGCACGACCCTGCCCAGGAGCGGCTCCATCGACAGGCCTATCCATGGGATGCCCAGTTTGCGCTTGAGCTCGATCAGGCGCGGAATGTCGCGATCGGCCTCGTCCTGGTTCACGACGGAAATCATCAGGCCGGCATGCTTCGGCCACGCGCCGGCGCCGATCGCCGCCAAGCGCTTCTCGACGACCGATATCCGCTTCGTCACGATCTGGATGGCAAGCCTGTCGCAAGCGACGATATGGCCCCACGCCTCGGCAAACCAGTCGATCGGAACTTCGGTGTCGAACAGGTCCGACATGGACTGGATGAAGACGCGACGGCGCGGCGTCACATTGAACCCGCCGATATGGTGATCGGCAGCCCACCACGAATAGCCGTTGTGCAGCTTGTAGAGGAGCTTCACCGCACCCTTGATCTTCCGGCGCACGGCCCCGAGGCCCCACGCCAGGCCAGTGCGCTTGGCCCACGCCTCGGCATAGCAGTGATCGCAGCCGGGACCGACCTTGGTGCAGCCCCACCAAAAATTGACGGTGGCGTCGGTCCATTCGATCTTGCTGTTCTCACCCATGCTTCATCTCCCGATATTTCTGCGCCGCCACCCCAAGCAGCCCGATCCAGCGCCAGTGCATCACCGAGCACTCGTCGATCGCCGGGGGCGGCGTCAGCAGGTCGCGGGCGCGGTAGGCGATCGGGAGCGGGGGGCGGCGATTACGCACGAGCCACCCTCCCCGCGTCCCGCGCTGCGTTGAGGCGGGCCATCGCCGCGTCGCTGCCGCCCCTATCGGGATGGAAGGATGGAGCGAGCCGCCGATAGGCCAACTCGATCGCTTCGAGATCGGCGTCGGCCGTCAAGCCCAGCACCTGCCACCACTGTTCCGGCGCCGGGAGCGCCTCGAATCCGGTGAAGGCCCGATCGAGCATGTCGGAGGCGCCCCAGCGCTCGATCCCACGCATCGCCTCGATCGTCTTGCCGATGGCGCGCATGTTGTCGTGCAGCTGGTAGAACTGGTCGCAGGCGAGCACGACGGGCTTGCCCTTACGTTTGAAATAGACCGCGACGCCCGGATCGCCCCAACGTCGGGTCATCGACGGAGAGCCGTCTCGGTTCAGCGGCTGATCGGTCGACACGATGACCTCGCGGGCGCCGAGCCGGGACAACTCGTCCATCATCTCCAGCTTCGCCTGGACCGGCGTGACCTTGAAAGCCGCGTCACGGCGCGAGCGGGCGCGCGGCCAGCCTGCCGGCCAGTGAAGGGGATAGGCTTGGGTCATTTCCCCTTCCGCAGCGCCGCCGACCGCCGGTCCGCAGCCTCTTCCACCCGCGCGGCCTGGTCGTCGTCGAGCAACGCAAGGTCGGTGTCGCGCATGAAGGCGTCGAGGTCGGCGAGCAGCTCCTTGCTGTTGATCTCCGCGATCAGGTCGTCGGCGGCGTCGACGGTGGTGTGCGCTTCGCCGCGCTGGTCGTCGGCGGGGCCCTGCTGGACCTGGTCGTCGTCTTCATCGGTCGGAAGCTCGCCGGTCTGCGGGTCGGCACCGGCTTCGGCCGCATCGATCTCCTGCTGCGTCGGGCCGGCGAGTTGCGGCGCATCGGGCTGGACGCTGAGAACATGCGCCGCCGATCGGGCCGCGATGCTCTCGTCGGTCGCCTCGACGTCGATCAGATCGCCCGACATCGGAAGCGTCTTCGAATGGCGACGCATCACCGTCTTGCGGGCCATTTCACCGAACCAATCGACCCAAGGCCCCTTCGGCGGGATAGCCTTGCCATCGCGCGTGGTCTTGTTGACCGCGCCCGTCTGGCTGGCCTGCCGGACCTTGTTGATCTCGCTTCGGCGCATGACCTCGAACGACTTCGTGCCGTCCTTCATGGTCGCGACCGAATAGGCGGCGACGATGTTCTCGTCGGCGAGGTCCTCGTCCGAAAGCTCGAGCATCGGCCTATGCCGCAGCATCGCCTCGGTACCGGCTTCGAAGATGAAGGCCCCCTCCTCCGCCTCGCGCCGATAGACGACGTTGGTTTCGAGGGAGCTGATCTCGCCCGATTGCAGGATCTTCTTCCGCAGGCCGAACGCCATCGGCATGTATTGCGCCTGGACGACGGTGATCCATTGGCCGCCCGGATCCTTTTTCCGGGTGTTGAACGTGACGATCGCGGCCTCGCGGCCATCGGGAAGCAAGCCGTCCTGCGCCGCCTTCATGCAGCTGGTGATCAGGCTGCCGCGATCGGCCTTGAGCAGGTCGGGATTCGACTGCGCCGCGGTCATGATGGTGCGCTGGAACTTCTCGGGAGTGATATGCGCCGGCAGCGCCATCTTGAAGTCGTCGGTCCGGTTGGTGAGCGATCGGCGCAGGACGTCATATTCGTTGGGCATGCGCTGCGGCGCGACGGCGCCGGGCTGCTGGCGGGTGGCAAGCTGGTTCATGGATATCTCCGGGGTCAGTACGGGATGGCGTCGGTGTCGACGCTGGTGCTCGCCGCCGCGTCGCCGAGCGCGCCGAGGTCGGCCGGATCGGCGACATCCTCGACGCGGCCGATGATCGGCTTGCAGGCGAAGGGCGGCGCTTCGTCGCTCACCGAGACGACGGTGACGCGCTTCCAGCCATCCGAGCGATTATCGGGCACCTTCACGCGATCGCCGGGGAACAGGTCGGGCCCGTCCCACGAATAGGTATAGGACCGGGTGTCGGTGTCCTTGAACTTGACGGCTACGAACTTGGTCATCAGTCGATCCTCGCGATTGAATGGGAGCCATCGGGCTGGATCACGGCGACCCAAGCCCCGTTGAAAATGATGATGCGCTCTTCGCGCAGGCTGGCTTCGGCGATCGCAGGAATGGCGGGGTCGCCGGGATAGGTGATCGTCATCTTGTCGAGATCGACCGCGAAGCCCTTGAACTCACGCCAGCCACCGCCATGCTGATACCAGCGATCGATCTGAGCCGCGGCGCCCAACGGACTGTGCTCAGACAGCCACGCCGGAATGTCGCCGAGCAGGTCATGATCGGAGCAGCCGATGCGGACCTTGTGGTTTGCCGCGACGGGGGTGAGGCTAAAGTTGACCATCAGCGATTGCTCGCCTTGATGTCCGACCAGACGCGGACGCCCTCGATCTCGCGGACGCCGCCGCGCACCTGGTTGGCGACGGCCTTGTCGATCGCCTCGCGGACCTTCTCGTTCTTGGCGAGGCCGGCGGCGATGAACGCAACCTCGTAATCCGTGACCTGGCTAAGCCATACCTTGGTGCCCGACACGGCCGCGCCGAAGTCGCCACGGATGATTTCGCGCTCGGGCTCTATGGCTGGCGGCGGAGGGGGCGCAGGCTCGAACGGCGTGACGCTTACGGCCTCGGTCTCGGTGCTGGATGCTTCGGCGGCCGCTTTCTGCCGCTCCCATTCCTCGCGGCGGCGCGCCTCTTCCGCCTCGCGCGCCCGGCGAGCCTCAGCCTGCCGGCGCCGGTCCTCCTCTCGCAGAAACGCGGCCTGCTTTGCTTCGACCTTCGCCTTGGCAGCGCTGAGGGGGCCGGCCTGCTCGTTCTTCGCGGCGTCCACCGCGCGGCCGGCGGCGAGGTACGGAGCCTTCGTCGTCGTGTGCGCGTCGTCGACCACCTTCTGCGCGGCGCGGATCTGCTTCACGAGGTCGCCGCACTTGCCGGCGGTCACCTCGTCGGTGGCGACGGCGCGATCGCTGGCGGCGATCAGGTTCTTGACCCGGTCGCGGAAGCCGTCGCGCTGATCGAGCACCTCGTCGAAGGCTGCGCGCGCCTCGATATCGAGCGGCGGGCGGTTGTGACCCTGGACGCTGCCGGCGGCCTGCGGGGCGGCGGGCTTCGTCGGCCAGGGCTTCACATCATCGAACTTCGTGGCCATCAGATTGACTCCTCTGCGCTAACGGGGGTCGGAAGGGTGTCGTCGCCATCGGGCGCAGCGGCGGGCGCGACATATTCGTCGACCTCGGCGAACTCAGGCGGCTCGGGCTGCGCGATCATCGGCAGGGGCTTGAACTCGCCTGCGATCACCACGTCGGTATCGACGACGGCGAGCATGATGGCGGCGCGAGCGATCGCCATTTCGACGACCTCGCGGGTCGCCTCAGGCGTCAGCTTCACCGTGACGTTGTTGTACGACAGGTCACCGATCTGGAACGTGACGGAGCATTCATAGCCTTCGCCGTATTTCTCGGTGCCGATGGCGACGTTCTTCACTTTGAGCATCGTGGCTCTCCTCAGAATGGGATCGGGGTGTGGTTGGGATCGGCGCGACGGGTCGGATCGGCGACCACGTCGTGGCCCTCCGCCGCGCCCCAGCGCTGCAACTCCACAAGGCGGCGCGCCTCGGCTTTGTCGATCGGATCATCGGCGCACTGTGGCCAGACGCGATCGAGCGGGATGATCTCGCCGTTCGCGGTTGCCTGCCAGCGGTGGGACCGATCGAGGACTCGCGCCGTCGTCGGATCGTCCGCATGCTCGTGGTTGAGCGGCGGGCCGAACCAGACCCGAATAGCCACCCAGACCGCGCCCGATCGCAAGCGCATGCGGTAATAGCCGGCGATCGGCATGTCCGGATCGAAGCCGGCGACGGGCGCGGCGGGCGCGACGGGCGCGGCGTAGATCAGGTCGGGGCGGCTCACCGGCCCTGCGCCCCGTTGGCGTCGTCGCGCTCCGAAGCGACGACGCTGGGGGTTTTCGGCTTGATCGGAGCGGCCGGCGGGGAAGTTCGCGCCCGGTGGTCGCGCAAGGTGATCTGCACCGCCCACAGACACAGCGAGATGATGCCGAGCGAGACGAGCAGGCTGGGGAGTTGGGCGAGCGTCACAGCCCGCACGCCTTCGCGATCAGGTCCAGCGACTTGCCGGTCAACTCGCGCTCCTCGGCGAGGACGATCGCCTGCGCTTCGAGGATCGAGTTTTCCAGCGCCGCGCCGCGGTAGCCGTGCGGATCGTTCGCGGTCGTGCAGGACAGCAGCTCGCGGTCCATCCGCGCGATGTCGGCGATGTGGGCCGCGAGGTTGAGCCGGGCGCGCTCGGTCTCGGTGAGGGCGAAGGGCGCGTTCATGCCGCTACCCTCCCCGGCCCCATGTCGACGACGTCGGTCAGCGGGACGTCATAGCGATACGCCACGATCGTGTTGCGCGGCCGCCCGGCGCTATCGAGACCGGGCGTCCAGAACTGCGCCCTCCATCCGGCGGCGTAGGGGTGCTGGGGCTCGGAACCGTCGGCGAACCGGACCCAGACCATGGTCGACCACGGCTCGGGGCACGGGCCGCCATGGTGGGCGATCCAGCCATCGGCGGCGATCAGTTTGGTTTGGGCGTTCATGATCAGGCCACCTTCTCGGCAGCGTGTTCGGACTCATCCTCGACCGGCGCATAATCCTTCAGCGCCTCGGTCGAACGAAGCTCGATGAACTGGATCAGCAGGCGATATTGCTGGCCATCGGGGCTGTCGCCGTGCCGATCCTGTACCGCAGCACCGAACTGTTCGAGCGAGCCCGAGAAGCAGCCGCGCGAGACCATGACGGTCCGGTCCTTCTGGAGAAACCAGCAGAGTGTGCCGTTCTCGCTGCCGACGCAGGAGAACCATCCGAGATGGTTGCAACGGTAGACCCACGCGTCGCCGTAGACCCGCGCGTCGCCGTCGACCCACGCGTTGCCGTCGACCCACGCGTTGCCGTAGACCCACGCGTTGCCGTCGACCCACGCGTCGCCGTAGACCCGCGCGTCGCCGTAGACCCGCGCGTCGCCGTCGACCCGCGCGTTGCCGTAGACCCGCGCGTTGCCGTAGACCCACGCGTTGCCGGAGACCTGCGCATTGCCGTCGACCCACGCGTCGCCGTAGACCCGCGCGTCGCCGTCGACCCACGCGTTGCCGTAGACCCGCGCGTTGCCGTAGACCCACGCGTTGCCGGAGACCTGCGAAAGGTTCTCCTCCTTCTCGACATAGCCGCCGGTGTCGCCGGCAGCGATACCGAGCGCGGTGATCGCCACCAGTGCGCGGATGCGGAACAGCGTGCGACCGTCCCATGTCTTGACGGTGTCGTCCTTGACGAGCTCGTAGCGCTTTGTCGGGGCGGCGGTCTTCGGAGTGTGGGCCATCTCTCATCCTCGATGCGGCGCCGCGACCCGAGGGGGCATGGGTCGCGGCGCCTGGAGCGCCGGTCGATCCCAAGGGGTTGGATCGATCGGCGTTGAGGATGAAAATAGCTATGTTTCGTAGCGCGTCAACAACAAATGTAGCGTGGCGCTATATTTTGTACCATCCCTTCATGGGGCGCGGCAGCGCGCAGAGCGCGGACTGCGCTGGATGAGCCAGCTTCACGATTGGATTGGTGGTTGAGCCGAAAAGCCGGCGATGGCTTTTTCGTGACTGTTCAGGATATTTTGGAATGGCAGTAGACCGGTGCCAACTACTTTCTATAGCAGTTAAGCGAAATCTCTCCGTAATCTGCCGCCTCTTCGTCAAGAAGAGAGCCGTCACCATAAACAAAAGTTTGGAATCCGACGTAGCCTCCAAACCGATTTTTAGCGTTATACTCTCCGCATACGAGAGGCCCGATCTGACTACGGTGGACACCAACGTTGCGATATTGGGCTGAGCTTGGATCTAGAAGAGTTTCAGCTAAAGCGGCCTTAGCTTCCGCAATGATCGCCATATTGGGATTGGCACGCGGCTTAGGTTTAGCAAACGCCTCTGAACACAAAAGCGCCGCTATAACTATAAATCCCTTGCGAACCATATTGCCCTGCCCTCAATCGTGATGTCTTCGGCATCTACTTCAATCGGTGTGTCGTTCGGATTCTCCGATATCACAAGCACCCTATCGCGGCCGGCGGGCCGCAATTTCTTGAGCCCGTGAGCACCATATAGCGTAATCCAATAGTAGCCGTCGATGCGGCTTAATGTTCGGTCCGTGGTGTCGACCAAGATGCGGTCGCCAGTATAGAACTTCGGCTCCATGCTACTGCCGATGCCCCGAACCATCCGGAGCCGATGATATGGGGCGCGAGTGATCGAGCGGAGAAGTCCTATATCGAATTCGACCGGCTCGCTTTCGACGAAGTCCTCGATTGGCGTACCTGGCCCCATAGCCAGCGAGAGATCGAGAGAGGTTATGGGGGCAGTTTCTCCTTGTGAAGCATTGATCATTGCAGGGAGGTCTGGTTCCCGGCCACCCTTCCGCTTCGGAACAGTCGGTGCGACGCCACCCCTCAATAACCAGTCGGTAGGGATGCCCAAGAGCCCAGCAAAATGCGAGGCATGCTTGGCGAAACCGTTCTGGTTGTTCTCATATGCACGGTAGGTCACCCGCTTGATTTTCGCGACATCCGCGAAATCTCCGGCGTCTTCATAGCCGGCCTGCAAGCGAGCCCACCGAAGACGAGACCCCGCCGATTCGAATTCGTTGATCCTCATGTGCAGGACATCGCACGAAGCCGCGCTACAAATCATATTGCTATGGCGTGCTACGTTTGATAGCGTATCGGCGCTATGGACACTTCCAACATCATTCATGAGCTTGGTGGCGCGAAATGCGTTGCCGAAGCCATGCGCGCCCGCTCGGTTGATGTCGCCGATGTCACCGTTCGATCCTGGACCCTTAGGGGCCGATCCATCCCGGCGAAATATTGGGTGCATATCGCCGCCATCGCCTCTGAGCAGGGCAAGTCGATCTCTTTCGAACGCCTTGCGCAGAACGCGGCCGCACCCGCCCAAGGCGCGGCGGCATGAGCGTGCACCCGATCCTCCGCCAGCAGCCGGGGCTCGCGCGGCTTCCGCGCCATGTCGGCCGTCGGTCGTGGCGCGAGCTGATCAACAGCAAGGGGGTGCGCCTGGAGCTCACCCCGCGCGACACTCCCGCCGAGCTCATCGCGCTCGACATCACTGAAAACGGTGTGGGCGTGGCGAAGGTCGACGCCAGCGGGCGTCATTCCGCATTGGCTATCCACGGCGCCCGTATGGCCCAAGAACTGGCCGGCGTGATCACGGACTATGCGCGCGACCACGTAGACAACCTCAAGCGAACAGCTTTTCCGCTTCATCAATCGCGGTCTGGAGAACCTGATGAATGAGGTCGTTGGTTCTTCGGTCGGAATAGACCTTTTCGATGCTGTCACACACGATAGATCGCATCTCAGCTCGACTATTCTTGTTCCTGACCAGATGGGACACAAGCGCGCGGATCGCGACGCCGTGTGCGAGGGCAAGCCCCTCGACGCGTGCCATTCGTTGTTCCAGTGGCGCAGCCATGTCCATTCCTTTCGTGTCGGAGTCGCAACCAACACGATAGCCGAACCGGCGGCGGGTTCCAGTTCCCGCCGCCGGCGAGGGCTGTCCGCATGACCACCCTCGCCTGGATCTTCGTTGCCGCCTTCGCGCTCGCCACCATCCTCGGTGCCGCATGCTGCTGGCTGCTGAACTTCGCCACCGAGCTGCACTTCGACGACGCCGATGGCCTGTCCGACGCCGAGGCGGCCGAGCTTCACCATGTTCGACAGGAGGATTGAATGACCCGGCGTCAACGCGAGCTGCTGGTCTTCGTCGCCGGCTATCAGGAACGAAATGGCGGGATATCGCCGAGCTGCAGCGAGATGGCTGCCGCCTTGGGCCTGGTCGCGAAGAGCAATGCCATTCGCTTGCTTGACGCCCTTGAGGAGCGCGGCTTCATCCGCCGTGTAAAGAACCGGGCTCGCAGCATTGAAGTCCTCCGCCCGGCGCCTGCACTGCCCAGCGCCACCGTCGCGCCGCCCACGGAAGCCGAGCGCGTCATCCCGATCTACGCGCTGGACGCCCGGCCGACCGCCGCCACGGACCGCTATCCGTTTCTGTCGCACCGGACCTGCGCGGAATGGGGTGATCGTTCGCTTCATGGGCAGGCTGCCTAAGCCATGGCCACACCGGACATCCACCCCCGTTACCGCAGCGTTTCCGGATCTAAGCTGATCGAGACGATCGGCAAATCGCTCAAGGCGATCAAGGCCGCCGATGGCCTGACCTATGCCGAGCTCGGCGAGGAACTGGGCAAGAGCGGCGACATGGCGGAAGCCTATCGCCACGGTACGTCCGAAATGTCGATGACCACCTTCCTGCGCGGCTGCCAGCGCTGGAATGGCCGCTTCGCCAACGCCACCTTCGCGATGCTCGGGCTCAAGCTGGTCCCCCTCGACGGTGAGCATCTCTGCGACCGCAAGGCCATGACGATCGTCATGCGCGCGCAGGTCGCGATGGCCGAAAATCTCGAGGACGGCGTGCTCGAGGACCACGAGCTGGTCGAGGACCGGGAATGGATCGAGGCCGCTGGCGCGGTCTTCGACGGATGGCGCCAACGCCTGGCGCAGATCGACGGGAGGCACATGTGACCCACCACATCGACCACCACCGCAGCGGCCCCATCGTCCGCCACGAGCCCACCCACCGCCGCGAGCGCGACGGATCGTGGAGCTTCACCGACGGCGCCGTCCGCGACATCCGGGAGCAGGCTGCCGAGAAGCGGCGCGAGGGATGGTCGACGCGGCGATCGCGCGCTGCCGCGGCCGCGCGGTCGCTGCGTCCGGAATTGGGGTTGCCGGCGTGACGCCTGACAATCCTCGCCCCCACTGCCAGAACGTCGACGCCTGCGTCGCGAAGAAGCCGACCACGCATTGCCGGCGCTGTTCGATCATGCGGATCGCCAACGACCCGGCGATGGAGCAGCGCCGCCTCGATCGCGTCCGCGCGCTGTACGAAGACCCTGAATATCGCGCGGCGCATATCGCGCGGCTTTGCGAGGTCAACAGGCGGCCGGAGATCCGGGCGAGCCGGGTCGAGCATGGCAAGCATATCCACGCGACGGTTCTCAGCCGGCCCGACGTCCGCGCCAAGAGCCAGTCGCCGGAAGCTCGCGCCCGCGCGGGTCGCACGCGCAGCGAAACTGTCCTTTCATGGTGCCCGCCCGAGAAGCGCGCCGAGTACATGCGCCTCGTCAAATGGAAACATATCCCCGCGGCCGAAGCGCGGCGGATGATCGAGGCCGAGCTCGGCATCTTCACGCCCGAAGAAGAGGGGCGCCGGATCGTCGATCGCATCACGATCGAGATGCACATGCGCGATGCGCGCCGGAAAGTGCAGGCGTACTGATGAGCCAGAACCGCTCCTCCGCCGTGATGCAGCAGCGCCACGAGGCGCACGACTCGCTCGACGACTTCCCCACTCCGCCGTGGGCAACGCGCGCGCTACTCACGTTCCTCGACGAGCAGGGATTTGACCTCTCCGGGATGACCTGCCGCGAGCCGGCGGCGAACCGGGGGCATATGGTGGCGCCGCTGCGAGAAGTGTTCGGCCATGTCGAAGCGGCCGACGTCCACGACTATGGCGTAGGGTTTCCGGTCGAAGATTATCTCTTCCCCGGTGCGGATGCCTTCCCGGTCGACTGGACTATCACCAATCCGCCGTTCCGGTTGGCCGAACAGTTCATCGAGTGCGCCTGCGCAACAAGCCTAGTCGGAGTTGCGGTCATCGTCCGCGCCGCCTTCCTGGAGTCGGTCGGCCGCTATGAGGCGCTGTTCTCGAAGAACCCGCCAAGCTTCGTGCTGCAGTTCAGTGAGCGCGTCGTCATGCACAAGGGACGGCTCGCGCCTGAGGGATCGACCGCGACCGCCTATGCTTGGCTGGTCTGGATCGAGGGCGAAGACGACACGCGGCTGAGATGGATAGCGCCATGCCGGAAGCGCCTCGAGCGCGATGGCGATTATCCGGAGGTAGCCGCTTGATGACTGGCATCTCACCTCACGAGGGGTTCGAACTCCATATCCTCAAGCGCCTGGCGCGCGGCCCGGACTGGTCGCAACGGTTCCCGCGTCTCAAGCCGGTGATCGATCGGTTGCAGGACCAGGGCCATGTCGAGCGCTATCCCGCGCCCGGCGCCAAGGTGCCGCTGATGATCAGGATCACGGCATCCGGTGAGGGCCGGCTCGCCGCCCTGCGCCGAAAGGCTGCCGCATGATCGGCGGCTCCGTCCAATTGAGATCCTACCGGCGCGCGCGCCGCGACGGCCTCGCGACCGAGGAAGCCGCGACCCTCGCCGGCATCTCGATCGGCGAGGCGCGGCTGCACGACCAGGATGACGCGAAGAACCCGCCGCCGCCTGAGGCCTACGAACCGATACCCGCGCCGGCCGGGACCGCCGGCACCATCACAGAGGAGCCAGAAATGGCGAGACCGAAGAAGCAGAGCGGAACGGTGAATGGCGAAGTGCCCAAGCCCGATCCCGCGCTCGCGGTGAAGATCTACCGCGAGGACATCAAGCCGGCGCAGGCCCGTGTGGGCGAATATGCGCAGGAGCAATCGACCGCCTACAAGGCGATCAAGAAGCAGGCGCATATCCAGCCCCAGGCGGCCAAGCTCGCGTTCAAGCTCGACGGCATGGAAGAGAGCAAGCGCGACGACTATCTGCGCTGCCTGCGCGGCCTCCTGACCGAGCTCAAGATCTTCATGCCGTCAGACCTGGTCGACGCGGCGGAGGGCAAGAGCACCGGCGGCGACGTCATCCCGACCGGCGAGCGGCCGCGCCCGAAGCTGGCGACCGTCGGCGGCACTGCGCACCCGATCGACGATTCCGACCTCGCCGGTGGCGACGAGCCCAAGGCCAGCGCCGACGAAGACGAAGCCTGGGTCGTGTTCGATCCCGAGGCGCAGCTCTACATCGACCAGACCGGCAAGGACTGGTCCGCCTTCGCGGATTGCGGCCGGTTCACCAAGGCCCGCGCCCAGGAGATCATCGACAGCTTCGGTGACGACGCCGACGGGCTGCAGATCGTCGATTCCGCCGGCCCGCTGCCTGGTCCCCTCGTGTCCGAGGCGGCTGAATAGCCCATGCGGACCATCTTCCTCGATCTGTCCAAGCGCTCGGCAGGGTACGCGTGCTGGGGCCCGGGTGATCCCCGGTGCGTCTCCGGCGCGTGGATCCTGGGCAGTGAATTCACCTCCGACGGGCTCGTCTATTGCAAGCTGCACGAGAACCTCTCGGACCTGCACGCGCTTGGGCGGATCGAGGCCATTTTCTGGGAAGAGCCGCTCGACGCGCGCGTGCTTAGCGGCCACACCAATATCGATAGCCTGCGCGTGCTGAACGGCCTCGCCGCGCATGCCGCGAGTTGGGGCGAGGCGATGGGCTGCCGGATCGTCAAGGCGGTCAACATGACCGTCTGGCGCCGCTTCTTCATCGGCGCGATGCCGCGGGCGACGAAGTCGGCCGACCTCAAGCTGATGTCGATGCAGCGCTGCCGCCAGCTCGGGTTCAAGCCGGCCACGCATGACGAAGCCGAAGCGATCGGCGGGCTCTCCTATGCCTGCGATCAGCTCAACCTCTCGCCGCCGTGGCGCGACGCGCATCTCTTCGGCGGGCGGACCGTGCGCGAGGGGCGGTTGTGAGCCGCGTGGCCCTCTTCCCCTCCACCGATCCCGACCGGCTTTGGGAGCGCTACGCCGTGCTCGCGCGCGCCATCATGTCCGACCAGACCAAGCTGATCGACCGCGATCATATGCAGGCGATGGCCCGCGCCCATGATGAATGGCGCGCCGCCTTCCTGGCCAGCGAGAGGCGCGCATGAGGAACCTGCAGGCCGTGCCGTCGAACGACGGCGAACCCTATCCCGAGACGCTGTACAGCTACGACACCGAGGCGGCGCTCCTCGGCGCTGTGATGCTCGAGGCGCGCATGGCCGACATGATCGGTGAGATGGTGGCCCCGGCCGACTTCTATTACCCGTTGCACGGCAGGATCTTCGCCGCCGTGCTGAACGAGGTCGCCAACGGCCGCCAGCCGTCACCGATTCTGCTGCGCAACCAGTTCGTCGACGACCCCGAGATCGCAGGCTATGGCGGCCCCGGCTACCTCACCAACCTGACAGGATCCGGCGCGGCGATCGTCGGTGCGAAGGACTTCGCCCGCTGCATCGCCGACCTGGCCAAGCGCCGCCGCCTGATCGACCAGATGCGCCTCCTGTCCGACGACGTCATGACGCAGGTCGACAAGCCGGTTGAGGAGCTCATCGACGGGCTCGACGGTGCCATGGCAGACGCCCTGCAAAAGAACGAGAGCGCCACGGCCGCGTCGATCGCCGAGGCATGGGACGCCACGATGCGCGAGATCGAGGACGAGGCCGCCGGCCGCGCGCCGCGAGGCATCGAGATCCAGCGCCTCCCCGACTGGAACGACGTCGTCGGCCCGATGCGCGGCGGAGAGGTCACTATCCTCGCCGGCCGCCCCAGCATGGGCAAGACGGCCGTATCGCTCGCCGTGACGCTAGGAGCCGGCCAGGCATCCGCGGGAGCCCTCTTCATCAGCCTGGAAATGGAAAAGAAGGAGTTGATGAAGCGGGCGATCACCGACCTGATCTACAAGCACGGCGAATCCGCCAGCTTCGACCATGTCCAGAAGGGCAAGTTCAACGCCTTCGACCGGCAGCGCATCGCCGATGCCCGCGCCGCGATCGATAACTGGCCCGTGCAATTCTACGACCCGTCGACGCTACGCATCGGGCGCCTCGCGATGACGATCCGCCGCTATCAGCGCCGCATGGCCGGCAAAGGCCAGCAGCTCAAGGTGGTCGTGATCGATTATCTCGGCTTGATCCAGCCCGATAATCCCAAGGCGAGCCGCTACGAACAGGTCTCGGTGATCAGCCGCACGGTGAAGCAGATCGCAAAGGAATGCGGCGTTCACATCGTGATGCTTGCCCAGCTGAACCGGCAGGTCGAGCAGCGCGAGGACAAGCGGCCGATGCTGTCGGACCTGCGCGACGCCGGCGATATCGAACAGGACGCCGACAACGTCATCTTCCTCTACCGCGAGCAATATTATCTCGAGCGCGCCGAGCCGGACCCGTCCGACATGAAGAAGCATCCGGCCTGGGAAACATCCATGGATGCGGCGCGCGACCGCGTGGAGCTTATCTCCGCCAAGCGCCGCAACGGCAGCATCGGCAGGCGGACATGCTGGTATTTCGCCGCTCATCAGGCGGTGCGTGGTTCGCGTTTCTATCAGGACATGAATGTATGACGGATCTCCCCGCGCCCTTGACACCGCCCGACTGCGACCTGCGCGGGCTCAAGTTCATGCCGCTCGACGTCCAAATGGTGCGCGACAGCTCGCTCACCGCCAAGGCCCCGACGGAAGCATTTCGCGCGGCTGTGATCCTGTGGTGCGCCGCCTGGCAGCA
Source organism: Sphingomonas sp. Root720 (assembly GCF_001428605.1). Classification (GTDB taxonomy): domain Bacteria; phylum Pseudomonadota; class Alphaproteobacteria; order Sphingomonadales; family Sphingomonadaceae; genus Rhizorhabdus. Next base: position 94,338 of record NZ_LMID01000001.1, read on the forward strand.
GGTGCCCGCGGCCAGTCTTCCGGACGATGACGAGGAACTTGCGCACCTTTGCGGTTATGGTTTCGCGCAAAAAGAGTGGAAAAAAATCCGAACATGGGCGCTGCACAAGTTCGTGAAGTGCAGCGACGGCCGACTATATCATCCCGTCATCGCGGAAAAAGCCATCGAAGCCGGCGGCCGCCGCGGCGAATGGAACGAGAAGAACGACACGCGCGCGGAACGCCAGAAACGCTGGCGCGCCCGGCAAAAGGAGCTTTCCGAACTGCTCCGCGAGCGCGGCGTAACGCCTCCCAAGGGCGCCTCGCTTGAGACGCTTGAGCGTCTACTTGGAGACGCACATGTAGACAGCGATGTAGACGCCAAGCCGTCTACATGCCCGTCTACCGTAGACACGGGAGAGATGCGTAAGACAGGGACAGGGACAGGGACAATACCCCCTACCCCCGTGAAAGCCCCGTCTACGCCACCGATCACCGATCGCCTTCACCGGGTGATGGAGGAGGGCCGGTTCACATCCCCGCCCAATGACGGGAAGCTCATCGACGAATGGCTCGCGGCCGGTGCCGACTTCGACCGGGATGTGATCCCGATCGTCCGCACCGTCTCGCAGCGGATGATCGACGCTGGCCGGGGACCGTTCAAGCTCAAGGCATTCGACGCCGCGATCCGCGAGAAGCTGGCCAACGACGATGCCGAGGTCCAGCGGTTGAACCGGACCGCGGAACGCTTGCGGCGGGATGCGGCGGCACAGGCGGCTGCGGATGCGGCGCAAGCTGCCGATGAAGCGCGGTGGGCGCAGCAGGCGGGGGGACGATAGGGTTTTCATGGGCAAGCATCTCCCGTTCAACCGATCGCCGGTCCGGCCGCACCAGGTCCGGGTCTGCCCGATCGATTTCGCCGACGTGTTCATCCGCGGTGGATGGGCAGCGGTTCGTGCCGAGTTCGGCCTGCATTGGCAGACCGAGCGCCGCTGCGTCGAAGAGGCTGGCGGCGAAATGCTAAAGCGGAAGCGCAGGGCCTACCTCGCCCAGGTCCGCAAGCTGCGCAAATCGGTCCAACCACGACACGAGAAGGTCGAACCAATCCAGGAGACGAGCGCCGCCGTTCGCGCAGCGATCGAGTTCATGCGGGGCCCGAAAGGTGGAGCGTGGCTGATCACTGCGACTGGCACCGGGGATTTCTTCTTCGGCGCTACCCGGCTGACCGGCGCCGAGATCGTCGAGAAAGCCAAGCGCAAGGGGTTCACTCACGGCGTTGCCGCGCACCTGATCGCGGCGGAATAGCCATGGCGACCAACCCCATCCACGTTACCGATCACGCGATCGTCCGCTACATGGAGCGGGTCTATGGGATCGACATCGAGCGGATTCGTGCCGAGCTGTCCTCGCCGACGGCGGCGCTCGCGGACCGCATCGGCGCGCCATTCGTGATCCTCAGTTCGGGGCATCGGGCGGCAGTTCGCGACGGATGCGTCGTCACCGTTCTGTCGAAGCGGGAACGGAGGCGGTTGTTGTGAGGCCGATCTCGCTCGACATACACATAAATCAGGTGATGTGCCGCAAGTATAACGCCATGCGCATGATTTGCCGCCATGTCGGTATGTTGCCAATCACCCCCGAAAAAGCGGCTGCGCACCGCGCGAAATTATCTGATCTGCAAGTCCTATGGGCCATCCAGGTAATCCTATCAGGCGCACCGCCGTGGAAGCGATCAGCAGCAATCCTTATCCTCGACCTAATTTCAGTCGATTGGCGTGAGACCGTTGGCGAGGAAATCTTAGGGTTTGTCGTTGATCGCGATGACCCGTCAGTGCGTCGGTGGCGCGCGTCGGTACTATCGAGAGATGAGTACCAATGTCGAAATTGCGGGAAGGCAGACGACCTGCAGGCCCATCATATAATCCGCTGGGTTGATGATCCAGCGCAGCGATTGAACGTCGATAACGGCATCACGCTCTGCCGCCCGTGTCACATGGAAGAGCATAGGCATTATGGCTAGTCGCCGCACATCCCGCACAAATCGCGCGCGCGAAACATTCCTCCAAGTGCTCGAGGAAACCTGCAACGTTTCCGAGGCAGCGCGACAGGCTGGAATCGGCCGCCGAACCGCTTACGATTGGCGTGGCGCCGATCCGAAGTTTGCCGCCAGATGGGAAGACGCCGAGGAGATCGCGGCTGATAATCTTGAGCAGGTTGCCCGCCAGAGAGCCATAGCTGGTTCCGATCGGCTCATGGAGATATTGCTTAAGGCGCACCGGCCAGAAAAGTTTGTGGAGCGACTTCGCGCCGACCTCACCTCGTCCGACGGCAGCATGACGCCGCCGTCCCTCGCCGACTTCTACCGCGGCGCGCCCGCGAAGGCCGATGGCGACTGAGGCGATCGCCGGAATAGGCCACAACGGCGGGCCGACGCTCAATCCGATCCTGCAGGATTTCTGGCTTACCCCGGTCAACGACAACCAGGAGCCGGTCCGAAACCGCGTGCTCTATGGTGGCCGCGCCTCGTCGAAGTCCTGGGACGCCGCCGGGTTCGCGGTCTTCCTGGCCTGCAACGTCAAGATCAAGGTGCTCTGCGCCCGCCAGTTCCAGAACAAGATCGAGGAATCGGTCTATTCGCTGCTGGTCACCCAGATCGAGCGGTTCGGGCTGCGCCGGCAGTTCCGGATCCTCGACAACAAGATCATCCACAAGCGGACCGGGTCGGAGTTCATCTTCTACGGCCTGTGGCGGCACATATCCGAAATCAAGTCGCTCGAAGGCATCGACATATGCTGGCTCGAGGAGGCGCACGCGCTGACCGAGGAACAATGGAAGGTGCTCGAGCCGACGATCCGCAAGCAGGGGTCGCAGTTCTGGATCATCTTCAACCCGATCCTGTCGACCGACTTCGCCTGGCGCCGCTTCGTCCTCAATCCGCCGCCCGGGACGCTCGCCCGCCAGATCAACTATCTCGAAAACCCGTTCCTCTCCGACACGATGCTGCGCGTGATCGAGGCGGCTTGGGAGGAGGACGAGGCCGAATATCAGCATATCTATCTCGGCATCCCGCGCGACGACGATGACAGCGTGGTCATCAAGCGGTCCTGGGTGATGGCCGCGATCGACGCGCATATCGGGCTGGGTATCGATCCGAGCGGTTCCAGGCGGGTCGGCTTCGACGTCGCGGACAGCGGCGCCGACAAGAACGCGCTCGTGGCCGCGACCGGGTCGCTCGCCACCTGGACCGACATGTGGAAGGCGGGCGAGGACGAGCTGCTGAAATCCGCGACCCGCGCCCGTGACGCCGCGGTCCAGCGCGAGGCCGAGTTGGTCTATGACAGCATCGGCGTCGGCGCCGGGGTGGGCGCCAAGGTCAACGAGTTGAACGAGGATGGCATCCATATCCGCCATATCGGCTTCAATGCCGGCGGCGCGGTCGCCAATCCCGACGCGATCTACGCCCGGTCGCACCCTGCGAAAACCAACAAGGATATGTTCGCCAACGCCAAGGCGCAGGCGTGGTGGAACATCGCCGACCGGTTCCGCAACACCTTCAACGCGGTGGAGCGCGGCGTAGAGTTCGATCCCGCCGATCTCATCTTCATATCTTCCGAGATCGACAATCTCGCCCTGCTCATCGACGAACTGTGCACGCCCAAGCGCGATTTCGACAATGCGGGCAAGGTCAAGGTCGAGAGCAAGAAGGATCTCGCCCGGGCCAATCGCAAGGGCGGCGCGAAGCCATCGCCGAATCTGGCCGACGCCTTCGTGATGGCGATGGGCACGGTCTCCAGGAAGCTCACCGCCTTCGACGTCCTGTGAACTGGCGTCCGTAGCCGCCATCGGCCGTGCGGCACAGGTTCGCTCCCATGTCAGGCCGCATCGCAAACGTCCGCCCGAAGCCCGGCTTCATGTTCGATGGCCAGTCCATCGTCCCCGCCCCACCCAACGTCATCCCGCTGCGCGACGGCCTGGGCAATGTGCTCACCGGCCGGGGCACGTCGATCGACCGGACGGTGCGCAATTTCTGGTACCGCCGGTTCCAGGACGTCCAACAGGTCTCATTCGCCTATCTCGGCTCGTGGCTGCACCGCAAGATCGTCGACATCCCCGCCGAGGACATGACCCGCGCCGGGCGCGACTGGGACGCGACCGATGACGAGATCGCGAAGATCGAGGCGGAGGAAAAGCGGCTCGGCTATTGGGAGAAGTTGTTCGAAGCGCTGCTCCTCGGTCGTCTCGGCGGTGGTGCCATCCTGATCGGGCTGGGCGACAACCCGGCGAACCCGCTCCCCGTCACGATCCGGCCGGGCCAGATCCGCTATCTCACGGTGCTGTCGCGCTGGGAACTGAATCTCGGCGAAGAGGACCGCGACCCCGAGAGCGACACGTTCAAGCAGCCGAAGTTCTATCGCCTGCCCGGTACGTCGCGCCAGGTCGATATACACCCATCGCGCGTGGTCTGCTTTCGCGGCCTGCCCATTCCGGCCTTCCCGGGCATGACCTGGGAAGACCGATTCTGGGGCATGTCGGTGGTGGAGGCGGTCGACGAGGCGGTGCAGCAGGCCACCACCGCATGCGCGGGCTTCGCCGCCCTGATCGACGAGGCGAAGATCGACGTGTTCCGGTTGGCTGGCATGGCTGAACAGCTCCTGCAACCCGGCGGCGAAGACAGGCTGCTGCAGCGCGTGGAGATGACCAACACCGGCAAGTCGGTCCACCGCGCCGTCGTCCTCGACAAGGAAGACGAGTGGGAGCAGCGGCAGCTCGCGCTTACCGGGGTGCGCGACGTGATCGTCACCTATGACGCCCGCGTGGCCGGCGCCGCGGACATTCCCGCGACCCGCCTGTTCGGGAAGTCGCCCGACGGCATGAACGCGACCGGCGACAGCGACCTGACCAACTATTTCCAGTCGGTCGGGTCGAAGCAGGAGAAGCAGTTGCGCCCGATGATGGAGCGGATCGATGCGGTTATGCTGCCGTCGGCCGGGCTCAAGGCGGACCTGACGTGGTCGTTCTCACCGCTGATGGTGCTGTCCGAGAAGGACCAGGCCGAGGTCGAGAACAAGGAAGCCGACACCGTCACGAAATACGCCAATGCCGGGCTGGTGCCGGAATCGGCGCTGGCAAAGGCGGTACAGAACAGGATGATCGAAAGCCAGCGCTGGCCCGGGCTCCAGGATGCGATCGACGAAGCGGATGCGGCGGGCGAAGGCCTGTCGGGCGAGGTCGATCCCGCCGAACTCGGCGTCGTGCCGGTGCCGGGCGCCAACCCGAACGCCCCGGGCGCCAACCCGCCTGCCCGCGCGCGCCGCGCTGCCAACGATGCGGCCATGTTCTTCGCCGATGCGAAGCCGCGCCCGCTCTATGTCCAGCGCAAGTTGCTCAACGCAGCCGATCTGATCGCCTGGGCAAAGTCGGCCGGCTTCACCTCGACGCTCCCGGCCGGCGACATGCACGTCACCGTCCTCTATTCGCGCACCGCGGTCGATCCGATGAAAATGGGCGAAAGCTGGGCTGGCGACGACAAGGGCCAGATCACCGTCAAGCCGGGCGGGCCGCGCGCCGTCGAGCGCCTCGGCGAGAGTGCCGTCGTGCTGCTGTTCTCGTCCTATGAGATCGAATCGCGCCATCGGGATATGGTCGCGGCGGGCGGGAGCCACGATTTCGAGGATTTTCATCCGCACGTGACGCTGTCGTATGAGGTGCCGGCCGGACTGGACCTCGACACGGTCAAGCCGTTCACGGGGCGGCTGCTGTTCGGGCCGGAGTTGTTCGAGCCGCTTGATCTGGAGTGGAAGCGGAAGATCACCGAGGCATAGCGGTGGCCTTCAATCTCCCCCTCATTGCCCGCGGGCAGGGTCTGCGCCGCGCCGTCACCCTCCGCCCGATCGTCCCGACGCAAGCGATGGCGACCGACCTCGCGGCCGTCTACGCGCCGGCATGGCAGGTGTGGCGCGATCACTCTGCGGCGATCATGGCGGCCTATGATCCGACGCCGCTTGCCATGGATGGCGCCCCGCTAACCATGGATGCCACCATCCATGACAGCCCAGACCAGGCCGCCAGCGAGATCGAAAGCACCGCCCGCGACTTCCTCTCCCGCCTGATCGTCGAGATCACACCCGCGCTGCGGCGCTGGGCTGTGCGAGCCGAACAGATCCACCGCGAGAAATGGGCCGCCGCGATAGAGGCCGGGACTGGCGTCGATCTCTCCACCGTATTGCTCGCGGGCGAGACGCGGGAGACCGTCGAGGCCTTCGTCGCTCGCAATGTCGCGCTCGTCCGCAACGTCTCCGACCAGGCGCAGTCGCGGATCTCCGATGCGGTGTTTCGGGGGTATCAGAACCGGACGCCCGCACGCGAGGTGGCGAAGGAGGTCCGCGAGGCGACCGGGATGGGCCGGGCTCGAGCCGTGAGAATCGCCGGGGATCAGAACGCCAAGCTCTCAGCCGCGCTCGACCTGCAGCGTCAGGCGGAGGCGGGCCTTGACCAATATCGGTGGCGGCACAGCCACAAGGCCCACCCGCGAGCCGTGCACAAGGCGCGGGACGGGAAGCTATTCAAGCTGGGGGAGCCGGCGGGGGATACGCCTGGGCAGGCGCCGTTCTGCGGGTGCCGCGCGCAGGCTTGGATTCCGCTGCTGGATGAGATCGATTGAAAATCTGGCGTCCGTAGAGCGCCTAACCAGCATCGGGGCATCCATCCCCCATGCTGTTCACCGATCGCCTCACGCTCGATGCGCCGAAGAAAGTCCAGGGTGGCTTCCTTGCCGTGCGCGCCAAGGCGGCCCGGACTGGGGTCTATCAGTACACCGGCCGGGAAGTGGACCCCGACAACAAGCACGGTCTGCGCGATACCGCGGTGGTCAATGTCCTGCGCGATGAAGCGACGGTTTTCGACACAGCGGCGGTTCAGAGCTTCATCGGCAAGCCGGTTACCGACGACCATCCCCACGAGAGCGTGACGTCGTCCAATTGGCGCGACCACGCGCGCGGTACCATCATGGGCGCTATGCGGGATGGCGAATATCTCGCGTTCGATCTGCTCCTGATGGACCAGTCGACCATCGACAAGGTCAACGCCGGGAAGCGTGAGCTTTCGAACGGCTATGTGGCCGATATCGAGTTCGGCGATTTCAAGGCCGCAGACGGCACCGCTTGTCAGGCCCGCCAGTCCCGCATCACCGACGGCAACCATGTCGCCCTGGTCAAATACGGCCGGGCCGGCGGCGACTGCGCCATCAAGGATGGTTTCGCGCTGTGCGACGCCCTGCCCTCCCATTTCCTCGACGGTCTTACCAAGGAGAAGCTCGTGAAGACCATGCTCATCGACGGTCTCACCGTCGACATCTCCAATGCCGATACGGCGGAGAAGACCATCACCACCATCTTGGCCGCGCGCGACGCAGCGAACGTCAAGGTCACCGATCTCGAAACCAAGGTCGCCACCCTCACCACCGAGGGCGCCACCAAGGACGCGCAGATCCAGACGCTCGAGCAGCAGGCGAAGGACGCGAAGCCGACCGCCGCCCAACTGCGCGACGCTGCAAAGGCCTATGCGCTGGTCTGCGACAAGGCGAAGGCGCTCGGCGTCCAGTTCGCCGAGGACGCCGACGCCGACGCGATCATGAAGGCGGTCGTCGACGCCAAGATGGGCGACGCTGCCAAGGATTGGTCCGCCGACCAGGTCGCCGCCTCGTTCGCGGTCCTGTCGAAGGACGCCGCGCCGGCCGACCCGCTGCGCGAGGTGTTCCGCGACGGCATCCGGCAGCCCGCCAACGGCGCCAAGGCGGTCGACTCGCAGCGCCGCCGCTGGCTCGCCGACAAGGCGAACGCCCACCGCATCCAGCCCCGCGCCTAAGGAGATCCCGACATGGCCGTACTTCAGAACAGCTTCAGCGAGGACATTCCCTACGGCTATGCCGGTATGGAAGCCGATGGCGAGCTGAGCAACATCATCACCCGCACGCTCGAAGGCGACACCGCCTGCGCGTTCGGCCGCCCGGTCTACCGGGGCACGGCGGACAAGGGCGTGACCCTGACGGTTTCGGCCGCGCTGATGGGCTTCGCGATCGCCCGCAAGGGCCTGCCGGTCACGTCCGGCCGCGCCGCCGACACCTTCGCGCCGGGCGACAACGTTCCGATCAAGGAACGCGGCAAGATCTGGGTGACGTCGGCCGCCACCACGACCGATGGTGCGCAGGTCTATGTCACCAGCGCTGGCGCCGTCACCAGCTCCTCGGGCGGCAACACCGCCGCGACGGGCTGGTTCTTCGAGGACACCCTGGCCAGCGCGCCGGGCCTCGTCCGCATCGTCCGCCGCTAACAGGGGGCCATTTCCATGACCAAGCATATCACCCGCGACCAGATGGCTATCCTCGAAGACGGCTCGGTGGCCGTGTTCTTCGACTCGGTCGTCGCCGCCGTCGCGCATCTCGAGGCGAACGACCATGGCATGGCCTGGCTCGACGCCGTTCGTGGCGTCGATTTCGGCGATGCCCAGCAGACCATGGCCTTCCTCGCCCCGCAGCTCCTGCGCGTCGAGCAGGGCGTCTACATGGTCAAGTACCCGACCGCCGACTATGCCGACTTCATGCCGGTCGACACCGCCGGCTCGGTCTGGACGGCGGGTTCGCTGTTCTACTCGGGCGACATCGCCGGCAAGCCGGAATGGTTCGACGTGGCGGCGGACGACATGCCCTATGCGGATGTCAGCCGGACCCAGTTCCTGCAGGAAAACCACATCGCCGGCATCGGCTACAAGTGGAACCGTGGCGACCTGGAGCGAGGCCAGCAGCTCGGCATCAACGTGATCGCTGACAAGGCGGACGCGGCGACCAAGACGGCCGAGCGCTTCATCCACAAGACCGGCATGACCGGCGACGGCCTCAAGTTCGCGACCGGCTTCATCAACGACCCGCTGATGACGACCACGACCGGCCTGATGATCACCGCCTCGTCCGACCCGGACGATGACGTCGCGGTCATCAACGACGCGCTGACCTCGGTCGAGACCAACACGCTGGAGACCTATCGGGCCGACACGCTCGCGCTGCCGACCTCGATCTGGAACATCCTGGCGTCGAAGCGGGTGACCGACACCGGCGTCTCGGTGCTGCGTTATCTCGCCGACAACTCGGTCCTCGGCCCCGTCACGCTCAAGCGGACGCGGCACCTCGAGACGGCCGGTGCCGGCGGCTCCAAGCGCATCATCGCCTATGCCAACACGATGGAGGTTCACCGCTTCCACCTGCCCGGCGGCGGTCACCAGTTCTTCCCGGCGTGGCAGAAAGGCCCGTTCTCGTGGGAAGTTCCGGGGATCATGGCGATCGGCGGCTACGAGATCCGCATCCCCAAGGCGAAGACCGCGGTCGACCTGACCGACGCGTCGTAAGCCGGAGAGACGGACATGGCCTTCTATCGCAACGATGCGCCTGGCGCTCGGATGATCCGGCTTATCGACCGGAGCTATGTTCTGGTCGACGCTGGAAAGACCGCCCAGGCGCAGCGATCGAAGGTCGCCAGCATCCCGGCCGGGGTGATGGAGGTCGACGACGAGGGGAATGTCGTCGACCTCCCCGAGGCCCCGAAGGACCTCCCGCAGCTCGATCATGACAAGGACGGCGAGCCGGGCGGCTCCACGTCGCCCTCCGCGTCCGACGAGCTGAAAGCGGTCCGGGCCGAATACAAGGCCAAGATGGGCAAGAACTTCTTTCCGGCCTGGGATGTTGCCGAACTCAGGCGCCGGATGGGTGATGCGTGAGGCGACTGGAGATCGGGCCGGGTAGGCAGCGTCTGCCCGGCTATGAGACGCTCAACCTGATCCGCACGCCCTCCACCGACCATATCGGCGATTGCCGCCGTCCCCCCTTCCCCGACGCGACCTTCGACGAGGTCTATTCCTCGCACTGCATCGAACATGTCGAATGGTTCGAGGTCGAGGCGACGATCGTCGAATGGGCGCGGATCCTGCGCCCCGGTGGCATCCTCGAAATCCATACCGTCGATGGCGAGCGCATGATGCGCGCCATGCTCGGCGAGATCGAGGTCCATCCCGGCGAATGGAAGCGCGACCTCCACCTCGGCGACCCGTACAAATGGGCCGCCGGCCGGCTGCTCAACTACGCCAAGCGCGGCGAGGCCGGATCATCCTGGATGCACCGCGCCATCCTCACCCCCGCCTATCTGCGCGGCTGCCTCGACGCCGCCGGCATCGTCGATATCGAATCGGTCGAGGAGCCCAAGGGAGAGAAAAGGCACCGCGGCATCAACATGGGGCTCCGGGGCCGCCGCGCGTGATCAATATCCGCACCGTCGGCGACATGGCCGCTACGATCGCCCGCAACCTTCACCGAATCGACCGGTCCGCCTTCGACGTCGTCGTGGGATTGCCTCGATCGGGCATGCTGCCGGCGTCGATCATCGCCACCCACCTGCAAATGCCGCTCGCGGATCCTGCGGGCTATGCCGCCGGCATCGTCCATGGGCGCAGCGGCGCACCGGTCGCGCGCGGCGATCGCGTCCTGCTGGTCGACGACAGCTGCAACAAGGGCCGCGCCTTCGCTCGTGCCGTCCAGCTGCTTCCCCGTGGAACCAAGGTCATCCGCCTCGCCATCTTCGGGCCCTATCAGGTCGATCCGGCCACGGTGTGCGATATCTGGTTCGAACAGGTCGGAGGCCCGCGCGTCTTCGCCTGGAACTGGACCAAGCATATCCGGCTGCCGCGCTGGGGCTTCGACTTCGACGGAGTGCTGTGCCGCGACAATCTCAAGGTCGAGAATGACGACGGGCCGCGCTATCTCGACTTCCTCGCCAATGCCGAGCCGCTGTTCCTGCCGACGCGCGCGATCGGGCATATCGTCACCGGCCGCCTGGAACGCTATCGGCCCCAGACCGAGGCATGGCTGCGGCGTCACGGCGTCCAGTACGAGAGCCTGACGATGATGCCCTATGCCACCAAGGCGGAACGCATGGCGGCCGGCAACCGCGGCGGGTGGAAGGCGGAACAGGCGCGCCGGCTCGGCGTCGAGATGTTCATCGAAAGCAGCGCGAAGCAGGGCGCCGCGATCGCGCGCGAGGCCGGCATCCCCGTCTTCTGCACCGACACCCAGGAGGCCATTCGATGCTTAGCCTGATCATGCCCTATTACCGCAATCCCGGGCAGCTCGCGCTCCACTATGCGACATGGGCCGCATGGGGTCCGGAGATGAAGGCGCAGACCGAGATCGTCATCGTCGACGACGGCTCCCCCGAGCCCGCGGCCGACGTCGCCCGCCCGGCCGGCCTGCCGCCCCTGTCGATCTACCGCGTCACCGAGGACCGGCCCTGGCATCAGCATGCCGCGCGCAACCTCGGCGCGCATGTCGCGAAAGAGCCATGGCTGCTGCTGACCGACATGGATCATGTGCTCACCGCCGACGCCGCGCACGCGCTGTTCCGCCGCATGCACCGGCTCGAGGCGGGCACCGCCTATTTCCTCAACCGGATCGATGCGGACACCGGAACCCCGACGCTGGGGCGAGACGGGCAGCCCAAGCCTCACCCGAACAGCTTCGTCATGACGCGAGACCTCTATTGGCGCGTCGGCGGCTATGACGAGGATTTCTGCGGCATTTACGGCACCGATGGCCTGTTCAAGAGCCGCCTGTTCGACACGGCCGGGCGCGGCTTCCTCAAGCATGTCGCCCTGGTCCGCTATTCGCGCGACGTGATGCCCGATGCATCGACGTCGACCCTGCCGCGCAAGGACGGCCGGATGCCGGGCGCGAAGCGGGCCGTGCTCGCGGCGAAGGCGGCGCGGGGCGCAGCCGGCACGATCACCGTCCTCGACTTCCCGTGGGAGCGCGTGCTGTGAAGCTGACAATCCTGACCTGGCTGTGGCGGCAGCCGCAGAGCCGGACCAGCTTTACCGCCATGCATGTCAATATATGGGCGGCGATGGTGCGCCGGCATTGTACGCTCGACATCGAGATCGCGTGCGTCACCGACATGCCCGACGGTATCGATCCCTCGATCCGCATCATCACACCGCCCGGCGAGTTCGTCGGGCTGCAGACGCGGCGTTGGCGCGGGCAGCGGCCGAACTGCTACCGCCGCCTCGCCATGTTCCGCAGCGACGCGGCCGGCATCTTCGGCGAGCGCTTCGTGTGCATGGACCTCGACGTCGTGATCGCTGGCAACATCGATGCCATCCTCGACAGGCCCGAGGACCTCGTGATCTGCGGCCCATCCCAGGAGGGACCGCGCTGGCGCTACAACGGTTCGATGCTGCTGATGACCGCGGGCGCCCGGCCGCACGTCTATGACGATTTCAGCCTGGCCGGAGCCGAGGAGGCGAGCCGCCTGTTCGTGGGCTCGGATCAGGCGTGGCTCGGCTATGCGCTCGGTCCTGGCGAGGCGACATGGTCGATCGCCGATGGCGTCACGCGCGCCAGCGATAGCGAGATGGGCCGGATCCGCTTCTACCCTGGTCATGTGAAGCCGTGGGACGAACTCGCCGATGCCTGGGTCAGCGAGCATTACCGCATGACCGGTGGCCGGCACGGTCTCGTCCTGGGGCAAAAGCGCGCGGTGTGGGACGAGGCGCGCGAGGCCATGGCGCGCGACCGATTCGACGGCGTGATCGCCTATCCCGCCGCCGCCGAGAAATGGCACGGCCCGGTCGATGCGATCGTCGAGAGCAAGGCCGAAGTCGCGACCTTCGCGCGGATGCTGGGCTTCGACAGGCTGACCGTCTGCGGCGGCTGACGTGGCGTCCGTAGCGACCGGGCGGCGCCGGGCGGAATGGTCATGCCGACCCCCGGTAGCAGGATCATGCCATGTCAAGGAGCTTCCCCCTCAAGCGCGCCAGCGACATAACCGCCTTCGGGTCGGATGTGATCGAATGGACCCCGGCCGACACCGACCTGCCCAGCGGGACGCGCGGCTTCTTCCTCGACGCGGACGGCACCGTGACGTTCAAGAATAAAGCCCTGGTCACGCGGACCGCCGTTCCGGTCAAGGGTGTGTTCTGCCCGCCATTCGTGCCGCGTCGCATCACCGCGATCGGGACCGCGACCAAGGTCTATCTGATCGTCTGATGGCCTATACCGTCCCCGACAAGGCCACCTTCACGGGCCTCTTTCCCGCCTTCGCCGCGGTGACGACCGATCAATATGCGTTCTGGTCGGCGCGCGCCGGGCGCATCGTCGATCCTATTCAGGCGTGCCTTGCCGACGACGCCGATCTCGCCTGCATGCTGCTGACCGCCCATTACCTGACGCAGCAGGGTATCGGCACAGGCGCCGATGCGGTGGCGTCCGCGCAGGGGGCGAGCGGCTTCAAGCGGATCAAGTCCGGGTCGATCGACCTAGAGCGCGACGATTCGAGCGCCGACGCGGCCATGGGCGAATATGGCGCGACCAGCTACGGCAAGCGGGTCTACCCGATGCTCAAGAGCTGCCTCGGCGGCCCGCGCGTCACCGGCACCGGCGTCCCGGTCTGCGGGACCTGGCCATACGGTTATGAAGGTCCGATCAGGTGAGCCTGCTCGGCGGAGGCATCGCGGCGATCTTCGGCGCGGCGCTGGGCGGGCTTTATCTCGACGGGCAGCTCGTTCGCAGCAGCGCCGGGCCCATATACGACGGGGAAGGCAACATCACCGGCTATGCCGGCGGCGACCCGATCGCGATCAAATGCCAGATCGATGCCGCGAGCTGGGCGATGCGCCAATCGGAAGGGTTCGTCGACGGCGACATGCGGATCATCGTGCTCACCGCCGGCCTCGCGAGCACCATCACCACCGAGCAGCGGATAACCGTCAGCGGCGCGACCTGGCTGATCCAGAGCGTCGAACTGGACGCGGCGGCAAGCCATTATGTGCTGCGCGGGCGGAAAGCCTGATGGCCCGGGTGGTGGGCGCCAAGGCACACGCGGCCCGGCTCAAGCGGTTGCGCAGTCCCGCCATGGTCCGCGAGGTCGGCAAGGCGATCTATGTCGCGGCCGACATCCTCACCGTCGATGCTGCGATTTCGATCACGACCGGCGCGGTATCAGGCAAGAATCACGTCCCAAGCGCCCCCGGGGAGCCCCCGAACGCCGACACGCATGTTCTGGACCGAAGCGTCCACACCGAGCGCGAAGGGCCGCTCAAGGCGTTGAGCGTGGCCGACGCACCCTATGCTGTCGCCCTTGAGGCTGGCACGTCGAAGATGGCCGCCCGGCCCTTCATGGCGCCGGCCGCGCAGCGCACCCGGCCGAAGGCGCGCCGCCTCGTCGCCGAAGCTGTGAAACGCGTCGTCAGAGGAGGTGCGCTATGAAGATCCGCTTCACTGCCGACTACGACCACCGATGGCCATCCCGCGCCATGACGGCGTTCAAGGCTGGCTGGTCCGGCCGGGTCAAGCGCGAGGTCTGGGAAGGGGCGAAAGCCAAAGGCCGGGCGACATTGATCGCCGACGATGATAGCGATGTGTCCGATGCGAGCGGACATTCTGAACGGACTGGAGATATGGGCGGACCGCATCAGCGACCTGCTGCTGTTCGACGTCCCCGAGCACCTCGAGGAAGCCGTCGCCGAGACGCTGCTGGTCATGATCCTGCCGGCGCTGGCGATCAGTCCGTGGGCGATGCTGCATGACAACGATGCTGGACCCGATACTGCCGGTCCGCCGTAAGCTGATCGCGGCGCTCAAGGGCGACGCGCCGCTTGTCGCGATCGTCGGCGCCAGGATCTACCCGGCCAAGGAGCCAGATCCGGTGACGTGGCCGTTCATGCGGCTCGACGGCGCCAGCTCCTCGCCCTTCCGCGCCGATGGCGGGGCCGGCGGCGAAGTGACCGGCCTGATCCACTGCTTCGTCAAGGGCGGCGGCTCGATCCTCGATCCCGAGGCGACCTGCGCCACGATCAACAGCCATGTCGTCCGGATCATCGAAGCGATGGATGCCGTCGCGCTCACCGGGGATACGGATCTCGCCGTCCACGCCCGGCTGTCCCAGGTCATTCCCGACCCGGCCGAGGCGGACGCCTTCCACGGCGTCGTGCGCTACGAGGCGCTGGCGCTCTAGCTGGCGTCCGTAGAGCACCCAAGGTCGCCGCCATAGCGTGCCCGAAATCGAAGGAGGTTTCCGGGCAATGGCATATACCACGTCGAAGCTGAAAAGCACCCGCGTCTATCTCGCGATGGGCGACGGCGCCGATCCCGAGGTCTTCTCCGCGCTGTGCGGCATCACGACCAAGGGTTTCCAGCAGACCCGCGCCACCAACGACACGACCGACTGGGACTGCGCCGATCCCGACGCCTCGCCGATCACCATCCGCGACATGGGCGCGAAGGATTGGTCGATGACCGGATCGGGCCTCCTGGCGCGCAGCCTGCTCGCCGACGTGCAGGCCGCATTCGATGCCGGCAACCCGACCAATTTCCGCTTCGTGTTCGATGAACCCGCCTCCGACGAGATCGTGGACGGCTATTATCAGGGCCCGGGCATCATCACCGACTTCAACGTCACCGGCGAGAATGGCCAGTTCGTCCAGATCTCGATCACCATCTCGGGCGCCGACGCGGTGCAGTTCATCTCCGGCAGCTGATCAGGCACGTCATGCAAATCAGCATCCCCCTCCCGTTCGCCGACGGTGAATATGTCTTCGCCCTGCCGATCAAGCAGATCGTGGCGCTCGAAGCCAAGGCGGGCCCGATCGACCTGGTCAAGCACCGGCTGATCAACGGCGGATGGTCGGTGCTCGACGTCGTAGAGACGATCCGCCATGGCCTGATCGGCGGCGGCCGGGGGATGGTCAACAAGGTCGACGTCTCGATCAGCGACCTCAAGGCGAACCTCCTCGTCGACACCTATATCGACGGCAAGCCGCTCGCACCGCACGCGATCACCGCGAAGGCCGTGCTCATGGCGCTCTACGTTGGCTACGAGCCCGTCGAGGGTCAAAAAAAAAGCCCGGTGACGGAGGAGGATCAGGAGAGCTCCAGCGAATCGACTGGGGCCTCGTCCTCCACAACTGCGTCACCATCGGACTGACGCTGGCCGACGCCGAGCGGCTCACCATGCCCGAATATCTGGCGCTCATCCATCACCACGAACTGGCCGCCAGCGCCGACGACGATGGCCCGCCGCCGGACATCGATGAGGTCAACGCCGCGTTCGCCCGCATGGAGCGCGCCGGCATCGCAAGGGTGCACTGATGGTAGACGTCGTAACCGATCGCGTCATCGTCGAGCTCGAGGCGAAGCTCGGCGCCTACAACGCGAACGTCGCCAATGCCGAGCGCAAGTTCGACAGCGCCATGTCCAACATCCAAAAGAGCGCGGGCCGGACCGAGGCGTTCGTGTCGCGCTCGGTCAAGGTCATGGCCGGCGCGCTGGCTGGCATCTCGGCGATCGCCGCCGCGCGGGCATTTCTGGAGATCGCAGACGAGGCGAAGAACCTCGACGCGCAGCTCAAGCTCGCCACCCAGTCGTCGGGCTCGTTCGCGCAGGCGACCGATGACGTTCGCCGCATCGCCGACGATACGCGGAGCGGGCTTGAAGAGACGAGCCGGCTCTACGGCAATTTCCAGCGGAATGCCCGACAGCTCGGCATCACCCAGGATCAGGTAGCCCGGGCCACCGAAACGGTATCGAAGACCTTCAAGATCAGCGGCGCCTCAACCGCGGAAGCATCTGGCGCCACCCGCCAGCTCGTCCAGGCGCTGCAATCCGGCGTGCTGCGCGGTGACGAGTTCAATTCGGTCATGGAAGCGGCGCCCCGTCTGTCGCGCCTGCTTGCCGATAGCCTCGGGGTGCCGGTCGGTCAGCTGCGCAAGATGGCCGAAGCGGGCGAGCTCACGGCGCAGACGCTGACCAAGGCGTTCACCGATACGCGCTTCACGGCGCAGATCGACTCCGAGTTCAAGCAGCTTCCCGTCACCTTCGACCAGGCGATGACCCGCGTCCGGAATGCCGCGGTGATCACGTTCGGCGCGTTCGATCGTGGCGGCGAGTTCTCGACGGCGCTGGCGAACTTCGTGGGCGATGGCGCAGACGGGTTCGCCGACCTCGAGCGCAAGGCGGAAGATTTCGGCATCAGCGTGCGCGGCACCATCGAAGGCCTGGCCGATGCCTTCGAACCGATGTTCGATACGGCCTCCTCGCTTTTCGAAGCGCTGGGCATCAAGTTCAGCGATATCTTCAGTGACGGTCGCGCGCAGATTCGCGACCTGCTGCTGACGATCGACCAGGCTTCGGGATGGCTGGCGAAGCAGGGCGCGCTCGGCGCCGCGGTTACCGGCAATTTCGACAACTACCTGAACGACAAGCCGCGCACCGGGACCGACCTTCTCGGCCGCTTCAATTCCCGCGTCGCCTCCGCCGACATGGAGCGGCAGTTCAACCGACAGATCCGCATCCTTGAGGGTGCGCAGAACCGTGGCGATGGCGGCGGCGGTGGCGGCTCCACGAGCCCGACGGGGAAGCCCAAGAAGGCGAAGAAGTCGCCGCTCGATCCGGATGCGTTCGCGCGCGAGGAGGCGGCCCTCAACGATCAGATCCTTCGCCTCAAGGGCGATGAGGTCGTCGACGCCGAGGCGCGCGCGCAGATCGAGCGCGACCGAATCGAACAGGCGCGCGCCGCAACGGTCGCCGACGTCCAGGGCGAGAAGCGGTACACCGGAGCCCAGAAAGCCATCATCATCGCCCTGGTCGATCAGGCTGCCGCGCTCGAACAGGCCAAGGTCATCCGCGACCGCGACATCCAGCTCGCGAAGGAAGCAGTCGACGCTCGCGTTGCCACGCTCAAGAACGATCAGGACCTGCTCAAGGCGCAGGGCGACATCGCCGGCACGCGCGAGGAGCGCCATGCGATCGAACGCCGTCTGCTGGATCTCGCCTTTGAGGAGGAGCGGGCCTCGCTTGCCGCCATCACCGCGAAGAACGGCTATACTAAGGCGGATGAACAGCGGGCCCGTGACCGTCTCGCGATGCTCGATCGCATTCAGACGGCAGAGCAGCAGGGCATCGACCAGCGCTACGAATCACCATTGCAGCGCTATCGCCGCGACCTGTCGAATCCCGACCGCGCCAACGATGCGGTAGAGGAAGCCGTCATCGGCGAACTGGAATCTGTGCGCGACACCATTTCGTCGGCGGCGCAGAAGGCGCTCGGCATCAAGAACCCCATCCTCGCGGCCATCATCAATTCCTTCATCGAACAGCAGCTGATCGCGCCGTTGCTGAATGCCTTCATGGGGGCAGCCGGTGGTGGCGTCGGCGGTTCCATTATCGGCGCGATCGGGGGTATTTTCGGCTTCGCATCGGGCGGATCGATGATGTTGGGTGGCCGGGGTGGCACGGACCGCAACACGCTGTCGCTCAACGGGCGACCGATCGCGAACGTGAGCCGCGGCGAAAGTCTCAATATCGGATCGAAGACGCTGGGGCGGCCGGGCGGCGGCTCCACGGTCGTGCAGCAGATCACCATTGACGCGCGCAACAGCGTCACCCCCGAGGGTTTTGCGCGCGACATCCTCGAGCTGTCCGGGCAGCAGGCCGTGCAGGCTTCCGGCCAAATGGGCCAGGCCGTCATCAAGGGCGTGCCTTCGCGCATCCTCCAATATCAGCGCGACGGCGTCTGATGACGATCTACCGCGAAAGCGTCGTCGTCCGGATCGATTGCGATCCGCCCGCGCTGCTGTGGTCGGGGCTCGGGCCGCTTGCCGTTCCGGCCGATGCCATCATCCCGGCGCCAGCTATCGCGCTGGGTGGCGGGCAGCTGATCAGCGTTCCGGATTTCCAGCAACTCATCGGCGGGACGGCGGAGCGCCTCGATTTCGTCGTGTCGGGCGTCGACGACGATACGGTCCGGCTCGCCTTGGAAGACGCACCCAGCGTTCGCGGCGCCAGGGTCGATGTCGGCACGGTCCAGTTCGACCAGGACTGGCAGCTCGACGCGATCGAATGGGAGAATGTGTTCGAAGCCCGCTCGCTATCGATCAGCCGGCCCCGGTCGCAGAACGGAAAGACGACGCGCTCGATTACCCTGACGATCGTCCAGGGATCGACCCGCCGGGCGCGCGCCACTCTCGCTTTCTTCACCGACGCCGACCAGCGCCGCCGATCGGCCGACGATGCGATTTTCAGCAACGTCGCCGGCATCACGGCGGGCACGTCGCGTCGTTTCGGGCCGAACGACTGATGGCGGACCTTGGCGAATGGCTTTCCGAACAGGGCGCGCGCCGCCGCGAGCCGGGCATCTGGGACTGCTGCGCCATGCCGGCCGAATGGGCGGTAGCATGTGGCCGCCCTGATCCCATGGCGCGCTGGCGCGGCACCTATGGAACCGATGCCGAAGCCGAGGAGCGCATCACCGAAGCCGGCGGCCTCACGGCTCTCTTCGCCATGGGCATGGAGGATGCCGGCATCCGCGAAGTGAGCGACCCCCAGGCCGGCGATATCGGTGTGATCATGATCGGCGGTGAGGAGGCCGGGGCGGTCTTCACCGGGCGGCGGTGGGCCTTCGTGCCGGGCGGGCGCGGGCTCGCGATAGGTTCCGTCGATCCGGCGTCCATCATTCGGATTTGGAGGCCCTGATGGGTAGGACGGTAGGCGTCATCATCGCGATCGGGGCAGCTGTCGGATTGACCATTCTCAGCGGCGGTCTTGCAACGGCTGCCGCTGCCGGCGCGACCATCGGGGGGACAACGCTCGCTGCCACGAGCGCTCTCGCATTGGCCGCAACCGCTTATGCCGTGCAGGCGACCGCCACGGCTCTTGGCCTCGGACCATCGGCTCCGAAGCCAGACACGACAACAACAACCGTCAAACTCCCCCGACCACCCCGGATCAGCGGCTATGGCATCAGCCGCCTGTACGGCGCGATCATCCTCTACGAGACGGCCTATGACGGCACGGCGATCGACGTGCACGCCGTTCACGACGGCGAGATCGACCAGATCGTGCAGCGTTATCTCGGCGACGACGCGATCACCTTGACCGGGAACGTCGTGAACGAGGGCACCGACGGGCGCTACAAGGACGGTGCGATCAGCTTCTACGAGACGATGGGCGTGTCGCCCGGAACCCCTTTCGCCGCCGTCATAGCCGCTCTCCCGACCATCTGGACCAGCGACCACCGGGGGGATGGCGTCGCCCTGATCGCGCTGCTGTCGTCGCCGGTGAAGTCGAAGAACTTCCTCGACGTCTACCCGAACAACATCCCCTCCCCTTCGATCGCGGCGCAGTGGCAGAAATGTCCCGACCCCTATGCCGAGGATCCGACCGACGAAAGCGGGTGGACCTGGACGTACAATCCGATCCGCCAGCTGATGCATTACAAGCTGGTCCGCGAGGGCGAGGATTTCGCGACCAAGTTCGCGCCGACGATCGCATTCTGGCAGGCTGCGGCCGATATCTGCGAGGAGGCGGTCGACCTCAAGGCCGGCGGCACCGAAGATCGCTACCGGTCCTCCGTCGCCCACAAGCACACCGACGCGCATGCGCAGGTCGTCGCGGGCCTGCTGTCGACCTGCGACGGGTGGATAGCACCGCGCAGCGATGGTGCCCTGATCGTCTACGCCGGGAAATATTACGAACCGACCGTGTCGATCGGGCCCGAGCATATCGTCGCCTATGACTGGCAGGGCGTTGGCGTCGACGACGACCAGGCCGTCAACGAGATAATCTGTTCCTACATATCGGCCGACCATGACTACAACACGGTCGAATGCGACGCATGGCGCGACGAAGAGGATATCGTCGACCGGGGTCAGGTGCTTTCCGACAGCCTCGACCCCCAGGTGCCGTCATGGGGCCAGGTACGGCGCCTCGCCAAGCGCAAGATGTCGCGGGTCAATGCGCTCTACCGCGGCACGGTCACGACCAACGTCGCCGGCCGCATCGTGCGGGGCCAGCGCTTCATCAACCTCGACCTGACCGAGGCGGGGACGACCTTCTATTCGGGCCCGGCAGAGATCACGGCGGTGACGCGCAACATGGCGACCGGCGGCGTCACCTTCACCTGGGCAGCGGCCGATCCGAACATCGATGCGTGGAATGCCGCGACCGAGGAAGGTGAGCCGGCCGCGAAGGGCGACCGCGTCGCGCTTGAGCCGCTCGAGGCCCCGGAGATCACGTCGGCGAGCCCAGCCCTCACCGGGGACGGCCTGTCGGCACAGATCCTTGTCGCGATCGCCGCTCCCGACCGACCCGACCTGACATGGTATGCGCGGTGGAAGAAGTCGACCGACGCGATCTGGAACGAGGCGAGCTATAGCGATATCGACGCGAGCACGAGCGTCGAACTGCTCGTGGGCCTGGTCCCCGTCGATTCGATGGTCAACGTGCAGGCTTCGTTCGGGACCGGCGGCGGGCAGATATCGCCATGGTCGGCGACGGTGACGGTCGACACGACCTATATCACCTGACGAACTGGCGTCCGTAGCCTTCCGGGGGGCCTGCGCAGCATCGTCCGCCCATGCTGGTCTTCCCCACATGGCGCTTCCCGTTCAAGTCGAAGGACTTCGACATCGACCTGTCGACGATCTCCGGCGGGGTGGCGCTCAACGGGTCCGAGGACATGATCGCGACCGACGGCGGCGGCAGCTGGTCGGCCGATCTCGGCAGCGCCGATCTCTACACGCGCGATCGCGTGATGCTGTGGCGGGCCTTCAAGTCGGCGCTGCACGGCGGGATCGATCCGTTCGTCTTCCCGGCCTGCGATGCCCGGCATCAGCCGCGCGCCCCGTCTGTGTTGGTCCCGCATAGCGATGGCAGCCCTTTTTCCGACGCAACGCTCTATTCGGGCGCGGACGGAGCGCTGACGGCCGGCGCCGCGTTGCGCGCGACCCAGATCGCGATCAGCCACAGCCTTGCCGAGCCGCTGATCGGGGGCGAGCGCTTCACCATCGTCCACGCCACGATGAAGGATCGCTGCTACCAGATCGGGCGCATCCTCGCGCAGGATTCTACATCCGCCACCATCCAGTTCCACCCGCCGCTGCGGGAAGCGACCGAGGCGGACACGTCGATCGATTTCACCAATCCCCGCTGCGTCATGCACCTCGACGGAGCGATGCGCGCGCCGCTCGCCGGGCCGCGCTGGGCAACGGGTTCCGTTCGGTTCGTCGAGGATTTTTCAGGGAGTTACGTCTGATGAGCGCCAGCCAGATTCGGGCTGCTGTGGAAGCGGCGTTCCGCGATTTCACCGTGGACGGCGTACCATCCAGCGGCGCGCATGATCCGATCAAGGTCGAGATCCGCTATGCGCTAGGTCAGCTGCTCGAGACGGCCTTGTCGTCGATCAGCTCCGGGCTGCTGCGGTACGCCACCGTTTCGGCCATGGAGGCTGTCACCGACAAGGACGATGGCCAACTCGCCTATGTCTATGCGAACAACGCCGACCCGGCCGACAGCGAAAATGGCGTGTACCAGTGGGACGACGGCGGCAGCGAATGGGTCGTGGCCGACTGGTATTACGCCGCGGTCGTCGCCGCGGTGCAGGCGCAGATCCCGCCCGACGACGTGGTGGTGACCGTCCTGCCGTACAAGGAGCTTCCGCCGAGCGGCTCCAACCTGCTGCGCGTCCACAGCATCAAGCTGTTGCCCTCGATCACGCTGCCGACCGACCCGCTCTACGTCCGCTACCTCTTCCGCGACCATGGTGGCGCTGGCGGCGCCGAGCGGACCCAGTTCATCATCTCCAAGTGGACCGGGTCTGCGGTCGACCTGATCGGTCTCGCGGGGTCCGGCGCCAACGTCAACACCGGCGGTTCTACCGGCCTGGTCGAGATGGACCTGAAAGCCGCCAGCGGCACGGCCTTCGCCGGGGTCGCGAACGACCAGAAAATCGGCACGCTGACGATCGACTTCAAGGACGGTGCCGACTTCACCGCCGGAACGCTCTCGGTAGCGACCAGCGAGCTCGAACCGCTGCGGTTGCAGATGCCGGCGGGTGACCAGGATGCCGTGGAGGAAAAGGTGAGCGATGCACTCGACGATCTGTCGCTGTCGAAGGTCCCCTTTGCCCAGGAGGTGACCGCCATTCCGATCCGGAAGCTGGTCAAGTCGATGTGGCTCTACGGCGCGGACCCGACGCACGACTATGCGATCTCGGTCCTGACGGTCGAGACCTTCACCACGCCATCTACCCGCCTTCGGATCACGGTTCGCGACCTGACGGACGGGGTCGACGTCTGTTCGGTGCTTAAGGGCGTCGCTTCACAGCCCGGCTTCGCCACCTTCGTCGCCACCCTGCCCGACATCGTCAAGGTCATGGGCGACGGCGCGACGCCGAAAACCCGGCTGTATTGCCTGATGGAGTTCGACTGGACCGCGGTGTCCGACTTCTTCAGCTATGGCTCCGCCACGATGGCCGGGGCGGGCATCAGCCCGGAGCGCCTGGTATCGGACGAGATGATCGCGGATTATCTCGACAGCGATCATTGGCACGAGGTGATCCGCGTCGGCGATGGCGAGACCTACGAGACGCTGCGCGACGCCGTGGAAAGCACCTATTCTGCCATCTATGTCGGCTCCGACATCAACGGGGCACCGATCTGCGATCGGGCACATTATCACCACCGCATCCTGATCGACGTGGTCGACGACGCGACCTTCGACGCGACCTTTCTCAAGCTGCCGAGCTTCGTCGATCTGCGCTGCAATGGCATCGACCGGACCCTGATTGTCCGGGAAAACACCGATCCGGATGCGATGATCGAGGCTCACAAGAACCATAAGATCCGGGACTGCACCATCTACAGCGAGACGGCGGGCGAATATTGCATTCACTCGGATGACGCCAATCGTGACGTGCTCGACGGAACCGGGCAGTACATCCGCCTGCGCCAGTCGTTCAAGCGCGTGAAGCTCCAGGGCGCGATCGGCCATAACGGACCGCTGTTCGGATCGGGGATCTCGTCTGGCGAGGAGATCCGGTTCGAGGATTGCATCGGCGAGCATCTCGATCCGACCGCGACGCAGGCGGCCTTCTTCTTCCACAACAATGGCCCTACCAGCACGGCGCCGACGGTGGAGGTCGGGACGAAGCCCGCGCAGGTGACGATGCGCGGGACATCTTCCCCCGACCAGCTCGGGGTGATCCTTCAAACGATCGATCCATCGGCGATATGCTCCCTGACCTTGATCGGTTGCGAGTTCCGGCTGATCCGGCTCGACATCGCGACCGGCGGCGAGGTGCGCACCGATCTTGTGTCCGACCGCAACGCCTGGCGGATCGGCGGGCGTCATGACGGAGCGTTCCAGATGTTCGACCCGGTCGGCGCGACCGTGCTCAAGACGACGGCGGGCGAGGAGCCGAGCGGCGATGCGGCAGCGCTGATCTTCGGCGCGGTCGACGAACTCGGCCGGGGCGAGAAGTGGATCGGCGACGGCGATTTCACCTTGGGCAAGCGCCTGGGGGATTGCTCGTCGGTCACGAAGACGCTGACAATCGACGGGCAGGACTGCGTTTTCTCGACTGACCTGACCAACGCCAGCAACGCGACGATCGTCTCGGCGATCAACGCAGCGATCACGAGCAACCCCGTGTCGATCGTCGATATCGCGCTGGAATGGGTTCCCGACGCCGCGCCGAAACGGCGGGTGCGCAACAGTAGCGGCGCGACGATCGCCAAGGGCCGGTTCGTGCGGTTCAGCGGGGCATCGACCATCGTCGCCTGTGCGGCCGGCGAGCGCCCTGATGGCTGGACGCACCGCGACATGCTGGACGGCAGCGACGGCTATGTGATCCTGACGAAGCGCGTGCATCAGGATTATATCCCCGGCGCATCGGCCGGCACGGGCGAATGGGGCGTCAGTGCCGGCGGCGTGATCGATTACGCCGCCGCGACCAAGCTGGGCAGGACCATGGGAAGCATCGTCACCGTCTATTGATGTCGGCGCGGATCAGCAGTTACCCGAAGTCGACACGGGCGAAACGACCTCCTATCAGTGCATGATGCAGGGTCGACATCAGCGCACAGGCGCTCCGGATCGCTTCGTCGTTCTGGATAGCTTCCGGGGATTGTTCGCCTGCATCGTGGCTCTGTTCCACCTGGGGACGACATCGTACATCGGCAGCCTGTCCATCATTAAGAATGGCTGGCTTTTCGTCGATTTCTTCTTCGTTTTGAGCGGTTTCGTGATTGCCGCCGGCTACGGCAGTCGCCTCCGCGAAGGATATCCCCCGAGCCACTTCCTGCTGCTTCGGCTTGGTCGCATCTACCCTCTCCATATCGTGGTGCTGGCCGCGTTCGTCGCCCTCGAATGTCTCGCGTTGATCGTCCCCAGCCTCGTCGGGGCGCGGCATGCGTTCACCGGCGTTCGGACGCCCGGCACCATCATCTCGAATATCTTTCTGATGCAGCCTTTCGCCGATGGATTGAGCTGGAACCAGCCGAGCTGGAGCATAGCGACGGAGTTCTGGACCTATGTCGCGTTCGCGCTGATCTGCTGCTTTGCCGCGCGCTGGTACGCCCTTATATTCGTCGCGATCATCATCATCGCTCCGATCTCGCTCGCCCTCGAGCCTCGCCACCTGTTCCAGATCGTGGGCTGGCAGGCGCAGGTTCGGTGCCTGTATGGATTCGCCGCAGGCTGCCTGGGCTATCTGATATTCCAGCATGTCCGCGTCCCGCGCGGAGCGCTTGCGACCCTCCTGGAAACGGCGATGGTGATCGGGATCGTGGCGTTCGTCTCTCTCGCTGGTGATGGAGCATGGAGCTTGGCAGCACAGCCCATATTCCTCGGCGCCGTGCTGATCTTCGCCCATCAAGGCGGCGCCGTCAGCGCGTTGCTGCTCAAGCCGGCCTTTCGGACCATCGGGCTGCTTTCCTACTCGATCTACATGATCCATATCTTCGTCGAAGCTCGCTTTCTGGACGTGCTGATCTTCATCCAGCGACCGCTTGGAATGGAGCTTGTCAGCGTGGAGCGGACGGCGACGTCGGCGACCAAGATGCTGGTTGGACCGGGGGTCGTGGGAGAAATCAGCGTGCTCCTGACCCTGGCTGCCATCATCGCCTGTGCGGCGATCAGCTATCGCTACATCGAGAAACCTTGTCGCGATTGGTCGCGGCGGTTCGTTGCCCATCTCCAGCGCGGCCGCACCAATAATCGCGTGTCCGCTGCCGTGCGTGTTGAGCGGCGGCGGAAACCTTAAGCGCCCCCATTCTGGTCCCCACTGGCGTCCGTAGCCCGCCCACTCCTCAAGGGTAGTTTGACGGCGGTAATCGGAATGGGCGCAGCGTCATAGCGTCCTGGGAAATCCTCGGGGATCGCCATGCTCAACAATTGCCATCACACCTCAGGCTGGGCCGCATGAATGCCGGCACTCTCTCTCTCGGGCGGCCGCCGGTGAGCCCCTGGCTGGAAACCGCCTTCATCAAATATGGCTGGATCTGGATCGGCCTGTCGTTCGGGCTGGCGGCGAAATATGCGCTGCTGATCAAGCGCGGCGTTCCGATCCGGGGGCCGCTGGTCGTGGCCGACCTGCTGTTGCTGCCGATGGTCGCGCTGATCGCCTATTCGATCACGTCGCGGCTCGGCGCCAATGGCGAGGCCGCCGCGCTGTTGAGCGCGCTCGCGACCGTCGGCGCCGATCGCCTGGTCAAGCTCTACACCGAGCGGTTCCTCGACCGGGTGGATTCCGAGCTGCAAGCGATCGCCGCCCGCCAGCGCGCTGACATCCGCAACGAGGTCCAGGCCGAAATGTCGGCGCATGAAGTGATCGCCGACCAGATCACGGGCAAGGCGCCGGTTGACTATCACGCGCTGCGGCGTCCGCCGGTCGATCTCGGGAAGCCCGGCGCATGATCGATTGGAAGCCCGTCCAGCGCAACGTCGGGGTCACGGTCGATGGGATCGGCGGACCGAACACGATGCGCGCCCTGCTGCGCCGCGTGTCGGCGCTGGCCGGCGCCACGCCCGATCAGAGCGTCATCAACTCGCTCGCGACCTCGTCCCTCGTCCATCTCCCGGCATATGGCGTGACGGACAGTCGCGAGCGTATGGCATGGCTGTTCGCCGAGACCGCGAACGAGACCGGCGGCTATCAGCGCTTCGAGGAAAACCTCAACTATTCCGCCGAGGCGCTCGTCCGCACCTGGCCGAGCCGCTTCACGGCCGCCAGCGCCCCTGCCTATGCCCGCAAGCCGGAACTGATCGCCAACAAGGTCTATGGCGGCCGGATGGGCAACGACCAGCCCGGCGACGGGTGGGCCTACCGCGGCCGGGGGATGCTGCAGCTCACGGGCAAGGCCAATTACCTGCTGTTCGACAAGCGCCTGGGCATCGGGCTCGACACGCATCCCGAGATCGCCGCGGTGCCGGCCCTGTCCCTCCTGATCGCCTGCGAGTTCTACCGCGCCAACGGCGTCGTCGCGAAGATCGATGCGGGCGACCTGGCGGGCGCGCGGCGGATCACGAACGGCGGGTCGATCGGGCTCGACCATGTGAAGGCGCTCTTCACGAAGATCATGGGCCTGCTATCATGAAGTCGACCATCCCCCATCTCCGCATCGTCGTGGCGGTCTCCGCGTTCGTGCTGGCCTGCTTCGCGGCGGTCAGCTTCCATGTGCTGGTCTTTTCGACCGATGACGTCACCAAGGGCAACATCATCGGCACGTGGCAGAACTTCGCCCTCCTCGCCGTCGGCTTCTGGCTCGGATCGAGTTCGGGCGGAAAGGCGAAGGATGATCCCGCCGGCACGGTCGCCGACCCCGTCAATGTAAAGGACGTAGACGCATGAAGCGCATGATCATCATCGCCGCGCTGGCGCTGGCCGCCTGCACGCCGCACCCCGCCGCCCCCGGCGACACGCCGGTCCAGCAGGTCGTCGACACCGTCGTCATCGAAGGCACCCGCGCCCTGATCCTCGCCGAGCTCGGCTATGAGAGCGCCGCCAACGTCGCGCTCGAGCTGATAAATGCCGGCGTGATCAAGGGCGAGGCCGCGGCCAGGGTGCAGGCCGCGAACGCCACGATCACCGGCTTGCTCGTCAAGGCGAAGGCCACGACCGACGCCGCCGCGCGCGCCGCGCTGGTCGCCCGCGCGCTGGACGAGACGTTCAAGCTCCAGACCCTGACGATGGGAGCCCGGCCATGAACTTCGACGACCTGCTTAGCTTGGCGCAGAGTGCCGCCAAGATCGTCACCGCCTCGGGCCTCATCCCCGGAGCCGCGCCGATCGTCGATGCCGTGAACGAGATCGTCGACGTCGTCCGGCGGAATGTCGAGCAAGGCAAGGACGTGCTGGCGGCCGATCAGATCGAACAGTTGAACACCATTCTCGATCAGGTGCACGCGCGGGTGCTGTCGGTGTCCGACCGGCTCGACAAGGCGGCTGAAGCAGCCAGTAAGCGCTAAGCAGCGATGATCCCCATCGATCCCGTCTATCGCCGCGCGCGCTGGCTGTGCGGTACGTCCATGAGCCTGAGGCTTGCCATGGACCTGTGGCAGGGCGGCGCGGCGGCGTTTGGGCCCTCCTACGACTATTATGTCGACGGGGTGAATGGCAGCGATTCGAACGACGGGACGTCATTGGCGCAGGCGTGGAAATCGCTGAAGAAGATCGGCGCCATCTCACTTCCGGCGGCAGCTGTCCGGAGCGTGTTGGTGAAGGCCGGCACCCCCTACGACACGGCAGACGACTGGGTGGAGCGCAGCAACACTACCGCCGGCGGCAATGTCGGCGCTGGATCCATTCTCGATATAACGTTCGAGCCTGGCTGCGTCATGGACGGCTCCGTCGCCAACACCTCCGCCGCGGCCAACGCCTTTGAGTTCGCCAGCACCGACGAAGCGACGACAAGGATTTTCGGCAACGGCCTGACGATCCAGCATTACAACTACGATGTCGGTGGCGCCTCGCCGAACGGGATCGGCAATCGGGGCAAGAGCATCGTCCGCGCCTATGACGTGCATGTGGTCGACTGCGTCGATGGCTATTCCGCGCATGGCAATGCCAAGATGTTCGTCGACCGCGTCACGGCCTCAGGCTGCGCTAAGTCAGCGTACGGACACGTCGAGAACGCGCACTTCGAGGCGCGGCGCAGCACCTTCACCGCCAAGGCCGGGGCCATCCTGGGCATCGGCGCGGTGGCGAGCGCGACGTCGACCGCGATCGTCGAGGACTGCATTCTCATCCCCGCGACGAGTGGTCAGACCCTCGGCGTGGACGGCACGGTCTTTACCCGCTGCCAGATCGGCACGCCTTCGCTCGGGGTCACGCTGACGAGCGGCTATGGCGTCGGCGGCACGATCAATCAGAGTTTCGTCAACGCCTACATAGACGGCCACCAGAAGGCCACGCTCTACCAGTGCTACGGAAAGTTCTCGACCCGCGTGCGGAGCGGGGGCGCCGTGCATGTGACCCGCTCCGTCATATCGGGGCCGGCGACGGGCGCGCCGGTGGCCTCCATCATCTTCTCCAATTTCTCCGGCGGATCCTCCAAGCTGATCTTCAACGACAACATCGTCGAGACGGCCACCGCCGCCGCTTTTATGGACGTCAATTCCACGGCTGCCGCAGCCCTTGTCTCCGCAGCGAGCGAGATCCACAACAACGTCCTGTCGGGCTCGGCGGCCTTCGATGCTGATCTCATCACGGCCGACAGCGGCAACACGGTCCGCACCGGCAGTTTCCGAGCCGATGCACTGATCGGCGCCGCGAACACGCTCGACCCGGACGATTACGGCTACGGGCCAGGGTCGCCGGCGATCGGGGCAGCGACGGATGGCGGCAACTGCGGCTTCGCGATCGGCGCTGTCCCGCCCGTCGCGGAAGCAGCGTAGGGCGCGGCGTCAACGTCAGCCCACGCGACCACCCCGAGCAACTGCCCGCCCGTCACGACCTCGCACCATTCCCCGCTGCGCGCGAAGAACCGGGCGAGATACTCCCGACCAGAGCTCGTCTTGATCCGCATCTCGCGCCCGTCGCGCCGATCGGGAGGGATGGTCTCGATAGGCCGGAACTCGCTCAAGGCTTGCCCGGCGGCGGCGTATCCCGCGCGTCCTCGAAAAGCTTCCGCGTGCCGGCGTAGGGAGGATAGGGCTCGTCCTCGCCCCACCGGCCCGGCCGCGACGCGAAGTTGCCCATGGACCGGTGCGCTTCCCTCACGTCGTCGGGGCGGACGATCAGCGCGCCATGCTTCTCCAGCCACCGCTTGAGATAGGCGAAGTGGGCGGGCTCCATCATATATTGGAGGTCGTCGAGGTGGAGGCGGTGCATCGGAACGAATGTTGAACATCGCGTGCGAGTCGGTCAATCCGCCTCCGCCGCCGCCATGATATCGAAGTCCCACCCGCGATGGCGCCAGACGTAGAGCCCCGCGCGCCGCGGCTCACCGGGCTCATACCCGCACCGGAAGCGCAGCCAGACCATCGCGTTCGGGTCCTTGGGGCGGTCGCTGGTACCGGGGTTCGGGCGCCAGTTACGGTCGGTGGTCAAAGGTGAACGGCCTCATCGCGCAGCATCTCGGCGACGCGCTTCAAATAGGCGAGGTGCGCGCCGTCGCGTCCGTCGGGGATCAGCCTCTCGATCATCCGGGCAGCAACGAGATGCGGCGGCGAAGCAAAGCAGTCGCCATCGCGCATGCACCGGCCATTGTGCGAGCAATCGGGCCCGAACCCCTCACAGGCCAGCATCGCAGATCCGAACCTCGCTGGATCGGCGTCATGACGCAGATCGCGCTCGCTAACCCTCACCGCGCCCTCTCCCGCCGCGCCGGCCGATACGGGAACAGCGCGAGCTGGAACCCCTCCGCCGGATAGCGCGCGTCCAGCAGCAGGCAGACCGGGCAGCGGCAGCGCAGGAGCTCGAACCGGTCGGCCTGGATGACGATGGCGGGGGCGGGGTTCATGCAGAGCGCCACATGATCGGCTGCTGATCGCGGGCAATTCGGTGCCTCCCCCGCGCCATCGGGTGGATCGGCGCACCGGATTTCGTCGTTCCCCAACACCACAGGTCCGGATACGGCTCAACGCCGGTCGCGATCTGCTCAACGACATGGTCGACCCAAAAGTCGTCCCACGCGATGTTGCCCCAGCAGACGAACACCTGATCGGCGGCCTTGGCGAGCGCGACGATATGTTCGACGTTCGCCAGCAGTGCGTCGCGATCGTGCCACTCGCCGCTGAACGCCGCCTCGACGCGCCGCCGACATTCGCGCGGGTGTGGAGACACGAAGGGGTAGAGGTTCGCAGCGTCGTAGGCGCCGAAGCCGAAAAGCTGAAACCAAGCGTTCCACCACAGCGAAGTCGGGTCGTCTCGGTCGACGCCCGCATCCGATGGGTTGCAACCGATGACCAGCGCGCGCGGTCCCGGCCCCCACTTGCGGGAAAGGATGCGGCGGATGGTCGGGGTAACGAATTCGGCGCTGCGGAGCATCACCGGCGCGCCGAAGAGATCGAGGGGCTCCGTCATGCGAACATATCCCACTGCACGGGCCGCGCGTCGATCGCAGCCGCCCTCCGCCGGGCATTCGCCGCCCATATCCGGAGCGTCGCCGCAAAGGCCGGACTGCGAGCCCGGCGGGCCCGTGCCTCGCGGAGATAGACCCGCGCGCAATGAAGGTTGATCTCGCGCTCCTCGGCCGGCGTGGCGGGGCGCTCGACGACGGAGCCGCTGGCGGTGATGGTGAAGCGGGCGGTCATAACGCCCACGCCGCCTGATCGGTGTCGACCGCCAGCGCCACGCGCAGCGGCGCGACCCAGATTGCCTTGCTCGACAGGGTGAAGGTCTCGCCCATCTCGGCCAGCAGCAGGGCCTCGCCGATCACGCCCGCCATCTCGGCCGCGCTGTCGCTGGGCACGGCATTGCCCACCCATTCGCGGATCTCGGCGTCGCTCTTGCTCTCGAGGCCGAAGGGCATGCGCGCGTGCCAAGCCCCCTCCTCGTCCCGGTAGAAGATCTCCTCGGGGTCGACGATCGACTGCAGGGCGGTTAGGTCGAGCGTGGTGAAGGGCCGATGCCAGGTGCCGTCCTGGGCGATAATGCGCGCGACGAGGCGATCATCGGGCGCGGGTAGAGCGGCGAGCGGCTCGGCCGGGCCCTCGCGCGGGTCGGCGACGGACCACGGGCCGTTGTTGTTCTTGGCGAAGGCAGGAACCGCGTTCGATGAGGCATCCCAGGGGGTGACGCCATAGTGGCCTTGGGTCGCATATCCTTCGCGCCCTTGGGCGTTGAGACAGACCGGGCGGGGATCAGCTACCGACAGGGCGCCGCCAGCCACATGCTTTGCGCCGGTCACCGCCTTGGCCGGCGCCTCATAGGGCGCCACGGCGAGGATGTTTTGGTGCGTCCCTGCCGGATAGCCCGGACGCGGATCCGCCACAGCCGACGCACCATTCTCCCGCCCGGCGATCACCGCGCGGCTCGGCTCGTCCCAATCTTCGATCCGATGCTTGCCGTGGAGCTTCGATGGATCGGGCCCTCCGCGAGGATCTGCGACAGCGAACGCCCCGTCGCCCGTCGTGCTGGCGGCGATGACCGCCCTGCTCTGCCCCTCCCACGGCGTGATCTTGTATTTGGTGGTGGTGTAGTCCTTGTCGCCCATCCGAGGGTCGGCTACGCACGCTCCACCCGCCGGGGCGCCAGGACCCGAAACCGCGACGGTCGGCTGATCGAACGGGATCACGCGGAAGACGTTGTTGAACGCGGGCTTCCCGAGCTTGCGGGGGTCGGCAACGGAATAGGGCCCTTGCCCTGCGTCCATCTTCCCCTTCACGACGCTCGACGGCCTATCCCACGGCCGGACGCCGAGTTGCACGCTCTTCGGATGACCGTCGACGCGGGGGTCGGCAACGGCGAACTTCCCATTGGTCGGCAGGCTCTCACCCGCCACGGTGCCGGCAGGCTCCTCGTATGGCAGCACGCCGAGCCCGCCCGACCGCATGTCGTTGGTGCGCGGGTCGGCCACGCTGTGCGCGCCGTTGGTCGCGCCGCTGCGCCCGGGAACGACGCCGGTCGGCTCTTCCCACCGCCTGACGCCGAGGACATCGGCCTGCCAGTTCGGATCATGGGGACGCGGATCGGCGACGCTATGGCGACCATGCAGCGGCGACCGCTGGTTGCCGACGATGGTCCCGGCTGTCTCGTCCCAGCCCATGACGCCGAGCACGCCATCACGATGCGCCCGCTCGGGCATGATGCCGAAGTCGCGCAGCACGCCGTCGACCACGGCCAACTCGTTGAGCGCGCGCCAGTCGCGGCCGGCAGGCACGAGCGCCAGGCGGACCCAGGTCTTCCACTGGAGCATCGGCACGCGGTGCATGATGCCGGCGACCGGATCGCCCGGCAGCGGCAGCTTGCCGATGACCTCGCCAACGCCGCGAAGGCGCTTCTTCTCCGGCTCGTAGATGAAGTTCGGGATCATGTCGCGACGGCGGGCGATCAGCAGCATGCGCTTGCGGCTCTGCGCCAGGCCGCCGAGCTCGCCGCAATCGTGGACGGTCTCGGCGACGTTGTAGAAGCCACCGCGCAGGACCGCGCAGATCTGGTCGAGGAAGCCGCGCCCACGGGTCAGGATCCTGGGCACGTTCTCGAACAGGATGCAGGGGATCGGGTCGTCCTTGAACGCCTCGATCAGCAGCATGACGCCGCGAAGGGTGAGCCCATTCAGCGCCTGATATTTGTCGGTGCCCGACTGCTTCTGCGACAACAGGCCCGAGAAGCCCTTGCACGGCGCCGAGAGGAAGACGACGTCGGGGCGCTTGCCGTCTGCGCCGGTCAGGGCTTTCCGGACATCGGCCGGGGTTGCCTCGCGCCAGCCGGCCGGCGGCTCATGACCGTGGAAGGCGATGTATTGCTCGCGCGAGAAGAGATCAAGGACCGTGCCGCGCGTGCCGGTGAGCTTGTCGAAGGCTCGGATCGCGCCCGCGTCAACGTCGATGCCGCCGGTGCAGACGAAGCGGGCGGTGACGTTGCCGACGCGGGCCTTCGCCATGTTGAAGCCCTTGGCGCCGGCGCCGATGCCGCAGAACATATGGGCGTGGCGGATCGTGCGGACGCGCGGGTCGGATGAGGGGTGCAGCAGCATCAGCGCGCGCCCTTCGACCAAGGCGCGCAGGGGCAGCTTTCCATCAGCACCGTGCCCTTGCAGGCCTCTGCGGGGTCGATATCCAGGATGCTCAGGGTCGAGCCTGTCTCGACGGGGATCGGCTGGTGCTTCACTGCACCCCCGAACCGGAGACCCAACGGCGGGCGCTCGACGGGTGCGGTAAAACTGCGGTAAACCTCGTCCGACCGGCCTGCCTGTTCCCCAAGCGTTCCGGGATTTTCGGTGGCGCCGTCCTCGAAAGTGCCCGGAATTGCTGCACTTCCGAAGCTTCCCAAGCTTACGACGAGGGTTCGATTCCCTTCACCCGCTCCACGGTTTTGTCCTGATAGTCGGGCATCCTTCTTACCTCCCGGATTGGGACGCGCGCCCTTGGCGGCGAATGTGCGGCAGCGGGCCGGGTATTTTTCCGGTCTCCCGGTAGATAATCGATCGCTGAAGACGCCCGCTGCCCATCTGCTTTACGCATGGCACGGCTGACGGCCGTCCACGACGAGCGAGGGAGAGGTGCTGCGTGAAGGGGCCCGGCATAGACTTTCTCACCGTCTTCGCGCTGCCGCCGGTGGAATTCGTCGAGCTCGCGGCGGATCTCGGCGCGCCGTCGGTCTCGCTGATCCTCGAGCCGCTCGACTGTAACCCCGAAGCCTATGCGCCTTATTCGCTGCGGACCGATCGCGCGCTCAGGCGCGAACTGATCGCCGCCACGCGGGATCGCGGCGTGACGCTCGCGCTCGGCGAAGGCGTCGTCGTCCGCCCCGACCTCGACGCGCGCACCGCCTATGCGGGCGACATAGCGATCATGGCGGAACTTGGCGTGCGCTGCATCAACATCCTGAGTTTCGATCCCAGCAAGGAGCGGACCTTCGATCAATATGCCGTGCTGGCCGAGATGGCTGGCGCGGCCGGCATCGACTGTGCCATCGAGTTTTCCCGCGGACGCGTCAGCACGCCCGACCTGCCGACCGCGCTCGCGGCGCGGCGGCATGTCGGTCGGCCAGATTGCCGGATCGTGCTCGATACGATGCACCTCATCCGCTCGGGCGGAACGGCCGCCGATGTCGCCGCACTCGAACCGGACACGGTCGGCTATGTCCAGCTGTGCGACGTACCGCTCGCGCCGACCAACCCCGTCTATTTCGAGGAGGCGGCCTATGCACGGCTTCCACCCGGCGACGGTGCGTTGCCCTTGTTCGAGATACTGATGGCACTGCGCGACGATCCGGTCATCAGCGTCGAGGTGCCGATGCGCGCGGCCGCCGAAGCCGGCGTCGGGCCGCGCGATCGGGCCAACAGCGCCCTGGTCGCCGCACGGGCGCTGATCGAACGCGTCGCCACGGCGCGCGCCGCGGCATAAGCGCGGGCTCCGTCCGGCCGCTCCCTTCGCTTTCGCCTGCACTCCCCTTTCGGAAAGCCGGGTGAGGCGGCTAAGAGAACTTCATGGCGGTGAAGATCATCGGGCGGGCGTTCGGCTGGCTGGGGCGGCGGTTGCTGCTCTATGGCCTGCTCGTCGCCGCGATCGGCTTCGCGACCTTCGCCCTGCCCTGGATCAAGCGCGAGGTCGCGGGCGATCGGCAGGCGCAGCAGCGCTATGCGGCGCTGAATCTCTCCCGCGAGCGGCTGGACGCCGAAGCCGATGCGGCCGGCCGCCGGGCAGCGTCCTCGATCGCCGCGACACGACGGCAGGGCATGGCTGCGCTCGACGCGCGCATCGTTGCCGCGGAGGCCGAAAAGGGCGCGCTGGAACAGGCCGGGCGCAATGCCCCGTCGACCTTCAAGCTCGCGCTGCAGGGCAGCGATGCCCTGATCGCGGCGAAGCGGCGCGAATTGCGCATCCTGATGCTCGATCGCGAGATCGGGGGACTGCGGGCGACGCGCGCGCTGGCGGCTGCCGACCAGGCGAGTATCGCTGCGGCCATCGATACGCGGCGGCAACACGCCGTCGCCGTGGAGGCCATCCGCTCCTGCGACACGGCGCGGGAGGCCTTGGCCACGTTCGAACGGCGCTGGCGCTGGCGGTTTCGCTCCTGGCTCGACAATGACGAGCATCGCGCCCTCACAGCCCGGATGACCGCCGCCTGCAGCGAAGCGCGCCAAGCGGTCGCGCGCCATAATCTTCTGGTCAGGACCGGCCGGGAAGCGGCTGCGGCGCGGGAGCAGGCGAATGTGGCGTTGGCGAAGGCTCAGGCCGCTGGCGCCGCCCAGCTTGACGCCTGGCGGCAGACGTTCGCCGCCGACGTGCAGCGGGCGCGGACCGAGTGGTCGGGCAACTGGTCCGAACGGGTACGGCTCTGGATGGAACGGCTTGGGATCACCTCGATCCTGGTCGCGGCGGCGTGGGCGCTGCTCGCGATCATCCTGACGCCCTATGCGATCCGCCTCCTCTTCTTCCATATGCTCGCGCCCATGGCGGAGCGGCGGGCGGCCATTCGCCTGCGCGTGCCGGGCGGCAGTGGCGGCATCATCGCCCTGCCCGGCCCGTCGACCACCTCGGTGGCGATCCGCCTGGAACGCGGCGAGGAACTGCTGGTGCGCCAGGACTATCTGCAGTCGACCTCGCACGGCGGCGCCAAGGCGACGCGCTGGCTGCTCGATTACCGTCATCCGCTGTCCAGCCTCGTCAGCGGCCTCAGCTTCCTTACCCGGATCAGGGGCGACGGCGAGATGACGACGATCTCGGCGGTCCGCGACCCCTTTGCCGAGACGGTGATCCTCGTCCTTCCCGAGGGGAGCGCCTGCGTGCTCCAGCCCCGGGCGCTCGCCGCCGTGGCGCAGCCGATCGGGCGGCCGCTCCGCATCAGCAGCCATTGGCGGCTCTTCTCGCTCAACGCCTGGCTGACCCTGCAACTGCGCTATCTGGTCTTCCACGGCCCCGCGCGGCTGGTGCTCAAGGGCGGGCGCGGCGTTCGGGTCGAGCGGGCGGAGCATGGCCGCGTCTTCGGGCAGGACCAGCTCGTCGGCTTCTCGGCTGATCTCGCCTATTCGGTGACGCGGACCGAAACCTTCTGGCCCTATTTCCTCGGCCGCGAGCCGTTGTTCAAGGACCGGGTCGAAGCGGGCGACGGCCTGCTGATCGTCGAGGAGGCGCCGCTCGCCGGTCGAAAGGGCGAGCCGCGCCACGGACTCGAGGGCACGCTCGACGCCGCGCTGAAGCTGGTCGGGCTTTGAGCGGTCGCCCGCTCTCTCTGGACATCGGCGCTTGGCACGATAAGAGAAGCGCCGTCGGTCGATGTGCCCCGGTAGCTCAGCAGGACAGAGCAACGGTTTCCTAAACCGCAGGTCGGGAGTTCGAGTCTCTCCCGGGGCACCAAAACGGTCCGAATCCACGTCCTGGTGCCATTTTCCCCTATCGAGAAAGACCCGGGCTCGATCGTGAGGTCGCAACGCAGGCTATGACGTTGGTCATGCCGTTGCCGGCGTCCGCTCGGCGGTTCGGGCCATCAGGATCGCCAGGAGACCGAGCACCGAGGTCGCCGCGCCGGCCAGCGCCACCGCGGGATAGCCGAGACCGGCGGCGATCACCGCCCCGCCCAGTGCCGCGCCGATGGCGTTGCCGAGGTTGAAGGCGCCGATATTTACCGATGAGGCGAGATTCGGCGCATCGGCGGCGGCAGTCATCACCCGCACCTGCAGCGGCGGCACCAGCGCGAAGCTGGCCACGCCCCATAGGAAGACGAGGATCGCGGTTGGCGCCGCATAGGGCATCAGCACCGCCAGCGCGGCGAGCACGGCGGCCAGCGACGCCAGGGTGACGATCAGGGTGCGGTCGACCGATCGGTCCGCGAACCTGCCGCCCAGCCAGTTGCCGACGGTCAGCCCCACGCCATAGGTGACCAACATCGCGGTGACGAAGCCCAGCGAAGCATGGGTCGCTTCGCGCAGGATCGGCGCGACATAGGTGAAGACGGTAAACATCGCGCTCGATCCGATCACGGTCAGGCCGAGCGCCGCGAGTACCTGGGGCCGGCGCAGTACGCGCAACTCGGCCATCGCGTCGCCGCCTGCGGGCGCGGGCAGGTTCGGCAGGGTCAGGCGCAGCGCGGCCATGGTGAGCAGGCTGAGTCCGGCGATGCCCCAGAAGGAGGCGCGCCAGCCCAGCTGGTCGCCCGCCCAGGTCGCCAGCGGTACGCCGACGACATTGGCGATCGTCAGGCCCATGAACATTGCCGCGACCGCCCCGGCCCGCCGCTCGGGCGGGACGAGGCTGGCGGCGACGATCGATCCGACGCCGAAGAAGGCGCCATGGTTGAGCGAGGTGATCAGCCGCGCGACGAGCAGCATGCCATAGCCGCTCGACACCGCGGCGAGCAGGTTGCCGGCCGTGAAGATGCCGGCGAGCGCGATCAGCAGCGTCCGGCGTGGCACCCGACCGGTGGTGAGCGTCATCAGCGGCGCACCGAACATCACCCCCAGCGCATAGGCGCTGATCAACAGGCCGGCCGTGGGGATCGAGACGTGGAGATCACGCGCGATGACGGGCAGCAGGCCCATCGGCGCGAACTCGGTCACGCCGATGCCGAAGGCGCCGGCCGCCAGGGCGAGCAAGGGAGGATTGAACTTCATGGACCTTCCGATCGGAAAATGGCGGGCGGAGGAATTGCGATATGAACGCATAGATGGACGACCGAATCCCGGGCCGCTAGATCGTCGATACGCGAAGGATTTTTGATATGAGCGCAAAGGCAACCATCGAAACCGACCGGGCCCGCGCGCTGGAGATGTTCGCGGCGGTCGCGGCCGAGGGGAGTTTCTCGGCGGCCGGACGCAAACTCGGCCTTACCCCGTCGGCGGTCAGCCGGACGATCGACCGGATCGAGGCGCGGCTCGGCGTCCGCCTCCTGCTGCGGACGACCAGGGCGCTGGCCCTCACCGTCGAGGGTCAGGCCTATCTCGGCGCGGCGCGGCGCATCCTCGCCGATCTCGACGATGCCGAGCAGGCGATCGCCGACCAGGGCGCACCGCGCGGGCGGCTGCGGGTCAGCGCGGCACAGTCGCACGGCCGGCTCTGTGTCGTCCCGCTGCTCGGCGATTTCGTCCGCGTCCATCCCAACATCCTCGTCGACATCAGCCTGACCGACACGGTGGTCGACATCGCCGGCGGGCAGGCCGATATCGCCATCCGGTTCGGCCCGCTCGCCGACAGCGCGCTGACCGCGCGCAAACTTGGCGAGACACGGCGGATGATCGTCGCCTCCCCCGGCTATCTGGCCCGCCACGGCACGCCGCATGTTCCCGAGGATCTCCACGACCATGTCTGCCTGAACTTCAACTTCCGTCGGGTCGAGCCGGTCTGGCCGTTCCGCAAGGACGGACGCGATTATGCGCTGGCGGTGAAGGGCAGCATCGAGGCGAACAACGGCGAGACCTTGGGCCAGCTCGCCGCCGATGGCGTGGGCATCACCCGGGTCGGCGCCTTCAGCGTCGCCGACGCGATCGCGAACGGCCGGTTGGTGCCGATCCTGGAGGCGTATAATCCGGGTGACGTCGAGCCGATCCATGCCGTCTTCGTCGGCGGTGCCAATATTCCGGCGCGGGTGCGGGCGTTCGTGGATTTCCTCGCGGAGCGCCTGCGATAGCGTCCCGATGCTGGTCGCCAGTCAGTTCTCGCTTTTCGGCGAACGGACCGGCAGGAGCAGCGGTGCGACCGGCACGCCTTCCTCGATCAGCGCCCTGGCTTCCTCGGGGCTGGTCTGGCCATGGATCGGACGGCTTTCCTGCTCGCCGAGATGCATCGAGCGCGCCTCGTCGGCGAAATCGCCGCCGACATAGTCGGAGCCTTCGAGCATCTTCGCCTGGACCTCGGCCAGCTTGCCGATCATCGCCTTGAAGGCCTCCGGCGGCGGGATGTTGGCAGCGGCGGGAAGCGACGCGGCGGGCGTGTCGTTGCGGCTGTTGCCCTTGGCGGCGACGTTCGGCGCCATCACCGCCTTGTCGACATCGGTCGATCCGCAATAAGGGCAGGAGACGAGGCCACGGGCTTTCTGGTCCTCATAGTCGGAGGACGATCCAAACCAGATTTCAAAGACATGCCCGGCATTCCTGCAAGCGAGATCGAACACGATCATGCGCTGACCTCGACCGCGCCGATCGGCCGGCGATTCTTGAGCGCGGGCACGCGCATGCGGACATCGGCGAGCCGATCCATGTCGAGGTCGGCGAAACCGATTCCCTCGCCCTCCCCCATGTCGAGCAGCACCTCGCCCCAGGGATCGACCACCAGCGAATGGCCATAGGTAGCGCGGCCATCCTCATGCTCGCCCCACTGCGCGGCAGCGACGACGAAAGCGCCCGCCTCGATCGCCCGGGCGCGCAAGAGGATATGCCAGTGCGCCTTGCCGGTTGGCACGGTGAAGGCGGCGGGCACCGACAGCAGCTCCGCACCGGCATTGCTGAGCGCGCGATAGAGGTCCGGGAAGCGCATGTCGTAGCAGATCGACAGGCCGATATTTGCCCAGGGCGTCGTCGCGATCACGCTGCGCTCACCCGGCGCATAGGCGTTGGATTCGCGCCAGCTCTCCCCGGTCGGCAGGTCGACGTCGAACAGATGAATCTTGTCGTAGCGCGCTCGGATCTCGCCCCGGTCGTCGATCACGAAACCGCGGTTGACGAGCCGGCCGTCCGCCCCGCCGGTCAGCGCCAGCGAGCCGAGATCGACCCACAGGCCCTGCTCTGCCGCCGCCCTGCGCACCGCAGCCAGGACCGGATCTCCGTCCTCCTCGCGCAGATGGGCCATAGCGCGGGCCCGGTTCTGGTCGAGAAGGCCCGACATCTCCGGCGTGAACAGCATATCGGCCCCGCCCGCCCTCGCCTGTGCGACCGCATCGGTCAGCACCGCGGCATTGGCGGCCGGGTCGATTCCGGTCCGGCTCTGGAGGACGGCGACCCGCATCAGCCGGCGAGCAGCGGGTCGAGCTTGCCCTGCCGATCGAGCGCGAAGATGTCGTCGCAACCGCCGACATGCCGGTCGTCGATGAAGATCTGCGGTACGGTCGACCCGCCGTTCGCGCGCTGGAGCATCTCGGCGCGCTTGGGGCCGCCCATGCTGATGTCATATTCCTCGAATTCGACACCCTTGGTCTCGAGCAGCGCCTTGGCGCGCGAGCAATAGGGGCAGAAGGCCTTGGTGTAGATTTCAACCTTGGGCATGCGATCCATTCCTTTTCCGGCCCGAAATGTTGTTGGCGGGCGCGAATGTCAACGCGCGACATCGCCATCGCGCACCACGCGTGCCCAGCAGACGAGATCGACCCGGCTCGCCCCCGCCCGTTTCAGCGCCCGCGCGCAGGCGTCGGCAGTAGCGCCGGTTGTGTAGACATCGTCGATGAGAAGCACCGCCCGCCCCTTCACCATCGCCTTGTCGCGCACCGCGAAGGCGCCCCGCACAGCCTTGACCCGCCGGTCGGGACCGAGCCCGCGCAGCGGCGGGGTCGCCTTGGTGCGGACGAGGATGTCGAGCGCGAGAAGATGGCCCGTTCCGCGCGCCACCGCGCGCGCCATCAGCGCCGACTGGTTGTAACCCCGGCTCCAGAGACGCCAGCGGTGGAGCGGGACAGGCACCACCAGCCTCGCCTCGCCATCGGGCAAGTGCCGCCGCAGCTGCGCGGCCATGGTGTGGGCGATGCCGGGGCGGCGGCCATATTTGAGCTTGAGCGCGAGCGCGCGGGCGATCGGCCCATAGGCGACGGCGGCGCGCATCGAATCGAAGGCGGGCGGATCGGCGTGGCAGGCGCCGCACAGCGCGCCGGCCCCCGGATCGACCTCGAACGGAGCGCCGCAGCGCCGGCACTGCGGGTCCCCGAGGAAATCGAGCGCCGTCCAGCAATCGAGGCAGAACTGGTGCATGTCGGGCGTCACCACCCCGCAGCCGGGACAGCGTGGCGGCAGCGCAAAGCGCAGCCCCGCGTCGGCGACCCCTCGCAATCCTCCGATCAGCCCCATGGCTTCTTGTCACGCAAGCGCGCTGGCGGCACAAGCGCGCACGATGGACCAGCCCGCGATTTTCGACCGGAACCTCCGCCGCCGCCGCCGCGACCGTGCGGCGGCGCGCTTCGCCGAGCATGATTTCCTGGTCGAGCATATCGCCGAGGAACTCGCCGAGCGGCTGGCGATGGTGACGCGGGACTTCGATCGCGCCTTGATCCTCGGCTGCCATGACGGGCGGATCGCCGGGCGCTTCGCCGCGGCGGGCCGGCGCATCGTCAGTGCCGATCCTGGTTTCGCCTTCGCACGCGCCTCCGGCGGGGTACAATGCGACGAGGACCGCTTGCCCTTCGCCGATGCCAGCTTCGACCTTGTCGTATCGGTCGGCACGCTCGACAGCGTCAACGACCTGCCCGGCGCGCTCGCGCTGGTGCGCCGGGTGCTGCGGTCCGACGGTTTGTTTCTCGGCGGCTTCGTCGGCGCGGGAAGCCTCGGCTGGCTCAAGGGGGCAACCCTGGCCGCCGACAGCGCGACCAGCGGGGGCGCCGTCCCGCGCATCCATCCGCAGGTGGACGTCCGCGCGGCGGGCGACCTGCTGTCGCGCGCCGGCTTCGCGCTGCAGGTCGCGGATGGCGAGCGGCTCGACGTCGGCTATGGCGATCCGATCCGGCTCGTCCACGACCTTCGCGGCATGGCCGCGACGAACATCCTCTCCCGGCGCGCCCGGACCGCCCCCGGCCGCGCCTGGCTGACCGAGCTATTCGCGCAGTTCCAGGCGAAGGCCGGCCCCGACGGACGCCTGCGCGAGAGCTTCGACCTCGTCTATCTGTCGGGCTGGGCGCCGAGCCCGGACCAGCCCAAGCCCGCGAAACGCGGCAGCGCGACGGCATCGCTGGCGGACGCGCTGCGGCCGAAGGATTGAAGCGAATAACCTCCAACCTCCACCGGTCCAGCGAACAGGGGACCTTTGCATAAGCGATCGCGTCCGATGCGAGGCAGCATTGGCTATGGACTTGGCGCGCCCGTCCTGTGTATGGACCGCTTCGACATGACGCGGCCGTTCGCCCTCCTCCTGCTTCGACTTACGCGCCCTTAGGCGCGCGATTTCGCTTGGGGTCGAGACAGGCCCGGCAAGCCACGGCGTCTAAGGGTCGGATCCAGAACCCCGAAATGACCACCCTGCAGCAGGAGCAGGTACCGTGACCAAGACGATCAAGATTTTCGACACCACCTTACGCGACGGCGAGCAGTCCCCGGGCTGCTCGATGAATCTCGAGGAGAAGCTGCAGGTCGCGGCCCAGCTCGAGACGATGGGCGTCGACATCATCGAAGCCGGCTTCGCCATCGCCTCTCCCGGCGATTTCGAGGCGGTGTCCGAGGTCGCCCGCCAGTGCAAGCGCGCCACCGTCGCCAGCCTGGCGCGG
This sequence comes from Sphingomonas sp. Root720, assembly GCF_001428605.1. Lineage (GTDB taxonomy): Bacteria > Pseudomonadota > Alphaproteobacteria > Sphingomonadales > Sphingomonadaceae > Rhizorhabdus. The sequence goes on from NZ_LMID01000001.1 coordinate 137,679, forward strand.
GCCGGCGCCGCCGATATCGACCGCGCATGGGAAGCGGTCCAACACGCCGTCGCGCCGCGCATCCATACCTTCATCGCCACCTCGCCCCTGCATATGCGGGTCAAGCTCAACAAGACGCCCGACGAGGTGCTCGAGGCGATCGACCGCTCGGTTCGCCATGCCCGCAACATCTGCCCCGACGTCGAATGGTCGGCCGAGGATGCGACCCGCACCGAGCCGGATTTCCTGGCGCGCGCGATCGAGACCGCGATCGCCGCCGGCGCGCGGACGATCAACCTGCCCGACACGGTCGGCTATGCGACGCCGCAGACCTATGGCGCGATGTTCCGCGACATGATCGAGCGGGTGCCGAATGCCGGCCTCGCCGTCTTCTCGACCCATTGCCACAACGATCTGGGGCTCGCGGTCGCGAACACGCTGGCGGCGGTGATGAGCGGCGCGGGGCAGGTCGAATCGACGATCAACGGTATCGGCGAGCGCGCCGGCAATGCCGCGGTCGAGGAGATCGCGATGGCGCTGAAGGTCCGCCACGACGTGATGCCCTACGCCACCAACGTCGTCTCGAGCGAGATCACCCGCGCCTCGCGCCTGATCTCGGGGATCACCGGCTTCCAGGTCCAGCCCAACAAGGCGATCGTCGGCGCCAACGCGTTTGCGCATGAGAGCGGCATCCACCAGGACGGCATGATCAAGGACAGCTCGACCTACGAGATCATGACCCCCGAAAGCGTCGGCCTGACCCACAGCAACCTGGTGATGGGCAAGCATTCGGGCCGCGCCGCCTTCCGCCAGAAGCTCGAGGAATTGGGCTACACGCTCGGCGACAACGCCTTCCAGGACGCCTTCGGCCGCTTCAAGGCGCTCGCGGATGCCAAGAAGGCCGTCTACGACGAGGACATCGTCGCTCTGGTCGACGACGAGGTGCTGCGCGGCCACGACTCGATCCAGGTCAAGGAAGTCGAGGTCTATTGCGGATCGAACGGGCCGCAGCGCGCTATCCTGACGCTGGAGGTCGACGGTGAGGAGAAGACCGTCACGTCGCGCGGCAATGGCCCGGTCGACGCCCTCTTCAACGCGATCCGCATGATCGTGCCGCACGACAGCTCGGTGCTCGAGCGCTACGAGGTCCACGCCGTCACCGGCGGCACCGACGCGCAGGCCGAGGTGTCGGTCCTCCTCTCGGAGAACGGCCGGACCACGCGGGGCCGCGGCACGCACCAGGACACGATGGTCGCATCGGTCCGCGCCTATGTGAACGCGCTCAACAAGATGATGGTCAAGCGCGGCCGGGCGCCCGTCGACGCCCAGGCGGGGTGATCCTTCTCCCGGCCCTCCCGTGCGGGACGGCCGGGGGGAGCCTCCAACAACCGGGTAGAGCGCGGCCCTGACGGACTGCGCGCCCACCCCTGCCCCTCCCGCAAGCGGGCGGGGAGAATGACGGGTGCCATGTCCCAAGTTCCCATGCCCACCGCACGCTGGCGGCTGACAGGCTTTCTCCTGTCCGCGATCGGCTCGATGCTGTTCGCGATCAAGGGCGTGCTGATCAAGCTGATCTACGTCTACAATATCGACCCCACGGCGCTGCTGGCGGTGCGGATGCTGCTGTCGCTGCCGGTGTTCTTGGGCGTCGGCCTGATCGAGTGGCGCCGCCGCCCGATCGGAGAACGCCCCGATGTCCGTACCATCGGCCTGGCGGCGCTCGTCGGCATATTGGGCTATCATGTCTCGTCCTGGCTCGATTTCGCCGGGCTGCAATCGGTCGAAGCGCAGGCCGAGCGGCTGATCCTGTTTACCTATCCCTTCCTCGTCATCCTGTTCGGGCGGCTGATCTTCGGCCACCGGCTGCGCTTTCACGCGCTCGCGGGCGCGGGCCTCAGCTACGCCGGGCTGCTCGTCATGTTCGGATCGGATCCGTCGCGGTTGACGCCGGGCATGATCGGCGGCGCCGGCATGATCCTCGCCGCCGCCGGGACCTTCGCACTCTACCAGCTGTTCGCGCGTGAACTGATCCTGCGCTGCGGGCCGGTGCTCTTCACCGCGATCGCGATGACTGCCGCCGGCCTGTCGGTGATCGCCCATTTCGCACTGACCCACGGCATCGCCCTGCCCCCCGCGCCACCGCGTGCCTGGGCGCTGATGGTCGCGCTGGCGGTCTTCGCGACGATCGTGCCGACCTTCATGATGTCGGCCGGCACCGCCCGGATCGGCGCACAGGGCACCGCGATCATCTCGACGATCAGCCCTGTCGTGACGATCGTCCTCGCCATCGCCGTCCTCGGCGAGCCGTTCGGCATCGGCGAGGCGGCGGGCACGGCGCTGGTGATCGGCGGGGTCGGGCTGTTCACCCTGCTCGAAAGCCGCCCGGGACGGCGTCGCGGCTGACGTCCTCGCAGCTGGGAGCCCGACTAGATGCCCGCATACCAAGCATAATCGTGGTAATCCTCCCAATAGCCACCCTTGCCGCGCCCCTGGCCGGCGAGGCTGTCGACCGCCTCGATCCGCTGGACATATTTGGCATGTTTGTAGCCCAGCTGGCGCTCGACCCGGAGGCGCAACGGCGCGCCGTTACCGACCGGCAGCGGCTGGCCGTTGAGCCCCCAGGCGAGGATCGTCTGGGGGTGGAAGGCGTCGATCAGGTCGATGCTCTCGTAATAATCGGCCTGCCCATAACGATCGGCGCAATGGAAGATCAGATAGCGTGCCGACGATCGCAGACCCGCGGCGTCGAGCAGCAGCTTGAGCGGGACGCCGGTCCACTGGCCGATCGCGCTCCAGCCCTCGACGCAATCGTGCCGGGTGATCTGGGTCCGGCGCGGCATCGCCCGGACCTGCGCTAGAGACAGCGACTGCGGCCGCGCGACCAGTCCGTCGACGACCAGCCGCCAGTCGGCGAAGCCCGCCATGCGGTGGGCCTCATAGGCGGCGCCGGCTGGCTGGCGAGTCCCGTTGGCGCGGAACACCGGCGAGAGGTCGGCGGCATCGAACTCGCGCGCCAGGGCGGTGCGGTCGGCGATCAATCGCTGCGCGCGCATCGTCAGCCCCTCTGCGCTCTGCAGCACCGAACGCAGCTGGGGATTGGCGTTGATCCGGTTGCAGCCCGACAGCAGCAGCCCCCCTGTCCCCGCCGCCAGCGATCCGATCAATGTCCGGCGCGAGATCATTCGTCCACCTCCTTCGGCAGCCGGTAACGGCCGGTGATCATCGAACGAATCTCGTTGAACGGTCCGGCGAGCAGCACCATCAGCAGGTGTACGACGATGAACAGCAGCATGGCGGCGGCGCAGAGGAAATGGATCGACCGCGCCGACTGCCGCCCGCCGAACAGGTCGAGCAGCCAGGGCCAGGCGGCGTTTACGCCCGGCGCCATGGTCAGCCCCGTGAGGATCAGCAGCGGGATCAACCCGAGGATTACCGAGAGATAGGCAAGCTTCTGGAGGATATTGTAGCGCAGCGCCGCGGCCCCGCGCGGAAAGCGCAGTCGCAGATGATCGCGGATGTCATGCCAGACATGGCGCGGGCGAAGCTCCTCCCCGCGCGGCAGCAGGTCCCGCTGCAGATGCCGGTTGACCAGGCTGACCACCAGATAGGCCGCCGCCGACACCGCCAGCACCCAGGCGAAGAAGAAGTGCCAGATCCTGGCGTCGGCAAGGCTGTAGCTCGACGGAATCGTCGCCCACCAGGGGAAGGCGCGCCGCCGCTCCACCCCGTCCTGGTCCTTCCAGACACCGAGCAGGCCGGTCGTGTCGATCGTCTCCCGGCCTATGATCAGTACCCCGCGCCCGCCCGACGCCCCGATCTGCAACCAGGCCCGATCGTAGTTGGCGCCATATTGGCCCCAGTAGAGGCGCGGATGCGCGTTGAAGATCATCAACCCGCTCATCAGCATCACGAAGATGGTGAAGGCGTTGATCCAGTGCCACAGCCGCGTCGACGGCCGATGCCGGCGGACGAGATCGCCGCCCCGCGGCGGCGGCATGCCATTTTCCCGTGTGTCCTCGGTCATGGACGACATCCTATCATGGGAAGAGCGGTAATCCCTAGTCAACCGCGCCCTTTAGGAAATCATTAGGGATGATCGGCGATTATGCCGGTTGCGGATCAGAAGGAATCAAGGGAATCGAGACGCAATGGCCGTTGCCAGTGAACAGGAGGAAGGCGACGCGCGCCGCCATGGGCGCCATCGCATCATGCTCGCCGCGACCCTCTTCTCGGTCCATGGCGAATGCAACGGCGTGCTCCTCGACCTGTCGCGCGGCGGCGCTATGGTCAGCGCCTCGCCGCCGCTGCCGATCGGCTGCCGCCTGCTGCTCGAACGCCAGAATTTCGAGGTCCCCGGCGTGGTCCGCTGGGTCGAAGGCAACCGCTTCGGCATTCAGTTCGAGGAATCCCTGTCCGAAGAAGTCGTGATGGGCCTCGTCTCGCGCAGCACCCATCAGAACGACCGCTGATCCCGGCGCCGGGATCGGCTGGCCTCAGGTCATCATCCGCGTAAGTGCCTGCGCGGTGAAGTCGACCATCGGCACGATTCGCGCATAGTTGAGCCGGGTCGGGCCGATCACGCCCACGACCCCCACGACGCGGCCGTCGCCGCCGCGATAGGGCGCCGCTATCACCGACGACCCCGACAGCGAGAACAGCTTGTTCTCCGATCCGATGAAGATCTTCATCCCCTGCCCGCTCCGGGCGCTGTCGAGCAGCCGGGCGATCTCCTCCTTGCCTTCGATCTCATCGAGCAGCTGGCGGACCCGTTCGAGGTCGGCGGCGGCGGTCGGATCGATCAGGTTCGCCTGGCCCCGGACGATCAGCACCGGCCGGGCGCTGCCGTCGCGCGACCAGACCGCCAGCCCCTGCTGGACCAGCGAGGCCGCCGCCGCGTCGAGCGCAGCGCGCTCTCGACCCAGCTCGGCCTCGATCCGCGCGCGCGCCTCGGACAGGCTCAGGCCGGCCAGCCTCTCGCTGATGAAATTGCCCGCTTCGACGAGGGCCGAGGACGGCACGTCGGGCGGCAGATCGACCACCCTGTTCTCGACGCTGCCGTCCTGGCCGACGAGCACCGCCACCGCCTGCTGCCGGGAGATCGGCACGAAGCTGAACTGGCGCAATACCATCTCGTGCGGCGGCACCAGCACGATGCCGGCGCAGGCCGACAGGCCCGACAGCACTGCGCTGGTCTGCGCCAGCGCCTCCTCGACGGGGCTGCCACGCGCCGCGCGGGCCTCGATCGCGGCACGCTCATCGGCTGACGGCTCGGCGGTCTGCATCATCCCGTCGACGAACAGGCGCAGGCCGGACTGAGTCGGCATCCGCCCCGCCGAGGTGTGCGGCGCGGCGAGCAGCCCCAGTTCCTCGAGGTCCTGCATGACGTTGCGGATCGAGGCCGGGGACAGATTCAGCCCCGCCAGCTTGGCGATGGTGCGCGACCCGACGGGTTGGCCCGAGCCAAGATAGCTCTCCACCACGACGCGGAACACGTCGCGTGCGCGGCTCGACATTTCGGACATGGGCTGGCTGTTCACTCCAGCAGAGATAGTGAAGCTGCCTCCTCCGCTCAACAGGCTTCCACCTCGAGCGATCAGGCTCTAAGGAGCCGGGCACATAGCAGAGAAGGAATGTTCATGCGCCCATCCGGCCGCGCCCCCGATCAAATGCGGGCAATCAGCATCGAAACCGGTTTCACCGTCCACGCCGAAGGCTCGGTCCTGATCGGCTTCGGCGACACCAAGGTGCTGGTCACCGCCTCGGTCGAGGAGAAGGTTCCGCCGTTCCTGCGCGGCAAGGGCCAGGGCTGGGTCACCGCCGAATATGGCATGCTGCCCCGCGCCACCCATACCCGCGGCAGCCGCGAAGCGGCCAAGGGCAAGCAATCGGGCCGCACCCAGGAGATCCAGCGGCTGATCGGCCGTTCGCTGCGCGCGGTCGTCGACATGGCGAAGCTCGGCGAGCGCCAGATCGTGATCGACTGCGACGTCATCCAGGCCGACGGCGGCACCCGCACCGCCTCGATCTCGGGCGGTTGGGTCGCGCTGCGTCTCGCGGTCGACAAGCTGCTCGCGTCGGGTGCGATCGCCGAGGACCCGATCACGGCGCAGGTCGCGGCGATCTCCTGCGGCATCCATCAGGGAACTCCGGTGCTCGACCTCGATTATATCGAGGATTCGAATGCCCATGCTGACGCCAATTTCGTGCTACTCGACAATGGCAACATCGCCGAGGCGCAGGCGACCGCCGAAGGAGCGACCTATGACGAGGAAGCCTTGTTGAGACTGCTCCGCCTGGCGCGCATCGGCTGCGGCGAAATCTTCGCGGCGCAGCGCAAGGCGACCGGTCGGTGAGCGACGACGGTCTCCTCCATCGCAAGCTCGGCCCCGGCAAGCTGGTCATCGCCAGCCACAACAAGGGCAAGCTGCGCGAGATCGCCGAACTGCTCGCTCCCCATGGGATCGAGACGGTGTCGGCCGGGGCGCTCGACGTTCCCGAGCCGGAGGAGACCGGCACCAGCTTCGCCGCCAATGCCGAGCTGAAGGCGCGCTTCTCGGCCGATCTCACCGGTCTGCCGGCGCTCGCCGACGATAGCGGCCTGTGCGTCGAGGCGCTGGGCGGCGAGCCCGGAATCTTCTCGGCACGCTGGGCCGAGCTTGCCGACGGCAGCCGTGACTTCGCCGAGGGCATGCGCCGGGTCCATGCCCGGCTGCTGGAAGCCGGCGAAGAAGCCGGCCATGACGCGCATTTCGTCTGCGCGCTGTCGCTCGCCTGGCCCGACGGCCATGTCGAGACCTTCGAAGGGCGGGTCGACGGCCTGATCGTCTGGCCGCCGCGCGGCGACAGGGGCTTCGGCTATGATCCGATCTTCCAGCCGCTCGGCCACGACGTCAGCTTCGGCGAAATGGAACCCGACGCCAAGCATGCGATGAGCCACCGCGCCGACGCCTTCGCCAAGCTGGTCGCGGCGGTCTTCTAGAAAAGCCCCCCCTCCTCCCCGGAAGGGGGCGGTGTAGGGACGGGTCACGGAACCTGGGGGCTCGATGCCCTTCGGTGGAGTTCGACGGAACGATGGAAGGCTCGCCACCCACTCCCATTCCCTCCCCGACACGAAGGGCGGATGAGTCGCTCGCGCTCTACATCCACTGGCCGTTCTGCGTTTCGAAATGCCCCTATTGCGACTTCAACAGCCATGTCCGCGAAAGCGTCGACCAGGCGGCGTGGCGCACGGCATTGCTGCAGGACCTCGCCCATGAGGCCGCCCAGCTTCCGAACCGTCGGCTGAGCTCGATCTTCTTCGGCGGCGGTACGCCGTCGCTGATGCCGCCCGATACGGTCGCCGCACTGATCGACGCCGCGAGCCGCCATTGGCCGACGAGCGACGATATCGAGATCACGCTGGAGGCCAATCCCTCTTCCGTGGAGGCCGCGCGCTTCGCCGATCTCGCCCGTGCCGGGGTCAACCGGGTCTCGCTGGGCATCCAGGCGCTCGACGACGACGTGCTGCACTGGCTGGGCCGCGCACACAGCGTCGACGAAGGGTTGGCCGCGCTGGATGTCGCCCAGCGGCATTTCGGACGGGTGAGCTTCGACCTGATCTATGCCCGCCCTGGACAAACCCCGGAAAACTGGGGCGCCGAGCTGGGCCGGGCACTCGGCTTCGGAACCGAGCATCTCTCGCTTTACCAGCTCACCATCGAGCCCGGGACCCAATTCGCGAGCCGGATGGCCAAGGGCGATCTCACCCCGCTCGACTCCGATCTGGCCGCCGAGTTGTTCGAGCAGACCCGTGCGGCGACTGCCGCCGCCGGCCTGCCCGCTTACGAGATATCGAATCACGCCCGTCCTGGCGCCGAGAGCCGGCACAATCTGACCTATTGGCGCTATGGCAATTATGCGGGCATCGGGCCAGGCGCCCACGGCCGGCGCGACGGCGTCGCCACCGTGCGGCGCAAGAAGCCCGAGAACTGGATGGCCCGCGTCGCCGCCAACGGCCATGGGATCGAGCAGGAAGAGGATCTCCCGGCCGAAGCGCGGGCACAGGAAGCGCTGCTGATGGGACTTCGCCTGGCGGAAGGCATCGACCTGGGCCGGATAGCGAGCCTCAGCGGATTGGATGTGGATCGCCTCGTCGACCGGGCCGCCACCGATCGGCTTGCCCGACAGGGACTGCTGGAACGTCGCGGCGAGCGACTGACGGTGACCGAGGCCGGAATGCTGCTGCTCGACGCGATATTGGCAGAAATCGTGACAGCCTAGCTTCCCCATTTCGGATAACGCAATGGTATGATTGCGTATTATGCAATCGTACCTCTACCTTTGGAAATTGCCATCACGCTTCGCCGCGCCTAGCGCACGCTGCATCGCACAATCGCAAGTGCGAGATAAAGCAAAACACAGCATTCGCAGGAAAAACAACATGCGCTATTTCGAAAGTGCGGCTTCGGCAATCATCGCGATCGCCGCTCAGGCCCTGGCCATCGGCGTCGTGGTCGCCCTCTGACCCAATTCGCGGCGGTGTCCGGCGCCATCGGCCCGGCACCGCCACGATTTCCTTCCATCAATATGCTTTCGCGCTTGCAGCATACTACTCCTTGAAGCTGGCCGGCGCCGCAGACACGGTCTTCACTCCCGCCGGACTCGCCTCGATCACCTCCAGCGCCCGTTGAGCGACCCCCGTGGGACCGAAGCGGAAAGCGCCGTCGACACCGACGAAGCCATCCTCGTCCCGCAATCGATCGGCCGGGAAGCGCTCCCCCACCTTCCAGTCGCGCGCGATCTTCACCACCAGCAGCATCGAATCATAGCCGAGGCTCGCGAGCCGGAACGGCGCCTTGCCGAACTGCCGGCGATAGGAGGACGCGAGTTGGCGATAGCGCCCGTCCGAGACGCTGGCGTACCAGGCGCCGCTGAGGGCCGGCGCGGTCAACGCGGACGGTTCGGCGGCCCACAGTTCGGTGCCGAGGATGCGCGCCTGCTGGCTGGAGACCTTACGGATCATCGGCACCGCGCTGTTCGCGAGCCGGGCGTTGTCGGCAATCAACACGCCTTCATAAGCCTGGTTGTGGCCGAGTTCGGCCACCGCCTTCTGAAGCGACCTGGCATTGCGCTCGTAGCTCTTCATGGCGACGAGACTGCCTTCCGCGCTCTCGACAGATCGGATGATCGCGGTCGAAGCGTTGCGTCCATAGACGCCGGTCGGCACCAGGGCCGCGAAGCGCTTGATGCCCTTGCTCTTCGCATAGTGGACGACCCTGTCGATCGACTGGGTGGGGGAGAAGCCCATCACGAACAAGCCGTTGCCCGCAACCGCCGCATCGTTCGAATAGGAGATGACGGGAATGCCCGCCTTGCGCGCGGCCGGCGCCACCGCGGCAGCATCCTCCGACAGTAGCGGCCCCAGGAACAGCCGGTTGCCGTCCGCCAGCGCGCGGTTGGCTGCAGTCGCGGCGCCGGCCGCCGTGTCGTAGGTCGTCATCCGCACCGATTTGTTGCCGGTATCGATCAGCGCCATCGTCGCCGCGTTGGCGATCGACTGGCCGACCGCGGCATTGGCGCCCGACAGCGGCACGAGCAGCGCGATTCGGTGCCGCGCCTGATCCCCCGGAAGCGTGCCCGGGGTGGGCGCCTCGGCCGCCGGCGGCGGAGTCGCGGGCCGCCCTGGCCGGCCCTTCGGCACCATACCGGCGCAGCCGGCGAGCAGGGCGGCGAAACCAAGCACCGCTCCCTTCAGGATCGAATATCGCGGTTGCCTGTAAGCGGGGGCCTCTGCCATCTGTTCTGCCTTATGAACCAAATTACCGAACAAGGCGCGACCGATGCACAGGCATCCGAAGCACCCCTCCCCCCGGGCCTGTATATCGTGGCCACGCCGATCGGCAACTTGGGTGACCTGTCGCCGCGCGCCGCATCGGTCCTGACGCGGGCCGAAACGATCGCGGTCGAGGACAGCCGCGTCACCGCCAAGCTGCTCCATCACCTCGGGGTCAAGCGGCCCATGACACCCTATCATGACCATAATGCGGACAAGGTGCGCCCCGCTCTGATCGCGCGGATGGCGACGCAGGCGGTGGCGCTCGTCTCCGACGCGGGGACGCCTCTGATCTCCGATCCCGGCTACAAGCTGGTCCGCGACGCGCGGGCTGCCGGCATTTCCGTCACCACCCTGCCCGGCCCCTGCGCGGCGGTCGCGGCGATGACCTTGGCGGGCCTGCCGACCGATCGCTTCTTCTTCCTCGGCTTCCTGCCGTCCAAGGAGAAAGCGCGCGCCGACGCGATCGCGGAGGTCGCCGCGGTGCGGGCGACGCTGATCCTCTACGAATCGGGTCCACGCCTCGGCGCCACCCTCCAGGCGCTGGCCGACGGGCTGGGCGACCGCGAGGCGGCGGTGGTCCGCGAAATCAGCAAGACCTTCGAGGAAAGCGTGCTCGGCCCGCTGTCCGACCTGGCCCAACGCTACAGCGAAAGCGGCCCCCGGGGCGAGATCGTCGTTGTCGTAGGCCCGCCCGGGCCCCGCGCCGCCGCATCGATGGAAGATGCCGACGCTTTGCTGCGCATCGCGCTGACCCACCTTTCGACCGGAAAGGCCGCCAGCGAAGTCGCCCGCTCGACGGGCCTCAACCGCCGCGATCTCTACACGCGGGCAATGGCGATCAGGGACGGCGATTGAACCGTCGCGCCGCCGAGAAGCAGGGCCGCAGCGGCGAACGCATCGCCGCATGGTGGCTGAGACTGCATGGCTGGCGGATCGTCGGCGAACGGGTGAAGACGCGGCGCGGCGAGGTCGACCTCATCGCGCGGCGCGGAAAGACCCTCGCCTTCGTCGAGGTGAAGACGCGCGGCGATGCGGCCGGGCTCGCGACGGCGATCGACGACTATCGCCTGCGCCGGGTCGTCGCCGCCGCCGAGGCGCTGCTGCCACGCTATGGCGAGGGCGCGGAAAATGTCCGGATCGACGTGATGCTCGTTCGGCCTTGGCGGGTCCCGGTGCATCTGGAAAATGTCTGGCATGGCTGACGGCCCTGCTTCCGTGCGGGGAAGGACCCATATGTGGAGCGGGGGCATTGCAGCGCTCCCTCCCACCCCCTAGTTAGGCCTCCGAAACCATCGGAGCCTGCCCATGCCCCTCAAAGTCGCCGTCCAGATGGATCCGCTGGAGACGATCAACATCGCGGGCGATTCGACCTTCGCGATCATGCTGGGCGCGCTCGCCCGGGGGCACAGCCTTTGGCACTATAACGCTGGCGACCTCTGCTATCGCGATGGGCGGGTGACGGCGCCGGCGCGGCCGATCGTGAAGCTCCAGCGCGTGGCGGGAGATCATTTCGAGGTCGGCGCACCGGTGATCCTCGATCTCGCCGAGGATATCGACGTGATCCTGATGCGGCAGGACCCGCCCTTCGACCTCGCCTATATCACGGCCACCCATCTGCTCGAGCGGATCCAGCACAGGACACTGGTGGTCAACGATCCTGCCTCGGTCCGCAACGCGCCCGAGAAGCTGTTCGTGCTGGACTATGCGCAGTTCATGCCGCCGACGATGATCACCCGCCGGCTCGACGACGCCCGCGCCTTCCATGCCGAGCATGGCGAGGTGGTGGTGAAGCCGCTCTACGGCAATGCCGGATCGGCGGTGTTCCATGTCGGTCGCAAAGACGCCAATCTCGCCGCGCTGACCGAGCTGTTCGGCCAGGTCTGGCGCGAGCCCTTCATGGTCCAGGCGTTTCTTCCCGACGTGTCCAAGGGCGACAAGCGGATCGTGCTGGTCGACGGCAAGGTCGCCGGCGCCATCAATCGCCTGCCCAAGGAGGGTGAGATCCGGTCGAACCTCGCCGCCGGCGGCCGCGCCGATGCGACCGCGTTGTCGCCGCGCGAGATCGAGATCTGCGACGCGCTCGGTCCCGACCTCGCCGCTCGCGGCCTGCTCTTCGTCGGAATCGACGTGATCGCCGGGCATCTGACCGAGATCAACGTCACGTCGCCGACCGGCATCGTCGCGATCGACACGTTCAACGGGACCGATACGCCCGCGATGATCTGGGACGCGATCGAAGCCAAGGTCCGCTGACGCCCCAGGCCCGAGACGGAGCCCAACATGAGCGACTGGGTCCAGCAGCTGATCGCCGACGGCGGCTATCTGGGCCTATTCCTGCTGATGTTCGGGGAGACGATCTTCCCGCCCATCCCTTCGGAGGTCATCATGTCGATGGCCGGGCTGCAGGTCGCCAAGGGCATGATGACCCTGCCGGCTGCGGTCCTGGCGGGAACCGCGGGCGCGATGCTCGGCAACATCGTCTGGTATCTCGCCGCGCGCTGGCTGGGGCTCGACCGACTCCGGCCGTTGATCGAGCGCCATGGCCGCTGGCTGACGATGGACTGGAACGAGGTCGACCGCGGCGAGCGCTGGTTCATGCGCCACGGCTATCTGTTCGTCTGCATCGGCCGGATGATGCCGACGATCCGCTCGCTCGTCTCGGTGCCCGCCGGACTGATGCGGATGCGCTTCCTGCCATTCGTACTGTGGTCGTCCGTCGGTACCCTGGGCTGGTCGGCCATGCTCGCGATCGGCGGCTGGATCCTCGGTACGCGCTTCGCCGAGATGGAGACCTGGCTAGGCCTCGCCTCGACCCTGCTGCTGGTCGCCATGAGCGCCTGGTACCTGTGGCGCGTGCTTACCTGGCGCCCCTCGCGCTGACCGCAAGCCCGAGCCATCATGGCGCCGAAGCGCGCAAGATCAACTCCGGCGTCATCACGATCGGGTCGCACGACTCTCCGCCGAGCCTGCGGAACAGTCGGTCGACCAACTGCTCGGCGCCCTCGCGCAGGTTCTGGCGAACGGTGCTGAGCGACGGTGCGACCTGCGACGCGAGCGGCCCGTCGCCATAGCCGACCACCGCGACCTGGCCGGGCACCGACAGGCCGTGCCCGACAAGCGCCCGGATCGCCGCGACCGCGATCAGGTCCGACGCGGCGACGATCCCGCCGGGCGCGGGATGGTCCGCGAGATGTTCGACGAACAGCTGGTATGCACCCTCCGAGTGGAGGGGCGCGAGGACCATTCCCCCGGGCTCGATCCCCGCCTCGCGATGCGCGGCAAGGAATCCTTCATACCGGGCGTGGATTTCGGGCAGCTCGGAATGGCCGGCGTAGAGGATTCCGCGCCGTCCGCCTGCCAGCAGATGGCGGGTCGCGATCGCGCCGCCTGCCACATCGTCCGTCCCGACCGAACAATAGCCCTGATCGGCCGTCTGCTCGCCCCAGACGACGATCGGGCGATAGCCGGATGCTACCCGGCGCAGCACGGCATCCTGGTTCGACCGGCCGATCACGATCACGCCGTCGACCCGGCCCGAATTGACCAGCACATCGAGCCAGCCGTCGTCGCCGGGAACGATCCGGGTCAGCAGCAGATCATAGCCACGCGCGGTCACGCCGTCGGCGACATGTCCGAGCATGGTGACGAAGAAGGGATCGGATACCAGCTGCGAGATATCATGCCCCAGCGGGAAGACGATGCCGATCGCATTGGTCCGCTTGAGACGCAGGTTGCGCGCCATCTGATTGAGCTGGAAGCCATGCTCGCGTGCGAGTTCGTTGATTCGGGTGCGCGTTTCCAGACTGATCATCTTGCTGCCGGCCAGCGCGCGCGACACCGTCGATGCCGACACCCCCGCCAGCCGGGCTATGTCCGAAATACTGCTGACGCCGTCCCGTTTCTCGCTAGAGGCCATGGCGCGCGCGACATCCAAGCCGGCAGCGGCCAGCGACCGGACCGGGTACGGCCATTCAAAAAGCCCGTTCCAGGCGGTCGAGCAGGCTGAGCGCCGGGCTAGACGTGGGGGCTTGGGTCGGGGCGTCGACCTCCAACCGGCGGACCCGCGCATAGAGGTCCTGGCTGGCATCGATCAATGCAATGGCGGGTTGCGGCAGGCCGCGGATCGAGGCGGCGTCGCTAGGCGCCGCATCGCCGAGGCGACGGGCCGCCGCCGCCGCCTCCTCGTCGCTCATCTGACCCAGCTCGATCGCCCGCTCGGTCAGCAACCAGGCGAGGACATGCATCAGCCGGCTGGTGACCTTCAGGGATTCGCAGCTCAGCGTGACGCGGACGAGCGGGTCAAGCGCCTCGCGGTCGTCGCGTCCCTGATGTTCGAAATAGCCCCGGACCTCATCGGCGAGCAGCATCGCCTCGGTATACAGGCCGTTAACCAGCCGGCCGCGCAGGCGAATCTCTCTGGGGCCTTCGTTCATGCGTCATAAGTGACATAGCCGAACGCCGTCAGAAATCGAAAAATGGGTTAACCATGACGGAAATCGGCTGGTTTCCGCGGCGTCAGGCTGTTTAGCCCCGCTGGGCCTCCAGCCCATCGGCGAAACGACCGAGATGGTCGATCATCGACTGCAAATCGGCCACTTGCCGACGAAGATTATCCACTTTCGCGCGACAGCGCAGCGCGGCCACGGCTCGCTGGGTCGTCCCGCCGTCGCCGACGTCGTAGAGATCCAGCAACTCGCCGATCTCGTCCAGGCTGAAGCCCATGTTCTTTCCCCGCAGAATCCAGGCAACACGAAAGCGATCGCGGCGCGAATATATCCGCGTGGCACCGTCGCGCGTGGGCGCGATCAGGCCTTCCTCCTCGTAGAAGCGCAGAGCGCGGGGCGTGACGCCCAGTTCCTTGGAAAGTTCGCCGATGCCGAAGCTCTCGGCATCGGTCGATGCGATGTCGACGATAGGAACGCAGTTGCTGGCCACGGAAGACCCCCTGAAAGGACTGTATATGTCCTTATGGCAACCGTGTTCGGGCCATCAATTGAGCAATAGCAAACGTTTGCGACTTTAGTCTAAATCCTCGATATTTTACGTTTTTTCCGCGCGCGCGAGCACTGAACCGTCGCCATCGATCCGCCGGTAGAAGCAGCTGCGCTCGCCCGTGTGGCAGGCGGGGCCCGCCGGCTCGCAACGCAGCCACACCGCGTCCTGGTCGCAATCGATCCGCGCCTCGACGACGCGCATGACGTTACCGCTGGTCTCGCCCTTCTTCCACAGCCGGCCGCGCGAGCGCGAGAAGAAGGTCGCCTCTCCGCTGGCGAGGGTGGCGGCCAGCGCCTCCGCGTTCATATGGGCGAGCATGAGCACCTCGCCCGAAAGATGGTCGGTCACCACCGCGGTGATGAGGCCGGCGGCATCATAGCGCGGGTCGAGCACGCTGCCCTGTTCACGATCATGGTCCATGAGCGGAGCGATGCTCCAAAGCCGCGCGGCGGGCAAGACCGGGCGGAATCGGGCGGACCGCAGATTTATTATGACAGTGGGGCGACAAATGCCGACGCCCCCACTATATGCGCCCCTATCAGCCACCGCGACGGGATACGCGATGCTCACCACGCATCCGTTTGATGATGACAAGCTGCGCGAAGAGTGCGGCGTTTTCGGTATTTGGGGCGCGGAGACCGCGGCCGCCATGGTCGCCCTCGGCTTGCATGCTTTGCAGCACCGGGGGCAGGAGGCGGCCGGGATCACGAGCTGGGACGGCCATGCCTTCCACACCCACAGGGCGATGGGCCATGTCGCCGGCAATTTCGACAAGGACGAGGTGATCCGCGGCCTGCCCGGCAAGGTCGCCTGCGGCCATGTCCGTTATTCGACCACCGGCGAAACCGCACTGCGCAACGTGCAGCCGCTGTTCGCCGAACTGTCGTCGGGCGGTTTCGCGATCGCCCATAACGGCAATATCTCCAACGCGATGAAGCTGCGCCGCGAACTGGTGCGCGGCGGATCGATCTTCCAGTCGACCAGCGATACCGAGACGATCATCCATCTCGTCGCCATGTCCAAGTACCGGACCCTGCTGGATCGCTTCATCGACGCGCTCAAGCAGGTCGAAGGCGCCTATTCGCTGATCTGCATGACGCCCGAGGGCATGATCGCCTGCCGCGATCCGCTCGGCATCCGTCCGCTCGTCCTCGGCCGGGTCGGCGACGCCTATATCTTCGCGTCGGAGACGGTCGCGCTCGACGTGGTCGGTGCCACCTTCATCCGCCAGGTCGAACCGGGCGAACTGGTGATCATCTCCGAAGGCGGCCTGCGCTCGATCCGTCCCTTCGCGGACGTCCGCGCCCGCCCGTGCATCTTCGAGCACGTCTATTTCTCGCGCCCCGATTCGATCGTCGACGGTTCGTCGGTCTATTCGGTGCGCAAGAGCATCGGCGCCCAGTTGGCGATCGAGAACCCGGTGGAGGCCGACCTGGTCGTGCCGGTACCCGACTCGGGCACGCCCGCCGCTATCGGCTATGCCCAGCAATCGGGCATTCCGTTCGAACTCGGTATCATCCGCTCGCATTATGTCGGCCGCACCTTCATCCAGCCGGGCGACCAGGTTCGCCATCTCGGCGTCAAGCTGAAGCACAACGCCAATCGCGCGCTGATCGACGGCAGGAAGCTCGTGCTGATCGACGACTCGATCGTCCGCGGCACCACCAGCGTGAAGATCCTGCAGATGCTGCGCGATGCGGGTGCCCGCGAGGTGCATCTGCGCATCGCCAGCCCGCCGACCCGGCACAGCTGCTTCTACGGCGTCGACACGCCCGAGCGCGCCAAGCTGCTCGCCGCGCAGATGAACGTCGCCGAGATGGCCGCCTATATCGGCGCCGACAGCCTCGCCTTCCTGTCCATCGACGGCCTCTACAGGGCGCTCGGCGAAGATGGGCGGGTGGATCGCGCCCCGAATTTCTGCGACGCCTGCTTCACCGGCGACTATCCGACCCATCTCACCGATCATGAAGAGCTCACCCCGACCGACCAGCTTGCCCTGCACGGCGAGCGGGTCGTCGCCTGATCCGCTCAACCGGGACCCCATCATGGACAAGCCACTTTCCGGCAAGCTCGCGCTCGTCACCGGCGCTTCGCGCGGCATCGGTGCCGCAACGGCCGAAACCCTGGGCGCGGCGGGTGCGCATGTCGTGTTGACGGCCCGCACCGCCGGCGGGCTGGAAGAGGTCGAGGAACGGATCCACGCGGCGGGTGGCAGCGCTACCATCGCCCCGCTCGACCTGGCCGAGAATGACAGCATCGCTCGGCTTGCCGAGGCGATCGGCGGTCGATGGGCAGCGCTCGACATCCTCGTGCTCAATGCAGCGATGCTGGGCACGCTGGCGCCGGTCCCGGCAATCGACGCCAAGGAGTTCGCCCGGCTGCTGACCCTCAACATCATGGCGCAGCAGCAGCTGATCGCCGCCTTCGACCCGCTGCTGCGCGCCAGCGCGGGCGGCCGGGTGATCGGGCTGACCAGCACGGTCGCGCAGGCGCCGCGCGCCTATTGGGGGGCCTATGGCGCCTCGAAAGCCGCGCTCGAGACGCTGCTGCTGGCCTATGCCGAGGAAGTCGCCAGGATCAGCGCCATCCGCGTGGCGATCGTCAATCCCGGCGCCACCGCGACGGCGATGCGCCGGAAAGCCTATCCAGGCGAAGACCAGGAGAAGCTGAAGGGCCCCGCCGTCGTGGGCGAGGCGCTTCTGAAGCTGGTCCAGCAGGACTTCGAAACGGGCTATCGGCTAACGGTCGAGGGCTGAGCGTGCTTTCGCCAGGATGACGGTCGGGATATTCTCGGACGCAACCTCCTGCAGAGGCTGGCATCCATGTCCGCCGCCTTCTCTGGGGTCCTTTGGACCTCAACCTTCGGTGGCGCGACGCTCGGCTAGTCTTTCACCAACGTCACCTGCGCGACGTCGATGCCGCCGCCGGTGAAGCCGCCCTCGCAATACATCAGGTAGAAGCGCCACAGCTTGACGAAAGCCTCGTCGAAGCCCTGCGGCAGCCGGCCGTCGACTACCGCCTGATCGAAGCTTTTCCGCCATCGCCGGAGCGTTTCCGCATAATGGAGGCCGAAACGGTGGCGACTGGATGCTTCCCAGCGCAGCCCGGCTTTCTCCGCCGCGGCGCGAAAGCGGCTTTCGGAGATCAGCAGGCCGCCGGGAAAGATGTAGGTCTGAATGAAATCCGCATCGGTGCGGTAGCTTTCGAATATATCGTCGTCGATCTCGATATACTGGATTGCCGCCCGGCCGCCCGGCTTCAGCGCGCGGGCGATTGCCTCCATATAGGTCGGCCAATATTTCTCGCCGACCGCCTCGACCATCTCGACGCTGGCCACGGCGTCATATTGCGCAGGAACGTCGCGATAATCGCAGATCTCGAAGCGTGCGCGGTCCGACAGCCCCGCCTTCGCGATCCGCGCATCGGCATAGGCCTTCTGCTCGACCGACAGGGTGATCCCGGTGACGTCGGCGCCATAATCGGCTGCCGCCACTTCGGCGAGGCCGCCCCAGCCGCAACCGATCTCGAGCAGCTTCATGTCTGGCTTCAGCTCGAGACGGTCGAGCAAGGCAGTGATCTTGCGATGCTGGGCCTGTTCGAGCGGCTCGGCGGTACCGATCGGATCGGCGAACAGCGCTGACGAATAACTCATCGTCCGGTCGAGCCACAGCTCGTAGAAGTCGTTGCCGAGATCGTAATGGAAGGCGATGTTCCGCCGGGCGTTGCTGCGGCTGTTGCGTCGGACGGCGTGCCAGATCCAGTTGAAGAATCGCAGCGGTCCCTGCGCCCGACCCAGTTCCCCGAGCGGATGGCGGTTGCGCATGAACAGGTCGAAGATCGGCACCGGATCGGGGCTGGTCCACTCGCCCTCGGCCCAGCTGCGATACCAGCCCACCGAACCTGTGGTGACGAGCCGGATCAGGGCGTTCCAGCTCTTCAACTCGATGACGGCGACGGGGCCCGGTTTGCGGCCGCCGACGACGCGGAAGCTGCCGTCGGGCAAGGTCGCCTCGATCGCGCCTTCCTCCAGTCCCTGGTCGATCCGGTCGAGCAAGCGCTGGAAGCCGGGTGACAGCAGGCGGGCTATCCAGCTGGACCCGGTGGCGAAGCGGCGGTCGGCAAGAAGAAGGTGTTGTCCACGCACGGGCGGCTGCGCATTCATCTGATCTCGTCCGTCCTATCCCCAACTCGGCCGAAGCAATGCCGCTTATATCCAGCCATACGGGAGCGGAAGAAGCTTTGTTGCAGGGGCGCCGACAAAATTCCTCAGATTCGCGCGTTCGCCGCCAGTGCCCGTTCGCGCGCGGCGCGGTGACCGATCAGTGGCGCCGGATAGCCCGTGGGCGAAAGTCCGGCGCCAGCGGGATCGTGGATCGCTTCGTCGCCCAGCCCCGCCAGTTCGGGCAGCCAGCGACGGATATAGTCGCCGGCATCGAATTTCGGCGACTGGACGAGCGGCGCCATGATCCGGCCGAACGGATTGGAATCGATCCCGGTGCCTGCCACCCACTGCCAATTGACGCCGTTGTTGCCATAATCGGCATCGACCAGCGTGTCCCAGAACCAGCGCTCGCCGCGCCGCCAGTCGATGAGGAGGTGTTTGACCAGGAACGACGCCGCGATCATCCGCACCCGGTTGTGCATGACGCCGGTCGCCCACAGCTCGCGCATGCCCGCATCGACGATGGGATAGCCCGTCCGCCCGCATGTCCAGGCCCGGAAGTCGCGATCGGCCTCCTCCCCCGTCCGCCAGCGGAAGCGATCGAACGCGGCACGTCCGTTGGTGTCGCCATAGTCGGGAAGGAAATCGACGACATTGGCGCAGAAGTCTCGCCAGCCGAGCTGGCGGAGCCATGGGTCGGCCCTGTCTGGTGCCGACGCCATCGCGCGGTGCCACAAGGTCGCCGGGGATATCTCGCCGAAGTGCAGGTGCGGCGACAGATGCGAGGTGCCGTCGACCGACGGCCGGTCGCGGTCGCCATCATAATCGGGGAGCAACGGCAGGAAGTCGTCGAGCGCCGATCGCGCGCCCTCCTCGCCCGGCGTCCACCGGTCGAAACCCTTCGCCCAGTTGGGCCTCGCCGGACGCAGCGCCCAATCGTCGAGCGCATCGCCATCGATGCCCGCCTGCGGCGCATGGATCGTGGCGGGCGCCGGCGCCGGCCTGCCCGGCGGCATCCGTTCCTTCAGCGCGCGCCAATAGGGAGTAAAGATGCGGTAGCGGCCATGGCTTCCAGTCAGCACCGCCTCGGGCGGGGCGAGCCGACCGCCATCATGAAGATGCAGCCCGATTTCTCCGGGGAGTTCGCCCTCGGCCCGCTTCCACCAAGGCTCGTAATGGCGCAGCGCATGGATTGTCCGCGCGCCGACTGCGCGGGCGACGGCGGGGAGTTCCTCCGCCGCCCTGCCCCGGCGCAGGACGAGCCGTCCGCCCCGCTGGGCCAGGTCGCGGTCGAGCGCCCGCAGGCTATGGTGCAGCCACCAGCGCTGCGCCGCGCCGATCGCGCGGTCGCCGGGGGTGAGGTCGTCGAGGACGTAGACGCCGATCCACGGCCCGGCCGCCGACGCCGCTGCGACCGCGGCCTGATCGGCGAGCCGCAGGTCCTGGCGAAACCAGACGATCGATGGCGCGATCAATTGCCGGGCGTGGCCGGAACCGGGGCCCTGACGCCGTCCGGTTTCGCTGGATTGGCCATGCTGTGCAACAGCGCGATCCGGTCGGCGTCGGGCAAGGCGCGGAGCAGCGACAGCAGACGATCGTTCTGGCGCGTGCGCAGTTCGCCCTGAAGCACCTCCTCGCGCCGGAGCATGGGCTCCAGCTTTTCGACATCGACCGCGGCGCCGGCGATCAGTTGCGCCTTCTGCTGACGGATCGTCCCCAGTTCGGCCTGGATCTCCTTCGTGCGCGGATCGGGCGTGCCGATGATCCGCGCGGCGATCGTACGGCCTTCAGCCGACAGCGTGATCCGGCGCACGGGAACGGCGCCGGCTGTAGGTGCCAGCACCTTGCCGGGAGCCGTGGCGGGCATCGCCGGCTTGGCGGAGGGCACCGCGGCGATCGCAACGGACGAGACGACAAGGAACATAGCGGCGATCATCGTGCCACGCATCATCGGACTACCTCTACCCGCGACTCTCAGCCGAGCCCCATCAGGCTCAGCACTTCCTTACGGCTTCGTTCGTCGTCGCGGAAGACGCCCATCATTCGGCTCGTCGTCATCCCGACACCGGGCGTGCGAACGCCCCGCGCCGTCATGCAGCTGTGGCTGGCTTGGATGACGACGGCGACGCCGACCGGCTCCAGGTGCGTCCATATGCAGTCGGCCACCTCGGCGGTCAGCCGTTCCTGGATCTGCAGGCGCCGAGCAAAGCCGTGCAGCACGCGTGCCAGCTTGGAAATGCCGACCACCCGATGGTGCGGCAGATAGGCGATGTGCGCATGGCCGATGATCGGCGCCATATGATGTTCGCAGTGCGACTGGAACGGGATGTCCCGGAGCAAGACGATCTCGTCATAGCCGCCGACCTCCTCGAAGGTGCGGGTCAGGTGGAGCGAAGGGTCCTCGTCATAGCCCTGGCAATATTCCTTCCAGGCGCGGCCCACTCGCGAGGGCGTATCGAGCAGACCTTCGCGGGTGGGATCGTCGCCCGACCAACGGATCAGCGTACGGATCGCTTCCTGCACATCCTCTGGTACGGGAATCTTGCCCGCGGGCGTGCCGTGCAGCGCTTCGTCGTCGTCACCGAGTATCGACATTCCGCATCCTGTCCTGTTGTTTCGCGTCCGCCTAACGCATGGCGCGCCGGGATGTAAACGTCAGCGCGGCCACATTCGGGCGAATTCCGGTTCCCCGTCGACGAACTGGTGCTTCAGTGCCCCGGCCACATGGAGCAGCAACAGGACGATCAAAGCATAGCCGCCGACCTCGTGCATCGCACCGAACAGGCCATGGAGATATTCCTTGCGGTCGTCGGGCAGCGCCATGACGAATCCGACGCGGGGGAAGTCGAACAGGTTGAACAACCGCATCGGAATCTCGGGCGCTGCCTTCCAGGCGCTGTCGTGCAGCCACCCGGTCAGCGGCATCCACAGCATGAACGCATAGAGGCCGAAATGGGCGATATGAGCCAGCGCCCGCTCCCATGCCGCCATGCCCGCCGAAAAAGGCGGCGGCTTATGGCCGAGACGCCACAGGATGCGAAGCAGCACCAGACCGAGCACGGTGATACCGATCGATTTATGCGTATCGATCGCGAGGCGGATATTTTCGTCGGGGAGTTTCTCGGCCAACAGGCCGAGCAGCAGATTGCAGATCATTAACACGGCGATCAGCCAGTGAGCGATGATCGCGGGAGTCGTATACCGCTTCGTAAGCGGGCGTTCATCGGCCATGGCTATGCTCCGGCGCTGGATTGTTGCGATACGTCAACATTCCGATCATAGAGCGCGAAACGGCGGATTCCAGCCGGAACGCAGAATGAGTTTTCCGGTCGCGCCTTCATGAAAATGCCGTCCTCGATCGAAGCCCGCTTCAACGCCTTCTCGCCGCGCCTCAATCCGCGTCCCTTCACCCTGCCCGCGCTATTGCTCCACGGCGGGGCGTTGCTGGCACTGGTCGTGCTGACCGCGCAAGCCTGGGCACAGCCGGGGATCTTCGCCTGGTCGGTCGGGCTCGTCTATCTGGCATATGACACCGCGCTGCTCGTCTTCGTGGGCGTCCAGACCCTGCCGCTGCGCCGCTTCACGCCGGCCGAGCCGGATGGCAGCGAACGCCCGACCCTGGCAGTGCTCATCGCCGCACACAACGAGGCGGCGGTGCTCGAACAGACCGTCCGCGCCCTCCTCGCACAGCAGGACCCGCCCGACATCATTCTGATCGCCGACGACGGATCCACCGACCCGACCCCGCGGACGATGGAGCGCGCCTTCGCCATGGCGAAGCCCGCTTATGGCGAGTTGGCCCGATCGCCCGACGTGCCGGCGCTGCGCTGGTTGCGGTTGCCGCACGGCGGCAAGGCACGCGCGCTCAACGCCGCGCTCGAGGCGATCGACAGCGACATCGTGCTGACGGTCGATGCGGACACCATCCTCGCCCCCGACGCGATAGCGGCGATGCGGACTGCCTTCCACCGCGAACCCGCGCTGGTCGCGGCGACCGGCCTGCTGCGGCCGATCTGCGACCGCAGCGCCGCCGGGCGGCTGTTCGAATGGTTCCAGACCTATGAATATGTCCGCAACTTCATCTCGCGCTTCGCCTGGATGCGGGTCGACGGGCTGCTGCTGATTTCCGGCGCCTTCGCGGGCTTCCGACGCAGGGCGGTGGTGACGGTCGGGGGCTTCGACCCCGAATGCCTGGTCGAGGATTATGAATTGATCCACCGGCTCCATCGCTGGTCGACCGAGAACGGCCTTGGTTGGAAGGTCCGGGTGCTGGGCGAGGCCCGCGCGCATACCGACGCGCCCGGCCATGTCGCCCCGTTCCTGCGACAGCGGCGGCGCTGGTTCGGCGGTTTCCTCCAGACCCAGTTTTGGAACCGCGACATGGTCGGCAATCCACGCTTCGGGCGGCTCGGCACGATGATGCTGCCGGTCAAGGCGTTCGACACCGTCCAGCCCCTGTTCGGCCTCGTCGCCTTCGCCCTGCTGATCGGCTTCGCAAGCCAGGGGCGTCTGCCCGTTGTCGGCCCGATCCTGGTCGCGATGCTTGCAAAGGTCGTGATCGACCTCGGCTTCCACCTCTGGTCGATCATGCTCTACCGGCGCTGGTCGGGCGGCATGCTCCCCGAAGGCTGGGGCCGCGTCCTCGCCGCCTCCTTCATCGAGCCGTTCAGCTTCCAGTTGCTCCGGCATCTCGGCGCCGCCTGGGGCTGGATCGCCTTCCTTACCCGCAGCTCGACCTGGACCAAGGCCCGGCGCGGCGGAATATTGGCAAGGGCTGCATCCTGATGGCCTTTGCGATCCGAGAAGACGACCTCACCGGAGAGCAGACCCGCGCGCTGCTGGCGCTGCATCTGGCCGGGATGCGCGCCCATTCGCCGCCGGGCAGCGTCCATGCGCTCGACCTGTCGAGCCTCCGCATGCCTGAGATTACGGTCTGGGCGGCCTGGAGCGGGAATAGGATGGCGGGCATCGGCGCACTCAAGATGCTCGCCGACGGCGGCGGCGAGATCAAGTCGATGCGCACCCATCCGGATTTCCTGCGGATGGGCGTGGCCGCCGCGCTGCTCGACCATATCATCGCCGCCGCGCGAGATCGGGGCGTGCGTCGACTGTGCCTGGAAACCGGCAGCGGGCCCGCCTTCGATCCGGCATTGGCGCTCTACCGGCTCAGGGGTTTCACCGATGGCGAAGCGTTCGGACACTATGTAGCGACCGCCTTCAACCGGTTCCTGCACCTGGAACTCCACGCATCGATCGAAGGGCCCAGCGAATGAGCGACGACTATGTCTATGACGAGGCGACCGGCGAATGGGTCAGCGCGGTCGATGCCGGTGCGGAGGGCGCGGGCGCCCCAGGCGTCGAGGTCCGCGATTCGGTCGGCAATCTCCTCGCCGACGGCGACAGCGTGACCCTGATCAAGGACCTGAAGGTCAAGGGTGCCAACCAGACGCTCAAGCGCGGCACGCTGATCAAGTCGATCCGGCTGACCGGCGACGAGCAGGAGATCGATTGTCGCTACGAAGGCATCAAGGGCCTGGTGCTGCGGGCGGAGTTCGTCCGGAAAAGATGAGATCGGACGCGGTCGTCGGCATCGAGCAAGCGCATCCGGAAACCGCCCGTCCGACCTTACCCCGCCGCCGCTTCCGGCCCCGCGTCATTGGCGACAGTACGGGCGCCGCCGATCGCGGCGAGGTCGAACGGCGTCGTCCGGTAGATCTCGTTGATCCAGTTGCCGAACAGCAGATGGCCATGGCTTCGCCAGCGATTTTCGGGGGGTCTCGTCCGATCGTCGCCGGGGAAGTAATTCGCCGGAAGCGGCCCCGTTCCGTCGCGGAAATACTCGTCGGCGAGGGTCCGGGTGTCATATTCGACATGGTTGAACATATGGATCGACCGGTGCGACGGATCGCCGAGCAGGCACAGGCCCGTCTCCTCGCTGTCCACGAGCACCTCGAGGCTGCAATCGGCGGGAAAATCTTCTCGCCGGACCTCTGCCCAGCGTGAGACCGGAACGGAGAAATCGTCCGAAAAACCGCGCAGATAGGGAGACGATGGCGCGAGATTGCGGTGCCGGAACACGCCGAAAGCCTTCCCGGGCAACAGCCGCTTGGGCACGCCGTGAAAATGATGGACCGCTGCCTGGGCCGCCCAGCAGATGGTGAAACTGCTGTGGACATGGGTCTGGGTCCAGTCGAGTACGCGACACAACTCGGCCCAGTAGCCGACCTCCTCGAAGGGCAGGTGCTCGACCGGCGCGCCGGTGATGACGAAGCCGTCGAAGCGTTCGTCGCGGACTTCCGCCCAAGGGCGGTAGAAAGCCGCCATATGATCGGCCGGGGTATGGCGCGCGACATGATCGGTCATCCGCACCAGGGTAAGTTCGACCTGCAGCGGGGTCGCGCCGAGCAGCCGGGCGATCTGGGTCTCGGTATCGATCTTGTTCGGCATCAGGTTGAGCAGGCCGATGCGCAGCGGCCTTATGTCCTGCCGCACGGCGTCGGTCCGGCGCATGACGGCGACGCCCTCCTGCTCGAGGATGGGACGGGCTGGAAGGTCGTCGGGAATCTTGATCGGCACGTCGCGTCGTTCCTTGTCGGCAGGGTCGACGCGATGAGGCTTGGTCCGCTTGGTTGCCGGATCGGCCACATCCTCCTCTCGGAGCGCCACCTTGCCCGGATCGGCAGGTTGGCGTTGGGCGCCGGCCCAACTCTTGATGCTGTTCGCTATCTAGGGCGAAGCGACCTGCTTGGCAATCGTCGAACGACGCGGCTGCCGTTCAGGCGGCCGCCGCGCCCGGCTCGATCGTCTCATGCTCTTCGGCAAGCGCCTGGACCAGCGGCTGGAGCCGGCGGTCGTAGCGGGCGAGCACATCGGGCGCGCCGACCTGGGCATGGTGGGTGACGAATCCCTCGCCAGTCCACAGGTGGAGCGCGACGCCGGGCTGCTCGGCGACGATCATCGGCCGCTCGTCCGGGCATTCGGGGTCGATCGGCGCCATTTCCAGCGCGACCTGTGGCGCGGTCGAGGGCGCCACCGCCAGCATCCGGCCATGCCAGCTGGTCGTGATCGAGCGGTGGATATGGCCCGAGATCATCGTCACGTCGGGCCGGTTGCCGATCGCCTTGTCGAGCATCACCACCCAGGGTTCGGTCGGGTGCGCGGTCATCCAGGGAATGCCGGTCTCGATCGGCGGATGATGGAGGACGATCAGCACCGGCTTGCCGGGCATCTCGGCGAGCCGGGCCTTGAGCCAGCCCGCGCGGCGGCGGCAGAAGGCGCCGCCATGATGGCCTGGGTCGAGCGTGTCGAGGACGATGATCCGCACCTCGGCCTCGTCGATCACATATTGGACGAAGCCGTCTTCGACCGGCAGGTCGGGAAAGACCTGCTTCATCGCGGCCCGATCGTCATGATTGCCGGTGCAGAGATGGACGGGGAAACCGCAGCCATCGATCAGGCCGCGAAGCCGCTCGTAGCTGGCGATATCGCCATTGTCGGTCAGATCGCCGGTCAAGAACAGCCGGTCGGGAACGACCGAGAGGCCCTTCACATAATCGATCGCGGAAGCGACCCGGTGGAAGTTGAGTTCGTCAGGGTTGTCGAGATCGAAGCCGATATGCAGGTCGGTCAGTTGCGCGATCAGCATGGACTTGGCCCTCTGTACTCGACCGGTAAACGCGTCCGGCCCCGAAAACGGTCCGCCCATATGATCACCTGCTGCCACGACCGGTTGTGATCTGCTACACAAGCAATCGCAAAAAGCGGTAAACCGGGGTTTAAATACCGGTACCGGCCTGCTTCAGCGCCCTCTCCTCGATATGTTCGACCGCCTTGCCGCGGGCGCGATTGTCACGAACCATCAGCGGCGCGAAGTCGTTGCGATGATAGTCGTGGCACATCGCGCAGGCCGATGGCACTTCCTTGTGCGCGTCCTGGCCGCCATGGCATTCTTGGCATTTGGCGAGCTTCGGCAGGTTGACGTCGGCCGATAGCTTGGAGCCCTTCACCGCATGGCAGCTGGCGCAGCTCTCGGTGTCGTGCGCGGCATGGTCGAACCAGCCCTTCATCATGTAGCGCCGGCTGAGCGCAACCGGAGCGACCGCGAAGGGCGTCGTCGGATTGCCCGTCGCACGGACGGTGTGGCAGTCGAAGCAGGCGCCGCCCTTCGAGAAGACCGCCCGGATCGCCTGATCGGCATTGCCTATGTGCATCGCGCTGGTCTGGGCGAAACCGATCCGCTGGCCGGCCGTGGCGAAATCGCCCGGGCGCCGTCGGTCCATGCCCTGCAGAGCGGCGCTGCGGGGGGCACCGGCGCGATAGAAGGCACGGATGTCGGCGACCACCTGGGCCGGATCGCCGTGCCGCAACGTGCGGACCGTGCCGCCGACCTGGTCGAAGGCGAGGCTGTGGCAGGCGCCGCAAGCCGGCTCCATCTTCACCGCGACGAAGCTCGACCCGGTCGCGTCGCGGATGTGACAGTTGGCGCAGTCGAGCGGCGCGCCATAACCCTCGGACTTGCCGAGCGTCTTCGCCATCTGCGCCACCCCGTTGGTGGCCGAAAGATGCAGATCATGAGGGAATTTGAGGCCATTATCCTCCTTCGGATTCGCATCGAGCGACACGCGGCGGAAGGACGGCAGGCCGTTGGCACCGGCGAAGCGAATCGTCGGCTCGAACTGCGGGTGGCCCTTGCCGAAATCGTCGGCATCCTTGAGGGCGGTATCGATCCGCTTGCTCATGTCCCCATGGCAGTTGGTGCAGAAGCGCTCGTCGGTCACCGGCATCGCCGTCTGGCCCTGATGCTCGGTATGGCATTCGACGCAGCGGCCGGGCTGGATGCCAAACAGCCCCCCGACGAACTGCTTGGTGCCGCCAACGATACCGGGCGAACCCTTGGCCGCGAGCAGCTTGGCCTTGTCGGCATGGTCGTGGACCTTGGTGTGACAGGCGACGCACGCGGTATCGCGCACCGATTCTCCGGCCTTCACATGGCAGGCCTGGCAATTATTCTCGAGCCCCTTGTGCACCTGCGACAATTTGCCCGAAGTCCACAGCTCGTCGGCATGAAAGGCCACCTTGCGGCCGTTCTCGGTCGGCTGGGTGTTGATCGACACCAGCGGCCAGGCCAGGAAGATCGCCAGAACCAGCAACACGCCCGCCCAGGCCATGATCCGCTTGGTCGGCAGTACCGCGGCGAGCGAGAAGACCCTGGCCTCCTCCTTTTCCTCGGAGGCGTTCGAAATCGCGCCAGACCGCTCGACCGTGATGACGACCGAACCCTTTTCCTCGCCCTCGCCCGGCTCGACCGACAACGAATGGCTGCCGATGCGGATATCGGCGCCCGGCGATGCGGAGAAGCGCTCATGCTCGGTCGACTTGCCGTCAACGACGAAAGGCATGCCCGCGGTCGCGACGATCTCGACCGCACCGCCCGCAACGGTGCGGATCACGGCATGGTTCAGGGTCACCGCCAGATCGGGGAGGTGGATGTCGCTCGAAGGGCTGCGGCCGATGGTCAGTTCGGCCTTGTCGAAGCTCTTGGGGCGGACGATGTCCCGCCCGTCGGCGGTGCGCGCTACCGTGCGAACGATGAAGCTCATTGGCGCGTTCTCACCAGTAATAGAAGACGGAGACGATGTGGACGAACAGCGCCGCTATCAGGGCAAAGGTCAGCGGGACGTGGACATAAAGCCACACCTCCAGCAGCGCCTTCAGCCGCAGATGCTTGCGGATCCGCGATAGCGACGAACGCTTGCGCTCCAGCAGCACTTCCACATGGTCGAGTGGATCGGCCTCGCCTTCCTTCCGGCTCTGCGCGGCCCGGACGGCCGCCAGCGCGGCGCGATTGCCGCACTTGCCGTAACGGCCGGTCAGCCGGGCGATCAGCCCGCCGCCGAACGGATCGTCGTCGAGCGACATGCGCACCATCGCCGCGCCGTCGGCATCGAGCGGCTGCGCCGCCTCGTTGAGCTGGCGATCGATCATCCGCAGATTGTCGAGCATCTGTATCTGGGTCGTCTCGCCGCGGTTCGCCGAGAGCGCTTGCGGCAGGCTCGCATACGCGGCGATGCCGAAGATGCCCGAGACGATGACGACCATCATCAGCGCATAGGCCAGCGTATGGACGTTCCATCCGAAGTCGAAGCCGGTGTGGAGCGTCGCGATGACGATCAGCGACAGGCCCAGATAGACATGCGCCGAGGTCCAGCTCTTGAGCGACCAGCGTCCCGGGGTGATCGAACGCTTGCGCAGGCCGAGCATGGTCAGCCAGAGGATCAGCAGGACCCCGATCGTGCCGGTGACATAGCCATAGATGCTGCCGCCATTAGGCTTGGGCTGGACGTCGTTGAACGCATAGACGATCAACGCGACGAAGCTGATGCCGAGCGCGATCTTGAGCCATTTATAGCCCTGATGACGCAGGAACCCCTCATGCTCGGAAGCGCGCTCGCGACCGGTGGTCGCTTGCCGTAGCGATTTGCTGGCCATCAGGCGTCGTCCCGTTGCAGCCGGGCGACCGTCAGGAATTCTTCCGGAGCGACGCGGATGGCCGCCCCCGTCGGACAGGCGCGGACGCAGCTCGGGCCGCCCTCTATACCCGAGCACATGTCGCACTTGACCGCGCGTTTCGCCTTCTCGACGCCCGGCGTCGCATGGGCATAGGCCCATTCGTGGCTGGGTTCCCCGGGGCCGGGCCCCTGACCGAACAGGAACCACTTCCACAGGGACGGCTTCTTCGGCGGCTCCTTCTCCATGCGGATCACCCCATAAGGGCAGTTCCGCTGGCAATTGCCGCAGCCGATGCAGGTATCGTCGATATAGACCTCGCCGTCCTGGCCGCGATGGATCGCGGTCGGCGGGCAATCGGCCATGCAGTGCGGATGCTCGCAGTGCCGGCAGCTCGTCGGGACATGGAGATGCGCGAAGGTCCGCCCCGCCTCGCGGTCGAGCCGCGAAATGCCTTCATGGCTGTCGGCACACGCCTTTTCGCAATTGTCGCAGCCAACGCAGAGATTCTCGTCGATCAGCAACACGTCGGTTGCCTCTCCGACGCCGTTGTCGACCAGGAAATTGGCGACCGAGCTGTACATGTCGACGACGGTGGCGAAGCTGTCCTTCTTCGCTTCGATGAAGGCCGCGAGATCCTCGCGCTCGCCCATCGCGCTCTTCGCCTTGGCGAAGAATTGCGGCTTGGCTTCGAGCAATCGCCGGAACGCGTCGCCGCCGAGCTTGATGACCTCGGACTTCACCGCCGCGCGCACCGTCTGCTTGCGGATGCCGTTGTCGAACAGTTCGAGCTCGCCGACATAGTTGCCGGCCGGCACATAGGACAGGAAGACCGGCTTGCCGCCGATCGACTTCTCGACGACGACCGATCCCGAACGGATCACGAAGACGTCGTTGCCCTCCTCGCCTTCGCGGAAGATCGCCTCGCCGGCGCGGACGGCCTTGATTTCGGCCGTTTCCAGTACCTCGGCAAGGTCAGCGGACTGGAGGCCCGACTGCCACATCTGCAGCAGTTGGCGCTCGGTCGAGATGCGGGTTACGGCGCGCTTCACGCCCGGCACCGACGCCATCAGCTTCAGGATCGCGTTGCGCGGTATCTCGACGACGACGGTCTCGGCGATCGAACGGATCGTCGACCCGCGGCGGCGGCCCGAAACGAGGCCGACCTCGCCGAAGATCGATCCCTGGGGGATGACGATACCGGTCGAGCGGCCATCGGGCAGCGGAATGTCGACCGATCCTTGCGCGATGCAGAACAGCGACGATCCCGGCGCGTTCTTCTCGAAGATGATGTCGTTCTTGCCGTAATAGCGCACATCCGAGTCGAGCATGAACTCGCGCATCTGGAGCGGCGACAGGTCGTTGAGGATCTGGACGTTGGTACGAATGAACTCGAGCCATTCGTCGACCGACTTCCTGATCGGCAGATTGGCGAACTTGCTTTCGAGGATCGGCTCGTCGGCGGGCTTGAGCGCGGTGTTGCCGTTGATGAACTCGACCGCGTCATAGCCCTGGTTCATGCAGTGCTTGATCAGCGGATAACCGGCGAGCGCGCCGATGACGTAGATGCCGTCGTTGGTCGATTCGAACTGCGGCGACAGCGTCGGAAAGGCTTCGCGATCCGGGCTGGTGAACTGGATCCCGCATTCCTCGATGAACTTGCGGGGCGCTGCCGAGCCCATGCGGGCGATGATGCGGTCGCACCGAATCCGCGCCTCGCCGTCGCGGGTGTCCAGCACCAGATGCCCGGGCTCGATCCGGTTGGGCGACGCATCGGTCACCACGTTGATGCGGCCCTCGTCGCGCGCCTGCATCAGCAGCTTTACGTTGGCGCCCTTGGCGCGGCTGAAGTCGGCGGTGCGGTTGATGATCGTGACGATGTTGCCCTGGGCCACGTCCTGGGCGAGGCCGAGCGCATTTTCGATGCCCGCGTCGCCGGCGCCGATCACCGTGATATGCTCGTCGACATATTCGCCGGGATCGTCGAGCTGGTACTGAAGCTGGAGATGGCCGCCGTCGGCGCCCGGGCAGCGCAGCAGGTTCGGGTTGCCCTGCGTGCCGATCGCCAGGATGATCGCCTCCGCCCTGATCTCGGTCTTGTCGGTCAGGGTGAGGGTGAAATCGCCTTTCTGGCCGGCGATCGCCTTGACCTCGCTCCTGAGCCGGACGTTGACCTTGCGGCCCGCGGTCTGCTCGTCCCAGATGCCGAGGATCTTCTCGCGCTTGCCAGCGTCGAAGTCGATGTCCGAGCGCAGCACGAGCTGGCTCGGCGTGGCCATCACATGCTTGCCCTTCTGATATTTGTAGATCGTATCGGAAAGATGGTCGGTCTTTTCCAGCAGGACGTGCGACATGCCGAGCTGCGCCGCATGTGCCGCAGCGCTAAGCCCCGCCGGCCCCGAGCCAACGATGGCAACACGGTAGGTCTCCGCCACTGATTCCCCCTGCCCCGTTTCGACGCCGCCGAGCCAGCGGCCGTTCGTTAGACACCAAAGATCGCGCATGCCCCTGCGACGAGCGCGAATTTTGGTGTCTGCCCCTTCCCTACTCTATCAGCTTCGACGCGTTCCGCTAGACTTTCGTTACATTTGGTTATCAAAGGCTATTACGCTCAATTGCGGAGAGAAATGTGACGAACGACGCCACCGCAAGCAAAGGTTTTCCGCTGCCCTTCGCACGCATCGCGCTGGTCCTCGCCGCCCTGATCGCGGTGGCCGCGATCGCCTTGGCGGTGACCCGGTCGCGGTCCGGCTTCGAAGAATCGGGAGCCGCCGGCAACGAGGCGGGCCCCGTCGGCGACGTCGCGTCGATGGTGGGGGCGCTCGAAAAGCGGCTCGAGGACAACCCGAACGATTTCAAGGGATGGGCGACGCTCGGCTGGTCCTATTATAATCTCGGGCGCTATCCCGACGCGGCGCGCGCTTATGCGAAGGCGACCCGGATCGATCCCTCCAATGCGGAGATGTGGTCGGCGCTGGGCGAAGTGCAGCTGCTGTCCGGCACCGGCGGGGTCACTCCGGCCGCCGAAGCCTCGTTCCGCAAGGCCTTGTCGATCGACCCGAGCGACCACCGCGCCCGCTATTTCCTGGCGGTAAAGAAGGACCAGGACGGCGACCACGAGGGCGCGATCGCGGACTGGATCGCGATCCTCAAGGACAGCCCCCCGGGGGCGCCCTGGGCAAAGCCGGTTCGCGAACTGATCGCCAAGGTCGCCGCAGAGCACAAGATCGACCTCGCCGGCCGCGTGCCGCCGCCGGCCGCGCCGCCGGCCGGGCCTGCGGCGGCGGTGGGCGGTGGCGACACCGTGGCGACGGACGGCATTCCCGGGCCCAACGCCGCCGACCTCAAGGCCGCGACGGCGATGAGCCCGTCCCAGCAGGACGAGATGGCGCGCATGATGGTCGCCCGCCTCGCCGCCCGGCTGGAAAGCAATCCAAAGGACGCCGACGGCTGGATCAGGCTGATGCGCGCCCGAATGGTGCTCAACGACGCGCCGGGCGCGCAGGCCGCGCTCTCCAAGGCCCGGGCCGCCTTCAAGGGTGACGCCGGCCAGCTCGCCCGCTTCGACGAGGCCGCCAAGACCTTCGGGATGGGGCGCTGAGGCCCAGCAAAGACGTTCTGACGCCAAAGCAAAAGGGCCGCCGGATCGCTCCGGCGGCCCTTTTTCATGCGGTGGCCCGTCGGATCAGGCGGCGTCGCCGCCGGCCTTTTCCTTGCTCTTCTTGGAGAAGACCCGGACCGGATCCTTGCGGCCCTCCACCACGTCCTTGTCGACCATGATCTCGTCGACGCCGTCCATCGAGGGCAGGTCGAACATCGTGTCGAGCAGCAGACCTTCGAGGATCGAGCGCAGGCCGCGCGCGCCGGTCTTGCGGGTGATCGCCTTGCGGGCGATCGCGACCAGCGCGTCGTCGGTGAAGCCGAGCTTGACGCCCTCCATCTCGAACAGCTTCTGATACTGCTTGACCAGCGCGTTCTTCGGCGCGGTCAGGATCTCGACCAGCGCGGCCTCGTCGAGGTCCATCAGGGTCGCGATCACCGGCAGGCGGCCGACGAACTCGGGGATCAGGCCGAACTTCAGCAGATCCTCGGGCTCGCACTGCTGCAGGGTCTCGCCGGTGCGCCGTTCCTCGGGTGCCGCCACATAGGCGCCGAAGCCGATCGACTTGCCCTGGAGTCGATCACCGATGATCTTCTCCAGGCCGGCGAAGGCGCCGCCGCAGATAAACAGGATGTTGGTCGTATCGACCTGCAGAAACTCCTGCTGCGGATGCTTGCGGCCACCCTGCGGCGGAACGCTCGCCGTCGTGCCTTCCATCAGCTTGAGCAGCGCCTGCTGGACGCCCTCGCCCGATACGTCGCGGGTGATCGAAGGATTGTCCGCCTTGCGGCTGATCTTGTCGATCTCGTCGATGTAGACGATGCCGCGCTGGGCCCGCTCGACATTATAGTCGGAAGCCTGAAGCAGCTTCAGGATGATGTTCTCGACATCCTCGCCGACATAGCCGGCCTCGGTCAGCGTGGTCGCGTCGGCCATGGTGAACGGTACGTCGAGGAGACGGGCCATCGTCTGGGCGAGCAACGTCTTGCCCGAGCCCGTCGGCCCGACGAGCAGGATGTTCGACTTGGCCAGCTCGACATCGGCACCCTTGGCGCCATGATTGAGCCGTTTGTAGTGGTTATGCACCGCCACAGAGAGCACGCGCTTGGCCTTGGCCTGCCCGATCACATATTGATCGAGGTGCTCGCAGATCTCGTGCGGGGTCGGGACACCGCCGTCCTTCTTGCTGACGAGCGCGCCCTTGGTCTCCTCGCGGATGATGTCATTGCAAAGCTCGACGCACTCGTCGCAGATGAACACCGTCGGGCCAGCGATCAGCTTGCGAACCTCATGCTGCGACTTGCCGCAGAAGGAGCAGTAAAGGGTGCTCTTCGAGTCGCCGCCGGTCAACTTCGTCATAAACTAGATCCTGACTCCACTAGGGATCGAACGCATCCTAAACATGTCATCCCCCTTCTCACAACCATCTTAAGAAGCGATGGGCATCTTAAGAAGCGATGGGCGCGAAGAGGGTTCCCAGCGATATGGGAAGCCGTTTTCCGGGTGCAACCGCCGCATGATAGCGGCATCGAAAAGCGCCGCCACCCGATCGGGAGGCGGAAATCCAGGCGACTCGCCCGCTCGGCGAGGCCAAGGAACCGCGCTGCTTCCGGGGAAGAGGCAGGTCCAGGGCCATCGTCGACGGCCGCCGATCAGGCAGCGATCGCCTCGTCGGCGGGGCTCGGACGCTTGTCGAATACCTCGTCGATCAGGCCGAAAGCCTTGGCTTCGTCGGCCTCGAGGAACTTGTCGCGGTCCATTGCCGCCTCGATCGCCTCGATCGGCTGCTTGGTGTATTTCGCGTAGAGCGAATTGAGCCGGTGCCGCATGCGCAGGATCTCGCGGGCCTGGATCTCGATGTCGGCCGCCATGCCCTGCGCCCCGCCTGACGGCTGGTGTACCATGATCCGGCTGTTGGTGAGCGCCACCCGCATGCCCGGCTCGCCCGCCGCGAGCAGGAAGCTGCCCATCGATGCGGCCTGGCCGATGCAGACGGTGCCGACGCGCGGCCGGATATACTGCATCGTGTCGTGGATCGCGAGGCCGGCCGTCACCACGCCGCCCGGCGAGTTGATGTACATGAAGATGTCCTTCTTCGGATTTTCCGATTCGAGGAACAGCAGCTGGGCGGTGATCAGCGAGGCCATATGGTCCTCGACCTGACCGGTCACGAAGATGATCCGCTCGCGCAGGAGGCGCGAATAAATGTCGAAGCTGCGCTCGCCGCGGTTCGACTGCTCGATCACGACGGGGACCAGGGCGCCGGTTTCCGGATTCAGGAACTGGCCGGTTTCAAACGGATTGTGCATGGGAGGTTCTGGTCCTTTGCTTTGCCTTGCCGAGCCTACATCGGCCTTTGCCGTCGGTGATTCAAGGGGGTCGCGTGAGCCCTCGATCGCCCGGAAAGCATCTCGCTCCCGACGAGGAGAAAATGAAAGGGCCGGACATCGCTGCCCGGCCCCTCCATGACGGATCGAAGATCGACCGATTACTCGGCGGCGGCCTTCTTCTTGGCCGGTGCCTTTTTCGGCTCGGCGGCCGGAGCGTCCTCGGCCTTGGCCGCGGCGGCCTTCTTGGCCGGGGCCTTCTTGGGCGCTGGGGCGGCTTCGGCCGCCTCCTCGGCCTTCACCGCCGGCTTCTTCTTGGCGGCAGGCTTTTCCTCGACCGCGGGAGCCTCCTCGGCGGCCGGCTTGGCAGCGGCCTTCTTCGCGGCTGGCTTCTTGGCGGGAGCCGCCTTGCCGTGGTCGTGGTCATGGTCGTGATGGTCGTGGCCGCAATCCGGACCATGGACATGACCCTTGCCGATCGTATCGTCGTCGGCCTCGATCGCGGCTTCCAGCTCGTCGCGGCTGACGGTGCGGTCGCTGATCTCGGCCTTGTCGAACAGGAAGTCGACGACCTTGTCCTCGTAGAGCGGTGCCCGCAGTTGAGCGGCGGCCATGGGGTCCTGCTGCAGATACTGGACGAAACGGTCGCGGTCGGCGGGCTGATACTGCATCGCGGCCTGCTGGACGAGACGCTGCATCTCCTGCGCGCTGACCTCGACCCCGTTCTGCTGACCGATCTCCGACAGCAACAGGCCCAGGCGGACGCGACGCTCGGCGATCGCGCGATAATCGTCGCGATCCTTCTCCATCTCGGCGCGGGCGGCCTCGGGATCCTCCTCGTGGCCGGCCTCATGCTCGAGCTGCGCCCAGATCTGGCCGAACTCTGCCTCGACCATCGATGGCGGAACCGGGAAATCGTGGGCGGCGGCGAGCTGGTCGAGCAGCTTGCGCTTCATATGGGTGCGGGTCAGGCCGTTCAGCTCCTGCTCGAGCTGGCCCTTGATCAGCTCGCGGAGCTGGTCGAGGCCCTGGAGGCCGAGCGACTGGGCGAACTCGTCGTCGAGCTTGGTTTCGCCCGGAACGCGGACATCGGTGGCGGTGACCTCGAAGACGGCCGCCTTGCCGGCCAGCGACTTCTCGCCATAATCCTTCGGGAAGGTGACGTTGAGCGAGCGCGACTCGCCCTTCTTGATGCCTTCGAGCTGATCCTCGAAGCCCGGGATCAGGCGGCCCGAGCCGAGCTCGACCGACATGTCGGTGCCGGTGCCGCCTTCGAAGGCGACGCCGTCGACGCTGCCCGCGAAATCGAGGACGACGAGGTCGCCCTCGACCGCCGGATGGCCGTCCTGGGCGTCCTCATAGCGCTTCTGCTGGTCGGCGATGCGCTTGATCTGCGCCTCGATGTCGGCGTCCGGGGCCGCGACGGTCAGGCGCTCGAGCTTGATGCCGTCGATCGCCGGCGGCGGCACATCGGGCAGCACTTCCAGCTCGACCTTGACGGCGACGTCCTTGCCGGCCTCATATTCGCCACCGACCAGTTCGACCGACGGCTGCATGGCCGGACGGAGCTTCTGCTCGGAAAGGAGCTGCTGGACGCCGTCCTGGACGGCCTTGTTGAGCGCATCCTGCTCGATCGCCGGCCCGTGCATCTTCTTGACCAGATTCGCGGGAACCTTGCCGGGGCGGAAGCCGGGCATGCGGATCTGCGGCGCGATCGACTTGATCTCGGCCTCGACGCGCTGGGCGACATCGTTGGCGGGAATCGTCACCGTATAGGCGCGCTTCAGGCCCTCATTGAGCGTTTCGACAGTCTGCATGGGTCGCATCCAACCTCTATCTCGAGAAAATCTGTGTCGGTCCCGCTTCGCGCTACTGGAAAGCGAAGCTGGTGCGGGCGAAGGGACTCGAACCCCCACATCTTGCGATACTGGAACCTAAATCCAGCGCGTCTACCAGTTCCGCCACGCCCGCAAATAAGGACCGCCGGTCGGCGCGCTCTATAGCAACATGGCGAGCCAGCACAACCCGCGCGATTCGACCTAGCTTTGGACGGGCCTGGCCGGGTTGTTCGAGGCCTGGAGATAGACGAACCAGCCCTGCCCTGCACGGTCCCCCTTCACCAGCTCCTCCGCCTTCTTCTGCTCGCGCCAGCGATTGGCGATCGCCTGCGCCGAGACGAGATCCTCGCCCGACTGGCCGAGCAGATATCTGAGCAGCGACGGCCCGGCGATCAGCTGGTCCATCGCCTGCCCGTCGCGGCTGATCGAGCGGCCGTCATGCTCGAAGCGGTCCCAGCCCGGCGCCCGGCCCCATAGTCGTTCGAGATCGGCATAGCTGTGCGGAAGTCGGGCGACGTCGCCCCCGGCGGCGGCGATATGCTCGGCGGTCCAGATGCCCTGCAAATAGGTGTAACCGCCGACCGGCGCCAGATTCGCGCCCCCGACGATCCGGCCGACAATCCGCTTGCGGTGCATCGCGATCAGCCAGTCGAGCACCGCCTTCGCCTTTGGCGATGCGGCACGCAGGGCCGTGTTGAAGCCGAGCTTCTCGCCGGCCGCCAGCGCGCTTAGCCAGTATCCGATGCTGAACTCATGCTGGACCAGCTGCCGATCGTCCTTGCCCACCACGCCGAAATATTGGGCGGCGGCATAGATCGCGCCGTCGAGATCGACCCGACCGCCGGGCATCAGGTCCGTCGGCGGATTCAGGAAGCCGGGCGTGGCGGCATAGTGGCGGTCGTGGAAATCCTCGAAGTCGACGACAGCGAAGTCCAGCACCTCGCGGCGGCTGTAGAGCCGTTGCGAGGTCGCGCTGGCGGTCTTCCAGGCAAGCGCCGCGTGCAGAAAAGCCCAGGCGCCCTCGCGCGCCGACCAGAGATGGGGCCAGCGACTGCCGATGATGCTGTTCGAATAGAGCCGGTTCTGGTCCCAGAAGCGATGGCCGAGAAAGGCGAATTCGGGTGTCCGGAACAGCAGGCTGCCCCAGCCCGGGAACTGGTGCCCGTGCAGCTTGTCGATCTGGAACGTCCCGAAATAGGGCCGGGTCGGCGCATCGCCGGCATAAGGCACCGAGACTCGTAGCGGATTGGACCCGCGCAGCCAGTCGGAGAGACGCCCGCCCTGCTGGTACCAGGCCCGCGCCGACGGAACGGCGCGGTCGCCGGCACCGTAATAATGGTTGCGCAGCACGACCGGACGGCGGGGGGCGCCCTTGAAGACAGGGACGTTGCGTCCCTTCTCGAAAGCGTGAACCGGATCCGAGACGTAGCCGGTCAGATAGTCGAGCGCGATGGTGCGCCACGGCATTCGGTCGTGCGGCCGGACGCCATCGGGCAGATTCATGTGCCAGACGACCGGCTCGGGGATGATCTGCCGGTCGTCGCGCATGCCGCCCGGTCCGGTGACGGGCGAGCGGCCGTGGACGTTGAACGGCGTATATTCGAGCCAGAGCGCCGCGTTGGCGGCCAGCGAGTTGGCCGAGCAGAGCGAGCCGCCATAGGGATCGCGGGTCCGTCCCGCCTGGCTCAGCATCGTCCGATAGTCGCTCTGCTTCCAGGGCATTACCCGGACGTTGCCGAAGCCGTTGGCCTGCCCGTCGCCGCCGGCACCGCCCATGAAGATACGCAGGTCGAACCCGTTGACCGAATAATCGAGGCGGCTGCCAAAGGGTATGCCGAGCTCGAACAGCGGCACGGCGCGGCGAACGTCCGCCTGGTCGTGGCTGCCGGGGTCGCGGTTGCGCCAGATGATCCCCGACCGGACCGTGCCGTGCGGATACCAGCGATGTTCGCGGCTGGTCATCGCGCAGCCGCGTCCATCGACCGGCCCCTGATAGACGCCCGGAACGTCGGCACCGTTGAGCGGGCCCCCGTCAGGCCGCTGCACGGTCGCGAGAAGCCGGTCCTCCCGATCGTAGACCAGCCATTTGTGCGGGACCATATAGGCGTTTCTGCCGCTCGGGTCGCCGAACGGATTGTCGGGCATGACGCTCGCGTCCCAGTCGTAGCCGAACTGGAACTGGACATAGTCGCCCGCGCGGATCGCCTCGCAGCGATAGGCGATGCCGTCGATCACCGGCACCGGCCCCTGCGGCAGGCACTCGATCCAGGCCGGCTGGGCGGCCGCGAGCACCGCATCCTCGAACCGGCAATTCTGCACGGCGGGGTGGGTCATCTCCAGGACATTCGGATGCGGCACGCCCGTCCCGCTCGACCAGTCGACAAGCACCGCCTTCCACGGCTGGCCCGGCGAGACCTCGAGCGGGCCGACGGTGATGTCGAGCGTAGCGACCGAGCCGTCCGGCCCGCGCCAGGCCAGCGTGCGGGCCGGCTGCGGCGCCGTCACGGCGCGCGCGTCGACCACGAGGTCCGGAAGGTCGCGTCCCCGCACCATGTCGCCGGAAACGGCCGGATAGCTCTCGTCGATCACCGGCCGGTCGAAGCCGATCCCGATCTCGCGAACCAGCAACCCGTCGATCGCCTGCCGCATATTGCCGAGCGCTGCGTTGACCGAAACGTCCATCTCGGGGGTGATCCGCGGCTTGAACCCCGTCCGAAACGGTCCGCCCGCCGCCTTGCCGTCGATGAAGAAGGACAGCGTGCCGCCGGGCCGGCCGGGATCGTTGCGCCATTCGACCTCGAGCAGCTGCTCGACGCCGGGGGTGCGGCTCATCGTGCTGTAGAAGCCCCTCTGGATGTGCTCGCCCCGTCCGATCGTGCATTCGAGCTGGTCGCTGCCGTAGCGGGTCGTCAGGGCGATCGTGCCGACGTTCCAGCCGACCATGTAGAAGAGCAGCGCCCCATCGGCCCGGGGCGGCACCACGCCGCGGAAGGAGCAGCGCAGGCGGCGCGGCGCCTGGCCATGCTCCGGATCGGCGCCGGCACCGAAGTCGAGGCCCAACGCCTTCGACTGGAGGAAGCTCGCCCTGTCCAGCACGACGCCGTGCGCCGTCGGCCGGCCCGGCCCCGCCGTCGCGAGCAGGACCCGGCCCGGCAGCGCGTCGCCATCGCTCATCGCGAAGCTGGCCTGTGGCGGGAAACGCCAGGCCGCGGCGACCGGCTGGAACCGCGTCGTCGCCACCCGCCGCGCGATCGTCAGTCCCGGCGGAACCGACAATCGATATTCGCCCTCGCCCGCCGGCAGGTTGAGCGAGATGATGCTGCCGGGATCGCCGTAGATCATGCGGCGTGCATAGACCTTCCCCGCGCGCCCACTCCAGCGAAAGCTGGACGTCGGGAAATATGCGGATCACCTCCCACCCGTCGCTCCAGCGGAGGCCGGAGTCTCCGTAGAGAGGAGACGAGCGCGAGTCGGGAGCCGCCCGAGTTGCCAGCCTGCGCCGGCATGACGGTTACGGGGTCAGCCCAGCGCCTTCTTGAGCAGATCGTTGACGACGCCCGGATTGGCCTTGCCCGCCATGGCCTTCATCGTCTGGCCGACGAAGAAGCCGAAAAGCTTGTCCTTGCCGCCGCGATATTCTTCGACCTTGTCGGCGTTGGCGGCCATGATCTCGGCGATGACCTTCTCGATCGCGCCGGTATCGCTGGTCTGCTTGAGGCCGCGTTCCTCGACGATCTTCCCCGGATCGTCGCCGGTCTCGAGCATGATCTCGAACACCTGCTTGGCGAGCGTGCCCGACAGCGTGCCGTCGGCGACCAGCGCGAGCAGTTCCGCACCCTGCTTGGGACTGACCGGACTTTCCTCGATCGACTTGCCCAGGCGGTTGAGCGCCCCGAACAGGTCGGAGATCAGCCAGTTGGACGCAGCGCGGCCGACTTCGCCCGCGGGCTTGCCGGTCGCCGCGACCAGCGCCTCGAACCAGCGCGCCGTCTCGACGTCGGCGGTGATCACTGCGGCGTTGTAGATCGGCAGGCCCAATTCGCCCTCGTAGCGGCGGCGCTTGGCGTCGGGCAGCTCGGGCAGCTCGGCGGCGCAGGCCGCGACGAACGCCTCGGTCAGCTCGAGCGGCAGCAGGTCGGGATCGGGGAAGTAGCGATAGTCGTGCGCATCCTCCTTGGAGCGCATCGACCGCGTCTC
Organism: Sphingomonas sp. Root720; assembly: GCF_001428605.1. Lineage (GTDB taxonomy): Bacteria > Pseudomonadota > Alphaproteobacteria > Sphingomonadales > Sphingomonadaceae > Rhizorhabdus. The sequence continues at coordinate 179,098 of NZ_LMID01000001.1, forward strand.
GTTGCGATCGGGATCGTAGAGCCGGGTTTCCTGGACGATCCTGCCGCCGGCCTCGATCACGTCAACCTGGCGATTGGCCTCGCCCTCGATCGCCGCCATCACGAAGCGGATCGAGTTGACGTTCTTGGTCTCGGTGCGGGTGCCGAGCTCGTCGCCGACCCTGCGGACCGAGACGTTGACGTCGGCGCGCATCGAGCCTTCTTCCATATTGCCGTCGCACGAACCGACATAGCGGAGGATCGATCGCAGCTTCCGGAGATAAGCCCCTGCTTCCGCAGGAGAACGCATGTCCGGCTTGGACACGATCTCCATCAGCGCGACGCCCGAGCGGTTGAGGTCGACATAGGAGCGGGTCGGGTGCTGGTCGTGCATCAGCTTGCCCGCGTCCTGCTCGACGTGAAGGCGCTCGATGCCGATCGTCTTGGGTTCGGCGATGCCGCTCTTCTCGTCGGCGTCGATCGTGATCGAACCCTCGCCCACCAGCGGGTGGTAGAGCTGGGAGATCTGGTAGCCCTGCGGCAGATCGGCGTAGAAATAATTCTTGCGATCGAAGCGCGACCAGCGATGGATCTCCGCGCCCAGCGCCATGCCGGTCTTGACCGCCTGGCGAATGCATTCCTCGTTGGGCACCGGCAGCATGCCCGGCATCGCCGCGTCGATCAGCGACACATTGGCATTGGGTTCGGCGCCGAAGGTCGCCGAAGCGCCCGAGAAGAGCTTGGCCTTGGAGACGACCTGCGCATGGACCTCGAGGCCGATCACGACCTCCCATTCGCCGGTGGCGCCCTGGATACGATAGCTGCTCATTTCGCCCACCAGTTCTGCGGCTTGGCGTTGAACGCGGCCCGCTGTTCGATCGCGAGGCCCGCGTTGAGGACGCCCTGCTCGTCGAGCGGGCGGCCGATGATCTGGAGACCCAGCGGCAGGCCATTGGCGTCGAGCCCGGCGGGAACCGACATGGCGGGCACGCCCGCCAGGCTGGCCGGCACGGTGAAGACGTCGTTGAGGTACATCTCCAGCGGGTCGGCGCTCTTCTCGCCCAGTGCGAAGGCCGCCGAAGGCGCGGTCGGGGTCAGCAGCACGTCGACCTGTGCGAACGCCTGCTCGAAATCGCGGGCGATCAGCGCGCGGACCTTCTGCGCCTTGGTGTAATAGGCATCGTAGAAGCCCGCCGACAGCACATAGGTACCGATCAGGATGCGGCGCTTGACCTCGGGTCCGAATCCCGCAGCGCGGGTCGCGGCGTACATCTCCTGGAGATTGGCACCATCGGGGAGGTCGCGCAGGCCGTAGCGGACACCGTCATAACGGGCGAGGTTCGACGAGGCCTCGGCCGGCGCGATGATATAATAGGTCGGTAGCGCGTAGCGCGTGTGTGGCAGCGAGACATCGACGATCTCGGCGCCCGCGTCGCGGAGCCACTCGATGCCCTTCCTCCACAACGCATCGACCTCGGCAGGCATGTTGTCGACTCGATACTCCTTGGGAATACCGACCTTCTTGCCTTTGAGGTTGCTTGATAAATTCTCTTCCCAGCGCGGTACGGAGACATCGAGCGAAGTCGAATCCTTCGGGTCGAAGCCCGACATCGCCTCAAGCAGGATCGCACTGTCGCGGACGTCCCGCGCCATCGCGCCCGCCTGGTCGAGCGAAGAGGCGAAGGCGACGATGCCGAAGCGCGAGCAGCGGCCGTAGGTCGGCTTGATGCCGGCGATGCCGGTGAAGGCGGCCGGCTGGCGGATCGAACCGCCGGTGTCGGTACCGGTCGCCGCGGGCACGATCCGCGCCGCGATCGCCGAGGACGAACCGCCCGACGAGCCACCCGGCGCCAGCGGGGCATTGCCGCCGTCGTTGCGCCGCCAGGGCGAGATGACATTGCCGAAGGCGCTGGTCTCGTTCGACGAACCCATCGCGAACTGGTCGAGGTTGAGCTTGCCGAGCATGCCCGCGCCCGCCGCGAACAGCTTGGCCGTCACCGTCGATTCATAGGGCGGGACGAAGCCGCCGAGCATGTTGCTCGCCGCCGTGGTCTGGTAGCCGGCGGTGCAGAACAGGTCCTTGATGCCGAGCGGGATGCCCGACAGCGGGAGCAATTCGCCCGCCGCGCGCGCCTTGTCCGCCGCCTCGGCCGCCGCGATGGCGTGATCGGGGGTCTCGATGATGAAGGCGTTGAGCGCCTTTCCGCCTGCGACCGCCTCGTTGAAGGCGTCGGCGACTTCCCGGGCCGAGAAATCGCCCGCGCGGAAACCGTCGCGCAGGCCGGCGATGCCGAGTTCGGTGATCCCGGTCATTATTCGATCACCTTGGGAACGGCGAAGAAGCCGTGCTCGGCCTGCGGCGCATTGGCCAGCACCTTGTCGCGGATATTGCCGTCGGTGACGACATCCTCCCGCAGGCGCTGATGGTTCGGGATCACGGCGGCGAGTGGCGCGACACCGTCGGTATCGACCTCGCCAAGCTGTTCGATCCAGCCCAGGATATTGTTGAGTTCGGGGACCATCGCCTCGACATCACCGTCGGTGACGGCAATGCGGGCGAGGCTCGCGATCTTGCGGACGGTTGCGGCATCGACTGACATGGCCGCGCCGCTACCATCGAGGCGGCGCGGCGGCAAGGGCGGGTTGGCGCCAGCACTTCTATCCCCCGCCCTCCGAGGGGCGAGGAAGGAGACATTGGACGCATGCGCGATTGCCCGCTACGCAATTGCCCGATCGATCCCTTATACTGCACTGCAACATGGAGCCGCCGTTGCTCGCTCGCCGTTTCCTCTACATCATCGCGGGGTTGATCGTGCTCACCTTGGCCGCCGGAATCGGCTGGAACCTGTTCCAGGACCAGCTCATGCGCTTCGCCTTCGTGCCCGGGGTCCGCTTCGACGCGAATGTCGCCGGTCCGGCACCCGATTATGCGCGGCCGGCGACGTGGCTGGCGCGGCCCGACCTGGCCGACGATCCGTCGCGCTGGTTGCCGAAAGGCGAGACCCGTGCCGTCCGGCCCGAAGTGGCGGTCTTCTACGTCCCGCCGACGACCTATTATGGCAAGGCGAGCTGGAACGCGTCTCTCGACGACGCCGAATCGCGTAAATGGCTTAACGTCTTCGGCTGGAGCGAAGCCAGCGCCTTCAACGCCGTCGGCGCGGTCTGGGCACCGCGCTATCGCTCCGCCGCGCTCGGCGCTTTCCTGACCGGCGCCCCGGATTCGGCGAAGGCGCTCGACCTCGCCTATGGCGACGTGGCCCGCGCCTTCGATGTCTTTCTCGCCCAGATCCCGGCGTCGCGGCCGATCATCCTGGCCGGGCACAGCCAGGGCACCATCCACCTGATGCGGCTGCTGCACGACCGGGTCGCGGACAAGGCGTTGTCGCAACGCATCGTCGCCGCCTATCTGGTCGGCTGGCCGATCTCGGTCGAGGCCGACGTACCCGCGCTCGGATTGCCCGCCTGCACCGCGCCGGGCCAAGCGCGCTGCCTGTTGTCGTGGCAGAGCTTCGCCGAGCCCGCCGAGCCCCGCATGATCCGCGAGATATTCGATGCGGGGCCCGGCCTTGCCGGCGCACCGCGCAAGGGCACAGCGATGCTCTGCGTCAATCCGCTGACCGGCGCGCCGGCCACCGCCGCCCTGCCCTCCGCCAATCTCGGATCGCTGGTGCCGGGCAAGGACTTCATGGGCGCCGAGCTGCGACCGGGAACGATCTCGGCGCGCTGCGATCCGTCGGGGCTGCTGCTGATCGGCGGCCCGCCCAAGGGCTTCGACAGCTTCGTGATGCCTGGCAACAACTACCATGTCTTCGACTATGCGCTGTTCTGGGCCAATATCCGCGCCGATGCGGCGGCGCGCGCCAGGACCTTCCTGGGCCGGTGATCTGCACAGCCACCCTCGACTATCGCGATGCCCTGCCCGATCGCGGCCGGCTGGCCGGACTCGACGTCGGGACCAAGACGATCGGCGTAGCGTTCTGCGATGCCGGTTGGACGATCGCCAGCCCCGCCGAGACGATCCGCCGCACCAAGTTCAGCGTCGATGCTGCCAAGCTGCGCGCCCTGCTGGCGGCGCAGCTCGTGAAGGGGCTGGTGATCGGCCTGCCGCTCAATCTCGACGGCAGCGACAGCCCGCGCACCCAGTCGGTCCGCGCCTTCGCCCGCAACGTGGAGGGCTTCGGCCTCCCGATCCTGCTATGGGACGAGCGCTGGTCGACCCAGGCGGTCACGCGTACCCTGCTCGACGCCGACGCGAGCCGCGCCCGCCGCGCCGAGCTGGTGGACAAGCTGGCCGCCGCCTACATCCTGCAAGGCGCGATCGACGCGATGATCTGAAGCCAAGATTTCGAGAGGAATGAAAGCCTCCCTTGAGCTTCGCCGCCGCCTGCCCTATGGCGCGGCTTTAATGTCTGCATCCTTCCCGCACCGCCACCTCACCGGCATCTACGGGCTTCAGCCGCACGAAATCCTGTTCCTGCTCGACGAAGCCGAGCAGTGGATCGCGCTCAACCGCGCGACCAGCAAGCATGATGATCGTCTCGCCGGCCTGACCCTGATCAATGCCTTCTTTGAAAACTCGACCCGGACGCTGCTGTCGTTCGAGATCGCGGGCAAGCGCCTCGGCGCCGACGTGGTCAACATGCAGGTCGGCGCGTCGAGCGTGAAGAAAGGCGAAACGCTGATCGACACCGCGATGACGCTCAACGCCATGCGCGCCGACATGATCGTGATCCGCCACCAGTCGTCGGGCGCGGTGCAGCTGATCGCCGACAAGGTCGACTGCCCCGTGCTCAATGCCGGCGACGGACGGCACGAGCACCCGACGCAGGCGCTGCTCGACGCGCTGACGATCCGTCGCCGCAAGGGCCGGATCGAGGGGCTGGTCGTCGCGATCTGCGGCGACATCCTGCATAGCCGCGTGGCACGGTCGAACATCCTCGCGCTGATCACGCTGGGGGCCGAGGTCCGCGTCGTGGCGCCGCCGACGCTGATGCCCGCCGCGATCGAGCGGATGGGCGCGATCCCCTTCCACGATTTCGACGCCGGGCTCGACGGCGCCGACGTCGTGATGATGCTCCGTCTCCAGAACGAGCGGATGGACGGAGCCTATCTCCCCTCCCCGCGCGAATTTCACGCGCTCTACGGGCTGACGCCCGAGCGGCTCGAGCGCGCGGCGCCCGACGCGCTCGTCATGCATCCGGGACCGATGAACCGGGGGGTCGAGATCACCAGCAGCGTCGCCGACCACCCGACCCGCTCCGCCATTACCGAGCAGGTCGAGATGGGCGTCGCGGTGCGGATGGCCTGCCTCGACGTGCTGACCCGGGGACGGCGCGGCGTGGAGGGCTGGGCATGACCGGATCGCTCGCCATCCTCAACGCCCGGCTGATCGACCCCGTCGCGGGCACCGTCGCGCCCGGCGGCGTGCTGATCCGCGACCGCCATATCGCCGCGACCGGAAGCTTCGACACGCCATCCGGCGTCGAGACGATCGACGCGGGCGGCGCCCATGTCGCGCCCGGCCTGATCGACCTGGGCATCTTCGCGATCGATATGCCTGCCTTCACCGCCGGCGGCATCACCCGCGCGGTGCTGATGCCCGACCAGTCTCCGCCGCTCGACCATGCCGCGCTCGTCCAGCGCGCGGCCGCGGCGGGCAAGCCCGATGTCTGGATCCATCCGCTCGCCGCCGCGACCAAGGGCCTTCAGGGCACAGAACTGGCGGAGATCGGGCTGATGAAGGCGGGCGGTGCCTGCGCCGTCGCGACCGGCCGCGACTGGATCGCCGATTCGGGCGTGATGCTGCGGGTGCTGTCCTATGCCCGGTCGCTGGACCTGACGGTCGTCGCCCATGCCGAGGATGGCGGGGTCACCGCCGGCGCGGTCGCGACCGAGGGCGAATATGCGACGCGGATGGGCCTGTCCGCCGCGCCTGCCGTCGCCGAGGCGATGGCGGTGGCGCGCGACATCATGCTCGCCGAGCAGAGTGGCGCCCGCCTCCATTTCCGCCAGCTGTCGACCGCGCGCGCGTTCGACCTCGTCCGTGAGGCCAAGCGCCGCGGCCTGCCCGTCACCTGCGGCATCAGTCCGGCGCATCTGATGCTGTCGGACATCGCTGTCGGCGGCTTCCGCACGTTCGCCCGGCTCTCGCCGCCGCTGCGCAGCGAGGACGACCGGCAGGCGGCGCGCAAGGCGCTGGCCGACGGCACGATCGACCTGCTCTGCTCGAGCCATGACCCGCAGGGCCCCGAAGCGAAGCGCCTGCCCTTCGCCGATGCCGAGCCCGGCATGTCGGGTGCGGAAACGCTGCTCGCGCTGTCGCTGACCCTGGTGCGCGACGGACTGATAAACCTGCCGCGATTGATCGAGCTGTTGTCGATGGCGCCGGCCAGGCTGCTGGGGCTGCCCGGCGGATCGCTGGAGGTCGGCGCCGAGGCCGATCTGGTGCTGTTCGACCCCAAGATGCCGTGGCGGATCGATTCGGATCACATGGCGTCGCGCGCCGGCAACACGCCGTTCGACGGGCTGCCGGTCCAGGGCAAGGTGCTCCGGACGATAAAGGGCGGGGTACTGCTGCGCTGAAGGCCGGGATCAGGCCGGTTCGACGATCCTGGTGCGCAACGTCCACTGCATTGGCCGGTCGCCGCCATCGGTGCGGATGAAGCAGTGTCCGCCGACCGCACGGATCCGTCCACAGAGCCTGTGGGCCTGGGTCCGGCTCGCCAGGCCGCCGATCGACAGGCGATGGAGCATGGCTCCGCGATGGCGAAAGCCCGAGCCGGTCGGCGTGTAATCGGCAAGGAACGCCGCCCGCCGGCTCAGCGCGGTCCAGGCGATCTCGGTGCGGACCGGAGTCGAGTAGGCGCCGATCTGGACCACCCATTTTGCCGGGGATCGGTCCTTCACGCCACGCGACACGAGCATGATCGGACCTTCGGCAGGGACGATCGCGGGCCTGGGCCGCGCCTGGCCGCGCTGCTGCGTGACCGATCGTCCGAGGCGCATAACCGGTGGACCGGCGAACGCGGCGATGCGCGGCTCGCCCGCCATGACGACCGGAATGACGGCCGGCAGCACCGGAGCCTGGGCCTCGACCGGCAGGAGCACGGGCGGGGGTACGACGAACGGCAATGGCGGGGCGGGCGGCGGGGCGACCTGCGCGAGCAGGACGGGCGCCCGGGAGGCCGGTTCGGCCACCAATGCCAGCGCGGCCGGCTGGCCGCCATCGGCGACCGGCAGCACGCCGAGCATGGCCCCGACCTGCCTCGCCGGATCGGCTCGAAGCTGCCCGACCGCTGCCCAGCGGCGAAGCCGGTCGGCGACGAGATCGAGGGGAACGTCCTGGGCGGCGATCGTCGCGGCCTCGTTCCAGCGGCCTTCGAGGGCGAGGGCGAAGGCGAGGTTCTGGCGGACGCGCGCATCGGCGCCGGGGGCACGCGCAGCGGCGAGCAGCAACGGTCGTGCCTCGTCCGGCCTGCCCAGCAAAGCCAAAGCGAGGCCGACATCGGCGTCGTTGCCAGTGCCGCGCAGGGCGTCGAGAGCGGTGGCGGCTTCATCCGCCCGGCCCAGGGCAATCTGCGCCAGCGCGCGGTTGATCGCGACCCGCACCAGCGTCGGATCGAGCGCCAGCGCATCGCCCAGCGCGGTTTCGGCCGACTGGAAACGGCCGGCCGCGAGATAGGCCCGGCCCAGCATCGCGCGGGCCTGCGGGTCGCGCGGTGCCTGGATCACGGCGGCCTCGGCCTGCCGGACGGCGGCGGCGGGAACGCCGCGGGCCATCGCCTCGCGCGCGCCGGCCATCCGCCGATCCGCGCGCTTCTGCGCCGCGGCGGTCGAGCCGCCGCGATCCGGGGCCGCCACGGCAGCCACGGCGCCGGAAACCAGCGCCAGGCCCAGTGCGGTGGCCGTGAGGCCGTTCCAGTTCATCTTCATCGCCGGTCCCCTGCCCGATCCGCGGTTCGTTTCACGGCCGCGAAGGTGCCCGCCAGGGTGCTAAGCTTTGGTTAACGGCAGTTAGCAATCGCCGGGCGGACGCAACGAGTTTGGGCTATCGCCGGTCCCGCCGAACGCGCTATCACGCTGCAAACATGCCGAAACATCATGCGGGAACATTGGGGTTAGCCGAGTATGAGAAGCTTTGTCCTGGGTTGTGCTCTGGCAGCGATCGCGGCTGCCTCGCCGGCGATCGCCGGCGTCAAGGAAGGGGTCGAGGCCTGGCAGAACGGCGATTACCCCAAGGCGGTCGCCGAATGGCGGGCTCCAGCCAATGCCGGCGATCCCGACGCGCAGTTCAACCTCGGACAGGCCTATAAGCTCGGCCGAGGGGTACCGATCGATCCCGCCGCAGCGCTCGACTGGTATCGTAAGTCGGCCGCCTCGGGCCATGAACAGGCGCAGGCGACGCTGGGCCTTTTGCTGTTCCAGAACGGCCAGCGCGAAGAGGCGATGACCTGGCTCAAAAAGGCCGCCGACCAGGGCGAGGCGCGCGCGCAATATGTTGTCGGCACCGCCTATTTCAACGGCGATCTGCTGTCCAAGGACTGGGTCAAGGCCTATGCGTTGATGACCCGTGCCAAGGCCGCGAACATCGGCGCGGCGACCGCCAGTCTCCAGCAGATGGACCAGATCGTCCCCGAACAGCAGCGCGTGGCCGGCCTATCGCTCGCGCGTGAGATGGAACGGACCGCGCAGCTCCGGGCGAACGATGTCGCCACGCCGGGCGCGCCGCTGACGATGCGCAATTCGGTGACACCGAGGCCCGTCGGGCAGACGACCGTGCCACCGTCGACCTCAAACCCGACCGCCTCGGCGTCAGCCGTCGGCACCCCGGCCGGCCTCGCCCCCCAACCCTGGAGGGCGCCGAGCAGCGCCCCCGCGGCGACGCCGCCGCGCGCCGGCGAAATTTCCCGGGCGGCCGTCGCATCCAGGCCTGCGCCGCAGCCGGCCCCCGCGGTGATCGCCTCCGCCGCCGGCGGATGGAAGATCCAGCTCGGCGCGTTTTCGAGCGCCGATGCCGCGCGCAACGCATGGAACAGCCTGTCGGCCCGTGCCGGGCTCAAGGCGCTCAGCCCAACCTATTCGGCCGCCGGGGCGCTGACGCGTCTCCAGGCCGGACCGCTCGGATCGCGCACGGCCGCGAACCAGGCCTGTGCTGCGGTAAAGGCCGCAGGTACCACCTGCTTCCCCGTCGCACCCTGACGCCCCGATGGCATCGTTAACGCTATCTTGGTGACTTCGGGCGATATTCGCCAAAAGTAGCTTGGCGGATGCGTGAATGCGGCACTGGCATAATTTCGATGACGTGGCGGCGATGGCGAGCCCCTGGCGGCGGCGCCGCATATGCCAACTCATCGTCGACGGAATCGCCCTGCCCGTAGCCCTGCGCGATGTCGACGCGCGCGGCGCGCGGCTCGATATCGCGATTCCGCTCGCTCTGCGGTCGCCCGTCGAACTGCGCCACCCCGAAGCGGGTGCGATCCGCGCCCGGGTCAGCGAGTTCGGCGACGGCGGCATCCGGATCGCCTTCGACGGCGGCGAGGCCTCGGTCGCCTTCGCGCTGGCGGCGATCACCGCCGATATGACCAGCGGCGGTTGATCCCCGGAATCGGCTTGCCGCTCCCGGTCAGACCACCCAGTCCCTGCGGGCGTAACCCTGCGCGTAGAGCAACGCCGTCAGGTCGCCATGATCGACCCGCGCGGCGGCGGCGGCCGCCGTCTTCGGCTTGGCATGAAAGGCGACGCCGAGGCCCGCCGCCTGGATCATCGGAATATCGTTCGCCCCGTCGCCGACCGCGAGGCAGTGCTCGGGCGACAGACCGTGCGCGGCGGCCTCCTCCAGCAGGGTCTGCCGCTTGGCCTCCGCGCCGATGATCGGCCGGGCCACCGTGCCCGCGAGTTTGCCTTCGGCAAACTCCAATATGTTCGACAGCGCGCGGGTGAAGCCGATCTCGGTCGCGACCCGATCGGCGAACAGGGTGAAGCCGCCCGAGACGAGATAGCAGTCGGCGCCGTTGGCGCGCATCGTCCGGACCAGCTCGCGGGCACCGCCCATGATCACCACCCGCTCGGCATGGCAACGGTCGATCACCGAGGCGTCGAGCCCCTTGAGCAGCGCGACCCTCGCGTCGAGCGCGCCTTCGAAGTCCAGTTCGCCGCGCATCGCCTGTTCGGTGATCTCGGCGATCTGCGGCTTGATTCCGGCATAATCGGCGAGTTCGTCAATGCATTCGATAGTGATCATCGTCGAATCCATGTCGGCAACGAGCATGCGGCGACGGCGGCCGGCGGCCTCCTGGACGATAACGTCGACCCCGGCGAACGCGCCTTCGAGCGCCGCCCGCGCTGCGGCCGGATCACCATCGAAGCGGAAATCGCAGGCCACACCGGTCTCCAGCCACGTCCAATCCACAGGACCCGCGCCTGCGCCCGCGAGGCGATCGGCCGCCGCCGAAATATCCCCCGCTTCGATCCGGTCCGATGCTATCAGCGTCGCGATGAACAAGACTGTGTCTCCGTCGAAATATCCGGTCGCGCTTATTGCGGGGCCGACCGCCAGCGGCAAGTCCGCATTGGCGGTGCGTCTCGCGGAAATCGCCGACGGTGTCGTGATCAATGCCGATGCGAGCCAGGTCTACGCCGATCTGCGGGTGCTGAGCGCCCGACCCGACGTAGCCGAGGAAGCCCGCGCGCCGCACCGGCTGTTCGGCTATCGCGACGCAGCCGAGTCCTGCAGCGCTGCCGATTGGGCGGAAGATGCGAAACGCGAGATCGCCGAGGCGCAGGCGGCGGGCAAGCTGCCGATCCTCGTCGGGGGCAGCGGCCTCTATCTCCGGACGCTGATCTTCGGCATCGCGCCGGTGCCCGAGATCGAGCCCGCGATCCGCTCCGCCGTGCGGGCGCTACCGATCGAGGCGGCACGTGAAGCGCTCGCCGCCGAAGACCCCGCCATGGCGCATCTGCGCCCACGGGATGCCACCCGCATCGCCCGGGCGCTGGAGGTGATCCGGTCGACCGGCCGGTCGCTGTCGCAGTGGCAGGCCGAACTGACCGGCGGGATCATCGATCGGACCCGACTGGCCGCCGCGATCCTGCTACCGCCCCGCGACTGGCTCCGCGATCGCTGCGACCGCCGTTTCGAAACCATGCTCGATCGGGGCGCGATCGAGGAAGCAACGAAGTTGCGCGACCGCGGGCTTGATCCCACGCTCCCGGCCATGCAGGCTATCGGAGTGCGGGACATCATCGCCTGGCAGGACGGGCTGGTCGACCGCGCGACGATGGTGGCGAGGGCCCAGGCCGCGACGCGGCAATATGCCAAGCGGCAATACACCTGGTTCCGCCATCAGCCACCCGACGATTGGGAGCGGATAACTGCGCAACTGAATGACTCTGAGATCGAAAAGATTGCAATTAAATTACGTTCAATGGCGTTGACAGAGTAGTTTATTACCTATAGGTCCGCCGCTCATTTTAAGCGCTGCGGCGCACAAGAGGAAGAAGCCATGACTGCCGAGATGACGGGAGCCGACATATTGATCCAGGCGCTGAATGATCTCGGCGTCGAGGTCATTTTCGGATATCCGGGCGGCGCGGTCCTTCCGATCTACGACGCGCTCTTCAAGCAGAACCGCATCCGCCACATCCTCGTGCGCCATGAGGCCGGGGCGGTGCACGCAGCCGAAGGCTATGCGCGCTCGACCGGCAAGCCCGGCGTGGTGCTGGTGACGTCGGGGCCTGGCGCCACCAATGCGGTGACCGGCATCGCCGACGCGCTGCTGGATTCGATCCCGCTGGTGGTGCTGACCGGCCAGGTCGGCACCCCGCTGATCGGCAGCGACGCCTTCCAGGAATGCGACACGGTGGGCATCACCCGCCACTGCACCAAGCACAATTATCTGGTGAAGGACCCCGCCAAGCTGGGCGACGTGATCCACGAGGCGTTCCACATCGCGACGTCGGGCCGTCCCGGACCGGTGGTCGTCGACCTGCCGAAGGACGTGCAGGTGGCCAGTGCCGCCTATCGCAAGCCGACGGTGCAAGCCTTGCCGCACAAGGGCTATCGTCCGCAGGTGAAGGCCGATCCCGCGCTGATCGAGACCGCGGTGGAGATGATGGCGGCGGCCGAGCGGCCGATCCTCTACACGGGCGGCGGCATCATCAACGCGGGTCCGCTCGCCAGCCAGGTGTTGCGCGAGCTGGCGCGGATCACCGGCGCGCCGGTGACGTCGACCCTGATGGGCCTGGGCGCCTTTCCGGCCTCCAGCGGCCAGTGGCTGGGCATGCTGGGCATGCACGGCACTTATGAAGCCAATATGGCGATGAACCGGGCCGACCTAGTCGTCTGCCTCGGCGCGCGCTTCGACGACCGCGTGACCGGACGGCTCGACGCCTTCGCGCCGCATTCGAAGAAGATCCACGTCGATATCGATCGCTCGTCGATCAACAAGATCGTCCGCGTCGATGTCGGCATCGTCGGCGATGTCGGCCGGGCGATGGAAGACATGGTGAAGCTGTGGAAGGCGGGCCAGCATCGCAGCCGCGACCTGAGCGGCTGGTTCGGCCAGATCGAGGAATGGCGCGCTCGCAAGAGCCTGAAATTCCCGGCATCGACCAAGGAGATCATGCCCCAGCTCGCGGTCCGCAAGCTGTGGGAGGCGACCCATGCGCTGAAACCGATCATCACCACCGAGGTCGGCCAGCACCAGATGTGGGCGGCCCAGCATTTCGATTTCGAGGGGCCGAACAAGTGGCTCACCTCGGGCGGGCTGGGGACGATGGGCTACGGCCTGCCCGCCGCGATCGGTGCGCAGCTCGGCAATCCCAACGCGCTGGTGATCGACATCGCGGGCGAAGCCTCGATCCAGATGAACATCCAGGAGCTCGGCACCGCAAGCCAGTATCGCCTACCCGTCAAGGTGTTCATCTTGAACAACGAGTATATGGGCATGGTCCGCCAGTGGCAGGACCTGACCTATGCGGGCCGCTACTCGCAGAGCTACAGCGACGCGCTTCCCGATTTCGTGAAACTCGCCGAGGCCTATGGCTGGAAGGGCGTGCTGATCGAGAAGCCGGAGGAACTCGAAGCCGGCATCGCCGCCATGCTCGACCATGACGGGCCGGTGATCGTCGACTGCCGGGTGGCGAAGCTGGCCAACTGCTTCCCGATGATTCCCAGCGGCGCGGCGCACACCGACATGATCCTGGAAGCCGACGCGGTGGTCGGCGAGATGGACGACGAGGCCAAGGCGCTCGTCTGATCCCCTCCCCGACCTTTCGACACAGAGAAACGACATCATGCACATCAAGCAGGAAGCCACCGAGCGGCATACGCTGTCCGTGACCGTGGACAATGAAGCGGGCATTCTCGCCCGGATCGCGGGGCTGTTCTCCTCGCGCGGCTACAATATCGACAGCCTGACGGTGGCCGACGTCACCGAGGACGAGAAGATCAGCCGCATCACCATCGTCACCACCGGCACGCCGCAGGTGATCGAGCAGGTCGTCGCGCAGCTGGACCGAATGGTGCCGGTCCACAAGGTGACCGATCTCACCGCGCTGGCCCCGCATGTCGAGCGCGAGCTGGCGCTGGTGAAGGTCGTGGGCACTGGCGACCATCGCATCGAGGCGCTGCGCCTGGCCGAGGTCTATCGCGCCCGCGTCGTCGACGCGACGATCTCCAGTTTCATCTTCGAGGTGACCGGCGGCACCGAGAAAATCGACAAATTCCTCGAGCTGATGCGCGAGGTTGGGCTGATCGAGGTCGCCCGCACCGGCGTGGCCGCAATCGGCCGGGGCAAAGAGGCGCTTTAGGGCCCAGGCGATAAAGCAGGGTCGACGGACGGGCGCCTGCCGGTTAGGGGGCCCCATCGAATTTCAAACAGGCGGCGGTTTCCGTCATCGGATGTCCCGCCGCGGCAGAGGGAAGCAACAATATGCGCGTCTATTATGATCGTGATGCCGACATCGGCCTCATCAAGACCAAGAAGGTCGCCATCGTCGGCTATGGCAGCCAGGGTCACGCCCATGCCCAGAATCTTCGGGATTCGGGCGTCGCCGAGGTTGCGATCGCGTTGCGCCCCGGCTCGGCCACCGCGAAGAAGGCCGAGGACGCCGGCTTCAAGGTCCTGTCGAACGCCGATGCCGCCAAGTGGGCCGACATCGTCATGATCCTGGCGCCTGACGAGCATCAGGCCGCGATCTACAATGACGACCTGCGCGACAATCTGAAGCCGGGCGCGGCGCTCGCCTTCGCCCATGGCCTCAATGTCCATTTCGGTCTGATCGAGCCGCGCCCCGACATCGACGTGTTCATGATCGCGCCGAAGGGGCCGGGCCACACCGTCCGTTCCGAATATCAGCGCGGCGGCGGCGTCCCCTGCCTGATCGCGATCGCCCAGGATGCCAGCGGCAATGCCCATGACGTCGCCCTCTCCTATGCCTCGGCGGTCGGCGGCGGCCGCTCGGGCGTGATCGAGACGACCTTCAAGGAAGAGTGCGAGACCGACCTGTTCGGCGAGCAGGCGGTTCTGTGCGGCGGCCTCAGCCACCTCATCATGGCAGGCTTCGAGACGCTGACCGAGGCGGGCTACGCCCCGGAAATGGCCTATTTCGAGTGCCTCCACGAAGTGAAGCTGATCGTCGACCTGATGTATGAGGGCGGCATCGCCAACATGCGCTATTCGATCTCCAACACCGCCGAATATGGCGATATCCATACCGGCCCGCGGATCATCACCGACGAGACCAAGGCCGAGATGAAGCGCGTGCTCGACGACATCCAGAAGGGCAAGTTCGTCAAGCGCTTCGTCCTCGATAACCGCGCCGGCCAGCCCGAGCTCAAGGCGAGCCGCAAGCTCGCGGCCGAGCATCCGATCGAGAAGGTCGGCGCCGAGCTGCGCGCGATGATGCCCTGGATCGGCAAGAACAAGCTGGTCGACAAGGACAAGAACTGATCCGGCCGCATCCGAAACGCTAGGTTTCGGAATAGGCGGTTTATCGAGAGGGCGGCAGGCGGTAGTCTGCCGCCCTTTCTCATGTCGGGAGACGATGATGTACCGTTCCGCCACTGCCCTCGTCCTGGGCCTGTCGTTCGTCGCGCTTCCGATCGCGGCCCAGATGCCCAAGACCCCGCCGGGAACGCCGGACATCGGCGGCGTGACCGCCGGCAGCTATACGGTCGATCCGAACCACAGCCAGGTCAGCTTCACCGTCAATCATCTCGGCTTCAGCACCTATCGCGGCCTGTTCGGCGGGATCACCGGCTCGATGACGATCGATCCCAAGGCGCCCGCCAAGGCGAAGGTGTCGATCGATATCCCGATGAGCGGGATCACCACCACCGTCGCCGAACTCGACGAACATCTCAAGAAGGCCGATTTCTTCGACGCCGCCAAATATCCGGCCGCCCATTTCGAATCGACCTCGGTCCGTCCGTCTGGAAAGACCGCGCGGATCAGCGGCAACCTGACGATCAAGGGTATCACCAAGCCGGTCGTGCTCGATGCGGTCTTCGTCGGCGCCGGCACGATGATGGGCAAGCGGACGATCGGCTTCGACGCCAAGACGACGATCAAGCGCAGCGACTTCGGCGTGAGTTACGGCATCCCGCTGGTTCCGGACACCGTGCCGCTGGAAATCTTCGTCGCTTTCGAAAAGCCCGAATAACCGTCCCGAGCCGCCGGGGCGCTGGACAGGGGCCCCGGGGTTCCGCCATCCTGCGCCCATGGCGCCCCGCGAAACGACAGGCACGATCTTGCGCCCGCTCAGATGGGGGGCCGTGCTTCTTTCATGCACCGCTGTCCTGGGCCCGGCGCCGGGGAACGTGTGCGCCGCGGCGATCGGTGCCGCTCCCGCTCCGCCGACCGGGGGCGCCGACCCCTCGCGCGGCGAAGCCCTGCTGGCGAAGGAGATCGAGATGATCCGCAGGGGACGGCGGGCCGAAGCCGAACGCTCATTCTCCCGCAAGCTGGCGGCCCAGCGGAGTCCACGCGCGCGCGCCGATCT
Source organism: Sphingomonas sp. Root720 (assembly GCF_001428605.1). Taxonomy (GTDB): domain Bacteria; phylum Pseudomonadota; class Alphaproteobacteria; order Sphingomonadales; family Sphingomonadaceae; genus Rhizorhabdus. The sequence continues at coordinate 195,078 of NZ_LMID01000001.1, forward strand.
GATCGGCAGCTTCGCGGTCCAGCTCTTCCTCAACGCGCCGGAGCTCGACGATGCGACCTCGGCCGAGGTGCTCGACCATCTCGAACGCGCGGTCGACGCCTATCGCCTCGTACTGGGTGTCGACGCTCCCGAGGTTGCGACGGCATTGGTCCGGCGCGCCGAGGTCGAACGGCTGCTTCATCCCGCCGATCCGGCCCCCTGGACCGACATGGCCTATGAACAGGCCTACCGCATCCGCTTCCAGCGGTTCGGCGGATCGTCTCCGATCACCTTGAGCACGCTGATCCCGATGGCCGGGCTAAGGGCGCTCCCGTCCCGCACGAAAGGCGACCCGGCGGAAATCGAGGCGGCAGCCGCCCTGCTGCGCCAGGTCGTCGAGAGCGCCGGGGCGTCGACGGAGGACGAGGACCACCAGTTGCGCGCGGAGGCGCAGGAAGCGCTCGAGCGGCTCGATGCCGCCTATGGCGAGGGCCAGCCAGGGGGCCGGAGGCCGCAGATCATGACCGCCGGCATCGCGCAGCAATGCGCCGCGACCGACCTGCACGACGCCATCATCTTCTCGGGCGAGCCGGCCGCGCTTCAGACGCTACGCGACCGCTTCCAGAAGGCGAAGCTGTCGCTCATGCCCTGCGGTTCGATGCTCGTCTTTCCGATCGGGGGCGGTGTCGATCCCACGCCTGTGCTCGATCTGCTGACCGAGATTTCGGCGGGACGGATGAAGGGGGTGCGGATGGGGCTCGGCGACGATGGCGACGCCTCCGCCGCGTCGCCCCCCGGTGCGGGCGTCCCGACCCCAGACGGACCTTAGATCAGCGCGTCAAGCAAACCGATCAGCGGTTTGTCGGCGGGCGGCATCGCCAGCTCGTGCAGTTCGACCGGACGGACCCACCTGATCGCGGGAGCTTCGAGCGCCTGGGGGATGCCCCGCCATTTGCGGCAGATGAACACAAGCAGAATCATGTGGCGCTCGCCCAGCGGCTCGCTGGCGAAACAGGCGGGAGCGAGGCAGGCCTTCTCGACGTCGATGCCCAGTTCCTCGCGTAGCTCGCGGATCAGCGCCGCCTCGGGGATCTCGCCCTCCTCGACCTTGCCGCCGGGAAATTCCCATAGCCCCGCCATCGCCTTGCCCTCGGGCCGCTGCTGGACGAGCAGGCGCCCGTCACCGTCGACCAATGCCGCCGCGACGACGACTAGGGGCTTTTCCTTATCCATTGGTATAACGGCCTTAGGGGATTCTTAATCCGAGACGCCTACGAAATAAGCTTGTGCAGATCAAAGCGATTTGGGGACGCCCGTCGCCCGAGAGGAACTCAGGATGAAGAAGGACCGTCGCCGCGAGCCATTTCGCGCCCTGATCCGCGACAGCCGCGGCGCCAGCGCCGTCGAATATGGCCTGATCCTTTCGCTCGTCTTCCTCGCCGTCATGGGCGCGATCGCCAGCCTCGGCAGCGCGGTCCAGAGCCGCTGGAACAACATTGCCGAGCGCGTCTCGTCGATCTGACGCCGCATAGGCGAATCACCGCGCATTAACGAATTAACAGTAACTCCCTCGCTACACTTCGGTCGTTGGCCGACGGTTGGAGGCCAGCCGGGCCGGACACACCACCCGAAATCGGGAAGCGGGAGTAAGAATTATGAAGTTCGTTGCTAAGCTGCTGAAGAACAACAAGGGCGCCACCGCGATCGAATATGGCCTGATCGCCGCCCTCATCGCCGTCGCCGCGATCACCGCGATGACGAGCCTCGGCAACCAGCTCCAGAAGACGTTCAACAACGTCTCGAACAACATGAAGGCGAGCTAAGACCAACCCAATCTAACGGCTTAGGCTGGCTTCCAAGGGCGGCGGATGAGGAATCCGTCGCCCTTTTCGCTTTATTCGAGGACTTCGGTTGCTGGGCAACGGCGCCCGAGGCAGAACCAAAACCTCAATTCTTCACGATCACCTTTACCCGCTCGCCGGCCCGCAGAGTATCGCCCCGCTCGAGACCGTTCAGCACCAAGAAGCGGTCGAGCGGCGCATCGGGGAAGGCCATCATCCGCGCAAAACTATCCGGCGTCTCGCCCGCCTTGACCTTGAGCACCTTGACCCGCAGCGGACGAACGCCCGCCGCTTCCGCCGCCGACATGCGCCGCATGCTTTCGACCAGCGGTTCGAACGGACCGATCCCCTGGCCCGATCGGGTCAGCGTCACGAAATGATAGGCTGTCGACCCGTTGTCGGGCCGGTAGGCGAACACACCGACATCGAGCGGCCCGGCGTTGCTGTTCCCTTCGCCGAAGGCATAGCGGAAGTCTACGCCACTGCCCTTGCCGGCCTGGACCTGGCCCATGCGGAGATTGGCGCCCAGCTTCGCGGCGATGCGGCCGATATAATCGTCCAGCCCGCCCATGCCGACCGCACCGCCGGAGAAACTCGCCTGCCCGCCCGAACCGCTGATCGTCACGGCATCGTCACCGTTGTTGACGGCATAGCCACGCGGTACGGTGAAGGCGAGCCGCTGGGCGGGCAGCTTGAACTCCTGCCCATCGAGGAAGCCCTTGGCGGGATCGTCCCCCCAGACCAGCCCGTCGACCGCGTCGAGCAGCGCGTCGTTGTTGCGGACACCGCGTCCCGCCCTCCCGGTCTCCTCGGCCTTGACGCGGGCACGCCGCACGCGATCGGCCGAGTTGGGATGGGTGCTGGCCCAGGTCGGCAGCGCGTTCTCCTTGCCGGTGATCCGTGCCTCGAGGCCCTGTTGGGCGCCGAGCACGGCCAGCATGTCCGACGAGGCAACCGGATCATAGCCGGCATTGGCGAGATAGCGGACGCCGAGATCGTCGGCCTGATATTCCTGGGTGCGCGAGAAGCCCTTGGTGATCAGGTCGGCACCGACGCCGGCACCCCGGCCGATCAGGCTGCCGACACCCGAATTGCCGGCGACGGCACCGACGATCCCGGCGAGCACCGAGGTGATGTTCGCGGTCTGCTGCCGCTTCGCGGAGTGGCGGGCTGCGACATGGCCGACCTCATGCCCCAGCACAGAGGCGAGTTCCGCCTCGTCGTTCATGATCGCGAGCAGGCCGCGGGTCACGTAGACATAGCCGCCCGGGATCGCGAACGCGTTGTTCACTGGCGAATCGAGCAGCGTGACGGTGAAATCCCGTTCCGAATTGGACAGGCCCGACTGCACGGCTATCTTGCGGCCGACCCTGGTGACATAGTCGGCAGCGGGCCCTTTCATCGCACCGCCGAATTCCTGAACGAGCTGCGGGTGCGCCTCGGCACCCGTACGTTTGTCGCTGGCGGAGATCGACTGAACCTGTGCAAGCGCCACGCCGGGAACGGCGACCAGCGACAGGCTTGTCCAGAGTAGAAATGTCTTCACGCGCGTCCTCCCATGAAACGCATAAAGCAGAGCCTGGCTGAACGGTTCCGTTACGGGAGCGACAGAACCCGATTGCCGGCGGCGGAAGTGCGGGGGGCCGTCACGGACAGGATATCGACCATCGGAAACTAACCGATGGCGAGGAACTTGTCCCGTCGGGCGGCGCGCAAGGTCGCTGGCTTCTTTGCACTCAGCTTGTCGAGCTCCTCGCCGATCGCGGCACCCAGCGCGGCGATCGCCGCGGCCGGATCGCGATGCGCTCCGCCGATCGGCTCGGCGACGACCCGGTCAACCACGCCCAGCTTCTGGAGATCGCTGGCGGTGACCTTCATCGCCTCGGCCGCATCCGCCGCCCGGTCGCCGGTCCGCCACAGGATCGAGGCGCAGCCTTCGGGCGAGATCACCGAATAGACGGCATGCTCGAACATCAGGACCTTGTTCGCTGCGGCGACGGCGATGGCGCCGCCCGAACCGCCCTCGCCGACGATCGCGGAAACCATCGGTACGCCGAGCGCGAGGCAGGCCTCGGTCGAACGTGCGATCGCCTCCGCCTGGCCACGCTCTTCCGCCTGGATGCCTGGAAAGGCGCCGGAGGTGTCGACCAGGCTGATCACCGGCAGGCCGAAGCGGTCGGCCAGTTCCATCAGCCGGATCGCCTTGCGATAGCCTTCGGGCTTGGCCATGCCGAAATTGTGGCGGATGCGCGAAGCGGTATCGTCGCCCTTCTCGTGGCCGATCACCATTACACGGCGATCGCCGAGACGGCCGAAGCCGCCGATGATCGCCTGGTCGTCGGCGAAGGCGCGATCGCCCGCCAGCGGCAGAAAATCGCCGATGAAGCCCGCGACATAGTCCTTGAAATGCGGCCGTTCCGGATGGCGGGCGACCTGTGTCTTCTGCCACGGCGTCAGCTTCGCATAAGTGTCGCGCAGCAGCTTGTCGGATTTGGCTTCGAGCTTGGAGACCTCGCTGTCGATGTCGAGCGAGCCGGCGTCGGCCGTCGACCGAAGCTCGGCGATGCGCGCCTGCAGTTCGGCGATGGGCTTTTCGAATTCGAGATAGGCAACCATCGGCTCCGGTTAGGCGGGCGCGCGGCCACAGTCAACGAAGCCCTTGAAGCGCGGAACCGCCTTCCTATCTCGATCGCACCGGCCGTCGCCAGAAGGGACGGTGCGGGCATGGTCCGGCGGATGCTCCGCGGGCCGACAGGGTCAACATCGCTTCACATGAGGAAACAGATCCATGCGTACCCTTGATTTCGCTCCCCTCCTCCGGTCCTCGATCGGATTCGAGAATCTCAACCGCCTCGCCGATTTCGCGCGTGGCGACGGCGACAGCTATCCGCCCTATAATATCGAGAAGACGGGCGACGGCGCCTATCGCATCCAGATGGCGCTTGCCGGCTTCACCCGCGACGAGATCGACGTCACCGTGCAGGACAATGTGCTGATCATCATCGGCCGCGCCGCCGAGCCCACCGATGCCGACAAGCGCGAATATCTTCACCGCGGCATCGCCAAACGCGCCTTCGAGCGCCGCTTCCAGCTCGCCGACACCATCAAGGTGACGAGCGCGGGTTATGAAAACGGCCTGCTCAATGTCGAGCTCGTCCGCGAGATCCCCGAGCACAAGAAGCCGCGTCGCATCGCGATCGACGGTGTCGAGCCTGCGGCGGTGATCGAAGCGGAGCCGGCAAAAGCCGCCGCGTAACAGTAGCGCACCCCGATCGTCCGATCGGAAGGGAAGCCGGGCCGAGCGGTCCGGCTTTCCGATTCTCTACGACCGTCGCCCGGCGACAGACGCGGGCCTAATGCCTCATATCGGCCCCCAAACCGCGTCGGCGAAGACGGACGTGACGCCGGCCCCGTCCGGTGCGACGGAACCGAAAAGCCCGGCAATTACCCGCCCGGCCCAACGTCACCGTATCTTGTACCCTTCCCGCCTTGCATCATGGGAACTCCCCTGCTAACCGGCCCGCGAACCATGCAGGGACGCCTTTTCGGCGCCCCTTTTTTCGCATGGCCCAACCTTTTTGGGGGAATGAAAGCGCGTGGAGAATTCCGGCGGTATTCAGGCTAGCCTCAGCGGACGTTATGCGACCGCCTTATTCGGCCTGGCGCGTGACGAGAACGCTATCGACGCGGTCTCCGCGAGCCTGCAGCTGCTCAAGACGGCGCTGGCCGAATCGGACGACTTCCGTCGCCTGACGACCAGCCCGATCGTTTCGCGCGGCGAAGCGATGAAGGCGGTTGCCGCCGCGGCGAGCAGCCTCGGCCTCGATCCGATCACCACAAAGTTCCTCGGCGTTCTCGCGCAGAATCGTCGACTCAACCAGGTCGGCGCGGTGATCCGCTCCTACGCGACGCTCACCGCCCGGCACCGTGGCGAGACCACGGCCGAGGTCACCTCCGCCCATCCGCTGACCGCGACCCAGGTCAAGGCGCTGAAGGCGAAGCTCAAGACCCAGCTCGACCGCGATGTCGCGGTAGAGCTCACCGTCGACCCCTCGATTCTCGGCGGACTGATCGTGAAGATCGGCTCGCGCCAGATCGACGGTTCGATCCGCTCCAAACTGAACTCCCTCGCGATTGCGATGAAAGGCTGAACATGGATATCCGCGCCGCAGAAATCTCCAAGGTCATCCGTGACCAGATCGCCAGCTTCGGCAGCGAAGCGCAGATCTCCGAAGTCGGCCAGGTGCTGTCGGTCGGCGACGGCATCGCCCGCATCCACGGCCTCGACAACGTCCAGGCCGGCGAGATGATCGAATTCTCGAACGGCATCAAGGGCATGGCCCTCAACCTCGAAGCCGATAACGTCGGCGCCGTGATCTTCGGCTCGGACAGCCAGATCAAGGAAGGCGATGTCGTCAAGCGCACCGGCACCATCGTCGACGTTCCCGTCGGCAAGGGCCTGCTCGGCCGCGTGGTCGACGGTCTCGGCAACCCGATCGACGGCAAGGGCCCGATCGTCGCCGAGCAGCGCAGCCGCGTCGAAGTCAAGGCGCCCGGCATCATCCCGCGCAAGTCGGTCCACGAACCGGTGCAGACCGGCCTCAAGGCCCTCGACGCGCTGGTCCCCGTCGGCCGTGGCCAGCGCGAGCTGATCATCGGCGATCGCCAGACCGGCAAGTCGGCGGTCGCGATCGACACCTTCATCAACCAGAAGACCGCCAACGCCGGCACCGACGAGAGCAAGAAGCTCTACTGCGTCTATGTCGCGATCGGCCAGAAGCGCTCGACCGTCGCACAGCTCGTGAAGACGCTCGAAGAGAATGGCGCGATGGAATATTCGATCGTGGTCGCCGCGACCGCGTCTGACCCCGCCCCGCTCCAGTATCTCGCGCCCTACACCGGCGTCGCCATGGGCGAGTATTTCCGCGACAACGGCATGCACGCCCTGATCGTCTATGACGATCTGTCGAAGCAGGCCGTCGCCTACCGCCAGATGTCGCTGCTGCTGCGCCGTCCGCCGGGCCGCGAAGCCTATCCGGGCGACGTGTTCTACCTGCACAGCCGCCTGCTCGAGCGCGCCGCCAAGCTCAACGACGCCAATGGCAACGGCTCGCTGACCGCGCTGCCGATCATCGAAACCCAGGCGGGCGACGTGTCGGCCTACATCCCGACCAACGTGATCTCGATCACCGACGGCCAGATCTTCCTCGAGACCGACCTGTTCTACCAGGGCGTCCGTCCGGCCATCAACGTCGGCCTGTCGGTGTCGCGCGTCGGCTCGGCCGCACAGACCAAGGCGATGAAGAAGGTCGCCGGGTCGATCAAGCTGGAACTAGCGCAGTATCGCGAGATGGCAGCGTTCGCGCAGTTCGGCTCGGATCTCGACGCCTCGACCCAGCGCCTGCTGAACCGCGGTGCGCGCTTGACCGAGCTGCTCAAGCAGCCGCAGTTCCAGCCCCTGCCCTTCGAAGAGCAGGTCGCATCGATCTTCGCCGGCGTGAACGGCTATCTCGACACGATCCCGACCAGGGACGTCACCCGTTTCGAAGCCGCTTTCCTGTCGGAAATGCGTGCGAAGCATGCAGACGTGCTGACCGCGATCCGCGACAGCAAGGATCTGTCGGCGGACTCGACGGCAGCCCTCAAGTCGGCGCTCGAAGCCTTCGTGAAGACCTTCGCGTAACATACTGATACTTCGCCCGGTCCTCGCGCCGGGCGAAGCAGGACGGAAGAGACAAGACTAGATGGCAAGTCTCAAGGCCCTCAAGGTCCGCATCACCTCGGTGAAATCGACCCAGAAGATTACCAAGGCGATGAAGATGGTCGCCGCGGCCAAGCTGCGCCGTGCGCAGATGGCGGCGGAAGCCGGCCGCCCCTATGCCGAGCGCCTCGACACGGTGATGTCGAGCCTCGCCTCGAAGGTGACGGTCGGGCCGCAAAGCCCGAAGCTGCTCGCCGGCACCGGCAGCGACCAGGTCCACCTGCTCGTCGTCGCGACTTCGGAACGCGGCCTGGCGGGTGCGTTCAACACCAACATCGTCCGCGCCGCGCGCAAGACGGCCGACGGCCTGATCGCGCAGGGCAAGACGGTGAAGTTCTACCTGATCGGCAAGAAGGGCCGCGCGGTCATCCAGCGCCTCTTCCCCGGCAAGATCGTCCATCAGGTCGACCAGACCCACATCAAGAACGTTGCCTTCTCCGATGCACACGGCGTGTCGGAGGATCTGATCGCGCGCTATGCGGCGGGCGAGTTCGACGTCGCGCACCTGTTCTTCGCGAAGTTCCAGTCGGCGCTGGTCCAGGATCCGACCGAGATCCAGATCATCCCGGTCCCGCTCGCCCCGGCCGCCGGCGCCGAGGCGGCAGGCGCTTCGGCCGCGGTCGAATATGAGCCCGACGAGGAGGAAATCCTCGCCGAGCTGCTCCCGCGCAACGTCGCCGTCCAGCTGTTCCGCGCGATGCTGGAGAATGCGGCGTCCGAGCAGGGCAGCCGCATGACCGCGATGGACAATGCGACCCGCAACGCCGGCGAGATGATCAACAAGCTGACGATCCAGTACAACCGGACCCGTCAGGCCGCGATCACCACCGAGCTCATTGAAATTATCGCTGGCGCCGAAGCGCTGTAAGAGATCAGAGGCAGGAAACAGACCATGGCTAAAGCCCCCACCACTCCCAAGAGCGTCGGCCGCATCTCGCAGGTCATCGGCGCCGTCGTCGACGTCAGCTTCGACGGCGAGCTCCCCGCGATCCTTAATGCACTCGAGACCTCGAACAACGGCAACCGCCTCGTTCTCGAAGTCGCGCAGCACCTCGGCGAGGGCACCGTCCGCACCATCGCGATGGACGCCACCGACGGCCTGACCCGCGGCCAGGAAGTCACCGACACCGGCTCGCAGATCCGCGTTCCCGTGGGCCCGCAGACGCTCGGCCGCATCCTCAACGTCATCGGAGAGCCGATCGACGAGCGCGGCCCGGTCAATGCGACCCAGACCGCCCCGATCCACGCCGAGGCCCCGCTGTTCGTCGACCAGTCGACCGATGCGAGCATCCTCGTCACCGGCATCAAGGTCATCGACCTGCTCGCGCCTTATGCGAAGGGCGGCAAGATCGGCCTATTCGGCGGCGCCGGCGTGGGCAAGACCGTGCTCATCCAGGAACTGATCAACAACATCGCCAAGGGCCATGGCGGCACCTCGGTGTTCGCCGGCGTCGGCGAGCGTACCCGCGAGGGTAACGATCTCTATCACGAGTTCCTCGACGCGGGCGTCATCGCCAAGGACGCCGACGGCAACCCGACCCCGGAAGGGTCGAAGGTCGCCCTTGTGTTCGGCCAGATGAACGAGCCGCCGGGCGCCCGTGCCCGCGTCGCCCTCTCGGGGCTGACGATCGCCGAATATTTCCGCGACGTCGAGGGCCAGGACGTGCTGTTCTTCGTCGACAACATCTTCCGCTTCACCCAGGCGGGTTCGGAAGTGTCGGCGCTGCTCGGCCGCATTCCTTCGGCGGTGGGCTATCAGCCGACCCTGTCGACCGACATGGGCGCGCTGCAGGAGCGCATCACGTCGACCAACAAGGGTTCGATCACCTCGGTGCAGGCGATCTACGTGCCCGCCGACGATCTTACCGATCCGGCGCCGGCCACGTCCTTCGCCCATCTCGACGCGACCACCAACCTCAACCGGGCGATCTCGGAGCTGGGCATCTACCCGGCGGTCGATCCGCTCGACTCGACCTCGCGCATGCTCGAGCCGCGCATCGTCGGCCAGGAGCATTACGAGACCGCCCGCGCCGTCCAGGAGACGCTGCAGAAGTACAAGTCGCTGCAGGACATCATCGCGATCCTCGGCATGGACGAGCTTTCCGAAGAGGATAAGCTCACCGTGCAGCGCGCCCGCAAGATCCAGCGCTTCCTGTCGCAGCCGTTCCACGTCGCCGAGGTCTTCACCGGCATCGCCGGCAAGTTCGTCGCGATCGAGGATACGGTGAAGTCGTTCAAGGCGGTCGTCGAGGGCGAATATGATCACCTTCCCGAGGCGGCCTTCTACATGGTCGGCGGCATCGACGAGGTCGTCGAGAAGGCCAAGAAGCTGGCCGCCGAAGCGGCCTGATGCCGGACGGACCGCGCCTCGAAGACGCGGTCAACGAGACCTGCCCCTGGTCGGGTGATCCGATCGCGGCGGACTCGCTGACCACCTACCGGGGCGCGGTCGTCGGCTTCTGCAACCCCGGCTGCCGGGACAAGTTCGACACGGCTACAACGGCCTTCGACCTTGCCCTGGACGCCAGACAGGCCAGACAGGATTGATCATGGCAGACCTGCATTTCGAACTCGTCACCCCGGAAAAGCTCCTCCGTTCGGAGGAAGTCTACATGGTGGTGGTCCCCGGCTCCGAGGGCGACTTCGGCGTGCTGGCGGGCCATGCCCCCTTCATGTCGACGGTCCGCTCGGGCGAACTCGCCATCTATTCGAACGCGACCACGGTGAGCGCCCGTATCCATGTCGAAGGCGGCTTCGCCGAGGTCAACGAAAAGGGCCTGACGGTGCTTGCGGAGCAGGCAACCGAAGCCTGACCCCCACCCCACGGCAAAAGAAAAGGCCCGGCGCAGCGATGCGGCCGGGCCTTTCCTTTTTGGCGCCCACCCGTGCGTGGTTTCAATCTTCCACGAACATCTTCAGCCGCTGCAATGCGTCGTCCCATTGTGCCGCTACCCGATCGAGATAGGCCCGCGCGACCTCGAGGGACTCGGGGCGGCAGGCGAAGCGGCTCTCGCGGCCATGGCGGATATTTTCGACAAGACCGGCCTCCTGCAGCACCCGCAGATGCTTGGTCACCGCCTGCCGGGTCAGGCTGCCGTCCGCCGCCAGCATCGTGATCGATCGCGTCCGTCCGTCGCTGAGCCGCATCAGCAGCGAAAGCCGGGTGCGATCGCCCAGCGCCGCGAAGATCGGCGCCGGATCGATCGACCTGGCAGCTTCAGCCATCGACATGGGCCCGGATATTCTCGACCTGCGCGGTCCATCCGCCGCTGTTCATCCGGATCGCCTCGTCGCGACGATGTTCGGGGACCCGGTCGAAGCCGGATTCGGTGACCGTCAGCCGCGTGCCCGCCCCCGACACTTCGAGCCGGAACTCCACCAATGTCGGCTCCTCCCGCGAATAGTCGATCGCCGGATCGATCGCATAGGGATGCCATGTGAAGGCGAAGCGATCCGGCTCCTCCATCGCAACGATGCGCACATTCCATCGGACATGCTCATAACCTTCGAGCGTGATATGTCCCGTCGCCGGCTCGCCCGCGACGAAGGGCTGGTCGATCGCGACCCGGAACCACTGCCCGAACTCCCGATGGTCGGTCAGCGCCCGCCATACGCGCTCGATGGGCGCGCCAAGTTCGATTTCCCGTACGATGCTATCGGCCATATATGCAACCTCCTGGTTGCAGGTCTATACCGCGCCTCGAAATTAGCAACCATAAGGTTGCGTATATCGATTCGCATTACGATGAATCGTGCAAACTTCCCGGCCAAACGGGGAACAATCGGCAAATCGCGTTTCCGATAAAGCAGAATGGCAGCGTCTGTTGCTATAAGCTGGTCGCAGACAGGCAGAGGCGTGCGGGGATCATCAGCATATGGCGTCGATCAATTCGGTCCAGCAAGCCGAAACAACCTTCCTCTCGGGCATCAATGCGAGCGGCCTGCTGGCGGGCGAAAGCTATTGGACATGGAACTCCGACAGCCCCGCCACCTATGATCCGGCCCAGAATTATACCGCCAAATTCGGCACCGGCACGGTGGGTAGCGGCGCCACGATCACCTACAGCTTCGATCCCGGATCGAACTGGACCGAGGTCGAGCGATCGGCATTCGCCTCGACCGCAGCGCTGTGGTCGGCTGTCGCCAACGTTCGGTTCGTACGGAGCAGCACGGGCGGCGCGGTCACGATCACCCGCGGCACCGATGATGGCGCCTCGGGCGGCCAGGACAGCTTCTTTCCCGGAACCACCGGGACCCCGAACATCGGCCGCGCCACACGCGGCTCGATCGAGATCGACACCAGCACGCCCGGCTTCGGGCCGCTCGGCTCGACGTTCGGCGAATATGGCGGTTATCCCTATACGACCCTGGTCCACGAATGGGGCCATGTCCTGGGCCTGGGCCATGGCGGCCCTTATGACGACAGTCTCGACTTCGGCTCGCCCGGCTACACCAGCTTCGATACGCTGGCCTGGACGATCATGTCGTACAATGCCCCGACCAACGAATATTTCTGGGGCACGTCGCGGGCGAGCAACGGCTCGGTCTATGCCAACACCTCGGTCACGCCGATGCCGCTCGATATCGTCGCGATCCAGCGCATGTACGGCGTTGCCGTGGACACGCCCCTGTCGGGCGGCCAGACCTATGGCTTCAACAGCAACATCACCGGTCCGATCGCCAAATATTTCGACTTCACCCAGAACAGCCGGCCGATCGTCACGCTGTGGAACAAGGGCGACGGCAACACGCTCGACGTGTCGGGCTTCACCGCATCGTCGACGATCGATCTGCACGACGGCGCCTTCAGCAGCGTCTCGGGGCTCAGGAACGACATCGCCATCGCCTATGGCACGCGGATCGACACGGCCGTAACCGGCCCTGGCAACGACACGATCACCGGCAACGACAATGGCAATGTCATCCTGGGCGGCGGGGGCGGCGATTCGATCATCGGCGGCAGCGGCAACGACCATCTCTATGGCGCCGCAGCGAAAGCGGTATCGGGCGACGGCGCGGATGTGATCACCGGCGGTGCCGGCAACGACTATCTCCAGGGCAATGCCGGGGACGATCGCCTCGACGGCGGCACCGGATCGGACCGCATCCAGGGTGGCCAGGGCAATGACAATATCGTCGGCAATCTCGGCAACGACAGCGTCAACGGCAATCTGGGCAACGACACGATCGACGGCGGCGACGGCAATGATTCGCTGCGCGGCGGCCAGGACAGCGACAGCATCGCCGGTGGCGCCGACAACGACGTCCTGATGGGCGACCTCGGCACCGATACGCTCGCGGGCGGAACCGGCATCGACCTTCTGACCGGCGGCGGCGATGCCGACCTCTTCGTCTTTGCCACCGGCGATGCGGTCTTCGCGACGAGCGGGCCCCTCGCCTATATGACCGACATGATCACCGATTTCACCGACGGCATCGATCATATCCGCCTCGGGTCGGGCATTCCGAGCAGCATCGCCTACGGTCATGGCCAGTTCGACACGCTGGCCGCGGGCGCCGCGGCGGCCCAGTCCCTGCTCAATAGCGGCGCTGGCTTCTCCGACGCGGCGGTGCTCAGGGTCGGCGGCGACCTGTACCTGTTCTACGATCCCAGCGCCTCGGCGCCGATCGAGGCGATCAAGATCGCCGGCCTGTCAGAGCCGACATCGATCAGCGCGGCTGATTTCGCCTGATTAACCGATTTTGAGGGGTTTGCGGCTACTGGATAGGCGTTCGGCCGAACTGGCCGTCGGGGACGTCTGGTATGAGTGCTTTCGGCAAGCGTGGATCGATGACGCAAGGGGCGAAGCCCGCTTTCGGCGTGGCCCGCCCCATGCACGTCGATGTGCCGGGGCCGCTGACCGGTGGCCTGCAATTCCCGCCGATCGACAGCACCGCCTTTCCGGGCGCGGGAAGCGACCCCTTCGCAGGTCTGCCGAGCTTCGACGATCCCATTGCGATCAGCGAGCAGGATGTCAGTCTACCCAAGCATGCCGACGCGATGGCGCGTCTCGCCATCCGGGAAGCCGCGTCGGGCGAGGCCGGCCGGTCGCGGGTCGAGGGCTTCGAGGCGTCGATCCACAAGATCAAGGAACAGGTGCTCCCCCGCTTGCTCGAGCGCGTCGACCCCGAGGCCGCCGCTTCGTTGAGCAAGGACGAACTGGCCGAGGAATTCCGCCCGATCATCGGCGAGGTGCTGGCCGAACTGCGAATCACCCTCAACCGCCGCGAACAGTTCGCGCTGGAGAAGGTGCTGATCGATGAGCTGCTCGGCCTGGGGCCCCTTGAGGAACTGCTCAGCGATCCGCTGATCACCGACATCATGGTCAACGGTCCCGAACAGACCTATGTCGAGCGCAAGGGCAAGCTGGAGCTGGCCAAGGTCACCTTCCGCGACGAGGAACATCTGTTCCAGATCGCCCAGCGCATCGTGTCGAAGGTCGGCCGCCGCGTCGACCAGACCACCCCGCTTGCCGACGCCCGCCTGGCCGACGGCAGCCGCGTCAACGTGATCGTCCCGCCGCTGTCGCTGCGCGGCACCGCGATCTCGATCCGCAAATTCTCGTCCAAGCCGATCACCCTCGACATGATGGCGCGCAGCGGATCGATGAACGAGCATATGGCGACGATGCTCAAGATCGCCGGTGCAAGCCGCTTCAATATCGTGATCTCGGGCGGTACCGGTTCGGGCAAGACGACGATGCTCAACGCCCTGTCGAAGATGATCGACCCGGGCGAGCGCGTCGTCACGATCGAGGACGCCGCCGAACTCCGGCTGCAGCAGCCGCACTGGCTGCCGCTCGAGACCAGGCCCGCCAATCTGGAAGGCCAAGGCGCGATCACGATCCGCGACCTCGTCGTCAATGCGCTGCGCATGCGACCCGACCGCATCATCCTGGGCGAGATCCGCGGGCCCGAATGTTTCGACATGCTGGCCGCGATGAACACCGGCCACGACGGATCGATGTGCACCCTCCACTCCAACAGCCCGCGCGAGGCGCTGGCGCGCATGGAGAACATGGTGATGATGTCCGACATAAAGGTCCCGAAGGAAGCGATCTCGAAGCAGATCGCCGATTCGGTCGACCTGATCGTTCAGGTGAAGCGCCTGCGCGACGGCTCGCGCCGCGTCACCAGCATCACCGAGGTGCTGGGCATGGAAGGCCCGGTGATCATCACGCAGGAGCTGTTCAAGTTCGAATATCACGCCGAGGATTCGGAAGGGAAGATCATCGGCGACTTCGTGACGTCGGGCCTGCGACCCTATACTATCGAGAAGGCCCGGCAGTTCGGCTTCGATCAGCCGCTGCTCGAAGCCTGCCTCTGACGGCACGCGGCTGCGGCCCGCATCCGAAGACCTATTGGTCGCCGATCCACCAGGCGATCGACACCGCCGCGAGGATCAGCGCGATGATGGTGACGAGCGGCCACGGCACCCATCCCGCCCTGCCCGCCGCGCGATCGGCGTCGCGGCGGCGATGACGGCGCCAGTCCGCAGCGACCGACAGCACCGCCAGCGCGACGAAAAACAGGGTCGGCCACGCGTATTCCGATTGCACCTTCCCGCCGCTCCGTCATCATTGCGCGCGTGATCCATATCGGGAGAAGGATTTTGCGCTACCCGCTTTTCGCAGCCATCGCCATGGCGTTGGCCGTACCGGCCGCCATCGCCCCCGCCGCCTCGCTCGATCCCGCGCTCGCCAAGGCGATCGCCGACACGCGACGCAGCGACGCCAACCGCGCCCGCGACATATATCGCCATCCGGCGGAGACGCTCGCCTTCTTCGATGTCCGCCCCGGACAGACAGTGGTGGAGTTTTATCCGGGCGGCGGCTGGTACAGCGAGATCATAGCGCCAGCACTGAAGGGCAATGGCCGCTATGTCGCCTTTGCGCCCGAAAAGGGCGTGCCCGGCACCACCGCAATGCTGGATCGCAACAAGGACTGGTTCGGCCCGGTGACGATCGCCTCCTTCAGCGCCACCGCGCCCTCGACCATCGCGCCGGGCAGCGCCGACCGCGTCCTCACCTTCCGCAACGTACACAACCTGATCATGGGCGGCGATGCGGTCGCCGCGAAGGCCTTCGCCGATTTCTATGCTGCCCTGAAGCCGGGTGGCATTCTGGGCGTGGTCGACCACCGCCTGCCAGAGGACAAGGACAGCGCGTTCGAGAAGAAGAGCGGCTACGTCAAGCGTTCGACGGTCGTCCGCCTCGCCACCGCCGCCGGGTTCAAGCTGGCCGACGAATCGGAGATCAACGCCAACCCCAAGGATATGCATGACTGGCCCGAGGGCGTCTGGACCCTGCCGCCGACGCTCAAGCTAGGCGATGTCGACAAGGCGAAATATCAGGCCGTCGGCGAAAGCGATCGGCTGACGCTGAAATTCGTCAAGCCGTGATGCGACGGAACGGGGTGGATTGCGGTCACGCTTGACGCGCATCCGCCCCGCTTTCCGCTATGACGGGTAGATCATGGAGCGACCGGCGCTCCGACCGCACGTCACTTCAGCTTGTTGATCTGTTCCTGCATGGCGGCGAGCTGCGCCTTCAGCGCGTCGACTTCGCTGCGCGGCGGCGGCGCGGCCGATGCTGCGGCGGGCGCATCCTTGGCCGTCGCATCGGCACGCGGCGGCTTGAAGGCGCTCGCCGCGGCCTCGAACATCTCCATGTTGCGCTTGGCGATCTCAGCGAAGGGACCGCCGGCGAAGGCGCCCTCCATGGCCTGGCGGAACTGGGTCTGGTTGCGCCGGAAGGCGTCCATCGACGCTTCGAGATATTGCGGCACCATCGACTGCATCGAATCGCCATAGAGCGAGATGAGCTGGCGCAGGAAGCTGACCGGCAGCATCGTCTGCCCCCGATTCTCCTCCTCCATGATGATCTGGGTCAGGACATTATGGGTGATGTCCTCCTCGGACTTGGCATCGATCACCTTGAAGTCCCGGCCCTCCCGCGTCATTGCCGCGAGATGGTCGAGGGTAATGTAGCTCGACGTTTCAGTATTATACAGCCGGCGATTGGCGTATTTCTTGATGATGACCGTGCCAGAGCCGTCCGATGATTTCGCCATGATTCCCCGCCTGCCGACCAATGTCGGCCGCAGCATAGCATCAAATCTTTCCGCGCCGCAACACAGGCCGCGGCCTTTGCCGCTGTTCCTGGACATGCTGCGCAACGAAACTGCGAAAGACCCCGTGCGGATGAAGGCCGCGCTGGCGGGCCTGCGCTCCTACCAGAACGCGCCGCGACCGGCGCGCCCGCCCGAGGCGGCGGTCGTCGGCCGGATCGGGCGGGTGACGTTGCGCGGTCATGGTGCTCAAGGGCGGCCGATCCTGTTCGTGCCTTCGTTGATCAACGGCTCGGAAATCCTCGACCTGGGCGCGCAAAACTCGATGATGCGCGGCCTCGCGGCACGGGGGCTGAACCCGGTGTTGCTCGACTGGGGCACCCCCGGACCCGACGAAGCCGATGTCGGCCTTGGCGGCCATGTCGAACGTTATATCCTTCCCGCCCTCGACATGCTCGGCAAGGACGCCGCGCTGGCGGGCTATTGCCTCGGTGGAACGATGAGCGTCGCGGCGGCGGTGCTGCGCCCGCCGAAGGCGCTCGTCCTGATCGCGGCACCATGGGATTTCGGCGGATTTTCTTCGCAGACGCGGAACGACCTGCTTGAATTGTGGCGCAGCGCGGAACCGGTTTCGCGTGGTTTCGGCCTGCTGCCTGCGGAAATATTGCAGCAGATCTTCTGGCGCATCGATCCGTCCCGCACGATCGCCAAGTTCGAACAGTTCGCCCGCAAGGACGCGGCCAGCCCCGAGGGCCAGAATTATGTCGCGGTCGAGGACTGGGCGAATGACGGCCCCCCTCTCCCCCTGGCCGCGGGCCGCGACCTGATGGAAGGGCTGATGGCGGGCAATATGAGCGGCGAGGGCCGATGGACGATCAGCGGGCGGACGATCGATCCCGACGGCCTCCGCATTCCGGTGCTCAACATCCTGTCGACGACCGACCGCATCACCCCCGCCGCCAGCGCCTGGCGAGGCGGCGAACGGATCGCGCTGGACGAAGGACATGTGGGCATGGTCGTCGGGCGCCGAGCGCCCCAATCGCTCTGGAGCCACCTCGCCACGTGGCTTTCGCACCTGCAAGATAGCTGATAGGTCCCGTCCGAAAAACACACGCGTGAGTCGATGAATCCGGTCAGCAGAACCGTTCGCACACGCAGAACAAAGGCAGGAGCATCTATGACGGACATCGTTATCGTAGGCGCCAAGCGCACGCCGGTCGGCAGCTTCCTCGGCGCGTTCGCAGCCACCCCCGCGCATGAGCTTGGCCGGACGGCGATCGAGGCTTCGCTCGCCCAGGCGGGCGTCGAGGCGGGCGAGGTGCAGGAGGCCATACTCGGCCAGGTGCTGACCGCCGGACAGGGCCAGAACCCGGCGCGCCAGGCGGCGATCAACGCGGGCATTCCCAAGGAAGCTACCGCTTTCGGCGTCAACCAGGTTTGCGGTTCCGGGCTTCGCGCCGTGGCGTTGGCCGCCCAGTCGATCCGCTGCGGCGATGCGCGGGTCGTGGTCGCCGGCGGCCAGGAGAGCATGTCGCTGTCGATGCACGCGCAGAACCTGCGCGGCGGTTTCAAGATGGGCAATGCGTCACTGGTCGACACGATGATCGTCGACGGCCTGACCGATGCCTTCAACGCCTATCACATGGGCATTACCGCAGAAAATCTGGCCGAGAAATATCAGATCGGCCGCGCCGAGCAGGACGCCTTCGCCGTCGCCAGTCAGAACAAGGCCGAAACCGCCCAGACCGCCGGTCGTTTCGACGACGAGATCGCGGCCGTGACCGTCAAGGGCCGCAAGGGCGACACCATCGTGTCGCGCGACGAATATATCCGCGCCGGCGCGACGATCGAGGCGATGGCCGGACTGAAGCCCGCCTTCAAGAAGGACGGCACCGTGACCGCCGCCAATGCCAGCGGCCTCAACGACGGCGCCGCCGCACTGGTGCTGATGACGGCGAACGACGCCGCGAAGCGCGGCGCGCCGATCCTCGGCCGCATCGCCAGCTGGGCGACCTGCGGGGTCGACCCTTCGATCATGGGAATCGGCCCGGCCCCGGCGTCCAGGCTCGCACTCGAAAAGGCCGGCTGGAAGCTGTCGGACCTCGACCTGATCGAAGCCAATGAGGCATTCGCGGCCCAGGCGCTCGCGGTTGGCAAGGAACTCGGCTGGAATACCGATATCGTCAACGTCAACGGCGGCGCGATCGCCATCGGCCATCCGATCGGTGCTTCGGGCGCGCGGGTGCTGACGACGCTGCTCTACGAAATGGCGAAGCGCGACGCGAAGAAGGGCCTCGTTACCCTGTGCATCGGCGGCGGCATGGGCATTGCCATGTGCATCGAACGGTAAAGTCGGTCTTCGCCGCCCGCCATGCCCTGGAAAGCCAGGAATGGCGGGCGGAATCCGGCTTAACCGCCGGTTTTAACCGCCCTTAAATCAATCGACGGTCTAATGGTCCCACTGATTCTATCGAGGGACGACCATGGCCGACATCGCCGGGGAGGCGCCGCAGCCGGGTAATCGCGCACGCAAGCGCGACAGCCTGTTGCTGATGGGTACGATCAAGGCCGCGGGCGATTATGCGCGCGAGACCCAGCCCATCCGTATCCGCAACCTGTCCTCGACCGGCCTGATGGCCGATTCGAAGGTCGAATATGATCTTGGCGTGCATGTAGAAATCGGCCTGCGCGGCATTGGCTTGGTGCCGGGCGAGATCGTCTGGGTCCGCGACGGGCGGATGGGGATCACCTTTCGGGAGACGATCGACCCGAAGCGCGCACGGCTGCCCGTGACCGCTCAATCGAACGAACATCTTCGCAAGGTCATCGATATCGGAAGGGTCCGCAGGCCTGGATTGAGGATCGATTGACCCTCAATCCCCTGCGTGGCGTTTAGAGACGCGCAAGCGCCTCTTTAATTCGAAGCTTCTGCTTCTTCAGTTGGCTGATCAGCATCATGTCTGGTGCTGGCCGGCGGCTCTCCGCAGCGATCCGGGATTCGATACCGGCATGCTTGGCGAGCATTGCGGACGAATGGGTAGTCGACATCTAGACTGTCTCCTTTCACTCCGACTGGGTCGATCAATAGATCACGATTCGCCCCGCCTGTCTCGCTGAAAAAAAAGCTTTGACCGACCCTATGCACGATTGGCCGCTCCCCGTGGGAAACGGCCTTTTCGTCTCGCCGTGAAATGCCCGACGGGGTTGAGCGTTGCCCCTCTCTGTCGCTAGAATCGCACCTTCATTGCAGGCCTTGGAGCGAGTCGGTTGGACAGCGAAGTCATTACGCGACGTATCCAGGTTCTCCGTCAGGAACATGGCGATCTGGAAGCAGCGATCGAAGCGCTGCAGGAAGCCCCGGCGGTCGATCAGCTCCAACTCGCACGTATCAAGAAGCGCAAGCTACGACTCAAGGACGAGATCTCACAGCTCGAAGATCTGCTGATCCCCGACATCATCGCGTAATTAAGTTGGCTTTCGGGCGCAGCATTCCGCCCGTCAAAGGAATGTGCAAGGGCAGCAAAGATCGATGCGCGCCGGCGATCGGAGCAAAGACAAGAGGGAGGAAATTATTCCTCCCTGCTGACCTTCTCGTTGCGCTCGTGGCGCTCCTGGGCTTCGACCGTCATCGTCGCGATCGGCCGGGCTTCGAGCCGACCCAGCGAGATCGGTTCGCCAGTCACCTCGCAATAGCCATATTCGCCTTCCTCGATCCGGCGTAGCGCTGCATCGATCTTGGAAATCAGCTTGCGCTGGCGGTCGCGGGTCCGCAGTTCGATCGACCAGTCGGTCTCGCTCGACGCGCGATCGGTGAGGTCCGGCTCTCGGAGCGAATCGATCTGGAGCTGCTGCAGCGTGCCAGCGGACTCCTTGAGGATCGACTCTTTCCAGAGGAGCAGTTTCGCCTTGAAATAGGCGAGCTGCCGATCGTTCATGAAGGGCTCGTCGGGCGAAGGCCTGTATCCGTCGTCCAGCTCTACTGCAGACACGTTCACCGGTTCCCGACCATCAATACGCCACACAGCGACGATGCCATCCGACTCTCCGCTTCACCGCTAGCCACGATCGTCGGCCGTTTAGCCTGACGCGATGGACTGCCCGCCGGGCCTATAGACAGCACAACGCCCGCACACAAGCCGACAGGCTGTGCACGGGCGCAGTTTTTTGGGGATTATCCGATGGGCCGATCAGCCGGCGGGCGGCGTGGTCGAGTTGACCGCGGCTTCGAGCTGGTCCTGGGTCATTCCGATCACCGGTCCGTTGGGGCCCTGAGCAATCGAGGTCTTCGGCAGCTTCGCCTTGGCGTTCGGCGTGGCGATCGTCACCATGTCGCCTTCGATGGCCTCGATCGTACCGACCGCGCCGCCATTCTGGTCGCTGACAGACACGCCTGGCGTCAGCGATGCCAGAAATTGCTGCTGCTGTTGCTGCGCGGCGCCCTGCGCGGCGGCCTCAAGTTCGACCTTGGTCATGCCGATCAGCAGGCCCTTGTCGCTCTGGGCGAAAGACGAGGTCGGAACGCTGGCCTTGACGACTCCGGTATCGATAACGGCGACATCGCCGTTCACCGAAGCGATAGTGCCGACGGCCCCTCCCTTGGCATCCGAAACGGTAGCGCCCGCCGTCACGTTGGCCTTCGCGGCCGCCGGGGCCGTGGCCGTCGTGGCGGCGGCAGGGGCCGCCTGCTGCGCGTAGGCAGGGGCCGCAGCGGCCGTCGTCAAGGCGGTAACAAGAAAAGCGGCTCGCAAAATCACGTTGATACTCCTCGCTGATGAAATCTACCGTTCCATTGACGCTCAGACGGTGGGGCCTGTTCCAGCCTTTTTCGGCCAGTCGACGCGCTGGCGGGGCGAAACGCCCATTTTGCGCCCTTGACTGCGTTTCGGCAGGCGTCTCCCGCGTCGCGCGGGCGGTTGCGCGACGCGGCCTTCGGCGCCATAGGCGAGCCATGCACGACATCCGCCTGATCCGCGAAGATCCGACCGCCTTCGATGCCGCCATCGCCCGCCGCGGAGCCGGCTCGGCTTCGGCCGAATTGCTCGTCCTCGACGAACGGCGGCGCGCGATCGCGACCGAATTGCAGGCCGCGCAGGCCCGTCGCAACGAAGCCTCCAAGGCGATCGGCCAGGCCAAGGCGCAGAAGGACGAGGCGACGGCGTCGGGACTGATGGCCGAGGTTGCCGTGCTCAAGGAACGCATGCCGGCGCTGGAGGCAGAGGCGGCTGCTGTCGAATCCGCGCTCGAAGCGGCGCTCGCCGCGATCCCGAATCTTCCCGCCGCGGACGTGCCTGACGGGGCCGACGAGGACGGCAATGTCGAGCAGGCCCGCTGGGGCACCCCGCCCGACTTCGACTTCACGGCGCGCGAGCATCCCGATTTCGCGGGACCGCTCGGCCTCGATTTCGACGCCGCCGCCGCGATCTCGGGCGCGCGCTTCGCGGTGCTGAAAGGCGGCATCGCCCGGCTGCAGCGGGCGCTCGGCGCCTTCATGCTCGACCGGCAGACCGCCGCCGGCTTTACCGAAGTGATCCCGCCGCTGCTGGTGCGTGACGAGGCCGTGTTCGGCACCGGCCAGTTACCCAAATTCGCCGAAGACCTGTTCCGCACCACCGACGGCCGCTGGCTGATCCCGACCGCCGAGGTCAGCCTGACCAACCTCGTCCGCGAGCGGATCCTGGCCGAGGCGGAGCTTCCAATCAGGCTGACCGCCCTCACCCAATGCTTTCGCTCCGAGGCGGGCGCGGCGGGGCGCGATACGCGCGGCCTGATCCGGCAGCACCAGTTCGAGAAGGTCGAGCTGGTCGCGATCGCCACACCCGAGCAGTCCGAAGCCATCCACGCGGAGATGACCCGCGCGGCCGAGGCGATTCTGGAGGAGCTTGGCCTGCCCTACCGCCGCGTCCTGCTCTGTACCGGCGACATGGGCTTCACCGCCCGCAAGACCTTCGACCTCGAAGTCTGGCTGCCCGGTCAGGGTTGCTACCGGGAGATCAGCAGCATCTCCAACTGCGGCGACTTCCAGGCACGGCGGATGAACGCGCGCTTCCGCCCGGCAGGAGAAAGCAAGGGCACGCGTTTCGTCCACACCCTAAACGGCTCCGGCCTCGCGGTCGGCCGCACCCTCGTCGCTGTGCTGGAGAACTATCAGCAGGCCGACGGGTCGGTGCGCATCCCGGATGCGCTCCTGCCCTATATGGGCGGCCTGACCGAACTGCGTCCGGCGTGAGGATCCTCCTCACCAATGACGACGGCATCCATGCGCCAGGCATGGCCGTGCTCGAACGCATAGCGCGGTCGCTGTCGGACGACATCACCATCGTCGCGCCGAACAGCGAACGCTCTGGCGCCGGCCGATCGCTCACCCTGACCCGTCCGCTGCGCCTGCGGCAGGTCGGCGAGAAGCGCCACGCCGTCGCGGGCACGCCGACCGACGCGGTGATGATGGCGCTTGCACATGTGATGAAGGATAATCCGCCCGAACTGATCCTGTCGGGCGTAAACCGCGGCGCCAATCTGGGCGAGGACGTCAGCTATTCGGGCACCGTGTCGGCGGCGATGGAGGGCGCGCTCGCCGGCATTCCCTCGATCGCGCTGAGCCAGGTCTATGCGCGCGAAGGTGGCGGTCCGAACATAAGCTTCGCCGCGGCCGAGGCCTGGGGCGAGAAGGTGCTGCGTCCGCTGCTCGACGCGCCCTGGTCGCCACGAAGCCTGTACAACATCAATTTTCCCGCGTGCGAACCCGATCAGGTGCTGGGCATCCGCGTGGTGCCGCAGGGCCTGCGCGACTATGGCCAGACCGAGATCCTCCAGCGCACCGATCCGCGCGGCTTCGACTATTACTGGATCAAGCTCGCCGGAATGCCGCACACGCCCGCGCACAGCACCGACTTGGAAGCGGCCGCAGATGGCTGGGTGACGGTGACGCCGCTCCATTGCGACCTCACCAACCACGCCGCGATGACCGCGACGACCGGGTTGTACCGCTGAGGGTTCGCCCTCTTCCGTTCCGTCGACGATAATCCGCGCTTTCGGCGCACGCGGGGTGGCGTGAGGCGCCAAGGCTGCTAACAGGGCGGCATGGCTCCGCTGATCCGACGCTCGACGATGCCCGCCCTGCTGTTGCTGCTGGTGACGACGGCATGCATCCCGGCACCGGACCGCCCCGCACCGGTCAAGCGGCCCGCACCGTCGCCACCATCGCGCACGCCGCACAAGCCGGCTCGCGCGCCGTCGCCCACGCAGGCGCCGGCGCCTGCCATTACTGTACCGGCTACGCCGGTGCCTGCCGTGTCCGAAGCGGCCCCTCCCCCGCCACCGCCGGCCTGGCAGGTGCGGTCGGTCACGCCGTCGGCGGTCGAGGTCGCGCCGTCGACCTATATCGTGAAGGCCGGCGACACGTTGCGCGGCATTTCCGACAAGACCGGCGCCGCATCAGAGGCGATCGCGCGGATCAACAGGATCGCGGCACCATTCAAGATCCTGGTGGGCCAGAAGCTCAAGATCCCCGGCGGCCGCTACCACCGCGTCGGCAAGACCGAGACCGGCATCGCTATCGCGCGCGCTTACGGCGTCGAATGGAAACGGATCGCCGAACTGAACGATCTCGAGGAGCCCTATATCCTGCGCGACGGCCAGCGGTTGCTGCTGCCCAGCCAGCGCGAGGTTGCCGGCATGAGCGCAGACGAACGTTCCGCCGCCTTCCGGGTCGACATCGAGGATCTCATCTCCGGCTCCGAACCCGCGCTCGCCACCAGCGAGCAGGCGGCCGCGCCGGTGTCGACTCCGAAAGCGATCGCCCCGACCGTCGCCGTCGCCGAGCCCTCGCGCTTCTCCGGCCGCTTCGACTGGCCCGTGCGCGGGCCGGTGCTGCGCGGCTTCGGACGATTTTCGAGCGGACAGATCAACCAGGGCATCAACATCGGCGCCCCGCGCGGCACGTCGATCGCCGCCGCCGCAGACGGGGTCGTCGCCTATGTCGGACAGGACATTCCAGCCTACGGCACCTTGATCCTGGTACGCCATGGCGACGGCTGGATCAGCGCTTATGGCTATGCCGATAGCATCACCGTCAGCCGCGGGCAAAAGGTGGTGCGCGGGCAGACGATCGCGAAGAGCGGCGCCAGCCCGTATAGCGGTGAGCCCCAGCTACACTTCGAAATCCGCAACGGACTGAAGCCGGTCAATCCGGTCGGCTATCTGCCGTCCCGGAGCTGAGGTCGCCGGCCGTCGTCCGCCGGGCCGACGCCACCGCGCTTTCGATCGTTGCCTTGAAGCGCGCATGGGGCGGGCGGACGTCATGTGCGAACAGCACGCGCCGGATCGCTGGCCGCGTCCCGGTCAGGTAGAGGACGGCACCCTGCCGTGCCGCCTTGCGCGCCAGCCCCGCGATCGTGGCGGCGGCGGTCGAATCGAGCAGCGGCACCTCGGAAAAGTCCACGACATAGGCTCTCGGCTGATCGCCGATCCCGTCGAGTGCCGCCCCGACCGTCGCCGCCGCGCCGAAGAAGAAGGCTCCCGATATCCGACAGACCATGATTGCGGGATCGGTCGAGAGGGCGGCATCGTAGCGCGGGCGATTCCCGTCTGCCGCCGCATCCGCGACATCTTCCGCCACGACCGGCCTGCCGCTCTCGACCTCGACCGTCTGGGCCATGCGATGCAGGAACAACAGCGCGCCCAGCCCGAAGCCGACCAGGATGCCTTCGGTGAGATCGCGGAAGACGACGAGCAGGAAGGTCGCCGCCAGCACGACAGCGTCGCCGCGCGAGGCGCGCAGCAGCGTTGCAACCTCATGCTTCTCGGCCATGTTCCAGCAGACCATGGCGAGCACGGCGGCTAGCGCCGCAAGGGGAATATAGCTGGCGAGCGGAGCCGCCACGAGCATCATAAGCAGCAGGAACAGCGCATGGAACATGCCGGCCAGCGGCCCGCGCGCGCCTGCGCGCACGTTGGTCGCGGTCCGGGCGATGGTGCCGGTGACGCAGATGCCGCCGAACAGCGACGAACCGATATTCGCGAAGCCCTGCGCCACCAATTCGGCGTTGGAGCGATGGCGACGGCCGGTCATGCTGTCCGCGACGACCGCCGATAAAAGGCTCTCGATGCTGCCGAGCAACGCGAAGGACAGCGCGGCCGGCAGTACCGCGCCGATCCGCTCCAGCGAGAAATCGGGCAGGTGCGGGGCGGGAAGCGCGCGCGGGATGCCGCCGAAGCGTGTCCCGATCGTCTCGATCGGCAGGCCGAGCAGCGCGGCGGCGAGGCTCGCGATCACGATCGCGATGATGAAGGCGGGCCAGTGCGGCCGGAACCGACGAATGGCGAAGATGATCGCCAGCGACAGTAGCGCGACAGCCACCGCCGCGGTGTTGAGGGTCGGCAGCGACAGGTGCAGCGCCGCCAGCTTGGGCAGGATCGCCGCCGGCTCGGGCCCGGCCAGGGTGAGACCGAGCAGATCCTTCAGCTGGCTCGCGAAAATCACCACCGCGATCCCCGAGGTGAAACCGACGGTGACCGGATAGGGGATATATTTGATGAAGGTGCCCAAGCGGAGAAAGCCGATGGCGAGAAGGATCAGGCCCGACAGCAGCGTGGCGAGGATCAGACCGTCGATGCCGTGCCGGGCGAGCGTCGCAGCGACCAGAACGATGAAGGCGCCCGCAGGCCCGCCGATCTGGAACCGGCTCCCCCCCAGCGCCGACACGATGAAGCCGCCGACGATCGCGGTATAGAGGCCCCGGTCGGGCGTCACGCCAGAGGCGATCGCGATCGCCATCGACAATGGGAGCGCGACGATCGCGACGGTGAAGCCGGCCAGCGCATCGGCCTTCAGGTCGGCGAGGCCGTAGCGGTCACGCAGGATCGTTACCAGCTTGGGCGTGTACAGTTCGAGGAAACTGGGTCCGGATGCCCGCACGATCATGGTCTTTCCGCCGTCTTGCCTCGCGCCGGAGCCGGCCGGCGCTCCGTCGCAACCCCGATCAGCCGCCGTTCGGCCCGCCGGCGGACTTCAGCCGCACGCCGCGGCCCTGCCCCATGCTCGCGGCGCTGTTGCCGATCAGCTCGATCCCGGCCGCGTCGAGCGCCTCGACGATCTTGGTCAGCGTGTCGATCACACCCCGCACCGTTCCGTCGCTCGCCTCCATGCGCTGTATCGTCGGCAGCGATACGCCCGCCATCTCGGCCAGCTGGCGCTGGTCGATTCCCAACAGGGCCCGGGCGGCCCGCATCTGCGCGGCGGTGATCATGAAATGCACATCTTCAATAGAAGCGATATCATATAGCAAAACTGATGTATAGAACATCATATATGATGGTATAAGCCTAAATTTGAATGAGCGGGTGTCCGGCTTGGCGAACCGACCGGGCTCCGTCCGCAAGCGGAGCCTCGCAATTTCCAACGAAAGCCCCTATGTGCGCGCCACCCATGGCAATTGAACTCCCCTCCCCGCCGAAGATCGGCATGGTTTCGCTCGGCTGTCCCAAGAACCTGGTCGACAGCGAACGCATCCTGACCAAGCTCCGTTCGGACGGCTATGGCCTCTCGCCCGATTATGCCGGCGCAGACGTCGTTCTCGTCAATACCTGCGGCTTCCTCGACAGCGCCAAGGAGGAAAGCCTGGAAGCGATCGGCGAGGCGATCGCCGAAAATGGTAGGGTCATCGTCACCGGCTGCATGGGCGACGAGGCCGAGGCGATCCGCGCGCGCTTCCCCAAGGTCCTGGCGATCACCGGAGCGCACCAGTATGAGGCGGTCGTCGGCGCGGTGCACGAAGCGGCGCCGGTACCGCCGTCGCCCTATATCGACCTGGTGCCCGAAGCGGGGCTCAAGCTCACGCCGCGCCACTACAGCTATCTGAAGATTTCAGAAGGCTGCAACCACCGCTGCAGCTTCTGCATCATCCCGTCGATTCGCGGAGACCTGGTAAGCCGCCGGCCTGACGCGATCCTGCGCGAGGCGGAGAAGCTGGTCGCGGCGGGTACGCGCGAGTTGCTCGTCATCAGCCAGGACACCTCGGCCTACGGTCTCGACCTGAGGCACAAGAGCTTCCCGCTGAAGGGCGGCGGCGAGGTTCGCGCGCACATGACCGACCTCGCACGCGAGCTCGGCAAGCTCGGCGCCTGGGTGCGGCTCCACTATGTCTATCCCTATCCGCATGTCGACCATGTCATCCCGTTGATGGCGGAGGGGGTGATCACGCCCTATCTCGACATCCCCTTCCAGCATGCCAGCCCATCGGTGTTGAAGGCGATGAAGCGTCCCGCCAACGAGGCCCGGGTGCTCGAGCGGATTGCGGGCTGGCGCGCGATCTGTCCCGACATTGCGATCCGTTCGACCTTCGTGGTCGGCTTCCCCGGCGAAACCGAGGAGGACTTCCGGTATCTGCTCGACTGGCTCGACGAGGCGCAGCTCGATCGGGTCGGTGCCTTCCGTTTCGAACCCGTGGCCGGCGCTCCCGCCAACGATCTGCCGGGTGCGGTGCCCAAAGAGGTCAAGGAGGAGCGCTACGCCCGGATCATGGACAAGTGCGCCGCGATCTCGGCCGCCAAACTCCAGGCCAAGGTCGGGCGCACGCTCGACGTGATCGTCGACGCGGTCGACCTGGAGGAAGGCGGCGCCACCGGCCGTTCGAAGGCCGACGCCCCCGAGATCGACGGCGAGGTTCAGCTCCGCGATGCGGGCCATCTCTCCCCCGGCGATATCGTCGCGGTGGAGATCGAGGATGCCGACGAGCACGACCTGTTCGGCGTGCCGGTGGGCGCATCGCGCTGAGCTCGATCGGCTTCTAATCGTCCTGCCGGCGAAGGCCGGCATCTCGCGAGATCGGGATGTCCCGCATCTTTCCTGAGACGTCAGCCCTCGCTGAAGTAACGACCTCTCGATCGCCTCACGCCATCGGGAGCTTCTCGATCAGCTTGTCGAGCGTCAGCGGATAGTCGCGCACCCGGATGCCGGTGGCGTTGTAGATCGCGTTGGCGACCGCTGCGCCCGCGCCGCAAATGCCGAGCTCGCCGACCCCCTTGGCCTTCATCGGCGACGATTTATCGTCCAGTTCCTCGACGAAGAAGACGTCCTGTTCGGGAATGTCGGCATGGACCGGCACATGATAGTCGGCCAGGTCGCGGGTCGCGAAATAGCCAAAACGCTCGTCGATGACGAGTTCCTCCATCAGCGCCGCGCCGACGCCCATCGTCATCGCGCCGATCACCTGGCTGCGCGCCGACTTCGGGTTGAGGATCCGCCCGGCGGCGAAGGCGCCGCCCTGCCGGCGAACGCGGACCTCACCGGTCAGCGCATCGACCCCGACCTCGCAGAAATGCGCCCCGAAGGTCGCCTGCGCGTAGCGTTTATCCAGGTCGCCATATTCGATCCGGTCCTCGACGGTGATGCCATCGGCACCAGCGGCCTCGCCCAGCCCGACCCGGCGGTTGCCCGCGACGACATGACCGTCGACGAAATCGGTGTCCGCCGCGTTGAAGCCCGCCTTCTGCGCGACCGCGGCGCGCAGCGCGACGCAAGCGGCATAAACGCCCGCGGTCGAGCTGTTGCCGCCCCACTGGCCGCCCGATCCGGCGGACACCGGGAACAGGCTGTCGCCGAGCTTCACCTCGACCCGATCGATCGGCACGCCCATCATCTCGGCGGCAGTCTGGGCGATGATCGTGTAGCTGCCGGTACCGATGTCGGTCATGTCGGTTTCGATCGTGACGATGCCCCGGCCGTCGACCCGTGCCCGCGCGCCCGATTTCCGGACGAGGTTGTTGCGGAAGGCCGAGGCCATGCCCATGCCGACCAGCCAGCGCCCGTCGCGGACCTGGCCCGGCTTCGGGTTGCGGCGCGACCAGTGGAACCGCTCGGCGCCGATCGTCAGGCACTCTACGAACTTGCGACTGGAAAAGGGACGTCCCGGCCCCTTCTCGGGATCGAACTGGACGTCGTTGCGGATCCGCAGCTCGACCGGATCGATGCCCAGCTTCTCGGCCAACTCGTCCATCGCCACTTCGATCGCGAGCAGGCCGACCGCCTCCCCCGGCGCGCGCATCGAATTACCTTCGGGCAGGTCGAGCTCGGCCAGGTAATGGGCGGTCATCCGGTTCTCGCCGCGGTAGAGCAGACGGGTCTGCTGGGCGGCCGTCTCGGGCTCGCCGCCGGGCAGGTTGCCCGACCAGCTCTCATGCGCGATCGCACCGATGATGCCCCGTTGGTCGGCCCCGATGCGGAGCCGCTGGATCGTCGCCGGGCGATGGGTGGTGTTGTTGGCGATCTGCGGCCGGGCCAGCGCAACCTTGACCGCGCGTCCGACCTTGCGCGCGCCGAGCGCGGCAAGCAACGCGTCGGCACGGATCCACAGCTTCGATCCGAAGCCGCCGCCGATGAAGGGCGAGACGATCCGCACATTCTCGCGCGGGATGCCGAGGGTCGCCGCCGTGTCCCGCACCGCCCAGGCAACCATCTGGCTGGAGGTCCATATGGTGAGCTTGTCGTCCTGCCACGCCGCGACGCTGGCATGCGGCTCCATCATCTGGTGGCTCTGGTCAGGAGTCGTATAGACCTGATCGAGCTTGACCGCCGCATCCTTGAACGCGGTGTCGAAATCGCCCGCGCTGGTGACGGCGTCCTGGTCGGATGCGGTCTTCGCCTGGCTCCGCGCCGACGCGAGGTCGAAACGCCCCGTCTCGGCCACATAATCGACGTCGACAAGCCGGGCGGCATCGCGGGCCTGTTCCAGCGTTTCGGCGACGACCAGCGCGACGGCCTGGTCATAATGCTGGATGACGGGGCCGCCGAGCAGACTGGCAGTGTGCGAGGACGATTTCTTGAGCGGCCCCGCATTGGCGGCGGTGACGACCGCGAGGACGCCCGGCGCGGCTTCGGCGTGGCGGGTGTCGATCGAACGGATGCGGCCCTTGGCGATGGTCGCGCCGACCACCCAGCCATAGGCGGCGTTGGGCGCCGCCTCGTGCTGCTCATAGGCGTAGCGTGCGCCACCCGTGACCTTGAGCGGTCCGTCGATCCGGTCGAGCGGCCGGCCGATCACGCGCTGGCGATCGATCGGATTGGCGCCGGCGGGGCTGTCGAACTTCATGCTCATGCCTCGGCCTCCGCCAGCACCGCGCTCAAGGTCCGCCGGAGCAAGGTCGCCTTGAAGGCATTTTGCCCGGTCGTCCGCGCGCCGAGTGTCACCGATGCGGCGATGGCGTCGGCGCCTTTTAGCTTCTCCGCCGCTTCGACCCGCCATGGCTTCGGGGCGACGCCGCCGAAGGCGAAGCGCTGCCCGTCCGGCCCGACCACCGCCGCGACCGAGACCAGAGCGAAGGCATAGGAAGCGCGGTCGCGGACCTTGCGGTAGATATGCCGTCCACCGAGCGGCGGCGGCAGCAGGACGCCGGTGATCAGTTCGCCCGGTTTCAGTACGGTTTCGATGTGCGGAGTCGTTCCGGGCAGGCGATGGAACTCGGCGATCGGGATCGCGCGGGCGACGCCATCGGGACCGACCGTCTCGACCGTCGCGTCGAGCAACCGCATCGCCACGGTCATGTCCGACGGGTGAGTGGCGATGCACGCTTCGCTGGTGCCGAGGATGGCGAGGCCACGGTGGAGGCCGCCCAGCGCCGCGCAGCCCGACCCCGCCTTGCGTTTGTTGCACGGCTTGCTGGTGTCGTAGAAATAGGGGCACCGGGTTCGCTGGAGCAGATTGCCCGCCGTCGTCGCCTTGTTGCGGAGCTGGCCCGAGGCCCCCGCGACCAGCGCGCGCGTCAGCACCGCATAGTCGCGCCGGACCCGTTTGTCGGCCGCGAGGTCGGTGTTGCGGACGAGTGCGCCGATCCGCAGACCGCCATGGTCGGCCTTCTCGATCCGGTCGAGCCCGAGCCGGTTGATGTCGATCAGATGGGTCGGCGTCTCGACCTGCAACTTCATCAGGTCGAGCAGGTTGGTGCCGCCGGCAATGAAACGGGCACCGGGGTGTTCGGCCACCGCTTTCGCCGCCTCGACCGGGTCGGCGGCCCGGACATAGGTGAAGGGTTTCATGCCTTGCCCTTTCCGGTCCCGCGCCCGCCCGCGACATCGCGGATCGCGGCAATGATGTTGGGATAGGCTGCGCAGCGGCAGATATTGCCGCTCATCCGTTCGCGCACCTCGTCGTCGGAGAAGGCGATGGCGAGCAGATCGGGGCTGGCATGGCTGGGCACGCCCGCCGCAATCTCTTCGAGTACGGCCACCGCCGAGCATATCTGGCCGGGCGTGCAATAGCCGCACTGATAGCCGTCATGGACGACGAAAGCCTTCTGCATCGGATGAAGATCGTCGGGCGTCCCGAGCCCCTCGATCGTCGTCACCGCATCCCCATCGTGCATGACTGCGAGGGTCAGGCAGCTGTTGATCCGCCGCCCCTCGACGATGACGGTGCAGGCGCCGCACTGCCCATGGTCGCAGCCCTTCTTGGTCCCGGTCAGGCGGAGATGCTCGCGCAACATGTCGAGCAGTGTCGTGCGCGGGTCGAGCGACAGGCTGCGCTCCTTGCCGTTGACCTTGAGCCGCACCGCCACCGACGATGGCTGATCGGCCTTCGGCAAGGGTTTCGCCTCCAGCGGCGGCGTGGCGGCGAGCGTGGCGGTCGCTGCTCCCGCCGCAAGCACCGATCGGCGGGTCATGCCATCACTCCCATGTGAAATATGTTCGAGATCCATCGTCCGAGCCGTCCCTGATGATGACGCCGCGACCGGCGGTCGCAGCCTCGTTCCACGGACCGACGCCGTCCCCAGATCGAACGGGTCCGGATGCTCCTCGATAGCAGCCAGCCCCGTAACGAGACAAGCCGGCGGATCCTGGAGCGTCGCATCACAGACGCGGAAATCCGCGATTGGTTCCGGATCAACCCCAGAGTTCGGGCGAAGCCGGACTGGCGGTGCCGCGATCGAAGCGGACCGGGTGATCCCGATCGGCCGCGAGCAGGAGGGGCCCATCGATGTCGATCCAGCGCGCCTGCTGCGCGACGAGCATCGCGGGCGCGATGCCGAGCGAGGTCGACAGCATGCAGCCGACCATCAGTTCGAGCCCCATCGACCGCGCCTCGGCGGCGAGCATAAGCGCCTCGGTCAGCCCACCGGCCTTGTCGAGCTTGATGTTGATCGCGGCATAGCGTCCGCCACACCCGGCGAGATCGGCGCGGTCCTGGCAGCTTTCGTCGGCGCAGAGCGGGATCGGCGAGGTCAGCCCGTCTAACAGGTGATCCTCGCCGGCCTTGACGGGCTGCTCGATCAGCTCGACGCCATAGGGTAGCAGCGCCTCGGCTTCGGCCGCCACGTCCCGCCCGGTCCAGCCCTCATTGGCATCGACGATCAGCCGGGCCAGCGGTGCGCCTCGGCGCACCGCTGCCACGCGGGCGATATCCCCCTCCCCCGCCAGCTTGAGCTTGAGCAGGGGATAGATGGGGGCCGCCGCGCGGGCATCCGCTTCCATCTTCCCCGGCTCGCCGAGCGAGATGGTGAAGGCCGATTGCAGCGGCCCCGGGGCAGCCAGGCCGGCCAGCGCCCAGGCCGGCCGGCCTGTCCGCCTCGCTTCCAGGTCCCACAGCGCGGCGTCGATCGCGTTGCGCGCGGCCCCGCGCGGCATTTCGTGCAGCAGTTCCTCGCGGTTCGCCCCTTCGGCGATCCGGCCGGCCATCGCTTCGGCCTGGACCGCAACGCTTTGGGCAGTCTCGCCGTGATAATAGATGGCGGTGGCCTCGCCCCGGCCGATATGATCGCCCTCGGCGATCTCGACCACCACGACATCGACATGGCTCTTGGCGCCACGCGCGATCACGAAGCTGCCGGCGACCGGCCAGGTCTCGATCCGCGCGACGAGCCGCCGCGGTCCGGCGGGCGTCATCAGGTAAGGTTTTCCCCGTTCGCCGGCCGGCGCGGGATGGCGCGCGGCTTGCTGTCGGGCCAATAGGCGCGGGGCAAAATCCGGCCGCGCTTTTCGAAGGCAGCCCTGACCGCGGGTTTCACGAGAAAGGCGGTCCACAGATCGCGCAGACGGGACGGTCCGGCCCCCCAGATCGAGCCGCCGGGCTGGAACTGATAGATCAGCTCCGTCCCGGCCTCCTTGTCGGCGAAGGCCTTAAGCGCCAGGTCGGATGCTTCGGCATCGCGCTTCGCGCATAGCAACGCCTCGATCACCGCCGCATGATTCTCGGCGACCAGCGGCTTGATCCGCACGATCGCCGCCGACGCCTCGGCGGTCCGGCCGAGCGCGCTCAGGGCGCAAATCTCGGTCCGGTCAAGCCAGCGCATGCCGAAGCTGTTGATGACCCCGGCGCCCTGGGTCCGGGCCGAGCGCGTTACCTCCAGCGCCCTGGCCGACTGGCCGGCCTCGTCGAGGAACTCGGCATAGGTGATCAGGCCGGTGGTGATCTCGGGCGATTTCGAGGGATCGAGAGTCGTGAAAGGCGCCATCGCTCGATCGGCCTCGGCAGTGCGGCCGAGGACCGCGAGCGCGCGTGCGCGCAGCAGCACTGTCTGGACCGCATCGCGGCCCATGCCTTCCGTCACGGCGACGCCGCTGGTCAGGTCGACCAGGTCGGGATAGCGCCCGAGGAGGAGCATCGCGTTGGCCGCGTCGCGCAATGCCGCATCCGATGTCGGCATGTCGGTATAGGCGGCGAGCTTGTCGCGCGCGAAACTGTCGACTGACAGGGCGCCGCCAGGACCGAGACGCGCCTCGAGCGCCCGCCAGAGCGGCGCATAATGGCGATCGACCAGCATGGCGCTCAGCAGTTCGGGCTGCTCGATCCGTTCGAGCAGGCCCTCGGCTTCGTCGGGCTGCCCCTGGTCGAGCAACGCAGTGATCGCGCCTTCGGCGAAACCGACACGAAGCTCGGGGATGTCCGACGGCTCCCAATCGGCGCGGGCCAGCGCGATCATCATCCGGTTGCGCGCCTCGAGCGAATTGCTTTGCTGGAGCCGCATCGAGATCTCGCGCACCGCCGCCCCGGTCAGGATGTTGAGTGACGACGGGGACGATGCCGCCAGCGCCGCGAGCTGATCGGCGGCGTCGGTGAAGCGGTTTTCTCCCAGCGCGATGATGACCCCGAACGCTTGCACGGTGCCGTCGCGCGGCAGGGCCACGGTCAGCTCGTGCTGAACCGAGGCGAGTTCGTCGAAGCGACCCTCGCGACCGAGGCAGATCAGACGCAGCCGCTGGACCAGCGTGCGCTCGTCGCCTTTGCCGAGATCGGGCACCAGCGGATCGAGCGCGCCGAGCACGCCGGCGCAATCATCGGCGGCGGCAGCCTGCTGGGCACGGCCGATCGCTTCCTGCTTGTCGACGGCGACGGGGCTGGTCTGCGCATGGGCGGGATGCGAAGCGGCGAGCGCCAGCGCGAGGGCGGTAAGGAGGACGGTGCTCCTACCGCGCATGCGCGGCGATCCACTCGTCGACGACCGGCGCAATATTATCGCGCCAGCGCCGGCCGTTGAAGATGCCGTAATGACCAACCCGTTCGGCGAGCAGATATTTCTTCTTCTCCGCGGGAAGCGCGGTGGCGAGGCTCAGCGCCGCCTTGGTCTGGCCGATGCCCGAAATGTCGTCGCGTTCACCCTCGATCGCGAGCAGGCCGATATCCTTGATCGCCCCCGGATCGACCAGGCGGCCGCGATGCATGAACGCGCCCTTCGGCAGCAGATGGCGCTGAAAGACCTGATCGATCGTCTGGAGATAGAATTCGGAGGTCATGTCGCAGACCGAGCGATATTCGTCATAGAAGGCCTTGGTCGCATCGGCGCTCTCCTCGTCGCCGTCGACCAGATGCTTGAACATGCTCCAATGGCTGACGAGGTGGTTGCCGAGATTCATCGCCATGAAGCCGGTCAGTTGGAGGAAGCCGGGATAGACCCGTCGGCCGGTGCCCGGATAGTAGACCGGCACGGTGTGGATGACGTTCTGTTCGAACCAGGCGAGCGGCCGCTGGGTAGCGACGGTGTTGACGGCGGTCGGCGCCTCGCGCGTGTCGATCGGACCGCCCATCATCGTGAGGGTCGCCGGGCGGGAGGGATTGTCGTCCGCCGCCATCAGCGCCGCGGCGGCATAGGCCGGGACGGATGGCTGACAGACCGCCAGCATGTGGGTACCAGGGCCGAGCTTTTCGAGGAACTCGATCAGATAGTCGATATAGTCGTCGAGGTCGAAGCGGCCCTCTTCCAACGGCACGAGGCGCGCGTCGCGCCAGTCGGTGATGTAGACGTCGTGGCCCGGCAACAGCCGCTCGACGGTGCCGCGCAGCAAGGTCGCATAGTGACCCGACATCGGCGCCACGACCAGCATCTTTGGCTGACCGGTGATGCCGCGGCGGCGGAAGCGCTTGAGCTGCCCGAACGGTTTGCGGAGGATGATCTCTTCGGTGACGGCAACCTTCTTGCCGTCGACCTCGACCTCGGTGAAACCGAAGTCGGGCTTGCCGCGCGAGGCGGAGGCATGGGCGAAGACATCGAGACCCGACGCCATCATCGGCGCCATGTTGCTGTAGGCGATCGGATTGAGCGGATTCTGGAGCCACTGCGCGCCGAGATTGGCCCATGCGCTGGCCGCGGACAACATGGTCCGCTGAAACTCATAGGCGTCGTACAGCATGCATTTCTCCGATGGACAGTGCGGCTTTACGGCCAAAACAACGCCCCGCGCAATGCGAAGGCTGCAACCACCGATGTAGGAATAGCAAAGCGATATTGCCATAAGCTTGCCGCCGCCATCTCAATTGTGGTGCGACGCCCAACTTGCTAGGGCCCCCGCATGGCAAGCGACGAGAATCCCGACGCATCCGAGCGCAAGCTCGGCGAACTGACGATGATCTGGCGTTTCGCGCGCCGCTATCCGGGGAAGATCGCCGCGGCGCTGGCGGCGTTGGTCGTCGCCGCAACCGCGACATTGGCGATTCCCGGCGGCTTCCGCCTGGTGATCGACAAGGGCTTCATCGCCTCGGGCGGCGATGTCGGTCCCTATTTCCGCTATCTCTTCCTGATCGTCATCGTGCTGGCGCTGGCAACCGCGACCCGCTTCTACTTCGTGTCGTGGATGGGCGAGCGGGTCGTCGCCGACATACGGGTGGCGGTCCAGGCCAATCTGCTCCGCCTCGCGCCGCGATTCTTCGAGGAAAACCGACCGTCCGAGATCGCCTCGCGCCTGACCGCCGACACCGCGATCATCGAGCAGGTGGTGGGAACCACCATCTCGGTCGCGCTGCGCAACGTCGTGCTGGCGATCGGCGGAATCATCTACCTGTTCGCGATCGCCCCCAAGCTCGCCGCCATGTTGCTGCTCGGCATTCCCGTGGTGATGCTGCCGGTCATCCTGATGGGGCGCCGCCTGCGCAACCTGTCCCGCAGCACGCAGGATCGGATCGCCGATGTCGGCGCCACAGTGTCCGAGACGCTGCGCGCGATGAAGGTCGTCCAGGGCTTCAACCAGGAAGCACGCGAGGCCGCACGGTTCAGCCTCGTCGTCGGCAGCGGCTTCGATACCGCGAAGCGCCGCATCCGGGTGCGCGCGGTGATGACCGCGATCATCATCGGGCTGATCTTCGGCTCGATCACGCTGGTGATGTGGCAGGGTGCAATCGACGTCGCGACCGGCCGCCTGTCTGGCGGTTCGATCGCCGCCTTCATCCTGACCGGCGGTCTCGTCGCCGGCGCCTTCGGCGCGCTGGCCGAAGTCTATGGCGACATCGTCCGCGCGGCCGGATCGGCGGCGCGACTGTCCGAGCTCCTGACCGCCGAACCCGAGATCAAAGCCCCCGCCGCCCCGGTGTCGCTCCCTCTGCCGCCGCGCGGCCGGCTGGAGTTCGATCATGTCGGCTTCCGCTATCCGACCCGGCCCGAAATGCAGGCGCTCGACGATGTGAGCTTCACCGTCGAGCCGGGCGAGATGGTCGCGGTGGTCGGCCCCTCGGGGGCGGGGAAGTCAACGATCCTGCAGCTGGCGCAGCGCTTCTACGATCCCGAGGGCGGCGTGATCCGACTCGACGGCGTGGCCCTGCCCGATGCCGACCCGGCCGAGATCCGCGCGCGCATGGCGGTGGTGCCGCAGGACACGGTGATCTTCGGCGCCTCGGCGCGCGACAATCTGCGCTATGGCCGCTGGGATGCCGACGATGCAGCGATCTGGGCCGCGGCCGAAGCGGCCAACGCGGCTAACTTCCTGCGCGGCCTGCCCGATGGGCTCGACAGCTTCCTGGGCGAGGCCGGCGCCCGCCTGTCGGGCGGCCAGCGCCAGCGCCTCGCCATCGCCCGCGCAATCCTGCGCGACGCGCCGCTACTGCTGCTCGACGAGGCGACCTCGGCGCTCGATGCCGAATCCGAACGGCTGGTCCAGGACGCACTCGACCGCCTGACGAAGGAGCGCACCACGATCGTCATCGCGCACAGGCTCGCCACGGTGCGCGCGGCCGACCGGATCATCGTGATGGACAATGGCCGGATCGTCGAGGAGGGCACCCATGCCAGCCTGAGCGCGCAGGACGGTCTCTATGCCCGGCTGGCACGGCTCCAGTTCAGCGACGTGGCGGCGTAATCATCCAAAGACCTCATACCAGCGCAGTCTGGCATTTCGTGAGACAGGGAACCCCTCGCCTCCTAGATGCCAGTCTGCGCGGGACCTTTGCGTAACACGTCATCCCGGCGGAGACCGGGATCTCCGGAGAGAGAAGACGAGCGCGAGGCAGGCGCCGCGCGAGATGCCAGCCTGCGCTGGCATGACGCATAGGCTTTATGCCTTGAAGCTGCCGTCGAGCAGCTTGATGATCGCCGAGAAATCCTTCCCCCCGCCGCCGAGATTGGCGAAGGCCTGGTAGAGATGCTCGGCCGCGCCGCCCATCGGCACGCTGGCTCCGACGCCCTGCGCCGCTTCGACCGCGAGCTTGAGGTCCTTGAGCATGAGCCCGGCTGCGAAGCCGCCGTCATAATCGTTGTCGGCCGGGCTCTGCGGACCGACGCCGGGAACCGGGCAATAGCTGGTCATCGACCAGCTCTGGCCGCTCGCCTTGGACGAGATGTCGTAGAAGGTCTGGAGGTCGAGGCCGAGCTTGGTCGCCAACGCGAAGGCCTCGCACGTCGCGACCATCGTCGCGCCGAGGATCATGTTGTTGACGATCTTCGCCGACTGGCCCGATCCGGCCCCGCCGGCATGGATCACCGCCTTGCCCATCAGCGCCAGCACCGGCTCGGCACGAGCGAAATGCTCGGCGCTGCCGCCGACCATGAAGGTCAGCGTGCCGCCGTTCGCCGCCGCGATGCCGCCCGAGACCGGCGCGTCGACCATCGCCAGCCCCTTGGCTGCGGCGGCGGCGTTGACGGCGCGGGCCGAGCCGACGTCGATCGTCGAGCAGTCCATCAGCAGCGCCGATGCCGGCACCGATCCAAACACGTCATTCTCGTAGACCGCACGGACATGCTGCCCGGCCGGCAGCATGGTGACGACGAACTCGGCGTCCTTGACGGCTTCCGTCGCCGAGGGAGCGGCGACGCAACCCGCCGCCACCGCACGGTCGAGCGCGTCCTTCGAAAGGTCGAAGGCGCGGACGTCATGCCCCTTGGCGGCCAGGTTCGCGGCCATGCCGCCGCCCATGTTGCCGAGCCCGATGAAACCGATCGTCGCCATGATGCTTATTTTCCTTTCCAGACGCCGGCGCGCTTCTCGACGAACGCCGTCATGCCCTCTGCCTTGTCCTGGGTGGCGCAGAGGCCGTTGAAGGTCCGCCGCTCGAACAGCAGGCCGTGATGCAGGCCCGTCTCGAACGCGGCGTTTACCGCCTCCTTGTTGGCGATGGCGGCGAGCGGCGGCATAGCGGCGATCGCCTGCGCCATCTTCATCGCCTCGTCCATCAGGTCGGCGAGCGGCACGACCTTGCTGCACAGATTGGCGCGTTCGGCCTCATGCGCGTCCATCATCCGGCCGGTCAGACACATGTCCATCGCCTTGGACTTGCCGACGGCGATGGTCAGGCGCTGCGAGCCGCCCATGCCGGGGCAGACGCCCAGCTTGATCTCGGGCTGGCCGAACTTGGCGTTGTCCGCGGCGATCATGATGTCGGCCATCATCGCCAACTCACAACCGCCGCCGAGCGCGAAACCGGCGACCGCCGCAATCCACGGCTTGCGGGTCGCGGTGACCTTGCTCCAGTCGGCAAAGAAGTCCTCGCCGAACATCTCGGCATAGCCCTTCTCCTGCATCTGCTTGATGTCCGCGCCCGCCGCGAATGCCTTCTCGCTGCCGGTCAGGATCGCACAGCGCTGTTCGGGATCGGCGTCATAGGCGCGGAAGGCCGCGATGAGATCGGCGAGCACCTGGGTGTTGAGCGCGTTGAGCACCTGCGGCCGGTTCAGCCGGATGACCGTGACCGGACCCTGGGTTTCGACGAGGATGGTTTCGTAGGACATGTGCGACCTTTCAGGCGTTGGGCAGAGGCGACCAGGCCTCGGCCGGCGGAAGCGGTGCGAAGATGGCATCGATCTCGGCATCGCCGACGCCCGCCGCGGTCGGCGGATTCCAGCGCGGCGCATTG
Organism: Sphingomonas sp. Root720; assembly: GCF_001428605.1. Lineage (GTDB taxonomy): Bacteria > Pseudomonadota > Alphaproteobacteria > Sphingomonadales > Sphingomonadaceae > Rhizorhabdus. The sequence continues at coordinate 235,265 of NZ_LMID01000001.1, forward strand.
TCCTTGTCGACGATCAGGGCGCGAACCCCTTCGACGATGTCGGGCCGTTCGATGACGTGCACGACGACCGCATATTCCATCGCCATCTCATCGGCAAAGTCTTCGATCCGCGCGGACTCGGCGAGTAGCCGGAGCACGACCTTGCACGCCTGGGGCGACTTGGTCTCCAGCGTCTTGAGCGTCGCGAGCGCCCATTCGCCGCCATCGGCAGCCAGCGCCGCGATGATGTTCTCATAGCGGTCCGAGGCGAACAGCCGGTCGATATCTGCCCGCCGGTCGAGGATCGGCGCGGGCGGCACCACCGAGACAGCGCTACGCAGCGCGGCATCGATCGCGCCGGGATTGCCGAGGATCGCGGCCTTCAACGCCTCGACGCCGTCGCTCTGGACATAATGCGTGCCCAGCGCCAGCGCGAGGCATTCGGCGCCGTTGAGCCGGGCGCCGGTCAACCCGATATATTGACCGGTGCGCCCCGGCATGCGCGACAGATAGCGGCCGCCGCCTACGTCGGTGAACAGGCCGATACCCGTTTCCGGCATCGCATACATCGTCCGCTCGGTGACGATCCGGATCGAGCAGGGCTGCGAGATGCCAACGCCGCCGCCCATGGTGATGCCATCCATGAAGGCGACCGTCGGCTTGGCATAGGTGAAGAGCAGATGGTTGAGGCGATATTCCTCATGGAAGAATGCCCGCGCTTCCGATCCGTCGCCCTTGGCGCTTTCGGCGATGTGACGGATGTCGCCGCCCGCGCAAAAACCCCTGCCTTCGCTATGATCGATCATGACGAGGTCGACCGCGTCGTCCGCCGCCCATGCGCTGAGCGCCTCGATCATCGCAGTGCAGATCGGGTGGGTCAGCGCATGGAGCGCCTTGGGCCGGTTGAGCCGGATGCGGCCGGTCCGCCCCTCGACGAAGATCAGGACCTCGTCGGTCCCCGAGGCGAATGCCGTTTCACTCTTCATTGGCGCAACAGCTCCCGGCTGGTGATCACACGCATGATCTCGTTGGTGCCTTCGAGGATCCGATGGACGCGCAAATCGCGCCAGAATCGTTCGATTGGATAATCCTGCAGATAGCCATAGCCGCCATGGAGCTGAAGCGCGCGATCGACGACCGAGGAACCGGTATCGGTCGCGAAGCGCTTGGCCATCGCCGCGAAGCGTGTCTTGTCGGGCGCGTTCGCCGTCACCTTGGCAGCGGCGGTATAGAGCAGCATCCTGGCTGCCTGCAGCTCGGTCTCCATGTCGGCAAGGGTGAACTGGATCGACTGGAAGTCCGCAATCGGCTGGCCGAACTGCTTGCGCTCCTTGGTGTAGGCGATCGATTCGTCGAGGCAGCGCTGGGCGCCGCCGAGCGAGCAGGCGCCAATGTTGAGGCGGCCGCCGTCAAGCCCCATCATCGCGATGCGGAAGCCCTCGCCCTCCGCGCCGACCCGGTTGGCGGCAGGGACGCGCACCCCGTCGAAATTGACCTGCGCGGTCGGCTGCGAATGCCAGCCCAGCTTCTTCTCCTGCGCGCCGAAACTCACGCCGGGCATATCCTTGTCGACGACGAGGCAGGAGATGCCCTTGGGGCCGTCCGCACCGGTACGGACCATGACGACATAGACCTCATTTTCGCCGCCGCCCGAGATGAAGGCCTTCGAGCCGGTGACGACATAATGATCGCCATCAAGCACCGCCTTGGTCTTCAGCGCCGCCGCATCCGAACCCGAGCCGGGCTCGGTCAGGCAGTAGGATCCCATGCGCCGGCCGGCGACCAGGTCGGGCAAATAGCGTTGCTTGAGATCGGCCGAACCGAAGCGGTCGATCATCCAGGCGGCCATGTTGTGGATCGATATGAAGGCCGAGGTGGAGGGGCAGCCATAGGCCATCGCTTCCATGATCAAAGCGGCCTCGAGTCGGCCGAGACCGATCCCGCCCGACTCTTCCGACACGTAGATGCCGCCGAAGCCGAGCGCGGCCGCGGCCTCGATCGTCTCGCGTGGGAAGATGTGCTTCTCGTCCCATTCGGCCGCGTGCGGGGTGATCGCATCGGCGGTGAACTTCTGCGCCATCTCCTGGATCGCGCGCTGGTCCTCAGTCAGTTCGAACTGATCGGTCATGGTCCCTGGATCCGCTCCCAACAGCTTTTGGCCCGGCCACCCGTTCCAGAAACGGAGGTCCGGGCCAAGGCTTTTTCAGATCACCCCATGGTCGGGATGACGAAGGCGCTGTCGCCGGTGCCGCCACCGTCGGGCCAGCGCTGCGTCACTGTCTTGACCTTCGTGAAGAACTTGACGCCTTCCATGCCGTGCTGGTTGGTGTCGCCAAAGGCCGAGCGCTTCCAGCCACCGAAGGTGTGATAGGCGACCGGCACCGGGATCGGCACGTTGATGCCGACCATGCCGACGTTCACGCGGGCCGCGAACTCGCGCGCTGCGTGGCCATTACGGGTGAAGATCGCGACGCCATTGCCATATTGATGCTGGCTGGGCAGCGCGACCGCCTCCTCGAAATTGGCGGCGCGGACGATCTGGAGCACCGGGCCGAAGATCTCCTCCTGGTAGCTCTGCATCGACGGCTTGACGTGGTCGAACAGCGTCGGGCCGACGAAAAAGCCCTTCTCGTGCCCCTGCAGCGCAAAGCCCCGCCCATCGACGACCAGTTCGGCGCCCTCGTCGACGCCCATCTGGATGTAGCTTTCGATCTTCGCCTTGTGCGCGGCGGTGACGACCGGGCCGTAATGCGCCTCCTTGTCGGTCGACACCCCGACCCGCAGCGCCTCGATCGCCGGGATCAGCTTGGCGCGCAGGCGATCGGCGGTGTCCTGGCCGACCGGCACGACGACCGGCAGCGCCATGCAGCGCTCGCCCGCCGACCCGAAGGCCGCGCCCGCCAGATCGTTTACGACCTGGTCCAGATCGGCGTCAGGCATGACGATGCCGTGGTTCTTGGCACCGCCCATCGCCTGGACGCGCTTGCCGGCGGCGACGCCGCGCTGGTAGACATAATGGGCGATGTCGGACGAGCCGACGAAGCTTATCGCCTTCACGTCGGGATGGTCGAGCAGCGCATCGACCATCACCTTGTCGCCATGGACGACCTGGAGGATGCCGTCGGGGAGCCCCGCTTCCTTCATCAGCTCGGCGAGCCGCACCGGCACCGACGGATCGCGCTCAGACGGCTTGAGGATGAAGGCGTTGCCGACCGCGATCGCGACGCCGAACATCCACATCGGGATCATCGCCGGGAAGTTGAACGGGGTGATGCCCGCGACGATGCCGAGCGGCTGCCGCATCGAATAGACGTCGATGCCGGGCCCCGCGCCGATCGTGAACTCGCCCTTCAGGACGTGCGGGATGCCGCAAGCGAACTCGATCACTTCGAGCCCGCGCTGGATGTCGCCCTTGGAGTCGGCGATCACCTTGCCATGTTCGGAGGAGAGCAGATGCGCCAGCTCCTCCATGTTCTTCTCGACCAGTTCCTTGAACTTGAACATCACCCGGGCGCGACGCTGCGGGTTGGTCGAGGCCCAGGCCGGCTGCGCCGCGTTCGCGAGGGCGACCGCCTTGTCGAGTTCGGCCTGCGCACCGAGCGGGACGCGAGCCTGGACGCTGCCGTTGTTGGGATCGAACACGTCGCTGAAACGGGTAGCGGGGCTCGTCGAGCCGTCCGCGAAAAAGTGGGAAATCTCTCGCACCTGGGTCGCCATGATCTGCATCTCCTGCGTGTCGCCGCGACCCATCGACCCCTGCCAGCGCGCTGGCAAGGCCTTGCAATGCAGCCTTGGCCTGCAATAATGCAGCCGATGCACTGGGATGACCTACAATTTTTCCTGTCGCTCGCCCGAACCGGCCTGCTGACCAACGCGGCCCGCCAACTCGACGTCGATGCGACGACGGTCGGCCGCCGCATCCGTCGGCTGGAAACCAGCCTGGGCGGGCAGACGCTGTTCGTGCAGGGCCGCGAGGGCCATGTCCTGACCGATGCCGGGCGCCGCCTGCTCGGGCGCGTCGAGACGATCGAGCGCGAAGCCGATGCCATCGCTGCGGGCGGCGACCAGGCGATCGGCGAGGACGTGCGCGGCCGCCTGCGGGTCAGCGCCTCGGAAGGCTTCGGCACCTGGCTGGTGGCCCATCATCTCGGCGAGTTCGCGACCGCCCACCCCCTCCTGACGATCGACCTGGCCGCGAACAGCGGTTTCCTCGACCCGTCGCGCCGGGAGGCCGACGTCGCGATCCTGCTCGCCCGTCCCCAGCGCGGACCGTTGATCACCAAGAAGCTGACCGACTATCGGCTGCGCCTCTATGCCGCCACGGGTTATCTGGAGCAGCATCCGCCGATCGCGACGCGCGCCGACCTGTCGGCGCACCGTATGATCGGCTATATCCCCGACCTGCTCTATTCGCCCGAGCTCAACTATCTCGACGAACTGGGCCCGGCGATCGATGCGCGGCTGCGCTCCTCCTCGATCAACGCACAATATCGGATGATCGCCGCCGGCGCGGGGATCGGCGTGCTACCCTGCTTTATCGGCGATCGCGACCAGAGCCTCGTCCAGGTCCTGCCCGATCTCGCGATCACCCGGTCCTTCTGGCTCGTCACCCATCAGGACAGCCGCCATCTGCCGCGCAACGCTTTGTTCGTCGAATGGCTGTCGTCCCTTGTCCACCACCAGCGCGCGCGCCTGCTCGGCGAAGGGCCCTGATCGGCCCATCGGGGAACCCGATGCGGCGCTCCGCGTTCTGACCGGCCACGGGGTTGGAGCAGTTGCGTATCATGGAACATATTCTTGTGGTCGAGGACGAGATGATCGTCGCGCTCGACCTGGAACATATCCTGGCATCGGCCGGGCATGAGGTCGTCGGCATAGCACCCGATACCGAAACCGCGCTGGAACTGGCCCCGGCCTGCTCGCTCGCGCTGGTCGACATAAACCTGCGCGACGGTGCGACGGGTCCCGCGATCGGAACCGAAATCGCCCGCCGCTACGGCGCAAGGGTGGTGTTCGTCACCGCCAACCCCGAACAGATCGGCGATGCCGCCCGTTTCTCGCTGGGTCATGTCAGGAAGCCCTTCGACCAGGCATCGATCCTGCGCGCGATCGCCGAGGCGCGCGACGCCGACAGCCCCGGGAGCTTCCCCGATCATCCGATGTCCAGCGCCGCGCCGGGCGCCAGCGCCTGATATCCATATCCTGGCCTCGATTTTCACCCTTAACTAAGTCACGACGGAATCTAGCTTTTCGTTTCGGCGGCCGATTTTTTTCATGACCCGTACGTGTTCGAGTGAACAAGTACGGAGGTGCAACGTTTCATATTCGACCAGTGGAGTTGAGTATGATCGAACGCGAAACCGCTGTGCAGAACCGTTTGCTTGGCGCTCTCAAGCCCGACGATCTGGATCTGTTGCTACCGTCCTGCACCCTTCATGAATTCGCACCGGGCAAGATCCTCCAGGAGGCCGGCGTCGACGTTCGCTATTCCTGGTTTCCGCTCGGCGATGCCGCCGCATCCTTCGTAGTTGCCGCCGATGCCAACCATCTCGTCGATGCGGCGCTGATCGGCCGCGAGGGCGCGGTGTGTGGCCTGGTTTCCTCGGGCCGCCTCCCCGCCTATGCCCGGGCTCATGTCCAGTTCGGCGGCCGCTTTCTGCGCTTGCCGCTCTCGGCGCTGGCGCAGGCGCGGCAACAATCGCCCAACATTGCCCACTGGATGTCGCGCTATGCCGACTGCCTGGTCGCGCAACTGTTCCAGTCAGCGGCGTGCAATGCCTCGCATACCATCGCGCAGCGCCTGTCACGCTGGTTGCTCGCCACGCGCGACCGCATCCGTCGCGATGAGATCGTCATCACCCAGGAGCAATTGGGCGAGATGCTCGGAGTCGGACGCAGCTTCATCAACCGCTCGCTCCGCCAGCTGGGCCTGAAGGGCATCCTCACCTCGCGTCGCCGGCGCATCGTGATCCTCGACGTCGAGCAGCTCCATGCCACCGCCTGCGACTGCAACGAGCGTATCCGCGATCATTTCGACCAGGTGCTGATTGGGGTCTATCCGGCCGAAGCCGAATCGGTCGCGGCCTGAACGCCTGCGGCAGGATCGATTGCGATGTCCATGCGTTGCCCAGCGAGGCGGGCAGCCGAGAGGAGAATGACATGAAGAGCATTTTCGCGGGAGGCGCAACGATCGCCCTCATCCTCATGGCCACCACCGCATCGGCACAGGTCGGCGGCGCGCTCGGAGCGAGCGCGGGAGGCGGCGGCAGCCAGGTTTCGGCCGGCGCGAACGTCCAGACCCCCGGCACCGGTGCGGTCGTCGACGCGCAAGCGGACGCGCAGACGGAGCAAGCCGGCACCGATCTGAAGCGGGCAACGCGCAAGTCGCATCGCGATATCGCGACCACGGCCAACGGCAAAGCCACGGTCGGGGGAAGCGCCGCCGTTCCTTCGAGCTCCGAACCTCGAACACCGGACGGCGGAAGCTGATCCCGTTCCGACCGTCCCATAGGCGGCGCCGGTGCAACCATCGCACCGGCGCCGCGTTCGTTTCAGCACATTCCAAAGGAGCCGCACCATCGTGACCCTCGGCAAGGATCTCGCCCCTCATCTGCCGTTCCTTCGCCGCTACGCGCGCGCGCTCGCCGGATCGCAACGCATCGGCGACGCGCTGGTCCGGACGGCGCTGGAAACGATCGTCGCCGATCCCGGTCGCTTCCCGCGCGACGTCGACCTGCGGATGGGCCTCTATGCCGCGTTGATGGGACAATGGGACCTCAAGCGCGAACGCGACCTGCACCGCGAATCAGAGGGCCTCGCTTCCATCGACTCGCGACCGCGCCAGGCCCTGCTGCTGACCGAGATGGAGGGTTTCACGCCGGAGGACGCCGGCTATCTGATGGGATGCGATCGCAACGAGGTCGAACGGCTCGCCGCCGAGGCCTGTAGCGAGATCGAACGACAGCCGCCGATCGACGTCCTGATCATCGAGGACGAACCGATGATAGCGATGGACCTCGAACAGCTGGTGACAGATCTCGGCCACCGGGTGACCGACATCGCCGTCACCCACGAGGAAGCCGTCGCCACCGCCCGGGCCATGCGGCCGGGCCTGGTCCTCGCGGATATCCGGCTGGCCGACGAGAGTTCAGGCATCGAGGCGGTGCAGGAGATATTGCAGGAGTTCAGCCTGCCGGTGATCTTCATCACCGCCTATCCCGAACGGCTGCTGACCGGGGAGCGCCCGGAGCCCGCCTTCCTGATCACCAAGCCGTTTCAACCGTCGACGATCAAGGCCGCGATCGGCCAGGCGCTCTACTTCAGGCGAACGATGACCAACGCCTGAAGATCGTTACGGATACGAATAACTTCAAAAGCTTATCGGACCTTTTTAACACTTCATCCGTTCTATCTTCGACCATGACGAAGGAGATTTACGATGGGTGAGATGCTCGACAAGGCCAAGGGCCACGCCAATGAAGCGATCGGCAAGGCGAAGCGCGCCGTGGGCGACGCTACCGACCGGCCCGACATTCGCGCCGAAGGAGACGCCCAGGAAGCCAAGGGCGATCTCCAGAAAGCCAAGGGTGACGTGAAGGGCGCGATCAACAAGATCTGACCTTCTCCACCGTCCAAGACAGAAAGCCGCGCCCGGATGGGTGCGGCTTTCTCTTTGTCAGCCATCTTTCGAAGCGCGTTGCAGATGCCGCACGCAGGCTATTTGAGCAGGCCCTTCGCGCGCATCTCCGCCAGCGATTCCTCATAGGTGCTCGCCACGGGCGAGGATTGCAGCACCCATCGCGCGAACGCCTCTATTCCACGATCGAAGTCCCAGTCGGGCGAGAAGCCCAGCCTGTCGCGGATATGCGCGGTGCAGGCGTAATTGTGGCGGATGTCGCCCAGGCGGAAATTGCCGCTGATGCTGCTGTCGACGGGCCGACCGAGGTGGCGACCCAGCGTCTCCGCTACGGCAAGGACGCTGGTCGGCACGCCGGTACCGACATTGAACACGCCGCCCGCCGCGCCGGGGTGCTCGATCCCCAGCGTCGTCGCGCGCACGACATCGTCGACGAAGACGAAGTCGCGGCTTTCTTCCCCGTCCTCGAAGATGTTGATCGGCTGGCCGTTGAGGATCAGGGTCGAGAAGATCGAAAGTATGCCGGTATAGGGATTGGTCAGGGACTGCCCGGGCCCGAAGACATTCTGATAGCGGAAGGCGACCGGCTCGATGCCTATCGTCGGACAGACGGTCATCACCATCTGTTCCTGCACCTGCTTGGTGATGCCGTAGACCGAGGAAGGATGGAGCTTCGACCCTTCATCGGTCGCGAGCAGCTCGAGCGGCGCTACGGCACCCGGATAATGGACCGCGAAGTCGCCCGCTTCCATGGCGGCGGCGCTGCGCGAACCGGGATAGACGATGCCCAGTTCGGCCGACAGATATTTGCCCTCGCCATAGACCGACCGCGAAGAGGCGACGACGAAGCGCTTCACCCGGTGGCGCGCATTGGCGAGAATATCGAGCAGCAGCGCGGTGCCACCGATATTGACCGCGCTATAATGCTCGATCTGGTACATCGACTGGCCGGTTCCGGTTTCCGCGGCGAGGTGGACGACCGCATCGACATCCGCCAACGCCGCCGCCATCGCCCCGCGGTCGGTCACGCTGGCGCGAGCGAAATCGACCTTCCCCGCGATCGAGCGGTAAAGATCCGACCGTTCGGGCCGATCGCCATGAACCTGCGGGGAAAGCGTATCGACCACGCGAACGGCATGGCCCTGCGCGATCAGCCGCAGCGCGAGCCGGGAGCCGATGAAGCCGGCGCCGCCCGTGATCAGGATCAACGCCATGCTACTTCCCTATCAACGTCACGGTCTGATCGATATTCTTCCTCGAGGAAGCGCCGAACACCACGGACTGAATGCCCAGGCGGTTGACGAATTCATAGGCTTCCGGCGCGGGGATCGCACCCGAGGCCAAGGTCGACATCGCCATCATCGGATAGGCGTCGCCGTCATTCTGCGCGAGGGCATCGACATAGGCATCGACATCGGGCGACATCAGATAGCCGATCTTGTTGATCGACGAGCAGATCACGACGTCGCGCAGTCCCCATTCGATCAGCTTGCGGCGAAGCAGCGGCATATTCTGCGTGATAAGGCCCGGCAGCGCTCCATAGGCCTTGCGCACATAGGCGCAATATTCGCCCAATATCTCGGCCTGGTCGTAGCCCAGCATCAGATCGGTGACGATGTTCTGGAGAAACACGACACGGATGTCGAGCCCACGGAACATTCCCATTTCCTGATCGACCAGCAGCTTCATCAGCCGCACCGCGTCGAGCGTCGCCAATGCCATGCCGCCGCGTGCGATCTTGCCCAGCGCGGATCCCGTGCCCGCGGCGAAGAGCATCGCGTTGAGGGCCCCGACCATGCCCTTTTCCGCAACGAGACTCGCATATTTGTGGGGATAGGGGATCGACGGATACCAGGCGATTGCCGGATATTCCGACTTTCGCGACCGGAAGCGGTCGCAGATCGCCACGGCCCGTTCGTTGCTGTTCAACATCACGGCGCGGATGCCGGCGTCGAAGGCCTGGTCGTAGACGCCGAAGATCGCGTCGATATCCGCGAAGCGTTCGGCCTGCTCCTGCGCCTTTTCCTGCGACATGTGGTTGATGCCGAAGAACTGGTTGTCGCCGAAGACGATGGGATCGATGCGGTTCATGCCGGCACCCCATCGAAAGCCGGGTCGAATGCGGCGGCGTCGCGGAACATGTCGTCGATCACCGCCAGCACCGCCGCACCGTCCGCGAAGGTGCAGCGCATCTGGGCGCGTCCGCGAATGCACTCGATGAAATGTTGGAGTTGCGCGGTGAACTCGATGCCGCGGAGATAGAAGGGAACGCTGCTGAAGACGTCGGTGATGTAGAGCTGGTTCCAGCCTGCTTCGAGGCTATGATCCGGCGCGGGTGCGGTGAGGAATATCTTCATGCCATGCTGGTCTGCGAGCAGCTTGCCGGTGGTGCCGAACAGCTCGATCTTGTTGGTGGGTTTCCTGTAGCTCGGGTCGCTCCAGTTGATGTTGATCGAACCGGTGAGCCCCGAACGGTAGAAATAGTTTCCGGCGACGATATCCTCGACCTGCTTCGACCAGACCTTGGTCAGGCAGGTGCCGGCAACCCGGTCCGGCCGACCGAACAGGAAGTTGATCAAGTCGATCGCATGGCTCGCCATCTCGTACATCGCGCCGCCGCCGCTGGCGTGGGTCGCGCGCCACCCCTCCTCGCCTTGCTCGTCGATGATGGTACGGCTGTACATCTCGCTGCGGAAACGCAGCGGCTTGCCCAGCAGGCCCGCGCGGATCAAATCATGGGCACGAACGAACATGTCGTTGAAGCGGTTCACATAGCCGACCTGGTTGACCAGCCCGGCCTCGTCGAACAACCGGGCCAGCTCCGCGCCACCTTCGGCGGACAATGCGAAGGGTTTCTCGACGAAGGCGTGAAGGCGCCGCGCATGCAACTCGCGCAGCACCTCGTCATTGGCCGCCGGCGGGGTGCAGAGCAGCACTGCATCCAGCTGCTCGCCGTCGAGAAGCGTCCGATAATCCTTGTAGGTGCGGACCCCGGCATATTTCGAAAGCAATTTGTTGATCAACGCCGAGGGGTCGGCGATCGCGACGATCTCGACTTCCGGATGGGTGTTGAGGATCGCCTGGTGCGTGATGCCCATGCGGCCCGCACCGATGATCGCCAATTTCAGTTTCGCGTCAGACACAGCGCTTCCTTCCTGACGCTCCGCCCACCCGCCTCAGAAAGGGTCGTGGCTTCAATGGAAAACAACTTCAACATACAAGGCATCATCTCGGCTTGAATCGTCCGAAGCCGATTAGGCAAGACCTCATGATTTGTCTCCCCTTCTCGATCGCCCTGAAAGATCGCCCAGGAGTTCCGCGATAAAAATATCACTCCCTCGCTGTTTCGGCGCGATACCGGCCCGAGACAGGCTTTCAACAAGCGCTGGCAATCGGCCGACATCTCCATCGAGCGGGAAAGTGCCGATCGAGCCCGCCGGAAAAATGCCGGAGGCTTCTACATGCGGGTTGTTGGTGATCACAGCGACGCCCAAGCTCTGGGCTTCGTGACAACGTACGGTGATGCCGCTCTGTAACGGATGTGCATAATCGAGTGTCGTATGCGAGCGAGCTATCAACCCCATCGCCTCTGGATAAGGTAGCGGCTTGAACGAAATATGATGCCGTAGTCGCCAGACCGTGAGAGGGGCGCGGAGTGCATGCAAGGCAAGAATTATTCGACTCGATACGAAAAGGAATACGGAAACAGGATGCCCCGGCAGCGCCCGGAGTATCCGGTCAACATAGATTAAGCGATCAGAATGTACGCGCATGACTACCGACAAAGCGATGTCCCGGCGCTGCTCCTTCGTACCCTCCGCGGCTGAGAAGAGATGAACCAGAGGCAACCCAAAGCATTTAGCGTCTATTATATCGAATGTCGCATAGCGATCGGTTAGATCATGCCAAGAAAGCGGCGACGGATTGAAACGGAAGCTGTCGAAGTTATAACCAACGACGTAATCCGCTCGTTCCTTGAGCCAACGGATCGCCTCCCTGCCGATCCCGCGACCTTTGATGATCACAATTAGATTGTAGCGCGGCCTACCGGCAAGCCTCTTGCGCAGTCCGAACAAAGTGAATCGTCGCAACAGCGGTAAACAGATCTTCCCAAGCACCTTGCCGAGCGCATTGGCTGGAAATTCCTCGTTGAGCGTTTCAACGACATAACCTCGGCGTTCCAAGGCCGCGACGACGTCCAAGTGGAAGGAATAGAATGAGAGCGGCGCAATCAGCAGGCAGCGCTGCGGCCCATATACATTCATTGCGCGCCAATGCCCAGAAGTCGGCGTACAAAAGTCTGGATATGATACTCTGGAAATCTCGCATCCGGATCCAATAGCGGTACCTCCAGAAATTCGGATACGCCGGAGAAGTCCAAGTCCTCAAAGACATGAATACGGTCCGGACTGTAGAAGGGCTCCTCCCGCACCCAGCTATTGTTGGTAACGATCTTCTTGCCAGCGCAAAGATTTTCCATCATCCGCATCGTCTGGCCAGATTGTTGGTGATTGGCGAAGTCAAAAACTGCTATGGATTGTTCAGCCATGGCATGAGAAGCTTTTTCGCTAATCGAACGTAACGAAAAACCGCGTGGTATGAGCGCGGCCCGCAGCAAGCGCAAATAGACGACCGGCGTGATTTTTACGAAGCAATCGAAATCAATCCCTTTAGCCCTGCAATAATTCTTGAATGCACACACGGCTATATAGCGTTTGGGATTTACTATATTTCCTATCATATAAATGGCGCGCGCACGGCTTCTGTCATTTCTTAGACGCTGCATATCGCGCGATGCGAATAGCGGCAGATAGCGAAATCCATGCCGGGCAGCGTCGACACTATCGAATGTGAAGATCTCGTCGAAATACGGCGCCTGCGCTAGATAATTATGAGTCGACAAGGAATCCCAATTGTAGAGTACAAATCGCGCACCAGGCTGAACAGAGCGCAAAATATCCAAGTAACCCGGCGAAATTTGGTGAGCCTGAAGAAAAACAACCCGATCAAATCGAATATTCTTAACGGATCTTAGCGCCCTGGCGTGGTGACGCTTCAAAAATGCCTCGTACCAGCCGCGCGCCAATGTCCTAAATATCTTGAATAATAACGTCCGAGGCTGAATATCTATATATGTTACGGCAGCACCAAACGCTTCCATTTCGGCGATTATATCCGTCGTATAACGATGGTAATCGATCCCGAAAAATAGTATTCTCATCTATATTAACCCGAAAATAATCGCTCATTGCCGGACCATAAAACCGACTACACATTTTCTTCTAGTAAACTTGGTCAATTTTATGGTGAGAGCGCAGCATTCCGCTAAAAACAAACATTAATATCATGGGAGTAAAGAAAAATGCTTCAGTTAATAGCGAAACAAAAATTATGGATGGAAAAACTAATCCCCTGATAAATTTTTGGCGAAATAGACCATAGATGTAAATTGATCCGACCAAGAATCCGAGACTATAAAAGACAGCCACAATCCCATTAGAACTCGACCGATTAATTATAGTGTGGTCATCAAGTTTGCTTTCCTTGTATCCCAAATAATATGCCTCCTGATAATATCGGTCATAATCAAAGCCGATACCGGTGAGCGGATATTCTGATGCTATCGCTAGACCTGTCCACAAATCATATTCGCGCGCCCAGGAAGATCCCCGGTTTGCTCCCGTGAATTTATTATCCACATTCGTTGATATGATTGCCAACAGGATTCCCATAACAATTGGCGCGATGAGAATTATTTGCATTACCCATGCTATTTTGGGTGAGTTGTTCGTAGGACGCAAAAAATAGAGACCCACAAGGCCGCTGACGATAAATACACCGGTGGTCGACTGTGTGCAGAGAACTGCCACCACAGCCAAGGCAAAATCCTTTCGGATACGGCGGACGAACATCGCAAAATAAGCGAACATATTTAGGTAAAGCTGAAATACGCCGGGTTCGTAAAAAAATCCATCCGGTCTTACTAATGCCGAACCCCCTTCGACTGTTGTGTGGAAGGTTAGGATTAGCCCTATCGTATAATAGGATGCATCATCCACATAAAACGGCGAAAATGCAGCCGGCGCGATCAAGCCAACGATTGTCGTAGCGATCGACTGAAAACACATGAATTTAAGAATGGGGTAGATGTCATCAACGAAAGCATCCCCGCCAGCATCGATATAAATACTCAATATCATCAGGCCGAGAAGAAAATTCGCGAAACGCACAGCGATTACGGAATTAAATATGTCATCGGCATTTAATATGGCTAAAACAAATGTTAACAATAGTATAAATATACAAAAACCGAACTCGCGTCGAGTCAGGAACCGGATTCCCTGAATCAAAATACAGATAACCACAAGCAGAGCGGCGAGAGGTATTCGCGGAAATATCAGATTCCCGCCGCTCAGCAACATGCAAGTGAAAAGGGCTGTGCGGCGCAGCAACTGCCCGTCTACGAAGCTCTTGTTGAGGGTAATAGACCACATATAGGCGCCTTAGCTAGTCACTTGCATATCGGCGGCAGCAACGGGTGCCGTCATGATACCATCTCGAAATCGACCGTCTGGGTCGGTTGGCAGCCATCGTCTACGTGATGTGCAAAAACGCCGGACGATCTTTGCCGGCGCGCCGACCACGACCGAATAATCCGGAATGACGCCCGTAACGACGCTGTTCGCCCCGACAATGCAGTTCCGTCCGACGGTGGCGGACAAGATGCAGACGTTTTCGCCCAACCAAGTTCCATCTCCGATGGATACCGAAGCCCCCTTTTCCAGCCCCTGGTGCAGGATCGGCAGATCGACGTTTCCGAAAGCATGGCCGCAATCACTAATGAAAACTCGGTGCGCAATCAGGACATCCTTGCCTAGACTGACGTCGTGCGAGCACACGATGTGCGCGAACTCGCCGATCTTTGTCCCGTTGCCGATGGATAGTCGAGGGTCGTTGACGAGATCCCTGACCACCAAAATACACGCGGCCTGCGCGATCGTCACATCGTCGCCGACGTGCATATTCTTCAAGCCGGTAAGCCGCAGCGGCCAGACCACGCGCACGCGGCGTCCAAAGCTGCCAAACAACCATCCGAAGAGCCGATAGAGCAGGACCGACAGATAGTCGCGGATCCGGAAGATACTCATGCCGCCCTACCCCAACACGCCACTCATCGCGGAATTGCCGAACGCTCGCGAGAGCAACCAAAAGTTCGCGAGGAAACAATCCCGTTCAGCCCTATTGGTCGAATTGATCAGGCTCACATCCTCGAGTGCGCAGCAGATAGCGAAAAACGCAGCCGCAGCAAAGGCCAGGATGGTGAAGGTCATTCCGCATCAACCCGACATCGTAGCTGCGATAGCAGATCAGCGCGTTAATGTCAGATCGACGACACTCCGATATCGTAGATCACCCACTCCAGAGCCTGAGGCGGATACGTCAAGAAATCGTCGAAGCCGCTCACCGACAAAAGGACCAACCGCCCCTCGGCGCCTGGTCCAGATGAAGGTGATCCCGGTGCAGATCGTTATAATCCGGAGACAGGACGGTCGAGAACATGCGGCAGGCGCCGTCGCGGATTTCGTGCAGGAAGGCAGCCTCCGGGCCCTTGCCCTTCCAGTCGGCCGCGATGCCGATGCGGCGGCCGTCGGCCAGCCGGAAGCCGGCGACGTCGATCGCGTTGGCGCGCGCATGCTCGCTCCAGCGCCCCTCGCGGCCGCCGCGGACGGGACGGCAGGCGTAGCTGCCGAAATTGTCGATCCGGACGACGGGCTGGCCGAAATGCCGCTGCGCCGCGGGCTGCAGCACCTGCTTCTCCCAGAGGAACAGGCCGAGCGCGACCGGGCAGGCTATCCGGGCGCGCGGTGCATAGGAGAAGTCGGGTGCCTGGTCGAGCGCGACGCCGTCGGCATAGCCGCACGCCTCGCGCCCCCGAACCGGCGGCAGGGCGTCATAATCCTCGGCTGCGGCGTCGAGCACGCTTCGGCAGGCGGGGAAATCGTCGCGTAGCCCGGCGATCTTGAGGTTGGTGAAGCGCCCCACCGGTTCGGCGAGCGAGAGGGGCGTCCAGGGCAGGTCCTGCGGATGGCCCCTCCCCCAATGATAGAGCACCAGCCCGAGGGCGGCGACGACGACCGTCAGAAAAAGACGTCGGGCGAAACGCTGGAAGGCCATGGCTGGCAATACGCGCCAGCCCGGCCGATGGTGCCACGATCAGCGGCGGCGATCCCCACCCGCGACCGAGGACCAGCCCGCCACGACGACCAGGAAGGCGAGATCGGCCGCGAGGACACCGATCGCGAG
The DNA here is from genome assembly GCF_001428605.1 of Sphingomonas sp. Root720. Taxonomy (GTDB): domain Bacteria; phylum Pseudomonadota; class Alphaproteobacteria; order Sphingomonadales; family Sphingomonadaceae; genus Rhizorhabdus. Next base: position 251,184 of record NZ_LMID01000001.1, read on the forward strand.
CGATTCGGTCGCCTGCGCCGCCAGGTAGCCGAGGACCAGGAAAAACAGGATCGCCAGCATTGCACCGAGAAACGGCAAGATACGGCCCCGCGGCCCTACCGACCGACGCGACGGTATACCGCGTGCGACGAGGGAAAGGGTCACCGCCTTGGCCGGGGCCGCCGCAGGCGGCAGATCGGATTGCAGATACGCCATCGTCATGCTCCACTGTGCCGATCGCGCCATCACGATCCCTGTTACCACCCATATAGGATAGCCGCGTACCGATCGGTACACCCTATCCGGCAACACAGCGTTTACACTTCTTGACGATTCGCGGAGTGATGCCGCGCACAGCCATGCGAATAGCGGCGCGCGCCGGACGAAGACCCTGGAAAGGAGAGGCCCGGAACCCGATGCCGGCGGCACCAAGGTCCCGGGCCCCTGCCCGTCATTTCGCGCGCGCGCCTATTCGGCGGCGACGATCTCGCTCTCGGTATCGCTCAGTGGATATTCGAGGCGGTTGATCATCTCCTTCGGACAGACCTGCCAGATCCGGTTCCTCCAGCGATCCCAATCGTCGAGGACGCTGTGCGCCCACTTGCTGTCGGTTCGCTCCGCATGCTCGGCGATAAGAGCCTTGCAGCGCATCTCCCAGCGAACCGAGGCGAGCCGCTGCCAGACGATGCTGTCGGGATTGGCGTTGCGCTCGAAATCGCCATGCTCGTCCAGCACGAAGGCCATGCCGCCGGTCATGCCGGCGCCGAAGTTGCTGCCGACCCGGCCGAGGATGACCGCGATGCCGCCGGTCATATATTCGCAGCCATTGGCGCCGCAGCCCTCGACGACCACGGTCGCGCCCGAGTTGCGGACCGCGAAGCGCTCGCCCGCCTGCCCCGCCGCGAACAGCTTGCCCGCGGTCGCGCCATAGAGGACGGTGTTGCCGATGATGGTGTTCGACTTGGTCTCCAGCGGCGACGAGACCATCGGGCGCACCGCGATGATCGCTCCCGACAGGCCCTTGCCGACATAGTCGTTCGCGTCGCCGAACACTTCCAGCGTGATGCCCTTGACCGCGAAGGCGCCGAGCGACTGGCCGGCCGATCCACGCAGGCGGATATGGACATGGCCGTCGGCGAGCGAGGACATGCCGTACCGCCGGGTGATTTCCGCCGAGAAGCGCGTGCCGACCGCGCGGTGCGTGTTCCGCACCGTGTAGGTGAGCTGCATCTTCTCACGCCGTTCGAATACCGCCTTGGCATCCTGGATCATCTGCGCATCGAGGCTGTCGGGCACCTCGTTGCGGAAGGTCGGGATGTTGAAGCGGCGCTTCTCCTCGGGTGCGTCGACCTTGGCGAGAACGGGGTTGAGGTCGAGGTCGTCGAGATGCTCGGCGCCGCGGCTGACCTGGCGGAGCAGCTCGGTGCGGCCGATGATCTCGTCGAGCGAGCGGACGCCGAGCTTCGCGAGGATCTCGCGGACCTCCTCGGCGATGAAGGTCATCAGGTTGATGACCTTCTCGGGCGTGCCGACGAACTTCTTCCTGAGCGCTTCGTCCTGGGTGCAGACGCCCACCGGACAGGTGTTCGAATGGCACTGACGCACCATGATGCAGCCCATTGCGACCAGCGACAGCGTGCCGATCCCGAACTCTTCGGCGCCCAGGATCGCGGCGATGACGATGTCGCGCCCGGTCTTGAGGCCGCCGTCGGTGCGCAGCTTCACCCGATGCCGCAGCCCGTTGAGCGTCAGCACCTGGTTGGTCTCGCTGAGGCCCATCTCCCACGGCGTGCCCGCATATTTGACCGAGGTCTGCGGACTGGCGCCGGTGCCGCCGACATGGCCCGCGACCAGGATCACGTCCGCATGCGCCTTGGCGACGCCCGCCGCGACCGTGCCGATGCCGGCCGAGCTGACCAGCTTCACGCACACCCGCGCGCTCGGGTTGATCTGCTTGAGGTCGTAGATGAGCTGCGCCAGATCCTCGATCGAATAGATGTCGTGGTGCGGCGGCGGCGAGATGAGGGTCACGCCCGGCGTCGAATGGCGCAGGCGCGCGATCATCTCGGTCACCTTGAAGCCGGGAAGCTGGCCGCCCTCGCCGGGCTTGGCGCCCTGCGCGACCTTGATCTCCAGTTCCTCGGCGGCACCGAGATATTCGGCGGTGACACCGAAGCGGCCCGAGGCGACCTGCTTGATCACCGAGTTGGCGTTGTCGCCATTGGCATAGGGTGTGTAGCGGTTCTTGTCCTCGCCGCCCTCGCCCGACACCGCCTTGGCGCCGATCCGGTTCATCGCGATCGCCAGCGTCTCGTGCGCCTCGGGGCTGAGCGCGCCGAGCGACATCCCCGGGGTCACGAAGCGCTTGCGGATCTCCGTGATCGGCTCGACCGAGTCGATCGCGATCCCCTCCCGCGCCCAGTTGAACTCGAGCAGGTCGCGCAGATAGACCGGCGGCAGGTCGCGCACCCCGCGCGAGAACTGCAGGTAGGTCGAATAGCTGTCGGTCGCGACCGAGGTCTGCAGCAGATGCATCAGCTGCGCCGAATAGGCGTGCGCCTCCCCGCCAGCCCGCTGCTTGTAGAAACCACCGACGGGCAGCGACACGACCACGTCGTCGAACGCCGCCTCGTGCCGCTCGATCAGGCCAAACTGGAGCGAGTTGAAGCCCTCGCCCGAGATCTTCGCGGGCATGCCGGGGAAGAAGTCGTTGACCAGCGCGCGGCTGAGGCCGACCGCCTCGAAATTATAGCCGCCGCGATAGCTGGAGATCACCGCGATCCCCATCTTCGACATGATCTTGAGCAGGCCGTCGTCGATCGCCTTGCGGTGCCGCTTCAGGCAGTCGTCGAGCGAACGATCGCCGAACAGGCCGCGCGCATGGCGATCGGCGATCGCGGCTTCGGCCAGATAGGCGTTCACCGTGGTCGCGCCGACGCCGATCAGCACCGCATAATAATGCGTGTCGAGGCATTCCGACGACCGGACGTTGACCGACGCATAGGAGCGCAGGCCCTTGCGGACGAGATGGGTGTGGACTGCCGCGGCGGCGAGCACCATCGCGATCGCGGCGCGGTCGGGTCCGATATGCTCGTCGGTCAGGAACAGCTCGGCCTTGCCCTCGCGCACCGCCGTCTCGGCCTCCGCGCGGACGCGGGCGATCGCCTGGCGCAGCGCGTCGGGCCCACCATGGACGTCGAAGGTGCAATCGATCTCGGCCGTCTGGGCGCCGAAATGCTCCTTCAGCATCTGCCAGTCGCGGCAGTGGAGCACCGGGCTCTCGAGCACCAGCACATCGGCCTGCTGCCCCTCGTTGTCGAGGATGTTGGCGAGGTTGCCGAAGCGGGTCTTCAGGCTCATCACCTGGGTCTCGCGCAAGCTGTCGATCGGCGGATTGGTGACCTGGCTGAAATTCTGCCGGAAGAAATGGCTGATCAACCGGGCGTTGTCGGAGATGACGGCGAGCGGCGTGTCGTCGCCCATCGAGCCGATCGCTTCCTTGGCATCCTCGACCTGCGGGCTGAGGATCAACTCCATGTCCTCGAGCGTCTGCCCCGCCGCGACCTGGCGGCGCAGCAGCTCGGCACGCGGCCAGCGCGGGATCATGTCCTCCGTCGGGCGCGGCAGATCGGCCGGTGTCCGGAAGTTCCTCACCCATTCGCCATAGGGCTTCTCACCGGCGATCTTGTCCTTGATCTCGGCATCGCCGTAGATCCGGCCTTCATCGAGGTCGATCGCGATCATCTGGCCGGGCCCCATGCGGCCCTTGGCGACGATGGTGCTTTCGGGAACCACGACCATTCCGGTCTCGGACCCGACGATCAGCAGGTTGTCGGCGGTACGGGTGGTGCGCAGCGGGCGCAGCGCGTTGCGGTCGACGCCCGCCACGGCCCAGCGGCCGTCGGTCATCGCCAGCGCCGCCGGCCCGTCCCACGGCTCCATCACCGAACCGAAATAGCTGTACATCGCCCGGCGCGCGTCGGGCATGTCGGGGCTGTGCTGCCAGGCCTCGGGCACCAGCATCAGCTTCGCCGTCGGCGCGTCGCGGCCCGAACGGCAGATCGTCTCGAACACGGCATCGAGCGCGGCGGTATCCGAGGCGCCCGCCGGGATCAGCGGCTTGATCTCGTCCGAATGCTCGCCGAAGGCGAGGCTGGCCATCTTGATCTCGTGGCTCTTCATCCAGTTCTTGTTGCCGCGGATCGTATTGATCTCGCCGTTGTGGGCGAGCGTGCGGAACGGCTGGGCCAGCCACCATTGCGGGAAGGTGTTGGTCGAATAGCGCTGATGGAAGATCGCGACGCGACTGACGAAGCGCTCGTCCTTCAGGTCGGGATAGAAGACCGAGAGCTCCTCCGCCAGGAACAGCCCCTTGTAGACGATCGAGCGCGCCGACAGCGAGCAGATATAGAAGCCCTGGATCTGCGCCTCGATCACCTTGCGCTCGATGCGGCGGCGGATCAGATAGAGGTTCTTCTCGAACTCGTCGACGCTCATCTCGTCGGGCATCGGCCCGGCGATCATGATCTGCTCGATCTCGGGACGGGTCTGGAGCGCCTTCTCGCCGATCACCGACACGTCGACCGGCACCTGACGCCAGCCATAGATGGTGTAGCCGAAATCGATGATCTCGCTTTCGACGATGGTGCGGCAATTCTCCTGCGCGCCGAGGTCGGTGCGCGGCAGGAAAACCATGCCGACCGCGAGCCGGTTCGGCCGGGGCTTGTGTCCGGCATGTTCGATCGCATCGTCGAAGAAGCGGATCGGCAGGTCGACATGGATGCCGGCGCCGTCGCCGGTCTTGCCGTCGGCATCGACCGCGCCGCGGTGCCACACGGCCTTCAGCGCGTCGATCGCGGCCGAGACGACGCGGCGCGACGGCTTGCCGTCGGTCGCGGCGACCATGCCGACGCCGCAGGCATCGCCCTCATAGTCGGGCCGGTACATGCCTTCGCGAGCGAGGCGTTCATGTTCGGGAGTCAGATGCTCGTAGGACATTGCCGGATCCTAGCTGACGGCGGACGAACGCAGCTTCGCCCTGTCGTCGGATTGGTCATGCAGCCGATCGACGGCGATCTGCTGCATCTTCTGCTGGCGCGCTCCCAGCGCGGAAACCCGCTCGCGTTCGGCGGCCGCAACGGCGAGCAGGCGTCTCATGCCGCCACCTTCTCGGCGCTGGCGGTTTTCGCCTTCGCCTTCAGGAAGGCGTGCATCCGCTCCGCCACGTCGCGGCCGTCGCGGATCGCCCAGACCACCAGGCTGGCGCCGCGGACGATGTCGCCCGCCGCGAACACGCCGTCGACCGAGGTCTGCATCGTCCTGTGGTCGACTCGCAGCGTACCCCAGCGGGTGACCGACAATTCGGGCGTGCCGAACAGGACGGGCAGTTCCTCGGGATCGAAGCCAAGCGCCTTGATGACGAGATCGGCCTCGACGCGGAATTCGCTACCCGGATCGGGTTCGGGCGTGCGGCGGCCGGAGACGTCGGGCTCGCCGAGCCGCATCCTGATCGCGCGGACGCCGCCGACGGTCTCGCCGCCGTCGAAAGCCTCGGGCGCCGACAACCAGACGAACTCGACGCCCTCCTCCTCGGCATTCTTGGTCTCGCGCTGCGAGCCGGGCATGTTCGCCCGGTCGCGGCGGTAAAGACACTTCACCGAAGCCGCTCCCTGGCGGACGGCGGTGCGGACACAGTCCATCGCCGTATCGCCGCCGCCGATGACCACGACGGACTTGCCCGCCGCGTTCAACAGTCCGTCGTCGAAGGCGGGTACCGCGTCGCCGAATCCCTTGCGGTTCGACGCGGTCAGATAGTCGAGCGCCTCGACGATACCGGGCGTGCCGACCCCGGGCGCCTTGATCGCGCGCGGTTTGTAGACGCCGGTCGCGATCAGGACCGCGTCATGCTTCTCGCGCAGGTCGGCGAGCGAGGCATCGCGACCGACCTCGAAACCCTGGTGGAAGACGATGCCCGCGTCGATCAGCCGCTGGACGCGCCGCATGACGACGGGCTTCTCAAGCTTGAAGCCAGGGATGCCGTAGGTCAGCAGCCCGCCCGCGCGATCGTGCCGGTCATAGACATGGACGTCATAGCCGCGCGCGCGCATCAGCTCGGCGACGGTCAAGCCCGCCGGGCCCGCACCGATCACTCCGACCGACTGGCCCCTCGCCGGGCCGACCTGCACCGGCTCTACCCAGCCGCGCTCCCAGGCGGTGTCGGTGATGTACTTCTCGATCGATCCGATCGTCACCGCGCCGTGGCCCGAGAACTCGATCACGCAATTGCCCTCGCACAGGCGGTCCTGCGGGCAGATGCGGCCGCAGATCTCTGGCATGGTAGAGGTCGCGTTCGACAGTTCATAGGCTTCGCGCAGCCGGCCCTCGGTGGTCAGCCGCAACCAATCCGGGATATGGTTGTGCAGCGGGCAATGCGTCGAGCAATAGGGCACGCCGCATTGCGAGCAGCGCGATGCCTGCTCGCCGGCCTTTTCATCCGCATAGAGCGGCGAAATCTCGCCGAAATCGGCGATCCGCGCGTCGGCCGCGCGCTTGGGCGGAAACGCCTGCCCCACGCCCACGAATTTCAACATCGGCTCTTCAGCCATGGCAAATGCCCTCCACGTTCGAAGGCGCATTCCCATAATCACAGCGACAAGTCACGCGCATTTCGCACAGTATGGTAGTATTGCTTACCTATTTTCTGTGGAAATCACCGTGGCATATGAACGGCCAGACATATCGGGTGTGACATAGGACCGATTTGAGACTATCTAAAAACCAGCCATGTCAAGGCGATGGAGCCGGCAATGATGCGATACCAAGCGAAAGGTGCGAATCCGTGGCGCGTGACGACGTTCAGAAACCAGCGGATCACCGCCATTGCGACGACGAAGGACACCAGGAAACCGATCGCGATCGCGGTGGCCTGGGAATTGCCCAATTCATGTCGCGCCTTCCACAGGGCGAGCGTCGTCGCGCCGAGCATCGTCGGGATGGCGAGGAAGAAACTATATTCGGCCGCGGTGCGCCGCTCGACCCCCAGCGTCAGCGCCCCCATGATCGTCGCCCCCGACCGGCTGACGCCGGGGATCATCGACAGGCACTGAATGAAGCCGATGCCGAGCGTCGTCCTGACGCTCATGCCCTCCACGCTGTCGCAAGTCGGATGGCGCACCAGCCGCTCGATCACGAGGATCGCGATGCCCCCCACGATCAGCGCCACGGCGACGATGATCGGCGTGGTGAGCATCGCCTTGATCGCGCCATAGGCGACCGCGCCGATCACCGCCGAGGGCAGGAAGCCGACCAGCACGTTGCGGGTGAAGCGGATCGCCGTCGGATCGCGCCGGGCCAGGCCGCCCAGCACCGCGGCGAAGCGCCCCCGGTAGAGCACGACCACGGCGAGGATCGCGCCGAGCTGAATGACGATGTCGAAGGTCTCGGTGCCTTGCGGCACCTGCATGACCTCTCCGGCGAGGATCAGGTGCCCGGTCGACGAGACGGGCAGGAACTCGGTTAACCCCTCGACGATGCCGAGGAGGACGATGGACAGCAGCGATAATTCCATGGTGGCGCGTCAGGCCGCGGTCTTGACGGGCAAGGCGAAACGCCCGTGCGGCCGGTAGCGGACGAGCCAGGCCGACGCGACCGCCTCCATCGGTGTCGGTTCGATGCCGAACGCCTCGAATCCCTTGGCGCCCGGTGCAACGACGTTGTCGGCTTGCAACATTCGCCATTGGTCGCGCGTGATCGGTGCGCCGGGAAGCGCGCCGGCGATCGATGCGAGAATGCCGCCGAGGCTGTCGGGCACCGGCACGAAAGTCGGATTGTGTCCGGTCGCTCTCGCGAGCCAGGCGTTGAGCTCGGCCATCGACACCACCTCGGGACCGCCCAGCTCATAGATGTTGCCCGCATGCGCGCCGGGATCGAGCGCGGCCGCCGCGATCGTCTTGGCGACGTCGGCGACCCACACAGGCTGGAACTTCACCGCGCCGCGCAGCACCGGCACGAACGGCGCTGCCTGCATTGCCGCGAAGCGGTTGAGGAAAGCGTCCTCCTGACCGAAGACGATCGAGGGGCGGATGATGGTGGCCGCCGGAAACGCCGCGCGCGCGGCGGCCTCCCCTTCTCCCTTGCTGCGGCCGTATGCCGACGTCGATTCGGGATCGGCGCCGATCGCCGAGACATGGACAAGCGCGCGGGCGCCCGCAGCGCTGGCCGCCGCGGCGACATTGGCGGCACCCTTGCGGTGGATCGAATCGAAATCGCCCTTGAGGATTCCGACCAGGTTCACCACGGAATCGGCACCTTCGACCGCATGGGCGACGGTGGTGGGCTTCGTGACGGAGGCCGGGACGAACTGGGTCTGGCCCAGCCCGCCCAGCGGCTTCAGAAACCATGCGTCGGACGGGTCGCGCTCCGCGATGCGAACGCGGGCGCCCGCCTTGAGCAATTCCTGCGCGACATAGCGGCCCAAAAATCCACCACCGCCGAACAGCGTGACAAGACGGCTCATCCTGAGAATCCCTTGATGTTCAGATGAAGTCGCATTGCCCTGCACAGAAGCTGTTGACAAGGTGCGAGTAGCACCGCTATCCGCCCGGCCTCCGCTCCGGATTGCCCAGGTGGTGGAATTGGTAGACGCGCTGGCTTCAGGTGCCAGTGGCCGCAAGGCCGTGGAGGTTCGAGTCCTCTCCTGGGCACCAAGTGGTTTCCGACGACGTTCGGGAACGGCCGGTAAGCAACTGGTTTCAAAGCGGAAATTCCAAGATTCTCGTCAGCCGCAATCCGGGCTGAACCGTCTACAGCCGCCTCGATTTGGCAAGCCGTCCCTGGCGGTCGACAACACTCACCTACATCCGCACCCGGGAAGGCTTTGCCGAGGCTGTCGCGCGCGACTGCAGCCGCACCGCGGAGGCGCTGCGCCGCCTGCTTGCCGAATGGCAGGACAGATCGACGGCAACCTGCTGTCGGCCAGGGGAGTGGCAAGTGCTTCGAGCGGTGGCGCAGGGGCTGTCCAACAAAGAGATCAGCCGCGAGCTCGACATCAGCGTCGACACGGTAAAGCTTCACCTCAGCATTGTTGCCGGAAACTGAACTCTAGCAGCCGGGCCGAAGCGGTCGAGCGCGCCATCGCCGCCCGCCTGATCTAGTATGGCACACGGAGTCCACCTCCGGAAGTGGAGGTAGAAAATGCCCGTATTTCCAATACCTTATCGATCGTTTATTTGGTCAAGTTCCCAGGTCCGTTCACGTTCCTATGAAACACCCAACATTTTTCTGCAGGTACATGGTCATCCTCGACCCATAACCCGACGCCGCAGCCATCGCCACGCTGAGGAATGCTTGGGCAATTGCGCGTTAAAAGTGCATCACAACGGCAGGCGGCGCTTTATATGACAAATAATAGGACGGCGACTATCATTAAATCTCTAGAAAATCTCAAAAAATTAAACCTCCACAATCATGTTATCGGGCTATCGTTACAAGATGGTCAGAATATCTGGCAGAGGACCATCGGCATCGAGCAGCATGATCCTCTTCGATGAAATGCGTAAGTTGCCAGCACTGGCGACCAGTTCATGAACGTAGTGGCCCGCGAACCTGTGGGTCTGGTCGCCATGAAATTGACTGACGAGGAAATTCGAGCGGACCGTCCAGCATGATGGCTGGTGGAACTCTATTCGAATATTGGACAGCATTCGCGAGCTGCGGGGCACGGGTTGCAGCGAATAGGAGTATTTGCTGCTGAACCGCTCGACCCTGACCCGACGCAGCAGATCGTCTTCGAACGCATGGGACGGTGCGAGATACGGATCGGTCTGGCCCGGATTGGACGGGATCCAATAGGTGCCGTCAGCAGTGAACAAATCCAGCCACTCGTCATATCGGCCGCTGTCCAGCAATTCGGCCTCCCAATAGAGGAAGTCCTCGGCCTGCGCGCGATCAAGCCCGTGTGCCGTCTCCACAGCCTCGCCGATCATGCCGCCTCCCCCGTCATCAGCCGTTGCCATTCCTGATATTGGTTACGGAACACCATGTCGCTCGATCCCGTCGCCGATCGGCCACCGTCACCGTCCAGCTCCTCGTCTCCGAGATGGCGGTGCATGCTCACCCAATCGAGCCCTTCGCTCAGCAGGCCATGCTGCAACCGCCGATAGGCTTCGTGATCATCTGGCTGAACGAGGCCGGCCGATGAATTGATCAGGTTGCTGTAAAGCACCGATCGCTTAAGCAGCTCGTCCGGCGCCCCCTTCAGGCGGAAAGTCCAGCTCTCGATCTCCGTGCAGTCGACGGCGATCGGCTTCACCACGCGGATCGTCTGGATCGCGCCCTTCAGGGTCAGGCTGGGATAGACCACCGTGTTGTGCCGATTGGTCGAGAGGATATCCCGGGTCCGAGCGTCGCCATAGCTCTGCTCCAGCGCCTCGTTGTAGCCCGGAATGTCGGAATATGCCGCGTGGATGCTGGTGCGCCCGCCCGAATAGCTATGGCCATATGGAAAGGCATGAAGGCCCATCTCCTCGAAGAAATCATAGCTGTTCGAGAAGGGCGCCAGGATCTCGATCGCCATCGGCATCCTCTCGCCCGGCTCGATATGCCGCCCGGCAGTGCGATGGCCCGCCTCAGTAGCCGATTGATGCGCGACCATCGGGTGGAGCAGGTCGTTGAGATTCTCGACGTGGAACTTCCAGTTCACCCGCATGCGATAACGCATCGGCGGCGCCACGATCTCCAGCGCACCCTCAGGCGAGCGGTCGATCATATTATCGATCGAACCGTCGACCCCGACGAGCCAGTCCTCGAGCGCCGGACCTTCGGCGGCAAGGCTGGCGAAGACGAAGCCGCGATAAACGCCGTAGCGCGCGATGGGTGGCATGTTCGCTTCCCGGCACTGCTTGCCGAACCCCGAGTGCGCATAGCCAGACTCGCGCGGGATGGTCATGATCTGCCCGTCGAGATGGTAGCACCAGCCATGATAGGCGCAGCGGAACGCCTTCACATTGCCGGCGCCGCTCGGCACCAGCAGCGCGCCCTTGTGCGCGCAGCGATTGTGGAGGACCGTGATCGCCCCGTCGCGCTGCCGCACCATCACCACCGGTTGCCGGCCGATCGTCGTCGCATAATAGTCACCCGCCGCCGGGATCTGGCTTTCATGGCCGATATAAATCCAGGTACGCTCGAAGATGCGCGACATCTCCGCCTCGAAAATCGTGGGGTCGGTGTAGATCGTCCGGTGCACGCGATCCGGTTCGATCAGCGATGCGATCGCGGGCCCTTCCACATCGGTCATGGTCATTCCTCAGATCTGGAGATAGCCGACACTCGCACCGCCACAGACGAACAGCGTCTGCCCGGTGACGAACCCGTTGAGCGGGTCGGCGAAGTAGAGAACGGCGCGCGCTATGTCGGCCGGCGTGCCGAGACGGCGGACCGGCAGGCTCTCGATCAGCTTGCGCTCGCGCTCGCTGCCGGTCGGTACGACGTCGGTGAACATCTGGGTCGGCACCGGTCCCGGCGCCACGACATTGACGGTGATGCCGACGGGGCCGAGTTCTAGCGCCCATGTCCGGGCCAGCCCGATCAACCCCGACTTTGTGGCGGTATACACCGTCCGCGTCGCGAGGCCGACGGCGGCGCGCGAGGAGATCATGACGATCCGCCCGAATCGCGACGCCTTCATCGCGGGCAGGCAGGCCTGCGCAAGCAGGATCGTCGACGCGAAATAGAGGTTCACCAGATCGTCGAGATCGTCGAGCGTGACCTCCTCCAGCAGCGCCGAGCGGGTGACGCCGGCGTTACAGATGATCGTGGTGGGGCCGCGTTCGGCCACCATCGCCACCGTCCGCCGGGTCGCCTCGACTTCCGACAGGTCGACCGCGATCGAGGTCAGCCGCTTATGCCGCAGCGGCGATTCTTCCAGCGCCAGCGAGATCACCTCATAGCCCCGATCAAGCAGATCCTGGCAGATCTGCAGCCCGATACCGGCACTGCCTCCGGTCACGACGGCGGTCGCAGTCGCGCTCATCCTTCCTCTCCTTCATTCAAGGCATCCGCCAGTCCGGTGGCCGCGATCGGTCTTCCGGCGGCGATCATCACCGGCATTCCGTCGGGGTCGGCGACCACCGACAGCAACACGGCATCCCCCGTCGCCACGGCGGGCGCGGCGTAGGCGATCAGCTTGAGACCATCCGCCAGCACCGCCGTGCCGATGCGCAGCGGCAGCAACGGCCGCAGCGACGGTTCATGGGTGATGTGCAGCGTGGTCAGCGCTATCATCGTGGCGGGGATACCGGCGACATCGAGATCGGCGAGATCGCCGCTCAGGCACCGGCTGCAAATCTCCCGCCGTGGATAGAGCGCGGTTCCGCAGGTCCGGCATCGTTGCAACAATGCATCGCCGCCGGTCATCGGCCGGCCCCCGCGACGATCGCCGCGGCGGTGCAGATGCCTCGATCGAAGTTCACCATGCCATAGCCGCTGACCAATGCACGCGCGACACCGGGGATCTGGCGGCCATGCGCCGTGCCGGTCACCTGACGCACGGCTTCGACCAGCCCCAGGAAGCCGCCGGCCGCGCCGGCCTGGCCGCAGGAGAGTTGGCCGCCCGATGTGTTGTGCGGCAAGCCGCCACCGTCCCATTGCATATTGGTTCGCCGGACGAAGGCGGGCGCCTCCCCCTCCCCGCACAAGCCCAGTTCCTCGAACTGCACGAAGGAGATGACGGGGTAATCGTCATAGGTCTGGACGAGGTCCAGCGCGTCGGGCCCGAAACCCGCCTGCTCGTAAAGCTCGTCCCGGTACAGCCGCCAGCCGCCCCGCCGGGCGATCGGGTCGGATCGGAAGGCGTTGTGCCGCTCTCCGCTGGCGCTGATCGTGGCATAGGGAACCCCCAGGCTGCGGGCCCGATCCTCGGTGGTGACGATCAGCGCCTCGCCGCCGGCACAGGGCATCACGCAGTCAAATAGGTGGAAAGGCTCGGCGATCGGTCGCGCTTGCAGATAATCGTCGACGGTGAGCGGCTTGCGCAGCAGCGCGTCGGGATTGGCGGCGGCATTATGCCGCTGCGCGACGCACAGCCGGGCGAAATCCTCCCGCGTCGCCCCGGTGCGCGCCATATAGTCGGCGGCGATCATTGCGAAGACGCCGTTGGGACCCGCCGCGCCATAACGATAAGCGGCCCCGCGCGAAAAGCGGCTGAAATCCTTTATCAGACCGGTGAAGCTGCCCGGATCGGCGGTGTCGCCGGCCAGGCAGGCGACGACCTCCACATCGCCCGCCTGCACCGCCCGCGCGGCGCGGCGGATCGCGGCGACACCGCTGGCCCCGCCAAGCGGAATCTGCTCGGCGAAGCGCACGTCCAGACCGAGATGCTCGGCGACCGAGGAGACGCTGTCAGGCGCCAAGGTGAAGCTGGAGACCGTGATCCCGTCCACCGCGTCCTTGTCGAGGCCCGACGCCTCCAGCGCCAGCGCCAGCGATCGGCCCAGGAACCACATCGCCCCATGCGGACTGTGCCGTTCATAGGGTACGGTGACAGGCGCGATCAGGGCAATGCCCTGATAGGGATCAGGCCTGCGCACGGTCGGCAATCCCCTGGCCACGCGGTCGCCGCTTGCGCGCGGTGAGATCGAAGGTACGGCCGCCCTCCTGCTCCCGCGTCATCAGCGCGCGCAGTTCGCCGCGACGGATCTTCTGCGACCCCGTCATCGGCAGTTCGGCGACGAAGGCGATATGGCCCGGCGCCTTGAAATAGGACAGGCTGTCGTTCACCAGATCGAACAATTCGATCGCCAGCGCCTCGCCGCCCACGCCATCGGGTGCCAGCACGATCGCCGCACCGACCTCCTCGCCGCGTATCTCGTCGGGCACCGGCATCACCGCGCAGGATCGCACCGCCGGGTGGCGCAGCAACACGCCCTCCACCTCAACCGCCGCGATATTCTCGCCGCTGCGACGCACGATGTTCTTGGCGCGATCGACGAAGCGCATGCTGCCGTCGGGATCGCGCACGACGATATCGCCGGTGCGAAACCAGCCATCGGTCCAGGCCGCGGTGGTCGCCGCCGGATCGCCATGATAACCCGAGAAGAAAGCGAAGTCGGGCCGCAGCCCCGCCTGCCTGACCAGCAATTCACCCGCGACGCCATCGGCCACCGGTCGGCCGTCATCGTCGATCACCAGCGCGCGGACGGTGCCCCCGGGAACGCCGAAACAGCGGGTTCCGACATGACGCGGTTCGTGGTCGGCGGCGATGATGCCGCCGGCACCGGTCTCGGTCATCGCCCAGGCTTCGATCAGCGGAAAGCCGAAGCGTTCCTCGAAGCTGAGATGATGGCGAGGATCGACTCCCGCGCCGAAGCCGAAACGGACCTGCGCGCCGATCGGATCGGCAGGATTCGGGGCCTGCTTCAGCAGCATCGCCGGCATCACGCCGAGATAATGGATGATCGTCGCGCGGGACTCGCGGACCGAGGTCCACCAGGTCGAGGGCCGGAACCGATCGAGCTGCACCACGCAGCCGCCCGACAGCAGCATCGCCATGAACGACCAGGCCAGCGCGTTCGAATGGTTCAGCGGCAGCGGCGTGATCAGCCGCTCACGCCCATCGCGTACCGCCGCGATCTCGCCCATCGCATTGTACCACCGGCCGCAGTGCAGGAAATATTCCTGGGAGAGGATGCAGCCCTTCGGCAGGCCGGTGGTACCCGATGTATAGAGAAGCGCCGCTTCGCCGGCCGCCGCATCGGCACGGACGACCGGCATGGGCGACTGGAACCCCGCCCAGTCGCGGCTCGCCTCGCCGACCTGCGGCGCATCGGGATAGGTCAGGCTGGCGCGCACGCGGTCGAGATGATCGGGCAGCACGATCGCCAACGCCGCGCCGCTATGGTGCGCGAAATAGGCGATCTCCTCGGGGGCCGCCTCGCTGTTGACCGGCACAGCACTGGCACCGAGCGCGTTGAGCGCGAGGAAATGGACGAAGAACTCGATCCGATTCTCCAGCATCAGCACGACACGGTGACGGTCACCGACCCCGGCCACCGCATAGCGTTCGACGAGCGTGTCCACCGCCTGGGCGGCCACGGCATAAGTGATCGTCAACGGCTCGTCCGAATAGGAGTCGCAGGCCGCCGAGGGGATGTGGACGAAGTCGTTGTCGGGGAAGCGCGCGACGGTCTGCCGGAACGCCGCCGAGATGCTGTCGTCGCTGGAAGCCGGCCGAAGATCAGGCATCGGCCGGGCTCCAGGCAAGCCGCACCCGGCCGATCGCGACGAGGCGGCCGGCCATGTCGGTTACATCGACATCCGCGCGGCCGACGGTGCGGCCGGCATGGCGGACCTGGCCGACCGCGATCAGATCGCTCGACGGCGTGGGCGGGCGCAGGAAATCGATCGACAGCGAGGTGGTCGGTGCATTGCGCCCGATCGTCGCGATCGCAGCGAAGGTGCCGGCGACATCGACCAGCGCGGCGATGACGCCGCCATGATGGCGCCCTGACGCCGGCTCGCGCTGGTGCAGGTCGCGGTAGCGCAGGCCGATGCGGACCCGTTGCTCTTCGACCGACACCTCGTCGAGATCGATGCCTAGCGCGGCATGGAAGGGCGAGGCCGCGATCAACCCCGCGACCAGCTCGCGCGATCCGCTCGGATTCATCGCGCGCCCGCCAGGATGACGGCCAATTCGTCGAGCAGGAACTGATTGTCTTCGGGCAGCCCCACCGAGATGCGCAGCGCGTCGGGCAGACCGTAGCCCTTGACCGGACGGACGACGATGCCGCGCAGACGCAGCGCTTCGAACAGCGCGTCGGCCCCGGGGGTTTCCGCCCCGAAATGCGCGAGGACGAAATTGCACACGCTGGGCGTCACGGCGATGCCGAGCTTCGCCAGTCCCTCGCTCAGCTGGACCAGCCCGGCCGAGTTGAGATCGCGGGAGCGGCGCACGAAATCGTCATCCTGCAGCGCCGCGATCGCGACCGCCTGGGCGACGGCATTGGCGTTGAAGGCGGGACGGACGCGGTTGATATTGTCGATCAGGCTCGCCCGCCCATAGCCCCAGCCGATCCGCAGCCCAGCGAGACCATACATCTTCGAGAAGGTGCGCGTGACGAGCACATTGTCAGACTGTTCGGCGAGGTCGAGACCGCAGCCATAGGCCGGGTCGAGTTCGGCGAACTCGGCATAGGCGGCGTCGAGAACGAGCACCACGCGACGCGGCAAACGGGCGTGGAAATCGGCGATCGCCGACGCGGGCAGGACGGTGCCGGTCGGATTGCCCGGATTGGCGAGGAAGACCAGCTTGGTGCGCGGGCCGACCGCCGCCACCATCGCGTCGAGATCGACGCTATAGTCCCGCTCGGGAACGACGATCCGCTCCGCTCCCGCCGCCAGCGCGGCGATGTGGTGGCCGATGAAGCCATATTGGCTGACGACGACCTCGTCGTCCGTATCGACGAACGCTCGCGCGGCCAGATGGAGCAGTTCCTCCGATCCGCAGGTGGTGACGACCCGTGCGGGATCGAGGCTGAACTTGGCGGCGATCGCATCGTGCAGCGCCTGCGCTCCCGCATCCGGATAGAGCTGGAGCGACCCGGCATGCGCCTGGAAAGCCGCGGCGGCGAGTGGGCTGCAGCCGAGCGGGGACTCGTTCGACGAGAGCTTCACCGACCGGCCGGTGCCGCCCGGCGGCGCCTCCCCGGGGAGGTAGGCGGGAACGCGATCGACCCCCTGTCGCGCGCGGGGCGCCTCGTCCGCGCCTGTCGCAATTACGTCCAGGATGCTCATTCGTCACTCCGCCTAATCGTCTCTTATGAGATTAGTATCAAGCAAAATGACTCTCAGATGTCAAGTACCGCCGCGCATCGCCCGGGGGCGGGAGTAAGCGAAATAAACAGCCACGCCCGCGCCTAGCCACAGCAGGAAAGCGATCCAGGTGACCCCCGGCAGGAAGGTCATCAGCACGCCGCACCATAAGGCCCCGGCCAGCGGGACGAGCGGCGAAAGCGGCGTCCGGAATGGGCGGGGCAGATCGGGACGGACGCGGCGCAGGACGACGATACCGACGCAGACGATCGCGAAGGCGAGCAGCGTGCCGATCGCGATGATCTCACCCAGCAGATGGACCGGAAACAGGCCCGCCAGAGCGATCGCGATCGCCGCGATCAGCTTCACGCCCTTCACCGGGGTACGCGTCTTGGGGTCGATCTCACCGAACAGCGCCGGCAGCAGCCGATCGCGCGACATGGCCAGGAAGATGCGCGACTGGCCGAGCATCACGACCATCACCCCCGAAGCGAGCCCGATGATCGTGGTGACACTCAGCACCGGTCGCAACCAGGCGAGGCTCGGCCCGCCATGAACCAGCGCGACGTTGAGCGGGTTGGCGACGCCGAGTTCGCGATAGGGCGAGAGGCCCGTCATCACCAGCGACAGCGCGACATAGGTCAGGGTCACGACGCCCAGCGCGCCCAGGATCGCGACCGGCATGGTGCGTTGCGGGTTCTTCGCCTCCTGCGCGGTGGTCGACACCGCATCGAACCCCAGGAAGGCGACGAACACGACCGCAGCGCCGCGGACGACCCCGCTCCAGCCGAAGCTGCCAAAGCTGCCGTCATTCGGCGGAATGAAGGGCTGCCAGTTGGACAGGTCGACCTGCGCCGCACCAAACAGCACGAACAGCGCGATCGCCCCGACCTTCAGTCCCGCGACGACCCAGTTGAACGCGACCGACTTGCGCAACCCACCCGTCAGCACCGTGGCGACGAGCAGGATCAGCAGCATCGCCGGCAGGTTGATCACCGCCCCGCTGAGGCCGAACCCCGTCGCGGCGTCATAGGCGATCGGCGGCGCGGACCAGCGAGCGGGCAGCGGATGGCCGGCGCCGGACAGGAAGGCGCCGGTATAGGCCGACCACCCCACCGCGATCAGGCTGCACACCACGAGATAGTCAAGGATTAGAATCCAGCCGACCAGCCAGCCGGCGAAGCGCCCCATGGTGAAGGTAACATAGCTGTAGGCGCTGCCAGCGACAGGCAGCATCGCCGCATATTCGGCATAACAGAGGCCCGCGAGCAAGCAGGCCATGCCGGCGATCACAAAGGACAGCGATATGCCGGGCCCGGCAAAGGAGGCAGCGGCTACGCCAGTGAGCACGAACGCGCCGGCCCCGATGATCCCTCCGACGCCGAGGGCGATGATCGAGATCGGTCCCAGCGTCCGATCGAGGCCATCGGGGCCCTGTTCCTTCTCCATGCGGCTCATTCTCCTCGACGGACTTCACAGGCGGGCGCCACAGGGGATCACCGATGCGACAGCCCCCGTCCACGCAGCACGCGGCCCTTTGGCGGGCAATTGCTCCTATATGAGACTAATTGCAAGATGTTGTCGATCCGTTGTCGGATGGTTATGATCGCCTGCATGGACAAGACCACCACCGCCTCGGGAGAGGCCGTTTCGCCCGCCCTGCCCACCGATCTGGCCGCCCGGCGCGAGCTGTTCTTCGGCGACAATCTCGCTTTCGCGATCATGGTGTTGTCGAACATGATCGCGCGCAACACCACCGCGCGGGTGCTCGCCTCGGCCGAGTTGACGATCCACGAGTGGCGGACGCTGCGCCTGGTGCAGATCTTCGGGCCGCTCGTCGCGGTCGATATCATCGACACGCTGGCAATGGACAAGACCACGGTCAGCCGCAACATCACCGCGCTGTACCAGCACGGCTTCCTCGAACTGCATCCGAACCCCAGCGACCGGCGCCATACATTGATCTCAGTTACGCCCGCCGGCGCCAAGAGGATCGCCTCGATCCTGCCCGCCGACGAGGAGGCCGACGCCTCCTATGAACGCCACCTCACCGTCACCGAGAAGCGCCAGCTCAGCAAGCTGCTGCTCAAGCTCTATCGTGGATCGAAGCAGAGCTATGACGAACTGACCCAGGCCGGCCGGAAGCGTCGCCCGCGTGCCTGACGCACGCGACGCCCCCTTACTCCTCAGGCGGTCGTCTCTTCCTGCAATAATTCCGCAACCGCCATCGCATCGGCGGCACCCAGCCTGGTCCGGAGCAGCTCTGCTTCCTTATCCGCGGTCTCGACCGACCGGTCCTTGACCGGGCCATAGCCCCGAATGCGCTCCGGAAGAGCCAGCAGCGCCAAGGCGTCCGTCAGCCAATCAGCGGACATTGTTTTGGCGGCCATGTCCAGCACCCGCTCGACGTCGCGCTCATAGTCGACGATCAACCGACGCTCGACGACGCGGTCGTGGCTGTAGCCGAACGGATCGAAGCGCGAGCCCCGCAGGAAGCGCAGCTTGGCGAGCAGGCCGAAGGCGGTCAGCATCCAGCCGCCGAAGCTGATCTTGCGCGGTTCGCCCGTCGCCGGATCGGGCCGCGCCAGCAGCGGCGGCGCAAGCCGGAAGCTCAGCCGATAATCGCCCTCAAACTGTTCGGTGAGCTTCCGCCGGAAATCGGGATGCGCATAGAGGCGGGCGACCTCATATTCGTCCTTATAGGCAAGCAGCTTGAAATAATTGCGCGCGACCGCGAGACCTATCGCCTCGCCCTTGTCCAGATGCGCGGTGGCCGTCCGGACGCGCTCGACCAGCAGGCGGTAGCGATCGGCATAAGCCTGGTCCTGATAATCGCGCAGGAAGGCGGCGCGGCGATCGATCACATCGGCCAGGGTCTTGGCGGGTGGCGAGCGCACCTCTTCAGGCAGGATCGGCGCCACCGCGTCGCGGATCGCCGATGGTCGATGCGCCGCCAAGCGACCGAGGCCGAAGGTCCGGATCGTCTCCGCCACCGCGACGCCGTTCAACGCGATCGCGCCATGGATCGCGTCGATCGACAGCGGGACCAATCCGCGCTGAAAGGCCATGCCGAGCATGAACAAATTGGTCGCGATCGAGTCGCTCGTCAGTGCCGTGGCCAGCCGGGCAGCATCGATCGTCTCGACCTTGTCGGTGCCCGCTGCCTTGCGGACATGGCCGATCGTCAGCGCTGTCCGGAAATCGAAATCGGGGTTGGTCGCGAAAGCACCGGGCGCCGATTCATCGGTGTTGAGGAGGATATGGGTGCGATCCGGCCGGATCGTCGAGATCACGTCGGGCTGGGCGGTCACCATCGCGTCGCAGCCGAGGATCAAGTCCGCCTGCCCCTCACCGATCCTGGGGCCCATCGCTTCGCCGGCGGCGCCAATGCGGACATGGCTGGTCACGGCGCCGAATTTCTGGGCCATGCCCATCCGATCGTGGACCACGCCCTCCAGCCCGTCGAGCCGGGCGGCCATCGTCAGGATCGCGCCGACGGTCACGACGCCTGTCCCGCCGATCCCCGCGATCAGGATGCCATAGGGGTCGGCTTCGGCCGGCTCGCGGTGGACCGGATCTGGCAGCGAAGCCAATTCGCTTTCGAGCCGGGCGACGACCGGCCGGCCGGATTGCCGCACCTTGCCGCCCTCGACGATCACGAAGCTGGGGCAGAAGCCCTTGGTGCAGGACATATCCTTGTTGCACGCCGACTGATCGATGCGACGCTTCCGGCCGAACTCGGTCTCGATCGGCACCACCGACAGGCAGTTGGACTTGCGCCCGCAATCGCCGCAGCCCTCGCACACCAAGTCGTTGATGAAGACGCGTGTGGCGGGCTCCGCCATCAGGCCGCGCTTGCGACGGCGGCGCTTCTCGGTCGCGCAGACCTGATCGTAGATCAGCAGGCTGACACCCTTCACCTCGCGCAATTCGCGCTGCACGGCGTCGAGATCGTCGCGGTGCGAGACCGTGGTCCCCGGGGGCAGATCCGTGACGGCGCGATACGCTTCGGGCTGTTCGGCGACGATGGCGATACGGCTCACGCCCTCGGCCGCCATCTCGCGGGCGATCTGCGGCACCGTGATCTGTCCGTCGACGGCCTGTCCGCCGGTCATCGCCACGGCGTCGTTGAACAGCACCTTGTAGGTGATGTTGACCCCGGCTGAGACGGCGGCGCGGATCGCGAGCGATCCCGAATGATGATAGGTGCCCTCGCCCAGATTCTGGAAGATGTGCGGCTGGTCGGTAAATGGCACCTGCCCGATCCAGGTCGCGCCCTCGCCGCCCATATGGGTGTGGGTCGCGGTGTTACGATCGGGCGAGAACATCGCCATGCCATGGCAGCCGATGCCGGCCATGGCGCGGCTGCCCTCCGGCACCTTGGTCGAGCTGTTGTGCGGACAGCCCGAGCAGAAGAAAGGCGTGCGGGCGACGGGCGGAGCCAGAGTACGGGCGACGTCGCCTTGGGCGCCGAGCTGCCGCGCCCGATCGCGCGCAGCTTCAGGCAGATCGGGAAGGAAACGGGCGAGCGCTAACGCTATCTGCGCCGGCGAGATTTCCCCAACATCGGTGAACAGCGCAGCGCCCTCGGCGTCGCGGCGGCCATAGAGGATCGGCCGCGTGGGCGCGCTGTATAGCAATGCCTTGATCTGCTCCTCCATGATCGGCCGTTTTTCCTCGACGACCATCAGTGCGGGATGCCGCCCGGCAAAGCCGGTCACGATCTCGGGCTCGAGCGGCCAGGGTGCGCCGATCTTGAGGATCGAGACACCGAGCGACGCGGCTTCGTTCAACGACAGGCCGAGCAGGCGGAGCCCTTCGACCGTGTCGAGATAGGATTTGCCGGCGGTAACGATGCCCAACACCGGCCGGTTCGCCTCGACGACGATCCGGTTGATATCGTTCTCACGCAGATAGGCGAGCATCCGGGGCAGCTTCAGTTCGTGGAAGCGGCGCTCGCCCGCCGGCCAGGGGTCGGGCCAGCGGACATGCGGTGCCGCGAGATCGGCGCAGGATTGTGGCAGGCGCCGATCGGGGACCAGCGCCCCCAGGTCGACGATCGTGGTGCTGTTGACGGTTTCGGGCACGGTCTTGAGCCCCACCCACAGACCGGCGAAGCGCGACAGCGCATAGCCGTGCAGCCCGAAGCGGACGATCTCGCCGATATCCGACGGGTAGAGCACCGGTATCTGCATATCGGCGAAGGTGGGTTCGCAATGGTGCGGCTGCGCCGAGGATTTGAGCGCATGATCGTCGCCCACCACCGCGAGCACCCCCCCGAGCGGCGAGGTGCCACCGCTGCTGGCGTGGCGGATCACGTCGACGCTCTGATCGAGCCCCGCGCCCTTGCCGTACCACATGCCGAACACGCCCTCGACCCGCGCCTTCGGGTCAAGCTGGAGCGTCTGCGTCCCCCAGACGGCGGTCGCGGCGAGCGCTTCGTTGATGCCGCCCTGGAAGCGGATGCCGAGCGGTTCCAGATGGCGTTTCGCCCGGATAAAGTCCTGATCCAGCGTCGACAGCGGCGATCCGCGATAGCCCGAACAGAAGCCAGCGGTGTCATTCCCGGCGGCGTGATCCAGACGGCGCTGCATCATCATCAGGAGGACCAGGGCCTGGGTGCCCGACAGCATGGCCGGTCCGGCCTGCCGGGTGTAGCGATCCTCCAGGGTAACGGCTTCATCAGACATAATTTCTCTTTCAGAATTACTCTTATATGAGAGTATATCTGCGAGATCGACGATCAGGTCAAGAGCCCGCCAATCCGACCAGCGCCTGGCGAACGGTCTGCCGCGTGCGCTGCAGGATGGCCCAGCGCCATTCGGAATCGTCGGGGTAGAAGGCCGCGAACAAGCGGGCGCGGATCGCCGCGGCATCCGGATGGTCCTCTCCGCCATGATGGTACAGCCAATGCTCGTCGAGCAGCGCACCCAGCATCGCGACGGCATCGACCGTGCCGAACTCCAGCACCAGCGAGGTCAGCCGGGCGGAGCCGACGGCCTCGGCATAGATCTCGGTCGTCTGGCCGCGCACGGTATAATGTTCGGGATTGTCGGCGCCAGCGGTCGCATCGATCGTCCAGGGGCCGAACCAGCGGCACGACCGCTCGAAATCGGCGAGCGACTGGAACGACCCCAGGCAGCCATAGCCATAGGGACCAAGCCCGGAATGGATGTCGATGCAAACGACATCAGCCGCCGCCGCCGCCTGCTCCGCCACCAGCGCCAG
This sequence comes from Sphingomonas sp. Root720, assembly GCF_001428605.1. GTDB lineage: Bacteria > Pseudomonadota > Alphaproteobacteria > Sphingomonadales > Sphingomonadaceae > Rhizorhabdus. The sequence goes on from NZ_LMID01000001.1 coordinate 274,194, forward strand.
CAGGGTGGCGTTCGACCAGGCAAGCCGATCGCCACCATAAGCGAAACCGTCCGGATGATTATATTGACCTTGCAGCAGCGCCGAGCGGTAGCGCGTGGCGACCGCTTTCGCGCCCCCCTGCCCCGCCACCCATTCGCGGCCGTGCGGACCGCTCACCTCGGTATGGAGCGCATCATAGGCAGCGTTCTTCGGCCGATCGGCCAGAGCAACGACGCCGTTGCGGCAGAGATCGACATTGTCTTCGTTGACGCGGCGGATGTTGGCCGCGCCCCACGGATTGATCGCATGGACCAGCAGGACCGCCGTATCGGCCGGCAGCGCGGCGAAATCACCTTCCTCGAGCAGCCCGACCTGGCTGCCCGATCCGCACAGCAATTCGGGACCGTGGACCCCGGAGGTCAGCACCAGCAGGCGCCGCGCGTTCGGCGATCCGATCCGGGCCGCGTCCATCGACAGCGGCCGATCCGGAGTCGACAGCGGGTGCGGGCGGGTGATCAGAGTCAGCTCGCTCTTGTCCACCGCCTGTTCGAAATGTTCACGCGCCTGCCCATAGGTGCCGGCGAAATACTCTTCCCAGGATGACATCGTCTCTCCTTGCCCGAACGGCCCGACGCCGGATGGCGCCGGGCCGCGCCGGCCTCAATTGAAACGGAAGCGCGCCGTCACATACCATTCGGCCCCAACCGAGAAGGAGGCGCTGGTCTGCCCCAGCCCCGCCGGGTCGGCCAGGCCACCCTGGATGAACCGCTTGTTGGTCAGGTTACGAGCACCCGCCTGCAACGACCAGCGCTCCTCTTCCGGCAGCAGCGTCGCGCTGACATTTACGATCGTATAACCCCTCTGCCGCAGCACGGGGGCGTTCTCGATGTCCGGCGAATAGGCCGAGCGATAGGACACGTCGCCGCGGAAGGAGATGCGTCCCCAATCGGCCAGCGGAAGATCCTGCGACGCGCCGCCGCTCAACTGCCACTTCGACACATAGGGCAGTTTGGTGGCAAGGGTGACGCCCTGCGCGCCTGGATCTAGCCGGGTCAGCTTGGCATCGGTGTAGCTCACCGCCGCGTTGAGGCGGCTGCCGTCGAACGGCGTCGCCTCGGCCTCGGCCTCGAAGCCCTTGATGCGGCCGTCGCCGGCATTTTGCGGCCGGGTGGCGATGCCGTCGAAGAAATTGACCTGAATGTCCGAATAGTCGGTGTAAAAGGCCGCCAGGTTGAGGCGCAGCCGCTTGTCGAACAGGGTGCTCTTGAAGCCGGCTTCGTAGACCGCGACCTTTTCCGGTCCGAAGGCCGGGACCGGGTTGGGCTGGTTGACGCCGTTCACGACAACGTTTCGACCCGGCATGATGCGCTGTGCGAAGCCGCCGCTCTTATAGCCTTCGGAATAGGAGGCGTAGGTGAGGATGTCCGGCGCCCACTTATATTCGACGCTGGCCTTCGGCGACCAGTCCGAGATGGTCTGGTCGACCGAACCCCGGGGAACCAGCGGATCGAGCCAGCGCAGTGCACCGTTGAACTGCGGGAGCAGGCCGATGCCGCGACGGCGTGCCTCGAACGCGTATTGATCGGGATCGAATTCCTTCTTCTCCCACGAATAGCGCAGGCCGGCGGTCACGCTGAGGCCCTCGGCGATCTTCAGTGTGTTCTGGGTGAAGCCCGCCCAGGTGGTGTTGCGGATCTTGCCGCCGCTCTGGAACGGGAAGGTCGGATCGCTGAACACGCCCGGGAACAAAAAGTCGCGGAAGCCGCTGTTGAAGGTGACCAGATTGATGTTGTTGCCGGTTTCCCGGAAATAATAGCCGCCGACCAGGAAGTTCAGGCGGTTGTCGAAGGCCGAGCCGGCCAACTGCAATTCCTCGCTGAACTGCTTCTGGTCGTAGAGATCCTCGGTCTGCACGACGGTAAGCGGCGAGCCGTCGCCGTCGAGCGCGAAATGCGCGTCCAGGGTGCGGTAGCCGGTTAGCGACTTCAGCGTCACCGTCGGCGACAGCTTCAGGGTCGCGATCGCCGAGGTGCCGATGACGTCGGTATTCGAATAATTGCCGAAGCCCGCGAAGGAGGTGTTGATGCTCGACGGGATATAGCTCGATGCCAGATATTCGGGCCGGCCGGCGGCCCGCTGTTGCGCGTTGAAAGTGGCGACGAAGGGCCCGCAGGGGTTGATCGCCACGCAATCGCCTATCTCGACGATGCTCGATGCGGTCGAATCGTCACGGGCGCGCAGGAAATCGGCCGAGAGGTCGAGGGTGAAGTCGGTGCTCGGTTCCCAGCTGATCGCGCCCTTGCCCGCCAGGCGTTTATAGCCGCCGGCCTTGCCGTTCAGCAGCGGCAGATCCTGATAACCGTCGCGGTTGAGCGACGCGATCGAGAAGCGGGACTTCAGCGTCTCGCTGATCGGCAAGTCGACCGATGCCTTCATATCGATGCGGTTGAAACGGCCATAGGTCGCCTCGACCGAACCGCCGAACTCGTTGCCCGGCCGGCGCGTGACGATGTTCATCGCGCCGCCGACAGCGTTCTTGCCGAACAGCGTGCCCTGCGGACCGCGGAGCACCTCGACCCGGTCGATGTCTACGAAGTCGAGCAGCGCGCCGACCGAACGAGCAACGTAGATGCCGTCGACATAGAGGCCGACACCGGGCTCAGTCGTCAGCGTCCAGTCGAGCTGACCGATGCCGCGGATGAAGATCGAAGCCTGAGTGGAATTGCCGTTGCTGCGGGCGGCAGCGCCGATGTTCACCGACGGTGCGAACTGCGCGACCTGGGTGATGTCGGTGACACCGCGCTGGGCGAGCGCCGCACCGGTCAACGCAGTCACCGCAACGGGTGTGTCCTGAAGCCGCTCTTCGCGACGACGCGCGGTGACGACAATGTCGCCGATGCGGCCGGCGGAGTCGTCCACTTCGGCAGTCTGGGGTACAGCCGCCGCTCCAACGACAGCCTGCGCCTGCGCCGAACCGGTGCCGGCCAATGCGGTCGCGAGGGCAAAACAGCTCGCCGCGAAGAACAACCGGTAGTCCTTGTTCATTTCAGTCCCCTTCTCTCATTATTTTCCTGTGCACTTCATTCAAAACTGACGGAGGCGTGCCGAAATCGTCCGCAGCGGCGCCCGGCCGAGAATAAGCAGGCCAGTGGCAACGATCGCGGCGACACCAGCGACACTCGCGAGGGCGCTTCCCAGCGGCAGCCCCGAGCCCGCGATTAGCGGGACGAGCGCAGGCCCTGCGGCCGAACCGAGGATCCCGGTCATCAGCACATAGAGCCCGGAGACGGTGCCCCGGATTTCGGGCGGTGCGGACAGTTGCAGCGCGGAAGCGGCCAGCCCCAGCGGGAAGCTGACGAAGAAGCAGAGAGCGGCGAGCGCGGCATAGACGAGCGCCCCTTGCCCCACCGCGAAGGTCGCGACTGAGATCGACAGGCCCAAGGTGCCGAGCGCCCCGAACGTCATCGGTGCCGCCGCCCGACCGCGCGACACCCCGCGATCGGCCAGCGCGCCCGCTACGACAATGCCGGCGACGCTGAAGGTCAGATGCAGACAGCCCAGCACGAGGCCGACATGACCGAGCGAGAAGCCGTGATCGCGGGCCAACGCGGTTGGCGTCCAGGCGATCACTGCCTGCGCCGCCAGAGCGAACAGCCCAAAGCCGATCAGATGACAGATGTAGAAGAGTCGATTGGCGCGCAGATAGGCGAAGGCACCGGTTGCACGCGTCTCGGAACCAGCCTCGGGCTTCGGCCGCCGTGGCTCGCGGAACCGGACCACCAGCGCCGCGAGCGGAAGCCCGGCAGCACCGACCGCGCACATTACCACGCGCCAGTTGCTGAAATGCGGCCCCGCCGTATCGCCCCTCTGCAGCGACACGAAACTGCCCGCCCCAAGGATCAGCGCGGCGCCGACCCCGACCCACACGCCGGCCGAGAACATCGACAGCGCGCTCGACACCTTGTGTCGCGGAAAATGGCTGGCGATCAGGCCGTAAGCCGCAGGGGCAAGTACCGCCTCCCCCGCGCCGACCAACATCCGGCCGACCAGCAGCGCCTCAAAGCTGGTAGCCAGGCCGCAGAAGATCGTCGCCCCGCTCCAGAGCAGGCAGCCGCAACAGATCAGCGCCGCCCGGGGCAGCCGATCCGACAGAATGCCAAGCGGCAGGCTCAGCACCAGGTAAAGTGCCGCAAACGCAGGTCCGATCAATATACCCATCTGGGTATCGGACAGCGACAGCTCCGCCCGGATCGGGTCGACGAAAAGGTTGAGGACGGTGCGATCGGCGAAGGATAGGACGTAGATAGCCGCAAGCACGGCCAACAGGCGACCTTCGCGCCCTGCTCCCCGTTCCTTCAGGCTGACGTCCAACGCAGCGGCCACACCTAGTTCCTTTAGTTGTAAAACATATCCTAACCTGACATAATCCGTCTTGCAAGTAGTCTCGTATGGGAGTTGTTGTGAGTGAAGGCAGTTTTGCGATGGCTCGGGATTGGTTGGCACTTTTCGCCGATACCGGTGCCGAGTTGACCTGCGTCGAAGCAATCCGCGCGCGACATGCTCGCGGGGAGCATCACTATGACGGCCCGCTGCCAGATGCCGTCCTTTTCCCGACATCGATTGATCAGGTGTGTCAGACGGTAGATATCTGCCGAAAAGCGCAAATCCCGATTATCCCGTTCGGTGCGGGCACGTCGATCGAAGGCGGAGTGACGGCGCCTGCCGGCGGTCTCTGTTTGGATCTCAGCCGCATGAATCGGATTCTAAAGCTGCGACCGGAGGATCAGGATGCTACCGTCGAAGCGGGGGTGACCCGCCTGCAACTTAACGCCCAGCTTCGAGACAGCGGCTATTTCTTCCCTGTTGATCCGGGCGCGGATGCCACCCTCGGCGGTATGGCAGAGACGCGGGCCTCGGGAACCAATGCCGTGCGCTACGGCACAATGCGGGAGAATGTCGTCAGCACGACGATCGTCACAGGTAATGCTCAGATCGTCAGGACGGCAGGACGCGCCCGTAAATCATCCGCGGGATATGACCTGACTCGATTGATTGTCGGCTCGGAGGGGACATTGGGCATAATCGTAGACCTGACGGTTCGACTCCACGCGATCCCGGAGGCCATGTCGGTAGCGCGCTGTTGCTTCGCCGATCTACGAACTGCGGTCGAATGCGTCACGATGCTGGTCCAACTCGGCATATCCGCATCCCGCATCGAGTTTCTGGATGAGATCGCCATCGCCGCCTGCAACCGCGACAACAGGCTTGATCTTCCGGAACGAATCACTTTGTTCATCGAATTGGCCGGAGCACCACATGCGGTACAGTCGGAAACACGGGTTTTGGCTCAGGTGGCGGCAGAAAACGGGGCCGAGGCGGTCCATTGGGCTTCCGATCCAGACGGTCGTCAAGCGCTTTGGCGGGCCCGCCACGCGGCCTATCATTCATGTCTTCGCCTAATGCCTGGTTCGCCGGCTTTTTCCAGCGATGTGTGCGTGCCGATTTCCGGCCTGCCTGACTGCGTCGCGCAGACCCGGCGGGATATCGATCGCGAAGGTCTACTGGCCACCATCGCCGGACATGTCGGCGATGGTAATTTTCACGTCTTGTTTCTTCCCGATCCAAAAGAAGCTGGACAGGTAACGGCGGCGCGGGGCATTTACGACCGCCTTGTCAGCCGCGCCATTGCGATGGGCGGTACGTGTAGCGGGGAACATGGGATTGGCACCTCAAAAAGGCTGAAGCTGATCGAGGAACATGGCGAAGCGGGTGTCGCTATGATGAGGGCGATAAAGAGCGCACTGGATCCGCACGGCATCCTCAATCCCGGCAAGGTACTGCCTTGACGGTCAGGCCCACGACAACAGCGGAATTTTGCGGTTAAAAGGGTGAAAATGCAAACACGTATCTTTTCCGGCATCCAACCGACCGGAGCGCTTCATCTCGGCAATTATCTCGGCGCCATCAAGAACTGGGTGGCGATGCAGAACGAGATGGAATCAATCTACTGCATCGTCGATTTGCATGCGATCACGATGAAGCATGATCCAGCGCAACTGCGCGCGGATACGCGGAGCATGGCCGCCGCGCTGCTGGCCTGCGGCATCGACCCCGCCAATTCGATCCTCTTCAACCAGTCGATGGTTCGCGCCCATACCGAACTGGCTTGGACTCTGAGCTGCGTCGCCCGCATGGGTTGGCTGAGCCGGATGACCCAGTTCAAGGACAAGGCCGGCAAGAACCGGGAACAGGTCAGTGTCGGGTTGTTCACCTATCCGGTGCTGATGGCGGCCGACATCCTGCTCTACAAGGCGACGCATGTCCCCGTCGGCGACGATCAGAAACAGCATCTGGAACTGGCACGCGACATCGCGCAGAAATTCAATCTCGATTTCGGCAGCGAGCTGTTTCCGCTGCCTGAACCGATTATCCCGCGCGAAACCGCCCGGGTGATGAGTCTGCGCGACGGCACCGCCAAGATGAGCAAATCGGACCCGTCCGACATGAGCCGGATCAACCTCACCGATACGGCCGACACGATCAGCCTCAAAATCCAGAAAGCCCGCACCGATCCAGGTGCTCTACCCGCCACCGAGGCCGAATTGGAAGGCAGACCAGAGGCGCGTAATCTCATCGGTATCTACGCCTCCATCACGGGAAGCACGATCCAGGCTGTGCTGGATCAGTTTTCCGGCCAGGGTTTCGGCGCCTTCAAACCGACCCTCGCCGCAGCGCTCAACGACCATCTGGGGCCAATCGCCACGAGGTTGCGCGAGTTCGAAGCCAATCCGGAGCAGATCGATCAGTTGCTGCGAAAGGGCGCCGAGCAGGCGGCGCAGATCGCCGATCCGATCATGGCGCAGGTGAAGGATGTCGTAGGCTTTCTCGTTTAAGCCACGATGCGAGCATGGTCCTGGCTATTTCCAAGGCCATGCTCGCTGACCATGCGAGGCCCGACACTTAGGTCTTGAAGCTCCAGGCATGCCTACCATGGCGAGGCGGTTCGCGATCAACTATAGCCAGCAGCTTCGAAAACACTCGCAAGCTGGTCGAACTTCTCTACCGCCGCCTCCGGCAGATCTGCAGTATGTGTAAACATAACCAGCCTCTCGGGGCGATAAGAGGCTATCAGCAGAGACGTGCAGGCGAAAATGGCTTCACGAGCAACGCGTCGATCCATTTTGTCCTTGATTACGGAGCGCGTCTCCATTCCATCCCAAATGGAACGCCCGCTGCCGTCAGCCTCAAATGTCTGAACCCAGCATCGCACTGAATAGACCTCAACGCCAATATCCTGCATAAATGAAACCAGAACACGGTAACCCGAACCTTGGCCTCACCGTCATAGCCCGGTTCGCATTCTGCGGTCATCTCAGTCGCATCATCGCAAACGACAATTTCTGCTGGATCTATGGGCAAATCGAGGCAGCGAGCAAACATTGGTCGATTTGCGCATGGTAGGCGGACCGCTCTCGAGTGCTGAATACCAACGTCAGTCTTTTGCGAGTAGACGCCTTCCGCTTTCAAAATCTGCTGCCGTTCGAACTCGACGGGTGGCAGCATCCCGTTCCTGGGTGCTTGCGCACCGGGTTGTAGAATCTCGATGTAATCGAACATGTCCTGCCGGGCTTCCTCGCGTGTTTTGTAGGTCCGACGCCGGCTGCGCTCAGGCTTGAGCGACGAGAAGAAGCTCTCGGCGACGGCATTGTCGTGGCAGTTGCCACGCCGGCTCATCGAGTGCTCAAGATTGTGGGCCCGGATGAAAGGCAGCCCAGTCCATGCTGGTGAACTGCGAGCCTTAGTTCGAGTGGGTCATTACCCGGTGCTTCGGCTGCGCCGCCATACTGAAGTTGGGCTTCCCCATCGTCGCCTCCTGTCATCAAAATTAGGATCGAAGGCGTCCAGAAATTTAGGGCTACTCACAAACCATTGGCAGCCGCGCTCTCAGAAACTGGCTTGCCCAAGCTTCCGCGGTTTGGCGAAGGGAAGGGATGTCGAAAGACCGCCATCGACCACCAAGGCCTGACCGTTGATGTATGCGGCTTCGTCGGAGGCAAGGAACGCAATGGTGCGTGCGATCTCGACCGGTTCGCCGCCGCGCTTGAGCGGATTAAGCTGTCCGATCAAATCTTCACGGCCTTTGGATCGGGCGACGGCGTAGAGATCCTGTGTCATGCCAGTATCGACCAGTCCGGGACACACCGCATTCACGCGAATTCCGGAACCTGTAAGCTGCTGTGCCGCCCCTTGGACCAGATTGATTACGCCCGCCTTCGACGCCGAATAGGCCAGGCCGCCGGCCCCCGCACGCAGGCCTGCGACCGACGCAGTGCAGACGATCGCCCCCGGCCGTCCTGCATCTATCATTGCCTTCGCCCCGTGCTTGATGGCAAGAAATGGCCCGATCAGGTTTACCTGCAAGAGCGACTGCCAGTCCTCCGCGCTCTGTTCGAAGAGACCGGCCATGCCGCCGCTTATCCCGGCGTTGGCGCAGATAATATCCAGCCCACCATGCCGTTCCACAGCGGTCGCCACCATCGCGGCGACCTCTCGCTCGTCGCCCGCGTTTCCGAGTACGGTCACGATGGAATCGACACGGACGGGCCCTGGCCTGGCGGTTATGTTGAGGTCGACGGCGATCACATTGGCGCCCTCATCAGCAAAGAGGTCCACAGTCGCCTTTCCAATTCCGGATGCCGCCCCCGTTACAAGGACGCTCTTCCCGTCGAAACGCGCGCTCATAGAATGCCTTTTATCGTGCTGCCGCCATCGATGATGATGGTCTGGCCACTCACAAAGTTGCTTGCGTTTGATGCAAGAAATACCGCCGCGCCTGCGATATCACGTGGCTCGCCGATCCGGCCAAGGGGCGTCGACTGCTGAAGTTTCGACAGGGCCTGGGAATCCTCCCACAGGGCGCGCGCGAAATCCGTTCGTATTACGCCCGGTGCAATAGCGTTAACGCGGATGTTGTGCGGGCCGAGTTCGAGAGCCAGATTACGGACGAGCTGAAAATCTGCCGCCTTTGAGATATTGTATGCACCTATGACATCCGAACCCATAAGTCCGCCGATCGATGAGACGACAATTATTGAGCCATCCTGACGTTCGATCATTTCTGAGGCCACCATCTGTATCAGCCAGTGATTGGCCAGGACGTTGTTGGCGAAAACCTTTTGGAATTGCTCGTCGCTGATTCCTCCCATAGGGCCATAATAGGGATTGGTCGCGGCATTGCAGACAAGAATGTCAATTCGACCGAAGCACCGTCGTGTCTCTTCCACCAGCGCCTGAAGTGCAGACTTGTCAGAAATGTTCGCCGCGACTGCAATTGCGCGGTTCTCGCCATATGCCGCATTGATGGCGCTGGCGACTTCCTCGCACGCCGACTGTCTGCGGCTGGAGATCACAACAGTCGCACCTGCTTCGACCAGCGCTTCCGCGACGGCTCGCCCGATACCTCGTGATGAACCTGTTATGAGGGCGACCTTACCCGTCAGGTCGAAAAGTTTCATGTTCTTCCTCTCGCCGGATCCAACTGATGGAGCCGGGACACGTATAGAAATTGGCGCCTTGCCGGCAGCTTCATCAACCCCACAAATCTTTGTTGATGCGGCTAGAGTTCTGTCCCGGCGCGACCGACGAAGGCCGTTTGGATCGGCCCTGCAGGATCGATTGCTTGGGCGCCTAGGCGTCTAGCCGCAGGCTCAGCTTTCTCGAAGCATCGATAGGCAGTGCAGTTTTATATGTGACTTGCTTCAGCACGAGATTAGAGCGGATCCCGGCAACACCCTCGATCTTCGACAGCTTGCTTGAGATCAGCCACTCAAGCTCGTCCACGTCCCGAACCACGACGCGAAGAAGAAAGTCACATTCGCCCGTCATCCAATTGCACTCCATGACCTCCGGGAGCATCTCTACGGCTGACTGGAAGTGTTCGAGCGCGGCGCGCGGCTGCTTATCAAGCGAGATCTGAATATAGGCGTTGACTTCCAGCCCCATCACTTTCGGATTTAGCAGTGTCACCCGGCGCGAGATGATGCCGGTCTGTTCCAGCTTCCTGACCCGGGTGAGGCACGGGGAAGGAGACAGGTTAACCCTGTCCGCTAGTTCCACATTCGTGAGATTTGCGTCCCTTTGCAGCTCGTTGAGAATCTTGATGTCTGTTCTGTCGAGCGTGAGCATGTTCATCGTTGCCAGCCTTTCTCCGCCTCGGGAGACTCCAACGGCAAATCCGCCAGGCGATCGGCATTTAATTCCGCGGAGCAGTACATCGCGATTTTCAGCCTTTCGCTTCGTCGGCCTTTTGCCAGAACCACGGCAGAGTATATGCCTGCCAAGCTGTGGCAGGATTCATATGATTGCCAAATTATATCGCAAAACGGACAAAGTGACGCTATGAGCGGGCCCAAGGAGGCTGACCAGTATGTCCGAGATGGCACCGATCACGGGACATTCCGCCACGAGCAGCGCCGTGAACGCGGAGATCATGAGGCCGTGGAGCGTGGAGGGCCTGCGCGTCAGCTTCGCGTCGTTCGACCCTGACGAAATGCCAAGGCCGGTGATCTCTACGGAAGTGCCGCGCAAGGAGAACGACGACGAGTTGCCGATCCACAAGCATCGCAAAGGCCAACTCGTGGTGAGCGCCCAAGGCTCGATCGCGTGCAGGACGCTCGATGGCATACGGATCGTCCCGTCGAACGGGGCGGTATGGGTTCCCGGCGGCGTGGCACACAGGATATCGATCCCGGACAATGGACGGTCCTATTGCATGTTCATCGACCCGAAAGTGGCTCCGCTTCCGAATACGTGTGCCACCTTTTCGATCAATCCGATGCTTCGCGAGATGATCATGCACATGGCGAAATTGCCCGCGCTCTACCCCTTGGAAGGGCCGACGAGCCGGCTCGCGCAAGTCATTCTGGATGAACTGGCCCAGATGAAGGCGGAGCCATTGCACTTTCCCATCACCACGCACCCCAAGATCCAGCTCATCGCCGCGGCGCTACTCGAAGCGCCTGACGACCGCAGGACGATACGAGAATGGGCGGGAAAGGTGGCGACAAGCGAGCGCACATTGGCCCGCCTGATCCTGAAGCATACGGGCATGACGTTCGGCCGGTGGCGCCAGCAGCTGCACATCGTTATCGCGGTGCAGAAACTGGGCTTCGGGGCCACCGTACAGACCATTTCGCAAGACTTGGGCTATGACTCCCCAAGCGCCTTCACCGCGATGTTCAAGAAATATATGGGCCAGCCTCCCCGCAGATATCTTCAGGATCGCGCCGAGGTCGAGGCGGCTTGAACCGAGATAGGTATTTTGTTGCCGCAATAAGCCAGTAGCCGCCGTCTAGCGGACCCGACGGCACAGGCCTTCAGCCGGTCGGCACCGGCTCAGATTTCCGGGTCACATACTTCCCGCCTCTCGCAAGCAATCCTTGTACGCTCGCGACCGATCGACCCGCGCGGCTGCACGCCTCGGCGCTGGGCAGGCACCGCCTGCAGTGAGCTTGAACAACGCAACAAAGTTCTGCGGCTTCAGGCCATATCCTTTGCATTCGGCAGGTTCTGCCGACGGCTTGGTGAGACCGTTCACGCATCGGATGAATCGGCGACTGGCCGGAAGGAGCGGTGAAGTGTCTATCAATTTTGGTTTCTGGTCGGAGCAGGAGACGCAGGTCGGGCAAAGCTATGCACGGCGCCTTCACGAACTCGTTGATGAGGCGGTGCTTGCGGAGAAGATGGGTTTCGACCTCGTCTCCCTGTCCGAACAGCATCTGGCACTCGGCGGTATCTCGAGTTCAGCGCCCGAAGTCGTATACGGATATCTTGCAGCGAAGACCTCAAGGATCAGACTGCGCCCCTCGGTGGTCCTCATGCCCAAAAACTTCAACCATGCGCTGCGCACGGCGGAGCGTGCGGCTGTGATCGACATCCTGTCGAACGGGCGCTACGAGCTTTACTGCGGCCGGGCGAACACGACGATTGCCATGCGTGGCTTCAATGTGGACCCTTCCGAGACACAGGAGCAGATGGAAGAAGGCATGGACCTGATCCGTGAAGCCTTCACCAACGACGTCTTCACGTTCAAGGGCAAGCATTACCAAGTTCCCCCGCGCATGCTGGTCCCAAAACCGCTGCAGAAACCCTATCCGGCCATGGGTATTGCCGCCACGAGCGAGCGCAGCCACGCCTGGGCTGGCGAGCAGGGTCTCGCCGTGATGAGCCACAGCCTGTACAAGGGCTGGGATGTTCAGTCCAAGCTGATCGAGGCCTATAAGTCCAACTGGCGACGTGATCCCACGGGGCCACTCGACAAGCCGCGCATCGGCATGCCGCTCTTCATCGGCATCGGAAATACCGATCAGGAAGCATACGACACTTATTCCCAGCCGCTTAAGCACTATGCGCGCATTTCAACCTCGGGCTATCCCAAGCTCGCCCAGCTCTCGAAAGACTATGCCTATATGGCTGAGGGTGCGGAAGCACTGCAGCGGGCAGCCGGCGACTGGGATTATCTGATCAACGAATCCGCCAGCCTTGTATGCGGCAGCCCGGACACCGTGATCCGTCAGCTGGAGAGATATGTCGACCTTGGGATCGACGAGATTCTCTTTCATCTCGACTCCGTTCCACATGCCGAGATCATGAAGGCGATCGATCTGATCGGGCGTCACGTCATTCCGTACTTCAAGGACCGCAACAATGTCGTGCGGGATTATGACGACGTGCTCGAGCAAATCCGCTCCATGCGCGAGCCCGCAGCCGCCGCCTGACCCCCGACCGAATTCCGGAGACACAAAATATGAAAGATCGCGCCTACGAGGGGCTGCTCGTTGAACTTCGCGACAGCGGAGTAGCTGTCGTCACCATGAACCGGCCCGAAATACTGAATGCGATCAGCTGGCCGATGCATTCCGCGCTCGAGCAGGTCTTTGTCGATCTCGACAACGATCCAAAGGTGAAGGCTATCGTGCTTACCGGCGCAGGTCGCGGCTTCTGTTCCGGGGGCGATCAGAACTCGCTCGACGACGGTTTGCACACCATCTCGCCAACCCGTTCGGGGAGGCATCTCATCCGCAATATGCTGGAGATCGAGTCCCCTCTGATCGCCGCGGTGAATGGCGTCGCCGTCGGTTTGGGCGCTACGCTCGCCCTCTACTGCGATGTCGTCTTCGCCGACCCCAGCGCCCGATTTGCCGACACGCATGTGACGGCCGGGGTAGTCGCTGGCGATGGCGGCGCTATTATCTGGCCGATGTTGCTCGGCCCCGTGCGCGCCAAGCATTATCTGATGACCGGCGAATTCATATCGGCGGAGGAGGCCGCCGCAGCGGGCATGATCAACAAGGTCATTCCGGACGGCAAGGTTCTCGATCACGCGATCCAATATGCGGAAATGCTGGCCAGCGGGCCGCGAGATGCCATTATCTGGACAAAATACGCCGTAAACAAACTCATCAAGGAACAGGTCCACCTGAACCTCGATACCGCTGCCGCGCATGAAATGCTGACGTTCGTCAGCCCCGAGCGGAAGGAAGCGGTGGCGGCGTTCCGTGACAAGCGCAAGCGCTTCGCTGAAGGCAACCGCTGAAGTGAGCACGGTCCATCCTGCCGCTTTCGACGACGACACGCTGCCCTCATTGTTGCGGGATCGCCGCGATACGATCAGCGACCAGGCTGCGTTTTTCCAGAAACGGGGCAGTGAATGGCACAGGACGAACTGGGGCGAATTTGCCCGGAAAGTCTCGCGCCTATCACGCGCGCTGCTCGATAGCGGCCTGAAAAAGGGCGATTATGTCGCGATCATGGGCGATGTGTCGCAGGAATGGGTCATTGCCTTCATGGCGACGGCTTGCGCGGGTGGGGTGGCGGTCGGGATATATTTCACCTCTTCGGCCGAGGAAGTGGATTATTACCTCGTTGACTGCGGCGCCAGATTCATGTTCGTCGCCGGGGAGAAGGAACTCCGCGTCGCCCTTCGCGCCAGCCGCGCGACCGCGCTTGAGAAGATCATCACCTTCGATTCCGACGTGACCCCCGCAGACAACGTCCTTTCGCTATCGGCTTTTGCGGCTTCGGCTTCCAACTGCTCAGCTCTGCTGGACGAGCAGGCTGAGGTGGCAGGGCCCGACGATATGGCCTGCGTCGTTTACACCTCGGGAACGACCGCCAACCCCAAAGGCGCAATGCTGACCCACCGCTCCCTCATCGAAGGTGTCGCGACCACGCGTTGCTTTTGCCCGGCGCTTTTTACCGAAGCCCAGCGTGTCGTGGTTCACCTTCCCATCTCCCACGTCGTGGGTCTCGGCCAGGGAATCGTGCTGCCGCTTATCAGCCGGGTCCTTCCCTATTTCGGGGAAAGCAGCGCCGATTTCGCCGCGACCATTCGCGAGGTGAAGCCGACCTACTGGATGGCACCGCCGCGTTTCTATCAACGCTATGCCGCCGAGCTTGCCAGCAAGATCAACGCCTCCAGCCCGGCAAAAAGAAAATCCTACCATCTGGCGATGTCGATCGGTCAAAAGGCACTTGCCGACCGTCAAGCGGCGGGGCCGGGAAGTTCGCTTCTTCAGGCGCTGTTCGAGACGTGCCGCGAGGAGGTTTTCATACCGCTGCTCGCGGAGATCGGACTCCATGAGCTGAAATATCCCTATACGGCGTCGGCGCCCATGTCGTCCGACGTCATGAAACTGTGGCAGACTTGGGGCTTGAACTTGAAGGAATGCTACGGCCAGACCGAACTGGTCGGCGCGAATGCCGCGCAGCTGAGGGACTGGTCACAGGCTGGCACGATCGGCGAGGCCATCGCCGACCCGCGCTGGAAAACGCGGGTGGCCGGTGATGGCGAAATGCTGGTCAAGGGACCCGGCCTCTTCATAGGATATTTGAACAAGCCGGACGACACGGTGGACGCCTTGCGTGACGGATGGCTCCATACGGGCGACATAGTGGAGTTGCGGCCTGATGGCCTGCTTGCTCTCATCGATCGGAAAAAGGAGATCATCAACACCTCCGGCGGCAAGTCGATCAGTCCAGCGCAGATCGAGAATGAGCTGCGCCAGAGCCCCTATATTTCTGAAGCGGCGGTATGCGGTGACGGCCGGAAATATCTCGTTGCACTCATTGAAGTCGACCGGATCGCGATGATGGATTGGGCGAAGGAACGGGTTGGCACGATCAACAATTATTCCGACCTGTGTACGTCAGAGGCTGTCATTCATCTCATCGAAGGCGAGGTCGCGAAAGCCAATCAGAAGCTCGCGCAAGTCGAACAAATCAAGGCTTTCCGAATCCTTCATGAAGAACTCACCGTCGAAAACGGCGTAATGACGGCGACACGAAAGAAGCGCCGAAAAAAACTGAATGATCGTTACAAGGAAATTATTGATTCGTTGTACGACGACTCAGAAGAATCCATCATTAGAAAAGCGCTTCTATAATTTATAGATCACTAAGAACATGCCGTTCCGGACACTCTTAGATTCAACTGCTGCCAGCGCGAGAGTGTGCACATGACAGATTTTCATTCCCAGCCTCGCGACATCCTCTTGGCGTCCACGGCAGAGATAATCAACGAGGCCCGCAATGGCCGGATGTTCATTCTCGTTGACGACGAGGACCGGGAGAATGAAGGAGATCTTGTCATTCCGGCGCAGATGGCAACACCGACCGCCATCAATTTCATGGCGACGCACGGCAGAGGACTGATCTGCCTCGCTCTCGACAGGAAGCGAGTCGAACAGCTCGGACTCGATCTTATGAGCCCGAACAATGGCACCCGACATGAGACCGCCTTCACCGCGTCCATCGAGGCGCGCGAGGGCGTGTCCACCGGTATTTCAACTGCTGATCGGGCGCGAACGGTGGCGGTTGCCATAGACGGCACCAAGGGTCCCGAACACATCGTCACGCCCGGTCATGTATTTCCGTTGATCGCGAGGCCGGGCGGAGTCCTCGTCCGGGCCGGGCACACTGAGGCGGCCGTGGATGTCGCGCGGCTCGCGGGCCTCAATCCCTCGGGCGTCATCTGCGAAATCATGAACGACGACGGGACGATGGCCCGTCTGGACGACCTCGTCGACTTTGCGCAGTTGCACGGCCTCAAGATCGGCACGATCCGCGACCTGATTGCTCATCGGCGCCGCCACGACCATGATGTTGAGCGGCTCGCCACCGCCAGGATCGAGAGCAGATGGGGCGGCGAATGGACTGCCATCTCGTTTCGTAACAAGGCCGTCCAAAGCGAGGCCATCGCGCTGGTGAAAGGGAGCATCGATCCGGGCGCGGCCACACTGGTGCGAATGCATGCTCTCGACATCTTCGCAGATGTCCTGGGACAGGCGGACGACCGGAGCGACCTGCTGTCCCGTGCGATGGAGGAGATTGCGCGCGAAGGCAACGGTGTCGTTGTGCTGTTCAGCCGCGATGTGCCGATGTCCCGCCTCCTTCGCGTCAAGGCGGGCGAACCTCTGGTCGACCGCAAGGAATTGCGCGACTATGGCGTTGGCGCCCAAGTGCTGGCCGAACTCGGTATCCACGACATGATCCTTCTCACCAACTCGCGCAACACACCGGTTGCGCTCGAAGGCTATGGTCTCAACATCCTGGAGCGCAGGAGTCTCTAGGCCAGGGGTGCGCTTTCACTGAACCGCCCCAGGATTGCCCGAGGCCCGTTGGCTTGAATTATGCGGCCATGGCGGAAGGGTCAGCATGACGTGGTAGCGCTCCTATGCTTCGGCAGGAGAGTAGGCTTCACGGCTGGCCCGTATCGCGCCGGCTAAACCCAGATCGCTCATCAGCCGTTCTGCCGTGCAGCGGGCGATTCCGAAGCCCTTCGCGCCGCGCGTCGGGCTTCCGCGCGTTCATCCCGCGAACGCACAGGGACTGACGCACCGGATCGCATGCTTGTGCCGGACGCTCATGAGAGGTGGGTCCAAACTTGTCCGTCGTCTTGCTTTTCTCAGACCATATTTCTCAGGAGGCAGGGCCTCCGGCAATCGAGGGCCGTTGAGCCGACCCGCGAAAATGGGCGGCACATTATTCCGCGAGCCCTGCCCTCCCCGCATGAGATCGGAAGCTCATGCTGTGCGGTCCGTGGGAGTTTGCCTGATTGAAAGGTGACAAGGACATCTGCGGGCCCGAACCGCCTGTCGATCGCTTCAACCCGTGACCACCCCATATTGCGGTGTCAGTAAATTCTTGTAAAAAATAAGTACAAATTCGTTTTATATAAAACTTATAATAATAAGTTCGCAGGATTACAGCGCATTATTCATAATTAAATATACTTAATATTGCGCCTATAATAATATCGAGGGGCTTCTAGCGTTCAAATTACGCTCGCGCAGATGCGCGCGCTCGTTCGCCGCCCCCCGTTCGATCAATCAATGCGACGCAGGGCCTCGACCGAGGTATCTGCCATGAAGGGGAGTAACATGAGAAAATTTTCAATGCTGAAGACCTGCCTTTCGGGCGCGGCGACGGTAGGCCTGGTGGTGGGTGCCGCCTCGCCCGCCCTGGCTCAAGACCATTCAAGCGAAGAGAACGCCCAGCAGGGCCAACCCTCTTCCGCGAGCGAGATCATTGTCACCGCGCGGAAAAGAAACGAGCGGCTGAGTGATGTCCCCGAGACGATCACGGCCTTTTCCTCCGAAGCGCTGACCAAGGCAGGTATCGCCAATGTCGATGACATCGGCCGTCAGCTCCCCAACGTCGTGCTGAACCGACGGGGCGACAATGAACCCAACGCCGTCATCCGCGGCGTCGGCGGCTTCGGCAACACGCAGGGCGTAGGCTTCTACATCGACGACGTCCGCAACGTTACGGATCAATCGGCAAGGCTGATCGATCTTGAGCGCGTAGAGGTGCTGAAGGGCCCCCAGGGAACGCTGTATGGCGGTAGCTCCATTGGCGGAGCGATCAAGTTTGTCACGAAGAAGCCCTCATATGATGGCATCGAGGGGCATGTCACCGTCGAAGGTGGAGGCCAGGAGATCCTTAACCTCGAAGGCGCGGTTAACATACCGATCGCCGATGGCACCGCGGCCGTTCGCATTTCCGCATATGCCGATTCAAACGGCGGCTATCTGACGAACCCCCTGATTGTTGACACTCGTCCTGATGAGAGCAAGGAATATGGGGTTCGTGGCACGCTACGCCTCAACCCCGGTGAGAACACGGAAATTCTCGCCACGCTTCGTTACATTCGGATGAATAATGGTGGCTACCCCTATTATCCCACCAGCGGGCCGTCCGACTATTCGTTTGTCTCGCCGGGCATAACGAACGGCTTCAACCGCAAGCAAGTTTTGGGCGGCATCGTCTCCCTCAACCACGATTTCGACTTCGCAACTTTCACCTCGCTATCGTCATATACCCGCCGCGAGAACCGCATCCTTTGGGATTTCTCACTCACAGGCGATCCTGATACGTCGGTTGTCGCGTCGCAGGATGATCCGGTCGTATCGGATGTGGTGACGCAGGAGCTCCGCCTTGCATCCAATGGCGATGGTCCGCTCAGCTGGTTGGCCGGACTCTACTACAGCTCGTACTCGAACTACGATTTGCTGAGCCAGGTAGACCTGTTTTTCGGAGTGCCGGTGATCGGCGATCCGAACGTGCCGGACTTCTATGATACCAAGACCATGCAGCGGACATATGCCGGCTTCGCGAATATGGGATATAAGGCAGGCGGCTTCGAAGCCAATGTGGGTGCACGCCTTGACCACTCGACGTTCAAGGGCACCGACAATGCCACGGCGCAAACCGGCAAGATCGACAAAACCATCGTATTGCCGAAATTATCTCTAGCCTATAAGCCTTCACGCGACCTGATGGTCTACGCATCGCTCGCCAAGGGTTATGAACCGGGGAAAGTTCCGGTGTACGGCGACGGCGCCTTCCAGCCCTATAAGGCTGAGACATCTCTCAACTATGAAGTTGGCGTTAAGGGGGAGACGTTCAATCGTCTTTTCCAATACGAACTTTCCGGATTCTATATTACGTATAAGGATCGGCAGTTCGAGACCCGTGTCAATGAAAACGGCATCATTGTCGAGAAAATCGTAAACGTGGGCGATTCAGAATCCTACGGTGTGGAGTTTTCCGGAACTCTGCGACCGACGGATAATCTGACCATATCGGGAAGCGCCGGATATCTCCATTCAACATGGGAAAACGGCATTTACGACCTGGCAGATGTTAGCGGCAATAGAACGCCCAACGCTCCCCGCTTCACCGGAACGCTTAACGCCGACTATTCTCACCCGGTATCCGACAAGCTGAAAATCGGTTTGCGTGCCGATATCGTACATAACAGCGGATTCTATTGGGATATTCCCAACCGGACCCAGCAGGAAGACTACAACCTCGTAGGGTTCAGACTCTCTCTCGCAGACATCGATGATCGGTGGGAGCTGGCGGCGCGCTTGGTCAACGCGTTCAATGAAAAGTACAATTACGAATATCAGGATCAGATCAATTCCGAGATCGACCCGGTATCCGGCGCCTGCAACTTGTGCAGCAACGCGCGTATCGGCCAACCGCGCCTGTACACGGTTTCGTTTTCTTACAAGTTCTGACGAATATAAGGGGAGCATTCTGGAATGCTCCCCTTATGCAGTTTTACCTGAGCGTTACAAGCTAGGCCGCCACATGCTTTGGGGAGGAACCAACATGACTCCAGAATATTTCCGCGCTCGGAAGATTTGGGGGCCATGCCCTGCTGAACGTTTCTTACTGGGCGCATGAACAATGTCATTCAGCCCGATATATCGCCGCTATTCCCTCGCGATCTTGTTCCTGATCTATACGCTGAACTTCCTGGATCGCCAGATCGTGAATATACTGGCCGAGCCTATGAAGCGGGATCTTCATCTTGCCGACTGGCAGCTTGGATCGCTGACCGGCCTCGCCTTTGCGACCTTCTACGCCACGCTGGCATTGCCCATTGCGCGCCTAGCGGAGCGTTATGACCGCGTGAAGATAATCGCGGCCTCGACCGTGATCTGGAGTCTTTTCACGGGCTTGTGCGGCGTTGCCCACAGCTTCCTGCACCTGTTCCTGGCACGGATCGGCGTGGGCGTCGGCGAAGCCGGCTGCACTCCCGCCTCCCATTCCCTGATCAGCGATTATGTCCCGCGAGAGAAGCGCGCATCGGCGATGGCGGCCTTTTCCTTGGGCATTCCGGCCGGATCGTTGATCGGCATGACGATCGGCGGCCTGATCGCTGACAGCTTCGGCTGGCGTGCGGCATTTCTGGTCGTGGGCCTCCCCGGTGTAATCCTCGGCTGCGTCGCGCTGTTTACATTGCCCGAGCCCCGGCGCTCGTCGGCCAACAAGGTCGCAACCACTTCGCCGCCAGGCCTGCGTGCAGGCCTGAACGAGTTGCGTCGGAACCGCACCTATATCTGGTTGACAGCTGCCATGTCCGCGATGGCCTTCGTCACCTATGGTCATTTCGCGTTTCTGGGTTCGTTCTTCCTGCGCAACCACAACGATGATCTGGTGCATTTCGGGGGGCTGCTGGACAAGGCCCTCGGCCTTTCCCTCGGCCCCGTCGGGTTCATGGGGACCGCGCTGGGTCTGATCTTCGGAATATTCGGCGCAGCAGGAACATGGCTTGGTGGAGCGTTGACCGATCGCGCGGCGAGCGACGATGTGCGGGCCTATGCGACAGTGCCGGCAATTGCCGCTTTCCTGCTGCCGCCCTCGATGCTCGCGACCTATCTTGCATCCGGCGCATTGGCGGCCCTGGCTCTGCTGAGCATACCCATTTTGCTTCAGGCGATCTACTATGGCCCGCTCTTCGCCAGCGTCCAGAGTCTGGTCCAACCGAGCAACCGGGCGACAGCGGCCGCGATTTTGCTTTTCTTTGCCAATCTGATCGGCCTCGGTCTGGGCCCGCTCACGGTCGGTCTGTTGAGCGATCTGCTCGCGACCCACATCGGGAGTGCCAGTGGGATACGCTGGTCGTTGATCATCAGCTCCTTTGTCTATGTTCCAGCGGCCGGAGCTTTTCTGATAGCACGCCGGACGATCCGCGAGGATATGGTGAGTTGATGGGCTTCCCCTGATTGGCCGGCCTATTCCAACGTCTCTATTGACGGATTGCCCGCAGAATAGGCCTCAGTCAGTGTCGGGATGGGAAAAGGCCTCAACCAGAAGCGTAGCGATACGCTCAATGCAGTGTCTGCCGATGGCGACGGTGGAGCCGTGCGGATCTCCCAAAATGCCGTTGGCGCTCAGGGCGCGAAGGCCCTTCTGCCACATGAGCTCGAGCTCGGATTGCGACAGCAGGCCGAGCTTGCCAGCTTGATAGGCGTGCGGGCGCACCCGATCGGGATGGATGTCGAGCATGACGGAAGTCTCGGCGAGATCGGCATGACCCCCGACCTTGATCGGTTCCCCGCCTGCTTCAGCCACGGCGTCACGCCAGGTCTCGAGCCAGGCGCGGGAATCCGTGAAAGCCGAAACGCGGCATGTCGGCGCCACGGCCGACTTCAAACGGGGCAGCATTTCCGCTAAAGGAGGGCAATTGCCCACATGCGCCGTGAAGATCAAAATGCGGTCGAACCCGTGCCTCGCAAGGCTCGTGCAATAATCGCTGACGACCCTCTCGAATGTCTCGTCCTTCAGCGAGATCGTGCCGGAAAACTCCAGATGATGGGATGAGCAGCCGACCCTGATGGTCGGAGCGACCAGGGCCTGTCCAACACGCTTGGCCAGGAGAATGCCCAGATGGTCTGCATGGTCCGCGTCTACGCTGAGCGGCAGATGCGCGCCATGCTGCTCGACAGCGCCGCACGGAATGATGACGGTGCGGATACCGCTTTCGACCGCCTTCGCCACCTCGACCGACGTCATCAGCTCAAGCCGAAGGTTCTCGTGGTCTTGCGTCATGCTATTTCGCCTTACGCCGGAGGAACTGCTCTCTGGCGGCCGCGGTTTCCGGTCGATTCATGTAAGCAGCCATATCGTCGATCGTCCGGCTCTCCATCTGGTCGTCCGTCATGCCCTCTCCGTCCGTGAATGACCGCTTGATCGCTGCGAAGAGATGTAGATCTTTGGCGCGAAGTTTTTCCGCCTGCTCCCTTGCGCGACCGTGCAGTTCGCCGAGGCTGACCACCTCGTTGATGAGGCCGATCTCGAGCGCCTTGGCTGCGCCCACAAGTTCGCCGGTGTAGAGCATTTGTTCGGCAACGCGGCGCCCAAAGCAGTTCATCGCCCGACGCATGCCCTTGGCGGCAGGCAGCAGCCCATTGTTGATTTCGGGAAAGCCGAACTGCGCGTTCTCGCTCGCGACAACATAATCCGAATGGAGGACCAGCTCGATGCCCGCCCCCACCGCGTAGCCGTTGACTGCACTGACGACGGGTGCGCCGTAGCGCTCCTGCTCTACAAGCAATCGGTGAAATGCGCGCATCCGCGGGATGGCGAGGTCCGGGCTCGTCGTCACCTCGCCGATGTCACCGCCAGCGCAGAAGAAACGCTCACCCGATCCCGTGAGGACGATGGCGGGAGCATCGGCCTTCTGGCGCAATTCGGCAAAGCGCTCGACCAGCTTCCCGAGCAGATCATAGGTCAAAGCATTGGCAGGAGGGCGATCGATGGTCAGCCATTCGAGCGTTGGAGAGAGGCGATCGATTCTCAGCATGGCGCATCCTTTTTCAGGCTTGGCGTTCTAACTTTTCCCGCGCGGCACAATCTGCCGAAGGTCACGATCGACGACACCGCCGCGCAGGACGATGTTCCGCGGATTTCTCTGCCAGCCGCGTCGAGTTCGGCGGGCTGGCGACAGCCCCCTCTGGAGGCCCCCCATTCCTATCCGGTTGTACCGAGGCCTGAACGGTGATCGGCCGAAGGCGCCATGGCGAACTGGGCACGCAGCCTCTTCTTGTCGATTTTGCCGACACTGGTTCTCGGGAGTTCCGAAACGATCGCAAACCGTTCCAGCTTCGCGTAGCGCGTGATTGAGCCTCTCGCGATGACGGCCTGTATCGGTGCATTGATAGCCGGAAGTGTGACGTCGTGCCCGAAGGCGGGCACGATCACGGCGAGCGGCCGCTCGCCCCACTGATCGTCCGGCACTGCGATTACGGCCACTTCGGAAACGCCGGCTGCACCGGCTATGATGGCTTCAAGCTGGATGGAGTCTATCCACTCACCACCGCTCTTGATGACATCCTTCAGGCGATCACATATCGTGACATTGCCTTGCGGATCTATCGTGGCAACGTCCTGCGTGTGAAGCCAGCCGCCGCGCCAGAGTGCCTGGGACCCGGCGTCGTCGCCCACGTAACAGGGAGTCAGCCAAGGCGCGCGAACCACCAGTTCACCCCGGGCGAGCCCGTCATTAGGGAGCGTGTTCATGTTTTCGTCGACGATCCGGGTCGAGACCAAGGGAATGGGCACGCCCGCGCGGGTCAGCAGATAGCCTTCGTCAGCCGCGCCCGCATCGGTTCGCGGTGCACGACGGGTCACGGTAAGGATGGGCCCAGTTTCGGACATGCCATAAGCACAGACCAGTTCCATGCCCCGCAGCCGCCCTTCCTGGAAAAGGGCTGGCGTCAGAGCGGATCCGCCGATCACCATCATCCATCCCGAAAGGTCGGTGCTCGATTCCTCTGCGGCGGCAAGGATCATCTGAAGCACCGTGGGCACCCCATGGGAATAGGTGACGCCGTGTTCGGTGCGAAGCTTGCAGATCATCCCCGCCTCATAGCGTCCGGGATATACCTGCTTCAGCCCCAGCATTGTCGCGACATAGGGCATGCCCCAGGCATGCACATGGAACATTGGGGTAAGCGGCATGTAAACATCGTCGATGCCAAAGCCCCGATGCCGCGTGTCTCCCGAATGGCCGCACAAGGCCATCGCATGAAGAACCAACTGCCGGTGGCTGAAGCAGACTCCCTTGGGGTTGCCCGTCGTGCCGCTCGTGAAGAAGGTGGTTGCTATCGCATTCTCATCGAAGTCCCTGAACGGGAAGTCCGCGCTGGCGGCCGCGCTCAGCACCTCATATTCCCCCGCCGCCCATGCCGGCAGCGGTTCGTCGCTTCCGTCCATGATGGCGACGACCGCCTTCAGACCGGGGAGGGACTTCCGGATATCTTCTACGAGATGAAAGAAGTCCCGGTGGACGAGAATGACGCAGGGGTTGGCGTGTACCAGAGTGTAGAGGATTTGATCGAGAGACAGGCGAACATTCACCGACTGCAGGACCGCGCCCATCATGGGAATGGCGAAATATGCTTCGAGATATCGATGGCTATCCCAGTCCAGAACCGAGATCGTCTCTCCTTCCTCACCTCCAAGTGAGGAAAGCAGCGAAGCGAGCCTTCCTATGCGTCGGACGAACTCCCGGTAGGAGTAGCGAACCTTGTCGCGATAGACGATCTCCTGATCCGCAGACGTGATCAGTGCACGATCGAGCAGATGGCCGATGGTCAAAGGGTATCTATACGTCTCCTCGCATCCTTCGGCAAAGCGTAAGCCCACATCATTCTCCACGGTTTTCACCTGAGCGTTACCGGCCAGGCGATATTGGGCCATCCGCATAGTTCCCTCCCCTGTCGCAGCATGGCGCAGGTGGCGCGCGGCGCGCCTCTGCCAAATGATCGAGCGAGCGCTCGTCGGCCGCTGCCGCAATGGAGTGCCAGGGAACTGAAGCGAATAGCTGCTGGCCGGAAGCTAGAGGGCGCACGAGAAAGTTTAGTTTCGAAGGCTACACCCGCACCCCGCGTTTGGAGCATGACGTGCCGGGTGAGGTGAGTTTGCCGGGACACAATGCCGCGCTCACGGCACCATCTGAACGACTGACCGGCTGACGCCGGTAGGGTCATCGGGCGGGGCTGAAGCGTTGCTTGTGGGTATGTCGGTCGAGATATCGCATGATGATATCATCGGTGATGTTGCCGGAGTGATTGAGAAATAGCCCCTCTGCCAGAAGCGCTGCCCCCAGTAGCGGGCTCGGATATGCTCGAACTCCTGCTGGATCTTGCGCGACGAGCGGCTCTTAGCGCGACGGACAAAATCGCTGACCGAGACGTGCGGCGGGATTTTGACGAACATATGGACGTGGTCGCTCGACAAGACGCCGTTGATGATCATCACGCCCATCTCCGCGCATACCTGCCGGATGATCTCGCGAACCCTCAGGCGAACCTCGCCGCGGAGCACCTTGAACCGGTATTTCGGTGCCCAGACGAGATGGTAGCGATGGTGGAATGTCGTGTGACAACCGGTCAAGTAGCCCATAGCCATGCGAACGTCGGAGAGAGGTTTGCGGCTGCACGATCTTGGCTCGCGATGTCCGACGGAAGCGCAGTCCGATACACCACTTGCCTAGACCAAAGCTCGTTGTGACCTGGGATACGCCAGAAATCCTGGTGAGTTTGTGCCTAAGAAAATATTCGAAATCGTCGAGAGAGCGAACCAGCACCCGGAGATGATAATCAGCGTCTCCTGACATCAAATAGCATTCCATGACCTCGGCGATCTCTGAAATCTCCTGCTCGAATATGGCGAGATGCTTGTTATCCTGGCTGTCGAGCCGAACGCGAACAAAGGCTGTCACTGCCAGGCCGAAGGTCTCGGGGTCGACAAGGGCGACATAGCGCGAAATCACGCCTCGATCCTCAAGCTGGCGCAGCCGCCGAAGGCACGGTGAGGGCGAGAGACCCACCCTGTCGGAGAGTTGGGAGATCGCCGATCGCGGCGGCCAAACCGGCAGATTTTTAATGGCTCAATGGCATTGGTGGGTCCTGCCCGAGCACTCGAAGCTTTGCGGGCGCGATGCCCACCTCCCGTGCCCCCCTGGTCTGGGGCTGCCAGACTGGGCAATTGCCTAGGGTGTTGACCGTTTGGTGCCAACGCCCGGGAAACGCGTCCGGTCTATGGCGCCATTTTCGTTCATGATCACACCGCCGACGAGCACGTAGCGATATCCAGTCGACGCACGCAGCGGCATCTCATGGGTCGCGTTGTCCCTGACGGTTTCGGGATCGAAAACAACAAGATCGGCGTCCGCGCCGACTTGGACGCGCCCCTTGCGGGCCATGGCGGGCGCGATCTTCTCGAGCCGCCTGGCCGGCACGATCGTCATCTTGGCAAGCGCCGTCTTGAGACCGATCAACCTGCGCTCCCGAACATATAGCCGAGGTACGCGCGAGAAACTGCCCGCGCCGCGAGGATGGACGTTGGGCCGGTCCATCGGCAGCCCGTCGGAAGCAATGGCGACCTGCGGATCGAGGACGGCCGCGTCGACGGCCGACTCCGGGATCACGAAGATCACCACGCCGCCGGCGGGATCCGACTTGCGATATCTGGCGAAGGTTTCGGCCGTCAGCCGTTCGCCCGTGGCCGCCCATTGGAAGTCGCCATAATCGATATGGGCGCGCTCCCGCCGGTCGTCCGCCGCAATAGCTTCCACAACGTCGCCGACGAGTAAATCGAGAAGTGCGAGCGCGAGGCTCTGTCCGAAGTCACGATCAATACGATACGCTGGCAGCTCGGCAAGGCCTTCCCGGATCTCGGCGCCCTCCCCATCGAAGCCACCCGTCCGAAGGCTGCGCTCGCGGTGCTGAAGAAGGTCGAGGCCGTGGGCGCGCTCGAGACCGCCCATCGCCTTCGCAGCGTGCTCAGCCGGGTGTTTCGGTACGCGGTCGCCACCGTCCGGATCAAACGCGATCCTGCCGCTGACCTGCGCGGCGCCACGCAACGCCCAAGGCGACCAACCTCGCAGTAATCACAACTGCGGGAAGCATCCGTCCTCATCCGCGCGATCGAACAATATGGCTTCAGCGGTCTTCCATTCTCATCTGGCTAACCGACAGCAAATATGGTCCATCGCGATTAGTGAAGATAAAGTCGGCATGCGCATGCCGCTCAATAAAGAGACGCGCCTAATAGGCAAGCCGCCTACCCTATACGTGAGCCCATGGTCATCCCAGCCGGCAAATCAGCCTCCATGCGATCAGGCTCCATGCGATCAGGCTCCATGCGATCAGGCTCCATGTATCTGCCTGCTGTTTCAGCCGAGATGGGCGCTGCATCCGAATCGCATCGAAGGCGGTGCGGCAGCGTGGTAACGGCGCCCGATTGCCATTAGACGAACAACTGTATAATAAGTGATCGTCAGTCGCCTAATAACGGCGGCGATGGAGAGAGCGATGCAGAATGAGCAGCTCATTGGCGCGCGCGCGCCCTTGATCGATTGCGATCATGTGCTCACCGATATGCCCCGGTTAAGGACGGGCTTCATGTTGCGCGAGCGCTTCAAGCTTCCCGATCCATACCCCGCGGGTTTCACGGGCATTCTCGCCCCCACCGGCTTCGGCAAGACGCAGCTGCTGGCTTACTGGTTCTACGAACTGCGCTCGCGCGACGTCGATACGCTGTGGCTCTCGGGCAAGGATCTGGATGGGCGCGATATGGCCCGGCCTTTCCGCTTCCGGATGGAAGCATCCAAGGCCGCCCAGCGCGCCGTCTTCATCGATGCGCTCGACGATGCTTGCTCGCCGGATCTGCTGGCACCCCTAATCGAGCGGGGCGTTGCGATCTTTGTGGCCGGGAGTGAGGCGCTGCGCTCGTCCCTGCCCTTCACGCGGATTATCGATCCGGAGGAATTGCGGTTTGATAGGGCCGAGGCGGCGTTCTTCGTGCGGCAGCGGGCTGGCGGAACGACATGCTCGCCGAACGATCTGGACCGCTGCGCTGGCATCCCCGCCCTGCTCAATATCGCCGTTGCGGATATGGGCCGCCTGCCCCGCAAGCTATCGCTGGCGCGTGGCGAGCAGGGCCTGGCCTCGGAATGGCTGATGGCTGCGCTCGCCAGGCTGACGCAGGAAGAGCGGGATTTCCTGTCCAGCATCGCCCTCTTCGACGCCGTGTCTCCGCAGCTGGCCAATCATATCTCCGAGAGGCGGGACGGCAGTCGTCGACTGGCGCGGCTGGCGATCCGAACCCCGCTGTTCATGCGATCCGGCCGAAATGCCTTTGCCCTGATCCCGATTGCCCGCGATCATCTCAACGGCCTGTCGCCGAACACCGTCCGCAGAAACCGCACCCATCGCTTTACCGCACGATGGTTCGCGGAGCATGGCGCCTATGCCGAGGCGATCCATCACGCTCTGGCCGGCGGCGATCAGGCCTTCGCGTTGAGCCTTATGGAGCCCCATCTGCTCGAGCTAGTCGCCGCAGGCGAGCTCGAACGCGCGCTCGACTGGATTTCCTCGATCCCGCGCGATCAACTGATCGCATCGCAGGATCTCTGCCTCGCCGTTGCGCTGACGCATCTCATTGCGAAAAATCTCGAACGGGCCCGCTGGGTTCTGGCGCATCTGACAGCCGATCACCGGCTGATCGTGCGGGCGCTTTATGCATCCCGGCGGGATCATTATGATGAGGTCGAAACGCTGCTCGCCGCTGTCTCCGCGCCGGAACGCCTGACGAAGATCGCCGCCGCCTGTTACGCAAACATGCGCCGCTGCGCCGATTCCAAGCGGGGCCTGTGGACATCCGCACGCAGCACCATGCCTGCCAGCCCGGTGCGGAGCGATGATGCGCCGCTGCGCCTCACTCGGTCGGTCGCCGTGTTCCTTGATGCCGAACGGTTGCTCACCGTGGGCCGCGCCGACGATGCGGTCGCCGCGATCGAACCGCTGGTGGAGGAATGCGAGGCGCGGCTTGGTGGAGCGGCCAGCCTTACCGCGCTCGCATCCTCCATGCTGGCCGCAGCCTATCTGCAGGCGGGCAAGGTCGATCAGGCCGCCACGCTGCTGGTCGAACGGCTCGATGCGATGGCGGGGCACAGCATCCCCGGCGTGATCTACACCAGTTTGCTGACGGCCGCGCGGCTGGCCGCATTGCAATCCAACTATACAAAATGTCTCGATCATCTGGATCGGCTCGAGATGATCGCGCTCGAACAGGACTTTCCCCGCCTGCGCGCCTTGGCGCTGGCGGAACGTGTCCGTGTCTATGCGCTCGGGCGCCAGCAGATGCTCGCATCGTTCACGTTCGGAACGCTGGAGAAGGTCCAGCTAGAGATCGCCAGGGATATGCCGATCGACGCAGCCCGTATCGATCTGGAGGTATTGCTGGCGCGCGCGCATCTGCTCAGTTCGTTGGACAAGCAGGAAGAGCTGGCGGCAGTGCTGGACCAGGCCGCAGCCGCGGCACAGCAGCTTCGCCGAACCATGGATCTCGCGGAGATCGAGGCGCTTCGCACGGCGCGGGCAGGCGGGCCGCAAGATGCGCCGTCGGGCAAGGGCTGGCGCATCGGGACCGCCGACTGGCGCTCGCTGATGGCCCGCCTAGGGATCGAGCGGCTTCCCCTTGGATCGCTCCGCACCGACGCGGCCGAAGACACCGGGATAGAAGTACTGGAGAAGCCGGTGATGGTCAAACTGACCTCGCGCGAGCAACGTGTCCTCGAAGGGTTGAGCAACGACCTCTCAAACAAGGCGATCGCCCGCGATCTCAAGCTTAGCAGCGAAACCGTAAAATGGTATGTCAGCCGCCTCTTCGACAAGCTGGGCGCTAATGATCGCCGCCACGCGGTCAACCGGGCCAATGCCCTGGGGCTGCTTCGGCTTTCCTTTTCGCGCGCGCCACGCGATGCCGGCGGCGGCGAGCTCACTGCGCTACGCGCAGCTAGGATAGGGCGATGAAATCCCAGCTGCCGGAAGACTGGTTTGACAACAGCTGGCAAGCACGGCTTGATCAGCAGCTCGACCTGCTCGACGACTTCGAGGTCCTGGCGATCCTGGCGCCGCCCGGCTTCGGAAAGAAACGCACGCTCGATCGATGGCGGCGGCTGCTGACGGCAAGTGGCAAATCCGTCTGCAGCCTGGATGCGTCGGCGCCACAAAGCCATTCAGGTTTTTCGCCTTATTCGCGGGAAGCCGCCGAAACCTTTCTGCAGGCCAATCCCGATGGCGGCATTCTCATCGTCGATAATCTCCATCATCTCGACGACCGGAATCTGGAAGCGCTCGTTGAACTGCTCTCCGATATGCCGAACGGCTTCGGCGCGATCCTGAGCGCCGTTGATCTCGACATGAAATGGCTGATGCCGCTGGTGGCAGGTGGCCAGTTGCGCATTCTGGACGAAGCGCTTCTCTCGCTCACCCTCACGGAAACCGCCGAGCGCGTTAAGCGCTTTTCCGGCGCGGACCTACAGGGGCCCGCCTTGCGGCATCTTTTCGCGATAACCGCCGGCTGGCCGATCGCCGTCGAATGCGCCGCCGAGCATATCAGCCAGGCGACGCAGCCGCTGGAGGAGTCCCTGCGCCTGCTGGGCATATGGCCCTCGATCGAAGCGTGGATCAGGGACAATATCTGGTCCACGCTCGATGCGATGGAACACAGCTTCCTGCTCGAACTCTCAGTTCTGACCGAGAGCCTCGACGATCATGCCCTGATCGCCAGTCTGACCGGGGTGGAGGATGTCAGTCATCTCATCGAACGCCTGACACGGCGGACATCCTTTTTCCGCTATGACGGCGAAGGCCGGACCGCCTTGAGCCCGATAGGCATGGCTTTTCTCGTCACCGTTGCCGAGCGCCCGGCTCAGTATCGCAAGCTTCATAGCAACGCCGCGCGTATACTTATCTCTCGCCACCATCATCACGCCATCGGACACGCGCTCGCCGCTGGCGAGATGGAGCATGCGGTGAAGCTGATCGACGAAATGCTGGCGGAGCTGGCGGCATCCGGCGAAGGGCGGATCGCCAAGCAATGGCTTTCGCAAATCTCGCTCGATCTGCTTCGCAGCCCCTCGACGATCTACGCCCTGGGAATGCTGGGAGATGCCACCGCGGTCCGGACCTGCCTAGAGGCGCAGGGTATCGATGGACCGGCTTCGAGCGGGCTTACCGACGAGCATCTGGTAATACTGGCGATGCTGGCGACGCTGGACGACGATCCGGACAAGGTGGCCTCTCTGCTCCAAAGGATCAGTGGCAGCAGGCCCCTTCCCGCGCTGCTGGACACGGCGCTTCGCAATCTCGCGCGCTGGCTTGCGCAGCAGTCCGGCGAGGTCGAGCTTTTCGTATCGAACAGCCTGCCATCGGACGACGCGCGGCGCCACGCCGGCAACTTCGGCTTCCGCTGCTCCACCGGGTTCCGCGATGGGGAAGCCCTGCTCGATCTTGGCCAGGCGACTGCCGCCATCCGCGTGCTCCAGCCGATGCAGGCGCTTGCGGAGAATCGTCTCGGCCGTGACGCTAATGCCACCCTTCAGCTCACCGCCGCCCTCGCTGCCGCGCACCGCCAATCCGGGCGTGAGGAAGAGGCGCGGCAACTCCTCACGCATTGGGGGGAGGCCGAGCTGGATGGGATCAACCCGTCGGCGCTGCAAATGGGATATATAACCGCAGCCAGGCTCGCGGCGGCCGAAAACGGCTTCTCCGATGCCCTTCGCTATCTGACCATTCTATCGGACCAGGCGCAAAGCCGGGGCCTGCACAAGGTCCATGCCCAGGCGCAGGCGGAGGCCGGGCGGATCGCGATCATGGGCGGCCGAGCGATGCTCGCCTTACAGGCCGAGCGCGCCTTGCGCACCATCATCGACGCGTCAGCCGCCCTCGGGCCGATCCGGCAGGATCTGACGCGGCTGAGCGCCTTGCTCGGCCTCGCGCAAATGGCGTCTTGGCTCCGCCAATGGGACAATGCCCGCCTCTGGCTCACCGAAGCCGATGAGATCGCCAGGCGACGCGGGCGCGCCTATGACCGCCTGATGATCGCGGAGCTGCTCGCGCATTGCGGTGGCGCGCAACCGGCATCGCCTCTCGAACGGGCCCGCGATCTGAGCATCGACGAAGCCGATGCGGGCGTGCTGCAAGCGGACATGGCAGTTCTGTACAAAAGCCCGGCCGCCCATGCTTCGATCAAGCCTAAAGCCGCTCCCCATTCCGCCGAGCCCGGCGTCATCCTCACGCTGAAAGAGCGTGAGGTGCTCGAACTCATGGCGCGCGGCTTCACCAAGCAGCGGATCGCGGAGATGCTGACGGTCTCCGGCGAGACCATCAAGTGGCACCAGAAGAACATCTACGCGAAATTCGACGTCGGCGACCGTCATAATGTCCTGAAAAGCGCCGAAGCCCTAGGTTTTCTCTAAGTCCGACCGCCCACGTTCGGGCACCATTGCCGCAGTGCAATTTACTCCATAGAGTAAAATTTACTCCACATAGTATTTTCCATGGACGCTATGCCGATCCCGATTATGCCCGATGGCATCACAGTCGGAGCAGCGTCATGCTAGATATGGTCATTCGAAACGGTCTTATGTTCGACGGGCGGGGAAGCGCGCCCGTCCGGGCCGATATTGCGATCTCGGGGGACAGGATCGTCCAGGTCGGCGTCGTCGACGAAAAAGGCCGGGAAGAGATCGACGCGGCCGGCCGGATCGTCACCCCGGGCTGGGTCGATATTCATACCCATTATGACGGCCAGATTACCTGGGATGCGCGCGTGACCCCGTCGTCGACGCTGGGCGCGACGACCGTCGTCACCGGCAACTGCGGCGTGGGCTTCGCCCCGGTGCGGCCCGGCGATCGGGATACGCTCATCCGGCTGATGGAGGGGGTGGAAGATATTCCCGGCTCGGCCCTGTCGGAAGGCATGTCCTGGGATTGGGAAAGCTTCCTCGAATATATGGATGCCGTTGAGCGGTTGCCGCACGATATCGACGTCGCGGTACAGGTGCCGCACGGCGCGCTCCGCGTCTATGTCATGGGCGATCGCGGAGCGAACCGTTCGGCGGCGACCGACGCCGAAAACCAGCAGATGCGAGCCTATTTGCGGGATGCCATCCGCGCGGGCGCGCTCGGCTTTACGACCACGCGCACCATTCTGCATCGCACCGCGGACGGCGACTATACGCCCACCTTCCGCGCGGCCCGCGCGGAGATGGAAGCAATCGCCGGCGGTATGGCCGACGCCAGGGGCGGCGTCATGCAATGCGTGAGCGACTTCTACCATATGGAGGAGGAGTTTCAGCTGATGCGCGATCTGACGCGCATCTCGGGCCAGCCGCTCACCTTCTCGCTGATCCAAGCGGAGGCCTTTCCCGATCAGTGGCGCGAACTTCTCACACGCCTCGAAGCGGCCGTGGCCGATGGCTACCCGATCAAGGCGCAGGTCGCGGGGCGGCCGGTGGGCCTTATGCTCGGCCTGCAGGGGTCCGCCCATCCCTTCATCAGTCGGCCCTCCTTCATCGAAATCCTAGACAAACCGCTGGCGGAGAAGGTCGCGATCATGCGCGATCCGGCCTTCAGGGCGAAGCTGGTCGCGGAGAAGCCGCTCGACGGCCATCCGTTCATCAACTCGCTCGTCGGTGCCTATGACAAGATCTACCTCATCAAAGGCGATGTCGATTATGAACCCGATCCCGCCACCAGCGTGGGCGCGCGGGCAAAGGCGGCGGGCGTCAATCCAGAAGAGATCGTCTATGACGCGCTGCTCGCCGATGAAGGCCGCGCCTTCCTTTTCTTCCCGATGCAGAACTATCACGAAGGCAATCTCGACAACGTCCGTACGATGCTGACTCATCCGGACACGCTATCGGCCCTGTCCGACGGAGGCGCCCATGTCGGCGCGATCTGTGACGTCAGCCTGCCCACCTTCATGCTTACCCACTGGTGCCGCGATCGTTCGCGCGGCCCGCTGCTCGATCTCGCCGAAACCATTCACGCGCAGACCTCGGAAACGGCGGAAGCCGTCGGACTGCTAGATCGCGGAGTGATCGCGCCGGGCTATCTGGCGGATATCAACGTCATCGATTTCGATCGCCTCAAGCTATCGGTGCCCTATATGGTTTATGATCTTCCCACGGGGGCGCGCCGGTTGATGCAGGATGCCGAAGGCTATGTCGCAACGATCAAGTCCGGCAAGGTGATCTACCGCGATGGCCAAGCCACAGGCGAGCTGCCGGGCCGCCTGGTTCGGGGGGCTCAGGGGGCGCCCGACATGATGGGCGCATGATGTGACGGGGCCGTCGTCCCGATCGGGTGACGCTGCGGCGGTCGCTCCCGCTAAGGCGGTCGGCGCAGTCACCGCGAGCTTGCGGATCCTGCGCTGCCTCGGCTGTGCCGATGGCCCGATGCGCCTGTCGACCATCGCGCGCGAGCTCGAACTGAACGTTTCGACGGTCCACAACATCCTTCGAACGCTGCACTTCGAAGGCGTCGTCAACTTCGATGCGTACAGCAAATGTTATGCGCTCGGTAGCGGTCTCGTCGAGCTGGCCGTGCCTTTGATCGAACAGCATGATCGGGCCGTTCGCTTCGGGCAGCTGATGCAAAGCGCGGCGGAAGACCTCGATGCGACGATCGCCCTGTGGCGGCGCGTCGATGATACGCTGGAACTCGTGCAGGCCGCCGAGTCATCCTCGCCGATGCGGATCACCTTCGCCGTCGGCCGTCGACTGCCGATGTTGCTGGGCGCTATGGGGCGTCTGGTCGCGGCCCGTCAAAGCTGGCCCGATGGCGAGTTGCGGAAGCGGTTCGATCTCATCCGCTGGGGCAATGCGCCCTCCTATGACCGGTGGCGTCGCGACATCGACGAGGCGCGCACGTCCAACGTCGCGGTCGACATGGGCAGCGTCAACCGGGGCCTCATAGGTATCGCCTTACCCGTCGAACCGGAAGGGCCGCTGACCCATATGGTTGCAGCGGTGATGTTCGACAGCGACGACGATCCGCATATCGACCGGGTCATTTCCCGACTCAGAAGCCTCGCGCCGCTAGCGCCAACCTGACGGCATCGCCGTTGCAGAAGGCACCGTCACATGGTTGGGCCCGAGCGCGGCCACGGTACGGCAACCGACGAGGCCCATCGCGCGGGATATCTCCTCGCGATACAAGAATAGTGCACGGGACGCGCCCTCATAGCCCGCCGCCGCAAGGCCATATAGCGTGCCCCGGCCGACCATCACGGCACGCGCACCCATCGCCAACGCCTTCACGATATCGGAGCCGCGCAGAAAGCCCCCATCGACCATCACGGCCAAGCGCTCGCCGGCCGCATCGACGACCTCCGGCAATGCCGCGATCGATGCCACGCAGCCATCGAGGCTCCGGCCACCATGGTTGGAAACGATGATGCCGTCGATCCCATGATCGGCGGCTATCGCTGCGTCCTCTCTCGTGGAAATGCCTTTCAGCACGAGCGGGCCCGGCCAGCGACGGCGCAGCTC
Source organism: Sphingomonas sp. Root720 (assembly GCF_001428605.1). Classification (GTDB taxonomy): domain Bacteria; phylum Pseudomonadota; class Alphaproteobacteria; order Sphingomonadales; family Sphingomonadaceae; genus Rhizorhabdus. The sequence continues at coordinate 309,376 of NZ_LMID01000001.1, forward strand.
GGCGATATCCTGCCAGGTGAAATCTTCGCCAAAGGCCAGGCCCGTGACGTCGGCATCCTTTTTGAACAGCTGGCCATGCCCCGGCGGCAGATTGGCAAAGCGCGGCATGCCCTCCAGCCAGTATCGTAGATAGGTGCCGATTAGCCATCCGGGATGGGCAAGTGTATCGATCACCGTCCGCAGCGTCGGCTTGATGGGAATGTTAAACCCGTTGTGGCGCATATATTCGCGGTTCGATGCGATCGCCGAATCCATGGTGATCACCAGCGCCCCGGCCCGCGCCTCGGCAGCCTTCTCGACCTGGTAGTCGAACACGTCGCGGCGCTTTGTCGGATATATCTGGCACCAGAGCTTGTCGCGCCGCTCGGCGGGAAGATCGGCCAGCGCGGTGAAGCTCGTCGATCCCACGGTGTAGGGCACCCCGGCACGCAGCGCCGCCCGTGCGATCTCCACTTCGCCGCGATAATGCACCATGCCCGACAGGCCGGTCACGCCCACGATGATCGGCAATGGCAGCCGCTGCCCGAACAGCTCTATCGACAGATCGCGGTCAGAAACGTCGATCCCGACCCGCTGCCGCAGGAATATCCGCTTCAGGCTCGCCAGATTCTCGTGGAGCGTGATCTCATCTTCCGCGCCGCGCGTGATGAATTCGAACAGGCCATGGGGCAAGCGGCGGCGCGCCAGCCGTTCGAGATCATGGATATTATAGGCGGGGACGCGCTTGCTGCCCATGATCAGTTCGCCGGCCGCTCGGCCTGCGCATAACGCTGCGTCTCCTTCGATGTCGCGAGTTCCTTGCAGGTTATGAATTCGAGCAGGACGGGCACGCCCGCCTCGGTCTGCGCGATCGCGCGCCTGAGCGCCGGGACGATCTCGGCCGGGTCGGTCACCCGTTCACCATAGCCTCCGAAGGCCCGCGCCATGGCCGCATAGTCGCCCGAGATGTCGATCGTGCCGAATTTCTCGTGCGAGCGCTTCATGATGTGGGTCTCCATCGCCATGGAGAAATTATTGAACAGGATCGACAGGATCGGGATTCGTTCGCGCACGCAGGTCTCGAAATCCATGCCGGTGAACCCGATCGCCGCGTCTCCCCACAGGTTGATGCAGAGCTTGTCCGGGTGGGCTACCTTCGCCCCCATGGCGAGGCCGAGACCATATCCAAGCTGCGTGGTCTTACCCCAGCCGAGATAGCCCAGCGGCGTGACGGCCCGCCAGAAAGGCGAAAGCTGATCGCGCGGACTGCCAGCGTCATGGGTGATGACCGTATTCGCCACATCCACGGTCTTCATGAGATCCCCGATCACCCGATAGGGCGTGATCGGCGTCTCGTCGGACGTCAGCTTCGGCGCCCAGGCCGCCATCCATTCGGCGCGAACCATGTCGATCTCCTCGACCACGGCTGACCAGTCGCGCGCCTTCCCGTCCAGCCGGCGGTCGATCTCCGCGATCAGCGCATCGAGCGTGAGGGCCGCATCGCCCAAAATGCCGATCGTTACGGGAACCTCGTTGTCGAAATGCGCGGGATCGAGCGTCGCATGGATGAACCGCTTGCCGCGCGGCATCGGCACGCCGAACAGCGTTTTGGTGAAGCTGCAGCCGACGCCGAAGATCACATCGGCATTGTCGAGGAAATGGCGCACCGTGCGCGGCAGCGCCAAGCCGCCTGAGCCCAGCGACAAGGGATGAGTCTCGTCAAAGGCGCTCTTGCCTTCGAGGCTGGTCGTGACCGGCGCGCCGAGAGTTTCGGCGAGGCAGCACAACTGCGGCCAGGCCTTGGCATAATGGATGCCCTGGCCAGCATAGATGACCGGACGCTCCGCTGCGAGCAACATGTCCGCCGCTTCAACGATAGCATCCGGATCGGGGCCGGAGCGTACCTTGCGAACCGGGGTGTAACGCAGCGGTTCGGGCACCTCCTCGTCCCACATGTCGATCGGCACTTCCACCACGACCGGACCCCCGCGCCCCGAACGAAGCCGGCTGAAAGCACGCCGCATCACATCGGGCAGATGCTTGCCAGAGACGACCGGCTCGACCGACTTGGAAAAGCTCCGCAGGCTCACCGAAGAGTTGAAATTAGGCTCCACCCACGCCTCGTTGCGGGCATAGCCCATCGGGATGACGAGTATCGGAACCGACTCTCCGAACGCCTGCGCCACGGCGCCCATGCCATTCTCGATGCCGGGCCCGTGCTGCATGAAATAGACGCCGATATTCTCGCCGCTGCTCACGCGCGACATGGCATCCGCCATGTGCCCCGCGACGCGTTCCGAACGGGCGATGATTGAACGGATATCCGCATCGGCGGCGAATTCGGTGATCATGTTCACCGGATATCCAAAAATATACTCGACCCCTTCACGCTTCAAAATCTCGGCGATCGCCGCGCCCACCTTCATCGTTCGGGTCTCCGTCTCATGTGATGCCGAGGGGATAATGTTGCGAGCCGCCCGATCCCCTACCCGCTTCGGGTGGACGGCACGGGAAGCGCCACCAAAAGAAAGGGCCGACGGGATACCCGCCAGCCCTCCAAGGCAGTCGCCCCCTTGCTACTCAGTAGTCGAAGTTCAAACGCAGGCCGACCGTTCTCGGCGAAGCGTAGACCTCGCGCTGGGTGAAGCCGGTGACGTTGATCACGAGCGTCCGGTAGCGCTTGTCGAGCAGGTTGTTGCCGAAAGCGCTCAGGCGAAGCTGCGGCGTGATCTTGTAGGCCACCATCGCCTCAAGCAAGCCGAGCGGCTTCTCGATCGAGTTGAGATCAGTCTTGTTGTTGTCGGCGGCATGGAAGAAGCGCGACCGCCAATTATAGCCGACATGCAGCGAGAAGGGATCCACATCATAGTCCGCCGCGATGTAGAAGCTGTTCCGCGGTGCGAACTGCATACGGTTTCCGCTGAAGTCGACCGTCGCGTTGAACACATAGTTGCGATATTTCGCATTGAGATGTGAGTAGTTGGCCGTTAGGCGCAATTCTGGCGTGATCTGGAACTGGGTTTCCAGCTCGACGCCCGTTATGCGGCTCTTGGCAGCATTGTTGATGACATTGATGCTCTGACCGTTGACGGTGATGAAACGCAGCGTCTGGAGGTCGCTATAGTCCATCCGGAACACCGCGAGGTTCGCGCGGATGCGGTTGTCCAGGAAGCGGCTCTTGATGCCGACTTCATAGGATTTCACATCCTCGGGCCGCACCGTCTGACTCGCCGAAAGAGGCGTCAGCGCATTATACTGGAAGCCGCCCGATTTGTAACCAGTCGCGAAGGATGCATAGGCCATGACGGCCGGGGTGAACTGATATTTGACGGACGCGGTGGGATCGAACGAAGTGAACGTCTTCGTCGGCAGGCTGAGCTGATAGGGAATGAAGATCAGCGGTCCGCGATCATTGGTAAGCTGATAATCCGCCTGCTTCCGGTCGCGGCTATAGCGTGCGCCCGCCGTCACCGTAAGCTGATCGGTCGGCTTCCAGTCGATCTGTCCGAAGGCGGCATAGCTCTTCGTATCTAGGTCGAAATCGACGCGCCGGTTCAGAGTGCCGCCCGCCAGCGCGCCGTTACGGCTGCTGGGTCCATAATAGTTCGTATCGAAGCGACGGACCTTTTCCTGACCATAATAGAGGCCAACCAAGCCGCTAAACTGGCCGAACGTGCCGGTTGCGCGCAGTTCCTCAGAGAATTGCGACGATTTCTCGCCGATATCCGAATTGAAGAAGAACTGGTTCGACGCATCGGCATCATAGAATTCGTACAGGCTGTTATGCTGATAGGCCGTGATAGAGGTGAGGTCGACCCTGTCGAGCGACACGTTCAGCGTGGCCGATCCGCCGGGTTGCCGCTTGCGCAGATAGGACGGATCGTTGCCGATCAACGTGAACGGATTGTCCGGATAATCGGGCGACACCACGCCCGGCGCCAGCGTCGTCACCGGACGCGTATTGTTGAAGTCGTTCATGTGCAGCGCGAGCGGCGTCGCATTCTGCCACTTGTAGAAGGCGTCAAGCTTCAGGCTGGCATTTTCGCCGAGATCGAACTTCAGCTTGCTGTCGATGCCCCAGTTCTTATTGCCGCCGCCGCGCTGGCCGGGAATGGTGAGGTAGCGCGCCCAACCTTCACGCTGGCGATAGACGCCCGATATCGAGCCATAGACCCCTTCGCCCACTTGGCCCGAGATCGAACCGGTGGTGCCATAGAACCAGTCTCCGCTGGTTTCGCCACGGCCGACCTCCGCCATGGCGCGCGCCCGGAATTCGGGCCCTGGCTCGCGGGTCGTGACCGAAATTGCGCCACCGATGGTGTTCTTGCCATAGATCGTGCCCTGCGGTCCGCGCAGCACCTCGATGCGATCGACGTCGAACAGGTCTAGATCGAGGCCGCTTAGGCGGGCCTGATAGACGCCGTCGACGAAGATACCGATCGACGTGTCGGTGCCTGGATCGAAATTGCGGTTACCTATGCCGCGGATATAGACGAACGGGATCGAGGCATCCGCCTTCTCGAAATACAGATTCGGCGCCTGGCGACTGACGTCGGCCAAGCTGATGCCGCCCGCGCGTGCCAGCGCATCGCCCGTCACGGCAGTGATGGAAACTGGAACCGCCTGCAGCGATTCCGAACGCTTTCTCGCGGTAACGACGATATCCTGAATGCTGTTCGCCGACGGCGCTTCGCCCGCCGGTGCCGCCGCGGCCTGCGCCAGCGCAGCCTGCGGACCTAGCAGCAAGCTGCCGACCGCCAGCGTATATAGGCTCACCCGCACAAAGTGATTGGTGCTTTCCATAGCTATCCCCTCCCCATTCCTTCATCGCGAGCCTCGTTTGTGCTCGCCTTGCTGGGACATTGAGAATGACAAGTCCTCATTAGCCGAATGCCCCCCTTCACGGGTGGTGGCCGCAATCGACATGTTCTGCAGTTGAGGATCCTACCCACCAATCGAAATCGCGCGATATTCGAAACCCGGGAAGCGGGATACGCCAAAGTCCAGATCAACATCGCGCGATTGACCAGTGTGAGGGAGGTATCCATGACGATGTAGCAACCGTCGACGATCGCTATTCTCGGCGCGACAGGCCTTACGGACGCGCGCTGGTCCGTAATTTCACGCGCGCGATGTTAGACGAGATCCTGTGGCGTTCGCCCATGTGCGCGGCGGACGCCGCGGCTTCGAGGAGCGTCAGATTCAGGAGCTGATCGCCATGTTTCGTCATTCTGATCGGCGTGGACTGGTCGGAAACGGCAATGTCCGCCGCATGATATTGCAGCGTAAACCCGCGATTTGGACTTTGCAGCCCGCGCGTCGCTTGCCACCTGAACCAGGCATCCTTTGCAGCCACCCGAGCAAGGGGGGGAAACCGATATCGCCCTTGTTCAGACACGGTGCGATCAGCGAGAGGAACGCCAAAAATGCGACTTGTCACCTACCGCGCCGGCGGATTTCCAGCCGGCAGACTGGGCGTGATGCTGGATCGGCAAGGCCTTGTGCTCGATGCGCAGGCGGCGCACCAGCGCAGCATTGGCAGCCCGCATCCGCATTTCGGCTCGATGCTGGATCTGATCGAGGGCGGCGATGCGGCGCTCGCGGCGCTGCGCAGCCTCGTAAAGGCGCATGACCCGGCCGATGAGGTAACGCTCGCCGGCACAGGCGATCTACTAGCGCCCATCCCGCTTCCTCCCCAAATGCGCGATTGTCTGTGCTTCAAGGAGCATATCGTCAACGCGATCGACCGCCGAAACCTGATCGATGGACGGGCTGAGCGCACGCCTGAGCAACACGCGAAGATCGATCATTTCTTCAGTACGCGGCCCTATTGGTACAAATGCAACCGCTTCGCCTTCGTCGGGCCCGATACCGTCGTGAAATGGCCTCCCTTTTCGTTACGGATGGATTACGAACTCGAAGTCGCGGTGGTGATCGGAAAGACCGGCCGCAATATCTCCAAGAACGATGCGAACACCCATATCTTCGGCTACACGATTTTCAACGATCTGAGCGCGCGGGACGTTCAGCCCGATGAAATGCTGGCGCTGGGCCCGGCCCGCAGCAAAGATTTCGATGGGGCCAACATCATCGGCCCATGTATCGTCACCGCCGACGCATTCGATCCGATCAACGCGAAGATGACGTCGCGGATCAATGGGGTCGTACAGGGAGGCGGGGTGATGGGATCGATGCAATATTCCTTCGCGGACCTAATCGCCTTCATCTCGATGAGCGAGACGCTGCACGCGGGCGAACTGCTCGGCTCGGGTACCATCGGCACGGGTTGCGGGCTCGAAACCGGCCGCCTGCTCGAAACTGGCGATATCGTCGAGCTTGAAGTCGAAGGCATCGGCATCCTGCGTAACCAAATCGTGGCGACGCATGGCTGAGGCCGCGCAGCCATCCGCGCGCCCTCAGGCTTATCAAGGCCTGAAAATGGCGGTTTTCATCCTGCTGCTCTGCCAGATCATCAGCTATGTCGATCGCAGCGCGGTATCGGTGCTCCTGCCGGAGATCAAAAAGGAATTCGGCGCTAGCGATGCCGAGCTCGGCCTGCTGAGCGGCCTCGCCTTCACCGCATCCTATGCGCTGGTCGGCCTGTGGGTGGCACGCGTGGCCGATCGGGGTAACCGGCGGAACATCATTGCGCTTGCCGTCCTGGTCTGGAGCGTGATGACGGCGCTCACCGGCGGCGCCACCAGCTTCCTGATCTTACTGCTCGCGCGGATCGGCGTCGGCGCCGGGGAATCGGGCTGCGTGCCGCCCACCCATTCGATGTTCGCCGATATGTTTCCGCTGAAAGAACGGGTAGCGGTCCTGTCCATCTATTCCGCCGGTCAGCCGCTCGGCGCGATGATCGGCCTCTCGTTAGGCGGCTGGCTGTCGCAGATCGTCGGCTGGCGGGAAACCTTCTACATCTTCGGTGTGGCCGGGGTGCTGCTCGTGCCGATCGTGCTGATGTGGGTTTCGGAGCCGCAGCGCAGCCACTCCGCGGCCGCGCCCGGCTCCTCCAATATCTGGGCCGATCTCAAGCTGCTCTTCGGTCGGAAATCCTACGCCTACCTCCTCGCCGGTCTTGCCTTTTCGGGGTTCCCGGTGGGCGGCCTCGTCGCATGGCTACCCTCCTTCTATGCCCGCACTTTCCATGTCGGCGTGGGAGAGATCGGCACCTATTTCGGCCTCGCCTACGGGATCGGTTCGATGACCGGCATCCTGATCGGCGGCCTGATCGCGACGCCGCTCGTCGTCAAGGATACGCGCTGGGCACTCTTCATCCCAATCGGCGGCTATATCGTCGCCTCGCCCTTCATATTGGCGTCGCTATTCGTTCCGTCCTTTCACCTCGCGGTCGGCCTGCTGTTCATAGGCTTCGCGATCCTCACCTCGGGCTTTGGATCGGTCTATGCCCTGATCCAGACGGTCGTGCCGTCCACCCTGCGCGCGCTCGCCGTGGCGCTCACGATCCTGGCGTCGAACTTGATCGGCGTCGGCCTCGGCCCGGTCGTGGTCGGCACCGTAAGCGATATAGCCCAGGCCAACGGCTTTGCCGACGCGCTGCGGATCGGCCTGCTGGCCGGAATGCTCTTTTACCCGTTCCCGCCCGTTTTCTACCTCTTCGGTACCCGCCACGTCGCCGCCGACATCGCATCCGAGCAGAGCAGCAGCGCCGCTGCCTTGCCGGCGGACATGCGCCCTGCGGCCGCCTGACCCATTCAAGGAAAAATCGTCATGTCTAAAGGACCATTGGAAGGACTGCGCGTAATCGAGTTCGCCGGCATCGGCCCGGGGCCTTTCTGCGCCATGCTGCTGAGCGATCTCGGCGCAGAGGTTTTGCGAATCGAGCGCCCGGAGATGCCCCGGCGCACTGCAGCCGAAGTCACGCGACGCGGGCGTCCTGTCCTCCGCCTGGACCTGAAGGATCCGGCGGCGGTCGATACCGCGCTCGGGCTCGTCGAGAATTCGGATGCACTGATCGAGGGATTTCGGCCGGGCGTGATGGAACGGCTTGGGCTCGGGCCGAATGCGTGCCTGAAGCGCAACCCGGCGCTCGTTTACGGCCGGATGACCGGCTATGGGCAGACGGGCCCGCTCGCCCAGCGCGCCGGCCATGACATCAACTATATCTCGATCTCGGGTGCCCTGAGCGCGATCGGGACGACCGATCACATTACGCCCCCGCTCAATCTGGTCGGCGATTATGGCGGCGGCGCGATGTTCCTCACGGTCGGCCTGCTGGCAGGTGTCTTGCACGCCCGCACGACTGGCACCGGCCAAGTGGTCGATGCCGCCATGAGCGACGGCGCTGCCGCCCTGATGAGCCAGATCTACGGCTTCCTGGCCGATGGGCGATGGCAGGATGAACGCGCTACCAATTTTCTTGACGGCACCGCGCCCTATTATGGAACCTATCGCTGCGCCGACGGCGAGTTTCTCGCGGTCGGCTGTATCGAGCCGCAATTCTATCAGACCTTCTTCGAGCGGATCGGCGTCGCCGCGCCTTTGGACGAGCGCAACGATCGATCGTGCTGGCCTGCACTGCGGTTGCGGACGGAGGCAGCGATCGCGGGCAAACCTCTTCAACACTGGGCGGATATGTTCGCCGATGTCGATGCCTGCGTCGCACCCGTCCTGTCGATGCGCGACGCTCCGAACCATCCGCACAATATCGCCAGGGGGTCGTTCACCGTCGTCGACGGCGTAACCCAGCCGAGCCCCCTTCCCCGATTCTCGGTAACGCCCGGCGCGATCCAGAAACACGATGGAGACTGCCGCGACATCCTCGCCCGTCGGGGGCTGTCGCAGGAAGGGATCGCCCGTCTTTACGCCGCAGGTGCGCTGTGACCACAGGCCTGCATGCCCCCTGCCGAACGGAGGACACACCATCATACGCATGACGCAAGGCGTGCACCGTGCGGCCAGGCTCCGCGGGGATGTTACGGCGACTGTCTATGGCAACAGACGGCGCATATGGCGCGAGGTTGCCGATCGGATCGCGCGGCTGGCGGCCGGCCTGAAGAGCCTCGGGCTCGATCCCGGCGATCGCGTGATGATCATCGCCCAGAACAGCGATCTCTATATCGAGGCGATGTACGCGATCTGGTGGGCAGGCGCCGTGCTCGTCCCGGGCAATTATCGCTGGAGCGCCGGCGAACATCTCTTCGCGATCGAGGATTGCGGGGCACGCACTATCCTGCTGGGCCATGATTATCTGCCGCTCGCCGATTTGCTCCGCAAGACGATGCCCGAGGTCACGATCATCGCCCTGGACGCGGCCCTCGAAGAGACCGCCGGAATGGCCACCAGCGAACAGCTGATCACCGACAACGGCGCGGTGCCGGATGTGTGCGGACGGGGCGATGCGCTGTGCGCCCTCTTCTACACTGGCGGCACGACCGGGCGATCGAAAGGGGTGATGCTGTCGCATGAAAATTTGATGTTCAGCTTTTTCGCGGTGCAGGCGACCGTTCCCCTTCCGCCCGATCCCATCTTCCTGCACCTCCCCCCGATGTTCCACGTCGGCGGCGCGGGCGCGGTAATCGCCAACACACTGTTCGCGGGAACCCATGTCATCCTGCCGGCCTTCAGTCCGGCGGCGCTCGTCCAGACCATCGAGCGGGAGCGCATCTCGGCGGCCCTGATCGTGCCGACGATGTTCCAGATGCTGCGCGAGCATCTGGCCGATCATCCCTGCGATCTCTCGTCGATGAAGCTGGTTCGCTACGGCACCGCGCCGATCTCCGAAAACCTGCTGCGCCACGCGATCGCGATCTTCCCCAATGCCAGCTTCATGCAGGGCTATGGCCAGACCGAACTGGCCCCGATCGCCACGATCCTGGAGCCACGGTTTCACGGGCGCGACGGCAATCTGCTACTGCGATCCGCCGGCCGCGCGGCGCTGGGCGTCGATGTGAAGATCACCCGGCCCGACGGTACAAACTGCGGTCATGGCGAGGTGGGCGAGATCAGAGTCCGGAGCCCGGGCCGGATGATCGGCTACTGGAATCAGCCCGAGCTCACCGCCGAAACCATCGTCGACGGCTGGGTGCGCACTGGTGATGCCGGCCATATGGACGAGAACGGCTTCCTCTTCATCGTCGATCGCCTGAAGGACATGATCGTGTCGGGCGGCGAGAATATCTTCTCGTCGGAAGTCGAAAACGCCTTGAGCAGCCATGCCGACGTCGCCGAATGCGCGGTGATCGGCGTCCCCGACGAACGTTGGGGCGAACGCGTGCATGCGATTGTCCGGCTCAAGCCCGGCGGGTCCGCCGATGAACATAGCCTCGTCGCGCATAGCCGCACGCTGATCGCGTCATACAAATGCCCCCGGACCATCGAATTTCGGCAGGAGCCGCTGCCGCTCTCACCGCAAGGCAAGATCCTCAAGGCGGAATTGCGCAAGCCCTTCTGGGAAGGGCGCACGCGTCTGGTCGGCTGAAGGCGCGCCCCGCATCCACGAACCGTCAGCGGTGCCGTGCAGCCGATCAGTAACCTCGCCGCTTGGCGATCAGGTCGGCATGAAAGGCCGCGTCGCCGAACAACTCCGCCAGCGTCCGCGCCCGCTTCATGTAGAGGCCGATGTCATAGGCATCCGTCATGCCGACGCCGCCATGCATCTGAACACCCTCCTTGACGGCAAGCATGGCCGCATTGCCCGCCATCGCCTTGGCAACCGAAACCGCGATTGAGGTCTCAGGCGATCGATCGTCCAGCGCTTGCTGGGCCTTGAGCACCGCCGATCGCGCCACCTCGATCTCGGCATAGAGATGCGCCGCGCGATGCTGCAGCGCCTGAAAGCTGCCGATCGGCACATCGAACTGGCGACGCTCCTTCAGGAAAGCCAAAGTCAGCGCCTGGGCCCCTTCGGCGACACCCAGCAGTTCGGCGGCGGCTGCCGCCGCGCCGACGTTCAGCAGCCTTACGATCGGCCCGATAGCCTGATCCTCTTCGCCGATCAGGCTATCATGGCCGATCATGACGCGTTCGAATGCGATATCCGCCGCGATGCCGGAGTCGACGAGACGCACCGGCGTGCATATCAGGCTTAGCGCGCCACCGGGGACAGCGAACAGGCTGAGCCCATCATGGTCGCTCGCGGTGCCGCTCGTTCGGGCGGCGACGATCAGCAGATCGGCGACATGGCCATGGAGCACGCAGCGCTTGCAGCCCGACAGGCGATAGCCGTCGGCCGACCGCTCCGCGCGCAGGCCGATCTCTCGCCGGTGCTTGGAAAACTCTTCGAAAGCAAAGGCAACGACAGCGTCACCGCGCGCGATTTTCGGCAGCCACTGCTCGGCATGCCGGGATGGGCCGAGAAGCTCGGGGGCGAGCACGGCGCTCGACAGATAGGGCGACATCGAAAGATTACGGCCCATCTGCTCCAGCACGATGCCCGCATCGACATGACCGAGGCCCAGCCCGCCATGCGTCTCGGCGATCAGGACGCCGAGCAGCCCTTGCCTGGCAAGCTGCCGCCAGAATGGCGGTGTGAAACCCGGGGGGTCGCCGCCGTCGCGCAGCGCGCGCACATCGGCCGGCGAGGAATGATCCGCCAGAAAACCTCCGGCCATCTCCCGAAGCATGATTTGTTCGTCGTCGAGCAGGAGCGGCATTCAAGCTTCCTTCTGATTCGAGGTCACGCGCTTGGCAGGTCGAGGATGCGCTTGGCGATGATGTTGAGCTGGATCTCACTCGTGCCGCCTTCGATCGAGTTGGCCTTGGTCCGCAGCCAAGCCCGCGGGACGAGGCCCTGCTGCGATCGATCGCTGTCCCATTCCAGCGCGGCGAACCCGCCCGCCGACATCGCCAGTTCATGCCGGGCCTTGTTCAGCTCGGTGCCATAATATTTCATCATCGATGGCTGGGCCGGATGGGCCCGGCCGGCGGTCACCTCATCGCGGTTGCGCTCGGTCATTGCCAGAAACGCCAGTTCGCGAACTTCGAGGAGCGCGATTTCGGCGCGCAGCACCGGCTCGCGCAACCGCCCCGCATCGTCCAGCCCGATCTGCTCGGTCGCCTGTGCGGACAGGCTCTTCACCTGATCCTTGCCGAGGCCCATATTGCTGATCGATCCTCGCTCATGGGTGAGCAGATATTTCGCGACATCCCATCCGCGATTGAGTTCACCGACCAGGTTGCTTTTCGGCACCGACACATTGTCGAAAAAAGTCTCGCAGAACGGCGAATAGCCACTGATCAGCATAATCGGCCGCGTCGTGATGCCCGGTGACGCCATATCGAACAGCACGAAGCTGATGCCGCGATGCTTGCTCGATCGGTCGGTCCGCACCAGGCAGAAGATCCAGTCCGCCTGATCCGCATAGCTCGTCCAGATTTTCTGGCCGTTGACGATGAAGTGATCGCCGGCATCGTCGGCCGTCGTCGTGAGGCTGGCAAGGTCTGAGCCCGCATTGGGTTCGGAATAGCCCTGGCACCATCGTATCTCGCCGCGGACGATCTTAGGAAGATGCTCCAGCTTCTGCGCCTCCGTGCCGAAATGCAACAGGGCCGGGCCCAGCATGGAGATACCGAAGCTTTTCAGCGGATCGCGTGCTTTGATCCGGGCCATTTCCTCGCGCAAGATGATCACCTGCTCGGGCGATAGCCCGCCCCCGCCATAGGCGGCCGGCCAGTGGGGAACGGTCCAGCCCCGCGCAGCCATCCGGTCCAGCCATTGCTTCTGCGCTGGGCTGCTGGGCGCGAAGTTGCGGCCGCCCCAGCAGATATCGCCTTCATCCAGAACCGGCTGCCGCATCTCGGCCGGGCAGTTCTCCTCCAGCCAGGCACGGGTTTCATCTCGAAACAGATCGAGTTCACCCGTCATGCCAATCTCCCGTCTGCATGTGAAATGTCGGTGACGATCGACACCATGTCGACGTCGCTTTCGATGATCGCCATCCCGAGCCGTCCGGCCCAATATTCGTCATGGCCATGTGCGCTGCGCCACAGCCTCAGGCTCCGCGCCAGTCCGCCCAGCGCATATTCGTCGCTGATCCCGATCGCGCCATGCAGGCCGTGCGCCGTTGCGATCGCGACGACGGACGCTTCGCCCACCCGGATCTTGGCGATCGCGGCCGATCGCGGCTCGATGCGGTAGGGCACGCCGCGAAAGGCGATGCCGGCGGCCATGCGGGCGGCCACCATCTCTTCGGCGAACACCGCCATCTGTTGCTGGACGGCCTGGAATTGGCCGATGCTGCGGCCAAACTGCTTCCGCGTCTGGACATAGTCGAGCGTCAGTTCGAACAGGCGCTCAATCGCGCCGGCCATCAGCCCGGCCGTGACGGCGGCGGCCAGCGGCCGGGCCGTGGACAGGACGGCGCCGATCGCCTCGGGCGCACTCGCCGGATCGAGATAGCGCGCGACCATCCTCTCGGCGATCGGCTTGCCTGCCCCGCGCCGGCCCAGTTCGAGCACGAGGGGCAGAAACTGTTCGAGCGACAGGCCTGCCCCGCCCTCCTCCTCGCTGCGCAAAACATCGAGAAAGCCGGCCTGCGCAATGGCGTCGTCGAGGCTTCCGGCGTCCGTAGCGTCGAGAATCCTCGAAAGCTGTTCCAGCAGAATTTCGTGGATCGTCATCGTAGCCCCAGTCCGCGCGCGATGATCCCGCGAACTATCTCGCGCGTGCCGCCACGCAGCGAGAAGGATGGGCTCATGCAGCTGATATAGTCATGCACCGCCAGCAGCGCGTCGGACGGCGGCTCTTCGCCGCGCGCCATCGCCTGCCCGATCAGCTCTGGCATGCTCTGCTCGAACGATGTGCCTAGATCCTTGACAATCGAAGCCTGCAGCACGGGGCTCTCGCCCTCCTGCAATCTCGCCGTCGTCGAAAGCGACATGGCGCGCAGCGTCACCAGTCTCGCCGCGATCCGCCCGATTAGACGGTGGTCGGACGCGTCCGCAGGGCCATGCCCGCGCACGCAACGCAGCCATTCGTCGATCAGAACCGTGGCGGAATAGATCCGTTCAGGCCCGCTGCGTTCGAAGGCAAGTTCGGCGGTCACCTGCTCCCAGCCCTCGCCCTCCTGTCCCAGCAGGGCATCCTCATCCAACTCGACATTGTCGAAATGGACTCCGCTGAAATGCTCGTCTCCGGCAACGTCCCTGATCGGGCGAACCTCGACCCCCGGCGTGCTCATCGGGATGAGCAGTTGCGACAGGCCCTTCGCCCTGTCTCCGACCGCGCCGCTGGTGCGGACGAGGGCGATCATATAGTCGGCGGACTGGGCGTAGGTGGTCCAGATCTTCGAGCCTTCCAGCCGCCACCCCCGCGCCGTCTTTTCGGCGCGCGACGTGACGCTGGCGAGATCCGAACCCGAGCCGGGCTCGCTCATCCCGACGCAGAAAAACGCCTCCCCACGGCATATGGCGGGGACGATACGGCGCTTCTGCTCTTCGGTTCCATAACGCAGGATCATCGGCGCGCTCTGGCGCTCCGCCAGCCAGTGTGCGGCGACGGGCGCGCCCGCCGCTAGAATCTCCTCCAGCAGCACGAAGCGGGCGAACTGGCTGCGCCCGCCGCCGCCATGGCTGGCGGGCAAGGTAATGCCGATCCAGCCCTGCGTGGCCAGCCGGCGGCTGAAGGCGGCATCATGCCCGAGCCAGGACCGCGCCCTGACCTCGGGCGGGAAGTTGGCGGATTCCCGTTCGAGGAAGGAGCGCACTGGCGCGCGCAGCGCCTCGTCCTCGGGGGGAATTTCTGCGGGAAGGAAACCGTTCAGCACGGCAGTTCGATATCACGCGCAGCGGTGCGGATGAACGCGAGCGCCATCAGCTGAGGCTTTCGGTCAGCGCGTCCGACGGCCCGGCCGGGCTTTTCTTCAACGCCGCCTGCTCCTGCTTGATCAGCTTGGCCAAGGCGCGTCGCGCGGTGAGGCCCGCCGCATCCGTCTCCAGGATCGCCGGCTCGAGCGCGAAGAAGTCGCGCCCCCGCATCGCGTCATGCACCGCGCGGATCATTGGTTCGTCCTCGTCGACGAAGGCCTGCCGGATGATGTTCGCCATCGATTCCGACAGTGCCGGGTCGTCCAGCCGCCCGTTGCGGCTGAGCGCATAGAAATAATGGCAGCTCGTCTCGGTCTCCGGCACGATCAGGTGGACGCTCGGCATGCGGCTGCCGGTCCCCCGCGCCATGCCGCGGTCCGTCATCGACAGATCCAGAACGAGGTTCGATGGCAGATGGAGCGAAATCGGCGAGTAGATGTCGCCGATTTCGCGATCGGTCCACAGGCGAAGCAGTGGAGACGGCGGCGTTCCTTCAACCGAATAGTCCGAAGTGATCACGCCATCTTCGACACTGAATTTGTATTTGAGCTTGCGATCGCCCCTCAACTTCGGATCGACGCCGACCGAATTCGGATGAAGATAGGCCGCATGGGTCAGATCGAGCAGATTATCGATGACGAGTTGATAATTGGAATTGATGTGCAGATAGCCGCTGAAACCAGCCCAGGCCTGGGTGTCGGTCAGGAAGTCGAAGCTCAATATGTCCGATGCATTGGCATGTTCGGGGTCGCCCATCCACACCCAAATAGCGCCGCTGCGATCTTCGACGGGATAAGGTGTCAGCCTCGCGCGTGGCGGCACCATGCCCTTGCCATGGGGATTGTGCGTGCACGCGCCGTGCGGGTCGAAGCGCAAGCCGTGATAGCCGCAGATGATGTCGTCGCCGTCGACCTTGCCCAGCGAAAGGGGTGCGAAGCGATGCGGGCATATGCCGGTCATCGCGACGGGCACGCCGTCCGCGCGGCGATAGATCACCAGATCCTCGTCCAGGATCCGGATACCCACGGGCCTGGACGTCAGATCTTTCGACCAGCTGGCGCAATACCAGGAATTTTGCAGGAACGGCACGGCGTCTTCTTCCTTCCCTGAGAACAGCGGGCCTGCGGTAGGCGGCCTCGATCATGTTTTTGGGCATATGGCAGGGCCGCCTCCCCCCCACCCCCCTCCACGGGGGGGGCCGCAATCCGCGGATCGCGGGACATTCCAATGCCATGAGCGAATGTCAGACAGCAGCCGAACCGGTGATCTACGAACAACGCGACGGCATCGTCACGCTGACGTTGAATCGCCCCGACCAGCGCAACCCCATCTCGGATTCCGACATGATCGAGGCGCTGCTCGCCGCGATCGCGCGTCTCGATGCGGACGAGGCGGCCCGCGTCGCGATCCTCACCGGTGCCGGCGCCGCCTTTTGCTCAGGCGGCAACGTCAAGAAGATGGGCATGGCCGGCGGGGTCAACGATCCTCTGCCTGCACGCACGCGGCGCAATTATCGCACCGGGATACAGCGCTTGCCGGCGGCGTTCGCAGCCATGGAAATCCCGGTCATCGCGGCCGTGAACGGCCCCGCCATCGGCGCGGGATGCGATCTCGCTTGCATGTGCGATCTGCGCATCGCGGGCAGCAGCGCCCGGTTCGTCGAAGCCTTCGTCAAGCTCGGCCTCATCGCCGGCGATGGCGGCGCCTGGCTGCTCCCGCGCACGATCGGCTTCGCGAAGGCGGCTGAAATGGCGCTGACCGGCGATCCGGTGGGTGCGGAAGATGCGCTCGCCATCGGTCTTGTGTCGCGCGTCGTCCCGGATGCGGACCTGATGGACGAGGCGCGCAAACTGGCGATGCGCATCGCCTGCAATCCTCCCTTTGCTGTCCGCATGACGAAGCGCCTCCTCTGGCAGAGCCGGGAAGCCTCGCTCGACCATTCACTCGAAATGGCGGCGGCAATGCAGGCTCTCGGCCACGCGACGCGCGACCATGTCGAAGCCATCGACGCGCTGCAGCAGAAGCGCGCGCCCCTTTTTACCGGATCCTGAGCGCACCGCTCAACCGGCAAGCACGAAGATTGGAGGACGCATTGAATCATTCGACACGTCTGGACGGCAAGGTAATAGCGATCACTGGGGCCGGCCGAGGGATCGGGCGCGACATAGCGCTTCTATGCGCGCGCCAGGGCGCTTCCGTCGTGGCCAACGACCTGGGGGTGAGCACCGAGGGGGAAGGCGGCGATGCCAGCCCTGCCGATGAGGTGGTCGCCGAGATCACCGCCGCAGACGGCCGCGCCATCGCCAACCATGCCAGCGTCGCCGATCCCAAGGGCGCGACATCGATCATCGAAGATGCGGTGCGGACATTTGGCCGCATCGACGGCGTCGTGAACAATGCCGGCATCCTGCGCGATCGTATCTTCCACCGCCTGTCGGAAATCGATTGGCGTCAGGTGGTCGAAGTACATCTTAACGGTGCCTTCCTCGTCTCGAAGGCGGCAGCACCCTATTTCAAGGATCAGGGATCGGGCGCCTTCGTCCACTTCACCTCGACGACCGGGCTCGTCGGAAATTTCGGCCAGGCCAATTATGCCGCCGCGAAACTGGGCATCGTCGGCCTGTCCAATTCGATCGCGCTCGATATGGCGCGCTTCGGCATTCGCTCGAACTGCATCGCCCCCTTCGCCTGGAGCCGGATGATCGCGAGCATCCCGGCAAAGGACGAAGCCGAAGTCCAGCGGCTCGAACGCCTTAAATCGATGTCAACCGACAAGATCGCCCCGATGGTCGCCACCTTGCTGTCGGATGCGGCGGACGGCATCAGCGGCCAGATCTTCGGGGTTCGCAAGAACGAGATCTTCCTTTTCTCCAAGCCGCGCCCGATCAAGACGATGCACCGATCGGAAGGGTGGACGCCCGAAAGCATCGCGGCGGAACTTCTGCCTGCCATGAAGCCGGTGATGGAGCCCCTCGCGCGCTCCGCCGACATCTGGCCCTATGATCCGGTATAATCACCATGGCTCTGAACCCTGCGGCGCTGGTCGCCAAACCCCCGATCGAGACGCTGCACAAGCTCTCGAAAGAAGATGTCATCCTATATGGGCTTGGCGTCGGCGCATCCGAACTTCCCTTCCTCTATGAAAAGGGATTGAAGGTGCTGCCGACCATGGCCTTCACCATGGCGACGCCCGGCTTCTTCTGGCCCGAACCCGAATATGACGTCGATTGGCGGCGCATCCTGCATGGCGAAAGCTACGCCCGGATCCACAAGCCGCTGCCGACGAGCGGCAATCTCGTCGGCCGTACGACCTTCGGCCCGGTCTACGACAAGGGCGATAAGGGGGCGATCGTCTATCAGAACCGCGAAATCTTCACCGAGAATGGCGAGCTCGTCGCCTCCATAAGGAGCGGCAGCTTCCTGCGCGGCGATGGCGGCAATGGCGGGACGGCCGACAGCCAGCCCGCCCCCCACCCGATCCCGGCGAGGCCAGCCACCGCCATCATCGACATGGCGACGGCCGAAACCCAGGCCCTGATCTACCGATTATCGGGCGATATGAACCCCTTGCATGCCGATCCCGAAATTGCGGCTGACGGCGGCTTCCCCCGCCCGATCCTGCATGGGCTGTGCACGCTCGGCGTCGCCTTCCGCGCCGTTCTGGCCGAGCTCTGCGATAATGAGCCCGAACGTGTGAAGGCGCTTGGCGCACGCTTCGCCAGCCCCGTCTATCCCGGCGAGACGATCCGGGTCGAGATCTGGAGCGACGGCGATCATCACGGCTCGTTCCGGGCCAGCATCCCCGATCGCGATGTCATAGTCCTCAACAACGGTCTGGTGGAGTTCGCATGACAGAGGCATCCGGTATCCTGTCCTACGGCGTCTATCTGCCTCGCAAGAGGCTGCAGCGTGCCGCGATCCACGCCGCCAACGGCTGGTTCGCACCCGGTCTCGAGGGTCTGGCGCGCGGCGAACGCACGATCGCCGATTGGGATGAAGACAGCGTCACCATGGCGGTGGAAGCGGCGCGCGCTGCGCTCGAGGATCATGATCGCCAGTCGATCACCGGGCTTTCGCTCGCCTCGACGACCCTGCCCTTCGCGGATCGGCTGAACGCCGGCATCGTCAAGGAGGCTCTGAACCTGCCCGATGACGTGGCGGCCTATGATCTCACCGGCAGCCAGCGAGCGGCGACCTCGGGGCTCGCCCAGGCGCTGCAAGCCGCTGGCCGGGGCGTCCATCTCGCTTTGGCGGGCGAGCTCCGGAAGGCCCGCCCCGCCTCGGAAGCGGAAATGACCCAGGGAGACGGGGCGGCCGCTTTGCTCGTCGGCCGGGGCAAGGTGATTGCCCGTCATCTGGGATCGCGCAGCGTGACGATCGATTTCGTCGATCATTATCGGATGACCCGTTCCGACTTCGATTATCATTGGGAAGCGCGCTGGATCCGGGACGAAGGCTATCTCTGCATGATCGGGGAGGCGCTGCGCGATGCGCTCGGCGCCATGGACATCGCCGTCGACACCGTCGATCATCTGATCGTGCCGGTCACGGCGCGCGGCGTCGGCGAAGGCATCGCGAAGCGCGTCGGCATCCGAAGTCAGGCCCTGATCGATCCGCTGCTCCAGCAGGTCGGCGACACGGGCGCCGCGCATCCTCTGCTGATGCTGTCGGCGGCGCTCGAACGGGCGAAGCCCGGGCAGGTGATCGTGCTGATCGGCTTCGGCCAGGGCGTCGACATCGTCGCCTTCGAGACAACTGCCGCCCTTGCAGACCTGCCCGGCCGGCGCGGCGTTGCCAGCGCGCTCGATCGGCGGATGCCGGACGACAATTACCCGCGTTATCTGTTTCATCGCGGCTTGCTCGATCTCGATCGCGGCATGCGCGCGGAGTTCGATCAGAAGCAGCCGGGCACGACCTTGTGGCGGCATCGCAAGGCGGTGCTCGGGCTGGTCGGCGGACGCTGTACCCAGACCGGCGTAGTGCAGTTCCCGAAGAGCGACGTCAGCGTGGGTCGCAACGATCACGCGGTCGGCACGCAGCAGGATTATCCGCTGGCCGAGCTGCCCGCGCGCATCGTCACCTATACCGCCGATCGGCTGACCTATTCACCCGCGCCGCCAAGCTATTATGGCGTCATCGATTTCGAAGGCGGCGGTCGCATGATGACCGAATTTGCCGACGCGACCGAGGACCAGATCGAGGTGGGATGCGCGATGCGGATGGTGTTCCGGATCAAGGCTTTCGATGAGCAGCGCGACTTCGTCAAATATTTTTGGAAAGCCGCGCCCGCCAACTGATCGGGCGCGCGGAGGAGATCGATATGCCGAGCGGCATCAAGGACAAAGTTGCCATATTAGGAATGGGCTGCGCCAAATTCGGCGAGCGCTGGGACAAGGACGGAGACAGCCTCATGGTCGAGGCTTATGAGGAGGCGATTGCAGACGCCGGAATCGGCACGTCGCAGATCGATGCCGCCTGGCTCTCGGTCGCGTTCGACGCCGTCAACATCGGGCCTTCGGGCATACCGCTGGCAATGGCCCTGCGTCTCGGCGATGTCGGTGTCACCAAGGTCGAGAACTACTGCGCCAGCGGGACGGAAGCGTTTCGCGGCGCGGTCTACGCAGTCGCGAGCGGCGCTGCCGATATCGCGCTCGCCATGGGCGTCGAGAAGCTGAAGGACACGGGCTATGGCGGCCTCCCGGTGCGCTCGCGCGGCACGACCTTCGATATGGTCGGCGTCACCGGCTCCGCGCCGGGCCAGTTCGCCCAGCTCGCCTCCGCCTATCGCGCCGCGCACGATGTGAGCAAGGATGACCTCAAGCGCGCCATGGCGCACATCTCGGTCAAGAGCCATGATAATGGCGCTAAGAATCCGAAGGCGCATCTGCGCAAGCGCATCGATATCGAAACGGTGCTCAACGCGCCGCTCATCGCCGAGCCGCTGGGCCTCTATGACTGCTGCGGCGTATCCGATGGCGCCGCCTGCGCGATCGTGACAACGCCAGAAATCGCGCGCAGCCTGGGCAAGACCGATCTCGTCACCGTGAAGGCGCTGCAAATCGCGGCCTCGAATGGATGGGAGATCCAGGGGGCCGGCTGGAACGGTAGCTATTTCCACACCACCCGCGTCGCGGCCACCCGTGCCTATCAGGAAGCCGGCGTCACCGCCCCGCGCGACCAGATCAGCCTGATGGAGGTCCATGACTGCTTCTCGGTCACCGAACTGGTGACGATGGAGGATCTCCATGTCTCGCGCGAAGGCGAAGGCTGGAAAGATGTGCTGAACGGCTTTTTCGACGCGGGCGGCACGATTCCGTGCCAGATCGACGGCGGCCTGAAATGCTTCGGCCATCCCATCGGCGCATCCGGCCTGCGGATGATCTACGAGAATTATCTCCAGTTGCTCGGCCGCGCGGGTGAGCGGCAGCGCAAGAAGCCGCCCAGCCTCGCGCTCAGCCACAATCTGGGCGGCATGCCCAGTCAGAATGTATCGGCCGTCGCGATCGTCGGCCTCGCCTGAGGGCAGGCCCATGACAGAGGGGGGCAGAGGGGGCCGCCCCCCTCTGCCAGCGCTTATTGCGCGTAGATCGAGCCGCCGTTCACATAGAGCGACTGGGTGTTTACCCAGCGCCCGTCCGACGAGGCGAGGAAGAGCACCGCGTCGGCGATTTCCTGGGGGTCGCCGGGGCGCGCGAACGGAGTCGATCCCGGCTCGGTGCCGGTGCCGTCGCCGGATGCGGTGGCGGCGGTCCGGTCGGTCAGGGTGAGGCCCGGCGCAAGCGTGTTGACGCGAATGCCGCGCGGCGCGAGCTCCCGAGATAGCGCCCGCCCGAGCTGCTCAATCGCTAGCTTCACCGCCGAATACAGCGCCACCTTCGGAATGGCGAGGCGCGTCAGGCCCGAGGAAAAATTGATGATCGCGCCGCCATCACGGACGGTGCGCGCCGCTTCCTGCATCGAGATGATGTATCCCTTCAGGGTCAGCAGCTGCTCGTCTATCAGCGCTTCGCTCAGCGATCCGATCTCGCCGATGCTGCTGTTGGGATGGGCATTGTTCACGACGATGTCGAGCTGGCCGAAGGCGCCCAGCGCTTGTCGATAGAGCGCCCGGATCGACTCGGCGTTCGCCATATTGGCCTGCACCGCAACGGCCTTGCTGCCGGCGGCCTCGATAGCCCGAACGGCGTCATCGGCCGCCACTCGGTCCGTCTGATAGTTGACGATGACCGATGCCCCCTCGCGCCCGAAGCTTTCCGCGATCGCGCGCCCGATCCCGCGCGACGATCCGGTGACGAGTGCCACCTTGCCTTGCAATCTTCCCATGCGACACTTCCTTTCCGTTGTCCGGCCCTTGTACGCCATATGGTCGAGCCTGGATGGATAGATGGCGCCAGCCACGCCTCCCCCACCCGAGGCGGGGGGTGAGCAAGGCAAGGCAGCGGAATAGCGTCAATCCATGTAATAAAGGAGCGACGGGTGCCAAGACACAAGGCCCTGGAGGGGATCAAGGTTCTCGATCTGTCTCAAGGCGTGGCCGGCCCACATTGCGGCCTGATCTTCGCCGAACATGGCGCGGACGTCATCAAGGTCGAGCCGCCGGCGGGCGATTGGCTTCGCCGGCTCGGCCGAAGCCATGACGATCTTTCCGCGCATTTTCTCGCCTTCAACCGGGGCAAGCGGAGCCTGTCGCTCGATCTGCGCGACGATGCCGGGCGCGAAGCGGCGCTGGCCCTGGCGGCGCAGGCCGATATCCTGATCGAGAATAACCGACCCGGCGTGAGCGATCGGCTCGGGCTGGGATATGCACAGGTCAGTGCCGTCAACCCGGGCATCATCTATGTCTCGGTGACCGGCTTCAGCCAGACCGGCCCTTATCGCGATCTGCCCGGCACCGATGGCGTGATCCAGGCCTATACCGGGATCATCGACGCCAATCGCCCGCCCGAAGGCCCCGGGCACAAACTGAGCTATGTCGCGGTGGATTTCACCGCCGGGCTCTATGCCTATCAGGCCGCGATTACCGCCCTCTATGCTCGGCCGGTCCACGGCGGAACGCATCTCGACATCAGCCTCACCGGATCAATCGCAGCGCTTATGTCTGCCAAATATATCGAAGCCGTGCTCGATGGGGAGGCTGCGCGGAGAGACATGTCCTGCCCCTGTGGCACGTTCGAGACGAAGGACGGCCTGCTCTACATGGTCGTCATGTCCGACGCGCAATGGCCGAAATTGCTGGCGGCGATGGACTTGACCGAGGTGCTGGGCGATCCGCGCTACGCGGCGCTTCCCGATCGGCATCGCCAATCGGACGTCATCGACCCGATCCTGAAGGCCCGCTTCGCCGAAATCTCCACGGCCGAATGGTGCGAGCGCCTGTCGGCGGCGGACCTCCTCCACTATCCCGTGCGGACCTATCTCGATTTTCTCGATGACGAACATGTCCGCCAGACGAACATGTTCACCTGGGCCTCGCAAGATGGCGTCGGCCGCTTTCCCGTCGCCCATCTCCCCGGCACGCCGCCGCGGGAGGCGCATGACTCGCTCCTTCGGGCGCCGCACCTCAACGAACATGCCGCGCTCGTCATGCCGGGCGGCGCCTGGCCTCGGCCCGGCCCAAGCGATCAGCCGAAAGATATCGAACGACAGAGGGAAGCGATCTGACAATGGCGGAAACTCGTCATATCCATCTGGTCGGGAGCATGAATCTCCCAACGGCGGAATATGCCATGACGCTCGCTGCATCGACGATGGGCGATGGCCTGCTGCGCCTGCCCGATGGCGAACCCGGCCCGCGACGCGGCTGGATCTTCTATCAGCGGCCGATGTTCACCCATAACAAATGGCTCGCCGCCTCACCCGACGCCGCCCGGACGGGCATAGCCGACATCAACGCTAAGCGAGTCCTGCGCAGCGGCGTGCGGGCCGAAGAGATCGAATTTCCCGAACTCGGCTATGCGCGCGAGGCGCGCAATTCGTTCCGCTGGTTCGAACAGGAAGTGGCGGCCGGCCGGATTCCGGCGCACATGCGGTTTCAGGTATCGTTGCCGACGCCCTATGCCTGCCTCATCAGCTCGGTCGAGGTCGATACGCTGCCGCAGGTGGAGCCCGCTTATGAAGCGGCAATGCTTCGCGAAATCGCGGCAATATGCGATCATATTCCGCATGATCGCCTAGCCATTCAATGGGATATCTGCCTCGAAATGCTACAGTTCGACGGCGGCAGCCCGGCGCTGCCCCCCTTCGACGCAGGCGCGCATTCGGGCCGGTTCAAGCGACTGACCGCCGCCGTGCCCCCGGGCGTCCATCTGGGCATGCATCTGTGCTATGGCGATTTCGACGGCAAGCATGTCATCGAACCTGCAAATACGGGCAAGCTCACCGCTTTTGCCAACTGGATCACCGCGCTCAGCGCGAGGCCGCTGCAATGGATCCATATGCCGGTGCCAGTCGCGCGCAGTGACGAGGCCTATTTCGCCCCGCTCGCGAATCTGAAGCTTCACGAGGAGACCGAGCTGTTCCTCGGTCTGGTCCATCTGTCGGACGGGGTCGAAGGCGCGCGGCGGCGCATCGATGCCGCCCGGCGTCACATCGAACGTTTCGGTATCTCCACCGAATGCGGGATCGGCCGGGCGCATACGACGCCGGAGATTTCCGATCTTTTCGACATCCATATCAAAGCCGCGCGCGAGGCATGAGAACCGGTGTGGACGTGGCGGCAGGGAGACGAGCATGCGACATTATCTGAGATTCTACATCGACGGGGGATGGGTCGATCCGATGTCGTCCGGGACGCTGGATGTCATCAACCCTGCAACCGAGCAGGTGAACGGCACGATCGCATTGGCGACGAGCGAGGATGTCGATGCGGCGGTCACCGCCGCCTGCCGCGCCTTTCCGGCCTGGTCAGACAGCACGCGGGAGGATCGCCTCGCCGTACTAAAGCGGGTGCTGGCCTGCTATGACGAACGCGCCGAGGACCTTGCCGCGGCCGTCACACAGGAGATGGGCGCCCCGACGGCGCTGGCGAAGAAGGCGCAGGTTCCGATCGGCCGGGTGCACATCGCCTCGGCAATCGATATCCTCGCCAGCTATGAATTTTCCGAACGTCGCGGGGCGACGCTAATCGACAAGATGCCGATCGGGGTGTGTGGCTTCATCACTCCGTGGAACTGGCCGCTGAACCAGATCACCTGTAAGGTCGCCCCCGCGCTCGCCACGGGCTGCACCATGGTACTCAAGCCGTCCGAAGTCGCGCCTTTCTCCGCGCAAATCTTCGCCGAGATCATGGACGCCGCCGGGGTGCCACCGGGCGTGTTCAACATGATCCAGGGCGACGGGCCGGCTGCCGGCGCGGCGCTTTCGAGCCACGTCTGTGTCGATATGATCTCCTTCACCGGCTCGACGCGCGCCGGGATTGAGGTCGCGCATAATGCCGCGCCGACCGTCAAGCGGGTGCATCAGGAACTGGGCGGCAAAAGCCCCAACATCGTCCTCGACGACGATCAGCTCGCGCGCAATGTCGGGCGCGGGGTCGCGCATATCATGGTCAACTCGGGCCAGAGCTGCAATGCGCCGACGCGCATGCTGGTCCCCGCGGCCCGCATGGCCGAGGCAGCCGATGCGGCGCGTGAGGCCGTGGCGAGTATCACGGTCGGCGATCCCTCCAGCGCCAGGATGGGCCCGGTCGTATCCGAGATCCAATGGCAGAAGATCCAGAAACTGATCCAGGCCGGCATCGCCGAGGGCGCCGAGCTGGTCGCCGGCGGCCTGGGCAAGCCCGATGGCCAGTCGATCGGCTATTATGTCAAACCCACCATTTTTGCCAGCGTCGATAATGGCATGACGATCGCCCAAGAGGAAATCTTCGGCCCCGTCCTGACGATCATCGGCTATGACGCGATCGATGACGCCATCCGCATCGCAAACGACACGCCTTATGGCCTGGCCGCCTATGTGAACGGCAGCGACCATGAAACGGCGCGCGCGATCGCCGCCCGTCTACGGGCGGGCCAGGTCGCCATCAATGGCGCTCAGGATCCTACCGCACCCTTTGGCGGGTTCAAGATGAGCGGCAACGGGCGCGAATGGGGCGAACGCGCCTTTGACGAATTTCTCGAAACGAAAGCGGTGCTCGGCTTCGAACCCGCGCCGGCGAGGGCCTGACGTCGATGTCGAGTTTCGAGAATATCCTCTACGCGGTCGATAGCGGTATCGCGACGATCACGCTGAACCGGCCCGACCGGATGAATGCGATGACCTTCACCATGGCCGAGGAACTGATCGCCGCCTTCGATCTGGTCGATGCCGACGATGCAGTCCGCGCCGTGGTCGTCACGGGCGCCGGCCGCGCCTTCTGCGCGGGCGCGGACCTTCAGGGGGGCGGCACCTTCGGAAAGCGCCACCATTCCGACACACTCATCCGTCCGGACGGATCGATCGCCTATGAGACGGAGGAAGCGCGCGATCGGGGCGGCAAACTCGCGCTCCGGATTTTCGGCTGCCTCAAGCCGGTGATCGGCGCGATCAACGGCGTCGCCGTCGGCATCGGCGCGACCATGGCGCTGCCGATGGATATTCGCCTGGCGAGCGATGGGGCCCGCTTCGGCTTCGTTTTCGTTCGGCGCGGGATCGTCCCCGAAGCGGCGTCCTCCTTCTTCCTGCCGCGGGTCGTCGGTATTTCCCAGGCGCTCGAATGGACGATGTCCGGCCGCGTCTTCCCTGCACAGGAAGCGCTCGAAGGTGGTCTGGTGAAGCGCCTGCTGCCCGAAGCCGATCTTCTCGCCGCCGCTTATGATCTGGGAAAGGAAATTGCCGATAATGCAGCTCCCGTGTCGGTTGCCCTGGCGCGTCAGATGATGTGGCGCGGCTTGACGATGCAGCATCCGATGGAGGCGCACCGCCTCGACAGCCGGGGCGTGCTGGCCCGTAGCCGCAGCGCCGATGCCGCCGAAGGCGTCGCGTCCTTCCTGGATAAGCGCCCCGCCAACTATCCCGATCGCGTGTCGCGCGACATGCCCGACTATTTTCCATGGTACACCGATCCGGCCTATTGACAGCGGGGCTTCACCACGGGGCGCGGCCGGCATCTTCGAAGAATCCCCGGTCGGCCCGTCGGAGGGAAGCTGCGCCACACGCAGCGGCGTCGCCCCGCACTGGGCGGCTGACCGGTCGGTCGCTGTTCCCGGTAAGAGTCGGTCGCGCAATGTCCCGAACTGGGCCGCATTCACCTTGATGGGCGCATCGCGCAGCCCAAGTCATCGCGACAGCGCCGAAGAAGTTCGTCTCGAAGATATCCCGGATACCTTCCACCGACTTCTGCGCTTCCAGATCGTCCGCGCCGAAGCCGGCTTTGTTGACGAGGCGGCCAACGGGTTCGATCGCCGCGACGGCGGCGGCGATCGATGCGTCGCTGCGAATATCGCATGCCAGCCGTTCGACCGAACCGCCCTCCGAGAGCAGGCGAACCGCTGCCATCGAGCCGCGTGTGCCGTCGCGACAGGCGAGGAAGACATGATCGCCACCTTGCGCCCCCCCGCGCGATCTCGAAGCCGATGCCCTTATTGGCGCCGGTTACGAGGGCGATGCGAGTCGCAGGGCGGCGCTCATCAGCATGCCGCGCGAAGCGCGCTGGCCTGCTCGACCATCACCTGAAGTCGCCTCTCGATGATCTGCTCCGCTTCGCACACGATCCGCGCTACGAGCTCGCCGACGGTCGGCACGTCATAGATAAGCCCCTGCACTAGGCTCGCGGCCCAGGTGCCCCCTTCGAGGTCGCCATTGCCGAGCGCGGCGCGGCCACGGGTGCCGCGCACCAGATGGCTGATCTCCTCGAAGGTCTTGCCTTCCCGTTCGAGCTGGACCGCGAGGGTCGAAATGCTGTTTTTCGCCACGCGCGCCGTGTTGCGATAGCTCCGGAACATCAGGTTAGTGTCTAGCTCGCTGTTGGCGACCATCTGCGCCTTAAAATTAGGGTGGATCGGCGCCTCCTGGGTCGCGCAGAAGCGCGTGCCCATGTTGATGCCGTCCGCGCCCAGGGCAAGCGCCGCGACCAGACCCCGGCCATCGCCGAAGCCACCGCTCGCGATCATCGGAATAGTGAGCTGGTTGGCCGTTGCTGGAATCAGGATCAGCCCCGGAATATCGTCTTCCCCGGGATGGCCGGCACATTCGAACCCGTCGATCGAGATCGCATCGACGCCCATCCGTTCGGCCGACAGCGCGTAGCGGACCGCGGTGCATTTATGAATGACCTTGATGCCGTGCTTCTTGAATTCGTCGACATGTTCCTGCGGCTTGTAGCCCGCCGTCTCCACCGCCTTGATGCCGCTCTCGATGATCGCCTGGCGATATTCGGCATAGGGCGGCGGATTGATCGCCGGCAGGATCGTCAGGTTCACGCCGAACGGCTTGTCGGTCATCTCCCGCGTCCGGGCGATCTCCTTCATCAGCGCTTCGGGCGTGGGTTGGGTCAACGCGGTTAGGAAACCCAGCGCGCCGGCGTTGGCGACCGCCGACACGAGCTCGGCGACCCCGACCCACTGCATCCCACCCTGCGCAATAGGGTGATCGACACCGAACAACTTCGTAAAACGCGTCTTGATCATGCGACTTTCCCCATGACGTGAATCTCGAATGCAGCGGCCGCAGCGTCGCCCCGCCTCACGGCTCCACCGTCGCGCCCGTCGAAGCCAGCGCCAAGCCTCCATCGACCGCGATGGTCTCACCGACGACGTAATTGCCCGCCCGGCTGGCGAGGTAAATGGCAGCCGCCGCGATATCCTCGGGATCGCCGATGCGGCGGGCCGGGATGAGACGGGACAGCCTATCGGAGTCTTCGCGCGCATTGCGGTTCATCGCGCTCGCAAAGGCGCCAGGAGCGATGGCGTTGACGATCACTCCATCGACAACGAGCTGCGCCGCCAGCCTTCGTGTCAGGTGGATTAGCCCGGCCTTCGATGCGTGATAGCTGTAGGTTTCGAGTGCGCTCAGCCGGATGCCCTCGATCGACGCGATGTTGATCACCTTCGCCGGATGCCCGCCTTCGCGATCGGCTTTCAGCAGCGGCAGCAGCGACTGGGTCAGGAAGAAGGGCGCTTTCAGGTTGATGTCGAAAACCTTGTCCCACCCCTGTTCGGGAAAGTCGCCCAACGGCGCGGCCCAGGCCGCCCCGGCATTGTTGACCAATATGTGTAGGCGCGCTTCGCGCTCGCCCAGCGCCGCCGCCAGCCTAGCGCAGCCCTCGACCGAAGATACGTCCTGCGGTAGGGCGATGCAGGCGCTGCCGAGTTCCTCGGCCGTCGCCGCGCACATCCCGGCCTTGCGGGAGGTGATGTAGACCTTCGCGCCCTGCGCGACGAAGCCGGCGGCGATCATCTTGCCGATGCCGCTGCTCCCGCCCGTCACCAGAGCGACGCGGTCATCCAGACGAAAAAGAGAACTGCTATCCATGCGGCGAAAACTTTCGGTTGTCGGCCGTGGATAGCGCCGTCGCCCTGTGGCCCTCCCCCCCCTTACCGGGGAGCCTGTCAGACGATGGCGCGCTCGGTCCTCTCCCGACCGAGCACATGTTCCCGCCAGACGATCATCAGGCCGCTGCAGATGATGAGCGGCGCGCCGATCCAGATGGCGGGCCCCGGAAGCCGATCGAACAGCAGCCAGCTGAACAGTATTGCCCAGATCAGTGCAGTATAATCCATTGGCACGATGACGGAGACCGGCGCGAAGCGGAGCGCGGCGGTCATAGTCAACTGGTTGGCCCCGCCGATGATGCCCGCCGCGATGAGCAGTGCCCAGACATGGGGCGAATGCGGCCGCCATAAGATGGCGTAGAAGGGCGACACGACGATAAGCGACAGGATCGAAAACCAGAAAACCGTGGTGAGTGCGGCCTCGGTCTGGCCGATGCGCCGCAATAGGACGAGGACGCCGGCCGTGAAGAACGCGCCGATGATGGCGAGCAGCGCGCCCCAGGATTGCAGGCCGACGGAGCCCGGCTGGACGAGCATCAGGACGCCGACAAACCCGATCATCACCGCGATCCACCGCCGCCACCCCACCGCCTCGCCCAAGATGATCGCGCTGAGCAGCGTGGCCGCCATCGGCACAGTGAACTGGATCGTCGTCGCTTCCGACAGAGGTAGGACGAGCAGCGCCGCGAAGATGCAGGTCATGCCGGTCAGGCCGACGGTGGATCGTGCGATATGCGCGCCCAGCCTGCGCGTCTTCAGGCTGGCGAGCCCGGGGCCCATCGTCGCCAGCACCAGCACGAGCAGCAGCGTTCCCGCCTGACGGAATATGAGGAGGTCGATCAGCCGCGCGCCATAGCCGTCCGCCAGTTTCATCGTCGCATTGGCGACCGCGGCGAGAAACACCGAGACGAGGCGCAAGCCGATTCCAAAACTGCGCCGCTCCGTCATCGCGCTGGGCTACTCCGCTCGAGAAACTGTCGGAGCAGCGGGGCCGCGCCATTGCCCCTGCCGCATCGGCAATCGGCGGCGCCCGGTCCCCACCCTAGAAAGGGGGGGATGACCTCTGCATCTTGCCGCACTTCTGCGCCTGCAAGCCGATCGAGGGGCAGAGACGCACGTGTACATCACCCAGGGTATTCACCGGGCCGTTCAGATCCGTGCCCAGGCGGACGCCACGGTGTTCGACGGCCGCCGACACAGCTGGCAGGAGCTTCAGGACCGCGTCGCCCGCTTGGCCTCGGCCTTGCGCGCGCTCGGCCTGGAAGCCGGCGGCCGGGTGGCGCTGATCGCCGGCAACACCGATCTCTATATCGAGGCAATGTATGCGACCTGGTGGGCGGGCGGCGTGCTCGTGCCCGGAAACTACCGCTGGACCGAGACCGAGCATTGCCAGGCGCTCGAAGAAACCAAAGCGCATGTCCTGATCGTGGGCGAAGACCTGCACGAGGTGGGGCAGTCGCTCGCCGAACGCTGCGGCATCGTGCATCTTGTCGTGCTGGCGGCCGGCGATGCTTCCACCCCCGACGGCCTGCTGCGCACCGAGGATATGATCGCCAGCGCAACACCGATGAAGGATGCGTGCCGACAGAGCCATGCGCTCTGCATGATCGTCTATACCGGGGGGACGACCGGACGATCGAAAGGCGTGATGCTCTCGCACTATAACCTCATTTCCAACATTCTCGACGTCAACGCGATCGCGCCTTTCCCGCCCGAGCCCGTCTTCCTGCATTCGGCGCCGATGTTCCATCTTGCTGGCGCGGGCGCAGTGCTCGGAACGACGATGTTCGCAGGCACGCATGTCGTGCTGCCCGCCTTCAGCCCGGCGGCGGTGATCGAGGCGATCGAGCGCGAGGCCGTAACGGTGGCCATGCTCGTCCCCACCATGTTCGTGATGCTGCGCCGCCATCTGCGCGAGCGCCTGGCGGATCTCGGCTCGATGCGGCGGGTGCGCTACGGCACGACCGCCATCTCCGCCGAACTGCTCACCGAAGCGATGGAGATGTTTCCCAACGCCGAGTTTCAGCAGGGTTATGGCCAAACTGAATTGTCTCCGTCCGTTGCCGTCCTCGAGCCCCGCTTTCACCATCCTTCCGACAGCCGCTCCTATCTGCGGTCGGCCGGCCGCCAGACCATGGCCGCCGATATCCGCATCGTTGACGAGCAATTGAAGGACGTGGCCCTCGGGCAGGTCGGCGAGATCATGGCGCGCGGCCCGGGCGTCATGTTGGGCTATCTGAATCAGCCGCAGCTCACCGCGGAAACCATCGTCAATGGCTGGGTCCGCACCGGGGACGCCGGTTATATGGACGAAGCCGGCTTTCTCTATGTTGTCGACCGCCTGAAGGACATGATCATTTCCGGCGGCGAGAATGTCTATTCGAGCGAGGTTGAAAACGCGCTCGCATCGCATCCCGCCATTGCCGAATGCGCGGTGATCGGTCGCCCCGATCCGATATGGGGCGAAGGGGTGCACGCTATCGTGCGCCTGGTGGAGGGATCGGTCGCCGACAAGGATGAGCTGGTACGGCACTGCAAGAGCCTGATCTCCTCCTACAAATGCCCGCGATCGATCGAGTTCTGGGAAAGCCCACTTCCGCGTTCGCCACAGGGCAAGCTCCTCAAAGGCAAGCTCCGTTTGACCGTCTAGCGCGGCCTCCGGCCTTGGCCGCCAAGGCCTCGTTGCACTACGGCGCAGGGGTTTCTACAACTGCGCGATATTTTTTGATCATTCGCAGAACGGAAAGTCGGGGGCACATGACCGCAACAGGAAAACGGCGCAAGCCCGACGAGACGATCGTTCCGAAGGATCGGATCGTCCATGCCGCAACCAGCCTGTTTGCGGAAAAGGGCCTGCACGGCGCCGGCCTGCGGGAGATCGCCCGGGCGGCGGGCGTGAACGGCAACATGATCTCCTACCATTTCGGTTCGAAGGAGGATCTGTACGCCACGGTCATCGAATCGACGGCCAACGCCCTTTGCGCCGCCCGTATCGCGATCCTCGAAGAGCTCGATCACCGTTACTCCCCGGCCGCGCCACCCGTGCAGGAGATAATGCATGCGTTCATTCACCCGGTCTTCCTGCTGATCGAGGAGGATGGGGCGCTCTGGAGCGATTTCATCCGCGCCTATCGCCGCGAGATGGGGACGGAAATCTGGTATGAGGTCAACGCCCGGACGTTGGCACCCATCCTCAGGCGCTTCGTCTCCGCGCTGCACCGGTCGCTGCCGTCCGCCTCGCGCGCCGATGTCAGCTTCGTGCTCGAACTTGCCGCCCATTCGCTCACCATCACCACCGAGGTGGACGTCACCTCGATGAAGGGCGACAGCCTGCGCACCGGACGATCGCTCGGGGCGCTCGAAAAGCAGCTTATTGAAAGCCTGAGCGCCGCCGCCCTGCGCTTTTCAGGAAGCGATACGGCCACGGCGACCCGATGACGTCGCGCCATCGGGTCGCCGTGGCCAGCTCTGGATCAGGCGTGGTTACAATTGCGATGATCGTGGTTGCTATGGGCATCGCGTACCATGTCGCGCCACCGCGACATCGCTCCGTAGACATGAAGTTCATATCCCGCCGGGAAGGTCTCGCCGAACTCGCGGTATAGGGTGAAGACGTTGCCGACGATCCGCTCGGCGTCCAGCCACTTGGCATATTCGCCCAGCACCATGTCGCGCGCCGCTTCTTCCCAGCCCATGCCGGCGTCGTAGCGCTTACGCGCTTCGTCGCGGACGAACTCGAAATAAACCTTCTGGCTGCGAACCGAGGCCTTGTCGGCGATAGGCCCGTGGCCGGGCACGATAACATCGACATCGAGGTTTAGCATATAATCGCACGCATCGATCCAGTTCTGGACCGGGCCCGCCCACATCACCGGCGTTCCCTCGTTGAACAGGAGATCTCCGGTGAAGATCGTGCGATCGCCGGGCACATAGACGATTGTGTCCGACTTGGTGTGCGCCGGCCCGAGATCGATCAGCTTGACGAGCTTCTCCCCCACCATCAGGTCCAATTCGCCTTCGAAGGTACGGTTCGGCGGCGTCAGCGTCACGCCCGAAACGTCGAAATACTGACCCATCGTTTCATAGAGAAATTCGCCGGCTTCGCCGAGATCCGTCTCTTCCTTGGCGAAAATCCGCTCCAGACGCGCCATGTTGGTGGCGGCGATATCCTCGGCCGCCTTCTTACCGGCGATGATCTCGGCCCCGGCGACCAGCTCGTTGCCCAGGAAATGGTCGGCGTTGGCATGGGTGTTGACGAGCCGATCGATCTTCGCCGACTGCGGAACCTTCCGGCGCATCTCCTCCAGCATGTCACGGGTGATGTCGACGCCCATCAGCGTATCGACCAGCAAAGTTTCGCCCTGGCTTTCAATGAGGCCGGCATTGCTCCAGCCCCACGAACCATCTGGCTGCAGATAGGCATACACGCCATCACCAGTCTCGTGCAAACCCTTGGTAAACTGCCATTTGGACATCCGCATCTCCGCTCCGCAAATCCTCTAGAAGCAGCGGAGCTAGGCAATATCTCTAGCCTCTAACCCACCCGTGGTGGGGGGAACCACTTTAAGGGCTGAGTAGCCCCTAGGTTTCTGGACGCCTTCGATCCTAATTTTGAGGACAGGAGGCGGTGATGGGGAAGCCCAATTTCAGCGATGAGTTCAAGCGTGATGCGGTGTCGCAGATCACGGAGCGAGGTTATCCGGTGGCGGAGGTTTCGCAGCGGCTCGGGGTCAGTCGGCATTCGCTCTATGCGTGAAAGCGGCAGCTTGCCAGGCAAGTGTCGGGCGATGCCAACAAGGACGCCGAGATCCGCCAGTTGAAGCGGGAGCTGCCCGGGCGACCGAGGAGCGCGACATCCTAAAAAGAGCCACCGCGTATTTCGCCAGGGATGCAAAGTGAGAGACGCGTTTGTTGCCGCGCATCGTGGCCAGTTCAGGGTTCGGTCAATGTGTCGGCCTGCGCATCCAGCCCAGTGGTCTTTATGCCCGGCAGAAGAGCCCGCTGAGCCAGCGGGCTCAGGAAGATGCTCGGCGGACCGAGTTGATCCGGCGGGCCTGGAACGTCAGCGGCAAGGACGCGATCAATCGAACGGCTTTTCAGGATCGCCGCCCTGGTACTCGCGACTTTCTTATGCTCCCCGACCCCCGCGACAGTGACCACGCCGGGACACTCGGCAGCAGCCACAGCATCTTCCGCTGCGTTCGAACCATCCGGTTGACGCTCGCGATATAGACCTTCTCCAAAGGTCTGCCCGACTCGATAGAGAGGATGGTGACCCGAGGCGGCCAACCGTTCGCACACAGCATGGGCGACGAACTCGGGACCATTATCGGACCTGATATGATCAGGCGACCCATGCTCGATGGACAGCTCGGCCAGCACGTCGATGACGTCGTTCGACCGAAACCGTCGCAGGGGTTCCGCGGCCCGATATCGAGGCAAGGATCGCGGAGTTATTTTTCGCCATGGTTCACTAATCAAAAAAGATTCTTTTTATAATCGTCCTTCAAAGCCTTATCCATGAGACCTGGGATCGAGGCCATGGCCGCCACGAGTTTAACCCCGACGCCTTTCTTGTACTTAAGGTGCGCGATCCCGATCTTCGTGGGATTGATACCTTCCGTGGGCGCACTGAC
This sequence comes from Sphingomonas sp. Root720, assembly GCF_001428605.1. GTDB lineage: Bacteria > Pseudomonadota > Alphaproteobacteria > Sphingomonadales > Sphingomonadaceae > Rhizorhabdus. The sequence goes on from NZ_LMID01000001.1 coordinate 344,225, forward strand.
CGGCCATAGGTCGGCTCGAGCGAGTGCAGGGCTGTGGCGCAACTCAACGGAGAGGTCTCTGATGCGCGTCGCCAAAGCCGGCACTTTGTCTTGAACAGCGAACTGGGAGCGGATCGCTTCATTCGTCGTGATCTGCGCGGTTCCTGACAGGCAGGCCACATTTGCGGTACCCGGAATCAACAGCATGGCAGCCACCCTAGGCTGGGTTATGATGTTGCGAAAACTGTCCGCACGCCGATTACCGGGACGATCAGCGAACCATAGATCTTCTCCGTCGATATTCACCATCGTGCCAGCCTTGTCGCCCTTCGGACTCACGTCGGCGTGCCCCTGCGCGCTCATCGTGGCGAGCGCCATGAAGCGACTGGCCAGCGCGAATGCCGCGAGATCGTCCGGAGCAACGATATCGGCCGGTGGCGACCAGAATTCGGAACGCAGCAGCGCTTTTCCGCAATGGGTATAGCACTCCTCAACCGCCACGCGGATTTCGTCATCGAGAATCTCCACCACCTTGCCATTGACGCGAAGGATTTCAGTGATGCCGGGGAGCAGGAATATCGCGCCGAAACCGGCGCCCTGCCGGGCCGCGGAGGGATCATCGAGCATGGCCGAAGGCAGTCGGAGTTCGTGAACGTCCGTGCTTACGAAGCCTAGGCACCCTCCCCCCAAAGTTATCGCAATGCCCTGTTCGTCACCGAAGCCAAAAACGGCCAGCGGCGTCTTCGAGATCCAGGCGCGTGCGCCTTCGTCGAGAAAGTCGATCTCCTTCGTTTCGATCATCGCTATGGGCTTGGCGATTACCTGCCGCAGCTCGTCGACGGTGGTTATCATATCGCTCATCTAGGACCTCGCCTGCTCGTGATCGGTAGAAGCGCGCTCACGGTGATCCGGTCACACGCACGCGTCATGGGTTCGGACCGATAGATAGCGCAACGGCTCCGTGGCAGCATGTGGCAAGCCCGCCATGCGATTTCGATAATATGCCAATATTCCCTGCACGCTCCGCCACGCTCGATCTAATTCCGGCAGCGCGCGATAATAAACCGAACGGACGGTAATTCAATTGCGAAGCCGGCGCTTTTTACGTAGGCAGTCTCCGGTGAACTCGTCGAAGTTGCAGCGGCCGACCAATGTGACGGAAACCGAGATCCTCGAATTTCCGCCGGCGCATCGCGAAAGGAGCGAAGTTGGAAGCCATGCCTACCCGCAAACCGCAACGCCGCTATGAAGATGCCGTTGCGACGTTCAGCCTGCAGCGTCTGGCCGCAGAGTTGAATGGCGATCTTGAAAATGGCCTGAACGTCTGCATCGAATGCTGCGATCGTCATTGTGGAAATGATCGGGTCGCGCTGCGCTGGGTATCTGCCGACGGACGGCAGGAAAACTACAGTTTCGAGCAGCTGCGCGATATGTCGGCGCGGATCGCGAACATGCTCGCGCGACAGGGCATCCAGCCGGGCGACGTCGTGGCGGGAATGTTGCCCCGCACCCCCGCCCTCCTCGCGACGGTCCTCGGTGTCTGGAGGCTTGGTGCGGTATACCAGCCTCTCTTCACGGCGTTCGGGCCAAAGACGGTCGAGCATCGCTTCAAGATAGCGGAAACGCGCTTCGTCGTTACCGACACGGCAAATCGCCCTACGCTGGCGGATGTTCCCAATTGCCCGCCGATGGCGACATTAGCGGCCCCGGGGGCCAGCGCGCCTGCGGGCGACGTCGATCTTCGCGCCGCGCTGGCCGAGGGATCGGATAAATTCCAGCCTGTGATGCGACGCGCGGAAGACCTGTTTCTCATGATGGGCACATCAGGCACGGTGGGCCTTCCAAAAGCAGTGCCGGTGCCGACCAAGGCGCTTCTCGCGCTCATCACCTATATGCGAGACGCGATAGATCTGACACCCGAGGACATCTTCTGGAACATCGCCGATCCCGGGTGGGCCTATGGCCTCTATTACGCCGTCACCGGTCCACTCCTGCTCGGCAACGCCACGGCCTTCTATGACGGGGCTTTCAGCGTCGAGAGCACCTATCAGGTCATCGATCGGCTCGGGGTCACCAATCTTGCCGGCTCGCCGACCGCCTTCCGGCGCTTGATCGACGCCGGCCCGGATGCCGCCGCCGCCCTGAAGGGACGTCTGCGAGCGGTAAGCAGCGCCGGTGAACCGCTGAATCCCGAAGTCATCCGGTGGTTCGAAGCCAATCTGGCGGTACCGATCCACGACCATTATGGTCAGACGGAGCTGGCAATGGTGGTCAACAACCACCACGGATTGATCCACAAGGTTCGTCAGGGATCGACCGGCTTCGCGATGCCAGGTTTCCGGGTCGCCGTGCTGGATGACGAGGGCCGCGAGTTGGGACCGCGCCAGCCGGGCATATTGTCGATTGATATCGCCCGGTCGCCGCTGCACTGGTTCAGCGGGTATCTCAACCAGGAAACGCCCGCTATCGCCGGAGGCTATTACCGGACAGGCGATACCGTCGAACTCGGGGATGACGGAACGATCTCCTTCATCGGGAGGGCTGACGACGTGATAACGTCGTCCGGCTACCGGATTGGACCGTTCGATGTGGAAAGCGCCCTCATCGAACATCCTGCGGTCACGGAAGCGGCGGCGATCGGCGTTCCGGATCCACAGCGCACGGAAATCGTGAAGGCGTTCGTCGTTCTCAGTGCCAGCGCGACGGCCTCTCCAGCGCTCGCCGAGAAGCTCAAGGCGCATGTTCGCGCCCGTCTCTCCGCGCATGCCTATCCACGCGAGATCGAATTCACCGCCGAACTTCCGAAGACACCCAGCGGCAAGATTCAGCGAAATGTGATCCGCAATGCGGAAATCGCAAGGCGCGCCGCGCGGGGAGCGGAATAGGTCGCAAGCTCGACCGATGCCCTGCCGAATAGTCAATCGAAGCGCTGTCGCCCGTCCCCCGGCCCAGTCCGGGGAGTCAAAGCGGGGTTCGATCCAAAGGAGCAACCTGATGCAACCACAGGCCAAAACGGCGGAAGGCAGCCGCCACTTCATGCAGGGCAGACGCGCCTTTCTGCTCTCGAGCGCGGCGACAGCGGCTGCTTTTTTCACCGGTCCATCGATCGCCGTTTCACCGCGCCAGCCGAACATCCTTTTCATCCTCGCCGATGATCTCGGCTATGCGGATCTGAGTTGCTACGGACGCCGCGACTATCAGACGCCGGCGATCGACTCGCTGGCGACACACGGCATGCGCTTCACGCAGGCTTATGCAAACTCGGCCGTATGTTCTGCCACCCGCGTGAGCCTCATCACGGGCCGCTATCAGTACCGCCTCCCCGTCGGGCTCGAGGAGCCACTGGGACCGGGCAACATCGGGCTGCCTCCGGAACACCCGACGCTCCCGTCTTTGCTGCGCAAGGCCGGTTACACCACGGCGCTGATCGGCAAATGGCATCTCGGCGCCCTGCCGGATTTCGATCCGGGCAGGAGCGGATACGACCATTTCTGGGGTATACGCGGGGGTGCCGTCGATTATTTCACCCATAAGGCGATGGGCGCACCCGACCTCTGGGACGATCAGCACCAGATCCGCCAGCAGGGTTATCTCACCGACCTTCTGGGCGACAAGGCGGTCGAGTTCATCGGCGAGCATAGTCGTTCTGCCAAGCCCTGGTTCATGAGCTTGCATTTCACTGCTCCACATTGGCCGTGGGAGGGACCCGCCGACGAAGCGGAAGCGCGAAGACTGGACGAGAGCAGGTCGCCATGGGCCATCGCCCATTATGATGGCGGATCGTCGAAGACCTACGCGCAGATGGTCACCGGAATGGACCGGCAGATAGCGAGATTGATCGCGGCGTTGAAACGGCTGGATCTGGAAAAGGATACGATCGTCGTCTTCACCAGCGACAATGGCGGCGAGCGATTTTCCGACACATGGCCGTTTTCCGGCCGAAAAACCGAACTCCTCGAGGGCGGCCTCCGCATCCCTGCCATAATCCGCTGGCCCGGGCGAATAGGCGAAGGTGCGATCAGCGATCAGATGATGGCTTCCATGGACTGGCTCCCGACGCTGCTCGCGATAGCGGGCACGAAACCGGACCCGGCATATCCGCCGGACGGTATGGATCTCTCCCCCATATTGGCGGGCAGTTCCCCGGCTTCGAGAAGATTATACTGGCGCTATCTGAACATGAACCAGGAAGCGTGCCGGAGCGGCGCGTGGAAATATCTGAAAATCCTCGACAACAGCTTTCTTTTCAATGTCGTCGACGACCCGCTCGAACGCGCCAATCTGAAGGAACGCTATCCGGAGAAGTTTGCCGAACTCAAGGCCGCATTCGACAGCTGGAACAAGACGATGCTGCCGCTGAACCTCGCTGCGCGCACGGGAGGATCCACCGGCGCGGAAGTCGCCGATCGGTTCGGTGTGAGCGAGCGCCGCAACCTGCTGCCGACTTCGAAAGATTGAGTGGGTCGTCCCGCGCTTCGACCACTTGATAGTCAAAGATTCCGCGAAGGAGGTGCGCCAAGGCCGGCGCAATCGCATATAACCCGACCGACCGTTCAGTTTTTTATTGCGGAGCGAATTCTTTGGGCATAGGATTGCGGTCGCACATCGGTTGGGTTGGCTTGGCAGGCGCCTGACGGCCGGAACCGCTGCTGCGAATCCAATGCTGCACCAAGCCCCGCAACCGCCGAACTGTAGGAACGACGATGATCGATAGTGGCACGAAGCCAGAAGTAAGCGAGGCCGAGCTTGAGGCCGCACGGGCCAAATATGCCGGAGAGCGCGACAAACGACTGCGATCGGATGGAGAGGGTCAGTATATTCAGGCCAGCGGCGAATATGCCCGCTTCAATGACCTTGATCCCTATATTCAGAACAAGATCGTCCGCGAGCCGATGTTCGACGAGGTGCAGGTCGCGATTCTGGGCGGCGGCTTTACGGGGCTATTGATGGGCGCACAGATGCGCAACCGTGGCCTTGATGATTTCCGCATTTTCGAAGCGGCGAGCGATTTTGGCGGCGCGTGGTACTGGAACCGCTATCCGGGAGCCCAGTGCGACATCGAAGGTTATATCTACCTCCCGCTGCTCGAGGAAACCGGCTATGTCCCGCGGATAAAATACTCCTTTGCCGCCGAGATTTTCGAACATTGTCAGCGCGTGGCGCGGCAGTTCAATCTTTATGAGAAAGCGCTTCTGCAGACACGGGTAACCCGCGTCGAATGGCAGGAGGACATCCAGCGCTGGATCATCCACACCGGCCGTGGCGATCGGGTCAAGGCGCAGTTCGTCGTCATGGGCGCAGCCACCGGCAAGCCCAAGCTTCCAGGCATCCCGGGTATCGGCGATTTCAAGGGCACGAGCTTCCACACCAGCCATTGGGATTATGGGTTTACCGGCGGCAACCCCAACGCCGGTATATGGGATGTGGAATCCTCCGGAGGGGGCGCCACCGGAAAGCTGGATAAGCTGGCCGACAAGAAGGTTGCGGTGATCGGTACCGGCGCCACGGCGATCCAGTGCATTCCCTACCTCGCCCGCGATGCGAAGGAGGTCTATGTCTTCCAACGCACGCCCAATGCCGTGGCCCTGCGTGGCGGCAACCCCGTGACCAGCAATGAGTTCATCCGCTCCCTTGAGCCAGGCTGGCAGAAGGAACGGCGGATCAACTTCGAAAAGGTCGTGAGCGGCCATCCGCTGGAAGACCTGGTCAACGACTGCTGGACCGACATGCTCAAGAAGAGCCGGTCCGGCCTGATCGGCAAGCCCGCCGCCGATGTCGCCAAGCTCGCCGAGATCAACGACTATCTTCTGATCAAGGAATTCCATGATCAAATGGAGGAAATTGTTCAGGACAAGCAGGTATGCGAGCTGCTCAAGCCCTGGTACCGGCCGGGCTGCAAACGCCCCGGCTTCAATGACGAGTATCTCGCGGCCTTTAATCGCCCCAATCTGCATCTCGTCGACGTGGCTGCATCGAAGGGCGTCGACCGCATTACCGAAACGGGCTTGGTAGCCAATGGGAAGGCGTATGACGTCGATCTCATCGTGTTCGCGACCGGGTTCGAAATCACCATTCAGAACCTGCGCCGCGGCATGGACATCGATGTGGTGGGCAGGGATGGCATCTCGCTGTACGACCATTGGGGCGATGGGTTGAAAACGCTTCACGGCCATTCGACCGTCGGCTTCCCCAACTTCTTCTACGTGGGCTTTTCCCAAAACGCCTTCGCGTTCAACCAAGGACTCATTCTGGATGAGCAGACCGAACATGTCAGCTACATCATCGAGGAAGTGCTGAAGCGCGGAGCCGAGATAACCGAGGTCGAACCTGGCGCGGAAGCGCAATGGGTGAGCACGATCAGGGACAATTCCCGTCTCAACCGAGAGTTTCTCGAGGCGTGCACGCCAGGATATTACAACAACGAGGGCGCCCTCCGCGGCGGGGTGCTTTCGGAAGCCTATAGCCCCGGCATCATCGCTTTCCTGGACCTCATGGCGGAATGGCGTGCGGCCGGCGATCTGCAGGGTTTCAAGCTAAGCTGAGCGGCAATTGGCGGCGTATCTTCGACCATGCGACAAACCAGCGTCAACAGGAGTGAATCATGATCGATAGAATTGGTCATATCAACATCCGCACAACCATGAAGCATTTCGAAGATACGCTTGAATTCTACGAACGCCTGATGGGTCTCAAGCGCGCCGAGGGAATGGCGATGCCTGACCCGAACAATATCTGGCTGTTCGCGGACAATGGCCGCGCGATCGTCCATGTCAACGCGATCGAAGAAGGTGGCGATGTCGAGCCGGATGGCGTGAGCACCGGTCGCATCAACCATGTCGCCTTCGATTGCCGCGATTATGATCTGGCCATTTCCCGCCTGAAGGAAATGAACCTCGACTATGAGCGTTACGAGACGGCAGTGAAAGATCTCGTGCTGCTGGTTACCAAGGATTCGTACAACAATATCATCATCGAACTTTCCTTCGGTGCGGATACCGTGGTGCGACCCGATCTGCAAAAAGCCGTATAAATTCAGCGACGAAACAATGCCGCGGCATGGGTGCCGCGGCGTGGTGGACCAATGTTCTCATAGTCGCGGCAGCAGCATCACGCTGCCGCACATCATGAAGAACGCCGCCAGAGAGAGATGCGAAGTGGAAAGATTCCAGACGATCCAGGTCGTTCAAGACGGCGCGGCGGATTGGTTGACGCTCGACCGTCCAGACCAGCTCAATGCCCTCAACGACCTCATGATCGAAGAGCTGTCGGCATATTTCTCCGCTTTGCAGAGCGACCATTCGCGTCGTGTCGTCGTCCTTCGCGGCGCTGGTCGGGCATTTTGCGCGGGCCTCGACCTGAAGAGCTTCCGGGCCCACGGCTCCGGCGATGCCGGGGCACCCGACGAAAAGCCACGCCCCTACCTCCCCGACCTCATTCTCAAGATGCGTTCCTGTCCGCAGCCCATCGTGGCGCTCGTACATGGGGCAGCCTGCGGCGGCGGCTTCTCGCTGGCATTGGCGGCGGACATCCGCATCGCCGGCCATAGCGCGAGGATGAACCTCGCTTTCGTGAAGCTCGGTGTTTCGGGATGCGAACTGGGCAGCAGCTATTTTCTTCCGCGTATGGTGGGGCTTTCAGTGGCGTCGGAATTGATGATGACCGGCCGCTTCATCGGCGCCGATCGCGCGTTGCGCACCGGGCTCGTATCGGAAGCGACCGATGATGCCGATCTCGAAAGCGCCGCCCGCACGCTGGTGACCGACCTGCTGCGCACTTCACCGACAGGTCTGCGCAAAACCAAGGAAACGCTCAATCTCGCGATGAAGCTCAACGAATTGGGCGCGATCATCGAAATCGAACAACACACCCAGCTCATGTGCATGAACAGCCCCAATTTTGACGAGGCGGTTTCTGCGTTCAACCAAAAGCGCGAGCCGATCTTCGTCGGCGTGTAATCGGAGTTGCGAGATATGGACTATGGGAGCAGGCGGCTGGACGGCAAAAGCATCGTCGTGGTCGGGGCCGGATCGATGGGCCTGACAGGATGGAGTAACGGGAAAGCCTGTGCTGCCGTCTATGCTCGCGAAGGGGCGTTCGTGACATGCGTCGACTATCACCTCGATCGCGCCGAGGAGGCGGCCCATGTCATTACCGCCGAGGGCGGCCGGGCGATCGCGCTTCGAGCGGATGCGGCCAATCAGGCGGATATGCAATCCGTCGTGACGAAAGCGCTTTCTGAGACGGGTCGGATCGACGTCATGCACAACAATGTTGGCGTGGGTAGATCCAAAGGCCTTCCCGATGAGGTCCCGCTCGAGGACTGGAACTTCGAAATGACGCAGAACATCACCTCCGCCTATATGGGGACGCGGGTGGTGGCGCCGACAATGCGTCAGCAGGGTGGCGGCGTCATCATCAACACATCCTCCCTTTTCGCGCTGCGGTTCATCAAGCGCGCGACGACCGCCTATTCGGTCAGCAAGGCTGGCGTCGAGGCGCTGACCCGTTCCTGCGCGGCATTTTACGGACGGGACAACATTCGCGTGAACTGCATTCGGATCGGCTTTTCCGAAACTCCCGCTGCCTTGCGCTACCTCGACACCTCGACGACCGAGGAGGAGCGCCAGGCGCAGCTCGACAAGACACGTACGAAGGTTCCGCTACGGGGCGAGCACGGCACGGCCTTTGATGTTGCTCATGCTGCGGCGTTTCTCGCGTCCGATCTTGCGGGCCATATCACCGGCGTCATCTTGAACGTCGATGGCGGTCTCGAATGCGCTGCGATATGAGCAGGCGATCCTGACCTTTCAGAAGAACGGGTGAAGCCTCCTGTCATCGAGACGGGCCGCGCTCCGCAATGACCGAACGACAATATTGGCGAATAACGCCTCGAACGGAGAGAGACGTCATGGATCGGGCCTTGGGCAAAATGGTCGTAGGCAACATCCTGGCCACCGCTGCAATCCGACATCCAAAATCGCCGGCGATCTATTGCGCCGGTACGGGCCGACGCTTTACTTTCGAGCAGCTCGACAACCGTACGAACCAGCTTGGGCACGCGCTGATCAATGCCGGCTTCAGGAAGGGGCATGTGGTCGCGTTCCTCTCTTCAAATCGATCCGAACTCGTCGAGATCTATTTTGCGCTGGCGCGCACGGGCATCATCGGACTGCCGCTGAACTACCGCTTCTCGCCGAATGAAGTGCTCGACATGATGCGTTCTGTTGAAGCAAGCGGCCTGATTTATGAGAACAAATTCGCCGCCACGGCGCAGCAGGCTTCGCACTTGGTTCGCAGCCTCATCCAAATAGGCGGCGAAGCTCCAGACTCTGCCCTGGCTTACGAGGATTTTCTCTCCAATTCCCCCTCCTGCGCTCTGGACATAGAAGTCGAGGAGAGCGACCCATTTTATTTCAACCTGACATCCGGAACGACGGGTTTATCGAAATCCTATATTCTCACCCAATATAATAATAGCACCCTGGGGCCCCTCTACCGGGAACTCGACCTCTGCCGGAGCGACGTCGCTATGACCGTGTTTCCGGCGTTCGGCCGGGTGGGCTTCGCCTGGATCGCGGGCGCGATGCTCTATGGCATTCCTAATGTGATTACCAATTTCGAGCCGAACGAGGTCCTGCGTCTCGTAGAGGCGGAACGCGTCACGATCTTCAATCTCGTTCCCACCATGGCCGCCATGATGATTTCGGCACAAGTGACAACGCCCAGGGATCTCAGTTCCCTTCGCGGACTGGTGTTCGCTGGAGCGCTTCTGCCGGATGCGGTACGCGAACAGACCGTGGCGAACCTATGTCCGGCCGTTTTCGAGTTTTACGGGATGCAAGAGACGGGCGTGCTCACGCTCAGCACGCCCGACGACCGCGTCCGGAGTCCGAGATCGGTGGGCAAGGCAATCGCGTTTTCCGAGGTGCTGGTCGTCGATGAGCATGGAAGGCGCTGCGCGCCGGATGCGATCGGCGAGATCATAGGAAGGGCGCCGACCGCGGTGACCGCCTATTTCAACAACCCGGAAAAGTCGGTCGAGACTTTCCGCAATGGGTGGGTTCATACCGGGGATCTCGGCAGCCTTGACGAAGAGGGCTTTCTTACCATCCGCGGCCGAAAAAAGGACATGATCGTAACGGGCGGCCAGAATGTGTACGCGGGCGACGTCGAAAAGATCATCTTGAAGCATACGGGCGTTGCCGACTGTGCCGTCTTCGGTCTTCCGGATGAGCTGTGGGGCGAACGTGTCGTCGCGCTGCTGATCGGCAGGGAAGACGCCGTGCTCGACACCGAAGAGCTCGAGGCGCTCTGCCGCCAGAACCTGCCGGGCTACTGCATCCCGAAGCAGTTCATCGTCGACGATCAACCCTTCCCCTGCACGCCCACCGGCAAGGTTCAGAAATATCTTCTGGTGGAGCGATTTTCTCAGAAAGCCTGAGATCGGGGCAGATGCCCCAGCGACGTTGACCGATCGGTGCCAAAGGACCGCGGACTATATGATCATGCTCCCGGGCGCTGACCGCCCTGCCGCGCAATCATATAACGGGCCGGAGGGGAGCCGAGAGACTTCTTGAACATCGTCACAAAGCTCGCTGGGCTTTCATAGCCGAGTTCGGTGGCGACATTCTGCACGGTTTCCCCTTTGGACAGGAGTTGGAGCGAGAGGACGATTTGGAATTGCTGCCGCCATCGGCTGAAGCTGAGCCCCGTTTCCTTTTGCAATAACCGGTGCAACGTCCGTTCGCTCATACCGATGCGGCGCGCCCACTTGCCGACCGTAAGCCGGCTCGAAGGAGAGGAAATCATCTCCTCCGCCATGGTCCGCAACCGTCGATCTTCCGGCATCGGCAAATGAAATTTCTCGAGCGGCGCCATCCCCAGCTCGTCGACGAGCAAGGACACCAGTTTCGTTTCCATCCCGGTCTCGGGATATAAAATGGGAAAAGTGGCGCAGCGTATGACGAGTTCACGAAGCAAGGGCGTCACCGAAACCGTACAGCATGCTTCGGGAAGCGTCGAGGACATGGCGGGATCGACGAGCAGGGAATAGCCCTCGATCGAAGGCGACGCCTTCACGCTATGGAGGATGTCGCCCGGAATCCAGATCGCGCATTGCGGGGGCACGATCCACAGCCCGCCGGCGGCCTCGCAGGTCAAGGCGCCCCGCATGGTCATCATGAGTTGGCCTTTGGCATGCGAATGCGCCTCGAGCTCAAAGCCGTTATCGACGTCGGCTATGCCAAAGGCGAGCACCTGCCGCGGGATGGTATCCGGATCGACCATGGCTGTAGGATCGTTAAATATCGGCATGGAAACCTTCGTGCGACGGAGCCGGTCAGCCTGCTCCCGCCTCATCCGTAGATCGGCGGCGTTCCAGCGACGGGGGACTGGAAGGAGGCTATCCTGTTTCCGAAGACGGCGCCGACATACACGGTTTTGAGATCGTCGCCACCGAAGGCGATACTGGTAGGGCCGCCCAGTTCCGGGCTTGCGCAACGCGCCGCCAGGTTGAAGTCGAACATCCCTGCTTCCACCGCTCTCCCGAACTGTGCGAGGGCGCTCGGATTGCCGAAGTCGGCGACCCTCAAGACGTCGCCACGCGCCGTCAGGACGAGCAAGCGCTCCAACATGGGCTGCGTGACCCAGACATTGTCGTCCCGGTCGAATGCAAAGCCGTCTATGTTGCCTTCAAAGGTGGGCCCATATTGCTCTCTGCCCGTCAGCGTGCCGTCTTCCATGACGCGAAACCGCGTAAGGCACGCGCCAAAAGACTCCGCGACGTAGAAATATCGCTCATCGGCATCGAGCCGGCATGCATTGGCGAAGCGGAGGCCATCGGCGACGATCCTGGCGCGCGATCCGTCCAAGAGGACGACGAAGCCGCTCGACACCTGTTCCGGGTGCGCGGCGACATTTTCGGCCCACCGGAAATCGCGTGTCGAGACCGTGATCCAGTAACGCCCTTTTTTGTCACGAACGACGGCGTTCGGGCGAGCGAGCTCAACCCCGTCCACGCTGTCCAAGAATGTCGAGATCCGGCCGTCAGGCCTCATCCGGCAGATTTTGCGGTCACCATAGGCCGCGAAGATTATGTCGCCCTGTTCCGCGAGCGCGAAGCCCGTCGGCAGCACGCCGTCCGACATGCGGATATTCACGTCCTGCTGTTGTACGTAGGACGTATCGTTTGGCTGTCCGATGATGATTTGCGCCCCATCGGGACAGATCCGGGCGAAGCCACGCGCGTCGCAGGCCCACAACGATCCATCGCCTCCGACTTCGACGGTCTCGGGGCGCTGGAGCCCGTCGCCGACATGCCAGATGTCTTTCGACTGAAGATAGAAGTCAGACAACATGCGCGATCTCCCCTCAAAGCGGCCGGCGACCCCGGATCTACCCTCCCAGACCGCGCGCCTGGGCATAGGTGGCCAGGTGAGAGGTCGTCCCGCCATCCACATGCAGGATTTCCCCGGTCATCGAACGCGAGTCATCCGACGCCAGGAATGCCACCACATGGGCGATATCCTCCGGTGTCGACTGGTGAGCCAATGCCGAGGCATTTTCATGCACCTCCGCAAACGGCCGGGGGATGATCGCATCGGCCGCGGGCGTCCTTACCAGGCCCGGCGCAACCGCATTGCAACGGATTCCCTTCCGTCCGAAGGTCGTCGCCACATGCCTCGTCAGCATGTTGATCCCGGCTTTGGAGACGCAATAGCTGGGCATGAGCAAAGGCGGCGACACCCCATACATCGACGATGTGTTGATGATCGAGCCGCCGCCGTTCCCGAGCATGGCCTCGATACCGAATTTGCATCCGAGCATGGTGCCGCGCAGGGTGACGTTCATTACGGCGTCCCACACCTCGATCGGCACCTCCAGAATGTCGGTGTCCGCGGCGGATATATCGGGCCGCACCAGCGCCGCGTTATTGTGCAGGATGTCCAGGCGGCCGAACGCCTCGACCGTGCGCGCGACAGAATCCCTGATCTGCCGTTCGTCACCTATGTCACATTTCACGGCAGCCGCCTCGCCACCCATTTCCCGAATGGCTTCCGCCGCGCTGGCGACGGCTTCGGCGTTGATGTCGGACAGCATGACCCGCGCCCCGCGAGCAGCAAGTATTTTTGCGGTAGCCAGCCCGATCCCGGACGCGGCGCCGGTGACCAGGGCCGAACGGCCTTCGAGAGCAGTCATCCCAGCCTCCCTAACAATGACATTATCGGCAGAGGTCGTTTTGCGCCCCGATAACGGCGCACAAGAAGCGGCAGGGCTGGTCAAATGGATTGGTCCAGGCATGTATCGTGCCGCTTTCGACCAATATGTCCCCGTTGCTCAGTTGGACGTCGCCATTGTCCAGCTGAAGAACGCACCTGCCCTGCAGCACGATGATGAGATCGACGGTCTCCGTGCGGTGCATGCCCGGGCGATTGCCGTCCATCGCATGCGTCACTCCGGGCATCAGCCTGTCGATCGCTTCGGCATGCTCGCCCTGCGCCGACATATCCTCATTCTCATGGTGAGGCGGCAGATAGCACTCGACCAGCCGATAGCCGTCGATGGGCGGGAAGAAGCCCGAATATGCAGGCTTCGAGCCGTCGTCAGGATAATGCATCCTGTGATCGGATCCCCAGATCACACTACATTCCATGCCGCCTTGGCCGGGCATTTCCTCACCGCGAACGATGGTGTCGCACGCCAGTTGAGAACGCCCTGCCCCGTCGTGGCCCGTGACGAGCAGGCGACGGGCAAGCTTGTCAGACATCATCCCTCCCGTTGGTTTTGGCGGTCTCTCGGGAAGGTACCTAGCGACCGGGCGAAGTGCAATATAAAACCGCCCGAACGGTCGGTTAATAATCACATGCGCGCCATGATCGGCGCGCACACCCGCTCATCTCGCGGATGTCGGGACCTGATCGAAGGGGACGTCCTTGTCTGCGCGCATGTCCGCCGGCAATCCGAGCACGCGTTCGGCGATGATGTTCCGCATGACCTCATCGGTGCCGCCAGCGATGCGCATTCCCGCACCGCGCATCAGCATTCCATGGAACCCGCCATCCGCCGAAGGTTGCTCGCTGTCGTCCAGCAACCCTGCCTCGCCCTGAAGGTCCATGCCGAACCGCGCCACATCCTGCATCGTGGATGCCCATACAAGCTTGCTGATCGAACTTTCGGGACCCGGGCGCTCTCCACGAGACAGCGCGGAAATGTTGCGAAAGGCGGTAAAGCGCAGGCCGCTGTCGCGGATCGCGAAGGTCGCCAGTCTCGACCGCACACGGGAATCGTCGATCGCCAGCTTGCCGAGAGCGATTTCCAGTTCCGAGCAGAATTTGAGCGCGACGCCGAATCCCGTCGCCGCCCCCGTAGCCAGCGAAGCGCGCTCGTTCATGAGCGTGGTGAGCGCGACCTCCCAACCTTGACCGATATTACCCAGGCGCTGGGCGTCCGGTATCCTCACATCCGAGAGGAATATCTCGTTGAACTCGGTCTCGTCGCTGATCTGGCGAATGGGCTGCACGACCACGCCCGGACTGCGCATGTCTAGGAAGAACATGGTCAGGCCTCGATGCTTCGGCAATGTGGGATCGGTCCGTGCGATCAGCAGCCCCCAATCGGCTTCGTGGGCATAGCTAGTCCAGATTTTCTGGCCGTTGACGACCCAGTCGTCGCCGTCCCGGATCGCACGGGTGCGAACCGCCGCCAGATCGGATCCCGCGGCGGGTTCGGAAAACATCTGACACCAATTCTCCTCGCCGGAGCTGAGGCGGGGCAGCCTGTCTTTCTTATCCTCGTCGCTCCCCCATGCCATCAGCGTGGGTCCGCACATCCCGTGGCCGATGAAGAAGGGCGCCGAGAGACTGGCGAAAACCCCCTCCTCCTGAGACCAGATTACCCGCTCGATCGGGGACAGATCGGCGCCGCCATATTCCTTCGGCCAATGCGGGGTCGCCCATCCCGCATCGCTCTTCTTCTTCTGCCAGGCCCGGGCCGCGGTCATCGGATCGACGCTCTTCAGGGTAAGCCGCGCAGCACCCTCCTGCCCCAGCTCCTCGGCAAGCTCATGTGGGGCATTTTGCTGGATCCATGTGCGGGCGCGGGCGCGAAACGCTGCCTCTTCGGGCGTGTCGTCGAAATTCATATCATCTTCTCCCCTTCACGCATGTCCGCATGAAGCCGTTCGATCAGCCGGCTCTCCCACAGCGCCGGTCCTCCGAGGGTCAGGGCGAGGAAATTCGATCTTCGGTAGAACAGATGACAATCGAATTCCCAGGTGAAGCCCATCCCCCCATGCACCTGGATATTGTTCGCGGAAGCCAGCTGGAACGCCTGCGTGGCCGCCACACGCGCCCCGGCGGCGGCGATGGGAAGCTTGTCGCTTCCCACGGATAGCGCCCAAGCGCCATAATAGGCGTTCGAGCGGGCCAGCTCATTGGCGACATAACTGTCCGCGAGAGTGTGCTTGATCGCCTGAAACGATGCGATGGGCCGACCGAAGGCATAGCGCTCCATCGCGTAATCGCGCGCCATCCGGAGAGCCCGGTCAGCGCCTCCGACCTGTTCGAACGCCGTCAACACCGCCGCCCGGTCGCGCACCTGCTGCAACAGCCGCCAGCCTTGTCCGCTTTCTCCCAATGGTTCCACCGACGTTTCGGCAAAATGCAGCTTCGCATGCTTGCGGGATGGGTCGATCGTCTTGATGAAGGTCCGCTCGACGCCCTCGTTTCGGAGGTCGGCAAGAAAAAGGGAGTGACCGCCTGCCTCGTCGCGCGCCATGACGATGGCGAAGTCGGCTTCGAGACCGTCAGCGACGGGACTTTTTCCACCGCTTAGCTTGCCCCCGCGAACATGCGCCGTCACGCGCTCGGGTATCATCTCGCCGATCCCCTCCTGCAGCGCGATAGCGCCGATCGCCTCTCCTGCGGCGATTTGCGGCAGCCATTTGGCCTTTTGTGCATGACTTCCCGCCAGCTGGAGCAGTTCCGCAGCCTGATAGACCGTGGAAACCGTAGGCACCGCGGCCAGTGCCCGGCCACATTCTTCGGCGACCACGCACAGCTCCAGATAGCCACTGCCGGCTCCGCCAAATTCTTCAGGAATGGCTGCGGCCAGAAAGCCATTCGCTCCAATTTTTTGCCATAGCGCGGCGTCGTGGCCAGCCGCCGAATCCATTACGCTTCTCGTCGCGGAAATCGGGCATTCCTTTTCCAGGAAACGCTGTATGATATTGCGCAGCTCGTTCTGTTCTTCAGAGAATTGAAATTGCATTCGGGCATCTCCTGCGGGGCCATTGCATGGCTCTGTCGACCTTAATCAGGCGGCACCGGGCATCCGGGCTCACGCCGGCGTCCACGAACCCCGGCCTTCTCGAAAGGCCCCCCGAGCATCGGGGCGCCGAGCCCATCATCCGGCGGTCTTGGGCTTGCTTGCTTTTGCCTGTTTGCGGATGATCTCGGCGCCTTCAGGATCCACGATCATACCGTGGACGACTTGGTTATGGGCGTGGCCGAGATGGTGGAGGGTGAAAGCCGATTGCACCGCCGACCACATGCCCTGTGCATCCAGCGACTGATTGACGGACATCTTCGCCAATTTGAGGCCGATCGTCGGCCGCTGCGCGATCTTTTCGGCGAGCGCCAGCGTGAATCCATCGAGTTGCTCCCGGGGGACGACATGGTTCACCATGCCGAGCGTCCTAGCCTCTTCCGCTCCGATCGCCTCGCCGGTGAACAGCATTTCCTTCGCCTTACGATGGCCCAATTCCCACGCATGCACGAAGAATTCATGGCCGTTCGTTCCAAAAGCCACCACAGGATCGGAGAATTCCGCATCATCGCTCGCCACGATCAGGTCGAACGGCCACACCAGCATCAATCCGCCCGCGATAGCTTTGCCCTGAACCTGCACGATGGTCGGCTTGGGCAAATTCCTCCAGCGCCAGCAAAAACCGAGATAGAATTCCTGCTCTTTGGCGACATGACCTTCGGGACCGGGCAATTCATAGCCACCGCCCCCCAGTACCGGGGGCCCGAAGTCACCGATTTTGCCATCATCGCCGAGGAAGTGGCCAGCCGAAAAATGCGGTCCGTCGGCCGCAATGATGACAACCCTAACCTCATCGTCATGCATCGCGATATCGAGCGCGCGATTGATTTCGTACAGCATTTTCATGTCTTGCGCGTTGCGCCGGTCGGGACGCGCCAGAACGATGCGGGCTACGCGAACTGCGGGCGCTTCGTAACGGATTTCGGTGAAGCCTTCGACATCGTTCGCCATGCCGTTCCTACTCCTTATGATTTTAAACGGCGAAGCCGTGATAATGCACGGCCTCCTCGTCTACCGCCGCATCAGACCAGCGGCAGGTAGGCGGACTCCGTGAAATGCTCATTGTCGAGCGACACCATATCGAGAAGTTCGGGAGGCGGATTTTTGAAAGCCTCCATAAGCTGTTCGGAGGGGCCCACCTGGTCGTAAACGGCAACCGTTTGATAGTCCGGCTCCAGAGCGCCAGGATTTTGATACATGCTCCGTTCGAAGCGCTGCGCACTTACCAGCGGATCGAAGACCGGCGCATGGCCGAGCAAGCGGGTGTTGAACCACTCCGCATATTCGGCCTCCATGCCGGCCACCGGGTTCGTGTAGTGCACCATTACGGTGGTCGGCATATCGCCGCACTCAAGACCATATTTCGGGCTGACGGGATAATAGAGCCAGGTCGCGACCTCGCCGGCCGAGGCCTCGGTGGCGTAGGCATTTTGAGCGAATTCGATTACCTTATGCGCATCTTCGGGGCCGCCGCCGAGAATATCGACGAGCGCGAGATATTTCATGGGGACGGGAGGAAAGCGCCCCCATGTGATGTCCACGCCGTCACGCTCGAATAAGCGTGCTCGAAACACTGGCGATAATTTCCGCAGCTCGTCTCGAAACTGCCCCTTGAACCATTCGAGAAAGGCCGGCCCCTGGGCGCCCGCGGGGTTGCCGAGGATCAACAACAGGAAGCTGGGCTGCGACGTGCGCACTAGATCCAGCGCATAGTTCTTCAAGTCGGTCATGCTTTCCTCACTAACGTCATACCCAAAGGCCGCGCGCCAAAAGGACGGTCGCGGAAAAGGCCTGTATATCAGCCATTTAATCCTCGACCCGTCGATAAATACCGACCGGACGGTAATAAAATCGCCCGGCCGGCTTCGGTTAAGTCCGCAAATTTACAACCACTCGTCCGTCAGAAGCGGAACGTCACCTCGATCCCGTAAACCGACCCGACTGGTGGGAAATAGGTGTCGGCGCCGTTCAATAACGTACCGCCCGTGACGGATGCGGGTTGGTAATCTACCGTGATCTTCTCGTTCAGGACATTCTCGACATATCCGGTGATCGACCAGCGATCGTCGGCACTCTGCACGCCCGCACGGATGTTGAGCATGTTCTGCGCCTTCCGCTTATAGGCATTCGCCGGATCCCAATAATAGGCGCCCGTGTAGCGATATTGGGGACGCAGAAAGAGCTCCAGAGCGTCGCTTACCGGCGCCGTGAGGTTGAAACCCAGATTGGCGGTAAAGTCGGGCGCGCGCAGTGGACGGTCACCACGGGCAGGCTGGGCGCCGGTATATCCGGCAGGCGCCGTGAACCTCAGGACCTCCGCATCGATATAGCCGATGGCCGCATTGATGCTGAGATTGTCGGCCGCCCTTAGATTAGCATCGATCTCCAGCCCCCGCTGGCGCGACTTGTCGGTGTTGACGCCGATGTTGGCCAGTGTCGCCTGATCGAACAATCGGAACTGCGCGTTCTTAAGATCGCTCTGAAAGACCGCCGCATTGATCGTCAATCGACGATCCAGCCAACGGGTCTTGACGCCGACTTCGTAGGTCGTGGCCACTTCCGCCTTGATGATATTGTTACCAAAGCTACGAAGGCCGGGATTGAAGTCGCCGGCGCGGAATCCCTGGCCGACCGAAGCATAGACCGTCAGATCGGCATCGGGCCGATAGGTAAGCGTGCCCTTGGGCTGAAGCTTGTTGAAGTCGGTCTTATCGGAAGTTGGCAGGACCGGCAGCAGGAAGTCGGTGCTTAGGAGCCTGACCTTCTCATGGTCGTATCGCACGTCCAGGTCAAAGCGCAGTTCCGGCGTGATGTCATAGCCAAGCTGCGCGAAGACCGCCCAGACATCCCTTCGATATCGGTTGGCATTGTCGCCGAACGGAGCGACCGGCCCGATCGGAACCGGCGACAGGCCAAAGAAGAAGGGATCCGCGAAAATCTGCCGCCGGAGGATCGCACGCGATCGCGCATGATAGCCGCCGACCACGAAATGAGCAGGCCCTTCCGCATTTGAGACCAGCCGCAACTCCTGCGAAAAGCCCTTGTCGTTCTGAAGCTGCCTGGCGTCCGTCACCGGAAAAGCCGTGCTGTCGAGATCGAGCCTCAAGCGCTCCTTATGCTCGACGTAGGCCAGCGTGCCGATCAGCGAGACGGGTCCGAGATCATAGCTGAGCTTGCCGGAAACATCGTTCAGATTGCGGATGCCGTAACCGGCGATGTCGACATTCAGCGGATCATCGTTGTCGTTCGGCCGCCCCGTGCTGCTCTCGACGAAATTCGGATCGTTCCCGTGCGTCTTAGAATGCGTATATTTGATGTCGAGTTCGAGATCATCGGTGGGCGTCGCTATCAGCCGTACGCGCTGACTAAAGTCCTTATATTTGTCGGAATAGGTGCCGGTCGTGATATTCTGCACCTGCCCACGCCGATCTTTCCAAGACAGGCCGCCGAGCAGGAATAGCTTATCCTGGACGACCGGCCCGCTCACGGACAATTTCGCCTTATATTCCTCGCCGCGGGCGGCGCCGGCCATCGCATGTGCGACGAAGTCGTTGCCCGGCTTGCGGGTCGTTATATTGATGGCTCCAGCGATCGCGTTTCTTCCGTAGATCGCGCCTTGCGGCCCCTTGAGCACTTCGATCTGCTCGAGATCGAACTCGTCGACATTGAATTGGGCCGGAAGGATTTGCAGCACGCCGTCAACGACCACGGCGACGGGAGGCGATGAAAAACGCTCCTGGGTTTGCCCGCGAACAGTAAGAAAACCACCGCCCGGTCCGAAGGACGAGGTGAAATTCACATTGGGGGTCTGGGTAGCTATGTCGGAGACGCTCTCGACGCCGCGCTGCGCGATGTCCTGCGCGGTAAGCACGGAAACCGAAATCGGCGTGCTCTGGAGGCTTTCCGTGAAACGCCGGGCCGTAACGAGGATTTCCCCACTACCAGCCTCCGCCCCGGCCTCGCTCGCCGCAACGCCGACCGCACTTTGCGCATATGAGACCGAGGATGCCGTAGTCAGCAGCGCCACTGTCAGGCCGCGTGCAAGAGACTTCACCATTCTGGATGACATAACTTTCTCCCTGTTAATATTTTCATATTGAGCACATCTTCAAACCGCCGTGACAATCTTCCTTATAATGACGATCTTATATTTTATTCTTCAGCCTTTCAGCTTTCCTGGCAACTGATCATTGTAAACGTCCATCAACTTTCTTGCTATTTCTTCGTCTATTTCAGCGGGCTTTACGTCAAAGCTCCCATCTTCTGTAAACCAATTTATAGAAGCTGTGCCCGAAATGCAGACCTTTCCATTATAGGATGTCCTAAATTTCACTTCTCTACCGAGCTGACGACCAATTATGTCAAACCCATCCAAGAAAAACCTAACCTCTCTGGGAATATCCGATCTTATTGGAGCCGGACTCCATTTTCCCCTTTTGGTCAGAAGGTTCATCGAACGGCGGCTTAATTCTATATAGTCTTTCTGGTCCAAGCTCATTTCGGCTCCAATCCCGCTCGACAGTTAAAGCGCCCTGGCCGTGACGGTTTTTGTTCGCGTCAAAAAGTCGATGGTGTCGCGACCATGCATCTTCGTCTCGGTGAAGGCGCTGTCCTTCCATCCAGCGAAGCCATGGAAGTAAACCGGGGATGGTATCGGCACGTTGATACCGATTTGACCGGCCGGCGCGTCGTCGGTGAAACGGCTTGCGAGGCCCACATCGCGTGTGAAGATGGACGCCCCGTTTCCGAAGTCGCTGGCGCTTATCACCGCGACAGCTTCCTCGTAGCTGTTCACGCGCACGACTGAGAGGACCGGCCCGAATATCTCGTCACTATGCGCAGCCATGCCGGGACGGACATTGTCGAGCACGGTCGGGCCGAGATACCAGCCATCGTCGCCGGCGCCGTGCTGACGGCCGTCCAGAGCAACGGTGGCACCTTCCTTCTTTGCTTGCTCGACATGGCCAGCGATGCGCTGCACGCTTTCCTCGCTGATCACCGGACCAAGCACGGCTGAAGGGTCCGTGATATTGCCGATCGGCAGAGCGGCGGCGCGTTTGCTGATCGCGTCCACCAGAGGATCGGCGATGGCTCCGACCGCGACGATCACGGAGACCGCCATGCAGCGCTGGCCCGCCGCACCGAACGCCGCGGATACCGCCGCATCGGCGGTGGAATCGACATCCGCGTCCGGCATGACAACAAGGTGGTTCTTGCCGCCGCCAAAGGCCTGCACGCGTTTGTTATGCGCCACGCCCTTGGTACGGATGTGGCGCGCGATCGGCGTCGATCCGACGAAGGTTATCGCCGCCACGTCGGGATGCTCGATGATCCGGTCCACGGCTGCCGCCCCGCCGAGCAGCACATTGAACACCCCGTCCGGCAGGCCGGCCTTGCTGAAATATTCGGCCAGCCGGAGCAGCGCGGAGGGATTCCGATCGCTCGGCTTGGCGACGACCGTGTTGCCGCAGGCGATCGCCATCATCGTTTGCAGAAGCGGTATCATGACCGGGAAGTTGAACGGGCTGATCGCCGCGACGACGCCCACCGGATAGCGCACTTCATACGTGTTGATCCCGGTGGCGATACCGCGCGTATAAGGCGTCGCGGACAGCACCGTGGTCGCCGTCGCATGCCCGATGATCTCGACCGCCCGGTTGACCTCCATGGTTGCGTCCGTCAGCGTCTTCCCGGTTTCGGTCAGGACGAAATCAATAATTTCTTCCTTGTTGACCTCCAGCGCCCGCCGAAGGTCGAACATCAGATTGATGCGTTGCTGCACGGCCAGCCCTGACCATGCGGGAAGCGCAGCCTTTGCCGCGGCGACGACGATATCGACCTCTTCATCCGGTGCGGCGGGCACGAGGCCGAGCCGGCATCCTGTCGCCGGGTTGATTATCGGAGCAGCCGTTCCGACGGACTCCATCGATCGCCCGGAAACAAAATGTGCCAATTGATTCATTATTCAGGCCCTTCTGAGGAAATCCGTCGGCGGATGACCGACGCGCGCTGCGGGCTTTCGCCCGACTTACCGTGGCAAATGTGCGGTTGAACAAATTTCCAGCAGGCAATCGGGCGGTGCGAGACTGGCCTGAATGCAGTAGCGGGCCGGCGGATTGACCGGAAAATACTCGGCGTAGACTTCGTTCATCGCCCGATAGTCATCCAGGTCGCGCAGGAAGATCGAATTGAAGACGACGTCGTCGAGTGTGCCGCCGGCGGTCTCGACCACCTCCTTGATGTTCTCGATCACCTGTCGTGTCTGGATACGGATATCGCCCGCCCCAACAGTCTTCCAATTCTTGTCGAACGGCAGGATCCCGGAAACATAGAGAATGTTATCGGCAACTATACCGGACGACAGAGGCGCGGGCGGCGGAGCCAGACCTTCCAGATTGACAGGGACACGCGGCATTAAGAAATCCTTCAATTGATTAAGCGAATTCAAATATTCTGAGAAATCAGGGCCTGGCCTATCGGGCTGTAGGGATTTCCAAACATCTCCAGCATTTCATAGTGATTGTACCCCTTGCAGATGAGCAGCTTCCCATCCGCACATTTTTCTTGGAGAATCTTGGCGAAATCGACTGCCTGACGCTGGAATTCCGGCGTTTCGTAGGTGCCATAGGCAATGATGGTCGGCACATCATATCGTTCGACGTGGCGCTGGACGCTCATGCGCTCCTCGATCTCGTCGGTGAACGCGACATATCGGGAGCGTGCGGAAAGCCGAACGGGCCGCAAATCGTACATTCCGCTCGCCAGCACCGCGCCCCTGTACGGCATTCTCGCAAAGCCGAATTGCGACCAGTCGGCCACCATTGCGGCGCTCGCCAGATGCGCGCCGGATGAAAAGCCTGAAAGATAGAGCCGCTCAGGGTCACCGCCGAGGGTGCGCGCGTTCCTGGCCAACCAAGCCAGTCCTCCGCACACCTGATCCAGCATGGGCGTCAGATCCCCGCCCGTCTCTTCGACGGACGTGAAATCCAGAATGGCAAAGCCGATGCCGGCATTGATGAAGGTCTCGGCCATGAAGAACATGCCCTCCGCCTTACGCTGCCGCCATGCGCCGCCATGAACATGGATGTGGAGGGGGGCACCGGCCGTCCGCGCCGGATAATAATGCAGCTTCTCGATCGTCGAGGGTCCGTAACCGATCGTCTGCGGGTAACCGATGCGCTCGACAGTGGAGGCGCTGTTCGAAATCATGCGCTCTATGACTTGCGCGTAATTGGGCGCGTAAACCGTTTGGTCGTAGGCCGCATCAAGCGCGGCCTGATCGAAGTTGAGCCATATTTTGGGTGCGCCGGCAGCAGCGCTGGTCATGAGCAAACTGCGGCGATCAACGGCCAGCTCAAGCATGACACGCTTCTACGCATGATAAGTCATCCTCATCCGGTAGCGATGACCCGATATCAGAGAGACATGCTCTTGACGCAGTTCGTCCCATTTTGACGCTCGCCCTATGGATTATCGAAAAGTGAACCTCGCGGCGCCCTACTGTCCGAGCGGCTCGAAAATGGTTTAATAAAACCCGACCGTTCAGTCAATTAAAAAATGCTGATGCGGATGCCCATCGTTCCTAGGCAAAGGGCTCGAAAATGGTCCGGACGATGGGAACGGCTTCGATATTGTCGACGTGATCCATGAGTCGATCCACGTCCTCAGACTCGGGTTCGAACCCGCCATGATCAAAGCAGTCGACCAGCTTCGCGCGCAACATCTCGGCGGAGACAGGGTTCTCCGGCGCTCCCAATGGGCAATCACTGCTTTCGACAATTCTGTCGCCTGCGGCGGTATGGACGGTGAAATCGGTACGTCCGATGATCCGGTCGGTGCGATGAGCTTCGCTAGGGTGGACGTGGACCTTGGCGGCCAGCGCCGCAACGCGCGGATCGCCGAGACGCGACGGAGAACTGTCCGCCAATCCCATCCTGCCGTGCAGCAAGGCACAGGCTGCCACGAAATAGGCTGAGAACTGCGCATCGCCGCTGGTTCGCGGCCGGAGCTTCGCGTCGCGCGGATGACCCACTACGTTAAAGACCTCTGGCGATACGGTTATATCGATACGGTCGATCTGGTCCGCCGACATCGCACCATGGGTGTCCCGGACAGACCGGGCCATGTCGATCATCGCATGAACGGCCCGGCAGGCGGCATAGGGCTTTACGGAAATGTGGGTGCCGTAAAAACGCTCGCCCAATCCGCCGACCAACTTATCGAGGTCGTGCTCGGGCTCGAACGCAGTCAGATATCCGCCTCGGCCAAGCAGGAACGCCTTGGCGCCCGTTGCGCCGAGTTGTGCCAGCAAGCCGCTCTGCACCGCGGCGGCGGCACAGTTGCCATATTGCACCGCCGCCGCCGTTTTCCCCTCGAGCACGCCCTGCAGATCGCCCGCACCGTAGACCATCGAGAGGCCCAGCGCGTTCCATGTCGCTTCTTCGTCCAGTTCCAGCGCGACCGCCGCGCCCGCCGTCGCCGCCAGCACGCGATATATGTCGTTGCGTCCCGACTGCATGGGATTCCTGGCAATCGCCAGACCGAACCGAACATTCAGATCCTGCGCGACGACGATGGCACGGACGAAGTCCTTTCCCGACATCGGAAGGAGATCGGCAAAGGCGAGCAGCGCCGGAAATGCGGCGGCCGTCGGATGGATAGGAACATAGTCCGTGCAGTCGTCGAGTTCGACGGCGCGGCTATGCGCGCCGTTCACCCAGGCGGCGGCCGGGGCCGGCACGCGGCGACCCGTAGTGTAGACGCGCGCTTCGGGAGTGCCGCCCCAACGCTCGACGAGCGTACCCAGAGCCCCCATCCCTTCTACACCGCGCCCCGCCACCATCACGGCAAGTCCATCCACGATGCTGCGCTTGGCTACGGCGATCGCGTCCTCGGATAGCTGCTCGTAACGGCACGTCGCGACATGACGGGCAATGATCGCCTCTGGTTGAGGGGACATCATGCTACTCCCTTACGCCTCGCCGTGCCGCCTGGAGCGCACATTTGCATCCCTCCATGCGCTCAGCCCGTCGCGAGAATTTCGTCCCTGAACAATGCGAAGCTGTTTTCGGTGTCTGGCATGACCGGGAAGTTGAACCCGCAAACGCCACAGGGCTGTTTGAGCACAGCTTGTTCCTGGCGGAGTTCATAGGACTTGTCCGATGCCGTGCCACAGGTCGGGCACACGCGGATAAGCCGCGTGTTCTTCAGTTCGAAGTTGGTGATGATATCTTCCATGATGGCGCCCGAGCGAACCGCCCATTCCTTGCTATGCTTGTGATACGGGTTCAGGTGCCATGCCTTGAGCGTCTCGAACGAACTCCAGAAGCTAACTTCATTGTGCCAGCTCGGATCGTTGGGGTGCGTCCACCAGGTCAGGTGAAGAAATCCGGGAATTTTGGTAAGATGGTTGCCTACGTCCGCGAACAGAACCTTGAATTTCTCATAGCCATCAGGGCTGGAAAAACGAACCCGCTGCATGCTCAGATAAACCATGATTTCCCCCTATATCGTGGATTGCCCTCTCCGGTGCGACGTCGCTCTTATTCGGCTTGGTGATGATGGGCGGGGCCGGATCGGCAGATCCGACGCGGTCAGGACGCCGTATATAACGAAGTCCGGTTTTCCCCTGCCGGACCACCGACAAAGGCGCCTTCCCATACGGCGATCTTTCCATCGCGAAGCTGCCAGATCTCGCATCCCCATCCCGCCATTTGCTGGCCGGTGACGAGGTCGAACCACTGTCCTTCACCCTTGATGGCGATCATATTGTTCATGAACGCGCGGAGTGTTTTGACCAGCCTATAGTCTTTCTGCCGCCGGCTTCGTGCCGTGAAGAGATCGTGCAGGATCTTCTTGCCGGTGAACTGCGGAATATCGGCGAACCGAACGATGCAATCATCGGTGAAGCCATCCACGAGCGCATCGACATCCCATGGATCGAACAATGACTCGACATATTTGACGAGTACCTGCGCCTCTTCCATCGTGCGCGGGTTCCGATCCAGGGACTTGGGCAGGGGCTGACCGGCCATATGCTTTTCTCGCTTTCAGAAATGAGCCAGGAAGATATCTCTGGATCGCAGAGTTCGTCATTACGCCGGCACCGGACAGGGCCAGCTGCATCATTTTTGTTGGATCCACGACCCTGCGTGAAATCGGATTGCCCCAGGCTCCAGTCTGACGATAGCCTTTCGCCATTCCGGCAAAATGGAGATCCAAATCTTGCAGCTTCCGATCGAAGTCGACAGAGCTTCGAGCCTATCGCTCCAGCATCAGCTGATGATCAAAATCCGGGAACTGATCCTCCAGCGGCAGCTGGAGCCCGGCAGGCGGTTGCCATCGTCCCGCGATCTCAGCAGTCAGCTCGCGGTCTCGAGAAACACCGTCATCTTTGCGTACGACCGCCTTGTTTCGGAAGGCTATCTTGAGGTCCGGGAACGTGCTGGGATATTTGTCAGCCCTCATATTCCCGAAAAATCGCTAAGGATCATCAATGCACGCAGCCACCCCGAAACGCGCGCGCCCCTGCCCTCTGCCCGCATCCTGCCCATGCGAAACAGAAGCCCCCTGCTGTATCAGCGCCTGCGCGAAAGGCTCGAACTCGATTTTCGCATAGGGCGGCCTGCCAACGACTGCTTTCCCAAGCGGCTCTGGACCAAGCTCCTTGTCGAAAAGATGGGTGGCAGCGCCAGGCGTCTCACCGAATATGGAAATCCGTCGGGCCTTGAAGAATTGCGCGTTGCGATCGGCGAGCACCTCAAAGTTGCCCGCGGCATCAACGCACATCCAGACCAGATCCTGATCGTCGCCGGAAGCGAGGAAGGTCTCAATATAGTCGCCAAGATCCTCTCACCACCGGGGTCTACGGTTTATTCCGAAAACCCATGCTACAAGGGCGTTCCGTATGTTTTCGAGAGCTACGGCGCCACGGTCGTCCCGATTCCGGTGGATGAGGAAGGGCTTTGCGTCGATGCGCTCCTGGGAAAGGAGCGCGGGCTCGTCTGCGTGACGCCCTCACATCAATTTCCGGTCGGAGTCACCATGTCGTTGAACCGTCGGCTCCGCCTGCTCGATTGGGCCGACAGCAACGGCACCTATATCGTCGAGGACGATTATGACGGGGACTTCCGCTATGACGGCTCGCCACTCACGGCCCTCGCCGGCCTCGATCGGAGCGGGTCGGTCATCTACGTCGGCACCTTCTCCAAATCACTCGGAGCAGGACTGCGGATCGGATATCTCGTGGTGCCGGAAGAACTTGTTGGCGCCGCGCGGGAAGCAAAGGCCCTGCTGAACAATGGCAATCCCTGGCTTGAACAGGCCGTTCTCGCTGAGTTCATCGGTTCGGGTGGTTTTGAGCGACATCTGCGGAAGATACGGCATACCTATCTCCAGCGCAGGAATGCGCTTCTCGAACAGTTGCGGCTGCGCTTCGGCGATGTGGAGATCAGCGGCGAGGCAGCGGGCATGCATCTCGCCTGGCACCTTTCCGATGATAGGCCGGATGCGCGCACGATCCAATATCAATGCCTTCATCGCGGTGTCGGCGTCTATTCGATCGACGACAGTCCAGCGATCGATTTGTCCAATGCCGGCCTGGGCAAGAAGATGCTGTTCTTCGGCTATGCCTGCCTCACCGAGAGCGAGATCGTCAGCGCTATGGACAGGCTGGAGAAAGCAGCCTTGAGTTTGGCTTGAGAGATACGTACCTGCGGGAGATGCCCCGCCGGCCTGGCGCCGATCGACCAACGATGATGTTGCGGCGCGCAGACACTCCTGCACCATGCGAACGGAGAGCACCATGAGCGACGATCTAGATGCCATACTCCGTTTGGAAGCAGCCCGGTCCCAGGCGATCGTTGACGCCGACATCCGCGTTCTCAACGACATAACCGACACCGACTACACGCATGTCGAAATGAACGGCCGCCTCCGGGATAAATCGGAATTCCTGGAAGCCCTGTCGAGCGGCGCCGCCCGCTTCGTTCGATACGACGCGTTGGAGAATGTCGTTCGATTTGCCGGGGAAGCGGCTATCGTGACCGGCCGCTTCGAAAATGAATCCGTGGACGGCGATGGCATGTCCCACGTCAGGCAGGGCAGGCATTGCCGAATTTATGTTCGGCGGCAGGATGGGTGGAAGAACATCCTGCATCAAGGGAGCGGCATGAGCGTCACCAGCTGAACGGGCGGCGCGCCTTCAGCTCAGTCTGCGTCGCAGGAGCATGCTGCTTGCCCGCAACGTGTCGCTGAGCGCCGCCGTCGCGCCCTTGTTAGCGGCACGCCCGGCTATCACGACGAACTCGGTATCGGCTAATGGCGGAAGATAGGCATCCGTGATCTCGACCAGCCCTGCCGGCTTTAGCGATTTCGCATGAGGGGCGACGCCAAGCCCAGCCAGCGCCGCGGCATGCACGCCACTCTGGCTGTCGCTCGAGCATGCGAAGCGCCAGCGTCTTCCATGGCGCTCAAGCGCCTCCAGCGCTTCCTGCCGCGTAAAGGCGGGTTGCGTCAGAACGATCAGCGGCACCGGTCGTCCGGCGTCTAGGCGGAATTCAGGACTTGCGATCCATATCAGCGGCTCGCGCCACACGAGATGGCCATAACAGTCGCCGACTCTGCGCTTCAGGAAAACAATATCGAGATCGCCTGCATCGAGACTTTGCCGCAGCGTCTGGCTGAGGCCGACCGTAAGTTCGAGCTCGACGCGCGGATATTCGCCGGTGAAGCGGCGCAGGACATGAGGAAGGCCGCTCAGCACAACATCTTCCGATACGCCGAGCCGGATTTTCCCATGGACATCGTCCCCGGCGAAGTGACGCATCGCCCTGGCGCTCGTTTCCAGAATCGACGTGGCAAATCCCATCATCGCCTCACCGTCGCGGGTGATCATGACCGAGTGGGTGTCACGGATGAACAGGCGGTGCGCGCAGACCGCCTCGAGCTTGCGAATATGCTCGCTGACCGTGGATTGACGAAGGCCCAGCCGCGCCGCGGCAGCGGTAAAGCTCGAGGTTTCCGCCACGGCGATGAAGCTCGTCAGCCAGACGGGATCGAACATATCGTTATCCTAAAATTCGATAACTATAATCTCCGTAAACGGTATTCACAATGGGCGCAATTTATCAGACAGGGATAATGTGACGCACGGGGGGCAGGAGCGGATTGTGATAGGTCGTTGGGGCAGGCTCGTTTTGGATCCCTATATTGGGATGATGCTACTGGTCGTCGCGATCGCGGCGATACTGCCTGCCCATGGCGAGGGCGCGATGATCGCCGGCGCGGTAGCCGATGCCGGCATCGTGTTCCTGTTCTTCCTTTACGGCGCGCGCCTTTCTCCTAGGACGGCGCTCGACGGCATGATGCACTGGAAGCTGCATATCGCGATCCTGCTCAGCACCTTCCTTCTGTTCCCGTTGATGGGGCTCGCCATCGAGCCGTTCGCACGGAGCAGCCTGCCGCCGGCGCTGGTGACTGGTATCCTTTACCTGTGTGTCCTGCCCTCCACGGTGCAATCGTCCATCGCCTTCACCTCGATCGCCCGCGGCAATATCCCTGCCGCGTTGGGCGCCGCGTCGGCCTCCAACATCCTGGGCGTATTCTTAAGCCCGCTGCTCGCAAGCTGGCTCTTGCATACACAGGAGATGGTGCTTTCGTTCGACGTGTTCCGCGACATCATATTGCAGCTTCTCGTGCCATTCATCGCCGGACAACTGCTGCGCCCATGGATCGGCGACTGGGTGCAGCGGAGCAAAAAGATCCTGGGCTACGCCGACCGGGGGTCCATCCTGCTGATCATCTACGTCGCTTTTTCGCGCGGAATGGTCGACGGCATCTGGAAGAAACTGGCTCTTACCGATCTTGCCCTGCTGATCGGCCTGTCAGTCCTGTTGCTAACTCTCGCCCTGACGATCACCGCCTTCGTCGGGCGACGAGTGATGGGACTGTCCACCGAGGATGCGATCGTTCTCCAGTTCTGCGGAACCAAGAAATCGCTGGCCAGCGGCTTACCGATGGCGATCGTGCTCTTTTCCGGCCCGGGCCTCGGGATGATCATCCTACCGCTGATGCTGTTTCATCAGCTTCAGCTGATCGTGTGCGCCGTGCTCGCCCGCCACTACAGCGAACGCGTCGAGACTGTCGAAGGCGTGGCCGCAAAAGTGGCCGTCTAGAGCGACCGATCCGATGCGATCGATGGCCTTGTCGGCCTGGCGCAAACGCTGGCGCTCGAAGGCGCTTCGAAGAACATTCTGGTGAATGCGGTCCCCCCGGTTGCCAGTTCACGCCTTACCCCCTCCGTCCTCCCCGAAATATATCGGAGGTACTGAAGCCCGAATATGTGACGCGGCCATCGTCCTGCTCACCCATGAGCAGCAACGTGGCGGGCAAGCTTTTCGAAGCCGGCGGCAGATGGGTAGCTCAGGTCCGCTGGGAGCAGATCGAAGGTGTCTTCTTCCAGAACGAGTTCTCGGCGGAGGAACGGCTGGCGAGATGGGAAGATGCAACATCCTTTGGAAGTTCCCGCCACGCCTCTTCGGTCGCTGAGGTGAAGAATGGGGTCGAGGAACGACTGAGACAGGACAGATACTCGTCCTGCAATGAGGTAGCGCGAGCCGATGGTTCTGCCCGTCCAGCCTCGCCTGAAGCCCGCAGGAGACGGATCAGACCTTCTTTCCAGCCGCTCTCCTGGTGCTACCGGCCTTGCCGCTGCGTTGCTTGGCGACTTTTTGCATCACATCGACATAATAGGACGGAATGATGGAACCCGTCTGCACACGATGGTGCAAATCCTTGAGCAACGATTCCGCCATTGCTCCGAATACGATGCCGATCTGCTCGGGGATGGCTTCGCCGTTCGGATCATACCAGATGTTGGATGCTGATATTGCTCCATTGATGAAGTTGAGCAAAAGCGTCGCATTGGTGTTCTCGGGAATCAGCCCGGCAGCGCGACACTCCTCGACCGTATTCCTGAGATAGCTCTTATATTTGCGGCGCCGCGCGATCTGCGTTTGCAGTCGACTGTCGCTGAGCTCGGCCCAGTCCCGAAATGCGACCTTGGCCACGTTTGGATGAGAGAGGCACCACGTCACATGCGCCGCGATCTGCCCTCTAAATCTGTCGAATAGCGGAAGATCACCATTTATTATATCTTCCATTATCGTTTTAATTTCTTCATCCATGAATGTGAGTATGTCGAACAGTATTTCTTCTTTTGATCGATAATAATGATATAATGTTGGCTTGTTTATTTCCATCTCTCGAACGATGTCGAGTACGGACGCTCCGTGATAGCCTTTTTGCGCGAAGATACGCGCGGCCATTTCCCTGATCTGGACACGACGCATCTCTCCCTTGGGCGTATTGAGCTTATCGGCTGGCAATTTTGGCATTCTTCGGCACCCTTAATGGACGATCAATCAATGACCGACTTAGCCTGCCCGTCAACCCGGCCGCTCCGACTGGGCAGAAGCCGACATCCCAGCGCTGGACGGGAACAGCGGTCGTATATTTGGCTCATTTCAATGAGAAATGTGACGCGGAGGTGGCCACCCTGTCCTGACCGAGCAATTCGTTCATCGGGAATTTTTCATACTCCCGGGCGTCGTCGACCACAACGCGCCACGATATAATCCTACTCTCCGGTCATCGAGTGCATGCAAGCACCTTTTCGTGGGACTGGATGAATTTCTCGAACTTTCCCGCGCCACGCCGTCCGCGCGGGTATCCATCTTACGCCGTGCGAGTCATGGCTGCCTCAATAGGACGAGGCTGGCGGAGCATCCATGTCGAGATACAGGTAATTGGGATTGAATTCCCCGTGGCGCAGGAGACGAGCCATGTCATGTATCTCGACGACCGAGGAGCGGAAACTTACCACGCCTTCCTCTCGCAGCGAACGCATTACCCGATTGACGTGGACGGCGGTCAGTCCACAGATTTCGGCTAGGTCGGTCTGCGTGATCCCAAGCGTGAACCGGCGGCCATCGCTCAGTCCCACGGCCTGCAGGCGGGCGTTCGTCTCGCAGAGGAAATGCGCGATCCGGCCGCCCGCATCCAGACGACCAAGCCGGAAAAGCCAGGCCCGATAGATCGCGGCATCGAGCAGGGTCGAATACCAGAGCTTACGTGCCATCCCCGGATGATCCTCGATGATAGCGTCGAAAGCGGCGTGGGGTACCGTGGCGATCGTCGCCTCTGTCAGGGTCGCAACGTCATGGTCGAGGCTTTGCAAGGGATAAGCGTGCAGGTCGACGAAGTCGCCCGGCACATGGAAACCGACCAACTGGCGCAAGCCACGCCGGTCGTCCAGATAACGGCACATATACCCCTCCACCAGCAGCGTACTCTGCGATAGAGCCTCGCCCGCGCAGATGATCGTCTCGCGCGCAGGAACGGAGCTGACATGGGCGACCCCTGCCTCGAGCACGGAGCGCTCCTCGGCGGTCAAGACAGCGCCCCGGCGATGGCGCAGGAAGCGATCGGTGAACATCTACCCCTCCTTGGCTACGGTCGAAATGGTCGGGCAACGCTCGGCGGCTATCGTTGGGCCCGCGAGCGCTTACAATGCTCCCGCTCCGCATCGGTTTCGCGCCGGGACAGGGACTTGCTCGGCCGCAAAGGGCTGTGACCGCGAGGAGATCGACCATGTCCCACCGCCCCGCGGATGAGGCCGACCGACGAGATCGGCGTGCTGGCGTTGGCCTGAGGGTACATCGCATGTTCGCGGTGGGGCTGCCCGGTTGGGCACGACTTCTCCACCGCCGCCGGTCCGGCGATTGCATCGCCCGCTGGCCTGCAGATTTTCTTGAGCGGCGGATCGGTCATGCCGCGTGCGTTGCCGAGGGCAGGTCGCTTACGCCTGCCCGCGCCGGCGATCTCGCGCACGCCGACGCCTCCGCGACGCCCACATGGCCTCAGGCCTCGAGTCCCTGCGCGATCCGCCGCGGCGCCAGCAATTCAGCCGCGCCCAGCACGATCGAAAAGATGCCGAGCCCCAAGCTCATCGCCCTTGAGTTCATCTCGGTTTCTCCTTCGGCTTTCCGGCGAGCCCTCGCCGGGCGGCGGCGCGTCATTGCCCCCTTCCGCAGGCTGCGATAAGGACTTTCCGCGATTGCTGGCGTCATCGACGCCACTATCCGGTCTTCCGTTCACCGCCGTATCGCGCTCGAGCGTTTCGTCGACATCGCCGGATCGCCGGGTTGGCACGCCCCTTGGTTGGCTTGGACCATCATCCTCTCCTCGCAAAACTACGCGCGGACAACCATGATCGCTGGCGTCGCGTTCCCATGGTTCCGGCCCGGCGCCGGAAGTGTCGCGGGCGGCGAAAGCCAGCAAAAGGGGCATGAGCCGGCCGTCGGTAACGACCCTGATGCAGGTTATGTCGAAAGCATCCTACCGCGCCGTCAACCTCGGAACTCGGCTGTCGCTATTGGGTTCTGCGAGGAGCAAAGGAGCACTTCATGGCCGATGATACCAAGCAACAGGGTGCTGCCGACCGCAGCCAGGTCGCCGCCGACGAAGGCTATGAAGTCGCCTATTTCGCGAAGAAGCACGGCCTGAGCCAGGCAGCGGCGCGCGATCTGATCGCCGAGGTGGGCAATGACCGCGAGAAACTCGACGCAGCGGCGCAGGCGCGCGCCGCCCGGTCCACCAAGACCGCACCGAAGCGTGCTGCCAAGGCGGGATCAGGCAAGCGTCGGGGGGCTTCGACGGGGGCATCCCGGACGCCGGCAAAGGCCGGACCGTCGACGAGGGCGCGGGCGACCAGAACAGCCTCGCCCAGCAAGGCTGCCGCCGTGGCACCAGTCGTCGCCGCGGTGGCCGACCCCGCGAAGGCAGGGACGACTTCCGTGGGACGACGCGCCGCTGCGATCACCAAACCGGTCACCAGCACCGTGGCGCCCGCCGCGAAGACCGTCGCCGACCGCGCCAAGACTGTCGTTTCGGCCACGCGTCGTTCGTCCCTATCCGCGCGGCAGCGAGTTGCGGCCGCGCCGGCTGCGGCCGTCAAGAGTGCAGGCAAGGCGCTCCGCGCGACCAAGACCGCCGCGACCGGTCGCACCGCTGCATTGGTCGGTGCGGCCGCCGCGGGCCTCGTGACGGGCCTCGCGGTCAATCTCGGTCGCAAGGCCGTCGTCCAGGCCCCTAGCGTCATGGCGGGCGACTGGTTCGAAGCGTTGAAGACCGAGCACGCTTTCGCTCTGAGCATTTTCGACCAGATTGAGAAGACGACCGACGCTGAGCCTGCGAAGCGCGCGCTGTTGCTCACCCAGCTCAAGCATGCCCTTGGCAAACACGCCTTCACCGAGGAGAACGTCGTTTATCCGGCCTTGCGCAACTGGGGCGACAAGGCCGATGCCGACAAGCTCAATCACGATCATGGCTATGTGAAGCAATATCTCTACGAACTCGACGCGCTCGACAAGAGCTCGCCTGCCTTCCTCAATAGGATCGCGGCCTTCCGCGTCGATCTCGAGGCGCATATCCGCGAAGAGGAGGACGCGATCTTCCCGCCGCTCCATGCCGCGCTCGACGGGCCCCAAAATGCCCGGATCACCGCTCTCGCCAACAAGGAAGGTTTCAAGCTGGCCTGACATATCCGTCCCGGCCTGCAAGAATATCCTCACGCCTCGATCGCGTAGCGGCAGGATCTGTTTACCTGTTCGGCCAAGACCGACTCTCGCCGCTTTCGCACCCGTGCGTAAAGGTCGGCCCGGCGACTGATCCAGATCAGGACGAATTTGGGCCACCCGAAGGCCTCCTGCCGCGTTGACGGCTTACGATGCGCTGATGGCTGCCATCAGGCCGTGGACAGCGCCGAACGGGGAAGCAGTTATGCAGGTGGCAAAGCCGGACACCATCGAGATCGTCAGCCCGGACGAACTCGCGGCGGCGGATGACAAACCCGCGTTGGTCGGTCCGACGGTGGCGCGGCTTGTGACGGCGCTGGCTGTCGGCGATCTGATCTGCGTGACGCTGGACGAGCCGCGCGCCGAGGCGATTGCGGAAGCACTGGTCGTTGCCATGCCCGATGCGTGCGTCGTCCACCTTCCATCTCCGGATGCCCTGCCGGGCGAGGCGATGATCTCGTCCCCCGCCAATATCGGGGCGCGGCATCTCGCGCTGCGCCGGCTTGCCGCGGCCCAAGGCAAGCCCCGCGCGCTGGTCCTCGCTGCCGACGCCGCCGTCGCCCCGACGCCTCCCGCGGCGTTCACGAGCCAAGAGCTGCTGCAGTTCGCCCCCGGAGCCGCTGTCGGCTTGGACGGCCTTGGTCACGCGCTCCACTCGCTCGGCTATTATCTGGACGACCGGATCGATGAGCCGGGAGAGATGGCACTGCGCGGCTCGCTCGAACTCTACCCGACCACTGCGCCGGTGCCGGTGCGGCTCGATGTCGAGGAGGGCAAACTCGTGGCGATCCGCGCGTTCGATCCGATCAGCCAGCGCTCGACCGATCTGCTGGACGGGATAGTGGTGGCGCCGGCGGCTTGGCCCGCGCCTGATGCCGACTGGTCCAGCCCGCTGGCGCACCTGCCGGGCGCCGCGCTCGCCTTCGACGCCGGCACGGACAGGCGGATCGCTCAACTGCGAGCTGTCGCGGACGATATTGGTGCGAGCGCCCTGCCGCGCGGCGCCGCGGCGCTGGTCGCCGCCGACCGATGGGATGCGCTGATCGAAGGCGCGCCACGGGTCGACATCGGCCGCGGCGATGAACGGCCCGTCGAGCGCTTCGTCGAGCAACGCCGGCCAGACCGCGCCGCGTTGCGCGCGATAGAACGCTACCGCGCCGATGGCGACCGAGTGATTCTGGCGGGTAGCGCGCGAGACCTGCGGTTCCTTGCCCGCCGCATGCAACGCGGCGGGGCGGTCGAGACCGCTGAGGCGTCCTCCTGGCCGGAGGCCTTGGCAGCGCCAGCCGATCGCATCATTCGCCTGGTTCTTCCGATCGACGCGGGCTGGCGGACGCCCGGTCTCGCTGTCATCGCGGCGGCCGACGTACTTGGCAGCCGTGCCGGTAGCGGGGCCAGCGCCGGCGGCGCCACCGGTCCGCTTGGCGGCGTCGCCGAAGTCCATGTCGGCGACATCGTCATCCACGAAGACCATGGTATTGGCCTGCTGCGCGGTCTCGAAGCCATCGCGGTCGGCGATGACAGCAGCGACGCGATCCGCATCGAATATGCCAAGGGTGCGCAGCGACTCGTGCCGGTCACCGAGGCGGACCGCCTGTGGCGCTACGGCGCGGGCGCCGACGCAGTGAGCCTCGATCGGCTCGACGGCACCAGCTGGAGCAGGCGTCGCGGCGCGATCGAGGAGGCTATCGCGGTGACAGCCAAGGCGATGACCGTCCATGCCGCCGAACGCGCCGCGCGCACGACCGCTCCAATCGTCGCACCGCCGGCGCGGTTCGAGCGCTTCGTGGGCCGCTTTCCGTTCACCGCCACCCGGGACCAGCTGCGCGCGATCGAAGCGGTCCGCGACGATCTCGCGAGCGGCCGGCCGATGGACCGGCTTGTCATCGGCGATGTCGGCTATGGCAAGACCGAGGTCGCGTTGCGAGCGGCGGCGACCGCGGCGCTGGCCGGGCGCCAGGTCGCGCTGATTGCCCCGACCACCGTACTCGTGCGCCAGCATCTCGAGAGCTTTACCCGGCGGTTCGCCGGCCTCGGCATCACCATCGCTGGACTGTCGCGCCTCTCGACCGCTGCCGAGACCAAGGCCGTCAAGGCCGGGCTCGCCGATGGATCGATCGCAATCGTCATCGGCACCCAGGCGCTGGCGGCCAAGAGCGTGACCTTCGCCGATCTCGCCCTCGTCATCATCGACGAGGAGCAGCGCTTCGGCGCAGCCGACAAGGCGAAACTGCGCGCTCGCGCCGCGGACGGCCATGTCCTGACGCTGACGGCGACCCCGATCCCACGCACGCTGCAGAGCGCGCTTGTCGGGTTACAGGATCTTTCGGTGATCGCGACCCCACCCGCGCGGCGGCAGGCGATCCGCACTTCGACCGGAGCCTTCGATGCCGAGAAGCTGCGCGCGGCATTGCTACGCGAGCGGGCACGCGGTGGCCAAAGTTTCGTGGTCGTGCCGCGGATCGACGATATCGAACCGCTGGCCGGGCAGCTCGTCCGGCTCGTGCCCGATCTCCTCGTGCACCAGGCCCATGGCGGGATGAACGCCGCCGACGCCGATCAGGCGATGGTCGCCTTCGCCCAAGGCGATGGTGACATCCTGCTTGCAACCAACATCATCGAAGCGGGCCTCGATGTGCCGCGTGCCAATCTGATGGTGGTCCTGCACGCGGACCGCTTCGGCCTCGCCCAGCTCCATCAGCTGCGCGGCCGTGTCGGCCGCGGCGCGCGACGCGGTACGATCCTGCTGATGACCGAGGCGGGACAGGAACTCGCCCCCGCGACCATCAAGCGGCTCAAGACACTTGAGGCGCTTGACCACCTCGGTGCGGGCTTCGCGATCAGCGCTCAGGATCTCGACCTGCGCGGCGCCGGCGACCTTGTCGGCGAAGAGCAGGCCGGCCATGTCCGAATGATCGGCGTCGACCTATATCAGCATCTCCTCCAGGCAGCGCTGGCGACGTCACGCGGTGAAACGGTCGAGCGGTGGACGCCCGAACTGCACCTCGGCGGTGGCGCCGGCTTGCCCGGCGACTGGATCGCCGAGGAGGAAATCCGGCTTAACCTGTATCTGCGGCTTTCCCGCCTGGGCGACGACGACGCGGTCGACCGCTTCGCCGAGGAATTGGAGGATCGCTTCGGCTCGTTGCCGCTTCCCGCACAACGCCTGATCGCGATCGCCCGCATCCGGAGGCTTGCGCAGGCGGCCCGAATCGCGCGGATCGATGCCGGGCCGGCGGCGATCGCGCTCACCCCTCGCCCGGACTTTGCCGCCTGGGTCGACGGCCTCGAGGCCAAGGGCCAGCGCCTGCTGCTGCGCGGCGACCCCGGCCCGGATCCGCTGGCGGCCGTCACCGCCTTGCTCGAAAGGCTGCTGCCGGCATGATCGGCAACCCGGGCATCATCGAGGCCTGAACGAGCGGCTCGAAACGACTGTTCATGTTCAACGAATGCTCGGCCAGTGTCATGCCCTGCCCTGCTGCTTGAAGGCAGCAGAACGCGGTGAAGGAAATAGATCCAGTTTAATGCCCGCTGGCCTCGATCGTTTAGAATGGTCGAACGATGGACCAGGAAGCCGGCTATCATCTGCAACGGGCCGAAGCGGAGCTGCGGCTCGCCCAGGAGGCGATACATCCGCTGGCCGCCAAAGCGCATTATTGCCTTGCCGGCTATCATCTCGATCGCGCTTATTCCGGCGGTATCGAGAAGGCGCCGCCCCATGGAAAGACCGATAAGGCTCCATGACCGATTCCGAGGCGCAACGCTGGGTTTAGCATGCGGTCTCGCGGACCGAAGCACGATCTTCAGCCTCTTGGGAATCTACCGCTGGCCGCTGTTTGTCACCTCTCGCTGATGTCGATCCGCCCGCCGGCCGAGCGGACGACGCCCTCATTTGGACGCGCGCGCCAGCGGCATCGTCAGGCAGTGGACGCCCCCGCCGCAGCGAGTGAACTGGTCGAGGTCGATCGTTTCGACCGTATAACCCCGCCCGCGCAACATGTCGGTAACCCGGCCATTGTCGGCGCACGCCAGCACGCGGCGCTCGCCGAGCGACAGCACATTGCACCCTAGTGCCCGGGCCTCCTTGTAGCTGACCGGGATCGTTTCGATCCCCCGAGCCTCGAGCTGGGCGAGAAATTCATCGGACAGCACATCGACGCAGGCAAGCGCCAGCCCCTCGCCGACCATCGCGAACTGGGTATCGAGGTGGAGGAAATGCGGATCGAACCGATAGACGATGACGTCCCAGCCCTGCCCCATGAAGATTTCGGCAACGCTTTCGGCGCCCGCCTCATCGGTACGCTCGCCCGAGCAGCCGATCACGACCAGTCCGCGCCGGACGATCGCGATATCGCCGCCTTCGGCCGTGCCGCGGCGAACGCGCGCCGCCAGCGGCGCGCCGATCGATCGCAGCGCCTTTAGGGCATGGTCGGCCTCGGCCTGGCGGTGCAGCGCGGCGGGTTTGAGCGCGAGCAGTCCCCACGGCGTGGTGAGCAGGGCATCACGCGTGAAGCACATGTCGGGCATCGACTCGCTCGGATCGAGAAAATGGCAGCGGACCCGATGACGCTCGAGCGCTGCCTGGAGCGCCCGATGCTGGGCGAGCGCCGCCGGTACCGAGGTGGTAAAGCCATCGCGCAACGACTGTTGCGTGACCGAACAGCACGGCACCGGCTCAAGAAAGACCGGCCGGCACAGCAGCACGTCGGTCAGCCGGTCGGTCTCGCTCCAGACACTGCACTTTTCCAGCTTCGGACGTGACAACAGCGCGCCGCCGGCGCCAGGGTAAAAGTCGAGCTTCATCATCACCTTCGCGGACAATTATGGGCAAAAGCGCTTCGCGCCGCCGCCGGTTCCCGGTCCGGCCCGCAACCTGATCCACATCAGGACGATAATGATTTCGAGCGGCACTGCGCCACAATCTGCTCAGCCGGTTTTCCGCCGCCCACGGTCGTGGCTTACGGAGGTGTCGGTCGCGAAGAACAGACTGCTTCCCGAACCGCCGGCCGCCGCGCGCCCCTCCTGTCAGATGACCGCGGTCACCAGCCCGAGTTCGACCGCTTCGTTCGCCTCGATATACCAGTTGGACGGCGCCTTCTCGAGCACCTGATCCATCGTCACCCGGCTGCCCCGAATGAGGTTCTCAAATCCCTCATTCTGGATCTCGATCGAGCTTTCGATCTCGTGAAGCGTCGCCGTGACATTGGCGATGCAGGTGGTGAGCGGTCCATCGATCTGCAGCGTCTTCGACAATTTGCGCTCATGAACCATCAGACGAGTGCCGCGGGTGAGGAAGCGGTTTTCGATCGCAAAGAAGCTCATGAAGGTCGTGCCGGCTGAGTAGATCGCGGCCTTGCCGAGAAACACGAATCGTCGGTCGGGCGCGAGATCGCTGTGAAAGCGGATATCCTCTCCCATCATGCGGGCGACTTCGGGATCGCCGCCGAGTGTCGAAAGCTCGACATGAACACGCCCGGTCGCAGGAACCTCCGCAAGCGCCTTCTCAAGCTTCTCGCGAAAATCGCGGTACATGTCATAGTCGACCGGCCCGGACAGCAGGACCGCGGGATCCTTGAAATCAGGCGCCGTCAGGAGCGGTAAGCCGGTCATCGGTCGCCAACGCGGTTTGGAAACTGGCCGATATGTCGGACTGCCCGGTTCATGTCAGGCGGCCCTCGCATTGAGGCAGGAATCGGCTTTCAAAACCGCAATCGCATCGGTAGATTCTTCGGCCACGACAGGCTCCCTGTGGTGATGACACGCGGTTCAAGACGCCGTTTGGCCGTGCTTGTTCCCTGCGCGTCATGCCACCCCGGTTCGCGGCTGAAGAATAGCCTTATGCCCATCAGTATCCCGGGCGTGCGGCTGCGTGTCCGTGGCCCATATGCGCGGCGAAACCCGATAGTCCATGGCGCGTTCACCGCCCGACAGCGATGCAGACCATAGGAGAGAGATCATGTCCAAGCGCGAACTCATCGATACGGGCACCGACAAACGCTATGTGCGCCGCAATGACGACGGGACCTTCAAGGAATCGGACGACGTCGGCAAATCGCTCAGCGCGGACGGCCGTCATCATGCCAAGACCAAGGTCAAACCCGGCCAGGGCGATCGAGGCGACGGTTGACGCGCCATGACCGCCGACGACATCCAGCTGCGCAACCGCATCGCGGCGCGCGCGAGTGAGATCAGTGGAGTCGCGCGATCGGCGATCGTCGACGAGATCGCTCTGGACGGTTGCAGCCATCATGCGACCTCGTCGCTTGTCGGCGCCGCGATAGACCAGGCGATCGCCGAGTATCGTCGGGCGGGCAAGGGCTCCGCCACGACCGGCTAACCACTCGATCAGCCGAAGCTTTGTCGAGAAATCCTCGCCACGCCGTAGGATTCGCTCCCGGCGCTCGTGCCGCGATCGCCATCTCAGCCGATCGCGGCCAGTTCGGCGGGCCGTACCTCGTGGACCAGCTGATCCATCGTGCACTGGGCCGGGGACTTGTCGGGCCGCCACCGCAGCAGACGCGTGCCGTGGCGGAAACGATCGCCGGTGACTTGGTCGTACAGCACTTCGACGACGAGCTCGGGTGCGAGTGGCTCCCACGCGCTCTCCCGTCCGTCGTTCCAGCGGCTAGGTCCACCCGGCGCCTTGCCGGTGAAACCCGCCCCGCCGAGATACGGCCGTACGATCTCGCCGAGCGCGGCGCGCTCGGCGGCCTTGATCCCCGAGGTGAAGCCGACATGGTTGAGCTTCCCGGCATCGTCGTAAAGCCCGAGCAGCAGTGAGGCCACGCCCGGCCCGTCCTTCTGGCGACGCAGGCCCGCGACGACGCAGTCGGCCGAACGACGCTGCTTGACCTTGAACATGGCGCGCTCGCCCGCGCGATACGCTTCATCGAGCCGTTTCGCGATCACCCCGTCGAGCGCGCCGCCGCTGCCCGCCAGCCAGGCCCCGGCGACCGCGAGGTCTTCGGTGCGCGGCGACAGCAGCAGGTTGGGGGATCCATCCCGCCCGTGAAAGGCTTCGAGCAAGGTCCGGCGCTCGCGCAGTGGCTTGCCCGCGAGCCTCTTGCCGTCGAGGGCGAGACAATCGAACAGCATCAACTGGGCCGGGGTCGCGACCGACAATCTGGCGATCCGGCTTGCCGCCGGATGCAGCCGCTGCTGGAGCGCATCGAATGACAGCACGTCGCCGATGGGCAGGATGATCTCCCCGTCGACGACGTAGCGCCGGTGGGTGGTTGCGAGCAGCAGCGCCACCAGTTCGGGAAAATAGCGCGCAAGCGTCTTGCCCGACTTGGACAGGATCTCGACATCGTCGCCGTCCCGATAGGCGATCGCCCGGAAGCCATCCCATTTGGGCTCATATTGCCAACCGGCGTCCGTCGGCAGGGCATCGACGAGCTTCGCCTCCATCGGCGCGACAATCAAATCCTCGGATAAGACGGCTGCCATCCAGCCCTAACCCGGCAGCAGCCCGAAAGGTCCGCGCACCGATCATCGGCCCTTTATCGGCCGCCGCCGCGATAAATCGTCATGCCCTGTGTTAGTTTAGGCAATGCCGCCGCAACCGAGAGCCGTCGCAGGGGTTCTGCATGCATATCTTCGTCCTCACGGACGCGGATTTTCCTCTTCCCTGCAAGGAACCCGCCGATGGCTCGCAAGTCCACCGCTCCCAAAACCAAGCCCGAAGCCTCGGGGAAGCAACCGCGGCAGCCCGCCTCCGCCGAACTATCGGAGAGCTTCATCGAGCCGCAGGGCGAAGGCGGCGAAACCCATCAGGTCGCGGAGCAGGGCGTGGCGACCCTGACGAGCGCGCAGGGGATACCCGTCGCCGACGATCAGAACAGCCTTCGATATGGCGCACGCGGACCGGCCCTGCTCGAAGACGCACATTTTCGAGAGAAAATCTTTCACTTCGACCATGAGCGCATCCCCGAAAGGGTCGTCCATGCACGCGGTTACGGTGCACACGGCTTCTTCGAGCTGACCGACAGCCTTGCCGACGTCACCCGCGCCGACATCTTCCAGCGCGTCGGCGAACGCACGCCCGCCTTCGTCCGCTTCTCGACCGTGGCCGGCTCGAAGGGCTCGTTCGACCTTGCCCGCGACGTCCGAGGGTTCGCCGTCAAACTCTATACCCAAGAGGGCAATTGGGACCTCGTCGGCAACAACATCCCGGTCTTCTTCATCCAGGATGCGATCAAATTTCCCGACCTGATCCATGCCGCCAAGCCCGAGCCCGATCGCAACTTTCCGCAGGCGCAGACCGCCCACGACAATTTCTGGGACTTCGTCAGCCTCACCCCCGAAAGCATGCACATGATCATGTGGATCATGTCGGACCGGACGATCCCGCGCTCCTTCCGGACGATGGAGGGCTTCGGGGTTCACACCTTCCGCCTGCTCGATGCCGACGGCGCCTCGACCTTCGTGAAGTTCCACTGGAAACCCAAGCAGGGCCTTCAGTCGGTGCTGTGGAACGAGGCGGTCAAGATCAACGGCGCCGATCCCGACTTCCATCGCCGCGATCTGTGGGACGCCATCAACGGCGGTGATTTCCCGGAGTGGGAGCTGGGCGTCCAGCTGTTCGACCAGACCTTCGCCGACGGCTTCGACTTCGACGTGCTCGACCCGACCAAGATCATCCCCGAGGAGGTTCTGCCGGTCCGCATCGTCGGCCGGCTCGTGCTCGACCGCGTCGTCGACAATTTCTTCGCGGAGACCGAGCAGGTCGCTTTCTGCACCCAGAATGTGCCGCCGGGGATCGATTTCACCAACGACCCGCTGCTTCAGGGGCGCAACTTCTCCTATCTCGATACCCAGCTGAAGCGCCTGGGCGGCCCCAACTTTACCCATATTCCGATCAATGCGCCTAAATGCCCCGTCGCGCATTTCCAGCAGGACGGCCATATGGCGATGACCAACCCCAAGGGCCGCGCCAACTACGAACCCAACAGCTGGGGCGCCGAGATCGGGGGTCCGCGCGAGGATCCTCGGCGCGGCTTCAAGAGCTTCGCCGCGACCGAGGAAGGCCCGAAACTGCGCCTGCGACCGGAGAGCTTCGCCGACCATTACAGCCAGGCGCGCCAGTTCTTGACGAGCCAGCTGCCGATCGAACGGAAGCATATCGGCGATGCACTTGTGTTCGAATTGAGCAAGGTCGAGCGCCCCGACATTCGCGCGCGGATGGTATCGCATCTGCTC
Source organism: Sphingomonas sp. Root720 (assembly GCF_001428605.1). Classification (GTDB taxonomy): domain Bacteria; phylum Pseudomonadota; class Alphaproteobacteria; order Sphingomonadales; family Sphingomonadaceae; genus Rhizorhabdus. The sequence continues at coordinate 388,363 of NZ_LMID01000001.1, forward strand.
AACATCGACGCCGACCTCGCGGCCACGGTCGCCGACGGCCTCGGTCTCGCGCCCCTGCCCGCGCCGGCACAAGCGGCGCGGCCGACGGTGATGGATCTGCCTCCATCCGACGCGCTCAGCATCGTCAAGAACGGTCCGGCCAGCTTCAAGGGCCGCAAGCTCGGCATCCTGCTGAGCGACGGCGCCGATGCCGGCCTGTTCAACGGACTGGTCAAGGCGATCGGCAAGGCCGAAGCGCTCTATGAGGTGATCGCCCCGAAGATCGGCGGCGTCACCTTGTCGGATGGCACGCGGGTACCCGCCAAGCAGAAGATCGACGGCGGGCCATCGGTGCTGTTCGATGCGGTGGCGGTGGTCGTCTCTGACGAGGGTGCCCAGCTCCTTGCCGGAGATGCAGCGACCCAGGATTTCGTGCGCGACGCCTTTGGCCACTGCAAATATATCGGCCTGACGCGAGCGGCCCAGCCGATCTTCGTCAAGGCCGGCATCGCCGATCTGCTGGACGATGCCTGCATTGCGCTGGCGACGGCGAAGGACGCCGACGGCTTCGTCGCCGCGATCGCCGCCCTGCGCTTCTGGCCGCGCGAGTTGGAGGTGGACCTCGATGCCAAATGAGCAGACGGAGCGCGTCCGGGATGCGGCGGCTCCGCCGCTCCCGCCGTCCGCGCGAATCCAGGAGCTGCTGTTCGATGCCGCCCGGCTCGGCCGGATCGACGTCCTCCCGGCGTTGCTGATCGCGGGCGCCGACATCGAAGCGCGCGATCCCCGGGGCCACACACCTCTCATCCTCGCCAGCTATAACGGCCAGGAGGCGGCGACCGCCCTGCTTCTCGCCAGGGGCGCCGATGTGAATGCAGCGGATGCGGCCCGGGGCAACACGGCATTGATGGGAGTCGCCTTCAAGGGCCATGACGCGATCGCAGCGTTGTTGCTCGAAGGCGGCGCGGAGGTCGACCGGACCAACCATGCCGGCCAGACCGCGTTGATGATGGCTGCGCTCTTCGACCATGGCGCGATCGTCGACCGGCTTCTGGCGAAAGGCGCCGAACCGCAGGCCAGGGATGTGGCGGGCAACAGCGCTCTCTCGGTCGCCGCGGCGCAAGGCAATGAAGCTATGATGGCTCGCCTGAACGGGCGGTCTCTGCAGCCCTGACCGGGAACTCTTGCCACCACGGCCCATTTTTCGTGCGAAGGAGACGAATGATGTCCGATACCCCAGCCAGCACCGACGACGGCCTGGAACCAGGCGCCAAACAGACCGATCAGATGCCACGTCGCGGCCCGGCCGGCGACGCCAGGCCAAACGCCCAGGACCCCGATCCGCGAACCCGCGGAGGGCAGCCGCAGGAAGATGTCGAAGATCGACCCGCGGTGAGCACGGTGACTCCCGAGGATTACCCAGAGGCGGACCGCGCGAAAAGCCGGCCCTGAACCCTTCGCGCGCGACGCCAGACGTCGGCGCCGCGGCGCTGCTACGATACGCTCCATCGGCGGCCTCCCCGACGAAACGCACAGCAGAGAGGTAGATCTTGGCCACCACGATCCGGCTCGAACCATCGGTCGGCGGCGTCAGCGCGTCGGTACTGGAGCTGCGCGCAGAACTGGCCGAAGGCATGCGCGAGATTGCTTCCTTCGACGTGGCCCAATGCGACGTCAGCGTGTCCGAGGGCCGGAACGCGATCTGGGCAATCATACGCCGCGCGGGATCGGGCGGGCTCGCGGTGCGCGCGGCGCCCTGCCCAGGTGGGGCACGTCGACTCCGTCGCGTCAGGCGCGCGCCGGGCGACGCGCTGCGGCTCGAGGTCGACAGCGCGATCGGCCGCCAGACGATCTGCTTCCGCGATGCCACGGCCGAACTTCCGACCTTGCGGATCCGCACCGAACTGACCCCGGCCGCGCCGTTGCTAGTCCCGTTTCTCCCGCGCGATCTCTACCCGATCGGGACGAATGACGATCCATTGCGGGCCGAGGGCCGGGTCGAGGCAGCCCAACGCGGGCTCAACAGCGGACTGATCTATTTCCACCTCGATGCACCCGCCTTCGGTTCGGTGCTCTATTTCCAGAATCTGACCGCGCTCAACGATTATTTCCGCGCCACCCGGACCACTCCTGACGGCGCGGTCGGCGGGGAATGGCCGGAAATCGGCTACCTCCCCCCTACCCCGCCGCAGAGCGGTACCCCGCCGGTCGATCCGTTGCCGGCGGGCAGGACGATAACGCTCTCCGATGCGGTCCTGATCTTACACGAAAATGCTGCCGGCGACGAGCAGGACCAGGCGTTGCGCTTCCTGCAGATGTCGGGCGCGGCCTATCGACTGACCGACCGCCCCGCGACCGAGTTCCGCGACTGGGTCGCCCGCGCCGATCGAACGCTGAAGGACCTCGATACGGCGCCGGAAGCGACGATCCGCCACTATGGTCATCTCTACGTCCACCCCTATACCGCCGCCGAATATCCCGACGTCATGGTCCAGATGTCGCTGATCGCCTCCATTCGCGACTATGCCGCCTGGACGGGCACCCCGATCGACCTGGCGGCCAGACTGGCCGCCGGCCTCGTCAAGTTCCACGACACCGGCCTCGGCACCATGCGCCGCTACCTGCCCAATGTCGGCAAGGACAAGGACAAGGATGCCGTCGACAGCTGGTATCTCTACCACCCTCTCCTCAACCTCGGGCGGCTGGCACTCGACGGAGACGTCAGGGCGCGCCACTTCTTCCTGGGCTCGCTCGATTATGCGATCAAGGCGGCGCGGCACTTCCGCTACGCCTGGCCGATCCAGTTCAAGGTCACCGATTTCGACATCATCGTCGCGGCGCGCAACGACGACGGCCTTGGCCAGACCGACGTCGGTGGGCTCTATGCCTATGTCATGCTGCAGGCCTATGAGCTGACCAGCGAGGAACGCTTCCTCCACGAGGCGCGCGCCGCGATCGATGCCGCGAGGGACATGCGCTTCGAGCTCAACTATCAGGCCAACCTGACCGCCTGGGGGGCTTCGGCCTGCATGCGACTGTGGCGGATCACCAACGAGAGCTATTATCTGCGGCAGAGCTACGTCTATCTCGCCAGCTTCTTCCACAATTGCGCGATCTGGGAATCGGAGATCGCGCATGCGCGGCATTACAGCAACTTCCTTGGCGCCACCTGCCTGCACGACGCGCCCTATATGGCGATCTACGAATGCTTCGACAGTTTCGCTGCGTTCGAACGCTATTTGAAGGACAGCGGCCCCGATCTCGACCCTGCGGCGCGGATGCTGATCTGCGAATATTGCAAATATGCCCTGCACCGGGCCTGGTTCTACTATCCCGACGCGATACCCGCCGAGATCCTCGCCCAAGAGAACCGCAACGGCCATATCGACCGCAAGCTCTCCTTTCCGCTCGAAGACCTCTACCATGACGGACAGCCGGCGGGTCAGGTCGGCCAGGAGATCTACGGCGCCGGCGCCGCCTTCGTGTTCGCCACGCGCTCCTTCCACAGCGTCGACGGCGCTCCTTTCCGCTTGTTCTGCGACCATTTCCTGCTGGAGAGCGAGCGCCACGGCGCCTGCGCCCTCAGCGCGCAACTCGCCGGCGGCGATCGCTGCGAGGCGGCCCTCAGCGTCGTGCGCCTGCCCCGCCGCAAGCTGCCGAAGATCCGCCTGTCCCTCGGTGACGGCTCGACGGTCCGCCCGAAGCACATCACCCCAGACCGGATCGACTATGCGGTCCCGGCGAATGCGCGGGTGACGATCAACTGGGCCTCCGCCGATATCAAGGACGACCGATGAAGGATCTTTCCGATGCCCACACCGACGAACCGCCACTGAGCGGCCGCAAGGCGATCGTGACCGGCGGCACCACGGGGATCGGTCGCGCCATCGCTGTGCTGCTGGCGAGCGAGGGGGTGCGCGTCTTCATCTGCGGACGCGACCCGGATCACCTCGCCGATGCGCTCGAACGCATCCGCGAGGTCGGTGACGGCGCGGGCATCGCCGTCGATGTCGCCAGACCCGCCGACCTCAAGCGCTTCTTCGACGAGGCCAAGGCCTATCTCGGCGGGCTCGACATAGCGGTGATCAACGCAGCCATCCCGGCCGGCGCCCTCTCGGAGATGACCGAGGAGGAGGTCCGCTACGCGATCGCGACCGATTTCACCGCCTATCTGGTCTCGGCTCACGCGGCCGAGCAGGCGATGTCCGCCGACAAGGACGGTCCCGCCGATATCGTCCTGATCGGATCGATGTCGGCCCATGTCCTCGGCCCCGGCTCGACCGTCTACGCCGCGATCAAGGCGGGGATCGCCGGTTTCGCCGAAGCGCTGCGCCGCGAGCTCGGGCCGAAGGGCATAAAGGTCTCGCTCGTCGAGCCGGGCAAGACCGGCGCCGACATGCAATATCCGGATATCCCGGCAGAAGAACAGCGCCGGATGATCCATGAGGAAACGATGCTGCGCGCCGAGGACATAGCGGTCGGAGTCCATTATCTCCTGACCCAGCCCCGCCGCGCGGTGGTTCAGCAACTCAGCATCACCCCGCGCAGGCAGGCCTCGGAATGAGCGCGCACATGGTCGACAAGCTCGTCCTGGTCCCCGATGACATCGACCTGCGCCGATCGCCGCTCGCGGGCCATCTCGACGCGGAGACCTATGTCTTGGGCGCCTTCAATCCCGGCCTGACACGGCTCGCCAACGGCAATCTGCTGATGATGGTGCGCGTCGCCGAGGCGCTTCGCCATCCGATCCGGGACAATCACGTCCATGCGATCCGCCGGACCGACGAGGACGGCGCCGGACGCTATGTCCTCGATGCCTGGCCCCTCGAACATGCCGACACCGCCGATCCCCGCAAGTTCATGCTGAGAGGCGGCGGCTGGAAGGTGATGGCGCTGACGTCGCTGTCCTGGCTGCTCCCCGTCGAGCTCCGCCCCGACGGGCTCGAGGTCGTCGCGATCCATTATGACAAGGCGGTGGCCCCCGCATACAGCTTTCAATGCTACGGCGTCGAGGATGCGCGGATCAGCAGGATCGGCGACCGCTATCTGATGACGAGCTGTTCGGTCAGCCCCGAGCGCCATTCGACCACGCTCTACACCTCAGACGACGGCCTCGACTGGACCTTCGCAGCCATTGTGCTGGATCACCAGAACAAGGACATGCTGATCTTCGAAGGGCTGATCGACGGGCAGTACTGGGCCCAGACCCGTCCGCTGGGCGACCTTTATTTCGCTTATCCGCCGGGCAGCGAATGGCGCGCAGGGCCTTCGATCAACCTCGCGACCTCGCACGACGCGCTCCACTGGCGACCGCATGTCGAGCCCGGCATCCGCCCGCACGCCGGTACCGTCGCGACCGCGCGCATCGGTGGAGGGACGCCACCGATCCTGACCGATGCGGGCTGGCTCAGCCTGTGGCACGGCGTCGAGCCCAAGGAGATCGTCGGCATCTACCGGACGTATTGGTCACTCATGGATGCGGCTGATCCGGCGAAAATCATTCGAACCGACCATCGGCCGCTGCTCGAGGCCAATCCAGGTCTCACGCGCCCGATCGAGCACCAGATGTATCTTCGCGACATCGTCTTCACCACCGGCATCGCCGACGCCGGCGACCATTATGTCGTCGCATCGGGAGAGGCCGACCTCGCCTGCCGGATCACCCACATACCGAAGGCCGTCTTCGATTGAATGCCGCGGATATCGGCCCTGGGAGGAACGGTGGCGCGGGCCCTTCGTTCTGACAGCGAAGGAGAAGACCAATGGCCAACGACAACCTCCCCAATCGCACATCGCAAGCCGGAGCCGCCGCCGGCGGCCCCGCGGAGAACGGCGTCGACGACGTGACTCTCACCGCCGAGCAGCGCCAGGAACTCCGTCGTCGGCGTGCGATGGCGACAGCCGTCGACGATGCCGATGCCAGCCACGCAGGCGGCATGGGCGCGCAGGGCGGCGCCGTCGATTTCGGCAAGCCGAAGAACTTCGGCCTGCCTGAATAAGCGATCCGCGACCGACGGCCGGCTCTCGCCCGGCCGTCATCGCCCTGCGGCGCGGCGTTACCCGCCCCTAACGCTCTTCCTGGCAATTTCGCCATTCGTCGCCGTAGCTGCTTCCCAGCCGAATACGGAGCGGCCTCCATAAGCATGGCTCTGTCGCCGCTCCTCGGCGATGAAGGCTTCGAAAGACGGCCCGGTGGCGGTAGCTTCGAGAGCGCGTGCTTGCGCATCCAGCCGCCGGATGGCGCCGATCTTCTCGTCCTGGCCGAGCTTGGCCGCCTCCACCGCGCCTTTCAGAATACCGATCGTCTTGTCATAGACCTTGATCGGCACGGGAAACGGGTGTCCGTCCTTTCCGCCATGGGCGAAGGAAAAGCGGGCCGGGTCCGAAAAACGGCAAGGGGCGCCGTGGATGACCTCCGCCACCAGCGCGAGCGACCTGACCGTGCGCGCGCCGATCCCGGGTATCATCAGCAGCTCGGCGAAATCCCTCGGTCCCGCATCGGCAGCGGCGGCGAGCGCGCCGTGCAACCGGCGGATGACGACATCCCCGGAACGGACGTCATGATGGTCGGGCAGGATCAGCAGAGGCAATAGCGGCTCGGCCTCGATCGGCGCCTCGCCGGTCCCGCGCCGCAACGCCGCCATCTCGCGCGCGATCCCGTCGGGGCCGATCGTGCCGAGCAGGTCGAGTTGCGCGGCGCGCGACGGCAGCGCCCGCCGGTCGGTGAGATTGACGATCTCGCCCCCGCCCCGCCCCTCGATCGCGGCGTGCGGCGCGTCGACGAAATTTTCGAGCCCCTCCGACAGCCAGTGGTAGCGCCGCGCGCGGCGGCTGGCGTCGTTCATGCCCTGCTGGACAACCGTCCACGCCCCGTCGTCGGCGACGATGAAGCCGTGCAGGTAAAGATCGAATCCGTCCTGCACCGCGGCGCTGTCGACCTTGGCGACGAGCCTCGAGATGCGGGCCAGCGGCGCCCCGTCGAAACCTGCCAAATCCCCGGCGGCCAGCAGTTCGTCGGGAATCCGCCGGCTATGCCTGCCGCGGCCGCCGCAGACACGGAGCCCCAGTTCGCCGGCCAGCGGCTTGAGCCCATGCTTGAGCGCGCCGATGACGCTGGTGGTAATCCCGGACGAATGCCAGTCCATCCCCATGACCGCACCGAACGACTGGAACCAGAAGGGATTGGCGAGCCGGCGGAGATACTCGTCGCGGCCATAATGGTGGATGATCGCCTGCGTCATCACCGCGCCCAGGCGCGCCATGCGCTGGCCGAGCCATGGCGGAACGCGGCCGCCATGCAAGGGGAGATCGGCACTGCCGGCGCGCTGGGCCATGGTCCACCTTCAGGAACGAAGCACGAACGATATCAGCCTCTGCCCCTCGGGGAAAGGGCCGACCGGACCTATCGGCCCTTCGCCCGCTTCGGCCCTAATTCTATCCACACCGGCGCATGGTCGCTTGTCTTCTCCCAACCCCGCGGACGGCGATCGACCTCGGCCGTCGTCAGCCGCGCGGCGGCCGGCGGGTTGAGCAGGAGATGGTCGATGCGCAGGCCCGCGTCGCGCTCGAAGGAGCGCCGCCAATATTTCCAGAAGGTATAGATGGTTTCGTCGGGATGGAGCTGGCGGATGGCGTCGCTCCATCCCTGCTCGATCAGGCGCCGATAGGCCGCGCGCACTTCGGGCGCGAACAACGCGTCGTCGAGCCATCGCTCGGGCACATAGACGTCACGTTCGGTGGGCATCACGTTGAAGTCGCCAGCGACCACCACCGGTGCATCGAGCCCGATAAGTCCGGCCAGGTGATCGTGCAGCCGATCGAACCAGCGCAGCTTGAAATCGAACTTCGGCCCCGGACGCGGATTGCCGTTGGGCAGGTAGAGCCCCGCGACCAGCACGCCGTTGACCGCAGCCTCGATATAGCGGCTCTGCATATCGTCGGGGTCGCCGGGCAGTCCGCGCCGAGTCTCGTGGATCGCGCCGACGCGCGACAGGATCGCGACCCCGTTCCATCGGCTCTGTCCGTGCCACGCCGCCTCGTAGCCGGCATCGCGGATCGCCCGTTCGGGAAAGCCCTCGTCAGGTGCCTTCAGTTCTTGGAGACAGACGATGTCGGGCTCGGCCAGCGCGAGCCAGCGCAGGAGCACGTCCAGCCGCCCGTTGATCCCGTTCACATTATAGGTCGCGATCTTCACCACCATCACTACGCCGGCGGCGCGGGCTGGTTCCGGCCGAGCCGGATCATTCGGCCCACCGCACATTCGCAACGGCTGGTCGACCGACCTAATCGATGTATGTTGGGGCCGAGACCCCCAAATCCAACATTCGAATTCCCAACGCCACGAAGGGTTTCTCAATGACGATCGCAGAAAAAATCGAGTATTTCGAAGAACGCGCCCGTCAGGAGCGCGAAGCCGCCGCCCGGAGCCAATGTACCGAGGCCCGGCGCGCGCATCTCAACCTGGCTCTCGAGCACGAACGCGCGGCCGAACGCGAGCGCGCCCGGGCGATGGCCATGGCGGCCCGCTAGGGGGCTGAAGACCATGGCCGCGCGAAAACTGAAGGTGTTCCGTACCGCGATCGGTTTTCACGATGCCTATATCGCCGCCCCGAGCCAGAAGGCCGCGCTGGAGGCCTGGGGCAGCGATCGGACCTCTTCGCGACGGGCGCCGCCGAGCAGGTCACCGCGGGGAAGCCCGTGTCGGCCGCGCTGGCGGAGCCTGGCAAGCTCATCAGGATCGCGCGCGGAACGGCCGAACAGCATCTCGCCGCCCTTCCCAGGAAGAAGGCGGGGTCCAAATCGGCCAAGATCGCGGACGCAACCCCTCCCGCCCGTCCGAGGAGCGCGCGACCGAGCCGTGCCGAACTGGACCGGGCGGAAAAGGCGGTCGGGACTGCCGAGACCGTGAAGGAAAGCGCCTTGGCCGCGCTCGATCGCCAGATCGAAGATCTCACCGCTCGGCGCCGTGCCATGCGGCAGGAGCATGACCGCAAGATCGATCGACTGACGGAGCGGCAGGAAGCGGCTCGCGATCGATATGAGCGGAAGCTGGCCGAGTGGGATGACGGCTCCTGACGATATGCCTGGGGTTGCGCCTGCCATAGTTCTTATTATGTTCCATTGATGCCACATCCCGTGACCGCCGCATGCGATCTCTTCGAGCTGCCGCTCCTGCCAGGCTTCGACCTTCGTCCGGACCTGCTGGACGCGGCGGAGGAGCGCGCGCTGATCGCCCGGATCGACGAGGCCCGGCCCAGCCCGTTCCGCTTCCAGCAATGGACCGGCAAGCGTCTCACGCGATCCTATGGCTGGAGCCATGATTTCGAGACGGGCCGCTTCGCCATGACCGACCCGCTTCCCGACTGGCTCATGCCTCTGAGGGAGCGCGCCGCCGGTTTCGGCGGTCTCGATCCGGAGGTCCTCGTCCAGGCGCTCGTCATCCGCTACGACCCGGGCGCGGGCATCGGCTGGCATCGCGACCGCCCGGTGTTCGGGCAGGTCATCGGCATATCCCTTGGCGCGCCGGCCGCACTCCGGTTCCGCCGCCGGCGAGCGGGCCGCTTCGCGCGCATCGCCGCGCCGCTGAGCCCGCGGTCGATCTACCATCTGGACGGCGAGGCCCGGAACGACTGGGAACACAGCATCGCCCCGATCGAGCAAACACGCTGGTCGATCAGCTTTCGAAGTCTCGCGGAAATAGCGGCATAGGCCAGGCTGGGCTACGCGGTTACGGATCGACGCCGCCTCAGTCGCGAAAGGCGGGCATCACCTCGCGCGCGAACAGGCGTACCATCCTGCTCATTTCCTCGAAGCTGCCGAACGACTGGTTGAGGCGCGAGCGCATCGGCAGACCGGTTCCGAAGCCGAGCACCAGGTGCTCGATGCCGGTTTCCGCCCGAAGGTGGCGGATCTGGCGGACGACGCGATCGGGATCGCCCCAGAGCAGCCGCGCATCGGCGATCTCGCGCACCGGCACCGGCTCGCCCAGCACGTCGATCCGGTGCAGCAGCTCGGCGCGGTCATGATCGCGGTTGGACTCGCGCCAATGCTCGAGCAGGCCATCGATATATTCGGGCAGCACGTCCTTCTCGATCGCATCGCCATCCTCGGAGATCCAGGCGTAGCGGCGCAGCACCCAGTCGTTGGTGCGGCCGAGCTCGGCGCATTTTGCGTCGTGGATCGCCTTCATCGACAGGATCGTGTCGTGGGATTCGACGGGACCGCACAGCCAGGCGTCGCCCAGCCGCGCCGCGCGCTCGATCGCCACCTTGACCCCTCCCGCGACCCAGACCGGCGGGTTGGGCTGCTGGATAGGGCGCGGATGGAGGGTCAGTTCGGGAAAGCTGGTGAAGCGACCCTCGTAGGACACATTCTCGCGTGTCCAAAGCAGCCGCATGATCTCGAGCGCTTCCTCCATCCGCGCGCCGCGATCGGCATAGCGCGCGCCATAGGCCTGATATTCGAGCTCGCGCCAGCCAGTGCCGACCCCGATCCCGGCCCGCCCGCCGGAAATCTGATCGATCACAGCGACTTGTTCGGCGACCCTGAGAGGATTGTGGAAGGGCAACTGGAAGATGGTGGTCGAAAAACGGATCTTGCTGGTGATCCCGGTAAGCGCGGCGAGGAAGGTCAGCGGATCGCTGAAATTGCCCATCATGAAATGGTGATGGCCCTGGGTCGCGGTATCGAAGCCCAGTTCCTCCGCGAGGCGGACGAATTCGAAGGTCTTCCTGAGCGGCACCGGATCCGAAGGATCGCGCCACGTCGGCACATAGATCGAGAACCGCATCCCAGCCTCCCCTTGATCCTGACGCGGGCTTTCGCCGTCTGATCGGAATGACCAAGATGCCATGAACCTATTTATCAAGCAACCGCTTGACCAATAATGGCGTCAGGCGTTGCTGGCCTTGCCGCCGCCAGTTCGACTTGGATTAAGCGCCGAGAGCAGCCAGCATGACAGGAACAGCAGGATCGACAGCCCGAGGATCGGGGTGAAGCCATGGCCCATCAGGGGTGTCGATAGCGCGGGCCCGACCGCGAGGCCGAGCATCTGCAGCGCAGCGGCGCGTTGGACCAGCCGACCGCCCCGGTCGATCCCCGCGACGATCGCGACGAGCAGCGGCGTCATCAGGTTGGCGGCGGCGTTGAAGATGCTGATGCCGACGCCATAACCGACCGCGTCGAGCCGCATCGTCATGACGGCGAGCGGCGCGACGCAGCCGATCGTGCCGACTGCGATCAGCAGGCGATGGCCGATCCGCCGGCCGAGCGACGCCGCGAAGGCGCCCGGGATACCGGCGAGTTGCGCGATCGTCAGGCCGTTGGCGACCGCCTGCGGCGCTATCCCCATGCGTTCGCCGATCAGCGATAGGAAGGCCCAGACGACGCCCTGCCCCAGGAAGAACAGGAATATGGCGGCGAGCAACATGTTGAGGCTCGCGCGGCTGCCGGCCTGCGGCTCGGTCGGGCGCTCAACGGGCGCGGGCTGCGCGACCAGCCCGAGCAACCCCAGCCCGGCCGCCGCCATCAGCGCGAGCAGGACGAAGACACCGCCCGTTCCCAGCAGCGCGGCCGCCGCCGGCAGGCCGAAAATGCCGAGCGCGCCATAAGCGAGGACCGCGATGATGAGATGGCCGAAGCTGCGGTCCGGATCGGGTGCCATCCCGACCATCGCATAGCCGAGCGAGATGACGATCCCCGCACCGAGCCCGGCGAGCAGCCGCAGCAGCAGGAAGGCTTCGCCCGTCGTCTGGACGGCGGAAGCGAGATTCGCTCCCGCCATCAGCGCCAGTGCCTGCCCCGCCAGCCATTTCCAGCTCAAACGGGTACCGATCGACGCGGCGGCGATGGTCGACAGCGCGATGCCGAAGATCTCGGCCGAGGCGGCATAGCCGACGATGCTCTCCCCGGCCCCACCCGCGATCAGCACTGATACCAGGCCGGGCTGGATGATGAACACCTGCATGCCGATGACCACCAGGGCCATCCCGGCAAGCACGCGTCGGACATTGGCGGTTCGTTCCAAACAAGCCCCCTACCCGGACGGGCTCCCCCGGGACGGGAGAGCCCGTTTCGACATGATCAATACTTGTAATGCAGACGCAAGAACCATTCGCGCGGGCGCGACCGGACCGCCTGGGAATATTCGGAGCTGGTCACGCCGCTGACGATATAGGCCTTGTTCGTCAGGTTGGTGCCGCCGACCGCCACGTCCCAACGCTTGCTGGGCGACCGGTACGTCAGCGACGCACCCAGCACGCCATAGGCCGGCTGGAACAGCGCGGGATCGTTCGAGAACTCCTTGTACTGCCCGCTGCGCCGGCTGTAGTCGGCCCGCGCGAACAATGTGCCCTTGTCGTCGTTGAAGAAGGTCGCGACGCCGCCCACATTATAGGTGAACTTCGACGTGTTCGGGATCTTGAGCGACAGCGCCCCCGGGAAATTGGCCAGCGCATCGGCACTGAAATCCACATATTTGGCGTCGATATAGCCGAAGCTTCCGTCGAAGCGGAACCAGTCGGTCAGCACCGCCGACCCCTCGACCTCGATGCCCTTGATATGCGCGGTGCCGGCATTGGCGAGCACCGGCACGAACTGGCCGATCGGCCCCGGGCCGTCGGGATCGACCACATAGGTGACCTGGATGTTCTTGTAGTCGGTGTAGAAGCCGGCGACGTTGAGGCGCAGACGCCGGTCGAACAGTTCGCTCTTCACGCCCACCTCGTAGGAGGTCGCCTTTTCCGGGCCCGCATAGGAGACGATGTCGTCGGGATCGGTGCCGGGCGCGGGCATCACGGCGGGGAAGTAGCGCATGGTGAAGCCGCCGGCCTTGAACCCCTGCGAGAAGGTCGCATAGGCCATGAGATCGCGATCGAACTTGTAGCTGAGCGATACCATCGGCGTCGCGGACTTGCTGGTCCGCTTGTACCAGCCGGCCGGGAACAGAGGCGTGCCAACCGGCCCGAAGGCGTCGACGATCGGGTTGGTCACGCCGGGCGTCGGCGTCGTCGCGAGATAGTCGTAGCCGGTCAGCACCTGCAGCCCCGGATTGAACTGCTTGCGCTCGTGCGTATAGCGCAGGCCGCCGGTGACCGAGAGCTGGTCGGTCAGGTCATAGGTGACCTGGCCGAAGGCGGCATAGCTGTCGTTCCGGATCTTGCCCCCCGAGATGAACTGCACGAGCGGCAGGTTGACCGGGAAGACCTGGGTCCCGCTCTCGTGCATGTAGAAGAGCCCCGCGACATATTGCAGCCGCGAGTCCATCAGGTCGCCGAGCAGTTGGAACTCCTGGCTGAACTGCTTCTGCGAGATGTGCTGCTCGACCCCGCCGAAATAATAGGGGGAGCCGTACAGATCCTGAGCGATATCGACGCCGACGTCGCGATAGGCGGTGATCGACCGCAGGGTGACGCCGTCGCCCTTCCATTCGACGTTCAGCGCCGCGCCCTTGATGTCGGTATCCGATTGGTTCGGTCCCGAATTGGTGGTGGTGCGGCTGTCGATCGGCCGGACATATTGGCTGTTGTAGCAATAGGGGTTGCTGAACCGCGCCGCGCCCGCCGTCGGCAGGCAGACGCCGCCGGGCACCGCGCCGTTGTAGATGCCGGCGAAGCCGTCGGTCTCGACCACCTTGAGCAGGACCTGCGCCGGCGACTGCTCGCGGATGCGGGTGCCGTCGAACGACAGCGTCGCCAGCAGATTGTCGGCCAGGTCGGCCTCGATGACCAGCCGGCCGCTCAGCCGGTCGATATTGCCCTGCTCGCCGGTCTTGACCCCGGCGGGGGTCACCCTATCCATGAAGCCGTCGCGGCTCTGATAGGCTCCCGACAGACGCGCGCGGACCTTGTCGGAGAGCGGGCCGGACAGGATGCCCTTGACGTCGATCCGGTTGAAGCGGCCGACCGTCGCCTCCGCTTCCCCCTCGAATTCGTCACTCGGGCGCTTGGAGATGAACTGGATCGCGCCGCCGATCGTATTCTTGCCGAACAGCGTGCCCTGCGGCCCGCGCAGCACCTCGATCCGCTCGATGTCGACCGTGTCGAGCAGCGAGCCGACCGACTTCCCGACATAGACGCCGTCGAGATAGAGGCCGACCGCTGGCTCGACCGTGATGACATAGTCGGTCTGGCCGATGCCGCGGATCGAGATCTGGCTCGACGCGCCACCGCCGGATTCGCTCGCGGCGCTGTCGAACTGGACGTTGGGGACGAAATTGGCGATGTCCGCCGACGACTGGACGTTGCGGTCCTGCAACGCCTGGGCACCGAAGGCGGAGATCGAGAGCGGCGTGGTCTGGACCGACTCCTCGCGCTTGCGAGCGGTCACCACGATGTCGCCCAGCGAGGCCGGATTATAGCTGGTATCAGCGTCGGCGGCCTGCGCCAGCACGGGTGCGGCGGGCAGGAACAGCAAGGTCGAAGCCGTAATAAAAAGAGCGCGCTTTATATATCTCGCGTCCATTTCAATTCCCCTTCTTCAATGACTGATGATTACAGGTCCAATGTCTCCAGCCGTTCGAAGCAGACCCGCCACCCACTGTCGTAATGGTTCCACTCCACCTGATCGCGGAGCCCATGATGCGTGAGGATGAGGCGGCTGCTATTGCCTTCTCCCTGTTCGATGATGACGTCGACGAAGGTCGGTTCCGGGCGCGGCGCCGGATTGGGACCGCGATAGTTCCAGCTCTTGCGGAGCCGCCGTCCCGGCTCGAAGCGCAGGAATTCCCCGATCACGACATGCTTGCCGTCCGGGCCGACGATGTCGTGCCGGTAATGACCGCTCCGCACGGCTTCGATCTCGGCATGGACGAGGTCGTAGGGATCGGGCGCGAGCCATTGCGGCAGCAGGTCCGGGTCGATCCAGGCGCGGAAGATCTGATCGGGCGTCTTGCCCGGAAAGCTGTGCTCGACGGTCGCGGTGATGGCGTCAGTCATTGGGAGACTCCCGGTCGGCCGGCCCCTCGGGTCGGGTGAAGGCGCGGATGACGTTGGCGGTGATCCGGGCGACGTCGTTGTCGCCGCCCCGATCGGCCAGGCAGCTGGTCCAGGCGATCGATGGCGCGGAGAACACCCGCCCGCCCCCGGCCAGCCGCCGATAGGCGATGTGCGATTCCATCGCGCCCCTGGTACCGGTCGACAACACGTCCTCGCTGGCGATGATGGTCAGCGCCGGATCGAAGCCGGTGGCGGTGGCGAGGCGCACGGTGTCGGCCGGCGTGCCGAGATCGCTGCGCATCGCATCGACCTCGAAGCCGGAGGGGCCGCCGAGCAGTTCGGCGCGGGCGTCGACCTGCGCTCCATCGGTACCCTCGAATATCCAGGCCAGCGCGGGATCATGGCTGGCGGGTTCGCGGACATAGGGCCGGCCCTCGCCGAAGGTGACGGCCGCAGTGCCCGTTCCCAGCACGCCGTGCGCCGATCGGCCACGCCAGCGCCAAATGCCTCCCGGCTCGCCGGTCGCCGCCTGGCGGATTTCGCCGGGTTCGGACTGCCACGGAATCGTCCCTGCATAGCCGCGACGGACCTCCATCACATGGGGCTCTTCGGCGAAGATCGAGGTCACGAAATAGAAGGCGTTGCCGCCGAGATGGATCAGCCGGCCGCCATCCCCAATATATTGCTCCACGGCGTCGAAGATTTCCGTGCTCACATATTCCGGATGGCTACCCGTCATCACTGCGCGATAGGGATTCAGCGCCTCGAGGCCCCGTTGGTGGAGGACATGATCGGTGACGATGTCGAAGGGCTGGCCGGTCGCGCGCAGCCATTCGATCGTGGCAATGTCGGCACCCAGTTGGTGCGGGCCGCGCAACAGCGGATGGACATAGTCCGCGCGCATGTTGACCAGCGGTCGACGGAGCGATGCATGCGCGCAGCCCGAACCGTCGCGGTGATAGTCATAAGCACTGACAAGCCGTTGACATTCGGCCCATTTCTCTATCGGCGCGACGATGGCATCGAGCGGCTTTCCCGCGATCGCCTCGACCCCGGGATTGCTCCACCAATGGCGCTCATTGGCATAGGCCAGATAGCTGAACGTCGGGACGAGCAGCGCCAGCGGCGCGGGCGCGGCGTCCGGCGACGGCATGACGAAGAACGGCACCACATCGCGCTGGTCCCCGCTCCGCAGCTCGATCCCATAGGCATCGCTCGGCAGGTCCGCCGGCGGAGTGACCGCGAAGCTTTCCGGCCAGCCCGCATCGCTCAGGTCGTCGCTGTGGAAGGCGATTGCGTCATAGCCATCGGGATTCTCGCTCCAGCCCTGGCTCTCGCCGTCCCAGCCCGGACCGGTGACCCCGCGTTGGGGCGTCTGAAGCAGCCGTCCATGGCGGGCGGCGGGACCTTCGTCGACGACGACGGGGCTCCCGATCTCCCGCGCGAACGCCCAGGCGGCGAGCAGCTGCTCGCCATCCGCGATGCGGGGACGCGCGATCTTGCCGTCGAAGCAGGCGGCGACATGACCACCTTCGACAATCGCTGCAATATGAAAAGCTTGTGGATCGATATTGAGATCGAATGACGGCAGATCGGCCTCGCCCGACCAGTCAGGACGATCCCCGTCTACCACATGGACCGACAGGCTGATCCGGCCGTCCTTGGTGTCCACCCGCACTTCGCTCCAGCGCAGCGCGGCCATCGGCGTGTCCGCAATGATCAAGGCGGGACCCCAGCGCAGGCGCAGGCGACCGTCGCCATCGATGAGCAGCCCGTGCGTCTCGTGCCAGCCGAGCAGCGCCTGGTCGCGCCCGTCGTTCGGCAGCGTCGGACGTATCCACAGCGAAATCCCGGGACGGGCGGGCAGCGGTACGCCATCGGGCACCGCCATGAAGCTACCCGTCACGATCGGTTCTTCCCGGCCGGCATGGCGGCCGTCGATCGCCGATGCGATCGCTACCTGGTCCTCGGCGCGCCGCGCCAGCCGGATCAGCCTCGCCTCGAAGCCGCCCGACGGCGCGCTCACGTGGAAGCCGAGGCTTTCGCCCGGTGCGACCTCGAAGCGGTCGCCATAGCCGATCAGGGGCGCCTGGCTCATGCCTTGATATGATGCCCATAGGGTTCGGCCAGAACGACCGGGTCGCGGTGGCGGATGACGAGCTTGCCGTCCTCGACGTCGAAATATTCGGTCGCGACATTCTCGATCGCATCGCGATCCTCGTCGCGATCGAGATCGTAGCAATCGCCCGCTGGGCCAATCGACCGCGCGAGCACCGCGTCGATCGCCGCGCAGTCATCGGCATCGAGCGCGAATTCGAACAGCTTGAGGTTCTCGGCAAGATGCCGATCGTGACGGGCGCCCTGGATCACCGCCGCGACGGTCGGCTGGTCGAGGACGTAGCGGCTGGCGACTGCAGCCATCGCGACCCCGTGCTTGCGCCCGATCGCGTCGAGCGCCCGAAGCAGTTCCTGGAACAGTGCCCAGCCGCCGAAATCGACGATGATGCGGTAATATTTGTCGAGCGAGACATTTTCGAAGGTCGGACGGCCCGGATCGGGAATACCGAGCCACTTGGCCGAGAGCAGCCCACCGCCGATCGATCCGTAGCCGAGCAGGTGGATGCGGTTTTCCGCACAATATTGCTCCATGCCGTTCTTGGCGCGGCGATCGGTCAGTGAATATTGCACCTGGTTGGCGACGATATCGACACCCGCATCGACCATCTTCGCCAGCTCGGCGACGTTGTAGTTGGTGCCGCCGATATGATGGATCTTGCCGGCTTGCTGGAGCTCCTTGAGGATCAGCGCGGCCTCGACATTGCCGTCGATGGCATAGTTCCACCAGTGGAGCTGGACGAGGTCGAGCCGGTCGACCTTCAGCCGGGACAGCGAGCGGTCGATCGTGTCGACGACGGTCTGGCGGCTGTGGGTGCGAAGCTCGTCCTCCTGCAGGAAAGCCGGGATATATTTGGTGTGAACGGCGACCTTCGACGCCGCTTCGACGCCCCGCTCGCGGCGGAAGCGCTCGATGAAGCGGCCGATCCGCTCCTCCACCCCATAATAGACGTCGCCGCAGTCGAACGCCGTGATTCCGGCGTCGACGAAGGACACCATGTGCCGGTACATGTCGTCATCGTCGCGCACGCTGCTGCTATGGTCGTCGGCGATCTGCCAGTTCCCCTTGATGACGCGGGGAACCGAGAAGTCGGGGCGCAGATCTACGCGGGGAATCGTCATGCATCGTCCTCTGCCTGTTGGGTCTTTTCGAGCGGCGCTCCGGTCAGCGGCAGGGCCGAATTCTCGGAATGCCGGTGCATCCGGCGGGTTTCGCGGATGATCCGGAAACGCCCGCCGCAATGGGGATCGGGACAGGCGATCACCGCATCGGTGTTCATCCAGTCGTTGGGATGAAGGTCGCGCTGCTTCGGCGGCAACAGCGGCAGGATCGCGGCCAGCGAATACATCGGGAAACGAACCCCCTCGCCCATCGTGATTAGGTCATCGTCAGTAACGGTGAAATAATCTCCGACCCGATGCTTGCAGACGAACGGCTTCCCATCGTCGGACGCGACGACCTCTACGCGAAGGTCGTGGAGCGGGTAGCCGTCGTCTGCTTCTACGATGCTCATAATATCTCCGGCAACTTTGATCGCCTGGAGAGGAGGATGCGCGTATCGCTTCCAGTCGGCGCGATAGGAATTGCGCAAAACCGGAATAAATTGCTTTTAATTGAACTTTCACGCAGCTTGAATGACGTGGCAACAAGCGCCCGTCTGGGGTGATCGCGACATGTCGGCAAAGGCAGGGTTCGACTGGTATGGGGATCTGCCCGCAGGGGTCGAATGCCTGACTCGCTGCTACAGCGAGTCGCGCCGCTCGGTCAGCTATTTCATCCACCGGCTCGACCGGGAAACAGCGACGATCAAGGATCAGTCGACCGATCCGGTGATCAGCCTGTCGATCAATCCGGACGGCATCGTCGACCGTTCGGTAGAGGGAAAATGGGAGCGCGCCGAACTGCGTCGCGCATCGCTGACGCTGACCCCGGCCTTTCTCGGTTGCGACTGGCGCTGGACCGGCGAACCGCTCGACATCTTCGACGTCTATCTGCCCTATGAACTGATGCAGGCCGCCTGGGCAGAGCATTTCAAGGGCGATCCCGCGCGCGTGAACCTGCAGGCCAGGCTGGTGTTCGACGACCCGAGCATATTGCTGCTGATGCAGTCGATACTGGCAACGATCCAGTCGCCCCGCCCGATCTCCGCCTTTTTGATGGAGACGATCACCAACCACCTGATTTCCAGTCTGCTCTGTTCCGACAATGGCGCGATCGTGGTGAAGCCCGCGGCGCGATCGGTGCTGTCGAGCCCCGTGCTCCAGCGAGTGAAGGACCATGTCGAAGCGCATATCGCCGAGGATCTCTCGCTCGACCAGCTGGCCCGCGTGGCAGGAGTCAGCCGTTTCCACTTCATCCGCCTGTTCAAGGACAGCGTAGGGCTGACCCCGCACGCCTATCTGATCGAACGGCGCCTGGTCCGCGCCTGCAACCTGCTGATGCACACGAAACAGTCGATCGGCGAGATCGCGGTCGCTTGCGGCTTCGAGGACCCGTCCTATTTCGCCGCGCGCTTCCGCCGCCTTTACCGCATGTGTCCGCGCGAGTTTCGCAAGCGGCTATAGGCGTTCGGCGCCATTTGCTTAATCAGCCCGGAAACCTTTACCGAAAAGCGCAGCCCAGGCGGCCATCACTGGCCAGAACCAGGCGTCCATGGCTAGAAACGGCTTGCTCCGGCTGTATCGCCAGGGGCTAAGTGAGCCGCATCAGCATCGACGGCGCGAGGGGATGGATCGGATGGCCAGCGGATATGATTTCGATCGGCTGACCGCCGACGATGTCGTGGCGCGGCTCGGTGCCATGAGCATCGAGCGGATGATCGCGGAGAGCGAGGCAATGACCCTCGCCGCGCACGGCGCGCTCGCCACCTATTCCCGCAAGGTGTTCATCCCGCTGACCCGGCTGTGCCGCGACGTCTGCCATTATTGCACCTTCGCCACCACGCCGCGCCAGGCGGGCGCCGCCTATCTGAGCCGCGAGCAGGTGCTGGCGATCGCCCGCGCCGGCGAGGCGGCGGGCTGCCGCGAGGCGCTGTTCACCCTCGGCGACCGGCCCGAGGACCGCTATGCCGCGGCACGCGACGCGCTGGCGGCGACAGGCCATGCCAGCACCCTCGCCTATCTGCGCGACATGGCACAGGCCGTGCTCGACGAGACCGGCCTGCTGCCGCACCTCAACCCCGGCCTGATGGATACGGACGACTATGCCGCGCTGCGCCCCGTATCGGCTTCGATGGGAATCATGCTGGAAAGCGCGTCCGATCGGCTGTGCGAACCGGGCGGCCCGCATTTCGGTTCGCCGGACAAGCTGCCCGCCGCGCGGCTCGCGGCGATCGAAGCGGCCGGTCGCGCAGGCATACCCTTCACCACCGGCCTGCTGATCGGCATCGGCGAGACGCGGCGCGAGCGGATCGAGGCGCTGCTGGCGATCCGCGACCTCCATGCCCGCTACGGCCATGTCCAGGAAGTGATCATCCAGAACTTCCGCGCCAAGCCCGGCACGCGGATGGCGGACCATGTGGAGCCTTCGCTCGAAGAGCATCTCTGGACGATCGCCGCGGCGCGCCTCCTGCTGGGACCGGACATGACGATCCAGGCGCCGCCCAATCTCCACGACCGCGCCGAGCTGACGGCATTGCTGCGCGCGGGGGTGAACGACTGGGGCGGCGTTTCGCCCGTGACCCCCGACCATGTGAACCCCGAGGCCCCCTGGCCGCATCTCGCGGTGCTGGCGCAGGCGACCGCCGAGGCGGGCCGCACCCTGATCGAGCGGCTCGCCATCGGCCCGGCCCATGCCCGCTCGGTCGACCGCTGGGCCGACCCCGCGCTCGCGCCGCGGATCAGGCGGATGGTCGACGGGCGCGGCCTGCCGAAGAGCGACGGCTGGTCCGCGGGAGAAGGCGGCGCGGTTCCGGGGATCGGCCTCGACGCCGCGCCACGCGCACGCCCGGGCACCGCCGCGATCCTGGCAAAGGCCGCATCGGGCGCGACGCTCGACGAACGCGACATCGTCGCGCTGTTCCGGGCAGAGGATGGCGACCTTTCGGCGATCGCCGCGACGGCGGACGAGCTGCGGCGCACGACGGTGGGCGACGCGGTGACCTATGTCGTCAACCGCAACATCAACTACACCAACATATGTCTATACAAATGCGGCTTCTGCGCCTTTTCCAAGGGCAGCACCAAGGCAGAGCGCGGCCCCGCCTATCGGCTCGACCTCGACGAGGTCGGCCGCCGCGCCGCCGAGGCGGTCGAACGGGGAGCGACCGAGGTCTGCCTGCAGGGCGGCATTCACCCCGCATTCGACGGCCACACCTATCTCGATATCGTCAGGGCGGTCCGCACCGCCGCGCCGTCGGTTCATATCCATGCCTTCTCCCCGCTCGAGGTGACCCACGGCGCGCAGACGCTGGGCCTGCCGCTCGAGGATTATCTGGCACGGCTGAAGGCGGCGGGGCTCTCGACCCTGCCCGGCACCGCGGCCGAAATCCTGGACCCGGAGATCCGCGCGATCCTCTGTCCCGACAAGCTCGGCGCCGACGAGTGGATCGAGGTGATGCGCACTGCGCACGGGGTCGGCCTGCGCAGTACCGCGACGATCATGTTCGGCCATGTCGACGGCTATGAGCATTGGGCCCGCCACCTGCTGAGGGTTCGCGCGCTCCAGACCGAAACCGGCGGCTTCACCGAGTTCGTCCCCCTGCCGTTCGTCCATATGGAGGCGCCGATCTGGCGCAAGGGCAAGGCACGTTCGGGCCCGAGCTACCGCGAGGCGGTGCTGATGCACGCCGTTGCCCGGATCGTGCTCCATCCCGTCATCGCCAACATCCAGGTGAGCTGGGTGAAGATGGGCACCGACGGCGCCCGCGCCGTCCTCGACGCCGGCGCCAACGACCTGGGCGGCGTATTGATGGACGAATCGATCACCCGCTCGGCGGGCGGACGGAACGGCCAATGTTTCGACCGCACCGAGATGATCGCGCTGGCCGCCGGCGCCGGTCGTCCGGCCCGCCAGCGCACCACGCTATATCAACCGATCGGCCACGAGCCGATCCCATCCCTGGAGCCTTTCGCATGACCCTTTCGCAGACCATCGCCGTGATCGGCGGCACCGGAAAGCTGGGCGCGGCGCTCGCCCGCCGCCTGTCGCGCGCCGGGGCCACGGTGACGCTCGGCTCGCGCGATCCCGACCGCGCGCGCGCGACCGCCGCCGAGCTTGGCCATGGCGTGAAGGCCGCCAGCTATGCCGAGGCGGCGGCGGGTGCCGAGCTCGTTATCGTCACGGTCCCGTTCGCTGCCCAGGAAGGCGCGCTCCGGGAGATCGCGCCGCATGTGGCGGGCAAGGTCGTCGTCGACACAACGGTGCCCCTCGTCCCGCCCAAGGTCATGCGGGTTTCCTTGCCCGAAGAAGGCAGCGCCGCCGTCCGCGCCGCCCGGTTGCTGGGCGAAGGCGCGACGGTCGTCTCGGGCTTCCACAACGTCGCGGCGCACAAGCTGGCAACCGACGAGGATATCGGCTGCGACGTGCTGATCTTCGGCGACGACAAGGCCGCGCGCGAGCAGGTGGTGGCGCTCGCCAATGCGATCGGCTTGCGCGGCATCCATGGCGGTGCCCTTGTCAATTCGGCGGCCGCCGAGGCGCTGACCTCGATCCTCATCTTCCTCAACAAGACCTATCAGGTCGACGGCGCCGGCATTCGCATCACCGGCACGTTGATCGACCCGGCGACGCAGGCGGTGCTGGCCGCCTAGAGCCCGACCGTCGGGGGCGGAAGCTCGGGGCTTCCGCCCCGCCGTCACGGCATGGACGGATCGGCCTTCAGGTCGTTGGCGCGCTTGATGGCATAGGCGCGGATCGCCTCGACCTCGCCGGGCTTCAGATCCTTCGAGAAGTTGGGCATGCCGAGGGGTTCGGCGGCGCCTTCCAGCACGAAGGCGCGGAAAGTGTCGGGATCTGCGATCGCCATCGACCGGCGAAGATCGGGGACGCCGCCGTGATTCACGACGCTGTCGCCATGACACATCCAGCAACGCACATGGTAGAGTTCGCGTCCCTGCGCGATCACGGCCGCGCTGGCGGTCGACGGCGGCGGGGCGAGCGGCGCTTCTGGCGCCTCGGGCGGAAGCGGCAGCGTCGCGGTGCCGCCGAGCCGGAAGGTCACCACCCGGTTGACCCGCGGCTTGACCGACGCCTTGAGCGCCTCGCCCATGTTGAGCGGCAGGATACCGCCCCAGCCGACCGCGACCGAGACATATTGCACCCCCGCGATCGCATAGGTGATCGGCGGCGCGACGATGCCGGATCCCATCGACATCGACCATAGCCGCTTGCCGCTGCTCGCGTCATAGGCGGCGAAGTCGCCGGTGCCGGTACCCTGGAAGACGAGGCCGGAGGTGGTCGACAGCACCCCGCCGTTCCATGGCAACGGCATCGGCACCGACCAGGCGCGCTTGCCCGCCTTCGGATCCCAGGCGACGAGCGCGCCGCGCATCATGCCGCGGATCTGCGCCCGGATCGCCGGATCCTCGGGCATCGCCGTCTTGCCGGGATCCTGGCCGGTGTTCCAGCCGCGCTGGTCGAAGCGGAAATCCTCGGCCTTGCCCGCGACATAGCCATAGGGGATCTCGGCGGTCGGCAGGTAGACGAGGCCGGTCTTCGGATTGAAGCTCATCGGCTGCCAGCTATGCCCGCCCGCCGGCGACGGCATGCCGAGGAAGGGCTTGCCGGTGCTGCTGTAGCGCGCCTCGGGCACGATGTCGGGTCGGCCGGTCTTGGGGTCGAGCCCCTTCGCCCAGGTGACGGGCACATAGGGCGTACCCGAGATGAAGGTACCGTCGGTCCGGTCGAGGATATAGAAGAACCCGTTCTTCGGCGCCTGCATCAGCACCTTGCGCGGCTTCCCGTCGATCTCGAGATCGGCGAGGATCATGTGCTGGGTGGCGGTATAGTCCCATTCGTCGCCGGGGACTTCCTGGAAGTGCCAGACATATTCGCCGGTCGACGGGCGAACCGCGACGATCGACGACAGGAACAGGTTGTCGCCGCCGCCCGGGCTGCGCACCGTGCGGTCCCACGGCCCGCCATTGCCCACCCCGATGTAGAGCAGATCGAGCTCGGGATCGTAGGACATCGAGTCCCACGCGGTGCCGCCGCCGCCATATTTCCACCATTCGCCGTGCCAGCTCTTGGCGGCCATCGCCATCGCGCCGTTCTCGAAGCCCCTCTTCGGATCACCGGGGATGGTGTAGAAACGCCAGGCCTGCCTCCCCGTCGCGACGTCATAGGCGGTCACATAGCCGCGCACGCCATATTCGGCGCCGCCATTGCCGATCACCACCTTGTCCTTGACGATGCGGGGGGCACCGGTGATCGTGTAGGACTGCTCCCGGTCGGTGGTCTGGACGGTCCAGACCGGCTTGCCGGTCTTCGCGTCGAGTGCGACCAGCCGCCCGTCGAGGACGCCGACGAAGACCTTGCCGTCGGCATAGGCGACGCCGCGATTCACCACGTCGCAGCAGCCGCGCCGGGCGATCCCGCCCGCGACCTGCGGATCATAGTCCCAGAGCTTGCGCCCGGTCCGCGCGTCGAGCGCGATCACCTTGCTCCACGGTCCAGAGGCGTACATCACTCCATCCACGACCAGCGGCGTGCCCTCGACGCCGCGCAGCGAGCGCGCATCGAAATCGGCATACCAGGCGACGCCAAGCTGGCCGACATTGAAGGGGTTGATCGCGCCGAGGGTGCTGAACCGGTTCTCGCCGGCGTCGAGACCGTGGAGCGGCCAATCGACATCGACCGACCGATGCGGCGCGCACGACGCCAGCGCAGCCACTAGCATGGCCGCTGAAACAGCCTGGAATTTCACGCTTCTTGCTCCTGATGGCCCGGGTCGGCGAGAGACCTTCCTCGTTGGACCGGGCGGATGCCGATTAGGTCATGGGCGCCGTCATTGTATGCGCCGCGAAGATCTGGTGCCGGCCGATCCGCCCAGCGCCGCCTGCCGCGAGCGGCCGAGCGTCGCCGAGGGCGGTTCGCCATAGATTTCCCGATACATGTTGGCGAAGCGGCCGCCATGGCCGATCCAATATTGGTTGGCGAGCGCCGTGACCGAGATATCGCCACCGCTGGCGATGATGTCCGCGCGCGCGCTTTCCAGCCGCCGCAGGCGCAGCCAGCGCATCGGACTGTGTCCCATGAAGCGCTCGAAGCCATGGTATAGCGTCCGCGCCGGCACGCCCGACGCCTCGACGATATCGCTGAGCTGGATATCGTCCTTGAGATGCTGGGCGATGAACTGCTCGGCGCGACGGACGAAGACCGGCAGCACCGACGCCTGCCGCACCGGCACCTCTCGATCGAACAGTGCCGCGCGCATCATCGTGAGGAAGCTGTTCTCGTTCGCGGCGACCACATCCTGCAGGCCGAAGATCGGCGACCCGCGATGCAACTCCGCGCAGAGATATTCGATGAAGCCCATCAGGTTGGCGGCGCCGCCATTTGGAGCGTCGGCGGCGCGCTCGACGACATTGTGAACGGCTTCGTAGGGACGTCCGCTGCCGATCAGACGGTTGCAGGGAATGCCGATCGCGAGATGGGTGTGATCCTGGCCCATCTGGAAGCTGTAGCGGACATTGGGCGCCAGCAGCACGCAGTCGCCGCTCTGGAAGGACCAGTGCTGCTGATTGAATTCGACCACCGCCTGTCCGATCAGCGCGACCACGAAGACGAAATGGGTGCGCTGCAGCTCGGTGATCAGCACGTCGACGTCGGCGCCGTATGCGATCTGGTTCAGGCTGATGTCACCGAGCGATGCCGAGCAATGGTTGAAGTCGAGATGCTTGTCGCTGCTGCGCACGACGACCTCGTGCGGGAAGAAGACGCGGCTGACGCTGTCCAGCGCGTCGGCGGGCCGAGGGCTGGCGAAGCTGTGGCGGTGGACGGTCTCGGAAGCCGGCGCGACGCTGTTCGCCAGGAAGCGATGGTCGCTGGCCATTTCTTGCAAGGCAGGTCCAAATCCAAGCATGGCTTGCTCCCATCGAGCCGACCGCCCCCGTCGGGGCCCACAAGGCGCCTTCGGCTTCCCCCGGCCTTCGAAGATCATCCCAATCGCCATGCCTGTCTAGCCCGAACGCGCAACGTTCATTGAAATTACGCGGCGGATTCGGCAGTCGGCAGCGCGGCCAGGCCGAGCGGCAGAACCCCGAAGCCCTTGATCATCGCGACATAATCCCAGCAGTCGATGTTGTGGGCGATCCGGCCGTCGCGGAAGACGTAGGAGGACAGGCCGTGGAACTCGATCGGATGGCCGGTCCGGTCGATTCCCTCGAAGGCGCCGTTCCAATGCGCGGTAATCGTCCAATGGCTCGATCCGCGCTCCGGCGTGACCAGACGGACGGGAAAGCGCAGGTTGAAATCGGGCATTGTCGCGAACACGCCCTCGGCGAACTCGCGCACCCCGGCATGGCCGTGATGGCGCGCGCCTAGCGCCAGGTCCTCATAGATGCAGTCGGGGGTGAACAAGGACACCAGCCGATCGATGTCCTTGTCGGTCCAGGCCTGTTCCAGTTCGTCGAAAATGGCTTCGGTCACCATGGCTCTTCTCCCGGTTCTCGTCAGCGATCCCGCGCCTTGCGGAAATGCGGCAGGATCTTCTCGCCGATCAGGCGCAGCGACCCGGCCGGATCGGGGCCGAGTGGCGGCCCAAAGGCGATATGGTCTGCCCCACCCGCGATCATCGCCTCGATCTGGCCTATCACGTCGGTCGGCGTGCCGGTCAGGCTGAAGGCGCGCACCGCCTTGTCGGTGACCAGCGCCTTCGCCTTCTCGACCTCGCCGGCGGTGAAGGCGTCGTACGAGGCGGCGATCTCCTCCTGCGTGATTCCCGCCGCGAAGGTCATCGGCGCGAGGAAGGGCTGGAGCAGCGCCAGCATGCCGCGGATATTGTCCTCGGCCGCGGCGCGATCCTCGTCGATCGAGGCGAGCGGTCCCGCGATGATCTCGATCGCGCTCGTGTCCCGCCCGGCCGCCTCGGCGCCCGCGATAAACTGGCGGCGCAGCTCGCCGATATGCTCGGGACTGGCGGTGCAGTCGATCTTGATGCCCGGCGCGATCGATCCGGCCATCTTCGCCATCTGCGGCCCCCAGGTGCCGATGAACAGCGGGATGGCGCGCGGCACGTCGAACTGGAAATAGAGATCGGCGGTGGCCTTGAAGAATTCGCCGTCAAACGGTTCCCGGTCACCCTCCAGCATCCGGGTCATCAGCTGCCAGGCTTCCTTCAGCATCTTCACCGGCTTCACCGGATTGGTGATGCCGAGCAGCGGGTTGAAGCCACCCCGCCCCACGCCGCACACCATCCGACCGCCGCTGAGTTCGTCGAGGGCGGCGAGGTTGGCGGCATGGTAGACCGGATTGGCGACCTGCG
The DNA here is from genome assembly GCF_001428605.1 of Sphingomonas sp. Root720. Lineage (GTDB taxonomy): Bacteria > Pseudomonadota > Alphaproteobacteria > Sphingomonadales > Sphingomonadaceae > Rhizorhabdus. The sequence goes on from NZ_LMID01000001.1 coordinate 415,814, forward strand.
GCGTCACGATGAACGGCCCGAGCCGAAGGCGGTCGGTGTTCATCGCGATCATCGTCAGGATCGGCCATGCCGGACGGAAGACGAGATCGTCGGCGATATGCATCTGGTCGAAGCCATAAGCCTCGACCTGCTGCGCCAGAGGGACATAGTCCTTCATCGGCAGGGCCCCGGTGACCATGATGCTGAAACGTGTCGGCATGACCATCCTGTGTCTGGTGTTGAAGGCTGCGGCCGGCGCCGTCAGAGGCGGTACTTGGCGCGGACGAACCATTCGCGCGGCCGCGACACGGTCGCCTGGGTATAGCCGATGCCGGTGTTGGAGACGCCGCTGACGAGATAGGTCTTGTCGGTGATGTTGGTCGCTCCCGCCGACAGCTCGATATGGTCGCCGGGCAGCCTGTAGGTCGCGCTCGCGTTCAGCAGACCGAAGCTCTTCTGGAACAGGGTCGGATCGTTGCTGAACTCCTTGAACTGGCTGCTCCGGTACGCATAGTCGACCCGGACCAGCGCGCTGCCCCTGTCGTCGCTGTCGAACAGCGTTGCGGTGCCGCCGATGTTCGCGGTCCATTTCGGCGTGTTCGGCACGCGGAAGCCTCCTGCCCCCGGATAATTCGCCAGCGCCTGCGCCGAGAAGTCCTTATAGTCGGCATCGGTATAGCCGAGGCTGCCGTCGAGCCGGAGCCAGTCCGCCAGCCGGGCCGACGCTTCGACCTCGAAGCCCTTGATCTTGGCCGAGGCAGCGTTGGCGAGCACCGGCACGAAGGCACCGATCGGGCCCGCGCCGTCCGGATCGATATTATAGGTGACCTGGATGTCCTTGTAGTCGGTGTAGAAGGCCGCGACGTTGAAGCGCAGGCGGCGGTCGAACAGCTCGCTTTTCAGGCCGATCTCGTAGGAAGTCGCCTTCTCGGGGCCGGCATAGGAGACGATGTCGTCCGGGTCGGTGCCCGCCGCCGGGATGACCGGCGGGAAATAGCGCATCGTGAAGCCGCCGCCCTTGAAGCCCTTGGAGAAGCTCGCATAGGCCATGACGTCGCGGTTGAACTTGTAGTTGGCCGACACCATCGGCGTGGTCGACTTCGACCCGCGCGAGTACCAGCCGGCCGGGAAGAGCGGCGTGCCGACCGGGCCGACCGCGCCGTCGAACAGATTGACGAAGCCGGGCACGTCGGTCTGCGCGACATAGCCCTGCAACGCCTGCACGCCCGGGTTGAAGCGTCGAGTCTCGTCCGAATAGCGCAGGCCGGCGGTGATCGAGAACTGGTCGGTCAGGTCGTAGCTGACTTGTCCGAAAGCTGCATAGCTGTCGTTGCGGATCTTGCCGCCCGAGAGGAACTGGACGAGCGTGAGCTCGACCGGGAAGAGCTGGGTGCCGCTCTCGTGCAGGTAATAGAGGCCGAGGACGTAATGGAGCCTGTCTTCCGCCAGATCGCCGAGCAGCTGGAATTCCTGGCTGAACTGCTCGGTCTTGATGTGCTGCTCGATGAAGTTGAAATAATGGGGGGAAGCGGTGATGTCCTGCGCGATGTCGACCTTCACCTTGCGCCAGGCGGTGATCGACTTGAGCGTCGCGCCGCCGACCTTCCATTCGAGGTTCAGCCCCGCACCATAGACGTCGGTGTCGGCCTGGTTGGGCCCGCTGTTGGTGGTTTCCAGCGACTTGAGCGGGCGGACCCACTGGCTGTTGAAGCAATAGGGATTGGCGAAGCGGCTGGCGCCCGCCGTCGGCAGGCAGACCCCGCCCGGCACGCCGGCATTATAGGCGCCCGAGAAGGCGGCACCCTCGTCGGCCTTGACCAGGACCTGACCCGGCGACTGTTCGCGGATGCGGGTGCCGTCGAGCGCGAGGGTCGCGGTGAGGTTGGGGGTCAGGTCGGCCTCGATCGCGAGGCGGCCGCTCAGCCGGTCCATATTGCCCTGCCGGTCGCCGGTGTCCTGTCCGGTTTCCGTCACGCGCTTCACGAAGCCGCCCCGGCTCTGATAGGCGCCCGACAGGCGCGCCCGGACGGTTTCGCTCAGCGGCCCCGAGATCGCCCCCTTGGCGTCGAAGCGGCTGTAGCTGCCGCTGGTCAGTTCGCCATAGCCTTCGAGCGTGTCGGTGGGCCGCTTGGAGATGAGCTGGATCGCGCCGCCGATCGTATTCTTGCCGAACAGCGTGCCCTGGGGGCCGCGCAGCACTTCGAGCCGGTCGATATCCACCGCGTCGAGCAGCGAGCCCATCGACTTGCCGATATAGACGCCGTCCAGATAGACGCCGACCGCCGGCTCGACGGTCAGCACATAGTCGGTCTGGCCGATGCCGCGGATCGAGATCTGGCTCGACGCGCCGCCGCCGGCCTCGCTTGCGGCGCTATCGAACTGGACGTTGGGAACGAAGCTGGTGATATCCGAGGAACTCTGGACGTTGCGCTCTTCGAGCGCCGCGCTGCTGAAGGCCGAAACGGAGAGCGGCGCCGACTGGATATTCTCCTCGCGCCGCCGCGCGGTAACGGTGATCTCCTCGAGACCGCTGGCAACGACCGGTCCTGCCGCTTCCTGCGCCCAGCCGGCGTTCGGCGAGAACGCAGCCACCGCCGCGGCCGAACCCATGAGAATCCCTATACCCCTTTTCATCGTCATACCCCTGACATGTGGTTTTCTTATGGGACCATGGTGCCGGGGTCCCGGCCATGCACCAAGACGCCCCCTGCAAGGGGAAGCCGCTTTTCGCCACCGAATGCAGGTGGGATTCGGCTGGGCCAGGAGAGCGCCGGAACCGCGGGCGGCCGGACGCCCCGCGCGCCCGATCCGTCCTGCCGAACCACCTCGGCATTGCGGGGTAAAGGAGGAAGTCCGCTTCCGCCCTGGAAGACTTATCCGCCCGCCGACGCCGCCTCGAACACCGCCAACTGCGCGTCGAACGCGCGCCGATAGGCAGGCCGCGCCTCGCCCCGAGCGACATAGGCTGCAAGGTTCGGATAGTCGTTCACCAGACCCGAACTCTTCAGCCGCAACAGCACCGACACCATCATCAGGTCGGCGGCGCTGAATCCGCCGTCGATCCAGTCCGCATCGCCCAACCGATCGGACAGCTGCTGCAGGCGATCGCGGATACGGGCCTTAACGGCGGGCAGGCGATCCCCGTGCCAAGGCTTGTCGCTTTCCAGCACCATGGCGACCTGAAGGTCGAGGATCGGCGGTTCCACCGTGTTGAGCGCGGCGAACATCCAGCCGATCGCACGGGCCCGCGCGGTCGCGGTGTCGGGAAGCAGGCCCGCATGGCGTTCGGCGATATGCAGAATGATGGCACCGGACTCGAACAGGACGAGATCGTCCTCCTCGTAGGTCGGTATCTGCCCGAACGGATGCCGGGCCAGATGTGCCGGCTGCTTCATCTCGGCGAAGGACAGGAGGCGGACGGCGTAGGGTTGCCCGACCTCCTCGAACGCCCAGCGGATACGCATGTCGCGCGCCAGCCCCCTGCCCCGGTCGGGCGAGCATTCGAAACCGGTGATCACTGGGGTCATGCGAAATCTCCTGCCGCACGCAGGATGCGCCGCGCGGTGGCCGCTTGGCAATATGAGGAACGGACGCCCGCTCCCGGGAGCAATCGCTCAAGCGATACGGACGCCGAAGATCGTGTCGCGCGGCCGGCCGTCTTCGGCATAGACCGGCTCGACGCCCGCGACGGAATAGAGCTTCACGTCGAACCCGATAAGTTCGTGGCTTTCGAGATGCGCACGCATGGCGTGGTAGGACCGGTCCCGGAAATGGCTTCCCAGCGCGGCCTCCGACTCCCACTCCTCGAACACGTGGAGGGTCCCGGGCTCCAGCGGGTCGACCGACCAGTCATAGGCGAGGCAGCCGGCCTCGGCCCGGCTCGCGGCGATATGCGCCGCCCCGCCCCGCACGATCTCTCCGCAAATATCGCCGCCTGCGAATTTCAGATGGCCGGCAATGATGATCCGCATGATCGATCTCCGAGGACAGTCACCCTCGGTCTATGGCGGTGGCGCTCGGCGGACACCTATTGCAAAGCGCAGCCCGGCCTTCGCGAAAAAGATCGGCGCACGCATCTCTCGGAGGTTCCTCGCCCGGTCGCGCGGCCTGCCCGGCGCAGCACCAGATCGGATCAATCGGCGAGTTCTGACCAATTGCCGACAACGCTATACGAACGCTATGCCTTCCATGCAGGAGGCGTGGCGTCGATGGCCCATAACAACAAAACGGAATATATCGCGCTGCTCGGGCGTACTCTCGCCAAGAGCCTGGATTTCTCCGGCCGATCCCGTCGAACCGAGGTCGTATATTACTGGATCGCCACGGCGTTGCTGAGCACCGTTTTCGCCTTCATCATATCAACGCTGCTGCCACTGGTAGCAGCGCTGGTCATAAATCAGATCCTCAAACTTACGTTTGCCCTGCCCTTTTTCGCGCTATTGGTGCGTCGCCTCCATGACCAGGACCGCCCAGGCTGGTGGGCACTGATGCTGCCTGCCATCCTGAGCCTCGATATTCTCGCGACGATCCGGTTCATCTTGGTCATTTACGGGGCCGGATCGGAGGCTGATACCGACCCTTCGCCGATCGAGCTGTGGATCGGCCTCCCTCTCGTCTTCACCGCTCTCGTTCTGACCTTCCTGCCTGGAACGATCGGCCTCAACCGCTTCGGACCTGATCCCCGGCTCGAATAGGGTTGGACGGCCATCGCGCTCGGATGGTGCAACGGCCTGGGTTTATCAGAGTTTCCCCGCCCGGATCTGGCCGTCGATATGCTCGGCCTGGCGCAGCACCAGCGCAACGATCGTGAGGGTCGGGTTGCAGCCCGCCGAGGTCGGGAAGAGGCTGCCGTCGGAGACGAACAGATTCTCGACATCGTGGGTCCGGCCATAGGTCGTGCAGACGCTCGCCTTCGGATCGGTGCCCATCCGCGCGGTGCCCATATTGTGGGTGGCGGGGATATAGTCGCCCATCTCGACGACCTTCTCGGCGCCGAGCGCCTCGTAGATCCTGCGGCCCGCCTTCCAGGCATAGGTCTTCATCGCGATGGTGTTGGGGTGGTCCTCATAATGGATCACCGGCACCGGCAGGCCGTAGCCGTCCCGCTCGGTCGGATGCAGGGTGATGCCGTTCGACAATTGCGGCGGGTCCTCGCCGGTCAGCAGCATGCCCGCCAGATGATCATATTTGTCGAGCACCGACGTGAGATCGTCGCCCCAGCCGCCGATCATCATGTTCTTCGCGAGGATCTCGGGCGTGAACGGCACGGTGCTGATCAGGAAGCCGCCCGCGAAACCGCGCTCGGGCCTGTGCGCGCGCTCGTCGCGGACGACGCCGGCGAGGTGGGTCTGGCGGTGGAAGTTCACCTTGCCCGGCATCACCCCCATCACCTGGATGGTGAAGTGGCGCATATAGTTGCGGCCGACGAGCCCGCTGCGGTTGGCGAGGCCGTTCGGGAAGCGCGCGCTGCGATTGTTGAGCAGCAGCCGGGTGGTCTCCACGACATTGCCGGCGACCGAGACCGCGCGACACTTCTGGGTGACCGTCTTGCCCTTGCTCAGATAGGTTACGCTCGCGACCCGGCCCGCATCGTCGAGGTCGATCGCGGTAACCATCGATTCCGGGCGCAGCTCGAACTTGCCGGTGGCCTCGGCCCTCGGGATCTCGGTGTAGAGGGTCGACCATTTGGCGCCGACCGCGCAGCCCGAGGTGCAGAAGCCGAGCTGCTGGCACGGCGGCCGATCCTGGTACTCGACCGAGTTGATCGCCATGTTGTGCGTGTCGATGTCGGTATAGCCGCATAGCCGCGCGCCGGCCTCGAGCACCTTGGTGTTGTTGCCGGCCGGCAGGAAGGGCATGCCATGCTTGCCCGTGACGCCCATGCGGACCTCGGCCTTGTCGTACCAGGGAGCGATCTCCTCCGGCGTCACCGGCCAGTCGACCAAGGTCGTGTCCGGCAGGTCGCCATAGGTCGTCCGCGCGCGCATCTCGTGCGGCTCGATGCGCGGGCAGGCCCCCGTCCAGTGCATGGTGGTGCCGCCCACCGTCTTGCAGCCCCAGACCGGGAAGTTCGGGTCGGGCTTGCCGGTCGCCATGCGGCGGTCGAGCCAGGTGAGTTTTTCGAACATCACCGCCTCGTCATTGACGATGTCGGTCAGCAACAGGCGCGGGCCGGCCTCCAGGCAGACGACCTTATGTCCCTTCTGCGCCAGTTCGTTGGACAGGGTGCCGCCAGCGGCGCCCGAGCCGATGACGACAAAGACCGAGCCGTCGTCGAGATGGAAGCGAGCGGTCACGAGCGAACTCCAGCCTTGGGCAGCCAGTCGATGTCGTCGAAGCCGCGGTCGTGATAGCCGCCATATTCGAGCGACGATCCCTCATAACCGACCATCTTCCAGACCGATCGGTCGCGGTAGACGAGCTCGGCGCCGCGCCACAGGATCGCCTTGAAGAAGGGCTCCTGGTCGACCTTCTCGACCAGGCCCTTCTGGATCACCGGCGGCAGGTCGGCGAAGGGCGCGATATGGCTGGCGTCGAGCAGTGCCAGGCCGCGATCATGCTCGGAGATCGCGGCGGGCTTCGCCGCGATCTCCGTCACATAGGTTTCCGCGACGCGGCGGTAGAAGTCCGGCGTCAGCCGGGCATGCGGAAAGGCCACCCGCAGCAGCGCGGCCGTCGAGGCCGTCCGCCTGTCTACCGCTGCGACGGCGGCGCCCATCGCCTTGCCGCAGGCGAGCGGGATGGCGGCCGCGAGGGCGATGCCGTGCATCAGCCCCCGCCGCGTCATGGAAAGCCTGGTCATCGTCACGTCCCGGTCGATCAGAGGGAGAAGCCCGCCTTCACATAATATTGCCGGCCGCGGTCGTAGGCCTGCATGAAGAAGCCGAAGGAAGGCTGGTAATCGCCGAACGTCCGGAACTTCTTGTCGGCGATATTGTCGACCCCGGCCGTCAGCGAGAAGGTCTTGCTGTCGCTCTGCCAGCGGATGTTGCCGTTGAAGACGCTGTAGCCGGGCTGGTAGAGTTCGGGGTTGTTGATGCCGTTGGCGTTGGTGAAGAAGCCCGAGCGGTAGGACCAGTCGACATGGGGCGTGACCGACCCGTTGTCGCCCAAGCCGATCTCCTTCTCGCCCGACGCGCTGACCGTCCATTTCGAGACGTAGACGAACTTGGAGTCGAGGGTCAGGCCCTGGACGCCCGCGTTGAGCTGCTTGAACTTGGCGTCGGTCAGGCCGACCGCGGCATTGAGGCGCCAGCCGTCGCCGGGGGCGAAGTTGGTCTCCAGCTCGAAGCCCTGGATGCGCGCCTTGCCGGCGTTGGTGATGAAGGGACCGACGCGGGTCGCGTCCGCCACCAGCAGCTGCATGTCCTTGTAGTCGGTGTAGAAGGCCGCGCCGTTCAGACGAAGGCGATTGCCGAGCGCCATGACCTTGAAGCCGGCTTCGTAGGAGTCGACCGTCTCGGGCTTGAAGTTGGGCAGGTTGGGCTCGGGCGGGAAGATGCGCTGGGTGTAGCCGCCGCTCTTGAAGCCCTGCGAATAGGTCGCATAGAGCATGACGTCCGATGTCGCCTGGTAGGACAGGTTGGCCATCGGCGTCCACTTGTTGACGTCGGCCTTGACGGTCTGGAACGGGACGATGCGGGTGCCCGGCGGGATGACGAGGAACGGCGCCAGGGTCGAGATCACATATTGGTCGGGCAGATAGTCCTTGCGGTCCTGGGTGTAGCGCAGGCCGCCCGTCAGCGTCAGCTTGTCGGTGATCTTGTAGCCGAGCTGGGCAAAGGCCGCCCAGTTCTTGTAATCATAATAGCCGCCCGATTCCGCCGACACGACGAGGAAGTCGATCCGGTTGAGATCCTGGCCCTTTTCCTTGAAGAAATAGAGGCCGGTGACCCAGTTGAGCCGGTCGTCGAGCGCCTTGCCGGTGAACTGGAATTCCTGGCTGAACTGCTTCTGGGTGAAATCGTCGTAGACATGGTTGATCGGCAGGTTCGATCCGTCGCGGTCCTGCGCGAAGGTGCCGTTGATGCGGCGGATCGCGGTGATCGACTTGATCTGCATGTCGTCGGTCAGGTCATAGGAGGCGGTGAGCGACGCCGACCACAGCTCAAGGTCCGAAAAGGTCCGCGCGGTCGCGTTGTTCGTGTCCTTCGAATACAGCCGCTGGTTGTAGCACTGGGTGTTCGCCGCGCCGGCCGCGCTGAAGCAGTCGGGCAGAGCGCCGAAGCCGCTGGCGATGCCGTTCTGCAAGGCCACGAAGCTGCCGGTCGCGGTGGGGTCGATGCCGGAAATGGTGACCGGTGCGCCGTTGCTCTTGTCGCGGGTATAGTCGCCCGCGATCGTCGCCTCGAACTTGCTGTCGACCGGCGCGAAGCGCAGCGCGCCCCGGATCATCTTGGTGTCCTGGTTGCCCAGCTTCTTGCCGAGCGCGGGCGCGTTCACATAGCCGCTCTGGGAGAAGAGGCCGGCGCTGACCTTGGCGTAGAGGCCCTCGGCGATGGGGCCGCTGACCATGCCGCGCACGTTGATGCGGTCGTCGGTGCCATATTTGATGTCGCCCTTGAGCTTGAACTCGTCGCTCGGCTGGATCGTCGTCAGATTGATCGCGCCGCCGATCGTGTTGCGGCCGAACAGCGTGCCCTGCGGACCGCGCAGCACCTCGACCGAATTGACGTCGATCAGGTCGAACACGCCGCCGGCGGTGCGGCCGAGATAGACGCCGTCGATATAGATGCCGACCCCCGGCTCGACGGTCGGGGCGAAGTCGTTCTGGCCGATGCCGCGGATATAGACCGCCGCGTTCGACGCGATGCCGCTGTTCGACGGGATGTTGGCGAAGGTCAGGTTGGGGGTGAAATCCTGGATGCGGCTGACCTGGGTGATGCCCTGTGCCTCGAGCCGTTCGCCCGAGAAGGCGGTGATCGAGATCGGCGTGCTCTGGAGATTTTCGGTCTGGCGACGCGCCGTGACGGTGATCTCCTCGAGACCGGCGACCTCGCCCTCCGTCGCGGCCCCCTGCGCCAGCGCCTGCTGGCTCACGCCGCACAGCGCCCCGGCGACCAGCGCCGACGTCAGAATCCGGCGCTTCGTCCAACCTGTAGAAACCATGAGATACCCCTTTCGCATTATAGTGACCTGCGAATTTCGCGTCGGTCTCAGCCGATCTTGCGAGGGGAGCGTCTCAATTAACGGGGCGGTCGACTATCCAGTTTCGGCAGCCGTTGTGCGTCATGGGTACGAAACATCCGGCAAAAACTGGATGACCGGATAACTGTGCTCGTTCAGCAACGCCCGCGCGAAGGCGAGCAACGTCCCGTCGGCGTGGCGCGCGGCGGTGAACATCATACCGATCGGCATCCCCTGCCCGTCCTTGCCGAACGGCAGGCTGATCGAGGGCAGGCCCGCCATGCTGTCCGGCCGGGTATAGCGCGTGATCGTCGGGAAGGTCGGCGCGGACGCACCGTTGAGCAAAAGCTCGGCACCGGTGTCGATCGCGGGCGCGACCAGCGGCGCGGTCGGCAGCAGGATGAGGTCGATCCCGGCGAAGATCGCGGCATAGGCATTGCGCAGCGCGGGCCAGTTCTGGCCGATCGCCTGCGCATATTGCGCAGCGCTGACCGCGCCGTCCGCCGCCAGGCCCAGCAGATGCGCGACATCGGGGCTGGCGACAGCCGCGCGCAGATGTTCGAACGGCTTGCCGCTGAGATCCGGCGCGGTAGCCCGCAACGTCTCGTGCGTCTGGTAGAGCGCGATCGGAAAGCCGCAGGCGTCGTCGAGCGCGTTGACCTGCGCCAGATCGACGGTGACGATATGGTGGCCGCCCGCCCGGAGCAGGTCGATCATGCCGCGATAGGCATCGGCGACGGCAGGCTCAACCTCGCCGAGGTCCGCGTCGGAGGCGATGCCGATGGTGAAGGCGCGTTCCGCCGGCGAGCGGGGCTGCTCACCCGAGAGGATCGTATCGGCCCATTCGATCCAGCGCAGCTCGCGCGCCATCAGGCCGATCGTGTCGCGGCTCGGCGACAGCCCGATCAGCCCGTCCGAAGGATAGCGCCCCATCGACGGCCGGAAACCGATGAGGCCGCAGAAGGCGGCGGGGATCCGGGCCGATCCGCCGGTATCGGTGACCAGCGAAACGTCGCCCAGGCCAATGGCGAGCGCCGCCGCCGATCCGCCGCTCGACCCGCCGGACGCGCGGCCCGTATCGACCGGATTTGCGATCGCGCCGGTCCAGCCATTGGCGCCGGTGACCCCGAAGGCCAGTTCGTGGAGCGTCGTCTTGACCGGCAGGACCGCGCCCTTGTCACGCAACAGCCGGACCGCAGTCGCGTCGATCTCCGCCCGCACGTGCGCAAAGCCCGGAGACCCGGCCGTCCATTGCATGCCGGCGACGGCGATATTGTCCTTCACGAGCACCAGGGGCGCACTCCCATCCGGAAGCGCGCCCCAGGCCGCGACGGCGTCCATATCGACCTCGGCGATGGCGTTGAGCGCCCTCGCCCGGTCGATCAGACCTTCGAGTTTCGAGACGTCGGCTATGGCCCTTACCCCAGTGCGATGGTGACCGATTTGCTCTCGGTGTAGAGGTCCTGGACGACATGGCCAAGCTCGCGGCCATAACCCGACATCTTGTAGCCGCCGAACGGCACAGCCGGATCGAGCAGATTGTGGCAGTTCACCCAGACGGTTCCGGCCTTGAGCTTGCGGACCATGCGGTTCGCGATCGACAGGTTGTTGGTCCACACGCTGGCGCCGAGGCCATAGCTGCTGTCGTTCGCCATCGCGGTCGCGCTCTCCAGGTCGTCGAACGGTGTCGCGGCGAGCACCGGGCCGAAGATCTCCTCGCGGTAGATGGTCATGTCCGGCCGCACGTCGGCGAATACCGCCGGACGGAAGAAGAAGCCGTCGCCGTCGACCGCCTTACCGCCGGCGATCAGGCGGCCGCCCTGCTCCTGGCCGATGTCGAGGAAGCCCTGCACCCGCTCGCGCTGCCTGGCGGAGACAAGCGGACCCATCTGCACCGACGGATCGAAGCCCGATCCGAGCGTGAAGCCCTCGGCGACCTGGGCCAGGCCGTCCATGACCGCGTCGTAGATCGGACGCTCGACGAACAGCCGCGAGCCCGCGGTGCAGACCTGTCCATGGTTGAAGAACACAGCCTGCGCCGCACCCTGCACCGCCATGCCGACATCCGCATCCTTGAGGATCACGACCGGCGATTTGCCGCCAAGCTCGAGCGAGATGCGCTTCATCGTGTCCGCCGCGCGGCGCTGGATGATCTGGCCGACCTCGGTCGAGCCGGTGAAGGCGATCTTGTCGACGTCGCGGTGGTCGACGAGCGCGGCACCCGGCTCGGCATCGCCGGTGACGATGTTGACGACGCCATCGGGGAAGCCCGCCTCGCAGATCAGCTGTCCCAGACGCAACGCGGTCAGCGGCGTGTCTTCGGCCGGCTTCAGGACGACGGTGCAACCCGCAGCGATCGCCGGGGCGATCTTCCACACCGCCATGACCAGCGGGAAGTTCCATGGGATGATCTGCCCGACCACGCCGACCGGCTCGCGGAGCGTCTGCGAGGTGAACTGCATGTCGGGGATATAGGCGAAGGACGGGTTGATCGTGGTGCCTTCGATCTTCGTCGCCCATCCTGCCATGTAGCGCAGCGAGTCGATCGCGATGTTGAGATCCCCGTGCCGCGCCATCATCAGCAGCTTGCCGTTGTCGAGCGTTTCAAGCTCGGCGAACTCGTCGGCATGCCGTTCGAGCAGGTCGGCGAGTTTGAGCAGCAGCCGTTCGCGCTGGACGGGGCGGAACGCGGCCCAGCTGCCCTCGAACGCCCTGCGCGCGGCCTTGACCGCACGATCGACGTCGCCGGCGGTTCCGGCCGGGATGGTGGTGATGGGCAGGCCCGTGGCCGGATCGGTAACCGTGATCGTGCGGCCCGACTCGGATCCGACCCACTGGCCGTCGATCAGCATCTGTCCAGGAGCCGAAACAAAGGCGCGGGCCGCTGCGCCGAGCCTGCCCTTCTGATCGATGACGTCCGACATTTCCACTCCTCAAGCCTTTGCGAAAGATGCGGCAGGCTAGGCGCGAGCGATCGACGGCCGCTATCCGCAATGCGAACCGGCAAGCCGCATATCGCACAACAAGTCCGCGCCGGCGGCGCACCACTTGACATTTCAACTAACTTGGATTGTCCTTCGCTTCCCGGAAAGCCTGGGCGCCAGAGCCGGCTGCATCCGGCCACTGCCCGCAGCGGCGCGGGCCAGGAGGTGCGATATGCTGACCTTAGCGAGAAGCAACGGCCGTCGGCGGGCGACGCGCGATTTCCAGTCGAACGACCCCGGCGAAATCGTAGACTATGTCGGCAGGACGCTGGCGCCGCACCGGATGGACATGGGCGACCCGAAGCGCATGTCCGCCAAGCTCAGCTGCATCGAGGTGGCCCCGACCCAGATCGTCGACATCCAGTACGGCACCGACGTCTGGATCGACCCCGGCGAACTCGATGCTCATTTCCTGGTCCATGCGTCGATCGAGGGATCGAGCGAGGTGTGGGCCGGCGGCTCGGAAGGCGCGATCCGCCCCGACAACCTGCACATCAGTTCGCCCGGCGCGCCGATCCGAATCCATATGACCCCGGCCTGCCGCCACCTGACGGTGCGGATCGCGCACTCCGCCTTCGAGGATTACCTGACCCGGATCATGAACATCCCGGCCAACCGGCCGCTGGTCTTCTATCCGGGGCGCGAGAGCGGCCGCGAACTGCCGGTCGTCTGGCGCAACCTGCTCAACCATCTCATCGACCAGACCACCCAGGGTCCGATGCTGATGGCCAACAACCGCACCCAGCGCCAATATTCGATGCTGATGATCGAACTGCTCCTGAGCAACTACTGCAACAGCTACTCGGACCAGATCGCGCTCTATGGCAACGACATCTCGCCCTGGCACGTTCGCCGCGCCCGCGACATCATCCACGCCTCGTTCGACGACAGCATCTCGGTCACCGATCTCGCCACCCAGGTGGGGGTCAGCGTGCGCAGCCTCCAGAACGGCTTCCGCCAGTTCCTGGGCGTGACCCCGGTCGAATATGTCCGGCGCCATCGGTTGGAGAAGCTCCACCGGGCGCTGACGGACGCCAGCCCCGAGGCCAGCGTGACCGAACTGATGCTCGAATGCGGCATCGTCAATTTCGGCCGCTACGCCCAATATTACCGGTTGCAATATGGTTGCCGCCCCTCGGACACATTGCGCAGCCGGCGGCCCTGCTGAACGATATATTCCTCCCCATCGCAGATGGGGAGGATCTTGGATAAGCTAAAATATCCGGTCGGGATTCAGTATCCCCTTCGGATCCAGCGCTGCCCTGATCGTCCGCATCATCGCCATTTCCGCCGGGCTGCGGCTGTGGCCCAGCCAGGCGCGCTTGAGCGTGCCGATGCCATGTTCGGCCGACACCGATCCGCCGACCGCGCGCACCGCGTCATAGACGATCGCCTCCGCGATCGGCCGCTGCGCCTCGCTTGCCAGTTCGAGCGCCAGATGAAGGTTGCCGTCGGCGATATGCCCGAAGCAGATCGGCCGGCTTCCGGGCGCTTCGACGCGCAGCCGTCCGCGCAGGTCGGCGACGAGGCCCCCGATCGCACCGATCGGCGCGCTGACGTCGAACGGCTCGACGACGGCCATGGCGCCGACCAGTTCGCCGATCGCATCGCGGAAGCGCCAGAAGCGCTGATGGTCGCGATCCGACTGGGCGACCAGCGCGTCATGTACGGTGCCGTCGCCGAAGCTCTCCTCGAGCGCCGCGGTCAATGCGTCGGGGTCGGCGCTTTCGGTTTCGGCGAGGACGATCAGTTCATGGGTATCAGCGAAGGGATAGGCCTGCCCGGTGACCGCGCAGGCGGCGTCGAAGAAGTCGCTCCACATCAGTTCATAGGCCGAAAGCTGGCCCGGCATCGCCCGCTCCAACCGCGCCAGTAGCCGAACCGCCGCCGGATAATCGGCGACGGCGCAGAGCGCGGTCTGGCGGCCGATCGCGGGCGGGCGCAGCCGCAGTACCGCGCGGGTGACGATGCCCAGCGTTCCTTCCGACCCGATGAAGAATTGTTTGAGGTCGTAGCCGGTATTGTTCTTGAGCATGCTGCCGAGCGACGAGATGACCGTGCCGTCGGCGAGGATCGCCTCGAGCCCCAGCACCTGGTCGCGCATCATGCCATAGCGCAACACCTGGGTCCCGCCCGCATTGGTCGCGATCATGCCGCCGATCGTGCAGCTTCCGCGCGCGCCGATGTCGACTGCGAGCCGCCAGCCGGCCTCCGCCGCCGCGTTCTGGGCCACTTCGAGGATGCAACCCGCGCCAACCGTCATCAGCCCGGCGTCGCCGTCGATCGCCTCGACCGCCGCCATCCGTTCGAGCGACAGGATCAGTTCGCCGGCGCGGGGAAGGCCGCCGCGCGCCATGCCGGTGCGCCCACCCTGCACGACGACCGGCTGGCCGACGGCATGGCACCGCGCGAGCACCGCCGAGACCTGTCCGGCGTCGGCCGGGCGCACCATGCCGGCGGGGCGGCCTGCCTCGCCGCCGGTCTCGTCCTCCAGATAGCGCGGCTCGACCGCGTCAGGGCCGAAAACATGTTCGGCGCCGACGACCGCGGCGAGCCCGTCGATGATCATTGCTCCGCGCCGTCGGCGAACGTCGGCATCAGTCCGCGCTGGCGCAGCAGGGCGACGAAATCGGCCAGCCGTCCCGTGCGATAGGCACCGACGTCGACGCCATCATAATCGTAGAAGCCCGCGCCATCGCGGAGCCCGCGCCGCGCCTGCGCCATGTTCTCGCCGATGATCGCCGGTGCCGCGAAGCGCCCGGCGTCGATCTTCTCCGACAGGAAGGCGCTGGCATGATGGAGAATGTCGCCTCCACCCCAGTCGATGAATTCCAGCAGCCCCAGCACCGCGAAGCGCAGACCGAAGCCGACCCGGATCGCGGTGTCGATATCCTCGGCCGATGCGACCCCCTCCTCCGCCATGCGCGCTGCCTCGTTCATCGCCAGCGCCTGGATACGCGGAACGATATAGCCGGGCGATGCCTTGCAGGTGACGGGAACCTTGCCGATCGCCGTGAGGATGTCGCGCAGGCGCTTCACCACCTCGGGATCGGTATCGGCCGATGGAGAGACCTCGACCAGCGGCATCAGATAGGCGGGATTGAGCCAGTGCGCGTTGAGGAATCGCTGGGGCCTCTTCACGAGCGGCGACAGTGTATCGGCGTCGATCGTCGAGGTGGTCGAGGCGATGATCGCGGCGTCGCGGGCATGCTCGCCGACGAAGGCGAAGCATTCGCGCTTGGCGTCGACGGTCTCGGGCACGCCTTCGAACAGCAGGTCGCAGGCCGCGATCGCCGCCGGCGCCGCCGCGCGGCCGGCGAAGGTAACGCGGCCGAGCGCGGCCGCGACGGCCGCCTCGTCCATCGCCCCGACCGACGCCAGGAAAGCGAGATCCTGCGATATCTCGCGCATCGCATCGGCCGCGAGCCGGGCGACGCCGTCGACATCGCGCGGCTTCACGTCGATCAGGACGACCTCATGGCCGGCCAGGGCGAAGGCGACGGCAATGCCCCGTCCCATCCGCCCCGCTCCGAGCGCCCCGACCTTCAGGATCTCAGATGCCATCGCGGAGGAAATCCTTCATCGCCTGCCGGTCGAGGGCCGCCAGCCCCAAGCGTTCGAGGGTGCGACCGTCGCGGTAGAGGTCCTCCCCGGTGATCGCCGACGCCATGGCGAGCAGGCCTTCGGCAACGGGGGTCGGCGTCCCCAGCCACCGACCGATCGAGACCAGCATGCTGAGCCCGAGAGCGGTATCCTCGCGCATGTAGCGATGGGTCTTGAGGTCGATCTTCTCGCGCCAGTCGCCGCTGTCGGTCAGCTTCTCATGCGCGGCGTTGCCGTACATCCACTCGTCGCCGTCGAGCGTATAGTGATCGGCGAGTGGGAAATGCGGCGCGGCGTAACCCAGCGCCTCGCGCAGCGCGATACGTTCATCGTCGAGCGCGGTCGTCACCGCGCGGATCGACGGCTGGGTGCCCTCATTGTGGATATCCCAGGCCGGAAAATATTCGAGCGGTCCGGCATTCATCAGGATCAGCGGCGGATGGATGATCGGGCCGGCGTTCATCAGCCCGCCCGACAGCGCGTCCTCGATCCGCTCGATCGAGGGATAGGCTTGTTCGAGCAGGGCGAAGGCGTGCTCGGCGTTCCTGGTCGGGAACACGCCGGTCGGCAGCCGGGTCGCATAGGCGCTGACGACGATCTCGGCCGGCCCGTGCTTGCGGACCAGATAGGGCAAGGTGCCGGTTTCGGCGAAGCTGACGTCGGCGGCGTTGCCGGCGGCGCGTGTCGCCTGGGCGAACAGGATCGAGCCCAGCGTCCCCGGCGGCAGGAACACGACCTGCCCATCCTTCCAATGCGGCGCGCAGGCGACGGCCAGATCCTCATGGGTATCGGCAGGCAGCGGGATCACGATCAGCTCGGCCGCGCCGATCGCCTCTTCCAGCGACAGCGTGGGATGCGCGATCGCGACGTCGCGGTCGCCTTTCGAGTCCCGGACCCGGATGCTGCGCTTCTCCAGCACCGGCGCGAACGCCTCCGCGCCACGCCGCCAGAACCAGACCTCGTGCCCCCGCTCGCTCAATTCGACCGCCGCCGCATAGCAGCCATGCCCCCCGCCCAGTACCGCCACACGCATTCCGGAATTCTCCCAGACAAAAATCGTCATTGGCGAGCCTTTTGCGACACGGCCCTTGGCGCAACTATCCGCAATCTGCATGGACGACCCGCAATCTGCATCAATGTTTCGATATGAAGCCCGCGGCGGTCGTGCCGCTGCGCTCCACAGTGAAGCCGGCATCGGCTTCGGGTCCGAACAACGCGATAGACAATCGGCGCCAATAAATACCGGATATCAATAGCTTCTCACACCAGGGCCGGCATGCTGGGCAGCAGCGCGTTGGGCTGGAGCCCGGCAAAAGCCCGTGACAGACCAGCAGGAATTATCTCGGAGCGGCTTCGTTTCCGCCGTGGATGATCCCGGAACTACGGAGAATCTGTTGCATTTTCATAAGCATCCTTCATCCTCTCTTCGTATAGGGATCGTCTGCGGCCATGCTGGCGGAGGGATGACGATGGTACGGGCTACGCGGTTTTTCACACGGGTTCACCATTCGGACGGTCGATGTCCATGTCGGCGATGAATCATCGCCCGATCACCTATTTCCGATCGAAATCCGCCGCCCAGACGCGGGCCTTCGTCTCCGAACGACTTGCACCGCACAGGATGACCGTCAACGGCGACGCGATGAACGCGGACTTCCGCTTCGTGGAGATCGGCGACGCCTTGATCGCCGACATTCATTACGGCGCGGACGTCGACATCGAACCCCTTAATCTCAACGACTGCTATCTGATCCATGCCCTGATCAGCGGTTGTAGCACGCTCCGCCACGACGGCGAGATGGCCCAGGCCACCACCGGCACTCTGCATATCAGCTCCCCGGGCACGACCCCGCATATCCACCTGACATCGGCGTCCCGACATCTGACGGTTCGGTTGCCGGCCGCGATCGTCCGTCGCTATGTGCTGGAAGCGCATGGCATAGCGATCAGCCATCCCATCGAGTTCGATCCGATTTCCCCGGCGACCAGTTCGCTACCGGCCCTGTGGCGGGACTATCTCGGTCATATCGTGCGCCAGTTCGAACTTGCCCCCGACCTGATGCAGAACCTCAATACGCAACGCTGCTACACGACCCTGATGTGCGAACTCCTGTTCAGCCACCAGGTCCACAGCCTCGATTATTCACAGCGTAAAACCATGTCCTCGGCGACGCCGCGCCACGTGCACAAGGCGAAGGCGGTCATTCGGGAGCGTTTTCGCGACCCCCTGTCCACTGCACTGCTCGCATCGGAAGTCGGGGTCAGCGTTCGCAGCCTCCACAACGGCTTTCGCGATTTCCTCGACACCACCCCGGCCGCCTATATCCGTCAATTCCGCATCGAGAAGCTGCATCACAAGCTGATCAACGCGAAGGGCCGAATCAGCGTGACCGAGGCGATGACCGAAGCGGGCATCGTCAACTTCGGTAGATATGCCGGCTATTACACAGCCAAATATGGCTGCAATCCGTCGGAAACGTTGCGCCGGTCGACCTCGCCGCTTTGATCGGCACCTAGACGCCGGCTGCGTGATCGCGCCGCGATTGTACCTCCGAGAAATAATGCCGAGGCTGCTGCAAGACGGTCGGAAGACTGCGCCCTATCGCTTACTCGGTTCCTCCGGGAATTGCTTCCTGCCCAATTTCTGCAGAGCCGCACGATCTCGGCAACTTCTGACGAAACCGCATTCCCGTGAGATTGCCCCCCAACAAAAATTAGATGAATTGTGAACCGAAAATCCGGATCCGGTCAAAGACTCGTCGGTGGAGGGGACACAAACTTCTCATCGCGCCGTCCGTCGGCATCGGGCTGACGCTACTGGCCGTCGCGTTGTTCTTCGCGTCCTTCCCGATGCCGCCGTCGACCGCCGTCATGCAGATCATCGCACCACCCGCCATGCGGTCGCGGGTCGCAGCGATCTTCCTGTGCAGCAATTCGCTCATCGGCCTGACGCTGGGCTCGCTGCTCGTCGGCCTGCTCAACGATCACATGTTCGGCGGACCGGCCGCGGTGGGAAGCTCGCTTGGCCTCGTCACCGCCGGCGCCTCGATCGCGGCGGTCGCGCTTCTGGCGCTGGGACTCCGGCCTTATGCTGCGGCACTCGCGGAAAACGGGGCTCATGCTGCTGAGTGACAAGGATGCAGCAAAGCAATATCAGCCGCCCCGTCATAAGTTAGTTGCATTTTCACGTAATATATATAGCGTCGGCCGGGAGGAGATTTCGGCGAGGGAAAGATGCTGCGCGGCCGTCGACATCGTCGGCGCGACGCACCACATCCGCCCCCGTCCCACCAGCCAGGAGCATTCGGCATGGACGCGATGGAGCAAGTGAAGCCCGAACAGACCGATCGGACGGCCGCGCTGGAACAACTGCTGTCGGCGGTGCGCGCGCGCAGCGACGAGTTCACCGGCAATCAGCAGATCAGCACCGACGTCGTCGAGATGATGAAAGCGGCGGGCGTCTATCGCGCGATGGTCGCCAAGCGCTTCGGCGGCGACGAGAAGTCGCCGGCCGATTTCCTCCGCCTGATCGAGACGATCTCGAAGGCCGACGGGTCGGCCGGCTGGGTCGCCAGCTTCGGCTTCTCGGCGGTCTACCTCTCGGCGCTACCGGTCGAGACGCTGCAAGCGATGTACGCCAACGGACCGGACGTCGTCTTCGCGGGCGGCATTTTCCCGCCGCAGAAGGCGATACCGGTTCCCGGCGGCCTCGAGGTTTCGGGCCGCTGGAGCTGGGGCAGCGGCTGCACCGGTGCCGACGTGATCGGCGTCGGCATCAAGGTCGAGGGCGGCGGCCCCACCGGGGGCCTGCCGCTGATCGCGGTGATGCCGGCCGAAAAGGTGCGGATCGTTCCCAACTGGGACGTCATCGGCATGAAGGGCACCGGCAGCCACGACATGACGATCGACAAGGTCGTCGTGCCCGAGGCGTGGACGTTCGTGCGCGGCGGCAAGTCGAGCCTCGACACGCCGCTCTATCGCTATCCGTCGATGCCGCTGGCGGCGCAGGTGCTGGCGGTGGTCGGTCTCGGCATCGCGCGCACCGCGCTCGACCAGATGATCGGCCTGGCTGGCGGGCGGACCTCGATCACCGGCCAGCCGACCCTTGCGGACCGGCCCTATGTCCAGACCGACATCGCCAAGGCCGAGGCCGCGTTGCGGTCGGCACGCGCGTTCTTCTACGAGATCACCGAGGAAGCCTATGCGACCCTGGTCGCGGGCGACGACCTGTCCGTCGAGACGCGCGCGCTCCTGCGCCTGGCATCGACCAACGCCGCACGCGTCGCGGCCGACATCACGCTGGACATCTACCGCATAGGCGGAACGACCGGCGTCTTCGCCGATCACTGGATCGCGCGCCTGATGCAGGATGCGCAGATCATCCCGCAACATGCCTTCCTGGCGGACACGACCTGGCAGAATGCCGGCAAGGTGCTGCTGGGCCTCGAATCCCCCCCCGGATTTCCCTGAACCGGAAAGCCTGAACTGAAAGGATGAACCATGGCCGATACTGAGAAGCAGCGTCTTCGCGTCCTCTTCTGCGGCGCGGTGCTGCAGAATTTCTTCGATCTTCCCGCCGGCGACATCGGCAAGGTGTGGGCGGCGACGGGCGAGATGCTCAAGGGCATCCGCGACCTGCCCGGCGTCGAGATCCTCGGCACCATCGACGACGACCAGACGATGGTCGGCACCTCGCCCACCGGCTGGCCCTGGACCTTCTATATCCTCGCCGAGATTCCCGATCGCGAGACCGCCGTCGCGGCGTGCAACCTGTTCCGCACCATCGAGGTCGGCGAATATCGGCTGTGGAAATATATGCGCGTCGAAGCGCGCCTCGGCCGCGAGCTGGTGATCCCGGCATGACCGACGGCATCGGCGGCGACGTCGTCCTCGTCACCGGCGGCGCGGGCGGCCTGGGCGCGGCGATCTCCCGCGGCATGCGGCAGCGCGGCTTCCGGGTGGGCATCGGCGATCTCGATGCCGATGCCGCCACGGCGCTGGCGGCCGAGATCGATCCGACCGGCGCTACCGCCGTCGGCATCGCGCTGGACGTACGCGAGCAGGCCTCGTTCGAAGCCGCCCGCGACGCGCTGGTCGCACGCTGGGGCTCGGTCGAGGGACTGGTCAACAATGCCGCCGCCACCGCCGCCAAGCCGGTGCTCGACATCACTCCCGACGAATTCGACGCGGTGATGGCGATCAACGTGCGCGGTACCTTCGTCGGATCGCAGGTCTTCGGTCGCCTGTTCAAGGCGCAGGGCTATGGCCGCATCGTCAACCTCGCCTCGCTGGCGGGGCAGAATGGCGGCACCGCGACGGGCGCGCATTATGCGGCGTCCAAGGGCGCGATCATCACCCTGACCAAGGTCTTCGCGCGCGACCTGGCCGCCTATGGCGTCACCGCCAACGCCATCGCGCCGGGGCCCATCGACTCGCCGATGGTCCACCGCACCATCTCCGAGGAGAACATGCCGCGCTTCCTGGAGAATATCCCGGTCCGCCAGCTCGGCAGCCCGGACTTCGTCGCCGATATCGCCGCGCGCCTGTGCGCCCGCGACGCCGGTTTCGTGAGCGGTGCGACCTGGGACATCAATGGCGGCCTCTATATGCGTTGATGGCGTGACGGCGTGCGACACTCGGGCTAGGCGGATGCCGCCATTGCACGCCATCCAGACGGGGGAGAGAGAACGACATCATGATGGACAATGCCGAGCGCGACAGCTCGCCCGACGACGACGCGTCCGGATTCGACCCGCACAACTGGCCGTTCTTCTGGATGACCCAGGCGGTCGGCCGCTATCTCCAGCGGCTGGAAACGGCGCTGAAGCGGGTCGAGCTGGACGTGTCGCGCTGGCGCGTTCTGATGTGCCTGCAGCAGGACAGGGCGACCAGCGTCAGCGAAATCGCCGAACTCGCCATCGTAAAGCTGCCGACGATGACCAAGATCGTCCAGCGCATGCAGGCCGACGGCCTCGTCACCTGCGAGGCGCGGGCATCGGACGGGCGGGTGACCGAGGTATCGCTGACCAAGCGCGGACTGGAGGCCAAGCAGAATGCCTGGAGCATCGCCAACAAGCTTTATGTCCAGGCGTTCCGCGATATCGGGGGCGACGACAAGTTGCGGCTCAACCGGCTGATGGAGCAGATCTTCGGCAATCTCAGCGATTGGTAAGAAGCCGAAGCCGCATTCGGGTCTAGCACAGCCCCCTGCGGAAACAGCTGACATGATGCGCGCTCAGATCGAGATCGATATCGAAGCCATCGATCGTGAATTTGCGGACCAGGTCGGAGATCGCCCGCTTGCCGGCGGCCCAGTAATGGGTTTCGATGACGATCGTGTCGATCGAACGCAGGTCGGCCTGCAGCAGGAGATCGGCTTCGCCCCCCTCGATGTCGCACACGAGGAAATTGGCGCGATGCGCTTCGATCGCATCCTCGAGGCTGGCGGTCGGGATGTCGACGACGTCGACGATATCCGGATCGTCGATCGTGGCGCCGAGCCTGGACGCCCAGAAGTCCCGTGACACGGCGAACGGCATCGTCGGCGGAACGCCCGCCATCTTTGCCCGTGCCTGCAAAACGGCGTTGAAGGACCGGATTTCGCCCAAGCCGTTGACGCCGAAGTTCCGGCGAGCGTCCTCGAGGATATAAGGGTTTGCCTCGTAGGTGACGACATTCTCCGCCCCGACGATCGACGCCGCGGTCATCGAGAGGACGCCGACCGCCGTTCCGATCTCAAGCACGCGATCTTGGGGGCGTAGTGCCGTGTAGAGAATGCTCCGCTCCGGCGCCTCATATCCGCCGTCTTCGAGCGACCTGATGATGGGCGGGCTGTATCGCTCTTCGTCGGCGAACACCTTGAGCGCGCCGATGTTGAGCATTCTCCCCGTGCGGCCGGCGACCGCGGCATCGCGCTCGGCGGAGTGGCTGGCGGCGAACGCGGCGAACGCTTCGCTGTCGCTCCGATCGGGACGATGCCCGAATATCTGGACGGCCCGCAGGTGCAGGTGACCGAAGCCGTCCATCCGGACGCGGACGTAGCGAGACAGGTTTGGGCGATCGATCGCGATCGTCGCGCCGTCGTCGCCCGCCCCCAGGATCGAAGTCCCGTCATGCCTGTAGATCGTCATCCAGTTAGACTGGTCGACCGAGGCCAGGATGCTGAAACGGGCGAGCCGCTCGGCACAGGTCCGCCGGTTGAACAGGCGAACCGTATCGATCCGATAGGCATCGCCCAGATCGACCTGCCACCACGGGAACAGCTCTTCGGCGGTGTGATTGGCATATTCCCGATCGGGCCGGTCGATAATGCCTTCGACGACGAACGCGGCGTCCGCCCGGGTCGAGCCCGCAGCGGACCACTGACAGGCCGAACTCTGCTCGGCGGGACGGCCGAGGGCCAGATCGTCAGCGCCGTGATGATGGACCAAGAGCTTCACCTATCCTTCGATCGTCGATTGCCGGCTTACTAGCGCGGCCGAAGACCCCGGCCAAGCAGCGGACGCCGCGATCTTCCGGACATTCGCGAAATAGGCGTCGGCGCGCGCGGCCGTCAACGTACGGCGGCGGGCCTCGCCTTCACGACCTTGCACGAAATCACGCCCGACTCGCCGAAATCGGCCTCGCAGCGCTGGCCGATCCCGACGACGTGAACCCCGGTGATGGCACCGGTCGAGATCAGGTCGCCCTTGCGGATCGGAAATCCCATCCGCGCGGCGCGGCCGAGCACGAAGGCGAGCGCGGCAAGCGGCGTACCGGGGATCGCGCTGGCCGCGGCTTGCCCTGCCACGGTCCCGTCGATCGTGGTGGTGCAACGGATGTCGTCGAACGACCGCGATCGCCAGTCGGCCACCTCGGGCCCCAGGATCAGCCCGTTATTGCCGCCGAAGCTGGCGATGGTGGTCAGCGGGCCGAGATCGTTTGCTGCCGCAAAGGGGCCACCCGCGACCTCGACCGCAATGTGCATCGCCCCTGCCAGGGACGCTGCTTCCTCGACGGTCCACCGGCTCTTGTCGGCCGGCGCATCGGCGGCGGCCACGATGACCAACTCCGCCTCGAAAGCGGAGAAGCCGTTGGCGATGGCGGGGAAATCATTGTCCCCGCCGGCCTGCTGGATGCTGGTCGCGAAGATGGGGCCCGCGAAACGGTCTTCACCCAATGTTTCGACGAGCGGCGGCGCGATCCGCCCGACCTTCCAGCCGGCGATCCGATCGGGCCACAGGCCGATCTCCGCCTGCAGGACCGCATAGGCCTGATCGAGATCGACCGGCAGCGCGCCCGGATAATCGGGGAAACCGACCGCCGCGCTACGCGCCTCGACGAACGTCGCCGCCTGTTCTTCGACGCTCATGAACATCACCTTATACCTGCCTACAGAAGATAGCCGATACCATGCTGGTAATCGTCGCAATTGACCAGCGTGACGATCTTGCGGTCGAGCCGCAGGCCGTCGCCGGTCGCCACGATGCGGTAGTCGACGTCGGCCGCCAGGGTGCGCATCCGCTCATATTTATATTCGACCAGGATCATCGCGGCGCGCAGCGTGATCGCACCGTCCTCGACCGCGACCGGCACGAAGCGCGAGACGGTGCGCACGGTGCGCGCCGGGGGCGCCGACGACATCGAAAAGCCCGACAGCAGGCGCTTGACGCGCGCCTGGCGCATCTCGGCATCGTCGTTCACGATGTTGAGGCGGTCGTCATAGTCGGCGATGTCGCGTTCGGTCGGTATCACATAGCGGCCGCCCTCGGTCCACAGCGGCAGCCAGGCCCTGTAGTCGAGCCGATCGAGCATGTCGGCCTCGGCCCAGATGAACTGGATCGCGTCCTGCAGCGACGGCGCGGCGGATGCGGGCGTTTCGGTTCGGGTTTCGGCGAGCGTGCTCACGCGGTCATCATCCTCTTCCACATCTGATAGGCGGCACGCATGCCGGTCTCGGCGCTGACGTCGCCGGCATTATGCCCCGGCGCAGCGACGCCCGCGGGGGCGTCGACGCCGCGATTGACCATGATCCACAAATCCTCGCCGGCATTGGCGCCGCGCTGGACGCGTTCCCAGCCTTCGGCGTCGTCCGGTGTGCCGAAGCCCATCGGCCCCTGGAAATGCTCGTGCAGGCGAAGGCGCATGCGGTTGGCCGGGACCGGACCGCCGTCCATGCCGATCGCGACATGGGTGATCTCGGTCTCGTCCACCGAAACCGGGCGCAGCACGCGGAAGAAAGCCATCGAGCAGGCGATGTTCGGGAACATGTTCAGGTTGAAACCCGAACCGCCGACGGCACGCACGACGCGGCGCACCTGATCGTCGGGCATGCCTTCGGCAGCCAGTTCGGCCGCCAATTCCTCGAAGCGTTGCGGGATCGGCGCGTCGAGATTGTCCTCGAGGTCGATCAGATCGGGGATCATCACCATGACGCTGTGGCCATTGCCCAGGTCCTCGACCCAGCCGCCCTGCCCCAGCACGTCGAACACATTCTCCGCCTCGGCGTCGAGCGAGTCGAGGAAGGTCTTGTGGACGATCGGGAAATGATAGGCGTCGGTGGTGTTCTCGAGCTGGATCTTCCAGTTGCCCGGGAAGCGGAAGCGATGCTCGCCCAGCGTCTTCACGCCGTAGCCGCCGCCCTGCTTCATGAACAGGTCGATCCATTTCTTCGCCGGGCCGAGGAAATCGACCAGCGGCTCGATATCGTCGCGATAGGTCGCGAAGATCATGCCGTTATATTCCTCGGTGCGCAGCGACACGAGGCCGAGCTCGTCGGTGTCGAGCCCCTCGCCATAGCCGGCGATATGCGGCACCTTGCGCAGCTTGCCGTCCACGTCATAGCTCCAGCCATGATAAGGGCAGACGAAGACGCTGGCCTTGCCCTTGCGCTTCTCGCACACCGTGGCGGCGCGGTGACGACAGCGGTTGAGCAAGGTGTGGATCTGGCCCTGCTTGTCGCGGGTCACGATAACCCGCTCGCGCCCGACATAGGACGTCTTGAAGGTATTGCCGGTCGGCACGTCGCTGGCATGCGCGACCCAGACCCAGGTGTTCTTGAAGATCCGGTCCATCTCCTCCTCGAAGATGGCCGCATCGGTGTACATCGGCGTCAGGACGCGATCGTCCCGCACCAGCGTGGCAAAATCTGTGCTGCTGCTCATGAGGGCTCCTTTGACGAGCTGTCGGGTACGGAGATAGGGGCGGCATCGGACCAGTGGTCGACGTCGCGGGCGAAGAGATTCTCGGTGACGAAATGGGCTATGCGCCAGACTCCGTCTTCGACCGCGCACCGGATCGTCAGCGCGGCGGAGCGCAGGTCGGAACGGCCGTCACGATAGGTCGAGGTCTGCAGCATCGACCATCGGCCGGTCGCGGTATCGGCCCCGTCGAGGGTGATCGTCTCGGTCGAGAGGAAATGCGCGTTCATCGCGAAATGGGCGACCGGCGCCGCATAGCTGCCGAGCATCGCGGTGATCGCGGCGCGGCCCTCGTGCCGGCCGAACGCCTCGCGGTAGCGCCCCCGCCCTTCCCACAGCGCGTCGCGGGTGAAGCACAGGCCGACATCCTCCATCGAGGTTTCGGGCCCCAGCGTATCGCACAGCCGGAAATAGCGCATCACGACGGCGCGCACTTCGCGCTCGGCGCGCAGGCCGGCGAGTTCGGCGCGGAGGATGGCGATCTCGCTTTCGAGGGTCACGCCGCGATCCCCTCGCAAAGGCGTGCGGCGACCGCGCACAGCGTCTCGTCGTCGTTGCGCCGGCCGACGAGCTGAGTAGCGATCGGCCGGCCCGCGACGGGAATGGTGAGAGCCGGATGGCCGGTGACGTTGAACGGCCGGATCAGCGCGGTCAGGCGCAGCATCCGCGCGGCATCGCCGAGATCGTCGAGCGCCGGCGGCAGCGCCGGCAGGGTCGGAAGGGCGAGCGCGTCCACCCCGGTCAGCGCCTGGTCGACTGCCGCCGTGAAGCGCGTGCGGATCTTCTCCGCCTCGGCGAGCTGCGTGGCCGAGACCTTGCTGGCGCCGTGCAGCCGGGCGCGGACGTCGGCGCCGAGCCGCGGATCCTCGACGAGGTCGCCGAAGGTCGACCAGGCCTCCCCCGCCATGATGGTGATACCCGCCTCGAACGCCTGGTCGAGGCCGGGCAGGTCGACCGGTACGACTTCCGCCCCGCTGCGCCGGATCTCGGCGAGCACGGTGGCCGCGATCTCCGGATCGGCCGAGCTTTCGACCCAGCCGATCCTGACCGACGCCGGCCGGCCGGCCGGAACGAAGGTCGGGTCGATCAGCGCCATCGCCGTCTCGAGCCCCGCGACGTTACGTGCGAAGGGCCCCACGCAGTCGAGGCTCGAATCGGCAGGAACGCATCCCTCGCGGCTGACCCGGCCAAAGCTGGGCTTCAGGCCGAACACGCCGCAGCAGGTGGCGGGCATGCGGATCGAACCGCCGGTATCGGTGCCGATCGCGATGTCGGCGAGCCCCGCCGCAACCGCAGCCGCCGAGCCGCTCGACGATCCGCCGGGGATCAGGTCGGGATAGGCCGGATTGATCGGGGTGCCGAGCCAGCGGTTCACGCCGGTCACGCCATAGGCGAACTCGTGCATATTGGTCTTGCCGACGATGCGCGCACCGCCGGCGAGAAGCGCCGCGACCACCGCCGCGTGCGCGGCCGCCGGCGGCGCGTCGGCCAGGGCCTCGCTGCCGACGCTGGTGCGCTTGCCGGCGATGTCGATGCAATCCTTGACCGCAACCGTCGGACCGGTGCCGCCAAGCTCGAATCGTTCGACGAAGATGTTGTCCGACGCCACGCGAGATCCCTCAGATTGAATATTCAACCTGTTCATATCATGAAGAGTTGAATATTCAACTAGATTGTCGCCGCCGTTCCATCCGGATACAGAAGGTCGGCGCATGGAGAAACATATGGCCGCGAAGCATGACATGGGGCCCCCCGCCCGGGCCGAGCGGTTCAATTACCGCAGCTGGCCCTTCTACTGGATCGCCCGGGCCAGCGGACGCTATCGCGGCAGGATGGAGGAAATGCTGCGCGGCACGAGCCTGGACATGCCGCGCTGGCGGGTACTGATGACTCTGCATCAGGACCGGGTGGCCAGCGTCAGCGAGATCGCGGCGCATTCGAGCGAGAAGTTGCCGACGATGACCCGGATCATCCAGCGAATGGAGGCAGACGGGCTTGTCCGCCGCCGCCCCCGCCCCGGTCGCGAACATGTCATGGAGGTGGTGCTGACCGATGCCGGCGAAGTCGCCGGCAACGAAGCCTGGGCCTGCGCCGATTCGATCTACGGCCAGGCGTTCGCCGGGATGAGCGATGCCGAGCTCGAACAGCTCACCAGCCTGCTCCGGCGGGTCGCGGAAAATCTGAAGGCTTCGGGCGACTGAGCGGCGTCATGCCGTCGTCCCGACGACGGGGAACAATCCGCGCTACAGATCGGCCGTCACGCCCCGCCCGGCTCCGGCCGCCGCCTGCACGACATGCTGCGCCGCCGCCAGATCCTGCACGATGTGCCCGAGCGACTTGTAGATCGTGATTTCGCCATCGTCGCGGCGGCCTTCGCAGCGACCGAGCAGCACTTCGCCGATCTCGCCCAGAAAATGGTCATCGGTGACGAGGCCCTCGGCGCGGGCGTTGATGAACTCGGCGCCCTGGCTCAGCACCGATTCCCGGCTGTCGCCGAAGAAGCGCGCCATGGCGACGAGCCGCGTGTCGATCTCGCTCGGCCCCGCCCGGCTCGATCCGACAACGTTGATATGGGTGCCTACCGCGATATCCTCGCTGCGCAGCAGGGGTTCGGCGGCGGCGGTCGTCGTGCAGAGGATATCGGCGCTCCGCGCGCAATCCGCCGGAGTCGCCGCGACCTCGGCGGCCACGCCCAGCTCCTTGCCCAGCCGCTCCGCCAGCGCCGCGGCCTTGGCGGCATCGCGGCCCCAGATCCGGATCGTCGCGATCGGACGCACCGCACAGATCGCCTGCGCATGGCCGTGCGCCTGCTCGCCCGTGCCGAGGATGCCGAGCACGGTCGCATCGCGGCGGGCGAGGACGTCGGTCGCCATCGCGCTCGCCGCCGCGGTGCGGATCGCGGTCACCGATCCCGCCTCGATCACCGCGCTCGGCTCGCCCGTCGCGGGATCGAACAGCAGCACGACGCCCTGGTGCGACGGTCGCGAGACGCCGTCCGCCGCGGCATGGACCACGCTGATCAGCTTGGATCCGTAGCTGCCCGGCATCACCCCGCCCATGACGCCGTAGACCCCGCCCGGCGCGGGGAAGATCTGGCGCAGCATCTGGTGCGTGCGCCCTTCCGAAAGCGCCGTCATCGCTTCGCGCATCAGGCCGATGCAATCGGTCATGGGAAGCAGTTCGCGGACGTCGCGGGCGCTGAGAATGATCATCGGGGGAGCTCTCGAAAAAGGGGACGATGGTCCATAGGCATGCGCCGTCCGATCGATCAAGCCAGGCCGGGCTCGGGCGGACCCCAGGAGGACCGCCCGCCCCGCCCTCAGATCGCGTTCATCGTCAGCAGGTCGTAGGTCGCGACCAGTTCGTCGGTCGAATCGGTTACCGAGACGGCCCAGCGAACCTCGCCATATTCGTCGTTGCGCTGCGTCTTGCTGCGGACGGTCAACGCGACCTTGATCGCCTCGCCGGGCGACACCGGCTTCACGAAGCGCAGCCCTTCGAGACCGTAATTGGCCAGCACGGGGCCCGGCGCCGGGTCGACGAACAGGCCTGCCGCGAACGACAGGATCAGGTAGCCGTGCGCCACCCGGCCCGGGAAGAAGGGATTGGCCGCGGCCGCCTCCTCGTCCATGTGCGCGTAGAAGGTGTCGCCGGTGAAGTTGGCAAAATGCTCGATATCCTCGAGCGTGATCGTGCGCGACGCGGTGCGCAGCGTATAGCCGATCTCGAGCTCGCCGAAGCGCTGGCGGAACGGATGGACCGCCCCCTCGGGCTGCGGCGCCCCTGCCAGCCAGCGGCCGGCGACGACGCTCAGACTGCGCGGATGTCCCTGGAGGGCGCTGCGCTGCATATAATGCTTCACGCCGCGCACGCCGCCCATTTCCTCGCCGCCACCGGCGCGGCCGGGGCCGCCATGGACCAGCATGGGAAGCGGCGAGCCATGACCGGTCGATTCCTTCGCACTGTCCCGATCGAGGATGACGATGCGGCCATGATAGGCGGCCGCGCCGATCACGAACCGTCGCGCGACCTGCGGGTCATAGGTGAACAGCGAAACCGCGAGCGAGCCGAGACCGCGATTGGCGAGCGCGATCGCGTCCTCGAAATCCGTATACGGCATCAGCGTCGACACCGGGCCGAACGCCTCGACGTCATGGACGAGCTTGGCGGTCCAGGGGTCGTCGCGGCGGAACAGCAGCGGCGAGACGAACGCGCCCTTGGTACCGTCGGCGCCCTGCACTGCGACCGTGTCGATGTCGCCGAAGACCAGCGTCGCCTCGGTCGCCAATTCCCGCGCCTTGGCACGAAGGTCGTTGAGCTGGGTCATGCCGGCGAGCGGCCCCATGGTAACGCCTTCCTGCGCAGGATCGCCGACGACGACCTTGGCGAGACGGCCCTTCAGCGCTTCCTCGGCGGCGTCGAGCCACTGGGCCGGCACGAACGCACGGCGGATCGCGGTGCACTTCTGCCCCGCCTTCACCGTCATTTCGCGCGCGACCTCCTTGACGAACAGGTCGAACTCGGGGGTACCCGGCGCCGCATCGGGACCGAGGATCGAGGCGTTGAGCGAATCGCGCTCGGCCACGAAGCGCACCGATTCCCGCGCGATGACGGGGTGGGTCTGGAGCTTCATCGCGGTCGCCGCCGATCCGGTGAAGGAGACGACGTCCTGGCAGGTCAGATGGTCGAGCAGGTCGCCGACGCCGCCGACGATCAGCTGGAGCGCGCCCGGCGGCAGCACGTCGGCCTCGATCATGATGCGGACGGCATGTTCGGTGACCTGGCAGGTCGCGGTGCCCGGCTTGACGATCGCCGGCACGCCCGCGAGCAGCGTCGGCCCGAGCTTCTCGAGCATGCCCCAGACCGGGAAGTTGAAGGCGTTGATGTGGACCGCGACGCCCTGGAGCGAGGTGTAGACATGCTGGCCGACGAAGCTGCCGGTCTTGCCGATCGGCTCGAGGTCGCCATCGGTCAGGATGACGTCGTCGGGCAGCTCGCGGCGGCCGCGCGACGACATGGTGAACAGCGTGCCCGCCCCGCCCTCGATGTCGATCCAGCCATCGACGCGCGTCGCGCCGGTCGAAGCCGACAGGGCGTACAGCTCTTCCTTGCGGGCCATGATCGCCTGCGCCAGCGCCTTGAGCGCGCGGGCACGGGCGTGGAAGGTCATCTTGCGCAACGCCGGGCCGCCGACCTCTCGGGCGTGGCGCAGCATCGCCGCGAAATCAAGTCCTTTGCTGCCCGCCTCGGCGACCAGCGACCCGTCGATCGCCGACAGGACAGGCAGCTTCTCGGTGGTGCTCGCGACCCACTGGTCGACGGCATAGTTGTTGAGCGTCTTGGTCATGGCTTCCTCAATCTGGGAACGGGCGTCAGCGCCCGGTGAACCTGGGGGCCCGCTTCTCGGTGAAAGCGCTCACGCCCTCGCGATAGTCGTCGCTGAAGCCGAGATCGCGCATCCAGCGGCCTTCGATGACGAGTTCCTCGTCGAGCGTCTTCATCATCGAGCCGCGGATCAGATGCTTGGTCGCGACCAGGCCGCGCGTCGGGCCGCTGGCGAACTTGCGGGCGAGCTTCATGCTCTCCTCCGCCAGCGCCTCGTCGTCGACGCACTTCCAGATCAGGCCCCACTCCTCGGCCTTCTCGGCGGGCAGCGGATCGCCGGTCATCGCAAGCCCCAGCGCGCGCGCTTGCCCCGCGAGACGCGGCAGCACCCAGGTGCCGCCCGAGTCGGGAATCAGGCCGATATTGGCGAAGGACTGGATGAACTTGGCGCTGCGCGCCGCGAAGACGATGTCGCAGGCGAAGGCAATGTTGGCGCCGGCACCGGCGGCAACACCGTTGACCGCGCAGATCACCGGCTTGTCCATCCCCGCGAGGCGGCGGACGAGCGGCGCGTAATATTTCTCGACCGAGGCGCCGAGATCGACCGCCTCCCCGCCGGGCGCCACCGCCCGGTCGGCAAGATCCTGCCCAGCGCAGAAACCACGCCCCGCGCCGGTCAGCAGCATTGCGCGGATCGCGGGATCGCTCTCGATCGTGCCGAGCGCGGAGGCGACCTCCTCGTGCATCGCCACGGTGAAGCTGTTCAACCGGTCCGGCCGGTTCAACGTCAGACGGGCTACGCCGTCCTCGACGACGAGCTCAATCGTTTCATAGGCCATAGACGATCCTCGACTTCCTTTTAATAGACTGCCCGGTCAGACAATTATTGGCAAGGGATAATTTGGAGACTAGATACATCTTATCTGATGCCGCAGAGAGAGTTTATGACGATCGGAACGGAAAGCATCATCGCCGTGGTCGGCGCGGGCACGATGGGCGCGGGAATCGCGCTGGTCGCGGCGCAGGCAGGCCACTCGGTTCGGGTAATCGACACCCAGGAAGCCGCGCTGGAGCGCGGGCGGCAGGGTATCGCCAGGTCGCTGGCCTCGCTGGTGAAGCGCGGCACCGTCGACGAGGCCGCCGCCGCCGCGATCGCCGACCGGATCGGCTGGAGCACCGACGTCGCCAGCGCCGCGCCGGCGGCATTGGCGGTCGAAGCGGTCGTCGAGCGGATGGACGTCAAGACCGGCCTGTTCCGCGCGCTCGCCGAGCATGTCGCGCCCGACGCGATCCTCGCCAGCAACACGTCCTCGCTGTCGATCGAGGCGATGGCGGAGGGTGTTCCGGGGCCGGAACGCTTCGCCGGCCTCCATTTCTTCAACCCCGTCCCCGCGATGAAGCTGGTCGAGCTGATCGCCTCCTCGCGCACCGCGCCCGGCGTGATCGACACGCTCGAAGCATTGATGCGCAGCTGGAAGAAGCTTCCCGTTCGCGTCCGCGACGTGCCGGGCTTCATCGTCAACCGCGTCGCCCGTCCCTATTATGGCGAAGGCTTCGCCGCCCTCGGAGAGGGGATCGACCCGGCCCTGATCGACCATGCGCTGGAAAGCGCGGGCGGCTTCCGCATGGGCCCGCTCGTGCTCGCCGACCTGATCGGCCACGACATCAACTACACCGTCGCCTGCCAGGTGTTCGAGGGCTATGCCGGCAAGACCCGCTTCCGCACGCACGCAAGCCAGAAGGCGATCTACGATTCCGGCCAGTTCGGCCGCAAGAGCGGCAAGGGCGTCTATGATTACGCCGCCGACCTCCCCGCCCCACCCTTCGTCGCACCCGGCGCGGTGCCCGGCAGCATCGAGGCCGGCCCTGATGCGGGCGAGATCGAGCCGCTGATCGCGCTGGCCGAGGCAGCCGGCGGCACCGTGGCCCGCTCCGCCGACATCGAACCCGGAGCGCTTCGCATCGATGGCAAGCTGCTGGCGATGGGCGACGGCCGCCGCCTCGCCGACCGCGCGGATGTGGATATCCTGCTCGACGCCGCCCGCGACCTCGCCGCCACCCCGACCCTGATCGTCACCACGCGCGACGCGGAGGCGCTGGCGCTGGCCGCCGGTTTCGCGAAGCTGGTCGGCAAGCAGCTGCTGGCGCTGCCCGACCGGCCGGGCCAGGTCGTGCTGCGCACGCTCGCCCAGCTGGCCAATTCGGGCTTCGACGCGCTCGCCGACGACATCGCCGACGCGGCCGGGGTCGATACCGCGATGCGTTTCGGCGCCAACCATCCCCAGGGTCCGCTGGACTGGGCGCGGGGTTTCGGCACCGCCCGGCTCGGCTCGGTGCTGTCGAACATCGCCGCCGCGACCGGCGATGCGATCTACGCGCCTTCCCCCGCCATCGGCATGTCGGAGCCCGCATGAGCGACGCCCTAGCTTACCGCGTCGCCGAACGTCTGCTCGCGCAGGAGGGAACGGCGCCGGTCTGGAATATCGTGCTGGAGGAGGCGCGGGTCGGCTATGCCCGCATCGCGATGAAAATCCGGCCGGACATGACCAACGGCCTCGGCTCGATCCATGGCGGCATGATCTTCGCACTGGCCGACACCGCCTTCGCCTATGCCTGCAACAGCCGCAACGTGGCGACGGTCGCGCAGGGCGCCTCGATCCTGTTCCTGTCCCCGGCCCATCCCGGCGAGGAGCTGGTTGCCGAAGCGAGTGAAGCCGCTATGGCCGGCCGCAGCGGCGCCTACGGCGTCGCCATCCGCACCCGCGACGGTCGTGCGGTCGCCCAGTTCCAGGGCCACTCCCGCACGGTAGGCGGCCCGATCATCGACGATTCCGAAGGAGATTCCCATGGCTGACGCCTATATCTGCGACGCAGCGCGTACCCCGATCGGCCGCTATGGCGGCAGCCTCGCCGCGGTCCGCGCCGACGACCTGGCCGCAATCCCGATGCGGGCGCTGCGCGAGCGCAATCCCGGCATCGTCGGGCATATCGACGATATCCTGTTCGGCTGCGCCAACCAGGCGGGCGAGGACAACCGCAACGTAGCCCGGATGGCGGCCCTGCTCGCCGGCCTCGGCGAGGACGCCCCTGGCACGACGATCAACCGCCTGTGCGGATCCGGCATGGACGCGGTCGCCTATGCGGCCCGCGCGATCAAGGCCGGCGAGGCCGACCTGATCATCGCCGGCGGCGTCGAGAGCATGTCGCGCGCGCCCTTCGTCATGCCGAAGGCCGAAAGCGCCTTCTCCCGCGCCAACGCGGTCTATGACACGACGATCGGCTGGCGCTTCGTCAACAAGCTGATGAAACAGCAGTTCGGCATCGATTCGATGCCCGAGACCGCCGAGAACGTCGCGCAGGAATTCCAGGTCAGCCGCGCCGACCAGGACAAGTTCGCGGTCGAGAGCCAGCGCCGCGCCGCCGCGGCCCAGGCCAATGGCCGCCTTTCGGCCGAGATCGTGCCGGTGTCGATCGCCCAGAAGAAGGGCGACCCGATCCTCGTCGACCGCGACGAGCACCCGCGCGAGACCAGCGTCGAGACGCTCGGCAAGCTCAAGCC
This sequence comes from Sphingomonas sp. Root720, assembly GCF_001428605.1. Classification (GTDB taxonomy): domain Bacteria; phylum Pseudomonadota; class Alphaproteobacteria; order Sphingomonadales; family Sphingomonadaceae; genus Rhizorhabdus. Next base: position 450,568 of record NZ_LMID01000001.1, read on the forward strand.
GATCGTTCGCCCCGACGGCACGATCACCGCGGGGAACGCCAGCGGCGTCAATGACGGCGCCGCCGCGATCATCGTCGCCAGCAAGGCGGCGGTCGAGAAATATGGCCTGACCCCGCGCGCGAAGGTGCTCGGCGGAGCGGTGGCGGGCGTCCCGCCGCGGATCATGGGCATCGGCCCGGCCCCCGCCAGCCAGAAGCTGCTCGAGCGGCTCGGCCTCGCCATCGGCGCGATGGACGTCGTCGAGCTCAACGAAGCCTTCGCCAGCCAGGGCCTCGCCGTGCTCCGCCAACTCGGCCTGCCCGACGATGCGGCACATGTGAACCCGAATGGCGGAGCCATCGCGCTCGGTCATCCGTTGGGCATGTCGGGGGCACGCCTGGTTCTTTCGGCCACCGAGGAACTGGTGCGCAGCGGCGGATCGAAAGCGCTTTGCACGATGTGCATCGGCGTCGGCCAGGGTATCGCCCTCGCCATCGAACGGGTGTGAAAGCTCGGCCCTCGATCGCCGCGGTCCAAGCCGTCCGGGGCGATCGAGGGTCCGCAATCGGCCCCGGGAAAATTGATTGACCGGGTGGTCGGTTAATTATATAGTGCAGGTCATCAAGGAGATTCGCCCATGTACACGACGGAACTCGACAAGACGGCCACTGCCCCCACGCCGATCGGCGGCGAGGACCCTGCGCTGATCGCGGCCTTCGAGGCGCGCGTCGCGGCCGACGAATTCATCGAGCCGAAGGACTGGATGCCCGAGGCCTATCGGCGGACGTTGACCCGCCAGATTTCCCAGCACGCGCATAGCGAGATCGTCGGCATGCTGCCCGAGGGCAACTGGCTGACCCGCGCGCCGAGCCTGAAGCGCAAGGCGATCCTCCTCGCCAAGATCCAGGACGAGGGCGGCCACGGCCTCTATCTTTACTGCGCGGCGGAGACGCTGGGCACGAGCCGCCAGCAGATGATCGAGGCGCTCCACAGCGGTCGCGCCAAATATTCGACCATCTTCAACTATCCGACGCTCAACTGGGCGGACATCGGTGCGGTCGGCTGGCTGGTCGACGGTGCCGCGATCATGAACCAGGTGCCGCTGCAGCGGACCAGCTACGGCCCTTATGCCCGGGCGATGGTCCGCGTCTGCAAGGAAGAGAGCTTCCACCAGCGGCAGGGCTTCGACATCATGCTGACGATGGCCAACGGCTCGCCCGAGCAGAAGGCGATGGCGCAGGACGCGCTGAACCGCTGGTGGTGGCCGTCGCTGATGATGTTCGGCCCGTCCGACGACAATTCGCCGAACACGGCGCAGTCGATCCGCTGGCGCATCAAGCGCGAGACCAACGACGAGCTGCGCCAGAAGTTCGTCGACGCCACCGTGCCGCAGGCCGAACTGCTCGGCCTGACCATCCCCGATCCCGACCTGAAGTGGAACGAGGAGCGCGGCCATTATGATTTCGGCGCGATCGAGTGGGACGAGTTCTACGCCGTCGTGCGCGGCGAGGGAGCGACCGCCAAGGAGCGCCTGAAGGCGCGTCGTGCCGCCTGGGACGACGGTGCGTGGGTGCGCGCCGCGGCCGATGCCCATGAAGCGAAGCGTGCCGCCCGCTCGGCCGTCGCGGCCTAAGGAAGGATAGAGAAGATGAGCAAGGATTGGCCACTTTGGGAAGTGTTCGTCCGCGCGCGCGGCGGGCTCGATCATCGTCATGCGGGTTCGGTCCACGCGCCGGATGCGGAGATGGCACTGCGCCATGCGCGCGATACCTATACGCGACGGATGGAGGGCGTGAGCCTGTGGGTCGTCAAGTCGACCGACATCGCCGCGTCCGACCCCGACCAGGCGGGCGAGCTGTTCGAGCCGGCGGCGACCAAGATCTATCGCCATCCGACCTTCTACGAACTGCCCGACGCCATAAAGCACATGTGAGGCAGCGATGAGCGACATTCTCTTCCGAAGCCTGCTCGAGCTGGGCGACGACAGCCTGATCCTCGGGCAGCGCCTCTGCGAATGGTGCGGCAAGGCTCCCTCGGTCGAAGTCGACCTGAGCCTGTCGAACCTCGGGCTCGACCTCATCGGTCAGGCGACCCTGTTCCTCAACTATGCCGGCGAGGTCGAGGGCAAGGGCCGCGACGGCGACCGCCTCGCCTTCCATCGCGGCGGCGAGCAGTTCCGCAACAGCCTGCTGGTCGAACAGCCGAACGGCGACTTCGGCCAGACCATGGCACGCCAGTTCCTCTTCTCGACCTATCAGCTCGCCCTGTTCGAACAGCTCGTGAAGTCGACCGATCCGCGCATCGCCGAGATCGCCGCCAAGGCGGTCAAGGAAGTGCGCTACCATGCCGACATCGCGGCCGACTGGGTGATCCGTCTCGGCGACGGCACCGAGGAAAGCCATGAGCGCATGGTCGAGGGCTTCGACTGGTTCTGGCGGTTCATCGACGACATGTTCGCGATGGACGACGATCAGCGCGCTTTGGTCGACCAGGGCATCCTCGCCGACAAGGCGGCGCTGCGCCCGGCGTTCGACGCCCATGTCGCCGCCGTGCTCGCCGAGGCCACCCTGCCCGCCGCACCCACCGTATGGCAGGTCGGCTCGGGCCGCCAGGGCCGGCACAGCGAGCATCTGTCGCACCTGCTCGCCGAGATGCAGCAGCTGCCGCGCGCCCATCCGGAAGCTACCTGGTAAGATCATGTCCACCGGAGCAGCCCTGTCGGAAAAAGCGCTGCGGGACCGGATCGACACGGTGCTCGCCGAGGTGCCCGATCCCGAGATCCCGGCCGTGTCGGTCGTCGATCTGGGCATCGTGCGCGGCGTGGAGTCCGAGGGAGCGGGCGGGCCGAGCGTGATCATCACGCCGACCTATACCGGTTGCCCGGCGACGATCGCGATCGAGCTGGCGATCCGCGTCGCGCTCGACGAGGCGGGGCTGGCGGATGTCGGCATCAAGACGGTTCTGTCGCCGCCGTGGAGCACCGACATGATCAGCGATGCCGGGCGCGACAAGCTGCGCGCCTATGGCATCGCGCCGCCGCCGAAGGGCGCCGAAGGGCGCTCCTTGCGCGGGACGGACATCGTCGAATGCCCACAATGTGGATCGACCCGCACGCATGAGGTGAGTCGCTTCGGCTCCACCCCCTGCAAGGCGCTCTGGCAATGTTCCGACTGCCATGAGCCGTTCGACCGGTTCAAATGTCACTGAAGTCTATGGGTCGGCCGGCGCGCCCGAAGCGCGGCCTCACCCGGGGGAAAAGGAAGTAGATCATGTCCAGCGGCTTTCACGCCCTCCAGATCGCCGAGGTCCGGCGCGAGATCGACGACGCGGTCTCGCTGCGCTTCACCGTGCCGGAGGAACTGCGCGACGCCTTCCGCTTCACCCCCGGCCAGCACCTGACGCTGCGCACCGACATGGACGGCGAGGATCTTCGCCGCAACTATTCGATCTGCGCCGCACCGCATGAGGGCGAGCTGCGGGTCGCGATCAAGCAGGTCAACGGCGGCCGCTTCTCGACCTGGGCGAACAAGGCGCTCGCCGCCGGCCAGACGATGGAGGTCATGCCCCCGCACGGCAGCTTCACCTGGACCTTCGATCCCGATCGCCAGGCGGTCTATGCGGGCTTTGCCGGCGGATCGGGGATCACGCCGATCCTCTCGCTGCTCAAGACCGCGCTGCGCGAGGAGCCCAAGAGCCGCTTCGTGCTGTTCTACGGCAACCGGGCGAGCGGCAGCATCATGTTCCTCGAAGAGATAGCGGCGATGAAGAACCGCTTCCTCGGCCGCCTCGAGGTCTATCATTTCCTCGAGGACGAGGAAGACGACATCACCCTGTTCAACGGCCGGCTCGACACCGCCAAGACCGCCGAGATCTTCGGCCCGCTGATCGATCCCTCGAGCATTGACGCGGCCTTCATCTGCGGGCCTGGGCCGATGATGGACGCGGTCGAGGCGGGCCTGAAGAAAGCCGGCGTTCCCGGCGACCGCATCCTGATCGAGCGCTTCACCGTCGGTGAGATGACCGGCGAACAGCTTGCCGCCGCCCGCGAACTGGAGCGCAAGGCCGAGGGCCTCAAGGTCAAGCTGACCCTCGACGGCCGCCGCCGCACCGTCACCTTCGACGCCGAAAAGGGCTCGATTCTCGAAAATGCCCGCGCCGCCGGCATGCCCGCCCCCTTCGCCTGCAAGGCTGGCGTCTGTGCCACCTGCCGTGCAAAGGTGGTGTCGGGAGAAGTGACGATGAAGCAGAATTACGGCCTCGCGCCCGAGGAAGTTGCGGCGGGCTACGTGCTCACCTGCCAGGCGGTACCGCTGACCGACGACGTCGAGCTCAATTTCGATGCCTGAGCCGCAGGACCTGATCGCCGAGCGCCCCGCCGAGGGCGTCCTGCTCCTCCGCCTCAACCGCCCCGAGCGGCGCAACGCACTGGCGACGCCGCTGCTCTGCGCGCTCGCCGAGGCGATCGAGGCCGCCGACGGCGACGACGCGGTGCGCCTAGTGGTTCTCACCGGCAGCGACAAGGTCTTCGCGGCTGGCGCCGACATCAACGAACTGGCGGTGAGCGGCCCCGACGATCCGATCGACACGCCCCGCTTCCGCGCCTGGGCGGCGATCCGCGCCTTCACCAAGCCGCTGATCGCCGCGGTCGAAGGCTGGTGCCTCGGCGCCGGGGCCGAGTTGATGATGTGCACCGACATCGTCGTCGCCGGCAAGGGCGCGAAGATCGGTCTGCCCGAGACCAATCTCGGCATCATTCCAGGTGCCGGGGGCACCGCCACCCTGCCCCGCCGCGTCGGTCAGGCGCGGGCGCTCGACATGGTGCTGACGGGCGAACCCATCGGGGCGGAGCAGGCGCAGGCGATCGGCCTGATCGCGCGGCTCGCCGAGCAGGGCGAGGCGCTTGCCGACGCGCTGGCACTGGCCGAAAAGCTGGCCGCCCGCGCGCCGCTCGCCCTGCGCGCCGCGAAGTCCAGTATCCGAGCGGCGGCAGATCTCGACGAGGATGCCCATCTGCGTGCCGAACGCGTCCACTTCATCCGGCTGCTCGGCACCGCGGACAAGGCCGAGGGCATCGCCGCCTTCCAGGAAAAGCGCGCGCCCGTCTGGCAAGGGCGTTAGGCCGACAAAGCCCGTTCGTCCTTGGACTTCGCTCGGGGCGAACGGTGCTGCTCCTGCGCGATCTCAGCCCGCGATCAGGTCGAAGGCCCGGTCGGCGATCGCCTCGGGCTTGAGCGGGCCGGCCGGATCGTACCAGTTGCCGGTCCAGTTGATCATGCCGAACAGCAACATCGTCCGCGCCCGCGCTTCGCCCTTGTCCTTGCCGAGCGCGGGATCGATCTCGACCAGCAGGCCCTGTACGGCATCGACGATGCGGCGCTGCTTGGCGATGATCGCCAGGCGGCGTTCGGGCGGCAGGTTGTCGAGTTCGTTCAGCAGAACCTTCTGCCGCGACGCCGCCCCCACATAATCGGACATGAACAGGCGAAGCAGGCGGTGCAGCCGGTCGCGCGCGGTGCCCTGCTCGGCCATCGCCGCCTCGACGCTCTCGACCAGCCCGTCGACATGCGAGGCCATGACCGCGTAGAGCACGTCCTCCTTCGACGGATAATAGTGGTAGAGCAACGACTTGGAAGTCCTGCAGGCCTTGGCGATGTCGGACACCGAGGCGCCCAGGAAGCCGCGCTCGGCAAACAGCTCCGCCGCCTTCTCGACAATCGCCTCGCGTCGTTCCTCGTAATCGGCCGCCTGCGTCCGCGCCATTATAGCCCCGTTACCACTCTCGATATGACAAAATGGACTAACGGGTGCTGGCGGCGCGTCAACCGCGCTGATGCGTCAGGCGTGCCGCCGGTCGAAATCAATCTTCCTCGGCGACGACGAGGGTCACCAGGTGGCGGGCGAAGCCCATCAGGTCCTTGCCGGCGGCACGGTTCTCGGGCGATGCCATCGCCGCGTCGAAACATGCGCGATCCGGGAAGTGCATCTCCGCGATCAGGAAATAGGGAGCCTCCCCCATCGGCGATCCGGTGATCCGGTTGACGACCGCTTTCTGGAGATGCGGCGTCTTCGCCACCAGCGGCATGTGGACGTCGTGATAGTGCGACAGGAATGCCGCTTCATCCTCGGGCTGCTTGTACAAGGCGATCAGCTTGACGGTCATGGGAATCGGCTCTCCTTCAAAGCGGCCAGTTTTCCAATGTCTCGACAAAAGTCGAGAGCCAGCCGTTGGTTTGATGCCCGTCTACCACGCGGTGGTCGATCGTCAGAGAGACATAGGCGAGCGGACGGATCTGGATGGTGTCGACGCCGTCGACCTCGCGTACCACGACGCGCTTCTCGGTCTTGCCGATCCCCAGGATCGCGGATTGCGGCTGGCTGATGATGATCGGCGTCGCGAACAGCGATCCCGACACGCCGTGGTTGGAGATGGTGAAGGTGCCGCCGCGCATGTCGGCGGGGGTCAGCTTGTTGGCGCGGGCGCGCTCGACCATGTCGGTCAGCCGCCTGGCGATGCCGAGCAGCGACAGTTCCTGGCACTTCGCCACGACCGGCACAACCAGTCCCTTGTCGCCCAGCGCGGTGCCGATACCGACATTGACGTCGTCGAAAATGTCGAGCCGGTCGTCGTACCAGCGGCTGTTGATCGCCGGGGCCGCCTTCATCGCCGCGACGCTGGCCGCGATGAAATAGGCCGTGAAGGTCAGGTTGGCGCCTTCCTGGGCGAAGGCGGCCTTGTGCTTGCGGCGGTGCGCCATGATCGCGCTGAAGTCGCATTCGAACATCGCGGTGACGTGCGGCGCCACCGTCACGCTGTTGAGCATGTTCTGCGCGATCGCCAGGCGCATCCGGTCGTGCGGGATCGATCGCACGCCGCCGCTCGGCACAGGCACGTCCGACGGCGCCGCGACGGGGGCCGGCTTCGACGCGGCCATTGCCGCGACAGGGGCCGCGACGCGCTCGGCCACCGCCTTGTCGACATCGGCGCGGGTGATCCGCCCCGCCCTGCCCGTGCCGGTGATCGTCGCGGGATCGATATTATGGGTCTTCACCGCGCGCCGGACGGCGGGCGACAGCGCGAGCGCCATGCTCCCGGACGAAGGAGAGGATGCCGGAGCCGGAGCAGGCTCCGCCTCCCCAGGCGTGGCCCCGGCATCCCCGGCCGCGGCGGGAACCTCGACGGTTTCCGCCACGTCGCCACCGATCCGCAGACGGCCGAGCAAAGCGCCAGGCTCGGCCTCCGCGTCGGATTGCAGCAGGATCTCGGCGACCACGCCCGATGCCGGCGCGGGAACCTCCTGCGTCACCTTGTCGGTTTCGAGTTCGACCAGCGGGTCGTTTTCCTCGACCCGCTCGCCGACCTGCCGGAGCCAGCTCCGGACGATCGCCTTGGTGCCCTCCTGCTCGGCGGGCACGAATATGTCGATATAGCCCATGGTGCCCCCGTCAGAATGCAATGAGTTCGTCGATCTTGGCGCGGATGCGCTCGACCGACGGCACCGCCCAATCGAGCAGCAGCGGATTATGCGGACTCGGGATGTCGGGCATGGTCACCCGCGCGACCGGCGCGTCGAGATCCATGAACGCCTCGTCCGCGACCACCGCCGCGATCTCGGCGCCGAAGCCGGCGGTCTGCAGATCCTCATGCACGATCAGGCAGCGGCGGGTGCGGCGGACCGAATCCAGCACCGCCTCGCGGTCCCACGGCATCAAGGTGCGCAGGTCGATGACGTCGGCGGAGACATGCGCGGCCGCATCCTCGCAGCGCGGCACCATCGCGCCCCAGGTGACTATGGTGATGTCGCTGCCCTGGCGGGTCAGCTTCGCCTTGCCGAACGGCAGGACGAAATCATCCCCCGGATAGGGGCGACGCGCCCAGGCGAGGTCGAGCAGGTTGCGATGCTCGAAGAAGATCACCGGATCGTTGCCGCGCAGCGAGGCGCGCAGCAGGCCGACCGCGTCCTCGGCGTTCGACGGCACCGCGACCTTCCAGCCCGGATTGTGGACGAAGGCCACCTCGTTGGTCTGGCTGTGCCACGGGTCGCCGCACTTGAAGAAGCCGCCGGGGATGCGGACGACCATCGGCGCCGCGAAGCGGTTGTTGGTGCGCCAGCGCATCGTCCCGCAGTCGTTGATCTGCTCGGTCGCGGGCTCGGCATATTTGCGGAACTGGATTTCCGGCACCGGCATCAGCCCGGCCAGCGCCATGCCGACCGCGCGGCCGATGATGCCCTCCTCCGACAGCGAGGTGTCGAAGACACGGCTCGTGCCGTATTTCTCCTGAAGGCCCAGCGTCACCGCATGGACGCCGCCCTTGGGACCGATGTCCTCACCGAACAGCACGACCTTGTCGTTGATCGACAGTTCGTGGTCGAGGGTGCGGCGGATCGCGGTCACCATGTTGATGCGCTGCCCCTCGGGCTTCGCTGCCTCGGTCGACGCGGGGGCGACATAGCCGTGCAGCGCCATCCCGCCCTCGGCTTGCAGTTCGCCCTCGAAGAACACGTTCTTCATCACGCTTTCGGGCAGCGAAACCGGGCGCGCCTTTGCTTCCTCGCAGGCGGCTTCGGCCGCGGCCTGCGCCTCGCCCTCGAGAGCCGTCCACTCATCCTCGCCAAGCACGGCGGGAACCAGGTAGGACTTCAGCTTGGGCAGCGGATCGCGCGCCCATTCGGCCTCGACGATATTGGCCGACTTGTAGGTCTGGGTGTCCTGGAAGCTGTGGCCCTGGAGCCGGGGCACGGTCAGGCGCAGCATGGCCGGCGCCCGTTCGTCGCGGACATAGGCGGTCGCCTCGTCGACGAGGCGCGCGGCCTCGGCGGGATCGGTGCCGTCGCCGGAGAATATCTTCAGCCCCTGCCAGCTCGCCAGGTTGGCGGCGATGTTGCCGCCCGGCGTCTGGAAGGTCGACGGGACCGAGATGCCGAAGCCGTTGTCCTCGATGTAGAAGAGCATCGGCAGCGTCTGCGTCGTCGCGATCGTCAGCGCGGCCCAAAAACCGTTCGACGCGACCGATCCGTCGCCGCCCAGCACGACCGCGAGCGCCTTGTCATAGGCGGGGTCCTTTACGACCGTCCGGTAATATTCGATCGCCTGCGCCCAGCCGGCGGTCGGCGTGTACTGCGCACCGACTCCGCCGCACATCGGCAGGGCCGAGGCGCCGTTCGGATTGGGGAAGTTGAACACCACGCCGATGTCGCGGCCGTCCGAATAGCCGCCGGCACGCCCCATCGCCGAACCGAGCGCGTCGGCGACGTCGACGCCGAGCGCGAGCAGCAGCGGGCGCGAGCGATAATAGCCGCAGCTGGCGTCCTGCGGATTGTCGAGCCGGCAGCCGAGCAAGATCTGCCCCATGTCATGGCCCCGCGCCGAGAATTGGTAGAGCACCTCCTTCTCCGGGACGAGGCGGGTTTCCTCCATCTTGTCGAGCGCGCGCGACAGATGGACGAGATAGGCGACGCGCTTCCAGTCGACGGTATCGTCGGGCGCGTTGCGGAGCGGCGGCTGGATCGCGGCGGTGGCCATCGGGGAAACTCCGTCTATCGGTCAGCGGACCGCCGCGAAGGCGGCGGCGAGCGGGGCGAGCTTGGCGGGGGTGAGCCCCGCTATGTTGATGCGGCCGGACCCGGCCATGTAGATGGCGTGATCCTCGCGCATCGCCTTCACCTGGTCGGGCGCCAGCGGCAGGGTCGAGAACATGCCCTTCTGCCGGGCGATGAAGGCGAGCGCCGGATCGAGCGCGGCCAGCCCCTGCCGCATCGCGACGATCCGGCTACGGACCTCGTCGACCTCGGCGAGCCACTGCGCGCGCAGATCGGCGCCTTCGAGAATCAGACGCACGACCGCCGCGCCATGATCCGGCGGCATCGACCAGTTGGCGCGCGCGAGGCTCAGTAGGTTCGACTGCACCACCGCCGCGGCCTGGGGGTCCGGCGTCAGGAGGAACAGCGCCCCGACCCGTTCGCGGTAGAGGCCGAAATTCTTGTCGCAGCTATAGGCGACCAGCATTTCCGGGCAGTGGCGCGCAACGATGCGGACACCGGCGGCATCATCGTCCATCGAATCGCCGAGCCCCTGATAGGCGAGATCGATGAAGGGCAGCAGGCCACGCTTCGCCATCAGAGCGCCCAGCGCCTCCCACTGCTCGACGGTGAAATCGGCGCCAGTCGGATTGTGGCAGCAGCCATGGAGCAGCACGGCATCGCCGGGCACGGCCCCGTGCAGCGCCGCTAGGATGTCGTCGAAGCACAGCTCCTGCGTCGACAGGTCGATATGGCGATGCTGGCGAAGGGGGAGACCCGCCGCCGCGAAGATCGGCGCATGATTGGGCCAGGTCGGGCCGCCGACATGGACGACGGCGTCGGGATTGTTGCGGGCGATCAGTTCGGCGCCGAGGCGCAGCGCACCGGTGCCCCCCGGGGTCTGGAGACCGGCGAGACGGGCCCGCAGCGAGGAATCGCCGAACACGACCGGCACCAGCCCCGCGAAAAAGCCGACATCGCCCTCGGGGCCGACATAGGCCTTGGTCGGCTGTTCGGCGAGCAGCTTCGCCTCGGCCGCCTTCACCGCGGCGAACACCGGTGTGTGGCCGGCCTCGTCCTTGTAGACGCCGACGCCAAGGTCGATCTTGTGGGCGCGGGGATCGGCCGCATACAGGCCGATCAGCGCCAGCAGCGCGTCCGAGGGCTGGAGTTCGAGCCGACCGAGCAGCGAGCGCTGCGCCGCCACGGGCTTCTCATCCAGGGTAATCATCGACGGCCGCTCCTCACACAAGCATTTCTTGTGGATTTTTTATAGCATGCGAGCGAAAGATACCGTTCAAACTTCGGCACGAAACCGCCATATATGAAATCAGCGCTTCAGATTATCGGATTTTGTGATGGAAAACGTTCAGCTCGATTCGATCGACCGCAAGCTGCTGCGGGTGTTGCAGCGGCGCGCCGACATCAGCCAGGCCGCGCTGGCCGAGGAAGTGGGCTCCTCTCCCGCTTCGTGCTGGCGGCGGCTGAAGGCGCTGGAGGAGGCCGGCGTGCTCGGCCCGACGGTCCGGCTGCTCAACCCGCAGGCGGTCGGAAAGACGCTCGACGTGGTGTGCCAGGTGCGGATGAAGGCACATGACGTCGAGAGCCGGTCGGCCTTCGAGTCCTTCATCGTCGGCCGCGAGGAGGTAATGGAGTGTCTCTCAATGTCGGGCGAGTGGGACTATCAGATCCGGGTCACCGTCAGCGACATGGCCGAATATGAGGAGTTCCTGATGCGACGCCTGCTCGCCCAGCCCGCGGTGGCGCATTCTGCATCGCATTTCGCGCTGAAGCGGATCAAGTCGACGACGGCGATCGCGGTGTGATGGCTGGTATTGGGGCAAGGCCTGCCCCTACCCCGTCATTCCGCCGGAGGCCCACAGCTGTGCGGGATTTTTGATCTGGGGACGACGAGAGCCTAGCGGGCCGGCTCGACCAGTCCACGTAGCGCTTCCGCGACCGCCCGCACCGCGCGATCGGCCTCTGCGCTGACAGCGTCGAGCAGGTTGAAGCCGTGGACAAGGCTGGGGAAATGGAGATGCTCGACCGCCGTGCCGGCGCGCTCCAGCGCCTCGGCGTAGAGGACCCCGTCGTCGCTGATCGGATCATAGCCGGCGGTGGCGACGATCGCCGGCGCGAGGCCGGCCAGTTCCCCCAGCAAAGGCGAGGCGCGCGGATCGGTGCGATCCACGCCGGCCGGCAGATATTGGTCGGCATACCAGCATATCTCGGGATCGGTCAGCAGATAGCCGGTGGCCAGCCGCTCGCGCGAGCCGCCCGGCCGCGGCGGGCTGGCGAGGTCGGTCGACGGACAGATCAGCAATTGCCCGGCGAGCGCGAGCCCCGCCTTCGCCGCCGCCTGGGCCGCGACCGCCGCGAGCGAGCCGCCCGCCGAATCCCCGCCGACGACTATCCGGCCGGGATCGATCCCCAGTTCTCCCGCCCGCGCCAGGACCGCCTCGACGGCGGCGACCGCATCGTCCACCGCCGCCGGGAAGACATGTTCGGGGGCCAGCCGGTAATCGACCGAGATCACCGCGCATTCCACCAGCGCCGCGATGCGCCGGCAGAAGACGTCGTGGGTCTCGAGGTCGCCGACCACCCAGCCGCCGCCATGAAAGAAGACGAGGACCGCCGACGGACCCGACAGCGCATCCGGCCGGTAAAGCCGGGCGGGCAGCGGCGGCGCAGCGCGGAGCGATATGTCCCGCGCCGAGACCCCTTCGACCGGCGGCCGTCCGGCATTGAACGACGCCAGCATCCCGTTGATCCCGACGCGCATGTCTGCCGCGGTGAGCCGCCCGAAATCGGGCGGCCCGGCCGCTGCGGCCTGGTCGAGCAGCGGCTGGATCTGGGCGTCGACCGTCATGCTATGTCCCCGGGACCGCGCTTCAGAAACGGTAGCGCGCGGTGATCCCCCATTCGCGCGGCCGGTTGTAGCTGGTGTTGTAGAAGCCCAGCGCCTCGACCGTAAAGCCGTCGGTAACGACCCGCTTGTCGGTCAGGTTGTTGACGAACCCGGCCAGGCTCCACTGACCGAAATCCGCCGTCAGCCGGGCATTGAACAGGCTGTAGGCTCCCTGCGACAGGATGCGGGTGTTGACCGCGTCGTTGAAGGTGCGGGTGCGGTAGCTCCAGTCGCCGAAGAAGACCAGCGCGCCGAAGCCGGTCGGCAGGCTGTACTGGCCGCTGGCATAGGTCGTCCATTCGGGGGTCTTGAGCGGCTTCGACGCGAAGGTCAGCCCGGGCACGTCGCCGAGTTCGCGATAGTCGAAGTCGGTGTGGCCGACCGACGCGGTCAGCTCGATCTCGGGCACCGGCTTGGCGGTCAGTTCGGCCTCGAAGCCCCGGATGCGCGCCTTGCCGGCATTCTCGGTCGCGACGACGAGGATGCCGTTGGACACGGTGTTGGTGCGCAGCTGGATGTCCTTGTAGTCGCTGTAATAGGCATCGGCATTGAAGCGCAGCCGCCGGTCGAACAAGGTGGCCTTGAAGCCGAGCTCATAAGAAGTGAGCTGTTCTGGCTTGAAACTGTGGAGCCCCTCTGCCTCCGATGTCGGCCGGCCGTCGAACCCGCCTGCGCGGAAGCCTTCCGAATAGACGAAATAGGTGAAGAGGTTGTCGGTGACCTTGTAGTCGAGGCTCGCGCGCGGCGAGAAGTCCGAATAGGATTGGCCGACCTTCGAGCCCGGTGCGATCACATAGCTGTTCGACTGGACGCGCAGCACGCTCAGCTCGGACTTCTTGGTCTCGTCGGTGTAGCGCGCGCCGAGGGTCAGCGAGAGCCGGTCCGAGATATCGAAGCTCGCCTGCCCGAACGCCGCATAGCTCGTCGTCCGGTAGGTCGTGTCGAGATCGAGGTTGAGGTCGAGCCCGAGATTGGCGGGATTGCCCGGGCCGCCCGGCGCGGTCGGTGCCGACAGCGGCGACCCGTCGAGCGGCCCCGGCAGCGCCTCGAGCGCCGGATAGAGTCCGGTCAGCAGCCGCGCCTGGTTGAAGTCGTTCGTCCGTTCCTTGAAGTAGAAGCCGCCGACGACCCATTTCAGCCGCTTGTCGAAGCCGGTGCCCGAAATCTGGGCCTCCTCGCTGAACTGGCGCTGATGATCGCGATTGCGTGTCGAGGCATAGTCGAGCGGCGAGCCGTCCTGATCGACCCCGAACAGGGAGAAGATCTTGCGATAGGCGGTGATCGACTTGACCTCCACCGCGCCCAGATCGACCGACACGATTGCCGAGGCGCCCCAGGCGTCGAGCCGGTTGTCGGTCAGGCCGGTGCCGTAGATGGTGTCGGGATCGGTCGACGTATAGCGCTGATCCCACGGCGTCCCCGCCGGGCCACCGACCAGCGCGTTCCACAGCGGCGCGGCGCTGTTCACCGTGTCGATGAAGGCGTTGACGACCGGCGGCGATTCCTGACGCTCGCGGGTCTTGTCGTAGCTCAGCAGGATGTCGACGCGGTCGCTGGGCTTGAGGTCGAGCGAACCGCGGAAGGTGAAGCTGTCCTGGTCGCCGGGGTTGCGGCCGATCGACTGCCCGGTGACCACATCGACCCGCCGGCCATAGGCGTCGGCATTCTTCGACGAGAAAGCGATGCGCGCCGCCGCCTTGTCCTCGACGATCGGCAGGTTGATCGCGCCGCGCAGGTTGATCCGGTCGTAGCGGCCGAAGGTTCCCTCGATCGTGCCGCCAAAGTCGTTGCTCGGCTTGGCGGTGATGAACTGGAGCGCGCCGCCCAGCGCGTTCTTCCCGAACAACGTGCCCTGCGGACCGCGCAGGATCTCGACCCGCTCGATGTCGAGCAGGTCGAACACGCCGCCCAGCGCCCGGGCATAATAGACACCGTCGATATAGACGCCGACCCCGGGATCGGACGCCGCCAGGAAGTCGAACTGACCGATGCCGCGGATATAGAGCTGGATGTTGCTGGTGCCGCCGCTGCCCGCGCCGCCGCTGGTCGTGGACAGGTTGGGAGTCGCGCCGCCGATCGCGGCGACATCGGCGATGCCGCGCTGGTCGAGCGCGTCGCCGGTCAGCGCCGAGATCGAGATCGGGGTTTCCTGCAGGTTGGTCGCGCGGCGCTGCGCCGTCACGGTGATCTCGGCGATGCCCTCCACCGGGGCGGCGGCCCCGTGCGCTTCCTGTGCCCGTACGGGAGTCGCCGCCAGGGCGACGCAGGCCGTGCCCAGCATCAGCAGCGTGCGGTTCGAAGAGACGGACAAATGCAACATGAGGAGCCCCCTTTTGGTTATCTCGGGCAACGCTATGCCTTTTTGGCCGGCCATGTTTTGGCACAGCGGACAAAAAACTATCGCCAGCCCGCCGCCGGTACGGTTGCGGGGTGCGGAGCGCCGCCGGGCGGGTAGAGATCGCCCCATCCAATCGTGCCGGGAGACGATCATATGTCGCATCACATCATTTCCGTCGATCACGGACACAGCATCTGCGACGCCCCCGGTTGTTCGCACAATCGCTGGCATCCGTTGATCGAACCAGCCCTGCGCATCGCCGCCGGGGACACGGTGGAGATCGAGACCCGCGACTCGCTCGACGGACAGATCCGCCCCGCCATGAAGGCCGGCGAGATGGCCGATGTGGTGCTTGATCGCGCGCATGTGCTGACCGGCCCGGTCTTCGTCGAAGGCGCGGAGCCCGGCGACCTCCTCGTCGTCGAGATCATGGAGATCGTCACCCCCGATTACGGCTTCACCGCGCTCTTCCCCGGCCTCGGCCTGTTGCAGGATCGCTATCCGGGGCCCTTCCTGCTGCACTGGGAGCTGGGAAAGGGCTTCGCGACCTGCGCCGACCTGCCCGGCATCCGCATCCCCGCCGCGCCCTTCATGGGGGTGATGGGGCTCGCCCCCAGCCTCGCGCGGCTGCGCGCGGTCAACCGGCGCGAGGCGGACATCGCCGGGCGGGCACTGGTGCTGCCGCCCGAGCCCCGCTTCGCCGTTCCCTCCGAACCCGCGATCGCCGGGGAGGCCTGGCGCACCGTCGCGGCGCATGAGAGCGGCGGCAACATGGACGTCCGCCAGCTCGTGGCGGGGTCGACGCTCTATCTGCCGGTCGAGGTGCCCGGCGCGCTCTTCTCGGTCGGCGACGCCCATTTCGCCCAGGGCGACGGCGAGAGCTGCGGCACAGCGATCGAGACGTCGGCGACGATCACGGCGCGTTTCGGCCTGCTCAAGGGCGAGGCCGCTCGCCGGAACCAGCACAGCCCGAGCTATCGCTGCGCCGCGACCGAGACGCCCGGCATCGGTTCCGCCGGGTGGTTCGCCACCACCGGCCTGCCGATCGACGCCGGGGGCGCGGTCAGCCCGATCGACAGCACGCTGGCGGCACGCAACGCCGCGGCGGCGATGGTCGACGCGCTGGTGATCGAGCGCGGCCTGACGCCCGAACAGGCCTATTGCCTGTTCAGTGTCGCCGGCGACCTGCGGATCAGCTCGATCGTCAACACGCCGCACGCGCTGGTTTCGGCGCTGCTGCCCCAGAGCATATTCCAGCCTTGATCCGCCGTTGCGATCATGAGACAAGTTGTTGTCCACCGGCTGTAATGCCATGGGCCGATGGCGACGATCCCCGAAGATCGCCACGCGAAGCGGGGAGGCACGTTCGCAGGGGGACAGCCGGATGATCCACAGCGCGTCGTCAGTAGCAGCCACGATCGAGAGCCATGGCCTCGACCATTGGCACGAGGTCGTCTGCCGCAAGCTGATCGGCATCGAGGTGGTGCCCGAGAAATCGGCGAGCTTCGACGGCCGCTTCATGATGATGCCGATGGGCGACGCGGCCCTCGCGCATGTCGAGGCGACGGCGCTCGTCGCGCACCGGTCCGAACGCCGCATCGCCGACGACAAGGAACCCGGCTTCCTGATCAACGTGCTGCTGTCCGGCCATGGCCGCTCGACCCAGTGCGGCAACCAGTCGGAGTTGCGCGCGGGCGACATCTTCATGCAGGATACCGCTCTGCCCTACAGCCTCGAGCTGGGATCGCGGGCCGCTCTGCTCACCTTGCGCGCGCCGCGCCCGCTGATCCTGCGCCACCTCACCCCGTCGGAGCGGATGTGCGGCGTCCCGCTCGCCCGCGACGGCATGGCACGGGTCGCCGTGGCGTCGCTGATCAGCCTGGCGGATGTCGCGCCGATGATCAGCAACAGCGAGCGGGAGATCGCCCTGGGCAGCATCCTGCCGTTGCTCGCGGCTGCATCGAGCGGCTTGTCGTCGCGGGCGAGCACGCCGTCGCACATGGGCTATGCGCGGGCGAACCGCTTCATCGAAACCCGCATCAAGGATCCCGCACTCGGCACCGCCATGGTCGCGGCCGCCTGCGGCATGTCCGCCCGCCAGCTGACCCGGCTGTTCGAGGCGGAGGGCGAGACCGTCTCGCGCGTGATCCTGCGCCGTCGGCTCGAACGCTGCCGGCTCGACCTCTTGTCGCCAACCCTCGCGCACCGGACGATCGGCGAGATCGCCTTCGCCTGGGGCTTCAACAACCTCTCGCATTTCAGCGAGAGCTTCCGCCGCGCCTATGGCTGCTCGCCGCGCGCCTATCGCCAGGGCGGCGGCGCGCGCTGATCGAAATATGGCCGGCGGATCGCTCCACCGGCCGTTCCCATCCCACGCCACGACCAGCCGCCCCCTAGGGCAACATGTTGTTTTATATGACGTGCGTCTTGATCCCGCTCGGCGCCAACGGCGGCGGGGCAGCGCCTATCGGCGAACCAGCGGGGCTGACCGGCCAGTCCGTTCATGGCATTTCCGGGGGTATCGCTTCCGCGATCAATCTTCGGAGCGGGTCGAGAGATCCTGCGCGATGATCACCAGCGCGCGCGCCTTGGCGCGGCCGACCTGGCGGATGTCGTGGCGCAAATGGCCGTCGAAATGGACGCAGTCCCCCTCGCGCAGCTCGACGCTACGGTCGGGAAAGTCGATCACGAGCGCGCCGGACAGGACATAGACGGTCTCGTCGCCGGGATGATCGGCGGCGCGGCTGTTCACCTCCTGGCCGGGCTCGATCATGAACAGGCTCAGGCGGCGCCGGTTGCTCGCCGGGAGGATCGCCTGGAGCAGGCCCATGCCAGGCTGCTCGTCCGATTTCATGTCGATATGCTCGTCGCGGCGGATGACGAGAATAGCCTCCTCGCTCGTCGTCTCGCCGAACAGCTGGCCCACCTGGACGCCCAGCGCCTCGGCGATCTTGAGCAGGGTGCTGATCGACGGCGATTTCTGACCGCGTTCGACCCGCGACAGATAGCCCTTGTCGAGATCGGTCGCGCCGGCAAGCTGGGCAAGCGTCAGCCCGCGCCGGCGGCGCGCACTGTAGATGCTGTTGGCGATCATCATATGGCTCGGCAGCGCGGTCGTCCCCGCCGCCGCCGCCCGCTTGCCAGTCGCTCTCGGCATCGACGCCCTCTTCTCACCCGCCATGCGCATGAGATTGCCGCGCGGTGCGGTTTAGGCAAGCGCCAATTGCGCACGGCTGACGGCGAAGACCGCCCTGCCGCTCGATTGTTCTGGGCGATCCCCGACCAGCCGGTGGAACTCCGGGATCAGCGAATTTCGGGGCTGATGCTTGGCCGGTCGCGATGCGCCGGCACGAAGCGTTGCGCGGAGAAGCTGTGCGGCACCGCCGCGCTGCCGCCATAAAGCTCGTGGTGCGGCGCCGCTTCGGCAAAGGCGCAGACCAGCTCGAACAGATTGCGCGGCGGCCCCTCCAGTCCCTCCAGGGGATATCCGGCCAGCAGGCGTAGCGCATCGTCGAGCCTGGGCATGAATGCCGAATAGAAGTCGGCGAAATCCTGCTTCGATGCGGCCCAGCGGATAAGGCTGCGCTCGCCCTCGGTAGGCCGCGCCCAGCGTGCGGCGAGATCGGCGAACGGCTCGAAACCATGGGGAAGATTGTTGTCGGTGGTCATGATCGAAATCCTCAGGCGGCGAGAAAGCGTTCGTGCACGAGCGCGGCGTGGCGGATCAGGAATTCCTGGTCCATCAGCTGCATCGTATCGATCGCCCCCGAACGAATACCGGTGAAGGTGTCCTCCATGGTCGCGGTGTCCTCCAGCCAGGCATTGCGATGGAGCGCGTTGACATGGAGCTGCGCCGCCCGCTCGGCGGCGTTCCGGGCCGGCCGGAAATAGTTGATCCCCTCCCACAGGGTCCGACCATGGTCGAGCGGCCAGAACTGGTGGGTGAAGAAGGACATGCCCGGATAGCCACAGCCCGACGCGAGATGGATGATGAAGTTCGGGAAGATGTTGGGCAGCTCGAACTGGAAGTCGGTGCGCCGCGTCGGATTGATCCCCGGCGGCAGCTGGTCGGGGCGCGGGCGGTGCGGCTCGGCCGAATGGAGCACACCGGCAAAAGCCGCGGTCGACGCGGCCGTATCCATGCCCGCGCCGTAGATGGTCGAGGAGGCGTGCGGGCCAATCAGCTTGAAATCGCTATGCTCGACGCCGCGGAAGCCCGGCAGCGAGCCGGCGTGGATGGTCGGCACATGATAGCCTTCGGAAAAGGCGTAATGGGCGACCTTCCAATTGCATTCGAGTACGGTCGAATAGCGGAAGATGGTGGTCGATTCCGCATAGGGATAGCCGCCGAACAACGTGGCGAAGTCGCCCAGATAATCGAGCAGGCTCTGCTCCGGCGGATCGGCGAAGTTGATGAAGACGAAGCCTTCCCAGATGTCGCAGGCGATCTCGCGCAGTCCGAGGCAGCTCTTGTCGAGCTTGCCGAACCCCTCCTCCACCGGCACCGATTTCAGCGGGCCGTCGGTGCCGAACACCCAGCCGTGGAAGCGGCAAGTGACGACGCCGGCGCGCGAGCGGCCATAGCTTTCGAAATCGCTGTTCGGCACCACCTTGTTGCCGCGATGGGTGCAGACATTGTGGAAGGCGCGGATGCGACCGTCCTTGCCGCGCACGATCAGCACCGAGGTATCGGCGACCGGCATCTCCTTGACCTTATAGTCGCCGATCTCCGGGATCTCCCAGGCGACAGCGACTTTCAGCCAGGCACGGCGGAAGATCTTCTCGCGTTCGAGTTCATAGACCGCCGGGTCGCGGATCGCGTCCACCGATACCGGATCGATACCCAGTTCGGCCCGGATTTCCGCGATCGAGCGGCCGAGGTGGCCCAGCGCCCTGTCCTGCACGTTCATTGCTGCTCTCCTTGCGTAAATCAGGCGTCGGCCAGGGCCGCCGGCTTGGGCGACCAGCCGTCGGGATAGTGCGAGATCAGGTCGGCCTTGAGCTCGAGCCGGCGGAACCGCCAGCGAGCCCCGTCGACCCGCGCTTCGGCGGCATAGCGCCCGCCGATCCAGTAGGCGCGCCCGCTCGCGGCGGTGGCGACTTCCCACAGGTAGAATTCGATATCGGCCGACCGCATGTCGGCGCTCAGCCCGACCTTGGGCGAAACCAGATAATGGAGAGTCCAGCGGAAACCCTGGTCGGCATTGCCGGCGACCCCGTCCGCGATCGTATCGCGGCCGCGCAATTCGCCATAGCGGTCGATCAGAAAGGCCGCATCGGCCACGAACAGGTCGCGCAGGCCCTCCGCCGACGGTCCGCCGTCGAAGGCCCGCCCCAGGTCGGCGATCAGGTCGTCGATCGCGCGAAGGGCCTCGAGACGGATGACCCGTTGTTCCAGCGATTCCATATTCGCTCCGCAAAAGCTGGGGGCGGCCAGACTGGGCCGCCCCCTGTCACGATCAGAAGGAATAGCGCGCGGTGAGGTACCATTCGCGCGGGCGACCGAAGACCCCCTCGACGATGCCGCCGAAGGAGTCGGCATAGCCCGAGCCGAGATAGACCTCCTTGGTCAGGTTCTTGACGCCCGCGGTGATGCCCCAGCGCTTGTCCTCGTCATTATAGGCGATCGACGCGTTGACGAGGTGATAGCCGTCCTGGACCAGCAGCGGATTGTTGACGGCGTCGTTGTAGACCCGCGACCGGTAGGACCAGTCGACCCGCGGCTGGAAGCTGCCGATCCCGTCTACCGCGATATTATAGGCGACGCCCGCGCTGAGCGTCCATTTCGGAGCGTTCTGAAGCTTGGTCGCAGTGGTCACGCCCGCGTTGAGCGCGCGGATGTCGACCCGGCGATATTTGGCGTCGAGATAGCCCAGACCCGCGTCGATCTGCAGCCCGCCCACCGGACGCGCCTGCATCTCGAGTTCGAACCCCTTGATCCGTGCCTTCGCCGCATTCTGGATGATCGGCGCGAAGCCCAGGGTCGGGTCGTTCACGGTGATCTGCAGGTCATCATAATCGTTGAGGAAGGCCGCCCCGTTCAGCCGCAGCCTGCGGTCGAACAGGTCCGACTTGAAGCCGACTTCGTAGGTGGTACTGGTCTCCGGCTTGAACGACGGGATGAAGGCGAACGGCGGGAAGACGCGCTGGGTGAAGCCGCCGCCCTTGAAGCCCTCGGAGTAGGAGGCATAGGCCAGCAGCTCGGGGCTGAAGCGATAGGCCAGGCTGACCATCGGGGTCCAGGCCGTGTCCTTCACCGTCGCCCTCTGGCCCAGCGGCCCCATCAGCGGATCGCCGTCCTGCAGGCCCGAGCCGTCCGGATTGAAGGGCGAACCGGTCAGGAAGCCCGCTTCGACGACATATTGGTTCGCGTTGCCGAAGGTCTTCTTGTCCTCGGTCCAGCGGAGACCGGCGGTGAGGTTGAGGTTGTCGACGATCTCGTAGGTACCCTGCCCGAAGAAGGCGAGGCTCTTGCCGTCGAGGACCGCGCCGCTCAGGAACACCGCATCGACGATGTTGACCAGGTCCCGGTGATTGCCGCTCTCGCTCGAATAATAGCCGCCGACGACCCAGTTGAAGCGGCCGTTGGCGACGTCGCCCTGGAGCTGGACCTCTTCGGAGAACTGATCCTGCTTCCAGTCGCTGTTCGTCTGGATGATCGACGCCGGGCTATGATCGGAGTCGCGGGTCCAGAAGCCGGTCACCTTGCGATAGGCGGTGATCGACTTGACCGAGATGCCATCGGCGATCTTCCACTCGATCGTGCCCGACGCCCCCCAGATGTTCAGATCCGAGCCCGACTGGTAGCGCTTGGGATTGCCGTTGGTGAAGATATCCGAGATGGCCGAAAAGGTGCCGCCATGGCGATAGGGCGCGAGCGCCCACTGGCTGTTGAAGCAGCGCTGGTCGGTGAAGCGACCCGCTGCCGCCGGATTGGCACAAATGCCGGGCGCACCCGAATAGACGGCGTTCCACACCTGAGCGGCCGGCGCATTCTCGTCGATTGCGATCGCTACGTTCGGCGCCGACTGCTCGCGCGCGCGCGATCCGTCGACGGCCAGGTCGATGGTGACGTCGCTCGACGGTTCGAGCCGCAGCGCGAAGCGACCAGCGAGCTGATCGGTGTCGCCCAGGTCGGGCGCACCGGCGACCACGCCTTTCACATAGCCATCGCGCTTGTGGTAGAAACCGGCGATGCTCGAATAGACCCCCTCCGCCAGCGGCAGGTCGATCGAACCCTTGGCCTGGATGCGGTTGAAGCGGCCGGTGGTCAGCTCGAGCGAGCCGGCCAGCTTGTCGCCGGGCTTCTTGGTGACGACGCTGACCGCGCCGCCGATCGTGTTGCGGCCGAACAGCGTGCCCTGGGGACCGCGCAGCACCTCGATCCGTTCGACGTTGAGCACGTCGAGGACATTGCCGACGCCGCGCGAGATATAGACCCCGTCGAGATAGAGGCCGACGCCGGGATCGGCCGAGAGCTGATAATCGTTCTGGCCGATGCCGCGGATGAAGATGGCGGCGGTCGCATTGCTCGCCGAGACCGGCACCGAGCTGTTGAACTTCACGTTCGGGGTGAAGTCGCCGATCTGCGTGACATTGTCGATGCCGCGCGCGGTCAGGCCCTCGGCCGTGACGGCGGAGATGGCGATCGGCGTATCCTGCAGCGATTCCGCCCGGCGGCGCGCCGTGACGGTGATGATCTCCACACCGCCATCGTCGGCCGTCTCGGCCGATGCGGCATCCGCCGGCGCCTGCTGTGCGCTGGCCATGCCGGCCGGCGCCGCAAGCCCGATCAGCGAGGCGCCGATCAGCAGCCCGCGCCGCAGCATATTCTGGTTCATCACGTTCATCGTCCCTTTTCCTCCCGATTGCACCCGGCACGGCGCCGGTTCGTCGGACACCCGGAGGTGTCCATCCGGGTCGCGCCCCCGCGCGCCCACCGATCACGAACCCCACGGCTGGTGACAGATGCATGCAACACCGTCGGGGGCCTGATGCGCTAGCCTCAGGGCGCGAGAAGCAGCACCACAGCGCGATCGAATGGGACATCGCCGAAACGCCCATTTTTCGGGCTTCCCGCCGCTCATACGCGCGCGAACGCGCGGTCATGTCGCCATTTCGGGGCGCATGACGGCCGCTTTGATGCGGTGACCGGCTACTAGGCTCGGCAGAGGGATAGCCGTCCGACGGCCCCTCCGATCATCATCTCCCCACGGTCCGGCATCGGACATCTGGAACAGCGCGAGGAAGCAGATGGCGAACACAGTGGAAGTCAAGCGCAGCGGGACGACGGCCAAGGACGACCCCAACTGCTTCAACCGCCTGCATTGGGCGATCGAGCCGGTCATGCGCGCCAAGGCCGGCGACTATATCGTCTACGAGACGCGCGACGCCTTCGACGACCAGTTCGATTGGTCGAGCACGCCGGCCGACGTCGCCGCCTGCGATCTGAACCGCGTCCATCCGATGACCGGCCCGGTCTTCATCGAGGGCGCCGAGCGCGGCGACGCGCTGGCGGTGACGATCGTCGACATCGCGCCGAGCGACTATGGCTATACCGTCATCGTCCCCGGCTTCGGCTTCCTGCGCGACGTGATCCCGGGACCGTTCATCGCCAACTGGAAGCTCGACCGGCTCTGCGCCGTGTCGGATCAGATTCCGGGCGTCCGCGTGCCGATGTGCGCCTTCCCCGGCTCGATCGGCGTCCTCCCCGGCGAGCCCGAGGTCGCCGCCGCGCTCGAACGCGAAGGCGCCCTGGCGGCGGCGGGCGGCTTCGCGCTGATGCCCGATCCGGGCCGGGCGCTCCCCGCCAGGCTGTTCGGCGAAGGCGCCCCCTATGCCGCCGAGGGCCTGCGCACCGTGGCGCCGCGCGAGAATGGTGGCAATATGGACATCAAGGCGATGCAGGTCGGCACCACGGTGATCTTCCCCGTCCTCGTCGACGGTGCCGGCCTGTGGACCGGTGACATCCACTTCGCCCAGGGCGATGGCGAGGTGTGCGGCACCGCGGTCGAGATGGCGGCGAAGGTCACGCTGAAATGCGAGGTGATCAAGGGCGGCGGCAAGAACATCGTCTTCCCCCACGTCACCGGCGGCGGCCAGCTCCGCAACACCGAGCCGAGCCGTTTCCACGCGATCGTCGGCATGCCGGTGAAGAAGGCGGGCGAGGTCCCTCCCCACCTCGCCTATCTCGACAGCCCCAAGGTCGCCGCGCTGACCAACCTGTCGGAGGACCTGACCCTCGCGGCGCGCGACGCGCTGCTGCGGATGATCGACTGGATCGCCGAGACCAAGGGCTACAGCCGCGAGCAGGCCTATGCGATCTGCGCCGCCGCGGTAGATCTGCGCATCGGCCAGCTCGTCGACGTCCCCAACATCATCGTGTCCGCCATCATCCCGCTCGACATCTTCGTCGAGTGAGCACGACCGGCAGCATCGGAGATACGACAATGAACGCTGAACATCGCTGGCTCGAAGCCTATCCCGAACTCGGCTCGGGCCCGATCTCGACCGAGCCGTACATCTCGCCCGAATGGTATGAAAAGGAGAAGGAGAAGATTTTCCGCAAGGTGTGGCTATGCGTCGGCCGGGCCAACGAATTGCCGAGGGCGGGCGACTACAAGGTCAAGCGGATCGAGGCGGCGGGCACGTCGGCTATCGTCATCCGCGGCAAGGACGGCGAGATCCGTGCCTTCCACAACATGTGCGCGCATCGCGGCAACACCGTAGTGACCGAGAGCGGCGACGAAAGCTACGGCAGCAGCCGGGCGGCGGTGCTCACCTGCCGTTTCCACGGCTGGGTTTACGGCGCCGACGGGTCGCTGAAGAGCGTGCCCAGCGAGAACCGCTTCTATGATTGCTTCGACAAGGGGCATAACGGCCTCGCGCCGATCCATGTCGGCCTGTGGGAAGGCTTCATCTTCATCAACGTCGCCGAGACTCCGGACAACAGTCTCGAAGCGTTTCTCGGCGACTATGCCGAGCATTTCCGGGGTTTTCCCTTCGACGAGCTCGACTTCGGCTTCACCTACCGGACCGAGGTCGACTGCAACTGGAAGGTCGCGCACGACGCCTTCGCCGAAGCCTATCATGTCGACACCATCCATGCCGGTTCCTTCCCCAACGTCTTTTCGACCGGCCTCCAGAACGTGAAACTGATGGGACCGCACCGAACCTGCGCGGTCTGCCTGACACTCGACGCCAAGCCCACGCCCGTCGCCGGAATCGCCAATGCGATCGCCGGGGCCAGCCTGGTCTCGCGGCGTGGGGAATCGATGCTGCCGCCGCTGATCAACCCCGATCATCGTTCCGACTTCGCGTTCGAGCTGAGCGTGCTGTTCCCCAACACCCTGCTTCACGTCTCGGAAGGCATCTGGTTCACCCACCAGTTCTGGCCGCTCGCGCACAACCGGACGCTGTGGGAAGGTCGCTATTATGTGAAGGCGCCGACCAGCAACGCCCAGCGCTGGGCGATCGAGCATGCGATGACGCTCCAGCGCAACGCCTGGCTCGAGGATACCGCGACGATGGAGGACACCCAGCGGGCGATGCAGTCGCGCGCCAAGTCGCTCCAGCACCTCCAGGACGACGAGATACTGATCCGCCACGGCGCGATCGTCGTCGACCGATATGTGAACGCCTGACGAAAGACCCGATAGAATGACCCTATCCCCCTTGCCGGCCGCGTTCGCCGACCTGGCGCCCTGGCTCGACTGGGCCCTCCCCACCGCGGACGAGCGGCAGGCCAGGCGTCTCGCCTCGACCTCCGCTGAGCTCCGTCAATTCTATGACGGCGTGCTGCCCCGCCTGGAAGCGATCCTGGCGGAGGTCGACAGGCACCCGCTGGGCGCGCTGCCGGCGGAGCTGCAACCGATCTACAACATGGCGCTGTCGCTGGCCGAAGTCGCCCCGCATATCGAATTGTACAATGGCGCGGTGGGCGTACCCTATGCCTTCGAGGAAGGGCGCTTCATCGCCGTCCATGGCGATCAACCGACCTGGGAATGCCGACAGCCGATGGGTTTCCGGTGACCGCCGAGGGCGGTTTCTCCACGGAGGAACGGCTCGCCCGGCTCGAGGCGCGCGCCGAGATTTCGGATCTCGTCGCGCGCTACGCCCAGGGTGCCGATCGCAAGAATGATCCCGCCATATTGGGCCCATTGTTCGCCGACGACGCGACATGGTCGGCCGAAGGCTTCGGCACGCTGGTCGGTCGCGACGCCATCGCCGCCGGGCTCGCCGCGGTCGCGGCGGAGCGCGTGCTCTGGTCGATCCATTACATGGTCTCGCCACTGGTCGAGCTGGCGGAGGACGGGCTCACCGCCCGCTGCCACTGGTATCTGTGGGAGCTGTGCACGATGGCGGGGGAAGGAACGGCTGCGACCGACAGCTGGTTCGGCGGCTGGTATGACAGCGAATTGGCGAAGACCGACCGGGGCTGGCGCTTCACGCGCGTGACCCTCGACGTCCGCCTTCAGGGAGAAGCGAATCCACCATGGCAACTCAAGAAACCGGTGCGGATGTGACGATCAGGCTTTGCGCGACCCATGACATTCCCGAGGGCGAGGTCCGCCAGGTCGAGTTGGACGACGGGCGAATGCTCGCCGTCTATCACCTCGACGGCGAGTTTTTCGCGACCGACGACCTGTGCACCCATGGCGACGCGTCGCTGTCGGAAGGCGAGATCGAGGATGGCAAGATCCTCTGCCCCTATCATATGGGAAGCTTCGACATCCGTACCGGCGAGGCTTGCGCCGCCCCCTGCTCGATCGCGATCAGGACCTACCGGCTGAGGATCGACCAGGACGACGTCCTGCTCGCCGACTGACCGTCCGCTACTGCCCCGCACCCCGGCCGGACCGCCCGGAGCGATTTCGCAGCGGATGGAAACATCCGTCGCCTCGGAAGCCGCGGTAAAACAAGGGTATGATCTCATTTGGCGGACGAAACGCTGCCCACTGCCGTCGCCCCGGGCTTGACCCGGGGTCCCGCTTCCCTTCTATTCCGTCGAATGGAGCAGAGCGCCGATTGGGCACCACTCTGCAGGACAGACTGACCTGAAGCAAAGAAGTGGGACCCCGGGTCAAGCCCGGGGTGACGGGCGCGTGGTGGCGAACCGCCTCAGCTTCGACCGGGGTTTCAGTTCATCCGCTTGAGCGTGGCCGAGGGGCGTTCCCCGAAGCGGTCGAGATAGTCGCGCGCGAATTTCGAGAGATGGGTGAAACCGCAGGCAAGCGCGACCTCGGTCACCGACAGCCCCTCGTCGGCCGCCACCTTCAGCTGGCGATGCGCCAGGTCGAGCCGGTGGTTCTTCAGATAGACCATCGGGGTCGTGTCGCGGAAACGGCGGAAACCGGCGTGCAGCGAACGGGCGCTGACCCCCGACACCGCGATCATCTCCTCCAGCGTAATCGGATCGCGCGAATGCTCGTGGATATAATCCTCGACCCGCCGGACATAATAGGGCGCCGGGCTCGACGGCGGCGCGTCGAACAGGTCCGAATAGGTGTGGGGCACCGCCGCGAGCAGCAGCCGCTGCAGCGCCTCCTCGACCGTGCCGCGCGCGCGCACATGGTTGAAGCCGGCGATGCCGCAGTCGAGATCGTCGCAGATCGTGCGGACGAGATGGGCGAAGGCCGCCGCCGCGCCCTGGAGCCGAACCGGGTTGGACGAGAAGTGCAGCGCGCGCGGGCGAAAGCCCAGTTCCTGCGCCAGCACCGCCTCGAGCCCGCTCTTGGATATCTTGACGGTGAAATGCTTATATCCCTCGCCGAAGGTCTGCTTCACCTGTGCGTCCGGATCGAGCACGCACATCTGCCCGGGAAGCAGATCGATGGTGGTGTTCTGCTGCGCGATCTGGGCGACGCCCGACAGCGAGAACTGCACCAGGTAGAGCGCGTTGGTCGGCGGGATGTTGACGACGACCCGGCCATAGGGATTGCCATAGTCGGTGGCGTTGAAGGTCACCGACTTGAGCGACGCCTGGTGATGGCGGAAGGCGATCGGCGGGTTGCCGCCCTCGATCCGCAGATCGTGCGGGCAGAACATCCTGCTCATATGATCGTGGACTTCGTCGATGTCGTTCGTCACGAGCCGCGCCAGCCTCGACAGCGGCATGCCGGTCCCGTCCCAATTGCGGGGCGCATCCAGGTTGGTGATCATCATAACCTAACCTCCACGTTCCGGTTAGATCCCCTCATCGCCCTTGGAAAATCCCGTCGGCCGTCCGTTCCGGACTCGGATAGCGACGCTTGCTATGGGCAAGATCCAGGTCGAGCAGCATTTCACAAGTTTTGAACGCCACCAAGCCCGGATTGAGAACCGGTACGGCAAGGCGGTCCTTCAGGAAGACATGCGACTGGTGCATCGTGGTCGATCCCAGGATCAGCACGTCGGCGCCGTCCTCTTCTACCGCGGCGCGCGCGGCGTCGAGGAGCAGCGGAAAGACGCTGTCCTCCTTGCCGGCCAGAAGCTCGGCGGTATCGGGCCGCACGCCGATCGAGCGGATCGATGCCAGCCGGTCGCCCAGCCCCTGTTCGACCAGAACCTTCTCGTACAGCCAGCGCCAGCGGTCCCACATGCTGATGATCGAGAAGCGCCGGCCGAGCTGGCAGGCGAGGAGATAGGTCGCTTGCGCCGTTCCGACGACCGGGATCGACAACCGCGACCGCAGTGCCGCGACGCCGGAGTCGCTCATCGAATTGACGCAGACCGCATGGAAGCCCTCGGCTTCGGCGCGCGCGCCTGCCTCCAGGCAGAAGGCGTCGGCGATCGTGCCTTCGTAGGACGAGTCGAGCGTTGCCCCGCCGCGCGCCGCGCAGGCGAACTCGACCGAGATGTCGGGGCGCAACAGATGCTCGGGTATCTGGCTCGCAAAGGCCGCGAGCGCGGCTTCGGGCACCGGCACCGGCACGATCATCCTGATCCGCTTGTTCATCGGCCCGTCCATCCCCGCAGGGCCGGGCCTAGCTTCCGATCGCCGTTCGCCACGAAGTCCAACCCTGAAAATATCATTGTCCATGACAAGGCTTATCAGCGGTCATCCGCGCGACAAGCCGTGCTTGCCGGTCCACCGCCCTATTCCGCAGTGAGCGGTCAGCGCCTGCACAGGGAGGATAGCCGCTGCGGCCGTCGGCGACGCAGGCTCCATGCGAACAGGGCGATGAAGAGGTTGCGATGGCCGATATGCTACCCCCGGGATTCGAGGATCTGCTTCCCTTCATCGACTGGGCGCGGTCGACCGAACTCGAGCGCAACGACAAGCGCTGGTCCTCCTCGCTGGCGGAGAGCCAGGCCTTTTACGACCGGATGATCGAACGGGGGGCGGCCGCGCTCGAATATCTCCAGCCCCTCGAACTGTCGGCGATCGAGGGGCCAGACCGCAGGCTGCTCGACATGTGCCTCGCCCTCGCCGAATGCGCCGCGACCATCGAGATGTACGGCGAGCCGCGGCCCAAATATGTCTTCCCGATCGCCCGCTTCGTGCCGACCCACGACGCCTGGCCGCTCGCCGGCCTGGGAGCACGCGCATGACCACCGAACCCTGCCGCTTCATGAACCGCTATCCCGAGGAGGGCCGCGATCCGATCCCGGTCGAGCGCTACACCTCGCCCGACTATTTCAATCTCGAACGCGATCGGGTGTTCCGTCGCAAATGGCTGAATGTCGGTCATATTCTCCAGGCACCGAAGCCGAACGACTATTTCGTCGCCGACCTCAAGATCCTCGACACGTCGCTGCTCGTGATCCACGGCAAGGACGGGCAATATCGCGCCTTCCACAATATGTGCTCGCATCGCGGCGCGCCGGTCGCCTGGGATGCCCAGGGTTCCTGTCGCGGCTATCTGGCGTGCCGTTTCCACGGCTGGGTCTACGACACCACGGGCAAGCTCGTGCAGATCAGCGACGCCGCCAACTTCCCCGGCGTGAAGGCCGAGGAGAATGGCCTGACCCCGGTGCACTGCGCGGTGTGGAAGGGCTTCATCTTCGTCAACATGGCGGCCGAGCCCGAGGAGACGCTGCTCGAACATCTCGGCCCCGTCGCCGACGAGATCGGCCGGTTCGACTTCGACGGCTTCAGCCCGGCCTTCTCCTACCGGATCGACGAGAATGTGAACTGGAAGACCCTGCAGGAGGCGCAGCTGGAAGGCTGGCACCTGCCCTATCTGCATGAAAAGACGCTGGCCCGCGCGGTGAAGATCGACGGCAACCAGTATCGCCACGCCGCGATAGAACTTCATGGGATGCACGGCGTGCTCGGCTCGCCGCCGCCCGACAGCTTCGTCCCGCCGCCCACCGCGATGCTCGCCAGCCGCTTCGGCACCGGCACCGTCCAGGCGTTCGGCGCGAAGCCGGTCGCGGATGGCGAGGGCTATCGCTTCAGGGGCTCGTTCGACTTCTGGCACATCTTCCCGAACTTCTTCGTCGGGCTGCTCAACGGGCTGTTCTTCACCTTCAACATCTGGCCGATCGCAGTCGACCGCAGCCTGTGGGAGATCAAGGGCTATTATCCTCCGGTGAAGACCGCCGGCGAGCTGTTCGCCCGCGAATATTCGAAGGTCGGCCTGCGCGATCCGATGATGGAGGACTGTTTCACCCACGAGCTGATCTGCGCCCAGCTCAAGTCGGGCGCCAAGCAGCACATATTCTTCCAGGACGAGGAGATGCTGGCCCGGCACCTCAGCAACGGCGTCGATCGCTGCGTGCGCGGTCTGGCTTGAACTTTCCCCTGCGCTCGACCCCTAATCGCCCATGTCGCTGGCGTGGACTTCGCAGCCGATCTCGATCAGCCGGGCGAGCTCGCTGGAGATATCGCCCGCGCGGTGGATCATCATGATCGGCGACCGGGCCGCCTTGTCGGCGATCGGCAGATAGGCGACGTCGTCGCGCTTCAGCCGCTGGACCGATTCCGGGACGATGCTGAGCCCGGTATGCGCAGCGACGAGGCCGATCGCGGTCTGCAGCTCGCGCACCTCCTGCACCAGCTCCGGCTGGAGGCCCAGGTCGTGGAAGATGCTCAATATCTGGTCGGCATAGCTGGGCCGCGCGGGACGGGGATAGATGATCAGCGGTTCGTCGAGCAGTTCGGCCAGATGCACGGGACGGCCCAGCGCCGTCAGCGGATGATCGACCGGGACCACCGCCACGAGCGCCTCCTCCGCGAGCACGATCCGTCGGATCGCCGCGTCCTCGAAGCGCAGCCGGCCGAAACCGACGTCGATGCGCCCTTCCTTGAGCGCGGCGATCTGCTCGACGGTCGAGCATTCGATCACCGACACCTCGACATGGTCGGCATAGGCACGGAAGCGGCGGATCACCTCGGGCAGCAGCCCGAACAGGGTCGATCCGACGAAGCCGATGACGAAGCGGCGGCGGCCCTTGCCGGCAAGCTCGCGCATCATGCCGCGCAGCTGGTCGACCCCCGCCAGCACGTGCACCGCGTGTTCGTAGAGCAACCGCCCCGCCTCGGTCAGCCGCAGCGGCCGGGCATCGCGGTCGAACAGCGCGGCGCCGACCTCCTCCTCGAGCTGGCGGATCTGCCGGCTCAGCGGAGGCTGGGCGATGTTCAGCACCTCCGCCGCGCGCGTGAAGTTCCGTTCATTGGCGACCGCGACGAAATAGCGAAGATGACGCAATTCCATATCATACCTGACAAGTATCAAACCGGACCGAAACAGTCCTGTGCTACAGCATGGGGCCGGCTTAGGAAATCATGGCATTCGCCGCGAACCATAAGAGAGAGCATGCCCTTCAAGGTCGAGAAGATTGATACCTGGATCGTCGACATCCCGACGATCCGGCCGCATGTCCTGTCCATGATCGCGATCAACAAGCAGGTCATGGTGATCGTGCGCGTCCATTGCTCCGACGGAGTCGTCGGCATGGGCGAGGGCACGACGATCGGCGGACTCAGCTATGGCGACGAGAGCCCCGAGGGCATGAAGCTGGCGATCGACACCTATGTCGCGCCGCTGCTGATCGGCCGCGAGGCCGCCAACACGGCCTCGGCGATGGCGCTGATCCGCCAATATGTCGTCGGCAACCATTTCGCGAAGAACGCGATCGAGACCGCGCTGCTCGATGCCGAGGCGCAGCGCGCGGGCCTGCCGCTCAGCGAACTGCTCGGCGGGCGGCTGCGCGATCGCCTGCCGGTGCTGTGGACGCTCGCCAGCGGCGACACCGGCCGCGACATCGAGGAAGCCGAGGACATGCTGGCGCAGCGCCGGCACAATGTCTTCAAGCTCAAGATCGGCAAGCGCGCCCTGGCCGACGACGTCGCCCATGTCGGCGCGATCAAGCGGGCGATGGGCGCCCGCGCGTCGGTCCGCGTCGACGTCAACCAGGCCTGGGACGAACCGACCGCGCGCCGCGGGGCCCGGATGCTCGCCGATGCCGGGGTCGATCTGATCGAGCAGCCCCTGCCCCGCGACGATCGCGAAGGCATGCGCCGGCTGACCGCCTATTCGCCGATCGCGATCATGGCCGACGAAGCGCTTCGCGGCCCATCCGACGCGCTCGATTTCGCGCGGAACCGGGGGGCTGACGCCTTCTCGATCAAGCCGCCCCAGGCCGGCGGCCTGTTCGCGGGCGGTCAGCTCGCGGCGATCGC
Source organism: Sphingomonas sp. Root720 (assembly GCF_001428605.1). Classification (GTDB taxonomy): domain Bacteria; phylum Pseudomonadota; class Alphaproteobacteria; order Sphingomonadales; family Sphingomonadaceae; genus Rhizorhabdus. Next base: position 482,919 of record NZ_LMID01000001.1, read on the forward strand.
CACGGCGGCGCATATCGGCATCTATGGCGGCACGATGCTCGAGGGCAGCGTCGGTACCATCGCCTGCGCCCATCTCTACGCGACCTTCGCCAAGCTCGAATGGGGCACCGAACTGTTCGGCCCACTCCTGCAGACCGAAGAGATCCTGACCGAGCGCCCTGTGTTCCGGGAGTTCGGGCTCGACCTGCCGACAGGTCCCGGCCTGGGCGTTGCGCTCGACATGGACAAGGTGCACCATTTCCGCCGCGACGGGCCCAGCCGCACCGTCGTCGCCCAGTCTTTCGAGGAGTCCGCCTGATGCTCTTTCAGGTCCATATGCAGGTCAACGTCCCCGACAATATCGAACCGGCCGTATTCGACGAGATCAAGGCGCGCGAGAAAGCCTATGCAGCGGAACTGCAGAAGCAGGGAACGTGGCGCCATCTGTGGCGGCATGTCGGCCAATATTCGAACACGAGCATCTTCGACGTGGAGAGCAACGAAGCGCTCCACGACCTGCTTACGGGACTTCCCCTATTCCCTTTCATGGACATCGAAGTGATCCCGCTGTGTCGGCATCCCTCGTCGATCCATGACGGCGACCGCTGAAACAAAACCCTTCCCAAGGAGAGACATGATGGCATCCGAACTGGTGCAGAGCCCTGAAATCCAAGCCTATCTCGATCGCATTTCCGGCCTCGACCAGGACGGCGGCGACCAGCGCATGAAGAAGATCGTCCGCCGCGTCGTGTCGGACCTGTTCACCACGATCGACGATTTCGACGTGAGCGCCGAGGAATTCTGGGCGGCCCTCCACTTCCTGCAGCAGGGCGCACCTGAGTTCGGCCTGATCGCACCGGGCCTCGGCTTCGACCATTTCCTGGACGTCCGCATGGATCTCGCCGACAAGAAGGCTGGTCTCACCGGCGGCACGCCGCGCACGATCGAGGGGCCGCTGTACATCCCGGGCGCCCCGATCGAGAAGGGCCGCGCCCGCCTGGACGATGGCGAGGACACCGGCGAGGTGCTGATCATGCGCGGCACCGTGAAGGACCTGAACGGAAAGCCGATCGCCGGCGCGATCGTCGACGTGTGGCATGCCAACACCATGGGTGCCTATTCGGGCTTCGACCCCGCGCAGAAGCCCTATAACAACCGTCGCCGCATCGAGACCGGCGCCGACGGCAGCTATGTTTTCCGCAGCGTCGTCCCCTCGGGCTATTCGGTTCCGCCGCAGGGCAGCACCGACAAGCTGCTCCAGAGCGTCGGCCGCCACGGCAACCGCCCGGCGCATATCCACTTCTTCGTCTCGGCCGACGGCTATCGCCACCTGACGACGCAGATCAACATCGACGGCGATCCCTATCTGCACGACGATTTCGCCTTCGCGACCCATGACGACCTGATTCCCGAGGTCGTCCGCCAGGAGGATCCCGAGCAGATCCGCGCCGAGCAGCTCAACGGGCCGTTCAGCCAGATCGACTTCGACTTCACCCTGCAGAAGGCCGCGGACCCGACCGAAGCCGAACTGATGGCCCGCAGCCGGGCTCCGGCGCCGGCGGTCTGATGGCGGACAAGATCTACGCCAGCCCCGAAGCCGCGCTCGACGGTCTGCTGTTTGACGGCATGACCATCATGTCGGGCGGCTTCGGCCTGACCGGCAATCCCGAGACCCTGATCCCCGCGATCAAGGCCTCGGGGGTGCGGGACCTGACCGTCATCTCGAACAATTGCGGAGCCGACGGCTACGGGCTCTGGACGCTCCTCGCGAACGGCCAGATCAAGAAGATGGTGTCCTCCTATATCGGCGAGAACAAATTGTTCGAGCAGCTCTACCTCGAGGGCAAGCTCGAGCTGGAACTGGTGCCGCAGGGCACCCTCGCCGAACGGATTCGCGCGGGTGGGGCCGGTATCCCGGCCTTCTACACGCCGACCGGGGTGGGAACGGTCGTCGCCGAGGGCAAGCCGGTCGAGGAGTTCGACGGGCGACGCTATGTACGCGAACGCTGGCTGCGCGCGGATCTGTCGATCATCAAGGCCTGGAAGGCCGATAGCGAGGGCAACCTCGTCTTTCGCAAGACTTCGCGGAATTTCAATCCGGTGATGGCGACCGCCGGCAAGGTGACGGTCGTGGAGGTCGAGGAGATCGTGCCCGACGGCGCGCTCGATGCCGACCACATCCACACCCCCGGCATCTTCGTCGATCGCATCGTCAAGGGCGAGGGCTATGCGCGGCTGATCGAGAAACGCACCACCCGCCCCCGTCCGGTGGAGACCGTCTGATGCCGTGGACCCGCGACGAAATGGCTGCGCGCGCCGCGCGCGAGCTGGAAGACGGCTATTATGTCAACCTCGGCATCGGTATCCCGACCCTGGTGGCGAACCACATCCCGCCCGGGGTGAAGGTCACGCTCCAGAGCGAGAACGGCATGCTCGGCATGGGACCCTACCCCTATGAGGGCGAAGAGGATGCCGACCTCGTCAATGCCGGCAAGGAGACGATCACCGAGCTTCCGACGTCGAGCTATTTCTCCTCGGCCGACAGCTTCGGCATGATCCGCGGCGGCCATATCGACCTGGCGGTGCTCGGCGCGATGGAGGTCAGCGCGAAGGGCGACATCGCCAATTGGACGATCCCGGGCAAGATGCTGAAGGGCATGGGCGGCGCGATGGATCTCGTCGCCGGCGTCCGCAGGGTCGTCGTGGTGATGGAGCATGTCAGCCGCAACGGCACGCCGAAGATCCTGCCCGAATGCACGCTGCCGCTGACCGGCGAAGCCGTGGTCGACCTGATCGTCACCGACCTGTGCGTGCTCGCCTGCGACAAGCGGGCGGGTGGGCTCACCCTGATCGAATGCGCCCCCGGCGTCACGGTCGACGAGGTCGTCGCCAAGACCGGCGCACCCCTGAAGATCGCGGAGGGACTATGACCGACCAGGGTTTCGCGACCGTCGGCGACGGCTGCCGCATCGCCTGGCGCATCGACGGCCCCGAAGGCGCGCCGGTGCTCATGCTGTCCAACTCGCTCGGCACTGCCATGGACATGTGGCTGGCGCAGCTTCCCGCGCTGACCGGGCGCTTCCGCGTGCTGCGCTACGACCAACGCGGCCACGGCGCCTCGGACTCCCCGGAAGGCGCCTACGGCCTCGACCGGCTCGGCCGCGACGCGGTCGAGCTGCTCGACGCGCTGGGGCTGGACAAGGTCCATTTCTGCGGCCTCTCGCTGGGCGGCATGACCGGCCAGTGGCTGGGCGTCCACGCGCCGGAACGCTTCGACCGCATCGTCCTCGCCAACACCGCCGCCTATATGGGCCCGCCTTCGGGCTGGCAGGGCCGGATCGGCGTGGTGCTCGACAAGGGCGTGTCGGCGATCGCCCCGGCCGTGCTCGACCGCTGGTTCACCCCCGAGTTTCTGAGTGGATCGCCCGAGGCGGTGGCCAGGGTCGGCGCCTTCCTGAACGCCACCAGCGCGGTCGGCTATGCCGGCTGCTGCGCCGCCATCCGCGACATGGACATGCGCCCGGTGATCGGCCTGATCCGCAACCCGGTGCTGGTGATCATCGGCGGCCGCGACCCCGCGACCCCGCCCGCGCAGGGGCAGGAGATCGTCGAGGCGATCCCGGGTGCCCGGAGCGTGACGTTCGACGCGGCGCACCTGTCCAATGTCGAGCAACCCGAGCGGTTCACGGCGGCCCTGTCGGAGTTTCTGGGCTGAGCCCAACCCCAGCCCGCCCCTTCAGGGCATGGGTGATAAGCTACTCCGCGTCCTCCACCAGCCCTTCGACTGCGTTCATATGCGCGGCGATCGGCTCGGCGGCGGCGGGCGGTCCGCCGATGCTCGTCTCGACCCGCGCCGTGTTCTCAAGGGTGCGGTGCACCGGGCAGCGATCGGCGATCTCCAGCAACCGCGCCCGCCGCTCGGCGTCGACCGCGCCATCGAAGTCGATCCGCCGGGTGAACAGGTCCGCCGGGGCTTCGCTCTTGCGCTTGGCGTGGCCGACGGCGGTGCGGATGCGGCCAATCTCCCAGCCCTTCTGGTCGGCATAGAGGCGCAGCGTCATCGTCGTGCAGGCAGCTAGGCCCGCCGACAGCAAGTGGTAAGGCGTCGGTCCCGAACCCAGCCCGCCCACCGCCGCCGGCTCGTCGGCCAGGAAGCGGATGCCGCCCGCCTGGATCGCGACCTGGAAGCGGCCGGCGCCGGTTTCCTCGGCGACCACATCGGCATCGCCCTGGTCGCGGGTCGGCTCGGATCGGGGCAGATACGGCGCGGCCCAGGCTGCGATCAGCCGCGCGACATGCTCGGCCTCCCCCGGCCCGGTCAGCAGATGATCGGCCTTGTCGAGCGAGACGAAGCTTTTCGGGTGCCGCGCGGCGAGGAAGATGCTGGTGGCGTTCTCGATGTCCACCACCTCGTCGAACGGACCGTGAAGGATCATCAGCGGCCGGTGCAGCACCGCGATGCGCGCGCCCAGGTCATGACGGCGCAAGTCGTCGAGGAAAGGCTTGCCGATCCGGAAGGTCCGCCCGGCGAGCATGACGTCCGCCTCGCCGTCGCGCTCGATCGCGTCGACCGAGGCTTCGTCGAAATGGCGCAGGACATGCGCCACGTCGAACGGCGCGGCGATCGTCGCGACCGCCTTGATCGAGGGGATGTCACCCGCCGCGGCCAGCGCCGCCGCCCCGCCCAGGCTGTGTCCGACCAGCAGCGCCGGCGCATGCCCCGCCGCCGCCATCGCCTCGGCGGCGGCGATCAGGTCACGCCGGTCGGCGGCGAAGCTGCTGCCGGCGAGCGTTCCCTCGCTGGCGCCGATCCCGGCGAAGTCGAAGCGCAGGGTGCCGATGCCGATCGCGGCCAACGCCCGCGCGATCCGGACGGCGACCCACTGATCCTTGCCGCAGGTGAAGCAGTGCGCGAACAATGCCCAGCCACGCGGCGTCCCTTCGGGCAGCTCGAGCCGGCCCGACAGCCGGTGGCTGCCGCCGTCGAAATCGAAGACTTGGGTCGGCACGGTTCTGTCTCCCGTCAGGCGAGGCTGGTGGCGATCGCGATACCCGATTTGAGCGTCAATGTGACCGGGGTTCGTTCTGCGATGTCGGCGAGGCGGGCGGCCTGTTCGGCATCGACGCCCTTGGGCGCGATCGTCCGGACGATACGGCGATCCTCGGCCGTGCCGGTCAGGCGCAGCGACACCTCGACCGACTCGAGCGGCCACTGCTTGCGGTCGGCATACATGCGCAGGGTGATAGCGGTGCAGGCGCCGAGACTGGCGAGCAGCAGATCATAGGGTGCCGGGCCGGCATCCGCGCCGCCCAGCGTCTCCGGCTCGTCGGCGGTGAGGACGTGGCCGCTCGCGTCGATATGGGTGGCATAGCGGTCGCGGCCGATGGTGGCGGTGGCGTGGGTCATCTGGGCAACCTCCCTTATGGGTAGCGGACGGGCTTGGGCTCCTCGGGGAGCGGGATGAATTCGTCTTCGCCGGGCACCGGGGCGAAGCGCCGTTCGCGCCAGTCCTCCTTCGCCTGCTCGATCCGGTCGCGCGACGAGGAGACGAAGTTCCAGTAGATGTTGCGCCCTTCGGGGAAAGGTTCGCCGCCGATCAGCATCAGCCGGGCCGCGCCCTTGGCCTTCAGCACGATTTCGGCCCCCGGCTTGAAGACGACCAGTTCGCCGGTCGCGAAGCCGCCGGTCTGGCCGGCCACCTCGATCTCGCCCTCGACGACATAGACAGCGCGTTCGACATGCTCGGCCTTGAGCTGGTAGCGCGCGCCGTCGGCCAGGACGATATCGGCATAGACCATGTCGGACAGCGTCCTGACCGGCGAGCGCAGCCCGTCCGAGGTACCGACGATCAGAGTCAGCGTCGTGCCGTCGGCCTCGATGCTGGGGATTTCGTGCGCCTTGTGGTGGACGAAGGACGGATCGATCTCCTCCTTGTCGGTCGGCAGCGCGATCCAGGTCTGAAGGCCGAACAGCTTGCCGCCGGTGGGACGAAGCTCGTCGGGGGTGCGTTCCGAATGGGCGATGCCCGATCCGGCGGTCATCCAGTTCACCTCGCCGGGACGGATCGCCTGCACGCTGCCGACCGAGTCGCGGTGCATGATCTCGCCGTCGAGCAGATAGGTTATCGTCGCCAGGCCGATATGCGGGTGCGGGCGGACATCGAGCCCCTCGCCGCCGCGAAAGGCGGCAGGGCCCATCTGGTCGAAGAAGATGAAGGGGCCGACCATCCGGCGGTGCGCCGACGGTAGCGCCCGGCGGACCGAGAAGCCGTCGCCCAGGTCGCGAACCGGGGGCAGGATCACCATGTCGACGCCGTCGACCTCGCTCGTGCGCATGCTCATCTCACTTCCTTCACGAAGGGGTGCCGCCGGACCCCGCGGAGGGGGAATGAGGCCCGGCGGCGGACCGGTCAGGATCAGGGGGCGATCCTCCTACGACCGGCCTTGGGGTTCAAGGGGTAGCGTTGGGGAGATCAGGCGGCGTCGACCAGCACGATCTCGCTGTCCTCGATCGCGGTCACCCGGATCGTTTCGAGGTCGCTGATCGCGGCGCCGTCACGGGCGCCGACCCGCACGCCGTCTATCTTCACCGCACCGGTCGCGGGCACGAGATAGCCGCGCCGATCTTTGCCGATCGGATAGTCGGCAGTCTCGCCGGCCTTCAGCGTCGCCCCGACCACCCTGGCCTCGGCGCGGATCGGCAGCGCGTCGTCGTCATTGGCGAAGCCGCTCGCCAGCACCACGAACCGTCCGCCACGATCGCCCTTGGGGAAGGGTCTGGCGCCCCAGCTGGGTGCGCCCCCGGTCTGCGAGGGCAGGATCCAGATCTGGAAGATGCGGGTCGTCACGTCCTCCAGATTATATTCGGCATGCTGGATGCCCGTGCCTGCCGACATCACCTGGACGTCGCCAGCCTCGGTGCGGCCCTTGTTGCCCAGATTGTCCTGATGCGAGATCGCGCCTTCGCGGACATAGGTGATGATCTCCATGTCGCGATGCGGATGCGGCGGGAAGCCGGTCTTCGGCGCGATCGTGTCGTCGTTCCACACGCGCAGGTCGCCCCAGTTGGTCCGAGCGTCGTCATGATAGCTGGCGAACGAGAAATGATGCTTGGCGTCGAGCCAGCCATGGTTGGCGCCGCCGAGGCTGTCATAGGGTCGAAGGTCGATCATCGTTGTATCTCCAGTGCTTAGGCGGAAAGAAGGGCGAGCGCGTCGACCTGCGAACGGTTGAGGCCGAGCGCGATCAGCTCGGGCACCAGTCGCTCGTCGGGCCGGCGGGTGCGCCGCACGGTGCAGACGAAGCGGCGCAGCGCCTCGCGCCGGGGATCGGCAGCGGGAAGCGCGGGCCGATGGCCGGTAAGCCTGCCGATCGCCGTCCGGACCAGCGAAGGCCGGGCCGGTGCGAAGCGGTAGGTCTCCGCATCCTCATAGGCCGCTGCGACGACCTTCCATTCGGTGTTGCTGAGGCGGGGTGCGCTGTTCCGGTCGGTCGTCATATCGTCCTCCTTCCTGTTGAAGACGATATAGGGCGGCTCGACTTATCCGATCAGATAGATAAAATCGGCCGAAACGTTCGAGGAAGTTGAAATGTCAAATCCTGGTACGCCGACCTTCGACCAGCTCCGCATCTTCCTCGCGATCGTCGAGACCGGCAGCTTCGCGGCGGCGGGCCGCAAGCTCAACCGGGCGGTGTCGGTGATCAGCTACGGCATCGGCAATCTCGAGGCCCAGCTCGGCCTCTCGCTGTTCGACCGCGAGGGCACCCGCAAGCCGCAGCTCACGACCGCGGGCCGCGCCGTGCTGGCCGAGGCGCGCATGGTGTCGCAGGGGATCGACGGACTGCGCGCCAAGGTCAAGGGCCTGCTCGACGGGCTGGAGGCCGAGGTCGACCTCGCCGTGGACGTGATGCTGCCCGCCGAGCGGCTCGGGCGGGTGCTGCGCGCCTTTGCCGAGCGCTTCCCGACCGTGGCGCTGCGCCTCCACGTCGAGGCGCTCGGCGCGGTGACGGCGATGGTGCTCGACGGGGTCGCGGCGATCGGCATCTCCGGTCCGCTGGCGGCGGGCGTCACCGGGATCGAGCTGGTCTCGGCCGGATCGGTACCGATGGTCCCCGTCGCCGCGCCCGACCATCCCCTCGGCCGTACCGCGAAGATCCCGCCCGGCATGGGCCGCGAGCATGTGCAGATCGTCCTGACCGATCGCTCGCGCTTCACCGACGGCAAGGACTTCTCGGTGCTGAGCCCGCGAACCTGGCGTCTCGCCGACCTCGGCGCCAAGCACCAGCTGCTCCGCCAGGGCATCGGCTGGGGGAACATGCCCTTGCCCATGATCGAGCCCGATCTGGTGGCGGGCACCCTCGTCCGCCTCCACATGCCCGACCATATCGGCGGCACCTACCGCTTCAACGGCATCTGGCGGAGCGATACTCCGCCCGGCCCGGCGGGGTCATGGCTGCTCGAACAGTTCGTGGCGCTGGGCGCCGAGGATGCGGAGGTGGAGGGGTTCGGGGATATCTAGACGCTACCAACCCACGACTGGCCCGACAGCCTAAGCCTTCGCCGCCACCGCTCCCGCGCACTTCTCGTTCGTCTCCTTCGCGCCGCCGCCCAGCAGCGCGATCGCCAGGAACCCCGCCACGACGAGCACCGCGAAGGCGGCGGTCACCTTGCCCAGATGCTGGTCGATCACGCCCTTGATCCGGGCACCGAACAGCCGGAACAGGACGCCGACGATCATGAAGCTGATCGATCGCGACACGATCGAGGCGCCGATGAAGACCCAAAGGTTCATGCCGATGAAGCCAGCGGTGATCGTCAGCAGCTTGAAGGGGATCGGCGTCGCCCCCTTCACGACGATGATCTCCGCGCCATAGTCGCGCAGGTAGCAGGCCGCCCGGGGGAAACTCTCGGCCAGGCCCAGCGCCCGCAGCAACGCCTCGCCGAACGCCTCATAGGCGAAATGGCCGATAGCATAGCCGAGCAGGCCCCCTGCCACCGAGGCGAGTGTCGCGATCGCGGCGAAGCGGATCGCCTTCTTCGGCTCGGCCAGGCACATCAGGCCGAGCAGCGGATGTGGCGGCACCGGGAAGAAGCTCGCTTCCATGAAGGCGAAGGCGGCAAGCCAGCCCTCGGCATGGCGGTGCGCCGCCTTGGCCATCGTCCAGTCGTACAGGCGGCGCAGCATGGAGTCCCCTCGGCAAGATCGCATCCCGATTAGTGACCGCACCGGGGAACGGCAATCACATCCGTCGAAACCAGCTATTCGATCGGTGCGGCCGATTGCGGATGGAACGCGCACGCCACCGTCCCGGCCAGTATCAGCAGGCCCGCGACGATCAGTGGCGCGACCAGTCCGATATGGACGACCATCGCCGCACCTACCGCGGCACCGGCGAAGATCGCCGCCACGCCACCGACGCGCCGCGCCCAATTGGGGTTGGTGCCGCCGGCCCAGCGCGAATCCGCGGCGAGGCCGGTCAGCGTCAGGGTCAGGACGGTGGTGGTCAGGTCGGGGACCTTGAGCTGCCGGATCGTCGCGTTGCGGAAGCCCATGGCGAGCCCGGTCAGCGCGATGATCCCGAACAGTCCGGCCGACGGAGACTGGGTCGCGACGTCGAAGCCCGCCGCGACGATCGCGGCGATCCACAGCAGCGCCGCCTCGATTACCGCCGCCGTCATCAGCCAGCGCCGCAGCGGCCGGCCGCGGTGCATCTTGCCGGTTCGGCCCGCGACCAGTGCGCCGAGGAGGAAGGCGAGCATCGCGACCAGATAGGGGACCGCCGCGAAGCCCGGCACCCCCGCCGCGGCGAAGCCCAGGAATACGATATTGCCGGTCATGTTGGCGGTGAAGACCTTGCCGAGCCCGAGCACGCTGATCGCATCGACCAGGCCGGTGGTCACCGACAGCAGCAGCAACAGCCAGGGCAAAGGCGCGGCACTTTTGGATTGGGGGGCGGCTTCGGAGGCGGTCATCGATGGTCTCCCGGTGGATATAGCGGATCGGTCGAGGCGATCGCATTGGGTGCAGGCATTGGAATAAGATCGTGCGCGCCCGTCCGGAGGGCGGAATGTTCAGATCCGGAAATTGGCCTCGAGGCCGAGCATCCCGATCGTGCGGGCCGGCCCGCTCTGCCGGATGAAGCCGCCCGCCTGGAAGGCCGAGAGCGAGGCCGACAGCTCCAGCTCGGGCGTCGCCTGCCAGCTCAAGCTCGCCTCGGCCTCCTTGCCGATGAAGCGGCTGCGCGCATTGCCCCCGGTGGAGGCCGTCGCCGGACGGATCAGGTTGCCCGGGATGTCGTAGATGCCGTCGGCGCGGGAATAGCGCCAATAGGCCATGGCGGCGATGCCGAGCGACAGGTCGCGGGCGACGGCGAGCGACAGCGAAGGGTTGAGGCTGACGATGTTGTAGGGCCCGACCGGCGACAGTTCGCCGAAATATTTGCCCTTGGGAAACAGCGCGTTGAACGTACCGAGCGTGTCGTCGGACGCGCTCTTGTCGCCGCTGACGACGTTGAAGCGGACCACGGCATGCGGCGCGAGCGGCATATCGGGAAAGTGGCGCCCCACCTCGCTGCCGACCGTCCAGGCCGAGATGCGCTGCTCCGCGAAATGGCCGAACTGATAGACGCCTTCGACATTCCAGTGCCATTCGCCCGCCGTGCCGTGACTACGCAGGCCGAGACTGTGGCGGCGCTCTTGGCCGGTCAGCCCGGCGAAGCTGGCATCGCGGTTGCGATAGCCAAGATAATAGAGGTCGAGGCCGGGCAGCCGGGCATAGCCTCCCCACAGTTTCTTCGTCGGCGACGAGCGATCGTCGAACGAGCCGGTGCCGGGCCGGACCGGCTGCACCATGAACAGGCTGACCGTCACCGCGCCATGGACGATGTCGGCGCGCGCGCCGTCGAAGGCGAGCGGGACATTGGGGCCGTAGCGGGTGCCGATCAGCCGCTCGGTACCGAGCGACAGCATCTGCCGGCCGCCGCGCAGCGTGACTTCGGTGTCGCCGCCGATCGGCAGCGAGACCTCGGCAAAGCCCTGCAGCAGGTCGACCCGCGTCTGGTCGATCGGTCCCGCGCTCGGTGCCACGCCCCGGGTGAAGGCGGCGACCGGCTGGACGAAGGCGCGCACCCGGCCGACATGGAGATCGGCATAGGGCAGCGCCCGGCTCCACAGATAGCCGTCGTCGGGCGCGGCCGCCCCGCCCCACAGATTGTCGTCGAAGCTTTCCGACCGCAGCCGCAGCTCGATGCCCGTGGTCAGCCAGGTCGAGCCGCTCCGATCGAGCGGGACATATTTGAAGGCCTCGGTCCAGTGGCCGGTGCGGGCGGCCGGATCGCCGAGCTTCGACCAGTCCTCGTCGTAGCGGGTGTTGGTCAGCGTCGGCGGCTGCCACGCCTCTCGGCCCTGCGCAAGCGCGGGGGCGGCGACCGCGAACTGACACAGGCCCGCGGCGGCGGCGACCCTATGCCGGATCATCGGAGGTCCGCCGCCGGGCCGACAGCATCGCCACGAGGACGAAGCCGCCGACAAGCCCGAGATGCTCGAAGAAGGCGTTGGTCGCCACGAACCGGTCGGTGCCGGTCATCGTCCAGAAGGCGTTGGCGAGGATCGCTGCGAACAGGGTGAAGCCCCCGAGCATCCCTGCCCCCAGCCAGGCGAGCCGATCGGCGAGGATCAAGGCTGGGCCGACCAGCTCGACGAGGATGGTGATCGCGGCGAACAGCGCGGCAGGCTGGATCCCGAAATGCGCCTGCTCCGCAACCGCCCCCTGCCAGTCGGCGAGCTTGGCGAGCCCGCCGACCAGATAGGGTCCCACCAGGGCCAACCGCGCGACGTGCACGGTCGCCGGCCAGTCGAGGATCGCGGCGACGAAGCGGGGATTTTCGAGGGACTGGGGCATCGCAATATTCTTTTCCCTTTTCGCCATGCCAGCGCAGGCTGGCATCTCGGAAGATGAGAGACGAGGTCGAGGCAGGCGCCGCCTGAGATGCCGGCCTTCGCTGGCATGACGCTGTTGGGATGAGGGACGACCCGCTCCCCCCCGAACAAACTCACACCGCCCAGCAGCCGCAACCCATCGTGCCCCAGAAGCTCTGGACGTCAGCCGCCGGAACGCTCGCGCCCAGGGCCGCAGCATGGTCGTGCCCATGGACGTTGCACGACGATGCGCAACCGCAGGCCGAAGCCATCTTCGCGCGGGCCTCGGGCGCCCGCCAATAGCCCCCGAAGGTCGCGACCGGCGACCAGTCGGGCATCGCCCTGGGCGCTTCGGGCGCCAGCCGGGCGAAGTCGCCCTCCCCGAACACCACCTTGCCGCCGAGCATGGTCAGTACCGAGCGCAGTGCGACGATCCGATCCTCGGGCACCGAGAAATAATCGTCGGACAGCAGGGCCAGGTCGGCCAGTTGCCCGGCCTTGATCTGCCCCTTCTTGCCCTGTTCGTTCGAGAACCAGGTGTTGGCCTCGGTCCACAGCCGCAGCGCGGTCTCGCGATCGAGCCGGTTGGCGACCGGATAGAGCCGCAGGCCGCCGACGGTCTTCGCGGTCACAAGCCAGGACAGCGACACCCAGGGGTTGTAACTGGCGACGCGGGTCGCGTCGGTGCCGGCGCCGACGGGCAGGCCGGCAGCCATCATCCGCTTGATCGGCGGCGTCCGCTCGGCGGCCTTGGCGCCGTAGCGCTCGACGAAATACTCGCCCTGATAGGCCATGCGATGCTGGACGGCGATGCCACCACCGAGCGCCGCGATCCGATCGATGTTCCGATCACTGATCGTCTCGGCATGATCGAAGAACCAGTTGAGCCCCTGGAGCGGGATGTCGCGGTTCACCTTCTCGAACACGGTCAGGGCGCGGTCGATCGTCTGGTCGTAGGTGGCGTGCAGCCGCCAGGGCCAGCGCCGCTCGGCGAGCAGGCGGATGACGGGTTCGAGATCGGCTTCCATAGTGGCCGGCATGTCGGGCCGCTCGACGCGGAAATCCTCGAAATCGGCGGCCGAATAGACCAGCATCTCGCCCGCGCCGTTGTGGCGGTAGCTGTCGTCGCCATCGCCGGGCTTCACCTGGGTCGACCAGGTAGCGAAGTCCTTCAACTCTTCCTTCGGCTTCTGGGTGAAGAGGTTATAGGCGATGCGCAGGGTGAGTTGGTCGTCCCGATGCAGCTTCTCGACGATCTCATAGTCGTCGGGATAATTCTGGTAGCCGCCGCCCGCGTCGATCACGCTGGTGACCCCGAGGCTGTTGAGCTCTCGCATGAAATGGCGGGTCGAATTGAGCTGATATTCGGGCGGCAGCTTCGGCCCCTTGGCCAGCGTCGCGTAGAGGATGGTGGCGTTGGGCTGGGCCAGCAGCAGCCCGGTCGGGTTTCCGGAAGCGTCGCGGACGATTTCGCCGCCCGGCGGATTGGGCGTGTCCTTCGTATAGCCCACGGCGCGGAGGGCCGCGGCATTGAGCAGGGCGCGATCGTAGAGATGGAGGATGAACACCGGCGTGTCGGGTGCGGCGGCGTTGATCTCCTCGATCGTCGGCAGGCGCTTCTCGGCGAACTGGTGTTCGGTGAAGCCGCCGACGACGCGCACCCATTGCGGCGGCGGCGTGTTCTCGGCCTGCCGCTTCAGCATCGCCATCGCGTCGGAAAGGGTCGGCACGCCTTCCCAGCGCAGCTCCATATTATAGTTCAGCCCGCCGCGGATGACGTGGATGTGGCTGTCGATCAGGCCGGGGATCAGGCGGCGGCCCTTCGCGTCGATCATCGTCGCGTTCGGTGCGGCCGCACGGACCTCGGCCTCGCCGCCGACCGCCAGGAACCGGCCGTCGCGGATCGCGACCGCCTGGGCTACCGGGTTGGCGCGGTCGAGGGTCGTGATCCTGGCATTGGTGATGATGATGTCCTGGGGAGTCATGGCGAAGGCCTCCATGGGCGTGGCAGTCAGGGCGGCGGCGCTGGCGAGCGCCTGGCGGCGGGTGAGGTTCATGCGTCGCGGTCCCTGTCCTGGTCATTGGCCGCGAGGTGGCTGCGCACGACCGAAAGTATGTCGGGGTCGGCGACGAACCGCCTGGCGACCGGCAGCATCTGTTCGCCCAGCAGGATGCCGAGCAGTCCGACCAGGGCCACGGCCGGAGGTGCCGGGGAACGGACGCCGATCAGGCTGTAGAGCAGGCCGGCAAGGAGCCCGGCCCCCATCGAAAGCAGATAGATCTTCATGGCGCCCGTTCCTCCGTCGCTGGTGCTCAGGCCTGGATGAAGGCGAGGATGTCGGCGTTCAGCACGTCGGCATTCACCGTCAGCATGCCGTGCGGATAGCCCTCGTAGACCTTGAGGGTGGCGTCAGGCAGCAATGCCGCCTGGTTCAGCGCGGCGTTCTTGTAGGGAACGACCTGATCGTCGTCGCCGTGGAGGACCAGCGTGGGTACGGTGATCGCCTTCAGGTCGTCGGTCTGGTCGGTTTCGGAAAAGGCCTTGATGCCTTCATAATGGGCCAGGGCGCTGCCCATCATCCCCTGGCGCCACCAATTGTCGATGACGGCGGGTTTCACGTCGGCACCGTCGCGGTTGAAGCCGTAGAAGGGGCCGGCGGCGACATCGCGGAAGAACTGCGATCGGTTGGCGGCCAGGCCGGCGCGCAAGCCGTCGAATACCTCGATCGGCAGGCCGTCCGGATAACGCTCGGTCTTCAGCATGATCGGCGGGACCGCGCTCACCAGCACCGCCTTGGCGACGCGTCCCTGCGGGATACCGTGGCGGGCGACATAGGCCGCGACTTCGCCGCCGCCCGTCGAGTGGCCGATATGGATGGCGTTGCGCAGATCGAGATGCTCGGCCACCGCCGCCGCATCGGCCGCATAATGAGCCATATCATGCCCGACGTCGACCTGGGCCGAGCGGCCATGGCCGCGACGGTCATGGGCAACGACGCGGTAGCCCTTCGCCAGGAAGAACAGCATCTGCGCATCCCAATCGTCGGAGGACAGCGGCCAGCCATGGTGGAACATGATCGGCTGCGCGTCCTTGGCGCCCCAGTCCTTGTAGAAGATCTCGACGCCGTCGGTGGTGGTCACGAAGTTGCTCATGGGTGGATCCTTTCGGTTCGGGAATATCAGGATGTCGTAAGGGCGCGGCCGGCGGAAGGGGGTGCCGGCCGCGAGAAGGCCAGGCTCAGTGGCCAGCCTCGGAGGCATCGAACATCGCCTTGGCGTAGGTGATGCCGAGGCCATAGGCGCCGCCCCACTTGCGGGCGATGCCGGTGGTCATGTCGTAGGTCTCGCCGCGAGCCCAGTCGCGCTGCAGTTCGAGCAGATATTGGAGCGAGGTGACGGGGCGGGCTCCGGCCTGGACCATCCGCTCGACGGCACGCTCATGCGCCTCGTCGGAGATGTCGCCGCTGGCGTCGGTGATGACATAGGCCTCGAAACCCTGGTCGATCGCCGAGAGCACCGGGCCGACGATGCAGACCGAGGTCCACAGGCCGGCGAAAACGATGCGCTCCTTGCCGATGCCGTTGACCTCCTCGATCACGGCGGCGTCTTCCCATGTGTTCATCGAAGTGCGGTCGAGCAGTTTCCGGCCGGGGAAGGCGTCGGTGATCTCGCTGAACATCGGCCCGGAGAAGCTCTTCTCGGCGACGGTGGTCAGGATGGTGGGGACGTTGAAGCCGGCGGCCGCGTTCGAGACCAGCGCGGCGTTGTTGCGGAGGAGTTCCGGCGCGATCGACTTAGTGGCGAAGGCCATTTGCGACTGGAAGTCGATGAGAACCAGGCTGTGGTTGGTCGGCGAGAGGAGCGTCTTGCCGGGGGTCGGAGTGGCGGTGATGGTCATGATGTCGGTCCCTGTGCTTGATCCAGCGCCCGGTCCGTCCGGGCTGAAAACAGGATTAGGGCAGCCGACTTCTGCGAAACACCGTGATAAGATTGACCGAACTTTTCTATAAAATTGAAAAGCCCCTGGTCGTTCCGCTTCTGCCGGCCTACGCCAACATGAAGCGAAGACATGTCAGGCGAGCGTCAGTGGCAATTCGGTGGTCGACTTGATCTCCGACAGGGCGACGATCGAATTGATCTCCTGTACGCCCGGCACCCGCGACAGCTTGTCGAAGAAGAAGCGCTCATAGGCGTCGATGTCGGCGGCGACGATACGCAGCAGGAAATCGGTCGGCCCCATGGTGACGTAGCAGTCGAGCACCTCGGGGAAGCCGCGGATCGCATCGCTGAAATCCTCCAGGTGCGAACGGCCATGGGCATTGAGCTTGACCTGCGCGAAGACCTGGGTGTTCAGCCCCACCTTGCGACGGTCGACCAGCGCCACCTGCGCCTTGATATAGCCCTCCTCGCGCAGCCGCTGGATGCGTCGCCAGCAGGGCGACGGCGACAGCCCGACCGCTTCCGAGATCTCCGCGGTCGACTGGTCGGCATTCTGCTGCAGCAGCGCCAGGATCTTGCGATCGAACGCATCGAGTTCGGCAGCCATATTTCTCCGTCCTAGAGAAATGCGAAAAATCTTATGGCAAAAGATAATCCGTACGCAAAAAATTGCCAACGGACTTCGCAGCACATCTGAGAGCACGCGCGCCTCTCGCCATGCCGAACTTGCGCTAGTGCCGCTGCGCCGCGCTGTTGCGCCATTCGCGGGGGGACATGCCGAAGCGCGAGCGGAAGGCGCGGCTGAAATGCGCGGCGTCCTTGAAGCCGACGTCGAAGCCGATCGCCGTCACCGAGACGTGCGCCATCAGCGGATCGGAGAGATCGGCCTTCGCCTGTTCGAGCCGGCGCGACCAGATCCAGTCCGACACCGTCATCGACGAGGATTCGAAGATCTTGCGGAGGTAACGCTGGGAGATGCCGTGCGCCGCCGCGATGCCCTCGCAGGTCAGGCGATGGTCGCCGAGATTGCGGTCGATGAAGGCGCACACCCGCTGGCGGATGATCGCCTGCCCTTCGTTGGGCCGCGCCTGCCCGCCGGTCTGCTCGGCCAGCGCGGTCGCCATCAGGTCGACCGCATTGGCCTGGAGCCGGCCCAGGCTGAGATCGTCGATGTCGGCAAGCTGTTCGTGGAGCTGGCGGATGAAGCTGGATGCGAGCAGGCCCACCCCCCGCTTGCCGTCGATCCGCCGCGCAGTCAGCAGATGGCTGTCGATCAGCCGCCCGGTCACCGTCTCGCGGGGGAGCCGCAGGACGACCTGCGAGAAGCTCTCGTCGAAACGCAGCTCATAGGGCCGCGTGCAGTCGTAGAGCGCGAAATCGCCCGGGGAGAGCGTCGCGACCCGACTGTCCTGGCAGATCGCGCCGGTGCCCTTGAGCTGGAGGCTCAGCAGGAAATGATCGCGGTCCGAACCGGCGATGCGGCTGCGGGTACGCCGAACCCGCTGGGCCACCGAGTCCACCATCGAGATCTGGATCGCGCCGAACGCGATATTGCGCAGCTCGCCCGAGAAGCTGTCGGACTCCCGGCTGTCGCAATCGAGCTCGACGAAGGTGTCGCAGACCAGATCGCACCAATAGGGCAATCTTTCCTTCGCGCGGACCGTGTCGGTGCTCAGCAGATGTTCGGACATGGCTGCGTCCCCCTGAGCCCTGGACCATAGAGCAGTCGAAACCCGATTGCATTCCCGATTTGCGGCCCGTGCCGCTCGCGACAAAGGCGTGGGCCCTTGGAGCAAAGACGGCGGACGCCCAACCATGGATGTTCGGGACATGGCCGGTCAGCCGCCGGCCTGGCGCGTCAAGGTTCCAGGGAGAAGATTGCATGTCGGATGGTCCGTTCAAGGTTGCCGCGGTCCAGGCCGCCCCGGCCTTCCTCGACCTCGAGGCGGGGGTGGAAAAGGCGGTCGGTCTGATCCGCGAGGCGGCATCGCAGGGGGCGAGGCTGATCGCCTTCCCCGAATGCTGGCTGCCCGGCTATCCGTGGTGGGCCTGGCTGGATTCCCCGGCCTGGGGCATGCAGTTCGTCGCCCGCCATTTCGAGAATTGCATGACCGCGGACGGCCCCCAGGCGCAGCGGCTCGCCGCCTGCGCCCGCGAGAACGACATCCGCGTGGTGATGGGCTATTCCGAGCGTGCCGCCGGCAGCCTCTACATCGCCCAGCTCATCATCGCCCCCGACGGAACGATCACCCCGCGCCGCAAGCTCAAGTCGACCCATGTCGAGCGGACGATCTTCGGCGAGGGCGACGGCAGCGACATGCGCGTCCATGCGACAGAGCTCGGCAATCTCGGCGCGCTGTGCTGCTGGGAGCATCTCAACCCGCTCAACCGCTTCGCCATGTATTCGCAGGACGAGCAGGTCCACATCGCCTCCTGGCCCAGCTTCTCGCTCTATCCGGGCAAGGCCTATGCGTTGGGGCCCGAGGTCAACCTGGCGGCGAGCCGGATGTACGCGGTCGAGGGGCAGTGCTTCGTCATCGCCTCCTGCGGGATCATCTCGCCCGAGATGATCGAGCTGATGTGCGATACCGACGCCAAGCGCGAACTGCTGGCCCCCGGCGGCGGCCACGCGATGATCTTCGCGCCCGACGGCCGGCCGCTGTGCGACCCGCTTCCGGAGGACCAGGAGGGGCTGCTCTATGCCGATATCGACCTGTCGACGATCGCCTATGCCAAGTCGGCGGCCGACCCGACCGGCCATTATTCCCGGCCCGACGTCGCCCGGCTGCTGTTCAATCCGCATCGCAGCCGGCCGGTCCAGCATTTCGGATCGCCGCAGGACGCCCCGGTCCAGCCGGTAGCGTTCGAGGAGATCGCTCCGGGCGCCGAGAAGATCATTTCCTAAACCTGGGCTTCACGGGCAGGATCATCGCAGGGAGGCACCATGGACTCGTCGATCACCCCCCACCTCGCCTGCGCCCGCTCGCGCCAGCGGCGGATCGCCGACGATTATGCCCCGCCCTATCCGGCCTGGTCGGCGCGGATCGATCCCGCCGTCGAGCGGGTGGTGATGGCGAATTACGGGGTGCAGTGGCGCAACCCGGCCGATGCCCTGCGGGCGCTGGCCCATGCCCGCGACCTCCACGCGACGCTCGACGCGACCAGCGGCGCCCGCCATGTCGATCTCGCACGCTATGTCGACGAAGCCGGCTACGACACGCTGGTGGTGCAACCCTACTGGACCGATCCGTCGGCGTTCCGCCGCTGGGAGACGCGCGACGAGGTTGCGGCACTCCGCTCGGCCGAAACCGGCCTCGGCCATTTCCGCGAGATACTGACCCCCACGGTCGATCGGCTGGAGACGCTCTACAGCACCGAGGACGAGATGGAGGGCATCGGCCGCGCGCTCGCAACGCGGAGCCCTCCGGTGCAGGAACATGCCTATTGGGGATCGGCCCGCGACCGCTTCCCGATCGCGCAGACCGACGCGCTCGCCCCGGGCGGCCAGCTAGGCTTCACGGTCGCCTCCTCGGGCCATGTCACGGTCGGCGGACATGCGAATATCGCGATCATCCGGTCGGGCCAGGACTGGGGCCCCACCTCGGGCGAGGAACGCCGCCTCTACCTGGAGGAGATCGAACCGGTGCTGCGCGCCGGCATGGACTTCCTGCGCGACCGGGGCGGCGAATGCGGCTGCTACGTCAACCGCTACATGCGGATCGTCGATCTCGACGGCACGCCGCAGGAGAAGAGCTTCGGCTGGAGCTACTGGCGCTCGCTGGCCGACATGGAAGGCTGGTCCGAGGGTCATCCCACCCACCTCGCCATCTTCGGCACCTTCATGAAGACCGTGCAGGCGCTGAACTTCGATCTGAAATTGCGCCTCTGGCACGAGGTTTACGCGGTTACGCCGGAACAGCAATATTACGACTATCGCAACTGCCACGCCGAGACCGGCTTCCTGAAGCAGCTGCCGCGCTAATATTGCGATTGACGTCATCCCGGCGAAAGCCGGGATCTCACTGCCTTTTCCAGTGCCCGATACCGGACGAAGAACGACGAGATTCCGGCTTTCGTCGGAATCACGGTTGTAGGGACGGCGCTCCCTTTTCCCTTCCCTGAACTTGTTCAGGGTCCACCAGGCCATTTGAGCAATCCCGCCGGCGATTGGCAGGAACCTCCTGGCCGTGACCCAGCTTCCCTGTGGATGCTGAAACAAGCTCAGCATGACCGGTCGAATTGGCCTCCCCACCCACGCCGCGTCGAACAACGCATCGCGCCGCCTCAAGCAAGAACCCTGCGCCCATCGGCATACACTCGGCGCCGAGCCCACGGACATTCCGCGCAGCCGGAAGCCGCCGGGCAGCGATAAACGAAAACAGGGAGACCAGAAGATGAAGCCGTTTCTGACATCGCGCGCGAGCGACCGGGCCCTCGGCCTGACGCTGGCGGGCACCGCGCTCCTGCTGTCGGCCGCTGGCCCGGCGGTGGCGCAACAGGCCGACGACAGTTCGAGCATGATCGAAGAAATCGTCGTTACTGCCCAGAAAAGAAACGAAAACATGCAGTCGACGCCGATCGCTATCTCGGCCTTCACCGGCGATGCCATCGCCCGAAAGGGGCTCTCCGACATCCAGCAGGTGTCGCGGCTGGCGCCCAACGTCTCGTTCGACTTCACCGCGCCGGTCAGCGGCGCGTCCAACGCGGCCTCGGTGTTCATCCGTGGCATCGGCCAGCAGGATTTTGCGCTGACCACCGATCCCGGCGTCGGCACCTATGTCGACGGCGTCTATGTCTCCCGATCGGTCGGCGGCGTGCTCGACGTGCTCGACATCGAGCGGATGGAAATATTGCGCGGCCCACAGGGTACGCTGTTCGGCCGCAACACCATCGGCGGCGCCATCTCGATCATCTCGAAGATGCCCGACAAGGAATTCGGCGGTTCGCTCGAAGCCTCGCTCGGCAATTATGGCCGCCGCTATCTGCGCGGGTCGGTCAGCCTGCCGCTCGGTCCGGATACGGGGGTTCGTATCTCTATTTCCTCCAAGGATAAGAATGGCTTCGTCAAGTCCGCTTACACGCCACAACAGAAGCCCTTGCTTGGCGGCACGCCGCTGACCGACCTCGGCAACGAGAACCGGCAGGCCGCGCGGATGGTGCTGACGCACGCGTTCTCCGACCGGTTGAGCGCCACCCTGTCGGGCGATTACAGCCGCCTGCGCGAGAACAACGCCGGCGATCGGCTGGCCGGGATCACCGGTACACTCGCCGACGGCCCGCTCGTCTTCGCCTACAACACCTTCGGGTCGACCCCCTCGGTCATCCCGGTGATCGGCAACGACCGCTATACGACCGCCAACTATTATACCGGCACCGACCGGACCTATGCGACCGGCCCGAACGGCAGCAGCATCGACGCCTGGGGCACCGCGCTGACCCTCGATTTCAAGGCGAGCGAACAACTCTCGATCAAGTCGATCACCGCCTATCGCAAGACCACCGGATCGTTCAACCGCGATGCCGACGGTTCGCCGCTGGTGATCACCGAAACCTCCAACTACGGCTATCGCCACCAGCAGTTCACCCAGGAACTGCAGGCGGTCGGCGACCTGGTCGACGGCGCGGTCAAATATGCCGCCGGCCTGTTCTACTTCGACGAGAAGGGCTCCGATCCGCTGATCGTCCGCCTGCCCGAGGTGGTCGGCACCATCTACCAGGATGTCGCCGAAGTCCGGAACAAGAGCTATGCCGCCTACGCCCAGGCGACCTGGATGATCGTCGACGGCCTCTCGCTGACCGGCGGCGGGCGCTACACCAAGGACAAGAAGCGCTTTCTGTCCGACCAGTATATCGTCACCGGATCGGCCTCCCCCTTCCTGTTCGGCGGGGCGCCGGCCGGCACGCTGATCCCACTGGTGCCGCGCAACTCGGTCGCCTCGCAGTCTTTCGAGAAATTCTCGCCGCGCCTCAGCGTCGACTACCGGATGGGCAATGTCCTGCTCTACGGATCCTACAGCAAGGGCTTCAAGAGCGGCGGCTTCAACCTGCGCTATGTGGCGCCGCGGCCGTCGATCCTCTCCTTTGCCCCCGAGAATGCGACCACCTTCGAAGTCGGCACCAAGATCGACGCCTTCGACCGCAAGGTCCGGCTGAACCTCGCGGCCTTCACAACCGACTATAAGGGCATCCAGGTCACCGTGTTCGAGAATCTCGGCGCGCCGGTCACGCTCAACGCGGGCGACGCACGGATCAAAGGGGTCGAGGCCGAGTTCACCGCCATCCCGCTCCCCGGCCTCGAGCTTAGCGCCAATCTCGGCTATCTCGACAGCCATTACACCGCGATCCGGGCAAATCCGGCGCTGGTCAGCACCCCCGAGCAGATCCTCAGCCTGTCGACCCGGCTGCCCAAGTCGCCCGAATGGCAGGGGACGCTCAGCGGCTCCTATACCTATACGCTGGAGAGCGACGCAAAGCTCGACGCGCGGGCCGATTTCCACTTCTCGTCACGCTACGCCAACGACGCGCTCAATTCGCGCTTCCTCAACCAGGGAGCCTATCAGACGCTCGGCCTGTCGGCGGGCTATGCCGCGCCCGACAAGCGCTGGTCGCTGCGCCTGTTCGTCGATAACGTCACCGACGAACGCTACATCGTCTCAGGCGACAGCAATTACGGGATCGGCTTCCACGAGGCCAATTACAACCGCCCCCGCGAATGGGGTGCGACGCTGGGTTTCAACTTCTGAACTGGCGAGGGGCCTTGATCCGCATGGCATGAATCAAGGCACTGTCCGTTTGACTATCGCGAGAAATCCTCCACCGCCATCCTGGCGAAAGCCGGGATGGCGGTGGAGGGAAGGAGCATATACTTCCCATTCGTTCTTCCTACGAACATCTGCTTTGAGATTATATCCCCTACCGCACGAATGACCTGCCGGATAAGAGCATTGCCAGGACAGCAGCGGACGCAGATGATCGAGCATGTCGTTGAAAATGCCGACCCCCGACCAAAACACGCTCGGCCGCCGCGCCGAGATCGTCGGGGCATTGCGCGCGATCGTCCCAGGCGAAGGGGTGATCGACGATCCCGACGAGCTTCGGCCTTATGAGAGCGACGGACTGACCGCTTATCGCCAGCCGCCGATGGTCGTCGTCCTGCCCGAGACGGTCGAACAGATCGCGGCGGTGCTGCGCTGGTGCCATGCCAACGCCGTCCGGGTCGTGCCGCGCGGCGCGGGGACCTCGCTGTCCGGCGGCGCCCTGCCGCTGGCCGACGCGGTGCTTATCGGCATGGCGCGCTTCAATCGCATCGTCGAGATCGACTATGCCGACCGGATCGCGGTGGTGCAGCCCGGCGTCACCAACCTCGCGATCACCCGGGCGGTCGAGGAGGCGGGCTTCTACTACGCCCCCGATCCGTCGAGCCAGATCGCCTGCACGATCGGCGGCAATGTCGCCGAGAATTCGGGCGGGGTGCACTGCCTGAAATATGGACTGACGACCAACAACGTCCTCGGCGTCGAACTGGTGACGATCGAGGGCGAGGTGCTGCGCCTCGGCGGCCGGTCGCTCGACCAGGCGGGGCTCGACCTGCTCGGTATCGTGGTCGGCTCCGAAGGCCTGCTCGGCATCGTCACCGAAGTCACGGTCCGCATCCTGCCACGCCCCGAAACCGCCCGCGCAGCGCTGATCGGCTTCCCCACCGTCGAGAGCGCGGGCCAATGCGTCGCCGACGTGATCGCCGCCGGCATCATCCCGGCGGGCATGGAGATGATGGACCGCCCGGCCATCCACGCGGCCGAGGCATTCGTCCAGGTCGGCTATCCGCTCGACGTCGAGGCCCTACTGATCGTCGAGATGGACGGTCCCGCCGCCGAATGCGACCATCTGGTCGAGGAAGTCGCGCGGATCGCCGATGCCAATGGTGCGGTATCGTTGCGCATATCGAACGACGATGCCGAGCGGCTGGCCTTCTGGGCGGGTCGCAAGGCCGCCTTCCCCGCCGTCGGCCGGATCGCGCGCGACTATTATTGCATGGACGGGACCATACCGCGCCGCTGCCTTCCGCACGTGCTGCGCCGCATGTCCGAACTGGCCGAACATCACGGCCTGGGCGTCGCCAACGTCTTCCACGCCGGCGACGGCAATCTCCACCCGCTGATCCTCTACGATGCGCACAAGCCCGGCGACCTCGAGCGCGCCGAGGAATTCGGCAACGACATATTGCGCCTCTGCGTCGAGGTCGGCGGCGTGCTGACCGGCGAGCATGGCGTCGGCGTCGAGAAGCGCGACCTGATGCCGGTGATGTTCAGCGAGACCGACCTCGCGCACCAGCAGCGGGTCAAATGCGCGTTCGATCCGCAATCGCTGCTCAACCCCGGCAAGGTGTTCCCGACGCTGCACCGCTGCGCCGAACTCGGCCGCATGCATGTCCATGGCGGCGCGCTGCCCTTTCCCGACCTGCCGCGGTTCTGATGATCGTCCACAGCCCCGCCACCGTCGAGGATCTGGAACAGCTCTTCACCGATGCCGCCGGCCGGGGCGGCAAGCTCGAACTGCGTGGGGGCGGCAGCAAGGCGGCGATCGGCGCGGCGCGCCCGGCCGAGATCGTCGACCTGCGCGGCTTTGCGGGGGTGGTCGACTACGACCCGCCCGAGCTGGTGTTGACGGTCCGCCCCGGCACCCCCCTGGTCGAGGTCGAACGGCTCGTCGCCGAACAGGGCCAGATGCTTGCCTTCGAACCCTTCGACCATGGCCCGCTGTTCGGCGCGAAGGCCGGTGGCGCCACGATCGGCGGTATCGTCGCGGCGGGTGTCGCGGGCAGTGGTCGGCTGACGGCGGGTGGCGCCCGCGACCATCTGCTCGGCTTCACCGCCGTATCGGGACGCGGCGAACGCTTCGTCGCCGGCGGCAAGGTCGTCAAGAACGTCACCGGCTACGACCTGCCCAAGCTGGTCGCGGGCAGCTGGGGCCGGCTCGCCGCGATCACCGAACTGACCCTGAAGGTCCTGCCCCGCCCGAAGGTCGTCCGAACCATGGCGATCGAGGGCCTGGGCGCGACGGCGGCGCAGGCGGCGATGGCCGAAGCGATGGGGAGCCCGGCCGAGATCGGCGCCGCCGCCCATCGCCCCCCGCTCGATGGCCGTCCCGCCATGACCCTCTTCCGGGTGCAGGGTTTCGCGCCTTCCGTCGAGGCACGCTGCGCCACCCTGCCCCGCCTGCTCGAACGCCATGGCCGGGCGATCGCCTTGCCCGCCGACGAGGCCGCCCCGCTCTGGTCGTCGATCGGCCAGGCCGGTGCACTGGCCGATGCCGGGACCCTGTGGCGGATCAGCCTGCCGCCCTCGGCCGCGCCCCGCCTGGTCGAGACCTTCGAACCGCTCGGTGGCCGCTGGCTGCTGGACTGGGCCGGCGGCCTGCTCTGGCTCGGCTTCGACGGCGACCCCACGCTTGTCCGGCGGATGGCGGAGATGGCGGGAGGCCATGCGATGCTGGTCCGTGCCCCGATCGATTTGCGCGACCGCATCCCGGCACAGCATCCCCGCGCATCCGGGGTGATGGCGCTCGAGGCACGGGTCCGCCGCGCCTTCGATCCCGCCGGCATCTTCGAGACCGGCCGCTTCCTGGATCATGCCGATGCGCACTGACTTCTCGCCGGAACAACTCGCCGATCCGGCGACCGCGGTGGCCGAGGCCGTGATCCGCAAATGCGTTCATTGCGGCTTCTGCACCGCGACCTGCCCGACCTATGTGCTGCTCGGCGACGAACTCGATTCCCCGCGCGGCCGCATCTACCTGATCCAGAACATGCTGGAGCGGGACGCGATACCGACACCGCAGGTCGTCAAGCATGTCGACCGCTGCCTGTCCTGCCTGTCGTGCATGACGACGTGCCCGTCGGGCGTGAACTACATGCACCTCGTCGACCATGCGCGCGCCTATATCGAGCGGCGCTACCGGCGGCCGCTGGCCGAACGGCTGATCCGCGGCTTGCTGGCGGCGGTGCTGCCCCATCCCGGTCGCTTCCGGGTGGCCCTCGCGCTCGCCCGGCTGGTCCGGCCGACCGCGCCGCTGCTCGCCCGGGTCGGATGGGCGAAGCCCCTGGCCGCGATGCTGAGGATGGCACCACGCCGCGCGACCGCATCCGCAACCCGCGAAACGCCGCGCCCCGCCGCGCCCATCGGCCGTATCGCCCTACTCCAGGGCTGCGCCGAGCCGGTGCTGAAACCCGCGATCCGAGCCGCGACGATCCGCCTGCTCGCGCGTCTCGGCTACCAGGTCGTGCTTGCCCCCGGAGAGCAATGCTGCGGCGCGCTCGTCCACCATATGGGCCGGGAGGCCGCCGCGCTCGGCGCCGCACGGCGCAACGTCGATGCGTGGAGCCGTCAGATCGACGAGGGCGGGCTCGACGCCATATTGATCACCGCATCGGGCTGCGGCACCACGATCAAGGACTATGGCTTCCTGCTGCGCGATGACCCGGCCTATGCCGCCCGCGCGGCGCGGGTCTCGGCGCTGGCGAAGGATATCAGCGAGTTCCTCGACACGCTCGACCTGCCGCCCGGCGACGGACGCGGCCTGACGGTCGCCTATCATCCGGCCTGCTCGCTCCAGCATGGCCAGGGGATCGCCGAGGCGCCTAAACGGCTGCTGGCGCATATGGGCTATCGGGTGAAGACGCCGGCCGAGGCGCATCTCTGCTGCGGATCGGCCGGGACCTACAACATCCTCCAGCCCGAACTGGCGGGGAAGCTCGGCGACCGCAAGGCCGCCGCGATCGACCGGCTCGGCGCCGATATCATCGCGACCGGCAATATCGGCTGCGCGATGCAGATCGGCGCGCGCAGCGCCACGCCGATCGCGCATATCGTCGAACTGCTCGACTGGGCGAGCGGCGGCCCCGCGCCGGGCGGGCTATCACCCGCTGCGGCGCCCGAAGAGGCCTGATCGCCGGCTCATCGCTTCGCGCGCGTCGTCTCCCGCGGGTACATCCCCGCGCGCCTCGGGTGGATCTCCCGCTTCGCTCGTCTACGGCAGCCGCCGCGAGCCGTCGCTTCTCGCTGCAGCG
Organism: Sphingomonas sp. Root720; assembly: GCF_001428605.1. Classification (GTDB taxonomy): domain Bacteria; phylum Pseudomonadota; class Alphaproteobacteria; order Sphingomonadales; family Sphingomonadaceae; genus Rhizorhabdus. The sequence goes on from NZ_LMID01000001.1 coordinate 509,819, forward strand.
CGCGAGGAATCGAAGCCGGGAACCGAACACCTCGATCATCGGCGCACCCCACGGCTTGGGCTCCGATACTCTCCAGCGAGGTTCTTCGGCTGAAGGATGCGCGGATGTCCGGCCGCAGCGCCGGGCCGGCTTTTCCGTCGTCAGCCTTCCAGCGGAAGATGCCGCTGCAGGAAGGCGATCACGCCGCTGCTGAAGGGATCGTTCATGTCGCCCGCAACCATATGACCGGCGCCCGCGACATTGAAGATCTCGGTCTGGGGCACGAGGCGCAGCATGTCCGCCACGCCCTCGTCATCGACGATGTCGCTCTTGCCGCCCCGGACAAGCAGGGTCGGCAGCGTGACGTTCGGCGCCATCAGCTGGAGCGCCTCGAAGGGTCCGGGCGGTTCGGCGCGCTGGCCCATGTCGAGGATGCGCGGATCCCAGTGCCAGCGGAAGCGTCCGTCCTCGCGCAACCGCAGATTCTTGCGCAGGCCGCCGACATCCTTGGGCCGGGGGCGTTCGGGATAATAAGCGGATACGGCGTCGGCCGCTTCCTCGACCGTCGCGAAACCGTCGGGATAGGCGCGCATGAAGGCCGCGATCCGCTTAGCGCCCGCCTCGGCAGGCCTGAGGACGATATCGACCATCACCAGCGCGTCGGCGATCGGCTCCTTGCTGGTGCCGATCGCATGGAAGGCGGTCATCCCGCCCATCGACGCCCCGACCAGCGCGACCGGCCGTCCGAGCGCGGACAGCACCGCCTTGAGATCGAGCGCCTGCTCGGAGGGACGGTAGTTGCCGTCGGGCGCCCAATCGCTCTCGCCATGGCCCCGCGCGTCGAGGTTGACGACATGATAGCCCTGCGCCACCAGCCGATCCATCGTCCCGGCCCAGCTGTGGCGGGTCTGGCCGCCGCCATGCATCAGGACGACGGTCGGCGCATCCTCGGGGCCGCCGACGTCGCCGGCGAGGGTCAGGCCATGGCCGGCAAAGCGGCGCGTCTCGAACGAACTCATCCCCGAGGCCTTCCACGACGACGACGGGAAATCAACCGATAGCTCGATCGGCGGGGCCGATCACCAATAGGGTAGCGGGCCATAGGGGCCATAATATTCGAAGATGCGCTGGTCATATTGGGGAAGGCTGGCGCCGCCCAGTTCGACCAGTTCCTCGCGCCCATAATGCGGCGCGCCTTCCAGCGCGCCGCGATCGAGCGGCACGACATAGCCGTCATGCTCGACGTCATAATCGAGCATCGACCAGGGGATCGGGTGGAACTTCTCGCCGATTCCCAGGAATCCGCCGAACGACATGATCGCATAGACCACCCGGCCCGTGCCGCGCTCGATCGACAGATCGTCGACATGGCCGATCCGTTCGCCTTCCTTGCTGAACACGGGCGTGCCGTCCACGCGGCTGCCCAAAATCAGCCGATGGTTCGTTTCCACCGGCGTACCCGAAATGGCTTGGTTCATGGCGTCTCTCCTGTCCGGCCTGCGCGGCAGTGCTGTGAACTCAACTGAAGCCCGTCCGGATCGTTCCCGGACTCGGGCTCCAGACAATCATTGTCACACAAGACGTCCCCTGCGAGAAGCACGCGCGGCCATTCAGCGGGAGCAACCATGGCGGACATTCGCATCGACTCGGCCGACGGCATCGCGACCCTCCTCCTCGCTCGTCCCGACAAGAAGAACGCCATTACCGATCCGATGTACGCCGCCTTTGCCGATGCGCTGGCGGCCTTCGCGGCCGATGCGGCGGTGAAGGTTGTCGTCGTCACCGGCGAGGGACCGGACTTCTGCGCGGGCAACGACATATCGATGTTCGCGGCGGCGGCCGGCGGCGATCCCGCCGCGAGCATGATCAACGTCCGCCGCTTCCTCGATGCGATCAGCACCTTCCCAAAGCCGCTGGTCGCCGCCGTCACCGGCCGGGCGATCGGCATCGGCGCGACGATGCTGCTGCACTGCGACCTCGTCTACCTGGCCGAGGATGCCGCCCTTCTGCTGCCCTTCGTCGACCTCGGCCTGGTGCCGGAAGCGGGATCGAGCCGCCTGCTCCCGGACCGGATCGGCCACGCCCGCGCCTTCGCGCTGTTCGGCCTGGGCGAGCCGCTGACGGGCACCGACGCAGTGGCGCTGGGGATCGGCAATGCCGCGTTGCCGGCGGCCGACATCCTGCCGGCGGCGCAGGCTGCCGCCCGCAGACTGGCGGCCAAGCCCTCGGCCGCGCTCATCGCGACCAAGGCGCTGATGCGCGATGCCGATGCCGTCCGCGCCGCGATCGACCGCGACACCGCCGCCTTCGTCGAACGGCTGTCGAGCCCCGAGGCGACGGCGGCCTTCGCCGCCTTCGCGGCGCGCAAAGGCTGAGCCCTCTTCCGTCATCCCGGCCTCCGCCGGCATGGCGGGCGGTCAGCGCGGATATTGGCCGTCGTCGACCTTGATGCAGGTGCCCGTCACATGCGCCGAGGCGGCGGACGCGAGGAACAACAGGGTGCCGTCGAGATCGGCGGCATCACCCAGCCGCTTGCGGGGAAAGCCCGCCGACATGTCGCCGACCCGCTCGATCATGCCGTCCATCATCTCCGACCGGAAGGCACCAGGCGCGATCGCGTTGACGTTGATCGGATAGGCCGCCCACTCTACCGCCAGCGCCTCGGTCATCCGCACCACCGCGCTCTTGGTGGTGGCATAGAGCGACGAGCCGGCCTGCGCGCTGTGGAAAGCCGCCATCGAGGCGATGTTGACGATCCGTCCGGCGCGCTTTGCTGCGATCAGCCGCTTCGCCACTTCGCGGGCCAGGATGAACGGCGTGCGGACGTTGAGGGCGATCACACGGTCGATCAGCTCCAGCGACATGCGCGTCGCGAGCTGGGCGTCGGGGATGCCGGCATTGTTGACGAGGATAGTGACGAGGCCGAGCTTCGCCTCCGCCGCCTCGACCACGGCTTCGAGCGCGGTGCCGTCGGTGAGGTCGACCGGGATGGCCAGCGCCGTGCCGCCCGCGTCCTCGATCTCGGCGACAAGCTCGTCGAGGCGGTCGCCGCGGCGCGCCGCGACCGCGACGCTCGCGCCCGCCGCCGCCAGGATCGAGGCGAAGCGCCGCCCGAGCCCCGCCGTCGCACCCGTGACCAGCGCGACCTCGTCCGTCAGCTCCCCCATCAGGCGGCCACCAGGCGCCGGCCCGGGGTGAACGCCACCATCAGCGTCTTGAGCGCCCGTGCCTCGCTGGCGGTATATTCAGGTGTGAAGCCGACGGCGATGCTGTAGTCGCCGATCCGGCGCAGCATCGTCTTCAGGCAGGTGTCGATCATCACCCGCGCATAATGCCGGCCGATGCAGACATGTGCGCCTGAACCGAACGACATGTGGTCGCGGGCGTCCCGATCGATCAGGCAGGTGTCGGGCTCGGCGAACTTCGCCGGATCGCGATTGGCCGCCCCGTTGATGCACAGGACGACGTCGCCCGGATAGAGATTGCCGCCGTCGAGCTCGGTCTCCTTGACGACGGTCCGGCGCAGGGTCTGGATCGGCGTGGTGAAGCGCAGGAACTCCTCGATCGCCACCTCCCACGGCACCTCGCCCGACAGCAGCCGCTGCTTGTCTTCGGGGTGCTGGCCCAGGTGGAACAGCGACCCGCTCATCGCCGAGCTGGTCGAATCGAGCGCGCCGAACAGCGCGAGGATCAGGACCTGGTATATCTCCATGTCGCTGAGCCGCTTGCCGTCGAACTCCTCCTCGATCAGGCACTGGAGCAGGTCGTCCTTGCGCGGCGCCTTCCGGCGCGCGGCGGCGATCCCCATCAGATAGTCGCCGATCTCGGTATAGCGTTGCACCCAGCCCTCATGGTCGAGCAGCCGGTTGTGAACCATCCACATCAGCTTTTCCGACAGCATCGGCCGGTCCTCGTCGGGGCAACCGATGACCGGCAGGGTCGTCATCGCCAGGAAAGGCCGTGTGAACTCGTTGACCAGGTCAGCCTCGCCGCGCTCGACGAAATCGTCGATCAGCTTGTCGGCCAGGCCCTGGATGCGCGAGCGATCGGCCTCCGCCGCCTCCTGGGTGAAAAAGCGGTTGAGCGTGCGCCGCCAGCGGGTGTGGCTCGGCGGATCGAGATCCACCGGGAAGAAGCGGACGAGCTGGCTCGGCAGGCCCGCCCCCTCGCTCGAGGTGAAGGTGCGGTATTCGGAGAAGACCCGCTTCACCCCGTCATAGGTGGTCGGATAGTAGAATCCGTCCAGCGCGTCCGAATGGCCGAGCGGGCATTTGCCGCTGCGCACCTTCGCCAGGAAGCCGTAAGGATCCTGGGCGATCTTCGGATCGTGATGATTATAGTCGGCCTGGGTGAAATTCCTGTCCGGCATCCGGCGCCTCCTGGCTATCGCTGGCTCACGGGGGTCAGCACGACCAGGCCGTCCATCTCCGCGGTGACGCGAATCTGGCAGCACAGCCGGCTGCGATCGTCGACATCGACCCCGAATTCGAGCATCTCGCGCTCGTCCTCCGATGCCTCTCCCGTCACGGCCCGCCACTCTTCGGGGATGTAGACGTGGCAGGTGGCGCAGGCGAGTGCGCCGCCGCACTCGCCCTCGATCGTGGTGACGCCGCCCCGCACGGCCAGCTCCATCAGGTTGGTGCCCTCGTCGGCGTCGAGGTCGGTCCGGGTGCCGTCCTGATCGAGATAGCTGATCTTCACCATGTGCGCCGTGCCTTTAGCGGGTCTTGAAGCTGAGCGTGACACCGACGGTGCGCGGCGGCGCCAGGAACTGGATGTCGCCGAGCGCCTGTTCGGTGCGGTTGAGATAATAGTCCTTGTCGAACAGGTTGCGGACCCAGAATTGCGCGCCGATCCGCTTGTCGTCCGACGTCCAGCCGATCGACGAGTTGACCACGGTATAGCTCGGGATCGCGAGCCGGTTGGCGGCCGTCACGAACACCCGGCCGCGATAGGCGGCCGAGACGTTGACCCCGAACTCGCCGATGCTGGTGGGCACCCGATAGTCGACGGTGACGTTTCCGCTGTACTTCGGCGCGTAGATCATGCGGTTGCCGGTCGCATCGACGGGCACCTGCGGCCCCTGCAGCGGCGAAGCGGGCGTGAAGGTGGCGTTGGGAAAGTCGGTATATTTGCCGTCGAGCCAGCCGAAGCCGCTGCTGATCGTCAGGTTCGAGCTCGCCTTGAACGCCAGGTCGGCGTCGAAGCCGTGGACCCGCGCCGCCGCCGCGTTGGTGGTCAGCACCGCGCCGCCGCCGGTGATGTTGAAGACCTGGATGTCCTGGTAGTCGTAGATGAAGGCGGCGGCGTTCAGCCGGACGCGACGATCGAACAGCTGCATCTTCAGGCCCGCCTCATAGGCGTCCAGGATCTCGGGCTTGTAGCCGGGCGTGCCGGCGTTGATCATGTTGAAGCCGCCACTCTTGATGCCGCGGTTGTACGACAGATAGCCGAGCACGCCATCGCTGATTTCCTGGTCGATCGAGACGCGCCAGGTCAGCTTCTTGATGGTCTGCGATTGCGGACAGTCGGTCGTCTCCCCTGGACAGAGCGGGTTCGGCGCGTGCGGGAAGACCACGCCACCGCTTTCGGTGCGGCCGTCGGTATTCTGCTTCTCATAGGTGTAGCGCAGGCCGCCGGTAATCTTGGTCGTCTCGGTGACGGGTACGGTCGCCTGTCCGTAGATCGAGAGCGACTTGGTCTTCTGGTCGCCGAACAGCTGGATCGCAGGCAGCGGTGCCGCCGCGAGACCACCGAGATCGAGCGGGGTATAGGCGTATCTGGCGTGGAAATAAAAGCCGCCGAGCAGCCAGTCGACCTTCGACTCCTTGGGCGCGAGAAGCTGCAGCTCCTGTGAATAGCTTTCCGCGAACTGGTTGATGTCGCCCTGGACGATCGGCGTCGGCGTCGCGTCCTGGTCGAGATGGAAGTCGCCCTTGACGTGGCGGTAGCCGGTTATGCTGGCCAGGCGCGCGAAGCCCATGTCCTGGTCGATGCGCAGCGACGCGCCGTAGATGTCGTTGTCGCCGGTGTTCTTCCATTCGGTGTTGGTGCGGCGCTTGCCCGGATAGCTGGTGACGCCGTCGGCACCGATCACGCCCTGACGCAGCTGATAGTCGGTGCCGGTCGAATTGAGCCGGCTATAGTCGCCGGTCAAACGGATCTCGGTGTTCTCGCCGGGCTTGAACAGCAGCTTGGAGCGCAGGCCCAGCTGGTTGCGCTTGAAGATGTCGGCGTTGCGGTTGATGTCGCGGCCATAGCCGTCGTTGCGGTCGAAGCTGACCGCCAGATCGATCGCGGCCTTGTCGCCCAGACCGGTGGAGGCATAGCCGTTGGCCTCGACCGTGCCGTAATTGCCGCCGCCGACGCTGACGTCGAGCAACGGCGCGTCGATGTCGGGATCGCGGGTGACGATCTGGATGACGCCGCCGGTGGCGTTGCGGCCGAACAGCGTGCCCTGCGGGCCCTTCAGCACCTCGATCCGCTCGATATTGTTAAACCTGAAGATGTTGCCCGTGACCGACGGAATATAGACGCCATCGATATAGGTCGCGACCGAGGCCTCGTCGTTCGGGTTGGACTGGTTGGACCCGACGCCGCGCAGGAAGGGCGTCACCGAAACGCCGTTCTGGCTCAGGGTGAGGTTCGGCACCGCCGATTCGAGCGTGAGCGTGCTGGTGATCTGCCGCGCCGCAAGATCGCCGGCGGTAACGGCGGTGACGGCGATCGGGACGCTCTGCAGCGACTGCGACGTGCGCTGCGCGGTGACGACGATGTCCTGGAGCCCAACGTCCGGTTCGGCGGGACCGGCCTGGGCATAGGCCGGCATCGCGGTGCAGACGCCGAGAGCGGCGCCCGCCAGCAATAGTGCATGCGTCTTCATACAACCTCCCCACTTCCTGTCCGGGGCGCCCTATCGATGGACGATCCTCCGCGCGTCCGATCCATGCTCGATGAACCAGACAATGTTAGGCTTGATATCGACTCAGCGGCAGCGATGCAACGGGATAATGTGGGACGCCAGATAATCCGGTGTCCACCGAAGAAACGCAAAGGGGTAAATTTTGCGGGCGCGAAGAGGAGCGCTCCCGCGCAGCAGGAGGCCGATGAGGAAACTTGCCCGATCAATATAACGGTGTTAGGCGAAATAATCGACATGCCACCATAGGCCTGCATCATTCAGAGGACGGGATGACCACAGAGGACGCACTGCTCGACCGCGTGAAGCGCGGCCGCTTCCTGATCGGCGGAGCCTGGATCGAGCCTGGCGATCGCCGCCGTTTCGACATCGTCACGCCATCCGACGAAAGCCTGTTCGCATCGGTGCCCTGCGCGACCGCCGACGACATCGCGAAGGCCGTCGCCGCGGCGCGCGAAGCCTTCGACAACGGCCCCTGGCCCGGCCTCGCACCCGCCGAGCGCGGCGCCTTTCTCGACCGGCTCGCCGACGCGATCGACGCCAGGAGCGCGCTGTTCGCGAATATCTGGGCGCATGAAGTCGGCGGCGTCTTCGGCCATGGCGGCCATATGGTCGTGGCTTCGACGGCGGTGATCCGCGATTATGCGCGGCTCGGCCGCGAATTCCCCTTCATCGACCGGCAGACGCCGACCGCCGGCGGCGAGATCGGCATGATCGTCCATGAACCCGTCGGGGTGGTTGGTGCGATCATCCCGTGGAACGGCCCGATCCTGATGCTGGCCTCGAAGCTGGCGCCCGCGCTGGTCGCCGGCTGCACGGTGGTGGTGAAGACCTCGCCCGAGGCCCCGCTCGAAGGCGTGCTGCTGGGCGAGATCATCGACGAGCTCGGCCTGCCGCCCGGCGTGGTCAACATCCTGATGGCCGACCGCGCCGAATCCGAGCTGCTCGTCCGCAACCCCGATGTCGACAAGATAAGCTTCACCGGATCGAGCGCGGTCGGCCAGCACGTCGCCTCGATCTGCGGGGGCCGCATGGCGCGCGCGACGCTCGAACTGGGCGGCAAGTCGGCCGCCGTCGTGCTCGACGACTCGCCGCTCGACATCGTCGTGGGTGCGATCGCACCGCAGGTCGGCATGCTGGCGATGCAGTTCTGCTCGGCGCTGAGCCGGGTGATCGTGCCGCAGCATCGCCATGACGAGCTGCTCGACGGCCTCGCCGCCGCGATGCGGCAGGTGAAGGTCGGCGATCCGTTCGATGCCGCGACCCAGATGGGCCCGATGGCGATGAAGCGCCAGCTCGAGCGCGCCCGGTCCTTCATCGACAGCGGCAAGGCCGACGGCTTCACCCTCGCGACCGGCGGTGGCCGGCCAGACGGGCTCGAGCGCGGCTATTATCTCGAACCGACCCTGTTCGGCCATGTCAGCAACGACGCGAAGATCGCCCAGGAGGAGATTTTCGGCCCGGTCATCTGCGTGATTCCGGCGCGCGACGAGGAGGAGGCGATCCGCCTCGCCAACCAGAGCGACTTCGGACTGAACAGCTCGGTCTTCACCCAGGACACCGAGCGCGCCATGGCGGTCGCCCGCCGGCTGCGCGCCGGCACCGTCGGCCACAACGCCTTCCGCAGCGATTTCGGCATCGCCTTTGGCGGCTTCAAGAAATCGGGCATCGGCCGCGAGGGCGGCAGGCCGGGGCTCATGCCCTATCTGGAGACCAAGACGGTGATCATGGACCAGGCTCCGGCGGTGCTGGGCTGATGCGCAGGATCGAAGGGATGGCCATGAAGCGCCTCGTCATGGGCCTCGCAGGCGTCGCCGCGCTGGCGATCGCGGCCTCGCACGTCACCGCGCAGGTGGGCGACACCACCGCGTCGGTCAGCGCCGACGAGTGGCCCTATTATGGCCGGGACGAGAAGGAACAGCGGTTCAGCCCGCTCGACCAGATCAACCGCGCGACGGTAGCCAAGCTCGGCCTCGCCTGGAGCGCCGAGCTCGACAGTGACCGCGGCCAGGAATCGACCCCGATCATGGTCGACGGGGTGATCTATCTCAGCACCGCCTGGTCGCTGGTCTATGCCTTCGACGCGGCGACCGGCAGGGCGCTCTGGTCCTACGACCCGGAGGTGCCGCGCGAGTCGCTGGCCAGCGCCTGCTGCGACGCGGTCAATCGCGGCATCGCAGTGCATGACGGCAAGGTGTTCGTCGGCACGCTCGACGGCCGCCTCGTCGCGGTCGACGCGAAGACGGGCAAGCTCGCCTGGCAGGTCGACACCCTCGCCGGCCAGCCGAAGACGATGCGCTACACCATCACCGGCGCGGTCCGCGCGGTGAAGGACAAGGTGGTTATCGGCAACAGCGGCGCCGAGTTCGGCGTGCGCGGCTTCGTCACCGCCTATGACGGCGCCACCGGCAAGCTCGCGTGGCGCTTCTACCTGACCCCAAATCCGGAGGGGAAGCCCGACGGCGCCGCCTCGGACGACGTGCTGCTGGCCAAGGCGCAATCGACCTGGGGCGACGGCGAATGGCGCAACAGCGGCGGCGGCGGCACCGCCTGGGACGGCATCACCTACGATCCCGAAGCGAACCTGCTCTATATCGGCGCCGGCAATGGCGGGCCGTTCGACTATCAGCTCCGGTCGGGCGGCAAGGGCGACAACCTGTTCCTGTCGTCGATCGTCGCAGTCGATCCCGACACCGGCAAATATGCCTGGCATTACCAGACCACCCCGTCCGACAGCTGGGACTATACCGCCACCCAGCAGATCATGGGCGCGCGCCTCGTCATCGACGGCAAGCCCCGCGACGTGGTGATGCAGGCGCCCAAGAACGGCTATTTCTACGTCCTCGATCGCAAGACCGGCGAACTGCTGTCGGCCAAGCCCTTCGCCCCGGTCACCTGGTCGAGCGGCATCGACATGAAGACCGGCCGGCCGATCATGGCGAAGGGCGTCCATTACCAGGACGGTCCGTCGATCCAGCAGCCGGGCCCGTTCGGCGCGCATAGCTGGCAGGCGATGTCGTACAGTCCGCGCACCGGGCTGGTCTACATCCCGGTCCAGCTGACGCCCGGCGAATATGAGAAGGTACAGGATTTCCAGCACCGCCCGATCGGCCAGAATGCCGGCATCGCGATGAAGGAGTTTCCAGAGGACCAGCTCGAGCCGATCCGCAAGGCGATGACCGGCCAGTTGCTCGCCTGGGATCCCGTCGCGCAAAAGGCACGCTGGTCGGTGCCGAAGCGCTATTTCGTCAATGGCGGCACGCTGGCGACCGCCGGCGACATCGTCTTCCAGGGCGACATGGAGGGCACCCTCAGCGCCTATGACGCGACCAACGGCACCAGGCTCTGGTCGTTCGATGCGGGCACCAGCATCATCGCCCCGCCGATCAGCTACCGGATCAAGGGCCAGCAATATGTGGCGGTGCTCTCGGGCTTCGGCGGCGCGGGTGCGCTGATCGGACGTGTCGTCCCCGATAACCAGCGCCGGAACGGCCGGCTGCTCGTCTTCCGGATCGGCGGCAAGGCGAAGCTGAAGCACGAGGCGCCCGCCCCGCGCGCGCCGATCGACGTGACCGGCATCACCTCGACCGGCAATGCCGATGCTGGCATGGCCGAATATGCCCGAACCTGCTCGGTCTGCCACGGCGGCAACGCCTCGGTCGCCTACACCGCCGACCTGCGCCGCTCGGGCGCGCTCGCCGACCCCGAGGCGTGGAAGGCGATCGTGATCGACGGCGCGCTCAAGGAGATGGGCATGGTGTCCTTCGCCCAGGTCATCACTCCGCAACGCGCCGAGGACATCCGCGCCTATGTGCTGCGCCAGGCGAAGAAGGCCCAGGGAAAATAGGAGCCTGGCCATGGCCCCTCCCCTGAAGGGGGAGGGGTGAGAGCAGTCAATAGGCGATCGAGAAGCGCTTCCGGCTGTGCTTCGGCGCTTCCAGCTCGTCGACCAGCGCCATCGCAAGATCCTCGTAGGAAATCCGACTGTCGCCCGAGCCATCGCGCATCAGGTCGTCACCGCCCAGACGGAAGTGCCCGGTCCGCTCGCCCGGCACGAAATTGACCGCGGGCGACAGGAAGGTCCAGTCGATGTCGCTGCGCTTGAGGGCTTCGAGGAAATCGCGGCCACCCGCTACTTCGGGCATGAACGCCTCGGGGATCACCCCCATGTCGATCAGTTGCACGCCCGGCGACGCGAACAGGGTGCCCGCCCCGCCGACGACCAGCAGCCGGGGCACGCCAGCCCGCTTCATCGCCGTGACGATCGCATCGGCGCTGGTCGAGACGAAGCGCCCTGCCAGCATCGCCGCGTCATGGCCCCGGATCGCATCGGCCAGCGCCGCCGGATCGTTGGCGTCGGCCAGCCGCAGCGGCACGCCGGGGTCCTCGGCCGGCTGCGACCGGGCGACGCCGGTCACCGCATGCCCGCGCCGCCGAAGTTCGTCGACGAGCCGCTGGCCGACCTTGCCGGTCGCACCGATCACCGCGATCTTCATAGTCCGTCCTCCTCCTCTGCCGTTCCCGCTCAGAAACCGCCGGCACGCCCCACATTGGAGGGCAGCGCCTTGCCCATCACGCCGGCGAACCATGTGTTGACCGCAATCGCGCGCTCCAGGTCGATACCGGTCGGCACCCCCGAGCGCTCGAACAGGTATATGAGGTCCTCGGTCGCGACGTTACCGGTCGCGCCGGGCGCGAAGGGGCAGCCGCCGAGTCCGCCCAGCGAGCTGTCGAGCACGTCGGCGCCCGCCTGCCACGCCGCCCAGGCATTGGCGACGCCGGTCGCGCGGGTATCGTGGAAATGGGCGCGCAGGCGGATGTCGGCGGGCAGCAGCTCGCGCAGCCGGCCGATCAGGTCGCTCACCTGCCCCGGCACCGCGACCCCGATCGTGTCGGCCACCGCGATCTCGACCGGTGCCGCCTCGGCCAGCCGCCGGGCGATGTCGATCACCCGGTCGGCGGGGACATGCTTTTCGAACGGGCAGCCGAAGGCGACCGCGATGGTGACTTGTGCGACCAGCCCCTCGCGCTTCGCCAGCGCCAGCATCGCGATATTCTCGGCGACCGACTGGGCCGATGTCTGGCCCTGGTTCGCGGTGCCGAAGGCGTCGCTGGCGACGGTGACGCAGCCGGCCTCGTCGACGCCGCGCTTGTTGCCCTCGCGCGACTGCGCGGCGCGCTCGACGCCCTTCCGGTTGAGGCACAGGCCGATATAGCTGATGTCGTCCCGGTCGGGCAGCGCGGCGATCACCTCGGGCGTGTCGGCCATCTGCGGCACGCGCTTCGGGTTGACGAAGCTGCCCACCTCGAAGCGCCGCGCTCCGGCCTCGATCATCCGGCCGATCAGTGCGACCTTATCCGCCGTCGACACCAGCATGCTTTCATTCTGCAGGCCGTCGCGCGGGCTGACCTCCACGATCTGCAATGTCCGGTTCATGCGTCTTCCTGCTCCTCGACGACAAACCCGTCCCAGGTCGCCATATAATCGATGAAGTGCCCACCGAGCCCCTCGCGTGCCAGATGGGCGCGGGTGACGGGGAAGGGCGCGCTGAGGAAATCGGCATCCTCGCCGACCCGCCGCGCGAAATCATGATGAAGGATCGCCCCCCGGCCGATCAGGACGAAGTCTGCGCCATGGTCGATGCAGCGCCGCGCATTGGCGCCCGCCGTCAGCTTGCCCGCGACCCCCAACCGGACGCCGTGCCGATCGAGGTCGGTGAACCAGTCCATCAGCACGCGATCCTGGAAGGCGGGGTCCTCGGGCTTCTTGAACGTGTCCCAGCAGGAGATGTCGATACTGTCCACCCTGCCCTCGCGCATCAGCCGAGCGGCCAGCGCGCGGGTCTCGCCGAGGTCGACGCCATAGCGTTCGGGCGACAACCGGACGCCGATCTGGAAATCGGGCCGCGCCCGATCGCGCAGCCCTGCAATCACATCGAGCAGCGCGCGCGCCCGGTTCTCGGGCGAACCGCCATAGCGGTCGCTGCGCTGGTTGCGGCGAACATCGAGGAACTGACAGAGCAGATAGCCATGCGCACCGTGCACCTCGACCCCGTCGAAGCCGGCGCGTTCGGCGCGCAGCCCGGCCTCGATGAAATCCTCGATGGCCTGCTCGACCTCGCCGGTGGAAAGCCCGCGGACGCCGCGCGCGGGATCGTCGACCACGCCGACCGGCGCTTCGCCGATCAGGTCGCCTGCCGCGCGCATCCCCGAATGCTGGAGCTGAACCGACGACACCGCCCCCGCCGCGCGCAGGTCGCGCGCCAGCCGCTCGAGGCCGGGCAGGTGGATATCGTCATGCACGCCGAGCTGGCGGGGAAATCCCTTACCCAGCGGATGGGTGGTCGCGGCACAGGTCATCACCATGCCGAAGCCCCCCGCCGCACGCTTCACCAGCCAGCGATGCTCGTCCTCGCTGATCGTGCCGTCGTCGTTGCTCTGGAGATTGGTCAGCGGCGCCAGCGCGAGCCGGTTGGCCATCGCCGGCCCGCGGCGGAAATCAACGCGATCGGTCAGCGAAACGGTGGCGTTCACTGGATCCACCCGCCCTGAATCCACGTCCTCGGCGCGGTGGTGAGCATCGGACGATGCCCGACGACGTCGAGCGCGAAGCCCCGCAGCGCGACCAGGGTGCGCGGAGAGTTGGTGAGCAGGACCATGTCGTGGACACCCAGCGCCGACAATATCTGCGCGCCGACGCCATAGTCGCGCAACTCCTCCAGGTCGCTGCGCGCCGGGCTCTCGCCGGATTTGCCGCGGACGAAGCGGGTCAGAATGTTCGGCATCTGCTGGGTGATCATCACGATCACCCCGGCGCCCTCGCGCGCGATCTCGGCCATCGCGCTCTGGAGCAGGCCGTGGCGCTCGCCCTCCACTCCCAGCATGTCGGTGAACACGTCGACGACGTGCATCCGCACGAGGGTCGGCTTGTCGGGATCGACATGGCCCTTCACCAGCGTCAGCATCTCGCTGTCATAGGCCTTGTTGCGGAAGGTGACGGCGGTCCAGTCGCCGCCGAAGATGCTATGGAACGACGCCTCGCCCACCCGCTCCAGATTATGGTCGCGGCGCAGGCGATAGGCGATCAGGTCGCGGATCGTGCCGATCTTCAAGCCGTGGCGGCTGGCGAAGCCGACCAGGTCGTCCATCCGCGCCATCGTTCCGTCGTCCTTCATGATCTCGCAGATCACGCCCGACGGGTTGAGGCCCGCGAGCCGCGAGATGTCGACCGCCGCCTCGGTGTGGCCGGCGCGGACCAGCACGCCGCCGTCGCGCGCGATCAGCGGGAAGACATGGCCCGGCGTGACGATCGCGCCGGGGCCGTGCGACGAATCGATCGCGGTGGCGCTCGTCCGGGCGCGGTCGGCGGCCGAGATGCCGGTGGTCACGCCCTCGCGCGCCTCGATCGAGACGGTGAAGGCGGTCTCATAGGCCGAGCGGTTGTCGCGGCTCATCAGGTCGAGCCCGAGCTCGGCGATCCGCGCGCGGGTCATCGACAGGCAGATCAGCCCCCGCCCCTCGCGCGCCATGAAGTTGACCGCCTCGGGCGTCGCCATCTGCGCGGGGATGACGAGGTCGCCCTCATTCTCCCGGTCCTCGTCGTCGACCAGGATGAACATGCGCCCGTTGCGCGCCTCGTCGATGATCTCCTCGATCGTGGCAATGGCTGCCGCATCGGCCATGTCAGGCGACCTTCGCAGGGCGGCGCTCGTTCCGCGCCTGTGCCGCGCGGGCGGCGTGGCGACCTGCGCGCCGCCCCGAAAAGACCCCGTCGGCGATCGACAGGCCGCTGATATAGCCGTTCGAATGCAGCCCCACCGCGGCCATGCCGGCGGCGTAGAGTCCAGGGATCGCCGCGCCGTCCTCGCGCAGCACCTCGCCGCTGTCCTCGTCCACCCTGAGGCCGCCGAGGGTCATGAACTTGGTCAGGGCATGGCGGTTGCTCATGCACATGTTGACGGCATAGAGCGCCCCCTTGCCCAGCGGCCTGCGCAGCACCTCGGTCTTGCCGACCGCATCGGGCCTGCCCTCGGCGATGTCGAGGTCATGCCGTTCGATCGCGGCCGACAGCGCCGCCGGGTCGATGCCGATCCTGCGGGCGAGCGCGGCCGCGTCGCCTCCCCGCCGGGTACCGCCCAGCACATAGTTCGCCAGCATCGGCACCCCGAAATATTTGAACCGCTGCCAGCCGCAGGTCAGCGCCTCCCAGATCGACTGACGGAAGCTCCGGCCGTTGACGATCAGCCAGGCGTCCCCGTCCGGCTGCTTGGCGATCTCCCCGCCGATCATACTGACATAGGCGTCCTCGGGGACGAAGCGGTCGCCCGCGCGGTTGACGATGATGCCTTCGAGCAGTGCCTCGGGCGGGGCGATGTTGCGGGCGATGTAGAGCGAGTCCATCCGTCCCGCCGCGCCCCCCGCCGACAGGCCCATCTCCAGGCCCGATCCGTCATTGCCCATAGTGGAAAGCCGGTGGGTGGCGTCGTAATGCCGGGCGAAAGCGCTGTCGTGGCGATCGATCAGGTCGCGGCTATAGGCAAAGCCGCCGGTGCTGAGGACGACGCCGCCCCGCGCCCGCAGCCGCAGGGTCGTGCCGTGCCGCTCCTCCATCGCACGCATGGCGCGCAACGCACGTTCGGTACGGCCATGATTGTGCGGCACATAGGGGCTGACCCGCCCGTAGAGCGCCTGCTGCCTGGCATGCTGCGACGGGTGGAGCGCGACGACCTCGATGCCCAGCACCCTGCCCTGCGGGTCGCAGATCAGGCGATTGGCGCGGGTGTGGAGCATCGTCGCGATCCCGGCCTCGGCGATCGAGCGGCGCAATGCGGCGATATAATGGGCGCCGCCGAACCCCGCGCCGACCGCGCGGTGGCCGCGCGGCGACGGCTTGGCCCTGGCGACATAGGCCGGGGATTTCTCGTTGCCCGAATAATAGAGGAACTTGCCCTCGGGCGGATAGGTGATCTTGTCGAGATAGGCCTCGCCCGAATAGCGGACGCCATGGCCGATCAGCCAGTCGACATCGGCCGCGCTGCCCTCGCAGAAGCGCTCCAGCGTCTCCGGCCTGACGACGTCGCCCACCTCGATCCGCAGATAGTCGAGCATGTCCTCGACACGGTCGTCGAAGCCGGCTTCCTTCTGGAAGCGCGTGGCGCCGGCATAGATGACGCCACCGCTATAAGCGGTGGTCCCACCACCCCCGAAGCGGTCGAGCAGGATGACTTTGACGCCGCTCTCGCGCGCCTGGAGCGCGGCCGATGCGCCGGCGCCGCCGAAGCCCACCACCACGACATCGGTCTCGCTGTCCCACGCAATCGCATCACCATCCTCGATCACGATCGGCGCCATCATCCCTCTCCTTTTCCGATGCATAAACCTTACATCGTTTTATAATAAGCGCGTTGCGCTCTGAAGCCGCCGCTCTCCCGCCCTGGCGGGGAAAGAGCTTAGAGCCGCTCGACGATCGTCACGTTCGCCACGCCGCCCGCCTCGCACATGGTCTGCAGGCCATAGCGTGCGCCACGCCGGCGCAGCGCATGGACCAGGGTCGCCATCAGCTTCGTGCCCGAGGCGCCGAGCGGATGGCCGAGCGCGATCGCGCCGCCGTGGACGTTGAGCTTTTCGGGATCGGCGCCGCTATGCTTGAGCCAGGCGAGCGGGACCGAGGCGAACGCCTCGTTGACCTCGTACAGGTCGATCTCGCCGATCGTCATACCCGCCTTGCGCAGCGCCCTTTCGGTAGCGATCAGCGGCTCCTCGAGCATGATCACCGGATCGCCGGCGGTCACGGTGAGATTGTGTATCCGCGCCAGCGGGGTCAGGCCATGCGCCTTCAGCGCGGCTTCCGACACGACCAGCACCGCCGAGGCGCCGTCGCAGATCTGGCTGGCATTGGCGGCAGTGACGACACCGCCTTCCTGCAAGGTCTTCACCCCGCCGATCGCTTCGAGCGACGTATCGAAGCGGATGCCCTCGTCGATCCTGTGCAGCGCCGGCCCTTCGGGCGTCTGGATCTCCAGCGGGACGATCTCCGCATCGAAGTCGCCGCGCTCGGCCGCCGCTGCCGCGCGGCGATGGCTTTCGAGCGCGTAGCGGTCGAGGTCGTCGCGGCTCAAGCCGTATTTCCGGGCCATCATCTCGGCGCCGACGAACTGGCTGAAGGCGATGCCGGGATAGCGGCGCTCCTGCCCCGGCGACTTGGCGACGCCGAGCCCCGCATCCTGAAAGAGCTTGCCCGTCGAGAACATCGGCACCCGCGTCATGCTTTCGACGCCGGCGGCGATCACCACGTCCTGGGTGCCCGACATCACCGCCTGTGCGGCGAACTGGATCGCCTGCTGAGAACTGCCGCACTGCCGGTCGATCGAGACGGCGGGGACGGATTCGGGAAGACCCGACGCCAGCACCGCATTGCGGCCGATCTGGAAGGCCTGTTCGCCGCCCTGGCTGACGCAGCCCATGATGACGTCCTCGATCGCGGCCGGATCGATGCCGCTGCGCGCGACGATGGCGTCGAGCACCGCGCCGCCCAGGTCGGCGGGGTGCCATCCGGCAAGCTTGCCGTTGCGGCGGCCGCCGGCGGTCCGCAGGGCATCGACGATATAGGCTGCTGGCTGGGCCATGGTCTCTCCGAGAAATCTATCATTGATCGGCAAAGGCATATCAGTCACATATTTGCCAATCAATGTTAGATAATTTTTCGCGGTAAAAATATGGAGGAGCGGATGGGCATCGCGGGCAGGACCGTCGTCATCACCGGGGCGAGCAGCGGGATAGGAGAGGCCGTCGCGCTGCGGCTGGCGCAGGAGGGTGCCGCGGTCGTGCTCGGCGCGCGGCGCGCCGATCGGCTCGACGGCGTGGTCGCCCGGATCGAGGCGCGGGGCGGGAAAGTGGCGGCGCAGGCCTGCGACGTGACGCGGCGCGCCGATCTCGAAAACCTGGCCGCCCTGGCAATGGCGCGATGCGGCCGCATCGACGGGCTGATCAACAATGCCGGCGTCATGCCGATCTCGCGGCTCGACATGTTCGACGTCGATGGCTGGGACCGCACGATCGACACCAACATCAAGGGCGTCCTCTACGCGATCGCCGCCGTGCTGCCGCAGATGAAGGCGCAGAAGAGCGGCCATATCATCTCGATCGCATCGGTCGCGGGGCACAAGATCAACGGCGGATCGGCGGTCTACGCCGCGTCCAAATTCTCGGTGCGCGTGATTTCCGAGGCGCTGCGCCAGGAAGTGACGGCCGACGGCATCCGCGTGACCATCATCTCCCCCGGCGCGACGCAGAGCGAATTGTTCGAGAAGATCGACGACCCCGCCTCGCAGAAGCGGCTCGAGGGCGCGTCGGAGATCGCCCTGCCCGCCGACAGCGTCGCACGGGCGATCCTTTACGCTATGAACGAGCCCGATGCCGTCGACATCAACGAGATCGTGATACGCCCCCAGGCGCAAGAAATGTGATCGGGAGAGAGACATGGCAAACGACGCGCCCATCCTGCTCATCCACGGCGGCTGCCATCGCGGCGATTGCTGGCGGCTGTTGATCCCCGCTCTGCAGGCGCTCGGACGGGAGGCGGTGGCGATAGACCTGCCTGGTCATGGCCGCGACCCCGAAACCGATCCGCTGCCCAGGACGCTCGACGATGGAATAGCCGCCACGCTTGCGGCCCTGCGTACGTTCGACCGGCCGGCGCTGCTGGTCGGCCACTCGCTGGGCGGCATGACGATTTCGGGCGCGACCGAACAGGCGCCGGATCTGGTCGAACGACTCGTCTATATCTCGGCCCTGCTGCCGCGCGACGGCGACAGCGGCGCCGCGCTGGCGGCCACGCCCGGCCTGCGCGCCGAGGTCGGCAGCTATATGCTCGACGACGGGCTGCGGGTCGGCGTGAAGCCCGAGGAGGCCGGCCGCCTGTTCTACGCCGACTGCGCGGAAGATGTCGCGGCGGCCGCGACGCAGGCGTTGGTGCCGACCGACCTGAGCTACATGACCACGACGGTGACGCTGTCGACAGACAGCTTCGGCCGCGTCCCCAAGACCTATGTCCATTGCCTGCGCGACCAGGCGATCGAGATGCGCGCGCAGATCAGCTTCCGCTCGGCCGCGCCCGGCGTCGAGGTGCGCGAGATCGACGCCAGTCACTCGCCCTTCCTGTCGCGCCCGGCTGAGCTGGCGGCGCTACTGGCGGGGCTTTAGGCCGTCCGTCGGGGTCGAAACTCAGCGCGGCGCCATCCGGATCGCGCCGTCCAGCCGGACATGCTCGCCGTTGAAATAGCTGTTCCGGCACATCTCCAGCACCAGCGAGGCATATTCGGGCGGCGCGCCGAAGCGCTTCGGGAAGGGCACGCTGGCGGCCAGCGAGTCCTTCACATGATCGGGCGCAGCGTTCATCAGCGGGGTGCTGAAGATGCCCGGCAGGATCGCGTTGACGCGGATGCCGTCATCCATCAGGTCGCGCGCCACCGGCAGGGTCAGGGCGACGATGCCGCCCTTCGATGCCGAATAGGCGGCCTGCCCCGCCTGGCCGTCCTGCGCCGCGGCGGAAGCGGTGTTGACGATCACGCCGCGCTCGCCGTCCTCCATCGTATCGAGCGTCAGCATTCCCGCCGCCGACTTGGCGATGCAGCGGAAGGTGCCGACCAGGTTGATCTGGATGATCCTGTCGAAATCGGCGAGCGGGAAGTGGCGGATCGTGCCGTCCTTGCGCGAGCGCGCAGCCGTCTTGATCGCATTGCCGGTGCCGGCGCAGTTGACGAGGACGCGTTCCTGGCCATGCGTCGCGCGCGCCTTCTCGAAGCCGGCATCGACCGAGGCGTCGTCGGTGACGTCGACCGCGCAGAAGGTCCCACCGATCGCGGCGGCGACCGCTTCGCCCGCGTCCCGGTTAAGATCGAAGATCGCGACCTTCACCCCATTGGCCGCGAGCAGCCGTGCCGTCGCCTCGCCCAGGCCACTCGCGCCACCGGTGACGACCGCTGCTGTTCCCTTCAGTTCCATGGCTTTACCTCTTGATCCTCATGTGAAATCCGTGCGGCGATCAGGCCGCGTGAAATGAGCCGTTCTCGGCGGCCAGCCTGCGCAGCAGCGGCGAGACGCCGTCCGCGCCCGACCCCTGTTCCAGCGTCGCGACGACCGACTTCAGCCCGGCCAGGTCCGCCCAGAACAGCGGACCGCCCTGCCATGCGGGCCAGCCGAAGCCGAGCACCATCGCGACGTCGACATCGGAGGCGCGCAACGCGACGCCGTCCTCGACGATGCGCGCGCCTTCGTTGACGATCGGGGCGAGCAGCCGCCGGACGATGGCGGCATCGCCGCTCTCGGAGCCCTCGCCCCCGCCCTCGACGGGGCCGAACAGGCCGGGCGGAAAGCCGAACCCGGTCATTGCCCGATCGATCGCGCGGGCAGAAGCGCCCTCTTCCCGCAAGGAGTCTGCCGCCGCGCGGCCCGCCGCGAGCGCCCGCGTCCCGATCAGGCCGGGCGTTCCCGACGATACCACCGGCACCCGCCCAAGCTTGCGGGCCAGCGCCAACGCGGTGGCAAGCGCGACATCGCCGGTCCGGGGGCCGCGCCCGATCTCCAGCAGGCGATTGCCCGCGACCGGCGGCAGATGCAGGCCGATGACGCCCTCGGATCGCCCGGTCCGTTCCGCCACCGCGTCGATGTCCGCCATGGGATCGGCGACCACGATCAGGTCGGCAGCGGCGCCGTCCGATACCACCGGCAGCGAGAGGGTCTCGAAGGCTCGGCGAAGCGCATCGGCCCGATCGCCATCGCCGAGCACCGACACCGACGCCGAAGCAAGTGGCCGGACCTCTCGGCCGATGCCCGGCACCTTCGCCGCTGCCCGCTCGGCGAAGAATATGTGCCGCTGCGCCAGCGACTCGCTGCTCTCCATCAACTCCTCGAACAGCGCCTGTTCGACCGCACGCCCTTCGTCGAAGGGTAGCCGGGTCGAGGCCTCGATCGCCCGGAGGATATGGCCCGGCGCCTTGTAGCCGACGAAGCTGGCGGCATGATCGGCGCGAACCCGGGCGAAGAACGCGCTGGCGGCGGCGGCGGTGATGTCGGGCGCCCGATCCCGGGTGCGCGGCAAGCCGCCCTCGGATGCGGCCTTGCGCGCCATCGCGATCGCGGCCTCGCGCAGGTTGTCGTCCGCAACCGCATCGATCAGCCCGATCTCCTTCGCCTTGGGCGCGCCGACCGGCCGGCCCGACAGCATCAGGTCGACGGCGGCGGCGACGCCGACGAGGCGGGGTGTACGCTGGGTGCCGCCCGCGCCGGGCAGAAGTCCCAGCTGGACCTCCGGCAGGCCGAGCTTCGCGTCGGCGGCGGCGACCCGGTAATGACAGGCCAGCGCGAGTTCGAGCCCGCCCCCCAGCGCGGTGCCGTGGATCGCGGCGACGATCGGCTTGGGCGACGCATCCATGCGCGCATAGATATTATTGAGGCCCGGCCCGGCAATGACGCCGGTGAACTCGGCGATATCGGCACCGGCGAAGAAGGTCCGGCCGTCGCAGGCGATGACGATCGCCTTGACCGCGTCCGACGCGATCGCGCGGCCCAGCGCCTCGTACAACCCCGACCGCACCGCATAGCCGAGCGCGTTGACCGGCGGGGAGTCGGAGACGATCAGTGCGACGCCGTCACGGACGGCTTCACTGACGACGGATGCGGTAGCAGTATCGGTCATAGATGCTCCGGCGGGGCGATCGGCCTAGCGATAGGAAGGCTCGGACCACCAGGGAAAGAAATCGGGCATGTCGGTGGAGACACGGTCGACGAAGCGCGCCGGCCGCTTCTCTAGGAAGGCGGCCACGCCCTCGGCCACATCGGCGCTGCTTCCGCGCGCCAATATGCCGCGGCTGTCGACCCGGTGTGCCTCCATCGGATGGCTGTAGCCCAAGCCGCGCCACATCATCTGGCGGATCAGCGCGACCGCCACCGGCGCAGTCCTGTCGGCGATCTCGCGCGCAATGGCACGGGCGGCGGGCAACAGGTCCTCGGGCGGGTACACCGCCTTGACCAGCCCGGCGGCCTGCGCCTCGGCAGCGGGAACGACCTTGCCGCTATAGCACCAGTCGAGCGCCTGGCCGATGCCGACGAGGCGCGGCAGGAAGAAGGCCGAGGCCGCCTCGGGGACGATCCCGCGCCGCGCGAAGACGAAGCCGATGCCGGCACTTTCGCTGGCGAGGCGGATGTCCATTGCCAGGGTTATCGTCGCGCCGATGCCGACCGCCGGGCCATTGATCGCCGCTATGACCGGCTTGAGGCAGTCGAACAGCCGCAGCGAGATCAGCCCCCCGCCGTCGCGCGCCGCCTCCGCGCCGTAATCGAAGCTGCCGTCGGGCTTGCGCAGCGCATCCTGTTCGTCGTCGCGGGTGAAGACGGCCGTGCCGTCGCTGATGTCGGTCCCCGCCGAAAAGGCGCGCCCCGCCCCGGTGAAGATCACCGCGCGGACATCGTCGTCGGCATCGATCCGGTCGAGTGCGTCGAGGACCTCGTCTATCATCCGGTAGCTGAAGGCGTTGAGCTTCTCGGGCCGCGACAGGGTGACCGTCGCGATTCCGTCGGCAACGCGGTAATCGATGGCCGTGTAGCTCATAGCGACTGCCCGTCGTCGACGCTCATCACCGCTCCGGTCGTCTGGGCGCTGGCGCCGCTGCACAGGAACAGCAGCATCGGATCGAGCGAGGCCATGTCCATCACCCGGTCGCGCACGAAACTCGCCTTGAGCCTGCGCCCGGCCTCGGTCTCGAAATAGTCGCCGACCAGATCGGTCGCGACATAGCCCGGCGCGATCATATTGACGTTGATGCCCTTGTTCGCCCAGTCGCGCGCCAGCACCCGGCCCATCTGTTCGACCGCCGCCTTGGTCGCGCTGTAGACCGGCGTACCGGGGGATATCTGCCTCGCGGTGATCGAGGAGACGATGACCACTCGCCCGTCGCCGCGTTCGGGCGATCCGGCGGCGATCATCCGCCGCGCGCCTTCGCGCGCGGTCAGGAACACGCCGCGCAGGTTGACCGAGACCATCTGGTCGAAACTCTCCATGGCGAGCCCCAACGCGCTGCCCGGCACCGTCACGCCGGCATTGGCGATCACGGTGTTCACCGTGCCGAACGCCTTTTCCGCCGCGTCGTAGGTGGCGATGGTGGAAGCTTCGTCGGTGACGTCCATCGGCACCGCGACGGCTTCGCCGCCGGCCGCCACGATGTCCGCGCGCAGACTGTCGAGGTGCGCCGCCCGCCGCGCGGCCAATACCACCTTGGCGCCCGACGCGGCCAGGATGCGTCCGAAATGCGCGCCGATGCCCGACGACGCGCCGGTGACCAGCACGACCCGGCCATGCAGGCCGAACCCGAAGGCAGCGCCCGGCGCTCCAGACATGATCCCCTCCTCCGCCACCATCGGCCAATAATCATACACCGATAGAGTCCAGATCGCACCGCGTCAATTATCGAGACGGCAAGGTTTGCGCCATTGATCGCTATCGAAAATCTTCGATATCATGGTGCAAATAGGCAGCCTCGGAGAAAAGCGGCGGCGCCCGCTTGACGGGCTTCGCAAAGCTGCCTTTAGTGATTTTTCGGGAGAGGAGTCATACCATGTATGATAAAGAGCAACCATCGCCGGACGACGATATCTTGCGGATCGAGCATGAGAATGGCGTCGACTGGCTGACGCTCAATCGCCCGGATCGGCTGAATGCGCTCGACAACCGCCTGATCGGCCGGCTCCACGCCTATTTCGGCGCCCTGTCCACCGACTCGCCGACCCGCGCGATCGTGCTGCGGGGGGCGGGACGCGCCTTCTGCGCCGGGCTCGACCTCGACGATCTCCAGGGCGACGAGGTCGCCTCCTCCGAAGCGCTGCTCCGCCGGCAGAAGTCGATCTCCGGCCTGATCCTGACGATGCGCCGCGTGCCGCAGCCGATCGTCAGCCTGGTCCATGGCGCGGCCTGCGGCGGCGGCTTCGCCCTGGCGCTGGCGTCGGACATCCGCATCGCGGGCAGGAGCGCGCGGATGAACGCGGCTTTCATCAAGCTGGGCCTGTCGGGCTGCGACATCGGTGTCTCCTACCTCCTCCCCCGCCTGGTCGGCGCCTCGGTGGCGTCGGAACTGCTGCTTACCGGCAACTTCATCCATGCCGATCGGGCGCTGGCGACCGGCCTAGTCTCGTCGGTCGTCGATGACGATGCGCTGGCCGACGCCGCCCGCCCCTTCGTCGGGGCGATGATGGCCGCATCGCCGCTGGGGCTGCGGATGACCAAGGAATGCCTGCGCATGAGCATCGACGCTCCCAGCCTCGACAGCGCGATCGAGATGGAGGACCGCACCCAGGTGATCTGCGCGTTGGGCGGCAATCTGGTCGAGGGCGTCGCCGCCTTCCGCCGGAAGCGGGAGCCCGCCGCTTGACCGTCGATGCCACGCCGATCGAGCGACGGAGCTTCCGCCTGCGCGACGGGATCGACCTGATCGCCGATGTCGGCGGCCCGATCGATGCGCCCGTCGTCGTCTTCCTGCATGGCGGCGGCCAGACACGGCACAGCTGGGCCAGGGCACTCCCCGCCGTGATCGCCGCCGGCTACCGCGTGATCAACTATGACGCGCGCGGGCATGGCGACAGCGGCTGGTCCCCCGATGGCCGCTATTCGATGCCGATCCGTGCCGCCGATCTGGGCGAGGTGCTGCGCGACATCGGCGCGCCGATCGCGCTGGTCGGCGCGTCGATGGGCGGGGTCACCGCGCTGCAGCTGATCGGCGACGGCATCGCCCCCGCGCCGTCGGTGCTGGTGATGGTCGACATCGTCCCCCGCCCCGATCCCGCCGGCACCGGGCGGGTCATGGCCTTCATGGCATCCCACCGCGACGGCTTCGCCACCATCGAGGAGGCAGCCGACGCCGTCGCGGCGTATAACCCACATCGGCCCCGACCGAATAACCCGGCTGGCCTCGCGCGCAACCTGCGCCTGCGGGAGGATGGCCGCTATCACTGGCACTGGGACCCGGCGATCATCGCCGCCCGCCTCGCCCCGCCCGAGCCGGGCGCACCGGCCACCGACATGGTCGCCCATGCCCGCAAGATCCGTATCCCCACCCTGCTGGTGCGCGGCCTGTCGAGCGATGTCGTGACCGATGCGTCGGTCGAGGAGTTCCAGGCGCTCTGCCCGACGCTGGAGGTCTTCAACGTCGCCGGCGCCGGCCATATGGTGGTCGGCGACAGCAACGCGATCTTCAATCAGGGGATAGTGGCGTTCCTGGAGCGCCACATGCCGGCGCGGGGTGGGTGAGTTTCATTAAGCCGACTTTCCGGATCCGACCCATTAGGAGCCGCTAGACAGGTCTCATCGAACACCGGTAAGCTGCCGTTGCAGTCTGCGCGGAGACGTGAAGCATGATACTGCTAGCTTTGGCGCTCGCTCTTACAGCCGCCGCACCGCCAGGTTGCACAGACGTCAGGCAAGAGTGCCGCGCTTGCACGACACATGATGGCAAGCGAGTTTGCTCCAACATCGGCATCGCCTGTCAGCCTTCGATCCGCATCTGTCATCCCAAAGCCAAACCGGTGCGGTCGGGACGACTGAAGACAGTGGAGCCAAATGGCCACTGACGACTTAATTGCGGTCAACTAACGCGCCAATGACGTCGCCCAGAAGCAGAAGCTAAGTAATGGGTTTTACAGGGGAGATGGTTTCGCTGCTATCGGCCCAATGTACGAGAGCGGACGCAAGCCAGCGCGCCTCATCGGCGCGGAGCCGCACGGTCACACGACGCCCCTCGGCATCAACGACGAACTGCAATTGACTCGGACCGGTGGCACCGATCTCCAAGCCATCGAGAGAAGCGATCAAGGCCTTGCGCCGGAACATCCACACATGGTGCTCGAACCCTGCATTTTAGCAAGAGGCAGTTCTGACCCAAACTCGGTCGTTGAAGGCATAACCCGCTGTCGCCGAAAGCCGACATTGACGGCGGCTCCCAATCTTCGGTTAGATATAGCGATGCAGAACTTTCATCCCGAAGAAACCGAGCCGAGCTATTTCGCTTACAGCGCTACCCTGCGCATCGACGGAACCGACCTGCCATTTGGCGAAATTGCGCAGCGTTTCGGCGCAGAGGCATCCCATCAACATCGAAAGGGCGAACAACGCAGACCGAACTCTCGGCCTTATCGATCAGACGCATGGCACCTGACGGCCGCTACTCCGGAAGAGAGCGAGCTTACAGAGCACCTTCGCGAGCTCTGGCGACAGGTTAAGCCGCATGTCGAGTATCTGCGTTCACTCGACGCCGAGGTCGATGTGTTTTGCGGCTACCGATCGAATCACGGTGCGGCAGGATTTGAAGTCCAACCTGACGCCCTTGAGATTTTTCGCGCCCTCGACGTTCCGTTTGGGCTCTCCGTGATCGTCGATAGTTGGCTCGAACAGCGCTTGGACGCGCCCACCATCCAGTAGCGCTATTTACAATAGGCTGGCGTCCAAGAACTTCCGGACCGCTTTCCACCCCATTTCGGATGTAGAAGCGACGCCGCGATACCCGAAACCTGCCAGTCCGGAATCGACCCGATTTCAGTCGTTTAGGCCTTGCCTCACGTGTTCCTAAAGCGGGCACGATTTTGAGCTTCAGCAGATTGGTTCAATACCAAGATCAATCCCGAGACGCGCCATGTCAGCAAGAAGCTCAACATCAAAGACCTCGCCGTGGCCGCTCGGTGACCACGAAATGAAAAAGCTAAGTTTGCCCCCAGTACTCCGCAGTGCGCTGATGAACGGGCCGGCGTGTTCAAGCTTTCTCAGCGTTTCACGGAGAAAATCGGCAAGCTCGCCATCATTTCCATCACCAATATCGAAGACGCAGTAACTCTTATCATATGTACCGGGTAACGGAGTGCCCTTTGGCGTCACGCGCTGTTCGCCGACCATCCAAAATCGTTTAGGCGGCAGACCCATACCGACAATAATATCCTGCGGATCGGCACTAGGGTGCCAAACTTGAAGCGAGACGCTGTAGCTGAAGCTCATGCGCGATATGCTACCGCCAGGGGTGTGAGGGCGCCAGTGTCCGCTATCTCGCATTGGCCACCGAAAGCCGACGGTCGGCTCCCCACCCCATGCAGGACGTTAAGCCAGACCGATCGCGATCCGAAAAGCGGCCAGTCAGCTCACGACCCGGCAGTGGTCGTTCGGCGTTGGTTTGTCGTTTCCCATTAGCTGCCGTTGCTACCAATCTCGTCCTGGCATACTGACGGGGCATGGAAAGTAGCCGCCCCCGTTGGGACAAGCACTTAGCCGCCAAGTTGGATGGCGCGGTCGTCCTTGTCGGGATGACCTACATTGAACCGAGCGGCCCTCGCGTCGAGCAATTCTTCGGGACGGTAATAGAAACCCATGAGACCAGAGGGGTTGTGCTTCGCCTGGAAGGAAGTCGATCGGGAGAAACTTATCGATTGCCGCCCGATCTGGGGGCTTTCTTCCCAGCCAAGCCCGGCTCTTATACGCTGCGACAGACTGGCGAAGTAGTTAACGATCCTGATTACACGGCGACTTGGGAGTTAAATCCACCGCGAAACTGACGGCCGTTTTTGATCCTCAAGCTGCGAAAAGCGGTCAGTCTGCTCCCCGCCCCATTCTGGACATACCGATCATTCGCGGCACCGCCCAAAACAGATATTACGCGCCCGCTTTCAAGCATTCCCGACCTGACCGAGCGTGCGGGCGAAGAGCGCGATCAGTTCAGCGAAAGCGCGCTCGGCGGCCGGCTGGTTGTAGATCGGCAGGTCGTTCATGGTCCAACCGTGGATCGCGCCCGCGTAGATTTCGCAGCGATGCGTTACGCCCGCTTCCGTGAGCGCCGTCTCGAGCCGCTCGGCCATCTCGGGCGGATAGGCGCGGTCCCTGTCGGCGCCCGCGACATAGATTTCGGCCGCGATCTGCGGCGCCAGCAGGTGCGGGCTGTCGGCCGCGTCGGTCGCCAGGCTGCCGCCATGGAAGCTCGCCGCCGCAACGATCCGATCGGGGAAGGTCGCCGCCGCCGTAAGCGCCATGCCACCGCCCATGCAATAGCCGGTGACGCCGACCTTGCGGCCCTTCACGTCGGGCCGCGTATCGAGGAAGGCCAGGAACTGCGCGGTGTCGGCCGCCGCCTTGCGGTTGTCGATCGTCGCCATCAGCGGGCCGATTTCCGCCCGGAAATCCTTGATTTCGGACGCGACGATCGGCGCATAGGGGCCGTGGCGGTAGAACAGGTCGGGCAGCAGCACGACATAACCCGCCGCCGCGATCCTCGCCGCCAGATCGATCATCGTCGGGCGGATCGCCAGCGCGTCCATATAGACGATCACCGCCGGCCACTGGCCTTCCCCGTCGGGGAGGAAGAGATGCGCGGGGCACGGGCCGTCCGCCGCCGGGATGACAAGCTGTTCGTGCATGATCGGTCTCTATCGCCGGGCGTTGGTCATCTTGAAGATATTGTTGCGCTGGACCGCCGACGATCCGCCGATGATCGGCATCAGCAGCGCGTCGCGGACGTACCGCTCGGCGTCGAAGTCCTTCACATAGCCATAGGCGCCGAGGATCGTCTGGCATTCGAGCGCGGCGCTCTTGGCGACCTCGGTCGCGAACAGCTTCGCCATCGAGGTTTCGACGCTGCATGGGCGCCGCTCGTTCGCCAGCCAGGCGGCGTGATAGAGGGTCAGCCGAGCGGCATGGATCTGGGTCTTCATGTCGGCCAGCTTGTGCTGGATCGACTGGAAGTCGGCGATATGCTTGCCGAACTGGCGCCGCTCGAGCGCATAGGTCCAGGCATCGTCGAGCGCCGCGCGGGCTATGCCGATGCCGATCGCCGCGACCTCCAGTTTCTCGACGTCCAGGCCGGGCCCGACCAGCATCGGCCATCCCTTGTTCCACGCCGCCTCGCCGCCGACCAGGTTCGCGATCGGCACCTCGACATTGTCGAAGGTCGTGTCGGTGGTCGGGGCGCCCTTCATCCCCATCGACTCGATCTTGGTGATGGTGACACCGGGCGCATCGGGCGGGATCAGCACGAAGGACAGGTTGCGGTGGCGTTCGTCGGCGGGGCCGGTGCGCACTAATGTATAGACATAATCGGCGATGCCGGCGCCCGAGCAGAAGCGCTTGGCGCCGTTGATCCGCAGCACATCGCCGTGACGCTCGGCGCGCGTCTTGACGCTGGCGAGGTCGGCGCCGGCATCGGGCTCGGTCAGGCCATAGGCGAACAGCATCTCGCCCGCGACGATCTTCGGCAGCAGCTCGCGCTTCTGCTCGTCGGTGCCGCATTCCTCGATGTTCATACCGGCATAGCAGGCCGCCATGATGTAAGGCACCGATACCGCCAGGCTGCGGCGCGACAGTTCCTCGATCACCACCATCGTCGCGACGATATCGCGGCCGACGCCGCCATATTCCTCGGGGATCGTCAGCCCGAGCACGCCAAGGTCGGCGAGCTTGCGGTGGACGTCGCGCGGGAAATGGTTGCGCGCGTCCCAGTCCTGGGCGGCGCTGCGCGGCATTTCCTTCTCGACGAAACGCTCGAGCGTCTCGCGCAGGGTGGTGACGATCTCGCTTTCGTCGAAGTTCATGCGATGCCCTTCGAACGCGCGAACACCGGCGGCCGCTTCTCGGAGAAGGCCTTGACCGCCTCGGCATGGTCCGGGGTCATATTCGACAGCGCCTCATAGGCGAGCGAAGCGTCCATGATCGAGGTGGCGAGGTCGCGCAGGCCGATATTGACCGACATCTTGGTCCAGCGGATCGCCTTGGTCGCGCCATTGGCGAGCCGGTCGGCGAAGGCGTCGACCCGCTCGTCGAGCTGGTCGGCCGGAACCACATGGTTGATCAGCCCCATCTGCGCCGCCTGGGTGGCGGTCATCAGGTCGCCGGTCAGCAGATATTCCTTGGCGCGGGCATAGCCGATCAGCTGCGGCCATATCACCGCGCCGCCATCCCCGGCGACGAAGCCGATGCTGACGTGCGGATCGCCGATCCTGGCATGTTCGGCGGCGAAGATGACGTCGCAGAACAGCGCGATGGTCGCGCCCAGGCCGGTGGCATGGCCGTTGAGCTTGGCGATCACCGGCTTCTCGCAATCGATCAGGCCGAAGACGATCTGCTTGGCCTCGCGCACCGTCTGCTCGAAGCGCTCGGGCTCGTCGATCGCCTCCTGCATCCAGGCGACGTCGCCGCCCGCCGAGAAGGCGCGACCCGCGCCGGTCAGCACGACGATGTCGCTGTCCGGATCGTTGGAGACGTCGACGAACAGCCGCGCCAGTTCGGCGTGGAGCACCGCGTCGGTCGCGTTGAGCTTCTCGGGCCGGTTGAGCGTGACCTCGAGCACCCGCCCCCGCCGGCCGAACAGGATCGTCTTGTAATCGTCGAACAATGCCATGGTCGCTCCCCTCAGGCGTCGGCGCGGATGCCGGACAGGACGGTGTCGTTCGCAAGGTCGCGCTCGGCCAGCCAGCGCGAGATGATCCCGACCGCCTCGGACAGATGCGACTT
The DNA here is from genome assembly GCF_001428605.1 of Sphingomonas sp. Root720. Lineage (GTDB taxonomy): Bacteria > Pseudomonadota > Alphaproteobacteria > Sphingomonadales > Sphingomonadaceae > Rhizorhabdus. The sequence continues at coordinate 540,241 of NZ_LMID01000001.1, forward strand.
GCCGTCCTCGCCGGTGAAATAATGGTTGGCGTGGTCGATGGTGACCTTGACCTTGTCGTTCGATCCCATCGCCTCGAACATCTTGTCGGTATGCTCGGGCGGGCAGGCATCGTCGGCGCCGGCCGTCATCACCATGCCGGGCACGGTGATGCGCGGGCCCGAGACCACCGAGTCGAACTGGGCATAGTCGTAGCTCCACTGCGACAGCCAGCCGCGCAGCGAATTGAACCGGCCGAGCGCCGAGGCGCTGTCGTTCACCACCCGGGGATCGCCGAGATAGGTCAAGTTCGGCTTGCGCTGGTTGGGATCGACCGTGGGGTCGATCCAGCGCGGGTCGGCCATGGTGCGGTGGACGACGAAGCAATATTCGTCATGCTCGCGGCCCTTGGCCTTCAGTCCGGCCAGCTTGTCCTTCGCCCATTCGCTGATCTTGCGGTTGCGGGCGATCTGCGCGGCGCGGAAGCGGCTGAGGAACTCGGCGGTGAAGGGCGGCTGCGCCGGATTGGCCGGGTCGTAGATGTCGAGCGACGGATCGCGCTTCTCGGGGTCGATCTCGTCGAGCACCGACGGGTCGATCTGCCCGGTGAGCAGTTGGTGGCGGCTGCGGTGCGAGGCGACCAGCATGATCGCGTCAGCGGCGATCAGCTTTGCGCCCGCCAGCGGGGTTTCCTCGCCCGAGGCGGTCAGCTGGATCACCGGCTTCTCGGCCTCGGCCTGATAGCCCGCCATCAGCGACCCGCCGCCGCTCCAGCCGAGCAGCGCGACATTCTTGTAGCCGAGCCGTTCCTTGGCGTCCTTGATGCAGGCGCCGAGGTCGAGGACGGCATTCTCCATCTCCAGCGGCGCGTCGCCCGACGAATAGCGGGTCGCGCAGGCGACGATGTGGTGGCCGGCGCGGGCAAGCTGGGCGAACACCGGCAGCCAGGCGGGCGCGCCGACCGGATGCATGACGATCAGCGCGGTATCCGATGGATTCGGTCCCCGGATATGCTGCCCCTGCAGGACGATCGCGTCGTCGATCGCGCCGTAGATGTCCTTGCGAACATTCTTCTCGCGGTGAACGATCAGGAAGGGCGTGCGGCTGTAACGGACGGGTTCTGCCATGATGATGTCCTCGTGCTGGTCAGACGCTGCGGCTGCCGCCGAATTCGGCGCGGAGCGCCGGCTTCGCGATCTTGCCGGTGACGTTGCGGGGGAAGGATTCGACGATCCTGAGATGCTTGGGGTGCTTGTAGCGGGCGAGCTTGCCCTCGCAGCTGGCCTGGAGCGCTTCCAGCGTAACCTCATGGCCGTTGCTGGCGACGACGATCGCCAGGCCGACTTCCCCCCAGCGGGCGTCGGGCACGCCGATCACCGCGCATTCGGCGACCGCCGGATTGGTCATCAGCACGCCCTCGACCTCCGCCGAGAAGACGTTCTCGCCACCGGACTTATACATGTCCTTCACCCGGTCGACGACGAAGCAGAAGCCTTCCTCGTCCTGCCACAGCACGTCGCCCGTGCGGTGCCAGCCGTCGTTGCGCCGGATGGTGGCGGTGGCGTCGAGATAGCCGATCGTGACGCCGGGGCCGCGCACCCAGACCTCGCCCGGCTCCCCGCGCGCTACGTCCTCGCCCTTCTCGTCGACGATCCGCATGTCGATGTGCAGAGCCTTCTGTCCGCACGAGCCCGCCATGATCTTGTCGAGCCGGTCTGCGTTCATCGATGTGACGGGCCCCATCTCGGTCCCGCCATATTGCGGCACGAAGCGCGCGCCCTTGGGATCATAAGCCGCACGCAGCCGTTCGGAGACGCGGCCGCCGCCGCAGATGAAGCGGCGCAGGGTCGAAAAATCGGCCGCGGCGAAGGGATCGCTGTCGGCCATCATCTGGTACATCACCGGCGGCAGGCAGAGATGCGTCACCGCATTGGCCGGATCGCCGCAATATGCGGTCGTCGCCGCGGCGTCGAAGCGGCGCGCGATCGTCACCCGCCCGCCGAAGAACAGGATCGGGTTGCTGGCGGTGTTGAGCCCGCCGAAGTGGAATAGCGGCATCGGCTGGAACAGGTGTCCGCCCGGCTCGGCCGTCGCACAGAACTCGACCTGCTGGAGCGCGTGGATGACCATGCCGCCCAGGGTGACGATCGCCGCCTTGGGGGCGCCGGTCGTGCCGGAGGTATAGAGGATCTGCAGCGGTGCATCAGGATCGATCTCGGTCTCGCCCATCGCGTGCGACGAGTCGAGCAGCGCATCGAAATCGCCACCGGGGCTCCAGTCGTAGACATTCGGGATGGCGGTGTCGCGGGCGACTTGTCGGGCGGTCTCGCCCCAGACCGCGTCGGTCAGCATCAGTTTCGGCGCCATCTCCGTGCAGGCGCGGGCCAGTTCGGTCGAGGTGTGCCGGAAGTTCAGCGGTACCCAGACCAGACCGGCGCGGGCGCAGGCGAATTGCAGTTCGAAATGCCGGAGGTCGCCATCCGAGATATTGACGATCCTGTCGCCGGGGACCAGCCCGAGCCGCTCGCGCAGCGCATGCGCGATCTGTCCGACCCGGCTTTCGAGCTGCGCCCAGCTGCGCGTCTCGTCGGTATCGAAATTGTGAAGGGCAACCGCATCGGGCCGCGTGCGGGCATAATTAGCCACCCAATCCGCAGCAGCATATCTCATTCTATGACCCCTCCAGGCTTGAACGACGGTACCGGTTCAACCGGTTTTCTTCAGCTTTTGCCTAACACTGGTAGATTATGAACGCAATCGCTCATCCCGCAGCGATGTAGAAAATGATCGATAGAGGCGGCCATGATCGCTACAGAGGCGGAAGAACAGTTCGGAATATGGGGAAGCGTTGCCGATGGGTCGGCCCAAACAGGCTCTCATTTCGCGTCGCAGGACGCTGGAAGTCGCCTTGCGGATCATTGACGAGGAGGGCCTGGACGCCCTGAGCATCCGCCGCCTCGGAGACGAGCTGAACGTCCGCGGAATCTCGCTCTATCACCATTTCCGTAGCAAGGAGCACATCCTGGCGGGCGCCTGCGAACTGGCGCTGGCGGACGTGCGGACGCCGCACACGTCGAACAGCGATTGGCGCGAGTGGCTGGTCGACAATGCGCGCAAATATTATCTCGCGCTGCGCGCGCACCCGAATCTCATCCCGATCCTGATGCGCCGCCACCCGCTGCGCATCGGCCTGGCCGAGCATAATGCGACGGCGGGGTTGCTCGCAGTGCAGAACGTACCCATCGGCGCGATCATGCCGCTGATGGACGGGCTGGAGTCGATCGCACTCGGCTGCGCCGCCTATCAGTCGGCGGTGGAGGCCGACACCGGCACCGACAACTGGCAGGAAGCCAATCCCTTCCTGTTCCACGTCAGCCGCAGCGCCGAGGTGTCGAAGCTCGGCGCGTTCGAGGCGATCGCCCAGGCGGCGGTCGGCGCGATCCTGGAAACCTATCGCACCGAAGCCGAAGGCAAGCCCGCCGAACGGGCTTAAGGCCCACAACGCGCCTGAGCTCGCACCTGCCCCCACATATCGTCATGCTGAACTTGTTTCAGCATGACGGGTCAACCGGGGTTAGCCTAGCGATTATAGCTTTCGCGCTTGCCCTCGATGAAGGCAGTACGACCTTTGCTCGCCTCGCCCATGATGTTGAGCTCGTAGGTGTAGCTCATCTCGGCGCGATACGCCGTCATCAGCTCATGCGCCTTGGTGCTGTTGTTGAGCGATATCTTCAACCGGCGCATCGCCTCGGGGCTCTTGCCCGCGATCTTCGCGGCGATCTCCCGCGCGGCACCCGCCACCTCGCCATGCGTCTCGACAAGCCGGTAGATCGAGCCGAGCTCGTGCAGTTCCTGCGCCAGCACCGGATCGGCGGTCATCATCGCAGCGCGTACCCGTTTCTCGGGCATCATCCGGAGCGCCTGCACCGCGCCGGCCGTGGCGCCATTGTCGATCTCCGCCAGCACGAAGCGCGTGTCGCGCGACGCCACCAGCACGTCGGCCGATCCGGCGATCAACACGCCCGCGCCGACGCAATAGGCGTGGACGCCGCACACCACCGGCACCGCGCAGTGCAGCACCGCGAGGCTGAGCCGCATCGATCCCGAGGACTGGCCGAGAATGCCCTCGAAGCCCGGCAGCGCCTCGACCTCCTTGACGTCGCCGCCGCCGCAGAAGCCGCGGCCGTCGGCGCGCAACACGACGACCCTCACCTCGGGCTCGTCCTTCACCGCCTCGATTCGGGCGGCGAGATCGTGCAGCAGGCCGATGCTGAAGGCATTGACCGGCGGGCGGTCGATCACCAGCTCGAGGGTCCCGTCATCATGTAAATGCTCGTTGAACACCGTCTTCCCCTCGGCCTGGATGGAATGATTATCTAACGTCGTACCGTTACGAATCACGCGATCGCCCGGATCGGCTGGGCCTCGACCGCGCCAGTCGGCAGCGATCGTGCGGCAAGATGCCCCTCCCGGATCGCGGTTTGCAAATTCCGCGCGGCGAGCATGTCGCCGATGCAGACCGGCTCGATGCCATGCGCTTCCAGTTCCTCGACCAGTTCGGTCTGTCCGGGACGGATGCCGACCCAGACCACCGTGTCGGCGGCGACCGTCTCGATCTTCGCGCCGAAATTGGGGGCGATGTCGGCGCTGCCCGGCCGCGCCGCGACGAGCCGCGTGCCGACACGCAGGGTGAAATCGCCCTTGGCGTGAAGCCGTTCGAGCGCCGACTGGGTGCGCAGGGTGATGTCGATCTGCGGCGCGAACATCTTGTGCCGTGTCACGAAGGTGACCGCGAGCCCGCGTTCGAGCAGATCCTCGGCGCAGGCGATCGCCTCGTAATGGCCGACATCGTCGACGATCAGCGCACTCGCACCGCGATCGGCGCGCCGGTCGGAAAAAAGATCGATCGAGCTGACCACGACAGCGCCCGGCTCGACCGCGACGTCCTCCGCCGGGAACTGGACCTGCCGGAACGGTGCCTCGAACGCCGCGCCGACCGCGAGGATGACGATATCGGCGCCCTCCGCCGCGATGTCGTCGGCGCCCATATAGGTCGACAGCCGGACGTCGACGCCGAGCCGGTACACCTCGTCTTCCAGCCATCCGGCGATATCGGCGATCGTGCCCATGCGCGGCGCGGTGCGGTAGAGATTGGTCAGCCCGCCGAGCGACGGCATCGCCTCCGCCAGCACGACCTGATGCCCTCCGAGCGCGGCGATCCGCGCAGCCTCCATTCCGCCCGGGCCGCCGCCGACGACCAGCACGCGCAGCGGGCTGGCGGCCTTGCGGATCAGCCGTTCGGCCAGGGTCGTCTCGTCGCCCGCGGCGGTGTTCACCACGCAGCCGAGCCGTCCGAAGGTCGCGACCCGGCCGATGCAGCCCTGATTGCAGGCGATGCACGGCCGCACCCGATCGGGATGGCCGGCGGCCGACTTGGCGACGATGTCGGGATCGGCGATATGAGCGCGCACCATCGAGATCATGTCGGCTTCGCCCGCGCGCAGCACCTGCTCGACCTCCTCCAGCGTCCGGAAACGCCCGTTGAGCAGGCGCGGTAGCCTGAAGTCGGCCACCGGCGGCGCGGTGTGGGGGAGCTGGAATCCGGTCGGCGCGTCCATGCCGCCCACCTGATGGTGGAGCGCATAATAATCGCCATAGGACATGTTCACATAGTCGATCAGCCCCTCGTCCTGCAGACGGTGCGCAACGGTGCCGACCTCGTCCATGCCCAGGATGCGCGGGTCGGCGCTGTTGCTGAGCCGCACCCCGACGACGAAGCCCGGCGACACCGCGTCGCGCACCGCCGCGAGAACCCGGCGCAGCAGCCGCATCCGGTTGTCGAAGCTGCCGCCATAATCGTCCTCGCGCCGGTTGAGCACGGGGGACAGGAATTGCGCGAGCAGATAGCCGTGGCCCGCATGGATCTCGACCCCGTCGAGACCGCCCTGCTCCACCCGGCGCGCCGCCGCCGCATAGGCCGCGACCAGTTCGTCGATCCGGCGCGGGGTGAAGGGGCGCGGCGCGACCCCGGCGATCGGGCTGGGGACGGTCGACGGCGCGAAGGGCGGCGATCCGTCGGGCTGCATGTAGATATGGCCGCCATGCCAGAGCTGCTGGAACAGCCGCATGCCGGTCGGGGCGATCGTCTTTGCCAAACGCCGATAGCCTTCGATGATCGAATCGTCGAGATTGGCCAGCGACAACACCGCCGAGGGATGGACGCCGGCCGCTTCGAGGATCGTCAGCCCGACGCCGCCCTGGGCCCGCGCAAGATGATAGGCGATCAGCTCGTCCGTGATCTTGCCCGCCCGCGACATCATCGTCGCATGCGCGGTCCGGGCTATCCGGTTCTTGATCTCGAGCCCGCCGATGGTGATCGGGCTCAAAGCACGCTCGTACATGACGGCCTCTCCTGCTATTCACTTGAATACCAAACATCGTTTGCTATTCAAGTCCTATCGAGAATGACGGAGGGAAGAGGGATGACGGGCTCAGGACAGGTGCGACCGATGCTGAGCGGCCTCCGGGTGCTGGAGATCGGCCATTTCGTGGCCGCCCCGTTCGCCACGCGCCTGCTCGGCGACCTCGGCGCCGACATCATCAAGATCGAGGCGCCGGGCGGCGATCCTGCGCGGCAATGGGGCGAGCAGCAGGGCGGCAACTCGCTGTGGTGGTCGATGCACGGCCGCAACAAGCGCAGCATCACGCTGAACCTGAAACATCCCCGCGCCCGCAAGATCGTCCTGGCGCTGGTCCCGCATTGCGACGCGGTGATCGAGAATTTTCGGCCCGGCCAGCTCGCCAAACTCGGCCTGTCGCCCGAAACGCTGCGGCAGGCGCGGCCCGATCTGGTGATCGGTCATATCTCGGGCTACGGCCAGACCGGCCCCTATCGCGATCGCGCCGCCTTCGGCGTGATCGGCGAGGCGATCGGCGGCCTGCGCCACCTGACCGACCATGCCCCGGGAACCAGCGACCTTCCCCCCGTGCGGGTCGGCGTCAGCGTCGGCGATTCGCTGTCGGGGCTCTATGCCGCGATCGGCGTACTGGGCGCACTGTGGCAGCGTGACCGCACGAACGGCGACGGGATCGGCCGGACGGTCGATGTCGCGCTGACCGAAAGCGTGCTCAGCCTGATGGAGGGGATGCTCCCCGAATATGGCGCGCTCGGCAAGGTCAAGCAGCCGACCGGCGGCGGCATCGCCACGGCAGCGCCGACCAACGCCTATCCCACCGCCGATGGCGGCTGGATGCTGATCGCGGCCAATTCCGAACCGCTGTTCGCCAAGCTGATAACCCTGATCGGCCGGCCCGAGCTGATCGGCGCCGAGGGATATGCCGGCAACCAGCAGCGGGTCGCCAATGTCGCCGCGCTCGACGCGATGATCGGCAACTGGACCCGTCGCCACGACGCCGCGGCGCTGGAGGCGCTGCTGAAGGAGGCCGACATCCCTAGTTCGAAGGTCTACACCGCCGCCGACATCGCCGCCGACCCGCAATATCGCGAGCGCGGCATGGTCCGCGAGGTCGCCGATCCCCACTTCGCCGAGCCGGTGCTGCAGACGGGGGTGGTGCCGCACGTCGTCGAAACCCCGGGTGAGGTACGCTGGGCGGGACCCGCCGTCGGCGCGCATACCGACGAGCTGCTGGGCGAGCTGCTCGGCATGGATGCTGACGCGATCGCCGCCTTGCGCACCGAGGGCGTGATCGGATGACGCCGCGGACGCTCTACCAGAAGATCTGGGACGCGCATGCGATCGCGCCTCTCGGCGGCGACGAATGGCTGATCTACATCGACCGCCATCTGCTCTACGAGGTGACGAGCCCGCAGGCGTTCGACGGGCTGCGCGCGGCGGGACGGACGGTGCGCCGGCCCGACCTGACCTTCGCGGTCGCCGACCATAATGTTCCGACCGAGAACCGCGCGGGCGGCCTCGCCGCGATCGCCGATCCCGACAGCCATCTCCAGGTCGCGACGCTGGAACGCAACGCGCGCGAATTCGGCCTCGCCTATGCCGACCTCGCCGGCCCGCGCCACGGCATCGTCCATGTCGTCGGCCCCGAACTGGGCCTGACCCTGCCAGGAGCGACGATCGTCTGCGGCGACAGCCATACGTCGACCCATGGCGCTTTCGGGGCGCTGGCCTTCGGCATCGGCACGTCGGAGGCCGAACATGTACTGGCGACGCAGACGCTGCCGCAGAAGAAATCGCGGACGATGCTGGTCCGCATCGAGGGTACGCTCGGGACCGGGGTGACGGCCAAGGACGTGATCCTGGCGATCATCGGCCGGATCGGTACGGCGGGCGCCACCGGCCATGTCATCGAATATGCCGGATCGGCGATCGAGGCGATGGACATGGCGGGGCGCATGACGATCTGCAACATGTCGATCGAGGCTGGTGCCCGGGCGGGCATGATCGCCCCCGACGACACGGCCTTCGCCTGGCTGGAGGGCCGCCCCTGCGCGCCACGGGGCGCCGCCTTCGCGGAGGCCATCGCGCAGTGGCGGACGCTGCGATCGGACGAGGGCGCGACGCATGACGTGGAGATCCGGCTCGATGCCGCCGCTATCGCGCCGATGGTGACCTGGGGCACCAGCCCCGAGGCGGTGACGACGATCGCCGGCACCGTCCCCGATCCCGCCGCCGAGCCCGACCCTGCACGGCGCGGGCAGATCGCCCATATGCTCGCCTATATGGACCTGGAGCCGGGTCGGCCGCTTGCCGGCCTGCCGATCGATGTCGCGTTCATCGGCAGTTGCACCAACAGCCGGATCGAGGATCTGCGCGCCGCCGCGGCGATCGCGCGGGGGCGCCACGTCGCCCCCGGCGTGCGCGCGCTGGTCGTGCCCGGATCGGCCGCGGTCAAGCGGCAGGCCGAAGGCGAGGGCCTCGATGTCGTCTTCACCCGCGCGGGCTTCCAATGGCGCGACGCGGGCTGCTCGATGTGCCTCGGCCTCAATCCCGACCGGCTGGCACCCGGCGAGCGCTGCGCCTCGACCTCGAACCGCAATTTCGAGGGGCGGCAGGGCCCCGGCGGCCGGACCCATCTCGTCTCCCCCGCCATGGCCGCAGCCGCCGCGATCGCGGGCCGGCTGGTCGACGTGCGGGAGATGGCATGATGCGGCCCTTCCGCACCCTCACCGGCATCGCCGCGCCGCTGCCGATCGCCAATGTCGACACCGACATGATCCTGTCGGCAGCCTTCCTGAAGACCGTGTCGCGCGAAGGGCTCGGCAAGGGCTTCCTCCACGCCCTGCGCTTCGATGCCGATGGGCGGGAACGGCCCGGCTTCGTCCTCAACCGCCAGCCGTGGCGGGCGGCGAGCATCCTGATCGCGCTCGACAATTTCGGCTGCGGGTCGAGCCGCGAACATGCGCCATGGGCGATGCTCGATTTCGGGATCGGCTGCGTCATCGCCCCGAGCTTCGCCGACATCTTCCACGGCAACTGCCTGAAGAACGGCATCCTGCCCATCCGCGTGCCGCGCGCGACGATCGATGCGCTGATGGCGGCGGCGGCGACTGCGGAAACGGCGACGATGACGGTCGACCTGGAGCGAGGCTCGATCGACTGGCATGGCGGTACGATCGGCTTCGACATCGATCCGCAACGCCGCGAGCGGCTGCTGAACGGCGTCGACGATATCGCCGCCAGCCTCGGCTTCGAGGATGCCATCGCCGGCCATGAGCGGCGGGTGGAGCATGAAGCGCCCTGGCTCGCCGATCCCCGGCTCGAGCGCATAGGATGAGCGGCTGGCCGGTCCGCCCCGCCGCGATGGCCTTCGCGACCGGATCGATCGATCGGGCCGCCCTGCCACCGGGCCTGCGGCTGGGCCGGCGGGTCGATTTCATGCTGGCCAAGACCGACCCCGCCACCGGCACCCCGCTGCCGCTGCTCCCCTGTCCCTATGCGACGCTGCTGTTCGGCGAGGATGGCCAGGACATGCCGCCCGTCGATGGCCCCGTCCTCGCGGGCGAGCAGCATGTCGTGAAGCCGGGTGACGGCGACCTGCTGGTGCTGATGCTCGTCCGCCGCCGGGCCGGGCTCAGCCGGGAGGAGTTTCGCGAGCGCTGGCTGCACGGCCATGCCCCGTTCGGCCAGCGTACCTCGGCGAGCGGCTATCGCCAGCTCCATCCGCGCGACACGCTCGGGTCGAACGGCTTCGACGGCGTCGGTCTCGTCTTCTTCCGCGATCTCGACCATGTCGCCAGCGCCCGCTCGGCACCCGAGATTGCCCGCGATGCGACCCTCGACGAGATGGAATTCATCGACCACGGCCGCTCGATGCTGGCGATGTTCCGGTTCGATCGGAGCTGGCGGCCCTAGGCGCCGGCCGCGAACGCCGCCGCCCCCCGCCCCGCTATCCGCCCGAAGATCAGCGCGTTGCTGATATAATTGCCGCCGCCGACATAGCGCTCGCCGAGCACCCCGCCCGCCGTCTCGCCCGCCGCATAGAGGCCCGCGATCGGGTGGGCGTCGATGCCCAGCACCCGCGCATCGGGATCGATCCGCACCCCCGCCGAGGTCGCGCCGAAGCTCGCGGCGCGGACCTCCGCCGCATAGAAGGGGGCGGTCTCGATCGTCGTCAGCGCGCCCTGCTTGAAATATTGCCGGTCGCTCCCCGAGTGGACATCGGCATTGTAGGCCGCGACCGATCCGACGAGGCCGACCGGATCGATCCCCGCCTTGGCGGCGAGATCTTCGAGCGTGTCGGCCACCAGCACCCGGCCCTTCGCCGCCTCCTCGGCCAGCCGGTCGCACGAATAGGCGTAGTCGCCGACGCCGAGCTTGTCGGCAAAGGGATGGCGCGACGGCGAGGCGGCGCGGGTCGGTTCGTCGAAGATCGCGAAGCAGCGCCGTCCCGGCTGCTCCTCGATCCGGTGCCCGGCAATGCAATAGGGCCAGGTCTCGTCCATGAAGCGCTGGCCGTCGCGGTTGACGAACACCAGCCAGGGCGGATGGAAATCGGCGACGTCGCGCGAGAAACCCGGCGAGGCATTGACCAGCAGCCGGCCCTTGCCGACCACGCCCGCGCCGATGGCGCGCGCCATCCGGATGCCGTCGCCCCGGCTGGTCTCCGACCCGAAATAGAAGGACCAGCGCTCGTCCTGCGCGGCGATGTCGGGATTGAACTCGGCCAGCATCGTGCGGTCGGCGCCATAGCCGCCGGTCGCGAGCACCACCGAGCCCGCTCGCATCTCCGCGCCTTGCGCGGCGATGCCGACGACCTTGCCGTCCTCGACCAGCAGGCCCTCGACCCGGACGTTGGGATGAATCGCCACGCCACGCGACGAGGCCGCGCCGAGCAGATGATCGAACAGCTCGATCCCCGAGCCGTGGCTGTGATGCCCGCGCGGCGTATCGTCGACGCCCGATATGTAGAGCCCCTCGACCGGAATCTCGACGCCCAGCCCGATCAGCCATTCGAGCGTCGGCGCCGATTCCTCGCAGAAGCGCCGGATCAGCCAGGGCTCGAGATTCCAGCGGTTAAGCGTCATGTAATAGCGATACATGCGCTCGACATCGTCCACGACGCCGGCCGCCCGCTGGATGCTCGTCCCCGCCGCGTAGAACACCCCGCCCGACAGCGCGGTCGAGCCGCCGGGGCGCGGCCCCGCTTCGAGCAGCACCACCGAGGCGCCCGCATCGGCCGCCTCGATCGCGGCCGCCATCCCCGCCCCGCCGCCGCCGACGACGAGCACGTCGCAGTCGCGCGCTCCGTCGCTCATCGCCGACCGGCCGGCAGGAGCAGCCTGACCGGATTCTCGATCAGCTCGACGATCGTCGCGAGGAACCGCGCCGCCGCCGCGCCGTCGATGGCGCGGTGGTCGCAGGCGAGGTTGAGCGTGACTTCGCGCAGCGCAACGGGCGCGCCCTTGTCGTCGGCGCGGAAGGCGGTGCGCGGGGCGCCGACGCCGAGCATGAAGCTCTGGTCCGGGTCGATGATCGGGGTCAGCGAGCGGACGTTGAACATGCCGACATTGGAGATGCCGATCGCCGCCTCGCCGACATCGCCCGATCCCAGCCGCCCCAGCCGGGCGCGCCCGATCGCGGCGTCGAGCGATGCCGCGAAATCGTAGATTCCGGCGCCGAGCGGAACGACCGGCGCCATCACGCCCCCCGGCGCCTCGACCGCGATGCCGATCGCGACCCCGCCGAGCGGCTGGACGCGGCCGTCCCGCCAGACGCCGTTGGCCTCGGGATGGAGGGCCAGCGCCCGGCCGACCGCCGCGCCGAGCAAGGCGGTGATGCTCAGCTTGCGTGGCGCCAGCGGATCGGCGTTGAGGTCGCGGCGTAGCCCGGCCAGCGCGTCGAACGCGGCATCGGCCGACAGATAGAAATGCGGGATCTCCGCCTTGCTGCGCGAGACGCGCGCGGCGATCAGCGACCGCAGGTCGCGGCCGCGCGGCGCCGTAACCGGGCCAGCCGCCCGCCCGTCGATCGCCGCCTGCACGTCGCGCGCCTTGATGCGTCCGCGCGCCCCGCTGCCCTCGATGCCGTCGAGGTCGATTCCTGCCTGCCGTGCCAGCCGCCGCGCGAAGGGCGTACAGAGCCTGCGCTCGGCCTGCACCGTCGGCGCGGCGGGAATCGCTGCGGCGGATGCCGGATCCTCGATCGCCGCCGGCGCGGTGCCGAAGCCGGGCTCGTCGGTTCCGCCGACGCCCTGCCCCGGTCCGGTCCAGGTCGCGACCGCCGCGCCGACCGCGACCGTCGCGCCTTCCTCGGCGAGCAGGGCCAGGATCGTGCCGTCGGCAGGCGCCTCGATCTCGTTGCTGATCTTGTCGGTCTCGACGACGAACAGGACCTGCCCGGCGCAGACCGTCTCCCCGGCCCTGACCTTCCATTCGGCGATCAGCCCCTCGGCCATGGTCAGGCCGAGCTTGGGCATCACGATCGGCGCGCCGCCACCCGATGCCGGATCAGACATCGGTCGCACGAACCGCTTCCACGATCTGCCTGGCCGTCGGCATGTAATCGACCTCCAGACCGCGCCCGAACGGCACCGGCATGAACGGCGCACCGACCCGCATGATCGGGCCGTCGAGCTCGTCGAAGCCGATCTGCGCCATCCGCGCCGCGATCTCCGCGCCGACGCCGAACGCCTCGACCGCCTCGTGCGCGACCACCAGCCGGTGGGTCTTCGCCAGCGATGCGAGCACCGCCGCCTCGTCCCAGGGCTGGACGGTGCGCAGGTCGATCACCTCGGCCGAGACGCCCTCGCCCGCGAGTTGGTCGGCGGCGGCCATCGCCTGGTGGACCATCGCGCCGTAGCTGACGATCGTGACGTCGCTGCCGGCACGCGCGATCCGCGCCTTGCCGAGCGGGGTGGCCGTGACGTCGTCCGACAGCACCCCCTTCATCGGGTAGAGCGCCTTGTTCTCGATGAACACCACCGGATTGGGATCGTCGATCGCCCCGCGCAACAGCGCATAGGCATCGTCGAGCGTCGACGGGACCACCACCTTCAGGCCCGGAATATGCGCGAACCACGCCTCCAGGCACTGCGAATGTTGCGGGCCGGCGTTGAGGCCGCCGCCATGCTGGGTGCGCACCACCATCGGCACCGCGCTCTGCCCGCCGAACATGAAGTGCAGCTTGGCCGCCTGGTTGACCAGCGCGTCCATGGTCAGGGTCATGAAATCCATGAACATGATCTCGATGACCGGCTTGAAGCCGCCGAGCGCCAGGCCGACCGCCATGCCGGCGATCGCATTCTCCGCGATCGGCATGTCGATCACCCGGTCGGCGCCATATTTGTCGAGCAGGCCGCGCGTGACCGCGAAGGTGCCGCCGGCATTGGCAATGTCCTCGCCGAGCAGCAGCACGCCGGGGTCGGATGCCATCGCGTCGTCGAGCGCGCGGTTGATCGCGTGGGCGAAACGCAGGTCGCTCATGCCGTCGTCTCCGCGGGCGCATAGACCTCTGCGGCGGCGGACTCTAGCGTGGGATCGGGGCTGAGCCGAGCGGCGTCGACCGCACGCTGCACCTCGGCCCGGATGCCGGCCTCGATCGCCTCGATGTCGGGCGCCGGTATGCCGCGCTCGTCGAGCCGCGCTCGGGCGACCAGGAGCGGATCGACCGGCGGTGCCTTGTCCTTGCGGTAGCGCTGCGAGTCGCCTTCATAATGACCGCGGATGCGGGTGGTCGCGAACTCAAGGACAGCAGGGCCGCGCTCGCGACGGACGCGGTCGACGACATCGGCAGCCAGCTCTGCGACGGTCTCCACGTCGGAGCCGTCGGCGCCGAAATAGGGAATGCCATAGGCCGCGGCGAGCTTCTCCAGGGTGAAGGTCACCTGGGTCGAGGTCGGGCTGAACTCCGACCAGCCGTTATTCTCGCACACGAACAGGATAGGAATCCTCTTGAGCTGGGCGATGTTCAGGCTTTCATGGACGATGCCCTCGGCCAGCGCGCCGTCGCCGAAGAAGCAGATGGCGAGGCCGTCGCCGCCGCGCAGCTTCTGGGCGAGCCCGCTGCCGAGCGCGATCGCGACGCCGCCGCCGACGATGCCGTTGGCGCCGAGCATCCCCACCGACAGGTCGGCGACATACATGCTGCCGCCGCGGCCCTTGCAGGCGCCGTCGGCCTTCCCCATCAGTTCGCGGAAGAAGCCGTCGAGGCCGAGCCCCTTGGCCAGCGCATGGCCATGGCCGCGATGGGTCGAAGCGATCGTGTCATCCGCGCGCAGCGACGCCATCACACCGACGCTGACGCCTTCCTGCCCGTCGCTGAGGTGGATGAAGCCCGGAATTTCACCGGCGGCGAACAGCGCGCCGCAGCTCTTTTCAGCCTCCCGGATCGTCACCATCCGCGCGTAGAGCTCGATCAGCTCCGGCGTGCGCGCGTTTCGGCCATGCGCCGCGCGCCGCGCGGCCGCACCCTTCGTTTCAGCCATCCGTCATCCCCGCCTCGTTCGCGCGCCCCCGTCCTGCCGGGCGAGGGCCCCTGTTCCATCACCGCCCGTAGACGGTCACTTCACCGGTTCGGGCAGCGGCTTGGGCGCGGGCTTGTACTTCTCGACGGTCGAACGGATGAACGGCCCCTCATAATCGCCTTCGGTCGCCGGGCTGTCGTCGGCCAGGATCTCGAACGCGTATTTCGTGTCGTCCTGGTTGATCGGCCGGGTGTCATAGGTCCATTCGATCAGGTTGCCGTCCGGATCGAAGGTGTAGATCGACCGGATGAACTCGTGGTCGGTCATCGACACATGATAGCCGGCATCGAGCCAGTTCTGCTTGCGCTGCTCGAGTTCCTCGTCGCCGCCCTTGCAGTTGAACGCGAAGTGATTGATCCAGCGCGGCAGTCCCAGGCCGGTCGAGATCGCGCTGCGCCACGAATCGGGATCGAGCTGGACCCCCTCGATGCCGCGCAGATCCCACAGCGCCATCGTCTCGCCGTCGCCGATGTCGTAGAACATATGCTTGGTCCAGCCGCCGCCCGGCGCCTGACGCTTCACACCGGCCACGAGCGGGAACTTCATCACCTCGGTGTAGAAGTGATGCGCCATTTCGAAATTCTTGGTGGCAATCGCAAAATGGTGAACACCCATTTCGATATTTCCTCTCACTGCCCAATCGCGAAACCGGTCCGCGATCATCCTCAGGAAAATAACCTAACATCGGTAGAAACATGCCGCAATAGCTTTGTCCCAAGAAGCGCCTCCCGGCCATTCCGCATCGACTAAACCCCCAAAAATCGGCTTATTTTACCGCCATAAGAAAACCTATTGCGGTTTGTACCATACACTGTAAGAAAGTGGCCAACACACGTTGGGAGGGAGTTATGCAAATCGCGCTTATGTCGCTCGGCGACATTATGGACGATCCCATCACGGGGCGTCGCTTCGACGCGTCCGAGCGCTATGCCATGACCCTGGACGCTGCCGAGATCGCGGATCGAACCGGCATCCAGGGCTATTATATCGGTGAGCACCACGGCATCAACTACACCTTCTCGTCGCCCGCGGTGGTCCTCGCCGCGATCGCCGAGCGGACGACGCGCCTTCGCCTGGGCACCGCGGTCGCCCTCGCCGCCAACCTGGATCCGTTCCGGATGGCCGAGGATTATGCGACCGTCGACGTCATTTCGGGCGGGCGCCTGGAACTGGTCACCGGTCGCGGCAATTTCTTCGAGAAGACCTTCGACCTGTTCGGCCAGTCCTCGGGCGAATCCGCCGAGCGCTTCGCCGAGGCGATGGAGCTTGCCTGCGCGCTGTGGCCGGGTGAGCCGGTGCACTGGCAAGGCCGCTTCCGCCCGCCGATCACCGGCCAGCATCTCGAGCCTACGCCGGTCCAGCGCGAAAGGCCGCCCTTCTGGATCGGCGGCGGCAGTTCGCCCGACACCGCCAAGTTGGCGGGACGGCTGGGGGTCAGCCTGATGCTGCCGAGCGCTTTCGGCCGCCCCGACAAGTTCATCCCGATCGCGGACATCTATCGCGAGGCTTTCGACAAGGCGGGCCATACGCACGCTCCGCGCGTCGGCGCCTGCTGGCACGGCTGGGTCGACAAGACCGACGCGATCGCCCGCGAACGCTACGAGCCGCGCTACCGGGGCTATCACGCCTTCAATCTCGGCGTGATCAAGAGCGTCAACCCGAACCCGCCGCCCTATGTCAGCACCCCGTTCGATTACGAACTGCTGTCGACCAAGGGACCCGCGATCGTCGGCGGCCCCGACAAGTTCGCCGACCGGCTGATCGAGCTGAGCCAGCTCGTCGGGGCCGACGTCAACCTGATAAAGATGGACATGGGCGGCGTCGGACGCGAAGAATATTGCGAGATGGTCGAGCGACTGGGCAGCGATGTGGTCCCCCAACTGAACGCAGCGGCGAATCCCGCGATCGCGGCGAACGGCTGATCATGGCAGTCGATGAACGGGGCCGCCGAGGTCCCTTGGCAGGCCTTCGGGTTCTCGATCTGAGCGGGCTGGGGCCAGCGCCCTTCGCGACGATGATGCTGGCGGATTTCGGGGCCGACGTTCTGAGCGTCCGCCGCCCCGACCCGATGCCCTTCGATCCGGCTGCCGCCATGTCGCGCGGCAAGAGCGCGATCGGCCTCGACTTGCGCTCCCCCGAGGGCCAGGCGGTCGCGCGCCGACTGGCCAAGAGCGCCGACATCTTCGTCGAGGGCTTCCGCCCCGGCGTGATGGAGCGGCTGGGCCTGGGGCCCGACCTGCTGCTGGCGGACAATCCCGGGCTGATCTACGCGCGGCTGACCGGCTGGGGGCAGACCGGTCCCTATGCGAAGCGGGCTGGCCACGACATCAACTATCTCGCCATTTCCGGGGCGCTCGACGTGATCGGCGAGGACAGGCCGACCGCACCGCCCGGTCTGCTCGGCGATCTTGCCAACGGCTCCTACACGATGATGATCGGCGTGCTGATGGCGCTGGTCGAGCGGCAGCGCACCGGCAAGGGCCAGGTCGTCGACGCCGCGATCGTCGACGGCGCCTCCTATATGCTCGGCCCGATGTTCGGCGAGCTCGAACTGGGCCTGTGGGATGGCGATCCCGACCATGCGCTGCTTGGCGGCAGGGCGCCTTTCTACGGCGTCTATCGGTGCGCCGACGAAAAATGGTTCTCGGTCGGTGCGATCGAGCAGAAATTCTACGCCGCGACCCTGTCGATCCTCGGCCTCGACGATGTCGATCCGTCGGCCGATGCGCAGATGGACCGGTCGCAATGGCCGGCGCTGCGCGAAAGGGTCGCCGCCGCCTTCCGCACCCGGCCGCAACGGGAGTGGACCGAGCTGTTCGGCGCGGTCGATTCCTGCGGCGCACCGGTGTTGACGACCGACGAGCTCGCGGCGGATCCGCACAATGCCGCGCGCGGCACGGTCACTGCCGACCGCGAGGGCGTGCTCACCGCCGCCCCGGCCCCGCGCCTGTCGGGGCATCCGGAGCTGGTGATCGAGCCCAACCCGCGCAGCAACCGCCCGGTCGACGCGATCCTCGCCGAGGCTGGTTTCAGCGCCGCCGAGATCGAGGAATTGACCGCGAAAAAGGCGGTCTGGTCGCTATAAACGATTGCGCTCAACTGAGGATGCCGGGTCAACAGGCAGCACCAACGAGAGGATCACAGGCTCGTGTCATTCGACCGCATAATGAGCCCGATCATGATCAACGGGCTCGAGGTCAGGAACCGCGTCGCCCGCGCCGCGCACGGCACCAGCTACGGCCGCGGCGGGATCAGCGACGACCTGATCGCCTATCATGAGGCGCGCGCCAGGGGCGGCGTCGGGTTGAACATCCTCGAGGCGACCGTCGTCCATAGCTCGACGTCGAACCACACGGTCAACGCGCTCGACGATTCGATCATCCCCGGCTTCGCCCGCCTGGGGGAAGCCTGCTCGCGCCACGGCATGCGGACGTTCGTGCAGCTCTGGCACGGCGGCCACCGCTGGGCGCCGGCCAACGGCCAGGCACCGATCTCGGCCTCCGACGTCCCCTGCCCGCTCGGCGTCACGAACACGCCGCAGCCGATGACCCTCGATCTGATCGAGGAGGTAACCGAGGCCTTCGCCGACGCCGCGGTTCGGGTTCGCGCGAGCGGGCTCGACGGAATCGAGCTGCATTGCGGCCACGGCTATCTGATGCATCAGTTCCTGTGCCCGCTGACCAATCGTCGCACCGACGCCTATGGCGGCAGCCTGGAAAACCGGATGCGCTTCATGCACGGCATCCTCGTCGCGATCCGCAAGCGGATAGGCGACGACTTCCCGCTCGGCATCCGAATCTCCGACTATAACGCCCCCGGTGGCTTCACGCCGGAGGAAGCCGGCGAGGTCGTCGCCCGCGTCTGCGCGGACAAGCTGGTCGACTATGTCAGCGGATCGATGGGCAGCCCCTACAGCATCGCGTCGATGCTCGGCTGCATGGATCAACCGTCGGGCTATATGCTCCCCTCGGCCGAGCCGATCGTCACGCGCGCGACGGTGCCGACGATGATCGCGGGCCGCTTCGGCACGCTCGACGAGGGCGAGCAGGTGATCCGCGCCGGGCTCGCCGACATGGTCAGCTATGTGCGCGCGATGATCGCCGATCCCGACCTCGTCGTTAAGTCGGTGGCCGGCAACGCGATCGGCGTCCGCCCCTGCATCGCCTGCAACCAGGGCTGCGTCGGCGGCATCCGTACCCCCGTCCAGCGGATGACCTGCACGGTCAATCCGGCGGTCGGCTTCGAACGGACGATGGACGAGCGCCTGATCACGCCCGCCGAGACCCCGCGCAAGGTGGTAATCGTCGGCGGCGGCCCCGCCGGCATGGAGGCGGCGCGCCTCGCCCGGCTGCATGGCCATGACGTCGTCCTGATGGAAGCGCAGCCCACCCTCGGCGGCGCGGTCAACATCGCCAAGCATGCACCCAAGCTCCAGGCGATCCACGACATCACGCTGTGGCTGGAGGAGGAGATTTTCCGGCTCGGCGTCGACGTCCGCCTGTCGACCTATGCCGAGGCTGACGAGGTGCTGGCTGAAAACCCCGACGTCGTGATCATCGCCACCGGATCGATGCCGCGCATGGACGGCCTGCAGGCGCAGCGGCCCGAGCGGGTGATCCCCGGCTTCCACCAGCCGCATGTGCTGTCCTCCTGGGACCTGCTGCTCGGTTCGTCCGACAGCCTCGGCAAGAGCGCGGTCGTATTCGACGACATCGGCCATTATGAAGGCATCGCGGCGGCCGAGCACCTGATCGAGCACGGCGTCGCCGTCACCTACGTCGCGCGCCATTCGAGCTTCTCGCCGACGATGGACATCATCCTGCGCACCGGCCCCGCCCTGCGGCGCCTGCGCAAGGGCAAGTTCGACCTCATCGTATCGGGCCGGATCGTCGAGATCGGCAAGGACGACTGCACGATCGGCTATCTCGACGGCGACGACGAATGGACAGTTCCCGCCGACACGGTGGTGTTCGTCAGCTACAACCAGGCGCAGGGCGACCTGTGGCGGGCGCTGGGCGGCGGATCGCGCGAGCGCAAGCCCTATCAACTTCATCTGATCGGCGACGCCAATGCGCCGAGGGACCTGCTGATGGCCATTCGCGAGGGCAATATCGTGGGACGGATCAAGGAGAAAGCCGATGCTTGACGGTAAGGTCGCGATCGTCACCGGCGGCGGTACCGGCATCGGCGCCGCCACCGCGCGCCTGTTCGCCAGCAAGGGCGCGCATGTCGCCGTCACCTCGGAGCTGGCGGCCGAGGCGATGGCGCCGGTGGTCGAGACGATCCGGGCCGAGGGCGGCAAGGCGAGCGCGATATGCTGCGACATCATGGACCGCGCCGCGATCGCCGCGCTGGTCGAGGGAATCGAGCGCGACCAGGGCCGGATCGACTTCCTGATCCAGAGCGCGGGGGTCTGCTTCGCCGGCCCGATCGAGACGATGGAACCGCGCAAGATCGACCTGACGTTCGGCGTCAACGTCGTCGGCGCGATCTCGATGATCCAGGCGGCACTTCCCGCGATGAGGCGCGCGGGCGGCGGCGCGATCGTCAACATCTCCTCGGGCGCCGCGGTGCTGGGAGTCCACGAGATGGCGGTCTATGCCGCCAGCAAGGCCGCGATTGCCCATTTCACCCGGACGCTCGCCGCCGAGCTGCGCCGCACGAACATCCGCATCAATTCGATCGGGCCGGGCTCGACCCGCACGCAGATGCTCGGCTTCACCGACGACGAGCTTACCGACGAGCAGCAGGCCGCAATGGTCCGGCGCGAAGCACGCTCGTTGAGCCCCTATGGCAACGCCATGATCGAACCCGACGAAATCGCCCAGGTTGCTCTGTTCCTCGTCTCCGACGCGGCCCGGGCGCTCCACGGCAGCTTCGTGCTCGCCGACCAGGGCGTCTCCAGCGCGATGCTGCCGCCCGCGAGCTGAGGCCCGATGCTTCTCGCGTCGGCCATGCTATCGGGGCGCATGGCGAAGAAGAAGCGATACCTCACCGCGACCATGCCCGACGGCTATGTGAAGACGATCGGCCCGACCGCCGACCCTTTCACCCATTATTGGCGGATCGTCGCCACGCTCGGCAACGGCAGGACCGAAGTGTTCTGGGGCCACACCAGGTCGCTCGCCGAGGCGAGGAAGAAGCGGACCGCCACCGCGGAGGCCGCCCGCATGCGCGGGTGGAGCGACTTCACCTTCGAGGTCGTCGCTCTGGTCGAGACGGCGGAGCCTTGATCGCCTTGTTCGAAGCCGGTAACCTCGATGACGAACGTCACTTCCAGCGCGGATAATTCGGCAAACCCTATCTGGAGGGTCTCTTCATCCCAGCCCGCGTTGCTCGCATCTTACATCTCTAAGCCGTAAATATGTCGCTCAGGCTGCGGAGGCGCTTTTCGATCCGCAAGGCAGCGCCGTGGAGGCGGGCGAGGTAACTGACGGGTCGACAAGGCGTCGCTGTTTGCGTCACCACGAGGGAGATCGCCGCAACCACGCGACCGCCGATGCGGACCGGAACGGCGATACAGATGAAGCCGTCGAACATCTCTCCCTGATCGAGCGCATAACCGCGCTCTCGCGTGAGGGCGAGTTCCGCCCGTAGGGCCCCCGACGAGATGATCGTGCTGGGCGTCAGCGCGACGAAAGGCGCCGTCGCGAGATAGGCGTCGAGTTCTTCCTTCGAGAGATGGGCGAGCAGCACCTTGCCCAAGCCCGAGCAATAGGCCTCCAGTTGCATATCCGGGCCTGAGATCGCCGTGCCAGCGGGATCTCCCTCCTTCAGCAGATAGGTCATCATCATGTCCTCGAATATGCCCATATGGGTTATCCGACATGTCCGGCGCGACAGGTCCGACAGGATCGGCTTGCCGGCGTCAGCGAGTATCCGGCTTGGCGAAGGCTGCAACTCCGCCAGCCGCCGCAACATCGGTCCGCCGATATAGCGCTGACCCAGCGGCGCGATGAAGCCCGCCCGGGCCAGTCCGCCCAACAACCGATGGGCGGTCGAAACCGGCAAACCGGCCGCATCCGCCAGCGCCGATAGCGAGGAACGATCGCCCCCGCCCTCGAGCACTCGGATCAGCAACGAGAGCGATTTATCCAGCGAACTCGATGATCCGACCATCGCGATTCTTCATCCTCGGAAAGTTGAGACGGAGCGAGTTTGTCTCATCTCCTAAACATATCATATATCTTTTTCATGGAGAGACAGTTTGATCATGAGGCGCGGCTGCTGCGCGACGCCTATCAGGGCAAGACCATCGCGCCGATGCGCGCGTTTCTCGACCCGTTGGATATCGATGGCGCCTATGCGGTGCAGGCGATCAACACTCGGCACTGGATCGCTGAAGGGCGCCGCCTGATCGGCCGGAAGATCGGCGCGACGGCCAAGGCGGTTCAACAGCAATTCGGTATCGATCAGCCCGATTTCGGGGCGCTTTTCGCCGACATGCAGATCCACGATGGCGGCGAACTCGATCCGGCGACGGTTATCCAGCCCCGCGCGGAGGCGGAGATCGCCTTCATCCTCGGACGCGACCTCGCCGATCCCGATCTTTCGCTCGACGACGTCGCTGCCGCGGTCGACGGCGCCGTAGCCGCGATCGAGATCGTCGACAGCCGCATCGCCGACTGGAAGATCAGCTTATCGGATACCATCGCCGACAACGGTTCCTCGGCGTTCTTCGTGCTGGGCACCGACGTGAAATCCCCGACCGGGCTCGATCTCTACAGTTGCGGCATGGTCACCGAGATCAACGGCGAGATCGTCTCCGTCGGCGCCGGTGCCGCCTGTTTCGACCACCCTTATAAATCGGTCCGCTGGCTGGCCCGCACGTTGGCCCTGAACGGGGAGCCGCTACGGGCCGGCGACATCATCCTGTCCGGCGCGCTCGGCCCGATGGTGGACCTGCACCCCGGCGACCGGACCCGCATCCACATCGGCGGGCTGGGCAGCTGCGCCTTCAGCTACGGAGCCTGAACATGAACCRGAAGATCAAGGCGGCGATCATCGGATCGGGCAATATCGGCACCGACCTGATGATCAAGATGATCAAATATCCSCAGAATATGGAGCTGGCGGCGGTCGTCGGCATCGATCCGGCGTCCGAAGGGCTGGCGATGGCGCGCGAGCGGGGCATCGCCRCCACCCATGACGGGCTGGAGGGCCTCAGGGCGTTGCCCGACTATGCCGAGATCGGCATCGTCTTCGACGCGACCTCGGCCTATGCCCACAARGTCCATGACGCGGCGCTGCGCGCCGACGGCAAGCTSGTGGTCGACCTGACCCCGGCGGCGATCGGCCCCTTCACCATCCCGCCCGTCAACATGGACGAGCATCTCGAGGCGACCAACGTCAACATGGTGACGTGNGTGGTCGACCTGACCCCGGCGGCGATCGGCCCCTTCACCATCCCGCCCGTCAACATGGACGAGCATCTCGAGGCGACCAACGTCAACATGGTGACGTGCGGCGGCCAGGCGACGATCCCGATCGTCGCCGCCGTCAGCCAGGTGGCGACGGTCCATTATGCCGAGATCATCGCYTCGGYCTCCTCGCGCTCGGCCGGGCCCGGCACCCGCGCCAATATCGACGAGTTCACCCGCACSACSGCSAGCGCGATCGAGAAGGTCGGCGGCGCGGCGCAGGGCAAGGCGATCATCATCCTCAACCCCGCCGAGCCGCCGATGATCATGCGCGACACGGTCTTCACCCTGTCCGARGGCGCCGACGAGGACGCGATCCGCGCCTCRGTCAAGGCGATGGTCGCCAAGGTGCAGAGCTACGTCCCCGGCTACCGGCTGAAGCAGGACGTCCAGTTCGARCGCTAYGGCGACAACAACAAGCTCAAGATTCCCGGCCGSGGCGAGTTCACCGGCATCAAGACCTCGGTGTTCCTCGAGGTCGAGGGYGCGGGCGACTATCTGCCCAGCTATTCGGGCAATCTCGACATCATGACCGCCGCCGCCAAGGCGACCRGCGAGCTGCTGGCGCAGCGCATCATCGAACGGAGGGCCGCGGCATGAGCTTCGACGTCGGCAAGGACAAGCTCTACATCCAGGACGTGACGCTGCGCGACGGCATGCACGCGATCCGGCACATGTACGGNGAGGGCCGCGGCATGAGCTTCGACGTCGGCAAGGACAAGCTCTACATCCAGGACGTGACGCTGCGCGACGGCATGCACGCGATCCGGCACATGTACGGYCTCGACCATGTCCGYGCGATCGCCAAGGCGCTCGACGAGGCCGGCGTCGACGCGATCGAGGTTTCGCACGGCGACGGGCTGGGCGGTACCAGCTTCATCTACGGCTTCGGCGCGCAGACCGACTGGGAATGGATCGAAGCTGCGGCCGACGTCCTCGAACGCGCCGTGCTGACGACCTTGCTGGTACCCGGCATCGGCACCGCCGAGGAACTGCGCCGCGCTTATGCACTGGGCGTCCGCTCGGTCCGGGTCGCGACCCATTGCACCGAGGCCGACGTTTCGAAGCAGCATATCGGCATCGCCCGCGACCTCGGCATGGACGTGTCNTCTGGGCGTCCGCTCGGTCCGGGTCGCGACCCATTGCACCGAGGCCGACGTTTCGAAGCAGCATATCGGCATCGCCCGCGACCTCGGCATGGACGTGTCGGGCTTCCTGATGATGAGCCACATGATCGAGCCCGAGGCGCTGGCGCAGCAGGCGCTGCTGATGGAAAGCTACGGCGCGCACTGCGTCTACGTCACCGACAGCGGCGGCGCGCTCGACATGGACGGGGTGCGGGCGCGCTTCCAGGCCTATGACCGGGTGCTCAGGCCCGAGACGCAGCGCGGGATGCACGCCCACCACAATCTCTCGCTCGGCGTCGCCAACTCGATCGTCGCGGCGCAGGAGGGCGCGGTGCGGATCGACGCCAGCCTGGCGGGCATGGGCGCGGGCGCCGGCAACGCCCCGCTCGAGGTGTTCGTCGCCGCGGCCGACCGCAAGGGCTGGAACCATGGCTGCGACGTGATGAAGCTGATGGACGCGGCCGAGGATCTCGTCCGCCCGCTGCAGGACCGCCCGGTGCGCGTCGATCGCGAGACGCTCGTGCTCGGCTATGCCGGGGTCTATTCGAGCTTCCTGCGCCACGCCGANCTCGTCCGCCCGCTGCAGGACCGCCCGGTGCGCGTCGATCGCGAGACGCTCGTGCTCGGCTATGCCGGGGTCTATTCGAGCTTCCTGCGCCACGCCGARAAGGCCGCCGCCGATTATGGCCTCGATGCGCGCGATATCCTGATCGAACTGGGCGCGCGCAAGATGGTCGGCGGGCAGGAGGACATGATCGTCGACGTAGCGCTCGACATCCTGCGCAAGGCGGAGGCCGCCGCCTGACGGCGGTGCGAACTGAGGGCGTTCCATGATCGATATCGAAGAGAAGGGCGTCCGGATCGCCGCCGGCTTCGAGCTGCCGCCGATCGCCCGCGCGGAGTTCGAGCGCCGCTTGGTCGTGCAGGATGAAGACGATGCGCCAACCGGCCCAGACACCTCACCCGACACGCTGGTCGTTGGACTGCCACTGCGGGTGGACGAGCCCTTCCTCGCACGGCTGCCCGCCTCGGTGCGTGCGATCGCCACCTATTCCGTGGGCCTCGATCATGTCGATGTCGACGCGGTGCGCGCGCGGGGACTGGCGCTGTTCAATACCCCCGCGGTCCTTTCCAACGCCGTCGCCGACCATACGATGCTGCTCCTGTTGGCGGCGGCCCGGCGCATGACCGAGGCGACCGCGCTGCTGCGCGACGGCCGGTGGACCGACATGCGCTCGAACCAGATCCTCGGCATCGAGCTCGCCGGGCGCACCCTGGGCATTTACGGCATGGGCGACATCGGCGCCCGTGTCGCGCAGCGCGCGGCGGCATTCGGAATGAACATCGTCTATCATAACCGCCGGCCCGCCCGGAACGAAGCCGGCGCCCGCTTCATTTCCGCGCTCGACGCCTTCCTCGGGGCGAGCGACATAGTGCTGCTGGCCGCCCCGTCCACCGACGAGACCCGCAACATTCTCGATCGCCGTCGCCTCGCCATGGCGCGCGACAGCCTGATCGTGGTGAACATCGCGCGGGGCGACCTGATCGACGACGACGCGCTGATCGAAGCGCTTGGCAGCGGCAAGGTCCGCGCCGCAGCGCTCGACGTCTTCCGCGACGAGCCGCGGGTCGATCCGCGCTATCTCATGCTGCCCAATGTGGTGGCGACCCCGCATGTCGGCAGCGCTACCGAAGAGGCGCGCCGGGGCATGGCCGCCACCCTGCGCGATGCCGTCATCGCCTGGCGGCGCGGGGAGCGCCCGGCCAATCGCGTCGCCTGACGCCCTCCCGCGATCAAGGAGCGGATCGTGACCCCATCCCACGCCCGGCTTGCAAGCCATGCAGATTTCCGCCGGGTCGCGCGATCCCGGCTCCCGGCTTCCATCTTCGACTATTTCGACGGCGGCGCCGGTGACGAGATCACGCTACATGCGAACGAAGCGGCCTTCGCCGCCGTGCACCTGCCGCAGCGCGTGATGGTCGACGTCTCCACCACGACCACGGCCTCCGACCTGGTGGGCGATCCCGCAGCAATGCCGCTGGCGCTCGCACCGGTCGGCTTCGGCGGGCTGCTCTGTCGCCGGGGCGAGGTCCAGGCGGCGCGCGCGGCCGATAGGGCGAAAGTGCCCTTCTGCCTATCGGCGAATTCCATCTGCTCGATCGAGGAGACCGCACGCGTCGCCCGGCGGCCCTGGTGGTTCCAGCTCTACATGATGCGCGACCGGGACGTCGTCGCCGACCTGCTCCGGCGCGCCTGGGACAGCGGGTCTCGCACGCTCGTCTTCACGGTCGATCTCGCCACCCCCGGCATTCGGCGGCGTGATATCCGCAACGAACTGTTCCGCGGCACCACGCCGGCGAAGCTCGCCAGCTATATCTGCCATCCGCGCTGGCTGGTCGATGTCGGATTGCGGGGGATGCCGCACACGTTCGGGAACCTGGCGCCTTACGTCGAGGCACGCAGCCTGGCCGGCTTCGGCGGCTGGTTGCTGCGGCAGTTCGATGCCGCCGTCACCTGGCCGGACATCGCCTGGCTGCGCGGCCAGTGGCGGGGCAGGCTCGTCATCAAGGGCATTCTCGACAGCCGTGACGCCGCGATGGCGCTCGATGCCGGTGCGGACGCGATCGTCGTCTCGAATCATGGCGGGCGCCAGCTAGACAGCGTCGCGCCGACGGCGGTCGCGCTGCCGGCCATCGCCCGGGCGGTCGACGGGCGGGCACCGCTCCTCGTCGACGGCGGTGTGCGCAGCGGCCACGATGTCCTCAAGGCGCTGCTGCTCGGCGCCGACGGCGTCTTGATCGGCCGCGCCTGGGCCTATGCTGCCGCCGCTGGCGGCGAGGCGGCGATCGTCGCCATGCTCGCCCGCTTCCAGACCGAACTTCGCACGGCCATGGCGCTGGCCGGCCTCCCGAATGTGGACGCGATCCGGGCCATGCGACGCCCCCCGTTCGATTCCGGCGTCATGGCATGTGACAAATCCAGCATCGACATATAAGATAAGTTCTCACCAACGGCGCGCATGCACGGGATTCTGAAAGACCGATGACCCAATATGTTTCCGCAGCGGCGGTCGACGACCGTCGGACAGGCGCCATCAAGCTGCACGGCGCCGAAGGGTTCGCCGCCATGCGCAAGGCCGGACAGATCACCGCCACGATCCTCGACTCGCTGACCGAACTGGTCGAGCCCGGCGTCAGCACGGAAGCGCTCGACGATTTCGCGCGTGACGCGATGCTGGCAGCCGGGGCGACCCCCGCCAATGTCGGTTATCGGGGCTATGCCCATACCAGCTGCATTTCGATCAATCACGTCGTCTGCCACGGCATCCCGGGCGATCGGACGCTGAAGGACGGCGACATCGTCAACATCGACCTGACATCGCTTGTGGACGGATGGCATGGCGACACCAGCCGCATGTTCCTCGTCGGCGACGTGTCGATCAAGGCCAGGCGGCTGGTCGACGTGACCTATGAATGCCTGATGCTCGGGATCGAGCAGGCGAGGCCCGGCAACCATCTGGGCGATATCGGCCATGCCATCCAGCACCATGCCGAAAAGCACCGCTATGGCGTGGTCAGGGATTTCGTCGGCCATGGCGTCGGCCGCGTCTATCACGATGCGCCGGACGTGCTGCATTATGGCAAGCCGGGCACCGGCCCCGAACTGAGGCCCGGCATGATCTTCACCATCGAACCGATGATCAACATCGGGCGTCCCGACGTGAAGATGCTCGACGACGGCTGGACCGCCGTGACGCGCGACCGGACGCTATCGGCGCAGTTCGAACATATGATCGGCATCACCGAGACCGGCTGCGAGATCTTCACCGTCAGCCCCAGAGGCCTGCACCGCCCGCCCTATCGCTGAGGGGCGGTTTACCGCGGACCCGGACAAGCTCCGTACCATCTTGCCCAATCGGGCGGGCGCCGACGCACCCGCCCGGTCGGCGCTTCGCTGGAGGGTCAGGCCTTCCGCGTCGCGACGCCGACGACATAGTGCCGGCTGATCTTCGTCCCCTCCTTGTCCTCGTTGCGGCTCTCCATAGCCTCGACCATCCGGGTCATCGTCTGTTCGAAGAGGCCGGCCTTCTCGAGCGCCAGGCTGCAACCGCGGGATACCGGGTGCACCTGATCGAGCCCTTCGAGGAATTCGCGCGGCGCAGGGCCGGTGTTGACCATCGGATGCTTGGTCAGGACGACGTCGAGACCCTGCGCGCCGAACAGCGCGCGCATCTCGTCCTCATTGCCCCAATAGCTGTAGGGAAAGGGCGCCTGGCCGACGACGGCCGCGGTATCGTTGATCTGGATCTTCGCCACGTCCGAAATCGCATCGCCGCCGAACCAACCGGTCCATACGATACGGCCGCCCGGCTTCAGCACCCGGGCCATCTCGGCGACCGCCGCCTCGCGATCCGCGCCGAACATCAGGCTGACCGCGTCGACCACCGCATCGAAGCTGGCATCCGGGAAAGGAAGCTTCGCCACATCGGCAAGCTCGAACCGGGTCTCGGGATAATCCTTCAGCTTGTCGCGCGCGACGTCCAGCAGTCGGGGCGACACCTCGATCGCAGTGACCTTCGCCCCGGCCTGCGCCGCCAGCAGCGCCGCATTGTTGCGCGCGCCGACGTCGAGGACGGTCTCGCCCGGCTTGATGGCCGCGGTGTCGACGATCATCTGCGCGATGGGCATCAGCGCTTCGCCGATGAACTCATATCGCCCGAGCGCACCGAAATCGGGCGCGACCGAAAAGCGTCCGACATAATGCCCCACAAAGTCCCACACGGGCGCAACGGCTTCGGTCGTCGACATCATGTTCCTCCTGCAAGATCGCAAGCACGCCGGTGCCGCGTTGTCGAGACCTATGCGGCCGCCCACAGATCATGTCCAGTGCTTATCTGATATCTATCGTTGCGCCACGATGCAGCAGGATCCGACATAGCGCACACGAACCAGATATTTCTGGACCATCTCTCGCGATTCTCGGCGAATCCAACGGCATTCTATATTGCCAAGATATCTGATATGTGTGAGCTATTCATTCGGAAATCAGCAAGGGAATCGAACCATATGCGCCTTTATCACTCGCCCATGAGCATCGCCCTGGCATGCCGCCTCGCCCTCACCGCGGCTGACATCGACCACGAAGTCGTGATCGTCAGTTCGCTGTCGGGCGAGACGAAGCAGGCGCCGTTCCTCTCGATCAATCCGCTGGGTGAGGTTCCCACCCTGGACGTCGACGGCGCGATCGTCACCCAGACCGTCGCGATCCTCAACTTCATCGCCGACCTGGGGGGTCAGGGCTGGGTCGACGCCGCCCCGATCGCGCGGGCGAAGGAGCTGTCGACCATGATCGTCGCGGCGGTGGAGGTGCAGTCCGCCTGGAAGATGATCAACCGTCCTAACCGCTACGCGCCCAGCGACGCAGCGGCTGCCGAAGTCGGCGCTCAGGCGCGCATTCGCCTCGACGCCGCCTATACCGAACTTGAACGCAGGATCGGCCTGCGCGACACGAGCAGCCCGCTCACCGTCCTCGACTATTATGCTGGCGTGCTGGCCCTGTGGAAGATCATGGCGCCGGCCGGCAAAGGTCTTTCGCCGACGCCGCATCTCGATGCCGTCAAGGACCGCCTGATGAATACGCCCAAGCTGCGGCAGGTGATCGACGAGGATATCGCCAGCTACACCGCGATGATGGGCTGACCCCCGCCATCGCGTTCGCCCCGTCCTCGATCAGATGAGGGCGGGGCGCTGACCTTGTTCGAAGAACGGGTCGAACGAGAAGCGATGGGCGGCCAGCCGGCTCCAATTCTCGCGGATCGCGTCGTCGAACAATTGCCGCATGGCGTCGGTCGCGGCCTCAGGGTCCTTGCGCGCGATGGCGCGGACGATCGCCTTGTGCCGGGTCACCTGGGTCTGCTTCATCGCCTTGGTGGTGCAGGCCTTCCAGGCCGCCCGCGTGGCGATGCGCGTGATCGGCGCGAAGGAGGCGAGGATCTGCGCGAACAGCACATTATGGCTGGCCCGCGCGATCGCGTAATGGAACTCCGCATTATATTGGGAGACGAGGTCGGGATCGTCCATGTGTACGGCGATCGCCTCGACGATGTCCTGGATTTCCTTGAGCTCCTCGTCGGTGCGCGCCGTCGCCGCCATTTCGGTAGCGCGTAGCTCGACCGTCTTGCGGACTTCCCAGACATCGAGGATTGAGATCTGCGACGTGTTGAAGCCATGGACGATCGAGGTCGCGAACAGCGAACCATCGACATGGCTGACCTTCGGCTTGCGACCGCGGGCGACATCGATGATCTGGAGTGCGCCGAGCGCACCAAACGCCTCGCGCATGACGGCCCGGCTCACGCCCAGTTCGTCGCCGAAATATTTCTCGCCCGGAAGCGTGTCGCCGGGGCGCAGGCCATTGTCCCGCATATAGTTGCCGACGGCGCGGATCGCCTGCTGGACCAGCGAGCCGCTGGACCCATGCTCGCCCGCCTCGGCCGCGGCGGACTTCGAACCGACGGCCTTGGCCGCCATACGCCCCCGCGAGACACCGCCGTCATCGGCGCGCTTGCGCGCGCTACGCCGGCCGGCCTCGGTGACGGTGGGGCTATTCATCGTTCAACTCCTACCGTTCCGCACCGCAATCCGCAACGCCACGGCTGACCACCCCGGCCAGCCGTGCCACCATCACCGCAGAGCGCCCTCGCAAGGAACTGTCATCGCGACAAAGTCCCTTCACATGTCGGACACCTTAGGAGCGACCCGACTCTGCAACAAGAGGCGATTCGCGAAAAACGCTTCGGATTTTTTTCGCATTCCCGAGCTACAGGCCGCTTGCCTTTGAAAATAAGTTATCAGATATGTTTGATGAAAGATCGCCCGCCGGGCGCTGCGAATCCACAAAGGCTGCACGAATGACCGATCCCGTCCGAGACCTGGCCCTGGCCTATCGAATCCTGGGCTCCTTCAAGATTGGCGTCGGCGTCCTCGCGCATCTGACGATGCGCGGCGCCGGCGGCTCGACGTTCTGGACCTATCAGCTCGGCCAGAGCGTCGAGGAGGTGCGAACCGCCGACCTCGTCGAGGTCGATTTCGACCTGAAACCGGTCGGCGGCCAAGGGCGGGTCAACCCAAGCCTGTCGATCCACGGCAAGATCTATTCCGCGCGACCCGACGTGCAGGCGATCATCCATCACCACGGCGCCAACGGCGTCGCGCTGGGCGCGATCGGCGCTTCGGTCATCCCCTTCGACCAGCACGCCGCGCGCTGGCATGAGGAGATCGCGCTCGCCGAAGTCTACGAAAGCCCCCTCCTCCACGGCCAGAGCGCCTCGATCGCCGACGCGCTCGGTTCGATGAAGGCGCTGCTGCTCAAGCATCACGGCGTCCTCATCACGGGAACCTGCCTGGCCGACGCGATCGTCTCCACGATCGAGCTCGACAATGTCTGCGGCGCACAGCTCAAGGCCATGGCCGCCGGCGAGGTTCAGGCCATGCCCACCGAAGAACTGGCCGACGTCAAGCAGGTCATGGGGTCCACGATCTATTATGAGGCCGCCTGGGCCTATTATTTGCGCCGGCTCAACCGCCTCGGCCTCGACCGGGGCGTCGACGACGCGACCCCGGCGGGCTTCGACGCGGTCGATGTCGATCTCGCGAGGGACTATAGCGCCAGTGTCAGGGAGCAATGATATGAGCGAAGCATGGCGCCTTTCCGCCAACGAAATGGCCCGGCAGGTCGCCGCCGGGGACATCACCTCGCGCGATCTTGTCGAGGCCCATCTCGCCCGGATCGACGTGGTCAATCCGCGCGTCAACGCGGTGGTCCGCGTCCTGCGCGACGAGGCCCTGAAGGCCGCGGGCGATGCCGATCGCAAGCGGTGGGAGGGCGCCCCGCTCGGCCCGCTGCACGGCGTCCCCTTCACGATCAAGGATTGCATCGACGTTGCCGGCTTGCCGACGACCTGGGGCACCGGCGCGCTGGCCGAGGCGGTATCCCCGGTCGACGCGCCGGTGGTGGAGAAGTTGCGCGCGGCCGGCGCCATCCCGATCGGACGCACCAACCTGCCCGACTTCGCGATGCGGCCGTCGACGGACAGCTCGCTCTACGGCCTGACCCGCAACCCCTGGGATCATGACCGGACGGCCGGCGGATCGAGCGGCGGCGACGCCGCGGCGCTCGCTTCGGGCATGACGCCGATCGGCCTGGGATCGGACCTCGGCGGCTCGCTGCGCAACCCGGCCAACGCCTGCGGCATCGTCAGCGTCCGGCCCTCCGCCGGGCGCGTGCCCCTGGCGCAGCAGGTGCCGGGGCCGGACCAGCACATCTCCAACCAGTTGATGAACGTCCAGGGCCCGATGGCAAGGACCGTCGGAGACGTCCGCCTCGTCCTCGAGGCGATCATCGGCGCACATCCGAGGGACCCCTGGGCGATCGACGCCCCGCTCGCCGGCAAGCCGCTCGGGTCGCCTGTCCGCGTCGCGGCGATGACCTCCCTGCCCGGCTCGCCGCTGGAGGGCGCCGTCGCCGACACCGTCCGCGCCGCCGCCGACGCGCTGTCGAACGCGGGTTATGACGTCGTCGAAGCCTGTCCACCGCGCTATGAGGAGGCGATCGAGACCTGGGGGCAGATCATCGTCGGCGACCAACGCTTCGGCGCCGAGGGCGTATTGCCGATCCTCAGCCCCGACACACTGCGCTATTTCAATTTCTACCTCGATGGCGTCCCGCCCTTCGCCGACTCCTTCGAGATGTCGGCGGCCTTCATCCGCCGCCACAGCATCGCGATGGATTGGGCCGCTTTCCAGGAGGACCACCCCCTCATCCTGAGCCCCACCTGGACCCGAGTGACGCCCGGTCACGATTATGACCTCGACGCCGGGAGTCTGGCGGGCCTTCTGGAGATCATCCGGCCGGTGACACCCGCCAATCTCCTCGGCCTGCCGTCGGTCTGCGTGCCGGGCCGCATCGATCCCGCGACGGGTCTGCCGATCGGCGTGCTCCTCGGGGGCCGGCGCTTCCGCGAGGACCTCTGCCTCGACGCGGCCGCCGTCATCGAAGCGGCCGCCGGGGTCACCACACCGATCGATCCCCGCTTCTGATCGATCGACAAGAGAAAGCCGCGGAGACGGAGGATGTCTCCGCGGCTTCATCCTTTCGCGATCCGGTCAGGGCCGCGCGGCGACCACATTCTCGATGGCGCCGATTCCGTCGATCTCGCAGCGCACGACATCGCCGGGCTGCAGGAAGATCGGCGGCTCCAGCGCCGCACCGACGCCGTGCGGAGTCCCCGTTGCGATCAGGTCGCCCGGCTCCAGCGTGAAGGCGGTGGAGAGATAGGCGATCTGGGCCCAGAGGTTGGCCACCATCTCGCCGGTGTTGCTGTCCTGCCGCTTTTCGCCGTTCACGAAGCAGCGCAGGCCAAGGGCGTGTGGATCGGCGATCTCGTCGGCGGTAACGATCCAGGGACCGATCGGCCCGTGGGTATCGAACGACTTGCCCATAGTGAAGGTCGGCGAATGCATCTGCCAGTCGCGCGCCGACACGTCGTTCGCCACGACATAGCCGAACACATGGCCGGGCGCTTCGGTTTCGGACACCCGCTTGGCGGCCTTGCCGATCACGACACCCAGTTCGACCTCGTAGTCCAGCTTTTCGGTGACACCGGGCTCAATCGCGTCGAACGGTCCCGAAAGGCAACTCGTCTGCTTGTTGAACCAGAGTTGATGCTGCGTCCGGGCGATACCCAGCTTGTCGGCCTCGTCGCGATGCTTGGCATAGTTCATCCCGATCGCGAGATATTTGCCGGGCCGCTCGATCGGCGCCAGCAACCGCGCGCCATCGAGCCCGACCGACACATCGCTGCGCGCCACGATAGCCGCAATCGCGTCCAGGGCTTCGGGGCCGGCCGCGATGACCTCCCTCATCGTCATCCAGCGTGCGCCTGCTGCCGCCAGATCGACGATCCCGTCGCCTTTCACCGCGCCGATGCGCGGGCCTGCCCCCGCATCATATCGAACCAGTTTCATCGTCTCTCCTCTCCTCGTCTGTGCCGGCCGGAGCTTGTCGCCCGTGCCGGAAGGTCAGTCGCCTTCGACGCTATCACGTTCCTCGCGAAGGCCGTTCCAATGGTCGACCCGCCGCTTGATCGTCACCTCGAAGCCACGCGCGTTCGGCGCGTAGAATTGGTGGCGGCCAAGCTCGTCCGGCCAATAATTCTGCGCCGAAAAGGCGTTGGGCCAGTCATGGGAATATTCATATTCCTGCTTGAAGCCCAGCGACCGGTGCAGCGTGGTCGGCGCGTTCAGGATGCGCCTCGGCGGCCGCATGTTCGGCGTCGCCTCGGCCAGCGCCATCGCCTTCTTCCAGGCCAGGTAGACCGCGTTGGACTTGGGCGCCGTGGCGACAGCGACGATGGCCTGTGCCAGCGCATATTTGGCCTCGGGCATGCCGACATGCTGGAAGGCGTCGAGCGCAGCGGTCACCACGCCCAGGATGGTGGGGTCGGCCATGGCGACCTCCTCCGACGCCATCACCAGCAACCGGCGCAGGATGAAGCGCGGATCCTCACCTGCCTGCACCAGCCGCGCGCCATAATAGAGCGCCGCGTCCGGGTCGCTGCCCCGGATCGACTTCTGGAATGCGCTGGCCAGTTCGTAATGGCCGTCGCCCTGGCGATCGTAATTGGCGATGCGCCGCGACAATATCCGTCGCAGATCGTCCGGGTTGAGCGGCTCCTCAGCCGGCGCGTCCAGCAGGTCTTCGACCATGTTGAGGAAATAGCGCCCGTCGCCGCCGGCCTGTTCGAACAGCGCGGCCCGCGCCTCCTCGGTCAGGGCGAGACGGGCCCCGACATGATCCTCGGCCCGCGCCAGCAGCTTCGCAAGGCCGTCTGCATCGAGCGAATTTAGCGTCAGCACGCGGGCGCGTGAGGTGATGCCCTTGGCGAGCGTGAACGACGGCGCCTCGGTGGTGGCGAGGATGGCGATGATCGTGCCGTCCTCCATGACCGGTAACAGCGTCTCGGTGATGTTCCGCGCCGCGCGGTGGCTTTCGTCGAGGAACAGGACGGTGCGCTTGCCTTCACCCAGCTGGCGCCGCGCCTCGGCATAGGCGGCCTTGAGTTCGGCGACCGTCACATGGGTGCCGGAAAAGGCCACGAAGCGCATTCCGACGAGATCGGCCAGCAGGCGCGACAGCGTCGTCTTGCCGGTCCCCGGCGGGCCCCAGAAGATCATCGACGCCAGCCGCCCCGCGCCGATCATGCGGGCGAGCGGCGCGTCGGCGCCGGTCAGATGCTCCTGCCCGACGACCTCCTCGATCGCCGTCGGGCGCAGCCGTTCGGCCAGCGGCCTGGCCTCGATGGTGGGGGAAGAGCCGGAAGCGAGCTCATCATCGGTGAACAGATTCATGGCACGTCCCGCGATTCCCGCCCCGCCCATCGGGGCTAGGCCGCCTTCTCGCCGAGGTTCAGCGAAAGGGAAACCGTCTCCGCGCCGAAGGCGGCCAGGCCGCGTTCGACATAGCCGATCAAAGGATCGTCGGCGACGAGCGGCGGCAGCGTCGCGATCGTGCCGATGAAGATGAACAGGCCGAGCAGGCACATGTCCGCGAAGTTCGGTTCCTGCCCGCCAAGGAAGGCCTGGCCGGCGATCGTCTCGCGCACCGGATCGAACGCGCGGCGCAGCTCGGGCAGCCGCTCGTCAC
Source organism: Sphingomonas sp. Root720 (assembly GCF_001428605.1). Taxonomy (GTDB): domain Bacteria; phylum Pseudomonadota; class Alphaproteobacteria; order Sphingomonadales; family Sphingomonadaceae; genus Rhizorhabdus. The sequence goes on from NZ_LMID01000001.1 coordinate 576,409, forward strand.
GGTCGGCGACGATCGCCTCCATCGTCCGGCCGAAAAACGCCTCGCGCGATTGCCGGTAATAGCTCCGGTCCTTCAGCGTCGAGCCGTCATGCGCGTCGAGCATGTAGATCGGCAGAACATGGGTGAGGATCAGTTGCAGCAGCCACCTGTCGAAGAAGCCGACCATCGCCCGCTCGGCCGCACAAGCGAAGATCGCCGGCCGATCGGGATAGGCTGCGTCGAGATGATCGGCGATGGCGAGGCTCTCGTTCATCTGCCGATCTCCGAAGTCGATGATCGGTGCTGTCGCAAAGCGTCCGTCGAACAGCTTCGGGATGTCGGTCAGGCCCAGCATCTCGGACCGATAGGCCAGCCCCTTGCGCGCGAGCGCGAACTTGATCCGCCAGACGAACGGACTGGCCGACGATCCGTCCGCCACGCCGATCTCGTACAGGGTGATGTCCGACATCAATGGAAGGCCGCGCCCGCCATGATCGACCGAAGCTGCGTGGGCTGCCGCTTCTCCGCGCGCCGCCCGACCAGAAAGGCGATCGCAGACACCAGGCTCGAAGCCGCGCAGACGATCGCGAGCGCCGTCCCCACATTTGCCGGGCCGCCGATACCCGCCGCAACGATGCTGACCAGGCTGGGTGACAGACCGGCGCTCAGCAGGATCTGCACGACGGCCAGTACGGACACCGCGAACCCGCGCAATTCATTGGGGAGCAGGACCGTGATGAGGGTGAGCGAGACCGAGATGACCATGCTGCCGACCAGCAGAAATGCGGTCAGACAGACGCTGGCGAGCGCCGATCCCGGCGCGACCGCGAACAGGCCCAGCAGCACGCTCGCGCCCGCCAGCAGCGCCAGCAGGCTCATCGCGCGTACCACGCCCCCCGAACCCAGGCTGCGATCGGCGGCCAGTCCGCCGAAGATCGGACCGAGCAAACCGCCGACCACCAGCGCGATCCCCATAACGCCATTGGCATAGGCCGCGCTCATCCCGAAGGTGCGGGTCAACGTGGGCACCACCCAGACCAAGGTGGCGCCGTCGGCGACGCTGATCGCCACGACACCGCCGAACAGCGGCAGGATCATGCGTCGGAAGGTCCACAGCTCGATGGCGGATACGGCCAGGCTGGGCCGCTCCCGCGCGATCTCCATGCGCGGCTGTTCGCGCAGCAGCAGCGAGAGCAGGAAGACGAGCAGCAACGGGACACTCATGATCAGCGCGCCCGACCGCCACAGGTCGGTCGCGGGCAGGATCGTGACGAGCGCCCCGCCCACCGCGAACGCGACGGCCATGCCGCCGACCTGCGAGATGCCGTAGATCATGCTGCCGCGCCCGCGCCGCGACGGCGGGAACAGGTCCGCCAGCAGCGACGGCACCGTGATCGACACCGCCGCCGTCGAAAAGCCGATCAGCGCGCGCGACGCGAAGAGCAGGGTCAGGCTGTCGCTCAGCGCCGTGACCAAGGTCCCGGCGAAGCTGAGCAGGCAGAAGACCATGATCAGCCGGGCCCGGTTGAACCGATCGACCAGAAGGCCGACCGGAATGCCGCCGATGACGGCGGGAACCGCCATAGCACTGCCCAGCAGCAAGGCGACCTGGTTGTCGCTCAGCCCCATCCCCGCCTGCAGGGATTGCTGCAGCGAGTTCAGGGTCATGCGGCAGAAGAAGGACGATCCGACGATCAGCGCCAGCAAGGCCAATATCGCGCCGCGCCCGGTCGTTCGGTGCAGCGACCGAACCGGTTCGGGCGACGCCGGATGAGAGGGTCTGGCCATGCGAATATTCCCTCATCGGCGGATCGCCCGCCCGTTTCGTCCAACGAAGCGGCCGCGAGCGGCTCCCGTCGATCCGCTCGCGGCCCAGTGCCGCTAGTCTTCAGTGACAAGCCAGGCGCGGTGACGGGCGGCCTGCCGTACGGAACGCCGCCCGGCTTCGGCATCAACGATATCGGAAAGACAGCGAGACGCCATAGGTGACTGGCTGGCCCATGTAGCGGACGATGGCGTCCTGCACATAGGTGGCCGACGAGTAATAATAGGTGTTCGTGACGTTGCGTCCCCAGATCGAGGCACGCCACTTGCCGTCGTCCGCCTCGATCCCGGCCCGCAGATCGAGCCGCGCATAGGCCTTGGTCGTGAACAGCGCGAGCTCGCCGAACTGGCTGTTCGTCTTGCTCTGGTAGCTGACATTGCTGCCCAGGAAGGCGTTCAACCGCTCGCCGACCGGCCACTTATATTCGGCGTCCGAGGTGAACTGCCACTTCGGCGTGTTGGGGAAGGCTTGCCCCTTGAAGTCGCCCGGCGTGCCGAACGGGTCGACGTTGACGAAGGAGCTGGAAACCTTCGAGCTGATGTAGGTGCCCGCGGCCGAGATCTTCAGCCCGTCGACCGGAGCCGCCGTGATCTCAAGCTCGGCACCGCTCACCCGCGACTTGGGGATGTTCAGCAGCCGAAGGACGCTGCCCACGCCCGGCAGCACCACGCTGCCCAGCACCTGCTTGTTCTTGTAGTCATAGTGGAAGAGCGCACCGTTGAGCTGCAGCGCGCGGTTGAACAGCCCCGCCTTGAACCCCGCCTCATAGGCCAGCACCGATTCCTGGGTGACCGGGTTGAACGAGAGGAAGCTGTTCGCCGGGACGATCGGGAAGCTGCCGGCCTTATAGCCCTTGCTGACATTGGCGTAGATCAGCACACGCGGGGCGAGCGTCCACTGGACACCGGCGCGCCATGAGAAATTATCCTGCTTCAGGGTCGACCGCACGATGCCCGCCGTCCCCGCCTCGGTGACGGTGAAGCATTGGCCGGTCAGGACCGGCGAACCGTTGAGGATCGAGAAGATCGTCGCCGCAACGCCATCGCCGCTGTCGGCAGCGCAGCCTGAGAACTTGGTCTTGAAATCGGTATAGCGGCCACCGGCATAGACGTTGATCGCGTCGGTCAGGTCATAGTCGAAATTGGCAAAGATCGCCTTGGTGGTCGAATCCTGGTTGGTCGAGGTGGTGAAGGTCACCGGCAGCGGGACGCCGAGCAGGCCCGAGAACAGGTTCGAGACCGAGGAGATCGGGCTCGACGTCGGGTTGATCTCGCTCGTGTCGTCGTCGGCATAGTTGGCGCCGATCGTGAAATGCCCGCGATCCGCGATCGAACCGGACAGGCGCAACTCCTGCGAGATCGAGCGAAGCCGGCCGATCGTCTGGAAAAAGCTGTTGTTCACCGTGGTGCCGTCGAGGTCGACAAGCTGGTTCTCGCTGTACCGGCTGTAGGAGGTCAGCGAGGTCAGGGTCAGATCGTCTGCGACGTCGTAATCGACCCGGAAATTCGCCTGGATGAAATCGTTGTCCTTGCGATAGCTCTTGTCGGTATCGAAGTCAGCGGCGCGCGCATTGTGGGGCGCGACGGGATAGGCCGCCAGTTCGGGAACCGGGGCGGGCGTCGTCGGCCGATAGGCGATGAACTGCTGCGCCTGCGTGTCCGAATGGTCGATCCAGCGGTTCAGCGTGAAGCTGGTCTTCAGCCGGTCGCTAGGGGTCCAGTCGAGGGTCAGGCGGCCATTCCAGAAATCCTGCACGCCCAGCTTGCGGTCGGTGGTGTAGCTCTTCTGCCAGGCGTCCATGCCGTCATGCTGGACCGCGATGCGCGCGCTGAGCGTGGAACTGATCGGACCGCTGACGAAGCCGCCGATCTGATGCGCATTGAAGCGGCCATAGCTGAAATCGGCACCGGCCTGGAGGTCGCTGGTCGGCTTCGCGGCGATGAAGTTGATCGCGCCGCCCGTCGAGTTGGTGCCAAACAACGTGCCCTGCGGGCCCTTGAGGATCTCGACCCGCTCGAGGTCGAGGCCGACGCCGCGCGCCTCGCTGCTGAAGGGCAGCGGTGCCTGGTCCGCATAGACCGTGACCGTCGGCCGGCCCGCCAGCGCGATGTCGCTGAAACCGATGCCGCGCACCGTGTAGACCGGGGTGCCGACGCCCGAGTCCGCATAGGTCAGGCCGGGGGTGATCTTCACCAGGTCACGAACCTGGGTGACGCCGGCGCTGCGGAGCTGCTCGCCGGTTGCAGCGGTGATCGACATCGGGACCTTGTTGATGTTCTCCTCGCGCTTCTGCGCGGTCACCACGATCTCGTTGAGACCCGAATCCGCCGGAGCGGTCGCCTGGGCCAGAGCCGGCTGGACGGAGAGCAGCGTAGCGACGCTGAGTACGGACGAGCCAACCAGGTAACGCTTGGACTTCATTGTTCTATCCCCCTTCTCGACGCGCTCGATGGCACGGTTCTCCTGCCCACCCGAGGCTGAATGCCCGACTGGCCGTGCGTTTCGAAGGAACGCTTCGGCCAGTGAAGCGAGGTGCGCAACCATGAAGTTATCATATATGTTTCACTCGTCAAGTTGTCATATATCTCTTGTCTATGAAACGTACTTCGGCGCATATTCGCAGCGGATATGACGGGGTCGGCTCGCGGGTTTCGGCATCGACTCGCCCCCAGCACGAACCTGTGGAGACCGCCATGAAGCTCGTATGGATTGCCGAATTCGGGCCACCTGAAGCGCTACGAATCGTCGATGCCCCAGACCCGCGACCCGGCCCCGGCACCGTCGTCGTAGCGATCGAGACGATCGGGCTGGGCTATATGGATACGGCGGCGCGGCGTGGTGAAAGTTATCTGGCATCATGTCCCGGCTTCACGCCCGGCTATGAAGTGGCAGGGACCGTTATCGATACCGGGGACGGCGTCGACGGCGCATGGTGCGGCAAGCGCGTCTTCGCCGTGTTGCGGCAGGGCGGCGGTTGCGCCGAGCGGCTGGAGCTGCCGGCGGACGAACTTATTGCGCTGCCCGACCGGATATCCTGCGAGGATGCCGTCGCCGCCGGTCTCAACGCGCTCGTCGCGCAAGGCGCGATCGCCCGATTGCCGATCGCCGAGGGCGCCCATGTCCTCGTGCGAGGCGCGGGCGGCGGGATCGGCATGATGTGCGTCCAATATGCGGCGCTGCGGGGCGGCACCGTCGTCGCAAGCACCTCCTCCAGCGACCGTGGCGAACGCCTTCTCGCGCTGGGCGCCGCGTCGATCTGGAACCGGCTCGACGACGATCTGGGCGGCGCCGCCAAGTTCGAGGTCATCGTCGACACGATCATCGGGCCGGACCTGCCCGGCTTCTTCGACAGGCTCGCCACCAACGGCCATTACCTCTTCTGCGGCGGCGTGGGCGGATTGCCGCCCGCCGACTTCGGCATGAAGCTGGTCGAGCATTTTCACGCATCGCCGTCCGTGCACGCCTTCAGCCTGAATTCCGCCACGCCCGAACGGGTCGCCGCGGAGGCGGCCGTCCTGTTCGATCATATGGCGGCGGGGCGGATAAAACCCGTCATCGATTCGGTGCTGCCGATGACCGACATCGTTGCCGCGCACCGCAGGCTGGACGCCGGCCAGGCCTTTGGCAAGATCATCCTCCGGCCGGACGCAAGGCCATGATCCCGCCTCACCACTGCCCCCTCTTGGCGCGACGGTGCTCCGCGCCGAAGATCGATCAACTCTCCCCCATGGAGTCGGGACTATGACAGAAGCCAGTTTGCCGTTCGGCCTGCATGATCGGGTCGCCATCGTCACCGGCGCCGGACGCGGCATCGGGCGCGAGATCGCCCGCGTCTTCGGCCGTGCCGGGGCCCATGTCGTCGTCGCGACCCGCACCGCCGCGCCGGGCGAGGAAACCGTCCGGCTGATCGAGGCGGAAGGGGGCAGCGCCCGACTGGTCGCCGTCGACCTCGCCGACCGCGCCGCATCCTACTCGCTGGTCGAGGAAAGCGCCCGCCTGTTCGGTCGCATCGACATCGTGGTGCACAATGCCGGGGTGTTCCCCTTCGCCACCGTCGACGACATTTCCGAGGAGGACCTGGAAAACACCCTCAACGTCAACCTGAAGGCCGCCTTCTGGCTGACCAAGGCCGCCGCGCCGATCCTGCGCGCCTCGCCTTCGCCGCGCCTGCTGTTCACCTCCTCGCTCAGCGGCCCGCGTTTCTCGGCCGCGACAATGGTGCATTACGGCGCGTCCAAGGCCGGCCTCAACGGCTTCATCAAGGGCGCGGCGATCGAATATGGGCCTGATCGCATCACCGTGAACGGCGTCGAACCCGGCGTGATCCTGACCGATGCCACCCGCGCCATGGGTGGGCCCGAGCAACAGGCCACCGTCGCCGCCGCCATCCCCGCCGGCCGGCTCGGCGAGCCCGAGGACATCGCCTATGCGATGCTCTTCCTCGCATCGGACCAGGCGAGCTACATCACCGGCCAGACCATCGTCGTCGACGGCGGCATTTCGATCCGGGTGCCGGTATGACGGCAGGCAAGCGCCGGGCCGGCACCGACCTCCTCTGGTTCGACGATTTCGCCGCGGGCATCGACATCGGCGGCAACGACGCGGCGTGGAAACAGCTCGAAGCCGGGGAATTCCGTCCCGACGATGCCATCTTCACCAGCGACGGCGACGGCCTCACCATCGTTCCGAAAGGCGTCCATCCGGTCTCCGGCGAACCGGCCTTCACCCAGACGCGCGCGCCGGCCCCTCCGGAAGCCGAGATCCCCGGCGTGCTCGATCACGTCAAATGGTTCGCCTCGGTCGACCGGCGCTCCGCCGGGGGCGTGCCCGGCTTCGACACCCCGGCCGGCAGGTCGCTTCAGGTCGAGGCGTTGATGAGCGGCTGCACCTATGGCACCGAAGGCCACCCGTTCGGCGACGCGGTCGCCGATCCCCTCAACGATTTCCGGCTCGGCGCGCCCGCCTTGTTCAATCTCGATCAGGAATCGAACGTCGTCTTCGGCTTCTTCCTGACCAACAAGGGCATCTTCGCCGTCTATGAACGCGCGCCCTTCGCCCGTGCGACCTTCGGCGACTATGCCGCCTTCTCCTTCGGGATGCAGGTCGCTGCGCGGGCGCCGGACGACTGGCACAGGCTCGCCATCGCCTATGATTACGATGCCAACACCGCGCGCTGGTTGGTCGACGGGAAGCTCGTTCTCGAGGTCGACCGGGTGGGTCGCCGGCTCGATCGCCGCCACATGGCCATCGATGTCGGTGGGGAGGAGCAGGAAGTGCGGCTGAACCAGCTCGAATGCGGGCTCGGCCTGTACACGCTCATGGACGGCTCGCTCGATGGCGGCCCTGGCCTCGTCGATCTCTACGGCTATCCGATGTTCTTCGACACGAAACGCGGGGCGCCGCACCCCCAGGACTATGTCGACCCCGACAGCCTGCAGAACAGCCGACTGTTCGGCCAGGGCGCCGCGCTGCGAATCCGGAGCCATTCGGTCTCCTATCTCTAGGCCGAACGGGCAGCGGCAGCGGCCATATTCGACTCAACATATATGATATCTTTTCTGGGAGAGGACCCACATGACCAGCCGCAGATTCCGGTCGGAGATCATCCGCGAGGGCGTGGTCCGCACGACCACGCGCAGCTTCCTCTACGCCCTGGGCGAGGATGACGAGGATCTCCAGCGCCCCCATGTCGCGGTCGTCCATACCGGCGGGGAGATGAGCCCGTGCAACACCACGCTGCGAGACCAGGCACTCCACGCAAAGACCGGCATCTATGCAGGCGGCGGAACCCCCCACGAAACCCCGGTCGTGTCGGTGTCGGACGGCCTGTCGGTGGCGCATTCGGGCATGCGCTTCTCGCTGATCTCACGGGAGTTGATCGCCGACAGCGTCGAGGCGACCGTTCGCGGCCATCAATGGGACGGCGTGCTCGCGGTCGGCGGCTGCGACAAGAATATGCCCGGCCTGATGATGGGCATCGTGCGCTGCAACGTTCCCTCGGTCTTCCTCTATGGCGGTGCCGCCCTGCCCGGCCACCTCGCCGGCCGCGACGTCAACATCGTCGATACCTATGAGATGATCGGCCGGGTCCTGGCGGGCGAGGCGACGCAGGCGGAGCTGGAGGACATGGCGCGCGCTTGCCTCCCGACCGCCGGCGCCTGCGCGGGCCAATATACCGCCAACACCATGGGCATGGTGTCGGAGGCGATCGGCCTGGCCCTGCTCGGCTCCTCGATGATCCCGGCCGTCTATGCCGCCCGCGCCCCGATGGCCCGAAAGGCCGGCAAGATATTGATGCAGGCGGTGCTCGGCGGCGGACCACTGCCGCGCGACATCGTTACCCGCAAGGCGCTTGAAAATGCCTGCGCCGTGGTCGCCGCCACCGGCGGCTCGACCAACGCGCCGCTTCATCTTCCGGCAATCGCCAACGAAGCCGGCATCGATTTCGATCTGGACGATGTCGCCGAAGTGCTCGCCCGCACCCCGCTGATCGCCGACCTCAAGCCCGGCGGCCGCTTCCTGGCCAAGGACGTGTTCGAAATCGGCGGCGCACCCGTGATCCTGAAGGCGCTGCTCGACGGCGGCTATCTGCACGGCGACTGCCTGACCGTCACCGGACGGACGCTCGCCGAGGACCTGGCCGAGGTCTGCGCGCCGGACGGCGCGGTCGTGCGCGACTGCAGCGCCCCGATCGCCCCCTCGGGCGGCGTCACCGTCCTCAAGGGCAATCTGGCGCCCAACGGAGCGCTGTTGAAGACGGCGGGCCTGAAGAAGCTGGAGCATCGCGGCCCCGCCCGCGTCTTTGAATCCGAGGAGGCATGCCTCGCCGCCGTACGGGCGATGGCCTATGCCGCCGACGACGTCATCGTCATCCGCAACGAAGGACCACGCGGGGGTCCTGGCATGCGCGAGATGCTCGGCATCACCGCACTGCTTTATGGTCAGGGCATGGGGGAGAAGGTCGCGCTCATCACCGACGGCCGCTTCTCGGGCGCCACGCGCGGCATGTGCATCGGCTATATTTCGCCCGAAGCCGCCAGCGACGGGCCGATCGGCCTGGTCCAGGACGGCGATATCATCGCGATCGACGCGCGCGACGGCATCGGCACACTCCAGGTCGAACTATCTAACGGAGAGTTGGAAGCGCGCAGCGCCCTGCCCCGCCCCGCCCGTGCACGTCCGAAAGGAGGGCTGCTCGAAAAATATGCGGCCATCGTTGGACCGGCGAACAAGGGTGCCGTAACCCATAGCGGCAACGTGATATGGGAGATGGATCCTTGAACAGCCCGGCACAGCGGACCGCGAACGGCAGCATCGCATGACCGAGGCGAAGGTCGTGCTGGTGACCGGCGGTGCATCCGGGATCGGCGCCGCGACCGTGCGCCACTTCATCGCGCAGGGTTGGAACGTCGTCGTCAACTACTTCCTGGAAAACGAGACCCTAGCCGCTGAAGCGCTGGTCGACGAGGCTTCGGCCGCCGGCCTGGAGGGCCTGGCGGTGCGGGGCGACGTCGGCACTGACGCCGACTGCCGGCGCATGGCCGAGGCCGCCATGGGCCGTTTCGGGCGGATCGACGCGCTGGTCAGCAGCGCGGGCGCATCGCGGATGGTGCCGCAACATGACCTCGACGGACTCACCCTCGACGACTTCCTCCACAGCACCACGGTCAACACCGCCGGCCCGTTCCAGATCGTCCGCGCCTGCGCGCCCGCGCTGCGCGCTGCGCGGGGCGCGGTGGTGATCGTTTCCTCCTATGGCGGGATCACCGGGACGGGCTCGTCCATAGCCTATGCCGCGTCGAAGGGTGCGACCAACACGCTCACCCTGTCGCTGGCGCGCGTGCTGGCGCCCGAAGTCCGGGTCAACGCCGTCTGCCCCGCGCTCGTCGCCGACGGTTTCGTGCAGCGGCTCGATCCGGAGCTGTTCGAACGGCGCGCCGCCATCCAGCGCGACCGTGCCCCGCTCAAGAAGGTCGGCCACACCGCCGATGTCGCGGCGGACATCCACTGGCTGGTCGCCGGAGCATCGCTGATGACCGGCGCAGTGCTGATGCTCGACGCCGGGCTCCACCTCAATATGGACTGACAATCTTCTCCAAAAGATATCATATATCTTGACCTTATCGGGGCCCTCACGCTAGATCCACCGACATCGCCCCGGCATGCCGGGTGGGGCCGCCGCGCCGGCCCCCGCCCTGGCCGCTGCCGCGCTGGAGGACCCGTTCGACATGGCTGCTACGCAATATTGGCACACGATGCTGCGGATCTCGGACCCCGAGAAGACGCTTCGTTTTTTCCGGCTTCTCGGCCTCGAGCAGGTCGATCGCCACGACAATGAGGAAGCCCGCTTCTCTCTCTACTTCCTGGCCGTGATCGGCAAGGAAGACGGCCCCCAGATCGAGCTGACCCACAATTGGGACGAGCGCGATTACGGCAAGGGCCGCAATTTCGGCCACCTCTGCTTCTATGTCGACAACATATATGATACCTGTCAGCATCTTTCCGATGCGGGCGTGGTCATCAACCGACCGCCGCGCGACGGCGTCATGGCGTTCGTGAAGACGCCCGACGACATCTCGATCGAACTGGTCCAGGCCGAGAAGAAACCGCTGCCGCCGCAGGAACCCTGGCTTTCAATGTCGAACGAGGGCAGCTGGTAGGTGCTGGAGGTCGTCGGCGTCCCCGTTCTGGCCGACAATTATGTCTGGCTGATGCACGACGCGGCGAGCCGCGAGACCGTCGTCGTCGATCCGGCGGTCGATGCCCCGGTCCTCGCAGCAGCCGCGCTGCGCGGCTGGCGCATCTCGCAGATCTGGAACACCCACTGGCATGACGATCATGTCGGGGGAAATACCGGGATCAAGGCCGCGACCGGCTGCCGGATCATAGCCCCGGACGATCCCGAGCATCCGATCCCCGGCGTGGACCGCATCGTCGGCGAAGGCGACCGGGTCGGGATCGGTGCCTTCGAAGGCCATGTCCTGTCGACGCCCGGCCACACCAAGGTCCATCTGACCTATCATCTGCCCGACGCCGCAATTCTGTTCACCGGCGACACCTTGTTCGCGCTGGGCTGCGGCCGCCTGTTCGAGGGAACGGCCGAACAGATGTTCGCGAACATGCGGCGGCTGGCGGCCCTGCCGCCGGATACGGCGGTCTATTGCGCGCATGAATATACCCAGAGCAACGCCCGCTTCGCCGTCACGGTCGAACCCGACAATGCGACGCTGGCGGAACGCAGCCTGGCGATCGACGCGGCGCGGGCCGCGGGACGACCGACCGTCCCGACCACCATCGCTGCCGAACGCGACACCAACCCCTTCCTGCGTGCGGCGACCGTCGCGGCGTTCGCGTCGCGCCGGGCCGCCAAAGATGTTTTCCGCGGCTAGTTCGCGCATCGGGAGACCGCGATGATCGACCTCCACTACTGGCCGACCAACAACGGCATCAAGGTCGCCATCCTGCTCGAGGAACTCGGAATCCCCTACCGGATCGTGCCCGTGAACCTCGGCCGCGGCGACCAGTTCGCCGACGACTTTCTGGCGATCAGTCCCAACAACCGCATGCCCGCGATCGTCGACACCGAACCCAAAGGCGGCGGTGCACCGCTCAGCGTCTTCGAATCCGGAGCCATCCTCTTCTACCTCGCCGAAAAGGAGGGGCGCTTCTGGCCGCAGGACGATGCCCGCGTCCGCTATGAAGTCGTTCAGTGGGTGGTGTGGCAGGCGGCCAACCAGGGGCCCAAATTCGGCGAGCGTGGCCATTTCGCACAGGTGCCGGAAAGCGCGGGCGACCAGAGCTATGCCCGCCGGCGCTTCGACGACGAGGTACACCGGCTCTACGGCGTGCTCAACAACCGGCTCCATGATCGCCGCCACGTCGCCGGTGACGACTATACGATCGCCGACATCGCGGCCTATCCCTACACTATGGGATGGCGGCAGCAGGGCATCGACCTCGACGAGTTCCGCTATGTGAAGCGCTGGTTCGATGAGGTATCCGCCCGCCCCGCCGTGCAGCGCGGCCTTGCCCTGACGGCGGGCCCGCCCGAGGATCCCGCCAAGCTCTCGCCCGAGGAAGCGGAGCGGCGGCGCGGCATATTGTTCAACCAGCGCGCCCGGCCTGCCCCCTGAGCGTCGCTCGTATCATCGAAGCCCGCACTATGGGCCCCTAATGAAAAGGATCATCATGACGACCGACACCGAGATCGCCGCCTTCTTCGCCAGCTATGTCGAGGCCTTCGCCAACAACGATGCCGACGCGATCGCGGAACTGTGGGAGCCGGTCGGCCTGTTCCCTTCGCCGACCGGGAATTTCGCCATGGACCGGCAGGCCTTCCGCCATCATGTCGTCACCCTGCTCGATTTCTATCGCCAGCAGGGCGTCGTCACGCCGGTGGGCGAACTCCTGTCCGCCACCCTGCTCTACCCGCAGGTCGTCGAGGCCCGCATGGCCTACCGTATGCTCGGCAAAGGGGCAGAAACGATCGCTGCATGGGACCATATCTACGTTCTACGCCGCTCCGACGGCCACTGGCGCATAACACTCACAATCTCTGACGGTGAACTTGCGGCCTGGAAGGAACTGGGCGCGATTTAGGATCAGGGCCCATTGATGTGAGAGGCGCGATCTGATTCAGCTCCGTGAGGAGACCGAGGACGAGCGACCTGTAATGGCTGACGGATGAGCAGATCGCGCGTTTGCGGCCGTATTTTCCCAAGAGCCACCGCAAGCCGAGGATTGACGACCGGCGGGTGCTGAGCGGCATCGTTTTCGTCGACCGCAACCATGCTGGTGAACTGCGAGCCCTGATCCGAGTGGATCAGCGCCCGCTGCTTCGGCTTGCGCCGCCATACTGCAATGTGCAGCGCCTGCAGCACCACATCGGTGGTCTGCCGGCACTGCATCGACCTTCTGTCATGCATAATAGCCACTCGGCTGCATAGCGACCGGCACATTGCCCGCACACCAAAACGAACGCTTTCGCGACGAGGAGAAGGCCGAGCACCCAGCGCGTCTCCGCTCGCGAGAGAATCGTGGCGGCCTGCCGCTCCTCCACCGTCTGTCCGAGCATCCGATCCACGCCCTCCCGACGGTCCGATCAGCCACCGGCTGGCGCTTGGACCGGGCGAGACCGAGCGAAGCCCTAATCCGCACGGAAAATCGCCTGGTCTTCGCGGTTAGTAGCTCTTGGGGAGTCCGAGCACCTTCTCGCCGATGAAGCACAGGATGAGCTGCTCGGAAATCGGCGCGAGCCTCGTCAGCGACACTTCGCGGAACAGGCGCTCGACATGATATTCCTTGGCATAGCCGAAGCCGCCATGGGTCATCACCGCCTGCCAGGCCGCATCATGCCCGGCCCGCGCGCCGAGGAATTTGGCGGTGTTCGCCTCCGCGCCGCACGGCAGGCCGCGATCATATAACGCCGCCGCGCGCAGCGCCGTCTGCCACGCCGCTTCGAGGTACATCCAGCGTTCGGCCAGCGGATGCTGGATGCCCTGGTTCATGCCGATGGGCCGGTCGAAGACGACCCGATCGCGCGCATAATTCGCGCCACGTCCTATCGCGTCATAGCCAATGCCGATCGCCTCCGAAGCGATCAGGATACGCTCCGGATTGAGGCTGTGCAGCAGATAATCGAAGCCGCGGCCCTCTTCGCCGATGCGATCCTCCTCCGGAACGAACAGGCCGTCGATGAAGATCGCGTTCGAATCGACCGCCTTGCGGCCCATTTTGGGAATGCGGTGAACGTCGATCTTGGCGCGATCCATATCGGTGTAAAAGATCGTCATGCCGTCGGTCGGTCGGCGGCAGTCCTCGATCCGCGTCGTGCGCGTCAGCAGCAGGATCTTGTTCGCGACCTGTCCGGTCGACGTCCACACCTTCTGACCGTTGACGACATAGCCGCCCTTGGCCGTCTCCGCGAAGGTCTTGATCCGCGTCGTGTTGAGGCCGGCGTCCGGCTCGGTCACGCCGAAACAGCACTTGTCCTTCCCCGCGATCAGCCGTGGAATCCAGCGCTCCTGCTGCTCCGGCGTGCCTTTCACGACGATCGGATGCGGCCCGAACAGGTTGATGTGCACCGCCGACGCGGCCGCCATCCCGCCGCCATAGCTGGCGACTTCCCGCATCATCACGGCCGCCGCGGTCACGCCCAGCCCGGCCCCGCCGAACCGCTCGGGCATGGTGATGCCCAGCCATCCGCCTTCGGCCATCGCGCTATGGAATGCGTGCGGAAAATCGCCGTCCTCGTCACGCGCGAGCCAATATTCGTCGTCGAAACTGGCGACGACAGGGCGAACGCCCTCGCGGATCGCCTCGAGTTCGGCTTCGTTGGGAACATTATCCACGTGGCAACTCCAGACCAGCGCGTTCCCTGTCCCAGCACTGGTCGGTCCGGTGCCGATCCCGCAGATCCCGCTTCAGGACCCGGCCTGTGGGGCTTCGTGGCAGGTCGTCGGAAAATTCGATGTAGCGCGGCACGGCGAAGCGGGGCACATTCTCGAACGCCCAATGGCACAGGCTTTCCTCGGTCAGCCCCGCTCCCTGCTCGAGCACCACCGTGATCTTCACATCGTCTTCCGCCAGCTCGCTCGGCACCGCATAGGCGGTTACCTCGTGGATATTCGGATGGAGGAGAAAGGCGGATTCCAACTCCTGCGAGGAGATGTTCTCGCCACGGCGGCGAAGATAGTCGGCCTTCCGGTCGACGAAATACAGCCAGCCATTTTCGTCGATGCGCCCCAGGTCGCCGGTATGGTGCCAAAGGTTCCGGAAGCAGGCGACCGTCTCGGCTGGCTGGCCCCAATAGCCCTTGAACATGACGTCGGGCTTGCGCGGCCGGGCCGCTATCTCCCCCACCGTTCCCGCGGGCAGGGGGAGATCCTCATCGTCGAGGATCGCCAGTTCATACAGATCGGTCTCGCGGCCGGACGCCCCGACCGGCACATCTTCCCCGAGCACCGTCGAGGCGATGAAGCCCGTTTCGGTCTGGCCATAGGCGGCTCCACCGGGCGTCCTGACCCCGAAGCGATTCTTCCAGATGTCGATGAGTTCGGGCGCGAAGGGGATTGCCCAGACGGTGTGGAGCTGCCCCTTGGCGAGGAGCATCTCCTCGGTCTCCTCCATATGGGCGATGAGGTGGACCATCGAACCGAGCAGCGTGACCATCGTGGCTCGGCTTTCCAGCACCTCCGGCCAGAAGCGGGAAACTGAGAAGCGCTCTGCGATCGTGGCGCTGCCGCCGATCAACACGGAAGGGACGAGGGTCGTCGCCGTGGCATTGAAATGGAAGAGCGGCAACGGTGTGTAGAGATGGTCGTCGGGCCCGCGCTTAGTCAGGCGAAGGGCACTCTTGGCCGCCTCGCACACCTGGTTGCCGCTCAGCATCGATCCCTTGGACGGGCCGGTCGTGCCGCCGGTATACCACACGCCCATCAGCGCGGATGGGTCGGCATCCACGGGTGGAAGCTCGCGGTCCCGCTCCAGTTCGGCGAGATAGGCGGCGGGCCGTGGCCCCCCATCGGGCACGGGGCCGCGACTGATCAGCACCTCCGGCCCGCCATCGGCGACACCGGGGACGCGGGGAAGATAGTCGCCCTCCGCAATCAGGAAACGGGCGCCCGTCGCGCGCAGGGGATGGCGCAGGAATTCGCCACGCAAGGCGGTATTGAGCGGCACGTGCACCGCGCCCGCTATCGCGGTCGCGAACCAGGTGGCGGCGCAGTCCACACTATTGTCCAGCATGGTCGCGACGAAATCTCCCGGGCGCACCCCGAGTTCCATCAGCCCGGTCGCGATGCGACCCGCGCGGGTCGCGAACGCGCCGTGCGTCCACTCCGCATCGCTCGTCCGGAGCAGCAGGCGGTCCGCATAGGCCGTTGCGCCGCGCATCAAGGCGCGGACAGGTGTGTCGCGTTCGGGCAGGCTGTCGTACGCGTTGCTCATTCTAACCACCTCTCCTGGTTCGGAGCCCGGATGCGATGAGAGGAACGGTCGCCCCCGGTCCTTGCGAGCGGGGGCGGCTCCGTTTCTCGATCATGCGACATCCTGCATTGCCGCCCTTCCGGGGCGAGTCACATTATCGTTGATGGCGGACGTCACTGCGCCGGCAGTCTGGCATAGCCGCGCGGCCCCTCATAGGCCGACGGCCCGACCTCCTTGAAAAGCTCATCTTTTCGCGCCGCCAGTTCAGCCTGGGTCCAGCGGCCGTCGTTCACGATCATGTCGGAAAGGTGCGGCAGCCGGACGTGCGCGACGACCCCGCCATAAACAATGAAGGTCTGGCCGGTGACGTCCGCCGCATGATCGGTCGTGAGGAAGACGGCGAACGGCGCGATGTTGGCCGGATCCATGCCGTCGAATTTGACCGCGGCCTCGGCGAACTCGCCAGCCCTCGCCGTGCCTTCGAAGGTCGCGGTGGTCAGCCTGGTCCGCGCCCTGGGTGCGATGGCGTTGACCGTCACGCCATATCTGGCGGTTTCCTTGGCCGCGGTGACGGTGAGCCCGACGATCCCCATCTTCGCCATATTATAGTTAGATTGGCCAGCATTGCCGAACAGGCCGGATTCGCTGGTCGTGTTGACGATCGCCCGGCGAGCCTGCACCCCGGCCTTGCTCTGATCCCGGAAATAGGCGGTGGCTTCGCGCGTCATCAGGAAGTGGCCGAGGACATGAACGTCCACGACACGACGCCATTCGGCGACGTCGGCGCTGAAAACCATTGCGTCCCGCAGGATTCCGGCATTGTTGATCAGGATGTGCAGGTCGCCGAACGTATCGACGGCCTGGCGGACCAGATCCCGCGCGCCTTGTTCGTCCGCGACATTGTCGAAATTGGCGACCGCCTCTCCGCCGAACGCGCGGATTTCCTCGACCACCTCATCGGCGGGGCGGCTGTCGGAGCCGGCGCCCTGCCAACCGCCGCCGAGATCGTTGACGACCACCTTGGCCCCCTCTCGAGCTAACGCGATCGCTTCCTCGCGGCCGATGCCCCGGCCCGCGCCCGTCACGATCGCAACCCGCCCATCAAGCAAGCCCATATAACCCCTCCTCGTTCAATCCGAAGACGCACCCCTATCCGGAATCACTCTAAACTTACAAGGATAAAATATAACTATAGTTATAATGATAAGATTGGCCAGTCGGTAGTATGTGGCCGAACTGCTAAGTCGGTGATGGATGGTCGACGCCTTCCTCCTCGGCCATAGGCAATGACGATCTATCGGCCGACGTCGCACTATGTTTATAATCCTATAAAGTATGGTTGACGCAACAGGGGAGCTCGAACTAGGCTGCACCCGCCCGGCCGGAGATACCCATCCGCCGGCGAGAGCGGTGAACCGGCGAACGTTGCGACCATATTGGCCACTATCGGCCAGGTCGCCTCCACCGGGTGCTGCGAGCAACAGGAGCCGGCCTTGACCTCCTCGACCACCGACCAGACCGGAACCCCCGCATCGGGTGCCATCCCGGATGAGGACGATGCGGCAATGGCGACCATCGTCGATGCGATGCTCGCCGCCGCCGGCCTTCATCCGGAACCTGCCGATCGCGACGAGCTGATCGTGACCTATGCGATGTTCCGGCCCGCCATCGAAGCCCTCTATACCGTGCCGCAGGCTCGTTACGAGGTCCCGGCCCTTGCCTTCCAGGCCGCGCCGAAACTCAAGAAATGGTGAGCGCGATGGGCGGTGCCATCACCATCACCGGCGCTGCCCGCGCGCTGCGCGACGGGTCCACCACCAGCGTCGCGCTGACCCGGCGGGCGCTCGCCCAGGCCGACGCGCTCGATGCCCGGCTCGGTGTCTATCTGACCCGCTTCGACGAATATGCGCTCGGCCGGGCGGAAGCCGCCGACCGCGATCTGGCCGCGGGCATCGACCGCGGGCCGATGCACGGCATCCCCATCGGCATCAAGGACATCGTCGCGATGGCCGAGGGGCCGACGACCGCGCAGTCGCTCGTGCTCGACCCCGAATGGGGCGCGGGCCGCGACGCGATCGTCGTCGAACGGCTCAAGGCGGCCGGCGCGGTGATCACCGGGAAGCTGACCACGATGGAATTCGCCTGTGGCATTCCCGATCACGACAAGCCCTTCCCTATCCCACGCAACCCGTGGAACCCAGAACGATATGCCGGCGGTTCGTCGTCCGGGTCCGGCTCGGGCGTAGCATCGGGGATGATGCTCGGGGCGGTGGGCACCGACACGGCCGGGTCGATCCGCCTGCCGGCCATCTTCTGCGGCGTATCGGGACTCAAGCCGACCTTCGGTCGGGTACCCAATGCCGGCTGCACACCCATGGGCTATTCGATGGATCATGTGGGGCCCCTCGCCCGCTCGGCGCGCGACTGCGCAGTATTCCTTCAGGCGATCGCCGGAGGCGACGAGCGCGACCCTTATGCTGTCGATCTGCCGGTGCCTGACTTTTTGGCCAGCGCCCATGGGTCTCTAGCCGGCGTGCGCGTCGGCGTCGCGCGGGACCTCTTCGGTCCTGGCGACGATCCAGCCGTCCGTCCTGCGTTCGAGGCGGCTATTGCGGTGCTCGCGACGCTCGGCGCCACGGTCGTGGAGATCGTACTACCGCTCTATGACGAGATGAGCGCCGCAGCATTCCTGATCCAGACATGCGAAGGCATGGCATATCACCTGCCGGACCTGCGAAGTCGCTGGACGGATTATTTCGCCGGTTCGCGCCGGCTTCTCGGCCTTGGCGCGCTTTTCTCGGGGGCCGACTATGTTCAGGCGCAACGGGCGCGACGCGTTGCGCAGCGCGAGCTCGCAGCATTGTTCACCGGCGTCGATGTGATCGCCACGCCGGGCGCGTCACAGGCGGCGACGTTACTCTCACGGATGGAAAAGGAGGGCGCCGCGAGCCTTATCGGCGTTCTTCACACGGCCTATTGGAACGCTGTCGGCAATCCGGCGCTGACCGTCCCGATGGGCTTCAACGCCGAGGGGCTCCCGCTGTCACTGCAATTGGGCGCACGGCCGTTCGATGAAACGCTGCTCGTCCAGGTCGGTGACGCCTATCAGCAAGCGACCGACTGGCACCTTATTATCCCGCCCCTCGCGACAGGGGCCCACCACCGCTGACCCGAGGACGCCCTCAGGTGCCATGGCCCTTCACCCGCCGGCGCACCGAACCGGCCAAGGGGTCGCCGGACCATTTTTCTGATGGCGGCCATCCGCTGCCTGCTCGACGATAGGAAGGACTGTCGAATGAACCGCAGAGAGTGTCTATTATCCGCAACCTCGGCGCTGCTGCTTGCCGCCCCCGGAGCAAAGGCGCTGGCATCCAGAGCACCGGCAAATGTCGACCCAGCCAATTTGAGCGTTCAGGAGATAATCGGCGCCTTTCGTACTGGCAGGCTTTCCCCCGTCGCCTACATGGAGCACGTCCTCAAACGGATCGAAGTCCTCAATCCGAAGATCAACGCGTTCTTCTTCACCGATCCGGCGGGCGCCCGGGCCGCCGCGGCGGAATCCGAACGCCGTTGGGCCGCCGGACGTCCGATGGGACCGCTCGATGGCCTGCCCTTTTCGGCGAAGGACAGTTCGCTGACCCGAGGCATGCCCAGCCCGCAGGGGCTTACGGTCAATCGTGACATGCCGCCCGGCGACCGGGATGCGCCGGCGATAGCGCGCTTGCGGGAAGCGGGCGCAATCCTGATCGGCAAGAACACGCAGCCCGAGCTCGCCTCGCTGGCGTCGTGCATCAGCGGCCTGTACGGGATCGGCCGAAACCCCTGGGACTTTTCGAAAACGCCGGGGGGATCTTCGGGCGGTTCGGGTGCCGCCGTCGCCGCCGACATGGTGCCCCTGGCGATCGGTGGTGATTCCGGCGGGTCGATCCGTATCCCGGCCGCGCATTGCGGCGTGGTGGGCGTGAAGGCGAGTTTCGGCCGGATTCCGCTCTATCCGCCCGTGGCCTCGTCCACCACGACCGGCCCTTTCGTGCGGCGCGCCTCCGACATTCCGTTCATCATGAATCTTCTGACCAGGCCGGATGCCTCGGACCCCTATGCGCTGCCCTATGACGGCGTCGATTATACCAGGCGGCAACCCGACCTATTCAAGGGCAAGCGAATAGGGTTCACCGACTGGTTCGGCTATGGATTGCGGACATCGCCCGGCGTAGCTACCGCCTTTCGCGGTGCGATCAATCGGTTCCGCAATCTTGGCGCGACGTTGATTTCGATCGATGCGCCGTTCGACCATGATCCTTTCGACAGATTGGCGCCCATGTTCGCGGCTGGCGCACGCAAGAAGGCCCTAACGAAGACCGGCGGCAGGCTCGACACACTCCTCCCCGTGCTCCAGGCATGGTTCGAAGAAGGAAAGGACGTCACGCCGGAGGAGATGGAAATCGGCCTGGCCGAGCAAAAATTGGTAATAGAGCGGATGAATCGACTGATGGAGGAATATGACTTCCTGTTGACGCCGACATCCCCGATCACCGCGCACGAGGCCGAACTTGCCTTTCCGCCGGACGTGCGGCTCTATCGGGTGAGCCCCACCCGCGGGCCCGAATGCGGCCGGCCTGGGGGCCCAAATGGGATCGAGGGAAGCTGTCGCATCGGCGAACATCATTCGGGCTGGTTCGCGATGGTCCCGTTCACCTTCCCTTTCAACTATTCGGGTCATCCGGCCATTTCGATTCCGTGCGGCCTTGCCGACGGCCTGCCGGTTGGCTTGCAGGTGGTCGGCCGCAAGCAGGACGACTTCGGCTGCGTTTCGGCTGCCATCGCGCTGGAAGAAGCCCTGGATAGGAAGTTCGTTTCTCCTCTACTCGGCTAAGGTCCGGAGACGCGCCGCCGGTTCGACTGGACCGGCGGCAAAGACCGTGCCCATCGCGCCGGATCCGCGTCGCTGGTTGTCGCCGCCGTCGACACCGGGCTGGCGGATCGCACCCAAGGCGGCGAGAGAATGTCCGCATCGCGCGCATTAGGTGAACAACTTTCCAAGGACCATCGGTGCAAGTTCTCGCATCGATGCGTGGCGCAAGGCGCCGAAATGCGTTGCGGCCGCAGCAAGCTTCGACGGACATTCCCGTTCGAGCTCGCTGCGGCCGCATCGAGGGTAACCAGCGGCCGAAACCTGCCTTGACCGATGGTGTGAGGGGCAGCGTCGGCCGCTGCCCCTCTTCACTCACATCCCATATGTCAGTCGCACACCCACGGTGCGGGGGCGCGTGCGGAAATCCCAGTCGTCCGTTGCCGGAAGATAAGGCGTCCTCACCGGGGTGCCGCGCTCGTTGGTCAGGTTGTCGATGAACGCCGTGACGCCGAACCTCTCCGAGAAGAGCACCGAAAAATCGGCGCGGGCGACGAACATCTTATCGCCGTCTTCGGACACGGCGGCGCCCCCGACCAATCCTCGATACGCCTGTGTCGAGGTGTAATTGCCGGACAGCGACAACTTTCCGCGCAGGTCACCGCCCAGCGGGAAGGCATATTCGGCCGACGCGCCCCCGGTATATTTGGGCGAGAAGTTGAGCCTGGCGCCCTTCGCGAACAATACCTGGCCACCCGAAATCACATTCTCGTCGAAGGTCAGATTGTTCCAACTGAACTGGGCAGTCAGCGTCAGGTCGGCAACCGGACGGATCGACAGCGAAAGATCGGCCCCCGGACCGCTGGCGGACTCCGAGTTCACGATGGCGGCGCGCGGAATGGAGACGCCGCCGGTGACCACCGGCACGGTGATCAACTGCTGAACATCCTTCCAGTCGATATAATAGACGGCGGCGTCATAGCTGATCATCCCGTCCATGAGGGTGCCCTTCGCGCCCATCTCATAATTTCTGAGCTTGTCGGGATTGGTGAATTTGAGGGCGTCCGGCAGGGGCGGCCCCTGCACCACGCCGCTCCGAAATCCCTGGGAGTAGGAGGCGTAGATGGTGGACTGCCTGTTGGGATGCACCGTGACGACGAAGCGAGGCGTGGTGGCCTTGAACGTGTCGCTGTCGCGGACCCCGCCGCTGCTCACCGCGACGTTCGACTGCTTGTCGACGAAGTGACGGACGCCCGCGGTCAGTTCGACCTTCTTGTCGAAGAGCAGACGGGTCAGCTCTCCGTACACGGCATAGGATTTCGACAGCATTTTGGTGCTCGTCGCCGCCGTCGTCGGCAGATTGGCCTGCAGCAGGTCTTCGGAGTCATGGCGGTACATGGCACCGGCCGTCCAGCGCCAGGCGCTGCTGTTCGTGGACGCGAGGTTGAGCTCTTCCGTGGTGATGCGAGCACCCTGGCTAGTGAAAAGGTTGATGGGAACGCCGGGCGCTATGAATATCCCGAGGGGCGCGAGATTCAGATAGCCGGTGTTGCGATAACGCAGGTAGCTGGTGCCGCTCGTCACAGTGAATGTCGGAAAGTCATAGCCGATTTTCAGGCCATAAGCGTCGAAATCGGTCGTGACCGGCTGCGGCGCGGCAACCGTGTTGAAATCGTCGGAGTTGCCGAAGGAAGGCATGCCGTAATCGGCCCGCGAGATCCAGGCGGACAGGCCGACCGAAAGATTATCGTTGGGCTGGGCGTTGATCTTCAGGCGGGCATTCTTGACTTCCGAGTCATTGGCGTTGCGTGGGCCCGGCGTGTCAATCCAGCCGCTATTGTTCTCATATCCGAGCACCGCGCGCGCCGCCAGGACACCGTCGATGATCGGCACGTTGACCGCCATGTCGCCCTGGTAATTGTCGCCGCCGCCCTTGGTGGCGGAACCCGAGACGCGAGCCTTGAAGTCGAAGCCATCGAGTTCGGCATCATGGGTGAGGATGCGCACTACGCCGTTTTGCGCGTTGGAGCCGTAAAGCGTGCCTTGTGGCCCGCGAAGGACTTCGACCTGCTGAAGGTCGAAGGCTTGCGCGTTGGGCGCGATGGCCGATTTGATCAAACCGAACGGCACGGAGTCGACATAATAGGATACCGGGCTGGCGCCACCGAACAACGGGCCGCCTGCTGCCACGCCACGTATCGTGACCAGCGAGCCGCTACCCTGATAGGCTTCCATCACGGAAACGCCGGCAACGGTCCTCAGCGCTTCGGCCGCGCTGTTGATCGAGGATTTGTCGAGAGCATTCCCACTCAGCACCGCGATCGAGATCGGTACGTCCTGCAGCCGCTCGGCGCGCTTCTGGGCGGTGACGACGATCTCGTCCGGCGCGCCCGACACCTCCTCGGCAGCCGCAACACGGCGGCCTGCTACGGCGGAGTCCGGAGACGCCTGGTCCGCCAGCGCGAACTGAATCGCCTTCGGGGAGCCGTCGGCGGCACTGCCGACGCGATCAGCCGCCTGCACCGGAGCCGCACCCATGGCAGCTTGGGAAGATATGGCGCAGGCCCCCGCCAGCAACGTTGTTTTAATGGTCTTGCTATTCAGCATTTCTCGTCTCCCTCTGACTCTATGATTTTGTGGCGAGCGGCGCGCTGCCGGTGGCTGCCCTATCCTTGGCCCGCAGGCCGATGGCGCGGCGGACATCGACCAGCAAACTATCGAACACTGCCCTCGGCGCATCGCGGCATTATTGATAAGGATGCGCTGATAGCAGAGCGCGCCAGTAGCGTGGCGTATGCGGCTCTCAGCATTTGAGAAACCCGGCGAACAACGCATTGCAACCGCATTTTTGCCGCGCGTCTTTCAGGACCTCACCCGACTCACCAAGCAAGCTCATGGGCTTTCTCCCTTTCAGCGCGCCTGGAAAAAACTATACCGTATACTACTATACTTACAATGATAAAATCATTCTATACTTATAAGAATAAAAAGACACGCTCTCTCAGTATTTTGGCGGCGTCGGTGGGGGCGGATCAGGCGTCCGCCCGATCGACCCATGCCTGTTTCAACGCCCGCTTCAGCACCTTTCCGGTGGCATTTTGAGGCAAGGGACCCGGGTGGAACCACCATTGAGACGGGACCTCGAAATGTGCGAGGGTCTGGTGGGCGAAGGCCTTCAATTCGTCCCGATCGACCTTTTGTCCGCTATGCAGGACCACGACCGCGGCGAGTTCCTCGCCCAGGCTGGGATGCGGCAAGCCGAGCACGGCGACCTCCGCCACGGCCGGATGCGCCGACAGCCGCCCTTCGACATGGGGGGTCGCTATATTCTCGCCGCCGCGGATCACGATGTCCTTGCTCCGGTCGGTCACGAAGAGGAACCCGTCCCCGTCGAGCCGGCCGATATCGCCGGTGGCCAGCCATCGGCCCGACCCGATGGGGCCGGGATCCCATGCCGCGAGGCTATCCGCGCCGTCGGCCCGACACCAATATCCCAGCATCAACGAAGGGCTTCGGATCAGGATCTCGCCGATCCCGGCCTCGTCGGGGTCCGCGATCGAGATGGTCGAGGTCGCCAGCGGTCGTCCGACGCTCCCCGGACGCAGGCGGACCTCCTCGCCGACGCCCGTGGCCACCACGCCGCACGCTTCGCTCAGCCCATAGGTCACGGCGAGATTGCGCGTTACCGAAGGGAACCAGGTAAGGACCCGCTCGCGAAGCTCCTGTGAGACCGGCGCACCACCGAGGCCGAGCGTGCGAAGACCGGAAAGAGGCGGAAGCCCACTCTGCTCGAGATAGTCGATCACCCTGGTGACCATTGTGGGGACAGCCGACCATACCCTTATTTCCTGCTCGGCTATCTGCGCCACGATCCGCTCCGGATCGAAACGGCCCTCGCTGAAGACGATCGATCCGCCCGTCACCATCGGAGTGATGATCTGCTGCAAGCCGCCCACATGGAACATCGGCAGGCTCAGAAGAGAGCTGCTGGGCGCGGGCGGCGGCCTGTCCGCATCGGGCAGCCGACGGGTTCTATCCAGCAGGGCCTGAAGGGTGGAGATGATCGCCCGATGCGACAGCACGGCGCCTTTGGGCAACCCCGTCGTGCCGGATGTGAACACGACAACGGCGGGATCATCCTCCTGGACTGGCTTGGAGTCGTCGAAACGCTGATCCCCAGAATCATCAGAACCCAGTTCGGCCAAAGCGTCGAAGGCCAGGACTCTCCGGCCGTCGGGCAGCCGGGCCAGCCGGGCTCCGTCCCCGACGACCAGGACCGGATCGGTGGTCGTTACGGCGTGACGAACCTCATCCTCGCTCCACCAGGCATTTCCGAGGACGACCACCCCGCCCGCGGCCAGGATGGCCCAATAGGCAACCACCCATTCGATGCAGTTCGCGCCGAGGAGCAGGACCGGACTTTTCTTCTCCACCCCGTGACGCCGCAGGAGCGTGGCGGCCGCCCTGACGAGGCGCTCGTGGTCGGCGAAGCTTATCGTGCGCGAACCTTGGACAAGATAGGGGCGATCCGGAAACCGCCGGGCGTCCGAGAATAGCCCGGTGACATGCCGATGCCGGCTGGAAAAGACGCGACACGGCGCCCCCAGCACATATTCCTCGACCAGGTCCGCGCCCCATGTGGCAGATGGAAGGGATATTCCCTGCGTCACGACCGCCCCGTCAGAAGCTCGTCATTGTCCTGGCCGACCGCCGGTGGCGGGGCGACGGATCCGAGCCGGTCGAATGCGGCGAAATCGGCGGGATATCCTACCGTCCTCACCTCGCCGATCTCCGGCCAGTCGGCCATCCGATATATCCCCTGGACCTGCACCTGCGGGTCGGCGAGGTGATCGTCCATCGTCAGGCACAGCGACGCGGGCACGTCATGTTCGGCGAACACCCGCAGCCAATGGGTCGTCGTCTGGGTCGGAAGCACGGTGGCGAACAGTTCGAAGAAGCGCATCAGCAACTGGGTTTGTCCCGTTGCCCGGCGGATATCGGCCACCCATTCGGGATGCCCCACCGCGTCGCAGGCACGCTTGATCGCCTGACCTGACACCGGAGCCACCGCGAGCCAGCCATCCTTGGCCGGCAGTACCTGCGTTGAGAGCGCGTGGTGGTTGAGCGGGTCCTCCGGAGCGGAATCGACGAATGTGCGGTTCGCGAAAAGGTCGACAAAGTTGAAATATGCGGCGGATGCCAGCATCGACACGTCGACACGGTCGCCCCGGCCGCTCTGGCTGCGGGCGTACAGCGCGGCCAGAGCCGCTTGGGCCACCATCATGCCCGTGATCTTGTCGACCGGAAAGCCGGGCTGGACCTGGGGAGCGCCGGCACGGGCAGTCGCTTGGGTCAGGCCGCTGGCCGCCTGAACGATCAGGTCATAGACTGGCTTGTCGGTGTTAGGCCCTTCAGAACCATAGCCGGTCACGTTGATCCGGATAAGGCGCTCGTTCGCGGATCGCAGGACGTCGTCGCCGAGACCTAGCCGGTCTGCGACCCCGGTACGCCAGTTGCTGATCCAGATATCGCTCGTCGCCACCAGTCCGAGCAGTTTCTGCACCGAGCCAGGCTGCTTCAGATCAAGGCAGATGCTGCGCTTTCCTCGGTTGCAATTGGCGAACAGCGGACTGACTGGCGTCGGCGGCCGGCCGAAATGTCGGAAGAGGTCACCCTCGGGCGGCCCTTCCACCTTGATGACTTCCGCACCGAGGTCGACGAGCATCTGCCCGGCATATGGACCACTGACATAGCTGCCCACCTCAAGCACGCGAATGCCTTCGAGCGGCCCGACCATCAGCAGGATCCTGCCAGAGCGAGACAGTGATCGGCGACGTATTTCATTATCATCTCCTGTGACCCGTGTGCGATCTTCATAGGCCGGACTCGGCAATATCGCTCCACCGGTGGAAAAAATCCGACCCGCTACGAGCTTGGCATCGGTGAAGACCGGCGGCGGCTCGATTCATGTGTCGGATGGTCGCCCCGATGTCCGGAAGCGATTGTTCGCATTCCCCATTTCCGCGCCAGGACGACTCTGGCCGTCACTAGAAATCTCCTCCATATTTCAATCCTAACAAGTAATGCATTGATAGACAAGGGACTGATTGCGCCGCCGTGCGCATCGGCTTTTTGCCATCCTGATGCATTAAACGACGGTGCCGCGCGCAGCTTACGTCTACGGCATATCGCGCCGCTCCGCCGCCCGCCCCACCAGTCGAAGGCCTATCATTATAACCTTATAAAGATAGATATTGACGGATGAGGACTGACCGACATAGATCGGTTTCTAGGGCGCTGCTTGAGACGCTTGAACAAGGTGCGCGGCGGCCCTGGTAAGACCGCCTTTGTTCGCACGGGATTCCGCCGCCAGCTTTGCCTGTTCTCTCGAACCGATTAGGAGCCGAAATCTTGACCTCCGCGACGACCAGCCACATCGGAAGCGACGCACCGGGACGATCCGGCTCCGGAAGCGGGGAACAGGATATCGAACGGGT
Source organism: Sphingomonas sp. Root720 (assembly GCF_001428605.1). Lineage (GTDB taxonomy): Bacteria > Pseudomonadota > Alphaproteobacteria > Sphingomonadales > Sphingomonadaceae > Rhizorhabdus. Next base: position 603,485 of record NZ_LMID01000001.1, read on the forward strand.
AAGGCTCGCCATTCGCGAGATGGCGTTGCGGGACATCGCGCCGCATGTCGAGAGAGCCGAATCGACCAGTACCTTCCCGGACGAAGTGCGCGAGGCGATGGCCATGGCGGGATGCTTTGGCCGCACCCTTCCCGTCGAGTTTGGCGGCAAAGCGCAAGGGCTGAGGGCTTTCGCCGCCCAACAGGAAGAATTGGCGAAGGTCTGGCCGACGGCCGCCATCGCCGGAACCTGGGCCAATCTCAGTGGGCGCCTCATCTCTCGCTACGGCAATGAGCAGCAACGACAGGCCCTTTTGCCCGGCCTTGTCGACGGCACCGGCCTGGGCGGCGTGGGCTTCACCGAACCGCATGGCGGATCGGACGCAGCAGGGATCCGCACCACCGCCACTCGCGACGGCGATCATTGGCTTCTCGACGGTGCAAAGCGCATGATCGACAACGCCGCCAATGCACCGTTCATCGTGGTGAGCGCGAGATCGGAGCAGGACGTTGCGGCCCGCCGCCAAGGCATAAGCCTGTTCATTGTTTATCGGGACGACCCAGGCTTCAACTATCAGCGCACCTATCGCACGCTTGGCTTCCGGGCGGCCGGCCTGGGCTGGTTCAAGCTCGAGGCATGTCGGGTTCCTCAGGACCGGATGCTTGGCGAGCCAGGGCGCGGCTTCTACCATATGATGGATATGGTCGAGTTCGGCCGGGTCGGGCTGTCGGCCATCTGCCTGGGCATGACCGAGGCGTCGCTGGCATCGGCCACCCGCTTTCTGATCGACCGCTCCACCTTCGATCGCCCGCTCGCCCAAAATGACGTGATTCTGGCCAGGGTGGCCGACATCCGCATCCGCCTGGACGCCGCCCGGCTGCTCACCGAACGCGCCGCGGCCATGGTCGACGCCGGTGTCCAGTGCCAGGCCGAGTCGGCCATGGCCAAGGTCTACGCGTCCGAACTGGCGGTTGAAGCCACGACCCAGGCGTTGCATCTGCACGGCGGCATCGGCTTCACCGACGAATATGCCGTCGAAATGCACGCCCGAGACGCTCACGGCCTTACCATCGGCGAAGGCACGTCCGAAGTGCTCCGCATGGTTATCGGCCGCCATGAGATGGCCAAGGCCGGAACTTCCGCCTGAGAACCGAAAGGAAAGCGGCCAGGATGGTCGAACAGAAATCGGGCGCCGGGCCCGTCGCCATGCCGCCGCTGACCGTGGAGCAGCATCGCGAGGTCACCGAGACCGCCATCTCGTTCGCGGCCGAACCGGTCGGCGTGACATGGACGCCCGCGATCGTCGGCGGCGTTCCGGGCCTCTGGGCTGACAGCGATCGCGGCGATCCCCGGCGGGTGCTGCAATATCTGCACGGCGGTGGTTATGTGGCCGGGTCCGCGGCGTCTCACCGCCGGCTCGGTGGCCATCTCGCCAGGGCGATCGGCTGCCGGGTGTTCCTGGTCGATTACAGACTGGCGCCGGAGACTCCCCATCCTGGCCCCCTCGACGACAGCATGGCGGTCTATCGGGCCCTGCTGGATGCGGGAACGCACCCGGAATGCTTCGCCATCGGCGGCGATTCAGCGGGCGGAGGCCTGGCGTTATGCAGCCTGCTCCGGGCCCGCGACGAGGGTTTGTCTCAGCCTGCAGCCGGTTTTGCCTTCTCGCCCTGGACGGACCTGGAGGTGCTCGGCGCGAGCATCACGACGAACGCCGGGTTCGACCGGCTCGTCACCGCCATCGAGTTGAAGAATCTGGCCGGGTTATTTCTGGCCGGGGCGAATCCGCGCGACCCCCGGGCCGCACCCGTTCACGGCGATTACAGAGGCATCTGCCCCTTATACTTTCAGGTCGGGGGTGCGGAGATCTTGATGGATGACAGCCTCCGCGTCGCCGATCTGGCGCGTCAGGCGGATGTCGATGTGACGGTCGACGTGGCCCCGGGGATGCAGCATGTCTTCCAGCTCAGGGCAGGCCGACTGGCGCAGGCCGATGAAGCCATCGGTCGCATAGCCGGATGGCTGCGCCCCCGCATCGGACCGGCCCCTAACGAATGAGGCTCAGTGCCTGACGCCGAGGGCGCCCCTGCCCTCGGCGCGCCCGACCATCCCGACCTTTCAGCCGAGCGATAGGCCGCGACGATCAGACGATGCCATCGGCTTTGAGCCGCGCCAGCTCTGACGCGGTCACGCCGAGGTCGGCCAGCAATTCGTCCGTGTGCTCGCCATGGCCCGGCGCCGGGCGCTGGACCCGATAGGGTTGCCCGGCGACGATCGCCGGCTCGCCGATATAGGTCCACTCGTTGCCGGTGGGGTCCGGCGCCCGATGGAATATACCGAGCTGTCGCATCTGGCGATCCTCGGCGACTTCGGAGATCGTGCGCGGAGCAGGACCAATCGGTATATCCTCGCGCGCGGCGAGATCGACCCAATAGGCGGCATCATGTTTCACGATGATGTCCTGCAACTGCTGACGCAGCCAGACATTGCCGGCCGCGAAATCGGCGGCGAGCGACGCATCCTTATGCTCGATCAGGTCGGGCCGCCCCGCCGCCGCGCAGAACCGGTCCCAGAATTTATGCTCGATGCAGGCGAAAAGGACCACCTTACCGTCGGCGGCAGCGTAGAATTGATATTTGACCCAGTCTGATCCGGCCACATCGGGGTCCGGCAAATCGGCGCGGTCGCTTATCAGATGATCGTTCATCGTAAACGTTGCGGCGATCCAGGCATTTGCGACGACCCCGGCCGCGGCGGACACGTCGATATAGGCCCCCTCTCCTGTCCGATCCCGCTGGACCAGCGCAGCCGCCACATGGAAAGCCGCGTGTATCGCGCCGGCCGCGGTCGCCTCTCCTCCGCTTCGCAGGTCGCGCTGGATCGGGGGCGGAACCGGTGGGCCCGGCAGCACCCGTGCCGCGCCGTCGGCATCGACGACCGTGGGCTGCGCCCCGGCGAGCGCCTCCATCATCATGCCGTGTGTCGGGATGCTGGCATAAGGCCCCTGGGCGCCATAGCCGGTATATTGGCAGTAAACGATGCCCGGCTTGCGCCGCCGTTGCTCTTCATACCCCACGCCGAGCCGGTCGGCGACGCCGACGAGGTTCCCGTCGATGAAGACGTCGGCGGTCGCATGCAGCCTCCAGAAAAGCTCCCGCCCGCGCTCCTCGCGAAGGTTGAGCGTCAAGCTCCGCTTATGCTTGTTCGCCTGGATGTGGGACGGGCTGTTATGTGGAGAGACGCTCCCGCCGATGTCGCGGATGTAATCGCCCAGGAAGGGGCTCTCGATCTTTATCACATCGGCGCCGAGATCGCCGAGCAGGGTTCCAACCGTGCTGCCGTTGAGCAGCGTGGCGAGTTCCAAAACGCGGACACCGCGCAGCAGATCACTCACAGGGTATATCCTTCGCGGGCCGGGCGCGGCGTTGCAGGTTATCTTCGAGCATCATGCCGCTCCATCTGCCCGGCTATCGGCTTTCCTCGACAAGCGCCACGCCGCGCGGCTGTCATGTCAGCTAAGCGAGCCGGCGCGCAAGCGGCGCGACGAACCACGGGAATGTGCGTTCGCCGCCCCCGCCAACAGAGGCGGGCCCGTTACCGTGGCGCCGCTTCCAGGATGTGGACGGCACAGGCCGAGGCCAGGCCGATCACATGGGTCAGCCCGACCCGCGCTCCCTCGATCTGCCGTTGCCCCGCCTCACCACGCAGATGGGCGGTCACCTCGAAGAGATTGGCGATGCCCGTAGCGCCCAGCGGATGCCCCTTCGACAGCAAGCCGCCGGAGACGTTGACCGGGATCCTCCCGTCCCGCCACGGCGCGCCGGAGTCGATGAACTCGCCCGCGCCGCCGGGATCGCACAGCCGGAGATTGTCGTAGTGGAGAAGCTCGGCAGTCGCGAAACAATCGTGCAACTCGACGACATCGAGGTCGTCAGGGCCGATGCCGGCCTGCTCATATGCCCGGTCGGCGGCGAGCCGCGTGAGGGTGTTCACGTCCGGCTGGACCTGGTCGGTTTCGGTCCAGGGGTCGGAGGTCATCACGGCGGCGCTGATCTTGACCGCGCGACGCCGCACGTCGAGGCCGAGCGTCTTCAGCTTCGCACCGGACACGAGGACCACCGCCGCCGCGCCGTCGCCGGTGGGGCAACACATCGGCAATGTGTTCGGATAGCTGATCATCTCGGCGTTCAATATCTCGTCGAGCGAGAATTCTTTGCGATATTGCGCCAGGGGATTGAGCACCGAATGCGCGTGGTTCTTCTGGGCCACCTTCGCGAAGTGCGTAGGAGTCACGCCGTGCCGGAACGCATATTCCATCCCCGCCTGTGCAAAGACGCCGGGCATCGTCCCCGTGCCCAGGATTCCTTCGGGACGGATGACCGAGCCATAGCGTCCGCTGGCCGCATAGACCTTCTTCTCCTCGCGCGGTCGAGCGGCGCCACCGATCATCCCCATCTTGCCCATCTTCTCGACCCCGACAGCCAAGCCGATATCGGACTCACCTGCGGCGATCGACAGCATAGCGACGCGGGCGGCGGTTGCTCCAGTGGCGCACGCGTTGACGACGTTGAACACCGGGATACCAGTCTGACCGATCTGCTTCTGCAGGCGCTGGCCGTTATGGGAGTTGGCCTCATACACGTTGCCGAGCGCGAGCACACCGACGTCGCCCATCGAGATCTGCGCGTCGGATAGCGCGCCGAGAGCCGCCTCGGCCGCGAGGTCGATGAGGTCCTTATCGGCGAAGCGCCCAAATGGCGTCATCGCCGCACCGATGATCCAAATATCTTCCGAGCTCATGCCGTTTTCCCCAGCCGCTTATATCCAAAGGCAATCGCTTCGGTGCCGTCATCGTCGGTCCCGACGACAAAGGTGGTCAGCGCAACACGCACATGCGGAGCGACATCCTCCGGCGTCTCGAAACCGAGCAGGTTCGCCTTGACTACTCCACCACCGTCAAGATCGACGATCGCCGAAACGAATGGACGCTTGACCCGGTGCACGAAAGTAAACGCCCGTACGCGCCCGGTATTTGCTAAACGGCTTGAGGTGAACTCGGCCGCAAAACATTTGGCGCACGCGTTGCGGCGGTCGAAGTAGAGGGCACCACAACTCCGGCACTGCCGGGCGGATAGATGTGGCTCGTCGCCCAATACCAAATAGTCGACCACCGGAATCTGCCGGGGCGTCGAAGTCGATCCGCCGTGCTGAACGGGCAGTCCTTCCATTGGTCCAGCCATCAGCAGCCCCCTGGCAGGGCGGACTTATGGTCGCCTTTATAGTTCATGATCGTCTCCTTCGACATTGGCGAGTTTCAAGGTGAACCGGGCGGAGCCGCGCTACCTCGTCCTTCGCTGCGCAATGGGATGCCAAGGGCTGGTGCCCCCAACAAAAAGGTGCAGCTCGGCATCGGCCCCGATGCAGAGCGTTCATGGCCTCGGGGAGGCACATCCTCGTCAACCGCCTTCCGCACCACCTGCCGCCTCTAGAATCAATCCTATCAAGTAATGCATTGATAGACAAGTGGAGTGTCACACCCTTCGCCGGCGTCTCAACGCCGGATGCCCGCCCGGATCGCAGCTCTCGATCAATACTGCGATTGCTGCTCCAGCAGTGCCGCGCGCCTGAACACAATCCATCGCATTCGAGCGGCAAGCGCAGGCGGCACGCCTTGCTGCCGGGTCGCGTTGGCAGTCGACCGCCTGCACGCCAGTAATTGATCATGAGTGCCCACGACTGCACAATCCAAGGCTATGTCAATGCTTCGGCCATGGCCGGATGAGGGTAGTTCTCCGCCTCCCTTCATGACGCTAAAAGCGGCGGCTGTGGGTGCAATCCTGTGAAGGTTATTGATTGACGGAGACACTACCCCGACGTAGATCGGCTGGATCAGCGGAGCTTCGGGAGTGGATCAATTGGCGAGCGGACTTTGATGAAGGCCACCGGTGCTCGCCCTCGGATGCCGCTGCAGCAGGTCAGGATTGCGGAGTCGATCGCGGCCGAATTGCGAGCCCGCATACTCAATGCCGACGAGGGCGCCGTCCTGCCCAAGCAGGATGAAATCGTCGCCGAATTTCAGGTCAGCTATCCGTCGGTGCGCGAGGCTCTTCGAATCCTCGAAACGGAAGGCCTGATCACCGTTCGCCGAGGTAATTTGGGCGGATCACAGGTGCGCCGCCCCGATGCCGGTTCAGCCGCCTACTCGCTCGGCCTCGCCCTCCAGGCCGCAAGGGTTCAACTGTCGGACCTCAGCGACGCGGTAGTCCGGCTGGAGCCAATGTGCGCGGCAATGTGTGTCGAGAATGCCGACCAAGACAAGGTCCTTCCCAAGCTGCGTCAGAATATCGAGGAGACTCGGGCGCTGCTGGACGACGAGCCCCAATTCCTGATGAAGGCTAGAGAGTTTCACGACCTGCTCGTCACCTCCGCGGGGAACAAGACCACAGAATTGATGGTCCGCAGCCTGGTTGCCCTCTGGTCGTCGCAGGAAGAAGCCGTCGAAGAGACAATGGCCGCGCACGGCGAGACCCATACCCGCGAGAATCGCGAGGCAGTGATCGACGCGCACGCCAAGATCGTTGCCCGCATGGAAGCCGGTGATGCAGCCGGGGCGGAACGCGCCGTCCGCCGTCACAACGAGGCCGTTCGCGACCTGTATATCAGCCGCGTTGATGGAAACGAGATCGTCGACGCGGCAAGCGCCAGGGCTCGCCGAAGCTTCCAGTCGCTGGTCTGAACCGCCCGGTCCCACGCGATAAGCGTGCTGGGCGCATCCGGCTGACGGCATCCGGCTGACGACCGCCGGTCATGGCCAGGCCGTCGCTCCCGATCGGCCGGGCATCTTCCCTATGCAGGCCCGATAGCCGTCCCGGCGAGAGCCTTGCGGGCATGTTCCATCGTCTCCCGCGGCTGTGCCGCCAGGTGCGCCGCCATCGACAAGGCCGTGGCGTGGAGATCGGCTCCTCGGCTGACATGGTCGATAAGCCCCATGGCGAGCGCGGAAGCCGCCGGCAAGGCATCTCCCAGAAGGACCATGCGGCGGGCGAAGCCCATGCCGGTCCGGTCGATCAGCGCGCCATAGCTCGTCCGGTGCACCCTTGCGCCCGTCGCCACCTGGGGGAGCTGGAAGCGGGCGTCATCGGCCGCGACGATGAGGTCGCAGTGAAGGGCAAGCTCCAACCCGCCGCCGATCGCCGCTCCCTGCACGCAGGCCACGGTCGGCAGCGAGGCGGCCCTGATCGCGATCATGAGCGCCTTGATCTCGGCCAGGTGCTGCCGCCGGTCGTCCAGCGACAGCTCGACGAACGACTTGTGATCGCCGCCGGAACAGAAATTCCGCCCCTCCGCGCAGAGCACCAGCGCCTTACCCTCGGCCGCCGCGACAGCGCGGGTGAGGCCCAGCACCATCGCGGGCGTCAACGCATTCGATCGGGACGGGTCGGACAGGCGTATGACGGTCACGTCGCCGGCGCGGTCTACGGCGACCATCGGTTCAGGCGGCTCTTCTGGTCTCATGCTCATCTCCGCTCCGCGGGGTCAGCGACGTTTCGGCGCCGACGTCATGTCTCTACCGGAATGGCGAACGTCGCCCACCCCTTCAAATGAACGCCCCCGGTCTGCCGTTCGGCGAGCAGGTCGAGGTCGATCAGCCCAACGCCGTGTTCGACGCGCTTGCCGGCCACGGTGGCCTTGTACGTTATGATGTCCCCAGGCCAGGCCTGTTCGCGGAACTGCACCTTGAACCGGCGGACATTCTCCGGACCGAACAACTCGGCGCTATAACTGGCCATCACTCCAGCCTGGCGCATGCCGACGGCGAACGGCTGGTCATATCCGGCCTTTCGCGCGAACTCTGCGTCGTGATGGATCGGGTTCATATCCCCCGATGCACCTTGGTACCGGACGAAATCGGTGATCGTCAGGGGCCGCGCAACCTTCTCACCCACATCTTGGCCGACAATCGCATCGGCCCACGATATCCTTTTGGAATGGCTCATGCTGCGGCCGCCTTGCTCGTCTCGATCAGCGTGGCCCGAACTTCGGCTACGAGTTTCTTCGAGTCGGCATCCCGATACTCAGTCACGGTTTCGGTAAAATTCATCAGCCCCCCGCGTTTGCCAGGTTTCGAATAACGCTTGTCGATACGAACTTGCCCGATCAAATGATCACCCGCCCTGGGCGGAGGTCCGTGGAACAGGAACTCCTGCTCGCCATGCAGAAGACGGCGGAAGTCCGGCGGTGAGTCGCCCCAAGGTGCGTTTGCGGGCGTCTGCCAGAAGTTCGCCACCATCAGGTAAGTCGGTGGGGAAACCGGCTGTGGTTCCGCATAGGCCGGATCTTTCGTTCCGGTCGCCCAAGCGAACTCTCGCACCTTTCCTGTCTCGACCCATAGATCGAAGGGCTTCCCTCGCCCCTCATCGCTCTGGACCTGTGCGGCCGGTTTGGCTGTTGAGTCGGCCATCAGGCCCTCCTGTGTCGCTAGTTCGGGCCCAAAGACCCTTTGCCCATGCTGGTGACGATCGATCTGCGATGCAGCGGGCCGATCTGCGACCTACCGAATGACAGCGCGCCGGTGTTCAACCTTCCAGGCCGCCCCCCGTCACGATCAACTGGCCGGAAACATAATCCGCTTCAGGATAGGTGAGCATGACGACCGAACCCGCTGCCTCCTCGGGGGTCCCTGGGCGTCCTAGCGGGATCATAGCCTTGGCCATTTCGAGAACCTGCGGATTGACCCCAACCTTGATCTCGCGACCCTCCACGTCGATCGTCGAAGCCTGATCCGCCGTCGCTTCGGTCAGTCGCGTCAGGATGAACCCGAAGGCTACACAGTTCACGTTGACGTTATATCGCCCCCACTCCTTCGCGAGAGCCTTCGTCAGCCCGACGATACCGGCCTTGGCGGAAGCATAATTGGCTTGCCCGGCGTTGCCGAACACACCGGCGACCGACGAGATGTTCACGACCTTGCGATGCACGATCCGGCCCTCCGCCTTCTCCTTCTTGGCCGCCGCGCTGATGATCGGCTGCGCCGCGCGAAGGATGTCGAAAGGGGCCTTCAGGTGAAGATCGACGATCGCGTGCCACTGTTCGTCGGTCATCTTCTGGATGACAGCATCCCATGTATATCCGGCATTGTTGATGATGATGTCGATGCCGCCATAGGTCTCGACCGCCGTCTGGACGAACCGATCAGCAAAGCCCTCGCTGGTCACGCTACCGGCACAGGCGACAGCTTCTCCGCCATTCTTCCTAATCTCCTCCACGACCTGATCGGCGGGCTCCTGGTCGAGGTCGTTCACGACCACCCGTGCGCCCTCCCGGGCCAGCAACAGCGCGACCGCTCGGCCGATCCCGCGCCCGCCGCCGGTGACAATCGCGGACTTCCCGTCAAGTTTCCCCATCGTCTTTCCTTTATCTCTATGCATCTGCGGTTCGCGATCGAACCTGCCCGAAATGATCTTGCTAGGTGCGGTCGATCTCGACGACGGCCTCGCCGATCAGGGTGGTCGTGCCGTCCGCCAACGCGACGACGAGATCCAGCGTCGCCAGCCGTTGCCCCTCGACCTCCTCGATCGACCGGACGGTCCCGCGACAGGTCGGCTGCCCGTGGACCGGCGTGATGGCCGAAAACCGAACCTTGTAGTTGCGAAGCTTCTCCACCCCGAAACTGTCGGTGAGCAGGCGGCCGAGATAGGCCATCGACAGCATGCCATGCGCGAACACATCGTCCATGCCCGCCGATTTCGCGACGTCGATATCGATATGGAGGGGCATGTGATCGCCCGAGCTGCCTGCGAACAATGCGAGCGTCGTGCGCGAGATCGGCTCAATCCGCAAAGGACCGACCTCCGCGCCGGGCGTGAGTGCGGCGCTCACGCCGCCGCTCCCGCGATCTCGCGTATGACCAGGCTTTCGCGCATCGTGACCACGGTCACGCCGTGCTGATTGACGATCGGCACTTTCGTGACCAGGAACTTCAATGCTCCCCCCTTCTTCTCATAGACATCGGTGATGGTCGCCGACGACGTCAGCTCGTCGCCCGCATAGGCCATGGCATGATAGGTGAACTCCTGCTCCCCATGGAGCACCGCGCGCACATCGACGCCGAGTTCGGTCAGCAGATCGATGGCGTTTAGCACCTCGAGGTCGACGCCATAATAAAAGGTCGGCGGAACCGGCAGGTCGGGATGTCCCGCGCGCCGTGCGGCGTCAACGTCGAAGAATACCGGGTCGGTTTGCCCGATCGCCTTCGCGAAGAAGCGCAGCCGGCTACGCGTCACGAGAAGGCTGCTGCCGGGGCGGCCCGTTCCGATAAGCGAAGCGTCCACGCGCATCTCAGCCATCGACCTTCTGGTACATCGTCACGACACATGCTCCGCCGAGTCCGAGATTTTGCTGAAGGGCGACGTTCACGCCCTCGACTTGCCGTGCATCGGCTTGCCCGCGAAGCTGCCACACCAGTTCGGCACACTGGGCGAGCCCGGTCGCACCCAGCGGGTGGCCCTTCGAGATCAGGCCGCCCGACGGGTTCGTCACCACGCGCCCACCATAGGTGTTGTCGCCGTCGAGGACGAACTTCTCCGCGGTGCCAGCCGGCGTCAGTCCGAGCGCCTCATAGGTGAGGAATTCGTTGGTCGTAAAGCAGTCGTGAAGTTCCGCGACGCGCACGTCATCCGGCCCGATCCCGCTTTGCGCGTATACCTCGCTCGCCGCTTGCGCTGTCATGTCGTATCCGATCAGCCGGATCATATCGCCGTCGAACGCTTCCGGAGAATCGGTCGTCAGCGCCTGGCCGGCGATGACGACATCCGATCGAAGGCCGTGACGCTTCGCATAATTGCGCGACACGAGGACGGCGGCGGCCGCCCCACAGGTGGGCGGGCAACACTGAAAGCGGGTGAGCGGGCCGTAGATGTGCGGAGAGGCGAGGACTTCCTCCAGACTCATCGGATCCCGGAACACCGAATAGGGATTGTTGGCGGCATGCCGCCGAGACTTGACGGTGATGTGCGCGAAGACCGACGGATCCATCCCACGATCTTCGACATATTGCTGGCCTGCCGCACCGAAGAAGGTGGCGGCGTTGGGCGTGTTTGCATCTGGCACCCCCCGCACACGATCCCGCACATTTTCGAAGACTTCCATCGCCGAAGGGCGGTCGGTGAAGATCGCCCCCAGCGCCCCGGGCACCATCTGTTCGAAGCCGAGCGCCAGCGCCACGTCGACGGCACCGCTCTCGACAGCCTGACGGGCGAGGTACAGCGCGGACGAACCGGACGAACAATTATTGTTGACGTTGAAAACCGGGATGCCGGTGTGCCCCAGCTGATACAGCGCCCGCTGACCCGATGTGGAGTCACCATAGACATATCCCACATAGGCCTGCTGCACCGCGCTGTAATCGATGCCCGCGTCGGCAAGCGCCTTTTCCGCGGCGGCGGCGCCCATCACATGGTATGGGTCGCTCTTACCTGGCTTGGTGAACGGGATCATCCCGACGCCGGCCACCACTACTTTCTCGGACATTTCAACTCCTCGAGTTTCGCTGCTTGGGCAGCTCATATGCGCTTGCGCCGACGCCTTGACGGGCAGCCGGCGGATCAGGTTGAAAACCAGGCCACACGATCTTCCCGCCGGGCGGCGATCGGCTCCGCCCATGGTGTGCGCGAAAAGCGCGGAGCGGGGCGCGGCTGGTCGACACCGTCGATACGGGTGAAGGTCTCCCGATCGCGGAAGTGCTGGTTTTCCAGGGCCTCGGCATAGGTCAGGACCGGCGTGACACACGCGTCGGTTCCGGCGAAGACATCGGCCCATTCCGACATAGTCCTGGTCGCGAAGGCGGCGGCCAGCGCCGCGCGAAGCTCGTCGGCGCGGCTGCTGTCGTTCTGCTCCGGAAGGGCCCCCTGATCGAGACCGAGGCGCTGCACCATGACGGCGAAGAATTGCGGCTCGATGCATCCAACGGCGACGCAGCGGCCATCGGCGCAGACATAGGTGTCATAATATGGCCGGGAACCGTCGACCAGGTTCGAGCCCCGCTGATCCGACCATTGCCCCTCACCGCGCATCGACCACATGAGCTGCGCCAGGACCGCCGTCCCGTCGCACATCGCGGCGTCCACGACCTGGCCCCGACCGGATTTCTGGCGCTCGAACAAGGCCGCGAGCACGCCCGCGATGAGGAACATCGCACCGCCGCCATAATCGCCGACCATGTTCAACGGCGGCACCGGTCGCTCGCCGGCTCGCCCGATATTTTCGAGAACGCCGGTGATGGATATGTAATTAATGTCGTGCCCTGCCGAACTGGCGAGGCTGCCGACCTGTCCCCAGCCGGTGATACGGCCGTATATCAGGCGAGGATTGCGCGACAGGCAGTCCGCCGGGCCGAGCCCGAGCCGTTCGGTCACACCGGGACGGTAACCCTCGATCAGGATGTCCGCATCCGCGATCAGATCGAGAACGTCGTCCAGTTCTGCCGGGTCCTTCAGGTTCGCGCTGACGATCCGGCGCCCACGCACGGTCTGGTCGGAACGCTCGGTTTCGGAGCCGCGGCGCTCCACACGGATGACGTCGGCGCCATAGTCCGCGAGAATCATGCATGCCAGCGGGGCCGGGCCGATCCCGGCCAGTTCCAGCACCCTTAGTCCGGCGAGAGGACCACTGCTCATCTGCTTCTCCCCGGCCCGTTATTCTGGATTGCGCTGCGATGGCAGCAGAACGCTGCCTGCCGATACCGTCCCCATGGAAAGAACATGCTCAGCGCATCCGTCCTTCCATCAAATCCTCCGCTCCGACCGTTATCGAAGACGCGGATGCCCGCTTCACAGAGCACGGGAAATCAGATCCTTCATGATCTCATTCGCGCCGCCGTAGATTTTCTGGACTCTCGAATCTTGGAACAGGCGGGCGATGCGATACTCCCTGATATATCCGTAGCCGCCGTACAGCTGCAGACAGCGGTCTATCACTTGCGTCTGCTGCTCGGTGAGCCACCACTTCGCCATCGCCGCGGTCGTGGCGTCCAGTTGCCCGGCGAAATACCGCTCGATGCAGGAATCGACGAATACTCGGGCGACATGGGCGGTGGTCGCCACCTCCGCCAGAACGAACTTGCTGTTCTGGAAATCGAAGATGCTGTTCCCGAATGCCTGTCGCTGCTTCGTGTAGGCGACGGTGTCCTGCACCGCGGTCTCCATCGCCGCCACGGCCATCACGCCGATGAACAGGCGCTCCTGGGCCAACTGGGTCATGAGCTGACCGAAGCCGAGGCCGGGAACACCGCCCAAAATGCTCGTTGCCGGAACGCGAACCCCGTCGAAGAACAATTCTGCGGTGTCAGCACCGAGCTGACCCACCTTGTCCAGCGTCTTGCCTCGCGCGAAGCCGGGGGCGTCACGCGTATCGACCAGCACAAGCGAGATCCCCTTGGATCCCGCTTCGGGGTCGGTCTTCACCACGACGATGACCAGATCGGCGGTTTGCCCGTTGGAGATGAACGTCTTCGAACCATCGATGATCAGGTCGTCGCCATCGGCCACCGCCCTGGTCCGAACCGCCTTGAGGTCGGAGCCGGTCCCCGGTTCGGTCATCGCGATCGCGCCGACCACCTCGCCCGTCGCCATGAGCGGCAGCCAGGCTTGCCTCTGCTCCTCCGTGCCATATGCGAGCACGTAATGGGCGACGATCCCGCTATGAACCATATAGCCCCAGTTCCAATCACCGGCGGCGCCCTGGGCTTCGCATATGGCGAGATCATGCGCGATCGTGCCGCCGCCGCCGCCATATTCCGCGGGAATCGAACAACAGAGGAACCCAAGCTCGCCGGCCTTGCGCCAAACGCTGCGGTCTACTTGGTGCTGCCGCTCCCATGTCTCGCGGTGCGCCATCACCTCAGCGTCGATGAACCTCGTCGCGACGTCGCTCAGGGCCTGAATTTCATCATCTTTCCAAGCGGAGCGGTAAGTGTCGGTCACGCTGACTCTCCAGCCATATGGGGAAATGACGCGCGATCACCTCGCCCAATCCTTAGTATCCTTGTAATGATTGCAATTACCGGTGATTCCGCCGATGTCAAGAGGGCGCCGTTTCCACGGCCCAGCCCATGACGGCCTATCACGGGTCCGCGCTACGCGGCCAAGCGGGTGCGCGCGGCTTCGCATGTGGCCGCCAGCCGCGACATCACCTCGCCGATCTCCTCGGCGGTTATGTTGAGCGGAGGCAGGATACGGATGATATTTTCGCCGCCGCCAGCCACCAGCAGGCCGAATTCCTGGGCAAGCACCATGAACTCGCGATTGTTCGGCACCAGCTTCACGCCGAGCAGCAATCCCTTGCCGCGCACGCCGAGCATCACGTCTGGATATGTCTCGCACAGGCTTTCGAGCCTTGCCTTCAGATCGGCCGCGGCATCGCGTGCGGCAGCAAGCGTATCTTCACGGGCGATCTCATCGAATGCGGCCGTCGCCACCGCCATCGCCAGTGGATTTCCGCCGAAGGTAGTGCCGTGAACCCCGACAGTCATGCCGCGGGCAGCATGGGCCGTGGCGAGGCAGGCCCCGACCGGAAAGCCGCTCCCCAGCGCCTTGGCGATAGCCATGATGTCGGGCTCAGCCCCTTCGAACCATTGGTGGGCGAACAGCTTCCCCGTCCGCCCCATGCCGCTCTGCACCTCATCGTAGATGAGCAGCACGCCATGAGCCCGCGTGCGCTCGCGCAAGCGGCATAACCAATCGCCGGAGAGCGCTCTGGCGCCGCCCTCGCCCTGTACCGGTTCGACGATCACCGCTGCCGTGGTCGGGCTGGCCACCGCCCGGTCGAGCGCGGCCTCGTCGTCGATCGACAGCTGGATATAGCCGGGCAAGCGCGGGCCGAAGCCATCGAGATACGCCTGATTGCCGGACGCGTTGACCGCGGCATAGGTCCGGCCATGAAACGACCCGGCAAAACCGATGACGTCGACCCTCTCCGCGTGTCCACCAATGGCATGATGGCGGCGTGCCGCCTTGAGCGCTGCCTCCACGGCTTCGGTGCCAGAGTTGGTGAAAAAGACGACATCGGCGAATGTCGTGCTGGTCAGGCGGCCGGCCAGGCGTTCCTGCCCCGGCACACGGAAGGTGTTGGAGACATGCCACAGCGCCTTCGCCTGCTCGGTCAGCGCCTCCACCAACCGGGGGTGGGCATGGCCGAGCGCATTGGTCGCAATACCCTGGACACAGTCGAGATAGGTGCGTCCTTCGGTATCCGTCAGCCATACACCCCGGCCCGAAGCGACCGATAACGATGTGCGGGCATAGGTGCTCATCAACGAGGCCGCGGTCATTCTTTGGACTCCTGCAGGAATAAGGTCATTCGCGAAAATGGAATGAGCGGCCGGTCTGGGCCGCTCATGGTCGGGAGGCGATCGTCGTAGCCAGCCGAAGGGTTATCGCCCCTTCGATTTCGCCGTCGCGCCACCGATGCCCCAATGTGCACTGGACACGGTATTGACGATGATCCTGATCGAATCGCGCGGTGCGTCGAGCGTGACGCAAACCGCGTCGGTCACTTCGCGGATCATGGCCTCGATCTTCTCGTCAGGCCGTCCCTCGATAAGATTGACTTGAATAACTGGCATGGCGTCCTCTTCAATGGATGTTGATCCCGATCGTGCCCAATCCCTGGAAGTCGATGGCGACCCGATCGCCGGTATCGACCATGATCGCAGCCGTGATACCGCCAGTGAGGATCAGCGTTCCCGCCGGGATCGTCAGGCCGCGGCGAGCGAGCATGTTGGCGAGCATGGCGACCGAGTTGAGTGGATGGCCGAGCACCGCGGCGCCCGAAGCAGTGGCAACCACCTGGCCGTTCTTGCGCATCACCACGCCGATATTCTTCAGATCGCGTCCGATCGGGCTGGCCCCGTCATCCCCGATCATCCAGCCGGCCGCCGAAGTGTTGTCGGCAATCACGCTCGGCAGGTCGAACGCGAAATCGCGATAGCGTGAGTCGATCACCTCCAACGCTGGAAACACATGCGCGACCGAACGAAAGACGTCGCCGATATGGCAGCCGGGCCCTTTGAGTTCAGCCGAGGTGACGACTGCGATCTCCGCCTCGATACGCGGATTGATGAACTTGGCCCGATGGAGCGAGCCGCCCTGCGGCACGCGACCTTGCCTTGTGATGAAGCCATTGATGGGCTCCTTGACACCCATCTGCGCCATCTTCGCCCGTGACGTGAAACCCATTTTGAGTCCGGCAATCTCTACGCCGCGCGCCGACTGGATGGTCTTCAGACTGTCCTGAATCGCATAGGCATCCGCCCAGTCCATCAGCGGATGATCGTCGGTGATCTTGCCTATCGGCGCGCGGCCGGTCTGCGCGGCATCGAGCCGGATCGCGAGCTTCTCTATGATTTCCCTATCGAGCGCCATGAAGATGATCCTTACAAGAAACGGGCTTCTGCAGTGCCGAGCCCACTAAGCGTCATGCGCACATGGTCGCCTTGTGCGACGGGCAGCATCGCCCCCAGCGAACCCGATAGGATCACCTCTCCCGCCCTGAGCGGAGTTCCGTATCTGCCAAGCGTGTTTGCAAGCCAGGCGACCGCCCTGGCTGGATGACCAAGGCTTGCCGCGCCCGCGCCGGTCGAGCGCAGTTCACCATTGATTTCCAGGCTCATTCCGCAGGTCACCAAATCGATGCAGCTTACAGGAAGCGCCATGTCGCCGAGCACGACGAGCGCGGCCGACGCGTTGTCGGCGACAGTGTCCTGGATCTTGATCTTCCAGTCGCTGATCCGCGAGTCGACGATTTCCAGGCAGGGCATGACGAGCGCGGTCGCATCCAGCACATCCTGCTCGGTGATGTCGGGACCGGTAAGATCGCGACCAAGTATGAAGGCGATCTCACCCTCAACCTTCGGCGCGATAAGCGTCGCGGTCTCGATCTCGCCCGCGCAATCGATCATCATGCCCGATGTGACGACGCCGAAGTCCGGCTCTCGCACACCGAAGAGATCCATCACCGGCTCGCTCGTCACGCCGATCTTCCTGCCGACGATCCGCTGTCCGCCCTCCGCACATCGACGCTCCACCGTCGCGAGCTGGATACGATAGGCGTCGTCGATGGTTAGCTCGGGATGGCGGTCGGTGATGGGCCGGATCGCGGCAACGGCCTCGCGTGCCGCATACAGCTCTTCCGCCAAGGCGGTGATCAAGTCGGACATACTTTCTCCATTCAGCGGCGATTTGCCTCTCTCGGGCCGCGCCGGCGTCACCATTTTCCGTGTCGGCTATCGCTGCGGGCCTCGACCATGTCCGGCGCCAGATCCAGCCCCGCGCGTCCCCCGGCGGCGGTGTGCGACGGTGCCTGCGGATGGGTGTCGATGTCCGGTCTGGAATCGCCCAGCATCCCGTCCCATTTGGCGATGGCCGAGGTGGCGATCGCGTTGCCGACAACATTGGTCGCGGCGCGGCCCATATCCATGAAATGGTCGACGGCCAGGATGAAGGCGACCCCTTCCACCGGCAGGTTGAATTGCGCGAGCGTGGCCGCGATCACCACCATGCCGCCGCGCGGCACGGCGGCGATGCCCTTGCTCGTCACCATCAGCACCAGCAAGATGGTGATCTGGGTGCCGATGCTCAGGTCGATATTATAAGCCTGGGCGATGAAGATCGTGGCGAAGGTCGCATACATCATCGACCCGTCGAGATTGAACGAATAGCCCAGAGGCAGCACGAAGCTGTAGACGCGGCGCGGTACGCCGAACTTGTCGAGTTGCTCCAACATCTTCGGATAGGCCGCCTCGGACGAAGCGGTGGAGAAGGCGATCAGCAACGGTTCCCGAATGTAGCCCGCCAGCATCAACATCCGCTTGCCCAATATGGCGAAGCCGGCAAGGCCGAGCACCACCCAAAGCGCCCCTACCCCGACATAGAATTTACCGATCAACTGACCGAAGGTGAGCAGCACGCCCATGCCCTGTACGGTCACCGACGATGCGAGCGCGCCGAACACCGCGAAGGGCGCCATCCGCATGACGTAGCCGGTCACCTGCAGCATCAGTTCGACCATGGACTCGACGAGCGCGACGACAGGCCTTCCCTTTTCGCCGATAGCGGTAAGGGCAACGCCGACGAACAGCGAGAAGACAACGATCTGGAGGATGGAATTGTCCGCCATCGCCCCGACGATCGACGTTGGGAACACATTCAGAATGAAGGTTTGGAAGTTGAGCGCCTCGGTATCCACGCCCGCCGGGCTGCCGGTGCGCACAAGGTTGACGCCTACGCCCGGCTCCAGCAGATTGACGAAGACGAGACCGATCGCCAGCGAGACCAGGCTGGCGACGACAAACCAGGCAATCGCCCGTCCGCCGATCCGACCGAGCGCCGCGCTGTCGCCCATATGGGCGATCCCGGCGACTAGCGTGGAGAAAACCAGCGGGGCGATGATCATCTTGATGAGATGAAGGAAGATGTCGGCGAGCAGGTGGAAATAGCTTGCGACTTCCTTTGCCGCCGCTTCATCTGCCCCGAACCACATATTCGCGATGAATCCGGCGGTCACGCCAAGGATCATGCCGGCGAGGACCATGGTGGTCAGGCGGTTCGTCAATTGCCAACTCCAATATGAACTCGATCAAGCCGAAGCTTTCGGTGCCCGACATGCTGGGCGGCCAGATCGGTGGCCGCCATTTTGCCAGCGTGCCTGCCCTGCGCCGATCGCTCGACTGGCAAGCGAATGTCCGGGCGCCGGGTGCGCCCGGACATCCACATCGTCAGAAAGTCTTGCGCGCCATGACGCCGAAGGTGCGCGGCTGGAGGGTCAAAGCCGATTCCACGTCGGTCGCGTTGGAGGTGAGCAGGATCGGATCCTTCTCGTTCAGCAGGTTTTGAACGAAGAACTGGATCGTTAGACTGCGATCGAATTCGACCCCGAGGCGCGCGCCCAGGTTCTGATAGGCCGAGTTCCGTTCGTAATAGACGTAGGTGGGACGGAATTCCGAATAGCTGCCCGCGCTGTGCGTGAAGTTCACATTCACCGTAGCGCGGACGCGATCATTCACATCCCAGCGATAATCGATCCCGCCCGCAAAGGTGAACTTCGGGACGTTCGGGATGCGATCACCCTTGAGGCCGGTCGATCCGGTAGCAGCCAGCCCGGGATTGAGCTGATCCTCGCTGAGCTTGGCATCGACAAAACCCAGTGCGCTGTTCAGGGATAGCCCGCGCATGGGCGTGAGAACCGCCTCGATCTCGGCGCCTTCGATGCGGGCCTTGCCTGCATTGGTAAGGTACGAGAACACGCCGGTGGCGCTTCGGCCGGACACCTGCATATCTTTCCAGTCGATCCGGTAGATCGCCGTGTTCAACGTCAGGAGCCGGTCGAAGAGCTGCGTCTTCGCGCCGAGTTCATAATTCCACAGACTGTCCGGCTGATAGACGACAAGCGTGCTGGCGATGCCGGGAATGTTGTTCGCGCCGCCGGGACGAAATCCCGACGAAGCGGTCCCGTACAGCATGATGTTGGGATCGAGCTGGAAACTGGCGTTGAGCTTGTACACCCAGCCCTTCGAGCTGGCATCGGCCGTCGTGGCCGGGCCGGCATAGGACTGGGTTACGAAGTTGCTGATCAGGACCTGGCCGAAAACCCTCTTGTCGTAGGAGAAACGGCGCGCGCCGCCGGTCAGCGTGAGCGCCTCGAAGGGCTTCACCGAAACCTCTCCGAAGAAGGCCGTCTGCTTGACGTCGGTTTCCACGACACGCCGCGACGCAAAAATGATCGGCTCGATCAGATCGCCGTTCACATCTGCCTTACCAACTTGGCTTTCCGCATGGTCCTTGCGGCTGTCGTGATAGACACCGAGCGTGTAGCTCAGCAGATCATCGGCAACGCTGCCCGAGATCCGGCCCTCGTAGACCCACGCTTTCAGATCCCAGGGCTGATGCAGTAGGCTGGGAAGAAGGCTGTCCGCATAGGCCGTGTAGGTCGCCAGCTGGCTGCTGTTACAGGCCGCGACGCCGATATAATTCCGGCATGACGTCGCGTTGGTCCGCAGGGAGCGCAGCGCCGTCGTGTAGTCGATGTTGCGCAATATCTTCCAGTCATAATGGGAGACCGTCGCCGTCAATGTCGCATCGAAAGGCAGTTTGTAGGTCACCGCCGCATTGTAGAGCTGAAGCCGGTCGCTGCCGGGGCCGATCGCCTCCGCCTGAGCGTTATAGGCGCCGAGAGCGGTGTTATAATTGGTGGGGCCGCCCAACTTGTTGTCCTGATAGCTAGCGCTCAAGTTGATCGCCAGGCGGTCATCGGGGGTGAAGCGGAGCATCGCCCGTCCGCCATAGGATTTGACGTCGTTCACATTATTCCGGTTCAGACCCGGAACGTCGATGAAGCCGCCCCTGTTTTCCTTATACGCCACCACACGGAGCGCGAGCGTGTCCCTCGCAATCGGCAGGTTCATCATGCCCTTCACGTAGAAGCCCGGCTGGCCGTCCTTGGTCACCGTGCCCTGCGCTTCGACCGTGCCAGCGATCTCGGTTGCGGCAGGCTTGTTGTAGATCATGCGGACCGTGCCGCCCATCGAGCCCGAACCGAACAACGTTCCCTGGGGACCGCGCAGCACCTCGACGCGCTCCACGTCGAAGAGGTTGATATCCGGGTTCGTCAATCCGGCGTCCGCGGCAACGCCCGCCGGTCCGGTGAGCGGCGTCTCGTCGAAATAGAGACCGACGGTCGATTCACCTGTGCTGCGCACGCCGCGGATGGTGATACGACGTGCAGCGGGAGCATTTCCCTCGACCTGCAGGTTCGGCACCTGACGGAAATAATCGTTGATGGACGTCGCACCAACCTTGTTCAGCGTATCGCCGCTGATCGCTGAAATACTGATCGGCGTCTTCTGAAGGGTGGTGTCGCGACGCAAAGCCGTAACCACGATATCAGCGACTGCCTCGTTTTCGACGGCCGACACTTCCTGGGCCGAAGCAATAGCCGGTATGCTGGCCGTAAAAAGCAACGCGAAGCCAAGTGATTTCAGCGACATGAATAGAGCCCCTTTGTGCAATGTGCATGTGGTCGGGCACACCGTTTTCGATCTCACCCGGCCACCAAGACGCAACGGGGCGGACCTACCTCACCTCGGCGGCGCAAATTTTTATTCTGCGGAGTAAGGCGGCCAAGCCGATCCTTTTGAACGCCGCCTCCCTGGAGAGCCGGTGAAGAAATCAGTTCGAATTCCGTTGGAGACCAAGTTACGCCGCGCAAAGCCGATCTGCTGCGCAATATTTGGTCACCCAGGCCCTCGGTCGCCGCGCCGTCTTCGCGGAGCACGAACCGGCGATCAGGCTAGGCGCCGACGAGCTTGACCTCGGCCGCATTTTCCGTCTGGATCCGGGCCATTCCATAGGCCGACAAAGCCCGGACGAATGTATGCACATCCCCGGTCTTGAAGACCCCACTCAGCTTCCGCTGGCCCGCTGTCGTGTCGCCCGCCCACAAAAGCTTGCGCGTCGAATAGCGGTTCATTTCGGCAATCGCATCCGCGATCGCCACATTCTGGAAAACGAGTTCGCCCGACAGCCAGCGCGTGGCTTTCTCCGCACCGTCGAGATTCCGCCGGATCACCGCGCCATCATAGGTCAGCATCTGTCCGGGGGTGAGCATCTCCTGGCTCTCCTCGGCCGGGATCGCGACCCTTACCTTTCCTTCGGTCAGCGCGACGCGGAAGCCGCGATCGATGGTCCGCACCGAAAAAGCCGTGCCGAGCGCGCGAACATTGCCACTCGCGGTCTGCACGATAAAGGGACGCGCCGCATCTTTCGCTACGCGGAAGAAGGCTTCTCCGCCTACGAGCGAGACACGCCTCTCGGTTGCCCAGTGCAGCACATTGAGCGTCGAGCTTGTATCAAGCGTCACCACGGAGCCATCCGCCAGCGTGATCGTTTTTCGTTCGCCGATCCCGGTCCTGTAGGTCTGAACCAGCGCGGATGCCGGCGCGGCCGATTGACGCGAAGCCAAGCCGTACAGGCCGATGGCGCTCGCCCCAGTCAAAAGCAGCGCCACGGACGCCGCGACCTGCCAGGGCGCGAAACCTCGCGCGCCCCTCCGCCCCCGCGCTTCTTCGAGCAATACCGCCATTTCGGGAAAATTTGCAACACTGCCGGCCGCGTGATGAGCCGAGTCGATAGCCCGCCAAGCCGCCCGGTTGTCCTCAGCTTCCGCCTGCCATGCGCCGAAGGCAGACACCTCCTCCGCCGTCATATTTCCCGAATGATGACGCGCATACCAAAGCGCGGCTTCATCATATGCCCGGTCGGATGGGTTCGTGAATCGGGAAGCGTTCATAGCGATTGATAGGTAGCCAGCTGCCTGATTGCCCGCATGATATTCTTTTCCACCGCGCTGACGGAAATACCCATGTGAATAGCGATCTCCGAATAGCTCATTTCATCGAAACGATGAAGCACGAAGGCTTGCCGGGACCGCGACGGCAACCGCCGCAAGGCGTCCATGGTCTGGTTCAGGCGCTGGCGATCTTCGACGACGCGATCAGGTGATCGACGTTCGACCGGATGGTTGCGATCATCAAGACCGTCGTGAAGCGACGCCGATCGACTTTGGTCGCGCCGTCCATAATCGGCCATGACGCTGCGAGCGACCTGAAACACATATCCTTCGATATTGTCGATCTCATCGCTCGCCGCGCGCTGGTGCATCCTCAGAGCTACGTCCTGCACCATGTCGTCGACATCGTTAGAATGAACCCGCTTCGACAGGAACGATCGAACCGCGCTCAGATAACCGAGAAAGTGCGCCGGCGCGTCACGCCGCTTAGCTTGTGCCGACATTCAACCCTCTATGTCGCCTTTCACGTCCCGTCACTGAGGCAGACGCGCCACGCAATCTTTATAAGACTTACCTGTCTTCCTATGTCAATGTAGCACTGATGCCCTGGAGCTAGCCTAGTCCCGTGAATGCCGGTGAGAATGTTCGGTTCGCCTGTCGCGCTCGCTTTCCCGCCGGCTGCCTGCGGCTTATTATCAGCAAGACTTCCACGGCGATTATCTGTGCCCTGCTGATCTTCGGGCTTCATGATGCGAGCGCGATAGCCGCAGCTCCGCTGATTACACTTCGAGCAGGATCGCTGGAGAACGCTCTCACCGAGCTGGCCCGACAAGCCGGTTGGCAGCTTCTGCTGGACCCCGAAATCGTGCGGGGCCTCAATGTGACCGCGGGCCAGAAAAACCGATCGGCGCACGCCCTGCTGCGTCAGCTCCTGATGCGCCATCAACTCGAAGTGCGGTGGCTGTCGCGAAATGCACTGATGATAACGCGATCGCCGATCGCTTCACGCCGCCCAGCGACGACACCGGACGACAGCGCGCCGGAAATCGTCGTCACCGCGTTAAAACGCCCTACGATCATCTCCGATACCCCCGTAAGCATGACGGTGGAGCTCGGTCAGACCATGATCAGTTTGGGGATGCGCGATATCAGGACCGTGGCCCGCGGGCACCCGGAATTGACCGTGCTGGACTCCGCCGTCGGGCAGCAGCGGCTGGCGATCCGGGGAATTGTCGGTTCCGGAGAACCCACCGTTGGCGTTTATTATGACGAGACGGCTATCGCCGGACCGGGTGGCACGACGTTCGACCCTGGCGCGATATCGCCGGATCTCGATCTAGTGGACGTTGATAGAATGGAGATATTACGAGGCCCCCAGGGTACGCTCTATGGCGCGAGCGCGATGGGCGGCGTGATAAAAATGCTGTTCAACCGGCCGGATCCCACTGCCTGGCATGGCGAAGCGCGGGCGGGCGTTGAGCAAAGTAGTGGCGCCGGCCCCGGCCGTTCGGCGTCTCTGATTTTCAACGCCCCCCTCGTTCACGACCGCCTCGCTGCCCGGTTCTCGATATACAACCGTCATATCGGTGGCCGGATACGGAACCCGCACCTCAACCTTACCGATCTGGGACAAGTCGAGAAAACAGGTGGCCGTATTGCGATCGAATGGTCTCCAACGGCCGGCGCCAAGATCACCGCATCTGCCATCTATCAACATACCAAAGTCAGCGATACGAACTTCTGGTATCGGGACCAAGGATATTATATTAACAATCAATCTACAAGAACACCACAGCGCAACAGGTTAGGCGTATACAATCTTAAGTTCGAGTATAATCTCGGAGATATTTCTGCAACATTGTCCGCCTCCCGTTATGATTGGCACATCGTCCGACTAATGGATTACACCACCATTTTAAATGCTCAGAAGATTGACCCGATTGCTTGCCGAAACTACTTCTTACTTATTGGCGAAAGCCAATGCTCTGAATCTCAGATACGAGATTTCGCTGCGTTCATAGATACGCGTCTGCCAGGATTAGTGTATCAGCCAATGAGCTTGGGCAGCGAGAGTGGAGAACTGCGCATCTCCAGCGACGCTGCCAACTGGACTGCCGGCATATATCTGGAGCGTAGGCGCGAGCATATTTACAGCTATGCCGTCCTGGCCGAAGCCAAGAATGGAAGCCTGATCCAGCCGCTCGATATCACCGGCCTTAGAACGCTGCGGAGCAGCCTGACGCAACAAGCAGTTTTCGGCGAGTGGACGAGGCCATTGGACAGCGCTTGGGCGCTTACTCTGGGAGGCCGTCTGTTTCGATACCAGCGGCGCGCGAGTGCAAAGGTCAATATCCCCAATCCCATCACGGGTACTGCCGCCTTGCAGGAAGGAAGTTACGAGACCAGCGAGAGCGGTTCCAACCTGAAGTTGCTGCTCTCGTACCGGCCGGCCAAAACCATCCTGCTTTACGGGCAGATTTCCCAAGGCTTTCGCCCCGGCGGCGTTAATATCGCACCGTCGTTGACAAACGATATTCAGACCTATGGAGCGGATCGCTTGATCGATCTGGAACTTGGGATGAAACTGCGAACGCCCGGTAATCGGATGGCTCTGAACATCGATGTCTACCGGATCTACTGGCTCAATATGATCACCCCCTTCGCGACCAGCAACGGAGCATTCGGATATAACAGCAACGTGGGCGGTGCGATTTCCCAAGGCGCGGAAGCCGAAGTCTCCTACGCCATTCGTTCCAGGACGACGATACAGGGCCGGGTCAGCTTCATAGATGCCCGATTGACACAAGACAGCCCGATTGGTTTCAACGGGGCGATCGCAAAAAAAGGAGACCGCCTTCCCAACACGCCGAATATAGCCGTTCACGCGAGCTTGCAGCACCGCCGGCCTCTGTCGACGAACCTATCGGTCATGTCGAGGCTGGAACTGGGATTTGTTGGAGGGATGACATCCGCGTTTAACCGAACCGACCGCTATTTCGAGAGGACACCTTCCAGATTTTTCCTCGACTGGCTCTTTTCTGTCGATCACGGACGATGGAATGTAGGTTTATCCGTGAGGAATATTCTGAAAGACAGGACACCCGCGCGAATTCTATCGAGTACAGCGGGCACAGGACAAATCTATGGCTCGGCACCTCGAACGATAGGTCTGGAATTCAGGCATATTATCTGAACCGATGACCAGCCGCCAGCTCGCTTAGGCAGAACGGTTAGACGGCGTGATCGACATTAAAACTCATTGGGGTGTCGATGTTTGAGTAGCCCCTAGTTTTCTAGACGCCTTCCGCTTTCAAAATCTGCTGTCGTTCGAACTCGATGGGTGGCAGCATCCCGTTCCTGACGTGCTTGCGCACCAGGTTGTAGAACATCTCGATATAATCGAACATATTCTGTCGAGCTTCCTCGCGTGTTCACCTCACCGGAATCGCCATGCTGCACTTCCGAGGCGCGCCATTGGCGCGCCTCTTCTTTTCGCCGATACCAGATTTGTGGTCAGGCCTTTTGCGATCCGAGACGGCGCTCCGAATCGCCGGAGAAATGGCCCGATACCGGGCAGTCTCCCGCCACATAATTCAAAGCTAAGCGTGAAATTCCCCCGCAACTGCGGAGGTTTTCGAGAGAGCTACACCAGACTCTCTCTTCGCCCCGTTTTCGGGGGGTGCGTGGTGCTGCCGGTGAGGATTGAACTCACGACCTCAGCCTTACCAAGGATGCGCTCTACCACTGAGCTACGGCAGCACTGCCAGCATTTGCGGGCATGCCGGGGACGTCGTCTCCGGCGGTGTGGCGGGCCTATGGACAATGCGGCGGCCTACGTCAAGGCGGCTTGCCGATCATCTTTCGATAAGTCTATCGATCGGCCGATGAAGAAGGCCGAACCCAAGCCCCATGACGAGCGCGCCGCGCGGCTGGCGCAGGCGTTGCGCGCCAATCTGCACCGCCGCAAGGCGCAGGCGCGGGCGCTGGACGAGCAGGACGAACCCGGCGCCGATCGGGGCCGTCGCCCCGAACCCTCGGATCAGTAGGGCTTCTCGCCGATCACATTGCCGCCTTCGAGATAGCGGCAGACCAGTACCTCGTCCTCCTCGCTGGCCGCGATCGCGCAGCCGACCTCGGTCGTCGATCGCCAGATCAGCTGGGTATAATGGCCGACGTCGCGCCACTGGCCGGTGGTGCTGTTGCGCGGGAACGGGCCGTTGACGAAGATCTTCCGCTCGTCGACCCACAGGTTCACCATCTGCTCGGGCGTATAATAGCCCTTGGTGCCGCGCCAGAGATTCTCGCCCTCCTCGCCGTCGGTCGGGTCCAGATAATCGGCGGTGTCGCTATGTTCGAGCCCGTCGATCAGGGTCAGCTGCCGCGCCCATTCGAGAGACTGGCGGGCGAGCTTGTCGCTCCACTTGAGCGGCGGGATACCGAGTCGGACGCGCTCGGCATTGTGCGCGGCGAGCAGCCGCTGCCCGAGGTCCTGCGGACTCCATAGCGGGGCGGCCCCGTGCGCGGCCGTCCAGGCCGCCGGAGCGATGAGTAGACACGTAATGATCCGGCGTAACGGCTTCATCGCGCGCGTCAGCCCACTCCCCCCTGCCAAGCAACGGACGGCAAAACCGGCCGGCAGAGAGACTCGACTCGTCCCACCGGCAATCGATTTTATGAGCGCGCCGCGCCGCTTTCAAGCAGCGGTGCGGTCGACCCCCGCAACCATGTCGCGCTGTCGCCGTCGAGCTGCGGGCCGACCACCTCGCGGACCTTCGCATGATAGGCGTCGATCCAGGCGATCTCCCCCGCATCAAGCATCGCCACGTCGATCAGCGCACGCTCATAAGGCGCAAAGGTCAGCGTCTCGAAGCCGAGCATCTCCTTCTCCGCGCCCTCGATCTCCATCGGCACGGTCAGGATCAGATTCTCGATCCTGATCCCATATTCGCCCGCCTTGTAATAACCGGGCTCATTGGAAAGGATCATGCCGGGCTGGAGCGGCTCGTCGCCGCCACCGAAGGTCGCGATCCGCTGCGGCCCCTCATGCACCGACAGATAGGCGCCGACGCCGTGGCCGGTGCCATGCGCATAGTCGAGCCCTGCCGCCCACAGATATTGCCGCGCGAGGATATCGAGCTGACCGCCGCGCGTGCCATGGGGGAAAACGGCGCGGGCGATCGCGACATGGCCCTTGAGCACGCGGGTGTAGCGGTCGCGCATCTCGCGGGTCGGCGTGCCGATCGCCACGGTGCGCGTCACGTCGGTGGTGCCATCCTGATATTGCCCACCCGAATCGACCAGATAGAGCGAGTTGGGCTCGAGCGTCCGCTTGGTCTCGTCGCTGGCACGATAGTGGACGACCGCGCCGTTCGCCCCCGCGCCCGAGATGGTGTCGAAGGACAGGTCCTTGAGCAGCCCGCCTTCGGCGCGGAACGCCTGCAACCTGTCCGAGGCCTGGATCTCGTCGAGCCCGCCCTTCGGCGCCTCGACCGACAGCCAGTGGAGGAAGCGGCTGAGCGCGGCGCCGTCGCGCGCCTGCGCAGCCTTGTGCCCGGCGATCTCGACCGGGTTCTTTATCGCCTTGGCCAGCACGACCGGATCGCGTTCCTCGATCAGTTTTGCGCCGCCCGCCTCGAGCGCCTCGAAGATCGCGGCGACGCCGCGTTCGGGGTCGACCGCGACGGTCTTGCCGTCGAGCGCCCTGAGTGCGGCTTCGAAGGCGGTCCGATCGTGCAGCCGCACGCCGTTGCCGAGATGGGCGCGCACCGCATCGTCGATCTTGTCGGGGGCGACGTAGAGGTCCGCCGTCGCATCCTCGTGGACGATGGCGTAGGCGAGCGCGACCGGGGTCCGGTCGACGTCCTGACCGCGGATGTTGAAGGTCCAGGCGATCGAATCGAGCGCCGACAGTACCGCCGCGTCGGCACCCTTCGCGCTCAGCCAGTCGGCCACGTCGGCGCGCTTGGCTGCCGATGTCTTGCCGGTCAGCGCATCGGGCTGCACCACAAGCCGCGCCTTGGACGGCATCGGCCGATCGGGCCAGATGGTATCGACCGGGTTGGTGTCAACCGCGACCAGCTCGGCGCCCTTCGCCGCCAGCGCCTTGCGCGCCGCCGTCACCCAGCCCTTGGTGTGGAGCCAGGGATCATAGCCGATTCGTCCACCGTTCGGGGCATGTTCCTCGAGCCACTGCGCGGTGCTGGTCTGCGGCACCGACTGATAGCTCCAATGCTCGCCGTCGACCTGCTCGCGCACCTGCAAGGTGTAGCGCCCGTCGACGAAGATCGCCGCCTCCGCCGGCAGCACCACCGCCGAGCCGGCCGAGCCCTGGAAACCGGTCAGCCAGGCCAGCCGCTGCGCATAGGCGCCGACATATTCGCTCATATGCTCGTCGGTCAGCGGCACGACGAAACCGTCCAGCTTGCGACGCGCCAGTTCCTCGCGGAGCGCCTTCAGCCGATCTTCATGGGTGGACATGGGAATGGAACCTCGATGGGGATATGCGGCGAAGATAGGCGCGCGAGCGGGACGCGGCAACGCCCTCCCATTCCACCGTCATCCTTGCTCGGCGATCGCCTTGCGGTGGCGGCCGGCTTCCCGGACATAGGCCGCGACGCCCTTCTGGTTGCCGGCGATCTCCTCCGGCGACAGGTCTCGCATGTAGCGCGCCGGGCGGCCGCTCCACAGCTGGCCGCTGGGAATGCGCTTGCCCGGAGTCAGCATCGCCCCCGCCGCCAGCATCGCGTCGGACTCGATCACGCAGCCGTCCATCACCACCGCGCCGAAACCGACGAAGGCGCGGTCGTGGAGGGTGCAGCCATGCACCATCGCCATATGCCCGATCAGCACGTCGTCCCCGATCACCGTAGGATAGGTGCCGGTCGAGATATGGATGACGCTGCCGTCCTGGACGTTGGTGCGCTTGCCGATGCGGATGTAGTTGCCGTCGCCACGCACGACGACATTGTACCACAGGCTCGACTCCGCGCCGACATGGACGTCGCCGATCACCCGCGCGCCCGGTGCCAAGAAGGCGGTATCGTCGATCATCGGGGTCGTCCCCTCGAAGGTCAGGATGGTCGGGGTCATCGCGGTCTTTCGATGCTGTAGGTGAGATGGGCCTTGAGCCGTTCCTCGAGGCCCGGCTGCGGATGATCGAAGTCGAGATCGTGGTGTCGCGCCATGCCGAGCCGCTCCATCAGCCCCCAGGAACGGACATTGGCGGGCACGGTGATCGCCCAGATGGCGTCGGCGTCGAGATTGGCCCAGCCCCAGTCCAGCGACGCCTGCGCCGCCTCGCGGGCATAGCCCTTGCCCCAATAGGGCCGCGCCAGCCGCCAGCCTATCTCGATCCGTCCTTCGATCGGCGTTCCGGCGGCGCCCGGCTTCAGGCCGCAAAAGCCCATGAAGGCGCCGTCCTCGCGCCGTTCGACCGCCCAGAAGCAATGGCCGTGGGTGTCGAGCAAGCCGTTCTGCCGCTCGATCGCCTGGTCGACATCGTCGCGGGCCAGTGGCGGCCCGAGATACTCCATCACCGCCGGATCGGTGCACATCGCGAGGAAGGGCTCGGCATCGCCGTCGCGCCAGCCCCGCAGCACCAGACGATCGGTCTCGATCATGCGCCCATCAGCCGCGCCGCGTGCAGCGCATGATAGCTGAGCACGCCCGAGGCGCCGGCGCGCTTGAACGCCATCAAGGTTTCCAGCACCATCGCGTCGCGGTCGGCGGCGCCGGCGGCGACCGCCAGTTCGATCATCGCATATTCGCCCGACACCTGGTAGGCGAACACCGGCACCTCGAACCGCTCCTTCACGAGACGGACGATGTCGAGATAGGGCAGGCCCGGCTTCACCATCACGCTGTCGGCACCCTCGGCCAGGTCGAGCGCCACCTCGCGCAGCGCCTCCTCGGCGTTAGCGGGGTTCATCTGATAGCCCTTCTTGTCGCCCTTGAGCAGGCCACGCGTGTCGACCGCGTCGCGGAACGGACCGTAGAAGGCCGAGGCATATTTGGCCGCATAGGCCATGATCTGCACGTCGACATGGCCACCCGCCTCCAGCGCGGTACGGATCGCGCCGACCCGGCCGTCCATCATGTCGGACGGTGCGACGATATCGCTCCCCGCCTCGGCCTGGACGAGCGCCTGGCCGACCAGCACCTCGCTGGTCGGATCGTTGAGGACGTGACCGCCCGTATCGACCAGGCCGTCATGGCCATGGGTCGTGTAGGGATCGAGCGCGACGTCGGTCAGTACGCCGATGTCGGGCACCGCATCCTTGATCGTCCGGATCGCCCGACACATCAGGTTGTCGGGGTTCAGCGCCTCGCGCCCGTCGTCGCTGCGCCTGTCGCGCGGGGTGTTCGGAAACAGTGCGAGACAGGGGATGCCCGCGTCGCGCGCCTCCTTTGCGCGCGCCGCGATCTGCGCCAGCGGCCAGCGCGAGACGCCCGGCAGCGATCCGATCGCCTCCACCTCGTCGCCATTGGCGATGAAGAGCGGCCAGATCAGGTCGGACGGCGTCAGGACATTCTCGGCGAAGAGCGCGCGGCTCCAGTCATGGCGGCGGGGGCGGCGCAGGCGAAGCGCAGGAAAGATGGGCTGAGTCATGCGCGCTTCTTTAGAGCGCTTTCGAAGCAGATGAAATCATCTGCCGGTGCGGAGATCGCGGCAGGACAACAAGCTCGAGGGGTGATCCGGTACGATCGGATGCGAACGATCCAGCGGTCGCCGGCCGCGCCGCAAGGCCCCCCTCCCCGCGCGCCGCGACTCGATTCGGCGGCTCCCGCCCGCGCCGGCATGGTTCGTCTTCCGTAGCGGAATCCGCTCGGAATCGTCGATTTCGATACGAACGGCCTACGGGTTTCCCGCAGGCCCTTCGACCTTCGTCTAGAGATCGCCACTCGCGGCCAAGGTACATTTACGTAGGACGAATGGACTGTTGGATATCACTGAATTCTCACGGATATTTGGCTCACCAACGCTGAGTTGGCTTATCGCGTACCAGTCGTTTTGCGTATCACTTGGGACATTCTGGCGTCTGCTTCGGGGCGATGCGAGAGTCGAGGAGGCCGTGATGCCAAACGACACCGATCTGACCAATCGCCTGACCGCCCTGCTGCTCGAGACCGCGCAAAACTTCCTCCGCATCGCGCAGGAACAGCGCCAGGATCGTGGATATCCCGCGGAGTATGAAATCTCGCTGGCGGTGCGGCGACGCACCCTGTCCGTTCCGTCAAGCGGCTGACCGCTTTCAGTCCACGCGCCCCCGGCGCGACGCTCCTGACCTCTGACTGACGGATACCGACATGGCCAGTTCGATCCCCACGGGGGGTGCGCGCCGCATCCTTCGCCGTCTCTCCCTGCTTGCCTGCCTCACGGCGCAGCTCCTCGCCCTCGCTCCGGCGGCGGCGATGGTCCTCGGGACCGACGAACGCGACAGCGCCTCGGCTTTCCTCACGGCGGACGACGAGAGTCGCTTCGAAGGCGTCGGCCGGATCGAATGCCTGCAGCCTGGAACGCGAGGCGTCTCGCTCCATGCGACGGGCTGGATCGTCGGCACGGCCGATACCGTCATGACCGCCGCCCATACCTTCTTCAAGCCCGACGCGAACGGCGAGCGGACCATCGCCCGCGATCCCGGCAACTGCATCTTCATCCTGTTCAACCGGGACCAGAGCATCCGCGAGATCGCCACGGTCCGCTATGCGGTGTCGCCCTGGGCCGAAACCCGGTTCCGCGGCGACAGCGCCCGCGATTTCGCGGTGCTGAAACTGTCCAGGGCCATGAAGGTCTCCAGCATCCCCTCGGTCGCGATCGCCGCCGGAACCATGAAGCCGGTGGTCGAGCTCGTCGCCTTCCAGTCGGGTGTTTCCCAGGACCAGCGCGCCCGGAT
Source organism: Sphingomonas sp. Root720 (assembly GCF_001428605.1). Classification (GTDB taxonomy): domain Bacteria; phylum Pseudomonadota; class Alphaproteobacteria; order Sphingomonadales; family Sphingomonadaceae; genus Rhizorhabdus. The sequence goes on from NZ_LMID01000001.1 coordinate 635,695, forward strand.
CACGCAGGGCGAGGCCCGGCGCTTCCCTGCCCTCGGCGCGGATCACGAGATCGACGGCTCGCGCATCTCCAACGGCAGCCGTCTGTTTTCGACCTCGGCGAACTCCAGTCCTGGCTCGTCGGGCGGCCTTTACTACGACCGGAGCACGGGCGCGGTGCTCGGCGTGCATCTCGGCGGGATGTGCGATCCGTCTGCCCGGACGCCCGCTTATGACCCTACCCGCTGCTTCAACTACGGCCTGCGGTTCGACCGGGCGATGCTCGACACCATCGACAGCGTCGCCCGCGACGCGGCCTCCTCGGGGCAGCTGATCGCTTCCGACCAGCCGGCCTTGCTCCCGGCGTCGGTCGTGCTGGCGATGGCCGGCTGAACATCCCCTGCACGCGCCGAGAAGTCGCTAAAAGCGCCGTGCCGCAACGACATGCTGGCCCATGCTTTCCGGTATCCTGGAACGCTCTTCGCGCTCCCCGGTGGCCCGTGCAGAAAATAGGCGACCGATATGCAGCCGAAACAGTCTTCGGACGTTCTGCTTGCCCATGGACGATAGACATTCCCCGCGCGCGGCGATCCTCATCATCAACGCGCTGTCGCGGCAGGGCCGCAAGCAATTCGAACTCGCCCGCACCCGGCTGCAGGAGGCGGGTGTCGAGCTGATCGACGCCATCGCGGTCGAGAAACCCGGGACCCTTCCGGATATCGTCGCGGCCGCGGTCGCCCGCAAGCCGCCGATGCTGATCATGGGCGGCGGCGACGGCTCGCTGTCCTGCACGGTCGACGAACTCGTCGGCACCGACGTCGTCTTCGCGGTGCTGCCGCTCGGCACCGCCAACAGCTTTGCGCGCTCGCTCGCGATACCGCTCGACCTCGACGGCGCGATCGACGTGATCGCCACCGGCGAGCCGAGGCGTATCGACCTCGGGATGATCGACGACGACTATTATTGCAACTGCGCGGCGATCGGCCTTTCCACCAAGATCGGCGGACAGATCCCGCCCCTCCTCAAGAAGAGCCTCGGCCGGCTCGGCTATCTGATCTGGGCGACGTGGCAGTCGATGAAGTTCAAGTCGTTCCGGCTGATCGTCACCCGCGACGGCGTCCGCGAGGAGCTCGACGTGCTCGAGGTCCGGATCGCCAACGGACCGTATCATGGCGGCGTCGAGCTGGTCGACGAGGCCGATCCCCAGAGCGGGGAGATCGTGGTTCAGGCGGTGATCGGCCGCTCGCCCGCCCAGCTCGGCTGGAGCTGGTTCACCAGCTGGCTGCGGCTGCGGGCCCGCAAGGACACGACGATCGAATATCGCGGTCGCAAGATCGGCGTCGAAACCGTTCCACCGCTCAAGGTGTCGATCGACGGCGAGGTGCTGGCGAAAACGCCCTTCACCGCCCGGATCGCGGCGAGGGCCGTCACCGTGATGACGCCCCGCGCCGCGGGCTGACGACGAGGCCGGCCGCCCTCCGATCCGCCGGTCAGGCGGCGGCGTGTTCGGCGCGTTCGGCCTGGTCGACCAGCGATGCCTTCTTCCAGCCGCCCCGCCGAAAATAGGCCCAGGTCAGCGTGGCGGAGACGATCGATCCGACCGGGAAGGCCCACCATAGCGCATCGACGTGCAGCCAGGGCCGCGCGAATATGGCGAAGCCCAGTCGACTGCCGAACAGGCCGATGATCATGATGATCAGCGGCATCAGCACTACGCCGTTCGCCCGGATCGTGCCGAACAGCACCATCGTCGCGCCGGAGAAGAGGAAGCTCCAGCTGGCCAGCAGATGGATGCGCGCCGCGACCGCGATCGCCGGGCTGGCCGCCCCCAGGAACAGGCCCAGCACATGCCTGTCGAGCAGCGACAGCAGCAGGATCAGCACGCCGGTCATCAGGAAATTGTAGAACAGGCCGATGCGGGTGATCGAACCGAGCCGGTCCCAGCGGCCGGCACCGATATTCTGTGCCGCCATAGCGCTGACCGCCGACGCCACCGCCATCGACGGCATCTGGATATAATTCCAGAGCTGGAAGGCGACGCCGTAAGCGGCGGTCACGATCACGCCGGCCTGGTTCACCAGCCCGACCATCACCAGGGCGGCCGCGGTGAGCACGAACATCTGCAGGCCCATCATCACGCCCTTGCCGAAGATCAGGCGGATCAGCGCGGGACCCGGCACGAGATAGGCGAGCTCGCGCCCGCGCAGCCGGATCGGCAGGTCGCGCCAATAGACCACGGCCAGCATGCCGAGCATCGCGACCGCATTGGCGATCAACGTCGCCACCGCCGATCCGACGATCCCCATTTCGGGAAAGGGGCCGATGCCGGCGATGAGGAAAGGATTGAGCCCGGCGTCGAGGACTATGCCGACGATCATGAACCACAGCGGCGTCATCGCATCGCCGATGCCGCGCAACGTCATCATCATCAGGACCATGATCGCGCTGAACGGCAATCCCCAGAACATCATCTTCAGGTAAGCCGACGCCAGCGGGGCGGCGTCGCGCGGCGTGCCGAGCAGATGGAGCAGCTTGTCGGTCAGGCCGATACCGATCGCCATCATCACGAAGGATATGCCGAGCAGCAGCGCCGCCGCCGCGCCGACCACGCGCCGGGCGCCGTCGATGTCCTTGCGGCCGACATGCTGGCCGACCAGGATCATCGCCGCCATGCTGCACCCGAACAGCGCGGAGAAGATCATGAAGAGGATGTTGCCCGCATTCGCGGTCGCCGCCAGCGCCTGTTCGCCCAGGAAGCGCCCGACCCAGATCATGTTGATCGACGCGTTGAGCGACTGGAGGACGTTCGCCGCCAGGGTGGGGATGGCGAACAGCAGCAGGGTCCGGCCGATCGGCCCCTCGGTCAGGTTCTGCGGCCCCCCCGCCACCGCGATCAGCCCAGGCGGGCGAGCGCGGCGCTCAGTTGCTCGGCCTCGAGGCTCTTCTCGGCATGGTCGGCGCGCGCCTTCTCCACCGCCTCCGGCTTCGCCTTCTCGACGAAGGCCGGATTGCCGAGGCGGCCTGCCAGGCCGTCGCGCTCCTTCTCGGCCGCGGCGATAGCCTTCGAGAGGCGAGCGCGTTCGGCGTCGAGGTCGATCACCCCTTCGAGCGGCAGGACGTAGGTCGCCTCGTCGACCACCACCTGCGCGGCGCCGCCTGCGGGGCCGTCGCCCTCGGCCAGGTCGATCCGCGCCAGCCGCGCGATCGCGACGCCGTTCGCAGCGAGCCGTGCGCGGGTCTCGTCGCTCGCGCCGCGCGCATGGGCGGGAAGCCGCGCGCCCGGCGGCACGTTGAGCCCGGTTCGCGCCGCGCGAACCTCGCTCACCAGCCGGATGAGCCAGTCGATCTCCTGCTGCGCCGCCGGATCGATCGCGCGCGCATCGGCCATCGGCCATTTCGCGACGATGATGTCATAGTCGCGTTCGCCGAGCGCGTGCCACAGCTCCTCGGTGATGAAGGGCATGAACGGGTGGAGCATGACCAGGATCTGGTCGAGCGCCCAGCCCGCGACGGCGCGGGTCTCGGCGGCCTGTGCCGCATCGGCACCCTCGGCAAGCAGCGGCTTGGTCAGCTCGATATACCAGTCGCAGAAGCTCGCCCAGGTGAAGTGGTAGATCGTGTTCGCGGCTTCGTCATAGCGCAGGTCGGCGATGGCGAGGTCGAGCGCCTGCACCGTCTTGACCGTCTCGGCGATGATCCAGCGGTTGACCGCGAGTTCGGCCTTCGGCGCCTCGATCGTCGCGGACGCGCCGATGCCGTTGCCCTGCGCGAAGCGCGCGGCATTCCACAGCTTGGTCGCGAAGTTACGATACCCCTCGACCCGCTTCTCGTCGAGCTTGATGTCGCGCCCCTGGCTTTCCATCGCGGTCAGCGTGAAGCGCAGCGCGTCGGCGCCATATTTGTCGATCAGGCCGAGCGGATCGACCGTATTGCCCTTCGACTTCGACATCTTCGAGCCGTCCGCCGCGCGGACCAGGCCGTGCAGGTAGAGCGTCTTGAACGGCACCTCGCCCATGAAGTGGATGCCCTGCATGATCATCCGGGCATCCCAGAAGAACAGGATGTCGAAGCCCGAGATCAGCACGTCGTTGGGATAATGGCGCTGGAGCTTCGAGCCCCCGGCGGCGCCGCCCGACTGATAGGCCTCCGGCGGCTGCTGCCCGGCATCGTCGGGCCAGCCGATCGTGCCGAACGGCCACAGCGCCGAGGAGAACCAGGTGTCGAGCACGTCGGGATCGCGGGTCAGAGCCGTGCCGCTGCCGGCTTGCGCCTGCGCGGCCGCCTCGTCCTCGGCGACGAAGACGTTGCCGTCGGCGTCGTACCAAGCCGGGATCTGATGGCCCCACCAGAGCTGGCGCGAGACGCACCAGGGCTGGATGTTGTCGAGCCAGTTATAATAGGTCTTGGTCCAGCTTTCGGGCACGACCCTGATCGCACCCGACCGCACCGCCTCGATCGCGGGCTTGGCCAGCGTCTCGGCATCGACATACCATTGGTCGGTCAGCCACGGCTCGATCACCACGCCCGAGCGGTCGCCATAAGGCGTCTGGATCACCCGGTCCTCGATCTTCTCGAGCCGGCCGGCGGCCTCGATCGCCGCAACCACCTTCGCACGCGCCTCGAACCGGTCGAGCCCGAGATAGTCGGCGGGGATCAGCCCGTCGGCAGTCTGGACGACCTTCGCCTCGGCATCGAGCATGTTGAGCATGTCCGCCGGCTTGAAGCCCGCGCGCTTGCCCACTTCGAAATCGTTGAAATCGTGCCCCGGGGTGATCTTCACCGCGCCCGAGCCCAGCTCGGGATCGGCATGCTCGTCGGCGACGATCGGGATCAGGCGGCCGGTGATCGGCAGCTTCACCTGCCGGCCGATCAGCGCCCGGTAGCGGCCGTCCTCGGGGTTCACCGCCACCGCCATGTCGGCCAGCATCGTCTCCGGCCGCGTCGTCGCGACCGAGATCGCGCCCGAACCGTCGGCGAGCGGATAGGAGAAGTGCCAGAATTTGCCCTGGATTTCCTTCGTCTCGACCTCGAGGTCGGAGATCGCGGTCTTCAGGCCGGGATCCCAGTTCACCAGCCGCTTGTCGCGGTAGAGCAGCTTCTGGTTATAGAGATCGACGAACACCTTGAGGACGGCCCTGGAGAAGCCCTCGTCCATGGTGAAGCGCTCGTTCTCCCAGTCGCACGAGGCGCCGAGCCGGCGAAGCTGGCGGGTGATCGTGCCGCCGCTCTCTTCCTTCCATTCCCACACCTTGGCGATGAACTCGTCACGGGTGAAATCGGTGCGCTTCTGCCCCTTGGCGTTGAGCTGCCGCTCGACCACCATCTGGGTCGCGATGCCGGCATGGTCGGTGCCGACCACCCACAGCGCGTCCTTGCCCTTCAGGCGGGCGTGGCGGATCAGCACGTCCTGCAGCGTATCGTCGAGCGCGTGGCCGATATGGAGGCTGCCGGTGACGTTCGGCGGCGGGATCACGATGGTGTAGGGCTCGGCATCGGGCCGTTCCGGGCGGAACAGGCCCTGATCCTCCCAATGGGAATACCAGCGCGCCTCGATGGCGGCAGGGTCGAAGGTTTTGTCGATCGTCATGATGGCGCCGGCTTTAGCGGGGAGAGGCCGGGCCGCGCCACCCGTTTTTACACACCGCCCCACAATGCGTCATCCCAGCGCAGGCTTGGATCTCAGCAGGCCGCCGCGCTCCCTATTCTCCCGAGATCCCAGCCTTCGCTGGAATGACGGTTTTAGGGAGCGCGCCCGGCCCTCACTTGCCCTTGATGTGCTTGTCCATCCAGCCGAGCACCTCGGTGTACCACTGGATGCTGTTCTTCGGCTTGAGGATCCAGTGGTTCTCGTCCGGATAGACCACCAGCCGCGATTCCACGCCGCGGCGCTGGGCCGCGGTGAAAGCGGCGATCCCCTGGGTATAGGGGATGCGGAAATCCTTCTCGCCGTGGATGATCAGCATCGGCGTCTTCCACTTGGCGACGTAGTTGACCGGGTTCCACTTCTCGTAATTCGCGGCGACCTCATAATAGGGGCCGCCATGCTCCCATTCGTCGAACCACAGCTCCTCGGTCTCATAGGCCATGGCGCGCGCGTCGAAGACGCCGGCATGGGTGACGAGGCACTTGAACCCGTCGGGCCAGTTGCCCGCGATCCAGTTCATCATGTAGCCGCCATAGGAGCCGCCGGCCGCGCAGGCATTGCCGCCGTCGAGCCAATCATATTTCGCGGTCGCGGCGGCGAAGCCGAGCTTGAGGTCCTCGAGCGGCTTGCCGCCCCAGTCCTTGTTGATCGCATCGGTGAACGCCTGGCCATAGCCGGTCGACCCGTGGAAATCGACCATCACCGCGCCATAGCCCGCGCCGGTGAACAGCGCCGGGTTCCAGCGATAGGACCAGCCATTGCCGAACGTGCTCTGCGGACCGCCATGGACCAGGAACGCCATTGGCGCCTTGACGCCAGCGGCCAGCCCGGCAGGCTTCATCACATAAGCCCAGACGGTGTCGCCGCCGGCGCCCTTGAAGCTGATATGCTCGACGCTCGGCATATCGATGCCGGCGAGCTTGTCCTTGTTGACCCAGGTCAGCCGTACCGGCTTGGCACCGCTCTTCATGCCGTTCGCCAGATAGAAGTCGGACGGTGCGGTCAGGCTGTTTAATGTATAGACATAACCCTTGGGCGTCGCGAGGACGCCCGACGCCGTACCTTCGCCGGTCAGCCGGGTCGGCTTGCCGGTCGCGACGTCGACCGCGAAGACCGCGTCGTCGCCGGTGTCCTGCGCGGTCGCATAGAGCGTCCTGCCGTCCTTGCTCCAGGCGAGGCTGCCGACCGAGCGGTCCCAGCCCTCGGTCAGCGCCCTGGTCTCGCCGGTCGCGAGGTTGCGAAGCTGGATCACCTGGCGATCGGCTTCGTAGGCCGGCCGCTTCATCGCGACATAGGCCAGCCATCTGCCGTCGGGCGAGACCGTCGGCAGCGTGTCGGTCGCATCGTTCGCGTCGGTCAGGTTGACCGGGGCCGCCGATCCGTCGGCCGGCGCCGAGAAGATGTCGAGATTGGTCGACAGCGGCTCGGTCGTGCCTGCCTCGCGCAGGGTGAAGTAGACCGTCTTGCCGTCCCGGCTCCAGGATATCTCGCTGCCGTCGCCATAGGGCTTGGACGGCGTATCGCCGACAAGTGCGCCGCCGACCGCCACGCCATCGCCGTCCGCCTTGCCGCCGGCGAGCGGCAGCACGAAGATCTGCGAGCGGCGACCGTCGCTCCATGTGTCCCAATGGCGGACGAAATAGCCGTCATAGGTGCGCGCGCTGCCGCCGGTCGCGGCCGCCTTGGTATCGGCGAGCGACCGGGCGCCGACCGGCCGGTCGGCCCAGACGAGCAGCCTGTCGCCGGTCGGCGCGATCTTGAAGCCGCTCACATCCTGGTCGGCGACCAGTTCGGGCGCGCCGCCGCCGATCCCGATCCGCCAGATCGCGCTCTTGCCATCCTTGTCGGCGGTGAAGAAGACCCATTTGCCGTCGGGGGAGAAGGCGGGCGCCGCCTCGTTCTTCGCCGGATCGGCCGCAAGTTTCTCGGGGACGGCGCCTTTCTTCGTCAGGTCGAGCCGCCAAAGGTCGGTGCGCCCCTTGTTCGCGGCCATGTCGGTCTCGCGCTGGTCCCAGACCAGCCAGCGGCCGTCCGGCGACACGTCGGCGGCGCCGATGCGCGAGAGGGAGACGACGTCGTCGATGGTGAGCGGGCGAGCCTGCGCGGCGGCGCCGAGACCCGCGATCAGGCCGATGGCCAGAAGCGATGTTTTCTGCATGGCAGGGACGTAGACCAAAGGGCCGGCCTCGCCAAGACTGTGTGATCCGACTGGTACAGCGGGATCGGCGCCTCGCCAGGATCAGCCCTTTTCGGTCATCCGCCGAATCTCGGCCTGGACGATCCGCTCGACCATGTCGGGCAGGTTGCGGTCGATCCAGTCGGCCAGCATCGGCTGCAGCATCTCCCGCACCAGCGCGTCGAGCGTGACGTCGCCGCCGGTCGCGCGCGGCGCGGGCGTACGGGGCAGCAGGTCGCGCGGCACCGGGCGCTGCGCCGGCTCGGGCATGTCCGACTCGGCCTGCCGCAACCGTTCGACGGCGCGTTGCACCGGTGCGGGTGATGGCCCGGGTCCGGGCGGCGGCGGGAAGACCGCCGCCGGCGCCGATGGCTGCGGAGCGGCCGCGTGCGTCCGCGCCTGGAAGGTCTCGGGCACCCGGTCGGTCAGCTCGAGGATCGAATCGGGTGGGGTGGGATCGGTCGCTCGGTGGGGCCAGGGCGGCGGCGGATCGCCGGCGGCGGCACGCGGCGGCGCGACGGGCGCACGCGGTGCTTCCGGCTGCACCTGCGCACGCGGTTGCGGCTCGATGGAGGCCCCGGCGGGGCGCGGCGGCACGGGATCGTCGTGGATGATGCGCTTGATGGAAGCGAGAATGTCTTCCATCGACGGTTCGGGACGCGGGTCGGCCATGGGCCGAATATAAGCTATTTCGCGGGGCTTTCCACCGGGCTGTGCGAGGGCACCGCCGAAACGCTCGGCTCCTTGAAGGTCGAGGTCGCCACCGGCTTCGGCCTTGGGTCGCTGTCCCAGTCCCAGATACGACCGTGGACGCGCCGGTAATTGGCGACCGGATCGTAGAGCGACCCGCCGTCGAGGCCGAGATTCTTGGCCTGGGCCCGCCCCATCGCAGCGATCAGCGCGAAGCCCGCGACATAGGCGTCGCGCTTTGCCGAGACGAGGGTCGAACGGGAATTGAGCAGTTCCTGCTCGGCGTTGAGAACGTCGAGCAGGTTGCGGTTGCCGACGCTCTGTTCGGCCCGCACGCCTTCGAGCGCCAGTTCGTTGGCCGATACCGCGACCTGCGACGAATCGATCACGCCCAGCGCGGCCTGGTAGCGCGCGAAGGCGGTCCGCGCGTCGGCGATCACCGCCCGCTCGAGCGCGGTCTGGTTCTCGATCGCCTGGCTTTTGCGCGCCTGCGCCTGGCGAACGCGCGCGCCGGGCTCGCCGCCCTGGTAGATCGGCACCTGCAGCTGGAGGCTGACGGTCGCCGTCTTGTCGATCTGCCGGACGCCGGCGGCGCCACCCGCGAGCGTACCGCGATAGTCGACATAGTCGCCCGAGCCGACCGCGTTGAGCCGCGGCATGCGCGACGCCTCGGCCACGCCGATATCATATTCGGCGGCGCGGGCCGCCTGTTTCGCCGCGGCGAGATCGGGATTGTTGTCGACCGCGATGTCGACCGCGTCCTCGGACATGCTGGGCAGCCCCGGCAGGGCCGGCGGCGGTTCGAGATCATCGGGAAACTTGCCGACCACCTCGAGATAGGTCTGGCGGCTCGCATCGAGCTGCGCCTGCGCGCTCTGAAGATTGGCGCGGGCGCCGGCGAGACGCGCTTCGGACTGGGCAACGTCGGTGCGGGTGAGGTCGCCGACTTCGAAGCGGTCGCGGCTCGCCTGGAGATTGGTCTCCAGCACCTTCACGTTGCCGGCATTGAGATCGACGATCGCGGTGTCGCGGATCACGTCCATATATGCCGCCACCGCCTGGGTGAAGACGTTGCTCTCGGTCGCCTGCAGTCCGGCACGGCCCTGTTCGACCCGCGCCTTTGCCGCGCGAATCGAATTGCGGACGAAGCCGCCCTGGTAGATCGGTATCGACACCGTCGCCGAACCGCCGAGCGAGCGCTCGGGCTGGGTGAAGGCGTTGGCCGAGCGCTTGACGAACTCGTTGTAGGAACCGCTGGCGCTCACGTCGGGCAGCCCCTGGGCCCGGGCGATGCCGACATCCTCGTCGGTGGCGCGCAGCCCCGCCCGCGCGCCCGTCAGCGTCGGATTGGTCTCATAGGCCCGCGTCAGCGCTTCGCGCAGCGTGTCGGCGGCCGCCGGCGTGCCGAGGCCCACCGACGCCAGCACTGCAACGGACACACCCCAGCGGCCGGCGGCCGCTCCGCGAAGCTTGAGTTTCACCTATTCCATCCCTGTCAGAAGCTGAATGCGGCGGGCACCCCGAACCCAGGCAACACGGCGGAGTCCGCGTCGGCGAACGCCGCCACGCCGAATCCGCTCCCCGCACGCACCCCGGACACCAGCCGGGAAACGCCATTGTCGATCAGCGCACCGACCAGCCGGCCGCCATCGGCGAGCTGGTCGATCAACGCCTGCGGAATCCGCTCTACCGCGCCGTCGATCAGGATCAGCGAATAGGGCGCCCCCTTCGTGCTGCCCGAAGCCGGCGGCCCCTTCACCCAGGTGGCGCCGGGAACAGCCGTCTTGCCGGCGGAGAGAAGATCGGCATCCTCCTCCACCGCGACCACGCTGGCGCCGAGCTTGAGGAGCAGAGCGACCGTGTAGCCCGTCGCCGCGCCGACGACGAGGACATTGTCCCCCGGCACGACCTGCGCCTGGGTCAACAGCCGGCCCGTCACCATAGGCGGATTGAGCGACCGGCCCGGCGCGATCCGCAGCGGCAGATCGGCATAGGCAACCGCGGCCATCTCGGGCCCGACGAAGCGCTCACGCGCGATCGCGCCCATCGCCGCGACGACCCGCGGATCGCTCACGCCGGTGGTGCGCAGCTGGCTCACCACCATGGCCTGCCGCATTTGCTCAAAATTCTGTTCGGTCACTGGCTCTACCCGCCTTTAGTGTCTTAGACATACAATACAGTTGAAAGCGCTTCAAGGCTTTATCGCGTCGCCTCATCGCCGCCAAGCGCGATCTCCCGCATGCTTCGCCTATCCGCATCGATGCCGGTTGACATTCCCTCGCCCTCCCGCCATTCCCCGCGCCCACACCCGGCCCGATGGCGGAGTGGTTACGCAGAGGACTGCAAATCCTTGCACGCCGGTTCGATTCCGGCTCGGGCCTCCACTTCCTAGCTTGATCCATTTTCGCGACCGTTTTGGACGGAACGCGAACGGAAGCGCTGGCGGAGGGCTCCACAGCACCGGCGCGGATATCAGGGACGTGACGGGTCGTCGCGCGGCGCAGGCGCGGTACATGCGCGGCGGCCGGTCAGGCGCGCTCGTCGCTATCTGTGAAAAAGGCCGATCGCCCGTTGGTGCTATCTGTGAAAAAGGCCGATCGCCCGTTGGTGGGGGCCAAGCGGACGATCGACCGTTTCACCATGCCCGGAGCACCGACATCCCGTTGGGGGTAGGATATGGATACCCAGGGCGATGGACTGCAGCGGACTGCGCCGACGACCAAACCGCTAGCGGCTGGCGGCTGGCAGTGTCTCTCCGTCTCTGTAACCGTTACAGTCGCGATGATGGCACCCCTTCAATCTGCGAATGACTTGCGCGCCTTTTCGGGCTATCCCCCATTTTCGAGATGAGTGACGCGCGCGAGGTGACGGCCGATCGGGGCGAAGGGGAGGCGATCGTTCGCCCCGCGAAGCCCGTGGCGGGCGATGCCGATCTGATGCGCGAGGAACTCGACGCCGTCATCGCATCCGCCGATTTCGCGCGGGCGCCGATCATGAAGCGGCTTCTGACCTTCCTGGTGAACGAGACCGCCGCCGGCCGCGGCGATCAGCTGAAGGCCTATTCGGTGGCGGTCGACGGCCTTGGCCGCGCGCCCGATTACGACGCCCGCGCCGATAGCTATCCGCGCGTCCAGGTCGGACGCCTGCGGCGCATGCTCGACAATCATTATCGGGCAAATCAGCCGGTCAACGGCCTGCGCCTGACGGTCCCGAGCGGTCGCTACCGCGTCGCGCTGCAACCCGCCGAACCCGAGCCCGGGCCGGATGCGGACGACGCGACCGCCTCCCCCCTGCCCCAGCGCCCGCCCCGGTTCGGATGGCATATCGCCGTGCTGCTGCTGCTGGCCTGCCTGGCCACGGTGTTGCTGCTCCGCGTCCTGCCGATGCGGACGATCGCGCCCGATGCCGGCCGCGAACGCCCCGTCCTCGAGATCGGCGGAACGGCGATGGCGCGGAACAGCCAGCTCGGCAATCTCGTTCGCATCACCCTGATCAACGGGCTGGGACGCAGCGGCATGTTCGACGTGCGGCCGCTTCGCCGAACCGGCCCGGCCGATGCGAAGGGACCGCGGGCGCGCTATCGGCTCGGCGGCGACCTGATCGACGGCGAGCATCCCCGCTTGTTTCTGCGCCTGTCGCGCGTGGCGCCGGATCGGCTGATCTGGTCGGGCGACATCGGCCTCGGCGATATCCGCCAGCTCGACGGCGAGGCGCTCGAACGGCGCCTGGCCCCGATGATCGCGACGATCGGCCGCGTCAACGGCCTGGTCGCCACACACGAGCTGCAGGAAAATGGCGGCATCGAGGCCGCCGGCTACAGTTGCCTCCTGCTCTATCACCGGTACCGCAAGGATCGGACGACGGAGGAGCTTCGCCATGTCCGCGCCTGCATCGAGAAGAGCCTGCGGAGCGGGCCCGCCAGTGCCGAACTGCAAGCCGCCGCCGCCCAGCTTGCGATCGAAACGATGGTCAGCTCGGATACCGATCCGCGCGACCGGCCCGCGCTGCTGTTGACCGCCCGCCGCCACGCCCAGATCGCCGCCTCGATCGATCCGCTCGATGCCTGGAGCAACGCCGCCCGCGCCCGCGTCGCGGTGGCCGGCAACGCCTGTGCGCAGGCCATCAATTTCGCGATCCGCGCGAGCGAGCTCCAGCCTTATGATCCGACGCTGCTCGCCGATGTCGGGGTCTATCTGCTCGACTGCGACGATCCGCGCGCCGAATCGATGATCCGCCGCGCGATCGCCCTCGACGACGATCCGGAAGGCCGCTTCTACGCGCCACTGCTGTTGCTCGCCATCGCGCGCGACGATCAGGCCGTCGCGCGCGAGGCGCTGGCGCACATGGCGCCGCCGGTGCTGGGCCAGCACGGCCGCTTCTTCCTGTTCAGCGCGATCGGTTATGCGATGATCGGCGACCTTCCCCGCGCCCGGGCCGCATGGTCCCAACTCGAGACCGGCAGCGCCGCGATCGCCGGCGATCCCGAGGGTTTCCTCGAACGGATCGGCTATGCGGCGAGCGCGCGGGAGCGGGCGATGGGCCATTTGCGCAACGCACGCCTGATCGGCGGCTGAAGACGGATGCATTTCCGGCGGAATGACTTTCGTTCCATCGGATTGGCGGATAGAATGCCGGTCGCCGGAGGGCAAACGGCATCGTTCGGCGTCTCGCGCCGGACAAATGGGAGCTGGGGCAATATCCGCTATCCTTGATCTTCCGCACCGGCTGGCCGGGCGGAAACCGGATCTGATGACCGACGTCGTAGTGGCGATGGCGGCAGTGGGGCTTGCCGTCGCCGGACGCGTGGTCGTCGACGTGTTCGCGCCGGGCGTGCTCGCCTATGCCTTCGTCTTCCCGGCGGTGATCTTCGCCTGCCTGATCGCCGGCCTGCGATCGGGCGTGATCGTGACCGTGCTCTGCCAGATGCTCATCTGGTATTTCGTGATCCCGCCGCAGCGCGGTTTCGCGATCGACTTCCCGCTTGGCGTCGGCCTGGTCGTCGCGACGGCGTCGCTTCTCCTGACCGCATGGGCGGTCGCCTCCTTCCGCGCCACCGCCGTTCGCCTCCGCGAGGAACAGCAGCGCCATGTCGAGTTGCTATCGCTGGCGCTGCGCGAGGTCGACCATCGCACCCGCAATAATTTCCAGATTGCCGCGTCGCTGCTGCTGTCGCGCGCGGCGGGCCAGGAGAATCCCGACCTTCGTGCCGAGCTCCAGGCTGCCGCCGGGCGACTCCAGTCGCTGGCCTCGGTCTATTCTAATCTTGCGCTGAGCAGCGCGAACCTGTCGACCGTCCTGCTGCACGAACATCTGCGCGAGATTTGCGAGCGGATTCGCGAGGGAATGCTGCCGGCCGGCGTGAACCTCAGCTTCGACGCCGAGCCGATCGAGGTCCCCGCCCAGACCGCCGTATCGATCGCGCTGATCGTCAACGAATGCCTGACTAACGCCGCCAAATACGCCTTTCCCGATGGGCTCGGTGCGATCGCGGTATGGGTGCGTCCAGACCTTGAGGGCAATGTCCTGATCACGATCGAGGATGATGGTGCCGGTTATAACCCGGTGAAAAATGACGGCACCGGATCGAAGTTGATGGATCTGCTGTCGCGCGGCATCGGTGCCGATCTCCAGATCAGCAGCGGCACCACCACCGATCGCGGCACGCGCTGCGAGCTCAAGGTGCCGCTCGCGGGCTGACTCTCGGGCTCGACGGATCCGCCGAGCCCCGTGGTCGAATGTCAGCCGAACCTGCCCGTCACATAATCGCGGGTGCGCTGGCCGCGCGGGTTCGCAAAGAGCTCCTCGGTCGGCTGGAACTCCATCATCCGGCCGAGATACATGAAGCCCGTATAGTTGGAGATGCGTGCCGCCTGCTGAAGATTGTGCGTGACGATCACGATCGTGAAATCCTGACGCAGCTCGATCAGCGTTTCCTCGAGCTTGGCGGTCGATACCGGATCGAGCGCCGAAGCCGGCTCGTCGAGCAGCAGGACGTCGGGCTCCACGGCGATACCGCGCGCAACGCACAGGCGCTGCTGCTGGCCGCCCGACAGACCAAGCCCCGACGAATGGAGCTTGTCCTTCACCTCGTCCCACAGCGCGGCGCGGCGCAGCGCCTTCTCGACGATCTGGTCCATCTCCGCCCGGCTCTTGCGCTGATACAGCCGCACGCCGAAGGCGACATTGTCGTAGATCGACATCGGGAAAGGCGTCGGCTTCTGGAAGACCATGCCGACGCGGGCGCGCAGGCCCGCGACGTCGACCGGCGAGCGGACCATCGTCGCGTCGTCCGCGCCGCCGTCGCGATCGCGCAATGCCTGGAGGCTCTTCCGGTCGGCGAGCACGTCGTGGCCGTCGAGCAGGATGCGGCCGACCGCGTGCTGCTTCGGATAGAGATCGTAGATGCGGTTGAGCGCGCGCAGCAAGGTCGACTTGCCGCAGCCCGACGGACCGATCAGCGCGGTGATCTTGTGCCGTTCCACGGGCAGGTCGACGCCGTAGAGCGCCTGCGTCTTGCCGTAGAAGAAGTCGAGCTTGCGCGCCTCGATCGCGAGATTATCCCGCGATGGGAAGGCGAGATGGACTTCCTCGGACAGGTGCGACGGAAGGTCGGTCATGAAGGGCGGGCCTCCCGGGCGAGGATCCGCCCGATGATGTTGACGGAAAGAACGGCGACGGCGATCAGCAGCGCGCCTACCCAGGCCAGGCGCTGCCAGTCGTCATAGGCGGACAGGGCGAACTGGAAGATGGTGGTCGGCAGGCTGGCCATCGGCTGGGTCAGTTCGGTCGAGAAGAACTGGTTGCCGAGCGCGGTGA
This sequence comes from Sphingomonas sp. Root720, assembly GCF_001428605.1. Lineage (GTDB taxonomy): Bacteria > Pseudomonadota > Alphaproteobacteria > Sphingomonadales > Sphingomonadaceae > Rhizorhabdus. The sequence continues at coordinate 650,998 of NZ_LMID01000001.1, forward strand.
AGAGGAGCGGCGCGGTTTCGCCGCTGATCCGCGCGAAGCCTAGCAAGGCGCCGGTGACGAGGCCCGCGCGCGCCGACTTCCAGATGACCTTGCGGATCACGAAGGCGCGGCTGGCGCCCAGCGCCATGCCCGCCTCGCGCAGCGCGCTCGGCTGGAGGCTGAGGATGTCCTCGGTCGTCCGGGTCACGATCGGCATGGCGAGGATGCCCAGGGCGATGGCACCCGCCCAGGCCGAGAAGCCATGGAAGGGCCGCACCAATATCTCGTAAACGAACAGGCCGATCAGGATCGACGGCGCCGACAGCAGCACGTCGTTGAGAAAGCGGACGACATGGCCATAGGTCGTGTCGCCGCCATATTCGGACAACCAGGTGCCGGCGAGGACGCCGACGACGACGGCGATCGCCAGGCCGATGCCGCACATGATCAGCGATCCCATGATCGCGTTCGACAGGCCGCCTTCCGACCCCGGCGCGGGTTGGGTCATGGTGAAGATCTTGCTGTCGATCCCGCCGATGCCCTTGCTGAGCAGCGACCAGAGGATCAGCACCAGCGCGGTCAGCGCGATGAGGGTCGCGATCGCCGTCAGAACGATGAAGGCGATGTTCGAGATGCGGCGAACGAGGGCGCGGTCCATGTCTATCCCCTCAGTGACGCTGGCTGCCGAGGAGCGCGCGAGCGATCGCGAGCACCCCGAAGGTGATCAGGAAGAGGACGAGGCCCAGCGCGATGAGCGCGGCGCTGTGCATGTCGCTGGTCGCCTCGGCGAACTCGTTGGCGATCGTCGAGGCGATCGTCGAGCCCGAGGCGAAGATCGAATCGGGGAAGCCATGGGCATTGCCGATGATGAACGTCACCGCCATCGTCTCGCCCAGTGCCCGACCGAGGCCGAGCATGATCACGCCGACCATGCCACGACGGACATAGGGGATGACGACCGAGCGGGTAACCTCGAACGGGGTGCAGCCCAGCCCATAGGCCGCCTCGCGCAGCTGCGGCGGGATGGTCATGAACAGCTCTCGGAACACCGCTGCCATATAGGGAAGGATCATGATCGCCAGGATCACCGAGGCGGTGAAGATGTTCGCGCCGTTGGGAACGCCGGAGAAGAGCGTCTCCTGCCAGGAGCCGGGCTCGGCCTCCATGATCAGCGGCAGCTGGACATGCTCGGCGAACCAGGGCGCGAGGACGAACAGGCCCCACATGCCGTAGACGATCGACGGGATGCCGGCGAGCAGTTCCACCGCGATCGCGATCGGACGAGCGACAGGACGCGGACAGAACTCGACCAGGAAGACCGCCACGCCGACCGCCAGCGGCAGCGCGAACATCAGCGCCAGCAGCGCGGTGACGAGCGTGCCGACGATCGGCCCGGCGGCACCGTAGACCTCGGTGACCGGATTCCACTCGCTGGAAGTGAGGAAGCCGAAGCCGAATTGCTGGATGGCGGGCCAGCCGCCGATGGCCAGGCTCACCACCACCCCGCCCAGCGTGACGAGCAGCAGGGTCGCCGCGCCGAGGCAGGCGGCATGGAACAGGGTTTCACCTGCCGAGCCGGACGAACCGAAGCGTTCGGTATCAGGTGGAGCAGCGCTTGCCATGTTTCCCTTTCAAGGCAACGGGAGCGCCGGTCGCGCTCCCGCCTTTTCCGAAGCTATCGGCTACGGTCCGGTTCAGCGTGCCACATAGACGGGCTTGTTGCCCGCCTTGACGCTGGTGAGCCATTGCTTGCGGACCAGGGCCTTCACGGCCGCCGGCAGCGGCACATAGTCGAGCCGCAAAGCCGCGGCGTCGCCACCCTTATAGGCCCAGTCGAAGAATTTCAGCACGCTGGCGCCAGTCGCCGGGTTCGGCTGATTGCGGTGGACGAGGATGAAGGTCGCGCCGGTGATCGGCCAGGCCTTCGCACCCGGCTGGTCGAGCAGCAGGATATAGTTGCCGGGAGCCTTGGCCCATTGCGCACCGGCCGCGGCTGCCGTGAAGTTGCCCGCCGCCGGGGCGATGAACTGGCCCGACTTGTTCTGCAGCAGGACGAAGGTCGCCCGGTTCTGCTTGGCATAGGCATATTCGACATAGCCGATCGAGCCCATCGTCTGCTTGACGAAGGCCGACACGCCGTCATTGCCCTTGCCGCCGATGCCGGTTGGCCACGATACAGCGTCGCTGGCGCCGACCTTGGCGGCCCAGGCGGGATTCTTCATCGCCAGATAGCTGGTGAACAGGAAGGAGGTGCCCGAACCGTCAGAGCGATGGACCACGGTGATCGGCAGCGGCGGCAGCCGCACGCCGCGGTTGAGGCCCGCGATGCGCGGGTCGTTCCACTTGCGGATCCGGCCCATGAAGATGTCGGCGAGCAGGGTGCCGGTCAACTTGATCTGCCCGGGCCTGATGCCGGGCAGGTTCACGATCGGAACCACACCGCCCATCACGGTCGGGAACTGGTAGAGACCGGCGGCCGCCAGCTCGGCGGGTTTGAGCGGCTTGTCCGAAGCGCCGAAATCGACGGTCTTGGCCTTGATCTGCTTGATGCCGCCGCCCGAACCGATCGCCTGATAGTTGAGGCCGATCCCGGTGGTCGCCTTATAGGTTTCGGCCCATTTGGCATAGAGCGGCGCCGGGAAAGTCGCGCCGGCGCCGGAAATGCTGGCGGCGTGGGCGGTAGAGACCGCGCCCGAGGCTAGGATCAGGCTCGCGCTCAGCGAGGCGACGAATTTCTTGAACATGCAGAGTCTCCGATGCCGGGGTCCACCGACGCGAGGCCCGCTTAATCCCGCCCTGTTACAGCAATGTTACAACGGCTTCCCGCGCAGCATCGTATCCCGGCCATATTGAGCAATGTTTCGTCACGATATTGCAACAAAAGTGTAGCACTGGGCAACAGGCGCGCCGCCGATGCGAGGGGCCGCGCTCCGGCAATCCTAGGTGGGGCGTCCGGACGATCGAAGCACAGGCCTCGCCGGGATGGATTGCCGTGAAGATTAGCCACGCCCTTACACTGATGGCGGCAGCCTCGTTCGCGCCCGCCGGCGCCGCACGGGCACAGGATGCGGCGCCGGCCGACTCGGCGCCGTCGGCAGGCAGCGCCGAAACCGCCGCCCAGATCGCGGCGCTCAAGACCCAGGTCGAGGCCCTGCAGGCGCAGCTCGCCGCTTTGTCGGCCAAGGTCGGCAAGGTCGAGCCGAGCTGGAAAGGCGCGCCGAGCTGGGCCGGCAACGACGGCTGGAGCTTCAAGCCGAAGGGCGTGATCCAGTTCGATGCGGGCTATGTCTCGCTGCCCAGGAAGATCGCCGGACTGGTGCCGGTTTCGGGCACGAGCGCCGGCACCGGCGTCAACACCAACAATCTGGGCTGGAACACGCGGGCGCGTCGCCTGATCGTCGGCATGGAAGGGAGCATGCCCGCCGGCTTCGCCTACAAGTTCGAGCTCGAACTCTCGCAGGGCGGCGTCAATTACGAGGACATGATCATCAGCTACCAGCGGCCGGGAAGCCCCTGGAGCCTCACGCTCGGCCATCAATATCCCTTGTCCAGCCTCGAGCTGATGACCAGCAACCGCTTCACCAGCTTCATGGAACGCGGCGGGGCGGTCGACGCCTTCAACTATGGCCGCCGGGTCGGCGCGACGCTGGCCTATACCGACCCGGCGAGCCTGTGGGGTCTCGCCGCGGGCGTCTATTCGGAGGATGTCGCCAACGGCAACGTCGCGCGCACCGGCTGGCAGGCGAGCGTGCGCGGCTACGCGTCCCCGAAGCTGGGCGACTTCCAGACCCATGTCGGCTTTCAGTTCCAGCACCGCGTCTCGCCGACCGACCAGCAGAATATCCGCTACCGCCAGCGGCCCTACAGCCAGGTCTCGAACGAACGCTTCATCGATACGGGCGCCCTCGCCGCGAAGGGCGACGATATCCTCGGCGGCGAGATCGCCTTCGTCTATCGCTCGCTGCACTTCGCGAGCGAATATCAGCATGTCTGGGTCCGCGGCCTCGACGCCGACCATGGGTTCGGAACGAACAATGCGCCGGGCACCACCAACTTCCTGGCCGGCGATCCGCAGTTCCGGACGGGCTATGTCGAGCTCGGCTATTTCCTGACCGGCGAGACGCGCGGCTACAAGACCGGGCGCTGGGACCGGACCAAGGTGCTGCGTCCGATCACCGACGGCGGCTGGGGCGCCTTCCAGGTCAACGGCCGCTTCGACTTCACCGACCTCAACGACCGGGTCGCCCCCGGGCTGGTGCTGGCCGGCAACGACATCACCTATGTCAACGGCGGTACATCGAAGGCCTATGAGGCGAGCCTGATCTGGCTGCCGATGGATTATGTGAAGTTCATGCTCCAATATGCCCATGTCGATATTTCCGGCGGGCCGTCGGCGCGAGCCTTCTCGGGTTTCGCCACTGCGCTCCCGTCGGGCTATCGCCACGGCTACGGCGTCGACAGCGTGACCCTGCGGACCCAGCTCGATTTCTGAGCCGCTTCAGCCTTTCTGTCAGGGCTGACAGAATAAGTTTGGGCGGACGGCAAGCTTCGCCTTGACGACGATGTGACCGAACGGTACGTGATCATCCATACCACGTACCGATCTGTAACATCTGGTCAGGGGACATATTGTCATGGCCTATCTCGGCTTCTCCCCCCTCGATGGGGAAACCAGGACGGCGACGGCCTCCGATGCGGGGCTGTTCTCGTCCACCGAACTCAGGGTGATCAGTCTCGCCGAGCGCATCGACGCGACGCGGGAGATCGCTCCCAACAGCCGCTTCGGCCGGTTCGTCGAGTGGGCGCTTGGCATCCGCCTCGCCCGCCCGCTCGCCGATCCGCGGCTGGAAAGCCTGCGCCGCTTCGCTTCGATGGTCCGTCATCACACCGACCAGCTGGCCGACGAGGACGTCAGCAGCTTCGTCGCCTCGGGCTATTCGCGCGGCCAGGCGCAAGGTCTGCTCGCCTATCTCGGCGATGAGGGCGGCCGGCGCGGCCGGCTCGCCTGATCCGGAATCCCCGCCGGTCCCTACGGCGGGGCCGGGGGTGGGCACACCGCCCCGTGACGCGATCCGGTCTCCCCCCATTGGCCGTCGATCGCAGCCCACCCCCGACTTCTTGCAAAACCACCCTCATGCCGCGAGGCCGGTTCAGATCGTCTTCGCCAGCGCCTCGAGCTGGTCGGTCGCGATCCCCCACCCCTGGTGGAATCCCATCGCCTCGTGCTGGGCCTTGTCCTCGGCCGTCCAGTGGCGGACTGTCGCGGTGTAGCGGGTCTTGCCGCCCTCGTCCTCGAAGGTGAGGATGCCGGTCATGAAAGGCTTCTCCGAGGGTTCCCAGGCGCTGGTGAAGGCGTCGGTGAAGACCAGCTTCTCGTTCGGGATCACCTCCAGATAGACGCCGCGATTGGGCATTTCCTGCCCCTCGGGCCCGCGCATCACGATCAGGCTCGAACCGCCGGGCCGCAGGTCGACCTCGGCCTTCGAGACACCCCAGGGCGGCGGGCAGAACCATAGCGGTATCAGCTCGGGATCGGTCCAGCAGCGAAACAGCTTGTCGCGCGGGGCATCGATCAGGCGGGTCAGGGTCAGTTCGTGCATCTGGCTTCTCCTGTCGGTCTTGCGTCGGTACGACGGGCGCTGCCGGCGCGATCCGACAGCATGGTGCGATTATTTCGGCTGCGACAGCCGATCGAGCTGCTGGCGGATATAGGCCGCCTCGGCCGCCGAGCCGGCCAGCCCGATCGCGCGGCCGAACGCAGCGCGCGCCTCCTCGTCCCGGCCGAGCTGGTCGAGGAAGGCGCCGCGTGCGCCATGATAATAGAAATAGCCGTCGAGCCGCTCGTCGAGCGGCGCCAGCAGGTCCAGCGCGGCCTCCGGCCCCGCCAGCTTGCCGACCGCGACCGCGCGGTTGAGCGTGACCACCGGAGACGGCTGCATCAGTTCCAGCGTCGCATAGAGCCGCTCGATCTGGGCCCAGTCGGTCGCCGCCGCCAGCTTCGCCCGCGCATGAAGCGCCGCGATCGCGGCCTGCACCTGATAGGGGCCGGGCCGGCGGTGCCGCATCGCCTTGTCGAGCAATGCGAGCCCCTCGGCGATCATCCGGTCGTCCCAGCGGCCGCGATCCTGGTCCTCGAGCAGGACGACCTGCCCGTCGGCATCGAGCCGCGCGCCGCTGCGCGCATGCTGGAGCAGCATCAGCGCGACCAACGCCATGATCTCGGGTTCGGACGGAAACAGGCGCAGCAGCAGCCGGCCGAGGCGGATCGCCTCGCGGCACAGCGGCTCGCGCGCGCCGGCCTCCGCGCCGCTCGCCGAATAGCCCTCGTTGAAGATCAGGTAGACCATCGCCGCGACCGCGCCGAGCCGCTCGGCCCGCTCGATCGCGCCCGGCGTCTCGAACGGGACGCCGCCGTCGGCGATGCGTGCCTTGGCGCGGGTGATGCGCTGCTCCATCGCCTTCTCGCCGACCAGGAAGGCGCGCGCGATCTGCGCGACGGTCAGGCCCGAGACGATGCGGAGCGCCAGCGCGATCGCGCCGGTCGCGGGCAGGTCGGGATGACAGCAGACGAACAGCAGCCGCAGGATGTCGTCGCGATACTGGCCTTCGTCGAGCCGGTCGGCGAGGCCCGCTTCGGCATCGCCGAGGTCCGACAGCTGGTCCTCGGGGGGCAGTTCCTGCGTCCGCGCGGCCTTGCGGACTGCATCGATCCCGCTGTTGCGGCCGACCAGGATCAGCCAGGCGGCCGGATCGCGCGGCGGCCCCTGCTCGGGCCAGCGGGTCATGGCGCGCAGGCATGCCTCCTGATAGGCCTCCTCGGCCATGTCCATGTCGCGGAAGTAGCGCAGCAGCGCCGCGACGGCGCGCGGCCGGGCGGAGTTGAGCGCCGCATCGATCCAGGCAAGGTCGGTCACGATGCGCCGGCGTCGCCCGGACGATAGACCATCAGCGGCCGTACCTCATGCGCGCCCGCCGAGCCGCTGGCACGACCGAGATCGGCCGCGACCTCGATCGCGGCGTCGAGGCTGTCGCAATCGACGACATAGAAACCGAGCAGCTGTTCCTTGGTCTCGGCGAAGGGGCCGTCGAGCACCAGCGGCTCCGCGCCCTTGCGGACGGTGGTCGCCGCGCTCGTCGGCATCAGTCGCGCGACGGGCCCCAGCCGCCCCTCGGCGCGCAGCCTGTCCTGGACCGCGCCGAGCCGCCCCATCACCGCCGTCTCGGTTTCCGCGCTCCAGGCGCCGACCACCTCTTCGGAATCGTAGCAGAGGATCGCGTACAGCATGCCAATCTCCTTTCGGGCCGGTTCCATGATCGCGTCCCGGCCAGGACCGCGCAACCGCCGCCATCCGAGGACGCCGAATTGACCCCGAATCCGACAGGAAGCGCAACGCGGCCGTCAAAAATATTTCGCCGTCCTTCGGCATAGGAAGCGCACCGCAGCGGCCGAGGGGTGCGTGCCGCGGACAGAGCTTTGCGGAGGTCGCCGATGGATGGGATCGTACGGCGGGGCCTGTCCCGTCGGCAGGGCGCGTTCGTGCTTTTTCTGGGCGGACTTCTCCTGCTGCTCGCGACGCGCGGCGCCGCCCGCGAACAGCCCGGCCTGCCGTCTGCCGCGCCACGCGACGAAGCCGGCCTTTCGGTGATGACCTATAATGTCGAGGGCCTCCCGTGGCCCGCCCGCTTCGGGCGCGGCGACGATCTCGCCCGGATCGGCCGTCGGCTGGCGGCGATGCGCGCCGCCGGGATCCAGCCCCGGGTCATCCTGCTGCAGGAGGCGTTTTCCGACGACGCCAAGGCGATCGGGACCGCATCGGGCCATCGCTATGCCGCCTTCGGTCCGTCCAGCGACCTGCCGGGGGAACCCGCCCAGATGCCCGCCGACCGCGCCTTCGCGGCCGACGCCTCCTTCCTGAAAGGCGAGCGCAGCGGCAAGCTGCTCGACAGCGGGCTCGTCATCCTGTCCGACTATCCCATCCTCTCGGTGCGCCGCGCCGCCTTCCCCACCGCGGCCTGCGCGGGCTATGACTGCCTCGCCAACAAGGGGATCGTCATGGCGGTGATCGCGGTGCCCGGCGAGCCCCACCCGGTGGAGGTCGTCAACCTCCACCTCAATTCGAAGCGTGCCTCCGGGGTCGCCATCGACCGCGCCGACGCGGCCTTCCGCCGACAGGTCCGGGCGCTCGACCGGTTCCTTGCCGCCAACCACCTTCCCGGCATGCCGATGATCGTCGCGGGCGATTTCAACATCGGCCGCAGCCCCCGGCGCCGCGCGATGGTGATGGCTGTGCTCGCGCGCCATCACGGCACGGTGCCGCGCGACGTGCTTTCGGCATGCGCGGACGGACTGTCGGCCGATGCGCGAAGCTCGCGCCGCCGCGCCAAGGACTGGCAGTTCCTGATCCCGGGCGGCGCGACCGATCTGGTCGTGCGCCGCATCGCCACCCCGTTCGGCCGCGAAGCCGACGGTTCGATGCTGTCGGACCATGTCGGCTATACCGCCTATCTCGCGATGGCGGCGAACGGGACGGCTCAGCCGTCCCCGCGCGGATAGATGAAGATCGCAAGATAGCGGCCGGTCGGGCTGACCGGCGTCTCGGGTCCGTGCAGGGGCCCCGAATCGAACGGCAGCGATGACGGCGGAACGTCGAGTACCGACGCCATGCCTCGCAGGGTCGAGCGCAAGCCGGAGATACCTGCGGCCGCGGCGGGATCGGCGACCGAGGGAGTCTGGCGCGCTTTGCCGCACGCGGGATAGCCGGCTTCGCTACATCCCCATCGACTGCCGCAGGAAAGCGTCGCTCTCGCGGAGCATCTGCGCGCGCATCTCGCTGTCCTCGATCTGGTGGTCGCGGTTCTCGAAGATGACGGTCTTGTGCGGGACCCCGGCCGCGGTGAGCGCCTTGTCCATCACCCGCGTCTGTTCGACGTCGACATTGCGGTCCATCGTGCCGTGGAACAGCATGACGGGCACCTTGATCCGCGCCGCGTTGCGCGCGGGCGACCCCTGTTGGATCTGCGGGCCCGATCCGATGTAATCGCTGACGATGCGATAATCGCTCCACCAGCGGGAATCCTCCTTGAGCAGAGGCAGGTCGGTGACCGGCGCGATCGCGACCACCGCCTTGAACAGGGCCGGATCGACCACCGCCGACTGGAGCGCGGCATAACCGCCATAGGACCAGCCGACGACCCCGAGCTTTTTAGGATCGGCGATCCCCTGCTTAATCAACCAGCGCGCACCATCGTCGATGTCGCCGATCGCGGTCGGCCAGGACTTGAAGCCATTCTGCAGGAACCAGTCCTCACCATAACCCGACGAACCTCGGAAATTGGGCTGGAGCACCGCGAAGCCGCGCGCCGCATAATATTGGGCAAGCCAGTCGAACCCCCATTCGTCCCGCGCGCTGGGCCCGCCATGCGGCATGACGATCGTCGGGAGATTCTTGCCTGCGCTGCCGGCCGGCAGGGTGAGGTAGCCCGGAATCATCGTGCCGTCGGCGGCCGGATAGGAAACCGGCTTCATCTCGCCCAGCCGGACCCCCTCCAATTGCGGACGCGCCGGCTGGAAGATCGCCATCTCCTTCGTCGTCCGGTCGAGGATGTAGTAGACCCCGGGATCATCGTCGCTGCCCGCCCAGATCAGCAGCTTCTTCTCGTCGACGCTCGAATCGACGATGCGGACATTCGGCTGCTTTGGCAGCGCCTTGGCCAGCGATTCGCGCAGCTTGGCAAGATCGGCATCGAAATAATTGGCCTGGCGGACGTCGGTGGCATAGCTGGCACCGATCACCCGGTTGCGGCGGCCGATGTGCACCACGCCGTCGACATCGACATCGGGCCGGGCGAACACAAGTTCCTCACGCAGCGATCCGTCGAGCGACCTGCGATAGATGGCCTTGCGCCCGTCCTTCTTACGAAAGCCATAGACCGCGTTGCGCTCATAATCGACCGAATCCGGCTCGAAGCCGGCGTCGGTGACATAGTTATAGTCGGACAGCGGCTCCCATTTCTTGCTGCCGGTCTGCCGATAATAATAGCGCGTGACGCCAGTGTCCCGGCCAGCCTCATTCCGCTGCGCCACCCCCTTGATCCTCAGCGTGCCGCGCCGGTCGCTGAGATAGGTAGCGATATTCTCCTCGGCGGTTTCCAGGCGCGCCGCGTTCAGATTGCGGGTATTGATCTTGTCGAGGGTCATGCCCCCCTCGCTCTTGCCCAGCCGGGTACCCAGCCGGGAATCGGGGAGCTGCAGCCGGGTCATCAAGACACTGCCATCCTCGTCGGGAAGCCAGTCGATCACCTCGCCGCCACGCAGGTTGAAGCCGCGCGAAGCGCTGTTGCCCGTCGTGCTGAGCATGCGCGGATTGCCGCCATTGGCATCGATCGCGACGACCCGCGAATAGGGTATGATGCCGGCCGTGGCGAGCTGGGGCGGTCGAGCGAGCCCCCATATTCCGCAGACGAGGCGATCGTTCGCAATCCAGTTACACCCGGACAGTCGATCGGGCTCGCCGTTCATCACAAGCGCGACCTTCGGCTCCTTGTCGATGCCCGGCGCATAGGTCAGCAGCGCCGATCCCTGCCCCTTCGTCGGAACGATATAGGCGAGCCGCGATCCGTCGGGCGACAGGCTGATCTGCTCGATCTGCTCGCGCGCGCCGAAGGCGGTGGCGAGATCGGTCTGTGCCGAAGCGCCCGTTGCGGCCAGTGCCAGAACGGCCGCGATGAATCTTACGGTCATGAAATGCCCTCCTGCCCCGGACCCTGTTTAGGCGAGGCGCCGGCGCGGGCAAGCGCGATCCTGTCCATAATCGAACGACTTAATGAGGGAGGCCTGCCTCAGCCCGCGATCGTTCCCGCGGCACCGGCGATCCACACGCCCCAGGCTGCGAGCGCCAGGAACGGGCCGAAGGGCAGGCGCGAGGTCGCGCCCAGTCGGTGGCCCGCCAGCAGGAGCAGGAGCGCCGCCGCCAACCCCGCCAGCGCCCCGCCGAGCAGAACGAGCGGCAGCATGTGCCAGCCGAGCCACAGCCCAATCGCGCCGAACAGCTTGGGATCGCCGCCGCCCATGCCCTCGCGGCCACGCAGGCGCCGGTAACCGAAGCGTACCGCCTCCAGCAGCAGGAACCCCGCCGCTCCCCCCGCCATCCTGTCGATCGGATCGGGTGGAAACCCCGCGAGGCCGACCGCGAGCCCGGCCGCTGCCAGGGTTCCGGTCAGTGCGTTCGGCAACCAGAAATGACGGAGATCGAGCATCGCCAGGGCCAGCAGCAGCCAACCGAACAGGGCGCCGACGATCGCCTGCGGAAGATCGGGCGCCACGACCACGCTCACGACGCCGATCGCAGCGGCGAGCAGCTCGGTCAGCGGATGGACCGGGTCGATCCGGCCGCCGCAACAGGCAGCCCGGCCGCGCTGCACGGCATAGCTGAGGATCGGCACCAGCCGCGCCGGGCCGAGCGCCGTCCCGCAATGGTCGCACGCTGATCGGCCGCGCGCGACCGACCGGCCCTGCGGCCAGCGGATCACGATCGTCGCGATGAAGCTGCCGAAGATCACCCCCAGCAGCGCGCCTGCCGCGATCAGCATTGCGGTCCCGAATCCCATGCCGCCCGCTGTCATGGGGCCGTCATGCGTTCATGCAATAGGGCCGGACGGAAGGATAGTGGTGAAGCATATGCGCAACGTCGGAAGCTGTCAGTGGAGCCTGCTCGGCCGGCTGCTGATGTTCGCCACCCGCAACACGGCCGCGCCGGCAGCCGAGCGTCAGAGGTTGAGCAAGGCCGGATCGCCGCCCTGTGCGGTGATGTTCACCGAGACCGCCCGCTCGGTCGCATAGCGCAGCAGCGCATGCGGTCCGCCGGCCTTGGGGCCGGTGCCCGACAGCCCCTCGCCGCCGAACGGCTGCACGCCGACCACCGCGCCGATGATCGAGCGGTTCACATAGACGTTGCCGGCCGGGACCAGCGCGCGCACCTCGTCGGCGAAGCGCTCGATCCGGCTGTGGACGCCGAGCGTCAGGCCGTAGCCGCGCGCGGCGAGCCGGCCCGCGACCTTGGCCAGGTCGGCCGGGTCGTAGCGGACGACGTGGAGGATCGGGCCGAACACCTCGCGCTCGAGGAAGTCGGCGGCGGGAATCTCGGCCATCAGCGGCGCGAAGAAATCGCCGCCCTCGGGGGCCGCGCATTCATGCAGGATGACCGCCTCGCGCGCCAGCCGCTCGCGGTGGGCGGCCAGCGCGGCCTTCGCCTCGGCGTCGATCACCGGGCCGACGTCGGTCGAGGAGTCGGCCGGATCGCCGATCACCAGCGCCTCCATCGCGCCCTTCACGGTGGCGATCATCTCGTCGGCGCTGTCATGCGGCACGAACAGCAGGCGCAGCGCCGAGCAGCGCTGCCCCGCCGAGCCGAAGGCCGAGAGGATGACGTCGTCGACGACCTGTTCGCGCAGGGCGGTGGTGTCGACGAACATGCCGTTCAGGCCGCCGGTCTCGGCGATGAACGGGATGATCGGCCCGTTACGGGCGGCGAGCTGGCGGTTGATCGCCCAGGCGGTCTCGGTGCCGCCGGTGAAGGCGACGCCATCGATCCCCGGATGGTCGACGATCGCCCCGCCCACGGCCGCTCCGTCGCCCGGCAGCAGGGCGAGCAGCGCCGGATCGAGTCCCGCCTTGTGGAACAGGCGGACGGCGCGCGCCGCGATCAGAGGGGTCTGCTCGGCGGGCTTGGCGAGCACGGCATTGCCCGCCGCCAGGGCCGCTGCGATCTGGCCGGTGAAGATCGCGAGCGGGAAGTTCCACGGGCTGATGCAGGCGAAGACGCCGCGCCCGCGCAGTTCGAGCTGGTTGGTCTCGCCCACCGGGCCCGGCAGCGGCGTCGGCGCGCCGAACTGCCGTTCGGCCAGATCGGCATAATAGCGGCAGAAATCGACCGCCTCGCGCACCTCGGCGACGCCATCGTTGAGCGTCTTGCCTGCCTCCAGCGACAATAAGGCGACGAGCGCGTCCATCTCGCCGTCGAGCGCGTCGCCCATCGCCCGCAGTACGCCCGCCCGGCCGCTGCCGCCAAGGCGGTTCCACGCCGGCTGGGCCTTGCGCGCCACGGAGACGGCGCGATCGATGTCGGCCGGAGTCGCGGTCGAGGCATGGCCGATCACCCGGCCCCGGTCGGCCGGACTGCTCACCGGCGCGGACGCCGACGCGACCAGCCGGCCTTCGACGATCGCTCCCGCCGTCTCGCGCTCGCCGGCGACCAGGGCGATCGCCTTGGCCGCCTGGCCGCGAGTCTCGACCAGCGAATAGTCGCGGCCGAGCGAGTTCTTCCGCGATGGGCCGTAAATGTCGGCGGGCAGCGCGATGCGGGCGTGGCGGGCCGGATGCGCCGCGACCGCGCCGATCGGATCGGCGACGACCAGGTCCGCCGGCACCCGCTCGTCGAGCAGGGCATGGACGAAGCTGGTGTTGGCGCCGTTCTCCAGCAGGCGGCGGACCAGATAGGGCAGCAATTCCTCATGCCCGCCGACGGGCGCATAGGCGCGCAGGCGCAAGTCGCCGTAGCGCTTTTCCGCCGCCGCATAGAGCGCCTCGCCCATGCCGTGCAGCCGCTGGTGCTCGATCGTGACGCCCGCGCCGTCTGCCATGGCGCGCACCGCCGCCAGGGTATGGGCGTTGTGGCTGGCGAACTGCGGATACAGCGCCGGGCTGGCGTCGATCAGCGCACGCGCGCAGACGAGATAGGACAGGTCGGTCGCCGCCTTGGTGGTGAAGACCGGATAATCGGGGCGGCCCGCGACCTGCGCCTTCTTGATCTCGCTATCCCAATAGGCGCCCTTGACGAGACGGACCATGATCCGCCGGCCGCTCGCCTCGGCCAGGTCGCGCAACGCGCCGATCACGGCCAGGCCGCGCTTCTGATAGGCCTGGACGACGACGCCCAGCCCCTTCCAGTCGCCCAGCTCGGGCTCCTTCACCAGCCGTTCGATCATCTTGAGCGAGATGACGAGCCGGTCGGCCTCCTCGGCGTCGATCGCGAAGTTGAGGTCGTGGCGGGCGGCGATCAGCGCGAGCCGCAGCACGCGGGGATAGAGCTCCTCCCAGACGCGGGCTTCCTGCACCGCCTCATAGCGCGGGCACAGCGCCGAGAGCTTGACCGAGACGCCGTGGCCCAGTTCGGGCCCGGCGCCCCTGGAAGCCTTGCCGACCGCCTCGATCGCGTCGGCATAGATACGCTCGTAGCGCGCCGCGTCGGCGGCGGTGCGGGCGCCCTCGCCCAGCATGTCGAACGAGCAGAGATAGTCCTCCTTCCGCGCCCGCGCGAGCGCATCGCCGATGGTGCGGCCGAGCACGAACTGCTCGCCCATCATCTTGACGGCGGCGCCGACCGCCTGGCGGATCACCGGCTCGCCTACCCGCGCGGTGATGCGCTTGAGGAAACCGCCCAGGTCGCTTTTCGCCTCTTCGTCGACGTCGACCAGCTTGCCAGTCAGCATCAGGCCCCAGGTCGAGGCATTGACGAACAGGCTGTCGGACTGGCCGAGATGGCTGGCCCAGTCGGCCGAACCGATCTTCTCGGCGATCAGCCGGTCGCGGGTGTCGGCATCGGGGGTGCGCAGCAACGCCTCCGCCAGGCACATCAGCGCCAGCCCCTCGCGCGTACCGAGGGAGAATTGCTGGAGGAAGCTCTCGACGACGCCCTGTTTCTTCGTGGCCCCCCGTGCGCCGTCGACCAGCGCGGTCGCCTCGGCGACGATGGCGGCGCGTTCCTGGTCGCTCAGCGGCTGGCGATCGAGCAGGGTGCGGATCACCTCGTTCTCGTCGGCATATTTGCCGGCGTCGATCATGTCCCAGTTGGAAAGCAGGCTGGCCATCACATCCTCCGAAGATCGGCCATGATCGCCGACATATCTCCATGATATTGCCATCGATGCCGAATGTGCTTCATATTATTCGCCTCGCAGACGAAGGAATCCTCCCGGGATGAGCATTGAGCCGAAGCATGTTCCGATCGACGAAACCGATCGCCGCCTGCTGCGCGCGCTGCAGGAGGACGGACGAATCACCAACCAGGCGCTGGCCCAGCGCTGCGGCCTCTCCCCCGCCGCCTGCTTCGACCGGGTGAAGCGGCTGCGGGAGCGCGGCGTCATCACCGGCTATACCGCGCTGCTCGACCCGGCGAAACTCGACCAGGCGCTGATGATCTTCATCGAAGTGTTGCTCGACCGCACCACCGACGATGTCTTCACCGCCTTTTCCGAACATGTCCGGCGGGTACCGCAGGTGATGGAATGCCATATGGTCGCGGGCGGGTTCGACTATCTGCTCAAGGTCCGCGTGTCGGACATGGCCGCCTATCGCAGCTTCCTCGGCGACATCCTGACGGCGATGCCGGGCGTGCGCGAGACGCGGACCTATGCCGTGCTCGAAGAGGTCAAGCTCACCACCAGGCTGGCGGTCTGACGCCGCCCCCTGGTCGCGCCGGTTCCGGGATCGGCGCGACCGGCGATTCGGGTCGCATGTGGCCAGATCCGGCCGATTCATTTCGCTCCACATACGTACTTTACCCGCAGTGCAGCGCGATTTTCGGCCATTTCCTGACATCGTTGAAACTATGAACCTCCGTTGAACCAACCGCCATAGAACGGTAACGAACGGGGCATAACAGCACGGCCAGGGACACAAGACGAAGGCGATGACGGGCGTCATCGGCAACGTTTTTTGTGCACCGCACAACGACGTCTATCGCCAGGTGCGAAAAAGGGGATCTACACATGCGTAACTTGAATCTCGGCTGCGCCGCCGGTGCGATCGCCGTGGCCATCGTCGCGAGCGCTCCGGCCTTCGCGCAGGAAACGACCTCGGCGATCCAGGGCAACGTCACCGCCAACGGCGCGCCCGTCGTCGGCGCCGCCGTGACCATCACCCATGTGCCGTCGGGCACGCGGTCGACGCTGACCACCGACAGCTCGGGCAGCTTCAACGCCAACGGCCTGCGCATCGGCGGCCCCTTCACGGTCGTCGTGAAGGCGCCGGGCTATCCGACCGCGCAGGTCACCGACATCAACACCGTCATCGGCCAGCCCTATTCGCTGCCCGTCGAGCTCGCCGAGCAGGGCGGCCAGGAAATCATCGTCACCGCGAGCAGCATCAAGAATGCCCGCACCGTCTCGCAGGGTCCGGCCACGGTCCTGACCACCGCCGACATCGCGCAGGTCGCCACGATCAACCGCGACATCCGCGACCTGATGCGCCGCGACCCCTTCGCCCGCCTCGACGACACCCCCTCGGGCGGCCGTGCCGTCTCCTTCGCGGGTCAGAATGCCCGCTTCAACCGCTTCACCGTCGACGGCGTGCCGATCACCGACAATTTCGGCCTGAACCCGGACGGCTTGCCGAGCCGCCGTTCGCCGATCCCGCTGGACGCCGTTGGCCAGTTCCAGACCAAGGTCGCCCCCTATGACGTCCGCGAAGGCAATTTCCAGGGAGGCGTGATCAACATCGTGCTGCGTTCGGGCACCAATGATTTCCAGGGCACCGGTTTCTACGCCTATTCGTCGGACGAGCTGAGCGGCAAGAAGACCAAGAAGGGCCCGGGCGTGCCGACCGGCAAGGTCACCCTGCCGAACTTCAAGTACAAGAATTACGGCGCCGAGCTGTCGGGTCCGATCATCAAGGACAAGCTGTTCTTCATGGTTGCCGGCGAGCGCATCCGCGCGCCGCGCCCGATCTCGGAAGGGCCCAGCGACAACAATGCCGGCATCGCCATTCCCAACCTGACCCAGGCGATGGTCGACGACGTCGTCAGCATCGCCAAGAACCGCTATAATTACGACGCCGGCGGGGTGCTCGACACCAATGGCGACAAGGACGACCGCCTGGTCGCCAAGCTCGACGCCAACCTGTCCGAAACGCAGCGCCTCTCGGTCACCTACGCCTATGCGAAGGACCAGATCTACCTGACGAACAACGTCAACAGCGGCACCGCCGCCCCGGGTCTCGGCCTCTCGTCGAACGCCTATATCCAGGGCAACAAGCTGCACACCGGCGTAGTCCAGCTCAACTCCGACTGGTCGGACGATTTCTCGACCGAAGCGCGGGGCTTCTACAAGAAATATGTCCGCCTGCAGGATCCGCTGATGGGGCGCGGCTTCGCCCAGTTCCGGGTCTGCACCGCGCCGACCTCGGATCGCGGCACCGCCGCCTCGCCGACCGGCACCACCGAGGCGACGGGCTGCCCCGCCGGCGTTCCGATCGTGTCGATCGGCCCGGACAATTCGCGCCAGACCAACGCGCTCAACACCAAGACTTTCGGCGGATCCTTCCAGGCGCGCCTGACCAGGGGCGACCACGACATCCGCGCCTTCACCGAATATTCGAACGTGAAGGTCTTCAACGCCTTCCTGCAGAACACCGCCGGCAATTATTATTTCGACTCGATCGCCGACTTCCAGGCGGGCAACGCCCAGAGCCTGCAATATCAGAACGCCATCCCGTCGCTCGATCCGGACGATGCCGCCGCCCGGTTCAGCTATCAGACCTACACCTTCGGCCTGCAGGATACGTGGCGCCCGGATCCGACCTTCAGCCTGTCCTATGGCCTGCGCTACGACCTGTACGGGGGTGAGAGCCGGCCGGCGTTCAACATCAACTTCCTGAACCGCTACGGCTTCAACAATATTTCCTACCTGAACGGCCGCAGCCTGCTGCAGCCGCGCCTCGGCTTCGACTGGAAGCCGTCGCCGCGGCTGTCGGTGCGCGGCGGCGGCGGCATCTTCGGCGGCGGCGCACCCGACGTCTACGTGTCGAACAGCTTCTCCAACACCGGCATCCTGAGCAATACCCAGCTGATCCGGATGAGCAATAACGGCGGCTTCAACGTGCCCAACCTGACCGGCGCAGCCGCCGCGACCGTCGGCAGCGCCGCCCTGATCGGTGTCGACGGCACCATGATCCGCGACGCGGTGAACCAGTATATCGCCAACGGTTCGATCATCCCGGCCGCGACCACCAATGCGCTGGATCCGAACTTCAAGATCCCGTCGCAATGGCGCGCCACCGTGTCGTTCGACTATCGCGCCCAACTCGGCCCGCTCGGCGACGACTGGCAGTTCGGTGTCGACCTGCTCTATTCGAAGGTCCGCAACCAGGTGTTCTTCACCGACCTGCGTTCGGTGCCGGTCGCCGGCTCGCTGACCCCGGACGGCCGCCAGCGCTATAACGGCCTGCTCGGCTTCAACGACGGCAACGCCGACTATTATCTGACCAACACAAAGAAGGGCCGCAGCTACATCGCCGTCGCCCGCCTCGACAAGGACTGGGATTTCGGTCTCTCGGCCGGCATCCGCTTCACCTATCAGGACGTCAAGGACCAGGCGCCGGCGACCTCGTCGACCGCTTCGTCCAACTATGGCAATGGCGGCTTCCTCGACGCGAACGGCGCCGCCTACGGCATCTCCAACGACCAGGTGAAGTACAACATCAAGTACAACCTGTCGTTCGAGCGGGCGTTCTTCGGCGACAACAAGACCACGATATCGCTGTTCGGTGAAACCCGCATCGGCCGGCCGTACAGCTACACCATGTTCGACCCGGCTTCGGGCCGCAGCCCGGTGTTCGGCACGGTCGGCAGCGGTTCGCGCTACCTGCTCTACGTGCCCAAGATCGGCGGCGATCCGCTCGTCTCCTATGACTCGGCGGCGACCCAGGCGGCGTTCGAGAACTTCGTCCGCACATCGGGCCTGGAGAAATATCAGGGCAAGATCGCGCCGCGCAACAAGTTCAACTCGAAATGGTTCACCCGCTTCGACCTGCACCTGTCGCAGGAAGTGCCGACGGGGCTGGGCGACTCGAAGGTGACCTTCTTCGCGGACGTCGAGAACTTCACCAACCTGATCAACAAGAAGTGGGGCCAGATCCGCGAATATGCCTTCCCCTACACCTCGGCACCGATCCGCGTCGCCTGCCTGACGACGCCTGGCAATGCCAACGGCCAGGGGACCAAGGCGACCAGCTCGACGCAGACCTGCGCCCAATATCAATATTCGAGCTTCACCCAGCCGACCGACACGGTCTACTCGAGCCAGTCGCTCTACGCGATCCGCGTCGGCGTCCGCTTCTCCTTCTGATCGCAGGAAAATCCCGGAGAGGGGCCTCGCGCAAGCGGGGCCCCTTTTTCGTTTCGGGGACTGGCCAGCCGCGCCGATTTGCGCCACCAAGCCGACGATGCGCCTGGGAACGTCGATCGCCGCAATCTTCACGTCATTGTTCGCCATGGGCACGGCCCATGCGGCGTCGCCGATCACCTTGTGCGAAGGCGTGTGGCTCGACGCCACGCGCAGCCGGTCGATCCCGGTGCGCATCCGCATGCCGGCCGGGCGCGAGAAGGTCGGCGTCATCCTGTTCAGCCATGGGCTGGGCGGCTCGCTCGACGCGGGCACGATCTGGGCGCATGCCTGGGCGGAGGGCGGCTTCGCCGTGGTCAACATCCAGCATCAGGGCACCGACAGCGCGATCTTCGGCAAGCCCGGCTTCAAGTCGGCGCTCAATGGCGAGCAGCTGGTGGCGCGCGCGCGCGACATCCAGTTCGTGATCGGCGAGCTCGGCCGGCGCCTGCTGGAGGGACCGTGCGACCTGCAGCGGATCGACCAGCGCCGGATCGGCGTCGCCGGTCACAGCTTCGGCGCCCAGACCGTCCAGGCGATCGCGGGGCAGAGCTTCCCGACCCGGATCGAGCCGCCGCTCAGCGATCCCCGGGTGCGCGCGGCCGTGGGCCTCAGCCCCTCGCCGCCGCTCACCGGATCGCCCGAGAGCGCCTTCGCGACGATCCACATTCCCTTCCTGTCGATCACCGGGACGGCCGACGCGGTGCCCTTCGTCACGCCGATCACCGCGCTCCAGCGGCAACAGCCCTTCCGCATGATGCCGCCGGGCGAGAAATATCTGCTGGTGCTGAAGGACGGCACGCATGAGATGTTCGCGGGCCAGCTGTTCCGCACCACGCTCAACGGCGAGCCCACCCCGCATATCCGCAACACCGTGATCGCCACGACCCTGGCCTTCTGGTACGCGACGCTGGGCGGGGACAAGGCCGCGCTGCAATGGCTGCAGAGCCCGGAGGGGCTGCGCGCCGGCCTGCCGCCGGGCGATTTCTTCGAAAGCAAATAGGCGGCCACGGGCATCGGCCGGTCGCTGCGGCCCGGAGCATCGCCTCGCCGGAACGGCAGGTCCCAAAGGGCGCTCAATGGAAATCGCGCGACTTCGGCAGGATGCGGACGTCGCGCGGATGGCTGCCGCGCGGGACATGGTGGCGCGGCGGCTGCGGATGCTCGAACACATCGGCGCGCGCCAGCTCGATCTCGGCGCGATGATCCTCGGACAGCCGGTCGAGCTCGGCGGTGCGGTCATGGACGATCGCGCCCATCAGGTGGACGACCCCCTCGGGACTCTTCTGGATCTCGCCCTCCACCACCATCAGCCGCGACGCCATCACCTGCCGCCGCTGCACCTCGAAGGTCCGCGCCCATAGCAGGACGTTGGCGATCCCGGTCTCGTCCTCCAGGGTGATGAAGATCGCCTTGCCCTCCCCCGGCCGCTGGCGCACCAGCACGACCCCGGCGACCTTGGCCCGCCGGCCGTTCCTCGCCTCCGAAACCTCGCGGCAGCTCAGCACCCCCTCGCGCCGAAACGTCTCGCGCAGGAACTGCATCGGATGGCCCTTGAGCGACAGCCGGGTCAGCTGATAGTCGGCCGCGACATGTTCGGAGAGCGGCATGGCCGGCAGCATCGCGTCGGGTTCCTCGCCCAGTTCGCGCGCCTTGGCGGCGGCGAACAGCGGCAATTCGCCATCGGGGGTCCGCCGCGCCTCCCATAGCGCGGTCCGCCGGTCGAGCCCCAGCGAACGGAACGCATCGGCATCGGCGAGCAGGCGGATCGCGCGGCGCGGCAGCGTCGCCCGGCGCGCCAATTCCTCGATGCTCGTGAAGGCGCCCTGCCCGCGCGCCGCGACGATCGCATCGGCCCAGGCTTCGCGGAAGCCGTCGAGCTGGCGCAGGCCGATGCGCAGGGCGAGATGCGGGTGCCCGTCCTCCAGGCCGTTGTCCCAGCCGCTGCGGTTGACGTCGGCCGCCCGCACCTCGACGCCATGTTCGCGCGCGTCGCGGACGATCTGGGCGGGCGCGTAGAAGCCCATCGGCTGCGCGTTGAGCAGCGCGCAGGCGAACACCGCCGGATAGCGGCACTTGATGTAGGAGGACGCATAGACCAGCAGCGCGAAGGACTGGGCGTGGCTTTCGGGAAAGCCGTAGCTGCCGAAGCCCTTGATCTGCTCGAAACAGCGTTCGGCAAAATCGCGCGGATAGCCGCGGTCGACCATGCCCTCGACCATCTTGCGCTCGAACTTCGGCATGGTGCCGACGTTGCGGAAGGTCGCCATCGCGCGGCGTAGCTGGTTGGCCTCGGCATCGCTGAAGCCCGCCGCGACGATCGCCAGCTTCATCGCCTGTTCCTGGAACAATGGCACGCCCAGCGTCTTGCCCAGCACCTCGCGCAGTTCATCCGGGTCATGATCGGGTCCCGGCGAAGGGTAGACCACCGGCTCCAGCTCCTGCCGACGCCGCAGATAGGGGTGGACCATGCCGCCCTGGATCGGCCCCGGCCGGACGATCGCGACCTGGATGACGAGATCGTAGAGCTCACGCGGCTTGAGGCGCGGCAGCATGTTGATCTGGGCGCGGCTCTCGACCTGGAAGACGCCGATGCTGTCGCCCTTGCACAGCATGTCGTAGACGTCGCCCTGGTCGGGCGGGATGTTCGCCAGCGTATATTGCCTGCCGATATGCGTATCGATCAGCGCGAAGGCCTTGCGGATGCAGGTCAGCATGCCGAGCGCGAGGATATCGACCTTCATCAGCTTCAGCGCGTCGATATCGTCCTTGTCCCATTCGATGAAGGTCCGGTCCTCCATCGCGGCATTGTGGATCGGCACCGTCTCGTCGAGCCGGTCCTCGGTCAGCACGAAGCCGCCGACATGCTGCGACAGATGGCGCGGGAAGGTCAGCAATTGCGCGACCAGCATGTTGAGCCGGCCGATCTCGACATTGCCGGGATCGAAGCCGGTCTCGTGGAAGCGCTTGTCCTCCATCTGGGCGGCGTAGCTGCCCCAGATCGTCGAGGTCAGCTTGGCCGCGACATCCTCGCTGAGCCCCAGCACCTTCGCGATCTCGCGCACCGCGCTGCGCGGCCGGTAGTGGATGACGGTCGCGGCGATGCCGGCGCGGTGGCGGCCGTAGCGATTGAAGACATATTGCATCACCTCCTCGCGCCGCTCATGCTCGAAATCGACGTCGATGTCGGGCGGCTCCTTGCGATCCTCGGAGATGAAGCGCGAGAAGAGCAGCTTGTTGGCGACGGGGTCTACCTCGGTGATCCCCAGCACATAGCAGATCACCGAATTCGCTGCAGATCCACGACCTTGACAGAGGATCTTCAGATCCCGTGCATGCCGCACCACATCGTGGACGGTCAGGAAATAATAGGCATATTGCTCGCGGCGGACGAGCTTCAGCTCGGTTTCGACGAGATCCAGCACCTTCCGGTCGGGTGTGTCGCCATAGCGCCAGGTGATGCCTTTCCGGACCAGATGCTCGAGCCACCCCTGGGGCGTCTGGCCCTCGGGAACCGGTTCGTGGGGATATTCGTAGCGCAGGTCGCCCAGGTCGAAGCCGATCCGGTCGAGCAGCCGAATACCCTCCGCCAGCGCCTCCGGATAATCGCCGAACAGGCGTGCCATCTCCTTGCTGGGTTTCAGGTGGCGTTCGGCATTGGCGGCGACCTTCGTCCCCGCCTGGTCGATCTTCAGGCCCAGCCGGATGCAGGTGACGATGTCGTGGAGCGGGCGCTGGTCGGGCGTGGCGTACAGCACGTCGTTGGTCGCGAGGAGGGGGACCGACCGTTCGGCCGCGATCCTCGCCAGCTTCGACCGGCGGCGACGGTCGCGGCCGGAATAGGGCATGGACAAACCCAGCCAGACACGATCGGGCGCGGCTTGCTTGAGGAGAGAAAGCGTCCTCTTCACTCCGTCATCCCAGCGAAGGCCGGGATCCATGCCTGTTACCGCTTGCAATGCCCCCGAGGATGAAGCGCCGGCAGACGGCTCGTCCACCCGAAGGCCATCGATCGCGACGAGAGCCATGGACCCCAGCCTTCGCTGGGGTGACGGGGGAAAATCGGCGTCAGTTCCGGGTGCATGGGGTTGCTCGTCCGTTTTTTTACTTTTTTTGATCGGGCCCTCCCAGCTGGGGTGGAGGCGCGCGCCCTCCTCGCCCAACGTCATCCCCTCCCCGCCCGGCATCACGATCAGCAGCAGATCGTCGAGATGGCCGAGCAGGTCGTCGAGGAACAGGATGCAATCGCCCTTGATCGCGCGGCGGTTGCCGACGGTCAGCAGCCGGGTCAGCCGTCCCCAGCCGTGGCGGGTGGCGGGATAGGCAATGATGTCGGGCGTACCGTCCGCGAAGACGAGCCGAGCCCCGGTCGCCAGCTTGAACGCGAAATCGGGAAGCCCGTCCTCCCGCGCCTGTTCGCGGGCATCCCGCAGCGCCTTCCAGGCCCGCACCACCCCCGCCACGGTGTTCCGGTCGGCGATGCCGATCCCCGCATGGCCCGCCGCGATCGCCGCCGCGACCATGTCCTCCGCCGGCGAGGCACCGCGCAGGAAGCTGTAGTTGGTCGCCGCGGCCATCTCGACGAAGGGGGCGTCCGGCGCGCTCATGCGAACATCCCGTGGATATACCAGGCGGGGCTCTTCGCCTCGCGGCCGTAGAGACCCAGGCGGAACAGCCAGAAACGGCGGCCCTTGCCGTCCTCGACCCGGTAATAGTCACGGCTGAGCCCGGCATTGTCGGTGCGCCGCCACCACAGCGCGCCGATCCGTTCGGGCCCCTCGGCCAAGGTCACCTCGTGCAGCTCGCGCCGCCAGCGGAAACGTTGCGGCGGACCGTCGGGAACGCCCGCCACCACCTCGATCGGCTGGGGGGGATCGAACAAATGGGTCGGGCGCAGCGGCGGCTCGTCGGGCTCCGGTTCGGGCCAGTCTTCCGCCGGGCCGCCCTCGATCGCGGGAAAGAGAAAAGTCGCCTGCTCGGGGACATGGCTGTCGCGCGGAGCCAGCCGCCGCACCCGGTTGCGCCCCAGCCGGGTCGACAGCCGGTCGAGCAGCTGCGCCAGTTCTCCCTCGGCGATCGCGCCGCCTTCGAGCGACAGCTGGAGCGGTGCGAGCGGCTCGAACAGCGGCACCGACAGGCGCACCAGATCGAAGCCGAAGCCGGGATCGACCGGATCGGCGAGCGCCTCCAGCCGTTCGTCGAACAGCCGCATGACCAGCTTGACGTCGCGGACCGGCAGCCCCGTCTCGATCCGCAGCGCGCGAACCATGCCGTCGGTGCGGAACAGCTGCGCCTCGAAACGGCGGCCGCCGCGATGCGCCTCCTCCATCCGCCGCGCCGCCTGGCCGACGAGGTCGCCGATCGCCGCGAGCGCCGCCTCGGTGCGCCCGATCGGTTCGGCGAAGCGCCGTTCGAGCATCAGCGCGGGTTCGGGCCGGCGCGCGGTGATGCGGATGTCGCGCCGGCCCGCGATCCGCTCCAGCCGGTCGGACGCTTCCTCGCCGAAGCGTGCGGCGAGAAGCCGCGACGGCCGCGCCTCCAGATCGCCGAGCCGCTTGAGCCCGGCGCGGCGCAGGGCCGTGCTTTCCTCCCCATCGAGGCCCAGCGCCTCGACCGGCAGAGCTTCGATCGGACGATCCCCGCCATGGCGCGCGAGCGCATGGGCGGCATCGGGCGTATCCGCCAGCGCCGACCGCAGCTCCAGCCCGAGGCGTTCGAGCCGCCCGGCCAGATCGTCATGCAGTCCCGCCTCCCCGCCGAACAGATGCGCGCAACCGCTGATGTCGAGCAGCAGCCCGTCGGGCGGATCGAGCGCGACCATCGGCGTGTAGCGATCGCAGCCGTCGGCGATCCGTTCGAGGAAGCGGGCGTCGGCCCTTGGATCGTGATCGGCAATACCGAGGTCGGGGAGGCGGGCGCGCGCGTCGGCGAGGCTGAGGCCCGGCACCATTCCCAGGGCGAGGGCGGCGCGGTTGACGGCGGCGAGGCGCATCGCCCCCTTCTGCTTCTCGACCAGCGCGAAGGGCGCGTCAGGCGGAAAGCCGGCCAGCGACGCTGGCGTCGCCCGTCCCCCGATGCGGATCGCCCGCGCCAGCCGGTCGGCCGGCAGAAAGGGGAAGAACAGCGCCAGATAGCGGCGCGTCCTGGAAGCTGTGCTCGTCACGGTTCCACTCCAGCCATGCGTTCAGGCCCTCGAGCCCCCCACGATGGCGCAGCAATTCAATCCCTATCGCCGGATGGCCGGGCGCCCCCGCCTCCAGCGGCGCGGAGGCCAGCGCCCGTACCCGCCAGCGGCTATAGGCGGCGCTGGGGCCCGGCTCGGCCTCGGCACGGAGCAGGAGCACCGTCACCCCCGACTTCTCCGCCGCGACCGCGAGCCGGCGGCTGGCCGTCAGGTCCAGGCCGCGCGACGCCTTCCACGGCTCGATCAGCAGGGCCGCTACCTCGGGACAGCGCACCGCATCGCCCGCCGCACGCAGCAAGGCCGCCTCATCGGGCGCCACGATCTCGATCAGCCGTGACGGATCGAAGCCCAGATGGGCGAGCCCCGGCCCGTAGAGTCCTCCCCCCGCCCTCACCCCGCCGTCCTGCCGCAGCCAGAGCAGCGGGCCGCCCTTGCCTCCGCCCCCGATGCGCATCGCCAGCATCAGAGCGATACCGGCCAGCGCCCCGCGATCGTCCGCCTCGGCCGCGAACAGCTCGTGCAGCCGCCCCCTGGGCAAGCCGCCGCCGAGCTGCGCGTCGAGCCCCTTCGCGCCCAGCGCGAACAACGCCCCTTCGGCAGGCCTCGGCCCCTCGATCGCGCCGATACGCGCGCGAAGGGCGGCCATGATGGTGTTCGACTCACTCATGTTCTCTTTATGTTCTTATACCCTCTCCCGATGGGGGAGAGTCAAGCACCCGCCGGCTCAGTCCACCCCGCAGCTCGCCTCCGCGCGCAGCCAGTCGCGGAAGGCCGCCATGGCGGGACTGTCCGGCCGCGACATCAACCGGGCCAGCCAATAGCGGCCGGTCGCGATCTCGGCCGCGAAGGGCCGAACGATCCGGCCGTCGAGCAGGTCTTTCCCGAACATCGCCGCCGGGGCCAGCGCCACGCCATGCCCCGCGATCGCCGCCGCGACCATCAGGGTCGAGCTATCGAACACCGGCCCGCGCAGCGGCGGACAGGCCGCCCCCACCGCCGCGAACCAGCGCGGCCATTCGTCGGCGCGATAGGAGCGGAGCAGAATCTCGCGCGCCAGCGCCGCCGGATCGCCGCCGATCCGTTCGGCCATGGCCGGCGAGCAGAGCGGGGTGAGCGGGGTCACCATCACCGGATCGGCGTGAATGCCATGCCAGGCGCCATCGCCGAAGCGGATCGCGAGGTCGAGGCCTTCGCCCGCCAGATCGACGCGGTTGTTGTTGGTCATGATGCGCAGATCGACATGCGGATGCGCCTGGGTGAAGCCCGATATCCGGTCGAGCAGCCAGCCACCCGCGAAGGTGCCGACCACGCCGACGGTCAACACCTCGCGCATCCGTCCGGCGGCGAAGCGATCGAGCACCGCCCCCATCCGGTCGAACGCCTCCGCCACCACCGGCACCAGCGCCTGTCCCTCGTCGGTGAGCGCGAGGCCGCGCGGCAGGCGTCGGAACAGAGCCATGCCCAGCCGCCGTTCGAGCTGGGCGACCTGGTGACTGACCGCACCCTGGCTGACGCACAGCTCGATCGCGGCGCGGGTAAAGTTGAGGTGACGCGCCGCAGCCTCGAAGGCGCGCAGCGCGTTAAGCGGCAGTTGGGCTCTTTCCATGGCAAAGACATGAATGGGATTCATGGCTCCGTCGAGCAATGATGCTTTGTCGACCCGCGCAAATCCCGCCACTTTTTCACCGACATTCGATTTTCCCGACATTCGGAGGAGAGGTGCGATGCACAGGACGATCGGGCTGGGCATGAGCCTGACTCTGGTTTCGGCGACGATGGTAATGGCAGCGGTGACGAGCGAGGACCCGCTGCTAACGCCGATAGAGCCCGACTTCGCCCGGCGCTGGCTCACCCCGCAGCCCGCCACCCGCATCTTCGGCAACACCTATGTGGTGGGCTTCGGCGGCCTCAACATCGCGCTGATCGACACCAATGCGGGCCTGATCCTGATCGACGGCGGCGTGCCACAGGGCGTGCGCGCGATCGAGGCGAACATCCGCAGCCTCGGCTTCGCGCTCAAGGACGTGAAGCTGATCCTCAGCACCGAGCCGCATTACGACCATGCCGGCGGCCTCGCCGCGCTCGAACGCGACAGCGGCGCCACAATTGTTGCGAGCGTGCCGGCGGCCGACGCCTTGCGCGCCGGACGAAGCGGCGCCGACGATCCGCAGATCGCCTGGCTTCCCTTCTTCCCGCCGGTGCGGAAGGTCCGCCCCGTCGGCGACGGCGAGACATTGCGGCTGGGCGACGTGAGGGTCACGGCGGTGGCGACCCCGGGGCACACCGCCGGATCGATGAGCTGGCGCTGGCGGAGCTGCGAGGACGGCGCGTGCGCCGACATCGTCTTCGCGTCGAGTCTCAATCCGGTGGCGGCGCCCGGCTATCGCTTCTCCGATCCCGCGCACCGCGGCACGGTCGACGCTTTCCGCGCCAGCTTCGCGAAGATGCGGGCGCAACCCTGCACCATTCTGCTGAGCGCCCATCCCGAACCGTCGGACGGCGGTGCCAGCTTCGGTGCGTTCGTGCGGCAGCCGAAGCCCAATCCCTTCATCGATCGGTCGTCCTGCCGCGCCTACGCCGATCGCCACGAACAGCTGCTCGACGAGAAGCTGGCGGTCGAGAAGACGGGATCCACAAAACCCTGATGGCCGTTTCGACAGCCATCTTTCAACGTCATGACAAGGGCTTGTGGCCACCTCTCAATAGTGGATGGCAGGATGGTCAGCCGTCGAACGCGGTCAGGATCGGGCACGGCCCGTCGCTGGTCGACGCGCAGTCGCCCGCCAAGCGGCGCAGCGCCTCTCTCGCCTGCTGCAGCTTCGCGATCTCGGCATCGATCGCCTCGATCCGCCTCTCGGCCAGGAAGCGGGCGCGGTGCCGGTCCTCCCCGGCATCGAGCGCGAGCAGCTCGGCGATCTCGCCGAGCGTGAAGCCCGCCGCCTGGGCCGAACGGATGAAGCGCAGCCGACGGACGTCCTCCGCATCATAACGGCGGATACCGCCCGCCATGCCCGATCCGGCGGGACGCGATGGTTCGGCCAGCAAGCCGCGCCGCTGATAATAGCGGACGGTCTCGACCCCGACCCCGCCGGCGCCGGCCAGCCCCGAAATCGTCAGCCCGGAAACCATCCGCCCGCCACCTCTTGCAACCGTACCATGGTACGGCCCCTAAATGGGGTGCATCCTCGCTGGATCAACCGAAGGAACGACCATGACCGCCGCCGACCGGCCCACCGCCGTCCTCTACCGCATGGTAATGCCCGACCATGTCTGCCCCTATGGACTGAAGGCGCTGCACCTGCTGCGCAGCCAGGGCTTCGACGTCGAGGATCATCGGCTCGAGACCCGCGCGGAAACCGACGCGTTCAAGGCGGCGCACGGCGTCGAGACGACGCCGCAGACCTTCATCGACGGCCGGCGGATCGGCGGCCATGACGACCTGCGCCGCCATTTCGGGCTGAAGGTCGCCGAGCCGGGCGCGACCAGCTACCGCCCGGTGATCGCCCTGTTCGCGATGACCGCGCTGATGGCGGCGGCGACGAGCATGGCCGCCTTCGGATCGCCTTTTACGGCGCAGGCGGCGATATGGTTCATCGCCTTCAGCATGTGCGTGCTGGCCCTGCTCAAGCTCCAGGATATCGGGCGCTTCGCGACGATGTTCCTCAATTACGACCTGCTGGCGCGCCGCTGGGTGCCCTATGCCAGCCTCTATCCCTTCGCCGAGGGGCTGGCGGGCGTGATGATGGCGGCGGGTGTGCTGACCTGGCTGGCCGCGCCGGTCGCGCTGTTCATCGGCGGCGTCGGCGCCATATCTGTGTTCAAGGCGGTCTATATCGACAGGCGGTCGATCAAATGCGCCTGCGTCGGCGGCTCGTCGAACGTGCCCCTCGGTTTCGTGTCGATGCTGGAAAATGTGATGATGGTGGCGATGGCCGCCTGGATGCTGGCGATGTAGCGCCGGACCGGATCAGGCGCCCGCCCCGCGCCGCCACGGGAAACCCGGCAGCCGGGCCGCGAGCGGCCAGAGCACGTTGAGCCCGAGGCCGCCGATCACCAGCACGGCCGCCCAGATCTTCCAGCCGGGCAGCGCCTCCCCCAGCACCAGCGCCGAGGTGGCCATGCCGACGATCGGTACCAGCATCGCCGTCGGGGTGATCGCCGCCGCCGGATGGCGGGCCAGCAGCCAGCCCCAGGCGGCATAGCCGAACATGGTGTTGCCGACCGACTGCCACAGCACCGCCGCCCAGGCGGTCGGCCCGGCATGGAGGATCGCCCCGCTGATCGCGGGCCAGCCTTCCATCACCAGCGCCGCGACGAACAGCGGCGGGACCGCGAAGAGGCTGGCCCAGACGACGAAGGCCAGCATGTTGGTAGCGCCGCTCGCCTTGGCGACGTGATTGCCCACGCCCCAGCTCATCGACGCGAGCAGGGTCAGGAAAAGGCCGAACAGCGTCGCGCTGGCGTCGCCATGCTCGACGATGACGACGATCCCCAGGGTCGACAGCGCCAGGGCAACGATCTGGAACGGACGGAGCTTTTCCTTGCCGAAGATCATCGCCATGACGATGGTGAAGAAGACCTGGCTCTGGACGACGAGCGAGGCGAGCCCCGGCGAGATGAAGCCGTCCATCGCGATATAGAGCAGCCCGAACTGGCCGACGCCGATCAGCATGCCGTACGCCGCGAGCGACCGCCACGACACCGGCGGCTTGCGGATGAAGAAGGCGGCCGGCAGCAGGGCGAAAAGGAAGCGCAGCGTCGCGAACAGCAGCGGCGGCAGTTCGTCGAGCGCGACCCGGATAACCGTGAAGTTGGTGCCCCAGACCAGGACGACCGCGAGGGCCAGCAGCAGGTGGCGGATCGGGACATGATGGTGGCCGGACGTGCTCATGGAGCGAGGCGTACCGGGATGATCGGGCGAAGGCCATCCAGACAATCGGCTTATATTGTCATCGTCCGGCCTCCTCGCCATGCCGGCGGAGGCCGGCCGCTCAGGCCGCCGCGCCGATCCAGGCGCCTTCGCTCCAGTTGGTCACATACTGACGCTCGGAGATCCTCCAGCCATCGGCGGTGCGCAGGTAGACATCGTCGTACCAGCCGAGATGATGGGTCGTCTCGGGCTGCTGCCGGTCCTGCAACCGCACCTGGAACAGATCGACATAGACCCGACCCGTCGCCCGGTCGCCCTCGATCGCGAAGCTCTGGTTGGTGTTGCGGTGCATGATCCGGTGCAGCGGCGCATGGATGCGGCGCGACTCCGCCACCAGCCGGTCGATGGTCCGGAAGGTCAGCCGGTCCGCCGGCACCCCTGCCGTCGATACGTCGTAGGTGACATGGATCGGATCGACGAAGCAGGATCGGAACAGATCATAGTCCCTGGTGTCGAGCCCACGCGAATAGCGGGCGACCAGGGCGAGCAGCTCGATCCAGTCATCGCTCATCGTCATGGCCATGGTCCTTCGGAACCGGCCGGAGCCGCGCTGCGGTGAGGACCGGCAGGCCGTCTCCGACAGGCGAGCGCGGCTCGCCGGGGGTGAAACGCATCGGCATCCGGGCATGGCCGTTGACCAGCGGGATGCTGGCGTAGCGCTCGCTCGCCGCGACATCGACGGCGAAGTCGGGCATGCGCGCCAGTATCTCGCCCAGCAGGATACGCAGGTCGGCCCGTGCGAGATTCTGCCCGAGGCAGGCATGCGCGCCCCAGCCGAAGGCGAGATGCGGGCGCTTCGGGCGATCGAGGTCGAACGCCTCGCCGTCGGCGAAGACGCCGTCGTCGCGATTGGCCGAATTGATCGCGCACAGCACACGCTGGCCCGGCTCGAAGCGCTCGCCGCCGATCTCGACCGGGGCGGTGACGGTGCGCGCGACGCCGGTGCTCGGCGAATGGAGACGCAATATTTCCTCTACCGCGGCGGGAATCAGCGCGGGCCGCTCGATCAGCCGCCGGCGGTCGTCGGGATGCTCGGTCAGGTGGCGGAGCGCATGGCCGATCGCCGCGATCGTCGTGTCGGTCCCGCCGAACAGCAGCATCATCGCCAGTTCGCAGACCATCGCGTCGCCGAGCGGCCGGCCGTCGACCTCGGCCGCCGCCAGCGCGGCGATCAGGCCTTCCGGATGGCAGCGCCGTTCCGCGACGCTGGTGCGCAGGTCGTCGGCCAGCCAGCGCAGCCCGTCGATCGAACCGCTGCTCTTCGCAACCGCTTCGTGCAGCACCCGCCCATAATCCCGCCAGCGGTCGAGCGGCAGGCCGAGGATGTCGAGGATCAGCAGCGACGGCATCGGCTTGGCGATATCCTCGACCACATCACACGCGCCGCGCGCGATTATCCGGTCGATCAGCCAGGCGGAGATCTGGGCGATGCGCGGGGCGGCCGCCTCGACCGCGGCGATGGTGAACCAGGGTTGCAACAGCGCGCGCAACAGACGCGCCTCATCCCCGTCCATCTCGATCATGCCGATGCGCATGCCGTTGGGCGGGATGGCGACTCCGCCATCGAGCCGCTCGCCCGAGCGGAAACGGCCCGAAGCGAACGCTTCATGGTTGCGCAGCGCGGCGCGGTTGTCGGCGTAGCGGGTCAGGATCGCGAAGCCGCCATGGGCATCCGAACGGAGTATCGGGCAATGCGCCCGCGCGTCGCGATAGAGGTCGAGATGGTCGTGCGCGAACGCCGCGCTGTGATGGTCGATCGGGCGTGTCGAATTGTTCACCGCACCGGCGTCCCAGCAAAAGGCGGGCGGGGATCCCCGGGATCCCCGCCCCGTGTCGATCAGAACTTGTACGAGACGCGGACGCCGTAGAGCGCCGGTTCGTCCGCCGCGCGCCGGTCGGCCTGCGCCGATGCGGAGACATTGCGGAAGCGCAGTTCGTCGGTGATGTTCCGGCCGAAGGCCGCGACCGAGAAACGATCGCCGGGCAGGTTCCAGGTGAGGCTGGCGTTGATCACGACATGCTGCGGCTCGGAAATGCGGTTGTCGACCGTCCAGTAGAACTTGGACGAGTAATAGACGTTGCCCGAGGGAACGAGCGTACCGCCGCCCGGCAGGTCGATCGTGTAGTCGACCGCCCAGTTGAACGTCCAGTCGGGCGAGCGGACGTTGCGACGCCCGGTCACGTCGATGATGGTCGAGGCGTTGCGGCCGTCGCCGCCCGGGACCGGCAGGAACAGCTGCGCATTGGTGAAGCGCGAGAACTTCGCCTTTAGATAGGAGGCGCCGATCTTCATCGACCATTTGCGCGTCGGCGCGAAGACGATGTCGAGATCGACGCCGTCCGACTTCACCGATGCGGCGTTGCGCAGCTCGATCAGGTTGGTGGTCGGATTGAGCGCCTGCACCTGCAGGTCCTTGGTCTTGTAGTGGAAGCCCGCGACGTTGACGTTGAAGCCGCGGCCGAGGGTGAACTTGCCGCCCACTTCATAGGCATCGACCTTTTCCGGATCGATCGGCACCCGCGACAGGGCGTTGGCGTTGAAGGCGCCGCTCTTGAAGCCCTTCGAGAAGCTTCCGTAGAGCATGATGTCGCCATTGGGCTTATAGGCGATCACGCCGCGCGGCGTGATCGCGTCCCAGCTCGCCTTGACATGATCGAGCCGCTGGATCCCGTTCAGCGATCCTGTGATCACCTTCTTCTCGTAGCTGTAGCGGATGCCGCCGGTCAGCTCGAACTTGCCGAGCGTCAGGGTGCCGTCGGCGAACCCCGCATAGGCGTCGGTGATCTGCTGGACGGCGATCGTCGTCAGCGTCGTACCCGACTGGACGTACAGCGGATCGAGCTTGCCGTTCTGGCGCAGGTAGAAGCCGCCGAGCACCCAGGAGAAATTGCTGTCGTTGTCCGAGTTCAGCAACAGTTCCTGGGTGAAATTATTGCCGACGTCGTTGTTGTCGATCTTCGAGTAGCGGAACGGGGTCGTGTCCGAGTCATAGTTGATCGAGTGGTTTTCATAATGGCGGTAGGCGGTCGTCGAGACCAGCTTGATGCCGCCCAGATCCCAGTCGAGCTTGGCCGAAGCGCCCTGCTGCTCGACCTTGTAGCCGATCTTCTCGTTGCCGATATAATCATAGGGACCGGTCGGCAGCACCGCACCGGGGACATAGCCCTGATACCGGTCGATCGGCTGCAGGATGATCGGGCTGGCATCGTTGATGTCCATCGCATCGGCCGACAGGGTGATGTCGAGCGCGTCGGTCGCCCTGATCAGCACATTGCCGCGAACCGTCCAGCGCTTGGAATCGCCGACCCGCTTGCCCAGGCCGTTCACCGCCTGGTTCCTGTTCTTGAACCAGCCATCGTGGCGATCGTAATTCCCCGCCAGCGACACGGCGATCTTGTCGCTGACCGGGCCGGTCACGAAGCCGCTGCCGATGAACGAGTTGTAGTTGCCATAGCTGGCGCTGAACGACCCGGCGGGATCGAACTGCGGCTGCTTGGTGGTGATGATGATGGCGCCGGTGTTGGCGTTGCGGCCGAACAGCGTGCCCTGCGGGCCCTTCAGGACCTGGATCGATTCGACATTGGCGAGCTGGTAGAGCTGACCGTTGACGGTCGGCATGTAGACGCCGTCGATGTAGAAGGCCGCCGAGCCCGGTTCGCCGAGGTTGGTGACGGTCGAACCGACGCCGCGGATGAACGGCTGCACATAGCCGCCGCTCTCGGTGATCGTCATGCCGGTGATCGACTGGGCGATGTCGTGAGTCGACGTCACGCCCTGGCCCTGCAGTTCCTCGCCGGTCAGCGCGGTGACCGAGACGGGCACGTCCTGCAGCCGCTGTTCGCGGCGCTGCGCGGTGACGATGATGTCGCCGAAGCCACCCTGGTCCGCCGCCTGGTCGGCGGCCTGCGGAGCCTCGACCTGGGCGAGGGCCGGCGCGGCGGCGAACGGTGCGCCTGCGGCAACCGTCAGCAAAAGCATAGTCTTGGTGATCATTGTCAGGTCTCCCCTACCCTCGAAAACGGCGGTCGTGGTCCCGAAGGAGCCGCATCGTCCCGGCGCCTCAATCGAGCGCCTTGAGAAATAACCTATCGATGATTTATTATAAGTCAATCAGCATTAGGTAATTTCATGCCATTGGCCGATTCTATCCATGTAAACCGGTGATTAGGCGTTAGGCCATGACCACAGCATGTGAGCGAGCATGATAGGCGCGCCGGGCCAGGAACGCGGTCGGCACGATGAGCAGCGCCATGGCCGCCTCGACGATCACCACGGCGTGGGCGAGGCCCGATCCGCCGCTCAACCGGTCGCTGATCGCGCCGACCGCGGTGGGGCCGAGCCCCAGCCCCGCCAGCGTGTAGATCATCATGTTGAACGATGCGGCGATGCCGCGATAGCGATCGGGCGTCAGCATCTGCATGCCGACGTAGAGCGACGGCAGGGTGAAGGTCGATCCGAACATGAAGATGCAGAAGAACAGCGTCGCCAGCGGCAGGCTGGCGGCATAGCCGACCGCCGCCGACATGCTCAGCGCGATCAGGCATCCGCAGCCCAGGATCACCATCGGCGCGCCGACGACGCCGCGCGCGCGCAGGCGATCGAGCAGCCACCCCCCGGTGAGCGTTCCGACCGGACCGGCGATCACGCCGATGAGGCCGATCAGCTTGCCCGCGTCGGCGGGCGCCATGCCGTGAATCCGCACGAACAGGCTGGAGGACCAGCTGGTCACCGCATAGCCGGTCACGGCGGTGAGCGCGCCGACCAGCAGGAAGGGCGCATAGCTGCGCCGATGGGCGAGGATATAGCCGAGCCCCTCGCGCATCGCTGCGACATGCTGGGCTGCGACATGCTGGGCCGCGACATGGTGACCGGGACCGCGCCCGGCGACCGGCGGGCGATGCGGTTCGCGCACGAAGGCGAGCATCAGCAGCACGGGAAGCGCGAGCAGGCCGGCGAGCAGGAAAATCGCCTGCCACGGCTGCAGCGTGGCGCCGAGCAGCACCAGCCCTCCCGTCGTCACCAGCGCGGCGAGCACCGCGCCGCCGCCCAGAAAGGCGAGGCCATAGCCGAAATTGGCCCCGAGCCCGAAGATCGCGGTGCCGCGCGCGAGGTTGGACGGCGCGAAATAGGCGGTCAGCAGCGACATGCCGGCGGGGATCAGGCATGCCTCCCCCATCCCGACCAGCACGCGGGTGGCGAACAGCGTCTCGAACGAGGTGGTGAACGCCGCCGCCATCGTCGCGAGGCTCCAGACGACCAGGCCGACGGCGATCAGGTTGCGGCGGCTGGTGGCATCGGCCATCGCCCCGAGCGGGATCGCGAAGCCGCAATAGAGCAGCGCGAAGCCGGTGCCCTGCAGCATGCCGAGCTGGGTGTCGCTCAGGTGCATCGCCGCGCGGATCGGCTCGGTCACCAGCACCATCACGAAGCGGTCGATGATCGCGACGGTGTGCGCGAGACCCAGCACCGCGGCGATATACCACTTATAATGGCCCTCCCCCCGCCCCGCCAAGGCGGGCTCCGGGGGCCGGCCAGCCGACATGTCCATCCTAGCGGGCCTCCGGCTTCATCGCGCCCATGTCGAAATAATCGCGCCAATGGGTGATCCTGCCGTCGGCGACCTCGAACGTGCCCATGACCGGGATCGTGATCCGGTCCTCGCCGCGGGTGAAGCGGTCGACCCGCTCGGTCAGCACGACATTGCCGCGCGCGGCGATGTTGAGGACGACCCATTCGCACGTATCGACCGGCCAGGCGGCGAAGCCCTTCCGAACCGCGGGAATGCCCGTCACCGGCTTCATCGGCATGTTGTGATAGACGATGTCGTCGGCCATCAGGGCGTAGATGCGATCCTCGTCCAGCCGGTTCCAGGCATCGATGAAGGCAAGCACCGTTTCTTCCGCGTTCATGCTGCTCTCCCGCGTGGTCCGCGCCATGTCGGCGCGCTTGTTTTTCTAACGGTGATTGGTACTGTCTATCCGACGAAGAGCTTCGCGCGGTCAAGCGCAAAAATCGAAAGGGAGAGACAGTGACCGACCAGCCCTCCGCCGCGGCCATCCAGGCGCTCATCGACAAGCAGGCGGTGACCGAGGTGCTGCTGGGCTATTGCCGCGCGATCGACCGCCGCGACGCCGATCTCATGCGCCGGGTCTACTGGCCCGAGGCGATCGACGACCATGCGGTGTTCCGGGGCAATGTCGAGGCGTTCATCGCCTACAGCTTCCCCTTCATGGACGGCGTGATCAGCCAGCATCGCATCACCAACATCTGGGTCGACCTGACCGGGCCGGGCAAGGCCTTCTCCGAATGCTATTTCTCGGGCTTCCACGATTTCCCTGGGGACGGCGGCGGACGGCTCGAGCGGATCGTCGGCGGCCGCTATCTCGACCGGCACGAGAAGCGCGGCGAGGAATGGCGGATCATCGACCGGACGCTGGTGCTCGACTGGTATCATGAGCGCGCCGGCAATTCGGTGTGGGACAGCGGCCGGTACGCCGACCTGCCCAACCGCGGCGCGCCGAAGCCCGAGGATCCGCTCTATCGGCTGCACCCCTGGGGGACGCGGGTCTAGGCCCTTTGCGTAAGAGCCCATCTGCATTCTCTTCATCGTCATCCCGGCGAAAGCCGGGATCTCTCTGCCTTTCCGCCCTTTGGTAAGAAGACGAAAAAGAAGGGAGATCCCGGCTTTCGCCGGGATGACGGAAGCGGACGGCGTTTACGCAAAGGTCCCGCCTCCGCTGGCATGACGATAAAGATGATGCGCGCCCTAGGTCAGATGCGTCTGGCTCGGCGTCGATGTGCGCGACGCGTCGCCGATCGGGCATTCGCGCGTGACGAGGTCATAGGCGAAGATCAGCTTGGTCCAGCCGCTCAGGATCGTCGCGACGAAGCCGAGTTCCAATATCTCGGCGTCGGAGAAATAGGCCGAGAGCCGCCCGTACAGCTCGGGCGACAGCAGCGGATCGGGGTTGGCGATCGCGAACATCCGGCCCAGCGCGAGCACCGCCTGCTCCTGCGGCGTGAAGAGCGGGCTGTTCTCGTCGTCCATCGCATCGATCTGCGCCTGGCTGTAGCCGGCCGCCGCCGCCGCGGGCACGTTGTGGGCGTTGCAGACGAAGCAGCCGTTGGTCAGCGACAGCTTGAGGCGGATCAACTCCTTCCACTTTTGGTCGAGCACCATGTCCGGCGATCCGTTCTGGAAGACCGCACCGTAGAAGTTGAACTGGTACCAGCGATAGAGCGCCGGATGGTTGCCGAACACCTCCAGCCGGTCGCCATCGCCGGCGACCGCGATGCTCGACTCGCGCAGCCGACGGAAATCCTCGGGCAGCTGCTCGACGGGCACCCGGCTCAACAGGGTATCGGGCATGACGCTCTCCTCTCCTTTTCGGGCAGCATATCTCCCGGCGACAGAATGTCTATGGCCGTATGATTTTATAGGCATCAGCAATATAGGTCAGCACGCGCGTCCTAAATGAACGCTTGCCAATATCGGACAGAGCCCATTATCAATCGCTGTAAGACTTTACAGCCAGGAGAGGCACATGGGCGCACAGGAAGCTACGGACGAGCTGGCCGGCGAGATCGAGGACGTCCGCTTCGCCGATCCGGCCTTCCTCGCCGATCCGTGGACGCCGCTGATCCGGCTGCAGGAGGAGGCCCCGGTTTTCTTCAGCAGAAACCAGGGCGGCTGGATCATTTCGCGCTACGACGACGTCCGCGCCGCCTTCGCCGATCGCCGCCTGTCGGCCTCGCGCGTCGACCAGCTGTTCCGCGGCATGCCCGAGGCGCTGCAGAAACAGCTCGAGGCGGTGCGCCTCTACACCGGCCTGATCGTCAACCGCCTCGACGGCCGCGACCATACCCGCATCCGCGTACTGATGCTGAAGGCGTTCGACGCCGCCGTCGTCCGCACCGTGCAGGGCTTCATCGGCGAGGTGATCGACGAGATCCTCGACGACTGCGAGCGGCTCGGCACGTTCGATTTCATGAAGACGGTCAGCGCCGCCCTGCCGACCCGCGTGATGCAACGCCTGTTCGGGCTGCCCGACGAATATCGGCCGCTGCTGTTCAAGCTGGCGTCCGACTTCACCTCGGCCAGCTCGGCCGCCAACGTCACGCCCGAGCTGTTGCTCAAGCTCGACGAGACCATCCGGACGATGAACGACGTGTTCAACGCGATCATCCCCGAGCGCGAGAAGAATCCCGGCGACGACCTGATCTCGACGATGGTCCATGCCCGCGACGGACTCAGCAAGCTCAACAATGACGAGATGCTGGCGCAGCTGCACGGCATGGTCGTGGCGGGCGCCGAGACCACCGCCCACACCCTGGCGACCCAGCTCGTCCAGATCGTCCGTCAGGACAAGCTTGCCGCGGCGCTGCGCGAGACGCCGGAGCGCGCCTTCGACCTGGTGACCGAGTTGCTCCGCTATCCCGGCACGGTGAAGTGCATGACCCGCTTCGCCGGCGAGGATATCGAGCTGCATGGCCAGCAGATCGCCAAGGGCGACCTGCTGTGGATCATGCACGCGGGCGCCAATGTCGACGCGCGCCACTGGGACGATCCCTTCGGCACGGACATGGATCGGCACAATCTGCGCGATTCGATGGCGTTCGGGCCGGGGTTGCACTTCTGCGTCGGCCATATGCTCGCCCGCACCGAGCTGACCGAGTTCTTCATCCGCGCCTTCCGCCGCTTCGACATCGAAATCCTGCAGGAAGAGTTCGAGATGGTGCCGAGCTACATCTTCTACGGCTACAAGGAACTGCGGGTCCGCTTCACCCCGCGCAAGGGATGAGCCGCCTCGCCGGACGGGTCGCGCTCGTCACCGGCGGCGCGCGCGGGATCGGCCGGGGCATCGTCGAGCGCTTCCTCGAGGAGGGCGCCTCGGTAATGGTCGCGGACCTCGACGAGGACGGTAGCGCGTTGGACGCGGAACTGGGCGAGCACAGCCTCTATCGCCGCCTCGACGTCACCCGCGCGGACGACTGGGCCGCCGCGTTTGGCGCGCTCCGGGAACGCTTCGGGCGGGTCGATATCCTCGTCAACAATGCCGGCACGAGTCGCACCGGATCGATCGAGGACGCCAGCGAGGCCGATTGGCGCTTCGTGATGGACACCAACGCGCTCAGCGTCTTCCTCGGCTGCCAACAGGCGGTGAAGGCCATGCGGGAGACCGGCGGCGCGATCGTCAACATCGCCTCGGCGCGCGGGCAGCGGACGGGCGCGGCGCAATGCGCCTATTCCGCTTCCAAGGCGGCGGTGCTGAGCCTGACCGAGAGCATCGCGCTCCACTGCGGCGAGCACGGCCTGCCGATCCGCTGCAACGCGATCTGCCCCGGCGTCATCGACACGCCGCTGATGCGGCAGCATGCGGCGACCGTGGCGCCCGACGAGCCCGCCGCCGTGGTCGCCAAGATGACGGCGATGGGGATCATGGGCCGGCTCGGCACCATGCGCGAGATCGGCGACGCGGCGGTCTTCCTGGCTTCGGGCGAGGCGAGCTTCGTCACGGGGACGGCGCTGAACGTGGACGGCGGGTTCCGGATCAGGGACGTCTAGGGCGCGAGGTCCCTGCCCTTCCCCGCCGTTGCTGCAGGAACCGCAGAGGACAAAACTCGACCTCCCGGCGGACGCTGAAACAGGTTCAGCCTGACGTGTAAAAGCGGCGTCGCCCCAGCGAAGGCTGGGATCCATGCCTCTCTTCACCCAAGATCATCATCAAGGAGAGGACAGACATGGATGCCAGCGTCCGCTGGCATGACGGTGCAGAGCTGAACGAGCGCGTCGAAAGGCTCACGCCCCGTCCAGCAGCTTCTTCAACCCCTCGATCGACCTGCTGTAGAAACCCTCGATCCGCGCACCGAGTTGCTCGGGCGGGATGCCGAAGCCGGTCGCTTCGGACACCCACAGTATTTCAGTCCGGTTCGTGTCAATCGCCGTTAGGCTGATATCGCTGTAGACATTCTCGGCCGGCATCGCGTGCGGCGGGACGATATGGTAGCGCAGCCAGTGCCGATCGGGCGCTATCGCCTCGAGCCGCTCATGGGCGATCCTGTCGCCCAACGAGACGGACCGCACCGCGCCCGGCCCCTCGCCCTCCAGCGTACAGCCGGTCACGCCGGCCCCCCAGGCAGCCAGCCCGCCGAAATCGGCGATCACCGGCCATACCCTGTCGATCGGATGATCGACCGCGGCGCGGACATTGGCATAAGCGACGGGGGTGGTTGTCATCGGCGAGATTCTCCTGCAACAGAGAAAACCTAACAACATATTGTTTATGGTCAACAGGAGAGGTGGATGGCTGCGGGCGAACTACGGCTGGACGGGCGCGTCGTCCTCGTCACGGGCGCCGGTCGCGGCCTGGGCGAAAGCTATGCGCGGTATCTCGCCACGCTGGGCGCGCATGTCATCGTCAACGATCTGGGATCCGGTATCGCCGATGCGGATCGCGCCCCGCTGCCCGCCCGCCAGGTCGCCGAGGCGATCCGCGCCGCCGGCGGCATGGCCAGCGAGGATATGTCCGACGTCGCCGACCCCGGGGAAGCAGGCGCGCTGGTCGCGCGGATCGTCGAGGTTCATGGGCGGATCGACGCGCTGATCAACAATGCCGGCAATTTCCTGCCGCCCGCCGCCTTCGCCGAGACGACCCTGTCGGATTTCGAACGGACATGGCGCATCCATCTCGGCGGCACCTACAATCTCTGCCGCGCCGCGCTGCCGCACATGGCGGCGCAGGGCTTCGGGCGCATCGTCAACACGATCTCGACCCAGGGTCTCTATGGCGGCGTGGGCACCGCCGCCTATGCGAGCGCCAAGGCGGCGGTCCAGGGACTGACCGCCTCGCTCGCCGCCGATCATCGCGGCAGCGACATCGGGATCAACGCGATCAGCCCCGGCGCCTTCACCCGCATGGTCGATGCCGGCGAGCGGCCACCCGCATTCACCGAGGCGCTGAAGCGCAACCTGCCGGCCGACCTGGTCGCGCCCGCCGTCGCCTGGCTCTGCCATCCCGGCTGCACCGAGAATGGCGCGCTGATCCAGGCGATGTCGGGCTGGTTCAGCCGGACGATCATTGGCGATCTCGACGGTTTCTGGGATTTTTCGCCGAGCATCGACTCGATTGCCCGGCAGTTGTCCGCCGTGCCGGCGTCCGGCCCCGTCCGGCCCGCCGGCGATTCGGCGGACCACGCCCGGTCCATCATCTCCCGCGCCGAAGCCGCCCGCTCGGCCCGATAGCTTCATTCAAAGGAAGGACGTATCATGACCACATTCACACCCGGCCTGCTCAAGGGCAAGACCGCCTTCATCGCGGGGGGATCGAGCGGCATCAATCTGGGCGTCGCCCATGGGCTGGCGGTAGCGGGCGCCCGGATCGCGATCATCAGCCGCAAGATCGAAAAGGTCGAGGCGGCGGTCGCCGGGCTGAAGGCGGCGGGTGCGGAGGCGCTGGGCTGGGCAGCCGACGTCCGCGACTATGCCGCGGTCGAGCAGACGCTGCGCGACACCCATGCCGCCTGGGGACCGATCGACATCGTCGTGTCGGGCGCGGCGGGCAATTTCCTGGCACCGGTGCTGGGCATGTCGGCCAACGCCTTCAAGACGGTGATCGACATCGACCTGCTCGGCACCTTCCACGTCCTGCGCGCCAGCCACGAATATCTGCGCAAGCCCGGCGCCTCGCTGATCTCGATCACCGCAGGCCAGGCGGTCAACGCCACCCTGTTCCAGAGCCACGCCTGCGCCGCCAAGGCCGGGATCAACATGCTGACGAAGGTCCTGGCGATGGAATGGGGACCCGACGGCATCCGGGTCAACGCGATCGCGCCCGGGCCGATCGCCGACACCGAGGGCATGGCGCGGCTGACCCCCACCCCCGAATCCGAGGCTGCGCTGAAGGCGATCATCCCCCTGCGCGACTATGGCACCAAGCAGGATATCGCCGACCTCGCCATCTACCTTGCGAGCGACTCCGCCAAATATATCACCGGGGCGATCCTCGACTGCGACGGCGGATCGTCGCTCGGTCGCGGCCTCCAGCCGGCGCAGGGGTGACCGACATGAGCGACATCCGGGTTGAGACCGCCGACCGCGTGCTGACGATCACGCTCGACCGGCCGGCGAAGAAGAACGCGATCACCGACGCCATGTACGGCGCCATCGTCACGGCGCTGACGCAAGCGGCGGAGGACCCGTCGATCGGCGCCGTTCTGCTCCGCGGCGAGGGCGCCGATTTCTGCGCGGGCAACGATATATCGATGTTCGCCGATGCCGCGTCGGGA
This sequence comes from Sphingomonas sp. Root720, assembly GCF_001428605.1. Lineage (GTDB taxonomy): Bacteria > Pseudomonadota > Alphaproteobacteria > Sphingomonadales > Sphingomonadaceae > Rhizorhabdus. Next base: position 693,532 of record NZ_LMID01000001.1, read on the forward strand.
ACGAAGGACATCCTCGATTCCAACACGGGCCCCTTCCTGAACGCGATCAGCACCTTCCCCAAGCCGCTGGTCGCCGCCGTCACCGGCCGGGCGATCGGGATCGGCGTGACGATGCTGCTCCACTGCGACCTCGTCTATGTCGCCGAGGACGCCGAGATGCGGACGCCGTTCATCGACCTGGGCCTCGTTCCCGAAGCGGCTTCGGCGCTGACCATCCCGGCGCGGATCGGCCATGTCCGCGCCTTCGCGCTGTTCGCGCTGGGCGAGAAGCTCGGCGGCGGCGAGGCGGCGACGCTCGGCATCGCCAACCGCGCCCTGCCCGCCGATCAGGTCGGCCCGGCGGCGGAGACGGCCGCGCGCGCGCTGGCGGCCAAGCCGCTGTCGGCGCTGATCGCCACCAAGCGGCTGATGCGCGACGCCGAGGCGATCGCGGCGGCGCTCGACGCCGACCAGAAGGCGTTCGTCGCGCAGCTCAAGACCCCCGAGGCGGCGGCGGCCTTCGCCGCCTTCGCCGCGCGCAAGGGTCCGCCGGCATGACCGCCCGGCCGATCCGCGCGACCAACGCGGAAGGCATGGCGATCGTCGGCGACCTGCGCGGCGACGGGGAGGCGCCGTTCGTCCTGTTGCTCCACGGCGGCGGGCAGACCCGCCACGCGTGGAACGGCACCGCGAACCATCTGCTCGGTGCCGGCTTCGACGTCGGCAGCTACGATGCGCGCGGCCATGGCGACAGCGACTGGGCGGGGGACAAGGATTATTCGCTTCCCGCCCATGGCCGCGACCTCGTCGCCGTCCTGCGCGCGGTCGGACGGCCGGCGGCGCTGGTCGGCGCGTCGATGGGCGGGATCAGCGCCCTGTTCGCCGCCGCCGACGCGCCCGAGATGGTGCGCGCGCTGGTGCTGGTCGACATCGTGCCGCGCTTTGCGCCCGAAGGCGTCGCGCGCGTTCGCGCCTTCATGCAGGCCCACCCCGACGGCTTCGCGACGGTCGAGGAAGCAGCGGCGGCGGTCCACGCCTACAACCCGAACCGCGCCCCGTCGAACAACCCTTCGGGGCTGATGCGCTCGCTGCGCGAAGGCGGCGACGGGCGGCTGCGCTGGCATTGGGATCCGGCGGTGGTCGGCGACGCACCGACCGAGGCGCTGGCCGACATGCTGAGCGCGCGGCTGGCCGCCCTGCCCGCCAGCCTGCCGCTGATGCTGATCTCCGGCGCGCAGAGCGACGTAGTCGACCCGCAGGCCGTCGACGCGTTCCGCCGCCAGGCGCCACATGCCGAGGTCGTCGCGGTCGACCGCGCGGGGCATATGGTCGCCGGCGACCGCAACGACGCGTTCAGCGCGGCGATCGGCGGGTTCCTCAAGCGGCGGCTCGCTTAGCCCGCGTCGATTTTTCCCGGCGAAGGAGCCTCAGCTCACGCCGGCACCGCCTTCGCCTCCAGTTCGGCCCGGACGATCGCGGCGCCCTCCACCATCGCCTTCATCTTGGCGAAGGCCAGGTCGCGCGGCAGATATTTGAGACCGCAATCGGGCGCCACCACGATCCGCTCGGGATCGACATGCTCCAGACCTTTGCGGATGCGCGCGGCGACGACCTCCGGCGATTCCGGCATGTCGGTCGACAGGTCGAGCACGCCGAGGATGATCGTCTTGCCGGGCAGCTTGCGCAGGATCGAGGTGTCGAGATTCTGCTGCGCCGTCTCGATCGAGATGGCATGGACCGAGCAGTCGGACAGTTCGGGCAGATAGTCGTAGCCGCTCGGCCGCGCATGAATGATCGCGGCATAGCCGAAGCAGATGTGGAGCGCGGTATTGCCGGTGACGCCCTCGAGCGCGCGTTCCAGCGCCTGCCGCCCGAACAGCCGCGCGGCATCGGGCCGGGCCTGCATATAGGGCTCGTCGAGTTGGACATAGTCGGCGCCGGCCGAGAACATGTCCCGCACCTCGGCATTCACCGCCGCCGCATAGGCCATGGCGAGCGCTTCCGGATCGCCATAATGATCGTCCTGCGCCTGCTGGCTCATCGTGAACGGGCCCGGCACCGTGATCTTGATCGGCCGGTCGGTGTGGCGGCGCAGGAATTCGACGTCACGAACCTGCACCGCGTGCCGCCGGCGGATCGGCCCGGTGACGCGCGGCACCGGGTTGGGATGGCCCGAGCGATCGAGCGCGGTGCCGTGATTGTCCATGTCGACCCCGTCGAGCGCGGTCGCGAAGCGGTTCGAATAGCTTTCGCGGCGCATCTCGCCGTCGGTGATGATGTCGAGCCCGGCGCGCTCCTGCTCGTGGATCGCCCAGATCGTCGCGTCGTCCTGCGCCTCCTCCAGATATTCGGGTGCGGGCCGCCACAATTCCTGCGCGCGCACCCGCGGCGGGAAGCGGTCCTTGAGCCGGGCGCGGTCGATCAGCCAGTCGGGCTGCGCGTAGGAGCCGACCAGCGAGGTCGGCAGAAGCTGCGGCATAGGACTCTCCCATTTTCGTTCATGACGAATGTTATATGGGATTGTTCTGCCACGCTTGATGGAGATAGGCCAGCGGGAGAAGCAGCCCGGGCTCATCCCAGGCCTTCATCCCGGAGAGGGCGGACACGGGCCGTTACGCAAAGGTCCCGTTTTCGCTCGAATGACGGAAGAGTGCTGGACGAGCAGACGGCTCGAATGCACCGGGTGGCCGGTCAGATCCCGTCGACGACCGGGACATATCCCAGCTGGGCGAGACCATCGCCGATCGACGCGATGCAGCGGTCGACGGTCTCGGCGTCGGTCGAGCGGACGACGAAATTGGAGCCTGCCTTGCCCTCGCGGAAGAAGGGGTAGCTGCCGATCTGCGACCCGGCATGGGCGCGCTCGGTTTCGCGCAGGAGGTCCGCGATCTCGCTTTCGGGTACCCAGCAGCCGATCGTCCGCGACAGCATCGGCCGGCCGCCCTCCAGCCTATTGGACAGCGCCTCGAGCATCAGCCCGGCGATGTGCGGCACGCCGGCGAGGATGAAGATGTTGCCGATGCGGATGCCCGGCGCCCCCGACATGGCGTTCTCGATCAGCTCGGCGCCGTCGGGCACGCGTGCCATCCGCAGGCGGGCCTCGGTCAGGCCGCCCCGCGTCGCATAATAGCCGTCCAGCGCGGCGCGCGCCTTGGGGTGGACGACCACCGGGACGCCGAGCGCCTGCGCGATCGCATCGACGGTGATGTCGTCATGAGTCGGGCCGATGCCGCCGGTGGTGAACAGATAGTCGTTGCGCGCCTTGAGCTGGAGCACCGCCTCGCCGATCGCCGACATGTCGTCGGCGACGACACGCACCTCGGCGAGGCGAATCCCCTGGATGTTGAGCCAGGTCGCGACCTGCGCGACATTCTTGTCCTGCGTCCGCCCGGACAGGATCTCGTCGCCGATGACGAGGAGGGCAGCCGTCCAGATTCGCTCTTCTGTTGCCGGGCCGATCATGGCGGCTCCATATATCGGCTTTGCCGGAGGGGAAAGCTTCCTCCACCGATCCGTCTTCGGATTTCCACGGAATGCCCCGTCGCGCTCGCAAAAAGCGCCGCGATCGCCTATATCGACGCGATGACCACCTATATCACAGCCGACGAAGCCGCCGCCGCCCACCCGCGCACGGGGGCGATCAAGCTCCATGGGCCATCGGGATTCGCCGGCATGCGCGCCGCCGGCCGGCTGGCGGCCGAGATCCTCGACGCGCTGGTGCCGCATGTCGTGCCGGGCGTCGAGACGCAGGAACTGGACCGCATCGTCCACGACATGACCGTGTCCGCCGGCGCCGTGCCGGCGACGATGAACTATCGCGGCTACACCCATAGCTGCTGCATCAGCATCAACCATGTCGTCTGCCACGGCATTCCCGGCGATCGGACGCTCAGGGACGGCGACATCGTGAATATCGACGTCACCCCGCTGCTCGACGGCTGGCACGGCGACAGCAGCCGCATGTACCTGGTCGGCGATGTCGGCATCAAGGCGAGGCGCCTGGTGGACGTCACCTACGAATGCCTGATGCTGGGCATCGAGCAGGCGAAGCCCGGCAACCATCTCGGCGATATCGGCCATGCCATCCAGCGCCATGCCGAGAAGCACCGCTACGGCGTGGTCCGCGACTTCTGCGGCCACGGCCTTGGCCGGGTGTTCCACGACGCGCCCGAGGTGGTCCATGTCGGCCGTCCCGGCTCCGGTCCAGAGCTGCGCCCGGGCATGTTCTTCACCATCGAGCCAATGATCAACATCGGCCGGGCCGACGTGAAGCTGCTCGACGACGGCTGGACCGCGGTGACGCGCGACCGGTCTCTCTCGGCCCAGTTCGAACATTCGATCGGCATCACCGAGGAGGGCTGCGAGATCTTCACCGCCAGCCCGACGGGACTGCACCAGCCGCCCTATCTCTGATCGCCGGGGCGGCGACCTCAAGATCAATCCATGGGCACAATCTGCCCATTTTCCAGGCATGTCGTTGATAGATGCCGTCTTTTGCGGCAATGCGGCAGAATATCGTCCCGTTCCGGCCCAGCCTTCTTGCGACTCGCGGGATCGCGCGCTTATTGAAGAGCCGCAAAGCGCACTGGCCGGGGAGGGCACAGGTGAAGAAAATCGAAGCTATCATCAAGCCGTTCAAGCTCGATGAGGTCAAGGAAGCCCTCCACGAGGTGGGCGTTTCCGGAATCACTGTGACCGAGGCCAAGGGTTTCGGTCGCCAGAAGGGACATACCGAGCTCTACCGCGGCGCGGAGTATGTGGTCGACTTCCTGCCGAAGGTTAAGCTCGAGGTCGTCGTCGACGACAGCCTCGCCGACCGGGTGGTCGAGGCGATCGCTTCCGCGGCGCAAACGGGTCGCATCGGCGACGGCAAGATCTTCATCCTGCCGGTCGAGGGTGCGGTCCGCATCCGGACTGGAGAGAGGGACGCGGACGCGATCTGATCGCGCGGAGTCGTCAAAGCTGGGCGCAACGAACGCCCGAAACTTTCAATCGATATTCTCACGGGGAAGGCAAGGCACATGGCGAACAAGCCCGCTGACGTTCTTAAGATGATCAAGGACAAGGAGATCGAGTGGGTCGATCTTCGTTTCACCGATCCGAAGGGCAAGTGGCAGCATCTGACGATGGTCGCAGGCGTCGTCGGCGACGACGAGCTGACCGACGGCTTCATGTTCGACGGTTCGTCGATCGAGGGCTGGAAGGCCATCAACGAGTCGGACATGATCCTGAAGCCGGACCTGGACGCGGTCTGGATCGATCCCTTCTCGGCCACCCCGATGCTGATCCTCGTCTGCGACATCGTCGAGCCGTCGACCGGCGAGCTCTACGCCCGCGACCCGCGCTCCACCGCGAAGCGCGCCGAGGCCTATGTGAAGTCGATCGGTATCGGCGACACGGTCTATGTCGGCCCCGAGGCCGAGTTCTTCATGTTCGACGACGTGCAGTTCGAGAACACCTATAACAGCAGCTATTACAAGCTCGACGACATCGAGCTGCCGACCAACAGCGGCAAGGCGCTGGAAGGCGGCAACCTGGGCCATCGTCCGCGCGCCAAGGGCGGCTATTTCCCGGTCGCCCCGGTCGACTCCGCGGTCGACATCCGCGCCGAGATGGTCTCGACCATGCTCGAAATGGGCCTGCCCTGCGACAAGCATCACCATGAGGTCGCCGCGGCGCAGCATGAGCTGGGCCTGACCTTCGGCACGCTGGTCACCACCGCCGACCGCATGCAGATCTACAAATATGTCTGCTGGCAGGTGGCGCAGGCCTATGGCAAGACCGTCACCTTCATGCCGAAGCCGATCAAGGAAGACAACGGCTCGGGCATGCACACCCACATGTCGATCTGGGACAAGGGCCAGCCCCTGTTCGCGGGCAACGGCTATGCCGGCCTGTCGGACACCTGCCTGTACTTCATCGGCGGCGTGATCAAGCATGCCAAGGCGCTGAATGCCTTCACCAACCCGACCACCAACAGCTACAAGCGTCTGGTGCCGGGTTACGAGGCCCCGGTGCTGCTCGCCTATTCGGCGCGCAACCGCTCGGCTTCGTGCCGCATCCCCTACGGCACCGGCGCCAAGGCGAAGCGCGTCGAGTTCCGCTTCCCGGACGCGATGGCGAACCCCTATCTCTGCTATTCGGCGCTGCTGATGGCCGGTCTCGACGGCATCGAGAACAAGATCCATCCCGGCGAGGCGATGGACAAGAACCTCTATGATCTTCCGCCGGAAGAGCTGGCCGAGGTTCCGACCGTCTGCGGTTCGCTCCGCGAGGCGCTCAACTCGCTGGCGGCCGATCATGCCTTCCTCACCAAGGGCGGCGTGTTCACCGAAGACCAGATCGAGGCCTATCTCGAGCTCAAGTGGCCGGAAGTCGCCCGTTGGGAGATGACCCCGAGCCCCGTCGAGTTCGACATGTACTTCTCGAACTGATCCGCCGAAAGGCGCTTCGAGAAAGGGCTCCGGGGCAAACGCCCCGGGGCCCTTTTCTTTTGGTTGCCAGTCGATGGACCCACGCCTATCCCCCGCGCAGATACCCTCATGAACGCTCCCGAACCCATCCAGGCGGAAAACGCCTCCCACGGCCTGCGTTTCGGCGAGTTCGTCGGGCTGATGGCATCGCTGATGGCGGTCAATGCGCTCGGCATCGATATCATGCTGCCGGCGCTCGGACGGATCGGTGCGGAACTGGGCGTGTCGGTGGAGAACCATCAGCAGCTCGTGGTCGCGGTCTATATCGGCGCCTTCGGTGTTGGACAGTTGGTCTATGGCCCGCTGGCCGACCGCTATGGGCGCCGCCCGGTCCTGCTCGCGACGATGGGCGTGTACGCGCTGATGAGTTTCATCGCCGCGCATGCCGGCAGCTTCGACCTGCTGCTGGTCGCACGCGGCCTTCAGGGCTTCGCCGCCGCCTCGACGCGCGTCCTGTCGATCTCGATCATCCGCGACTGCTATGCCGGCCGACGCATGGCGCGGGTGACGTCGCTCTGCTTCATGGTGTTCCTCGCCGTACCGATCCTGGCCCCGAGCCTCGGCGAGCTGATCCTGCTGGTCGCGCCGTGGCACTGGATATTCTACCTGCTCGGCGCCTTCAGCCTGTTCGTCGGCCTGTGGGCATGGCTACGCCTGCCCGAGACGCTGGCCCCCGAACGCCGCCGCCCGATCAGCGTCCGCTCGATCGCCGACGCGACCTGGGCGACGCTGAGCAACCGCTACTCGATCGGCTACGGCACCGCATCGGCGCTGATCTATGGCGGGCTGGTCGGCTTCCTCAACAGCTCGCAGCAGATCTTCGCGCACGTCTTCCATGCACCGGAGTTGTTCGCGCTGTGCTTCGCCGCGATCGCGGGGATGATGGCGCTCGCCGCACTGATCAACTCGCGCATCGTCGAGCGGCTCGGAACCCGGCTCGTCTCACACAGCGCGCTTGTCGCCATGATCGCCCTGTGCCTCGTCCGGCTGGTCCTGGTGCTGTCGGGCCAGGAGACGTTGCTGCTGTTCGCGCTCTTCCAGGGGATGACGATGTTCCTGTTCGGCCTGACCGGTTCCAATTTCGGCGCCATGGCCATGGAACAGATGGGCGAGATCGCCGGCTCGGCCTCCTCGATCCAGGGCTTCATTTCCAGCGTGATCGGAACGGCGATCGGCCTGGTCATCGGCCAGTCGTTCAGCGGCACCACCCTGCCGCTGACCCTGGGCTTCCTGCTCGGATCGAGCTGCGCGCTGGCGATCGTGTTCGCGACCGAGCGGGGCCGCCTGTTCCAGGCACACAACAGCCGGCCGACGACACCGGCCTGAAAGCTGCTTCCATCGGCCGCTGGTGCCAGAAAACCGGATGGTAGGGATGGCGGAGACTCCTGCCTGCCTCCGCCACGCCTCATTTCGCCATCACCATGTCGGTCCACATGCCGTCATCGATAAAGGTGCGATATTTTTCGTAGCCCGCAACCGCCTTGTCACCCTCGGCCTCGCTGAACTGCGCCAACATCTCTTTCTCGATCGCCTGGTCCCGCGTCTTGTCGGCGTCGAGAGTGGCGGTGGATGCGGAATGGGTCATGATGAGCACGTTCGGCGAGCCCTTGACGTAGCCGGTCCTCACCATGAATTTGTAATCGTCGATAACGCCGCGCCGCTTCAGAATCTCGAAACCGCCAACTTGCGAACGCCGCAACCCGGTGAGATAGTCGTCGACATGGTTCGGATCGACTTCGATCGCGTTGATCTGCCAATAGCCCTTCTGCGGCGTATAATCGACATAGGCTTCCGCCAGGGACGGAGCACTTGCCGACAAGGCAACTGCCGCGACGAGTAGCCGAGATGCTCTGATCATTCACCGTCTCCTGTTGGTTCCGCGCGGACATAACCGGACGGACGATCCATCAGATCAGGCTTCTCTTTCGACAGCAATTGCCGACGGGGCAGTCAACAGTGGCAATAGAGGATGAGAAATCGTTCTTCCGGCAGGCAGGCCACCTCGGCATCTTTCGGACAGACACAGATTAAAGACCGTTTTTCTCAGGCTTAACGGCTTCCGTCCTAATAATCCTTCGACACCTTCACGCTGGCGCTCTGCCGGCCGATCGTCGAGATGCTCGACAGCAGCGACAGCCAGCGGGTGATCTGGAATTCGACCCTCGTCGCCGAATAGCCCTGGCCGTCGCTGATCACCTCGACATAGGTGCGCCGGCCGATATATTTTCCGGCGGCGATCGAGGTGCCGATGCCGATCGTCGGATCGGCCGGCAGGATGCGCAACCGATCGAGCCCGGCCGCACGGCGCACCGCGTTGATCGGGTTGAGCCCCCCGCCCCCGCCCCGCAGCGAACCGACCGCCGCCGCGAGCTGGAGCGCCTCGGGCGCCGAAAGGTTGGTGATCGAGGTGCCGAACAGCAGCCGCGACAGCAGTTCGTCCTCGGGCAGCGCCGGAATGCTGCTGAAATGGATCTCGGGCTTCTGGCCGGTGCCGCTGACCGCGATCGTCGCGCTGACGCCGTTGAGATTGGCCTTGGCGGTGATATCGAGCAGCGGATCGGGCGGGGTCTCGCCGAGGAAGCGGATCGCGCCGCGGTCGAGGTCGAAGCGGCGGCCGGCGAACTCATAGCCGCCGCGCACCAGATCGACCCGCCCGTTGATCGCCGGATTCTCGATCGTGCCGCCGAGGTGGAGCTTGCCCCGCCACTCGCTGTCGAGGCCGAGGCCGGTGACGGCCAGCTGGTTGCGCGAATCGACGTCGATATCGAGCTTCCACGACGGCGGCCGACGGACATCGTCCTCGTCGTCGGGGCGGTTGAGTTCGACCGTGTCGAATTGCGGGATGGTGGCGACCGCGGCGGCGCGGCCAAGCTGGAAGCGCCCGCGCACCAGCCGGACATCGCCCGCGATCGTACCGCCATCGGTGCTCGAGGTGATCTTGATCGGCCCGGTCACCACCGCGCCGATATCGTCGCGGCTGATCAGCTGAGCATTCTGCGCGTCGAGCGCGACGTCCATGCCGATCCCGCTCTCGGCGGCGAAGTCGAACGCCGCCCGGCCGCTCACCGCGCCGCCGCCGCGTGTCTGGCCCGACAATTTGTCGATCAGCAGGCGCGATCCATCGAAGCGCCCCGTCGCGGCGATGTTGGTGATCACGGTGCCGGTCACCGCGCTTTCCAGCCGCGCCTGGGTCGAGCGCAGCGATCCCCGGATCACCGGATGGGCACCGGTACCGCTGATGTCGGCGCCCATCGATACCGGCCCCGATATGTCGATCGTCTCCACCCCGAACAGGCGCCACAGCGTGTCGGCCGGACCGCCATAGCGGAGCTGCGCGAAGAGATTGCCGCTCATCAGCCGTTCGGGCAGTGCCCCGCCCACCGGCAGGTTCGTGATGCGCGCCTGTCCCCGGCCGATCACCTTGCCGCCGCTCGACACCACCGCACGCGCGGCGGCGACGGACTCGGTCAGCACGCCGGCCAGCGCGACGTCGGCGGGGCGCGAGGTCAGCACCAGGCCCGACCGCGACAGGCCCCGAATCTTCAGGTTGGCGCGGCCCGTGGGGATGCGCGCGCCGCGCTGGAGCCGATAGTCGACGTCGCCGGTCGCGACGCCCGACAGGCCGAGTTCCGGATAGAAGATGTCGAGCACCGACAGCGGCATCGCCTGGACGCCGGCCTTGATCTCGTTGGCGGCGCCGCCGAAGCGGCCGGCGAGGGTCGCCTTGCCGCTGGCGAAGCTGAGCGTGGTCGGATCGAGCCGCCAACCATCCCCATCGCGGCGGAGCACCGCCGGATTCTCCAGCTTGATCGGGCGACGGTCGATCGTGCCCTCGGCAGTCACGCCGATGCTGTCGGGGGTCAGGCGGGCGACGGTCGTCAGATCGAAGCCGCGTCCCCGCGAACCCGCGAGGCTGGCGCTGATCGTGCCGCTGCCGCCGTCGAGGGCGATCGTCGCCCGCCCGCGCCCCAGGGTGACGCCGCGCATCGTCGTGCCGAACAGGGCGACGGTGGCGTTGATCTTTACCCCCGCCGGATCGAGCAGCACGGTCCCGTCGAGCCGACCCCGGCTGACGGTGAACGGCACCGGCGCGCCCAGCGTGGCGCGTCGGGCGCGTAGCTGGCCCTCGATCTTCTGAAGGCCGCGCTCGACCGAGAAGAGCATCGGGCCGGTGACGGTGCCGCCGGCCAGGTCGATCCGCCCCGTGAACCCGGCCGGGTCGGAGCGCAGGCTGCCGCTACCCTTGGCGCCGCTGACCGCGAAATCGGCGACCTGGATGATGGCCGGCTGGTTCGCCGGCAGCAGGATCGCGCCGCTGCTGCCCCATGGACCGAGATAGGAGCCGCCCGTCGCGCTGTAATCGAAGCCCTGCGGCGTGGGGTCTAGCTTCACCCCGACATTGACCAGGCCCAGCGCCGGCACCGGGCCGGCAAGGACCATGTCGATCTTCGGCCGGCTGATATTGCCGTCGAGGGTCAGCTGGACCGGCCCATATTGCGCCTGGGTGCCGCTGCCCTTGAAGAAGAAGGTGCCGTCGCGGCGGCGGAAACCGTTGCCGGTCAGGCGGATGCCCGGTCCGGTCAGCACCAGCCGTTCGAAATGGAGGACGCCGTCGGGCCCGCGCCGCAGCCGGGTGTCGATCGACGGCAGGCCGCCGGCCAGCGAGCGCAGGAAGGCATTGTCGAAGCGGCGTACCCAGGCGCGGCCTCGCCCGGCCACCATCGTCCCCCGCCCGCCGGCGCCAGGCACGACCTTCAGCTCCGAATTGACGTCGACGATCCCGATGCCCGGAATGAAATAGCGCAGCAGCTTCCCCGCCAGAGCCACGTCGTAGACGCCGGTCCGCAGATCGAGGCTGAGCGACAGCTTGCCGCCAAGCTTGTCCGAGCTGAGCTTGAGTCCGTCACCGGTCACCTTCCGCGCCGTCACCAGCAGCACGCCGTCGACCTTGAGGTTGCCGAGAATGCCGCCCGCGACGTCGCCGACACCCGTCACCCGCCGCGCCGACAGGCGGACCGGCAGCTTCACGGGCGGATCGGACAGCTTGCCCTTGCCCTCGGCGCGGACGCCGTCGAAGCCGGTGTCGTCGAAGGCAACGTGATCGGCAGTCAGCGCATAGGCGAAATCGGCGGTGCCGAAGGGTCCATCGAAGGTCGCATGCAGCCTGACGTTGCGGCCGGTCATGTTCGGGAACATCGCGGGGGGACGGAGCAGCCGCGCGTCGACGATCACGTCTTCGAAGGCCGAGGCGGCAAGATCGAGCGTGCCCGACGCGCTGATCTCCAGCGCCGGTGTCGCGACGGCAAGCGTCCCGGTGAGCTGCCGGTCGGCGAGCGTGGCCGACCCGTCGACCCTGATCGTCGGATCGGACAGCCGCTGCAGCTTGCCCGACAGGAAACTGCTCGGCGCCAGAAGTCCTTCGAGCGCATATTTGCCGCGATTGGCGGAGATCCGCAGGTCGACCAGCCGGATGTCGCCGACATCCATCGTCGCCCGGCCCTTCCACGCCGACCAGCGCCCGGCGCCGGAAATCACGCCGTCGACCGGTTTCTTCCACCCGGTGGCCCCGGCGATCACGCCGTCGGCGGGCCCGACCAGCCGCGCATCGAGGTCGAAGCGGTCGCGGTCGGGCTGCGAATCGAGCTGGAGCGCCAGCTTGTCGCGCGCGCTCGACGTCCCGTCGAGCTTCAGCAGCACCCGGCCGTCATGGATGTCGGCGGTCGCCTCGATCCGCGCGATGTGACGCCGCCCCGCGACGGGCGGCTCGAGGCGAAGCTTCGCCACCCGCAATCGTCCGACGTGGATGTCGAAGCCCGGCAGCAGCGGCCCCTTCTTCGGCGACGGCTTCAGCTTCGGCTTGCGGTAGAGGATCAGCAGGTCGGTCTCCACGCTCCTGATCCACAGCTTGTTCGCGATCCAGGCGGCGGGGCGCCAGTCGAGTTCGATCTCGGGCGCTTCGAGGAACAGGCCTTGCGTGTCATAGAGGCGCAGGTCGCGCAGCGTGGCGTGGTTCCAGATCGAACCGTCGATCCGGCCGATGCGGATGCGAAGCCCCGAGGACGGCTGCAGCGCCCCTATCCGGTCGATGATCAGACGGTGACCGGGCGCGCTGTCGAGCAGCCAGATCGCGGCGGACAGCAGCAGCAGCAGCGAGAGAAGGCCGATCGCGACGAAGCGCAGGATCGGATGGCGTCGCCGCCAGACCTCCACCCTTTGCTCGACCATGGCGATCTCGTCGGCCATCAGAAGGCCTGGCCGAGCGAGACGTATACGGCGATCCGCGAATCCCCGGTCCGCCGGTTCAGCGGCGTGCCGACATCGACGCGGATCGGACCGAAGCTGGTATAGTAGCGGACGCCGATGCCCGCGCCGTAGCGCAGGTTGCGGAAGGTCGGCAGCCGTGCCGAATAAAGATTGCCGCCGTCGATGAACGGCACGACGCCGAAATCGCCGAAGCGGACGCGCGCCTCGATCGAGAATTCGGCAAGGCTGCGGCCGCCGGCGGGATCGCCGTTGATGTCGACCGGGCCGATCTTCTGATAGCCATAGCCGCGCACCGATCCGCCGCCACCAGCATAGAAGCGCCGGGTCGGCGCGATGCGTTCGGCCGCCGCGCCGATGATCGATCCGAAGCGCACCCGGCCGGCGACCACCGTCCGTCCGCCGATCGGCAGGTAGCTACTGCCGTCGACCTGCGCCTTGACATAGCCGAAGGCGCTGCCCTGCAGGGATATCTCGGGCGATACCCGCGCCGCCAGACGGTAGCCGCGGGTCGGGTTGAGCAGGTCGTCGGACCCGTCGTAGGACAGGCTCGATGGCAGCGCGCCGATCAGATATTGGCGGCTGCGCGGAGCGCCGGTGGCCTTGACGGTATCGTCTTCCTTCGAGGCGACCAGCTCGACGCCGTAGGACCAGGTCCACTTCTTCTGCCAGATGATGTTGGTCTGGCGCTCCAGACCGGCGCCCAGCGTTATGCTGCGCGCTTCATAGGCGTTCTGGTCGAGATGGCTGAGGATGACCTGACCGGTCAGCACGCGGTCGCGCGCCTTGTAGTTGTTGCGCCGCAGAGTCCCGCCCAGCGACTGTTCCTGGGTGCCGAGCACGCCACGGAAGGTGACCGCGCCCTCGGGCCGGATCAGGTTGCGATGCTGCCAGCTGGCCTCCAGCCGATAGCCCTCGCCGGTGCCGTAGCCGACCGCGCCGGCGATGGTGCGCGGCGGCGCCGGCTCGAGCTTGACCGAGACGTCGACGACATGGGGATCGGCGGTCGCCACCGGCTTGATCGTCACCGCCGAGACCAAGCTGGTCTGAATCAGCGCCCGGCGGAAATCCTCCATCCGCGCGGCATTGTAGATGTCGCCGGTCCGGAAGCGCGCGATACGGCCAAGATGCTTGGCACTGAACAGCCGCTCGCCGTCGATCGTTATCCTGCCGATCCGCTGGACATCGCCCGGTTCGACCGCCGCGGCCAGCCGCACCGCATGCTCCTCATGGTCGACGGTGAGCTTGGGTTCGCCGACCTTGGCGAAGACGAAACCCTCGCGGCCCAGCTCGGCCCTGAGCGCCAGCAGCGCCGCCTCGATCCGATCCGAATCGGCCGGCTGGCCCACGTCGAGGCCGAAGGCGCTGCGCAGCTGCCCGGCGATGTCGCCGGCCTCGTCGATCCCGGCGAGCTCGATCGCGGTCAGCGTGTAGAGGGTGCCGGGCCGCACGACGAGGGTGACGCCCAGCCGGCCGGTCTTCTCGTCCGCGATGCGCGTGATGACGCGGGCGTCATAATAGCCGGCGGCACGAAGCAACTGGCCGAGCACCGCCTCGTCCTGCCGGGCGCGCCGGTCGATCTGGGCCGTATTGCCGGTGCCCTTGCCCTCCTCGAGCGCGGACAGCTGGCGAAAGCGGGCTCGGATCGCGGTCTCCGTCTCGGGCGGAACACCGTCCTGTCCCGAAAGGCCGGTGATATCGACACCGTAGCGCCGGTCGGCCTGCGCATCGCCGGACGCCGAATCGGATGCCGCCGCCGGCGCGGTCCCGGTATCGGCCGGCGGTCCGCCGTCGGCGTCGGCCGGCATCGGCCAGTCGACCTCCATGTCCGGCAACGGCGCCATTTCGGTCGATGGATCAAGCTCGGGAAGGTCGACGGGATCCGCCGACGCCGCCGGCGGAAACGCTGGCTGCGCCTGTGCCGCGGCCGACACGCATAACATGGCACCCATGACGATCGATCGGGCGCGGAGCGGCGTACAGGCGACACGCATGGTGCGACCCTAGCGACACCCCGCCCCGCCCGCCATAGTCTAGTGCAACGAACCGGTCATATGAGGGGCGCCAAGGGCGAATGACGGGTCAGTGGACCGTGCCGACCGCCATATCCAGGGCCAGGACCGACAGGAAGCGCTCGATCTGGCGCCATTCGCAGAAGCGAATCGCATTGCCGAGCTCGCGATAGTGGCGGCTGCGCGCCGCGGCCTCGTCGATCGCCTGCATCCCGAACTGGCGGACCAGCTCCTCGGCCCGGTCGACGCTGTTGCGATCGGCGATGTAGAAAATCTCTTCCAAGCCCGGCCCCTTTTCGTGCGTCGCCGACAGCCATACAAGCACCATGCCGGAATGGGAAAACATCCTCGCGCCAGGCGGATGGCTGGTGAACGGGCCGTTGACCAGATCCCGTTGCGGCACACGCCGTCCCGTCCCGGGACAGGCGGGACGGGTGCTGGCGCGCCGCGCCCGCCCGTGGCATGGGACCGCCATGGACCAGAACAGCAGCAAAGCCTCACGCGCGGGCGGCGCCATCCTCGCCTTCTCGATCATCGCCGGCGCGATCGGCGGCAACCATTATGGCCAGCCGTCGCTGGGGACGCTGATCGGTACCGCCCTCGGCATAGCGATCGCGACCGCACTCTACCTCAACGATCGGTTCCGCGGCTGACGCCGCCGATGGCCTAAAGCTTCCGGCCGCACCAGAGCACCCGGCCGATCACCTGCAAGGTCGCCGGATCGAAACCCGTGATCGCCGCATGGGCCGGATTGTCGCTGTGGACGACGAGCCCCCGCTCGTCGCGGATCAGCCGCTTGACCATCAGCAGATCGTCGAGGCGCAGCACATAGATGCCGCCCGTCCGGATCTCCCTGGCGTCGCGGTCGACCAGGATGTCGTCGCCGTCATGCAGCGTCGGTTCCATCGACTCGCCCGCGACCCGGATGATCGACAGCGCCGAGCGGCGGCCGGCGCCCATGTCGCGCAGCAGCCCATCGTCGAACGCGATCGGACGGCCACGCTCCTCGATCTCGGCGATCCCGCCCGGCCCGGCGGAGGCGCCGATCGCGATCCGCGGCACCGTCACCAACGCCGATGGAGCGGGCGGACCGCCGGCGGGTCCGTCGCCCCGCCCGCCCAGCCGCGCCTCGGGAACCCGGAAATAGGCGGCCAGCTTCAGCCGATCCTCCTCGGCCAGCCGGCGCGGCGTGCCCCGCTTGATGAATTGCTGGACATAGGCCGCATTGCGTCCGAGCAGGCGCGAGATCGCGCTGTAATCCTCTCCCCGCTCGCGGATCAGGGCATCGAGGGCGCTGCGGACATCATCGGCCATTCGCCTCCAATACCGATAGGATTTTTCCTAGACAAGTAGGAAAGGAGATTAGAACATAAAGGGAACAATCGAGTCGCGAGGAGTTCGGGATGTATTTGCTGTCGATGATCGAACGCTATCTCCGCGAGAGCGGAACCACCGCCTCGCGCTTCGGCCGGGAGGTGATGGGCGATCCGGGCTTCGTCGCGACCCTGCGCCGCGGCCGCGAGCCGCGCGACGGCACGGTCCGACGGGTCCAGGCCTATATCGTCCGGGCGCGGCAAAGCGCGGCCACCGGCCGATGAGCGATCCCGTCAGGACCATTGCCAGGCGCCTGCACGACAGCTGCAAGCCCTTTGCCGAGTTGCTGCTCGATCATAGCGAAAGCGAGGATTGGCACAGCCTGCTGTTCGACGGCGGCCGCCATCGCCTCGACCTGCGGCTGCGCGGCGAGGACGTGGACGGGGCGCTGGACGCCCTGCCCGGCTGGATCGCGGCGCCCGACTTCACCATCAACGGACATCTGATCGCCGACATCAGGCTGGTCGCACTCGACCGCCGCGCCGACGAAGCCATGGTGCGGCTGGAAGCCCTGACCATCGCCGACGGTCTCGCCGTCAGCGTTTGACCATGCTCCGCAGCAGATCCAGCGTCACATGGAGCGGCTGGTCGAGCAGGTCGTCGTTGCGGCCGCCGGGAACGGCCGGCGGCGGAGCCACGGGCAGGATCGAGCCGGGTGCCGGCGCGGGAGCCGGAGGCGGCTGGATGCCGAGGGCATAGGGCGAAGCTGCGGCGATCGACGACTCATTCGCCGCGACCGGTAGCAGCACCGATGCTTCGACCGGCGGCGGTGCCGGCGCGACGTCCATCGAAGCCGGCGCGCGCGATGCTTGCTGTAGCGGAGCGGAGTCCGGTGCCGGCTCCGGGATCGGGGCGACCGGCGCCTGGGCCGTTTGCTGGGGCTCGGGCTGGATCTGCGGCTGCGGCTGCATTGGCTGCGCTTGGGACCGGGCCGCGGCGACGGCTGCCCTGCGCTGCTGCAAACCCTTTTCGAGACGAGCCAGCAATTCCTCGAGCCGGACGCGATCGAAGCCGGATTCCGGCAACGGAGGCAGCGGCGGCGGCGCGGGCTGGGACGGCGGCGCGGGCGGCGGGACCGGATGCTGCGCGATCGGCGGGGCCGACGCCGTCACAGGCGGTTCCGCCGGTTGCTGGACGACCTCCGGCACGGACGGCGCGTGGTCGAAAGGCTGCGCGGCGAGCGGTGGCCCGTCCGCCAGCGGCGGCGAACCGAACGGATCGCGTGCGGCCGGCGGCGGCGCGGCCGGTACGGGGATCGTCACGGGCTCGACATCGGGCACCGCCGGATCTTCGTAGAAGGCTGCGGGAAGCGGGTCGGACGTTCGTCCGTCGGAGCGCATGCCCGGCGCCGGCATCCAGCTTGGCAACCCAGCCGGCGATGCCACTTCGGCAGAAGGATGGGCCGCCTGCTCGCGTTCGGCCGGCTGGGACGCGGCAAGCTCCGGTAGCGGGGCGGACGGCTCGTCATGCGCCGGCCAGGACGACGGGGGCCAGGACGGCGACGGCCTTTCCTCTCGCTCGACCTGCGGCCCCTGGGTCGACGGGGACGACGAAGCCGTGGGCAGCACCAGCGGCGGCGGCGCGCCGATAACGGTGCCGGGCAGGATGCCGCCGATCGGCGGCGGGACCGGGTTGATCCCGGCCAGCGGCGAGCCGCGGTCGTCCAGCGCGGGCGCCGCCGGGGGCGGATCGCCGATGTCGGTGCGCGCGGACAGCGGCCTGCGGGCATCGCCCGACGACGGCATCGGCCATTCGGCGGCCTGGGTGCCGATCGGGGTCACCAGATCGAGCGGATCGGTCGGACGGAAATGATCCTCGTCCTCGTCCTCATAATCGTCCTCGCGGGTGCGGATCAGCGTGCTCATCCCCGCGCGGCCGAACACCAGCCAGTCGACCAGAACCCAACCGATGCCGGTGATGAGGATGCCGGCCAGAACCGAGAGCA
Organism: Sphingomonas sp. Root720; assembly: GCF_001428605.1. Lineage (GTDB taxonomy): Bacteria > Pseudomonadota > Alphaproteobacteria > Sphingomonadales > Sphingomonadaceae > Rhizorhabdus. Next base: position 711,576 of record NZ_LMID01000001.1, read on the forward strand.
GGGTCCGGTCATTGGGCGAGATCGGCGGCTCCGCCTGCACCATCAGGGTGGACAAGCGGGTGAAGGTCGTCACCGTCTCCAGCATGCGGATCGGCATGGCGAGCACGAAAAAAGCCGCCGCGACGCCAAGCAGCAGCGCGAGCAACGCGCCCATGACCAGGCTCGACCGGCGACGCGCTTTTGTTTGGACCATGGGAACGCTCATAATGTTTCTGTTGTCGTCCCATAATAAGGCAAAATTGGGATTCCGTTACTTTCCAGCTCTTGTCGGCCATTACTGACAAGAATGTTTTAACCCGAAGCGCCGCCGATCAATCTTTCGTAGACGGGTCGGTAGCGCGCGACATTGACGCCCCAGCTGCGTTCGCGTTCCACGAACGTCCGGGCGACCTCGCGCCGTTCGTCCCATTTTTTCCGGTCGTCGAGCAGATCGGCGAGCGCTGCGGCCAGTGCGGCCGGATCGTCGGGCGCGAACAACGTGCCGGTGACGCCGTCCTCGATCAGCTCGCGATGCCCGCCGACATCCGACGCGGCGACCAGCCGGCGCTGCGCCATCGCCTCCAGGGGCTTGAGCGGTGTCACGAGGTCGGTCAGCCGCATCGACTTGCGCGGATAGGCCAGAATGTCGATCAGGCTGTAATAGCGCTCGACCTGCTGGTGCGGCACCCGCCCGGTGAAGCGGATGCGCGCGGCGGCGGGGGATGCCGCCACCTGCGCCCGCAGCGCCTCCTCCATCGGCCCGCCGCCGACCAGCAGAAGCGCCGCGGCCGGGCGCCGCTCGACCAGCAGCGGCATCGCCGCGATCAGGTCGTCGAGCCCCTCATAGTCGTAGAAGGAACCGATGAAGCCGATCACGTCGGCCCCCTCCAGCCCCAGTTCGGCGGCGAGCGCGGTATCGGCCGGGGGCGGATCGCCGAACAGGTCCAGGTCGACGCCATTGGGCGAGACCATGATCTTGTCGGCCGCGATACCGCGCGCGACGAGGTCGGAGCGCAGCCCCTCGCAGATCACCGCCACCGCATCGGCGCGGCGTACGACATGGGTCTCGAGCATGCGGGTCAGCCGGTACATCGGCGATCCTTCCCGCCCCGTCCCGTTGCCGACCGCTGCGTCCTCCCAGAAGGCGCGGATCTCATAGAGAAAGGGGAGCTTCAGGCGACGTGCGGCGCGAAGCCCGGCCAGCCCCACCAGCGCCGGCGAATGGGCGTGCAGGATGTCGGGCTTCCATTCCGCCGCAACCTCGGCAATCCGGCGGGCAAGCGCGTTCACCTCGCGCCATTCGCCGATCGGCGCGCGCGCGGGTGCGATGGCCGGGGTCCGGCGGAAGACCAGCCCTTCCTCCTCGTCGGGATCGGGCCGCGGCGTGTTGTAGCGGGGGCCGGTGACGCCCATCACCTGCCACCCCATGGCGATCTGGGACTTCAGGATCGCCCGTGTACGAAATGTATAGCCGCTATGGATCGGCAGGCTATGATCGAGAATATGGAGGATCTTCATGCCGTGCGAACGCGCATGAAGAGGCTCGTCATGTCAACCCGAAACGGATCGGGACGCCGCCGATGATCGATACGCTTTCGCTGCTGCTGGCCCATTTCCTGCTCGGCTTCGTCGCGGTGCGGGTGCTGATGCACCCCGACCTGAATGCGGAACCCATACAGTCGGGCCGCCATTTCAAGCCGGTGCTGCCGAAGAAGCAGCCGGTTCGTCGCGCGGGCGTGGAAACGGGCGAAGCGAGGCCCGGCTCGAACCGTGCGTGATCTTTTTCTCATCAGTTTCCTCGTCGGTCTCCTGCTCGCGGGCTTCCGGCGGCCCTTTCTGTTCGTCCTCGCCTATATCTATGTCGACATCGTCTCGCCGCAGCGCCTGTCCTATTATCTGTTGAGCTCGATACCGGTCTCGCTGATCGTGTTCGTCGCCGCCTTCGTCGGCTGGGCGCTCAACGACGACAAGACCTTGAGCAAGCCGTCGCCCCGCCAGGTCGTCCTGGTCGTCCTGCTTCTGCTGTGCGGCTATACGACCATGACCGCCGATTTCCCGGAGGCTGCCGCCGAGAAATGGTCCTGGGTCTGGAAGGCTATGGTCTTCTCGATCTTCATGCCGGCCACGCTCTACACCCGCGTCCGCATCGAGGCCGTGCTGCTGTTCATGCTGCTGTCCCTATCGTCGATCGCCGTGGTCGGCGGCGCGAAGACGCTGGCGGGCGGCGGCGGCTACGGCACGCTCAACCTGATGGTCGCCAACAATAGCGGCATGTATGAGAGCAGCACCATCTCGGCATTCGCGATCTGCTCGCTCCCGCTGATCCTCTACGTTGTGAAATATTCGGCGATCGTCCCGCCGACGCTTTTCTCGCGCCTCTACTGGTATGCGCTCGCCTTTGCCTGCCTGCTGATCCCGATCGGTACCCAGACCCGCACCGGCCTGCTCTGCATCGTGCTGGCCGCCCTCCTCGAACTGCGCGCGGCCAAGCGGAGGATGCTCTATATCGGCATCATGGCAGCGATCGTCGTCGCCGGCATTCCATTCCTGCCGAAGAGCTACACCGAACGGATGGACACGATCCAGGGTTATAAGGGCGATGCGTCGGCATCGACCCGGCTCGCCGTGTGGAAATGGACGATCGACTACGCCAAGGATCATCCGTTCGGCGGCGGCTTCAACGCATATCTGAGCAACAAGCTCGAAATCGACATGAGCTACAAGACCGCCGATGGAACCGTCGTGCGCGTCGTCGGCTACGATGCCGGGCGTGCCTTTCACAATTCCTACTTCGAGATGCTCGGCGAACAGGGCTATCCGGGGCTTATCCTGTTCCTGATCGTCCACCTCGTCGGCATCTTCCGCATGGAGAGCATCCGACGAACCTATCGGAAGGTGGAAGGAGCCAATGCGTGGGTATCGCCCCTGGCCGCGGCGCTTCAGCACTCCCACCTGATCTACATGCTGGGCTGTTCGTTCGTCGGCATCGCCTTCCAGCCCTATATCTACTACATCATCGCCGTCGAAATCGGCTTCGACCGCTATGTTCAGATGCATATCAAGAAGCGCGCCTGGAACCCCTTCCGAAAGCGGAGGCGCGATATCGAGGCGGAGGAGGTCCCCGAGGAGGAACCGGTCGAGCCCGAGCCCGAACCCGCTTCTCCCCTGTCCGCCGCGGGGGAACGACGACGCACCCAACCTCGTTGGGGCACGGTAAACGGTAAATAGTGGAAGGTCGAATGTCGAAGACGGGCAACGTTGCCATCGCTGTCGAAAACAAACCGGTCATCCAGTCGCTCGACGACCTCCAGCTGTTGTCGCAGCAGACGATGGACTGGATCTCCAGCCACTATCTGAGCATCGCCATCGCCTGTGCGATCGGGGCGACCATCATCGCCGTGCTCTACGGTCTGCGCATGCTCGGCACGCGGATGTGCCGGCGCGAGCATCTCGGCCACTGGTCGCGCATCGTCGGCCGGGCGATCGCGCGCACCAACCTCTTCTTCATCGTCATGCTCGCCGCCCGGCTGGTCAGCGGCTATGCGAACCCACCCGCGGTCGTCGCGAATACGATCGGCTTCCTCTTCACCGTCGCGACGGCGGTGCAGGCCGCGCTGTGGGTCCGCGAACTGGTGATCGGCATCGTCGAGCATCGGGCCGGCGAGGAGGTTGGCGGCTCCTCCACCCTCGGCTCCGCGATCGGTATCATCCGCCTGCTCGTCACCGCGATCTGCTTCATCGTCGCGACCCTGCTGATCCTCGACAATGTCGGGGTCAACATCACCGGCCTCGTCGCGAGCCTCGGCATCGGCGGCATCGCCATCGGCCTGGCCGCGCAAGGCATCTTCGCCGACCTGTTCGCCAGCCTCGCGATCATCTTCGACAAGCCGTTCCGGCGCGGCGACACCGTGAAGTGGGACCAGACCGCCGGCACGGTCGAGTCGATCGGGCTGAAGACGACCCGCCTGCGATCGACCACGGGCGAGGAGGTGGTGATCTCGAACACCAACCTGCTCAACAAGGAGTTGCGCAATCTGGCGCACACGCTGCGGCGGCGGGCGACCCTGATGCTCGGCGTCGTCTATCAGACGCCCCCCGACGTCTGCCGCCGGATTCCGGAGATGGTCAAGGCGATCGTCACCGCGCAGGACAAGGCCGTGTTCCTCCACTGCTGCATGGTCAATTTCGCTCCCTCGTCGCTCGACTATGAGCTGCTGTTCGACGTGCTCGACGAGAATGTCGAAGTCTTCAACAGCGTCCGCCACGAGATCTGCATCGCCATCCTGGAGACCTTCGCGAAGGAAGGGATCGAGTTCGCCTATCCGACCCAGACGACCTTCACCGCCGCCCCCGACGGGACGATGATCATGCCCTATCCGGAAACGACGCTGCGAACGAGCGGCAAGACAACCCCTGCCTGATCGGGATCGGCGAGCGGAACGTCGTCCGCGCCATAACGCTGCCCGGCCCTCGGCCTGCATCGCTGCCCTGAAGGCTATTCTTCGCGCGCTGCGGACGAAGCGAGGCCGAACCGGAAGGCCGGAAATTTGCGGGAGAGCGCCCAGAAGCCGGCCAGCAGGATCGCCCCCGTCAGCGTATAGGTGGCGCTTTTCAACACCATCACTTCGACCAGCCCCAGGCGAACGCCGAAAAGCGGAGTCGCGGCAAAGGCGAGTCCCGTCGCCAGCGTCCCTGCACCGAAGGCGGCATAGTAGAGCCGGTAGCGGATCAACACGCTGAAGATCACCGCGGGCGCCGAGAACAGCGTATAGAGGATCAGTCCCGGCAGGATCAGATAAACGTAAAGGAGATCGCCCGTATATGCGGGAAGCCAGCGCTCGATCACAGGCCGGACGAGCAGGAGGACCGCCATCAGCGTCGCCAGACAATATCCGGCATTGGACAGGAAGAGGAGCCGCATCCGTTCGGTGATCACCGCCCCCTCGCCCGTGTCCCAACCCTGGATGATGCGAGGCAGATGGAGCCATTGCAGCGCGTTGGGAACCACGGCGAACAGGTTGACGGCAAGCAGGGCGAGATAGAGATGCCCGAGCGCCTCCAACCCAAGATAGCGCGTGACATACCACCGCTCCATCTGCCCGCTGAGCTGAAGCATCATACCCGACAGGAAGATCAGGAAGCCCGTCCCGAAGATGGTCCGCAACAGCGAGACGTCGAACGAAAGCCGGCGCGGGCGCAGCGAAGGCGCCTTGGTCAGAACGACGAGGATGAAGATCGCCGGCTGGATGGAAATGGAAAGGATGCAGGCCTCCAGCGGAGCCGATCGCACCGCGACCAGGGGAAGCAGGGACAGGATCGCCGACCAGATCGTCACACGGTTCAGCAAATCCAGCCGCTGCTCCGCGATCATCTGATTGTTCATCCAGTTGCGGACCAGCATCAGCAGGCCCGCGCCTATGCCCATAAGGACCACCCATGTCGCGATTTCGGCGAAACCGTTGCCTGCCACGCCACCCGCGGCCATGGTGACGATCGTCAGCACGATGAAGAAGCCATAAGCCGTATCGTTGATCCGCCGGGCTTGGGCGTCGTCCGCCGAGCAGAGCAGCCTATATCCTCCGTTGAGCAGTCCCAGATGGGCCAGGCTCACCAGCATGGTAAGGGTCTGCATGACCGTGATGATTCCGAGGCTGCGGTGGTCCAGCGCCTGCATCGTCACATAGCTGCGGACGAGGGTGATCATGTTGGCGACCACGTTCACCGTCAGGAAGGCGACCTGCCGGCCGCGCAAAATGACTCGCAATGAAGCCAGATAGGATGCCGGCAAGCTCCACATCGGATCGGAATCCCCCTGTTCGCGCTGGCCGCTCTTATCTTAACCGCATTGCGAAGCCACCCCCTTTGGCCCCCCGTCCGTCCTATGGACATTCCGACTGCGGCGATGCTAGACCGCGCCCCGTCTGCCGCTTATATTATCGTTTATATTCAAATACGTATAATAATAACCCGTCTCTGCCTGAATATTATTCTTCATTTATGATGTAATTCTTGGGACATGTCGGAAATGACGAACATATCTCTCAAAATCCGGGACAGGGACATCGGACCGGAGCATCCGCCTCTGGTCATTGCGGAAATCGGAATCAATCACGGCGGCGATCTCGACGTCGCCCGCGGCATGGTGCTGGCTGCCGCCAAGGCCGGCGCCGAATGCGTCAAGCATCAGCTCCACATCGTCTCCGACGAGATGACGGAAGAGGCGCGGAACATCTATCCGCCCAATGCCGACGTTTCGATATGGGAGGTGATGGAGCGATGCGCCCTCTCCGTCGAGGAGGAGAGGCAACTCAAGGACTATGCGGAATCTCTGGGGCTCATCTATCTCAGCACCCCCTTCTCCCGCGCCGCGGCCAATCACCTCGCCGAAATCGGCGTACCGGCGTTCAAGATCGGATCCGGCGAGGCCGACAATCTTCCCTTGATCCGGCACATCGCGCGATTTGGAAAACCGGTGATCCTCTCCACCGGCATGCAGAGCATCGAGACGATCAGACCCGCGGTCGAGATATTGCGCTCCCATGGCGTCGACTTCGCGCTGCTCCAGTGCACGAACCTCTATCCCTCGCCGCCCGAAATCGTGTCGCTGGGCGGCATATCGGAATTGCGCGCGGCATTTCCCGACGCGGTGGTCGGCTTCTCCGATCACTCCATCGGGCCCGACATGGCCATCGCCTCCGTCGCGCTCGGCGCCTGCATCATCGAACGCCATTTCACCGATAGCCGCTATCGGGAAGGGCCCGACATCTCCTGTTCGATGGACCCGGCGGAACTGCGCCACATCGTCGACAGATCCCGCGAGATCCACGTCGCGGTGCGCAACGTGAAGGCACGCAGCGTCCCCGAGGAAGCCGTCTACCGCTTCGCCCGGTCATCGGTCGTGGCCGATCGGGACCTGCCCCAGGACCATCTGCTCACCGAGGACGATATCTGGGCTCGTCGTCCGGGCAACGGAGAAATCGCCGGCTATGAATTCGACGCCGTCGTGGGCCGCCGGCTGGTCCGCGCCGTAACCAGGAACACGCAGCTCCGCTGGTCGGATCTCGTCTGATCCCGTCAGCGCAGCACAGGGCATCCGAGTGAGCAAGAAGATCATTTTCGTCACCGGCACGCGGGCCGATTTCGGCAAGCTCGAGCCCCTGGCCATCGCCGCCCGCGAAAACGGCTTCGGCGTGACGTTCTTCGTCACGGGCATGCACATGATGGAACAATACGGCCTCACCAAGACGGAAGTCCATCGCAGCGGCCTGTTCGACGTCGTCGAATATATCAACCAGCGGCAGGGGGATCCGCAGGACATCATCCTCGCCAAGACCGTGATCGGTTTCTCCGACTTCCTCAAGGAAGCGAAGCCCGATCTGGTGATCATCCACGGCGATCGCGTGGAAGCGCTCGCCTGCGCGCTGGTCTGCGCGATGAACTATGTGCTGTGCGCGCATGTCGAGGGCGGAGAAGTGTCGGGCACCATCGACGAGATGTTCCGGCACTGCAACACCAAGCTGTCCGCCGTCCACCTCGTCAGCTCCGAGCAGGCGAAGCAGCGCGTCATCCGCTTGGGCGAGGACGCCGGATCGGTGGAGGTGATCGGATCCCCCGAGATCGACATCCACGCCCAGCCCTCCGGCGTGGCGATCACGGAGGTGATCGAACGGTACGAGATAGCGAGCATCGACTACGGCATATGCATCTTCCATCCCGTGACGTCGGAGGTCGCGACCTTGGGGGCACAGGCCGCCTCGCTTTTTTCGTCCCTCGCCGAGACGAACCGGTATTTCGTCGTCATCCTGCCGAACAACGATCCCGGCTCGGAGGATATCCTGCAAGAGATCAGGCGATTGCCGGCCGCCCGCTTCCGCGTTCTTCCGTCACTGCGCTTCCACTATTTTTCGGAACTCCTGAAGAATGCCAAGGTGATGATCGGCAATTCGAGCCTGGGGGTGCGCGAGGCGCCCTTTCTCGGCGTCCCGTCTCTCGACCTCGGCACCCGCCAGACCAACCGGGCAACCGCCCCTTCCATCTTCAAGGCTTCGGCGTTGGATCGCGATGCGATCGGCAGCTTCGTGGACGACAATTGGGGCAAGCGCTTCGAAAGCCATCTCGCCTTCGGCGCAGGGCAATCGCGGGAAAAATTCCTGAAGCTTCTCCTGGACGAGGGCTTCTGGTCGCGTCCCCTGCAGAAATATTTCCACGAGGATCCGCTCGATGACGACGCGACGGTCGGCCTGTCATGATCGGGATCATACCCGTGCGGGCCGGCTCTAAGGGCCTGCCCGGCAAGAACGTCAGGCCGCTTCTCGGCAAGCCTCTTTATCGTCATGCCGTCGACCAGGCCCTTCGCACGCTGGACGGGTGCGTGATATCCACCGACATTCCCGAAATCCTGTCGTCGGGGGATCTTCCGGAACGGTGCCGGATCGTGAAGCGCCCTGAGGACCTTGCCGCCGACGACACCCCGATGGCCCCCGTCATTGCCCATGCGATCGATATGCTTGCCGATGCGACCGACATTGTCGTGCTGCTTCAGGCGACATCCCCGCTACGCAGCGATGCCGACATCCGCGCGGCCGTCGAGCTCCATCGGCATGGCGGCTTCGACCTCACCATGTCGGTGACCCGGGCCGAATCCTCCATTCTGAAATATGGCTATATCGAGGACGGCAAGTTCGTCGCGGTCTCCCATCCGGAATATTGCTTCACCAACCGCCAGAAGCTCCCGGCGGTCTATCGGCCGAACGGGGCGATATACGTGATCTCGGTGCCCGCCTTCCGGCGCTACGGAGGGCTGGCGATGCCGGAAATCGGCGCGTTCGAGATGCCGGCGGAACGTTCGGGAGATATCGACATCCTGTCGGATTTCGTGTTGATGGAAAACCTGATGCGCGCAAATGGAGCGACGGATTCCGGGGTCCGCTAGCCTTGATCCGCACGGATCGCACCAGTGGGGATAGAAGATCGGATGAGAGTCGTCGCCAGAATCGACGTCAAGAATGAATGGGTGATCAAGGGGATACATCTCGAGGGCCTCCGGAAAGTCGGCGAGCCCGTCGAGATGGCGAAGGCCTATTATGACGCCGGTATCCAGGAAATCATGTTCATGGACGCCGTCGCCAGCCTCTATGATCGCAACAACCTGTTCCACATCATCGAGCGCGCCTGCGAGAATGTCTTCGTCCCGATCGCCATCGGCGGCGGTCTTCGTTCGCTCGGGGACGTGGCCAAGGCGCTCGACGCGGGCGCCGACAAGGTCGTGATCAACACCGGCGCCGTCCGCAACATCCAGCTGGTCACGGATATCGCCACCCGCTTCGGTTCGCAGTGCATCATCGGATCGATCGAGGCGAAGCGGACCGCGCAGGGCTGGGAAGCCTATATCGACAACGGCCGGGAGCCGACGGGCCTCGACGTGATGGACTGGGCGCGCAGACTCGAGGACGCCGGGATCGGCGAGCTGCTGATCACCTCGATCGACCAGGAGGGCACCAAACGCGGTTTCGACGTCGCGCTGATCGAAGCCGTCCACGGCGCCACCTCGCGGCCGATCATCGTCAGCGGCGGTTATGGCGCCCCCGCCCATCTCGACGCATTGTTCGACCGGACCGATCCCAGCGCGATCGCCTTCGCCTCCGCGCTCCACTATCGCGAAGCCTCGGTAGATCAGCTCCTGTCGGAGGTTGCCAGGCTCATGCACAGGGACGTTCCGGCCTCATGAGCGTCGTCGGCATCATCGATTATGGCGTGGGGAACCTGCGCAGCATCGCCAACGCGCTGCGCGCCGTCGGAGCAAGGCATATCCTGTCCGCGAGCCCCGCCGAGCTCCTCGGCTGCGATCGCCTCATCCTTCCGGGAGTCGGAGCCTTTGCCCACGGCATGGATGCCCTGAAGCAACGGGGCCTCGATGGATTCATCCGTGATCGCGCCGAATTGGGAACCCCGTTGCTGGGCATCTGCCTCGGCATGCAGCTCCTACTCGAAAGCTCGAGCGAGTTCGGGACAACGCAGGGCCTGGGCCTGCTGCCTTCCGCGGTGGATCGGATAGGCGCCACTTCGGCGGATGGCGAGAAGCGGCGGCTGCCCAACGTCAACTGGCTCCCGCTCGACCTGACCCTGCCGCCGGCAGGTCTCGCACGGCGCCTGCTGGCCGACATGCCCGCCGCAGCCCGCTTCTATTTCGTGCATTCCTACTGCGCGCCGGCCGCCTCCCCCGCAACAGCCGCCACCGCACGCTATCAGGGGATCGACTTCGCCGCCGTCGTCGCCCAGGACAATATCGTGGGTACGCAGTTCCATCCCGAAAAGAGCGGGGCGGATGGCCTGCGCATCCTCAGCCATTTCGTTGCTTAGCCGTTCGGAGAAACCCCTGATGTCGTCCGCCCAGCCCGAGCCCTTCTTCGGACTTCCCGCCAATGTCGTCTTCTGTCGAAAATGCGTGATCTCGAACCAACGGCCCAGTTCGACGGTCGAGTTCAAGCACAAATCCGATGAGAAGAAGGCGACCATCGGCTTCAGCGACGACGGAATCTGCGACGCCTGCAGATATCAGGACGTCAAGGCCGGCACGATCGACTGGAAGAAGCGCGAGGATCAGCTCGTCGCGATGCTCGACCGCTATCGCCGGACCGACGGTGGCTATGACGTCGTGGTCCCCGGCAGCGGCGGCAAGGACAGCGCCTTCACCTCGCACATCCTGAAATATCGCTATGGGATGAATCCCCTCACCGTCACCTGGGCTCCGCACCTTTATACCGACATCGGCTGGAAGAATTTCGAGGCCTGGTGCCATGTCGGCGGCCACGACAACATCCTCTTCACGCCGAACGGCAAACTTCACCGCCTCCTGACGAGCCTCGCCTTCAAGAATCTCCTCCACCCGTTCCAGCCCTTCATCGTGGGCCAGCGGATCATCGGTCCGCTCATGGCCGCGAAGTTCGGGATCGAGCTGGTCATGTATGGCGAGAACCAGGCCGAATATGGCAATAACGTCGACGACAATTACGTCCCGACGATGGACACCAAGTTCTTCACCACCCAGGATCCCTACGCGATGAGGCTCGGCGGAGTCACCATCGCCGATATCATCAAGGATCACGGATACACGATCAACGATTTCACGCCCTACATCCCGCCCAGCGCGGACTATCTGGCCAAGCAGAACGTCGTCGTCCATTATCTTGGATATTATCTGCGGTGGGATCCGCAGGAATGCTATTATTATGCCGTGGAAAATACGGGTTTTCAGGCGAATTCCGAACGTACGCCCGGTACCTATTCGAAATATTCGAGCATCGACGACAAGATCGACATGTTCCATTACTACACGACGCTGATAAAGTTCGGCATCGGCCGCGCCACCTATGATGCGGCTCAGGAAGTCCGGAACGGCAAGATCACCCGCGAGGAAGCCGTTCACCTCGTCCGAAAATATGATCAGGAATTCCCGTCGAAATATTATCCCCAATTCCTTGAATATGTTGGCATGACCGATGCCGAGTTCTGGGAGACCGTCGACCGCTTCCGTTCCCCCCATCTCTGGGAGAGGGAAGGGAATGACTGGAAGCTTCGGCATCAGGTCGCTTGATGCCGAACATCTCGCCGCTCCGCATTCTGCACGTCGCCAGCTTCTCGGGTAATATCGGCGACAACGCCAATCACATGGGCTTCCGCCCCTGGATCGAGAGGCTGGTCGACCGGCCCGTCGTCTGGACCCAGCTCGAGATCCGCGAATTCTACTGGAAGGAGCGGATGTGGGACGACGATTTCGTCGCGCAGGTGAATGCGCATGACCTGGCGGTCATCGGCGGCGGAAACTACTTCGAGCTTTGGGTGGATTCATCGCCGACCGGCACCTCGATCGCGATCGACCCGGCGACCTTCGCGCGCATCAAGACCCCGATCTTCTTCAATGCGCTGGGCGTCGATCCCGGCCAGGGGGCGTCGGAGACCGCGCTGGCCCGCTTCCGGGCCTTCCTCGACACGCTGCTCGCAAGCCCGAACCATCTCGTCAGCGTGCGCAACGATGGCGCATCGGCCAATCTGGCGCGCTGGGTCGGCCAGGCCTATGCTGAGGCGATCGACACCATTCCGGACGCCGGCTTCTTCGTCGCACCGGCCCTCGCCCGCCTGCTCCCCACGCCGCGCGAGGAAGGGCCGAGGCCGCCCCGGTTTGCCGTCAACATCGCCAGCGACATGGCGGACATCCGTTTCGGACAATTTGACGATCGGGACGGCCGGTCGGCCTTCGCCGCGGAATTCGCGCATGCGCTGGAAAACCTCGCGGCGGCCCGTCCCGAGGCCGAGATCGTCATGGTGCCCCACATCTTCCGCGACCTGGAGATCATCTCCGAGGTGATAGGACATCTCGGCGACCGGCTCCGCCGCACCCGGCTGTCCGTGGCGCCCTATGGAAGCGGGAACCGGGCGGCGCTGGGGGCGCTGCGTATCTACGAGCAGTCGGACGCCGTCCTCGCCATGCGCTTCCACGCGAATATCTGTCCCATCGGCCTCGGTCGGCAGACGATCGGCCTGAACTGCTATCCGCAGATCGCCAATCTCTATTCCGAATTGGGCCAGCCAGATCGGGCGCTCGATATTTCCCGGCCGGGTTTTTCGGCCGCCCTCACCAGCGTCGCACTGGACGCCCTCGATGCTCCGGACCGTTTCCTGGCCTCCCCCGCAGCCGCGAATGCGCGCGTCTTCGATCTGCGGGAAGCATTCGAGCCGAAAATCTCGGCCTGGCTCGATCGCCATGGACTGGCGGCCGGACGCACCACCTCCAATCCTCTCGCCCGATGAGCCCAGCCTTGAAAACGATCGTCCTCTTTCACCGGCTCGAACTGACCAACCTGTACGTCGACATCGGCCGGCATCTCGGCGACCGGATGAAGATCATCCACCTTGCCTATTCGGATCACGAGGTCGACCTGCTGCGCAGGAGCGGGGTCGAAGGACCGATCGTTCACTTCAAGGACGAGGTGCGCGCGTTATGGCGGGAGTTGCCGGTACCCGATCCCGGCCTGCTGCAGCAGATCGACGACACGATCATCGAGCAGACCCAGGGCGCTTTCACCCTGAACGGCGCGATCCAGAGCGACCGCGGCTTCGTCTCGCTCGACAATGAAGAATGCCTGCGGCTGGCTGCAGCCTATTACCGCTTCTGGGATCGGTTCGTCGCGGAGAATGGCGTCGACTACGTCATTCACGAAACCCCTTCCCTCCTGTTCAACGTCATCGCAGCGATCATCCTGGCCAAATATGGCGGCCAGTATCTCTACAACATCATGGTCCCCTCCGAAGCGGGCAGCCTTCAATATCTGTCCATGCACGGCTTCGACTTTTCCTGCGACGACATCGATCGGGCGATCGGGCAGGTCGGAAGCGGCGAGATCGCGGTCGATGCGGATCGGTGCGCCCGCTTCATAGCGGAATATCGAAAGGACCTTTCGGTTTTCCTCGGGAGCTCGATTTCGCGAAATGCGAACTTGCCGAGGCTTTTCGCCGGCTCGGTGCGCAACAGGCTGCACCTGGCGCTGAACCGCCGCAAATTCGACCGACATGTGGACAATGTCGACTATTGGGACCTGCGGCGGAACGTCGCCGGCCAGAAACTGTCGAACCTCATCGCCTACCGGTCCGGCATCGACTTCGACGATTTCGATCCATCTGTCCCCTATTATTTCTACGGCTTCCAGCTGGAGCCGGAGGCCGGCGTCTACTATCAGGGGCACGGCCTCTACATGAACCAGGTCAAGCTGATCCAGAACATCGCCGCCCAGCTTCCTGCCGGCACTGTCCTGTACGTAAAGGACCATCCACATGATCATGGCTATCGCGAAGCGGTCGACTATCGTCGGCTGACGCAAGTCCCGAACATCCGGCTGCTGCCCAGCCATATTCCTGCACGCCAGTTGATACAGAAGGCCCAGGGCGTGATGACGATCACCGGCACGGCCGGTTTCGAAGCAATCCTGATGGGAAAGACCGTTTTCGCCTTCGGGAAGACCTTCTATTCGGCCTGCCCCCTCGTCGTTCCGATCCGGAATATCCGCGACCTTCGCGAACAGGTCTATATGCGCCGCGGCAGGCAATATGACGACGCGAGGGAGATTTTTCCGTTCGTCATGGCGTTCCTGGCGGCATCGCGCCCGGGGCTGATCGACTATTATGGGGGCCGATCAACCAAATATGGCGTCGATCTCGACGAGAATGCTCGAAAAATCGCCGACATGCTCGTGGAAAAAGCGCTCGGAACCCCGTGACGAACGGGACGGCATCCGCCTGAGCGGGCAATCGACATGGTCGGGTTGGGCGCGCCCGGCGATCACCGGCGAGGACGATAAGCCCGCTCGATCATGCCGGCGTCGCTCCTCGCCGGCGTGCCGTTCCGCCAGGCATTACTGGCGGGCCAGTTCCAGACTGTCGACGATTATTTCCGCATCTTCCTGATCGCCACTGCCCGCGACGACGAGGGACAATTGCTGTCCCGCGCAATCGGCCGGAACCTCGAACTGGCCGGCATAATGGGAGGATGTCCTGCGCACCGGTAGTTCGAGCGACCAGACCGGGCGGACCATGGTACTCGGCAGGCAGATCATCTCCCACTTCGCGGCCGCCATGACGTCCTCCTGCGGCGTTTCGACCTGCTGGCTGAACCGGTAGCGTCCCGCCGGCAACAACAGCGTCCGAACGGCGACCCTCCCCGGCCGCGGCGTCGAGACGCGGACGTGGAGGCGGCCGCTATCGTCTCGCTGGCCGCTCAGGTCCTGCCGGTCGACGAACGACCAGGCGAAAGAACCGAACCGGGGATCGGTCGTGGTCTCGGTGAAGCCGGGGTCGGTCGCGATGCCAGCGGCACCAAGCTGGCGTAGATAAGCGCCCGCCAGCTGGAAATCTCCCTCGGCGGCGACCGCGCTCAATATCCTCGAATCGAGCCCGACATAGATTGGCGAACGCGGCAGCCCGCCGGCGGCGATGACGAGCGCGCCGACATATTTGCCGGCCTCGCCATCGGCCAGGGCATGGCGCATCAGGCCCGGAACCCAGTCGCGCGACTCTCGTACATAAGGTACCAGCGCCGCACGCAGGCCCGGGTCGAACAGCGCTGCGGACAGCGCCGGATACATCAGTTCGCCGGCGACGAGGCTGGTCGTCAGCGCTTCGTCGAAGTGACGCATCACGGCAACCGCATCGCCGCGATCCAGCGCCGCCTCGATGAGCAGCCAGGAGGTACCGAGTTCGCGGCGGGTGACGTCGTGCGACAGCCCCAGCAACCGGTCGGCCGCCTGGGGCCTACCAGCCATGCTCTCCGCCACGGCGATCTGTCGCAGCGCCGCCGCCGTCAGAGGATCGGACCGCAGGGCGCGGCGAGCGATCGCCGCCACGGCGTCGGCCCGCGCCGCGTTCATCTCCACATCGGCGTGTCGCTGATCCTCCCGCAAGGTCAGCGACAGGGCGTCGTCGGGCCGTAACCGCAGGGTAAGATCGGGATCGGCGATACGCCACCGATTGGCGGTCGCGTTGATCCCCGCGGCCAGCGCCAGGCCCAGCGAGCCCAACCCCAGCAGGGCTTTGCCCCAAGACCTGACAATCGGTCGATCCACCCCGCGCGCGCCTTCAGGCGGCCTTGTTCTCGGCATTGTCGCCATAGCTGTAGCCATAACCATAGCCGTACCCATAGCCATAAGCGAGTTCGCTCGCCTTGAGCTTGGTCAGCACCGTGCCGAAGATGTGGGTGTTCACCATGCGCAGACGGCTGATCGCCGCCCGGATACCGCGCACCGCCGCCCCCTCGGCCTGGATCACCAGCACCGCGCCCTCGACCGCGCGACCGAGCAACGGCGCATCCGACAGGCCCAGGATAGGCGGGGCATCGATGACGACATGGTCGTACAGGCCCTGCAGTTCGTTGACGATGTGCCGGATGCGATCGCTGCTCAGCAGTTCGGCCGCGCTCGGCGGCGTCGGCCCGGAGGTGAGCACGGATACGCCCCTGTACGGGGTGGTCCGGATCAACGCCGAGACGTTGTCGTCGCCGGCCAGTGCATTGCTGAGACCCGCCGCATTGTCGAGCCCGAGCAGGTGGTGGACGTCGGGCGAACGCATGTCGCCGTCGACCAGCAGGACGCTCTTGCCTGTCCGCCCGATGATTCGGGCGAGCGCGTAGGAGGTCGTCGACTTGCCTTCCGCCGGCTGCGTGCTGGTGACGATGAAGGATCGCGGCAGCCCATGATCGGTGGTGAAGGCGAGATTCGACCGGATCGTGAAATAGGCTTCCGAGAAATAGGATTTCGGGTCCTCGATACCTTCGGCGACGCTCGCATCGGTGAGGGGTACATGGCCAAGCATCGGCAAGTGGAACAGTTGCTGGATCTGGCCGGGATGGCTGACGCCTTCGTCGATCTGTTCGAGTCCGAGCGTCGCGACGACCGCCATGCCCAGGCCGATGACCAGCGCCAGCGCCATGTTCTTCGGCAGGCTGGGCGCCGAGGGGGCCGACGGCACGTCGGCCTGATCGACGACGACGATATTGCTGACGCCGACCGAGCCGGCGATGCCGATCTCCTTGTAGCGCTGCAACAGCGCATCGTAGAGCTGCCGGTTGGTGTCGGCTTCGCGCTGGTAGATATTATACTGGATGGCGTCGTGCTGTTGCTTGTCGAGACGGCCCTTCAGCGCCGCGACCTGGTCGCGCAGGTCATTCTCACGCTTCACTGCCTCCTGATAGCTGAGCGAACGGCTGTTGCCGACGCGCGCCGTCTCGCGGGCGATCGCCTCGTCGAGCGACTTGATCTGCATCATCAAGGCCTTGGCGCTCGGATAATTAGGCTCGAAACGCACGATCATCTTCGCATATTCGGACGCGATGTCCGCGCGCTTCTGCCGAATCTGGGCGATGGTCGGATTGGTGATCGCCTCGACATTGTCGTCGCCGCCACGGGCGGAAAGACGGCTCTCGGCCGCGATGCGGTCGGCACGCGCCATGTTCAGCGCGGCGTTGAGCGCCTCGAGATCGCTTGCGACCATGGTCCGCTGGACCTGAGTCTTGCCGTCGCTTCCCCGGGACGTATCGAGCGTGACGATATCGTTGCGCGACGCATAGCTCACCACGTCGCGTTCGGACTGTTCCATCCGCGCCCGCAGGTTGGCGAGCCGCTCCTCCAGGAAGCTGCGGGCATCGGCGGTGGATGCCAGCTGGCGATCCATGCTGGCGGCGATGAACTGCGTCGACCAGGCGTTGACGACCTCCGCCGAGATGCCCGGCGAGCGGCTGGTATAGGTGAGGTTGACCAGGCGCGAACGGCGGACGGGCTCGACCTCGATATTGTTGAGCAGCAACCGGGACGCCATCTTCTCGCGGGCGGCCACCTGCTTCGCGGTCAGGTTGGAACGACCGCTTGCGCCGAACTTCTCGCTGTCCAAGGTCACGCCATGCGCCGTGAAGAACTCGTCCCGCCGCGCAAGGCCCAGATGTTTCGCGACCCGCTGCCCCAGCGAGCGGGACTGAAGCAGCGCATATTGAGTTTCGTAGAATTCGAGGTCGCGATCGGCGGTGGCGGAATCCAGCCCCTGCACGTTCGTGACCTTCTTCTGATCGCGGCTGATCTCGATCTGTACCTTCGCGGTATAGCTCGACGGCGTCAAAAGCGTGATGATCAGGCCGATCGCCAGGGCACCGGCGATCACCGCACCGATCAGCCAGCGCCAGCGGACCGCCGTATGCCAATACTGCTTGAGGATCGGCGGGACGGCGTAGCTGTCATTGGCGTGGGGATTCTGCCCCTCCATGGGGGTCTGGGAGTTCGGCGATCCGCCCCCTGCAACTTCTGCCGCTTGACGCATCAAATTCTTCCACAAACAAGGATCGCGCGATCCATTACAGCCGGTCCACGGCAACGATGAGCGGCGTCGTGAGCAACGGCATGACCTGGAGGATATCCTTGAAGGTCCGCCGTGCCTTCGATTCGCCGACCACGATGACGTCGTTGGCATATATGTCGGGATCGACATAGGCGCCGATGCGGATGGCCTTCAGACTGTAGAGCGCCGCATATTGCTCGCCCTTCACAGTCCGGAAGACGACCACCTCGTTGAGCTTGGCGAATTCATCCGTGCCGCCCGCCAGCGCGACCGCGCGCAACAACGTCATCCGGCCGATCACCGGGAACAGGCCCGGCTTCTTGACCTGGCCTTCCACCGTGACGACCTGGCTGACGGTCTGCTCGAGATTGACCGTCACCTGCGGATTGCGGACATAGTTCGCCGCCAGCTTCTGTTGCAGCAGCTTTTCGATGTCGCCCGGCGTCAGGCCGGAGATGTTCAGCACGCCCACCAGCGGGAAGGAAATGCGACCGCTGGCATCGACCTGGACCTTGCGGTTGGACAGTTCGTCGATGCCGAACACGTCGATCGCCAGCTTGTCGAACGGGCCGACGATATAGGGCCGGTCGGCCTCGGCCATGTCGGACCGGTCGGGCGGCGGCATTTCGGTCGCGTCGAGCACCTGCAGATGAGCCGCGCCGCCGATCTTGGGCGTGCTGGCGCAACTCGCCAGCATCAGCAAGGCCATGAGGGCCACCGGCCCCTTACGCCAGGGACGCGAGCCGCCGGACGAGGATTTTCGCTGAAGAAACAAGAACAAGCCCCTCAAACCCCTTCTGTCGCCGCCCGATCGGGCTCAAGCGAACTTATCCATAGGACTATGACACAAAAGAGGCACATCAGGGATGGTACGCGCAAGGGATAGTCGCCGAAACTTGCCACGCCGAAAATCGCCACCATCCACAGGCCCGCACCTCCGAGCAGAACATTGCCGCCGCGACGGCCCCGCGCGCGCCACCATCGTACCGCCATCGCGAAGAACGCGATCACCGCTATGCCCAAGAGAAGAAGCGCGGGCAATCCACCCGTGATCATCACCTCCAGCCAGTCGTTGTGCGCATGGGCGAACTGCGAGGTCGCGAGCAGTCCGTGCGGTTCGTGAATCCTGAACAGGTCCGCGAACGCACCGAAGCCTCCGCCCACCGGAAAATAGGCCATGCCCGTCGCGAACATCGATCCCCAGGCGCGGTATCGGACACCCTCGGCCGCGGTCGGATCGACGATCCGGTCGATCGCCACCGCGCGCCCCACCACGACCGTGGCCACCACGAGCGCGAGGATCGCCAGCCCCACGACCACAGGCACGATGCGCGCCCGCTTGCCGGGAGGGGTTCCGCGGGCACTGCCCGGCATCGTGTAGAGGAAGGGAATGCTCGCCAGTCCGATCACCATCGTGACCAGGCCGTTGCGCGACCCGGTAACGAGGAGGAGGGGAAGCAGGAACGCCCCGATCGCCAGCGCGGCGACGGTGCGCAGCCGGGGATCGATCGCCGATGGCCGTGCCGACGATGCGAACGCCGCCAGCAGCGGAAACAGCGAGGCCAGGAAGACGGCCTGATGGTTGCGGTTGGCGAACAGCCCGACCGCCGATCCGTGGTTGGTCACGCGATACAGATAGAGGGGGCCTTCGGGATCGCCGCCGAGTTGCAGGGCCGCGACCAGCGCACTGAGCAGGCCGATACCGATGACGAGCACGGCGATACGCCACCGGTCATGATCGTTCAATCGCGTCGCGAGGATCAGGGCGGCGAGTGGCGGAATCAGCGCGAACAGCGCATTCCAGGTCGCCGTCGGAACCAGACTGATCGGCCGCCACACCGCGCCAAGCCCGGCGGCGGCGTCGATGTCCGCGATCAGTTCCCGTCCCGGAAACATCCGCCAGACCGCGGGGGGCAGCGGCACGAGGTGGAGCAGGACCAGCCCGGTGACCGCAACCGCCATGCCATGGACGAAACGATAGCGCCGCAGGTGGCTGCGGGTGAAACCCCAAAGGCCGAATCCCAGCAGGAGCGCGCAGGCAGGCCTTAGCACGACCAGCGAAGCGATGTCGGAGCGCGAGCCGCCGCCGGTCAGGAAGACGAGAAGCAGCAACGCGGCCAGCGCCCAGAAGGAGACATCCGGTCGCCGTGCACCTGCAACCGAAATCCTCATGCGATCGCCCGATTACCGCAATTCGCCTCGAAACCGGTCAATGCCATGGCCGCGACGTCACCCCCATGCGAAGGACGGTCGAATCGCCCTCTCGCCATCCCCATTCGGTACGGGACCCGCATAGCCCCGCGACACTCCTACGCTGTGACTCGCCGCACAGCCAAGCCATTAATGCATGGGGGAAAAATGGAGCTATCGCGCGACGCGCGTCCCCGCCCCGCCGTGCTGCGGGCCGATGACGACGTCGTTCCGGGATCGGCACAGGCTGACCCGCAAAATAAAAAGGGCGGCTCACGCCGCCCTTTCGATTTACCGATTACAGCGCCACGATCACGGGCTGTTGTCGCCGCCACCGCTCGAGGCCGCCGTGGCGACGCCAGCTGCAGCCGCGACGCCAGCGACCGCCCCGGCAACGCCGAGGCCGCCAGCGACACCCGCGCCGGCAGCAGCAGCACCCGCGCCGGCCGCGCCAGCGCCTGCGGCGCCCGCTCCAGCAGCACCCGCACCGGCACCGGCACCCGTGCCGGTCGCGCCAGCACCGGCCGCGCCCTCGAGCTGGGCCAGCTCTACGTTATTCTTGCGCGCGACTTTCTTGTTGAGACGCACGACCATGCCAGCCCGCATCTTCGAACCAATCGCCTTGACGGCGGCACGGCTCAACGTGGTGCCCGCTTCGGGAACCGAGGCAGCGATCGGCGCCGCCAGCAATGCAGCGACTGCAAGCGACGATGCAATTTTACTAAAGCTCTTCACTACTGCCTCCTTAAAAGGTCGGACCTGTCATAACCACAGCCCTGGCCACATGCAATGCGAAAAAATCCTCCGCGGGACCGGTTTATACTGTCCAATCGGCGCCAAACCTTGGTATAAATGCCGCTAGGGCGAGTTGGTTTCATTGCCGTTCGGCAATCAGGGGGGAGCACTCCGATCAGATTCACCGAATCCGTCTGTAGCAGCGTCCGGCGCACGCGATGTGCGCTGGATCACCGCATCCATGCCGCTCGATAGCCAGAAGCGCGGAATGTCTTCCGTGCTGCGTTGCTAAGGAGTGAACGGATCGTGCTCATGACTCGCGAGCCCCAGGTCAGGATAGCGAGGATCAGCGCCCTCAACGCGCTTCCCGCCCAGTTCCTCATCGGCTTCAGCGTCGCGGTGCTGCTGCCCGCTTACGGCCGCTACGGCGATTTCCAGACCGCGCTCGACGCTCCGGGTTTTTCGAACAGCTTCGTCGGCGCCATGGTCGCTCTGGCGCTCGGCATGATCATGCTGCGCCGCGTCACCGCCTTTCCGGGGACCCGGACCTTCGGCTACATCCTTCCCTCCTTCATCGGGTCCTTCGGGATGGTGCTCGCGGCCCTTTTCGCGCTGCGCCTGGAGTATAGCCGCTTCTATCTAGCCTCGGCCTTTCTCGCGAGCATCGCGGTCTTTTTCGTTCTGAGCATCTACCTGATGCCGCGCACCCGGCGTCGTTTCTACGTAGTACCGGGTTTCGACCTGCAGGGCCTCACCCTGCCGGCGGAGGTCGAATGGATCCGGATGCGGACGCCGACGGTGCCCGACGATCCCTCGGCCTTCATCGCCGCCGACTTCCGGCAGGACCATGATCCGAAATGGGATCGCATGCTGGCCGAGGCCGCCGTCCAGGGCCGCACCGTCCTGCACAGCAAGCAGGTGCTCGAGTCGCTGACCGGCCGGGTTTCGATCGAGCATCTGTCGGAAAACAACTTCGGCTCGCTGATGCCCAACCTCGCCTGGCGCAAGGCCAAGCGGGCGGTGGACCAGTCGTCCGCCCTGATCCTCCTGCCCTTCCTGTTCCCGCTGTTCCTGTTGATCGCCGCCTGGATCCGGATCGATTCGCCCGGTCCGGCCTTCTTCCGGCAGATGCGGGTCGGCGCCGGCGGGCGGCCGTTCCGCATCGTCAAGTTCCGCACGATGCACGAGCGGAAGACCGACGAAGAACCCGACGCCGACGCCGCGGTGACGCTGGTCGCCGACGACCGCATCACCCGCGCGGGCCGCTGGCTGCGCCGCACCCGGCTCGACGAACTGCCGCAGATCTTCAACATCCTCGCCGGTCAGATGAGCTGGATCGGCCCGCGCCCGGAAGCGATTTCGCTGTCGCAATGGTATGATGCGGAGATTCCCTTCTACCTCTACCGGCACATCGTCCGGCCCGGCATCACTGGCTGGGCGCAGGTCAACCAGGGCCACGTGACCGATCTCGATGCCATCCATCGCAAGTTGCAGTACGACTTCTATTATATCCGGAACTTCTCGGTCTGGATCGACGTGCTGATCGCCATCAAGACGGTCAAGATCGCCGTCACCGGCTTCGGGGCGAAATAGCCGGCTGCGGGGTCCGGCTTCCCGCCCGGCCCTCGACATCGACCGACCCCGGCGCATCGCCCGCCCGATGCTTCGTCTTTCCACCGGCGATATCGTCCGTTAGGGCGGATGCGAACATAAGCTGGAATTGTCCGTAGGTAGTTGATGGCCCTTCGCGATCTTCTGTCGCGTCCCCGCTGGACGCGCCGCCGCCATGCGGCGCCCGACGGTCAGCGCTGGTATGCGATCGGCGACGTCCACGGCTGCTGCGACGTGCTCAACACCCTGATCCGCGTGATCGACGGCGACGACGAGCAGCGTGGCGCCACCGACACGCGCCTCCTCTTCCTCGGCGACTATATCGACCGCGGGCCGAACTCGCGCGGCGTGATCGAACTGATGATGAAGCTGGACCTGGGCGACGACAAGGTCGTGTTCCTGATGGGCAACCATGAGGAGGTGCTGCTCGCCGCGGCCGAGGGCAATCGCCGGGCCGCCGCGCTGTTCCACAAGATGGGCGGACGCGAAACGCTGCTCAGCTACGGCGTGTCGGCGCAGGATTACGACTATGCCGACACGTCCGGGATCGTCGACATGATCCGGGCGGCGATCCCCAGGGACCATCTCGAATGGCTGGCCGGGTTGCGCAACGCCTATCGCGCGGGCGATTATTTCTTCGTCCATGCCGGGGTTCGTCCGGGCATCCCGCTCGACGACCAGGCATCGAGCGACCTGCGATGGATCCGCGGCGAGTTCCTGTCGCATCCCGCCAGCCACGGCCCGCTGGTGGTACACGGCCATTCGATGTCGCCGTCGATCGACGAACGCCCCAACCGGATCGGCATCGACACCGGTGCCTATGCCAGCGGCTGCCTGACCGCACTGGGCATCGAGGGGGAAGAGCGCTGGTACATCCAGACCGGCACGCCGCAGCCCTGACGCGGCGCCGAGGGAACGCCCCTCGGCTCAGCCGTTCGGGGCGACGATCAGGCTCGGGATCGTCGCATAGTCCCCGCCCCCGAATTTGTAGGGCGGCACCTCGCCGGCGATGCTCAGCGCGGGCAGCCTGTCCAGCAACTCCTCCAGCAACACCCTGAGCTCCATCCGCGCCAGCGGTGCGCCAGGGCAGATATGGATGCCGAAGCCGAAGCTGAAATGGCGGCAATTCGGCCGGTCGGCGTCGAACGTCTCGGGATTCTCGAACTGCCTGGGATCGCGGTTGGCGGCTGCCCAGCCCATATAGACGTCCTCCCCAGCCGCGATCGGGACACCCGCCACCTCGGCATCCTTCCTCGCGCGGCGATAAAAGCCGAAGAAGGGCGGGCGCAGGCGTAGCGTCTCCTCGATCACCGGCTCGATCATCGCCGGATCGGCGCGCAGCCGGTCGACGAGCTCGGGCCGCGAGAAGACCTCCCGGATCAGGCTGGTCATCGCCGAGGTGGTGCTGTGATGTCCGGCCCCCAGGAAGGCGGCGAGCAACACGACATAGTCGTTGTCGTCGAGCGGCCGGCCCTCGACCACGACGTCCGCCAGCGACGTCAGGAAATCCGCGCGCGGGCGAGCCCGCCGTTCGTGGACCTCACGCACCGTCAACTCCCCGAAGGCCGCCTGCCGGCGACCGAACTCGCCGGGGTCGCCCTGCGCATCGAACATCGCGATCGCCGCGTCGCGGATCGCGGGGACGCTGTCGCCGTCGACCCCCATCAGGTGACAGATCGTCTCGGCCGGCACAGGCTCGGTCAGCTCGCGGACGATGTCGCACCGTTCCATCGTCCGGATGCGGTCGATATGGTGGCGGATATCCCGCCGGATGAACGGAGCCATCGCCGCCGGAGTCTCGGGCTTGACCGCCGAGTTGAAGATAGCCCGCCAAGCCGAATGGCGCGGCGGATCCATCTCCAGTGCCGGGATCGGCTTGCGCGGCAGCATCGGCCGCAGCACCTGCGGCTCCGAGGAAAAGGTCCGGAAATCGGCCATGGCCTTGCGAACATCGGCATAGTCGAGAAGCATGTAAAAGCCGTCATGCTCGCGGCTGTAGGCGACCGGGCAGCGCGATCGCGCCGCCTTCACGATCTCCAGCGTCTCGGCCGGCTCGGTCGTATAGCAGCTCCAGTCGCGGGTGTGTTCCGAAAGCCGGTCGAGATCGCTGCCCTCATTCTCCATATCGCCCCCTCCTCCTGGCGGCTCGCCCGCCTCGCCTGGTGCCTCTTTTGCTTAATCGGATTGGTCGACGACGCAATAGTGGATGCAGTTATAGTGAATTGCGCGACGAGGCATAATCGCGAAACGACCTTAGGACATACCGCATAACTCGCAAATATCCCACATGGACGGGTTGACGACCATCGCCACAATGAGGATACACTTTGGCCGATAATCGCAACATGTAAACAAGGAGGGGACATGGACGGAATCGCGACCGGGAGCGCGCCGCCCGCACGCACGGACGAAGGCTGGCTGGCCGACTTCTTCCGCGACGCCGACCGGCTGGACCTGCCGTTGCTGACCGGCTGGTTCGGCGAGGATATCGACCTGCGCATCGCCAACATGCCGCCGATGCTCGGCCTGCCCGCCGCGGAGGAAGCCTTCCGGCAGTTCTGGTCGACCATCAAGGGCATGAGCCATGAGGTCCAGCAGCGGATCGTTAACGGCCGCGACGGAATGCAACTCAGCATCGTGACCTATACACGGCTCGACGACCGCAGCGTCGCGGTGCCGGTCGCCAGCCATTTGCGGCGCCGCCCCGACGGCCGGCTCGACCGGCTGTGGATCTATATCGATCTCGCGCCCCTGTTCGCGGAGTGACCGACATGATGAACGAACGACTGCGCGGAAAGACCTGCATCGTCACCGGATCGGGCGGGAGCATCGGACGGGCAAGCTGCCTGCGATTTGCCTCCGAGGGCGCGAACGTCGTCGGCTGCGACCTCATCGCCGAAAGCGCCGAGGAGACGCTGCGCCAGGTGGAGGCGGCCGGCGGCACGATGATCTCGATCCATCCCGCCGACCTTACCGACAAGGCGCAGTGCGAACGGGTGGTGGCCGCGGCCGTCGAGCGATTCGGCGGGCTCGACGTGCTGCTCAACAACGGCGCCATGGCCTATTTCGCCTGGATCGAGGACATGTCCGACGAGATGTGGCGCAAGACGCTCAACGAGGAGCTCGACCTCGTCTTCCTGATGACGCGGGCCGCCTGGCCTGCGCTCAAGAAAGCGGGCGGCGCGATCGTCAACGTCGCCTCCCTGTCGGCCTGGGCCGGGATCGAACTGCTGCCCGGTCTCGCCCATTGCGCGGCCAAGGGGGGCGTCCTGTCGATCACCCGCCAGCTGGCGATGGAAGGCCGCCATCATGGCATTCGTGCGAACAGCGTCTCGCCCGGCACGATCGAGACCAACCAGACCCGCTTCATCCTCGAGGATCCGGACTGGTGCCGGGTCCAGCTCGGCCGGGCGATGATGAACCGCATGGGGCAGCCATCCGAGGTCGCCGCCGCGATCGCCTTCCTGGCGAGCGACGACGCATCCTATGTGACGGGCACCGACATCGCGGTGGACGGCGGGGTGCGCGCCTGGTGAGGGCCTGGGCGGCGGTTCATCCCTCCTCGGAGGCCGCCGCCCCTTCGCCGTCGCGACCCAGCAATATCCTCAGCAGGCGTAGCAGCGTCGCCTGGTCGTCAGGGGACAACGGTGCCAATATCTCGCGCTGGGCATCCTGCACCCTGGCAAGGTTGTCGAGCAGCAGCGCCGTCCCCTCGGCGGTCAGGTCCATCGTCCAGGCGCGCGAATCGCGCGGGTCGCGCTCGCGCTCCACCCAGCCGCGCTTCACCAGCCGGCCCAGCATCTCCTTCAGCGTGCTCTTGTCGATGCCGGTCGCCTCGACCAGATCGCGCTGCGACGCACCCGGCCGCTGGCCGAGCGCGAGCATCAGCGCGAATTGCTGGCGGGTCAGGTCGTTGCCGACATGGCGGGAGAAGATATCGAACGAACGCTGGTGATTGCGCCGCAGAAGATGCCCCGGCGCCGCCAGCAGATCGAATCGTGCAAGCGCCGAGGGCAGCTTGTCCTTTGCCAATGATATCGTCTCCTGCCGTGGGTGACGCGAGCTTATGGTCGACGCACCGAAAACTCCACAGCGCCGATCGACTGCACGCGCAGCCGGACATGCTGGCCGGGAGCGAGATGTTCGGCGGCGGTGGCGCCGCCCGCCAGCACGACGTCTCCTGCCCGCAACGGCTCCCCCGCCCCCGCCGCCAGCCGCGCCGCCGCGACGAGCGAGCGCACCGGATCGCCGAGGATCGCCGCGCTCGAACCGATCTGCCGGGCAATTCCGTCGATCTCCAGCAGCATGCCGAGGTTCGACAGGTCGAGCCCGACCGGCACACCGCGGCCGACCACGAAGGCCGATGAGGAGCTGTTGTCGGCGACGACGTCGGTCAACGAGAATTTGAAGTCGCGATAGCGGCTGTCGATGATCTCCAGCGCGGGCGCCACCGCCGCGACCGCCGCCAGCGCGCTGGCCGGGGTCACCGTCGCGGGCAGGTCCGCGCGCAGGACGAAGGCGATCTCGGGTTCGACGCGGGGATGGACGAAGCGGGCGAAGTCGATCGTCCCGCCATCCTCGACCAGCATCGCGTCGGTGAGCCGGCCCCAGATCATCTCGTCGAGGCCCATCTGGACCATCTTCGCGCGGCTGGTGAATCCCATCTTGATGCCCGCGCGCCGCTCGCCGCGCGCATAGCGCCGCGCCATCGACGCCGCCTGGACGGCATAGGCGTCCTCGATCGCCAGCGGCTCGGCCAGTTGCGGCGTCGCGGTGGCGGTCAGCATCGCGGTGTCGAGCCGTTCGGCAATCGCGGCGATTTCGACCATGATCGTCTTCCCCTTCCCTGTTCAGGCCGCAGCGGCGAAGCGCATGCCGACCCGGCCGAGACCGTTGATCCGCGCTTCGAAACGGTCGCCCGGGCCCGCCGCGACCATCGGGCCGAGCGCGCCCGACAATATGACGTCGCCCTCGCCGAGCGGATGCCCGGCGCGGTCCATCGTGCGCGCCAGCCAGGCGAGCGCGTGCAGCGGATGGCCGAGGCAGGCGGCGCCGGCGCCGAACGACACCTGCTCGCCATTCTTCTCCAGCACCATGCCGCACAGCTTCAGGTCGAGATCGTCGAGCGGGTGCGGCTCGGTGCCGAGCACGAACAGCCCCGACGAGGCATTGTCCGCGACCGTGTCGACGATGCCGATGTCCCAGCCGGCGATGCGGCTGTCGACGATCTCCAGCGCGGGCAGCACGAAGGCGACCGCGTCGATCAGCTCGGCGGTGGTCAGCCGCCCGATATCGAGCGGCCGGGCCATGACGAAGGCGACCTCGGCCTCGACCTTCGGCTGGAGCAGCCGTCCCGCGACGACCTCGTCGCCATCTTCCACCGCCATATCGGCGAACAGCATGCCGAAGTCGGGCTGGTCGACCCCGAGCTGCTGCTGCACCGCCCGGGCGGTCAGCCCGATCTTGGCGCCGACCGCGCGGCGCCCCTCGCCGAGCCAGTGCGCGGTGTTGCGCGCCTGGATCGCATAGGCGTCGTCGATCGTGGCCTGCGGGAAGGCGAGGCGGATCGGCGCCATCGGCGCGCCCTGTGCATGGCAGGCGCGCAGCGCCGCCGCCTGTGCCTCCACCTCGGCCTCGGTCATTGCTCCTCCTCCCACTCCGGATCGCCCGAACATAGATAGTGCCACATGCGCTCGAACAGCCCGCCGGCCTTGATCGCCCGCGCCGCCGCCTCGTCGGCGCTATATTCGCGCGCCGCCGGTCCGGCCCCGCGCGCTGGCAGCAGCGCCAGTTCGATGCGCGCCGCATCCTCGAGGAAGAAGGCGAGGCAGGCCGCCTCCTCCAGGCTGGCCGCCGCCGTCACCGATCCGTTGCCCGACAACACGATCGCCGCCGCCTGGCCCAGCATCGCGGCGACCCGTTCCGCCTGCTCGTCGTCGCGGACCAGCGAGACGCCGGGCCACAAGGGGGCCTTCGGAGCGAAATAGGCGCCGAGGCCGTGCATCACCCGCGGCGTCTCGCGCAGTGCTGAGAGCGCCATGACCGCGGGCGACTGGACCCGGCACACGCCGCCGACCTCGGGCCGGTTGCGATAGATCTCGCGGTGGATGCGAACCTCGGGAAGGGCGCCGGCGGGCAAGGGGCCGTCGAGCGGAACCTCCACCCCCGGCGCGCGCGCCGCGACCGTGCCCAGCGGCTGCGCCGGGCTGACGAGGAACCGGTCCGGTCCGGTCCGGATGCTGACATGGCCATAGGCATGGACAAGCCCATGCCGCGCCATGGCGCGGGCGGCCAGCCGCATCAGGCGGGGGGGATCAGGCTGCACGCGCGGGAGCCGGTCCGGTGTCGGGGGTCCTGAATTCGGGAATGTCGGGACGCGATCCCCACATGCAGAAGCTCGATCCCTCGCGCGGGAAGGATCGCGGCACATAGCTCTTCTCGTCCTCCGCGGTAATCATCCGCACGCCGGTCGAATATTCGTAGATGATGTCGTCGGGCCCCTGGAAATACAGAAAGCGCGCGCCCGACGTCGGATGCCGGCCGGGACCGAACACGATCTTCACGTTACGGTCCTGCAGGAAATAGTTGGACCGCATGATGTCGTCGATCGACTCGACCTGGAAGTTGACGTGCTGGATGCCGGCACGGGTCGACGGGAACAGTGCGACATTATGATGGACCTGGTTGATCCGGATCAGCGCCGCGTCGCCGATCCAGTCGCTGACCTTGCCGCTCAGATGATCGGTCCAGAATCGTTCGTCGGCCCGTGCGTCGCGCGTGTGCAGGCCGACATGGCTGAACGAGGTGATGCCGGCGTCGCGCGACGGGAAGTAGCGACGCCCGCAGGCGGCGGGACGCGCCACCAGCTCGATGACGTTGCCCGACGGGTCCTCGACGACGAGCAGGCCATGGACGCGGCGCTGCTCGCGCTCCGCTGCGCCGCCCGCGCGGACGCGGACGCCGCCGGCCTCCAGCTCGGCGGCAGCGGCGTCGAGCGCATCCATGCTCGCGACCTCCCAGCCGGTAACCTGCCCACTGTCGCGACCACGCGTGTAGCAGATATTATGATCGCGATCGTCGCCGCGCAGATAGGCGGCGTCGGCGTCGCGTTCCATCAGCTCGAGGCCCAGCATGTCGCGCGCGAAGGCGATGCTGGTGTCGAGGTCGTCGGTACCGATCCGAACATAGCGTATGTCGTGCAGCGCGGGCATGGTTCAGTCCCCTGCCCCGCCCGTCGTATCGGGCCGCGCGAAGCTGCGCGTCATGTGCCCCTTGCCGACCTGGTCGCCGCGCTCGAAGCCCCAACTGTAGCCGCCCTTGGGATTGGACAATATCTCCCAGACATTGCCGTCCATGTCGGTGAAGTAAAAGCAATAGGTACCGTGCTGGACGATCGGCCTGGTGACGTTGCGGATGCCCCATTTCGCCTGGTCGCGCCTGACGATCGCATGCGCGGCATCGACGTCGGCGTCGGTTTCGACGTCGATGCCGTTATGGTTGAGGAAGGGCATGTCGGCCTTCTTCCCGGTGGGGCTCTTGACGACGACGATTACCTGGTCGCCGCCCATCCGCGCCCAGAAGGACACGTCGGCCATCTGGACGGTATCGAAGCCCAGAAATTCGTCGAAGAAGGCACGCGTCTTCGCGATGTCGAGACATTCGAGGGTCGCGTGCGAATAGAAGCGCGCCTGGAGCGGATTGCGCCGCGCCTCGGTATCCGCCGCCTCGGTGACAGCCGCCATGATCTCTCTCCGCCTATACTTTGATGCAGATGTTGGACGTCTCGGAATAGAAGTCGATCGAATGTTCGCCGCCCTCGCGGCCGATGCCCGACATCCTGGCGCCGCCGAACGGCGTGCGCAGGTCGCGCAGGAACCAGCAATTGACCCAGCTCAGCCCGACCGCCATCGCCCGGCCGACCCGGTGCGCACGCGACAGGTCGGTCGTCCAGACCGACGATGCCAGGCCATAGTCGCTGTCGTTGGCGAGCATGATCGCCTCCTCCTCGCCGTCGAACGGGATGATCGCACAGCAGGGGCCGAAAATCTCCTCGCGGCAGGTGCGCGATCCATGGGTGAGCCCGGTCCAGATCGTCGGCTCGACGAAATAACCGCCCGCCGCCGCACCCGACAGCGGCGGAACCCCGCCGCCCGTCACCACCGTCGCACCCTCGGCCACCGCCAGCGCATAATAGTCGAGCACCTTGCGGCGATGCTCGTCGGAGATCAGCGGGCCGAAATCGACCCCGGCATCGTTGGGCAGGCCCGGCTTCAGCGCCTCGGCCCTCGCCTTCATGCCCGCGACGAAGCGGTCGAGCACGGGACGCTGGACGTAGATGCGCTCGGGGGCGAGGCAGACCTGCCCCGTATTGAGGAAGGCGGCCCGCGCCAGCCCCGCGACCGCCGCGTCGAGATCGGCGTCGGCGAAGACGATCGCTGCGTTCTTGCCGCCCAGCTCGAAGGACAGCGCCTTCACCCGCGGGGCCGCCGCCGCCATGATCGCGGAGCCGGTGCGCGTCTCGCCCGTGAAGGTGATCGCACGGACGCCGGGATGGGCGACCAGCAACTCGCCGGCCGATCCGGGTCCGAAGCCATGGACGACGTTGAACGCGCCCGCCGGAATGCCGACCTCGTTCATCACCTCGCCCAGCAGGGTCGTGGTCGACGGGGTCTCCTCCGACGGCTTGACGATCACCGCATTGCCGCAGGCCATGGCGGGGGCGACCTTCCAGGTCATCAGCAGCAGCGGCAGGTTCCAGGGGCTGATCACGCCGACCACGCCGATCGGCTTGCGCACCGCATAGTTGAGCGCCCGGCCGCCATCGGGCGTGTCCATCTCGAACGCCTCGGACGGCAGGTTGGCGATGGCATCGGCGAAGACACGGAAATTGGCGGCACCGCGCGGGATGTCGAGATGATGCGCCAGATCGTGCGGCTTGCCGGTGTCGGCGATCTCGGCCGCGAGAAACTCGTCGAAGCGCGCCTCGATCCGATCGGCCACCGCCATCAGCATCGCCCGGCGGCGCGCCAGCGGCATCCGCCCCCATTCGCCATCGACCGCCGCCTGCGCCGCCGCCACCGCGCGATCGACGATATCGGCATCGGCCTCATAGGCCACTGCATGCACTTGGCCGGTAGCCGGATCGAAGATCTCGAAAGGCCTGCCGCCCTCGACGAAGACTCCGCCGACGAAGTTGCACAGGCGGCCGACGCCGGTTTGCGCATCCGCACGATCCTCGAGTTCCACCTCTCCCGCCACCATCATCGTCTCCACCGGCAATACAAGACGTATACGTCCTAAAAACTGTGGATGCAATATTGGATTGGAGGGAGCGCGCGCGAACGCGTGGCGTCGCGATCCGGAGGCCGGAGCGGCAGCGCGATCGACGAGAACTGGAAGCGGGGCGTTCGGAAAGCGCCGGAGAATCAGGCGGCGCGGGCGACCGCCGATTCGCTCAGCGAAAGCTGGTGGACATTCCCGCAGCGCAGGCCAACCTGCTCGACCAGCCAGTTGTTGCGCATCTTGTCGGCGACGATTCCCGCCTCGTGCGCCGACAGGCCTTCCTGCTCGATCCTCACGAGCATCATGCCGTCGGCCTCGCGCGCCTCGACCATCCGGGGAATCAGGGCACGCTGCGCGAAATAGTTGATCAGCCTCGCCAAGGTCTGCGGATCGGGCCGCGCGACGATGTCGAAATGGGAGACAGGCGCCGAGGCACAGGATTCGGGGGATTTCATCGCAACACTCCTCGGCGGCAGCATAGCAGCGATCATATCCGAAAAATTGCCGCTTTCGCCCGGGCGCCGAGCGCTCGTCGGCAAAATTTGCCCAGAATGCCGATCAAAGAGAAATATCTTACCGGAAGGGCGATTCCTCGGCTCAAGCGTCTTCCGCGATCATCTGCGCCGCCTTCTCGCCGATCATGATCGTCGCGGCATTGGTGTTGCCCGATATCAGCGTCGGCATGATCGAGGCGTCGGCGACGCGCAGACCCTGGACGCCATGGACGCGCAGCCGGCTGTCGACCACCGCCATCCCGTCGGAGCCCATCTTGCACGTGCCGACCTGGTGCGAGACGCAGCCGCCGGTCTCGCGGAAATAGGCCTCGATCTCGTCGTCGCTGCGAACATCGGCGCCCGGCAGGTGTTCGGCCGAGATGAAGTCGGCGAGCGGCGGGGTCGCGGCGATGCGACGGGCGAGCTTGAGCCCCTCGACCGCGATCCGCCGGTCGGCTTCGTGCGCGAAATAATTGGGGGCGAGGCGCGGCGCCTCGAACGGATCGCCGCTCGCCAGGGTCAGCCGGCCGCGGCTCTGCGGCCGGATCGGGCAGATGAAGTTGGCGAAGCCCGAGAATTTGAACAGGCCGTCCTCATAATATCCGCCACTGAAGGTCTGGAACAGGAATTGGACGTCGGGCGTGGCGGCGCCCGGCGAGACGCGGGTGAACAGCCCCGCCTGCCCCGCCGGCACCGACAGCGGCCCGTCGCGGAACAGCAGCCAGTTCAGCCCGGCGAAGAGCTGCTTGCGCTTGCTGAGCATGATGTCGTTCATCGTGATCGGCTGGTTGCACCGCCAGGTGATCTGCCCGCCATAATGGTCCTGCAGATTGTCGCCGACGCCGGGAAGATCGGCCACTGGCTCGATGCCGAGAGCCTTCAGCCCGACGGCCGCGCCGACGCCCGAAAGCATCAGCAGCTGCGGCGAATTGACCGAGCCACCCGACAGGATCAGCTCGCGCCGGCAGGCGACGGCGAAGCTCTCCCCGCCCCTGCGCACGCGCAGGCCGCTGGCGCGGGTGCCGTCGAACAGGATGCGCTCGGCCTGGGTCTCGGTCAGGATCGTCAGGTTGGGACGGCGCTTGACCGGGTTGAGATAGGCCACCGAGGTCGAGCAGCGCCTGCCGTTGCGGATCGTCGCCTGATAATAGCCGACGCCTTCCTGCCGGGCGCCGTTGAAGTCGGGATTGTGCGGGATGCCGTTGGCTTCCGCGCTGGCGATCAGCGCGTCGCACAGCGGATTGCGCTCGACCAGGTTGGTCACGGCCAGCGGACCGCCGGAGCCGTGATATTCGTCCTCGCCATTCTCCTGATCCTCGGCGCGGCGGAAGAAGGGCAGGACATCGTCATAACTCCACCCCTCGTTGCCGAGCTGGCGCCATTGGTCATAGTCCTGCGCCTGGCCGCGGATGTAGATCAGGCCGTTGATGCTGCTCGACCCACCGAGCGTCTTGCCGCGTGGCCAGTAGATCCGGCGACCGCCGAGCGCCGGATTGGGCTCGGTCATATATTTCCAGTTCACTCGGGGATCGGCGATGGTCCGCCCGTAGCCGACGGGGATCTTGAGCCAGAAGCCGTTGTCGCGGCCCCCCGCCTCGATCAGCAGCACGCTGACCTCCGCGCGTTCGCTCAGCCGCGCCGCGATCACGCTACCCGCCGAGCCCGCCCCGACCACGATGTAGTCGAACTCGGCACCTTCCATCTGCATTTCCAAATCCCCGGTTGTGTCGGCCGCCTGGCGGGGACGCCACCCCGCCGGCACGATGGCCCTGGCTATTTCAGCGCGCTGGCATAAGCGGCGACCGCGTCGATCGCCGCGTCGTCCGGAAGCAGGGCGGCGGCGGCGGCCATCTGCTGTCCCTTTTCGTCGCCTTCGCGCCCGCGAATGCCCTTCTTGAAGTTGCGCAGCTGCCGCGCGAGATAGTCGGCGTCGGTCCCCGCCAGCGGCGGCGAGCCGAGCGCGGCATTGCCCTCCCCCCGCTCGCCATGGCAGGCGGCACAGCTCCGGTAGAGGTCGGCGCCAGCCTCGCTTTTCATCGCGGCTATCGTCGGCGCGGGCGGCACCGGCAGCGTCGCGATATAGGCGGCGACATCCGCCACCGCCTGCTGGTTCGGGAGCGCCTTGGCCCGGCCGTTCATCTGCACGCCCTGGAAGTCCGCGGGGCCGCCCCGGAGATCCTTGCGATAGAGCATCAGCTGCTCCGCGACATAGCTTGCCGCCAGGCCGGCCAGGCGCGGCGCCTTCATACCGGAAAATCCCTCGCCGGCGTTGCCGTGGCAGCCCTGGCAGGTCACGTAATAGGCCTGGCCGCGGGCGACCTGCGGCGGGATCTCCGGCGCGGGATGGGCGGTCGAGCAGCCCGCCGCCGCAACAGCGACGGCCGCCGCGCCGATGAGGAGGACGGGCGCCCGCATCGCCGTCAGCGCATCGCGGCCGCGATGGCGGCGCTGTCGAGATATTCGTCGAAGGTGGTGATCTTGCCGTCGTCGGTGGCGATCACATGCACCCATTCGACCGCATATTCCTTGCCGGTCGCCTTGACCTTGCTGCGCTCGATGCCGCGGACATAGACGAGGCCCTCCGCCTCGGCCATCGACTTGGGCGTCATCTCGATCGGCTCGGCATGGGTGCCGAACTTCGCGAAGAAATCGCCGACGCCCGCGGGACCGGTGAAGGTGCCGCCCCATGGAATGTCATGGGCGTGCAGGGTCCAGCGGACCTCCGGCGCCAGATAGGACATGGCGCGGGGCACGTCGCCCTCGCCAAAGGCGGTGAAGAAGGCGCCGACGATCTCGACTCCGGTGGCAGCTCGCATGATGTTTCCTCTCAGGCCTTGGGTGGTTCGGGCTCGAGCCCATAGAAAGTTTGGAAGACGAGGCCGGGGTCATATGTCCGGCGCAGTTCGCCCAGTTTCCGCCAGCCGTCGGCGGTATAGCATTCGCGGATGCGGTGGATCCGGCCTTCTTGGTTGAGCTCGTTGATGTAGCTGCCGGTGCCGAGCGGCTGCAGCTCCTCGTACATCGCGATCAGGAAGTCCTTGTTGGCCTTGTCGGCCGCCGGATCGTCCCACTGCGCATAGCAGGAGACGTAGAAATTGCCCTTGGTCGCGCAGGCGCCGTCGGGCAGCTCGGGCCGGCCCTTGTAGAGCAGGACCGGCGCGGTGACCCGCGAGGGCGATCTGGGCATATGCTTGATGAATACCTGGATCGGCTTTTCCAGGCTGTCGGCGTAGATATTGTCGACGCAGTAGCGGCGCTGCGGGAACGGCACCTCATTGCCATAATAGAGATTCTCGAAGGTCTCCGGCGCGTTCTCGATCTTCGCGATCGCCTTGGCGGTGATCGGGTGATCCTTCAACGGCGCCATGCCGGCCAGCGCCGAGGCCTCGGTGTCGACGAAGGCAACGCTCTGCAGCAGGAACACCTGGTCGCAACCGGCGGCGGCGCAGGCTTTCTCCATGCCCGGCGGCGCGGCGGTGATGACGCCGATCAGCTCGACGTCGAGCGGCAGCTTCGGCCCGATCTCCTCCATCGCGGCGGCGACGTCGGCGGTGGCGGTGAACGGGAAGATATAGGTGTGCGAGCGCATCGCCCTGGGCGCCGGGTGGACGCGCAGCCGGAAGCGGGTGACCACGCCGAACAGGCCAGGACCGCCGCCGCGCACCGCCCAGAACAGGTCGGCATTCTCGGTCTCGCTGGCGGTCCGCACCTGCCCGTCGGCGGTGACGATCTCGACCTCGAGGATGTTGTAGGTGCTCATCCCGCCCCAGGCATTGCCGTTCCAGCCGAGCCCGCCGCCGAGCAGGAAGCCGCTGACCGGCACCATGCCGCAATGCGCGGTCGGGAAGCCGAGGCCATGCCGGCCCAGTTCCTCCTGGAGGCGGCGGCCGATCACGCCCGGGCCGACGATCGCCTCGCGCTTCGCGGCGTCGATCTCGATCGTCGACAGGCGGGACACGTCGACGAGCATGCCGTCGTCGCGCAGGAAGCATCCGCAGAAGCTGTGGCCGCCGGCGCGGGTGGTGATGCGCCGCTTGTTCTCGCGCGCATGATTGACCGCGGCGACGACGTCCTCGACGCTTTCGGCCTGGACGATGATCTCGGGATGGCGTGGGAATTTCTGGGTCTGCCAGATCATGCTCTGACGCCACGGCTCGTACAGCTCGGCGTCGCGCGCGACGACCTTGCCCTTCACGCCCGCCTGAAGGCGCTTGATCTCACGATCGTCGATCGCGGCGCGCGCCGCCGCCATCGGCAGCAGGGCCGCCGCCGACAGGCCGGCAAGCGTCGCCGTCCCCGCCAGGAAGGCGCGCCGGTCGAGCTTCGCCACCGCCATGATCGCAGGATGGTTCAGGATCGTCATAGCTTCCTCAGCGCCTGATCACGCCGGCCTTGACCGCGAGGTGCGACATCAGCCCCTCCTCGCCGAGTTCATAGCCGACGCCCGACTGCTTCCAGCCGCCGAAGGGCAGCGCCAGGTCGAGCGTATTGTGGTTGTTGATCCAGACCGTGCCGGCCTGCACCCGATCGACGAAATCGTTGATCAGGTCGAAATCGCGCGACCAGATGCTCGCGCCCAGCCCGAAGCTGGTGCCGTTCACCTGCGCCATCGCCCCGTCCAAGTCGTCGAATGGCGTGGCGACGAGGACCGGGCCGAAGATCTCCTCCTGCACCACCGCGTCGCCGGGCTTCGCGCCGACGATGATCGCGGGCCGCAGATAGGCGCCCGGATCGTCGACCGCCTCGCCGCCGAAGAACAGCGAGCCCCCGTCCGCGACGCCGCGCTCGACATAGCCGAGCACCCGGTCGCGGTGGGCATGGTTGACCATCGGGCCGAGACCGGTCGACGGATCGAGCCCCGGGCCGATCTTCAGCCCGGCGGCGATCGCGGCGACGCCCTCGACGACCTTGTCGAAGATGCTGGCGTGGACGTAGAGGCGCGACCCCGCACAGCAATTCTGGCCATGATTGCCGAGGATCGCCCAGGCCGCGCCGGGAATGGCCGCATCGAGATCGGCATCGGCCGCGATCACGACCGGCGACTTGCCGCCCAGTTCGAGATTATATTTCTTGAGGCGCGGCCCGGCCGAGGCGGCGATGATGCGGCCCACCCCGGTCGATCCGGTGAAGTTGATCTTGTCCACGCCGGGATGCTCGACCAGCGCGGCGCCCGCGACCGCGCCGCTGCCGGTGACGACGTTGACGACGCCCGCCGGGATGCCCGCCTCCGCGCAGAGTTCGGCGAGGCGCAGCGTGGTCAGCGGGGTCTGCTCGGCCGGCTTGAGGACGATCGTGCAGCCGGTAGCGAGGACCGGTGCCAGCTTCCACACCGCCTCGCACAGCGGCACGTTCCACGGGGTGATCCCCGCGACGACGCCGAGCGGCTGCAGCTTCGTGAAGCCCGAGAAGCGCGCGCCCGGCAGATAGGGGACCGACAGCTCCATCGTCTTGCCGTGGATCTTGGTCGCCCAGCCGGCCATGTAGCGCAGCGCGTGGACCGAGAAGTCCGCGTCGAAGAGCCGCGTGTTCTGGATCAGCTTGCCGCTGTTGACCGTCTCGATCTGGGCGATGGTGGCGGCCTCGGCGGCGATCAGTTCGGCCAGCCTGAGCATCAGCGCCTCGCGCTCGTGCGGGCGCATCGTCGGCCAGGGGCCGCTCTCGAAGGCGCGGCGGGCGGCGCGGACGGCATCGTCGACATCGGCGGCATCGGCTTCGGCGACCCGTGCGATCTCCCCGCCATGGCTCGGATCGATGACGGGCGCGGTGCGGCCGCTGCGCGGTGCGCGCCATTCGCCGTCGATGAACAGCTGCTTGGTGCCGCTCGTAAAGGACCGGGCGGCGTCGGACAGCAGGCTATAGTCGTTGGCGAGGGTCATCACGAACCTTGTGCGATTGCGGGAAGCGGGGGCGATACGCGCATCAGCGCGACGATCGCGGCGACGCCGGCGCACAGGAAGGCGAGCGTCGCGATCAGGTAGATGCCGGCCGGGCCGCCGGGGCCGAGCACGGTCAGTGCCGGGCCGAGGCCCAACCCCGCGCCGGTCAGCGCCGCGGCGGCGAGCATCGGCCGGCCGTCGCGGTCGACCTGCCCCAGCGCGCCGAGCTGGAAGGGATAGATGACGTACCAGCCGAAGCTGAACATCGCCGTCGCCAGGACGAAGGCGGCGAAGCTGCCGGCGACGGCATAGACCTGCACCGCCGCGACCAGGACCGCCGCCGCCGCGACGATCGGCGGGATGCGGCCGAAGCGGCTGCCGACGATGCCGGGCAGGAAGGACGCAGCGAAGGCGACCAGCTTGGAGATGCTGAGCACCAGCGCGACCTGCGCGGAATCGAGGCCGACCCCCTGCCCCAGGATCGCCAGGAAGGTCCACAGCGCGCCGACCCCGGTGAAGAAGCAGAGAATCGAGAGCAGCACGCCGCCGCTGCGCAGCCAGCCGGCCATGTCGTTGCCGGGCATGCCATGATGCTCCTCCGCCGAACCGACCGGCCTGAGGCGGATGGCGACGAGCGCGAGCGCCAGGATGTCGAAGGCCAGCAGCACCGCATAGGCCGCCGCGAAGCCGAAGGCGCCGATGATCGGCGGCATCGCATAGACGCAGACGATCGACAGGATGGTCTGGAGCGCGAGGAACAGGCCGAAGCTGCGTTCGGCGTTGCGGGTCCGCGCCATCGCCGCGGTCGCCTGCGACACCGCGACGCCGCCGGCCGCGCCGCCGATGCCGCGCAGGACCAGGAAGGCCGTCCAGCCCGGCTGGGCAAGGCAGAGCAGGTCGCAGACGATCATCACCGCCAGCGCGGAGATGCCGAAACGGCGGAACCGGCCGCGCGGCAGGAAGGTGCTGAGCAGGCAGCCGCAGGACAGGGTGATCAGCTGGATCGTCGAGAACAGGCCGACGTCGCGTTCGCTGGCGCCCAGCACGTTGACGAGCGCGACGGCGATCACCGGCATCGCCAGGAAGGTCATGACGCCCGCCGTGCCGAGCGTGACGAGCGCGGCGAGCCCGTCCCCCGCCCCGCCTTCGGTCGTCCGGCTATGCCCGCTCTTCAACATGCTGCGCCCTTGAGGAGGGCGGAACGCCGAAGCGTTCCGCAGGGGGTGGATCAGAACTTGTAGAGCACGCTGGCGCCGAACACCCGCGGCTCGGAGTAGATATACTGGACATAGCCGAGGTCGTTGAACTGGAACGCCTTGGTGACCGCCAGCTTGTTGCCGATGTTCCGGACGAAGGCCTGGAGCTGCCAATAGTCGTTCACGTTGAAAGAGATGTCAGCATTATGCTTGAAATAACCGGGCAGCTTCACCGACGGATCGTTGAAATTATTGGCATAGCGGCTCGAACGATAGTTCCAGTCCCAGTTCAGGACGACCGAGCGGTCGTTTTCGAGCGGGATCGTGTAGACCACCGCGCCGTTAGCGGTCCATTTCGGCGCGTTCGCCATCTCGCGGTCGGCGACATAGGTGGTGCCGCCGGGCACGCCGTTGCGGACGTCCTTGATCTTCGTCTCGAGCCAGGAGCCGCCGAAGCGCAGTTCGAGATTGTCGATCGGAGCGGCCTGGATCTCGACCTCGGCGCCGTAGCTGCTGGCGCCCTGGTTGGTCAGGAGGCCGCCGATTCCTTCCCAGTTGAAGGTCTGGAAGCGGTTATAGTCATAATAGAACAGCGAGGTGTTGAAACGCAGCTTGCGGTCGAACAGCGTCGCCTTCTCGCCGATCTCGTAGGCGATGACGTTCTCGTCGCGATAGGGGATCTGCGAGGTTGCGACGCCGCCCGGATAGAAGCCGTTGTTGAAACCGCCGGCCTTGGTGCCCCGCGACACGCTGGCGAACAGCAGCAGGTCCGAGCTGACCTGGAAGTCGAGTTCGGCCTTACCCGAGATCAGCGTCTTCTTGTAGGTATCGACATAGGGGTTGGCGATGCCCGGGCCGGCAGGCTGCAGGAAGCAGTTGGTCGGGATCGGGAAGCCGGGACAGCTGCGCAGCGAAGCGTTGTCGCGTTCGTTGAACCTCTTGTTGTCGCGGGTGATGCGGCCACCGAGGATGAAGGTCAGGCGATCGGCCACTTCGACCTCGCCCTGGGCGAACGCGGCGATGGACGTCGTCCGCATCTTCCAGTTGGCCGCCAGGTTGATCGGGAAGAAGGCGCCATTGTAGAGGCCGGTCGCCGGATCGACGGCGGTGTCCCCGGACACGGGAACGTTGAAGGTCGCGTCCGGATTGTTGCGGGCCTTCGCGTAGAGGCCGTAGACGCCCGCGGTCCAGTTGAAGCCGTTGCCCTTGCCGA
This sequence comes from Sphingomonas sp. Root720, assembly GCF_001428605.1. Lineage (GTDB taxonomy): Bacteria > Pseudomonadota > Alphaproteobacteria > Sphingomonadales > Sphingomonadaceae > Rhizorhabdus. The sequence goes on from NZ_LMID01000001.1 coordinate 752,020, forward strand.
ACGCCCGGAACTCCTGCGTGGCGGTGTCGCTCCTGTAGGGGAAGGTCGCCGCGCAGATCGTGTTCGGGCTGGCGTCGCAATCCTCGCTGAGGTCGCGGGTGAAGTGCATATAGCCGGTCAGCGAGGTGAAGCTGATGTCGCCGAAGTCGCGCTCGGCACGCAACAGGCCCGTATAGGCTTCCGACTTCAGCCGCTGCGGGCTGCTGGTATAGGCGACGTTGCGCTTGCCCGCGCCGAAATTGGCCTCGTTGTAGCCGGCATCGTCGACACCGGTCGGATCGGCCGAGCCCAGCCCCGTCACCGGATCGCGCAGGCTCGGGGTCTGCTCATAATAGGTGTGGACCTTGTCGGTCCGGCCATATTCGCCCTTGAGCAGCACGTCCCAGTCGCCGTCGTCGTAGCGGAGCTGGACGCGCACCGCGTCGGTGCCGGCCTGGCCGCCCTTGTCGTCCGAGAATTGCGGGTTGAGGTTCTTGATATAGCCGTCGCTGTGGTGCGACAGGAAGGACACGCGCGCCGACAGCGTGTCGGTGAGCGGCGCGGTGAGGCCGCCTTCGAGCTTCAGCTCGTTGAAGCGCGCATAGCTGGCCTTGAAGAAGCCGCCGGCCTCCTGCGAGGGCTTCCGCGTGACATAGTGGACGAGGCCGCCGGTCGAGTTGCGGCCGAACAGCGTGCCCTGCGGGCCGCGCAGGATTTCGGCGCGGTCGAGGTCGAACAGCGCGAAGTCGACCGCCGGCACGTTCACGACGTAGAATTCGTCGACATAGACCGTGACCGGCGCCTCATGGCCCTCGCCGAAGTCGTTGAGGCCGATGCCGCGGATGACGATGTTCGCGCTCGAACCCGGGCCGTAGGGTGAATAATTGTCGACGCTCGGCGTGCGGGTGATCAGGTCGATGCTGTTCGAGACGCCGCGCTCGAGGATCTCGTCGCCCGACACCGCCGTGACCGAGATGCCGACCTTCTGGAGGTTCTGCTCGCGCTTCTGCGCGGTGACGACGATCTCGGCGAGGCCGCCCTCGTCGGCTTCGGCGGCGGCGGGCGCGCCGGCGGTGCCCTGCGCGGCGGCCGGAACGCTTGCCAGCATGGCGGCGAAGGCCAGGGCGATGGTGGAGGAGGTCGAAACAAAGGATCTGGTCATAAAGCCCCCGAGGTTTAGCGGCGCATGGCGCGTCGTGCTTTTCCTACCTGCGGCGTGGCGCATATGGTCGCGCCATCGTCGTGACGCATTACTGGGTGATCCCGGCGGGGGCGGCTATACCGGACTGGCAATCATCCTACCGTGCTGGCAGCATTCGGCGCGGCGACGGTCGGCCCAGGGGCCGGGTCAGGCGCTGAAGCTCTTCTTCAGCGTAAAGGACGGCAGTTCCCCGAACCGGCGGGCATAGTCCTGCGAGAATTTGCTGGGATGGAGGAAGCCGTTGGCCAGGGCGACCTCGGTCACGGTCATGCCGCTCCCCTGCAACTCCTTCAGCATCGTGCGTGCGCGCTCGAGCCGGTAGCGCTTGAGATAGCCCATCGGGCTATCGTCGCGGAACCGCCGGAAACCGAAATGGAGCGACCGGCCGCTGACCCCGGAAGCGGCGATCAGGTCGGACAGGGTCAGCTGCTCCTGATAGCGGGTGCGGATCAGTTCCTCGGCGCGGCGCACATAATAGGGCGTCGCGACATTCTGCGGCTCCATCGCGTAATCGTGCGAATAATTGTGCGGCACCGAGGTGAGAAGCAGCCGACCCAGCATCTCCTCGGTCGTGCCGATCGCACGCGGATGGACGAAGCCCGAATTGTCGTTGTCCATGTCCTCCACGACGGCGCGCACGAACTGCGCGAAGGACGCGGCGAGCCCGTCGATGGTGATCGGGCCGGGCGAGAAGATCAGCGGCCTGGTGCGCCGGCCGAAATCCTCGTTGAGCAGGCCTTCGAGGTAGGCGCGGTCGAGCTTGATCGTGAAGTGCCGACACCCGGCGTCGGTGATCTGCCGGATCGGCTCGTGCGGGCTCAGCACCGACATCTGGCCGGGCCGCAGCGCGAAGGTATGCCCCTGATGGCCGAACTGCGCCTGGCCGCTGAGCACGAACTGGACGAGGAAGCAATGCTCGGACGGCGGGATCGCGACCGCCACCCGTCCATAGGGCAGGCCGTAGTCGGTGGCATTGAAGGTGCTCGACCGCAGGGTCGCCTGGTTGTGGCGGAAGGCGATCGGCGGCACGCCGCCCTCGGTCGACAGGTCGTGGGGGCAGAAGGCATGCACCATATGCTGGTGGACGGCGTCGATCTCGGTGCTGGCGAAGCGGTTCCACCGGTCGAGCGGAAGCTCGCTCGGCGTCCAGACCTTGCGCTCCTCGATTGTCTGGCCGGCCACACTCAACTCCCCGGTCGGTTCCCGGCCCTTCCCGACATGGCTTCTCCCTGATCCGGGACCGGAAACATGATCGCCAGCAGCGCGAATATCCATCATCCTACCAGATGCGCGGCCGATTGCGAGCATCTCGATGCCGCGCATCGGAAGGGTGGCCGGCTCGACCCACGCAGGGGGATCGGGGCTTCCGGCGCGATGATGACCGATTTGTAACCCACCGGATCTCCGCCGTCCGTCAACCATGTCGATAAAAGTTCATTTTCCCAATATGTTATTCGGATTTCCTCGATGGACACCTGTCGGTGTCTTAACGTGCGTTCCGCGGCTGGCCGGTCCAAATTCGGCGCATCGGGGCAAGGCGACGACGCCGTGCTTCCCAGACAATGAAGGATGCGACCATGTTGAGAACCGTCTTCCGTTTCCTGGCGCTGACCAGCGCGATCGCCGGGCTGGGCACCGCGCTGGTGATGGGCGCCGCCAACGCCGCCACGCCGACCGGCGACGTTCCGCTGTGCTCGAAGACGATCACCGACAAATGCATGGACCGACCGGCTGCTCCGGCCCGCCACGCGACGGGTCACGCCACGCACCGGGCTCACAAGATCGCCGCTGGAAAAGGCGCACACCGGAAAGGCTGAGGCGACGATGGCCCGGGGGCGTCGCTTCCCGGGCCTTCCCCATCATCTCCCGCTTCGCCGGCCACTTCGGTGGCCTTTTTCATGTCCGCCGCCGGGCCCGTTGGACCCGCAACCACCTGCGCGCCCTGTCACCGGGCCGGCAACGCGTCGATGCTCCCGAGCAGATGGCGGTAGAGGCCGTCGGCATCGCGGCGGAGCGGATGGCCGCCGGGCATGGCGATCCTGCGCATATTGGATTGATCGAGCATCGGACAGAGACTGTCGGTCTCGTCGCGCCCCTGGACGCACAGCAGCGGCACCCAGTCGAGCCGGCGCCCGGTATCGATCGCGGCGGCGTCGGCCGGCACGAGGTCGAGCATCTCGGCAGGGGATGCCTGGTACATCACCGTGTCGGTCGGCACGACCAGCGCGACCATCGCCAGCCTCGCGCGCAGGTCGGGCGGCAGGCCGACGAGGCCGACATGGACCATGTCCGCGCCATAGGACTGGCCGATCAGCAGCAGGCGCCGCGCATGCCCGAAAGCGAGCCCGCGCCGCACCGCATCCCCGATCAGCGCCCTGACCTCAGCCGGCGACCGGCGCTCGCGGAAATAGACGAGCGAATTGACCCCGAGCACCGGAATGCCATCCGCCGCCAGCCGGTCGGCGACCTGCCGAGCCATGCCGATCTTGAAACCCATGTCGCCCGACAGGATCACGGCGGCCAGCCCGGCATGCGCGGGAGACGGTGCACGGCGCGCCTTGACGGGGACGTAGACATCGCCTCCGAAATAGCCGAGCCAGCCCCACCAGGCGGTCAGCCCGGCGCCGACCAGGACGAGCGCCAGCACGACGCCGGTCAGGATCCGCCTCACGACATGCCCCGCAGTACCGCGGCGGCCAGCGCTTCGCCGTCGTTGTTGAAGTGGTGGCCGCCGGGCAGCACGACCTGTTCGACCAGGCCGCCGGGAATGTCCGGACAGGCGCTGTGCTTCTCCTCCGCGCCCCGGATGCACTGCATCGGCAGGCCGCGCAGCCGTTGGATCGCGGGCAGGGTCGGCAGGGCGTTGGTGTCGCCGATGTCGAGCCAGGAGGCGAGGTGGAACTGGAAGTCGGCGGTGCCGCTCAGGCCGAGCATGCTGAGCCGCGCCACCATCGGCCGAAGCGTGGGCGGCAGCGCGGCGACGATATACGGGAGGTCGTCGGCGCCGAAGGAATAGCCGACGAAGATAACCTTCGGCCGGTGCCACGCGCGCGAGAAATGCTCGACGATCCGCCCCGCATCCTGTCCGGCCTGCGCCGGCGTCCTGGCGTTCCAGAAATAGCTGAGGCTGTCGACGCCGACGACGGGCACGCCCGCCGCCGCGAGCTTCGCCGCAAGGTCGCGGTCGATTCCGGCCCAGCCGCCGTCGCCCGAATACATCACCGCCATCAGGTCGCTATGGCGCGCGGCCGGGTCGGCGACGATCGTCAGCGGCAGGTCTGCGACATTGGCGAGCATGGCCGGGCGCGCGGCGGCGCTCGCTTGCGGTTCCAGCAACTGGTCGAAGGCGGCCCTGAACTGCGGCATCCAGTTGGCCTGGACCGAAAAACCATGCCCGACCTTGGGCAGTTCGATCAGCCGCGCCTGCGGCACCTGCCGGGCGAAGGCGCGGGTGACGTCGGGGCTGACGACCTGGTCGACGGCGCCCTGCAGCACCAGCCACGGCGCCGGCAGGCGCGGCGCGGCCGAAAACAGCCAGCCGGCCTCGGGCTTGGCGATGTGCGACACCGTCACGCCGGGGATCGCGCACCAGGGTTTCGTCCCGCCGATGTCGGGACCGAAGCCGAGCGACACCGCCGCCCGCCACGTCCCCGCCGGGGCCTGTGCCAACGCTGCATAGGCGATCGTCGCGCCCGAGGAGTAGCCGGCCAGGATCGGCTTGACGTAGCGCGGCAGGCCGAGGCGATGCTCATAGTCCTGCGCCAGCGCCTGGAGGACATAGTTGGGATCGACGCACGCCTCGCCATTGCCGTCGAGGCTCTTCAGCAGCGTCGGGGTCGAGATGCCGGCAACCGCGACGCCCTGCCCGGCGAGCGCCTTCGCCATGTCGACCACGCCGAGATTCCAGCCGCCGTCCCCCGACAGGAGATCGCGACGCCCCGGACCGGGCCGACGGGGCGATAGGTGCCCACCTCCTGCGCGCCCGCGAAGGTGAAGCCGCCGGTGGCGACGGCCTCCTCCTGCGCCGCGACCGGGCGAGGCGCCGCCGGCATCCGCGCCGCGACGGGCGTGGCGGTCGACGAGAAGGGCGAGAGGAGCATCGCGGCCGATCCCGCGACGATGGCCAATATGGAAAACAGTCTGCGCATCTTCACCCCCGCAGGAGGACATCCTGCGCGGAGACTAGGCCCGCGCTCCCGACGCGGGCGTGAGGGCGAGGTTAAACATCGGTAATGTCGCCCTTCCCCGTCACCCCGGCGAGCCGGGATGACGGTCGGTTGGAACGACGTTCAGGCCGAAATGCCCGGCCCCAGATGCAACTCGACCCTCAGCCCGGGCCCGTTGTCATGCAGCTCGAGCGCCCCGTCGTGCAACCGCGCCACCGCCGAAGCCAGAGCGAGGCCGAGCCCCGCCCCGGCCTTGCTGCGCGCCGCGTCGAGCCGGCCGAAGCGGCGCAGCGCCTCCGGCCGCTGGTTCTCGGCTATGCCCGGGCCGTCGTCGCCGACGCTGACCACCGCCCCGTCGCGGGTCCGCCGTGCCGCGACGACGATCCGCCCGGCGCCATATTTCATCGCATTGTCGATCAGGTTGGCGAGCGCCTGGCCGAGCAGCTCGCGGTGGACATGGCCGCGGATTCCCGCCGGCGCGTCGGCGACGATCGCGAAGCCGTTATCCTCGGCGAGCGGGCCGTAGACCTCGACCATGTCCTCGACCATCGCCGAAAGGTCGGTGTCGACGAAACTTTCCCGCCCGATGCCCGCTTCGGCGCGGCTGATGCGCAGCGCCGTGTCGAGCATCGTCAGCAATCGGTCGCCCTCGTCGATCGCGCGGGCGACCGCGCCCTTCGCCTCCTCGCCCTCGCTCGCGTCGAGCGCGCGTTCGAGGGTCGATCGCAGACGGGTGAGCGGGGAACGCAGGTCGTGCGCGAGGCCGTCGGTGGCGATCTTCAGCTCGGCCATCAGCGCGGCGATGCGGTCGAGCATCGCGTTGATCGTCGCGCCGAGCGCGTCGAAGGCATCGTCGCCGCCGTCGACCGGAACGCGATGGTCGAGATTGCCGGCGGTGACGGCGCGCGCGGTGCCGACCGTCGCCGCCAGCCGGCCATGGATCAGCCGGGTCGAGCTCCATGCCGCGAAGGCGGCCAGCGCCACCGCCACCGCGAAGGCGCTGACCATCGCCTCCTCGAGGATGACCGCGAACCGCAGCTCGCTTTCGACGACGTGGCCGGTCAGCAGCCGTCCGCCCCCGGCCAGCGGGGTCGCGACCAGGTAGATCTGCTCGGACTCGTCATGGCCGATCCGGAACAGGTCGATGGTCGCGGCAGCCGAGGACGAGGGCAGCGACGGCGGCCATTCGGCGATGTTGCCCGCCACCGGCCGCCCGCCGCGGTCGACCAGCAGCACCGCCGCGCCGGGTGCCCGGCCAGGCTGGGTGCGGGCGGCGACCGCCGCACCAAGCGCCGCGAAGCCGCCTTGCCGGTAGCTGCCGAGCAGCTGGTCGCGCAGCTGTTCGGCATGGGCCTCGGCCTCGTCGCCGATCTGGTCGGCGGTCAGCTGGTGCACCGTGGCGAGCAGCAGCGCCGCGCCGACGATCTGCAACAGGAAGACGAGCGCGGCGAAGCGCAGGAAGGTCGACCGGGCGAAACCCATCGTCAGCCGTCGAAACCGAGCCGATAGCCCGAGCCGCGCACCGTGTGGAGCAGCGGCCGGGCATGGCCTTCGTCGATCTTCTTGCGCAGCCGGCTGACATGCACGTCGATGACGTTGGTGCCCGGATCGAAATGATAATCCCACACCCCTTCGAGCAGCATGGTGCGCGTCACCACCTGGTCGACATGGCGGAGCAGGAATTCGAGCAGGCGGAACTCGCGCGGCTGCAGGTCGATCGCCTGCCCGCGCCGTCGCACCTTGCGCGACAGCAGGTCCATCTCCAGGTCGTCGCAGGCAAGACGAGTCTCCGGTGCCGCGCCGCGCCCCTGGGCGTGGCGGATCAGCAGGCGGATCCGCGCAAGCAGTTCGGCGAAGGCGAAGGGCTTGGTCAGATAATCGTCCGAACCGCTTTCGAGCCCCTTCACCCGATCCTCGGCCGAGCCCATCGCCGACAGGATGATCACCGGCGTCTCGATCCCCGCCGCGCGCATCGCACCGAGCACCGCCATCCCATCCATCCCGGGCAGCATCCGGTCGAGGATCACGCAGTCATAGCTGCCGTCGGTGGCATGGAAGAGGCCGTCGCGGCCATTGTCGGCGCGATCGACCACGAAGCCATGTTCGGTCAGGCCGGTCGCGACGAAATCGGCGGTGGTGGCGTCGTCCTCGACCAGCAATATCTTGTGGCTCATCCGTGATGCCCTCCCCCGCCGCGCCGCATGTGGATGTCGAGCAGCGCGCCGTGACGCGACACCCGCAGGTCGACAACGTCATAGGACCCGCTGGCGACGTCGCGGTCGAATGCGGTCAGGCTCGGCGCGGGCAGGCCGTCGACATCCTCGATCTCGTCGCCGACCTTCAGCCCCGCCTCCGCGCCGGGCCCGCCGGTCTGGAGGCTCGTCACCATCAGCCGGGGATGCCCGGCATTGTCGACCACCGCCAGCGTCGCGCCCGTGGGCAGCGATTCTCCGGCCACGACGGGCTCATGATAAGGGCGGACGAACTGGCGGGTGACGATGAACGCGGCCAGGGCCGCGCACAGCAGCGCCGACCAGCCGATCCAGGACAGGGTTCTCGTCACATCAGGCCTCGTTTCGTTCGGCGCAGACCGTGGCAATGATGCGATCGAGCCGTTCGGTGATCGCCTGGTCGAGTTTCTCATGCAACCGCAATATTTCAAGCTCGGCGCGCAGGTTGACCTCATAATCGAGACTGGCGGCCAGCCGGTCCTTCGCCGCCTGGCGGTTCTGGCTCATCATGATCACCGGCGCCTGGATCGCGGCCAGTGTGGACAGCATCAGGTTGAGGAAGATGAAGGGATAGGGATCGAAGGCGAGGCCCCAGTGCGACAGCACGCCGCTGTTGAGCAGCATCCAGCCGAGCAGGACCAGGCCGAAGCAGATGATGAAGCCCCAGCTGCCGCCGACCGCGGCGACCCTGTCGGCGAGCCGGTCGCCGTAGGTGGCGTGCAGGTCGGCAACGTCGGCGGCATCGCGCGAGATCGGCTGGCGCGCCGATATCTTGGCGAGGACATTGGCCTCCTCGGGGTCGAGATCCTGCTTGCCCAGTAGCCGCGCGGCCATGCCGTGTAGGGTTTCGCTTGCCATATGGCCTCCTTCGTCGCCGGGATAGGCGCGCCCATCATACCCGAGCATGAGCATCGCATGACCATTTCGTCATGTCCGGCATGATCGGCGCGGTCGGCGAGATTATCGATGCCCGATGTCGCGAGAATCGTCCGGAGAGGAGAGCGGCGCAGATCGCCCCGCAGCCGCACCGCCCCGCCCCGCCCAACATTACCAATAATTCAGATGCCGCCCACGCGATTGGCATGCGCCCACGCCTATCGGTACGGACCCTAGCAGCAAGGACGTGCAATGAAGCCTCCGATCCCGGCGACGATGGCCGCGCCGCCGCCCGAACTTCCGGACGGATCCGCCCGGCGCCGTCCCGACGCGATCACGCTCCCGAACCGCCCGATCGGCGGCTTTTCCGGCACGTTCCAGACCTGGCAGCCCATCGAGAAGGCCCGCAATGCATAATCTCATCGCCTGGCTGCGCGACCGGCGAGGCGCCCTGTCCGTCGCCCTCGTCATCCTGCTGGTCGGCCTCGGCCTCGCCGCGCTCCACCGGCTCACCGAGACGCTGGGACCGCGCGACATAGCGTCGGCGTTCAGCGCGATCGAGCCCCGGCAGATCGCGATCGCGATCGCCTGCACCGTCGCCAGCTACGTCGCTCTGACCTTCTACGACGTCTTCGCGCTGCGCGTCATCGGCAGGCCGCTGCCATGGCGGACCGCAGCCCTCGCTTCCTTCACCAGCTATACGATCAGCCATAATCTCGGCCTCTCGCCGATAACCGGCGGATCGGCGCGCTATCGCGTCTACACCGGCGCCGGCCTGTCCGGCGGCGACGTGGCGCGGATCGTGGCGATCGCCTCGGCGACCTTCTGGATGGGGGTGCTGACGATCACCGGCCTCGCCCTCGCCTTCCACCCCGGCAACCTGTCGCTGGCGGGCCTCTCGCTGGGCGGGACCGTCACTCGGACCGTCGGCGGCGCGATCCTCCTCGGCACAGCGGGCTTCGTCCTTGCCTGCGCCCTCGGTCCGCGCTCGATCGGGCTGTTCGGCTGGACGGTCCCCCTGCCGAGCGCGGGCGCGGCGCTGGGTCAGATCGCCATCGCGGGGATAGACTTCGCCGCCGCCGCCGCTGCGCTGTTCATCCTCATCCCGGGCGCCGATCCGGCGCTGCTGCCGACCTTCCTCCTCGCCTATTCGTTCGGCATCATCGCCGCCCTCGTCAGCCATGTTCCCGGCGGCATCGGCGTGTTCGAGGCCGTCGTGCTGGCGACGATCCCGGCCGACAAGTCCGCGCTGGCCGCCGCGCTGATCGCCTATCGGCTGATCTATTATCTGCTGCCGCTCGCGCTGGGCATCGTCGCGCTGGTGCTGCACGAAGGCCGCCAGCGCCGCCTCGGCCAGGCGATCGCCGGGGTCCGGCTGGTCGCCAACGGCCTCGCCCCGCTGCTGATGAGCGTGGCGAGCTTTCTCGGCGGGGCGGTGCTGCTGCTGTCGGGCTCGACCCCGTCGATCCCCGCCCGGCTCCATATGCTGCACGCGATCGTACCGCTGCCCTTCATCGAGGCGTCACACCTCGCCGCCAGCCTGGTCGGCACCGGGCTGCTGCTGCTCTCCCCCGGCCTCTACCGCCGCCTCGACGGCGCCTTCGTCGCGGCCCGCGCGCTGCTGATCGCCGGGGCGATCTTCTCGCTCGCCAAGGGCATCGACTATGAGGAAGCGATCGTCTGCGTGGCGATCGCCGCGCTGCTGCAATGGACCAGCCCGGCCTTCTACCGGACCACGGCCTTCGTCTCGCGCGCCTTCTCGCCCACCTGGCTGGCCTGCGTCGCGGCGGTCGGGGGACTGAGCCTGTGGGTCGGGCTCTTCTCCTACAAGCATGTCACCTATCAGAACGCGCTGTGGTGGGACTTCGCCCTGCACGGCGACGCGTCGCGCTATCTGCGCGCCAGCCTCGGCATGGGCGTACTGCTCGCCGGCGTCGCGCTGTGGCGGCTGTTCGAACCCGCCGCCCCCCGCCGCGCCACGACCGCCCTTCCAGCCGAGATCGCCGCGGTGATCGAGGGCGCGGAGCGCACCGATGCGATGCTCGCCTATACCGGCGACAAGCGCTTCCTCCTCTCGCCCGGGGGCGACGCCTTCCTGATGTACCAGATCCGCGGATCGAGCTGGATCGTGATGGCCGATCCGGTCGGCCCGCGCGCCGCCTGGGCCGATCTGCTCTGGCGGATCCGTTCGATGGCGGACGCCGCACAGGGCCGGCTGATGCTATACCAGATCAGCAGCGACATGCTCGAGCTGGCGATCGCGCTGGGCCTGCAGATCGTCAAATATGGCGAGGAGGCCGTGGTCGACATCGCCGGCTTCTCGCTCGACGGCCCACGGATGCGGTCGATCCGCCAGACGGTGCGCCGCGCCGAACGCGAAGGCGCGACCTTAGAGGTCATCCCCGCCGCCGCGGTCCCCGCGATCCTGCGCGATCTCGCCACGATCTCCGACGAATGGCTGGAAGCCAAGGGCCAGCAAGAGAAGGGCTTCAGCCTCGGCCGCTTCGATCCCGACTATATCGCGCGCTTCGACTGCGCCATGGTCCGGGTCGACGGGCGGATCGTCGCCTTCGCCAACATCTGGCGCACGGCCAATCGGCGCGAGCTGTCGGTCGACCTGATGCGTCACGGCGCGGGATCGCCGCCGGGGGTGATGGACTATCTGTTCGCCAGCCTGATCCTGTGGGGCCAGGACCAGGGCCACGCCCGCTTCTCGCTCGGCCTCGCACCGCTGTCGGGGATCGAGGCGCATCGCCTGTCGCCGCTCTGGGCGAAAGCCGCCGCCGCGATCTTCAAGCGGGGCGAGCGGTTCTACGGCTTCCGGGGCCTGCGCGCCTATAAGGAGAAGTTCGCCCCGATGTGGGAACCCCGTTACATCGCCGCGCCGCACGGCCTCGGCCTCATCCGGGCGATGCGCGACCTCAACCTGCTGATCGGGCGGCCGAGGATGGCCGCTTCACCCGAGCGGACGACGCCGCGCCTCGCCCTGCCCGATGCGGCCTCGACCGATCGGCCGCGCCTCGCCGCCTGAGCCGTGGTGACGGGGGACGCCGAAGCCAGCGAAAGGATGTGCCGACACGGATGCGGATGCGGCGTCTGGCGAAGAGGGGAAGCCAGACGCCGCGGGCGGGGTCGCCGGAGGGGGAAGCCGGCGATGTTTCCTCCCTACGCCACCCCGCATGGCCGCGCGCTGCCCGGCGGATGAATTTTCCGTAATCCGCCCGAACGCCGCCGCCGCCGCGCATGACCAAAATTTCATCCGCCCGCCACGCCCGCCACAGCCGCCAGCGGGCAGTGTGACGGCGTTCCAGGAGATTCCGATGCCGACAGACCAGTCCTCCCTTCTCCACAGCCGCGGCCGGAAGCGCCATCCGCGCATGATCGCCGAGATCTCGCGCAACTGCCGCGCCGGCCGCCATGTCGTCGCGCCCGAGGTGCGGACCGACGAACAGGGCGTCGAGCATGGCCGCTGCCGCCACTGCGGCTGCGAGCTGGCGCGCATGCCGGTGCTGCGGCGCTGGTTCAGGACCGGCGAGATGGGTTGAACGCCCGTCCGGCAACGGCGATATCGACCGTCATGGCGGACGGCGGGTCCGGAAAGGCGAGGACGATGGACCAGAAGAAGAGCGATTCCCCCTCCCAACTGATCGACGCCCGGATCCGGGAACTGGCCGACTGGCGCGGCGAGACGCTCGCACGCGTCCGGTCGATCATCCGGGCGGCCGACCCCGAGGTCGTCGAGGAATGGAAGTGGCGCGGCGTCCCGACATGGTCGCACGCCGGCATCATCTGCACCGGGGAGACCTACAAGGGCGTGGTCAAGATGACCTTCGCCAAGGGCGCCGCGCTGGAGGACCCGGCGCGCCTGTTCAACAGCAGCCTCGAGGGCAACGTCCGGCGCGCGATCGACGTCCATGAGGGCGATACGATCGACGAGGAGGCGCTGACGGCGCTCGTCCGCGCGGCGGCGGCGTTGAACCTGGCCGGCAGGAAGCGCTGAGGTCTGCGGATCCGGTGGCCCCATGGCGGGCAGCTGCGCCTGTCGCCCGACGGAAACCCGGCGAGCCGCTCCGCGCGACGAGAGGGTCACGCATCGCGGCGTCGCCGGATTCGCGTTCAGCCCGCCGGGAGCAAGAACATGCTCATGGCGATCGCCGTGGGGGAACCCTGCCTGGTCAGCCAGGCATTGCGCTGGTCGGCATCCCTGCGCACGGTCTTCATCTGGCGCTTCATGCTGGCCTCACCGTCCGCGAAGATGATGACGGCGACATAATGTTCGTCGGACGAGAAACCTCGCGGCAACGGATGGAGGGAAGCGATCTTGCGCACGGCCCTCAGGGCTTCGCTGTCCAGCCTCCGGTCTTTCGACGATCTGTAGATGCTGACATCGGATGGCGCCCCGCTCTCGCTGCACCCGAATTTCACCTGGACGATGCCGCTGGGCGACTCCCGCCCGAACATTGGCCGGGGATAAACAAGCTGGTCGCCGATCGTGCCGGAGATCCGCTGTGCCCACGGTGCGAAGGCGATCGTCGTCATCGAAGCTTCATCCGGATGAGCGGCTACCATGCCCAGCGGAATCATGATTGCGGCGCCGGCGGCGGCCGACGCAATTCGCCAATGATTCATGACGAGTTTCCTCGTATATGACGGCCGCTTGAGCCTGCCGGACATCATCCGGCGCGACGGCTGGAGTCCGTCCGGCCGAGTCCGGAGCCCCGGGACACCAGATAGGCCGCAGTTATTTTAGTGTCATTGGCGCTTCGGGATAGAAGTAATATAAGCAGTTCAGCCGGTATACGTACTTAAATTACAATAACATGATCGGCCCCGTCTACGCCACCGCTCGGGCGGCTATTTCATCGGCAGGCGGCATGACGGCCTCCGCCACATCGCGATACGAGGCCTGCGGGCGGCCGATCGAATGATAGATGAGGCCCGCTGCGGCTGCCTCGGTCGCCGAATAGATGTTCCTCAGGTCGATAAGCAGCGGGTGAGCCATGTTCTCGCGTATCGCCGCCAGGTCGAGCGCGCGGAAGACGTCCCATTCGGTGACGATCACCGTGGCCGACGCGCCCTGGACCGCCGCCTGCAGGTCGGCCGCATAGTCGACGCCGACGAGATGGTCGCGGGCCTGCGTCATGCCTTCCGGATCGAACACCTCGACGATCGCCCCGGCATCCTGCAGCCCCTGGACGAGCGCGATGGACGGCGCCTCGCGCACGTCGTCGGTATTGGGTTTGAAGGTGAGGCCCAGGATCGCGACCTTCCTGCCCCGGACGTTCCCGCCCATCGCGTTGATGACGCGCCGGGCCATCGCGGTCTTGCGGCAGTCGTTCACCGTCGCGACGGTCTCGACGATCCGCAGCGGTGTGGCATTGTCGCGCGCGGTCTTCAGCAGCGCCAGCGTATCCTTGGGAAAGCACGAGCCGCCATAGCCTGGCCCGGCATGAAGGAATTTCGGGCCAATGCGATTGTCCGATCCCATTCCATGCGCGACATCCTGCACGTCGGCCCCGACGGCTTCGCACAGATCGGCGATCTCGTTGATGAAGCTTATCTTGGTCGCGAGGAAGGCGTTCGCCGCATATTTGATCAGCTCGGCGCTGCGGCGTCCGGTGAACAGCAGCGGCGACCGGTTCACATGAAGGGGCCGATAGATCGCCCGCATCACGTCCTGCGCCTGCGGACTGTCGGTGCCGATCACGATCCGGTCGGGGTGCTTGAAATCGGTAATGGCGGCGCCTTCACGCAGGAATTCGGGATTGGAAACCACCGATATCGGCGGGCATGTGGCGCTCTCGCGCAGGATGCGCTCGACTTCGTCGCCCGTTCCGACCGGCACGGTCGATTTCACCACGACGACGCAGGGAGAGACCAGCGCCGCGGCAAGCTCGCGGCAGGCCGCATAGACATAGCTGAGGTCCGCATAGCCGTCGCCACGCCGCGACGGCGTGCCGACCGCGATGAACACGGCGTCCACCCCCGCCACGGCGGAGCGCAGGTCGGTCGTGAAGTGAAGCCGCCGCGCCTGCACGTTGCCGAGGACCAGGTCCTTTAGCCCGGGCTCGAAGATCGGCATGATCCCGCTCCGCAGCGTCTCGATCTTGGCCTGGTCCTTGTCGACGCATGTGACTTCATGTCCGAAGTCCGAGAAACAGGCGCCTGACACCAGGCCGACATATCCCGTACCGATCATCGCGATGCGCATAGATTCCCCTCTTGCAGCGAAATGGGCCGAACCGGCCGCTCCGGGATCGGCTTAAACGTCACCGACAGCGGTGGCTCCGGTGCATCGGCAGCATGGCCTGCCCTTTTTGCTTAGAGGGCTACTCCGTCCGGCGGCCCTGATAGCCGCGGTACCATTCTACGAACCGCGGTACGCCCACGTCGATCGATGTCGTCGGCTTGAACCCGAGCTCGCTTTCGATGACGCTGATGTCGGCATAGGTGGCCGGCACGTCGCCGGGCTGCATCGGCTGATAATCGCGCACCGCGCTCCGCCCGCAGGCCGCCTCGATCACGTCGATGAGCCGGCCCAGGCGTTCGGCGCGATGATTGCCGATATTGTACAGGCGGTGCGGCGACTGGCTGCCACCGGCTTTCGGCAAGCCGTCATCGATCGGCGGGTTGTCGAGCGCGGCAATCACCCCGGTCACGATATCGTCGATGAAGGTGAAATCCCGCCGCATGTTTCCGTCGTTGAAGACGGGGATGGCCTGACCGCTCAATATCCGCGACGTGAAGATCCATATCGCCATGTCGGGGCGCCCCCATGGCCCATAGACCGTGAAGAAGCGGAGCCCGGTCTGGGCTATCCGGTAGAGATGGGCATAGGTTTCGCTCATCAGCTCGTTCGACTTCTTGGTCGCGGCGTAGAAGGACAGCGGGTGATCGACGCGATCCTCGACCCGGAACGGAACGCTGGGGTTGGCCCCGTAGACCGAGGAGGACGAGGCATAGACGAAATGGCCGATGTCCCGGTGGCGCGCGAATTCGAGCATGTTCAGATGCCCGATCAGGTTGGACTGCGCATAGGCATGCGGGTTTTCCAGCGAATAGCGAACGCCGGCCTGCGCACCGAGATGGAGCACCCGGTCGATATCCGTGCCGGCCAGGCCATAGTCCAGGGCGAAGCGGTCGGCGAAGTCGATCTGGCCGAAGCGGAACGTGCCGCCCGCGTCGTTCAGAGCGTCCAGCCGGTCGCGCTTCAGGCTAACCGGATAATAGTCGTTGAGATTGTCGATGCCGAAGACATCCTCGCCCCGTTCCAGGAGCCGCTTGCAGCAGTGGAAGCCGATGAAGCCCGCGGCACCGGTCACCAAGATCGCCATATATCCTCCCTGTCGCGCCCGAGGCTGTCGCGAAGAGAGCCGTCGGCCTCAGACCTAGGCGCGTGGCGCGCTTCCGGGGAGCGGCCGTCGGCATTACGACCGAAGGAAACCCCTTCCTCCTAAGGGCTAGGGCGGTACCCCGTCGCTACCGGCCGGGGCGGATCTGCCGGCGGCGCCCAAGGGCGATCACCGCTAATGCCTATGGCCTAGCCCCTTTGCGCCTCGTGCTCGACCCAATTGCTTTTGTTGCACAACGGTTTGCACCGCAGAATGCGGGCCAGGCGATTGCCAGCGAAAAGGACGCGTCGGGCATACCGGCGCAGTCCATACAACAAAGGGCCAGCCATGAACTTCGGTGCTTATGCTCCGCGTGCCCTGCCTCCTCCCACCGGGGGGGCAGATGAGATCCAGGGACAGCCGGGGCAGGTGGGTCTCGCGCATCTTGCCAATGTCTTTCACCGGCGCCGATGGCTCATCCTCGGGACGATCGCCGTCACGATGATCGTCACGATCGTTTCGATCGCGATGCAGACGCCCCTTTATGAGGCGACGGCGACTTTGCGGATGGACATTCCGGTTGCCACCGACGGCACCGAACGCTCCATGCCGACCGCCGAAAGCGAGATGCAGATCGAGACCGAAACGCGCACATTGGCGTCGCATGATTTCGCCAGCGCGATGGTCCGCGACCTCGAACTGCTGGACAATCCGGCGTTCAGCGGCCGCAAGATC
The DNA here is from genome assembly GCF_001428605.1 of Sphingomonas sp. Root720. Lineage (GTDB taxonomy): Bacteria > Pseudomonadota > Alphaproteobacteria > Sphingomonadales > Sphingomonadaceae > Rhizorhabdus. Next base: position 768,539 of record NZ_LMID01000001.1, read on the forward strand.
AGCAAGGGCCGCACCGCGCGCGCGCCGCAGTCGCGCATCGACAAGGCGGCCGACCGGCTGCTGACGACGATCAAGGTCCAGCGCGTTCCCCATACCCAGCTGATCAATGTCTCGGTGCAATCGCCCTATCCGACCTTCGCGGCGATGGTCGCCAATCGCTATGTCCAGATTCGCCAGATGCACGGCGCGCTCGATCGGCTGCAACGGCAGGACAAGATCATCGCCAAGCTTGCCGAGCGCACGCGCCAGGCGGGCGACGAGCTGCGCAAGGCCGAACAGGAGGTCGCCGATTTCCGCCGCGCCAATCACATGCTGGTGGGCGCGGCCGGCCCAGGCGACCTCGCCCAGCTCAATCAACTGACCTCCGATGCCGCCGCCGCCGCCAGCGCACGCGCCGGAGCGGCGGCCAAGGCGGCTGGCGTCGGCGCCGCCGCGCGGATGCGGACGGGCAGCGAAAATGCCACGTCGCCGCTGCTGTCGATGCAGGAGCAGCGCTATGCCGAACTGCTCCAACGGCAGGCGGAGCTATCCTCCTTCTACGGCCCCGGGCATCCGTCGCTGGCCAATGTCCTCGCGCAGATCCAGGAGGTGAAGGCCAGCCTCGAGGCGGAGCGGACCCGGGTCCGTCAGGTCGCCGCCGCCGAAGCCGCCATGGCCACTTCGCGCGAAACCTACCTGGCCCGCAGCGACGCGCAGGACGCCGCCGCGCGGGAGGCCGCGCTCCAGAGATCGCTCAGCGCGCTGACGCTCAAGGCTTATGACAATGCGGCGGGCAATGTGCGACTTGCCGAGCTGGAGCGCACCGCGGAAACGCAGCGCGCGCTCTATGTCGGGCTCGCCGCGCGCCTGAAGCAGCTCGGTTCGGCCCTGGTTTCGGGAACGGGCCTGGTGCTCCAGTCGACCGCGCCCGTGCCCGTCACGCCGATCAGCCCGACGCCGCGCAAGACGCTGATGGTCATGCTGCTCGGCTCGGCCATTCTCGGCTTCGCCTGCGCCTTCGCGCTGGAGATGACCGACCAGCGGCTGCGCAGCGGCCAGCAGATCTGGCGCCTTTTCGGGCTTCGCAGCTTCGCCATGATCCCGCTGATGCGGTCGGGAGTCACCAGGGCGGACGCCGGAAGGATGCTCAGCGAGCATCCGAACTCGATCTTCGCCGAGGCGGCCAGGACGCTGCATACCGAGATCGTTCGTCGACGCCATGGCCCGGGAGCGCAGGTGGTGCTGATCACCTCGCCCTTCCCTGGCGACGGCAAGACTGCGGTGGCGCACAGCCTGGGTGCGACCGCGATCGCCGCCGGCAGGAGCGCCGTGGTGATCGATCTCGACCTCCGGCGAACGCCCGGGGAGGGCATGTTGGAGGCCGACGCCGCCAATCTTTCCCCCTATCTCGAAGGGCTGGCGCCGCTCCAGGGGCTGCTGCCCTCCCCGTCCGACAGTCCGGCCAAGTCCCTCCTCGTCCTCTCGGCTTACAAGGAGACGCGCGACCCCAATGCCGTCCTGGCATCACCGCAGCTCGCGCGGCTGTTCGACGAGCTGCGCGAGCGCGTCGACCTGATCATCATCGACGCCCCGCCGGTGCTGGCCGTGCACGACGCCTCGAACATGCTGCCGCTGGCGGAGATGACGCTGCTCGTCGTCCGCTGGGGCCGCACCCGCATCGACGAGGTCGCCGGCGCCCTTGCCGCGCTCCGGGAACCGGTCAGCGGCGTCGTGCTCAACGCAGTCGACTACCGTCGCCACGCCCAGGGCCGCTATGGCGACATGGTGCAATATTTCCGCCGCTCGAGGGCCTATTATCCGCGTGACGACGAGCTGCTTCAGCCGACCTTTCTCGACAGGCTGCTACGGAGATTCCGTCCGGCATGCGACCGCTGAGGACCGGTGGTGAACGATTCCCAGGCAGACACGGTCGACCGCGGCGACGAGCTGCCCGACGAGTTCCCCCCATCGGACCAGCCGCCGCCGCTCGACGTCCTCCTCATCGACGCATCGGCCCTGAACCGAAGCTGCTTCTCGGCCGGCATCGACCATGACGGCAGCATCAGGCTCGTGGCCTGCGCGGCGATCGACCAGATCCCCCCGGCCGCCTTCGCGCGCGGCATGCCGGACATCGTCATCCTCAGGCTGATCGCGGAAGAGATTGCGGAAGCCGATGTCGCCGACCGGTTGCAGCGGCTGGACGAACTCTTCCCGGGCGCGGCGATCATCCTGATCATTCCCACCGCCGAGCCACGCCATATCCTGACGGCGCTGCAGCATGAAATTCTCGGGCTGACCACCGATCAGCTCAGCATGGCCTCGACGATCGAGGTCATGCGGCTCGTCCACGCCGGCATGGTGGTCTATCCCCCCATGCTGTTCGAAAGCCTTCGGACCGTCGGCACGGCCGACGAGAATATGGGCGCCGGCTCGGTGCGGTCGGGCATCAACAAGTTGACGAAACGGCAATATGAAGTGCTGCGCCTGCTGGCTGGAGGCATGCCCAACAAGGCCATCGCCCAGGAACTGGGAATCAGCGACAGCACGGTGAAAGTGCATATCCGCGCCATCATGGAACGCCTGGGCCTGGTCAACCGGACACAGGCCGCGGCTCGCTTTCTGCGGTCACAATTCTGAAGCGGCGGCGCGCCCTGCGCTCCATCGCAACCGCGCTCGTCACAGCGAGGACGACGTGCGCCACATTCGCCCCCATGGCGCCGATCCACGGCACCAGCGCGAAGGCAAGCAGCTGGAACAGCAGCGTCGACCACAGGACGATCCTCAGGATGGCCCGCTGTTCCCCCATGGCGAGAAGCGCCGATCGCAACGGCGCGGCATGCATGGTGAAGCCGAGCGCGACCATCTGGACGAGGACGAGCGGATAGGCGTCTCCGAACGCCCGACCGACGCCAAGCTCGATGAGCGTTCGACCGCAGGCGAAGAGCGTGGCGATCGCCAGCACCGCGAATATGTCGAGCACGGCCTGCACCTGCACGATCGCCCGGCGGAATTGCACGAAGGAGCGCTGCGCCCACAGTCGCGCCACGTCGGGATATAGTACCGCCTGGACCTGGCCGCAGGCCTGCTGGACCATCTTGGCGACCTGCTTGGCCACGAAGTAGAGCCCGGCCGACCGGGTGTCCGCCAGCGCGCCCACGATGAGCACGTCGAGCTCCATCGAACTCGATCGGATGCTGATCGAAAAGCTCGACGACCAGGCAAAGCCCATGATGCCGGGAAATTGGCGGGTCATGCCGCGCAGGGGCACACGATGCAGCGATCCGATGCCCTGCCTGCGCAGGACGAGCAAAGCGATGCCGAGGAACAGCAGCGAACTGATGATCTGGCTCGCGGTCCAGGCGATAACGAAAAACAGCAGCCCGCCGCCCGACCAGAAGCCGATCGCGCACAACAGGATGCGGACGACGCTGCTTGCGACCTGCACATAGGCGATGGTTCGAAACTGCCCGGCGAGACGCAGCGCGGCGGTCGGCATCCCGCTGATGTTGAGCAGCAACGTGCCGCAATTGATGATGACCAGCCCGATATGGGTAGCGCTCATCCCCAACAGGGGTGCGCACGCCCAGGCCAGCAGGATCGCCGAGAAGGCGGCGGCGGTGCAGGCCGAGACGTCGAGCCACAGGCCGAAAGCGAAGAGGGCGCGGAGGCGCTCGATGCGTCCTTCGGGGGGATGGCCCGTCTCGGCCGCATATTTGATGAGGGGCTGCCAGCTTTCGAACCGCATCAGCCGGTCGAACACGCGGACATAGCTGACGATGAGGGCGAGTATCCCATAGTCGGCCGGACCAAGCGAACGCGCGGTGATCGCCACGCCGACGAGCCCCAGGACGGCGGTGATGCCGTTTCCCGACAACAGGTGGCCGACACTGACCAGACGCCGCCGGAATGCCTTGTCGTCCCTCGCCCGGCCCCCGTCGGGCGGTGCGGCGTGCACCGCCGCCGGGACAACAGGCATGCTTGGATCGTCGACTGCCATCGCGCTCGTCCCGGAGCCGGATCGTCGGCGGCGGAACGCTGTGCGGTTCCGCCGGCGACGTGTATCGGACTCCGTCCAATGGTGAGACCCTGATTCACGCTTCAGGCCGCTCCGACCGAAACGATCAAGGTCCGGGCCGTCACCGACGGCAGCGGGAAGATGGACGGCCCCGTGAGGCCCGGTTCGCCCGATTCAGGCCAGCACCGGCGGTGCGCTTGCCGCGGTCATCGACCCAGGCCTCCACGCGTCGCCACGACCGGCCGGCGCGGGCAGCGCCGGCGTGTCGCCGTCATAGCCCGTGAGGCCCCGCTGCACGGCCCAGATCGCCGCCTGGGTACGATTGGAAACCTGCAGCTTGCGAAGCGCCGCTTTCACATGAACCTTGACCGTCGCCTCGCATATGCCGAGGCAACGCCCGATCACCTTGTTGGCGCTTCCCAGGATCAGCAGCTGAAGCACCTGCATCTCGCGCTCCGAAAGGTTGACGTCCGACAGGTTCACTGTCCAGCCGGACGCGTAGGGCCGTTCGCCCATGCAGGTGGCCAGTTCGGATGGGAGCACCTTCTCGCCCAGCGCCACGAGGCGGAGCGCCCCGATTAGCGGTTCGGACGAGATCTCCTTCACCAGATATCCGTCGACTCCCCACCGGAAAGCGGTGGCGACGGAATCGAAGTCGAAATGGTCGGCGAGGATGACCAGCAGCGCACCCGGATGCTGCTCGCGCAATCTGGGACACAGCTGCATTCCCTCTTTGGCGAAACCATCGTCGACGATGATGATGTGACGAATCGCATCAGTCATCATCGGCGGAAAGCTTATCTTTTCAGGATCGCTTACCGCCGACGTAACCTTGAGCGCCCTTTCGACAAGAATGTGGCGCAGTCCCTCGCGAAGGATACCGTTGCTGCTCAACAGCGCTACTTCGATGTCATCAGACATGTGTTCCCCTTTCATGACGGTCGCCCACCCCAAATCGACATGGTCCTTTCGGTCATGGTCCCCCGACCAGAGTCATCTTTAAGGATGATGATCTGTGCCTTCCGGGGGATGAACAGGCTAGGGCAATTAAGGGGTACACGGCTGTACCATTGGTTATACCATTGTTATTTCTAAGGATTTTAGCCGAGTTTTTCGTCAGCCCTGACGAAAAGATCAAAATATCTGGCGCAAAAGTATGAATGCTTCCGCGGCGGCGATGTGCACTGTAGCACCCCTGAGCGTCGCCAGTGCCCGAATGACCTCTGGAGATCTTTCGTCGGGAGCGGCCTTCACCTGCGAACGATAGCAGCGGAACGCCGCCAGCTTCGCCTCGATGGTATCGCTGATATCGATGAAGACGTTGGGCGCGAAGGTCGGCGTCACGCCGGGCGCATACCAGTTCGTCTCCGACAGGGTCTCGTAGCTGTAGACCCGGGCCGGTCCGTTGCCGCCCCGCGGACGGGCCGCGACCATCGACGACAGGAAGACCAGTTGATGGTCGAGATGGATATCGCCGAGAAAAGGTATGAACAACGTGTCTGGCGCGACCGCCGTCATCACCGCTCCGAGCGCGGCATTGATCTCGGCGTGCGGAACGGTGTCGAGCTCGGCGGCAGGGAAATCGAGGAAATGGGTCTGCGTCACACCCAGCAGGTCATGCGCGAGGCGCGCTTCGCCGCGCCCGATCTCCGCCATGTGCGGACCGAACCGGTCGACCCCCGCCCGGGTGATGATGGCGACATGGACCTCCGCTCCGGCGTCGGCCAAGCGCATCATGGTGCCGCCGCACCCGAGCACCTCGTCATCGGGATGGGGGGCGATCACCAACACCCGGCGGATCTCGTCCGTCGTGCCTTTCACAGGCCATCCCCCAGCACGGCGTGGAGGGCCGGCGGTCCGCCGACTCCGCCGTCCCATTCGGTTATCTCCAGCGCCGTGCCGCTGCCGCAACGGACGATGAAGCTGCTATCGGATCGCACAATCACCTGTCCGCTGCGCGCCAGATGGCGATCGCCGTCGACCGCGATCCTGGCCTGCCAGACGATCAGTTCGTCCTGCCGCGAACGGGTGTGGGTCCGGGCGCCGGGATAGGGCCGTCCCGAAGCCCGCACCAGCCGGTCTATCTCCGTGGCGGTCATGCTCCAGTCGATCCGGCCGCTTTCCGGCGTGCGCCGGGCCGCCCAGGTCGCGAAGCGTTCGTCCTGTTTCTCGCGGCGCGGCGTTCCCGAGGCGAGCGCCGCCAGCGCGTCGGTCATCATCGCGTCGAGCGCGACCATGTGCTGCCGGTACAGCGTCTCCGCCGTCTCGCCGGGCGCCACGTGGAAGAAGCGTTGCTCCAGGATCGGACCGGTGTCGACGCCCGCGTCGATCCAGAACAGCGTGCCGGCGGTGATCGGCTCGTCGCGGAGGATCGTCCACGGAATGACCGCGCGCCCCCGCATGCGCGGCAAAGGGGACGGATGATAGCCGATCACGCCGAGCCGGGCCGCCTTCATCAGTCGGGCGCGGCAGATCTGCGACCAGCCGATCACAAAGACATAGTCCGGCGCAACCGCTTCGATCGCCTCGCATATCTCGGGCGCATTGGCATTCGGTGCGGGCAGCAGGCCGGCGCCGGCCGCCGTCGCGGCGCCGCTCAGGTCGACATAGTCGGAATGCCGATGGGCCAGCTCGAATGGCAGGCTGACGACCAGCGGCAGCATCCATTCCTTTGCGCGGGCGATACCATCTATTGCGACTCGGCTGCTTTCAACCGAACCCACCACAACTGCCCGCATGCGCCTTCTCCAACAGGGTCCGATCGATGCGCTCGCCCGCGACCATCATCAGCGGCGTGCGGAGCATGATGCTCATGTCCAGAACCGCCGATCGCTCGCGGACATAGAGAAGGTCGATCGCGACCTTCTCGCGCATGTCGAGCAGGCTGTTGCCGCTGACCTGCGCGAGTCCGGTGAGGCCCGGGCGGACGGAACAGCGCAGCGCGCCCGTCGCGCCCAGGTCCGAGATGCTGTCGGGCAACAGGGGCCGCGGGCCGACGAAGGCCATGTCGCCGCGCAGGATGTTCCAGAGCTCGGGCAGTTCGTCGAGCCGCGAGCGCCGGAGAATACGCCCCAGCGCGGTCACCCGGTCGGCGTCGGGCAGCAGCGCTCCGGAGGCGTCGCGCCGATCGGTCATCGAACGGAATTTGATCAGCTCGAAGCGCGCGCCGCCGAGGCCTGCGCGGGCTTGCCGGAAGAGCACCGGAGTGCCCATCGAGACCGCCACGCACAGGGCGATGACGAGCATCGGGAGCGCGAACAACAGGAGCGCGGCGGCGGCGAGCATGCAATCGGCCGAGCGGTGCATCAGGCGACGCCGTAGCCGGCGCCCGGCCGCACGGGTTCCGCATGTTCGGAGCGCACGCTGCCGTCGATCTCCATCACCTGCATCAGCTGCCGGTTGACCTTGCGGACATCGAATATCTCTTCCGCGAGGTAGCGGGACGCCTCGCCCATGGCGGCCGCCAGGGAAGGATCGCGAAGGAACTCCTCCATCGCATCGCACAGCGCATCGACGTCGCGCGGCGGGACCAGCAGCCCGTTGCGGCCAAGGCGCACCGGTTCGCGGCACCCCGGCAGATCGGTCGTAATCAGCGCGCGACCGACCGCCATCGCCTCGAGCAGCGTCCGTGGCAGCCCCTCGCGATAATAGGACGGCAGGACGAACACGGTCGATGCCGCCAGCAGCGGGCGGACGTCCCGGGTCTCGGGGAAATAATCGATGACCTGGTCCGCCGTCCATTGCGCGAGGAGCCGTTCGGAGATGCCCGTGGGATTTTCGGTGTCGAGCCGGCCGAGCAGCCCGAAGCGCGCGCCGGGATAGCGTCGCTTCAGCCGGCGAGCCGCCTGGGCATATTCGTGGACGCCCTTGTCGCGCATCAGGCGGGCGATCATCAGGAAGCTGGCCGGCCCTTCCGGCACCGGCACCGCGGCGAAATGGGAAAGGTCGACCCCCGAACCGGCAACCTGGATCACCGGGGCGGTCGGTCGCACGATGCCGTGTGCAAGCAGTTCGCGGCGATCGTCGGCATTGAACACGAAGATCGCCCGCGCCCTCGCCACCGCCAGACGGTAGAGCCGCGCGACGATGGCGCGCAGCACGGGGCGGTGGTCCGAAGCCGGACTGAAGACATAGCCCAGGCCGCTCATCAAGGCATAGAAGCGGGGCCCGCGGAACAGGCGCGCCGCGATCCCACCGTAGATGATCGGTTTCTGCGTATAGGCGAGCACGACTGCCGGACGCTCGCGCCGGATGATGCCGATATAGTGCGCCAGGGTCCGGAGGTCGGCCAGCGGATTGCTGCCGGTGCGCGACATCGGCGTGCGGCAGTAGCGTGCTCCGAGGGCCGCGAGCTGGCGCGCGACCTCCGGATCGTCGTCGGGCGCGCAGGCGACCACCTCGTGCCCCGCGTCCACCATCGCCTCGATCAGCTTCCCGCGAAAATTGATCAGCGAGAAGGCGAAGCTGGACAGGATGAGGATCTTCATGCCGCGACGCTCCGTGTTGGTGGAGCGGACAGCACGTCGCTCCAGTGCCGCTTCCAGTTCTGGAACATCAATATCGTCCACAACTGGAACGCCCAGTTGCGCGCGCCGCTCTGATGCTCCGCCCACATCCGGCCGATCGGTTCGGCGGCAAGAAAGCCGTCGGCGGCGAGCAGATCGGGATCGAGAAGACCATCGGCCCAGTCGCGCAGCGGTCCGCGCAGCCACGCCTCGATGGGGACCGAGAAACCGCGCTTGGGCCGATCGGCGAGCTCGGCCGGCAGGTAGCGGCGGAACAGCGCGTGCAGCGGCCGCTTGCCCTGCCCGTCACGCCACAGCATCCCGTTCGGCAGCGTCCAGCTATACTCGACCAGCCGATGGTCGAGCAGCGGAGCCCGCGCCTCCAGCCCTACCGCCATCGTCGCCCGATCCACCTTCACGAGAATGTCGTCGGGCAGGTATCGCGATATGTCGACGAGCATCATCTGCCGCAGCGGGTCGCCCAGATCGGACATCGGCGGGCTATCCTTCTCGATGCCGTCGAGCACCAGCCTTTCGGGGCGGTCGTGAACGCTGGTCATGCTGCTGTAGAGTTGGGCGGCGCTGGCGGCGCGGAACAGCGAAGCCAGCTTGTGCATGCGATCTCCGGACATATCCCCCCGCAAGCCGTTGCCGGCGCTGCGGGGAAGGTAGCGGAAGATCCTGTCCCAGGCGGTAGGCGATATCGTATCGATCCCGTCCGCGATCGTGCCGCGCAACCAGCCCGGCAGCATCTCGATGCCCCGGCCCAGCTTGCTCGCGATTCCATAGCGTCCATAGCCGCCGAACAATTCGTCGCCGCCGTCGCCGGACAGGCACACCGTCACCCGCTCGCGCGCGTGGCGTGCGATGCAGAACATCGGGATGGCCGAAGGATCCGCGAAGGGTTCATCGTAGATCTGCGGGAGAAGCGGCACCATCGACAGGAAATCGTCGGCCCGCATGCGCAGCATATGGTGCCGGCTGCCGATGCTCCTCGCGACGGCGGCCGCGCTGGCGGACTCGTCGAACTCGGCTTCTTCGAACCCGATCGTGAAGGTGTCGATCGGCTCGCGCGACTCGCTCTGCATGATCGCGCTGACCAGCGAGGAATCGATGCCTCCCGAGAGAAAGGAGCCGACCGGGACGTCCGCCACCATCCTCTCGCGCACGGCGAGGCGGATGAGCCCGTCGATATGATCGAGCGCCGCCGCCTCGTCGGCGGGAGCCGGAGCCTCCCTGCCCCGGCGGGCGACGTCGTCGATCGACCAATAGGGATGCGGCTCGCCCACTCGGTCGATGCTGGCCACAAGGTGCGTTCCGGCCGGCAGCTTGCGGATGCCCCGCAGGATCGAGAGCGGCGCGGGGACATATTGATGGCGCAGATAGCTGGTAAGGGCGGCGCGTTCGATCGAGACGTCGAACATGGGCACCGCCATGATGGCCTTCAGTTCCGAGGCGAACACGAAATAGCCGCCGCATCGGCCGTAATAGAGCGGCTTCTTGCCCAGCCTGTCCCGGACGAGGTGCAACTCGCGACGGTGGCGATCCCACAGCGCGAAGGCGAACATGCCCGCGCAGCCACGGACCGCCGCGACGACGCCGTCCTGCTCGATCGCCGCCAGCAGCACTTCGGTGTCGCTCCCGCCGCGGAAGGCGTGACCCTTCGCGACCAGCGCGTCGCGCATGGCCCGATGATTATAGATTTCGCCGTTGAAGCTGATCACATAGCGCCCGCTCGCGGACAGCATGGGTTGCCGGCCCTCGGGCGACAGATCGACGATCGACAGCCGGCGATGCGCCAGCGCGACATTGGCCCCGGCTTCGGTCCATTCGTCCGCCATGTCCGGCCCGCGATGGCGCAGGCTGTCGTTCATCAGTCGCGCGATCGAGCGAAGCTCGGCCGGGGGACGCTGCGCGAGCACGCCGCTTATCCCGCACATTGCGACACCTCCAGTTCGGAGGGCTTCCGGAAGGACGATCGGTACAGATCGTCATAAAGATCGGCGTAACGGCGCGCGACGATCGGCAGGGAGAACTCGTTCTGCACGCGGGTCCGACCACACTCGCCCATCCGCCGCCGCCCCGCCGGACCGGCCTCGACGAGCTTGGCGATCGCCTCGGCCATGGCCACGGGATTGCCGCGGGGAACGCAGAGCCCGGCATCGTCGATGATCGCTCGGCTGTCGCCGACGTCTGTGGCGATGCAGGGCACGCCCGACGCCATCGCCTCGCCAAGGATATTGGGGAAGCCTTCGCCCCAGGCGGAGGAGAGCGCGACGACATCGCAGCCCGGCAGCCAGTCGGCGACATCGCGACGGTCGCCGAGCAGCGTCAGGCGGTCCTCGGGGAGCCAGCGCCGGCATGCTTCCGTCAGTCGCGCGGGCAAGGCGTCGGTACCGCTTCCGGCCAGCAGCAGATGGATGTCGTGCCCCATCTCCCGGGCCCGCCCCACGGCTTCGATCGCGGTCGCATGGTCCTTCATCGGGTGATGCCGCGCGACGACCGCGACCAGCGTCGGCGAGGGATCGATGCCGAACTGCCGGCGGACGCCTGCGCGCAACCGCCCCTCGGGTACGTCGGGCTGGAAATGCCGGTCGTTGAAGCCATTGGGGATCACCAGCGCTCCGGCCGGATCATAGCCGACCGCAACATGCTGGCGGAGAGCGGCCTCCGAATTGTAGATGGTCGCCTGCGGTCCGCTCGACAGGAGCGCCCCCAGCTCGATGACCTTGCGGCTCGACCATTTCTCGCTGCTCATGTCACCCAGCGAATGCCGGATGTTCCAGAGCAGCGGCGGGCGGCCGCGCGCGAGCTTCGCGGCGACGGACGCGACGATATTGCCGTGATACATCCACCCCTGGACGATGTCGGGATCCCGGCGGCGGACGATCCGGACCAGCCGCGCCATGGCCGCCGGCAGCTGCCGTGCGGCGTGCAGATGCAGCGTGTCGACCTCGACCCCGCTGTCGATCATCTGGCGTCCGACCGTGCCGGGTGTCTGCAGCGACAGCACGCTCGCCTCCGGGAAGCCGGCACGGCCGCCATGTTCGGAGATCAGCTTCGAAAGCATCGCCTCCGCGCCGCCGAAGTTGAGAGCGGTGATGACGTGCAGGATCTTCACGCGGCCTTCACCGGTCGCGAAGCCGCACAGCTGTCGCTCAGCACGATCGAGTTCATAGGGGTGCCTTTCATCTGCGGGAGCCCTCCTCGCAGTGCAGGCTGAAGACTAGCGGCCATCAGCCGGGCCCGCAGTGGCGAATAAGGCTAATAGCCTTTCGGCATCTCGAAAATCGAAGCGATGGCAAGAAAGGCTAGCGGCGCCGAGAATTCGGACACCGCCCGGTCTTTTAGGGATGATGTCCAAGGGGTCAGCTTACAAGGCCCGCGTTCAATGACAGGCTCCTCCCCCTCACAGGTTCGAACGCAGCCGCCATCGTCGATTGCCACGATGACGGCTCCGCATCCGAGGGAAGCGAAATGGGGTATCTCCGAAAGCCTGCCGGCCGACTAAGGCTGCGCTATCCGTGCGCGGTGCTCCTGGACGCCTGCGCGGTCATGCTCTCGCTCCACGTCGCACTCCGCCTGCGACTCCAGGGCCCGATATCGGACAGCACCGCATCCGGCGCCGCGCTCGGCGCGATCAGCAGCGCCATCATCTCGATCGCCGTCTTTCACATCGTCGGTATCTATCGGCAGAGCTGGCGCCATGTTTCGATCAAGGAACTCCTCTTCCTGGGTCAGGCGTCGATCCTGTCGGTCGCCCTGTCGAGCATCGTGATCCTGCTGCTCTTCTCCACGCCGCCCTGGCTCCCGCGCTCGGTTCCCATCATCCAGTGGTTCGTGCTGGTGGTCATGCTGGGTTCGCTCCGCGCCGGCCCGCGCATCCTGCGCGAGCTGTTGAGGCCGGCGCCTCCCCTCCCCGTCAATGCGCCGCCAGGTTCGCGGGAGCGCGGCCCGGCCCGCCAGAACGTCCTGCTCGTCGGGGAACCCGACTGGGCGGAGACGGTCCTGCGGGTCCTGAAGGACGGCCGGAATCCCGCCGTCACGGCCGTCGGCATATTGGCGCACGACGACCGCGACCGGAATCTGAACATCCGCGGCGTCCCGATCTTCGGGACGATCGACGAGCTCGAGGCGGTGGTCGGCCAGTTGACCCGCGCCAAGCGGCGCCCGAGCTACCTGATCGTCAGCCAAGGCGACCCGGCCCTCACCGGACCGCGCATCGCCAAGCTGGCGACACGGGCCGCCCAACTCGGGCTGGAGTTGGCACGCGCCCAGGAGCCGGGACAATTGCAACATTCGCGCGACGGCAATCTTGACCTGGAGTTCCTGAACCTGACCGATCTGCTCGGCCGTGCGGAAATGCGTCTCGACGGGGCTCTGGTGCGCGAAGCGATCAAGGGGCGGCGCATCCTCGTGACGGGCGCCGGCGGGACGATCGGCGGCGAACTGGTCCGCCAGATCGCCGCCTTCGAGGCCAGCGAGATCCTCCTCCTCGACCATGGGGAATATAATCTCTACGCGATCGATCTCGAGCTGCGGGAAAGCTTCCCCGCCGTTCGCAGCACCCCGCTGCTATGTTCGATCCGTCAGCGGGACACGCTGATCAAGCTGTTCTGCCAGCATCGGCCCGACCTGGTGTTCCACGCCGCCGCGCTGAAACATGTGCCGCTGGTCGAGGCCAATCCCTGCGCGGGCGTGCTGACCAACGTGATCGGCACGCGCAACGTCGCCGATGCGGTGCTGGCCTGCGGCGCACGCGCCATGATCCAGGTGTCGACCGACAAGGCCGTGAACCCGATCGGCATGATGGGGGCGACCAAGCGGCTCGGCGAGCTCTACTGCCAGGCGCTCGACCTCGCCTCGCCGCGCGAGGCCGGGGCATGCCGCTTCATAACCGTTCGTTTCGGCAACGTGCTGGGGTCGAGCGGATCGCTGATCCCGCTGTTCATGCGACAGCTCAGCCGACGCGGCCCGCTCACCGTGACCCATCCCGACATCGAACGCTATTTCATGACCGTCCATGAAGCGGTGCGGCTGATCCTGCACAGCAGCGCCGGCTCCCTGCAGGGCGGCATGGACCGGGGCCGGATCTTCGTTCTCGACATGGGCGCGCCGATCAAGATCGTCGACATAGCGCGGCGCATCATCAGGGCGGCCGGGCTGGAACCCGATATCGACGTGAAGATCGAGTTCGTCGGATTGCGCCCGGGCGAGAAGCTGTTCGAGGAGCTGTTCGACTCCAGCGAGGAACGCTTGCCGTCCTCCCTGCCGGGCATCTTCGAAGCCGCACCGCATCCGGTCGCGCTCACCGTGCTCAAGGGCGTGTTCGAACGGCTGGAGGATCTGGCGCGGTACGGCGATGCGGAAGCGATGTGCACGATCGTGCGAAGCATCGTCGATTTCCACGAGGAAAAGCCTGCCGCACCGCCGAGACCGGCCGACTCCCCGGCGACGCCGCACATGGCCCCCGCTCGCCTGCAGCAAGCACGGTGATGGCGGAAAGCGCACGGCTGACGACGCCCGGATCCGACGGGGCGATCCGATCGCTATGGCCGATCTATGGCGACGACGAGATCGCGGAGGTGGCCGATATCCTTCGCTCCGGACGCGTCAATGCGCTGGTGCACGGCGAACGCCGACAGCGGTTCGAGGAGGAATTCGCGGCCTATATCGGCGGGTTTCGCGCGATCGCGGTCGCCAACGGAACGCTCGCGCTGGAACTCGGCCTGCGCGCCCTGGGGATCGGAGCCGGCGACGAGGTGATCGTCACGCCCCGCAGCTATTTCGCGTCGGTGAGCTGCATCGTCGCGGTGGGCGCCACGCCTGTCTTCGCCGATGTCGACCCCGTCAGCCAGAATATCGACCCCGAGGGCATCGAACGGATGATCACCAGCCGCACCAAGGCGGTGATCTGCGTCCATCTGGCCGGCTGGCCATGTGAGATGAACCCGATCATGGCGCTGTGCCGGCGCAGGGGCCTGAAGGTGATCGAGGATTGCGCGCAGGCCCTGGGCGCCCTCTATCATGGTCGCAAGGTCGGTTCCTTCGGCGATGCCGCCGCCTTCTCCTTCTGCACCGACAAGATCATCTCGACGGGCGGCGAAGGCGGCATGCTGATCGTCGAGGACCCGGCGGTGTGGGCGCGAGCCTGGTCCTACAAGGACCATGGCAAGAATCCGGAGAAGCTGGCGGACCGGGGCGCGGCCAACGGATGTTTCCGCTGGCTCCATGACGGCTTCGGCAGCAACTACCGCCTGACCGAGATGCAGGCGGCGATCGGGTCTCTGCAACTCCGGAAACTGCCGGATTGGCTCGCGGCGCGGCGGCGCAACGCCGCGGCGCTGGACAGGGCGTTGGCCGACGTACCGGGGCTGCGGCTCGCCCGCCCGCCGGCGCATGTCGCGCATGCCTATTATAAATATTACTGCTTCCTCACCGGCCCCAGCCTCGGCGCGCGGGACGCCCGCGATGCGCTGGTGAGCCGGCTGCAGGCGCTCGGCGTTCCGTGCGGCAGCGGATCATGCCCGGAGATCTATGGGGAGGACGCCTTCTCGGACCATGGCTCGAAGCCACGCGCGCCGCTGCCCGTGGCCCGCCGGATCGGCGACGCCAGCATCATGCTTCCGGTCGATCCGACGCTGGAAGTCGCCGACATGGATCGCATGGCCGACCGGCTGCGATACTGCCTGGACCGGCGCTAGCCGCGATGGTGCCCAAAGGCAGCTCCGCAATGCCGGAACGGCAGGCCTCGCCGGTCGAGGATGGCGACATCCGAGGATCGGCCGGCCGGCTGATCACCCCGGTCCTGACCGTCGCGGTCTTCTTCTTCTGCTTCCATCTCTGGCGCGTGGGCGACGTCAACATCACCCTCAGCGACCTGCTGTTCGTCACGGTGATCTTCCTTGAACTCGGGCTCTCGCGTCTGAACGGCATGCCCTTCGGAGCCCTGACGCCGCTGTGGCTGGCCTCGCTGGTCGTCATGCTGACGGGTCTGATGCTGGGCAGCTTCTTCCATGGAGACATGACCCGCTGGCTGATCGTCGCCGCCCAATATCTGTTCAGTTACATGCTGCTGCCGATGGTCCTCATCCGGGACCGCGCCACGCTGCGGCCGCTCATCATCACGCTGATCATCGCGATGGTGGCGATGGAGAGCGTGGGCATCGCCGGCTATTATTTCCTGAGCGGCTATGAGCAGGCGACCGAGATCTTCGGCCGCGACTTCGTCACCGGCGGCCGCCGCCTCGGCGCGATGGTCGGGGACGCCAACTGGAATTCGGCGGTCATCGCGATGACGCTGCCGTTCGTCATGTATGCGGCCAGCCGGCGCCTGATCCCGTCGGCGGCGGCGCTGGTCGCCGCGACCGTCCTGCTCTGGGCCCTCATGCTGGCGGCATCGTTCACCGGTTTCTGCGCCGCGATGATGGCCATGGCGGCGATGGCGATCGCCGGCCGGATGTATCCCTCTCCGAAACTGCTGCTGCTCGCCGCGCTGCTGGTCGCGGGGCTGTTCGCGTCGGGCTACCAGATGCCCGACATCTTCGCCAAGCGGGTGGCGCCGGCACTGCAGGAGGGCAACCTCGACAGCGCCGGCACCTATGACGACCGCGCCGATCTCATCGTCGAGGCCTGGAAGCACGCGGAGCATACCGCGATCATCGGCATGGGCGTCGACGAGTACCGCAAGTTCAGCGCGTTCGGGCAGCCGGTGCACAACATGTACATGCTCGAGCTCGCCGAGGGCGGTATCCTCGCCCTGGCCGGCTGGCTGGGGATCGTCGGGATGCTCATACTGATTCCGCTCAGGAAACTGGCGCAGCATCGCATCGAAGCGTCGCTGTGCCTGGCGGTGATCATGGTCTTCCTGATCTTCACCATCGCCAGCCCGCATATGTATGCGCGCCTGTGGATGGTGCCGGTGCTTCTGTCGCTCGGGATCGTCGTCACGGCGGGTGATCCGCTCCCCCTTTTGAGCGGGCGCATCCCCCGGAATCGCCCACGGGGCGCAGGCCAAATGTACTAAAACCGTTAAATCGAAACCGCCGGAGGAGACGATGGTGAAAGTGCATCCATGGCGCAATTGCCTGGCGATCGTCATGAGCTTCGCTCTGGGGGCCTGCTCTCCCATGGCTGGCCTGGAACCGTTGCCGGTAAGCGCATCGACCCAATATCTGCTCGACGCCGGGGACGAACTGCGCGTCACTGCCTACGGGCTCGACGGCTTCTCCAGCACCTATGTGATCAGCGACATGGGCACGGTGTCGCTGCCGCTGATCGGCGACGTGCCGGCCAGCGGCAAGACCGCCGACCAGGTCCAGCAGGCGATCGCCCGGCAACTGACCGAGCGGCGCATCGTCAACGCGCCGATCGTCAATGTGCAGGTCAACGAATACCGGCACTTCTTCGTCGTCGGGGAAGTCAAGAAACCCGGCGAATATCCCTTCCGTCCGGGCACATCGGTGCTGAACGCGATATCGATGGCCGGCGGCTACACCTTCCGCGCGCAGACGAAGAAGGTCGCGATCATCCGTCGGCAGGCCAATGGCAGCTTCACGGCGGTGGCCACCGAGCAGTCCCTGATCCAGCCGGGCGATACGATCCGCGTCTACGAAAGCTGGTTCTAGGCCATGCGGCACCGGGCCGCATCGGCCTCGCGCCGTCCCCTGGCGGCAGCGATCGCTCTGGCCGGGCTGGTTTCCGCCCCTCCGCTCGGGGCCCAGTCGGTCGAGGACGACAGCGGGCGACTTCAATCGGTCCTGACGCTCGAGCGGGAAGGCTATCAGCCGCGACGCGTCAATATCGGCACCACCGTGCTGACCCCGGAGATCGAGGCCAGCGCGGTCTACGACAGCAATATCTACGCGGCGCACGACCATCGGCGCAGCGATGTGCTGACGACGCTACGTCCCCGGATCGTCGGCGAGGACGACGAGGGGCGCCTGCGCTGGCGCGGCCAGATGTCCGCCGAGCTTCGCCGCTATGCCTCCACCAGCCGGGAGAACAGCGACAGCTATGGCGCCTCCGCGAGGGTCGCCGCCGACCTCGCCAGCGCCGTCACCATAACCGGCGGCGGCGGCTACCGGCGCGCGGTCGAGAATCGCTCCGATCCGGAAGTGCGGCAGAACCCCACGCTCGGTCCGCCGCTGTTCGATGTCGCGAACGGGGAACTCGCCCTGCAGGGGGGCCGCGGAAGACTGGGTCTTTCGCTCAAGGGACAGGTCGAGAAATATGATTTCGTATCGTCCTTCAACAACGATCGCGACTTCACCAGCTATCGCGGCACCGTGCGCCTGCGTTACAATGTCGCGCCGGCGATCAACGGCTTCGTCCAGGCCTATGCCAACCAGCGCAGCTTCCGGCTCCGCGACCGCGTCAGCGGGATCGACCGGGACGGCCGGACCCTCGGCGGGCTCGTCGGCGTCCAGATCGATCCCGGCGGCAAGCTGCGGGGCGACGTCGGCGTGGGCTTCTTCCGGTACCGGCCGTCGTCGGCCACGCTGAAGGGCTTCTCCGGCTTCGCCGTGGATGGCACCCTGATCTACACGCCACGCGATCGCATCGCCTTCATCCTCGACGTCTTCCGCGGCGACGTGGCGACCGTCCGCAACGGCGCGAGCGGCCGGATCGACAGCCGCCTCCGCCTCGCCATCCAGCAGGAGATCCGCCACAACCTCCTGTCGAGCGTTGCCTTCCGCGTCCGGCGGACGGGCTATCGCGGCGTCAGCGACCGGTTGACCACGATCGGCGGCGACGTCGATCTCGAATATCTGATCAATCGCCGCCTGTCGGTCGC
This sequence comes from Sphingomonas sp. Root720, assembly GCF_001428605.1. Classification (GTDB taxonomy): domain Bacteria; phylum Pseudomonadota; class Alphaproteobacteria; order Sphingomonadales; family Sphingomonadaceae; genus Rhizorhabdus. The sequence continues at coordinate 786,834 of NZ_LMID01000001.1, forward strand.
GTTCGTCGGCCAGTTGGTCAAGCGCACCAGCAGGACGATGGCCGAGACGTTCGAACGCGCCCGTGCGGGCCTGGAACTCCGGATACGCTACTGACCATGATCAAGGTGCTTCCGGTCATATTGCTGCTGCTCGTCGCCTCGGGGGATGGCGCCACGACCCGCAAGAAGGAACTGCCCGCCTTCCCGGGGGCGCAAGGCTATGGCCGCATGTCCGCCGGCGGGCGCGGCGGCCGCGTGATCCTGGTGACGACGCTCGCCGATGCGGGGCCGGGCTCGCTGCGCGCCTGCATCGAGCGTTCGGGCCCGCGCGTCTGCATCTTCAGGGTGAGCGGAGTGATCCGCTTCACGCAGCGGCCGCCGGTCATCGCCAATCCCTACATCACGATCGCCGGCCAGACCGCGCCGGGCGACGGCATCACCCTGGCGCATGGCGGCGGCCCGCTGGGCTTCACCCCGCTGCTCATCAAGAACAGCCATGACGTCATCATACGCGATATCCGCATTCGGCCCGATCTCAAGGGCGACTTCGCGGGCGCGAACGACGCCATCACCTTCGAGAACAGCCGCAACGTGATCATCGATCACGTCAGCGGGAGCTGGGCGCTCGACGAGAATATCAACGGACAGGGCGACAACGACAATGTCACGGTCAGCTGGTCGATCTTCGCTGAGGGGATTCCCCGCCACGACAAATGCGCCCTGCTCGGCAGCGATCCGACCAAGCCGCAGCGGATGAGCTTCATCTACAATGTCTGCGCGCACAACGGGGACCGCAATCCGGACCTGAATTTCAGGCCGAGGTCCTGTATCGATGTGATCAACAACCTGTTCTACGACGCCCAGTTCCAGTTCGCGGAGGTCTGGGAAAGCTATGGCGGCACGACCGCCAACATCGTCGCCAACATCTTCAGGTCCGGTCCGAGCACCTCGCCGGAGGCGATCGGCATCGATCGTCAGCGGATCGGCAGCCGGGGCGCGGCGCGGATCTTCGTGCAGGACAATGTCTTCGACGGCGTCTTCATCCACGCCGCGCCGGGGATAGCGGAGATCAGCGCCGGCCGGCCCGTCTGTCCGCTGTCGATCCGACCGATCGCGCCCGCGCTGGCCTATAGCCGGATCCTCGACGAGGCCGGCGCCTTTCCCCGCGACGCCGTCGATCGGCGCATCGTCGCCGAGGTGCGTTCCAGGACCGGCCGCATACGGCACATGCCCGGCACGATCCCGGCCGTCCGCCAGGCCGAGGCGCCTCGCGACAGCGACGGCGACGGCATGCCGGACAGCTGGGAGCGCGACCACGGAAGCCAACCGGCCGTCGCCGACCCGTGGAGGGACGCGAACGGCAACGGCATTCCCAATCTCGACGAATATCTCGACGATGCGCACCGGCGGGCGATGGCGGCCATCCCGCCGTCGTGATCCTCACGGTGCGGCGGGGGGTCCCCAGCGATCGTCTATCGTCGCGCCGATCGCCGCGACGAGGCGGTCCGCGCCGGCACGGCTCAGATGGTTGTCGTCGCGGTAGAAGATCGCGGTGCCGTCGTGGCTGAAGCAACGCGCACCCGCGCAGAACAGGTTTTCCGGATAGACGCGCGCGACATCGGGATGGACGCCCACGGCATCGAGCATCGCATGGCTGCGCCGGCTGCGCGCCAGATATTGCCGGCGCGAGACCGACGCCTGCTGCGGTGAGAGCCACGCCCCCGCCGGCTCGCTGCGCGCCAGCTGCAGCAGCTTGCGCGGGATGTTCCATCCCATCTCGGGCACCGGATAGACGAGCACCACCTTCACCCCCCGCTGGATCAGCCGCTCGACGGTGCCGATGATCCGCGCGCGGATCCGCTCCTCGCTGGCCGCGCGGTCATAGGGGCCGTCCGCCGCCGAGAGATGCGGCGCGTTGCCGGGTTCGGCCCCGCCGGCGCCATTGTCGAACCGGCTCCGCTCCACGACGATCGGCAGCCGCATCATGATGACGGCAACCGCGCGCGGCTGACGCAGCGCATAGTCCAGGCGCGCGCGGTTATAGGCGTCGGGGCAACTCGGCACGCCGTCGTCTACGCGGACCAGCCCGGGCAGGAAAAGGCAGCCACCGCGATTCAGCAGCGTGACGCTCGCGAGGCTGGTCGACATGTCGAGCCGATCGATGAGCGCGCCGCTGAGCAGGCGTGCGTGCGAGTCGCCGATCAGGAGCAGGTTGTAGCCCCCCGCATCGGCGCCCCGGAAGACGCAGGGTCCGCGCGCCGGCACATAGTTCATGCAGCCCAGCCCGCGCTGCATGATACCGGCTTCGTCGACGATCTCGGCCCTGGCGATCGCATCGAGCGGCGCGGCGAAGCGGCCGGGCGCGCCATTCGTCACCACCAGCGCGGCGCCCGCCGCCGCCAGGGCGATGCCGCCCGCGACGGCGATGATCCAGATCGATCGCGACCCGACCCGCCGCCGGTCGCGCGTCGGACGCTCGACGAGGTGGTAGGTGGCGATGGCGGCGAGGATCGCCAGCAGGATCCAGCCGAGCTTCACGCTCGTGGGCGCGTCGTCAACGCGCAGCAGGCGGCCGAAGGCGAGGATGGGCTGGTGCCACAGATAGAGCGAATAGGAGATCAGCCCGATCGACACCATCGGCATCGACGCGAGCCAGCGGCTCGCGATGTCGCCATGGCCGGCATATCGGATGATCAGCGCGGTTCCGGCGACGGGGATCAGGGTCAGCAGGCCGGGATGGTGATGATGCGTCGACATGAACGGCACGCAGGCCAGAATCGCGGCGAGCCCGACCAGCGGCGCCGATCGGCATCGGAACGGCACGCGTTCCCGGCCGCCGTCGAGTTCGTGCAGGGCCAGCATGGCGCCGACCGCCAGCTCCCATATGCGCGACGGCAGGAGATAGAAGGACGCATCGGGCGCATAGGCCGTCATCGTCTCGGCCACGGCGAGCGAGACGACGGTCAGGCCGGCGAGGATCGGCATCATCCAGCTGCGGGCATATCGGCCGACGACCAGCAGCAGTGCGGGGAAGAGCAGGTAGAATTGCTCCTCCACGCCAAGGCTCCACATGTGGATCAGCGGCGTCGTGAGATTGTCGCCGGCGTCGTAGCTTCCCGCCTGCCAGAAGAAGATGTTGGCGACCGAGGCGACCGAGCTGGTCAGCGAGGCGCCATAGGTCTTGAGTTCGCTCGGCAGCATCAGCCACCACGCCATGGGCAGCGTCGACGCCAGCACGACGTAGAGCGCCGGAAGGATGCGACGGGCGCGCCGCTCGTAGAAGCGGAGGAGGCTGAACCTGCCCGCGTCCATCTCCCGGAGCAGGATCAGGCCGATCAGATAGCCGCTGATCACCAGGAAGATATCGACCCCGATGAACCCGCCGGGGAAGGGATCCACGCCGGCGATGCGGAACTGCGCGTGGAACAGGATGACGAGGCCGACGGCGATCGCGCGCAGGCCGTCGATCTCGGGCCGGTAGAAGCCCGCCGCCTGCGCCGGCCGAATCCCGGTCCATCCGCGCGCGATCCTTCCGACCTTGTCGATTCGCGGCCGGATGCGCGCGACGGCGGCCGAGCCAGGCGTCACTGCCGGCGCCGGCGAAGCGACAGCGCCGACCCACCCGCCGCATCCGGCGCGACCGCCGGCCGCGCGCGACGGGGCCGCGCGATGCGGTCGATCACAGTCTCCCACTGGCGAGCGACCCGGTCGACCGCGAAGCGCCTGGCCGAATGCCCCGCATTCTCCCCAAGCGACCGGCGCAGCGCGGCGCTGGCCATGAGCCGGGCCAATGTCCGTGCCAGCGCGACGACATTCTCGCACTCGACCAGCATACCGTCATAGCCGGTCTTGATCAGTTCGCGCGGCCCATAGGGACAGTCGAAAGCGACCACCGGCAGGCCGCAGGCCATCGCCTCGCCCAGCGCGTTGGGAAAACCTTCGTAGCGCGACGGCAGCACGAAGGCCGAAGCCTGTTCCGCCCACCCGCCCTGCACCCCGCTCACCCCGCGCAGCGTGATGCGGCCGGCGGCCGCCGACGCCTCGATCGCCGCCTGCAGGGCCCGCCGGTCCGGGCCTTCTCCCCAGATGTCGAGAACCCAGTCCGGATGGTCGCCCGCCACCCGCGCAAAGGCCTCGATGAGCAGGTCGAAACCCTTCTGGTGGGTCAGCCGGCCGACCGCGACCAGCCGCAGGGGGGCAGGCGCATCCTCATAGGGCGCCGGCACGCCGGGCGGCGGGACGATGGGGTTGGGAATGACCGCCACGCGCCCGCGCGCCGCCCGTGGCACGCTTTCGATCGCTCGCATCGTCTGTGCCACGATCGCGTCGGCCCGGTGGAGGAGCAGGCTGTTGGCACGGTTCCAGAACGGGCTCGCCGCCTGCTTCATGGGGTTGTTGCGTTCGCACACCGCGAGCTTCAGCCCGGTCCCGATCGTCGCCAGCAGCGTCAGCACGTTGATCTTGGTGAGAAAGCTGAACACGATGTCGGGACGTTCGCGCCGGAGAGCGGCCCGAAGCCGGAAGACGCGGCGAAACAGCTCGAAACCGCGGCGATGGCGGGCGCCGTCCCCGCGGGAGGAATCGAGCCGCAGCAACAGGACGCGCCCGTCCACCCAGTGGTAGACCCGGTCCTGCGGCGTATCGAACGTGCATATCGAGACATGCCATCCCGCCTCGACCCACCGCGAGGCCAGCAGGCTGATCACCCGTTCCGCGCCTCCCGGCCCCAGGGCTTCGGTCACGAAGCATATCCTGCGGCTCGGAGGCCCCTTGAAATCGTCCCTGCCCTGCATGCCGAAATGCTATATCGGCCGCGACAAGGCGCGATGGGCTCTTCCGAGACTAATCCTTCGGGATAGGGACAACCATCCCGTCGCGCATTTCCTGCGCATCGGAGCCGCCGCCCTGCCTCCTATGGCACGTTTTTCGGCGCCGGCTATCGGGCTATCCATGTTTCGCCAAGGGCCACGGGAGGCGCCGATGCGGATCGTTTCACGGAATAACGGGAGGTCCGCATCGGTCACCCACGATCATATCATGGCGACCGTCATGACGCTGCTCCGCGAACGGCAGGTCACGCCTCGCGGCGGCAGGCTCCGCGTGCTCGACATAGGATGCGGCGATGGCGCGCTCGTCGATCATCTCCAGTACGCCCTCGCCGCCGCCCTGCCCGGGCTGGCGATCGAAGTGCACGGCTTCGATATCGGGGAACAGGGATATAATGACGGCGACCAGTTCGACACCGCGATCGGACGGCTCGCCGCCCGGCATCCGCACATCGAGTGGCGCGAACGGATAAGCCTGCAGTCGGATGTCGAGCCATGGCGCTACCCGTCGGGCTTCTTCGACCTCGCCATATCCAACCAGGTGCTCGAGCATGTCGACGACCTGACGACCTTTCTGGCCGAACTGCAGCGCTGCCTCTCGCCCAACGGCGCGTCGGTCCACGTCTTCCCGTTGTCGAGCTGCATCGTCGAGGCGCATTGTCAGACCCCGTTCGCCCACTGGATCCGCGATTTCGACCGGCGGGTCGACTGGATCGAGTTGCTGAGCCGGCTCAACATCGGTTCCTATCGGCGGCACAGCAATATCCTCGGCCATAGCGACCGTCACGACCATGCCGTCCAGACCGCGCAATATATTCAATGCTGGACGCGCTACCGCGATTTCCGGACGATCGCGGACGCGTGCGACGCTGCCGCGCTTTCGGTGACGAGCGGGCTGACCAAGGGACTGTTCATCGCCAAGCTGCGATCGTTGCTGCGGCTCGCCCCACCGACCGGCTACCGTCGGTCGCGCCTGATGGGACTCGACTGGCTGTCCTTTGCGATCGGCCGTCATCTGTCGTCGTCGACGCTGGTGATCAGGCCGGCAAGCTACGACATCGGACGCCGGATCGCGGCGGAGAAGGCCGCGCGCACGATGCGCGAGGCGGCCTGACGGGCGGCTCTCACCCGAAAGAGTGCGCGCATAAACCCGAAGGTCGTTCGTGAAGCGCCGCGCCGTCTCCTAATCGAAGACATGACGGACGGCGCAAGGGCTCGAGGGCGCGGAAAACGATGATGCAGGGCAACCCGACACGAATTTGCTTTCCCTTCACCGGAGACGTGGTGGGCGGCAGCCACCTCTCGGTGCTTGGACTGGTCCGCAATCTCGACCGGTCGCGCTTCACGCCGGTGATCGTGCCGCAATATCCGGACGGCGCCATCGCGGCCCTGTTCCGACCCACCGGCCTGCTCGCGGACATCCAGCCGCAGTGGACCCGGCTTCCCTACGACAGCAGCGTCGGCCCCTGGAAGATGCTGCAGCTGCTCAAGGATATTCCCGCCCAGGTCCATTTCCTTCGGGCAGGCGGGTTCGACATCGTCCACAGCAATGACGGGCGGACCCATGCGACATGGGGACCGGCGGCGCGCCTCTCCGGGGCAAAGCTGCTCTGGCACCAGCGCGGGGACCCGGGTGCGATCGGGCTGCGGCTGGCGGCGCCTCTGCTGGCCAACCGGGTCGTCGCGGTCTCCCGCTTCGCATCCCCCCGGCCCGGCCTGTGGTCCGCCGCGCGCCGATGCACGGTGGTACACAGTCCCTTCGCCACCGAAGCGAGCGAGGACCGGGTCGCCGCACGGGCCGCGCTCGTCGCGGAACTCGGCTGCGATCCGGACACCGCCTTCATCGGCTTCTTCGGCGCGTTCATTCGGCGCAAGCGCCCGTTCCTCTTCATCGACGCGATCGCCGAACTCACCGGCCGCCACCTGTCGCGGCCGGTGATGGGGCTGATGTTCGGCGAAGCCTATGACGGCGGTCGTACCGAAACCGCCCTCGCCAACCACGCGCGCAAACGCAATGTCGCGGACATCGTGAAGCTGATGGGCTTCCGCACGCCGGGGCCGCGCTGGCTCGCGGCCTGCGACATGCTGATGGTGCCCGCTCTGGGCGAACCTTTCGGACGCACGCTGATCGAGGCGATGCTGGTGGGAACGCCGGTGATCGCCACGGCGTCGGGCGGCAACGTCGAAGCCCTGAAGAACGGGGATATCGGCGTGCTGGTGCCGCCCGAAAATGCGGTAGCCCTGGCCAATGCCGCGGTCGTGCTCATCGACTGGCCGATGGCGGCGGCGACCATCGCCGCAAAGGCCGCGGAGGACGCAACCTCCCGGTTCGGCGAGACGCTCCACGCCGATCAGATCATGGCCGTCTACGAAGCCATGCTGGGACGAACCAGCCCGCCGAAACACCCTCCCGCGCCAATGGCCCACCCCGTCCTGATGGAAAGCGAGCCCGCTTCATGATCCGTTTCGTCAATCACGCCTCGTTCGTCGTCCGGTCGCACGGCATCTCGCTGCTGTGCGACCCGTGGATCGCGGGATCGGCCTTCCACAATGCGTGGAACCTGATCGCCGAGCAGCCGCACGAAGGGCTCGACGAGGTCGACTATATCTGGTTCAGCCACGAGCATCCGGACCATTTCTCAGTGCCGTTCCTCCGGTCCATCCCGGCGAACCGCCGGGCCGGGATCACGATCCTCTACCAGGAGACGCCGGACGGCCGGGTGGTGTCCTTCTGCCGCGCGCTGGGGTTTGCCGTGCGCGAGCTCCGCCATGGGGTGAACGAGGATATCGGCGGCGGCATGCGCGTGACCTGCGGCAAGATTCCCTTCTACGACAGCTGGCTGCTGATCCAGACCCCCGAATACAGCATCCTCAACACCAACGACTGCATCTTGGAGGCCCCCGGCCGCCTCGACCTCATCCGCCCGCATGTCCCGGAATGCGACATATTGTTCACGCAATTCTCCTACGCGAACTGGCAGGACAGCCGCGACAATCGCGAGGCAAGGCGCCTGCTCGCGGCCGAGAAGCTTCGTCGCGTCGCGCTCCAGTGCGACATATTCCGGCCGAAGTTCGTCGTTCCCTTCGCCAGTTTCTGCTATTTCAGCCATGTCGAGAACGCGTTCATGAATGCCGACATCAACATGCCCGCCGATGCCGTCGACTTCATCGAGCGGAATTGCGATGCGACGCCGGTGCTGCTGATTCCCGACGAAGTCTGGGACGGCCTGACCCCGAAGGACAATCGACCCGCGCTGAACTGGTGGGCCCGCAAATATCCCGAGGCGCTTTCGCGCCCCAAGAATCAGGCGACCGAAAGCTTCTCCTTCGTCGAGCTGCAGGCCAAGGCCGAGGCGATGATGGATCGGGTACGGCGACGGAACAATTATGCGCTGGTCACTTCGCTCCAGCGGCTGGGCCTTATCCACGCCGTCGACTTCCACCTGATCGACCGGGGGATCACGGTTTCCTTCGACTGGATCAACGGCATCAGGCTGCTCGAGCCGCCGCCGTTCCGTACGATCGAGATCCACTCGGAATCGCTCGCCTTCATCTTCGATCATGATTTCGGGGTGGACACGGTCAACGTGAATGCGCGCTTCGAAGGCTCGATGCGCGACAAGAAGCGAATGATCGGCCTTTTCGCCGTACTCGCCCTCAACAATACCGGCCGATCGCTGAAATTCTCCGAGAGCCTGAAACTCGTGAACCCGGCGTTCATACAGCAGGGCCTGCGCACGATCGGCGCAGTGCGGAACTGAGCGATGGGAGACCGGGTTCCGCTGGCGATCATCGGCGCGGGCCATCATGCCGCGGTCGTGCGCGATTGCGTCGACGACAGCCGCTTCCGGGTGATCGGCTATCTCGACGACCGGCTGCCGATCGGGTCGCCGATCGGTGGCGAGACGGTGCTCGGCCGCCTGGCGGAGCTTCCCGCCATCGCCGCGCGGCATCCGGGGACCGCCGCCGTCGTCGCGATCGGCGACAATATGGTCCGCCTGCGCGTCGTCGACGTCGTCGAGCGATCGATCCCCGAGCTGCCCTGGGCGACGATCGTCCACCCATCGGCGATCATCTCGCGCAGCGCCGAGATCGGCCCCGGCTGCGTCATCGTGGCCGGCGCCATCGTCAACTGCCACACCAGCCTCGGCCGGCATGTCCTGATCAACACCGGGGCCAGGCTCGATCACGACAATATCTTCGGCGACTTCGCCTCCACCGGCCCCGGCGTCTCGACCGGAGGCGACGTCCGCGTCGGCACCTTCAGCCACATCGGGATCGGCGCGAGCGTCCGTCACGGCATCCGGATCGGCAATCATTGCGTGATCGGCGGTATGGCCTTCGTCGATCGCGATGTCGAAGACCAGCTCGTCTGCTTCGGCGTGCCGGCCCGCCCGCAGCGCCATCGCATGCGCGGCGCCGCCTATCTCTGAACGATCGTCGCCGACTATTCCGCATAGGCGCCTCCTGACCGCTTGCCAGCCGCGGTCCGGAATCCCCACCCTCGCAGGCTCAAGACGAGGAACGAGGCATGAAAATCGCGGTACTCGCGGTCGCGACCAATATCCACACGATACGCTGGGTGAACGCGCTCGCGGAGCGCGGCATCGAGGTCCTCCTGATCACCCAGCAGGCGCCGCGGCCCGAGGATTATCACCCTGCCGTCGCCTTCCGGATGCTGCCCTTCCGGGGGGGGCTGGCCTATGCCCTCAATGCGCCGGTGCTGCGTATCCTCTTCGACCGGTCCGGGGCCGAACTGCTCCACGTCCATTATGCGGGCGGATATGGCGCCATGGCGTGGCTGTCCGGCATCCGCAGGAGGCTCGTCTCGGTCTGGGGCGGCGATGTCTATGAGGTTCCGCACCGCAGCTGGCTGCACCGGCGGCTCGTCACCGGCGCGCTGCGCGGGGCGCTGCGGATAACCTCGACCAGCCATGTGATGGCCGAGGAGGTTCGGCGGCTGGGCGTCACCGGACGGATCGACGTCGTTCCCTTCGGCGTCGACACCAAATTGTTCGCCCCGCGCCGCTCGCCCCGCACCGACGGGCGCCTCGTCGTCGGCACGGTGAAGTCGCTGCAGCACAAATATGGGATCGATACCCTCATCCGGGGCTTCACCGCGTCTCTGGCCTATCCCGCCTTCGCCGCGCTCGACCCGATCCTGCGCATCGCCGGCGAGGGGGAGGCCCATGCCGAATATGCGGCGCTCGCGCGCGCCATCGGCGGAGGACGGATCTTCTTCGAAGGCCATGTCGACCATGGCGACGTACCGGCCCTGCTGCGCGAGTTCGACCTGTTCGTGGCGGTCAGCCGGGACGACAGCGAAAGTTTCGGCGTCGCGATCATCGAGGCCGGGGCCTGCGGCCTGCCGGTCATCGTATCCGATGCAGGGGGCCTGCCCGAAGTCGTCGAACATGGCGTGACCGGCCTCGTCATCCCGCGAAACGCCCCGATGAAGCTGGCCGCCGCGCTGCGCGACCTGGCGACCGACGAGGCCGCGCGCGCGCGTCTGGGGAACGCCGGCCGCCGGCGCGTCCGCGAACGCTATGAATGGGGCCGGTGCGTCGATCACATGATCGACGTCTATCGCGACGTGACTCGGCAATCCGGCCTAACCCCTTGGGAGAACGGTGCCCCCTCCGAACGCCCGGAAACACTTCCTCACAATAGCATCCGCACGACGTCGCTTCCGGCGTAGGCTGGTCGCCGACCGATAACCGGCATCGAGGGGTGAGAACGGAATGGCCGAAGGAGATTTGCTCGCGCTGCCGGGTGAGGCCATGCAGGGGGTGCCGCGTCCCGCCAACGACACCGGAACGCGCCGTCGCGGCCCCACCGCCGGATCGACCGAGTTCAACGCCGCCGCACACGGGCTGCGCGGCGTCGCCGCGATGATGGTGTTCTGGGGGCATCTGCTCGGTGGCACCGCCAAGCATATCTATGCCGGCGATCCGTCCTATGGCCGCTTCATCGAGCCCCTCTGGCATTTCGGCACGGCGGGGGTGGTACTGTTCTTCGTCATCAGCGGCTTCGTCATATTGCCCAGCGTGGTTCGCTACAGACCGGGACAATTCGCCCTGCGGCGCCTCCTGCGGCTCTATCCGCTCTTCCTGGTGCTCAGCCTCGTCTTCGTCGGGCTCAATGCGGCCACGAACCTCTATCCGAAGCTGAACGACCTCCCGACGATCCTGGCGGGCCTGACCTTCGTCAACATCTTCGTCGGTACGGAGCAGCTCACCCCCAATGCCTGGAGCCTGTCCTTCGAGGTGATGTTCTACGCCCTGACCTGCCTCGCCGTCTATTTCGTCGTCCATCGGCCGAACCGGACGGGCCTGCTGCTGGCGGCGTTGCTGTGCATCGCGTTCATTGGAGTCTTCCCGATCGCGCTGTTCTTCGCCGGCGGCATTGGCGTCCGGCTTCTCCATGACCGGCACATCGCCTTGCCGCTCTGGCTTTCCCGCCCGCTCGAGCTGGTCGCGCTCGCCTGTTTCATCCGCTATGCGTCGATGTCCTGGTTCGCCTATGTGCCGGCCGATTTCGCCAATCCCACGGCCCTGAAGATCCTGGTTTCCAGCCTGGCCTATTTCGCTTTGGCGGTAACCCCCGGCAGCCTGACCCATCTGTGCCTGGGGTCGCCGACGGCGCGCTATCTGGGCACGGTCAGCTACAGCCTCTACCTCGTCCATCCCTATTGCTATTATCTGGGCCGGCTGGTGTTCGACCGGATGGGGCTGTTCACCGACGAACACCTGCTCTCGATGACCCTCTTCTTCGCGGCGGTCACGCCCGTCACCCTGCTCGTCACGCACGTCGTTCACAGGACGATCGAAATGAAGCCCTATGAGTGGTTCTTCCACCAGAAGATCTATCGCGCGCCCGCGCAGGCCCACTCTCCCGAAGCCATCCGAACCCAGGAAGCCCCCACCCCATGAGCCCCTTGCCAACCCGAGACGCCCCGGCCGCGATATGCGAACGATAAAGCATATTCCCGCGTCGGCGCTCGGGCCCGGCGTGCTGGGGGAATGCTTCCGGGAGGGCGCCGCCGCGGTCGTGGTCGAAGGCGATCCCGCGGTGGGCACGCTGTGGCGGCAACTGATGGCCGAGCCGCAGTCGATGCCATGGGCTTCGACGCTCTACGACCTGTCGGCCAATCTCCTGCCGCATGACGATCTGACGAAGGCGCTCGGCGATCTCTATTATTTCAAGCCGGGCCGGCATTCCTACATCGCCCGCAAGATCGAGATCAGCATGGACGATGCAGGGCTGGCGGTGCGGCCTGAGCGCTTCCGGATCCTGGGCGAGGACGTCGCCATGAACGCTCCCCTGATCGACGACTGCTGGGCTTTTGCGAGCTCGATCATGGCGGCCCTCGGCCCGACTTGCGACGGCAGGGAATTTCCGGACTCCTATCGGGTCGCCGTGCAAAGGCTCAAATATCATGAGTCCCATGCGGGGCATGAAGCGCTGTTCCGCATGGTCCGGAACTCGCTGGGGCCCTGGGCGCGCCTGGGATATATGCTGGACCGTAGCCGCGAGGAGATGCGCGGTCCCCTCGCGAGGCGGGGGGTCTCCGACGCCTTCGCTCTCCTGTCGCTCATTCCCTTCTTCCGTTGGTGCCTGACCCGCCTCCACGCCGTTCAGACCGAAGCGGGCGGCGTCGACGTTCCCGACGGATGCCATGTCATCGTCAAGGCGCACATCGATACGCGCTATTTCTCGGCGCTCTGCGGCAACCGGTACAATCTGAAGACCGAGATATGGACGAACAGTCGCTGGCTCCCGCTACCGATCGACTGCGAGAATGTCGCGATCGTGCCCGGATCGGGGGCGCTGACCAGCTATGGTATCCAGCCCACGCTGCACCGCGTCCTGCAGGAAGAGGCCGTTTCCGAGGGCCAGGTGGACCCGTTGCTTCGCAACGTGACGCTGTTGCTCGGCGCGAAATGACTTCATCCTGACGGAGTAATCCCTCGGCGCACTCGATAGGATGCGCCCGCTTGGAATAGCTTACCGCCAGACGCGGTGGCCCCTCGGCCCCCCAACGGATCTGGAGATCGCTCTTGCCCGCACAAGCCATCCGGTCGCTGCACCGTTCCTTCGGCAAGAGCGCGGGAAGGATCGCGCCGAGCTGGCTCGTCGACCGTTACCGGCGCTGGACCACCGACGTCTATGTCATATCCTTTCCCAAGAGCGGCCGGACTTGGTTCCGCACCATCCTCGGGACCGCGATCCAGCTTCAGTTCGGCGCCCGCGCCGTCGATCCGACCTCCGTCCATCATATGTGGATGTTCGATCCGCGGGTTCCGCGCCTCGCCTTCACCCATGACGTCAACGCGCATCTTGCACGTCCCAGCGAGGTGCGCTGGGACGGCGAGCGATATAGCGGCAAGAAGATCATCCTGCTGGTGCGCGATCCCCGCGATACGATCGTCTCGCTCTATTTCGAGATGACGAAGCGCGTCCGCGCCTATGACGGGACGATCAGTGCGTTCATCCGCCAGGAAGCCGGAGGCTTCGCCTCGCTCATCGCCTTCCTCAACGAATGGATGCGGAACCTGGACAAGCTCCGGGAGGTGCAGATGCTGACCTATGAGGATCTTCATGCCCGTCCGATGGAAACGGTCTCCGCTGCGCTGGAGTTTGCGGGCGTTACCGGCATTTCGGCGGAAAATCTCCACGAAGCCCTGAAACTCTGCTCCTTCGAGAAAATGCAGACGATGGAGCGCTCGGGGATCGTGGAGCATGTGCGGTTGCGGCCGGGCGATGTCCAAGATCCGCAATCCTACAAGGTCCGCAGCGGCAAGGTCGCCGGATATCGAGAGCAACTTTCGGCGGAAGACTGCGACTTCCTGAACAGATTTATGGCAGACAATCTTCACCCCAAGCTCGACCGATACAGGGCCTAACATTTGTTAATTTTTTCTCAACAAAATCTATGATAGAAATTTCGTCAAACTGCCATTTATCCGTCTCTATTTTACTATTTAATTGTTCACTGCGTAAAGTACGGGAGGTTCGCTTGAGCCACCACTTGCAGATTTCGCTTCTCGGATATGAGATTGCTCGAGAAGGGCTAAAACAGCTGATGGGCGATCGTGGCTTCAAGGTTTCCACCTGGCCATTGAACCAGCTCGAGCGCTGTATTGCCGGACTTCCTGACGTCCCCAATCAACTCGTGGTCGTGGACGCCGCCGACAGCGAGAGCGGGATCGCCGCCTGCAGGGCGATCCGGAAAAAGCTGGCCGAGGTCCGCATCATGCTGCTCCACGATGACGATATCGGCGAAGCATGGGATGCTGTCGCCGGCGTCGATTACGCCGTGGCGCGATCGGCCAAGCTCCATACCTTGTGGCGTGTGCTCGACCGGATCGCCCGAAAGACCAGCCCCTGTTACACGGTGTTCGAGCGGGACACCGCGGTGGACGAGCGAACCGAGCTCCATCGCCTGCTGTCGATGCGCGAGATCGAGATCCTGTTCTGCCTTGCCAAGGGCCAGACGAACAAGCTGATCGCACGGCGGCTGAACATCTCGGAAGCCACGGTGAAGGTCCATGTGAAGACCATGCTTCGCAAGCTCTCACTCGCGAACAGGACCCAGGCGGCGATCTGGGCGCTGCAGCACCACCTCATCGCCTTCGACGACGACCCCGCATGGGTCGTGCCGCCGCGCGCCAGGCTGTCCAGCTGAGCTTCGCCACAAACGCCCGGCGCCCCGCGCCCTTCGGACCGGCGCCACATCCGGCCCGGGCTGCGAACCGATCCGGCCTGCGAACCGATCTGGTCTGGGGAGGTTGTGTGACAGGCCGCACATTAGGGGGGCAGCTCGTGCGGCCTGTCAGCACGGTGAGGTTGCAACGGGGGAGTACGCAACCGCACGACACATAGGAATGTGCCGTCCGCGACCATACTCTATCCGGGACGCTCTGGAGCCACCGCGCAAGAGGTAATCCGGAAGGGTCGCCACCCCTGCTTCGCGCGACATGGCCATCGATCGCGGCACGCCGGTGAAGCTGGGCAATGCGGGGCAAGTGACACCGGTGCGTTGGTCGCGCGTCGGCCTCGGGTTCAGCCTGGTCGGCCGCTCGACGCGGCCGAGCTCCATCCAATCGCCGACGTTGCCAAGACGCCTTCCACCGGCCGATATAAGTGGCTGGTCCGCCCGCGGCGGTTCCAGCGCTACACGCCGTCTCCGCTGGCTTCCGCTGCGAATTGGTCGAACGCCTCCACCGCCTGCGCCGCATACATCAGGCTGGGACCCGCGCCCATGTAGAGAGCCATGCCCATCGTTTCCATGATTTCGTCCCGGGTCGCTCCCTGCCTGACCGCTGCCTGGGAATGGAAGGCTACGCATCCGTCACAACGGATCGCAACCGAGATGGCGAGCGCGATCAGTTCCTTGGTCTTCGTATCGAGCACGCCCGCCTGCGTCGCGGCGCGCGCCATCGCCGAGAAGGCTTTGGTTACCTCCGGGCTGCCCAGCCGCACTTCCTTGATCGCTCCGGTCAATTCGGCGGCCATTGCCGGCCAGTCCTTGTGCATCATGCTTGTCCTTATGGTTTCAGGGCGCGGCCCAACAACGCTGCGAGCCTATAGGCGGCGACGATGCGGTCGGTCCCGGCGCGGATGGCTCCAGCCTCGGCAGCGATCGCCTCGCGCTCGGCGTCGAGCAGGTCGAGCTGGGGCTTCATGCCGACCCGCACCTCGTGGCGGACGCTCTCGAGCGCCTGCACCGCCGAGATGGCCTGGTCGCCCGCGGCCTGCTCGACCAACTGCGCGGTGCGCACCTCCTGAAACGCCGATATGACCTGTTCCTCGACCCGCATGGCGGCGGCTCGCATCCGCGCATCGGCGGCGCGAACCTCGCTGCTCGCTTCCGAAACCTTGCCCGATACGCGGCCGCCGCTGAAGAATTCCCAGCGCGCGCGAACGCCGACCGTCGCGCTGTCCGCGCGATAATCGGGGAAAAACTGGTCACGCACCGTCCCGGCTTCCGCGAAGGCGCCGACGGTCGGCAATCGTTCGGCACGCGCGCCCCGGGCGACCGCCTGTGCCGCATGCAGGCCGGCCCTGGCCTGGACGAACTGCGGATTGGTCCGCATCGCCTCGTCGACCGCCTCGTCGAGCGTGCCCGGAAGGGGCGGATTGGCGGGCAAGGGCTGCAGCTCGACGGGTTCGAACCCGGTCAGATTGGCGAAATGGGCGCGAGCCGATACCTGCATGCCCTGCGCCCGGGCCAGCCCCGCGCGAGCCTCGGCCAGGCGTGCGCCGGCCTGCGCGACATCGGTGCTGGGGCTCTCCCCGGCCCGATAGCGTAGCCTCGCCTGGCGCTCGATCTCGGCGGTTTCGGCAAGCAGCCGTTCGTAGAGGGTGAGCATCCGCGCCGCCGTCAGGATGTCTCCATAGGCTTGCGTCACGGCCATGGCGAGCTCGGCACGTGCGCCGCTTTGCCCCGCCTCCGCGCCGGCAATCCCTGCGCGCGCGCGGTCGATACCCGCGCCGACGCGGCCGCCGGTGAAGAGCGGCTGCTCAACCGTCACCTGCGCCGCGCGCGGGGTGACGTCAGCGGCGCCCAGACCGAAGAAGTTCCGGGGATCGAGACGGCCATAGCCGATCGTCCCGCTGAGCGTCGCGGTCGGAAGACGTCCCGACCGGGCCTGATCGAGCCGGGCCCTGGCCGCGTCGGCCTCCGCATCCGCGACGGCGATCTCGGGGGCGTGGCGCATGGCCGCGGCGATCGCTTCGTCGAGCGTCATGGCATCGGCCGCCGTGCCCGCCGCCAGCGAAGCGGCGACCCCCAGCGTCAGGCGAACGAGCCGGCGCGATCGGTTCACTTGAAGGCGGTTCCCGGGCGGACGCCCATCGCCCTGAACATGATCGCGGCGGGGCAGAAACCGGTAAAGCCGGCCTGGATCATGTTGAGGCCCGCAAAGGCGGTGAGCGCGATCCACCAGGGATGGATCGTGAGAGACAGGACGACGCCCAGAAGGACGACACATCCGGCAAAGATCATGACGGCGCGATCGAGAGTCATTGTCGCATTCCCTGCTTGTCGAGAGTGACGGTCACATCCGCAATTTGCGGATGCCGAGGACGTGGAGCGCGAGTTTCTCGTAGAAGGGCTCGCTCTCCCCCCTGCGCACCTTGCGCAGGAAATATTTCTCGAAACCGATCTTGGCGAGGTGAACCCATTTGCCGCTCGCCGCCCAATTGACGTTGCGCGGCGGGATCTGCGGCTGGGCGACGAAGGCGACGCCGCCATCGCCGAAGTCGGCGAGGCACACGGCATTCCAGGTCGCTTCGGCGGTCGGCTCCTCGCCGTCCAGGATCATGCCGAGGTTCGCCGCGACCGCGGTCACCATGCTCTCGATCATGAAGCCGGTCTTGGGCACGCCGACCGGTACCGGCGTCGGACCGGTGGGCGGGATGGCCACGCAGACGCCGAGCGCGAAGATCTCGGGGAAGGCCGGATTGCGCTGATGCCTGTCGACCAGGATGAACCCGCGCGGATTGGTGAGCCCGGCGATGTCGCGAACGGCCGGCACGCCCCTGAACGCAGGCAACATCATCGAAAAGGCGAAGGCGAGATCGTGGGTCCTGGCGACGGCACCGCCCTCGGAAATCTCCTCGACATGCATCATGCCGGCCTCGACCTTCGCGACGCGCGCGTTGGTGATCCATTTGATGTGCCGCTCGCGCAGCGTGCTTTCGAGGAGCGTCTTGGTGTCGCCGACGCCGTCGAGCCCGAGATGGCCGATATAGGGCTCGGCAGTCACGAAGGTCATCGGCACCCTGTCGCGGATCTTCCGGCGGCGCAGCTCGGTGTCGAGGATCAGGGCGAACTCATAGGCAGGACCATAGCAGGAGGCACCCTGGACGGCGCCGACCACGATCGGACCGGGATCTTCGACGAACCTGTCGAACGCCTCCGCCGCCGCGCTGGCATGGCCGGTCTGGCAGATCGAGACGGTGTGGCCGCCATGAGGGCCCAGGCCTTCGATTTCGTCGAAGGCCAAATCTGGCCCCGTTGCGATTACGAGATAATCGTAATTGACGGATGTGCCGTCGTTGAGCTCCAGCCGCTTTTCGGAAGCATGGAGCCGCTGCGCGCCGGCCGCCGTAAAGCCGATCTTCTTCCTGGCGAAGATCGGTGGCAGATGGACCTGGATGGCCTCAGGCGTTCGCCAGCGCACTGCGACCCAAGGGTTGGAAGGCACGAAGGAATAGGTATCCGAGTCGGACACCATCAGTACTTCGGCGCGGCCCTTTACCGCGGCGTCGATTTCGTAGGCGGCGATGGTCCCGCCGAGACCGGCACCCAGAACCACGATCTTCGGCTTGTCCATGACCTTCCTCTCGCGCTTGCCTGGAACCGGCTTGACTAAATATTATAATTACATGATATATACAATATCATAATTGAAAGATGTTTCGATGTCCGGTTTTCGAACGGCCGCGTCTCACCGCGAAATCCAGCCCGTGGAACTCAAGGACATGCTCGCGAACGGTTCCGCGCTTCTCATCGACGTGCGCGAGCCGGACGAATTCGCGGCGGGCCACATCGCCGGCGCAGTAAACATCCCATTGTCGGCCTTTTCACCGCGTAATGTTCCGGATGCAGCCGGGCGAACCGTCGTGCTTCAATGCGCGGGCGGCAAGCGATCCGGCATCGCGCTCGATCGTTGCGCCCAGGCCCACGCGGCGATCGATACGCATCTCGGCGGCGGCATCGGCGCATGGAAACATGCCGGCCTGCCGGTCGTCGCCGGCGAATAGAAGATAAGAGCGAAAGGGTGGCGATGCGCGCGATGACAAAATGGGTCTTGCTTGCAGGCGTATCGCTCGCCCTGGCGTCCTGCGGCGACAGGCAAGCAGCCGACCAGGCGTCCGCACCCCTCCCCGCCGGCGAGTCGCTGAAGCTCGCGGCGAGCGACATCGCCGACATGAAGACGGTGGGCGGTGAAATCACCACCCGCGATTCCGCCGAGGCGCTCGCCCGGATCCCGGGGACGCTCGTCAGCCTTTCGGTTCGCGAAGGCGACATGGTCGAAAAGGGCCAGCGCATCGGCATGATCGTCGATGCGCGCCTCGGCTACGAAACCAGCGCTCACCGTGCCGAGGTCGCCGCCGCGCAGGCCGAGGCGGGGCGCGCGCGCGGCGACCTCATCCGCATCCGGGACCTCTACGACAACAAGGTCTATGCGAAGGCGCGGCTTGACCAGGCGGTCGCCATGTCCCGTGCTGCGGACGCGCAGGTCGCTGCGGCGCGCGCGCAGCAGGGCGCAAGCGCGAGCATCGTCGGCCAGGGTGCGGTCCTTGCGCCGGCGAGCGGCCGGGTGCTGCGCGCCGACGTCCCCGCGGGATCGGTCGTTGCGGCGGGCATGTCGGTGGCGACGATCACCGCCGGCCCTCCCCTTTTGCGGCTCGAGCTGCCGGAATCGCTTGCCGGGCAGGTGCGCAGCGGCGCGCCCATATTGGTGGCCGAGGGCGATCTGCCCGATGGGTCGCGTCGCGGCCAGGTGACCCAGGTCTATCCCGCTGTCGCCGGCGGCCGGTTGCGGGTCGATGCGACAGTGCCCGGCCTGTCGACGCAGTTCGTGGGCAGGCGCGTCGGCGTCTCGATCGAGGTCGGCCAACACCGTGCGCTGGTGGTGCCCCGCCGATTCGTGTCGACCCGCTACGGCATCGACCAGGTCGATGTCGTGACGACCGACCGCCGCCTGAGCGTGGTGCCCGTCCAGGTGGCACCGACTGCCGACCCCGACCGGATCGAGATACTGAGCGGCGTCGCGGCTGGCGACACACTTTTCCTGGCGCGAGCGCGCCGATGAACCTCGGTATCTCCGGCCGGCTGACCCGCGCCACGATCATGTCGCCACTGACCCCGCTGTTCCTGATGGCGGCGATCGCGGTCGGGCTTCTCGCGCTCGTCTCGATCCCCCGCGAGGAGGAGCCGCAGATCAGCGTGCCGATGGTCGACATCCAGGTAATGGCGCCCGGTCTTGCCGCTGCGGACGCCGTCGAACTGGTCGGCATCCCGCTCGAGACGATCGTCAAGAGCGTCGATGGCGTCGAGCATGTCTATACCCAGGCCGAAGATGACGGCGTGATGGTCACGGCACGCTTCCTTGTGGGCTCGGAGCCCGAGGATGCCGCGACCCGTATCGACGAGAAACTCCGCGCCAATTGGGACCGGATTCCGGTCGGCATTCCCGACCCCAAGGTCACGGTGCGAGGCATTGACGACGTCCCCGCGATCGTCCTCACGCTCTCGCCCAAACCCGGCGCGGCCGGCCGATGGAGCGACCAGGCGCTCTACGATCTTGCCACGAAACTGCGCACCGAGATCGCCAAGGTCGACGATGTCGGCCTGACCTTTCTTACCGGCGGCCGGCCGGACGAGATCCGGATCGCGCCGGACCCGGCGAAGCTCAACCGATATGGCGTGCCGCTCGGCAGCGTCATCGAAGCTGCTGGCCAGGCCAACCGCAACTTTCCGGCAGGCAGCATCCGGCAGGGGGGCGAGGCGGTCGCCGTCACGGCCGGCCGCACCCTCTCCTCCGCGCAGGAAGTGGGCATGCTCACCGTGCGCTCCGCCAACGGCGCGCCGGTCTACCTGCGCGACGTCGCCGCCGTCAGCCAGGGGCCGCGCGAGGATCAGTCCCGCGTCTGGCGCTGGGCGCGGCAGGGCGACCGGTGGTCGAGTGCGCCCGCCGTCAGCATCGCCATCGCCAAGCGATCGGGTGCCAACGCCGTGCTTGTCTCCAAAGCCGTCCTGTCCAGGGTCGCAAGCCTCGAGGGTAAGCTCATCCCCGACGGGGTCGATGTCGCGGTCACCCGCAATTATGGCGCGACCGCGAATGAGAAGGCCAATGAACTGCTGTTCCACCTGGCGCTCGCGACCATCTCCATCGTCGTCCTGATCGGCTTTGCGATCGGCTGGCGCGAGGCCGGCGTGACCGCCGTGGTCATCCCCACGACGATCCTGCTAACGATGTTCGCCTCCAACCTGATGGGCTACACGATCAACCGCGTCAGCCTGTTCGCGCTGATCTTCTCGATCGGCATCCTGGTCGACGATGCCATCGTCATGATCGAGAATATCGCGCGCCATTGGGCGATGCCGGACGATCGCAGCCGCACCCAGGCCGCGATCGAGGCGGTGGCCGAAGTGGGCAACCCGACCGTGGTGGCGACGCTCACCGTGGTCGCCGCCTTGCTGCCGATGCTGTTCGTCTCGGGCCTGATGGGGCCCTATATGGCGCCGATCCCGGTCAACGCGTCGGCGGCGATGGTCTTTTCCTTCTTCGTCGCGGTCGTGATCGCGCCCTGGCTGATGCTTCGCTTCGCACGCAAGGCCCTAGCAGATGGTTCGGAGCCTGCCGGCCACGCGCATGATGCAAGCGGCGGCGCGCTGGGCCGGCTCTATGCCCGCGTCGCCCACCGCGTCATCGACAGCCGGGCCTCGGCGCGCAACTTCCTGATCGCGGTCGGCATCGCCACCCTGCTCGCCTGCTCGATGTTCTACTTCAAGGCCGTGACCGTTAAGCTGCTGCCCTTCGACAACAAGTCGGAGCTGCAGGTCGTCGTCGACATGCCCGAAGGCACCAGTCTGGAGGCGACCGGCCGGACGCTTGAGGATGTGGCGACCATCGCGCGCAGCCTGCCCGAGGCGACGGCGATGGAGGCCTATGCGGGCACGTCCGCGCCGTTCAACTTCAACGGCCTCGTCCGCCACTATTTCCTGCGCAGCAAGCCCGAGATGGGCGACGTGATGGTGGCCTTGCTGCCCAAGGGCGAACGCGACCGCTCGAGCCACCAGATCGCGCTTGCCCTGCGCGAGCAGATCAAGGCGCTGAAGCTGCCCGACGGAGCGTCGATCAAGGTCGTCGAGACGCCTCCTGGCCCTCCCGTGCTCGCGACCCTGTTGGCCGAAGTATATGGACCCGATGCGCAGACCCGGCAGCGGACCGCGACCGAACTGGAAAAGATCTTCCGCTCGGTCCCCTATATCGTCGATGTCGACAACAGCTTCGGCCAGCAGCGCCCCAGACTGCGTCTGGTCCCGCAGCGCGACCGCATCGACTATTATGGCCTCTCCGAAGGTCAGGTCGCCGACAGCGTCGGCGCGCTGATGGGCAACCGAACGGTCGGCTACGCACCGCGCGGACAAGGCCGCACGCCGTTGCCGATCACCATCGCCCTGCCGCAGTCGGCACGGCGATGGTCGCAGACGCTGGCCGGCACGCCGGTCGCGGCGACGCCGGGCGGGCAGCTGATCGAGCTCGGCGCGGTCGTGGACGCGCGCAGCGAACGGGGCAGTCCGGCGATCTTCCGGCGCGATGGCCGCTTCGCGGACATGGTGACGGCCGAGCTTGCCGGCGAATATGAGGCCCCGATCTACGGAATGCTGGCTGTCGACACGGCGGTCGACGCCCATGACTGGGCGTCCGAGGGCCTGGCCAAACCGATCGTCCGCCTCAACGGCCAGCCCGAGGACGAGTCGGTCGCCTCGCTACTATGGGATGGCGAGTGGGAGATCACCTGGGTCACCTTCCGCGACATGGGCGCGGCGTTCATGGTCGCCTTACTCGCCATCTACATCCTGGTCGTTGCGCAGTTCCGCAACTTCTGGCTGCCGCTGGTGATCCTGACGCCGGTACCCCTGACGCTGGTCGGTATCGTCATCGGGCACATGCTGTTCTCGGCGCCCTTCACGGCCACCTCGATGATCGGCTTCATAGCGCTCGCCGGGATCATCGTGCGCAACTCGATCCTGCTGGTGGATTTCATCCGGCACAGCGCGACGCCGGGCAAGCCGCTGCGCGACGTGCTGATCGAAGCCGGCACGATCCGATTCAAGCCGATCGTGCTGACGGCTGCGGCGGCGATGATCGGCGCGGCGGTCATCCTGACCGATCCGATCTTCCAGGGCCTTGCAATCTCTCTCCTTTTCGGCCTTGCTTCCTCGACCCTGCTCACCGTTCTCGTCATCCCGGCGATCTATGTCGTGTTGCGGGACGATGGGAAAAGCGCGACACGATGATGGGCTCGGACGCCGCCGAAATCCTTCGCGAGCGTGCAACCGAGGTCGCGGGGCTGCTCAAGCTCGTGGCCAACGAGCAGAGACTGGTGCTGCTCTGTCGCCTGCGCGCGGGCGAGGCGTCGGTCGGCGAACTGGTCGAACTCTGCGGCCTGTCGCAATCGAGCGTCTCCCAGCATCTGGCAAGGATGCGCGAAGGCGGACTGGTCAGGACCCGCCGCGAGACGACGACCATCTTCTACAGCATCGCCGACCTGCATGTGGATGCCCTGATCGGATTTCTCTGCGATGATTTCGGTTCCAAGGTGGCGGAGCACCATCCGCCGGCGCGCTAGAGAATCTTCGCGAACATCGCTGCGGACCCACGGGCGCGCCTGGACGTCGGCTGCCCGGTCCGATGCGCCGCCTCGCCCGGCGCCAGATTGGCAAGGCCGCCCAGGAATCGGACGACGACGTCCAGCGCGTCCGCCGCGACGCTGTAATAGACCTGCTTCGCGACGCGGCGCGTGGAGACGAGTTCGGCCTTCCGCAGGACGGCGAGTTGTTGCGAGAGCCCGGGTTGGCCGATGCCGGTCAACGCCTCGAGCTCGCCGACCGATTTTTCTCCCTGGGTAAAGATCGTATCGACAAGACGCAGCCGGGTCTCGTGGCCGAGCGTGCGCATCGCCTGCGCGATCGCCTCGATCTGCGCATCGGATAGCGGGTCACGCATGGGATCAGCCCCCCTTTCGATCGGGACGGGTCCTGTGGAACCAGCGAGGATCCTCGACCTCCTCGAGGAGTGCGGCCTGGTCGGGATGCGGCGGCAGGAGGACGTCGTCACCGGGGTGCCAGCCTTCGGGGGTCACGACATTGTCGGTGTCGACCCGTTGCAGGGCGGCGAGCACCCGCAGCATTTCGTCGACCGAGCGGCCGATAGTAGCCGGATAGCAGATCGTCGCCCGGATGATTCCTTCCGGATCGATGAAATAGGTCGAGCGCATCGTCGCCGCGTCCGGCGACCGGTCGGAGATCATGCCATAGGCGCGCCCGATGATCAGCGAGGGATCTTCGACGATCGGGAAGCCGACTGTCACGTCGAACGCGTCGCGAATGGCCTTGATCCAGCCCAGATGCGAATAGAGGCTGTCGACGGAAACCGCCAGCAACGCGCAATCCAACGCATCGAAACGATCGACCGCCCGCGACAGCGCGACAAACTCGCTGGTGCATACCGGCGTGAAATCCGCGGGATGGGAAAACAGCACCAGCCAGCGCCCGCGAAAGTCGGACAGGCTGACCGTACCCATCGTGGTTCGCGCCTGGAAATTAGGCGCGGGATCCCCGATCTGCACCATGGGGGCCAAATCGGCGATAGTGGCCGTCATCTCGGTCATTGGGTCTTCCTGTCGGTACGCCGAACCAAGCTCGTCGCAATTGATTACATAATAGATGTAAGCAATGGATTACCCGTAGGAAAGTCTCGCGCAGCTTGCAGCGCGGCGTTTACCTCGCTCAGCCAGCCGCAGACGAAAGCGAAACGGCCTGGTGTTTCACCAAAGCTTGCAGAAATGCCTCGACCTCCGTGCGGCAAAGGTCGGGGTGCACGTCGAAGTCCTGCATGAGGCGGTCGCACAGCGCGGAAAGGCTGATCGGTTGTGCGATCAGCTCCCAGATCCGCGAGCCGATCCGCGACAGGCTCAGATAATTTCCGGTCTCGGTGCTCATCATCACGCTTTGCGAACCGATCACGGCGCTCAGCCACTCACCCTGCCTGTGTATCAGCATGTCGTTCTTTCACATCGATACGCCGCGCGAAGCGGTCTGCGCCCAATGCGCCTCTAACATGGATGCGGTCTGCCGCAGCCCCGAAATGCCGCGCCGACGCTCCAGCGAAAACATGCCGACATGGCCGATGATCCTGGCGCTGGCCTCGAAATAGCGCGCCGCCTGCCCCAGCCGCCGCACCAGCGCCGGCCGATGGGCGTTGCGTTTCAGCTGCCGCAGTGCCTGCGGCATTTCGAGCGGCACGATACGATCCTGCACTATGGCGTCGGAATGCAGCAGATAGATTCCCTGCAGCGGCAGCGCATCGGCCAGCGATTGCGATGGCGGGCTTACATAGCTCTTGGACGCGCCGAGCACCGCGCCGCGCTGCCGTCCCCGCAGGGTCAGAGCGTCGATCGCCTCGTCGCTCAGCTTGAGCTGGCGGGCATCGGCGCTGACACAGGGATATCCCGTCGCGTCGAACCTGATGCACGCGACATCGTCGCTGATCGTGGGATAGCCCATGGTCGACAGCGTCGCCGCCAATGTCGATTTTCCCTCGCCGGACGCGCCGCAGAACAGCATTGCCCGGCCATCCACCTCGGCGGCGCTGGCATGGAGCACCACGCAACCGCGCTGGAGGAGCAGCATGCCCATCACGCTGCCTTGCAGATAGGCCGCGGCCCTCGCTGCGGGTGCGCCGGCCTCTCGGTCAAAGGTGATCCTATCGCCATCCGCGAGCAGAAACCGCCCGACGCCGGAGACCCGCAGCAGGAAACGGCCCTCTGCCGCATCCCAGTGCCGGGCCGAGACGAGCGGATGCTCCAGTGCTGGCGCGACGGCACCGCGGCGTATCACCACCTCGGGAAGCCCCTCGTCGAGCGGCCAGGCTCCCGGCAGGATGATGTCCGAGGCCACGATCAACCCACTGATCCGGTACAGCTGCATTATGCGGCGCGCCGAACGCGGAGCGCCTCGTACATCGGATCGAGCGTCTCGCGCACGATCGATTGCACGGCCAAAGGCACAGGTGCCCGATCGTGCGGCATGAAGGGAATGCCGGTGCGTGCATCCAGCCGGGCAACATCCTGCATCCGCGCCAGCGTCACGCTTGTCAGGTCCATCCCCAGCACCGCCGCCAGGCCGGGCCAGTCGGGCTCGCGCAGGTCGCGATAATCGAGGATTTGCATATCGCGATCGACGAATGCCGTCGCCCCTAGAAAAGCGAGTGCGACCCGGCGCACCACCCAGTCCGCTATATGTTCGGGCCGCTTGGGACATCCCGCTGCGGGCCTGCCGAGATTGGATCCCACGACCTCCACCGGCCGGCGCTGGAGCCACAGGATCGGCGTGCGCGGAAAGGCGCGCCGGATTTGGGGGAGGAAGCGTGTGGCCTGGCTGTTCAACTTGAGCACATAGCGCTGCGCGTCCGGCCGGCGGCGTCCCTGCAGGCGAACGACGGCTTGCAGGACCGGCCCGATCGGAGCGTCCAGCATGCCCGCCAGATGATGCTCCAGCAGTCTCAGCAGGATCCGGGGCTCCGAGACGAGGATGCTGCCTTCCTCCGCGGTGGCCAGTCGTGCCAGCAGCGTCGATCCCGCGCGTGACGAATGGGCGATGATCAGATCGGGATCGAGCGCCGGATCGAGCACCGGCAGCGCCGACAAATCCGTGCGCACGGCATCCGTCGCGCCACGGCGGCGCCAGGCATCGGTCGTGCGGCTGAAAAAGGGGGCATTGCGGGCGTAGCCACGCAGATCGGCCCAGACGAGGGGCGATTGCGCCGCCCCGTCAAATGCCACGGGCGTCCAATCCAGGAGATTACGGCCCGAGGAGGGAGCAAGTTTCGGTGCGCCGGAACCGTCCGGAATCACGCGGGAAGTGCCTTAACTGTGGGTGTGATCGTCGCTCCCGTAATAGGCCGTGGCCTCCTTGATCGCCGCCGCAACGACCCGTGGCGTTTCCCACGGCTCCTTATCGGCGATCGGCGATTGCGGAGCCCCATCATCGTCCTTGACCGTCATGCCTCGCCCCTCTCGATGTTCCTGATCGAGATTAAGATAGGGGCCCGGTGCTGTCCACCGAAGATCCTGTCGTTGTGCTCGCTACGCCCCGCACCGCCACTAAATAGCTATGGATATCAGGGACTCCCGCGCCAACTGTTCCAGCGCGCCGGCGTAATCGCTGTCGTAAAAATCCACCGCCAGGGCGTGCGCCAGAGCCTCGGCCGGAAGGGGATCGTTCAGGGTCAGTTCGGTGAGCGCACGGCGCGCCAGATGCGACAGCCGGATCCGCTTCTGGCCGATCAGCAGCAGGGCTTCTCCCGCCTCTCCGGCCACCAGATCCAGCCGCCGCCGCAATGCCGAGACGAGCATATCCCCGGGGCCGATGGTGACGCCCTCGGGCCCAAGCATTCCCAATGGCGCAAAGGACTGGAACGGCCTTTCCACATCCTGATCCGCGAGAAAGGTCGCGATCGTCATGTCCTCGACCAACCCATGCAGCGCCGCCTTCAGTTCCTGCTCGCGCAGGGTCCGGCCTTTCCCCGTCAGCGTTGGTCCGACGCCCCGGCGCAATATCTCCACGTCCGCCGCTTTGGTCGCAAGCCAACGTAGGACGTCCGCGCCGGTCGGCTCATTGAGTCCGAAGGTGAGGTGCACCGACGGACGGCCGAGAGGAACGGCGGAATGGACCTCCCCGCGCGGCAGGAACAGCAGGTCGCCGGGGGTCATGTTTCCCTCCCAGATCGGATCGGCAACCGCGGGGCGACTGCCCCGCACCGGAGATTCGAACGGAATGCCGAAGCGGCTCCAGCGCTTGGCGCCATGGAGTTGCAGGACCAGTACGTCATGCGCATCGCAATGCGGCGGAAAGGCCGAGCCCGCGCCGAAGGTGAGATAGCAATTGACGCCGACCCGGCTGCGCAGCGCGCGCTCCAGCACCGCGCCCAGCCGTCCGATCCCGGGGACCAGCATGTCGATCGAATTGATCGCCATGGTCGCCCCCTGTGCGGCGAGATTCTGGACCAATTCGGGGCGCGGCCGGCCTTCGCGATCGCAATAGACCGCCTGCGCCAGTTCATTGCCGTCGACCACGATCCGGAAGTGTCCGCGGGGCATAAGATTGCGCCCCACGAGGGTTTCGATGGTGCTCCACGGCAGCAGCGCGGGCATGTCGCCGGCGCGGTCCACCGGCAGATGCCAGCAGGATTTGCTCTCCACCGCGGCCAGGAAGGGTTCGCGGCCAGCCGGGGTCAGCAGATCGTCAAGCGTCAGAATGATCGGGCTCCTCGTACAACGCGTCCGACACCACGCGTCCGTCGGCGATGGTGATATGCCGGTCGCACCATGCCAGGCTTTCTGTGCGGTGCGCGACCATCATGATCGTCGGACGGGGGTCGAGAGCCGACAGCCGCTTCAGCAGCACCGCCTCCGCCGCGATGTCGATCGCATTGGTCGCTTCGTCCAGGATCAGCAGCCGCGGCCTGCGCAGCAGCGCGCGGGCGATGGCCAGCCGCTGCCGCTCGCCGCCGGAAAGCGCCAGCCCCCCTTCCCCGATCACGGTGTCCAGCCCCTCCGGAAGCTGCGCGACGAGCGAAGCGATACCCGAGAGCTCCAGCGCCTCCACGATCTCGCGCTCGTCGGCGATCAGGCCGCCCCACAGGAGGTTGGCGCGGACCGTGGCATGAAAAAGCAACGGATCCTGCATCACATAGGCAAGACCGTCGCGCCACGCGGGCAGAAGGGCCTCGTCGAGCGGCTCGCCGCCCACCGTGATTTCTCCCTGCCGGGGCCGCAGGATTCCCGCCAGCAGGTCGACCAATGTGGTCTTGCCCGCGCCGGATGCGCCCTTGACGCCAAGGAAACTCCCGGGCGGCAGGGTGAGTGTCACGCCCGTCAGGCCCTCGCCCCCCGGATGACGAAAGCCCACGTCGCGAAACGCGATCGGCCCCTCCGGGACGGGCCTGTGGGGGGAGACCGGCGGTGAAACCGCGACGAGGTCGGCGGCGAGCGATCGAAATGCCTCGATGGCCGGCGCATTGAGGAAGAACTGGCGAACGGACAGGTTCAACCGGCTGAGCGGATGGCTCATCCGGGCCAGGATGAAGAGGATCGGGATCAGCAAGGCGGGCGACAGCGCCAGTTCCTCCAGGCCGAACCAGATCAGGCCGGCGCCGGCGATCGCCGGAAACAATCCCATGGCCAGCGCGATCCGCATCCGCGCCCGCCGGCGACGACGGCCACTGTCGCGCATCTCGGCCTCGATCCCGTCGAACTCGTGCAGGAAGGCCAGCCGGACGTTCTCGGCATAGGCCGGCTTCAAACCGGCCAGGAAATTGCCGGCAATCGCGGTCAGATAGGTTCCGACACGGCCGGTCCCCGTCCCTTCCTCGCGACCCGTGCGCGCGAAGCCGGGAAGGCTCGCGACGCTTGCGAGCAGGCCGATCGCCAATGCTGCCAGCGCCATTTTCGGCGCCAGCGCGAGCGCCAGAAGCCCATGCACCAGCAGGGACGCGAGCGCGATGGCGCCCTGGGCCACCGCGACCAGCGCGGCACGCACGCGACCGCTCTCCGTGCCCAGCAGGGTGAGGATGGTCGCGCGCGGCACCCGCGCGGCCCGCGACCACGGCGCCCGCGCGAGCGCGCCCAGGAGATCGCTGCGCTGGCGCGCGACGAAATCGCCCTGCAGATCGTCGATCAAGGCATCGCGGGCATAGAGGACGGCGGCGCGCAGCAGCATGACGATCACGAACCCTCCCAGCAGCATCGCCAGCTGCGCGGCAGGGGTGACCGCGCCGAACATCGTCGGGATTCGCGCCAGCCAGGTCTCCAGGCGACCGCCGCCGCCGATCCCGGTCGCGACATGCAGGATCGGGATCAGCATCACCAGTCCCGCACTCTCCAATACGCTGCCGGCCACGATCAGGAGGGCAGCCCCCGCGCTGCGGCGCCCCGCCACCGGCCGGAAGGCGCGCGCCAGATGGTGCAGCGATCGTGCGGCGGAGCGAATTTCGGCTGAAGCCCGTATCAAATGATGCCCGTCCCGGCACGCTGCCGATGCTGTCAGGCCGTTGGCGCCCGAGTCCCCACCGTCGTACAGCCATTGCCGCGCAGGAGGGAATAGCGGCGGTGACCCTCGCCTTTTTTCCGGGCCGGGTTAGAAGCGGACATGTTCAGCATCGATCGAGGGTCATGACGACACGCCCCGAACCGTCCCTTGCGGAAGGATATTATCGCATCGGTGGGCTGACCGTCGCCTCGGCACTCGCACTCCCCGGATCGCTCGAAGCCGACGGCACCGCGCCGGACGTGCAGATCCGGCGGGAAGCCGGGCTTCCGGCGATGCTGGCGGACGCGTCGGCCCAAGGACCGAATTGGTCGGTAGCAGGCGACAGGATCCTGATGGACATCCCCGGCGTCGCCCGCTTCCTGGTCACGGGCGGCCGGGAGATCGCCGTCGAAGGCGCGGCCGCCGTGGCCGAAGCCGATATCGCGGGCTTCGTCCAGAGCAGCGCCATGCGCGTGCTGCTGCACCAGCGGCGGCAGATGACGCTGCGGGCGAGCGCGATCGCGGTCGAAAACGTCGCGGCTCTGCTGTGCGGGCCGCCCGGCGTGGGCAAGTCCACGCTCGCCGCGGCCCTGGTCGCCCGCGGCCATGATTTCTTCAGCGACGACCTGTGCGCGGTCCGGACCGACGCACGCGGTGTGCCGATTCTAGCTCCCGATGGCGCCACGCTCAGGCTCTGGGCCCCTGCCATCGATGCCCTCGGCCTGGCGGACCGCCGCAGTGCGCCGCTGCGCGCTGGCTTCCAGAAATTCCACGTCGAGCCCGACCGCATCGCGCGCGCGTCGGAGTTGCCGATCCTCGCGATCTACATGGTGCGGGAAGCCGATGCGGCCGGTCCCCCCGGTATCGTAGCCCTGCCCATCGGCGATGCGGCGATGCTCCTGCGCCGCAACGCCCACGGCTTCCATCTCGCGGCGCGGACCGGTGGATCCGCATCGCTGTTCGAACAGGCCGCGACGCTGCAGCAGCGCGTACCGATGTTCGGCCTCGCCCGATCGACGAGCTTCGCCACGCTCGCGGAAACCGCCGGGCGGCTCGATGCGCATATGCGCGCGCTGGGAAGGGCGCGCGCGGCAGCATGAACGGTTTCATCTGGCTCGCCTCCTATCCCAGATCGGGCAACACCTGGTTCCGGCTGCTCGCCGCGAGCCTGGCTCTGGAGGGCGACGCGGCGCCCGACATCAACGACCTGATCGGCCATTCCGCCGGCGCGCGCCTTGCCTTCGACGCGATCACCCTGCTCGATTCGGCGCTGCTCTCAGCGGCGGAGACCGACCGATTGCGACCCGGGGCCTACCGGGCGATGGCCGACGGCGCCTATCGCGATCCGGCGATCCCCACCGCCGCCCCCGCACCGCCCCTGATGAAGGTCCATGATGCGTATCGATACACGCCTGGGGGACAGCCGGTGTTCGCCGGCGCTCGGGGCGCCATCGTCATGGTCCGCGATCCGCGCGCGGTGGCGGCTTCGCTCGCCGGCTTCCTGTCCTGCACGGTGGACCGGGCGATCGAGATCATGGCGTCGGACGATTATGCCCTCGGGCGCGGCCTGCGATCCTGGCCGCATCACATGCCGCAGACGGTGGAGAGCTGGAGCGCGAACGTCGCCGGCTGGATGACCCAGACCGATGTTCCGGTCCACCTCGTGCGCTATGAGGATCTCAGGCGCGACACGGCGGGCGTGTTTCGCGACGCCATGGCGTTCGCGGGCGCGACCGTCTCGCCCGCGCAAGCGGAGCAGGCGGCCGCGCGGGCCGGTTTTTCCACGCTCCGCGCACAGGAGACGGCGCACGGCTTTCGCGAATGGTCGGCGCTGAAGCGGTCGAGCGATGCGCGCTTCTTTCGCCGCGGCGAAGCCGAGGGTTGGCGGGACGAATTGACCGCCGCCCAGATCGCGCGGATCGAGGCGCGGCATGGCGACATCATGGACATGCTCGGATATACCCGCGCAACAGCGCCGGATCCATTGTTGCAAGGCACTGCACCATGCGCATGACCACCCCCATCCGGACGCTCTTCGACCATCCGATCGACGACCTCCTCGCCGCATTGCCGCCGCAGGCGGATCCGATCTGGGACGTGTTCCGCGTGCGGCAGCAGCGTTTCCGCGTGCACGATCGCACGCGGTCGATCGTCTTCCGCTGGACTTCGCTCCAATCGGAAGGTGCGCGCGCGACGATGACCTCCAGCTATCCGCCGGCGGCGCTGGCCGCCGCGGCCAATGCCTGCGCCCTCCGCCTGGCCGAGACCTATGGCGGCACCGTGGAGAGCCTGCTGCTCACGGAACTGGGCCCCGGTCAGGTCATTCCCTCGCACCGCGACGGGGGCACGCTGCTCGAAGAGACCCATCGCTGCCACCTGCCCATCGTCACCAATCCCGGCGTGGGATTCCGGATCGACGACATCAGCTATCACCTGCAAGCGGGCACGGTTTACGAGGTGGACAACTTTCGACCCCATGCCGTCGCCAATGCGGGCACTGCCGCGCGGATCCACCTCATCTGCAATATCCTCCCCGGCGGATAGCCGTCAGAGCCGCGGATAGCCGAACGTCTCGAATTCGTCGGCAAAGAGCGTGCCGATCACGGCGATCTGATCGGGCCGGAGCAGCGCGGCGGGATCTAGTTCGTTGGCCATCAGCCCCTTTTTCGCATGCGGCACCGTGATCCGGCCCGCATACCCGATCTCATCGAGAAAGCCATCGAGCCCCGCTTGGAGCTGCTCGTAGCGGATGACCGTCGCGGTGCGCGCACCGTCCGGATCGCGATACAGATCGATATTGCGCAGCGCGTGCAGCGTGCCGCGGGCCAATGCACGGTCGAACAGCGCAGGCAGTGTCGCCACATCATCGCGCATCTCTCCTCCACGCCGATAGGCATCGAAGGCGTTCACCATGTTGAGCGCGGACAGGACGCGCGCATAGGGGCAGCGCTGCGCCACCACGACGCGGAACCCGTCGAGCGCGCCACCCCGTTCGCGAATGATCGCGGCGAGCGACATATGGGCGGAATAGCGCGATGCGGGTGGAGCCAGCCGATGCAGTTGCTCGAACGGCGTCTCCCTGACGAGGGTGCGATACGCCGCCTCGAACGCGGGAAAATCGCTGTAATTTCCGCAACGACCGTTCATGTCCTGCCGCCGTCTCTCGTCGACGGCGATCATGGGGGGAATGATATCGTCGGGACCGCAGATCGTCGACAGCGCGATCTCGAGGCTGGTTCCCGCCACCTTGCGACCACGGACGAAAATGAAGCGGTGGGCGAATGACAATATCATGGCGGGGGCATTGCCATGTTTTCGGGATATCTGCGCGGCCGCGCGGTCATGCGGGCGCGGATCGATCGATCAGGCCGCTGTCCAGGAGGGGCGCCGCGTCGATGTGCTGCGCGTCCATGAGCATGGCGAGCCGCTCGACCGCCGCCAGGATCATAGCCTGCTCCCATTGCGGCAGACCGATGAACCGCTCGGTGAAGCTGGTCTGGAGGAGATCCGGCGCCTCGGCAAGGGCCGCCTTGCCGGCCGGCAGGATGGACAGGATCAGCTGTCGCTTGTCCTTTTCGCTGCGCTGGCGTCCGACGAAGCCCAGTTCCTGCAACCGGTCCACGATCGTCGTGATCGTCGCCTGGCTGAACTGCAGCGCCTGGGCGACCGCCCCCGGTGTGGCCGACGAGGCCCGGGAATCGATCTCCCGCAGCACGAGCCACTGCGACGGCGTCAGACCCGTCGCGTTGGCAAGCCGGCGACTACCGATTTCAGAGGCGCGCAGAACGCGGCGCAGCGCGCGGAGCGTCAGGGACGCAATGTCCGGATCCATGGCCTCGAGCATATAAAAATTGCCTCCGAACGCCAAGAAATTTCCTTTGGCGGCCGAAGCATTTTCGAAACTTCTTCGGCCAATGAAGCAACCCCCTTGGCCCCAGGGGTTGAAAAGCGAGTCAAAATGGCCATATAACGCGGCGAAACTTGTCGGCTCCAGACGAGTTATGCAAAATATAATACGGGAGATGAAGAATCTCTGAAACAAATTCAAGAGCGGCCGAGATGCCGCCACGGACGTTCGCGCGTCCGCATCCTGATGGGGAAACCGATTTTCAGTTCCGCAGACCAACGGCCGCCGACGGCCCAGCGATCACGCGGCTCATCGCCGCTTGTCCGCCGCTCGATGGCAACTCGGCCTATTGCAACCTCCTGCAATGCTCCCACTTCGCGGGGCATTGCGTCGTCGCCGAGCGGGACGGCGCCATCGCTGGATGGGTCTCGGGATATCGTCCGCCATCCGAGCCGGCGAGCCTGTTCGTCTGGCAGGTCGCGGTGTCCGCGACGGCCAGGGGCAAGGGTCTGGCGGGCCGTATGATCGAAGCGCTTCTGGCTCGACCGGAAGCCGCGGACGTCACCCACCTCATCACCACCGTGACCAATGACAACCGTCCGTCCTGGGCCCTGTTCGAAGGGCTGGCCCGACGGTGGAGCGCGCCTCTGACCCGGAGCGTGCTGTTCGACCGCGAGATCCATTTCGCCGATGCCCACGCCACCGAATGGCAGGCGCGTATCGGCCCACTGCCCCGCCGACCGCAGGGTGCCTTCGAGGAAAATGCAGACATGACCATCACTCTTCCGCGTCCCACCGCGTCCGAACCCGACACCGCGATCTACGAGCGCCGCGAATCCGCGGTGCGCAGCTATGCGCGATCGATGCCCCGCCAGTTCAACCGGGCCGAACATGTATGGATGCACGATAGTCAGGGCGGGCGGTATCTCGATTTCCTGTCGGGCTGTTCGACGCTGAACTACGGTCATAATCATCCGGTGCTGAAGCAGGCGCTGCTCGATTATGTCGCGGCGGACGGCATCGCCCACGGCCTCGACCTGCATACCGACGCGAAGGCGGCGTTCCTGACCGCGCTCGAGGACTTGATCCTAGCGCCGCGCGGCCTCGACTATCGGGCGATGTTCACCGGACCGACCGGCACCAACGCGGTCGAGGCGGCGATCAAGCTCGCACGCAAGGTGACCGGGCGCGAACTGGTGATCGCCTTCACCAACGGTTTCCACGGCATGACGCTGGGCGCGCTTGCGTGCACCGGCAACGCCACGAAGCGCGGCGGCGCGGGCGTGCCGCTGTCGCACGTCGCCCATGAACCCTATGACGGCTATCATGGCGAGGACGTCGATTCCGCCGACCTGCTCGAACGTCGCCTGACCGATCCATCGAGCGGTCTCGATGCCCCCGCGGCGATCCTGGTGGAGACGGTCCAGGGCGAAGGCGGCCTCAATGCCGCCTCCCCCGCCTGGCTGCGCAAGATCGCGGACATCGCCCGCCGCCATGGCGCGCTGATGATCGTCGACGACATCCAGGCCGGCTGCGGACGGGTGGGCAGCTTCTTCAGCTTCGAGGGGATGGGCTTCACGCCGGACATCGTCACGCTCGCCAAATCGCTGTCGGGAATGGGGCTGCCCTTCGCGCTGACGCTGCTCCGTCCCGAGCTCGACCAATGGTCGCCCGGCGAACATAACGGCACTTTCCGTGGCAATAACCACGCCTTCGTCACCGCGACCGCGGCGCTCCGGCACTTCTGGAGCGATGGGCGCTTCCAGGAGGATATCGCGCGCAGGAGCCTGCTGCTCGAACGCCGGCTGGGCGCCATGGCGGCCGAGCACGGCCTGTCCACCCGTGGCCGCGGCATGATGCGGGGCATAGACATGGGATCGGGCGACATAGCCGGCGCGGTGACCTCCGGCTGTTTCGACCACGGCCTCATCATCGAGACGAGCGGCGCCCATGACGAGGTGGTCAAGGTGCTCGCCCCGCTCGTCATCGACGACGCCCTTCTGTCGGTGGGCCTCGACATTCTGGAAGACCGCATCCGCGAAACCCTGGCCGTGCCCTTCGGCGTCGCGGCGGAATGAGAACAAGGAGAACGTCATGATCGTTCGCAAACTCAGCAAGATCCGCAAGTCCGACCGGAACGTCCGGTCGAAGCAGTGGGAAAGCGCCCGCCTGCTGCTCAAGGACGACGATATGGGCTTCTCCTTCCACGTGACCACGATGTTCGCGGGGGAGGAGCTGCATATGCACTATCAGCATCATCTCGAGGCGGTGCTGGTGCTGAAGGGCACCGGCACGATCGAGGACCTCGGCACCGGCATCACGCACGATCTGGTCCCCGGGGTGATGTATGCGCTCAACGCCCATGACAAGCATGTCGTGCGGCCCGCGACCGACATCCTGTGCGCCTGCGTTTTCAATCCGCCCGTCACCGGGCGCGAAGTCCATGATGAAAACGGCGCCTATCCCGCCCAAGCGGACATGCTCCGCGAGGCCGCCTTCACGAATTGACGCCGAACGAGAAAGGGGAAGCCCCTTGCAAGACATCTACCCGTCCCGCCACGCCCCAGAGGCCGAATTCCTGGCCCGCCGCGACCCGGTCGTGCATGGCGACTGGCGCGCCGACGCCCCGCTGAGCCGCGAGCAGGCGCTGCGGTTCGATCGCGACGGCTATCTGGCCCTCGACGACATATTCTCCGAGGACGAGGTGACCTACCTGCAGGCCGAGGCGGGCAAGCTGCTCGCCGATCCCGATGCGCTGGAGGAGGAGACCGTGATCACCGAGCCGGACGGCCGGGAAGTGCGGTCGATCTTCGCGATACATGCGCAGAGCCACGTGCTCGCCCGCCTCGCCGCCGACGAGCGGCTGGTGGGGATCGCCCGTTTCCTGCTCGACGACGAGGTCTACATCCATCAGTCGCGCCTCAACTATAAGGCGGGCTTCCAGGGCAAGGAATTCTACTGGCACAGCGATTTCGAGACCTGGCACGTCGAAGACGGGATGCCGCGCATGCGAGCGCTGTCCATGTCCGTCCTGCTCGCCGAAAACACCCCGCATAACGGGCCGCTGATGCTGATCCCGGGATCGCATCGCAGCTTCCTGACCTGCGTGGGCGAGACGCCGGAGGATCATTATCGGATGTCGCTCAAGAAACAGGAATATGGCGTGCCCGACGAGGACAGCCTTGCCGAGCTCGCGCATAGGCATGGCATCGCCGCACCGGTCGGCAAGCCCGGATCGGTGGTGATCTTCGACTGCAACATCATGCACGGGTCGAACGGCAACATCACGCCCTTCCCCCGCGCCAACGCGTTCCTGGTCTATAACGCCGTCAGCAACCGGCTGGCGGATCCGTTCGGCGTGGACAAGCCGCGCCCCGACTTCGTGGCGGCACGCGGAGAGCTTCAGGCGATCCTGCCGATGGCCGGGCGACTGACGGAGGCGCGACCGTGAGCGGCTGTCACAGCGTCGAAAAAATCGGCGGCACGTCGATGATCGCCACCGCGACGTTGCTCGACAACGTGCTCATCGCGGGGCGCAAGGATGCCGAGCTTTACGGCCGCATCTTCGTGGTATCGGCCTATGCGGGCATGACCGATCTTCTGCTCGAGCATAAGAAAAGCGGCAGGCCGGGCGTCTACACCCGCTTCGTCGCGGACGACGATGCCGACGGATGGCGCGGTGCGATGGAAGAGGTCCGCGATGCCATGCACGCGCGCAACGCGGAGATGTTCGTCTCCCCGGACACCCTCGGACAGGCCGACGCCTTCGTCGACAAGCGGATCGACGGCCTGGCGGCATGCCTCGACGATCTGGCACGCGTTCGCCGTCACGGCCGCTTCTGCGTCCAGCAGCAGCTCCTGACGGTCCGCGAGTTGCTGGCCGGGCTGGGCGAAGCGCATAGCGCCCACAACACGACGCTCCTGTTGCGCAGCCGGGGCGTCAATGCCGTGCTCGTCGATTTCACGCTCTGGGAACAGTCCGATCTCCGCACGCTGGACGAACGGATCGTCGAGACGCTGAAGCCGATAGACCTCGGCTCCACGCTGCCGATCGTCACCGGATATACGGGATGCAGGGAAGGCATGGTGCAGCGCTACGCCCGGGGCTATTCCGAGATAACCTTCTCGCGCGTCGCCGTCCTCACGCAGGCGCGAGAGGCGATCATCCACAAGGAATTCCACCTGTCGAGCGCCGATCCGAAGCTCTTCGGGGCCGACCGGACCCGCAGGATCGGGCGAACCAATTACGACGTCGCCGACCAGCTCGCCAATCTCGGGATGGAGGCGATCCATCCGGGTGCCGGGCGCGGCCTGCGTCAGGCGGGCATTCCCCTGCGGGTGCGCAACACCTTCGATCGCGAAGGCGAAGGCACGCTGATCTGCGGCGACTACGTCTCCGAAAGCCCGCGCGTCGAGATCGTGACCGGGATCCGTCGTGCCCAGGCGCTGCAGTTCTTCGAACAGGACATGGTGGGGGTAAAAGGCTACGACGCCGCCATATTGGAGGCGCTAGCGCGACACGACGCCTGGATCGTGAGCAAATCGTCCAACGCCAACACGATCACGCACTATCTGTCGGCCGAAGCGGGCATGATGAAGCGGGTGATCGACGATCTGCAGTCCCGCTACCCGGACGCCGCGATCTCGGCCCAGCCGGTCGCGATCGTTTCGGCCATCGGCAGCGACATCTCGCGGCCATCGCTGATGGCGGACGCGCTGGGCGCCTTGGCCAGCGAAGGCATCGACGTCATGGCGATGCATCATCAGATCCGCAACGTGGACGTTCAGTTCGTCATCGACGTGGCGCATTACGACGCCGCCGTCCGTGCGCTCCACGAGGTGCTCGTTGAGGATGGAGGAGACGCGGTGGAAAGGCGGTGCGCGGCTTGAGCCTGTCCGCTCGCGGCGGCCTGTTCGCGGCCGTCCAGCCGGTGCGCAGCCTTCTGCTTTCCATCTTCATGCTGATGGCGGGCAGCGGTTTCCTGGCCACGTTGATCAGCCTGCGGCTCGAGCGCCGCGGCACGGGCACGATCGCCATCGGAATCGTCGCCACGGCGTATTTTGCCGGGCTGATCATCGGCGCTCTCCGCGCCGGCAGCGTCATCCGGCGGGTCGGCCACATTCGCGCCTTCGCCGCCTTCGTGGCCCTGTTGTCGGCCAGCACCCTGGCCTATGCTCTGCTCGCCCATCCACTGTTCTGGACGGGGTTGCGGCTGATCGACGGAATTTGCGTCGCGGGCGTGTTCGTGTGCCTGGAAAGCTGGCTCAACGATCGATCCGCGCCGGACGTGCGGGGCAGCGTGCTGGCCGCCTATATGGTCGCGTTATATTCGGGGCAGGCGATCGGCCAGTTGCTGCTGGGGGCCAGCGGCACATTGCCGGCCATCCCCTTCCAGCTCGCATCCATGCTCGTTTCCCTGGCGATCATTCCCCTGTGCCTGACCCGCAGTTCGGCACCGGCACCGATCAGGGCGAGCGCCTTTACGATCCGGTCGTTGCTGCGCGCCTCGCCGCTGGGGGCGACGGGCGCCTTCGCGACGGGCGCGATGCTGGGCGCCTTCTACGGACTCGCGGCCGTGCACGTCCGGCGGCTGGGGCTCGATCTCGCGGAGACCGCGCGGTTCATGATGATCGTGATCCTGGGCGGCGTGATGCTGCAATGGCCGCTGGGCCGGCTCTCCGATCGCTACGACCGGCGGCGGGTCATCATCGCCAGCTTCGCGGCCGCGGCACTGATCAGCCTGGCGCTCGCGCTGCAAGGCTCGAGCGGGGGCATGCTGTTGATATTGGGGGCGTTGTTCGGCGGGCTCTGCTTCGCGCTCTATCCGCTCTGCGTCGCCCATTGCAACGACCGGCTCCTGGAAAGCGAGCGGGTGGCGGCAAGCGGCCGTCTCGTGCTGCTCTACTCGATCGGCGCGGCGCTCGGCCCGGTCTGCGCGGCGGGCTTCATGACCTTCGCGGGCACGGGCGGACTATTCCAGTTCATCGCGCTTTGCGCCTTGCTGGCGCTGGCTTTCGGCCTGTGGCGGCAAAAGGCGTCGCCCCCCGTGCCGGACCATGAACAGCAGGAGTTCCAGATCGTTCCGCGAACGACACCCATGGCGTCGCTGCTCGATCCCAACACGCTGGACGCGCGCGCGACCGAAGGACGGGCATCATGAACGCAACCTCGCCCGCGGCGGCCATGCCGCCGCCGACGCCCGCCGCCGAGGACGCGACCCTGCGCCGCGCCATCGCCGCATCCGCCATGGGCAACGCGACCGAATGGTTCGACTATGGCATCTACGCCTATGGCGTGACCTACATCTCCGCCGCGCTGTTCCCCGGCGCGACGGAGGAAGCCATATTGTTCGCGCTGGCGACCTTCGCCATCTCGTTTCTCGTACGGCCGCTCGGCGGACTTTTCTGGGGGCCGCTGGGCGACCGGCTGGGGCGCAAGTCGGTGCTCGCGCTGACGATCCTTCTGATGTCGGGTGCCACGCTGTGCGTCGGATTGATTCCGGACCACGCGGTCATCGGCTTCTGGGCGCCGGGCCTGCTGATCCTGCTGCGGATGGTGCAGGGCTTCTCGACGGGGGGCGAATATGGCGGCGCGGCCACGTTCATGGCCGAATATGCCCCCGACGACCGGCGCGGCTTCTACGGCAGCTTTCTCGAATTCGGGACGCTGGCCGGCTTTTCGCTCGGCGCATCGCTGATGCTGGGCTTCTCGCTGATGCTGGGCGACCAGGTCATGCACGCATGGGGATGGCGCATTCCGTTCCTCGTCGCCGCACCGATGGGCCTGATCGGCATGTACCTGCGGTCGAAGATGGAAGACACGCCCGTCTTCCGCGCGGCGGCGATGGCGGACGACCACGCGCCCCCGCCGCGCCTTGGCCCGCTGCTGCGCGCGCATTGGAGGCCTGTCCTGGTCGTCGGTGGACTGGTCGTGGCGCTCAACGTCGTCAACTATACCTTGCTGAGCTACATGCCGACCTATTTGCAGCGGCGGATCGGGCTGTCGCCCGACGAAGCCCTCATCGTGCCGATCATCGGCATGCTGCTGATGATGCTGTTCCTCCCCCTGGCAGGCGCGCTGTCGGACAGGATCGGCCGACGGCCGATGTGGCGGATCTCGCTGGTCGGGCTGCTGGTCGGGGCCGTGCCGCTGTACATGCTGATGGCCACGGGCCTCTGGGGCGCGATCGCCGGTTTCGTGCTGCTCGGGCTGCTCTATGTGCCGCAGCTCGCGACGATCTCGGCAACCTTCCCCGCGCTGTTCCCGACGCGGATCCGGTTCGCGGGTTTCGCGATCGCCTATAATATTTCCACGTCGATCTTCGGGGGGACCGCGCCCGCGATCGGCAGCGGGCTGATCAGCCTCACCGGAAATGAACTGATGCCGGCGCTTTACATGATGCTCGCCTGCGCCGTGGGCCTCTTCGCGCTGCGGTTCATGCCCGAGACCGCCGGTCGCTCGATGTATGACGATCCCTTCGCAACGGAGAAGCAGGCTTGATCGAACAGCTTTCGGCCGTCGAAGACCATATCCGGTCGCAGACGCTCGCCCTCATCGACCAACCCTGGATACAGACGGGAGGCGCGCTGTTGCTGCTGGGCCTGCTGGCCTTGATCGCCAACTGGATAGCCAAACGGATATTGCTGAGGGTGATGCTGCGCGGATTGGGGCATCTGTCCTTCATCGTCGAGGTCGAGCATCTCGGGCAGGTCGTCGCGCGGGCATCGAATATCGTGCCGGCGCTCGTCATCCAGCTGGGTATCGGCACGGTGCCGAATCTGCCCGAGGAGATGATCCTTTTCGTCCGTAGCCTATGCGCGGCGTTCATCATCCTGACGATCGCCATAGCGTTCGGCGGGCTTCTCACCCTCGCGAACGAGCTTTACCAGCGGCGCCCCCATGCGGCGAACCGGCCGATCAAGGGCTATGTGCAACTAGCCAAGCTGCTGATCTACGCCGCGAGCGTTATCCTGATCATCGCCACGCTGATGGACCGGTCTCCCCTGTTGCTGTTGTCGGGCCTCGGCGCCATGGCGGCGGTCCTGTTGCTGGTCTTCAAGGATACGATCCTCTCGCTGGTCGCGTCGGTGCAGATCGGGTCGAACGACATGGTGCGCGTCGGCGACTGGATCGAAATGCCGCAGTTCAACGCCGACGGCGACGTCATCGACATCGCCCTGCATACCGTGAAGATCCAGAATTTCGACAAGACGATCACGACGATCCCCACCCATCGTCTCATCTCGGAAAGCTTCCGCAACTGGCGCGGAATGTCGGAATCGGGGGGACGGCGGATCATGAGATCCCTCATGATCGACCAGAACAGCGTGCGATTCCTGGATGACGAGAAGCTGGAGACCATGTCGCGCTTCACGCTGCTCGGCGATTATCTCGACGCCAAGCGCCGCGAGCTCGAGGCGTGGAACGCCAGAAAGGCCGCAGGCACGAGCCTGAATGGAAGGCGACTGACCAATATCGGGACCTTCCGGGCCTATGTGCTCGCCTATCTGCAGGCCAGGCCCGATATCGATGACGACAAGACCTTGCTCGTGCGCCAGCTGGCGCCGAGCGAAAACGGGTTGCCGCTACAGATCTACGCGTTCGCCAACACCACCATCTGGTCGCACTATGAGGGAATACAGGCGGACATCTTCGACCACCTGATCGCTCTCATGCCCGAGTTCGGACTGCGGTTGTTCCAGCGGCCGGCGGGATCCGACCTGTCTGCACTGGGCGGCCTGGTGCCGGCGGGTAGCCATCCGGATCGTTGAGGTCCGACGCCGCCCGAGAGGTCAGCCCTGCCCTGCATCGCGGGCTTCGGCCGCTTCACGTTCCGGGGCAGAATGCGACCGGGAGCGGCGGCTCAACGCCGCACCGAGCATAGCGCGGTCAGTTCCTCGTCGTCGCCGCGCGCGATGACGCTCATGCTGCCATCGGTCTCCAGAACGACGGCGGCGATCGCTTCCAGCCGCCCATGTCCGGCATTTCGCACCGCTGCGTCGATCTCGGCCTCGGTCACGCGCTCCTTGGCCATGGCGCCGCGGCGATACGCGCCATTTTCGAGCAATAGTCGCGGCTCGGCGCGCACCAGCGTCCGGAACCACGCGCTCGACACCGAGGTGCGAGAGACGAGCCATTGTAGCGTCGCCAGCGCGGCGAAGGCGAGGACGCCTTCCGCGAGCGCGACATCCTTGCTGAGCAATACCGTGGCCAGGGTCGAGCCGAGCGCCACGGTCACGACCAGATCGAAGGCGTTGAGCTTGGCGAGCGATCGCTTGCCGGCGATCCGCAGGACGACGACCATCGCGGCATAGGCGAGCAGCGAGATCACCGCAACGCGCAGCAGGCCTTGGAGATCGTCGAAGAACATGACACGCGAACGCTGCACGCGCGCTTTCGCTCCCGCCGACCTCGCCGCTACTCCGCGTCATATTTCCCGGTGAACGGGGCGCTGAGGACGAGCACCATCAGCACGCCGACCGCCAGCAGCCCTGCAAGCCACAGCAGGCCGACCCCGCAGATCAGGCCGATCGCCCCCGCCGCCCAGATCGAGGCCGCCGAGCCGGCGCCCTTGACGTAGCTGTCCTCGCGAAACATCGCGCCGGCCCCGAGGAACCCGATCCCGGTGATGACGCCGGCAAAAACGCGGCTGAGCCCGAGATCGATGTCCGGCTCGGCGGCGCGCGCCGCGAGTTCCATGATCGTCAGCGCCAGCGAGCAGGCTGCCAGCGCCACGATCATGAACGGGCGGAAGTCGATCGGCTTGCGGCGCAGAAAGCGATCGATGCCGACCATCAGCGGCAAGAGCATCGACGCGCCGATGCGCAGCAGCGCTTCGGCCCAGGAGATGTGGATCGGCGAGAACGTGCCTGCTTCCATCACGCGACAACCTCCGGGGTGGGCTCAAGCTCCAGCTTCGGACTCCTGATCGGTCCAGTGCGCTCGATACACGCCGCGCACGCATTCGAGGTCGGACGTTGCGGCCATCGCGGCCTGGCAGCGCGCGAGGGCGTCCGCGGCGCGTATCGCCAGCAGCCCATGCGCCGAAGGCGCCATCGCGGCGATTTCCGCGAGCGAGCGCTGAAGCTTGATCGCGACTTCGACGATGCCGGCACCATCGCGCGCGATCGGCCGGAACAGGTCGTCGAGCAGGTCGTCGATCCTGATCTCGGGAAGCCGGACGCGCTCGTTGTCCGTACCGCCGGTCCGGCCTTCATCCAGCAAGGCGGCCATCACCCGCACCCCCGATCCCAGCACGGCGATGCCGGTGCCGGCATCGTTGACCGCGGGCGACAAGGCTCGCGACGCGATCTCGGACAACACGATCAAGCCGAGCCGCGGATCGTGATCGAACTGGCGGCGATGGTCGAAGGTGAAGGCGCCGCGGATCTCGGCATCGGCCTTCGCGTCGCCGCGGTCGAGCCAAGCGATCTCCCGGCCGGGTGTCACGAATGCGCCGGGCATCGCTGCCACGTCGATCGCGCAGGCGAGGCGCGAGGCGATCTCGTCGAGCGCCTTCAGATCGATATGGGTGATATAGCCGATCTTCTCGGGGCGGACGGGGCGCCGGCCGCGCGTGGCCGGCCTGTCGGCGGGTACGACGCTGACCGTGTAACCGCATCGATCGGCCGCCGCCCGGGCCACCTTCTCGACGCGGTCGATCGTGTCGCCGACCCGACCAAAGCTGGACAGATGCCCGATCCAGCGCAGCAGGGTGATGACGATGATCGCGATGACGAGGATGGTGCCGGCGAACAGGATGACCCGGCCCGACGTGCCGTAGATGCCGGTGGATAGCGCGCAGATTCCGACGATCGAGAACAGGAACGCGCCGATGAAGGTTGAAAGCGCGTTCTGCGCGGTCGAATCCTCGACGAGCAGCTGGGTCGCGCGCGGCGTGATCGTGCCGCTCGCGGCGGAGAAGGCGGAAACCATCGCCGTGAGCGAGAAGGTCGTGACCGCCAGCATCGAGGAGGCGAGGATCCCGAGGATGTTGTCGACCGCGTCCGAGCCGATCTTGGTGCTGATCTCGTAGGGGATGAACGGAGCGACGAAGGCGGCCAGCAGAGCGAGCACGACCGACGATAGCGAGAACAGCGCCGCGCGAAACCAG
This sequence comes from Sphingomonas sp. Root720, assembly GCF_001428605.1. Taxonomy (GTDB): domain Bacteria; phylum Pseudomonadota; class Alphaproteobacteria; order Sphingomonadales; family Sphingomonadaceae; genus Rhizorhabdus. The sequence continues at coordinate 831,435 of NZ_LMID01000001.1, forward strand.
ATGCGGCGGAATAGCAGCCGCACCACCCAGCGCCAACGCGAGGTCATGCCCCCCGCCTCCATCGCCGCCGCCTTCATTGCGCGATATCGGTTTCGCCGCCGCACAGCCAGGGCGCGGTGCGAAACGCCACCCTGCTGGCCCCGCCGATGACCAGGGTGCCCCAGATCAGACGCACCGCAATTGCCGTGGCGCCCGACACGAGCCGCGGCTCGCCGCATGTCTGCGCGGCCTGCCGTGCTTCAGCGATCGCTCGATCATTGGCTGCTCCCAGCTGCATCTTTTCCTTCGCGGCGCCGGCACCCGGACCACTCAAACAACAGCGTCTGGGGTAGCGTGGACCAACGGGTCGCCCCGCCCATTGTTCCGGAATATCGCCATCGCCCGGGGCTATGCCGGTCTTCGCGCACCATGCTTTCAACCTGCGCCCGAGCGTGCGGAGATGTGCAGAAGCGCAGGATCAACCACCGCCGACTGCCGGAGCCCATCGGCAATATAACGCCAGCCGAAGCCGAAGAACGTTGAACGACCTTGTTCGATCGGTCGGCGCCCTGCTTCCACGCCATCAGGAATACGAGACGGCGTTCTAACGCCGCCCCTCCAGATAATCGTTGAGCACTTCGTGGAAGAAGCGGACGCGGGTCTCCTGGGCTGACAGATAGGCGTCGCTGTAGCCACGCGAATACATGCCGCGCTGCTGGCCTTCGGCGAGCATCATGTCCTGGAAGACGATCTGTCCGTCGATCTCGGGCACACCGCGGCCATTGTCGAAATCGCGCACCTCCAGCTCCGCCTCGCGCAGCGGCTGCGGGCCGGCCATGATCGACTCGACGACCCTCTGCCCCTTCACCGGAAAGGCCATGCACCACAGGTCGAAGGTGCATTTGTCGGGATCTTCGGGGTGCGGCTCGGTGCGGAAGAAGATCAGATTGTCGGGCAGGAAGGAAATGGTGACGTTCGGGAAGATCACCGTGTGCGGGCTGTCGGTGATCTCCTCGTCGTCCATATGCTCATAATGGACGTAGCCGCGCTCCTGCCAAAGACGGCGCTTGGCCGCCTTCAAGTCGAGCCAGCCCTGCATCGCCTTGGTCTCGTAATCGGGGAACGAGCCGGGATCGATATCCCACTGGCGCAGGATCGAATCGAAGGGATGCGGCACCCCCTCGGGCAGGCGGTCGCTGAGCGAGGGGCGCATCGGCTGGACGGTGCGGCCATGGCCGCCGGGGTACATTTCGTGCCGGGCGGTGTCGACGTCCTGGTCGATCCATGGCGGCACCTGCGGATGCGCGGTTCGGGTATGGTAGCTTTCCGAGAAATTGTCGGTCGCGAACTTCCAGTTGGTATTCAGGTTGATCTTCATCCAGAAGACGCGGACTGCCGTGTCCATCGGATAATGGGCGTAGATCTCCGGGATCGGCGCCAGATAGTCGGCGAGCGCGGGCGCGTCCGGGTCCATCGTGTACCAGACCATCCCGCCCCAGACGTCGCAGCGCAGCTCCTTCAGCTTCAGCTTGCCGCAGGGATTGCCTTGGGGGAAATCCTCGGGGTCCTGCGCCGCCCGCAGCACGCCGTCCTTGCCCCACAGCCAGCCATGATACGGACATTGGAAGCCCTCGGTCACGCTCGCAGCATTCCAGGCGAGCCGCTGTCCGCGGTGGCCGCACGCATTGTAGAAGGCACGGATCGAGCCGTCGTCCTGGCGGACGCAGATCACGCTCTCCTTCATGAAATCGTGGACGACATAGTCGCCCGGCTCCTCCAGCTCGGCGGTGCGGCCGGCGACGTGCCAGATGCGGGTCCACATATGGTCCCACTCGCGCTGCATGAAATCGCGGCTGGTGTAGCGGTCGCCGGTGATCGGATCGCCGCGCAGATTCGATGCGTCGCGGCCGTCGAGCGTCAGGGGATGGAGGGGCGGCTTGATCATAGCGGGTCCTGTCAGGCGGCGGGGGAGGTCAGGCGGTCCAAAAGGCGTAGACCGGATCGTCGGGCGCAAAGCCGCCGCGGGTCGGCAGCTGCGCGTACATGCCGTCGTCCTGATGGGTCGAGGCATGGGTCGTCATCCAGTCCTGCACGAACACGCGTTCGGCGATCTTCCAGACGCCGCCGCGCCGCTCGTACCGGTCAAGGTAGCGGCCACCGATGAAATTGTCCTGGTCGGCTCCGTCCTCGCCGCCGCCCTGGGTGCGGCTGAAGGCGATGACGTAGATTTCGCCGATCGCATGATCGCCCTTCACCTCGACCCACTCGTTGGCGATCGAGTGGAAGCTGGTCCTGAACGCGGTGCGGACGAGCTCTGCGGTCGCGACCGCGAAATCGTCGGCACTGCCGCTCATCCCCGCACCGACGAAGCTGCCATCATCGTGAAAGACCGACCGGATCAGCGCCGCATCGGCACGGTCAACGCCCCGGCAATAGGCGACCGAGAGCTGGTGGATCGCGTCGCGGGCGACGACGGCGTCGATGTCCTGGGGCTGCATGTCGGTCGTCCTTTCGGTCGTCTGTTGATCCTGCCGCGTCTTCCAGAGCGCGAGCAGGGTGGTGCCGGGGTCCTGCCCGAGCTGGCCGCCGCGCGGGGCGAAGGCGGCGAGTGGAGATGCGCTGCCGAACGGCGGCGGCCCGCTGCCCGGTCGGTTGCTGTTCCAATCCATCACATAGGTGCGGTGGGCGATCCGCCAGACGCCGTCGCGGCGTTCGTGCCGGTCGAGATAGCGGCCGCCGATCAGGCGCTGGACCTGCCCATCGCCGCTTTCGCCACCACCTTCGCCGCCATCGCCCGGTGTCGACAGATAGGCGATGACGTAGCTTTCCGATCGCGCCCGGTCGTTTTCGGTTTCGATCCACATATGGCCGGTGCGGTGCAGGGTGACCGGCTGGCCCAGCATCGCCCCGGTGAGATAGGCGGCCATATCCGCCGCCGGCCCGTCGAACAGGCCGTAGGAGACCTCCGCGTCGTCATGATAGACCGAACGGAGCAGAGCGAGGTCGTTGCGGTCGACGCCCCGGCTGTGCCGCGCCAGATTGGTGGCGATCGCCTGTCGGTCGGCGATGGCGGACAGTGCTTCGAGGTGGGTCATCGCATCGCCCTTTCGCGGTCAGATGATGCTGCGCTTGGCAGCCATGTAGATGGCGTGGCGCCGATTGGTCGCGAGCAGCTTCCGGCAGGCATTCTGGAGGTGGAAGCGCACCGTCCAGCGGCTGATCCGCAGTTCATGGGAAATCTCCTCGTCACCGATGCCCAGCGCACTCAGCCGCAGGCAGCCTATCTCGCGGGCGGACAGCGTGGCGGGAACGCTATGGGTACCGGCCGTCACCACCAGGCTCCGACGATCGCGCGGGTCATTTCATCGTCTCGCCATTGTCGATCACGAAATGGGTCCCGGTGATCTGGCGGGATTCATCGGAGGCGAGGAACAGCACCAGATTGGCGACGTCCTCGGGTTTGCCCTGGCCCTGCGCCTGGATCTGGGCGAGGCCGGCCTCCTCCTGCGGCAGGCTGGACATCGCCGCCGCCGTCATCGGCGTGTCGTGGGCACCGGGGACGATCGCGTTGCAGCGAATGCCATAGCCCTTCTCCTGGCAATGGACCGCGACGCTGCGCGAGAGCGACAAAATCGCGCCCTTGGCCGCGCTGTAGGCAGGGATCACGCCGATGCCCTTGGTCGCGGCAACCGAGGAGACGTTGATGATCGATCCGCCCCCCGACCGAGCCATCAGGGGGATGGCATGCTTGCAGCCGAGGAAGCTTCCTTCGGACATCACCCGCTGGTGCAGGCGATATTCCTCCAGCGAGCAATCCTCGACCGAGGCGAAACGGACCAGGCCGGCATTGTTGACGAGGACATCGAGCCGGCCGAAGCGCCGGTCGACCTCCGCGACCACCGCCGCCCAGCCCGCCTCCTCGGTGACGTCGTGGCGGAGGAAGACGGCGCGGGGCAGTGCCCCCGCCACCGCCGCGCCGCGGCCCTCGTCGACATCGGTCAACACCACGGTGGCGCCCTCCTCGGTCAACCGCCGCGCATCCGCCGCGCCGAGGCCCGAGGCGGCACCGGTGACGACGCAGATCTTTCCTTCCACTCGGGCCATGCCCTTCTCCTCGATAGGACGCGGTCGATCGAAGCCGCGCCCGAAATGGTCGACGTCAGAAGCTGATCTTTGCGGTGACGCCATATTCGCGGGGCGAGGCGTAATTCGCGATTCCGCCATAGCCGGGTGAATCGTAGACGCTCTGGAGATAGCGGTTGTCGAGCAGGTTGCGGCCCCACAGGCCGATGGTCCACCGCGCGCCATCGGGGCTCCAGTCGATATTCGCATCGACCAGGTGGGTCGCCTGGATCCGCGCGCGGGGCGTGTCCTGGATCGCGGTCAGATATTTCGGCGCCGTGTAGCTGTAGAGAATATGCGCGCGGGTCGTTCCGCCCATCAGGGCGAAGGCATAGGTCGCGCCCGCCGTCGCCGACCATTCGGGAGCGTTCTGCAGGCGCAGCCCCTTCAGGTTGGAGATGATCCCGGTCGGATTGCTCGGGCTGACTGACAGCGGATCGATGAAGGGGAAGTCCTTGTAGCTGGCATCGAGATAGGCGAGCGACCCGGTCAGCGTGAGCCCGTCGGCGGGCAGCGCGGTCATTTCCAGCTCGAAGCCCTTGATCGTGGCCTTGGCCGCATTGAGGATGGTGTTGCCCTGAACGGGGCCGGCCGGGGTATTGAGGAAGTAGATCTGGGCGACCTGGATATCGCGGTAGTTGGTGTAGAAGCCCGAGAGGTTGGCGCGTAGCCGGCGATCCAGCAGGTCCGCCTTGACGCCGGCTTCGAAGGTGTCGACGGTCTCGGGGTCATAGGGGCCGATGTCGGACGGCAGGCCGAGGCGACCGGTGAAACCGCCCGATTTGAAGCCGCGCGCCCAATAGCCGTAGATCAGGGTACCGCCGGTGGGCTTGTAGTCGAGGCCGATCTTCCAGCCGACCTTGTTCCAGCTCTTCACCCCGCGGATCGGGCCGGCGGAATTGGCCGGCAGGGGGATATTGCCGGTGCCGTCATAGTCGGTGTTGCCCGACAGATTGACCGAGGCGAGCGTCGCCGCTGTCATGTCGGTCTTCTCATGAGCGTAGCGGATGCCGGCCTGCGCCCGCAGCCGGTCGGTCAGGTCGAAATAGGCCTGGGCAAACAGCGATCCCGACCAGTTGTCCTGATCCTGGGTGTTGACCTGGAGCAGGCCCGGTGCGGCGAACTGCAGCCGGTAATCCTGCGAATGGTCATAATGGGTCTTCATGTAGAAGCCGCCGAGGATGACGTTGCCGATGTCGCCCAGGTCGACGTCGGTCCGCACTTCCTGGCTGAACTGCCAGCCCTCGGTGTAACGGCGGGTGTCGTTGAGGAACAGCGGCGTGCCGTCCTGGTCGGTGAACTCGAGCAGGTCGAACTTCTTGTAGCCCGTGATCGCCGTGATGTCGCCGATCGCGGAATTGCGCAGGTTCATGGTCAGCGTGCCGCGATAGGTGTTCATGTCGCTGACGTCGGGAACGCTGTTGTTGGCCGACCGAAATTTACCGGGTGCGTTGCAAGGCTGGCCTGGGGTCGTACAGGGCGACACGTACATCCCTGCGGTGCCGGGAGCGACATAGATCGCCTCGCCCGGCAGCGCGCCGCTGACGACGATCGGGGCGCCGTTGCGCGCACGATCATATTCGCCGATCAGGGTCGCGTCGAAATCGCCGGATTGATATTTGAGATAGCCGCGCAGGATCGTGACGTTGCGCTTGCCCATGTCGCTGCCGTCGACGACATTGGTGACGAAGCCGTCGCGCTGGCTGTGCGATACGACGATCTTGCTCGACAGCGTGTCGCTGAGACGGAAATCCAGGGCGCCCGCGGCATCGAACCGCTTGTAGTTGCCGTAGCTCAATTCCGCTTTGCCGCCGAATTCGCCGGTGGGCTGGGCTGTCACGATATTGACGACACCGCCGGTCGTGTTCGCTCCGAACAGCGTGCCCTGCGGACCGCGCAGCACCTCCACCCGATCGATGTCATACAGGTCGAGCAGCGCGCCCATCGAGAAGAACTGCGGCACCCCGTCGACCACGATCGACACCGTGTTGCCCGCATAAGGATCGGGCTCGATCACGCCGATGCCGCGGATCGTGAAAACCGCCGTGTTCGGGGTGTTCGAGAAATTGTTGATCTGGATGTTGGGGATGGTGCCCTGCAGGCCCTGCAGCGATACCGCCTTCATATTGGCGATCGCCTCGCCCGAAATCGCGCTGACGGCGATCGGAACATTCTGCAGGTTCTCCGCCCGCTTCTGCGCGGTGACGACGATTTCCTCGAGGCCGGCGGAACCGGTCGAATCGGCGCCCTGGTCGGCCGGGGCCGCGGTCTGTGCGTGCGCGGCACCGGCGATCGACAACGCGAGGCAGGACACCGTCGTAAAGCGCGTGAAGCCCATCCATTCTCTCCCGTTCATCGGCGCTTATGATGTTCGCCGTCAGAAGAGTGTCTCTTAAACTGGTCGATCGACCTACTAGGGAAAGGGCTAGGTGGTCACCGCTGCCGCGCCAGCGCCGTCATCCCGCCGTCGAAGAAGGTGGCTGCGGGGCCGATCAGGCTGTCGATCTGCTCCATCGGCAGGGTGCCGCCGGACAGCGCCTCGAGAAACCCCTTGTCCTGCACCATGAAGATCAGCGCCGCCTCGATCAGATAGACTCCGATGACGAAATCGCGCTCGGCCATGTCGGGCATCTGCTCGCGCAGCCGACGGGTAAACAATGTGGAGATCGGCTGCAGGCTTTGCAGTGACGGCCGCACTTCGGGCACCGTATAGGCGCTCATGAAATGCGAGGTGAGGCGGATATAGTTGCGGATCTCGGCATCCTGCTGCGCGCAGGCGGCCAGAAACGGGGCGATGAAGGCGCGAATCAGCTCTTGCCCGCCCACCGTTCCGCCGTTCGCACCATGCGTGGCCATCGCGTCCACCAGGCTTTGCTCGATAATCGCGTTGAGCCGCGCGAGCTTGCGCTGGACGACGGCGCGAAACAGCAGCTCCTTGGTCGGGAAATGGTGAGCAATCAGCCCGATCGCCGCCTGGGACCGGGCGGACACTTCGCGCAGCGACGATCCGTAATAGCCGCGCTCGGCGAACACGGACTCCGCCGCGTCCATGATTGCGTTACGACGCATCTCGCCGCGCGCCTGCGGCGGCCGCGCCGGCACGCGGGGCTTTGTGGGTGGAGCGCCCCCGGGGACCGGAGACGATGTCGCGCGGGTGTTCGCCATGCCTGCATCGATGGATGGCCGCGGCGGTCTTCGTCAAGCAGAAGGGCGCACATCGCGCGGCTTCGGCGCAATGGCGCACGACGTCTTGGAACCGCCCGGACTTCTTACGATCCTCGCATCCGCGGATGAAAGGCGCCGACCCCAGCTGGCAGTCCATCGAAGGTTGGACGCACGCTGGCGCCCGAAACCGTCGGCGTGTCGGCCCGTGTCAGGATGGTCGCGCAGGTAGCCTTCAGTCTGACAATGCTCTAACCCGCCTGGGGTCGGCGACGCTCTTGCTGGCCGCGAGAAGATGGGGTTTGCAGTTGGAGGAGACGGCGGATTCGAACTATCGCCAGTCGCTCGACCTTGCGTCGCTCCGGCTGTTCGTCCAGGCCGTCGAGCATGGCAGCCTATCGAAGGTAGCCGAGCGGAATAACATGGCCCTTGCGGCGGTCAGCAAGCGGATCGCCCAGCTCGAGGACTACTACCATGTTCGGCTGCTCCAGCGGACCGGCCGGGGCGTGATCACCACGCCAGCGGGCGTCGCGCTCATGCAGCATGCCGCGGACATCTTCCGAAAGGTGCACCTGTCCCGTCGCGAGCTTTCCGATTATGCCCGCGGCGTGATCGGCACCGTCCGGCTGTTCGCGAGCACGTCGGCAATCAGCCAGATGCTGCCCGCCGATCTTGCTGCTTTCGGCGTTGCGCAACCTGACATCCGCGTGGACTTGCGTGAAGCCTATAGCGGCGCCATCGCCGCGCGCGTCCGGGATGGCACTGCCGATATGGGCGTCGTTATCGCCAATCCTGGCATGGATGGCCTGGATCAGCGCCTCTATCGCCGCGATCGACTGGTGCTCCTTGCACCGCGCGACTTCAATTCCGCGGGAGATTCTATTCGCCTGCGCGATTTGGTGGACGCGGATTTCGTGTTGATGGAAGATGACGCCGCCATCACGAGCCTGCTGCTGCGTATCGCGGCCAGCCGAGGCATTACCTTGCGCGTCCGCGCTCGCGTCGACAGCTTCGACGGCGTCTGCCGAATGGTGCAGTCCGGTTTCGGTGTCGGCATCCTTCCCGCCATGATAGCGCGACATTCCGCTGCCGCGATGGAGCTGCGGCTTATCGACCTCGACGAAGATTGGGCGGAACGACAGATGCTGATCGTGACGAACCCGCGCTTCGAGCAAAGCCGCGCAACGCGTCAGCTCGCCGATTTCCTCGCCTTCGCGGCGTCAAATTGCGATTGATAAACCTTCGATATTGGCCGTGCGCTTCCGACCACCGGCTGGTCGATCATTGCGCCGTCGAGGACGGTCGTCCCCGCCCGGCCGGTCGCCCCGCACGAATAGCAGCGTGACTGCGCCCTCGAGGACAGGGCGCGCTCACAGCAACATGCCGATCCGCTCGGCATCGGCGACCGTCCACAATCGGGCGACCAGCGCATCGGCGGAATTGTCGAAGCCGCCGAACCGGGCGAGCGCCGTCGCCTTGGCGCTGATCTCCTCGCGGGTGAGGCTGTTGCCCGGATCGCCCTTGGGCTCGTCGACCCGGACCTCGATCCGGCGTCCATCGACGGTCGTCACCGCCACCTTGCCTATCCAGCGGCGAGGATAGGCGGCATCGACCTCCGGATCGCAAACCATGACGACCCGATCCCGGAAAGCGGCGACCTCCGGGCGATCGAGCACGGTCTCAAAGGTCGCGAGGTCGGCCGTGCCGCCATGGGCGATCAGGCCGAGCACGCTGCCCATCGAGAATTTCGCCTGGTGGACCGTCTCTGGCACGGTCACCTGGCCAAGCACGTCGATCGCGCCCTGGTGGACCAGCGCGGTGACGCCGTCGATCTGGTCGGGCCGTAGGTCGTGGTCGCGCATTGCCTTCAGCAGCGCGTCGGCGGCCGGATGGCTGTGACGGCAGGAGGCATGATATTTGAAAGATGTCTCGGCCGTCGCCCAGCGCGACCCCAGTCCATCGGTCAGCCGGGCGGGATCGGCATCGCTCGACATGCCGGCCGCCAGACCCTGCCCTCCCTCCAGAATCGCGCGCGCGCCAGTGAAGCCTTCGCGCGCGAGCCACGCCGAGGCAAGGCCGGCGGCAGCGGCGTGAGCGGTGTGGAGCTGCTTGGAATCGGCCGCGTCGCGCAGGAATTCCCACAGTCCCGCCGACTGGGTGCCGGCCGATCCGAAGGCGTGGTTCATGGCCTCGGCGTCGAGGCCCAGCAATCGGCCGACCGCTGCCGCCGCAGCGATGGTGCCGACCGTGCCGGTGGTGTGGAATATCCGGTAGTGCGAACGGCCGAGATACTCGCCGATGCGGACGCCCACCTCATAGCCTGCGACGGCCGCGACCATCAGCGCCTCGCCCGATCCGCCGATGGCCTGTGCGGTCGCCAGCGCCGGCGGGAACACCACCGCAGCGGGGTGGAAAACCGACCCGTTGTGGACGTCGTCCTGCTCGGCGACGTGGCTGGCCGCCGCATTTACCATCGCCGCGAAATAGGGACTCGTCCGGCGGCCGGAGATCAGCACTTCCGAAGGGCCATCGCCCGGACCCATGGCGGCGGCGAAGCGGTCGACCGCCTGCACCGCGCGCGCCGGCCGCCCGGCCAGCGCCGATCCGGCCCAGTCGACGAACAGATCCTCGGCTCGGCGGAACACCGCATCGGGAATGGCGGCGCGCGTCAGCCCGGCAGCGAAGGCGGCAAGGGTGCGGGTCGGTCCGGCCGGCATGGCTTCAGGCGGCATCATGGTGGCAGTCCTCCTCCGGCGACAGGCCGATCTCGCACAGGATCGCCGCGGTGTGGGCGCCGACGTCCGGGATCGGGTCCATGCGCGCGTCGCTGCGCCCCGGCGGCAGCAGGGCCGGGATCGGACCGACAGGCGTGTCCACCTCGCGCCAGCGGCCCCGCGCGGCGAGTTGCTCGTGCGCCCAGAGATCGGTCATGCCGTTGACGCTGCCGTTGGCGATCCGGGCGGCGTCGAGCCGCGCCACCACGGCTTCGCGCGGCAGGGCACCGAACACCGCATCGATGATGGCGGCCAACGCCTCGCGATGGGCATTGCGCTGGGCGTTGGACGTGAAACGCGCATCCACGGCCACCTCCGGCCGTTCCAGCACCTGGGCGCAAAAGCCCGCCCATTCCCGCTCGTTCTGGACGCCCAGCATGACCTCTCCGGAGGCCGTCGCAAAGGGACCATAAGGATAGATGGTGGCGTGGAAGGCGCCGACCCGAGGCGGCGGCGGCGCGCCGTCGAAGGCGTAATAGAGCGGGTAGCTCATCCACTCCGCCATCGCTTCCAGCATCGACACGTCGATATGGCGGCCGACCCCGGTTCGTCCGCGCTCGATCAGCGCGGCGAGGATGTTGGAATAGGCGTACATGCCCGCCGCGATATCGGCGATCGAACAGCCGGCCTTGGCCGGCGCGTCCGGCGTGCCGGTCACCGACAGGAAGCCGCTCTCGCTCTGGATCAGCAGGTCGTATGCCTTGCGATCGCGATGGGGACCGTAGCCGCCATAGCCGGAGATATCGCAGACGATCAGGCGCGGATGGGCATGCTTCAGGCTGGCATGGTCGAAGCCCATGCGCGCGGTCGCCCCCGGCACCAGGTTCTGGACCAGCACATCGGCCCGGCCAACCAACCGGCGCAGCGCCTCGATCCCGAAATCGCTCTTCAGGTCCAGAGCGACGCTTTCCTTCGAGCGGTTGCACCAGACGAAATGGGAGGCAAGGCCGCGCACCCGATGGTCGTATGCGCGGGCGAAGTCCCCGGCACCCGGCCGCTCCACCTTGATGACCCGGGCGCCCAGGTCCGCGAGTTGGCGCGTCGCGAAAGGCGCGGCGATCGCCTGTTCCAGGCTGACGACGGTGATCCCTTCGAGGGGCAGCATATTAGAAGGACCTCGGCAGGCCGAGCACATGCTCGGCGACATAGGACAGGATCAGGTTCGTGCTGACCGGCGCGACCTGGTACAGGCGAGTCTCGCGGAACGTGCGCTCGACGTCATATTCTTGGGCGAAACCGAAGCGGCCGCGAGCCCTCGCATCGGTTCCAGGTTCGCGACCTGGTGGCGGTGCCGGCGGCGGCCGATACAGTCTGAAAGATCATCGCCGGGGGCTGTCGGATCATGCGTCATCGGGCGGTCTTGGCCCCTCCCGCGCGCGCGCGGCAGACGGAAAAGAACGAAGTCAGATTTCGCGATCCGCGAAATCCGCAGCGCCGCATCCCCTCAATGCGAGTGGTCGCAGACCGGGCATGCCGCCGCCGCGGCCATGCGCGGCTTGTGCTCATAATGGTAGCGGCCCATCAGCTCCCACAATTCGGGCGAACCCACCGGCTCGGCGATGCCGCTCAACTCCCGCCACAGCGTGGCCATGTTGATGATCACCCGTTCGGCCTCCCCCCATTCGCTGAACGGACCCCAGGCGACGTCGAAGGCGGCCTCGCGCCAGCCCATGCCGGCGTCGTAGCGCTTCTTCCCTTCATCATAGAAATACTGAAGATAATCGCGGAAGTTGGCGACTTCGGCCTTGCCGCAGACCGGACCATGACCCGGTACGATGATCTCCGAGTCCCACTTGAGGATCATCTCGCACGCCGCGATCCAGTTGCCGATCGGGCCGGCCCAGACCGCCGGATGGCCGCCGACGAACAATATGTCGCCGGTGTAGACGACGCCCTCCTTGGGCACGTGCACCAGCATGTCGCTCGCGGTGTGGGCCGGTCCGACGTCGATCAGATGGACGTCCTTGTCGCCGACCTTCAGCCATTTCTCGCCGGTGAAGGTTTCCGACACCGGTGGATGAACGATGCCGGCATGGTCGAACGGGCCGAACACCTCGGTGATGAAACGCTTGCCCAGGCTCCCGTCCGCCAGGCTCGCGGCGATGTTGACGAGCCGGTCGCCACCATCCTCCTCCAGCCGGTCGGCGACGACATGGGTGGTGATGATCCGCGCGTCGGCGACGAGCGCGTTGCCGAATGTGTGATCGCCATTCGCATGGGTGTTGACCAGCGTGTCGATCTCACGCGCGCTCGGCACCGCGTCGCGCATGGTGCACAGCATCTCGTCGGTCAGCTTCAGGTCGAACAGGGTATCGACCAGCAGCGACTCCTCGCCATCGGTGATCAGGCCGGCATTGCTCCAGCCCCAGCTGCCGTCGGGCTGGATATAGGCCCAGACGCCCTTGCCGACCTCGTGCAGGCCCTTGCTGAAGCTCCAGCTCCCGGTGGTCATTTCGTGGCTCCTGATGCGATGGGGAGATGCGGCTCGGCCTTGGGTGTCAGGAAGCGCGAACCGATCAGATAGAAGATGGCGGGAAAGGGAAAGAAGCCCATGCCGACCAGCACGCCGACCTGCAGCGGGTGGCTGGCGCCGTGCGCCAGCGCCTGGTCGCTGGCGAAGCCGATCAGCAGCGGCCCCAGGCCGGCGCCGATCAGGTTCGAGGCGAAGAGGGTCAGCGAGATGGCGAGCGCCCGCATGTCGCGGGGCACGATGTTCTGGACCAGCGCGTAGACCGGGCCGAAGCCGCAGGTCAGGATCGCGAAACCGAAGAACAGGCACGCCATCGCAATCGGGAAGCTGCCGGTGAAGATCGCGGCCAGGATCAGCGGAAAGGCGCAGACATAGGCGCCGACCGGAATCCACAGTGCCCAGCGCTGGTCGCGGGCGAAGAAGGGGCTGGCGATCATGCCGCCGAAGAAGATGCCGCACATCGAGCCCAGGCCGTAGACGACGCCGAAGCTGGGGCCGATCTCTCGCATCGAGAGGTTGAAGGTCCGAGCGAAATAGGATGGCAGCCACTGCACCAGGCCGGTGATGGCGAAGCCAGCGAAACCCAGGCCCGCCAGCAGGCACAGGAAGGCCGGATTGCGCGCGATCAGCCGCACCTCCTGCGAAAAGGGCCGGCCGGATGTCGCCGGGTGATCGCGATGTGTCCGGCGCAGCGGTTCGGGCACGGTCAGGAACAGCAGCAGCCCCAACACGCCACCGGCAGCTCCGAAGATGAAGAAGGTGTGGCGCCAGCCGACGAGGTCGGACAACCAGCCGCCCAGCGCGAAACCGAGCAGCGATCCGACCGGCATGCCGGCGGTGTAGAAGGAAAGAACGCCGACCCGGATCCGATCCGGCACGATATCGCCCATCAGCGAATGGGCCGGCGGGATGCAACCCGCTTCGCCCGCACCGACGCCGAGACGCGCCGCCATCAAGTGCCAGAAATGCTGGGCGACGCCGGTGAGAGCGGTCATCCCGCTCCACACCAAGACGGCGATACCGATGACGTTGCGGCGGTTGCTGCGGTCGGCAAGCCGCGCGATCGGGATGCCGATGATCGCGTAAGAGACGGTAAAGGCGATTCCGGTCAGCAGTCCGAGCTGAACGTCGCTCAGATGATAGTCGGCCTTGATCGCGGGCAGCAGCACCGCGAGCGCCATGCGGTCGATATAGCTCAGCACATGGGTGAGGAAGAGGATCAGGACGACATAGGTCAGAAACGGCCGGCTCAACGCCGTGCCGCCCTGCCCGGTCTCCGGCTGCGGGGGCGCATCAGCCGGCAACGACCTGGTTCCTCAGGATGCCGATGCCCTCCACCTCCAGCTCGACGACGTCGCCCGACGTCAGCCGGCGGCCGAGTTCCAAGCCGCAGCCAGTCCCGACCGTGCCCGATCCCAACAGCTCGCCGGCGTGCAGCGTCTCGCTTTCGGAGATGAAGGCGATCAACTGGGCGAAGCTGGTGTTCATCGACGCGGTGCTGCCGCCGCCCCAGCGCTCGCCGTTCACCCGTGCTTCCATCCTGGCATCGGCCAGGTTGAAGGCGTCGGCGGTGACGATGCAGGGGCCCAGGATATTGGCGTTGTCGAAATCCTTCGACCGGCAAGGGCCGAGGGAGGCCATCTCGTCATTCTGGACGTCGCGCGCGCTGAAATCGTTGAAGATGGTATAGCCGAAGATGTAGCTTTCGGCCGCCTCGATTGGGATGTTCCGGCCGGTGCGGCCGATCACCGCGGCGAGTTCCAGCTCATAGTCCATCCAGATCGAAAAGGCGGGCCACTGCACCACCGTGTCCGGTCCAGCGAAGGCGAAGCGGTTGCACTTGTACCAGAAGGGCCGTGATCGGAAGAGCTCAAGCCGGCGCTGCTGCTCGGGCGTGCGCTCGGTCCGGCCCGCGACGCGGTTGCGGCCGTCGATCGCGTTGGTCAGATGCTCCTCGAAACATAGGCAATCTCGCATCTGGATGGGCCGCGGCAGCGGCGCCAGCAGTTGGCCGGCGTCACGCCTTAGGATGGTGTCGGCGCCGTCCGCCCGCGTCGCCAGATCGCGGACCAGGTCGAGTTCCTCCGGCCCCGCCTCGATCAGCGCCTGCATCGCGGCGAGATTGGGATTGGATCGGCCGAAGGCGCGCTGGTGCGCCGACTGGACATCGAGAATGCGACTGTCCTCCTCGACGAGGACGCCCAGCCGCTCCCCCATGTCGAGGTCGTCGAGATAGGTGACGAGCTTCATGCGTTCTCCCGTTGCGCGGCCGACGCGCCGCCTGATGCACGATATTCGCGCCGCACCGCGTCGGCGAAGCGATGGGACGAGCGCCCAAGGATCATCTCCAGCACATGGCCGTTACCCGGCAAGCCGTAACCGTCATAATGCCGGTACATGGCGACCAGTTCGCCGGTCTGGCGCTGGTCTAAGCCGCGCCGGCTGGCGCGCGCCTGGGCGAACGCCGTGATCGGCGCCTGTACGGTCCGGATCGCCGGATCGAGCGCCTCCTGCAGGATCGTTCCCATGCCGGTCGGCGTCAGCCGCTCCGTGCCGGCGAGTTCGTAGGTGGCGAAAGCGTGCGCGTCGCCGGCGGAAAGGATATTGGCGGTCGCCTCGATAAGGTCGGGCAGGTCGACCGGGTTGTAGAGGCCGTCCAGCCGAAAGGGCGGAGTGAAGGCGCCAGCGCGCTGGTCGAGGAACGTGAAGCAGGTCTGTACATACATCGCCGGCTGGATGATGGTCCAGACCAGCGCCGATTCACGCAGCATGAGTTCCACCTGCGACTTGCGCAGATGATGCGGCATCGCCGGGGTCGGCGCGTGCAGCACCGAATGATAAGTGAAGCGCGCAATCCCGGCCGCTTCGGCCGCGACCATCGCGTTCGCCGCGAACAGCGGCTCCTGGTCGTTGAACACCGGCGGGATCAGATGGACGACGCATGCACCCTCGATCGCGCGGGCGATCTGGTCGACGTCGTGCAGGTCCGCGACCCGGGCGTCGGCGAACATCGCCATCTGCTCGGGCCGCCGCACGACGGCGCGGACCGGAACTCCACGGCGCTCCAGTTCTGCCACCAGCGGGCGTCCGGTTCCGCCGGCGGCCCCCAATATGGCAATAGGTTTCGTGTCGTCTACCATGTCTGGCCTCTCCTGCCCCAGGATGTGCCAGCGCACCGGGTGGGACGCGCCCCCCCTTTGCGGGGGGCTGCTTGCCAGCCCGTCTCGCCGTGATATTTTCGGCCGATATAGGGCATTTGAGAGGATGCGGTGAAGCAGGCGGTCATATGCACGACGAAGGCCGACCAGACACCGCAGGATGCAGTGGTCGCGGCCGCACTGCTCCGCGTGACACCGCCGCTCGGCCGCCCCGATTTCATCGCCCGGCCGCCGCTCGATCAAGCGTTCGATGCCGCGCGCTGGACCGCACTCGTCGCGCCGCCCGGATACGGGAAGACCCAGCAGGCCCTGCACTGGCTCCACCGTGCGCGCCAAACGAGCACGGCCGTGACCTGGATCAACGGCGGGCCGGACCTCGGCTGGGATCATGTCCAGGCCGCTCTGGCGGCCGAAGCCCGGATGCCGGATATCCTCTTCATCGACGACTGCGACGCGCTGCTCGCCGGTCATGGCGCGGTCGCGCTCCGCGACCTGCTGCGGACCTTGCCGCCTGCTGCTCGCCTGGTGACGACCGGCCATGCCCCGGTACCGGCCGACCTGGTCCTGACGGCCGACGAGCTGCGGCTGGACGATGCCGACGCGCTCGCGCTGTTCCGTGGGCTGGATCCCAACGCCGTCCCGGACGAGGCGGTCGGCATGGCGCTGCGCGACGGCTGGGCGCCCGCGATCAACATAGCCGCCACCGCGGTCGCCTGCGGCGATAGCGCCGAAAGGGCGCTGCTGACCCCCGATGGACCGCTCGCCCGTCATTGGGCGCGGTGGCTGGCCGATCCAGACCTGACGGGCTTCGTCGGCTGCCTGACCATCCTGGAACGCGGCGACGCCGACGTCGCCGCAGTCGCATCCGGCCGAGCCGATGCCGGCGAGCGGATCGCCCATGCCCGCCGCACCATACCGTTTTTCCGCGGCAGCGCCGTCACCGAGTTGGCCCGGCATCACCTGGCGCCGCCGCCGGCGGAGCTACGGCGCCTGCATCGCAGGGTCGCCGACTGGCTCGTCGCGCGCGCTCGCGATGTCGACGCAGTGCCCCATCTGATCGCCTGCGAGCGGTCCGACGAAGCCTGCGCGGTCCTGGATCGCACGCTCCTGTCGCTGATCGCCGGTGGCGACCTCCAGCGCGTCCTCGGCTGGCTCGATGCGATCGACCCCGCACTGGTGGCGGGCCGGCCCAGTCTCAGCCTCGCGGCGGCCCTGGCGTTCTCGACCTCGGGCGACCGGGCCCAGGCTGACCGCTATCTCCGCTATCACAGCAGCGACGACCGCTATGTGCTGGAGATGCTGCTCGCCACCCATGCCGATGATCCCGACGGGGTACATCGCCTCAGCCGGCTGATTCGGGCGCGCGACGACCTGTCGCCAATGTCGCGGATGTTCCTGCGCAATTGCGAGAAGATGGTGCTGCAGAAGCAGGGCCGCTGGCCGGCCGCCGATGCCGAGGTGGCGCCCCAGCCCCCCAGCGGCGAATCGCTGCGCATGTTCCAGGCGTATAGCTATGCCCTGTGCCGTCAGGCGATGTGGCATCTGCAGCAGGGTCGGGCGCTGCGCTGCGCCGATCTGCTGACGCCCGCGCTGGCCCATGCCGACGCGGCGTTCGGCCGGGCATCGATCCCGTCGATGCTGTTCGCCATGACCTTGGCGGGTGCCTGCATGCAGCGCGGCGATCTCGCCGGTGCCCGGCAGGTGCTGGTCGGACGCCGGACGAAGATGGAAAGCCACATCGTCCCCGGCGTCTGGAGCATCGGGGTGATCGTTCTGGCGCAACTTGCAGTCGCCCGCGGGGACGCCGAGGAGGGACTGGCGACGCTGATGCAGATGGAGGCCCGGGCGCGCGAGCGCGACACCCCGGCGATCAAGGCGCTGGCGATCGCGGAACGGGTGCAGCTAGAAATCGCGCTGGGCCGAATGCCGTCGGCCGTCGATCGCGAACGCCTGGCGCAACTCTATGCCGCCGCCGGCTCCGTGCCGATCAACGGCCCACATATCCGCCTCGAGGCGTTGAAGGGGCTGGCCCGCATCGCGCAGGTGGAGGGCCAGGCGCGCAAGGCGGACGATCTGCTGCGCGAGGGGGAGCGGCTCGCCGCGAAGCTGGAGCGGCGCCTGGACGGCCTGGAGTTCGCGCTGCTGCGCGATGCGTCGGCGGGCGCTTCCGCCTATCCCGACATCGACGCGGCAGACGCCGCCCAGCTCCGCCGCCGGCTCGCGGCCGACGACGGCGAAGGGGCCGATGCCGCGAGCGGGGTGCCGGTGGCGCTGACCGCGCGGGAGCGCGAGGTGCTGGCGCTACTGGAACGGCATCTGTCGAACAAGGTGATCGCCCGGGCGCTCGACCTCGGCGCCGAGACTGTCAAATGGCACGTCGCCAACCTGCTGGCGAAGCTGGGCGCGTCGGACCGCGTTCATGCGATCGAGCGAGCGCGGGCACTCGGCCTGCTGCACTTCCGTTTCGCCGAAGCCCCCCTCTAAGGGGAGGGGGAGCGCGGTCGCCGCGGCGATATGCACCCATCGTAGACACGCTTTTTTGGGGAGCGACGATGGATGCTCTGGTAAACACTTGGTACGCCGCCGGCTGGGCAGACGAGATCGACGACAGGTCGCTGGTCGGCCGCACGATCCTCGACCGGCACGTGCTGCTGTTCCGGCAATCCGACGGCACCGCGAAGGCGATCGGCAACCGTTGCCCCCACCGGTTCGCACCTCTGCACCTCGGCAAGCATCTGGGTGACGCGGTTCAGTGCGGCTATCACGGGCTGGAGTTCGATGGCAGCGGCAGATGCTCGTTAAACCCGCATGGCGGCGCCGAAGGCCGATCGGTTGCGAAGGTCCCCGCCTATCCGCTGGTCGAGCGGTACGGCGCGCTGTGGATATGGCTGGGCGAGGAGACGCCGGACGAAAGCCTGATCCCGACGTCGATGGCGTTCATGACCGAGCCCGGCCGCGCGGAGTTCCATGGCTGCATCGTCGTCGAGGCGAACTATCAGTTGCTCAACGACAACCTCATGGACCTATCCCACGGCATGTATCTGCATGCCGGCAGCCTCTCGACGATCGAGATGCTGAAGAATTACCATCCGAAGGTGGAGGTGGTCGACGAGACGGTCACCTCCCGGCGCCGGTCGCTCGACATACCGCCCCCGGCACTGTGGCATCCGGGCCTGCCCGACGGCACGAAGACGGTCGATTTCTTCAGTCATCTGCAGTGGGACGCACCCAGCCATGTCGTGCTGGAGGTCGGATGCCTGCCGCTCGGAATGCCGCATGGCAGCCCTGGGCAGATCGCTGCAATTTCGGCGCATCTGTTCACGCCGGTCTCCGACACCCGCACACTCTACTTCTTCTCCTTCTCCCGCGACTTCAGCATTGAATCGCAAGACGTCGACGCGCATGTCCGCCAGACCACGCGGCATGCGTTTATCGAGGAAGACAAGCCGATGATCGAGGCCCAGCAAGAGATGATGGGAACCCCCGACTTGATGAGCCTCGACCCGCTGCTGCTGAAGACGGATGCGGCGGCCGTGCGTGTCCGCCGGCTGCTGGCCAAGAAGATCGCCGACGAGCGCAGCCGCGGCGTCGATGCTGCCGCCGGCACGCACCGCGAAGCGGCGAGACCGTAGAATGGTGGCGGGATCGGCGTGCTGAGGACACGGCAGACGCGGCTCGATGCGATTCTCGATCGCCATGCCGGTCGCGCCCTCATCCTGCTGACCGCGCCGGCCGGGTTCGGCAAGTCCGATCTTCTCGCCCATTGGCGGCGGCGGCTGATCGCCAGCGGCCGATCGGTCGCCTGGCTGCCGGTCGAACCCGACTGGGATGCGGCCGCCTTCGCGGCGCGCCTGGCCTCGGTGCTGCCCGACGGACCGGAACGGTTGCCCCGATCCCCGGACGATACCGCGACGCTCCTCTCCGCCTGGCTGGCGGCGCGCGACCGGGCGATCACCCTGCTGATCGACGATGTTGATCGGCTCGCACCGGACGCGCTCGCGTTGCTGACGCGGATCGTGTCGGAACTGCGACCTGGCACCCAGATCATCTGCGCCGCCCGCGCCACGCTACTCGACACCTGGCACGACCTTGCCGCCAGCGGTGCCATCGGCATCGTCAACCGCCAGGCGCTCGGATTCCGGCGGCCAGAGGTGATGGCATCGTTGATCCCGGCAACGTCCGAGGCCGGCGCGAGCCAGCACATCGCCATGCTCGCGACGCTGACCGACAATGTCCCGCTGTTCGTCCGGTTCGCGCGGGAAACCCTGGAGGAAGGCGCATCCGATCCGGTTGGGGCCCTGGTCGCCCGCGTCGCGGCGTGGCTGAGGAGCGAAGTCTCCGCCGCATTCGACCCGAAGACCGTCGACCTTCTCTCGACCGTCTCCATCCTCACCGAGCCGGAAGTGGAGACCGGCCTCGTCGCGGCGCTGACCAGCCGCACGGACGCGCAGGCGCTGCTGGCGGCGCTGGCGCGCGCCACGCCGCTCGCCTGGCTGCGCACGAACGGCCAGTGCCGTATCCATCCTCTGGTGCCGATCCTTTTCCCCCAGCCTTCCGACACCGCACGCGAGGAAGGTTATCGGCGGGCGGGCCTCTGGCTCGCCGAGCACCGGCCGGTCGCCGCCATCGGCGATCTGATCAGGGTCCGTGACTACGATCGCGCTTGCGCTCTCATCGAGGCCGAATTGATGGACGCGGTGACGACCGGGCGAGTGGCGACCGCGCTCGACTGGATCGAGAGCATCCCGGACGAGGTGCTGCAGGCGCGATCGGGCCTGCGGATCGCGATCTGCTGGGCGCTGGCAATCGGCGGCCGCGCCGACGAGATGCGGCGGTGGCTGGATATCGACCCGCCGACCGCGTCTGGGCCCTTGAAGGCCGTGATCGAAGGGTTGGTCGCCTGTGGCGCCGACGATCCCGACCTGGCCGTCGCCAAGGCGGCGGAGGCGGCCGACGTCATCGAGGCCCAGCCGGCGTTCGAAGCGGTGCGGCAGAATATTCTGCGCTGGGTAAACCAGCAGCGTGGCGAAGGGCCGACCCGGGTGGCCCCCGGCCTGGCACAAGGCGACGCGCGGCGCTCGCCCCGCCAGTTCTACAGCTTCGTCCTTGCCGCGTTCCGCGACGCCGAGACCGCGCTCGACAAGGGCCAGGCGCTGGAGGCGGTGGAGATGCTGGTGCCGGTTGAACGGCGCGCCAGGCAGGAATTGGGGCCCAGGGCCGCGGCCACGGCAATCCTGTCCTCCGTCCTTGCCGCCGCCCATCGTCAGGCTGGCGACAACCCCAGCGCCGCGGCGGCGCTCGGCACGAACCTGGTGTCGGGCGCGAGTTGGGCGATCCCTTCCGCGCTTTGGCTGGCCTTCGCGACCCGGGCGCGGCTGGCCCGCGACATGGGCGACGTTGCCGAAGCCTTCGCGCTGATCGAGCAGATCGAGCAAATCGCGGTGGCTCGGCGCTTTTATCGGATCCGGGCAATGGCCCTGACCGAGGGCATCAGGCTGGGCATCACCTGCGAGCTCCCCGATACGGTGCGACCGCGCGTGTCGCGCCTGCGCGCCCTGCTGGACGAGGCCGACGGCTTCGGGCCGATCCGCGCCCGGCTGGTCCGGCTATACGGGCATCTCGGCCTGGCCGGCGCGTTACTCGCGGACGCGGACTGGCCGGCGGCGGAGGCTTCGCTACAGACGGGGCTGGCGATCGCGCGCCAACTCGGCCGGACCTATGTCGAGGCCGACCTGCTGCTGCTTCGGGCACGGGTCCCCGGCTCGACGGCCGCCGATCCGGCAGCTCTGGTTGGGCCGCGCGACTGGGAGACGCTGCAACGCGATCTCGATGCCGGCGTCGCCCTGGCCCAGCGCCGCCCGACGCCGGCGGCCACGGGGGCGAAGGCCGTGCTACTCACCTCCAAGGAGCGCGAAGTGCTCGAACTCCTGGCCGCGGGTGTGCCCAACAAGCAGATCGCCCAAGCGCTGCTGATCTCGGTCGAAACGGTGAAATGGCACCTCAAGAACGTCTTCAATAAGCTGGACGTCCACGACCGCGGCAATGTGGTGCTGCGGGCGCGGGAACTGGCGCTGATCGATTAGCCGCTGCCGTCCTGTGCCTCAGTCTGCGCAGCAGGCATGGATCTTCAGCAGATCGGGGATCGTCGTGGGATCGCGGCGGCCGAGACCGCATTCGGTCGCGATGCCGTAGGATGCGACGAACCTCTCGGCCGTCGCCATCCGGCGCCGGGTGCCCTCCTCGCCGTCGGTATAATGGACCAGGCCCAGGAAAAGACCGGTTTCCGGACGCAGCGCCAGATCGCGCAGCGGCGCGAAATAAGCGTCGTCGTTCCGCTCGCGGGGAACCGGCATGTGGATCCAGTCGATGGCGCGCGCCACGCCCTGCGTAAGGGCGTTGGCGATGGTCACCATGTTGGCGGTGTCCTTCGGCTCGACCCCGTGCTTGTGGCGGAAATCGCCGTAGCACAGATGATAGCCGAGCTGGACGGGTTCGGGCACCAGATTGCCGAGGCGGACCATCGAAGCAATCACCTCCTGCCGGTCGTCGTCGACCGGCAGCGTGCGAATACCCTCCCAGACGAAGATCTCCAGGCAGCAGTCCCACTGGATCGCCAGCTCATCCGCCGGCACCGCCGCCATCACGTCCTTCAATTCCTGCGCCATCCGCGCTTCGAATGCATGTGCGACATCGGCTTGGCTGACCGGTGCCACGATCGCGGTGTAGAAGCCGAGCGGGGTCGGCAGCCCGACCTGGAATCTGGCGTCGGCGGGCAGGCGCCCTTCCGCCTTCATCGCGCGAAAGCTCGCATAGGACTCCTGCGCGAATGCGCCATAGCCGAAGCTGCCGATCTCGACCGTTGCCGGATCGACACCCGCCTTCAGCCGATATTTCGGCGCACCGAGTTCCGGCATTTCCCGCCCCGGCGCCCAATCATGGCCGTCCGGTTCGAACAGGGGACTTTCGTGCAGCACCCGCGCCTGGCTGGACACCCAATAGGATCGGACGCCGGTTTCCCCGTCCGGAATACGGGGCATTAACGGCGCGATGGTCTGCGCCAGCAGGTCGAACACCGCGTCGGTCGACCCGAGCGGCACCGTACCGACCAGGTGGACTGGATGCCTGGCCGGCGCGGGGCGGTCCTTCGAGAAAAGGTCATGCATAAAGCGAGGCGTCTCCCTAGAAGCGATAGCCGACCATGGCGCCAAAGGTGCGCGGCGGGCTCACCGATCCGGTGATCGGCGATCCGAACACGGCGGAACTGACCAGGCCGTTGGCGAAGGTCACTTTATCGGTGATGTTGCGGACGAACAGCGAGGCGGACCAGTGGTTGTCGTCGTCGGCGAAGTTCAGGTAGGCGTTGAACTTGCTGTTGCCCTTCTGACCGACCGAATTCACGTTGAAGGCGGTGAAGAAGACGCGCGAGACATAGTTCAGCTCGCCTCGGACGGTCAGCTCCCCGCCGGCCATCGGCCAGCTATACTGAGCGCCCGCGTTGATCGTCCATTTCGGCGCCTGGGTCAGGCGATTGCCTTCCAGGTCGAGGACGCCAAGAGCCGGCCGCGCCGGATCGAGCGAGCTGAAGTCCTTATACTTGCTGAACAGATAGGACATGGTGCCGTCGAACTGAACGCCCTCGGCCGGGATCGCGGTCAGTTCCAGCTCGCCGCCGTAGAGGTCGGCCGAGGCGGCATTCTCGGTCACGACGGAGCTGTTGATGACCTTCGACACCTGCAGGTTCGAATAGTCATAATAGAAGGTCGCGAGGTTCGCGCGCAGGCCTCGATCGGCGGTGGTGAACTTCAAGCCTGCCTCATAGGCCCAGATCTTCTCCGGATCGAAGGCGGGGACGTTGACGCCCAGGTTGAAGCCGCCGCTCTTGAAGCCGCGCGATACGGTCGCATACAGCAGCGCATCGTCCGCCAGGCCGTATTCGACGCCGACCTTCGGGGTGAAGGCGTTGGCCGATGTGCGCGCCGTCCGTGGAAAGCCGGGCAGCGGCAGCACCGCAGCGGTGGGCGAATAGTCGCGCGCGAAGTCGAGCTGGAAGGTGTCGGCGATCCGGATCGTCTCGTGCCCGTAACGGCCGCCGACGATGACCTTGAACGCATCGCTCACCGCCAGGTCGAGCTGGCCGAAGACCGCGAGCGCCTCGGTATTGGTCGTGCCTTCGGCGCGATATCCGTTCGTCATCCGGTTGGCGCCGCCGGTCAGCAGCAGGTTGCGGGTCACCTGCGATCCACCGAAGATCTTCTCGCGGAAATAATAGCCGCCGACGATCCACTTGCTGTCGCCCCAGCCGCCCGATAGCTGCAGCTCCTCGCTGAACTGGTGCGCGCGCTCGAAGAAGGGGAAATAGGACAGGTTGAGCTGGGTCAGGTCCAGGTCGGTCAGCACCCGATAGTCGGAATGGCGGTAGGCGGTCAGCGACTTCAGCGTGACGTCGCCAAGGTCCAGGGTCACGGTGCCGGCGAAGCCGTAGAGTTCGCGCTTGTTGGTCGGATCGAACTCCGAATTGATGTCACGCGTCCGCGTCGTCGGGGTGCCGCCCAAAGCGGCGCCGCGCAGCGGCACGGCCGGGTTGTACTGGCCGAAATAATGGAGGCCGTAGGCATTGTCGTTTTCGCGATAATAATCCGCGGCCAGGTCGACGGTCAGCGTATCGGCGGGATGAAGGCGCAGCATCGCCCGCGCGCCGCGCTGGTTTGCGTCATCGATGCCGTTGCCGGTGTAGAGGTTCTTGCCATAGCCACCCCGATTGTTGCTGGTCACCGCCAGCCGCGCCTCGAGCCCGTCGGTGATCGGACCGCTGAGCGCCGCTTCCACCGCGACCCGGCCGTAGTTCCCGACGGTGATGTTGGCATAACCCGAGGGGTTGGTGGTCGGCGCGCGAGTGATGACGTTGATCGAGCCGCCGGTGGCGTTGCGGCCATAAAGCGTCCCCTGCGGCCCGCGCAGCACCTCGACCCGCTCGACGTCGAAGAAGGTGCCGAGCTGCGCGCCGGGGCGGCTGATATAGACGCCGTCGACATGATAGGCGATCCGGCCTTCCGCGCCGGGATTGACAGTGTCGAATCCGATGCCGCGCACGGCGATGCGGGCCGCGCCGCCATAGGTGCCGAAATTGACGCTTGGGGCGACGGTCGACAGCTGGTCTACCGAGGTCACCTGCCGCTGCGCCAGCATGCTGCCGCTGACGGCGGTGATAGCGAGCGGAATGTCCTGCACGTTCTCGGCGCGCTTCTGCGCGGTGACGATGATGTCGCCGATGCCGCCGGCCGGGGCGTCGGCGGCGGCCGCCTGAGCCGGCTCCGCGGGCGCCTGCTGGGCCCAGGCCGTGCTGGCCGCGCATGCCGAAACCAGCAAAATGCCGCACCTCAGATATCTGCTCATCAGGTTCTCCCCTTTCGACGCACCCGACTTTTGCCCTGGCGCACAATGAATGAATTGCCCTCCTGGAAGGAGTCGTCGCAAAGTGACGAAGAGCGCTTGTGCAATCAGCCCCCCTCGCCGGGGGGCCTGAGGAGGGGGCAGCGAAGTGTTGAAAAGCTGGAGGAGGGCGCAAAGGGATGAGGCTCCGGCGCCCTTCGCTGCAAGGATTCAGCGCTTTGGCGGCCATGCCGTCGGCCGCTCCGCCAGCCGCGACGACGTGCCCCTCGCCGGACGTTCGAATACCGCCATGTCGGTGACCACGGCGCCTGTCCCGTCGGGACAGCGTGCCTTTCGAACGCCTCTTTTTCGCCGGCATGGACGCGGCATCAACTTGATCGGGCGTCTGCGCAACCGCCTGCCCAGGCCCACGCCATCACTGCCGGCATGTCCGCAACGACGATAAGGTCCTTAACGCCCGATGCGAGCGATGCGTCGATCAACCTTTCGGGAGCCTGCCCAAGGCGAAACCACCGACACACGGGCTTATGCCGTCGCGCGACAAATCCTTAAGCGCGGTTCGAGCATCGGACAGATGCGGTCGTCATGGCCCTCAAGCCTTGATCGGTTCGAGAATGGAGACAGCGCTGTTCACGGCGCCTCCCCCCATGTTCAGGCACAGCCCCAGTTCAGGCTGGCGAGCAAGCTGCATCTCTTCGGCTTCACCAAGCAACTGACGCGCAACCATCACATGCATCGAGACGCCGGTCGCGCCGACCGGATGCCCTTTGGCTTTGAGGCCGCCTGACAGATTGATCGGCAATCGCCCGCCACGCTCCGTCTGACCTTCGCGAATGACAGCGGAGCCTTGGCCCTGAGGCGCGAGGCCAAGCGCCTCGACGGATTGAAGTTCCGCGATCGTGAAGCAATCATGCACCTCTGCAAGATGGATATCGTCGACGCCTACGCCCGCCGCCCGATAGGCGCGCTGGACGGCCATCGTTGGACCTTCGAAGCGCTCGGGCTTCTTGGCCGACAGCGGCAGATAGTCGCTGACCATCTGAATGGCGCGAAAACCCACGGCGCGGCGAAATTCGGGCAGACGGGATCGATGCGCGATGACCAGCGCGGCCGCCCCGTCGGAAATCAGAGAGCAATCGCTCAGTTTAAGGGGGGGTGCGATGATGGGATTGCGGTCCGAAGGCGTCAGGCAATAATCCAGATCTACCAGCCGGCGCATATGAGCCAGCGGATTATGCATGGCGTTGGCGTGGTTCTTGACGGCGATGCGGGCCATCGCCTCGGTCGGATCTTCGAAAACTTCGCCATAGGCCTGTGCGAAGCAAGCGAATATCTGCGGGAAGCTCATCCCGCTTTCTTCCCGTTGATAGCTGGCGCCGCTGAGCGCTCTGGTCACGCCCGCGGTATCCAGCGAGGTCATCTTCTCCGCGCCGACGACCAGCGCCACGCCGCAACGACCGCTGTTCACTGCATCCAGTGCGGAAAAGATCGCCGCGCTACCTGACGCACATGCATTTTCGCATCGTACCGCCGGCTTGAAACGCAAGCCCGGGTCGGCGTGCAGCACCATCGAGGAACAGAAGCCGTCGGGCACGAGACCAGAATTGAAATTGCCCAACCACACGCCGTCGATATCTTCACCGGTTATCCCGGCATCGGAAAGCGCGGCAGTGGCGGCATCCTTTATCAGGTCCTCCAAGGTCAGGGCATCGAACTTGCCGAACGCCGTGTGACCCCAGCCTACGATATACCCGTCCATCGACCTCTCCTGACGCCACCATCGCATATGGTACGTATTCTCAAGAAAATGTACCACCGACCGGCCCGATGTCAATTCGCCTCGGATCGGGTATCGACACGCGATGGAGCACGGAATGGCGATATCGGCCGCAGACCAGGCCCAGGCGTTGCGCCCGCGCCAGCAGGAATTGCTTGCGCAGCTGGAGCGGTTCTTCTTCTCGCATGGCTATCGCGTCGCGACCATGAGCGATCTGGCGCAAGAGCTGAAATGCTCGAAGCGGACGCTTTACGAACTTGCGCCCAGCCGGAAAGCCCTTTTCGCACTGATCGTCGATGCCTGGGCGCAGCGCTTGCGCCGGCTCGGTCTGGAGGCAGAGGCCGTAGAGTCCGATCCCCGCCGGAAGCTGGCGGCATATCTGGAGCCGGGCGTCAGCCAGACCCTTGGCATCTCCGCGGCATTTCTTACCGATGTGCGGGAACTGCCCGCCGCGCAAGCCATCCTCGACAACCACCAGCGCATCCGCATGACCCACCTGACCACCATCTTGGAGGACGGCGTCCAGGCAGGGGTATTCCGGAACATCCACCCGCGCCTCGTCGCCAGCGTGTGCCTGGCGGGCATCGAGAAAATCAATGATCCCGCCTTTCT
Organism: Sphingomonas sp. Root720; assembly: GCF_001428605.1. Lineage (GTDB taxonomy): Bacteria > Pseudomonadota > Alphaproteobacteria > Sphingomonadales > Sphingomonadaceae > Rhizorhabdus. The sequence goes on from NZ_LMID01000001.1 coordinate 858,879, forward strand.
TGCGCAGGCGGGTCTCAGCTACAGCAAAGCGTTCGCCGAGCTTTATCGCCTGTTCATGACAGGTCTGGAGGGAAGCTGAAAAGGGCGCAAAAGGGCTGTCAAAGCGGCCAGGGTCGGCACCGCGCGCTCGAAATCGGGATCGGGATCGTTCCCACGCATTCGAGGCGGGCCGCAATCGCATGAGCGCAAGCTTCGAGCAGCACCTGGCGGAGACGGAGGGATTCGAACCCTCGGTAGGAGTAATCCCCCTACGGCGGTTTAGCAAACCGCTGGTTTCAGCCACTCACCCACGTCTCCGGCGAGGCAGAGCCGCGCTATAGCGAGCAGGTGCGACCGGATCAACAACTTCGCTGCGCAAAAATCCGCCATCAATATTCAGGTCCGATTCATTGCGGCGTCGGGCAAAAGAGGCTTTATCAGGTCAGAGGCGAAGCGCTTTGCGGAGAGTAGCTATGTTGAAGGGGATGGGGCTCGGCTTGGCGGGCGCGTTTGCGCTGGCGCTTTCGGGCGCGGCACAGGCGCAGATGCGGACCGTCGACCCCAATGCCGCGAGCGATCTCGCTCCGGTTCCGGCGAGCGAGGCGACGTACGGCACGAAGGTCGCCCCGCCGCCATCGGCCGACGAAGGCGATGCGACCGCGATCAACCCGCAGCCGGGCGACGTCGCGGCCACCGAACCCGTGGCGGTGCAAGGCCCGATGCCCGTCCGCGCCCAGGCCGCCGACGCATCGGCCAACGCCACCTATGAGCAGGACGACGTGCTGGCCGCCGCCGAGGGCGTGTTCGGCAAGGGCGCCGAAGGCCTCGCCAAGCTGATCGAGAAGATCTTCGCCGAGCAGGGTAAGCCCAATGCCTATATCGCTGGACGCGAGGCCGGCGGCGCGATCGTCATCGGCGTGCGCTATGGATCGGGCACGCTGTTCCACAAGGTCGAGGGACAGATGCCGATCTACTGGACGGGCCCCTCGGTCGGCTTCGACCTCGGCGCCAACGGATCCAAGAGCTTCGTGCTGGTCTACAACCTGTTCGACAGCGCCGATGCCTTCCATCGCTTCCCGGGGGTCGAGGGAACGGCCTATATCGTCGGCGGCTTCACCGCGACCTATCTGCGCCGCGGCGACGTGGTGATGATCCCGATCCGGCTCGGCGTCGGTTGGCGGCTCGGCGTCAATGTCGGCTATATGAACTTCACCCGCAAATCGAAGATCGTTCCCTTCTGAGGCGAAAGGGCGGCCCGGCTCAGCCCGTGGCCGCCATCAGGCCGGAAGGCCGATCAGCGAGATCTGCCGCCCATAGCCGGGCTCGCCGCGATGCGTCGCGCGGCGGAAGCTGAAGAAGCGATCGGGCTGGGCATAGGTGTCCTCGCCCAGCGCGATCACCCGCCCCACCCCTGCGGTCGCCAGCCGGTGTGCGACATAGGCCTCGATATCGAACTGGGCATGGCCGGGACGGCGGCCGTCGGCGAAGAAGCGTTCATTGGCGGGATCGTCGGCCTCGAAGCGCCGGACGAAGCCCGCGTCGACCTCATAGCTCGCCCGCGCGATGCAGGGGCCGATCGCCGCCACGATCCGCGAACGATCGGCGCCCAGCTGCTCCATCGCGGCCAGCGCCGTATCGGTCACCCCCGTGATCGCGCCCTTCCAGCCGGCATGCGCCGCGCCCACCACGCCCGCCTGCGGATCGGCGAACAGCACCGGCACGCAATCGGCGGTCAGGATGCCGAGCAACAGGCCCGGCCGGTCGGTCGCCAGCGCATCGGCATGCGGGCGCGCCTCGTCGGCGAAGGGCTCCGTCACCGCGACCGTGTCCGCCGAATGGACCTGGTGGAGCGTGACGAGCCGATGACCCGGTGCCACCGCTTCGACCGCCCGGCGGCGATTCTCATCGATCGCGGCGCGGTCGTCGTCCGAACCGAGGCCGACGTTCAGCCCGGCATGGATGCCTTCGGAGACGCCCCCTTCGCGGCCGAGGAAGCCGTGCGGCAGCGCCGCCAGCGCCTCGACCCGGATCGGCCGCACGCTCATAGCGTCGGCTTCTGGCTGAAGCCGGGGTCGACGATGCCCGGCATATCCTCGACGGTCACCGCCTCGACCGTCGACGCGGGCGAGCCGCGCCGGCAGCGCGCGATCAGTTCCTCGACCTTGTCGGCCGGGCCCACCGCGACCGCCTCGACCGATCCGTCGTGGCGGTTGCGCACCCAGCCGTCGAGGCCGAGGCCGGTCGCCTGCTCGACCGTCCAGGCGCGGAAGAAGACGCCTTGGACCTTGCCCTGCACATGGATGCGGCGGGCGATCCGGTCCCGTCCGCCATCCTGGTCGGCGACGGCGCTCATCCGACCTGCGCCCGGTGGAGCAGCTTCTGGTCGGCCAGCACCAGCGCGACCATCGCCTCCAGCACCGGCGCGGCGCGGATGCCGACGCACGGGTCGTGGCGGCCCTTGGTGCGGATGTCGGCGGCCTGTCCGTCGCGGCCGATCGTCTCGACCGGGGTCAGGATCGACGAGGTCGGCTTGAGCGCGATTCGCACCACCACCGGCTGCCCCGTCGCGATCCCGCCCGCGATCCCGCCGGCATGGTTGGCGAGGAAGACCGGCTTGCCGTCGTTGCCGGGGCGCATCGGATCGGCATTGGTCTCGCCGGTCAGCCGCGCCGCCGCGAAGCCGTCGCCGATCTCGACGCCCTTGACCGCGTTGATCGACATGCAGGCGGCCGCCAGTTCGCTGTCGAGCTTGGCGTAGAGCGGGGCGCCCCAGCCGGCGGGCACGCCTTCGGCCACGCATTCGACGACCGCGCCGACCGAGGAGCCCGCCTTGCGCGCGTCGTCGACGATCGCCTCCCAGCGGACGGCCGCCGCGCGATCCGGGCAGAAGAAGGGGTTTTCGTCGATCGCGCCGTCGTCGAACGCCACCGGGTCGATCCGGTCGCCGCCGAGTTCGACGAGATAGGCCCGGATCCGGACGTCGGGTATCACCAGCCGCGCGACGGCGCCGGCGGCGACCCGCGACGCCGTCTCGCGCGCCGAGGACCGGCCGCCGCCGCGATGGTCGCGGAAACCATATTTGGCGTCATAGGCATAGTCGGCATGGCCGGGCCGATAGGCGAGTGCGACCTCCGAATAATCCTTCGAGCGCTGGTCGACATTCTCGATCATCAGGCTGATCGGCGTGCCCGTGGTCCGGCCCTCGAACACGCCCGACAGGATGCGGACCCGGTCGGGCTCCTGCCGCTGGGTCGTGAAGCGCGAGGTCCCTGGCCGCCGCTTGTCGAGCCAGGGCTGGATGTCGGCCTCGCCCAGCGCCAGCCCCGGCGGGCAACCATCGACCACCGCGCCGATGGCGGGCCCATGGCTCTCCCCCCAGGTGGAGAAACGGAAGACGCGGCCAAAGCTGTTGAAGCTCACTTCCCCCTCTCCCCGAGGGAGAGGGAAAGCGGGGGCCCTTCGGTCAACGCACGCCTGATCACAGTCACTACCCCGTCCAGATTCGTCAGCCCGTCATTGTTCCAGAAGCGGGGGACGCGAAACCCATCTTTTGCCAAGCGGCAGTGCAAGGCCCTGTCCATTCCTACCCGGAGAGAAGCACCCGTCCCTCCCTGTCCCGGGTTGCTTAGGCCAACGCGATATCCGGGGCGTCCTCGGCCTTCATGCCGATGACGTTGTAGCCGGCGTCGACATGATGGATCTCGCCGGTCACGCCGCTCGCCAGGTCGGACAGCATGTAGAGGCCCGCGCCGCCGACATCCTCGATCGTCACGTTGCGGCGGAGCGGCGAGTTGAGCTCGTTCCACTTCAGGATGTAGCGGAAGTCGCCGATGCCGCTGGCCGCAAGCGTCTTGATCGGGCCCGCCGAGATCGCGTTGACGCGGATATTCTCGGGGCCGAGATCCATCGCCAGATATTTGACGCTGGTCTCCAGCGCGGCCTTGGCGACGCCCATGACGTTATAGTGCGGCACGACCTTCTCGGCGCCGTAATAGCTGAGCGTCAGGACCGATCCGCCATTGGGCATCAGCGGGCGGGCACGCTTGGTCACCGCGACCAGGCTGTAGGCCGAGATATTCATCGTCAGCAGGAAATTCTCGAGGCTGGTGTCGACGTAGAGGCCGCGCAGCTCGTTCTTGTCCGAGAAGCCGATGGCATGGACGAGGAAGTCGATCGTCGGCCAGCGCTCGGCCAGCGTGCCGAAGGCGACATCCATCGCCGCGTCGTCGGACACGTCGCACTCGATCAGGAAATCGGACCCGACCTGCTCGGCCAGCGGCCTGACGCGCCGTTCCAGCGCCTCGCCCTGATAGCTGAAGGCCATTTCCGCGCCATGTTCGTGGAGCGCCTTGGCAATCCCCCACGCCAGCGAGCGATCATTGGCGAGCCCCATGATCAGCCCGCGCTTCCCCTGCATCAACCCGGCCACGATATCTCCCTTACTCCTTGGGCGGCGAGGGTTCCTTTACAGACGTTTCCGGGGTTTCGGCTAGAGCCGCATTGAGATGTGCCCCGAAAACTAGCCCGAGGCCGACCAGCCAGAAGAACAATAGGGTCACGATCACCCCTGCAAGGCCGCCATAGGTGCGGCCATAACCGCCAAAGGCCCCGACCACGACCGGCAACAGCATCGTCACCGCCATCCACCAGACCGCCGTGAAAAGCGCCCCCGGCCATTTCGGGCAGGCCGCCACGCGGTATTTGAGCGGAGTCAAGGTGACGAACATCGCATAGAGCGCCCCCGCCAGCATCAGCAGCGGTGCCAGCCGCGACAGGTTGAACAGCGGCTGCAGGTCGCTCGCGAAGGGCAGCAGCCGCCAGACCAGCTGCTCGACGCCGGTGAGCACCACCTGCGCGCTGAACGCCGACATCGCCAGGATCACCGACGCGACGATGAGCAGCATCGATCCGGCGCGATAATGCCAGAAGCTCCTGCTCGGCTTGGTGCCGTAGGCGCGGTACAGAATGTCGCGGATCGTCTCGATGAAGCTGCCGACCGTCCACAGCCCGACCAGCGCGCCGAGCCACAGCAGCGCGCCCTTGTTGTTCGCCGCCAGCACGTCGTTGATCGGCTGGGCGACGAGCTGGCGGACCGAGGGCGGCACCGTGGCGAGGAAGCCGTACACCGCATGCTGGACGTCCGGGGTACGCCCGAACAGCTGCGCCAGCGCCGCCATGACGATGAAGAAGGGAAACATCGTCAGCAGCGCCAGATAGGCGATATTGCCGGCATGGATGAAGCCGTCGGTGTAGACGCCGATCGCGGCCCGGCGGACCACCGTGTAGATCCGCCCGCCGGGGCGCATCTCGTTCAGATGCTTTTCGAAGGGTCGCCGGCGGCGCGCTTCGGGGGATTCATCCGTCACCAAAGCGCATCGCTCCTATCCCTTTGTGATGACTATCTCTTTCCTAAACGCCCAGATTGGCCCGCGGGTTGCGCTGGCCCTTCCCGGACCATTTTTCGATGAAGGCCTCGAGTTCGGCATCGTCCGCCGGAATGTCGATCATCACCGTGACGAGCTGGTCGCCGCGGCTGCCGTCCTTGCGGTGGAAGCCCCGTCCCTTGAGCCGCAGCGTCTTGCCCGAGCTGGTGCCCTTGGGGATCGCCAGCATCACCGCGCCGTCGACCGTCGGCACCTTCACCTTGGCGCCGGCCACCGCCTCGTCGATCGCGACGGGCAGGTCGAGCCGGACATCGTCCTCGTCGCGGCGGAAGAAGCGGTGCGGCCGCACGTCGACGGTGACGATCGCGTCGCCCTTGCCGCCCGGGCCGTCCTCGCCCTGCCCGGCCAGGCGCATCTGCGTGCCCGATTCGACCCCGTTGGGAAGCTTGACGTCGATCGTCTTGCCATTGGCCAGGGTTATGCGCTGCGGCGTGAGCGCCGCCGCGTCCTCGAACGGGACGGCGAGGCGATAGGAAATGTCGGCACCCTTTGCCGGCCGGGTGCCGCCCTGGGTTCCGAAGCCGCCGAAGCCGCCGCGCCGGCCGGCGCCAGCGCCGGCGCCCGGCCCGCCGCCACCGCGCGAGCGCCCGAAAATGCCCTCGAAGATATCGCCGAAGTCGGCGCCCTCGCCGAATTCGAAGCTCGCGCCGCCGGGCCCCGCGCCGGGATTGAAGCCGCCGCCGCCACGGCCGCCGAAGCCGAACGGCCCTTTCGGATTGCCCTGCTCGTCGATCTCGCCGCGATCATATTGGGCGCGCTTGTCGCGATCGGACAGCAGGTCGTAGGCCGAGGTCAGCTCCGCGAAGCGCTCCGCCGCATTGGGCTTGTCCTGGTTGCGGTCGGGGTGCAGCTCCTTGGCGAGCTTGCGATAGGCCTTCTTGATCTCGGCCTCGTCCGCCCCCCGCTTCACGCCCAGCTTCGAATAGAGGTCCGCCATCGTTGTCGTCGTCATCCTGCCGTCGCACCTGTTGCAAATATGCAACATGCGAGATGTGTACCGGCTTGCCATTCCGCAAGTGAAAATTTGGTGTCTTCGGCGGGCAACCCGCCGGAGGCGCCCCGCGTTCTGATACCTAAATCAACGAACTACAAGCGAGTTGGCCATCCATGGCACCTTATCCCTGCCCCAATTGCGCGCGCCTGTTGCATTTCGAGGCGCGCGTCTGCCCCGCCTGCGCCTTCACGCTGGGCTATGACCCCGCCTCGGACGGGTTCCTGTTCCTCGGCGACGGCGCCACCACCTGGCGCGACGGCGACGGCCAGCCCCACGACGTGGCGGTCTGCGCGAACAACGACCATCACGGCGTCTGCAACTGGCTGGTCGCGACCGACGACAGCACGCCCTATTGCCGCGCCTGCCGGCACAACCGGACGATTCCCGACCTGTCGGTTCCGTCGGTGCCGCCGCGCTGGGCCAGGATCGAGGAGGCCAAGCGGCGCATGTTCCACACGCTGATCAAGCTCGGCCTGCCGCTGGAGACGAAGGCCGAGGAAGCCGACAACATCCAGGGACTCGCCTTCGATTTTCTCTACGACCCCTCGGCCGAGCAACAGGGCACCGCACAGATCACCACCGGCCACGACGGCGGGGTGGTGACGCTCAACCTGATCGAGGCGGACGATGTCGAGCGCGAAAAGGCGCGGCGCGCGATGGGCGAACCCTATCGCACCCTGCTCGGCCATTTCCGGCATGAGGTCGGTCATCACTACTGGGCGCGCCTCGTCGAGACGGACCCTGCCGAGCTGGCTGCGTTCCGCGAGGTCTTCGGCGACGAGACGATCGACTATGCCCAGGCGCTGGCCGATCATTACGGCCCGAACAGCGACAAGGTGTGGACCGATGATTATGTGAGCTTCTACGCGACCGCCCACCCCTGGGAGGACTTTGCAGAGACCTTCGCCCATTATCTCCACATGGTCGACACGCTGGCGACGCTCGCCGGCTTCGACATGCGGATGGCGCCCTTTCCGGGCCCGGAAGGCGAGGCCGGCCCGGCCGTGGACTTCGATCCCTACCGGGCGCCCACAGACCTGTTGGCCGCGCAGATGGTGCCGTGGAGCTTCGCGCTCAACACGGTCAACCGCAGCATGGGCCAGCCCGATCTCTATCCCTTCCGGCTGTCGCCGGCGATCACCGCCAAGATCGACTATGTGAACCGGCTCGCGGCCAGGGCCAGGGACGGCGGGGCAGCACGCCCCGCCGCCGCATCGGCCCGCCCGACGCCCGAGCCTCAGCCCGAGAACGCGGTACGGTAATTGCCGGCGAGGCGATCCTTCACCATCAGCCGCAGCTTCTTGAGCCGCAGCAGGCGGATGCTGTCCGGGATCCGGCGCTTGAGCTCGCGGCGGATCTCGGTGTCCAACCGGTGGTGGATCACGGAGAGGCGGTACGTCATGGCAGTCATGGCTCATTCCCTTCGATGGTTGCATCGATCGGGTGTGCCGGCGGCGAGGTAGGAAAGACGAACCTGCACCGGTCTACCCGATGCGGTCCGACATCACGTTCCCGAAGGAACGCCAGAGGGGCCCGGCCCGCACCTTCGAGATAGGGCGGTCCGGCGCCGGAACAAGCCCGGAAACAAAAAGAAATCAGAAGCTGGCGGTCAGGTTGAACGAGCCGTAGCGCGTCCAGCGTTTCCGCGTGGCGTTGGGGGCCTCCCGCAGGAAGCGGCCCTTGGCGAGCAGCACAGCGTCGACCTCCAGCCGCAGCCGCTCCGGCACCAGCGTATAGCGCAGCCGCCCCTCGACCTGATGGCCGGCGAAGTCCCCCGACCGGCCGGCCGGATCGCGGACCCCCGTCGTGGAAAAGGCGTCCTGGTCGGCCGCCAGCCACATCGGCCGATAGACCACGAACCCGTCGAGCCGGCGGCTGGGCGCGGCTTCGAGGCGGATGCCCGGCGTCACGATATTGGCGCGGCCGATCGCGGCGTAGATGCCCGAGGGCGCCAGATCGGCGCGGCGCATGCCGAACAGGGTATCGAACCGGCCATAGCGCCCCCCGGCCCGGTCGCCGCTCGCCCGGTCGAACTCGATCGCCAGGCGTGGTTTCCAGGCGGTGCGGAAGCTGTAGCCGATATCGGCGTGGACGAAGCTCGCCCGCACCGCCTGCCGGCCGGCATCGGCGGCGAGCGACCGGCTGATCGATCCGCGCTGGCCGAGCAGTTCGACCTCATAGTCGACGCGCCCCGGCGCCGGCTCGGCGATGAGCCGCCCGCCGAAGCTGTCGAGCGACCGGTCCCGCGTCGCCAGCCGCGGCGAATCGCGCTCGCCGAAATGGTAGAAGCTGATTTCCAGCATCGCCCGGCCGATCATGGCGTCGCGACTGATCAGTCCGCCCCACAGCACCGCGTCGAAACTCTCGCGGTCGATCTTCGGCCGGTTGTCGCGCAGGTCCGCGGGATCGTCGGGACGGCGCATCTGCGGCAGCGTGTAGATGAAGCTCGCCCTGATGCCCTTCGGCGCGGTCAGGTCCGCCCGCATCCCGGTATAGCCGCTGGTGGTGTTGCGATAATCGTCGGCGGCGACGATCCGGCGCGAGCCGAGGTTGAGCATCATGCGTCCGGCCGTCAGCGACAGGCGCGTCCCCTCGCCCCAGGGCTCGTCGATGTCCCCGGCGATATAGGCCTGGACCAGCTCGAACGTATTGACCTCGCTGGTCGACAGCGGCGTGCCCGGATCGGCGCCATAGGCGCGGCTGTCGAACATCTCGGCGCCGAAGCGCACCGCGCCCGCGTCATAGTCGGCGCGCAGCCTGGTCCGCAGGCTGAGCAGCGTGTCCCGGCTGTCGAAGCCCGCGCGCGCCTGCCCGTCGATCGCCTCGGCGCGCAGCCGCATCTCGCCGACGAGGCTCAGCCGCCCGTCGTCGGCCAGCGCCGGCGAGGCGGCCGCCAGCGCAAGGCAGGACAGGGAATGGGCGATCCGGCGCGGCATCATCGTGGAGCGCGCAGCTAGATAAAAGTCGGGCGGTTGGCCAGCGCCGATCGGCGCATCCCGCTCCGTCGCGGGCGATCGCGAGACCCTGGCGCCGTGCGGGCCCGCGCGCGTTGCACTTGTTAACGCCGGCTCAACCCGGAAACTGGTAAAGCATGATCCGGTACCGGAAGGAGAAGCCCGTGCAGGAACAGGCGATACAATGGGGCGCCATCGCCGTCGTCGGCTCGATCATGCTGGGATCGCTGATCGTCAACCTCGGCCTTCACTGGCGCGAGAAGCAGCACCGCCGCCGCGCGCGCGGCTTCCGCAACATGAAGTCGATGGCGCAGCAGCAACGCGAACGCGTCCGCCGGCCCGACTGGCGGCAGGCCCCGCGCGCCACCCACCGCGGCTGGCGCTGAACCTCCCGAACGGGATCCGGGCGGTCCGCCCGGACACCTTTCAGCGGCCGCGCAGCCGTTTCATGATCTCGTCGAACGACGTGATGTTGAAGTCGTCGCGATGGAACTGGCAGTCCGCGAAGCTCATGCGGCTGATCTGCTCGACCGATCGCGGCGCGGCGTCCAGGGCGCGGGTTCCCCGCCACAGGACGGTTTCGCCGTGGTTTTCGACAAGCGTCGCGAAACTGAAGCCCGGCAGATAGTCGCGAATGAAGAAGACCAGCCGGTAGACGTCGCCCATCCAGTCGATGGGCTGGATTCCGCGCGCCTTTCGGAAGGCGATATTCTGTTCGAGCGAGGGCAGCGATGCCGCGTAGCTCGGCGGCAGCACGTCGTCGATCACGATCACGCCATCGTCTCGCAGATGCTGGATCGCGTTGAGCAGGTCGCGCAAGGTCTGGTCGAAGGTATGCAGGCCGTCGATGAAGACGACATCGAAACGATCGTCTTCGGCGATCCGCTCGAAATAGCCGTCGCTGGGGCATTCGTGGAAGTGGACGTCCTGTCCGGCGACGGCGGTGCGGGCAGCGTCGAGGTCGAACGCGAATTTGACGTCGACCGCCACCTTGCGCGCGGCACGGATCGCGTGGAAGGTTTCGCCGGTCTCCACCCCTATTTCGAGATAGGAGGGGGCCTCGTACAGATCGAGAATAGCCTGGACGACATCGGACCGCTGCATTGTTCCTCCAACTTGAATGGCCCCGAGGGCTTAGCTTCAGTAAGTGGCCGTTGCCAATGGCCCTTCGAGCGCCCCTATTCCAGCGGCTCCACATCGACCGCAACGTCGATCTTCTGCCCTTCCTGGCCGGTGAAGACCCCGTCGATCGGCGCGACGTCGGCATAGTCGCGGCCCATGGCCGTGACGATATGGTCGCTGCCCACCATGCAGGCGTTGGTCGGGTCGAAGCCCAGCCAGCCGCGCTCGGCGCCGCACCAGATCACCACCCAGGCGTGGGTCGCGTCGGCGCCCACCAGCCGTGGCTTGCCGGGTGGCGGGATGGTGCGCAGATAGCCCGACACATAGGCGGCGGGCACGCCGACGCCGCGCAGTCCGGCGATCATGATCTGCGCGAAATCCTGGCAGACGCCGTGGCGCTTCTCGAACGCCTCGATCGGGCTGGTGTCGACCGTCGTCGCGCTGCCGTCATAGGTGAAACGATCGTGGATGCGCGTCGCCAGCGCGAGCCCCGCCTCGACGATGCCCCGGCCGGGGTCGAGCAGTTCGGAACACCAGGCGGTGATCGCCGCGCTGAGCGGGATCGACGGCGAGGGATAGATATAGTTGGCCGGGCTCTCGACCCCGATGTCGAGCGTGGTGCGTCCGGCGGCGGCGACCTCGGCCACGGTCGGATCGCCGGGCAGCGGCAGCGGCACGGGGCGGTCGACCCGGATGCGGAAGCGACTCTCGATCGCCAGCTCGCGCGATGGCTTCTCCACCACCATCCGCGCGACGTGGCCGATATAGCCGATCGGCGGCGTGCCCGTGATCCGCGCGGTGGGCGACAGGTCCAGCGCGAAGCTTTCCAGCCGCTGTCCCGCCCATTCGGCCGGCTGCAGCCGCAGGTTGCAGCGGGCGAAGCTGACCGGATAGGCGTAGCGGAACAGCGTGCGGTGGCGGACCTGATAGAGCATCGCGGGCGTTCGATCAGGCCAGGGTCATGCCGGACATGCGCAACCCTTCGCTGCCTTGCAGGAAAAAGCGCGCGCTGATCGCGTTGGACAGTTCGGACAACATATTCTCCAGCCCGAGCACCATCGTGCCGTCGAGCGTCTCCGCGGTCGCGGTGCGGATCGCGGATTCGATCCGGTAGAAGATCATCACATGCGCTTCCGCCATGCCGTCGTCGCGCAGCGGCGGCAGCTCGGCGAGATGTTCGGCGATACGCGCCATCTGGAAGGCGACCGAGCGCGGATTATAGGGATCGAGCGCGACGAGGTCGCGCACCGGCTCGAGCGCCAGCCCGGCGAGATAGCGCGCCCGGTAGCTGATCTGGCTGTCGAACAGGTCGAGCAGGGTCGTCAGGTCGTCCGCCGACGCGTCCTTGCCGCCGAAGATCCGGACCTGCCGGCATCCCCACAGCGCGCGTTCGATCCGCCGCCCCATGTCGTGGAAGCGCCAGCCTGCGGTCCGGCCCATATTCTCGGCCGACAGGCCGGCAAGCGCGGAGAAGCGCTCCTGCAGGTCCACCGCACGCGCCAGGGTCGCCTCGGCATCGTCGGACAGTGCCTTGGGCAGCGGCGCGTCGACGAGGCGCCAGACGTCGCCCGACAGGCGATCGCGGGTGCCGCTGGCGATCAGGCGGGCGTGGCGCATCAGGCTCGCGATGCTCGCCGGGCCGTCCCCGTCGAGCGCGAGCAAGGCCAGCTCGCGCAGGTCGTGGGTTTCGCCGGAATCCTCCTCCGCTTCCTCGCCCTCCTCCTGCTCGGGTTTCTCGATCGTGGCGGCCCCCGAAGCGATCAGCATCGTGCCGAGCCGGTCGAGGGTCAGCGGGAACAGCGCCGCGCCGCCGTCGGCGACGATCGAGCCCCCCAGGGTCGCGCGGACGAGCCGCAGGGTCGCCTCGCCGCGCTCCAGATAGCGGCCGAGCCAGTAGAGATTGTCGGCCGCGCGGCTCGGCAGGGTGCCGGGGTTGCGGCGGATCGGCACCTTCTGCGGCAGCAGCGAGACGGGATCGACCGCCTTGGTGCCGACCACGCAGACATCGGCCGAAAAGGCGCCCTCGCCCATCACCGTGACGCGCGCGTCGCTGTCGTCGCCGATGCGGGCGAAGCCGCCGGGCATCACCGTCCACTTGCCCTCGCCGTCGCGCGCCGCGAACACCCGGAGGGTGAAGGGCCGCGGCACAAGCTGGCCGTCGAGCACGGCCGGCGTCGTCGACAGATGGACGTCCTCCATCGCCGCATAGTCGGTCGGCCGGTTGCGCATGTCGGCGAGCAGGGCTTCGCGCTCCGCCCGGCTCAGGGTCGAGGCGAGCACCGGACGGCCGCGCGGCAGGCCGACCGGCGCATCGGTGAAGGCCGGCGCGATCAACAGCTCGTCGAGGCGCGCCTCGACCTGTGCGCGCGGCCCATCCTGCCCGCACCACCAGGTGGCGATGTTGGGGAGGATCAGGTGCTCGCCCAGCAGGCGCTGCGCAAGCGCGGGCAGGAAGGCCGCCATCGCGGTCGATTCGACCGCGCCCGCGCCGGGGCTGTTGGCGATCACCGCCTGCCCCGCCGCCATCGCGTCCATCAGCCCCGGCACGCCGATCGCCGAGGTGGCGTCGAAGGCCAGCGGATCGAGATAGCGCGAATCGATCCGGCGCCACAGGGCGTCGACCCGCTTCAGCCCCTCGATCGTGCGGACGAACAGCCCGTCCTCGCGCACCGCGAGGTCGCTGCCCTCGACCAGCAGCAGGCCCAGATAGCGGGCGAGATGCGCCTGTTCGGCATAGCTCTGGTTGTAGCGGCCCGGCGTCAGCAGGCCGATGCGCGGGTCGGAGCGACGGCACACCGCCGCCAGGCCCTCGCGGAACGCCGAGAAGAAGGGGGCGAGCCGCTCGACGTGGAGACGGGTCTGGAGTCCCCCCATCAGGCGGGTGGAGGCCAGCCGGTTCTCCAGCGCATAGCCGGCGCCGACCGGCGCGCGGACATGGTCGTCGAGCACCCGCCACTCGCCGCTCGGGTCGCGGCCCAGGTCGACCGCGTAGATGTGGAGATGATAGCCGCCGGGCGGCTTGATTCCGATCTGCGAGCGCCAGAAGGCACGGCTGCCGGTGACCAGCGCGGCGGGGACCGCGCCTCTGGACACGATCGTCTGTTCGCCGAAGATGTCGTCGAGCAGCCGTTCGAGCAGTTCGGCGCGCTGGGCGACGCCGGCGGCGATGATCGCCCAGTCGTCCTCGCCGATCAGCAGCGGCACCGCCGAGACCGGCCAGGGCCGCTCGCGTTCCTCGCCGGGCAGGCGGAAGGCGGTGCCCAGTTCCTGCACCTGCCGCGCCATGCGCTGCTGGAGCAGGTCGAGGCGGCCCTCGCTGAGCCGCCCGATCCCCTCGAACAGCGCGTTCCACCATTTGGCGCCGCGCCCCACGTCGCCGCGCAGCGCGTCGGCGGTTCCCGCCTTGGCGATGTAGGAGTGGAGCCAGCCTTCGCCCAGGCTCGGCATGCCCGGCAATTCCGCCATCATGTCCCCCTGCATGACGGTGCTACCAGCCCGGCGGGGCGCGCAGGTCGAGCGTCATCGGAAACTCGCTGGCGCGTTCCGGCATCGGAATCGTCATCGGACCCGGCGTATGGCCATGGTCCTGGAACCGTGCCCGCCGCCGTGCCTCGGCTTCGAGATCGTTGACCGGAACGGTGTCATAACTGCGTCCCCCCGGATGCGCGACATGATAGACGCACCCGCCTAGCGAACGTTCGTTCCACTTGTCGAGAACCTCGATGGTCAGCGGCGCATCGGCGTCGAGCAGCGGATGGAGGCAATTGGCCGGCTTCCACGCCTTGTAGCGCACCCCGCCGACCGCCTCGCCGGGCACGCCGGTCGGCGTCATCGGCATCGCGCGGCCGTTGACCGCGACGACATGGCGGCCGGGCACCAGCCCCGAGACCTTGACCTGGAGCCGCTCGGTCGAGCTGTCGACATAGCGCACGGTGCCCCCGATCGCCCCGGTCTCGCCCAGCACATGCCAGGGCTCCAGCGCATGCGCGACCTCGAGCGTCACGCCGCCCGCCGAGACGGTGCCATGGACCGGGAAGCGGAACTGGCGCTGCGCCTCGAACCAGGCGGGGTCGAAATCATAGCCGACATGGCGAAGGTCCGACAGCACCTCCATGAAATCGGCCCAGACGAAATGCGGCAGCAGGAAGCGGTCGTGGAGCGCGGTTCCCCAGCGGACCAGCCCGCCCTTTTGCGGCTGGCGCCAGAACCAGGCGGTGAGCGCGCGCAGCAGCAATTGCTGGGCGAGGCTCATCTTGGGCTCGGGCGGCATTTCGAAGCCACGGAACTCGAGCAGCCCCAGCCGTCCGGTCGGTCCGTCCGGCGAGAACATTTTGTCTATACATATCTCGGTGCGGTGGGTGTTGCCGGTGACGTCGACCAGGAGGTTGCGGAACAGCCGGTCGACCACCCAGGGCGGCGGCGCCGCGCCCTCGCCCGGCGCCGGCACCTGCGCCAGCGCGATCTCGAGTTCGTAGAGGCCGTCATGGCGCGCCTCGTCGATGCGCGGCGCCTGGCTGGTCGGGCCGATGAACAGTCCCGAGAAAAGATAGCTGAGCGCGGGATGGCGCTGCCAGTAGAGGATGAAGCTCTTGAGCAGGTCGGGCCGGCGGATGAACGGAGAATCGTTCACCGACCGGCCGCCCAGGACGATGTGATTGCCGCCGCCGGTGCCGATCGCGCGGCCGTCGACCATGAACTTGTCGGCGGTCAGCCCGGTCTCGCGCGCCAGGTCGTAGAGGCCGGTGGTGATGTCGACCGTCTCGGCCCAGCTCGCGGCGGGGTGGACGTTCACTTCGATCACGCCCGGGTCCGGGGTCACCTTGAGGACGTTGAGGCGCGGGTCGGGCGGCGGACCATAGCCCTCGATCCGCACGGGCACGCCGGTCCGCGCCGCGGTCGCCTCGATCTCGGCGACCAGCTCGAGATAATCCTCGAGCTTCTCGGTCGGCGGCAGGAAGACCGCGATATGGTCGCCGCGCGATTCGGCCGTCATCGCGGTGCGGACCGCGCCCTCGATGATCTTCTGTTCCTGCCGGTCCTGCGCGGCCATGCCGCCCGCGGCCGGCGCCACCGCCTCCGAGCGCTGCGCCAGCGCCTCGGCCTCGCGCGCCGGAAAATCGGGAAGGGGGCCGCGAACCTCGGTGCTGTCCTGGACGTGGAGATAGGGATAGTCGGCCGGCGGCACATAGGGCAGCGAACCGAGCGGCAGGCGATAGCCGATCGACGCGTCGCCCGGCATCACGAACAGCTTGCCGCGCCGCACCTGCCACCGCTCCGAGCGCCAGCGGCGCGGTTCGGGCGCCTGCGCCGCCTGCCAGCGCTGGATCGGCAGGACATGGCCGACCGGCTTGCTCAGCCCGTGCTCGAACGCCTTCACCATGCGGTGGCGCGCCTCGGGGTCGTCGATCTTCGGATCGGTCGGGTCGACATTCTCGGGCAGCTGGGCTTCCTTGACCGCCCACTCGATGCCGTCCTCATAGGCCTGCTGGACCATCTCGCCGCCGACACCGAGGCTTTCGGCGATCTCGGCCAGGAAGGTCCCGGCCTCGTCGGTGGTCACCGCCTTGCCAGTCTCGCCGCCCGCGATCAGGCCGGCGTCCTTCCAGACGGGCACGCCATCGCTGCGCCAATACACCGAATAGCCCCAGCGCGGCAGGCTTTCGCCCGGATACCATTTGCCCTGGCCGTGGTGGAGCATGCCGCCGGGCGCATAGCGCTCGCGCAGCTTGCGGATCAGCCGGTCGGCATAGCCCGCCTTGGTCGGGCCGACCGCGTCGCCGTTCCATTCGGGCGCCTCGGGGTCGTCGAGCGCGACGAAGGTCGGCTCGCCCCCCATCGTCAGCCGGACGTCCTGCGCGACCAGGTCGGCATCGACCTTCTCGCCGAGCGCGTCGAGCGCCGCCCAGCGGGCATCGGTGAAGGGCTTGGTGATGCGCACCGCCTCGGCGATGCGCTGGACGGTCATGTCGAAGTGGAAATCGACATGGGCCGGTTCGAGCAAAGCCCCCTCGATCGGCGTGGCCGAGCGGAAATGCGGGGTCGCGGCGAGCGGGATATGCCCCTCCCCCGCGAACATGCCCGATGTCGCGTCCATGCCGATCCAGCCGGCGCCGGGCACATAGACCTCTGCCCAGGCATGAAGGTCGCAGACATCGGCCGCCACGCCCTTCGGGCCGTCGATGGGAACGATGTCGGGCGTCAGCTGGATCGAATAGCCCGACACGAAACGCGCGGCGAAACCGAGGCGGCGGGCCGCCTGCACCAGCAGCCAGGCCGAATCGCGGCAGCTGCCCGAGCCGATCGACAGCGTCTCCTCGGGAGTCTGCACCCCCGGTTCCATGCGGATGACATAGCCGACCCGCTGGTTGATCGCGACGTTGAGCTCGACGAGGAAATCGATGGTGCGCGCGCGGACGCCGGCGAACCGGGCGACGAATTCGTCGAACAGCGCTCCCTGCGGCTCGATCTCGAAATAGGCGGCGAGATCGGCGGCGAGCGCGGGCGCATAGGTGAACGGCCGCTCCTCGGCATAGTCCTCGACGAAGAAATCGAACGGATTGACCACCACCAGATCGGCGATCAGGTCGACCGTGATCGAGAATTCGTCGGTCCGCTCGGGAAAGACGATCCGCGCCAGCCAGTTGCCGTGCGGATCCTGCTGCCAGTTGACGAAGTGGTTTTCCGGCAGGATGCGGAGCGCATAATTATTGACTGCGGTGCGGCTGTGCGGGGCCGGCCGCAGGCGGATCACCTGGGGGCCCAGCTGAACCGGATGGTCGTAGCGGTAGACCGTCTGGTGATGCAGCGCTGCCTGAATCATCAGCGAGTGTCAGCACATCCCGTTGTGCAGTGCAATGAAGAGTTGCTGCGGGCCGGGTCAGGCCATCGTCGCCGTCGAGACGCCGAAGGAGAAATATGCCTTCGGATCCGCTCAGATCCGCTGCGCGAGTTCGATCACGCCGGGGACCAGCGACGCGACGAGCAGCGACGCCATGCCGATATTGAAGACGCGCAATGCGCCGGGCCGGGTGAGCAGCCGGCGCATCATCGTGCCGCCGCCGGCCCAGAGCATGATGCAGGGCAGGCCCGTCATCGCCAGGACGACGGCGGCGACCGGCACGTCGACGTAGAGATGGCCGGGCCGGGTGAAGCCGGTGGCGATCCCGAGGCACATCGCCCACGCCTTGGGGTTCACCCACTGGAACGCCGCCGCCTCGATCATGCCCAGCGGCTTCGTCCGCGCCGAGGTCGCGCCGACGCCGACCGAGGTCGCGATCCGCCAGCTGAGATAGAGAAGATAGGCGATCGAGACGATGTGCAGCCCCGTGTACAGCCACGGCGCCCGGGCGATCACGCTGGCGAGCCCGATGCCGAGCAGCAGCACCATGACGACGCACCCGAAGCTGATCCCCAGGATATGCGGGACGGTGCGGCCGAAGCCGAAGGTCCCCCCCGACGACAGCAGCATCATGTTGTTCGGACCGGGGGTCACCGACGAGACGATGCAGAATGTCACGAGGGCAAGGACGATATCGGGGCTCATTGTCACCGCCTCATGTCGTGGGCCAGTCGATACTGGGCCTCGACCATCATTTCCCAGCCCTGCGAGCGTATATCGGGTTCGGCCGTCACGGCAATCGCGGTGGCCGAGACCACGGCCGCGAAACCGATCAGCAGGAAACTAGCGAGGGCCGTCGTCCATATCTGTCTCATGATCCTTGTCCGCCTTTGTCACGCCGCCGATCGGCGTTGACAGCGCGTCATTGCGGCCTATTGTCATGCGAGTCAAAGAGCATATTGTCATAGTGACACTATCGCTTCGAACGATCGAAGGCGTGTGAGGATGTGGATCCCGGTTCTGCTGGACGATGCCGACACGGTGTCGGGCCGGCTGCTCGCAGCCCTGCGGCGCGACATCGCCGAAGGGCGCCTGCCGCCCGGCACGCGCCTGCCCCCGCATCGCGACCTCGCCCACCGGCTGGGCATCGGCATCGGCACCGTGACCTCGGTCTATGGCGAGGCCGCGCGCCAGGGCCTGCTTACCGCCACCGTCGGGCGGGGCAGCTTCGTCGCCGAGACGCCGCCCCGCGCCGATCGCAACGACGCTATCATCGACATGAGCCGCAACGTCCCGCCGGTCGGCCCCGCCCAGCGCCGTTTCGCTTCGACCCTCGCGCGGCTGGGCAAGCGCGCCGACCTCGCCTCCGTCCTCGATTATGCGCCGCCCGCGGGGCTCGAGTCGCATCGCCGCACCGCCGCCGCCTGGCTGCGCCGGATCGCCGGCTTCGCCGATGCGCGTCCCGATCGCCTCGTCGTCACCAGCGGCGGGCAGCAGGCCATGACGCTGGCGTTCGACACGCTGTGCCGCCCCGGCGAGACGATCATGACCGAGGCCGCGACCTATTTCGGCGCGCGATCGATCGCGCAGGCAGGCGGCTACCGGCTGGCGGGTCTGGCGATGGACGAGCAGGGCCTGCTGCCCGACGCGCTCGACGAGGCCGCCGCCGCGGGCGCCCGGGTGCTCTATACGCTGCCGACCCTGCAGAACCCGACCGGACGGATCATGGGCGACGGGCGTCGCGTCGAGATCGCCGCGATCGCCCGCCGCCGCCAGCTCTGGATCATCGAGGACGACCTCTATTCGGCCTATGCGGTCGGCAATGCCCCACCGCCGATCTCCGCCTATGCGCCCGAGCGCTGCTTCTACATCAACGGCACGTCCAAATGCCTCTCGCCGGGGCTGCGCACCGGCTTCCTGATCGCCCCCGACGACGATCATCTGGAACGCATCCTGTGGCTGATCCGGGCGCGGATCTACGCGCCCGCCGCGCTCGGCGCGATGGTCTCCTGCCAGTGGATCGAGGACGGATCGGCCGACGAGATCGTCGCCGAGATGCGCGAGGAGATGCTGGCGCGCGGCGGGATGGCGCTCGACCGGCTCGGCGATGCGGTCAGCCCGCCCGCCGATCCGCGCTGTCCGCATGTCTGGCTGCCGATGGCCGAACTGGAGGCCGAACGGATGGCCGCCCGGGCGATGCGTGGCGGCGTCGAGCTGACTCCGCCCTCCGCGCCGCTGATCGATCCTTCCCTGATCTCCGGCGTGCGCCTATGCCTCGGCATCGCGAGCGACCGGGCCCAGCTCGGCCTCGCGCTCGACCGCATCGCGGTGGCGCTCGATTCCGACCGGAGCGAGGCCGCCGCCGCAGTGATATGAGTGAAACCATGACGACCGATCCGCATAGCCTGTTCCAAAGCTGGTTCGCCGAAGCCAAGGCGGCCGAAATCAACGATCCCGAGGCGATGGCGGTGGCCACGGTCGGCGCCGACGGGCAGCCGTCGGTACGGATGGTGCTGCTCAAGGGCCATGACGAGCGCGGCTTCGTCTTCTACACCAATTACGAGAGCCGCAAGGCGACCCAGATCTTCGCGACCGGCCGGGCCGCGCTGCTCTTCCACTGGAAGTCGCTGCGCCGCCAGGTCCGGATCGAGGGCCCGGTCGGCAAGGTGAGCGCGGCGGAGGGCGACGCCTATTTCGCGACCCGCCACCGCGATTCCCAGCTCGGCGCCTGGGCGTCGGACCAGTCGCGCCCGCTCGACGATCGCGCGACCTTCGAGGCCCGCTATGCCGAGACCGCCGCGCGGTTCGAGGGCGGCCCGGTGCCGCGCCCGCCGCACTGGTCGGGCTTCCGCGTCGCGCCCGAGCGGATCGAGTTCTGGCAGGATCGCGCCCATCGCCTGCACGAGCGGCGGTTGTTCGTCCGCAACGGCGACGGCGACGGCTGGAGCGAGGGCCTGCTCTACCCATGACGGGCCCGTCATGACGCTGGCCCACAATGTCCGGGCGGGCATCGCCTCGGTCGCGACGGCGCTGAGCCTGATCGTGCTCAAGGGCTATGCCAGCTGGGCGACCGGCTCGGCGGCGATGCTCGGTTCGCTGGCCGACAGCACGCTCGACCTGATCGCCTCGCTCGTCACGCTGTGGAGCGTAAGGCTGGCGGCGATCCCGGCTGATCGCCAGCACCGCTTCGGCCACGGCAAGGCGGAGGCGATCGCCGCCTTCTTCCAGGTGATGCTGATCAGCATCTCCGCCTTCTGGATCATCGTCCATGCGACCGAGCGGCTGATCGACGGAGCCGCGCCCGCCCAGGCCGGCGCCGGCATCGCCGTCTCGGCGATCGCACTGGTGCTGACCCTGGCGCTGGTCACCTACCAGCGGCGCGTGATCGCGCGGACCGGCTCGCTCGCGATCGGCACCGACCGGATGCATTACCAGAGCGACCTGATGCTCAACGCCGCGGTGATCGCAGCGCTGCTGATCGACGGCATGGCCGGGGTGCGCGGGGTCGACGCGGCGGCCGGCATCGGCATCGGCCTGTGGCTGCTCTACGGCGCCTACGGCGCGTCCCGCACCGCGATCGACCAGCTGATGGACCGCGAATGGCCGGAGGAACGCCGCCGCGCCTTCATCGAGATCGCGAGCCGCCATCCCGAGTTGCGCGGCATCCACAACATGAAGACGCGCACCGCCGGTGGCGACGATTTCGTCCAGTTCCACGTCTGGGTCGATCCGGCGATGACGCTGGGCGAGGCCCACCGCGTGATGGACGAGGTCGAGGCCAAGCTGCGCAAGGCCTTTCCCGGCGTCGACATCACCATCCATCCGGAACCGGAGGGGCATCTCGATCCAAATCTCGATCGGATCTGGCTGGAGCGGCCAAACCCGTGACTCGAGATTTCAACCCTTGAGGCGCGAGGAGAACCACCCGTGAAGATCCCGTTTCAGCAGGTCGACGCCTTTGCGGACCGCCCCTTCACCGGCAATCCGGCCGCGGTGATGCCGCTCGAGGCCTGGCTCGACGACGCGACCCTGCAGGCGATCGCCGCCGAGAACAATCTCGCCGAGACCGCCTTCATCGTCGGCTGGGCGGGGCCCGAGGCCGATTTCGAGCTGCGCTGGTTCACGCCCGAGGTCGAGGTCGCGCTGTGCGGCCATGCGACCCTGGCGACCGGCCATGTCCTGCTGTCGCGCAACCCGGCGGTCGAGCGGGTGCGCTTCATGACGCGGCAGTCCGGCCCGCTGGAGGTCGCCCGCGACGGCGAGGGCTATCGCCTCGCCCTGCCCGCCTGGCAGATGACGCCGAAACCTCTTCCCGATCATGTGGCGGCGCTCGGCGGATCCCCGGTCGAGACGCTGTGGCGCGACGGCGGCTATGCCCTGTTCCGCTTTGCGACCGCCGCTGAAGTCATCGCCCTGGAACCGGATTTTCGTGCGATGCGCAGCTTTGGCGACACGCTGTTCATCGCCACGGCGCCCGGCAGCGACACCGACATCGTCAGCCGCGCCTTCGCGCCGGGCGCCGGGATCGACGAGGATCCCGTCACCGGATCGGCGCACTGCCTGCTGGCGACCTACTGGGCGAAGCAGCTCGGCCGCGACGCCTTCACCGCCCATCAGGCGTCGAAGCGCGGCGGGTATCTCGACGTTACGCTGGCGGGCGACCGGGTGATCCTCGGCGGCCGTTGCGTGACGGTGATCGAGGGGGTGTTCACGCTGTCATGACATCCCGATCGTCACATCCGCCGTCGTTCCGAGGAAGGCTCAGGCCGCTACGGCAAGCTCGGCGGCGACCGTCTCGCGGATCCAGCCGCCACCCAGCACCCGATCGCCCGCATAGAGCACCGCGGCCTGGCCTGGCGCCACGCCATATTCGGGCTGGTCGAAGCGGACCGTGCCGCCCTCGAACCGCGCCGGAACCGGCTTGGCGAGCGAGCGGACCTTGGCGGTCACCGGGCCTTCATGGCCCTCGCCGATCCAGTTGACGTCGTCGAGCAGCGCCGCCGACACCGCCAGCGCACGGCGCGGGCCGACGACAAGGCGCTTCGTGTCCGGCTCGAGCCGCACGACGTAGAGCGGCTCCGGGCTGCCGCCGATCTCGATCCCGCGGCGCTGGCCGACGGTGAAGTGGATCAGCCCGCGATGCCGGCCGAGCACCCGGCCGTCGAGCCCGACGATGTCGCCCTCCTCGGCGGCTTCGGGGCGCAAGCGCTTGACGATGCTCGCATAATCGCCGTCGGGCACGAAGCAGATATCCTGGCTGTCGGGCTTGGCCGCCACCCCCAGGCCGAGCTCGGCCGCGATCTCGCGGACCCGCGGCTTGGGCATGGCGCCGAGCGGGAAGCGCAGATAGTCGAGCTGGTCCCCCGTGGTCGCGAACAGGAAATAGCTCTGGTCGCGCGCCGGATCGGCGGCGCGATGCAGTTCGGCGCGGCCGCCGGCGCCGATCATGCGGCGGACATAATGGCCTGTCGCGAGGCAATCGGCGCCGAGGTCGCGGGCGATGCCGAACAGGTCGGTGAACTTCACCCCCTGGTTGCAGCGCACGCAGGGGATCGGGGTGCGCCCGGCGGCATATTCGTCGGCGAAGTCGGCGATCACCGAATCCCGGAAACGGGTTTCGTAATCAAAGACATAATGGGCGATGCCGAGCTTGTCGGCGACGGCGCGGGCATCGCGGATGTCCTGCCCGGCGCAGCAACTGCCGGTGCGGCCGACGGCGGCGCCATGATCGTAGAGCTGGAGGGTCACGCCGATCGTCTCGGCGCCGCTCGCCGCCGCGAGCGCGGCGACCACCGAGGAGTCGACCCCGCCCGACATGGCGACGACGATGCGGGCACCGGCGAGCGACTCTGCCGCGCGGCTTTCGAGCTGGAATTCCGGGTTCATCGGGGCGCCCATAGCAGCTTGGGTCAAATCCCGCAAAATCACTCGATTTTTTCCTAAAGATTTCCTCCGCCAGGCCGTTTCTTGTGCTGACAGGGCAAACGGGCAGCGCGACCATGAAGATCAACATCAACGAGTTCCGGGTCGACGGCGCCGAACCGGCCGAGGCAACGCTCGATTTCGACGCGCTCCGTGCCCTGCTCGCCCAGCACCAGGCGGCCACCCCGACCGCGCGGCTGGCGCGCGACGGGGAGTG
This sequence comes from Sphingomonas sp. Root720, assembly GCF_001428605.1. Taxonomy (GTDB): domain Bacteria; phylum Pseudomonadota; class Alphaproteobacteria; order Sphingomonadales; family Sphingomonadaceae; genus Rhizorhabdus. Next base: position 882,349 of record NZ_LMID01000001.1, read on the forward strand.
GGCCGGGGACCATCCCGATCATGCCGCCCATCCCGCCATGGCCGTGCTGCTCTCCGGGCCCGAGAAGGCGGCGGCTGCGGCGCGCGAAGCGCATGGCAGCTTCCACGCCGCGGCGGCCGCGCTGTTCAACATCAGGTCGTGAAAAGATGGTGACCTGCCGGTTTACCCTTCAACGCAAACTTTCCTTGAAGACCGGGCGGATAGTCCGGCGCCGGGAAACGCAGTCAGGTCGTTCGACCATGTTCGAGGTATCGCATGCTTGAGAATCAGAAGTTCCGTCCGCATCAGGTCATCGGCCCCCTCGGCGAGCCACTCACGCTCGACAGCCTCCCCCCGGCGGGCACCACCCGCTGGGTCGTCCGCCGCAAGGCGGAAGTGGTCGCGGCGGTCAGCGGCGGGCTGCTGAGCGTCGATGATGTCTGCCAGCGCTACGACCTCAGCGTCGAGGAATTCGCTGGGTGGCAGCGCGCGGTCGAGCGGTCGGGCATGCCCGGCCTGCGCGTGACCCGCATCCAGCACTACAAGTCGCTCTACGAGCGCCAGCAGAAATACTGACCGCCGCCGCGCCTTGCGGGTGGCTGGCAGGCCCGTCCCTTCGGGGGCGGGCCCTTTTTCGTTGGGGAAATGACGACGGCCGCCACCCAAACGTGCACGAAAGGAACAAGCGTCGGGCTCGAACGTAATTCCCGCAACGGCTCTCGGCTGGGATCAGGCGCGGCAGTTGACAGGAGGACCCCCATGAATCTGATCATTTTCCTTATCGTCGGCGGTATCATCGGCTGGCTGGCAAGCATCCTGATGCGCACCGACGCGCAACAGGGCATCATCCTCAACATCATCGTCGGCATCATCGGCTCGTTCATCGGGGGCGTGCTGTTCGGCCCGTCGCTGGGCGGCGGCGGCATCTATGGCTGGATCAGCGCCTTCGTGGGCGCGGTGGTCCTGCTGGCGATCGTCAATCTGGTGCGTCGCGGCTCGATGCGCTGATCGCATCGTCTCCGTAAAAGACCGAAGCGTAGAGCCGCCGGAGACGCTCCGGCGGCTCTTTTCTTGCGCGCTCCCCGGCCCTAGACCTGCTCGGGGCGCCGCGCATCGCGCCGCTCCCGCGTCATCGTTGCCGGGGCCGACCATCCAATGTCCAATCGTTCCAAGCTGATCGCCTATGGGCTGCCCCGGCAGCCGCTCGATATCAGGCCCGCACCGCACGAACGCGATTGGATGGACGCCACCGACCAGCGCTACGCCTATCGCTGCCTGCCGCTGACCATCGCCAACGCGCATGGCTGGGAGATTCTCTGCACCTCCGGATTCTCGGCCTGGTGGGACGGCCGGCTCGCTACCGACGCGATCGCCATCACGCCCGACCAGGAAGGCCAGAAGCCGGCCGTCAGCCATTTCGGCTACGGCATCATGACCTTCCACGTCTCCGCCGTGTTCCGCACCGAGCCGGGCTACGACCTCATGGTGCAGGGGCCGATCAACCGGCCCAAGGACGCGATCGCGCCGCTGACCGGCATCGTCGAGACCGACTGGACGCCGTTCACCTTCACGATGAACTGGCAGTTCACCCGCCCGAACACGGTGATCCGCTTCGAGGCGGGCGAGCCCTTCTGCCATGTCTTCCCGACGAAACGCGGCGAGCTCGAACGGCTCGAGCCCGAATTCCATTCGATCGAGGTCAACCCCGAGCTGCACGCCGAGTTCGAGGCCTGGACTGCCAGCCGCGCCAACTTCCTCGCGACCCTGCACACCCCCGACACCGAGGCCGCCGCTCAGAAATGGCAGAAGCATTATTATCGCGGCCAGAATCTCGAAGGATCGGGCATCGCCGCCGACGACCACCGCACCCGCATCCGCCTGCGCCCGTTCGCGCGGGACGAGGGCGGCGGTGATTGATACCCCGTGATCCCGGACGAATCGGCCGGCCCTTTGCCTGGGCTGCCGAAAAGGTCTATGATCGCAGGCTCGACCCGGCCCGGCGGCCGGTCGGCGTGCATCCAGTAGCGCAATCTTGCCAGGTAACAGCTTAGCGTTCCGAACAAGCCGTTCTTTGGAGACATGCGCCATGGACAGTTCGCACATCAGGCTGCTGCTCGCCGGCCTCTTCGTCGCGTTTCTGGTCGTCGTCGTGCTGTCGGACCTGATCCGTCGCAAGCCGCGGCCCCGTGCCACCCCGAAGGAGCGCGGCTTCCGATCGACGCGGACGCCGCCGCGACCGGATATCCGACCCCATCGCGACTGGAAGGCCGGCCCGCGCCGCTAGCCGCGTTCGAGGCGGCCGGAAACATCGACCGCCTCGAAGCGCGAAGGACCGGCGCCGTGCCGGTCAGTTTAGCTCGAACGTCACCGACAGGCTGATCGCCAGCTTCTGCTCGCCGGCCTCGATCGAGCTGTCGGCGGCCTCCTTGCCGCGGGCCATCATCATCATCGGCGGGCGCGGGGCCTGCTCGAAGCTCCCCTCGCTGATCGCGACGATCCGCTTCACCGACAGTCCGGCGGCACGCGCATAGAGGTCGGCCCGCGCCCGCGCCTCGACGATCGCCTTCTGGCGCGCCTGGTCGAGCAGCGGCTCGGGCTTGTCGATCGACAGCGCCGGCCCGTCGATCTGGTTGGCGCCGGCGGCGACCAGCGAATCGAGAATCGGTCCCGCTTTCTTGATATCGCGGAACCGCACGCTCACCCGGCTCGACGCCTGATAGCCGGTGATCACCGGGGGCTGGTTGTCGGCATAGCGATATTGCGGGCTCAGCGAGATCGAGGTCGTCTGGATGTCGCGGTCGGCCACGCCCGCCTTGCGGATCGCCGCGACGGTGGCGGCGGTGCGGCGGGCATTCTCGCTCATCGCCGCGGCCGCGGTCGGCGCCTGGGTGACGACGCCCGCGCCCACGGTCGCGATGTCGGGCACCGCGGTCACTTCGCCGCTCGCGACGATATCGAGGCGGGTGCCGGCGATGGCCGGCGGGCCGGCATGCGCCGGTTCCTGCGCCGAAGCCGGCGCCATCAGCGCCAGCGCCAGCGGCACGGCAAAACCGGTCTTCAGCAATTCATGTCCCATTTCGGTTCCGCTCCTGCTTGGCCGCGAAGGCCGCGGCTGCTAGATGCCCCGCATAACGATCCTCGCTGCACGGGGCATGAACGCCTTACGGCGGCGAAATGATCCAGGCCCCCCGCGGCGGGATCGCATGCGCTCGCATCGCTCCTCTTGAGCGAGGTGACATATTGAGATAATACAGCTCGATCGAACAGCAGGGCCCCGCCGGGGCGACAATGGAAAGCTATGGGGATGAACGTCGAATCCGGCATCCAGACCGACTACACGGCCTTCGACTATGATGACGCGCAGGCACGCCGCCGCCGCTGGATCATCATCGGCGGGGTCGTCGCCGCGCTGATCGTGGCCGTGGTCGTGGGGATGATGATCTTCGGGGGAAAGAAGGAGGCTCCGGCCGCCCCGCCCGCTCCAGGCGTGACGGTGATCGTCCCCGGCCGTACCGACATCGCCTCGACGATCTCGTCGACCGGCACCCTGTTCGCCAAGCGCGAGATGCCCGTCGGCATCGCCGGCGAGGGCGGCATGGTGCAGACGGTGCTCGTCGAACCCGGCGCCTGGGTTGGCGCCGGCCAGACGCTGGCCGTGATCGAACGCTCCGTCCAGGCGCAGCAGGCCAATTCGCTCGCCGCCTCGGTCCGGGTCGCCCGCGCGGATGCCCAACTAGCGCAGGCCGAACTCGATCGCGCCAAGGCGCTGGTGGCGCGCGGCTTCATCTCCAAGGCCGACATCGACCGCCGCACCGCGACGCGCGATGCCGCCGTCGCGCGGGTCGCGGTCGCCCAGGCCCAGCTCGGCGAGCAGCGTGCCCAGATCGGTCGCCTGAACGTCCGTTCGCCCGCCGCCGGCCTGGTGCTGACCCGCGCGGTCGAGCCGGGCCAAGTCGTCAATCCCGGCAACGGCGCCCTGTTTCGCGTCGCCAAAGGCGGCGAGATGGAGATCCGCGCCCAGCTCGCCGAGCAGGACCTCGCGCGCCTCAAGGTCGGCGACACCGCGCAAGTGACCCCCATCGGTAGTCGCAAATCCTTTACCGGCACCATCTGGCAGATCTCGCCGGTCATCGATCCGCAGACCCGCCAGGGCGTCGCTCGTATCCAGCTCGCCTATGATCCGGCGCTGCGCCCGGGCGGCTTCGCCACCACGACGATCACCAGCGGCCGCGTCTCGGCGCCGCGCCTGCCCGAGTCCGCGGTACAGAGCGACGACAAGGGCTCGTTCGTCTACGTCGTGGACAAGAACCGGAAGGTGGTCCGCCAAGACGTGAAGGTCGGCGGCATCTCGGACGAGGGCATCGCCATCCTCTCGGGCCTGCGCGGCGACGAGAAGGTCGTACTGTCGGCGGGCGCCTTCCTGAATCCCGGGGACAAGGTGACGCCGCAGCTCGCCAAGCCCGACGCGCTCGCGCGCTGATCGATCGGAGCATCCCGGCATGCGTAATATCTCCGCCTGGGCGATCAAGAACCCGATCCCGCCCATCGTCCTGTTCGCCGCCCTCACCCTCGCGGGGCTGATCAGCTTCGCGCGGATGGACATCAACCAGATGCCGGACATCAGCTTCCCGGCGGCCGAGGTCCAGATCACCCAGCCGGGCGCGGCACCGACCGAGATGGAGACGCAGATCACCCGCCGGGTGGAGGCCGCCGTGGCCTCGATCGGCAATGTGAAGTCGATCACCTCCTACGTCACCGAGGGCATGTCGGGCACCAATGTCGAGTTCCACCTCGGCACCCCGGTCGACCGCGCGGTCAACGACGTGCGCGACGCCGTCGCCAAGATCCGCGGCGAACTGCCCGAAGGCATTCTCGAGCCGACCGTGCAGCGGCTCGACGTCGAGGGCGGCCCGATCGCCTATTATTCGGTCGAGGGCGTCGACATGACGCTGGAGCAGCTGAGCTGGTTCACCGACAACACCGTCATCAAGCGGCTCCAGGCGATCGACGGCATGGCGGCGGTGTTCCGGAGCGGCGGCGTGACCCGCGAGATTCGCGTCATCCTCGATCCCGCGCGCATGCAGGCGCAGGGCGTGACCGCGAGCCAGGTCAACAACATCCTGCGGACGGTGAACCTCAACGCGGCCGGCGGTCGCGCCGAACTGGCCGGCGCCGAACAGTCGGTGCGCGTGCTCGGCAATGCCTCCTCGGCCTATGAGCTGGGGCAGACCCAGATCTCGGTCGGCGACGGCCGCACCATCCGCCTCGCCGACATCGCGAAGGTGCGCGACTCCTATGGCGAGCAGCGCCAGATCTCGAAGATGAACGGTCGTCAGGTGCTGTCGATCGGCATCCAGAAGGCCAAGGGCGCTTCGGACGTCAAGGTCTACGACGCCGCGCAGAAGGTGCTTGCGGAGCTCCGCAAGGAGAACCCCAAGGTCAAGTTCACCGAGCTCTACACCAGCGTCATCTACACCAAGCAGCAATATACCTCGGCGATCCACGCGATGATCGAGGGATCGGTGCTCGCGGTCATCGTCGTCTTCTTCTTCCTGCGCGACTGGCGGGCGACCTTCATCTCGGCGCTGGCGATTCCGCTGTCGGCGATCCCGGCCTTCTGGTTCATGGACCTGATGGGCTTCACGCTGAACACGATCAGCCTGCTGGCGCTCAGCCTCGTCGCGGGCATCCTCGTCGACGACGCGATCGTCGAGATCGAGAACATCGTCCGCCACATGCGCATGGGAAAGAGCGCCTACCAGGCGTCGATGGATGCAGCCGACGAGATCGGCCTGGCCGTCGTCGCGACGACCATGTCGATCGTCGCGGTGTTCCTGCCGGTGTCGTTCATGCCGGGCATTCCGGGCCAGTTCTTCGAACAGTTCGGCCTGACCGTCGCGGTGGCGGTGGTGATGAGCCTCGCCGTCGCGCGCCTCATCACCCCGATGATCGCCGCCTATTTCCTGAAGGCCGAGGGCATGAAGGAACATGGCGGCGGGCCGGTGATGGACAAATATATCCAGCTGCTCAAATGGTCGCTGGTCAACCGCTGGAAGACGATCGGCATCGGTGTCCTCGCCCTGCTCCTGACCATCGGGCTGTTCGCGACCTCGCCGTCGCAGTTCCAGCCGGCGCTCGACGTCGACTATAGCCAGGTGAAGATCGAGCTCACGCCCGGCGCGCGGGTCGCGCAGGACACCCAGAAGGTCGCCGACGAGGCGATTGCGGTGCTACGCCGGCAGCCCGAGGTGGCCGCGGCCTTCGCCGATATCGGCGACGGCGGCGATACCCGCTTCGCGTCGATCTACATCACGCTCAAGCCCGCCAAGGAACGCGATCGTTCGAGCATCGAGTTCGAGCGCGAGACCGCCTCCCTGCTCAACAAGATCCCCGACGCGCGCGTCAACTTCGTGTCGCAGTCGGGCGGCTTCGGCCGCGACCTCACGGTCATGCTGGCGGGCGACGATCCCGAGAAGCTCCAGCAGAGCGCGAACGCGCTGATCGAGCAGATGCGCAAAAGCACGCTGGTCCGCGACCCGCGCATCGACGGCGATATCCAGCGTCCCGAGCTGATCATCAAGCCGCGCCTCGACCTCGCCGCCGATCTCGGCGTCACCACCGCCGCGCTCAGCAACGCGATCCGCATCGCGACCCTGGGCGACATCGAGCAGAACATGGCGAAATTCTCGCTCAGCGATCGCCAGATCCCGATCCGGGTCTCGCTGAGCGAGGAATCGCGCCGCGATCTTTCGTCGATCGAGAACATGCCCGTGCAGACGAGCTTCGGCGGTACCGTGCCGCTGAAGGTCGTCGCCGACATCACCTTCGGCGCCGGGCCGTCGAAGATCCGCCGCTACAACCAGGTCCGCCGCCTCGTCGTCGGTGCCGACCTGGTGCCGGGGGCGGTAAGCGGCGACGCCTATAAATATATCTATGCCACGCCGATCATGAAGAACCTGCCGGCGGGCGTCCGCGAGGTTAAGTTCGGCGAGCAGGAATTCCAGGACGACCTCATCGCCGGCTTCCTGATCGCCGTCGTCTCGGGCGTCCTGCTGGTGTTCGCGGTGCTGGTCCTCCTCTACAAGCGGGTCCTGCCCCCCTTCGTCAACATGGCGTCGCTGCTGCTCGCGCCGCTCGGCGGCATCCTGTTCCTCAGGATCTGGGGCATGCCGATCTCGATGCCGGTCTATATCGGCCTGCTGATGCTGTTCGGCATCGTCGCCAAGAACTCGATCCTGCTGGTCGACTTCGCGATCGAGGAGATGCGCCACGGCGCCAACCGCTTCGACGCGATCCTCGAGGCCGCCCATAAACGCGCCCAGCCAATCGTGATGACCTCGGTCGCGATGATCGCGGGCATGGTCCCGATCGCGATCGGCCTGTCGGGCGACGGCAGCTGGCGCGCGCCGATGGCGGTCTGCGTGATCGGCGGCATCGCCATGTCGACCATCCTCACCCTCATCATCGTCCCGGCGGGCTTCACCCTGGCCGACGACATGGAAAAGTGGATCGGGCCGCGGCTCGGCAAGCTGCTCGTCAACAACGAGGAGCACAAGCCGGGCGATGCCAGCACCCAGCCGGCGGAATAGGCCGGCCTAGCCCGTCGCTCTCTCCTCTTGCCGTCGTCCCGGCGAAAGCCGGGATCTCGCTGCCGTCCTGCGGCGCCCCATTTCCCTTCGCGTCATCCGGCGGGAGCGGGGATCTCGGGAGAATGGAAGCGAAGCGAATGACACCTGCAATGATCGTTTCGGTTGAACATTCCGCCCGGCCGTCCATTCTGTTCGCATGAACCTGTTCCAGGCCACCGGGCTCGACCGCTTCAATCCCGCGCAGGGTGGCGTGCGCGGCATGCGCGTCGTCGCATCGGGGCTGCTCGTCATCATGGCCGGCTTCTACCTGCTCGCCCGTTCGCACGAGGCGCCCAGTGCCGCCGCCGGCTGGGGCTATCTGCGTGCCTTCGCCGAGGCGGCGATGGTGGGCGGGCTGGCCGACTGGTTCGCGGTCACCGCCCTCTTCCGCCATCCGCTCGGTCTGCCGATCCCGCACACCGCGATCATCCCGCGCAACAAGGATCGGATCGGCGACAGCCTCGCCGCCTTCCTGCGGGTCAACTTCCTGACCGCGTCGGTGGTGGCGCGCCGGATGTACCGGGTCGACGCCGCCGGCGCGCTCGGCCGGCTGCTCGCCAACCCGCCGCAAGGCGGCCGTACCCGCGCCGGCGCCGGCCGCGCGCTCGCCACCATCCTCGAATCGCTCGGCGACGACCGGCTCGGCGCGATGGTGAAGGGCGCGCTGGCCAGCCGCCTGCGCGGATTCGACGTCGCCCCCCTGCTCGGCCGCTCGCTCGATGCCGCGATCGTCGAGAACCGCCATGCCGAGATGCTCGACGGCCTGATCGGCTGGGCCAGCCGCATCCTGCTCCACAACGAGGGCATGATCCACGACATGGTGCAGGCGCGGACCGGCAAGCTGATGCGCTGGACCGGCCTCGACGAGAAGCTGTCGGGCGCGATCGTCGAAGGGCTGCACAAGCTGCTCGACGACATGACGACCGACCCGCATCATCCGTTGCGGCTCAAGGCGCAGGAGGGGCTGGAGGATCTAGCCCGCAAGCTGCAGCACGATCCCGACACGCAGGCGAAGGTCGCCGGGATCAAGGCCGGGCTGATCGAGAGCCCCGCCGTCGCGGCCTGGCTCGACTCGCTGTGGCAGAGCACCCGCCTGCGCCTGATCGAGGCGGCGCGCGACCCCAACGCCGCCTTGAGCGGGCAGGTCGGCGAGGCGCTCAAGCAGCTCGGTGCCACGCTCCAGACCGATCCCCGTCTGCGCGAGACGGTCAACCGCTTCGCGCGGCGCATGACGGTGGGCCTCGTCGCCGATTATGGCGACGGCATCGTCAAGCTGGTGTCGGACACGATCCGCAGCTGGGACGCCGGCACCGTGACCAGCCAGCTCGAAAACGCGGTCGGCCGCGACCTTCAATATATCCGGGTCAACGGCACCATCGTCGGCGGCCTGATCGGCATCGGCCTGCACGGAATCGCCCAGTTCATCTGAGCCGCGATTCGCGTCGGGGGATGGGACGGGAGGGTTGGTGATGCCGGAGCCCGTGATCTCCATGGCCTGCCAGGGCAAGGCAGACCGGCCGGACGAGGGGGGAGCAACCCTCCCATCCGACGCCCCCGATCATCGACGACCCGGCATCACCGCTTCGGACAATAGGGTCCGATCGGTCCGATCTCGTTGTAAACAATTGTAACTTTGCAGTTGCTCACATTCGTGCCCGCCCGTCTGCGGCTACACAGCTAACCATCCGCAGGGCAATCGGAGGGAGCACTAATGGGCATAACGCCGCCATCAGCTATTGGAATCGGACGTGGCGACGGGCATGGTCTCTGCCATGGCCAGCGATCCAGCCGCGAAAACATCGGGCGATAGCATGCGCATCGCAGTTCTCGACGATGAGGCGGCTATGCTGGCGTTCGTCACGCAGACGCTGATCGAAGCCGGTCATTATTGCTATGATTTTCCCAACGCGCGGACGCTGATCTCGCGGCTGCGGCAGGACACGTTCGACCTGGTGATTCTCGACTGGAACATGCCCGACAAGAGCGGGGTCGAGATCATCAAGTGGATGCGCGAGAATATGGACAAGCCGGTCCCCTCGCTGCTGCTGACCAACCGCAACAGCGACGAGGACATCGTCGCCGGGCTCGACGCCGGCGCCGACGACTATGTCATCAAGCCGGTCCAACCGTCGGTGCTGCTCGCCCGGATCAACGCGATCCACCGCCGCACCGGCCCGCGCGAGGCGATGGGCGCCAACGAGACCTACGGCCCCTTCGTCCTGCACCCGGCGCGGCAGATGGTGTCGGTCGAGGGCGAGAATATCGTCCTGACCGCCAAGGAGTTCGAGCTGGCGGCCACGCTGTTCCGCAACATGCACCGGCCATTGTCGCGCTCCTATCTGCTGGAGCTCGTCTGGGGCCGGAACCCCGACCTGCCGACCCGCACGCTCGACGCGCATATCTCGCGCATCCGCGCCAAGCTCGGGCTCCGTCCCGAACGCGGCTTCCGCTTGATTCCCGTCTACAGCTACGGCTACCGGCTCGAGGCACTCGAAGCCGAAGAGGGTTGACGCTGGCACAGGTCGGACGATCCCGGTTGTTCCTTGTCGCCGCGGCCCTGCTGGCCGCGGTGCCGGCGCATGCCCAGCCGGCGGCGGAACCGTTGTTCCGCTACACGGTGCTGCCCGACGACACGCTGTCGGGGCTCGCCAAGGCCTTTCTCGTGGGCGGCGACTATCTGGAGGTGCAGCGGCTCAACAAGGTCGCCGACCCGCGCCGCCTTCCGATCGGTTCGGTGCTGCTGATTCCCGACCGGCTGCTGCGGACGGTGCCGGTCGTCGCCCAGGTCGTCGCCTTTCGCGGCGCCGTGACGATCGACGGCCGCCAGGCCGAGCTCGGCAGCGAGGTGCGGCAGGGGATGCGCGTCGAGACCGGTGCGAACGCCTCGGTCGCGATCGCCATGCCCGACGGCAGCTCGATCGCATTGCCCTCGCAGAGCCGAATCCGCGTCGACAAGCTGCGCCGCATCCTGCTGACCGGCGGGCTCGATCGGAACTTCAAGCTCGAGGCGGGGCGTTCGCGGTCGAGCGTCACGCCGATGAAGGATCCGGCGAGCAATTTCCGGGTGACGACGCCGCTGTCGGTCGCCGCCGTGCGCGGCACCGACTTCCGGGTCGGCATCGACGAAAGCGGCGGCACGGCGCTGACCGAGGTCGTTGGCGGCACGGTGGGCGTCGAGGCCGGCCCCGATCCGTCCGAGGTCATGGTCCCGAAGGGCTTCGGCGCGGTCAGCACGCCGACCGGAACCGAACCGCCGGTCGCGTTGCTGCCCCCGCCCCTGCTGCTGCAGCTCGAACGGACCGACAGCGGCGTGAACATCCTCGTCAAGCCGGTCGAGGGGGCGAAGGCCTATCGAATCCAGCTCGCCAGCGACGTGGCCTTCCTCAACATCATCGAGGAGACGCAGACCGATACGCCGGGGGCCAGTCTCACGCTGCCCCCCAACGCCACCTTCTTCGTCCGGCTGACGGCGGTCGCCGCCTCGGGGATGGAAGGCCTGCCGGGCACCTATGCCCCCGGCCTGCGCCGCGCGGCACCGGCGCCCGGACCGGCCGCCGACGCGGGAGGCGAGATACCCCTGCCCTTCCAGCTCTGGAGCGAGCCCCGGCCGCTCCGGATCAGCATGACCGGCCACGGCCATATCCAGCCACGCTCTTTCGCCGTCCAAGCGCCTCTACGCTGAATGGTTCGCGGTCGCGGTCGTCGCGACGCTGCTGATCATCGCGCTGGTGGTCGGCCGCCTGACCGAGCGGCTCGACCATATCGTCTATGACAATGTCCTGACCGCGTCGGGCCGTCCGCCGCCCGCCGATATCCTGATCGTCGCGATCGACAATCGCAGCCTGCAGGCGATCGGCCGCTGGCCCTGGCCGCGCGCTATCCACGCCCGCGCGCTCGACCGGCTGGCCGACGCGAAGCCGCGCGCGATCGGCTACGACGTGCTGTTCGTCGAGCCCACCGCCGACGACGCGCTGCTCGCCGCGGCGGTGCGGCGCAGCCCCACCTATCTGCCGATGGTGATCGACGTGCCAGGCGCCAACGGCGCGGCCTACGACGTCGCCCTGCCCGCCGGCCCGCTGAAGGATGCCGCCGCCGGCATCGCCCAGGTCAACCTGCACTTCGACGACGACCGGGTGATCCGCACCGCCTATCTGGAAGAAGGCGGCGGCGGCCGTTCCTGGCTTCAGCTGTCGGCGCTGATGGCGGGCCAGCAGGCCCGCGGCGCCGCCGGCGGCGAGCGCGAGGGGCTGTGGCAGGCGCGACCGGTGATGATCCCCTATGGCGGAACCGCCGGCCATGTCAGCACCATATCCTTCGTCGACCTGCTCGACGGCCGCGTCCCCGCCGAACTGATCAGGGGCCGCTACGTCCTCATCGGCGCCACCGCCGACGGCATGGGCGACAGCTATCCCACCCCGACATCGGGGGTGACGAGCCAGATGGCGGGCGTCGAGATCCAGGCGCAGCTGCTCGACGCACTGCTGCGGGGCGACGCGATCACCCCCGCCTCGCCGGCCTGGATATTGTGGCTGGCGCTCTGCGCGCTCTGGACCATGCTGCTCGGTTTCCTGCGGCTCAGCCCCCGCGCCAACGCGAATCTCGCCCTGCTGCTGGTCATCGCGCTGCCGCTGCTCAGCTTCCTGCTCTTCCGCTTCGGCCATGTCTGGCTGCCGCCGTCCGCGGCGCTCATCGGGCTGCTGTTCGTCTATCCGCTGTGGGGCTGGCGCCGGCTGCAGGCGATCGGCAGCTACATGAACGACGAACTGCGGCAGCTCGAGGTCGAAGGCGACGCCTTCCCCCGCCGCAACCGCGTGCTGAGCAACCGCGAGGTGACGCTGCAGGCCGGGCTGCTGCTGCAGGCGATCGACCGGCTGCGCGATCTTCGGCGCTTCCTGTCCGACGCGATCGGGCGCCTGCCCGACGCCCTGTTCGTCGCCGGACTCGACGGCCGGCTGGCGCTGACCAACGCGGAAGGACGCCGGCTCGCCCGCCGGCTCGGCGCGTCGAGCGAGATCGGCGCCGATCTCCATGCCCTGCTCGATCGCTTCCGCGCGGCGGAGGGGATCTCCTTCTCGCCCTTCGTCGCGGATGCCCCGGTGCAGGGGGGCGCCGAGACCGCGACCGAGGACGGGGGCAGCTTCGACATCCGCTATGTCGCGCAGCGCGACGCCGCCGACGCCCAGGTCGGCTGGATCATCCGGATCGTCGACATCAGCGCCCTCAAGCAGGCCGAACGCCACAGGGAAGAGGCACTGCAACTGCTGAGCCACGACATGCGGGCACCGCAGTCGGCGATCCTATCGCTGCTGCGCGGTCCCGAGACCGGCGTTCCGAAGGCGATCGCCACCCGGATCGAGGGGCTGGCCAACCGCACGCTCGAACTGGCCGAGGACTTCGTCCAGCTAGCCCGTGCCGAGGCCAAGCCGATGGCCAACGAACCGCTCGACATGAACGACATCGCGATCGACGCCGCCGACGCGCTGTGGCCGGTGGCGAAGGCGCGCGGGATCAAGGTGACGGTCGAAGGCGCGGAGATCGATCCGCACATGGTCGACGGCGATCGCCAGCTGCTGACCCGCGCGGTCCTCAACCTGATCGGCAACGCCATCAAATATAGCGATCCCGGCATGGGCGTCCGCTGTTCGGTCGAGGAGGCGGACGGCCATATCCGCGTCGCGGTCGCCGACAGGGGCGTCGGCATGGACGAGACGCAGCTCGCGGGTCTCTTCTCGCGCTTTCAGCAGGGGCCGCGCGAAGGGGTCGGGCTCGGCCTCGCCTTCGTCCGCACGGTCGTCGCGCGCCATGGCGGCAGGATCGATTGCGAGAGCGCGCCGGGCGAAGGCACGACCTTCACCATCGAGCTGCGCAAGAGCGCGTTCGATCCTTATGCCGAAGACGCCTATAGCGGCGAATAGGCCACGCGTTCCGCCAGCCGGGGCTCGAGCCCCAGAAAGCCGGCGATCGCCGCGGCGGCGCGATGCGAACTGCGTTCGCCGTCGCGCAGGTCGAACGTATCGCGGAACGCCGCCCTCTGGACGGTCGCGAAATCGCGATGGCCGACGATCGCCTGCTCGATGGCGGGAACCACCTGCTCGACACCGTCGATCACGGGGCCGAAGCGCCAGTGATCATGGTTGGGATCGCCCCGCCACATGCGACCGTTGCTGTTGACGAACAGGCAGGGGCGCGGCCGGCGTAGATATTCATAGACCTGGCTGCTGACGTCGCCCAGATAGATGTCGGCCATGCTGGTGTAGGTCATGTCGATCGATCGTTCGCTGCCATAGTCGACATGGACATGCGACCGCGTGGCGAACGGGCCGAACACCGCTTCCGCCTCCGCTCGCCCGCCGCGCGTGTCGCAGAGCCGGATGTGCGGGGCGATGATCAGATTATAGCGGTCGGCATCGACGATCCGGCGGACCAGCTCGAAGCCGTGGCTGCGCCAGGATCCGAGCGTCGGCGAGAAATGCGGGTTGTAGAGGATGATCGGCCGTTCGACCGCGAAGGGGTTCCAGTTCCGGTCGCGCAGCCGGTCGGCCGCCTCGAACTTGGGATAGCCGACGATGGCGCTGTGCCCCTCGCGCACCAGCCCGTCCTCGAGCATGCGGCGGCGCTGCTTCTCCCCTGCCATCAGCGCGAAATCGAACCGCGCGATGCGCCGGTCGAAGCCCGCCGCCCGGTCGCCGGCGCCATGGTCGATATGGATGAAGCGCGGCCGGGCGACGCCCAGCAAACGGAGCAGGATCGATGTCCGTTCGGGCAGGGCGATCGCGTCATAACCGTTCATCCGGCGCCGGATCGCGAGCAGGGTCGGGAGCTTGGGCGGCACCACCCACCCGAGCCGCGCCGCGAGCGCGCGGACGAGCGGCGATCCCACCTGCTCGAAGCGCAGCAACGGCTGGCTCTCCGGAAGGATCGCGGCGCGGGCCAGATCGAGGTTGACCCTGGTCGAGGAAAGGATGTCGACCTCCGCCCGCCAGCCGAGCGCCAGTTCCTCGGCACTGGTGATCCCGTGCAGCATCTGGTGCGGTTGGGCATTGAAGAAGAAGGCGATGCGCGGCGCTTGCCGGCGATCGGCGACGGGGGTTTCGGGCGAGCCCGCGGACAGCGGGTCCACGCCGGGCGGGGCGAACGCCTCCACCCCCGTCTCCGCCAGCCCGATCGATCCCGTCGCCATGCCTCGTCCGCTCCCGCTTTGGCGAGAGACGCCGCCCGGCGCAGGTCACCGCAGTCCGGACCTTCGGAATTTTCGCTCGCGCACGGGGATGCTTCGGTCGGGCTGGCGCGGCGAGAGGGGTTTGCCGAAGCTGTCTCGGCAAGGTCGGGCCCTGCCGCCTATCGCGCCTCGTCCCCGGCGAAGGCGCCTTGAAATAGCGACGCAACCCGAGCCGCCTCGCTTCGTTGTTTCGGCAAGACCGCTTGCAAGACGCCCACCACACCGATGAGGAGAGCATGATGACCGATACCGCCAAGCTGAAAGAGAAACTTTGGGAAAAGCTCAGCGACGGTCCCTATCTGATGATGGGCCTTACCTCCGCTCATGAACATTCCGAGCCGCTGACGGCGATGCTCGACAAGGACCAGGTCGACCGCATCTATTTCTTCATCGGCCGCGACAACCGGCTGGCGAAGGGCGGCCCGGCGATGGCCCAGTTCGTATCGAAGGGGCAGGACTATTTCGCGTGCCTGTCGGGCCAGGCGACGATCGATAACGACCCCGCGATGATCGACAAGCTCTGGTCGAAGCCGGTCGAAAGCTGGTTCCCCGGCGGCAAGACCGATCCCAACCTCGCCCTGCTCCGCTTCGACATCGACGAGGCCGAGCTGTGGGAGGCGGACATGTCGCTGGCCGGCAAGATCAAGATGCTGTTCGGCGGCAAGATCAAGCCCAGCGACGAAGGCAGCCACGCCGTGGTGCAGAGCACCGCCGTCTGACACCTTGGGTCCGTTTCTGAGGAGCAGCCATGACCCCGGCCTTGAGGCCGGCCCGGCAGCGGCGGCATCGCCGCCGCGCCGGGCCGGCCGTTGGCTTTTGCTGGCGGCGGGGGTCCTGGCGCTCCTCGCCCTGCTCGTCGCGGCCTTTCCCTGGGGCCTGTTGAGAGAACCTGCCGAGCGCGCGCTGTCGAAGCATTTCGGACGGACGGTCACGATCGGCACGCTGCGGCGGATCGACCGCTTCTCCTTCGCTCCGGTGATCGAAGTGCGCGACCTGCGCGTGCCGCAGGCCGCATGGGCCGGTCGAGGCGATCTGGCCCGCGTCGATAGGTTGGTCGTCACCGTACCGCTGGCAGGACTGCTGCGGCGCGGCTTCCATGCGCACTCGGTACGGATCGACGGGATGTCCCTCGACCTGGTTCGCACCGCCGACGGGCGCGAGAACTGGCGGGCGGCCGGAGAAGCCGGGTCCGGCGGACGGCCGCCGAGCATAGACGGCCTGTCGATCGCCAACGGCAGGATAAGCTATCGCGACGCCCGGCGGCGCCGCACGATGGCGGCCACGATCGTCGCCGGCCCCAAGGGCATGACCATAGAGGGCCGGGGCGATGTTCTCGGCGCCCCCGTGTCGATCGGCGTGCGCGCCGCGCCGGTCGGCGGGACGGGACGCTGGCCCTTCCGGGTCATGATCGACGGAAAGGCCATGACCATGGCGCTCGACGGTGCCATGGCGCGCCCGCTCGACGTCGGCCATCTCGACATGGATGTGCGGGCCCGGGCGAACAACCTCTCCTATGTCGATGCGGTGGTCGAGGCCGGCCTGCCGCGGACCCAGCCCGTCGACCTGCGCGCCCATGCGCGGCGCGACGGGAACGACTGGACCGTGACGCGGCTCAAGGGCACGGTCGGCCGGTCCGACATCGCCGGCGAGGCGACCATCCGGAAGCGGGCCGGCCGTCACGTCATCGACGGCACCGTGCGGGCGCGCCGGTTCGACTTCGACGATCTCTCCGACGCGCGCAGTCGCTCGATCGCGATGGAGAAACGCTGGCGCTTCGGCCCGCGCGTCTTTCCCGACACGGCGATCGATCTCGACAATGTCCGCCGGACCGATGGCACGCTGCGCGTCCACGCCGAGCGGCTGCTGTGGCCGGGCCCCTCGCCCTTCCGGTCGCTCGACGGCACGATCCGGCTCGATCACGGCCTGCTGACGGTCGACGACCTCCGGCTCGGCCTGACCCACGGCACGATGGCGGGCAAGCTGCGCATCGAGCAGCGCGACGGCGACGGTCCGGTCCTGTCGCTCGACCTGATGCTGCGGAACGGCCGCATCGTCGACTTCGCGCCCGATACGCGGATCGACGGCGGCCTGACCGGGCGGATGCGGCTGACCGGCCCGGGCGACACCGTCCGCGCCGCGATCGGCCGGTCGAGCGGCATGATCGGCATCGTCGGACAGGGCGGCACCCTGCCCGTCCGGACCGCGGCGCTGCTCGGCCAGGACCTGCTCGGCGGCGTCTTCGGCAGCCGGAGCGAGCTGGCCCGGCTGCGCTGCGCCGCGATCCGCCTCGACGCCAGCGGCGGCGTCGCCACCGTCGATCCGATGATCGTCGACACCAGCCGGGCCCGGACCGAGATGACGGGCCGGATCATGCTGGCCGAGGAACGCCTGGCGCTCGAGATGCGGGGCACGCCCAAGCAGGGCGCCGGACTGCGCCTCGTCGGCCCGGTGCTGATCACCGGCACGCTGAAGGAACCCGATGTCGCCCTGCCCGGCAAGGGCGGCGTGGTCGGCAAGCTGTTCAAGAGCATCGGGCGCGCGATCGACGGCGAGAAGGAACCGGTCGCGACCGACGCCGATTGCGCGGGCCTCGCGGCCCGGGCGCTCGCCGACCGCTAGACCA
Source organism: Sphingomonas sp. Root720 (assembly GCF_001428605.1). GTDB lineage: Bacteria > Pseudomonadota > Alphaproteobacteria > Sphingomonadales > Sphingomonadaceae > Rhizorhabdus. Next base: position 899,798 of record NZ_LMID01000001.1, read on the forward strand.
GGGGACGGGACGGCGAGACCGCCTCGGGATCATTTGAGCTTCAGCGGCAATCCGGCGGCGACAAGCTGGACCTCGTCGACGGCGGCGCCTACCCGCTGGTTGATGATCCCCGCCTCGTCGCGGAAGCGCCGGGCGAGCGCGTTGTCGGGGACGATCCCGAAGCCGACCTCGTTGGCGACGAGGACCAGCGGGCCCTCCGCCGTGCCGATCGCTTCGACCAGCGCGGCGGTCGCGACCCGGCAATCATGGTCGCCGAGGATCAGGTTGGTCGTCCACAGGGTCAGGCAGTCGATCAGCAGGACGATGTTGGGCCGCGACCGCGCGACGATCGTCCCGGCGAGATCGAGCGGCGTCTCGACGGTCTGCCACGCCGCGTCGCGGTCGTCGCGGTGGCGGGCGATCCGGTCGCGCATCTCGTCGTCGAAGGCCTGCGCGGTGGCGACGAACAGGCGCTGGAGCCCGGTCGCTTCCGCCCGCGCCTGCGCGTAGCGGCTCTTGCCCGACCGGGCGCCGCCGAGGACGAGCAGGCTGCGGCCGCCCATCAGCGCGCTTCCGCCGCGAGCGCGATTAGCGCATCGACGTCGACATGGCGTTCGAGCCCTTCGGCGATCTCGTCGAGCGCGGTGTCGACGCTCGCGGCATGATCCCGCCCGCCGCCCGCGACACCGAGCCGCGCGAGCAGGGCGCGGCGCAGATCGGCACTCGCGAGCACGCCGTGGACATAGCTGCCGATCACCGTGCCGCCGGCGTCGATCGCGCCATCCGTCCGGCCATCGTCGAAACGGGCAAAGGCCCGCGCCATGTCGCCGCCGGCGGTCTCGCCCATATGCATCTCATAGCCGGCGAAGCGCGCGCCGAGCGCGACCCCCTCGACCCGGCGCAACGTCTTGGCCGGCGACAGGCGCGTCTCGACGTCGAGCAGGCCGAGCCCCTCGGCCGCGCCCGCCGGCCCTTCGATCCCGTCCGGGTCGCTCACCCGCCGCCCGAGCATCTGGAAACCGCCGCACAGGCCGAGGATCGCCCCTCTGCGCCGATGATGGGCGAGGATGTCGATGTCCCAGCCCTCGGCCCTGAGCGCGCCGAGATCGGCGATCGTCGCCTTGGAACCCGGCAGGACGATCAGCGTCGCCTCCGCCGGGATCGGCCGCCCCGGCGGGACCATCGCCAGCTCGACGCCCGGCTCGAGCTTGAGCGGATCGAGATCGTCGAAGTTCGAGATGCGCGGCAGGATCGGGCAGGCGACGATCGCCCTGCCCTCATACGGGTCGCCACGCCGTTCGAGGATCACCGCATCCTCGCTCGGCAGCCGCGCGGTCGCGGACAGCCAGGGGACGACCCCGAAGCCGCGCCAGCCCGATAGCTGCTCGATCTGGCGATAGCCGTCCTCGAACAGCGCCGGATCGCCCCGGAATTTGTTGATCAGGAAGCCTCGGATCATCGCGGCGTCGGCGGGGTCGATGACGGTGCGCGTCCCGACGATCGCCGCGATCACCCCGCCGCGATCGATGTCGCCGACCAGCACCACCGGCACGTCGGCCGCGCGGGCGAACCCCATATTGGCGATGTCGCCCGCGCGCAGGTTGATCTCGGCGGGCGATCCGGCGCCCTCGACGACGACGACGTCGCAATCGGCGGACAATCGCCGGTAGCTCGCCATCACCTCGTCGAGTAGCGCCCCGCGTGCCTCGCGGAAATTGCCGGCGCCCAGCGTGCCGCGCACCTTGCCATGGACGATCAGCTGCGAGGTCCGGTCGGCCTGTGGCTTCAGCAGCACCGGATTCATGTCGCTATGCGGTTCGGCGCGGCAGGCGATCGCCTGGAGCGCCTGCGCGCGGCCGATTTCCCCGCCGTCGACGGTGACGGCGGCGTTGTTCGACATGTTCTGCGACTTGAACGGGCGGACGCGGAGGCCGCGATTGACGAGCGCGCGGCACAGCCCCGCGACCAGCACCGACTTGCCGACGTCCGAGCCGGTCCCCTGCAGCATCACAGCGCCCATGCACAGCCTCCCGCGATCAGCCATAGCAGCAGGCAGGCGCGCCGATAGACGGCGATCGCGCGCCCTATGTCCTTCGCATCGGCCGCGGCGCGGCCCGTTCCGATCCAGCGCTTGTCGATCATCACCCCGTCATAGGCGATCGGACCGGCCAGGCGCAGCCCCAGCGCGCCGGCCATCGCCGCTTCGGTCCAGCCGGCATTGGGCGATGCATGGTTGCGGGCGTCGCGCAGCATCACCCGCCATCCCCCGCCCCCGGCGATGCAGATCAGCGCGCCGCCAATCCGCGCGGGCAGCAGGTTGAGCAGGTCGTCGCTCCGCGCCGCCGCCCAGCCGAAGGCGCGCCAGCGCGCCTCCCTGTGGCCGATCAGGCTGTCGGCGGTGTTGACCGCCTTATAGGCCCAGATGCCGGGCAGGCCGAGCAGCAGCAGCCAGAACAGCGGCGCGGCGATGCCGTCGCAGAAGCTTTCGGCGAGGCTCTCGATCGCCGCACGGGCAATGCCGCTCTGGTCGAGCGCGGCGGTGTCGCGCCCGACGATCATCGCGACCGCGCGGCGCGCGCCCTCGACGTCCCCGGCGGCAAGCGCGCGGGCGACCGGGCGAACATGATCGAACAGGCTGCGCTGGGCGAGCGCGGGAAAGGCGAGCAGCGCGACGGCGATCCAGCCCGAGGCGCCCAGCGCCTGGAGCAGCAGGCCCTGGACGACGAAACCGCCGCCGCCCGCGACCGTCAGCAGGATCGCCACCGTCGCGACGCCGAACAGCCGGCGCCCGGCCGCGCTTCGATCCGGCCGGTTCCAGCGCGCCTCGCACGCCGCGATGATCCGTGCGAAGCCGCCCACCGGATGGCCGATCCGGCGATAGAGCGCGCCGGGCCAGCCGATCGCGGCATCGAGCATCAGCGCGGCGAGCGCGATCGGATCAGCCATCGCGCAACGCCGCCTCCAGCCGGGCGAGATCGTGGCGATCGGCGGGGAGGCCGAGCCGCAACCATTGCGGCCGCTCGTCGAACGGACGGGTCAGGATCGCGCGGCGCGCCAGCCGCTCGAACAGCGCCATCGCATCGGCGGTCTCGATCAGGCGGAACAGCGGACAGGCGCCGCGCGGGTCGAAGCCGGCCTCGCGCAGCATCGCGTCGAGCGTCGACGCCGCCTCCTTCAGGCGCGCGCGGGTCCGGGCGATCCAGGCTGCGTCGGCATAGGCGGCGGTTCCGATCGCGATCGCCGCAGCCGACAGCGGCCAGGCGCCGAGCCGGTCGCGCAGCGGATCGATCGCCGCGCGCGGGCCCAGCACGAAGCCGAGCCTCAACCCCGCCAGCCCGAAGAATTTGCCGAACGACCGGAAGACGATCAGCCGTCGGTCGTCTCCGACCTGTGCGGCCATGCCCGGCGCCGCCGCGGTGTCGGCGAATGCCTCGTCGACGAGCAGCCAGCCCGGCCCGCGGCGGTCGAGCAGGTCGAGCATCGCCGCTCGGTCGAGCCGCGACCCGTCGGGATTGTTGGGATTGGCGAGGATCAGGGAGGCGCCGTCGGCATCCGCCAGCCGGTCTGCCGCGACCGGCACGGCAGCCGACACCATCGCGCCATGGGTGCGATAGGACGGGATGCGGTGGAACACCGGCCCGTCGAGCCGCTCGCCGATCAGGCGCAGCCCGATCTCGCTGCCCGGCACGGCGCAGACATCGGCCGGATCGGCACCGAAATACGCGGCGGCGGCCCGTTCGAGCGCGCGGAGATCGGCTTCGTCGGGCAGCCGGTGCCAGTCGATGTCGAGGCCCGACACCCCCGGCCAGCCATAGGGATTGATCCCCGTCGACAGGTCGATCCACGGATCGCGCCCCACGCCGAACCGCGCACGCGCCGCCGTCAGCCCGCCGCCGTGCCAGGTCCAGCGCGCCGTCACGCGATCCTCGCGACGATGATCGCGGCGAACAGCAGCGCGCTTTCGACCAGTTCAATCCCGGCGCCGTGGCCGTCGCCCGAAATGCCGCCGATCGTCCGCCGCAGCCACCCGCCCCACGACAGCATGAACAGCGGCGCGGCGAGCAGCGCCGGCACGAACCATGCCGCCACGAACAGCAGCGCGAACCACGACAGGATATGCGGCCAGCCGATGCCGTCGCGGAAGCGCGCGGCGAGTCCCGGGTGGAGCGACGGCAGCAACCGGGTCCACAACAGCGTACCGATCCGCGCCGCGAAGGGCGCGGCGACGATGGCAAGCCACAGGTCCGCATCGATCGCGACCCGCAGCAGGATCAGCTTGGCGATCAGCTGCAGCCCGATCGCGACCGCCCCGAAGCTGCCGACATGCGGATCGGCGAGCACCGCCAGCAGGCGCTCGGGGCCTTTGTGGACCGCGCCCGCCGCGTCGGCGACGTCGCCCAGCCCGTCGAGGTGGAGCGCCCCGGTGACGCCGACCCAGAGCAACAGGCCCGCCAGCGCGCCGACCCAAGGGTCGACCAGCGCCCCCGCCCGGGCGCCGCCCGCGACGATCGCGCCGACGATCAGGCCGACGGCGGGAAACCAGCGCATCGACCGGGCGAAGTCCGCGTCGGACACCGCGATGCGAGGGCCCGGCAGCCTGGTCAGGAACTGGATCGCGACCACCAGCCCCTTCATGCCAGCCCATTCACGGCCAAAGCCCGATCACCTGCCCCGAGGCCCGCTCGCCCGGCCAGACCCTGAGCGCGAGCAGCGCGCCATAGGACAGGTCGAGCGCCCAGAGCTGGGCACCCGCGAAGCCGCACAGATCGGCCAGCGCCGCGCGCATCGCCCCGCCATGGGTGACGACGAGCGTCGGCCGCGGCTCCAGCGCCCCGATCGCGCGCGAGACCCGTGCGAGAAGCGACGACCAGCGCTCGCCATGGGGCGGCGGGTTGGCGTCGGGATCGTCCCAGAAGGCGCCGATCGCCTGTCGGTCGATCGCCGCCGGCGCCAGCCCGTCCCAATCGCCGAAGTCCAGCTCGCGCCAGCGCCGGTCGACCATCACGTCGCGCCCAAGTCGCCGTCCGATCGCACCGGCCGCGACGCTGGCCCGCAGCAGGTCCGAGCTGATCACCACCTCGATATCGAGATCCGCGGCCTGGGCGACGCAGCCGGCGATGCCCTCCGTCGTCGGCAGGCCGTCGGTCCGCCCCATCAGCAGGCCGGGCGTCTCCGGCGCGCCATGGCGCAGCAGATAGAGCGGGAAGGCGTTCATCCCGCCTCCGAAACCCCCGCCTCGGCGAAGCTCGCCATCTGCCCGTGCGCGGCGAGTGCCGAGCGCACCACGGCGGCGGCGACGGCGGCCCCGCTCCCCTCGCCCAGCCGCATGCCGAGACGCAGCAGCGGATCGAGGCCGAGCCGGTCGAGCAGGCGGCCATGGCCCGGTTCGGCCGAGACATGGCCGGCCAGGCAATGCGCCGTGATCGAAGGCGCGGAGGCCGCGAGCGGGGCGATCGCCGAGCAGCAGATGAAGCCGTCGAGGATCACCGGCACGCGCAGCTGCCGCGCGCGCAGCACCGCGCCGGCGATCGCGGCAATCTCGCGCCCGCCGACCCGGCGCAGCGTCTCGAAGGCGCCGTGCGGCGCATCGGCGTGGAAGGCGAGCGCCCGATCGACGACCGCCAGCTTGCGGGCGATGCCGTCGCCGTCGATACCGGTGCCCGGCCCCACCCAGGCCGCCGCGTCGCCGCCGAAGCTGCGCGCGGCGAGCACCGCCGCCGCGGTCGAATTGCCGATGCCCATCTCGCCTAGGACGAGCAGGTCGGTTCCCGGCTCGACCGCGGCGGCGCCCGTCGACAGGGCCGCGAGGCATTCGCCCTCGTCCATCGCCGCCGCGCCGGTGAAATCGGCGGTCGGGCGGTCGAGATCGAGCGCGACGACCCGCAGCTCGAGCCCCGCCGCCGCCGCCAGCGCGTTGATCGCGGCGCCGCCCGCCTCGAAATTGGCGACCATCTGCGCGGTGACGGCGGGCGGAAAGGCGCTGACGCCGTGGACCGTCACGCCGTGATTGCCCGCGAAGACGATCGCCCGGCCCCGCTCGATCGAGGGCCGTTCGCGGCCCTGCCAGCCCGCGAGGAAGATCGCGATGTCCTCGAGCCGGGCGAGCGAGCCCGCCGGCTTGGTGAGCCGCGCCTGCCGCGCCCGCGCCGCCGCGATCGCCGCCGCGTCGGGATCGGGCAGGCCGCCGAGCGCCTCCTCGAAGGCGGTGATGGTGCGGAAGATCATTCGGCGACATATCCTTCGGGGGGCGAGCGGGTGATGAAATGGCCCTTCACGCCCTGCGGCCAGTCGGCGAAGGGCACGCGACCATGCTCGCTCGCCGCATAATGGACGGCATAATCGAGGATCGCACGGGCGGCCGCCTCGTCCGGGACGAAGCGGCCGAGGACGTAGCTGACCTTGCCCGGCGCGCGCAGATGCACCGTGCAATGGTCCTTGCAGGCGAACAGACAGGGCATCTCCTGCACGTCGACGCCCGCATAATGGGGGTCGGATGCCCTGACGGCGCGCAACGCCGCGGCGAGGCGCGCGCCGCCGCGCACCCCGTCCGCATCGTCGCGGGCCTCGGCCGAATGACGGCAGGTGCCGCAGGCGACGACCGCCGGCCCGCCCGCGACGCGCGTCAGCATCGGGCGGCCACGGCCCGGTCGCGCGCCGGCGGGACGCCGAGCGCGAGCAGGCCGCGATGGAGGGCGCTGAGCCCGGCGAGGATCACCGCGTTGCGGACGAACTGCCGCCCCATCACCGCCGGATCCGCGGCGGCATGCGCCCCGCCCAGCCCCAGCGCCCAGGCGAAGACCACCAGCTTGAAGACCAGGAAGCCCGCGACATAGGCGATCGCCAGCCGCGCCCAGACGGGTGCGCCGGCAAAGCGGGGCAGCAGCAGCCGCGCACCGATCAGCGAGGCGACCGCCGCCGTTCCGAGCCCCGCCGCCCAGCCGAGGCTGCTCGCCGCGAACGGATAGCCGAGCACGCAGAAGCCGACCGCCTGGGCGGCCACCCAGGCGAGCAGCATCAGCGCGATCCCGGCGCGGCGATCCATATGCACGGCGGCCAGCGCCGCCAGCGACGGAAAGGGCGTGGCGCAGGCGAGCAGCAACGACGTCACGCTGCTCGCCACGGTGAAGAGCAGCAGCCAGAGCCCGGATGCGCCCGATTTCGAAAATGTCGTCATGGTCGGCTGGTCCTTTCAGAGGTCGAGGGTGATCCGCCGGCACGAGACCGGCGGATCGAGAGGCGGGATTGCGGGGGATGGCGGCGCTCGTCAGAAGCGCCCCCGGAGGCCGGCATGGATGCTGCGGCCGAGCGTGCCGTAGCGATAGGCCGTCATATATTCGTCGTCGAACAGGTTCTCGACGCGGGCGAACAGGCGCAACTGCCCGGACAGCGCCAGTTCGGCGCGCAGGTCGACCAGCGTATAGCCCGCCAGCCGCTGCGCGTTGGACGCGTTGTCGAAGCTGTGGCCCGACCAGCGCACCGCCGCGCCGGTCGTCAGGCCGAAGGGCCAGGCATAGCCGATCGACGCATTGGCCTGGTTGCGCGGGCGGCGCGGCAGCCATTTGCCGAAGGTCGCCGCGCCGGCCGAGCGGTCCTCGGCCACCGTCCAGCTGTAATTGCCGTCGATCGTCAGGCCGTCGAACGGCCGGACGGCCGCCTGCGCCTCGATGCCGTGGGCCTCGGCGCGCGCGACGTTCCGGTAATAGCCCGAGCGGCGGATGGCCGTACCCGGCTGGAAGCAGTCCGGCAGGGTCGAGGTCGCGGCGCAGCTGTTGAACAGGATCTGGTCGGTGGTGGTCCGCTCGAACCAGGTCGCGCCGAAGCTCAGCCGGCCGCCGAACAGCCGCTGCTCGGCGCCCGCCTCCCAGCCATCCGCCCGCTCGGGGCGCAGCCCGCCATTCCCATATTCGGAGAAGAGCTGGTAGAGCGTCGGCGCCTTGAAGCCTTCGCCGTAGCTGGCGCGGAGCACGGTCCCGGTCGGCAGCACCCAGATGCCGCCTGCCGAGAACAGCGTCTTGCCGCCATAGCGATCGTGATCGTCGTTGCGAATGCCCCCGGTCAGGGTCAGCCCGTCGATCGGCCGGGCGCTGAGCTGTCCGTAGAAGCTGGTGATCCGCGCCTTGCCGCGGGTCGGCGCCGGGACCGGCACGCTGAGCGAGGCCGACGGCGAGACGCTGCGGAAGCGCGAGCGCTCATTCTCCGCCCCGAACAGCGCCACCCAGCCCTCGGCGATCGCGAAGCTGCCCTGATATTCGATCCGCTCGTTGCGCCCGGCGGCATCGAAGGTCGACGGCCGCTGGTTGCGCGGATCGAGATTGTCGCGGCTGGTATCGGTATGGCCATAGCCGATCCGGTTGCGGAACCGCTGGTCGAGCAGGTCGACGTTGAGCCCGGCATAGCCGACGAATTCGCGGTTGATGCCATAGGCCGGATTGTCGCCGCTGGTCGCGTCGATATCGGTGCGGCCGCGCGAATAATAGCCGCGCAGATCGGCGGTGACATTGGCGGCCAGCGCCACCTCGACCCGGCCGGCGAGGCCGCGATTGGTATAGCCGTCCTTCTCCCGCCCGCCGAACGCCGGGGCGATCGCGGAGATGCCGTCGGTGGTGAAGGCCTGCCCGCCGATCCGCCACGTCACCGGCCCCTGCCGGCCGCCGATCGCGGCGCGCGCGCTGGCGGTCTGGCGCGATCCGGCCTCGATGTCGAAGCTGCCTTCCAGCGCCTTTTGCGGCATCGCGGTGACGACGTTGACGACGCCGCCGATCGCCTGGCTGCCCCACAGGATCGACTGCGGCCCGCGCAGCACCTCGATCCGCGAGGCGTCGCCCACCAGCAGGTTGGCGAAATTGTAGCCACCACCGGGCGAGGACGGATCGTTGAGCTTCACGCCGTCGATCACGACCACGGTCTGGTCGGATTCGGCGCCGCGGATGCGCAGCGAGGTCGCGGTGCCATAGCCGCCGTTGCGGGCCATGCTGATTCCCGGCGTGCGCAGCAGCAGTTCGGACACGCCGATATCCTGGCTGCGGTCGATCGCCGGCTTGTCGAGCACGGTGACCGATGCCGGCACCTGGTCGGCCGGGGTCGCCAGCCGGGTGGCGGTGACGAGGATCGTATCGGCGTCGGCATCGGCGGCCGCGTCGGGCGGCGGCGCCTGCTGGTCGAGCGTATCGGCATGGCCGGCCGAGGAGAGCAGCAGGGAGAGAAGAACGGTCGTCTTGAACATAGCGAGTACCCCGTGACGAGGGGATCGCGCTCGCTTGGGGGCCATGCCGACATCGTCCGGCCGAAGCCGAGCGGGCGCGACACGTCCCCCGCGCAAAGCACGGTCCGGACCTGTCGCCACTCGGGTTTACCCCCGTCCGCTCGGCACACCCTGTCCGCGCGAAGGACGACCGCGACGGGCAGGTCTCCTGGCTTGCGGGTCAATGCCGGTTCGCACCGCCTTCTCAGGACCGTATCGATCCCAATGGCATGTGGTGCGATGGCTCGCCGCTCACAGTTGCAGGGGCAGCCGGGGTCTCGAACCCCGTTCCCATTTTCATCCCCGTCTCCGGGGAACCTGTCGCAGCGGCGCAGATAGGACAGCTTGCTGCGGCGCGTCAATCCGCCTTCGTCCGGAGGACGAGCGCGCGGATCCCCGCCGCGAACGAGGTCGCGCATCGCTAATATTCGATGCCGGGCTGCGCCTTCACATTCTGGTCACGGAACGGATGCTTGATCATCACCATCTCGGTGACGAGGTCGGCCGCGTCGATCAACGCCTGCGGCGCGTTGCGGCCGGTGATCGCGACATGGGTCATCGCCGGCTTCGCCGCAAGCGCCGCCAGCACCTCGTCGACCGGCAGATAGTCGTAGCGCAGCACGATGTTGAGCTCGTCGGCGATCACCAGACGATAGCTCGGATCGGCGATCATCCGCTTGACCTCGTCCCAGGCGAGGCGGGCCATCGCGATGTCGCGGGCGCGGTCCTGCGTGTCCCAGGTGAAGCCCTCGCCGATCGACGTGAACGCGATCTCGTCGGGAAAGCGGGCGAAGAAGCTGCGTTCGCCGATCGCCTTCGATCCCTTGACGAACTGGACGATGCCGACCTTCATGCCATGCGCGATCGCGCGGACGGCCATGCCGAAGGCGGCGGTCGACTTGCCCTTGCCGGGCCCGGTGTTGACGATCACCAGCCCCTTCTCGACGGTCTTGGTGGCGAACTTCCTGTGCTGCGCGGCCTGCAGCTTCTTCATCCGGGCGCTATGCTCGGCTTCGGTCCTTATCGTCATCATCGGTCATCCCCGCGCCGGGCGACGACGGACGGGGCGACCGCCGGCACGGGCGAAAAGCCGCCGCGCGCAGACGACCGGCCGGGCTTCGGCGGCGGGCGCTTTCGCCGCCGGGCACGACCGCGCGGCCCCGGCCGCAGGGTTCGTCGCTCAGACGGAAGGAACCGTGCCCCGGCCATCCCCTGGACCAAAGCAAGAGCGACCCTGCGCCGGCAGGTCTCCTGGCTCGCGGGTCACGGCTCGATGCACGCCTTCCCAGGCGTCGCGCTCCTCGGAGCGGCCGGCCCAGTGGCTGCTTCCCATGACGGGAAGCCTGTGCATCGCGCTCGCCGCTTACAGTTGCAGGGACAGCCCCGGATTCGGGAAGGTCGCCCTTCCCTCACCGCGTTCCCATTCAAGCCCTTACGGGCACCGGCGCGATCTTGTCGGAGGCGGGCATGCCCGCCGCCACCGCCGGGCTTAGGGGGAATCGCGTGGGAAGCCAAGCGGGCTTCCGGACAAGCCGGGGACCGCGGCCGGTCCGTTGTCGCAATAGAGCTGGCTCATGATCCCGCCGCGCAGGAAGAGCCGGAAGCGGGCGGTGCGAACCGAGCCAGCGGGACCGGCAGACCAGCTGCAGACTAAGTAGAATTGTCGATAGGCCGCTCATTCCGATCCCCCCTACACTCCCCTGGGAAAGCAATGGGCCTCGCAAACCAGCCCTATAATAGAACCGCCTACCCAGGTCGCTCTTTCGGAGTTATTTTAAATATAATCTCCAATCTCTATTGTGATTTTACTTAATTTACGTGGGGATACATCGGCATATTATGAAGAAATATAAGATATCTCATTGAGAATGTTTATATTTTTTCCGGGTATTCTCATGTTTTTTATTTTAGATCGGAAGGGACATGGAAGATAGTCGTCGTTGCATATTGTCCGTAGCGGAAACGATAGCGGACAGCGTCGCGGGATATACTCATGTCGGGGAGCGCGCGCACGGGTTCGGCCTATATGCCTATTGCGAGCACCAGGCGATCGAGCGCGGCAAACATGCGCGCGCCCTCGATCGGCTGATCCGCGAACACGGCTGGCACGGCGATGCGGGGGGTACGTTGCTCGGCTCGGCCCACCGGCTGTTCATCGACCTGAAGCTGGCCATCTCCCATGGCGAGGAAGCGGTGTTGCGCGAACTTCACCGTGGCGAAGCTTTCCTGCTCGACAAGATCGAAGCGGCGCTGGCCGGAGCCCGCCTCGATCGGGCGCTGGCCGAGGCGCTCCGCCGGATCGCGCAAGCGGTGCGCGAAGCGGTTGCCGAACTCGCGAGCAGGCTCCGGCTCGTCACCGGCTGGGACGGCGCCCGGCCGTCACCCGGCTGACGACGCCAGCCGCCTCGACGCGAGCACGACTATCGGGTCCATCGAAGGCCCCGGGGTACAAACGGCTGAAATCGGGGGTACAGAAGGACCGGACTGGCCCCACCTTTCACGCTAAACCCTTGATCTACAAAGAGTGGTGACCCCAACGGGACTCGAACCCGTGTTTTCGCCGTGAAAGGGCGACGTCCTAGACCGCTAGACGATGGGGCCGTGCAGCGCTGTGGCGGGCCGATTAGGGCAGCTACCGGGCATGGTCAAGGCGCCTGTACGAATATTCTGCACCGAACGACGCTCAATCGGCCCAGGCGGCGTCCTCGACATGGAGTTCGGCGGCCGGGCGGCTGCCCCAGTCGTCGATCTTGGGGCGCCCGGCGATCCACAGCGTGCGGTCCGGCCCGGCCCCCAGCAGGGCCTGGCCGAGCGCGTTGTCGGCGGCGCGGAAGGCGATCGTCTTGATCGAGCGGCCGTCGCGGCCAGAGACGATGGTGCGGACATGCCCCTGCCCGACGACATCGGCCTTGATCACGCGGACGGCGCCGGCGGCGATGCGCGGTGCCGGCCAGCCGGCGCCATAGGGGCCGCCCATCTCGAGCGCCTCGACCAGCGAGGGCGTGACCCCGCCGGGCGCCACCACCGCGTCGAGCAGCAACGCCCGATCGTCGCGGGCGCGGGCGACGTCGGTCTCCAGCCGCGATTCGAGGAAGTCGGCGAGCGCATCGATGCCGCCCGGCGCCACGGTGACGCCCGCCGCCATCGCATGGCCGCCGCCGGCGACGAGCAGGCCCATGTCCTTGGCCGCCAGGATCGCCGCACCGAGATCGACCCCGCCGATCGAGCGGCCCGATCCCTTGCCGATGCCGTCCTTGTCGAGCGCGATGACGATCACCGGACGGCCGAGCTTCTCCTTCAGCCGGCCGGCGACGATGCCGATCACGCCCGGATGCCATCCGCCCGCCGCGACGATCGCGACCGAGCGATTGCCCTGCGTGGCGGACAGCGCCTCGGCCTCCTCCTGCACGCCCTTCTCGATCGCGCGGCGTTCCTCGTTCAACCGGTCGAGCTCGGCGGCGATGATGCGCGCCTCCTCGGGATCCTCGGTGGTGAGCAGGCGCACGCCGAGGTCGGACTTGCCGACCCGCCCGCCCGCGTTGATGCGGGGGCCGAGCGCGAAGCCGAGATCGGTGCAGGTCGGCGCGCGTTCGAGCCGCGACGCCTCGATCAGCGCGGCGAGGCCGATGTTGCGGCGGCCCGCCATCACCTTGACGCCCTGCGCGACGAAGGCGCGGTTGAGCCCGCGCAGCGAGGCGACGTCGGCGACGGTGCCGAGCGCAACGATGTCGAGCAGGTCGATCAGCTTCGGCTCGGGCCGGGACGCGAAATAGTTGCGCGCGCGCAGCACCCGCAGCAGCGCCGCGCCGAGCAGGAAGGCGACCCCGACCGCGGCGAGATGGCCGTGCGCGGCGCCCTCGTCCTCGTCGAGCCGGTTCGGATTGACCAGCGCGAAGGCGCGCGGCAGCTCGGCGGCGCATTTATGGTGGTCGACGACGATCACGTCGATCCCGGCGTCGCTCGCCAGTTGCAGCGCCTCGAACGCCTGCGCGCCGCAATCGACGGTGACGATCAGCCGGGTACCGCTCTCGCCGATCCGGAGCAGCGCCTCGCCCGACGGGCCATAGCCCTCCATCAACCGGTCGGGGATATAGGCCCCCGCCGCGAGCCCGAGGTCGCGGAGCAGGCGGATCAGCAGCGCCGCCGACGTGGCGCCGTCGACGTCATAGTCGCCGAAGATGGTGACCGGCTCACCATCCTGGATCGCGTCGGCGAGGCGCGCGGCGGCCTCGTCCATGTCGCGGAAGATCGAGGGATCGGGCATGAAGCCGCGGATCGTCGGCAACCGGTGCAGCTCGACCGCGTCGCGCGGGCATCCGCGCGCGAGCAGGAGCTGGGTGATCAGGTCGTCGGGCTCGAACCCCGCGTCGATCCCGTCGACCGTCCCCCCGCGCCAGTGCCAGGGCTGGCCGAGGATCGAGCGGGTGACGTTGAGGACGGGTGCGCGCATGGGCAGGCTGTAGCGGCGGCGGAGCCGGCCTGCAAAGCCTTCTCCCTTTCACGCCCTCTCCCGCCTGCGGGAGAGGGCCAGGCAGGCCGAGGCCCTCAGCTCTTGTGGTGCTCGCCCTTGACCCAGCGGACGGTGCGGCTCGAGGCGCGCATCACGACGCTCTCGGTCGTCATGCAGCCGCCCGCGCGCCGCTTGACGCCCTCGAGCAGCGAGCCGTCGGTGACGCCGGTCGCCGCGAAGATCGCGTCGCCCTTCACCAGGTCGTCGAGATGGTAGATACGGTCGAGATCGGTGACGCCCCACTTGCGGGCGCGGGCCTTCTCGTCGTCGTTGCGGAACAGCAGGCGGCCCTGGAACTGGCCGCCGACGCATTTGAGCGCCGCCGCCGCCAGCACGCCCTCCGGCGCGCCGCCCGATCCCATGTAGATGTCGATCGTCGTTTCGGGGTTGGTCACCGCGATCACGCCGGCGACGTCGCCGTCCGGGATCAGCATGATGCCGCAGCCGAGCGAGCGCAGCTCGGCGATCAGCTTCTCGTGGCGGGGCCGGTCGAGCACGCAGGCGATGATCTCGTTCGGCTCGACGCCCTTGGCCTTGGCCAGCGCCTTGACGTTCTCGGTGGGGCTGCGGTCGAGGCCGACGATGCCCGCTTCGTAGCCCGGGCCGATCGCCAGCTTGTCCATATAGACATCGGGCGCGTTGAGCAGGCCGCCTTCCTCGGCGATGGCCAGCACCGCGAGCGCGTTGGGGCCGGCCTTGGCGGTGATGGTGGTGCCTTCGAGCGGATCGAGCGCGATGTCGATCTTCGGGCCGGTGCCGATGCCGCTGCCGACCTTCTCGCCGATGTAGAGCATCGGCGCCTCGTCGCGCTCGCCCTCGCCGATCACGACGGTACCGTCGAAGTCCAGGCCGTTGAAAGCTTCGCGCATCGCTTCGACCGCGGCATGGTCGGCGGCCTTCTCGTCGCCGCGACCGACGAGCTTCGACGCCGCGATCGCCGCGGCCTCGGTGACGCGGACCATTTCCAGAACGAGAACCCGATCGAGCGCCTTGCTTGGCTTTACCATCTGGGACTGCCTTTTCTTGTGTTTTTGGGATCGGCCGAAGCGATTAAGCGAGCCGCGTGACAATGTCGAGAAGTGCGGCCTCTATTCGTCGAGGATATGCATCAACATGGGCCTTCCGGCGAGGCTCTGCGACCCGTCGAGACGGTCGAGCGCATCGGCGACGGCGCGCTCGGGGCCGACATGGGTGACCATCGCGATCAGGACGTTGCCGTCCTCGGCGGCACCGCGCTGGATCAGGCTCTCGATCGAGACCCCCGCGTCGCGCATCGCGGCGGTGATCTCGGCCAGCACGCCGGGCCGGTCGGCGACGGTGAAGCGCAGATAGGCGCGGCCGCGGCGGTCCCCGGCGGACGCCGTCGCGGGCTTGGCGAGCGCGGCCACCGGCATGGCGAAGGCCGGCCCGGTCTCGCCGCGCGCGATATCGATCAGGTCGGCGACGACCGCCGAGGCGGTCGGGCCTTCGCCGGCGCCGCGGCCCTGGAAGAACAGCCGGCCGACGAAATTGCCGTGCGCCACCACCGCGTTGAGCGAACCCGAGACATGGGCGAGCGGATGGCTGAGCGGCACCAGGCAGGGATGCACCCGCTGGAACAGCCCCTTGGAGCTCTCCTCGCCATGGCCGACCAGGCGGACGCGGAAGCCCAGTGCGGCCGCCTCGGCGATGTCGGCGGCGATGACGTGGCGGATGCCGGTGATCTCGATCGCGGCGAAATCCACCACGGTGCCGAAGGCGAGGCTGGAGAGGATCGACAGCTTGTGCGCGGCGTCGACGCCGTCGATGTCGAAGCTCGGATCGGCCTCGGCATAGCCGAGCCGCTGCGCCTCGGCGAGCACCTCGTCGAAGCCGCTGCCCTTCTCCTCCATCTCGGTGAGGATATAGTTGCAGGTGCCGTTGAGGATGCCGAAGACATGGCTGATCACATTGGCGGCCGCGCCCTCGCGCAGCCCCTTGATGACCGGGATGCCGCCCGCGACCGCCGCCTCATATTTCAGCGCGACGCCGCGCTGCTCGGCGAGTTCGGCGAGTTCGAGGCCGTGATGCGCGATCATCGCCTTGTTGGCGGTGACGAAGGGCTTGCCCGCGCCGAGCGTGTCGCGCGCCAGGGTGAGCGCCGGGCCGTCCGACCCGCCGACCAGTTCGACCACCACGTCGACCTCGTCGGAGGCCGCGAGCGTGGTCGCGTCGTCGACCCAGGCGAAGCGCGACAGGTCGAAGCCGCGATCGCGCGACCGGTCGCGCGCCGAGACCGCGACGACCTCGATCGGGCGGCCGGCACGGCGTTCGATGAGCGCCCGGTTCTCGTCGATCAGCTTGACGACACCGGCTCCGACCGTCCCAAGACCTGCGAGCGCGACCCTCAACGGCTGCGGCATAGATACCCTTTCTCGAAATACCGCCCGCGTCCTAGTGCCTGATCCTTTTCGGTGGAAGCGCAAAGAGCTTCCGCTGGCGACGCGAATGCAATCGGCTGCGGCTCCGCTGGCGCACTGCCCCTCGTTTCGTCATCACAATATCGTATTTTCAAAGGCTTGCGGCGTAATGACGGGAACGATGCCGTCCCGGCGGCCGTTCTCCCATCGTCCCAATCAAGGGATATTCGCAGGAGAAGATGCCATGGGCGAGAATCGCCAGGGCGGCAACGACCGCGCCAACCCATCCGAAATGAACCAGAATCCGAACGAGCGGCAGGACCAGCAGCGTCAAGGCTCGGTCGACCGCCAGCAGAACCAGCAGGGCGGGCAACAGCAGGGCGGGCAGCAGCCGAGCCCGGGCCAGCCGCAGCGCCGCGATCAGGGCGAGCAGGCCGACCAGGGCGCCGCCGAGCGCGATCGCCAGCGCTGATCGATCAAGGTTGCAAGACCGACTGGGGGAAGGGGGCCAATTCGGGCCCCCTTCTTTTTGGCCAGCCCCGCTTCCGTCAGCCTAATGTCCAGTCGAGCGTGACCTCGGCGTTGAGCAGCTTCGAGATCGGGCAGTTCGCCTTGGCGCCGTCCGCGATGGGGCCGAACGCCGCCTCGTCGATGCCCGGCACCGCGGCGGTCAGGGTCAGCGCCGACTTCGTCACGCGGAACCCCTCCCCTTCCTGTTCGAGCGATATCTTCGCCGTCGTATCGAGTTCGCCTTCGGCAAAGCCCGCCTTCGCAAGCGCGAAGCTGAGCGCCATGGTGAAGCACGAGGCATGCGCCGCCGCGATCAACTCCTCGGGATTGGTGCCCTTGCCGTCCGCGAACCGGGTGTTGAAACCATATTGCTGGCCGTCGAGCACGCCCGACTGGGTCGACACGCTTCCCTTGCCGTCCTTGCCGAGCCCCGAATAATGGGCCGAAGCGCTGCGCACGATCATGGTGGTCTCTCCTTGCCTTCGTGAAATGCGGCCGATAGCGCGGTGCGATGCAACCCGCCGCCACCGGCTGACGTAATCCACCATAGCCGATAATGACGGAGACATGATGACAAAGCTGACGATCGCCGCCGCTGCCGTGCTGATGGCCGGGGCGCTGGTGGCGGCCGCCTGCTCGCCGCTGCGCGCGTTCGACACGGTGATGCCGAAGGACGGCGCGAGCCGCCTGGTCGCGGGCGACGTCCCCTATGGCGAAGGCGCGCGCCGGCAGCTCGACGTCTATGCCCCCGTCGCGGCGGAGAAGCGGCCCCTGCCCGTGATCGTCTTCATCTATGGCGGCTCCTGGGCCAATGGCACCCGGGCGGGCTATCATTTCGCGGCGCGCGCGCTGTCGGCGGCGGGCTTCATCACGGTCGTCCCCGATTACCGGCTGGTGCCCGAGGTACGCTTCCCCGGCTTCGTGCAGGATTGCGCGGCGGCCGTCCGCTGGGTCCGCGCGCACGCCGCCCGCTATGGCGGCGATCCCGACCGCATCGTCCTGGTCGGCCATTCGGCGGGCGCCTACAATGCCGCGATGCTGGCGCTCGACCCGCAATTCCTGGGCACCGACCGCGCCGCGATCAGGGGGTTCGCTGGGCTGGCCGGCCCCTACGACTTCCTGCCGTTCGACGGCTCGGTGGTGACCGACGCCTTCGGCGCCTGGCCGAAGCCGGTGGAGACCCAGCCGATCCACTATGCCGACGCCTCGGCCCCGCCGGTGCTGCTGCTCCACGGCGACGAGGACGGCACCGTCTGGCCGAAAAACTCGATCAACCTGGACCGCACGCTGCGCGCGGCGGGCGTGCCGTCCGAACTCAAGGTCTATCGCGGCCTCGGCCATGTGGGCATCGTCACTGCGCTCGCCAGGCCCTTTCGGGGCGAGGCGCCGGTCCTGGCGGACATCACCGCCTTCGCGCGCAGGGTGACGACACGCTGAGGGCGTGCGCCGCGCGGTGCGTCGCGGCGGTCAGGCGTGCGGCTCGGGCCGCCGCAACGCCACATTGGCGGCCAGGATCTCGGCCGGGGCGGCGAGCGCGCCGCTGACGGAGTGCTGTTCGAAGAAATCATGCCAGCCCGATGCGGCGACCGCGTCGTCGAACGCCCGCTGGAATTCGAAGCTGGGCACCCGGTAGATGCAGAAGAAGTCATAGGGCGCGCGCCGGTCGGCCTCGAGGTCGTTGAACCCCCAGCCGATCACCTCCACGCCGTTGGACGTGAGCTCGACGAGCGCCGCCTGGACGCCGTCGCTGAATCGCGCACGCTCGTCCGGCTGGAGGGCGATCCAGGCGGGCCGGTAGCTGTAGAGCTCGATGAAAATCTGCGACAAGATCGAATCCTTTGGCTGTTGATGCACCTATCGCTTCGTCGCCGCGATCGCGTCGAGCAGCGCCTTGCGCTTCGGCGTCTCCGCCAGCGGTTGCCCGCTATATTCGGCGATGCCGAAATCCATGGTGGTGCCGATCGGGCTGGTCGAATGGTAGATCAGCAGAAGGTCGCCGAAATCCTTGTCCCAGGCGTCGAGATAGGCGCGAAAGGAATCGCCCATGCGGGGATCGCGCTGGAGCCGGGCCATCAGCGTCTTGTCGGGGCCCCGATAGGTGACGTGCTGCCCGCCTTCATAGCCGACGAAGCGCAGGCCCCGGCCGTCGGCGATCTGCTTGAAGCGGCGCGCGGCGCCGAAGGTCGAGTCGATCGAACCGGTGAGCCGGGGAAAGAGCGGGGTGAGGTCGGCGGTGTCCGCCGGCGCGGGCTCGAGAAGGGTCTGGCCGAAATAGGGCGCACTCGCCAGCGCATCGACATGCGCCGCGGTGTCCTTGTAGTCGAGCGCGTAGAGGATCAGCTCGGGCCAGGCATTCTGCCCCGACAATACCCGGACGAGGCGGCGGCGGTCCTTGGCGTAGACCTTCTCCCAGACGACGAACGCCTCGGTCGCGCGCTGGGCATAGCGGCGCATCCGCGCCTCGTCCCTGGTGCCGAGCCCGGCGCGCTGCCCCTCCGCCAGCGCGTCGCGCGCGGCGGCGAAGTCGAGGTTCCAGATCTCGTTCCCCATCTCGACATAGGCGGTCAGCGACGGGTCGAGATGGCCGTGCACATAGCGCGCGAAATTCTCGAGATAGGCGGCATCGGCGCGCCACGGCATGACGAACCAGGGATCGACCTTCGCGAGATTGGCGAGCAGCACCATATGCTCCACCGCCACGCCCTGCGGGTTCGCCTGGATCGTCGCGGTCGGCAGGGTGCGCCGCTCCCAGTCGCCCGCCTGGTTCACGTTGGACTGCATCCAGTCCATGAACCGCACCGATTTATAGGCGCGCAGGCCGTCGACGAAGGCCGGATCGAACACCGCCTTGCGATCGGCATCGGCTTCGCGACAGTCGATGTTGCGGATCGGATCGGCCGGATCGGTCGCGTCGATCCGGAAATGGACCGTCTTGATGTCGCTGCGCCAGATGAAGTCGAGCTGTCCGGGGGTGGCTTTCGGGCTGATCATCGCCACCCCGTTGACCGTGCCGGTGCCGTCGAAGCGGCAGCGTATCGCCAGGTCGGCGGCGCGGCTGCGCGGGGGGCGGGTCAGCGACAGCGCGGCCTGCTCGCCCGGCTGGAGCGAGGTTATCGTCCCGTTGCGGTCGATACGCTGCGGGTCCATCTCGTGCCAGCCGCCCCGGATCGAGCGCCACGATCCGCCCGCCGCGAGGTTCATGAAGGCGCGCTCGTCGCTCCAATAGGCCGGGGTCGACAGGTTGATGCCGAAGCGGGTCGGCTGGCGCGGCAACGGCGTCGCGGCGGTGGCCGGTGCCTCCATCATGTTGACGGTCGCCGACCCGGCCGGCTGCTTGCTGTACCGGGTGGCCATGACGATGCCGGCGCACAGCAGAAGCGCGCCGACCAGCACCAATATCCGCTTCATCGCCGCCTCCGCCGCCCCAGACCGCCCCTCTATCGACCGGCCGCCGGAAAAAGGAAAGCACCGAGCCCCTTGGCGTCGCCCGGCCCACTGTTCTACAGATGTCCCATGCTCACCACGCTGGCGATCCGGGATGTCGTGCTGATCGAGGCGCTCGATCTCGAATTCGGGCCCGGCCTGGGCACGCTGACCGGCGAGACCGGCGCGGGCAAGTCGATCCTGCTCGATTCGCTCGGCCTCGCGCTCGGCATGCGCGCCGACAGCGGCCTCGTCCGCACCGGCGCGAGCCAGGCGATGGTGTCGGCGGGCTTCGACCTGCCGGCCGACCATCCCGCCTTCGCCCTCCTCGCCGAGAACGGCTTCGACGCCGAACCGGGCGAGGCGCTGGTGATCCGCCGGCTGGTCAAGGCCGACGGCGGCAGCCGCGCCTTCGTCAACGATCAGCCCGCTTCCGCCGCCACGCTGCGCGAACTGGGCGGCATGCTGGTCGAGATCCACGGCCAGCATGACGATCGCGGACTGATCAATCCGCGCGGCCATCGCGCGCTGCTCGATGCCTTCGGGCGGCTCGACGTCGCCGGGGTCGCCGCCGCGCACGGCGCCTGGCGGGCGGCGGCGGACAGGCTGGAGGCCGCCCGCACCGACATCGAGAATGCCGCGCGCGACCGCGAATGGCTCGACCATGCGGTCGAGGAGCTCAACCGCTTCGCGCCCGAGCCGGGCGAGGACGCCATCCTCGCCGCCGAACGCGCCGACATGCAGAAGGGCGCCAGGCTGGCCGACGATCTCGGCGCGGTCGGCAGTCATCTCGACGGGTCCGATGGCGGGCTCGCCGCGCTGCGCCAGGCCGCGCGCCGGCTCGACCGGATCGCTCCCGAGCATCCGCTGCTGGCCGAGGCGCTCGCCGCGCTCGACCGCGCGGTGATCGAGGCGAGCGAGGCCGAGGACAAGCTTGCCGCGGCGGCCGAGGCGATGCGCTTCGATCCCGCCCGGCTCGACATGGTCGAGACCCGGCTGTTCGAGCTGCGCGCGCTCGCCCGCAAGCACCGGGTCGATCCCGAAGGGTTGGCGGAGCTTCGCGACGAACTCGCCGCGCGGCTCGACCGGATCGAGGCGGGCGACGCCGGGCTGGCGAAGCTGGAGGCCGCGGCCCGCGACGCGCGCGACGCCTATCTCGCGCTCGCCGGGAAGCTCGGCGAGGCACGCCGCGAGGCCGCCGGGCGGCTCGACGCGGCGGTCGCGACCGAACTGGCGCCGCTCAAGCTCGATGCCGCCCGCTTCCGCACCGTGGTCGAGACCCTGCCCGAAAGCGGCTGGTCGCCATCGGGCCGCGACCGGGTCGAGTTCGAGATCGCCACCAATCCCGGCGCCCCCTTCGCACCGCTGATGAAGATCGCGAGCGGCGGCGAGCTGTCGCGCTTCATCCTCGCGCTCAAGGTCGCGCTGGCCGAGCAGGGCTCGGCGACGACGATGATCTTCGACGAGATCGACCGTGGCGTCGGCGGCGCGGTCGCCAGCGCGATCGGCGAGCGGCTCAAGCGGCTGGCGACCGGCGCCCAGCTCCTCGTCGTCACCCACAGCCCGCAGGTCGCCGCGCGCGGCGCCAGCCACTGGCTGATCGCCAAGAGCCATGACGGTCTCGTCACCCGCACCGGCGTGCGCCCGCTCGACGCCGGCGAGCGGCAGGAGGAGATCGCCCGCATGCTGTCGGGCGCCGAGATCACCGCCGAGGCGCGCGCCCAGGCGATGCGCCTGCTCGAAGCCGCGTGAGGACGACCGGCGTGGAGAATATCGCTACCGGATCGAGCACCGCGATCGCAACGATCCGACGCGCGTCGCGCCGGGCCGGGACGCCGTCCGCCCACCCGCAAGACACCGTGGCGATCGGCAAAGCTCCCGCCTAAAAGAGCGGCATGACGACCGAATCCCAGGCCGCCGAGCGGCTCGCCTTCCTCGCCGCCGAAATCGCCCGGCACAACAGCCTCTATCACGGCGACGACGCGCCCGAGATCAGCGACGCCGCTTATGACGCGCTGATCCGCGAGAATGCCGCGCTGGAGGCCGAATTCCCCAACCTCGTCCGCGCCGATTCGCCGTCGAGGCTGGTCGGGGCGGCCCCGTCCGGGCATCTCGCGAAGGTGGCGCATGCGCAGCCGATGCTCAGCCTCGACAACGCCTTCGCCGACGAGGACGTGGTCGATTTCGTCGGCCGGGTGCGCCGCTATCTCAGCCTCGGCGCCGACGCGCCCGTCGCGCTGACCGCCGAGCCCAAGATCGACGGCCTGTCCTGCTCGCTGCGCTACGAGAAGGGCGTGCTGGTGCTGGCCGCGACGCGCGGCGACGGCGCGATCGGCGAGGACGTCACCGCCAATGTCCGCACGATCGACGACATCCCCGAGCGGCTGAAGAGCGCCGACCTGCTGTCCGCCCCGCCCGCGGTGTTCGAGGTGCGCGGCGAGGTCTACATGGCCAAGGAGGATTTCGCGGCGCTCAACGCGCGGCTGCTCGCGGAGGCGGAGGATCCGGCCAAGGCGCGCCAGTTCGCCAATCCGCGCAACGCCGCCGCCGGCTCGCTGCGCCAGAAGGACCCGGCGGTCACGGCGTCGCGCCCGCTCCGCTTCCTCGCGCATGGCTGGGGCGAGGCGTCGGAACTGCCCGCCGATACCCAGAAGGGCGTGATGGACGCGATCGCCGCCTGGGGCCTGCCGGTGTCCGACGATCTCGTCAGGGTCGACGGCGAGACGCAGGCACTGTCGCATTATCGCGGGATCGAGGCGCGGCGCGCCGACCTGCCCTTCGACATCGACGGCGTCGTCTACAAGGTCGACCGGCTCGACTGGCAGAAGCGGCTCGGCTTCGTCGCGCGCGCGCCGCGCTGGGCGATCGCGCACAAATTCCCGGCGGAGAAGGCGCAGACCCTGCTGCGGGAGATCGACATCCAGGTCGGCCGCACCGGCAAGCTGACGCCGGTCGCGCGGCTCGAGCCGGTGACGGTCGGCGGCGTCGTCGTCACCAACGCCACGCTCCACAACGCCGACGAGATCGGCCGGCTGGGCGTGTGGCCGGGCGACCGCGTGGTGGTGCAGCGCGCCGGCGACGTGATCCCGCAGATCGTCGAAAACCTCTCGCGCGACGATGCGCGCAGCAGCTGGCCGTTCCCCGAGGTCTGCCCCGAATGCGGCTCGGCGGCGGAGCGCGAGCCCGGCGAAGTCGACTATCGCTGCACCGGCGGCCTGATCTGTCCGGCCCAGCGGGTCGAGCGGCTGCGGCATTTCGTGTCGCGCCACGCGCTCGACATCGAGGGCCTCGGCCTGACCCATATCGAGAGCTTCTTCCGCGACGCGCTGGTCAAGTCCCCGGCCGACATCTTCAAGCTGACCAGGGAAACGCTGCTCGCGCGCGAACGCTGGGCGGAGACCTCGGCCAGCAACCTGATCGCCGCGATCGACGCCAAGCGGACCCCGCCGCTCGATCGCCTGCTGTTCGCGCTCGGCATCCGGCATGTCGGCGAAGTGACGGCGCGCGACCTCGCCCGGCGCTATCGGAGCTGGGACAATCTCAGGGCGATGATCGACCGCGCCATCGCCGCCCGCGAGGCGGCCGTCCAGGCCGTGGGCGAGACCGACGAGAAATTCGCCGCCCGCATCGCCAAGGAACTGGCGGCGATCGTCGAAACCCCCGGCGTCGGGCCGGAGGTCGCCTTCGCGCTGATCGACTTCTTCATGGAGCCGCACAACCAGGAAGCGGTCGCCGACCTGCTCGACCAGGTGACGCCCGCCGACGTGGTCCACGAGACGCGCGCCTCGGCGGTCAGCGGCAAGACCGTGGTGTTCACCGGCACGCTGGAGACCATGTCGCGCGACGAGGCCAAGGCGCAGGCCGAGGCGCTGGGCGCCAAGGTCGCCGGGTCGGTCTCGGCCAGGACCGATCTCGTCGTCGCCGGGCCCGGTGCCGGATCGAAGCTCAAGAAGGCGGCCGACCTGGGTATCGAGGTGATCGACGAGGCCGGATGGGCCCGGATCGTCGCCGACGCGCAATGACATCGGGGAAATAGGCTATGCCGTCCGCCCGTCGCGGCATTTCCGCTTGCGGGCGCCGGTGCACGCCGTAAGACAGGCCGAATGCTCGCTGGGCGTCGTCCTCCCTATCTGGCCCTCGCCGGCCTGTTCGTCGCCATCCTGGCGGCGATCACCGCTCTGTTCCTGACGCGCGCGCAGAGCCGGGCGGGCGACTGGGCCGAGCATTCGCTGCGTGTCCAGGTGATGCTGACCGAGCTGACCGATCATGTCCGCGCCATCGAATCCGATCATCGCGGCTATATCCTGTCCGGCAACCCGGGCATCCGCGCGAGCTTCACGCGGCAGGTCGATGCGATGGGGCCGGCACTGGCTCGGCTGCAATATGAAGTGCGGGACAATCCGACCCAGTTGAACCAGATGGAGCCGCTCCGCCGCCGGATCGCCGCGAAGGTCGATTTCGCGCGGCGCGGCGTGGCGGCCGTCCGGGCCGGCCACCGCAGCGAGGAGATCGTCCGGATCGACGAAGGCGAAGGTACCCGGCGGATGAACGCGGCGCTGACCGTCGTGCGCCGCATGATCGCCGAAGAGGAGCGGTTGCTGAACGAGCGGCGCAAGACGACCGATCGAATCGTCCTCGGTCTTGGCCTCGTCCTCGTCGCGACCGTGCTGCTCGTCCTGATCATCGCCGCCCTCGTCATACGCGACAGCGGTAGACGCGAGCGCGAGATCACCGCCGCGCGCGACGAGGCGATCGCCGCCGAGCAGGCGCTGCGCGAGCAGCTGGTGCTGCGCGCGCAAATGGAAGAGAAGATCCTCCATCTCCAGAAGATGGAGTCGATCGGCCAGCTGACGGGTGGAATCGCCCATGATTTCAACAATATGCTGGCGATCGTCATCGGCAGCCTCGATCTCGCCCGCCGCCGGCTGACCGGCGATCCCGAGCGGCTGGCGCGCAATATCGACAACGCCTTCGAGGGCGCGGAGCGCGCCGCCGCGCTCACCTCCCGTCTGCTCGCCTTCTCGCGCCAGCAGCCGCTGGCCCCGATCACGCTCGACATCAACAAGCTCGTCTCGGGCATGTCCGAATTGCTCCAGCGGACGCTCGGCGAACCCTATCGGATCGAGACCGTGCTGGCGGGCGGCCTGTGGCGCAGCTTCGTCGATCCGGGTCAGCTGGAGAACGCGGTCGTCAACCTGGCGGTCAATGCGCGCGACGCCATGCCCAATGGCGGCCGCCTGACGATCGAGACCTCCAACGCCTATCTCGACGACGAATATGCCAAGACCCGGCCCGAGGTCGTTCCCGGCCAATATGTGATGATCAGCATCACCGATACCGGCAGCGGCATGACGCCGGAGATCGTCGCCAAGGCCTTCGATCCCTTCTTCACCACGAAGCCGGTCGGAAAGGGCACCGGGCTCGGCCTCAGCCAGCTGTTCGGCTTCGTCAAGCAGACCGGCGGCCACGTCGCCATCTATTCGGAACCCGGCCAGGGTACGACGGTGAAGCTCTACCTGCCGCGCAGCCACGGCCTGGCGATCGATCCGCACAGCCGGCAGGGAATCCTCGAGACCGAGATTCCCCGTGCCCTGGCGGGCGAGACGATCCTCGTGGTCGAGGACGAGCAGCGGGTCCGCCACTTCTCGGTCGATGCGTTGCGCGACCTGGGCTATGTCGTGATTTCCGCGGCCGACGCGGCCGAAGCGCTCAAGGCGCTCACCACCCAGCCGACGATCAGCATGTTGTTCACCGACATCGTCATGCCCGAGATGAACGGTCGACAGCTCGCCGACGCGGCGGTGGAGCTGCGCCCCGGCCTGCCGATCCTGTTCACCACCGGCTATACCCGCAACGCCGTCATCCATAACGGCATGCTCGATGCCGGCGTCGCCTTCCTCGCCAAGCCGTTCAGCCTGACCCAGCTCGGCACGAAGGTGCGCGAGGTGCTCGACGGCGGCGGGATAAACCGCCCGGTCTGACGGCGGTTGCGCCGGCCGGGCGATCGACATCGGCTTGTACGTGGCCCCGACGCCCTTTATCCGCTGACGGATGACCCTCAATCCCGTCTACGCCGCCCTGCCCACCACCATCTTCGAGAAGATGTCGGCGATCGCCCGCGACACCGGGGCGATCAATCTGGGCCAGGGCTTCCCCGACGCGCCCGGCCCCGAGGATATTCGCCGCGCCGCCGCCGACGCGCTGATCGAACGGTCGAACCAATATCCGCCGATGCTCGGCATCCCCGAGCTGCGCCAGGCGATCGCCGCGCATTATGGCGAGCATCACGGCCTGTCGCTCGACTGGCGGAAGGAGGTGGTCGTCACCTCGGGGGCGACCGAGGCGATCGCCGGGGCGATCCTCAGCCTCGTATCGCCGGGCGACGAGGTGGTGCTGATCCAGCCGCTCTACGACGCTTATCTGCCGATGGTCCGCCGCGCGGGCGCGGTGGCGAGGCTGGTCAGCCTGCAACCGCCCGAATGGACGCTCGACCCGGCCGCGCTCGATGCCGCGATCACCGGGAAGACGAAGCTGATCGTCTTCAACAACCCCGCCAATCCGACCGGCCGGATGTACGATCGCGCCACGCTGGAGATGATCGCCGATCGCTGCATCCGCCACGACATCGTCGCGCTGTGCGACGAGGTGTGGGAGCATGTCGTCTTCGACGGCGACCATGTCCCGCTGATCGCCCTGCCCGGCATGCGCGACCGCACCGTCAAGATCGGATCGGCGGGCAAGATCTTCGCGCTGACCGGGTGGAAGGTCGGCTGGATGGTGGCGGGCGAGGCACTCGCCGGGCAGGTTGCGAAGGCGCACCAGTTCCTGACCTTCACGACCCCGCCCAACCTGCAATGGGCGGCGGCACAGGGGCTCGGCAAGCCCCGGGCCTGGTTCGAGGAGATGCGCGCCGGCTTCGCCCGGTCGCGCGACCGGCTGATCGCGGGGCTGGAGGACGCCGGCTATGTCGTGTTGCCGAGCCAGGCGACCTGGTTCGTCTCGGTCGATCTCGCCGCCTCGGGCATCGCCCTCGACGATGTGACCTGCGCCGATCGGCTGGCGATGGAGGGTGGGGTCGTGACGGTCCCGGTCTCGGCCTTCTTCGAGGAAGCGCCGGTCACCAACATCCTGCGCCTTTGCTACTGCAAGGAGGACGCGGTGCTCGACGAGGCGATCGCGCGGCTGGCGCGGATGCGGGAGACGCTGGCGAGGTGAAAAACCCTCCTCGTGGGCTACACGAGAAGGGTTTCACGACATCGTCCCTTGACCGTCACCCCAGCGAAGGCTGGGGTCTCGGGAGAGGCGCGATAGCCCAACGCCCGAGATGCCGGCCTTCGCCGGCATGACGTGGAGAGGGCTTGAGCTTTAGCGGCCGCCGCCACCGCCGAAACGCCTGACCGCGCCCTTGTGGGCGCCGGGGGCGCCCTTCGGACGGGCGAAGCGGCGCTTGGGCTGGCCTTCGGCATTGCGGCCGCCGCCGTCGTGGCGACGGTTGCGGTCGCCCTGCGGCTGCGGCGCGCTCGGCGCCGGCTTGGGCAGCTTGGCCTTTTCGGCGATGAAGTTCTCGGGCAGCGGCTGGATCTCGAGCTGGATCTTGGTCAGCTTCTCGATCGCCTTGAGATAGGGCCGCTCGTCATCGGCCACGAAGGCGATGGCGACCCCTGCGGCGCCGGCGCGCGCGGTGCGGCCGATGCGATGGACATATTGCTCGGCGACGTTCGGCAGTTCGTAGTTGAACACATGGCTCACCCCGCCCACGTCGATGCCGCGCGCGGCGATGTCGGTTGCGACGAGGATCTTGACGTCGCCGGTGCGGAACAGGCCCAGCGCGCGCTCACGCTGCGGTTGGCTCTTGTTGCCGTGGATCGCCTCGGACTCGATGCCGGCGGCGCGCAGGTTCTTCACGATCCGGTCGGCGCCATGCTTGGTACGCGAGAAGACCAGCGCGCGATCGATCGGCTCCGAGCGGATACGCAGCGTCAGCAGCGCCTGCTTCTCGGTCGGATTGCAGAAGGTCGCGAACTGCTCGACGCGCTCGGCGGTGGTCGACTGCGGCGCGACCGACACCCGGACCGGATCGGTCAGGAAGCGGTTGCCCAGCTCCGCGATCGCCTTGGGCATGGTCGCCGAGAAGAACAGCGACTGGCGCTTCTTCGGCAGCAGCTGGTCGATCCGCTTGAGCGCGTGGATGAAGCCGAGGTCGAGCATCTGGTCGGCCTCGTCGAGGACGAAGATCTCGACGAACTTCAGGCTCAGCGCGCGCTGGTCGATCAGGTCGAGCAGGCGGCCCGGGGTGGCGACGAGAATGTCGACGCCGCGCTGCAGCTGGCGGATCTGCTTGTTGATCGGCACGCCGCCGAACACCGTGGCGACGCTCAGGCGCAGGAACTTGCCGTACTGGACGAAGCTCTCGGCGATCTGGCTGGCCAGTTCGCGGGTCGGCGCGAGGACGAGCATGCGGCAGCCCTGGGGCGGCGTATGCTTGAGGGTCTCGGAGAGATGGTGGATCGACGGCAGCGCGAAGGCCGCGGTCTTGCCGGTGCCGGTCTGCGCGATGCCGCACAGGTCGCGGCCTTCCAGCAGTGGCGGGATCGCCTGCGACTGGATGGGTGTGGGAATGTCGTAGCCCTTGGCGGCCAGCGCGCGCTGCAGGGGCTCGATAAGACCGAGTTCGGAAAATTTGGTCACAAATGCACTTTCAGAGATGCGGGCGCGCGAACGGACGTTCATGCGACAGCGGGTTCACATGACGACCCGCGTGAATTGGGAAGCCTCAGCTTGGTTTTGCGTCTTTGCGGGCCTGAGCCGGCCTGCCCCTTGGAATGGACAGGAGATCACGCTGCTTCGGCCAAATGCTGCAAAACAGCATCGACGCAGGCCGCCATATGATCCATCTTGGGCCGGAATACAAGCGGAGCTGTGCATGAAGACCGGAAACTGGCGGAATCTCGCGGCCTGTGTCCTATTTGTATCAGCAGCCTCCCCCGCCCCCGCCGCGCTGAGCGGGCGCGAGACGCAGATGATCCGCACGGTCGACGCCGAACGCGCGCGCAGCGTCGAATTGTTGAAGACGCTGGTCGAGGTCAATTCGGGTTCGCGCAACATCGCCGGCGTGACCCGGGTGGGCAGCATGGTCCGTGCCGAGCTCGAACCGCTCGGCTTCGCCGTGAATTGGGTGCCGATGGAGGCCGCCGGGCGCGCCGGCCATATCGTCGCCACCCACAAGGGCGACGGCCGGGGCAAGCGCATGCTGCTGATCGGCCATCTCGACACCGTGTTCGAGCCCGACAGCCCGTTCCAGCGCTGGACGCTCAAGGGCAGGGACGCCCAGGGCACGGAGTGGGCCGAGGGCCCCGGCGCGGGCGACGACAAGGGCGGAATGGTCGTGATGATCGCGGCGCTGCGCGCGATGAAGGCGGCGGGCACGCTCGAGGCGGCCGATATCGAGATCGTGCTGACCGGCGACGAGGAGGATGCCGGCGAACCTATCGACATCGCCCGGGCCGACCTGATCGCGGCGGGCAGGCGTGCCGACGTCGCGCTCGACTTCGAGGGCCTGGTCCGCGACGGCGGCCGCGACATGGGGTCGATCGCGCGGCGCTCCTCGTCGAGCTGGGTGGTGAAGGCGACCGGCAATACCGGCCATTCGAGCGGCATCTTCAGCGAAAAGGCCGGCTATGGCGCGGTCTATGAGCTGGCGCGGATCATCGACCGCTTCCGCCAGGACCTGCCCGAGCCCAACCTGACCTATAATGTCGGGCTGATCGCTGGCGGCGCGACCCAGTCGACCGACGCCGACGGCATCCGCGCGACCGCGACCGGCAAGACCAACATCATCGCGCCCGTCGCCGAGGCGCGCGGCGACCTGCGCACCCTGTCCGACGAGCAGACCGAGCGCGTCCGCGCCAAGATGCGGGCGATCGTCGCCGCGCACCTCCCGGGCACCGGCGCGACGATCGGCTTCGACGAGGGCGGCTATCCGGCGATGGCGCCGACGCCGGGCAACCAGGCGATCCTCGACCGGCTCAACGGCGTCAACCGCGACATGGGCCTGCCCGAGATGCCGCCGCTCGACCCGCTCAAGCGCGGCGCGGGCGACGTCAGCTTCGTTGCGAAGGACGTCGACAGCTTCGCGGGCATGGGCCCTTATTCGACCGGAGACCATGCGCCGGGCGAAGCCGTCGACCTCGCCTCGATCCCGCTCCAGGCGAAACGCGCCGCGATCCTGATGTCGCGGCTGAGCGTCGTACCCCGCGCCCATGTCGGCTACGAACATCGATGACCTGCGAAACATGATCGCGCGATCGCTGAGGCCGCGCGTCGCCGTTGACGAGCCGTCGAACGATTAACCGGCCTTCCAGCGAAAGCTGGAATCTCCCGTCGTTCCTCACTGGACGATAATGAGATCCCGGCCTTCGCCGCGATGACCTCGCTCGATGAACCTCAGAAGTCGGGCTTCTCATAATGTTCGGGCGGGCTCACCAGCTCCATGCGCTCAGCCAGGATCACGCGCAGCGAGCGGCGCGACTTCATGCCCGAATACCATTGCTTGGTCTCCTCATGGCCGCGCCAGTCGATGCCGCCGAGATAGTCGGCGACCGAAAGATGCGCCGCGCAGGCGAGGTCCGCGAGGCTGATGAGCTGGCCGCCGATCCAGCGCCGGCTGCCGACCAGATAGTCGACATAGTCGAGATGGTCGTTGACCGCCTTCATCGCCTGCCGCAGCACCCCGGCGTCGGGCGGTGCGCGGTGGACGATCCGCTTGAGCGCACGCTCGTAGAGCAGCGGGCCGACCACGTCGGCGTAGAATTTCTCGTCGAAATAGGCGACCAGCCGGCGGATCTCGCCACGCGCGGCGGCGCTGCCGGGCAGCATCGGCACCGGCTCGACCGTCTCCTCGATATATTCGGAGATCGCGCAGCTGTGGATCAGCGTGGTGCCGCTTCCCGGATCGACCAGGACCGGGGTCTGCCCCACCGGATTGAGGTCGAGGAACTCGTCCCGGCGCAACCAGGGCGACTCGCGCACGAGGTCATAGGCGATGCCCTTCTCCTCCATCTGGAGGCGAACCTTGCGGGAGAAAGGACAGAGCGGAAATTGATAAAGCTGCCACATCGAACGCGCAGATTATCGGCGCACGCGACCTATGTCAGCAGGGGTCGACGAAAAAACTGTGGACATCGGCGTCAGGCCGGGCCGATCCCTTCCACCGCGATCAGCGACGAGCCGTAGATGCGTCCCTCGATGCGGACCTGCTGTCCGAGCAGATGTTGCGGGACGGGATCCATTTCCAGGCGATATTCCCCGCCGTCCTCGCATCTCAGCGCGAAGCAGTGGTTCCTGGCGATGAGCCGTCCGGTCTGGCGGAACTGGCGACGGTCTTGCATGGGTAGCCCCCTTGTTGTTTCAGGGCACCCTCTCCGTCCTCACCCTATGCCTCTGCGGGCGGGGCGCAAGGGCCCCGCCCCAAAGCTGCGACGGGCGGCCGGTAAACACGGTCGTACCGATGGCGCGGGGGCCTCCCGGCGGCGCCGTCGTCTAGCAACGGTCCCGATCGACATAGCGCCGGCGGTTGCCGTCCTTGTAATAGCAGCCGCGCCGATCGCGGTAATAGCGGCGTCCGTCCGCGGTGGCGGCGCCGATCACCGCGCCCGCCGCCGCGCCGATGGCGGCACCCTCTCCCACGCCGACGCCGTTGGCCAGCGCCCCGACGGCCGCGCCGCCCGCGGCACCGATCGCCGCGCCACGTGCGGCGCCGCGGGCGGTGGGGTCGCTCGTCTGGCAGGCCGACACCAGCAGCAGGGGGACGGAGCAGGCCAGGATGGTTGCCCGACGCATGTTCATGATGGCGATCCTCTTCCTTCAGTGCGGCATGTGCCGATGAAGGGAGAACGCGGTCGCGGCAAAAAGGTTCTGAGCCGGAATGTTTTCGCTGGCGGAGCGCCGGTTCCGGGCATCGCGCCGGCGGCGCTCGGTTGGCCGGATCGGGAAAAATTGGATGCCCCGTGAGGATTCGAACCTCAATTAACGGAGTCAGAGTCCGTAGTCTTACCTTTAGACGACGGGGCATCAATGGCAGGCGGGCGAACTAGGCCGCTAAGCCTTATTGGTCAAGGGGTTTGCAGCGATTTTTTGCTCTGCTTGCGCGGCCGAAAACCGGTCGTTTCCAACATTTCCATGTTGGAATTCCAACATGGTCAGCCGGCCGACCGATTCGCGGGCGTGCTGGATCTGCTCGATCATCGGCGACAAATCGAGAACGGGCAGCGGCGTCATCCCTTCGCGGGCTGCCGCCTGCTAACCGCGATGGCCGCTTGCAGCAAATCTTGGTAGCGGATTTTCAAACACGCCGCAGTCGTCGATGTGGCAGGCATTGCGGCATCGACATCGAGCCAGCGGCGGGTGCTGTCGTTCGGATCATTGTGATCGCGAAGATGACAGCGCCAGCGTTCCGCGAGGGGAAGGCCCATCATGGATCCCAGGCTGTAGGACCAACCCTTCGGAACGAGGCTCATGGCGATGTCCAGCGACCCGGTGAATTCCGGGAATTCACCCGCGAAGGTATCCACGGCCCGCCCGCCGGGCAGCAACCATTTGGTGAGATAAAGATCCTCTCCCCGCGCAGACCGATAGAACCGGTCGTGCCGTGGTAATGGCCTCAGCTCCAACGCCTCCGCGATATCAGCATCGAGCGCCGGATCGGGGCTGGCCGCAGCTTTGATACGCTCGATCAGGTCGCCGAGCACCTTGTAATCGGTCACGCCTGCTGCTCCTGTTCGCCGTCGCGCTTCGCCTGGGCCTTGGCGCGGACCTTGAGTTGGCTGACGGCCATGGCGACGCCGCTGACGGCCATGCGGGTGTTGCGGGGGCCGTAGACCTCGAGGATCTTTTTCGTGCGCTCGATGGTGTGGCCGCTCATTGCGGCGATGAAGTGATCGGGGACGCCGAGCTCGAACAGGTGGACCATGCCGGTGCGGCGGAGATCCTGGAAGACGATATCGGCGAGCGCGTTGGCGAGCTCGATGTCGCCGGCTTCGGCCGCGCGTTCGCTGGCGGCGGCGACGCATGCGCGGAAGCGGCGCTGCAGCTTCCATTGCGGCCATGCCTCGCCGGTCTCTTCGTCGCGCAGGATCGGCGGGTGGAGCGTCGCGACCTGGGCGGCACGGGCGGCGGCGATCGCCGCCTCAATGTCGGTGCGCAGCTCGCCGACGACGGGGACCGCGATCCACTTCTTCGTCTTCTTCTGCAGGATGTCGATGCCCATGACGGTGCCGTCGGCCGCCATCAGGTTGGCGCGCGCCTCGGCCGGGATCTCGTGCTCCTCGAGCTGTCGGTAGGCCTTGGTCGTCAGGCGGAGCAGATCGCCCTCGCGCTGCATGATGCCGAAGCCGAGGTCGATGGCGAGCTTGATGCCGTGCCAGCCCTTCTCGGCCGCGATCGCGCCGATCGCCTCGCGCGCGATCGCGGGGATGGTCTGCTGGCGGGGCGGCGCCTCGGGGATCGTCACCTCGGCCATCGGGTTGGCGTCGATCATGTCCTTGTCCTTCGCGAATGTCATGAGCGACTTGAGCACCGAGAGCAGGCCGTTGGCGCGGTGGAGCTTGGGCCGCGCCTCGCGCCCGGCGAGGACGCGAACGCGGTAGATCCGCTCGCCATGAAGCGCCTCGAGCGCGGCTTTCTTGAGGATCTCCGGCGCCACATCCTTCGCCCAGGCGAGCGGCGGCGCGGTGAGCAGCGCGATCGCGGCGTCGACGCCGGCGTGATGGGCCAGCCATAGCGCGGTGCGATCGTCGTCGATGCCGGCGGCGCGGAGCTTCCTGCCGTTGACCTCGAACGCGCCGAGCTCGGGAGGCTTGAGCAGCGCATCCTTGAGCACGACGCAGCGGCCCCGGTCGATCAGGCGGATCGGGGTGCGGCCCTCGTCGGCCCACTGCTCGATCATGCCGAGATAGCTGCCATAGGTGGCGCGGGTGCTCTTGGCCTTGCTGGCGAGATCCTCGGCGCGGTAGCGGCGGATCGCATAGGCCATGGTCGCACGTTCGGGCTTGCGCTCGACATTGACCGGCTGCGCCCCGCCCTTCTTCCAGATCTCGACGTCCTGGTTGAGCTTGTTCGCCCGCTCGATCGCGCCGGCGAGGCTGCGGCCCAGCTTCTCGGCGAGCCACCCCATGTCGCGGAGCGATTTGCTGGGCTGCCAGTAATAGTTCCCGCCCTTCTCGACCAGGCGCTCGATCTTGATCGCCATGTCAGCCCTCCCCGATCAGCTTGTCGGCCTGTTCCTGGCAGGCTGCGGCGCGGCGGCGGAGCAATTCGCGAGTGTCCCTGACGATGCCGTCGCGGATCCCGCGGCTGTTGGCTCCGTCGGAGAGAAGCCGGCGTATCGAGCTTTCGGTGATATCGAGCTGGCGGGCAGCTTCGCGGCCGCCGCCGAGCAGCTCGACCGCCTCGCGGAACCAGGCGCGGCGGGCCGGATCGTAGATGCCGTCATGTAGAAGATTGTCCATGGTCCTGTTCCTTGACCTTCGCGCGGCCATTCTGCCGGCGCAGTTGAGAAAGCTATGCCTGTTCGACTGTGGCGGCAAGCGAGACCACCGGGTGCCCGACACCGACTATGCAAAGGATGACTTTGCCGCCGGCGGCGATCGCCGCGATCTCTGCGGGCGTCGGCTCCCAGCATGACACCATGACGGGAACGCTTCCGTGCATCTCATCGCGGATCGGCAATCCTCGGCAAGGCCCGCTCGTTTCAGGGGTCCAATCCGCCGGAGCGCCCAAGGTTCGCGTGCATCCTTCGATACGAGCGGGGATCACGCTTGCGTTCCCAAGCCGTCAGCCGACAGTGCAGGCGTGACACAATCCGCCGGGAGGTTCCCTCCTTCGGGCAACGGCCACTCACCTGTGTGCTCGAGCATGAAGCCAATCGGCTTGTAAGCGACGACGCGTCCGCGACCTTCGGTGAAATGATCATGCGACCAGCACCAGCCCGCGAACTTCCATTCTTCCTCGTTTTCGTCCCAGAAGCCGATGGTTGCCGCGTATGTCGCGTCGGCCAACGGATGACCGGCCGCGTCGCGATCGCTGTAATCGACCAGCAGCCAGACCATATCCTTATGCGCTTCGGCATCGATCTCACGCCAAGCTTCTACCGTCATGATTTGGCTCTCCGGGCTTCGAGACGGCGGAGGATCTCCGCGATGGTAACGGGACGGAAGGTCGGGGCGAGGAGCCAGTCGGGCGGGCGGCGGGTCATGCTGCGGCTTCCTGTGTCGGATCATTGTCCCACGGCACGCGGGATGCGAAGGCTCCGCTGGCCTGGTCCAGCTCGCGGCGGGCCTCCTGGCTCTCATCCTCGAACAGATAGATCCTGGCCGCGATGACGAGGCGAACCACGTCGGACGGCAGC
Source organism: Sphingomonas sp. Root720 (assembly GCF_001428605.1). Lineage (GTDB taxonomy): Bacteria > Pseudomonadota > Alphaproteobacteria > Sphingomonadales > Sphingomonadaceae > Rhizorhabdus. The sequence goes on from NZ_LMID01000001.1 coordinate 935,242, forward strand.
GCGGTCCGACGATGGCGCGCGAGCATCTGCAACGCGCCGTCATTGTCGGGGAGCTCGCGCGCCATCTCCGCCGCCCGGATAGCGGAATAGCCCTGCAGAATGAGCGCGCGTCCGAACTCTTCGCGGTCGATCTGTTCGATCTCGACCATCTCCGTCGCGCGGGCGCGAAGGTACAGATCGCTCGACGAAGGAACATCGGGGCCGACGCTCATGGCCGCCTCGTGTAGAAAACCGTCTTGCCCGGGCATGTGTCGATCTTCCGTTCGCCATCGCGCCGATAGCCGAGGCGTTTCAGCGGATGCGCCAGCACCGGGCCTGAAATATCGAGCCCCGTCTTTTCGCGGACGTAGCAGCGAAGATCGACCATCGGCACGTCGCCGGGGTAGGTTTCGACGAAGCTGGCGACGGCGGCGTCGATGGCGCGCTTATCGGCCGCGCTCATCATTCGCCCTCGTGCTCGATGAGAAGCCGATCCGGCCGATCGTGGGCGCCGACGAGAAACATCCAGCTATGGAGACCAACTGCCTCGATCACTCGCGCCACAGGCTGATTGATCAGGCGGGCAACGTCGGCGACGGTGATGGTGCCCCACTCGGTGCGCGTGGCGGACAATGCCTGGATCAACGAACCGAGATCGTCGATGGTAACATGCTCGGACGTGCTCCCGAAAAAGCGGAGCGGCTCGATCGTCTGGATAAGGCCGATCGGAAGGTTGAAGATCCGGGCGGCCGTCTCGGCATCGAAATCGCTCCAGCAGTCGCAGAAGGTCTGTAGCGCATGTCTCAACACGGCTTCTCCGGGCAATCCGGAGCCCTCGCCTTCGTCGACATTCCAGCTGTGCGGATCGTCGCCGAACGCAACCACCCAAGGCTGTTTGTCAGCGGCGGGGATGTCCGCCAATGCGAGCTTCATGCTCATGCCTTGCCGCCTTTCTCGCTGTAGCGCCCCTCTGCGCGGGCGATCCATTCTTTCATCATCGTGATCGTGTCGGCGCGGTCCGCATTGGAGATGTAGTTGACCCTGCCGTCCTCGATCGCGCCGAACTCGCTAATGAGCAGCACGAACGCGATCTTCTTGGGCCGCGTCGTGCCGTTGAACTGCTGATCCAGCATCTCAGCGACGGCGTTCATGCCGGCCCTGTATCGGGCTTGGATCGGGTCGCTCATCGCTCGGGCCACAGCGGGATGGTGCAGTTGGAGCGGGTCTGCGTCTCGCCGACGATGAACGACGTGCGGGTGATGCTCGCGACCGACACCTTGCCCGAAACAAGCACCCGGATCCGATCAGCGAAGGAAAAACGAACATCCATCAGGATGTAGATCGCATCCTTCCCTTCGAAGTCGAACGCGTCATCAAAGGGATATCGCGCCGGCCGGAAGCCGAACATGCGGGCGATCTTGATGCGCAGCGGCGGCTTATAGATCTGATACAGGGCTTCACCTTCGGTCATGCTGCCTCCTGCTGTGCTTCGTCGTCGATCTCGATCGGGTGCGTCCGCTCGTGCCACTGGCGGTTGAAGGCGGCGGCGATCGCCAGGATGGTGCGGGCGCGCTGCTCGGGTTCCATCGCCTCGATCATCGGCACGATGCGGCGATCATGGCCGAACATCGGATCGCCGGCGGCGTTGAGGACGTTGCTCGGCAGCCAGCGGCCGCGATCGGCGGGATCGCGGTCGAACTGGGCGGTGAAGGGCCCCGGCGCGAGGTGAGCGACGGGCACCCCGTCGACCATGACGGCTAGAAGCTCGGGCACGTCGACGCCGGCGCTGTGTTCCCAGGCGTGGCGGCGGGCTTCCTCCTCGCGGAGGCGGTTCATCGTCGCGGCGGCGTCGCCGGGGTCGATGAACTCGGCACCGAAGGCCATCCCCTCGACCCAGTACCAGCGGTGGGCGCATTCCATCATGGCAATCCCCTCATCGGCGTCGGCCGCGTTGATCCGGCCCTGCTCGAGCAGCTTGGGGAAGCTGCGGCGGCGGCGCATGATCTCGCCGCGCAGGGCGTTGAGCTTGTCGGCCCAGGTGAACTGGTAGCGGCGGGCCGGCCGGATGCCGCCCTGCCCCTCGGTCATGTCGGCGAGGATCTCGTCCCAGCGCGCCTCGTCGGTCGCGGCGTGATCGGTGCGGAGATCGCCCTTCTCGATCCTGGCGGCGTTGGCGCGGCGGCGGCGATCGACCTCGCGGCGGACGGCACGGACCTGTTCGGCATGGTCGAGCGTGCGGAGGCTGGCCGGCGAAAAGAACTCAAAGTCTATCGCCGGGGGCTTGGCCATCACTTGCGCCCTATCCCATAGCCTAAGCCGCTGAGCGCCTTGGCGACGAGGTTCCAGACATGCTCCCGCTGTCGTGGATGGCGTAGCACTTTGCCGCGTTTCAGGACGGTGCGGCGGGCAAAATCCTCGCTCGATCGGCCGCGCAGGATCTCGACGCCATAGTCGCCTAGAGTGGCATCGCCGCCCTCGTTGGAGATGTAGGCGCGGGCAAGTTCCTGCGTGCTGCCGTCGCGGGCGGAGAGGAGTTGAACGCTGACGATGATCATGGCCAGGGCCTCACCAGGCCGAAGCCGAGCAGCGTGTCGGACAGATCCTTGCCGTCGACGATGCAGCGGGCGACGGGGCGGCCCCAGCGATCGGTGTCCTGAAAACCCTTGCGGCGCGGATCCGCGTCGACCTGTTCGCATTCGACGGTCTTTCCGTCGAGCTGGCCGAGCAGATAGGTCAGGACGTCGCGGGCGATGACGGGATCGCCGGGCGCGCAGTTTCGTCCACGCCGGCAGTGGCCGGGCATTTCGGGTGCGTCGATCGCGGCGAGGCGGACACGGCCGATCGGCTCGTGACAGCGGATGGTGTCGCCGTCGATCGCGACGGCGGCGGTGCAGATGAACAGGCCGAGGATCATAGAAAAGCCCTTTCCGGCGTCGGACAGTTCCATAGGCCTTGCGCGCCCTTCATCGGGATAGGTTCGGGCCATGCCTCAACCTCGAGCATCGGCCAGCCCCAATTCGCCTGCTCGTCGCGGCTGCTGTCGTTGGCGCGCGGCACGCCGAATTCGGCGGCGATATCGTGACCGTTGCGGGGCTCGCCGACGATCGCAGTGCCGATGCCGGCGGCGATCGGAAGCCGGCCGGTGCGCGCGGCATAGAGGACCGGGATCGCCTTATCCGGGAACAGACAGGTTTCGGCAGCGCTGACAGGAAAACGATCGCGCATCAGGAGCGGCATCAGCAACTCGTCGACTTCGATCTTGGCGATGCGCCTGGCGCCGGCGTGGATGACGATGCGCTGGCCGATCAACGATCGTGGCGCGCGCCAGCCCCGGAACTCATAGGGCTTCGCCTCGGCGATGATGAGCGATGCCCAAGGCTGCCAGATGGTGAAGGCCTTCATGGCAGCTTCTCCAAAGCTTCGCGGCCGGCGTCGGTGATCGACCATTCGCGATATTTCGAGATGGCGCCGGACGGGCGCGTCAGGGGCGTGCAGTCGACCAGGCCGTCGCGGCGGAGCCGGTTGAGCTGAGGATTGCGCCACCCCGCTTCCTGAGGCTGTCGACGGATCCGCACGAGATGATCGCGCTCGGCACGGGAAAGGGTGCGGATCATGCGCCCTTTCTCCGCGCTGACAGGATCTGATCACCCCACTGCTCGGCCATGGCCGCCGCGATGCCGGGGAAGAAGCGAGACCGCTCGCGTTGCCGATTATGGTTGCCCGGCATGCGGTGGATGCGCGACCAGCGCTTCCATTGGTCAGTGCCGCGGGCGGGTGGCTGTAACTGCCGAGTGGGGCGCAGAGGCCTCAACTTCCGAAGCCAGAGCCCGATGCCTTTGAACACCGGATCACCGAACCACCATGGCTGCGCCACCTGCGCAGGCGGACAATAATTGGTAATCCGCACCTGGGCATGCCTATGCATCATGGGGTTTTCGATGGCCACATACGGCACCGGCGCCTGCCACAGCGTCGAGAACAGGCTCGCTGCCCGGTCCAGATCCTCCCACATCTCCGGCAGCGTCCGCCCCGGCGGCGCGGTGTGAAGCCAGCGCAGCCCGCTCTTGCAAAGCCGCGTGCAAGGCGGATGCGCGACAATCAGCAGATCCCAGCCATCGCCGAGCACATCGCGCACGTCGCATTGGATATGACGATTGCTGCGTCGCTCGTCGGCTTCCACATCGCAGGACCATGCGTCGAACCCGCGACGCAGAAAGGCGTCACGTACAATGCCGGAGCGCTCGCATGCGACCAGCACCTGGGGACTTCTGAACAGATCAAGATGCATTTTCAGATCATCCCCAATGCGGTCATGTAGGTTTCGAGGACCATCATCTCTTCCTCGTGTTCGCCCTTCTTCCTGCGGCGGATGGCGAGCAATTTCTTGACGATCTTGGCGTCATAGCCCCGGCCTTTCAGCTCGGAATAGACGTCCTTCTTGTCGTCATTGATGCCCTTGATCTCCTCCTCGAGGCGCTCAAGGCGCTCGACGAAGAGGCGAAGCTCCTGCGCGGCGGCCGAGCTGATGCTGCTGTTGTGGCCGATGTCGGACATCAGAACGGCACGTCGTCGTCGAGGCCCGGCCAGATCGGGCCGTTGGCGGCGAGGATCTCGGCGCAGGCGCTTGTCAGCTCGTGACGATGCCGCTGGTCGGCGAAGCCGATCGTTCGCAGGATGCGGGCGACGGCTTTCGACTGGTGCTGCATCCGATGGCGATCGTTATCGATCGCGCGACCGCGATCCATAAGGTGGCTCGTCAAGCGCTGCTCATCGGTAAGCTTGGCGCGCAGACTGCCGATCGTTTCGCGCGGCGGAGCCTTTTTCGGTGTCGGCCTCGCCATCACCGCGCCCCGTAGGCGGCGGCGCGTTCTTCGACCGCCGCGCCGTCGCCGGCGTCGAGCCGGTCGATCGCGCCAAGGAGCAGCGCGCAGGCCTTGACCATGTTGGTGCGCGCGTCGGCGGGTCGGAAGAAATCGCGCCAGGGCCACGGCGCGGGGGCTTCGGCGGCGACACCCAGGACGGGCTGGGTATAGCCCGGCGCGCCCTGGATCTTGGTAAGCGCGTCCTCGAGATAGGTCAGCGCCGCGAGAGGGAGATCGGTGGCCGGATGGCAGTTGTCGTGCACCGCGTCATAGCCGTGGCCGAAGATCTGATCGAGCCGTTCGGCGAGCACGTCGGCGAGGGCGCGGTTGTTGAACGGGAAATCGCAGATCGCCTTGACGGTGGCGGATGCGGGCGGTTGCCCGTCGCGCCAGGCGCGCAGGATCGCGGTGGTGACGGCGTCGCCGGCATTGCTCATAAACGGCCTCCGATCCAGGCGCGCACGACGCCCGACAGCATGAGAAGGAAGAAGACGACGAAGAACAGGCAGACACCATGCCAGCCCTCTTCGTCGCGGCGGGGCGGCATGGGATCGATCACAGCGCGATCGCCCAGCGGATGAAGGCGACCCACAGCGAGATCCCCACGGGGAAGCCGATCGCCAGCGCCGCGAGAAGCCAAGGAATAGGGCGCATCACCAGACCACCGACAGGTTCCAGCCCACCACACCGGCGCCGACGAACATCTTGACGCGGGCGACCGTGCGGGCGGCCGCAGGGTCGCGGTCCTGAATGGCGGAGGTGATCGCGGCGGAAAGGAACCCGGTCACGACGCCGAAGCCGGCGAGGCACGCGGCGGACGGCCGGGCGCCGCAGACGAGCTTCGGGACGCCGACCTCCTCGCACTTGCCGTTCGCGGCGCAATAGGCGGTCAGGCCCAGCTCGACGGCGCGCGAGCCCTGATAGACCCATTCCTCGTCGGGCATGTCGCGGATGCGATCGCCGAGCGAGCGGGCCGAGGCCGGCGCGGCGCAGGCCGCGATGGCGGCGGCGATGGCGAGGGCGCGGATCATTGCCGCACCCCGCCGCCGTCCATCTCGTTGGCAACGGCGAGCAGCGAGGCGGCATAGTCGCGGGCCTGGTCCGGCGTGAGCGAGAGATAAATGGCGCGCGTCGGCGGCGCGATGCTGTCGAGCGAAAAGCAGATCGTAACGATCGCATGATGCTCGCCGCAGCCGGCGCAGTCGGCCTCGAAACTGTTGATACCGCTTTCGTGGGCGTGACGGGCGCGCACCTGACGATCGCCGAGTTGGATCGTCAGCGAGGACGGCCCCGGCGCACCAACATGTGTGGTTTCTCCCGCGCGGATCATGCGGCCACTCCCGATGCGGGCTCGCGCTTCGAGCAGCGCGGCAGGAAATGCCCCAGCAACTTGCCGGTGCGCCGATCGATATGGCGGTCGATGCCGCCGATATCGTGTGCGAAAGTGAAGTCATCGGCCGCCAGCAGCTTGGCGAAATCCATCGGATTGCCATTCGCGTGGGTCGCGACGAGATCCATGCGATGCGACAGTCTCCCGTCGTGGGGCAATTCGCTACCGAAGATCTTGAGATATACGGCAGCGTACCGCTCGATGACCTGATCGACGTAGGCGTTGTCGGCCTCGTCGATGTCGAAGCACACGGGCCGGCTCATCGCGCGCCGCCGGCGAACATCGCCTCGGCGCGGCTGTCGAGCAGGCCGGCGACGTGGGAGCGCAGATAGCCGTCGTCGACGACGCGGAGCTCGGGCGGGGTGCGGTTGTCGAACCAGGCGTCGACATGGGCCTTGTCCCAGCGGGCATGCACCCAGACGGCATCGGCGCCGTCGAGCAGCTCGCCGCGATAGATGCGGGGGGTGACGGGCGGCGGAAACTTGGCCTTAGCGACCCATTTGCGGATCCGCTTGACGATCGCGCCGGTGGTCAATTCCGCCGGGAGCTTCGCCCGCCTGGCGATGTAGACGAGGCCGACGCCCTGATCGGCACGCCTCGCCTCGAGAAGCTGATGAACAGACATGGTGCCTCCGTTCGGGTGAACGGCGGCGGTATAAGTCTATTTGTCTTAGTATGTCAAATGGTCTTATTTATGGCCCAGAAAATTCGTCGCCATTAAGCCGATCAAGGTCACTATCGATCCGAAAAGCAGCGTGGATGCTAGGCGAGCAGCCCTGGCATCACGTTCCCGCACACGAGCAACGAAGCCGCCAACCCAAAAACTGCCAAGCACAGAGGGTAGCAAATAGATGGCGACGGACCACCAAGACGCCACAGGCCAGATCAGATAGATCGCGATTGGGGGCGCAAAAATCCCCGCCGCAAGCGCAAGCATTTCCATGGCACCCGACGGCGTATACACGCCCCTTCGCGCCAGACGCAGAGCGCCGGCCACGACAGATCCAATCAAACAGGTGAGTGCTGCGAAAACCAGCGCGATCAAGCGGCGGTCTTCCTGCCATCTTCTTCGGCCGCAATTGGAAGCGGCTCAGCCACGCGGGTTACGAGCGCCTTTTGGGAGTCGTTGGCCGCCCGGAAGTTGCGCACCAATTCGCGCTCCTCTTCACTCAACCGATCCGGGTTATCCTTGTCGGTAAGCAGATCGGCCAACAAACACCCTAGTGCATCAGCAATGCGCCTCGCCCACTCGAACGTCAGTTCGCGGGTGCCATTCTCGAGGTTACCGATCTGCGTTTGATGCAGACCGACGCGCTTGCCCAGCTCCGCCTGCGACAGGCGGGCCCTCTTGCGAAATTCACGGATGCGATTGTCCGGAAACATGAGGATGACATAAGACACTGTGACTTACCCTGCATCAATTCTCTTGTCTTGTCGATTGACGAAATAAGACGATCAGTCTTATATGCCCTCTCCATCATTAGAGAGGCTCATGTCGAAGCTGAAAACTTGGCGGGAAAACCGCGGGCTGACCCAGCAGGAGCTGGCCGACCAAGCGGGTTATCATGTCCAGTATATCAGCGCGATCGAGCGCGGGGCACGTCAGGCCGGCATGGGCTTCGCAAAGCGAATGCGGGAGTTAAGCGAAGGGGAGATCACCCTCGATGACCTCGCCCCGCCGACGCAATATACGGCGCCTCAGAAAGCCGCGTGATGAACGCGCAAAACCTCTCATATAACCTATCCCCCCGGATGGAGGACCAAACCTCCGGCAGGCTTAAGCCGCTGTCAACCAATGCTAAAATACGTAGTTGCGCGGGGCGCGCCCGCCGGGCGCGAGCCGCGCGATGAGCATGGCCGTCGCCGCTCTGTTCGTCGCATTTGTCGCGATGCCGGCGCTGTTCGCGGCGGCGATCGGCGCGCGTCGGATAGCGGCGAAGCTGGACCGGGTACAGCGCGCAAGCTGGCCGTTCGACGCGGAGACGCCGCCCCCGGCCCCCTATCCGGCGGAAAGCCACGAGGCGGCGCTGGATCGGATCGACGCGATCAGCGCCGATCGGAAGGCCGCAGCGCGGCGAAATGCACGCGCACGCTGGCGAGCATCTCATCCCAAGCCTGGATATAGGCGATGGTAGCGGGATTTTCGCCGCGCGCCTCCGCCATTTGCCGGGCCTGTTCGGACTGGCTGCTCGTCCAGGCCGTCAGCGTGGGTTCGTCCGGGATGTATCGCGCGACCAGATCCGCGACCATGGTTTCGAGCACCGACAGGCGGCTTTCGATTTCAACGCTGTGCGCCATGTTCATGTTCTTCCTGTGTTGTGGGACGCGCAGGATAGCCGAAGGGGCGGGCCGACCCAAAGCGGCCCGCCCCGAAGGGCTCGGCGCGTGACCGCCCCCGCCCCCGACCTGATCGCGCAGCTCGCGATCGCCGACCGCAAGCTGCTGTTCGCCGGCTATATGCGGAGCTGGCGGTTCGCGAAGCGGCTGACGCAGAGGCAGGCCGCGCGGATGATCGGCCGCGTGTCGCTGAGCTTCGTCGATGCGGTCGAGCGGGCGATCTACGACCCCAACGATATCGAGCCGGCGGTGATGTGGCCGCTGCTGCGCCTGGCGGGCCCGCTGCCCGACGGGCTGGACTATCAGGATCCCGAGCCCCCCCGTGCGCCGTTGACCTCCGGCAGCGGCGAGCCCGACGGCGCGGACGATCACGGTGCGGGACGCCGGCGATCGTCCGCGCCCGAGGGGCCCGATGGCCCTGACCGCGACGATCCGGACCGCGAAGGGCCCGAGGACGATCCGGTGCCGATCCTGTCGCTGATGCACGGCGAGATCGCGATGCAGCCGTTCCCGGACCGCGCGCTGGTGCGGGTGCTGACGCCCGACGAGGCGACGCGCCTGGCCGAGCGGCTCGACCAGTTCGCGCATTATGCGCGGTCACTTTCGACACTGCCCAGCTGAAGGAGCACGGGGGGATGCGGTATTTCATCGACGGAAACATCAAGGCGGTGCCGGCCGTGGTCGACGCGACCAATGGCGACGCGCTGCTCGAGGGGCATCGCGCGGTCGGGTGCGGCGTGGTGCTGTACCTGGCCAGCGGCGACGACATCAGCTTCACGATCGCGACGTCCCAGCCCGCTGCGCCGGCCGACACGGTGACACTGGAAGGGCCGGCGCGGATCGAGGAATATCTCGGCCCCAAGAGCAATATCTACGTCCTGGCGATCACCGGCACGCCGAAGTTCCGACAGTTCTAAGCCATGGCCGGGGGGCGATCAGGATCGGGGCGCAGGCAGGCGGGATCCGCGAGGCATGGCGGCGCCGGCGGCTTCAACCCGATCGAGTTCAAGACGATCTGCCGCATGCTCAACGAGCGTGCGCGCGAGCTGGCGCCCGATCTCCTTCCCAATGGGGTGTTCGATCCGCCGACCGGCAGCCCGACGCACTGGAAAACCAGCAATATGGATGACGTCAAAAGCGGATCCTATTCGCTGACGGTCGACCTGACCGGCAAGTATGTCGGCCATTGGCATGATTTCGGCGGCGCTCGCCCCGGCGAGGAAGACGGCGACATGCTGGACCTGATCCGGATCCGGCGGTGCGGCGGCAACCAGGTCGACGCGATCGGGTGGGCGAAGGACTTCCTCGGCATCACGAACGGCGACCGATCGAGCTTCGAACGGGCGCGGCGCGCGATCGAGCGCGACGCCAGCGCGCGCGAGGCGCAGCACGCGGCCGAGATCCAGAAGATCCGGGACGGGGCACGCAACATGTGGCTGCATGCGGCGGTGCTGCCGGGCACGCCGGCCGAGCTGTATCTGCGCGGCCGGTCGATCGACTGCCGCGCGCTCGGCCGCGCGCCGGGGGCGCTGCGGTTCCGGCCCGATGCGACGAACAAGGAAGCGGGATCGAAGCTGCCGTGCATGGTGGCGGCGATCGTCGGCCTCGACGGCGCGCATCTCGGCACGCACCGGACATGGATCAGCCAACGGCCCGACGGGAGCTGGGGCAAGGCGCTGCTCGCCGATCCCAAGCTGACGCTGGGGGCGAGCAAGGGCGGGTTCATTCCGCTGTGGCGCGGCGACGGCGCCGGCAAGCTGGCGACGATCGCGCCGGGCACCGACATCTATGTGTCGGAAGGGATCGAAGACGGGCTGTCGGTGGCGATGGGGATGCCCGACAAGCGGATCATCGCGGCGGTGAGCCTGTCCAAGGTGGGATCGCTTCAGCTCCCCGAGCAGGCCGGTTCGATCATCATCGTCGGGCAGAACGACCCCTATGGATCGAAGGCGGTCGACGCGCTCGAGCGCGAGATCGGCAAGCTGCAGGCGCGCGGGTTCAAGGTGCGGATCATCTACCCGCCGCGCACGCCGATCGGCGGCGGCGGGGCACCGGATCCCGCCGCGTTCAACACGGCGCCGGCGTTCAAGGATTTCAACGAATGGCTGTGCAAGGATCCGGACGGGTTCTTCGGCCGCAAAGCCGGGAGGGCTGTGGCGTGAGCGAGATCAGGAGACCCGTCCTGCGCTGGCTAGGCGGAAAATATCGGCTTGCGCCGTGGATAATCAGTCACTTTCCCGCGCATCGAATCTACGTCGAGCCGTTTGGCGGAGCGGCATCGGTCCTTCTGCAAAAGCCTCGCGCCTATAATGAGACATACAATGATCTCGATGGCGAACTCGTAAACCTATTCGGCGTTCTTCGTAGCGAGCGCGCGGGTGATCTTCTTAAACTGCTTAAACTAACGCCGTATTCTCGAGCCGAATACTTAGCTGCCTTTGACCTCGTTACGGAGCCAGTTGAGCGCGCCCGTCGTGCCATTGTGCGGTCGCATCTCGCCCATGGCACCGGAGGATGCCGGATCGACCGCCCCACCGGGTTCCGCACTGATGGCGTGTCCGGCACTACCAACGTAGCTGGCGAGTGGGCAGATCTGCCCGCCGCGCTCGAAGCGGTCATCGACCGGATGCGCGGCGTGACTATCGAGTGCCGGCCGGCACTGGAAATGCTGACCCGTTTCGATGGCGATCAATCGCTGATCTATCTCGATCCGCCCTACTTGCCGGCGACCCGCTCGACCAAGTCACGTCGGCCTGGCGAGCGATATCACACCTACGCCTATGAGATGACTGTGGAAGATCATGCGGAGCTGCTTGCCGTCGCAGCGAGGTCGAGAGCAATGATCCTCATCTCCGGTTATCCCGACACCCTATATGACGACGCACTTTCTGGCTGGAAACGCGTCGAGATGGCAGCTCGGGCGCATCGCAACTCCCCGCGCACTGAAGTGCTGTGGATCAACCCGCAGGCTGTAACGGCACTTGAACCGGCGCAGCCCGCCTTGAAGCTGGTGAGCTGATGGGCATCGCCGACATCAAGCCACAGGACGCGCCGGATCTGCGGCCGTCGAACGATGGGCCCGAGGACCGCGAGCCCGATCGGCCGCTGCTGCCGGCGGGATGCCCGGTCACGCCGCTCGGCCGACTGGGCACGGCGAGCTACTTCCTCGACGAAGCGCGCCAGATGGTGAAGATGTCGACCAAGGATTGGAACGATGTCTGCATCATGACCTTATATGGTCGGCAGTATAACTTCCTCGAACAAAATTGGCCGCGCTACGGCAAACCCGTCAAAGACCCGGCGACGGGCAAGGAATATTACCCGATCGTCGGTTTCGTCTATGCCGATGTCAAAAAGGCGATGGTGCAGGCGGCGAGCTTCGCCGGCATCTTCGACCCCGAGGGCAAGGTGCGCGAGCGCGGCGCGCATCGCGGATCCGACGGCGAGCTGATCCTGCATTGCGGCGATCGCGTGCTGATCGGCGGGCTGAAACGGGTCAACGGCGAAAGCCGGCCGACGCGCTGGGCCGATCCCGGCCTGGTCGACGGCTATGTCTATCCGACCAAGCCCGGCATCCCCAAGCCCGCCCCGGAAAGCCCCGACACGGCGCCGGCGGCGAAGACCTATGCGATGCTCAAGACGTGGAACTGGGTCCGCCCGTCCACCGATCCGTGGCTGTTGCTCGGCCTGCTCGGTGCGATGGCCGTCGCGGGGGCGTTACCATGGCGGCCGCATGGCTGGATCACGGGCAGCCGCGGCACCGGCAAGACGACGCTGAACGGCGAGCATGGCCTGATCGCGATCATGTTCGGCGACGGCGTGATCCGCACCGCCGACGCGACCGAGGCCGGCATCCGCCAGCTCACCAAGCTGCAGACCTTGCCGATCATGTTCGACGAGCGCGAGCCGAGCGAACAGGGCACCGCGAGCGACCCGGTGATCAAGCTGGCGCGCCTGGCGTCGTCGGGTTCGAAGATCCATCGCGGATCGCAGGATCATACGGCACAGGAATTCGCCGCGCAGACGTGCTTCCTGTTCTCGTCGATCCTCGTGCCGCCGATGCTGGCGCAGGATCGCAGCCGACTGACGTTCTTCGAGCTCAAGAAGCTCGAGGACGGATCGGGAATCCGGCTCGATCCCGTCGAGTGGCGGCAGAACGGCGCGCAGCTCCGCCGGCGGATGGTCGACCAATGGCCGCGCTTCCAGGAGACGCTGGAAGCCTATCAGCTCGGCTTGATGCGGGTCGGCTTCGACCAGCGCGGGCAAGACCAGTACGGCACGTTGCTGGCCTGCGTCGACCTCTTGATGTTCGACAGCGCGGCCGGACTACTCGAGGAAAAATACGATCCGATCGCCGAGGACGTCATGCCCTCGCGCGTCGCCGAATGGGCGGAGCGGCTGCGCTTCATCATGACGAGCGAGCAACAGGACGATCGCGCCGACGAGGCCGACGCGGCGACGCACCTGGCGTCAAGCTATCTGCACACCAAGGGCGGCGAGGATCTCGAGCCGATTTCGCGCGTGCTCCGCAAGGGCATGATGATGACGAACGATCAGGTGCTGAACCGCGCCCGTTCGCGGTTGTCGGCCGTGGGCCTGCGCCTGGTCAACAAGGTGGATAAGATCGACAAAAACGGTCAACCCGTCGTCGGTATCAAGCCGGCGGTGCTCGGCGAGCGGGTTTATGTCGCGATCGGCGGCAAGCGGCTGCTGGGCCTGGCCAAGCTGTTCGAAAAGACGGTGTGGGCCGGCGGCGTGTGGGGGCAGAGCTTCGGCCGGCTGCCCGATGCCATCAAGGGCGTCGACGTGAAGTTCGACGGCATCAAGGACCGCGCCACGCTCGTTCCGCTCGAGCATATCTGCAGCCTCGAGATCGACGACGAGGACCGGCCGCTGCTGCCGGAGCAGGGCGCGTTGTGACGCGGCGCGGGGAGCAGACAAGCGAAGGGCCGGCGGGATCGCTCCTGCCGGCCCTTGCCGCCGTCCTGGGTCGTTTAGAGCGCCAAGGCGAACTGAACCCGCTCGGCGGCCGCGACGGGCTCCACGGCCGCTGTTTGGCCGGCCGCGCCCTGGCCCGCTTCGGCCAACACCATATCGGCGGCGGCCTGCGCGAGGCTGGCGGCGCGGAAGATCGCCCGCTTGTCGTTCTTGAGCGCCTGCAGCCAGTTGCCGACATAGGCCGCGTGGTTGTCGATATGCTCGCCGGCGACGCCGAGGCGGGCACAGACGAACGCCGAGCCGATCTCCGCGACCAGCTCCTCGAACGCATAGTCGGCGTCGCCGAACGCCTTGCCCTTGGTCCGGTCGAGCCGGTGGGGCGCGCCCGTCCAGTGCACGACCTCGTGCGCCATGGTGGCGAGGTAGCCGCCGACGGTGGTGAAGCGATCGAACGCCGGCAGGTGGATGTCGTCCGTCCCGCGATGGTAATAGGCGCGCTCGCCGCCATCCTCGACGATCCGCGCGCCGCTCGAGCGGATGGCGGCCTCGGCCGCCGCGTCCCGCTCCTTGCCGGCGACGATCGCCACGGGCGCCGGCGCGAAGCGATCGGGCAGGCCGTCGATCTGGTCGACGTTGAACACGTGGTAGCCGCGCAGCATCCCGACCTTGCGCGTTCCCTCGCCCTCGTCGCTGCCGCCATCCTTGTCGGCCTCAACCTCGAGGGTCTTGAAGAACACGATCTGCGTGGCCTTTTCGCCCTTGCGGACCATGCCGCCGAACGCCTTGGCCTGGTTGAAGGTCATCCAGCGGCCCGAACCGTAGCCCTTGGCCATGGCGGCGGCCCACAGCAGCAGCACATTGATGCCGCGATAGGCTTCGCCGTTCGAGCGGACCGGGACGATCGAGCCGCCGGCCGCCGTCCAGGGCCGGGCCCAGGGCTTGGCGCCGGCCTCGATCGCGGCGACGAGCTGATCGGTGATCTGCTGGTGGAGGTCGATCTTCGACATGGGTTAAGCCTCCACGCCGTCGGTGTAGTCGATATCCTCGATCAGCCAGCCATTGATGCGGAGGATTTCGCCCGTATCGTTGCAGACGGCTTCGAAAGTGCCGTCCAGATCCGCGTCAGCGGAGAAAGTTACGTCGAGAGTGTAGGGGCCCATTTCGATGGTGGCCGAGCGCTTCGGTTCGTTGCTCATGATCGGTCCTTTCTGACCATCGGCGCGGCCGGTTGCCGTCGCCTTGTCTGTCTATGTTTTGATAGACACGCTTCATTGTCAATCCCTCTCAGAAAAAAAATATCGAGGCGTGGTATTTGGCAGTTTTCCGCCGTGGCAAGCGGCCAACGTGCGCGATCAGCGTTCGATGCCCGGAGGGCAGCGGACGCGGTGCGATCGCGCTCCACCTGCACCTTCCCGCGCCCGGCCGACCTCTTGGCCTGGCCCCGGCCCGCGCCGTCTTTTTTTGCGTCCCGCGCCCCGGCCCGCTTGATACCAACAGGAAAGGGGCTCAAGGTGGCGGTACAGCCGGGCTGGGGGGCGGTTCCATTATGGAACGCCGATGGAACCCGAAATGGAACCGGCTTTTCCAACGATATCAACAGCTTAACGGGACGGTTCCGCCGGTTCCACTTCCTCGCGCGCGCGCGTGACACGATCACACACACATGCGCGTACGTGAGACTAAACCCTATGGAACCGGTGGAACCGGTGGAACCAGTCTCTTATCTATCTGATCTTGCTCGCTTTTCCGGTTCCATTTCCGGTTCCATCTCAATCGGGCAATGGAACCGGGCGCGGCCTTTCCATCCTAAGTCACTGAAAACCAATAAAATATGGGGTGGATACGCAGGTTCCGGCTCGGCCGGTGCTGATCTGGGCCTGTTTGGACGGGGTGGGTGGCGAAAGTTTCGGCGGGGGGTGCGGCGATCGGCGCGCCTGGCGATGTCGATCGAGGTCCGCGACCAGGCCGCGAGCTGCTCGATGCGGAATGGCGGATTTCCGCCGTTTTCCGGGATGCTGATCGCGCATGTTGGAAAGGCGATGTTGGAAGGATCGGCGCAAAGCGTTGATCCTGCGACGTTTTCCGGGCCGCGTCGTCAGTCTGACAGACTGAACGCGGCCGGGCCGATCGGCCGGCTCGGCGAAGCCGAGGGGGGCCGTTCCCCCCATCGCGCGCCGCCCTCCCCGCTCCTGCTCGCGCACGAGATTTTCCGGATTTTGGGCCGGCCCTCGCTCCCCCTTCCATGTCGGCCCCATGGGGGTGCGGCTTCCCTCGACGTGTTTGGCCGGGGCCGGGGGTGCGAAAGCTGGGGACATTGCCCCACGGGCCGGGGCGAGGCGCGTCTCTCGGGAGCGCGCAACCGGGGCCGGGGGCATGGGAAGGGCGCGATCGGCGCCAAGGGCACAACGCTAGGTAGGGGCCGGGGCCATGTCAACTGAGACCGGCGACGCCAAAGTGGTCGGCGACCTCGTGGGCGGCGCGAAAGCGACGTATGAGCGGGCGCTGGCCGAAGAGGCCGAGCAGCTCGATCTGCTCGGCGCGCCCAGTCCGGAGCAGATCGCGGAAGCACGCGAGCGCCTCGGCCCGATGGCCGGCCATCTTGCCGTGCTGCGAGAAGCCCGGCGCGGTCGGCCGCCTGGCGCTCGCAACAAGCGAACCGACGATTATGCCCGGCTTCTGCTCAGCCACGGACGGGATCCGGGCGTTAACATGATGATCCTCGCCAACACGGCCCCCGAAGTTCTCATGAAGAACAGCGAACGCACCGTCACGCGCGTTACCAAGGACGGCCAAGTAATCACATATACCGAAAGCATGTCTTACAGTGAGGCATTGTCGCTCATCTTGCGCGCGTCCGAAGGTGTTCAGCCGTACATCAACAGCAAGAAGCCGATCGCCGTGGATGCGACGATCCGGGGCGTGCGGGTGATCGAGCAGCGCGGCGAGATGAAGCCGGTGGGCCCGACGATCGAGGGCACGCCGATCCGCGTCGCCAAGGATCTCGATCTGGATGACGACGCATGATCTGGACACGCTCACATCGTCGGGATCCGCGCGCGCTGGTGCTCGCCGATCGACATTACAGCCGGCAGAAACCGGGCACGGATCAGTTCGTCAAGGCGGGCAGTTGTGCGGTTTTCTACGCCGAGGTCGATGGATGCGCCGCGCTTTGGGCAACCGTGGTGCAGCGCTTCGTCGGGCACGCCTGGCCTGGCGCTTGGGAATGCGCGCTTTTCCGCAACGAAGGGGCGGGCGTCGCTTCGAAGCTGATCCGGGACGCCGTGGCGGCTACCCTCGCTCACTATGGCGAGCCGCCAACGGTCGGCATGATCACCTTCGTCGACCCCGCTTGTGTGCGTAAGAAGCGCGACCCCGGCCATAGCTTCATCATCGCCGGTTTCCGACCGATCGCCTGCACGCTGAAAGGGCTGCTGGTGCTACAGCTAGAGCCCGATCGGATGCCCGCTCCCGCTCCGTTGGCATTCTCTGCGCCTAGCTTCCTCGAGGAGGCGGCATGATCGAGGATCCCAACATCGAGACCCGCATCCTCAACTCGCCGGGGCCGATTTCGGAGGCGTTTCTCGACGATCGTTCGTTCCTGTCGGTGATCATCGGGCCGGTGGGTTCGGCGAAGACGATGACGGCGCTGCGGAAGCTGCGCCGGGTGGGGATGCGCCAGGGCTTCAAGCTCGACGGCAAGGGCCGGAAGCGGCGCAAGGCGCGCTGTGGCGTGATCCGCGAGACCTATCCGTCGATCGAGAAGAACACCCTCCCCTCGTGGTTCCGCATCCACCCCGAAAGCGACGGGGTTTTCAGCCGGAAAGCGCCCTACTCGCACAGGCTGAACCTGATCCTCGACGAGGATGAGTACGGGCAGCCAAGCGATATCTGCGAACTGGAAATGGAGTTTCGCGCGATCGGCGACCAGGGCGTCGAGGCGGCCTGTCGTGGCTGGGAAGTCAACGCGGTGATGATCGACGAAGCCGATCTGCAGCCGGCGGACCTGATCGCCTTCCTGTCGGGCCGCGTCGGGCGATTTTCGGACCTCGATCCGTCGCTTGTCGTCGATCCGCAGATCATCCTGTCGCTCAACGCGCCGTACATGGACAATTGGGTCTACAAGTTGGCGGTGGAGCGCGATCTCGGCGAGCTGCTGTCGGCGGAACTCGTCGCCGCGCTGGGCGATCGCAAGCTTATCGAGACCTTCATCCAGCCAGGCGGGCGATCGCCCGGCGCGGAGAACATCCACAACCTGCCGCCCGGCTATTACGCGATCCAGGCGGCGCTGAACAAACACCGGCCGAGCTACGTCGCGCGGATGGTCGACAACAAGTTCGTGCCGCAACAGTTCGGGCAACCGGTCAACCCGGGGTTCAGCTATGAGCAGCATGTCCGCGAGATCGACTGGGATCCGGCGCGCGACCTGATCCTCGGCGTCGACCAAGGGCTGTTCGCAGCCGCGGTCGCGCAGCAGCACACGCCGATGGCGCAGCTCCGCTCGCTCGCCGAGAGCGTGATCATGCACGAGGACGGAAAGACCCTGATGAAGATCGGGCCGACCGCCTTCGGCCAGATGTGCCGGCAGATGCTCAACGATCATTTCTTCGACCTGCGACCCGACAAGCTGCGTGTACGTGCCGACCCGGCCGCCTTCGCCGCCGCCGATCGCGTCGATCACGAACATCAGTGGGTGCTCGCCTTCCAGGCCGGGCTGGGCATCCGGGGCGTGAAGGTGAAGCCGGCGCGGACGAACGCGGCGACGCCCCGCCTCGAGGTGATCCACCGGGCCCAGGCGGAGATCGACGGCTACGCGGTCCATTCGCGGTGCAAGCACCTGATCCGAGGGCATCTTGGCGGATATCGCTACGCGAAGGCGACGATCGGCGACGGCGAGAGCAGGGGCCGGCTCGAGATCGCCAACACGATCTACACCCACGTCTGCGACGCCGAGCAATATGCCGGCCTCGAGGCCGATGGAGCGGTCGATTTCGTGCTTGGAAAGACGGACCGGCGCGGTCGCGCGCGTGCACGCGCACGCGAGGCAGCCCGCGTCGACCATGGCAGCGGTTATTTCAGCGGAGGGCGATGACATGTCGGGAATGATGTTCGGGAAACCCAAGATGGCCGCGCCGACGCCGGTGGCGACCAGGGACATGGCGGCCGAGAACGCCGCCGCGTCCGACGAGATCCGGCGCCGGCGCGGCGCTGGGGCGAACGTGCTGCTCGGTTTCGGCGGCGCGGAGGCGGCGACGGCCGGCGGCAAGGCGCTGCTGGGCGTGTGACTTTCAACTGAGCGAAGGAGAATGAACATGGGTGGCAAGTCATTGACAGGCGGCGCAGCCGCACCGGATCAGGGCGGCGAAACCGACTGGAAGGCGGCGGCGCTCGACCTGAAAGACAAGATCGACGGGCTTGGTCAGCTATTGAGCGACAAGGGGTTCGATCGTCCCGCCGACCTGACGATCCTCGCATTCGCGGGCGAGACGATCGTATTGCTCGTCGGCGATCGCGATCGCGACCAGTCCGAACTGGCGAAGGCGTCGGCCGCGCTCGTAGCGCTGGGTTATCCGGTCAATGGCGGCCCCGAGGACGCGACGGACATCGACAAGCTGGTCCTTGCCCTCAAGGGCGTCAGCGATGATCGCGCCGCCATGCGGATCGAACTCGACCAGATCGACGCGCTGATCGAGACGGCCGGCTTCGATCCCGGCAAACTTGACGAGGGAGTGAACGGCGCGGCCGCGCTGGCCGTCATCATCGGCACGCTTACCGATCGCGCCAAGACACTCGAGGATCAGCTCGGGAAGGCAACGGCGAAAATCGAGACCTTGGAGACCAAAGGGGTCAGCACCGCCAAGGCGAAGGGCGCGCCGAAGAAGCGCGCTATCGTGCTCGAGCTGCCCGCCGCGCCGGTGCCGGCCCTCGAGGCGGCGCTCACCGGTGCGACGGCGATCGTGTTTTCGGAGGGCGGCGGCATGATCGAGGACATCAGGCCGATCGAGTTCGAACCGGCGGCCTATCGCGCCAGCAACGGCAAGGCGCTGCTCGGCCGCAAGATCGCGATCGATCCGCAGATCGGCTTCGCGCGGATCGACTGCGCCTGGCTTCTCGTCGACGGCAAGCCGGTGTCGTGTTGCGAGGTGCCGGGGGGTATCGTCGCGGGCGGCGGCCGGGGTGCGAGCTTCGCCGCCGACAGCCTGATTTTCGCGTGATGTAGACCGTCCCTCGCGTGCGTGCGCGTGCACCCGCGCGCATGCGAGGGGCGGAAACCCAGTTCCGATGGGGGAATTCCGATGATGGAAGATGCGACCGACATCCTACGCGACCAGGGGATGATGGAGACCGAGCGGTCGAATTTCGAGAGCCAGTGGCAGGATGTCGCCGAGCTCGTGCTCCCCCGCCAGGCGGACTTTCCGATGGGCGGCTTCGCATCGAGCCAAGGGCAGAAGCGTACCGGCCGGATCTACGACGAAACGGCGATGCTGGCGCTCGACCATGGCTGCGCGGTGTTCGAAAGCTACCAGATGCCTCGAGGCGCGCGCTGGCAGAGCCTTGCTCCGCTCGATGACGAGCTGCTCAAGAACCGACGGGTGCGGGCATGGTACGAACTCAAGACAGCCCAGCTTTTCGCGATGCGGGCGGCGCCGGCATCGGGTTTCGCCGAGCAGGCGCACGAAAGCACGGCGTCGCTGCTGGCGTTCGGCAACCAGGCGATCACGCCAGAGCTGCTGCTCGACGCGCGCGGGCGCAATACCGGCATGTATTATCGTTCCGAGCATATCGGCCAGCTCTACATCCGTGAGAACGCACATGGCCGGGTGGACACGACGCACCGGAAATTCATGCTGACCGCGCGCCAGGCGGCACAGAAATGGAGGGATGACGCGCCCGAATGCGTGCAAAAAGCGATCCGGGATCGCAAGCCCGAGGAGAAGCATGAATATCTCCACGTGCTGTCGCCGCGCCGCGACTGGGATCCCGGTCGGGCCGACGCGAAGGGCAAGCCGGTGGCGAGCCGCTACGTGTCGATCGGCGACAAAGCGATCTTCGACGAGGGCGGGTATCGCTCGATGCCGACGATCTATTCGCGGTTCGAAAAGTCGCCGACCGAAAGCTATGGGCGCGGCCCGGTGATGAACGTCATGCCGGCGATCCGCGCGACCCAGGAGATGATGAAGGATCTGATCACGGCGGTGGAGCTGCTGGCGAAGCCTCCGCTGCTCGCGACCGACGACATGCTCGATCAGGTCGTTCGCTATTTCGCCGGCGGCATCACCTATGGCGCCCTCGATTTTCAGGGCAATCCGGCGCTCAAGGCGTTGATCGACGGCATGGACATCGCGCCGGCGATGGAACTGCTCGCGCAGTCGCGCGGCGTGATCAAGCGGGCGCTGTGGGAAGATCTCTTCCAAGTCCGCATGGAACAGAAAACCCATGTGTCGGCGACGGATATCCTCGAGCGATCGTCCGAGAAGGGCGTGCTGCTCGCCCCGCTCGGCCGGCAGGAGACCGAGTGGTTTTCGCCGATGGCGATGCGCGAGGTCGACCTTATGTGGGAACTCGGCCTGCTCGACGACATGCCGCCCGAGGTCCGCGAGGCCGGCGGCCTGTACCAGCTCACCTATGACAATCCGCTGCGCCGGGCACAGATGGCCGATCAGGCGGCGGGGTTCTACCGTACGCTCGAGGGCGTTACGCCACTGATGCAGCTCAAGCCCGAGCTCGCCGACGTGTTCCTGACCCGTTACCCATTCGAAAAGGTGCTTGCCGGCCTCGGTCGGATCAATGCGGTCCCGGCGGCATGGGAAAGCGACGAGGACGAACGCGAAAGCGCGAAGATGGCGATCGAGCAGCAGGGCCAGGCGCAGCAACTGCTCGCGGCGGCGCCCGTCGTCTCCAAGGTCGCCGCGGATCTCTCGAAGCTGAACGGAGGTGCCGGTGTCGCTGCGTGACGATGCCGACAGGATCGCCGATCGCGCCAAGGGGATGGCGGCCCAACTCCGCCGCGCGATCGGCGCGATCAGCAACCGGCATGCGGTCTACTCGGCCGTATTCCGGCCCGGTGGCAAGATGACCCCGGCGGCCGCCCATGTGCTCGACGACCTGGCGGCTTTCTGCGGCGCGGATGCCAGCACCTATCATGACGATCCGCGTCGTCACGCGAAGATGGAGGGGCGGCGCGAAGTCTATCTGCACATCCAGCAAAGCCTGAAACTCGACGGTGAAAAATTGGCCGCGCTTCGGCGCGAATTGAGGGAGCATGAAGCATGAGCGACGGAAATGAAGGCGGCGGCGCGGATATCATCGTTCCGCCCGGTGGCGAGGGCGGTGGCGGCGGCGGCGGCGGCGGTCCGGAATGGCTGTCCGGCCTGTCCGAGGATCTGCGCGGCGATGCGACGCTGACGCGCTATGCTGACGTCGAGGCGCTGGCGCGCGGTCATATCGAGACCAAACGTCTCGCCTCGAGCCGAGTGATCCTGCCCGGCAACGATGCCGACGATGCCGCGTGGAACAGCTTCTACGAGGCGATCGGCCGTCCCAAGGATCCGGCCGAATATCAGATCGAAATCCCCGACGGGGCCGACGCGGCGATCGCCGACAAGTTCCGGCCGATCGCCCATCAACTCGGTTTGACGCCGAAGCAGGTGACGGGCCTGGTCGGTTGGAACAACGAGTTGGCGACCGCCCTACAGGGCGAGGCGAGCGCCGCCGCCGAGGCGAAGCGGGCCGAGGGGGGCGCTTCGATCGAAGCGCTCAAGGCCGAACTGGGCAGCGATTACGGCGTGAAGGAGAAGCTCGCGCAGGATGCCGCCCGGCGCTTCGGGGTCGAGCCCGAAACCGCCGACAAGCTGGTCGAGGTGCTGGGCGATCGCAAGGCGGTCGAGCTGTTCATGCGTATCGGCGAGCAGATGGGCGAGCATCGGCGGGTCGACGGCGAACCGTCGGGCGGCGGCTTTGGCGGCGGCGGCGATCCCGATGCCACCCTGTCGGCGAAGATGCTCGATGGAAACTGGCGCGAGAAGGCAGGCACGAAAGGCACGCCCGAACATGCCGAATATAACCGGCTCGTCGAAGCCGCAGCCCGGAAGGAGGCGGTTGCGCGCCAACGCAAAGCGTCTTGACGCAACGTGGGGGCGGAGCTTATTGTTCCGCCCCATCCGGCCTCCCCGTCCATGACGGCTCCGGTGCTCTCCGCGAAAGCAGCGGCGTAGTAGACGGGTCGATATCCCGCCAGACCGGCCCGGCGATCGCCGTCTCCCCGATCGAAACTTCGCAAGTCGTTTCATCAGGGGGTCACAATGGCCGAGAATTATGCTGATGTCGTCCGTACCGTAGGCTTTCGCAAAGCCGTCGAGTTCGCACTCAACGAAACGCCCGGCAAATTCCGCGCGCTGTGCGGTAGCAAGGGCAGCTATTCCAACAAGCTCGAGCAGATCGAGGATCGTTTCGGCGACCTCTATGCCGAGGAGATCGACGAGCGGAATGGCGACACCAAGAATGTCGATCCCGACGTCGAGCGCCGCTGGATCGCCAAGCCGAAGCGCGCGTCGGTGGCGCCTCTGCTCGATCCCGACGATCAGATGTCGACCGAGGTCGGCCTCAAGTCGCCCCTGTCGGTCGGCGTCGCCCGCGCGATCCGCCGCTACCAGGACGACAAGTTCCTGCAGGGCTTCTACGGCACCGCCTATACCGGCGAGCAGGAAAGCCTGTCGGCCGTGCCGTTCAAGTCGGCCAACGTCATGGCGGTCGACTATGGCAACACCGGCACGCCGACCGGCCTGACCCTGGCCAAGCTGATCGGCATCAAGAAGTTCATGCGCAAGAACCTCGTCGATCTCGAGATCGAGCGGCCCGTCATCATCACGACGGCCGAGCAGGAAGAGGATCTGCTCAACATCATGCAGATCCAGTCGAAGGACTATAACCCGATGACGCAGCAGGTGCTGCAGTCGGGCCAGGTCGTGTCGTTCATGGGCATGGACTTCCTCCAGGCCGAGATCGGCAACGCAAAGGCGTACAAGCTCAGTGCGGGGTCGACGGTCGACGGGAGCGGCTATCGCCGGCTGCCGGTCTTCCTGCGGTCGGGCATGCACTGGGGCAACTGGCTCGACTTCGAGGGCCACGCGGATCTGCGCCCCGACAAGAACCATAGCGAGCAGATCGCCGGCTACACCTGTGGCGCCGCGACCCGCGTGCTCGAGGACAAGTGCTACCAGATCCTCTGCGCTGAATAACCCCGCGAGCCGGGGGGCGGTTTCGGCCGCCCCCCAACCCGCCGATCAGGTCCACGACAGGACCGCACCGGGACCGCAAGGCCCCAAGGGACGAAGGGAGTTTCGATTATGGCGAAGGGTTATCCCGCCGCTCTGCTGGGCGTCATCGACGGCAGCAAGGTTCCCGCGATCAAAGCCGATGGCCGGATCTACGGCGCACGCCTCCGCGCATATGAGGCGAAATATGACCTGGCGCTCGCCAGCGTCAAGAAAGCGACGGGCGACACCAATGTCGTCTGCCAGGTCCCGGCAAACGAGAAGCCGGTCGCGTTCCTCATTCTCGCATCGGCGACGATGGGCGCCAGCGCGACGATCGCGATCGGGACGGCGGCGGTGCCGGCGAAGTACAAGGCCGCCGCCACCTTCACGACCGCAAATGTGCCGACGCTGGTGATGCTGTCATCCGCTGCCGACGATGATCCGTTGTCGGCCGAGGAAGAGATCATCTTCACGGTCGGCACCGCCGATCTTCCCGGCGCAGGCATCCTGCAGATCTGGGCGATCACTTCCGGCCGTTGAGGTCCGGGAGCGGGGGGAGCGCCGCCGGGATCGTTCGGGACCGCCTCCAGTCGGTTTCGAGGAGAGCCTTTCCCGGCGGCGCTTTTTAACATGACGAGGGGCGCGACATGGCCGGCGAGCGATCACAGACAGCGTTGATCAACCGCGCGGCCGCGCTGATCGGCAGCACCAAGAAGATCGCCGATATCGACGAAGCCACGCCGCTCGCGAGCGCGGCAAAGGCCATCTGGGATGGCGCGGTCGAGAATGTCCTGTCCGAGCATCCATGGAAACCCGCGATCAAGCGCGCGATGCTCAATCGCCTGGTGACGACGCCAGCCTTTGGTTACGCCTATCAATTCCAGCTACCGCCGGACTGCCTGCGCTGGCTGCCGCCGACGCTCGAGGATCGCGATTTCTTCGAAGGGGTGCAGGAAGGCGACCTCATCCTGACCAACTGCGAAGGGCCGCTGCCCGTCCGCTATATCTGGCTCAATACCCAGCTTCCGAAATGGACACCCGCGATGGTCGAGGCACTGGTCCGCCAGCTTGCCGAGGATCTCGCCGAGCCGCTGTCGGCCCTCGCCGGCGTCGTCAATCGCGCCGCGAGCAAGTCCGATCGCGCCATGCGACAGGGACGCCGCCAGAACGGCCTGGCATCGGGCGATCGCGACCTCAACCAGCAGAGCCGTTCGAGCTGGCTCGCGGCGCGTAACCGGTGAGCCGGGCGAGCCCGATCCAGGCGAGCCTCAACGGCGGCGAGCTGTCGCCGCGCCTCCATGGCCGCGTCGACCAGCGCATCTACGGCAACGGCGTCGAGGAGATGATCGGTTATCTGCCCGTGTTGCAGGGGCCGGCGATCGCCGCGCCGGGCACGCGGTTCGTCGAACTGGCGAAAGGCGCATCCCGCCTGATCCCGTTCGAATATAACATCACACAAAGCTATGTGATCGAAGCGAGCGACCTGACGTTCCGGTTTTTCACCAACGATGCCCGGATCGAGACCGCGCCCGACGTGGCCTATGAAATCGCAACCCCATGGCCCTACGCCGATCTCTCCGAACTGGCCTATGAACAGTCGGCGGACATCCTCTATCTTTGCCATGCCGCCCATCCGCCCCAGAAATTGAGCCGGACGGGCGCGTCGACCTTCGCGCTGGCGGCGCTCGACCTGACCTATGGGCCGTTCGAAGATCAGAACATCGTCGAGACGGCGACGATGACCGCCGACGGCATCACCGGATCGGTGACGATCACCGCGAGCTCGGCGCAATTCGAGGCGGGCGATGTCGACGGTCTGATCCGGATCGAGACCGAGGATCTCAACGGGATCGCGGCATGGGAGCCGGGGCTCGAGGTCAGCACGGGCGAATATCGGACATGGAACGGCCGGGTCTTTCAGTGCATCGATACCGCGGGCACCGGCCGCACGGGCACGGTCGCGCCGGTGCATCCATCGGGCACCGAATGGGACGGATCCGGGGCCGGCAAGGACATCAACGACAAGGGGCCGTATGGCGTCCAGTGGACCTATATCCACGACCGCTACGGGATCGTCAAAATCACCGGCTTCACCAACGCCACGACCGTGACCGCGACGGTGGTTCGCCGCCTGCCCTG
Organism: Sphingomonas sp. Root720; assembly: GCF_001428605.1. Taxonomy (GTDB): domain Bacteria; phylum Pseudomonadota; class Alphaproteobacteria; order Sphingomonadales; family Sphingomonadaceae; genus Rhizorhabdus. Next base: position 961,140 of record NZ_LMID01000001.1, read on the forward strand.
GCTGACTGGGGGCACCTCCACCTGGCGCTGGTCGTTCGGCGCGTTTTCATCGCGGCGCGGTTGGCCGCATTATGTGACGATCTGGAACGAGCGGCTCACCTTCGCGAAAAATGCGACGGTCTATGCCTCGGTCGTCGGCGACTACGAGAATTTCGCAGAGATCAACTCGACCGGCGAGCAGACCGCCGACCAGGCGATCCGCGTATCGGTGCCGAACCCGAACATCATCCGGTGGCTGGCGGCCGATCGCGAATTGCTGATCGGCACGGCGCGCGCCGAGCATGTGCTCAAGGCCCAATCGACCGCTGCGGCGCTCGGGCCGAAGAATGTCCGGATCGACACCCAATCGACCTATGGATCCGCGATCGTCCGGCCGATCCTCACCGATGGCCGGTTGCTGTTCGTCCAGAAGGCGCGACGCAAGATCGAGCAGATCGATTTTGCGGTCGAGCGCGACCGCAACGAAGCGACCGACCTGACGCGCTTTGCGGAGCACATCGGCAAGGACCGGATCGTCGAGCTCGCCTTCGCCCAGGAACCCGACCGGCATTTATGGGCGGTAGACGGCGCCGGATCGCTGCTCGCATGCCTATACGAGCCGAGCGACCAGGCGCTCGGGTGGGCTCGCCGCCCTCTCGGTAGCGGACTGATCGCCAACAGCATCTGCCGCTGCACCGATCCGCAGGGCGAACTCGACCAGATCTGGATCTCCGCCAGCTATGGCGACCACCATTTCATCCTGCGCATGGACCCGATCTGGCAGAGCGGCAACGACCAGGCCGACGCCTTTTTCGTCGATGCCGGTCTGAGCTATGCGGGTGCTCCGGTCTCGGTCGTCGGCGGACTGTCGCATCTCGTCGGCGCCGAGGTCGATATACTGGTCGACGGAGCCAGCCATCCCCGGCGGATCGTGTCGGAAGCGGGCACGGTGACGCTCGACGCGCCCGCGAGCAAGGTCCATGTCGGATTGCCCTATATAGGCCGGATCAAGACGCTCCGGTTCGAAGCCGGCGGCGACGACGGCACGAGCCAGGGCAAGATAAAGCGCATCAACCGGGTGACGCTGCGCGTCTCCGAGACGCTGGGGATCAAGATCCAGGTGCAGGGCGGCGAGGATGTCGTGCTCGAGAACCGCCTCGACCTCGTGCCGATGGACCAGGGGCCGCCGTTGTTCAGCGGAGATTTCATCTTCGAGGCGATCGGCGACTATGACCGCGACGCGCAGATCGTGATCGATCGCGTCGCCCCGCTGCCGTCAACGATCCTGTCGATCATGCCGACGATCACGGTGGGCGAGCGATGATCGAGATCCGCGACTTCGCTCCGGCCGATCTCGGCAGGATCGCCGTGCAGGCCGAGCAGCTCGGCGATGCCGGCTTGTCACAGGATGGGGCCTATCTGCTGGCGATGGCGGCCGGCGGCGCGTCGTTCACCATGTGGCGCGGGGACCGCGTTCTCGCCTGCGCCGGGCTGTTCGAAAATCATAGCGGGTGGGCGACCGCGTGGGCGGCGCTGTCCGAGATGTCGCCCTATGAGCGCGGGGTGCTGACGGTGAAGTGCCGGGCCGCGATCGCGGCGAGCGGCTATCGCCGGATCGATTGCATGGTGCGGCGCGGCTTCGATCGCGCGCGCGACTGGGCGTGGAAACTGGGCTTCGTCCAGGAAGCCACGCTGTTCGAGGTCTGGCCGGACGGGGCCGACGCCCTGTTGTTCGCACGCTTCAAGAGGAACGACTGATGGCCGCTGCCGCCCCGATCGCGTTGTTCGCCATGGCCGCCGGCCAGCTCTACAGCGGCATATCCCAGGCCGACCAGATGCGGGACAATGCCGGGATCCTGAAGGAGAATGCCCGGCGCACGGAACTGACCGGCGCGCTGGACGAGCTGCAGGTCGCGCGGGATGCGCGCGCCGCTTCGGGCGAGGCGATCGCCCAGCAGGGGGGCGCCGGGATCGAGCTCGGCACGGGCAGCGCGCTCGAAATGCTGCGCCAGAACGCGATCAATGCAGAGTTCGACAAGCTCAACATCCGCAACCAGGCGGCGGGCGAGGCCGGCAATCTGCGCAGCCAGGCGAAGCAGCTCAAGAAGCAGGCGACCGCTACGCTGATCGGCAGCGCGATCAGCGCGGGATCCAGCGTGTTGATGGGGGCGAGCATGCTAGGCGGCGGTGCGGCCGGCGCCGGCGCGGCCGGGGGCGCGAGCGCGGCACCGGGGATCTCCGCCGGCGCGGCCTATCGGATGCCGGTCGGATCGAGCCCGTTCGGCTTGGGGACGCTGCGGTGACGGACCCGATCTACGAGAGCCGCACGCGTGCGGCCGCGATGCCGCTGGAGCCGAAGCGCGGGCCGGCCCCCGGCGCGATCGTCGGCGATGCGGTCGCGGATCTCGGGCAGACGATGCTGCGCGTGGAGGTGGTCGACCGCCAGCGCGCCCGCGCCAGCGCCGCCGCCGATGCCGGCGCGGGCTTCGCGCAGCTACAGGGCGATATCGACAACGAGCTGACACAGCTCCGCATCGACACGCCCGCCGAAGCCTATGAGGCCAAGGCCGCCGAACTGGTCGAACGGCGAAGCCAGGCGTTCATGGACAGCAAGCTGGCGGATCCCGAGGTGCGCAACGCGTTCCTGCCCGATGTGGCGCGGCTGCGCGCCAGGGCGATCACCAGCGCAAAGGTCTATGCGATCGGGCAGCGGAGCGAAAAGATCGCGACCGACACCGCGACCGCCGTCGACCTGTGGCGCAACACGCTCAACCGCGATCCCAGCGGCGACAATTGGGACGCGTTCGAAAAGGCGCTCGATACGCAGCTCACCCAGTTCAAGGGACTGCTGCCCGACGACAAGGTGGCGGAGCTGCGGCGCGATGCCATTGCGGGGGGCTTTATTTCGCTCGTGAAGGGGATGAAGCCGGAACAGGGCAAGGCGGTTCTCGAAAGCGGCAAGGGTGACGCGCTGCTCTCGGCTGAGCAAATGCTCTCGCTAAAGAGTTCGGTGGACGTCGATCTACGGCGCGAGGCGGCGGAACAGCGCGCGCTGGCGAGCCAGGCGAAAGCAGAGACACGCGAGCAGCTCGCGACGGTCGAGGCATCGCTCAGCGCGGGCACCGGGAAGCCGCAGGAATGGGGTGCGCTGGCAGAGCGCTATGCGGCGATCGGGGACACGTCCAAGGCGGTCACGCTGCGCGCGAAGGGCGCCTCCGCCGCCGCAGCCATCCAGTATCGCGGCCTGACGGTCCCGCAGCTCGACGGCAAGCTCGCCGAGCTCAACGCACTCGAGACGAAGAATGGCGGCCTGTCGGCCGGCGAGAACAGCCTCCGATCCGGGTTGCAGGATGTCCGCAAGACGGTCTCCAGCCTGCTCGGACAGTCGCCGCTGCTCGCATCCAGCTATTCGACCGGCGCGGCGCCGCCGGCCGCGATCGACTGGAACGATCCCGCCTCGATCGAAGGGCGCCGCACCGCCGCGCGGGCGGCCGCGCGGCGCTATGGGCAGATCGACACCAAGCCGCTGCTGCCGGCCGAGATCGAGCAGATGCAGGCGATCTATCGGGCGGAGGGCGGCAAACAGGCTGTGCTCGATCGGGTGCGGCTGTTCGGTGACGATGCCGGCAGCGCGGCGCGCCAGGTCGCGAACGATCCGAGCTTCATCCACCTAGCGGACCTTTCGGCCGGCGGCCTCTCGGGTCGAAGCGCGGCGGCCGACGCGATCGCCGGCGAGCAGATCCTCAAGACGAACGCCACGATCTGGCCGGTCGGCGTCAAGAACGATGCGCAGGCCGCATGGCGCGGCGTTTCGCCGATGTTCGACACGGCGCCCGCGCTGGGCACCGCGATCTACCAGAATGCGCGGTCGATCTATGCGATCGAGAGCGTGCGCGCCGGGGACATGGATCAGACCGGCCTCGACAAGGAACGATGGGCGCGCGCGCTCGATCGCGCCGCCGGCGGCGATGGTCACGGCCATGGCGGGATCGTCGCGATCAACGGCAGCTCAACGATCATCCCGGCGGACATGGGCAAGGAAGATTTCACGAAGCTGCTAGCTCGAGCGTCGCCGGCGGACTGGATGAAGGCGGCTCGCGGCCGATCCGCCGTCATCGGGGGGCGAGCGGCCACACTCGGCGAAATCCGCAAGGCGGTCCCCGTGCCAGTCGACGACGGCCGCTATGCCTTCCGGATCGGTAACGGCAAGGTGACGACGCGGGACGGGCAGCCGTGGATCGTCGATATCGCGACGCTGCGAGGCGACTGATGGGCCTGCTCAAAGGTTTCGCGCTCGAGCAGGATGCCGGTCTCGCCCAGCTCCCCCAGGCCGAACCGCCGCTCGAGGATCCGGGATTGTTCGGCGCGATCGACGCGTCATTCGATCGCGCCCGCGCCGGGCCTGACTGGGGCTGGAACCAGGGGCGCTACGAAAATGACGCGATGGACCGGATCCACGCGGCGCTCGCCGAGCGCGGGCACACCGTGCCGAGCGTCGGTCTCGCGCAGGTAACGGCCTATCAGCGCCGGCTCGATCGCGGCGAAAAGCTCCTGCCGGGGCAGCAGCACTTCCTCGACATGTTCGGCGAAACGATGTCAGCGGTGTCGGCCGAGCGACAACGCGATCCGAAATTCCTTTCCGACATGGGCGATGTCCGCGATCTCGCGTCGCTCAACAACTGGGTGACCCAACAGCGTCAACATGACGTCGATATCGCCGATCGTCGGCTCGCCGGCGCCAGCGGAGGAGAGTGGCTGGCCGGCACGATCGTCGGCGGCATCGGTGCCGGGCTGCTCGATCCGGCCAGCTATATTCCGGTCGGCGGAGGGGCAACGGCCGGCGCTTCGGTGGCGCGCCAGATCCTGACCGTAGCCGGCAAGGAAGCGCTGGCGAATGCCGGCATGACGGTCGCGATGGAGCCGTTCACGCGGATCGATGCCGCACGCATCGGCGAGCAACGCACCATCGGCGACACCGCCGCCGATATCGGGCTGGCGGCGGCAACCGGCGGGCTGATCGGCGGCGCGGCCAAGGGTGCCGAAGTCGCCTTGCCCGCGATGCGCGAGCGGTTAATCACGCGCTATTTCGACGCGCTGCCCGAAGGGGTCCAGCGCAGGATGCTCGAAGCGGGCACGGTCGACCAGCGCGCCGATGCGGCGGTCATCCCCGAGCTGCTGGGCGCCGATCGCCTGACGCCGGACGAGAAGGCGGCGATGCACGTCCTGGCCTATGACGCGGACGTGCGGGAAAGCAGCCCGTTCAAGCCGGGACCGGAAGCCGACAAGATCCACGGCCAGCGCCTCGCCGCCGCGATCGACGCGCTGAACGCCGGGGAAGCGCCGCCGCAGTTCGCGCCGGCGCGCCGGCCGGCCTTCGCCTCGCAGACCGCGCTGTCGAGCGGCAATCGCGATATCGCGTCGCGGATCATCCTGGCGGAAAGTGGTGGCAAGGCCAGTGCCCGCAATCCGGTGCCCGGGCAGAGCGCGAGCGGCCTCGGCCAGTTCATCGACAGCACATGGCTGTCCGGCGTCAAGAAATGGTTTCCCGCGATCGCGCGCGGCAAGAGCGACCCTCAACTGATAGCGCTCAAGACGGATCCGGCGCTGGGCCGGCAGATGACCGAACGTGCCGTGCAGGAATATCGCGGGGTGCTCGGCCGCGCCGGACTGCCCGTCACGGCGGACAACGCCTATCTGATCCATTTCCTCGGGCCGCGTCGGGGCCTGGCGCTGATCCATGCGCCGGGGATCATGGAGATCAAGCGCTTCCTGCCGGCCGACGTGATCAGCGCGAACAAGCGCGTGCTCGAGGGAAAGACGGTCGGCGAGGTCAAGGCGTGGGCCGCCCAGCAGATGGGCGGCGAAGCGCCGACGGAGGTCGGCTTCGCCCCCGAGCTCGGCGACGGCGTGGAGCTGCGGCCAGAGCAGTTCAACGATGCGGGGGAGCGGCGCGCGGCCGAGGCAGTGCTCTACGGCGGCGAGCGCGGCGCGTTCGGCCCGCGTCATGGCGATATCGCCGGCGACTGGCATGCGGCCGTCGATCGGCTCAGCCACGATCGGGCCGGCGAGGTCCCGGGCGCGCTGTTCCATCCCGATGTCGGCGACATCGACGTGATATGGGGGAACGCCAAGGGTGGCCTGGCGCATATCCTCGCCAAGCACCCCGAGGTCGTCGACAATCTGCCCGATCTGATCGCCGGCATGGAAGTTACGCGCAGCTCGGCAAACCGCGTACAGCTCGAAAGCGCAGACCATCTCGCCAAGGTGCGCCTCGACTATGACGGCGAAAGCAAGAGCTGGTTGCTCACCGCCTTTCGGAAGGGAAAGGCCTCGGCGACGGCGGAGGACGGACGTGTCGTCGCGGACGGATGGGACGGCTCCCCCACCCTCGAGGCTGCGCGCAATATAGGCGCCAGCAGCCGCAGCGGCAAGCGGATGGTATCCGACGCGCCGGAAGATCTGCTGACCCAGATCGCGAACTGGGGCGGTCTGCGCGACGACGAGGGCTATGATTTCGGCAACACGGCCGGCCTCAAGGGCGCACGCACCCGCCGCGGCAAAGTGCTCAAAGGCAACGGGCTGACCATCGACCGGCTCGGCGAGAAGCTGTGGGAAGCCGGTTGGTTCGGCCCTTCCCAGGTATCGGAACGACCGACGCTCGACGAGATCGTCGACCTCGTGGAAGAGGCCGCTCGCGGGCGCGTTTTCCATCCGGACGATCGCGCGCTGGTGGCCGAGCGCGAGCGGATGCTCGACGATGGCGAGGACGAGATCCGCGCGATGCTGGACAGTGCGGCGGCGGAACTGGGGATCGAACCCGACAGCGAACTGCTCGACGAGGCGATCGCCCGGATCCGGCGCGGCGAGGACGCCGACGATGCGCTGATCGCGGCGGTCAATGCACGGTTCCGCGACGAGATGGCGGCTTCGGCCGAAGGCGGCGACGACGCCGCGGATCTCGCCCAGGGCGCGATGGAAGCGGAGGATTGGGATCGGCTCGGCGAGCTGCGCGACAGCCTCGCGCGGTGGGACGATCCCGACGGCGAGGCGGCGATCGCGCAGGCGATGTCGATCGAGCATGATCTGCGCATGGCGATCGAGGCCGGCGAAGATCAGCGGTTCATGCTGGACGACGGCGCCGGCGAACGCGGTGCGACCGAGATCCTCGAGGCGCTCGACCGCGACGTGGCGGCGGCCGAGGCGATGCGCGCATGCCTGGTGCCGGGGAATGGAGCGACCGAATGAGCCTTGCAGCCTGTATCCCCGGCCTCGTCGAGAACGGGCATCTCAGCCAGGAACAAGGCGAGCGCGCGCTCGAGATCTATGGCCGGCTCGAACGCCAGCACCGCCGGAACATGGGGCCGGCGGCGGCCGAGGCGATGGCGAGCACCGGAACGGTCGAGGCGCTCGCGCGCGAGGCGGCGCAGAAGAAACGGCAGACGTTGTTGCAGATCGCGGCGCAGAAGCGCGCGCTGGTCGACATGGCCGGCTTCAAGGGCGGCAAGGATCCGGGCGGTGCGGCGATCGCGCTGTTCGATCATGTCGAAGGCGCGCCCTATGCGAATGTCGAGGCGCAGCGGAAGGCGATCCTCGGCCAGGCGCATGCCCGCATGGACGCGGTGCTGCAGCACTTCAAGCGCAGTTCGATCGGCACGGCGCGCAATGTCGCCGACCTGGGCGACGTGGTGCGCGAGCTGTTCGGCACGAGCACCGGCAACCGTCGCGCGGCCGAGCTCGCAGAGGCGTGGACCGATGCGGCCGAGATGCTGCGGCATCGGTTCAACGCCGCCGGCGGCGCGATCGGCAAGCTCGAAAAGTGGGGTCTTCCGCAGGGCCATGACAGCCTGCGGATCCGCGAGGCGGGCTTCGACGCCTGGCGCGACTTCATCACGCCGCTGCTCGACCGCCGGCGGATGATCGACGACGAGACCGGCCTTCCGTTCGACGACGAAGCACGCGCGCGCGCGCTCCGCGACGTGTTCGACACGATCCGGACCGAAGGCTGGATCAAGCGCACGCCGGGCGGGCAGACCGGGCGCGGCAAGCTTGCCAATCAGCGCCAGGATCACCGTTTCCTGCATTTCGCCGATGCCGATGGCTGGATGGCCTATAACCAGCGCTTCGGCGCGAGCACGCCCTTCGAGGCGATGATGGGCCACCTCGAGGGAATGAGCCGCGACATCGCGCATATGGAGATCCTCGGCCCCAATCCGGCCGCGACGGTCAAATGGCTGCAGGACGGCCTCGCCAAGACGGCGGCACTCGACGGCGGCGGCAAGATGCTCGACCGGCTGCGCGGCGCCAGCGAACGGGTCGGCAAGCTGTACGAGGCGACCAGCGGGGCGATGAACATGCCCGTCAACACGACATGGGCGCGCCGGTTAGGAACGGTGCGGTCGCTGCTCACCTCGGCGATGCTCGGATCCGCTTCGCTGTCGGCTATCACCGATGTCGGCTTCCAGCGCCAGATCCGCGCCTTCAACGGGCTCCCGCAAATGCGCGCGCTGACCGGCTATATCAGCCAGCTCAAGGGCGCCAATCGGCGAACGGCCGTGCGCGCCGGGTTGATCGCGGAGGAAGCCAGCAAGATCATGGCGGCGCAGCACCGCTACACGCTCGACAGCCAGGTCCACAAATGGGCAGGCTGGTTGAGCGACAATGTGCTGCGCTGGTCGGGCCTGTCGCCATGGACGCAGGGCGGGCGCTGGGCGTTCGGCATGGACTTCCTAGGGGCGCTGGCGGACAGCTTCGATCGCGGATGGAGCGAGGTCGACCCGACTTTGCGCGGGGCGATGGAGCGCTACGGCTTCGACGAGACCGAATGGAACTCGCTCCGATCGACGCCGCTGCACGAGGAGGAGGGAACGACCTTCCTGCGGCCCCAGGACATCGCCGAGCAGCGGGTCGCGGACCGGATGCTGCGGATGATCCAGACGGAGACGGATTTCGCCGTGCCGACCGCGACGGTGCGCGCGCGATCCTACCTCAACGCCGATCGGCCAGGCACTTTTTGGGGCGAGGTGACGCGCAACGTCGCCCTGTTCAAATCGTTCGGCGTCTCGATGATCATGACACACGCGGCGCGGGCGGCCTCGCTCGGCCCGGCGAATGCTGCCGGCTACGCCGCGTCCCTTGTGCTGACGACCACCGTGCTAGGCGCCCTCGCGATCCAGGCGAAGGAGATCAGCAAGGGAAAGGATCCGCGGCCGATGGACAGCAGCGACTTCATCGGTGCAGCGATGCTGCAGGGCGGCGGCTTCGGTGTGTTCGGTGATTTTCTCAATTCGGCCGAAAGCCGCTTCGGCGGTGGTCCGCTCGAGACTGCGGCCGGTCCCGTTGCCGGCCTGACCGTCGACGTCTCGAACATGACGGTAGGCAACCTGTTTCGTACCTATCATGCGCTCACCGGCCGAAATCCCGATGGCTCGCGCCCGAAGGGGCCGAACCTCGGCCGCGACGCGGCGAAGCTCGCGCAGCGCTACACCCCCGGATCTTCTCTCTGGTATAGCCGCCTCGCTTTCCAGCGGATCATCCTCGACACCGCGCAGGAATGGACGGACCCCGACTATCGGCAGGCGTTCGCGCGGATGGAGCGGCGCGCGCGCGACCAGGGGCAGCAATATTGGTGGCGACCGGGAAAGCTCGCGCCTGAGCGCGCTCCGGATCTCGACGCCGCCACCGCGTCGGAGGAATAGGCTAGGCGGCGATTCGCGCGCCTGCTATAAGCCCGCCCACGGAGGGCCGCTCTCCCTCTCCCATAACCGACGCACCGCCTTCGCGGGCCGTCGCGCATGGGGGCACGGATGACGGTTTCAACGACGGGCAGCGTCGCCAGCTATATCGAAAGCGCGGCGGCCGGTTATCCGGTTCCCTTCCGTTTCCTGTCGGCCAGCGACCTCATCGTGAAGCGGCGCATCAATGGCGTTGAAACGACGCTTGCGCTCGGTAGCGACTATAGCGTCTCGGGGGCCGATGCCGAGGCAGGCGGTCTGGTGACGCGGACGATCGCCGCCGCGATCGGCGCCGAGCTCATCATCCAGCGAGTAACGCCAAGGGTTCAACCGACCGATTATGTCGCCAACGACCGGTTTCCGGCCGAAAGCCACGAGCGGGCACTCGACCGGGGAATATTGATCACCCAGGAGGACGGGGAGACGGCGAGCCGCTCCATCCAGTTCCCTGTCGGCGAAGCGCCCACTACCAGCGGTTCGACCCTGCCCTCTCCGCTGTCGCGCGCCAGCAGGCTGCTCGCCTTTACGGCCGGCGGCGTGCTGGCGATGTCCAGCTTCACGACGGCCCAGCTGCAGGAGGCGGTCACCGCCGGCTTCAACGCATCGGTCCAGCAACTCTCTGGCAACATCTTCTACACCCGCGACGCCGACGGCGCGATCGGGATCGACCTCAACAGCTATCTGTCCAACTTTCGCGCGGTCAACGCCTTCGAATGGCTGACGGCCGGCGAGATCATCGACGTCATCACCTACACCGGCGCGATCGACCTGACCGCCAAGATGAACAAGGCGATCACAGAAGCGGCCGCGCGCAACCGGGACGTGTTCTTTCCCGCCGGCAAGTGGAGGAACACGGGCATCACGGCTTCGCTGACGACGGCGAACCGCGCCAAGCATATCCGGATCTTCGGGCAGGGCATCGGCAATCCGTTCGCGGTCACCGACAATGGCGGCACGATCTTCAAGAGCACAAGTGACGCGCCGGTATTCACCGACATGCCGATCACGGGGGCCAACTCCAACGGCGGGTACGAGATCTTCGATATCCGGTTCGACGGGACCTCCTCGTCCTACCCCGTCGTGTTGCTCAACACGATGTACGGCACGTCGTCGTTCCACCACTGCGTCATGTACCAGCGGGGGACCGCCGGCGGCTTCAAGCTGCTCTACGGCGCGACCGGCAAGGTCCATGACTGCTACGCGTTCAACCGCGACTATGTGACCTTCGGGCTCGGCGCAGCGCGGGTCGGCACTGGCTTCGAATATGTCAACGCCGCCGCTTCGGGCCTGATCACGTGGGACAAGATCAGCTCGCGCGGCTTCCTGCTGGCCTACAACATCGAGGCGCCCACCAGCAACGCTGCCGTCTACAGCTTCAAGCTGTCGAACTTCGAATGTTCGAACAACTATAATGGCGTCCGCATCGGCGCGAACGTGAACAAGGCGGTGCTGGACGGCGGCTATTTCGAGGGCGGCGACGGCGGAACCGCGATCGACCTGAGGAGCGGATATTACACCGTCCGCGATTGCGCGATCTACTCGGGCTACCTGACCGGGATCGACGACACCCAGGGCGGCGGAACCGGCGTTCCGGGCGGCAAGATCGAGGACGTCGTCATCAACATGGGCGCGAAGGTCAACGCGACCCATATCAGCCTGCTCAGCAGCGGAGGCTTTGGCGGGCCTTCGAAGGTCGTCATCAACCCCACGCTGATCTACACCGCGGGTACGGCCGGAGTCAGCGGCATCAAGATCGCCGGCACGGATCCGCGCATCCACCTCATCGGACCTTCGTACAATCCCCGGACGGGCTGGACCGGCGCCGGCACCAAGAAAATCAACGATACCACCGCCTCGGGCATGTTCGGGCTGACGGTCGCGATCGACGGCGACTATGAAATGCCGTTCGTCTCTCGCGGCATGTTCGCGAGCCAGCCTTCTTTCAATCCGGTGACCCAGGCGGCGTTGTCCGGGACGGTGCTGACCATCCCGCAGTCGGGCAATGTCCGCGTGGCGCCTAGCGCTTCGGGCTATACCGCCAACGAGCTGGCGCTCAGCTATACGCCGCTCGTGCCGGGAACCGAGGTGGAGCTCGACTGCACCAACGGCAACATCACCTTCAACACGTCGAACTATCTCAGGCTCAACGGGGGAGTGGACTTCACCGGTCCGGGCATCCTGACGTTGCGGATCTACAATTCCGGCGGGCGCGTGCTCGCCAAGGAAAAGTGCCGGAGCAACCTCCTCCTATGACCGGTCTCCCCGAATGGCTGCTGCCGCTGCTGGGCGGCAACACCGTGCTCAGCGCGGCGCTCGGCTATTTCATCCCGGCGGTCGTCTCGCGCAAGAAGGATGCCGGCGAGCTCGGCTCGGATCTGTTGCGGCAGGCGATCGCGCGGATCGAGGTGCTCGAGCACGAAAACCGCGAGTGCAATACCAAGGCGATCCGGATCGAAAGCCGGTGCAACCGGAACGAGCTCGCGCTGCGCATCACGATCGGCGAGCTGCAGGAGCGGCTACCGGGCAGCCCTGTGCTGCGCCAGGTCGGCAAGCTGATCGGGCCCGAGATGCCGACCGACAGCGCCGTTCCCGCCGACATGACCGGCATTCTCGACCAGCTCAACGCGACGACCAGCAGGGGGATTTGACGATGTGGAAATGGGATCAGTCCGCCGGGGAACTGTACCACGACGGGAAGCTCATCTCGCGAGGCTATGCCGGTCGCGGGAGGGGGAAGAACAACCCAGCGATGCAGGCGGCGGTGGCGGTCGGGCCCATCCCGCGCGGCCGATGGAAGATCGGCGCGCCCTATGACAGCAAGAACACCGGCCCGTTCACGTTGATGCTCGACCCGGAGCCGGGCACCAACACGCTCGGGCGCTCCGCCTTCCGCATCCACGGCGACAGCATCCGCGATCCGGGCAATGCCAGCCACGGCTGCATCATCCTGCCGCCACAGGTCCGACGCCAGATCTGGAACAGCGGGGATCGCGCGCTTGAGGTGGTCGAATGATCCGATATCTCGCTCGCCGGCTGCGCGAACGCAGCACATGGGGGGCGATCGGCGCCGCGATCCCGGCCGCCGCGCTGCTCGCGGCGCCGTGGTCCTATGCGGCGATCGCGGTGGCGGCGATCGTCGCGCTCTGTCCATCCCCGCCCAAGAAAGACGGCTGCGAGGATTGAATGGCCCAATTTTGCCCGGAGACGGCCAATGAGCATGGTTGACGACGCAGAGGCAATAGAGCGGATAGTGCCGCAAACGCGCCTGGCGAGTCTGATCCGGGCGATTTTGCCCTATTTGCTTGCCGCCCTGCTCGCTGGCTTTCTTCTGTGGTGGATATTCCTGCGACCGGCCCAGCTCGCGCGCGAGGGCGCGCAGGCACGCGCGGACAGCGAGATCCAGGCGGGCGCGACCAAGGCCGCGACCGACGCGCTCAACATCACGGTCGACGTCCGGGACAAACGGGCGGCGATCGACGCACTCACGAGGAGCAACCAAGATGCGATCCTGTCGGCCGCCGGCGCCGGGGCGCCTGTCGATCCTGCTGTCTATTCCGCTCTGCATGATGCTCTGTGCCTGCGGGCCGCGTATCAGTCTGAGCCGGATTGCGCCGCCATGCGCTCCGCTGGTGGAAGCATCGGGCCTGCTGAAGCCGACACCTGGGGCCCCACGCCCGACGACCCCGGCGGTCGGTGAACTGGCCGCGTTCGGCGATCGCCAGACGGGCCAGCTCGACAAGGCGAATGCCGACAAGGCCGGTGCCGGTGCAATCCTGACCATGTGCGAGAAGCGCAACGCGGACGCGATCGACGCCGCGACCCCCAAGGGGCTGTTCCGCCGAATCTTCGGTTAGCGCCTGCGTTTTATCAGCCTGGCGCGTTCGGTCTCGCTCGCCCGAGCCCAGGCGCGAGCGTCGATCCCATAGGGCGCGAAGCAGGTCCAGATAGCTCCACGCGGCGCCGAAAAGCCCTGCCCTACCCAAACGATATCCTGCGGCCGCGCGCCGCATTCGACGCACCAGAAGCGTGCGGCGACACTGTTGAGCCGGTCATCCCAGCCCTTCGACCGAAAATAGCGATGGATATCGGCAAGGTGGTAGATCCGCTTGCGGCCGCACGCCGACGTCGGACACTCGACCATGATCGCCCCGTGGTGCCGGCGGTGAAGATCTTCGATCGTGTACGGGATCTTGCGAGCCATGCCCCCAAATGGAACAAGACAAGAACACATGGCAAGGCCGCCGCCCGAAACGATCTCGTTTAAGATTTCCCCCCTCGCGTGAGGGGCTTTCCAACATCAGGCCCCATTAAAGCAGAAGTTGGAAGATTTGGGAGAGCTAAGCCTTTCAAATCATTGAAAGTGCTACAAACTTACCTTTAGACGACGGGGCATCAGTGGCAGAGCGGCGCACATAAGGTTGGCGGTGCGGCCTGTCAACGGGGTGGATGCCGCCCTTGCCGTCCCTGCCATCTCCCACTAGGTTCATCCTCAAGTTCCATGCGATTTTTTCCGCGCATGGCGAGAGACGAGAACGAACATCATGGCGCACGGCCCCAATATGGCCGCGCCGCGTCCACCGCGTGAGGGGGGGCGTCGCGCGCATTCCCCGTCCCACCATTCGGCCCCGCGCAGCAGCTATGCCGCGCTCGACCTGGGCACCAACAATTGCCGGCTGCTGATCGCGCGGCCGTCGGACGATGGCTTCGTCGTCGTCGACGCCTTCTCGCGGATCGTGCGGCTCGGCGAGGGGCTGGCCGCGACCGGGCTGCTGTCCGACACGGCGATGGACCGTGCCGTCAGCGCGCTGTCGGTCTGCGCCGACAAGCTACGCCGCCGCCGCGTCTCGCTGGTCCGCTCGGTCGCGACCGAAGCGTGCCGCCGCGCCGCCAACGGGCGCGAGTTCGTCCAGCGCGTCTACCGCGAGACCGGCATCGCGCTCGAGATCATCAGCCCCGAGCAGGAAGCCCGGCTGGCGGTGCTCGGCTGCCATGCCCTGCTCGAACCCGGCGAGGGCAATGCGCTGGTGTTCGACATCGGCGGCGGATCGACCGAGCTGATCCTGATCGACGCCGACCAGAGCCCGCCCAGGGTGATCGACTGGTATTCGGCGCCATGGGGCGTGGTCTCGCTGTCCGAGACCGAGCCGCATGTCGGCCCCGATCGCGCGGGGTTGCTGACCAGCTATGCGCGGATGCGGGCGCGGGTCGCCGAAAGCTTCGCCGATTTCGCCGCCAAGCTCGAACCCGGCACCCGGCCGGGGCGGCTGCTCGGCACCAGCGGCACCGTCACCACCCTCGCCAGCGTCCATCTCGACCTGCCGAGCTACGACCGGCGGCTGGTCGACGGGCTGATCGTGCCGGTGACGGCGATGCGCGACATCAGCGCGAAGCTCTCGGGCATGAACGTCGCCGAGCGCGCCGAGCTGCCCTGCATCGGCCAGGAACGCGCCGACCTCGTGGTGGCGGGCTGCGCGATCCTCGACGCGATCCTCGACATCTGGCCGGCCGAACGGCTCGGCGTCGCCGACCGCGGTATCCGCGAAGGCATACTCCGCTCGCTGATGGCGCGCGACCGGGCAAGGATGCTGATGTGAGCAGGGGCGACGGCGGGCGGCAGCGCATCAAGACCGCGAAGGGGCGCAGCGCCTCGTCGATCAAATGGATCCAGCGCCAGCTCAACGATCCCTATGTCCGCAAGGCGCAGGCCGAAGGCTATCGCTCGCGCGCGGCCTACAAGCTGATCGAGCTCGACGAGCGCTTCCACTTCCTGCGCGGCGCGAAGCGGGTCATCGACCTCGGCATCGCGCCCGGCGGCTGGACGCAGGTGGTGCGCCGGGTCTGCCCGCAGGCGACGATCGTCGGCATCGACCTGCTGCCGACCGATCCGATCGACGGCGCGGTCATCCTGCAGATGGACTTCATGACCGACGAGGCGCCCGGCCAGCTCGCCGAGGCGCTGGGCGGCCCCGCCGACATCGTCCTGTCGGACATGGCGGCCAACACCGTCGGCCACCAGCAGACCGATCATCTGCGCACTATGGCGCTGGTCGAGGCCGGCTGCCTGTTCGCGAGCGAGGTGCTGCGGCCCGGCGGCACCTATGTCGCCAAGGTGCTGGCGGGGGGCGCCGACCATGGGCTGGTGGCCGAGCTCAAGCGGCTGTTCACGACGGTCAAGCATGCCAAGCCGCCGGCGAGCCGCAAGGATTCGTCCGAATGGTATGTCATCGCCCAGGGGTTCAAGGGACGGGCCGACGCCGAATCGGACGAGGAATAGGTCCCTTCCCCTCCGCGTCACCCCGGTGGAGGCGGAACCTTCGCACAAGCGGTCGCGTCCGCAAATCTCCCGGCCGTCATCCTGACGAACGTCAGGATCTGCCCTTCTTTTCCCGCGCAAGGCTCCCGCCTGCGCCGGCGTAAGTCGCGGGCTGGAGCCCCTCCTGCGATCCTCAGCGGATCCGCACCACCTGGCCGGGCGCCGCGCCGCCCTGATGGGCGGGGCAGGCCTGGCGATGGAACTGCTTGTCGAGGCAGATCCACACCTCCTCCAGCCAGCCGGTCTTGCTGAGGTTGAGGCGCATCTCCTCGGGTCGCATGCCCGGATTGGCGGCGGCGAACCTCTTCTGGAAATCGGCGGCGGTCATCGAGCGGCCGCTCACGTCCTTCATGTCGGGGAAGACGAGGTCGGAGAACAGCTTGCCGCTTCTCGCGAAATAGTCGGCCGGGGTCTTCGCCATGCAGGTGCCGTGCTTCTCCCATTCATGCTGGATCAGCTGCGGCGACGGCGTGCTGCACAGATGGTCGCGGAC
Source organism: Sphingomonas sp. Root720 (assembly GCF_001428605.1). Lineage (GTDB taxonomy): Bacteria > Pseudomonadota > Alphaproteobacteria > Sphingomonadales > Sphingomonadaceae > Rhizorhabdus. Next base: position 977,656 of record NZ_LMID01000001.1, read on the forward strand.
CACCTTGTCGGGCACCAGCCGGGTCGGCTCGCAATATTGCGGCCATTGCGCGCCCTCGCCGTCGGGCCACAGCCCGTGGAGGGTGAAGCCGAAGCTGTTCGCGCCGCCGCACTGGATATGATCCTGGGGGCTGCTCGCCTTGCCCACGCAATATTGCGGCGACCAGCTTACCGCCAGCGTATAGCCGCCGATCGGCAGCACGCGCCGCGGCTGGTCGACCGTCGGCCCCTCCAGCATCGGGCGCGGCAGGGTCGCGGGGACCTCGCAGCTCGGCCCCTTCTTCGCGCAGGCGGGAGCGATCACCAGGGCGGCGAGGAGGATGGGAAAGCCGATTCTCATCATGGCATCCTAGAAATATCCACCCGTCGCGTCATCCTGGCGAACCGGGATCCCTTCCGACGGCGTCAGCGAAGCGGACGGAAATCCAGCCCGATGTCGGCCGCGGGCGCCGACTGGGTGAGCCGCCCGACCGAGACATAGGTGACGCCGGTCTGGGCGATCGCCTTGATCGTGTCGAGCCGTACCCCGCCCGACGCCTCGGTCGGTACCCGGCCGCCGACCAGGGTCACCGCGCCGCGCAGGGTCGGCGGGTCCATATTGTCGAGCAGCAGATGGGTCGCGCCCGCCGCCAGCGCGGGCTCGATCTGGTCGATCCGGTCGACCTCGACGATGATCCGCTCGATCCCGGCGGCGACCGCGCGGCGCACCGCCTCGCCGATATTGCCCGCGACGGCGACATGGTTGTCCTTGATCATCGCCGCGTCGTCGAGCCGCATCCGGTGGTTGGTGCCGCCGCCCATCCGCACCGCATATTTCTCCAGCACGCGCAGGCCGGGGATCGTCTTGCGGGTATCGAGCAGGGTCGCCTTCGTTCCCGCGATGCAGTCGACATAGGCGCTGGTCAGCGTCGCGACGCCCGACAGGTGCTGGACGGTGTTGAGCGCCGACCGCTCCGCCGTGAGCAGCGCGCGCGCGCTGCCGCGCAGCCGCATCAGCACCCCGCCCTTCGCGACCCTGGCGCCGTCCGCGACCAGCGTCTCGATCGAAACGGCGGGGTCGAGCGCGCGGAAGAAGGCCTCGGCGATCGGCAGGCCGGCGACGCTGATCGCATCGCGGCTCGCCATCTCGCCCTCGAACAGCGCGTCGGCCGGGATCGTCGCGGCGGAGGTGATGTCGCCCCCCTGCCCCATGTCCTCGGCAAGCGTCGCGCGCACGAAGGCGTCGAGATCGAAATCTGGGAGGGTGAAGGGCGTCATTCCCGATCCTATGGCGTCACCCCGCCGGAGGCCGGGGTCTCAGGAGAGCCGGGCATCGCTGGAGACGCCCGAGACCCCGGCCTCCGCCGGGGTGACGATATGCTAGAGCTTCGGCCGGCCGACATCGGGACCCGCCAGGCCCCCCGTCATCTCCAGCATCCGGTCGAGCGAGCGCTTCGCGGCGATGCGGGTCTGCTCGTCGACCTCGATCTGCGGGGTCAGGTCACGCAGCGCCAGGTAGAGCTTCTCCAGCGTGTTCAGCGCCATGTACGGGCACATGTTGCAGTTGCAGTTGCCGTCCGCGCCGGGCGCGCCGATGAAGCTCTTGTGCGGCGCCGCCTTCTCCATCTGGTGGATGATGTGCGGCTCGGTCGCGACGATGAAGGTCTTCGCCGGATCGTTGAGCACATAGTCGAGGATGCCGCGGGTCGACCCGACATAGTCGGCATGGTCGAGGATATGGACCGGGCATTCGGGATGCGCGGCGACCGGCGCGTCGGGATGCTGCGCCTTGAGCTTGAGCAGCTCGGTTTCCGAAAAGGCCTCGTGGACGATGCAGCTGCCTTCCCAGAGCAGCATGTCGCGGCCCGTCTTGCGCGCGAAGTAACCGCCGAGATGGCGGTCGGGCGCGAAGATGATCTTCTGGTCCTTCGGCAGCTGCGACAGGATCGTCTCGGCCGAGGAGGAGGTGACGATGATGTCGCTATGCGCCTTCACCGCTGCCGAGCAGTTGATGTAGGTCAGCGCGAGATGGTCGGGATGCGCCGCGCGGAAGCGGGCGAACTCTTCGGGAGGGCAGCTGTCCTCGAGGCTGCATCCCGCGTCCATGTCGGGCAGGATCACGGTCTTCTCGGGCGACAGGATCTTCGCCACCTCGGCCATGAAGCGGACGCCGCAAAAGGCGATCACATCGGCGTCGGTCGCCGCCGCCTTGCGCGACAGGTCCAGGCTGTCGCCGACGAAATCGGCGAGATCCTGGATCTCGGGCGTCTGGTAGTAATGCGCCAGGATCACGGCGTTGCGCTCCTTGCGCAGCCGATCGATCTCGGCGCGCAGGTCCAGGCCGGTCAGGCTCTCCAGCGGGGCGTTCATGGCGTCTGTTCTCCACGTGCGCGGCTCAGGCCGCGAGGCTCCATAGCGTGTCGTCGCGGCGGACGATACCGCGTGTCTCGAGGTCGATCAGATGGGCGAGCACCGACAGGCCGGCGGCACCGTGCAGCCGGGGGTCGACCCCGACATACATCTGCTGGACCATGGCCGGGATCAGCGTCACGTCGCGTTCGAGCAGGCGGAGGATCTGCCCCTCGCGCTGCTTGCGATGACCGATCAGACCGCGCACGAAGCGCTGCGGCCGTTCGATCGGGTCGCCATGCGCCGAATAATAGATCGCGTCCTGGTCGCGGCTCTGCAGCCGTTCGAGGCTTTCGAGATAATGGCCCATATTGCCGTCGGGCGGCACGACCACGCTGGTCGACCAGCCCATGACATGGTCGCCGGTGAACAGCGCCCCCGCCTCGGGCAGGGCGTAGCAGATATGGTTGGATGTGTGGCCGGGCGTGTGCACCGCCTGCAGCGTCCAGCCCTCGCCCGCGAGCGTCGCGCCTTCGGCCATCGCTTCGTCGGGGGTATAGTCGCGGTCGAAGGAGGCGTCGGCGCGCGGCCCGCTGTCGTCGAGCGCGAGCGGCGCGCAGCCGATGATCGGGGCGCCGGTGCGCGCCTTCAGCGCGGCCGCCGCCGGACTATGGTCGCGGTGGGTATGGGTGCAGACGATCGCGCGCAGTTTCGCATCGCCGATCGCGGCCATGATCGCGTCCACATGCTCGGGCAGGTCCGGGCCCGGATCGATCACCGCCACCTCGCGCTGGCCGACCAGATAGGTCTGGGTGCCCGTATAGGTGAAGGGGCTGGGATTGCCGGCCAGCAGGCGACGCACCAGGGGATGCTGCATCTGGGCAATGCCGACGGTCTGTTCGCTCATGCCGGTCCATGTGGCATCGGCAAGCCCCGATGTGAAGGGCCGGATACGAACCGGTCTACCTCCACCGCCGGGGACTCGCCCGTCCGCCGCCCGTCTGGCAAGGGCTGGAGCGGATCGAACATGCGTAGTCACGGGTTTCGACGATCGAAGAGAGGACGCATCATGCCCAAGGTCAACGCGCAATGGACGGTCGGTCCGCACGGCCCGGTGGAAAGGATCGATGAAGGCCTGGTCACGGTCGCGGGCGAAATCCGCATGCCGCTGGGCAATTTCCCGCGCCGGATGGTGGTGGTGGCGCTGGGCGGCGGGCGATCGGCGATATGGAGCGCGATCCCGTTGCGCGAAGCGGAGATGGAGGAGATCGAGGCGCTCGGCGCGCCTGCCGTCCTGATCGTGCCCGGTGTCGCCCATCGCCTCGATATCGTGGCATGGAAGCGGCGCTATCCCGACGCGGCGATCCTGTGTTCGCCGGGCGCGCGCGACGCGGTGGCGGAGGTCGTACCGGTCGATGCAACCCACGACATCCTCGACGATCCCTTGGTCCGCTTCGAAACGGTACCCGGATTCGGCGGCAAGGAAGCCGCGCTGCTGATCCGCCGCGGCGATCGGGTCACGCTGGTGGTGAACGACATCCTCGCCAATGTCCGTCATCCGCACGGGCTGGGCGCGCTTGTCATGGCCCGCCTCATGGGGTTCGGCGTCGACCGGCCGAAGATGCCCTGGCTGGGCAAGCGCCTCTTCGTCAAGGATACGAAGGCCGTCGTGTCCGCCTTCCGCGCCTGGGCCGCCGAACCGGGGCTGGCCCGGATCGTGGTCAGTCACGGCGACGTGATCGCCGACGACCCGCGCGCCGTGCTCGAGCGGGTCGCCGGCGAGCTGGAATGATCAGGCGGCCTCGATCGCCTCGATCAGCGCGCTGTTGAAGGCGGGGATATCGTCGGGCTTCCGGCTGGTGATCAGGTTGCGGTCGACGACGACCTGCTCGTCGACGACATTGGCGCCGGCATTCTGCAGGTCGGTGCGGATCGACGGCCAGCTCGTCAGCTTGCGGCCCGCGACGACGTCGGCCTCGGCCAGCAGCCACGGGCCGTGGCAGATCGCGGCGACCGGCTTGCCCTGCGCGAAGAAGTCGCGGACGATCCTCAGCGCATCCTCCTCCATCCGCATCGTATCGGGATTGGCGACGCCGCCGGGGATGACCAGCGCGTCATAGTCGCCGGGATCGATGTCGTGGATCGAGGCGTCGGGGCGGATCGTGTCGCCCTTTTCCTGATGCTTCATGCCCTGGATCGGGTCGCTCTTGTTCGAGGCGAGCGTCACCTGCGCGCCCTTGTCGAGCAGCGCCTGGCGCGGTTCGAACAGCTCGGATTGCTCGAAGCCGTCGGTGGCGATGATCAGGACGCGGGCGCTGGCGATATCGGTCATGGGATGCTCCTGTAGCGGGGAGCCATCAGAACGGGCGGGCGACCGGCGGCGTTCCTGCCGTTGCGGTGGAGGAACCTCTTTCGCCGCTCACCCTCCGTCAGCGAAGCGCTCCCGCCCCGGCCTTAGCCAGGAACGCCGCGCGCGCCTTGACCGCCTCGCCGGGGAAGTCGCTGAACAACCCGTCGACGCCATAGCCCAGGAACCGGGCATATTCGGCCGCCGCATCGCCCCGCGCCGCCTGGTCCTCGCCGATCCGGTCGCCGGCGGGCAGGAAGATGTTCTCGCTGCGGAAGGTCCAGCTGTGGACAAGCAACCCGGCGGCGCGGGCATCCCCGACCAGCGTCGTCGGCGCCCGCGCCTGCCCGGCGGCGTCGCGCGGCTCGATCAGCAGCTTGTAGGGCCCGATCGCATCGGCATAGCCGGCGATCGCCCTCAGGCCCGGCGGGCTGACCATGTCCGCGATCGTCATGCCGGTGCCCGCCGCGACCTGGTCGTAGGGCGGCGCCTCGCCGTCGATCAGCTGGACGAGGCGCAGCTTCGTCATGCCGCGCAGCGCCTTCAGGTTCGTCACCTCGAAGGACTGGATGAACACCGGATCGTCGGCGCGGGTGAAGCCGGCGCGGGCCAGCGCGTCGACGACCGCCCTCTCCATCGGCTTGCCGATCGACTGGAAATAGGACGGATGCTTGGTCTCGGGATAGATGCCCAGCCGGCGCGGCGTCGCGCGGACCAGCGCCAGCGCCTCGTCGAAGGACGCTATCCGCTCCTCCAGCCAGCCGGCATTGGCGGGGCGGATCTGCGGCAGCCGCTCGCGCGCGTGCAGCGTCTTCAGTTCGGCGAGGGTGAAGTCCTCGGTGAACCAGCCGACCGTCTCATGGCCGTCGATCGTCTTGCTGGTGCGACGATCGGCGAACTCGGGATGATCGGCGACGTCGGTCGTGTCGGCGATGTTGTTCTCGTGGCGGATGACGAGGACATCGTCCTTCGTCATCACCAGGTCGGGCTCGATGAAATCGGCGCCCTGCTCGATCGCGCGCCTGTAGGCGGCGAGCGTATGCTCGGGGCGCTCGCCCGACGCGCCGCGATGGGCGATGACGACAGGCTGGGCCAGGGCCGCGCCGGCCATGCTCACGGTCAGGACGAAGGCGAGGAGACGGCCCACCCGCCGCCGTCAGGCGTGGGCGATACCGCTCTGTTCGAGCAGGTCGAGCAGCTCGCCGGCCTCGTACATCTCCATCATGATGTCCGATCCCCCGACGAATTCGCCCTTCACATAGAGCTGCGGGATGGTCGGCCAGTCGGAGAATTCCTTGATGCCGGCGCGGATACCCGGATCCTGGAGCACGTCGACTGTCGCATATTCGACGCCGAGATGGTCGAGGATCGCGATCGCGCGGCTGGAGAAGCCGCACTGCGGGAAGAGCGGCGTGCCCTTCATGAACAGCAGAACGCCGGCGGAATTGACCGCGGTCGCAATGCGCGCCTGAACGTCGTCACTCATCTCTTGGCTCCTCAATCGGGCGTCGCGGTCGACAGCTGGAGCGCGTGCAGCACCCCACCCATCCGTCCGCCCAAAGCATCATAGACCAGCCGCTGCTGCTTGACCCGGTTCAGCCCGCGAAAGCTCTCGCTCACCACGCGCGCGGCATAATGATCGCCGTCGCCGGCAAGGTCGGTGATCTCGACCCGCGCATCGGGCAGCGCGGCCTTGATCATCGCCTCGATGTCGGTGGCGGCCATCGGCATGGCTTACTTGCCTTCCATCAGCTGGCGGCGCGCCTCGACCGTCTTCGCCTCGAGCGCGGCGCGGATGCGCGCGTCGTCGATGTCGACGCCGGCCGAGGTCAGGTCGCCGAGCAGCTTGCGGATAACGTCCTCGTCGCCCGCTTCCTCGAAATCGGCCTGGACGACCGACTTCGAATAGCTGTCGGTTTCCTCGGCGGTGAGCTTCATCAGCCCCGCCGCCCATTGACCGACCAGGCGGTTGCGGCGCGCGGTGATGCGGAACGCCATCTCCTGATCGTGGGCGAACTTGTTCTCGAAGGCCTGTTCGCGATCGTCGAAGGTCGTCATTATATCCCCTGTCCGCCGGTAGAGTGGATTTCAGATAGGCATCGCCGTCGGCCTGCGCAACAGCGCAGACGTGGAAGATGCGCGATCAAAGCCACGGCCGCTCCGCGGTCATCCGGCTTTCGAAGGCGGCGATGGCCGGGCCGCGCTCCAGGGTCATCCCGACCTCGTCGAGCCCGTTGAGCAGGCAATGCTTGCGGAACGGATCGATCTCGAAGCGGAAGCGGTCCTGGAAGGGCGTGGTGACCGTCTGGCTCTCCAGGTCGATGCTGATCGGATGCGTCTTGACGACCTCGAGCAGCCGGTCGACCGCCGCCTGCGGCAGGACGACCGTGAGGATGCCGTTCTTGAAGGCGTTGCCCGAGAAGATGTCGGAGAAGCTCGGCGCGATCACCGCGTCGATGCCGAGGTCGCCGAGCGCCCAGGCGGCGTGCTCGCGGCTCGACCCGCAGCCGAAATTGTCGCCCGCGACAAGGATGTTCGCGCCCGCATATTCGGGATCGTCGAAGACGTTACCCGGCTGCGCGCGGATCGTCTCGAACGCACCGCGGCCGAGGCCCTTGCGGGTGATCGTCTTCAGATAGACCGCCGGGATGATCACGTCGGTATCGACATTCTTCAGGCCGAGCGGGAAGGCGCGGCCTTCGATCTCGCGGATCGGCTTCATCATTCGGCTCCTTGCGGAAAAGCGGGCAGCTTGCCGACGTCGCGCGGGTCGTGCTGGAGGACCGACACCGCCTTCAGCGACGCGCCGAGCTTGCGGAAGCGATCCATCGCGGCCAGCGAATCGGCGCGGTCGGTGTTGAAGGTCGGGATGCCGTCGCTGTCCAGATTCTCGTGGAAATGGGCGACGTCGCCCGACAGCAGCACCGCTCCGGTCTTGGGCAGGCGCACGAGCAGGCCGTGATGGCCGGGGGTGTGGCCGGGCAGGCTGACCATCACCACGCTGCCGTCGCCGAACAGGTCCTTGTCGCCCTCGACCGCCTCGACCTTGGCGCCCTCGCCCAGCCAGGGCGCGATCGGCTTGCCGATGCCGTCCTTGTCGGCGCGCGCGGCCTTCAGGTCGCCCGCGCCGATGACCAGCTTCGCCTTCGGGAAACTGGCCGCCTGGCCGGTATGGTCGAAATGATAATGGCTGATGCCGATCAGCCCGATCTGCTGGGGCTTGATGCCGAGTTCGGCAAGCTGATCGACGATCGTCCGGTTCAGCGAGGGACTGATCGGCTGGGTCGTGTCGGTCTTCGCGCCGATCATCGCGGCGGGCACGCCCGTGTCCCACAGCATATAGGCGTCGCCGTCCTTGATCAGGTAGCAGCTGCCGACCAGGTCGCGGGTCTGCCCGCCATAGGCCTGGGTGTCCGAGAATATGTTGAGCTGGTTGACGCGGAAATGGCCGCAGTCGAGCCGCCACAGCTTGTCGACCGTGCCCGGCGCCGCCTGCGCCGCGGATCCCATCAGCAGGGCCGCCGTCAGGGCGATCAGCCGCTTCATGCCGCCGGCTCCAGTTCGCGCACGTCGGTCAGATGGCCGGTCACCGCCGCCGCCGCCGCCATCGCCGGCGAGACGAGATGGGTGCGCGCGCCGGGGCCCTGCCGGCCGACGAAGTTGCGGTTCGAGGTCGAGGCGCAGCGTTCCCCGGGCGGCACCTTGTCCGGGTTCATCGCCAGGCACATCGAGCAGCCCGGCTCGCGCCATTCGAAGCCGGCCTCGACGAAGATCCGGTCGAGCCCTTCCTCCTCCGCCTGCCGCTTGACCAGGCCGGAGCCCGGCACGATCAGCGCCTGCCGGACGTTCGCGGCGACCTTGCGGCCTTTCACCACCGCCGCGGCGGCACGCAGGTCCTCGATGCGGCTGTTGGTGCAGCTGCCGATGAAGATATTGTCGACCGCGACGTCCTGCATCCGGGTGCCCGGGGCCAGGCCCATATAGTCGAGCGACTTCTGCGCGGCGACCTGCTTCGACGGATCGGCGAAGCTCTTCGGGTCGGGCACGACGCCGGTGATCGGGACGATATCCTCGGGGCTGGTGCCCCAGGTCAGGCACGGCGCGATATCGGCGGCGTCGATGGTCACCACCTTGTCGTAGCTGGCGCCCGGATCGGTCGGCAGAGTCTTCCACCAGGCGACGGCCTTGTCCCATTCGGCACCCGCCGGCGCCATCGGCCGGCCGTGCACATAGGCGAAGGTCTTCTCGTCGGGTGCGATCAGGCCGGCGCGGGCGCCGCCCTCGATCGACATGTTGCAGACGGTCAGCCGTCCCTCGACCGACATCTCGCGGAAGACGTTGCCGGTATATTCGATGACATAGCCGGTGCCCCCGGCCGCGCCGATCACGCCGATGATATGGAGGATGACGTCCTTGGGCGAGACGCCCTGGCCCAGCGTGCCGTCGACCCGCACTTCCATCGTCTTCGACGGAGCGAGCAGCAGCGTCTGCGTCGCCATGACATGCTCGATCTCCGACGTGCCGATGCCGAAGGCCAGCGCGCCGAGGCCGCCATGCGCCGCGGTATGGCTGTCGCCGCAGACGATCGTCGTGCCGGGCTGCGAGAAGCCCTGTTCGGGTCCCACGACATGGACGATGCCCTGCTCGGGGGCGACCGCGTCGATATAGGGCACTCCGAACTCGGGCGCGTTGCGCTCGAGCGCGGCCAGCTGCCCGGCCGATTCCACGTCGGCGATCGGCAGGCGCCTGCCCTCCGCGTCGCGGCGCGCGGTCGTCGGAAGATTGTGGTCCGGCACCGCGAGGGTGAGGTCGGGCCGCCGCAGCTTGCGGCCGGCGACGCGCAGCGCCTCGAAGGCCTGCGGGCTGGTGACCTCGTGGACGAGGTGGCGGTCGATGTAGATCAGGCAGGTGCCGTCGTCGCGACGTTCGACGACATGCGCGTCCCAGATCTTCTCGTACAGGGTGCGGGGCTTGCTGGACATGGCCGCCGCTCTACCCAACGTGTCGGCAAAGTCAAAGCAGAGTGAGAAGGCGGGATGAAAGCTGGGCTTGTGCCCCTCTCACCGTCATGTCGGCGAAAACCTCAATCTCCCGTCTTCCGCTGCGATGGAGACAGGTCGGTGCCGGCCTATTTCTCCAGCTCCATCCAGTCCTTGAACGGCTGGTTGTAAAGCATGTCCATCACCTCCAGCTGCATGCCGGTCGGCTCGACCGCGGTCGAGTTCCACAGCATGCCGACGCCGGCCTTCAGCAGCGGATCGAACAGGATCAGCGAGCGATAGCCGTCGACGGCGCCGCGATGGCCGATCACCTGCCGGCCCTGATAATGCCAGATCCGCCAGCCCAGCCCGTAGGACGCCTCCTTGAGCGACTGGTCGAGCTCACGCTGACGATGGATCGAGAAGGTGCGGATGCGCGGGCTGTGGACCTCGCGCAGCACCTGCTTCGACACGACGCGCGGCGCGCCGCCCATCTGCGCGCGCATCCAGATGCCGAGGTCGATGATCGAGGAGTTGATCCCGCCCGCCGCCGGCGTCCGGTAATAGGCGTCTGCGACCTTCAGCTCGCGCCGCCCGCTGTGCGGGCGGGCCCAGCTGGGCGAAGATTCCAGCCCCTCGCGGGTCGTCGTCGCCGACTGCATGCCGAGCGGCCCGAACAGTTCCTGCTGGACGAGCGCGGCATAGCTCTTGTGGCCGGCATGCTCGGCCGCCTCGCTCGCCGCGTCATAGGCGATGTTCTGGTAGCTGTAGCATTTGCCCGGCGGGCAGAGCAGCGGGATCTGGTTGAGACGGCCGCGGATCTCCTTGGGATCGCGGCCGTCCTCGAGGTCCCGGTCATAGGCGTTCTTCCAGATGCCCAGGCTCTGCGACAGGAGATTGTCGATCGTCGCGACGTCCTGCGCATTCTCGGGCAGCTTGAGCGAGGGCGCCCAGCGCGACACCGGGTCGCGCAGCGACAGCTTCTTCTCTTCGGCCATCTTCGTGAGCAGCGTCGCCGCCACGCCCTTGGACACCGATGCCCAGCGGAACACGGTGTGCGCGTCGACCGGCTTGCCCTCGGCGCCGTCGGTCGTCACCCCATAGCCCTTGGCGAAGCTGATCTCGCCATTCTCGATCGTCACGATCGCGACGCCGACCACCGACTTCTCGGCCGCGAGCATCTTCATGCGGCGGTCGAGACGGCCATAGTCGATGCGGCGCGGCCCGGCCTTGCTGATACCGATGCGGCTGAGGTCGACCGACAGCCGTTCCGCGCCCGGCCTCGGCGCATCCTGGGCCGCGCGGCGCAGGTAGAAGCCGCCCGCCGCGACGAACGCGATCAGGACCGCGACCAGCACGACGGCGGCGATGACAAGGCCATGTTCGATCTGGACGACGGTCGAGACCTGCGGCTCGCGCGCCGCACGCGGATCGGGCTTGGGGCCGGGCTTCGGATCGGACTTCGGAGATGGGTCGGGATTCACGGCAGGGATCGAACCAGCAGACAGGAGGGACGGCAGCCATAGCAGCTCGGACGGCGAACGCCCGAACCCCCGACGGCTGCTCGCCCCATGCCATGCACCATCCGGCGCGGCGCCGGAAGTCTCCCCGGCGGCAAAAATATTCCGCGGGGCGAAGGATCGCCGGCGCGACGCCTTCGGCCATCATTGTCCTTGCCCTTCAACGGGATCGGTCCAGCGCCTGTCGGCCGCGACGAGCCGCCCTCCGGCGGCGCCTCCATCGCCAATTTTATGTTGCATTGCAGCAATATACGCGAAAATGCGCGCCATTATTGCCACAACCGCATGGCAATGTAGGGGCGCATGGAGCCACCTATGCTTTCGGGGCGTTGACCTTCGGCCAAGCTTTGGCCAATCACCACCCCACAGGAGACGGGAATGATCAAGGAATTGGCGGAAATCGACATCAAGCCGGGCTGCGAACAGGCGTTCGAGCAGGCGGCGGTGCTCGCCAAGGACCTGTTCCTGCGCTCGAAAGGCTGCATCGCCTTCCGCCTCCACCGTTCGATGGAACAGCCCAGCCGCTACCGCATGTTCGTCGAATGGGAGACGATCGAGGACCATATGATCGAGTTCCGCAACTCGGACGCCTTCTCCGAATGGCGCGGGCTGTGCGGGTCCTATTTCCAGAACCCGCCGCGGGTCGAGCATCTGACGGTCATCGTCGAAGGCCGTAGCGAGGATCTCGCCCTCGCCGCCGAATAGATTCCTGCCCCGTCACGCCGGCGGATAGGGCGTCCCGTCGAGGTGCCGGTAGAAGGGCTCGCCCGGCCGCGCGTCCATGTCGATGTCGGGATAATGGCAGGCGTCGGTCTGCGGCCGCCGCGATCCGATCTCCAGATAGACGGCGTCGCGGTCGCCCCGGTTCTGCAGACAATGGGCGTTGGTCTCCCCGGCCTTCCAGCCGATGCAATCGCCGGCGCGCAGGACATGGTCGCCATCGTCCTCGACCGCCACGACCTCGCCCTCGATCACCATGACGAACTCGTCCTCCTCGCTGTGCCAATGCCGCTGGCTGGACCATTTGCCCGGCGGCAGGCGGACGAGGTTGATCCCGAAATCGGTGAGCCCGGCGGCGTCGCCGAGCTTGTGCCAGACGGCCCCGAGGCAGATCTCCCTGAACGGATGGGGATAGGTGCAGCCGCCGCTGAGCGGCACGGCATCCATGTCGATCTTCGGCACGACACATCTCCTGCGCGCGGACCGGCTCCGCGCTTCACGGCCGGTCGATAGCAGAATCGGAACATTGACGGAACATATTCGTCGGGTCCTGCCATTTGCGCGACATGCCGGACCGGGCGGCGGCGGGAATATGTCTTTCCATCCGATCCGATTCCGCCAATAGTCGGGGACGGGGGAGATCATCTAGCCGGAGCTCGTCTCATGACGCGGCCTTCTTCCCACGCGCACTGGTCCAAGGAGCTTCTCGGGGTACAGTCCGCGATCGCGACCACGTCGGGGGACATCGACCAGGTCATGGACCTGATCGTCGAAGGCGCGCTGCGCGTCATTCCCCATGCCGGCGGCGCACTGGTCGAGATGCGCGACGCGAACGAGGGAGAGTATCGCGCCGGCAGCGGCATGGCCGCCCCGTTCATCGGACTGCGGGAGAGCTTCGCGGGCACGCTTTTCGAGCAATGTGTGCTGACCGGCCGCCCGCAATATTGCCCGGACACGCAGGATGACCCCCATGTCGACGCCGCGGCCTGCCGCGCGGTCGGCATCGCGGCAATCCTGCTGGCGCCGATCGCCTACGAAGGTGCGGTGATCGGCGCGCTCAAGCTCTACGGGCCGCGCACCGCCGCCTTCGACGAGCAGGACCTGCTGATCGCCCAGCTGCTGGCGGGACTGATCACGACCGGCCTCGCCCGGATGGAGCGTCGCGACGCGCACAGCCAGCTCGACCGGATGGCCACGCGCTTCAAGGCGACGTTCGACCAGGCGGCGGTGGGCATCGCCCATGTCGCGCCCGACGGCGACTTCCTGCTGGTCAACGACCGCTTCTGCGGGATCGTCGGCCATTCGCGCGAGGCGCTGATACATGGCGGGTTCCAGCAGATCACCCATGCCGACGATCTCGACAGCGATCTCGACAATGTCCACCGGCTCGTCACGGGGGAGATCGTGTCCTACGTCATGGAGAAGCGCTATGTGCGCGCCGACCGGCAGATCGTCTGGGTCAACCTGACGGTCTCGCTCGTCCGCGACGCGCTGGGCGTGCCCGAATTCTTCGTCGCCGTGATCGAGGACATCACCCGCCGCAAGACCGCCGAGGAACGCGCCCTGCACGATCCCTTGACCGGCCTGCCCAACCGGCGCTGGCTGACCGAACATTTCGGCAGCCTGTTCGGGGCGATGCCCGGCGAAAGCGTGATCGCCTATCTCGACCTCGACGGGTTCAAGGCGGTTAACGACCGCTTCGGCCATGCCGAGGGGGACCGCTGCCTGAGCGACGTCGCCACCTGCCTCGAACGGGTGCTGCGCGATCGCGATTCGATCTGCCGCATCGCCGGCGACGAATTCGTGATCCTGATGCCCGACACCGACCATGAGACCGCGCTGCAGCTGATCAGCGCCTTCCGCGACGCCGTGCGCACGCTGTGCCGCGAACGGCCGTGGAAGATCGGGATCAGCACCGGCGCGGTCGCCATCGACGCACAGCAGTTCGCCAGTCTCGAGGACGTCCTCGAGGCGGCCGACCGCCAGATGTACCGGGCGAAGAAGGAACCCGGCATCGCCCCGATCATCTGCAATATCCGCGACGTCCTCGCCGGCAGGCAAGGCGGCCATGGCCCCGGCCCGCTCCGATCCGAACCGGCACGGGTCTGAACGAGAGCAGCGCCGCCCCGGGCCTTGCGGTCGGGGCTTAGATCAGCCCCGCCAGCGGGCTCGACGGATCGGCGTACATCCGCCGCCCCATCCGGCCCGCGCGATAGGCCAGGCGGCCGCTCTCGACCGCGAGCTTCATCGACCGCGCCATCATCACCGGGTTCTTCGCCTCGGCGATCGCGGTGTTCATCAGCACCCCCGCGCAGCCCAGCTCCATCGCCGCCGACGCTTCCGAGGCGGTGCCGACGCCGGCATCGACCAGCACCGGCAGGCTGGTGCCCTCGACGATCAGGCGGATCGTCACCCGGTTCTGGATGCCCAGCCCCGAGCCGATCGGCGCGCCGAGCGGCATGATCGCGACCGCGCCGACATCCTCCAGCCGCTTGGCCGCGATCGGATCGTCGACGCAGTAGACCATCGGCTTGAAGCCTTCCTTGGCCAGGATCTCGGTCGCGCGCAGCGTCTCGACCATGTCGGGATAGAGCGTCTTCGCCTCGCCCAGCACCTCGAGCTTGACGAGGTCCCAGCCGCCCGCCTCGCGCGCCAGGCGCAGCGTGCGGATCGCCTCCTCGCCGGTGTAGCAACCCGCGGTGTTGGGCAGGTAGGTGATCTTCTTCGGGTCGATATAGTCGGTCAGCATCGGCGCCTTGGGATCGGCGACGTTGACCCGGCGGACGGCGACGGTGACGATCTCCGCCCCCGACGCCTCGACCGCCGCGGCGTTCTGCGCGAAGTCCTTGTACTTGCCGGTGCCCACGATCAGCCGCGACCGGAAGCTGTGCCCCGCCACCGTCCAGCTGTCGTCGTCCACCGCGACCTTGTGATCGCCGCCGCCGACGAAATGCACGATTTCCAGGTCGTCCCCGTCTTCGAGGAGCACCTGCCCCAGCGTGGAGCGCGGCACGACCTCCAGGTTGCGCTCGACCGCGACCTTGGTGGGTTCCAGCCCCAGCTCGAGCGCGAGATCGGCGATCGTCATGCCGCCGATGATCCGGCGATGCTCGCCGTTGATGCGGACCTGGATCGTGCCGTCGGGATTGGTCATGGGGTCTCCAATGCGCATCGCCATATGCGCTTTCGCTTTGCGTCGGCTGGCCATATAGGGGGCCGGGTCGCACCATCGCAACGGAAAGGCTTGCCGCGTGGCGGATCGTCCGGTCATCTTCGTCCTCAACGGCCCCAATCTCAACCTGCTCGGCACCCGCGAGCCCGACGTCTACGGCACGACCACGCTCGACGACATCGCCGGCATGCTGGAGGACCGGGCCCTCGAACTGGGGCTGGAGATCGACATGCGCCAGTCGAACCACGAAGGGCATCTGGTCGACTGGATCCAGGAGGCCGACGCCTCGGGCGCGAAGGCGGTGCTGATCAATCCGGGTGCCTATACCCATACGTCGATCGCCCTCCACGACGCGATCAAGGGCGTCTCGATCCCGGTGATCGAGGTCCACCTGTCCAACCCGCACGCGCGCGAATCCTTCCGTCATGTCAGCTATGTCGGCCGGGCGGCGAAGGGCTCGATCATGGGATTCGGCGCGCAATCCTACATGCTGGCGCTGGACGCCGCCGCCCGCATCTGACAATGGCGGGCGCCACGCAATGAACGACGCAACAACAGAAGAGCAACCGATGGCCGATCAAAACCAGGGGAAAGCAATGCAGGTCGATCCCGAACTGGTTCGCCAGCTTGCCGAGCTGCTGGACGAAACCAACCTGACCGAGATCGAGGTGCAGGACGGCGAACGGCGGATCAAGGTCGCGCGCAACGTGATGGTGGGCGCCGCGCCCGCGATGGCGCTGCCCGCCGCGGCCACCCCTGCCGCCGCCGCGCCGGTCTCCGCGCCCGCCGCTGCCGAGGCCGACCATCCCGGCACGGTCAAGTCGCCGATGGTGGGCACCGTCTATCTGTCGTCCGAACCGGGCGGCAAGCATTTCGTCGCCCCGGGCGACAAGGTCTCCGCCGGCCAGACGCTGCTGATCGTCGAGGCGATGAAGGTGATGAACGCCATTTCGGCTCCGCGCGCGGGCACGGTCAGGGCGCTGCTGGTAGAGAACGGCCAGCCGGTGGAATATGACCAGCCGCTCCTGGTCGTCGAGTAAGCCGGCGTGGCGATAAGCAAGGTCCTGATCGCCAATCGCGGCGAGATCGCGCTGCGCATCCACCGTGCCTGCCACGAGATGGGCATCCAGACGGTCGCGGTCCATTCGACCGCCGATGCCGATGCGATGCATGTCCGCCTGGCCGACCAGTCGGTGTGCATCGGCCCGCCGCCGGCGACCGACAGCTATCTCAACATCCCGAGCATCATCGCCGCGGCCGAGATTTCGGGCGCCGACGCGATCCATCCCGGCTACGGCTTCCTCTCGGAAAACGCGCTGTTCGCCGAGATCGTCGAATCGCACAACCTGATCTGGATCGGTCCGAAGCCCGAGCATATCCGGACGATGGGCGACAAGATCGAGGCGAAGACCACCGCCGCGAAGCTCGGCCTGCCGCTCGTCCCGGGCTCGCCGGGTCCGCTCAGCTCGATCGAGGAAGCCAAGCAGATCGCGGCGCAGATCGGCTATCCGGTGCTGATCAAGGCCGCCTCGGGCGGCGGCGGGCGCGGCATGAAGGTCGTGCCCGAGGAGAACCAGCTCGAGACCGCGATGGCGCAGGCCAGCTCGGAGGCGAAGGCGGCGTTCGGCGACGGCACCGTCTATATGGAGAAATATCTCTCCGACCCGCGCCATATCGAGTTCCAGGTGTTCGGCGACGGCAAGGGCAACGCCATCCATGTCGGCGAGCGCGACTGCTCGCTCCAGCGCCGCCACCAGAAGGTGCTGGAGGAGGCCCCCTCCCCCGTCATCAGCCATGCCCAGCGGAACGAGATGGGCGCGATCGTCGCCCGCGCGATGGCCGACATGGGCTATCGCGGCGCCGGCACGATCGAGTTCCTCTACGAGAATGGCGAGTTCTACTTCATCGAGATGAACACCCGCCTGCAGGTGGAGCATCCGGTGACCGAGGCGATCACCGGCCTCGACCTCGTCCGCGAGCAGATCCGCATCGCCGAGGGCAAGCCGCTGTCGGTCGCGCAGGAGGACCTCGAGTTCCGCGGCCATGCGATCGAATGCCGGATCAATGCCGAGGACTGGCGGACCTTCATGCCCAGCCCCGGCACGGTGAAGGCGTTCCACGCCCCCGGCGGCATGCATGTCCGCGTCGATAGCGGCATCTATGCCGGTTATCGCATCCCGCCTTATTACGATTCGATGATCGCCAAGCTGATCGTCTACGGCCGCGACCGCGAGGGCTGCCTGCGCCGCCTGCGCCGCGCGCTCGAGGAGTTCGTGGTCGAAGGCGTCAAGACGACCATCCCGCTCCACCAGGCGCTGCTCGACGAGCCCGACTTCCAGAAGGGCGACTATACCATCAAGTGGCTCGAACAATGGCTGGCGGGCAAGGACGACGCCTGAGCGGCGATCGCCTTCCCCCTGTTTACGTCACCCCAGCGAAGGCTGGGGTCCATGTCCCTCCTCTCCCGGATGACATCGGGCGGGAAAGCAAGCATGGATTCCAACTTTCGCGGGATCTTTGCATAAGCGGTCGTGTCCGAAAATCACCGACCGTCATCCTGGCGAAAGCCGGGATCTCTCTTCTCTTTCCGGGAGATGCGCCTGCCCCGCAGCCCCAGGTCAGGGAGATTCCGGCTTTCGCCGGAATGACGCACAGATGAAGGGCCATCCTTCCCGGCAACCCGGCACCCATGGAGAACAGGCATGAAGGCGACCATCTGGCACAACCCGCGCTGCTCCAAGTCGCGCGAGACGCTCGCGATCCTCGAGGCGACCGCGGGCGTCGAGGTCGAGCTGATCGAATATCTCAAGACCCCCCCGAGCCGCGCCCGGCTCGCCGGCCTCTACGCGAAGGCCGGGATGACCGCCGCCGATGGCCTGCGCAAGGCCGAGGACGGCGCCAGGGCGCTCAAGGGCGCAAGCGACGACGCGATCCTCGACGCGATGGCCGCCGACCCGATCCTGATCGAACGCCCGCTGGTCGAAACCCCCAAGGGCGTCCGCCTCGGCCGCCCACCCGAAAAGGTCCGCGAGATCCTCTGATCCCGCGCCGCCGCGGAACGGGCAATCCATTCCCCCGCCCCTTCGGGGGAGGGGCCAGGGGTAGGGGCTCCGCGTCGCATCGGGACCGTTATTGGATGGAGGATGGGCGCCCCGGATTTCGGAGAGGCTTCTCTCTTTGCGGATATCAGGTTTTGGGCCGTGAGCGGAATGGTTGGTTTCGTCCGGCGGGCGGCGTTTAACGGACGACCAGACACAGTTCATTGATGGCCGGATTCCCGCATAAGAGCGGCGTAGGCTGTTTGCGCATTGATACGTGGCATCCGGACCGACTAGTATGGTCGGCCCTCGAATGGCATTGAATCCGATGTTCAGGACATGAAGTCCAGCACGCTGACAGCCTTTTCGGCGCTGCCCCCATATTGTCTCATTGACGCTGCATTTGGTGCCGATCTGGCTGCGCAACTCCTTGAGTTCGTGCTGGAACGGGAATCAGTCTTCACCGACGCGACCGTCGGCAGGAACGCTGGCAAGGCGGTTCGCAAGACTATCCGCAGTTCCCGGACCACGCAGGATTTCGGAGCGTTGCACGACACGTTGGAAGACCGGTTTCGCAGCGTGCTGCCAGCCGTGCTGTCACGCCTGGGGCTTGCGCCCTTTGCGCTGACAGGTCTGTCGATGGAGCTGGCAGCGCATGGCGACGGCGATTTCTACCACCGGCACATCGACACGTTTGTGGCCAGCACCGCGTCCGGCGTCGATCGCGTGCTGACCGGCGTCTATTATTTCCATGCCATGCCCCGCGCATTCAGCGGTGGCGAATTGAGGCTCCATTCGTTGCGCGCGGTCGAGCATGGCAGCACCCATGTAGATGTCGCGCCGCAAAACGATCGCTTGTTGCTATTCCCAGCTTGGGCACCGCATGAGGTTCGGCCTGTGTCGTGCCCCGGCGGGGCGTTCGCTCAGTCCCGTTTCGCCATCAATTGTTGGTATCTGGGCAAATCCGCCTGATCCGGTGGTGCATCAACCTGCGTCGTCGCCGATCGACGAAACCATGTCCTGCCGCTCCAGTCGTGTCAGAAAGGCCAGCACCTCCGCACGGATCGCGGCTTCGGGCGCATCATATGTTTCGGTGAGTATTGCCACCATCGCGTCGAGGCTCTGCGGAGAGTCGAGCAGGCGCCAGATATGCGCACCAACCATATTCAGGTTGAAATACCGACCCGTCTGAACGCTCATCATCACCAATTCGTCGTTGACCACCGCGCTCAAGACATTCGGTTGGCGCCGATAGATCGGGCTCGTCGGACTGGTCACAGCCTTGATCGTCCTTTTTGCCATGGGTTGCCGCTCGGGCGGGCGCCCATACATCCTTTTGCGTGATCGTGCTAGGTTGATCGCGGGCATCGGTTCGGGCAAAGCTGAATTGGACAACTTGGACACCGACCGGTTTGCATATTAGAGGCGCACCATATGACCGACATCAAGGGCACGGATCTGGCTGCGGAGACGCAGGTGGCGAAGCAGCAGTGGCAGACGCCGGACTTCGAGGTTCTTGGGGTCGGCGAAACTGCGAACAATGGCCTCACCCCCCCTGGCGATGACATCTTCTCGCCGTCCCCCACGGGAAGCTGACGTCCCACGCCCATGTCGTTTTTCGCTGGCCTCGCCTGCGCAGGCCCGGTGGAACGGCGGGACATTGATCGGCTCGGCAGCGCCGCTCTCACCTATGGCGGCGGCAAGGGTAGGATCTGGCGCGGCGATACCGCTGCGCTGGTCCTGACGCCACAAGCGTTTACCCCGGAAGATCGTCTGGACCGGCTGCCGGCTGGCTTTATGGGCGGCAGCTCGCAGTTGGTGTTCGACGGTCGGCTGGACAATCGCGACGAACTGATCGCATCCCTCAATTTGCCCAAGTCTGACGCCGCGCGGCTCGGCGATGCCGCATTGGTGATGGCTGCATTCGAACGCTGGGGCACCGACGCCTGCCCTCGTTTCATCGGGGCGTTCGCATTCGCCTGGTGGAATGATATCGAGCGGCGGCTGGTGCTGGGGGTCGATGCTACCGGTGGTCGATCGATATTTGCGCATGACGACGGCAGCCGACTCGCGTTCGCGACCCGCCCTTCCGCCGTACTTGCCCTTTCGGGTGCCGACCGGCGAATCGACAAAGAGGCGATGGCCCATTTGCTGCTGGCCCGCGCGATGCCCGCAGGTGCCACCCCTTTTCAGGGCGTGTTTCGCCTCCCGCCCGCCGGATTGCTCGACTGGCACAAGGGCCGCCAGACCGTCCACCGCTACTGGCAGCCCGACCTTGGGCGCCGGATCCGTTATCGCGATCCGCGGGATTATGTCGAAGCGGGCCGCGAGCTGCTGGACCGGGTCGTTGCGGCGAGCCTGAGAGCGAACGGGCCGGTCGCTTGCCAGTTGTCTGGCGGCCTCGATTCTTCGGGCGTCGCGGCGACCGCTGCGCGCCTGCTGGCGCCGTCGCGGCTTCTTACATTCACATCGGTCCCCGATTCGACCGCGCCTCTGCCGGCCGAGCGTCCGCGCGCATTTTTCGATGAATCGGGGCACGCCCGCGCGACCGCGGCGCTCTACCCGAATATCGAAGCGCAGTTCGTCCCCGCCGGCGACATCACGCCAGGCGAGGAGGACGCGACCCGGCTGTTCTGGGAGTTCGGCCTTCCGGTACGCAATTTCATGATTTTCGCGGCGTGGGAGCCGCTCTATGCCCGTGCGCGTGCGAGCGGAGCCTCCGTTGTCCTCACCGGCACCTCGGGCAATTTCACTTTGTCGTGGAAAAGCGAAGCCCTGCTCGCCGATCTCGCGCGCTCCGGTCGACTGATGGAAGTCGCGCGCCAGCTTCGCGGCCTCCACCGAAACGGTTATCGGCTGAGATCACAGCTCCGCCAGAATCTGTTCGCCTATGCCGTTCCAGGCCGCCTCCGCAACTTAAGCCGGGGTTGGCGCGGCACGCAGGACGATTGGCAACTTCGATCCTCCGCATCCGGCGCGCTCGCGGCATGCGTCGATGCGCGCGCGATCACCGACACGATGCTTGAGGTCCCAAGCGGCCGCGATCGCGACCGCCGCCTGCGCCTCGCTTTCCTAGAGAAGAACTGGTCGCAAAACCAATGGCTGGCGGCGTCTCCCTATGTCGGTGGATGCGATCTGCGCGACCCCTTGGGGGATCGCCGACTGGTGGATTTCTGCCTGGCGCTCCCGATCGAGCTTTGGCAGCGCGACGGCCGGCCGCGGTCTTTTGCGCGCGAGGTTCTGAGCGATCGTATGCCTCAACAGGTGGTGAGCGAACATAGGCGCGGCTATCAGAATGGCGACTGGTTCTACCGACTGACGCAACTCCGCCCTGTCTTCATGGCCGAACTGGACCGGCTGGAAGCGTCGCCAGCCGCGCGGGAGATGCTCGACCTCCCGCGTCTGCGGGCAGTAGCCGAGAATTGGCCGACCGACGCCGATGCCGCCATGGCGCGCGCCACCGACATGCTCGACCTGTTCGGGCGCGGCATCCATTATGGGCGGTTTATCCGCTGGGTAGAGGGATCGAACGGCTAGAGATAGCCGAGCCGCGCCATCACATCGCCATGGTCGCGCTCGATCCGGGCGGCTTGGGCGGGGCTGAGCGTGTCGCGCCATCCGCCCGCAATGCCGCGACGGAAGAACGGACGGTTGCCCTGCAGGCTTTCGGGGAAATTGCCAGCCGATTCCTCGGCGCGCAACCGGTCGAACCGCGTCGCCGCCACCGCCGCCGCGATCTCCATATCGCTGCTGGCCCAGCCGAGCGTCGCGCTGATCTGTCTTAGCGCACACCGCAGATCCGCAACCATGTCCTCATAGCGCAGGACCAGCGGGTCATGGTCAGACTCGTCCAGCCAGCTCAGGACATGATTGCGCCAGCTCGAATAATGCTGCGGCAGGTGGAAATGGGCTGAATCGGTCTTCGCGGCGACGCTATAGTCGGGGTCGGCCATCACATTGATCGCGCGATCGATATCCATCTCGAAATGATGCGCGAAGGATGCTGCCACGTCCCGCGGATCGCGCACCAGGTAGATTGTAGCGGCGGTGATCTCCGCGGGAAACAGTGCCTCGCCGTCGGATGTGCGCGACCACCGGTCATGGACCTTCCAGATCGTCGTGGCGCGTCCCTGGGTATCCATCAAGCCATAGATCTTCGGTCGCAATAGATGCAGCTCGTCCACCGACAGGTCGGATGAATCGATATCGAGCGCCATGTCGAGGCGGTGGCGCATCGCCAGGAAAATACCGACATTGTTGGTCATGCGCGCCAGATCGAAGCCGGCGTCGCCCTGACGCAGCGCCGCCAGCGCAATCCGCATCCAGGTGTTGCCCGACTTGGGATAGGATGCGAGCCACACATGCTCTCGCGGCGCAGCGCACGTCATTGTGGCCGCGCCAACAGTGCGGCAAGCTCACCCCCCTGCCGCGTGATACGGTCGATCCCGTTGGGCAGGACCAGCGCGCGATGGGGCAACTGCGCCGACAGCGCGACACAATCGGCGAAGACCTGGTTCGATCGGCCGAGCAATCCCGCCGCGGTGCGCCGGTACACATTCTCATGCAGCATGCGCACCGCCGACATTCCTTCCAGCGGCGCGAGGCGCAGGCTGTTCTCGCGCATCTGGAGGTGGATCTGGCACACCCCATCGAGCCGCATCGGTGCGGACTCGAACCGGTCGGCCACCTGGCGGTCGAACTTTTCGAGATGGACAGTGCGACGCAGAACGCGGCCCGGCACGATGTCCAGCGTATCGAGCGTGTCGCGCCACAGTTTCTGCCGTGGATAGGTCGGCAATACCATGGGACCACCCTCGGCGCGGAGATCGATCACCGTCACGTCGTCGGACAGCAACCGCGCGCCTTGCGCAAGCAGCAGTGCCGCAAGTGTCGATTTGCCTGCTCCCGAATGCCCCGCCAATGCAACGACTTTGCCTTCCAGCGCAATGCAACTTGCGTGGAGCGGCAGGAGGCCGCGCTGGTGACAGAGAAAGCCGAGGACGGAGCCTAGCAGGAACAGCGCGACATCGGCGGTATCAGGCGCGTGGGGGGTGTCGATGATCACCTCGTTTCCATCACGGACGAGATAGGTCGCAACGTTGCGGACAGCATATCGCAGCCAGCCGCACTCATTGACCTGCACCAGCGGTGTCTTGCGCACCGTTCCGTCGAGCTCTGCGGGCACCTGCCCCAGCCGGATCGAGATGTCCGGGGTCCTGTCATCGCCGTTCCAGGCCAGAAGCTCAGGCAGCGGCCACGCGCTCCGCACCCGCCAGCCACACAGAGAATGATCACGCATCGCGCCAGCCACAAGAGCCCCCTATACAAGCGGCTTCCACGCGCGCCTCGTTCTGGCGTTTACAAGGCGTGCTTCTGGCAACGCAACATAAGGACGACATCCTTTCGGGCCTTTCGACCGCTATGCCCCCCCCGACGTCGTACCTCTGCGCGTATGCGGACGGCTGAGGTCGCACGTACGAATGCCGACAGGCGCACCGGATCACGTGCCCGCTGCGGATATGGTTCTTATAGTTCGAGCATGTCCGCTCTCGGGAAGTGCGTGAATAGACCGAGACGACTGATATTAAGGCGCAAACGGCCATCCGAAAAACGAGGACCATGGGCAAATGGCCATGCGCCGCCCTCCCATCATCGTGCGCCGGAACGAAGCCCGCGCCCGCCTGTCCCGCTCCGCAGGCAGCCAACCGAAACGCCCGTCGATGCACCGCTTCGCCTAAAGTCTATCTTGAACTGGACCGTTTTGGCGCGCCATGCATTGCCACCTTTACGATTTGTCAGCGCCGCGCCGGCAATGAGACGTATCAACAAAACAATGCGGGTCGATCGTGCTTTTCCAACTCACCTACATCAGTACCGCGAGCCCCTCGCTGATATTGTTCGACGTCGAAACGATCCTCGAAGGGTCCCGCCGGCGTAACGGCCGCGACGATATAACCGGGCTGCTGATCTTCGACGGCAAGCGCTTCCTGCAGGTGCTCGAGGGGCCGCTCGACCATGTCGAGGCGACCTTCTCGCGGATCGCGTTGGACAAGCGGCATCGGGCGCTGGTGCGGCTGTCCAGTCGCCATGTCGACAGGCGCGAATTCGGCGCCTGGGCGATGGCGTCGCACATCGTCGGGCCGGTGACGGGCAAGGGCGACATGGTGGCGCAGGTCGAGGCGCTCACCGAAGCGCTGCCCGATCCGAATCTGCGGGCCACGTTGCGGGGCTTTGCCCAGATCAGGGGGTAAGGTCCGGGCGGCGGCAAGGAAGCCCCCCGCCCGCCTGTCCCGCGGCGCCGGCGAGCGCCCGCCACGCCGGACCGCCTTGCAATGTAGGACCCCGTCTGCTCCGATCGGCGCGCATCCGCCTGCGACGGCGTCGATGCCTCCTTCTCATGACCGGTTATGGAAAGCGCCCCGTTGCGGACCTGGCGTCGTCGAGGACCTCCGTCTTGCGGCTGGCGGCTTGCCCTTCGCGGGCCCGCGGCCGGGCGGGATCGCCCCGGTCCGGAGGGCGCGACATAAAAAAATAAAAAAACGAACGTGCAACCCCATGCACCCGGGTTTGGACATCCTGTTGCCCGGATTTCGCGGTCCGCCGCCCGCCCCGCACGCCCGTCCCGCCGGCGCGGTCCGGTGCCGGCGATCAGGAGGTGCCGGCCGGTTCCTCGCCGCGGATGGGCGCCTTGGGCGCGAGGTAGCGCTGGATGATCGAGGTCCAGCGCTGATAGCCCCGGGCGTTCAGGTGGAGCCCGTCGACGCTGTAATATTGGGCGTCGGGCTTGCCCGCGGGGTCGAGCAGCGCGCCGCCGACGTCGACATAGTCGAAGCCGATCGTCGTCGCCTGGCCCCTGATCGCGGCGTTGGCGGCGGTCATCCGCGCGTAGAGGTCCCAGCGCAGCGGGGTCGGCTTCATCGACAGATAGGCGATCCGTGCCCGCGGCAGGTCGCTCCGCAGCCGGGCGAGCAGGGTCAGCACGTCGGTCGCGGTCGTTTCCGCCGTGGCCCCGCCCGCGATGTCGTTCTCGCCGACATAGACGATCACCGTCGCCGGCTGCAGCCCCGCGACGACCTCGTCATAATGATGGAGCACGTCGGCCGTCGTCGCGCCGCCGAAGCCGCGGTTCAGCGCGTGCATCGCGGGGAAGCTCATCCCCACGTCCCACAGCCGGATGCTGGAGCTGCCCAGGAACAGCGTCGACACGCCGTCGACCGGCAGCGGCCGGGCCGCGAGCGCCGCGACCTCGGCGTCGAAACGCTGCGTCACCTGGGGGCGGCGCTCGCCCTTGGGGGCGGGCAGGCCGCCCGACCGCTCCGGGGTCAGCGCCTCGACCGCGCGACCGGCGGGTCCGGCCGCCGCCGCGCCCGCGCCTGCCCCTGCGGGCAGCGCCACCATCGCCGCGATCGCCGCCATCATCGTCACCGCCGTCAATAGCCGTCGCATGCGCCTCGACCCCGCCGGCGGCGGCCGGTCCATCCGTGCCGCCGCTGCCCAAAAGACGCGGGTGCGAAGCTATTCCGCCGCGAGCAGCTGCTCCGCCCCGCTCAGATCGACCGAAACGAGCCGGCTGACGCCGCGTTCCACCATCGTCACGCCGAACAGCCGGTGCATGCGGCTCATCGTCACCGCATTGTGGGTGACGATCAGGTAGCGGGTTTCGGTCTCGCGGGTCATCGCGACGAGCAGGTCGCAGAAGCGTTCGATATTGGCATCGTCGAGCGGGGCGTCGACCTCGTCGAGCACGCAGATCGGCGCCGGGTTGGTCAGGAACAGCCCGAAGATCAGCGCCACCGCGGTCAGCGCCTGCTCGCCGCCGGACAACAGGGTGAGCGAGCTGAGATTCTTGCCGGGCGGCTGCGCCATGATCTCCAGCCCCGCCTCCAGCGGATCGTCGCTGTCGATCAGCGCGAGATGCGCCTCGCCGCCGCCGAACAGCGTGATGAACAGCCGCCGGAAATGGCCGTTGACCGCCTCGAACGCCGCCAGCAGCCGCGCCCGTCCCTCGCGGTTCAGGCTGCCGATCGATCCGCGCAGCCGGTTGATCGCCTCGTACAGCTCGTCGCGTTCGGAGATGCTGGTGGCGTGCTGGCCTTCGATCTCGGCCAGTTCGCTCTCGGCGACGAGGTTGACCGGGCCCAGCCGCTCGCGATCGGCGGTCAGCCGTTCGAGCCGCGCCGATTCGGCCGCCGCCTCGCCCACCTCGTCGGAGACGAAGCCGACCTTCTGGGGCAGCACCGGCGCGGGGCATTCGAAGCGTTCGCCCGCGATGCGGCCCATCTCGACCCGGCGCTGCTCCTGGTTCTCCAGCCGGGCCTGGGCCCCCGCCCGCGCCTCGCGCGCCGCCGCCAGCGTCTCGCCCGCCTGCGCGGCTCCGGCCTCGATCGCGCGCAGCTGGTTCTCGGCGACGCGCTCGGCCTCGCGCGACGCCTCGGCCTGCTGCTCGGCCGCGCGGGCATCGGCGCCGACCGATGCGATCAACGCCGCGAGCTCCTCGGGCCGCCCGTCGAGCGCCTTGCTCTCGGTCTCGATCGCGGCGGCACGGGCGTCCATCTCGGCGATGCGGTTGGCGGCGTCGCCCGCCCGGGTCTTCCAGCTCTTCGCCTCGCCGCGTGCCGCCTGCTGGCGCTGGGCATCGGCCGAGGCCGCCTGCGCCAGGGTCATCGCCTGCCCGCGCGCCTCGAACAGCCGGGCGCGCACCGTCTCGCTCGCCTGCCGCAGCCGGTCGACCTCGGCGCGGGTCGCCTCGCCGTCGGGCAGCGCGAGCATCGCCGCCATCTGCGTCTCGACCAGCCCGCCCGCCTCGTCGGCCTCGGCCTTGGCGCGGGCCTGCCGCTCGGCCATCGCCGCCTGCTGCGCGGCGAGACGCTCGATCGCGGTGGTCGCCTGGTCCTCGTCGCGGATCGCGTTGCGCTGGGCGGCCTCGGCCCGGCCCTGTTCGCTGCGCGCCGCGTCGATCGCCAACCGTGCGGCCTGGGTCGCGCCATTGGCCTCGGCCAGCGCCGCCTGCGCGGCCTCCAGCTCGGCGCGGGCGCCCGGCAGCGCCGCTTCCAGCTCGGCGAGCCGGTTGGCGCGGACCAGCCGTTCGGCGGCGGCGGCCCCGACGTCCGCGGCGAAGAAGCCGTCCCAGCGCCGCATCCGCCCGTCGCGGGTGACGAGCCGCTGCCCGGCCGCCAGCGCGATCGAGCCGTCGTCCACATCGACCACCGCGACCTGGGCGAGCCGGCGGCCCAGCTCGGCCGGGCCCCGGACATGGTCGGCGAGCCGCTCGGTGCCCGCGGGCAGCGCCGGGTCGTCGCCCGCCGCCGCCGCACCCGACCAGCGCAGCGGCCCGTCGCCGCCGACCGCCGCGTCGAGATCGTCGCCGAGCGCCGCCGCCAGCGCGCGTTCATAGCCGGGTGCGGCGCGGACATGGTCGATCGCGCGGTCGCCCTTGCCCGCCGCGCTCGCGGCCTTCTCCAGCGAGCGGGCCTCCGATTCGAGCGCCGCCAGCGCGGCCCGCGCGGCGCCGCTCGCCGCCTCGGCCTCGTCGCGGCGCTGGGCGGCGGCCGCGCGCGCCTCCTCGCCCGCGCCGATCGCGCCCATCGCCTCGGCGATCGCCCGCTCGGCGACCTCGCGGGCGGCGACCGCGGCGGCGCGGCGGGCGACCAGCGGCGCCTCGTCGCCCAGCGCCGCGAGCTCGCGGGCGACGCGCTGCAGCTCGGCCTGCGCGCGGTCGAGCCGCTGGCGCGCGGCGGTGAGGTTGGCCTGCGCCACCCGCATGTCGGCCTGTTCGGCGGCGTGGGCGGCCTGCGCCTTGGCGACCGCCAGCTCGGCCTCGCGCGCCTCGGTCTCGGCGTCGCGGACCTGCGAGTCGACCGCCGCCTGGCGCACCGTCGCCTGCTCGATCCGGCGGGCCAGCGTCTTCTCCTCCTCGGCGAGTGCCGTCAGCGCGGCCGCCGCGTCGATCGCCAGCCGGTCCTCGCGCGCGCGGTCGCGGCCCAGCGTGTCGCGCGACTGCGCAAGGTCGGCGATGCGGCGGCGGACGCTCTCGAGCTCGCCGGTCAGGGTGGCGAGCCGGTGCGAGAGCCCCGTCGACCGCTCGCGCGCGGTCTGCGCCGCCTGCCGCGCATCGCCGACCGTGCGGGTGGCGTCCGCCTGCTGCCCGGCGATCGCCCGCTGCGCGTCGGCCGCCTGCGCCACGCTCGCCTCGGCGGCGGCGGCCTCCTTGCGGGCGGCATCGGCGGCGGCGGCGGCATCGCGCCAGCGCGCGTAGATCAGCCGCGCCTCGGCCAGCCGGATCTGCTCGCTCAGCATCCTGTAGCGCTCGGCCGCACGCGCCTGCCGCCGCAGCGACGCGGTGCGGTTCTCCATGTCGGCGATCAGGTCGTCGAGCCGCGACAGGTTGGTCTCGGTCGCGCGCAGCTTCTGCTCGGCATCCTTGCGGCGGACGTGCAGCCCGGCGATGCCGGCCGCCTCCTCCAGCATCTGGCGCCGCTCGGCGGGCTTGGCGGCGATCACCGCCGCGATCCGGCCCTGGCTGACCAGTGCCGGCGAATGGGCGCCGGTCGCGGCGTCGGCGAACAGCAGGCCGACGTCCTTCTGGCGGACGTCGCGCCCGTTCATGCGATAGGCCGAACCGGCGCCACGCTCGATCCGGCGGGTGACCTCGACCTCGCGATCCTCGTCGGCCTCCGCTTCGGGGCGCTCGGTGAACAGCGTGACCTCGGCGAAGTCGCGCGCCGGCCGGGTCGTGGTGCCGGCGAAGATCACGTCCTCCATGCCGCCGCCGCGCATCGACTTGGCGCTCGATTCGCCCATCACCCAGCGAATCGCCTCGAGCAGGTTGGATTTGCCGCAGCCATTGGGACCGACGATGCCGGTCAGCCCGCGTTCGATGATCAGCTCGGCGGGCTCGACGAAGCTCTTGAAACCGGACAGGCGGAGCTTGCGGAAGCGCATCGGCGGCTCAGCTTTCCTCCACCGGCGCGCATCCGCGCTTCACCTCAGCGCACCCGTTCGCGCAGCTTGGTCTCCAGGCCGGCCCAGTCGTAGACGCCTTCCTGCCGCTCGCCGTTGATCAGGAAGTTCGGCGTGCCGTCGACCTTGTCCTCGTTGGCGCCGTGATCGCGGATCTTGAGCAGCTCGGCGAGCGCGGCCTTGTCGGAGATGCAGGCCTGGATGCGATCGGCGGGAACGCCGCGCGCCTTGAAGAAGTCGCCGAGCCCGGACAGTTCGATCAGCTTGGTGAACTGCTCCTGCTGCGGCAGCGCGCCGACCGAGCGCAGCGTCGCCTCGTCGACCGAGTTGAACTTGCCGACCCAGTCGGTCTGGGTGGCATAAAGCTGCTCGACGAACGGGAAGAAGGTCTCGGCGCCCTGGCAGCGCGCGACCAGCGTCGCGGCGACGTCGAGCGGATTGAGCACGAAGTTGCGATATTCCCAGCTTACCTTGCCGGTGCGGATATAATTGTCCTTCAGCGGCCCGCTGCCCACCTTGGTGAAGTCGCGGCAGTGCGGGCAGGTGATCGAGGCATATTCGACCAGCTTCACCGGCGCATCGGGATTGCCCATGCGGAAGCCGCCCTCGGGCGTCTTGACGAGTGTCTGGGTCCAGTCCTGGCCGGAATAGGGCGCGGCAGGCGCGGCCGGGGCCGCGGTGTTGGTGGCGGCGGTATCGGATTCCTTCTTGCCGCAGCCCGTCACCATGATGGCCAGGCCGAGGGCCGCGAAGGCCAGCGTCTTCTTCATGTGCTTATCGTCTCCACGCCGCGGATGCAGGATATCGGGTCAGTGATAGCGGGGCCGCCGCCGCGCGCAAGGGCGCAAAAGCCCCCGATCGGCCGAGCGGCCGGCCGGCGCCCGCTTGGCGTCCCCTATTTCAGCGCCGCCTTGATCAGCGGCTCGAGATCCGACCAGGCATGGACGCCCTCCTGCCGGGTGCCGTTGATCAGCACGAGCGGCGTGCCGGGAATCTGGTCGCGCTGCCAAGCGTAGCCGGCCATCTGCCCCAGCTGTTCCTTGGCCTTGGTATCGGCCATGCAGGCGGCATAGGCCTTGGGCGTGACGCCGCGCTTCGCGAAGAAGCTGTCGAAGCCAGCCGCCCTGGAGACCGCCGCCATCTTCTCGTCGCCCGATTTCTTGTCGAAATCCGGCATGTCCTTGGCGGTCAGCCCCTTCTGCATCCAGTCCGACTGGGCCGCGAACAGCGCCTCGAGCGATTCGAGATAGCGGGTCGGCGGCTCGCAGCGCAGCAACAGCGAGGCGACGAAGTCGTAACCGTCGCGCACCGCATGGCGCACTTCGAAGCTGACCAGGCCCTTGGCGATATAGTCGCGCTGGAGGGCCGGCATCGACTGGGTCGACAGGTCGGCGCAGTGCGGGCACGTCAACGACAGATATTCGACCAGCTTCACCTTCGCCGCCGGATTGCCGACGACGATCGCGCCTTCCGCCGTGCGCGCGGTGACGGCCAGCCAGTCATGCTTCGCCGCGGCGGGCCTGGTGGCCGCGGGAAGCGCGGCGGGCGACAGCAGGGCGAGTGCCAGACCGGCCCGGACGAGAATCGAGATCACCGGTCGCTGTCTCCGGATGCGATGACGGGAGGGCCGCTGGTGGCGGCAAGCGCGCCGGCCAGCGATTCGAGGCAGGCGCGCAGTTCGGGATCGCCGACCAGGCGCAGGCTTTCGCCGAGCTCGACGGGCACCGGCCTGAGCGACGGCGGCGCGACCCGGCCGCGCGGGGGTTGCGGCGGCGCGGCGCAGGCACCGGCCTTGATCGCGATCCGCGCGACCGCCGAATAGCCGAAGAAGCGGTTTACCCGTTCGATGATCGTCGGCGCGACATGCTGGAGCATCGTGCCGTGCGAGCCTTCGACCGTCAGGGTCAGGATGCCGTCGGCGCGCCGCCCCTGCGGGAAGCGGATCGATTCGGGAATCGAGACGCGCGCATAGCGTTCGCCGACGATCTCCGCCCAGCGGCTGACCACCGAGCTCTGGACGAAGCCGAAGCGGCGGAAAGCCGCCCGGCCGACATCGGGGACCATATCCGCCACGGCCCGCGCCGCGCCGCCGCGCGGCCGGGGTTCCGGCGGGCGCTTGGCGGGCTTGCCGCCGGCCGTGGGGAGTTTTCTATTGCCGGTTTCGTTCATCGCGCGCTTCATGCCATAGGCGCCCCATGTCCGTCGATGCCGTCCCTGAAAATTTGCTGGCCTGGTACGATGCCCATCATCGCCGCCTGCCCTGGCGTGCGGGACCGGGCGGGGTGCCGACCGATCCCTACCGGGTCTGGCTGTCGGAGATCATGCTGCAGCAGACCACCGTCGCGGCGGTGAAACCCTATTTCGAGCGCTTCACCGCGCGTTGGCCGACCGTGGCCGACCTCGCCGCGGCCGACGATGCCGATGTGATGAGCGCCTGGGCGGGCCTCGGCTATTATGCCCGCGCCCGCAACCTGGTCGCCTGCGCGCGCGCCGTTGCCGACGACCATGGCGGCGCCTTTCCCGACAGCGAGGCGGGGCTCCGGACCCTCCCCGGCATCGGCGACTACAGTGCCGCCGCGATCGCCGCGATCGCCTTCGGCCGGCGAGCGGTGGTGGTCGACGCCAATGTCGAGCGGGTGGCGAGCCGGCTGTTCGCCTTCGACAGAGAACTCCCCAAGGCGCGCCCGGCGCTGCGCGCGCTGGTCGACCGCATCACGCCCGACCGGCGCGCCGGCGATTTCGCCCAGGCGATGATGGACCTCGGCTCCTCGATCTGCACGGTCCGCGCGCCACAATGTCTGCTCTGCCCGCTGACCGACGGTTGCGACGCGCGGATCGCCGGCAATCCCGAGGATTATCCGGTCAAGGCTGCCAAGAAGGCCAAGCCGCAACGGCTCGGCACCGCCTTCTGGATCGAGGACGACGACCGCGTCTGGTTGGTCCGGCGACCCGGCAAGGGCCTGCTGGGCGGCATGCGCGCGCTGCCGAGCGGCCCTTGGTCCGACGACGATCCCGGCCTCGCGGGCGCCCCGCTCGACGCATCGTGGCGGGATGCGGGGTCGGTCGATCATGTCTTCACCCATTTCGCGCTGAAGCTTCGGGTGATGGCCACGGCCCACCCCACCCATGCCGGCGACGGCGAATGGTGGCCGATCGACGGCATCGCGGACGCCGGCCTTCCCACCCTCTTCGCGCGCGCCGCCGCCCGCGCTATCGCCAGCCGCGACGCTTAAGGAACAGACGATGGCCACCTTCCCAGCCCCCGGCTTCACCGGCTCGCCCCTGACTCGACTCGATATCGAGCGCGACGCCTCGGCCTTTTTCGAGGAGCAACTCGCCAACCCGGCCGCGCGCCTGCTGCGTCTCGACGGGCTGAAGCCGGTCCTGGACGAGGACGGCCGGCTGAGCTGGGGTCCGATGTCCGAAGCGCCCGGCGATACCGCGCTGGCGATGCTCGGCCTGATCGACGGCGCGCCCAGGTTCGTCGCGCTCGCGGGTAGGCCCTTGGGCGGCGACCAGCGCAACGAATCGATCGCGATCGCCCGGACGATGACCGAGGCCGGCGACGGCGCGACCTATGCCGCCGCCCGCTCGCTGGTCGACTGGCATGCACGGCACCGCTTCTGCGCCAATTGCGGGCGGATATCCACGGTGGCACGTTCGGGCTGGGCGCGCTTCTGCCTGACGGCGGACGGCGGCTGCGGCACCGAGCATTTTCCGCGCACCGATCCGGTCGTGATCATGCTCGCCGAACATGACGGACGCGTCCTCCTCGGCCGCAACCTCCGCGCGCCCTATGGCTTCTACTCGGCGCTGGCCGGCTTCCTCGAGGTCGGCGAGTCGATCGAGGAGGCGGTCGCCCGCGAGTTGCACGAGGAAGCCGGCGTGGTGGTGACAGCCGTCCGCTACGTCACGAGCCAGCCCTGGCCGTTCCCGTCGCAGCTGATGATCGCCTGCATCGCGACGGTCGAGAGCGACGCCGTGACGCTCGACACCAACGAACTCAGCGACGCACTCTGGGCGACCAGGGACGAGGTCCGCGCGGCGTTGGCGGACGATCCCGACAGCGCGTTCCGGGTGCCCTTCCCGATCGCCATCGCCAATACACTGCTCACCGCCTGGGTGAACGGAGCGTAGGACTCCACCGGATCCGCGAAAATCGAACGTCATCCCGCGCAGCCGGGATCTCCCTTCCGTCGGTCCACTGGACCGAACGATATCAAGGCAGTGAGATTCCAGCTTTTCGCTGGAATGACGAATGGCGTCTGCGTTACCCGAAACCGCGTTCGCGCGCCCGGGGATAGGTCCCCAGCAGCCGCACCCATTTGGTGTGGAACGCCAGCTCCTCCAGCGCGCGGCGGATGTGCGGCTCGTCCGGATGGCCCTCGATATCGGCGTAGAATTCGGTCGCCGAGAAAGACGCCCCGCGCTGGTAGCTTTCCAGCTTGGTCATGTTGACGCCGTTGGTCGCGAAGCCGCCCAGTGCCTTGTACAGCGCCGCCGGGATGTTCTTCACCGCGAAAATGAAGGTGGTCATCAACGGGCCGTCGTCGATCGCGACATCGCGCCCTTCGCGGGCGAGGACCACGAAGCGGGTCGTGTTGTCGACCGAGTCCGAGACATTCTCCTCGACCACCTTGAGCCCGTAGATGCCCGCCGAGATCGACGGTGCAAGCGCCGCAACATGCGGATCGCCCGCCTCGGCGACCGCCGCGGCGGCGCCGGCGGTATCGGGGAAGGCGACCGGCGCGATGCCGTTCGCGCGCAGCCAGTGCCGGCACTGGCCCAGCGCCTGCGGATGGCTCATCACCTGGGTGATCTTGCCGTGGCCGGGCAGCGCCATCAACGTATGCCTGACATGCAGGAAGTGCTCGCCGATGATGACGAGCCCCGACTCGGGGAGCAGGAAATGCATGTCGGCGACGCGGCCGTGCAGAGAATTCTCGATCGGGATCACGGCGCAGTCGGCGTGGAGGTCGCGCACCGCGTCGAGCGCATCCTCGAAGCTGAAGCAAGGCACCGGCAGGCTGTTGGGAAAGGCTTCGAGCACGGCGATGTGCGAATTGGCGCCGGGCGCCCCCTGAAAGGCCACGGCCCGGGCCGGATCGGCTTCCGCGGCGGTGGTCATTTCGGCGACGAGCGCCTGGGCGGGGGCTGGATAGTTCTGCATGATGCGCGCGGATTAGGCGGGCGCCGGAGCGACCGCAAGCCGCGCCGCAACATATTCGCGCGTTCCAACGCTTGCGGAGCCACCGAAGCGATTATAAAGGGGGCGCGAATTCAGCGTGGGTTCTTCCCTCCCACGTCACCAATGGGAGCTGTAGGGGCACATGGACGATCGCGCGAACACGATTGCCGGCTGGGCGCTGGCTGGCGGCATTGCCGCCTTGGGCCTTTCGATCCTGAGCGGCGAATATTTCAAGGCCGAGCGTCCGGAAAAGATGGGCTATGTGGTCGAGGGCGTCGAGGAAGAGGGTGACGCCGGCGGCGCCGCCGCCGCCGAGAAGCCGATCGCCTTCTACCTTGCCAGCGCAGATCCGGCGAAGGGCGCCGACGTGTTCAAGAAGTGCGCCGCCTGCCACAACGCCGCGAATGGCGGCCCGAACGCCCTCGGCCCGAATCTGTGGGGCGTGCTGGGCGAGGGCGTCGGCCAGGGCGCGCACGGCTTCCCCTTCTCCGACGCGCTCAAGTCCAAGGGCGGCACCTGGGACTGGCAGAATCTCAGCGACTGGCTGAAGAGCCCGAAGGCGTTCGCGCCCGGCACCAAGATGACCTTCGCGGGCCTTTCCAAGCCCGAAGATCGCGCCAATGTGATCGCCTATCTGAACCAGCAGAGCAACGCGCCGCGCCCGATGCCGGCGGTTCCCGCCGAAGCGGCGGCCCCGGCGGCCGAAGATGGAGCAGCCGACAACGCCGCGGCCCCGGCCGAAGGCGGCAACGAGGCGGCCCCCGCCAAATAAGCGACCTGCATCGCTACAGGACAGAGCCCCGGGGTTTCGCTCCGGGGCTTTTTCTTTGTCCGGCGCAGCGTGCGAGCGGGATCCCCTGCCTCCCACAGCGCCATATCCGCGAAGGCGGATGACAGACGGTCACTAACGCACTGATATTTGGTGCCTAACTCCACCGTGCATCACTCCGTCGATATTTTACTCCCGACCCTTTTCGGTCATTGACTTACCCCACCCCATCTCTAGAAGCGGCGGCGGGCCACGCTGTCCCAACGCAGCGCGTGCTCTCTGTGAGGAGAGTCTTAAATGACTGATTTTGAACGCCCGGCCTCCAAGCCGGTACGCCCCCATTTCTCTTCCGGTCCCTGCGCCAAGCCGCCGGGCTGGGCCCCCGAAAAACTCGCTACCGGTTCGCTCGGACGCTCGCACCGTTCGAAGCTCGGCAAGGCGCGCATCAACCATGCGATCGACCTGACCCGCGAGATCCTCGGCATCCCCGCCACCCATCGCATCGGCATCGTCCCCGGATCGGATACCGGCGCGGTCGAGATGGCGCTGTGGAGCATGCTCGGCGCCCGCAAGGCGACGATGGTCGCCTGGGAGAGCTTCGGCGAGGGCTGGGTCACCGATGTCGTCAAGCAGCTGAAGATCGAGGCCGACGTGGTCAAGGCGCCTTATGGCAGCCTGCCCGACCTCGCCGCGCTCGACCAGTCGACCGATATCGTCTTCACCTGGAACGGCACCACCTCGGGCGTTCGCGTCCCTGACGGCGCCTGGATCCGGGACGACCGCGAGGGCCTGACGATCGCCGATGCGACCTCGGCCTGCTTCGCGATGGACCTGCCCTGGGACAAGCTCGATGTCGTCACCTTCTCCTGGCAGAAGGTGCTGGGCGGCGAAGGCGCGCACGGCATCCTGGTGCTCGGCCCCCGCGCGGTCGAGCGGCTCGAAAGCTATGTCCCGGCCTGGCCGTTGCCGAAGATCTTCCGCATGACCAAGGGCGGCAAGCTGATCGAGGGCATCTTCAAGGGCGAGACGATCAACACGCCGTCGATGCTGGCGATCGAGGATTATATCCACAGCCTCGAATGGGCGAAGTCGATCGGCGGCCTGGCCGAACTGATCGCCCGCGCCGACGCCAATGCCGCGGCGCTCGACGCCTGGGTGCAGAAGACCGACTGGATCGACCATCTCGCGGCCGATCCGGCCTCGCGCTCGAATACCTCGGTGTGCCTGAAGTTCGCGGACGGCGCGGTCGAGGGTCTCGACGACGAGGCGAAGCTCGCCCTCGTCAAGAAGATCGCCGGCGCGCTCGAACTCGAGGACGCCGCCTATGACGTCGCGGGCTATCGCGACGCCCCTCCGGGCCTGCGGGTCTGGTGTGGCGGCACCGTCGACACCGCCGACGTCGAGGCGCTCGGCCCCTGGCTCGACTGGGCCTGGGCGCAGGCCCGCGCGGCGTAACGGCCCCTTCCTCCACCCAATCCCCCTATTGCGTCACCCCAGCGAAGGCTGGGGTCCATGTCTCTCTCCACGTGCAATGACATCGCGAGAGAAGACAGACATGGATGCCAGCCTGTGCTGGCATGACGGTTCAGACATAAGGATGAATCAACGTGCCCAAGGTACTGATTTCCGACAAGATGGACCCCCTCGCCGCGCAGATCTTCCGCAATCGCGGGATCGAGGTCGACGAGATCACCGGCAAGACCAAGGACGAGCTGATCGCGATGATCGGCCAGTATGACGGCCTCGCCATCCGTTCGGCGACCAAGGTCACCAAGGAGGTCCTGGCCGCCGCGACCAACCTGAAGGTCGTCGGCCGCGCCGGTATCGGCGTCGACAATATCGACATCCCCGCCGCCTCGGCAAAGGGCGTCGTCGTGATGAACACGCCGTTCGGCAACTCGATCACCACCGCCGAGCATGCGATCGCGCTGATGTTCGCCCTCGCCCGCGACCTGCCAGAGGCCGACAAGTCAACCCAGGCCGGAAAGTGGGAGAAGAACCGCTTCATGGGCGTCGAGGTGACCAACAAGATCCTCGGCCTGATCGGTGCCGGCAACATCGGCTCGATCGTCGCCGACCGCGCGATCGGCCTCAAGATGAAGGTCGTCGCGTTCGATCCCTTCCTGACGCCGGAACGCGCGGTCGAGATGGGCGTCGAGAAGGTCAGCCTCGACGAGCTGCTCGCCCGGGCCGACTTCATCACGCTGCACACGCCGCTGACCGAGTCGACCAAGAACATCCTGTCGAAGGAAAATCTCGCCAAGACCAAGAAGGGCGTGCGCATCGTCAACTGCGCGCGCGGCGGCCTGATCGACGAGGCGGCGCTCAAGGCGGCTCTCGACAGCGGCCATGTCGCGGGCGCGGCGATGGACGTGTTCGTCACCGAGCCGGCGACCGATTCCCCGCTGTTCGGCACCCCGGGCTTCATCGCCACCCCGCACCTCGGCGCCTCGACCAACGAGGCGCAGGTCAACGTCGCGATCCAGGTCGCCGAGCAGATCTCGGACTTCCTGCTGTCGGGTGGCGTCACCAACGCGCTCAACATGCCGTCGCTGTCGGCCGAGGAAGCCCCCAAGCTGAAGCCGTACATGGCGCTGGCCGAGCATCTCGGCGCGCTGGTCGGCCAGCTCGAGGGCGACGCGATCAAGGCGGTCGCGATCGAGGTCGAGGGTGCCGCCGCCGAGCTCAACCAGAAGCCGATCACCGGCGCCGTGCTCGCGGGCCTGATGCGCGTCTATTCGGACACGGTGAACATGGTTAACGCGCCCTTCCTCGCGAAGGAACGCGGCCTCGACCTGCGCGAGGTGCGTCATGACCGCGAGGGCGATTATTCGACCCTGGTCCGCGTCACCGTCACCACGGCCGATGGCGCCAAGTCGGTCGCCGGCACGCTGTTCGCCAACGCCGAACCGCGCCTCGTCGAGATCTACGGCGTCAAGGTCGAGGCCGACCTGACCGGCGACATGCTCTATGTCGTCAACGTCGACGCGCCCGGCTTCATCGGCCGGCTCGGCTCGGCACTGGGCGAGGCGAACGTCAACATCGGCACCTTCCACCTCGGCCGCCGCTCGGCCGGCGGCGAGGCGGTGCTGCTGCTGTCGCTCGACAGCCCGGTCGACAACGCGGTCAAGGCGAAGATCGCCCAGCTCCCCGGCGTGAAGTCGGCCAAGGCGCTGAGCTTCTAAGCCTTCTTGAAAAGCCCTCTCCCCTCCGGGGAGAGGGTTGGGAGAGGGGCAGAGCGGGAGGCTGAGGCAATGCCCAGAACCGACGAAACCCTCAAAGCCCGCGCCCGCGCGATGCGCTCGGAGCAGACACCAGCCGAAGCGAAGCTCTGGTCTTTACTCCGCGCGCACCGCTTCTCGCATGTGAAGTTCACCCGTCAGGTCGTCGTCGAGCCGTACATCCTCGACTTCGCCGCTCGCTCAAGAAAAATCGCGATAGAGCTAGACGGGGATACACATGCGCACAGTTTGCAGTATGACGCCGCCCGAACCGCCTGTTTGGAATCGAAGGGCTATCGCGTGATCCGCTTTACCAATGCCGAGGTCATGGGGAATATCGAGGGTGTCGCCGAGATGATCGCGCTCGCGCTCGCGACGGCCCCTCTCCCCGGCCCTCTCCCCAGAGGGGAGAGGGAGTAGGTCCCATGAGCATCGCCCCCGGACTCCTGCCCGAAGGTCTTCGTGATCGCCTGCCCCCGCAGGCGGAGGCGGGGTCGCGGCTGCTCCATCGGGTGATCGTCGCCATCGGCCGGCACGGCTATGCGCGGGTCTCCCCGCCGCTCGCCGAGTTCGAGGAAGGGCTGGTCGGCCAGCTCAAGTCGGCGGGCTCGCGCGACCTGCTCCGGTTCGTCGATCCGGTCTCGCAGCGCACGCTGGCGCTCCGCCCCGATATCACCGCGCAGGTCGGCCGCATCGCCGCGACCCGCATGGGCCATCGCCCGCGCCCGCTCCGGCTCGCTTATGGCGGCCCGGTGCTCAAGCTGCGCGCCACCCAGCTCCGTCCCGAGCGCGAGCTCACCCAGGCGGGCGCCGAGCTGATCGGCACCGACAGCGTCGCCGCCGTGATCGAGGTGCTGCGCGTCGCGGTCGAGGCGCTCGAGGTGGCGGGCGTCACCGGCATCACCGTCGACCTCACCTTGCCCGACCTGGTGGAGACGCTGGCGGCGGGAGCGATGCCGCTGCCCGCCGGCAAGATCGACGCCGCGCGCGCCATGCTCGACGCCAAGGATGCAGGCGGGCTCGCCGCCCTCGGCGCCAGCGCCTATCTCCCGTTCATCGAGGCGGCCGGCCCGGTCGGTCCCGCCATCGCCAAGCTGCGCGCGATCGCAGGCGCGCAGGCGCTCGACAAGCGGCTGGAGGCGATCGAGGCCATCGTCGCCGCGATCGGCGACGGCGTCACCCTGACGCTCGACCCCACCGAGCGCCACGGCTTCGAATATCAGACCTGGATCGGCTTCTCGCTGTTCGGCCACGGGTTGACCGGCGAGATCGGCCGGGGCGGCTGCTACACGATCGTCCATCCCGACGGATCGGAGGAGAAGGCGATCGGCTTCTCGATCTACATCGATCCGCTGGTCGATGTCGGCCTGGGCGTCGTCGAGCATCGCCGCGTCTTCCTGCCGCTCGGCACCGATCCCGCGACCGGCGCGGCGTTGCGCGGCGACGACTGGATCACCGTCGCCGCGCTGTCGGACGCCGACGACGCGGCGGCGCTCGGCTGCACGCATATTCTTCGGGGAAGCACGCCCCAACCGATTTGAACGACCTCCACCCGTTCGTGTCGAGCGACGTCGAGACACGCCTGCGCAAGCGAATGTCCCTCGACGTCGCTCGGGACGAACGGACCGGCTTTTACAGGATGGAACAATGGCCAACGTCACGGTGATCGGTGCCCAGTGGGGCGATGAGGGCAAGGGCAAGATCGTCGACTGGCTCGCCGAGCGGGCCGACGTCGTCGTGCGCTTCCAGGGCGGTCACAATGCCGGCCACACGCTGGTCGTCTCGGGCAAGACCTACAAGCTCAGCCTGCTGCCCTCGGGTATCGTCCGCGGCACGCTGTCGGTGATCGGCAACGGCGTGGTGTTCGACCCGTGGCACTTCCGCGACGAGGTCGCCAAGCTCCAGGGCCAGGGCGTCGCCATCACCCCCGACAATCTTCAGATCGCCGAGACCGCGCCGCTGATCCTGCCCTTCCACCGCGACCTCGACGGCTTGCGCGAGGATGCGAGCGGCAGCGGCAAGATCGGCACCACCCGGCGCGGCATCGGCCCCGCCTACGAGGACAAGGTCGGCCGCCGCGCGATCCGCGTCTGCGACCTCGCCCATCTCGACGATCTCGAGCTGCAGCTCGACCGCATCTGCGCCCACCACGACGCGCTGCGCGCGGGCTTCAACGAGGCGCCGATCGACCGCGATCGGCTGAAGGCCGAGCTGGCCGAGATCGCCGGCTTCATCCTTCCCTTTGCCAAGCCGGTCTGGCTCACCCTGAACGAAGCACGCAAGGCGGGCCGCCGCATCCTGTTCGAAGGCGCGCAGGGCGTGCTGCTCGACATCGACCACGGCACCTATCCCTTCGTCACCTCGTCGAACACGATCGCCGGCACCGCCTCGGGCGGCTCGGGCCTCGGCCCGTCGGCGACGGGTTTCGTGCTCGGCATCGTCAAGGCCTACACCACCCGCGTCGGATCGGGTCCCTTCCCGTCCGAACTGGAGGACGAGATCGGCCAGCGGCTCGGCGAGCGCGGCCACGAGTTCGGAACGGTCACCGGCCGCAAGCGCCGGTGCGGCTGGTTCGACGCCGTGCTGGTGCGCCAGTCGGCGGCCGTCTCGGGCATCACCGGCGTCGCGCTGACCAAGCTCGACGTGCTCGACGGCTTCGACGAGATCAGGATCTGCACCGGCTACACGCTGAACGGCAAGACCTACGACTATCTGCCGCCGCACCCGCAGGACCAGGCGCGGGTCGAGCCGATCTACGAGACCATCGAGGGCTGGAGCCAGTCGACCGCCGGCGCGCGAAGCTGGGCGGAGCTGCCGGCACAGGCGATCAAATATATCCGCCGCGTCGAGGAACTGATCCAGTGCCCGGTGGCGCTGGTCTCGACCAGCCCCGAGCGCGAGGACACGATCCTGGTCCGCGACCCCTTCACGGACTGATCGCGCGGGCTTCACGAACCGTCATGCCGGCCTTCGCCGGAGCGATGCTCCATTTCTAGAAGGTTTGGGCCCTCGCGCTGCCCACGAACGGCGCGATGACCGCCATCGCCCGGTCGATCCAGGCCTGCTTCTCGCCGACCGGCGCGACATAGTGGATCGCCGCGGCCGCATCCTCGACCGACGCGCTTCGCGCGATCAGCCAGGCGGCGAGATAGTGGGAGGCGAGGCAGCCGCCCGCCGTCGCGACATTGCCATGTGCGACGAAGGGCGCGTCGATGACCTCGATCCCGGCCTCGATCACCCAGGGCCGGGTGGTGAGGTCGGTGCAGGCCGGTAGCGCACCGATCAGCCCCAGCTTCGCGAGCAGCAAAGTGCCGGAACATTGCGCGGCGATGAACTGGCGCGTGGGATCGAGGCGGATGCGTGCCAGCAAATCGGGATTGCCGGCCACTTCGCGGCTATGGATGCCGCTGCCGATCACCACCGCATCGGCTTCGGCAGCAAACTCCAGCGGCTTCTGGCGCGTGACGGTCACGCCGTTCATCGACGTCACCGTCTCGGTCGGCGCCGCGATATGCGCCTTCCACCCCTTGTCCCGCATCCGGTTCAGGATTGCCGAGGCGATGAAGCTGTCGAGCTCGTTGAAGCCGTCGAAGGTGAGAACCGCGATCTGCATGCGCCCCGAAAAGCACGCTTGCGGGCCTCCGGCAATGCGGACAATCCGACTATATTGTCATGGCGATCCCGCTCCCCCGGGCGAGAGGTTCAGGCAGCGAGGGGTTCAGGCCAATACGCCCAACCGCCGCCAGGTGGGGATGAGGCGATCGAGGAAGGCCGCCGAGAGCTTCGACAGATATTGGCCTGCCTCCGCACTGTCGAGCGGCTTGCCGTCGCGTTCGATCTTGCGACCGAGTGCGGCCAAACGGCTTGCGGCGCCTTCCGCCAGCGCCGCGGCGTCGGCCTTCCTGGACGACTCGAGCCAGGCGTCGAGCATCATCAGATCGATCTCGCGCACCGTGACGGACGACCCCAGTTGGGCTGCGGCGAGGAAACGATAGGATTGGCCCCGCGACCCGGCTCGCGCAATCGCCGCGTTGAAGCGATCGCTGACGGCGGCGGCGGCGGGTTCGGCGGACCCGACGGCCGCGATCCGGTTGTGGATCATCAGCAGGATCGTACGAACCCCCCGCGACCCGACTTTCTCTCGCACCTTCGGAAGCGCCGCCAGTTCGCCGATCGGCTTCGCGCCTTCGCCCAGCGCGGCGACCACCGCATCGACGGCCTCCCGGTCGATAGGCAACTGACCGAAGGTCGCCTCGACGACGAGCGGCCCCTGCGACCTGGGCACCGTCACCAGATGCACCATAGTATCGGCGATGGCGGCCCTGTCGCTGCCGACGATCGGCCGCGGCCCCCGACAGAAGAGATCGCGGCGGAAGGTCTGGTTGATGACGATATCCTGGACGTCCTGCTGCAACGACGGGGTCGGCTGGGCTTCGACGAGGTCCTGCATCTCACGCCCCAGGACGCCCGGCAGCAGCATTTCGGTGATGGTCGCCGACCCGACATAGCCCAGCTTGGCGCCCGCCAGTTCACGGGCGACCTCGCTGTGCCACAGCGGGTGCCAGTTATCATGGAGATATTCCTGGGCGAGATAGCTGCGATCCTTGGTCCGGACCGAATCCAGCCGCATTTTCAAGGGCGGCATGGCCTTGAAGATCGCGCCATCGGCCGCCGCCAGCTTGTCGAACAGCGCGATAGCGTTGCCGAGCGCGGCATCGCTGCCCTGGCCGGCGGCAAGCTTCAGTCGGCTGGCGACATGCTGGAACGGAACCGTTGTCAGCCAACCCGGCTGGGTATTGTAGCTGTTGTAGACGAGGGCCCCAGGGCGGGAGGCATGAGCGATGCATTCGACGACCGTCCGACGCACATCGGCGGGCACCCAGCTATAGATGCCGTGCAGGCCGATATAGTCGAACGTCCCGAAATCGGCTGGCCACTGCGCGGCGAGTGCGACGAAATCGGCTTCGATGAAGCGAATGTTGGTCAGCCCGCTCGCCGCGGCCAGTTCCTGCGCATGAGCGATATGGCCGGGATGGAAATCTATGCCGAGAAATTCGCCCTGCGGATTGGCCGCGGCCATCGCGCAGAGGCCCGCCCCCTGCCCCGTGCCGAGTTCCAGATAGCGGAAGCTTCCTCCCTCTCCGCGCCGGGGCGCCATATTGCCCGATACCCGCGCACAGAGATCGAGCCAGTCCGGCGCCATTTCCCGAAAGAAGCTGTAGGTATAGAGGCCGGAAACATCGTAGCCGTGCGACCAATCGCTCATTCACTCCCCCATCGTCGGATGCCAGAACGATCTATGAGGTCCAGCGGCATC
The DNA here is from genome assembly GCF_001428605.1 of Sphingomonas sp. Root720. GTDB lineage: Bacteria > Pseudomonadota > Alphaproteobacteria > Sphingomonadales > Sphingomonadaceae > Rhizorhabdus. The sequence goes on from NZ_LMID01000001.1 coordinate 1,021,213, forward strand.
CGGCAATGTTTCGGTGATCCCGCCTGCCGCGGCGGTTTCAGACCAGATCGCGACGGAAGCAGTAATCGGCATGGTCGTTGACCATCCCGATCGCCTGCATCCACGCATAGACGATCGTCGGCCCGACGAACTTGAACCCGCGCTTCTTGAGGTCCTTCGAGATGCGTTGGGAAAGCTCGGTCTTCGCGGGCACATGGACGCCGTCGCCGCGCAGCGGCACGCCGTCGGCGAAGGACCAGGCATAGTCGGCGAAATCCTCGCCCCGCTCGCGCATCGCCAGGTAGATGCGCGCACCCGCGATCGTCGCCTCGATCTTGGCGCGGGCGCGGACGATGCCCGGATCGGCCATCAGCCGGACGACGTCGCCCTCGCCGAAGCCTGCCACCGACTCGGGATCGAAGCCGGCGAAGGCGGTACGGAAGCCCTCCCGCTTGCGCAGGATGATCGTCCAGGACAGGCCCGCCTGGAAACCCTCCAGCATCAGCGTTTCCCAGAGCATGCGCGGATCGCGCTCGGGTACGCCCCATTCGGTGTCGTGATAGACCGCCTCGAGCGGGTCGCGGTCGGCCCAGCGGCAGCGTGCCGGGCCGCTCATGCCGCCGATCGCCCCAGCAGGCGCAAGGTGGCCTCGTCTCGGCGGCCGTCGAACCAGCGCTCGATCGCCGCGGCAAACAGCCGCTCGCCGCCCGCCTGCTCGAACAGGGTCAGCGACGACCGGAGCTTCAGCGCGTCGATGTCGCCGAACACCGCCTCGGCGCTGCCATGTTCGAGGTCCTGCAGCGCCTCGACGCAGGCCTGCAGCCGCGCGCCCAGCACCGGGTGGGCGAGGTAGGCACGCGCTTCGTCGAGCGAGGCGATCGCGTAGCGCTGCGCGGTCGAGCTCCGCCCGAGTCCCGCAAGCTGCGGAAAGACGAACCACATCCAGTGGCCACGCTTGCGACCGCGCCGGATTTCCGCCAGCGCGGCATCGTAGCTGGTCTCCTGCGCCGTCGTGAAACGGTCCAGATCGAAGCGCTGCTCCATGATCGCCTCCGTCCTTTGGCCGCACCCCTGCATTCGATGATACCCCCTTTTGATGCCGAAGGGCATAGAACAAATGCGGAACGATCTCAAGCGCTCTTGCCCGGAACGCGACTGTCGGCGATGCGTTCCCGGTACGGGAGATAGCATGTCCAGACCGGCCGATGAGTGGACCAGCGGCGAAATCGAGATCCTGCGGGGCCTCGCGGCGGCCGGGCGCTCGCCCGCCGAGATCGCGCCGCGATTGGGCCGGAGCGAAGCGTCGGTGCGCGCGCAGCTCTCCCTGGAGGATGGCCGGCCGGCCGCTCCGCCCGAATGGAACGGCCCCGACGAGGAGGGCGACGTTCCGCCCCCAACCGGGCGGGCCAGCGACGATCCCGCGGCATGGGTGCACAGCGACCGGCACGACCCGATCGGATCGCCGACGGATCGGACGAAAAAAGATTGAGCGCGGCCAGGCCGCCAAAGGCGGTCGAAAAAGCGAACGCCGCGCCGTCGGGCTACCCCTAGCCCTCGGGCGCTTACCCTCTCCTATCCGTTCCGGTCGTCCGGTCCGCCACTGGGCGGAACGGCCCGCCGTTCGGACGCCGCCTTGGAGGCGGCGACATAACGACTGAGATCATGCCAGGCTTCGGATGTGAGTTGCGCTGAACGGGCTCGCAATTGCCGTGGCACACGAAAACTCTCGTGCATATTGCTTCCCTCCTGTTACGCCGTCTTACGAGCGCGACACAGTTATACGCCACCGCGGGAAGGTTGCATCAAAAATCTGGACCGGCATATCCAGGCTGCCGTAGCGTAAAGATCTACTTTCCGCGCGCCGCGCGCATCTTCCCATATTTGGTAGTGCGCGTGCCCGGCTTGCCGCTCATGCTGTGGCTCTTGACCGGCGCCCGGTGCTGCTCGACCGGAAGGCCCAGTTCTTCCTGCTCGAGCTTGCGGATCTCGTCGCGCAGGCGGCCCGCTTCCTCGAACTCCAGATCGGCCGCCGCGGCGCGCATCTTGGCCTCGAGGTCCTCGATATAGGCGCGCAGATTGTGGCCGACCATGTGGGGCCGATCCTCGATTCCGGTATCGACGGTGACCTGGTCCCTGGAGGCGAGGTGGCCGACGATGTCGGTGATGCTGCGCCGGATCGTCTCGGGCGTGATGCCATGCTCGATATTATAGGCTTCCTGCTTCTCGCGGCGGCGCGACGTCTCGGCCATCGCGCGTTCCATCGAACCCGTAATGCTGTCGGCATAGAGGATCACGCGCCCGTCGACATTGCGGGCCGCGCGGCCGATCGTCTGGATCAGCGAGGTCTCGGACCGCAAGAAGCCCTCCTTGTCGGCGTCGAGAATCGCGACCAGCCCGCATTCGGGGATATCGAGCCCCTCGCGCAACAGGTTGATGCCGACCAATATGTCGTACACCCCCAGCCGCAGGTCGCGGATCAGCTCGATGCGCTCCAGCGTCTCGACGTCGGAGTGCATGTAGCGGACCTTGAGCCCGGCCTCGTGCAGATATTCGGTCAGGTCCTCCGCCATCCGCTTGGTCAGCGTGGTGACGAGGGTGCGGTAGCCCTTCTTAGCGGTCTCGCGCGCCTCGTAGACGAGATCGTCGACCTGGCTCTCGATCGGCCGCACCTCGATGGGCGGATCGATCAGGCCGGTCGGACGGATCACCTGCTCGGCGAACACGCCGCCGGTCTGCTCCATCTCCCAGCTGCCCGGAGTCGCCGATACATAGACGGTCTGCGGCCGCATCACCTGCCATTCGGAGAAGCGCAGCGGCCGGTTGTCGATGCACGACGGCAGGCGGAAGCCATATTCGGCGAGGGTGATCTTGCGGCGATGGTCTCCGCGCGACATGCCGTTGATCTGCCCGATCGTCTGGTGGCTCTCGTCGACGAACAGCAGCGCGTTCTCGGGAAGATATTCGAACAGGGTGGGCGGCGGCTCGCCCGGCATCCGCCCGGTCAGGAAGCGCGAATAATTCTCGATCCCCGCGCAGCTTCCGGTGGCCGCGATCATCTCCAGGTCGAAATTGGTGCGTTGTTCCAGCCGCTGCGCCTCCAGCAGCCTGCCCTCGGCGTGCAGTTCCTTCAGCCGCTCGACGAGCTCGAAGCGGATCGCCTCCATCGCCTGCTTCATCGTCGGCCCGGGCGTCACATAGTGCGAATTGGCGAAGACGCGGACCGAATCGAGGCTGGCCGCTTTCTTCCCGGTCAGCGGATCGAACTCGACGATCTCCTCGATCTCGTCCCCGAAGAAGGCGATGCGCCAGGCGCTGTCCTCGTAATGCGACGGGAAGATTTCCAGATTGTCGCCGCGCACCCGGAAATTGCCGCGCGAGAAGGCGGCGTCGTTGCGCTTGTACTGGAGCGCGACGAGCTTGCGGATGATCTCGCGCTGGTCGACCGTCTGGCCTTTCTTGAGGTCGAAGATCATCGCCGAATAAGTCTCGACCGAGCCGATACCATAGAGGCAGGAGACCGAGGCGACGATCAGCACGTCGTCGCGTTCGAGCAGCGAGCGGGTGGCCGAGTGGCGCATCCGGTCGATCGCCTCGTTCACCGAGCTTTCCTTCTCGATATAGGTGTCCGACCGGGGCACATAGGCCTCCGGCTGGTAATAGTCGTAATAGCTGACGAAGAACTCGACCGCATTTTCCGGGAAGAACTGCTTGAACTCGCCGTAGAGCTGTGCGGCGAGGATCTTGTTCGGCGCCAGCACCAGCGCGGGCCGCTGGAGCTGCTCGACCACCTTGGCCATGGTGAAGGTCTTGCCCGAGCCGGTGACGCCCAGCAGCACCTGGTCGCGCTCGCCCGCCTCGGCCTGCGCCGCCAGTTCGGCGATCGCGGTCGGCTGGTCGCCCGACGGCTCGTAATCCGAGACAAGCTTGAATTTCTTGCCGCCCTCGGTCTTCTCCGGCCGTTCGGGTCGATGCGGAACGAAGGTCTGGCCGAGGTCGACATCTTCGAGGTTGGTACGGATCTGGATGGTCATGGCCTTGCTCATGTAGGGTAGAGGAGCCCGATGTTCACCTTTTATCTTCGTACCGGACGAGTCCGACCGGCGCGAGCCTGCTCGTCTCGCAGGATCGGGGCGGCCAGTCGGGTTCGATCCGGCCGGGTTCGATCCGGCCAGGCCGTCTGTCGATCCATGCCCGCTTCAACCTTCATCCCGGGATGAAGGTCCGTCGCCGGCTCGATATGCACATCTTCGCGAGAATGGGGCCCGCCCCGCCTGCAAATGCGATGCCCGCCGCTGGGCCCCTTCCGCTAAGCGGGCTTGAACCGTCACCACCAGGCGCTAAGGGTTCGCCACACAGGAGAAGAGCCGGATGACCGATCATGTTCGCTGGGGCACCATGTTTTCCGTTCGCCCCCCGGCCATCGTCCCCGCTGCCCTGACCGCCCTTCTTCTCGCCACCGCGAGACCGGCCCTGGCCGATGGCTTCGCCCCCGGCCAATGGGAGCATCGGACGGTGACGGTCAGCGCCGAGGTCCCCGGCGTACCGCAATGGGTGATCAAGATGTTCGCCGGCAACCGCAGCCGCAAGAGCTGCCATGGCGCCGCGGAGCTTGCCGCCCGGCCCGAGGCGCTGCTGACCCAGGACGACGCCGCGGTCTGCAAGTTGCGGCGCTTCTCGATGACCGGCGGCAAGCTGGTCTACGACACCTTCTGCACCAACAAGCGCTTCCCGGAGGGGCTGCTGGTCGCCTCCAAGGGTAGCTACACGCCAGACGGCTATGCGATCTCGACGCTGTCGACGGGCACGAAGGATGGCGAGCCGGTCCGCATCGTGACGACCGGCACGGGTCGGCGGATCGGAAGCTGCAAGAAATGACCCCGGCCTTCGACCTCGACGCCTACCTCGCCCGCATCGCGCTGAAGGACGCGCCGGCCGCCGACGCCAACGGTCTCGCCGCCGTGCAGCGCGCGCATCGCCTGACCATCCCGTTCGAGAATCTCGACGTGCGACTAGGCCGGGGGATCAGCCTCGACCCGGCCCATGTCTTCGACAAGCTCGTCCACCGGCGTCGCGGCGGCTATTGCTTCGAGCAGAACGGCCTGTTCCTGCAGGCGCTTCACGCGCTCGGCTTCGAGGCCCGGCCGCTGCTCGCCCGGGTCTGGCTGCTGGCGAACGACGGCGTGCCGCCGCGGACCCACACGCTCAACCTCGTCCGGATCGACGGGCGGGACTGGATCGCCGACGCGGGCTTCGGCGGCAGCTATACGCCGCCGATGATCCTGGCCGACGGATCGGAGGTCGTCTCTCCCGACGGCGCGGCATTCCGCCTGTCGAGGTCCGAAGACCATGGCTGGATGCTCGAACGCCAGGGCGACCCGACCGGAGACTGGCACGCGCAGTACAGCTTCACGCTCGCCCCGGTCGCCCCCATCGACCTCGAAATGTCCAATCACTGGACCTCGACCCGGCCCGACACGCGCTTCACCACCCTGTCGGTCGTAAGCATCTGCCTGCCCACCGGCTTCGCCGCGCTGACGGGCACCCATTACGACCGCCGCACGGGCACACAGCAGGTCGAGGCCGAAATCGAAAGCGCCAAGGCCTATCGGCTGCGGCTCAACTTCGTCTTCGGCATCGTCCTCGACGAGGTCGAGGTGAATGGCCTGGCCCTATATTGAGCATTGCCTCGCCCTTCCGTTCTTCTCGGGAAAGCCGCTGGCGGGGACCAGGCTCGCCCGGATTCCGTCGTCGCCCGGCGAAGGCCAGGGTCCATGTCTCCCATCAGCCGGAGATCCCGGGTTTCGCCGGGACGACGGATGGAGAGAAACGCTTCGGGACAATGTTCGGGAATGACGGAGTGAGGCGATGACCGACTCTCGCCCGCGCCACGCCATCCGCTCGGTCGTCGGCGGTTCGCTCGGCAATCTCGTCGAATGGTATGACTGGTATATCTATTCGGCCTTCTCGCTCTATTTCGCGAAGAGCTTCTTCCCCGCCGCCGATCCCACCGCGCAGCTGCTGTCGACCAGCATCGTGTTCGCCATCGGCTTCCTGATGCGGCCGCTCGGCGGCTGGCTGCTCGGCATCCTCGCCGATCGCTACGGGCGGAAGAGCGCGCTGACCTGGTCGATCACGCTGATGTGCATCGGGTCGCTGATCATCACCTGCGCGCCGACCTATGCTTCGATCGGCATATGGGCGCCGCTCCTGCTGACCTTCGCGCGCATGGCGCAGGGCCTCAGCCTGGGCGGCGAGTTCGGGACGGCGGCGACCTACCTCACCGAGATCGCCCCGCCCGACAAGCGCGGTTTCTGGTCGAGCTTCCAATATGTCACGCTGATCGCGGGCCAGCTGCTCGCGCTCGGCCTGCTCGTCACCCTGCAGTTCTTCTTCCTGGACGAAGCCCAGCTCGAAGCCTGGGGCTGGCGCCTCGCCTTCGCCACCGGCGCGGTGCTGGCCATCAGCGTCTTCTGGCTGCGGCGCGGGATCGACGAGACCCCGGACTTCATCGAGGAAACGACGGGCGAGCGCCGCAAGGGCGGGCTCGTCACCCTGCTGCGCGAGCAGCCGAAGCAGGTGGCGCTGGTGTTCGGGCTGTCGATCGGCAGCAATGTCAGCTTCTACGCCTTCACCACCTATATGCAGAAATATCTGGTTGCGAGCGCCGGCTTCGCCAAGGAGCAGGCGTCGCTGATCTGTTCGGGCGCGCTGATCTTCTACATCGTCATCCAGCCGATGCTCGGCGCGCTGTCCGACCGGATCGGGCGCAAGCCGCTGCTCTACTGGTGCTGGATCGGCGGGATCGTCGCGACCGTGCCGCTGTTCACCGCGCTCGGCGCCGCTACCGGTAGCTTCGAAGCCTTCCTGCTGCTGTGTGTCGCCTATCTCATCATCTCGGGGTCGAGCGCGACCAGCGCCGTCGTCAAGGCCGAGCTGTTCCCGCCGCATGTCCGCGCGCTGGGGGTCGGCCTGCCTTATGCGGTCAGCCAGGCGATCTTCGGCGGTACCGCGGAGTCGGTGGCACTTGGCTTCAAGGCGGCCGGGATCGAGTCCGCCTTTTTCTGGTATGTGACGGGCTGCATGGCCGTGGCGCTGGTGACGACGCTGTTCGTGCCCGAGACCCGCTGGCCGGGCGGCCGGCCGAAGCGGAGCGCCTGATCGATGTGCGTCCTCGCCGCCGCCTGGAACGCCCATCCACGCTGGCGGCTCGTCCTCGCCGGCAATCGCGACGAATATCATGCCCGCCCCGCCGCCCCGCTCGCCCGCTGGGACGACACACCCGACCTGATCGCCGGCCGCGACCTGCAGTCGGGCGGCACCTGGCTGGGCGTATCCGAACGGGGGCGCTGCGTCGTCGTCACCAACCTGCGCGGCTTCGGCCAGGCCGAACCCGGCCGGCCGTCGCGGGGTGCGCTCGTCACCGATCTGCTCGGCGGCGGCGATCCGGAAGCCATCGCGATCGACACCTATAATCCGGTCAACCTGATCGTCTTCGGCGAGGAGCGGGCCGACTTCCTCAGCAATAGGCCGGCGCCGACGCGCAGCGCGCTCGCCCCCGGTCTCTACGGCCTGTCCAACGGCCGGCTCGACGAACCATGGCCGAAGACGATGCGCCTCAAGTCGGTGCTGCTCGACTGGCTGACCGGCGTGGCCGACGACCCCGCCCTGCTGTTCGCGGGCCTGCGCGAGGAGACGCTGCCCGCCATCGGCCTCGATCCCGCCACTCCGTCGGACGTCCCGCGCGAGCCGAACCACAGTCCGATCTTCATCCTCGACCCGGTCTACGGCACGCGTTGCAGCTCGGTCGTCGCGGTCGATCGGGACGGGCGAGGGCTGTTCCTCGAACGGCGCTTCCTGGCGGACGGCACGATGGCGGGCGAAAGCCGTCAGCCCTTCGTCTGGCGGGGCATCGCTTCGGGCGCGAGTTGACGCCGGCCGGATCGTGGCCGGCGACTACCCTATCCAGATGCCGACCAGCGCCGCGAGCGCCACAAGAGTCAGAAAACCGTTGACCGCGATCAGCAGCCAAGCTGGCAACCGGCGCGTTTCCGGCATGGGATCGATGTCGGGCGTCAGCTCGCGCCAGATGGCGGCTAGGAAACAGAAGCCGCTGAACAGGACCAGAACGGTGCCGGTTCCGCCGATCAGCCATCCGGGCACGACCCCCTCGAGCAGCGCGCGCGCCCCTATCCCCGAGGCCAGGGCGGCCAGCCCGGTCCGTATCCAGGCCGCATAGGTCCGTTCCGCCGCAAGGATGGTGCGGTTTGCGGCAAGGACGGTCCTGCGGTCGGCGCTGTCCTCCTGGCTGCGCGCGCTGTCCTCAAGGGTCTCGGCGCTGTTTGCGAGCTTGGTCTGTGCCGCGGCGGTGCGATGGGCGTCTGCGATATCCATCCCCGCATAACGAACGAGCCTCGAAGTGGTGGCGGCCGCCGTCGCTGCCGGGCCGGCCGACCTGTACCGTGACGCCCAACGGATTGCGGCCGGGCCGATGTGGCGATACGCAGCGGGCATGAGCATCTCCAGGTCGGTCGTCTACTTTGCCTATTTGGGAGACGAGGGCACGGAGGCCGGCGTGGTGGGCCAGCGGCTCGCCTTCATGCGCCGGCAACTTCGATGGCTGTCCGACCTGATCGAAGCGTCACTGGACCCGATCGAGGTTCTGGTGCCCTATGTCGCGCCGCGCGCCTGGGACGCCGAGGTACATGATGCGATCACCCGCCACGGATTCCGGATCGATCCCGCCTCCATCCGGTCCGATCGCCGCAACAGTTTCGAATATCCCGGCTTCCGCGCGATGCGGACGCTGGCCGAGGGGGCGGCCCCGGACGACCTGATCTATTATTGCCACAGCAAGGGTATCGTCCAGCTTGCCGAAAGCAAGATGGGCCTGTTCCGGCTGCATACCGAAGTGGGGCTGACCGCCGACCTCGCGCGGCTGACGGCAAACCCGAATCTCACGCGGGCAGGCCTGTTTCCCTCCCGGCGCGGCTGGTGCTGGTATAATTTCTTCTGGATCAAGGCCGGCTATATGGCGGGCCGGACGGTGCGGGAATCGGCCGACCGCTACCATTTCGAGGCCTTGATCGGCGACTATGACGACAAGGAAGGCTATCGTGGCGTCCTGCCCCTGATCGATCGCCTGCCGTTCGAGGACAGCGGAATAGCCGTCAAGCCCTGGTACCGCGCCGAAGAAACGGCATCTCCGGCCCTGTTCGCCACCTATCGATATTATGCCGGGCTGGAGTGCCCCCGCCGCCTCCCGCATCCGCACGAGGCGCTGCCGGCGAGCGCCGTTGATCATCCGGAACGATGAGGCGCCCGGTCCGCTCCGGTTGATCCGTGCAATCTGGATTAACCCCATCCGATTGATTAAGGTGCGTCTGTGCGAAAACCGTCGATCCTGCTGACTCACAAACGGATCGAAGCGGAGCAGTCGCTCTATTTCGATATGTGGCGGGGCGGTTCGGCCATCGTCGTTCTTCTGGGCCATATCGTACCGCTCTATTTCCACGGCGAACGGATCTTCGCGGCCTTGGCCGGCGGTGCGGTAGCGGCGTTCTTCGGGCTGAGCGGGTTCTTCATCCACAAGTCGCTCACGAAAGGCAGCGAGACCGGGCGGTTCGACTGGCTCTCCTTCGCAGCGGGCCGGTTTGACCGGATCGTCCCGCCTTTCGTTCTGGCGCTCGCCGTTACCATCCTGTGCTGGCTGATCGCGCCATGGGTGTTTGCCTCCGGTTCGCGAGCCTATCTGCACCCTAGCGTTCGGGACAGCATATCGCTCGACGGCCTCTGGGAGACTGCGGCGCTGCTCAACGGCTTCGTGGCGCCGACGGTCTCGGCGAACGGAGCGCTGTGGTCGCTCAGCTTCGAGGTGTGGCTTTACGTTTGCGCAGGGTTCCTCGTGGCATTCCTGACCGGCCGAAAGATGGCCATAGCGGGTCTCGCGATATTTCCGCTGCTGGCCTTCCTCAATCCGCTGTTCGGCCTGTGGAGCGCGATCTGGCTGGCGGGGGCAGCCGTATCGATCTGCCACGCCAATGGCCGGCTGGGCCTGTTCCGGCCCAGGATCCTCCGCCTGACAGCCCTTCTTCCATTGGCGGCGCTGGCCTTGGTTGTCGCCATCCCGCGACGGTACAGCTACGGCGCGACGCTCATATTCGAATTTGCGTTCGGGGCGTGGTTCATCGTCCACATGGGGCGGGCGCTGTTGTCCCGGAAGCTGCCGCGATGGCGCGCGCTGGAACGAGCGGCGGGCTATTCCTACACGCTGTACGTCATCCATTTCCCACTGCTTCTTCTGGCCTACGGCACCTGGGAAAGCCCGTGGGGGGCACCGTTCGCGGGCCTGGCCATCCTCGCCTTGGCCGGGGCGATCGGCCCCAGGATCGAGGCGGTGAAACCGCTGCGCTTCCTGCGAAGTTCGGCCGCGCGGGTCAGCATCGTCCGTTCGTAGCGGACCCCGGACCCCGGCCGATCGTTATAGTCGGTGACGTGAAGGTCCGATTGACCATCCTTCCTGTCGCGTCGTTGCCGTTGCTTGCTGGATAGGGTCGGATATGACTGACATTCGCGCCGGCGATCTCGTTATCGCCGTTCCCATCGAGGACTGCTCGATCGGTCATCCGGACTGGCATGAGGATTTTGCCAATCCGGAGATGAATCGGAAGTCCTACATTGTCACATGGTCGGGCTTCTCGGCCTATTGGAAGCGTCCGATCATCGGCGTAGCCGGACGCCCGGGCCACTTCTGCGCCGGGTGCTTCGTCAAGCGGAAGCCTGCCCGGCAGACCGCAGAACGCGCCGCCCGCCTGCTCGAACCGGCATGGTGATCCTGAGCGGCCGTTAGGAAGCATCAGGGGATCAGCAGAGCCTTCCCCGGTCGCGTCGCCACGAACCGCCCCGGCGCCACGCCCGCCGCCTTCAACCGTTCCCCAAGCTCGATCGGCGGCGCATCGGCGCCCTCGTCCGTGAGCTGGAATGTCCCCCAGTGGACGCCGAGCGCACGACCCGCACCCAGCATGCGGAACAGCTCCACCGCCTGACCCGGATCGACATGGCTGCGCCCGAAGATCTCGCGCCGATGATAGGCGCCGATCGGCAGGATCGCGAGGCGGAACGGCCCGTGCCGTACGGCGAGCCGCTGCCAGCTGCCGTCGCCCCAGCCGGTGTCCCCCGCGAAGAAGATGTTGCCGCCCGGCAGCGCGACGGTGAAGCCGCTCCACAGCGCGCGGTTGCGGTCCTCGCCCCAGCGCGAGCTCCAGTGATGCACCTGTTCGACGGTCACCGATACGCCCGGGCGGACCGCGACCCGTCCGCCCCAGTCGCGCGCGACCGCACCGATGCCGCGCGCCTTGAGGATCGTGTCGTTGCCCAGGCTGGTGACGATCAAAGGCCGATCCCGCGTCCACAGCCGGTCGAGCGTCGGCAGGTCCATATGGTCGTAATGGTTATGGCTGATCAGGACGAGGTCGATCTTCGGCAGGTCCTCGAAGCGGACGCCCGGCGCCCGCACCCGGTGCGGCCCGACGAGGTTCCACGGCCCCGCGACGTCGGACCAGATCGGATCGGTAAGGATGTTGAGGCCCTGTGTCTGCACCAGCACGGTGGCGTGGCCGATCCAGGTGACGCGCATCTCCGCGCCGCCGACCCGCGCAGGCGGACGCGACGGCACCACGGCGATGCGCTCAGGCCACTGGTCGGTGCGCTGCCCGGTCGCCGCGCGCCACAGCCGCGAGACGCCGATCCCGCGCGACGCACCGACCGGAGGCCCCTCGCCTTCGGGATTGAAGAAGCGCCGTCCGTCATAATGGGCGCTGGACGACCCTCGATAGTAGGTCCGGTCGAGGAACAGCGGCCGGGCGAACCATAGCACCGTGCCGGCAACGACCAGCGTGGCCACGACGATGCCGGCCCATGTCACGATGCGCTTGATCATTCCGTTTCCCGTCCGCGCCGTGCGGACGGCGTGAAGACGCCCGTTTCCGCTTATTGATCCGCCGACCCTGCCAGTTGCCGCCAGCGTATGGCAAGCCAGCCGGCAAGACCGGCCGCAAAGGAGATCAGGGTGATCGGCGGCAACCCACCCGGCCAGGTCGATGGCGCGAACCAGCTTCCGACCGAGGGCAATGCGGCATGGAGCCCGCTCGCCAACGCGATCAGGCCTAGCAGCTCGATGCGCGAGGCCGGGTCCCATTGCGCCGCGCGCCGCGCGCCCAGTTCGGTCGCCGCCCAGGCGGCGGCCCCCAGCAGCAGCGACCATCCGGCCGCCGCCGTCAGCTTGCCCCCGGCGAACAGCTTGTCGAAATAATCGGGCCGCAGCAGCGCCAGCGACAGCAGGACATGCGCGGAGACGAAGCCCCCCGCCCAGGCCATCAACCGACGGATCGTCGCCCCGCGGCGGGCCAGCCGCACCGCCGACAGCACGATTAGGCCCAGCCCGGCCATCGCCAGCGCCTTGTTGACGACATAATGCGGCCAGTCGGCCCAGGGTACATGCTTGAAGACATTGTAGCGCAGCGTCGCATAGCCGAGCGCGACGGCGAGACTGGCCACGACGATGCGGTGATCGGCGCAGGCGGCCGCATCGTCGCGCTGGGCCGGCTCCGCCGTCTCCGGCTCGGTGGGATACGATGGCCGGAGGAGCGAAGCCGGCATGGTCATTTCGCGACAATCCCGCCGAGCTGCTTCACCCGCTCCGGGCTCACCGGTTCGGGCTTGGCCTTCGCCTCGGAGGTAGAGACCGAATGCGCGAACAGCAGTTCGCCCGAATAGCCGTCGTGGAACTCGAAAATCACCTGCGGCTCGGGATAGGCGATCCAACGATCCTTCCCGGCTTTGTCGGGGATGTTGTAAGCGTTGTTGACCTTCACGACCGTGTAGACCGGCCAATCCTGACCCGGGCCGCGCTTCTTCTCGCTGTCGTTGCGATACTGGTTGCTGCTCCACAGCAGGTTCACCAGCCGGTCGCCCGAGCCATACCAGCCGCTGGGCGGCGATCCGCCGGCATCGCCGAGCCGGTGCGGACCGCTAGTGTGCGGACCGGTGCCGACGTCGTAGAGGCCGGGCGCGATCCGCGCGACGAATGACTTGTGCAGGTCGCCCGTCAGGAAGAAGACCGGCTTGCCGAGCGACCCGGCGAGGTCGAGCAGCTCGGCGCGCTCCTTGAGCTGCGCCGTCCAGCCGTCGTCCTTGGTCGCGCTGGCAAGGCCCTGCCCGTACCACACGCCATTGTCGTGCGGGATGGCGAGGTTGACCGAGGAGACGATGAAGATGAAATCCGCATCGCTCTCGCGCAGCTCGGTTTCGAGCCAGGTCTTCTGCTCGGCGCCCAGCATCGTCTTGGGCAACGTTCCCTCGCCGCTCTTTGCGTGGAGCGTGCGGTTCGACCGGGTATCGAGCATGAAGATGTCGGTGTTCGAGACGCGGAACTTCGAATAGCCGTTGGTGCCGATCGAATAATTCGCCTTCTCGCCGACGGTGAAGGCCGGGCTGACCTTCAGCTTGTGCGGCCCCAGCACCTTCTCGATCTTGTAGACGCCGGTGTTGCCGAAGCCCCAAAGGACGTGGAGGTTCGACGCCTTGGCCGGGTCGAGCTTCGAAAAGTCGGCGCTGTTGTCGGTCAGCACGTCGCTGCCCGCCGCGATCGTCGTCTCGCCGAAGCGGATCGGCGGGCGTTTGCCGGGATCGGGGTTGGCCCAGCCGACATAATCATACCAGCCGGCCGAGGCAGGATCGCGGAACACCGCGCGCTCGACATCGCTGTCGCGATCGGTGCGGGTGCGGATGTCGGTCTGGAAACCCTTGCCCCGCGCGTCGGTGTGGAAGCCGATCTCGCCCGATCCGATCGCGTCGTTGAGGATCTCGTGGTCGTCGAGGGTGATCAGCAGCGGCACGTCGCGATAGAAGTCGCGCAGCGCTTCCGATCCGTCGAGATAGGCCTTGTAGTTCTGCCACACGCCGGTGAGCCCGTTGGCGAGCGTGACGGTGCGCGGCGGCTTGGCGACCTTGTTGGCCTCCGCCCATTGCTGGACCGTGGTCTCGCGGCCTTCCTCATAGACCCAGTCGCCGTTCTGGATCTGGAAGGCGAGCTTGTCCTTCAGGTTGCGGCGCATGGTGATGTAGGTCGGCGGGATGTTCGGCCGCCCGGCCTGGGCATTGCCGGTGCCGATCTCGAAGGCGAAGTTGAAGACGCCTTTCGGATTGAGCACAGGATCGACCGCCGCCTGCGCCGAGGGCAAGGTGCGGAAGCTGTTGATCGCGCCGTCGACCCGGGTGTCGGCGAACTTGCCGTCGAGCACCAGCGCATAATGGTAGAGCGTGCCCGGCTCGAGCCCGGTCAGTTCCACCCAGCCGGTTGCGTCATGCGACCAGTCGGTGACGACCGGCGCGGACAGCGTGCCGCCCGACAGATCGGCCTTTTTCGAATAGAGGACGCGGAAGCTGCCCGGCTGGCGGGTCCGCGCCCACACCCGGATCGAGTTCGGCCCGACATTGCCCAGCATCGGCCCATGGGTGAAGCCGTCGAGGCTCTCCAGGGACGGCGCGGTGGCCGGGCCCGCTGCCGTGGCGGCTGCGGGCTTGGGGGTGGCGAAGGCGGTCGTGGCAAGCGGCAGCGCCGAGGCTGTGAGCAAAAGTGCCAAAGTCTTGCGGTTCATCGATATCTTCTCCTGTTGAAAAAAAACGCCGGTGACCGGATCAGAAGCGCGTGCGCAGGGTCACGCCCAGCGCCTGCGGGTCGCCGATATTGCCGCTGATCAGGCCGGTGTTCGCGGCGGAGAGCGCCGTGAAATATTTCTTGTCGAACAGGTTGGTCGCCCAGACCGAGACGTCGAAGCGGCTGTCGTCGATCCGCACCCCGGCCCGCAGGTTGGCGATGCCGTAGCCGGCGATCCGGGTATATTGCGAATTGCTGCCGCTGGTGTCGTTCGACGAGCGGTGATTATAGTCGATCCGGCCGTAGACCTCGTCGTCCCCGATCGGCTGCGACAGATCGATCGCGAAATTATAGAGGAATTTCGGCGCGTTCGCGAGCTGGACGCCGCTCAGGTCCTGGATCTGGCTGATGTTGCGCTTGTCCGGCGCCGCCTGAGCGTTGACATAGTCCTTATAGACCGCGTCGGTATAGGCGGCCGAGGCGGTAAAGCGCACCCAGCGGGTCGGCGCCACGACCAGGTCAACCTCGAAGCCGCGCGAGCGGACGCCGGGGATGTTCGAGATATAGCGGCGGAACGAGGTGGTGTTGCCGATCTGCTCGCTGATCGCCGCCTGATAGTTCTTCACGTCGGTCCAGTAGGCCGCCGCGTTGAAGGTGACCCTGCGCTCCCAGAACTGGCTTTTCAGCCCGATCTCATAGGCGTCGATCGTCTCGGGCTTGACCACCGACGAAACGCCCGCCGGGAGGGTGCCGAGGCTGAGGCCGCCCGACTTGGAGCCGCGCGCATAGCTGGCATAGGCCAGCACGTCGGGCGCCACCTTATAGGCGATATTGAGCGAACCCGTGAGCGCATCGTCCTTCAGCCCGGTCGTGTAGCGCACCTCGGGATAAAGATCGTCGCGCAGCTTCTGCGCCGCGGTGCGGTCGGCGGTGTTCAGCACCGACAGGTCGTTGCCAGCGACGGTGCGCTGGTCGAACAGGCCAGTCTTATCCTCATGGGTGAAGCGCAGGCCGCCGGTGACGCTGAAGGCGTCGGTGGCGTGCCAGGTCAGCTGCCCGAAGGCGGCATAGCTCCTGGTGCGCGGCTCGATGACCGAATCCGACTGGAAGCCGGTATAGGCATAGTTGGCGAGCGTGCGGTTGGCATTCGGATTGTTCCAGATCGCATAGTCGGGCCCTAGCGCATATTGGCCGAGCGCCTTGACCACCTGCCAGAAATAATAGGCGCCGGCGACGTAATCGATCTTGTTCTCGCCCTGAGAGGCGAGGCGGAATTCCTGGCTGAACTGTCGTTGCAGATTGGAGGTGCCGCCGCGGATGTTGACCGTCAGCGAGGTGTTGTCCTGGTCGTTGAGCGGATACCAGTCCCACCAGCGATAGGCGGTGATCGAGGTCAGCGCGACCTTGCCGAGGTCCCAGTCGATCTTGCCCGAGACGCCATAGCCTTCCATGTCGGCCTGGATCGGGGCGTTGAAATCGACCTTCTTACCGAACGGGTCGTTGAGGTCATAGGGCGGGACATAACCCGCCCGCGCGGCACGATCGAGGAAGTTGTTGGTGTTGGGCGCGCCATTGTCGAAGGTGGTGAACACTCCCACGGCACTGGTGATGCGCGAATAGGAGGACTGCTTCGAATAGTCGCCGATCACCCGGATCGAGAGAGTGTCGGTCGGCTCGGCCAGAAGCTGTCCGCGCACCGAGAAATTGTCATAGTCGTTGACCTTGCCACCGTTGAAGACATTGTACAGCAGGCCGTCGCGGTGCGTGTCCGATATGGTCAGGCGATAGGCCAGCTTGTCGTCGATCAGCGGGCCGCTCAGCGATCCGCGCACCTGGTGGAAGCCGCGCTCGCCGAGCGTCGCCTCGCCCCGGAACTCGGTCGTATATTGCGGCGCGCGCGTCGCGATGCTGATCGCGCCGGCAGTGGTGTTCTTGCCGAACAGTGTGCCCTGCGGCCCGCGCAGCACCTCGACCCGTTCGAGGTCGATCAGGTCGAACTGCGAGGAGCCGATGCGGCCGTAATAGACGTCGTCGACATAGAAGCCGACGCCGATCTCAAGCCCATCATTCTGGTCGGAGTTCGAGCCCAGGCCACGGATGTTGACGAAGGTGTTGCGAGCGTTGTTGTTGCGGATCACCAAGCTCGGCGTCAGGTCGGCGATCTGGATCAGGTTGAGGGCGCCGGCCCGTTCGATCGTCTCGCCGCCGACGGCGCTGAGCGCGATCGGCACGTCCTGCGCCCGCTCCTCGCGGCGCCGCGCGGTGACGAGGATCTCGGAATCATTGCCTTCGGCCTCTTCGGCTTCGGGCGTCGTGGCGGCCGGGGCCGCCTGCTCGGCGCGCAGCGGCGTCGCGGTCAACGCGATCAGGCCGATGCCTGCGGCCAGGAGGGGACGACGGATATCGGTGATGGACGTTTGCACTGGATTTTCCCTTTGGACGTCGCGGCGCGAAGGCCGCGCGGCCTCCCCCCGGAACACGCACCCCGCGCGCCGGCTGAGCCTGCTGAAGACAAGAGGCCACCGTTCCGCATCCGCCGTTGCGGATCGCGGATTCGTCATGCTGCGCCGGTCAGCCGCGCGAGGGCGGCGTCAACGGCGCGATGGCGGCCGGTGGTTCAGATGGTCTGGTGTCAGATGCGCATCGGCATGGGCTGTTCCCTGTTGCCGCGCACGGCCGGCGGATGTCCCCGCCATGCGCAGTCGAGTGTCGGTGCGACGGATGCAGGCATCGCGTCGCGGTCGGTCCCACCCGACGTGGAGGGCAGCCCACCTCTTCCACATCGCTATACACTATCTATTTGGTAGACTATAAAGGCGCAACCATAGCTTTGCTGAAATGGCGGAAAGCTGAGCTTGCCCGACCCTTTCCCGCTGAGGCGGTTACCAGCAAAATAACGTCATCCGGCGAAGGCCGGGATCTCAGGAAAGGTCCGCGACCTCAACCTCGTCCCGGCCGTCCGAGGCCGCGCCCGCCGCCGGGGCGACGAATCTTACGCGTTTTCGAGCAGCTTCTCTCGCGCGATCTTCTCGCGCCACACCAGCGGCGCAGTGTGGTGGACGCTCTCGCCGGTCGCGTCGACGGCGACGGTGACCGGCATGTCCTTCACGTCAAATTCGTAGATCGCTTCCATGCCGAGATCACGGAAGCCGACGACCTTCGCGCCCTTGATCGCGCGGGCGACCAGATAGGCGGCGCCGCCGACCGCCATCAGATAGGCGGCCTTGTGCTTCCTGATCGCCTCGATCGCCGTCGGCCCACGCTCGGCCTTGCCGACCATCGCGATCAGGCCGGTCTTCTCCAGCATCATGTCGGTGAACTTGTCCATGCGGGTCGCGGTGGTCGGGCCCGCCGGGCCGACGACCTCGTCGCGCACCGGATCGACCGGGCCGACATAATAGATCACCCGGCCCTTGAAATCGACCGGCAGCTCCTCGCCCTTCGCCAGCATGTCCTGGATGCGCTTGTGTGCGGCGTCGCGGCCGGTGAGCATCTTGCCGTTGAGCAGCAGGCGATCGCCGGGCTTCCAGCTCGCCACCACCTCGGGGGTCAACGTGTTCAGGTCGACGCGGATCGACTCCTTCGACGGCGCCCATTCGACCTTGGGCCATTCGTCGAGGCTCGGCGGATCGAGATAGGCCGGGCCCGAGCCGTCGAGGTGGAAATGCGCGTGGCGGGTCGCGGCGCAGTTCGGGATCATCGCCACCGGCTTCGACGCGGCATGGGTCGGATAATCCATGATCTTGACGTCCAGGATGGTCGACAGGCCGCCCAGCCCCTGCGCGCCGATGCCGAGCGCGTTGACCTTGTCGAAGATCTCGATGCGCAGCTTCTCGATGTCGTTCTGCGGCCCGCGCTGCTTGAGCTGGGCCATGTCGATGTCGCCCATCAGCGATTCCTTGGCCATCGTCATCGCCTTCTCGGCGGTGCCGCCGATGCCGATGCCGAGCATGCCCGGCGGGCACCAGCCGGCGCCCATCTTCGGGATCATCTCGAGCACCCAGTCGACGATCGACTCGCTCGGGTTCAGCATCGCGAACTTCGACTTGTTCTCCGAACCGCCGCCCTTCGCCGCGACCGCGACCTCGACATGGTGGCCCGGCACCATCTCGACGTTCATCACCGAGGGGGTGTTGTCCTTGGTGTTGACCCGGCTGAAGGCGGGATCCTTGAGGATCGAGGCGCGCAGCCGGTTCTCGGGGTGGAGATAGGCGCGGCGAACGCCTTCGTCGACGACCTCCTGCAGGCTCTTCTCGCTGTCCAGCATGCACTGCTGGCCCCATTTGATGAAAACGGTGACGATGCCGGTATCCTGGCAAATCGGCCGATGTCCCTCGGCGCACATCCGGCTGTTGGTCAGGATCTGCGCGATCGCGTCCTTGGCGGCCGGGCCCTGCTCGGCCTCATAGGCGACGCCCAGCGCCTTGATATAATCCATCGGGTGATAATAGCTGATATACTGGAGCGCATCGGCGACGCTCTCGATCAGATCGGCTTCCTTGATGATGACGGTCATTGCCCCGGCTCCACTATCCTGCCCAACGTCGTGCCCATAGACCCGAAAGGCCGCGCCGGTCAGCCACAAAATGCGGGTACCAAGGCCGGATGCGGACCCGTGAAACGTGGCGCCAGGTCGCCCCGATCCCTGCCCGCCGCCGAGGCCCGCCCCCTTTCCGCAGATACTGACCGCGACGGAAGACCGCGCGCACCGGAAGACCAGGTCGTCGGACCTGATCAGGTCATGCCGAACTCGGCGAAGGGGCTCGAACAGGGCTGCGCGCCGAGATAGACGACCGGCTCCTTCCCCGGCGTGTCGCCGCGCAGGAAGGTCGTCCTGGTGACGAACTCGGTCAGGATCGACCGTTCGAGCGCCTCGAAATCGTCGCGGATGCCGGTGGGCGCTACGGCCATCGCGGCAGGCGCCCAGCCGGCGCGTTCGAGCGACGAGACCATGTGAAGCTTGTACCCCTGGGGAAAGCGGGTCCGCCGGTCGATCGCCGCGACCATCTGGCCGAAGTCCCCGTCCGCCATGGCGAACGGCCCGATCAGCCGGCCAAGGACCGACCGTACGAGGTCCTCGCGGCCCGACGATCCGACGGCGACGGCCCCGCCCCCGGCCAGGATCAGCGCGCCGACGGCGGCTCCGGCCAGCACGTTGCGGCGCGATGCGGTCACGGCCATGGCGAACTCCTTAGACCATCGACGCCGCGCGCAGCGACAGCGCGGCGACGGTGAGGCTGGGATTGGCGCAGGAACAGGTGGCGAAGGTCGAACTGCCGACCACCACCAGGTTGCGCCAGCGATGATGGAGCATCCCGGCGTCGATCACCGAGGTCGCCGGGTCGCGCCCCATCCGCAGCGTGCCTTGCAGGTGGGACTCGGTCGGCCGCCGCGATCGGAAGACGATGTCCTCCACCGGCAGGGGTTCGAGCAGGCCGGGCAGCTTGGCGAACGCCTCGGCCTGGCCGCGCTCGGCATAGTCGGAGGGCCCCACGAAGTGGACCACGGCGTCGCCCTTGCCGTCGACGGTCACATGGTTGCGGTCGTCGAGCAGGTCCTCGGTGACGATCATCAGCGGCAACGTCTGCCGCCAGCGCCCCTTCTCGGCGCGCAACCCATGCGTCCAGCGATTCTCGAAATAGACCAGCGCCGCACCATGATCCTTGCGGAAGGCGCCGTCATACAGGCCGAAGTTCAGGCCCGTGGTGATCGTGCTGCCGTCGAAATTGTTCATGCCGTCGAGCAGCACCTCGACATGGGTGCCCAGGCTTTCGTGCAGCCCCTTTCCCGTCATTCCGCCGCCCATCGCCGAACGCTCGAGCAGCGCCGGGCTCTGAATCGCATTGGCGCCGAGCACGAACAGGTCGCCCGTCACCCGATGCGGCTTTCCGGCATGTTCGAACACCAGCGCGCTGACGGCATTGCCCGCACCCTCGTAGCGAATCGCCTTCGACCGCAGCGCGACGGTGACGCGCGGGTCGCCGAACATCGGCATCAGCCCGTTATTGGCGGTGAACTTCGCATCGGCCGGGCAACGCTGGCAGGTGAAGGAGGCGCAGCAGGCGCCGCGCTGGTCGGTCGCCACCCGCGCCCGCGCGGTCGGCATCGCGAAATGCGCGTCGGGCTGCGCCTTCTTCATGATCCGGTCGGGTGTGGTCAGGCGGTGCGGCGGCTGCGGATAGGGGGTCGATCGCGGGAAGATCGCGGTCATGTCGGGGTCGCCCGAAATCGCCATGATCGCCTCGGCCTCGCCGTAGAAGGGCTCGAGATCGGCATAGTCGATCGGCCAGTCATTGCCGACGCCGTGGCGGCTCCGCAGCTTGAAGTCCGACGGATGGAAACGCGGCGCCTGCCCGAACCAGCAATTGGTGCCGCCGCCGAGGGCGACCGTATAATGCCAGGGCTTGGCATTGTCGGACCGGTAGGTCCGGTCGGCGGGCAGCGCGCTGTTGGCGTGGTGCTCGACCTGCCAGTCATGGGGATGGTGCTCGCCCCATTCGATGATCAGCACCCGGCCCGGCCGCTTTTCCAGCAGCTTGCGGACGAAGAAGGCCGAGCCGAAGCCCGAGCCGACGACGACGGTGTCGAAATGCTGGTTCGCGAGGGTGGCGGGATCGATCGGGCGCATTCGGTGGACGGTCTCCATGCCGCTGCCCCCGTCCGCCTATCTTAGCCGATCGGCATCGCGCCGCGATCCGCGTTCACGGCGTTTTCTGCCCGCCTTGTCCCGATGGGGGTCCCCAGACGTCGCCCGATCGCTATCGCTCGCCACAGCGCCCCGTCACCAACCGCCCCATGGAGCCGGTATGACTCGACCCGCGCCTGCCAAATATCACGACGTCGACATGATCCGCGGCTATGCCGCGCTCGCCGTCGCGCTTTACCATTTCCTGCTGGCCTATGTGCCGGCCGCAAGCGCGCCCGCGGCGATGGACGAAGCCGGGCTCGTCGCCGAGCGCCCCTTCCTGCTGGCGATCGTCAACGGCCATTTCATGGTGGCGATCTTCTTCGTCCTGTCGAGCTTCGTGCTGACCAAGGGCCTCGTCTCGAACCAGGATCGGGATCGTCGGCGCTCGCGCGCGCTGACCGCGATGGCGAAACGCCTGCCCCGGCTGTTGCCGCTCACCCTGATCGGATCGCTGCTGCCCTTCCTTCTGCTCGCCGCCGGACTGCTGCCGACGCACGAGGCGGCGCAGGTCACCGGATCGGACTGGCTCGATCGCAGCGGCGGTATCAAATATTGGGCGCCCTGGCCCGATCCGAGCCTGTCGGGCGCCGCGGCGGATGCGCTGCGCCTGTTCCTGAACGGGGTCAGCCAATATAATTCCGCCCTCTGGACGATGAAATATGAGCTCTTCGGCAGCCTGCTGGCGCTGCTGGGCGCGACGATCGTCGGCGCGCGCCGGCGGCCGGTGGCGGACGCGGTGCTGCTCACCCTCATCGCCGCCGCCGCGCTCAAGATCCACGCGCTGTGCGCGATCTGCGTGACGACGGTCTACATCACCAAATATCTGCTCGACCGGCCGATCGACATGCGCCCGGCGGTCGCGGTCGCGCTGATCGCGGCGGCGCTCGTTCTGGGCTCGACCTTCAAGTCGATCCCCTATTCGATGATCGCGGACGACTGGATGTGGACGCAGGTGCAGCGGATCGACTGGATCATCCACGGGGTCGGCGCGACCGCCTTGCTGCTGGGGATGCGCGGCATCGCCCGGCTGCGCGACGCCGACGGCTGGATCGGACACCAGCTCGGCCGCCTGTCCTTCGCCATCTACGTGATCCATGTGCCGCTACAGTCGGCGATCGGCGGCCATGTCGTGCTGGCGCTCGGCCATCGCCCGGGGCCGGTGATAGCCGCCTTGCTGCTGTCGACGGCGGCGATCTTCATGCTGGCCTGCGCGGTCGCGCGGATCGACGAATGGTGGGTCGCCCGGCTCAATCGCTTCTTCGCGCCGCCCGTCCGGCCGAAGGGCGAGCCGGCCATCGCGGCGATCGGCGGCGGCCATTGAGCGCCGCCGATAGCGCCGTGCATTTGCGTCAGGCGGCGACCGCCAGGTCGACCGGCACCACATCGTTGTCGGCGGCCGGCGCAGCCCGAACCGCCTCGGCAGCCGCTCTCTGGCGCGCCGGGAAGGCGAAGCGCGAGACGGCGACAAGGATGCCGAGACCGAGATAGAGCGAGAGCGTGATCGCCGGGCTCGGCAGCAGGCCCAGCGCGAACGCGACGCGGAGCCAATTCGGGTTGAAGCCGAAATCCTGGCCCAGCGCCTCGCACACGCCGAGGAAGGTGTCGTGGCGCCAGAAGACTGCGGTCTGACTGTTCTGCATCTCGTTCTTCCCAAAATCCCTGACGGGCCCGTCGCCCGCTTCCATGGCTCATCCAGAGCACGAGCCGTGCCAATTTCAATTTTCCTTGAATTTCAAGGCCTTGAAAAAAGGCATTGCACAAGCTGCCGGGAAAACAGCGATCAGTTCGCCAGATATTGGCGAAATACGCCAACAGGTTCGAGCACATCCGGCGAGATCTGGGCCCGGCCCTCACCGGACCATGACGGGGCCGATGCCACCCGGCCTTGGGTTCGCGAGCCGTCTCGTCGCAGGTCAGCTCAACAGCGGCAGGCGACGCTCGATCTCGGTCGCGAGTTCGGCATGCCCTTCGACACGCAGTTCCGCCGCCCACCGCCGGACCTCGCCCACCTCCATCGTGCCGGCGAACATCGCGCGCAATATGGCGTTGGCGACGTCGCTGCCCACTATGTCATCGGCAATCGGCTGGTATCCCTTCACATGCCCTCCGGCAACCGGCAACGTCCCGATAGCTACGGACACCGGGCGTCGACTATTCCCGCACACATATCGCGCGGAATCCATACCGCTTGGACTATATTGACCCCGGCATGCGCCGTCGCAGGTCCTCGACGCACCGTCCTGCCGTCCGCCCGTCCCACAAGTCGGGGCGCCTGCGGTCCTGCCTGGGCTGGGCGAGTGCCGACAGCAGCCGTTCGAGCAGGTTCCCCGCATTGACGAGCTGGGCGGTCCCCTCGCTGATCGTGATCGGCCGCTCGGTGTTCTCGCGCAGGGTCAGGCAGGGAATGCCGAGATAGGTCGTCTCTTCCTGGATGCCGCCCGAATCGGTGATCACCGCGGCCGCACCCGCGACCAGGCTCATGAAACGGACATAGGCGGCCGGACCGGGCAGCCGCATTCCCGCCGCCTCCAGCCGCGCGATGCCGGCGTCGCCGAGCCGCTGGCGGGTGCGCGGATGGACCGGGAAGACCAGCGGCAGGTGCGCCTGCACCGCGAGCAGCGCCTCGACCAGCCTTTCGAGCTGCTCGGGCACGTCGACGTTGGACGGCCGGTGCAGCGTCACCACGCCGTAGCCGCCCGGCGCCAGGCCCAGCTCGCCGGGATAGTCGGCGGCCATGATCGCCGGGCGGACCAGTTCGTAGCTGTCCATCATGATGTTGCCGACCCGGGTGATCCGTTCGGCCGGAATCCCCTCGGCGCGGAGATTCTCGTCGGCGTCGGGCGACGGGGTCCACAGCACGTCGGCAAGGACGTCGGTGACGAGCCGGTTGAGCTCCTCGGGCATGTCGCGGTCGCGGCTGCGCAGCCCGGCCTCGAGATGGACGATCGGTATGCGCAGCTTGCCCGCCGCCATCGAGGCGGCCGCGGTCGAATTGACGTCGCCGACGACGATCAGCCAATCGGGCCGTTCCGCGATCGCCAGCTTCTCATAGGCGATCATCACCCGGCCGGTCTGTTCGGCATGACTGCCCGACCCGATCCCGAGATGATGGTCGGGTGCCGGCAGGCCCAGGTCGGCGAAGATGTCGTCGGACATCGCCGCATCGTAGTGCTGGCCGGTGTGGACGATGACGGGCCGGAAATCCTCGGTCGCCTTCAGCGCATGCCACAGCGGCGCGACCTTCATGAAATTGGGCCGGGCGGCGGCGATCAAATGAACGAGGGCGGGACCGGTCATCCGCAAATCCAGCCTTTCAATGACGGTGATGGTGCGAGTGGGCGTGGGCGTGGTCGTCATGGTCACGATGGGCATGGGCGGGGCCGCAATCGGCCTGCTCATGGCCGCATCCGCCCTGCTCGATCTGGAAGGTCGCGTGGCCGATCCCGAATTCCCGGCGGACGAGATCGGCGGTCGCCGCCAGGAACTCGTCGCCGCCGGGTTCGGGCATGACGAGATGCGCGGTCAGCGCCACCTCGGTCGTGCTGGTCGGCCAGATATGGACGTGGTGGACCGCGCCGACCCCCGGCAGTTCGCCGAGGCGCGCGGTGACGGCGGTAGCATCGATCCGGTCGGGCACGCCCTGCAGCGACATGACCAGCGAGTCGCGGAACAGGCCCCAGGTGCCCGCCACGATGACGGCGACGATGACCAGGCTGATCGCAGGATCGATCCACAGCATCCCGGTCTGCAGCACCGCGAATCCGGCCACGACCACGCCGGCCGACACCGCCGCGTCGGCCGCCATGTGAAGGAAGGCGCCGCGAATGTTGAGGTCGTCATGGCTGCCGCGCAGGAAGAGCAGCGCGGTGCCGAGGTTGATGACGATGCCGACCGCGGCGACCGCCATCATCATCCCGCTCTCGACCGGCGCCGGCTCGAAGAAGCGCTGGATCGCGCCCAGCGCGATCGCTCCGCAGGCAATCAGCAGCAGGATCGCGTTGAACAGCGCAGCGAGGATCGACGATCCACGCAGGCCATAGGTGTAGCGCGCCGTCGCCGGCCGCTTCGACAAGGCATAGGCAGCCCAGGCCATCAGCAGGCCCAGCACGTCGGACAGGTTGTGTCCGGCATCCGCGACCAGCGCGAGCGAGCCGGAGGCGAGGCCGGCCGCGCCCTCGATCAGTACGAAGCCGATGTTGAGCGCGATTCCGATCGCGAAGGCGCGGCCGTAATTGGTCACGCCATGGGCATGACCATGGCCCGTCCCATGGTCATGATCGTGATGATGCGAACCCATCGCCGCTATCGTTCCGTCTCGCGCATGGCGCAGGCAAGCCATAGCCGCGCGCCAAAGGCAAGCCACCGCGCCGATTCGCGGTCCCCACGACCCGTAATTCTGCCTGTTCCGATCGCGGCCGGTCCCGGATTCCGCCCGTTTTCCGGTCCATCGGCCCCCCATCGACGATGGGGTGAAGATGGAAACTTTACATCATGGTCGGTGCACCATATATCCGCGCCTCCGCTGCCCCATGGGACTTCCACCGCAAGGCAGCTTTCTTGCCAACGTTACACCCGGAGGTCCCTTGAGTTGCACAAGCACCATAGCGCGCTGGGGCTAGCTACCGCCCTTCGACCGGTTCAGCCGGTAACGCTCCTTCGTCCCCACGCCGCTGCGCGGGCCGCCCGGTTCTTCGTCGAGAAGTTCCAGGGACGGTCGATGTATGCGGTCAAGGCGAATCCGTCTCCCGATCTCATCCAGATTCTCTGGGAGAACGGCATCACGCATTTCGACGTGGCGTCGATCGCCGAGGTTCGCCTCGTCGCCGGCGTCGCGCCGGAAGCGACGCTCTGCTTCATGCACCCGGTCAAGGCCGAGGAAGCGATCGCCGAGGCCTATTTCAATCATGGCGTCCGCACCTTCTCGCTCGATTCGGTCGAGGAACTGGAAAAGATCGTCCGGGCCACCGAGGGCGCGACCGACCTGACGCTGTGCGTCCGGCTGCGCGTCTCGTCGGAAATGTCGAAGCTCAGCCTCGCCTCGAAGTTCGGGGTCGAGCAGGCCGAGGCCAAGGAATTGCTGCAGCGGACCCGCCAGGTCGCCGACGCGCTGGGCATCTGCTTCCACGTCGGCAGCCAGGCGATGAGCCCGTCGGCCTATGTGCAGGCGATGGAACGCGTCCGCGCGGCGATCGTCTCGGCGGCGGTCACCGTCGACGTGATCGACGTCGGCGGCGGCTTTCCCTCGGTCTATCCGGGCATGGAACCGCCCGCGCTCGAAGCCTATTTCGGTGCGATCCACCAGGCGTTCGAGAGCCTGCCGGTCAGCTATTCGTCCGAACTGTGGTGCGAGCCCGGCCGCGCGCTGTGCGCCGAATATGCCAGCCTGCTGGTGCGGGTCGAGCGTCGCCGCGGCGACGAGCTCTACATCAACGACGGTGCCTATGGCGCCCTGTTCGATGCGGCGCATATCGGCTGGCGCTTCCCGGTGAAGCTGCTCCGCGAGCCTGACTCGAACGCCCGCGACGTGGCGTTCAGCTTCTACGGCCCGACCTGCGACGACATGGATCGCATGGCCGGCCCGTTCATGCTGCCCGTCGACGTCGGCCCCGGCGACTATATCGAGATCGGCATGCTCGGCGCCTATGGCTGTGCGATGCGCACCGGCTTCAACGGCTTCACCGCCGGCGAAAGGGTGATCATGGACGACGAGCCGATGGCCAGCCTGTACATCGCCGACGAAGATGTCCGCGAAGCGGTTTCGTCGAACGTCATCAAGCTGTAAGGCCCCAGCTACTAACGCAGTCGTCATGCCAGCGAAGGCTGGCATCTCAGGAGGCTCGGCCGCCGTGCCTCTCCCGAGATCCCAGCCTTCGCTGGGATGACGCTTTTGTTTTGAGGTAAGAATATGACCCAGTCCGCCATCAACGACACGCGCAAGGCCGAGCTGCTCTCGACCGTCGTCGAGCATATCGACATCACGAGCTTCGACGCGCGTCCGATCATCGACGCGATGGGCAAGATGAGCTTCACCAGCCGCGATCTCGCCCGCGCCACCGGCATCTACAACCAGATGCTCGAGGATCCCGACTGCACCATCTTCCTGGTGATCGCGGGTTCGACTTCGGCCGGCGGCTGCATGGACGCCTATGCCGAGCTGGTGCGCTCGGGCATGGTCGACGCGATCGTCGCGACCGGCGCCTCGATCGTCGACATGGATTTCTTCGAAGGCCTCGGCCACAAGCATTACCAGGCGCTCGAGGTGCCCGACGACGACACGCTGCGCTCGCTGCTGATCGACCGCATCTACGACACCTATATCGACGAGGAGCAGCTCCAGGACTGCGA
Organism: Sphingomonas sp. Root720; assembly: GCF_001428605.1. Lineage (GTDB taxonomy): Bacteria > Pseudomonadota > Alphaproteobacteria > Sphingomonadales > Sphingomonadaceae > Rhizorhabdus. Next base: position 1,048,878 of record NZ_LMID01000001.1, read on the forward strand.
CTTCACGATCAACAAGATCGCCAATGCGCTGCCGCCGCAGGCCTATTCGAGCCGCGCCTTCATCCGCGAGATGGGCAAGTATCTCGTCGAGCACGGCAAGAAGGAAAACAGCCTCGTCAAGCTCGCCTATGAGCATGACGTGCCGATCTTCTGCCCGGCCTTCGTCGACTCGTCTGCGGGCTTCGGCCTCGTCAAGCATCAGGTCGACTGCATGAAGGCAGGCCGGCCCTACATGGTGCTCGATGCGATCGCCGACTTCCGCGAACTGACCGACATCAAGGTCAAGGCGGGCACCAGCGGTCTGCTGATGATCGGCGGCGGCGTGCCGAAGAACTTCATCCAGGACACCGTGGTGTGCGCCGAGATCCTCGGCCATGACGATGTCGAGGTGCACAAATATGCGGTGCAGATCACCGTCGCCGATGTGCGCGACGGTGCCTGCTCCTCTTCGACCCTCCAGGAAGCGGCGAGCTGGGGCAAGGTCAACACCGGCATCGAGCAGATGGTGTTCGCCGAAGCCGGCTCGGTGGTCCCGCTGCTGGCGTCGGACGCCTATCATCGCGGCCACTGGAAGAACCGCGCCAGGCGCGCATGGGGCAAGCTGTTCGATTGATCCCGACGCCATGATATCGAAGAGCCGTTCCTGTTCCCGATGCAGGGGCGGCTTTTTGCATGCATGACCTCATCGCCTTCGAGCGGGCGGCCTACGGACGCACGCCCGACCGCGTGACCCGGATGATCGCCGTCCTGCGCCGGGCGGCGGCGGGGCGCCTGGCGGACGGTGCCGGCGGACCCGGCGCGCAGCCGGGCAGGGAAACGACGGCCGGCATGGAAGCGATGGCCAGCCGCCTCGCGGCCGCGCTCGCCGCGGTCCTGGCCGATCCGGAGGTGGAGCCGTCGGCGCGGGAAATCGAGGATCTGATCCTGTTTTCGGGCACGATCCGCCAGCTGTTCGACATCGCCGGGTTCGGCGGGACCGATTTTCTCCTGCGCCTGCTGGGCGATATCGCGTGGGACGCGCCGAGCGGGCAGATCGCCAAGCGCTTCCTGCTGCTATCGCTCGATTCCATATATGACTGGCGCCCGGCGATGCTGGCGAACGCCCCTCCCCGGCTCGGCTGGGGGGTGCTGGCCGCACTGGTCGCGACCCGGCCGATCGCCACGCGGCGCGGCGTGGCCATGAAGGGCCGGCTGCTGGAAGCGGCGGCGTCGATGCCACCCGCCATCTTCCCGCTCGACATCGACCATCTGGTTCTCGTCAGCCTGGCCTGGATGCAGTGCAGCTATTCCGCCTCGCCGCACAAGCATGCGATCAAGGCGCCGCTGAACGCCGCCCTCCGTGCCATGGCGGCCGGCTGGGAGCTGGAAGACGTCGCACCGGCCGGACGGCGCCCGCGACGGGATCGGCCGCTGCTGCTCTTCGCCGCGGAGGTCATCAACGGCACCCATGTCCAGTATCGCTATTTCGGCCGGTATCTGCGCCAGCTGCGCGAACGCTTCGACCTGGTCCTGCTCACCGAAGCGCGCGAGGCGGACCCGGCCGCCCGCGCCCTGTTCGACCGGGTGCTGACCTTCGAACGCGGCGAGGACGCGAAGCATCTCCACCGGATCCACCGGATGATCGCCGATACCGCCCCGGACATCATCTTCTACCCCAGCGTCGGCATGCGCCATTGGGGACCTCTCTTCGCCAATCTCCGGCTGGCACCGATCCAGATGACCGCGCTCGGCCATTCCGCGTCGACCTTCTGCGACACGATCGACTATTATCTGCTCGAGGAAGGCTATGTGTCCGACCCGGCCCTGTTCGGCGAGACAGTGATAACGCTGCCCGACGAAAGCCTGGTCTTCGAACGGCCGCCGCATTACCGGCCCTGCGACCCCGCCATACGGGCCGCGCCGCACCCGTTGCGGATCGCCTTTCCAAGCAATCTGCTGAAGCTCAACCCCGATTTCCTGGCGGTGATCGCGCGCATCGTCGCGGCCGCACCCCGGCCGCTCGAACTCCACTTCCTGCCCAATGCCGCCGGCCTGGAACTCGATGCCGGGCGGCGGGCGATCGGCCGGACACTGCCCGGGGCGACGGTCCACGGCATGCTGTCCTATGCCGATTATCTGGCGGTCCTGTCGGCGTGCGACCTCGTCCTGGGCCCCTTTCCCTTCGGCGGTCTCCACAGCGTGGTCGACTCGCTCCGGCAGGGGCTGCCGGTCGTCGCTATGGAAGGCGCCGAACCCCATGGCCGTACCGACGCGATGCTGCTGCGGCGGCTCGGCCTGCCCGGATGGCTGGTCGCCGCGAACGAGGAGGATTATGTGGCGGCGGCGCTCCGCCTCATCGCCGACGATGCGCTACGGATCGACCTGAGCGAGCAGGCGCTGGCGCTCGACATCGACCGGCTGATGTTCGGCGACGCGGCGACGCCATTGCGCAGCGAGGTGCGCGATGCGGTCTGGTGGATCCATCGCCACCATGAGGCCGCCCGAGCGGACGGCCGCAAGCTGTGGAGCGAGGCCGACAGGTCGGCGTTCGATGGGGCGCCGTCCGCCTGAGGGTCAGTGCGAGGACGGTCGCCCGACCGGCCCGTCCTGATCGTGGCTCGCCTGCGCCAGCTTCTGCAGCAGCTCGTAGAGATCGGTGGTCTGCTGGGTCCGGTTGAGCGCGTCGGCTTTGTCGAGCACCCGCGCGACATGCTGGTCCATGTAGCTGGCATCCCCCCAATAGGCGAGGCTCCAGTCCGGGAAGCGATAGCCGTCGATCGGCTTGTTCTCGATCACCGTCACCGACTCGTGCCGCCAGTCGCGGCGAATGCTGTCCATCAGCTCGGCGATCGAGCCCGGCGGACCTTCCAGCAGCTGGGCGAAGTGGCGCTCGGTGAAGATCAGGGCTCCGCGCACCTCCAGGCGGGCATTGCGCTCGATCGAACCGGACACTATGCGGTCGATCTCCTCCGCTTGGGAGGGCAGCTGAAGCCGGCTGCGACTGACATAGATAAGCGACTGGTACATGGCTCGCTTATCGCACGGCGCGATGTACCACGCACTCAGCAAAGATACGAATTCGTTGACGAAATTGGCGATCGTTACGCCGATGGTCGAAGCAATATGGTAAATGTCGCGGGAAATGGGTAGACCCCTGGCGGGCGGTGTCCGCCGCCGGGGAGAAGGCCCGCATGCATACGCCGATTCTATGTGCGGTGATCGCGCTGGTGCTCTGGACCTTCGTGATGTGGCTGTGGCTCTATGCGACGCGCATCCCGGCGGTCGTGAAGGGCGGCATCGCCTATGATCCCAACAAGCCAGCCAGCGATTTCATGGACCGCATTCCGCCACGGGTCCGCTGGAAGGCCGATAACTACAACCACCTCCACGAACAGCCGACCATCTTCTACGCGGTCGCGATCATCCTCTCGATGCTCGCGGCGGGCGGCGGGCTCAACGCGACGCTGGCATGGATCTACGTGGCCTTGCGGATCGCCCATAGCCTCGTTCAGGCGACGGTGAACGTGGTGATGCTGCGCCTTGCCCTGTTCGTCGCGGCCTCGGCCGTCCTGTTCGTGCTGAGCCTGCGCGCCGCGCTGCTGCTGTTCGGCGGCCCGGCGGCCTGATCGGAAGCGGTACCGGCCTTGACCTGACCACACCGCCCAGCAGAGGGCGGGTGACCTAATCCGGAAAGAGCCCGGTCAGCGCGCGAACGCCGCCACCAGCTCGGTATGGGTCGACCAGCGGAACTGACCCACCGGCCTTATCCGCTCCAGCCTCCAGCCCCCTTCCACCAGCGTCCTGGCATCGCGCGCGAAGGTGGATGGGTTGCAGGAGACATAGGCGATGCGTCGCACCTTCGTAGCGGCGGCGAGCGCCACCATCTGTTCCCTGGCGCCGGCGCGGGGCGGATCGAGCACGACCGCGTCGAAGCGATCGAGTTCCTCGGCCGACAGCGCCCGACGGAACAGGTCGCGATGGTCGACGCCGATCATGCGCTGGCCGCGGTCGGCCGCCGCCTTCAGCCCCAGCACCGCATCGCGCGCGCCTTCTGCGGCATAGACGCGCCGCGTCCTTGCCAGCGGCAGCGTGAAGGTGCCGAGCCCCGCAAAGAGATCCGCGACGATCTTTGCATCGCCGACGATCGCCTCGACCTCGGCGAGCAACGCCGCCTCGCCCTCGGCGGTCGCCTGCAGGAAGCCGCCCGCAGGAAAGGGTACCGCCACGCCGCCCAGCGTCACCGTCGCGGGCTCGGGCTCCCAGCGCGGCTGCGGACCGTAGCCGTCGTCGACCGACAGTCGGGCGAGGCCGTGCGCCTGTGCGAAATCGTTGAGCCCCTCGATCGCCGCCAGCCCCTCGACCTCGACCTTCTCGAGCAGCAGGTCGACGCCCTGGTCGACCAGGGTCATCTGCACCCCCGCCGCACGCCGGTCGCGCAGCAGCGGGTGAAGCAGGCCGCGCAGCGGAACGACCAGCGCGAACAGTCTCGGATGCAGCACCGCGCACATCCTGATGTCGACGATATGGTGGCTCTGCTCCTCGTTGAAGCCGAGCAGCATCCGCTTGCCCTGCCGTTCGGCGCGCAACGACGCGCGACGCCGGGTTTCGGGGGCCGAGAGGATAGCGGGCGCGAGCGGCGGGACCTCGACTTTCTGCTGGGTCAGCGCGCCGCTGATCCGCTGGGCGAGGAAATCGGCATAGGAGGCGTCGTCGATCTGCTGCAACTGGCAACCGCCGCATTTGGGGAAATGGCGGCATGGCGGCTCGACATGGTGCGGCCCCCATTTCAGCGACCCGTCGAGCGCCAGCAGGTCGCCCGGCGCCGACAAGGGCGAATGGCGGCCATCGGCGGTGATCCCCTCGCCGCGCGCGGCGATGCGGACGATCGGTTCCCAGTCCTTCGGGGCGACATCACTCGGATTGGCGTCGTTCACAGGCACTCTCCCAGCGCCTGGGGAAGGTGCGCGATCAAGTCGTCGGCGATCAGCCCGACCCCCGCCAGCTCGGCGGCGCGGCCATGCAGCCACACCGCAGCGCAGGCCGCCGCAAACGGATCGAGCCCGCGCGCCCGGTTCGCGGCGACCAGCCCGGCGAGGACGTCGCCCGTCCCCGCGCTGGCGAGCCAGCCCGGCGCGGGCGCGGCGATCGCGGCGCGGCCGTCTGGCGCCGCCACCACCGTGTCGGGGCCCTTGAGGACGACCACCGCCTGTGCCCGCTCCGCCGCGACACGGGCGCGATCGACGCGATTGCCGGGCAGCGTGCCGAACAGCTTCGCGAACTCGCCGTCGTGGGGGGTGAGGATGGGCGTACCGTGCAGCGGTCCGGTCCCGGCCAGCAGCACCAGCGCATCGGCGTCGAGCACCAGCCGCTTGCCCGATGCCAGCGCGATGTCGAGCAGCGCGCGGGCCGCGGCATCGCGGCCGAGGCCCGGACCGACCAGCGCCGTGCCGACCCGGTCGTCGGCGAGGATGTCGGCCAGCGGCGCATCCCGCCATACGATCGCGGCCGGGCCGCCCCGTCCGCGCCCGGCGAGCGTCACATAGCCCGCCCCTCCGCGCTGCGCCGCCATTGCGGACAGCAGCGCCGCGCCCGGCATCGCGCCTTCGGCGACGACGACATGACCGCGGGTATATTTGTGATCGGTGGGGCCCGGCGCGGGAAGATGCGGACGGGCGATCTCGGCGAGCCTCGAGGTGCCGGCTATGCCGATGTCGCCGACCACCAGCCGGCCCATCAGCGCTGCGGCGGGCTGCAGCCGGTGCGCGGGCTTGAGCATCGCGAGCGCCACGGTCATGTCATAGGCGATGCCGGGGCCGAGCAGCGCGCCGTCGTCGGTTCCCACCCCACTTGGCAGGTCGACCGCGATCCGCAGCCGCGCACCCTCCGCCAGCCGTTCGAGCGGCCCGGCGATCGGCGGATCGAGCGGCCTCGCGAGGCCGGTGCCGAACAGCGCGTCGATCAGCAGCGGCGCGGCCGCGGCTTCGGCCAGCGCCTCTACCGGCCCGTCCCAGCGGCCGCGCATCGCGCGGGCCGCAGCGGTCTTCGGCTCTCCGCTCGCGGCGACGCGGACCTTGAGCCCGCGCGCCTTCAGCAGCCGCGCGACGACATAGCCGTCGCCGCCGTTGTTGCCCGGCCCGCATAGCACCAGGGTCGGCACCCTGCCGGCATAGCGCCACGCCGCCTCGGCCACTGCGGCGCCGGCGCTTTCCATCGCCTGCTCCACGGTGACGCCGGTGGCGAACACCGCCGCCTCGGCGGCGCGCGTCTCGGCGGCGGTCAGGATCGGCCGGCCGGTCATGCCGCCACCTTCGCGGGCAGGCGATAGACCATATCGCCCGCGCTCACATCGATATGGCCGGCGCCCGCCGGACGCACCCCGACCGGCTCGGCACCGTCGGCGGCGATCACCCCGCGGCCGTCCTTCACGATCAGGAGGCGGCGGAAGCCGCCGTCGGGCGCTCGCGCCACGAGCACCGGGCCTTCGGGGCTGTCGATCCGTTCCACCGTGCAGATACGCTCGAAAGCCTTCGCGTCGGCGAGGCGGCAGTCGATCGGCTGGCTGCCGGGAATCGCATCGTCGGCCGAACCGCAGGCGGCAAGCAGCAGGACGAACGCAAGGCCACTGCTCCGACCAAGCGACTGCCCCGACCGATAACCGTCATGCTGAACGCATTTCAGCATCCACCCATCATCCTCACAGCCATGCCTTGTGGCGCGATGGACCCTGAAACATGTTCAGGATGACGAGCTTTCCACATCATCGTCACCAACGTCCGCCGTCCCGGCGGTGCCTAGGCGCAGGGGATGGCGGAGGCAAGAGCGGCGCTGCCCCTCCCGTCTCGGCTCGATCCCGGAACGCGACATCGAAGAAAGCCGCCAGGGTCGCGCTGTCGTCCCCTTCGCGCCACGCCAACCCGGTTTCCAGCTCGGGCGCGTCTTTTGCGAGCGGGAGATAGCGCACCCCCGTCCGCGCCAGGTGCCGCAGCGACGCAGGCACCAGCGCCATGCCGAGCCCGGCGGAGACGAGGCTGATGATCGTCTGCATCTGGATGGCTTGCTGGCGGATCGAGGGCTGGTGCCCCCTCGACCGGTAGAAACCCATGACGAGATCGTGGAAATCGGGCGAGACCCGCCGCGGAAAGATGATCAACGGCTGCGCCATCCAGTCATCGTCGCGGAGCGATCCGTCGGCAATGGGCAGTCGCCCGTCCTCTACCCAGGCTTCGGGCACCGCCGCCACGAGCGGCTCCTTCAGGAGCGGGCGATAGGCCAGCGCCGGGAGCAAGGCCGCCCGCGTCGAGATCAGGATTCCGGCGTTGATCCGGCCGCTCAGCAGATCCTCGACCTGAACGTCGCTCGTCGCCTCGACCAGCTCGAGCTCGACGTCCGGGAAGGCCGAGGAATAGCGCGCGACCAGCGCCGGAAGGATATTATAGTCGGCATAGCTGACGAAGGCGAGCGACAGCCGCCCCGCCGCCCCCGTCCGCAACCGCTCGGCGACGGCGGGCAGTTCCGCGACGGCTTCGACCGCGGGCCGGACATGCTCCAGCCACTGCCGGCCGAACGCGGTCAGGGCGACGCTGCGCTTCGAGCGGACGAACAGGTCGGCGCCGAGCGTCCTTTCCAACGCCATGATCGACTGGCTGAGCGGCGGCTGGGTCATCCCCAGCCGCTCGGCCGCCCGCCCGAAGTGCAGCGTATCGGCGACGGCGAGAAAGTGGCGCAGCTGGCGCAGGTCCATTGTCTATACATATGATATGCGACTTTATCGCGCCACAACAATATATTTCCCGACCTTTTCAGAAAGGCGTAAGGCAGCTGCCGAACCCCAGACCGATTTCGAGGACGCGCAATGCCCCATTATCGCTCACGCACCAGCACCCATGGCCGCAACATGGCGGGCGCCCGCGGCCTGTGGCGCGCCACCGGCATGACCGACGAGGATTTCGGCAAGCCGATCATCGCCATCGCCAACAGCTTCACCCAGTTCGTGCCCGGCCATGTCCACCTGAAGGACCTCGGCCAGTTGGTCGCGCGGGAGATCGAGGCGGCGGGCGGCGTCGCCAAGGAGTTCAACACCATCGCGGTCGACGACGGCATCGCGATGGGCCATGACGGCATGCTCTATTCGCTGCCCAGCCGCGACCTGATCGCCGACAGCGTCGAATATATGGTCAACGCGCACTGCGCCGATGCCATCGTCTGCATTTCGAACTGCGACAAGATCACGCCCGGCATGCTGATGGCGGCGATGCGGCTGAACATCCCGGTGATCTTCGTGTCGGGCGGGCCGATGGAGGCCGGCAAGGCCGATATCCGCGGCCAGACGGTCGCGCTCGACCTCGTCGACGCGATGGTCGTCGCGGCCGACGACAAATATACCGACGAGGAAGTGAAGGTGATCGAGCGGTCGGCCTGCCCGACCTGCGGCTCCTGCTCGGGCATGTTCACCGCCAACAGCATGAACTGCCTGACCGAGGCGCTGGGCCTTTCGCTGCCCGGCAACGGATCGGTGCTCGCCACCCATGCCGACCGCGAGAAGCTGTTCCGCGAGGCGGGGCACACCATCGTCGACCTGTGCAAGCGCTGGTACGAGCAGGACGACGCCCGCGCCCTGCCGCGCACCATCGCCAGCTTCGCGGCATTCGAAAATGCGATGAGCCTCGATATCGCCATGGGCGGGTCGACCAACACCGTGCTCCACCTGCTCGCCGCCGCGCATGAGGGCGAGGTGCCGTTCACCATGGCCGACATCGACCGGCTGTCGCGCCGCGTCCCCTGCCTCTGCAAGGTCGCCCCGGCCAAGCAGGACGTGCACATGGAGGACGTCCACCGCGCCGGCGGCATCATGGCGATCCTGGGCCAGCTCGACGCAGCCGGGCTGATCGACACGTCCCTGCCCACCGTCCATTCGCCGACCCTGGGCGACGCGCTCGACCGCTGGGACATCAGCCGCACCGAGAGCGAGAGCGTGCGCGAGTTCTTCAAGGCCGCGCCCGGCGGCGTGCGCACCACGGTCGCGTTCAGCACCAGCAACCGCTGGAAGGACCTCGATCTCGACCGCGACGCGGGCGTGATCCGCAGCGCCGCGAACCCCTTCTCGAAGGACGGCGGCCTCGCCGTGCTGTTCGGCAATCTCGCGCCCGAGGGCTGCATCGTGAAGACCGCCGGCGTCGACGACAGCATCCTGACCTTCCACGGCACCGCGCGCGTCTACGAAAGCCAGGACGCGGCCGTCGCGGGCATCCTCGGCAAAGAGGTGAAGGAGGGCGACGTCGTCGTCATTCGCTATGAAGGGCCGAAGGGCGGGCCGGGCATGCAGGAGATGCTCTATCCGACCAGCTATCTGAAATCGAAGGGCCTCGGCAAGGCCTGCGCGCTGATCACCGACGGGCGTTTTTCGGGCGGCACTTCCGGCCTGTCGATCGGCCATGTCTCGCCCGAAGCGGCCGAGGGCGGCCTGATCGCGCTGGTCGCCACCGGCGATCCGATCGTGATCGACATCCCGAACCGCGTGATCAGGCTCGACGTCGACGATGCGACGATCGCCGCCCGCCACGGCGAGATGGTCGAGCGCGGCAAGAAGGCATGGAAGCCCTTCGGCCGCAAGCGCGCCGTCTCCCCGGCATTGCGCGCCTATGCGGCGCTCACCACCAACGCGGCGCGCGGCGCGGTGCGCGACGTGAGCCAGGTCGAGAAGGACTGAAGGCTATTGCGGGCCCCGAAAGGGGGCCCGCAGCCGACCGGGACGGGCCGGAATGGTTGCCCGTCAGACGAAGTCCGACGTGTCGATCAGGCTCGGGTCCGCAAGACCATCGAGCCGGATCGCCTCCATCTGCGACTGTGCCTCGTAGAAGACGAAGACATCCTGACCGACGCGGAGAGCCGCAACGCCCGCGGCGTCTCCCAGCGGTTGGAGCATCTGTCCGGCCGCCGTCGCGGCCGAAGCGAGATCGGCAAAGGCCTGTCCCTGCAGGACGGTGCCCGGAACGCCGATGCCGAGACGAATATGGTCCGTGCCATTGGCGAAGTCGCTGATCGTATCGGTCGCCCCCGCGCCCGCCGATGAGAAGGTCGCGTCGCCCTTGGCAAAGGAGAAGATGTCGGCGTCTCCCCCGCCGGTGAGCGTGTCGACACCGGTTCCGCCCCACATCACGTCCGCGCCGAGGTCGCCCAGCAGCACGTCGTCGCCGTCGCTGCCGCGCATGGTGTCGGCGCCCTGGCCGCCGCGGACGAAGTCGTTGCCGTCGTCGGCATCGATCCGGTCGTCGCCGCGGTTGCCGTTGATCGTATCGTTGCCGGCGCCGCCGGTGATCTTGTCGTCGTCGGCACCGCCGTTGACCCGGTCGGAGCCGTCTCCGCCGTCGAGCGTGTCGTTGCCGGCATTGCCCTGGACATAGTCGCTTCCGGCGCCGGCGCTGATCTGGTCGCCGGCATCGTTCCCGCCACTGTCCGACTGGCCATAGAGATGGTCGTTGCCGGCGTTGCCGATCAGCGTGTCCGCCCCGTCGCCGCCGGTCAGGACGTCATGGTCGTCGCGGCCTATCAGGTAATCCGCACCCGCGCCGCCATCCAGCGTGCCGTTGCCCGCGCCACCGTCGAGCAGGTCGTTCCCCGCCCCGCCGATGAGCGTATCGTTGCCGGTCTCGCCCGTGAGGACATCGTCGCCGTCGCCACCGTCCCCCCAGTCGTCGCCGCCGCCGGACTCGATATGGTCGTCGCCGGCCCCGCCGATCAACGTGTCGCGGCCTCCTTCGGCATCGATTATGTCGTTGCCCTCATTGCCCTCGAGATAATTGTCGCCGTCGCCGCCATCGACCGAATCGTCGCCGAGGCCGCCATAGACCCGGTCGTCGCCCCACTGGCCCTTGAGCCTGTCGTTGCCACCCTCGCCATAGATGATGTCGTTGCCGTTGCCTCCCGATACCGCTTCGGTGGTGAGGAGGCCCGTCGCCGGATCGATTTCGTTGGTGAAGCCGTCGTCGCCGTCGCCGGCATAGATGACGTCGTCGCCGTCGCCGCTGTCGAGATAATCGCGGCCGCCGCCGCCGAACAGGCTGTCGTTGCCGGCGCCGCCGATCAGCTTGTCGTAACCGTCGCCGCCATCGATATAATCGTCGTCCTTGCGGCCATCGAAGACATCGTTGCCCGCCCCGCCGACCATGCGATCATTGCCGTCGCCGCCATCGATCGTGTCGGCACCGTCCCCGCCGTCGATCGTGTCGGCGCCGGCGCCGCCCCTGATCAGGTCGTCGCCGGCCTCTCCATAGATCATGTCGTCGAGAATCGTGCCCAGAAGAGTTTCGGACAGCGCCGAACCGTTTAGAACCGCCATGAACGTCCCTCGAAAATGAAGCTTCGGCGAATGCCGGCCGCCACCGGATCGGCGGCGTGATGGCAAGGCGCGTTTTTCACGGCGACGTTAAGTAAAAAGCGGCAAGATGAGCACTTGATGCGATAATCCTCGCCCCATCCGGACAATACTCGCCGCTTGATCGGCCAATATATTACCGACGGCAATACCGCCTCTATCTTTTACATTAATCCGGATAGTACATATGGACTAATCCTTAAATATTACGCCATCACCGCCGCGATTCCGGCCAGATTTTCTGCGGAGCATCCGGTTTTTTGATTCTCATAGAAAATTCATCACCGGATTCTGGATTGCGACTGGCCGACCTTCCTCTGCCCCTCTCCAGGCCGCTGCCGGCGGAACTCCGCCCGCCCACGACCGTAGTCGCGGCATGATCGGCATCTTCTTCCGCGCCCTCGGCGACCTCACGGACTCCCGCATCCTCGGCGTCCTGCTCCGGTCGCTGCTCGTCACCCTGCTGATCTTCGCCGTGTTGGGCGTCGGGCTCGGCTGGGCGCTGGCGGGGAGCGATCCCTGCGCGGCCTTCGGCGACATGGAATGCCCGCTCAGCCCGGCCGAAGGCGGGATCGGGGCGATCGCCCTTACCCTGCTCGCCCTGTGGTTCCTGTTTCCCGCGGTCGCGCTCGGGGTGGTCTGCGCCTATGTCGAGCGGATCGCCGCCATCGTCGAGCAGCGCCATTATCCGCAGGCCGCCGCTCAGGCCAAGTCGATCGGAGCGGGCGCCGCCGTGGCGCTGGGCCTCCGATCGGCGGCGCGGGTACTGGTCTATAATCTGGTCGCCTTGCCCTTCTATGTCCTCCTGCTGTTCACCGGGATCGGGCCGCTGATCCTGTTCGTCGCCGTCAACGGCATGGCTTTCGGCCGCGACCTGGGCGAGATGGTCGCCGCACGGCATGGCGACCGCACGGAACGGCATGCCTGGCTGGGTGCGACGCGGGTCCAGCGCATGCTGATCGGCTCGATCGTGACGGCCCTGTTCCTGGTCCCCTTCGTCAACCTTGTCGCGCCGGTGCTGGGGGCGACGATGACGACGCATCTCTACCTGCGTTCGCAGCCGCGCCGCGGCGTCCGCTGAACTAACTGGTGCGTCGGTGCGTTATCGGGTCAGTATCATGGTTGCGTAAGGAGGTTCGAATGAACCCGGACGACGTCTGCCGCTTGATGCGGCGCCGGGGGCTGCTCAGCAGCCTGAAGGCCACGCGGACGATCTTCGCGGAAGCGGGCGATTTCGTCCGGGCGACGAAGGTCGAGCTTGGTATCCAGATGCTGCTCGACCAGCGAGTCAGCGACAGAATGCTCGACCTGCTGGCCCAGAGCGCGGCCGTTGCGGCGCGCGACGCGGCCGATGTGGCGATGGCGGAGCGCGACTGATCCCGCCCGCCGGCGGGTGCCCGGCTGCTCGCGGCTTCAAACCGGGTTGCGAAATCGCTAGGGATGGATCGATCGGACCATCGCCCCGATCGTTTCTCCGCCGATTCAGGAAGGGCGCGCCGCCGTGAGCGAACTGACCATCTGGACGTTCGATTGGGTTCCTGAGGGTCCCCGCGGTTTCGTGCGCGACCTGAGGCTCAGATGGGCGTGCGAGGAAGCGGGTCTCGACTATGCGGTGCGTACCGTCCCGTTCGACGGCCGCGAAACCAATCATCTCGCGGATCAGCCCTTCGGCCAGGTTCCGTTCCTCAAGGATCACGGAGTCGGGATATTCGAAAGCGGCGCCGGCCTGCTGCACCTCGCCCGGAAGAGCGACACGCTGATGCCGCGCGATCCGGTCGGGGAGGCGGAAACCTTGCAATGGACGATCGCCGCGCTCAACTCGGTCGAGATGGTCACCGTACCGTGGTGGTTCCTGAAGCTGGGCGGCGACGGGAACAACGGTCTCACCGGATGGATGGGCCAGCGCCTCGATCATGTGGAAAGGGTATTGAGCGAGCAAGAATGGCTCGCCGCCGGGCGCTTCACCGTAGCGGACCTGTTGATGGCGGATGTGCTGCGCGTTTCGGATGTCCGCGCGTTCGGCAACCGGCCCGCGACAGAGGCCTATGTCGCCCGCGTGACCAGCCGTACCGCCTTCCAAAAGGCTAGAGCCGATCAGATCGATCATTTCGAGGCGGCCGATCGAACGATCGGAAAGGACAGGTCGAGGTGAAGGCGGGCGGGTCGGCGTGCTTCGCACAGCCAGCCCGCCACCTCCGTCAAAGGTCGACGCGCAGCGCCTTGACGCGAGCCAGTTCGGCGCGCTCGGTTTCGCTCTTCACGACCTTGTCGGCCATGGCGCGCCATGCGGTTTCGGCCCGCAGCCAGCGATCCCGCACGTTGGACAATTTGGTCGTCTCCGCCTGGAGGGCACTTTCAGCCGCGCGGGCAAGATAGAAATCGCTGGTCGCCGACATGGCCGTCTCCTTGCGTTGATAGTCGCGCCTCAGCCGATGATGTCGGCGACGATGCGCTGCAATTCCTGGCGGGAAAGCGTGGTACGCGGCGCGTTGCGCTCGGCCCTCGACAGGGGAAGGTGGAAAGGCGACTTCTTTACGAAATGGGTCTTGGAAAACATGATATCCTTGATGCGCCCGCAGGCGCTCAGTGCATTGGGAAGCGAGCGCTATCGCCGTTTAGAGCGATGGCCTCCGGGCCCGGCGGGCCCTGGGGTGCGCTCACGATATATGATCCGGCCCTTGCCGAGATCATAGGGGGTCATCTCAACCTGAACGGCATCGCCGACGACCGAACGGATGCGGAAACGCCGCATCCGGCCGGCCGTATAGGCGATAATACGAAGATCATTCTCCAACTGAACGCGGAAGCGCCCGTCGGGAAGGATTTCTTCGATCCGGCCGTTGAGGACGAACTGGTCCTCTTTGGCCAAGACCTTAAGCGGCCTGGAGGTTGGTGGCGGAGCTCTTGCCGCGACGGTCGGTCTCGACCTCGTAGCTGACGCGCTGATCCTTGTTCAGCGTGATCATGCCCGCGCGCTCGACGGCGCTGATGTGCACGAAGCTGTCCTCGCCGCCGCCCTCAGGAGCGATAAAGCCATAGCCCTTGTCGGCATTGAAGAATTTGACGGTGCCGATCGGCATAGGGATTTCCTTTCAAAGGATTGGGAACCCGCCGGCACTGTGCTGGCGGAGCTCGAAGCGAGAGAAAGGAAGGATCAGCCTGCGGCATCAAATTCCGCCGCAAGCGACGTTAGCGGGACGAGATGTGGTGCAGAAACCGCAAAAAGTCAAGTCGGAGCGCCCGCTCCGAGGGTCCGGGCGAGCAGTTCGTCGCCGATCGAGCGATAGAATCCGGCGATGGCGGAAATCGTCCGCGACGACAGATGGAGCCGCTTCGCGGCGGCGGCGGGCGGCGGCGGCAGCACATGTTCCTCGCCGTGCGCGATCAGGACATCCTGGCCCATTTCGGCCCGATGCACCTGGCCCTCGCAGTGGCGAAGGCAAGCCCCGACGCGGCCGATCGCCCGCAGCCGCGCCTCGGGACATTGCGCGAGCGCGATCACCGGACGCAGGCGCCGGAGCTTGTTCGGTGTGTTGAACAGGCGGAGCTTCCGGCCATCGGGATCCGGGTAGCCGAGCACCAGCGCGACCTCCCCGATCATGACCGACAGGAACAGGTCGAGCTCGCGGAACCGGTTGCCCACCATGCGGGCATGCACCCCCTGTAGCGGGCGCGGCGCGTCGCCGGAGGCGGCCGCATCGCTGGCCATGAAGCGGCATCCGGCCGATAACGTCGCATGCGCGCGCAGCAGCGCCGCTCGATCTCCCAGCGGCGCCGCGCGGCCGGCGCCGCGACCCGGCGGACCGCCATCGGCTGCCCGCGATACCGGTAGCGGTTGGTTCAAGACATCGATTTCCATGGCCGGCGCTCCTTCACGAGTGGGAGCACGCCGTCTCTCAGTCGTCGGCGCTTGGAAGGCGGTGCCGACGATGGGCTCCCCTAACATGGACATATCGCACCGTCCATGCGGCTGCGCGCGGTCAGGCGGCGGCGGGATCGCCTAGCCGCTCGGCCACGATCGCGATCACCGGGGCAAGCCGTTCGGCCCATGCCGCCACCCCCGCCTCGTCGCCGATCAGGTCCTGCCGCACCTCCAGCCCCAGATAGGGAATGGCGTTGGCCTCGGCATGCATGTTCATCGTCGCATTGAGCACCTTGCCCGAATAGGGTTCGTTGTCCCCCGTCACGATCCCGGCGGCGCGCAGCGCCGCGATACCGAGCGACGCCGCCCGGTCGTCCCGGTTGTAGAGCACCCCGACCTGCCAGGGGCGCGCCTCTCCGGGGCGGGCCGACAGGCGTGGCGTGAAGCTGTGCAGCGAGACGATCAGGCGGGGCCGGTCGGCCGCGATGCGATCGGCGATACCACGGTGATAAGGCCGCCAGAAGCGCTCGATCCGCGCCCGGCGGCCTTCGGCGTCGAGCAGTTCGTTCCCCGCTATGGCGAAGCCGTCGCTTTCGGTCGGGATCAGGCCTTGCGCATGCTCCTCTCGGTTGAGGTCGACGACCAGCCGCGAGACCGGGCCGAAGATGCCGTCCATGCCGAGCCGTCGGCACAGCAGGCGGCCGAGCGGCTCGACGCCGATGTCGATCGCCATGTGCTGGTCGAGCAGCGCCGGATCGATGTCGAGGTCGATGTCGGCGGGAACATGGTTGGACGCGTGGTCGGCGATCAGCAGGATGCCGCTCATGCCTCGAACGCCGGCGCGCGCCGCCCCCGGAATGCCGACAGCCCCTCGCGGAAATCGGCTCCGCCGAAGGCGTCCTCGAACAGCCGGTCGGCGGCTTCGTCCCCGGCCAGGATGCGCTTCAGCCCGGCGACGCTCGACCGTGCATTGGTGGCGATCGCCTCTGCCAGCGCCAGCGCCGCCTTGTCGGCGGACTTCGCCCGCTCCTCGACCAGGCCGATCGCCAGTGCCTCGTCGGCGCCGATCGTCATGCCGGTGGTCAGCAGCCGCGCCGCCTGCCCCGGACCGACCAGCGCCTTGAGACGCGCGACGTCGGCCGCCGGATAGACGATCCCGACCTTGGCAGGGGTGATCGCGAACAGCGCCTTGTCGCCCGCCACGCGCATGTCGCAGGCCATCGCCAGCGCCACTCCGGCGCCGTAGCAGCCGCCGTCGACCACCGCGATCGTCGCGATCGGCAGGCCCGCGATCGCATCGAAGGCGCGCCCCATGTCGATGCGGAAGCGGGTGCGCAGGGCCGGATCGGCCGCCAGCCCGGCGAGGTCGCCGAGGTCCGCACCCGAGGAGAAGATGTTGGGCGCGCCAGACCGGATGATCAGCACACGGGCGCCCGAGGCCGCCGCGCCTTCGGCCGCCCCCGCCAGCGCGGACCACTGGTCGATGGCGATCGAGTTGCGCGAAGCCGGCTTGTCGAGGCTGATCCGCGCGATGCGTCCGCCCGGTGCCTCTATCGAATCGAGGATGAACATCGGCCGACTGTTGCCGCGCCGCCCCGAAAATGTCACCACTGGACGCAGAATCTATGGAATCAACTCGCTACCCCGTCCTCTCGCGCCGCCGCTTCGGGCTCCTGCTCGGCGCATCCGCCATCGCCCCGGTCCTTCCGGCCGCGTTCGCCGCCCCGCCCGCCCCGAGACGCGCGCCACCGAAACGGCCGGGCCCCTGCCCCATTACCACGCCGGTCGACGCGATCGCGCTGAAGCTGCTGCGCCACACGCCCGAGATCGCCACCTATGGCGGCGTCGCGGGATCGGCGGCGGGCGGCCCCTTCGCGCGGTCGATGGACGATTACTCGCCCGAGGGCGAGGAGGCCTGGCGCACCGCGCTGGGCGAGGCCGGGATCGCGATCGAGCGGATCGACTGCGAGGATGACCGGCTCGGCCAGCTCAGGCTGAAGATGGCCGCGGCGGTGATAGAGAATGGCACGCGCAGCGCCGCCATCGGCTATGGCCGGCCCAACCCCTTCTGGTTCTCGGGGCACGAGCCCTACATCATCAACCAGATCTCCGGCCCGGTGGTGAACACCCCCAACGTGATGATCGCGCAGCAGCCGCTGTCGTCGCCGATCGAGGTCGACGCCTGGATCGAGAAGCTCGACGGCTTCGCGGAAGGCTTTGCCGGGGTCGTCGAGAAGTCGAAGGCCGACGAGGCGCTGGGCTGCATCCCGCCGCGCGCGCTGCTCGAAAAGACGCTGCCGGTGGTCGAGAACTTCCTGGCCGGCCCGGCCGACCGGCATCCGATGATCGTCGCGCTGCGCGAGCGGATGGCTACCGCCGGGCTCGACGCGCGCACGCGTGCCGCCGCCGAGCTGCGCGCGACCGCCGCGCTGGAGAAGCGCGCCCGCCCCGCCTTCGGCAAGCTGCGCGCGCGGCTGCGCGACATGCTGCCTTACGGGCGCGAGGAGGCCGGCGTCTGGGCCCAGCCCGACGGCGAGGCGCTCTACGCCGCCAATGTCCACTCGGTCGGCGACAGCGACCAGTCCCCCGAGGAGATCCACAAGATCGGGCTCGACCAGGTCAGGCTCGTCACCGGGCGGATCGACGCGCGGCTCCGCCAACTCGGCTTCGGCAGGGGCTCGCTGCGCGATCGGCTCGACGCGCTCGCCGCCGATCCGCGGCAACGCTTTCCCGATACGCCGGCCGGGCGCGAGCAGGTGCTCGACTATCTGCGCAAGCTGGTCGCCGGGATGGAAGCACGCCAGCATCAGTTCCTGCCGCGCGCGATGATCCCCAGCCAGCGGCTCGAAATCCGCGCGGTGCCGCCCGCGACGCAGGATTCGGCGCCGGGCGGCTATTATGACGGCCCCTCGCTCGACGGATCGCGGCCCGGCATATACTGGATCAACCTGCGCGACATGGCCGGGGTGCACCGCTACAGCCTGCCCACGCTCAGCTATCACGAAGGCGTGTCCGGCCATCATACCCAGGGCGCGACCCTGCTCGCCCTTCCCCAGGCGCCGCTGATGCTGCGCATCGCCAGCTTCAACGCCTATCAGGAAGGCTGGGCCCTCTATGCCGAGCGGCTGGCGGCGGAGATGGGACTCTACGCGCAGGACCCGGCAGGCGATGTCGGGCGGCTGGCCGACGACCTGTTCCGCTGCGTGCGCCTCGTCGTCGACACCGGGCTCCACCAGCTCCGCTGGAGCCGCGAGAAGGCGATCGCCTATATGCAGGCGAACAGCGGATCGCCGATGAGCGAGATTGTCGCGGAGATCGAGCGCTACATGGCCTGGCCCGGCCAGGCGCTCGGCTACAAGCTCGGCCAGCTCCGCCTGCTGGCGATGCGCGACAGGCTGAAGATGCGGATGGGCAAGCGCTTCGATCTGCGCCAGTTCCACGCGCTGGTCCTCGGCAACGGCGCGATGCCGCTCGACCTGCTGGAAACGGTGGTGCTGCCGCCGCTCCGAAAGGGCTGAACCGCGGCCGAGGCCACCCCGCGGGCTTCGCTCCACGCAGATGGGCATGCTTTCCTCCGCCCACTGAAAATTCGCACATTTTGAATTCGCTTGAAATCCCGACGTCCTCAGATATTGCATTTTATGCAAATTTTAGGGGTGCATCGCATGCGCGTTGTCGCGGAGAAGAAGTTCGTCGGCCTGAAGCAGCCGGTGCGGGTTGCGTTCGGCATCATTGCCGGGCTCGACACGATCGAGGTCGGCATCGAACGCGACGGCGTGGTGGGGCGCGGTGAATGCTGTCCCATGGCCATCTACGGCCAGACGCCCGAATCGACCCTGGCCGAGATCGCGGCGATCGCGCCCGCGATCGAGCGCGGAGAGATCGACCGCACCGCGTTGCAAAGCGCGCTGCCCGCCCGCGCGGCGCGCAATGCGCTCGACTGCGCCTTCTGGGACCTCGAGGCCAAGACCTCCGGCCGCTCGGTGTGGGAACTCGCCGCGCTCGACCGTCCGGCGACGGTCGCCTCCGACGTCACCATCGGCATTTCCTCTCCGGCGGAGACGTATCGCATCGCCGCGGACCTCGACGCGCCGGCGATGATCAAGCTCAAGCTGGGCGGCGAGCAGGATCTCGACTGCCTGCGGGCGGTTCGGGCGGCCCGGCCGGACACGCCATTGTTCGTCGACGTCAATGCAGGCTGGACGCTCGCACAACTGAACGAACTGGCGCCGGCGCTGGCCGAGGCCGGCGTGTTCATGATCGAGCAGCCGCTGCCGCCCGGCGACGATGCCCTGCTCGACGGCTACAGCCGCGTCCTGCCGCTATGCGCCGACGAATCCTGCCACGACCGATCCGACCTCGCGCGGCTGCGGGGCCGCTTCGACTATATCAACATCAAGCTCGACAAGGCCGGCGGCCTCACCGAAGCGCTGGCCCTGGCCGAAGCGGGGCGCGAGCAGGGCTTTCGCCTGATGGTCGGCTGCATGCTCGCGACGGGCCTCGCCATGGCGCCGGCCTATATGGTCGCGTCGCTCTGCGAGGTCGTCGATCTGGATGCGCCGCTGATC
Source organism: Sphingomonas sp. Root720 (assembly GCF_001428605.1). Taxonomy (GTDB): domain Bacteria; phylum Pseudomonadota; class Alphaproteobacteria; order Sphingomonadales; family Sphingomonadaceae; genus Rhizorhabdus. Next base: position 1,068,658 of record NZ_LMID01000001.1, read on the forward strand.
GTCAAGCTCGCCGCGCATGCCGGCGTTCGCCATGACGGCCGGCTCCTCCACGGGTTCGATCCCGATCTCTGGGGGTGAAGCGATGACCTCGCTAGCAAAGCGCCGGCCGGCGCGTTACGCAGCGACGATGGCCAAGGAAGCGGCGAACATGTCCGGCGCACCGATACCCGACACGATCGGCGCGCATGTGCGCAAGCTCCGCAAGCGTCAGAAGATGACGCTGGAACGCCTGTCCGAGTTGACCGGTATTTCGGTTTCGTCGCTGTCCCGGATCGAGAACACCCAGCTCGGCATGACGATCGAGAAGGTCGAGCTGCTCTCCAGGGCCTTCGGCGTCTCGCCCGAGGACATGGTGTCGCGCAGCCTCGGCGACGGCGCGCCGCCGTCGGCCGCGACCCGCCCGCACAAGGCCCCTCCGCGGCTGATCGTCGACCGCGAGCGGCAGCGGCTGGAGCGTCAGGATCGCGAGATAGCGACCAGATATCTGTTCGAGGACAGCGCCAATCGGTCGCTCGAATGCATGCGCTGCACCATCCAGGCGATCAGCATCTGGGATAGCGAATTCCTCCGCCATCCCGGCGAAAAGATCATCTACGTCATGTCCGGCGATGCCATCGTCTATTGCCAGGGCAAGCCGCCCACCATCCTCGAAGCCGGTGACGCCATCTATATGGACGCCGATGCCTGGCACAGCTTCGTCGCGGTCAACAACCAGCCGGTGGAACTGCTCGTGACCTATTTCCACGGTCCCAATTCTCATCAGGGCCTGCTCGAAACCCAGCGCTTCACCCCGGAAAGCTGGGCGCAGCTGCAAGCCGGCTGACCCGGCCGCCCCTCGTTTCCGCCACCTCCCCGTCCGAAGCACCCATTCCGTATTTTTTGCTTGAAATGCAAAAAATCAGCGATATTGCTATGAGTGCAATTAAGCTGGTCGTGGAACCGGCCGGATACAAAGGGGAAATTGGATGGACCGCTCATCTTTCGGTGCGTCGCGCTTATGGCTGATGGCCGGCACGTCGCTGGCCATGATCGCCACGCCGCTTTGGGCGCAGGAGAGCGTCGATGCGACCGGTGGCTCGGCCGAGATCGTCGTGACCGCGCAGAGGCGGGCCGAGCGACTGATCGATACCCCGCAATCGGTGACCGCGCTTTCGGGCGACGAGCTGACCAAGCTCGGCGCCAAGCAGTTCGTCGATTTCGCCAACACCGTACCCGGCCTCCAATATGTCTCGCAGGGCGCGGGCACCTCGCAGATCAGCATGCGCGGCGTCACCAGCGGTGCCGACGTCTCCTCGACCGTCGGGATCTATGTCGACGAAGTGCCCTATGGGTCGAGCTCGGCCTTCGCCAACGGCGCCCGCCGCGCGCTCGACGTCGGCCTGTTCGATCTCGACCGGGTCGAGGTGCTGCGCGGTCCGCAGGGCACGCTCTATGGCGCAAGCTCGATGGGCGGGGTGCTGAAATATGTCATGCGCAAGCCGTCGCTGACGCAGTTCGAGGGCAAGGCCCAGGCGGGCATCTCGTCGACCGGCCATGGCGGCACCAGCTATGACGGATCGGCCGTGGTCAATGTGCCGCTGGTGCTCGACAAGATCGCGGTGCGGGCGAGCGGCTTCTATTCGCGCGACGGCGGCTATTTCGACAATAGCGCGACGGGCGAGAAGAATGTCGATCGGGGCAAGGTCTATGGTGGTCGCGTAGAGGCGCTGCTGGCGCCGACCGAGGACCTGTCGATCCGCCTTACCGGCTTCGCCCAGAATATCCGTCGCGACGGCAATGCCTATGCGTCGATCAACCTGGACGGCACGCCGGTCGCCGGCTGGCTCGACCAGAGCCATCCGCTCGACGAACCCTTCCGGTCGAACTTCCGCCTCGCCAGCGCGACGATCGACTATGATTTCGGCGCGGCGACGCTGACGTCGGTGACCAGCTATCAGTCGAACAAGACCCATGCGAGCACCGACGGCTCGGCGGTCTATGCGCTCTATCTGCAAATCCTCGCCGGCGTTCCCGCGCAGGCGGTCGCGATCAACGAGCTCGCCCGGACGCGCAAGTTCACCCAGGAAATCCGCCTCGCCTCGCCGACCGGCGGAAAGCTCGAATGGCAGATCGGCGGTTTCTACACCCATGAGAAGAGCCTGCTTCGCCAGGTCGCCGACACCTTCGGCGCCGGACTGGTGCCGCTGCCGAACATCAACGCCGTCACCGCTGCGATCGACAGCAGCTACGAGGAATATGCGGTCTTCGGCGATCTGACCTATCATCTGACCGACAAGTTCGACGTCACCGGGGGTATCCGATACGCCCGCAACAAGCAGAAGTTCACCCAGGATGCTTCGGGCATATTCGTGGTTTCGGCGCCGGGGTCCTCGTCGGACGAGAGCGTCACGACCTATCTCGCCAACGCCCGCTACCGCTTCAGCAGGAATGTGACCGCCTATGCGCGCTTCGCGACCGGCTATCGCCCGGGCGGCCCCAATTTCCGGGTGATCGACCCGGCGACCGGCAACCCGTCGAATCCGACCTTCCGCTCGGATTCGCTCGACAGCTATGAGGCCGGGATCAAGGCGGAGACCGCCGACCGCAGCTTCGGCGTCGATCTGTCCGGCTATTATATCGACTGGAAGGACATCCAGCTGCTGAGCCCGGTCGCCGGCGTGACCAACTTCGCCAACGGCCCCGGCGCCCATATCAAGGGTGCCGAGCTGACGCTGACGGCGCGCCCGGACCGGGGCTTCGTCGCCACCGGGACCTTTGCCTATAATGATGGCAAGCTCACCGAGGCGGTGCCCTTGCTCGGCGCGCGCAAGGGCGAGCGTCTGCCCAACACGCCGCACGTCACCGCCAGCGTGAACGTCGACTATACCGTGTTCGACAGCCCGCTGAAGCCGACCGTCGGCGCAACGCTGCGTTTCGCTTCGGACAGCCGGGTCAGCTTCGACGCCAGTCCGAGCCTGCGCCAGTACCGGCTGCCGAGCTATGAGACGGTCGACCTGCGCGCCGGCCTCTCCTTCGGCCCGGTCGATGCCCAGGTCTACGTGCAGAATCTGTTCGACAGCCTCGGCCAGCTCGCCGGGCAGACCGTCTTGTCGCAGCTCGGCGGTCCGGCGCAGATATTGATCCTGCGTCCCCGCACCATCGGCCTGCGCGTATCGACGCGCTTCTGAACCGCACGGAAGCGCCGCGGGGATTTCCGGTCGCCGCAAACATGAGGAAGCAAGCCATGGTCGCGAAGCTGGACGAGGCCGAGATCGACGCGATCTTCGCCGGGATCGACCAATGTCACCTGCCGGGCGCGGCGGTTGCCATCGCGATCGGCGGCGTGCCCGTCTATCGCAAGGGCTTCGGCCTCGCGACCATGGAATTGCCGGTGCTGCTCGGGCCCGCGATGCGGATGCGGATAGGCTCGACCACCAAGCATTTCACGGCGCTCGCCTTCCTCCTGCTGTGCGAGGAGGGGCGCGCCGGTCTCGACGATCCGATCGGCAGGTACCTGCCCGAGCTTCACGCCGTCAGCCGCAACGTCACCATCCGGCAGCTGATGGGACATACCGGCGGGCTGCGTGACGTCATGGCGCTGTCGATGACGATCAACGGCCCGCGCGCGCCCCTGACCGACACGCAGCTCGTCGCCTGGTACGAGACGATCGACGATGTCGAATTCGAGCCCGGCACGAGCTGGCGCTACAATAATGGCGGCTATGTCCTGCTGACCGCGGCAATCGAGCGCATCGCCGGCGAAAGCCTCGACGCGCTGCTTCGAAAGCGGATCTTCGAACCGCTGGGCATGTACGATACCTTGCTGCGTCGCTGGGACACGGATTTCGTGCCCAACAGCGCCACCCTGCACTTCCGGTCGCCCGATGGCCGCTTCTCGCGCGATGCCATGGGCATGGAGGTCAGCGGCGCGGGCGGCCTGGTCTCGACGATGGACGACATGCTGCGCTGGCTCCGCCACATGGACGCGCCGGTCGTCGGATCGGCGGACAGCTGGCGGCTGATGCGCAATCCCCATCGCCTCGGCAACGGCACGTCGACAGGCTATGGCCTCGGTCTGATCATGGGCGACTATCGCGGCGTCGCGACGGTGTCGCATGGCGGCGGCGTCGTCGCGGGCAATTCGCAGATGATCAAGGTGCCGGCGGCCGGCCTGGACATCTCGATCGCCGTCAATCGCGCCGATGTCAGCGGCGCCGATCTCGCCAACCGGATCATCGATGCTTGCGTCGACGGCCTCGCGCCGCGGCACGACCTGCCGTTCGACAAGCACAGCGCCGTCTTCGTCTCCCAGCGCGACGGCCGCGTCGTCGAACTGGCCGCGCACGGCGACATGCAGTTGCTCGCGATCGACAACGGCCCCCCGCTTCCGGTCACCGCCGACGAGGCGGGCGCGTTGCGCCTGCCCGAGATCATGTCCTTCATTCTCCAGTCGGCCGCACTCGATGGCGACGGGTTACGCTTCACCGACTTCGGCGACGAGGATCGGCTCGACCCGGTCGATGCGGACGCCGGTGCCGAAATCGACGACCGGCTCGGCGACTATGTCGCTCCCGCGGTCGATGCCCGTGCGAGGATCGCCCTCGTCGACGGCGAGGCCCGGTTGAGGATGACCGGGCCTCTCGGTGCGACCGATTATGTGCTGCAGCCGATCAACGCGGCGATCTGGAAAGCCGTCCCGACGGGCCCTTTCGCGATGTTTTCGGGGGTCCTGGTCTTCATGCGCGATGAAGACGTCTTCACCTTCGCTTGCGGGGGGACGAGACGGGTTCGCTTTACCAAGCTGAAGTGCGCCGCCTGATCAGTCCGCCAGACAATTCGCATATCGCTCGCGAAGGTCCTTCTTTGCGACCTTGCCGGTTGCCGTGAGCGGTATCGCATCGAAAATGATCCGATCGGGCATCCACCATTTGACGACGATATCGGCCAGATGGCTCATGATCCTGTCCTCGGAGACTTTTTCTCCCGCATGGGTTTCCACGACGAGCACGGGCCGCTCTTCCCACTTGGGGTGAAACGCGCCGATCACCGCGGCGATCTTCACGCCTGGACAAGCCATAGCCGCATTCTCGAGATCTATCGAACTGACCCATTCGCCACCGGACTTGATCACGTCCTTGCTACGATCGGTTATCCGCATGAAGCCATCCGCGTCGATCGTCGCGATGTCGCCCGTATCGAACCAGCCATCCTGGTCGACCGCGCTCGCCCCGCTTTTGAAATAGCGTTCGACCGTCCACGGACCCCGGACGTACAGGGCACCCGGGCTCTGGCCGTCATGAGGGAGTTCGCATCCCTCCTCGTCGACGATGCGCAACTCGATGCCGAACTGAAGCCGGCCCTGCCTGGTCCAGATGATCTCATCGCGCTCGTCGGGGCCATGAGCTTCGATTGCGGGCGTAGCCGATGCCACCACGCCCAAAGGGCTGGTTTCGGTCATGCCCCACAATTGGCGAACCTCGACGCCATGGCTTCGGAACGCGTCTGCCATCGCGCGTGGCACGGCCGAGCCGCCGATGACGATCCGATTGAGTCGGCCCGTGTCCTGCCGCGATTGCCGCAAATGCTCGAGATACATCGTCCAGATCGTTGGCACGCCTCCCGAAAAGGTCACGCCCTCGGCCTGGATCAGCTCCTGCAGGCTGGCACCATCCATCCGGTCGCCCGGCAAGACGATCTTGCAGCCATTGATCGCCGCGGCGAACGGCAGGCCCCATGCGGTAGCGTGATACAGGGACTGGCACGGCATCACGCAATCGAAGGCCGAGAAACCCAGCGCGCCGGAAAGCCCCGCGGCATAGGCGTGCATTACGATCGAGCGATGGCTGTAAAGCACACCCTTCGGGTCGCCCGTCGTTCCCGACGTGTAGCAGAGAAATGCTCCGGACCGCTCCGTCAGCCACGGCCACTCGATGGCCTTCGGCTGAACCCGCAGCAGGGTTTCATAAGATCGAGCGGCGATCGCCGCGTCAGTGCGGCATCCGAGCAGGATGACCGTCTCTATGGCGGTCAGCCGCGGAAGCAGTCTTGCGACGAGATCGACGAAGCTTTCGTCGATCAGGAGGATGCGGCTACCGGCATGGTTGATCGTATAGGCGATATGCTCGTCGCTGAGCCGGGGATTGGCGGTGTGAAGAACGGCGCCTATCCCGGGAACCGCGTAGAACAGCTCGAGGTGACGATGAGTGTTCCATGCCAGCGAACTCACGAAGTCGCCGGGCGTGATGCCCAGCGATTGCAGCATGTTCGCCACCTGGGCAGCCCGATCGGCGAGCGTGCGATTGTCATAGCGGAAAATCGACCCATCGGCCTGACGCGAGACGATCTCGCGTTCGGGATGCGCGGTTGCGCTGTAACGGAGCAAGGCACTGATCTGCAGAGGATGATCCTGCATCAGACCTGGTGTCGGACTGTCGATGATCTGCATTCTGGTCCTCCTCCGGTCACCCGGTCCTTCCAAAGCAGCGCGGGATGGCGTCGCGCAGCAAATCCCTCTCCCGCATACCGCAGGCGTGAGCGGGCCCGTTCACATGGGACAGCCAACCGCACAGGAAACCGTCCTCGGCGTCGCCGATCCGCGCCGATATGTGCGCGACGGCGCCCGCCGCCAGTCCATGCCGTTCGAGCACGGCCAGCGAGACGATGCCGGCGAGGTCCTTGCCCACCCCCGCATCGTTGAAGAACACGCCGCGTAAGGGGTAGCGCAACGCATAGTCGACGACGCTGGCCCCGCCATGCGATCCGGAAACGACGACGGCATCGCGGTCGCATGCGCTCACCTCGGTGATCGAGCTGAGCAGGACGAGGTGAACACCGTGAAAATCGATCTCCTGACGCATGTCAGAATGGTCTCACGACCGCCGTTCGGCCTGGCGCACGGTCGTCACCAACGAGCCGATCGCCTCGACATGCAGTTCCACCACGTCACCGGGCGAAAGGCGACGCTGCAGTTCGAAGCCGCAACCTGACAATACGGTGCCCGACGCGATGATCTCCCCGGCATGGAGTTGCCTGTCCCGGCTGAGCATGACGATCGCATCCTCGAACCTGTGATGCATCGAACCGGTACTGCCCTGCGACCAGCGCTCGCCATTCACCGAGGCGGTCATGGTCAGGGCATAGGGATCGGGAACCGCGTCGGCGGTAACGATGCATGGGCCGATCGGATTGCTGTTGTCGAAATCCTTGCCGGCACCGGGGCCGATCTGCCCCGCCATCACCGCCAGCTGCACGTCGCGCGCAGACAGATCGTTGAAGATCGTGTAGCCGAAGATGTGCTCGCGGGCCTGCGCGGGGGATATGTTCCGGCCGTCCTTCCCGACCACGCAGGCCCATTCCAGCTCGAAATCCATCCAGTCGGTTTCACCGGGCCAGATGGCCTCCTGGCCGGTGCCGCACACCGCGGTCGTGTCGCAGTTATAATAGATGATCCGTTCGCTCACGATGGGCGCCAGATGATAGCTGCCCTCGACACCGGGCCCATCGGCTCCGGCCTTTTGCCGCAACATCATTTCGCCGACCGCCTGCAGATGCTCCAGGAAAAGCTGGCAGTCCCGCATCTTGACGGGTCGCGGCAACGGCGCCAGCAGCGCTACGTCGCACAGGCCCAGCACGGCCGTCTCGGGGGCCGCCTCGACGATCGCGCGGGCATGCCGCAAGGCCGGCTCCCCGGCCTCGATCAGCGCCTGCATCGATCCGAAATAGGCCGGCGCTTCGTCGGTCGCCGCCGCAAGGTCCACGACGCTATCGCCGTCGAGCAGCGCGCCGATGCTCTCGGTCCCGCCCCGTTCATAGGTTACCAGCCGCATGCTCTCTCTCCCGAAAGCCGATCAGTTGCCGAAGGCTTCCCGGAGGTGCCGGCCCATCGCCTGCCAGGATCGGTCGTCCGTGCGGCCATGGTAGAAGGCGCCGGTCATCCCCAGCGCGTCGACTGCGGGGCTGGTGAAGCTGTGCGCCGCCCCCGTGTAGGCGATCGTCTGGCAGTCGGCTTGGCAGATTGCCATCTCGTCGAGGAAGGCCACCAATTCGGCTTTGCCCACGAACGGGTCCTCCGCACCATGGCAGACCAGCAGCGAGGCCCCGATCCTCGCCTGGCCTGGGCGAACCGTCGCAAGATTACCGTGGAAGCTGACCCCGGCCAGGTAGCCGGGATAGTTGGCGCGCGCGAGTTCCAGGGTGACGGCGCCGCCGAAACAGAAGCCGATTGCAGCCAGTCGACCGTCGCAGCGGGGATGGCGAGCCAGCGCATCGAGCGCGGCACCCGCGCGGCAGACGATCCGTTCGGGTTCCGCAAGCCATGACTGCACCAGCGGCACGCCTTCCTCGATCGACTGCACCGACCGACCGTGGCCGTACATGTCCGCCGCGAGGCCGATATAGCCGAGCTCGGACGCGAGCCGCTCGGCGCGTCCGATCGTCTGCTCGCTCACCCCACTAAGGTCAGCGAAAACCGCGATTGCCGGGGCCTTGTTCTGCCCTGCGGGCAGCGCGATCCGGCCGTGGCACGACACGTCTCCATCACGATAGTCGAATAGTTCGGTCATCACAGTCTCCGGGCCGGCCTTGAGCGGGCGGCGATGCAGGCGGTTTAGGAAAACAGCTGGAAATCAGAAGCTTGAGGGCCCGCGTCCATCATCTCGACATAGGCGTCGGGGCTTCGGGTCCAGAACTGGAAGTGATTATTCTCATCCAGGAACCAGCTCTTGCAGCCGGACAGCCAGACGGTCCCCTGCGCGCCCGCCGCATTCTCTGCCTTGAACCGCTGCTCAGCCTCCGGCCGGGGCGCCAGGGCGCGTGCGCCGCTGTCCTCGAGCATCTTCAGCAGGCGGATGATATAGCCGGTCTGCAGCTCGGCGCCCGTAATGTAGGACTGATTGCCGAGCGCCGAGAACGGTCCGCCGATCGCGAAGAGATTTGGAAAACCTGCGAAGGAAACCGTCGCGAAGGACGAGATACCGTCCGCCCAGGCCTCGTCGAGCGTGATGCCGTCGATCCCGACCGGATTGATCGAGCGGAAATATTCCTTCGTCTTGAACCCCGTGGCCAGGATGATTGCGTCGGCGCCATGGACCGTGCCGTCCGCGGTGCGGATGCCGTGGGGCTCGATCTGCTCGATCGGACTTGTGACGACATCGCAACGAGGCTGCTGGATGGCTTCATAGAAGCCTTCGGTCATCACGAGCCGCTTGCACATCATCGTGTAGTCGGGCGTCAGCTTCGCCCGCAGATCAGCGTCTTCGACCAGTGCCAGATTGTTGCGGCATTCCTCGAAATAGCGCCGGGTCATCTCGGGATCGCCGGCGGAAAGCGCGCCGAGGTCGCGCTGGCTCTCGGCGATGATGCGGTCATATATCTCGTAGAGCTGTCCGACGTCGCCTCGCAGGCGCCGCTTCTGCTCATCCGAATGCCGTTCCCGCGCGATGGGAAAGACCCATTGCGCCGTCCGCTGAAATATCGTCAGTCCACCGACCTGATCGACGATCGCGGGAACGATCTGCGCCGCCGTCGAGCCCGAGCCGATAAGAGCCACCCGTTTGCCGTGCAGATCCGCATCGTGTCGCCATTTGGCGCTATGCAGGACTTCGCCCTCGAATCGCTCGACCCCGGGCAGGCGGATTTCGTTGGCGACATGCAGGAAGCCGGTGCAAGCGATCACGGCATCGACGACGGTGCTGTCGCCGTCCGCCATGCCCAGATGCCATCCGTCGCCCCGATAGACTGCCGAGACGACCTCCTTGCCGAACTTGATCCGCCAGCTGAGATCGAGCTGCCGGCAGGTATTCTCGAGATATTGCCGGATCTCCTCACCCGGCGCAAAAGATTGGCTCCACTCGGGATTCAGCGCGAACGTGAACGAATAGGCATAGGACGGGATGTCGCAGGCGACGCCCGGATAGACATTTTCGCGCCATGTCCCCCCGACCGACGAGGCCTTCTCGTAGATGGTGAAGTCGGAGATGCCGGCCTGCTCCAACGCATAGGCCATGGCGATGCCGCCGATGCCGGCGCCGATGATCGCGATCCGAAGATCTCCCCTGAGCTTCGCGGACCGGCCGCGTTCGATGACCTCTCGCACGGTGGCCATCGTCAGCGCTCCTGCTCGCGAGTCTTGAGATAGGCGACGATATTGGCACGCACGCCCGCGTCCGCCACGCCGGTGAAGGTCATCTTGTTGCCGGGCACGAAACTGCGCGGCGCTGCCAGGAACCGATCCAGCGACGCGTCGTCCCAGCGGATCTTCGCAAGCCGCAAGGCATCGGAATATCCATATGCGGGATCAATCGACGCGGCGGCGCGCCCGTATACACCGTCCAGCCTGGGGCCGATCTTGGGCGGGGACGTTGCGGACATGCCATGGCACGACGTGCAGCGGGCGAATTGAGCCTGCCCCAGCGTCGCATCGCCGGCGGCATGAGCGGGGCTAGTCATGGAGAGGAGGATGTAGGCGGCCGAGGCGGCCCCCCGGCCATGACGCCATCGGACCTCGGCGAAACTGTTCGGGACGTGACGTGAAAGGTCCATGTTGAAACCGATCCTTGGGTCAGGGTTGTGCGGAGGCGGTCGTCATCGCGCCAGTGGATTGGGGCGGATCTGGAACTTGACGAGGCCGGGGTTGCCGTTGTCTGCGTCCTCGCCGTGCCAGACCGTGATGCTGTTGTAGCTCGCCCAGAGGCCGCCGCCCTTCCAGCCGGCTCCGGGTCGATCGCGCCGCGCGCTGATCTCGCGGGCATAGAAGCCCCGCGGATAGGGAATGCGCATGACGATCGGCGCCTGCGACCGCCTTGAGAGCGCCACGAGCGAGTCCGAATTGCCGCCGCTGACGATCACGCTGTCGCGACCGAGCCCGCTGACGTCGGCATGATCGACGACGAGGCCATAGTTGAAGTCCGCCGTCTCCGAGCTACCGGCAAGGCGCGGACCGGGAAGCCGGCGGAAGCTCCATGCCCCCGGGCATTGCTGCCCGGTCGCGCCCGGACCCGAGCGCACCTGGCATTTCGAGCGGTCGAACTGGGCAATGCCGCCGCTGATCATCGCGACCCAGACCCGCCCGCGGCTGTCGAAATCGACGTTCATCGGCGAATAGCCGGCATAGCTGCCGTCGGGCTGGCGAGGCGGCTCATAATATTCGCTGCGGCAGCTATAGGGTGGCCTGTCGCCCGGAACGAGCCGGACGATCCCGCCGGGAAAGTCGCGGGTCGCGGTGAACCAGATGCTGCCATCCGTCGGATGCGGCCGCGCGCGGAAGACGAAATGGCCGCCGATCCGGGTGTCGCGCCTGGGATCGGATGGTTCGCCGAGCAGGGTCCACTGCCTGGGGTCCAGCTCGGTCACGCGCTGCCGGCGCCCGGCGGTGGGCAGCACGACCGGGCACCAGCCCGTCGCCCGCGCGGCATCGCCGGTGCGATCCCACAGGTCCGGATCGATCCAGGCAAGCACCGTATCGCTGGTGAAGAAAAGCGCCTTGCGCATATCCGGCGCCGCTTTGGCCTGCCGGTCGAGGCACATCGGCACCGAGGCGAAGCGGTCCCGCGCGGGATCGTACATCCGAAGATATTCGACGCGCGGCGCGACGATAAAGTTCTTTCCCGCCGGGTCGATCCATTCCGCCGGGCATTCCGCCTTTAGCGACGGCGCGTCGGCGACGTGCTCCTTGAGGAACTGGGGCCCATAGCTGGGGAACCACACCCGCCCGCGATGATCGAGCGTCACGAGCATCGGATGCCGTCGGCCATCGGGAATATCGAGCAATCGCGCCTTGCCGGTCGCCGGATCGACCATGGTCAGCCGACCGACATGGGGCTCGACGCCAAAGACGGGCCCTCCGGCGTTGAGATCGGGGTGGCGCGGGTTGGTGGCGATCAGATCGTGATTGAAGGTCGGACCGCCCCAGTCCCAGATCGAGATCACGACGTTCCGTTCGATCCCGGACGGCCGCCGCGGCTGCTCGACCGGCAATTCCCCCTGCCCGATCCGGGCGGTCCAATCGGCGTACATCCGCGGGCCCGCCGGACCGAGCGACGCCATCGTGACCTGCATCGCGTTGGCATAGCCCTGGGCGAGGTCCCCCATGGCGGGATCGCCCTTGTCGCGCGCCTGCCGGATCCGCTGATTCCAACCCTCAAAGCTGTTGTCGGCGGGCTCGCGCATCACCGCATTGCCGATCTGATGGCAGACCAGGCAGAATTTGGCCGTGGCGATGAAGCTCTGCCGACGCCCCGCGTCGCCCCCGAAGGCCGGCGCCAGCGGTGGCTTCAGCATCGCGTACCAGTAATTGGCCGGATAGGCCTTCGCGGCGTCGGCCGCGTCGGCCGCCGCACGGGCCAGCAGCGCCACGCGCGCGCCGGGCGACGCGGGCTCCCGGTCGGTGTCGGCCAGTCCATAGCCCCTGGCCCAGACGCGATATCGCGCCTTCGGCATCTCGGGCAGCACGAACCGCCCGCGATCGTCGGTCACCACGATCTTGATGAAGCGGGTGGGAAGATCGGTCGTTTCCGCGATCACCCACACCCCGGCTTCCGCCCCCCCGGGGCCGGACACGGAACCGACGATCGCATCCTGTGCGGTCGCGGGCGCCATGTTGGGCGGTGGGGCGGCTCCGGTCGTCAATACGAACGATGCCGACGCCGTTGCAAGCGCACCGGCCATAGCGGCCACCGGGACAAGTCGTTTCATCGAAAGACCTCTGACGCCGGGCCCGCGGGCCCGGCGTTTGGCTGATCAATATTGGAAGCTGAAGCTGACGCCGTAGCGCGCGGGCATGCCCGCATAGCGGACCACCACGTCGCTGATGCTGTTGGCGGAGTTCCAGTAATATCGGTTGGTCACGTTCTCGCCGAACAGCATGGCCTTCCAGCGGCCGTCAGCGCTCTCGATACCCGCGCTGAGGTCGAGCAAGGTATAGGCGCGGATGGCCACCACCGGCACACCACCGAGCTGGGCGTTGGTGCCGCTGTGATAGGTCAGATGCCCGCCGACGAAGGCCGACAGGCCGTTGCTGACCGGCCAGGCATAGCGCGCGTCCGCCACCCCCTGCCATTTCGGCGTGTACGGCAGGCGGGACCCATCGAAATTCCGCCGAAGCCCGAACACGTCGAGACCGATGAAATCGTCGACCCGCGTGTGCAGATAGGTGCCCGAGAAATCGAGATCGAGCCCCCGCGTCGGGCGCATGTGCACCTGCCCCTCGACCCCCTCGATCTTCGACTTCGGTACGTTGACGAGCGCCTGGACGGTTCGCAGGACCGGATCGGGAATGATCCCGCGCACCTGCTTGTCGGTGTAGTCCATGCGGAAGATCGCGCCGTTCCACTGGATCTTCCGATCCCATAGCGGCACCTTGAAGCCCGCCTCATAGGCGACGACTTTTTCCTGCGACACCGGGGTGAACTGGGTCAGCGTTGCGGCCGTGGTCGTCGGGAAGCCGCCCGCCTTATAGCCTTGGCTGACATTGGCATAGAGGAGCAGACCGCCCTCCCCCTTCCAACTCAGGCCCGCGCGCCAGGATATGTTGTCCTGGTTGAAGGTGGTGACGAGGCGTGCGGGATCGAGGTTGGCGTCTAGGCTGGTGCATTCGCCGGGCGCGATCGGCACAACGGGCGATGCACCCCGTTTCAGCGCGGTCTGCAAGGCGACGAACGCGGCCGCGAACCTGCCGTCGCCCACATCGCCGCTGCAGCCGTCGAAGCTTCGGTCGGCCTTGGTGTAACGCGCGCCGCCCTGAAGGCTCAGGCCGGGCAGGATCTCATATTCGACATTGCCGAACAGGGCATATGTCTTGGCGATCTGGACGTTGTTTGCCTGGGCGCCGTTATACCGGACGCCCGCGATCTTCCCGCCGGTCGAGTCCCCAAGGAAGGAGGTCAGCCGCTCGTAAATGCGGTCGCGCTCGTAATTGCCACCGAACACCCAGGTAAGCGCGTCTGTGGTTCCCGACAGGCGCAGCTCCTGGAACAAGGATTTGATGCTGCCGACATCGAGGCTGTCGATGATGTTGAGCGTCGAACCGTCCTGATCGATCGGCGCATAGCGCGAATAGTCCGCGTAGCTCGTGATCGAGGTGAGCGATATGTCGGACGACAGCTCGTAACCCAGCCGCAGCGAGGCCTGCCAGAGCGAGTTGTCGTTCTTGAGGCTGCGACCGGCATTCCAGTCCGCCGCGCGATCGTTCGCTGGCGAGAGCGGATAGAGGAAGGTCCCCGGGACGTCGGGAATATTGGCCGGCGTCTTGGGTATCAGTGCGACCAGTTGCGGCGCCTGGTTGTCCGATCGGTCGCGCCAGCCGTTGACGTTCAGCTGCGCCGTGAACGCCGCGGACGGCGCCCACTCGACGATCGCACGGCCGACCAGGAGGTCCTTGGCGCCCAGGCTGTCGCGCCGGGTATAACTGCGCTGCCAGCCCCCACCCTGATCGGTCCGCGCGGCGACGCGAACCCGAAGCGTATCGCTGATCGGTCCGGTGACATGACCCTCTAATTCCACCTCGCCGAAGCGGTGATAGCTCGCCCGCATGCCCGCGCCGAAGTCGGCCGTGGGCCTGGCCGCGACATAGTTGATCGCGCCGCCCGTCGAATTGCGCCCGAACAGGATACCCTGGGGGCCCTTAAGGACCTCGACGCGCTCTAGGTCGAGCCCGGCGCCGATCGTCATCGCCGAATAAGGAAGGCTGACCTCGTCGACATAGACCGACACCGCCGGATCGGCCGCGAGCGAAGATTCGAAATAGCCGACGCCGCGCAGGATGTAGACCGGCGTCTGATAGCCGCTGACGGTGTAGCTGAAGCCCGGCACGCTCTTTTCGAGGTCGCCCGGCTTGACGATACCCTTGTCGGCCAGATCCTTGCCGCTCAGCGCGCTGATCGACATCGGGACCTCGTTGACCCGCTGCTCGCGCTTCTGCGCGGTCACGACGATCTCGACGGAGTCCTCCGCACCCGTTTCGGCCGCCCAAGCCTTCGCGGGACAGATCAGAGCAGCGGCGATCGCGACGCTCGATATCCCGATATATTTCCGATCGTCCCGCATTACCCCCTCCACCTAATGTTCCTATGCCCGATATTTTTATAGATATATCGGTACATATATGTGCATATCACAGTGCATCTGCAATAATCGTTTCATAAGATGAGATGGCATTTCAGTCAATGGGATTTGTGAACGATGTGGGGCGAGGCGAACGTTGGCGATCAAATCGAGCGGGACATCACCGCTCTCATTCACCGCTTCTATTGGCTGGTGGACCACGGCCGGGCCGCGGAAACGGCCGAGATGTTCACCGGGAATGCCCGGTTGATCTATGGCGAGGGCGCCCCCACCCCTGGAGAGCTGCGAGGCGAGGCGATCGGCATCGCGATGCGCCGGCGACAGGAAACGCCGAGGCTGATCACTCGTCATCTCGTCTCCAATCTCCAGCTGACGAGGCAGGAGGACGACAGAGTCGATTCGCTGCTGCTGCTAACGGTCTTTCGGTCGGAAGAGCCGTCGCGAAATCCCGTTCCACATACGGTTGCGGACGTGGAGGAAAGCTATGTGCGCCAAGCTGGGCGCTGGCACATCGAAAGAAGGACCATTAATCCGGTCTTCATACGAACCTGACCGCAACCTGTAACCAGATACCCTGAAGGCATCGATAGAATGACAACCAAATCGTCCGGCGCAGGACAAGGCATCGAACGCGTGGCCGCAATCCTACGTGCCGTGGCAGCCCACAACTCGAACGGCGCGAGGCTCGTCGATGTCGAAAACGCCACCGGGCTCAGCAAGTCGACGGTGCACCGGCTGCTGAGTAGCCTCGCTGCGCAGGGCCTGGTCGAGCAGGGCGACGAGGGCAGCGCTTTTTTCCTCAGTTTCGACCTGCTGCAGCTCGGTGCAGCCGCCGCCAATCGCTACGGCGTCGTGGACGTGGCGCGCCCGCATCTCGAACGACTCGCCGAGCGAGTCGGCGACACCGTCATCCTGTCGATCGCCGCCGGTACCGACTGCGTCGTGATCGACAGGGCGGAAGGCGATTTCCCCGTGCAGATCAACTCTCCATGGCTAGGCGAGCGCCGTCCGCTCGGCATTGGCGCGGGAAGTCTGGCCATTCTGGCGGCCATGCCCGACGACATGGTCGACGAAACATTGCGCGCGAACCGCGAAGGCTATGCCCGTTTCCCCAATATCGACCAGGCAACCGTCCGGGGCCTGATCCCGGCGGCCCGGGAGGACGGGTATGTGTTCAATGACGGTATTTTCATCCCGGGCATGTGCACGCTGGGCTGCGCTGCGATCGCTTCCAATGGAAAGCCGCTCGCCGCACTCAGCATAACCGCCATCCGTGAACGCATGGAAGAGCCACGCCGGGCGCAGCTCATTCGCTGGCTTCGAGAGGAAGCCGCTTTGCTGGCCGAACATCTCCAGCCTCTTTACAACGCCAAGTTGCGCAGATCTCTGAAGGTGGCAGGCGTCAAGGTTTGAAGCGGCTGGCCGATGCCGACGATCGGTTGATCGACCACCTCATGCTGCCGCGGGGGCTGCGGTCAGAATTGCGGTCGCCCTGCCTCATGGTCCGCCTCCAGGAATATATCGTCCGTCGCCGCCCGAACGACGCTGGGCAGGTTTTCCACCGCGAGCTTGTCCATCTTCGCGAACGTTCCGCCTGCGGTCTCTCGTGACCGACGAACAACGTCATGCCTTCGAGCGACGCGGACATATAAAGCGCGAGATCCTGCGCCGTCTCGTCGGAGACGGATATGTTGATCGACGTGATGATCCGCTCGAACACGGCCCGCTGGGCCGAACATGTCTGGCCGAGACGGTAGGTCCTGAAGGTTGGTCCCGCAGCCCGCTCGGGACTCCTATCTATGGAGTTTCCGCGAGCGCCATTCCCGGTTAGGATCGCCCATCCAAAGACAAATATGCGAGGTGCCCCGTGGCAGATGAAGTTATGCTGGAACTCACCGCGGATATCGTCGCGTCGCACCTGGCCAACAATATGGTCGCCGTCGGCGACGTCGCCGACCTTATCAAGAAGGTTCATTCGACGCTGACGAAGCTGGGCCAGCCAGCGGCGGATCCCGTCGAGGAACTCAAGCCTGCGGTTCCGATCCGGTCTTCGATCAAACCGGATTATCTGGTCAGCTTGGAATCCGGCAAGAAGGTGAAGATGCTCAAGCGCTACCTTCAGACCAGCTATGGGATGACCCCCGACGATTACCGGAAAAAATGGGGGCTGCCGGCGGACTATCCGATGGTCGCCCCTAATTACGCAGCGACCCGCCGCGAGTTGGCTATCAAGGCCGGCCTGGGACGCGCAAAGGCAGCGGCCGCCCCCGTCCGAGCGAAGAGGCGCAAAAGGGACGCCTGATCCGCCCGCGCATCAGGTCGTCCGCGATCGCTTTTCGCGAACGCCGTTTTCCGATCCAGCCATTGGCGGCGGCCCTGCGCCGACGCTAAGACGGTACCGATCGAAACGCCGACGAAAGGACAACCCGATGACCGACCGTAGCAGCGACACCCAGGTCCACCGCCAGTTTCTCGATCGCTGGTCGCCCCGCGCCTTCGACGGGTCGAAGCTCTCCACCGCCGATCGCGAAGCCCTGTTCGAAGCCGTGCGTTGGGCGCCATCGGCCTATAACGCCCAGCCCTGGCGGCTGCTCTACGCCGAGAAGGGCGATGCCAACTGGGATCGCTTTCTGGGCCTGCTCGTCCCCGCCAACCAGGCGTGGGCGGCGAACACGTCGCTGCTGGTCTTCTTCGTGTCGGACACCAATCTCAACGGCAATCCGTCCCATACGCACAGTTTCGACACCGGTGCCGCCTGGATGTCGCTCGCGCTCCAGGCCGAGAAGCTGGGCCTGCGCGCGCACGGCATGTCGGGGGTCGATTTCGACGCGGCGCGGAAGGAACTCGGCGTGCCCGACAATTTCAAGATCGATGCCGCGGCGGCGGTCGGGCGCCAGGCCGGCCCCGAGGTGCTGCCCGAGAAATATCGCGAACGCGAGAAGCCGAGCGACCGCAAGCCGCGCGACCAGGTCGCGTTCGCCGGCAATTTCGCGGCCTAATCGATGGGAATCAGTAAACCATGATCGCCGCATCGGCTCTGGATTATCGTGAGGCGGCGCGGCGACGACTGCCGCATTTCCTGTTCGAATATATCGACGGCGGCGCCTATGCCGAAGTGACGCTTCGCCGCAACATCGCCGATCTCGAGGCGATCGCGCTGCGCCAGCGGGTGTTGCGCGACGTATCGGCGATCGACCTGTCGACCGAATTGTTCGGCCGCACGATGGCGATGCCGGTGGCGCTGGCGCCGATCGGGCTCGCCGGGCTCGCCGCACGGCGCGGCGAGGTGCAGGCGGCGCGCGCGGCGCAGGCGGCGGGCATCCCCTTCACCCTGTCGACCGTATCGGCATGCCCGCTGGGCGAGGTGGCGCGCGGCGTCGACCAGCCCTTCTGGTTCCAGCTCTACATGATCCGCGACCGCGCCTTCATGCGCGACCTGCTGGCGCAGGCGGTCGAGGCGGGCTGCTCGGCGCTGGTCTTCACCGTCGACATGCCCGTGCCCGGTACCCGCTATCGCGACCGCCGCAGCGGCCTGTCCAGCGCCCCCGGGCTCGGCGGCCGCCTGCGCCGGCTCGGCCAGGCGATGCTGCGGCCCGGCTGGGCCTGGGACGTCGGGCTGATGGGCCGGCCGCATCATCTCGGCAATGTCGCGCCGGTGTTGGGCGGGCGGAAGGGGATGGAGGATTTCTTCGCCTGGGTCGGCGGCAATTTCGACCCCGGCATTCATTGGCGCGACCTCGATTTCATCCGTAGCGAATGGCGCGGCCCGCTGATCCTCAAGGGCATCCTCGACCCCGAGGACGCGCGCGAGGCCGTGAAGAGCGGCGCCGACGGTATCGTCGTGTCGAACCATGGCGGCCGGCAGCTCGACGGGGTGCTGTCGACAACGCGCGCGCTGCCCCCGATCGCCGACGCGGTGGGCGGGTCGCTCTCCATCCTCGCCGACGGCGGCGTGCGCTCGGGCCTCGACGTCGTCCGCCTGCTCGCGCTCGGCGCCGACGCCGTCATGCTCGGCCGCGCCTGGGCCTATGCGCTGGCGGGCGCCGGGCAGCGCGGCGTCGCGCATGTGCTCCAGCTGGTAGAGGCCGAGATGCGGGTCGCGATGGCGCTGACCGGCGCCACCTCGATCGCCGCGATCGACCGGAACAGCCTCGCCGAATGGCCGCCCGCCTGATCCGATCGGGCTAGGTCAGCCGGCCGCCCCGTCCCCGGCGGCGGCCATCAGCCGGGGTATCTCGGCCGGCAGGTCGCGCGCGAGGAAGCCGATCGGTCCGATCCTCGCGGCGGCCGCCCGACCCGCCTCGCCATGCAGCCAGACCGCCCAGCCGGCGGCCGTCAGCGGATCGGCGCCGCGCGCGGCCAGCCCGGCCATCACCCCGGCGAGCACGTCGCCCGAGCCGCCGGTGGCGAGGCCGACGCAGTCGCTCGCATAGATCAGCGTCGCGCCATCCGGGGCGGCGACCACCGTCTCCGCCGCCTTCAGCACGACGACCGCCTCGAATTCGGCGGCGACCGCCCGCGCGGAATCGCGCGGATCATGGTCGATGTCGCCCTTGTCGATCCCGGTCAGGCTGGCCAGTTCTCCATGATGCGGGGTCAGGATCACCCGGCCCTCCTGCGCGGCGACCAGTGGCGCCAGCGCGCGGGCGCAGGAGATGGCGGCGGCATCGAGCACCGCGACCTGCCCTTCGCGCAGCAGCGGCAGCAGCCCTTCGAGCAGCGCACAGGCGCTCGGCTGGCTGACCATGCCCGGCCCGATCAGCAGGCAGTCGCAGGACCGCACCGCGTCGACCAGCCTTTCGGCGGCGCCCGGCCCGATCTCTCCGTCGTCGTCGGTCGGCAGGCCGATCATAGCCGCCTCGGGGACGAGCACGCCCAGATGCATCGCGGCCGCGTCCACCGTCGCGATCTGCAGCTTGCCCGCACCGCCACGCAGCACTGCCTCGCCGGTCAGGCTGAGCGCCCCCGGCACGAACATGCTGCCGCCGACCAGCAGCACGCGGCCGCGCCGGTTCTTGTCGGTCCCCGCATGATGCCAGGGCAGCGGGTGGGCCGCGCGCCAGGCTGCGTCGAGCGGCAGGTTCGCGCTCACCCGCGTGCCGCCACGATGGAATCGCGTTCGCGCGTCACCCGGGCATGTTCGGCGACGATCGGCGCGACGGTGTTGTAGCGTTCGAGCACCAGGTTGCCATTCTTGCCGGCGGCGGGATCGAATCGATATTCGGTGACCGAGCAATTGGCGACGTCGGCCTCGCGGTCGATCGCGAGGATCCCCTCCTCGTCGAGATTCTCGATGATGTAGCGCAGGCACAGCACCACGACCTGATGCGCGAAGATCATCACCCGCCGCCCGCCATAATGGAGCGAAACCGTGTCGAGCAGCGAGCGGAGCCGCAGGATGACGTCGGCCCAGCTCTCCCCGCCCGGCGGGCGGTGGTAGAATTTGCCGAGCGTACGGCGGAAGGCGGCCTGATCGGGAAAATGATTGGCGACGCCATGGGTGGTCAGCCCGTCGAGGATGCCGAACTCCTTCTCGCGCAGGCGCTCGTCCATGCAGATGCGTTCGTCGGCCGCCGCCCCACCCGCATCGCGGAAGTGGCGCGCGGTCTGCAGCGCGCGGCGATAGGGCGAGGACAACAGCACGTCGGGCCGGTCGTCGCCATGGCCCGCCGCAAACCAGTGGCCGAGCGCGTCGGCCTGCTCCTCGCCGAGCCGGCTGAGCGGCACGTCCACGTCGCGCCCCTTGATCGCGATGCGATCGAGCTCGGCCTCGTGCGCGGCGTCGCGTGCGACATTGCCGGCGCTCTGGCCGTGGCGGACGATCCACAGGCGGTCTGGCCAGCGCTGCATCACAGCCCTCCCGGCCCGAAGGTGTCGCACCGCGCCGGATCGCCGCCGTCGAGCCCGACCCGCAGCCATTTCTGCCGGTCCGCGGCGCTGCCATGGGTGAAGCCCTCGGGGACGACATAGCCCTGCGAAGCCTTCTGGAGCGTGTCGTCGCCGACCGCCGCGGCGGCGCGCAGCCCGGCCTCGGCATCGCCGGGTTCGAGCAGATTGCGGTCCTGCGCCGCCCAGACGCCGGCATAGCAGTCGGCCTGCAGCTCGACCTTGACCTGCAACGCATTGGCCTCGCGCTCGCTTAGCCGCCGCTGGGCGGCATGGACCTTGTCGAGCGTGCCTTCGAGGTCCTGGACATGGTGGCCCACCTCATGCGCGATGACATAGGCCTGCGCGAAATCGCCCGGTGCGCCGAAGCGGCTGCCAAGCTCGTCGAAGAAGGCCGTGTCGAGGAAGATGCGCTTGTCGGCGGGGCAGTAGAAGGGCCCGGCCGAGGCGTCGGCGAAGCCGCAGCCCGCCTGGGTACCGCCCGAATAGAAGACCAGCGTGGTCGGGCTATACGCCCCGCCCTGGTCGGCGAACAGCTTGCCCCAGACCCGCTCGGTTGAGCCGAGCACCTTGAGCGAGCGGCTCATCACCGGGGTCTTCGCGCCAGCGGCATCGCCCGGCGAACCCGGCGCCTCGCCCGGCTGCGACCGCTGCACCACCGGCCCCTGCCCGCCGCCGTCGCCCAGCAGCGACAGTGGGTTGACGCCCAGCACCAGCGAGATGACGATGATGACGAGCAGCGACCCGCAACCGAGCCCGCCGCGCCCGAGCGGAATGCCGACCGGCAGACCGAAGCCGCCGCCGCCGCGCCCCGACCGGATCTCGTAATTGCTGCTTTCGCTTTCGTCGTCGAGCCGCATGCTATCTCCCCAACGGAAAGACAATGCGTCACGGCCGTAATGGTTGCGGCCTAGAATCTTAAGGCGAGCGTGAGACCTCCTCCGCCCGAATCGCCCCAGGGCACCAGCCGCGCCCGATCGTTCCTTTTGGAGGTGAGCAGCAGTCCGCTTCCGGTACCGAGCGCCGCGCCCGCGACCACGTCGTACCAATGATGCCGTCGCGCCTCGACGCGTCCGACACCTACCAGGGTGGCGACGACGAAGGCAGGGAGCCCGACTTCCCATCCATAACGGTTTTCCAGCGTGGCGGCCGCTGCGAAGGCATCGGAGCTGTGCTTGGACGGGAAACTCTTGCGACCGCCGTCAGGCCTCCTCTCCGGAAATATCTCCTTCAGTCCGGTGGTCATGCCGTGCGCGAGCAGGATGCTGCCGCCCGCCTGGAGATCGCCCTGCCAGTCTCCTTGGGCGGCGGGTACGGCCAGCGCCGTTCCCACCAGCGCGGCGCGGCCGATATCGCTCGCCTTGGACCAGCCACCGCCATGCGCCGGACCGAGCGCGAGGAAGATGGAACAGAGCAACAGCGAACTCTTATATGCAAGGTTGATGGACATGGCGTCCTCTCTGGTCGGAAAGCGTCTTACCCCATGCCGGGCGAACAACCGCCCGATGCCTCAGTAGTCGTGATGGACGGCCGTGTACGGCACCTGCAGATAATCGAGCGCCGTGCCCGCGACACGTCCCACAGTGGAACTGGAATCCTTGAAGAACAGCTCGCGCAGGTTGATGCCGACGCCGAAGAATATATGACCCTTCGGCATCTCGCCCCGCGCGATTGCCTTATGCGTGAAGTTCGATACGCGATATCCGCTGTGCAATTCGACGAACCGCAGCGGACTGTTCTCGAAGCGACGAAACCCGGACAGCTTGAGCGCCAGGAGATATTGCTGCTGCGCCCAATGGTCCCGTCCCGTCCGGGTGTAGAAGTTCGAGTTCGGCGTCAGCAACAGGCGGAAGTCCAGCTTCTCCCGAACCCCCGGAACGGTGTTCCGGACCAGCGAAAAGAGGATGCCTGCCGCGTTCATCGCGATATCTTCGAATGAAAAGCCGCTGGTGGTTTCGATCCCGTCGTACATCTCGCTGTAGACCATCGCGCCCATGGCGATGAGAGCGGCGGTGGTCGCGTCGCCGGCGGCGCCCCCCGTCTTCTCGTGCAACCGCGCATGGAGCAGTTCGCTGATCATGTAGCTGTCCCAGGCGTGTGCCAGCTTGTCGACGCCCAGGCTGTCCGTCCCCGCCCCGAACCAGCCCTCCTTCTTGAAATGAAACGGCTTGGTCGGCTTTGAGAATTTGGGAGCATTGATCGCGGTGTAGAAGGCGAAGACGCCTCCCGTTTCCCATTTGATCCGGCCTATCCTGCTGCCGCTGGTACCATATCGATCCGATGCGACGTGATCGGTCCAGCGACTTGGCGCGACCACGCCGTCGACCGGCCCGATCGGCGGAGACGGGGTCTGCTCTTCCTCGCCGGGATTTGCGCCCCTGTCGCCGGGAAAGACGGTGATGACGAGGGACGGCTCGACCGTGGCATCGGACATGTCGGTCGCATGGGCCGGACTTCCCGCGCCGGGGAGCGCCATGCCCACCGGTGCCTCGGCATGCAGCGCCGCGTGCGCGGCCGTGGCGCAGAGCAGGAACGCGCCGACGCATCGCAGCGGGATGGCCCCCGCCCCGCTACGCGCCTCGACCCGCGGCGGCGTTCCGTCGATCCGGCGCAACGACAAGGAATCAGGACGCCGCACCGAGCATCTCTCCCGTCCAATCCATCCTCTGGATCCGATCCCCGCATCCGGCCGATCAGCCCGATACGATCAACATCCAGACACCACCGACTCGACGCTGCGATAATGAACCGACGGTCGCAATCGCCCATCAGGAGAAGCCCCTTATTGCCATGGGAGTTAGCTGAGATCATCGATATCTATGATCGTGGCGGAAACCCGGACCTGGAGGGTGCATGGGCGATGGCGATCCTTGGCAAATCACTTCTGCTTTTGCTCGTGCTGGTCGCGCCAGCGCCCGCGGTCGCCGATCAGGCCTGGCTCGGGCTATACCAGCATGACATCACCACGTCGGAGACGAAGTTCGAGGACGGGCAGGATATCAAGGCCGGCTGGATCGGCGCGCCGCTCGACCGGCTGCGCGCGATTGGGCGGCCTTCGCCGCATGCGATTGCATCGATAAGCCTCAAGGGGCAGACGAACTACGTCGCCGCGGGGCTGGACTGGACCATCGGCTCGACGCTCTATCTGCGCGTCGGCATCGGCCTCGCCCTGCATGACGGCCCGAAAAGGGCGTATCGTGGCGGCCGACGCGTGGACCTCGGCTCGCCGATCCTCTTCGAGCCGGAATTGGCGGGGGGATGGCGGCTGAACGATCGTTTCGCGATCGAGGGATCATGGATTCATCTCAGCCATGGCAGGCTGTTCAGCCATCAGAACCGCGGCATGGATTCGGGTGGCGTGAGGCTGGTCTACCGATTGCGTTGACGTCGCGCGGCCGGAGCGCCGGTCGCCATTCGGACGGCCCGGCTCTATCATTCGCCGGAGGACGAGATCCGGCGCGTTCAGGCCAGGAAACTGGCTATCAGGGCGTGGCGGTCCCCGGGATAGACCTGCCGCGCATAGGTGATCCGCGCGTCGCTGCGCCAGGTCCAGCGCTCGACCGAAAGGCAGGGGCTGCCCAGCGGCACGGCCAGCCGCTCGGCGATCGGCCGGGTGGCGGCGATGGCGGTGATGCGGTGGCGGGCGTCGGTCCAGGGGACATGCGCGAGCAGCCAGGCGCCGGGGCTTTCCTGCGCGAAGTCGACGGCGCGCGCGGCGGGGACCGCGGCGAGGCTGATCAGCCGTTCCTCTAGCGCGAAGGGTTTGCCGTCGGCGCGGTGGAGGCATTGCAGCGAGAGGACCGGGCCGGACTCGATCTCGAGCAGTTCGCGGTCGCGGCCGTCGGCCTCGCGTTCGACCCGGGCGATCAGGCCGAGGCGATAGTCCTTGCCCTGGCCCCGTATCTCGCCGGCGACGTCGGGGATCTCCAGCGCGGCGCGGTGGGCCTTGGGCGCGGCGACGAAACTGCCCGCGCGCTTGCGCCGCTCGATCAGGCCGCGATCGACCAGCCCGTCGATCGCCTTGTGGACCGTCATCCGCGAGCAGCCATATTCCTCCATGAACGCATGCTCGGGCGGCAGGCGGTGCCCCGCCTCCCAGGTGCCCGACATGATCCGCCCTTCGATATCGCCGCGGATGCGATCGTGGATCGCGATGCGTGTCATGCCAGCAATTCCCCCAATATCCGGCGATAGCGCGCGGCGATCCGCGCGCGATCGACATGGCGACCCGCCGTAACGAGCCGATGCCCGCGCCGCCAGACCCCATCCACCGCCTGCCGCCCGGCGGCGAACAGCCAGCCGTCGGCGAGCAGCCCCTCGCGGCGCTCCGCGAGCGAGGGATGATCGGCGTCGAGCGTCACGAAATCGGCCGGATTGCCGACCGCCAGCGCCGCCGGGGCGCCGAGCGCGCGGGCTCCCCCCGCCAGCGCCGAGCGGTACAGCGTATCGCCGACCGAGGCGCCCGGCGGGGCCAGCCGGTTGCGCCGGCGATGGGCGAGACGCTGGCCATATTCGAGCAGCCGCAATTCCTCGCTCGCGTCGATCAATATGTTCGAGTCCGATCCGACGCCATAGGCGCCGCCCGCCGCGAGGAAGACCTCGGCCGGGAAGATGCCGTCGCCGAGATTGGCCTCTGTGATCGGGCAAAGACCCGCCACTGCGCCGCTGGCCGCCGCCCGACGGGCCTCGCCGTCGGTCATGTGGGTCGCATGGACGAGGCACCAGCGCGCATCGACGGCGGCATGGTCGAGCAGCCATTCGACCGGCCGCGCCCCGCTCCAGGCGAGGCAGTCCTCGACCTCCTTCACCTGCTCGGCGACATGGATATGGACCGGGCCGCCGACCAGCGCCGCGACCGCCGCCAGTTCCTCCGGCGTCACCGCGCGCAGGCTGTGCGGCGCGACGCCGAGCACCGCGTCGGGCAGCGCCTCGATCGGCTGGCGCAACCGGTCGAGCAGCGCCGCATAGCCGTCGACATCATGGAGGAAGCGCCGTTGTCCTTCGCCCGCCGCCGCGCCGCCGAACCCCGAATGGGCGTAGAAGACCGGAAGGTGGGTGAGCGCGATCCCGGTCTCGGCCGCCGCCTCGACGATGGCGAGGCTCATTGCCGCGGGATCGTCGAACGCCGCGCCGCCGATATCGCGGTGGAGATAGTGGAACTCGCCGACCCGGGTGAAGCCGGTCTCCAGCATCTCGGCATAGGCCATGGCGGCGATGGCGTGGAGATGGTCGGGAGTCAGCCGCGCGACGAAGCGGTACATCGTCTCGCGCCAGCTCCAGAAACTGTCGTCGCCGCCCAGATTGACCTCGGCCAGCCCGGCCATGCCGCGCTGGAAGGCGTGGCTGTGGAGGTTGGGCAGTCCCGGCAGCGCGATCGCGTGGCGTTCGGCATCGGTCCGCGGCGCAGCCGCGCCCGCGTCGACCGCCGCCACCAGCCCGTCGCGGACGAGGAGCGCGACATCCACCGCCCAGCCGCCCGGCAGCAGGGCCTGGTCGAAATGAAAACGCTGCTCGCGGCCCATCGATCGCCTTCCGTGATAATGTCTATACATTATTGAACGGCGGTGCAATGATGGCCGCCGGGAGATTCGAGCGGATGCGATGCGACAGGCTTTGGCGGGACGCGCGGCTCGCGACGATGGCCGGCGACGGCCCCGGGGACGGGATGGGCATCGTCGAGGACGGCGTGGTCGCCGCGCGCGACGGGCGCATCCTCTATGCGGGCCCCGCCGCCGACGCCCCCGCCTTCGAACCCGACCGGGCCGACCTCTGCGAGGGCCGCTGGATCACGCCGGGGCTGATCGACTGCCACACCCATCTCGTCCATGCCGGAAGCCGTGCGCACGAGTTCGAGCTGCGACTGGCCGGCGCGTCCTATGAGGAGATCGCGCGGGCGGGCGGCGGGATCGTCGCGACGATGCGCGCGACCCGCGCGGCGGACGCGGCGGCGCTGGTCGACATCGCCCTGCCCCGGCTCGACGCGCTGATCGCCGAGGGGCTCACCACGATCGAGGTGAAGTCGGGCTATGGCCTGACCGTCGCCGACGAGCTGAAGATGCTGCGCGCCGCCCGCGCGCTGGGCGAGGCGCGCGCGGTAACGGTGCGGACGACCCTGCTCGGTGCCCATGCGCTGCCGCCCGAACATGCCGACGACGCCGACGGCTATGTCGAGCTGGTCTGCCGCGAGATGATCCCCGCCGCCGCGCGCTGCGGGCTGGCCGACGCGGTCGATGCCTTCTGCGAGGGGATCGGCTTCACGCCCGCGCAGACGCGGCGCGTGTTCGACGCGGCGAAGGCGGCGGGGCTTCCGGTCAAGCTCCATGCCGAGCAGCTCTCGAACCTGCACGGCGCCGCGCTGGCGGCCGAGGCGGGGGCGCTGTCGGCCGACCATCTCGAATATCTCGACGCGGACGGCATCGCGGCGATGGCGCGCGCCGGCACCGTCGCGACCCTGCTGCCCGGCGCCTATTATTTCGTGCGCGAGACACGACTGCCGCCGGTCGACGGGCTGCGCGCGGCCGGGGTCCCGATCGCGCTGGCGACCGATTGCAACCCGGGCACGTCGCCGCTGACATCGCTGCTGCTGACGATGAACATGGGCGCGACGCTGTTCCGCCTGACCGTCGACGAATGCCTGGCGGGGGTCACCCGCAACGCCGCCCGCGCGCTGGGCTTGCTCGGCGAGGTCGGCACGCTCGAGGCGGGCAAGCGCTGCGACCTCGCGATCTGGGACATCGAGCGGCCCGCCGAGCTCGTCTACCGCATGGGCTTCAATCCCCTCCACGCCCGCATCTGGAAAGGCCTATGAGCGACATCCTCCTCACGCCCGGCGCCGTGCCACTCGCCGACTGGCGCGCCATCCATCGCGGCGCCGCGCCCAGCCTCGATCCCGCCTCGGCCGAGGCGATCGCCGCCAGCGCCGCCGCGGTCGGGCGGATCATCGCGCGCCACAAGCCGGTCTACGGGCTCAACACAGGCTTCGGGAAGCTCGCCAGCGTCAAGATCGGCGACGAGGACCTCGCCACGCTCCAGCGCAACATCGTGCTCAGCCACGCGGCCGGCACCGGCGCCCCCTCCCCCATCCCGGTCGTGCGGCTGATGATGGCGCTGAAGCTCGCCAGCCTCGCGCAGGGCGCATCGGGCGTTCGGCCCGAGACGGTGGAGATGCTGGAAGCGATGCTGCTCGCGGGCCTGACCCCGGTGGTGCCCTCGCAGGGGTCGGTCGGCGCCAGCGGCGACCTCGCCCCGCTCGCGCATATGGCGGCGGCGATGATCGGCGTCGGCCATATCGAGATGGGCGGGCAGCGGCTGAGCGCCGAGGGCGCGCTGGCGCGGGCCGGGCTGGTGCCGCTGACGCTTGGGCCGAAGGAAGGGCTGGCGCTGCTCAACGGCACCCAGTTCTCGACCGCCAATGCGCTCGCCGCGCTGTTCGAGACCGAGACGGTCTTCCGCTCGGCGCTGATCACCGGCGCGCTCGCGACCGAGGCGGCCAAGGGATCGGACACCCCGTTCGACCCGCGCATCCACGCGCTGCGCCGCCAGCCGGGACAGATCGAGACCGCCGACGCGCTGCGCCGGCTGATGGCTGGTTCGGCGATCCGCGCCAGCCATCTGGAAGACGATGCGCGGGTGCAGGACCCCTATTGCCTGCGCTGCCAGCCGCAGGTGATGGGCGCGGTGCTCGATCTGCTGCGCCAGGCCGCGACGACGCTGGAGATCGAGGCAAACGGCGTCTCCGACAATCCGCTGATCTTCCCCGATACCGACGAGGCGCTGTCGGGCGGCAATTTCCACGCCGAGCCCGTCGCCTTCGCCGCCGACATGATCGCGCTGGCGATCTGCGAGATCGGATCGATCGCCGAGCGCCGGATCGCGATGCTGGTCGATCCGGCGCTGTCGGGCCTGCCCGCCTTCCTGACGCCGCGGCCGGGGCTCAATTCGGGCTTCATGATCCCGCAGGTGACGGCTGCCGCCCTGGTGTCCGAGAACAAGCAGCGCGCGACCCCGGCCAGCGTCGATTCGATCCCGACCTCGGCCAATCAGGAAGACCATGTCTCGATGGCCGCGCATGGGAGCAGAAGGCTGCTCGACATGGCGGCCAACGCCAACGCCATCGTCGGCATAGAACTGCTCGCCGCCGCGCAGGGCTGCGACTTCCACGCGCCGCTGCGATCGAGCGAGGCGCTCGAGGCGGGCCGCGCCCTGCTGCGCGCCGAGGTGCCGATGCTCGACCATGACCGCCATTTCCAC
The DNA here is from genome assembly GCF_001428605.1 of Sphingomonas sp. Root720. Classification (GTDB taxonomy): domain Bacteria; phylum Pseudomonadota; class Alphaproteobacteria; order Sphingomonadales; family Sphingomonadaceae; genus Rhizorhabdus. The sequence continues at coordinate 1,097,830 of NZ_LMID01000001.1, forward strand.
CCCGACATGGAGGCCGCCAATGCGCTGGTCCGTTCGGGCGCGCTGGTGGAGGCGGCGGCGATCGATCTGCCGGGGGTGGCGTGATGCCGCCATTGGATTTGGCAACCGGAGCCCCTCCCCTTCCGGGGAAGGGATGCATCGGGAATCGGTCGCGATGATCCCCTGGCTGGACATATCGCGGGGCGAGGCGCCGCTGGTCGTCGCCTTCCCGCACAGCGGCACAGAGATCCCCGAGGCGCTGGAGGGCAGCTTCACCTCGCCCTGGCTGGCGCGCAAGGATGCCGACTGGTGGATCGACCGGGTCTATGCCTTCGCCGCGTCGCTCGGCGCGACGACGATCCGCAGCCGCATCTCGCGCAGCGTGATCGACCTCAACCGCGATCCCTCGGGCGCCTCGCTCTATCCCGGCCAGGCGACGACCGAATTGTGCCCGACCACGACCTTCGCGGGCGAACCGCTCTATCGCGACGCGCCGCCCGATGCAGGTGAGGTCGGCTGGCGGCGATCGACCTGGTTCGATCCCTATCATGACGCGCTGGCGGCCGAACTCGACCGGCTCAGGACGCGCCACGGCAGGGTCGTGCTCTACGACGCCCATTCGATCCTGAGCCATGTGCCGCGCCTGTTCGACGGCGAGCTGCCGCTGTTCAACATCGGCACCAACAACGGCACGACCTGCGATCGCGCGCTCAGCGACGCGGTGGTCGGGATCGCCGCCGCGAGCGGCCATAGCCATGTCCTCGACGGACGCTTCCGGGGCGGCTGGACGACCCGCCATTACGGCCGCCCGGCCGACGGCATCCACGCGATCCAGATGGAACTGGCGATGCGCGCCTATATGGCCGAGCCGAGCGAGATCGGCCCCGAAACCTGGCCCGCCCCGTTCGATCCGGCCAGCCCCGTCATCGCCGACCTGCGCGCGATCCTCTCCGCCTGCCTCGCCTTCGCCCGACGCTGAAAGGACCATCATGACCCGCCTCGACAACAGCCGCGTCATCCGCCCGGCGACGGGCCCCGAGCTTTCGGCCAGGAGCTGGCAGACGGAAGCGGCCTTGCGGATGCTGATGAACAACCTCCACCCCGATGTCGCCGAGCGGCCCGAGGAGCTGGTGGTCTATGGCGGGATCGGCCGGGCGGCACGCGACTGGGAGAGCTATGACCGGATCGTCGAGACGCTGAAGCGGCTGGGGAACGACGAGACCCTGCTGGTCCAGTCGGGCAAGCCGGTCGGCGTGTTCCGTACCCATGCCGATGCCCCGCGGGTGCTGATCGCCAATTCGAACCTGGTGCCGAAATGGGCGACCTGGGAGCATTTCAACATACTCGATCGCAAGGGCCTGGCGATGTACGGCCAGATGACGGCGGGGAGCTGGATCTACATCGGCACCCAGGGGATCGTGCAGGGCACCTACGAGACCTTCGTCGAGATGGGCCGCCAGCATTATGACGACGACCTGTCGGGCCGCTGGCTGCTGACCGCCGGGCTGGGCGGCATGGGCGGCGCGCAGCCGCTGGCGGCGGTGATGGCGGGGGCCTCCTGCCTCGCGGTCGAATGCCAGCCGAGCCGGATCGAGATGCGGCTGCGCACGGGCTATCTCGACCGCGCCGCCGATACGATCGACGAGGCGATGGCGATCATCGAGGAGAGCCGTGCGGCAAGGAAGCCGGTCTCGGTCGGTCTGCTCGGCAATGCCGCCGAGCTGCTGCCCGAGATGTTCCGGCGCGGCATCCGCCCCGACCTGCTGACCGACCAGACCTCGGCGCACGACCCGGTCAACGGCTATCTGCCCGCCGGCTGGACGGTCGCCGAATGGATCGAGCGGCGCGAGCGCGAGCCCGAAGCGGTCGCGGCGGCGGCCAAGGCGTCGATGGCGGTCCATGTCCGCGCGATGCTCGACTTCCAGGCGGCGGGGGTGCCGACGGTCGACTACGGCAACAACATCCGCCAGGTGGCGAAGGACGAAGGGGTGGAAAACGCCTTCGACTTTCCGGGCTTCGTCCCCGCCTATATCCGCCCGCTGTTCTGCCGGGGTATCGGCCCGTTCCGCTGGGTCGCGCTGTCGGGCGATCCCGAGGACATCTACAAGACCGACGCCAAGGTGAAGGAACTGCTGCCCGACGACCATCATCTCCACACCTGGCTCGACATGGCGCGCGAGCGGATCCAGTTCCAGGGGCTGCCGGCGCGGATCTGCTGGGTGGGCCTGGGGGACCGCCACCGGCTCGGCCTCGCCTTCAACGAGATGGTCGCGAAGGGCGAGCTCAAGGCGCCCGTCGTGATCGGCCGCGACCATCTCGACAGCGGATCGGTCGCCAGCCCCAACCGCGAGACCGAGGCGATGAAGGACGGATCGGACGCGGTGTCCGACTGGCCGCTGCTCAACGCCCTGCTCAACACCGCGAGCGGGGCGACCTGGGTGTCGCTCCACCATGGCGGTGGGGTCGGCATGGGCTATTCGCAGCATAGCGGCATGGTGATCGTCGCCGACGGCACCGAGGCGGCGGCGAAGCGGCTCGAGCGCGTGCTGTGGAACGATCCCGCCACCGGCGTGATGCGCCACGCCGATGCCGGCTACGAAATCGCGCTCGACTGCGCCCGCGACAAGGGGCTCGACCTGCCGGGCATATTGCGCGGCTGAGATATCCGGCGGATATCCGCCACTTCCTCGCAGAACGCCCCGTTTCTCGGGGCGAATGTCATCGGGCCGTCATCGACCTCAACGGCTCGTTAACCATGTCCGGCGTAGAAACCGCGCCCGAAGGAGAGGTCGATGGACATGGGATCAACGCCGCTGGCGCCGATCGAAGCGGTGCTGACGGACGATGAAATCGCCGAGCGCGTCGCGCACTATACCGAAGCCGGCCTGCACCAGCGGCTGGCGAGGCTGTGGGACCGCGCCTCCGACACGATCCTCGACGTCTATCGCGAGAACTGGACGCCGAGGCTGCGGCGGCTGGCCGACAGCGCCGAGGGCGATATCGACGGCTTCCTGTCGCTGAAGGTCGAAAACCTGCTCGAACGGCGCCGCCACGTCTATTCGCGGCCGATCGATGCCGAGTGGATCCGCATCCTCGGCTATAACAGCAGCCTCGTCTTCAGCCTGAAGATTCCGCTGCCGACCGTGCTGCTCGACACCGCGCGCGAAAATGAGATGATCGTCGACCGGATCGCCGAGCGCTTCCCCGACGACACCGCCTTCGCCCTGTTCGCGCAACGCACGATCGACATGCTCGGCGCGATCCAGCTCGAACTCAACCTGTCTTATTTCAACGGCATCCGGCGCCAGCGGTCGATAACGCTGCGGGAATCGGCGAGCCATATGTTCCGCACCGACATCGGCGACATATTGGGCAGCACGTCCCGCCGTTCGGCCGCCCTGCGCGACCAGACCGGCATCGCCTCGCGATCGGCGCGCGGCATGCTCGGCAAGACCTCCGAGGTGGCCGCCGCCGCCGAACAGTCGGCGACCGCGATGCGCGATGCTGCGCAGACCGCCGCCGGCCTGATCCGCGCGATCGAGGATGCGCGCCGCGAGGTCGACGTCGCCGCATCGGTAGCGACCCGCGCCGCCGGCCAGTCGGCCGCGGCGCTGTCGGTATCCGAAGCGCTGTCGGACCATGCCCGGGCGATCGAATCGATCCTGGGGCTGATCCGCGACATCGCCGGCCAGACCAACCTGCTGGCGCTCAACGCGACGATCGAGGCCGCCCGCGCCGGCGAGGCCGGGCGCGGCTTCGCGGTGGTCGCGCAGGAGGTGAAGAACCTCGCCAACCAGACGGCGCGCGCGACCGACGACATCGCCCAGAAGATCAACGCCATCCAGACCGCGACCAGCCAGGCGGTCGAGGCCAACGGATCGATCCGCGCCACGGTCGGCGAGGTCGAGGCCTGCGCCGCGCGCATCCGCGACGCGATGGACACCCAGGCGCGCACCGTCACCACCATCACCGCCGCCGTCGACCAGACCGCCCTCGCCGCCGACTCGATGTCCTCGACGATCGCCGCGATCCGCAGCGACACCGAGACCGTCGCCGGCGACATCGACCATCTGGCGGACGGTTTCCGCGAGGTGGACGACGAGCTCGCCCGGCTGGAAAAAACCGCACACGAGTTCGCGGGGCTGTTCGCAGAATGACGCGCCGGCGGGGCGGGCCGTTAAGGCCGCTTATTTATTGTTAGGTCGAACTGTAATCATCGGTTAAACTGAAGGTTCGGCCTGTTGGTCGGTTAATAAGGAACTTCGTTCAAGGTGGGGGCTTGGTCCCCGCGGCATTGGTGGAGAGACCCATGCATATCTTGATTATCGAAGACGAACCGCTCGTCGCGTCGGATCTTGAATGCTTCTTGAGCGAACTTGGCGCCGACAGCTGCGACCTTGTAGAAACCGAGGATGAGGCAATCGCGGCCGCGCTGGATCGGGCGCCGGATCTCATCACGGCCGACTGCGCGCTGCGCGAAGGATCGGGTGTCGGCGCGGTATCGTCGATTCGCCGGTCGCTGGGCCATATCCCGGTGGTGTTCATCACCGGCCATCCCCATGGTTGCGAGACACCGGACGACATGACCCAGATGCTGGCGAAGCCGATCCGCTGGCTCGACCTTGCTACCGCGGTCGCCAGGCACAACCTGCCGCCGGCCGGCTGAGCGCGACCGTGGCGGCTGTGGCCGCCCGTCGCGACAACCACAGCCGGTGCCCCGGTCAGTCGGCCTTGGGGAATTCGCCCACCGTGTAGGCGTCCCCGCCCGATATCCACCGGCCGTCCTTCTTCGCGAAGACGAACAGCATGATGAAGGTGAAGGGCTTTTGCGCCTTGTCCTTCGGGAAGGCGCGGAAATTGACCCACTCCCAGGCCGCATCCTTGCCGACATGGCTGGCGAAGGGCTCGACCTTCACGTTCGCGACCTTGACGACGCTGCGATATTCGTCGCGAAAGGCGTCGCGCCCGATCACAGGCTTGCCTTCGGGACCGAAGGTGATCGCGTCGCGCGCATAGAAGCGGTCGACGATCGCATCGGCATCCTCCCTCGCAAAGGCGTCTTCCTTCATCCGGTAGAGGGCATCGACCTGGCGGCGAAAATCGGCGGCTTCGCCGGGCGACGCCTTGGGCAGGCCGCCGACCGCTTCCGCGGGTGCGGCGGCCATGACGGCGGGCGCCGCCGTCATGGTCGACAAGCCGAGCAGCGCGGATGCCAGCAGGGCAACGGACTTGGACATTCTTTTCCTCTTTCTTCGTTCGGGAGTCATTTGAGCCGGTAGGTCAGGCTGCCGCCGAACCAGCGCGGCCGGGCATAGGTCTGCTGGGTGAAGCCGAAAGGCCCCGACAGGTCGAGATTGTAGAGGCGGTACTGCCGATCGGTCAGGTTGTTGACGAAGAAGGCCGCCTCGACCGGTATATCGTCGAACGCATAGGAGATGCGCGCGTCGCCGACCCAGCGGCCCGGTTCGCGGTCGACCGGCGCGTTGAAGGTCGAGAAATATTGGCGGCTGTCGTGCTTCCAGTTGGTCTGAAGCGCGAGCCGCCCCGGACCCGCGGCGAATTCGTAGCGGATCAGGCCGCCCAGGCTGACCTCCGGCGCCTGCGGCATGTCGCGGTCGAGCACCGCGCCGCCAGGGAGGCTGACGCCGCGCACCTCGCCGTCGAGCAAGGTCAGAAAGGCCTGGAGATAGAGCCCGGCGACCGGCCGGGTGGTGAACTCGACCTCCAGCCCCTTGATGCGGGCCGGCTTGTTGCGAATGAGCTGGGTGACCCCGACCAGTTCGAATGACTGATAGCCGCTGTACCGGTAGTGAAAACCCGCGACGTTGAAGGTCGTCGTGCGGTCGAGCAGGGTCAGCTTCATACCGCCTTCGATATTGGTCAGCACCTCGCCGTCGAAGCTCAGCTCGGCCGGGTCGAACGGGCCGAAGGCCTGCGTCGCAAAGCCGCCGCTCTTCGTGCCGCGGTTGAGGCTGGCATAGAAGAAGGCGTTCCGGCTGGGCCGGTAATCGAGCTCGATCTTGCCCGAATAATCGCCGAACCGCCTCTTCGCGAAAGCCGGGAAAAGCGTCTTGTTGAAGACGAAATCCTGCACGCCGTTTTCGGAGTGGACGAAATCGAAGCGCTTCCAATCCTTCGAATAACGCAGGCCGCCGATCAGCGTGAACTGGTCGCTCAGCCTATATTCGAGCTGGCCGAAGGCGGCGACGGACTCGGTGTTGAGGACGCTGTCATATTGTTCGAGCAGGCCGAAGGCGCCCGTCGTATCGGTGACATAGCCGTTCTTCGTGTGGATCTTGATGCCGTAGAGGCCGGCGAGCCAGTTGAGCCGATCGGTCTCCCCCGACAGGCGCAGTTCCTGCGAAAGCTGGTAGAGGTTCTGCGCGGTCTCGTAGGTGAAGTTGGTGGCGGGGGACATGTCCGCGTCCTCGCCGTAGCGCTTGCGTAGATCCTGATAGTCGGTGATCGAGGTCAGGGTCGCGCCACCCAGATCCTGTTCGTAGCGCGCGGTAACCGCCCAGAAGGTGCGGCTGAAGCGGTTCGGCCCGTTGAACGAGGCGGTAAAGGGATCGCGATCGGGCTCGCCATAGCCGAGCGCGTCGCAGCCGTTGCAGGTGCCCCAGGGGTTTTCGCCCGTACCGACGAAGGTGCCCAGCCCCAGCGCATTGGGAATCGCCGATGCGTGCGAATAGATGCCGCCCTGCCGGTCGTCGTCGTTGCGCAGCCCCTGCACCTTGAGGGTGAACGTGCCGCTTTCGCCGACGTCGCCGGCGAGTTGCACGCGCCCGGCATAGAATTTCGCGCCGCCCAGATCCTTGCCGATCCGGTTGTCGATATAGGCGCCGCCATGGTTGGTGGTGAAGGACAGGCGCGCGCGCAGCGTGTCGCTCAGCGGGCCGCCGATCGCGCCCTCGGTCGCGACCTGGCCATAGCTGCCGACGGTCGCCGTCACGAAACCGTCGAGATGGTCGGTCGGCCTGGCCGAGACGATCTGGATGAGGCCACCCGTGGCGTTGCGACCGAACAGCGTGCCCTGCGGTCCGCGCAGCACCTCGATCCGTTCGAGGTCGTAGGTCATTCCGGCGATCGCGCCGAGTGCGCTGACATAGACCTCGTCATTATAGAAGGCGATCGGCGCCTCCTGGCTGTCGGCGAAGTCGTTCTGCGACACGCCGCGAATGTTGAAGACGGTGATCGTCGGGCTGTACTGGTTGACCTGGAGGCCAGGCACCTGCGTCGCCAGCGCCGATACGTCCTGACGGCCGAGCGCCGCCAGATTGTCCTTTCCCAGCGCGGAGACCGCGACGCCGATCGCCTGCGCGCTCTGCGTGCGCTTCTGCGCGGTGACGACGATCTCGCCCGGTACGAAATCCTCCTCGGCTGCGCCCGCCTGCGCCCATGCGGCGCTACCCGACCCCAGGAGGATCGCGGCTGACGCCAGCAGTCCCGAAACTCGACCCATATTCCCGTCCCCTTTCCGATTGACCTTGCCGCGACTCGATTTTGTTCGAGCTACTTATCGAATGGAATCGAGTATCTCGCGTCCCCGCAGGGCTGTCAATCGGGCTTGAAGCGTTCGAGGATGACCAGTGCCACTCTCCATGATCCGCAAAAACAGCTATATTCTGTGGGATTAATCGAGCCGAATGATGTATCGCGGCGCGAAGCGGTCAACCGGCCCAACGCCGCCGCGCCCAGCCCGGAGCCGTTTTGCCGCGAGAAAAGAAAGTCAATTTCAATCGAGAATCTCGATTGCAACCCATAGTAGGATTTGACACTATGCGACCCGCGCCCGGGGACGGGCAGCGACGGGAGACATTCGGAAATGGACAAGAATGGGGAAGGGCGGGCCGTGCCGCCGGTGACGCGCCGGGACTTCGTCGGCGGAACCATGATCGGCTCCGGTGCGGCGCTGCTGACGATGGCCGCGCCCAACATGACCTCGGGCGCCAAGGCGCAGACGGTTCCGAGCCCGCTCAACGACCTCGGCCCGGACTGGACCGGCCCCGGCGGGGTCGGGGATTATGCGGGCAAGAACGGCAACACCGCGACCGTCGTCAACGCCGCGCACAGCCATATCCGCAACGGCGATCTCGACAAGCGGATCGCCGACGCGCCGCTCGCCGACGACCTCTACGACCTGATCATCGTCGGGGCGGGCATCTCCGGCCTGACGTCGGCCTTCGTCTATATGCGGGACAACCCGTCGGCCAGGATCCTGATCCTCGACCAGCATGCCATCTTCGGCGGCGAGGCCAAGCAGAACGAATTCGACGTCGACGGCTATCGCCTGACCGCGCCGCAGGGATCGACCGGGATCGTCGTTCCCTTCGCCGTCGCGGAACAGGTCGGCTTCGGCAGCCCCTTCCTCAAGGAGCTCGGCTACCCCGAGAGCTTCGTCTACCAGGAGCCGAAGAACCTGTCCCAGGCGATCCTGGTGCCGCGCGACGCCTGGGGACCGATGCACATCTCCTGGGAGATGGCCGACACCGCCTTCTATTATGAGGGCAAGGGCATGGTGAAAAATCCCTGGCGCAACGGCTTCCGCGACGCGCCGATCCCCGAGAAGCTGAAGAAGGCGCTGGTCGACCTCGAGCTCTACCGCACGCCGCCGGTGCGCGACGACTGGGCGTCATGGCTCGACAGCATGACCTACAAGCAATTCCTGCTGAACGTCGCGGAGGTGCCGGCCGACTGCATCGACGGGGTGCTGGACGTGCTGAGCCCGGTGATGGCGGCGATGGGCTGCGGCCAGGGCGGCGACGTCATCTCCGCCTATTCGGCCTATAATTACCTGATGCCGGGGGTGATCGGCTATTATCGCTACCAGAATGGCGGCGCCGATCCGACCGACAACATCTATCTGGCGAGCTTTCCCGGCGGCAACACGATCGCGGCGAAGCGCTTCCTGAAACTCGCCAAGCCCGAGGCGCTGAGCGGCGACGACAGCCTCTACGGCCTGATGGAAAGCCAGGTCCGCTGGGACCAGCTCGACCTGCCCGGCCAGAAGGTGCGGATGCGCCTGTCGAGCACGGTCTTCTCGGTCGTCCACGAGGGCAAACCCGCCCGCGCCAGAACTGTGCGCGTCACCTACGACAAGGACGGCAAGCTCGTCAGCGTGCGCGGCAAGGCGGTGATCTGCGCGGGACAGCAGCATGCCAATCGTCGCATCTGCCACGACATCGATGCCGGATATCGCGCGGCGATGCAGGAGTTCCACCACGCGCCGATGCTGGTGATCAACGTCGCGCTCAGGAACTGGAAGTTTCTCGACAAGCTCGGCGTCGCCGGCATCCGCTGGTTCGAGGGGCTCGGCTGGTGGACGAGCCTGCGCCGTAACCTCGTCATCGACGGCCACGAACCCCAGCCGCTCGATCCCGACAAGCCGATCGTGCTGACCCAGTATATCCCCTTCCTGATCCCCGGGGTCGAATGGCCCGACCAGTGCACCCAGGCGCGGATGATGCTGTTCTCCATGTCCTATGCCGATATCGAGGCGCAGGTCCGCGAGCAATTCACCAAGATGTTCGGTCCCTATGGCTTCGACGACAAGCGCGACATCGCCGGAATCATCACCAACCGGCAGGGCCACGCCTATTTCGTCGGACCGCCCGGTTTCCATTTCGGCCGCAACGGCAAGAAGGCAGCGAAGGACGTACTGCGCGAGCCTTATCATCGCATCGCCTTCGGCCATTCGGAGCTGTCGGGCGCGCAGATGTGGGAGACCGCCGTGCTGGAGGGCGAGCGCGCGGCCAAGCAGATCCTGGCGATGAAGCCCTGACCGCTTCGGAGATGCGGACCGGCGAGCCCCCTTCCCGGTCCCTGTCCCCGATCGACGGCCCGGTCCCCTGGTGGGGGGATCGGGCCGTCCTCGTTTCAGGGCGCTTCGATCAGTGGCGCCGCTTGTACTGCAGGATCGGGGGGAGGTAATTGCCCAGATAGGAGGTCGCGGCCCGGGTGGCCTCGTTCACCATATGGTGCGTGACAAGGCCGTCCTCGAGGACCGACAGCGCGAAGAAGGCGTCGGCGATGACGATCGCCCGGAAGAAGATCGCGACCGGCTCGGCCAGTTCCGGAAGGTGGAAGCGTTCGGAGAGCGCTTCGTGAAGCTGCACGCCGAAGCGATAGTCGTCATGGCAACCGGCCTGGCGGATATCGGGCGTCGTCCGCGGCCCCAGGATGAGCTGCCGCGCCGCCGCGTCGGCGTTGAAATAGTCGGCCGAGGCGGTGAGGAAGATGCCTATGATCGCCTGCCAGGGCGCATCGGCCGCAATCGCGGGCTCGACGCTCGCCATCTCGTCCGAGAGCGTCCGCGCCAGTTCCTTGTAGAGCTCGCGCAGGTCGGGGAAGAAATGATAGGTCGAGCTGGACGGGATGTTCGCCGCCTCCGACACCATCGGCAGGGTGATGTCGTCGATCTCGCGTTCCTGCAGCAGTTCGCGGGCGGCCTGAATCAGCGCCTCGCGCCGCGCGCGGCCGCGGGCCTGCGTATAGCGGCGGCCGATTCCCGCTTCGGTGGTCGCTTCCCTCATCCTCCGATCCTAGCGGTTGAGGGGCGCCGAGGTCCATGGCTTTCGGCGGCGCCGGACAGCGAAAGGGGGAGAGGAGCACATCGCCCCCCTCCCCCTGTTCGTCTTCGAAGACGCCTGGTCAGAACTTCGTCTGGACCTGCAGCATCACCGTGCGGGGCAGCGTCCCGAAGCCGAGCTGATCGGCATGAGCCGCCACGGCCCCGCCCGAGGCGCCGCCGGTCGAGGGACCGTCGACCGCGCCGGTGACGTAGAAGCGGTTCGTGAGGTTCTTGCCGATCAGCGCAACCTGCCAGCGTTCGTCGTCCGATCCGACGCGGATGCCGGCATCGAGCGTCACATAGCTGCTCTGCCGCGAGTCGCGACTGCCGAAGCCCGAGGCGAGGTAGGAATCGCTGTAGCGCGCATCGGCGTTGAACCCGACCAGCAGGCTCGATCCCATCGGCACGTCATAGGCGAAGCCGACCGTGCCGGTCCATTCGGGCGCGACCGACAGCGGCTGGCCCTTCAGGTTCTGGCGGAAGGCGCCGCCGACCGGAACGTTGCAGCCCTCGGCCTGGCTCTGGCCCGCATAGCAGGGCGCATCGGGGAAGTCGGTATAGCGCGCCCGGTTGTAGTTGACCGAGCCATGGAGGTTCAGGCCGGCGACGTCGCGCGGGGCATATTCGAACTCGAGCTCCACGCCCTTGGTGCGGGCGTCGGCAGTCAGCGTCTGGAAGGCGAAGATCGGCGAGTTGAAGAAGTCGACCTGCAGATCGCTGTAGCCATAGGTGTAGACGCCCAGGTTCAGCCGGAGCTGGTTGTCGAGCAGGGTCGACTTGATGCCGGCTTCGAAACCCCGCGCCTTTTCCGGATCGAAGGTCAGGTCGGCGAAGGGCACGTTCGACAGCTTCGAATTGATGCCGCCATTCGAGAAGCCGCCCGACTTGTAGGCGGTCTTGAACGCGCCATAGACGAGCAGCGCGCGCGACGGCTTCCAGGTGATCGTCGCTTCGGGCGACCAGTTGTTGAAGGTCTGGTTGGCGTTGATCTCGCCCAGCCCGTCGGGGTCGTCCTGCGGACGGAAGATCGCGAGGACGCCGGGATTGTTGTAGGGCTGGGTGAAGAAGCTGTCCTTGGTCTCGTGGGTGTAGCGCACGCCGCCCGCGATCTCGAGCGCCGGCACGACCTTCCAGGTCACCTGGCCGAAGGCGGCGAGCGTCTCGCCGTCGGTGAAGCTGGTCTTGCGCGTCGCGAGATATTCGTCCTCGGGCGCCGCCGCGCTGTTTGTGAGGCCCGACAGCACGATATACTGGTCGAAGGTCCGCTTGGTCTTCTGGTAGAGCGCGCCCACCATCAGGTTGACCGGCGCGTCGAAGCTGGTCAGCGCGCGGAACTCCGACGAGAAGGCGTGATAGGTCGAGTTCTCGGTCGCCCAGTTCGCCGCCGTGCTCGACTGGAAATCGCAGGCGCAGGCCCAGCGGTTGTTGTTCCAGTTATAGTTGGTGACCGAGGTGAGGGTCACGTTCTCGAGCTCATAGTTGACGGTGCCGGTGACCGCCCAGCTCTTGTAGCGATTGTAGAGGCTGCCGTCGTCCTTGGCATAGGGGATCTGGGCGGCGAACTCGGCCGGCAGCTTGTTCTGGTGGCCGACGAAGTCGCGCTGGCAGACATAGCCGTTGAGCTGGCTCGCCCCGCTGGGACAGTTGAAGGCGACGTAGTTCCAGCTGTTGTTGTTGGTCTCGTTATAGGTGCCCGATCCCTTGAGGGTCGCGGTAAGCCGGTCGGTCGGCTCCCATTTCAGGGTGACGCGGCCGAGCAGTTCCTTCTCGCCCGGCTGGTCCTTCGGTGCCGGGTTGGACAACGACGTACCGGCGGCGCCGGTCGCGACGTCGAGCGTGGGGTAGGCGATCGGCTGCGAAACGTTCTTGTAATAGCCCTCGTACATCTTCGACCCGCGCAGCGCGACGCGGATGCCGAGCGTGTCGCTCAGCGGACCCGAGCCGATCGCTTCGAGCTGGACCTGGCGGGCGTTGAACTCATAGCCCGCGCGCGCCTTGAACTCCGGCGTGGCGGTCGGATCGGCGGTGGTGAGCGAGATCACGCCGGCGGTGGCGTTCTTGCCGAAGAACAGCGCCTGCGGTCCCTTCAATATCTCGACCCGGCCGAGATCGAAGAAGCCCTCGTTGATGATGCGGCCCTGGCCGTAATAGACGCCGTCGACGACCACCGCGACCGACTGCTCGATGCCGATCGAGGTCGACGACGAGCCGATGCCGCGCAGGGTGAGCTGCGCGCCCGAGCCGTTGGATGCGCGGCCGACATTGAGGTTGGGGGTGCGCGCCGCGATCTTCTCGATCGAGGTCAGGTCCTGGCGCTGGACCATCTCCGCCGACAGCGCGGTCACGGCGACGGGCACGTCCTGCACGCTTTCAGAGCGCTTGCGGGCGGTCACGACGATGTCCTGGAGGCCGCCGGCCGGCTCGCCGGCTTCGCCCTGCGCCGGAGCGGCGGCTGGGGCCGCATCCTGCGCCAGCGCGGGCGTCGACAGCGCGAAGCCGACGACGATCGCGGCGCCACGGAGCAGGTCGCGTTTGAAGCTGTTGGTCTGCATGTCATCCTCACCAGAAGCGGCCGTCGGCCTTGGGTTATCTCGTTGGCGCTCCGGTAAAGGCGCGCGGCGGGCGGAGGCATGCGCAAAACCGCCGCCGGGGTCACCCTGTCAAAAGATGCAGGTACCCCGTTTTCCGGGGGGCCGAGCGGCCCGGCCTGACATTTTGGATAGTGGGAGGCGAGCCGCACAAGCGCACAGGATGGCGGCGACGCGCCATGACCGGCGAACAACCGCGAGAGGGAGAGGCGGACGATGGACATCGAGAAAGAGGTCGCCGACCTGGTCGCGCGGCGCGAGATCACCCGGGCGATCCACGCCTATATGCGCGGGCAGGACCGGCTCGACCGCGACCTGCAGCTCTCCTCGTTCCACGCCGACGCCGATGTCGACTGCGGCCTGCTGCGCGGCGGGCCCGAAACCTATACCGACTTCGCGCAGAGCTTCCTCGCATCGATGAAGGGCAGCCAGCACATCATCGGCCAGATCGACCTGGAGGTCGATGCGGCGGCCGGCACCGCGAGCGGCGAGGTCTATTTCTTCGCCTGGCACCGCCTGGTCGGCGAGGGTGGCGAGGACCGCGACCTGTTGATGGCGGGGCGCTATGTCGACGACTATCTCCGCCGGGACGGGTTGTGGGCGATCCAGCGCCGCCGCGAGCTGATCGACTGGGCGCGCGACGTGCCCGCCGCCGACGCGATCCTGCGCGAGCAGACGACGATCCACCTGTCGGGCCGCGACGGCCGGGACTTCAGCCAGACCCGCGACTGGACCGCGGGAACGTCGGGGCGCGACGGCTAGGCGACCGCGCGGCCGGTCAGGCCGCCGCCAGCCACGGACAGCGCGCCAGCAGATCGGCGTGCAGCCGCGCGCGATCGTTCCAAAGCCTGCGATACCAGTCGACGCGCGGGCCGACCTGCGCGGCGAACATGCGATTGTCGCGCACGTCCTCCCACGCATGGCGCGTCAGCGCCTCGCGCAGCGCCTCGTCGTCGAGCAACCTGACGAGGGCGGGCGCCCAGTCGGCGAGATCGGGCGCGATCAGACCGGTCCGGCCATCGACGACGCTCTCGCTATAGATCGCCGGCGAGGCGATCACCGCCGCCCCGCGCGAGGCGCATTCGACATATTTGACGTCACTCTTGAACAGCTCGAAATCGTCGCCCGCCAGCGGCAGCAGCGCGATGTCGCAGGCCTCCATGACGGCCAGATATTTCTCATAGTCCTGGGCTTCCCAGAAGCGCTTCCGCCCGGTCGGCAGAGCGTCGAAGAAGGACCGGTCGTGGACGACCTCGAACATCACGTCCGGATGCGCGGCGACGGCGGGCGCCAGCGCACGCGCCACGGCGGCGCCGAAGCCGCCACGATTGAGAGCGCCGTAGAAGATCCGGCGCGGCCCCGGCGGCCGCACACGCAACGGCGGCAGCACGAAGGCCGCGTTCGGAAAGGCCATCACAGCGGGATTATGATCACGGAAGACCGCGGCCAACCGCTCGGTCGTGGTCTGCACCGCATGCGCGCAGGCGACATGCAGCCAGCGCGCCCGTTCGGGAGCCCAGCCGAGGACCTTGCCGACCAGTTCGGGATGGTCGTCATATTCGGTCACGACCAGCCACCCCTCGCGCATCGCCTCGCCGGCCACGCGGAGCCAGGCCTGCCGGTCGGGAACCGCGGGGCGCTGGAGGAGCAGGATGCGCGCGACGCCATCGGCGACCGGCATCAGCGCCACCGACTTTTCCTGATAGCGCAGGGCGACCTCGGGCGTGGTCTGCAGATAGCGCGCGGGCAGCCGGGCGCGGACGTCCATGAAGCGCGGCGCCATCGCGGCGACGAGCATCTGCACAGGCGACGCCGCCGGCCCGTCGGACCGCCGCGCTATCAGGATGTGGTGGACGATCTCGCTGCGGTCGAGCAGCGCGGCCCGGTCGAGGCCGGCCTTGCCCGCGACCTTGGCCATCAGCGGCAACCAGGCCCGCGGCGCGGCCGCGTCCGCCGGCGTCTTGCGCGGGCGTTGTCTGACCAGCCGGAAGCCGGTCCTGGCGAGGGCCGCCGACAGCCTCTCCAGCCCGAGGAACAGCGACGTAGACAGCGGCGACCGATCGCGGGTCAGCCGGTCGAGACGGCTGCGATGGCCGTCGTTGGGCAGGCACAGGACGAGATGCCCGTCAGGGGCGAGCAGCTCACGAAGCCGGGAGAGGCCGGCATCCCCGTCCGGCAGATGATCGCGGATATCCGCGGCGAGGATCAGGTCGAACGGCGCTTCGGCGGCAAGCGCGGCGATGTCCACCGTCGCCAGCGCGCCGACGAGCACCCGGTCCATCCGGCCCGCGGCGGCTTCGGCGGCGGCGGCATCGGCTTCGAGGCCGACATAATGGCAGGTCGGATTGCGCAGCCGATAGGCGGCGGCGAAGCTTCCTTCGCCGCATCCCAGTTCGAGGACCCGCGCCTTCAGCGGCGCGAGATCGAGCAGGTCGGGGTTCACGAGGCGGGCGTCGGCGGTGCGGGGGCGGCCGTCTTCGCGGCCTCGCGGCTCATTTCAAAGAGCCGGAGATAGGCGTCGCCGAGGACCTTGTCCCTTTGCTTCAGGGCCTTCTTGAGGATGTCGATCGTCAATGCCTGCCGGGACGCCTCGTTAGCCACCTTGTCCCGCCAGCCCTCCAGCTCGGCGAAACGCTGATCGTCGGTCCAGCCGGGTCGGGGGCCCGTCGGGAAGGTCAACGCGGTCGGCGCCACGCCACTGGCGGCTCGGCAATCCCGCCGCCGCAGGAATTTCTTGAAGAAATGCCAATCGGTCAGCTGGCCCTCCGGCGTCGTGGACCAGCCCTCCTCGAGCCCCTGGTAGAAATCGCGGCGATGCGCCGCGCAGGACAACGGAACCCGGTTCCACAGGTTCACCATGTTTTGCCGGTGGATCGGTATGCGCAGATCGGTCGCGTAGAAGCGCAGATCCTCGCCGGGGAATATGTGCAGCGGCAGCGAATGGCAGAAGTCGGCGTCGCGGAGCATCACGTCCATCGTGGAGACATGATCGGGAAGCCAGATGTCGCGATCGCACAGATAGCAGATGATTCCGCCCCGGGCCGCCTCGATCGCCTCGTGCCGGTAAGGCTCCCCACGGCTCTCATGCTTCGGATGGTCGAAGAAGGTCACCCGGGGATCGCCGGCGACCAGATCGTGGATAGCCGGCTTGTTCGCATCCGGAACGCCGTCGCCGACGATGTGGACCTCGACGGGAACGCTTTGCGCCAATGCCGACCGAACCGCGAGCTCCAGCGTCAGGCGGTGGTTGAACGTGGGAATGATGACGGTGGCAACGGGGTCGGTCATGCGGCGCCCAGGCTGAGGAACGGGTGCGATGTGGCACGCGGGCGAACGCTTGCCAATCCCAAGCCGCGCCGGCTTCCTGAATATGGCTTGAATGCTTGCCCTTATTTTCCCAAAGTCGCGATGTCACCATGAGGGCCGGCCGGCGGACATGTTCGCCGCCTTCCCTTCCGCCGCAGGTTCGATGGAGGAAGCATTTGCCGGTACGAAGCACGCCCATAACGGGTCTGTTCATCGTTTCCTGGGACCTCGTCACCGACGACAGGGGCTTTTTCCGGCAGACCTACCAGCATAACGAGATTTCCGCCGCGGTCGGACGCGAGCTGCGCATGCGGCAAGGCAATCATTCGCGGTCCGCCGCGCGGGTCCTGCGCGGCTTCCACACCGAACCCTGGGACAAGCTGATCTATGTGGTTCGCGGACTGGCGACATGCGTCGTCGCCGACGTCCGGCCCGACAGCCCGACGTTCGGCAAGAGCGAAAGCTTCCTGCTGGGCGACGAGCCGGGCAGCCGCGACCGGATCTTCGTCAGCCAGGGCCTCGCCAACGCCTTCTATTGCCACAGGGAAACCGATTATCTGAACGACGTCTCGGAGGAGTTCGATCCGAACGGCCGTTCCGGCGTGCGCTGGGACGACCCGACGCTGAATGTGGCGTGGCCGGACAGGGACCCGATCCTGTCGGCGGCGGATCGCGACCAGCCCCTGCTGAAGGATCTTTTTCCAGCCTCGGGACGCTTCATCGCCGGCTGAACGATCGCGGCAGCCAGCATTCTGCGCAGGTCACGCACCTTGCCTGGCGGCCCCGGCGATGCGCCTGCAGGTGGCGGCGACGGGCTCCCGGGGGCCTGCGCCGTGCCCAACTACTCGAAAAGGTCCCCCTCTACCCAATAGATGCGTTCGCCGATCCACGGACACACAGCATGATGCCCTGGAAAAGATAATCCATCGAAAAAGGGAAGATCATGATCCACGGAAGACAGTCGCACAGGTCCCTTTCCCTCAGGCTGGCGGCGATCGGCGCCTCGCTGATCGCGATCGGCCAGGCCGGCGCGGCCTGCGCGCAGCAGGCGCCGACGCGGCCGGCGGACGCCGGCGTGGCGGTCGATCAGGGCGAGATCCTCGTGACCGCGCGGCGCCAGGTCGAGTCGCTCCAGAAGGTGCCGGACTCGGTCACGGTGTTCACCGCCAAGACGCTGGAAGATGCGCGCATCCGCCGGCTCGACGACTTCGTCGCGATGACCCCGGGCTTCGAGATCCATGACGGCGAATCGGCCGGCGTGTTCCGGATGAGCATTCGCGGCATCACCCAGACCAACCAGGGCGACGCCCCCGTCACCATGGTCGTCGACGGCGTGACGCTTCCCTATGCCAACAGCTTCGGCAAGGCGCTGTTCGACGTGCAGCAGATCGAGGTGCTGAAGGGTCCCCAGGGATCGCTCTACGGCCAGAATGCGATCGGCGGCGCGGTGCTCGTCACCACCCAGCAGGCGAGCAACGAGTTCACGGCGCGCCTGACCGGCAGCCTTGGCACCCGCGAGCATCGCGAACTGACCGCGGTGGTCAGCGGCCCGATCGTCGAGGACAAGATCCTGTTCCGCGTGTCGGGCTATCTCAGCCATGACGGCGGCGACATGGCCTATGCCTATTTCCCCGACAAGAAGACTGGGGTCGAGCGGCGCGAGGCGCTGCGCGGCGACCTCACCTTCAAGCTGAGCGACAATTTCACGGCGGTGATCGGCGCCGATGTCGGCCACAGCTTCTACGGAGCGCAGCCGCTCGTCATCAAGACGCTCAGCAGCGGATCGGGCATCCCCGGGGTGACGACCGACCAGCTCAACCAGTCGATCGTCCTCGGCCGGCCCAACCAGTCGAGCTCCGACCTGCCACGCACCAAGCAGAACTACTGGGACGTCTCCGCCAAGCTCGACTGGGATCTCGGCGCCGCTACGGTGACCTCGGTGACCGCCTATCAGAAGGTGAACGAGCGCGAGGTCCAGGACCTCGACGTCTCGTACATCCCCTTCGTCTACGGCAACCTCAACAACCTGATCTCGGCCTTCTCGGAGGAACTGCGCGTCTCGTCGAACGGCGACGGTCCGTTCCACTGGGTGTTCGGCGGCTATATGCTGAAGGTCAATCGCCACTATGACATCGACCCGACCTTCATCAACGTCACGCTGCTGACGACCGGCAATCCCGATCCGGCGGCGGCGGTCTACGCCCCCTTCACCCAGACCCTGCAGCAACAGGATCTCGATTCCTACGCGCTGTTCGGCCAGGCCGAATGGGACGTCAGCGACCGGTTGCAGTTCACCCTCGGCGGCCGGTACGACTATGACCCGCGCAAGAACCTGACCACGGGCTTCGACCCCGCCGGGCCGCTGACCCCGCTGCGCCAGAAGCGGACCTTCAAGCAGTTCCAGCCGAAATTCTCGGCGCGCTATTCCTTCACCCCCGACGCCAACGTCTATGCGACCGTCGCGCGCGGCTTCCGCGCGGGCGGCTTCAACAGCGGCGCCAACGCCAATGTGCTGCAGGCGTTCGAGCCCGAAAAGACCACCGCCTATGAGGTCGGCACCAAGCTCGCGCTGCTCGACCGGCGCGTGAACGTGACCGCCGCCGCCTTCTACACCGATTACAAGAACCAGCAGCTCAGCCTGGTGTCGGTCGGTGCCGGGGGCGTCAGCCAGGACAATTTCACCGTCGACAAGACCCGCATCCAGGGCGTGGAGTTCAACCTCCAGGCGCGACCGGTGAAGGGGTTGCAGCTCGAGTTCGGCTACGCCTACACCGACGGCAAGATCAAGGCGTTCGGCGCGTCGCTGACCGGTTCGTCGTTCAACCCGGCGGCCTATGTCGGCAACAAGGTGCCGCTGACCTCCAAATACACCCTCAACGCGGCCGCGCAGTTCACCCAGCCGCTGACCGACACGCTCGACGGCATCGCGCGTGTCGATGTCGAGCGCAAGGGCAGCCTGTACTGGGAACCGGACAACAACGCCAAGCGGTCGCCCTTCACCCTCGTCAACATGAGCGCGGGCATCCGCACCGAGAAGTGGGAGCTCCGGGCGTTCGGCGACAATGTCTTCGGCAAGCGCTACGACAGCCTGTTCTTCGACAACCTGTTCGTCGGCGCGCCGGGCGGCTTCAACTTCGCCTATCTCTCGCAGGCCTCGCGCTACGGCGTCGAAGCCACCGTCCGCTTCTGATCCCACGACCCGCGCGCGCCGGCCGAACGGCCGGCGCCGCGACGTGGCCAGCCGCCGATGAGCGAGACCGAAGATCCGACCGCCGCCGCCGACCGCGCGCCGCCGACATTGCTTCGGAATGCCATGGAGCCTATGCTGTTTCCCGGCGACATGGCGAAGCAGATACGCAGGGCCACTTCGGCCAAGGACGGCCATCCCAGGATGCACCGCGCGACGGGCGCCGATGTCGGGCGCCTGGGTCTCCCCCGCCGCCGCGGCCGCCTGTGCGAGCGGCGTGAACTGCTCGACAGCCTCGACGAGACCCTGAACACCCGCGTGACCCTGATCGTCGCGCCGGCCGGATACGGCAAGACGACGCTGCTCAGCCAGTGGTGCGAGCGGCTCGAAGACAAGCAGATCCCGGTCACCTATTATTCGGCGGCGGAACGCGACCGCGACCCCGCCATGTTCCTCGCCATGATCGCCGCCGCGCTCGTCCAAGCCGGGGTCGAGATCGCGGGGCCCCCGCCGATCGAGGACGGCAGGATCCGCGACGATCTCTCGCTCGACGACATATTGCTGGGACTCGAGCTGGCCGGCCAGCACATCATGCTCATCATCGACGATTTCGAGCGGATCAACGAGCCCGCCGTGACCGCGCTGATGGCGACCTTTCTCGACACCGCACCGGCCACGGTCCACCTGCTGATCGCGTCGCGCACCTTCCCGGCAATCCCGCTGTCGACGATCCAGATCGAAGGACAGCTGCGGCTGATCGACTCCTTCCAGCTCAAGCTCCGCCACGAGGAGCTCGCCTGGATGCTCGATCTCGACGTCGACACCCCCGAGGTGCGCGAGATCGCCGCGCAGACGCAGGGCTGGCCGGTGACCGCCGAACTCTATCGGCTGTGGCGCGACCGCCACCAGGCGCACGACGCGCGCGCCACCTTCGGCGGCCATGTCGCCGAGGTTCACAACTACCTGGCCGAGCAGCTCTTCTCCAGCCTGCCGCCCGAGCAGTTCGAGCTGCTCGTCGACATCGCCGACCGCGAGGAGGTCCAGCCCGAACTGGTCGACGCGATGCGGGGTCGGCAGGACAGCGCGCGGCTGCTCGGCGACATCCACCGCGCCATGTCCTCGCTGATGTGGATGGGCCGCGACGGCGCGAGCACCGCCTATCGCCTCCATCCGCTGCTGCTCGACCATCTCCGCCAGACGCTGAGCGCGGACAGCCCGCGGCGTTCGCGGCTCTCGGTCAACGCGGCGCTGTGGTTCCTCGAGCACCAGCGCCACCCCGAGGCGATCCGCGCGGCGCTGGAGGCGAAGGACGCGGCGACGGTCCGGCACATCGTCCAGTCGCTGCGACCGATGCACATCCTGGTGGCCGACAGCGCCACCGCGCTCCGGATGATCCTGCGCGAATTGCCCGAGGAGGTGATCGCGGGCCATCCGCGCATCCAGATCATGGCGGTGCTCGCCCACTTCAAGGCGGGCTTCTTCGCGGAAAGCCGGACGATGCTCGACCGCATCCGCGCGGCGACGGGCGATTTCCGGATCGATCCGGACGGCCATCCCGACTGGCTGACCTCCGAAGGCAATCTGGTCGACCTGATCATCACGCTGCAGGTTTCGCGCTGGTCGCCCCGGATCGACGAGATGTGCGACATCGCGCTCGCCGCGGCGGCCGACGATCCTACGGTCTGGGGGTCGTGCGAGGTCGTGCAGATGCTGGCCCAGCAGCTGCGCGGCAATTTCGACGCGGCCGACGCGGCGATCCTGCGCGCGCGGGGCATCTACGATGCCATCGAGCTGTCGCGTTACGGCCATACCCAGATCGTCGGGCACGAGATGCTGGTGCTGATCGCGCGCGGCCGGCTGCGCAAGGCGGTGGAGGCGATCGCCAATTACCAGAAGCAGCCGGGCCTCGAGGTGCCCGACGACGTCAGCACGCCGACCTTGCTCAAGCTGCTGCTGGCGGCGATCCGCTACGAGCAGGAGTTCAGCGACAGCGCGGTCGAGGCGCTCAAGAACAGCCTGGCCGAGCATAGCAAGGTCGAATCGTGGATCGACCAATATGCGATCGCCTATCCGATCATCGCGACCCGGCTGTTCGTGCGCGAGGGCGCCGGCGCGGCCGACGCCTTCCTGGCGGAGGCGCAAAGCCGCGCGCAGCGGATCGGGCTGGAACCACTGCCCGATTTCGTCAGCTTCCTGCAGGTCGAATATCTGGCCAGGGGCGGCCACGTCGCCGAGGCGCTGCGCATGGCGGGCGAGATCGGGCTCGACCGCATCGCCAGGGGCGAGGACGACCTGGCCGAGCAGCGCAGCTGGCGCGAACGCGATGGGGCGGTCCGCGCTCATATCCGGCTGTGCCTGGCCGACGGCCGTCCCGATGAGGCGCTCGACTCGGCCCGCTGGATGGCCAAGGCGGGACTCAACGGCGGCAGGCTGCATTCGGAGATCAAGGGGCTGGTCTTCTCGGCGCTGATCCTCGCCGCCCGGCCGGAACCGGACCAGGCATCGGCGGACCAGGCATCGGCGGACCTGCTGCGCGCAATCCTGCTGGCCTATCCCGAGGGCTTCGTGGCGCCGTTCGCCGAAGAGGGCGAGGACCTGATGCCGCTGGTCAGGGCGCTGCTCGCCGACGCCGAG
This sequence comes from Sphingomonas sp. Root720, assembly GCF_001428605.1. Classification (GTDB taxonomy): domain Bacteria; phylum Pseudomonadota; class Alphaproteobacteria; order Sphingomonadales; family Sphingomonadaceae; genus Rhizorhabdus. The sequence goes on from NZ_LMID01000001.1 coordinate 1,120,094, forward strand.
ATCGACGCCTATGCCCGGCGCCATCTCGACGACGTACGCCGGGCGATTGCGAGCGCGATGGCGCGGACCGACAGCAACCAGCTCAACGCGCGCGAGCGGGAGATCGTCCGCCACCTGGCCGAGGGGCTTTCCAACAAGGTCATCGCGCGGCGGATGGGGATCACCGATCACACGGTGAAGTTCCACCTCAAGAAGGTCTTCTCGAAGCTCGAAGTGTCGAGCCGCCGGGCGGCGGTCGCCAAGGTGCAGGCCAGTTTCTCACCGGCCCCCTAGCGACCGCCAGTCAACTCAGTTGATGAAACCGAAGATGTGGTGGCTGACGCACTGCCATTCGCCCTTCGGGCCCATCCGCCAGCCCGATCCATAGGCCAGCTTCGCACCCTGCATCATCGCCGCCATGTCCTCGGCCTTGGGCATGTCGGGGCCGAGATCGCCCTCGAACTCCTCGGTGACTTGCGCGAAGGCGAGCGAGGTGATGAGATCGCCCATCTTGCGCGCGGTGATGCCCAGGAACTTGATCTCGCAGCTCTTGATCTTGCGATCGAGTTCGATGAAGCGGGTCTTGTTCATGCGGCCGCCGGCGAATTGCGGATCGACGGTGAACTGGAAATCCTCGTGCAGCACGTCTTCCAATACGTCGAAATCCTGCACCATCAGCGCGTCGGTCCAGCGCTTGAGCTGGAGGGCGACGCCCTCGCATCCCGGTTCGATATCTTCCATGACGATACTCCTCTTGGTGATTGACGGTGGGTGGAACGGAAAGGGGCTCAAAGCTGGACGACGACCTTGCCGCGCTGTGCGCCCGAGGAGAGGTAGCGATAGGCCTCGATCGCCTCCTCGAACGGGAAGATGCGGTCGATCACCGGCCGGAGCCGGCCATCGGCGATCGCCTGCCCGACGAAGCGCTTGGCGCGGTCGAACGGCGCGTCGAGCCGGTTGTGGTTGAACACCGAGAAGCCGGTGATGCTCGCGCCGGCCCGGATCAGCGGCAGGATCGGCCCCGACAGCGCGAGATCGTCGCTCAGCGCCCCGACGATGTAGATGCGGGCCCCGGGGGCGAGGCAGTCGAAATAGCGCGGCATCATCGGCCCGGCGACCGTGTCGTAGACGAGATCGACGCCGCGCCCGCCGGTGATCGCGCCGACCTGCGCGGCGAGGTCCAGCCCGTCGGTGGCGACGACGGCGTCGGCGCCCAGGCCGAGCAGGAAATCCCGCTTGTCGAGCGTCCGGCTGGTGGCGATCACGCGGGCACCGCACAGCTTCGCCATCTGGATCGCGCCATTGCCCGAGGTGCTCGATCCGGCGGTGACGAGCACGATGCTCCCCTCGCCCACCCGGCTCAGCTCGACCATGGGATAATAGGCCGTCAGCGCCTGCGACCAGATCGCACAGCCCGCGGCCGGATCGTCCTCTCCCGTCCAGTGGGCGAGATAGCGGGCGGGGGTGATCGCGAACGTCCCGTTGACGCAATAGCGGCCGTCATCCTGCACCAGCGAACAGACCCGATCGCCGATGGCGAAGCCGGCGACGTCATCGCCCACCGCCTCGACCACGCCGAACGCCTCCTGGCCGATCCGTGCCGGCAGCGCGGGCGAGCTGTAATAGCGATCCTCCATCCAGAAGAGATCGCCGCGGTTGAGCGCGAAGGCCTCGACCCGGTAGCGGACCTCGCCCGGTCCCGGCGGTGGCACCGCAACGTCGCGGAACCGCAGCACCTCGGGACCGCCGAACCGGTCGAACTGCAGGATCACCGCCATGCCACCTTCCCTCCCGTCCCGAACAACGTGGCGATGATGAGCGGCGGAGCGACGCTTTGGGAATAGCAACCACCCGCATTCCCCGGCCGCTACTCTCCGAACGGGTTGAGCGGTCCCGCCGCGCTTCCTAGCGTCGCGAACGAGGTCCACCACGGAGCGCAGCATGGGCAGCCAGAAGGTCGCGATTTTTGATCAGGTCGGCGAGGAGGCCGACTTCACGGTCGGCACCGCACCGATTCCGGAACCGGGGCCCGGCGAGGTTCGCTTCAGGGTGGCCGCCTTCGCGCTGAACCAGGCCGACCTGCTGCTGACCAAGGGTCGCCATTATGTCGAGGCCCAGCTGCCGATCCGGGTCGGCTATGAGGGTTGCGGGACGGTCGACGCGGTGGGAGCCGGCGTGACGCGCTTCCGCATCGGCGATCGCGTCACCAGCCTGCCCAACGCGATCGGACCTTATTGGACCGGCGGCGAATATGCGGTGGCGCAGGAGGATTTCCTGACCGACTGGCCGGAGGGCTGGTCGGCCGCCGACGCCGCGAGCCTGTGGATGCAGTATCTGACCCCCTATTTCCCCTTCGCCGAGCTGTTCCCGTTCGAACCGGGAAGCTGGGTGATGATCACGGCGGCGAGCGGCGGGACCGGCATCGGCTCGATCGGCATGGCGAAACTGCTCGGGGCCAGGGTGATCGCGACGACCCGGTCGGAGAGCAAGGTGGCGATGCTGAAGCGGCACGGCGCCGACGTCGTGCTGTCGACCGAGCGCGACGATTTCGCCGCCGAGGTGATGAAGGCGACCGATGGCGAGGGCGTGCGGCTGATCTGCGACACGCTGTGCGGCCCCTATGTGTCGATGCTGACCGAAACGCTCGCCGACCAGGGGATCATGTTCATCCACGGCGCGCTCGGCAGCGACGACAACATGCTCAGCGTCTCGGTGCTCAACCTCGTCTATCGCCGCGCGGGCATCTACGGCTATTCGCTGATCAACGAGCTGAAGCATCCCGACCGGCTGGCGCGCGGGCGCAATTTCGTGCTCGATGCGGTGGCGAGCAGCAAGCTGCCGAAACCCGTGATCGACCGGATCTTCCCGCTCGACGACGTCAGGAAAGCCTATGACCGTATGCGATCGGGCCAGCAGACGGGCAAGATCATCGTGAGCGTCGCCGAATGATCCGGGCGGACACGCGCCGATGAAGACCGCCACCATCGTCCGCCTGTCCTGCGTCAACGCGGTGGGTTTCTCGGGTTCGACGGTCATGCCGCTCTGGCTCGGCGAGATCGCCGGGCATCTCGGCATGCCGTCCTGGTATGCGGGCGCGGCGGTGATGGCGCTGCTCGGCGCGGCGGCGCTGTTCAACCTGGCGACCCCGATCCTGTTCCGCACGGTGGCGCTGCTGCCGCTCGCCCGCGCCGCCCTCGCGGTGGTCTCCCTCGCCTATCTGATGGCGGCGGTGCGGTCGCCCGCCCTGTTCCTGGCGGCCTGCCTGATCACCGGCGGCGCGCTCGGCACGCTGCTCAACGTCACCAACCGGCTGATGGGCAGCCACGAGCATGTCCAGAAGGGCTATGCGATCTTCCAGCTGGTCGAGATCTGCTTCGCGACCGCGCTGTTCCTCGGCTGCACCGCCATGATCGCCCGCTTCGACCTGTCGGCGATGTTTCCGCTGACGGCGGCGACCGGCCTGCTGGGGCTCGGCCTGCTCCACCGGCTGCCGCTGGACAGGGCGATGCCGGCGGTGGTGGGCGAGATCGAGGGCCCCGCCCATCGCGGCCGCGCCATCGTCACGCTGATCGCCTTCGGGCTGTTCTTCATCGGGCAGGCGACGCTCAATTCCTTCATGCCGATCATCGGCCAGGCGGCCGGGCTCAGCGCCGAGCGCGCGGGCCAGATGGTCGGCTTCGGCATGCCGTTCGGCTTCGCGGGGGCGCTGCTCGCCCGGGTGATCGGGGAGCGGATCAGCCCGGTCGCGGCGGTCGGGCTGACGATCGCCGTGCTCGCCGTCGCCGCGCCCTGCGTCACCTTCGCGCCCGGCGTCGGCGCGTTCATGGCGACGGTGATCCTGCTGGTAACCTTCACCATCTTCTCGGTCCCCTATTTCTTCGCCCAGCTCGGGGCGCTCGACCGCCATGGCCGCTACACCGCCTTCGGCCCCGCGATGATGCTCGCGGGGATCGCGATCGGGCCGAGCGCCGCGGTGCTCATCAACGGCCGGCTGGGGCTCGGCGCGGTCGGCCTCTTCGCGAGCGGCTTCCTCCTGATCGCCGGCGCCGCCTTCGCGCTGGCCGTGCTCGCCCGCCGCCCCGCCCCGGTCCCGGCGGCGGCCTGACGTCCGCACCCGCCGCTACCCATATCGCATGGCGGCTATCCGCCATCCCGCTTGCCCTCCTCCCGGCATATCCTAGCCTCCGACCGATCAGGAGAACGGCGATGAACGACGACGGCAAGACGGGGCTTCGGCGGACCGGCTACGAGGTGACGGGCAACCTCGTCGACATGACCCGCCCCGCCGGTCCGCAGAGGACGGCGACCTTCCGGGCCCAGCCGCAAGACATCGCGATCGACCTCGACCGCACCGCGATCGTCGTCGTCGACATGCAGAACGACTTTTGCGGCCATGGCGGCTGGTTCGACACGCTCGGCGTAGACGTGGCGCCGATCCACGCCATCTATCCCAATATCCGCCGCGTCACCGACAGCGCGCGGGCGAAGGGCATCCCGATCGTCTGGGTCGGCTTCGGCACGCGTCCCGACCGCGCCAACCTCGCCCCGATCACGCGCTATCCCTTTGCGCGGGTCGGCGGCGGGGCCGGCCTCGGCGACCTGATCCACGGCAAGGGCCGGAGCGAGCCGCACCACATCCTCCAGCAAGGCAGCTGGGGCGCCGAGGTCGTGGCCGAACTCGACGCGCGGCCAGACGACATCCATGTCGACAAGCATCGCATCAGCGGCTTCTGGGATTCGCCGCTCGACTCGATTCTGCGCAATCTCGACGTGAAAACGCTGGTGATGATGGGCGTCAATTCGGACGAGTGCGTGTTCGCGACGCTGATCGACGGCAGCTTCCACGGCTATGACACGGTGATGATCGAGGACGGGTCGGCAACCAGCTCGCCGCCGAGCTGCCATGAGGCGGCGCTCTACCAGGTGCGTTTCTGCTTCGGCTTCACGATGACCTCGACCGACTGGGCCGAGGGGCTGGAGAGCGCCTGATGGCCGAGGACCGGCGCAGCTTCTGTCGGTTCTGCGGAAGCAACTGCGCGGTCATCGCCACGGTCGAAGGCGATCGGATCACCGCCGTCCGCGGCGATCCCGACGATCCGGTCTCGCAAGGCTATATCTGCTCGAAGGGCGCGGCGCTCGGCCGCTTCCATCACCATCCGCGACGGCTCGACCGGCCGATGATCCGCCGCGGCGGCGAACTGGTCGAAACCGACTGGCCGACCGTGCTCGACGACATCGCCGGCCATGTCCGCAGGCTGATCGACGCGCAGGGCCCGGCGGCGATCGGCGGCTATGCCGGGACCCCCGCGGTGCCCTGCGCCAGCGTCAACGTCTGGCGGCCGTTCATAGCGGCGCTGCGGACCCCCTCGATCTATTCGACCGTTTCGGTCGACGTGCCCTGCGTCCCGCTCGTCTCCGAACGCGTGTGCGGCAATCCGATGATCGCAACCCAGCCCGATCCCGACGCGCGGATGACGGTGCTGATCGGGGTCAATCCGGTGGTGTCGCACGGCCACGTCTTCTTCATGACCGCGCCCAAGGTTCAGCTGCGCCGCTGGGCCGAGCAAGGCAGCCTGTGGGTGGTCGACCCGCGCCGCAGCGAGAGCGCCGAGGTGGCGACCGAGCATCTCGCCGCCTGGCCGGGCAGCGAGTTCATGCTGCTGGGCCATGCCGTCCGCGAATTGCTGCGCGACGGTGCCGACCGCGCCTTTCTCGACGCCTATGTCGACGGCCTGCCCGCGCTCGCCGCGGCGGTGGAGCGCTTCACCCTCGACGCGACCGTGGCGGGAACGCGCCTGCCGCGCGAGCAGGTGAGCGGCTTCGTCGCCGCGATCCGCAAGGCCGGCCGGATCGGCATCCATTGCGGCACCGGCATCTCGATGGGCCGCAACGCCAATGTCACCACCCTGCTGACCTGGGCGCTCCACGCGGTCACCGGATCGCTCGACCGGCCGGGCGGGGCCTATATCAATCCCGGCTTCGCCCGCAATCTCGACGCCCATGGCTGGACCCCGATGAACACGAGCGGGCCGGGCCCGGCCAGCCGCCCCGACCTGCCGTCGCGGCTCGGCGAATATCCGTGCGTTGCGATCGCCGACGAGATCGACGCCGGCAACCTGCGCGGCCTGTTCGTCTTCGCGGGCAATCCGCTGATCGCGCTGCCCGACACGAACCGGCTGATCGCGGCGTTCGCCAGGCTCGACATGCTGGTGCTGGTCGACGTCGTCGAGACCGCGAGCACGCCTTATGCGACCCATGTCCTGCCGAGCCTCGGGCAGCTCGAAATGGCGGACCTTGTGCTGTGGGACTTCATGAACCCGGCCGAATATTCGCGCTACGCCCCACGCGTCGTCGAGCCGACGGCCGAGCGGAAGCCCTTGTGGTGGATCCTGCGCGAACTGGCGGCGCGGCTCGGTATCGACGCGGGCCTGTCCGCCGGGATCGAGCATGACGACGACGTGATGCGTCCGATGATGGCCAACGCCCGCGCCGATTTCGACACGGTGAAGGCCAGCCCGACCGCCCTGGTCTCCCCCGGCCGCACCTATCGCTGGATCGATCGCCACCTGCCGGGCGGGCGGTGGAAGCTCGACGATGCCGAGCTGCTCGACCAGCTCGCGCGGGCGGAACCCGGCGACGACGCGATGCTGCTGGTGCCGCACCGCCAGAAGAACAAGCTCAACGGCCAGATGAGCGACGGCACGGTCAATCCGCGCCGCCCCGAGCGGGCGGCGCTGTCGATCAACCCCGAGGATGCCGCCGAGCTCGGCATCGCCGACGGCGACAAGGTGATCGTAGCGACCGCGAGCGGCGAGGTCACCGTTCCCGCCCGGCTCGACCCGCGCCACCGGCGCGGCGTCACGTCGCTGCCACACGGTTTCGGCGACCATAATGTCAACCGGCTGACCAGCGTCGGCGACATCGACCGGCTGAGCGGCATGGTCCGGCTCGGCGCCTTCCCGGTGTCGGTGCACAGGGCGGGTTAAGGCGCGGCGGCCTCGAAATCGCCAGCTCCCCCGAAATCCATCGACGCTACCCGCCGCACGGCCTGCGCAACGGCGCGCCGGACCGCTAGACTGTCGCGCTTCAAGGGAGATGTCGGATGCTGTTGGTCCTGGAAAATTGCGCGATCTTCGACGGCGTCTCGGAAACGATCGCCGACGGGCAGGCGATCGTCATCGAGGACGGGCTGATCCGAGAGGTCGGCGATAGCGACACCACCGCCGCCCTTCGCTCCGAGGCGCAGCGGATCGACGCGGGCGGCCGCTTCGTCATGCCGGGGATGATCGACGCGCATTTCCACGCCTATGGGATCGAGCTCAACCCCGTGCTGGTGGACAGGATCGCGCCCGAACTGCGCGGCCTGCACGCCAGGCGCATCCTCGAAGGCGCGCTGCAGCGCGGCTTCACGACGATCCGCGACGCGGCCGGCGGCGACGTCTCGCTCGCGACCGCGCTGCGCACCGGCCTGATCGACGGTCCGCGCCTGTTCTATCCCGGCCTCGCGATCAGCCAGACCGGCGGCCATGGCGACCTGCGCGCGCCGGACCATTACGACGCCTGCGCCTGCGCCTATTGCGGGGCGATGGCCGTCGTCGCCGACGGGCCCGACGAGATGCGGAAGATGGTGCGCGAGCAGCTGCGTACCGGCGCCACCCATATCAAGCTGTTCGTGTCGGGCGGCGTCCTCTCCCCCTCCGATCCGATCTGGATGAACCAGCTCAGCATCGAGGAGATCCGGATCGCGGTCGCCGAGGCCGATACGCGCCGCGCCTATGTGATGGCGCACGCCCACACCAACGAGGCGGTGCTTCGCTGCGTCGGGAACGGGGTGCGCTCGATCGAGCATGCGACGCTGCTCGAGGACAGCGGCGCGCAGGCGATCGCCGAGGCGGACGCCTTCGCGGTCCCGACGCTGGCGGTGATCGAGACGATCCGCGCGTCGGGCGCGTCGCTCGGCCTGCCGCCGGCGATGATCGACAAGATGCGCGAGGTCGCCGACCAGGCCAATATCTCCTACGAACGGCTCCGCGCGGCGGGCGCGAAGATCGGCTTCGGCACCGACCTGCTGGGCAAGCTGATGCCCCAGCAATCGATCGAATTCCGCCTGCGCCGCGAAACCTGCCGTCCGATCGAGATCCTGCGGTCGGCCACCTCGGTCAACGCCGCGCTGCTCAGGATGGAGGGCAGGCTGGGGACGATCGCGCCCGGCGCCTTCGCCGACATATTGATCGTCGAGGGCAATCCGCTCGACGACGTCACCCTGCTCGAAAAGCACGAGAATATCCGCTGCATCCTGCGCGACGGACGGATCGTTCGGAACGCGCTGGGCTGAGCCACGGCTACCCCAAAACGCGGACGCTTACTCCAAAGCCCGCTGGCCTGCCGGCCGGCCGGCTGGTCTAGTTCGGGCATGAAGCTGTTCGGGAAGAAGAATGACGAAGACTAGCGAACGCCTGCGTCTGGGCATCGACGTGGGGGGAACCAACACCGACGCGGCGCTGCTGCGCGGAAAGCAGGTCGTCGCCACGGCCAAGAGCTTCACCACCGCCGACGTGCGCGGCGGCGTCGTCAACGTCGTGACCGAGATGCTGGAGAAGAGCGGTGCCGATCGCGGCCTGATCGACGCGGTGATGATCGGCACGACGCAGTTCGTGAACGCCTTCGTGCAGCGGCGCGACCTGGTGCCGGTGGCGATCATCCGCGTATCGCTGCCCAAGGCCGATGGCGTACCGCCGCTCGCCGGCTGGCCCGACGACATCGCCGCGATCGTCGGCGGACAGGTCTACATGGTCGGCGGCGGCGCCTATTATACCGGCAAGGACTATGCCCCGCTCGACGAGGCGGCGATCCGCGCGGCGGCGATCGACGCGAAGGCGCGCGGCCTGCGCGCCGTCGCCATCTCGGCCAATTTCGCGCCGATCCGGCCCGACCTCGAGACCCGCGCGCGCGACATCGTCCTCGGCGTCATCCCCGACGCGGACGTCACCGTTTCCGCCGACGTCGGCGGGATCGGCCTCAAGGACCGCGAGAATGCGGCGATCATCAACGCCAGCCTCTCGGCGCTGGGCGGCACCGTGGTCCGCTCGCTCCAGCAGGCGCTGGCCGACCTCTCGGTCGTCGCCCCGATCTTCATCAGCCAGAACGACGGCACGCTGATGCTCCCCGAGATCGCGGCGCGCCTGCCGATCCTGACCTGCTCCGCCGGCCCGACCAACAGCATCCGCGGCGCGGCGTTCCTGACCGGCCTCACCGACGCGATCGTCGCCGACATCGGCGGGACGACGACCGACATCGGCTTCCTCACGCGCGGCTTCCCGCGCGAGACGACGGCGGCCAACCATATCGGCGGCGTGCGCACCAACTTCCGCATGCCCGACGTGCTGTCGATCGGCGTCGGCGGCGGCAGTCACGTCACGACGACCGACAGCGGCTGCAAGGTCGGCCCGCGGTCGGTGGGCTTTCGGCTGGCCCAGGAAGGCCTGATCTTCGGCGGCGAGACGCTGACCGCCAGCGACATCGCGGTCCGCGCCGGCCAGGCGAAGATCGGCGATCCCGCCCGGGTGGCGGACCTGTCGGCCGAGACGGTCGAGGCCGCGCTGGACAGCATCCACGGCCAGATCGAGGAAGCGATCGACCAGATCAAGGTCAATGCCGCCCCGCTGCCACTGCTGCTGGTGGGCGGCGGCAACATCATCGTGTCACGCCCGCTGAGGGGAACCTCCGAAGTGCTGCGGCCGGAGCATGCCGAGGTCGCCAACGCCGTGGGCGCGGCGATCGCGCTGGTCAGCGGCCGGATCGACAAGCTCTACGACGTGCCGACGCTGGGGCGCGAAACCGCGCTCGCCATGGCGAAGGAGGAGGCGAAGGCCGCCGCGGTCAGGGCCGGCGCCGACCCCGACCAGGTCGAGATCGTCGAGGTGATCGAACTGCCGATGATGCACATGCGATCGGGCGCCACCCAGATCAAGGTCCGCGCCGTCGGCCCCGTCGCCTCCCTCGCCTAACCCTTTCGCGGAACCATCATCATGTTCACCGTAGACAAGATCCAGGACATCCAGGACATGGCGCGCGGCGCGGTGCTGCTCGGCACCGGCGGCGGCGGCGACCCCTATGTCGGCGAGCTGTTCGTCGCCGAGCAGATCAAGCGCGGCAATTATCCGCGCGTCATATCATGCGACGAGCTGGCCGACGACGCCTTCGTCGTATCGATCGCCGGCATCGGCGCGCCGACCGTGATCGTCGAGCATCTCGTCAGCGAACGCGCGCTGCGCGAGCTGCTGACCCGCACCGAGGCCTTTTACGGCCGCAAGATCGACGCGCTGATCAGCGCCGAGATCGGCGGCGCCAATTCGATGTTTCCGCTCGCCCTCTCGGCGATCAGCGGGGTGCCCGTGGTCGACGCCGACGGGATCGGCCGCGCGGTGCCCCAACTCGAGATGACGACCTTCTCGATCTACGGCGCGCGGGCGACCCCCAGCCTGCTGATGGACGATTCGGGCAATGTCGTGACGATCGACGCGGTCAGCGACGCGATGGCCGAGGAGTTGAGCCGGGTCGTCGCCGGAGCGATGGGATCGATGGCGTTCATGTCGGTCTATCCGATGAGCGGGGAGCAGACACGCCGCGTCTCGGTCCTGCGCACGATCACCCAGACGCTGGAGATCGGCCGCTGCATCCGCCAGGCGCGCGAGACGTCTGGCGACATCTTCGCCGACCTGGTCGCCTGCCTCTCCGGGCGCGACGGCCGGACCGCGAAGATCCTGTTCGACGGCAAGATCACCGACGTGCTGCACGAGACGCGCGACAGCTGGCATTGGGGCATGGCGACGATCCGGTCGCTCGACGGATCGGACGACGAGTGTACGGTGGAGATCCGCAACGAGTTCATCGTCGCGCGGGTCAACGGCGCGACGGTGACCGTCGTGCCCGACCTGATCACCATCCTCGACCGCGAATCCGGCGAACCGCTGACCGCCGAGATGCTCGCCTACGGCCAGCGGGTGAAGGTGCTCGGCTACGCCGCCGATCCCATGTTACGACGCCCCGAAAGCCTGAAGGTGCTCGGCCCGCGCTGTTTCGGCGTCGACGAGGATTTCCGGCCGATCGAGGCGCTCTGACGGCGGCCATGCGCCGGCCATGCGAGGGAGATGAGATGATGGACGAACCCGATCCGACCACGGCAGCGCCAGACCTCGACGCGCTCTATTCGCCGCCGGCGGAGCTGATCGGCAAGGCGATCACCCATCATCTCACCGATTTCCACCTCGATTATCTGCAGGTCGCGACCTTCTTCTGCCTGGCGACGGGCAGCGAGACGGGGCTCGACGCCTCTCCCCGCGGCGGCCCGCCGGGTTTCGTCCACGCGCTCGACCGCAAGCGGATCGCCTTCGCCGACTGGCCGGGCAACAACCGCATCGAATCGATGCGGAACATCGAGCGCGACGACCGCGTGGCGATGCTGTTCATCTTCCCGGGGCTGGAGATCTTCCTGCGGATCAACGGACGCAGCGCGATCAGCATCGATCCCGAGCTGCTCGCGCAGGTCGGCGAAGGCGCTCGGATCCCCAAGAGCGCGATCGTCGTCACCGTCGAGGAGGTCATCTTCCATTGCGGCCGGGCGGTGAACCGCGCCAGATTCTGGGAAGCGGAATCGCGGATCGACAAGCGCTCGCTGCCGAGCGCCGGCCAGATGATGATCGCGCTCGGCCAGCTCGCCGACGTCGAGGTCGAGGAGCTCGACGCGCATTACGACCACGGGATGAAGACCGACCTCTACTGAGGCTCGCGGCTTCGGTCGCGATCATATTCGGGAGACTGCCCATGACCGCCGTGGAAACCAACCGCCAGCGTTTCACCCAGATGTACCTGGACGCCTATCGCGGCGATTTCGCCCTGATCCGCGAGATCATGTCGCCCGCCTTCGTCTGCCGCAATCCGCTCCAGCCCGCGCACGGCATCGACGATCTCCTCGCGATGCTGCAGGCCCAGGTGGACGCGTTCGAGGATCTGGAGTTCACGGTGCGCTGGTCCTTCGCGAGCGAGGACGGCTTCGGCATCGCCTATGCCATCAGCGGCCGCCATGTCGGCCCGGTCTTCGGGCTCGAACCGAGCGGCGAACGCTTCGAGGTGACCGGCGTCAGCATCCACGAGGTCGCCGACGGCTACAGCATGGGTGTCTATTCGAGCGCCAATTTCGTCGAGGTGCTTGGCGCAGCGGGGCGCTAGCCGAAGCCGCGCGCCGCGTGCGCCGCCCGCTGGAAGCTGCGCGCGGCGGTCGGGGCGCCCGTCCCGACCATGGACAGCGCGCCTGCGCTCTTTGTCGGCGATCGGGGAAATGATGCGCTTACCGGAGCCGACCTGTGACTCCCGCATTGCGAAGGTCGGAGAAGCAACGCCAGAAAGCCGGAGAAACAAAGCTCGTTCGATGATCTGGGACGTTGGTTTCTTGCCTTCCCAGGCGCTTCCCGTTTCGGGGGATATTTTGGATTCGGCGGTTTTCTGTTGAAAGCACTTTGGTCGAAAATGCCCACAGGCAGCCGTGTACTGATGAGCCCCAGAGCCTGACCCATAGATGCGTCGTTCTGTGTTGCGTCCAAGCAGATTTGCTCTCTCCATATTCAAGGTCGAACATAGAGTGAACAAATGAAATCCCACATTACAAGCTTTTTTAGTTCGAAGCGGTTATCAACTCTCACGCCCCTCCCACTGCGGGGAACGGCCGAAAGCACTCCCATAGGAAGCGCGCTCTTTATACTGCTGAAGGAAATGGTGCGCTTACAGGACTCATATCGGCTCAGAAAAGCCCAAAAATGCTGGGGTTTTTGGCACCCTCCTGTTTCGTGGCCCACTCGTGGTCCACCCCCTAAATTCGGTCCGTAGAAGGGACACGAACCTGTTCCCCAATCATCCTTAATAGGATGATTCGGGCGTCGATCAGCCTCCACGATTGCAGGCGCAACAGCAGACCTTATCGGAGCCTGATGACTATGGCAGTGATCCAACATCGCTTCGCTCGCCATCAGCCAGCCTCACGCTGATCCTCGTCGAACAGCCCGGCGGCACGCACTTTCGCCACACTCTCTAAGCCGTTTTTCGCCTGTTTGATTGATGGCCGACGGGACCAGCCTCCCGCTGCGTAATTGGCGAGCGTCATGCAGATACCGGCGAGTTTGAAATGCAGCACCCCGCTGCGCTGACCGGCTTCTGCCGTGGCGACCCAGGCCGACGAGGGAATCCGCATACATTCCTCGATCCGGTCGTAATCCGCGACGTTTAGGCCGCTCGCAAGATGGTCCGCTGCAACGAAACCACTGTCCGACGGCACCCCCGTCAGCTCCGGCGGCAAAGGGTCGGCAAGGGCGGGCAGACGGTGGCGCAAGTCCGCCCAGCAGTCTTCCTTCTTAAACCATTCGGTCGGATTACGGCTCCCGACGCTCGCGCGGAGAGCCTCATCGATCTTCGGCGCCCAAACGGTGATCAGCGTCTCCAGTTCAGGCGACAGGCGTTGCTGCCGCCAGACGAGATCGAAATCGATGCGGCCGCCAGTCCGCTCTCCGATAGCCGCAACCAGATAGGCGGAAATGTTGGCGCCGTAGGCCGCGAACTTCATAGCGCGTACCAGACGTTCGGTTGCCCGGTAGAGGATGGTGAGCGCGATCAGCCGCCTGAACCAAGCCGCGTCCGGCGCCGGTGCGGTCGTTTCCTTGCGGCGCTGCATAAACACCTGGAAGTTCTTCTGTCCGCCAAATGCCACGCGCCACGGAAAACCGTCCCAGGCGGAGAGGTAGCGGGCAAGGTCGAGCTTGCCGAACCGCCGCGCCTTTGGCGTCTGTTCGCGGAACGCGCGCTGCTCGGTGGAGCGATAGGAGGCCTTCTGTTCGGCGGCCAGCCACGATCCCCGTGCGCGTTCGTAAAACCAGCGTCCCCGACCGGATTCCAGCCATGCGTTGTTCGCAAGCGTTTCGACCTCGCGGTGGAATGGGTCACCGGCTGAGAAGTCTGCCTGCTGCACAGTATTCTGGCGGTTTGCAGCGCGCGAAATCGACCCGACGATTTCCTCAAGGTCGCCTTCGGTCACGTGGATGATTTTGACCGGCACCTCAACATTGCCGAGTCCAATGCTTTCCTTGCGCCGAGCGCGGTGAAGCGAGGCTGTGGTCTGTCCGCCATTGACGATCTGGAGACCGCGAAGCCCGGTCAGAAAGACGGCGCCACCTTCCCGCTCAAGGCGGACTTCATCAGCGGTCGCTACCACGCCATTGTTGAAAGCCAGAAACATCTCAGGCTGCTCGACCAGCGTTCGGCGCAGCTCGGCATTGACTGATTTCCGCCCGGACAGACCGAGAAAGGCACGCACATTCAGTTCCAGCAGATGGGTGCCGTAACGGTCGTAAATGCGTGAAAGCGTCTCCCCGGGAAATGCTGCGAGGTACGCCTCATAATGGCCTGCGCCGGACGCCACCGGCAGACAGGCGATGCGATGCCCGGAGAGTGCGACAAGATCGACGTCGATGTCGGCGCGCGTCTGGCCTTCGCCAAGAACGCGGTAAAGTCGGACGATGTCATAGAGGTCGACCTCGACGGTCTTGCCATGGCTTTCAATTGTCGCCGGCAGTGCGCCGCCGGAGATCCCATCGGTGAGGACGACGATGCGGAACCGGTCGATGCGCTCGCCGAGCGATGCAACCTGCCGCGCAAGGTCGCCGGCCTCAGTGTTGGACGGTTCGATCCGGTCCGCAAGCCCGCCAATGCATGCTGCAACATATGTCCCGGCCCGCTCTGCGGTCTTCAGCAGTTCCGAAGCAGGAATGCGCCTCGGTGGCAGGTCGCCGGAATAATGGGTGGCAAACAGCGTCAGATGCCCGGCATCTTCGTCGATAGCATATCCACTGATCTGGAAAGGCGAGCGGCCGACCCTACCTTCCTGCGCCAGATCGAAGGCCGCCGCGAAATGTCCGATCTCCTCAAGCTCATCGATGACGGTGCGCGTGAACAGCGCTTCGGTCGAAGGCAGATCGACCCCCGGATCGTCTCGGGCCTCGTCGATCTCCGCTGCCAATGTCCGCGCGAATTCGGCTGTCGCGTCATCACTCATTGTCCGCCCCCGAACCTGCTCAGCACTGCTGTGCCGTCTGCCTGGAATTCAGCCAGCGCGCGAACCTCAAGCTCATAGGTTGCCTCAGCAATGCCGAGCGCCACCTCGCCGCGCCGTAGACGGGGGAACCCGTCGCGCACGGCATAGAAATCAGTACCTGCCAGTCGCACACGCGGCCCGGCATCATCGTCTGTACCCGGCGCGAGGCCCCGGCGCAGCAGCGCATTGCGGAACGCGCCGCGCGCACGCTCGCTGTCCAGCTGTGTCTCGATGCGATCCGCGATATCCGCGAGCGTTTCACCGTCGGGAGACTCGATGAGCCTGACATGCGCTACATGCAGCGACGTAAGCCCTGCGTCATCGAGCTGATCCAGAGTGGACACATGGAACTGTCGCGCTCCGCCGAGCGATGTCTTCACCTCGATACTGTCACCCGCCATTTCAAAATCGTGCAGGCCGTCATCGGGTGCCCTCCATGTTGCGAGAGCGTCAGCGCCGATATCAGTGAGTTGGCCGAACAACAGCAACTCGCCAATGATCCCGATCATTTCGCTGCGGGACAGCGCGCCGATCTGATCTCTCAAAAACGCGCGCCACGCTGACAGTCGCGCGGCGAACACACCGAGCAGATCGTCGTCCGCCTCATCCTCACCGCGCATCACGGCGCGGAGACAGTCACTGCAGACCGCCGCAAACAGCTCACGTCGCGCCGGCTCCTCGAGCGACAGAACAAGCAGGACGCCACCCGGATCGGCAACGCGCGACAGTCGAAGGCCGCCGGTCTCGAACGAAGAGATACCTGCACCCGCTGCCCCTGGGGAGACGACGAGGCACGGCGCGCCGTCGGTTTCCCTCAGGCCTACGCGCAGATCGAGCCGCGCCGGCCCGGCGAGGCGTCGGGTCCGAAACAAACGGTCGCCGGGCACCACTGCCGCCAAGCCGAGCCACTCCTCCAGCAGCGCTGTCGCATGAGGAGCAGACGTCACGGTGCGGCCCGCTGCTGGACCGTATTTTCGAGCCGCCACTCCGCTGACGCTGTCGGTGACGTCGGGAAACTCACAACGACTCCCCATAGCGGCGTGCCGGGTTCGAGCCCCGCGCCTGCAGGGTCAATCGGATAGAGGATCAGAAGGCCCCGGCGGGGATCGTCGCCACGAACTTGGCGAATCCAGGGACCCGCCGGACGGTCGGCGGGGGGCTCGCCTTCTTCCGCAAGCACACGGTTAGTTTCCGCCTGGGCACGGGCGTACTGATCGTCGGTCAGGTCAATTGCTTCGTCTAGCGGGCTAAGGATCGACTTGGTGATGAACCTCGCCGGGGTCGAGCGGGAGATCGGTGTGCGCCGTACGCTGCGCAGGGTGCGCCCTGCGACCTCGACGTCCGCCCCGACACCTGCCGGCACAAACAGCGTCCAGTCGCTCAGCTCACCCTGCTCCAGCTGGGCGGTAATGTACGCCGCCATGCGCTTGCCATCGACATCGCTGCTCTCGGGCGGAAATGCCAGAGACTCCAGCAGTGCTGCGACCCGGTTGCCACGGACATTCCTCCAGAGAAGTCCGGCAGCCGGCGGCCGACCGCCGGGCCGGGGCGGATCGGTCTCGAATTCACCGTGTTCGAGGAGCAGCTCGTTCACCGCCCCGGCATTGGCGATGACGCTGTCGCCGTCGCGATACTGAACCGTCTGGATCTTGCCTTCACCGGCATAGGTGACGGGCCGCAGTGCGGCGTGCCGCCGTTTGTTCGCGGCCGTGACATTCATAATGCTGTGCGCGCTTATGCTCAGCCCATATAGTTTCGGGGTGCCGGCTGTGACCCGCATATGCGCGAGCTGCTTGCGCAGGTCCTCGTTAATCGTCGCGAGATGCCTGAACCAGCTCTCCATATCGATCGTCGTGTAGAGCCGGCAAAGGTCGGCATAGCCGCGCCGGTAACCGAACCAGCGACCCATCTGAAGCAGGCTGTCATACTGGCGCGAAACCCGCAGGAAATAGCTGGTGGACAGGCCCTCCAGCGTCAGTCCGCGAGCGAGCTTGTCACCGCCGATAACGATCACCGAGAGGCTCTGTCCGGCCTCATCAGCAGCATCATAATCAATTCCCTGGCGGCTGCGACCGTTGGAGACCGCGACCTGGATGCGGTCGGCTTCCGCGCCAAGCCGGGACAGCACATCCTGCCAGCCGACCCGCCGGACTGATCGCCCGAACAGGGTCGATGCCATCGCGTCGGTTGTAGGCTCGAAATCCTCGCGCCACAGCCGCTCCAGGGCAGCGAGCTCGCTCCTGTCATCGGCAGCGATCGCGTTGCGGATGACGCGCAGCTCAGCCTCAACCTGCGCATGGACCGGATCATGGACGTCCTGGAAGCGGGAGACGTGGACCAGCATGGTCTTATGGGCATTGGCCTGTCCGCGCGCCGCGCGGGCGGCACAGCAGATGACGAAACTGCGGATCGCTTCGGCCAGGCTCGGTGGCACACGCGACTCGCCTGACCAGACCGGTCGGAGCGTCTTGTCGTGCGGATCCGGGATCCAGCCCTCGCGGGTCTGGTCGAGGTGGCGGATAAGCGGCAGGCCGACGGCGTCAGCGTCGTCATCACGACCGAAGATCGCAAGCGGCCCGAAATAATCGTTCGGTGCTGACAGCGAGACGATAAAGGCCGAGGGAAACAGATCGGCGCCATAATCCTGCGCGGCACGCTCGTCGTGGATCATGATGTTGGCGAAGGGCGTCGCCGTATAGCCGATATAGGCACTGCGCCTGAACCCGCCGAGCAGCGTGCGGATCTGGCCGTTGATGCGCTTGGGATCATAATCCTCGTCGAAGCTGCCGTCCGGCAGAAACCCCTGCTCACCGGTATCAGGCGACGCCTGATCCGCCTCGTCGTCGATCACCAGCAGCGGTGCGTCGCGGGACTCCTCAGGCAGTCGCGCGATCCAGCGATTGAGATTCTTGAGGACCGCGCCGTTCTTCTTAACAACGAAAACAAAAGGACGGTTCGCCGGCGCAAAATTGGCGTTGTTGGCGACCGTGCGACTGAAGTCACCGTTCAAGAGCGACGTCGTCACGCTGTCGACCAGCTGGACGGGTCCGGGCAGAAGGCCAACGCCGATCGGCCGGCGTCCGCCATCAACTGTGCCGCCCGCCGTGTCGAAGCCGAGAAAATCCTGGTCGAGACGCAGCTGGGTCTGACGCCGAAGGATCTTGTGCATGCCCGCAAGCACGATGATCACACGGTAACCGGCGTCGGCCGCGCGACTTATGACGCCGGCATAATGCGCGGTCTTGCCCGACTGGACATTGCCGACCACGAGCCCGCGCCAGTCCCACGGTCCTTCGCGCTCCGGATCATCGATCAGTTCGACGACCTCCGCGGTGCTCTCCTCCAGCGCTTCCACGGCTTTCGGTGCCCAGCCGCTCTCACTAAGCTTCTGCAAATAACGTGAGAAGAAGGCGCCCGGCCGGCGGCGTTCGCCCAGATACCAGGGTGCTGGCTGCAATTCACCCCGCAGCCTGATCGACGGTCCCTGCGCGACAATGAACAGCGCCTCTAGGTCGCGCGCTGCCGCTTCGATCTCCGCCTCGGTGAAGCTGTGGCCGCTGGTCAGCCCGACCAGCGGAGCAGAGGCTCTGACGATCGTCAAGATTTCGTCGGTCGCCAGCGTGCGGTCACCCGCGCGCGGACCGAGTGCGACCCGGGCCGTATTGGCAAGCTGTGTTACCGGGTCCATCGGCTACTTCTCCCCCAATTCCCCGATTACCGCGGCGCGCAGCTTAGGCGAAGTCACGCCGAGCGAACGCAGCACCGAATCGAGGCGGTCTCCGGCATCGTCCGTGTTGTCCATCTGACGCGCGAGCGAGGCAAGCGGCGCGGCCAGTTCGGCGATTTCCGCCGCAGACGGCTCTGCCGGACTGCTCCCGCCCTGTTCGGCGACATCAAGCCAGATGCGTTCGACGGGAACGGTAAGCTCAAGAGCCGAGAGCAGTCCTTCGAGCACGGCTGCGTCATCGCCCAGCAATGCGGCGACGGTAGCGACTGCCGGATGATCGCGCCGCACGCGGTAGCGGGGAGCAGTTTTCCCGCTACGCGCTTCCCAGGGCCAGACTTCGCCGTCGTCCTTATTGCGCCTGCGCGTGACGGACGGCCCGGTGCCACGCCAGGCGAACACCTCGCGGGCGCGGCGGCGGCTGTCCGCACCGATCCCGGCCAGCCGCGCGCGGGCCCAGGCGGGCGGCCTCGCTAACGACTTGCGGATGTCGATGCGCCATGCCTCGTCCATCGTTACGGGGAGGTCGAGCGCGACGCGGGCAAGGCGACTCGATTCCTCGCGCGTCCAGGCGCGTGCGCCGCCCAGCCCGAGCCAGCCGCCGGGCGAGACCAGCCGGTCACCACGATAGACGTAGAAGCCTTGACGCTCGACCCATCCGCCAGGGCCGCCGGCTTCCTCCCATTCCCGTTCGCTTGCGAAGCGGTCGCGGTGCGGCAGAATATAGGGTCTCGCGGAGATCGATCCCTCGCTGCCGCGGATGACATCGCGGGGAAGCGACATCGTCGCGTCGTGCCTGCGGCAGAACGGATCCCAGGCGGTCAGCGGGAGCCCGTTGAGGCTGATCGCGAGCCGTCGCGCTTCGCCGCTTAGAAAGCGGTGAAAGGTCATTGCGAGATGCGCCCGTATCGCGGCGAGCCGGTCGTTGAACCCGTCGCGATCAAGACCCCAGAGCCCGCCCAGCCGATCCATGCGGTTCCAGCTGATCAGCGTTCCGACACCTGCCTGCGCGAACTTCGTGGCGAGCGGTCCGTCAGGTGACATCTCCGGTACATCAGCGGTCCAGCCGTCTCCCACACGATCGACATCCCAGGCTAGCCGCGCGATAGCATTATCCCGTCGGGAAGCGACGGTGAGCTCGCGACACTGCGAGAGCGACGCGGTCTTCAGCCCGAGACCGAAGCGGCCCAGGTCGGTTCCGTCGCGCTCGGCATCCGGACCGTCGCCGCCGAACCGCATAGCTTCGATCAGGCGCTCCATACCCATGCCGGCACCGTCGTCGAGGACTTCGACGAGCGGGTCACCGTCCCGCCACTCGAAGCGAATGTCGATCTGCCGGGCGCCGGCCGCGAGCGAGTTGTCGATAAGATCGGCGAGCGCTGTTTCAGGCGAATAGCCCAGACCTCGTAGCGATCGGAGCAGTGCACGCGGGGATGGTGGGATTTCGATGGGACGCAAAAAACAGTCTCCGGTGTCTGGCAGTTGGAACGCATCGCTGTCGGCACACATCGGAGTCGGACCGCAGCAGGAATAAACCCGCCTGTACCGAAACAGCAACTGCATCAATTCTCTGGGAAGTTCCCCCCTTTTCAGCCGATCTGGTGGAATCAGATCGGGCGTAAGGTGATGTAAAGTGGTGCATCCTGGTGCGGACTGGTGTAAGAGCAGCGGAAGGAGACTCCGACTTTGGCTGCCAGCAAGACCGTTCGAAGCACCGTATTGCTGCCCGAGCCCGTCCACCGTCAGGTGCAGGCGGTCGCCGCTGCTCATGATGTATCGTCGGCCTGGGTCATCCGCCAAGCCGTTCTGCAGTATCTCTCGACACGTGCCGGCCAGTCCGAACTGCCGCTCGGGACCGGTCGGTCGTGAGCGTCGATGCGAAGCTGATCCGACAGAAAATTCAGCGGCTGCGCGCCGGTGCAAAACCGCGTGTACTCGACCTGTTCTCCGGCTGCGGCGGCATCTCGCTCGGCTTTCAGGCGGCCGGCTATGAAATTGTGGCAGCTGTTGAGAACGACGCTGACGCGGCCCGCTCACACGGCCTCAACTTCCACCATGGCGAAGACCGCCACAGCATTGCGCGCGATATCACCGCAACCTCGCCCGACGATCTGGCCAAGGACCTCGGTCTCGGACCCGCGTCGGCCGCATTTGATGTCATCGTCGGCGGTCCGCCCTGTCAGGCGTTTGCGCGTGTCGGCCGTTCAAAACTGCGCGAGATCGCCGAACATCCCGAGGCGTTCCGCCACGATCCGCGTGCCCGCCTCTACATTGAATATCTCAATTATGTTGAGGCCTGCGCACCGCTCGCCGTCGTAATCGAGAATGTCCCCGACATGCTCAATCATGGTGGACATAACTTGGCGGCCGAGATCGGCGAAATCCTCGCCGGCAAGGGTTATGTAGTGCGTTATACGCTGCTGAACGCTGCCTTTTACGGCGTGCCACAGATGCGCGAGCGGATGATCCTCATCGCGATCCGCAAAGAGCTCGCCGACGATGTCGAGTTCCCGGCTCCTACGCACTGGATCGACCTGCCGTCTGGCTATCAGGGATCCCGCGCGGTCGCGCTCAAGCTAGCCACGGGCGGCGATCTTCTGTCCGGTGTCACTGGCCTCAGCACCTACAAGGCGGCGCCGGAAGCCGATGACGGTCTTCCCGCCGCGATCACGACCGAACAGGCGATCAGCGATCTCCCGGAGATCCTCGCACGCGAACTCCTCGCAGACGGGCAGCTCCGCCGTGGTACGCGCCGACTTGACGTAATGCTGCCGTACGGCGGTCACAACCGCCAGCACGACTATGTGAAAGCGATGCGCAGTTGGTCCGGCTTCGAAGGCGTCGCGCACGTGCGCGATCATGTGATCCGCTATCTTCCGCGTGATTATCGGATCTTCGCCGGACTTCAGCCCGGCGACCAGTATCCGGAGGCGCACCGTCACGCGCTCAGCCTGTTCGAGGCGGAGCTTGAGCGCCTGGACGCCGAAGGTCTGCGGCCGGCCGACAGCAGTGCGGAATGGGACGCGCTCAAAGCTGCATTTGTCCCGCCATATGACGCGGGCAAATTCCCGAACAAATGGCGCAAGATGGAGGCTGGCGCGCCGGCGCGGACGCTTCTCGCCCATCTCGGCAAGGACGGATACAGTCATATCCATTATGACAGCCGGCAGGCGCGCCCGATTTCGGTCCGCGAAGCGGCCCGCCTGCAGTCTTTCCCGGACGGCTTCCGTTTCGCCGGCACGATGAACCCGGCGTTCCGGCAGATCGGCAATGCAGTGCCACCGCTGCTTGCCCGCGCGGTCGCGCAGACGCTGCGCAGTCAGCTGCTTGGCGACATTGCGAGCGAAACGCCGGCCCTAGCCGTGGGAACCGGACGCTGATGAGCCGACGCGACGAGATCATCGTCGTCCGCTCGCTCGCCGAATCCGACCTCGGCATCTTCTCGATGCACCGGCTGAGCGCGACGAGCAAACAGCGGGCGATTGCGCTGACGACACCGGTTGCGCGGCGGCTGCTGAGCGAGCGTCTGTTCGCCGCCGGTGGTGACGATCTCGACCTTATCTGCGTCTATGGCGGTTACGGAAACCGCGAGCTGCGCAACATCGGGAAAGTCGGCAAGAACTGGCGGCTGGGCGGGCGCAAGATCACCGCCAACGCCTGCGCTTTTCTCGATAGCAAGGATTTCGTGCTACTGCGTTCGGTCGCCGGGAACGACGGCAACCACCCCATTCTGATGACCTTTATCGGCCGGCAGCGCGAGCGGCTGCTTCACGCCGGCATCGTTGCGAGCCTGGCCGAGGACTTCCGCGACAGTGTCGCTATGGTGGCGTCCGGATCGGACGCATTCGCCGCCCTATCCGCTGCATTCCCCCCGGTCCCCTCCGATCTCGCGGTCGGATCACCGCTTCCGGACGTTGGGGGCGCCGTTCCGGAGCATGCGGCCGGGAGCGATGGTAGATAGGCTGACGCCGGACCAGCGCCGGCTCAACATGAGCCGCGTCCGTGCCAAGGACACCCGCCCGGAGATGACCGTCCGCGGCCTGCTGCATCACGCGGGTTTTCGCTATCGGCTGCACCGTCGCGACCTTCCCGGTCGGCCCGACATTGTCCTGCCGCGCTATCGGGCTGCGATCTTCGTTCACGGATGCTTCTGGCACGGGCATGACTGTTCGCTGTTCCGGATGCCGGCGACGCGGCCGGAATTCTGGGCTGCGAAAATCGCAGCGAACCGTCGCCGCGACTGGGACGCTGTGTCAGGGCTGCGCGATGCCCATTGGCGCAGCCTGCTGATCTGGGAATGTGCCCTGCGCGGGCGCGGCCGGTTGCCAGCCGAGACACTGACCGACAGGATCACCGCGTTCATCGCCAGCGACGTAGCGTTCGCGGCGATCAGAGAAATGGGGGCGGAAGAAACATGAAGGGCATCGTTTCGATAACGGGAGCAGATCCGGACAACGCGCTTGAGGCGCTTGCTGATCTGGAGTTGCTGCGGCTGCGCGCGCGCGTGGCAGCCGAGCTCAAGCGCCGCGGCCTGGCATCCAATGTTGGTCAGGTCGCGGAGAGTCTTGCTCTGTCGTTCTTCAACGGAACTCCCGGACGCCCGAACCTTCAGCCCGCGCCTACGGGAACGCAAAATGTCGATGCGCTCTCGCGTCGCGGCGATCGCTATTCGATCAAGGGCGTGCTTGATGGCCGCAAGACAGGAACCGTTTATCCCGATCGCGACGACCGTGATAAACAGCTGTTCGAATTTCTCCTGATCGTGCGGATCAATCCTGAGTGGCAGCTCATCTGCATCCATGAGTTCGACTGGAAGACATTCTGTGAGGTGCGCAGCTGGGACAGTCGCATGAACGCATGGTATGTCGGGCTCGCCACAAAGACACTGGCGCGCGCGACCACGTTTGTCCCACCAACGCGAGCGGACGCGATCGAAAGATCGAATGGACCGGATCAACCGCTGCCAGCCGCCCCGTCGCCGGAACATAGTCGAAGTCCCTGAGAGATGCGCCATTGGCAAATTCGTCAGCCTTGACGAGGTCCGAAACGCAATCGATGTCCCGATTGCTGCCGCTGTTTGGTTCATTCCGTCGCATCTCGACGCCGGCGCGCAAAGGCTCTGTCGCTCTCCAAGAAGCTTACAAGCATGACTGGAATAAGGTCAGACACCGCCTCTTCCTGGCCGTAGGCCTCCCGATAAGCCTCGCTATATGCCTTCAAAGTGGCTGCAAGGTTGGGCGAGACAGAGATCGTGATCTTGACGGGCGTTCGGTCTGGCAATCTCGCTAATTTCAAATCAGGCATTGGGACCTCCCGCCTTCCAAGGCGACAAGATAAGATCCTTGTGGACCAGCAGCCGCACGGGCCCCCCGGGGCGGATCGTGATCGTCGGCTGCACGCCCAGATTGCGCTGGGTGATTTGATCACCGGCGCGCGCGACATTGTCCTGCGTCGACTCCCGGATCGCCTGAACCAGATCGCTCTGACCCGAAAGCGCCAGCTGCGAACTGACCCCGAGCAGCGTCGATAGCACGACCCCCTTCAGCAGCATCCATGTATGAAAATCGACCTTATCGACAAGCCCTGCATAGCCCGACGGATCAGTCGCTGGCGCATTGTCGATCTGCATCGACGACCCATCGGGCCAGATGATCCGCTGCCAGACGACAAGCGCGCGCTTCTGCCCGAAGGCGACGACGCTGTCGTAGCTGCCGACCAGCCTCGCGCCTTGCGGGATGAGCAGGATCGAACCCGTCGGGCTGTCATAGACATTCTGCGATATTTGCGCGGTCACGAGTCCCGGCAGGTCAGAATTGAGTCCGGTGATGAGGCTGGCTGCGATCACACTCCCTGCCGAGACGAGATAGGGTGAAGCCGCCGGCATCAGCGCATGCGGATTGATATCCCCACCGCGATCGACCCGCCGCTGGAAGTCTGCCTTGGTTTGTTGTCCATTTGGATCCTTCGTCGGATCGATCGCCAGTTGGGCGGCCTCACTCGCCGCAGGCGCCGCGCCACTCCCCGGCGCGGCCGGGATTTCCGCCGAATGCGATCCTGACTGAACGAGGATGGGCGACTGCCGCGCTGCCCTGATGTCGGCAAGCCGACGTTGCCACTCCTCAGCCGCCGCGCTCTGGCTTGGCGTCGGTCCCGTCACGCCCGGAGCCTCGAGTTCGCGCTGGCGATTGAGGATCGGCCGGCCGAGATCGCCCGGCAGCGGCGGCCCCAGCTTTGGCGTGTCGCCATAGGTCGACGGCAGTCCGTTGAGCGCATCGCTTGCTTGGCGCGTGTCGGGCTCGGACAGCTCGGTCTGATCGCTCACCTTGTTGAAGACGGGTGGCTTCAATGCCACCCACGCGATCACCATCAGGCTGGCGGACCCGGCGGCGGCGATGCCGATGATCAACCCGCGCTTGAAACGGATCGCGCGCTGCGGTCGCGACCGGATCGCCAGCGTCTCCGGATCGAGCTTTGTCTGCGGTGCTGCTGCGACGTCACTCTCAGTCATGCCGCGCTCCGAGCGCTGTGCGGATCGCCGATCCGCGAGATGCGAACGATCTGCTGTTTCTTGGTGCCGAGCCGCAGTTCGGCCACATCGAACAGACGATCGACGACATAGAAGCGCCCACGCTGCCGGTAATTTACAAGCTCGGCCTTCTTATCGGCTCCCAGCACGAACAGCGGCGGTGCATCACCGGTACTGAGGCTCGGCGGAAACTCGATGAAGGTCTGCCGGCCGTCATCAAAGGCGCGAAGCGGCCGCCAATCGGCCTTGTCGCCATCGATCCGATAGTTGAAGTGGAGTTGGTCGATGTTGAGGCCCGCTGCGATCGGCGCCGCTTGCTCGGCCGCTACTTTCGCCTTCTGCAGCGCGATCATTACATCCTGCGGATAGATCCACGATAAGGCCATCATCGCCACATGCGATGTGCTGCGCAGCCGCACATGGTAGCTGCGACGGTCGGTCGTGATCACGAGATTGGTCTCGAGGCCGGCCGAGAATGGCTTCACCAGTATGTGGGTGCGCTTGCCCTCCCCACTTCCGCTGGTCGTGTCGCCGATCACCCAGCGGGCGGTGTCACCACTTGCCACGGCAACGAGGCTTTCGCCGGGCTGCAACGATAGGTCGGTGATGACACCTGGCGCGGTATAGGCCTGGAAGATCGCCCCGTCAGCGAACGGATAGATCTGGACGGCGTTGACGAAGCCCTGGCTCGCCGGCTCCTGCGTGGCGCTTCGATTGGCGGCGCTGACTCGCGCCAGGGGCGGCGGTACGGCGGCGAAAGCGGTAGCGGCGGCGAGCGATGCGAGTCCTACGCCCAACATGATCTTCATGACGCGTTCTCCTGTGTTTTGGGGATGACGGTGGCGAGATTGGGATCGAGCGGGCTGCCCGCGGGGACATTGACCGGAGGGATCGCCGACGACGGGCGCACCGCCGCCGACGTCTCGAGCTCCCGGCTCCAGTCGATCGCATCGACGTAGAGACCGAGCGGATTGCGCCGGAGCACCTCGGCATTGGCCGGCCGCTTCAGCAGGACGGTGACGATCGCGGTCCAGCGCGACGTACCGGCGATCGCGCCGCGCTCGAAGGCAGTCTCGGTCCATTTAACCTGGAAGGAACGGTCCGAGGCTCGGACGACGCTCGTCACCTGAACCGAGACGGTACGTTCGCCGATATGCGCGAAGGAATCCGCAACGCGTGCATAGTCGTCGAGAAACTGGCTCCCTCGTTTCGTCGTGAAATCGTAGGCCTCGAGCCAGGACCGACGCATCAGCACCGGGTCGAGCGACACTGTCCGGATGTCACCGACGAAGTGCGACAGGGCCCAGGCGATCTGGGGATCGGTCGGCGTGTAACCGGCTTCCGCTTCGCTTACCGCGCGCGGTTGGCCGAGATGATCGACCTCAATGACGTAGGGCACGACACGGCTTTGCAGCGACTGCCAGACCAGTGTGCCGGAGAGCCCACCGGCCAGTGACAGGCAGCCGAAGGCCATCAGCCGCCAGTTGCGCGCCTGAACGCGGGCGGATCCGATCCGCTCGTCCCAGACCTGACCGGCGCGTTGATAGGGTGTGTCGGGTTCGGGGGTCCGGCCGTAGCGCTGGACGCTTCGTTTGAAGAGCATCAGTCGTCCTTCTCTTTGATATCAGGGGTGGCGGACGCGCCGCCGCGGTCGCCTTCTCGCAGCGCCTGGAGGGTGGCGTGGCGACGGGTGCGGGCGGCCTGTTCGGCGCGAAGAGCTTGAGCCCATGCCGGCGCGTTGCCGGCGCTGCCGCCTTGATCCGCGGCCGTGCCGCCATGGGCCGACCAAGCGGCCTGGCGGCCGGACTCAGCGGCTTCGCCGAGACCGAACGCTGATGCGACACGCGCTTTCGCGGCATTGCCCGCAGCGCGTGCGACGCCGCCGAGACCTGCGCCTACCGATGACGAGCCGGACGTTTCCTGTCCGAGCTGATAGGCGGCGGATGCAGCCGATCCCATCTCGGTACCGGCGCGCATCGCCCCGAGCCCCCCGCCAATGACGCCACGCGCTGCACCAGCGGCGGCGGCACCGCCAAGCATGGCGAAACCTGCGGCGCCTACGGTCGTGCCGAGCGCGGCTCCCGCCCCGAGCTGCGGTGCGCCGGATACCAATCCCGCTGCGATGCCGGGCCCGAAAATGCCGAGACCGAACAGCGCGAGGCTTGCGAGGACGAGGCTCATCGCCTGGCCGATGTCGGGCTCATGGCCCTGAAGCGCAGTCGTGAATTGGCTGAAATAGTTGGAGCCGATGCCCACGATGACAGCGAGCACCATCACCTTGATACCTGACGACACGACATTGCCGAGGACGCGCTCGGCGAGGAAGCTTGTGCGGTTCCAGAGCGCGAAGGGAACGAGGATGAAGCCCGCCAGGCTGGTGAGCTTGAACTCGATGATCGTGACGAACATCTGCACCGCGAGGATGAAGAAGGCAATGATAACGAGCACCCAGGCGAACAACAGCACCGCAATCGTCATGAAATTATCGAAGAAGCTGGTGAACCCCATCAGATTCGAGGCCTGCTGCAACAAAGGCCACGCAGCCTGATAGCCCGTGCCTGCAAGCCGACCGGGACGGAGCAGATCGGCAGCGCTCAACGTCCCGCCGCCCGCCGTCAGCCCCGCCTGTGCGAAGGAGCGGAAGATGATGTCGGCGAGCGTCGAGAAATTGTTCAGGATGAACGCGAAGGTGCCGATGTAGAGGATCTTGCGCAGAAAGCGGCCGATGACATTGTCCTCGCCGCCTAGCGCCCAGAAGAGTCCGGCAAGCGTGATATCGAGCGCGATTAGCGTCGCTGTCAGGAAGCGCACATCACCGCCGAGCAGGCCGAACCCACTGTCGATATAAGTGGTGAAGGCGGTCATGAACTGATCGATGACGTTCAAGTCATTCATGGCGGATCCTGCGATTTAAGAAGGTGCCGCGGGGCGGACCGGGGGAGCTGGGGAGCCCGCCCCGCGGCGACGGCGACAAGGGAGGCGAAACCTCGCCGCCGCCAAATCCGGCTCAAGCCCTATTGAGGGGTGTAGGCTGAGCCGGAACCGAGAAACTTGGTGGCCGCCGCACGCGCGTCCGACTGGGACTGGACGCGATTGGCCTCCGCGATCGCCTGCGCGCGCGCCTGCCCGGCCATCAGTGTCTGGATCTGAAATTGTTGCTTGGCGGTGAGCGCGAGCAGCTGGTTGGTCGCCTGTGTCGCCTGCAATGCGCCGACCGCGCCCTGGCTGCGGCTGACGATCTCGCTCAAGGTCGTCGCATCAGCCTGGACGTTTTGGACGACCTGTGATTGCAAAGTCATCGTCTGGCTAAAGGACTGCATCGCGGTGGTGAGCCGGGTCTGCGCATCGGCCATATGCTGGTTGTTGGTGAGCGCCGAATTGAAGCTCTGAGGATAAAGCGACTGGAACTGCTGGGTGGTGTTGGTGGCGTTGAACTGGATGCCCTGGGCTTTCCCCATAAGCACGTCGATCTGCTGGAGCGTCTGGGTCAGCGTGTTCAGCTCGGGAAAGCCGATCGTGCTCAGATTCTTCGCCTGATTGGAAAGGCTCGTTGCCTGGTTCTGGAGTGACGTGATCTGGTTGGTGATCTGCTGCAGCTCACGCGCGGCGGTCAGAATATTCTGCGCATAGTTGAGCGCATCGAACACCGGGATGGCTTGTGCCGGCGTTGCGGGCAGCGTGACGGCGCTGATCGTCGCCATCGTGCAGATGGCGCTGATACCGGCAATGGCGAGTTTCTTCATGGGGGTCTCCATCAGGCTTGAGGGGTCGGGAATTCGGGGAGGAGCTCGGCGGCCCAATCGAGGCCGGCATCGCGCAGGAACCGGTCGGCAAACTCGGCCGCGCCATGGTCGCTGAGCAGCGTGTCGATGCGGGCCTGGGTGGCAGCGTCGGACGATCCTGCGAACGCAAGCGCGATCGGTCCAAGGTCGAGCTCGAACAGCCGGTTGCCGCGCATCGACTGGAGGTAATAGTGACGCTTGGGCGTCGCCCGGCTGATCAGCTCGATCTGGGCATAGTTGAGCCCGAACCGCGCATAGGCTTCGCGACCCTGCGGTTCGACCGCGCGATCATTGGGCAAAAAGATGCGCTGCGGGCAGCTCTCGATGATGGCGGGGGCGATGCTGCTCGCGGCGATGTCGGCAAGGCTCTGGGTCGCGAAGACGACCGCGACATTCTTCTTGCGGAGCACCTTCAGCCATTCGCGGATGCGCGCGGCGAAGAGTGGATGGTCGAGGAAGATCCAGGCCTCGTCGAGGATCAGCAGCGTCGGCCGGCCGGTGAAGCGCTCCTCCAATCGATGGAACAGATAAGTGAGCACCGGGGCGATCACGCCCGCCTGTCCCATCAACGCTTCGGTCTCGAAGCATTGGAGATCGGAGAAGGCAAGTCCCTGTT
Organism: Sphingomonas sp. Root720; assembly: GCF_001428605.1. Classification (GTDB taxonomy): domain Bacteria; phylum Pseudomonadota; class Alphaproteobacteria; order Sphingomonadales; family Sphingomonadaceae; genus Rhizorhabdus. The sequence continues at coordinate 1,149,857 of NZ_LMID01000001.1, forward strand.
CGGCCGCGTCCAGAAGCCGGCCGTAGGGACCGTCGAGCGTGTAAGCGCCGAGCGCTGTGCGTAGCGCGTTCGATTGGAGCAGCAACGTCAGCCCGGTCAGCGTGCGCTCTTCAACCGGCGCCGACGCAAGGCTTGTCAGGGCGGACCAGACCGCATCCTTGACGTCGGGGGTAACCATGACCTTTTCGTGGGCGAGCAGTGCCGCGATCCATTCGGCAGCCCAGCTTCGCTCGGTCGCATCGTCGATGCGGCGCAAGGGCTGGAAGGCGAGCGTCTCGCCGGCATCGGCGCCGAGCCCGAGCGCATGATGTGCGCCGCCCATTGCCAGCACTGCGGCACGCGCGGAGAAGCCCTTGTCGAAGATGTAGAGCTGCGATTGCGGATAGCGGCGGAATTGCAGCGCGATCAGTGCCAGCAATACGGATTTGCCAGCACCGGTCGGGCCGACGACGAGCATATGGCCAACGTCGCCGACATGGGTCGACAGCCGGAACGGTGTCGCGCCGGTCGCGCTCGCATAGAGCAGCGGCGGCCCGTCGAGATGGGCGTTGCGAGCCGGCCCCGCCCATACCGACGACAGCGGCATCAGATGGGCGAGGTTGAGCGTGTGGACCAGCGGTTGCCGGACATTGGCGTAGGTTTGCCCCGGCAAGGATGACAGCCACGCCTCGACGGCGTTCACGCCCTCGCGAATGGTGGTGAAGCCGAGCCCGTTGACGATGCGCTCGACCTGCCGGACCTTGTCTTCAACCGCTGCGCGATCGGCATCGCTGACGGTGATTGTCGTGGTCAGGTAGCCGAAGGCGACATGATCCTGGCCAAGCGCCTGAAGCGCGAGATCAGCATCCACGACCTTGTTGTCGGCGTCGCTGTCGAGCAGCTGGGCGGGCTGATTATACATGACCTCGCGCAGCAATGCCGAGATCGACTTGCGCTTGTTGAACCATTGCCGGCGGAGCCTGGTCAGCGCCTTGGCCGCATCGGTCTTGTCGAGCGCGATGAAGCGCGTCGTCCAGCGATAGGCGAAATGCTGGTGGTTGAGCGCGTCGAGGATACCCGGCCGGCTCAAGCTCGGGAAGCCGCGCACGGTGAGGGTGCGGATATGCTGCTCGCCGAGCATCGGCTCGAGGCCGCCGATCAGCGGCGTGTCGGCGAGCAGCGTGTCGAGATAGATCGGGGTCGCCGGCACCGCGATCAGATGGCGGCGCTCCGATATGCAGCCGTGGAGATGTTCGAGGGTCTCGGCATCGTCGAGCGCGCGGATCTCGGGCATGAAGCCCGACAGCAGATCGAGCGCGCGATCGGTTTCGGCGATGAAGCTGGCAAGCGCCGCGCGCCAGTCGCGGCCCTTGTCGGCATCGGGCCGATCGACGAGCGAACGGCCGGCCATGTCGGCGCTGTCCGCCGTCGGCAGCCAAACGAGGGTCAGATGGTAGCGGCTTTCAAAATGCGCGCCCGCATCCATGAAGGTCGCGCGGCGCTCGTGGTCAACAAGCCAGGACGCAGCATTGGGGAAGTCGCTGTCGGGATAGGCTGCCGCCTCGCGGCGCTCGGCCTCGAAGAACAATGCCCAACCTGTGCCGAAGCGCTTGAGCACATTGTTCGCGCGAGCGCAGGCCGACAGCAGCTCGGCTTCGGTGGCGGACTCGAGGTCGGGCCCGCGGAAACGCAAGGTGCGCTGGAAGCTGCCATCCTTATTGAGGATGACGCCTGGCGCGACCAGCGCGGCCCACGGCAAATGATCGGCGAGACGATCGGCGCGATGGCGATATTCAGCGAGGTTCAGCACGCGAAGAAACCCTTTTGGCGGAGGTGACGGAGAAGGACGGGCGCGAAATCCGGATCGCGGCGCGCCGCGAAGACGGCGAGGCTGTGGCCGGCGGCCCAGATCAAAAGACCGGCCAGCCATTGCTGGAGACCGAGGCCGATCGCAGCCGCGATCGTACCGTTGACGATCGCGATGCCGCGCGGCGCGCCGCCGAGGAGGATCGGCGACCCGAGGCTGCCATGGATCGGTGCCTCGAACCCTTCGATATGGCCGCCAGTCTCGATCACGAAATCAGCGCCCCACCGCCGAAGCTGAAGAAGCTCAGGAAGAAGCTCGAGGCCGCGAACGCGATCGAGAGCCCGAAGATGATCTGAATGAGCCGACGGAAGCCGCCCGCGGTCTCGCCGAAGGCCAGCGTCAGGCCTGTGACGATGATGATGATCACCGCCATGATCTTGGCGACAGGCCCCTGGACCGAATCCAGCACCTGTTGCAGGGGCTGCTCCCACGGCATGCCTGTGCCGGCGGCCTGGGCGCGGGCGGCGAACGAGATGATGACGCCAAATGCTGCGAGGATCAGGAATGCGTCATGGCGGTTCGGTGGACGATTAATGGACATGGTCATGCTCCTTGGTTTTCGGGGGCTGGGGTGATGTCGATGAGGCCGTAGCCGCCGTCCGGATCGACACCCGCGACGCGGATGATGCTGTCGACCCGACGGGCGAGGCCGCGACCGGAGATGAAGACGATGATGTCGATCGCGTCGGCGATCAGATGCCGGGGCACAGTGACCACGGCTTCCTGGATCAGTTGCTCGATCCGGTAGAGCGCCGAGACCGCGCTGTTGGCGTGGACCGTGGCGATGCCGCCGGGATGACCGGTATTCCAGGCTTTGAGCATATCGAGCGCTTCGCGTCCGCGGACCTCACCGACGATGATCCGGTCGGGACGCAAGCGCAGAGTCGAGCGGACAAGGTCGGCCATGCTGACAATGCCCGGCCGAGTCCGAAGAGCGACCGTGTCGGGCGCGCGACCTTGAAGCTCGCGCGTGTCCTCGATGAGGATCACGCGCTCATCGAGATGCGCCATCTCGGCCAGTAGCGCGTTTGCGAGCGTCGTCTTGCCCGAGCTCGTCCCGCCGGCGACCATGATATTGCGGCGATCGACCACCGCGAGGCTGAGGAGGCGCGCCGCTTCGGGCGCCATGATGCCGTCGGTCACATAGTCCATCAGCGTGTAAAGCCGCTCGGCGGGCTTGCGGATCGAGAAGCACGGCGCGGTCGCGACCGGCGGCAGCAGGCCTTCGAAGCGCTCCCCGGCGCGGCCCTCGGCATGGGGCGGTAGTTCCGCCGAGACGATTGGGGCGTCGCCATGAACCTCAGCGCGAGCGTGGCTCGCGACCAGGCGGATGATGCGTTCGACCTGCGCGGGCTCCATGCGGACGCCGGTGTCGCTGCGCCCCTGCCCCAATCTATCGAGGCGCAAGGCGCCGTCGGGATTGACCATGATCTCGATGACGAGAGGATCCGCCATGGCTTCGGCGATTGCCGAGCCCATCGCGGTGCGCAGCATCGCGCGGCGCCGCCCCTCAGATCTATTGGCGTCGGAGAGTGTGCCGATCATCGGCCCTGCTCCGGATCGCTGCCGATCGTCCGGCGTCCGGCGCCGATCTGACGACCGACCTGTTCGACAAAAGCTTCGAAGCGCTGCCGCGCTATCGCGCGACCCGCCTGGTCATTCTCAGCAAGCGGCGCGTGGATCGCGAGTTCGTAGCGGACGAACAGCGCGAGGGTTTCGAGCAGGATGTGTCCGTCGCGTTCGATGCGGCCGAGCGCGGTCGTCATCCGGTCGAGGCGCAGGCCGAAGCGCTGGTCAATCTCGTTGGTCGCACGGCGATCGAGCCAGGCTGTGACAGCGTCGGTAAGGATCGCCGACTTGGACGTGCCCGGCTTTGAAGCCAGCGCCTCGAGCCGTTCGCTGACCGGCTTTGTCAGGAAGAGCTGATAGCGGATCTTCTCGATGGCCATGATCAAAATCCCGGCAGCATGTCTTGGGTGGGGCTTTGGCCGGCATCGACGCCGTAGGTGGTCCGAGCGATTGTCAGCGCGCGGGCCTGGTCCATCGCCCGCTTGTCGGTCGCGGGATCGGTATCGTCGTCGCCGAGCCCAAGGGGATCGATGGAGATCGGTTCGGGCGCGATTGGTTGATCGAGCTCGTGCCCAGGATGGCGGTTCTGCTCGAGTCCGCCGCCGGATGTGTCTTCGCTGTTTCCGTCATCGGCGATCGCAAGCCGGGCATCGGCTCCGCGGATGATGCCTGTCCAGTCGTCGGCACGCGGAGTCGGGCGATCGGCGTAATCTGTGTCGGCGAGCACCGGGGGCGACAGCACACGGGTCGTGAAAGTGCGATCCTCGAAATAGCGCAGCTTCTGGGCGCGGATCGGCGGCGTGCCGGCAACGAGGACCAGTTCGTCGGTGGCGGGCAGCTGCATGACTTCGCCAGGCGTCAGCAGCGCGCGGGCGGTCTCCTGCCGGCTGACCATGACATGGGCGAGCCAGGGTGCGAGCCGATGCCCGGCATAGTTGCGCATTGCGCGCTGTTCCGTGGCGGTGCCGAGCGCATCGGAGATCCGCTTCGCGGTGCGCTCATCGTTCGACGCGAAAGCGATCCGGACATGGCAGTTGTCGAGGATCGCGTTGTGCTCGCCATAGGCCTTCTCGATCTGGTTGAGGCTCTGTGCGATCAGGAAAGCGCGCACGCCATAGCCGGCGAGGAAGGCGAGGCTCGTCTCGAAGAAGTCGAGGCGGCCGAGCGCCGGGAACTCGTCGAGCATCAGCAACAGCTTGTGGCGGCTCTGCCCGCTCTCGGCATGGAGATGCTCGGTCAGCCGGCGGCCGATCTGGTTGAGCACGAGCCGGATCAGAGGCTTGGTGCGGCTGATGTCCGACGGCGGCACGACAAGATAGAGCGAAACCGGGGATTTGCCCTCGACGAGATCCGTGATGCGCCAGTCGCACCGCGACGTGACCGCGGCGACGGTCGGGTCGCGATAAAGGCCGAGGAACGACATAGCGGTCGAAAGCACGCCCGAACGCTCATTCTCGGACTTGTTGAGCAGTTCGCGGGCGGCCGAGGCGACCACCGGATGGACGATCGGCGCCTCTTCGGTGCCGAGATGATTGGTCGACATCATTCGCGTGAGCGTCGTGACGAACGGGCGCTGCGGGTCGGAGAGGAAGGTCGCGACACGGGCGAGCGTCTTTTCTTCCTCAGCGTAAAGAACATGGAGGATCGCGCCGACGAGCAGCGAATGGCTCGTCTTCTCCCAGTGATTGCGGCGTTCGAGAGCGCCTTCTGGGTCGACGAGAATATCGGCGATGTTCTGGACATCGCGGACTTCGAAATCGCCGCGGCGGACTTCGAGCAGCGGATTGTAGCGCGCGGAGCGGGCGTCGGTCGGATTGAACAGCAGGCAATGCGAAAAGCGCGCGCGCCAGCCGGCGGTCAGCTGCCAGTTCTCGCCCTTTATATCGTGGACGACGGTCGAGCCGATCCAGCCGAGGAGGGTCGGGACGACGAGGCCAACGCCCTTGCCCGAACGGGTCGGGGCAAAGGCCATGACATGCTCTGGGCCATCATGCCGGAGATAATGATGCTCTTCGCGACCGAGGAAGACACCGGCCTCTCCGAGCAATCCGGCCGCGCGGATGTCGGTGGAATTGGCCCAGCGTGCCGAACCGTAGGTCGTCACGTTCTGCCGTTGGCGGGCACGCCAGAGCGAACCGAATATCGCCGCGCCGCATCCGACGAGGCCGCTCGCCGCCGCGATCGCGCCGGCTTCGTCGAAGACGCGCGGTGCATAGGCTTCGAAGTGAAACCACCAGGCGAACAGTGCCCAGGGACGATAGATCGGTCGCCCGAACATTTCGAACCATGGGCTGCCAAGCTGCGGCTGATATGCGAGCGCGGCCGCGGCCCACTGCGTGGCGATCCAGACACCGGCGATCACGATGGCGAAGACGATCAGGATCTGGCCGATAAGCAGCTTGGTCGGTGTCATCGCGGGCTCCCGCCCGCCAAGAGAATCACGTCTCGCGGGCTCAGCCGCTAATGTTGATGAAGCCGCGCCGCCCGATCAGAGCATGTCTGGTGCCGTCACGTACCGATCGGGTGAATCTGGGATCCGCAACCGCGTCCCGGGCAATTCACCAGGGGATATCATTGCTGGGCAAATCGCCGAACCACCGTCCGACACCAGCCTCGGCCAATCGTTCGGCTTCGGCTATGCTATGCCCGAAGATCCATGCGATGAGCGAACATCATGAAAAGACCCTCGACTCGCAACAAGGGCGACGCGTTCGAACAGCGGGTTGCCGAGATTCTGCTGCGGGAGATCAAGGCCGGCGCGATGGGCCTAATTCCGCCCTCCGCGGAGCTGCGGACCGCGCCCCGCTACCATTCCAACGATCGCGGCGGCCCTATTCAGTTCGACCTTTCGATCGAACTCCGCCTCGATCCAGCCCTCGCCCCTTCGCTCACGATCATCATCGAGTGCAAGGATTATGCGGGCTCGATCGACGTTGGTGAACTGGAGGAGTTCAAGGCCAAGCTGGATCAATGTTTCGGCAAGAACGTGAAGGCGATGTTCGTGACCACCGCAGTCTTGCAGCAGGGCGCGTTAAACTATGCCCGCGCTCAAGGCATCTGCGTGGTACGCATTATCGAAAATGGCGAGATGGAAATCATGATGGCGTGCATGGTCGACGGCAGCAAGGCGGCGTTCCGGGAGGCAGCCGATCAGATGGCCGAAGACAAGGCCTGGGAGGCCCAGGAGGCGCTCCTCGACTATGATTTTCCCGCGCTCGACAGCACTTTTGGCCTGTTCGATACATTCGCCATCGATGGCGAGCATCAGTTCGCCAGGGCCGGCGACCTGTTGTACCACCTTGGCAAACCGGTCGTCGCGCAGCCTCGTCCTACCTGACAGAGTTGAATGACCGGGACTAGCGCGCGAAGCTGCCGGGCCTTGATTGCCTCCAGCCAGCAGGGACCGATCGATCGTTGCCGCACTACCAGCATCGATCAGACTAACCTCCGCCATAGTCTGGAGGGACAATTCCGCCGTCACTGGCGATCGCGTATGACATTCCCGCCATATCGAGCACAGTGAACGCGAACGATGCATTGGTTTTCAGCGCGCGACCGAGACGAAGATGTGCAGATAAACCTATATTTCCAGAAAGTTTCAACAGCACCGGTCGACTTATGGTGCGCACCTCCGTCACACCATTTGTCTCGTAATAAACCGCTTTTGGCCAAGGCGTCAGTCCACCCTCTCGCTCAATTTGGGTCGGCGAGATTACCGTCTCACCACGCTCGACCCAAGCGTGGATGAAAGGCGTCGTCGAGGCATCAGGTTTGGCTGCAAGTTCCTCCTCGGTAGCGCCGGCCAACACTCCGACGCAAAGTTCAGTGCCAGGGACATCGAGCACTAACGCGGCCGAACGGAAGAAGCACATCCCAAGCCCAGTATTGCCAACTAGATTGGCGACGGCGCCATTCAGATGGCGGAGATTTGGGCGATGTAGCCCAATTCTGCCTCCAGCGCGCGTCATTAGTCAGAGACCCAGGAGCCGGCGGAAGCTAAATTTCTGCTCCGGAGAAGCAGTTACCGCAGCGGCTGCAGTTTTGCCGATGATGTCGGTAAGAGCATTTTCGAAACTCCGCGTCACGTCATCATAGCCGGTGCGCGCATGAACGAGCTCGTGCAACAAAGTCCCGGCGAAGCTTGATAGCGATGCGAGCTGATCTCGACGGATAACGATAGAATTGGTCTCGCCATCCCACAGACCAGCGGCATCGCTACCGGTCGCAAAGTCGACGCGCATCGTGTTGCTGACTCGAACCGCCTGTACGCGGCTTGGAAGCCCGCCCACCAGATCGACAATCGCCTTGGCCTGGCCGAACACGGCCCGTTCGCCGGACGCCAACGCGCCCGGCTCGACGAAGTCGAACACGAAGCTGTTATTCCATTCCGACTGATATTGGCCGAGATCGCGGATCGGCGCGCCCGACAGATCGGTCATGCCCGAGACTTCCTGCTGGATCGTATCCGGGATCGTGATGATGCGGATTCCGTCGCCACGGGCATGATCGACCGCTGACGAATTGCTCATCAGCTGGTCTGCGGTCACGAACAAATAGTCGCCGCTGACGCTCAGGATCCGCACCGCATGGATCGCGACCTCCTTCCACCGAACCTCGTCGCTCCCTTCCCCGGATTGCATCGCCTGGAGCTGGCGCGCCAGCTCCTCGGCGACATCGCTCGCGGTGGCGTTGAGCAGCATCTGCTTGACGCGATCGGTATAGGCGGTGCGCCCGACGTTGGTCCGCTCGCGGTTGAGCGCCTTGCGCATCGGCTCGGTGAGCGCGGTGATATTGTAGGAGAAGGCGAAATTCTCCTCCTCGGCGACCAACAGGCCGGCAACATAGATCCGGGCCACCGCGCCCGGCTTGCGGCGCAGGATGTCACCGATCTTGGTGGTCTCGAGAAGATCCTCGTCGGAGAAGCGGAGGAAAAAGCCCTTGGCCTTGTCCATCTGCTCATCGCTCAACCCGCGCAACACGATCATCGTGCCGGTCATCGTCGGATCGGACGCCGGCTGCACCGCCGCGTGTAGGGTGACGACATCGGCGAAATCTCGCTTGGCGACCTGTGCGAGCGTAATCTCACCATGCGCCGAGCGTATCTCGACCTGAACGCCGTTGCGATGAAGTGTCGCCATCGCATCCTTCAGACCGACGCCGAATTTGCCGATCACCTTGCCTGAATTCTGAAGCTTCTCGATATTCTCGTTCTGTGTGAAATGCTCGTAGCGCAGCCCGCGACCGTAATCGCGGATGATCCAGCTGCCATCTTCAGCCTTGAACACCTCGATGTCACTGGTGTCGCTGAGCTGCTGCTCGTCGATCGCGTTGGCAATAAGCTCGCGAACCGCATGGGCGCTCTCCCACGCTTCGAGGATCTTCTCGATGTTGAGATCGAACAGACGTGCTTCCGTCATTTGTCACCCTCCCCCGCCGCCGGTTTCCGGCAAAGATCCTCTGAAAGAAAGTCGAAAAGACGCTGCTCGTCTTCGGCGAGCTGGAAGCGCGGTTCGCGTCGCATCGCCTCACGATGGGCGGCGACCTTGCTCGCCCATTTCCCACTGGCATCCTGCTCGGCGAGAAGATGGTGATGCCCGTAGGCGCGCAGCAGAAAACCGAAGCCCTTGAGGAGTTCCGGGCGCTGATGGAACAGGTGGTGCGCCACCTCTACGAGCGTATCGTATCGGAAACCTACGGGCCTTCCGGTTTTCGCGGTCTCGATCAGCTTCACCATCCGTATGGGCGCGCGCAGATCCGTGGCAGGCCCCAGAAGATCTGCGCAATAAGCGACGAGATCGTAATTCAGCTTGGCCCAGCGACGATGATAGGCGACCGGGTCGACGACATAATCCTCGCCCAATGCCCACTCGAATATTTCGGCCCTTAGCTCGCGCTCGGCCGCTTCGCCTGCCGCGCGCCACCTCGCCTCTCTTGCGGTCTTCTCCTGCTCCCGCAGCCGACCCAGTTCGGAAATGGCCGCGCTCTCGGCCGCGGCAAAATCGAACGCACAGACGGTCTGGCGATCGATATCGATAAGCAGCTCGCTCCACGCGACGAGGCGCTCGACCCAGTCGTCGACGATATGCTCGCCATCGATCCGCGGCTGCCGGTACCACACGCGCACGATCAGCTGGCTCGCCGCGATGGACGCCGCGACCGTCGCTTCGTCGACCACAAGGATGTTCGAATTGTTGCCGAACAGGATGTCGTCGGTCGTCATGCGCCGGTAACTCGGGTCGAAACTCGGCAAAATCCAAACGAGCGCTGTGCCCTCGTCGCGGTAGAAGCGCTTCCGGCCGAGTACGACATCAAGGAAGGTCGTGCTGAGCTGCACCTCGAACGCGGCTCGCAGATCGCCACGCCGGGCCGACACGTCGGGACGCCGCAGTCCAACCAGCCCCTCGCTTGCCCGCCACGTCGCCTCAACGCGCACGTCGGAGAAACTGGCGTCGGCCGCGAGGCTGCGCACCAGCAGTTCCTTTGTGCGCAGATGCGCGTCGCTCTCCTGTGCGCCGCGATATTTCATGGCGCGCATCTCCGCCTCCGTCAGACCGCTATGGGTGACGGCCGGACAGGACCCGTCCTCCGAACGGTGCCGGAGGTAGAAATTCTTGCGCGTGCTGCTCGCCAGGAACAGCGTGACGCCGCACATCGGGCAGACCAGACGCGGCCGCCCACGATTAGCCGCCTCTTTCAGGACGCCCCTCAGGCGGATGGCGGCGGCATAATTGAAAGAACCGATCAGGCGCTTTGCGTCGAGCAAGCGTCCGGTGCGCAGGCTGCGCGCTTCGATGATCGCGGGGTCATCAACCGGGGTAGCCCGCTCGCGGGGATCGATGGTGACATTGCCTCCCATCGCGCGGTCAATACCGCTCGAGCCGGGCGCCGGGGCGATCAAGTCCCCAACGCCGCTCGATGTAGAATTCGAGAGCTCGCCGCGTCTCGAAGCGAATGTCGTCGCCCTCGAAGCCATATTCTAGCCGAACCGCCCGCTTCTGCTCGGCAGTCAGATCCGCTCTCGGCCGCAGGCGGATCTCGACAATCGTCTCCCAGTCGTCGTCCGTCGGCAGCGTGTCCTCGATCGGACGCATCTTGAAACTGCTGCCGTTCGATACCCGCACGGGCAGGAAGTCGCGCCACTCGTTGCGATCTTGGCTCCAGGCCCGGACATGCAATCGCTCGCCGTCGCTCGCGATATGGGCGGGCGCGATCCATTGACGATCGCGGCGACCGGACGACATCGACACATAGTCGATCTCCACGAAACAGCGCCGTTCGATCGCCTGATTGAGTTCGCGCATCACCGGCGCGGGACATTGACGGGTCGGTCCAGGAAGCCGCGAAAAGTCCTGGTGGGCCTGTGCGTATATCGCTTCAAGCGAAGGCGGCTCGGCCGTATCTTCAAGCCCGCGATGCGCCCGGTCGGCGACATACGTCTTGCGAACGGGGTCGTAGGAAGGCGCGGGCGCGCGTACGCGTTCCATGTAGATTCGAAAGTCGACCGCTGCCTGCGCGTTGGAAATACCAAATCTCTCGATGAGGTCGCGCCGGTTCGCCTGCCCCAGCCAAGTCAGGCATTGGTCCAGGTAATGTAGCCTCGCACGCTGCGCGGGTTTGAGCTCGCCGTCGATCATGATCCGACCATAGTTGACTCTTCGAGGCGAATCCATCTAGTTTCTACACGCATAGAAAATAGATGGAATCACGGTATGCGGATTTTGCACACGAGCGACTGGCATCTCGGCCGCCAGTTCTTCCAGCTATCCCTCGACGAGGATCATGATGCGATCCTCGCGCAGATCGATACGGCTATCCTCGAGCATTCCCCCGACGTGCTCATCATTGCCGGGGACATCTTTGATCGCGCCGGGCCGCCGCAGACGGCGCTCACGCGCCTTCGCGACTTTCTGCTTCAGGCGACGGCCAACCCCGGGCTCGCCATTGTCATTATCGCCGGCAATCACGATGCAGCCGCGCAGATCGGCATGCTTGGCGTCCTCGCACCAATCGAAAAGGCGCTGATCCGCGGACCGCTCGACGCCTACGACCTGCCGATGATGCTTGAAGACGAGCATGGGCCGGTCGCGATCTCCGCCCTTCCCTTTTCCTATGAATTCGCAGCTCGAGCCTGCTTCGACGAAGAAGACATCAACTGCCCTGCAGACGTCATCGCGGCGCAGGTCAATGCGGCCCGCAACGGGGTCCCGGCCGGTGCTCGCTGGATCGTGGTGGCCCACAGCTTCGTCGAGGGCGCCGCCTCGACGGACAGCGAGCGGTCGCTGTCACGCACCGTCGGCGGGATCGAGACGATCAGCGCGGAGATCTTCGATGGCGCCCACTATGTCGCGCTTGGCCATCTCCATCGGGCGCAATCGGTGGGGGCGCCGCATATTCGCTATTCCGGCTCGCCGCTGGCCTTTGGCTTCGACGAAGAAGGTCGGGAGAAATCGCTGACGCTGATCGACATGGCAGCCGATGGCTCCATCGAGACAACAGCCATACCATTGAAGCCTCGCCGGCAGGCCCGGACGATCCGGGGGACGCTTGAGGAATTGGTTGCAGCGCCTGTTGGCTCGGACGATTTCATCCGCGTGGTCCTCACCGACGAAACCCCCCAGATTGATCCGATGAAGCGCATCCGTGTGCTATACCCCAATGCTGTCCAGCTCACTTATGAACGCGCTGAACGGACGCTGGAAGAGAAACTCGGTGAGGGGCGCGCCGCGATCGACGATCCTGAGACCCTCGTCTCCGACTTCATAGAATTCGTTCGCGGGGAGGCACCCGGCGAGGTCGATACTCAGCTGGTGAACACGCTGATCCACGAAGCGCGTCAGGAGATCGAGGCGTGAAACCGCTCAAGCTCTTCATAACCGCTTTCGGGCCTTACGCCGCGACCGAGGTTGTAGACTTCCGACAGGCCGTGGACGCGGGCCTGTTCGGGATCTACGGGCCGACGGGATCGGGCAAATCCTCGATCTTCAGTGCGATGGCGTTCGCGCTCTTCGGCGAAGGCGCGAAGCACGAGCAACCGACGACCAGCATGCGGTCAGGCCATGCCGCCGCGCAGACCCTCACAGAGGTGGCTTTCCTTTTCGAGCTCGGCGGCAAGCGTTACTTCGTGCGCCGGCAGCCCGAGCAGAAGCGGCCGAGAGTGCGCGGCGATGGCGAGACCGACCATGTTCATACCGCCTATCTGTTTGATGTGACCGATATCGAGGTCGACGACGTCTCGGTCGACAATTGCGGAACGGTGTTGGCCGAGAAGCGGGTCGGCGTGGTCAACGAACGCATTCGCGAATTGCTCGGCTACGACGTCGAGCAATTTCGCCAGATCGTCCTTCTGCCCCAGGGGCAGTTCGAGCGCTTCCTCGCGTCGGACAGCAAGGCGCGCCTAGAGATCTTGCGCGGCCTGTTCGACGTTTCGCTCTACGAGCGGATGACCGAGCGCCTGAAGGAGCGTGCCACCGAAGCCCGCACGACTTACCAGCAAGGCATGTCGCTGCACGTTCAGCAACTGACCAACGCCGGGTTTGCCAGCACCGATGATCTGACCAGCGCGATCGATGCAGCGGAAGGACGGTGCGCCGAACTCGATGCCGCCGCCGCGACGGCCGACGCGACCCGTGCCGCCGCCGCCACCACGCTTGGCAATGGCGAGGCCCTGCAGAAGTGTTTCGATGAAGCCAGTGCTGCGACGACAGCGCTCACAGCCCTGCAAGGACGCCAGACCTATATGGACGCCCTTCGGGAACGCCATACGGCCGCCGGATGCGCGGTGCAGCTGGTCGATCGTGATGACGCCGTCACGCGCGCGGTCACAGCCTTGGCTGCGGCCAAGGACGCGGAGACGATCGCTGTGCAGCGCGTGACCGAAACCGTGGCGGCAGAGGTGACAGCACAGCGGACGCTAGAAGATCTGAAAGCCAAGGTCGGTGAGATCGACGCCTTGAAGCAGCAGCTTTCCGATCTCGATCGCTATGCCGCGGTCCTCACCGATGCCGCCGATCTGAAGGTACAGGCCGAGAATGCCGAGGGCATGCGCGCAAGCGCGCGGACCGCAGCCGCGACGGCCCAGCAACTGGCCGAACGTGCAACGCAAGCGCTCGTGACCCACCGCGCGACTGTCGATCGAGCGCATGCCAACGAGAATGAACGGCTGCGCCTCACCGGAGAACGCGACCGGGTTCAGCGGCAAGCGCGCCACGCGCGCGAGGTGGAGCGGGCTCGGACGGCCTTGGAGACCGCCGAAGGTCTTCTAACGAAAGCGCAGACCAAGGTGGCGGACGCACGGTTGCACCGTAGCGGACTAGAGGACGCCGTCCGTGATCGACAGGCGGAATTCATCGCCGGGCAGGCGAGGTTGCTCGCTGAAAGCCTTGAGAGCGGCAGTCCCTGCCCCGTCTGTGGCAGTGCAGAGCATCCCCAGCCTGCCCATGGTGGCGAGCCCGCCGCCGGATTGGAGGCCGCATGGCGTCAGGCGCAGGTCGCGTTCGACAGCGCCGCAGTAGACGCTCAGACGGCGGAATCGGCGCTCAGCGCTACGCGCAGCGTTCGGGACGAACGAAAGACTGCCGTGGAGGCGCTCGACGCGCCCGAAGGTAGTGCGGCGGATCTCGAGGGCGAGGCGCTGCGGTTGGGCAAGGCGATTGAGGCTCTGGGCGCTGTCGTTGATGTTGCGTCCCTCGTCGGACAGACCGGCACTTTTGAGGGCAACGTCACCACCGCAGACATCGAAAGCACGACAAAGGCGGTTGCTGAGCAATCGGCGGGGACAGCGGCCGCGCTGACTCGGCAGTCCTATAATGACCACATCGCCGCAGTTCCTGACTGGCTTCGCGACGCCGCCGCGATCACGATTCGGCGACGCACCGTCAGCACGCAGATCGACCAGCGTCAGCAGGAAATCGAGACAGCGCAGGACGCCCGCACGCAGAGCAGCGCTGATCGCGCCGGCGCCGAAAGCGAGCGAACGGGTGCGGCTAAGCGTATCACCGAATGCGACCAGGACCTTGCGAATGCGCGTACCGCTTATGCGACGCGGCGAGACGAGCTCGGCCTGACCGATGAACAGTATCGGGTAGCGAAAGCCGATATTGCGAACATGGCGACCATGCTCGAACAACTCGACACGTTCCGCGAAAACCTGACGCGTGCGCAGAGTCGGGTCGAAGACACGAGCGCGGCGATCGTGGACCGTGAACGGCCGAATCTTGAGCTTCTCCGCGCCGCGCGGGACGCTGCGCAGGCGGCCGCAGCGACCGCTACCCGCGCTACCGCCGACGCGCGCGCGGGTTGCAACCAGCTGACCCAGTTGCTCGAAAGCTTGCGTGAGCAGATGGATCGTCTGGCGCTGTTGAACGAACAATCCGGCCCTTTGCGTGCGCTTGCTGACGTGTTCGAAGGCCGCAATGCGATGAATATAACTCTGGAGACATACGCCGTTGGCGCGATGTTCGATCAGGTGCTCGAAGCCGCCAACCTTCGCTTCGATCCGATGAGCCAAGGTCGGTATCGCTTGGAGCGCGACGTTCAAACGGTAGGCGGTCGCAGAAAGCGAGGGCTGGATATCCGCGTACATGACATCCAAACTGGGCGGGCGCGCGAGGTCACGACCCTGTCCGGTGGCGAGACCTTCATCGCCGCTTTGGCTCTCGCGCTTGGGCTGTCTGACATCGTCGAGATGACGCACGGTGCCATCCGTCTCGATACGATCTTCATCGACGAGGGCTTCGGCAGTCTCGACAGCGACAGCGACGGCGGGACATTGGATCAGGTGCTGCAGGTTCTGCAGGATATCGTAGGCCAGCGCAGAGCGGTCGGTCTGATCTCTCACGTTCCGCTCGTTCAGCAAGCCGTGCCAAACGGTTTCACGGTGATCAAAACACCTAGCGGTAGTAGAATCGAGCAACGGTTTCTCTAGCCGCAACTAGCGTTCGTCTGCCTAACCAAAGGCACTCGCGGCGGAGCAGGCGGCTCCTTTCAGGATCAGCATTTCAAGGTTGGAGCGACCAGGGCGCAATCTGCCGTCGCCCTGGATACGCGCCCTCCGCTTGTCATTACCTAAATTGAACGGGAAAACGATCCCGCCCGGGCAATCGCATCCACCATGGCCGCTATTCACGTCGGCGCTTCTGCTGATAGGTCTGGCGAATGACGCCGCCAGCGAAGCTTTATAAATATTGTCCCTTCAAGGTGTTTTCGCTGCGCGCGATCAGCGAGGCAGAAATCTTTCATGCCTCGCCCCAGCAGTTCAACGATCCTCTCGATTGCAATCCGACGCTCGACCTGGATGTCAGCACCGACGATGGGATCCGGCTGCTTCGCCAAATGCTAGAGCAGAGCGGGGAGACGCCCGACAGGATCGAGCAGGAGATCAGAAGCCTGCGCTACTCTGCGACTGAGGTCTGGGATGATGAGCCCGACACCCCGGGCGCCGAGGATGCCAGGCTGCGCTGGTCGCTCGGAAGGGATATTCTAAACCGCCTGCGCGCGGAGATGGCGACCTATGGCGTCCTTTCGCTCTCCGAAACCTATTCCTCGGTGCTAATGTGGAGCCACTATAGCGATCATCATCGAGGGCTTTGCCTGGAATATGACACGTCGCTGATGCCCGTGCAGACGCTTGGGGCAGTCGACTACAGGGCGCCGAGGGCGGTACGGGCGGATGACCTGTTGCGCTGGAAATTCGAAGGCAGCGCGGATGCCGAGAAGAGGGTGCGGCAGACCTACTTCTATGCAAAATCGAAAGAGTGGGCTTATGAGCGTGAGTGGCGCGATATCTCCCCCCGAGTCGGAGCAAACACGCTGAATTTTAAGCTTACCGCGATTCACTTCGGCTTACGCACCGACGTGACTGTGCAGCAGACGATTGCGAAGGTGCTCGCGCGCGACCGCGACATCGAACTCTTCGCGATGTGGGCGAGAGAGGATTCCTTTCAACTTGAGCGATTTTTGGTGGAAAGGGACTATTTCGAACAGAGCGGAATCCGCCAACCGCCCTTCATCGTCTTTGGTACCCGGTTTGTTGAGCCGCCATCTGACGCGGCCGATGGCTGAGCGTTTACGACACAGGGCCTTAATGAACCTAGATCGCGAGCGATTGCCAGAGATCACCCACCATTTCGCTTCGCTGCACCGGAGAGGCATCAGCCAGGAGATCGGCAATTGCGGCGTCCAGTAATTCCTGCCGCAGCGCTTCGGGGCGTTCCAGCAGTTCCTTTGCCGCCACGATGATCCGGTTTGCGATCTGGAGGGTCGTGCGAGCCTGTCACTCCCGCTCTTCGAACGGCGGATTGCTGCATTAAAGCCTCGTTTGGTTCGTAGATTCAGTTTAGTCCATCAGTCCTGATCGTCGGCGCGGGGGAGTGCTTGCCGTCGATCTATATGGGGAGGTGAGATGTACCTGAAGAAGGTGTCGATCCGAAATTTTCGGCGTCTAAGCAATGTCGTGATCGATCTAGCGCCCGATATTTCGATCTTCGTTGGTGCTAACAATAGTGGCAAGACATCCGTTGGCCACGCGCTTCAGTTGTTTACCGGCCGGGGCAAGTTCAGCGTCCACGACTTCAGCGCGGATCAATGGCCGCAGATTGTTGCGTTTGGCGAGGGAGAGGCGGAAGCCGAACTTCCGTCGATAGAGATCGACATCTGGCTGGAGATCGGAGCCGACGACATCCACCGCGTTGTCGACCTGCTGCCGAGCCTCGCCTGGGAAGGTGCTCTGGTCGGCATGCGCGTCGTCTTCGGACCGGTCGATCCCAATATGACGCGGGTCCGATATACCGAGGCACGCCAGCGCGCGCTTGAGGCCATGGCGCCGCAGGACGGTGAGGCGCTTGCCTTCGATCCTTCGCCGCGCAATCTACAAGAGTATCTGCGTGACAAGCTCAACGACGAGTACGAGCTTCGCCACTTCGTGCTCGACCCCAGACGGTTCGATCCTGCTATGGTCGCGGAGGTTGGCTATCAGCCTAAACAGCTGACCGGGCGGGACCGGACGGGCGCCAAGATACTCGAAAGTTTACTGCGCATTGATTTTCTACATGCCCAGCGGCATTTGTCGGACCTGCCGGGCAGCGCTCGTGCCGAGAACCTCTCACGGGTCCTCAGCCGCTTCTACGATCGCAATCTCGAGCAAAGGGGCGAGGATCTCGTCGCGCTTCGGGCGCTGGCGGAATCCGAAGCGCTGCTCAACGAGCATCTGGAACGCGTCTTCGCGCCGACGCTGCGCAGCCTTGCCCGGCTTGGCTATCCCGGCCTCGCCAATCCACGGCTCATGATCCGCTCTGCGCTCGACCCGGAGTCGATCATGAGCAGTCGCGACGGGACGCGCGTCCATTATGCGCTCGGCCCAGACGACGGCGCGACCGAGCCGCCGACACTGCCCGACAACTACAATGGCCTCGGCTTCAAGAACCTGATCTTCATGGTCGTTGAGTTGCTCGACATCCATGCGCAGTGGCTGGGCATCGAGGACAATCGCCCGCCGGTACATCTCATCTTCATCGAAGAGCCGGAAGCGCACCTGCACGCCCAACTCCAGCAGGCGTTCATCCGCAAGGTAATGGATATCCTCGCACTCGGCGAGGAGGACCAGGTCCATTATACCAGCCAGGTCGTGGTCACGACGCACTCGACCCACATCCTCTACGAGCGCGGCTTCCGTCCCATCCGTTATTTCCGGCGCAGCCGTTCAGAGGCAATATCGACGTCCGATGTCCTCAACCTATCGATATTCTACGACGACACCGATCCGAACATCCGGACCTTTCTGGAACGCTATCTGAGACTCACCCATTGCGATCTGTTCTTCGCCGACGCGACCGTGCTGGTGGAGGGCAATGTCGAGCGGCTGCTGCTACCGCAGATGATCACGAGTGCCGCGCCGCGGCTGCAATCGACCTATCTGACCGTGCTCGAGATCGGAGGTGCCTTTGGCTATCGGTTCAAATCCCTGATCGAGTTTCTGGGGCTAACGGCATTGGTCATCACGGATCTCGACAGCGTTTTCGCCGCGCCCGTGCTTGAAGCCGACGAGGAAGGCGAAGGCGGCGCTGATGGCGCGGATGGCGCGGTTGTGGCAGCCGCTCTGGACGAAGGCGGAGCGCTCCCCGCGGCTGAAGCGGAGGACGAGGATGACGACCAGGAGGACGATGCGGCTGAACCAGCGGCCGACGTCGCCGAGAAGCCCGGCAAGGCGTGCATTGCGGGCCATCCCGGCGCGGCGACGTCCAATCAGACCCTGCTGCAATGGCTGCCGCGGTGCGGCACCGTCGAAGCATTATGGGCCGCGACCGACGACGACTGCACCCAGCCAAGGGCCAATGACAATCAGGCGCTTGTCCGCGTCGCCTATCAGTGCCGCACCGATGTGACCTGGGGTGAGGACACCATGGCGCTTGCCGGGCGAACGCTCGAAGAGGCCTTTGCCTTGGAAAACCTCGCTTGGTGCCAGGACGTCGCGCGCAAATCCTTACAGCTGCGGATTCCTAAGGCGGGCGACAAAGATCTGACGGATCTCGCGCGGCGCATCCACCGACGGGTCCAGGCCAAGAGCTTCAAAAAGACCGACTTCGCGCTCGCGTTGCTGGCCGAGGATCCGGCGCAATGGGCGGTGCCGGCTTATATCGCCAATGGTTTGCGCTGGCTCGAGAATGAGCTCGCACCGCTCCCCGCGGGCGGACTCGGTCAGGGCGACGCAGTGAATCCCGAGATTGCCGCATGACCAGCCGCATCGGCAGCCCTGACACGCCGGCCGATCTCCAGGTGCGGGACTGCCTGGGTGAGGCGCGCTCGTTCGTCATGGTTGCGGGTGCGGGGTCGGGCAAAACGACGTCGCTGATTAAGGCGCTGGCGCATCTCGGCGAAACGCGCGGACCGGCGCTACGGCGCGCCGGGCAGCAGATTGCCTGCATCACCTTCACCGAAGTCGCGGTCGGCGAAATCTCGCACGATGTCGGCGTGTCGCCGCTATTTCACGTCTCGACGATACACAGCTTCCTGTGGTCGATCGTCCGTCCGTTCCAGACCGACATTGCGGCCTGGGTCGTCGCGCGGATCGACGAGAAAATCGGTGAGCGGCAGGAGCGGCACGCAAAGCCCGGCACGCGCGCCGCGACGAGGGTACGGCTCGAGCAGGAGATTGCCGATCTCGGGATCGAGCGCGAGGCCATCGGGCGCGTCGAGAAGTTCACCTATGAAACCGGCAGCCGCTATGCTGAGGGCATTCTCGGGCATGACGACATTTTGCGGCTAACGCCCGCCTGCGTCACCGTTCATCCACTGCTGCGGCGGATCGTCGCCCGCCGATTTCCCTATATCTTCGTCGACGAAAGCCAGGACACCCAACCCGCGGTCATCGAGGCGTTGCGGCAGATCGCCGGCGAGGAGCCGCTGTGCGTCGGCTTCTTCGGCGACCCAATGCAGAAGATCTATGGCGCCGGCGCCGGTGCGATCGCGCTGAACGCCGGCTGGGCCGACATCACCAAGCCAGAGAATTTCCGCTGTCCGACCTCGGTGCTTGGCGTGATCAATGCGATCCGCGCGCCGGGCGACGGGCTGGCGCAGATTCGCGGCCGCACGGTCGTGATCGACGATGTCGAACAGCCGGTCGAGGGCACCGCCAACATCTTCATCCTGCCTGCCGACAACCAGCGCTCCGAGCGTCTCGCTGCGGTTCGCTCATGGCTTGCCGAACAGACCGCGGACGATGCCTGGCTGAGCGACCTGCGCGACGGCGATGTGCGCCTGCTCGTGCTGGTGCACCGGATGGCGGCGCGGCGGCTGGGCTTTGCCGATCTCTACGCGGCCCTCAACGACGGCGCACCCCAGAGCATGAGCGAAGGGATTGCCGATGGGACCGCCTGGCCGCTGCGCCCATTCACCCAGCATCTGCTGCCGATGATCGGTGCGGCCCGGGCCGACGACCAGTTCGCGATCATGTCGATCCTGCGCGCCGAGAGCCCGCGCCTGCAGTCCGACCGGCTCCGCGGCCAGCCGGTCGCGCCGGTGCTCGCCGCGCTTCAGCAGGCGGTCAACACATTGAGCATTATGCTCGCCGAGGGATCGCTATCGACCGTCCGGCAGGTTTTGCAGCATGTCCGCAATGCCGAACTGCTTAGCCTCGACGATCGCTTCGGTGCGCACTTCGTGGCCGAGCCGGTCGATGACGGTTCGTCGGGCTATGCGAATGTCGCCGCGTTCCTCGACTGTGGCGTCGACGAGCTTTGGGCGCATCGCCGCTACATGCTCGAAGAGTCGCCCTTCGCCACGCATCATGGGGTGAAGGGTGCGCAGTTCGAGCGCGTGCTTGTGGTGCTCGACGACGAGGAAGCCGCCTACAACCTCTACTCTTACGGCAAATATCTGGGGTTCACTCCACTTTCCGACAACGACGAAGCGCGGATTGCGGGGGGCGAGGAGTCGGTGCTCGATCGCACCCGACGGCTCTTCTACGTTTGCTGTTCGCGCGCCGTGAAGGACCTTGCGGTAGTCCTGTTTGTACCCGACGTCGCTGCCGCGCGGGCGGCCGTGACCGCCGCGCACATCTTTCCCGAAGCCACAATCCGCGAACTGCATCAGTTGAATTAATCGTGACCGGCAATCCGCGCCCGGTAGGTTGGATACTCCGACATCCGCTTAGCGGTGTAAACGCCCGAAAGCTGCCAGTCCGCTAACCGTGAGCGCGGCAACCATGCTGCATCGCTTCAAGCTGTCGCACAATCAAAGCACGATCGTGGTGACGTTGACGACCGACGGGATCGGCGCGGTACCGCAGGATGACCTCAGCCTTGCCGAACTGATCGATGGCTATGCCCATGGCCGAGAAGGCAGCGCCCGAGCGTCCGACCGGTCGGACCAGGATAGGCGCCTCAACTGATCTGCGGCACGGAGCGCCCCCGGTTCAGACGCCAGCTAATCCCGTCGGCGCGCATGATCCCGCCGACCTGCTGGCCGATCCGCGCCTCAAGCATGGGGCGCCACGGCACCAGGGTGAAGTCATGGGCGCGCTCGATCAGCGCGAACCGCCCGCTGGTCAGCTCGACCAAGCGCGAGAGTTTGCCCTCAATCGACGCACCGTTCGCGATCTCGGCGAAGGGCTTGTTGAGTGCGCGGGCGAGGCCGTCCGCCGCCTGCAACATATCTCGGCGCTGTAGGGCATCGATTACCGGCTGGCCAACCGACCCGTCTTCGCCCGCCAGCCCCTGCTCGATCAGCCATTGGCGCCGCGCGGCGAGCGCGGTCCGTACCTCGCGCCCCAGACCGGCATCGCGGATAGACGGCGGCCTGCCCTCGGCGAGCTCCCGATCGAGCCAGGTCGCGGCATCAGCGCGTTGTAGTTGCTCGAGCGGCAGCGAAGACAGCGTTTCCACCGCAACCGGCTGATCCCGGTGCCGACGCGCCTCATAGGCGGCGGCACGATCGATATGATCGGTCGGGATCGTCCAGCTCTCATCGACCGCGCGATCGACGCCAACGCCGGCGCGGCGCATTGCCTCGAGCCGCCGCACATGTGTTTCGGCAAATGCCTGTGTGGCGGTCGGATCCTGTCGCAAATGGAGGTCGATTGAGTAGCGCCCGCCATTAGCGGCCGCCACCTCGGCAACCACGCGATCGGCATTCCGGAGCTCTAGCCTCCGCGCCGACACGCGCACGATCGCGCCGTCGGGAATCGGCCGCACGGCGTCGCTCCGGCCGATATCGACATAATGGGCATGGCCATCGACCCCGTCGACCAGCAGGTAATGGCGGTCGCGATGCTCGTCGGCGAGCCCGCGCGCAATGACCCGGCCGACGATCGGCTGGGGATCGCTATCGCCCGCGCCGTACAAGCTGCGACCGATCCACGGCCGGTCGAGTTTACGCGCGGTCAGCTCGCGCTGCATCGTGCGGATGATGTCGCCGCGTTCCCCGATCGATCGCAGCGCGGCCTCTAGACCGTCGGCGAGCCGCCAGCTACCGCCGCCGATATTGTCGGCGAGATCCATGGTGGCGAGCTTCTGCAAGCGCCCTGCTAGCAGCGACTGTTGGAACGGATCGCGATCGGCCGCCGCGACGAGACGATCGGCGTCCATGCTGCGCAGCAATTTCAGATCGATCGCGGTCAACCGCTCCGCATCGATATCATGCCGAAGCCGCGCTTCGATCTCCTGGGTCGTGCGTGGTCCCAGATCGAGCGTGACGAGTTCGGCCGCGCGAGCGCGGAACCCGTGCTTGAGATATTCGGGCGCGATGACGAGATTCTGCCCCTGATCGTCGACCCCGCGCAGCATGATGTGGGTATGGGGATGGCCGGTGTTGAAATGATCGACCGCGACCCAGTCGAGCTTCGTGCCGAGATCCTCCTCGACTTGCGTCATCAGCCGTCGGACGAATGGCTTAAGGTCAGGATACTCTGCACCGTCCTCTGCCGAGACGATGAACCGGAACTGGTGACGATCGCTGTCGCAGCGTTCGATGAAGGCCTTCCCTTCGGCCTGGTCCAGCTCGGCCGAATAGAGCGTGCCGGGGCTCCCTTCGCGGGTCACGCCGTCACGTTGAATGTAGCGCAGATGTGCCCGTGCCGCCGGCAGTCCCTTGGCGCCCAATCGGACCAGGCGCGTCTTGACCACTGCGCGCCGTCCGCGAAAGGCGGCCAACCTGTCCCGGCTGCCGAGGAGCCGCCCCATGCTGGCACCGCGCCCGATTCGGCTGCCGTCGAACGTACGATTGCGACCACCGGTCACAATGCCAGCGCGCGCCGCCGCAGCGATGATCCGACTGGCATATTTGCGCGCGCGCTTGCCGCCGCCGCTGCGCATCTTGCCGACGCGGGGCTCGAACGCGTCCTCGCTCACGCGCGAGACCCCAAAAGCGGAAGCAAAGTGCCGGTTTTCGGAAGTTTCCTTCCGAAAAAGCTCGCATTGTCTCGCGCGTCAGCGCCCCTATCTCGCGAAAAAAGGATGTGCAGACAAAGCGTTAAGCAAGGTCGCGAGACATTGCCTTTATCTTGCAATCCCTTTCCCCTTCCCCACACCCCCCAACGGCTCAAAATGAGAGCCGGGACGCGACGCCTGTCCGACGCCGCGCCCCGGTGAAAAAAGCTACTCTCAATGCGCATTGGCAAAGGCCCTTTGTGCATCGCCTTCCCGCCCGAATGACCGCCGCCCGAGCAATCCGTGCGGCATGCCGTCGCCATCGATGATGCTCACCGCGACGAACCAGCGGCCATCCAACCGCCCCAAGATCACCACACGATCGAGCTCAAATTCGTCGTCATCGAAGCTCTCATAGGTGCCCAGCCAGCGCTCCTGAACCCTCGCATCCCAGCAGAAATCGCTCTCCTCGGCCTCGAGAAACCGATGCGCCAGAGCCTCCGCGGCATCGCGTCCAAAGTCGATCTCGAGTCCCGCGATCAATGCCGCCATCACCCGATCCGATGCGTTCCCGATGGGTTGAAACATGGTCATGATAGTCTCCTTCGCTCTTATCCTCCTGATTGAGGACAGCGACCGGAAGACGGGTGGCGGAGTGGCTGTCAGGGCCGCCGGAGCGCCAGCGCAGGCGCCGCGAAGCGGACGTGGGGGGAACCGATTTACGCAGTAAATTGGGGGGCACCCGCGGGCCTTGATAGCCACTCCGCCGCCCGTCATGCTGGGAGGACCGAGACGAGCCCCCTCCCCTCCGCGCGCCTCACCGATCATCGGAGCGGACCACGAACAACCCCGCAAGAGGCGCCAACGCTGGCCTCATCCGGGTCTCCCGCGTGCCATCGCGGCGAACAATGAACAGCAATGGCGGAGCTGAATTGCCGTTGGCGACAGCGTTCGTACTGCCAGACAATTTCACAAGATAGGCAGCCGTCTCAGCCGGAAGGGCGCGCTTCCTCGCCAGAACAGCGGCATAGCGGGTCGGCCCGGCATTATAGGCGGCGAACAATCCGGGGTAGCCGAAGCGGTCGTGCATCAGCCGCAGATAGAATGTGCCGGCGAGAATATTGTCACGCGGATCGTCGGGATTGGACCCGAGCGCGATCCTCCGCCGCATCGCATCCCAGGTGCCCGGCATCAGCTGCATCAGCCCGATCGCGCCCGCGGACGAGCGGATCGGCCGGCCATCGACCACCGTCATTCCCGCGCTCTCCGCGCGCATAACCTGCTCGATCCAGACCAGCGGAACGCCGAACCGCGCCGATGCCTCGGCGATCAGCGGTCGCCAGCGCGCGACCTGATCGGCGCTGGCCGGCGCGCTTGCCGCCAGGCTGACCGCCGCGATCGCCAGCCTCAACGCGCCCATAACAGCTGCGCCTTGCCGATGATGTCCGATGCTTGGGTAACGCCGAAATAGCGCCCGTCGAACGCTTCGGGTTTGCCGAATGCGAACAGGAATAACATCCGACCGCGCAGCCGCACGCAGCCGTTCCAAGCGGGCATCGGTCGCCCCTGCCCATCGACCAATTGCCGGTCGCCGACCTGCCGGCTGTTGATCAATATTTCCTGCCCGAAGGCGCAGACATCGTCGCCCGCAACCGCGCCGACCGCTTTCACCAGCGGAACATTCGCCGGCAGATAGCCGCGCTCGGCGGCAAGCCGCCGCGCGGCCGGCGGTGCATAAGCGGCGACGATATCGCCGGCCCCGATCTCGGATCGGGCATCGATCCAATAGAGCCCGATCGGAGCACTGGCACTCGCATTCCAGATCAGACGCGGCGCGGACGGCGCGACGATGGTGAGCCCGATCAGGGCCACGCCGCCTGCCATCAAAGTGGCTAATCGGCGCTTGTTCGGCGGGTCGCGTCGATCGATCCGCCGCTCGCCCCAGGCGAGCAACGGCGCTTCCGCCAGCGCGGCGCGGCGCTTAATCATGGCCGTTTCCGCGCACGGAATTGCCGACGCTCCAGGCATTGAGGTCGTCGATATGATATTGGACGAAGCGGCTATGGCGGCGGAACAGTGGTCCGGTTCCGTTCTTGCGCAGCCGCTTGAGCAGCCGGCTCGACATCATGAGATAGGCCGCCGCCTGGTCTGTATTCAGGAAGGGTGAGCCGCGTTTCGCGCGGTTCGCCCGCTGGATGTCGTCGTCGCTGTCCATGAGCATGCCTCGGTCTGAAGCGGCGGCTCGGGGCCATCCGCGTCCCCCGATCTGAGCCGCCCGGCACCCGCTGCAGAGTGTCGGAAACGAGAAACGCGTTTTCGACACCCCTGCCGGCGACAAGTATGCAAAGAGCCCCGCGCGCCGGAGCGCGCGGGGCTGGATAAGCGGCGTGGGTGAGACCGGGTGGCACGGGATTGTCGGTCCCGTGCGACGGAAAGCGGACAGTGCGGACGCCCCCGCCTGCACTGTCCCTCGCGAGCTATGGCAAATCCGGCGCACCGCTTAGAGGGTGATCGATGCCCGCGCCGGCTTGCCCGGCGCGGGCGGATCGGCTCAGTCAGCCGGGTTCCAGATGATCGCGTAGCTGTCGTCGTCATCCTGCCCGGCGGCACGGCCGAGATTGGCGTAGATGGGG
The DNA here is from genome assembly GCF_001428605.1 of Sphingomonas sp. Root720. Lineage (GTDB taxonomy): Bacteria > Pseudomonadota > Alphaproteobacteria > Sphingomonadales > Sphingomonadaceae > Rhizorhabdus. The sequence goes on from NZ_LMID01000001.1 coordinate 1,175,761, forward strand.
CGTGGACCGAGCTCGGGCGCCGCCATCGAGAGGCGGATATATTCCTGCTGCGAGACCTCGCCGGTGCGGATCCAGCCGCCGCCGAGTTCGACCCCGCCGGCCAGAACCCGGTAGTCGGGCTGCTCGCCGCTCTTGCCGCGATTGGGCACCAGTTCGATCTCGGCGCGAACCGAAAGCGTTTTCAGGACACCCTTGAAGCCGCCATTTTCCTGGCGCTGGACATAACCGATTGCGGGCATTGTTCGTCTCCTCAAAATTGCGCCCGAACCGCTTCCGGGCGATGGCGGACCGTGAGGGAGGGCATTAGGAGGCGAGCGAACTCGAAAGGCCGCAGCGTAAGCGGAGGACCGGAGCCGAGGGCTGATTTGGAGCGAAGCGGCCGCGAGGAGGACCGCGTAAGCGGGCCGGGGAAATCAGTGCGAAGCGATGGTTTCGGAAGCCTCCGGCCCTCCCAGGTCATGCGCCAAGAGCTCGGTATGCGGTGCGTTAGCGCCGCCGAGACGACTGCCAAGACGCTCGGATACCGCCGCCGGGCAAAGCGACGAATGGAGACTGATCCGTCTTTGTCGCGCCCACATGCCTGCCTATATGCGGCTCCCAAGGGGAGCAGAATGACGACGATATTGGACAAGGTCCGAGCGCTGATCGAGCGGCTGTCGCCGGCATCGATCTGCGACAATTGCATCACCGACAAGCTCGACCTGAGCGTGCGCCAGCACGCCAACCACAAGACCCGCGAACTCGCGGGCGAGCATGGCTTTGAACGACATATCGATACCTGCGCCATCTGTGGATCGACCAAGACGGTGATCCGGCACAAGGACAAATGACGGGGCGCGCTCGATCCTTGCTGTGTGGACCGTTGCTACTCGCGATGATGCTGACGATGACGGTTCCGGGCGCGGCGGCGGGCCCGCGCCCGCCATACGAGACCGTCTCGGGCCGGGTCGCCTCGGTGACCGACGGCGATACCTTCCGGCTCGGGAGCGGCGAGCGGATCAGGATCGCCGACATCGATGCGCCTGAATCGCAGCGGGGTCAGGCGAAATGCTCGGCGGAACTCAGCCGGGGCCGCGCGGCGTCTAGCCGGGCGCGAGCGATGCTGGCGGGCCAAGCGGTGTCGTTCGTGCGGGTCGGCAAAAGCTACAAGCGGACGGTCGCGCGGGTGCGGATCGAAGGCCACGATCTCGGCGAGATGCTGGTCGAAGCCGGTGTCGCGCAGCCATGGCTGCGGGGCATGCCCAAGCCCGACTGGTGCCGCTGAGCGCCGTCAGGCGTCGTCGAGCTTGAGCTTGAGCGACTTGCGCGCCGGCTTGGCCGCCACCGCTGGCTTGGCGACGGTGTCGCCCTTCTTGCGGCCGAGGCCGATCTTGACCGCGAGCGCGCGGCGGGTCGCGGCATAATTCGGCGCGACCATCGGGTAGTCGGCGGGGAGCTTCCATTTGGCACGGTAATCGGCGGGCGTCATGCCGTGATCGGTGGTCAGATGGCGCTTGAGCATCTTCATCTTCTTGCCGTCTTCGAGGCAGACGATGTGATCGGGCTTGACCGAGGTGCGGACGGTCACCGCCGGTGACTGAACCGTCTCGACGGGTTCAGGTGCGGCGCCGAGCCCGGCAAGTGCTGCGTGAACCGTCCTGATCAGAGTGGCGACGTCGTTCGCCGAGACGCTGTTGTGCATCACATGGGTGGCGACGATCTCGGTGGTCAGGGTCAGCAGATCGGCCTGGGCGTCGTTCGACAATGAAGGTCTCCTCGTTGGCGAGGGCCTTGCAGACAATGGATGGTTGCACAAGCGAACAGCGAAAACGCCGCGCCGCGCCTCCCGCAGGGAGCGCGGCGCGGCGCGGAAATTCAGGCTCCGAAAGAACGGGCGGCGGTAAAGCCACCGCCCGTCTATGGTCAGGCCGCCAGCGCCTGCGGCTCGGTTGCCGCGACCGCACCCGGGGGTGCGTCGGGATCCGGCGCGGGCGGGATGGCGCGCGCCGCCTCGACCATCGCAGCGGCGCGCACCGTGCCGACGCCGCCGCGCTCGGTATAGGCCGAAGGCGGGAAGGCCATCCAGCGCGGCACCCAATGCTCGACCTTGGTCCTGCCTTCGGCACCGTCCAGATGATCGCGGACGATCTTCTTCAAGACCTTGGTCTTCTCGCCCACATTGGCCTTGGCGATGGTCTCGCCCGCGACCTCGGCGACGATCCTGTCGAGCACCTCCTTGTCGCGGATGAGGTCGAACAGCGCGTCGTCGGCCTGCCAATAGGCGGACATCGTAACGCCGATCGTCGCCCCCACCGCCTCCACGGCGGGACTGCCGCTCGCCAAAGTCTCGCCCATGGCGACCGCGACGATGCCGAGGATCTGTGCGTCGGTGAGGTCGAGCAGGGCGAGGAAGATCGCCGACAGTCCATCGCCGGTGGGGCCGTCGTCGTCCCGCACGATACGCCCATCGATCAGGGTCGGCTGATCGGGATCGAAGCCCAGCAGGTCGAGCATCCTCCGGCGCGCGGCGTCGAAATCGGCCTCGCCCGTGCTTGTCTCGACCGACTCGCGCACCGCCTCGTTGCGGCTGCTTTGCGGCTCGATAGAGACGCGCCACAGATGCGATCCGGCGATGGCGTGCGCGACCATCAAGCGGAGTGCCACCGCCGGATGGCCGATCAATGCCGCGCGCACGGCGGCGTGGCGGTGCAGGTCGATATACGTCTGCATCGTGCTGGTGACCTCGGGCCGCGCCACCTTGGTGCCCGTCCCAATCGCCTCGGCTCGCGCTGCCTTTTGCGCCTCTTTTCGGCTCAGATAGCCTTCGTGGAAGGTCACTTCGCCATTGGCGCACAGGTCGATGTAGACCCGCCCGCCCTTGCGCTTTGCGGTCTTCTCATATTCCCATTCATGGAAGTGCTCGGTGGTCGGCACGATCACGACATCGCTCCACCCGGCCTCCAGATAGGCGTCGCGGCGCGCGTCGATCACCGCCTGCTGCGCTGTCCAGAACGTGTCGGCGTCGGCGAAATAGCCGTCCTCGCCGAACAGGTCGGCGACGATCTGGCCGGGATAGCTGACGATATCGAACAGCGCCTGTTTGACCGCGATCGACTGCCCGCCGAACAGCCACGCCTTCAATTGATGGCCGATCGGCGCATAGGCTTGCGCGTCGTCGCGCAGTGAGAGCCAGGTCTTTTGCTGGGCCTTGCTCGCCATGGTGAGGTGGCGGACGGTGGCGCGGTCGATCTGCTCCTGCGCATAGAGGTCGCGGATGCGCGGCAGCAGATTGCCAAGTGCGAGGATACGGCGGACGGCAAGATCGGGCAGGCCGAAGGTCGTAGCGATATCCTCGACGCCCCGGCCCTCTTTAACCAACCGGGTGAAGCTCACCCAGCGGGTTACCTCGTCGGGGTCGAGCCGCGCCATATTCTCGATCATCGAGGCTTCGATGGCGGCGGCATCGTCGCCCGCCTCGAGGATCGCACAGGGCATCGGTTCGGACTGTCCGCTTTCCTGCGCGACCAGCGAGGCGGCGAAGAAACGGCGGCGACCGGCGAGGATTTCATAGCCATCGGGCGCGCAGTTGGGACGCACGATGATCGGCTGGAGGACGCCGCGCGCGCGGACGGTCGGCAGCAGATCGGACACGTCGGGCGGCTTCTTGCCACCGCGCATGTTGGCGGTGCTGATGACCAGCTTGTCCAAGGCGATGAATTCGAGTTTCATGACAATGCTCCTCGTGAGTGCCGGTTCGCCGTTCGTTCAGGGAGGGCGGACCGGTTTCGATGCGGCGAAACGCGCCGCGCGTCAGCCGCCGCCGCCGTCCGTATCGGACGCCGGATCGGTCGGAAGCTGGTGGGATGGGGCAGCGCCATCGGCGCGCCGGAACAGCGCCTGCGCGCCTATGATCGAACCTTCGCGGCGCGCGGTCGCGGCCCATAGCGACAGCGGGCGCAGGCTCGAAAATTGCTCGTCGCGCTCGATGCCGAGCCCGAACGGCAGGCGGACGCTCGCGATCTCGGACAGGCTGAAATAGCCGAGTTCGGGACAGCCGAAGCCGAGGTCGGCGAGGCCGAACAGCATATCGCCGTCGCGACCGAGTTCGGTCGCGAGCCATGTCGCCGGGCCGAGCGGGTTGAACAGCTTGAGCGCGGGCACGGGGTCCGGCTCGGCCCATTCGCGCCGTTGGTGCATCTCGCGCAGGACGGCGTTGGTGCGCAAGGTTGTGCGCAGATCGGGCGGCAGGATGATCATGCCGCTTGCCTCCCCTCGCCTCTCGCCACTTCACGCTCGCGGACTTCGCGGTGGCGGGTCAGCAGCCAGTCGGCGGCTTTGCTCGCCGCGCTGGCGGCGCGGAAGATCGCGCGATTGTCCTCGCGCAGCACCTCCAGCCATGACGCCAGATAGTCGGCGTGGCGGACAGTCGGCATGATGCCAAGCGCGGCGCAGAGGAACGCCGAGCCCATCTCGGCGACATATCCTGACAGTCCAGCCCCAATCGGGGGTCCGAGGGAGAAAGGCATCGGTCGTCTCCATCACCACCCAAAAGCCATGGGCCTCCCCCGAGGCGGGGGTGGGCGGCGAGAGCGACTGGAGAGGTCCGCTCAAGCGGCGGGCAGCACCCGGAGGGGCGAAATGAAATGGAGCAGCTCGGCGAAGCCGGGCTTGCGGCACGACGTGGCGGGCCTAGCAGGGAGCGCCGACCACCTCCGCATCGCAGGGAGGCCAACCAACAGCGCCGCCGCGCGAGCGGCGTCTACTCTGCGGGCGGAGCCCGCCCAGTAGCTAGAGTGGACGCTCCAAGAGAACGGCCTTCATGTGCAACCTTAGACGCGCCATTCGCGACCAGGTATCGTACCGATCCTCAACCCAAAATCTCTTCAATGAGAAGCAGACCAAGGAACCCCACGAAAAACATCGCACTGATTAAGGGGCTGTCCGGCTTTTCATGCGCCTCAGCGAGCAATTCCTCGGTCACCAAATAGAGCAGCGCGATAAGGCCGAAGCTTAGGAAGCCAGCGATAACCACGGGCGAGAATGTTGCCACCGGCGTCGCGACTACCACGCCGATTGGCAGCAATAGCGCCAATGCGGCCGTCAGGGCGATGATCTTCGCTCGCGATCGCATCGTCTCGCCGAGTTCGGCCGTCACGGTGAGCCCGAGAAAGAGAACCTCGAGCGTCAGAGCGATCGTGAGGAGGAAGCCCGCCTTGGCGCCAGCAATAAACGCCAACCCCAGCACCAGCCCGTCAATCAGGATGTCGATCCCGATCGCGCCCAGCATCGCCATCGGCCCGCTCGTGCGGCCCTCCAACCCCTTGAGCGCCAGCATCACCCCGACACCGAGCGTCCCGCCGATGAATGTCGCAATCGGCGACGCTTGGTGCATGACCCGCGGCAAGATCTCCGCGGCCGCCGCCGCGAACACCACGCCCGCAGCAAGGTGCTGCATCGCGCTTACAAAGCCAGTGCTCGGTTTGCGCCAGGTCGCCCACACCGAGCCCAGAATGACGGCCAAGATGGGGATAAGAGTATATTTGAGCGCGACCATATTCATCCCGTCACGCCCTTACGATTTGGACTGCGGTCGACTGCCCGCAGATTTCAAACATCACTCCGATCCTTGAAAGCGAGCAACCGCAGGGCGTTGAAGACGACGACTAGCGTCGAACCCTCGTGCGCGAGCACGGCCGGGCCGATTCCCAGTCCGAGGATCGTCGCGGGCAGTAGGACCGTCACAACCCCGAGGCTCATGAACAGGTTCTGCCGGATGATCCGGCTTGTCTGTCGGCTCAGGCCGACGGCGAATGGCAGATGAGCAAGGTCGTCGGCCATGAGCGCGACATCGGCCGTCTCCAGCGCCACATCCGATCCGGCTGCTCCCATGGCGATGCCGACCGTCGCATTGGCCATGGCCGGTGCGTCGTTGACGCCGTCGCCGACCATTGCAACCTTGTCTTCAGCCTTCAGCTTCTTGATGGCTGCCACCTTGTCCTCGGGCATGAGATCGCCCCACGCTTCGTCCAGCCCGACCTCCTTGGCGATCGCATCGGCGACGCGCTGGTTGTCGCCCGAGATCATGATCATGCGGGTGATGCCTAGCTCGCGTAGGCGTGCGAGGGTCGCGACGGCCGCAGGGCGCGGCGTGTCCATCACACCGATTATACCCAGATAGCGCGCACCCTTTCTTATAACCATCGTCGTTCGACCCGCCTCCTCGAGGCGTTTGGCCTCGTCCTGCAGCGCCTGCGGCATCGCCGACCCATCGGCTTCGCCGAACAGCTTTGGGCTACCAACATGGACCAGTTCACCTTCGACCGTCGCCTGGACGCCGCGCCCGGTGATGCTGCGCAGATCAGTGGCGGGGGGAATGGCGGTATCGCCGAGCCGCTCTCGCCCACCGGCAGTGATCGCTGCCGCGAGGGGGTGATCGCTCAGGCTTTCGACTGCAATCGCGATGCGAAGCAGCTCCTTCTCATCGGTGCCGTCGGCGGGAACGATGTCGCTGATACGCGGCTTGCCTTCAGTCAGCGTGCCGGTCTTGTCGAATGCGATCGCGCGTAGCGTCCCGAGATTTTCAAGCGGTCCACCGCCCTTGACGAGGACGCCGCCCCTGGCCGCCCGGGCAATGCCGGACAGCACGGCACTTGGCGTGGCGATAGCGAGCGCGCACGGACTGGCGGCAACCAGCACTGCCATCGCGCGGTAGAAGCTGTCGCGGAACGGTTCGTCTACCACGACCCAGGCGAACAGCAGCACGACGACGAGCCCGAGCACGGCGGGTACGAAGATGCGCTCGAAGCGATCGGTGAAGCGCTGGGTCGGCGACTTTTGCGCCTCGGCCTCACCGACCATCTGGACGACTTTCGCCAGCGTGGTGTCCTTGGACAGCCGGGTGACCTGCACCTCGATCGCGCCGGCGCCGTTGATGGTGCCCGCGAAGATGCGGTAGGCCGCGCCGACCTTGTCGGGCTGGCTAGCGGCCGCATCTGGGTCATCGACCGGCCGCTTGTCGACGGGAATGCTCTCACCGGTGACCGGGGCCTGGTTGACGCTCGAAGTGCCGACTAGCACGAAGCCGTCGGCCGGCATCCGTTCATTCGGTTTGACGATGACGACATCGCCGACGGCAAGCTGCTCGACCGGGATTTCCACGGTCTGGCCTTCGCGCCGTACCAGCGCGCTCTGCGGCGCCAGTTCGGCGAGCGCCTCGATTGCTCGCTTGGCCCGCCCCATCGCATAATGTTCGAGCGAATGCCCCATGCTGAAAAGGAACAGGAGCAAGGCACCCTCCGCCCAGGCGCCGAGCGCGGCGGCGCCACAGGCCGCTACCAGCATGAGCGTGTCGATCTCGAAGCGCTTCATGCGCAGATTGTCGATCGCCTCGCGCAGAGTGAAATAACCGCCAAAGGCATACGCCATGAGATAGAAAGCGAGCGGAAGCCAACCGGGGGCCGAGGTCAGCTTCTCGATGGCGAAGCCAATCGCCGCCGTCGCGCCACACGCGATCGCAAATATGATTTCGGTATTGGCGCCGAATATACCGCCATGCGCGTGATCGTGACCGTCGCCACCTTCATCCGAACCATGGTCGTGTTTGTTGTCGCCGGCGTCCGTTCCGTGATCATGGCCTTTATGGTCGCCCGACGCATGATCGTGATCGGCATCATCGTCGTTGGCAGCAATGGATGGTGACACCGCCGATGCCGAGCCCGCGATTTGCTCTCCTTTAACGCTCAGGGCCATTCCGGCGAGAAGTCGGCGGATATCGGGCTCGGTGATTGCTTCCCGATCGAAATCGACGCGCACCGTACCGGACGCGGACGCGTCGGCCTCGACGATGCCCGGAGTCCTTAAGAGGCGCTCGGCGACCGTGCGGGCGCGGCGCTGGCTGGACAGCCCTTCGACCGTCCAGCGGACGTGCCCGAACTGCTCCGTAATCCGGGTGCCCTCACTCTGAGCCAGGTGACGAATGCGCGACAAGGGCAAGAGACCAGGGTCGTAATGGATACAGAGTCTCGCAGGCGCCTCGCCCTGCGCCGCGACGATATGCGCATTGGCGACACCGTCGCGCGCACTCAGATTTTCCAGAAGGCGCGCAACGCAGGCGTCGGACGCGTCGTCGACCTTGGGGAGCAGGAGAGGAAGCTCGATGCGGACTTTCTCTGTCATGACTGCGTCCGTGCCCCAGAGAGGCTGCGTGCTATTTTGACCATGGGTTGTTGTTCCTGCTCATTGTCGTCGGTGCCGTGTGTGGTTGTTGTCAGGTTCGACGACATTTCAGCGGCGGCCGATCGGATCGCTGAACGTGCATATCCCGTCCGGAAACGCGGGCATTGATGTGCTCGCCAACATAGGTGAGGCCTTGAGCGGGGGCGGTCAGACGGACCGGCTTTTCACCGTTAGCCGCAAGATCGACGCTCAGCCCGTCCTGCAGAAAATCCACGATCCAGAGGCCACCGGGATCACAATGGTAGACATGACGTCCGATGACGTTCGCGTTCTCGCTGGTGGTATGATTGCGGTCGTCGCCCGCAGGCTCGGCGCTCCCGGAACAGGCCGTCAGGCCAAGAAACAGGATTAGACCAGCCCAGACGGAATTCGATAACGGGCCCGCGTGATCGTCCCGCCCACCGATCGGCGTCTTGCCCTTCTCGCAAGCCGGAGGCGCCCGCCTCAGGGGTATGAACACGGACGCACTTGCGGGGATCATCTGCGATGCGCCTCGGTCGAACAGGCGCGAAAGCACTTGGGCCAATAGTCGATCTCGATGCCCTCCCGCGCGCTCAACACGGGCTCCACTACGCAATATGGGCAGAGGAATGCGGCGGCACGGGCGTTCTCCATCATTTTCTTTGTTGGAATGGGGTCGGATCCGTCACGGTACATCTCGCGCTCCAGACCTAATGACTTCGTTTATGTGGCATCGAATATCGCGCGATCGTCGTGCCGCGCTGTAGGTAACGAGCGAGCGACTGGTTGGTGACGCTGGTCGATTTTTCGATCCCGCGCCTCATGCGACCGATGGGCAACATCGACAGAACCCCGCTCAAACACATGCGGTGGGTCAGGACAGTGCCCGCGTCGGATTTAGCGAGGTAAAAGCCCTCTTCGACTTCAAGCAGCCGCTTGATACCGAGCTTCCAGGAAATCGCGGCGTGCCGATCGAGCCGCACGAGACGGGCCGTTGAAGAGACGTCAGGGATGGCCCGCAGTCGGGAGCGGTAGTTGTAGGTGATCTCGTTTCCGACGGCAGCGACGCCCGCTAGCGAAACGAAGGGATGCCAGTCGGCATAATGTTCGAGATCGATCAGTAGGCGCCACACGCGTGCGAGTGGTGTCGCCAGATGGATCGTGCTTTCGACGATGAACATAGGAAAGTGTCCAGCCAGCGCCGGTTCCCTCTCCCGCCGATTGGGCGGGAGAGGGGTTTCAAGACGCGTTGTCATGGAAACGGATGCTGTACCCCGGCACTCTAGGCTTGAGCCCGGCAGTACGAGGGCCACCGTCACGCGTCGGCCTTGGCGATTGTCTGGCGGGCCTTGCCGCCGAGGATCTCGACGGCTTCGAGGGTCATCAGCCCGATGCCCTCGATTTCGCTGAGGCCTTCGACAAACGCCCGTAGCGCCGAATCGAGATCGACGATCTCAATCACGACGGCGCGGTCGCTTTCCAGCACATGGCGCCGGTGGACCTGCGCTGATCGGCCGAAGCCCACCATCGCTTCCAATATGGTCACGCCGGCCATCTTGACGTCCCGGGCGCGGGACGCGATCACCTCGAACACCTTGCGGTCACCGAAATAGGCGGCCTCGTCGGTGTAGATGCGCAGCAATTTTGCTCGTTCGCTCATCTTCAACTCCTCTCAAACCGCTTCGGGAGACGCGTCGGGAACTTCGCCGCCCTGCTGAGCCGGTCGGCGGCCGATGCGCTCCCCGAACCCCAGGACGACTTTGCTGATCGCGGGCAGCACGAGCAGGGTGAGGATGGTCGCAGCGATGAGACCGCCGATCACCACCGTTGCCAAAGGCTTCTGCACTTCGGCGCCGGTTCCGCTCGCAAGCGCCATCGGCACGAAACCGATCGCCGGCACGAAGCCCGTCATGACGACCGCGCGCATCTTTTCGCGGCAGCCGTCGATGATGGCCTCGCTGAGCTCCACCCCAGCCTCGAGCCGTTCCCGGATCGCCGTCATGACGACGAGACCGTTGAGCACCGCGACGCCGGCCAGGCAGATGAACCCGACTGCCGCCGATACCGAGAAGGAAATCCCGGTCAGCCAGAGCGTATAGACGCCGCCCGCGAGACCCAGCGGCACCGCCAGGAACACGGCTGCCGCGCGCGCGAGCCCGCCGAGCGCCATGTAGAGCAGCCCGAAGATCGCCAGGAAGCACAAGGGCACGACAATCGACAGACGGTCGGATGCCGCCTGCAGGTTCTGGAACTGCCCGCCCCATTCAAGGTATGAGCCCGCCGGCAGAGCGACGGCATCGACCTTGGCCTGCGCGTCGGCGACGAACGAGCCGACGTCGCGCCCACGGACGTTCGCCTGAATGACGACACGACGTTTGCCATTCTCCCGGCTGATCTGGTTCAGCCCTTCGCTGAAGCGGAACTGCGCGAGCTGCGACAGAGGCACCGACCCACGGACCACATCGCCATCCTGTGGAAGCAGGACAGGAATGGCTGCCAGTGCGTCGAGGCTGACGCGCGTGGTTTCCGGCACCCGGACGGTCACCTCGAAACGCCGGTCGCCTTCGAACAGCAGGCCTGCATCGCGCCCGCCCATTGCGGCGGCAACCGTGTCGGCGACCTCCTCCAGCGTGAGGCCGAAGCGTGCGATCGTCGCGCGATCGAACTTCACGTCGAGCGTCGGCGAACCGTCGGTCTGCTCGGCCTTGACGTCAGCCGCACCAGGTATCGACTGGAGCGCCCGCACGATGTGCTGTGCGGCCGCGCCCATCTTGTCGAGGTCGTCGCCATAGAGCTTGATCGCGACATCGCCCCGAACGCCGGCAATCAACTCATTGAAGCGAAGCTGGATGGGCTGGCTGACTTCGAAGGCATTGCCGAGCTTGCTGCTCGCCTTTTCCTCGATGCGCTGGAGGACGTCGGCCTTGCTGTTGACTCCCTCGGGCCACTCGGACTCGGGTCTCAGGATAACGAAGCCATCGGAGATGTTCGGCGGCATCGGATCGGTCGCCACCTCGGCCGTACCGGTCTTCGAGAACATCAGCTCGACTTCGGGCAGGCTAGTGACTGCTCGCTCCACATCGCGCTGCATCTTGAGCGACTGCTCGAGCGAGACCGATGGTACCCGCGTCGAAGCCAGCGCCACGTTCTTCTCGTCGAGCTGAGGAATGAACTCCTGCCCGAGCAGGCCGAAGACCAATGCCGACGAGGCAAAGAAGGCAAAACCGGCTCCGATGAATGGCCAGGGCCGCGCCACCGCCTTTTCGAGCAAGGGTATGTAGCGGTCCTTGGTCTTGGCGATGATCCAGACCTCCTTCTCGGAGACGCGGCCCCGGATCAGGAGCGCGACCATCGCGGGTACGAACGTCAGCGCAAGGATGAAGGCCGCGACCAGCGCCAGCATGATGGTGATCGCCATCGGCGAGAAGGTTTTCCCTTCGACCCCGGTGAACATCAGCAACGGCGCGAAGGCGAGAAGGATGATACCCTGCCCGAAGACCGTTGGTTTGATCATCTCCTGGCTGGCGCGCATCGTCTCCTCGAGCCGCTCGCGCAACGAGAGAAGCCTGCCCTCATGCTCCTGGCGATGTGCCAGACGCGCGAGGCAGTTTTCGATGATGATCACGGCGCCATCGACGATCAGGCCGAAATCCAGTGCGCCGAGGCTCATCAGATTGCCGGGGACGCGGAAGGCGTTCATGCCGATCGCCATCATCAGGAACGAGAAGGGAATAATCAACACCGCGATGATCGCGGCCCTGACATTCCCCAGCAACAGGAAGAGCGCTGCAGCGACGAGAATAGCGCCCTCGATCAGGTTCTTCTGGACGGTACCGACGGTGGCATTGACCAGTTTCGAGCGATCCAGAACCGTCGTGACCTTGATGCCGGCGGGCAGCGATTTTCCGATACCGTTTAGCTTTTCACCGACGTTGCGGGCGACGACGCGGCTGTTCTCGCCGATGAGCATCAAGGCAGTCCCGATGACGGCTTCATGGCCGTTCTGACTGGCCGCACCCGTGCGTAGTTCGCCACCAATCTTTACAGTGGCGATATCCTTGACCGAGATCGGAAGACCACCCCGGGTCGCGACAATGGCGTCGGCTATCTCGTCGATGTCGCGGATACGAGCGTCCGCGCGGACCAGATAAGCCTCGCCGCCCTTGTTGAAATAGTTGGCGCCGACAGCGAGGTTGGCCGCTTCAAGCGCCTTGGCCAGCTCGGAGTAGGAGATGCCGTAGGACGACAGCTTCACCGGATCGGGCTCGACGATATATTGCTTGGCGTATCCGCCGATTGAGTCGATGCCGGCAACGCCCTGCACGGTGCGCAGTTGGGGACGGATGATCCAATCCTGTACCGTCCGCAGATAGGCAGCGCGGCCGACTTCATCGGTAAGCCGCGAACCCTCGGGCGTCAGGAAACTGCCGTCCGACTGCCAGCCTGGCTGCCCGTTCCGGATTGTAGCGCCCTTGCCGCCGGGATTGGCGAAGTCGACCGAGTACATGAGCACTTCGCCCAGCCCGGTGGTGACCGGACCAATTTGTGGCTGAACGCCGGCCGGCAATGTGTCGCGTGCCTGCGTCAGGCGCTCGCTCACCTGCTGGCGAGCGAAATAGAGATCGGTGCCTTCGGTGAAGATCGCTGAGACCTGGCTGAAGCCGTTCCGCGACAGCGAGCGGGTCGTCTCCAGGCCCGGAATACCCGCAAGCGCCGTTTCGATCGGGAAGGTGACGCGCTTTTCGATCTCGATCGGCGAAAGGCCGCGCTCGATGGTGTTAATCTGAACCTGATTGTTGGTGATGTCGGGGACCGCGTCGATCGGCAGCTTCGAGAGCTGCCAACCGCCGAATCCGGCGATAACGAGGAAGATGAAGACTACCGCCCAGCGCATACGGACGGAGAGCGCCATAAGGTTCGCGATCATGGTCTATTCTTCCTCGCCTGCGCCCTTGCCGAGCTCGGCTTTGAGCAAGAAGGCATTGCGGGTGGCGATCGCGCGACCCGCTGCGAGACCGGAGGCGATTTCGATACGACCGGCGCTGCGTTGACCGGTCGTGATCGGCGTCGCCTTGAAGCCAGTGGGGGTCCGAACGAAGACGATGTCACGACCATTGAGCGATTGCACCGACTCTTCCGGAACGACGATCGCATTCGAGGTCGCGCCGCGGCTCGGCATCATCCGCACGCGCACGGCAAGTCCGGGCTGGATCAAACCACCGGTCACTTCAAGCACGGCCGTCGCGGCGCGCGTTTCTCCACTGAGTGTGGGTGTCACTGCACGCACGCGGGCTCCGACGGTGCGACCGTCGGGAAGCTCGACGATCGCCTTGTCCCCAGCAACGAGACGAGCCGCGTCACCGGCGCCCACCGCCGCGTCGATCTGAATCTGGCGCGGGTCGGCCACCCGGAACAGCTCGGTTTCCGGCTGAACGAAGGCGCCGAGGCTGACCTTCATCTGCGTTACCCGGCCTGAAATAGGACTGGCGAGCACCACGCCCCTCCCGTCCGATGTGACATTGGCAGCGCCGGCAGCAGCGCGGGCGCGATGTGCCTCAGCAGCAGCAGCAGCGGCCTCCGCCTGAGCCTGTTCGAGGTCTACGCGGGCCGAGACCTTCTGGTCGTACAGGTATCGCTCGCGAGCGAGTGATTTCTGCGCCAGCACCGCCTTTGCGCCCGCCGCGGTTCGATCCGCCGCGATCTGCGCGGCATCACGGCTCTCGACGACAGCCAACGCCTCGCCGGCACGGACGGGATCGCCGAGCCGCTTCAATATGCGCGTAACCGCCCCACCCGCGCGGGCCGTTACAATTGCCTCGCCGGTTGGGGATGGGGAGACGATGGCCTGGCTCACGATCTCGGCACCGAGGCCGCCTGCCGTGATTGTCTCGGTGACGATCCCTGCGTCCTTGATCGCCGTTGGCGTCATAGCGAGCGTGTCGGCTTCTTTCGCCTCCTCGGGCTTTGCTTCCGCCTCGGTGGCAGGGGGAGCATCGCTGGTGCAGCGTGCAACGCTGAAGCCGCCAAGAGCGGCGACGAGCACCGCGGCGGCGACACCGCCGAACAGGCGTTTGTCTTGCTGGATCATAGAAAGTCTCCGGAATGGATGTCAGGGCATCGAAGCCCCGTGGACGAGCGCGAGATCGGGCTGGTCATGATGGGAAGGCCGCGCTGGCGCGGCTTGGATGGTCGAAGCGGACCATGCTCAGCGCCCACCGATTTCGGGGGCAGGCGCCGTCAGGCGCTCGAGCCGGACTTCGGCGTCGTGGTAAGCTGCTAGCGCATCGGTGAAAGACGCCCTGGTCTCTGCCAGCGTCCGCTCCGCCTCGAGAAGATCGAGCTGGCTGAACTTGCCCTGCGCATAGCCGACGCGGGCGATGCGGGCCGCTTCAGCCGCTGCCGCAAGGCCGGGCCCGCCGGCCGACCGCGCCGTCGCCGCAGCATTGGCCAGCTCCGCCTGCGCGCTTGCGATAGCCTGCTCGGCCTCGATAATCGCCAGACGGCGGTTGGCATCGGCGCGGGCCAGTTCCGCCCGAGCCTGACTGACCCCGGCAGCACCGTTATTGAAGACCGGGAACGGAATTGCGATCCCGACCACCGCGGCGGTGTCGTTGGTTTCCGACAACCGCCGAGCGCCGGCGCTGATCGTGATATCAGGAATGCGCTGGGATTTGGCGAGCCGGACCCCCGCATTGGCGGTGTTCAAATCCGCCTGCGCGGCTGCCAGCGCCAGCGTGCCACTCGGATCGACCGGTCGGCTTGGGCCATAGCCGCCGACGCGATCGAACCAGCCCAGATCAAGTGACCCATCGATGGGCTGGCCGACGAGACGCGCAAGGTTGCCCCTGGCGAGCTCCGCTTCGCGAATCGCTCGCTCAAGGCCGACCTCGGCGTTGAGGCGCAGCACATCGGCGCGTTGCTGATCGATGGGAGCGCCAGCGCCCGCCGTCACCCGCGTGCGCGCCGCCTTGAACGCATTTCCCGCGATCGACGCCTGTTGGCGCGCTACATCGACCCGCCGTTCGGCAGCCGCCGCGGTGATGTAGGTCTGGGAGATACGCAGGTTGAGATCGGCAAGCGCGATGGCCGCATCGATCTGGGCCCGCGCGGCGCGGGAGTCGGCAACAGCAATGCGGGCTGACCGTTTTCCGCCCAGTTCGATCGGCAGAGCGAGTGTCGCCGTGGTCTCGGCGCTCCGGGTGCCGCGATAGGGGCCCGAACCCGCGACATTTTCCGACTGCACCTGAAACTCAGGATTAGGACGAAGACCTGCAATCGTGCGGCCCGCGACCGCAGAACGGACGCCTGCTGCGGCCGATTCAATGCTGGGAGAGGTTCCTCCAGCGTTGGTCCGCGCGCGTTCGAGTGAAAATATGGGTTGGTTAGCTGAGGGGGGCGACGTGGCCGTCTGTGCCTGTGCGATCGACGCACAGGACGAGACAGCCAACAGGGCCGCGATGACACGAAGCATGGATGATGGACTCCTGACGAACCTGAAGAGCCCGTCGGCATGGCCGACAGGTGCTAGGGCTTCGTCAGGTTATCGGAGGGCGCAGGGCGGGATCGGCGGGCCCGCGGGCTGACCGGCTCTGTTCGAATGCACGCGGCAGCATCGGCGCGATCGGAGGCTGTTGAACGGAACTGAGCTTGATCGGAACACCGATGTGATGACCGTGGCATCCACCATGATGATGCGGATAAGCCTTATCAGCGTCGGCGGGCACCTGATCGCTATCCCCGGCAGCATGTGGCGAGGCTGAATCAGCCGCCGAAATCTCGACGCATGCCGTGCCTTCAGTTGCATGCGCGACCGAGCCGAGCGCAAGTGACAGGGCAAGTGCGAAATAGATAAAGAAAGCGGCAAGGCGATTCATGCGGCTGACCCTGTAGCATCTGCTGGCCACATTGTAACTTTCAAACGGGTACGAGCCCGATCGTCGCAATGGTCATATGGTTCGGGCATTTTAATCGAATTGCACCTTGCCCGGCTGTCCGCGAAACACCGGCCAGGCGCTGGTCAGCACATTGAAGGCCGACCGAAGAAAAACCAGCGCGATCACTGCCGCGACAAAGATGTCCGGCCATGGAGACGCGAAGAACGCGACGAGGCCACCCGCCACCAGTACCCCGATATTCGACACGACATCATTGCGCGAGCATTCGAAGGTCGAACTCATATTCACGTTGAGCGTCCTGAAGCGCCAAAGCAGTGAGAGGCAGATGCCGTTGGCCACGAGCGCCACCGAGCTCATCGCCATCATGACGCCGCTCGAGGGCTGGACGCCGTTTTGAACCTTCCACATCAGATCGATGATGATCCCAGCGCCAAAGGCCAGGATGACTAGCCCCTTCGCGAGCGCCGCACCGGCCTCCCAGCGAGCACCCCGAGCCAGTGCGTACAGGCTCAGCGCGTAAACGAACGCGTCCCCGAGCATGTCGACCGAATCCGCCATCAAGGCAGTGGATTGCGCGACAACGCCCGCCCCGAACTCGGCGAAAAACATGACGATGTTGATGATCATGACGATCACCAGCACGCGGCGCTGGTCGCCCTGTGCGAGCCGGCTCAAAGTCTCGCCCTTCTTCGAGCAGCAATCGTCCACGGTCATTCTTCCTGTCATCGACTCGGATGATATGAGGGCTTATGCACCCTGTACCAACTACAGGGTCAAGCGATGAAAATCGGCGAGATGGCGTCCGCGACTAGAACCAATATCGAGACGGTTCGCTACTATGAGAAGATCGGGCTGCTGCCGCCTCCGGCCCGCAACACCGCGAATTATCGGGAATATGGCCCGGAGCATCTGGCGCGGCTCTCCTTCATCCGCCGCGCTCGCGACCTGGGATTTACGCTCGACCAGGTTCGCGAGCTGCTGGGCCTCTCGGACGACCGGAAGAAATCCTGCGCGGCCGTCGACGCCATCGCGACCACGCACCTTGCCGAGATCAATCGGAAGATAACCGATCTTCAGGCGCTTCGAGGTGAACTCAGCCGCCTGATCGGCGATTGCCGCAAGGGTACGGTGGCCGATTGCCTGATCCTCGAAACCCTGGCGCCCGCGCGTCTAGCCTGATCCGTCACGGCGCTCATGCGGCACAGATGCGGCCCTGGCCGCCGCCTTATTTCTGACAGGCGACGATGGCGGCTATTACGGCAAGCGTCTCTTCAGGATCACGAACGCGGACCGTGTCGAGCCCTAAGGTCTTTGCCGGATAGTCGTTGCCGCCTGGAAAAATCGCGTCGCCAATGAACATCATTGTATCGAGCGCGATCCCGCTGGCGGCGCTGAGCTTCTTCAAGCCATAGGCTTTGTCGACGCCTTCGCGGGTGATGTCGATCGAGGTGGCTCCGCCCATGTTGATCGACAGCCCGGGAAGCCGCTGCCGCAAATCGGCCTGGATGATCTTGCGCTTGGCAAAGTCCGGATCCCAACGCTCTTTCTCGTGAAGCGGCGCCTGCTGCCCTAGCGCCGAGAAGGTGATCTGGCTGCCGCGATCCTCTATGCGATCGCCCCATGTCTGCTCGGGCGTGAAGCCGGTCGCTTCTAGCACGGCCTCAAAAGCATCCAATATGGACCGTTTCTGCTCGTCGCCGAACAGCTCCGCATATTCTGGAGTCCACTGGTTCTTATATCGGTAGAGCTTCGTGCCCGTGGTCGGCATCAGCCACAGCTTCGTCCGGTTGGCGCGTGCAGGAAGACGGCTTGCGACCTGCTTTTCGAACTGCGGCCAATCGCCCCCGGAGATTACGGCGACATGCGCCACGCCAAGCAAGTCGGCGAGCATCTCACCCATCTCATTGGACATGGCCTGCTTGCTCTCTGCGAGCGTGCCATCGAGATCGAACGCTACCAACTGTTTCATGACGCCACCCCTTAGTCCTCTTCGTACATGCTGAGGGGTTCCGTCTCTTACGCCCCAGCGAGCTATTCTTGTCCCGTCGCGCATCATTGGCTGCCCGAATGGCCACGGACAGATCTGGGAACTGTCGACCGGCTCCGAAGTTCTATCGGCCAACCACCGGGAGAACAAAGAATGGCAAGTTCGCCGCCCGATCCACATCCGGACTCACCGCCGTCAGGGCCGGCCGAAACGCCGGAGCAACCCAGCCATCCCGATCAGGACGGCCGGGAGAGCGTCGAAGATATACCAGCTTCTGGTGAATAAGAGCGGCGCAGATTTGCTGTTGTCGTGCAGCGCGGCTCCTCACTCGCCAGACCCGCCCTCGATCATGAGTCTCAGGGCGCCATCCGCGCACCCTGCTTATCATAGCGCCCAAGGCAAGGAACTGTGGATTGTTCGCGGTCACAAAGCTATGACCGCCGCATGATCGCTGTTTGGCGCACCTGGTTGAAGATACTCGTCATGACCGGCCTGGTTATCGGGTGCAATTCGGTCGCGCCCTCGGTTGCGGCATCGACCAGCACGATGGTGATGTCTGCAGGCGAGAGCTGCCATCAAACGGACCAGCAGAGTGGCGGGCGCAGCATGACGATCTGCAAATCATCCTGCTTGGCAATTGCTGCGGGCGTCGCCGAGGTCATCGCTCCGGTCTCGATAGCGGCTCCTATACATGTCGCTGGCCTCCGCACTCTAGTAGCGCGAGCCTCCGAGCCTGACACGCCCCCTCCGCGAAGTTGATTTCAGACAAATCTACATCCATTTTGGAGTTTGTTATGAAGAAGATCATATTTGTCGCGACGGTGTTGCTGTTCACTGGGTCAGCCTATGCGGCTGCGCCCGAGGCAGTCTCAAAGGCGGCGGCTGCGTGCTGCGAAGCACTGGCCTGCTGCGTCGAGGGCGCTGACTGCTGCCCTTAACATCGTGAAGTAAGAGGAAGGGTGCTCGGTCTTCGGTCCGGGCGCCCTTCTTTTTGCCTTCAGGCGCTCAGACGAGCCTCATACCACGGCCGCGTGCGCTTCACGATCGACACGACGGACAGCATCACCGGCACCTCGACGAGGACACCAACGACGGTCGCCAACGCTGCACCAGAGCCGAGGCCGAACAGGCTAATCGCAGCAGCCACGGCCAGCTCGAAAAAGTTGGACGCACCGATAAGTGCGGCCGGCGCCGCTACGCACCAGGCCACCCCGAACCGGCGGCTCAGCCAATAGGCCAATCCGGCGTTGAAATAGACCTGGATCAGGATCGGCACCGCAATGAGCGCGATGACTAGCGGATGGGCGACAATCGCTTCGCCCTGGAATCCAAACAACAGCACGAGGGTCGTGAGAAGTGCTACGAGCGATACCGGCCCGAGCGCCGCCAGCAACCGGGACAGCGCCGCCTCGCCACCCGACGCCAATATCGCGCGCCGTATGAGCTGTGCCGCAATCACCGGAATGACGATATAGAGCACCACCGACAGCAGCAGCGTGTCCCACGGGACCGTAACCGACGCGACGCCGAGCAGTAGAGCGACGAGAGGCGCGAAGGCGAACACCATGATGATATCGTTCAGCGCGACCTGGCTCAGTGTATAGTTCGGCTCGCCCTCGCAGAGGTTCGACCAGACGAACACCATCGCGGTGCATGGTGCTGCGGCGAGCAGGATGAGCCCGGCGATATACGAACTGATCTCGGTCTCTGGGAGTAGCGGACGGAACAGATAGCCCAGGAAGAACGTGCCGAGCAGCGCCATCGAGAAGGGCTTCACCGCCCAGTTGATGAACAGCGTGACGCCGACGCCTTTCCAATGCTGACGGACAGATCCGAGCGCGCCGAGATCAATCTTCAGCAGCATCGGAATGATCATCAGCCAGACCAGTCCGGCGACCACGAGGTTGACGCGCGCGAGCTCGGCCGTCGCAATCGCAGCGAACAGGCCGGGCAGCACATAGCCGAGCGCGATGCCGACGACGATGCAGCCGGCGACCCACAGCGTCAGATAGCGTTCGAAGGTGCTGATGGCAGGTTTTGCCGGCGCGACCGCAGCAGCGGTCACGCGGCGTCGCCGCGCCGGCTGCTGGCGCCCTCGCCCTGACCAATCTCGTGGATGTGCGCCTTCACCGCCATCGCATCGAGCTTGTCGAACGGAAGCGCCACAAACAGCTTGATGCGGTTCTCGAGATAGCGAAGCGCGGTCACGAAGGCGCGCTCGCGCTCGATATCATCGCCCACGACATGGCTCGGATCCTCGATGCCCCAATGGGCGGTCATCGGATGACCCGGCCAGATCGGACAGGTCTCGCCGGCCGCGCTGTCGCAAACGGTGAAGATGAAATCCATGACCGGCGCACCCGGCTTCGAGAACTCTTCCCAGCTCTTCGAGCGCAGGCCTTCGGTCGGATATTCAATCCGCTCGAGCAGACCGAGCGCATCCGGGTTGATGGCGCCCTTGGGAAAGCTGCCAGCGGAGAAGCCGCGAAAACGCCCTGTGCCAAGCTTGTTCAGCGCGCTCTCGGCGAGGATCGAACGAGCGGAATTGCCCGTGCAGAGAAACAGCACGTTGAAGATGCGGTCGGTCATTGAACGGCTCCGGGTTGGCAGCAGGCGGATTTGGTAAGGACATCGACGAGCGGCGCGCAGATCTCGGGCGCCCCGCCGCAGCAATCCTCCATCAGAAAGCCCAGCAGGCTGGTCATGTGGGCATAGTCGGCGGTGTAGATGATGGAGCGGCCGTCGCGGCGTGAGGCTAGCAGGCCGGCATGGCCGAGGATGGTCAGGTTGCCGGACAGGGTCTGCGGCTTATGACCGGTCGCCCGCGCGATATCGCCCGCGGCCATGCCGTCGGCACCCGCGCGAACGAGCAGGCGGAAGACGTCGAGCCGGCCGGGATGCGCCAGCGCCGAGAGTGCCGAGACTGCGGTATCCGCGTCCATCAGCAACATGCCTGCTTGGGCGCGGGTGCGGCAGTAGGGCCGCAGCAAGCCGTCGCCGCCGGCTCGGGCAGGACTTCTTCCTCGCCGTAGCTGGTCGCCTCGTCGAAGGTGTAGAAGGTCTCCCAGCGGACCCCGGCCGGGTCTTGGACCCAGCACTTGTCCGACTGGGCGTAGCAGCATGTGGTCGCCTCCTGGTCGAAGGTCGCGGTACCGGCGGCCTTCAACCGGTCGGCGAGCTGGCCGAGCTCGTCGGCACTGTCGACCTGGATGCCGATATGGTCGACGCCGGTTGCCCGCGCCCGCTCGGAGATCGCGAAATTGACCTTCGGGTCGTCGAGCATCCACTTGGCATAGTCGTCCTTCACGACGACGGGTGCCGCGCCGAACAACGTCTCGTAGAACTGGATCGACTGGTGGAGATCGGGCACGCTGACGTGCAGATGCATGCGCTTCATGGAATAGCTCCTGGCGACTCGATGATATTACGGGTATATCCGTAATATCATCGAGTCAATGCCCAGCCAGGTCAGGGCTGCTGCGCGTGCATCCAGTCGGCGGCCGCCTGCGCTTTGCTGGCGGCGGTGAAGATCGCGCGGTTGTCGTCTTTCAGAACGCGCAGCCAGGACGCGATATAGGCGGCGTGGTCAGGGCGCGGTTCATGCGCGATGCCGAGGTCGGCGAGTAAAAATGACGCGGTCAGTTCAGCTGTCGCCTCCTCCATGGCCAGCGCATCCTTGCTGAACTTGGCGCTGAAATCGCGGTCGAGACGATGGGCGGCGCCAGTTGCGTGCGCGCATTCGTGGATGTGGACTCCGTAGAAGCCGGCGGTCTCGTGGAAGGTCGCAAAGTCCGGCATATAGATGCGGTCTTCGGGGATATGGTAATAGGCGCCGCTCGCGCCATAGCTTGTCGCGATACCGAGCGCGGCGATGAAGGCTTCGGCGCCAGCGAGCCGCTCGGCTTCGGGCAGGACGGTTCTGGCCTCGGGCGCGTAGCCATCGACCTGGTCGGCGTTGAACAGGCTGAAGGCCCGCGCGAACAGACGCTTGCGGTCATCGCTATCGTCATCATCTTCATCGCGCCCGCGCATCTCTTTCCAGAGGACGGCGATGCTCGCTTGCTGGCCCTTGCGGACCTGCGCGCCGAGCGCCTGCCACTGGCGGTATGTGCCCCAGACGCCGCTGGCATAGTCCTGGGTATAGGCGGCGGCCCAAAGCGACACGGTGTTGATGCCCCGATAGGATTTGCCGCTCGAGACATTCATTGGCCGGGTGATGGCGGCACCGCTGTGGTGCCAGGGCATTCGGCAAGTGCCGGGGCCCGCCTCTATCGCGGCGATAATCGCGGCGGTGACCCGAGCGTAGACGTCGATATGTGCGGGGGATGACATGATCTGAACTCCGCTTGTCCGGCGGGGACCATCCCCGGCGGCGGAGCTCGATAGGCGCCGGGCACAGGCGCGGTTGCGCACCCGCAGGGCCGCAGCACAGCGGAGGACGGCGAAGCCGTTGCGCCAGCGCGCCGACCGGCGCAGAGCTTCCGCCCTCAGCCGGGGTCGGTCCCCGCCGCTACGGGGTCGATGGCATCGATCACCTTGGAAAGACGGTGGAGCTCGGTGGTCAGCGCGGTGCGCTGGATATCCGAGAGGCGGCGCTCCTTCAACAGCGTCCGGGCGTCATCCGCGGAGCGTTGCCAGGCCGGTCGGTGGCGCGCGGTGATGCAGGCGTTGGGACAGCGGGTCGGTTGGCAGAGCGCGGTCAATGGCTGCTTCGCGTCGGTATCGGTCACGCGCTTGAGGCAAAGCGCCGTCGCCGGGTCGAAGAAGCAATCGGCGAGGACACCGACATGAAGGGTGCGCGCGAGACTGGCGAGCATGACGCGCAGGCGGCCGCGATCGGCTATCATCGCGGGGAGCGGGCCAAGCTCGGCAGCGGCGGCGTCGAGGGCGCCGGCGACGCGCGGACCGGCGGGGCCTGACAGACTGGAGCCGCCGCGCCGGCGGTCGAAATAATCGAGCAGGTCGTCGAGCTGGCCGAGCTTGCGCTGCGCCTCGACCTCCGCGCGGAATCCCGACGGGCTGCTGCCGGCATAGCCCTCGAAAGCGGCGACCGAGGCGTGCTTGTACTGGATCATGCCGGCGATGGTGCCGAACGGACGGTTGGCGATATGCCAAGCGATGGTCCGGCGGAACTGGGTCGTGGTTATCCGCCAAGGCAAACCATCGGGACCGGCAGGAATCACCGGCGCATCGGTGCTACCGAACATCATGTTGAGATGGTCCCGGAAAGCGTTGAGCTGGCGAACGACCTCGCTCGAGATATGTGTCTTCGTACCGGCCTTCAGCGACAGGACCGGCCACAGCGTGTCGGTGCCGCGCGCTTCGGCGGCTCGGGTGGATAGTCGTTCAAGGACGGCGACGGCCTGGGCGACGGGCTCGATGGTGATCCACTCGGCCCCCTCGCCGCGCACGGCTTTGCCTTTGTAGGCGGTAGCGCGGACCCGGTGGCGGAGGATCCGACCCTCTTCGTCCTGAACAGCTTTGAGACAGCCGCGGCGCATGGCCTGAACCTCGCAATCGCGCATGCCGGTGAGGTAGGCGCAGACGACATAGGCCGCCGCCTGCAACATGCGCTCTTCCACCGCCAGCGACTTACTGTCGAAGCGCGGCCGCCACGAACGGCCAAGCTGGGGATCATAGGAAATTGGCCTATCCATCCCGCCTATCTCGATCCCGTGTGACGCGATCGCCGCCGCGATCAGGTCGCTGCCCCCGTGCAGGAACTGAAGGTGCATATAGGGCTCGGCGAGCGCATCGATCCCCATGTGGAGGTGGAGCAGCTGCGCGTTGACCATCGGAATGTCCGCGCCGGTGGCGGGATCGGTCCGGCCTGCGCCGTTAGGAGGCTTCGACCAGATCGGCACGCCGCGTCCTTGCCTGGCCCGGTTCGCGAGACAGCGCTCGAGGCGCCTGCGCTGCCGAAGGCGGCGCTCGGCCGCGGGCAATCCGTGCTCGGCTGCGAGCAGCCGGGCGCGGCGCGCCTCGAGCCTGTCGAGCGAGGCCCGGGCCGCGAATATGTCGTGCGCGAAATAGGTGACATAGCGCAGCGACCAGCCCAGCAGCGGCTCGATGATGTTCTCAGGGATACGTGGCGTGCGGTTCTCGCGGGCGTGCTTATAGCCCGCGACCCGCGCTGCGGACCGACCTTGCCAGGGTTCGAAGCTCAAGCCGCCGTCGGGGAAATGGTCGCGGTAGTGAAATAGATCGACGATCACCTGAAGCAGATGGCCGACGACAACGGGGCGCCGCCGAGGATCAGACCTCAGATGTCGGGCATAGGCGTCGACAAGCGACTGATCGACCGCGCGGAGGTCGAGGAAGCCACGCTGCTCGCGCACGAAAAGGAGGAACCTTCGCGCGTGGTTGAAGGCCTGTCGAACGCTGGTCGGAGGCAGCTTCGTCCGGTAGCCAGTACGTTCAACATTGAGTCGAGCGTAGAGATAGGCCCGCATGGCGGCGCGAACATCGTCATGTTCGAGCACATCGAAATAGACGGTAATGTGGCATCGCCGGGCATTCTCGCGAAAGACAGCGGGTCTGAGATCCCAGCTCGGATCGCCGACACGCGAAAGATGTTCGCGGGCGTATCCCGGCTTGAGTGGCGCGGTCGCCAACACCGGCCGGTCGTCGAACGCGGGTTCGACCGCTGCGACGCGTGTCGCTTCAATCATGCGCGCATCTCGGGTGGAAGATAGAGCGGCTGCTCGCCCATCTGCCGTCGCGCATCGGCAATCACGGCTTCCGGGAAGGCAGGGAGGATCTGGCCGACGATACGGACATGGACATGTCCGAACTTCGCGGTCCAATCGGGATCGGCAAGGCAGCGCCGCTGGCCCTCGACGAACGCCAGAAAGGCGAGGATAGCAGGCAGCTTGCGCGCGGTAATGACCGCGTTCGAGCAGTCGAGGCAGCCCCAGAAGGGCTGCGCACAGGGCGACCCCGTCTCGGCGAACGGGCTCCGGTAGAATCCGGCGCAGGCGGCCAGCCAGATATCTTGCTCGCCGTCGAGCAGCGGCGCGACGGCATCGGCCTCCATCAGCGGCGCGGCCGCTTCGGGTGCGGCCCGCAACGCGGCTTCCTTCTCCGGCGCTAATATCGTCGGCATCGCCGACGCAACGGCATCACGAAACGCTTCGGCGACGGTCGCTTCATGCAATGGTCGCAGCGATGGCAGGTCCGCATAATGGCGGGCCGCAATCTCGCGGCTATGGCCGACCGCGAACCGGGTCATGTGGCCCTCGGTCTTGGCATACCAAAGCGCCTTGTGGGTCTTGCGCAACCGCGAGAGCAGTAGCCTGAGCGGCTTGCCGTCGTCATCGATGATGCCGCGGCGCGCGACCCATGCGGCCAGCTGTTCGGCCGGACGGTCGATGCCCGCGCGAAGGCCGCCGCGAAAATGATATACCCATAGATTGTCGGTCGGCATGTGCTGTCGGGCCGTTGTCGTAACCTCGATAAGGCGGCGGATCAGACCGGCCGCCGTGCCGACGCCGCCATCGCGAACCCGCATGGTCTTATGCTCCGCACCTCGCGCGCGGCGCTTGAGGTAGCGAAGCTCGATGGTGCCGCTGCCGGGGTTGCGCAGGCAATGGACGTCGAGCGCCTTCACGCACTCGGGCTCGAGACCCGTATCGAGCACGAGCAAGGCGAGCAGAGCAGGGAGATCACGTGCGAGCAGGTGGTGCCGGCCGTGGAGGTCGTCGATCAGCGTGCTGAACGGCAAGGCCCGGCGAACGCGCATGAAATACAAGCGGCGGACCTCGCGCTGGTTCGCATCGATGAAGCCCTTAGCGGCAATGACTGCTTCAACCGCTCCGCGCGCGGCGGCAATCGCCGCATCGCTGGCGTCGGTTGGGTCATCGGCGCTGAACCGCCGGGACATCGCCTCGACATCGGCTCGCGCGGCTTCGCGGATCGCTCGCGCGACGAACGGGCTATACGCATCGCGCGGCGTCGAGCGGCCTGCCGAGCGGGATGCCGTGTACCGCAGGCGGTCATGCAGGTCCCAGGTTACGGAATCGGGTCGGTCAGCCTCGACTGCGCACAACGCATTGATGATCTTGGCAAGGACCGTGTGGCGATGGATCGGCCCCATGCCTCCTCTTTCCAGGGCCGCCTCGAAGGCGTCGATGTGCGCGGCTCGCAGGTCGCGCGGTTGGGAAACCGCGGGTGCGGCAGCCGCGAGCCACGCGAAGAAGCGCCGGTAGCCTTGAACATGCTGCTTGATGACGCTGGCGGCCGCGATCGGCCCGCCGAGTTCCGCCGACCGGCGGAGCGCACCGGCAAAGGCGATGGCGAGTGGCCGGGGTGTCAGCGTGGTCATATCGATGAGGACCACACCGCCGTGCTGCGCATCGATGGTGAAGCGGAGACCGATGACGGGATCGGGGTCCGGAGGTGCGACCTCGGCCGCTGGGAAGATCAGCGACCGGCCCTTGCGCGGACGCGTGCTCACGCGCCGAGCGTGCCCGGCAGCAGCGCCAGCAGTTCCTCGACCGCCGCATCGACCGTATCGGCGCGGGTCGCGATATGGTCGAGGTAGATATAGGTGGTGGCGAGGCTGGCGTGGCCGAGCAGGCGCTGCACCTGCTGGAGCGGGTCGCCGAGGATCAGCCGATAGCCTTCTATCGGGCCGGCCGGAAGCGCCGCTTCGCGCAGCCGCTGCTGGATTAGCAGCGCGAGCATATGGACCGCGAAGCTGTGCCGCAGCTGATGCGGACTGATCCACAGCGGGAATCCGCTGGTGGCGCATCGCTGGCAGGCCCGCGCGAAAATCGCCTCCCACGAGTTCGGGCGCATCGACTGCCCGACCTCGGTCAGCCACAGGGCCACCGGCTCCTGCGGCGTTCCGTCTTCGCCGCACAGGATCAGGCGACCGCGCTCCTCTGGCGTGCAGATTTCGAGCATCCGGCCAAGGCCGCTGCGCGGCACGGGGATCGGTCGAGCGACCCGGTCGATGCCGCCGCGCGCGACGAACTTCGCGACCGCCGACGCGCGCTCTACCGCCATATAGGCGATGATCTGTTGGAGAAGGCGGCGCGGGATGAGCACGCTGCGACCGCGATCACCCTTGGTGAGCGGGGGCGGCAGCGGTAGCCAGACTTGACGGGACTGGTCATCGCTTTGCCCGATGGCAGCCAGCTCGGCGGCGGCAAGCCCGGAAGCTTCCTCCAGGCGCAGGCCGGTGGTGACGAGAAGGTCGGCGAAGAGGGCGTTGCGCAGCCCATTGCGGTCCCGCGCGCCGGGCCGCGCGGTGCCATCTGGGCGAAGACCCTGCAGGCCGACGTCGCGAAAGACGCGATATTGGTCGAGCATGACGAACTGGACGTCCGACCGTCTCGCCGCGCGTTCATAGGCATCGTTGCGCGCGGCGATCACGCCGCGCCGACCTCCCTGCGTGGGACGCCATACCGCGCGCCGGCTGAATGGAGCGTCGGCGATCAGCCCGCACTGTTCGCCCCAGCGATAGAGACGATCGAGGCAGGCGACCGACCTATTCCAGCTTGCCGCCGTGATCCGGTGATCGGCCTCTCCGCGCCGCCGCGCGCGGTGATACGCCGTCACATCGTCGCGGGTCGCAGCCCAGATCGTCTTGTCGGAAGCGTCGAGAAAACGGAGCCAGACAGCCACATCGTAGGCGTAGGCGCGCAGCGAATGGCGCGATCGGACGCCGTCGAGCGGCAGATCGAGGAAAAAGCGGTCGAGATCGGGATCGTATAGCACGCCGTCGCGCAGGATGAGCGGAATATGGGCGTCGAGGCCCTCGGCCTCCCGCCGCTCGCAAACGACTATATTGGACACCCGCGCGAACCCTCCCCCGGACCCCACCCGGGTGCTGACCTCGCGATACCGTCCTTGCGGACCGGCAGTCATCAGGCTGACCTTCGCCAGCTCTTGGGTCAGCGCTACGGCCAGCCTGATGACTGCCTACCGTTGGCGTCCATCACCGCTCTTACTGCAAAGTCGCATGCGGTGCAGACTGTCCAGATAAGGCGACCAGTTCCTCGCGGGCGTAATCCTTGCTACCGAAGGCGTTGGCGAGGTTGCGCCCAAGCCGCGATGGGTGGCCGGTCGCGTGGGTCAGTTCGTGCAGACTGGTCCGGTAATAGTTGATCTGCTCGAAGAAAGCGGGCTGCGGCGGCACCTGCACGAAATCGAGCGACGGCACATAATAGGCCTTGGGTCCGCCGATCCGGAAATCGACACCCGATGCGGCGATGACCTCTTCGGCGACGGGGACGATCTCGCGCTCGGGCAAGGGCGCGGGATCGGTGGCGAGGCCAGGGCGCAGCCCCTCGCATTGGGCGATGTTGAAGACGGTGAAGCGCTTGAGGAAGGGGATCGCCTTGGCGTCTGCGCCGGTTTCGCGGGCCTTGGCCTTCTCGGCCTCGGGCGTGAACCGGTCGGCATAAACTACGGTGGTGCCGCGTTCGCCCTTGCGGACGCAGCCGCCCGCCTCCAGCGCCTGCTTGAAGGTCAGCCAGCCCTGATCGGGAAAGCCATGCGCGATGACCGCACCCCACAGGATCAGGATATTGACCCCCGAATAGGAGCGCGTGGTCAGCGCGTTGCGCGGCAGGCCCGGCCCAAGCCCCGCCGCCGCTGCCGACCCCCAAGGCTGAACCCATGGCAGACGCCCCGCCTCCAACTCGGCGACAATGCGGGCTGTGACCTCGTCATAGAGGTTCACGCGCGGCGCGGGCGGCTGGCCTCCAGCCTCAAGAGCGGCGGAACGGCGGGTGGCTTTGCGCATCGGTCGGCTCCTTCCCTGCCCAAAAAACAAGCCTCCCGCGGAAGAGCGGGGGGTGGGCGGCGAAGCGAACCGGAAAGGCCCGCGCAAGCGGACGGCGGCACCGAAGGGCGCAACGCAGTGGAGCACCCTGGAGCGAAGCGCAGGGGTTGCCGACGGCCGCGGCGGGCCTAGCAGGGAGCGCCGACCACCGACCGCTCGACCGGGAGGCTCCAACAACGCCGCCGCGCCGCCAGGTGCGGCGACCGCTAACGGCAGCTATGCTGCCGCCGCGTCATGCGATCGTTACCGCAGGCCGAGACGCCGAAGGCGGCTCGGGTCCGAGCGCAGCGAGGAGTAGAGCGCGGCCGCGCGGAACGCGCGGGACGCAGGATAGCCACCTAGACCTCGGTGGTGATCGATGATTCCGAAAAAGCCTCGATCGCGGCACCGAGCCCCTCGCCTATGATCCAGCGGGCGCGGACGAGATGCGTCTCCCAGCATCGCTTCGTGCCTTCAGGATCGGCCGTCGGATCGCGCCCGAGGATCGCGCTCGCACCGTCGACCCAGTCGGTACCCGCATCGTCGGCGCCGATCAGTTCGGCATAGATGAGCAGGTTGCGCCGGTCATAGTCGGAAACGATTTCGCCGACAGGCGCTATGGCGCGAAGAGGTTGCACAGCCCATCCCTCGTAGAACTACAGGGCAAGATCATAGCAAATAGGAACGATAGTTCCTAGAAGGATCGTTCCGGTCCGCTGAAAAGCTGGTCGATGGATTTGAAGCACCTCCTCGCCAAGAACGTGCGCAAGCTGCGGCTGGCGCGCGACATTACGCAGGAGGAACTGGCCGACCGGACAGGGATCAGCTCGCGCTATGTGGGATCGATCGAACGGGCGAGTGTCTCCGCGAGCGTCTCGATCCTCGGCCGCCTCGCCGTCGCGCTGCAGGTGACACCTTGCGAGCTGATCACCGAATAGTCAGACGGCTCGCTGAAGGATACCGGCCGGGCCGGCGCAAAGTAATCGATCCGATAGCGCGATCAGACGCCGCGCCCAAGATTTCATCCAGTCGCCATCACCCGGCCAATCATCGGTGCCGAGTAATTCCACTGCGATGGTGCGGGTGCTCGCATTCTCGGCACGCGCATCGAGCGCGCGGAGCGCCAGGATCAACCGGGGAAGTCGCTTATCGGTCGGGGCTGGCAAGGTCCCGCCAGTGAGCATGGCGCGCAGCCGACAGACGGCCGAAAGTTGCGCATCGACATCCCGCTCGAGCACGATCTCAGGAGAAAGCTGGACCGGACCGTCGAGCGCGGACCCGCCGATGATGTCGAGACGGATCGAATCGCCGGTACCGTCCAGGCGAACGTGCTGGCAGTCGCCCATGACGGCGACGGTCGCATCGAAATGCCGCATGTCGAAGGTAAGCGGCGCGCCGGCATCGCATCGGCGACGGCGTGTTCGGAGCACCGCGGGATCGACGGCCTCGGTCCAGATCGGCTGGCAGCGAGCGCCGTCGATCGCCGGATCAGTTGCGAAACATCAGTCCCCACCGGGCCGCGACGACCTCGGGCGCCTCGTCCAACATGGTTCGCTCAGCAATTCCTGACAGTTCAAAGCCAACAAAGTCGACGTTCCGCCGCAACACTTCCCAGGCGAGCGCCGCGCGGCCGCCACCCGCGATCGCGGCATAGGCAGCGGCATCGCGCCACTGGCCGCTGGGAATGACCCTGTATGTCATGGCTGATCGTCAGACTCCGCCGCGAAGGCGGCGGCCGCCGCAACCTGATCGGGCCGCAGCGCGTCGACCGCACCGATATGTTCGGGCACGTCGTCATCGAACAGGATCGACGGGCATTGGCCCTCGACATTGCCGAGATTGGGCCGGTGCTGCGCGTAGCCAACCAGGGCTGCAAGCTCCGGCGAAAACGTCCGCGCGATAGACGGTGGATAGACCAGCCATTGCAGCTCGAACGGCTTCAGCCAGCCGAGACAATAGCTGACGATGATACCGCGCCGCGGCCTGCCGGACAGATTTGCCCCGCCGCCGTGCAGGCTCGAGCCTAGGAAGAGAAGCGCATCGCCCGGCAGCACCGGCGGCACGATCGCCTCCGCCTCGGGCAATAGCGGAACGTCCTGATCAAGGTGGCTGAAAGGCCACAGCCGCGTACCGCCATTGTCCGCCGTGAAGGTCGTCAGCGGCCACATGACGTTGACGAGATATTCGAAACCGCCCTTCGGTCCCGGCCACATATCCTGATCGCGGTGCGGCAGCTGCGCCGGCGCGCCGGGGTGGATCTCGATCGCCTGGGTGAGGTTGAGCGCGATCCGGTCGCACCAGGGCAGCAGCATCTGCTCGACGATGCCCAGAATCGTCGATTGCTGGACAAGCTGAGCAGCGAGCGGCGAGCGCTTGAGCAGCGATCCGAAACGGCGGGTCCGTTCGCCGTAAAAGACGCCCTTCCCCATCGGCGTCGCCGCGAAGGCTAGCGCGAGATCCGCTTCGAGGTCCGCGATCACTTCAGGCTCGACCACGCGCGGAACCACGCAATAACCGTCGGCCGCGAGGCGCGCGGCATGGCGATCGATGGCCGGCATCTTCACGCCGCCATCTCCAGCGGGCCGACGTAGACGCCGCTCCAGCGCATCCGCTCGGGGGTGTCTGGTCCAATATGGACCGAAAAGGCGCCGACCGGCCCGCCGGGGAAAGACACTGCGGGTCCAAGCGGCTCGGCGAGCCAGCCCATTGCCAGCACTTCCTTGCGGAAAGCCTCGGGGAGAAGCCCGGTGTAGCGGATTATCTCGCGCGCAAGCGCGAAGTCGATCATGCCGGTGATCAGCGCATTGCGCAGCTCGCGGCGGCGCGCGGCGCCATGACGCTGCGGCAGACAGAGCCGCGTGCTCTCCCAAATGCCGAAGCCGGCCGGCACCCCGAGCGGGCAGAGATGCGGCCACAGCGTGCTCAGCATGTGCGGCCGCTGGGTCGGCAGCAGCCGCATCGAGGCTTGATGCTCGCCGTGCTCGTCGATCGCGATCAGATAGACGCTGTACGCGTCGTCGAACTGATCGATCTCGAAACGCCCGTCGATGACAGGGACATCCCAACCGAACAGGTCGACGAAGAGCGTCTTGCGGTCGGCGAACATTCCCTCGATCGACCGGTGGTGCGGCGAGGTTGGACGGTTTTCGATGGTGAGGATCATGGGGGCTCGTCCGGGGCTTGGGTGAGCCCTGAAAAAACCACCGTTGGCGTCGCGAAAATATCCCAGCGCAAATGCGCGGGATTGACCCTATTTCAGTTCGTCGGTGCCGATCTCACCGGCGAGCACCGCAGCGGCCAGAAGCTCCGCGCGATTGGCGGCGTTGAACAGCCGATAGCCGTCGCGCAGATAACCATCGACCGTGCGCGGCGCGAGATTCAGCGCGCGAGCGATCTGTTTGTTGGACAGGCCGCGGGCAACGAGCGCGACGCAGTCACGGGGTCGAGGATTGAGCCGCGGCCGCGTTCCTTTGACGATCGGCTCACCCGCGAGCTCGCGAGCGTGCTTGAACGCGAACACCCCGATCATCTGCACCAAACCAATCAATTTCTCGGCCTGCTCGGCCGAGATTTTGCCCGCGAAGGTTGCCGAGCCGAGACAATAGCCGAGCTTGTTGCATGGCACCGTGATGCCCTCATTGAGGCCATGGCTGAGACCGAATTCGAGCGTCGCGCGGTCGCGGCGGTCCATCGCGATGAGGGTGTTGAGCTTCGACCAGATGAAGGCGCTGTCGGCGAACATGCAGCCCCGAAAGACCGGATCGCGACGATAGGTGCCCTGCCCGATGATGCGCTCGGCGATGGCTGCGGGATATTCGCGGACATCGACCTGGCCGGGCCGGTAGATACGATGATCTTCGTGGCTGATCAGCGCATAATATTGGCAGCCGAAGTCGCGCGCGACATTGGCCATGAGCACCTGTAACGCCTTCTCGTCGTGGGCGGCGGCGAGCTCGCGCAGGAAGTCGGCAAAAAAGCCGGCGGCGAAATCACGATCGGTGCGGTTGATCCAAGCCGCATATTCCATGCTCACGCGCGCGGACGCTATCAGATCGGCAGGTCGGTCGTCGCCTTCACGCTCTTCAACGCAAAGCTCGAATTGACCGACGCCACACCGGGGAGATGGACAACCACCTTTTTGAGAAAATGCTCATAATCGTCGATGTTCGGCACGACGACGCGCAGGACATAATCGCTGTCGCCGCTCATCGCGAAGCAATCGAGGATTTCAGGGTGCTGACGCACTTCGGACTCGAGTGCCTCGAGCGTCTCCTCCTTGTGACTGTTGAGCTTGAGGTTGGCGAAGGCCATCACGCTTAACCCAAGTTTTTTCGGATCGAGAATGACGGCACGACGAAGAATGACTCCCTCGTCGTCCAGGCGTTTCATGCGACGCCAGCAGGGCGTCTGGGACAGTCCAACCGCCTCACCGACATTGAGAATCGACATTTCCGGATGTGCCTGAAGGGTCCGCAGGATTTTGCGATCCGTTTCGTCGAGGCCACGAACTGCCATAACCGAACGCCTACAAAGAGATTAGGCCATCTATATACCCTATTTCGATTAGAATTTTCTTCTCAATTTGTAGTGAATTTGGTCGCGAATAGGTCAGGACATTCTAACGGCACGCTTGCTAGTTCCTGTCGGCGGGGGGCGCATGACAAACAGGCCGACATTGCAGCTATATATTCCCGAGCCCCTGGCGCGGCCCGGTGAGGCCGTCGACTTCGGCGGCCTTGTGATTCCGTCGGCCGGCAGCGTTGATAGGCCAGCGACGGACACGCCCGAGAGCGAGCTCCGCCTTCTCCCCTACCAGCTGATCCGCGTGCTCGACGACGAGGGCCAAGCTGTTGGACCATGGAAGCCGGAGGCGACGCCGCTGCAGTTGCTTTGCGGATTGCGCGCGATGATGCTGACCCGCGCGTTCGATGAGCGGCTGTTTCGCGCACACCGCCAAGGCAAGACCAGCTTTTACATGAAATCGACCGGAGAAGAGGCGCTTGGCGCGGCACCTTCGATGGTGCTCGGGTATGACGATATGTGCTTCCCGACCTATCGGGTGCTGAGCTGGCTGATGGCGCGCGGGTACCCGCTGACCGACCTCGTCAACCAGATCTTCTCCAACGCCAAGGATCCACTGAAAGGCCGGCAATTGCCGATCCTTTATTCGGCGCGGGATTACGGTTTCTATTCGCTGTCGGGGAATGTCGGCAGCCGCTTCGGCCATGCGGTGGGCTGGGCGATGGCGTCTGCCTACAAGCAGGACGACAAGATCGCGCTCGCCTATATCGGCGAGGGCACGACCGCCGAAGGCGACTTCCACGAAGCGCTGACCTTTGCTTCGGTCTATCGCGCACCCGTCATCCTGTGCGTGACGAACAACCAATGGGCGATATCGAGCTTCGCCGGGATCGCGGGCGCGAATGAGACGACCTTTGCCGCCAAGGCGCTCGCCTATGGCATCCCTGGCCTCAGGGTCGATGGCAACGACTTCCTCGCGGTCTGGGCCGCAACCGAGTGGGCGGCCGAGCGCGCGCGCACCAATCAAGGCGCGACGCTGATCGAGTTCTTCACCTACCGGGCCTCGGGGCATTCGACGTCGGACGATCCGACCAAATATCGTCCGGCCGACGAACCCAATCACTGGCCATTGGGCGATCCTATCACGCGGTTGAAGCGCCACCTGATCAACGAAGGCATCTGGGACGATGAGCGTGACGTCCATCTGCTCGGCGAGGTCGACAACGAGGTGAAAGTTGCCGTGCGCGAAGCCGAGTCCGTCGGCACGTTGGGCAAATCCAAGCCTCCGATCGCCGAGATGTTCGAGGGCGTCTTCGCCGAGCCCGACTGGCGCCTGATCGAGCAGCGCCTTGAAGCAGGCATCACGCCGTGATCATGATCGACGGCGATGCACCGCCCGCCACCGAACTGCAAGATGTCACTGCAACATCGACCATGACTATGGTCGATGCGCTCAATTCGGCACTCGACGTCATGCTCACACGCGACCCCGACGTACTGATCTTCGGCGAGGATGTCGGCTATTTCGGCGGCGTGTTCCGCGTCACCAACGGGCTTCAAAAGCGCCATGGTCTCCAGCGGTGCTTCGATGCGCCGATCAGCGAAGGCGGCATCATCGCGACCGCGATCGGAATGGGCGCCTACGGCCTGCGGCCCGTCCCGGAGATCCAGTTCGCCGACTATATCCTGCCAGCGTTCGACCAGCTCGTGTCTGAAGCCGCGCGACTCCGCTATCGATCCAATGGCGAGTTCTGGGCGCCGATCACGGTGCGCTCACCCTATGGCGGCGGCATCTTCGGCGGACAGACGCACAGCCAGAGCCCGGAGGCGATCTTTGCCCATATCACGGGCCTGAAGACGGTGATTCCCTCGAACCCCTATGATGCCAAGGGTCTGCTGATCGCCTCGATCGAGTGTGACGATCCGGTAATCTTCCTCGAGCCCAAGCGGCTCTATAATGGCCCGTTCGACGGCCGGCATGAACAGGCGGTCAAGTCATGGGCGGGCCATGGTGCCGCCGAAGTGCCGACTGGCCATTACAGCATTCCTCTCGGAACCGCCGCTATCGTTCGCCAGGGCGAGGCGGCAACGGTCCTCGCCTACGGGACGATGGTGCATGTGGCGCTGGCTGGCATCCAAGATAGCGGGATCGACGCAGAACTCATCGATCTGCGGTCGATCGTGCCGCTCGACATCGACACCATCGTCGCGTCGGTCCGCAAGACCGGACGCTGCCTGATCCTGCACGAGGCCTCACGCTTTGGCGGATTTGGTGGCGAGCTCTCCGCGCTCGTCCAGGAACGCTGCTTTTACGAGCTCGAGGCGCCCGTTACGCGAGTAGCCGGCTACGACACGCCTTATCCGCATGCGTTCGAATGGGACTATTTCCCGGGGCCAGCCAGGCTCGCGGCAGCACTGACCGAACTGATGCGGGGCTGATCGCGATGGAAAGCTTCAATTTCAAACTGCCGGATATCGGCGAAGGCATCGCCGAAGCCGAGATCGTCGCCTGGCATGTCGCGATCGGGGACGTCGTCGAAGAAGACGCGCCTCTCGCCGATCTGATGACCGACAAAGCGACTGTCGAGATGACCGCTCCGGTCGGCGGCAAGATCGTTCAGCTCGCCGGAGAGGTTGGCGAAAGTGTCGCGATCGGGTCGATATTGGCCGTGTTCGCGGTCGAGAGTTCTGCGCCCGACGCGCCGGTACCCGCGCTCACCGTAAAGGATAGCCGCCAGGCGGCATTCATTCCGGCGCGTGAGCCGGATGCGCAGGAGGGGCCTGCGCGGGGAGAGGAAGGCAGGGAGGCGTCGGTATGCCCTCCCGCCGAGACGCAGCAACCCCTTCCTCTCCCCCACCCCCCCGCTCGTATTCTCGCCTCGCCCGCCGTCCGGCAGCGCGCCAAGAATCTCGGCGTGGAGCTCGCCCAGGTGAAGACCGTTGAGGGAGGGCGGGTCCGTCACGCCGATCTCGACGCCTTCCTCAGCTACAATGCCGGGGGCGGCTATCGCCCGGCGGGCGGCGCCCGCCCCGACAAGCAGATCAAGGTGATCGGCATGCGCCGCCGCATCGCCGAGAATATGGCCGCGTCGAAGCGCCACATCCCGCACTTCACTTATGTCGAAGAGATCGACGTCACCAAGCTGGAGGAGCTGCGCGCCGATCTCAACGCCACCCGCGGCGCCAAGCCCAAGATCACCATGCTGCCGCTGCTGATCCTCGCGATCTGCAAGACGCTGCCCGATTTCCCGATGATCAACGCGCGCTATGACGACGAGGCGGGAATCGTCACCCGTTCGGGCACGGTCCATCTCGGCATGGCGACGCAGACCGACGCCGGCCTGATGGTGCCGGTGATCCGCAACGCCGAGAGCCGCAACATCTGGCAGCTCGCCACCGAGATCGTCCGCCTGGCGGACGCCGCGCGCACCGGCAAGGCGAAGTCGGAGGAGCTGTCGGGCTCGACCCTGACGATCACCTCGCTGGGCCCGCTCGGCGGGATCGCGACGACGCCCGTCATCAACCGGCCCGAGGTCGCGATCATCGGCCCAAACAAGGTGGTCGAGCGGCCGGTGTTCCGGGACGGCATGGTCGTCGTCGCCAAGCTGATGAACCTCTCGATCAGCTGCGATCACCGGGTCGTCGATGGCTGGGATGCCGCCAGCTATGTCCAGGCGCTCAAGCGGCTGATCGAGACGCCGGCGCTGCTGTTCTTCGACTAAGACCGCATCGGCCGCACGGCGAGTGTGTTCATGAGCACGACGGAGCCGTCCCATTGGGATCATGCCATTGTGGATCCTGGGGCGATCCTCTCCATCTTCGCCGCGGGGCATTCCGTGGCCATGATCGCGCACGGATAATGTGCGGAGCACCTACGGCAAGCTTGCCGACAATATCCTCGTCATTATCCGATTCGGCTCATGCGGCCGTGACCACGCGTCCACGGGTCTGCCGCCTAGATCTGATCGATGCCGACGGGCCAGAAGACAGGCTCTTCGCGAACGATTAATCCCGTCGTAGCGGAAGCATCTATGAGAGGCATATTCTCGCTACGCCTCTCCTTCCAAGCATTTTCGAACGTCGCCAAATCCGGCCACCAGGAAATTTCCAATCCATCATAGGGTGGGTCGCCGAACCGCGTCTCGCTGCTGTCTAGAGCCGTAACCCGCAGCAACTTCTGCGGCTTCCTGGCCCCTGCAGCCATTTCCCACATCGGGTCCACCCACTTTGCGAAATCGCCGTTTGAAACGCCTGGCCTACGCTTTACCCACAACATTACCTTGGTCAGATGCAGAGCTTCGATCCGGCTTGGGCCCGCAACCAACTCCACCTCCCGTCCGATCAGGACTTGAGGCCGCATAGCCATGAATCTTTCTTCATCAACAGCCGCGCCCTCAAGATACTCTGGGGACGAAGCGAAAGATCGAAGATTATCCAAGGACCTCATCCAGACTTCCGCACAACCGTCCGATGTCCGCGGAAGCCCCTCAATGTCGCCTTCGATAAGATGGTTTTGCAAATAACCTAGCGTCAACCCAATCTCAGCCATGCGCATGGCGTATTGCTTGTGGACAGTGCGCCAATATTCGCTGAATTCTTCGATGTTAAACCCGGGCCTTCGCCACATGATTCCATATAGCTTTAGAATAGCTTGCCTCCCGCAAATCCCAATTTCCCGCCAGATAGGCCCTGAACGACAAGCGAGTGCGTAATGGCACTGGCATCTCTCAACGCCCGCAAGGCTGATACTCCTCGCTAGCAAAAGGCCGCTCGATGGAGAGACGATCAGGAAATTCGATAGTCACCAGGTTTTTCGGGTACCAGCTATCCTAGATCACCGAAGGATCCTCATCAATAGCCAATGGTCGACTTCCGAATTTGGCTAGCAACGCCGCTGCTTCTCTTCTGCATCTCTCCAATCCCGCTTGATCGTTGACAATCATCTCTGCCAAGAAAAATGCGCTCATTTCCCGACTCTCTGCTGGATATCCACGAGACCGTCTTGCTGTCATTGGCGATGGCATCCGCTGCGACTATCTTACGATATCGGCGTTCGCGCGATTGCTTCCATACGGATTCTACAAGGGGGGATACTCTTGAGAGTATGGAACATATCGGAGGAACAATATTAAATTCGCGTACGTATCTACATCACCAATGCCCATAATTTCGGCATGAAGGTCAACGATTATATGATCAAGGGCAACGACATTCCCGAAAAGCTCTATAAATCCGTTCTTCCTGAATCGATGAACGTAAGATTTGTCGAAAATCACGTTATTATCGATCGACCTGCGAATGCGGTATTTGATTGGGTCACCACATGGGGCAATATCAGCAAATGGCTTGCTGTTGCCGATGAGGCGGAACTCATCCGGGGAGGCCCGATCGAGAAACCCTCAAGGATCGGCGACGTTTTGCTTGAATATGTCCCGCCGAAATACGGGAACACCTCTTCCAATGAACCTTCAATGCGGAAAACCTATGCCTACACTGTAGTCGTTCTGGTCGAGGGTCTCCTCTGGATCGCCGCCGGACAATCATGGGAGAACGGAGTGGCAGGGGAGAAAATCCGGTTCGTTCAGATTTTTTCGACCAAATCCCTTTCCGAAACACGGACTTTGTTCAGCCGGACTTTTCATTTTATCAAGGATGAGGTCGTGAATCCGGTACAGCGTTATCCTGTGGACGACCCCGAATTGATGCAAGAAAGCCTCAAGCGCTTGAAAGCCGTCCTCGAGGCCGAGACGCCCACTCAGGACTGAGACTATCCCGCAGCTGCAAGGAGCGCGATCTTGAGCGAGGGCCCATCACAGTGGGACTATGCTATTTTTGGGCCAGGCGCACTTGGCTCCATCGTGGGTGCCCATCTTCGTCGCGCGGGTTATTCCGTGGTCACGATCGCTCGCGGGAAACGCGCGGACAACGGCTCGAGTTTGAGATCGGTAGGCTGGGCGTACCAGGGGCATCATCGTCCCCAAGCGCGCGAGATCCTCAAGCGTCGACGTTGATGTTCTTCTCGCGGGCAAGCAAAGACGCCAAGAGGCGACGACCATGCGTCAAGCCCGCATCGACGAAGATATAGGCCATAGGATCATCTCCACTCTCATCGACGACCTTCTGCTGGGCTTCGATGAAATTGCGGTCTTCCTCGAACCCTTCCTGGATCCGAGCCGCGAGCCGCTCCGTTAGGTTGCTGGATTCGAGATTAAAGTTATGGGCATAAGCCCAGAAGAAATGAGCGTTCCTTTCATCCTCCGGAGTGATGATCTGCACCGCGTGAAATTGCAGCGCCTCGGCCACCCGATTGCCCTCGGGCGCACCTGTACCGGCCGGAGCACTACCCGAGTCC
Organism: Sphingomonas sp. Root720; assembly: GCF_001428605.1. GTDB lineage: Bacteria > Pseudomonadota > Alphaproteobacteria > Sphingomonadales > Sphingomonadaceae > Rhizorhabdus. Next base: position 1,215,462 of record NZ_LMID01000001.1, read on the forward strand.
ATATTGAACACGTTACCCGGCACGAACAGCTCATAGATGTTCCAGCGATCGATCGGCCCTTCGAGATCGGTGACACCGCGCAGATAAGGAGCCAATTCCGGCTCGCTCTTATACCACCTTGTGATCTTAACGGCGCTGTCGGTGACCTCGATCTTGGGTTTCGTCTCCGCAATTGAAACCGAGCCTCCCAGCGTATTCTCGTGTACGAAGGAGAGGTGCGAGAAATCGAGCAGATTATCGAGTATCAGCCGATAATCGGCCTTATAATGGATATAGGCGGGGATCGACCGCCAGTTCGGATCATCCTGCCAATGGCAGTCCGGAACCAGCGACGGATCCGATAGAGCGGGATCGCCCATCCATATCCATATCTGCTTGTAGCGCTCGACGACCGGGAAGCTCTTGACCGCGATGCCCGAGCTTGGCCGCTTCCGGCCAGGCTCCTCCACACATTCGCCCTGCCCGTCGAAAACCAGGCCATGATACATGCACCGCAAGCAGTCTCCCTCGCGGCGCCCCATCGATAGCGGCGCAAAACGATGGCTACAACGATCGACCAAGGCTGCCACACCGCCACTTTCCTTCCGGAAGAGCACGACCTGCTCACCCAGCAGCTTTCGTGACAGCAGGTCCGTTCCCTGCACTTCATGCGACCATGCGGCAACATACCAACAATTGAGCAAAAACATCAAAAGCCTCTTTTTGATTGGGCCTGACTCTGCTTTAATTTATGGACTGGTGACAGGCAGGAAAGGCGAAAATGCCGACCAGTTTGTCAAAAAAGATGAGAGGGTGAATGACGGCCGAAGTCCCCTTTTTCTACATCTATGGCGAACCGCCGCGGGAAGTAGACTCCCGGTTTGTGCATGTCGAACGCGTGTCCGATCGCGTCGCCGTGCATAACGGCCATGTTTCGGCGCACAGCCATCCGCACCTTCACCAGCTTTCCTTCTGGCGCGAGGCGGAGGGCGATTATCTGATCGAAAGCGAACGGATGACATTGCCGGGGACGGCGCTCGTCGTGATGCCGGCGGGCATAGTCCACGGCTTCGACGTCCCTGTCCGCGGAGACGCGATCGTGATCAGCATGTCCGAAGGTTTCTGGGCCGACTGCACCGAAGCCATGGACGCCCGCATCGTCGATGCGCTGGCCGGGCCGCGATTGCTCGATGTCGACGAAATGGCCGAGGAATTCGGGTTGCTGTTCGAACGGGTGGAGCGGGAATATCGCTATCCATCCTGGGCCCAGGCGGACGCCATGGCGGCCTATGTCCGGCTCATCCTGATTTTGATCGCACGGCTCGGTGAAGCCCGGAACAAGGCCGGATCGGGCGTCAACGCGCAGGGGAAGCGGTTGTTGACGCGCTTCCACATATTGCTCGAGCGCCATTTTCGAGAGCGCTGGTCGGTCGAACGCTATGTGGAAGAGCTCGGCACGACCGCCTATCTGCTGAACAACGCCGCGCGCGGCGGGCATGATCTCAGTGCTGCGGCCCTGGTGCGGGGGCGGACCATCACCGAAGCCAAGCGGCTGCTCCTCTACACGGCGCTTCAGATTTTCGAGATCTCGACGACGCTCGGCTTCGAGGATCAGACCCACTTCAGCCGGGCATTTCGTCAAGCTGTCGGCCAGTCGCCGGCGACCTGGCGAGCGGTGCATTTGGCCGCCCGTCGCTGACCGTCAGGCACCGTCCGGGCGGCAGGCTTCGACCAAGGTCCGCGCGCCGGCGGTGAGCAGGCCGATATCGGTACCCAGCGAGACGAACGCGATGCCGTCCGAGATGCGCTGACGCGCGTCGTCGACCGAGAGCGCGAATATGCCGGCCGGCTTGCCGGCGGCCGCGATCCGCGCGAGCGCCCCGGCGATCGCGCTTTGAACATCCGGATGACGCGGGTTACCGAGATGCCCCAGCGACGCAGCCAGATCTCCAGGGCCGATAAACACGGCGTCAACGCCGTCGACAGCGGCAATCGCGTCGAGATTCTCCAGCCCCGCCCGGCTTTCGATCTGCACGATGAGACCCACTTCCTCATGAGCTGTCACCAGATAGTCGCTCCGCCTGCCGAACCCCGACGCCCTGCTCGTCGCGCTGGCGACACCCCGGATCCCGCGAGGCGGGAAGCGCGTGGCCGCCACGAGCGCCCGCGCCTGATCGGCGCTTTCCACCATCGGCACCAGCAGCGTCTTGAAGCCGATATCGAGATATTGCTTGATGATGGCCGCTTCGCCGACGGGCACGCGCGCCACCGCCTCGACCGGAAAGGCCGCCACGGCCTGAAGCTGGCCCAACAATGTCTGGAATGTATTGGGGGCATGCTCGCCATCGATCAGCAGCCAATCATAGCCCGCCCCCGCGCATATCTCGGCGGTATAGGGATTGGCCAGCGCCTGCCATAGCCCCAACAGGGGCCGTCCCTGCCCCAGCGCCGCCACGAACCGGTTCATGCGAAGCGAACCGAAATCGAGCCGAGCGGGCCATAGTCGACGTGGAAGCTGTCTCCCGCCGTCGCAAAGACCGGCGCGGTGAAGCTACCGCTGAGGATGATCTCGCCCGGCTGCAATGTCTCGCCCCACGGCGCCAGCTTGTTGGCGAGCCAGGCCACGCCGATCGCGGGATGACCCAGCACGGCGGCGGCGACGCCGCTATCCTCGATCACGCCGTTGCGATGAATGAGCGCCGCGATCCACCGGAGATCGACGGCATCCGGCTTGACGGGATTCCCGCCGAGCACGATCCCGGCATTGGCCGCATTATCGGAAATGGTGTCGAACACCTTGCGGGTCGCGCCGTTCGCGGGATCGACCCGGCGGATACGCGCATCGATGATCTCGACCGCTGGCGAGACATAGTCGGTCGCGTTCAGCACGTCGAATATGGTGCAGTCGGGCCCCGAGAGCGCGTCCTTCAGAATGAAGGCGAGTTCGACCTCCACGCGCGGTTCGATGAAGCGCTCGACCGGAATGTCGGCGTTGTTGGCGAACAGCATGTCGTCCAGCAGCGCGCCATAGTCCGGCTCGTCGATGTTGGACGAGCGCTGCATCGCCCGGCTCGTCAGGCCGATCTTGTGACCGATCAGCCGCCGCCCGTCACCGATCTTGCGGCGAACCCAGGCGCGCTGGATTTCATATCCGTCTTCGATCGTCATCGCCGGATGATCCGCCGAAAAATGGCCGACTTGTTCCCGATCCTGCTCCGCCCGGTGCAGGCGTTCCGCCAATTCGACGACGATAGCCTCCGACAATGGCATCAGCTGACCTTCTTGAATCGCGCGTGGATATTGTTGTGCTTGAAACTGTCGGCTTCGTCGGCTTCCTCAACATACATCGACAACGCCAGGTACCGGCGTTCGAACAAGGGAGCGAAATGACCCTTGATCCGTTCGAATAGCGATCCAAAAAAGGCCCGCTTGAACTCGGCCGGCCGCCCCGCGCCGATCTTGATCGTTATGTTGACGAACGCGTCCTGACCGCTGTCGTCGGCGATGACATAGTCGGTCAGCTTGATCCCCCGGACGCGGATGCCGCCCCAGGGAAACACGCCATCGGCATCGCGCATCGCCTGCGCGATGAGGCGAAGCAGCGCGCCGATGTCCGCTTCGCCCTCGAGATTGTCGCTCCACTCGACCACGGCATGGGCCATCAGCCTATCTCCATCGTCGCGACCGTGCATCCCACCGCATAGATCGGGATCGGCTCATAATAATGGACCGTACCCCGCCCCTTCGCCGCCGCCGCGGTGGCGATGAAGGTGCGGATCTCGAAGCCCCCCTGCCCTGCGTCGGCATAGGTTTCGGCATCGCTGTAGCGCAGCATCGCCTCGCGGGCGCCCGACGCCCACCGATCGAGGAATGCGCGATCCCATTGCTCGTTGATCCGGCCGCTATCCGGCGTCGCCGGCCAGTGCGATATGCCGCCGGTCCCGACGATCGCGATGCGCTCGGGAACGCTGTCGGCGGCGCGGCGCAGAGCTTCGCCGAACGCCCAGGCGCGGTGCAGCGGCGTGAGGGGCGGGCCCTGGCAATTGATATTGGCCGGTATGATCTTGAGTTCGTTGCGCGGATCCAGAAAATGGAGCGGCACCATGATGCCATGGTCGAAACGCCATTCCTCGGCATACGCCACGTCCACCGTCTCCAGCACCGAGGATATGATACGGCGCGAGAGATCGGGATCGCCCTTTACGGTCCGCGACGGAATCCTGAGCCATTCCGGATCTTCGATCGGGCCCGAATAATCCTCCCCCATGCCCATCGCATAGGCCGGCATGTTGTTCATGAAGAAATTGGCGAAATGCTCCGCCGCGATGACGATCAGCGCATCGGGACGGGCCGCCTCAAGCGCCTGCTGCATGGCGGCATAAGCCGCGGCGAGGTTTTTACGCAGGTCTTCCGGCGCACGCTCCGCCCGGCCGGTGATGCCCGGAGCATGGCTGCAGACGCCGGCAAACACCAAGCTCATCCCGCCACCTTTTCGTCAGGAGACGTCGTCATCGCATATATGCCGGCGCGTACCGGGCCATATTGCTTCACGCCGTCCCGCATTCTTTGCAGATAATCGGACCATTCGATCCCCCGCAGCGCCGCATAATGCATTAGAATCTGTCCATTCACGCCAAGAACGTAGAGCAGTCCGATATCGGGCTCCAGCAAAGCGCCGCGCTCCTCTTCGCTCAAGGAATAGCCCGAAGCGAAAGCGGCCGGATCAACCTGGAACCGCTGTTTCGCCTCTTCGCTGCGGTTCAATTCGAACAGCAGCTTGCTGAGCTGGTAGAGGCTCATCGCGCGCTCACCACCTGATTGCGCAACGTGCCGATCGCTTCGATCTCGGACTCAATCACATCGCCGGGCTCGACGAAGTGCAGGCCATGGGGTGTCCCTGTCAGAATCAGGTCACCCGGCAGGAGGGTCATGAAGTCCGAAAGATATTCGACAAGCCCAGCAACATCCATGATCATATCCGCAGTGGATCCGTGCTGAGCCACCACTCCGTTTACGCGGGTCGTCAGCGACAGCGCCTGTGGATCGCCGATATCGGCCGCATCGACGATCCACGGCCCGATCGGCGTGGTCGCGTCGCGATTTTTCACCCGCGCATTCGGACGATAATAGTTTTCGAGATATTCGCGGACTGCATAGTCGTTGGCGATCGTATAACCCATGACGTGATCGAGCGCCTGACCACGCTTGACCTTGCGCGTCGGACGACCGATCACCGCGACGAGCTCGCATTCGGGATGCATCTGGCGCGCGTCGGTCGGCCGTGGCGTTGCCCCGCCATGACCGACCAGCGTGGCATGCCCCTTGAGGAAAATAAGCGGTGCTGCCTGCTTCGCCGCAAAGCCGAGTTCAGCGTTATGATCGGCATAGTTGAGGCCGAGCGCAAAGATCGTCGCACCCGATGTCACGGGAGGCAACCATTGCGCCTCGGACGCCGCGATAGGTTCGCCATCTGGTGCCAGCAGCGTTGCTCCGCCGCGTTCGACGGTCGCCCATATCTCGCGGCCACGATGAAAGAGCCGGGCGCGCTTCATTGCGCCGCCTCCCAGACGATGCTGGTGTGAAGCGAGGGCAGGCCTGGCGTCGTGACACGGATTGCCTGTCCCGCGCTCGCGGTCGGCGCGTCACCCGGCAGACCCACGAGCAGGAGGTCACCGGCCTTGAGCGTCATGAAGGCGGCTAGATCGGAAACGAGCCGCCCGATCGGGCGCGCCAGCCTGTCCATCGCCCAGCAGTGCACGGGAACCTCATCAATGTAGGTTTCGATCCGAGCCATTTCCAACGGCGCATCGAAGGATGCGAAATCACCCAGCGGCAGGAAGCGATCCCGACAACGTTCGCGTATCGCGGGCCGGTAATAGCTGTCATGCGGCTGGGAGACGTCGAGTGCCAGGCATGCCGCGGCGATACCCGCCCACGGATCGTCGCCCTCCGTGACATCGCGGCCGAAATGGACGGCGATGGTCGGCGCGATGGCTACCGCGTCCAAACTCCGGGGTATCGGCACCGACGCACCCCCTAATGCGAAGCAGTTGCGCGGCTTGATATAGACGATCGGCGCGACGGGCAGGCCACGATAGGGCGGCTGAAGAAGATCATCGCCCAGGCTTTCCAGTTGCTGGCGATCGTTTAGCGCTACGCCGTAGGCCGTTCCGTAAATCATCAAACTTCCTTCGATGCCCGGATATACTTAACATGATAAGTTGTCAACTTGAACTCCGGATGGCATAGGACTGCCATGTCACGCCGCCTTCCGCCCTACCGCGACTCCTTGGCCGGCACATTGCTCGCGGCGCGGGAGGCGGTGATGAGCCCAATTCGCCCCTATCTGCGCGAGGCTGGAGTGACCGAGCAACAGTGGCGCGTCCTGCGCGTCTTAGCCGACGGTGGCGAACTCGATCTCTCTTCGCTCGCGGAGGCCGCCCTGCTGCATCCGCCGAGCGTAACCCGCATCCTCAAGGATCTTGTCGACCGCCGGCTGATCCGGCGCGACAGCGATCAGACCGACGGCAGACGATCGCTCGTCAGGCTCACCGATGCGGGGCGGGCACTGATGGACCATACGGCCGCCTTCACGTCACGCCTGGTGGACCGCAACCGATCCGCCTTCGGCGCCGATCGCCTGGCCAATCTTCAGCGCGAGCTGAAGGAGCTGACGAGCGCGCTCCGAAAGGCGCACACTTCGGACTGAACACGCGGCGGGTCTCAGACACCCAGCCGCTGGATATTATGCGAGCCATAAGCGAGCGCGACGTTCTTGGTCTCCATGTAGAAGTCGAAGCTCCAGTCGCCGCCATCGCGTCCGATGCCGGATGCCTTGACTCCCCCGAAGGGCGTCGGCAAGTGACGGACATTGTCGCTGTTCACCCAGATCATGCCCGCCTGGAGCGCATTCGACATGCGCAGCGCGCGCGCCATGTCTCCGGTCCACAAATAGCCGGCCAGTCCATAGTCCACGTCATTGGCCTTGGCGATCGCGTCAGCCTCGTCGTCGAAGGGGATCGCTGTCAGAATCGGGCCGAAAATCTCCTCGCGCGCGATCCGCATGGACTGCTCGGCCTGGGCGAACAATGTCGGCTGGAAGAAATAGCCGCCGCCCCCGACGGGCGAGCCGCCAGCCGCTATCGAAGCGCCATCGGCCCGCGCGACGTCCATGTAGCTTGCGACCTTCGCTAGGTGCCGAGGGTGGATAAGAGGCCCGACCTCGGTCGTCGGATCGAAGGGATCGCCCACTTTCAAGCGGTTCACACGTTCGACCGCCCTCGCCACGAAGCTATCATAGATCGACCGCTGGACAAGCAGACGCGACGAGGAGGTGCAACGCTGACCATTGAGCGAGTAGATCATGAAGATAACGGCATCGAGCGCCCGTTCGAGATCGGCATCGTCAAAGACGATCACCGGGTTTTTTCCGCCCAGCTCAAAATGAACCCGCTTCAGCGTATCGGCACCTTGCTTCATGATCGCCGAGCCGGTCTTGGATTCGCCGACGAAAGCGATGGCCTTGATATCGGGGTGCTCGGTTAGCCGCTTGCCGGTCGTTTCTCCGAGCCCATTGATCGCGTTGAAAACGCCCGCCGGGAGGCCCGCCTCATGCGCGATCTCTATCAGCAGGCGAGCCGAATAAGGTGACCATTCGGCCGGTTTATGGACGACCGTGCAGCCGGCCGCCAAGGCCGGAGCGATCTTCCAGGTCGAGAGCATGAAGGGTGTGTTCCACGGCGTGATCACCGCCACCGGCCCGATCGGCTGACGCAATGTGTAATTGAAGTGATCGGCCGACGGCAGCGCCTGTCCATCTGCAGCAGCCGGCGCCCGATCCGCAAAAAACCGAAAATTATCAGCGCCCCGGATCGCGGCCTTCGACATGAAGCGCCAGCATTGCCCGGCGTCAAGGCACTCGACCGCGGCGATCTCTTCGGCGCGGGCGACGATCAAATCGGCGATGCGATGAAGCACCTGCTTGCGCTGCTCGCCGCTGGTCGCGGACCAGGCCGGAAATGCGACCTTGGCCGCCGCCACCGCGGCATCAAGCTCGGTCTCGGTGGCATCGCGAGCCTGCCCGATCACCTCGCCGGTACCCGGCTCGAGCACGTCAAATTTGGTGCCCGCCCCGTCGACGGACTGGCCGCCGACGAAATGGCCAAGCGGCCGTGCCCGAAATGGAGCTAGGGTCGAAAGAGCGGCGTCACGGCGCGTTTGGGTCACATCTGATCTCCTCGATTGCCCTATATTACTTATCGTGTTAAGTTTTCAAGCGTGAATCGGCCGGGGCTCGAACGGGCGATGGTTTGGGCAAGCAAAGCACTGAAGGGAATGTCATGTCGCAAACCCACCACACCATGTGCCGCATCTGCTCGGCGCATTGCGCACTTGTGGTGGAATGCAAGGATGACGGCCGCATCACCGTGCACGGCGACAAAGACAATGCGATCTATGGAGGCTTCACCTGCATCAAGGGGCGCGAGATCGGAGCGATCCAGTCGCTCCCCTCACGGCTGCTCCGCTCGCAGCGGCGGGGCGAGGGCGGGGAATGGGTTGCGACCGACTGGCGACAGGCTTGTGCGGAGATAGGTCGCAGGCTGAACGGCATCCTCGCCGACCACGGACCGCGCTCTGTCGCGACCTACCTTGGAACCTACGCTTATTTCACGATGACCGGGTTCGCAGCCGGGGTCGCGTTTACCGAAGCGCTGCACAGCCCGATGATGTTCCACAGCGGCACGATCGATCAACCTGGTAAGGTGATCGCCGCCGCGCTGCATGGCCCTTGGCTAGCAGGTACGCCGCCCAGTGATAGTTGGGACACAATCCTGTTCATGGGAACCAATCCGCTGATCACGATGAACGGCGGCCTGGGCCCCAATCCGTCACGCAAGATGCTCGAGCTCAAGCGCCGCGGCGTGAAGGTCATCGTCGCTGATCCAAGACGAACCGAAACGGCGAAACATGCCGACCTTTTTCTGCAGAGCCGGCCCGGCACCGATGCCGAACTGCTCGCCGGCCTGATCCATGTCTTGATCGCGGATCAACGGATCGATGGGGAATTCCTGGCGGCGGAGACGGTCGGCCTCGACCGGCTGACACAGGCTGTCGCACCATTCACGCCGGAGCGGGCCGCAGCGATCGCGGGAATAGCCGTGGAGGAGCTGATCGAAGCCGCGCACATTCTCGGCGAGGGCCGGTCAGGTATCGCCATGGGCGGAACCGGTCTGAATATGAGCGGCCAGAGTTCATTGGCGGAATATCTCATCATGACGCTTGCAACATTGCGCGGTTGGCGCCTTCGCGCCGGCGCGGTGCGGAACAACCCGGGCGTTTTGATCCAGCCTTTCCCGCCCCTGGCAGCGTCGCCCGGACCGTTCCCCGCTCGCGGAATCGGCGAGGAAATGCGGGTTCGCGGGCTCAGCGAGTCGGCCGCAGGCTTGCCGACGGCAGCGCTTATCGACGAGATTCTGACGCCCGGTCCGGGCCAAGTGCGCGCCCTCGTGGTGGTGGGCGGGAATCCGCTTGCGGCGTTTCCCAACCAAAGCCGCGCTCTGGAAGCGATGAAGGCGCTCGATCTTCTAGTGTGCATCGATCCGAAGATTTCAGCGACCGGGCGCCATGCTGATTACCTGCTGGCACCCAAGATGCAGCTCGAAGTGCAAGGCAGCACGGCGATCTACGAATGGTTTGGCGCCATGATGGGTTCGGGCTTTGGCTATGAGCGACCTTATGCGCAGCTAAGCCCGGCGGTCGTCGAGCCGCCTGCCTCGGCCGACCTCGCCGAGGACTGGCAATTTCTCCATGAGATATTACGCAGCATGGGACGGAGCATGTCAGTCAAACCGATGGCGATACTCGACCCGGCCGCAGCAGCCGAAGCTGCCACAGCCCTTCCCATGGACAGTCAGCCGACCAGCGATGATCTGTGGCGAGCGATCCTTAAGGGCTCCCCCGTTCCTTATGATGAGCTTGTGCGGCAACCACAGGGCCGCATCTATGATATGCCCGAAGTTCGGATCCAACCGCGTCCCGAAGGCTGGCCCGGACGCATGGATATCGGCGCGGTCGCGATGATGGAGCAGCTGGCAATACTGGCGACGGGTGATTCGCCTGTCGACCTAGGCTTCCCGTGGCGATTGATCAGTCGCCGGCTGCAGGACGTGATCAATTCGAACTGGCACGACAATTCGAAGCAGCAGCGCCGCTGGCGGTACAATCCCGCTTTCCTCCACCCCGATGATCTGACCGCCTTGGCAGCAACGCCCGGTGATCTCATTCGGATAAGCTCCAGCGCGGGAGCCATCACCGGGGTGGTGCAGCAAGATCTCGACGTCAAACCCGGCTGCATCTCGATGAGTCATTGCTGGGGTGGATTGCCTGGTGACGTAGAGGATCCCTGGCTCACCGGAGGCAGCACCAGCAGGCTGGTCACACATGACGTCGAATTCGACGAATTTTCCGGTATACCGCGCATGAGCGGCATACCGGTTCGCCTTGAGGTCATCGCACGGCTCAAAGGACGAGCAGATGACGACCGCTCAGCTATGATCAGCCTGCACGATCCCCAACTTGGCTACGATTGTAAACCGTTCCCAGGACGATCAGGCACAACATGACGCCGGAGGCGCAGGCCAGCTCGAACATGAAAACGCCTTTGATGAACAGCGCCGATGATAGAAACAGCCCTCCGGCGATCGGTCCGATAACGCCTCCGATCTTGGAGATGGACAAGGCCCAGCCGGTGCCGCTCGCACGGACATCGGTCGCATAAAAAATGCCAGCGATGCTGTTGATGCCATGATGCGCGCCACCGACCAGCAGGAAGATCAGCATATAGGAGACGAGGAAAGCGACCCTCGTCAGATCGGCCAGGATCAAGGCCGCCAGCACCAGCGTGCCGAGCGCCGGCAACGCCGCCAGCGCCAACGGGCCAATGCGGTCTATGACACGGGCAATAGCAAAGCCCCCAAGTGACGCCAAAATGGAGCCGGCCGAGGCGATCCAAGCCGCATCCGTTCGGGTGAAATCGACGCTCTCCATCATGATGGGAGTCCAATTGCTGATGAGGAAGGCCATCGCGGAACTGCAGATATAGGCCAGCCAGAGCGCCGGCGTGATGATCCGGAGCGGACCGGTGAACAGCCTGGCCAGGGGATTGCGTTGCCGCTGAGGCGCGGCCTCTTCTTCGATGACGAACACGGCATCCTTCGACACCGAGGGATCAATGCGCGAAGCGATCTTGGCAATCCGCTCGTCATTCGAGCGGTTCTTGGTCAGGAACCGCACCGATTCCGGTAAGATGAACCAGAGGATCGCGAGCGCGACGATCGTCGCCACACCACCGGCCAGGAAGACCGCGCGCCAGCCATGGTCCGGCGCCAGCCATACGGTTGCAGGACCTGCGAAGCTTCCGCCGAGCGTGTAGCCGAACATGATCACAGTGATGATCGTCGACCGCAGCCGCTTGGGCGCGAACTCGATGTTGAGCGTCCAGATCAGCGGGAGCGCTCCCCCCACGGCCACGCCGGTCAAGAACCGCAGCGCGAAGATCAGATGATAGTCATGCGAGAAGCCGACGCAAAGCGTCGTGACGCCGAAGGCCGCCACGGCGAACAATATAACCGGCCGCCGCCCCCAACGGTCACCGAGGAAGCCAAACAGGATGCCGCCTATGGCGGATCCGGCAAGGCCAACCGAGAAGAGATTGCCCAGCATGATCTTCGTCAGACCCATATCCTTCGCCAGATATGGCGCAGCAAAGCTGATCGCGCTGAGGTCGAAGCCGTCAAAGAAGGTAACCAGCCATGACGCGATGATCAGCCACCACAGGAATGGTCCCACACGCTGGGCCTCGATCAATTTTCCAATGTCGACCGATTCGGCGGTGTTGCTCTGCGTGTTCATGGTCGATCGTCCCTTGCTGCGATTTTCTTTCCGCCGCGAAGCAATTTCGCTTGGCGTCGATATTCCGCTGGCGTCATTCGATAGGATCGCTTGAACGCGGCGATGAAGCTGCTCAGCCCATCATAGCCAAGGTCATAGGTGACATCGGTCACGCTCACTCCTTCGCGCAGCATCTTCGCCGCTTGCATCATCCGGCTCGCAATCTGCCATTGCGCGACGGACATGCCGGTATCGGCTCGAAACCGGCGCGAGAGACTCCGCTCGGATGTCCCCAACCGCCCCGCCCAATCTGACAGCCGCTGCTTGCTGGCCGGCTCGGCGACAGCCAAGGCCGCTGCAGCGAACAGGCGGCCATCGCGGGGCATCGGCAACCGCAGTTCGTCTGCCTCCGCCATTTCCAGTTCATCGACCAGGACGTCCACCAATCGCCGGTCGCGAAGCGACAGGCTGTGGTCTGAGCGCCAATGCACCATGCGACGGAGCAGCACCTCCATGACATCGGTCGGCTGGAACATTGTCGGCGATGCTGGCAACCTGGCGCCCAACTCCGCGCCGAGATGGACGTTCACGCCGGACGCGTCGCCGATAGGCTTGGCGGCATGGCTCCGATCCGGCGGAATCCATGCGATGCGGCCGCAAGGCATCAGCCAGCTCATATCGTCCAGTTCGATCGCCAACAGCCCTTGCGACAATATCACCAACTGTCCTTCGGGATGACGGTGGCGCGCCTTACCGGTCACGTCGGTCGAGGTCGGCGACACACTCCAGATCTGCGTCCCGGCAAGGCGCGGCTCGATCATCGAGCGCATGAGCGGTGCCGCCATCACGCCTTGGCCTTCTCAGCCGACAATGGCCGGATTTCCCTGCTTTTTGTCGCGAGCCAGACAGCAACGCGGCTGCCGCACTGATAGGTAGCGGCAAAAGGAGTTTCTGAATGTCTATGCAGATGAAAATTGACCCGGCACTGTGCGCATCCTCGTTGCAAATCGTCACCGATCGGATCGCCGCCAACCCCTATCGCTTCGATGCCGACGCCGATCTCAGAGCCATCGTCGGCGAGCTTCGGCGCATCAGCGCCGACGCCACGGCCTTGCTGAAGAAACTGCTGGCGCAAAGCTATCCGACGATCGGCTGGGGTGAAACCGAGATGGTGGACGCCGACCGGACAGGGCGCGATCAACGACGCTATTGGCTGTTCGACCCGATCGACGGCGCCTATCATTATGTCCAGGGCTTGCCGCTCTGGTCCGCCTCGCTGGCCCTGATCGAAGACGGAAAACCGATCTTCGGCGCGGTCTATGACCCGCGCTTGCGCGAAATGTTCCTCTGGAGCGAAGGATGCCCCACCACACTCAACGGCCATCCTGTTTCGGTCTCGAGCAAGACGACGCTGCCGACCGCCGTGATCGGGACCTCGCTCGCGCCCGTGGCGCAGATCGGCAGCGAGGTTCTCGGCAACACCGCCGCGTTGATCACCCGCATTGCCGGCCACTGCTTCATCGTGCGGCAAATGGCTGCGTCGTCGCTCCAGCTCGCTTATGTCGCCGCCGGTCGCCTGGATGCCTATGTCGAACCGGGGAATGATCATGACGACTGGATCGCAGGCGTTGCCCTGGTCGCAGGCGCGGGAGGATCGGTGACCGCATTCGATGGCGAAGCCTTTGGCTTCGATCGAAGCGGCATTGTCGCGGCGAGCAAGGCCCTCGCGGCGCCCCTGATCGATCTTATCCGAGATTGATCGCGTCGAGCCACCTATTTGGCGGCCACTGGCGACGGTGGCCGCTGTTCAGGGTAGCGACCGAGCAGAAGCACACTCGAGCCAAGGAGCAATATGCCCCAGCCGGTCCACCAGAGGATCGTAGAATAGCTACCGGTCTGATCATAGGCATACCCCATGAGCGTTGGCCCGCCGCCAGCGACGATCATGAACAGACCAAATAGGAGCCCGTAGATGACGCCATAGTTGCGCAGGCCGAGATAACGGACCACGAGAAAGGCGAGCAGGTCGATCTCCACACCGGCGCTCAGCCCCAGAAGGATGGCGGCGGTTGCGGCCTGCCAGGGCTGCATCACGGGGAGCGACAGCAGCAGACATCCGATCATCGACAACACGACGACTACGAATGCCACGAGGGGTGCCCAGATCTGATCGATGATGTAGCCCCCGAAGATGCGGCCTATGATCATCGAGGCGCCAATCAGAGCCGTGATAACGGGGATTAGCTCATGCGGGACCTTGGCGTGACGGAAGATGTTCTCCAGATTGGGAAAAGCGGCACCGCCGAACGCCACCGGCACAAACGCCAGGACAAGAATCCAAAAGGTGCGGCCTCGGAGTATCTGACCGAGCCGAAGCCCCTCGTCACTCTGGTGCCGCTCGCCGGCATTCCGGGTCAAGGAGGACGCGCCCACGATCGTGCGCGGCGTACCCAACAGGACAAGCGGCATAGCAATGAGGATCGGTAGCGCACCGAACATGACCACCGTAGTTCGCCAGCCGAACGCATCGATCAGCGGCTGGCCAGTAAGCTTCAGAAAGATCACGCAAAAGCCGGTACCGGAAAGGGCGATGCCAAGCGCGAGGCCGCGTCGAGCGGCAAAAGTGCCGGCGATCGCGCGGGTGAAAGTGACCGCAGTTGCCCCTACGCCGCTCAGCGCGATCAGCACCCAAGTCAACCAATATTGCAGCTGCGAGCCCGTTGAAAGGGCGAGGCCCATATAACTTAGACCGAAGGTTACCAGCGCGATCGATCCGATCCTGCGGGGACCATAGCGGTCGACTGCAACGCCGACGAGGGGGGCCAATGGCAGGAAAGCCACCACCACCACCATCAAGCCGCTCAGCACGAAGGAGAAGGACCAGCCGAATTCCTTGACGAGCTCGGGCGCCAACAGACCGATCGAATAGGAGGCAAGAGTCGGGGCGCCAAACATCAATCCAGCAAAGGCCGCCATGACGACCTTCCATCCCGTGCGAAACTCGGCAAAGCCGCCATCTACATCATTACTGGTCATCTCGGTCGCTCCCTCCCGCTGCGATCAGATCGTGCAACCGAGCATGTGCGCTTCGCGCATCGCCGGGATCGTATAGCCCGGGCCCTTTGCATCACCGATCAGCCGCACATCTGCACATATTTTGCCAAGCTGCGTTGCCAGCTCCCTCCGCGGCACGCGTGGCGTGGCGTAGGTGAAGAGCTGGACATCCTCGATAATGCCCTCGCGACCAGTCATGATGTTTCGGTAGACGAACACTCCGTCCTCGAAACGGCTCGCTGGGGATGGCTCCGCCCAGCTGATCACCTCGATCCCGCGCCCGAGGATACGGCTATAGACCGCCTGCTTGATAACCGTTGCCTGGTCGCGCGCTGCGCTCTCGACCGGCGTGACGATCACCACGCGATCGAACATGTCCGCCAGCAGTTCGGCGCCGGCATAGGTCATATCGGTGCCGTCCATATCATATATCACCGCCGTGCCCTGCATATGAGCCTTACGGCCCACCAACTCGCGCAGCAGTTGAGCCATATCCAATATGTAGCCTTCGTCACGAAGCTCGGCAGGCAGCTGCTCCGGCCAGAGAAACTGGCCCCCCGTCGCGAGTATGACGCTGTCCGGCCGGCAGGCCGCGATGTCATCGGCCGTGGCGTGATGCGACAGCTTGAGGTCAACCCCCGCACGCTCCGCGGCCATGATCTGATAGTCGAAGATCGAGCTCACCGCCTCGCAGCCCGGTAGTTGTGAAAAGAGCCGCACGCGACCACCCAGTTCCGCGGACGCGTTGAAGAGTGTGACCTCATGGCCGCGAGCTGCCGCGATCCACGCGGCCTCAAGCCCGGAGATGCCGCCACCGACAACGACGATCCTCTTCGGCTGCTCGACCTTGGCCGGCCACCAGTCGACCTCGTCCTCGAGGCCGATTCGAGGATTGTTGTCGCAATAGCTTGGCTGACCCATCAGCGTGGATGCCCAGCAATTGTTGCAGGAGACACATTTGCGGATGTCGCCATCCCTGTCCTGCAGGGCTTTGCGCCCCCAAGCGGGGTCGGCAAGCAACGTCCGCCCGAGCATGACGAAATCGGCTTTGCCCTGGCTCAACAGGGTTTCCGCCTGAACGGGCTCCACGATGCGGCCCGTGCAAGCGACGGGTACGCCATTACAATGGCGTTTCATCAAGCCCGTCTGGTCCACATAAGGCCCGCGCGGGCCGTGCATGTCCGGCAAATGCTTGTGCAGAGTCCAAGATTGGGAGCCCTGGACGAAATTGACATAGTCGTAGATGCCCGTGGCCGTAGCGTGAGCGGCAATTTCGGCCGCCTCGTTCCAGCCGATACCGCCTGGGAGGCCATCATCGCCCGGCAGTCGGACACCGATCAGGAAATCCGGGCCACAGCACGATCGAAGCGCCCGACCCAGCTCATCAAGCAGGCGCATGCGGTTTTCGAACGAACCGCCATAAGCGTCATCCCGACGGTTAGACCAAGTCGACATGAACTGATGAAAGATATGTCCGTGACCGGCCGAAATTTCGACACCGGCGTAGCCGCATCGCCGAAGGCGTTCTGCCGATTCCGCCATGTCGCCCACCATATGGCGGATTTCGTCAACCGACAGCGCCTGCGGCATAGTCCAGCTGAGATCGTCTGGCAGCATGCTGGGCGCGACGGCACGAAACCGGCGAACAGCGCGAATATCTCCCCTGCCCTGCTCCGAAAGCTGCGCGAGCAGAACGCTCCCCTCGTCCTCAATTGCCGCAGCGAGCCTCCGAAAGCCGTCCAAGTCGCGCTGGCCGTGGACTTGCGCCTGGGCGAGCGCGCCTGTCGAAAATCGCCACATGGCATAGGGTTCGGAAACCAGCAGGGCGGCGCCGCCCCGCGCCCGGTTGACGAGGAAATTGAGATAGGCGCGGCTGATCTCTCCCCGCTCCATCAGACCGGTATAAACGGCACCGAACGCGATCCTGTTGCGCAGGAGGCGCGATCCCAACTGCAACCCCGAAAAAAGATGGGGGTAGGGAGCGCCGGATATCTCCGCGTGACTATTCAGCACGACCAACCTTCCTGCGGCACGCCCATCCGGCGTCAGCTCGTGCTTTGGCCAAGACGTCCGCCCATTTCATTCCCTCGATCAAGGTATATCGTCGCCGGGCGACGGCATGATACCCGGCCACCCAATGTTTCGCCAAAGCAGGGGCCCCGCCATGCAGAATCTCACCCTCGACTATCAGCAAGCCGGCTTTGGCCTGCATGTCGGCTTCGGCGCCCGGCCCGCGCTCATCCTGATCGATTTCGTGAAGGCCTATTTTGCCAAGGCCTCGCCGCTTTATGCCCCCGACGCGGTGGACGGCATGCAGGCCGCGCTCGAAGCCTCGCTGCGTCTGCGCACGCTTGCCCACAAGGCAGGGTTGCCCGTCTTCCTGACCCAGGTCGTGATCAGTCCAAGCGACCTGAAGTCGCACCTCATGTATCGCAAGAGCAAGGGGCTCGCCCTTTTCGAGCAGGGAAGCCAGTTCGCGGAATTTGCGGATGGCCTCACCCCCGATCCGCGTGATCATTTGATCACCAAACTCTATCCGAGCGCCTTTTTCGGTACGGCGCTTTCGTCGCTTCTGGTCGCGGACAAGGTGGACAGCCTGATCATCACCGGCCTCAGCACCAGCGGCTGTGTGCGGGCGACCTGCAACGACAGCATCAGCTATGGCTTTGCACCGTCTGTTGTTCATGACGGCGTGGCCGACCGCGACGATCGACCGCATCAGGCCAATTTGTTCGATATGGGCGCGAAATATGCGGACATCGTTTCCGAGGACGATGTAGCGCGCCATTTTGAGAAGATCCCCGCCGCCAGCTGAGGCGCCACGGTTCAGGGTGCCTTTCTGTTCTGAGGCGAGGCCTGCCGCTCATGCTCCACGAAGCTGTGCTTCTGGTGCTGTGGCAACGCAGCAATGCGCCCAAAGGGGTCGTCCATATAGCGAACATGAAGCAGGATCGACGCGATCTTCCATCTCCCCGACAGCCGAGATAGTCCGGTGTCGAACACCGCTCCCGCGTGCCAATGATCCCCATTGTCCCAGCTATGGCGGGCGAGAACATGATATCGGGCGGTAGCGACGTCGCCATCGATCCTGATCTGCATATTGCCATAGAGGTGGTGGACGCGCCCAAGATCGGGGCGCATTCGTTTCCATTGCGCAATCCAGGCCGCGGCCGAAGCAAAGGTTTCGGCGAAACCGTAATCCACCGCGAGGTCCTCGGCGAAAATCTCCGCCAGGCTGTCGAGGAGATGCTCGCCTTCATAGGTGGATCGATCGGTGAGATCGCAATATCGGTGTATCACGTCCTCGATTTCGGCCCGATCCTGAAGATGCTTGAGATCGTACATATCGCCCCCCGCCCTCACGCGGCGGCTGGCAGCAGGCCGGACGCATCGACGGTTGTGCTGCGGCGCATCTCCCGCTTCTCGGTAAAATCGAAGCGGCGACCCCGGTGAAGCGTGGCGCGGTTGTCCCAGATCACGAGATCATCCACCGTCCATTTGTGGCGATATACAAATTCGCGCTGGGTGGCGTGCTCGAGCAGATCCTGTAGCAGCATCCGGCCTTCCGGCACGGTCATCCCCAAGACGCGGCACGCGTGCGCGCCAATGAACAGCAGCTTCCGACCCGAACCCGGATGGCTTCGCACAATCGGCCAGTGGACGCGCGGGATGGCGTCCTTTTGGGCCTGGGTCCAATTGTCGGCGCCGAGAATCTCCCGGGAATGAAGCGCAAAATGCTCCCCAACCAGCTCGACCAGTTCGGCCTTCATATCCTCATCGAGCGCATCATAGGCCGCCCGCATATCGGCAAATTCGGTATCCCCACCTTTCCTCGCTACCGTTTGCGCTGAAAGCATCGAATAGGCAGCAGGCGGGCTTTGGAAGGAGCTGTCGCTATGCCACAGCTGGTTGGCAATGTTGTTGACGATCTTCGGATCCGTGCGTTGGACCGGGCGTCCGTCGGCATCCACGTTCGAGATGTCGATGAGAATGTCATTCTTCAGGCGTTCCTTGGGGGCGGCTTGGCCGGCCTTGGAGACTCGCTTGAGACCGATATCCAGCGGGCCGAAACGCTCGGCGAAAGCGATCTGCTGCTCCTCGGTCAAAGGCTGGCCGCGAAAGACCACGACCGCGTAGCGGTCGATGGCCTTCACGATGCCTTCGATCACTGCATCGTCGAGCTTCTCGCGCAGATCGACACCCGACAGTTCCGCGACGAAGCCCGGCGACAACGGAGCAATCGACAAAGTCATAATATCTCCAATGGTTACCATTTATATCGCAACTGAACAGCCACGCTCCGCGGCCGCTCCGGCGTAATTCCATAGGTTCCGGGCGTACTTGGTGTTACCGCTCCGAATATATAGGTTTTTTTCTTGTTGAGATTTCGGCCGATCACCGAAAGCTCCCAGGCATTGTCGAAGGTCGCCAGGGCAACCCGACCGTCGATACGGGCGAACCCTTGCTGGACGAGGTTGGGGTCGAGTGTTTCCTCGAGGAAATATTTGCTCGAGAAGAAGACATTGCCGTCGACCGTGAGCTTGAAGTCGCCGACCGGCGCTGTGAAGATAAAGCCGGCATTCCCGCTCCACTCGGGAGCATAAGGCGGCGAGCGGTCGCTCAGATCCTGTATCGCCAGCGGATTTCGGACCAGCTGGGCCGACGTGGCGCCTCCGTTCGGATAGCTCTTGAAGTGCGTGTCCAGATAAAGGCCGCTCAACATGACCTTGAGTTGATCGGTGACGACCAACTGGCTCTCGAGCTCGACACCCTGAGCGACGGTCGATGCCGCGTTGCGGATCAAACTGACCAGCGTCGGTCCGTTGTTGATGCTGATCCGCTGCTGCTGGTTCTTGTAATTCGAGCGGAAGGCATCGAGATTCAGCAGCAACCGTCGATCGAACAACTCGCTCTTGATACCGATTTCATAGGCGGTCACCGTCTCTGGCGCGAACAGGACATTAGCGGCGGTGCGGCTCACATCGGCGGCGTTGAAGCCGCCCGACTTGAAGCCCTTGGCGACGCTGGCATACAGCATCACCCGGTCGTCGACCTTGTAATTGACGTTGAGCGATGGCGTGAATTTAGTATCCTTGCGCGACAGCACATAGGCGGGCACCCCGGCCACGCCGTAGAAATTCTGTCCCGACAGGCGCACCGCCGCCGCGGCTGCCTGCGCCACCGACTGGAGTGCATCCGAATAGGGCATCATCTGCCCATAATTGTCGGTGCTGCGACCGAAGATATTCGCTTGGCGAAAATCCTTCTTGACGCTGCTCCAGCGTCCGCCGAGCGAAATCGTGAGCCTGTCGGTGGGATTGATCCCGATCAGACCGAAGGCCGAAAAGGTCTCATCCTTTTGCCGAAACTTCGTCGTGATGTTGAATGGCAGAAGCGCTGCCAAGCTCGGGGCGGCGGTCGCGATCGCGGTGGCTAGGAAGCCGTAAGTGTTCTGGAAATCGCTGTCCAGCTTGCCGTTCTGATAATAGAGACCAACCGAATATTCGAGGAAATTGCCTTTCGCCGAGGTGTAACGGAGTTCCTCGCTGATCTGGCGATATCGCTCCGGCTGCGCGATATGGAGCAACACCTGCGGAACGCCATCGACATCGATATTGGCGTTATAGCGATACCAGGAATAGCCGGTGATCGAGGTCAGTTCGCCATCCCCGATCATCTTGTTCAGCGTCAGGACCACATCGCGATTTCGCAACAGGAAGCTTTGGCCCGGTGAAGTGGCCCGCCGATAGTCGACGCCGTCCGTCTGGCCATTGGCAAGCGCCGCCTGGCAGAAACGCCCCGGCCCCGCCGGAAAGTCCACCGGGTTAGGCGGACAACCCACGGCCTCGTTGGGAATACCTCCCTTTTGCTTGCTGCGTCCCACCTCCACTTTCAGCGTGGCGTTGAAATCCGCCGAAGGCTCGAACAGCAAGGTGCCGCGACCGGCAAGATTGTCATAGGCGGGGATTTTGCGCCCCATGCCGCTATCGCTGATATAACCGCTGGATCCGGACGCGATAATCGCCCCGCGTGCCAGCAGATTGCTCGTGACCGCGCCGCCGCCAGCGGCTTCAACGGTATATTCCCCTTCGGTGCCATATACGCCGCGGACAAAGCCCGATGGCTGTGCCGTCGGCTTGGCAGTGATGATGTTGAAGGCGCCGGCGATGGCGTTATTACCGAACAGGGTGCCCTGAGGGCCCTTCAATATCTCGATACGCTCCAGATCAAGGAAGCCGGCGCTCGATGTCCGCGACCGACCGCGATAGATGCCGTCGACGAAGGTACCCACCGACTGCTCGATGGACGCACCCGGGGCCGAACTGACGCCGCGGATGCTCAAGCGATCCGATCGGCCGCCCGTGGTGACCTGCACACCCGGCGACAAGCGCCCCAGATCGGTGAGCTGGATCAGGTTGCGCGCGGCGATTGTGGTTGATGTCACCACCGCCACAGAGATCGGCACCTCCTGCAACCGCTCCTCACGCTTCTGCGCGGTGACGATGATGTCCTCGATCGTCGCGGCATCAGCGCTTTCAGCCTGGGCGCCCGAAGCCGGCTGCTGCGCGAACGCCGGGCCGCTGAGAGCGACCGCTATCGCGCTGCCGAGCAACAGATGCAGGCGACGAAGGTCGCGCCGGCTGGATGTCGACGCTTTGCCCTGCCCGCTTCTATCCGATTGAAGCCCCTCGATCATTACTTGCATGTCCTTTCCTCCCGCCAATGCGTTTTTATCTTCTGAACCGTGCGACGAGGTCTGCGCGGAACATCCGCCGTCATGGTCAGGCGGAGACTACATCCAGGAAAAATCGGCGAGCCATAGTAGTGCGGAAGGGGGAGGCATCTTGGTGTTATGGCCCGACCCACCAACATGTTGGTCTAGGGGCCTGCGAAAGGGACTGTACCCGCGCCTCACTGGCAGCTGAATGCTCTCGAACTAGGCCCACGCCATCATCGTAAATGATGGAAGGGGGAAAGGAATTTGAGACCGACGGCGCCACAGTCGGTGTTTGGCAAAGCAATGAATTCAGTGGAGGTGACCATGCTTAAAAACGCCAATTTCATCGCAGGCCGCCCGGTGCCGGCTGCCAGTGGTGGGACATTGCCGGTTCATGATCCCGCCAGTGGGGATTGCTATGCTCAAATCGCCGATAGCGACGCGGAGGATATCGACCTTGCGGTCGCGGCCGCAAGACGGGCTTTGGAGCACGGCCCCTGGGGTCTCATGTCTGCGATGGACCGAGGCCGAATCCTGAGCCGTTTCTCACAACATATCGAAGCCCGTTCGGCCGAGCTCGCCGCGATCGAGGCAAAGGACACCGGGAAACCGCTCTCCACGGCGGTGGCCGACATCGCCGCGCTGGCCCGTTATTTCGAGTTCTTCGGCGGGGCCGCTGACAAAATGCATGGCGAAATCATTCCCTATACGCCCGACCATCTCGTGCTGCTGTCGCGTGAGCCGATGGGTGTGACCGGACATATACTGCCTTGGAACTACCCGGCACAGATGTTCGGTCGCTCGCTCGCACCGGCCCTCGCCATGGGGAACACGACTGTGCTCAAGCCCGCCGAGGAAGCTTGCGCCAGCATATTACGCCTGGCGGAAATCGCCAGTGAAGCAGGCCTGCCCGAAGGCGCCCTGAATATCGTCACTGGCCGGGGGGCAACGGCTGGGGCGGCGCTGGCGGCACATCCGGGCGTCGATTTCATTTCCTTCACGGGCTCTCCGCCGGTCGGACAGATCATTCAGAAGCTCGCGGCGGACCATTTCATCGGTTGCTCGCTGGAGCTCGGCGGTAAATCCCCGCAACTGGTCTTCGAGGATGCAAATCTGGACGCGGCATTGCCGATCATCCTGCGCGCGATCATTCAAAATGGGGGACAGACCTGTTCGGCGGGAAGCCGACTGCTCGTGCAACGTTCCATCTGCGCGACGGTGAGCGAGCGTTTGGTTCCGGCGTTCAATGCCGTTCGCGTCGGGCTGTCCGATCAGGATCTGGATTGTGGCCCGATGATTACACGCGCTCAGCAGCTGCGTGTCCTCGGCTTCATCGATCGGGCTCGCCGGGACGGGATACCGCTCCTCGCGGAAGGGCGAATTGATCCCAAGGTGCCGGACAGCGGCTATTTCGTGACGCCTGCCTTGTTCGGACCGGTGCCCCGCGATCATGAGCTTGCCCGCGAGGAGGTTTTCGGACCAGTGCTCAGCCTCATCCCGTTTGACGATGAAGCTGATGCGATCTCTCTTGCCAACGCGACGGAATATGGCTTGGTCGCCGGTGTCTGGACCCGCGACGGGGCACGACAAATCCGAGTATCCAAGGCTCTTCGTGCCGGTCAGGTCTTTGTCAATTGCTATGGCGCTGGGGCAGGTGTCGAACTGCCCTTTGGTGGAAGCGGCAAGAGCGGACACGGACGGGAAAAAGGCCTGGTGTCCCTTCTCGAATTTTCAAAAACCAAGACGACCGTGATCCATCATGGTTGAGGGTTCGAGAGCCTTACCGCTTCGTCCCCGAAGGGAAGTAGATCGGTGATCGGTCCCAGAAATCGCAATGATGAATCAAGCGCGCGCTACCGGACATTTCTGGTCTGCGTTGGAGCATCATGAGGGATCTTCCCGATCCATAGTGTTTCCATCGACGATCTCCCCGGGGATGCGGAGTTCCGCTTCTCGCGAAAGCAGCTACATAGCCCATGACGATGCGCGACAGTTTTTCATCCTCGCCCATCAGTGGTCGCCCGTCCTTATCGACCCCAAATATATAGGGCAGTTCGGAGCCGTGGTGCGGATCGCTGTCGTGTAGGCGAGTGCCGGGAGCGAGGGACCATGCCTGTCGAGAAGGACTCTGCGTGAATTCAAACCCATAGACGGTGCCTCGCTTCGCGAGCGCCTGACGAAGCCACTCATTCTGGCAGAACATTACGCCATCGGTCATGGCATTGGCGAATTGTCGCTCGGCGTCCGCGGCATCAGTCACCGGATATCGATGCAGAACCTCGGGAGCGAACCCCTTGAACCAGCTCCGCAACTCCGCTGGATAAACGGATCGGTCGAGCTGAAGAGCCGCGACGAGGAGATCCAGATCGCGTCGTGCCGTGCCGACCATCACCGGCGCATGGTTGATCCGTCCCTCACGGATCGCCGTCATTGGCTGAACAGGGATATCCACTCCATCGCGCACTGGCATGGGCACGAAGATGCTGGTCGGAAGCAGTGATGCGAGCTTCAGGAAAGCGGCAATGGGCGTAGCCCGCAGGCAACTGGCGACGTCGAGAGCCTGATCGCAATGAACGGCCCGCACGACGGCCGCCCCCTGGGGCTGAGCCCCGCTGACATCAACGGCGGGGCCCGCCGCAGCAGGCGGGGTACTGATGATGATCGCGCGATGAAAAAGCCCGGCGCTTCCTGGCGCGACCAAATGATTCAAGACCGAAAAGCCACCGGCTGATTGTCCCAATATCGTGACATTGTGCGGCGAGCCGCCGAAGGTCATGATATGGCGTTGTACCCAGCGAAGCGCTGCCTGCTGGTCCAGAAAGCCGTAATTGCCAGACCGCCCCGCCGGATCGTCGGCATCGAGCGCCGGGTGGCTCAGGAATCCGAGGACACCGAGACGGTAATTCACCGTCACCACGACGGTACCCGTTCGTTGCGCCAGAAGCTTGCCGTCGTAGATCGGCATCTGGATTGCACCCTCGTTGAACCCCCCGCCGGGGAATATGACGATTACTGGCCGCCTTCCATCGATTGGCTTTCGCGCCGCGTAGATATTGAGCTGGAGACAGTCCTCACTCGTCAAAGCGGCATTAACTCCCGACAATTGCGGACAAGCTGCAGGCTTGGTGACGACGGGCTCCCCTGGAGGCAGAGCTCTCGGCGCGCGGAATCGGAGATTTCCGACCGGAGGCTCTGCGTACCGAATGCCGAGATGGGAAATCAGGGAATCCGGGATGGAAATATTATTATCTGTTGAGGCGGTGGCCACAGCACCAAGGGACGCAAATCGAGGCCCCGGTTCAACCGGAGCGATCGACAAACAGACCAGCGCGAAAAGGACCTGCAGGCGCCTGCGAGCCCGCAAAGCCGACGCCCCTCTTTGGTCCGGTCCACTCCGACGTTCGGCCAACAGCGAGCCCATAGGCCTTTCCTCCCGAAACCAGGAGGCTGACTGCAACGATCGAGCCGCGGCCATACCTCGATCGCGGTATTCCGAAGCGGGAACGAACATGCCTTCGTCGCCCTTCCCCCCGATATTGGGCAGCCGGCACGTCCAGACACCGATGAACGTGCGTAAAATCACTTATTCGAGGGAGTGCATCAAAACGCAGTCCCAAGGAAGTTTAGATGCCGAAATCAAGCCGAAGCTGATTCGAGCCCACCAGCAGCTATTTTCGGGCCATAGGGGGAAAATATGACGAACCAAACACCGAACAGGGATTTCCGCAGGAGGCATTTCCGAGCACTCCGCGCCTATCTGATTGGCGGCGCGCTCTGCGGCGCGATGACGAGCAGCATGGCGCTCGCTCAGGAAGCGGCGCCTCAACCTGTTGAATCTGCCGAGGCCGGCTTGGGGGAGATCGTCGTCACCGCGCAGAAGCGATCTGAAAATGTACAGAGAGTTCCGGTCGCGATCACCGTCGTCGACAGCAAGATGCTGGCCGATCGGCAGATCAAATCGCTCTTGGATCTTTCCGGCAATCTGCCGGCGTTCAAAGTCTCCATGTCGTCGCCTGCCAACCGGATTTTCCTGCGCGGCATAGGATCGGGCGGCAACGGATCGTTCGAGCAGTCGGTGGGTACCTTCGTCGACGGCATCTATTTCGGACGGGCGAAATCGACCGAATCCAATTTCTTCGACATCGAGCGGATCGAACTGCTGAAGGGACCGCAATCGACCTATTTCGGCAACAGCGCGATAGCGGGTGTGCTCAACATCACGACCAAAATGCCCGGCAAGGTTGCCGAAGGCTTCGCGCGGGCGCTTTATGAACCCACCGATGGCGGCTATGCCTTCGAGGCGGGCGCGACCATCCCCCTCAACGCCGCCTTCGCCGTTCGCGTATCAGGCCAAGTCAGCGGCTCCAATGGCTGGATGTTCGACGAGGGCTATGGCCATAAGGTCGGCGGCGACGACAACAAGGCCGGCCGCGTCATTCTGAGCTACGATCCGGGCACGAACTTCAAGGCCTGGATCAAGGGTGAGATCGGCAAGGAGCATAACGAGGGCGCGATCATCGGTGAAGGTATTCGCTGTCCTCCGCCCGCGCCTTTCGTGCTCAATCCGACCAGCTTCTGCGGCATTGCGCTGGCCAACGGCTTCACCAATTACAAACTGGACAATCGGCGCGCGACCACTCCGGGCAAGTTCCTCAACATGACCCGGCAGTTGGTCACCGCCAACATGCAGCTCGACCTGGGAGGCGTGACGGTGACGTCGGTGACCGGCTTCCAGCATCACAACTATCAAATCTTCTTCGACATCGACAATTCACCGGTCGATCTGCTGAGCGCGACCGGGCCCGAGAAGTTCAGCCAGTTCAGCCAGGAGTTGCGGTTCGCGTCGGAGACGGGCGGCACGATCGAGTATATCGGCGGCCTATATTACCAGCACAGCGTCCTCGACCAGTCGACCAATATCGCGTTCTCGTTCCTGGCCCTGCCGCCTGCGCTAGCGTCACTCGCACCATTTGGCGACTCGTTCCAGTTCCATGAGCGGGCCGACAGTTATTCGGCCTTCGGCGCCTTGACCTGGAATATCAGCCCCGATCTCAAGGTCACCGGCGGGCTTCGCGGTACAAAGGTGGTGAAGCATGACACCCAGGATGTCTATTTCGGTCGGGCGAACCTGCCCGACGGGATCGTCCGCGTCACCGGCCCGCTTGCTGCCACGGTCAACGCCGTCTTTGGCCCGGCGTTGGGGGTCAATCCAGGCTTCCGGCGGGTGAAAGGCAAATATTCCCATTTGATGCCGTCGGTGAATGCCCAGTATCAGATCACCCCCACCGCGATGGCCTACGCCAAATATGCGAACGGGTTCAAGGCGGGCGGCTTCAACGGCTTCGACGCGACCGGTGTGAACCTTCCGTTCAAGCCGGAGACGGTCAATGCGTTCGAGGTCGGCTTGAAGAGCAAGCTGTTCGATGGGCACGTCCTGTTCAATTTCGACCTCTTCTACAGCAAATATAAGAACCTGCAGCAGGTCACCACGCAGTTCTCGGGCAACTCGATCCTCAACATCATCCGCAACGTAGACGGCGCGGTTTCGAAAGGTATCGAAGTCGAAGGGCGTTGGGTGATCGACGAGCATTGGGAGATGGGCGGTACGTTCAGCTATCTGCAGGCCCATTACGGATCCTATCCCAACGGCTCGCCACGGCCGATCGACACCCTGAACGGCATCCGTATCCGAGACTATTCGGGTCTGCGGACAGCCTATTCGCCGAAGTATAGCGGCGCCGGCGATATCCAGTTCCACACTCCGGTGGGTGAGAATCTGGAGTTCCGTGCACGCGGTTCGATCTATTACTCGACCGACTATGTGATCACCGACACGCTCGATCCGGTCCTGACGCAGCATGACTATGCCAAGCTGGATGCGGTAATCGCGCTCTCCAATCCCGTCGCCGGTTGGGAACTGTCGGTGATCGGCAAGAACCTGACGAACAAGCAACCCTTCATCTGGGGCGCCGATACCCCGCTGACCGCCGGATCCTATACGGTTAGTCGCGAGAAACCGCGGCAGGTTGCTTTCCAACTGCGCTACTCCTGGTAGCGACGTCACATCAATTCGGGGGCGGCTGAGGCCGCCCCTTTTTTGTCTGGAGCAGCGGATGTTCGCCCCCACGAATGTAGAAGCCATCATTAATTACAGTACGCACGACGCCGACCGCCCGCAAATCTATGCGACGGACTATTCCCGCAATCGCGCCGCCTTTTCCCCCCATCGGATGACCATTCACAATGCCAGCTTCAACCTCGACCGTCCCGATGTCGATCGCGAAGGATTTGCGCTGGTGCACGCACCGACGAAGGTCACCGATTTCGAGGATCAGGATCAGCGGGCGCAATTATATGTTCCCGAGCTCGAGGCGGTACTGAAGCAGCTGACCGGTGCCGACGATGTCATCGCCCTTGGACTGGGCGAGTTGAGGCGAGGTACCAAGACGCCGCCAGAGCAGCGCGGAAACAGCAACCTGCCCGTCCCATTTGCGCATATCGACGCCAGCGACAGCGGAATCGTCACCCTGCTGGATTATGGCTTCCCCGATCGACCGCGCCATGCACGCCGCTGGGCCTTCTACAATATATGGCGTGCCCTTTCTCCAGGTCCGTTGGATGAGCCTCTCGCCATTTGCGACGCGCGCTCGGTGAGCCCGATGGATTTACGCCCCTATGATTCCCATTTTCCGCAAGGGGTGACCCTGGAATCGCTGATGCCCTGCTATAATCCGGCGCATCGCTGGTGCTATTTTCGTGACATGGGCCGCGACGACCTGCTGATTTTCAAGACCAATGAGAGCGATCCTACGCGCGCCCACCATGTGCTGCACACCGCGTTCGAGGATCCGACCGCCCCCGCCTCCGCCCCGCCCCGGGTTAGCCTCGAATTGCGGGCTTATGCCTATTGGCTCGACTGAACCGATCGCAAAGCTTCAGTAATGAACGAGACCGCCGTCAATGTTGAGAAGCTGACCGCTCATGAACGCGCTGAGATCGGACACAAGATAGAGCAGACCCCCAAGGAGGTCATCGGGTTCGCCAATCCGGTGAACGATCTGCCCCCCGACCATCGCGTGTTCGAATGCCTGGCGGTCGGCCGAGGCCGCCAGTTCGCGGGAACCGTCCGTATTGATGTAGCCGGGCGAGATCGCGTTGACCGTTATCCCCGTCCCGGCGAGTTCCCGCGATAGCGCGCGGGTGAATGCGATGACGGCACCTTTTGACGTGATGTAGTGAGCGAGGCTCGGCTGCCCTGTGAACACCGTGCCGGACGTCATATTGATGATACGGCCGCGGCCCTGGGCGCGCATGAAGGGCGCCACGGCGATCGCCGCAAGCCACATTCCCTTGACGTTCACCGCCATGACCTCGTCCCAATCCGCTTCATCGATCTGATCGAAGGGAAGCAATTGGCGACGGCCCGTGCTGGCTGCATTATTGACGAGGATATCCGCGCGGCCAGCGATTTTCAGAACCTCGACAAGGGCGGGCTTGAACCTTGATCCGCTGCTTATATCGACAACGAGCGGCCATGCGGTGCGTCCCAGCGCCTGCACATCCGCCACGGTTTGATCGCAGGGAGCGACATCGATGACCACAACGTCCGCCCCGAACTCTGCGAGCGCCGTCGCGAAGACACGGCCGATACCGCGTGCCCCGCCGGTGATTACAGCAACCTGTCCCGAGAGATCCATGGGTTCAGCCGATCAGCGCTGTCGGCGGGACGGCGGTCGGCAACAGTGCATCGCGATCACCCTCGAATATCGGTCGCTTCTCCCATCCCAGCAATTCCCGTCCAGCGAGAAAGCCCTCATAAACCGCATGGTCGGTGGTTCGTGGCGCAAGACAGTCTCCGATCCGATAGAGACGGTCGATCCTTCCCTTCAACTTGTAATAGAGGCCATCCGCCGGGTGTCGGGGCGTGCCCAGTACGATCGTATCGATGTCCTCGATCACCACTTCAACACCGCTATATAAATTGAAGATCGTCACTGACCGACCATCGATCCGGCGCGCCCAACTGTTCAGGTGCGATTCGAGTCCGTTTCCAAACAGGGCCGTATAAAGCGGCGGCATGTCGGTCGTGGTCATCGTGCCCGGCAGCAACGCATTCAGTCGCGAGACATGGACGACGTGTGATCCGGCCTCCTGCATCCGCAACGCGGCTCCGCCGATGCGAAAAGCGCCTTCGTCATCCAGCAGAAGCACCTTCTTTCCGGCTCGCGCCGGTTCTTGAATGGCTTCCCACAGCGTGAGCACATGGGCTTGTTCGAGCCCAGCGATGCGGGCCGACACCGAGGACCAACCCGATCGGTCGGCATAAGCGCCAGTGGCGAGCAGAACGGCATCCGCGCCAAAGGTCGATATGAAGCTTTCGTCGGCGGTAAGGCCCCGCATGATCGTGACGCCCAATCTCGTCAGGTTCCGCTCGAGATCCGTTCGGAGGACATTCCAGCTCGCCCTGCCTCGCTGGAGGATGTTGATGTTCAGCTGACCGCCGAGCAGCGCCTCGCGTTCGACCAGCGTGACGCGGTGACCTCGTTCGGCCAACCCCTCGGCGGCTTTCATGCCGGCGGGCCCACCTCCTATGACCAGCCAAACAGCCGGGGAATCCGCTGGCTTGAGGGTGCCGAGACCGAATATCGCTTCCCGGCCGGCGGCCGGATTGACGGTGCAGGTCACCGGGGCGCCGCGTATCGCATGTGCGAGGCAGCCTTGATTGCCACGGATGCAGTGGCGGATCTCGTCGGTACGGCCCTCCACGACCTTGCGAGCGAACTCCGGATCAGCGATCTGGCCGCGCGTGATCGCGACCATGTCCGCCTTGCCCTCGGCCAGGATCGCTTCGGCCATATCGGCATCGTCAATGCCACCAACCGCGAAGACCGGAATGTCGGGCAGCGCTTTTTTGAAGCGCGCGAGCTTGTCCAGCAGGAAGCCAGGTGGCGCAAATCCGGTCTGAGCGCCGACCCAAAACATCGCGCCCTGCCCTGAGCTGGTCGCGATATAATCGATCATCCGATCGTCCACCAGCAAGCGGGCGGCCGCTGCCATCTGGTCGACTTCCATCCCTCCCGGCATCTCATCGGAGAGGCTGAGGCGAACTCCGACAACATATTCGGGGCCCACCGCGGCACGCACCGCCGCGATTACTTCACGCGTGATGCGAAGCCTGTTTTCCAGCGCGCCGCCATAGTTGTCGGCGCGCCGGTTGGTCAGCGGCGTGAGGAAGCTATGCAGCAGATAGCCATGAGCGACGTGTATCTCGACACCATCCACCCCCGCCTGTTTCGCAAAAACAGCGCCTTCGGCAAATGCGCTGACGACAGCGTTGATTTCCTCGAGCTCGATCGCCTTCGACTGTTCTCCAGACAGGATCGAGACGGAGCGGGATGGTGCCCACAGCACGCGATAATCATCGGGATTGCTCGTGATCGAGCCGCCGAAATGGTTGAGTTGCAGGAATATCCGCGCGTCATGACGGTGGGCAGCCTCGACCGTTGCGCGCAACGGCTGCTGGGCCTCAGGCAGAAATGTGAATGCCACGCCTGGATGGCCACCGCCCATCCCGGTCGGATGCACGATATGGTTGCCCAGGGTTAGAAGGCCTATGCCGCCCTTGGCGCGCTCCTCGACATAGGCCCGGTCGCGTTCGGACTCGGCGCCCCGCCGCGCATAATGGCGGTTGTGCGCGGTTTGCATCAGACGGTTGCGGATCGTCAGGCCATTGATGGTGATCGGACTGGTCAGATGGCGATATTTCACGTGGATGCCGTCCTCTATTGCCTTGGAAAGACGTCAGCACAGGCAATCGTTCGGCTTGCGATCAGCTTGGTGCGGAGACCTGGCATCTTTGGTCCTCTCAAACCGCCGTACCGATCGCCCAATCGATCATCCGAGGTTCTCGTACCGATCCTCAATCGTCATCCATTCCGGCATCCCCATTATTTCGGTCACACGTTTGAAGTCTGGATTGGAGGGGTTGGCTGCCGCGATCGAGCCCGTAGCGAGTTCCGCCAGCATCTTCTCGGCGCCGCCGATCATCGCCGCCATGACGGTGCCGGGATAGAGGATCGCGGAAAACCCCATCTCCCAATAGTCACGGGGCGGCAGGATCGGACTGTTCCCGGCGGCGGGGACGAACAGCGGCGTTCCTTTGAAGCTGCGTCCTATACGCTCAAGCTGATCGAGTTCTCGCGGAGCTTCGATGAAGAGCGCGTCGACCCCCTGATCGACATAGCGCTTGCCGCGCTCGATCGCCGCCTCCAAGCCCTCAACGCCCAATGAGTCGGTGCGGGCGACGATGAAAAAGTCCTTGCTGGTCCGCGTCTGGACTGCCGCAGTCAGCTTTTTCGCGGCCTCCTCGGCGGGCAATATCCGCTTACGATGAGCGGTTTGGCCGCATTTCTTCGGACTGACCTGATCTTCGAGGAGGACTCCCGACATTCCCATCGCCTGATAGGTCCGGACGGTGCGAGTGACGTTCTTGACATCCCCATATCCGTCATCCGCATCCATCAGGATCGGAATCCCCTCAACCGCTTCGGCGATATAGCGCGCTGCATTGGCGAACTCGCCAAAGCTCGCGAGCCCCAAGTCGGGCAGGCCGAACTGGAAGCCGGCCACGCCGAAGCCGCTGACAAGAATTGCGGGAAAACCGCTATTCTTGATGAGGCGAGCCGATACCACGTCATGCGCAGCGGGCAGCAGCAGCGGTCCATCGAGATTGGCGAACAATTCGCCAAAGCTTTTCCGGCTCATGCGCCTTGCTCCGCCTTCTCTACAATATCATAGACCCAGGGTCGCCTTTGGCGGTCGACGTCCTGGAAATCCCGGATCAGGGCATCGCGATTGAGGGTCACGCTGATGGGATCCTTCCCGCTCAGCAGCATCTCACGCGCCAGTTTAGGCACGTAGAATGTGTAGGTTCGCCTGGCGCTAACGAGGGTGCAGCTCTCCAAATCGACCTGCAAACGGGGCGCTATCGCCAGATCGGCGACGATTGCCTGCACCTGATCTTCCGGCAACACGACGGGGAGCACCCCACTGACGTGACAGTTCGACTGAAAGATCGACCCGAAGCTGGAGGCTACGACACATCGGATGCCAAAGTCGCGAAGAGCCCAGACCGCCGATGCGCGTGAGCTTCCGCAACCGAAATTGCTTCCGCTAACGAGGAAGGTGGCATCGTTGAACGGCGGCTTGTTCAGGATGAAGTCCGGATCAGGAGCACCGTCGGGCAGGAATCTCCAGTTTGCGAACAGGCCCTTCTCGAAGCCTGTCTTCTCGACTTTCATCAGATCCTTGCCGGGGATGATCTGATCGGTATCGACGTCGTTGATCATCAACGAGGCGGCCACGCCCTCGAGCTGGGTGATCGGTTCCATCAGTAGTACTCCCGCGCATCGGCGATGCGTCCAGCGACGGCCGATGCCGCCACCGTGGCGGGGCTGGCGAGATGAGACCGCACCCCCCGGCCCTGCCGGTTTTCAAAGTTCCGATTCGTGGTACTCAACGTCCGCGAACCGGGCGGAAAGGCTTCGCCGCCGATTGCGCCGCTGGCGCAAAGCGAGCAACCCGCTTCCCGCCATTCGAAGCCTGCTTCCTTGAAGACCCGGTCCAGGCCCTCCTGTTCGGCGGCACGCTTGACCGTCGTCGACCCGGGGACGCAGAGCGCCATCAGGCCGTCCGCTATCTTCCGCCCGCGTAACACGCTGGCGGCTTCCCTCAGATCATCGAGCCGACTGTTCGTACATGATCCTATGAAGACGCCTTGGATCTTTTCCCCCAACAGCCGCGTGCCCGGTTCAAGGCCAACATATTCGAGGGCTCTTGCATGGGAGGCGCGCGCAACGCCTTCGGGGCTTTCGGCCGCATCGGGAACGACATCGTCGACGCCGATGACGTGGCTCGGGCTGGTCCCCCAAGTCACCTGCGGAGCCAATCGATTGCAATCCAGCTCCAATTCCTTGTCATACCGGGCGTCCCGATCCGACCGGAGCAATCGCCAATAAGCAACCGCGCGAAGCCAGTCCTCTCCCGCCGGAGCGAACGGCCGACCGTTCAGATAGTCGAACGTGATCTGGTCGGGCGCGACCATGCCAGTGCGGCCTCCAAATTCGACTGCCATGTTGCAAAGGGTCAGACGACCGTCCATCGGCAGACTTTCGATGGTCTCCCCGGCATATTCGATCGCATAGCCGACGCCGCCGCCGGCGCCATATTTGCCGATGAGGCCAAGGATCATGTCCTTGGCGAAGACACCCGCGGCTAGGCGACCCTGGAAGTCGACCCGCATCGTCTTCGGCTTTGTTATGACGAGGGTCTGGGTAGCCAGCACATGCTCGCCGTCGGTGGAACCAATACCCCAGGCAAAGGCGCCGATGCCGCCCACCGTGCAGGTGTGGCTGTCACCACACACGAAGGTCTCGCCAGGCAACGCTATCCCCAATTCGGGGGCGATCACATGGACGATGCCCTGCTGTCGATCGTCATAATCGAAAAAGCGGATCGGGCGATGGCGGATGCGCTCGTAAAACTCACGCAGGAAATCATTCCCACCCGGCGCCGATGAGGTCCGCTTCCGTCCGGGATGGGTATCGATGGCATGCTCCACCACTCCGAAGGTCAGTTCGGGATTGCGAACATCAAAGCCCGCCTCATCGATCGCCTTCAGCGACACCGCGCCGCTGAGTTCATGCATGAAGTTGCGATCGATATGGATCAAGAAGTTGCCATCACCGACATCCTCGATGACATGATCGTTCCAAACCTTTTCGAAGAAAGTAAGACCCACGTTCGAACACCCTTCCCAAATTGGACATCACGTTATTGATGGCACCGATGCGTCAGCCATCAGTCTCGACCACGACCTTGGTGTCGATATTTCGCTTCTAGCCCAAACAAATTGCTCACTTGGCCATAGCGCTTCGTAGGTGCGCCATCGCTCCCCGCTATGATTGCCCCATGGCGAGATTACAGCGACTGCGCGCTACGACGATCGGCCCATGAGGGTCGAACGGGAGCGGACAGGCCGGTCTCCTGATGACAGCGCTCCAATATCTCGTCCAACGTCCCGCCATAATTGAACAACGGGAGCTCACCGCGACCGTTGAGCATCGATCGACGGAGCAAGAGGGTAGAGTCGCCATCGACCTGATCCTCACCGGTGAGGACGACTCCGTAACGCCGCGCGCCTTCGCTGGATATCAGGCCACGGCGCACCTCGAGGGCCACGTTCTCAGGATCGCGTTGCAGCGGGTCGCCCCAGCCCCCGCCACCCCAGGTCAGGAAATGGAGCAGATCGCCGGACGACACCCGGATATTATCGATTTTTGGGGCAACCACCTCCACCGAACCATCCGTGCGGTACAGTATCTTACTCGACCGCGAGCCAGGCTCTCCGCCGTTGACCCCCCATGGATACAGCAGCCAGCGGTCGTCATGGATCGATATCACGCCCGGTTCGAGGAACCGGTATGCGATGAGCATGCCATTACCGCCGCGAAAGAAGCCCGCCCCCCCGGAGTCGGGGATTGTTTCGTATCGCTCGATTCGGATAGGGAAATAGCGTTCGAGGAATTCGTTCGGCACATTGGTGAAGTCCGGCCACATCGAGTGCCCATCTGGACCGTCGCCATGTGGGCGCGCGGGGATACCCCCGAAGCCTATCTGAAAGAGCTGGAAGAACTCGTCTTCGCTGTCATAGCCCGAGTACATCAGATGCGGGGCGGTCGAGGTGCCGGCAGCGTTGAGGAATTGAGGCGTTTTCTGTCCCAGCAGCGCCCCCATCACATCGAACAGGCGGCTCAGTGTGTGGGTTCGGCACGACAAGGCGGCCGGGAACTTGGGCCGCAGAATCGAGCCTTCCGGCACGCGCACCTCGACGAGCGGATAGAATCCGTCATTGATCAAAATCTGTGGATCGAACGCCTTGATCAGATAGGCGCCGAAAAACATTTTCTGAACATTCTCATTGAGCAGGTAATTGATCGAGCTTGGAGACTGCGGGTCGGTACCATCCAGGTCGAGGATGACTTTCTCGCCCTCTCGCCACATCGTGCATTTTAACTTGTAGGGCCCGAAACCGGCACCGTCATCGCAGACATAATCCTCGAAGGAGATTGGCTCCGTGGAGATATTCCTGGCGATCAGCTCCTTGACCGCCCGATAGTTGCGCTCAAGTAGCAAATCGAGCGAACTGACATAGGTGTCGACGCCAAAGCGCTCGCACAATTCGCGCATACGTCGTTCTGCCGTGCGGCAGCTGGCGACCAGGGCATTGAGATCTGAGCGATTCCATTCCGGGATACGGACCTGATGCAAAACGAGGGCGAGCAGCTCGTCGTTGAACACGCCCTTTCGATATATCTTCACGGGAGGGATACGGATTCCTTCCTGGAAAATGGAAGTGCCGTCTGTGGGCAGGCTGCCGGGGGTCTTGCCGCCGACATCGGTCTGATGCCCGAACATCGAGACCCACCCGATCAGGCGACCCTCATGGAACACGGGAAGAAAGATCACCCAGTCATTGTTGTGGCTGATAGCACCCTCACAGGCGTACGCGTCAGAAAGCCAGATCACATCCCCTTCTTCGATGGTCCCCTCGTAATTGGCGAGGAAGCCCTGGAGAAACGACCCCATCTGACCGACGATCATCCTGCCATCGCGATCGGTCACGAGCGGGAACGCGTCTCCCTGTTCCCGGATAGCCGGCGACATGGCCGTTCTCACCAGTGTGGCATCCATCTCCTCGCGAAGATGGCGGAGCGCATTCTCAATGATATCGAGGGTTACGGGATCGACCTCGACGCTGTCGAACGGCTGGGCGTTGGATTGAATGATGGTGGCTGGCATCGCACTGAACCTCAAACGGGGCGGATAAGAATGTTGCCGGCACGATCGACCGTCCCGACATGATCCGGCAGGATAAGGGCGGTTGAGTCCATCTCGGTGACGATGGCGGCACCGAGGATGCGATCGCCGGCCCGGAGCTTCGCCCGGTCGTAGATCACGGCAGGAAAAGCCTTGTTGTCGACCCAGATCTCATGGTCGCGCAACTTGGCGGCGTTGGGATTGCCGTCCCCTATCGGCAATTCGCGAAGGGGCAAATCGGCCTCTTGACCCATTGCCACCACGCGCAGGTTCAACAATTCACGCGTCGCCTGCAGCGTGAAATCGAACATCCGCTTATGCTCGGCGTCGAATGCCTTGCCCAGCGTTGCAAGATCGAAGCCATCGGTCGATGTTGGAAGAGACAGTTCCGATCCTTGCCCCTTGTAGCGAACCCCTGCTTCGAACCGCAGCTGCTGGTCCTTCACCGGGACGCCCTCGTCGACCAAGTCAGCTGATACCTTTGCCGACATTTCGCGGAGAGCGGCCACGACCTCCTCATTCGTCGTATCGGGAAAGCTTTTGGCAAAGCTGCGTGCCATTTCATGGCGTACACGGGTGGTCGCGTCTCCTTGAGCACACAACACGCCGGGGCTCACCGGAACGATAACAGGCCAAGAGCCCATGATCTTGGCGACCGCATTGGAATGCAACGATCCCGCTCCACCGAAGCCCATCAGAGCGAAATCACGAGGATCATATCCTTGCTGCACCGAAACAAGTCGAAGTGCGCCGTTCATATTCTCGTTGACGACTGAGATGATGCCTTGAGCCGCAGCCATAAGCGAGACGCCCATCGCATCCGCAATGGTTTGGACAGCAGCCTTTGCAGCCTCGCGATCCAGATGGAATGAGCCACCCAGCAAGTCGGCCGGGAGGTAGCCCAGCACTACGTTCGCGTCGGTGACGGTAGGGCGTGTCCCACCCTTCTGGTAGCATGCCGGGCCCGGAACCGCTCCCGCCGACTCAGGTCCGACGCGCAGGGCCCGCGTGAGTTCTGGCACATAGGCGATTGATCCGCCCCCCGCACCGACCGTCTTTACGTCAAGGGACGAGGAGCGAACCGTCAGGTCTCCGACACTAGTATCGCGTGTGAGCCGAGGGACATAGTTCTCGATAAGCGCAACGTCGGTCGACGTTCCGCCGACATCGAGGGTCAGGACGTTGGGAATCGCTGAAGCCTTTGCGATCCACACCGCACCTGCCACCCCGCCCGCTGGACCAGACATGAGCAAATTGACGGGCGCAGCCTGAGCCTTGGCTGCCGACATCAGACCTCCGTCCGATCGCAGCAAATGGAATCGTCCGTGATAGGCAGCTCGATCAAGCCGTTCGGTAAGGTTTCGAATATAATCAGCCACCACCGGGCCGACCGCGGAATTGGTAACCGTCGTCAGCGCCCGCTCATATTCCTGCATTTCAGGTAGGATTTGGTGGCTGAGCGATATCGGTATGCCAGCAAATATTTCCGCTGCGATTTCGCCCGCCCGGACCTCGTTGCTGCCATCGACATAGGAGTTGATGAAGCAAATCGTCAGCGCGTCGATCTTCTGACTCTTCAGGCAAAGAAGATCGTCGCGCAGCTTGGCTTCGTCGAGCGGAATAACGATAGCGCCGTCGGCTCCGGTGCGCTCAACCGCTTCGATGGTGCTTTCAAGTGGCGCGAGCGGTTCCGGTTTCGGCCAGATGATCCACCCCGCCAGCCCGCCAGGAACATAGGATCGACCAATCTGAAGGATTTGGCGAAAGCCCGCGGTGGTTACGAGGCCTACCTTGGCGATCTTATGCTGTAGCACCGCATTGGTCGCCACGGTGGTACCGTGGAAGAACTGGGCGATCTGCGAGGGCGCTATGCCCGCTTTCGAGCAAATGGCTTCCAGGCCGTTCGATACCGCGATCGATGGATCGGCGGGTGTGCTTGGGACCTTTTCACGCCACGTTTCGCCGCTGCCCTCATCAAGCAAAAGGAAATCGGTGAACGTGCCCCCAATATCGCAACCTATACGATATCCCACGGTTAGCTTCTTCCTGTATATTATTGATCGCCACCAGGTGCAGCCGTCAGGCAGCCCCCATTCGAGGGGCCGATCATAAGAGGGGGGTTCTTCAGCGATATCCCTCGAAAAAGTGTTTTCCGCGAATGAGCTGACAATTGTCGAACGGTGTTCGACCGCCCCGAATCCCTCGATTGCGGGATTTGCTATCACCACGCCAGGGCTAGCATTCCTGCGATATTCGGGAGGCACAGATGAAGAAGATCCTGGTCATCGTTCCAATTCCAATGGGTGAAGATGGCCTCGCCCTGCGGCGTGGACAGTCGCATGTCGCCAAGGTCAAGGACGATACCGAGCTCGTCTATCGAGCGGTCGCAGTCGGCCCCCGCTCCTTCCAAGGCGCCCAGGACATGACCATCGTCGATTTCGCCGTTCTGCAAGCCGGCTCGACCGCCGAGAAGGAAGGATTTGACGCTGTTTGCGTCGATACGATGAGCGATTCCGGCGTTGCCGCCTTGCGCAGCGTGTTGAAGATTCCCGTCGTGGGCGCCGGGCGCACCGCCTTCATGACCGCGCTTATGCTCGGCTCCAAATTCTCGATCATCGTCATGTATAAGCCCTGGATTCCAATGCAGCAGAAAACGCTGAAGGAATATGGGCTGATGGATCGTCTGGCATCGATCCGTTCGATAGACCACCCACCGACGCCCTATAGCAAGAATGGCGGCGTCGCTATGGGTGACGAGGAAGACGACGTCCTGCCCAAGCTCGAAAAGGTGGCCCGCCTTGCCATCGAGGAGGACGGTGCCGAGGTGATCCTCATGGGATCGACCACGATGTACCGAGGTGCCGCCTATGTCGCGGAACGCGTGTCCGCACCTGTTATCGCGGCAGGCCCGCTAACCTATCGCTACGCTGAGATGTTTCTCGATCTGGGTCTGACCCAGTTCAACGACGGCAACACCATCTCTCCCATGCCGCTTCAGGGGATGCTCGCGCGCATGGTAGGTGCCGCCGGCGAACATGATTAAGACTAGCCGCCCAAACGACTTTAGTGGCCCGAAACCCGGTTGAGCAGGCTTGCACGATTGGAGACGTTCAGCTTGCTGTAAATCGACTTCAGATGTGATTGCACAGTGTAGAAGCTGATGCAGAGCTGATCTGCGACCTGGAAATTGGTCAGCCCTGACGAGATCGCCACCGCTACGTCGATCTCGCGTGCAGTTAGACCGAGTTCCCGCATCTTGCGGACATGCGACAAGGCGGAGCCGCTGGCCGTGAACTGGATGATCCTGCGAAGATTCGCCGGATCGTCGACCATCGAGTCGATCTTCACTTTCGTTCGGAAGCCACCGCGCTGGACGTCGAGTTCGAACTGGATGCTAGCGCCCTCTTCGAGCCGGCCCAACGACATCCGACAGGGCGTGAGCAAGGCGGCCGGCAACGAACTCATATCACCGTGATTGCGTTCGCTGGGCGACATGAGCTTTTCAAGGGTCTGCTGTGCCGGCAGATTGGCATAGCGGACACGGAAATCGGTATCAGTGACAACGACACCCTGATTCTCGAGAACCTGGCCCAACGCGCTGACGACACCCCGCGACGCAGAGAGATCCTCCTCCAGGATGTTTCGCTCGAGCGTAGTTTGGATGGAGCATGCAAGAAGCGCCGCTTTCCGGAGTTCGACAGCGCCGAACTCCGGTTCATGCCGGGCTCTGAAAACGCCGATGAGGCCAAGATAGCGTTGTCCGTTCAACAGCCCAATGGCCATGGTGTGGTGGACGTCGAGCGGTCGCATGAATTCAGCATAAAAGGGCGTATTGTCCGATCGCTTGAGAATATCCGAGGGAACGGCGACGGGTTGATGCCAGCGGCGGCGCATATGCCGCGCCCAGATCGCTAGCGGATTATCGCGGAACTCCGAACTCAATAAGCATTCTGCGCGATCGCCGAGCCCCTGGTTCACCATACGGCGATCAGGCGCTTCACGTTGCTCTGGATCCAACATGAAGACTGCAGCCTTCGAATGCAGAATCTCCGAGATATAGGATAATGTTCGTCCCTGAAGATCGCGCACGGTTCGACTGCCGGCTATATCCTGCTGGAAACGGAGCAGTTCCTCAACTTCAACACCGGACAAATGCATACGCGTTCCAACTTCCCATCACTGCCGGGTGTGACAGTCGGTTCCCGACACAAAATCTTAACATAAGAAATAAATTGCGGGAAGGCGTCATTGCCGATACCCGCATCGAATGCGCAAGGGCGTCTCGGGTTTGCGATGGCATCTCCTCTTGTGGTCGCCATTCGCCAGTTTGAGGGTCTTCCCCAATCGTCAGGTAATCAAGTGGCGGGGAACCTGCTGATGGTCTCCAAGTCCCAGCTAGACATCAAGCATCTGCGCTATTTTGTAGCGACTATCGACGCCGGCAGCATATCGCGCGCAGCCCTAGCCCTCAACATCGTCCAGCCGGCCTTGACCAGCCGTATATTGCGGATCGAAGACGAACTCGGCGTGAAATTGCTGATCCGTAGCGTTCGCGGCGTGACGCCTACGGAAGAAGGACGCGTTCTTTACGCGACGGCCAAACGTCTGCTGGATGACCTCAGCAACGTGACCGATATCGTGAAGGATCTGGGCAGGAACCCCACGGGACACGTCAGCATAGGTCTTTCCGAAAGCGTCGCGGCCGTCTCGGCCGTGCCCTTGTTGATCGCCGCCTTCTCTCAGCTCCCCAAGGTGAGGATATCGCTCGCGTCCGGCCAGAGCATTGATATTTATCGCAGGCTAACATCGGGCGAACTCGATCTGGCCGTAATATCAACGTCCGCACAGGCCCACGGCATGAGCGGACGTCAGATCGTGCGCGAAGAAATGTTCCTCGCGGTATCGGCGAAGAACGATCCTTTACCGGGATGCGACGAGATCGCATTCGCCGAATTGGAACAATTTCCGATCGTATTGCCCCTCACACTCATCTTCTCGGTCCAGGAGATGCTGCGTCGCGCATCAGACCTACCGGGGCTGCGTCTGAAGGTTATTGCCGAAGTGGATTCGCTGAACGCGATCGCCAGCCTGATCGCAAGCGGACACGCCTGCTCTGTCGTCGGTTATTCCGCGATGAAGCACTATGTTCACTCGGGCGACATCAAGCTCAAGCGCATTGGCGACGGCACCGTAAAGCGCTCGTTTGATTTATGCCGACCCGTCGACCGCTCTTCCAACAGTGCCACTGACGCCGTCGAAAGGCTTCTCATCTCGACAATCGGCGAGTTGATTTCCGGCGGGGACTGGCTCCACGCCGAACTCGCCTGACAACGGGCGAGATCAATACCCTATGGTGAACCGCGCCCGTACGTTCGCCGGCCGCTCCAACTCATCGACCAGCGCGATGGCATAGTCGTCATAGGATATCGCGCTCTTGCCGGACGAGTCCGCGATCAGGTCATCCTTGCCCAGCCGAAAGATGCCGGTTCGCTCGCCCGGCCCGATTTGAGCAGGCGGCGAAAAGAAGGTCCATTCGAGATCGGGGCTGCCACGAAGCTTGGCCAGAAGCTCCACACCTTCGCCGATGCGCACCATCGCATCGGCAGGCGCCTCGAGCACATCGATCAGTCGCTTGCCCGGGGCCACATTCAGCGATCCTGCGCCACCCACCACGATGAAGCGCTTTACATCGGACCGACGCACAGCCTCGATGAGTCCTGCTGAAGTTCCCGGTGTGAATGCCGCTGAACTGATCACTGCGTCGTGACCCGCCAACACCGCAGCAAGTTCATCCGGATTGGTCATATCGCCCGCGGTGGGCTGTATCGCTTCGCTTTCTGTCAGACCAGATACATTGCGAGCGATGGCCGTAACGCGATGGCCACGGCCAACAAGTTCCTTGGCGATGGCACTTCCGACGTTTCCGGTCGCGCCGATGAGAGCAATTTGCATGAGCTGTTTCCTTGCTAGAGGTCGATGACGATTGAGGCGGATGCGGGCACCGCGGAACACGGCAGGATTTGACCGTCGGCGATGCCTTCGACTTCGACGATATGCTCGATCCGACCCGAGGAAATTCGACACACGCAGGCATGGCACGAACCCATGCGGCAGCTAGACTGGGTGATCACACCGGAAGCCTCCGCGAGCTCGAGCAAGCTCATCTCATCGTCGCGTCGCCAGATCGCTGTCTTGCCCGACACGGCGAAGCGGACTTCGGCCTGGTCGACCATCTCGACAGCACGGCTCTTTGGCGGGGCGAAGGACTCGGTGTGTACCGAGCTTTCTTCGACACCCCAATGCACCAACGCGCTCTTCAGATCGCGCTGCATGATTTCGGGGCCGCAAATATAATATTCGCATATCTGGCCGGGCAGATCGACTCTATGACCGTGCAACTCGACAGGGAAGCTCTCTATGAAGGGGAGCAGGCTAGCCATCGATATCCGGCCCTGATGATGGCACCGTCCGTATTCGAGGTCTTCCGGCGTCGGTTGGCTGTAGAAAATTCGTCTCACCACATCGGCCCGGTTGGCGATCAGCGCATCGACTTCCTCGGCGAAAGCATGATGGGCACTGTCCCGTGCGGCATGTATCCACACGATCGGCGGCGTCTTACCGTTCGGACGAGCCAAGTGCATCTTGAGCATCGCCAGGAGCGGCGTCACCCCTATGCCGGCCGAGACGAAGATGATCGGTTTGGTCGATCCGATATCGAGCACGAATTTCCCGCTAGGGGCGCGGACCGGCAGCACGATCCCAATCTCAACATTGTCATGCAGCCATTGCGAAGCCCCACCCTCGACGCGCTTCACGCTGATCCTGTAGCTTTCCTCTGCTCCATAATCCGAAATGCTCCATTGGCGGACCGTCTGCCGCGACGCCTCGGTCGGCAGGCCAAAGGTCAGAAACTGTCCCGCTCGAAAGCCGGCCACCGGCTCATCGTCCACCGGTCGCAGCACAAAAGACTTCACGTCATGCGCCTCGTCTGAGATCGACGAGACTCTGAAATCGCGCCAGCCCTTCCAGCGATTTTTTCCGGCGATCTCGTTATCGAGCGACTGAGTCAGCCGCTGCCGCAGGAACATCTTGGGATAATCGCTCAGCGCCGGCATTTCGAGAGCGGCGCGGATCGTCTCGGAGGGAGCCTGCTGATCGTGGAACAGCCGCGGGATATCAATCACGGCCATGTTGTGCGGGTATTGCGGACGAACACAAACGTCATCGCCGGCGCGAACATAGCCGGCATGCAGGACACGCAGATAGAAGCCCATCCGCCCGTCGGCAACGAGGGTCGCAAGCTCGCTTGCTGGCACTCCCAAGCGCCATGTGAGCTTCACACATGGGTTGCGCGGACCGGAAACCTGCAGAACGAGCTCGTCGCCGACCTCCAATATGTCACCTATGCGGAGATCCTGCTCGAACAATCCTGCAAAAGTGATGTTCTCGCCCCAATATCCCCATTCCCAGCTGCTCCGATC
This sequence comes from Sphingomonas sp. Root720, assembly GCF_001428605.1. GTDB lineage: Bacteria > Pseudomonadota > Alphaproteobacteria > Sphingomonadales > Sphingomonadaceae > Rhizorhabdus. The sequence goes on from NZ_LMID01000001.1 coordinate 1,259,460, forward strand.
CACCCCAAACCGTGCAGCCCAATAGTCATAGGCCTCCACTCCGATCGCGTAGACAGCTTCGGGGTGAACCGCGAGCTTGTTCCCGATGAGACCATCGGAGCCGACATATACAGGCCCCTGCCCCGGCTCTTTGATGATCGAGGTCGGCAGTTCCATGTTGCCGATACGAACCATCTGAGGGGTGCTGACACTCACAGATATGACTTTTGGTTCTGCCATGCCCATTCCGATCACTCAACCATGGCAGCGCCATCGCTTCTGGCCTTGGCTAGCCAGTCGGCACGACAAGCAAAATCGCGCGATCGAGGGATATTCCCGCCGCTCGATATGCGGAATCCTCGTCGCTCTGCAGGACAGGAGGGAACAGCGGATGCTCAGGATAATTGGCGCAGCCTTGATCATGCTCGCATTACCGAGCGCCGCTCAGGCGCGCGCGCCCCACTCCTGCTCGTCTGCGTCGTTACAAGGTGGCTTCGGGTCGACGCTTAAGGGCGTGTTGGTGGCGGGCGGTGCAGTCGCAGCGGTCAGCTACGTCAATTTCGATGGCAAGGGCGGCTTTTCCGCGGTGGGCAGCAGCAGCTCCAATGGAACGCTGAGCGTCGATACCAAGGTCGAGGGAAAATATCGCCTTGATGCCGATTGCACCGGTCACATCGCGTCCCAGACCGCATCGACCAGCCTCATTTTCCCGAGCGGCTATTTCGTGTTCGCGTCGGAAGCCGGCGAAATTCGGCTGGTCACTGACGACCGCTCGGTCATCGCCAATTTGACCGCGAAACGGCAATTTAAAGATGCAAGGCGCGCTCCCTGCACTGACGCAGATCTGCATGGCAGCTTCATCTCCAGCGGCGAAGGGCCGATCATCGGTTCTGGAGCATTCGCAGCGGCCGGCATAATCCATTTCGACGGCAAGGGGGGCCTCTCGGTGGATCGGACGTTGAACTTCAACGGTACGATGCTTCCCAACAAGAAGGTCAACGCCCGTTATAAACTCGGGCCCGATTGCCACGGCATGCTGCAATATGCGTCGGAGGCCGAATTTTCTCCCCAGGCGGCCACCACCTACGACACCTTTGTCTTGGCGGATGACGGACGAGAAGTGCGCATCTTTTCCGCCAACCCTGGGCGGGTTCTCACCGTTTCGGCGCTTAAGCAGTCGGATTGAGCTCGCTCCATGTCACTCTCCAATCGAATGGAAAACCAGTGAGCATTCTTCCTGCAAGCGAAGCGGAATTTTTTGCGCGTAGCACCATTCTCATCATTGGCGCGGGAGCGTGCGGCCTGACGGCTGCTCTAGCGGCGCGTGAACTCGGCGCTGACGTCCTCATTCTCGAACGCGATGCCGCTCCGCACGGAAATACCAGCCTGTCGCAGGGCACGCTCTATGCCGCCGGCACAAGCTCTCAAATCCTCAACGGCGTTCAAGACAGCAGCGATATATTGTTCGCGGACCTCATGGCGCAATCAGCCGGATCTGGCGATCCCATCCTTTCGCGCTATGTCGCCGACAATGCCGGCAGGACGGTCGACTGGCTCGTCGAAGCACACCGGATTCCGCTCGCCCATCTACCGGAATGGGCGGCATTCGGCCACAGTTGCGCCCGCCTTCACCGCAATCCGAGCCTGACAGGCGCCGAACTCCATGGCGCCCTGTTACGGGCGGCGAGCGATATGGGTGCAGACCTCGTTACGAACGCTCGCGCGGTCGCGCTGTTTGCCGAGGAAGACGGCACGGTTCGGGGCGTACGCATCCAACGCCCTGATGGTCTGCGGGAAGACATCGGCTGCGACGTGATGATCCTCGCAACGAACGGATATGGCGCGAACAAGCAGATGCTCCGGCGCTTCGCTCCGACGATGGCGGATACACGCTATTTCGGCTGGGAAGGCAACGAAGGAGACGGGATCATCTGGGGCATGGAATTGGGCGGCGCTCTTGGCGACATGACGTCCGTCCAGAATTTCGGCGCTCTCGCTGAACCCTCGGGTATCATGCTGAGCTATGAAATCTATTCCGAGGGCGCCATCCAGATCGATCGCGATGGACGACGGTTCTCGCACGAAATCGAGGATATTTCGGGACAGGGCGATCGCGTCGCCGCGCTTCCGGATCAGCTTTCCTGGGTGCTGCTGGATGAACGTCGGCACCGCGAGCTGCTCACGCGCGGTGAGTATCGCGAGGCAATCGAGCTGGGCATCGCCAAGCGAGCCGAAACGTTCGACGAGCTCGTGTCGATTACGGGTGCCCGACCAGACCTGCTGTGCGACACATTTCGCGAGGTCGAGCTGTTGGCAGGAACCGGCACACCCGACCGGTTCAACCGTGTCTTTCCGGCCGATGGCTCGTTCCATGCACCATATTACGCCATCAGGGTCGGTCCCGCACTGCTGCACACGCTGGGCGGCCTTCTGATCAATTCTGAGGGGCGGGTCATCCGGGAAGACGGACGGCCCTTGCCTAATCTCTTTGCGGGCGGTGGCGTCATCCGAAATATGGCCGGGCCGAACTCGTCAGGCTATCTGCCTGGCTCAGGCTTGACGTTGGCCTGTGTCACCGGCCGCTTAATCGGGCAGTCTGCTGGCCGGGCCGCGCTCCTGCGGACCGGTAAAAGCGCCACCGTCTAGTTTTTCTCGGCGTCCGCCCGGTTTTCTACGATGGTCTGGGCATTGGTATATTCGGCCAGCCCTTCCAGGGCGTTCTCGATGCCGATACCCGATTGCTTATGACCGCCAAAGGCGACATGCGGCGAGAAACTGTGGATTTCATTAATCCACACGGTTCCCGCCTCGATGCGTTCAGCGATACTACGAGCTTGATCTAGGTCACGCGACCAGACCGAGGCGGCCAATCCATATTCGGTATTGTTCGCTCTCGCCACGACATCATCGATATCGCTGAACTTGAGCAGCGGCAGCACTGGCCCGAAAGCTTCCTCCTGCACCACCCGGGAATTTTCGGGAGGATTGTCCACGATCGTGACGGGCACGAAGAAGCCACCGCTGTCATCGGTGACTTCTCCTCCGGCGAGAAAGCGTAACCCGTTCGCTTTCGCGTCCGCGAGAAGGTCTTTCAACTTCTCGAACTGCATCCGATTCTGGATCGGACCAAGATCAACCCCCTGTTGCGAGCCATCACCTACCTTTACCGTCGCGGCGTAGGCGACCAGCGCCTGAGCCAGCGCGTCGTAGATCGATTCATGGATGTAGATCCGCTTGGCCGCTACACAGAACTGGGCGCTGTTCTGGAAAGCCGCCCAGAAGAGTGCTTTGGCGGTGTCCTCGACATCGACATCAGGCAGGACGATCGCCGGATCGTTGCCGCCCAGCTCGAGCGTGACGCGTTTGAGGTTCGAAGCCGCCGACGCCATCACTTTCTTGCCGGTTGCGGTCGAACCGGTGAAGCTGATCTTTTGGACATCGGGGTGACCTGTCAGCCACGCGCCGAGTTCGTTGCCGCCGGACACGACGTTCAGCACGCCCGGAGGCAAGATTTCACGCAGCAACTCCCCCAGCTTGAGCGTGCAGAGAGACGTGTGGGGTGAAGGCTTGAGGACGACCGTATTGCCGGCCACCAGCGCCGGAGCGATCTTCCAGATGGCAAGCAGGACGGGGAAATTCCAAGGCGTAATCGCCCCAACCACGCCAAGTGGGACCCGCCGTGTTTCGACCCGCCGACCACTGCTTTCCTCGGCAATGTGCGGCGCCAATTCTTGATGGGCAATCTCCCGACACCAGATGATCGAACCGCCAATCTCCCATTCCGCTCCGGCGCGCGCCTTGCCCTGCTCCAGCGTCAGCAATCGCTGAAAAGCGTCCATATGGGTTTCAATGGCGGTACCGATGCTGTCGACGAATGACTGTCGTTCCGCCAGGGTTTTCGCGGCCCAGCCAGGAAAGGCGCGGCGAGCGGCGGCTACGGCCTGGTCCAGCTGGGAGCGGTCCGCCTCGGGCGCCTGAGCGACCACCCGCCCCGTCGCCGGATTATAAGCATCAAACCACGAGCGGGCCGGCGCATCAATCCCGTCGATGGTCATGCGATAATCGGACCAAAAATCGATAGACATGTTTTACCTCATCCAAGGGGTCAGGGCATCGGTGCTGGTGGAATTGCTTCGCGAAGTTCGCGCCGCAATATCTTGCCGGTGCTCGACTTCGGCAGGTCGTCGACGAATACGTAGAGGCGAGGCACCTTATAAGGTGCGAGGTGGTCGCGACAGTGACGGTCAAGTTGTTGGGCCGTGCACTGCGTGCCGGGCCGCAGGACCACGAAGGCTTTGGCGAGCTCTCCCTTTTCGAGGTCCACCATCGGTGCAACGGCGACCATCGCAACTGACGGATGGAGGGACAACACCTGTTCCAGCTCCGCAGGATAGATATTGTACCCGCCGGTTATGATCACGTCCTTTCGACGGTCGACGATCCTGAAATAGCCATCGGCATCGCGAACCGCGATGTCGCCTGTCGCCAACCAGCCATCCGATGCGATGCTCTGGTCGGTGGCCACAGGGTCACGCCAATAACCGGGTGTCACTTGAGGACCACGCACCAGGAGCTCGCCGGGCTCTCCGTCGGCGGCGGCGTGGTCCTTGTCGTCAAGCGACGCCAATCTGGTCTCGACATTCGGGAAGGGCAGCCCGATCGAGCCGTGTCGCGGGGGCCAATGGGGCGAGTGCGACATCGCCGGCCCCGCCACCTCGGTCATCCCCCACAATTCGCACAATGGGCAACCGAAGCGGGCGACAACCTCGTCGATCCGCGCCAGCGGCATCGTCTGCCCGCCGACGGTGCAGCACCGTAGCGACGAGAAATCGGTCGCGTCGATCCCGGGGTGGGTAAGCATCTGATAATACATGGTGGGTACGCCCTCGAACAGGGCGGGCCCTTCCTTGCCGATGGCCGCGAGAGCTTCTCCCGGATCGAAACGGGGAAGGACGACAAGGCGCATGCCCACGAGAAGCGCCGCATTCATGACGACATTGCCATAGACATGGGTGAAGGGGAGCGCAGTCAACACGGTTTCGCCACGCACCCGGCCATGAACCATAGCCGTCATGGCGGCGCTGGCGAAAACGGCTCTATGCGTTTGGATTGCACCCTTGGGCCGCCCGGTCGTTCCTGACGTGTAGCAGATCGTGAAAAGGTCGTCGGGCGCTACCTCGATGGGGTCGAGCGGATGACCGCTCAGCAGCGCCTCAAATCCGTCTTCGGTGGAGGCATCGGTGAGGATGGTCAGTAACCGACGTTCCCACCCCCTGGCTTGGTGGATAGCTTCACGACGCGCTGCTGGCACGATCATGGCCGCAACATCAGCGTCGGCAGCCATGTAAGCCACTTCGGAACTGGTCAGGAGCGTATTGACCGGGACCACCACCGCCCCCAGCCTGGCGAGCGCATGATAGGCGATCAGCCACTCCGCTCCGTTGGGCAGATGCAGCAGTACCCGATCGCCGCGGCGCACGCCTCGGGCCGCCAGCCCGCCTGCAAAGCAAGCGGACTGGGCATCCAGAACGCCAAAGCTCAGATCACGCTGCCCCGCCATGGAAAGAGCCGTCGCTCCCCGAAAGAGGCTGCCGGCACGGGATGCCAAACCACTGATTGTCCCGGCAAGGGGCACGCTCATCACGAGGCGGGCCGAAGGACGGCCTTCAGAACTTCGCCATGGGCGGATGCGCGGGCAGCTTCCTCGATCTCGGCGAGCGGGTAAAAGCGGATCAGTCTGTCAAAAGGGAAACGTCCCTGCCGCCACAGTTCGATCAGCTGCGGAATGAAGATGTCTGCCACGCTGTCGCCTTCGATGATTCCGCGGACGGTACGGCCAAAGAGCAAGCCGTTGATATCGAGCGACACCTCCGTACCGAGCGGAGCAACGCCGATCACGCCGCAGGTTCCCGTCAGCCGAAGAGCATCGACGGCTTGCCGCAAGACCGGCGGTAAACCAGTACACTCGAGCGAATATTGGACACCTTCGCCGGCAGTCACCGAACGGATTTCGTCGACCACATGCGCACCGGCCGTTAAGCTGTGGGTCGCACCCAGCTCTCGCGCCAACGCCAACCGGCTGTCCTTAAGATCGACGGCGATGATCGTTGTGCAACCGACAACTCTTGCCGCCATGATAGCGGCAAGACCGACCGAGCCGGTCCCGAAGATTGCGATGCTTGAGCCGGCGGCCGGCTTGAGCGCATTGATGACCGCGCCCGCACCGGTCTGTATCCCGCAGCCCAGCGGTCCCATGATCTCGAGCGGTACATCCTTGGTGATCGGCACGACATTCTGCTCGGTCGCGAGCGCATATTCGCCGAACGATGACTGCGCGAAGAAAAAGCTACTGAGCCGCCCGCCCTCGGCGTCGCAGCACGGGGAGGAGCCGTCTGGCCGTGCGCCGGCAAAGTTGCGGCCATAAAGATCAATGCAATAGCCATGAAGGCCGCGTCGGCAGTTCTGGCAGACGCCACAACTCGCAAAGCTCAGCACAACGTGATCGCCGGGCGCGACCTTGGTCACCCGAGCCCCCACTTTTTCGACTATTCCCGCACCTTCATGACCAAGAACCGCCGGCAGCGGAGTCGGGAAATATTGGTCGCGCACCACCAGATCGGTGTGACACATGCCAGTGCCGACGATCTTGACCAGAACCTCATGGTCGCGGGGCTCTTCCAGCCTGACCCGTTCCAGGGTGAAGGGCCCGCAGGGGTTGCGGACGACCGCGGCGCTCATTTCAATCATGCCATCCTCACCGAAAAGGGGTTCTTTGCCCCGATTCAGTTAGTCAAATTGAACATGATTCGTCAATATGAACATTAACCGTCATTTTAGCTGGCTTGACAGATAGTCGCTTCTCCAAAAGATAATGGCAATGGAGATCGAAACTCAGCTTGGCTATCGCACCGAAACCGGCCGCAAGAGGCGCGAACGGACCCGGTATAAGCTGATCGAGGCCGCCGCTCGGCTCGTGGCGCACCAAGGCGCGGATAGCGCGACGATCGACGACTTCGCACGCGAGGCGAAGGTCGCGAGGGGGACGTTCTACAATTATTTCCCCACCCGCGAGGATCTCCTCGAGGCCTTGTGGGCGCATGTAGGCCACGTCCCGTTCCATCGGATTCAACAAGCCATCACGGTGTTCGACGACCCCGCTAAACGGATCGTCGCCACCATGCATCTCGTTGCCCACCATGCCGACGAAGATTCCATTTGGGGATGGCTGCTTCTCTCGATGTCGGGCCTGAGCCAGGTGAACGTGGATTTGCGGGCCTATCCAACGCCGGACCTAAAACTGGGCCTTCAGTCGGGACGATTCTCGTTCAACGATTTGACCAGCGCACGCGACCTGGTCGTCAGCGCCGTGCGCGCCATGCTCCGCGCCCGCCTCGAGCAGCGGGCGTCAGATGCTTATGTCGCTGATCTGGCACGAATGCTTTTGCTGGCGCTGGGCGTCCGAGAGCCAGAGGCTTCTGAACTTAGCATGGATCCTTCGCCGATCACATGATGCGGTAGCGACGGTGCTCAGTACCACCGCAGCGCGATTGCCGTCCGCGCGGAAAGGTGAAGACCGACAGACAATGTGTCGTCAGCTATTAGAACATTGATATGGGGATTCCCTCCGCCGGCAGATGAACACACGACTTCACCATCGACGCTAAGCTCCCAGCCCGCGGCAGTAGGCTGACGGCCAACTTCAAAGCGAATTATAGCGGGCTCGTTCTCGACTGGAAGCGCGACCCAATGCAAGGTTCTCGCATCCTCGTCGTAATACGCCATCTCCAAATCCACCCTACCGGCAATGGAGACAATGGCTGGTGTGTTCTTGCGCGCCGTGCTCCATTGCCCCTCGTAGATCGCTTTCAACCCTCCCGGAACATTCAACCGAGCGTAGCCTAACAGGACATTTCCGCTATGGGGGTCCATCGCGGCCAGATAGCCTTCATCGTCATGGATCGTGTCATGCCGACGATAGAAAAGTCCCCCGCGGTCCCAGCTGCGATGAAGGCGTGCGTCGGCATAACGTAGTAATCCATCCAAAACCGCCTGGTCCCCTACTTCCGAGGCGCATACCGCCGCCCACCCGAAGTCGAGCGCGGACGAGAGACCGGCGCGGGCGAAACCTTGGGACAGATCGACCCAGGCCGTATCAGCCGGTCCGGGCCGTATCCATATGTCGCGAGCAACGGCGTAATGCTGCGCCACAGTCTCGGGATTCCATGCGTGCATGAGAGCCCCAAGCCAGAAATCCGACCATGGCGATGGCGGACTTGGGAGGGATCGCTCCTTCTGCTGCACCATGACGTTGAAGTGCCCGGCCTCGTTCGAAATTCCGAATTCGGCCCAGGCACGAAGATAGCCATCGGTTACTTCCTGCGCGCGCGATCCACCATAGATGAGGTCCTCTAGTCGGAAGCCGAGGATCGACGGTTGATTGCAGATCTGGAATATGCAGTTGGGTTCGCAGGCCACGCCGAGATAGCCATTTTCCACCATCTGCCAGTAGATATGCTCGCTCAACGAGCGTTCGTCATTGATGAAGATTTTCGGCCCGTCTCCCCAGAAGAGTGGCCTCAACGTGAGCGTTAGCGCGCCGGGTTCGCTATAGCGCGCGTCGTCGAATATATGATGGTAGAGCAGCGCGGCCGACTGGAGATACGCGCTGTACATGATGTTGTCCCTGATCACGGGATTCCATTCAGCCGGCAGTTCGCCCAAGCTGTGATTGAGCACGCCATTGCCCGTGCTGACATAGTGCCAATAGGCCCAGACATCCGGGGAACATAATTTCTCGATCAGCCTGGCGAATGGTTCACGGAACAATCCCGGTGCTGCCGGCAAGCGATGCACATGCGTAAGCGCGAGCGCATAGCAAGCATATGCAAGCTGAAAGCGGAGAGCGCCGAAGTCCTCTTGTAACGTGCTCCGGCCCATCATCCCCGACCAGTCGTCGGGCAATTGCTCGGCGAGGTTTATGAGGCGCCGCAAATGCCCTCGCTGATCGCGATCGAGGCTTAGCGGACGAGGTTGCGGGGAGGTGGGCTTTGCAGCAGCGATCATCAGGAACTCCTGCCTCGGCATTACCAAATTGACCACAAAATGTCAATTTGGTAATGCCGAGGCAAAGAGACTGTGGCTCGATGGCGAACCGCAAGGCGGAGTAAAGAGCTTATGACGTTGGACCACGAAGGCTCATTCTCCCTGACCGATCATGACGGCCTGGACGTCACGCAATCCGATTTCCGAGGCAGGTTCATGCTCGTCGCCTTCGGCTTCACCCACTGTCGCGTGGTCTGTCCCCGTGTGCTCGGCCGCATCTCTGACGCGCTCGATCTGCTGGAGCCGTTGGCCAAACAAATTCAGCCAATCTACATCACCGTGGACCCAGAGCGCGACACCCCCGATGCCATGCGCAGGTTTCTCACCCAGCGCTATCCGCGCTTTCGCGGCCTGACAGGGACCGCTGCACAGATCGATCGGGCGAAGGCGAGCTTCAAGGTTTTCGCGCAGCACCGCGACGACCCCGACGATCCAGCTGGCTATGCCGTAGCGCACACGGCTTTTGCCTATCTGATGGACCGCACCGGCGGCTATCGGACCCATTTTGCCGATGCTGGGGATGCAGCGCAACTAGCCGGGTCCCTGCATCGATTCCTGGATTAAGTTTGGCCCACTTCCGATCACCGGCAACTCGAAATCGCCCCTATCAGGACGGATTTCCTCGGAGCCACTCATAAGAAGGATCGTCGCGATTGGCCGAGCCGCGGAATCTCAGCTTATTGACGAGACCCGTTGTAGTGGCGGTGGCAATCCCACATTTGGTCCAGTCGGCCACAAGCCGCCGTGTCTTGATGCGCCACTGATCGTCGCGCCTTTCGAAGAGGTCGAGATAGCGACCGCCGATTATATAGTCATAGTGCCGCGAACGATCGCCGCCAAGATTCTCCAGCGTTTCGAGGCCAAGCATGGCTTCGGCACTGTCGGATGTTGGCCGAGAGCGATGATAGGCGATAAAATAGGTTTCCCCATATGCTCGCCCTCCATCCAATTCGATAATCGAGTTGAGCATGAAATGCTGCGTCACATCCATGATGTGATCGAGCAACTCGCACATCGCCCCCGTTAGATCTCTCGAAGGTCCATCGATCGGGCCACCCTCGAAACCGCCATCCGGCCAGAACACGGCCGCGAAAATTTCGGGGTCCCTGCGGTCTGCAGCCCGCGCGTAGCGCATGATAACATCAAGAATCCGCTGCCGATCAACGATCTCGGTAATAAGGTTAGCATCAACGTCCATCCATTCCTCCCGGCGCTGAGGCGGCAGACAGCCTCACCTTCGATGATCCGAGCAACGTCGACAGGCTGTTCGCATCGTCGCCTGTGCTCTGTACGCGACATGAGAATATCGGTCGGTGCTGCTATCCAAATCCCTCGATCAGGGGGTTCTCTTCATAGGACTGGCGAAGGATTGCATGTCGACCCGCCAAGCTGGAGTAGCCGGCCACCAATCCGTCCGGCACCGTTCCTCGTCGATAGGGCAACTGGAAATACCTAGATCGAGCGATACCGGGGAGATCGGCTGCGCTTAAACACTGCTGCTTCAAACACTGAATCTCTAGCCCAAAGTCCCAGGGCGGACTTCGTTGGAGGTGAGCTTGACAGCCTTCCCGGGAGAATGCCGTTCGCTCAAGGTCACATTCGGGAGAGAAAATGACGGACCCGTATGACTTCATCATCGTGGGCAGCGGCGCCGCCTCGGTATGTGCGGCCTTGGTCGCCCGCGAGGCCGGAAAACGGCCGCTGATCATAGAGAAATCAGACAAATTCGGCGGGACGACAGCACTATCCGGCGGGGTGATGTGGATCCCAAATTCCACCGTGATGGCGCGGGCCGGAGCCGTCGACAGCGAGGAAGCAGCGCGACGCTATCTTGATGCGTGCGCGGGCGACCCCGAACCTGCCTCAACGCTCGAAAGGCGCGCGGCGTATCTTCGTGAAGCCCGTCTTGCTATTCTTTTCCTAGAACAACAGGGAATGGAATTCACTTACTCCGACGGCTGGTCCGATTATTATGAGGGAGAATATCCTGGAGCCATGGCTCGGGGCCGCTCCATCGAAGCGAAAATCTTTAATCTGCGACGGCTGGGGGAGTCACGCCACCGACTGCGTCGCCCCGAGAAGCCGCTTCCACCTGTGTCCAATCCGGAAGTCATTCAACTGACGCTGAACGGTCGCACTTGGACCAGCAAGCGCGCCTTTCTTACGGTTGCTCTGCGCATGCTGCGGAACAAGCTGGGGCAGGAATGGGTGCGCATGGGCGCAGCTTTACAGGCACGCTTGCTCGAAATCGCTCTGCGCGAGAAGATCGATATCTGGTATGATGCCCCGTTACAGGATCTTGTACTGGAAAACGGAAAAATCGCCGGCGTGGTAATTGTCCGCAACGGTGAGAAGGTGACCGTACAAAGCCGTCACGGTGTTCTCCTCAATGCCGGAGGCTTCTCTCAAAGTGATGAGATGCGGCGCACCTATCAACGCCCTTCAACAAGCAGGATGTTCAGCGCCGCCAATCCCGGCGACACAGGTGAGGTCATCAGCATCGCGATGAATTCCGGTGCAGCCACGGCAATGATGGATGAGGCATGGTGGATACCGACATCGCGCCTTGCCGACGGGACTGTTCTGTTCAACGTGATCGAACTGGCCCGGCCTCATTGTATGTTGGTCGACAGCCGGGGGGCGCGGTTTGTCAACGAAGCGGGGGATTATTGCGCACTAGGCCACGCAATGTTCAATCGCAGCAAGTCGGTATCGGCTGACCCGAGTTGGGCTATTCTCGATCATCAACACCGCAGCCGCTATTGGTGGGGCCTCCAGCCGCCGGGTGCGGTGCCCAAAGAATGGCTTGAATCGGGCTACATGATCCGCGCCGACAGTTTGGAGGAGCTGGCTCAATGCTGCGGCTTGGAGATTGAAACGCTCAGGTCTTCGGTGGACCGTTTCAACGCCTTTGCGGCAGTGGGCGTGGACGAGGATTTCCACCGCGGCCGAGGTGCGCTTAGCCAATATCTCGGTGATACAACCTCATCGCCCAATCCCTCGCTAGGCGCCATCTGCAAGCCTCCGTTTTATGCGGTGCGGATCCACGCTGGCGACGGAGGCACCTGTGGTGGTCTCCTCACAGACGAGTTGGCGCGTGTGTTAAACGACGCTGGTCTTCCGATTCCAGGCCTTTATGCCACGGGGAATACGACGGCGACAGTCATGGGTCGAAGCTGCCCAGGATCAGGTGCGACAATTGGCCCATCGCTCACCTTTGGTTACATTGCTGCACGCCATGCGAGTGGCACGAACATCCGCGACTAGATGACATTACAGCCTAAAGCCGGCTTAAAGGACGACCAAGCCCGGGTGGTTGTCCAGATCGAGCCACTGCCGCCACAACAGTGCGACATGGAACAGCCCATTCGGGCACGGCCGCGATCAAAAATCCGAACCGACCGGTGAGCCTACATTCATGGAGAAACTGCCAAATCACCATGAGTTCGGCATTCTACACATCAGGCTCTGGACCTCTGACGGCTCCCTCGATTGTTGGAGCTTGCAGTTTTTTGCACGACTAGGCGGGATCGACATTCAGGATTCCCAAGGGGGCTGATCCCTGATTCATAGGACTCCGTGTTGAAGCGCGGAGCGGACGATGGGGACCAAGCGATACGAGTTGAACGATGCGCAGTGGGCGAAAGTCGCGCTGCTGCTGCCGGGCAAGGTAGGCGATCCTGGGCGGACGGGGTCCGATAACCGATTGTTTGTGAACGGATGTTTGTGGGTTCTGCGGTCTGGCGCCCATTGGTGTGATTTGCCTGAGCGCTATGGCCGCTGGAAGACGGTGCACCGACGCTTCAGTCGCTGGTGTCACGCCGGCGTATGGGAGCGGGTGTTCGATGCGCTCACCACGGACCGCGACAACCAGTATCTGATGATCGACAGCACCATCGTTCGCGCCCACCAGCAGGCGGCGACCGGAAAAGGGGGGCCCAGGACCAGGCGCTGGGGCGTTCCCGAGGAGGGCTGACGACCAAGATCCATATGCTTGCCGATGCCTTGGGTCGGCCGTTGCGGTTCCGTATCACGGCTGGCCAGGCCCATGACATCACCGCCGCTCCAGCTCTTCTGGAGGGTCAGGAAGCGGATGCCATACTCGCCGATAAAGCATATGATAGTAATGAATTACGCGAGACGATCGCTCAGATGGATGCGCAGGCGGTCATCCCGTCCAAGCGCAATCAGAAGGTCTTCATCTCGCACGACACCGAACTCTACAAGCAGCGCAATCGGATCGAGAGATGCTTCGGACGCCTCAAGCATTTCCGCCGCTTCGCAACGCGCTACGACCGGCGAACCGTCCACTTCGCCGGATTCATTCACCTCGCCGCAGCCATGATCTGGTTACGTTGAATGTCGATCCGGCCAAGAGGGACCGTTTGCAGCCAGGCGCCGCAACGAGCGAACTGCAGGCGGGACCGGCAGGCCGGTCCGCAGACGTCGTTATATCTGCCTAAAACCACGCTCGCTCTCGATCCGATACGCTTGAGCTTGGAGAGTATTCTGCGCGTTTCCTGGCGCCTACATGGCTCCCAGACACGTCCAAGGGTCGAATCGATCCTATCACTATATAGATAAATGCTTGATTTAGCTTGAAAATATTTCGTCCTATCGAACGAACGGTTCATCGCAGAACCGCTTTTTGAGGGCGGTTCGACTGTGCTGTCCGGAAATCTGCACAGCGGAGACATGCCTCGCCTCGTACCATTCGATCGCCGTCCGAAAAGTCCGAAGCGCCTAGGGTCGACTCGCCGCTGCTCCAACGCGGCGTAGACCGCGGTCACGCCAAAGGCTGGGACACCTTGGGATTCCAGCTTCAAGAGTTTCGCTATACCGAGGTACCATTTTGGTGCCGGGCGGAGGCTCTCTGATGCACCGCGGGTCCTGCCTCCTTGCACTGTATACCCAAATCCTAATCCTATTCGTCCGAAACTGGAAAGAAGCAGAGAGGACCATGGCATGACCGACACGCCCGATCGGATCCTTCGCATCAAGGCCGTGCTTAGCCGCACCGGTCTCTGCCGTTCGACCATGTACCGAATGATCCAAAATGGCACCTTTCCGAAAAGCATCCAGATCAGCACACGCTGTGCTGGATGGCGCGAGTCAGCGATCAACGACTGGCTCAAGGATCCGATGTTTTATACGGTCGATGGTGGCCAAGCAGGTTGAGCACTGTAATGGCCCGGATCGCTCAGTTTTAGCGGCAGAAATTTCCCCTACTGCCGCGAACTGCCCCTTTGCGATATTAAAGGCCTAACTCGACGGGCCGATCATTTTCAGGAAATCCATGCGCCATCCCGGACAACCAAAATCGCCTCCAGCCTGGTATCGAGACCGAGGTCCATCCCACATCGAGAAGCATTTTTCAGCTGAGCTAGGCGACTTGGCTGACCTGATCGAGAGCGAGCAGTGGTTCGGAGACGCTGAAAAGCATGGGCGATACCGCGTTGATTTCATCCTAAAGGACGCGCGGCTGATCATCGAGCTTGATGGTCACGCATATCATTCAACCAAAGAGCAGTTCGAGAGAGATGCGATCAGACAGAGATATCTCACACGGGCTGGCTATTCGGTAATCCGGTTTACCGGACGGGAGGTCAATCGCGACCCAGCCTCCTGCGTCCGCGAGGTGCGAGAGACGTATAAGGAGCGCATGCAACGTGCGCCTGCGAGGTATCGCGTGCTGTACATCGACTACCAATTTCTGATCGGCCAGATGTCGAAGGCTAGCCGATTTTATCAGGACCTCCATCCTGACAAGAGCCTGCAACTTCCTAGCCTCGATGTATTCATCGCCCACGCCGTGGGCTGGCTGCACGAGAAGTCCTTCATCACCGCGTTTGTGTTCCTTCCGCCGGAGGAAGAAGACCACATCAGGGCATTGGACGGAAAGACAACGGAGTACGAGAAGGGCGAGGTCCGGATCAACGTCGTGGCGGATGACCTCTATTCCTGCGAGCTTGGTGTCCACATGGAGAGCTACGCGCACCTGTTCGACGAGTTTTTTCTGGTAGCGGATGATCCCATCTACGTGCTTCCGCTCAGGACGGTGCTGCCCGCTCAGCTGAGCGATAGCGTCCTCGGCGGTCAGAACTTCGCGTTTCTGCCAGGCGGCAAGCTTCTGCGGAAGGGGAACGACGAAACCGCGTTTGTGGGGACTGATCTCGCAAAGGTCCGCTGGCAAAATGTCTGGTACCCGATTGGCACCGCAATGGGGCTTCATCCCTACGAACTGTGACCCATGGTGATTGTTACCGGCTGCGGTGCTGCTGCCCCTAACCGGGGCTGTGCTTCAGAGCGTTCTCTGCATCCTCGTCAACCGTCAGATCTCGACGAGCCGAAATAGTAGCTGTCGAACCACCGACCTTGCCAGCACATCGCCACGGGCGGTCTCAGGCGCCCGTCGGCGGCCACGGTGCGTGGATGGACGGCAGCTTCTGGCGAGCCGATTAGTGGCAATGAATATCGGGTTTGTCGGCTTGAGCGGAGTGCCTACGTTGAGCTCCACAAACGGCAGCTTTCTCTAAATCGCTCCCCGAATCATGCCGTCGGGAATTGGCCAAAATCTGCTTACGCTTGCTTCCGAAACTTGCCTCGAACAACCTTCCCGCCAATGCGCAGCCGGTCCAGGTAGTCTGACCACCACTGCGCCATTCGAACCCGCTCGGCCCAGTGCGCTCCACGATGGTAGGCCGCCCTTACCTTGTTGTGCTCGCCATGTGCGAGCGCCCGCTCAATAGCATCCGGATGCCAGAGCCCTGACTCATTAAGCAGAGTGCTCGCCATTGCGCGAAAACCGTGACTCGTCATCTCGTCGTGGCCGTACCCCAGGCGTCGCAGGGCGACATTAAGTGTATTATCAGACAGTGGCCGCCGGGTAGTGTGAAGCGCGGGGAACAGAAATTCGCTCTGGCGCGCAAGGGACCGCAGTTCCTGGAGCAGATAGAGCGACTGTTTCGACAGCGGCACCGCGTGCGGTTGCTTCATCTTCATCCGCTCAGCCGGTACCCTCCATACCTTCTCGGCGAAATCGACTTCCTCCCATTTCGCTTGCCGAAGCTCACCCGGGCGCAAGAAAACATGCGGCGCCAGCCGGAGTGCAAAGACCGTCTCGGGCCGACCGCTATAGCCGTCGATGGCACGAAGCAGGGTTCCTACCTTGGCCGGCTCAAGGATCGCGGCGTGATGTTTAACCTGCGGCACAATGAGCGCGCCGCGCAGAATATCGGCCGGATTACGTTCGGTTCGCAGGGTCGCAAATCCATAGCGGAAGACGCGTCCCGCGAAGGCACGAAGACGTAAGGCCGTCTCATGATGGCCCCGCCGCTCGACCCGCTTGAGGACATCGAGCAGTTCATGGGGTGTGATCGACGCAATGGGCCGTTTGCTGATGTGGTCGAGGAGATCGAGAAACCAACGCGCCTTCTTGATAGTAGCTGGTGCCTTCCCTTCCCGCTCGATCTTCTGGATATATTCCTCGGCGACAAGCTTGAACGTCGTCTTCGCGGCCAGCTCCGCCTCCAGCTTTCGCTGGCGCTTCTCCTCGACAGGATCGATTCCTTCCTCGAGTTGATTGCGTGCTTCGTCTCGCGCTTTGCGGGCGTCCTGCAAAGATACGTCCGGGAATGCGCCAAAGGAAAGCTTCTTCTCGATGCCGAATTTCCTAAAGCGGAAACGCCACAGCAACGAGCCGCTAGGCTGCACCAGAAGATAGAGACCTTTTGCGTCCGCAACCTTGTAAGGACGGGCTGCGGGCTTGAGAGAGCGAATCTGGGTGGTTGTAAGCATAGTGGGCCACGCCTCCTTCGAAGCTTCGTGGTCCCATGTTTTTTGGCCCACTTTGAGTGGACCACGGTGGAACATAGTGAGATAACATGAGACCGTGAAGGCTCATTTATACCTTGTTTTACAAGGTTTTTCTACCATGTTCTGGATATGTACTGGTGCCGCTTACAGGACTCGAACCTGTGACCCCCGCATTACGAATGCGATGCTCTACCAACTGAGCTAAAGCGGCGAACCGAAGCGGGCCTCTATCAGCGGTGGCGGGCAGTTTCAAGCACCCTGCCCGCCTATCTTCGCCGGGCCGATCCCTGCGGCCCTTTACCAATCCTCAACCCGGGCGGGCGCATGGTGCGCGGGAGAGGCGGCGATTCCGGAATCGGCCGCCGGTCATGGGGATCGCCAATGGAAGATTATCGCTCGTTCACCGCCGAGGACCTCGCCGACTGGGACTTCCCGGTCGCCGACGAACCCTGCATGGACCTGCCGCCGATGATCGGCGCGGACGAGCGGCGCATGCATGTGCGCGCCTACGAGATGTGGCTGTCGCTGCTCGACGGGCGCGACTATCCCGCGATCGCCGATCTCGATTCGGACGCGCTGGGCGAGTTCGGTCCCTATTCGGTGCTACTCGACTTCGCCGCCGATCGCGCCAATCCGTCGATCGCCTATCTGGGCCGCGCCTTGCGCGAAGAGGGCGAGCTCGGCGCCGACGTCGCGACCGTCGCCGACGTGCCCGCGCGCGCGCTGTTGTCGCGCCTCACCGCGCATTATGCCGAGATCCTGGAGAACCGCGCGCCGGTCGGCTTCGAGGCCGAGTTCGTCAGCCATCGCGGCCAGCCGATGCTCTATCGCGGCATCCTGATGCCCTATTCGTCGGACGGGCGCGCGATCGACCTGGTCCATGGCGTGATCAACTGGAAGGAAACCGCCGAACAGGCGCTGTCGCCCGACATCCTCCACGCGATCACCACCGCCTTCGCCGGTCCGGCCCGCCCGCCCGCGGCGACCCCGGCCGAGGCGGCGCCGGAGGCCGCGATCGAGCAGGACGAGCCCGACCTGGCCGAACTGGTCGAGGACGCCCGCGAGTTGGCGGGAGAGGCGCGCGCCTGCGAGGGACGCACGCACGCCGCGCTCTACCGCGCGATCTCGCTCGCCTATGACGTCGCGCTCGCCGCCGAGGCCGATCCCGCCGGCTTCGCCGCGCTGCTCGCCGGAGCAGGGATCGTGCCGCAGGCGCGCGCGCCGATGACCCCGGTGGTCAAGCTCGTGTTCGGCCGCGACCATGACCGCAAGCGGCTCACCGAATTCGCCGCCGTCCTCACCCATGCCCGGCGCCTCTGCCTCGCCGCCGGTATGGTCGAGTCCTGGCTGACGGGGCTCGCTGGCGGGATCAAGGCGGTGGTCGCCGCCGAACGCGGCGAGCGCCGGCCCGCGCTGAAGGTCGACAAGATCCGCTCGGCACGGATGATGCTGGGCAGCGCCCCGGCCCGCGGGCTGGTCGACCTGGGCAAGGTCGCCGACGACGTCGTCCTGCTGATCGCGCGGCGCGAGGAGGACGGCCGCCTGGCCATCGTCTCGCGGCCGATCGGCGAACGCGCGCTGGTCGACAGGGCGCTGCAGCGCTTCAACGCCTGAGCGCCTGACCTCCGCCGCTCCCCACCCGGCGGCGGGCCACGCCATGCCGGCAATCGGAGAATTTCCCATCTTCCCCGGCCGTTGCGCGACAAGACGATCGCGGCGGCCGCATTCTCGCACGTTCGTTGCAAAGTTCGCCCGCCTCGGCACGACCCTTGTCGCGCCCGACAGAGGGGTCCATATCGACTGCGCAGTTTCCCAGCCGCGATCCGGGTAATCCGGAGGCGGGGGAGGAGGAGCGGACCTTACATGGATACCGAGACGGCCAAGCGCACGGCTTCGGACAAGCAGGATTTCACCGACATCTTCGCCAAGGCGCTGACCAGCGGCGCCCTTCCCGGCGAGATTGCCGATCTCGGCGAGGAGCGGCTCGAAAAGGCGGCGGCCTTCCTGGCCCACACCGCGCGCAAGCGGCAGCCCGGCCGATCGGCGATCGCGGTGCAGACGATCGCGGGCAATGTCGGCGGCAGTCGGCTGATGCGGATCGCGGTCGTCAACGACGACATGCCCTTCCTGGTCGACTCGGTCTCGGCCGCGCTGGCGGCACAGGGCGTCGAGGTGCGGCGCCTGCTCCATCCGGTCATCGCGGTCCGCCGCGAGGAGGATGGCACGCTGACCGCCGTGCTGCCCCAGGGCGCCACCGGCGAGCGTCGCGAATCCTTCATCTATCTGGAAGCCGAGCGGGTCGACGCGCGCGAGCGGCAGGCGCTGGCCCAGGCGCTCGAGTCGGTCCTCGACGACGTCCGCGCCGCGGTGCGCGACTGGCAGGCGATGCAGGTCGCGATGCGCGACGATGC
Organism: Sphingomonas sp. Root720; assembly: GCF_001428605.1. GTDB lineage: Bacteria > Pseudomonadota > Alphaproteobacteria > Sphingomonadales > Sphingomonadaceae > Rhizorhabdus. The sequence goes on from NZ_LMID01000001.1 coordinate 1,278,767, forward strand.
CGAGGGACTGCCCGACGGCGAGGGCGCGGCGCTGTTGCGCTGGCTGCTCGACCAGAATCTCACTCTGCTTGGCCATCAGGTCGCCATGGTGAAGGGCGAACCGCGCAACAAGCTCGGCATCCTGCGGGTCGGCAGCCGCAAGCTGTGGCGCGATTCCACCGCCAAGGCGGCGGTCGCCTGGTTCGAGAAGGGCGGCACCGCGCCGCTGCTGCTCAAGTCGGACTGCCGCTCGACCGTCCATCGCCGCGCACCGCTCGACCTGATCGTCACGCCGGTGCGGCAGGGCAAGGAGGTGAGCGGCCTGTCGATCCACGCCGGGCTGTGGACCAGCGCGGCGCTGCGCACCCCCGCCGAGGATATCCCGGTGCTGCGCAGCCGCCTCGCCGCCATCGAGGAGCGGCTGGGCTTCGATCCGAGGGGCCATGCCGGCAAGGCGCTGCACCATGCGCTGTCGGAGCTTCCGCCGGATCTCGTCCTGGCGCTGCCGGTCGAATCGCTCGAGAAGGTCGTGCTGACCGCGATGTCGCTGGTCGATCGTCCGCGGCCGCGCCTCGAGCTGGTCCGCACCACCCTGGCCGAGCATCTCGTCGCGATCGTGTGGCTGCCGCGCGAGCTGCTGACCACCGGCCGCCGGGTCGCGATCGGCGAGATGCTGGCGCAGGCCTCGGGCGCGACGCTGTCGAACTGGTCGCTGCAGCTCGGCGAAGGCGACATCGCCCAGATCCGCTACATGCTCGACCTGCCGGGGGGCGCCGCCGTGCCCGACAACGAGCCGCTCGACCGACGGCTGACCGAGATGCTGCGCGGCTGGGAGCCCGCGGTCGAGGCGCAGCTCGCCGAAATGGACGCGGGCAATCGCGCCGCGCGGCTGACGATGGATTATGCGGCGGCCTTTCCGATCGCCTACCGCACCCATTCGACCCCGGCCGAGGCGGCCACCGACATCCTGCGGCTCAGCGCCCTGGCCGACAGCGCGGCGCGCGGCTGTCGCCTCTATCGCGGCGAGCATGATCCCGCCGACAGCCTGCGGCTGAAGATCTATCGGCGCGGCGCCCTGATCCCGCTGTCCGAAGCGGTGCCCGTGCTGGAGAATTTCGGTTTCCGCGTGATCGAGGAGATCCCGACCCCGCTCGACGGCGGCGCGATCGGCTATATCCACGAGTTCAAGCTAGACCTGCCCGACGCCGAGACGGCCGGTCGCCTGATCGAGCACAGCGCGGTGGCCGAGGAGTCGATCGCGGCGACTCTCGAGGGACGTGCCGAGAACGACCTGTTCAACGAGCTGATCGTCACGGTCGGCCTGTCCCCGGACGAGGCGCTGCTGTTCCGTGCCTGGTTCCGCTACCTGCGCCAGACCGGCTTCGCCTATGGCCTCGCCACCGCGGTAGAGGCGCTGAAGAAGGCGCCGGGCGTCGCGCGCTCGATCATCGCCTATTTCCATGCGCTCCATCATCCGACCCGGCGCGACGCGGCCGAGGCGGAGCGGCTGCAGGCCGAGATCGAGGCGGGCCTGAAGAAGGTGACCGCGATCGACGACGACCGCATGCTGCGCCGCTTCCGCGCGGTCGTCCGCGCGACCCTGCGCACCAATGCCTTCTCCCCCGCCGCAGGGGAGGCGCTGGCGTTCAAGATCGATTCGAGCGGCGTGCCCGGCCTGCCCGCGCCGGTGCCTTGGCGCGAGATCTGGGTCTACAGCCCCCGCGTCGAGGGTATCCACCTGCGCGGCGGGCCGATCGCCCGCGGCGGCCTGCGCTGGTCCGACCGGCGCGACGACTTCCGAACCGAAATCCTCGGCCTGATGAAGGCACAGGTCGTCAAGAATGCGGTGATCGTACCGACCGGTGCCAAGGGCGGCTTCTACCCGAAGCAGCTTCCCGCCCCCTCCGACCGCGACGCCTGGCTCGCCGAAGGCACCGAAAGCTACCGCGTCTTCATCCGCGCGCTGCTGTCGGTCACCGACAATATCGTCGAGGACAAGGTGGTCCATCCGCCCAAGGTCGCGATCCGCGACGGCGACGATCCCTATTTCGTCGTCGCCGCCGACAAGGGCACCGCGACCTTCTCCGACGTCGCCAACGCGATCGCGGTCGACCGCGGCTTCTGGCTGGGGGACGCCTTCGCCAGCGGCGGCAGCCATGGCTATGACCACAAGGCGATGGGCATCACCGCACGCGGCGCCTGGGTCTCGGTGCAGCGCCATTTCGCCGAGATCGGCATCGACGTGCAGAACGATCCGATCCGGGTCGTCGGCTGCGGCGACATGTCGGGCGATGTGTTCGGCAACGGCATGCTGCTGTCGAAGGCGATCCGCCTGATCGCGGCGTTCGACCATCGCCACATCTTCCTCGATCCCGCCCCCGACGCGGCGAAAAGCTGGGCGGAGCGCAGCCGCATGTTCGCGCTGCCCCGGTCGAGCTGGGCCGACTATGACGCGAAGCTGATCTCCAAGGGCGGCGGCGTCTTCCCGCGCGACCAGAAGGAAATCCCGATCTCCGCCCAGGTCAAGGAAGCGCTGGGCATCGCCGAGGACGTGCTCGATCCCTCCGCGCTGATCGCGGCGATCCTGAAGAGCCAGGTCGACCTGCTCTGGTTCGGCGGCATCGGCACCTATGTGAAGGCGAAGTCCGAGACCAACGCCGAGGTAGGCGACCGATCGAACGAAGCGCACCGCGTCGATGGCGAGGAGGTTCGCGCCCGGGTGATCGGCGAAGGCGCCAATCTCGGCGTGACCCAGGCGGGCCGCATCGCCTTCGCGATGAGGGGCGGCCGGATCAACACCGACTTCATCGACAATTCGGCCGGCGTCGACTGCTCGGACAACGAGGTGAACATCAAGATCGCGCTCAACCGCGAGATGCTCGAAGGCCGGCTGGAGTTCGACAAGCGCAACGCGCTGCTGGTCAAGATGACCGACGACATCGCGCGCCTCGTGCTGGAAGACAACCGCCTCCAGACGCTGGCGCTGTCGCTGGCCGAGCGCGGCGGGCCCGACGCCCTGCCCGCGCAGCTTCGCGTCATCGAGATCCTGGAGGAAGCCGGCCGCATCAACCGCGCGGTCGACGGCTTCGAGAGCAACGACATGCTGCTGCGGCGGGCGCAGGAGCATCTCGGCCTGACCCGGCCCGAGCTGGCGGTGGTGCTGTCGCACGGCAAGCTCGCCCTGCAGGATGCGATCGAGACCAGCGACCGGACCGGCGATCCGATGCTTACCCCGTTGCTGATGGCCGCCTTCCCGCCGGCGATGCAGAAAGGCTACGCCGACGCGATCGAAGCGCATCGCCTGCGGCCGCAGATCCTCGCGACCAAGATGTCGAACCGGGTGATCAACCGGCTGGGCCTCGTCGCGCCGTTCGAGATGGCCGAGGAGGAAGGCTGCGCGCTGGCGCAGGTGGCGACCGCCTATTTCACGGTCGACGCCCTGTTCGGGCTCGAAGCGCTGTTTATGCGGATCGAGCAGGCGGCGATCGACGAGCAGGCGCGCCTGACGCTGCTGGGCGCGCTGGCGGACATCGCTCGCGGCCATGTCGCCGACCTGCTGCGCAGCATCGCGGCGGATACCGACATCGGCACGATGGTGGCGATGCTCAAGCCCGGCCTGGCCCGGCTCGACGACGCCCGCGCAGACCTGATCCGCAGCGAGGCGCGCCAGCAGTCGGACCAGCTGCGTCAGCGGATCGCCGCCAAGGGCGCCGACCGCGCCCTGATCGACGCGGTCGTCGAGATCGCCGAGATCGACGGCGCGATCGGCACCGCGGCGCTCGCGAGCGAGCTTTCGGCGGACGAGGTCGACGTGACCCGCGCTTATGTCGTGCTGGGCGAGGCGCTGGGCCTTGACTGGGCCAAGGCGACCGCCGCGCGCTTCCGCAGCGCCGACGCCTGGGAAAGGCTGCTGATCGCGGGGCTCACCCGCGAGTTCGGCCAGATTCGGCTCGATTTCCTGGCGCGTCACGGCGGCAAGGGCCCCGGCGAAGCGGTCGTCGCCTGGCTGGAGACCCACCGTGCCCGCGCCGAGCAATTCCGCCAGACTGTCGCGCGGGCGCGATCGGCCGCGGCGCCCACGGCGGCGATGCTGGCGCAGATCGCTGCCCAGGCCCGCACGTTGCTGATGCGGTAGCGCCTCCCCGCCGGTCGCGGCACATGTGCCGAAATCGACACGGGTGATCGCTACAGCGCGGAAACGAATGGGGAATTCGTCGAGCCGCACTGTAAAATATTGTCAGCTGGGCCATACCCTGCCTATCATTGGGTCGTGGGGGAACGACAAGGTGCGCAAGTCAAGCGGGATGATCTCGATCCATCGCCGTCCTCGCCCGCGACCGGCAGGAGACGGCGGCTGATGCAATCGAACATCGTGCGGGATCGGAACGCCGCCGCGCCCATGGGCGCCCTGCGGCGCGGACACCCGCGTCGGTGAACGGCTTCAACTATCTGATGCTGGTCTTTGCGGCCTTCGCCGCGCTGACCTTCGTGCTGCTCGCCTTCATCCTGGCGAAGCGGACCCGCGGCCAGGGACTGGAGCCGCCCGATCCCCGGCCGGCGCCAACACCGACGCCCGCTCCGTTGGCGGTGACCTATCCCGCCACCGCGAAGCGGCTGCCCTATACGGGCTGGCGCCTGATGTCGCGCGGCGTCGCCAACCCGGATTCGGCGGGAGGACCGCTCTACCGGCTGCGGCTGGAACCCGAAGAGACGCTACCTAGCTGGCAGCCGGGCGCCGTCGCCCATGTCTATTGCGGCCCCGCGCTCGACGTGCTCGATCCCGGCGGCAGGCCGACGGCCGAGGCTGCGGACTATATGATCGGATCGCTGCCGGCCGAAGGCGCCATCCACCTCGTCGTACGCCGCGTCCCCGCGAGCGCCCCGGCGGAGGGGCGCCGCTCGCGCTGGCTGTGCGAGGAGGTCCAGACCGGGCAGAGGGTCGCCCTGCTGGTCCGCGACGATCCCAGCTTCCTGCCCCCGCCCGACCACATCCCGCTGATCCTGGTCGGCAACGCGACCGGGCTGGCCGGGCTCCACGCCCATATCAAGGCGCGGCCGGCGGGAACGCGCAACTGGCTGATCTTCGGCGACCGCAACAGCGCCGACGACAAGGTTCTCGCCGCCGAGATCGCCGACTGGGTGTCGACGGGGCACCTCGAGCGCTGCGACCTCGTCTTCCCGGGCGAGACCGGCGAGCAGCGCTTCGTCACCAATCAGATCCGCGACGCCAAGGCGCCGATTCTCGACTGGGCGCTGGCAGGCGGCGCCATCTATGTCTGCGGCAGCAAGCGCATGGGCGACGACGTCCACGCGACCCTGGGCGACTTGCTGGGGACCGGCGTGCTCGAGGCGATGGCCGAGGCGGGCCTGTACCGGCGATCGGTCCACTAGGGACCATCGCCCGACCTGCCGGCGCAACTGCGGCGAGGAAGGTCTTTGCCGCAAGCTGCTCCGCGGACGGCGGCGACGCGCCCGACATCGCCCTATCCGGCCGGATCAGCCTGTGGAATGGAGCATTTCATAGCCGATGAGGGTCTTGGCGCGGGGATAGGCATAGGTCTTTTTGCTGTGGCGGAGCCCAGCCCGGACCATGGCGTCCGCCATGCACACCGTGGCGGGGATCGGGTCGATCACGGGAACGTCATGCCCCGCCGCGGCCAGGTGAGCGGCGATCGCATCGGCGCATCCGAAGAAGCCCGTGCAGCCCAGGATGATGACGTCGGCGCCGTCGCGCTCGACCGCGAGCCGCGATGTTTCGGCCAGGCGCTGCCGGGCCTCCTCCAGCCGCTGCTCGATCTCGAGCACCGGCATGTCGACCGCCAGAACCGATGCGAGCTTGTCCTTGACGCCATAGGCACGCGCGAGGTTGTTGAGCATCGGTACGACCGAGTCGAGAACGGTGACGACGCTGAACGTCTGCCCCATCGTCGCCGCGAGATGCATCGAGCATTCGGCCGGCCCCAGCACGGGGATCCTGATCATCTCGCGCGAGGGATTGACGCCCGGATCGCCCATGCAGTCGATGATGACGGCATCGGCCCCGTTGCGTTCCGCCTCGACGGCGCGGGCGATGATAGCCGGAACGGACAGCGCTTCGTCATATTCGCTTTCGATCGACGCTGGGCCCCGATCGAGGACCGAAAGCGAGAATGCCAGATCCGGTCGTGCGAGATGAGCGATGTCGTCCAGGTTGCGCATGCCCTGCGTGATCACGGGGGCGATGATGTGGATTTCAGCCATGCCTGTTCCTCCTGTAGACGCAAGATAGCGCGGGCATCCGCCCGAATCATCGCGGGTCGGGGTAATGCGACGGGTTTTGGAGTAGCCGAGACGGCCCCCGCCCAATCACTCGCATGGCGCTTTCGGCGTCCTCCGGCCAAGGCAACCGCCTGATCGCCGACCGGCCCTTCGGAATGGCGCTGCACCGGTTGCGCCGTCCAGGACCTCAAGCAGGCCAACTGGCCGCATTGCCCGGCTGTCGCGGGGCAGCAAGACGTCCCGGTGCGGCCAAGCCCGATGCAGCGGGAAAAGATCCCGCTCGCCGACGGTCGGACCGATTGGCTAGACCATGTTCGCCCGACGCATATTTATCCGTGGCCCGGCGCGCGCCATCGGTCTAGCCGCGTGCCATGGTTCGGCGCTGGTCCACGATTATCCTGCTCTGGCTGCTCGGCGTCCTCGCCGCGGCGCAGCTGGCGAAGATGTCGACGATAGCGCCGCTGCTGCGCGACCGCTTCGCGCTGTCGCTGCCCGAGACCGGCCTGCTGATCTCGCTGCTGGAAGTGGGCGGCGGCCTGTTCGGCTTCGCGGCGGGGCTGGCGCTGGGCCGGATCGGATGCCGCCGGTCGCTGCTCGCCGGCATGATGCTGCTGGCGGCGATGAGCGTCGTCGAGGCGATCGCGTCGACGCCCGGCCTGCTGTTCGCGGCCCGCGCGACCGAAGGGATCGGCTATCTGCTGGTGGTGATCGCGGCACCGACCGCGATCGTCGCGGTCGCCAGCGATGCCGACCGGCCCCGCGCGCTCGCGCTGTGGAGCTGCTTCGTGCCGGTCGGCGTCGCCGCCGGCGGCGCGGTGACGAGCGTCGCGGCCGGGCTTCTGGAGCCGGGCGGCGTGATGCTGCTCTGGGCCGCGCTGCTGGGCGTGGCGGCATTGGCGGCGTTCCATGTGCCACTGGGCGGCGGATCGCGCGGGCCGATCGCCCTGCCCGCGCCCGCGGCGTGGATGGCGACCTTCGCCTTCGGGCTCTACACGTTGTTCGTCTGCGCGCTGACCATGCTGCTGCCGACCTTCCTGATCGAGGAGCGCGGCGCCACGGTCGGCACGGCCGGCCTCGTCACCGCGCTCGCCTCGCTATCCGCCCTGCCCGCTTCGGTGATCGCGATGGTCGCCGCGCGCGGCGGGACGCTTTCCTCGCGGCGGCTGGTCGCAGTCGCGACGCCGAGCCTGATCGCCACCGCGCTGCTCGCGCCGTTCGTCTTCGCCAATGGCGGCACCGGCCTGTTCGCCGCCGGGACGATCGCGGTGCTCGCGATCGCGCTGAGCGGGCTCGTCTCGCCGATGATGTTCGCGCGGCTGCCCGTCCTCGCCGGCGCCCGCGCGCCGCACGATCCCCGCATCGCCACCGCCAACGGCCTGCTCACCCAGTTCGGCGCGGGCGGTGCGCTGATCGGGCCGCCGCTCGGCGGCTGGGTCGTCAGGCTCTGGGGCTGGCCCGCGCTCGGGCTTGCGATCGCCGCGATGGCGATCGCCATGCTGATCGCGGCGATCTGGGCCGAGCGGATCGCGAGAAAAGGTCAGTCGACCGCCGCCGTCGAACCCGCAGGGAAATCGACGCCGGCGAATTCCGGATAGATGTCGCGCAGCATGATGACCTGCCGAGCATTGTCGATGCGAACGATATACCATTGGCCGTCGTCCTTCAGCGCGATCGTGCTGGACCGGCTGCGGAGGCGCCGCGCGTCGGGAAGCTCCATGACGATCTCGGTCGGTATCAGCATATAGCTGCGCCGTCCGTCGGGCGTGGTCGCCACGGATGCATCGGCGATGTCCATCGCGAACGAGACGATCTTCACGACCTTGAAGACCTCGGCCATCTGTGCGGCTATGTGGGGCCTGAGCTCTGCCTCGGTGAGACCAGCCTCCCCAGCCATGGAATGCAACAGGCGAGGCGGCAGGAAATCGACGACCTCACCGATCCGGCCCGCCTTGATCACCGCGTCGAACGCCGCGATCCGGGCCTCGATCATCGCCCGATCCGCCTGGCTGATCTCCTGCGCGACGACCGGCGTCCAGGCCGCGGGGCCCGCCACCAGCAACAGGCAGGCAGCGAACCGAAGCATCATCACGACCATCCTTCCGACTCCCTCATGGCATCCGTGCAGCTTAATCGACCGCCGGCGGATAGCATGGGAAATCCGATCCGTTTCGGAGCGCCTCCACGACCGCCTGGCTGCGACGGAACAGCCACACCCGGATCGCGCTGGCGAGGTTGGGCAAGTCGTCGCCGGCGATCCGCTCGACGTCGATCCGCGCGACGAGGGCGTTCAGGGGAAGCCCCTCCTCATCCGCGGCGCGGACCAGAGCCTCCCAGAAGACCGGTTCGAGCGTGATCGAGGTGGCGTGGCCGGCGATGTTCACCGAACGCTTGACCGGCCCCACCATCCCGATTGCCCCGATCCGCGCTCGGTCAGTACATGTGCTGGCCGCCGTTGATCGACAGCGTCGACCCGGTGACGAAGCCCGCCTCCTCGCCGCACAGGAAGACGACGCCGCGCGCGATCTCCTCGGCGTGGCCGAGCCGGCCGACCGGAATGCGCGCGACGATCTTGGCCAGCACGTCCTGCGGGACGGCGGCGACCATGTCGGTGTCGATATAGCCCGGCGCGATCGCGTTGACCGTGACGCCGGACTTGGCGCCTTCCTGCGCCAGCGCCTTGGTGAAGCCGTGGATGCCCGACTTGGCGGCGGCATAGTTGACCTGGCCATATTGGCCCGCCTGGCCGTTGATCGAGCCGATGTTGACGATCCTGCCCCAGCCGCGCGCGCGCATGCCTGGGAAGGTCGCCTTCGCCATGTTGAAGCAACCGCCCAGATTGGTGTCCATGACGTCCTTCCAATCCTGGTAGGTCATCTTGAGCAGCGTGCCGTCGCGGGTGATCCCGGCATTGTTGACGACGATGTCGACCGGGCCCAGCTCGGCCTCGACCAGCTCGACGCCCCGGTGGCAGGCGTCATAGTCGGCGACGTCCCATTTGTAGCTCTTGATGCCGGTCGCCTTGGTGAAGGCGTCGGCGCGTTCCGCATTGCCGGCATAGGCCGCGGCGACGATGACGCCCGAGTCCCTGAGCGCCAGACTGATCGCCTCGCCAATGCCCCTGGTTCCGCCGGTAACGATCGCAACGCGCGCCATATCCTCATCTCCCGTAGATTCGGCTCGATGCTAGAGCCTCTGCCTGTGTGACGAAAGCTCCCCGAACAGAAATTCGTGACAGCTGAAAGGCGCCTGCCGCACGCAGATCAGGACTGGTCGATCCAGCCCTTCAATTCTTCGCCGATGAGACGTTCGAGCATCGCCATGCCGGGGGCGCCGTCGTTGAGGCAGGGGAGATAGGCGAAGCTCTCGCCCCCCGCCGCCAGGAACTGGTCGCGGCCGCGGATCGCCAGTTCCTCGAGCGTCTCGAGGCAGTCGGCGGAGAAGCCCGGCGCGATCACCGCCAGCCGGCGCACGCCGTCCCTGGCCAGCTTGGCGAGCATCGCCTCGGTCGAGGGTTCGAGCCAGCGGGCGCGGCCAAAGCGCGACTGGAAGGAGACCTGCAGCTCGCGGCCCAGCGCATCGCCCAGCAGCCGCGCGGTCTTCCGGCAATGGCAATGATAGGGATCGCCGAGGTCGAGCGTGCGCGCCGGCATGCCGTGGAAGCTGGCGAGGATCGCGTCGGGTTCGCCGTGCAGCGCCGCCAGCCCCTCGCGCACCGACGTGGCCAGCGCGGCGATATAGGCGGGATCGTCATGATAGGGCGGCAGGGTACGGATCGCCGGCTGCCAGCGCATCTTCGCGAGCGCGGCGAAGGCCGCGTCGTTGGCGGTGGCGGTGGTCGCCGCGCAATATTGCGGATAGAGCGGCGCGATCAGGATGCGGTCGCAGCCGAGGGCCTTGAGCGCGGCGATGCGGTCGGCGATCGCCGGCTTGCCGTAGCGCATCGCATGATCGACGATCACCCCTTCGCCGAAGCGCCCCGTCAGCGCCGCCGCCTGCCGCGCCGTGATCGCGGCCAGCGGCGATCCCTCTTCGCTCCACACCTGCGCATAGGCATGGGCCGACTTGCGCGGCCGGGTGTTGAGGATGATGCCGCGCAGGATTGGCTGCCAGGCGATCGGCGGGATCTCCACCACGCGCCGGTCCGACAGGAACTCGGCCAGATAGCGCTTCACCGCGCCGGGCGTCGGCGCGTCGGGCGTTCCCAGGTTGACGATCAGCACGCCGACCTTCGGCGTCGCGACGGGCCCATGTCCTTCCGGCAAGGCGCTCATGCGTCGGTCAGCCGCAGCGGCAGGTGGCGGAGGCGCTTGCCACTGGCAGCAAAGATGGCGTTGGCGACGGCCGGCGCGACCGGCGGCACCGCGATCTCGCCCGCGCCGCCGGGCGCCAGTTCGGACGGAATGATCTCGACCCGGATCTCAGGGGTCGTTGACAGGTCGGGAAGGCCGAGTCCGTCGAAATTCTGAGCGGTCACCACGCCGTCGACGATCGAGATGCCGTTGCCGAACGCGTTGGCGAGCCCCCAGAGGATGCCGCCCTCGACCTGCTGGCGGACGATGTCGGGGTGAACGACCCGGCCGATGTCGACGACGGCGGTGACGTTGGGCACCTTGACCTGGTCGCCCTCGATCCGCGCCTCGACCAGCATCGCGACATGGCTGCCAAAGCAGCTGTGGACCGCCAGACCCTGCCCCGTGCCCGGCTCCCCGCCCTGCCAGGCGCCGATCGAGGCTGCCATCTGCAGGCAGCGGGCCAGGCGCGGCTGGCGGCTCAGGCCCTGCATGCGGAATGACAGCGGGTCGAGCCCGGCGACCAGCGCGAGCTCGTCGACGAAGCTTTCGGTGAAGAAGGCGGTGTAGCTGTTGGCGACCGATCGCCAGGCACCGGTCGGCACGCCCGTCACCGCCTCGGCGTGCGCGACCGCGAGCGCGCCGATCGCATAGGGCGGTACCGCCCCCTCGATCGACCCGCGATCGGGGCCATGGCTGTCCTTGGCTTCGGCGCGGGTGAGCCGCGCCATCGTCTCGCCGTTGGTCGAGGGGCTGGCGATCGTCGCCGACCAGGCCGCGATCGAAGCGGCCGGACCGAGCGACGCCTTCAGCCGCGCGAGCGCGGGCGGGCGGAAACGGCTGTGCTGGATATCCTCGCGCCGCGGCCAGACGAGTTGGACGGGCTTCTTCACCTTCGACGCGATGATCGCCGCCTCGACCGCGGCATCGACCTCGGTCTTGCGGCCGAAACCGCCGCCGACCAGGGTCGGGTAGATGGTGACCCGGTCTTCGTCGAGCCCAACCGCCTTCGCCACGGCCGCGCGGGCCATGGGCGCGGCCTGGGTCGGCACCCAGACTTCCAGCCCGGCGTCGCCGAAGCGAGCGGTCGCGGTCAGCGTCTCGAGCGGCGCATGCGCGATCATCGGTACCGAATAGCTGGCGGCGACGACGCCCTGCCGGCCGAGCAGAGCATCGGGGTCGCCGCGGTCGACGAAGCGCTTGGCCCCGCCGCCGTCGAGCGCCGCAGCCAGCGCCTTGCGCACCGTCGCGTCGCTGGGGCGCGGTGCGCTCGTCTCGAACTCCACCGCGAGCGCCTGGAGCCCATGATCGGCGGCCCACCAATTGGTGCCGACGACGGCGACCCAGCCCGGATTGGTGACCACCGCCATCACCCCCGGCGTCTCGTCGGCGGCGGCGGTCGCCATCTTGGCGGGACGGGCGCCACCATAGGGGCCATGCGCAATCGAGGCGTAGACCATCCCGGGCAGGCGGATGTCGGCCCCCATCTGCGCGGTGCCGTCCACCTTCGACGGCAGGTCGAGGCGCGGCACCGGCCGGCCGACCAGAGTCCGCTCGTCGCGATTCCGCAGCGGCAGCGGATCGGGCGGGACAAACCGCACGGCGACCTGCGCCAGCTCGCCGAATTTCAGCCGGTCGCCGCCGCGCACGACGAAGCCCGCCTCGGTATCGCACGCCTTCCAGTCGATTCCCCAGCGCTCGGCCGCCGCCATGCACAGCAAGCTGCGCGCCGCCGCCCCCGCCTCGCGCAGGCGCGTCTCGAAGCCGCGGATGGAGGAGGAGCCGCCAGTGACGGTGAAGTTCATGCGGATCGCGACCTCGCGCGCCGCCCACTCGCCCGGACCGTGCAGCCAGGCGGGCAGCCGTTCGCGCGCCTGTTCCTCGAACAGGAAGCTGTTCGCGTAGACCGGGTTGATCGGTGCGGGCTCGACGCCGACGGTGCGCCAGTCGGCCCCCAGTTCGTCGGCCAGGATCTGCGGCATCGACGTATAGACGCCCTGTCCCATCTCGGCCTGTGGCACCGCGACGACGACCCGACCGTCGGTGGAGATCTTGAGGAAGGCGTTGAAGACCTGCTCGCCGGGCCCGACCGCGAGATTCGGCGCGTAGCGGCGCGGCCAGACCGCCCAGCCGAGCACCAGCCCCGCCGCAGCACCGCCGCCGATCAGCAGCCTGCGCCGGGTGACGCCGCGCCCGCCCTTCCCCGGCCCCTTCTCCCGATCCATCCGTCCGTGCATCGCGACATGATAGGCGGGCGGATGGTATGAAACCACCCGAATTGTCATTTGGACGAAAGTCCAACGGCCGCCGGGTGCCCCCTTGCCGCCATGCCGGCGAAGCGGGGCCTTTGCGTAAGAGCCCATCTCCTTTCTCGTCATCGTCATCCCGGCGAAAGCCGGGACCTCTCTGCCTTTCCACCTTCGGGAAGAAAGACGAAGATGAAGGGAGATCCCGGCTTTCGCCGGGATGACGGAAGGGGACGGCGTTACGCAAAGATCCCGCGAAGGCTGGCATTGATGTCTGTTTTCTCGACAGATGCCATCTGGCTGATGAGAGACATGGACCCAGCCTTCGCTGGGGTGACGCTTCAGGATAGCCTTCTCCTCCGGGAAGACCTCCGCCACGCTTGATCCGTCCTCCACGGTGGCGCATGAGCGCGCCATGTCGCTGCTCGCCCGCCCCGCCCTCCCTTCGCCACGCCCGCGCGCGCTGGCCGACTGGCTGCTGTTCGTCGCCGCGCTGGTCTTCGCGATCGTCGTCGTCGGCGGCATCACGCGGTTGACCGAGTCGGGCCTGTCGATCACCGAATGGAAGCCGGTCCGCGGCATCATCCCGCCGCTCGACCAGGCCGAATGGCAAGCCGAGTTCGAGAACTACCAGCGCATCCCGCAATATGCGGCCTTCAACCTCCACATGACGCTGGAAGGCTTCAAGCAGATCTATTTCTGGGAATATCTGCACCGGCTGCTGGCGCGCGGCATCGGCGCGGTGCTGGCGGCGGTGATGGTCGTCGCCTGGTGGAAGCGGGCGATCCCGGCGGGCTATGGCTGGCGGATGATCGGCATCTTCGCGCTCGGCGGTCTGCAGGGCGCGATCGGCTGGTGGATGGTCTATTCGGGCCTGTCGGCACGGACCGAGGTCAGCCATATCCGCCTCGCCACCCACCTGATCGCCGCGCTGCTGATCTTCTCGGCGCTCATATGGACGGTGCTCGACCTGCGCCGGCTGGCGCGCGACGCCGCTGCCCGGCCGGCGCGACCGACGGGCCTGGCGATCGCCGCCGTCCTGATCCTGGCCGTCCAGATCATGCTCGGCGCGTTCGTCGCGGGCCTGCGCGCGGGCTATGCCTTCGCAAGCTGGCCCAAGATGGGCGAGCAATGGTTCCCCTCGGGCGGATGGAACGCCGCGCTCGGCTTCGCCAACCTCCACGACAATCCGATCGTGGTGCAATTCGTCCACCGCTGGTGGGCCTGGGTCGCCGCCCTCGCCGCGCTCGCGGTTGCCCGCGCGGCGAGGGCGGCGGGCGCGGTCGGCCCGGTCCATGCGGTCGCAACCCTGGTCGTCCTGCAGATCGGTCTCGGCGTCGCGACGCTACTGACGGGCGTCGACATCTCGGTTGCGGTCGCCCACCAGGCCGTGGCGGTGCTGCTGCTGGCCGGGCTGTTGTGGGCCGCGCACGGCCTCGACAACCGCAAGGTATCATAATACCTCTTTAAAATAAGCCCATTTTACTTGACTCATTCGGGCCTCACGCGCATTAGCGCCCCGTCAACGCCGTTCCTCAACCGGGCGGCGTCGTTCATTTGGAACGATCGAAACAAGAAGGTCCTGGCCCATGAAGGCGCTCATGAAGACCACCAAGGTGGCTACGCCCCACACGGTGGAAAAGAAGTGGCACATCGTCGATGCGGAAGGGCTGGTCGTCGGCCGCGCCGCTTCGATCATCGCCAACATCCTGCGCGGCAAGCACAAGCCGAGCTACACCCCGTTCATCGATTGTGGTGACAACGTCATCATCATCAATGCCGAGAAGGTGCGCTTCACCGGCAAGAAGCTGTCGCAGAAGGTCTATTATCGCCACACCGGCTATGCCGGCGGCATCAAGGAAGCCCACGCCGACAAGATTCTCGAGGGCCGCTTCCCCGAGCGCGTCCTGGAAAAGGCGATCGAGCGCATGATCCCGCGCGGCCCGCTGGGCCGCCAGCAGATGCGCAACCTGCGCATCTTCAAGGGCGCGGAGCATCCGCACGCCGCCCAGAACCCTGAAGTCCTCGACATCGCGTCGATGAACCGCAAGAACAAGGTGGGCGCATAATGTCCGACAACCGCCAGTCTCTTTCCGATCTCGCGTCGCTGACCGGCGCGGCCCCCGCTCCGGTCCCGGCTCCCGCCGCGACGGCCGGCGAGGCTCCCGCCGCCGCCGAAGCTGAAGCCGAAGCTCCGGCCTATACCGCACCCGTCCTGCCGACGACCCCGCTCCGCGAGCAGGAAATCGACGCGCAGGGCCGCGCCTATGCGACCGGCCGCCGCAAGGACGCCGTCGCCCGCGTGTGGCTGAAGCCGGGCACCGGCAAGGTCACCGTCAACGGCCGCGACCAGGAAGTCTATTTCGCGCGCCCGACGCTGCGTCTCGTCATCAACCAGCCCTTCTCGGTGTCCGAGCGTGAAGGCCAGTATGACGTCATCGCCACCGTCAAGGGCGGCGGCCTTTCGGGCCAGGCCGGCGCGGTCAAGCATGGCATCAGCCAGGCGCTGACCAAATATGAGCCGATCCTGCGCGCGCCGGTGAAGGCCGCGGGCTTCCTGACCCGCGACAGCCGCGCGGTCGAGCGCAAGAAGTACGGCAAGGCGAAGGCCCGCCGCAGCTTCCAGTTCTCGAAGCGCTGATCGCTCGGCTCCTTCGATTGCGAATTACGAGAAACGCCGGGGATTTCCCCGGCGTTTTTCTTTTGTGGCTCGCCGCCGCCACCCGCCGGCGGCGCGGATAGTTTACTTTTTGGATCGGTCGGCCCGGGTTATGGGCGAGGGCACGGAGCGGTGTATGTCTCCGATTGCGAGGATCGAGCGATGTTCCTGAAAATGGCCCTGGCCGCCGCGATCGCCACAGGTGTCACGTCCGTGGTGCAGGCGACCGACCTGCCCCCGCACGCCATGCCCGAGCGGATCGCCGCGCTGGCCGCGCAGCCCCACCCCCGCCAGATGGCAGGCCCGGTCCACATCCGCTTCCGCCAGCCGGGCGACGTCGTCGTCGCCCTCGACAGCGGCGACCCCGCCGTCCGCCGCGAAGCCGCCTTCCACCCCAGGGCGGACCGGGGCCAGTTCGACTAGGGCGATTTCGAGGCCGAGACATCATCCGCCTGGAGCGGATCGCGATCCGGCCGGGGCGATCAGCCCTTCTTCTTGGTATAGGGCACGAACTTGCCGAGCCCGAGCGATCCGCTGGGGAAGCGGGTCGACTGGTCGATCAGGCGGACGATATCGATGCTGCACAGATTGGAGCTATGCGTATCGGTCAGCAGGATATCGCCGCTGTCGAGAAAATTGGCGCCCGAGGCCGGCCGGTTCAGATAAAAGGTATTGCCGACCTTGTAGAGTATCGCCGTCCGGTCGAAGATCTGGGTCGACTGGATCTGGCGAAGCGGGATGCAGTCGACCGGCTTCCCGGCCACCCGCCCTTCGAGCGCCTTGGCGATCCGGGTCTCCGGATCGGGCCGGGCCGCATGGGCGGGCAAAGTCGCGGTCATCAACACAGCGCCGATAAGGCACGGAATAGCGCGCATGATATAGTCTCCTTTTCCGTCAGCAATATGCGGTTCAGCAACTGAACCTTCAATGAGCGAGACGGAGCAGGGCAACTATTTCCTTGCTCCCAAATGAACGCAGGAACCGGTGGGTTCTTTGCCCGTTGCCTGTACGGATTTCAGAAGGAATACTGCCATGAAGAAGTTGTTCGTCCTTGGCAGCGCCGCCCTGCTCTCGATGGGCGTCGTGGCGGCGCCTGCCTCCGCTCAGAGCGCCTCGCACATCCTGCGCGGCGCGGGCATCGGCGCGGCCGGCGGCGTGATCGCCGGCGCGGTCATCCCCGGCCTCTCGGTCGGCGAGGGAGCCCTCGTCGGCGGTGCCGGCGGCGCGCTGTACAACACGCTGATCAACAAGGAACGCCGCACCTATCGCAGCCGGGGCTATCGTGGCGGCACCCGCTACAGCAGCAGTCGCAGCACCCGTGCGGCGGCCACTGCGCCTAAATATCGCAGCTATCGGGCCAACTGACGGCCATCCGTCGATGCGCGGCGGCGCGGTGCGAACGGCTCGTCTGCTGGTGCCGATCCTGATGGCGGGGGCGCTCGCGGCCGGGCCATCCGCCGCCGCGAGACCCAAGGCGCCGCCGCCCTTCACCGGCGAACTCCGGCTCGACATGACCGATCCGGTGATCGACGTGAAGATCGGCGAGGTTCCGCTCCGGCTCAGGGTCGCGCTCGACCAGAAGCGGCTGATCGAGCTCAATCCCGACGCCGCCGACCGCCTCGCCGCCGACCCGCCCGACCGTCGCTTCCGCTTCGACGCGGGGTTCGATGCGCTGGTGGGCCGAGAGACCCTCAAGGGGGTCCAGGCCGCCGCCCCGATCACGCTCAACGGCCGGCGGTTGCTGGTGACGGTCGCGTCGCACGGACGCGATTGCTGCGCGGGCGTCGATGGCGAGATCGGCATCGGCCTGCTACCTTACGCGACGATCCGCTTCTCCCGTCCCGAAGCCGGCTCGGACGAACGCAGCGTGGATTTCCTGATCGACGACAGCAGCGAGCACGGCCCCCAGGCAGCCACGCCCATAGGACGCGAGACGATCTTCGTGCAATTCTCCCTGCATCGCCAGAACAGTGTCGCCACTGCCGCGGCGGGAGCGATGCTCGCCGCCGCGCAGGGCGGCCACCTGACCGACGGCGGCACCACCGTCGCGGCCTTCGGGGTCGAGCGCCCCATATCGGTCCTGCACCTCGACCGGGCCGCATCGGTCGCGGGCTTCCGCTATCTCTCGATCGCGGTGCGCACCGCCGACTTCGGGGGCCGGCACTATTTCCCCGCCGACCCTAACGAACCCCGGGACATCGTCGTGAGGAAGAAGGTTCCGCTGCAGGAAGCCTGGCCGGTCGTGCTGGTCGCGCGCGACCGGCTCGACCGATGCGGCGAGGCGCTGTTCGACGGCAACAGCCATGTGCTGACGCTGCGCTGCGCCTTCGAAGGGAGTGACGGCTGATGCGCCGCCCGCTCCAAAGCGCGCTCCTGGTCTGCCTGATCGCCATGGCGGGCGCCGGCGCGGTGGCGCGCGAGGATAGGCTCAACGAACGCGTGTTCGACCGGGCCTGGGAACTGGCGGGCGATCGCTATTGGGACCGCAGCCTGGGCGGCAACGACTGGGGCGCGATCCGCGACCGCTTCTACCCGCAGGCGGTGGCCGCGCGCGACGAGAAGCAGCTCTACGCCGTCGTCAACCGCATGCTCGACCAGCTCGACGACAGCCATGTCTATGCGACCAGCCCGAGCCAGATCGCCTGGTCGAAGGAGCCGCCCGAGGAACGCGACATGCCGCCGGCCCGGCGGCTGGTACGGCTCGACGGAGGGCTGCTGCTGCTCAGCTTCAACCAGTTCGATCCGGGCGACGACCGCTGGATCCGGCAGGCGATCGAGGAGACACCCGGCCTGCGCGGCGTGATCCTCGATCTGCGCGGCAATGGCGGCGGCCGCGACGACGTGCTCGACAAGGTGGCGGGCATCTTCACCCCCGAGCGGCGGGTGCTGATCCGCCTCACCGGCAAGCGCAGCATCGAGGAGAAGACGCGCGGATCGGGCGACAGGGCCTATCTGGGGCCGCTGGCGGTGGTCGTCGGCCCCGATACGGCGAGCGCCGCCGAGATCCTGGCCTTCTTCCTCGACGAGAACGGCCGCGCGTTCAGCGTCGGCCAGCGCAGCGCGGGCGCGGTCACGGGCGGGGTCGACCATGACCTGCCCGGCGGCGGCCGCATCACCATCGCCGAATATGACATACGGACCGCGAACGGCGTCCGGCTGGAAGGCAACGGCTTCACGCCGCGCTATCGCGTGCCCACGGCGACGGAGCCGAACGACCTGGCGCTGGCCAAGGCGGTGGCATTGCTGAAAGGCGAGCCCCGCTGATCCCCCACCGCCGTGGAGCCCCTCGCGCGACTTGAACTCGGCCGCCGTCCATGCTTGGGGCGGACATGTCCATTCGCACCCTCTTCGTCACCCGCCTCTATGAAGCGATGATCGACAAGCCCGCGCTGATCGAGGAACTTGCGGACGCGGTCCGGGCGCTCGCCGCCGAGGATCGCGCCGGACGGACCTGGTCGAAGGCGCACGGCTATCGCGGCTACACCTCCTATGCGTCGCTGAACGACCTGCCGTCGCGCGACCCAGTCATCGGCGACCTCGTCA
The DNA here is from genome assembly GCF_001428605.1 of Sphingomonas sp. Root720. Lineage (GTDB taxonomy): Bacteria > Pseudomonadota > Alphaproteobacteria > Sphingomonadales > Sphingomonadaceae > Rhizorhabdus. The sequence goes on from NZ_LMID01000001.1 coordinate 1,297,741, forward strand.
GGCTGCTCAACGGCCATGTCCGCCGGTTCGCCGAGGCCTCGCATCTCGACCTCGGGCGCCGGCCGAAGCTCGACAGCCTGTGGGTCAACCTGATGAAGCCGGGCGCCACCCATTCGGGCCATATCCACCCGCACAGCGTGGTCTCGGGTACCTTCTACGTCTGCGTGCCGCCTGGCTCGGGCGGGTTGAAGCTGGAGGACCCGCGCCTGCCGCTGATGATGGCGGCTCCGCCCCGAACGCTCGACGCGCCCGAGGACAGCCGCAGCTTCGTCTATGCCGAACCCCGGCCGGGCATGCTGCTGCTGTGGGAGAGCTGGCTGCGTCACGAAGTGCCGCCGAGCGCCGCCAAGGGCGACCGGATCAGCATCAGCTTCAACTACAGCTAGGGCTCGACCGTGCGGTCCGCCATCCCCACGAAAACGGGATGGCGGACATAGGCGACGGTCAGGCCTTCGCGCGCGGCCCCGCGACCGAGAACGTCGCGCCCTGCGGATCGAGCGCGTTGGCTATCCACGCGCCGCCGGGGACTTCCTGCGGTCCGAACAGGATGGCGCCGCCATTGTCCTTGATCCGGCCGATCGCCGCATCGATGTCCTCGACGTGGAAATAGAAGGTCCAGTATGGCTGCGGCGCCTGCGGATCGGTCATCATCCCGCCGACGGTGACGCCGCATTCGGCCGATACCGTGGCGGGTTCCATCGCGAACATCTGATAGGTGCCCATCGGGCCCATATCCAGCGCTTCGGTGGCCGACCAGCCGAACTGCTCGGCATAGAATTTCAGGCCACCCTGCCCGTCGCTGCTATGCAGTTCGTGCCAGTCGATCGCGCCGACCGTGCCCATCGGCACCGGCGGCATCTCTTCGGTGCTGTCGGGCTGGAGCATGTTGAAGATCGCCCCCTGCGGATCGGCGCAGACCGCGAAGCGGCCTATGGTGGGGATCATCTCGGGCGCGCGATGGACCTTGCCGCCGCCGTCGGCGATCTTCTTCACCGCCGCGTCGATGTCGGTGACATGGACATAGCCGACCCAGCAGGGCTTCATGCCGCCGTCGCGGGCTTCGCTCGGCATCGTCATGATGCCGCCGACGCCACGGCCGCCCGCCTCGACGATCATATAGGGGTCCTCGGGCGGGCCGAAGGGCGACAGCGTCCAGCCGATCACCTTCGCATAGAAGGCCTCGGCCGCGGCGCGGTCGTCGGTCGTCAGTTCGTACCAGAAGAATTTGCCGGACATGTCGTTTCTCCCGCTCAGGCGTCGGCGACGGCTTTCTCGATCGTCGCGATATCGATCTTCACCATCTTAAACACTTCGGTCATCGCCGCCCTGGCCTTCGCCGGATCGGCCATGATCGCCCCCATATTCTCGGGAACGATCTGCCAGTGCAGGCCGTAGCGATCGGCCAGCCAGCCGCATTGCTGCGCCGCGCCGCCCTCGAGCAGCCCGTCCCAGACCCGGTCGAGTTCGGCCTGGTCGCGCGCGCCGAACGACATCGACACCGCCAGGCCATATTGGGCGTCCATGCCGCCGTTGATCGCCTGGAACTTCTGACCCGCCAGGGTGAACTCGACCAGCAGCACGTCGCCGATCTTCGGGCCGGGCGAATCGACGGTGGCGCGGTGGACAGCGTCGATGCGCGAGTCCGGCAGGATCGAGCAGTAGAAGCGGGCGGCCTCCTCGGCCTGATCCTTGAACCACAGGCAGGGGGTAATCCGGGACATGGCATCCTCCTTCGTCACAGGGCGACCGCTAGGCGATCGACGGGGCGCCGCCCCGACGTCCGTACGACGAGTCCGTGACCGCTTATCCGACAGCCCCGCGAACTTTTTGCGACGGTCCGATATCCGCCGTCGGCCGGGCTAGCGCGGGGTGGCGAAGCGCCGCAGCTTGAGGACCTGCTTGCCCTTATATTCCGCATTGCCGATCGGATGGAAGCCGAGCTTCTCGGCGACCCGCAGCGAGGCCGTATTGGCGGGATCGATGATGCAGACGGTCCGCTCGGGCGCGAAGGCGCCCTCCATCCAGCGCAGCGCCGCCTGGGCACCCTCGGTCGCATAGCCGCGCCCATGGACCTCGGTCGACATCATCCAGGCCATTTCGGGAAAGGGGTCGAAATCCTCGCCCAGGCCGCGGTGGAAATCGGCAAGGCCGACCTCTCCCACCACCCGGCCGCTCGCCTTCTCCTCGACGACCAGCAGGCCATAGCCGAGCAGCGACCAATGGCCCGCGAAGCGCAGCAGGCGGTGCCAGCAATCTTCACGGCTCATCGGATTCTGGTAGATCATCCGCACCGCTTCGGGATCGCTGGTCAACGCGCAGCAAGCCTCGTAGTCGCTGATCCGGTGCGGCCGCAGGATCAGGCGTGCCGTCTCGATTCTCGGCCCAGCCGTCACTCCACCACCTCGCCCGCGTCGACGCCGTAGATATGCTCGACCTGGACATAGCCGCGCTTGCCGCCGACATCGAACAGGCACCAGTCGCTTTCGCACTTGCTGATCCGGCCGACCACGCCGGGCTCGGCGCGCCAGTTCAGGCTCGAACCGGCGCTCGGATCGGCATGCATCGGCGCGGCGGCATCGCCGGTGACGACCGCGGTCCGCGTCGCGCTCAGCAGGGTGGCGAGCATCCAGCCCTCGGTCCCATCCTGCTCGCGGATGCGCCGCCAGTTGCCATAGACCTGCACCACCTGCACCGGCAGGTCGCGGCGGCGATAGCGCCAGGTGGCGGGATAGGTGCGCTCCGGTCCGGTGCGCAGCAGCGCATTGCCTGTCGCGATCGACGCCCAATAGGGCACGCTGCGCTCCTGCGCCATTCCCTCTCCCACGCCGGCGACCGCGATCAGCAGCATCCCCAGCGGTATCCAGCCCGGTTTTTTCAACGTCGTTCCCCAATCGGCTCCGCCCCCCCATAGTAGAGGCCGGCAACCGCCGTTCAAGAGTCGAGACGCGCCCGCTTGCGCTTGGCGGCGGGCGGGATTAGCGACGGTCCATGACCGAGCAAGATCGCCCCCGCCGCCCCCGGCTGGTCGTCACCCGGCGCCTCCCTCCCCAGGTCGAGGCGCGGATGAGCGAATTGTTCGACGTCGAACTGAGCGATAGCGACCTGGCACTGAACCGGCAGGCACTCGCCGCCGCCGCCGCGCGCTGCGACGTGCTCGTTCCCACCATCACCGACCATGTCGATGCCGACGTCATCGCGGCGGGCCGGGGCACGCTGCGGCTGATCGCCAATTTCGGCAATGGCGTCGACCATATCGACCTGAAGGCCGCCCGCGCCGCCGGCGTGATCGTCACCAACACCCCCGGCGTCCTGACCGAGGACACCGCCGACATGACGATGGCGCTGATCCTGTCGGTCCCGCGCCGCCTCGCCGAGGGCGAGAAGCTGGTGCGGTCGGGCAGCTGGACCGGCTGGAGCCCGGCGGCGATGCTGGGCCACCGGATTTCGGGCAAGCGGCTGGGCATCATCGGCATGGGCCGGATCGGCCGGGCCGTCGCGCGGCGCGCGGCCGCATTCAACCTGACCGTCGGCTATCATAACCGCCACCGCCTGCCCGACGTCGTCGAGCAGCAACTCGCCGCCCGCTACGAGCCCGATCTCGACCGGCTGCTGGTCGAAAGCGACATCATCTCGATCCACTGTCCGCACACGCCCGAGACCGAGAATCTGATCGACGCGCGGCGGCTGGCGCTGCTGCCCGAGCATATCTACCTGATCAACACCGCGCGCGGCCCGATCATCGACGAGGAGGCGCTGATCGACCGGCTCGAGCGCGGCGAGATCGCGGGCGCCGGCCTCGACGTCTTCGCGCACGAGCCCGCGGTCGACCCGCGGCTGCTGGCCCTCGATAACGTCGTGTTGCTCCCGCATATGGGATCGGCCACCTTCGAGGGCCGTGCCGAGACCGGCGAGCGGGTAATCGCCAATATCCGCCAATGGGCTGACGGCCATCGCCCGCGCGACCAAGTGTTCGAGGGCTGGATCTAAATCCAGCAGATGAACGGCGCTTTCAGCAGCCGTTCAGTTGACCTTCCCTACTAAAAACAACGTCAGATGAACGGCGGAACCCATGTCGGGCGGCTACGTTCTACTGGCACGAATTAAGGAAGGGACCTTATCATGAAGACGATCAAGATCATTGCGGCGGCCACCGCCCTGTCGGTCGCCGGTGCGGGCGCTCCCGCCTTTGCACAGAGCGCCGACCATATTCTTCGTGGTGCAGGCATCGGTGCCGCGGGCGGCGTCGTCGCCGGTGCGGTCATCCCCGGCCTGTCGGTCGGCGAGGGCGCCCTGATCGGCGGCGCGGGTGGCGCGCTGCTCAACACCCTCAACAAGGACCGTCGCTATTATCGCGATAGCTACGGCCGGAAGTACTACGTCGATAAGCACGGTCGCCGTCGCTACAAGTAAGGCTCACGAGCCTGAGTACCAGGGCCGTCCCGGCGTATCAGGGGCGGCCCTATTCTTGTCCGCGTCAACCGGCGAGGGCCGCCAATCGAGCCTTAGGCAACCGCATTCGCCGGATGACGGATCTCATCTCAGCTCTTGATCTTCCAGCCGCGATCGAGCGCGGTATAGTTGGCCCAGACGAGCAGCAGGTTGACCGCCAGCAGCCCGAGCGCGCCGATCAGGATCGGCGAATCCGAGGTGCCCAGGAAACCGTAGCGAAAGCCCGAGATCACATAGAAGAACGGGTTGCCGTGGCTGATCGTCTGGAACGCCCCGTGCAGGCTTTCGATCGAATAGAAGGTGCCCGACAGCAGCGAAAGCGGGCCCACCACGAAGTTCTGGATCGCGGCGGCATGGTCGAACTTGTCGGCCCAGATCGACGTCAGCACCCCGACGAGGGTGAGCAGCAGCGATCCCATGAAGCCGAACCACGCCACCGCCCACACATGGCGCGGCATGACGTCGACGCCCGGCCAGAACAGCATCGCGACCCATAGCGCCAGGCCGACCAGAATGGCGCGCGTCACCGAGGCGCCGACCAGCGCGGCCAGCATCTCCCCCGTCGACAGCGGCGGCATCAGATAGTCGATGATCGTTCCCTGCATCTTGCCGACCAGCAGCGAGAAGCTGGAATTAGCGAAGGCGGCGTTCATCATGCCCATCACGATCAGGCCGGGCGCGACGAAGGTGGCGAAGGGATGCCCCATCACCTCGCGGCCGCCGCGGCCGAGCGCGACGGTGAAAATGATCAGGTACAGCAGGGTCGTGAAGGCCGGCGCCCAGATTGTCTGCAGCTGGACCTTGAAGAAACGCTTCACCTCCTTCACATAGAGGGCGCGCATTCCCCCCCAGTTGAAGAACGGGATCACCGGCTCGCCTGGCGTGGGAATCACGAATTTTTTGGGCTGGTCGCTCATGGGCATTTCGCCTATCGGCTCCCCGCCCCGCCTGCAAGAGCCTGGAGTGTCCGGGCGCGGGTGTAGACGAGGTGAAAGCATGTCCTGGACGGAAGAACGGATAGACCAGCTCAAGCGCCTGTGGGGACAGGGGATGACGGCGAGCCAGATCGCCGACGATCTGGGCGGCGTGAGCCGCAACGCGGTGATCGGCAAGGCCCATCGCCTCGGCCTCGAAGCGCGCCCCTCCCCGGTGAAGGGCGGCGACGCCGCCGCCGCATCGGGCAGCAGCCCGGCAGCGGCAGCCCCGGCCCCCGAAAGGTCTCCGCCCCCGCCCCGCCCCGCCCCGGCACCCGCCGCGGTCTCGCCGCCGCCCGCGGCCGCGGCCGCCGCCGCTCCGGTCGCTGCGCCGACGACCCCGCAGCCGATCGTCCGCTCGATCGGCCCCGGCGGCTTCCAGCGCCAGACGCCGGGCGAACAGAGCTCGCCGATCCCGCCGGCTCCGCCGCGCCGCCTCGTGCCCGCCAAGCCCTCGGCCGACATGGCGGACAAGACGAGCCTGCTCGAGCTCAACGACAAGGTCTGCAAATGGCCGCTCGGCCATCCGGGCGAGCCGGACTTCCATTTCTGCGGCGAGCCGATCAATCCCGGCTTCCCCTATTGCCTCGGCCATTGCTCGGTCGCCTATCAGGCGCAGCTGCCCCGCCGCGACCGTCGCCCGCCGCCCCCCTTGCCCTTCGGCGGTCCGCGCGTCAGATAATCTCCCGCGAACAATCGCGAGGGGATGATCGATGCGGCCATGGGTGATCGGACTGTCGGCGCTGGCGCTGGGCGGATGCACGACGACGGTTTCCGAGCCGGGCCAGGCGGTGCCTGAATCGAACGTGGTGCCGCCGGTCGCCTGCGATGCCGCGCGCGTCGAGGCCTATGTCGGCCGCAACGGCACCGCCGTCGCCGAGGAAGCCCGCACAGCCGCCGGCGCCAGGTCGGTGCGCGTGATCGCCCCCGGCCAGGCAGTGACGATGGATTTCCGGCGCGATCGCCTGAATATCGAGACCGACGCCAGCGGCACCGTGGTCAGGGTAAGCTGCGGTTGATCTTCGGTCGGCACGGGTAGCGAACGGATCCACGGTCCTTCGGGGGCTTCTTGCCGGGTTTCGACGGCGCGACGGAGGCAGGCGCTTCCCTTTTCCCGTCGAGCGGCCCTATAGTCGGTCCCAATGTCCGACGATCTCTTCGCCTCCGCACCGTCCACCAGCTCCGGCAATTACGACGCCTCGCAGATCGAGGTGCTCGAGGGGCTCGAACCCGTCCGGCGGCGCCCCGGCATGTATATCGGCGGCACCGACGAGCGCGCCTATCATCACCTCGCCGCCGAAGTGCTCGACAATGCGATGGACGAGGCGGTCGCGGGCCATGCCAACCGGATCGAGGTGTCGCTGCAGGCGGGCAACCGCCTGACCGTGATCGACAACGGGCGCGGCATTCCGGTCGACCCGCATCCGAAATTCCCCGACAAGTCGGCGCTCGAGGTCATCCTCACCACGCTCCACTCGGGCGGCAAGTTCGACGGCAAGGCCTATGCGACCTCGGGCGGCCTGCACGGGGTCGGCGTCTCGGTGGTCAATGCGCTGTCGACCGAGACGGTGATCGAGGTCGCCCGCAACCGGGAGCTGTTCCGCCAGCGCTTCGCGCGCGGGCACGCCGTCACGCCGCTCGAGAAGATGGGCGCGGCGCCCAACCGGCGCGGTACCAGCGTCTCCTTCCAGCCCGATCCCGAGATCTTCGGCGCCAGCGCGCATTTCCGTCCTGGCCGACTGATGCGCCTCGCCCGGTCGAAGGCCTATCTCTACGCCGGCGTCGAGATCCGCTGGAAATGCGACCCCTCGCTGATCGGCGACGACACGCCCAGCGAGGCGACCTTCCAGTTCCCCGGCGGGCTGGCCGACCATTTGCGCGAGCAGATCGGCGATCGCGAATGCGCGACGAGCCAGTTCTTCACCGGCAAGCAGACCTTCCCCGGCGAGAATAACGGTCTGGTCGAATGGGCGGTCGCCTGGCCGCTCTGGTCCGAGGGTTCCTACAGCTATTATTGCAACACCATTCCGACCCCCGATGGCGGCACGCATGAGGCCGGCCTGCGCGCGGCGCTGGTCAAGGGCATCCGCGCTTTCGCCGAGCTGGTCGGCAACAAGCGCGCCAAGGACGTCACCGCCGACGACATCGTCACCGGGTCCGAGCAGATGCTGTCGGTGTTCGTCCGCGACCCGCAGTTCCAGAGCCAGACCAAGGACCGGCTGACCTCGCCCGACGCGGCGCGCATGGTCGAGAATGCGGTGCGCGACCATTTCGACCATTTCCTTGCCGACAATATGGAGCGCGGCAAGGCGCTGCTCTCCTTCGTGCTCGACCGGATGGACGATCGCCTGCGCCGCAAGGCCGAGAAGGAGATCAAGCGCAAGACCGCGACCTCGGGCCGCAAGCTGCGCCTGCCCGGCAAGCTGACCGACTGCGCCAATGATTCGCCCGAGGGTACCGAGATCTTCATCGTCGAGGGCGACAGCGCCGGCGGCTCGGCCAAGCAGGCGCGCGACCGCAAGACCCAGGCGATCCTGCCGATCCGCGGCAAGATTCTCAACGTCGCCTCGGCCAACAGCGCGAAGATCGGCGCGAACCAGGAGATCGCCGACCTGATCCAGGCGCTCGGCTGCGGCACGCGCGAGCGCTGCAATGTCGATCTGCTGCGCTACGAGCGGGTCGTGATCATGACCGACGCCGATGTCGACGGCGCGCACATCGCGACCCTGCTGATGACCTTCTTCTTCCAGGAGATGCCCGACCTCGTCCGCGAGGGTCATCTCTATCTCGCCCAGCCGCCGCTCTACCGGCTGACCGCGGGCACCAAGAGCGTCTACGCGATGGACGACGCCCACCGCGCCGAGATCGAGGCCAAGGCGTTCAAGGGCAAGAAGGTCGATGTCGCGCGCTTCAAGGGTCTGGGCGAGATGAACCCGCAGCAGCTGCGCGAAACGACGATGGATCCGAAGACCCGCACGATGCTGCGCGTCATGCTCCCCCAGGAATATGAGGAGCGCGCCAGCGTCCGCGATCTCGTCGACCGGCTGATGGGCAAGAACCCCGAACACCGCTTCGCCTTCATCCAGGCCAATGCGGCCAGCGTCGACGAAGACGTCATCGACGCGTAGTTTGTTGGCGCCCTCAGGCGCCGGGCGCGAGGCCTCCGCCTCGCTTGGCTACCTCGCATAAGCTCGGGCGGCCGTTCGGCCTTGCGGAGCCTGCGGCTCCGTTTCTTCTCCCAACGTCACCCAAGCGAAGGCTGGGGTCCATGTCTCTCATCAGCCAGATGGCCATCGCGGAGAGAACAGACATGGATCCCAGCCTTCGCCGGGCCTTTGCATAACTCGACATCCCGGCGGAGGAGTGAAGCTGCCCCCTCCGAAGAGCGGAGACGAGCGCGAGGTAGGAGCCGCCTGAGATGCCGGCCTCCGCCGGCATGACGCAGAGAGACCGGACGCCTCATGCAAAGGCCCAGCCTCCGCTGGCATGACGACTAGTGGATAGGGGGCGTCAGCGCTTCGTCCCGCAACCCGCGCCACACCCGGATCGCCTGGAGCGTCTCGGGCACGTCGTGCACCCGCAGAATCTGCGCGCCCTGCTGCGCCCCGTGCAGCGCCAGCGCGACCGAGCCGCCGAGGCGCTCGTCGACCCCAGCCTCGTTCGACAGCGCGCCGATGATGCGCTTGCGGCTGGCGCCCAGCAGGATTGGGCAACCGAGACCGTGGAACAGCGCCAGACTGTTCAGGATCTGGAGATTGTGCCGAAGGTTCTTGCCGAAGCCGATGCCGGGATCGACGATGATCCGGTCGCGCGCGATACCGGCGGCCTCGGCAAAGGCGATCCGTTGCTCCAGCCAGTCGTAGACCTCGACCAGCGCATCGCCGTAGCGCGGCTCGCGCTGCATCGTCTCCGGATCGCCCTGATGATGCATCAGCACCACCGGACAGGCGTGCCGGGCGAGCAACGCCGCCGCCTGCGGGTCGTAGGTCAGCGCGGAGACGTCGTTGACGATCGCCGCGCCCGCCGCCAGCGCGGCCTCCATCACCGCCGCTTTGCGCGTATCGATCGAGACGATCGCCCCGCCCGCCGCCAGCCGGCGCACGATCGGTTCTATCCGAGCGATCTCGTCGCCTTCCCACACGGGCTTGGCACCGGGCCGGGTCGATTCTCCGCCGACGTCGACGATCGTCGCCCCCGCATCCATCGCCGCGAAGCCGCTCGCCGTGGCAGCGGCTGGGTCGTCCAGATACTGGCCGCCGTCGGAGAAGCTGTCGGGCGTCATGTTGAGGATCGACATGATCTGCGGCTGATCGAGCCGCAGCACGCGCTCTCCCAGCGCGAAGGGGCACCGCGGTGCCGTGATCCGCGCGATCGTCGTCCGCGCGATCTCCGCCTGCTCGTCGGACAGGGTCGCAATGAAATCGTCGATCGCCGCGACCGGCACCAGCCGCGATCCGACCCGCGCCCCGGCATCGACCGCGATCACCTCATAAGCGGAAAACCACACCAGTCCTCCCGCCAGCCGCACGACGGCGCCATCATGTCCGAAGGGCGAGGCGACGAAGGCGGTCGGCTGGAAATAGAGCCGGGCGTAGCGCGAGAAAGCCGTCATACACCTGGGCTACTGATCTTCCGGCGGCAGTTCCAGTACCGGTTCGTCGATCAGGCCTGCCCCTGGCCCCTCGACCACGGCGAGGCCGTCACGATCGAGCCGCTCCAGCAGCCGGCGTGCAGGGTTTCCCGCCGACGCATGCGGATCGAAGGCCAGCGGTACCAGCCATGAGCGTGCGGCTTTGAGCTGCCTGTCACGAAGATACTGGCTGACCAGCATCATCCTGACCTGGCCATCCTGCGGGGTCAGCTCGGCGCTTCTCTCCAGCGCGGAAACCGCGTTGCGGGTCGGCTTCTCGCCCTGTTGCAGAAAGCTGCTGTAGAACAGCATCAGCGGCCAGGCCGCGTCGGGCTCCAGCTTGTTCGCCTTCAGCAGCCAGCTTCGCGCGGTTCGCCAGGTCACGTCGTCGAAGCGGTTCTCGTCCTGGGCTCGCTTCATCAGTGCCTGCGCCTTGAAGATCATCGCGCCCCGCATCGCCGGATCGGCCGCCAGCGCCCTGTCCGCAGCGGCTTCCGCAGCCATGGCATCGCCCGCATCCAGTTCCGCCTCAGCCAGGATCAGCTGGACCTCGGGATCATTGGGCCAGGCCGCCGCGATGCGGCGCGCATCAGCCGCGACGAGTGGCGCTGTTCGGCTGTCGACCATGCGTTGCGATTGCAGCCGTACCGGCATCATCGCCGCTTCGCCCGGCGTCAATTGCCGCAACTTGATCGTCTCTGGTGCCGGCTGCGTCACGGCGACGGGCAGATAGGCGAACCGATTGCGGATGAGATAGGCCTGGACCTCGCGATCAAGTTGCTGGAGATCGCCGAACGCCCCCCGCGCCGCCGCGTCGGAGGATTTTCCCTGATTAATGGCCTGGAGATATTGGGTGAGCTGCGATTTCCGCTCCTCCGAAAAGGTCAGGAAATGAGTCAGCAGCCAGGCTCGGGCGTAGAATGTCGAGCGACGGTCCGGGCTCAGCGCCGAAGGATTGGCGGCCATCAGCTCCCAGACCGGCATCTTGTCGTCGCCATAAAGCGACATCGATCGGCTCCGGGCCGGATAGCCGATGATGATCTCGTTGCTCCGCAGTTCCACGTTGGAGATGAGCTCGGCGAAACCCTCGACATACCAGGCGGGATAGGCGGCATGGGAGTGCGCCAGCATCAGGTGATGGACATATTCGTGGAAGAATACCGTGCGGGCGTCGAGCTCGAGCGGACCACTCCCGGCGTTACGCGGCACAAAGGCCACCGAGCCCGACACGCGCCCCTGGTAGAAGCCGCCGATATAGCGGCAGGCGGCCTTGGCGCGATCAGGCGCCTGACCGCCCTCGCAGAGCTTCTTCACCGCATTGACATTGTCGACGACGAACACCGTCAGCGGATTGGGATTGTCGCCCTTCCGATCGTCGAGGTCCAACGCCGTTTGTGCAGCTTCGTCGAAATTTTCCAGATCGACGGCGAAGCGCCTGGTCCGATCGGTCGAACCTTCCGAATAGATGACGAAGTGCGGCGTCGTGACCTCGTGCCACGCCGCCTCCCCCGGCCCCGCAAGCAACAGACCCAGCCAGGCCGCGACACATCCGCGCACGCGCATTCGCTCCTTTTGCCTCTCGCGGCGAATGCCGACTTGCGACATTGCACCACCTATCCGGACATCAGGGAAAACGGCGGTCAAATCCAGTGCCGATCCGGTTCATTTTGAACCGGTCGGGCTCAGGCCCCGAGTTCGGCCAGGTGGCGCTGGCGCAGGGCGTCGATCGGTTCGATGCCCGTAGCGGTCTCAACATGCCAGAAGCTCCAGCCGTTGCACGACGGCGCGTTCTGGAGCTGGGCGCCGAGGCCGTGGATCGAACCGGTTGCGCCATCGGGGCCCGCCAGCACGCCGTCGGCGCGGACCATTGCCTTCCAGCGACGCTTGCTGTCGGTCAGGGTAGAACCCGCCGGGATCAGGCCGCTCTCGACGAGCAGGCCGAAGGCGACGCGCGGCGTGGCCTTCCTTTCCGGGATCGACATCATCGCGCTCTCGTCGAGTGGCAGGCTGGCGGCGATGCGCTGGGTGGCGACCTTGATATATTTGCCCTCGCGCTCGATGCCGATCCAGCGGCGGCCCAGGCGGCGGGCGACGGCGCCGGTGGTACCGGTGCCGAAGAAGGGATCGAGGACGAGGTCGCCCGGCTCGGTGCAGGCCAGCATCACCCGGTAGAGCAGGCTCTCGGGCTTCTGGGTCGGGTGCGCCTTGTGGCCGTCGTCGTCCTTGAGCCGTTCGCCCCCCGAACAGATCGGCAGGGTCCAGTCCGACCGCATCTGGATGTCGTCGTTGAGCGCCTTCATCGTGCGGTAGTTGAAGGTATATTTCGCTTTTTCCGCCTTCGAGCACCAGATCAGCGTCTCATGCGCGTTGGTGAAGCGGGTGCCCTTGAAATTGGGCATCGGGTTCGCCTTGCGCCAGACGATGTCGTTGAGGATCCAGAAGCCCTGGTCCTGCAGCGCGGTGCCGACGCGGAAGATGTTGTGATAGCTGCCGATCACCCAGATCGTGCCGTCGTCCTTCAGGATGCGGTGCGCCTCGCGCAGCCAGTCGCGGGTGAAGCGGTCATAGGCGGCGAAGGTGTCGAACTTGTCCCAGTCGTCGTCGACAGCGTCGACCTGGCTGCCGTCGGGGCGGTGCAGGTCGCCGCCGAGCTGGAGATTATAGGGCGGATCGGCGAAGATCATGTCGACGCAGCGGTCGGGCAACGCGCGCATCGTCTCGATGCAGTCGCCGCGGAGTATCTCGTTCAGCGGCAGCCGCACCGGCTGCACAGCCTCCGCAGTCGCCCGCCGTGCCCGGCGGGTCGCCGGAATTTTTTCGAGAACACCCATGAAAAACCATCCCCCTTCGAATTGCTCCAAGGGTGAGTCATCGGGACTCTTCGGTCAAGATCAATGTTTTGGCTGTCGAATCTGAGATTTCGACGCAGCGTGCGAACGAAAGGAGTCCGCTACTTCATATTGAGTCTGAACCAGGGGCGGGGACTCAATCCCTTGTGGTGTGGCACGAAGGACTCACCCTTTTGCCTTCCCGAAAAAAAATCGGAACGAGCGGCTTTTTTCACCGTTTCCGCAATCATGAGATTGCCGTCGCCCCGCCGGATATCCCCCTCGCTGCTCTGTGCGCTGGCCGCGGTCGTGGGCGGCGTCACCGCCGGAGGCTCCGCCGTCCACGGGCTTCGACTCAACCACTACGGCCCGATCGACCCGCCCTCGCTGTTCGCGCCGGCCGAAGCCGGGGAACCGTTCGAGGCGGCCGACGCCGCCGATGGCGCCGGCGATGCGATGACCGCCACGCGCTGCGACCAGTGCAGCGAGCGCGACCTGGGCTATCGCTGGGCCGCGCTCGCCGCGGTCCGTCTGCCGGGGGAATGCCCAGGGGACAGCTGGGCCTTCCGGCGCGGCTGCCTCGACTATGTCGGCGGCAGCTGAGGCTCAGGCCGCCGAGGAGGATTGCACCGCGAACAGCGAATATTGGGCGATCGGCGCGAAGCTGCGCCGATGGAGCGGCGACGGGCCCAGCCGGGCAAGTGCTGCGAGATGGGCGGGGGTGCCATAGCCCTTGTTCTGGCTCCAGCCATAGCCCGGATGATGCGCGTCATATTCGGCCATCATCCGGTCGCGTTCCTCCTTGGCGACGATCGAGGCCGCCGCGATCGACAGGCAGAGCGCGTCGCCGCCGATCACCCATTGCGATGGCCGGGTCCAGCGCGGGCAGCGATTGCCGTCGACCAGCACCATGGCGGGCTCGATGCCGAGCGCCGCCACCGCACGCTCCATCGCCAGCATCGAGGCCCACAATATGTTGATCTCGTCGATCTCCTCGACCGTCGCGACACCGACGCCGACATGAACCGCCACGTCACGGATCTTCAGGCAGAGGTCGGCGCGCGCCTCGGCACAGAGCTTCTTCGAATCGTCGATCCCCCGCGGCACGCGCCCGCGGTCGAGGATCACCGCCGCCGCGACGACCGGCCCCGCCAGCGGGCCCCTGCCCGCTTCGTCGACTCCGGCAAGCGGCATCGGATGGGCGGTTTCGAGATCGAAGCTGGGACCAGGCATGATCGCCGATGTACCGAGCCGCGGCCCGGCTGGCCAGACCCTGAAGAACGCCTGGCTCAGGTCCCGGCTTCGAGCAGGTGGAGACTGAAGAATCGCTTCGCATCGAACCAGACATCGAGCGGCCGGAACCCCGCCCCGCGGGCGAGCGCCTGGAAATCCTCGACCGAATATTTCCAGCTTTCCTCGACGTGGATCGCCTCGTCCCGCTCGAAACGGATTCGCCGGTCGCCGATCCGGACCTCCTGGACGCCGAGACTGACGAGGTCCCCGGTCACCCGCCCGCCGGCCATGTCGAAGCGGACGCGATGCTCGAACAGCCGCTCGTCGAAATCGGCGCCGAGTTCGCGGTTCGCACGCCGCAGCACGTCGAAGATCAAAGCGCGGTTCAGGCCCTGCGCGTCGTCATAGGCCGCCTCGAGGATCAGTACGCTCTTGCGCAGATCGACCCCGATCAGGAGCAGACCGCGCTCGCGAAGCTCCCGCGCCCAGAGCGACAGCATCGCGAGCGCCTCTGGCGGATTGAACGTGCCGATCGCATTGCCGGGCAGATAGCCCAGCCGCCGCCCACCGCCGGCATTGGGAGGCAGATCGAAGGCGATCCGCAAATCGGCCAGAACCGCTTCGACCCACAGGTGCGGATAGCGACGCTGCACCCGGCGCGCGTCGTCGAGCAGCCTGTCGCGATCGCGGTCGAGTGCGACATACCCCCAGGGCCGGTCGAGGGTCGCCAGCAGCAGCGACGCCTGCGGGGCGAAGCCCTGTCCGAAATCGACGAGCTGCGCCGCGGGGCCGACCATGCGGGCGATCGTCACCGCCCGGTCGCGCACGATCTCCAGCTCGGCGCGGTGGAGATAATATTCGGGCAGGGCGCAGAGACGACGGAAGGCCGGCGACCGACGATCGAGCAGCATCGAACCGATCAGGCTCTTCTGACGCCGCTCCATCCCCGCGAGGAACGACGCGCGAAAATCGGCGGGCGGCGGACCATGCTCGTGAAGCGCGACGACGTCGACCGGTCTCGGCGGGGCATCGTCGGGAGGATGGTCTGTCAAAGCGGTCTCCAAGCCGGCAGCTCCTGGCCGACACGGCTCTAGGCGCTTCCAGCCGTAAAAAGTTTCTGACCCGTAATGGTTCCGCCCGCTTTAACGCTCCGGCAGGGCTGTCCGGCAGACAGGATCGACGAACGACGCCGCGGCTACCTCGCGAGGCGCGCGAACGATCTCCGGCCTGAACGCGCCCGGCACAGGCGGGCCGCGGTCGCCCTTGTTGACGTGCGGCCATAAGCCCGTCAGCAGGGCAAGGTGCTGAAAGAAAAAATCCACTGGGTCGTAGAGACCTATATCCGCTTCGTGGAATGGACCGCGGCGCAAACCGGTTTCGAGGACCGCCTGCTCCACGTCCACGCCGGTCTGCTGATCCTCGTCATCGCGAAGCTCGTCACCCGCCGGGCGCTGACCTCGCCGATCCCGCTGGCCTGCGTCTATGCCGGCGAGCTCATCAATGAGATCTTCGACCGGCTCCATCATGGCCGCTGGATGCCCGACACGACGAGCGACGTGGTCAACACGGTGTTCTGGCCGACGGTGATCTTCATCGTGCTGCGCTGGTTCGGCGGCGGCTCGGGCCGCCGCTCGCGGTCCGGGCGACGCAACTGACCGATGCCCCGGCAGCTCTCCCTGCTGGTCAAGGGCGTCGACCACGCCAATCGCAAGCCGAAGACACGCGGCAGGATCCCGCGCCGCTTCGAGATCGCGGCGTCGCTGCCGGGCGAGCCGGTCGACCTCGTTCCCGAGCCCGACAACCCCGCCGATCCCAACGCCATCATGATCTTCTCGGCGCGCGGGATCCAGCTGGGCTATGTCGCCGCCGAGCGTGCGCCTTATATCGGCGGGCATATTCGCCGTGGCGAGGATGTCCGGGCGATCTTCCAGGAGGCGACCCGCCACGGCGCGATCATACGCGTGTCGCTGGACGGCAGCGAGCCCGTCCTGCCCGAACGGAGCGCGCAGGAAACCAGTCCACCGTCCGAGGATGAAGGCTATTTCGTCGACCCGGTCTGGCCGGACGACTGAAGCTGCCGGACGACTGAAGCTGCCGGACGACTGAAGCTGCCGAACGACTGAAGCTACTGCAAAGCGAGTGCCGGATGGCGCTGGTGGGCCCGGCAGCTACCGAGAGCGGCAGAAATATCTCAGTTTATATAGCTTGATCGAGATAAGGTGCCTCCGAATGCCCCCATGGATGCCCCCACAGGTTATACTGGCCGACCAACGGGGCCCGCCTAACTGCGCCGGCAGAGCAGCCTTCCTCCTTCGCGCGCCGTTAGGGAATAGCCAGTCGAACTAGGCTGCGTTCGTTCTGCTAGCGTTACCCAGACAACGACGAACCATGTCCGCGATCTGCCGATTAGCGTCGACTACGGCGAGATGGCTTTTGAGCCAATCGAAAGAAACCTCATCCAGCAACGGCACCAGAGCAGCATTCACAAACGACGACGGGATGTCGACGACACCGTCGAAAGAGAGCGTGACTTTGGAATCCTGCGCGAATGCATCCCGCAGAACATGATTGATTACCGCGCCGTCAGCGGAGCTATAGCACTGACGCACATGGTCAAGGGCCCTAACTACCATTCGATTTCAACTCTCTCTTCTTCATCGCCTACGAACAGGCGTGTATCCAGGGCAATGTCAACCAACGTGCCAGGATAGTTCCCGTTCCCAGCGTGCGCTCGGCGCACTGGCTCACCGCCCTTACCACAAAAAGTATGAAGACTTCCAGATAGGGAGTATATGCTGACCAAACCTCGGTTCGCCGATACCGTATCGATCAGGTAATTCAGGCCGGCCCCCATGTTGTTGGGTTTGGTTTTTGCCGTCACTCCCTCATGGGAAGCGTGCAAAATTGCGGCATGATCCGCCATGTCGCCAAACTTCTCGCGGATGGTTGTAGGGATACCCCGACCGAAGTCAGACACGGTTATGCGGATCTCGCGCTTGGTTGGGTAGTGTTGCGCGTGCACAAACCCGGTGCTCTGCGCGGAATGATCGTTGATGTTATGAAACAGTTCTTTGACGCACGTGCGGATGCTTCCAAGCTCGCCATGCGACTTCCTTAACTCTCCTCCGAGCCAAGGCGAGAAATCCCGCTCCAGCCACGAAAACGAATGAGCATGCTGGACGGCGACACAGGGCATCGTGCTCGATCGGCAAGACGCCTCGCTTCGGAGCGCCTCCCCTGCATATTTGAAGAAAAACCCACAATCATCGAGGTAGCCAATAGCCGGCCTCGCCAAGTTATTGAAATTGGTGAAACGAAGAAGGACGTCGTGGTGGAGAAGCCATTCAACGGTGTTGCTCAGCACCGTGTATCCCGTCCCATCGATGAAGTTCATAGCCGAAAAGTTGAGATCAATTGCCGCCGCGCTGGGAACGAGATTTGGACCTACGATTTCACGCGTAAAACGCGGAAGAGCAGAGATCGTAAAGGTGCTCGGCAAAGCGATCGTTTTCGGCATCGCGCCTCCCTAATGTTGATCTGCTGCACGTCAACCGGGAGAATGATCCGCCGACGCGAATGGGATGTCATTGCGGCATCAATGGATGCGGCCATCGGGCCCAAGCTTCTCTAATTGCTCGATTCGGTTAGCTATTCGCACCCAGGTTTTGACGCCCTCCAGATCGTTATCGGCAAGTAGTTCGTCTGCCCGCTGAGCTGCATGGAACGACGCCGCGTCGCCGTATTGCCGCATCAATTGATGAGCGCAGGCCCAGACCTCCTTATCTTCGATCATCCCGCCTCCGCCCGGCCAAGCCCCCCGCCTACGGCACTGTAGTGCCGGCCGTCACCCAGCGCCATGCATCCCCCCTTTAAATGTAGGAACAAATATGGAACAAAAACATCATGCGACGCGACTCAGACCTTATCCGCGCGATACTTTTAGCTGTTGAAGCGGACGATCGCTGCGAAGTTCTAAGACTGCCCGACATCGCCGGCTACACCGACGAAGCCGTGCATTTCCATGCCCGCCTTCTCGTAGAGAAAGGCTTTCTCGTGACCTACTTTCCTGATCGAACGGGTCGGCAGCCTTGGGTATGCATCCGGCTGAGCTGGGAAGGATATGATTTTCTCGATGCCATACGCGACCCCGCGATCTGGAGATCGGTAAAGCGTGCAGCCGGCAAGGTTGGCAGTTGGTCCATCGAGACCTTGGCGGCCATCGCCAAGACTATGATCATCGCGAAGGTGGAAGCGCTGGGTCTAGCTGCCTGATCCTGCCCGCCATCCTTCAGCGATGGAGAGTAAGATGGCAACTCAAACGCCCCTCAAAGCCGCCCAATATGTGCGGATGTCTACTGACAAGCAGGTCTATTCGACCACGAACCAGATAGCGGCCATTCGTGCGTATGCGCTCGCCAACAGCTTTGACGTTGTTCGCACCTATAGTGACGAAGGGCGCAGTGGCCTGAGGATCAACGGTCGCGACGCTTTGCAGGCCCTGCTCCATGATGCCCTCGCCGCGGATCGCACCTTCGATGCGATCCTTGTCTATGACATCAGTCGGTGGGGTCGGTTCCAGGATACCGACGAGAGCGCCTATTACGAGTTCCTCTGCCGCCGCGCGGGCGTGCAGATTCACTATTGCGCCGAGCCCTTCGCGAACGATGGGAGCCCTTCCACCGCCATCATGAAGAACCTGCGTCGCCTGATGGCCGGTGAGTACAGCAGAGAACTGTCGGAAAAGGTCTGGACGGGCCAGTCTCGGTTGGTCTCACTGGGCTATAAAATGGGCGGAGGCGCCGGCTACGGTCTTCATCGCCTGCTGGTCGACCGGGACGGCAACCCGAAGCAGCTCCTGATGCCTGGTGATCGCAAGAGCATTTCCACCGATCGCGTGGTGCTCGTCCCGGGGGATCCGGAGGAGGTGGCTATCGTTCGACGCATATTCCGGCTCGCGGGTGAGGGACAGTCGAACGCTGAGATCGCCCGAATCTTGAATGAGAACGATGTCCCATCAGCCAAGGGGACGAGATGGTCCAGCCAGCAAATCCGTCAGATCATCAAGGCTGAACGTTATCTCGGGACCTATGTCTACAACAAACGGTCGTCCAAATTGGGCGCAGCATATGTCTATAATGCCGAGCGCGATTGGGTCCGCCGAGACAACGGTTTTCAGCCGCTCGTAACGCACGAGATTTTTCGTGCTGCGCAATCCAAGAAGCGCGCGGGCCGTGCAGACTATACCGACCGCGAGCTTCTTGGGCATCTGAAGCGGCTGTTGGCGAAGCACGGGTTTCTGACCACCAGGTTGGTCCGCGGTGCGGCGCCTCCCGCGGCAAAAACCTACAACAATCGGTTTGGCAGCTTGATCAGGGCCTATGCCCGCATCCGCTACGATCCCTCAAAACGTGACCGCGATGTCGGGCAATCGGCGGAACAGCTGGCGCTTTCCAAGGATATCGCGAAATGGCTCGCGCCCGCCGGGCACGTCGTCACCGCAACCCCGACAGGCCAGTTTCTCACTGTCGACCGCGAGATCGTTATTGCCCCGCGAATATGCAGCTTTCATTCGACGGGCCGTCGGGGTCACTGGCGTGTACGACGATCGCGGTCGGACAAAGTCGATTTCATTCTCGCCGCCCTGATGCGTGGACAGCACCGTGCACACCTCTATTTGCTGCCAACGGGCAGGTTCGGAAAGTCTGGACAAATCGAAATCGGTGAAAGCCGCAGGCAGTTCGCAGATTATGAAGTCTGGAACCCCACCTTGCTTCCCGAGATGATCAGCTTCATGGCCTCTCGCCGTCAGTCCGCGTGATCGCATCCAACCGCGCCTTCAGCAGTTCGACTTCATCGCGCGCGGCGGTAGCCATCGCCTTGACTGCTTCGAACTCTTCGCGGCTCACGAAATCCATGCCCGCGATCCATTCCTTGGATCGTTCCTTGAGCGCAGACTGGGCCTCTCGCCCGGCGCCCGCCAACGTTCCCGCCGCGCCGTTCATCAGCTTCACAAAATCGTCGAAAAGGCGGTTTTCAGATTGCATGGGAGTCGTCCGATTTCACCGAGAGGAGGCGCGTCACTGGATGACGATCTGCGTGTCGCCGACCGACTGCATCATCGTCACCCCATAGGGATTTAGTTGATGGATCTGCCAGTTCAACACACCCGCAAACAGCAACCATATCAGATAGGGCAGCATCAGCATCCCTGCGACCGGCCGGATCCTCCAGAAAGCCACCGTCGTCGCGCCGGCCCAAAACAGGATGGCCACGATCAGACCGAATGCCAGCATGATCTTATGCATGGCGAAGAAGACGGGCGACCAAGCAAGGTTCAACCCMAATTGGATAAGGAATAGCGTGATTGCGACGCCGCGCCCTTTGGCACCTCGAGCATTCAGCACGAGCGCCAGAGCCAGCCCCATCAGCACATAGAGARTGGACCACGCCGCGCCGAACGCCCAGCCGGGCGGCATCAACGCCGGCTTGGAAAGCGCATCGAACCAAGGGTTTCCGCTGCCCGAACCAGCGACTTTG
>NZ_LMID01000002.1 GCF_001428605.1 Sphingomonas sp. Root720
CTCGTCCGCCCGCTGCAGGACCGCCCGGTGCGCGTCGATCGCGAGACGCTCGTGCTCGGCTATGCCGGGGTCTATTCGAGCTTCCTGCGCCACGCCGAGAAGGCGGCCGCCGATTATGGCCTCGACACCCGCACGATCCTGGTCGAGCTCGGCCGCCGCAAGATGGTCGGCGGGCAGGAGGACATGATCGTCGACGTAGCGCTGGACCTGGTCCGCGAGCGGGAAACCGCTTCCTGACGGCTACAGCCCGGCCGCCTGCCCGATCAGGCGAGCAGGTCGAGGCTGCCCCGCATCCTCCGCTCGGTCCGCAATATCGCGGCGCTGGCGGTGTAGAGATCCTGCGCCGCGACCGGAGCGGCCGCCGCCTCGGCGGGATCGGCCTCGCCCTGCTGTTCCTCGGCTGGGGCGGCGCCGCCATGCGGCTTCGCCTTCGCGGCGGTGCGGACCGGCCGACGGGAATAGGTGCCCGTCGCCGGGATCGCGCCCGCGGGCATGACGGCGGGCACGGTCGCGACGCCATGGCGGCCGGCGATGCTCGACGCGGCGGCGGCCGCCACCGTCTCGCCCGCCCGCAGGCCGCTTCGCGCAATGTTCAACAGATCCATGGGACTCTCCACGCCATGCGCAGCCTGGTCCCGAGTGGACTAAGGAAGGCTTGCCCGGGCTGGTTAAGCGCGGCGCAACCGCGTTATCGCACCAGCGCCCCGCCCTTCATCACATGGTCGACATGCTCCAGCGCGGCGATGTCGGCGATCGGATCGGCCTTCACCGCGATCATGTCGGCATAATGGCCCGGCGCGATCGCGCCGACGTCCTTCGACCAGCCGAGCAGGTCCGCCGCGGTCACGGTCGCGGCCTGGATCGCCTGCATCGGCGTCATCCCGTAGCGGACCATATATTTGAACTGGCGGCCGTTGAGGCCGTGCGGATAGACGCCCGCGTCGGTACCGAAGCTGATCCTCGCCCCGGCCTTCACCGCCTTGCGGAACCCCTCGCGCTGCGCGTCGGTCGTCTCCCGGTTCTTGCGAAGATAGCCGGCCGGCCAGCCCTCCTTGGTGCCGATCTCTTCAATATAGTCACCGTTATAAATATCCATGTCGAGGAACACGCCCCTGGCCTTCGCCATCGCGATCCCCTCGTCGTCGATCAGCGAGGCATGCTCGATCGAGCGCACGCCCGCCCGGATCGCCGCCTTGATCCCCGCCGCACCATGCGCATGGGCCGTGACCCAGCCGCCATTGGCCTTCGCCGTCTCGACCGCGGCGCGCATCTCCTCCTCGCTCAGTTCCTGCACGCCGGGCTCGGTCCCTTCGGCGAGCACCGCGCCGGTCGCGATCAGCTTGATCGAGTCGACCCCGCGCTGGAACAGCTGGCTGACCTTCAGCCGCACGTCCTTCGCATCGGTGACGACGCCGACCCGCATGTCCGCAGGCACCTGCACGTCGGGCGCGAAGCCCGTGACCTCGCCGCCGCCGCCCGGCACGGTGATATAGGCGCCGACCACGCTCATCCGCGGCCCCTCGACATCGCCCCGGACTATCGCGTCGCGCAGCGCCACGTCGCTGAAGGCGCGGAAACAGCCGACATCATGGACGGTGGTGAAGCCCGCAAGCAGCGTCTCGCGGGCATGGCGGGCACCGACATAGGCGATCTCCTGCTGGCTGTGCAGCAGCGGCTCGGCGACGTTGCTCGTCTGCCCCCAGTCGGCGAGGTGGGTGTGCATGTCGATCAGCCCGGGCAGCACCGTATAGCCCGACCAGTCGACCAGCGCCGCACCGGCCGGCGGCGGCGCATAGGGGGTGACGGCGGTGACCCGGCCGTCGTCGATCCGGATCAGCCGATCGGTCAGCACCACGCCCTTCTCGCTGTCGATCAGCCGCCCGGCCCGCACATAGCTGGTCTCCGCCTGCGCGGCGCCCGCGACGAGCAGTGCAAGACCGACGATGGAACAAATGCGTCGCATGGCCATTCCCCGGGCTCCCTTGACCGAAACATCGTTATATTCTTTCCGTGATTGCCGCCGCTAGGAAAAAGCCAATGATGAAACCAGCTCTCTCTTTCGCGCTGCTGGCCCTGCTGTCCGGCCCGCTCCTTGCCGCCGGCAACGCCAGCCAGCCCGCCAACGGCCAGTCGCCCGATCAGGAGGGGCGGATCCAGTCGATGGGCAAGAGCGCCGGGCGAATCGCCAGCCAGCCGGCGCGGGACGTCGGCGTCGCGAAGACCGGCATACCGCCCGCGCTGCAGCAGGCCTGGGATGCGCCTTATGCGCTCAAGGGAATCCGCACCTGCCGTGACCTTTCCAGGGCGTTCCACGACCTCACCGACGTGATGGGGCCCGATTTCAAGCCCGGCGAGGTCAAGAAGGAAAACAAGGCCGGCAAGCTGGCGGAAGCGGGCGGCAAGACGATCGTCAACTCGATCATCCCCTTCCGCGGGCTGGTCCGCGAGGTGACCGGCGCGGCCCCGGCGCAACGGCGGCTCGAGCGCGCGGTGGCGGCCGGCTATGCGCGGCGCGGCTTCCTGCGCGGCGTCCACCAGGCACGCGGCTGCAGGACGAAGCTTTTCTGAGCTTGTAGCGGTCGCGCCGTAGGCTATCCTCTCCGTCCAAAGAATGAAGGAGAGAAAGACATGCTCGTCATGTTCGTCGGCACCGATCGGGTCGAAACCGCGATCAACGCCAATCAGGTTACCTTCATCTCGCAGGTCAACGATGGCACCCGGATCCGCTTCGGCGAGGGCCGCAGCGTGACCGTCACCGAGCCGCTGGCCGAAGTCGTCGAGAAGCTCAACACCGGCCTGCGCCCGCACGATTGACCTGAAACGGCGGCGCGACGGTCAGCCGTCGTCGGATCCGATGACGGTGAACGGCGCCCAGGCGGCCGGATGTGCCCAGGCGGGCGACCAGCCAGGCAACGCCGATCCGTCGGCGCGGCGGCCGAGCCGCACCGTGCGCATCGCCCGTTGCAGCGCCGCTGCCCGGCTGAGCCCCGCCTTGCGCGCGGCGAGCGTCTCGACGGTCAGCGCCGCCGTCGCATCGTCGGCGACCCGCCAGCGGCTGGCGAGCAGCGATCCCGCCCCTGCATAGAGGAAAGCGCGGCCGAGGCTCGACAGGCTGTCGGCGCCGGGGGTGCCGTCGGCGGTCGCGGTGTTGCAGGCGGACAGGATCACCCAGTCGGCCGACAGGTGCATGCCCGCCACCTCGGAGGCCGCGAGCAGCCCGTCATCCTCGGACGAACTCTTCTCGGGCGGGGTGAAGGCGAGGCCCGGCTCGCGCAGGCCGCCGATCTCGCCCGGCAAGATGCCATGGGTGGCGAAGGCGATGACCCGCGCGCCGCCGACCGCCGTGTCGCGACGCACCGCCCCTTCGGTCGCGGCGCTGCCGAGATGGAGCAGTTCGGGAGTCGCGCTCAGGGTCGCGGCCATCGCCTTGAGTTCGATCTCGGTCCCCGGCAGCGGGCTCAGTTCGCGCAGGGCGGAAGGGTCGGCCAGGGCCTGTCCAGCCCGGTCGACGGGCTGCGGGATGCGCAGGAAATCGTCGATGTTCCGCCCGCCGCCGGCCGGCCCGAGGAAGCTGGGCGCGCCATAGCCGACGAATTGGACCCTGCCGCCGGCCGCCCCCGGGGCCGCCGGTTCGCCCGCGCGCAGCACCGACACCGCCGGCAGCACCGTGACCGCGTAGCGATCGGCCAGCCAGGGCGTGTTCTGGAGAACCGCCGGCTCGGCGTCGCTGTCGCCGGCGGCCGGCGGCGCGGTCGGCAACAGGCCGAGCGGCAGCTCGGCGAGCGCCCCGCCGGTCACCACGAACAGGCTGCGACTCCCCGCCAGCGCCGGCTCGACCGGCGCGACCAGGTCGCGATAGAGGCCGAAGGCAGCCGCCCGGTCGAAGGGCGGCCAGCCGGGCGTCGCATCGCCGCATCCCTTGGGGTCGACCTGGCAGCGCAGCCGACGGACGGCCGCCGCGACCGGAGCGGCAGCGGCTTCGCGGCGCGACCATCGCACCTGCTTCGGCCCGATCGCGAAGCTGTAGAGATCGTCGCCCGCCACGACGATCAGCAACAGGCCGCCATCCTTGCCGAGGCGGGCGCGCGCCGCGTCGATCGCCAGGCTCTGCGCGCCGATCAGCCGGGCATAGGCCGGAAAGGCGCGGGCCAGCGCGCGATCGGCCTCGGCCAGGTCGCGCGCATTGGCGGCGCTCAGGTCGCGGGTCCGCGCGATCTTTTGGCTGTCCCCGGCGATCAGCTGGCGAAGCAGCTGGGCATCGAGCTCGGCGGCGTGGTCGGATAGGCCCTGCTGCTGCCGGACGAGCGCGCCGAGCGGCCCTTCGCCGGCGGCGGTGCGGGCGGCGGTCCGCGCCATGCTGCGCGCGGCGGCCGACACCGATAGGTCCTGCGCGGCGAGGAACGCTTCGGCCCTGAGCGCCGCCGCCTGGCGCGGCGACCGGGCGGCTTCGGCCCAGTCCGCCCGGATCAGGGTGGCGAAGGCGCCGGCGAGCGGATCGAAGCGGCTGGCGTCGGCGGCCTCGGCGCGGGCCACGGCCTGCTGTGCGCCGTCGCTCTCGCGGGCCTCCCCGATCCGGCCCGCGCGGCGACGGCGGACGATCTCGGCCGCCTCGCGCGCCGCCTTCACCGCGTCGGCGGGACGGCCGAGCGCCAGGTAGAGATCGGCGAGGTCGGTCAACGCCTCGGCCAGCGCTGGATGATCGGCGCCGAACGCCGCGCGCCGCGCCGCTACGCCTTGCTCATAATCGGGCAGGGCGGTGTCGAACCGCCGCTGCGACACGAGCACATGGCCGAGCCGCAACCGCGCGGTGGCGATGTCGGGATGGCCGGCGCGCAACGTTGCCAGCCGGATCGCCAGCGCCCGTTCGAACAGCGGCTGCGCCTCGGCGGCCTTGCCCTGCCGTTCGAGATTGACCGCGACATTGGACAGCCCGATCGCCGTCATCGGATGATCGCTGCCATAGGTGCGCTGCCAGATGGCGAGCGCCCTGGCGTAGAGCGGCGCCGCGCCGGCATAGTCGCCCTGCCGGTTCAGATTGTGCGCGACATTGTTGTAGCTCGTCGCGGCGGCGAGACCCTCGGGATCGATCGCGGTGCGGATGCGCAGCGCGCGCCGATAGGCCGGCGCCGCATCGACATGGCGGCCCTGGCCGTCGAGGTTGAAGCCGAGATTATTATAGCTGGTGGCGACCGCGGGGTTGTCGGAGCCCAGCTCGGCGATGCGGACGGCGAGCGACTGGCGATAGAGCGGTTCGGCCTCGATCGGACGGCCGAGCGCGTCGAGATTGGACGCGACATTGCCTTCGATGAGCGCGAGGTCGAGATCCTCGGGCTCCCAGCGCAGTGCGATGCCGAGCGCCTTGGCATAGAGGTCGCGCGCCTCGCTGAAGCGACCCTGCCGGCCCAGCGCATAAGCGAGGTTGTTATAGGCGAGCGCGGTCGCGCGGCTCTCCTCGCCCGCCTTCGCCTGCGCGCGGGCGAGCGCCGCGCGGTAGAGGCCCTCCGCCTCTTCATGGCGGCCCACCGCCTGGAGATTGGCGGCGAGATTGGACGCGGCCTGTTCGCTCAGCCGGTCGTCGGGGCCGAGCTTCGCGGTGAAGATCGCGAGCGCGCGGCGATAGAGCGGGGTCGCATCGGCCGGCTTGCCCTGCCGCACCGTCCAGTCCGCGATCAGCGACAGCGTGCCGCCCACCTCGGGATGGTCGGCACCCTTCGTCGCCTCCTCGATCGCCAGCGCCTCGCGGCCGAGTGCGATCGCATCGCCCCAGCGCCTTTCGGCGGTCGCCGCGCCGATCCCCGCCTCGATCCGGGCCAGCCGCGCGTCGACCGTCGGTTCGGCGGCGAGGCATGGCACGGCGAGCGCGAGCGCCAGCGCGGCGAGCAGGCCCGCCGCCTCGCCCCGGAGCATCCGCCTCATCCGCCGAAGGGCAGCTTGATGCCGAACGGATTGCCCTGTTGCGGGGCCGCGCCCTGCGGCATAGCCGCCCGGCACCGTTCGACGATATAGTCGCGCCCCTTCACCTGCTGGCAGGCGTTGTAGACGATCTGCGCGCCGGTCATGTCCCCGGCGGCCAGGTCGCGCTTGATCTCGATGCTCTTGAAATGGTCGGGGTCCTTGAAGCGCGCCTTGCCCTCGGTGATCAGGACGTTGCTGTCGCTCATGTCGCCGCTGCCGATCTCCATCTCGGTATAAGTCTCGTAGAGCTGGAGGTTCTGGACGCCGGTGCCGGTGCGCGCCGCCTGGAAATAGCTGGCGGCCTGCGCGACATTGCCCTGGTCGCGCGCGGCGAGCCCGGCGACATAGTTGACGAAGGTGGGTGCCGTCCGGCTCCCCGCGCCGAGCGCGCGAAGCTGCGCCGAGGCGCCCGCATAATCCTGCGCGAAATAGCTGCCCCGCGCCTTCAGGTAGCTGTCGCGCATCGCCACCGCGCGGGCGAAGTCGGGCTTGCCCTTGATCCGGCCGAGCAGCGCGCCGGTGTCGATCGGCGGGTCGGCCGTCGGATAGCCGGCCTGGAAATAGGCGGCGAGGCCCTTGCGCCGCTCCTCGGGCGGGAGGTGGGTGTCGCCGCCCATCGACTTGGTGATGTTGCCGAGATTGGCGACCAGCGCGCCGCCCGCCGTCTTGAGCAGGCTCGATCCTAACCCCTGCCCGGTGCCGCCGGCCGCGAAGCTCGACATGTTGCTGGCGGCGAAGCCCTTCATCGCTTCGCCCATGCTGGCCTGCGCCGCGTCGGCGGCCGCCTTGCGCTTGTCGTAGGATGCCTTCTGCGCCTCGAACGCCTTTTGCAGCCGCTCGAACACATTGGCATAGCTGTCGATCGTCATGTTGCCGCGAATCAGCAGGTCGACCGCCAACGCATCGGCCTGATTCTCCTGGTCGCGGTTCCACGACGTCGCGAAGATGTCGTCGACCGCGAAGCGCAGCGCCTCGGCCACCGGCGCGGCGCGGCGCGCGCCGGCATCCATGCCGGTCTGCATCGTCGCCAGCGAGACGTTTCCGCCGCTCTTCTTCATCGCGGTGAAGGCGCTGCCCGCCGACCAGGCGACCGACACCGCCTGGGTCGCGCCGCGCGCGCCCGCGATCGTCTCCGCCTTAGCGAAATGGCCGAGCAGCAGATGGGCATATTCATGCGCGAGGACGAACAGCACCTCCGAATCCGACTGCGCGGCCTCGAGCAGCCCCATCGACACGACGATCGTGTTGTCGGGCAGCGCCTGCGCCTGATAGGCCTCGTCGGCCCGGAACAGCAGCTTGGGCGTGCGTTCGAGCGGCGCATAGGGCCAGGCCTTGGCGAAAGCCTCCAGCACCGGTCGCAACTCGCGCTCGAAGGAGGGGATGTCGACCAGGTCCATGCGCGCCGAGCGGGTGTTCATGACCTGCGCCGACAGCCCCATCGAGCCCGCGGTATCGCCCACCCCGGTCCGCATCCTGGTATTGGTGACGCACAGGTCGCCCGCGTCGAGGGTGGAGATGAACGGCGCCTTGTCGATCGAGAATTTGCCCCGGGCCTTCTTGTCGATCTTTTTCGCGGCGGCCAGCGATCCGCTCGCCGGGACCGGACAGCCGGCGAGCGGGACATAGGGCGCGTCGGGCAGCGTGGCGACCACCGGCTCCACCGGCGCCGCCACCGCCCTGGCCGGTGCGGCGGCGCGCTTCTTCTTCGGGGCGGCATCGGCCATCGGCGCGGCACCGAGCGCGATCGCCACGGTCGCCAGGATCAAGCTGTATCGCATCTGAAAACCCTCCTGTCGTGCCCCCCGGCCTCCCTTCTCGCTATTTGCCCCCGCCGCAGCCGAGTCCCAGCGACTGCTGCAGACCCTCCTCTTCCATCTTGGCGAAGCTCATCGCCTTGGCATCGCAGGTGATCGCCGCGAGATCGCCGACATAGTCGACCGTCGATAGCCGCAGCCAGGCGAGCTTGCCGTCGAGCTGGACGCCCACGAACCCCGCCTTGGCACCGACGACCTTCGCCCCAGCCGAGCCGGCGGCCGGCATCGACGCGACGGGAACGTCGCGCAGCTTGGTACCGGCATCGTCGTAGATCGGCAGCGGATCGCGCTTATAGGCCTTGATCGCGGGGCCGTCCGCCGCCCAAGCCACGGCCGGCAGGGCGGCGCCCGCCACCAGCAGGCCCATCACAGCACGACGCATCGACGCTCGGATCATGTCAAACCCCTGTCATGCCCCCGATGTCCTATACGGGACGAAGGAGCGCCCGGTTGCCCCCAGGCAGGACGAAATCGTCCGCACCCAGCCTTAGCAGCGGGGAGCGGCCGGTGCTGTTGCCTCGATCACAGCGCCGAAACTTCCTCCATTCCGAATCATAGCATGGCCCGCCGGTGCTGGCGCGCGATTTGACGCGGCTCGATCGCGGCCGGTGCTCGCCGCAGCGCAATATTTCTGAAGCCCGGCTGACTCGGCTTTGACTCGCCGAGGCCATCTCGCGGTCATCGCCTTCGGCTAAGCCTCCTGCAACAGGGGGAAGACGATGCGACCGTTCATTGGACTGGCGACGCTCGGCCTCGTCGCGATGCCCGAACCGGCTCTCGCCGTGACGCTTCCGGACGCCGGCGCGGGCCTCGCCTCGGGTGGCGCGGGCGAGACGGTCTGGTTCGGCCTTCGCCGCCGGCCGTTCAGCGTGGCGCGGCTGATCGGCCTGCCGCAACGACAGCCCTCCGACGCGGCCCGCGCCCGCGCGCTTGGCCCGGCACCCATCGGCGGGCAACTGATCAGCTTCGCGGGCAGCAGCACCGACGCGCCGTCCACGTCGCTGTTGCTGCGCGATGCGCCGCGTTTCAGCCGGCTGCCCGGCAGGCAGGTCGACGATTATGAGGTCGGGCTGCGCACCGCGCTCGCCGACACGGCGGTGACCCTCCAGGCCGGCCTGTCCTACAACAAGTTCCGCAATCTCCAGACGACGCTACGCCAGGGCGACCGTTTGACGATCGCCAGCGTCGGCAGGGCCAAGACCTACGGCCTCGAGACGATGGCCCGCTGGTCGCCGACGGCCGGCATCAGCCTGTTCGTCGCCGGCGCCTATCGCGAGGCCCGGTTCAAGAACCAGGTGCGCGACGGTCGCAAGTTCCGGCTGTCGCCCGACCGGTCGGCCTCGCTCGGTGCGGTGATGCTCGTGCCCGTCGGGACCGGACGGATCGCGTTCATCCCCAGCATCGCCTATCAGTCGGCGATGGGGCTCGACGGCGACGATGGCGGGATGGGCGCGACGGCGCTGATCAACGCCCAGCTGGGCTATGCCTTCTCCGATGCGTTCGAGATCGAAGCGCTCGCCTCCAATCTGCTCGACCGTCCATATGCCCGCCCATCGGCGCGCGGCGCGGCCACCCTGATCGCGGGTGAGCCGCGCGTCCTGGGGGTCCGCGCCCGGCTGCGCTTCGGTGCGGGCCACTGAGCCGGGAACCAAGCCACATCCCGGCGCGCTGTATCCCGCGAACCGAAGAGGAGCGTCGCGATGTCCAGCGAATCCCGCGATTTTCACGCCGATTCCGTCCAAGTCGGCGGCGTGGAGCGCACGATGGTGTCCGGCGAGGAGATCCGGCGTCGGGTGCAGGCGATGATCGACGAGGATCCCGAACTGGCATCGTGCGACAAGCCGGTGCTCGCGCCGATGCCCAAGCCGACCGCCAGAGAAAGCCCGACCGGCTGCAACTGGACGATGCACTATCTCGGGCAATTTCCGGGCTGCGAGCCCGCGATCGACCGGATCGTCGCGCTGGTCCAGAACGACGTCAACATCGGTTCGCCGACCCGGCCTTGACAGCGAGCTATCGCCCTCGCTTCGGGTCAGTGACCGGCGCTGAGCTTCAGCCCGGCGATGCAGGCGACGACCGCGAAGATCAGGACGATGCGGATCGGCGTCGCCGGCTCGCCGAACCAGATCATCCCGACGACCACCGTCCCGATCGCGCCGATTCCACCCCACACGGCATAGGCGGTGCCCATCGGTATCGACCGGCTGGCGACTTCGAGCAGACCCATCGACAAGGTCACCGAGACGAGGAACGCCAGCGTCCAGGGGACGTTGCGGAACCCATCGACGAAGCGCAGGCAGGTGGTGAAACCCACTTCGAAGCAACCGCCGATGATCAACCATATCCACGCCATGCTGCGCCCATAGCCGCGCGGTCCGGCTTAGGCTAGACGAAGGACATGGCAGCCCCGCTCGCCCTCGGTCACCGGCTCGCCCCGCCGCGCTTCGTCGCCTTCATGGCGCTCGGCATCGCCGGCTTCCTGATCGCCTTCCATATGATGGGCTGGTCGCGCGCGGCGATGATCGGCTTCGACATCGGCGCCACCGTCTTCCTGCTCTCCTGCCTCCCGCTGCTGGGGCGGGAGCCCGATGCGATGCGCGAATCCGCCGAGCGCAACGACGCCAACCGCGCCACGCTGCTCGCCATCACCGGCATCGTCTGCAGCGTGATCCTGGTCGCGATCGCGGAGGAATTGTCGGCGCGCGGAGCCACCAGCCCGGCGACGGTGGCATTGATCATCGGCACGCTGCTGCTCGCCTGGCTGTTCAGCAACATGACCTATGCGCTGCACTATGCGCATCTCTTCTACAGCCGGAACGCGAAGGGCGGGGATTCCGGCGGCATCGGCTTTCCGGGCGATGACGAGCCCAATTATTGGGATTTCATCTATTTCGCCTTCACGCTGGGCATGACCTTCCAGACGTCCGACGTGGAGATCGGCAGCCGGTCGATCCGGCGGGTGGCGATCCTCCACAGCTTCGCCGCCTTCGTCTTCAATATCGGCGTACTGGCCTTCACGATCAACGTGCTGGGCGGGTAGGCGGAAAGCGGCCCGAGGGGACCGTCAACCCTTCAGCCGCTCCAGCGCCTCGCCGTCTATCCGCCACGGCTCCCACCCCTCCATCCGGCGGCCGCCGAGCTTGCGGTAGAAGCCCTTGGCCAGTTCGTTCCAGTCGAGCACGCCCCAGTCGATCCGGGCGCAGTCATGCGCCTTCGCCTCCTGGCCCAGTGCCTCGAACAGCGCGCGGGCGACCCCGCCGCCGCGCGCCGCAGGATCGACGAACAGGTCTTCCAGATAGAGGCCGTGCAGCCCGGTCCAGGTCGAGAAGTTGAAGAACCACACCGCCATGCCGACCATCCGGCCATCCTGTTCGGCGACATGGGCGAAGACCCTGGCATCCTCGCCGAACAGCAGCGCCGCCAGCCCCTCGGGTGTCGCCTTCACCGCATCGGGCTCGCGCTCATAGATGGCGAGCGCGCGGACGAGGCGAAGGATGTCGTGCTCGTCGCCCGGGCGGGCGCGGCGGACGGTGGTCGTGGTGCTGGTCATGGGATGACGTCTCTTTCCATATCGGGGGCACGCGCGGCGATCAGGCAGCCGGCGACGATCAGGCCCGCGCCCATCAACGTCGGGAGGCCGACATGCTCGCCGAAGAAGGCAAAGCCCCACAGGCTGGCCCAGATGAAGGCGGTGAATTCGACCGGGGCGAGATAGCTCGCCTCGGCGCGGGCATAGGCCCAGCTGAGCAACGCGAGTGAAATCGTCGCCAGGACGGCCGCGAACAGGATCAGCGGGACATGGTCGACCGGCGGCAGCGCCGCGAACCACGGCATCGCCAGGGCGAGGCACAAGGCCATGAAGACGCTCTGGAAGAAGGCGACCTCATAGGGATCGGCGACCTGCGCCTGTCGCCGCATCAGGATGATGTTGTACGCGTAGAAGACCGCCGAGAGCAGCACCGCCAGCGCGCCGAGCAACGCGTCGGGGCCCAGCT
Source organism: Sphingomonas sp. Root720 (assembly GCF_001428605.1). Classification (GTDB taxonomy): domain Bacteria; phylum Pseudomonadota; class Alphaproteobacteria; order Sphingomonadales; family Sphingomonadaceae; genus Rhizorhabdus. The sequence goes on from NZ_LMID01000002.1 coordinate 11,765, forward strand.
GTGCGTGCGACTGTCCCCACAGGATCACCACCACGCCGCCGAAGCCCATGGCCGATCCGGCCAGCGCGCCGCGCCTCATCCGCTCCTTGAGAAGCAGGACGGCGAGGCCCTGCGCGATCAGCGGCGCGATGAAGCTGAGCGCGATCGCCTGCGCCAGCGGCGTGCGGGCCAGCCCCCAGAAGAACAGCATCGCCATCACCGCCGAGACCGCGCCGCGCTCGACATGCAAGCGCATCGCCGCGCGCGACGGACGAGCGGGGCGCGACCAGAGCCAGGGCAGCGCGCCGAAGCCGATCCCGGCGAAGCCTCGCCAGAGCAGGGTGTTGTAGGTCCCGATCGCCAGGCTGAGCGCCTTCACCGCCGCATCCATCGACGAGAAGACCGCGACCCCGAGACAGGCCACCGCAAAGGCGATCGCCGGGGAAGCGCGCTTCATGGCCGGGCGCTTCCGCCACCGCGCTCAGCATGCTTCCCCGGCGCGGCAACGCCCCGGCCCGCGCCGGAGCATGTCGTCGACGTCATTCCGCCGCTTGCGCCTGTGCGGCTTCGGCGGCCTCGATCTCGGCGGCCTTGGCCTCGACCAGCCTGACGATATGTTCGACCATGTCGGCGTCCTGCACCGTGTGGTCGGTGACGCCCGACAGGTAGACCATATGCTTGCCGGCCCCGCCGCCGGTCAGGCCGATGTCGGTCTCGCGCGCCTCGCCGGGACCGTTGACGACGCAGCCGAGCACCGAAAGCGACAGCGGCACGCGAATGTGCTGGAGGCGCTCCTCCAGCGTCTGGACGGTACGGATCACGTCGAAACCCTGACGCGCGCAGGACGGGCAGGAAACGACGCGGACCCCGCGGTTGCGGATGCCCAGCGCCTTGAGGATCTCGAAGCCGACTCGGACCTCTTCCTCCGGCTCGGCCGAGAGCGACACGCGGATCGTGTCGCCGATGCCGGCCCAGAGCAGGTTGCCGATGCCGATCGACGATTTGACCGTGCCGCCGATCAGCCCGCCCGCCTCCGTGATGCCCAGGTGGAGCGGGCAATCGACCGCTTCGGCGAGGCCCATATAGGCCGATACCGCGAGGAAGACGTCCGACGCCTTCACGGCCACCTTATATTCGTGGAAGTCGTGGTCCTGCAGCAGCTTGATATGGTCGAGCGCGCTTTCGACCAGCGCCTCGGGGCAGGGCTCGCCATATTTCTCCAGCAGGTCCTTCTCCAGGCTGCCGGCGTTGACGCCGATCCGCATCGAGCAGCCATTGGCCTTGGCCGCGCGGACGACCTCGGCCACCCGGTCGGCCGAGCCGATATTGCCCGGGTTGATGCGCAGGCAGGCGGCGCCGGCATCGGCGGCCTCGAGCGCGCGCTTGTAGTGGAAATGGATGTCGGCGACGATCGGCACCTTCGCGGCGCGGACGATCTGCCTCAAGGCGGCGGTCGACGCCTCGTCGGGGCAGGACACCCGGATGATGTCGGCCCCAGCCTCCTCGCAGCGGCGGATCTGGTCGATCGTCGCCCTGGCGTCGTCGGTCGGGGTGTTGGTCATCGTCTGGACGGTGACGGGCGCGCCGCCGCCGACGGCGACGTTGCCGACCATGATCTGGCGCGACTGACGGCGCTGGATGTCGCGCCACGGACGGATGGACATGGGATTCCGTTCTTTGAAAAGCTTCGGCGCCCGTATAGGCTGATTCCATCCATTGGAACAGCCGTCACGCCAGCGTCGCCGCCGGCATCTTCGCAAGGATTCCGGTCGCGCGCCGGACGGCCGATCCATTTGACATTGCGGGCGTTCCCGACGGGACGCCCCTCCTGCCCAGGTGATAGACGTGACCGAAATACGCTCCCTCACATCCTATTGGAGCGGCCCGGCCGAAGGCTGGACGCTCGTTATCCACGGCGGCGCGGGCCAGCTCCGCCGGTTGCTGCTCAGCGGCGATGCCGAGGCCCATGCCGAGGCGATCCTCACCGCCGCGCTCGACGCCGGCGCGACCATCCTCGCCGCTGGCGGCACCGCCGTCGACGCGGTCGAGGCGGCCGTGCGCGTGCTGGAGGACGATCCCTATTTCAACGCCGGCCGCGGCGCTGTGTTCAGTGCCGACGGCATCAACGAGCTCGACGCCGCGATCATGGACGGCGCCACCCGCGAAGCCGGCGCGGTCAGCGCCGTGACCAAGGCGCGCAACCCCGTGACCCTCGCCAAGGCGGTGATGGAACAGAGCCCGCACGTCATGCTCACCGCATCGGGCGCCGACCGCTTCGGTGCCGAACACGGTATCGAGCAGGCCGCCCCCGCCTGGTTCCACACCGACGAGCGATGGCGCCAATATGAGGAGCTGCGCGCCGGGGGCACCTTCGACGCCGATCTCAAATATGGCACGGTCGGCGCGGTCGCCCGCGACGGCAAGGGCCGCCTCGCCGCCGCCACCTCGACCGGCGGACTGACCGGCAAGCGCTGGAACCGGATCGGCGATTCGCCCGTGATCGGCGCCGGTACCTGGGCCGAGGACAGCGGCGCCGCGACGTCCTGCACCGGATCGGGCGAGCATTTCATCCGGGTCGGCGCGGCGCACGAACTGTCGGCGCGGGTGCGTCTGGCCGGCCAGACGATCGACGAGGCGGGCGCGGGCGTGATCGGCGAGATCGGCGCGCTCGGCGGCATCGGCGGGCTGATCAGCGTCGACGGCCAGGGCCGCGGCGGCTGGTGCTTCAACAGCCAGGGGATGTATCGCGGCCTCGCCCGCGCCGACGAGCCCCATGTCGTGGCGATGTACGGCGACGACTGATGTCGTTGCGCTGACCGGTCGCGCTGGCGGCCCTCGTCGGGGTCGCCGGCCCCGCCCATGCCTGGTGGGAATATGGCCATGAGACCGTCGCGACGATCGCAATGGACTCCGTCCGTCCAGGGACCCGGCAGGCGATCAGGCGGCTGCTGGCGCGCAGCGGCCTGCTGGAGACGCAGACCTGCCCGGCGCGGGTGCGGATCGCGGCGCTGGGCTAGATTTCTCGCGTCATCCCAGCGAAAGCTGGGATCTCCCTTTTCTTCCGTGCGGGGCAAAGGGCAGGGAGATTCCAGCGTTCGCTGGAATGACGGGCTGGAGATTTATGCGCTACTTCCTCGATACCGAGTTCAACGGCTTCGGCGGCGACCTGCTCAGCCTCGCCCTGGTGCCCGAATATGGCGATCAGGACTATTATGTCGTGATCCCGAGCGAGGGCCCCTATCATCCCTGGGTCGCAAAGCATGTCGTCCCCTATCTGGAGACGGTGCCGCGCAACCTGTTCAACCGGCTCGACCGGGTGGCGGCGGCGCATGATGTCGCCGCCTATCTGGGCAACGATCCCGATCCGGTGATCGTCGCCGACTGGCCGGAGGATATCGCGCTGTTCTGCCGGCTGCTACTGGTCGGCGAGACCGAGATCGTCGACATTCGCCATATGCGTTTCGAATTCCATCGCACCCCCGGCTTCTCGACCGCGCGCAACAGTCAGGTTCCCCACAACGCGCTGCACGACGCCCGCGCATTGCGCGATCACCTGCTGTCGCTCGAGGATTGAGGACCATGGAAAAGGCCGCCGGCATCGCGCCGACGGCCTTTCCCGTTCAACGATTCGGCGTGGCTTAGTTCGGAACCACCGTCACGGCGCGACGGTTCTGCGCCCAGCTGGCTTCGTCCGAACCGGTCGCGACCGGGCGTTCCTTGCCATAGCTGATCACCGACAGGCGCGAGGCCGGGACACCCGCGCTGACGAGGAAGTTCTTCGCGGCGTTGGCGCGACGCTCGCCCAGCGCGAGGTTGTACTCGCGGGTGCCGCGCTCGTCGCAATGACCCTCGATGGTCACGGAGACGTTCGGATATTTGGCAAGCCACTCCGCCTGCCGGGTGAGGGTCGCCTGATCCTCGGCGTCGACGTCATAGCCGTCGGTGCCGAAAAAGATGGTGTCGGTCCCCGCCTGCTGAAGGAAGTCGGCGCGCGAACCCGGGACCGGGCCGGTCGAGGGCGGCGGCGGCGGCGCTTCGGGCGTGGGGGCCGGTGCGGTCGCGGCGGGGGGCGGAGGCAGTTCCTCGGGCTTCTTCTTCGCACAGGCGCTGATGCTCAGCGCGAGCGCCGAGACCAGCGCGATCTTCATCGTCATATGCGCCATCATCAAATCTCCTTCACAACTATTACGGTCCAATAACGTCTTTTATTCCCAAATGCTCCCCGGAAACGTCAGGGAAGCAGCGGTCCCCAGGCCGGATCCGATCCGTCGAGCGGGGTCGGCACCGGCCGTTCGTTGACGCCGGTCAGGTCGACCGACCAGAGATCGGCCTTGCCCGAGCCCTGCCCGGTCCGGAAGAACATGATCACCCGGCCGTTGGGCGACCAGCTCGGTCCTTCGTCCTGCCAGCCGTTGGTCAGGATCTTCTCGCCCGACCCGTCGATGTTCATGACCCCGACGTTGAAGCCGCCACCGATCCGGGTGAAGGCGATCAGGTCGCCGCGCGGGCTCCAGGCGGCGCTGCCATAGCGACCCGAACCGAAGCTGATCCGGTTCTGGCCCGATCCGTCGGCGTTCATGACGTAGAGCTGCTGCGTCCCCGAACGGTCGCTTTCGAAGACGATCTTCGAGCCGTCGGGCGAATAGCTGGCACCGGTGTCGATGCCCGGCGACGTGGTCAGCCGCTGCGGCGTGCCGCCGCCGGCGGAAACGCGGTAGATGTCGGTGTTGCCGCCGATCGCCATCGAGAAGACGATGTACCGTCCGTCGGGCGAGAAGCGCGGCGAGAAGGTCATGTTCGGCTGGTCGACGACGAGCCGCTGGCTGCCCGATCCGATGTCGTACACATACACCCGCGCGCGGTTGTTGGTGTAGGACATGTAGGTGATCGTCTGCTGATTCGGCGCGAAGCGCGGGGTCAGCACGATCGTCTGGCCGTTGGTCAGGAACCGGTGGTTGGCGCCGTCCTGGTCCATGATCGCCAGCCGCTTGATGCGGCTGGTCTTAGGCCCGGTTTCGGAAACATAGACCACGCGGCTGTCGAAATAGGGGCCTTCGCCGGTCAGGCGGGTATAGACCAGGTCCGCGCACTTGTGCGCGGCACGGCGCCACTGGGCGGGCTGCACGACGAAGCCCTGGCGGGTCAGCTCGGTCCGCGCCAGCACGTCGTAGAGATAGCAGCCGACGGTGAGCGAGCCGTCGCCATTGGCCTGGACGAACCCCTGGATCAGCGCCTGGGCGCCGCTCTGCGTCCAGAAGGTATAGTCGGGCGCGGTGACCTGCGGATGGGTGACGGTCTGCAGCGCGCTCTTCGGCAGCGGGTTGAACAGACCGCTATTCTTGAGATCGTTGGTGACGACGTCGGCGACCCGCTGCCCGAGGGCGGCGGTGTCGCCCGCCGGCGTGTTCGCGACATTGGGGGTCGGCATGCCGGGGATGGCGATCGGCATCGGCTGGGCTATGCCGCCGGTGATGTCGACTTCGAGCTGGGCCGCGGCGGGCGCGGCGAACAAGGCCAGGCTCAACAGCGACAGGGCAAGGCGAAAACGCATTCTCGTCTCCTCTGCCCCGTTCCGGGAAGTAGACCCGAAATCGGGGGTACAAGTCAAATTCACAGGCTCAGCTCATTTGAGTGGGGCGGAAGGTGAAGATCAGGTCCTGCCACGCCTCATAGAGGTCGGCCGGCAGCTTATAGGGTGCGCAGCGCTGCAACGCGCGGGTAGCCGCCTCGTTCATCTGCCGCACATAGGGCTGGTTCGCCGGGCTCACGCCCAGATTGCCGATCACCTCGGGCGCGATCGCGATCGAGCCGTCGGGCTTCAGGCGTAGGCGGATACGGCTGATGATGCTCGTGGTGTCGGTGCCGCCGGCTGGAATCGTGTAGCAGGGCTTCACCTGGCTCGCGATCAGCGCGACCAGGCCGTTCATCGCGATCGGGCTGATCGCGGCGGCGCGCGGGGCGGCGGCCTTGCCGGCCGACTTCTCGACCGGGATGCCCTTGAGGAAATCGGTGCCGAGCGAGGTCGCCTTGGGCTTCGGCTTGGCCGGCGCGGGCGGGGTAGGCTTCTCGGCCGCCTTGGTCGGCGCGGGCTTCGGCGGCACCGGCTTCTCGGCCGGTTTCGGCGTCGGGGCCGGCTTGGGCGTGGGCGGCGTCGGCTGCGGCTTGGCCGGCGCCGGGGTCGGTGTCGGTGTCGGCTCGGGCGGGGGTTCCTCGGTGGTCGGCCCGACCTCGGGCGCCTGGGCGGCCTGGGGCGGCTCCTTCGAAACCTCGGGCGCGGCCGAGGTCAGGCCGGCCTTGTCGACCAGCATCACGTCCATCGGCTCGCTGAGCTTGGGCAGTTCGCGCACGCTCATCAGGTTGAGCGACAGGATCGCCAGCAGGGCGACATGCCCCGCGATCGACAGACCCAGTCCCGCGCCTTCCGCCCGGTCCATCACGGCACCGCCGGCTCTGGGACTTCGTCCCCGTCGATCCGGCCGCCGCGCCGGGCCGGAGCGGCCTCGCCGCCCTCGCCCATCGTCACCAGCGCGACCCGGTTGAGCCCGGCATGGTTGAGCGCGCCCATCACCGCCATCACCCGCCCATAATCGAGTCCCCGGTCGGCGCGCAGGAAGATCTGCGGGCTTTCCTTGCCGGTGCCCGACTTGGCGGCGATCTGGGCGAACTGGTCGGCCATAGCCGAGATCTGGATCTCGCGGTCGTCGATGAAGACATGACCGTCACGATCGATCGACAGCTGGATCGGCTTCTTGTCCTGGTCCAGCGCGCCGGCGGAGCTTTCGGGCAGGTCGACGGGAACGCCCGCGAGCAGCAGCGGCGCGGTCACCATGAAGATGATCAGCAGCACCAGCATCACGTCGACCAGCGGGGTGACGTTGATCTCCGCCATCGGCGCGCGCCGTCCGCCGCGGCCGGATACCGGCCCTCCCGGAGAACCCATGCCCATCAGGCGCGCTCCAGCTCGCGGCTGAGGGTCATGTGGATCGCATCGCCGAAGCGGTGGAGATGGCCCTCGATCTTCGAGACCCTGTGGAGCAGCCGATTATAGGCGATGACCGCGGGAATCGCGGCGAACAGGCCCAGCGCGGTCGCGAACAGCGCCTCGGCGATGCCGGGGGCGACGACGCCGAGCGAGGTGTTCTGCGACGCGGCGATGTCGGTGAAGCTGCGCATGATGCCCCAGACGGTGCCGAACAGGCCGACGAAGGGTGCGACCGAACCGACCGTGGCGAGGATGTTCAGCCGGTCGGACAGCCGATCGATCTCCGCGCCCGCAGCCGCCGCCATCGCGCTGGACAGCCGCGCGCGGGTCCCGTCACGGTCGACGGGCTTGCCGGTCCGCACCGAGCGGCGCCATTCGGCGACACCGGCCGAGAAGACCTTCGCGGCGGGAACGTCGCTCCGTCCGGGGCCGTCGTAGAATTTGTCGATGTCCTCGGACTTCCAGAAGTCGGTCTCGAAGCCCCGGCTCGCCTTGAACGCGCGGCCGAGCGCGAGGCTGCCGGAGACGATGATCGTCCACGTCCAGATGCTGGCCAGCAACAGGCCGATCATGACCGTCTTCACGACGATGTCCGCCTGGAGGAAGAGCGCGATCGGCGACAGGGCCGATGCCGATGCGGAGACCGCCAGATCCTGCATCATCAATTCAATCCATCCCTTTCAATCGTTCAAACGTCTCGATCCAGTGGCGGGGCTGCCGCTTGGGTCGGCCGTCGGGGCCGATCAGCGCGACCGAGACATCGGCCTCCGCCACTGTTTCGGTCCCGCGCATGACTCCCTGATGAACGACGCACAGGGCCCCCCGCATATTCCCGACGCGACTGACGACGATCAGGTCGTCGTCGAGCCGGGCGGGCGCCCGGTAGCGGATCGTCATCTCGGCGACGACGTAATTGCCCTCGCCGCGTTCCATCGCCCCGCGCTGGTCGATCCCGGCTACCCGCATCATGTCGCTGCGGGCACGTTCCATGAACCGGAGATAGCTTGCGTGGTAAACGACGCCGCCAGCATCCGTATCCTCGAAATAGACGCGCAACGCGAATAGATGCGCGCCGTGTTCGAAGCGGCCGGAATAAGGCGTTTCATGCATGCAGAACGCTGTTTAGGCGATCGGGAGCCGAAATGAATCCCTTTTAACGCGATTTTCTTCGATTCACCCCGCCGACACGTCATCCCGGCTTTCGCGGGCGGGACAGCGCCGGGATCACACCCCGTCGAACAGACCTTCCTGCCCGGCTTCCGGCGGAGGGTTCAGGCCGAGATGCTTCCAGCCGCGCCCGTTGAGGCACCGGCCCCGCGCGGTGCGCGCGATCAGGCCGAGCTGGATCAGATAGGGCTCGATCACGTCCTCGATCGTGTCGCGCGGCTCGGACAGGCCGGCGGCGAGCGTCTCCACCCCCACCGGGCCGCCCCGATAGATATCGGCGATCATGTGAAGATAGCGGCGATCCATCGCGTCGAGGCCGAGATTGTCGACCTCCAGCCGGTTGAGCGCCTGGTCCGCGACCTCGGCATCGACGGTTCCGGCGCCCAGCACATGCGCGAAGTCGCGCACCCGGCGCAGCAGCCGGCCGGCGATGCGCGGCGTACCCCGCGCGCGGCGGGCGATCTCCATCGCACCGTCGAACGCGATCGGCAGGTCGAGCAGGCGGGCCGCGCGGCTGACGACCTTCTCGAGCTCCTCGACGCTGTAGAATTGCAGCCGGATGGGAATGCCGAAGCGATCGCGCAGCGGAGTGGTGATCAGGCCCTGGCGGGTGGTCGCGCCGACCAGGGTGAAGCGCGGCAGGTCGATCCGCACGCTGCGCGCCGACGGCCCCTCGCCGATCATCAGGTCGAGCGCACGGTCCTCCATCGCCGGATAGAGCACCTCCTCGACCTGCGGCTGGAGGCGGTGGATCTCGTCGATGAACAGCACGTCGCCGTCCTCGAGGTTGGTCAGCAGCGCGGCGAGATCGCCCGACTTGGCGATGACCGGCCCCGAGGTCGCGCGGAAGCCCGCCCCCATTTCCTTGGCGATGATCTGGGCGAGCGTGGTCTTGCCGAGGCCCGGCGGGCCGAAGAACAGGACGTGGTCGAGCGCATCGCCGCGCTGGCGCGCCGCCTCGATGAACACGCGCAGATTGTCGCGCGCCGCCCGCTGCCCGACGAATTCGTCGAGCGACTTGGGCCGCAGCGCGGCGTCGACGTCCTCGGGTCGGCGGCTGGCGGAAAGAATGCGATCGGGATCGGTCATCCGGACATTCCATATCCGTTCGATCCGAAGAACGTCCAGCCGACCGCCGGGGAGGCTTTCCTCACTTCGCCGCCTTCCTGAGCGCCAGCCGCACCACGGCGTCGAGCGACGCGCCGTCGCCGAGTTCCTCGATGGCGGCGCCGACCGCGCTGCTCGCCTCGGCGGGCCGGAAGCCCAGATTGGCGAGCGCCGAGAGCGCGTCGGTCGAAACGCCGCCCCTGGCGGCCGGCGCCGATGCCAGGCCCGGGCCGAGCGGGACGCCGCCCATCTTGTCCTTGAGTTCGTTGACGATGCGCATGGCGAGCTTGGGGCCGACGCCGTTGGCGCGCGCGACCATCGCCTTGTCGCCGCTCGCGATAGCGCGTGACAGCTCGCCCGCGTCGAGCACCGACAGGATCGACAGCGCGACCCGGCCGCCGACGCCCTGCACGCCGGTCAGCAGGCGGAAGGTCTCGCGCTCGGCCGCGGAGCCGAAGCCGTAGAGGGTGATCGCGTCCTCGCGCACCTGCATCTCGGTGAACAGCAGCACGTCGCCGCCGACCTCGCCGATCGCCGTCAGGGTGCGACCCGAGCACCAGACGAGATAGCCGACCCCGCCGACGTCGAGCACCGCATGGTCGGCGCCCGTCTCGGCGAGCACGCCGCGCAGCCGCGCGATCATGCGACCACCCGGCGCATCGCGCGCGCGCTGGCGAGATGATGGGCATGGGTGATCGCGACCGCGAGTGCGTCGGCCGCGTCGGGGCCGGCAAGCTTTGCGCCGGGCAGCAACACCTTCACCATCGCCTGCACCTGCCTCTTCTCCGCGCCGCCGGTCCCGACCACCGCCTTCTTGACGATCGAGGGATGATATTCGCCGACGCTCACCTCGGCCAGCGCGGCCGCGAGCAGTACGACGCCGCGCGCCTGCCCGAGCTTGAGGGTCGACTGGGCGTTAGAATTGCCGAGCACCTCCTCGACCGCCGCGCCCTCGGGCCGGTAGGTGCGGATGAGTTCCGCCAGGGCGCCGTGGAGCAGGTAGAGCCGGCGCGACAGCTCCATCGACGGCTCGGTCTTGATCTGCCCGTTGGCGACGTGGCTCAGCCGGTTGCCGTCGGCGGCGATCACGCCCCAGCCGGTGGTACCGAGGCCCGGATCGAATCCGATCAGGATCATAGCTGCAAGGCGACCATGTTCGTCACATGTTCTCTTTCGCCCAGCGCGCCCGCTTTGTGAAGCGAAAAGCGGCGGGCTAGCGAAGCTGAGACCCGAAGCTCGTCGCGTGAGCGCGCCGGCAGCGCGTCACCCGAGCTTCGCCATCACCTCTTCGGGGACGTCGTAATTGCCCCAGACGGTCTGCACGTCGTCATCGTCGTCGAGCGCGTCGATCAGCTTGAGGAGCTTGCCGGCATCCTCCTCGCCGACGGTGACCATCGTCTGCGGCCGCCAGGCCAGCTTCGCGCCGTCGGCCTCGCCGAGCACCGGCTCGAGCGCCTTGGCGACCTCGTGGAGCGCGTCCTGCGCGGTCCAGATCTCGTGGCCGTCCTCGCTCGAGCTGACATCGTCGGCGCCGGCCTCGAGCGCGGCTTCGAACACCTTCTCGGCATCGCCCGCAGCGATGCCGTAGCTGATCAGGCCGAGCCGGTCGAAACCGTGGCTGACCGAGCCGCCCGCACCGAGATTGCCGCCGTTTTTCGACACCGCGGTGCGGACGTTGGTCGCGGTGCGGTTGCGGTTGTCGGTCAGTGCCTCGATGATCAGCGCGACGCCGCCGGGGCCGAAGCCCTCATAGCGGATTTCCTCGTAATTGGCCCCGTCGCCGCCGGCGGCCTTGTTGATCGACCGCTCGATATTGTCCTTGGGCAGGCCTTCCTTGCGCGCGGTGATGACCGCCTGGCGCAGGCGCGCGTTCATCGCCGGATCGGGCAGGCCCATCCGTGCCGCGACGGTGATTTCGCGGCTGAGCTTCGAGAAGAGCGCCGAGCGCTTCTTGTCCTGCGCACCCTTGCGGTGCATGATATTCTTGAATTTGCTATGACCGGCCATTGCCGTCCCGTCCTGAACTGTCGTTGAGTGGCGCGCTCTCTAGCCTTGCGGACGGGGGCTAGGCAAGCCGAGTCCTTCCCTGACCTTGCCCAAAAACGTCATGCCAGCGAAGGCTGGCATCTCGTGAGAGGAACGGCAACCGCCTCTCCCGAGACCCCGGCCCTCGCTGGGGTGACGTCGAAAAAGGGGTCTACTTCAATCCACGAACAGCAGCGCCGGCGTCTCCAGCAACCGCTTGAGCGCCTGGACGAAGCGGGCGGCGTCCCAGCCGTCGACGACCCTGTGGTCGCACGAGATCGACAGGTTCATCAGCTTCGCCGCGACCACCTGGCCATCGCGGAACACCGGCCGCTCGACCACCTTGTTGGGGCCGATGATCGCGACCTCGGGGCGGTTGATCACCGGCGTCGTCGCAATCCCGCCGAGCGGGCCGAGCGAGGTGATCGTCAGGGTCGAGCCCGACAGTTCCTCCGACCTCGCCTTGCCGCCGCGCGCGGCATCGGCGAGGCGGACGATCTCGCTTGCCAGCTGCCAGATGTTGCGCTCCTGCGCGCTGCGGATCACCGGCACCATCAGGCCGGCATCGGTCTGCGTCGCCATGCCGAGATGAACCGCGCCCGAGCGGGTGACGATTCCCGCCTCGTCGTCATAGCGCGCATTGATCATCGGGAAGTCGGGCAGCGTCTTGCAGATCGCGGTGATCAGCAGCGGCAGCATGGTGATCTTGGGCTTCGCCCCGCGCGTCGCGTTGAGATCGGCGCGCAGCTCCTCCAGCCTGGTGACGTCGATCTCCTCGACATAGGTGAAGTGCGGGATGTGGCGCTTGGCCGCCTGCATGTTCTCGGCGATGCGGCGGCGCAGGCCGATCACCTTGACCTGTTCGTCGGCACGGGCGCCGCCCCCCGGCGCACGATAGCCGCCGCCGGCATTGTAGCTGAGAAAGGCGTCGAGATCGGCATGGCGGACGCGGCCCACTTCGGCGGTCTTGATCTGGGCGAGGTCGATGCCGAGATCCTTCGCGCGCTGGCGCACGGCGGGCGAGGCGAGGACACGGACATGTTCCCGCTCGCCCTTGGGAAGCGCGTCGGGGAGAGGCGCCGGGCTCGCGACTGGCGCGGCGCTCGATCGCGCTGCACTGCCCGTCTCCCCATCCTCTGCCCGGAGGGGGACGGGAGAAGGTTCGGGATCGGGCTTCACCACCTGGGCGGCCTCGTTCGGCGCGACCTCGATCGCAGGGGTCGGCTCGGGAGCCGCCTCGGCGTCGCCCTCGACCTCGAACACCGCGAGGATCGATCCGATCGCGATCTGCTCGCCGACCTCGCCCGCGATCTTCACCACCTTGCCCGCGACGGGCGCGGTCATCTCGACCGTCGCCTTGTCGGTCATCAGGTCCGCGAGCGGCGCGTCTTCCTCGACGATGTCGCCCGGCGCGACGTGCCATGCCACGATCTCGGCCTCGGCGATGCCTTCGCCGATATCCGGCAGCTTGAAGCTATAGGTTCCCATCTCGGATCAATCCTGCATGACGCGCTTGAGCGCTTCGGTCAGCCGCACAGGGCCGGGGAAATAGGCCCATTCGAGGCTATGGGGATAAGGCGTGTCCCAGCCCGTGACGCGCTGGACGGGCGCCTCGAGCCAGTGGAAGCAATGCTCCTGCACGAGTGCCGACAGCTCGGCGCCGAAGCCGCTGGTCTTGGTCGCCTCATGGACGACCATGCAGCGCCCGGTCTTCTTCACCGATGCGACGACCGTCTCGATGTCGAGCGGGACGAGGGTGCGCAGGTCGATCAGCTCGGCGTCGACGCCGGTCTCCTTGATCACGCTGTGCGCGACATGGACCATCGTGCCATAGGCCAGCACGGTGACGTCGTTGCCCTCGCGCACGACGTTCGCCTTGCCCAGCGGCACCTTGTAATAGCCCTCGGGCACCGCGCTCTCGGCGAACTTGCTCCACGGCTGGACGGGACGGTCATGATGGCCGTCGAACGGGCCGTTGTAGATGCGCTTCGGCTCGAAGAAGATCACCGGGTCGTTGTCCTCGATCGCGGCGATCAGCAGGCCCTTGGCGTCATAGGGGTTGGACGGGATCACCGTCTTCAGACCCGCGACATGGGTGAAGATGCCCTCGGGGCTCTGGCTGTGCGTCTGCCCGCCGAAGATTCCGCCGCCGAACGGCGTGCGGACCGTGATCGGCGCGGTGAACTCGCCGCCCGAGCGATAGCGCAGCCGCGCCGCCTCCGAGACGAGCTGGTCGAGCGCGGGATAGATATAATCGGCGAACTGGATCTCGGGCACCGGACGCAGGCCGTAGGTGGCCATGCCGACCGCGACGCCGATGATGCCGCACTCGCTGATCGGCGTGTCGAACACGCGGGTCTTGCCGTAGCGCTTCTGCAGGCCCTCGGTCGCCTTGAAGACGCCGCCGAAATAGCCGACGTCCTCGCCGAGCACGACGATCATCTCGTCGCGGCCCATCGCGATGTCGATCGCCGAATTGATCGCCTGGATCATGTTCATGGTGCGGGTTTCGCCGGTCATGAACCTGCCTTTCCGCTGCCCGTCACCCCGGCGGAGGCCGGGGTCTCAGGAGAATTGGGCGCGCGGGAGCCTCCCGAGATCCCGGCCTCCGCCGGGATGACGCGGCCGAGGGGCGAAATGCAGCTCATATCCCAGCCGCCTTGCGTTCGTCGTGCATCTGCGCAGACTGTTCCTTGAGGTGCCAGGGCATCTCCTCGAACACGTCCTCGAACATCGAGTCGAAGGATTGCTTGAGGCCGTCCTGGAGGATGCCGTTCTTCTCCGCCTCGCGCTGCGCCGCCTTGACGTGCTCCGCCACCTCCAGGTCCATCGCCGCGTGGCGCTCCTCGTCCCAGATGCCCAGGGCGATGACATGCTTCTTGAGCCGCGCGATCGGATCGCCGAGCGGCCATTTGGTGCCTTCCTCGGCCGAGCGATATTTGGTCGGATCGTCCGAGGTCGAATGACCCTCGGCGCGATAGGTGAAATGCTCGATCAGGGTCGGCCCGTGGTTGTTGCGTGCGCGGTCGGCGGCCCACTGGGTCGCGGCGTAGACCGCCAGCGCGTCGTTGCCGTCGACCCTGAGGCCGGCGATGCCATAGCCGATCGCGCGCGCCGCGAAGGTCGTCGCCTCCGCGCCGGCGAAACCCGAGAAGGACGATATCGCCCATTGGTTGTTGATGACGTTGAGGATGACCGGCGCACGGTAGACCGCGGCGAAGGTCAGCGCCGAATGGAAGTCGCCCTCCGCCGTCGATCCCTCGCCGCACCAGGCCGCCGCGATCCGCGTGTCGCCGCGCGCGGCGCTGGCCATCGCCCAGCCGACCGCCTGCGGATATTGGGTGGTGAGGTTGCCCGAGATCGAAAAGAAATTGGCCTGCCGCACCGAATACATGATCGGCATCTGCCGGCCCTTCAGCCGGTCGGCGCGGTTCGAATAGATCTGGTTGATCATGTCGACCACCGGCCAGTCGCGCGCGATCAGCAGGCCCTGCTGGCGATAGCTCGGGAAGCACATGTCGTCATAGTCGAGCGCATGGGCGGCGGCGACCGAGGTCGCCTCCTCGCCGGTGCACTTCATGTAGAAGCTGGTCTTGCCCTGGCGCTGCGCCCGGTAGAGCCGCTCGTCGAAGGCACGGGTCAGCGCCATGCTCCGCAGCATCTTCAGCAGCGTCTCCGGCGCCAGCCGCGGATCCCACGGACCCTGCGCCCTGCCCTCGTCGTCGAGGACGCGCACCATGGCATAGACCATGTCGCGGATTTCGGGGGGCTGGGCATCGATCTCCGGTCGGCGCACCGCGCCGGCGGCGGGCATGTCGAAATCGGCGAAGTCCACGCTGTCGCCCGGCCGGAAGGCCGGTTCGGGAACGTGAAGCGACAGGGGCGGCAGGTTACGGCCCGTCATGCGCAGCTCATCCTCATACCTTTTCGGTCAGTATTGCTGACCCATATGGCGCCTATAGCCCCTTGGAATAATATTACAACAGCCAAGCAATAAAATTACAAGAGCCGGTCCGCGGGCCCGGAGTTCCTCGGATGCCAACGTTGCGGAAAGGGTTTTTATCCACCGCCCCTCTTACCGTCATTCTTGCAAAAGCGGGAATCCGAGGCGGTTGCAGGGCGTTCGCGGAAACGCCGAGGGGGGAGGAGCTTAGCTCCGGATCGGCAGGCGGCAGATCGCCTCGAGCCCGCCGCCCGGTCGATTCGCGAGGACAAGGCTGCCGCCATGTTCCTGCGCGATGGCGCGGGCGATGCTGAGGCCGAGACCGATGCCGCCCGTCGCCCGGTTGCGCGACGGCTCGCCGCGCTCGAACGGCTGGAACATCGCCTCGAGCGATCTTTCCGGAAGACCCGGCCCGCGGTCGGCGATCCTGATCTCGACCTCGCCGCCGACACGGACCACGTCGATCTCCACGCCGCCGCCATAGACGACGCCGTTGTCGACAAGGTTCTGGAAGAGGCGTTCCAGCGCCATCGGATCGCCGGCCACCTCGGCGGCTTCGATCCTGCCGAGCACCACCGGCCGCCCGATCTCGCGCTCATCGGCGGCCAGGCCCTCGATCAGCGCATCGATCGCGACCGGTGCGACGACGGTCACGCTGCCGGTGTCGCGGACGAACGAGATGGTGGCGGCGATCATCGCACGCATCTGCTCGATATCGCCCTGTACCTTCTCGCGCATCTCGTCGGGGGCGCCCTCGATGCGAAAGGCGATCCGGGCGAGCGGGGTGCGCAGGTCGTGGGCGATCGCCCCGATCATGTTCGTGCGTTCGGCCAGATAGGCCGACAGGCGCTGCTGCATGCTGTTGAGCGCATGGGCGGTGACGCGCAGCTCGGTCGGCCCCTCCTCGACGATCAGCGGCGCCTTCGGATTGGCCCCCATCTGGTCGGCGGCGTCGGCAATGCGGCGGATGGGCTTGGCGAGCGCGCGCGCGAAAAACCAGGCGAAGGGGATGACGGCGAGCAGGCTGAGCCCGAACAGCATCAATACCCGTCGCTGCCACGAGGCCAGCCAGGCGCGCGGCGGCGTCCGCACGACCCGCCATCCGCCGTCGGTACGCAGCCCGGCGACGACGGTGTCGAAGAACAGCGGCTCGCCGCGACGAACGATCACGCGGCGATCGCCGTGCCGGCCGAACGGCATGTTGCTGCGCTGGTCGGGTTCGAAGAACAGCCGGACATCCTCGATCGGAACGCCGATCCGGTCGGCGAGGCGCGCGGTGAAGACGTCCGAACTCACCATGTCTGGATCGGGCAAGGGGGCGGTGGGCCGCTGCACCACGCCGAGCCGCCGCTCGCGATCGTCCGGGTCGGGTCCAGGCGCCGGGACGATCGGCACGGCGCCGGCGCGATCGCGCGGGATAGTCATGACGCGCCAGTGACGCCCACGCGGCATCTTGCGACCCGACAGCGCCTCGGCGATATCGGACAGGCTGTTGAAGTCGGGACGCGGCGGCGGCGACCAGGCGAACAGCGCGACGGTGACGACGAACACCACCGCGACGCTGGCAAGCAGGAGCAGCAGCGTCTGCGAGAAGATCGACAGGCCCTTGCCGCGCGCGCGTTTCACTCGCCCTCGACCTTCAGGGTGAACATATAGCCTTCGTTGCGGATCGTCCGGATCGGATCGTCGGGCCCGAGCTTCTTGCGCAGCCGGCTGATCGTCACGTCGATGGCGCGGTCGAACACGTCGCTGTCGATCCCCTTGCCCGCCTCGATCAACTGGTCGCGGCTGAGCACGCGCTGCGGCCGGTCGAGGAAGGCGGCGAGCACGCGGAACTCCGCATCGGTCAGCGGGGCCGCGGGCGCATCGAGCCGCCGCAGCTCGCGCTGGACGATGTCGAGCGTCCAGGCCCCGAAGCGACGGACGGCTCCCGCCGGCCCGGCTGCGGTCGCCTCGTCCCCCCGCCGCCGCAATACCGCGCGGATCCGGGCGAGCAGTTCGCGCGGGTTGCACGGCTTGGGCAGGTAATCGTCGGCGCCGACTTCCAGCCCGATGATCCGGTCGGTATCCCCGCCCATCGCCGACAGCATGATGACGGCGGGGCCACCGGGCTTGCGAACCCGGCGCAGGATCGACAGTCCGTCCTCCCCCGGCATCATCAGGTCGAGCACGACCAGGTCGGGCCGCTCGGCGGCGATCCGGGCGTCCATCTCGACGCCGTCGGCGGCGCTCTCGACGCGCAGGCCGTTGGCGCGCAGGAAATCGGCGATCAGGGTGCGCAGGTCGGCATCGTCGTCGACGACCAAAATGAGGGGGTTGCCGCCGCTCATCGCCGCTTCTCCTTCGCCCGGTCCTTGATCCGCTGGAGGCAGGCCGCGTTGGCGAGGATCCGGGCCGGCGTCTTCGGAAGCTGGTCGAAGCGCAGCGCCTTGGTCTGCTGCGGATCAAGATCGGCGAAGCGATCGGCCGCCGCCGCGCGGAACTCCTGGGTCGTGACCGCGCGATTGAGGTCGCGGTCGGCCGCCGCCACCGGATTGGGGATGTTGAGGAAGCCATAGCGGCCCGCCCCGATCGTCCCGTCGACCCCCGCCGGCAGCTCCGCCCGCTTGCCGCCGCGCCGGCGGTCGGGCTTGCCGGCGTCGTCCGCGCTCCGTTCGGGGCGCCGCTGATAGAGCCTTATCTCCGGCGCTACATCCTGCTCATAGGCGCCCACCTCGTCGGGCAGCAGCTCGCCGCTTCCGTCCTTGTCGAGGGTCGCGAAGAAGCGGTCGCCGTCGAGCATCAGCTCACCCACCGTCAGCGTACCGTCCCTGTTGCGGTCGGCCTGGTCGAACCAGCGCCGGACGGGATCGTCGCCATCCCCCTTCGGCCGGAAGGGCTCGCCCATCGGCGAGATGAACAGTACCGGCTTCACCGGCTCCGGACAGGCGGGCAGCGGCGTATCGTGCCTGGCGAGCGCCGGAGAGGCCAGCAGGAGGACGAGAAGGAGGGCGTGCTTCATTCGTGCCGCAGCGCCTCGATCGGGTTGAGCGACGCCGCGCGGCGCGCCGGGAAGTAGCCGAACACCACGCCGATCAGCGCCGAAAATACGAAGGCGACGAGGTTGATCTGCGGGTCGAAGATGAAGGGCACCTGGAGCACCGGCGCGAGGATCAGCGTCGAGATGAGCGCCAGGAGCAGGCCGAGCAGACCGCCCAGGCAGGCGAGCGTCACCGCCTCGACCAGGAATTGCAGCAGCACCTCGCGCGCGACCGCGCCGATGGCCAGGCGGATGCCGATCTCGCGGGTCCGCTCGGTCACCGAGACGAGCATGATGTTCATGATGCCGATGCCGCCGACGAGCAGGCTGACCGCCGCGACCGCGCCGAGCAGCGAGGTCAGGATCTGGGTCGTTCCAGAGAGCGTGTCCGAGATCTGCTTGGTGTCGAAGATGTTGAAGTCGTCCTCGGCCTCGTCGGTCAGGTGGCGGCGCTCGCGCAGCAGGTCGCGCAGCGACGCCTGCACCCGCTGGCTGTCATAGGCGTCGTCGACCGACACCATGATGGTGCGCACGTCGCGATTGCCGGTCATCCGCCGCTGCACCGCCTTGTAGGGCATCAGCACGATATCGTCCTGGTCGTTGCCGAAGCCGCCCTGCCCCTTGGGCGCCAGCGTCCCGATGATCTCGCAGGAGATATTCTTGATGCGAAAGCGCTGGCCGACCGGGTCGGTACCCCGGAACAGCCGGCTGCGGACGGTGTTGCCGATGATGCAGACCGCCTTGCCGGCCTGTTCCTCGGCGGGCGAGAACATGCGGCCGCCGGTGAAGGTCCAGGGCTGGGCGATGAAATATTCGCGGTTGGTACCGTTGACCGTCGTCGACCAGTTGGCCGCGTTGAAGACGGCGGTGCCGGTCGACTGGACCAGCGGCGCCACCGCTGTGACGCCAACGATCTGGGTGCGGATCGCATCGAGATCCTCGATCTTGAAGTCGGGCGGCTGCGGCCCGCCGCCGCCGCGCCCGAAGCCCTGGCCGGGACGGACCTGCAGGACGTTGGCGCCGAGCGCGGAGATCGATTGCTTGACCGCAGCGGTGGCGCCCTGGCCCAGGGTCACCATCGTCACCACCGCCCAGACGCCGATGACGATGCCCAGGATGGTGAGGAAGGACCGCAGCAGGTGCCGCCGGATCTCGCGCACCGCGAGGAGGAAGGTGGTGCCGTACATATCAGCGTCTCCCGCCGGCGATTCCCCGACCCTCTCCCGCGAAGGCGGCAGACGGCTTCAGGTTCGCGAGGAGGATATCCGCCATCACGCCTTCACCCCCGGACCATCGGTCACCTCGGTCCGCTCGACCAGGCCGTCACGGAAATGGATGATGGTGTGGGCATAGGCGGCCATGTCGGGCTCGTGCGTCACCATCAGCACGGTGATCCCGCTGTTGCGGTTGAGGTCGGTCAGCAATTCCATGATTTCGATCGACCGCTCGCTGTCGAGATTGCCGGTCGGCTCGTCGGCGAGCAGCACGTCGGGATGGGTGACGATCGCGCGGGCGATCGCGACCCGCTGCTGCTGGCCCCCCGACAGCTCGGCGGGACTATGGTCCCACCAGTCGGCGAGGCCGACCTTGTCGAGCGCCGCCATCGCCGCCGCGCGCCGGGCGGCCTTCTCCTCGCCGCGATAGACCAGCGGCAGCTCGACATTCTCGAGCGCGGAGGTCCGTGCCAGCAGGTTGAACCCCTGGAAGACGAAGCCGAGATAACGGCGGCGGAGCAGCGCGCGCTGGTCGCGCTCCAGCGTCTCGACATGATGGCCGTGGAACAGGAACTGCCCTTCGGTCGGCACGTCGAGGCAACCCAGGATGTTCATCGTCGTCGACTTGCCCGATCCCGACGGCCCCATCACCGCGACGAAATCGCCGCGCGCGATGTCGAGGTCGACGCCCTTGAGCGCGGCGAAGGCGGTCGGTCCCTCGCCGAACACCTTGGTCACGCCGCGCAGCGAGATCAGCGCGTCGCCGGTCTGCGGATCATTGGCCATTGCGCCGCTGTCCGCTTGCGCCCTGGCCGCCGCCAGCGCCGCCACCGCCGCCGCCGGCGGCATATTGGCCGATCACGACCTGCGTGCCTTCGGTCAGCTTGCCGCCGATCACCTCGGCCTGGCTGCCGTTACTCTCGCCGACGGTGATCTCGACCGGCTGGGGCTGGCCGCCCGATCCCGCCACCATATAGACGGTCTGCTTGCTGCCCCGCCCGATCACCGTCTCGCGCTCGCCGCTGCCGCCCCGGCGCCGCATCGGACGCGGTGCAAGCACGCTGGTCAGCCCGCCGCTGGCCGCGGCCTGGCGATCGGGGGTGAAGCGCAGCGCGGCCGCGGGCACGAGCAGCACATTCTTCTTCTCGGTGGTGACGATGTCGGCGGTCGCGGTCATGCCCGGGCGGAGCAGCCCATCGCCGTTGGAGACGGTCAGCCGCGCGGTATAGGCGACGACGCCGCTCGTGGTCGCCGTCGCCGTGGTCGACGATGAACTCGACGAACCGGTGCCGGTCGCGTTGGCGCCGACGTCGACCCGCTCGATCGTCGCCGGAAAGGTGCGACCGGGGAAGGCATCGACCACGAAGGTCGCGCGCTGGCCCTTCCTGACCTGTCCGACATCGGCTTCGTCCACCTTCACCTCGAGCCGCATCTGGCCGAGGTCCTCGGCGATGGTGAACAGCACCGGGGCGTTGAACGAGGCCGCGACGGTCTGCCCCGGCTCGATCGAGCGCGACAGCACCTGGCCGTTGACCGGCGAACGGATGAACGCCTTGGACAAGGCGGTCTGGGCGGAGGAAAGCGTGGCCTGTGCCTGGTCTACCGCGGCCCTGGCCGTCGAAACGCCGGCCGCCGCGCGGGCCACATCGCCCCGCGCGACGTCCAGTTCGGTGGCCGACGGCACCTTGCCGCCCGATAGTCGCCAGACCTGTTCCTGTCGTCGCAGGGTCGCCCGCGCCTGCAGGGCCGTGGCCTCGGCCTGCTCGACCCCGGCCTGGGCCGATGCCAGCCCGGCCTGCGCCTGGTTGACGGTATCCTGCAACCGGGACGTGTCGAGCTTGGCGAGAAGCTGTCCCTTCTTCACCCGGTCGTTGTTATCGACATAGACGTCGAGGATGATGCCCGACTGTTCGGAGCCGACCTCGACCTGGTTGGTCGGAGCGAGATTGCCCGTCGCCGAGACGATCACGGTCAGGTCGCCGCGCTCGACCGGGCGGGTCGCATAGGCCGCCTTGTCGTCGCCGCCGAAGATCAGCCGCCAGAGGATGATCAGCACCACGACGATGGCGAGGCCGACGCCGATCCGGCGGAACAGCACCGCGCGCGGCGATGTCGGTTCGACGCCGAGGAATTCGTCCAGATCCTGCTGGGGCTGCTTGTCGGGATCGGTCATCGGTTTCTCGTTTCGGCAGGGGCGGACTTTTGCCCGCCTTCATAGGGTCCAGGGGCCGGGATCGGCGCCATTTGCCAGCCGCCCCCCAGCGCCTTGTAGAGCTGGATCGTCGCGCTCGCCCGGGCGGCACGCGCCGCCGCGGCCGAATCCTGGCTGGTCAGGCGGCTGCGCTGACTGTCGAGCAGCGACTGGAAGTCGACGAGGCCCGACCGGTATTGCAGTTCGGCATAGCGCGCCGAATTGTTCGCGGCCTCATAGCTGACCGCCAGATCGGCCTCGCGCCGCTCGGCGACCTCGCGGCTTTTCAACGCGTTCTCCACCTCCTCCAGCGCGGTCAGCACCGACTGGCGATAGGCGTCGTAGGCGGCGTCGGTAGCGGCCCGCTGGCCGAGGATGGCGGCGCGGATCTGCCCGCCTTCGAAGATCGGCGCGGTGATGCCCGCAACGAGGTTGCCGATGCCGTCGCTGATCACGTTGCCGATCGAGGTCGACGAGCCGGTGAAGGCGCCGGACAGGCGCAGCGCGGGATAGAGCTGCGCGGTCTGCACGCCGATCCGCGCACTTTCGGCGGCGAGGGCGCGTTCGGCGCTGGCGATGTCGGGGCGGCGCTCGATCACCTGCGCCGGGATCGGCGCGTCGACGCCGGGCGCCAGTGGAATCGAGGCGGGCTGGTCGATCAGGGCGGTGATCGCCCCGGGGGCCTCGCCCAGCAGCACGGCGACGCGGTTGACCGCGGTCGCATAGTCGTTCTCGATCGTCGGGATCGACGCGGCGGTCTGGGCGCGCAGCTGGCGCGCCCGCTCATAGTCGAGGCTGGAGACCAGGCCGGCCTGCCGCCGCCAGCCGACGAGTTCGAAGGTCTCGTCCTGCGCGGCCAGATTTTCGCGCGCGATCCGCAGGCGGATCTGGGCGAGCCGCGCCTGGACATAGTTGAGCCCGACCTCGGAGGCGATGCTGGCCTGGGTGAAACGCAGGTCGGCCTCGCGCGCCTCGGCGGTGGCGCGGGCGGCCTGGACCGAGCGGCGGATGCCCCCGAACAGATCGGCTTCCCAGGCGACGTCGAAGCCGCCGCGATAGATGGTGGTGTCGCCGCCGCTGCTGAGCGTCTGCCCCGTCGAGGGATCGATGATCGTGCGGCTGTCGGCGCCGACGCTGCGCGTGACCGAGGCGCTGGTGCCGACGCTCGGCAGCGCCTGGCCCTGGGTGCCGCGCAGCGTGGCTCGCGCCTGGCGGAGCCGGGCGGCGGCGGCGCTGACGTCGAGATTGCCGGTGAAGGCGCGGTCGATCAGCTGGGTGAGGATCGGATCCTCGAAGCTGTCCCACCAGCGAGCGAGATCGACCATGTCCTGTTCGGCGGCGATGGTCGACGAAGATTGGAACTGGTCGGGGATCTTGAGATCCGACACCGATGGCGGCCGATAATCCGGCCCTGCGTTGCACGCCGACAGCAACAGCAGCCCCAGCCCGAACAGGGGGCGCGACAGGTAGGCAGGGCGACCGTCAAGCTTCATTCCGATCCTCTTAGCCACCCTTCATGTCGGAGGATTTCACCGCTGAAACGCGGATGTCGCATTGCACATAATCCCCGTTGTTGTCCGACCGCAACAAGCGACGCGGCGAGAGCCGGGAATCTCGCCATGGATGTCGGGGGACAGGCGCCTTCACGCAAAAAATCCCGCTCGCGCGGGACTGGAACGGGATGGGAAGGTGCCGGGACCGCCGCGGCAAGGGCGGTCCCGGTCTGGTCGATATGTCAGTTCAGCGCCGCGAAGGACGAAGCCTGCTGCCCGACCAGCGTCACTTCGACGCGGCGATTCTGCTGGCGCCCCGCAGCATTCATATTGTCGGCCACCGGCTGCGCCTCGCCATGGCCGACCGCGGTGATCCGCTCGGGCCCGACGCCCATCCCGGCCAGCGCGGTCCGCACCGCCTGCGCGCGCGCCTCGGACAATTGCTGGTTGTAGCTGTCCGAACCCTGCGAGTCGGTATGGCCGTCGATGCGGACCTTCACGTCGGCATTGGCCTGCAGATATTGCGCGAGCGGCTGCAGGCGCTGCGCGGCGCCGGGCTTCAGATCGGCCTTGCCGGTCTCGAACACGACATCCTGGAGGACGAGCGTGGCGCCGAGCTGGGTCTGGCGCAGCTGATATTCGCGCATCTCGCTCTTCAGCCGGGCCGCTTCGGCCTGGGCCGCAGCCGCAGAGGCCTGCGCGTTGGCGGCGGTCGCCTGGGCATCGGCCAGCTTGGCATTCGTGCGCGACGTCGCCTCGGCCTTGGCCTGCTCGACATCCTTCTTCAGCATCGCGACCTTGGCGCGGGTGCGCGCGGTCTCGATCAGCGCGTCGATCTCGCCGGCGACGGCTTCGGCCTGGCCGGCCTTGTCGTTGTCGAGCTTCTTGTCGAGCTTCGCGATCCGCTCCGAAGCGCGATCCAGATAGACCGCGCCATATTCGGCGACGCCGGGTTCGGCACGCGCGACGGCGATCTTCTCGCGATACTGGTCGGTGACCAGCTTGTCGGTCTTGTCGGCAAGCGCCGGGGTGGCAAGGCCGGCCAGCGCGGTGGCGCCGGCAAAGGTCAGCATGAACTTGTTCATCTCTTCTCTCCTGCTCGCCCGATCAGTTCGCCGCGACCTTCGAGCGCTCGGTCTCGAGCGCGCGCATCTCGGCGGTGGCGGTCGCGAGGTCGGCCAGCGCCTCGGCCTCGCGGGCCAGGGCCAGCGCGTGGCGATCCTCATCCTTGCGGAACTGGACGTTCGCCTCTTCCAGCGTGGTCCGACTGCGGTTGAGCACGTCGCCGGCATTGCCGCCGACACCGGCCTTCTCCGCCGAATCGAGCTTCGCCTTGGCGGCTGCGATGGCAACGCGGGCGTCATCCTCATCCCCGGCCAGGGCGGCGCTCGGCGCAGCCAGGGCCGATAGTCCCGCCGCGGCGAGACCGATCAGAAGCATCCTCTTCATTGTACACTACTCCGCATTTTGAACTCAGCCGCTACAACCGGGAGATATCGTTTCGGTTCCCGCGAACACCCCGACCGATCATTGTGAAAACTCCCGAAAAGGCTTATCCTGCGGGCCTTGTGGGAGAGGTCGATGGAAAGGATGTTTCCTGTAATCAAGGGCTTGGCCGCGCTGGGCGTCGCCGGCCTGATGGCTGTGGCCGGGGCCGCCGCCCCGACTCCCGCTCCGAATGATTCTTCATCGCCCGAAATGATCCAGGGCGGCCGCGACATGAACAAGCGGCTGACCGTCCCGGTGACGATCGACGGCGGCGGCACCTATCAGTTCGTCGTCGACACCGGTGCCGAGCGCACCGTGCTGTCGCGCGAGCTGGCCGAGCGGCTGACCCTCGCCCCCGCCCAGCCCGTCACCTTGCTCAGCATCGCCGGACAGGATCAGGTCGCCACCGCGATCGTCCCGGGCCTGCGCCTCACATCGAGCCGTAGCCGGATGGCTTCGTTCGAGGCGCCGCTGCTGTCCGAATTTCACCTGGGCGCGGTCGGCATGCTCGGCATCGACAGCCTCCAGACCAAGCGGGTCGTGCTCGATTTCCGTGCGATGCGCATGTCGATCAGCGAGGCGCCGCGATCGACCCGGGTCGAAACCGACGAGATCGTCGTGACGGCGCGCCGCCGGCTCGGCCAGCTGATCCTGGTCGACGCCGAGGCCGAGGGACAGAAGGTCAACGTCATCATCGACACCGGGTCGGCGGTGTCGATCGGCAACCCGGCGCTGCGCCAGAGGCTCGAGCGGCGCGGAAAGCTCGGACCGATCGTGCCGATCAGCATCACCAGCGTGACCGGCGGCCAGACCCTGGCCGACTATAGCTCCGCCCAGGAGATCCGGATCGGCACCGTGACCCTGAAGGACATGCCGGTCGCCTTTGCCGACGCGGAGATATTCCACCGGCTCGGGCTCGACGGAAAGCCGGCCCTGCTGCTGGGCATGGATGCGCTGCGCCTGTTCGACCGGGTGTCGATCGACTTCGCCAACCGCACCGTACGCTTCCTGATGCCGGGCGACGCCTGGCAGGCGCCGCCGCCCCAGCTCGCCGGGATGGTGCCCCACCGTGGCTGATCGGGCCGGACGGCAAGGGATCGCTGGACGCGGCCGCCGGGAAGGCTAGTCTGCGGCTTTCCGATGGAGAATCTCCCATGCGTCGCCTGTTGTCCGCCCTCGGCCTTATCGCCGCCCTCGCCATGCCCGCCGCCGCCCCCGCCGCGCTGAAGACGGGGGCCAAGGCGCCACTGTTCGACACGCGGGCGTCGCTCGGCGGCAAGGATTTCGATTTCTCGCTGGCCAAGGCGCTCAAGAAGGGTCCGGTGGTGCTGTATTTCTTCCCCGCCGCCTTCACCAAGGGCTGCACGGTCGAGGCGCGCGAGTTCGCCGAGGCGACCGACGACTTCGCGAAGCTGGGTGCGACCGTCGTCGGCATGGCGGCCGACCCGATCGAAAAGCTCAACCAGTTCTCGGTCCAGGAATGCCGCAACAAATTCGCGGTCGGCGTCGCCACCCCGGCGATGATCAAGGGCTATGACGTCGCGCTGGAAGCCGGCCTCATTCCCAACGTCACCGGGCGCACCAACCGCACTTCCTATGTGATCGCGCCGAACGGCAAGGTCGTCTTCGTCCATTCGGAAATGGGCGTCGCGGGCCATGTCAACGGCACGATGGAGGCGGTCAAGTCGCTCAAGGCCAAGCGCTGACCCCCTTCGCTAGGCGTCCTGCACCTTCGCGATCAGCGCCTGGGCGGCCGCCGGATTCCGCTCCTTCGCGCCGGCGATGAAGAACAGGAAGACGTCCCGCGCCTTTGCGCCGTCCGTCGCGGGCGCCGCATAGGCCAGCCCTTCCGGCGCCTTGCCGGCCGCCCATGCCCGCGCGATGCCGGCCCAGCGATCCAGCTCTGCCGCGTCGTAGCCGGTCGGCTCGTCGGCGCGGCTCTGCTGCAGCCGGGCGTAGACGAAGGGCGCGGTGAGGTCGGCGATCATCGGATATTCGGCATGGTCGGCGAACACGACCGCGCAGCCGCGGTCGCGGGCCAGTTCGACGAACTCGGCGCAGACGAAGCTCTCGTGGCGCGGTTCGATCGCGTGGCGCAGCCTCACCCCTTCCTGTTCCGCGGGCAGCAGGTCGAGGAAGCGCGCGAAATCGTCGCGCTCGAACCTCTTCGTTCCCATGAACTGCCACAGGATGGGCCCAAGCTTCGGGCCCAGTTCGGCGATGCCCTGGCCGAGGAATTTGGCGATCGAGTCCGCACCGTCGGCCAGCACCTTGCGGTTGGTGCAGAAGCGTGAGGCCTTGGCGGTGAAGACGAACCCCTCGGGCACCGCCGCCGCCCATTTCTGCCACGTCTCGCGCTTCTGGGTGCCGTAATAGGTGCCGTTGATCTCGATCGCGGTGAGGTGCTGGCCGGCATAGTCGAGCTCGCGGGCATGGGGCAGGCCCTTGGGGTAGAAATTGTCGCGCCACGGCTCGTAGGTCCAGCCGCCGACACCGGTATAGATGCATCCGCTCGACGTCGATCCCGCCATCAGAAGCTCGCCCCGTCGACCTTCTGGATCTCCAGCGCATCGGGATCGATGCTCTCGACGCAGCGCAGGTTGACCGCCGCCATCGCGCTGCCGTCGGGCATCTTGCCCATCGCGAAGGGCTGGGTGCCGCAGGTCGAGCAGAAGCGATGCTCGATGGCATGCTTGTGGAAAAAATAGCTCGTCAGCTCGTCCTCGCCCCGTTCCAGCCGGAACTGCGCGGCGGGGAAAAAGGCAAGAAGGAAGCCCTTGCGCCGGCAGTGCGAGCAATTGCACGCCATCGCCTGGCCGGGCGGATCGGCATCGACCGTATAGGCGACCTTGCCGCAGTGACAGCTTCCTTCGAACGCCATTGTCCGCTCCTCAATTCTCGACGATGACCTTGAAGCCGCCATAGATCATGCGCTTCCCGTCGAAGGGCATGTTCTCCATGTCGGACTTCATGCGCGGGTCTTCCATAACCTTCTTCATGATCGCATCGCGCGCTTCCCGCGTTTCGTAGGTGATCCAGGAAAAGATCACGACCTCGTCGTCCTTCAGCTGCACCGCGCGCGGAAAGCTCGTCAGCTCGCCGACCGGCACATCGTCGCCGACCGCCTCGACATAGGACAGCGCACCGAATTCCATCCACACGTCGCGCGCCTTTTCGGCCAGCGCCTTATAGGCGTCGAGCTTGTCCTTCGACACCGCCACGATGAATCCGTCGACATAAGGCATCATCGGTCTCCTTCGTATCTTTCCGGCAGGCATAGCGCACCACCCGGTACAAGGACGCAATCGATCGCCGCGATCCTACACGGGGTGGCGCACGAATCCATCGGCTGAGCGGTTTTCGACCAGCTCGGCCAGCAGGCGGATAGCCGGCCGTTCGGCCAGCCCTGCTGCCGCCTGGGGGGCGAACAGCAGTCCGATCTCGCGGGTAAACGGAAAATCGGCGAGCCGCGGGCGGACGACGCCGGGCGCGCGGAAGCTGTCGGGCATCACCGTGACCCCCAGCCCGGCACGCACCAGCCGCAGCGCGCGATCGTCGCTGGTGACGCGGGCGGGAAAGAAGGGACGGACGCCGCGCGCGGTGAAGTAGCGGCTGGTGTCGGACAGCAGCTCGCAATGCCGCCGGACGATCATCGGCTCGCCCCCCAGTTCCGCGCCGTCGATCAGCTCGCGCCCCGCGAGCGCATGCGTCGCCGACATCGCCAGCGCATAACCCTCGGTGAACAGCGGCTCGGCCGGGAAGCGGCTATCGGCCCGCAGAATGGTGAGCGCGACGTCGAGCCCGCCCCGCGCCAGCCGCTCGGTCAGTTCGCGCTCGCGTCCCTCGATGAACTCGACCCGTTCGCCGCCCCCCGCCCCGTGCAAGCGGCCGACATAATCCTCGATCCACGGTGCCGGGATCGAGCCGAGGATGCCGAGTCGCACGGTGGCCGGCGCCGCTTCCTCCTGCACCGCCCGCTCCGCCGCCGCGAACTCGGCCTCGATCCGGCGCGCATGCCCGGCGAGGCGGACCGCAGCCGCGGTCAGTTCGACCCGCCGGTTGGAGCGGATGAACAAGGGCCGGCCGAGCAGCGTTTCCAGCTTGGCGATTCCGGCGGACAGGGTCGGCTGCGAGACGTTGCACGACACCGCCGCCTTGGAGAAATTGCCCTGGTCGATCACCGCGAGAAAGTAGCGGAGGAGATAGCGATCTATCATAGATACGGTCTATGATGTTCCCACATCTCTTTCAATTTTTCTTATGAACCACGGTGAATTATCAGGGCAGCGGCGTTCTGGAGAGGCAATATGGCAGAATTCGATTTCGCACTGGGCGAGATGGCGGATGCGATCCGCGACACGACGGCACGCTATGCGGCCGACCGTATCGCCCCGCTCGCCGCCAAGATCGACGCGGACGATTGGTTCCCGCGCGAGATCTGGCCCGAAATGGGCGCGCTCGGCCTGCACGGCATCACCGTCGCCGAAGAGGATGGCGGCCTGGGCCTCGGCTATCTCGAACATGTCGTGGCACAGGAAGAAATCGCCCGCGCCTCGGCCTCGATCGGGCTCAGCTACGGCGCCCATTCGAACCTGTGCGTCAACCAGATCCGCCGCTGGGCCACCGCCGAGCAAAAGGCGCGCTATCTCCCCAAGCTGATCTCGGGCGAGCATGTCGGCAGCCTGGCGATGTCCGAAGCGGGCGCCGGGTCCGACGTCGTCTCGATGAAGCTGAAGGCCGAGAAGAAGGGCGATCGCTACGTCCTCAACGGCACGAAGTTCTGGATCACCAACGCGACCTATGCCGACACGCTGGTCGTCTATGCCAAGACCGGCGGCAATGACGACAAGGCGTCGCGCGCCATCACCACCTTCATCATCGAAAAGGGCTTCAAGGGTTTCTCGATCGGGCAGAAGATCGACAAGGTCGGCATGCGCGGCTCGCCGACCGCCGAGCTGGTGTTCGAGGACTGCGAGGTTCCCGAGGAGAATGTGATGGGCCCGACCGGCGGCGGCGTCGGCGTGCTGATGTCGGGGCTCGACTATGAGCGCACCGTCCTCGCCGGCATCCAGCTCGGCATCATGCAGGCCTGCCTCGACACCGTCCTACCCTATGTGCGCGAGCGCAAGCAGTTCGGCCAGCCGATCGGCGCCTTCCAGCTGATGCAGGCCAAGGTTGCCGACATGTACGTCGCGCTCAACTCTGCGCGCGCCTATGTCTATGCGGTGGCGCGGAACTGCGACGCGGGCCGCACCACTCGCTTCGACGCGGCGGGCGCGATCCTGCTCGCCAGCGAGAATGCGGTGAAGGTCGCCAACGAAGCGGTCCAGGCGCTGGGCGGCGCGGGCTATACGAAGGACTGGCCGGTCGAACGCTATATGCGCGACGCCAAGCTGCTCGACATCGGCGCCGGCACCAACGAGATCCGTCGCATGCTGATCGGCCGGGAAGTTATCGGGGCGGGCTCGTGAGCGCCCGCCGGAACCCCGCCCTTGTCCGTCACCCCAGCGAAGGCTGGGGTCTCAAAAGGCAAGGTCCCTCCATCACCTCCCGAGATGCCAGCCTCCGCGGGCATGACGGCCTTGCGCTATGACCCGCCTCTCCTCGCTCGCCGACCCCGCATCCGAAGGCTTCGCCGCCAACGCCGCGCATAACCGCGCCTTGGCGGAGGACCTGCGCGACCGGGTCGCCACCGCCGCGCTCGGCGGATCGGAGGCGCATCGCGAACGCCATGTCGCGCGCGGCAAGCTGCTGCCGCGCGACCGGGTCCACCGCCTGCTCGATCCGGGCTCGCCCTTCCTCGAGGTCGGCCAGCTCGCCGCCAACAACATGTACGACAGGGACGGCGGCCCGCCCGGCGCCGGGGTGATCTGCGGGATCGGCAGCGTCCGGGGCCGCCACTGCATGATCGTCGCCAACGATCCGACGGTGAAGGGCGGCGCCTATTTCCCGATGACGGTGAAGAAGCATCTTCGCGCGCAGGAGATCGCCCGCGAGAATCGGCTGCCGTGCATCTATCTGGTCGATTCGGGCGGTGCCAACCTGCCCCACCAGGCCGAGGTCTTCCCCGATCGCGACCATTTCGGCCGGATCTTCTTCAACCAGGCGCAGATGTCAGCCGAGGGCATTCCCCAGATCGCCTGCGTGATGGGCAGCTGCACGGCGGGCGGCGCCTATGTGCCGGCTATGTCCGACGAGACGGTGATCGTCCGCAACCAGGGCACGATCTTCCTCGCCGGCCCGCCGCTGGTGAAGGCCGCGACCGGCGAAGTCATCACCGCCGAGGATCTCGGCGGCGGCGACCTCCATGCCCGCAAGTCTGGCGTCGTCGACCATCTCGCCGAGAATGACGAGCATGCGCTGCTGATCGTCCGCGATATCGTCGCCACCCTCCAGCCGCCTGCGCCCGCCGCCGTCAACCGCGCCGATCCGCGTGCGCCCGCCTTCGACCCGGCCGAACTCTACGGCATCGTGCCGCAGGACGTCCGCGCGCCCTATGACGTGCACGAGGTGATCGCACGGATCGTCGACGGGTCCGAACTGCACGAGTTCAAGCCGCTCTACGGCACCACCCTGGTGTGCGGCTTCGCCCATATCTGGGGCCAGCCGGTCGCGATCCTCGCCAATAACGGCGTGCTCTTTTCCGAAAGCGCGCTGAAGGGCGCGCATTTCATCGAGCTGGCCTGCCAGCGCCGGGTGCCGCTGCTGTTCCTCCAGAACATCTCGGGCTTCATGGTCGGCGGCAAATACGAGGCCGAGGGCATCGCCAAGAACGGCGCCAAGCTGGTGACGGCGGTCGCCACCGCCAGCGTGCCCAAGATCACCGTGCTGATCGGCGGCAGCTTCGGCGCGGGCAATTACGGGATGTGCGGGCGCGCCTATCAGCCGCGCTTCCTGTTCACCTGGCCCAATGCGCGGATCAGCGTGATGGGCGGCGAGCAGGCGGCGTCGGTGCTGGCGACCGTCCACCGCGACGCCGAAAAGTGGAGCCCCGAGGAAGCCGAGGCGTTCAAGGCGCCGATCCGCCAGAAATACGAGGATGAGGGCAATCCCTATTACGCCACCGCGCGGATGTGGGACGACGGGATCATCGACCCCGCCCAGACCCGCGACGTCCTGGGCCTCGCCCTTACCGCCACGCTGAACGCCCCGATTCCCGATCGCGCGCAGTTCGGCCTGTTCCGGATGTGAAGGGGATGGGCTTCGCTATCGAGGGTTCGAATCCCGCCGCCTCCTCCCCATCCGTCACCCCAGCGCAAGCTGGGGTCTCAGGAGGCGAAGTCGGCACCCCATCTCCTGAGATGCCAGCCTCCGCTGGCATGACGCCCTTTGGAACGCGCAACGGAGACCCTCAATGATCCGCTCGCTCCTCATCGCCAATCGCGGCGAGATCGCCCGCCGCATCATCCGCACCGCGCGCAAGATGGGCATTCGCACCATCGCGGTGCATTCGGACGTCGACGCGACCATGCCGTTCGTGCGCGAAGCCGACGATGCCGTGTGCATCGGGCCCGCGCCGGCGCGCGAATCCTATCTCGTCCAGGCGAAGATCCTCGACGCCGCCAGGGCGACCGGCGCCGAGGCGATCCATCCCGGCTACGGCTTCCTGTCGGAGAATGCCGAGTTCGCCGAGGCGGTCGAGGCCGCCGGGCTCGTCTGGGTCGGCGCGCCGCCGCATTCGATCCGGGCGATGGGCCTGAAGGACGCCGCGAAGAAGCTGATGGTCGCGGCGGGCGTGCCCGTCACCCCCGGCTATATGGGCGAGGACCAGGACCCCGCGCATCTCAAGGCCGAGGCCGACGCGATCGGCTATCCGGTGCTGATCAAGGCGGTCGCGGGCGGCGGCGGCAAGGGCATGCGCAAGGTCGACCGTCCAGAGGATTTCGCCGACGCGCTCCTCTCCTGCCAGCGCGAGGCGGCCTCGTCGTTCGGCGACAATCGGGTGCTCATCGAGAAATATATCCTCGGCCCCCGGCACATCGAGGTCCAGGTGTTCGGCGACCGGCACGGCAATGTCGTCCACCTGTTCGAGCGCGATTGCTCGCTCCAGCGCCGCCACCAGAAGGTGATCGAGGAGGCGCCCGCCCCCGGCATGGACGCGGCCACCCGCGCCGCCGTGTGCGATGCGGCGGTCAAGGCCGCCAAGGCCGTCCATTATGTCGGCGCCGGCACGATCGAGTTCATCGCCGACGCTTCCGAAGGGCTGCGCGCCGACCGCATCTGGTTCATGGAGATGAACACCCGCCTCCAGGTCGAGCATCCGGTGACCGAGGCGATCACCGGCCAGGACCTCGTCGAATGGCAGTTGCGCGTCGCATCGGGCGAACCGCTGCCGAAGAGGCAGGACCAGTTGTCGATCAACGGCTGGGCGATGGAAGCGCGGCTCTATGCGGAGAATCCGTCGAACGGCTTCCTTCCGTCGACCGGCCCGCTTACCCGCCTGCGCCTGCCGCGCGGCATCAGGGTCGACAGCGGGGTCGAGGAGGGCGGGGAGGTGTCGCCCTATTACGACCCGATGATCGCCAAGCTGATCGTCGCCGCGCCGAGCCGGACGGCGGCGGCGGCGAAGCTCGCTTCGGCGGCTGGCAAGGTCGAGGTCTGGCCGGTGCGCACCAACGCCGCTTTCCTGGCGCGCGCCGCGGCCGATCCCGACTTCGTCGCGGGCCATGTCGACACCGGCTTCATCGAGCGCCACGCCGACCGGCTCGTCCCCGCGGCCGAACCCTCGGCACCCGTCCTGCAGGCGGCCGCCCGGGCGCTGCTGCCCGCCGACGCCGCCGACGCCTGGGGTGCACTGGCCGGCTTCCGCGCCAATGCCGCGCCCGAGACCCGGGTCGCGGTCGAGGTCGCCGGCCATGGCCATCTCGTCGCGCTCGATGCCGGGGCGACGGGCGGCAAGCTGCGCGACGTGGCGGGCGAGACGCTGCTGTTCCTCGGCGGCGAGGCTTGGCCGGTCGAGTCGCCGCGCGCCGACCATGCCGGCGGGGGCGGAGGCGTCTCGGACGGCGCATTGCTCGCACCGATGCCGGGCAAGGTGATCGCGGTCGAGGTCGCCGAGGGCGACACCGTCACCAGGGGCCAGAAGCTGCTGGTGCTCGAGGCGATGAAGATGGAGCAGGCGATGCTCGCCCCGTTCGACGGGGTCGTCGCCGAGCTCAAGGCGAGCGTCGGCGGACAGGTGAGCGAAGGCGCGGTGCTGGTGCGGGTGGAGAAGGTGGAGGACTGATCCTCCGCCTCCGCCTCCGCCGCCCTCACGCGGTCCCGACCCAGCCCCGCCAGGTAAAGGCCGCGTAGAACAGGCTCACCTCGGCAAAGCCCGCCGCGCGCAAAATCGTCTCGTCCTGTTCGGGGGTGAGCATGTTGACCGCGCGGTCGACCATGTCGCGGGCATTCTCCGCCATCGCGGGATCGACGCCCGACGAGACCGCGAACGCCGCATAGCGCGACAGCCACAACGCGCGTTCGCCGACGCCCTGGGGGAAGCTGCCGTGCACGGCGACGAAGGGCGCGCCCGGCTTCATCCGGGCGCGGATCGCACCGGCGGTGCGGCAGCGCTCCTCGGCGTCGAGGAAGTGAAGCGTCAGCAGGCAGGTCGCGCCATCGAACGGCCCGGCCGGCGCATCGTCGATATAGCCGTGGACCAGCTCGACCCGCTCCGCCAGCGGCCCGAGCCTGTGTTCGGCAAGCTCCAGCATCGCCGGCGCGGGATCGACACCGACGAACGTCCATCCCGGATGGGCCTCCGCCAGCGCCTTCAGCTCCAGCCCGCCGCCCGCGCCGAGCACCAGGATGCGGGCGTCGTCCGGCACCCTTTCGGCGAGCAGCAGGCCGGTCATGCGGTGAACCGCCTCCAGCCCCGGCACGAAGCGGCGTGGCCCGTCCGGATATTGGGCGACCTTCTCCCGGTCCTCGAAGCCCTTCATGAAATCCAGGGCGCCGTCTTCAGCCATGGTCGATCTCCTCATGCCCGTGCGGACGCGCCGTCAGGCGCGCGTGGAAGTCGGCGCTGAGCATCCCCAGCGAGACCTCGCCGAACCGGGCGAGCAACCGCGCCTCGGCCTCGTCGAAACTCCTGTCGAGCGCGGCGTTCACCGCCTGCTCGACGAGACAACCGGGCGCCTCGGTCCGGTTGCCCATCGCGAAGAGCGAAGGCCGCCCGAGCGCATCGTAGATGTCGCGCAGCGTGATATCGTCGAGCGGGCGGGCGAGCGTCCAGCCGCCGCCATGGCCTTTTTCCGACCGGACGAAGCCCTGCTCGCGCAGGCCGGCCATGATGCGGCGGATGACGACCGCATTGGTCCCCATCGCCCGGGCCAGCACCTCGGAGGTCACCGGCCCCGGCTGTTCGGCCATGTGCAGCAGCACATGGAGCACGCCCGATAATCGACTGTCCCGTCTCATGTAACTTCAAATAGTACGTGATGAGCGGGAGTCAAGGAATCTCCGCGGCGCCCGGCAATTATGCTTGCCCAAGCCGCGGCGGCGCGGTTAGGGCGCGTCATTCGTTTGGAGCCCGGTGAAAATCCGGGTGGCTACTCCGGCCGCCGATCCGCCGGACAACAGCACATATGTTCCCGCCAGCGCCGATGGGCGGGCCAGCGCCATGTGCCTTGTTGGACCTTCCATGACCGAGATGCTTTCCCGATACCGCCGGCAGTGGTTTGCCGATGCGACCTCGATCCGCCGCGATCTGCTCGCCGGCATCGTCGTCGCGCTCGCCCTCATTCCCGAGGCGATCGGCTTTTCGATCATCGCGGGGGTCGACCCGCGGGTCGGCCTCTATGCTTCGGTGACGATCGCGATCGTCATCGCCTTCACCGGTGGGCGACCGGCGATGATCTCCGCCGCCACCGCCGCCGTGGCGGTGCTGGTCGGGCCGCTCGTCCGCGAGCATGGCGTGAGCTACCTGTTCGCCGCGACCATAGGGATGGGCGTCATCCAGATCGTCGCCGGCCTGCTGCGGCTCGACCTGGTCATGCAGTTCGTGTCGCGGTCGGTGATCACCGGCTTCGTCAACGCGCTCGCCATCCTGATCTTCATGGCGCAGCTGCCGCAGCTCGTCGGGGTGCATTGGCAGACCTATGCGATGATCGCGGGCGGGCTGGCGATCATCTATCTCTTCCCGCGGCTCACCAGGGCGGTGCCCTCCCCGCTGGTCGCGATCCTCGTCCTCAGCGCGATCAGCATCGGCATCGGCCTGCCGGTCAACACCGTCGGCGACATGGGCCGCCTGCCCGAGGGGCTCCCCGCCTTCGCCCTGCCCGACGTGCCACTGACCTGGGAAACGCTGCGGATCATCCTGCCCTATTCGGTCACCATGGCCGCGGTCGGGCTGCTCGAATCGCTGCTCACCGCGCAGATCGTCGACGACATGACCGACACCGACAGCGACAAGCGCCGCGAATGCGCGGGCCAGGGCGGCGCGAACATCGTCGCCGCGCTGTTCGGCGGGATGGGCGGCTGCGCGATGATCGGCCAATCGGTGATCAACGTCAGCTCGGGCGGGCGCGGGCGGCTGTCGACCTTCACGGCCGGCGCCTTCCTGCTGTTCCTGCTCGCGATGCTCGGGCCGGTCGTCGGACGGATTCCCATGCCCGCCTTGGTCGCGGTGATGATCATGGTGTCGATCGGCACCTTCAGCTGGGCATCGATCGCCAATCTGCGGCGCCATCCGCCGACCTCGTCGATCGTCATGGTGACGACGGTCGTCGTCGTCGTGGCGACGCGCGACCTGTCGCTGGGCGTGGCGGCGGGCGTGCTGCTGTCGGGCATCTTCTTTGCCGGCAAGGTCCGGAAGATGTTCGCGGTCGAGCGAACCGCTTCACCCGACGGCACGCGCGCGACCTACCGCGTCACCGGCCAGATCTTCTTCGCCTCGGTCGACCGCTTCACCCGCGCCTTCCAGGCGGAGGACGGCGCCCGCCATATCCTGATCGACGTGTCGGCGGCGCATTTCTGGGACATCTCGGGCGTCGGCGCGCTCGACAGGATCATCGCCCGCCTGCGCCGCGAGGGCCGCACGGTGGACGTGGCCGGCTACAACCAGGCGAGCGCCGACATCGTCGACCGCTACGCCCTGCACGACAAGACCGGCGTGGAGACGGGCGCGGTACCGCACTGAACCGCTGCGCGGACGGCCGCCGATCGGGGAGGTTCGCTGGAGCGGGCGAAGGGAATCGAACCCTCCTAGCTAGCTTGGAAGGCTAGAGCATTACCACTATGCTACGCCCGCTCGCTCGATGACCTGGCGGCCGTGAGGCCGCCGCGTCCAGGGCGCCGCATGCGACGCCCTGTGGTGAGCAGCCTTTAGCCCCGGCCTCGAAGAGCGTCAAATGCTGTTCGCGCGCGGCGCCCGGATCCGTATCTAACGCCACGGGCAGGCAGGCGAGGCGGTCGTCGTCCCGCCCGCCCGCCTTCTCCGCCGTCAGAACCAGAAGCGGATACCCGCGACCAGGCCCTTCGTCGTCACGTCCTCACCGGCCAGCCGGGCGAAGCGGGCCGTGTCGCCGAACCGCCTTTCCCAGTTGAAGCCGACATAAGGCGCGAATTCGCGGACGATCTCGTAGCGCAGGCGCAGGCCCGCCTCGACCGTCGACAGGCCCGAGCCGATCCCGCTCCCGGCCACGTCCTGCGCCGCCAGGTTGATCTCGACGCGGGGCTGGAGGATCAGCCGCTGGGTGAGCCGCTGGTCGTAATGGCCTTCGAGCCGGGCCAGAACGTCACCCCGGTTCGACAGGAACAGCCGCGCCTCCAGGTCGAACCAATAGGGCGCGACCCCTTCGACGCCCACCGTTGCATAGGTGCGGTCGGGGCCATGCTGGATGTCCTGCCGGACGCCGGCCTGCAGGTTCCAATAAGGGTCGACCGCGCGCGAGTAGAGCGCCTGGACCTCGCCCGCCTCGACGCCCTGCCCACGCGTCGCCTCGCCCTCCGACATCAGTGCGAAGCGGTGGATATCGCCGCCGAACCAGGCCTGCCCGTCCCAGCGATAGCCGTCGCGCCCGTCGCGGAACTGGCGCTCGGCCAGGTTGAGGATCAGCTGGCGCTGCGTCATCGAGCCATGTTCGTGGAGCATGTGCGCCTCGGCCGGCGCCATCGCCTCGGCGCCGTAGAAGCGATCGGCGAGCCGATTGCGCTGGACCGGGGGAGGCGCGGCATCGCCGGCCGGCGAGTCGGTGCCGGTCGCCCCCTCCGGAGGCGGCGGCGCAGCAGGCGTCGCATGGTGATGCCCGTGCGGATCGGCCGCGGCGGCCGGCGGCGCGACCGGTGGCGTGGCCGTGGCCGGAGCCGGCGACGGCGTTTCCAGCGCGGGCATGGCCATGCCGGGCATATGGTGGTGCTGGTGCTGATCCTGGGCGAGGACCGGCGAGGCCAGCAGGACGGAGAGGAGCAGAGCCTTCATGCCGCTTCCTCCCCGGCCCGCACCTGCACGACCCGCATCATCCCGGCGTGCATGTGGTAGAGCATGTGGCAGTGGAACGCCCAGTCGCCCTCCACCCCGGTGACGTCGAAGCTGACCTTGCCGCCCGGCGCGACGTTGACCGTGTGCTTGCGCGGCGCATGGTCGCCATGGCCGGTCACCAGCTCGAAGAAATGGCCGTGCAGATGGATCGGGTGCGACATCATCGTGTCGTTGATCAGGTTGACCCGCACCCGCTCGCCCGCCCGGATCGGCAGCGGATCGCGCGCCTCCGACAGCGTCTTTCCGTCGAAGGACCACATGTAGCGTTCCATGTTGCCGGTCAGGTGGACGTCGATCGAGCGCGTCGGCGCGCGGACGTCGGGGTTGCGCTCGACCGCGACGAGATCGCGGTAGACGAGGACGCGGTGGCCGGCATCGTCGAGGCCCTGCCCCGGCTCGCCGGTGCGGTCCTTCGGCATGGGCGAGATGGTCTGGACGCCTGGCCCCATCGCCACCGTCGGCGCATTGGCCGGGTTGCGCATCGACATGTCCATGTTGTGGGCGCCATGATCCATGCTTCCCATGTCCATCCCCATGTCGGTCATGTCTGCGATCGGGCGGCGGCGCAGCGGCGGTACCTCCGCGACCATGCCCGGCCGGGGCGCGAGGGTGGCGCGCGCCATGCCCGACCGGTCGACCGCCTCGCCGACGATCGTGTAGGCGCGGTCCTCGGCCGGCTCGACGATCACGTCATAGGTCTCGGCGACGCTGATCTGCAGTTCGTCGACGGCCACGGGCCGGACATTCAGCCCGTCGGCCTGCACGACCGTGAGCTTCAGGCCGGGGATGCGGACGTTGAAGATCGTCATTGCCGAGGCGTTGATCAGCCGCAGCCTTACCCGCTCGCCCGGACGGAACAGCGCGGTCCAGTTGTCGCGCGGGCCGTGCCCGTTGACCAGGAAGTCGTAGGTGGTGCCGGTGACGTCGGAGATGTCGGTCGGGTCCATCCGCATCCCGCCCCATGCAAGGCGATCCCCGGGCGGCTGGTCCCGGCCCGCCAGCAGGCCGGACAGGGTCTGCCGCTGCCGGTTGAAATAGCCGGGCTCCAGCTTGAGCCTGCGGAAGATCTCGTGCGGGTGGAGCCGGCTATGGTCGGACAGCATCACGACATGCTGGCGGTCGCTGGCGATCGGATCGGGGCCGGCCGGATCGATCACGATCGGGCCGTACAACCCCATCTGTTCCTGCAATCCCGAATGGCTGTGATACCAGTAGGTGCCGGCCTGG
Organism: Sphingomonas sp. Root720; assembly: GCF_001428605.1. Taxonomy (GTDB): domain Bacteria; phylum Pseudomonadota; class Alphaproteobacteria; order Sphingomonadales; family Sphingomonadaceae; genus Rhizorhabdus. The sequence continues at coordinate 51,062 of NZ_LMID01000002.1, forward strand.
ACGATCGGGAACTCGTAGGTGAAGCCCGATCGCGGCGCGATGCCGGGAAAGGAGATGCCCGGCACCCCGTCCATCTGGAAGGGCAGGATCAACCCGTGCCAGTGGAGCGACGTCTCCTCGTCGAGCTCGTTGTCGACGCGGATGCGGACGGACTGTCCCTCGCGCAGCCGCAGGATCGGCGCGGGGGCGCCGCCGTTGATGCCGATCGCATGCCGGTCGCGCCCGTCGATCCGCATCATGCGGTGGCCGATGCGCAGATGGATGTCCCCGCCCGTCTCCTCGGGCAAGGGGGCGGCGATCCCCGTCGTGCCGCTTTGTGCCCAGGCCGGCCACATCCGGCCCAACCCCGCCGCCGTCGCGCCGACCATTGCGGCCCGCAGCAGCGCGCGCCGGTTCCATGATCTGTTCATGATCTTATGTCCCAATTTCGTCCTGTGGACGTATCACGGATGGGGAGGAGACGGTGCGCCGCACCCTCCCGCGGTCATCGACGGATCGTCAATGGCCGTGCGCGTGCCCCCTGGATGCGTCGGCATCCGCGGACTTTTCGCAACAATCGCGGCTTTTGGCCCGATCGCGGCAGCCGGACGCCTCGTCCCCGGGCCTGGGCGTGGCATGGCCCATATGGCCGGCATGCGCGGCATGGGGATCGGCGGCGCCCTGCACAGCCGCGGGCGCTGCGATCGCCAGCGCGATCGCGGTCATCATCAACGTCATCATATGTCTCCTGAGATTGGGTGTTCAGATCTCGGGAGGGGTTCGGGGAGGGGGCGGCTCATGGCCGAGGTCGATACCGTCGAGCCGGGCGACGCGAAGCAGCGACGGGGCCGAGGCGGCGAGGGCGGGTGCGGGTGCAAGGAAGGGCGCGATCGCATGCAGCGCCGAGCAGGCCGCCGCGCAGTCGATCTTCATGCCGTCCCTGCCGCCCGGCCGGTCGGGAAGCATGCCCGCGCAATGCGCGTCCATCATCATCGCGACCGGCATCGTCATCGCGACCGGCTGCGCTGTCGGCATCGCCGCGCCCGCGCCGGTCATCAGGACCGGCGACAGGAACAGGGCGAAAGCCGCCATGAGCAGGGCGATCGGACGGACCATCGCGATCATCCTAGCCGATCGCCGGCCGATATCCAATGATGGTCCGGATACGCGTCCGCCGGAATCAGGAGACGGGCTTGCCGCCCGTCTTCACCACCGCGCCGCCCTTCATGACGAAGTCGACCTTTTCGAGCGTACCGACATCCTTCAGCGGATCGCCGGTCACCGCGATAAGGTCGGCGAAACGGCCGGCCTGGACGAGGCCGACATCCTTGCTGCCCAGCAGGTCGGCGGCGTTGCGGGTCGCGGTCTGGATCGCCTCGATCGGGGTCAGGCCCGCGGCGACCAGCAGCTTGAACTCCTGCGCATTCTCGCCATGCGCCGACAAGCCGAAGGTGTCGGTGCCGAAGGCTATCTTCACGCCCGCCGCATGGGCGTCGCGCACATTCTTGGTCAGCGCGGGCGCGATCGCCAGCGCCTTCTGCGCGGTCGAGGGGTTGAGCCGTTCGGGATGGGCCTTGGCAGTCTCGTAGACCCGCTGGCCGACCAGCAGAGTCGGGACGAGATAGGTGCCGTGCTGCTTGAACAGCTTGTAGCTCTGCGCGTCGGCGAAGCTGCCATGCTCGATCGAATCGACGCCCAGTTCGATGGTGTGGTCGATCGCCTGCTTGCCATGGGCATGGGCGGCCACCCGCATGTCCAGAGCATGGGCGGTCTCGATCACCGCCTTGATCTCGGCATCCTCCATCAGCTGCAGATTGGGATCGTCGCCGATCGACATGACCCCGCCCGACGGCATGATCTTGATCACGTCGGCGCCCTCGCGCTTCAGCCGGCGGACGGTCTGGCGAGCCTCCTCGGGGCTGTCGATCACCGCGTCGCGGGCGTGCGGCAGTTCGGCGATGTCGGGAATCAGGCCGTTGGCCGGGTCGCTATGCCCCCCGGTGGGGCCCAGCGCCTCGCCCGCGACCCACATGCGCGGGCCGGGGATCGACCCTTCGTTCACCGCCCGCTTCAGCGCGACGACGGCGTGGGTCGCGTCGCCGACGCTGCGGATCGAGGTGAAGCCGGCCAGCAGGGTCGCGCGCACATCCTTCACCCCGTCGATCAGTTCGTCATAGGCCGACCGGGTCATCGCGTTGCGGATCGGGTCGCCCAGGTGGAAGGCGTGGGTGATGTGGACATGCATGTCGATCAGGCCCGGCAGCACCGTCTGCTTCGACAGGTCGACCAGCGTCTCGCCCGCGCGCAGTTCGACGAAACCCGGCTCGACCGCGCGGATGCGGTCGTCGTCGATGATGATCGACACGCGCTCGCGCGGGGCGGCGCCGGTGCCGTCGATCAGCCGGCCGGCATGGACGATCGTCGTCGCGGCGATCGCCGAGGTCGCGGTCGACATCAGCAGGGTGGCGGCAAGGAGGGCGTTGCGCAGGATCACGTCGGTCTCCGCTGGTCAGAAGGTCGGTGGGAAGGTCAGGAGGGAGAAGGCTGGGGCAAAGCCGGCCGGGAAACCTGTGCGGCCTCCCGACAATCTTATGAATGCTTCCATTTCCGCCCTTCCCGCGTTCGACGGCTCAGTTCAGCCGGGCCCGCCCGGCACGCGGCGAAAAGCCGAAGGTTCGCTTGAACGCCGTCGCGAAGTTGCTGGGATGCTCGTAGCCCGCGTCGAAGGCGATCTCGGTGATCGACAGGTCGGTGGTACGCAGCTGTCGCAACGCCTGCTCCATCCGCTGGCGCTGCCGATAGGTGGCGATCGTCGTCCCGGTGATCTGCTTGAAGCTTTCCATCATCTGGGTCTCGTTCCAGGCGAGCATGCGGCAGAGCTGGGCGATGCTCATCGCCGCCCCCTCCCTGCTGTCGAGCAGCGCGCACAGGTCGCGGACCTTGCGGCGGTCGCGTTCGCGCGGTGCGGCCGCCGCATTGGCACCGGACAGCTGGCGCAGCGACAGATAGAGCAGCTCGAGCGCCTTCGCCTCGAGCATCAGCGCGCTCAGCGGGTCGGTCTGGAGGCTCATCATCTCCTCGACCAGCGCACGCAGCTGCGGCGGCAGAGGCGTATAGCCATAAGCGAAGCGCGACGCCGGCCCCTTCAGATATTCGGCGATCGGAGCGGGGAGATCGCTGTCGCTGGGCGACATCAACTGGCCCGCGAATTCGCGGCTACACACCATGGTGATGCAGCGCATGCGCGCATCCTCGCGCACCGTCTCATATTTCACCGTATGGGGCGGCTGCACCAGGAAGGACATCACGCCCGGATCGACGGCGGTGATCTCGCGGCTGGCGCCGGCGATTCCGCTCGCCCCGTCGAGTTTGAAATGCAGCTTGAGATGGTCGTCGCTGAAGAACTCGAGTTCCTTGCGCTGGGCCCGGTATACATCGGTCATCACGAAGGAGAAGCCGCGCCGCACGGTCATCCCCTGGAACCAGCCCGATGCCTGGTCGTCGCCCGGCGTCATCCGCGGCATGCGCCATATTCCCGACACCGGATCGGCCTTGAGACCGCTGAGGAAGGCCCGGGCGTCGTCATCGAGCATCGAGCCGAGTGTCGGGTCGATGCCACCATGATCGTCGATCGGATTCCTGCTCAAACCGATGCTCCCCGGAAAGGACGGGAGACTATACGCCGGGACCCCATCCTGTCCACCGCCAGGTACCGCCCGGGAACATTTGTTCGCTGCCAAAGGCTTATATCCATCCATATACCGCCCTGCGCCGTGGCGAAGGCCTGGACCTACGCGCGATCGAGAACCCGGGCGATGCCTTTCCCCCGCTCTTTTGGCTTCGCAAAGATATTTCGGGGATTCGGACAGGACGCGCCGCCCGGTCTTCCGCAGTCTAGGCTCGACCCGCAGCACAGGGACGCAGATCCCTGCGGGACTCTCGAAAGGGGACCGAATTCATGCAGCCGACCCATAACAAGTCCATTTCCCTGCCTGCCCTGCTGGCGATCGGCGTTTCGGCCATCGCGCTCGCGGGCCCGGCGCGCGCGCAGGACGGCGCGGCCTCGGCCGAAGCCGACGGCGGCGACATCGTCGTCACCGCCCGCAAGACGCGCGAACGGCTCCAGGACGTTCCGATCTCGGTCAACGCGCTGTCGGGCGACCAGCTGCGCGATCGCGGCGCGGTCGACATCAAGGACGTGTTGCGCAGCGTGCCCGGCCTGTCCTTCTCGGGTACCGAGCGCGGCCTTGGCAACTACAATATCCGCGGCGTCAGCACCGTCGCCTCGGCACCGACCGTCGGCATCTATCTCGACGACATCTCGCTGGTCACCATCGCCACCTCGTTCAGCGGTGCGTTCGACCCGGTCTTCTTCGACATGGAGCGGATCGAGGTGCTGAAGGGCCCGCAGGGCACGCTCTACGGCGGCAGTTCGATGGGCGGCGCGATCAAATATGTCAGCGCCAAGCCGAATCTGACCGAGGTGGGCGGCAGCGCCGCCGCCGGCGCCGCGACCACCGCGCACGGGTCGATGTCCTATAACGCCGAGGCGGTGGTGAACCTGCCGCTCGTGCAGGACGTGCTCGCGGTGCGCGGTGGCATCTATTACCGCCATGACGGCGGCTATATCGACAATGTCGCGGGCGGCTTCATCACCAACCAGCGCTTCTCGACCACTGCGGCACCGACCTACACGCCGCGCCGTCAGGCCTCGCTCAGCACCCGCGACGCCGCCAACCAGAACGAGGCCGACACCTATGTCGGCCGCCTGTCGCTGCTGTGGCAGCCCGACGAGACGCTCTCGATCCGTCCGGCCGCCTTCTACCAGCATTACAAGCTCGCCAATCCGGGCCAGTTCATGGTCGGCGAACCGACCCTGACCTCCTCCTACCGGATCGCGCAGCCGACCACCGACAAGGCGGGCATCTACAGCCTCGACATCAACAAGGAGATGGGCGCGGTCCAGGCGACCTCGCTGACCGCCTATTTCGACCGCAAGCTCGATTTCGTTCGCGACTACAGTTATTTCATCGGCAATCTCGTGCAGCCGCTCTATCCGCTGGTCAGCGACAATCTGTCGGCCAGCCACACCAAGACCTTCAGCCAGGAACTGCGCCTCGCGTCGGCCGACAGCGACGGCCCGCTGACCTGGATCGCCGGCGTCTATTATTCGCACCAGGACGACAATCTCTATCAGATCGTCACCACGCCCGGCGCGACCCCGGTGATCGGCACCGAGGTCGGCTATCTCGGCGACACCACCACCGTCACCAAGCAATATGCCGCCTTCGGCGAGGCGAGCTACAAGCTGCTCGACAATCTGGACGTCACCGCGGGCGTGCGCCTGTTCCAGATCAAGCAGGTGGTCGACATATTGGGCGACGGCCCGTTCAACGGCGGCCTGACCCAGGTCAACGGCCGAAAGAGCAACGAGAAGGGCATCAATCCGAAGTTCGGCATCTCGTACAAGGTGACGCGTGACAATCTGATCTACGCGTCGGCGGCGAAGGGCTTCCGTCCCGGCGGCCCGAACCGCTTTCAGGTCAATCCGGTCCTCTGCGCGGCCGACCTGAACCAGCTCGGCCTGAGCAAGGCGCCCGACACCTTCGATTCGGACAATCTGTGGAGCTATGAACTGGGCACCAAGAACCAGTTCGGCGGCATCATGTTCAACGGCGCCCTGTTCTACACCGACTGGAAGAAGATCCAGCAGCAGATCAACCTGACGAGCTGCGGCTTCGCCTTCACCGGCAATGCCGGCGCCGCCGACGTGAAGGGCGCCGAGGCCGAGGCGCGGATCAACCTGACCCGCGCCTTCCAGGTCGGCGGTACCGCCACCTACAGCGACGCCAAGATCTCCGAAGTCGTGCCCGGTACCACCGCACAGGACGGCGATCAGGTGCTGGCCGTGCCGAAATGGATGCTGAGCGGCTATGCCAGCTACAATGTCGCGATCGCCGATGGCTGGCGCGGCCAGATCCGCGGCGAATATCAGTATCAGAGCCGTTCGCGCCGCCAGTTCAACCGGACCCAGGCCATCCTCTATCCGGGCTCGGTCGCAGGCGACGTGCCGAACCAGGCCGAATTCCGCGGCGCCTACCAGGTCGTCAACGCCTTCGCGTCGATCACCGACGGCGAGACCGAGTTCCGGCTCTACGTCAACAATCTGTTCGACAACCGGCCCTTCATCGATACCGACCTGACGTCGGGCGCGAACCGGTCGACGACGATCCGCCCGCGCACCATCGGCCTGGAAGCGCGTCGCCGCTTCTAAATCGGCACGGGTTGGGAAATGATGCCCGGGAAGGCGGCGGCCGTCGCCTTCCCGACAGGGAGCGAGACGTGATGAAGGCAATCCAAGGGCGCAACCGCCGCACCATCCTGCGAACCGCCCTGGCGGGCCTGCTCGCCCCGACTCTGGTCGCGGCCAGCCTCGCGGGCGGCACGGGGGCCGGCGACTGGCGCGCGGAAACGGCCTATTCCTATCCCGCCCCCCAGGTCGCGGCGGCCAATGTCGGCCGGCTCGGGGTCGCCTGGGAGTTCGACGATTTCGTCGTGCGCGGCAGCACCCATCGCGGGGTCGAGGCGACCCCGCTGGTGGTCGACGGGGTGATGTACCTGACCGGGCCGTGGAGCGTCGTCTATGCACTCGACGCGCGCACCGGCAAGCAGCTCTGGCAATATGACCCCGAGGTCGACGGCCAGTTCGCCCGCCGCACCTGCTGCGACGCGGTCAACCGCGGCGTCGCGGTCGCCGACGGCGTCGTCTATGTCGCCGCGCTCGACGGCTATCTGGCGGCGGTCGACGCGAAGACCGGCAGGCAGCTGTGGAAGGTCGATACGATCACCGACCGCGCGATGAGCTACGCGATCACCGGCGCCCCCCGGATCGCCGGTAAGAATGTCGTGATCGGAAACGGCGGCGGCGAGATGGGCGCGCGCGGCTATGCCAGCGCCTATGACCGCAAGACCGGCAAGCTCGCCTGGCGCTTCTTCGTCGTTCCCGGCGACCCCGCCAAGGGCGACGAGCACCCCGAGGTGACCGAGGCGCGCAAGACCTGGGACCCCAAGTCGCGCTGGGACCTGGGCGGCGGCGGCACGCCGTGGGATTCGATCGTCTACGATCCCGACACCAACATCGTCTATGTCGGCACCGGCAACGGCATGCCGCACCCGTCCTGGCTGCGCTCCCCGAGCGGGGGCGACAATCTCTACCTGTCGTCGATCGTCGCGATCGACGCCGACACCGGCCGCAAGAAGTGGCATTACCAGACGACCCCCGGCGACAGCTGGGACTATACCGCCACCCAGAACATGATCCTCGCCGACATCGCGATCGGCGGGCGCCAGCGCAAGGTGATCATGCAGGCGCCGAAGAACGGCTTCTTCTACGTGCTCGACCGCGTGACCGGCGAACTGCTGTCGGCGGAGAAGTTCACCACGGTCACCTGGGCCGACCGCGTCGACCTGAAGACCGGCCGGCCGGTGATCGCCGACCAGGGCAATTATTCGCAGAGGACCAAGCTGGTCTGGCCGTCCGAAGCCGGCGGTCATAACTGGCCGCCCATGTCCTACAGCGCCGAGACCGGGCTGGTGTACATCCCGGTGCTCGAGGCGCCGATGACCTTCCAGATGCTGGAGCAGCCCAAATATCGGCCGTACAGCAACATGCAGGGATCGGCCGCCTCCTTCCCCGGCTTCGCCTTCGGATCGAACAAGACCGGCGGCGCCGACGACATCTTCGCCGGCCAGCCCGCGCCGACCTTCCAGCAGATCGTGCGCGCCTGGGATCCGGTGCGGCAGAAGGAGATGTGGTCGTCGAAGCCGATGCCCTTCTGGAGCGGCGGAACGATGGTGACAGGGGGCCTCGTCTTCCAGGGGTCGGCCGATGGCTGGCTGACCGCCTATGACGCGAAGAACGGTGCCGTCGTCCACCGGATCAACGTCGGCACCGGCATCATGGCTTCGCCGATGAGCTACACGATCGACGGCGTCCAATATGTCGCGGTGGCGGCGGGCTTCGGCGGTGCGCTCAACGTCTCCTACCCGCCCGGCGCGGTGGCGGCCGAGCGGCAGAACCGCGAGCGGCTGATCGTGTTCAAGGTCGGCGGTCCGGCACCCGAGCTGCCGCCGCTGCGCGAGGCCAGGCCGTTCACGGCAGCCCCCGCCGAATATCGCGGCACCGCAGCCCAGGTCCAGCACGGCGCCGCGCTCTACGGCCAGAATTGCGGGCGCTGCCATGGCGGGCCGACAGGCATGGGGGGCTATCCGAACCTGTGGAAGATGGCGCCCGAAACGCATGCCGCATTCGAGTCGATCGTCCTCGACGGGGCTTTCGCCTATGCGGGCATGGCGTCCTTCGCCGACGTGCTGAGTAAGCAGGACGTCAAGGACCTCCACGCCTTCCTGGCCAAGCCGGTCGACGAGCAGGCAAAGCCCACCGAGAACCGGATGCACTGATGCGGGCGGCGGCCGCCTGTCCGCCGACGGAGACCGATATGAACATCTCGAAACGATGGGGCGGCGCGATCGCGCTGCTCGCGATGACGGCCGGCGTCGCGGTCAGCGCGGCGACGCCCGCCCCGGCCATTCCGGTGCTGACATTGCGCGATGCCGTGGCGATGGCGCAGGGCGCGACCGCTGCGGCCGAACGCGGCGGCCAGGCGGTGTCGATCGTCATCGTCAACCGCGAGGGCCGGGTGATCCTGGCGCAGCGGATGGACGGCGCCTCGTTCAAGAGTCTGGAGGTCGCCGAGGGCAAGGCGGCGACCGCCGCCGCGCTCGGCGTGCCGACCCGGCTGCTCGAACAGGCTCTGGCCAAGGGCGACCAGTCGGTGCTGTCGGTGCCCGGGGTGATCGCGATCGCGGGCGGCGTGCCGGTAACGGTCGACGGCCGGGCGATCGCCGCGATCGGCGTTAGCGGCGGCGCGCCCGCCGACGACGAGGCGGTCGCCGGCGCCGCGCGCGATCTCTACCCAGCCAAAGCCCGCTAAACGCCGGTCGGACCGATCAGGCTGCGGGCGGCGCGGCGCCGTCCGACAGCCGGCCCGCCTCGATCCGGACGATCCGGTCGGCGCGGTCGAGCATGAAGCCGCCATGGCTGATCGTCACGATCGTCACCCGCCCGTGCAGCGCGGCAATCGCATCGGCGATCACCGCCTGGTTGCCGGGATCGAGCGCGCTCGTCGCCTCGTCGAGGATCAGCAGTTCCGGACGGGTGAGCAAGGCGCGCGCGAGCGCGAGACGCTGGCGTTCGCCGCCCGACAGGCGGACGCCGTTATCGCCCACCTGGGTTTCGAGGCCGGCCGGAAGCGCGGCGACGAAACCGGCCGATGCGGCCGCGAGCGCGTCGTCCATCTCGGCCTCGGTGGCATCGGGCGCCACCGCCAGCAGATTGTCGCGGATCGTGCCGTTGAGCAGCGCCGACTGCTGCTCGACATAGCCGACCGAACGGCGCCAGCGCAGCCGCTCGGCGCCCGTGATCGCTATGCCATCGATGCTGATAGTGCCATGGTCGGGCTCGATCATGCCCATCAGCAGGTCGGCGAGCGTGCTCTTGCCCGCGCCCGATGGGCCGACGATCGCGGTCGTCGTCCGCGCGGGGATGGTCAGCGAGACCCCGTCGAGCACAGCGCGGCGCCGGCCCGGGTGCGACAGCGAGATGCCGTCGAGGCGCAGCGCCTCGCCCAGGACGAACCTCGGCGCGCCGGGAACGGCGTCTGGCTCGGCGGCCGCGTCGAGCCGGTCGATCAGCTCCAGCACGGTCTCGGCGGCGGGGACCGCGTGCAGCCAGGTGCTCCAGCTGTCCTGGACGCGTCCGATCATCGGCCCCAGCCGGACGATCGCATAGAGCAGCGGCAGCAGCTTCGCGATCGGCAGGCCCATCAGGACATGGCCGAAGCCCACCAGCGCGACCCCGAACAGCGCGGTCACGATCTGCCCGAAGGCCGAGATCCGGCCGAGATTGGCGGCATGGTGGATCTGCAGCGCCCGGAACCGATCGACCGTCGCGTCGAGTTCCGCCTGCGCATGCTCCTGCCGGTGCAGCAGGCGGTTGAGCCGCACGCCGGACATGCCCTCCTGCGCGATCCGGTGCACGTCCTGGGCGACCGGTCCAATTTCCCGGCCCAGCCGCGCCACCTGCGCGCGCCTGCCCATCAGCAACAGGCCCACGAGCAGACCGCCGCCCATCGCCACCAGCGCGGTCTGCCACGATATCAGCACGATGACCGCCAGATGGGTCAGGATCGATATCACCAGCGCGAGGAGCTGCGTCGCCGCGAACAGGCCGACGCCCAGCCGCCCGAGCTGGGTCGACATGACGGCGACATGATCGGCGGTGCGTTGCGCCGACAGCCAGCGCCACTCGGCGCGTCCGACCGCCGCGAACAGGCGGCGGCGCAGATCGTCGACGACATGATATTCGAGGGTGCGCTGCTCGAGGATCGAGGCCCGGCTGATCAGCGCGCGCGTCACGACGATGGCGACGCCCAGCGCGAGGACGAGCAGGATCGCCTGGGCGTCGGGCAGCCCGATCCGGTCGACGATCCGCCGCACCGCCGACTCGCGCTGGTCGAGTGCGGCGAGGATCGGGATCAGCACCAGCAGGCCCACGCCTTCGGTCAGGCTCGTCAGGATCGACAGGACCACGACCCGTCCCACCCGCGGCTTGCCCCGCAACAGGTCTAGCAGCATCGCCAGGGGCGTGCGCGAAGGAACGGGGCCGGCCGGTGATCGCATCGCCTGCGTGCATAGGTGGTCGGTGTCGATTCATCCAGCCGCGGATGGGCCGCATCGCGATTGGCTTGGAACCGGGGCTGTCGTAGGGATGAGGAGATGAGCGACATTCCGAACCCCGTCGGCGAAGCCGATATCCTGATCGTCGGTGCGGGTCCGGTGGGCCTGGCGCTGGCGGCCGATCTCTCCCGGCACGGCCGGCGCCCGATCGTGCTCGACGGCAAGGGACAGATCGGCTGGAGCAGCCGGGCGATCTGCCTGTCGCGGCGCAGCCAGGAGATATTCGACCGGATCGGCGCAGGCCCCGCCTTCGCGGCCAAGGGCCTTCCCTGGTCGCGCGGCAAGACCTTCTACCGAGACGCCCTCGCCTTCGAGCTGCAGATGCCCTTTTCGCCCGACGACGACCGGCACGCGCCGTTCATCAACCTCCAGCAATATTATAGCGAGCAGTTCCTGCTCGATGCCGCCGAACGGGCCGCGAAAGACGCAGGCCATCCGGGCATCGTCCGCTGGAACCACGACGTCCGCTCGGTCGAACAGACCGCCGATCATGTGCTGGTCGAAGTCGACACGCCCGACGGAAAGAAGCGCCTCAAGGCCGGATGGCTGGTCGCGGCCGATGGCGCCCGTTCGGCGGTGCGCCAGGCGCTGGGCCTGAAGCTCGGCGGCGATTCCTACGAGGGCCGCTACCTGATCGCCGACATCGAGGTCGACGGGATCGAACGGCCGGTCGAGCGCCATGTCTGGTTCGACCCGCCGTCCCATCCGGGATCGACCGTCATCCTGCACGTCCAGCCGGATCGCATCTGGCGCATCGACATCCAGCTGCGCGACGACGACGGCGACGAGATGCTGGAGGAGGACCGGCTCCTGCCGCTGCTCCAGGCGCAGCTCGATATGATGGGGGTGACCGCCGGCTGGCGGCTCGTCTGGAAGAGCATCTACCGCGCCCATGCGCTCACCCTCGACAGCTACGTCCACGGGCGGGTGATGCTGGCGGGGGATGCCGCGCATCTCGTGCCGATCTTCGGGGTGCGCGGGCTCAATTCGGGGATCGACGACGCGCATAATCTCGGTTGGAAGCTGGCGTTGGTGGCAGCCGGCAAGGCGCCCCCGGCACTGCTAGACAGCTATTCGGCCGAACGGCTGCGCGCCACCCGCGAGAATCTCGCCGCGGCGACCAAGAGCACCTGGTTCATGTCGCCGCCGACCCCGGGCTTCGAACGGATGCGCGACGCAGTGTTGGCGCTGGCGGGCACGCACCGCTGGGCGGGTGAGCTGCTCAATCCGCGCCAGTCGACCGCGCATGTCTATGACGGCTCGCCGGTGATCGTGGCCGACGACGACCCCAATGGCGTGCGGCCCGGTTCGGTGGTGCCCAATATGCCGGTCCGCCTCGATGGCGGCGCGGCGCATCTCCACGACGCGCTCGCGGCGACGCGCTTCACTCTGCTGCTGTTTGCCGACTATTTGCCGGCCGGGCCGATCCTGCCCTCGACCGACGCCTTCGATGTCGTGACGGTGGCTGGCGGCGAAGATGCCGGGATCGTCGATGCCGACGGCGCGCTCGCGCGCGTCTTCGCCGCGGATCGCTATCCGGTTCACCTCGTCCGGCCCGACGAGCATCTCGCCGCCCGGCTCGCCTCCGCCGATCCGACGATGGTCGCCGCGGCGCTCGAGGTCGCGGTCGGCCGGACGCCGCGCGCCACCGGCGGGGGCGCGCCCGTGGTCCGCAACGACACGCCGCTCGAACGGATGTACGAGGCGATCGCTGCCAGCCTGCCCGATGACGGCGGCGCGGCCGCCGACAGCCTCGCCCGGCTCTGCCTGCTGCTGTGCAACGAGGCCGGCAGCGCCGACCGCGTCGTGGAACTGGTGGCGGAAGCCAAAGGCTGATCGGTCGCCGGACGACCCGGCGGCGCGCCTGGGGCTATGCCGCCTTGAAGGTGACGACCAGCACGTCGCGATAGGCCGGCTCGCCGGGATCGAGCGGCACGATCGGGGTGACGGCATGGTAGATGCGGTGATCGTCGACCAGAACGGCATCGAACGGCGCGGCGAGGCAGAAGGCGCCGATCTCTTCGCGATCGCGCCCGTGGATCTTGGTCACCCCCTCCTCGACATTGTGGCGGGCTACCAGCATGACCAGCACCCAGTCGACGCCGTCGCGGTGGAGGCCCTCGGGCGTCGGCAGGCCCGCCGCATCGGCGGCCGCCTCGATGCGAAACTGGTGGACCTCGACATGCCAGCTGAGGGCGTTGCCAGGCGTTAGCGACGAGAAGACGCGGTTCGCGAAATCGATCACGCCCGACAAGGTCGAGCCCGTGGCGACACCCGGTTCGATGGGCTCGAACCAGCGTTCGATGCCGCCGTTGAGCATATTATAGTCGCGGCTCTGATAGTGCGGCTGATGCGCCTTGCGCGCGATTCCGTCGGGGCCCACGGCGAAAGTCGCGTGCCGCCGGCGCCGGTAGCGACCGCCGTCGGCCATGAAGCGATCGTCGCCGAGCCGGTCCCAGCTGCGTGCGAAATCGCCGAAATCGGCGACGGCGGGCATCGGGAGCAATCCGCGCATGTCTTCGGCTTCGATGAAGAGGAAGCCGTCGCGGTGGAGGCGCGGTTCGATGTCGAAGGGGGCCGGGCTAGCCGGAGGCTCGTTCGACGGGCGGGATGAAGAGGACATGCCGTCCCTATGGGCCAGAGCGAAGCCCCATGCCAGGTGTGAACGCAAGCTGGCCCGCGAGCTTGAGGCTAGCGGGCTGGTATGTTGTGTGTGTGGGTGTGTTGTGGTTGTTGGATTGGTTGCGGGGACAGGATTTGAACCTGTGACCTT
>NZ_LMID01000003.1 GCF_001428605.1 Sphingomonas sp. Root720
CGCAACCAATATAATGCGCAGCAACTGCGCACACTATCATGGGAATTCGCCGGTTACGCCGCGCTCCTCCGCATTACCGCTTCCTCGCGATAAGCGATTTTATGCGCAGCTCGCCATAAGATCGCCCACGCATCGGCATAGGCGTCGTACACGCCGATCTGGTCGAGAGTGAGCTTATGTTCGAGGATGTCATACTCGACGCCGGCGAAGCTGAGCGCGCGTGCCGCATAGAGGCCCTGAGTCTTGAGGTCGCGGGAGATCAGCTCCAGCGCGGCGATTCCGCCACGGCGCAGGCTTTCGACGAACGCCTTGCGATCGGCGAACGCCGTGCCGGTCCCCCAGAGGCCGAGCCGCGTGGCATAGGCGAGGTTGTTCACGTCGGATGCGCCCGTCGCGGAGACGTAGAGGACGCGGGCGCGCGGCAGTAGGTTTTGCAGGCGAACGCCGGCGATCCCCTGATCGGACCCATCCTTTGCGCCGAAGCGGCCTTCGCCGCCGGCGACGCCCGCCATCTCGTGGGCTTCGTCGAACACGATCATGCCGTCGAAATCATCTCCCAACCAATCGAGGATCTGGCGGAGGCGCGTCCCCTTGTCGCCGCGATTGGAACGCAGCGTGGCGTAGGTGAGGAACAGCATGCCTTCGCCGGCGCCGACGGGGGTGCCGAGCTTCCACTGATTGAGATGCTGGATGTCGAGCGCGAGACCGCCGACGGCGGTCCAGTCGCGACGGGCATCCTCCAGCAGCGTTTCGGTCTTGGAGATCCAGACGTGCTTGCGGCGTCCGCGGAGCCACTGGTCGAGGATGATCGACGCGACCTGGCGCCCTTTGCCGGCGCCGGTGCCGTCGGCGAGGAAAAAGCCGGTTCGATAGGGCTTGCCCGTATCGTCGGGCGTCAGCGACAGTCCCTCCTCCACGGGCAGGAAGCGCCCGGTGAGGTCGCGCTCGAAGGCGTCGCCTGCATAGATCAGGGTCTCGAGCTGAGCGTCCGAGAGCACCTCGTCGTCGACGATGCGGGCCGGGAGCTGGGGTCGGAAGGACGGCCGCGGCGCGGTGATCGAACCCATGGCGATCGACTCCACCAGTGCGGTGGGATGCTCGGAAGCGCAGCCGATGACGATCCGGCTCGGACGATAGGGGAGGTAGATCCCGACGGCGTCGCCAACGGGTGCGGGGTCGGCCAGCACGGCATAGTCAATGTCGCGAGTAGCGGCTGCGATGATCGGGCGCGCGCCAGCTGGGGACAACAGGCGCGGGCGGGCCACCAGGCCCCCGAGAAGCGACGCCGGGCCAGCCTTCATGGAGCGGGGAGAGGGTGCGGCGATCGCCGGGGCGTTAACCGCGGTGACGTAGGCGAGGGCGGCTTCGAGCGTCTCACAGGCGACCATCCCGGCATCGCTGGGCGTTCCCTTCTCGAGCACCATGATCTTCACGGCGTGACCGGTGCCATGCTTCGCATAGGCGTTGGCCGGGAGCAGGAGGTGCAGGGACAGACCGCAGCCTTCGGTCGCGTTGATCCAGGCCCGGCTCGATGTGTCGACCCTGTCGGGAAGGATCGCGGCGCAGCGGCCTCCGGGGACAAGGCGCAGGAGGGCGGCGCGAAGGTGGCGGAACGCCGCGAGCGGGTCGGCATGGCGGCCGAGACTGCGCGAGAAGGGGGGATTGATGAGAACGGCCGTCGGGTGGATGCCTGGGGCCAGAAGGTCATGGATCAGCTCGGCATCGTGGCGCGTGACGGTCGTGTCGGGGAAGGCTGTCTGAAGCATCTCGGCCCGCGCGGGGTCGAGTTCGTTGAGCACGAGGCGGGCTCCGGCGCGGCGCGCGAAGGCTGCGAGCAGGCCAGTGCCAGCAGACGGTTCGAGGACAAGATCCAGAGGCGTGACGCGGGCCGCCAGCGCGGCCAAGTAGGCGATCGGCGCCGGCGTCGAAAATTGCTGAAGCTCGATCTGCTCTTCGCTTCGGACCGTGTGGGTAGGCAGGCTGGCGACCAGCGTGATGAGGTCGGCGAGGCATGCGGTCGGCGCGGAGGGCAGGGTAGCAGCCTGCAGGTGGAAGACCTGAGCCAGCTCCAGGACATCGTAAGCGTCGCGAAGCGACCAGCGGCCATCGGCGGCGGAGGTGCCATAGGCCTGTTCCATCACCCAAAGCAGCGTAGCGCGCTGAAGTGAGCCATTCTTGGCGATCGCCGCGGCAATGGCTTTGGCGGCGGTGATTGAGGGTTCGGCAAAGTCGAGTTCAAGGGCTGCAGCTGAGGTACGCATCGAGGAGCTCCGTTCTGTCGCCCGGTGCTCATCACCGGATCAATCAGCCGGAGGCTCCCTCTCCTCTGGAACCTTGACGGGGCAGCTAACGCCCCAGTTGCTGCCTTTCCTACCGTTTCGCTGTGATCCCGTAAGCTGCCGTTGCGACCAGTGGCATCTTCCGCCTATCATCGAGCTATGGATGACGATCGACCCGTATTGGGATCAACGGATGCAGACCGGCTGAATGGAGCGGTCGCGCTCGTCGGGTTGACCTACGGGTCCGAGAACTGCGGTCGCGTGTGGACGATTTTGAGACTCGGATGAATGTCTGACCCAGAGACCACACCCGAGATTCCAAAGTTACTTTATAAGTATCGTGCGCCAGACATCGACAAGCTGCGGCACATCTTGATTGATGACGAGCTATGGGCCTCCAATCCGACCGACTTCAACGATCCGTTCGACTGTTTTCCCTTCATCGATAAACGCGGAACATACGATGAGGCGAAGAACTGGATCGGCGTTCGACAAGGGCGCGGTGCCGCACCAGTGGGTCGCAACAAACGCCGCGCCTTCGCTCAGAGGATCGCGAAGGATGGCGTCGCAGCGATCAGCGAGAAGAGCCCGGCCGAGCTTTGGAAGGAATCGATCGCAGGTTTCGGCGTCGTGTCGTTCGCGGAGTCCTGCCAAAACATCCTTATGTGGAGCCATTACGCCCACAATCACTCGGGCGTCTGCCTCGAATTTGCCACCGCTCACGTCCCATTCAAGGGTGCAGGTAAGGTCGTCTATGATGTGAACAGGCCGGTGTTCCGGCCGCTAGACATCGACCGAACCAACCTTATGGAGCGCATCCTCCTTCGCAAGGCAGATTTTTGGGAATACGAGCAGGAATGGCGCTGTATCCAGATTAAGGAGGGCCCCGGCAAGATGCCGTTCCCGGCTGCGGCGTTGACCACGGTCATCTTGGGAGCCGCCGCAAAGCATGATTTTGTCGAAAAACTCGAATCTCTTATCACCCAACGCAAGACGCCCGTTCCCATCAAGAGGGTCGAGTTTGATCCGGAATTCTTCAAGGTTCATTTGAGACACGGCTGATCGAAGCTGAGGAGCCAATCCATCATTTGGGTATCTGCGGCTGTGACAGCTTTTCTCGGTTTACTCCCTGATACTTGGCCGACCGCTAACCGCCACTAGCTACTTTGACGCGCCCGCCAGGCATCATTCCAATCGTCATGATCCTCGGGAATGCGGCTGACAAGTTCGCGGCCATTCTCCGTCAAATGGTCGCGGGCCTTATCCAGCAGGCGTTCGGCGGCCCGTCCGCGATCGCCATAGACGATCACGCGCCGAACCTTTTCAGGAACGGCGACGAAGGCGAGCCGTTCGACGCCGCCCAGCGCCCAGGTGGGCGTCCCGAACCATTCCATCGCCGACAGCGCATCCTCGATCCCTTCGGCCAGGCCCAACTCGTCGGTGGCCGGCGCGAGCCTGATCGCCGCGGTGCCGAGCAGGCCCAGCGAGACCTTGGGCTTCGGGATCGGCTTGCGCAGCACGTCTTGCGCGTCGAGGAATGTGCGCTGGACGGCAACGACACCGAGGTCGCTCTCGACCGCAGCGATCATGGCAGGCATCGACCGCTTCTCGGCGCCGGAGCCGAGGACGGTCGCCGGGTTGAAGCGGAGCGCTCGGGGAAACGGCTCGGAGAGGCCGCGGGCGAGCAGATAGTCCTCGGCGAGGGTCCCGGCGATCGGCACGCTCGCTTTCCAGAGCCGTGTCGCGAGGGCACTCATGTCACGCTTCGGCTTGCCTTCGGGCATTGTTACGGCGGTTCGGTCGTGGAGGTGCCTGCGCTGCAGGGCCTTCATAACGTCGACGGGAGTGCAGCCGGCGAAGCAGTGAAAGAGGATGGCGGTATCGCCGAGCCGAACCGAGAGACTGGGGGTGCCATCGTTGTGGGCCGGACAGCGACATTCGCCACGGGTGCCGCGCCAGACACCGCCGAGTTTCTCGACGATGTTCTTGGCACGGATTTCAGCGTCCAGCGGGAGTCGCGCCATCGTGATCGTCCTGTGGCTCTGATAAACTTCGGTCATTCGGGCCTCCGGAAACATTGAACCGAATGGCACCCGGCATCCTCACCTCTGAGCTAACCTGGTCGATGAAAGGCGGGCAGCACCCGGGGAGGCCGGTTTGAGACGTCTCGACCGCATCCTGCAGCGGGGTTCGGGGCACAGAAACCGCGCATCCGCTCCGCGCCGCCCTAATGGCACCTGGCTGTGTCACGGCCAGAGCCCAGGACCGTGAGCAAGAGGGGAGGGCCGCCCCGAAAGATTGTGCTCCTGCCAGGCGAGGATCGTTACCCGGCAGGGCCGAGACCGTTTGCGGGCTCGGTCGCCGCCAAGCGGCGATAGAGCCGTGCCGAAGGCCGTCCACGCGCTGCATCACTCATTCTCGCTGTCGGCCTTGGCCAGGATCGAGAACGTATCCGCGACTAGCTCGGTGCGGTAAGTCACGTCATTGCCTTCGCCATGATTGTTCTCGCGGACACGCCCGGTGACGTGAACGAGATCACCCTTCCCGGCATTTTCGACCTGATTCGCGACGTTCGAGAAGCACACCACGCTGTTCCAAAGTGTGTCGGTCTTCCACTCGTCGCCATCTCGACGATTATAGTTCGCCGCTACGCTCACATACTTCACCTTTTCGCGCGGCGTAATCTTCCCGATGCGTCCGATGATCCGAAACTCGGCGATATTCTGTGGCATCTTTTCCTCCTTTGGACGTGGACAGGGAAAGCCGTTGAGATGGGGCTATTCGCCTCCGGTTTCGCGGTGCCGGAAGTGATATCGCGCCACGTTCTCGGGCGTCGCGTAGATCTGGTAGGCGTGGGTCCAGTCACGGCTGATGTCGCGCTGGGCGGTCGCGAGCGGCACGCGGTGCTCGCAAACCAGGCGCCAGAGGACGTAGGCGAGCACGTTCTTGTCGGCGGCGTTGGCCCGCCCGCGGCGGGGCTGGAGCCAGAGGTCGCGCCGATCGAGAGGCGCGCCGCCGATGGAGATCGGGATCAGATGGTCGAGTTCGTAGTCGGCCATGGTCTCGCCGGGATGCTGAAATTGCATCAGGCGGCGCTTGAGCGTCCCGGTGACAGCGTAGGGAGGGCGTGCCGATCGGGCGTATCCGGGTCGGCAGATCGTTGTGTCGATGTTCGCTTGGGTGATGGCGGGATCGATGGCGCCCGGCGTTTCGCGGGGTGGGAGGGTGCGGACCTGGTTGAAGGGCAGGATCGGGTCGCGCAACGCCTTGGAAAGACCGGTCACGGCGTCGCAGAGGGTGCCGGTTCCGGCAGCGGAGCAGCCCATCATGTCCGAGACACCGGCTGAGGACTGATCGGGCGACGGACGATGCACCAAAGCGACGGCAGCGACGACTGCCAAGCCGCCGAGAAGCGCCTTCGCCCTCAAGGTTGGCGCGCCTTGCGCCAGATATCCTCGCTGTCCTGCAGGATGGTCCATGTGGTTGACCCTGACATCTGCGTCATAGTCCAACATACAACATAGGACGATAATGGACAGTCACTTTCGACTCCGCCAGCCTGCCATGCAGCTGGCGTGACATTATTCGTCGCCGGAGAAGCGGGTATGCTGGGGCTGGGTTAGTCACAGCGTCTGCACGTAGGGACCGTCCGAGCGCTGAAGTCGCCGATCGTCGGTCCTGGAGTGAGCGCGAAGTGGAGCATGCGGGGGATCGGCGCCAAGCGGGCGCTCAATTCGCTATGCGGCGACAGCCTCGAGCATCGCTGCGGTCGGGCGGTCCCTCGGCGCCAGCACCACGACAGTGTCGGGCTTCGTCACGCGGCGCCCGCGCGTGTCGAATCGTTCCGTGTGCGGGATCACGTCTCGCAGCGATACCTTATATTCGGGAAGGTCGTCGCTGGCCTCGACTGCCTTCAGGTGCTGCTTGAACTTGGAGAGCGGCGCCGTGGAGCCGACCTTGAGGGCAAGGGCATCGAGCGGGAACTCGATCGACTCGCCTACGCAATGGCAGTGCGCGATCTCGTAGAGGCGACGCTCGATCGTCCCCAGCCGGAAGTAATCGTGGTTATAGTGATAGATGTGACCATCAAGCTGGATCGCGCGGTGAAGCCATGGGCACAAGCGGACCTTCACGACGCGCAGCTGCTGGTCGCCGTTGGGCATCTCGATATATTCGGCGGTCGCTTCCGAGAGCCAGGAGAACCAGCCCTTTTCGATCTTCGATCCGGTCTGGATGTTTGTCTTGATCTGTGTGCCCTGAAGGCGCTCGAGTGCATCGGTGAAGCGGTCGTAATCGCGCTTTGAGGGCCGGGCGACACCGGTGATCCTGAAGAAATCATGTGCGGTGAAGGTGAAGTTCTGATCGACCTCCTCCCCGCGACTAACCGCCTGGGCCATCAGCGACGCGACGTAGAGGATGATCTCTTTGTCGTACATCGTGGCGATACCGGTCGCGCTCGGCCTGATCTGGATGCTCAGCTTGCCGATCTTGAACTCAAGCTCCTTATCGATCGCAACCTTCGACAGGGCAAAGAACGGGAAATCCATCACGCTGCGCTCGCCGCGGACCTTGCCGTGGAGCGGACTGTCGGGTTCGAACAGGTTTCCCTGCCGAACGATGATGGATTGCTTGCCCGCCATGCCTTTCCCCTCGGCGCTGTTAATGTGCGACATCGAAGCATAGCGCGATTTTGCCGACGGGGCAGCTTTGCACGCAACGATCTGCCCGAAAGCACGAGTCTTTGACCGCGACTCCCGCCCTTAGCCCGGCTTCCGTGCGTCGCGCCAAAGGGGCGCGCTGGGGCGACTCGTGCTTTCGGGCATCTCGTCCCCCACGGCCCGCGATGTTTGGGCGTGCACCGCCCCTCACGACGATCTGCCCGAAAGCACGAACTGCCGGGAAACCGCACGCGCAATCTGACCGATAGACCGGGGGTCGCCGCCCGCCTGCATCGCCTTCATGTTGCCGGCGCGGCTGAGATCCTTGAGACCGTGGAACGTCCGCCCGAGGTTGAGCTCGCCCTTGGCCGCACGGCCGCTCATGCCGCGCAGGTACGCCCCCGGCCGCTCGACCTCTCCCGCCTGATACTTTCGGACCGTGGCGATAACCGAGGCCGCCGCGCCGCGCTGACCCATGATCCGGCAGGCCTCGTGCCAGGCGTGGCGGTGAATGTGGTGTTGATCGGCGAGGCGCTCGGCAAGCTGGACCAGCTCGCCCCAACCTCGGCGGCCAAGATCGAGCGAACCGCACAGTTCCGGCACGATCGACTCGATGAAGTCCAGATCGACGCCATGTTTCTCCAGGTCCTCTTCCACCTCCGACTGCGGCAGCATCGACCTCACGTCATAATCGCCACTACTCTTTTCCGCTAAGCCGCTACGGGTAACTGCTTTAGCAGTTTGGGGTTGAGTTGTAGTTGTAGAGTCGATGCAATGTGTTACATCCGCGGATGCATTATTATTGGTTTCGACGGGATGATTGAGCGCGTCGCGCTCGAGAAGTACGGCCGCGACGCGGCCTTCCAGGTCCCGGCCGCGCTGCTCGATCTGTTCGACACAGCCGGTGAGCAGCTGAACGTCTCGAACATAACGCATCTGCCGAGCGGCGCTCTGCGCCAGGGCGAGCTCTTCGTCGGCTCCGGTATTCTGGAGCGAGGCGTCCACAGCAGCCTGGGCAAGGCTGGCGGTACGCCGGCGAGCGGAGGCCAGCCGGCGCCGGAGAGCATCGATTTCCTCGTCCTCGCGAGCCCCTCGCTCGGCGATGGCCCTGAACTCGTCGATTCTCGTGCCGATCGGGCTCAGGACGATGCCGTAGGCCCATTTGATGGTGCCGTCGGGGCCTCGCGCGCCGCCACGGTTGCCGTTGGGGCTGTCCTTGTGACTGATCAGTCGGAGCGCGATCGCTCGATCGAGGAGGTTCTGGACCTGCCTGACCTTCAATCCCAGCTTGCGCGCCAGCTTGTCGTTGCGCGGCCAGACGATCGGGGTCGAGGCCGCCCGCCAGTCCTCGGGCTTCGTCCAGGCGAACAGCACGTCGACCAGCTGCACGACGCTTGGAGGGACGTTGAGATAGGCTGCCGCTCGCTTGAAGGCGGCGAGCGCCTGCCCGGGTCCATTGCCCTCAGGCAGGCCGCGAAATGCCTGTGCGGCGCGTTCGGCCTCGGCCGCGGCGCCATCGAAGCGGCGGAAGCCGGCGCCCGGATGATAGGCGTAGGTCATCGTTCGGTAACTCCCCTTGTCGGAGCCCGTGCGGACACACAAAGCCGTGGCGCCTGATGCGCACTTTCGCTTGTGATTTGAGGGGCGTTCCGCTAGGGAGTGATTGTCACCTCGCTCCTAGTGGGCACCCCGAAAAGCCCGGCCTCGCGCCGGGTTTTTCATGTCAGCACAGCATCTCCCTGCACGATCGTGGCGCCGTCGAGACGTGCGTCCTCGGCCGGCGGCGCGACCCCTTTCCGTGTCTCAGGACCTCCCGGTCCGAATCGACGAATGTCACGCAAGCTGATTGTTACCGACAGGGGAGGGGGCCGACGCCGCCGGATGCTCGTGCTATCGGGCAGATCGCCGGAAAAATGTTCGTGCTTTCGAGCAGAGCGTCCCGTTGGACGGTGAGCGCAGCCGCTCGCGGCTCGTGCTTTCGGGCAGAACGTCTCGATTCCGGCGCCTCGTGGGGATATGGCGGAGGCGATGTTCCTGGTCCGGGTTCGGGCTTATGGGTCGAAAGAGCACGATTCCCGGAACTTGTGTTGCGATCTTACGGGCATGTTGCCGAGATTGCAGCAGAGCCCATAGCGTCTCAACCTATTGATGTTGCCGAGATCGTGAGGCCAGGATGGGGTCAGTTGATCTCACTCTGTTCCGCTAAATCCGGCACATTTTGGGGGACCGATCGTGTCACTGACCACGCTCAAAGTCCGCCATGCCAAGCCCGGTCGGCACGCCGATGCGCACGGGCTCTACCTGCATGTTCGGGAGAGCGGCGCGCGATCCTGGGTGCTGCGCATCCAGCATCGGGGCAGCCGCCGCGACTTCGGCCTTGGCCCGGTTCACGAGGTGTCGCTCGCCGAAACCCGCGCACTCGCCGCGGAGCTGCGCAAGCAGGTGCGCACCGGGCTTGAGCCACAGCGCGAGCGACCGGGACGCCGGCGGTCCGCTCCGACCTTCGAGAGCGTGGCACGCGACTGCTAAAGCCCTGCGCGGCGGCTGGAAGGACCAGCGCCACGCCTCCTGGTTGTCGAGCTTCGAGCGCCATGTGTTTCCGCGCATCGGCAAGACGCCGAGCGATCGCGTCGACAGCGCGGCGGTGCTGAACGTGCTCGAGCCGGTATGGCTGTCCATCCCGGATACTGCGCGACGCATCCTGCAGCGGATCGGGGCGGTGCTGGACTTCGCGCACATCAAGGGCCTCGTACCGGAAGAGGTATCGCTGCGTTCGGTGACCCGCGGCCTGCCGCGCCAGAGTCGACAGGTCACCCATCGCGCCGCCATGACTTATGGCGACATCCCGGCGTTCATGCGGGTGCTGGCGGCGCTGCCACCCGCCGTCGGTCGCGACGCGCTCAAGCTGACCGTGCTGACAGCCGTCCGCTCAAACGAGACAAGGTACGCGACGTGGGGCGAGTTCGACTTGGGGGCCGGTACATGGTCGATCCCGGCGCGCGCATGAAGATGAAGGAGCCGCACGTCGTGCCGCTCGCGCCGCCGACCGTGGCATTGCTCCGCGACCTCAAGCTCCGCCGGATGGGTGTGTCGGAGCAGACCTTCTACCGGTGGAAGAAGGTGTACGGCGGGCTCGGCGTCGGCGGGCTGCGGCGGGTGAAGCAGCTCGAGGACGAGAACCGCAAGCTCAAGCAGCTGGTCGCAGACCTGAGTCTCGACAAGCACATCCTGCAGGACGTTCTGCCAAAAAGTTCTGGCGCCTGGGCGGCGGCGCGAGATCGTCGCGCACGTCCAGGCGTCTCATGGTGTCAGCGAACGGCGCGGGTGCGTGGCGCTCGGCGTCGATCGTTCGTCGGTGCGGTACGTGCCGCATATGTCAACGGGCACCGAAGTTTCCCCGATTGTGGGCGTTTAAATTCCCTGGTTTGGCGGCGGGTCAGGGATCGGTGATCAGCCGGTCTGGTGATCGTCGTTTTCCTTTTTCGGCGGCGTCCGCGCCGCTTAGGCTCGGCGGGCAGAGGTAGTGCCCCATGGCGTGGTGTAGGAACACCGATCCTCGGCAGGGTCCAAGGATGATCAGGCTGCCAGTGCTGGCAGGCTGATGCGTGGGTTATCGCTCAAGGTGCCGATTGTTTCCAGCGTCATGTAGCGACGCGACACCGACCACTCGTCGTTCTGCTCGAGCATGAGTGCGCCGACGAGGCGGATGACCGCGGCGGTGTTGGGGAAGATGCCGATGACGTCGGCCCGGCGCTTGATCTCCTTGTTGACGCGTTCGAGCGGGTTGGTCGACGAGATCTGTGCCCAATGCTCCTTGGGGAACGCCATGTAGGCGAGCACCTCTTCGCGCGAGCCGTCCATCATCACGGCGAGCTTCTCGTATCGCTCGCGCAACGCATCGGCGACGTGGCGCCACTGCTCGTGGGCGTCGTCAGCGTTCTCCTGGGCGAAGATCGTCTTCAGCATGGCGACGACGGCGGGGCGCTGCTTGGCACCGACATGGGCCAGCGCGTTGCGCATCCAGTGCACCCGGCAGCGTTGTTGCGTCGCGTTGAACACCTTGCCTGCGGCGCTGCGCAGCCCTTTGTGATCGTCGGAGATGACGAGCTTGACGCCGCGCAGCCCGCGATCGGCGAGCGCGCGCAGGAAGCTCTTCCAGAAGGGTTCGGCCTCGGACGGGCCGCTCGCGACGCCGAGCACTTCGCGCTTGGCGAGCGTGTTGACGCCCACTGCCACTATCACCGCGGTCGAGACGATCCGGCCGCCCTCGCGCTCCTTCAGGTAGGTGGCGTCGATCCACAGGTATGGCCACTCGCCTTCGATCGGGCGGTTGAGGAAGGCGTTCACCCGCTCGTCGATCTCGGTGATCAGCCGGCTCACCTGGCTCTTCGAGACGCCGGTGCCGCCCATCGCCTTCACCAGGTCGTCGACCGAGCGCGTCGAGATGCCCTGGATGTAGGCCTCCTGGATCACCGCCACCAACGCCTTCTCCGCCGTGCGGCGCGGCTCCAGGAAGCTCGGGAAGTAGCTGCCCTTCCTCAGCTTGGGGACCGACAGCTCGATCCGGCCCGCACGCGTGTCCCAGTTGCGTTCACGGTAGCCGTTGCGATGGTTCAGGCGGTCGGGCGAGCGGGTGCCTGCCGGCGCTCCCGTCTTTGCCTCGATCTCCAGGTCCATCATGCGCTCGGCGGCGAACGCTAGCATCTCGCGCACCAGGTCAGCATCCGCCTCTTGCTCGACCAGCTCGAGCAGGGCCATCTTGGCATCGGTCATCGTCGTCTTCTCCAGGTTCGAGTTCGCATCCGAACCCTAGCCGAAGACCGGCGATGGCCACCTCATCCGGGGCCGCTTCCTACACCACGTCCGGGGGCACTACCCGGGCAGATTTACGAGATGGCTGGCGCGCAGGTTTTCGGGGATGAGCGCGGCATGCTCGCGCGTGCGGTAACTCGAGCCTTCGATCTGGATGACGACGGCGTGGTGGAGGAGTCGATCGAGTAGCGCGGTGGCGACGACCGGGCTGCCGAAGATGTCGCCCCATTCGGCAAAGCCGCGGTTCGAAGTGAGGATCATGGCGCCCTTTTCGTATCGAGCGTTGACCAGCTGGAAGAACAGGTCCCGCCACCGGGCGTCACCGGCAGGTAGCCGATCTCGTCGACGACGAGCAGCGAGGCGCGGCAGAGGAAGCGGATGCGTTCGCGCAGGGGGCCTTCGCGTTCGGCCTTGGCGAGCTGCGCGACGAGGTCGGCGAGCGGGATGAAGTAGACAAGCTTGCCGGCACGCACCGCCTCGACGGCGAGTGCGGTGGCGAGGTGGCTCTTGCCGGTTCCCGGCGGCCCGAGGAGATGGACGACCTCGGCGCGGGGGATGAAGTCGAGCCCGGCGAGCGCCATGATTCGGTTGCGGTCGAGCGACGGCTGGAACGAGAAGTCGAAGCCGGCGAGCGTCTTGACCACTGGCAGCCGCGCCATGCGCAGCGCCGCCTTGATCCTTCGGTTCTCGCGTAGCGACAGCTCCTCGAGCAGCAGCTCGTCGAGCGCTTCGATGCCATCGATCTGGCCCTGCTCGATCCGGCGCAGCGTCGCGTCGAGCATCTCGAGTGAGCGGCTCGTGGCCGGCCGCACCCGGCTGATCAACCAGCTTCGTGCGGTTCTGCTCGAGCGCGCCATCATCCTGACGAAGCGGCGCTCATGCTTGGCGAAGAGGCTTGACGAGTTGATGGAGGATGGCGCGCTGGCGATCAGGTTGTTGCGGGATCTTCGGAACGAGTGGGCGAGCCTCGACCGGCGGATCGGCAGCTACGACGATGAGTTGGCGGCGTTGACCCGAGACGACGAGCAGGCGAGGCGGCTGGCGACGATCCCGGGGATCGGCGTGATCAACGCTACCGCGCTCCTCGCCGCGGTCGGCGACGCGTCCGCGTTCGCCAAGGGTCGCGATCTTGCGGCGTGGCTCGGGCTGACGCCACGGCAGCACTCAACCGGCGGGAGGACCAAGCTGCTGGGAATCAGCAAGCGGGGCAACAAGTATCTTCGCACGCAGCTGATCCACGGCGCGCGAGCCGCCTTGGTCCACTTCTCGAAGAAGCTCACGCCGGTCGGCGCGTGGGTGCGTCAGATGCTCACCCGCGCTCACCCCAACGTCGTGGTCGTGGCACTCGCCGCCCAGCTGGCGGGTACAGCGTGGGCGGTGCTGCGAAACGGCCAGAATTACGAGGATGGGGCCGCCTGGCCTGAAGAGGTTAGCGGCCGGCCTTCGGCCTCGCCGCTCACGATGTCTGTGGAGGTGAGGACAGATGGCGTAACGGTCGAACCGGCGCCGCGGCAGCCTGGCGAAAAATGTGGTGCTCGACAACGCGATCTTTATGAGGCCCGGAGTGCGCGGAACCCATCTTAGCCAGGGCTCATGCCCTGAGACCCGATACGTTGATGCAGACCAGCACGCCGTCCAACATCACCCTTGCAGACGGGGCGGGCCATACGTTTTCTGGCAAGCGGAGGAGAGGTTGAGGATGTTAAGTAGCGACCTGAGGCCAATTTGCTCGGGCGGGCGAGGGATCAGGCATCCGTCGAATTCAAACGCATCCGTATTAACACCTATGTCGGCATTGCTTTGTCGAATGCGGTCGCTTTGTTCATCATCCTGGCCACCGCCGCGACGCTGCAAGCGCATGGCACCACCGATATTCAAACGTCGTCGCAGGCGGCCGACGCGCTCAGGCCGATAGCAGGGCGGTTTGCGTTCCTCGTCTTCGCGGTAGGGATCATCGGCACCGGCATGCTCGCTCTACCGGTGTTCGCGGCATCTTATCCCTCAAGTTCCTTTTCGAGCGCGTCGAGGACGCGGTAACAGGGGAGAACCTGCCCGACCGAACTGCTCGGCTCGCGCCCCTCGCGGATCGCGGCGATGAACTCACGGTCCTGCAGCTCGATGCCATTGTTAGATACCGCGACGCCCGAAAGATCGATCGCCTCCTCCTTGCCCGTCACCAGATCGTCGTAGCGCGCGATCCAGGTGCCGTTATCGCAAATGTAGCGGAAGAAAGTGCCGAACGGGCCGTCGTTGTTGAAGGACAAAGACAGTGTGCAGATCGCATCGCTCTCGCTTTTGAGCTGGATCGCCATGTCCATCGCGATGCCGAGCTCGGGATGACGCGCGCCTTGCAGCGCGTTGGCCTGCACGATCGGTCCCGCCTGATAGGCGAAGAGATCGACGGTGTGCGCGGCGTGGTGCCACAGCAGGTGATCGGTCCAGCTGCGCGGCTGGCCAAGCGCGTTCAAGTTCTTGCGGCGAAAGAAATAGGTCTGGACGTCCATCTGTTGGAGGGCGATCTCGCCTGCGTCGATCCTATCGTGGATATATTGGTGCGAGGGATTGAAGCGGCGGGTGTGGCCGACCATTGCGACAAGGCCGGTCTCCCGCTGCTTGGCCAGCACCGCCTCGCCCTCGGCGAGGCTGTCACACAGCGGAATCTCGACTTGGACGTGCTTGCCCGCCTCGAGGCAGGCGATGGTCTGGCCGGCATGCATCTGCGTCGGCGTGCAAAGGATCACCGCGTCGACGTCGTCGCGGGCCAAGGCATCCGCGAGCTCGGTCGAGTGATGCTTCGCGCCGTACTTGGCCGCGACGTCTGCTGCCTGCCCCGCAGTGCGGCTGATGATCGATACGATTTCGACATCGGGGATGTTCTTGAGGCCATCGAGATGCTTGATTCCGAACGCGCCGGCGCCGGCGAGGGCGATGCGGGTCATGATCTTTCCTTTGCTTATTAGGCGGCGGCGGGAGTCGCCTCGGCGGGGCGAAGCACGATGTGTCCGACCGCGGTGTTGGAGGCAGGAACGTGGTAGAAGCGGTGAAGCTCCTCCGGTTCGGCGCCCAATGCGCCGCGCATGATGAGCCACATCACGAGCTCGATCCCCTCCGAGCCTGCCTCCCGCAGATACTCGATGTGCGGCATCGTGCGGAGCCGCTCGGGATCGGCGGTCAGATCGTCCAGAAACCGCTGATCCCAGGCCTTGTTGATCAGGCCCGCGCGCATGCCTTGCAGCTGGTGACTCATTCCGCCCGTGCCCCAGATCTGGACGTTGAGATCCTCGCGGAAGCTCGCCACCGCCTTTACGATCGCCTCCCCGAGCCGCCAGCAGCGGTTGCCGGATGGTGGCGGATAGGTGACGACGTTGACGGCGAGGGGGATCACCTTGGCCGGCCATGCGGCGGGCTGGCCGAACATCACCGACAGCGGGACGGTGAGGCCGTGATCAACGTCGAGTTCGTTGATGATCGTCATGTCGAATTCGTCGAGGATGCAGCTTTGCGCGATGTGCCACGCGAGGTCGGGATGCCCTTCGACCTCCGGCACCGGGCGCGGACCCCACCCTTCGTCGGCGGGTCTGAACCTCTCGCCGCAGGCGATGGCGAAGGTCGGGATCAGGTTCGCGTCGAACGCCGAGGCATGGTCGTTGTAGACCAGGATGACGACGTCGGGCTTCTCCTCGACCTCCCATCGCTTGACCCATTCGAAGCCGGCGAACACCGGCTGCCAATAGGGCTCGCCGGTCTTGTCGTTGTCGAGTGCCGCGCCGATCGCGGGGATGTGGCTCGAGGCCACGCCTGCGGTGATGCGCGCCATCAGCGGTTCTCTTCGGGAGCAATGGAAGAATTGGCGATCTCCGCCGCGGCGTCGGCGACCGCGTCCAGCCCCGCCTGCTCCCGCAGCGAACGCACGCCTGCGGGGTCGCGGCCGCCGGCGACCATCATCGCCTGATACCTTTCCGGCCCCATTCCGGTCATCGTGCCGACCGCCTGGAGGAAGCTCAGCCCATCGGTGGAGAACAGCTTCGCCAGGAAGTAGATGTTGCCGCCCTCGTCGAGCAGCTGGTTGTAGTCGCGCCGCAGGACGCCGTCGCGCTGGGCCGGCGTGAGCTTCCAGCCGTCGAGATAGGCATGCTCGTCCACCTTGAACGCGGCGCGGTTTTCGGGCTTCATCAGGCTCATCGCGAACTGGTTGAGGTGGTAGCCCGTCCGCGCACGCTTGGCGGTGTAGACACGCGTGCCCGGTATGTCGTCGAACTCGGCCAGATAGGCGTGGATATCGGTCGGGCTCGTCATACCATCTCCTCCGGCCAGTATAGGCGCATCGGATTGGCGACGAGCAGCTTGCGCTGGAGCTCCGCCGTCGGTGCGATGCGCGGAATATAGTCGACGAGCTTGCCGTCGTCGGGGATGTGGCTCTTCATGTTGGGATGCGGCCAGTCGGTGCCCCAGAGCACGCGGTCGGGAAAGCGCTCGACGATCGTCCGGGCGAACGGCACGACGTCGTCGTAGCCCGGGGGGCCGGAGGCCGACAGCCGTTCGGGGCAGGTGACCTTCGACCAGATATTGTCTCGCTCCATGAACGTGATGAACCGGGCGAGCTCGGGGCCGTGCGCGTCCTTGGACACGTCGGGCCGGCCCATGTGGTCGACCACCACGGTGGTCGGGATGGCAGTGAAGAAGTCCCACTTCTCGATTAGGTCCGCCGCCTCGAAATAGATGACGACGTGCCAGCCCAGCGCGGCGATCTTTTCGATGATGCCGAGATAATAGGCATCGGGCTGGGGATCCACCAGCCGCCTGACGTAGTTGAACCGCACCCCACGCACGCCGGCGGCGTGCATCTCCGCCAATTCGTCCGCGGAGACGTCGGGCTTCACGGTCGCGACGCCGCGCGCCTTGCCGTCCGAATGGACGAGCGCGTCGAGCATCGCGCGATTGTCGGCGCCATGGCAGGTCGCCTGGACGACGACGTTGCGTTCGAAGCCGAGATAGTCGCGCAGCGCGTAGAGCTTGTCGCGCCCCGCGTCGCAGGGCGTGTACTTGCGTTCGGGGGCGTAGGGAAAGGCGGCGCCCGGGCCAAAGATGTGGCAATGCGTATCCACCGCTCCGGCCGGCAGGCGGAACGTCGGCTTGGCCGGCTGCGGATGGAAGCAGCGCCAATCGAGGTCCATCGCGAAGGCAGGGGGCGTCAGCGTCACAGGCCGCGCGCCTCCAGCTGCGCATCGAGCCGCGGGAAGACCGTGCGCGCGTTGCCCGAGAAGATCGCCGTCCGCGCTTCGTCCGAAATGTCCAGCGCGTCGACATAGCGCTTGGTGTCGTCGAAATAATGGCCGGTCTGCGGATCGATGCCGCGCACCGCGCCGACCATCTCGGAACCGAACAGGATATTCTTGTGCTCGATCACCTCGGCAAGCAGGTCGATCCCAGGCTGATGGTAGACGCAGGTATCGAAGAAGACGTTGTTCATCAGGTGCCTGCCAAGCTCCCGCTTCTTGAGCATGTCGGCAAGCCCTCGGTAGCGCCCCCAATGATAGGGCACCGCGCCTCCGCCATGGGGAATAATGAAGCGCAAGCGCGGGAAATCGGCGAACAGGTCAGCCTGCAGCAGCTGCATGAACGCGATCGTGTCCGCAGCGATGTAGTATGCACCGGTGGCGTGCATCGCCGGGTTGCAGCTGCCGGAGACATGGATCATCCCCGGCACGTCGAGCGCGACCATCGCTTCGTAGAACGGATACCAGTAGCGGTCGGTCAGCGGGGGCGAGGCGAAATGGCCGCCGCCTGGATCGGGATTGAGGTTGCAGCCGACGAAGCCCGCCGCCACGCACCGCTCGAGTTCCGCGATCGAGCTGGTCATGTCGCTGGCCGGCGACTGGGGCAGCATGCAGACGCCGGCGAAACTCTCAGGATAGAGGCCCACGACGCGCGCGATCAGGTCGTTGCAACGGATCGCCCACTCCTTCGCCACTGCGGCGTCGCCCACGTGCGGCGCCATTGCGGAGGCGCGCGGCGAGAAGATCGTCATGTCGGCGCCGCGCTCGCGGATCAGGCGCAGCTGGTTCGCCTCGATCGTCTCGCGGATCTCGTCGTCCGAGATGGCGGGGTAGGGCGGGTTGGCCTCCCCCGCCTTGAACGCCGCCGTCTGCGCCTCGCGCCAGGCGTCGTGCCCCTTGGGCAGCACGGTGTAATGGCCGTGGCAGTCGATGATCATGCGGCATCCTCCAAGCTGAGCTGGGCGAGCTTGGCTGCGAGGCCTTCGCGAGGCGCGAGCAGGCCGAGCGCACCGATCGCGCCATGGCGGGCGGCGGTGGCGCGGCTGAGCGCGGTGCCGGTGCCGAGCGCGTCGAGCGTCTTCACCACCTCGTCCATCTCGGCGGCGCGGCGCAGGCCGTGGACCATCATTCGCTCGATGTTGTAATCGGCACGGGCGGTCCAGGCGGGCGGCGGCGGGCTGGCGTCGAGCGAGGCGAGCACCTCGTCGAGCACGCCGGCACGATCGGCGGCGAGCAGGCATTCCGCGGTCAGCGCCTCGATCCCCTTGACCATCACCGAGCGGAGCATCTTGATCGACGAGGCGCGGCCGACATCGCCGGGCACGACGCGGGCATCGGCGAAGCCGATATGGCCGAGTAGCGCGGCGCCCTCTTCGGCGTGCGGCCCCGAGACAAGCAGCGGCACGCCGGTGCGCGACGGATGGACCGGCGCCATCACCGCGACGTCGACGTAGCGCCCGCCCGCCGCCTCGACGGCAGCCGCGGCGTCCCGCTTGGTCTGGGGCGCGACGCTGTTCATGTCGAACCAGATGGCGCCGCGCGGCAGCAACGGCGCATCGACCGTCGCAGCGGCGAGCGCCTGGTCGGCGGTGACCAGGCTGAGCACGCCGACTGCGTCCGCCAGCGCCGTCGCGGCGCTGTCTGCGCCGCTGACGCCGGCCGCGGCAAGATCGGCTCGCTTCCCCGGGGCGGTAACCGGATCGTCGGTCTTGCAATCGTAGACGCTGAGCGTGGTGCGCGACGCGAGCCCGGGAGCGAATGCGGCGCCCGCCTCTCCGAAGCCGATGATCGCGATCCTCTCCCGCATGGTCCGCGCGATAGTCGCCCGACTATCAGGCGCCCAATCGGAAGGTCACGGCGCCTATTCGATTTCCTGAACCGTCACTAGATTTCTGTCTCGTCGAGATGCTCGAGGAAGCGGCGCTGGGCAGCCGTCGGCCGCCAGTCGGCTCGGTTGGTAACGCCGATCGTGCGTACGCACTGCGCGAGCGGTGCGCCGACAAAAGCGAGAATGCCGTTGGCCACCTCCAGCGCGACCTGCTCGGGGGAGAGCAGGGTCAGGAAATCGCCGCGGGTCAGCAGCCCGCGCAGCACCATCACCGAGCCGCACTCGATCGGTCGCGGCGGAGGCGTGCGCCCGGCGAACAGCTCTTCCCAATGCGCGCGCAGCGGCGAGCCGGGAGGGGCAACCGCCCAGGGGAAGGCGGCAAGCGTTGCGCGTGAGACCTCGGCAGCGCCCGCGAGCGGGTGCTGCGCTCCAGCGACCACCACCGGGCGATCCTCTATCAATGGGCGCTGGCGGAGGTCCGGCGGCACGACCGGACGGAGCGCGCCGATCATCAGATCGATCACGCCCTCGCGCAACGGCTCGATCAGCTCGCGCCAGCTGCCCTCGACGATCGAGAGAGTGACGTCGGGGCGCTCGGCAATCAGCCCGGCCACCGCGCGCGGCACCAGCGACGCGCGCGACAGCGGCATCGCCCCGATCACGATGTTGCCGCTGCCCTCGCCCGGCGGCCGGGTCTCCGCGATGGCGGCCGCGATCTCGGACGCCGCGAGGCGGATGCCCCGCGCCAACCGCCGCCCCGCGCCGCTCAGCGTGACGCCGCGCCCGCGCCGCTCGACCAGCGAGACGCCGATTACCTGCTCAAGATCACGTACCGAGCGGTGCAGCGCGGGTTGCGACAGCGCGGTCGCCTGAGCCGCGGTGACGAAGCTGCCGGCGTCGGCGAGCGCCAGGAACGCGCGCAACTGGGTCGCCGTCATTAGCCACTCGGGCCGGCCGAACCCGCGCGTGCCGCTCCGCTTCGCGGCGGAGAGATACTCGAACGCGGCTTCGACACGGTCGACGAGGAGCAATCCTGCGGATGTCGCCTTCATCCCGTCGGGCCGCCGCTCGAACAAGCTAACCCCGAGCTGCGCCTCGAGTTTGGCGAGACCTTGGGTCAGCGCAGGTTGCGACATGCCGATCGCATCTGCCGCCGCACTCATCCCGCCGCGACGGACGATCGCGCCGAGCGCACGGAGATGGTGCAGGTTGAGATCGAAGGGGGCCGGCATCGCTGCCCAGATATCATGAAAACTTATCGCGCGTCCGCAATTGCGATTTGCCTCGGGAAGCGCGCGGCGACACCCACCCACGACGGTAGGAGACTGACATGGCCGGGCGGGTGGTGCGCAACATCCAGCGCACCGATATGGCGGTAATCGACGGGCTTGGGGCGGCCGGCGTCGCGACAGTGCACGAGGCGCAGGGCCGCATCGGTCTGCTCGCGAGCCGGGTGCGGCCGATCTACGCCGGCGCTCGCATTGGCGGATCCGCCGTCACGATCTCCGCACCGCCGGGCGACAATTGGATGGTCCATGTGGCAATCGAGCAGCTCGGTCCCGGCGATGTCCTCGTCCTGGCGCCGACCAGTCCCTGCGAGGACGGCTATTTCGGCGATCTGCTCGCGACCTCGGCGATGGCGCGCGGATGCCGTGGCCTCGTGATCGACGCAGGCGTGCGCGACGTACGTGATCTGACGCAGATGGGCTTTCCGGTATGGTCGCGGGCGGTCTTCGCTCAGGGAACGGTCAAGGCAACGCTCGGCTCGGTCAACGTGCCGATCGTCTGCGCGGGAGCGGCGATCGTGCCGGGCGACGTGATCGTCGCCGACGACGACGGCGTCTGCGTGGTCAGGCGCGGCGATGCCGCGGCGGTCCTGGAGATGGCCCGCGCACGCGAGGCGGCCGAGGAGGCGAAGCGCCGCCGCCTCGGCGCGGGCGAACTCGGCCTCGACATCTACGGCATGCGCGGCAAGCTGGAGGCGGTTGGTCTGAAATATGAGTGAGGGGGGCGTGCCTTGTGCCTGGATGCGGGGCGGCACGTCGAAGGGTGGCGTCTTCCTCGCGGGCGATCTTCCCGCCGACCCGGCGGCGCGCGACGCCTTGCTGCTGCGGGTAATGGGGTCGCCCGATCCGCGCCAGATCGACGGGATAGGCGGCGCCGATCCGCTGACCTCCAAGGTCGCGGTTGTGCGCAGGTCCGCGCGCGAGGGCGTCGACGTCGATTATCTCTTCCTGCAGGTGTTCGTCGATCAGGCAATCGTCAGCGACAGCCAGAATTGCGGGAATTTGCTGGCGGCGGTCGGGCCGTTCGCCGTCGAGCGTGGCCTGGTCGCGGCGCGCGACGGCGAGACGCCCGTGGCCATCTTCATGGAGAACACCGGCCAGGTGGCGGTGGCGACGGTCGCCACGCCGAACAGGGTGGTGAGCTATGCCGGCGATGCGCGGATCGACGGGGTGCCGGGGACTGCGGCGCCGGTGCCGCTTGAGTTTCGCGATACTGCAGGTTCGTCGTGCGGGGCGCTGCTGCCGACCGGGAACGCGGTCGACATGATCGACGGCATCGCATGCACGCTGATCGACAACGGCATGCCCTGCGTGGTGCTGCGCGCAGCCGACGTGGGTGCGACCGGCTACGAGACGCGCGAAGCGCTGGACGCGGCGATCGGGCTCAAGACCCGGATCGAGGCGATCCGGCTGCAGGCCGGACCGCTGATGAACCTCGGCGACGTGACCGAGAAATCCGTGCCGAAGATGATGCTCGTGGCGCCGCCGCAGCAGGGCGGTGCCGTCACCGTGCGGAGCTTCATCCCGCATCGCGCGCACGCCGCGATTGGCGTGCTGGGGGCGGTGAGTGTCGCGACCGCATGCCTCGTGCCAGGCTCACCGGCGGCCGAGGTCGCGTCGGTGCCGGAAGGCGCGCGCAAGACGCTGTCCGTCGAGCATCCGACGGGCGAGATGATCTGCCTGCTGACGCTGGGCGCCGATGGCTTAATGCAGACCGCCGCGCTGCTGCGGACCGCGCGCAAGCTGATGGACGGGGCGGTATTCGCCTGATGCCTCTGGTCTGAAACTCCGTCGACCGGCGATTGAGAACAGAGGGCGTTTGTGTGCGATTCGCAAGCCAGTGGCCGGGCCGACCTGGCGTCATCAAAGTGGCAATCCCGCGTAGTTCTCGGCGAGGGACATCTGCGCCGCGCGGGAGCTGCGAATATAATCGAGCTCGGCGAGCTGAATACGGCGATCGATTGACGCTGTACCCGGAAAACGGTGCGTCAGGCCGGTAAGCCACCAAGAGAAGCGCACTGCCTTCCATACCCGCGCCAGCGCGCGCGCCGCATAGCTTTCCAACGCGGCATCGTCGTCACGGCGATAATGGCGGGCGAATGCATCGGCCAGGAAGGCGACATCGGACGCGGCGAGGTTGAGCCCCTTGGCACCGGTCGGCGGCACGACATGCGCCGCATCTCCTGCAAGGAACAGGCGGCCGTGGCGCATTGGCTCAGCGACGAACGAGCGCAACGGCGCGACCGACTTCTCCAGCGCCGGACCGCGCGAGATCCGGCTTCCGGCCCTCGGACCAAGGCGGATCTCGAGCTCGTCCCAAAGCCGCTCGTCCGGCCAGTTTGCGAGCGGCTCATCTGCCGGCACCTGGATATAATAGCGGCTGCGTGTCTTCGATCGCATCGAGGCGAGCGCGAAGCCGCGTTCATGGCTGGCGTAAATCACCTCTTCTTTGCAAGGGGGCACGTCCGCGAGAATGCCAAGCCAGCCGAAGGGATAGACCTTCTCGAACGTCCGCAACTGATCGGCCGGAAAGGCCGAACGACTCGCACCATGGAAGCCGTCACATCCGGCGATAAAGTCGCAGTCGATGCGGACATCCTCGTCTCCTGCTCGGCAGGTCACCGCAGGTGCCCTGGATGCGATGTCGTGAAGTGCGACGGCGTTAGCCTCGAACAGGATCGGGATGCCGCGCGCGAGTGCCGCCTCGATAAGATCACGTGTCAGCTCGGTCTGGCCGTAGATCGTGATCGTCCGGCCCACGAGGTCAGCGAGATCGATGCGCAGCGGCTCGCCGTCGACCAGGATCGAGAAGCCATGATGAACGAGCCCCTCGGCATCGAGGCGCCTGTCCACGTCCACGCGGCGCAGGAGGTCGACCGTAGTCTGTTCCAGCACCCCCGCGCGGATACGCGCCTCAACATAATCGCGGCTGCGCGCCTCCAGCACGACGCAGTCGATGCCTTCGCAGTGAAGAAGGTGCGCGAGGAGCAACCCAGCCGGTCCGCAGCCGATAATCGCCACCGATGTCCGCACGCCCACTCCTCTCGCTCAGGTCGGACGAGCCTAGCCGGGGCGCCTGGGCCGTGAATGGAGAGGACGCTGACATGCTTGCACTTATCGCTCGTGTGGTATCATGGTTGCGCATGCTCGCCCCCGGTGTTCCTCGTTATTCGCTTTATGGAGAGCCGGAGCATGGCGTTGACGATCGCTTCATCCATGTGGAGACGATCGCCCGACGCAGCGCCGCCGCCGATTGGACGATTCGTCCGCACTCGCACGGGGAGCTCGAGCATTTGCTGATCGTGGAGCGGGGCGGTGGCGAGATGCTTGTGGATGGCGATCGTGTGCCCTTTGCGCGGTCGATTCTCGCGGTGCCTGCCGGTGTCGCGCACGGCTTCCGCTTCGATTGCGCCACGGAAGGCCATATCGTTACCGTGGCCGGTCCGCTGCTGCGCCGGATCGCCACAAGCTATTCCCTGGTTCGGCGGCTGATCACGGCAGCGCGCGTGCTGCCGCTGCCGGAGGAAGTCGAACTGCGGCCGATGCTCGACGCGCTGATGGCGGAGACGGCGAGCACGAGGCCGCTGAATGCGATGGCTGGCGAAGCGCTGCTCCAACTTCTCCTCGTCTCCGCCTGCCGGCTGGTGCCGGAGGCAGAGGGTCAGTGTTCAGCGCCCCGCCGCCCGGCGCTGTTGGTCAGTCGCTATCGTCTGCAGATCGACCGGCACCTGCGCGACGGCTGGAGCATCGCGCATCATGCCAGTGCGCTGGGAACGTCGATCGCGAGGCTGCGGGCGGCATGCGTGGAGGTGACGGGCGCGCCGCCCATCCAGCTGATGCAGAACCGGCTGATCGCGGAGGCGCGGCGCCAGCTCGCCTATACCGATCGCACGGTGGCGGAGGTCGGCTATGACCTCGGCTTCGGAGATCCGGCATATTTTTCGCGCTTCTTCCGCCGCTGCACCGGGGTTTCGCCGGGAGGGTGGCGGATGGATCAGTCCAGCGAGAAGGACTCGGCCTCCATTGCCGTCTGAAATGCCGCGCGGTTATGCTTGCCGCAGACGCCGTTCGATCAGCGGCCTCAATTTATCAGCCCAAGCTGCCTTGCCCTCTTGACCGCCTGGGCGCGGCGGCTCACCCCGATCTTACCGTAGATACGATTCAGGTACCACTTCACCGAGCCTTCGGTGAGCCCCAGCGTTCCCGCAATCTCGCGGTTCATTCTCCCATTTCCGACGCTTCGCAGAATATCGATTTCCCTTGTATTGAGCACCTCGACCATGTGCGTATAATCCTGCTCGCTGAGGCTCGCGTCGCTGATCGGAGCCCTCGAGGACAGATTTCCGGTTTCCTCATCATGAAGTCGCGTTAGCGTGGCGATGAACGCGCCGTTGTGGGAGTTCTCGCTGTTGAACTCGCGCAGGACGCTCATCACAATCTCTCCCTCATCGAGAAAGGAGCGAAGGAAACGCGGCTCTCGGGCGAGATCGACGGCTTTCAGGAGGGTCCGATAGGCTTGGTTCCGGTCGCCTCGCAAGGCATCGCAGCCGCCGGCCATTATGCCCCATCGCACCGCGCTCAAGATCCAGCCCGAGGCATGGTTGTGATCGCGCCAGCGCCGCGCAACCCTACCTGCCTCGGCGATCTTGCCCGTCGCCTGAGCCTTGCGGACGGCGATGATCGCCTTGAGTTCATCGATAGTCGTCATGCCGACGGACGGCATGTGGTGGTCGAGACAGAGGGAAATATCCCCTTCCCTCGTATACCGGCCGACAATATCGGGCCGACCGCTATGGAGATGCAGACGCGCGGTTTCCGCAGCGACCGCCAGTCGAAGCCGCTCGAAACCCGAAGACGCTGCAAAGGCGATCGCGTCAGCGAAGGCTCGCTCGGCCATAGCCGTCTCGCCGCGCAGGAGCCGAAGGCGGGTCGACACAGAGAACTCCGCCACCAGCTGATCGACGTAGCCCATCTCACGCCCGACCTCCCGGTATTGGGCGACGATCGAGGCGGCGCGCTGAACCTCACCCGTCTCGTACAGCAGTTCGCTCAACAGCAGCGACGGGATGGCGGCTTGTGCCGAATCGGCGCCGTTCAATCGGATCGCGCATTTCAGGGCTTCGTCAAAAGCCGCTTCGGCGTGATCGGTACTCCCCTGCCGAAACAATGAAATCCCGATCACCGACGCATGCCAGATGAGAACGAAGATGCTACCCGTGCGCGCGTAATGCTCGCGTCCACGAGCCGCGCCGGACGCGACGTCGGACTTCAGAAGCCGGTGAGTATCGATATAAATACGGGAGGTAAACAACGTACCCAATATATAGTGATCGCTCGGCTTGGGCATTTCAGAAAGTTTGCGCCAAAGCGCTTCTGTTTCGCTCAAGCGATCCGTGAATAGCCCTAACATCATTTCGCGGTGGACCAGCAGGAAATTCAGCTCATCGAGATCGGGCGCAATCTCTGCTTCGGGCGAGGCTCCGAGCTGTAACAACCTCTGCCTCGCGGAATGCAGCAGTTCGTCGGCGTCGGTGAAGTGCCATCCTATGATTGAAAGCCAGGCCTTGGTCAGCAGGACGCGGGGAAAGCGCCCCAGGGCTTTCATTGGCACTTGCGTTGCAAGGGTTTCGATCGAGCCGAGCTCACCATTGTAAAACATCGACTGACAACGACGATCCAGGATTGCAGCCGCGCGTTCGTGGTCGCAAGCGCGTACCGCATAAGCAAAAGCTTCTATCAGATGTCCTCGTTCGGCGAACCAATCACTCGCGCGAATAGCTATTTCTGCGGGCGCCGCAGGGTCGCGATCGATTAGGCGCTGCAGCAAGAAATCGCTAAAAAGGTGGTGATAGCGGTACCATTCGTCGTTGTTGTCCAGCGAGTATATGAACAGTCCCAAGCTCTCCACCTTGCGGATCATGCGCTTACCGTTTTCCGTCCCGGTAACGGCATCGACGAGCGCCGGTGTGATGCGTTCTAGCGGCGCGGTTCGCATCAGGAAGTCCTGTAACTCCGGGGTCTGCTGGACGAGGACTTCTTCGGCGAAATAGGAGCCGATCGAGCGTCGGCGCTCGCCGATATCGGCGCCGAGCCGATACTGATGCGTACCGTCGCGAAGCGCGAGGCTTACCAGCCGCAGCCCGGCTGCCCAGCCCTCGGTCCGGGAGCCGATATCTTCGATCTGCTCGGCGCTGAGTTCCGTTTGACCGGTGACGGTGAAGAATTCTTCGATTTCGGGCCGGGAAAACTTTAGGTCATCTGCATAGACCTCGAACAATTCCTCGCGCACCCGCATCCTGCCGAGTTGAATGGGGAGGGCGCGTCTCGAGCCGACGATAAGGTGCGCGTGTGCCGGAAGGACGTGCAGTAGCTCGTTCAAGGCTGCGTGGCTCACGCTTGTCGTCAGAAAATGAGCGTCGTCGAGAAAGAGATAGATTGGCGCATCGACCGAGGTCAGAAGATCGCTCGTCGCGGCCGCTAGCGCCCTCGTTGTCGCAAAGCCCTCCGCCGTCAGAAGCTCGGCGACGGACTCGATCCTCACCCCCGAAAGTTCCAGCGATCGCAGGATGCTGGAAAAGAGATCGAGCGGACCCTGATCACCCGCGTCCAGCCCAAGCCAGGCCGTCACTCCACCTTCCGCAGACAGCAATCGCGACCATTCGGCGAGCAGGCTGGTCTTTCCGTAGCCCGCCGCCGCCTGGACCAGTGTCAGCCGGGCGGTCCGGACGTTCTCGATCGCGCGCAGCAGCCGTTCTCGGCGCACCAGCGTGCCGGAACCGACCGGCGGAATCAGCTTCGCCCGAATCATTCGCCTCTCCACCGACCCTGTTTTCTCACGACTTTCGGCATGCCAACCTTCGTTAGGTGACAGCTAATCTGCCTGCACACAAGAAGATGTCGATCACTGAACTGCGATCGGACCACTCCGTTCGCGTGTACGTAAAGTGGACGGCAACGATCGTCCGGGCTGGAGAGGATCGGGCGATGCACTCGGTATCGGCAAGTAGACGAGGCAATTCGCTGAAGGCCATCAGGAGTTTTACATGAAAGCTGCCAACGCTACGACGGCGCCCGCCACCGTTGAGGAACTCGACGTACTCGTCGTCGGAGCCGGTTTCGCGGGCCTGTATCAGCTTCACATGCTGCGAAAGAAGGGATTCACCGTTAAGGTCCACGAGGCCGGTCCGGGGCTGGGTGGCGTATGGTACTGGAATTGCTATCCGGGCGCGCGAGTGGATTCGGACAGCTACCTCTATCAGTTCTCCGATCCGGGCCTATGGAAGGACTGGAGCTTCAGCGAGCGATTCCCCGGGGGTCCGGAAATCCGCCGCTATTTTGAGCATGTCGACAATGTCCTCGATCTGAGCCGTGACATCCGGTTCAATCGTCGCGTCGAAAAGGCCCGTTTCGACGAGCAGCGCCATCAGTGGATCGTCGAGCACGACGATGGCTCCATCGTGCGCGCGCACTATCTCGTCCTCTGCACCGGCTTTGCGGCCAAGCCCTTTATCCCGACGATCAGGGGCCTCGAGACGTTTGCGGGGGAATGCCACCATACCGGGCTGTGGCCACAGAACGGCCTTCGGGCCGCCGGAAGGCGGATAGGCGTCATGGGAACCGGCGCGAGCGGTGTCCAGGTCATTCAAGAGTTCAGTAAGGTCGCAAGGGCGCTGACCGTCTTTCAGCGCACACCCAACCATGCCTTGCCGATGCGCCAGGCAAAATACGATCAGCACATTTCGCAGAAGATGAAGCTGGGTTTCCCCGCCATGTTCGAAAACCGGCCGAAGACGTTCGGGGGCAACGACTTCGACTTCCTTCCTCAATCCGCCCTTGAGGTTTCGCCCGAAGAACGGCTCGCGGTCTATGAGGATCTCTGGAATCAAGGTGGATTCAAGCCGTGGGTCGCAACCTATCACGACGTACTATCCGACATGGAGGCGAATGAGTCGGTCTATGCTTTCTGGCGCGACAAGACTCGCCAAAGGATCAACGACCCGGCGGTGGCCGAGAAACTGGCGCCGATGGTCCCGCTGCATCCTTTCGGCGTCAAACGGCCGAGCCTGGAACAGGACTATTACGAGGCCTTCAACCAGGACAATGTGACGCTGGTCGACCTCCGCGAAAATCCTATCGACCATGTCAATGCGCAGGGCGTCGTCACCGCCGACGGTGTGCAACACGACCTTGACGTCTTCGTCCTCGCCACGGGCTTCGATTCGGTGACTGGCGGTCTGACCAGCATCGACATTCACGGGACGAAAGGCGAGACGCTCAGGGAGAAGTGGGCCGATGGGGCAAGCGCCTACCTCGGCCTGGCGACATCCGATTTTCCAAACCTGTTCTTCGTATACGGGCCATTGAGCCCAAACGCGTTGTCGGTCGGGCCGGTCAGCGCCGAGGTCCAAGGCGCCTGGATCGTCAAATGCCTCGAATATATGCGTAACGGGCAGCTTTCTCAGATTGAGGCTACCCCGCAGGCCGAGCAGGTCTGGAACGATCATCTGAACGAGATCGCCGAAACCACCTTATTCCCGCGCGCCGACTCTTGGTACATGGGGGCCAACATCCCCGGCAAGAAGCGCCAGCTCCTCGCCTATCCGGGGGGCCTTCCCCTCTATCTGCAAAAATGCCGAGAGGTCGACGAGAACGAATACGAGGGCTTTGCGCTTAGCTGAGCCTGGAACGGTACAGCGGTCCGCTGGGGACGGACTCGGTCAGGAGAGCGTAGAATGGCCCATGACGTTACATTGGCGGACGACGACAAGGTTATCCTCTCCTTAATGGCGGCCAACGGAATTCCGCCATACGAATCAATGACCCCCAAGCAGGCTCGCTCGGCTATGGCGCAGTTCGCGGCGATCGCATTCCCCAGGATGGCGGTCGGCAGCGTCGAGGACCTCTCTATTTCCGGCGCGGACGGCATCCTTAAGCTGCGCCTGTACACGCCGCCGGCAAAGCCCAGCGGCCTCACGCCCGCGCTCATTTTCCTTCACGGCGGCGGCTGGATGCTCGGGGACCTCGAGAGTCACGACGACATCTGCCGCAAGTTCTGCGTGTCGCTGGCCATGCCCGTCCTCGCCGTCGATTATCGGTTGGCGCCCGAGCACCGCTTTCCTGCGGCCGTCGAAGACGTCTTCACCGCCGTGCGCTGGTTGTCCGACAATGTGGAACGCTTCGACATCGACCGTGAGAAAGTCGCGATCGGCGGGGACAGCGCCGGTGGCAACTTGGCGGCCGTGGCGGCGATCGCGGCAGCGCGGGGTATGCTACCCGCCTTAGCCTACCAGATCCTGTTCTATCCGGTGACCGATCTGGGGCGGGAGAGCGAAGGCTATGCGCGCGTTACGAGCGGCGTGCCCGTTGCCGCGCCGACCATGCGTTGGTTTCGCGATGCCTATCTCGGCTCACGGCAGGACGGGGAGGATTGGCGCGCATCGCCGTTGCGCGCGGACGACTTGGCGGGCGTTGCTCCGGCGTTCGTCATGACGGTGCAGCATGATCCTCTGGCGGAGGAGAGCGCCGCTTATGTTAGCCGCTTGATGAAAGCGGGAGTTGCGGTGACGCACCTGCATTATTCGCAGCATTTTCACGGCATCATCAACATGGGAGCGATGATCCGCGATGCGGAGGCGGCGATGGCAAGCGCCGTCGCGGCACTGCTAGCGCATTTCCGGCCCTCCGCGTCCGCCGGCTGAGTTCTCGCACCAATCTCGTCAACCGTGCATCCGAGGAGAGCTTGTCATGTCCGGGTTCGCAGCAAAGACCGTGCTGGTAACTGGTGCGGCGACCGGGATCGGGCGCGCGACCGCGCTGGCCTTCGCGGCGCAAGGGGCGTGCGTGATGATCGGCGACATCGATGATCGTGCCGCGGAAACCGTGGCGCTCATCAGCCGGGCCGGTGGAACGGCGGCGTTCGAACACTGCGACGTCGGCGACGCGATGCAGACGACAGCGCTGGTCGAAGCGTGCATCACGCGCTTCGGCCGATTGCATATCGCCTTCAACAATGCCGGGGTTCTCCCGCCGGCGGTGCCCTTCCACGAGATCGTCGAAACAGACTTCGATCGAATTATCGCGACCGACCTGAAGGGGGTCTTCCTCTGCATGCAGGCAGAGATCAGGCACATGCTCGAGCATGGCGGCGGCGCGATCGTAAACACGTCGTCGGTCGCCGGCATCGTCGCCGATCCGAACATGGCTTCCTACGTTGCGGCCAAGCATGGCGTTGCGGGCCTGACCAAGGCAGCCGCGGTCGAATATGCCCAGCGAGGGATTCGCGTTAATGCGATCGCTCCCGGCTTCATCGTCACCCCGATGACCCAGCCATGGGCGGATTCGCAAGTATTCCGGAACGCCTTCTTCGCCCAGAACGTCATCGGCCGCGCCGGAACGGCGGAAGAGGTAGCCGGAACCGTGCTTCACCTCTGCTCGGACGCGGCGAACTTCATCAACGGAGCGCTCTTCGTAATCGACGGCGGTCAGACCGCCCACTGAAGATATACCGCACGCGCCGTGTGATCGCCAAGCCCACCAGCGGCCGCATGAATGCCACCAACCTTCGTTAGGTGACGTCAGATTATGGAGCGGGCAACAGGATAAGGAGAATGGATCAGACGATGACTGATCGCTCACTGCGGACACAAAGCGGCGACGACGATCGCCGAATAACGGGGAGGATAGGGG
This sequence comes from Sphingomonas sp. Root720, assembly GCF_001428605.1. Lineage (GTDB taxonomy): Bacteria > Pseudomonadota > Alphaproteobacteria > Sphingomonadales > Sphingomonadaceae > Rhizorhabdus. The sequence continues at coordinate 30,826 of NZ_LMID01000003.1, forward strand.
TATGGATTACTCGGCAGCGATAGGGACGTTCGTGTCGGGCATGGCGAAGGCCCGGCATCTGACATTGCTGCTCGCCGTCGCGGGCGGCGCGCTCACCACCTCCGAAGCCGCCGCACAGACCACCGCGCAGCCCGAGAGTGCGCCCCCGGCAGACCAGAGCGCCGCGCCAGCGGCGCCCGTGAAGAAAAAAGGATCCGTTACCGACGAAGGGTCGGTTTTCCGGGACATAATCGTGACCGCGCAGAAGCGCAGCGAAAATATCCAGAAGGTAGGCATCTCTATTACCGCCTTCAGCGGCAGCCAGATGCGCCAGCTGGGCCTCCGTAACGCGATCGACATCGCCAAGGTCACTCCGGCCGTCAGCATTTATCAAATTCACCCGTCGGTTACGAGCATCAACATCCGGGGCGTCTCGCAGAACTACTTCGCCGACCATCTGGAGGCGCCGATCGCGGTCTATCAGGACGATGCCTATCTCGGCTCGACCAGTTCGGTCGGCGTGCGGACCTACGACGTCGACCGCGTCGAGGTGCTTCGCGGCCCGCAAGGCACACTGTTCGGACGCAACGCAACTGGCGGCCTGATCCATTTCGTCTCCAAGGGTCCAACGGACAAGTTCGATGCTTATGAGGAAGTCACGGCCGGCGGTTACGAATATGGCCACGGCTTCATCGAGACCGAAGGGGCCGTAGGCGGCCCGCTCTCGGATAACGTCACGGCCCGGCTCTCCTTCGCGACGACCAACGACCAGGGGCCTTGGCACAATTCCGTCGGGCCAGCCCCTGGCAACAACAATGAATACGACGCCCGCCTACAGCTGCGGTGGGAAATCGATCCCGCCACAAGGCTGGATTTGAACGGTTCGATCTCGCTCAACCGCAACATGCGCGGCGCTGCCTATACTACGCGCGCGGTGCAGCCCGACGCCCACGGGCTCGGTACCGCGCTCGCTCCTGACGAATACGGTACATACGTCAATTTCGCCTCGCCTACCTTCGCGCCCATTCAATCGCCCTGCGAGGGATGCGACCTGACCGGGTATCGCCAGGGATCCAATCCATTCAAGCTGCAAGAGGACGATCCCGGAAGCTTCCGGCGTACCATCTATTCAGGAACGGCCAAGCTAACGCACGACTTCGGGCGAATAAACTTCGTGTCCGTTTCCAACTACCAGCATATATCGAAGAGTTTTTCCATCGACACCGACGGCGGCCCTTCGGTCCTGTTCGATTATGGTACGCAGATGAAGTATCGGCAGTTCTCGGAGGAAGCTCGCGTATCGGGCACTTCCGACAAGCTGAAGTGGGTCGCCGGATTCTTCTATCTCAATATGAAGGGCCGTTACGGCGTCGATGGTCTGTTCGATCTCGGCCCATATATCGGCCTGACCTGCACCGCACCCGCCTGTTATGGCGGCTCGCCCGTAACCGACTCGTTGCGCGCCAGCTACGAACTGAACGTGAAGAGTTGGTCCGGCTTCGCTCAGGGAGACTATTATCTGACGCCCGATTTCTATGTCACGGGCGGACTTCGCTACACCGACGACCAGAAGACATTCGATTACCGCTTCCATGATTCGTTGGGATTTCAGGCGGTCCTGACGGGTGGCTCCCCGACCGTCGACTATAATCCTGCTACCGATCCAAGCGCTGACCGAAGCTTCAAGAACATTTCTGCTAAAGCTCAGGTAAACTGGACGCCGAGCAGCAATCTCCTAGTTTATCTGGGTTATTCCCGTGCCAATAAAGGTGGCAACTGGAGTGCTCCGATTTTTCCTCCGGTCGTTACCTCGGCACTCCCTCACAAGCAGGAGGTCCTCACCTCCATCGAAGGTGGTGAAAAGCTTCGAATGCTCAATGGTGCCTTAACTCTGAATAGCTCGGTCTATTATTACTATTACAAGAATTACCAAGCTTTTGCGATGCAGAATCTTGTACAGACGATCTTTAACGTCAATGCGCGCGCCTACGGCGGCGAGGTAGAGCTCCGTGCAAATCCGCTCCTAGGCTTGGATCTGGGGCTGTCGACCGCGTTCATCCACAACACGGTCTACGATACGCCATTGCCAGACGGCACGTTCGCGGATCGTAAGCTACCAAACGCGCCGAAAATCTCGCTCAATGGTTTGCTGCGCTATTCTTTCGACGCGCTCGGCGGCAAGCTCGCCGCACAGGCCAATGCACAATATTTTGGCGCGCATTACATGACCGTCCTCAATGAGCCCACCAACCACGAGAACGGGTATGTGACTGTCGACCTCCGGCTGGAATATACTAGTCCCGATGCTCACTGGTCGGCTGCCGGCTTCGTCCGCAATGCGAACAATGCCCGCTACCGCATCTACGGGCTCGACGTCTCATCGCTCAGCTATGCCGCGGGCGTCTACGCGCCGCCCCGCACCTACGGCATGACCCTCGGCTGGAAGTATTGATGATCCAGCGAAGCTCCACCCGAGCCCTGCGCGCTTCTGAGAGGTCCGGCATGTCGCCCTTACCGTCCGCCGGCGTCGCGGCCACGGACATCGATCCGTTCGAAGATTCCGTTCTACTCGAGCCATACGACGTCTATCGCAGCTGGCGTGACGCCGGCCCCGCCGTCTGGTCGACCCGCCACCAGCTATGGATCCTCGCGCGGTTCGACGAGGTGAAGGAGGCGCTGCTCGATCACGAGACTTATCGTTCGGGCAAAGGCGTCGGTCTCTATCCCGCGGCGAACAGCGCCCTCGAGGGGACTGTGCTGGCGAGCGATCCGCCGTATCATACGCGTCTTCGGCGGGTGCTGGCGGAGCGGATGTCCCCGCGCGGGCTGAGGGCGTTGCAGGACGATGTCGAGGCGTCTGCCGCGTCACTCGTCGACAGCCTGATCGAGGAGAGAACCTTCGATGCCGTGCCGGCGCTGGCGCAGAAGTTTCCGCTGACCGTCGTGGCCAAGCTCATCGGCCTGCCGGACGGTGACCAGGGGCAGCTGCTCGAATGGGCCGATTGCGGTTTCAACACCTTCGGCCCCGGCAACGAGCGCACCGTCAGATCGATGGTCAAGTTCGGGGAGATGTTCGAATATATCGCAACCCTGGATGCCGATCCCGGAAAGCTGCGGCCGGGCAGCATGGGCCGCGAGATCTATGAGGCCGCGGAGCGCGGTGAGATACGTTTCGATCAGTGCGGACGGCTGATGGCGGCGTACCTCATGGCCGGTCTCGACACGACGATCTCCTCGATCACCAATGCCGTCCATCTCTTCGGGACATTTCCCGATCAGTGGGATGTGGTGCGAGCCGATCCCGCTCGCATACCCCATGCCTACAACGAGATTCTGCGGATCGAATCGCCTGTCCAGGCCTTTCGGCGGACCCTCGCCAGAGATGTTCGTCTCGGCGATGTCCTGATGCGCGAGGGCGACGCGGTCCTGCTCCTTTATGGCTCCGCGAACCGCGACGAGCGCCATTGGGACGAGCCCGATCGCTTCGACGTGCGCCGCCGCGCCGGCGATCATCTCGCGCTGGGCTTCGGTATCCACAACTGCGCCGGCCAGGGCTTGGCCCGGCTGGAGGCCCACGCGCTGATCGCCGCGCTGGCGGGCAAGGTCGCGCGGTTCGACGTCGGAACGCCGCATCGCCACTTGAACAACGTCATCCGCAGCATCGAAAGCCTGCCGTTGAGCCTGGTAGCGGAGAGATCGAGATGACCGAGGCGCCGAAGGTATTGCTGGTCGTCACGCAGGACACCAAACAGTTGGAAAGCCGGTTCCTGCGCGAATGCCTCGAGAACGGCGGATGCGAGGTCATCCATCTCGATCCCAGTGTACGCGCGAACCTCGGCGGCGCCGAGATCGGACCCGATGAGATCGCCGGCGCGGCCGGAACGACGATGGCGGATGTCCGTGCGATCGGCCATGAAGGCAAGATCCAGGAAGTGATGATCGCCGGCGCGACGAAGCTCGCGCTCGATCTACACGCCCGCGTCGGCTTGTCGGGCGTTCTGTCGATCGGCGGCTCGATGGGGACCACGTTCGGCACAGCGATCATGCGCGCCTTTCCCTATGGCGTGCCCAAGCTGATGATCTCCACGCTCGCCTCCGGATTTACTGCGCCCTTCGTCGGGCTCAAGGACATCGCGATGCTGAATGCGGTGTGCGATGTTTCCGGTATCAACAGCATCACTCGTGAAGTATACCGCAACGGAGCCTTCGGCCTGGCCGGGATGGCGCGAGCCTATGCTCCCGCCGCGGCCGACACCCGGCCGCTCGTTCTCGTCAGCGCGCTCGGCACTACCGAAGGCGCCGCGCGGGGGGTACGCGAGGGTCTCGAGGCCATTGGCTACGAAGTTATGGTGTTCCACACCACCGGCAATGGCGGGATGACGATGGATGCGCTCGCGGCGGAGCGCGACGTGGCGGCGGTGGTTGACATCTCGCTCGTCGAGGTCAACGACTTTCTCAACGGCGGGATCTGTAGCGCGGGACCGGAGCGCGCTACGGCGGGGTTGAAGCGCGGCATTCCGACGGTCATGGCGCCGGGCAACGTCGATTTCTACATCATGCCCTCGCCGATGGCCGTCGGCGAACGTCCTTTCGAGGGCCGCCGCTTCCATATCCATAACGCCGCGCTCACCGCGGTCAGGACGACCGAGGACGATCTAAAACGCCTGGCGGACCATCTCGCGGGAATACTGCGTGAGGCCCGCGGGCCGGTGCGCTTCTTGATCCCGCTGGACGGCTTCTCGAGCCACGATAGCCCCGCCGGACATATCCATGCGCCCGAGCTGCCGCCGAAGTTCGCGGGCTATTGCCGGAAAGTGATGCCGGCCAACGTCGAGCTGCGGACGCTCGATACGCACATCAACGATCCCGCATTCGGCGCTGCGGTGGTCGCCGCAGTGCGCGATCTCACGCGGGGCAAATCGATCGCATGAGCGAGGATTTCCTCCTTCTTCCGGAAGACATCGCCGAGATCGTCGCACTGCTCGACGGCAGCGGCTATGAACGGCTCGACGTACGCACCGCGCGCTTCTCGCTCCGCCTCGCACGCGCCGGCACGAGCTGGTCCCAGGTGTGGGAGCACCTGGCGGCCGATGAGCCGCTGGAGGGCGGCGGCGTACCGCCCGTGACGGCGCCGGACGGCAGCGACCGAGCGGCCGAGGCCGAGGGCATTGTCGCGGTCCGCCCGCCGCTTCCCGGCACCTTCTACCATGCGCCGAAACCGGGTGCGCCGCCCTTCATCGCGATTGGCGACGCGGTGAACCCGGACATGGTGGTCGGTATCATCGAGACGATGAAGGTGATGAACAGCGTCGCCGCGGGCGTGGCGGGCGAGGTCGTCGAGATCGTCGCGGCGGACGGCGCGATGGTGGATGCGGAAGACGTGCTGATCCGGATCAGGGCGGGCGGATGACACTGCCATGATCCGGCGCCTGTTCATCGCTAACCGCGGCGAGATCGCGCTGCGCATTACCCACACCGCGCGCCGCATGGGCATCGAGACGATATTGGGCGTGTCGGAGGCTGATCGCACGTCGCTCCCCGCGCGGATGGCGGACCACGTCGTCCTCCTAGGCCCGGCGCCGTCGTCGCAGAGCTATCTCGACGTGGACCGGGTCGTCGCCGCCGCCGCCGGGGCAAAGGCGGACGCCGTTCATCCCGGCTACGGCTTCCTCTCGGAAAACTCCCGCTTCGCCCGGGCCGTCGCCGCGGCGGGGATGATTTTTATCGGCCCGTCTCCTGAAAGCCTCGATGCGATGGGCGACAAGCTGAAGGCTCGCGCTGTCGGCCTCGCCGCAGGCATGGCGGTGGTGCCGGGCGGCGAGGCCGAAGACAGGGAAGCCGCGCGTCGGCGGGCGAACGAAACCGGCTATCCTCTGCTGATCAAGGCGGTCTCCGGCGGCGGCGGCCGCGGCATGAAGCGCGTCAACCGCGATGACGAGCTGGACAGCCAGATCGCGCTGGCAATGGCCGAAGCGCAGGCTGCATTCGGCGATCCCCGGATATATATCGAGCGCTACATCGCACGCGGGCGCCACGTGGAGGTGCAGGTTCTCGGCGACGGCAGACGCGCTATCCACCTCGGCACGCGCGACTGCTCGATCCAGCGCCGCTTCCAGAAACTGGTCGAGGAAGCGCCGGCACCGGACATCCCCGAGGAGCGGCACGAGGCGCTGCGCGCCGCCGCCGTCCGCCTGGCGGAGTATCTTGGCTATAGCGGCGCGGGCACGGTCGAATATCTCGTCGATGCCGAAAGCTTCGACTTCTACTTTCTCGAGATGAACGCGCGCATCCAGGTCGAGCACCCGGTGACGGAGGCGGTGACCGGAATCGATCTGGTCGAGCAGCAGCTCCTGATCGCCGACCGCCAGCCACTGGGGATAGCCCAGGACGACGTAAAGGTCACCGGCCATGCGATCGAGGTACGCATCAATGCCGAGGACTGGACTGCGGATTTCCGGCCGTCGCCTGGCAAGGTGGCGCGCGCCGCCTGGCCCGCCGGCCCCGGCATCCGCGTCGATACGCATATCGAGAGCGGCGGCGCGGTGCCGCCCTATTACGATTCGCTAATGGGCAAGCTGATCGTCCAGGGGGCCGGGCGGCGCGAAGCGATCGCGCGTATGGCCGCAGCGCTCGACACGCTTGAGATCGACGGCGTGGCGTCCACAGCACCGATGCACCGCGCGATCATGGCCGACCCGCGCTTTGCCGCCGGCGCGGTCGACACCCGCTTCTTCGAGGAGCTCGCGCGTGGCTGAGATCGATCTCGTCGACGTGTCGATCCGCGACGGAAACCAGAGCCTGTGGGGCGCGACCGGTCTCGCCACGCGCCAGATGCTCGAGATCGCGGGCAAGCTCGATCGGGTGGGCTTCCGCGCGATCGATTTCACCTCCTCGAGCCATATGGCCGTCGCGGTGCGCTATTTCCGCGACAATCCGTGGGAGCGAATTCGCCGCATGCGCGCCGCAATGCCGCGTACGCCGCTCCAGTTCATCACCACCGGCCTCCGCTTCATCGCCTGGGAGCAGGCCGATCCCGATTTCATGCGGATTGTCTACCGGCGGCTGCAAGCCTGCGGCATCCGCCGCTTCATTCTACTCGAGCCGACGCACGACGCCGCGGCGGTGATCGAAGCGGCGCGGATCGTGAAGCAGGAGGGTGGGGCCGAGACGATGGCCGCGCTCACCTTTACCCTCTCCGACGTGCACGACGACGCCTTCTATGCCGGCTTTGCCGCGAAGCTCGCGGGCAACCCGGACATCGACCTGTTTTACGTCAAGGACCCGTCGGGGCTGCTCTCGCCGGAGCGCGCGGGCACCCTGATCCCCGCGATCCGTGCGGCGATCGGGCGCAAGCGGCTCGAGGTGCACCTGCACTGCACCATCGGACTGGGTCCACGCGCGAGCCTCGCCGCGGTGGAGGCAGGCGCGGAGGCCGTCCACGTCGGCATCGGCCCGCTCGGCAACGGCACCTCTCTGCCGGAGGCGGAGCGCATGATCGCCAACCTGCGCGAGGCCGGGCATTTGCCCAAGGTTGACGCCGCTGCGCTGGCATCGGTGGCGCATTACTGGCGGCGGCTCGCCACCGCCGAGGGGCTGCCCTCGGGCAGACCTCAGGAGTTCGACGCAAGCTTCCTGCGGCACCAGATCGCCGGCGGGGTGATGACGACGATGCTGCGCCAGCTGACGGAAGTGAAGCTCGAGCACAGGCTGGCCGACGTGATCGCCGAGACCGAGCAGGTGCGCGCCGAGTTCGGCCAGCCGATCATGGTCACGCCCTTCCCGCAGATGGTGTGCAGCCAGGCGCTGTTCAACGTCGTCGCAGGCCGGCGCTATGCCCAGGTTTCCGATCAGGTCATCCGCTATGTGATGGGTAGATTCGGCCGCCCAACTCGACCGGTGGACGCCGCGGTCGAAGCCGCGATTCTCGATCGTCCGCGCGCGAGAGAGATCGAACGCGAGCCGGCGGTGTTGGCGCTCGCGGAAATGCGAGCCCGCTTCCCGGGCGCAATGCCCGAGGAGGAATTCCTACTCCGCGCAGTTATGCCCAGCGACCAGGTCGACGCGATGCTCGCCGCCGGTCCGGCAAAGGCGCGCTACTCGCCGGATGCGGCGCCCATCGTGGCGTTGCTACGCCAGCTCGCGGCGCGGCCGGCGGCGCGCGACCTCGTGGTCGAAAGGCCCGGTCTCCGGCTGGCGCTCCACGCGGGAGGCGCCGTTGGCTAACATCGATGCGGCGATCGCGCAGCGCATCCGCGAGGTGCGCGGGATGGTAATCGACATGGACGGTACGCTGGTGCTGGGCGACGCGGCGAGCGGCGGCCACATGGCCCTGCCGGGCGCCGCGGCGCTGCTGGTCGCGCTCAAGCGGCGCGGCATTCCATTCCGCGTCTTCACCAACGGAACCGCCAAGCCACCGGCGGCTTATGCGGCGAGCCTGCGAGCGGCCGGGCTCGACGTGACCGACGCCGAGCTGATGACCCCCGCGTCCTCGGCCGCCGCCTGGTTCCTCGCGCGCGGCATCAGGCGCGTGCGCGTCCTCGGGCGCGAAGGCGTCCAGCAGCCGCTGCGCGAAGCCGGACTCGACGTCGTGCAGCCCGGCGCGAAGGCCGAAGGCGTCGAAGCGGTATTCACCGGCTGGTATCGCGAGTTTACCTTTCCAGATCTCGAGGCGGCATGCCGTGATATATGGGCCGGAGCGCTGGCGACGACCGCGTCGAACGTTCCCTTCTTCGCGGCCCAGGGTGGCCGCGCAATCGGCGCGAGCTTTGCAATCAACGCGATGATTCGATCGCTGACGGGCAAACGGGCGAAGGTCCTCGGCAAGCCTTCGCGAGCCGCGTTGCGCTGCGCCCTGACGCTGATGGGGCTGCCGATGGCGGCGGAGAAGGCGCTTGTCGTGATCGGCGACGATCCCGCGCTGGAGATGCGGATGGCGAACGCCGCCGGCGCGCTATCCATCGGTGTCACCAGCGGCCTCAACGATGCGGGCACTTTCACTGCTTTGACGCCGGCCGATGCCGCGCACGTCGTGCTGCCCGGGTTACCGCCCTTGCTGGAGCTATTGTCTCGATGTTCGTGAACCGCAGAGCAGTGCAGATCGAGTGGGGCGATTGCGACCCCGCCGGAATCGTCCATTATCCGCGTTACTTCGCGATGTTTGACGCCGCTACCGCGGCGCTGTTCGCCGCCGCGCTCGGTTATGGCAAGCTCGAGATGATCGGCAGGTTCGGGATCGTCGGCTTCCCGATGATCGATACGGGCGCGTGCTTTCTTGCGCCCAGCCGGTTCGGCGATCTGGTGACGATCGAGAGCAATGTCACCCGTTTCGGCCGCAGCAGCTTCGAGGTGGCGCATCGCCTCCTGCGCGGTGCCGCGATCGCCATCGAGGCGCACGAGAAGCGCGTCTGGGCCGGCCACGACGCCGGCGATCCCGCGCGGCTCAAAGGCCGACCTATTCCGCACGAAGTGATCGACGCGCTGTCGACCTTCGCACCCCCGTTGCAGGAGAGCTGAAATGTCAAAGGTGATGATCACCGTTGCCCCCACAGGGGGCATGGCCTCCAAGGCTCAGAATCCCAATTTGCCCACCCAGCCGGCGGAGATCGCCGAGTCGGTTCACCGCGCCTTCCGGGAGGGCGCCTGCATCGCGGCGCTCCACGCCCGCCGGCCGGACGACGAAGCGACCTGCAACGCCGACATCTACCGGGACATCAACGAAAGCATCCGGGCGCGCTGCGACATCGTCATCAACAATTCCACCGGCGGCGGATCGAGCGGCGACATGCTCAAATCCCGCCCTGACGGCCTGTACGAGTCCAATTTCGAGGAGCGGCTGAAGGGATGCGAGGCGGGCGCCGAGATGGCCACGTTCGACGGCATGACCTTCGTCGACGTGCATGGCGGCAAGGAGATCGTCGTCATCACGCCTCCCAGCCGCTGCGAGACGTTGGTCAAGCGCATCATTGATCGCGGCATCAAGCCTGAGTGGGAAGTGTTCGCCCCCAACCACATCCTGCAGGACGTGACCCGCCTGATCCAGAAGGGCTATGACAAGCCGCCCTACTATATCAACATGGTGCTGGGCGCCGACAAGGGCTTCCAGGGCGCGATGCCCTACAGCCATGACGTCCTGACTGCGATGATCGCGGCGCTGCCTCCCCAATCGATCTTCTGCGTTTCGGCGATAGGCCCGGCGCAGCTTCCGGCTACGACCCAGGCCATGCTGCTCGGCGGCCACGTGCGCGTCGGCCTGGAAGACAATAATTACTACAGCCGCGGAGAGCTCGCCACCAACGAGCAGCTTGTCGCGCGCACCCGGCGGATCGCCGTCGAGCTCGGCCTCGAGATCGCCACGCCCGCCGAGGCGCGCGACATAATCGGCCTGCGGCAACCCGTCGCGAATGTCGTGCCGGACGTCGCGTGATGGCCTATCCTGAGCCGTTCGACCTCAGCGGAAAGGTTGCGGTCGTCACCGGCGCGGCCGGCGGACTGGGAGCCGCCTTCGCCGCAGCAATGGCGCAGGCCGGTGCCAGCGTCGCACTGCTTGATCTCGACACCGAAGGTCTCGCCGCCACGGTGGCCGACGTGGAGAAGCTGGGCAAACCAGCGATAGCGGAACGATGCGACATCGCCTGCGAAAGCGACGTTATCGATTCAATTGCGAACGTACTAGAGCGCTTCGGTCAGATCGATATTCTGATAAACAACGCTGGGATAAGCGATCCCGAGCCCATGCCCGTCCACGAATTTCCCACGGCGCACTGGAACAAGGTGGTTTCCATCAACCTCACCGGGCAGTTCTTCTGCGCCCGTGAGGCACTGAAGCCGATGGTGGCGGCAGGGCGAGGCAAAATCATCAACGTCGCCTCGATGTGGGGGCTCGCGGGACCGTCCAGCGTCGCGCCGTTACCGGCCTATGCGGCGACCAAGGGGGCCATAGTTAATCTTACTAGGGAATTGGCGTTGCAGTATGCGGCAATGGGAATCTGCGTAAACGCGATCTGTCCTGGCTTCTTCCGCACGGCTCTTGGGCCTTATGAGGATCCCGGTTTCCTCAAGAGGATCACCGATTTTACTCCAATGGGCCGCATCGCCGACGTGAGCGAGATAAAGGGTACGGCCATTTATCTCGCATCTGCCGCTTCCGATTTCATGACTGGGGCAACAATAGTTATCGATGGAGGATGCCTGGCAAAGTGATAGCCGCATCAAGATCATAGAATTGATCGGAAAACACCCGCTGGGAGTCATCGGTGCCAGCGGCATCGAGCACCGGCCCGAAGGCGCGCACACGCTGCCAGAGTGTCCTCGATAACGGGCGATGATATCGGATGTAATTGCGCGCAATAATGAGCGCGCACCACAGCAGTAGAGCCAACGAGATCCAGAGGGCGGTCAGCGGGTTGCCGAAGATAAGAACGACAAGCCTGTATACCGGGTTAACATGCGACTCCATTGGCCCCTTAATTCCTGCCCCTCGACAAGGTGATAACCAGACTGCAGTGACGACGCACGCGAGATGCCTGATTTTGCGGGAATGACTCCGATGAGAATCGAAGCCGAACCCGCGCTACTCCGCGGTCTCCAAAATCGTGCACAGCCGCGAGCAGCTTTCCTCGGGTTGAAGCTGGATAACCTTGACCAACGCGGTGTCGCCGCTCTTGAGCATGACATTCGCGCACGCGCGCCGCCATGTGCTCGGCGCCGCCAACATCGGTCTCCTCTACCTCCGGCGCGCTCGATCGTGTCAGTGGGCAGCGCCTTGGTTAGCGTCAGGGTGAAACTATGCCACGAGTGGCGTGCCGCCGTGCTGGCAGTCCGGCCCAGCGGATTGGCGCACCGCAAGGTATGATGCCCGTGACGCGGGAATTCATGGCCGCACCCGCGCAGCGTAATGATCACCCGGGTCTTCAGAACCAATCTCTTTTAGTGATCGCGCTATGGGCTCCGCCCAACCTGTCCGTCCGCGTCTGCGCGAATCGGTAAGCACGCCCACAATTGCAAAGCGGTCGTGGATCAGCAGCGCGTCGATAAGCGCTCTAGCCTCGTCAAGATCCTTCGCGCGCTTGGAGCGATTGGCGGGATCGCGGCGCTGGGCGAGGATGAGCTTATGGACGGCGAACTTTGCGGGCTGGGGAACTGAGACAACTATCCCGGCGCCCCAGAGGACGACCGTGGGCACGGGATCGCGGATCAGCCAGTCGAGGTATTGCAACGGCACGGCACTGGCACTTAGGGCCTTGAGGGCTACGGGATTGGTGTCGGTCCTGCTGCGGGTGGGCGTTAGCAGGTCGACGAGATAGCCTTCCGCGTTGCGATAGCGCGACGAAGGCTCGCGCGGATCGAGTTGAGGGATTCCCGCGAAGGTCGGATCGGCTCGGCGCAGGATGTCCTCCATCCGCTTCGGCGGGTCGGCGGCGATAGCGATCCGTGCCGTCGCGAGATCGAGGTCACCGGTCATCAGCGTGGGGGCGGGAAGGCGGCTGCCGATGAGCGGTTCGAACTTCATGTAGGCACCGGTGCCGACGAGAACCGCACCTCGCTTGAACAGGCCGGCGAAGGCGAGGGCATCGAGCGCGGCGCCGTGGGTCCGATCCGGACCGGCCAGCCCATGCCGCCGAGGCATCGACACGATCTGGCGGCGGCTCTTCGCCAGCTCTCCGCCTTTGCGCAAAGTTGCGGCCTGTTCCTCTGCCGCCGGATCGCCAACCTGGCCGACGAAGCGGTCGACGCGGTCACGGCCGACGGGCAACTTCGCATAGATTTATTCGATACTGTCACGCGCACGCGTATAGACGGAGCCGGGCAGCGGAGCGGTATCGACCTGCTGCACGAGGTCGGCGAACATCGTCCGGATAAGGGGCTGCAGTTTTTAGATCGCTCATACAAACGGAAATAACGTATCTGTCTGTATAATCAATTTACCGCCGGAAAGCGGTAATCGGGAAGCTCAAATGCTCGGTGCAACGGAAGCCCGTTTTACACCATAGAAAATCGTCTGGGCCAATTTACGAAAAACGGGAAATTTCCGAGGCAGCTGGCAGCTTGGGAAGCTATTACACTCCTGACGATCTGGTCGGGCTGATCCTCGACGAGACGCTGGAGCCGCTCATAACGGAGCGCCTAGACGCCTTCCGTGCCGCGCTCGAAAAGCTCAACCCGAAGGACGCCGAAGACTATTGGCGGCGCGAGTTGCGCGACGCGGACCCCGGCGAACGCCATACTCTCGTTGCGAGTATGCGACCCGGCGATGGGCTCGGGGCACTTCCTCGTCAGCCTCGTCGATACGCTCGCCGATAACGTTCTCGACGCGATGTCGGAGGCGGCCTCGCTCGGCGCCGACCGTCTGCGCACCTAGCGGCTGAACAGCGACGTTGCTGCGACCCTCGCTCGGCCCGAGAGCGCCAACGCCTTTGCGCGCGAGCAGTACGAAGGTGCGCGAGCGCAGTACGCCGAAGCCATGGCGGCTTGGAGACGGCAGGTGGACGCCTGCCAGGCTGGTGATTACGGGAAATGCGATCGCCCTCGGTAAGAAGTTTCTATGTGCGTCGATGGAGTAGCGCTCCGTAGCCGGCACTGCACCCGCTTGTAGACTCTGTCTCGGCCCTACCCTTTCACGACGATCGGATGGGCGATGCGGACGTCGTCGAGCAGACGCTCGATGTCGGCGATCTCGCGCGAGCCGCCCGGCGGCGTCACCGACCAGTTGCAGTGGGGGTGGGTGGAGATGTCGCGAAGCTGGATCGGACCAAGTGCTATCCGCCAGCGGCGCTGGCTCCCGCCACTCTTTCGAGCAAGCGTACTGATCAGAAGGTCTTGAAGCTCGCTCGCCTTCATCCGGCGCACCCGATCAAAGCGCGGAGGGTGGCAAGGCGGCCACGGAATGGTTGTGGTCCGACCCGATCTAAAAGTCCGCGCATCGGCTTTAAGCCGACTCAGGAGGCACGGCCGGCGAGCTCCGCCTCGAGCCGGGCGAACAGCGCATCGAGAGCCGGCCGGTCACTGTCCGGCAGGGCGCCGCGCCGGCGTCGAACCTCGTGGATCAGCTCCCGCCAGTAGGTCAGCGTCTCCCCATAGACGGGATGACCTTGTAGCCGGGTCGCGCTTGCGATCGCAGCGCGTAGGTTCTCGGTGATCGAGCCATGCAGGTCCATGAGGGCTCCTTTGCGCCAACGATGCCGGTCATAGCGCGCTAATTGGGTTGCGCGGACCAGAATCAGGAGTTCGCCGGGCGAAGATCATGTCCCAGGCTATGTCAATTTGGCTTACTGCTGCCCGCGCAAAGTTTGGGACCGATTGTGGATAGCGCCTTGAGCTGCCATAGACTTCTGTTGGCACAACAGAAGGTTAGCGCTTGACCTTGGTGATCCTACGGTCACGGATCAGCACTCCGGATCAATTCGAGCTGCACGGCCGTGTTGGACAGATCGGTGCCGACCTCGGCGAAGATCATTTCGAACACCGGGCCGTAGCCAATGTTGCGAAAACGACGCTGCACCTGCTTCACATAGTCCGCGAGCTCGCCGGCGATGATCGGCGAGATCCGTCGATATTGGGTTGCTGGACTGGTCGCGTGCTGAACGAAGGAGTCGGGATCGACCGTTGCCGAGCATTTCCTGATAACCCGGGCGACCACCTGATCTCGCGAGCGAAGCCGGTAGCGCTTCTTCATCAGGTCGATCTGCTGGATCGTGCCTTCCGAGAGCGCCATGTTGAGATTGCGGTGACCGGATGCGTAAAGCTCATCCCGTTGCTGCTGGACCAGCTGCTTCATCGACATGCGCGGAGTCGCGGGGCTGAGTCTCGCCATGCCGTTCGATTAACGCCACGTCATCTGCCGTGTCAATTCGCCGCGCACCAGATGCTGTAAATTGGTTTATGCTGCATGGCGACGCCCGGCGGATATAAGGTCAGCGAACTCGTGGGGGGAGGAGCCGTCCGCGATCACGCATGGTTGAATCACCGGATGCCGAAGTATCTCGATGCGGAGGAAATAGTACAGCCTGCCGCACGACTGTTCGGCGAGCGATTGAAGAGCCGTCGACAGAAGATGGGGCTGACTCAGGCGCAATTGTTCGAGCAGACCGGCATCACCGCGGCCTACATCTCCTTTATCGAGCGGGGGCGCGCTAATCCGACGCTCGACATGATGGTCAAGCTCGCTGATGCGGTCGGGCTGGAGGCCTGGAACATGATCAGGCCGGACGACGAAGCGAACAGTTCCGCCAGCTAGTAGAGCTGACAATGCGGGGCTGCGAGCGACGACAATGCGGCGCTAAACGAGACGCCCGTGGCGCGGGTAGGTCGGCGCTACGCGGATGTCCCGTCGGTATCAGGCCGAGCGACATGGCTGCCATCGCGGGAACTCTTGGGATGGGGTTCGGCGGCATCCTTGCCCTGGCCGCGATCAAAGCGCTCGAGGAAGTTGAAGAGCGTGGACCGCGCCACGCCTAGCTCCTGGGCAACATCGGTTGCCGTCGCACCCGGTTTGTCCAGCTTCGCCCGGATCTCCGGCAGCTGGCTGGGATCGAGCAGGCGCCTCCTACCCCGGGAAGCGGTGTCTACCGGATGCGTCTTGATGCCGTGCAGGTAGCGATAGTGATTATCGAGGGCCTCTAGCAGCGCGTGCAATTTGTCGTCGGCGCGCGGCTCGATGACGATCCCTGCTGAGATGATTTCGAAACCGACGCCACTGCGCAGGAACTTGCTCATCACGCTGACCAACGTGGTGGTCGAGAGGGTAATGCAGGATAGATCGTAGAGCTTGATCCGATCGCCTGGACCGAGCCTGATCCCATGGCGTGCGAGAAGATCGCCGAGTTTGTTGAAGCTCTGCCTGCCCGCCACGACCACATAATCGTCAGCTTCGAGGCACGCCTTCTGGTCGTCGATGGTCGCGGACCCCTGACATTCCGCAAGAAAAGCGACGGTGGTGCTCAATCTGCTGCCCTTCGCTCCATGATCGCCTCAAGGTCGGAGACCATGCGTGCGCGGACGCTAGGATATCCCAAAGGCAGGGTTTCCTATGCGAATCGCCACGCAGCGGCAACCTGGTGAACGCCAGCGGCGGCCGGCATCTCGGCTGCGCAACGAACTGTTTTAGCTCGAAAGTGGTTGGCAAATGAGACTTGCCTGCTCCGTCAATATCGTCCACTGGTTTAGGTGGACTGTAACGGCGGAGGAGCAACATGCTTCCGGCAGGGCTTACGGCGAAGGCTATTCAGCTCTGCGCAGCAGGGCTAGGGGCGGGCGGATCTCCGGCCCCGGCTCCGTACGCGCTCACCGTCCGCGCCGGTGCGATCCTCACCCGCCAGCCTGAAACCCGGGGCGATGCGGAAGCGACAGTCCAAGACCTGATCGCGCTCGGCGCTGACTTCGAGGCCGGGCCGCTCGCCATCAATGGTCGGGATTTTGCAACTTTTGGGGTGACGCCCGCCTCGGTGTTCGATGTCTGTGCGCTCGCGCATGTCGAGGACGGCGCCAAGCCAGTCTCGACGTCCGGACCTGCCACGGTATCGAGCGTCACCGCGCTGCTGCGCACGGCGTTCGGCGCGCGGATAACCGATACGATCCGGCCAATGAACGCCAGCTATGGCGCACGCTACAGCTGGCACAAGTTCGGCCAGGCGATCGACTTCGTCCCCGCAGGTGGCGTGGATACGATCACCCGGGAGCAGATCCGCGCCCTCATGGCCGCGAGCAACATTCGGATTATCGAGCTCCTCGGTCCGGGCGACCGCGGACACTCGACCCATTGGCATCTCGCCTTCGCCCGACCGGGACAGGTGATCGAACAGCCCCGGCCGGTCGAGGGGGACGAGGATTGGATCGTCAACGTCGCCAGCACGGATGATTTCCGCCCCATCAACGAGACCGATTCGAGAAGCGCGCCCGCATCGAGTGCTCAGGCCGCTGAGAAGGCCCCGCCGCAATGGGACGTGTTTGCAGCGGCCGAATGGCGTGCAGCGCGTGGAGGTGGCTCATGATCGCACGTTTGCTCAACAGGCTCGCCGGCGTGGCCGGCGGGCTGGCATACCCCATCGCAGGCTTGGTCGCGCTCACGGCGCCGCAGCCTGCCTTCGCCTCCGATTGGGGCTGTCAGGTCATACTTTGCCTCGCCACCCCAGGCTCGCCCACGACCTATGCGGCGTGCGTTCCGCCGATCACGAAACTCTGGAACGTACTCGCCTTGGGCGGCTCCTTCCCGAGCTGCACGGGGGTCGGCATCCGCACGAAGAAGGTCAAGCACGGCTATGATCTGACAGTCACGCAGTCGGATGGCTCCTCGTCGAGCTACGCACTCGACACCCGCACGCAGACGGTGACCCAGCAGTGATCTACGACGTCCCCGCCATCACCGTGCTGGCGCACCAATGCGCCCCCGAGATCGCGACGGAAGCGGTCGTGCCGCTCGTCGTGACGGAGAGCGGCGGAGATAGCCTGCAGATCAACGTCAACAAGGGGCCGCGCGTACGCGCCGGATCCGTGGTCGAAGCCGCGGCGATCGTCCGCCGCTACGTGGCGGCGGGGTATACCGCCGACGTCGGATTGGCGCAGATCAACTCCGCCAACTTCGCGCGGCTCGGTGTCACGGTCGAGCAGGCGTTCGACCCTTGCACCAACCTGCGGCTCGCCTCCCTGCTTCTGCAGCAGGGCTACGGGCTCGCAAACCGGTATTATAGCGGCCTCGACGCCATCTCGGCGACCTATTCGCTCTACAACACCGGCACGCTGACCCGCGGCTTCCGCAACGGCTATGTCGGGCGGGTCTGGATGGCTGCCAGCACGATGGGCTCGGTACAGGCCGTTCCCCCGCTGCCGGCCACTGGTGCCGCATCGAACGGGGCGGCAGCCGCGGTAGTGAAGCCTGCGAGTGAGCGCGACCCTTGGATCGTCGGGCAAGTCGCGTCCAACGTGATCGAGGTTTTCAAGTGAGCGCGGAGAACAGCGTCGCGCGTAGCGGGCGCGAGGCCGATCCCCAGACCGAACGGATCGCCTTCGAAATTCCGCCCGAGCTGGCGACCCGGTACGAGGTGCGCGTCGTCGAGGGGGCGGGCGGCGGTGAGCAGCGGCTCGGCCTGTTCCGCCCCGGGGACCGCGTGATCCCGGCGATCGAGATCACCGACAGCCGCATTGTGGCGCGGCGCGAGGACGCAGAGACGATCGCGAGCCTGGTGAAGATCGCTCAGCACAACAGCTGGGATCGGATCGAAGTCGATGGCTCCCCCGAGTTTCGAAAAGCTGTGTGGTCCGCTGCGACGCGGGAGGGGCTGACGGTCAACGGCTACGAGCCTACCTTCGCCGAACAGGAGCGCATGGCGGATTTGAGACGGGGCGTACCCGCCAATCGCGACGCTACGGTGGTCGAGCAAGCGCGCCCGGTTCCGCAGACCGATGCCGGCGCCGCTACAACCCTCACGCATTCGGCTCCGGGTCAGTCTGCGGCTCGAAACGATGGTTCGCTGTCGGAGGCCGACCGGCGGCTCTTGCTGACGCTCAGCCGGCACACCGAAGACCGCAAGGTGCTTTATGGGGAGCTCGGCGACAACAGGGACGCTTTCCAACGGGAAGTCCATCTCGAGCGGATCGATGTGAATCGGGAAGCGCTCGAAAGTGCGCTTGAGCGGGCGCTGGAGAGCCCGACGCTGGTGAGGGCGTTCGACAGCTCCGGCTACGAGTCCGGCGCTCTGCGTCAGATGGGCAAGGGTGGCGCTTGGGACACGGAGGTCGCTGACGCGATCTATCTTGTCCGATCGGGCCTCCATCGGGATACGATGACGAAGGAGGCTGGCGCTGCTGCCACACTGGCCGACGAGCTTGATGCCGATCGGGAAGACCGGTCCGTCGCGGAGCCGACCGCCCCGCAAAGCCGAAGATCAGACTCTGAACAGCCCCGGACGCGGGATGAGCAGGAGCGGGACGCGGCCGCCGGGCGCCGGCAGGAGAGCGACGAGCTCGCCGAACTCTTCCTTCACGGCGGGATGGAGAGAGTATCGGCGGAGCCCCGACTAGCCAACGCGCTGCAGGCGCAGGCGGCGATGGAACAGCATATCGGCGAGGTCTTCGACGGTGACGCGCACCACATGGTCTCGGCGAACCTCGAGAGTCGGAAAATGATCTCGGACGTGCTGCGGCGCGGCCTGGATGTCTCGGTCCGCGAGCCCACGCCGGTTCGACAGATCGAGGCGATGCACACCCACCCCGAATTGGAGAGGTAGTTCGACATGGAGGATCGTATGAAGTTCACACCCAGGCTGGGTCGGCTGATGTCCGATCGCCGTGCCCGCCAGCTCGTCGGCTTTGCCGGCGCATTGGCTCTTATGTCGATCGCGCAGCCAGCATGGGCCGACGGCACATCCATCGAGAGCGGTCTGACGACAGTAAGGACCTGGCTGATCGGCATTTCTTCGGTGGTCGGCGCCATCGCCGTGATGGGTGTGGGATACGCGAAGCTGACCGGCCGGATGGAGTGGGGCCGCGCTGTCACCGTGCTGATCGGCATCGGCATCATCTTCTCGGCGACGACGATCGTCGGCTGGATGAGTACCGCAAGTGGCTGAGGTCGAGAAGCTCGCCGAGGACAAGGTCTTCCTCGCCATGACCAGACCGGCCGTGTTCATGGGATTGCCGCTCGAAGCGATCCTGCCGATCATCATGGTCAGCATGATCATCTGGTCGATCATGCACAATCCCTTGTACCCGCTAGCCGCTTTCGGGGCACTCTACTTCCCGGCGCGGATGGTCGTTCACTACGACTACAATGCCTTCCGGCTCTGGGGCCTGTGGTTTCAGACGGTGTTCCTTTCGAAGAACCGCAAGTTTTGGGGCGGTGGGAGTTACTCGCCCGTTCGCCTTGGCAAGAGCGTCAAGCGGAAGCAGTTCGGCAATGACTGAAACCAGGTTGAAGCATAAGAAGGTGGCGGTCCGCGAGACGGATGACGTCAAGTTCATCCCCTATACGCGGCACGTCGACGACACGGTTGTCGCCCTCGACGACGGCTCGCTCATGCGCATGTACCGCGTCGATGGGCGGCCGTTCGAAACCAGCGACATTGCCGATCTGAATAGCTGGCACAACAAGCTCAACATTACCTGGCGCGCGATCGGCGACGACCGCATCGCGCTGTGGACCCATCTCGTGCGCACCGCGACGGACCCGGTCCTGAGTGGCGACTTCCACTCCGACTTCGCGCGCCAGCTCCAGGACCGTTACTCCGAGACACTCAAGGAGAAGGTCCTCTACCATAACGAGTTCTACGTGACGCTCGTCGTGCGGCCTTCCAGCATGGCCAGCGACCAGGTCTCGCGCTTTTTCGGCAAGCAAAAGACGCCGGGTGAGTTCGATGACCGCGCGCTCACGATCATGGCGGACAAGAGCCGCGATTTCGAGTCCCTGCTTGCCGACGCGACACCGGAGCGCCTGTCGATTTACGAGCGTGACGGCATCC
This sequence comes from Sphingomonas sp. Root720, assembly GCF_001428605.1. Classification (GTDB taxonomy): domain Bacteria; phylum Pseudomonadota; class Alphaproteobacteria; order Sphingomonadales; family Sphingomonadaceae; genus Rhizorhabdus. The sequence continues at coordinate 51,252 of NZ_LMID01000003.1, forward strand.
TGTTCTCGAAGCCCATGGAGGTCCTGCACTTCATCCTAACGGGCGACCGCATCCGCATTCCGCTGCTCGACGGCCGGTTGGGGCAAGCGCTCTACCAATCTCGCGTGGTCTTCGGGCGCGAGGCGGCCGAGATCCGCCTCGCCCACAAGTCACATTACCTCGGCATGTTCGGTGTGCGCGAATATGTCGCCAGCACCCGGACGGGCCAGTTCAACAGCCTGCTGAAGCTCGACTTCCCTTATGTGCTGACCCAGAGTTTCGCGCCTCTGGTGAAGCAGGACGCGAGCGAGCGCTTCACCAAGAAATATAAGCAGATGACGTCCTCGGACGATGCCGGCGTCAGTCAGGCCGTTGAACTCCTCGACGGGGTCGACGACCTCATGGCGAACCGCTTCGTCATGGGTGAGCATCACCTTTCGATCTCGGTCATCGACGACGATCCGCGTCGCCTCCTCGACCGCCTCTCGATCGCGCGCTCGGCCGCGGCGGACACCGGCATGGTGATGGCGCGCGAGGACGTGGCGCTTGAAGCCGCCTTCTGGGCGCAGCTCCCCGGCAATTTCCGGATGCGCGCGCGCCCTGCGGTCATCAACAGCCGCAATTTCGCGGCACTGAGCCCGTTCTACACCTTCCCGGCCGGGCGGAAGTCCGGAAACCACTGGGGCGAAGCGGTGACGCTGCTCAAGACGCGCGCGGGCTCGTCCTTCTGGTTCAACTTTCACCGCGCCGATATCGGCCACACGCTCATCATCGGCCCGACGGGAGGCGGCAAGACGGTTCTCCAGAACTTCCTCCAGGCCCAGCTCGAAAAGACCGGCGCCCGGCAAGTGTTCTTCGACAAGGACCGCGGCGCCGAGATTTTCGTGCGCGCCTGCGGGGGCACCTATCTCGCGCTTCGCAATGGCGAGCCGACTGGTTTCGCGCCCCTCAAGGGACTGGAACCCACCCACGATAACATTGCCTTCTTGCGCCAGTTCGTGCGGGTGCTTGTCAGGCGCGAGAATCGGCCGTTGACGGTCGGCGAGGATCGGCTGATCGACGAGGGCCTCGATGCCGTGATGCGACTGCCGTCGCATGCCCGCTCCCTCGGCGCGCTACGCGAGATGCTGGGCTACGCTGACGCTGAGGGGATCGGGGCGCGGCTCGAACGCTGGTGCCAGGGTGGTTCGCTCGGCTGGGCATTCGACGGACCGGTTGACGAAGTTTCGATGGCAGCCCGCCTCGTCGGGTTCGACATGACCGACTTTCTCGAGAACCCGGAAATCCGCACACCGACCATGCTCTACCTCTTCCACCGCGTGGACGAGCTGCTCGACGGACAGCGGGTGGTGGTCGATATCGACGAGTTCTGGAAGGCGCTCCAGGACGATGCGTTCCGCGCCTTTGCACAGGATGGCCTGAAGACCTTCCGCAAGCGCAACGCCTTCATGGTTTTCGGCACGCAGTCGCCGGCGGACGCGCTGCGCTCGCCGATCGCGCACTCGATCATCGAGCAGACCGCGACCAAGATCCTCCTGCCCAATTCCGATGCGAAGCGATCCGATTATTGCGACGGGCTGGGCCTGACGGATGCCGAGTACCGGCTGATCCGGGAGGACCTGACCCCGGAAAGCCGCTGCTTCCTTGTCAAGCAGGGCCACACGTCGATCGTCGCCAAGCTCGACCTGGCCGGGATGCCCAACGAGCTCAAGGTGCTTTCGGGGCGCGAGGAGACCCTCGTCGCCATGGAAGAGGCCATCGCCGCTGCGGGGGACGATCCGGCGGCCTGGCTGCCGGCTTTCTATGCCAACCAAAGGAGAAGCTGAGATGTGGATCAAGCGTACCTTGATGGGAATTGCGGCACCCGCCGCGGTCGCTGTCTTTGCCCCGCCGGCTGCGGCGCAGGGCATCCCCGTGTTCGATACCACGACCTACCTTCAGGCGCTGCAAACCGCGAGGCAGACGCTGACGATGGTGGAGCAGGGCAAGCAGCAGATCGAGACTGCCGCGAACCAGCTCCAGTCACTCCAGAAGCTCACCAATATGAGCGAGATCGCGTCGACCCTGAACCTGCCCTCGGTCCGCAACCTCCTGCCGGCGACGACGACCGACGTGTCGACGCTGTTCGGGGGCGATCTCACGAAGCTCGGCTCGTTGGGGACGCTCGCATCGAACATCCAGTCGCGCTACCGCCCCTCGTCCACGGGATCCTCGGATGCGGATGCGGCCTATGCCCAGGCGCTGAAGGATTCTACCGGATCGGCTGCGACGACGGCCGCGCTCGGTGAGAATACCCTGAACATCGCGCAGACCCGAACGCAGGCATTGGATCAGCTGCGGCAGCAGCTCGCCAGCGCCAAGGATCCAAAAGACGTGATGGACCTGCAGGCCCGCATCGCGGTCGAGCAGGCGCAGCTTCAGAACGACCTTCTCAAGATGCAGGCGATTCAGATGGCCCAAGCTGGCGAAGGTGATCTCGCTATTAGCTCGGCTCTGCTCGCAGCCGGGCGAAATGACTCAGCGTTCTTCCAGGCTAACACAATAAGGAAATAAGTATGCGCAGGTTGCTTGTGCCGGCAGCGTTCTTGTTCGTGTGTGGATGTCAACCGGCCGTCAAGGTTCCGACCTCGCAGGAGCTTGTCGGTAATCCGCAGCTTCTCGCCGAGTGGCAATCCAAATGCAACACGGGTGAGTACAGTCAGTTGGCGGCCGCCAAAAAGGCGAACCTGTGCTCTACTACGCAGGATGCCAGTATGACAGTTACCCAGATGGAGGCGGGTAAGAAGGATTCCGACTTCTTTGGAAATATGTCGAAGAGAAAGTGAGACCCGGCCGAATTACCAGTCAATAGAGGTAGAGTAGATGGCTTCGCCACCGGACATTATGACGCTTTTCACAACCATGTACGGGTATGTGGAGAGCGCCATCGCGGGCGCGGTCGCATCGTTCGGGTCAGGCTTGGTCAGCTTCGTTGCGGCACCGCTCGCGCTGGCCGCTACTATCTACTTCCTCCTTCTCGGGTTCGCCGTCCTCCGTGGCGCCATTCAGGCCCCGCTACGAGAACTCGTGTTCCAAGCCGGAAAGGTCGGGTTCGCGCTCGCTGCCGCCAGCGCGGTTGGGTACACCACCTTCGTGGTCAACGTCGCCACGAACCTGCCTAGCGAGATCATCTCGGCAGGATCCGGAACGCCAGTGACAAATCCGGGCACCACGTTCGACAGGTATGTTGCCGACACGGGCAAACTCGCTCAGCGGATGACCGATGCCAACAACAAGGTTCAGGCCCAGTCCTCGCGTGGCCTGACGGACTTTCAGACTCCTATCGTTAAGCTGACAGCATCGATCGTGCTCTACGGGTGTATCATCATCCTCTACACCTTCGCATTCCTGTCCGCGTCTATCGGGTTCTGCATCGTCGTCTTCGCGAAGTTGGCGGTATCGATCTGCGTGGCGCTCGCGCCGCTTGCCTTGGCGTGCCTCTTGTTCAACTCGTCTCGCTGGCTGTTCGATGGATGGCTGAAGCAAACCGCCAATTACATCCTGCTGATGGTCATCATGGCGATCATGACCAAGTTCATCACTGGTCTGCAGGAAGCGGCGATGGACGGCATTCTGGGCTCGGTCGGCGACGGGTCCGGTTTTGTGACCCTGGAGAACACCTACATCGCCTTGAACGCGGGCGTGATGATCGTCGCCACTCTCGCCTGCTGCGCGATCTACATCGTCGGCTCGATATTCTTCTTCCAATCCCCGTCGATCGCCGCCGGCATCGCTGGTGGCGCCTCCTCTGGCGGCCACGGCTTCCTCATGACCGGTGCGAACATGATGGCCAATCGCCTGATGTTCCGGCGGGCCACGCAGGCCACGGCGCGTGGTGGCTCGCCGAGCGCGGCCGGAGGCTCGCTCACCCGAGCCGCCTGACCACATGCTCGACACTCCCACCAGGAACTCAGGACACCAACAGCGCGGCAACGCCCGAACGGAGATCGTATGAGAAGGCTGACCATCGCGGCGTTCGCCGCGCTCGCACTCAGCGGCTGCACCGGCGCTCACATCAAGAAGCCGGCGGTGTGCGACGGCAGGCATCGTCGGCCTGCGAACCTCTATGGCTCGATCCTGCCGACCCTGCCGGTGCCGCTTCCGGCCTCGCAGGGTGGCGGGCAGTCGATGGTGGCTCCTGGGCCGGCTCCCGGTCCGGGCGCGCTCCCAGCGCCTCCTCCCGCGCCCCCGACGGCACCGGGGCCGGCCCCCGACGCCGGCAGCACCCCCACCCCGCCCCAGACCGGGGGCCCGACCGCGCCGACGTCAGCGCCACGCACGTCCAAGCGGGACGACGAGCTGTCCTACCTCTCATGCTGACAAAGGGATCGACGCCATGCCCGCGGTGAAGGCCGAGGATAACGAGAAGTATTTCGAGACCTCGCGGACGTGGGAGTACGATCGGTTTCGGGCTGCTGCGGGCCGTGAGAAGCTCGCCTGGACCATCGCGGCGATCGCCGTCGCGCTTGCCATCGTGTGTGCGTTCGCGCTTGCGATGCTGATGCCGCTCAAGACGGTGCAGCCCTACGTGATCCGGGTCGACAAATCTTCGGGCGAGACGGAGATCGTCACTGCGCTCAAGGGGCCGCACCCACGGACCTACGAGGACGCGGTCAACCGCTACTTCATCTCCCAATATGTTCGGTTACGCGAGGGCTGGCTCAACGACGCCGCCCGCGAGAACGCTTATGCAATCATGCTCATGAGCGACCAGCTCGAGGCCCAACGCTACCTGGGCGGCGTTCAATCGAGCAACAGGAACGCGCCGTCCAACGTCTACGGCGACAAGGGCTTCGTCTCGATCTCAATTCGATCGATCAGCTTCCTGAGCCCGACGGTTGCGCAGGTCCGCTACACCAAGATCATCACCTATGGGCAGAGCGCTCCAGTTGCACAGAACTGGAATGCGATCCTGACCTTCAAATACACGACGGCGCCCGAGATGGAGAAGGATCGCAACCTCAATCCGCTCGGCTTCCAGGTAGTCAACTATCGCTCTGATCCAGAGGCGTGACATGAACGAAGCATCCAGCACTCCGGAAACCGGCGAGCGCGTGGTCATTCCTTTCCTGCCGGCGCTGCGGAAGAAGCTGGCCAAGCGCCTATCGCCACCGGCAACCGAGCTCGTCGTGACCGATGTCGGCGCCAGGAGCCGCTTCTGGCGGGGCGTTGGCGCAATCTGGCGCCAGCTGGTGGCCTTCTCCGTCGTCGGGGCCGCAGCGGTCACGCTCGTGCCCCATCCCGCGCTCGCCTCAGAGACGCCGGTGCCTGGGGCGAAGGACGCCCGGGTGCGGAACGTCAATTATGATCCTGACCAGGTCGTCACGATCGTCGGCAGTTTCCGGCACGCGATCGAGATCCAGTTCGGTCCGGGCGAGACGATTTCGCAGGCGGCGCTCGGCGATACAGTATCGTGGCAGATCGCACCGGTGGGCAACATCGTCTTTCTGAAGCCTCGAGAGAGAGCTGGGCCGACGAACCTCATCGTCGTGACGAACGCCAACGGAAGCCCGCGCACCTACCATTTCAACCTGTCGCTCGGCACGGGCCAGACGATGTACGGTATCCGCTTCCGCTATCCGCGGGAGGAGCGTGCACTGGTCGCGCTGCAGGCGCAGGTCGCGCAAGCTCAGACCGCCAAGGCTATCGAGACCACCGTTACTACTGCTGCGCTCGATCATGCGGTGATCGAAGGCACCAGAAACATGAATTATACCGTCCAGGGCGACTCCGCACTGCAGCCGACCGAGATCTCCGACAACGGCGAGTTCACGGTGCTGCGCTACCCGGGCCATGCCGACATCCCATCGATCTTTGCGATCGACGTCGACGGCACCGAGACGATCGTGCCCTATGACGTGCGCGAGGACTTCGTCGTCATTCACGCCGTCTACCGCCAGCTCCGGCTGCGCCGGGGCACGACGGTGCTCTGCATCTTCAACGAGGCGCCACTCCGGAACGATCGGGGGGACCGCACGGGCACCGTCTCCAACGTCGTCGAACGAAAGGTGAAGGGGCAGTAAGATGGCCGAACATGTTATTGACCGCGGCGGCACGGTTGGTCCCGATCCCATCGCTTCGGACGCGCCCGACACTGTCATCTCGCGGAGTGGCGGATGGGCCAATATTGCCTTGATCGGCGCCGGCATCGGACTGATCGGCGCCATGAGCGGCATCGCGATCGGTTACGGCGCTTTCCACCGACCCGCGAGCTCGACAGCCGCCGCACAGCCCGCCAGGGCGAGCGACCGGGCAGTGGACGACGCGATGTCGAACCCGAACGTGCAGCGCGCGGCACTGGCGAACCAGCTCGGCCAGCCCGGCGCGCCGCAGACCGACATTTTCGGTCGGCCGATTCCACCTGCGGGGCAAAACACCGACGCAAACGGCAACGCGGTTTCAGCAACTACCGGTACTACCAGCACTACAACCAGCGGGCAGCAGACGCCCGAGCAGCGGCGCGCCGAGCAGGCGCGCGCCATGGCGGATGCTGCGCGCCGATCACCGATCATGGCTTTCGGCGCGACTGGGGCAGGCTCGGCCGCCCCGGCGATGGGCTATGCCGGCGCCGACGGGGCCGGCCAGGTGCAGGGCCAGGATCCGGGTCAGGCTGGCGGCGCCGGCCGGCCGGCCGGACAGTCGATGGTCGCAGGGCGCAACTTTGGCGCGAGCGGGTTCGGGGCGACTGGAGATGACAGCGCCGCTCCTGCTAAGGGATCCACAGATTTCAGCGACCAACTCGCGCACTCGGCGATTGAGACTGTGCGGGCAACGATGGTGGCCGATCGCAGCCTTCTGCTCAGTGCCGGCACGGTTATTCCCTGCACACTCCAAACGGCGATCAACTCGACCCAGGCCGGGTTCGTCTCGTGCGTCATTAACCACGACGTCTACTCGGAGAACGGCCGGATCGTGCTGCTCGACAAGGGGACCAAGGTGCTTGGGCAATATTCGGGCGGCATCACGCAGGGACAGGCGCGGCTCTTCGTTCTCTGGACCCGCGCGCTGACGCCGCGTGGAGTCGCGATCGACCTCAGTTCGCCGGCGGCCGATAGCCTTGGCCGGGCCGGCTTGCCTGGCGGTGTCGACACGCAGTTCTGGGCGCGCTTCGGGATCGGTCTCGTTATCTCGGTGCTGGAGGATGCGTCCAGCATCGCCGGTCGAGCGGTCGCTGGCGAGGGTAGCTACACGACACAGGTGCCCGGCAACACGGCAAACAGCGTCCTTCAGCAGACCATGCAGATCCGGCCCATCCTGAAAAAGAACCAGGGCGACACCGCCGCGATCTTCGTCGCCAAGGACTTTGATTTCCGGCCGGTGTACGACGTCCGCCTGAGACGCTGAGATGGCCATCAGCTCCGCGTCCTTCCTCTACGCGCACAACGCCGCACCGATCAGTCGACACCTCGAGCGCGGTGACGTCACCGAGCTCGTCATCAACGAGCCAGGCGTGATCGGCCTTGAGACGCGCGTCGGATGGGAGTGGCACGACGAACCCGCACTGGACAACGCAGCCCTGATGACGCTCGCCAAGCTGATCGCCGGCTGCACCAAGCAGGATGTCAACGCAGAGTACCCGATCGTCTCGTCAGTGCTGCCAGGGGGCGAACGCGCCCAGGTGGTCGTACCCCCGGCCGTGGAACAGGGCTTGGTGTCGATCACCGTCCGGAAGGCATCGGGCGTGTCGATGGACCTCGACGATTTCGAGCGTGCGGGGTTGTTCAGCGAGGTTCGCGCACACGGCCGCCACGGAGAGGTCGACTCTCAACTGATGGCGCACCGCCAGGCCGGCGATTGGAAGGCGTTCTTCCGGCTCGCGGTCGAGGCGCGGAAGAACATCCTGATCTCGGGTGCGACCGGGTCGGGTAAGACGAGCTTCTCCAAGGGCCTCATCAAGCTGATTCCCACTCACGAGCGGATTCTTACGATCGAGGACACGCGCGAACTCGTCGTCCCTCAGCGAAATCACGTGCACATGATGTATGCGAAGGATGGAATGAGCCTCCAGAAAGCCGGGGCAAAGGAGCTGCTGGAATCGGCGCTGAGGATGCGCCCTGATCGTATTCTCCTTCAGGAGCTCCGCGACGGCACTGCCTTCTTCTATCTCCGCAACGTCAACAGCGGCCATCCCGGATCGATCACGACGGTTCACGCCAACACGGCGGAGGGCGCACTGGAACAGCTCACGCTGCTGGTAAAGGAGTCGGAAGGAGGCAACGACCTCGACCGGCACGATATCCGCGCTCTTCTCCGCTCGCTGGTGGACATCGTCGTGCAGATGGACCGCATCCCCCCGGGCGATGGCCGGCCAGCGCGTTATCGCATGACGGAAGTGTGGTTCGATCCTGCGGGCAAACCTCACGATTGAGGAGGGCGGACGTGAGCGGAAAGTGGGTGCGGAGCGACGAAGGGTCGCAGCCAGCTGCGATAGCCTTTCTCGCCTTAATCGGGCTGGTAGTGAGCGCTGCCCTTGGTGCTTTGGCCGTCTTGTGGCGATCGCACCTTCTCAGCGCGCACACGCCGTGGCGGCGGGTTCCAGCCGCGCTCTGGGCGATGAAGGCGTACCCGATCGTCTACAAGCCGTTCCTGGTCGGCTTTGCGATTGGGGTCGTGCTCACTGTCGTCACGATCGTCTCGACGCTGTTCACCCGTCAAAAACTTCATGGCGAGGCACGCTGGGCTCGCGCTGGCGAGGTGCGCAAGGGAAAGCTGCTTGGGGCAAGCGGCATCGTGCTCGGCAAGTTCGGCGGGAAGGTCATGCGCTTCGGCGGACCCGAGCACGTCATGCTCGAAGCGCCGACCCGCGCCGGCAAGGGCGTGGGCGTGATCATCCCCAACCTCCTCGATTGGCCCGACTCCCTCGTCGTGCTCGATATCAAACAGGAGAACTACGACAACACTGCTGGCTACCGTCTCCGGCAGCTCGGGCAGCGCGTCGTGCTGTTCAACCCCCTCGATCCCAAGGGCAACACGGCGCGCTACAATCCGCTCAGCTACATCAACCGCCGCGACCCGGTCGAGGTCATCAACGAGCTCCAGAAGATTGGGATGATGCTCTTTCCCGACCCCGTCTCGGGCGACAATTTTTGGGCGGAGAGCGCGAGAACCGCTTTTCTCGGCGTAGGCGCCTACGTCGCGGCGACGGTCGGCGATGGCGTGGATGCGCTGCCGTTCACGATGGGCGAAGTCTATCGCCAATTTGCCGCCGGCGACGCGGCGACGCGGTTTCCGAAGATCATCCGCAAGCGGGAGCAAGCGGGAAAACCGCTTTCCGGCGGGTGCGTATCTGCGCTCAAGGACTTCACGACCGCGTCGCCGAACACCTTCACCTCGATTCGCCAATCGGTGACGGCGAAGATCAACGCCTGGCTCAACCCGTATGTGGATGCCGCTACATCCGAGAGCGACTTCGACCTGAGCGAGTTCCGCGACAAGCGGATCTCGCTCTACCTCGGCGTTTCACCCGACGATCTGGAGCGGGTTGCGCCGATCTATGGCCTGCTCTTCCAGCAGCTCATCGACCGCAACGTCCGCGAGCTGCCCAAGGGCGATCGCCACCGGATCAAGGTGCTGGTGGCGCTGGACGAATTTGCAAGCCTCGGCAAATGCTCTGTGTTGGCCCAGGCGTTCAGCTATGTGGCGGGCTACGGCCTGCGGCTCCTGCCTGCCTTTCAATCGATCGAGCAGATTCAGGGGGTTTATGGAGACAAGGTGGCGGCCGATATCGAGCGCAACTGCGCTGTGAGACTGGTGTTGCGCCCCGCCGGGCTGTCGGACGCGAAGAAGATTTCCGAGCAACTCGGCACCTACACGTTCAGGGCGCGATCGCGCTCGATGGGAACCTGGGGCGGTGGCGGCGGGTCGACGTCGGAGTCAGACCAGCGCCGGCCTCTGATGCTCCCTCAGGAGGTTGAAATGCTTCCCGAGAACGACCTGATCGTGTTTCGGCGCGGCATGTACGCGACCTATGGAAAGAAGGTGCGCTACTATGCCGAGAAGAAGCTTGCGCAGCGGACGAGGATTCCGCCGCCAGAGATGCCTCCAATCCGGATCAATACGGAGGTGGCGAACAACAGCCTACGCGTCATCGCCGCCGCCGAGGCTGATGGCGACGAAGCTGGCGCTACCGGGCCCGGCCGTCCCGCGACAGCCCCGCCCGAGGATGTCGCCGCTCCGGCGCCGCCGCGGCGACGCTTGAACAGGGCGGCAATCGACGCAGCCAATGCCGTTCCAGCAAACGAACGGGCGGGAAAGTTGTTCGAACACATCGTTGTGGTGGAACAACGAATATCAGCGTGATGACGGCGTCAACTGCATCGGGACGCTCGGGGTGCGTTGGCATCATGGAGGCCCGCGATCGTCAACGGCGCTCTTGCGCACATCGTCCATCTCGAATGGCACGACCCCAGCCAATGCCTCCTCCGGCGCCAGAAGGGGGCGTTTGCGGGAGGGGGCGGAATCCTACGCCAAGCTCGCCCAGATAGCCGGCGCGAGATCTTACTTGTTGCTGCCTTCTACGGTCGCGCCAGAANGGGGGCGTTTGCGGGAGGGGGCGGAATCCTACGCCAAGCTCGCCCAGATAGCCGGCGCGAGATCTTACTTGTTGCTGCCTTCTACGGTCGCGCCAGAAAGGCGACGGCTCAGTTCTATCCGGCGATGGCTACGCATTTTGAAGGTGTCTGGCCCAACGCGCCGATACTCAATGAAGCCGAGAGAACGCCAAAATCGCTCTGCCGCTTCATTCGCTTCCAGCACGGCCAACCGAATCTCTGTGGCACCTCTCGCAGCGGCCCAGCTTTCGACCGTCGAGTAAATTGAGCGTCCGACGCCACGACCACGCTGTGCGGCATCTACGATCATGAAGCCGAGATACCATGTGCCATCACGCGGATAATCGCGGAGGATGGCCGCGATTGCATATAGGCCGCCAGGCCCCTTCCATCCCAGGACAGCTTGATTGTGGGCGCTCTTTTCGGGCGGCACATCGGAGAAAAGCTCGCGAGCATCGTCCAGCGTGGGCGCGGCCCCGTCCTGCAACAGGAAATAGTCGCTGCAACGGTTGTACAGGTCTGCAACGTCTGCGGCGTCCGCTTGGGTAAGTTTGATCGGGGCTCCCGTCATCATCATCGCGTTTTGGCAGCAAGCACGCGCTGACCGTAATCCCGGAGTTCCCCGTTGGGACCGACATAGCGGTAGAGAGTGACGCGCTCGATCCCGAGTTCCTTGCAGAGGTCGGAAACGGACGTGTCGCGTTGGGCCATAGCAGCCTGAGCGAGCCGCACCTGGGCCTTGGAGAGGGCGAACTTGCGGCCACCCTTGCGTCCCCGCGCGCGGGCAGCGGCCAGGCCAGCCATGGTGCGCTCGCGGATCATATCCCGCTCAAACTCCGCCAGTGTGGCAAAAATGCCGAACACCATCCGGCCCGATGGCGTCGTGGTGTCGATCTGCGCGCCCTTGCCGGTGAGCACCCGCAGACCGATACCGCGATCCGACAGATTCTGCACCGTGCTGACCAGGTGGGTGAGCGTTCGGCCGAGCCGGTCGAGCTTCCAAACGATGAGGACATCGCCGTCGCGCAACGATTTCAGGCAGGCGGCAAGACCGGGGCGATCATCACGGCTACCGGATGCACGATCATCATAGATATTGCCTGGCTCGACACCGGCAGCGCGAAGGGCATCGTGCTGCAGGTCGAGCGACTGCGAGCCGTCGGCTTTGGACACGCGGGCGTAGCCGATCAGCATGGATCACAAACGAAGGTTTGAGGCGGTGACGAACATGAGCACATAAGATTGGGCTATTGTGTATCTTAACCAGCATCTCAATCAAGCTATCTCAAACCGTAGCTCGGAAAGAATAAGGAGCATGTATGCCGCGTCGCGTGACCCTGACCGATCGACAGCGCGAGGCGCTGCTTCACTTGCCGGTCGATCAAGGTGAGCTGCTGCGGCACTATACCCTCAGCGATGAGGATCTCGGGCATATCCGCCAGCGCCGGCGCGCCCACAATCGTTTTGGCTTCGCGCTGCAACTGTGCGTCCTGCGCTACCCGGGCCGGGTGCTCGCTCCTGGCGAGTTGATCCCGGCGCAGGTATCGGATTTCATCGCGGCCCAGCTCGGCCTGACCAGCGACGATCTACTCCTCTATGCCGCGCGCGAGGAGACCCGGCACGAGCATCTGGCGGACCTTCGCCGAATCTACGGCTATCGCTCCTTTTCGGGGCGGGGCGCACGGGATTTGCGCGAATGGATCGCTCGGGAAGCCGAGGCGGCGACATCGAATGAGGATCTTGCCCGTCGCTTCGTTGCGGAGTGTCGCCGCACCCGCACGATCCTTCCCGGCTCCTCGACGATCGAGCGCCTTTGCGCCGATGCGCTGGTTGAGGCCGAGCGCCGGATCGAGGATCTTATCGCCCATCGCATCACGCCAACCCTGAGCGAGAATTTGGCTCACCTGTTGGAGGATACGGTGGATGGTCGCGTCACGCGCTTCGTATGGCTGCGACAGTTCGAGGTTGGCGCAAATTCAGCAGCCGCTAACCGGCTGATGGATCGACTGGAATATCTTCAAAGGTTCGATCTTCCGGCGGATTTGCTGGACGGCGTGCCGGCGCATCGTGTGACCCGGCTTCGCCGGCAGGGCGAGCGCTATTACGCCGACGGCATGCGTGATCTGCCCGAAGACAGGCGGCTTGCGATCCTCGCTGTCTGCACCCTGGAATGGCGGTCATCGCTGGCCGATGTCATCGTGGAGACCCACGATCGCATCGTAGGCCGTCTCTATCGGGCCTCCGAACGCCTTTGCAACACCAGGATCGCCGACGAAAAGGCGGCCGTTCGGGACACGCTGAAGTCCTTTGCCGAAATCGGTGGTGCTTTGCTTGGAGCGCAGGACGATGGCACGGCCCTGGACGGGATAATCGCCACCGGGCCTGGCTGGGAACGGTTCAGAACCCTTGTCGCCACGGCCTCCGCGCTGACCAACGTGCTCGCGGCCGACCCGCTCAGCCGTGTGCTGGACGGCTATCACCGTTTCCGCCTCTACGCGCCCAGGATGCTGCGCCTGCTCGACATGCAGGCGGCGCCGATCGCCACGCCTCTTCTGGCGGCCGTTGCGATGCTGCGTAACGGGATCAAGGTCGATCCGCCGGTGGATTTTCTACGTCCCAACTCGAAATGGCATCGTCATCTTCGCGCTGAGCCCAGCGGCGACCACCGGCTTTGGGAAATCGCGGTGCTGTTCCACATCCGCGACGCCTTCCGGTCCGGTGACATATGGTTGGCGGGATCGCGCCGCTATGGCGACCTCAAGCAGCTTCTGGTCCCGCCACAGGCGATAGAGCAGACCGCGCGGCTCGCCGTGCCGCTGCGACCCGGCGAATGGCTGGCCGAGCGCAGGGCTCGACTGGATACACGGCTGAAGGAGTTTGGCCGCGCGGCGCGAACCGGCACGATCCCAGGCGGCATCATCGAGAACGGCAAGCTGCACATCGACAAGCTGAGGGCCGACACGCCCGAAGGGGCCGAGGATCTCGTGCTCGATCTCTATCAACAGCTCCCGCCCGCGAGGATCACCGATCTGTTGCTGGAAGTCGATGAGCGAACCGGATTTTCCGAGGCGTTCACGCATCTGCGCACCGGCGCGCCCTGCAGCGACCGGATCGGCCTGATGAACGTGTTGCTGGCGGAAGGCGTCAATCTCGGTTTGCGCAAGATGGCGGCGGCGACCAACACGCACAGCTTCTGGGAATTGCTGCGGATCGCGCGCTGGCATGTCGAAGGCAGCGCCTATGATCGGGCGCTCGCCATGATCGTGGAGGCCCACGCCGCCCTGCCCATGGCCGCCTTCTGGGGACAAGGGCAATCGGCATCCAGCGACGGGCAGTTCTTCCTTGCTACCGAGCAGGGCGAGGCGATGAATCTGATCAACGCGAAATATGGCAACGTCCCGGGCCTCAAGGGATACAGCCATGTGTCCGATCAATATGCGCCGTTCGCAACCCAGGTGATCCCGGCAACGGTCAGCGAGGCTCCCTATATCCTGGACGGGCTGCTCATGAATGACGCGGGCCGCCGCGTTCGCCAGCATTTTGCCGACACGGGCGGCTTCACCGATCATGTGTTCGCCGCCTGCGCCTTGCTCGGCTACAGGTTCGCCCCCCGTATCCGCGATCTCCCTCAGAAAAGACTCTATGCCTTCACGCCCAACGCGACGCCGGCCAATGTGCGAGCGCTGGTCGGAGGTAAGATCAATGAACCGCTCATCGAGCGCAACTGGCCCGACATCCTGCGCATCATGGCGACGATCGCAGCGGGGATCGTCGCCCCCAGCCAGATTCTTCGCAAGCTCGCCTCTTACCCGCGCCAGAATGAGCTGGCCCTCGCATTGCGAGAGGTGGGCCGCATCGAGCGAACCCTGTTCATGATCGACTGGATTCTTGATGCCGGCCTCCAGCGCCAGGCTCAGATCGGCCTCAACAAGGGTGAGGCCCACCACGCCCTAAAGCGCGCCATCAGCTTCCACCGCCGAGGTGAAATCCGGGATCGATCCGGCGAAGGCCAGCACTATCGCATCGCCGGAATGAACCTGCTCGCCGCCATCATCATATTCTGGAACACCATGAAGCTCGGCGAGGTCGTCAATACCCGGGCCGCCAGCGGTACCCATATCGAGCCTGATCTACTCGCCCACGTCTCGCCGTTGGGATGGGAACACATCAATCTAACCGGGGAATATCGCTGGCCCAAATCCTTAGCGTAGGATTCCGCCCCCTCCCGCAAACGCCCCCAGAAGGTTAAAGAGCGGCGTTCCCAGCGCGCAGGCAAT
>NZ_LMID01000004.1 GCF_001428605.1 Sphingomonas sp. Root720
TTCTGGCGCGACCGTAGAAGGCAGCAACAAGTAAGATCTCGCGCCGGCTATCTGGGCGAGCTTGGCGTAGGATTCCGCCCCCTCCCGCAAACGCCCCCATCTGCGGCGCCTGGCCCGGATAGGAGGTGCGGATAACAACCTGTACGTCGGACAGGTCGGGCAGCGCGTCGATCGGGGTCGAACGCACCGCCCACAGCCCCGCGCCGACCAGCGCGAGCATGCCGATCAGGACGAAGAAGCGGTTCCGGACCGACCAGCGGATGAGATGGGCGATCACTGACCGACCACCTTCGCCATGCGCCGCACGGTCGGTCCCGCAGGCGGCTGGTCGAAGCCGAAGCGCACGCGGTCGCCCGCCTTCAGGCCACGCGCGATCTTCGGGGCAGGAAGCTGGAAGGTCATCGTCATCGCCGGCCAGCCGATCGCCGGCACCGGCTCATGGCTGAGCGTCACCGAATTGGCGGTGAGCTGCTCGATCTTTCCAACAGTCTCGTAGAGCGCAGACGTAGCAGCTGGCTTGGCGGCCGTGGGCGCGCCACCGCCGATTGGGCGCGCTTCCACACCAGAGAGAGACGCTTCGGAATCGATCAGGAACTGGCCCGAGGCGATGACCTTCTCGCCTTCGGAGAGCCCAGCGAGGATCTCGGTGTCGCCGCCGGACTCCCTTCCGGTTCGCACCTCGGCAGGCCGATAGCGGCCCTTATCGAGCGCCAGCATGACAAGGGTGCGCTTGCCGGTGCGGATCAGCGCTTCGGACGGCACCAGCAGCGCTGGCTGCGTGCTGCCACCGAATGAAACGGTTGCGAACATGCCCGGGCGCAGGCGCCCGCCGCGGTTGGGCAGCTCGATCCGGACGGTAAGCGTCCGGCTGTCGGCCTGGGTCTGTGGCAGGATCGCCGAAACGCGGCCTGACAAGGTCTCGGCCGGGAACGCCGCAAGTGTCGCCTGCACGCTTTGCCCGGGTTTGAGCGGACCGGCGATCGCTTCGGGCACGGCGGCGTTGAGCCAGACCGTGCCAAGGCCGTTGACCTCGGCGAGCGTCTGTCCCGCCGTCATGGTCATGCCGGCCCGCACGTCCAATGTCTTGATTACGCCCCCGGTCGGCGTGGAGATCGTGACGACATTGTGCGGCCGTCCCGTTTGCTCGACCGATGCGATCGTGCCGGCCGGCATGCCGAGCAGCATGAGCCGTTGCCGTGCCGCCTGGGTCAGCGCCGCGTTCCCAGTGCGGCGAACCGCAAGAAACTCGGCCTGCGCGCCGCCCCATTCCGGCACCAGGATATCGGCAAGGGGTGCGCCCGCGCCGACCACGTCTCCCGGCGCCCGACCATAGACCCGCTGCACGAAGCCGCCCGCGCGCGCCTGCACGATCGCGACATCGCGCTGGTTGAAGTCGATCGTGCCGGTGGCGGTGAGGCTGCTCGCCAGTTCGCCGCGCCGCACGGCGACGGTGCGTAGCCCGAGCGTCTGGGATGTCGCCGGATCGATCTGCACACCAGGTGCGCCGCTCCCGCCTTCGTCGGCATATTTGGGGACGAGCTGCATATCCATGAACGGCGATTTGCCCGGCTTGTCGAAATGCTGGGAGGGCACCATCGGGTCGTACCAGTAGAGTATCTTGCGGCCGGCATCGGCGCCTTGGGCGGCTGATGGCCCATCGGCCGGATGGCCCGTCCACCGCGCGATTCCATAGCCGGCGACTCCGGCGACCAGGGCGATGACCAGACCCGTGGCCGCGAGGCGCGGGCGGATTGGGGAAGCGGCTTCATTCATTGGTCGGCGCTCCGATAGGTGAGTGTCAGTCTTGCGCCATCGGCGGCGACCAGGGCTTCGCGATCAAGAACCATAAGGGTTGCGTCGGCGAGTGCGGCATAGGCGTCCGCGATATCGACGAGACTGGCGCGTCCGGCGCCGTAGCTTGCGGTCTCCAGCTTGACGCGCTGTTCGGCGAGCGGCTGCAGCATGTCCCGCGCGCGCATCCATTGCTCGTGATGCATGACATGGTCGGCGAGATCGGCATCGAGGTCTGCGGCGAGCGCGCGCCGGGTGGCCTCGCGCTGTGCCAGTACCCGCCCGGCATTGGCCTGGGCTGCGGCGATCCCGGCATTCTGGCGACTGCGGGTGAAGAACGGCAGGCTGATCGTCACGCCGGCCGAGACATAGTCGCCGAAACGGGGGTCGCGGCGCTGATAGGCCAGGTTGACGCCGAAGTCGGAACGGCGCCCGGCATCGGCCAGGCGCACGTCGGCATCCGCCTGGCCGGCCTGGGCCTCGATCATTCGGATCGTTGGTTGACGATCCAGGCCCTCCCGCAGGGCGGCTGCATGGACCGCGAAATCGGGGATCGGCCCGGCAATCTCGGGGGCCGGATCGCCGGTCCAGCGAGTCAGCGTTGCGCGCGCCCGTGCCACGTTCGACACCAGCTCGCTCCGGCGATCCTGCATCGCCGCGACTGCCTGCTGACCGGCAAGCGTCTGCGCCGGCCGTGCGTTGCCCGAGGCGACCGCGCCCGGCGTCGTTTCCACCACGCGCTCGAGGCGGGACAGAACATCGTCGAGCGCGGCAAGCCGGCGTTCGGAATAGGCCAGGTTGATCCAGGCGAGCGCGGTGCCGACCTCGACCGTGCGCGCCTCGACCGCGGTATCGGCTTCGGCCGCCTTGATGTCGCTGTCGGCGCGCGCCTGCTGCGCGTGTCGCTTGGCGAGATTGGGAATGTCCTGGGACACGCCGACCCGCGCCATCGTGAAATCGTCACGCTGCGGCTCGAACGCGAGCGGTCCCGAGATCGGGAAGCTCTCGACGCTCACCCCAAGCGTCGGATCGGGTAGCGCGCCGGCCGCGCCGCGCGCGGAACGCGCGGCATCGGCGCCGAGCGACTTGGCCTTGATCGACGGCGCTTCCTGCCGGGCGCGCTGGAGCGCGGCTTCGAAGGTAAGCGGACCGGCGAACACCATGCCGGGAATCGCCGCAAGAAGCGGCAGGCAAAGAAACAATCGCATGGAAATCTCCTGATCGGACGACCAGGCCGGCATCGCGCATTATGACGGGCACATCAGTGGCGACGGAATGGGGGCATCCCGCCGCCACTGCTGGCCTAGCCGTCTAAGCGACCTGAAGCGGCCAGAACCTGTGCCTAGCCGACCGAAGGGGCCGACGAAGGCGATGCCATGCTGTGCATCTGCTTCATGCAATCAGCAGCGCTGGTGCTGCTCATCTTCATCATGTCGCAGTCGCAGCTTGCCACCTGCTTGGTATCGGGCACCCAGACGCGCCGCTGAACCGGTCCCGTGGCACGCGGGCCATATTGCGGAACCGATTTCCACTCATAATGGCCGGACTGTTGGCTGTGGTCGGGCTGGCCGGCGAATGCGGCAACAGGTGCGGCAAGCGCTACGCCGAGCAGGGCATAGAAGACACGGTTTTTCATGACTGTAATCCTTTGGCAAATCATCGTGATGGCCGCAGGCCGGACAGGATGTTTCGATGCGCGACAGGCGCAACGATCCTGCCAGCCTTACGGCCGGGTTCGATTAGCCAAGGAGAGTCGGCGGTTCCGGTTCGGGAGTAAGTTCACTGCCGTGCAGGACGGTGGTGGTGGTCCAGAAGGCCAGCGACGGATCGGCCGGGCGACTGCCAAGCGCCGGTGCGTCATTGCGAACGGCCATGGGAACGACGCAGCCCATTGCCGCGATGCAGGCCAGGGTCATGCCCTTGCAGGGTTTCTGCTCGGGCTGCTGTTGCTGCGCCATCATCTTCATGCAGTCTTCCGACATGCCGTCCATTGCCATCCCGGACATCGCCATCGGTACGGGCATTGCGGGCGGAGCGGACGCATAAGCGACCGCCTGGCCGAACAGGCCAATCAGGGCTCCCAGGAGGAGAAAGAGGCGAAGCGCACGTTTCACGACCGTTTCAGTCTAGTCGATCCTCATGTCCACGGCAATCATCACGTCACCCGCCATGATGCGCAAAGACGCGCTGGCCGGCGGGTCCGAAGGCGACGACGTCGAAAGCCTGCGCCCGTTGCCCCGGAACTTCCATGCCGGGCGAGCCGATCGGCATGTCCGCGACCGCAAGCCCCTTCACACCGCGTGGGCGCTGCGCGAGGAGCCGCTTCATATCGTCGATCGGAACATGCCCCTCGAAGACCATGCCATCGATCACCGCGGTGTGGCATGAGGCTAGCCGGGCCGGCACGCCCTGGGCGCGCTGGAAGGCTGCGCGCCGCTGGTCGTCGATCATTGTCACACGGCGTCCGAATTGCCGGTGGACCTGCGCCGCCCATTGCTCGCAGCATCCGCAGCCGGGATCGCGGTGAACGACGATGTCCGTTGCCGCCATGGCCAGCGACGGCACAGCGAGCGCGAGCAGTATGGCGAGCCGGCGGGTCAGCTTCATTGTCCGTTCCTTCCTGCGGGCGCGACCGCGGCGGCCTCGCCGTTCCTTCCACTTGTCTTCTTCGTCCAATACGCGCGGCAGTTGCGCATCCCTCGAGAAAATTGCGAGGCGCGATCCGCTGGACCGAGCAGCGTCGGTCATTGACGCGCAAGCAAGGCCTTCATCTGGCCGATTTCGCGCCGCTGCGATTCCTTGATCTCCCCGCACAGCCTGATGATCTGCGGGTCGGTGAGCGACGCCTCCTTGCACATCAGGATAGCGCCCGAATGATGCGGGATCATCGACCGCAGGAAGGCGCGATCCCCGATCGTGGTTTGCGTGCGGATGAGTGTGAAACAACCGAAGAAAACCACGACGGAGCCCAGCAGCAGCGCAGCATTGGCGCCACGCGACGGAAACATGTGCCGCATGGCAAGGATCATCAGCGCCACCATCGGCGCGATCATCATCAGCGTCATGTAGAGCATGTTGAGATTGTTGTAGAAGCTGTCGAGCCCGTCGATCATCACGAACATGACCAGATACATGATGACGCCACCGACGACCGTTTGGACGGCCAGACTGAGATAGGGGTTTTTCATCATCATACTTCTCCTGTCTTCCGCTTCTCCCCCCTTTCGTGAACGCTCAAGCCATCAGACGGCAGTCCGTCGATGTCGAAATCGCCTCGGCCAGCGCATGTAGAGAAGGACGGTCCCGGCCACGCCCAGCCCCAGGCTCCCCACAGCGAACGCCATGAGCCAGGGCGTGTTGAAGTCCTCGTGATTCTTCCAGTCCATGATGTGGAGGCCCCAGAAGAAATCATAGAGGCGCCAGGTGTTGGTTCGTACGGCGGCAATGCGGCCGGTCGCCGCGTCGACATAGACGCGGGTGGCGTCGGCATCGTTGAGCGCCACCTGCCAGGCCGGCAACGCGCCGCGATATTCGGTCGAGCTGCTGGTCACCGCCTGAGTCCGGGCCATGACCGCCGGTCCCTTGTAGGCCGCGCGGACGATCCGCTCGGCAAGAGTCCGGTCAATCCTGATCTCGCGACCACTGGCGAGGTCGAGAAGCCGCCGACGCCCATCGACATAGCCGATGGCGACCGTCGGCCGGTCGAGCACCATTCCGAGGGTGAGAGTGGCGATCGCGGCCTCCTCGCGCGGGAGCGACGACAGAAGATGCGCCGCCCCCGAGGGCAGAGGTTGGGACGACTCCTTCGCGACAAGATGCTAGCCGCGAACCCGCTCGATTGGCAGAACGCTCATCACGAGACCGCTGGTGAACCATATCAGCAGCTGGACGCCGACGATAACTGCCAACCAGCGATGCACGCGGCTGGCCGACACATGGACCCGGAGTCGGGCGCTCTTCAAAACCAGGTCCTGATGCCGAGCACGAAGCTCGTGGATCGCGTTCCTTCGCCGTCGGCGCGCGCATAACGCGCGGTATCGCCGACCTTCCGCTCATAAGAGATGCCGACATAGGGCGCGAACTCGCGCCGGATCTCGTAACGCAGGCGCAGGCCCAGCTCGGCGTTGGACAGGCCGGATCCGATCCGGTTTTCGGGGACATCCTGCGCTGCGAAGTTCAACTCGACCCGGGGCTGGAGGATCAGCCTCTGGGTGATGCGCTGATCATAATAGCCCTCGGCGCGGGCCAGGACATCTCCCTTGTCGGACAGGAACAGCGCGCCCTCGACCTCGAACCAATAGGGTGCCAGGCCCTCGATGCCGATCGTCGCATAGGTGCGCGACGGATTGGGCTGGAAGTCGTGGCGGACGCCGGCCTGCACATTCCAGTAGGGATTAATCGCGCGGGAATAGAGGGTCTGGATCTCGGCGCTGTCCACGCCGCCGCGGAACCCGCCCTCGCCCTCGCTTTTGAGCACCAGCCGGTTGATGTCCCCGCCGAGCCACGCCTCGCCATCCCAGCGGAAGCCGTCGCCGCCCTTGCGCGCCTGATACTCGGCCAGGTTGAACATGACCTGATGGAATGTACCGCCGCCATGCTCCTTGTAGAGATCGGCCCGGACACGCGCCATCTCCCCGGGCGGGAAGCTGCGATCGGCATAATGGTCGGTCGGCGGCGCAGGCGCAGGCGCATTGCCGGGCGGCAGCGCCGTTCCGCCCGCTTTCTGGTCGGACGTGGCCGCGCCCATGTCCATGCCGGGCATCGCGCCCATGTCCTGGCCCGCAGGTGCCTTAGCCGGCGCATCGGGCATGGTCATCCCGGGCATCGTCGCCATATTATGCCCGGCGTGCGGATCAGTCGCAGGCGCTGGCGCTTCCGCGGGACGCGCCGGGCCGGCATGTCCGGCGCGCGCAGGGGGTGGGGCCGGCTTGCGCGGCGCGGCGCGTCGCTGCGAAGGTTGCGCCGCGGGCTGGCGGCGTGGAGCCGGCTTTGCCGCAGGTTTCTTGGGCGTTGGCATCTGCATCCCCGGCATGGTCGAATGATCCATCGTCTGCGCTGCGAGCGGCACGGGGATCGCGAGCGGCGCGAGTGCAAGGAGCAGGATGCGCTTCATGCCGCGTCTCCGCGCGGACGGACCGAGACGACCTGCATCATCCCGGCGTGCATGTGGTAGAGCATATGGCAATGGAACGCCCAGTCGCCGACCGCGTCGGTGGTGACGTCGAAGGTGACCTTGCCGCCCGGCAGGACGTTGACCGTATGCTTGCGCGGCGCATATTCGCCATGGCCGGTCACCAGCTCGAAGAAATGGCCGTGCAGGTGGATCGGATGCGACATCATCGTGTCGTTGACCAGCGTCACGCGCACCCGCTCGTCCTTGAGGAACGGGATCGGCGCCTTGACCTCGCTCATCTTCCGCCCGTCGAACGACCACATGTACCGCTCCATGTTGGCGGTCAGGTGGATCTCCATCGCCCGGTCGGGTGCGCGAACGTCGGGATTGCGTGCCAGCGCCATCAGGTCGCGGTAGACCAGCACCTTGTGGCCGACATTCTCGAGACCCTGTCCCGGCTCGCCGGTGCGGTCCATCGCCATCGGTGCGATCGTCTGCACCCCAGGCCCCATGCGAACCTGCGGCGCATTCTTCGGGTCGCGCATGTTCATGCTCATCCCGCCCATCGCGGAATGATCCATTCCAGCCATTTCGGCGCGGGCTTGCGGCGCCGGTGCCATGCCTGCCATCGCGCCAGCGGCTCCAGCCGCCATGTCGTGGCCCATGGCAGCATGGTCCATGCCGGCCATGCCGCCATCGGGCTTGCTCAGGTCGATCGTGCCGCCGCTTGCTCCCATGTCCATGCCGGACATATCCATCCCCATGTCCTTCATCGTTGCAACCGGCCGGGAGCGGAGCGGCGGCACCTCGGCGGCCATGCCTTCGCGCGGTGCCAGCGTCGCCCGCGCCAGGCCCGAGCGATCGACCGCCTCGCCGACGATGGTGTAGGCTCGTTCGTCGGTGGGCGTGACGATCACGTCGAAGGTCTCGGCGATCGTGATCTGGAACTCGTCGACCGTGACCGGACGAACGTCCTGCCCATCGGCCTGGACGATGGTCAGCGGCAGGCCGGGGATGCGGACGTTGAAGATCGTCATCGCCGAGGCATTGACGAAGCGCAGCCGCACCCGCTCGCCCGGCCGGAACAGCGCGGTCCAGTTGTCGCTCGGGCCGTGCCCGTTGACGAGAAAGGCATAGGTCGAGCCGGTCACGTCGGAGATGTCGGTCGGGTCCATCCGCATCTTGCCCCAGTCCATTCGCTCCTTGAGCGACTGGTCGCGCCCCGCGAGCAGCCCGGCCAGCGTCTGCTTCTGGTAGTTGAAGTAGCCCGCCTGCTGCTTGAGCTTCAGGAAGATCGCATGCGGGTGCATCGAACTGTGATCCGACAGAACGATCACATGCTCGCGGTCGTAGCGAACAGGATCCTCGCCCTCGGGGTCGATCACGATCGGGCCGTAATGCCCCATCTGCTCCTGGAGCCCCGAATGGCTGTGATACCAGTAGGTGCCGGACTGGATGATCGGGAACTCATACACGAAGGTGGACCGCGGCCGGATGCCGGGGAAGCTGATCCCGGGAACACCGTCGAACTGCGCCGGGACAAGTAGCCCGTGCCAGTGGATCGAGCTGTCTTCGTCGAGATCGTTGGTCACCGACAACCGGACGGTCGTTCCCTGCTTCAGCCGGATGAGCGGCGCGGGGACGGTGCCGTTGATGCCGATGGCGTGGCTCTCGCGCCCGTCGATCGTCATCATCTGGTGGGCGATCCGCAGCGCGATGTCGCTGCCGCCGACCATCGGCAACGGGCGGGCGATCCCGGCCGATACCGGCTGCGCCCAGGCAGGAAACCAGCTGGCAAGGCCCAGGCCCGCGCCGCCAATCGCAGCGCCACGCAGCAAAGCGCGGCGATCCAGGTTCGATGAACGCATGACTTGGCAACCCCTGATTGACGCTGTTATCCGGAAATACGCGGGCCGACCGTCAATCCCTCAAACTTTCCGCCAGCCTGGCGCGAGCGCGATAGACGCGCGTCTCGACCGCCTTCTCGCTGATTCCCAGCACCAATGCCGTCTCGGCCTGCGACAGGCCCTCGATCGTCCGCAGGATTAGGGGCTCCTTGAGCGAACCGGGCAAGGCGGCGATCGCCGTCATCGTCCGCTGGAGCTGCTGACGGTCCGAGAGAAGCTCCTCCGGCGTCGCGGCCTCGTCGGCGACATCGCTTGCCGCATCGATCGGCAGCGCGAATGAGAAGAGCCTGCGGACGGCGCGCCGCCTCGTCCAGTCATGGCATTTGTTGATGGCGATGCGCGCCATCCAGACCCGGAACGGGCGCGCTCCGTCGTAGCGCCCCAGCGCGGAGAAGGCGGCGATGAAACTCTGCTGGGTGACGTCGAGCGCGGCATCGGCATCGCCGACATGTCCCCGGACCAGCCGGTACACCGGCTCGCGGTGGCGCCGCATGAGTTCACCATAGGCACTCTGCCTGCCGGCGAGCGCCAGTGCGGCCAGTTCGCCATCCGAGCAGCCGGCGAGATCGAGCGTCACCGCTCCTTGGCCGTCAGTGCCTTGACCACCGCCTGGTCGAACCGGGCGGCCTGATCGGGACGCAACACGCCGCGCATCGCGAAGATATGTTCCAGCGTCTCCTTCTGGAGCTGGCCCATCGCCTGGTGCGACCGATCGACCGCCGCGCTGACCTGCGGCCCGTAGCCATGCTCCGCCTCGATCGCGTCCGCGAGGCGCGCGTTGTCGGCACGCAGCTCGAGTTCGAGTGCCTGCCGGCGGACGGCGAAGCGGCGCTCGATGGCCTCGATTTTCGCGTGCTGGGTGTCGTCGAGTTCAAGCTGCCGGTGGAGCAGCGTGTGAAGCTCGGTTTCGACCGGCGTCTGCCGCGCGACATAGGCGCGTCCGACGAAGACCCCTACGATCGCCGCGGCAAAGGCGATCAGCGCGATCAGCAGCAGGCGGCGGCGGTCGTTCACTCGCCACCGCCCAGCAAGGATGACGGCGCCAATGCGGGCGGAGCGCCGAAAGGCGCGATAGACGCAGCCCTGACCGGCGCGCCCGGCAGCGCCGAGCCGGCGATCCCGATCGTGAGCGCGGCGAGCGCGGCTATTCCAAAAACCGTGCCGGAAAGCGGACGCGAGCCCGCGGCGTGAACGGCCACACCCGCCAGGACGGCCTCGTCGATCGACGCCAGTCGCGGGTGGACGGGCATTTCGCGCAGGCGGGCCAGTTCTGCGTCAATATTGGTCATGCGTCATCCTCCACGCTCTCAGCCGATATTACGCATCGGCGCCCCCGATCCCTCATAGCAGCATCGCAATCACCTGATGAGGGATTGGCCACGGGCGTGCGTATTCACCGTACCACCCCAACGGAGAAACCCATGGCGCCCTTCCGAAACCTCATGCTCGCAGCCACTGTTGCGGCCTTCACCATCGCCTCTCCCGCCCTGGCGCATCCCAAACTGGTGTCGGCAACGCCCGCGGCAGGATCGACCGTCAGCAGACCGACCCAGATCGCGCTCGCCTTCAGCGAGACGCTGATGCCGCAGATGTCCGGCCTGGACCTAGTCATGACCGGAATGCCAGGCATGGCCCGTCATGCGCCGATGAAGGTTGCCGGGTTCAAGACCAGCGTGTCGCAGGACGGCAAGACTCTCGTCGCCGCACTGCCCAAGCCGCTTCCGGCCGGCACCTATGACGCCCATTGGCATGTCGTTTCCACCGACACGCACCGCATCGAGGGCCATCTGACCTTCACGGTGCGCTGAGACGTGAGTGACTGGCTCGTCATTGCGGCGCGCTTCGCGCTGTATGGCGATCTGGCCCTGCTCTTCGGTGTTCCGCTCTTCGCTCTTTATGGGCTTCGCGGCGAGGAGCGGCATCACGCCAGATTGCTGCCGCTCCGCCCGCTTGCCGGGACCTTGGCGATCACCGGCATCGCCCTCTCTGCGATCGGCTTCGTTGCCATGGCGGCGGCCATGGCCGGAACCGGCCTGCTTCAGGTCGAATCCGACACATTGACCATGCTGCTTGCCCAGACATCGGTGGGCACCGCCTTTCTGGTTCGCATGGCTGCGCTGGCCTTCTGCCTGTTCGCCGGCGTCCTTCTTTCCCGTCATCCCGTTGCTGCTCTTAGCGCGATTTCCGTCGCTGCGGGCGTCGGGCTTTCGAGTCTTGCCTGGTCGGGCCATGGCGCGGCCACCGAGGGCGGCGCGGGGATGGTCCATCTTGGGGCGGACATCCTGCATCTACTTGCTGCGGGCGCCTGGGTCGGTGCCCTGTTTGCGTTGCTGCTCCTGGCGTTGCGGGGCTCGC
Organism: Sphingomonas sp. Root720; assembly: GCF_001428605.1. Taxonomy (GTDB): domain Bacteria; phylum Pseudomonadota; class Alphaproteobacteria; order Sphingomonadales; family Sphingomonadaceae; genus Rhizorhabdus. The sequence goes on from NZ_LMID01000004.1 coordinate 11,167, forward strand.
CGAAGGACGACGCGGGGCAGGTCCGAACGCTGCACCGGGCGCTGGACGGCTTCGCCGGTGTCGGCACTGTCATCGTCGGGCTGATTGTGGTCACCGGGCTCGCCAACGGGCTGGTCATCGTAGGCATCGCCAATGTGATGAGTGCCGCGGCCGGACTATGGGGCCAATTGATGCTGGCGAAGATCGTCCTTTTTCTCGGCATGCTGGCGATGGCCGCGGCCAATCGCTTCCGGCTGACGCCGAGTCTTGAACGGGCGATTGAGCGCCGCGATCATGCGCAAGCGCTTGCGTTCCTTCGGCGCAGCCTCGCGGTGGAAACCGTGATGGCGATCATGATCTTGGGCCTGGTTGCCTGGCTCAGCACGCTCGAGCCGTTGAACGGTGGGTAGCCTTTTTATTGCAACCCTTGACCCTGACACGATGTCAGACCCTAGATGGGATTGCGTCGAGAAGGAGAACGGGAATGTCCGAGTCTAAATCCACGGCGCATACAGGTCATGATCATAGCTGTTGCGCGGCCCCCGCGAACGAGACGTCAAAGGGCGGCGGCTCGGAACCTGTGACCGATCCCGTCTGCGGGATGTCGGTCGACCCGAATATAACATCCCATCATGCCGATCATGACGGGCAAACTTATCATTTCTGCAGCCAAGGCTGTCGCTCCAAATTTGTCGCCAATCCGAGCGCCTATCTGGATGGCAAACCACCTGAACCTGCGGCATCGTCCGGCGCAATGTGGACATGCCCGATGCATCCACAAATTCGCCGTCATGGTCCCGGCACCTGCCCGATTTGCGGGATGGCGCTCGAACCCGAAGAGCCGTCGCTTGATGATGCCCCCAATCCCGAGCTTGTCGATTTCACCCGGCGAACCTGGGTAGCAGCGGTCCTCGCCGTGCCGCTGCTGGCCATCTCGATGATCGCGGAGATGCTGGGCATGCATTTTGTGCCTTCTGCTATCTCGCCATGGGTCCAGTTCGCGCTGACGGCGCCGATCGTTCTGTGGGCAGGCTGGCCGTTCTTCCAGCGCGGTTGGGCCTCGATCGTGACATGGCATCTTAACATGTTCACGCTCGTGTCGATCGGAGTCGGCGCGGCGTTTGCGTACAGCATGATCGCCACGGTCGCGCCGGGTCTATTTCCACCATCCTTCCGGATGCACGGGATCGTGCCTGTCTATTACGAGGCGGCAGGCGTCGTGGTGACGCTGGTGCTGCTCGGTCAAGTACTCGAGCTGCGCGCTCGGGCGGCGACCGGCCGTGCGATCCGTGCGCTGATGGATCTTGCCCCCAAGACTGCTCGGCGCATCAATGCCAACGGCGAAGAGGTGGAGGTCGATCTCGCCGACGTAATGGCCGGCGACCATGTCCGCGTGCGTCCCGGTGCGGCGATGCCGGTCGATGGCGTTGTTATCGACGGGCGCTCGTCGGTCGATGAATCCATGATAACGGGCGAACCTGCTCCCGTCCTCAAGGAGAAGGGCGCGACTGTCACAGGCGGCACCGTCAATGGCACGGGAACGCTGGTGATCGAGGCGCGCGCGGTCGGGACGGATACGGTTTTGGCGCGGATCGTGAAGATGGTGGCGGAAGCCCAGCGCAGCCGTGCGCCCATCCAGGCGGTTGCTGACCGCGTATCGGGCTGGTTCGTGCCGCTCGTCGTCGCGATCGCGATCGCGACATTCATTGTCTGGAATTTCGTCGGTCCTGAGCCGCGCTTTGGTCATGCCCTGCTCAATGCGATCGCCGTGCTCATAATCGCCTGTCCCTGTGCGCTCGGCCTGGCGACGCCAATGTCGATCATGGTAGGAACCGGCCGCGGCGCGCGCGGCGGTGTGCTCATCAAGGATGCCGAAGCCCTGCAAATGATGGAGAAGGTCGACACTCTGGTGATCGACAAGACCGGCACGCTGACCGAAGGCCGCCCGGCCCTTACGACCATCGAGATGGCTGAGGGGTATGAGCACGACATGGTGTTGTCGGCCGCAGCCGCCGTAGAAGCTCTTTCGGAACATCCGCTTGCCCAGGCCATCGTCGAAGCCGCGCGCGAAGCCGAGCTTCCGATTGCGAAAGTCGAGCAGTTTGAGTCCCAGACCGGGCTTGGAGTCAGTGGCAAGGTCGACGGGCGCGACGTGGTGGTCGGCAATGCCGAACAAATGCGTCGCGTTGGCGTGGATCCGTCATCCTTTGATAACGTAGCCGACAAGCACCGCAGTGAGGGCGCAGGTGTGATGCTCGTAGCGATCGATGGCCACCTGGTCGGCCTCCTCGTGGTCGCAGATCCGATTAAGCCATCGGCGGCCTCCGCGATCGCCGCCCTGCGCGAGGAAGGGCTGCGGATCGTGATGCTGACCGGCGACGCGAGAGCGACGGCCGATGCGGTGGCGCGGGCTATCGGCGGCATTGACGAAGTCCATGCCGGGCTGAAGCCCGAGGACAAGGCCCGCATCATCGGTGAACTCAAAGCAAAAGGTGCAGTGGTCGCGATGGCCGGCGACGGGATCAACGACGCCCCGGCGCTGGCGGCGGCGGATGTCGGCGTCGCCATGGGCACCGGGACTGACGTCGCCATCGAGAGCGCTGGCATGACACTGACCAAGGGCGATCTCGCCGCGATGGTTCGTGCACGCCGGCTCGCGGTCGCCACCATGCGCAACATCCGGCAGAACCTGTTCTTCTCGTTCGTCTTCAACGGGGTCGGTGTACCGGTCGCTGCCGGTATCCTCTATCCCATTGCAGGCATCTTACTATCGCCGATGATCGCTGGCGCCGCCATGGCACTGTCGAGCTTCACGGTGGTGACCAATGCGCTCAGACTTAACGGGGCCAAGCTATGAAGATCGGCGAGGCATCGAGCGCCAGCGGCGTCTCGCAGCGCATGATTCGCCATTATGAGAAGATTGGCCTGATCGGTGCCGCGCCGCGCCGCCAGTCTGGCTATCGCGATTATTCCGATGCCGATCTCCATCGACTGCGGTTCATTGCCAATGCCCGCGACCTTGGTTTTCCGATTGAGGATATTCGGTCGCTGCTAAGCTTGTGGTCGGACGGTGCGCGTGAAAGCGCCGACGTAAAGCACATCGCATTGACCCGTGCCGCCGAATTGCATCGCAAGGCGCTTGGACTGGAGGCACTGAGAAGGTCGCTGCTGGACCTCGCCGAGCGTTGCAACGGGAACGAGAGGCCAGATTGTCCGATCATCGACGCACTACAAACCAAATGATTTGGATGTTTCTTGCACACTGATAGGTCTTCGAAACGAATAAGAAGCTGCCTTGTCTAGTATGCCGGACGATGCCAGCGGTCGGTCGCGCGACATGACATGTGGGCGCTATGTCAGGTGAGCTTCGCCATGAGCCGCCCTGCCGCCCCCTGCTCAGCCGCAAGATTGCGATTGTAGGCAAGCGGCATGCGCGGCGACTTCCACCGGAGAGCGTCCATAATCCCAGCAAGATCCTCGCCGCTCGCGAACAGATCTTGGTTGAGCCCAATCCGCGTGGAGTGCGCACTGATCCCCTTTAGCAGCCGGGTCAGATCCTCGGCCGTCAGATCGGACAGCGCGCCGCGATCGAACGCCCGCTGGATAATTGATCGAAAGATCGGCCCGATCGAGCCCGGGTGCAGCGCGACGGTGCCGATGTCATATTCGACGCGTGCTTTGATGGCGGGCTTCGAGAGCGTCTTGCGCAGATCCCACGTCTCCCGGCCTGAGATGCTGTCGATCGGCCGACCTCGCACCGCGGCCCGGGCCTTGTAGCGCCGAACCTGCACACGGCGGAACAGCGGCCCTGCTGTGATCTCGGCCGCCTCACACCAGGCTGCGATCGCCGCGACCGTGCGCGGGCTGAGGTAGGCGGTCGCCCCTTCCCCGTCCTGATCGCCCTTGCTGCGGAGGATCTGCAGCAGCCGCGCCTCGGGATCGATCGCCTCTTCAATATGTTCGACCGCGACCGCAACCAGTTCCGAGGCCCGCAGACCGGTATCGTAAGCGGTTGATAGCAGCGCCCTATCGCGCAGGCCCGGCAGATCATCCGCGCAGCTCTCGAGCAACGCGCGGATGTTAAGCCCGCGCGCCTTGTCGCGCTCGATGTCGCGAACCGGCCCCTTGAACCGCAGCGGCCGCGCCTGTTTCTGCGCGGCGCCCTTCTCGCGGCGCACCGCCTGGAGCCGCAGCTTGACCAATGGCGCTGGCGTTGGATCCTTCAGATCGAGCAGCTGGTGGATCTTGGCGATTGACGCCTTGTAGCGCGCCAGCGACGCAGGACGGCTACCATTTTCTGCTCGTGCATCGAGATAATCGGCTACGGTCTCAGCCGTCGCCGGCAGCGCGAACCGATTGGTTCGCCGACACCAGGCGTCGAACGCCTCGATGTCGGATTTGAGGGCGCGGATGCTGTGGGGCGACGAGGCGGCCTGATATGCTGCGATCAGCATCTCATTGACGGTGATCCGCTCGCCGGCTTTCATCTGCACCACAGTCCAGGTCAGATCGACCGGCACGAGTGCCTGCCCGGGCATTTTGCCCGCCGCGAGCGGCGCGGAGATCTTGGCCGGCCGACCACTCATCGATCAGCGCCGCGCCATCTCGAGGATCTCCTCAAGCGTGTAGGGCTCCTGGCCGTACACGGCCGCCAAGCCATTGAAAGCGTCGACGGCGACCTGCTGCAGCGCGTCGGGTTCTACTGAGGTCAGGGTCGCGGTGAATTCATAGGAGGGTTCAACTGCGGCGAACCCATCTTCCCGGAAGGCGAAGGCCCCGAGCGGCCACCACGAGTCCGCGAGACCGTTGACGCCCATCCGGACATGGATCGGCAGGGCACCGCCATGACTGAGCGCGAGGCTCGCGTTGCGTTTCAGGAAGTCCAGCCAATGGCGGAAGAAATAGCCGGTCGACAACGTGCGCCGCCCGTCCCGCTCGAACAAGAACCCACCGGCGACACCCCAGAACTCGCCGGTCTTCTCAAACCACTGCGTCACAGCGACGGTGTTCGCCACACCATCCTTCTCCGCCTGGGGCCAGTAGATCGCCGTTCCGCCCCGGCTCGTGCCGTGGCTGATCGAGCGGGCATCGGCCATCAGGTCCGGATGCCCCTGCCCGCTCGCCAGCGCCTGCTTGGCGCCCAACATCGCCTGCCATTTGGACGGAATCAGGCGCGCATAGCCCGGGAAATGGTCCGTCCAGCGGTACTTGCTTGATCCATGGCTTGGGTGCGTGACGATCTGGGGCTCGTTGCGGTCGAACCAGAGGTCCGGATCGCCCTCGAAATGCGGCTGCCAGTGAACGGCTTCGGGCGGCGGTGGTGGAAGCTGGCCGAGGGCAAGGCGCAGATGCTCGGCAAGGCGCTTTGTCAGATCCGCGCGGACCTTACGCAGATCCTCGCGCTCGGCGCCGACCGGCAGGTTGAAGGCAATAGGACCGCGCCGCCCCCGCATATCGAAGGGCAGCTTCTCGATTGTCGCACCCTCGAACGCCGTGTTCCACACTTGGAGTACGCGGTGCTCGCTCAGCGCCCGGTTGGCATAGCCGAGCTCGATCAGCACATTGGGGTTGGCGCATGCTTTGCCGCTGGCTGAAACAGCGGTTGGCGTCACATCGCCCACGAACACCGCAGCCTCATCGATCTTGCGCAGAATCGTGGCCACAATATCAGGCGTACCGGCGACACCTTGTGTGTCCGAGGTCAGGCTCGGCCGATCGGCTTCGTCGAGATCGGCTGCCAACATGCCGATCGCCTGATCGAGCGCTGAGCGGATCACATCGCGAGTAACGCGGGCATCGAGATCGCTCTGCCATGACCAGAAAACCGTCTTTCCCACGCACGTTTGCCCCTGCCCGCCTCAGCGCCGCTTGGCCAACGCCAGCCAGGGCGTCACATATGCGCAGCTCGCCTGGACCCAGAACTGGTATATTTCACCCGAGAACTACGAGGCCGCCCTGGCCCAGATTGTGCGCGAACATCACCGCCTCCCGTTCGCGCGAAACTGGGGCGAAGGTGTCAGTGCATCATCCGACGGCCAGTTCTTCCGCACCGGCCGGATCCGATCGGGCGCAGCCGAGATCAACGCAAAATACGGTCACGAGCCAGGTATCAAAATTTACTCGCACCTTTCCGACCATTTTGCCTCGTTCAGCTCGCGCATCATGTCTGCCACCGCAAGCGAGGCCCCATACGTGCTCGACGGCCTGATGCTAGGGGCCCGCGAATTGCCACTGAAGGAGCTGTATACCGATACCGGCGGTGCGTCGGATCACGTCTTTGGCCTGTGCCACCTGCTCGGGTTCCGTTTCGTCCCTCGAATGCGTGATCTTGCAGACCGGCGGCTCGCAACCATCGTATCCGGTGCAAACTACAAAGGCATCGAATGTCTGTTCGGCCAGGCGATCAAGGTCGGCACCATTGAGGCAGAGTGGGATGATCTCGTCCGAATGGCCGCCTCAATTCGGGAAGGAACTGTTGCTCCATCTGTCATCCTGCGCAAGCTTTCCGCCTATCGCCGGCAGAACAAGCTTGACCTTGCCCTTCGCGAACTTGGCCGCATCGAGCGGACGTTGTTCACGCTCGACTGGCTGGAACAGCCGGATTTGCGCCGCGCCTGCCAAGCCGGATTGAACAAGGGAGAGGCTCGGCACGCTCTGGCAGACGCCATCTACACCAACCGCCAGGGCCGGTTCACCGATCGAACTCTTGAGAACCAACAATACCGCGCATCTGGGCTCAACTTGCTCATCGCCGCCATTGCATACTGGAATGCCCTCTATCTCGGCCGGGCCGCCGATCACCTGCGGTACTCGGGAATTGAGATGGACGAAGCACTGCTAGCGCACGTCTCACCCCTAGGATGGTCGCATATCGGCCTGACAGGTGACTACCTTTGGGAAGATGCGTCTTTCAGCGGCAACCGCGAGTACCGAGCACTTCACGACCCGAGCGGCAGAATTCGGCTCGTCGCTTAAGATGTTCTCACTATGTCCAGCTTAGCGTTGTCTGGCGAACAAATCTTGAGGTGAGGCCTCATAGGCGACAAAATACCATTTGAGGCGAAAACCGGATTCACATCGATCCTGCTTTGTGCTTGATTCAGTCGCGTTATGTTTCTGTCAGCTAAAGCGTACGAGCCCTCGAACAGCTGCGATATCGCGGCTGTTCTCGAGCAATTGGCACAGGTGTCGAGCCGCCCCCGCTATGCCTTCATGCTGCTTAACCTAATCGCGCAGGTCGCGCGGGCCGATGGAAGCGCGGGTCCCTGGATCAAGCGGGACGATGAGCTTGTGTCTTTGCGCGACTGGTTATGCGATGCGCTTACGCCCATGGCGCAGCGCGGACCACGCCACCTGGCGCTGGCCGAGCGGGTTCACAAGGACCTCGACAAAGATGGCGCGCTCCCTCGCGATGCCGAGGCGGCACAGCAAGTGGTGGCGGCGGAGATGCGCGTGCGCATTCGCACGGCCGGAAAATCCAACCTCAGCCGAGCAGTCTCCGAGCTCGTAAAAGCCGGCCTGCTTCGTCGTCACTATCAGGGTTACCGCATCGATCACTGCAACAGAGGCGGGCAGCGCCACGCGGTCTACACGCTGATCGGCCGCGCACGGGGTCTGACTGCCGCGTCACGGATACAAACACGCGAAGGCCAGCAGGAGCTCAACTTTGGGTGAACAAGCGGCGAACTCCTGCTGCCTCTCTATCGCCTGGCTTAAACAGCAGCTAGCGCCTGATCGATGTCGGCCAGAATATCCTCGATATGTTCGATGCCGACGGAAATCCGCACAAGATCCTCACTTACTCCGGCTCTCGCCAATTCGGCGCCGCTTAGCTGCCGGTGGGTGGTGGACGCCGGGTGGCAGGCAAGTGACTTGGCGTCGCCGATGTTCACCAGCCTGAGGATCATCTTCAGCCGGTCGATGAACGCCCCGCCAGCCTGCTGCCCGCCTTGAATTCCGAAACTTAGGATTCCAGACCCTTTCCCCCGCGTCAGTCGCTGCGCCAACGCATGATATTTGCTACTGGCCAGTCCGGCATAGTTGACCCACGCCACCTTGGGGTGCTCCTGAAGATAGCGAGCGACCTTCTCCGCATTCTCGCAGTGTCTCTCCATTCGCAAGCCAAGCGTTTCAAGGCCCTGTAGCAACAAAAAAGCGCTGTGCGGTGCCAGCGCTGCCCCCGTATTGCGCAGTGGTGCCACCCGGGCCCGTCCAATGAAGGCGGCGGCGCCGAGCGCCTCGGTGTATACGACCCCATGGTAGGATGGGTCCGGTTCATTGAGGATCGCGAAACGCTCACGATCCGCGGTCCAGTCGAAGCGGCCACTGTCAACGATCATTCCGCCGATAGTCGTGCCATGTCCGCCAATATATTTGGTCAGTGAATGGATGACGATATCCGCGCCGAACTCGATAGGTCTGCACAGGAACGGGGTTGCGACGGTATTGTCGACAATGACCGGCACACTGTGGCGATGTGCAATTTCGGCGACGCGCTCGATATCGACAATATTGCCTGCCGGATTGCCAATCGATTCCAGAAATATCGCCTTTGTCCCGCGATCGATGGCGGCTTCCATTGCGGCGTAATCCTCGCCGTCGACCAGCCGCGCTTCAATTCCTTGCCGCGGGAAGCTGTGCATGAAGAGATTGTATGTGCCGCCATATAGCTGGGATACCGAAACGATGTTGTCGCCAGCGCCCGCGATCGTCTGGATTGCATAGGTTATGGCTGCCATTCCCGATGCCAGTCCCAGCCCTGCAATACCGCCCTCCATCTCGGAGAGCCGCGCTTCCAGCACCGCGGTCGTCGGATTCATAATGCGGGTATAGATATTGCCCTGCACCTTGAGGTCAAAAAGGTCGGCGCCGTGCTGGGTATTATCGAACGTGTAGGATGTGGTCTGATAGATCGGGACTGCCGCTGACCGGGTCGTCGGATCTGTGTCATACCCATGGTGCAGCGCTACCGATTCCAGCTTCATGTCAGGCTCCTTCATGGTCAATCAACCGATCCCTCGCGACCGGGTCAACCTTTCCAACCGAAAATTTCAGGTCTTCCAGATCGGAAGCTTTCTGAAACTCAGCAATTACGACAGCGCGCTGGCGCGTGCGCCGTCGTGATGATCTGGAACTGTGCGTCAAATGACCCGTTTGCCAATCATCATTCATTGCTGGAGGTCAGATCGATGCACGTAAAACTCGCGCTGTTTGGAGCTACTGCCGTTCTGCTTTCTGGCTGCGGCAACGCCCAGGACAAAGCTGAGGATCGCGTCGAACACGCGGCACAGGCCAGCGCAGCTGCAGCGGGCCCGGCACCGGTTGCACTCGGACTGAGCGAAGCACAACTGCTCGATGCTGACCTCGTCGACGCCAATAACGTCGAACTGGGTGATGTTCAGGCGCTGGCTCGCGACGGAAGCGGCAAGGTCGATAGACTTCTCATTGAGATCGAGGACAGCCATCCCGATAAATTCGTCCATGTTCCGATCGCGGGCCTCACCACCGCCCAGCGCGGCACCGACATGGACGTCGTGACCAAAATGACTAAGCAGCAATTGGCGGCGCTGCCTGCGGTGGATTTGAACGCCGCGAAATAGCTGTAGTGAGCGAAGTCGTTCATCCAGGAGCGGTAGCTACGGATAAAAATTTTTGCGGCTCACCGCTTCCTAGGCCTGATCGACGGGGGCACTTGCTCCTGATGGCGTGTCATCCAAGCAAAGCAATCCAGCGAGGACTGGAAATGCCGCCACGTCGCCTAAAGACTTGGAGACTTTGTTTTTGGCCATCGAAGCGCCACATTGCCGATCATGACTACCGAACGCTCTTTCCTGCTGCATCCTGGTAGCAGCACCCCGCGCTAGCTGGCCCTGGCTGAAGGCTGAGCCCACTCTTGCCAGGGCGCGCGTTGCATCTGGAGCGCTAGCTCCTGTCCACCTTGCTGTTTGGGCATGAGCATTGCTGATGCCGTCCAGGAGATATCCTTGTTTTTGACACGCTTCACGGCGCTTGGCATTGCCGCCATATCGACCATTGTCGCGGGCTATTATCTACCCGCCGTCTGGGCCATCCCACTCTTCGTCGTCAGCGTCGCCCTCACCGCCCTGGGACTCTACGACTTGGCCCAACCGATACATTCAGTGCGCCGAAACTACCCTATCATCGGACACCTGCGCTGGTTCTTCGAGGACATTCGCCCGGAAATCCGGCAGTACATGATCGAAGGCGATCAGGAGAAAGTCCCCTTTTCCCGCATCCAGCGATCGCTTGTCTATGCCCGGGCGAAGGATGAAGGGAGTGAACGGGCCTTTGGCACCTTGCTCGACGTGTATCAGGATGGACATGAATTCATCGCTCATTCTACCCGTCCGGCAAAGTCGGCGGACCCGGCGACTTTCAAGATAAGCATAGGGGGGCAGGCCTGTCGCCAGATCTACCAGGCCAGCCTGTTTAACATCTCGGCGATGAGTTTCGGTTCGCTCAGCGCCAACGCGATCCGCGCGCTCAACAAAGGCGCGGCAATGGGCGGCTTTGCGCACGACACCGGCGAAGGCAGCATCAGCCCTTATCACCTCGAATTCGGCGGCGATCTCATATGGGAAATCGGCAGCGGATATTTTGGTTGTCGCACAGCCGATGGGCATTTCGACCCGACCCAATTCTCCCGACAGGCGCGTAATGCCCAGGTAAAAATGATCGAGATCAAGCTGAGCCAAGGCGCCAAGCCGGGGCATGGCGGCATTCTTCCCGCGGAGAAAGTGACGGCGGAAATCTCGAAGACCCGCGGCGTACCAACGGGTGAGGATTGTGTTTCTCCTGCACGGCACCGCGCCTTTTCCACGCCACTGGAGATGATGCAAATCATCGGCGATCTGCGACGCTTGTCCGCGGGTAAGCCGATCGGATTTAAGCTTTGCGTTGGCCAACCTTGGGAATTCATGGGCATGGTCAAAGCCATGCGGGAAACCGGTATTCTTCCGGATTTCATCGTGGTCGACGGCGCCGAAGGCGGGACGGGTGCCGCACCGCTCGAATTCATCGATCATCTGGGCATGCCCATGCGCGAAGGATTGCTGTTTGTTCACAACACGCTGGTGGGCGCCGGTCTTCGCAGCCAGATCAAGGTCGGAGCGGCCGGTAAAATCGTAAGCGCCTTCGACGTCGCTGCCACGCTGGCGCTCGGCGCCGACTGGACCAATGCAGGCCGGGGCTTCATGTTCGCACTGGGCTGCATTCAGTCGTTGACCTGCCATACCAATCGATGTCCGGTTGGCGTCGCGACGCAGGATGCCATGCGTCAGCGAGCGCTGGTCGTTCCGGAGAAGGCCGAGCGTGTGTTCAACTTCCATCGAAACACGCTGGCCGCGCTCGCAGACATGGTGGCGGCGGCAGGGCTCGAGCATCCCAGTCTCATCAGTCCCCACCATCTTATGCGGCGCGTCAGCCCCACTGAGGTTAGACTGTTCTCCCAGCTACATACCTATCTCGAGGAGGGTGATTTGCTCGGGGACCGACCGCGTGAGGACTTCTATGGCGCGGCCTGGCGCCTCGCACGGCCCGACAGTTTCGAGATTAGACAATGATGTTCTCAATCGACCACAGTTCATGTCATATGGATCGTACTGCAAGTATAGCTCATTAAACGCTCCACTCATTAGTATATAATTTATTAAGAAGGGCATCTCCTCTTTTCCAGGGGGATTGTAGAGTGGCGTCACCCTTGCGGGTCTTTTTCGATGTAGTGTTTTTTGGTGAGCCGAAGCAGATTTGACTTTCCAGCGCTACAAGGCCATGCTGAGCGCGTTATGTCATACTTGGTCATCCGCGCAGAGATTCATCCGGGCAGCAGCACCTCACGCCTCTGACCCTAAGCGGTTCGCGTCGCCGCGGCCGCTTAGGGAGTGATTCGACCAGACTGCATTTGCCACTCACCTGCGGTCTTCCAGCATCTTCGCCTCTGTCGATCATCGTCTTGATCGCTGATGCGGCGTTATGGAGGCTTCCATGTCTCAACATTTCGTCGTTGAAGCCGACCACGCAGCAGTCGGGGTAGCCATGCGCGTGCCCGGCGGCTTTCGCTTCGTATATTCCGACCCGCGTTATCGCACCCTCGACGGCAGGGTTTTCCCGCGCGCACGAGCGCTTTTCAGGGAAATTCGTGCCATCACCGCGAGATTGCTGCGGCGTACCGATCGAACGGGCTTCCCCCCAAGCTGAAGAGGGCTGGCCGCGAACAGCGCACCCTTTGGAAGCTAGCCCTACGCGACGTCGATCAAGGGCGTTGCGCGCATGCGGATTGCGATCCGCGCATCAATGAAAAGCCGGTTCAAATGAAACGTCGTCGAAATTCCATCAACAGTGTCCAGCGCCGTCTGCACATCGAAGCCACCCTCGCCCATTATCCCTACGTCACCGCAGTTCAATTGAGCGATATAATATCATGGTTCAGGCGCGAAGCTTCGGCCATGGAGGTCGCGTCCCTTGCGAGCAATCCCGCGATCCAACCGCAGTATCGGCAATTTCGCAGTCAACACATCGACCGATTAAGCGTCGGGGAGATAGCGCTGTGTATCGGCCTGGGAGCCATACTTATCGTCACCGCGGCTGTTCTGGTAGCAATGCCATGAGTGCTGGTGTCAGCAGTGCGCACATGAATATCGCGTTCGTGTTGGCCGTGGTTGTTATTTACAGCCTTGCGTTCGCTGTCATGCGCCGACCGTGGCTGCCTTGGGCCATTTGCGCATGCGTCTGTGCAGCCGGCGTCGGAGCTATACTCTTTTCAGGTTAGCCTAATGCTTATTCTTGAGGCGAACCGGGCGCAGCACGTTCGCGCATCACTCTGAACCGCGCGCTGCACTATCTGCGCTCCACAAGCGCGAAGGAATCTCATCGTGGAATCTGAATATCAGTCCGTTTTGTTCGACCGCATTGTAACCCAGGCGTGCGCGCAGGCCGAAGCCATGCTCTGCGGACGTGAACTGGCCGAGGAGCATGTGAGACACGCAATCTCCGACCTTGAGCTGTCGCCGTTGCTGGACAAGCAGATAATGGCGACGGCGTTGCGTCTGGCCGACGAGCTTTGTCTCGCTGGGGGGCTCAGAGACAAGTTGCTCGCCCGCTTCCGATCGGCGCCGCCGGGCGTCGCTGTCACCGCGCAAAGGCGAAGCATCGAAAGCGAAGTGCGCGACAAGGGGCTGCCGATGATTCTCGCAGGAGATTATGTCGACATCCTCGAAAAGCGGATCGAGGCGGATGGTCACAACAGAAGCCAGATGTTGTGGGCCTACGCCGAGCTCTACGGTGAGCTGTGGTGCGATCCGCGCATCAGTGCCCGCACCCCGACGCGGCGGATAATGCTGGCGATGTCGACAGTATTACGCGGGCGCAGCGCACATTTGGCGGCGGGCCTTTCTCGTGTCGACGCCACGATGGCGAAATAGTCTGCAGAGAATTCAGGCCTTCAGGAACGCGCACCATGCACGAAGACAATAATCCGAGCTCGCAAGGACCCTCCGAAGCGGTCTCTCACGAGAAGCAGGCAGGACGGGGGAAGATTTTGCCTTTCGCCACTCCAGAGAAGAGCAAGCCCGGCCGTTCGCGGCCCGCGCCAGCGCCTTCGGCTCCCCGACCGCCCGATGTCGCTTGAAAAACAACAGCACAGGAATGGAAGATGGACGATCGGCACGCGCCTGATGATCTGTTGCCGACTTTGGTCGCGGTGGCAGCTGAGAGAGTGGAAATCTTGTTGGCCAAGCCGGACGCCGCAGCTGCATTGAGGCAGCTAGGTCCCGACAAGCTGAGTGAAATCCAGCGCCTCGAAGTCTCGCCAATGGCGGAGGACCAGCTGGTGGCCGTCGGCCTGCGCCTGGCAGGCTCAAGAACGGGTCGCGGGAATATCTCAGATCATCTGAGCGGCTATTTCTCGAAACCCGCGTCTTCGCTCGAAATCGAGGCGCAGCGTCGCAGCATCTGGAAATTGAACCGAAACGGGGGCACGGAAAAGCATGAAGCAGCGACCGCTGCATCAAGGATCGAGAACATGATTTCTCAAAGCGCCCTGCCGATGGCCGAACAGATGAGGAACTGGGCCGCGCTCTACGCCGATATGTGGTGTGATCCCCGAATTGGCGCAACCTCCCACGCAAGACGCGTCATGCTTGCCATGGTGACGCTGTTGCACGAACGCAGCCATGCCTCGATCCGATAGCGCGCCGCTCATACACGTGGCGTAATGTGCCGGCCCGTCGTGCCGTTCGGCCGGCACAAGCGCTAAGATCTCGAGCTGCTAGGCCCACAGAAAATTCCGCTCACAAATCGCGACGACGTCATGTCGGGCTGCTGCACAGGCCAACTACCTGAGCTAATTAAGGCTGAAAAGCGTGAACATTCCGGCAATAACGATACCAAAAACCATCAGCATAACCCCCGCGATCCGCAGGATGTAAGTGAGCGGATCCTCGTCGTTATCCGTTGAGCGGGCAGCGGACGAAGATTGCTTGGGACGGCCGATCGCTCGCCGGAAAGTCGACTGTCTGAAAGCCATGTTGAACCCTAGCAACGCCAGAATGACGCCGAAGATGTCTAGCAACCACACATATCCAGGCATTGGCGCCTCCTTCGGACTATGGCACGGTGACGTTCACAGCGGGCAACCCGCCAGTCCCGCCTCCAGGCCGCTGATGAGGTCGTCCTCGGCCTCAAGACCAACGGAAAGCCGTAGAAGGCTATCGCTGATGCCCGCGCTGTCGCGAGCGTCTTTGCCCATGTCGGCATGGGTCATGGTGGCGGGATGGGCGACCAGACTTTCGATCCCGCCAAGCGATTCCGCGAGCGTGAAGTAGCGGACCGCCGAGACAAAGTGGCGGACCGCCGCGAGGCCGCCGGTGAGTTCAAAGCTCAGCATCGCACCAAAGCCATGCTGCTGCCGCGCTGCGACTTCATGATTGGGGTCCGCTGGCAGACCAGGATAGTGCACTCGCGCCACCGCAGGGTGGCTGGCCAGATACTGGGCCACGGCCAGCGCATTGCGCTGTTGCTGCTGCATCCTGGGAAACAAGGTTCGCAAGCCGCGTAGCGTGAGCCAGGCATCGAAAGGAGCGCCCGCGGATCCCACGACGTTCGCCCAGGCGCGCAGTTCATCAACCTGTGCGGGATCCGCCGCCACGACGGCTCCGCCGATCACGTCAGAATGGCCATTCAGGTATTTGGTAGTGGAGTGGATGACATAATCGGCCCCCAGCGCGAGAGGCTGCTGGACCGCAGGGGAAAGAAATGTGTTGTCGACCGCGATAGCCGCCCCGGCAGCGCGCCCCCTGGCTGACAGCGAAGCGATATCGACAACCCTCATGAGAGGATTGCTCGGTGTTTCAATCAGGATCAGCGTCGGCATCTGTTTCAGAGCAGCCGCAAATGCGGAGTGATCGCCCTGATCCACGAACTGCACTGTACAATGGCCTCGCTCCGCGCGAGCCTTCAGCAGCCGCATCGTGCCGCCATAACAATCATGCGGTGCAACGATCAGATCACCGGGACGCAAGCGGCCGACCAGAAGGTCGAGGGCCGCCATGCCGCTCGCGGCCATGATCGCTCCTGCCCCGCCCTCTAGCTTGGCAAGCGCTTCCGCCAGAAGATCACGCGTGGGATTGCCGGCACGCCCATAGTCAAAGGAGCGGGGTTGATCAAAGCCGGCAAACTCGTAGGTGCTGGACAGATAGAGAGGCGGTGCAACCGCACCATGCGCCGGATCGCTCGCAACGCCATGGGCAGCAGCTACGGTATAGGGATGGGGCGAGCGGTCTTGTGCGTCAGTCATTAAACAAACGTCCCTCCGTCACTTCTCGGACGATGCCGACACGGATGACGAAATCCCCGAAGTGCTCCTTAGGCTGGCGCTCTTGCGCAAAGCGCCCCAGCGTTTCCGACAGTATCTCAAGGATCACGCGCTCACCGACATTCTCGCGAACCATGCGATTCAGTCGCTCACCGTGAAAGCCGCCGCCCAGATAGAGATTATATTTGCCCGGTGCGCGCCCCGTAAGTCCGATTTCGGCGATATAGGGCCTTGAACAACCGTTAGGGCATCCACTCATGCGGACGGTGATCGGCTCGTCGGCAAGCCCATAGGCACCGAGGATCGCCTCGATTTTGTCGAGCAGGCTCGGCAGATATCGTTCGCTTTCCGCCATGGCGAGACCACAGGTCGGCAGCGCCACGCACGCCATCGCATTACGCCGCACCACCGAAAAGCCGTCAAGCTGCGGAAAGTGGTCAGCAAGCAGCGCATCGATCGCCGGGCGGTCCTCGTCTCGCACGCCGGCGACGATCACATTTTGATTGGGTGTAATATGAAAGCTGCCGCGGTGAATCCGTGCAATGTCCCGCAGCGCGTCCAGCAACCTCAGGTCAAGGCGTCCATTCTCGATGATCAGCGTGCGATGGTGACGGCCATCAGGCGTTGTATGCCAGCCGTAACTGTCGCCATTGGACGTGAAAGTGAAGGGACGGGCCGCTTCCAGAGACGCGCCCATGTGCCTCTCGATTTGGGCCTTGATCCAGTCGAGCCCCTTATCGTCGATCGTGTATTTGAAGCGGGCATGCTGGCGATCCTTGCGATCACCATGATCGCGTTGAACCGTCATGACGGCGTCAGCGCAGGCAATGACACGAGCCGCCGGCACAAAGCCGATCAGGCTGGCGAGACGGGGATAGGTTGAGGGTGCCTGGTCGGTTCTGCCCATACCCCCGCCAATGACGACGTTGAACCCCTCCAGACCGTCCGGGCCCCCCACCGCGATAAAGCCCAGATCCTGCGCATAAACGTCAATGTCGTTCGAGGGTGGCAGCGCAAAGCCGATCTTGAACTTGCGCGGCATGTAGGTGCGGCCGTAAAAAGGTTCTTCCGGTTCGGAACCGGCTATTCGTTCGCTGCCGTACCAGATCTCGTGATAGGCGCGCGTCTTGGGTATGACATGATCGGAAACGCGCTTCGCCATCGCGGCAACTTCGGCATGGAAGCGCGAGCTTTGGGGATCGACCGTACACATCACTCCCCGGCTGTCGTCGCCGCAAGCTGCAATCGTATCGAGCAGGGTTTCATGCAGCCCCTGGATTATCGGCCGCAGACTGTCTTTCAGAACCCAGTGAAACTGAAAGGTCTGGCGCGTGGTGATGCGCAAAGTCTCGCCGCCATGAGCGCGCGCAAGTTCGTCCAGTTTGAGCCATTGTGCCGGCGTGCACACGCCTCCGGGTAGACGGATGCGTATCATGAATTGGTAAGCAGGTTCGAGCTTCTGCCGCCGGCGTTCATCGCGCACGTCGCGGTCATCCTGCTGATAGATGCCGTGAAACTTCATCAGTTTCACATCGTCAGACTCGGGGACTGCACCGGTGATCCGGTCCAGGAGACCATCAGCAATCGTACCGCGCAGATAATCACTCGCCGCTTTCATGCGTTCGTCGGCACCGAGCTGCTCCAGAGGCTGGGAAATGTCGCGGCTGCGATCAATGGCGGCGTCAGTCATTCCGCTTTCCTCAATAAACGTCGCGTTGGTAGCGATGATCAGCCTGGAGCGAGCGAACATAGTCCTCTGCAGCTTCGCGGCCGGTGTGGGCCTGCTGCGCGACGATATCGATCAGGGTCTCGTGCACGTCGGGCGCGAGGTGCGCGGCGTCCCCACAGACATAGATATGGGCCCCATCTTCCAGCCAGTCGAAGAGGTCATGCGCCCGCTCCTCCATACGGTGCTGAACATATGTCTTTTCCCTCCCCTCGGCGATCCGATCCCGCGAAAAGGCGACATCCATCCGGGTCAACGTGCCGTCCTTCAACCATCCCTGCCAGTCGGTCTGGTAAAGAAAGTCGCTGCGGAAATTGCGTTCCCCGAAGAAGAGCCAGCTTTTGCCATCGGCTCCCCTGGCTTCGCGCTCCTGCAGAAAGGACCGATAAGGTGCGACGCCCGTGCCCGCACCGATCATGATAATCGGGACATCATCGGCCGGGAGCCGAAAATGCGGGTTGCTTTGTATGTAGACGGGAAGCCGGCCATCCACGTCCATCCGATCGGCGAGCATCCCCGAGGCGACGCCGCTGCGCATCGATCCGTGCAGATCATAGCGCAGCGGTGCCACCGTGACGTGCGCCTCTTCGTGAGTGACGGCAAGACTCGAAGCCAGGGAATAAAGGCGTGGCTGCAACGGACGGAGCGCCGAGACAAACCCCTGTGCGACCAAGGCCGACACCGGAAAGCGCCGAACGATATCGACAATATGGTGCGTGCGCAGAAAGACCGAGCGATCGCCGGCTCGATCATCCTGTTGCAACTGCGCGAGCGCTCCCGCGCCGCTGAGTTTCGCCCAATATTCAAGGAAGCGGGGTGTGGCAGCCGTTACTTCGTAATGGTGCGCGAGAGCATTCCCCAGATCCACCTGCTCGCCCTTCAGCTCGACCTGCGTCTCCGCGCTCAGACCGGCAGCAGCTAACAGTTCAGCGACTACCTGCGGATCATTCGAAGCCTGAATGCCCAGCGCATCGCCCGGCTCATAGGTCAGTCCCGATCCCGCGAGCGATATCTCGATATGGCGCGTTTCCTTGGTCGACCCCCGACCGACAATCGCGATATTCTCGACAACCAGTGCGGGAAAGGGATTGCGCTTGTCGTAGGCCGCTTGTCCGCCTGCCCCTTGGACTGTCGGCGTCGCGGCAAGAGGAGCGCTGGAACCAACCACCTCCGCCGTCAAACATGCGATCGCCTCGCCCATCCAGCGGGCGGCCGCATCCTCATAATCAACATCACAATCGACGCGCGGGAAGAGCCGCTGGGCGCTCAGTTCCTCAAACCGGCGGTCAAGCCGCTTTCCGGCTTCGCAATAATATTCGTATGTGGAATCCCCCAGCGCCAGCACGGCAAAGCGAACATGGTCCAACTTCGGCGCCTTGCGGCCCTCGATAAATTCGAAGAAGCCGGTGGCGGGTTGCGGTGGGTCGCCCTCACCATAGGTACTGGCGATGAGCAAAATATCGGCTTCCGAACCTAGCTGCCGGACTTTGTAATCAGCCATGTCGACCAATGTGCTGGCAAGGCCGGCCGCGCGCAGATTTTCTTCCAGCCGGCGCGCGAGATCCGCCGCGTTGCCGGTTTCGGTCCCGTACAAGATCGTCAGACCACGTTGCGATCCTGGCATGGTCGACGCCGGCTGCGATGGGGGCTTCCGCAAGCCGGCGTCAACTCCGGTAAAGTAGCCGCTCAACCAAAAGGCCTGTGCCGGCGTCAATGACGCGGTCAATGACTCCAACGCACGCCATTGTTCCAGGGTGAGGGGATCCCCCGGTTGCGCCGTCTGGGTCATGCACTGATCCTTAGCTGCTGGCTCCCTTCCCACGCTCCGGCCCGCTTATGCGAGATCCTCTCCGGGCGCATTTGTCGTGAAGCATTCCACTCTGCGGGAACAGATGTGGAGCCGCGGGCAACATAAGACAAATGAATGTTATTTGGTATTTACAGCAATCAAAATGCTTGAAAACCTGGCTATCGTTCGAGTTGGGCAAAGATTTCGGCGAATACGGGCCGCATACGTTGGACCTCCTCGCGGTGAACAGCGGATAAGGCGTCGAGCAGAGCATAAGCCTTGGGCGTCAAATGCAACACTGCGCGCCTGCGATCCTCACTCGCGACCTCCCGGGTGATGAGCCCAAGCCCCTCTAGTCTGTTGACCAGCCCCGTCGCGCTGTGTGGCTTCATGATCAGTCGCTCGGCAACATAGCCAACGGTTGCCTGCTCCGAACCACAACCTCTGATCGCCAGCAACGCTTGATGCTGCTGCGGCGTCACGCCGACTTCAACGGCTTTCTCCTCGCTGAACGCCTGGAAACGGCGGATCGCATGGCGAAACGAGGCAAGCGCCACATAGTCGGCATCGCTCAGTTGCATGGCTTTCTTCTGCAAGCATCCCTCATCGATTGAATTGCATCGCAATGCGATATACCTGCCCGAATTCTAATTTGCAGGATAGTAATGATTCCATGTCTCTGACACCACCGCGGTCCGTCGAAGGCCATCAACTTGCCGACCATAGCGTCGATCGCCGCATGGTTATGTTGGCGGCCATGTCCATCATCGTCGGAACTGGCGGCGCATTCGGCGCCTGGGTTTTGGTCAAGCTCATTGCGATAGCGACCAATATCTTCTGGTTTGGTCGTCTCTCTGCGGATCATTCCGTCATCACCGATGCATCGGTCGGCTGGATGGTGATCGTGATCCCGATCATCGGCAGCCTGCTTGTAGGTCTCATGGCACGATTTGGCTCGGACAAGATTCGGGGACATGGCATTCCCGAGGCGATAGAAACGATCCTGTTCGGCGAGAGCCGACTGTCGCTCAAGGTCGCGCTGCTCAAGCCCCTGTCATCAGCAATCTCGATCGGCAGCGGCGGCCCCTTTGGCGCGGAAGGGCCGATCATCATGACGGGCGGCGCGATCGGTTCATTGTTCGCGCAGTGCTTTCATCTCAGCGCGGCGGAACGCAAGACGCTGCTCGTGGCGGGTGCGGCAGCCGGCATGACCGCCATCTTCGGGACGCCGCTTGCCGCGATACTGCTAGCCGTCGAAGTGCTGCTGTTCGAGTGGAAACCGCGCAGCTTCGTCCCGGTGCTTGTGGCAGCGCTCATTTCCTTTGCCTGGCGCCCGCTGTTGCTTGGATCGGGACCGATGTTCCCGATGACGGCGGCCGTTCCGCAGGAAAGCTGGGCTCTTCTCGCAGCAGGAGGGATAGGCCTCGTCGTCGGTCTCGAAGCCGCTCTGCTCTCGACGACCCTCTACCGCATAGAGGATCTCTTCCACCGGCTGCCTCTTCATTGGATGTGGTGGCCGGCAATCGGCGCGGTGGTGGTCGGTCTGGGCGGGCTCATAGATGCTCATGTTCTGGGCGCAGGCTATGCGAGCATCGAGGCTCTCCTCAATGCCACGTTATCGCTCCGGGTCGTTGCCGCCCTTCTCGTCGTGAAGGCCATCGTCTGGTTGGTCGCGCTGGGATCAGGAACGTCAGGCGGCGTGCTCGCGCCGCTTCTCATCCTTGGCGGCGCAGCCGGCTTTATGCTTGGGCAGTTTCTGCCCGGCGATCCTGGGTTCTGGGCCATGATCGGCATGGCGGGGATCATGAGCGGTGCGATGCGTGCGCCGATGACCGGCGCGATCTTCGCGGTCGAACTCACTGGCCACTTCAGCGCCATTCCCTGTACGATCGCGGCGGCGGGCGGCGCCTATGCGATCAGCGTGCTCTTGATGCGGCGATCGATCCTTACCGAGAAGATCGCGCGGCGCGGACGCCACATCCTGCAGGAGTATACGGTCGATCCCCTCGATCTCATTCAGGCTGGTCAAATCATGACGCGCGATCCGGCTACCCTGCCTGGCTCGATGACCGTGGAGGCAGCGGTATCCTTCTTCGCGAATGAGGCCGTGCATCGCAGCTATCCGGTGATCGATCCCCAAGGAAGGTTGTTGGGGCTTGTCTCACGCACCGACGCCTTGCGCTGGCAAGGCGAGCACGACGACGATCAAACACCGCTGGTCGAGGCTATCTCGGATGCGGCGCAGCCTATTGCCTATCCCGATACGCCAACTGGCGTCGTCGCTGATCTGATCGTCGAATCCGGGGTGGGTCGGATCCCGATTATTGACCCTGAAACCCGGCGCGTGCTCGGCATTCTTTCGCGTCAGGATCTGCTCAAGACGCGTAGCGCGAACCGGCACGCGGAACTGGGCCGCTCGCGCCATGTCGGAACCAGGCGCCAGCCAAGCTCAGCTTAGAAACCGCTCAAGATCGGCCAGGTGCGGCATGGGCGCGAAATTGATCTGCGGAATCAAACTGCGCCCAATTTGCGCGCATTTCAGTTGGTCCATCCTCCGCCAAGTGTGAGGAACAGCGTGATCTGATCGTCATTAATCGCCGCGCGGGCCTCGGCAGCAGCCTGCTCCGCCGCAACCCGATCACGTTCAGCCTCCAGCGCGGGCAGTGCGGCGATCTTGCCCCCACGCCGCAACTGGCCCATCCGCACCGCTGCTCGCGCGGCATCTTGCGCTGCGCGATCCAGGCCGTCCTGCTGCTCTAGGCCGGCTGCATAATTGGTCAGCGCCGTTTCAACCTCGCGCAGCGCCTTGATCACCGCTCCATCAAACGTGGCCAGGTCGCCGCGGCTTTGAGCCTCGGTCGCCGCAATACGGGCGCGAACCGCATGCCTGTTGAGCGTCCAACTCATCAGCGGCCCGAGACCGAAACGGTTGGTAAGCGGTGACAGGAAATCGGCAGCAGCCCCCGTGGAGCCGATCGATGCTCCCAGGCGGATATCGGGATATAGGTCCGCCGTGGCGACGCCGATCCGCGCCGTCGTCGCAGCGAGACGGCGTTCGGCCATGCGGATGTCAGGCCGGCGCTTGAGGAGGGCTGCGCCGTCGCCAACGGGGATCATCCGGGTCAGCGCAAGCGGGGCATGGCACGCCAACAGGCCCGAATCCGCTTCACCCGGCGTGCGACCGGCCAGTGCTGTAACACGAAATAGGGCGTTGCGCTGACGCGCCACCAATCGCGGCAGCCTTGCCCTGCTGGCTTCGAGCAATGCTTGTCGCCGGTCCAGTTCATAAGGCGCCGCGCGTCCATGCGACACCATGATCCGGGTCAGACGAACACTTTGTTCCAGGATGGCAATTGCACGATCGAGAACATCGCGCTGATAGCCCGCGTTACAGATATCGGCATAGGCGCGCGCCGTCTCGGCCGCGACGGTCACACGCACCAGATCGCGCGCCGCAACGGCAGCTTCGGCGTCCGCATTCGCCGCCTCGATCCCGCGCCTTATTTTGCCAAACAGATCGAGATCGTAGCTCGCCCCGACCCCCATATTGTAGATTTGCCGCGTCGGCGGCTTCACATGGCTCAGCTCGGCTTCCGCCGAGCGCTGAGCCCAGCTTGTTTCAGCATTGGCGCTGCCCTGAATTTCGCGGCCCGCCTGGCGCTGGTCGAGCAAGGCCAAACTGCGTTCGAGATTGGCTTCGGCTATTCGCAGATCCGTATTGGCGGCGAATGCCTGTTCAATCAGCCGGTCAAGGGTCGGGGTCTCATAGAGCCGCCACCAGTGATCGGGCAGCGGTTCCAGCGCAGTGACCGCCCCCGCCGACTGAAACGCTGCTTGCGCCGCAGGCGCATTCACCATTGCGGCGTCAGGAACATGATAGTCGGGTCCGACCACCGTGCAGCCACCCAGGGCGGCTGCAGCCGTCAGCACCAGCGCGCCCCTTACCATGGCAGGCTCCGATGGACGCTGCGTCCGTCATCGCGCGGATGAACGACGACCGTGGCCGTCTGGCCCGGAATCATCCGCACATTAGCCGGTATTCGATCAATCGTGACACGCACCGGAATACGCTGCGCCAGACGCACCCATGTGAAGGACGGGTTTACATTGGCTAGTTGCCCGTCGGTCCCGACCCGCTCGCGATCCTCGACACCGCCCGCGATGCTCTGAACATGCCCCTCGATCTCGTCAGCAACACCCATCAGGTAAATGCTTGCGCGGTCGCCGACGCGGATCGCCGGCAATTTGGTTTCCTCAAAATAGCCTTCCACCCGGAGAGAATGGTCATAGACCAGCGCCAGCGCAGCCTTACCGGCCGTCAGATAGACCCCGGGCTGTAGCGACATGTTGGATACCGTCCCGTCCACCGGTGCGCGCACGACGGTTCGTTCCAGATTGAAGCGGGCCAGGTCGCGCGCTGCCACTGCCTGACCAATGGTTGCCCGCAGTCCTTCCACCCGCGCCGAGCCTTGTTCGATCACTTCAGCGGCGATCACTTCGGGCATGGCCCGGTTGCGCCGATCCTCACGCACAGCTTGCGCCAGCGCGGTGCGCTGGCTTGTCACATTGGCTTCGGCCTGTTCCAGCGCGAGCCGGTAGCGCGGGCGGTCGATGATGAACAGCACGTCGCCCTTCCGAACCTTCTGATTGTCGGCGACTTTTACCGCGGTGACGAGCCCGCTGACATCGGCGGCCACCGGCACCATGTCCGCGCGCACTTTCCCATCGCGCGTGACCGGCTCGACCTGATAACGCAGCCACAGCGCATATATCCCCGCCAAAACTACAAGTATGACGAAGAGCGTAGCGAGCGATCGCAGGAGATTTTGTCGGTGCAACATGTCAGGATGCGATCCATCGATAGAGAAGGCTATCGGCGAGCGCGCTCAGGCCCCACCACAGCAGAATGAAGAGGGCGAGTTCGAGCAGGCTCGGATGCCAGAGCAGTCGATAGCCTGGCAAACGCGGGAGGAGACCCCGCACAAGATAGACAAGCACCGCCGCCAGCACACCCCAGGCGAGCGCCGCCGGCATATAGACGCCGAGCACATTGATCTCCTCGATCATGCGCTTTCCCCTGAACCGGGCGAAAGGATGTGGGGCGCTGCGGCGGTCGGGAAGAGATTGCAGCGCATTCCTACCAGCGCCCGCAGGGCAGGCCGGCGATGCTCATCGAGCGGCAGGTCGAGAAGCGCCTCCAGGGCCCGGTCGATCGGATCGAGCAGTCCGACCGGGGGAGCATCGGCATGGCCACGACGCCAGCGCTCGCCATAAAACATAGCGAGCCCGCCAAGCACCGCGCCCAGGCGATGGCGCACGTCATGCGGGACATGGGACAGCGCCCGGCGGATCGGGATGATATTGCGGCCGATTCTGAGGTCCGCCAGCCCGTCGGCTGCATGGAGTCTATCGCCGGTGGTCGCCACCGCCATGCGTGCTGCCACCTGCCCGAGCCGGTCGACCGCTCTTGCTGTCCAGCGTTCCGGACGGAAAGGCCGGCGAATGTCCGCAAGCAGGGCCAGTTCACCCCAGTTCGCGCGCAGGATGCGCCGGGCGGTCCACAGGACGTTGGCCGATCGGAACATGCGGGTGACGGCAAGCGTCGCGACAATTCCGCCGAGCTGGGCCAGCCCCGTGTTGATGAACAACGCGAAATCCGCCTGGAACCGCGCGAGAAACCCCATCGCGACGATAAAGCAGGAGAACATCGGCAAAGCCTGAGGCGATCGCGCCGGATCGGCTTGGATATACCCCATCCACAGCAGGGCCGGCGACAGGGTGACGATCAGCATCTCATAGCCGTCGACCCTGGGGAGGATCACGAAGAGATAGAGAGCCGCCAGCGGGAAGGTCTTGAGTGTCGCCAAGAGATAGCGACCGATCACCGGTGCGGGATCGTCCTGCGCGGCGAAGGAACAAGTGATGAGCGCCGCAAAGGCCGCCGTCGCCGATCCATTGGGCCAGGCGAGCAGGATCCAGACGGCGCAATAGAGTGCGATCGCGGTGGCGGTCGCCAGACCCGCGAGAACGGCGACACCATGATCGCGAGCAAGGGAAAAGGGCTCGGTTTCAAGTATCCTGGCACTTGGTCGTCCGGGCGATCCGATCCGATCCGCCAACCGCCGACTTGCTGCCAGCGCCGTCAGAAACTCAGCAATGCGAATACAAGCGCTCGCGGTCAGAAGCCTATCCCAGCCAGGCTGCGCCTCGGCCACCTGCGCGAGGTCTTCGCACCTTCGCACCAGCGGACCTACCCGATGCAGCGCGCTGTGTTCGTCGTCGAGCCACTGCCTGATATCGGCCAGCAGCGCTTCGAGATCTGGAGAAAGGCTGTCGCTCTCGCGCAACCGATCAAGTCGATTGGCTGCGGCCGAGGCCAAGGGGAGAATCGTGGCGAGTTGCTGCTGGAGGGCCGTTACCCTGCGTCGGGTTGCCGGTGCCCAGCGTTGGTCGAAGGGCAGGTGGACCGCGATCATACCGAGCTCGGTAACGTCCGCCGCCAAGGTGCGCCGATGGGCGTCTTCGAGACGGGTATGCTGGCTGCCGAGCGCTTCTGAGGTCCAACGGCGCGCGTGCCGCAAAAAGGATTGGACGCGTGCGCGGATAGCGGGTGTCGCGCTCCAGGGCTGCAGCAACCCGTGCACTGCGGTTACGCATAGGATGGCGACCGTCATTTCTTGAACACGCGCTGCTGTGGTGTCGAAGATATTTCCCGGATCGTCGAGATAGGGAAAGCTGATCACCGCTGAGCTGAATGCCGCCATTTGAAACAGGAAGGCGCGCGGCGTGCGGTCGAGCACGGCAAGGTAGATGCAAAACCCGGTCCATGCCGCCAGGCAGAACACCAGAAGTTCGGGGGAATTTTGAAGGTTGGGCACAAGCACGATGGTGACCAGCGCCCCGGTCACTATGCCGCCAAGTCGATAGAGAACCTTGGGCCGAAAGGCGCCGGCCATAGGCTGCGCGGTCACGTAGACGGTCAAAAGCGCCCACCAGGGCCTTGGCAGGCTGGCCGAAAAAGCGATGGCAAGCGTCGCGGCGGCGGCGATGAAGCTGCTGAACGAAAAAAGCAGCTTCTGCGTATCTATCACAACCCAAGAGAATGGCAGACCTCGTCTGCCGAACGACGCAACGTGCATTGACTGACAACCATGACAAGCGGGATTGTCACGATCGACAGCGATCGTGGTCATTTCCTCCCATGACTATGCTGCGGCCCTTAGCCGAAGCTCACGGGGCGACCGTAGATCAAAATATTGATGGCGATCTGCAGTTTATTTGCTCTTATTATGAGAATCCGGCCGCTGTGGTGTTTTTCGGGGAGCCGGTGGCTCGATCTCGCTGCGGTCCTGACCTGTCCCGGAAATGAAGAAGGCAGCGACGGGTACGGCGAGGAAAACCAGCAATATGAGCTGCTCTTCGCTCAAAAGGCGATATTGCGTGCACGCATAGATTGCGAAGCCGACGCCGGCCATAGCAACTGTCCAAAAGCACCGCGACCAAGTGAAAACGGCGTGCAGGGAAGGATCTTGTTTCATGCGGCATCCCCCCCAAGGCTTTGGGCCGCCAGAGAGGTGGAACATTGCTAGTCGCCCAGCAAATGAATGTTTTTGCAGGCCAGGCACAAGATTATAGATATGAAAATGAAGCGGCTTATTGCCGGGTTACGACCGGCTCGTTCGATACTTGCATGACGGCGCCTACAAGACGGCGCACGGCCAGACGATGATTGCGTCCCGTCAGGTCACCAGCACCGAGTTCGAGGCGAACCCGCCGGACGAAATATCGAAGTTCCGCGAAACTGGGGCGCCTGCTTTGGCCGAGCATCGCTAACAGCGCGGGATAGCTCCATTCTTGCTGTGCCATTGGCTATCATCTCCCAGAGGTTTTGTGTTTGTCCGTCAGAATGTCGCGATGTGCGTCCGCATCGCTCACTTCCCGGCTGACGAGGAACAGCAGACCGGCGCCGACCACAGCAAAAACAGTAGCCATTTTCGCAAATTCGCTGTGGCCCAAGGAGGCGAGCCAGGCGGAGCCTACCATCATGACAAGCAACCCGGCGCTCCACCGGGGATGGTGGGCCCGCAGCGCGATCCACCATGCGAGACTACACAGCAAGGCCGCTAGGAGGAGGCTGCCCAATGTCATCGCCAACGCGGTCAACAGGATTTCCAACAGTGGCATTTGTGCCTCCATTGCTCGACCCGCCAGGCGCAATATATATCGTGATGCGATATATATCAAGGCCGTGTGAGAGATAGTGGCTTTAGGCTTCGCAGATCCGCCATCACATCGAATGAAGCGGCCAATCAAGAAGGCTGGCCCTTGCTCCGGGCTCACCGAGCTCCCATCTGTAACAGCGAGATTTAACCGGCCCAGAGCAGATCATGATCACGGATTTTCCGCTCGAAGACTTGCGCAGGGTGCGAGCGATTTCATTTCTGTTTCGCTATCCGTTGCATGCAGGCGACTTCCATGAGCTGCGCAAGGATGATCAATTGCGCGGCCATTACGCAGCCAAGGCACTCTTCGCGGAATACAAACCCAACGGTGGAGTCGATGTGGGCAGTGGTTACAGCGGCGAAATTGCCGCTCTTTATGTGCCGCTTGATGCCCGACGAGCCGATGACGCCTGCCTTTGTCGAACCCGGATAGCGCCCGAACTGGTGCTGGATGCTGATGAGAAGCGTAATTGGCCCGCTATTTTGGAAGCTGCGGAAACCTGTATTCAACGGATGATCGATTGAGCACCATCGCCGGAATTGACACGCTTCGAACCGAGCTTCTTTCCTGCCGCGCGTGTGAAGCAGATCTGCCGCTTGGTCCCCGGCCGATCTTTCAGATTTCACAGAACGCCAGACTGCTAATTGCGAGCCAGGCACCGGGTAACCGGGCGCATGATAGTGGCATCCCCTTCTCCGATGCTTCGGGTGACCACCTGCGCGAATGGATGGGCATTACGTCCGCCGAGTTCTACGATGCCAATCGCATCGCCATCGTACCGATGGCGTTCTGCTATCCGGGCGCCGGCGGCGGCGGCGATGCGCCGCCTCGACCAGAATGTGCGCCCCTGTGGCGCGACCGGATCATTCAGTGTCTGGCCTCGGTCGAACTCACCCTTCTGGTTGGCAGTTTTGCCGTTGCCCACGCGCTCGGACCTGGACGAATGAGCGCCAGGGTTCGCGATTTCGAGAGCTATCTGCCGAAATACTTTCCGCTGCCACATCCTTCATGGCGTTCGCGTATATGGATGTCGCGCAACCCCTGGTTCGCGCAAATCGTCTTGCCGCGTCTCAAAGAGGAAGTCCGAGCGAAACTAAGAGATTAGGTGGGTGTCGCCGGGTAGATGAGATGATCATCGCGGCGCACCGCCGCTGGCGTCATCTTCGCCGGGTCGATCCGATCATCCCCCATCAGATGAAAAACCTCGCGGCCTGCTGCCAGAAGATAGTCGGCGACGATCCGGCGATGGCAGCGCCACCATACGGCTTCGGCGCACATGATAGCGCAGCGACGCCGAAGGCTCAGATCCATGAGTGTGGCAAATCCCCGCCGATATTCTTCGCTCAAGGCGTGATCCGCATAATTATGGAAGCTGCGATTTTGCCAAAACGCGTTGACGGGATCGGGAACGGTTTTCGATTTGGGACGACGACCACCGAGTTCCGGCAGCTGACTGTGCCCGATTTGATGATCTGATAGCGAGGCTGCAAGCGATGTGGGATTGTATTGCGGATTGGTTCGGGACCGCGGGATCGTACGTATGTCGACAACTTGCTCAACGCGGCCGCTTCGCAACAGGTCCACGAATGCTTCGATGGACCTTGTCGAATGACCGATTGTGAATATCGGTGTCTTGGCCAAAGTCATCTGGGTATCGCTATTTCCGCAGTCGCCGGTTGGCTAGCGGACGTGAACGCTGTCGTGATCATCTTTGCCTAATGTCCGATCAAGGACCTGCGTTCCCTTCAAGATGCTTTGCGCCTGTTCAAAAGCATAGCATCCCCTTGGCGTCGCGGCTTAATCCGCGACGAGGCTGTCGATTACGATGAGATGGCGACCCATGGCGTCGCGTGCCGCCGGACCATCACCAGCGGCAATCGCGTCAACGACCGCGCCATGGAGGGCGGCCTGCTCCTTTGCATAGGCGTCGCGGTGCGCGCGTCGAAAGATCGCATCATGCTCGCGCTGCCATAAGGCGCGGCCGCGTAATGACGACAATTCAGTGAACATGGCTATCAGCAGCGCATTGCCCGATGCCTCGGCCACGGTCTTGTGGAACGCCTCGTCAAACTGCTCATATTCGCGCCAGTCGCGCGCTTGTCCGGTTTGCTCAGCCAACCAGCGGAGGCGCGCAATTTGCGGCGGCGTCGCAGCTCGCGCCGCCTCCTGCGCCAGCACAGGTTCGAAAATCAGTCTGGCTCGCATCAGTTGGCGCGGTGTCGCGCCTGATAGCACGGCTCGCAGGGGCCGTGGCACGCCGACGGGCGCAGGCCCAACGAAAGTCCCTTGCCCCTGCCGTCGCCAGACAGCGCCTTCGCGCTCCAGTACCGCCAGCGCTTTGCGCACGCTCTCCCGACTGCAACCCAGGCTTTTTGCAAGGTCACGCTCGGGAGGAAGCGCGTCCTGAGGCTTCAGCCGATCGATCTCAATCAATTGCCGCAGCTGGTCGAGAACCTGGCCGTGGTTACGCCTGGCAGCCATGCTCTCTCCATACCTATTTGTAGACCAATTGGAAGCGCAATAGGCAGTGAGCCTCCCGGCTTTCACGAGTATCTCAGCATGCGACCCGATCCCTTCCTTCTTGCGATGGCCGCCGCCGCCGGCTTTGCTCTGGTCGCACCGGCGTCCGGCAATGCGGCGGCGGCGCTCGATAGTGTGATGACGGTTGGTGTTGCCATTCTGTTTTTCCTTCATGGAGCAGCGCTGGCGCCCTCCGCCATCGTCAAAGGCATGGGTCATTGGCGGTTGCATGCGTTCATTCTCTGCCTGACCTATGTTCTTTTTCCCGCCGCAGCCTGGTTCACGGCGCAGATGATGATCAGCGTCCTGCCTCAGGAATTGCGGCTCGGAATTATCTATCTGGGCGTGTTGCCGTCGGCCGTTTCCTCCTCGGTCGCCTTCACGGTTCTTGCCAAAGGCAATGTGCCGGTTGCGGTCTGTCATTCCGCTGGCTCCAACATAGTGGGCATGGTTTTCACACCGCTTCTCGTGATCCTCCTGTTCGGCGCCCAGACGCAAGCGCCAGCGGATCTGTCGCACCTGATCAGCGATGTGATGCTCCAGCTTCTCCTTCCGTTTATCCTGGGGCAAATCGCGCACAGATGGTGGGGGGCCTTTCTCGCGTGCCATCCGCGTTGGCTCTCAAATTATGACCAGACGATCATCGTTGGCATCGTCTTCGCGGCCTTCTCAAGATCGACGGCGCTGGGCATTTGGGATGGTCTGCGTGTGACCGATTTGGTTCTAACAGCAGGTGTTTGTACGGCGTTGCTGGCGTTCATTGCCGCAAGTGCGGCACTCGGCGCACGGTGGCTCGGTTTCCCGCGAGAGGATGCCATTGCCGCGCTTTTTTGCGGGTCAAAGAAGAGCCTGGCCTCGGGATTGCCGCTGGCCCAGATCCTTTTCGCCACCAATCCCAATCTTGGCCTGCTCGCCCTTCCCATCATTCTTTACAATCAGATTCAGATCCTGATCGGGGCCGTGCTGGCGCGATGGCTCGTGCGCGAAAAAGCCGCACCCATCGGCGAGAAGCGACTGACCTTCTCCTGGTGTCGGCGCGAACGCGAGCGATTGGGAATGTCGAAAAATTCTTAGTGACCCACCAAATGACTTTCTGTGTCCTGCGGTAAGGAGGGCAAAGCGATCGCTTGACGACCCTTTGCTCGGTCCCTGGCGTTCAATCCCGGCGACAGGTTTATATATGCCTTTGAATTGCGCGTTGAAATGATATGATCTTCAAATGAACCGGATGGCAGATACCTGTGTTCAGGCTCATGGATGCCGCCTGATGACGCGCCTGCGCCCCTCGGGGCGCGGCAAGCCGTAGCGGCTCTCTGCCACGCTTCCGAGGACCGATGTCGGGATCGCGCTAATTCGATCCTATCCGCTTTGCGGACCTTCATCAGTGCCGGAGATCATATGACCGTTCACCTTTCCCCGTGCCCAATTGATCGGGCATTGAAATCGCGTCAGGCCGACATCGAAGCGGCTATGCTTCGCTACCTGTGCGCGGACGTTCCTCCAGCAGAAGCGGCCGAGACAGGAGCGGCCGCCAAGCGCCTCGTTGAATTTTTGATCGCGAGTCTGGAGAATTCCGACACCTTGCCGGACGAGGCGATAGTGCCAAACGAATTCCGCGCGCATTTCAGCCGGTTCGGCGACGGGCTTCGACCGATTATCAAGGATATTTTCGGCGACGCGGCCGATGACCCGTCACTGGCAAGGATAACCGATGGCTATTGGCATGCAGTGCGCTCCCAAGCCTGAACCAAGACGGATCTGGGTTACTCGAACCGGTCCCCATAACCGCCTCACTGCGCGCCGATTGCAAGCCGCTGGGTGGGAGCCGATCGTCCAACCCGTCATGACGGTATCTCCCATCGTCAACTGTGCGCCGATGGCAGTGCCCGATGCCTTGGTTTTTACCAGCCTCCAGGGCGTGCGCCTTCATCCGTTCTTTCCCAGCCTGGCGAAGCTGCCTGTTTTCGCAGTCGGCGATCGAACGGCGCGATTTGCGCGAATACGCGGATATTCTAACGTTCTGTCGGCGAGCGGCGACGTTCATGATTTGCGCGCGCTTATCAATCACCACATGCCAGCTAGGTCAGAGATTCTGCACATCAGCGCGTTGCAGCCCGCCGGTGATTTGCTCGGCATGCTGCGCCGCGATGGGTTTCTCGCGCGTAGGCGATGCGTTTACCAGACAATCGATGCACCTGTGATCGATCTGGAATGGGCAGTGGGCGCCTTGCCTGATATAAGCCATATTCTCATCCACTCTCCGCGAGCGGGCTTGCGTGTGGCCACGATCCTTCGGAAGGAGTACCACATGTGGCACGGCACTATTGCCTGCATTTCGCCCGCCGCTGCCCGGCCTTTTAGCAAACTACCTGTCACAACCACGATAGCGAATGCACCGACGGAAGCGGCGTTGTTGCGCACCCTCCCAGGTCGACCGATTCACGGCTGACCGGCACTGGGTTTGAGTGGATCGGCGGTCGGATCTACCGATCCCATAATGCGCAATCATGCGCCGCGCCCATGTCTTTGCCGCGAAAATCGGCTATTGAGCCAGCCATGATCCGCTTCCCTTCTGCTCTTCGGCGATCCAAGCCAGACATTGCCGTCGATTTTGGCACCTCGAACCTTCGCCTGGTTAGCCGTGATGGCGGCATTATTTTTGACGAGCCCTCGCTCTGCTGCTTCTCACGCCAAGACGGTGTGACGAAATTTGTCGCGGCCGGCGCTGCTGTCCGCGCGATGCTGGACCGCACGCCGCGCGGCCTCACAATAAAGCACCCGCTGTGCAGAGGTGTGCTTCAGGATATCGAGGCTGCCAAAGAATTGCTCCGCTTTGCCTTGTCGCAAACTCGCAGCGCTCGCAGCGTGCGTTCGCCTTCAGCGCTCATCGGGATCCCCGCCGATGCGACACAGGCGGAACGCAGCGCCATGCTGACAGCGGCCAACGATGCAGGCTTTGGCGCCGTAGAGTTGATTTCGGAGCCGCTGGCCGCGGCCATCGGCGCCGGTATCGATGTGGAAGCGCCGCGCGGTGCGCTTCTCGTCGAATGCGGCGCGGCTACGACCGAAGTGTCGGTGTTTGCACTCGGCGGAAGTTGCGCTGCTGGTTCTGTCCGGGTCGGTAGCACAACGCTTGACCAGGCTATCGCCGACTATCTCCATTTGGAACATAAATTTCTGATCGGCCACAATACTGCCGAAGAAATGAAACTCGACTATGCTGGCCGGCAGCAGTCCAGCTCTTGCTCGAGTAGCGTGAGCATCACCGCGAAGGGGCGCTGCCTTCGCCGTGGATTGCCAATGACCCTAGAAATCCCACTGTCGGAACTCGACAGAATCGTAGACCGCCATTTCGAACAGATCGTGCGCGTGGTTCATGATGTGCTCGCGCAGACGCCCCCTGAGCTGAGCCAGGACATCTTCGATGTTGGCGTCATATTGACGGGTGGCGGAGCGCTTGTCCCCCGGATCGCCGACATGATTGCCCAGGCGACCCAGCTGCGCGTGACGGTCGCCGCCGATGCCACACATTGCGTCGCCAAAGGTCTTCATCATCTTCTGCAGGCCTGAACCATGTTGCAGGGTCTTTTCGGCCCTGGAGCCGCCTTACCGTTGCCCCTTAACATGTTTTTCTGATACAGGTATCCGGTGCGGCACAGGAGATGCATGTGCGTCTGACGCGCTACACCGATTATTCCCTCAGGGTGTTGATACACCTTGCTCTGCACGACGAACGCCTGTGTTCGATCGGCGAAATCTCACGGACCTACGATCTTTCTCACAATCATCTCATGAAGGTCGTCAACGCGTTGGCACATGAAGGCTTCATCGAGACGGTCCGTGGAAGAGCCGGCGGGATGCGCCTTGCCAGGTCGGCCGATCTCATCACCGTTGGCGAAGTCGTCCGTAAGACCGAAGAGGGCTTCCAGCTTGCCGATTGTTCCGGCTGCGCGCTCGCTCCGGCGTGCGGTCTGACCGGCGTGCTTGCACAAGGCATGCAGGCGATGATGACCGTGTTTGATTCCTTCACGATCGCAGACCTGCTCAGCGACCGCGCCACCATGCGGCGCCTCACGAACAAAGAGGCGCCTCTGGCATAGGATACAGCGTTTGTATGTCTATGCGGGGGCCTCGCCTGTTCCGGCAAGATAGGCTTCGGCCGTCTCGATATTGAGACGATGACTGATCAGCATCGCGTTCAGATCAGCATGAAGGCCCTCGTCGCGTACCCGCGGCAACAGGATCTCAAGCCTCTTGACCACCCATCGCTGCCCCCGGTTTAAAAAATAGAGCCGCTCCCGAAGATCTGTGATTGCGAGCGCCTTCCCGTAAAAATCGCCTACCTGGCGCGACGGCGCATGCCCTAGCCGCTTTATATGGCGGGTGAGCATGGCGCACCACCGCGCTTCATCCCTGCGCACCGTCCGCATCAAGTCGCGATGTCCTGGTTCGGCCGATTGCCTGGCGCTTGCCAGACTAACCCGCGCGCCGGCGCGCTCTGCTTCGAGCAGCTCGGTCAGTGCGCGCACAAGTTCGTCTCGTCCGGCATAACCCATATAGACGTCATCGGCTTGCGCTGCGTAACACACCGGGGAGGATGGTTCGTCGCTCATGCAGAGATGCTCGCTGCAGCTTTGAGACCCGCGCGAATGCGATCCATCACCCCCGGGTCGGCCTTTGCGCTGTGAACGACATAGGCTGAGTAGGAAAATTCGGGGCTACCGGGCACCAGGGCCAAGCGCCCTTCTTCCAGATAGGAGCGTATAAACCCTTTTCTGAAATAGCCGCTTCCACCGGTCGCAAGAATATAGTCCAGAGCGAGAGGACCATAGCTGATCGACACCACGGCATTGGGTTGGTCCGGAAAGGCCGCGTGATAACTGGCGGCAAACTCCTCCCCCCAATCGATCTGGACATGATCTTCAGGCCCCAAAGTTCGACTTGCGGGTGTAGTGCGGACGAGAACGAGCTTTTCCTCGAATAGCAATTCGGCGATGATTCCAGGCCGACTGGGCGCAGCATATAGCACTGCCACATCGAGGGTTCCGTCCTGAACCTGGCCCATGAGCCGTTCGGACGTGTCGATATGGGTGCTGACAGCGATTTCGGGACATTCGCGTCGCATCCACAAGAGCCAATGGCGCAGCAACGGACTCCACAAGCTGAGTTCGGCGCCGACCGTCACAACCGTTTCACGCCCGGGGGGTAGGGCGACGGCGCGGCGCGCGCGATCCCAGACCTGCACGAGCGTTGTTGCAAAGCGAAGGAATTGCTCACCGGCCGGTGTCAGCTTTGCCCCAGCTTTGTTGCGGATGAACACGGGCCGATCGAGCAGATCCTCCAGCACACGGATCCGGGCGCTGACAGCGGTTTGGGTCAGATTGAGATTGGCCGCAGCGCTGACGAAGCTGCCTGTCTTCACCACCTCCAGGAAAGTCCGCGCGACGTTGATATCCAAGGTTCAATATTCCTGCGGTTAATGAGCAATCAAATTCATTTGCTTGTTGGATGGTAATGAGCGGATCATCTTGCTGCAAGAGGAAGCATCGGCGCCTCCAAACCAGTTTGCCGTCGGCAAGAAAGTCCTCCCGCCATGAAGCCCTTCCGCCCAACCCCACCTCGCCCAGATCACGATATAAAGCCCTGGAAGCTATGGCTCACGCTGGCGATGCTGATCGGCGGCATCGCAGGGACGCTCTCGATATTCTATGTCGAGGGAATCATCAGCGCTGAGATCCTGAGCGCGGTCGTCGTATTCGTCAGTGGGATCTGTTTGAGCGTTGCCATATCGCTTCATGCCGAGCAGCGCGCGCGGCAGCGTCTTTCATACTCTGAGATTGCGCCACCCAGAGATATCATCGCTTATTTCACCCAGTCTACGCCCGCTCTACCGCATCAAAGGATTGCTCGGCATGTCCGCTGGCTCCGGCGAAACCGGAAAACAGATGATGATCGGCGGTCCTGACGACGATTCGGCAGATCGTAGCATGCCAAATCGGCCCGCAGGCCTGTATCTCGTGATGGCAGCCGGGCTGGCTTACGCGGCGCTGCGCATTCTGGTGTGGTTGCTTTGCCACGAAGGGGTCCTCTCCCCTGCCGACGTCGATTCTGTCGTGCTGCTTGCGCTTCCGTTTGCACTACTTTCGATCCTCATCATTGCGGCCAGACCGCCCCGCGATTAGGTGCAAATATTTTTATGTAAAAGCGGCATAACATTCATTTGTATGGTGTGGTGTGGTGCGGCATCTTAGGTATCTGAATTACAGAAGGATGCCCCATGGCGATTCAACTTGGACAAATCGCGCCGGATTTCGAGCAGGACAGCACTCACGGCCGCCTCCGCTTCCATGATTGGCTAGGGGATAAATGGGGCGTCCTCTTCAGCCATCCCAAGAATTTCACCCCTGTCTGCACAACCGAACTTGGCGAAGTCGCCAAACTGCGTTCCGAATGGGACAAGCGCAATGTTAAACCCATTGGTCTGTCGGTTGATCCGGTCGAAGCCCATCACAAGTGGGAATGCGATATTGAGGAAACACAAGGTGCCAAACTTGATTTTCCGATGATTGCCGATCCCGATGGCAAGGTTTCGCAGCTCTACGGCATGATTCATCCCGACAGTGATCCAACGGTAACCGTCAGATCGGTCTTCGTCATCGATCCAGCCCATAAGGTGCGATTGATCCTAACCTACCCCCCGTCGACCGGCAGAAATTTCCACGAAATATTGAGAGCCATCGACAGCCTTCAGCTCACCGATGCCAGAAGCATAGCGACACCGGTGAACTGGACACAGGGTGAACCCGTCGTGATCTCTCCGAAACTTTCAGACGAGGAGGCCGCCCGCCAATTTCCGCAAGGCTTCAAAACGATCAAACCTTATCTCCGCGTCGTTGATCTCCAGACATCAACGCTATGAACGAGCAAGTCAGCAGCGGTACGGAGAATGGAGGAACCGCGGCCACAATCGAGGGCCTGTCCACACTATTCGAACGCAATCGTCGCTGGGCCGCGGGAAAAACATCACGGGATCCCGCATTCTTCAAGCGCCTCGTGGGCCAGCAGCGGCCGCGCTATTTCTGGATCGGCTGCGCCGACAGCCGAGTGCCAGCGACCGAAATCGTCGACCTCGATCCCGGAGAAATGTTCGTTCATCGCAATGTCGCGAACCTCGCCCTGGCGCATGATCCCAACTTCGCGGCAGCTCTTCTGTTTGCCGTCGAGAATCTGCAGGTCGAGCACATCATCGTAGTGGGCCACTACGGCTGCGGAGGGATCCAGGCCGTGCTCTCGCCCGAAACATCCGACGCGATCGGCCAATGGCTGCAACCTGTGCGAGCGCTGCTGAATGAGCCGCGTGCCTCTCATGTCTGCGAACCCGATCATCTGTGTGAACGCAATGTGGCGGCCCAAATCGAAGCGCTCGCAACCAACCCGGTCATTTTGCGGCGATGGCGCGAGGGACCATCCTTGACGCTCCATGGCTGGGTATATGGGATCGGCGATGGTTTGCTCAAACAAGTCTGCCCTGCGCGCGCAGGGCCGGCCTCCCATGAACGACCGTCATCGACCACGGCATCGCCACCATGACGCTGTCAGCCCCCGTGCGAGACGCTGCATCAGCGAAGCGCGCCGAACTTTTGGCGGCTGCGATCGCGGCATGCCAGTCTTCTCCGGCGAGCAGCCGCAGTCTCGACGCGGAAATAGCAAGGGCAATCTTTGCAGGTCTCGCCGACCTGGCAGTGATCGAGCAGGGGGTCTGGCAACATGGCGATGGCAGCCGGGTGCGTGCGTTGCATTACTCGTCGCAGGAGCGTGCCGCAGCCACCCTCGTGCCAATGGGCGGCTGGATGGAACGCGCGGGTCGCGCGGCAATCGTTCATACGGCCGACGGCCATTGGGCTGGCGATCACGCTGTCGAGCCGATTGCTCTATGCATTGCGGCTTTGAGCGCAAGATTGTCACAATATTCGATTGGTTTGGGAAGAGGCAGCCTCTCGGGAGACTGGCATGAGTGAGCAACCGGAAAGGATGGCGCCCGTTTTTGAGTTGCCACCACTGCCCTATGATCTGGCCGATCTGGAACCGACTTTGTCCGCGCGGACCCTGGCCGTTCACCATGGCAAGCATCACGCACGATACGTAGACACGCTGAACCGCCTGCTAGCAGAGGAGAATTTTTCGGCGCACTCGCTTGAGGAGATCATTGCGATCGCACGGGCAAGCGAGACTACGGCTCTTTTCAACAATGCTGCACAGGCGTGGAACCACGCCTTTTTCTGGGAGAGCATGGCGAAAGCCAGATCGGCGCCGTCCGGACCGCTCGCCGAGGCGATCCAAGCCCATTTCGGCAGCACCGCCGCTTTAGCGGAAGCGTTCATTGCTGCGGGCGCCGGTCATTTTGGTTCGGGCTGGGTCTGGCTGATTGCCCGACATGGCACACTCGAGGTCGTTTCGACCCATGATGCAGCCACGCCGTTCCTCGAAGAGGGTAGCACGCCGCTCCTCACCTGCGATGTCTGGGAACATGCCTACTATCTCGATTATCAGCAGGACAGGCCGAACTGGCTAAAATCCTGGTGGGAGGAGCTGGCCAATTGGTCTTTCGCGGCGCAGCAGTTTGAGGCATCGCGCAACAGGAGCCCCGGTTGGCATTATCCTTTGCCCATCACTGGCTGAATGAGATGACGGTGCCGGAAACGCGGATCGCGACCCGCATCATTTGACTTTGTAACCGCCCGATTGCATCATGTACCGATGCAGACTCGACGCTGTCATTATCGCTTCCGCCACCATGGGGGTCAGCTTCTCGCGGGCATCTAGCCCCGGGTTCTGGTGCGCGCTGCCCCGAACTCGGGGCTTCTGACATATCCCGTTTCAACGGACCAGTCCGGCTCGGCCGGATGGCGTCACTCGCGGAAAGCGAAAATACTATGAGCAAGAGCAAGGCGAGCCGTCGGCCGCCCATCCATATGATCGAAGCCGAAGCTGATGCGCTTGCCGACCTCGCAATGGCAGCGCAAGATAGGCTACCGCAGGTGAGCGAGCTGTTGTTGACCGAAATCGGTCGCGCGAATGTGCACGCTGCCAATCGGGTCCCCCGCGACGTCGTCATCATGCATGCCCACGTCGAGTTCGTCGATGAAGCCAGCGGCAAGAATTATAGCTATCAGTTGGTCTATCCCCGCGATGCAGACATTGCCGCTGGTAAAATCTCCATTCTGACCCCCGTCGGGGCAGGCCTTATCGGCCTGCGCGAAGGACTGGATGCGCCGGTGACAAAGCAGGCCATCGGAACGCCGGCGTTGTGCTGAGCGTGGCGGAGTAAAATCCGGCCAGTGGTTAGGCTGATCCCTTTTGGG
>NZ_LMID01000005.1 GCF_001428605.1 Sphingomonas sp. Root720
CGTCTCGCCGTTGGGATGGGAACACATCAATCTAACCGGGGAATATCGCTGGCCCAAATCCTTAGCGTAGGATTCCGCCCCCTCCCGCAAACGCCCCCCAGAAGGTTAAAGAGCGGCGTTCCCAGCGCGCAGGCAATGATGTCCATTTCTGAAATCGTGATGCGGACGTACGTCCCGTCCAGGATCTTCTCGATACGACCGGTGGGTAGCTTACTTAACGCAGCCAGCTCTTGGGTCGGCAGATTACTGCGCGCGCAAAGGGTTCTCACGCGGCTACCGAAACGTGAACGCAAAATTACGCTGTCAACCACAACGACTCCATGGACTTCCTGTTCAGTGCGCAAGTCGAAAACACTGGTCGTCCGCACGGCACTTGGATACGGCTGCAATCGGGTTTACGGTTTGCGCCGTCACTTGGCACGATAGGCTAGTAGAGATTAGCTATCACGCGCTGCCGACTCCTCTGTCTCACATGATCTGAATTATCCGACTAAGGAACCTTACTCCATTACCTTGAGAGTGCCGCTGAGTCACTTCGAATAGAGCGGTTACTGCTCGACTATCAGCTCGTAAGGCGGATGATCACTTTGCCGTTTGACCCGCGAGAGGTTCCTCCAGACGTCAATGCTGGAACATCTTCCAAGTCGGCGATGAGCGTGATCCGCGGCGTTATCACACCGGAAAGGACCAGCTGTGCGAGCTCGATCAAACCCGCAGGAGATGACTTCGGGTTTGCGCCGCCTCCGATGTTAGCAGCGTCGATTTTGTGCTCTTTGAACCAGACCTCATCTGCTGCGCGCAAAGCGGAAACGATGCGAGCTCCTGGGGTTAGGATCTCGGTAACGCGGGCTATATCATCCGCCCCGTGCACCAAATCGAGCACCGCATCGACGCCCTTCGGATGCGCCAGGCGAATAGCGGCAAACACATCTCCCTCGCTGGCATCATAGGCCTCCTGTGCGCCCAAGCGTAGCGCCTCCGGTGAATCGCCCCGGGTAGTGGCAATCACATGAATTGTCAATCGGCGTCCAAACGGGACCCCCTATCGGCGCGCAAAAGGGACCCCTTTGGCGGCAGTGCGATCGGTTGATGCAGGGCGCTAGTTTCGCTCTGCTGGTGGCGTAGGGAGGGCGTAGCCCGACCGGAGGCAGCAGCAGAGCGAAGCAGTTTTCTTTCGGCCGCTGGGGCCGACTAGCTGCGATTTTTGAAGCGCCAGCTGTCGTTGCCGGTCTCGACGATGTCGCAATGGTGGGTAATCCGGTCGAGCAGCGCGGTGGTCATCTTGGGATCACCGAACACGGTAGGCCATTCCCCGAACGCCAGGTTGGTGGTGATGATCACCGAGGTTTTCTCGTAGAGCTTGCTGATCAGGTGGAACAGCAGCTGGCCGCCTGAACGCGCGAATGGCAGATAGCCAAGTTCATCGAGCACGACGAGTTCGAGGCGGCTGAGCTGGGCGGCAAGTGAACCCGCCTTGCCGATGCGCGCTTCCTCCTCGAGCCGGGTCACCAGATCGACGGTGTTGAAGTAGCGACCACGGGCGCCGGCACGCACGACGGCGGCGGTAATGGCGATGGCCAGGTGCGTCTTGCCGGTCCCAGTGCCGCCGACCAGCACGATATTGCGCTTGGCCGGCAGGAACGATCCGGCATGAAGCGAACGGACCAGCCCCTCGTTGATCGGGGTGCCCTCGAACATGAACGCGTCGATGTCCTTCACCACCGGCAGCTTGGCGGCGCTCATCCGGTAGCGGATCGAGGCGGCATGGCGGTGGGCGGCTTCGGCGCGCAGCAGATCGGTCAGGATCTCGGCGACCGTGCGCTTGCGCTGCACACCGGTGGTCACGGCCTCGTCGAACGCGCCAGCCATTCCCTTGAGGCCGAGCGTACGCATGGCGTCGATCATCTCATGCCGCTGCATCAAGGCCTCGTACTGTGTCGTAGCGTGCGCAGTCGGCAATGGGCGGATGGTTGAGCTTCAGATCGACCACGACGTCGAGCGGACGAGCCGGCGGCGGCTCGCGTCGCCGCGACAGGATGTTGAGGATCACCTCGTCGCTGGCAGCACCGGCATCGAGCGCTTCGCGGACTGCGGCCTCGACCGCCTCCAGCCCATCGCTCGATACGGCCGCCAGCACGCGGACGAAGCGGCGGTCGGCTTCATCTCCGCTGCCAAGCTTGCGCCGTAGCCGGGCAAGCGCCGGCGGCAGATCCCAGCCATGGAATGGCGCACCGTTCCTGAGCGCGCCGGGCTTGTTCACCAGCACCGGTAGATAGTGCCAGGGATCGTAGATCGT
This sequence comes from Sphingomonas sp. Root720, assembly GCF_001428605.1. GTDB lineage: Bacteria > Pseudomonadota > Alphaproteobacteria > Sphingomonadales > Sphingomonadaceae > Rhizorhabdus. The sequence goes on from NZ_LMID01000005.1 coordinate 2,297, forward strand.
CCGGTCGCGCCCGAAGCAGCGAGGATGCTCGGCGACAACCTCGCCACCCAGACGGACGATAATCCGGTCGGCGTAGGCGCGGACCTGCACTGCGCGACGCACGGCCCTGGCCGCCACAGAGTAGCGGTTGCGGTCGAAGCTGATCAGGCAGGTTCCGGTCACCGCATGCTGGGTCTCGTGGAAGCCGTCGAACGGCGCCAGCATCGGTTGCAGCGCAGGCCGCTCCAACGCCAGGGCTTCGGCGACGGTCATATCCTTCTGTTCGGGATGCGCGTGCGTCGCCGCCCAGCGCCGGCACTCGGCCTCCAGCCAACCGTTCAACTCCTCGAGGCTGGCGAACCGCAGCCGGGGTTGAAAGAAGCGACCGCGTATCGTCTGAACCTGATGTTCGACTTGGCCCTTCTCCCAGCCTGCTGCCGGTGAACAGGCGGTCGGCTCGACCATGTAATGATCGGCCATAACCAGGAACCGCCGGTTGAAGACCCGTTCCTTGCCGACGAACACGGCCGTCACTGCGGTCTTCATATTATCGTAGATGCCGCGCAGCGGCACCCCGCCGAAGAAGGCGAAGCCGCGCGCATGCGCATCGAACACCATCTCCTGCGTCTCACGCGGATAGGCCCGGACGTAGACCGCGCGCGACGCGCACAGCCGCATCTGCGCCACCTTCACGCGCATCGGCTTGCCCGCGATCTCGACGTCCTCGTGGCTCCAGTCGAACTGGTACGCCTCGCCGGGCTTGAACAGCAGCGGGATGAACGCCGCCACGCCGTCGCCTGGATCCTTACGCCGCGCGTCTGCCCAGCGCCGGGCATAGCGCCGGACGGCATCATAAGAGCCCTCAAAACCTTCGCGCAGCAGTAGGTCATGGATCCGCGTCATCCGCAGCCGATCACGCCGATGCCGCGCTTCGTTCTCCGTCAGTAGGATGTCGAGCCGATCTCGAAATGGCCCGATCCGAGGCAGCGGCTGAACCGAGCGATGATAGTCAAACGCGCCCTCGGGAGCTCGGATCGCCTTGCGCACCACCTTGCGCGACAACCGCAAATCCCGCGCAATCGCCTTGATCGGCTTCCCATTGGCGTGCTCGCGCCGAATCCGAACAACTGTCTCCACCACCAACATCCCGATCTCGCCACCTGGAAAACCAGGCCGCTACCTAAACCATCGAAATGAGGGGTCCCTCTTGGACGCCGATCACCCCGCTACGGGGTTCCTTTTGCACGCCGATCCACAATCTGGATTCCGTCGTCATCGTCGAGCGCGAGCCTACGCACCATTCCCTCATAGGCGAGCCATGAGCCATCATTGTCTGTGGTGGTCATCACGTAACCGATGACAATGTGACTGCCCTGCTCAACCTGGCGGGCGATCGGCAGAAGCCAGCCGAAGCGGAGCGGCTGAGCTTTGGTGGTGATCGGGTTCAGCTTGGCGGTTCGCTCCCCTACCCAACCGGTCGCGATCGTCAGGAGGAAGAAGTAGAGGAGCTCGGCCGCGAACGCCGTCGACGAGAGCCGTCCGGGCACGTGGCCCAGCAACAGCATTTTATAGGGATTGGGATCGAAGCCGATGTTGAACCAAGGGTGCGCGCCTGCGATCTGCTCGTTGGCTGCGAATAAGATCGCGCCTGCGACATGGGCGCTGAGCGCCAGCGCTACGACGAGGAAGATCGTCTGATTGGAGTTGGGGTGATCGGGCCGGGGCGACACGAGGTCGTTGGCCTCGCCGATCCGCACGCCGTAATATCCTGCGAAGCCGGGCAGCAGCAGAACGAGCGCCCCCAGAAGCGCGTAGCCAAACGTCATAGGCTACTCGCCGGCCTTGCGCTCCTCAGCGACCTTCGTCACCGCGCTCTCATCGAGCTTGTAAACGCCATCGGCGGTGCGGACAGAAAGCTCCCTCGCCCGCTGCCAGCTACCAAAGGTACTGTGCACACGTCGGCCAAGGCTGATCGACTGAGTGGTATTGAGCTGCATCGGCGTCTCCCAGAGCGTCTATATAGCGCCGATGAGCTTCCGGTTCCACCTCTGCGTTGTCCGTCACTCGGGACTGAAGTAGCTCTTACCGCTGATCCCCGCCCGATCGAAGAAGGCCTGGTTGCGTCCGCGCGCGTCGTCGAGGAGAGCATCCCACCCCATGAGCTCGATTGACCCGCGAAACCCGTCTCTCGGCTGGTACACCCGCCCTCGGCCATCGGCGGTTCGCTGCCAGGAATAGGTCCATTCATCGAGCTTGCCGACAATATCAGCGACGATGAAGCAGTGAAAGACAGTGCGCTCATCCAGCTTGATCGGCCGTCCTTTCACGTCGGTCATAGCGCCCGACAACAGCTGACGAACGTAGCGCTCGACCTGCAGCTGCGGATTTTCGTCGTCGTTGTAGCTCGTCCGTCCTGGCCGCTTGAACTCGATGAGGAGGACCTTGGAGGAGTCTTCGACTTGCCGCAGCCCGTGGACGTAGTCGAAGATTAGGACATCGGGGCGTTCGGCGTTGGCCGTCGCCGCCGACAGGGCGCTGAAACCGACGTCCGAGCTGAAGTATTGCGCGAACGTCAGCCGCTCGTCGATGATCCAGAGATCATGCGAGCTCGCCGGCTCAACCTTGGCGGAGCCGCCAGCGAGCGTGGTCACACGCAGCGGGCAGATGAAGGAGTGCAGGATGTCCTCGCGCTGGTAGGAGCTGTCCCGGGCCTCGTCGCGGACCTTTTGGAGCAGGATCTCGATGAAATCGAGGACGACCTTCCGTCGAAGGATGTATTCAGTCAGGCTCCGCTGTTCGGTATCCTCGATCGCTCTACCCGCCTCGCTGACCGCGTCGGCGAAGGAGGCTGCGGTGCCGGTCCCGTCCTTGAGGCGTGATAGCACGGACTTGATCTTCTCGGCCTGCCGCTGATCGCGGCGGAACCGCTCGCGCGACAGATGGCCATAGATCGCGTCGTCGCTGAGCTCGCCCGACGGAATCTTCCCCTGCAATTCATCGGTGTCCCCAAAGGCGACCGACGGATAGGACTGGGTGATCTGATCGATGATGGCCCGTTGCTCGGTACTGAGTTTCGCAAGCGGCTCGGCCAGGAACCGCTCGATTTGCTCGGAGCAAACGTCGTTGATGATCCGGTCGAGAACGACGTCCTCGAACATAAACGCAGTCCGCTCCTGATTAACGTTTTTGTCGAGGAACTCGCCAGTTAAAACTGCGTGGAAAACGCGATCGGCGTTCTCACCGAAGTATTTAAGCCCGAGCTTGCCGTCGATGCACTGTGATTCCACCGTGCGATCATGCGCAATGAAGTGAACAAAGTGCGAGCCTTTCAGGTCGGCGCTAGCGACCTTATCGCACTCCATTAGCGTAAGTGTCAGCGCGCCATATTCCGCTGTTTCCAGGAGGATTCCAGTCTCCTTGCGGTGAACGATCTTGTCGATGTCCGAAGGATAGTTTCTGGTTTCGTCCCCCACGTGCACTGCAATCAAGGGACAGCGCCCGCCGATGAAAGTTGGCAAAAAGTGCGAAGTGAGATGCTGGAAGACGAAGCTGTCGCGCCCTGGGAAACGCGTCAGGTAGCCATTGTCCCGTAATCCGTCGAAGCGCACGTGGAAAGACGTACCCCGCTCGACCGGAGCCGCAACTTCGCTGTAGTCCGCAATCTGATCATCGTTTGCCAACCGAAACGTGAATGATCTGCGGGTCAGCCCCGTCTCGCTGCGGGAAACTGTCTCGATGCGCGTCGAGGTGAAGCAATCAAGCCAGAGCAAGCGTCCCACCCCCTTACCACCGATGCTGAGCTTGTTGTCGGTATCAGTGGTGGTGAATGATTCCCAGTTCTTCTCGTCCAAGCCGAGCCCGTTGTCCTCGACGGTTGCCCAGAATTTCTCCTTCTTCCGGTTGGTGTTCACCGTCACAACGATGCGGCCTTCGGTAGTTACCGCCTGGCCGTACTTGGTTTGGGTCGAATGGATGGCGTTGCTGATCGCTTCGAAAAGCGGCTGCATGGCCCCCGCCACGGACGTCGGCTTCGGAAGCCGGTCGATACGTTTGACGAGATTGGGCCGTAGCGATGTCATGGTGCGGTCCTACCCGGCTCCGCCGCGTGCACCAAGGTGGCTTTGCCCGTGACGAGCGGTGCCACCATTCCGGGTCTATCGGCGGATGTTGCGGGTCGCGCATGCGGTGCCGTTGGGCCCACCCAGAGCGCCACGGTCACACCGATCGTCACGGCGGCGACGATCGCGACAATGATCGCTCGTTTGAAGCGGCGAAACCAGGGTTCACCCTTCTTCACGATCGTCCAGTTCGCTTTCAGCGGCGACCGAGCCTCCACGAGGATCGTCGTGCAAAGGAACCGAAGACCGACAATGTCGGGTGCGGGCTTGAGCATGCCCTCGCGAAGCGTCTCGAGGTTGCCCCGAACGGTCGTCCACTCTTCCTTTTCGGGGTTTTCTCGGAGCTCGACACGAGAGTGCGCGCCATCAAATGAGGCAAGACGCCCAACCTTCTTCGAAGGATCGGTCTCGCTGGCATAGGCAATCGCTTCGGCCGTGATCGTGGCGAGGTCTTCGCGCTGTGCATCGATCCAGGCCTGCCGGAACTCGCTGATTTTGTTTTCCTTGCCGATCACGGCCGACATTGCGGCGATCAAACCCGCCACGAGGCCTCCAGCAAGCCCGATCACAGGTGGAAGCCAATCCTTAGCCTGCAAATCCATCTGTGAGCCCCTCTCCGCGGCGGTCGAGCGCGAACGTCACCATCTCAGGCATTTCCGGGTGCGGCCAGTTGGTCAGCAGAGACCATACGCACGCTGATCTCGTACTGCGAACGCAGGCCGTCGAGCAGGGCTACGCAATGGGCATCGACCCCCTCGGAGCGAGCAAACAGCTCCATCGTGTAGCGGCCACGAGCCATGGCGATCCCATGGCCATCGGCAGCTTGGGCGAAGACCTCTGGCCAGTGCACGACGCAGAGCCATGGCCAACCGTCGGCCGGTGCATCGTAGCGCGATATCAGCACATGGTCGGTCTGCAATTGGGAGGGGCGGTGATCGAGGAGATCGGGGATTTCAGGACGGCCACGAGGCTCGTTGATGAACCGATCGAGTTCCGCTTGTTCTGCGTCAGTTTCGATGATGATCGGATAGTAGCGGCCCAGTGGCAGCGCCTCCCCTCGGTTTCCTTCTGGTACGTCGATCACCATGACTCTGGGCGCACTGATAAGCGGCGATGGGTAGATGAGCCGCGTCCGAGCGAGGTGGTCAGCCAAGCGAAACGCCGGGTTCCGGCCAGTGGCGTCCTCCATCTGTGCTTCAGCCTCTACAGCTGGCCCGCATGCGCGGCGATCCGCGCCAGCAGGTCGTCGAACGGCGGTTGCTCGCGATAGTAAAGTGCAGCGGTCTGCCGATAGGAGCGCCCGAAGGCCGCACGCGTGTCGGCATGGTCAAGCCGAAATGCCGGGTTACGCGAAATGTCGGGATCGTCGGGTTGCGGAAAGCGCGCCGCCTTGTGAGCCAGATACGCTTCCGTGCCCACGAACGCCTGCACGCTCGCGTCGTCGAGGAGGCAGTAGAGGTCGTAATAGTGGCGCAGAAAGTTCTGGGGCAGCGTGCCCGTCTCCTGCTGGCGGCGAAATTTCGTCGAGATCGTCTGGAGCTTCTCGACCAGCGTGAAGCCGGGCTCATAGCAATGGACGTCGCGAGCCCGGTTATCGGTGAACTCCGAGGCCCCGTCCTGCACCGCCCGGTCGTAGGCCCAGGAGGAAATCAGGCACGGCCGGTTGGGCGCGACCTGATCGAAACCCGCTTCCAGGAGGATTCCGGTCTTTACACCTTCGGGGAGCGGGTTGAGCGCGGGATAGTGCAGGCGGATGCCTGCGCTGCGCATTCGCGCGTCGTCGAAGGCGTGGTCTCGCGAAGCACTGTCGAAGCCCGGGATAGCTAAGCGTGCCGGGAGCCCGTCATAAAAGCCGCGGCGCGCCTCGACATGCGTCGGCTTGTTCTGGTTAGGCCCGCGAGGGAGATCGGCCTCCGGATGGATGAGGATGTCGATATCTTCTGAGAAGCGATGGATCAGCTGGTAGCCTTTGGACAGAGAGGTCCCGCCCTTGAGCTCGAATCGAAAGCCGAGCTGCTGCAGGCCCCAGAGGCCGTGCATGATCCAATAATCCTTTTCGACCAGGCCGGGGTCGATCGCCAGATCGCGGGAGGTGACCGCGATCAGGTCGCGGAAATCCGAACTTTCATGAAGAAGCACGCCGTGTCGCTCTCAGACGGGTACGGCATGGAGCACTGGCGCCAGGAGGCGTTCGGCGCGCGCGGATCCGAAGTCCCGGACCGCGCGCGCAAGACGCGTCTTATCCATCGCCTGCGCACGCTGGAGCGCGCGCGGCAGCACGTCCGCCTTGTCCTCGGGCAACCGGTCCAGATTGTGGAGGAGGTCGACCAGGAGGACTTCCTGCGAGAGCTGGGCCGGCACACTCGAGCGCATCCGGAAATCGTAGGTTCGCCCATCGAGCTTGTAACGGCCGTGGCGCTTGCGGTTGTAGACCACTGGCTCGTTGTGGAGCTGTGTCGTTCCCACGCCCAGGCCATTAAAGGCACTCGGCGAGACCATCAGGAAACGATCATCGCCGAGGAAGCTCTTCACCAGCTTCTCGGGCGTCGCGGGAGCGCTACCGAAGCGAGTCTTGCGCGGAGCCATGTAGAGCCCGCCAGCGACCTTCTCGAGGCGCCCTTCGGCAAGCAGCTGCTTGAGGTGTCGATCGACGGACGTGGACCATCGCGCCAGATCCTTTCGGCGGTAAACCTGTCCTGGGCGCAGGTGCTTTGTGAGATCCGTCAGCGCAGTCATCGTCTTTCCCTCGCTCCGAGAGATAGATCGTACACTCCGCCTGTTCAACTTCTCATTAAAGATTCATGCAATGACGGACTCGGAGCGCACCTACGCGGCCCGTTCGGAGGGGAGGATAGACCTTCTTCTCGCACGAGCTCGCGGCATGAGGCCGCCCTAGCGTTGCCGATCAGGCTGGATCTCGGCCGTCGGCTCGTCCGTGTCCCTTGTACGGGCATCGGCAATCGAGGGGCGCTCCCCCGCTGCGAGGCGTTCACCCAAGGCGCGGTGGAGGTCCGCGAGGTCGGCGGACAGCCGATCCTCATCCCCTCCCCCGCTGCGTTCGGCCTGTGCGAAGATGTCGAGCAAGCCGGCGAGTTCGGGCTCGGCAAACAGTGCAGCGCTCTCCCCCGCTCGCCACAAGCGAGCAAGCTCGTCCGATCGCGCGTTCCGCGCCGACACCGAGCGGTCCACAGCTATCGTCGATGCGGGCGGCGCCAGCGGGGTTAGGCCCCTTCCCTCGATCTCAGAGCGAGTTATTGCGGCGAGCCTGTAACGCAGCACGCGCGTTTCCGGTCTGTCGGTCGGAGATGGATGGTACTGCCTTGCCAAGAGAGCGAGGAGCTCGGCCGAGCCGACGTTTCGGGCTGCCTTTTGCCATTCGACCAGGGCGCGGTCTTCCGACGTCCTGTCGGCCGGCTGAGCGAGTGCGAAGCGCTCGAGTAGTGCGTCGTCGGCGACGTCGATCGGAAGTGGCGCCGAATTCCCACTCGCAGCAGCATGGGCGAACGCGGCGATCTCCGCGACTGTCGTGAACTGGGCTCGAGTCAGCTCGCGATCCTCGATCGAGCGCGCCAGGATTGTCTCCAGCACCGGGACCAAGTCCGTCACCGCAGCCTGGCCGGCGTCGATCGTGTCGAGCCGGCTCAGGATGTCCTTCTGCGCCGCCTCGATGCGAGCGTTGCCCCTCGCCACCGTATCGAGCCGCCCCTGGATGAGGGTCAGCGCATCAAGGACCGCCGCCAGCGTGGTCGCCGTCACATCCGTGCTCATCGACGTGGACCGCCTTTGTCCGGTGGGCGGTCTCGGTCGCGCTGGGCGCGATCGCGTTCCTGCGTCTTGCGGAGGATGTCGTCAGCCTTGTTCGGCCCCGCCTCGGAGGATTGCTTGGCGGCCTCGTCCATCAGCGAGCGGAGGCGATCCGACATGCCCGCCGGACGATCCCCCTCCCCTTCGGGCTGGGAGCGCCCGGGCGCCTCTGGTGCAACTCGTTTGGCATCGAGCTGTTCACGCATTGCCCTGGATCGGGCGAGTGCGGCACCGAGTGGATCAGGTTCCTTAGGAGCGTTGCGGGCGCCATGCTCTGGCGCAGATCCCCGGTCGGCGCCGTCTCGCGTTTCGCGCGTCGTCCGCGCCGCCCGGACCGAGTTAGGCTCTGGCGCCGGCATTGAGGTCACGAACCGTTCAAGACTGTTGACGATGGCCTGGTCGACCAGTGAGGGTGACGCCGACAGCTCGGCGATCGAGCGCTCATAGGCGTCCCGAACGGTCGCGTGCTGGCGCGCCAAGATCTTCTCGACGGGATCCGGGAGTCCTGCCTCACCGTACCGCGCTGCGCGATCGGCGCGAGTCTTGTCGATGCGAGGAACCCCTCCCTTCTCGCGGACCTTGTGGGCGGCGATCGGCTCATGCTTCGGGTCGATACCGCGCGCTTTGGCCGGCGTCGCATTCGCCTCGATGCCGCGGTCGCGTAACTTCGTCGCGAACCGCTGGCGGTAGCGGAAAAGGTCATCGCGGTTCGGATGGAAGCGCCGTCCGTCGTGGTCGCGCCGCGCTACCGTCAAATGAACATGGGGGTGATCGCGATCGACGTGGAGCGAAGCAACCCAAGACCGGTTGGCGAACTCCTCGCGCGCGAAATCGAGGGCGGCCTCTCTCAACCGCTCGGGGTCGGTGCCGGTCGGCATCGACAGGATCATCGAAAGCGACGTCGCCCCCTTTCGGCGTGCGTCGTCACCCATCTCCCATTCGTGCCAGTCCTGGGAGAGGATCTGCATATCTCGGCCGTCGCGGATGACATCACCGTCGCTGGTGTAAAGCGCCAGCTCTTTGTCTGCACCGTGACCCAGACGACTGATGTAGGAAAAGTTCGCGAGGACGTGGCCCCCACCATGTTGGCGGCCGGTAATGCGGACCACCACCTCCGGCGCGCGACGGGCGGTCCGCTCCATCGTCGAGATGGCGCGGCGACTGGCAGCCGTTTGCGAGCTCCCTCCAAACGCACGTTTAGTTTGCAGCGGCGGTCGATAATCAACGGATCCCGTGCCAGGTTTCGACAGCAGGGATGCTGCCGCCAAACCTAACATGGTGCCGCCAGCCTTGGCAGCTTTGCCCTTTCCGCCACCTGTTCCGAGACGGTACTTCTTGGATGGCGCGAAGACGCCAGCCATGGTGTCGAGCGTACCGGAGGAGAGGCGAAAGCTCACCGGGTCCCCTCATCATGGGCACCGGTCCAGTATCCTACCTCGCCCCCAACGTAGGACGATAGCGATCGTCTGGTCGCGAACAGCTGTGCCTTGAGCTCGCCGCACGTCTCCAGGAAAGGCTCGGCGATACGGGCCAAGTCGAGGGTGCTCTCCGGCTGGATTGCCGCGTTCATGGCATGGACCGCCTGGTTGATGTTCCGGCCGATCGCCAGAACCTGCTTGCGCAGTTTGCCGATCTCACCTTGGGTCGCAGGTGCAAGGCGCAGACGCGCCGCCTTGTCCCAGAGTTGCCACCGGACCGCTCGCTTGATCCACTCATTGCGGGTCAGCCCCATCGGCGAACCAACCGCGTCGATCGCTTCGATCTCGCTGCGGTTGAGCCTGACAGTGACTCGGACCTGATCCTCAGGATGTCCCCTGCCCTGTTCAGCGGGCACCGGCAGGTTGTCATTTTCGGGCCCTAGCGCCGCGCGGGCAAGAGCCAAGGCGATCCAGGCGCTACGGGATTGTCCTTGCGCGGTGGCGACACGGTCGATCTCCGCGACCAGCTCATCTCTCAAACGCAGGCTCACCATCATCTCATCAGCCCCGTGCAGCGGCGCCATCTAAGCCAATGTATTACATTGGTGCCGGTTGCCATATCCTGCCATCCCTAGTCCCTATACCTACTACCCCAAAGAGCCCTCCCTTACAAACCCCTTCAACTCAACGACGCGGAGTGGGGCGTGATGCTGCCGTTCCGCGCAGCCGGACGATCATTCCCTGCTTCTATGGAGGGACCCGGATGGTGTTTCGAAGGGCCAAGTCTCATGCTACCCAAGTGCTAAAGGCCCCCAGTCCGGAGTAGGAAGATGCCACGCGCTGCCTCAAAGCCCGAAGATCTCGAAGCGATCGCCGCACGTCGAGCCGCCCTCATCGCGGAACTCGCGTCCGTGGATGAACAGTTGAAGGCGGCGGAATTGGCGGCACGTGATGCGGGTCGCCCCACCCTCCTCGCGGCGCTTGAACGGATCAAGATCGGAGCCATGGACAAGAGCGACGCCAAGGCAATCGCGTCCGCCATCGGCCAGCATGGCGGAGCCGCCGTCGCTCGACATCTCGAATCGTTGCAGGCCGCTTGAACCAACGGGCGACGTATGACTGCGGCGATTCAGAGCGGCGATATTTCCTCGTACCGCCCTGCCCGTCTCAGCTGGCGAACAATGCCGTTGAACGCCGCGGTGACTCCTTGCGAACGTCCAATCTCATTCTCCTGCGCGGCCGCGTCCCAATATTGCTCGAGCGGCCATCGCTCTGGGCAGTGGTGCAGCAGGCAGCGCAGGGCGAGCCGCACCTCTATGCCGTCGATCCGGCCCGAACCGAGCGGACGACGCCGGCGCGGAGGATGTGAACCGACAATGCGATGACGACGCGCTGGTGACGCGCAAGCGGCTCCACGGTCAGCGAAAGTCACGCGACTGGACCCGAACGACGTTCTCGGGGTCCATGCCGTCGGCGTGCGGCGGCCAATAACAGTTGCGGGGAGACGTGCTCCATCCTTTGTCGCCGCGGTCGGGGCTTCCGGCATGGCGAGCACCGTCGCCGCGACCGGTCTGGTGCGGGAACGACATGCCCCCGAGCTGCGCCAGCAGGTCGCCATGATCGATGATCCGGTCGCAGATGACGTGGATGACTTCACCCTCTTTCTGCACCCGGCCTTTCATGCCGATCATCGACGCGGACATGACGGTGCGCCGTTGTGCCTCAAACCGGTCGGGCCACAGAATGCCGTTCGCAACCCCCGTCTCGTCCTCGATAGTGATGAAGAGGACGCCCTTGGCACTACCGGGCTTCTGGCGAACGAGGATGATCCCGGCGACCTCGACATGGCGGCCATCCCGCAGGTTGGTAAGATCCGCGCAGCCCGTGATTCCTCGCCGGCTGAGTTCGTCGCGGAGGAAGGCGAGCGGATGGGCACGCAACGACAGCTGGAGCGTGCGATAGTCCTCGACTACCTCCCGCCCGTCGGTCAACGGCCTGAGCGTGACCAATGGTTCGACACCTTCCGGGCTGAACGCCTCGCTTGCCTGGTCGGCGGCCACGAACAGCGGCAACGGTGTTTCGCCGAGCCCCTTCACCTTCCAAAGACCCTGCCGGCGATCGGCGCCGAAACTGTGGAACGCGTCGGCATCGGCGAGCTTCTCGATCGCCGAGCGCTGTACGCCCGATCGCCGCCAGACCTCCTCGACGGAGCCGAAGCGCACGGTTCCGCGCGCCGCCACGATCGCGGCGCCATGGGCGTTGGACAGACCCCGCACCTGACGGAGGCCGAGCCGGACGGCATGGATGCGGCCCCTTCCCCGCTCCAGGGTGCAGTCCCATCGGCTCGCATTGATACAGGGCGGGCGGACATCGACGCCGTGCTCGCGCGCATCGCGCACGATTTGAGCCGGGGCGTAGAAGCCCATCGGCTGCGCGTTCATCAACGCCGCGCAAAACACGTCGGGATGATGGTATTTCATCCAGCTGGAGGCGTAAGCGATCTTGGCGAAAGATGCGGCGTGGCTCTCCGGAAAGCCGTAGCTGCCGAAGCCCTCGAGCTGGCGGAACGTGCGCTCGGCGAACTCGCGCGGATAGGTGTAGGTCAATTCGCCCAGATCGAAACGGCACGTCTCGGCGATATCCACGCTGGCGCGAAGCGCATCGGGATAGGCCGCGAACCGGCGGACCATCTCGGCCGGGGCCTTCAGCGCACGATCGGCATTGACCTCGCGGCGGTAGCCGAGCTCCTCGACGGTGCATTTTTCCCGAACCGCCGTCACCACGTCCTGCAAGAGGCGCGCCTCGGACGCGTGATAGAGAACGTCGCCGGTCACGACGGCACGCACGCCGGCGCTGCCGGCTTGGCGGGCGAGCGCGTCGATACGAACCGCATCGTCCGGACGGCGGCGCTGCGACATCGCCATATAGCCCCGCCGGCCGTAGATGATTTTCAGATCGCGAAGCGCAGCGGCGTTCGCCGCATCCGCTTCGTCGGGAAGTAAGATGGCGACGATGCCCCCGGACCAGGGTTCGAGATCGTGCCAGTGAAGCAGGCAGCCCCCCTTCCCTGCCCGGCGCTTGCCGACGGTCAGCAGCCGGGAGAGCCGCGACCAGGCGGGGCGGTCTGCCGGGTAGAGCAGGAGTTTGCGGCCGCAGCTCAGATCGACCCGCGCGCCGGCGATCGAGCGGACGCCGGTTGCCTTTTGCGCCTCCCAGGCGCGCACGATCCCGGCGACGGTGCCAAGGTCGGCGACGCCAAGCGCGGGGTACCCGAGCAGCGCCCCAGCCGCGAACAGCTCCTCCGGGCTGGAGGCGCCGCGCAGGAGTGAGAAATGCGTGAGCAGCTGCAGCTCGACATAGCCGGTCGCCGTCATGCGAACACGCCGTGGAGCCACCAGCTCAGGTCGCCGGTTTCGCCTTCCACGCCTTTGCCGCGCCGGAACACCCAGTAGCGACCACCGTCCTCGTCCTCGACCTGGAAATAGTCGCGAACACCCCACATCTCAGCGTCTCGCCGCCACCATTCGCCGTGGATCCGTTCGGGTCCATCGCCCGCGACGATTCGGTGCGGGCGTCCGCGCCATTCGAAGCGGCGGGGCGGCTGGTCTGGCAGAAGCGCGATAACTCCGAATAGCGGCTCGGGACGATCGAAGAGCCGGATTGGCCGGCGCCAAGCCGGCCAATCACCGGGCGGAGCACCAGGATCGGCTCGTATCGCCGCCCGCTCCGGCACGTGGCTCGGGACCGCCGCGATCCGGTAGACCGCGTGAGAGCCGATCCGGCCGGCCACGATATCGACCAGGCGGGCGGGGTCGCGCGCGAGCACCTCGCCTGCCAGCACGGCGCCCAGCGCCGTGGCATCCAGATGCTCGGTATGGGGCGCCACCAAGCGGAACTGCTCGAGGCCCAAGCCGGGATCGATCCGTTCGATCCGAAGCTTCAATAGCCGCAGGAGGTGCGGCACCTCGCGGGTCGGCCGCGACGTGCCTACGCCGACCGTCTGCTCGGTGCCGTCGACACGCAAGCCAACCAGGCGCAGCGTGCGGACGCCGAGCCCCCTGGCCTGGAGGACGGTCGAGAGATCGTCCAGCATATCCTGCATGACCTGCGCGATAGCGCCGGCCGTGCCGATCGGCTCCAGCAGACGGCGCTCGACGCTGGGCGCATCGATGTCCTCAATACCGATAATCGGCTCTGCAGCGCCGCCGAGCGCCTGATCGAGACGGGTAATCGCTGGCAGGCCAAGCCGTCGCGCGAGCGGACCGCGCGCGACCGGCAACAGGTCGGCGATGCGGTCGAGGCCGAACCTGCGGGCGGCGAGGAGCGCCGCGGGCTGGAGCCGTAACGCTGCCACCGGCAGCGGGGCCAGCGCGTGCGCGGTCGCGCCTGGTGGTACAATCGTGAGGTCGGCCGGGCCGAAGCGCGCGAGCGCATGCGCGCACCCGGGCGTGTCGGCCGTTGCCACGCGCGCAGTGAAACCGGCCCGGCGGCAAAATGCCTGCAGGCGGCGGCAGAACCGTTCCTCGCCGCCGTGGAGATGCGCGCAGCCGGTAAGGTCGAGCCACAGGCCGTCGGGCGGCGTCGCCGCGACAATCGGCGACCAGCGCCGAACGCCGAAGCGGGCCAGTCGCTCGAGGAGCGCTGCATCGGCATCGGGATCCGCCGGGCGGAAATCCAGATCGGAGACGAGCGCGCGGGCGTGGGTGGCCGCCATGCCGATGGTGATGCCGAGCGCGGTCGCGGCGGCGCACGCCGACACCACTTCTTCGCGCCGGCCGACCTTGCCGATCAGCGCGATCGGTGCGGTATCCATCGCAGCGGGCGAAGGCGAAGGTAGATCGCTCCGGGCAGAAGGCACGCTTGCATCGGCGCGCATGCGAAACGGGTGCTCGGCCCGCTCGGAGCGGCGACCAAGCTCGCGCATAGGCGGGCGGGCATGGGCCGGCATCGTCGCGATCTGCGCGGCGATCTCGCCGCGGGGCATCTCCCCTGCCCTCGCCCACCGTGCGCCCGGCCGCCAGCCGCCCCGGCGCGGGACCGAGCAGGCACCGGGTTCGTCATCGACGGGAAGCTGGAGCGGCAGCGCCTCAGCCGGCTGCGGTGCGGCGCGTTCCAGCCGTCTCAGCCGTTCGATGGCCAAGTGCGGCAGGAACAGCGAGACGACCCGTCTCATCGCATCCCTCCACGATCAGGGAGAAGCCCTCCCCACCACGCTGGCGGACGAGCTCGACCGACCATCGCGCCCTTCCCAGCCCTGCCACACCGAGGCGTTCGGATGGCGCGCTGGCGATCCTCCACCGCGTCCAGGCCGCGGACGGCTCAGAGAGCGGATCGTCCCCCCGTCGCCGGCGGCGGCGAAGGAGGAGGACCGGCACGTCGGCATCGGCGGCAACCAACTGCAGCCGCCGGGTGGCAACCATCGACATTTTGCTGACATCGCCGACGACCGCAGATGGCGTGCCGTCGCGGACCGCGTCTTCTACGACCGCGAGCAGCGCTGCATCATCTCGCGCGTGGGCGTAGATGACGTCAGCAGACGCCAACCCCGCTTGGGCGAGGCCGGGCGCATAGAGATCCTGGCGTGTGCTTGCCCACAGAACCGGGGCGCCGAGGTGGCGGACTTCCTGGGCGGCGATTCCGGCGAGGAACAGCGTGGCCGCCGCATCATCGACTACGCTGCAGCTGCTGGCGGACGCCTCATGCAGGGCTCCGGCTCGCAGGCCACCACCGCTGAGTCTCGAGTCGAGAGCGTCAGCGCCAAACGACATGATTCGGTGATCGCCGGGAGCTGTCGCGTAGGCGCGCAGGTTTGCGATCGAGGATGGTAAGGCGGAGAGGTGAATCGTCATGCGGGTAAGACTCGGAAGCGTTCCTCTTATGTTCCCCCCCCTTCGCCTGCGTCAAGCCGGTTGCGACATTCTGAAAGGCCCTGGGGACCGTCGAGAGACGGACTCGCGGTTTGGGCCCCCTCCCCTGCCGTCGGGTTTCGGCATGGTTGGACTGAGCCGAACCAAGTGTCGGCCCGGCGCGAGATCGCATACGCATAATCGGTGTAATACCGGTATCAGCCCCTCCCCTCGACGCAACGCAGTAAGGGCAGTATCGGAATTACTTGTATTACTTCGCGCACCCGCAGGTAGGGTTCGTTCGATGAAAGGGCTCGGCTCTGTTCAACGGGCCGGTCAGCTGCATTCCAGGCCGTCACAGTGGCCCAATGACCCGACATGAAGGCCGGAGCGGGCGAGGGCGGGCAGGGGGCGCTCTCGGGATCGAAAGTCGATTATCGGTATTGCTCGCACTAAGGAGAGCACGGGTGGTAGCGGTATTACCGGCGACTGGTCCGCATCGCGTTAGCGCCACGAACACCACGAACACCGGCATTACAGGTAATCCGTGATTACCGGGATTACCCGTAATCACGTTGCTGGATGCTCGCCCCACCGCACGTTGATGATACGGGCCCTACCGGCATTACCGAGAGTGCAGGCAGTCGTGGTATTACGGATAATCGCGATGTTCTCGGCATTACACCGCTTACAGAGAATATAAGGTGGCCGGTGGATGGGGCATCAGCATGGAGGATGAGTGTAAGCGAACTTGGCGACGCGTAGCCGGCCGCGAAACTTTGAGGCTTGGTGGGATCAAAGGGGAGTGGCCTCCCACGCGCAGCCACGGCAGATTAGCGGTATTACGCGTGTTACCCGCAACGCGTGCAGCGACGGCTGCCGCTCAAGGCTGGGGATAAGACAGAGACTACCGGGATTATCGCTATTAACGGTAGTCGCAGTATGATAGCGCAATGCCTGTAATACCGGAAGCACGTCGCTTCGATGAAGTACCGGTAATACAGGCTTCAATGAAGAGGAAACGATGCCGGTCATCACGCTGCTATCCCCAAAGGGGGGCGTCGGAAAGACGACCGCCGGCCTGCTGCTGGCGCTGGAGCTCGCGGAAGGGGGAGCGTCCGTCGTCATCATCGATGCCGATCCCAACTTTCCGCTAGCGAAATGGGCGCGCCTGCCCGGCAAACCCGATGGAATTGAGGTCGTACAAGAGGTCGACGAGGACGCGATCATCGACACAATCGACGCCGCGCAGAAGCGGGCGCGCTTCGTCATCGTCGATCTGGAGGGCAGGGCGTCAGCTCGGGTCACGAATGCATTGTTGATGACCAATCTCGCGCTAGTTCCGATGCAGGGCTCGGTGCTGGATAGCGATCAGGCCGCGCGCGCCTTTCAGAGCATCCGTCGAGCCTCGACCGCAGCCCGTCGCGAGATCGCTTTCGCGGGAGTCTATACCCGGACGCCGGCCAGCGCGCGTATCCGCTCACGCGTGGCCCAGCAGATCGCCGACGGCGTGGAGGAGGCGGGGATCCCGACCTTGCCGACGTCGATCGCCGAACGAACTGTGTACCGCAGCCTGTTCGCCCAAGGCGGAACGCTGGCGACGCTAGGGGGTGCCGCCGCCGGATCAGTCGAGACGGCCCGCGCGAATGCCGCAGCCTTCACGCATGACGTCCTTGAAGCGCTCAAGACCGCGAGGAGCGCGGCATGAGCGACAAGGCGACGAAACCAGCGCCCAGGCTTGCCGGCGTCACCAGCTTCGGCGACGACGACGACGACTATATCGCGCCACCGCCGCGCGAGGTGCGCGACCAGGCCAAAGCGAGCGGAGAGGCGATCGGCTTCGTCTCAGACAGGCCCGGCGCTCCGGCCGCGCGACCTTCGGTGAAAAAGCGGGCGCGTCAGCCGTCGCAATTCCCCGACCACTATAATCTGCGGTTGCGTGAGGGCGATCGCGAACGATTCGACGAGTACGCTTACCGTCACCGGCTTCCGAAGGGCGAGGTGTTCGGGATCATGCTCGACCTGCTCGAAGCGAAGGAGCAGGCCGAGGACAAATAGGCGACTGCCACGCGAGCCGACCACACAGGCGAGAAGCCGTTTCCAGATGACAATTTCGACGGTGCCGTTCTCGCAAGCCTGCGGCGGGCGAGCGGCCCACTTGGTGTTGCGCGTATTACCTTGTAATCGCGGTAGTGCGTGTAGATTCGGCGACCAAGATCGCGGCTGTCAGCTCGTCGCTGTCGATCTCGCCTCCGACATAACGGGCGCTAAGCTGCTCGACCGCTTCGGACAGCACGCCGCCCTTGAAGTGCACGCTTCCGCGGGCGAAGCCGACCTCTTGCTCGCGACGGGAACGCTCTTCATTGCTGATCGCGGGACGAGGCGTGGGGGGCATATCGGCACTCATGCTGCGGGCCTTTCCGTGACATTCCATAGCAGGGAAGGGGGGTACGATGCGAGAAACACGGCGCATCCCCCCAACGGTCGGACGGCCGAAGCCGCCCGATTCGGGGTCACTCCTCCCAGAATGGCTTAGGCTTCCGGGTGCGCTTGGCGGTGGTGGGGCGCGGGGCGGGCATTCCGTTCGCATCGATTTCCGCGACGATGGCCGCGAGCTCCGCGATCCAGGCTTGGGTGCGTGTGGTCTGGTCAAGCATGTGAACCTCCGTCTGTTCGTTTGAAGACGGGGGCGGCTGGACGATCGGGCGAGACCGGGGTCAGGGACCGCGGAGCGGCCGCGCAGCGGGGCGCGGGGGTGCCGATTTTCTCGGCAGGGAGCGAAGCGGACGGCCGTGAAAATTGGGGGAACCGCGCATCCTTGACGCCGGTCCCGGCCGATTGTCACGATGGGCGTGTGTCGACGACAGATTTCATTCGACTGGGGCACGAGACTGCCGATGCGCGACTCCGTCCGAGCCTCGCCCGGCCTTGCTGACGATCCGCTGCGGCGCTGCCGCGCACGTCGAGAGCGGCCGGAGCTGCTCTGGCGAAGGTCCTTAGGCAGGCAGGAGCAAGGGCCCCGGCGGGTGAGCGCCGGGGCCGCGACGTGTCACCGCTCATCCGCGCGCATGATCGTCAGCACGCGCACGGTTTGAAACGAGTCCGCCGGATCCTCCGAACCGGCTGAGAGGTCGCGGTTGTAATAGTCGATCTTCCACATGCAGGACGTGCCGTCGAACTCGAACGAGCCCATGTCATGCTCGCCATACGGGTCGTTGCCGTGGTCGAAGGCGTCGAAGTCGCGGACCGCCCGCATCAGCTCGGCGCGCTTGTGGAAGCCGCGGAACAGGGTGACGTCGCCGATGAGGGCGGCGATGCCGGCGGTCATCACGACCCGGTTCGCTCCTGGGCTGGTAATGTGCTCGCGCAGCCAGTCGTTGAGGCGCGCGATTTTACGGGGGCCGCCCTCCGGGCGTTCGGATTGAGGCGTCTGCTTGGCCATGATGGTCTCCTTAGCCTTCGACCCCGCCGATCGGGGCCTTTCGACAGGCGAGAGGACCGCCGGGGCATAGCGCGCCCGCGCACCCGCAGGGTCGCAACGAAGTGGAGAAGCCCGCTTGCGGGCTTGCGTGGGGAAGCGAACCGGCGAGGACGTCGGAGCCCAAAAGCGCCCCTCGCATCAGCGGCAGGCGAGAGACCTGGCCGTCGGCCAAGCCGCTGGACGGACGCGGAGAGCGGGAGCTATCGTCTGCGCCATGGAGACCGGAGCCGACATCATCGCCCTGTGGCCGCGCTGGATGAACAGCGCCGGCGCGATGCTGCGGATGAACGCCCTGGTGCGCAGCCGGTGCGCAAAGTGCGGGACTCTGCTCCGCGTTGAGCTCGAAGACATCGTGGCGCGCCATGGCCCCGGCTACTCGCTGTTCGATCGGTTGGAACGGTGCCGCATGGTCGCCTGCATCGGCTCGACCTTCTATGTCGCGTCGAGGACCTATGGACGCGACTGGGCGGCGTTGCTGCGCGATCCGGCGCTGGTCGAGAGCTTCGACACGCTCGCGCCGACGCGGACGGCGCTCGACCTGCTGCCCGCCGCAGCATCGTCCGCCGGCGCTGCGGCCGCCGAGCCGCGCCCTCATGTGTAACCGCTACCGGATCTCGGCGAAGCAGGCGGCGGTGATGCGCGCATGCGGGTTCGATCCGCCTTTTGCTCCCGACGCGGTGTTTCCGCCCGCGCGTGAGATCTTCCCCACGGGCAAGAAAACCGCGCGGCACGGGCCGGTCATCCGTCGCTCGATGGGCGGCAACCGGCCGCTCGAGATGATGTTGATGGAGTGGGGCTTCCCGACGAAGATCCCGAGCAAACGCAATCCCGAGATCAAGCTCGACAAATATGTGACCAACGCCCGCAATCTGTCATCGAGCATGTGGAAGCCTTCGCTCAACGTGCCCGACCGGCGCTGCATCGTACCGTTCACCCATTTCGCCGAGCCGCACCCGGAGGGCGGGAAGGGGGACGACAATCTGCCGAGGCAGATGTGGTTCTCGCTGCCCGACCAGCCGATCGGCTTCTTCGCGGGCCTGTGGCGGCCAACGGAGCGCGGCGAGGCGTTCGCATTCGGTACGACCGAGCCCAACGAGATCGTCCGGCCATGGCATCCCAAGGCGATGCCGGTCATTCTCCAGCCGTGCGATCTGCTCACCTGGCTCGACGGCACCGCGGAGGAGGCGCTGGCGCTGGTGCGGCCTTATCCGGGGCCGATGCACCATCAAGTCGAGACGCCACGTGGCGACTTAATCGAGGTAGACGCCTGAGCAGGTGGGGCCGGGGGTTCGATGCCCGCCACGGCCCCTCGGCAACGACGGCAGGGTAGGGGGGCCCGAAGGCCCCCCGGAGGCGTCACGCAAAGGGGTCATACTCGTTGACGATCGTAAGCGAGCTGTCGTGATCTTCGGCGGTGATGACGGCGTATTGGGTCCCGACGGCGATGACCATGGTGGCGACCATAAGGGTCCGGGCGAGGCTGAGAGCGGATTTGCGGGCGATCCAGATATCGTTGAACATGTCCGAGGCTCCTGTGAAGCCGGCGGGGTTCATCCCCGCTCGACAGGCGCCCGACAGGCCGGGGAGGGGCCGCGATCACTTTGTTGCCGCAGGCAAGAAAGCCGTAGCGAAGCGCCCGGACCCCTTGCGGGTTGATCGTACAAGGCCCCGAGCCGGACCAAGGATTACGCCTCCAAGAGCGGGGTGAACCCTGCCGGCGGGAGCGTCATGCTCGCGGCTGGATCGCCGGTGACGTCGACCTTGCGCGGACGTTGGCTGCTGTGCCAGGCCGCTTGTTCGGGACCCCTGTTCATCCAGGGCGAGTTGCGCGTGCCGGCGGCTTCGCTGATCGTTCCGGCGGAAAGAAGTTGCCCGTTTCCGGAAAGAAGTTTCCGCGTGCACGCCCCGTCAGTCGATCGTCACCCGCATGGGCCGAGACCCGCGAGGGGCTCGGTGGAGCGAAGCGGAATAGAGCGCGGTCCGGCGTCAGCCGGGAGACGGCAGCACTTGCTTGGTGGCCTCAACAGACCTCGCGTCAGTCCTGCTCTGGAGCGATGGCCGATACGTCGATGAGATCATCTTCGACCAACACACCGGTGACTTGCATTCGCCGGCCCGCGGCAGGCGGTCCGACACGGCGCATATCCAACCGGAAGCGGCCGCCCAGGTCGCGGCGAAGGAGATACGTATCGCCCTCCCGCAGCAGCAAACCTGTCTCTTCGATCCGGCTACCCAGTCTGGCCATCCCGGTTGCATAATCGAGCGCCAGCTCTCTGCCGAGGCCATTCGGAACTGACGGTGTGCTCATGGATTCACGTTGAGCAGAGGAGATGAAGATGGCTGACAGCAAGACAAAGAGAGGTGCTGCCGATCGCAGCAAGGTTGCCGGTGGCGAAGGCTACGAGGTGAGCTACTTCGCGCGCAAGCACGGGATCACCAAGGAGCAGGCACAAGATCTGATCAAGCAGGTTGGCAACGATCGCGACAAGTTAAATGCCGCCGCCGCGAAGCTGAAGAAGTAAGCCTCTACGAAGCTGGAACGACTTCCCGGTCGTGAGAGTCTCTTGATGATGAGGCACGTGACCTGAAACCCGGATGGCGCGCACGTCCATCCCCGAGACCCATAGGCCCGTGACAAAGTCCGGCGGCCGACGCCGGGCCGCGCCTGCGCTCAAGCCGCCGCCGTTTCGGCCGGTCCAGCTGGCGACCTTGGTCGACACGGTTCCGGCAGGCGATCGCTGGCTGCACGAGATGAAATATGACGGCTATCGCCTCGCGGTCGCGGTCGGGGGCGGAGAGGCGCGCGCCTATACGCGTTCGGGGCTCGACTGGTCGGAGAAGTTCGGCGGCATCGTCGAGGACGCCGCCCAGCTCGACGTCCGCTCCGCGCTGATCGACGGCGAAGCCGTCGTCATGGACGAGAATGGTCGGTCCAACTTCCAGGCGCTGCAGGGTGCCCTGAAGGGCGCACCCGCCTCGATCGACTACTATGCGTTCGACCTGCTCGAACTGAACGGCGAGGATTTGACCGGCCTGCCGCTCACCGCGCGCAAGGAGAAGCTGCGCGCGATCCTGCCCGAAGGTAATCCGCGCATCCGCTATTCCGAGCACATCGAGGGCAATGGCGAGAAGCTGCTTAACAGCTTCTGCGAGGCCGGCCTCGAAGGCGTGATCTCCAAGCTCGCCACCGCCAAATATATCGGCTCGCGCTCGGGCGCTTGGCTCAAGGCCAAGTGCACCAAGAGGCAGGAGTTCGTGATCGTCGGCTGGACGCCGTCCGACAAGTCGCGCTCGTTCCGGTCACTGATCCTCGGGATCCCATGATCAGAGCGAGCTGCGCTATGCCGGCAAGGTCGGCACCGGGTTCGACGCGCGCGAGCTGCTCCGCCTCATGGAGATCATGGTGCCGCTCGAGCAGCCGGAGGCGACGGTGAAGGCGCCGCGCGCGGAAGTCCGCGGCGCACACTGGCTGAAGCCCAAACTCGTCGCCGAGATTGCCTATACCGAGATGACCAACGAGGGGACGCTGCGGCATCCCAGTTATCTTGGCCTGCGCGCGGACAAGAAGCCGGAGGCCGTTGTGCTCGAGACCGAGGCGCGGGTCGCCGAGATTACCGCGCCCGCCACGAGCACCGTGAAGATCAGCAATCGCGAGCGGATCATCGATCCCGATTCCGGCATCACCAAGGGCCAGCTCGCCGACCATTATGCGGCAGTCGCCGCGATCATGCTGCCATGGGTGGGCTCGCGGCCAATCAGCCTGGTGCGATGCCCTCAGGGCCGCGCCAAGAAGTGTTTCTTCCAGAAGCACGACGCCGGCAGCTTCGGCGACACCGTGCACCACGTCGCGATATCGGAGAAAGACGGGCACGAGGAGCCGTATCTGTACCTCGATACCGCCGACGGGCTGATGACGTGCGTCCAGATGGGGACGATCGAGTTCCACGGTTGGGGGTCACGGATCGGGGATGTCGAAAAGGCCGACCGGCTGGTCTTCGACCTCGACCCGGACGAAGGGCTCGACTTTGAGGCGGTGCGCCGGGCCGCGTTCCACTTCCGCGACATCCTTCAGTCGATTGGGCTCGAGACGTTCCCGATGGTGACTGGGGGCAAGGGCATCCATGTCATCGCGCCGCTCGTACCGAAGGCCGAATGGCCGGAGGTGAAGAGCTTCGCGCACCGGCTTGCCCAAGCCGTCGCTCAAAGCGATCCGGCCAATTTCACGGCCGCGCTGCCCAAGGCGCAGCGCAAGGGCCGCATCTTCGTCGACTATCTCCGCAATCAGCGGGGCGCGACCGCGGTCATGCCGTACAGCGTACGGGCGCGCTCGGGCGCGCCGGTCGCCGCCCCGATCAGCTGGAAGGAGATGGAGACGATCGACAGCCCGGCACACTGGCACGTCGGCGACGCCGCGGAGCTGGTCAAGCGCGCAAGCTCGAAGGCCCTTTCCAGCTGGGGGCGAGCCGACCAGGTGCTGCCAGACCTGTGAAGATCGCGACCTACAACGTGAACGGCGTCAATGGACGCTTGCCGGTGCTGCTGCGCTGGGTGGAAGAGGAGCAGCCGGACATCGTCTGCCTCCAGGAGCTGAAGGCACCCGACGAGAAGTTCCCGGAGAAGGCGATCCGCGACCTCGGTTACGACGCGATCTGGCACGGCCAGAAGAGCTGGAACGGGGTGGCTATTTTAAGCCGCGTCGGAGAGATCCACGAAACGCGGCGGGGTTTGCCCGGCGAGCCGGATGATGTGCAGAGCCGCTATATCGAGGCGGCGGTCAACGGCATCATCATCGGCGGGCTTTATCTGCCGAACGGCAACCCCAAGCCCGGGCCGAAGTTCGACTATAAGCTGCGATGGTTCGATCGGCTGATCGAGCATGCCGCAGGGCTGTGGGAGTCCGGGCTGCCGGTGATGCTCGCCGGCGACTTCAACGTCATGCCGACCGATCTCGACGTCTATAAGCCCGAGCGCTGGCTCGACGATGCGCTGTTCGCGCCCGAGGCCAAGGCGGCCTATTTTCGGCTGCTCGATCAGGGCTGGACCGACGCGCTGCGCGCGCGTCATCCGGGCGAGGTCATCTACACCTTCTTCGACTATTTCCGGAACGCCTACGCTCGCAACGCCGGCCTGCGCATCGACCATCTGCTGCTGAGTGCGCCATTGGCCGAGCGGCTCGTCGACGCCCAGGTCGATCGACATGTGCGAAGTTGGGAAAAGACGAGCGACCATGCGCCGGTTTGGGTGGAGCTGAAGGGTTGAGGATCGGCGGCGAGCGTTCCGCGACGGTCCAAGCGATGCCGGCCACGTGAAAAGGCCCGGGAGCCGAAGCTCCCGGGCCGATCCGGGCCTCAGAAGGGGATGTCGTCGTCGCCGAGGTTGTCGTCCTGGGCGGGGCCCTGCTGCTGGCGGGACTTGCCGTAGGAGAGGAAGGTCACCTCGTCGGCGATGATCTCGACGCCGTAGCGCTCGATATTCTCCTGGTCGGTCCAGCGGGTGTAGTGGATGCGGCCGCGGACCATCACCTTCTGGCCCTTTTCGACATATTCGGCGACCGTCTTGCCGACGCCGTTGAAGCAGGTGATCCGGTGCCATTCGGTGTCCTCGACCCGGCGGCCGTCGCGGTCCTTCTGGACCTTGCCCTCGCTGTCGCGCTTCGGGCGCGAGGTCGCGAGGCTGAACTTGGTGATCTTGGTGCCACCCTGGGTGGTGGTGGTCTCGGGTGTGGCGCCGACGTTGCCGGCGAGGATGACGAGGTTCTGCATTTCGAGGTCCTTTTCTGTTCGCCGGGGGTTCGTCCCCTCGACTGAACACCGTCAAAGACGGCCAGGACGGCGGCTCCACCGCAGCGGCGCAGACGCGCAGGGGAACCCCGATCAAAGGGGTGGTGCGGGCAGCCGCGAAGCGGCAACTCGGCCCGTATGATCGCGGGTTGGAGCCGGTGGACGGCCGGCTTAGGTCGTTCAGCAAAGAGAGGGGATGGACCCCTACGGCCGGACAGAGACAGGGGAACCGGGGTGTTGATCCTCCCCGTCCGGCTGACCTCACGTCGCTCAACCCATCCGCCGACAGCGTTCAGGGCTCCAAACCAGTTCTCGCGCGATCGGTGTCGATACCCGGCGTGGGCTCTTACAGGGGGACCTTGCCGCCGGGAGTGGACCTGGCGCTGGTCATTCCTACTATCGTGGCCCGGATCGTGCGTGTCGAACGGGAGAAGGGGTCCGCATCCAAGCCCATCCGCCCCCCCCCCGCTGGACCGACCGGTTCAGAGCCTGGCGCCGATCTGTCGGTGGTGCTTCCGCCTCCGCGAGTCGTTGCACACGCGCGCTCGCGGACGCCGGTGAAGAAGGCCATGCCCTTGACTGGGGCAGGTGGGCCGGGGCGGCGCCGGGCCAGTTCGTGCGCTCAACAGCGTTTCGCGAAACCGGGCTCGATAGCGCTTCCATCGCTCGCCCGTCCCCATGATAAGTAGGAACCCTCGGCACTGACTGCATCGCCCGTGCGAGAGCGAGAGCTCCGGTTTCGTTTCCCCTCTCCGATCCCTCCGTATACCCTCGGGTAACAGGGAGTGATGCATTGGCGACAAGCACCGTGAATCTCGACGCATTGATCAAGCGCGCAGATTTGGCAGCACGCGGGGAAGAGGGCGAAGACATAAGCTCGCTGTCCGTCACCGGATTGGAGCCAAAGGGCTTCTTGTATCCGGCACTTCGCAAACCTGATTTCCAGCGCGAGACTGCGAGTTGGAGCCCTGAACAGGTGGCCGACCTAATCTCAACCTTCCTTCGCCGCGATCTCATCCCCGCGGTGATCTTGTGGCGGGCCGGGCAAGATGTCTTTGTGATCGATGGGGCGCATCGATTGAGCGCTCTGATTGCGTGGGTGCATGATGACTATGGCGATGGAGTAGTCTCACGCGGGTATTTCCAAGATTTCATCTCCGACGATCAGCGGAGGGCAGCGGTGAGAACGCGGGAGCTCGTCTCGGCGACGGTCGGCTCCTACCAAGATCACAAAATGGCCATCGACTACCCCCAGAATGCTCGGGTGGAAGTCGCCGAGCGCGCAGCTCGGATCGGATGGCAAGAGATCCAAGCGCAATGGATCCGCAACGCTGATCACGACAAGGCAGAAAAGTCGTTCTTCCGGATCAATCAGGGCGGAACAAAGATCGATGTCGTTGAACAGCGCATTCTAAAGGCGCGAAGCTCCGCAAGCGCGCTGTCGGCGCGGGCTATCATGCGCGGTGGAACGGGCAACAGGTATTGGAACAAGTTCAGCGAAACAGTACAGGGTAGCATCAGCGCGATGGGCCGGGAGACTTACCAGCTACTCTTTGAGCCTGCGCTATCGGCGCCTATCAAGACGCTTGATGTGCCGCTGGGCGGGAGTGGCTATGGCCCGAAAACGCTGCCTTTTGTGTTTGATCTAGTGAACCTAATTAACAAGGCCTCGGCTGCAGATGCGAACAACCGGCGAGTGGTGAAGGACGACCTTCCTGTCGATGAAACGGGAGCGGATACGGAAAGGTCACTAAAGGCGACTAGGGCAGTTTTATGGCGGCTATGTTCTAATCACGCATCGTCACTTGGTCTGCATCCTGCTCTTTACTTCTATGCAAAGAGCGGGACTTTCCAACCGGGAGCGTTGCTTGCATTCGTTGAATTGATGAAAGACTGGGACACTCCGCAGTATCTCGCTTTCACGAGGGTCCGGCAGGCCTTCGAACAGTTCCTGCTGACGCACCGGGGGCACACGGAGGCAGTGCGAAAACTTGGGAGCGGCAGTCGAAGCAGGCCTCGGCTGGTAGCATTCTACCGGCGTGTTCTGGCTGACTTACAAGAAGGCAAGAGCGTCGATGCCATAGCTACGGCGCTCGGCAGCGAGGAGGGCTTTGCCTTCTTTATCACGCCTTCGGAGGATCTCCTCGATTCTGGCGACAATGCATTTTCTCGCGATACGAAGGGCGCCGCGTTCATTCAGAATGCTCTACCCAGCGCGCCAACCTGCCCGACCTGTGGGGGTTTCCTCCATCACAACGGAATGCAAGTGGGACACCGGAAAGCAAAGCGAGAAGGAGGAACGGGTTCGCTCGACAACTCCATGATGCAGCATCCGTTTTGCAACAGCACCGTCGCTAATTGATGGTGAGGCAAAGGCCGCCGGCTTCCCGGCGGCCGAGACGGAAGCCTCAGGCGACCTTGCGGTCGCTCTGAGAGTTGAGCGCGGCGGGCGGCGTGCCGAGTAGGCCACGCCGGTCGACGACGCGGATGCCGGCTTTCTTAGCGTCGATTACGAGACGCTCGGTCACACCGTTGCCCTGGAAGGCGATGACGTAGCGGGGCTTCAGCGAGAGCATCTGCTCGTTGCGGCGGAAGCCGGCGCGGTCGCCGAGCTTGCGGTCGAGCCCGAAGCGGACTTGCTGGATACCGTGCTGCTCGGCCCAGGACGCTGCGATGCGCTCGATTCCCTTCATGTCGCCGCCATGCACAAGGTACATGTCGCCCACCCGCTCACGGACGGCGTTGAGGGTGCGAAGCAGGTTGTCCCCGAACGCCTTCATCTCGTCGTCCGACTTGAAGGTCAGCCGCCCACCGGCGAACACGACGGGGGTGCCCTGCGCTGTGTTGGCATCGCGGATGCGCTCGCGGCGCGCGCGGAGGAAAGCTTGGCCGTCGACGATCGCCGAGGTCACGCCGAGGGAGATGCGGTTGCCAGTCGCGGGGATCCAGGAACGCCCTGTCTCGCGGAGATAATGGGCTGCCGCGGTGTCGCGCATGTGCTCGTAGCAGGCGGCGGCTTCCTCGATCTTCTTGGCGAGGTCGATCTTCTCCTCGAGGTTGGAGGTGTTGATTTCGGAGCCATCCTGTTCGGCCAGCAGAAGCCTGATCTCGTCGGTAAGCCGGTCGATGGTCGCGTGCTTCTTAGCTGCGGCCCGGTGGAAGAGGTTGACCAGGCCCCAGCCAAGCTCTTCGATGTCACGCTCGAGCGAGGTGTTGAAGAGGGTGGCGAACAGGTCGCTCCAGATGGCGGTGGTTGTGTGATCGAGCGCCTCGGTCGGAGGCGGGGCCATTCCGGAAAGGTCTTCGGGTCGGGGTTCGAGATGGCCGAGTTCGAGGGCCGACAGCGCGGCGGCGAGGGACGTGGTCATGGCTTGGAGCCTTTCACCTGATCTAGCCGGCGGCCTATCCGCCGGATGCGCACCTCCTGGGCCGCCGAATAAGAGGCGGCCGCACCGAGGCGTAGCCGAGGGGAACCCCAAAAACCGGGGTGGTGCGGGCAGCCGCGAAGCGGCAACTCGGCCCGGTTTTCGGGGTTGCGGACGTCTCGCGGCGGCCCATGTGCCGCATCCCTCTGGCGGGGAGGCTCGCCGGCGTCGGGTGACGACGGCTTACGCCCTGCTTGATCGAGGCCATACGGTGACGGTGGTGGACCGGCATCGCTACCCGGCGATGGAAACCTCGTTCGCCAACGGTGGCCAGCTTTCCGCTAGCAATGCTGAGGTGTGGAACAGTTGGCGACGATCCTGAAGGGCATGAAGTGGATGCTTCGGCACGATGCGCCGCTCCTGATGAGCCCGCGGCCCAGCTTCCATAAATATTCCTGGCTTGCCGAGTTCATCGGGCAGATCCGCAATTACCGCGCCAATACGATCGAGACTACACGCATCGCCATCGCGGCGCGCGAACACCTCTTCCGCATGGCCGAGAAGGAAGGCCTCGACTTCGATCTCGAGCGGCGCGGCATCCTCCACCTATACCACGACCGCGCCGCGTTCGATAAGGCTGCCATCGCCAATGCGCTGCTGGTCGAGGCCGGGCTCGATCGGTACCCCGTGTCACCGGCAGAGATCATGACGATCGAGCCCGCCTTGCCCGGCACCTTCGAAGGAGGGTTCTTCACACCTTCCGATTCGACCGGAGACATCCACAAGTTCACCCGCGGGCTGGCGCAAGCATGCGAACGGCGCGGGGCGGTAATGCGCCACGGCGCCGGTGTCCCCGAGGTGCATGCGTCCGGCGAAAGCGTGTCGGTGCGGCTGGAGGGAGAGGGCGAGACCGTCGCCGGAGATGCGCTCGTCGTCTGTGCTGGAATTGCCAGCCGGCGGATCGCGGCGATGCTCGGCGATCGCGTCAATATATACCCAGTCAAGGGCTATTCAATCACGGTCGGCCTGGGCGACGAGGCCAGCCGCGCCGCCGCACCAATCGTGAGCCTGCTCGACGAGGACGCCAAGATCGTGACCAGCCGGTTGGGCACCGACCGCTTCCGCGTTGCCGGCACGGCCGAGTTTAGTGGAGACAACAGGGACATCCGCGCCGATCGAATCGGACCCTTGGTCCGCTGGTGCGAACGCCTATTCCCACGTATGTCGACAGCGTCGATCGTGCCGTGGGCGGGGCTGCGGCCAATGACCCCGACGATGCTGCCGCGCGTGGGCCGTGGCAAAAGCGATCGGGTATTCTACAACACCGGCCATGGCCATCTCGGCTGGACGCTCTCCGCCGCCACGGCCGACCTCGTGGCCGCACAGATCGACCAACAATTAGGAAGCAGATGACATGGCCTCGCTGACGCTCGATCGGGCAAACACAATCATCGCCGCAGCGCTGGCCAGAGGCGGCGAGCTGCGGCTGAAGCCGCTGAGCGTCGCTGTTCTGGATCCGGGCGGACACATGATTGCTTTCCAACGTCAGGACGGAGCCTCGACGCTGCGCCCGCAGATCGCCTGTGGAAAGGCAGGCGGCGCGCTGGCGCTGGGCGTGTCTAGCCGGAAGATCGGTGACATGGCGAACGAGCGCCCGGTCTTCGTAGGCGCGCTCGGTCCGATCGCGCCGCATGGCGTGGTGCCGGCGGCCGGCGGCGTAATCGTCGTCGCCGAGGGCGGCAATCCGATCGGTGCGGTCGGCGTCACCGGTGACACGAGCGACAATGACGAAACCTGCGCCCTTGCCGGCATTGCCGCCGCCGGCCTCCAGGCGCAGGAATAGCCACGATGGCGAGCAGGATCGACAAAGCTGGCCTCGCCGTCGCCGCGCCGCTGGCCACCTTCATCGAGGAGAGAGTGTTGCCAGGCACGGGCATCGACGCTGCCGGCTTCTGGCAGGGCGTGGCCCTCATCTATGCACGCTTTGCACCGGAAAACACAGCGCTGCTTGCCGTCCGCGACGTACTGCAGTCGAAGATAGACGCGTGGCATGCCGGGCGCGGCGGCCGGCCGATCGACCAGGCCGCCTATCATGCCTTCCTGCGCGACATCGGCTACCTCGTCGAGGAGCCCGCGCCGTTCACGATCGCGCCTACTCATGTCGATGCCGAGGTGGCTACAATGGCGGGGCCGCAGCTCGTCGTGCCCATCCTCAACGCGCGCTTCCTGCTCAACGCCGCCAACGCGCGCTGGGGCAGCCTGTACGACGCGCTTTACGGCACCGACGCCATTGCCGGGGCCGCGGCAGGCGCGGGATATGATCCGGCACGCGGGGCGCAAGTGATCGCTTGGGCCAAAGCGTTCCTCGATCGCGCGGTTCCGTTGGCGGACGGGAGTTGGACGAACTGGACCGGCGGCGAGCCCAGGCTTGCCGATCCCTCGCATCTCGTGGGCCGTGCCGGCGAGCATCTGCTGCTGCGCCACAACGGGCTGCATATCGAGCTGGCGATCGACCGTGCTCATCCGATCGGGCGCGACGATCCCGCCGGGCTAGCGGACATCGTACTCGAGTCGGCGCTTTCGACGATAGCGGACCTCGAGGACTCGATCGCGGCGGTAGATGCCGAGGACAAGGTAGCGGCTTACGCCAATTGGCTCGGCCTGATGAAGGGCAACCTGGAGGCAAGCTTCCAGAAGGACGGCCGAACGGTGACGCGCCGGCTGGCGGCGAGCCGCCGCTACGTCGCGCTAGACGGTGCCGAGCTCCTGTTGCCGGGACGCAGCTTGATGTTCGTGCGCAATGTCGGGCACCTGATGACCACTTCCGCCATTCTGCTCCCCGGCGGCAGCGAAGCGCCGGAGGGTATCCTTGACAGCATCGTCACCAGTCTCATCGCGATGCACGACCTGAATGGTCCGCGCGCCAACAGCCGCGCAGGCAGCATCTACATCGTGAAGCCCAAGATGCATGGTCCGGACGAGGCCGCGTTCACCAGCCGGCTGTTCGACGCGATAGAGGACCTTCTCGGACTTGCGCGGCACACCATCAAGGTGGGGGTGATGGATGAGGAGCGGCGCACGAGCGCGAATCTAGCCGCCTGCATCCATGCCGTGAAGGACAGGATCGTCTTTATCAACACCGGCTTCCTCGATCGCACCGGCGACGAGGTGCACACCTCGATGCGCGCCGGCGCCATGGTCCGCAAAGGCGAGATGAAGAGTTCCGACTGGATCGCGTGCTATGAGGATCGCAACGTCCAGATCGGCCTTGCCTGCGGGCTGTCGGGCCGCGCGCAGATCGGTAAGGGGATGTGGGCCGCGCCGGACAAGATGGCGGACATGATCGACCAGAAGATCGGCCACCCCAGCAGCGGCGCCAACACGGCTTGGGTTCCGTCGCCCACCGCGGCCACGCTCCACGCGACGCACTACCACCTTGTCGATGTGTTCGCGCGGCAAGCCGAGCGCCGGCGTGAACTCGTGGCTCCGCTGGAGAGGCTGCTGACGGCGCCGATTGCGGCGTGCCGGAACTGGCAGCCCGACGAGGTGCGTGACGAGCTCGAGAACAATGCGCAAGGGATCCTGGGCTACGTCTCGCGCTGGGTCGACGAGGGCGTCGGCTGCTCTAAGGTGCCCGACATTCACGACGTGGGACTAATGGAGGATCGCGCGACGTTGCGCATCTCGTCGCAGCATATGGCGAACTGGCTGCTCCACGGCGTCGCGAGTGCCGAGGAGATCAACGCGGCGTTCCGCCGCATGGCCGCAAAGGTCGATGCGCAGAACGCGAGAGATCCCCTTTACCGGCCGATGGCGGGTCACGAGGAAGATAGTCTCGCCTTTCAGGCGGCACACGCGCTCGTGTTCGAAGGGCTAGAGCAAACGAACGGCTACACGGAGCCGTTGCTGCATCGCTATCGCGAACTGGCGAAGCGAAGGTAGGCGACGGGAAGCAGGATCGGCATGCGCGCGGTTGTTGAGCGGGTCGCGGCGACGACCAGAAGGGCGGGTCGTGGCGCGTCATACCTGCGTAACTGGCCTTGACCCGCAGCCTACCGCCAGTTCGGGCTGATCGCGGGTTAGCGGCAGGAGAACCATGAGGACGCCGTGGCTCAACGCCATGTGCACCGCTCCCCGAACCGGCATGCATCACGGCTACGGCAATCTCGGCCACAGCCGCCGAAAAGAGGTCTACTCGCCCGAGAAATGCGCAATTACTTCGAAGCATCCGGTACGATGCAGAATGATCGAAAACCGCTTGTCTTATGAGGATGGCGGCCTTTCTGCGAGGATAGGCCGCCGCCGACGAGCCGCAAACTCGCCGGCGGCGGGAAGGGACGGATCGCAAAACCGCTGGTCGTGATGGACCGAGCTAGAGTCTGATCGCCCTTCTCTTTTCCTGTGGCCTGAACGGATACGTGGGCTTGTGGGCCCGCATGACAAGCAGAGGACCTGGAAAAGATGGAAACCAATGTAGCCCAGAATCTCGGCGTCGACATCTGCAAAGCGACGCTTGATGTTCACCTGCACCCGGCGGGCATCGCCCGCCAGTTCACCAATGATGCCAAAGGCCTCAATGCCCTGCTGGGTTGGCTTGGAGATCATCACGTCACCCGCGTCGTCTTCGAGCCGACTGGGCGCTACCATCACGGCTTCGAGCGGCGGCTCGGCAGCGCCGGCCTGTCACTGGCCAAGGTCAACCCGCGCCAGGCGCGGCGCTTCGCTGAAGCGATCGGCTGCAACGCCAAGACCGATGCCGTCGATGCCGAGATGCTGGCGCGCATGGGCGCGTTGCTCGAGTTGCCGTCGAGGCCGATCGCCAGCGAGATCCTCGACAACATGAAGGAGTTGCAGGTCGCCAGGCTCGGACTGATCAAGGACCGGACTGCTGCAAAGAACCGCGAGCACGTCTGCCGATCGTCGCTGCTCAAGCGGCAGGCAGCGCAGCGGCTTGCCCAGGTCGATCGTCAGATCGACGCGATCGACGCCGAGCTGAAAGCCAGCCTCTCCCGCGAGCCGGACCTGGCAGCGCGCTTCGACGTCCTCGTCTCCATCCCAGGCATTGGCGAG
Organism: Sphingomonas sp. Root720; assembly: GCF_001428605.1. Classification (GTDB taxonomy): domain Bacteria; phylum Pseudomonadota; class Alphaproteobacteria; order Sphingomonadales; family Sphingomonadaceae; genus Rhizorhabdus. The sequence continues at coordinate 35,158 of NZ_LMID01000005.1, forward strand.
ATCACCGCGATCGCCATGCTCATTGACATGCCTGAGCTGGGTACTCTCGACAGCAAGCAGGTCGCATCGCTGGCCGGACTCGCACCAATCGCTCGCGACAGCGGGCAGCATCGAGGCAAGCGTCACATCCGCGGCGGACGCGCCGAACTGCGACATGCCCTTTACATGCCGGCACTCGTCGCAACCCGGTTCAATCCCGACCTGAAAGCCAAATACAACGCTCTCGTGGCCGCCGGAAAACCGCCCAAGCTTGCCATCACAGCCGTGATGCGGAAGCTTGTCATCCTCGCAAACTCGCTGCTCAAGGCAGGCCGACCATGGGCACCAAAACCTGCTTGATCATAACGGATACTCTAGCACCGAGTTTTCCGATGAACACCGCCAGTCGGCTCTCCACCCAGCCTCGGACAACGAGGCCTAAGCTTTCGGCAATTTACGATGTCAATCGGAGGCGCACCCGAGCGAATTGGGAAAGCCTTCGTCGGGGTGGTTCGATCAGGTTTCGGACGGCTTCGGCAAGGACGTGGCCAATCCGGGAGAGCCGCGCCATTCCGATGATTGCGGTTAAAAGGACATCTCGGAGGAAATTTTGTAGCCGCCAAAGCGACGAGCGCGCGCTCGGTCGGATCGGCGTCGTCGGGTGACAAGCAAGGCTATCGGCGACAGCCTCGTCAATTATCAGTCCGAGGATGAGATGCGCCGCGATCCAAGAACGGGCAAGCTCTGGGTCACGGGCTGGAAGCGCATCAATCCCGAGCCCGCTCTTGAGCCGCTTAAAAGCCAGTTCAATCTGCCAGCGCAGGCGATAAGTCTCGGCTACTTCTTCGGGTGCCATCTCCGGCGCCGATACCGAGGTCAACAGCAGCAGGAAACCCGCGGAGGTCACGGTTAACGGTCGCGGATGCGGCGCCGCCCGCTGCTTCTTCTTGTGAGTGTCCCGTATCGCCTTTTGGGCCCGCACGGTCGATATGTCATCCTTCCGCCGAACGACCAGGCGAGCACGGAACGTCGATGTTCCTCGCAGCTCACCCTTGCGGCCGGAATGATCGACCAGCACCTCATGCTCGGCGAGTTCGCCCGGTTGCATTCCGGCATAGATTGCGTTCCAGTCCAAGCGTGCGCCGTCCGCCGTCAGCAGCCTGATTGTTGACCATCCGATCCGGGTGATAAAGTCCGCGCCCATATCCAGCACATGCCGCAATCCCGGCGTTCGGGCATATCCGCGATCTCCCAGCACGAGATCGCCCTCTTCGAACCGATGGCGCGACAGGCTCTCTCCGCCATGTGTATCGCTGATCTCGAGCTGGCTGAATCGGCCTTCCGCCGGATCATAGGTCGCATGTAGGCGCCAGTCTGTGCCGCCCCCACCGGGAGAGCGGATCACGCTGCCGTCAACGATACGCAGCCGGCGACCGCCAAGGCGATTAGAACAGGTCTCAGCAAGCAGGGTCGCGGCGATGTGGCTCAGCCAACCGTCCGCCCCCCTTAGCCGCTTCAGCAGACCCACGTCAGATAGCTGCGCGATGCCGCATGCGCCTGCCCAAGCTGCTGCTGACCGCAGGCTCTTTCCGCCCGGTCCGTAGGCGAGCGCAAGACGGAGCAGTGTCGCGCCATCTCGCACCGCCCGCCGTCGTCGCAGCGCATCATGCTCGCGCGCGCTTTTGTCGAGATCCAGACTATCGGGCAAACGTGCCAGCATTTCCTGCCAGGCGACGTCAGAGTGAAGATGGGTTTCGCGGTCCATCTGCCCCAAGAATCACAGACCACTTCACACCGTCCAGTCACAAAGTTAGCGCCTATGGGGAACTCCCCGGTTCCCTGGACCGTGAAGCGTTTGAGGATCGGGTTAGGCATGGGCCGTCTCCTGGCGCAGTGCTTCGGCGCCGCGGTTGAAGTCATCGAGCCAGCGCCCCATCGGGGTTCGTCGATCGAGCGGGAGGGCGGCCTGCGCCGCTTGGAACGCAAGCAGCTTGGTGGGTGCCGTTGCGACGATCCGGTCAATCTCGGCCGGTGGCAGGAGGCCGCGTTCCCGTATGAACTCGGTGATGCTGCCGGGACGCGCAGTTGCGCCGCGTTGCCCGAGAACAGGGCGGCGCCAGAGCCGTCGACGTTGCGGAGGCGGGGCTTGGCCCGCGCCTCCATGAGGACGATGATGCGCAGCTCGTCGGCGGAGAGCTCCATTACCTCGTCAGGCTTGATGCTTCCGCCGAAAAAGCAGCTCGATTTCGGTGGAAGCGGGAGACCGGCTGCGATGATGCGCTGTTCGCAGCGCTCGCGCACCCAACCCCATTCGCGCAAGGGGTAGCGGTATTCATGCCGCGGATCCTCGCACCCGATGGCGTGATGATAACGCTGCGTGTCGCGGGCGGAGGCGTCATAGCCAATGAGCTTCACCACCCGGCCGCCGGCGTCCCAGCATCGGCGGGCAGGTTCCCATTCCGCCGTCCAGGTATCCTGGGCGCTCGCCTTCCATTTCTGCGAGCACGATCCCCGATTGAACACCACCGACGGCAGGGTGGCGTTGGTGAGCATGTTCTCCGCGATCGTTGCGTAGGGCGGCCAATGCTTGAAGTTGCGTGGCCTGTAGCAGACGATTTCCGAGGAGATGCCGTGGTCGTCCATCCAGCGCCGGAAGATCGGGATGAAAGCGTAGGTGCCGGCCTTCTCCGAGCCGGGATCGGCGAAGAGGACCATGTCGATCGGGTCGGCGAGCTCGACGATCATGGCGGTCGAATCCACGCCCGCGCCCCATGCGGCGACGACAGGTGCGCGGGTCATGGCCGTTGCTCCGCGCGGAGCGGGACAGGCATCGCCAGCCATTGCGGCTCGATGTCGGCGATCGGCACGTCGAAGAGGCCGGCCTCGGCTTCGCTGAAGACGGTGGCGTTGAAAAGCGGGCCGAACCCGTAGGCGTTGTTCCAGAAACTCAGGCCGTGAGCATGGTCGCGGGTGGCGAGGACAAAACCGAAGGCGCCCTCGACGGCGGCGGCGCGCCTGTCTGGCGTGTCGCTCATGACGTGGCCCCTGTCGGAGTAACGGTTGGGTTGATCAGGCGGTAGGACCGATTTTTGAACGCCGGAATCCGGCAGATGGATCGCGTCTCCGGATCACGGAACAGCGGCGTGCGCCCCTTCGGGTTCGGAACCACCTCGAAGCGGGTCCGCTCCTGGCCGTCGCTGAAGCGCATGGGCTCCTCGAAGACGATGGTCTGCCCGGGCTTTGGTGTCGGCTTGGCGTTCCGGAGCCTGCGCTGGACCAGGTTAGCCCTGCAGCGGTCACGCCACGCCTGCGCATATTGGCTGTCGGTATCGGTCAGCTCGTCGAGGATCGAAGCGGGGCACTCGCTCTCGCATGGGCCCATGTGCTCGGTCATGTCCTTGTACCCGAACGTGCATCCGTCACGCGCGCCGGTGCTGGTCTTGGTCAAGCACACGATCGCGAAAACCTGCCGCTCGCCCGAATTCTCGATGCGCTCGGCGGCGGCATAATAGGTGCTGCCGACCATCGAGGAGGCCAGCACCGTCAGACGGTGATTGTCTCGGGTGTAGGTGAACTGGTTGTCGAGATAGGCGCGGGCGGTCGAGTGACCTCCGAGGTCGCGCATGAACAGCCATCCCATGGCGGTGTCCTTTCGAGAATAGGGGCGGTCAGGCGGCAACGGCGAGGGGCGGAGCCCCGACGGTGCCGACGGTGGATGCGAGCCGGCGCGCGAACGCGGCTGTGTCGAGCAGCTCGGCGATCGGGGCGAGGTGGACCTTGCCCGCGGGCTCGCCGTTCCGGCAGCGGTTGAAGCTGATCTCGCTGTCTGGGAGGAAGCTACGGGGCACGACGCGGATGCCGATGCCGGCATGGCGCAGCTCGGTCGTTCCATCCTCATGGTCGGCGCCGAGGGCGCTGTTGATGCGGGCGGTGTCCGGATCGATCCCGATCGCCTCGGCGAGACGGGCGAGGGCGCGCCGGGCCTGGTAGTGGAAGGTCCGTTTCGCGCGGTAGTCACCGCCCACGCTGTTGCCGGCGATGTCGAGGAGGGCAGGGGAGGCGAGGACCGCGGACCGGTCGGCGACGCAACGCTGTCGCAACTCGCTCACGCTAGGCGCGGACCGTTCGGCAGCGTCGGCGAGGGTGCGGATCAGGAGGATGATCGCCGCGTCGTTGGCGATCGGCTTGCCGGCACGCCGGCAGTCATCGACCGCGGCGTTGAGGGCATGAAGGGCGGCCGGAATCGTTTCCAAGCCGTCCGGGGAAAGAGCCTGATTGTGGCGATACAGCGTGTCGTAGAACATCGATTGTGCTCCCGTGGGCGCCGGGGTGCGCCCAACAGGCCGAAGGCTTCCTCTCCTCTCGGGAGGCCTTTATTGCGTGCCATCCCGCCATCGAGCCACTCGGTCCACGACGTCGCAAACGTCGGCGGAAAGATCGGAACGCACTGGCCGCTGGCGCTTGTCGGGTCAGTCCGATAACACCCGCCCTGCTACGGTGACGTAGTCGGGGCCTGAAAACCTTGCGGGATAAGAGCCGGTTCGATCGACCGGGTGGCGGACGCGCATGTCCAAGGCCACCCGGCCTAAAGGCGTTCGCGCCTAGCTTATCCTAGGTTTTCAGCACCCGGTTCCGAAGCGCGGCACGCTCCTGGGCGTGCCGCCGGCTTCGCTGGGCGGAGGCGTGATGGTAGAGCGGGATCGTGACTTGCATGCGGCGCTGGACTTGATCCGTCGAGCGCTGGATCTGCTGGATTCCGTGGGTGAGCGAGGCGCGGCTATCCACCTGCAGCGTGCCATTGATGCGATGACCAATATGCCGGTTCCCCGGACGGACGAGCAAGTTGCTGCGATGCTCGCCACGCCCGAAGTGCAGGAACTTCAGGAACGGCTTGGTCTGATCGGCAGCGACCGAACCATTGGACGCCAGGAGGTCGAGCAGCGCGGCACCCGAAATGAGCTCGATCGAACGGGCGTCGGGACGGACTCGGGCACCCGCGGACCGAGCCTGCGACTGGCCGCTGGCGGGGCGGCGCGAACATTCGGCCTACGTCTCAGGGAGGAACGGTGTGCATCACGCCTCACGCAGGATGATCTATCCAAGAAAACCGATCTTTCCGCCGATTACATTTCGCTGATCGAACGCGGTCGCGCCAATCCCACTATCGAAGCGATGATCGCGTTGGCCGAGGCTGTGAATTCAGAGACGTGGAAGCTGCTGGCTCCGCGTGCTTAGATCTAAAGCTGTAGCCACGTTGCTGGCTGTGCAGCTTCTGAGTGGGACGGCGAAGCGCCAATAGGCGCGGAGGTCCGGAGCGCCGGACATGATCACGCCGCTTCACGGATCGGCTCGTCGGTTGCCTCGGCATCGGCGAGCCCGGTGGCGCGGAGCAGGAAACTGGCTGCGGCCTCGGCCTTGGCCGCGGCGGTCATCACCGCCCGGTTGTCGCGCTTCAGCACGCGCAGCCACGATCCGATGTAATTGGCGTGGTCGTCGAGGTGGGCGGTCGGTAACGCCAGGTCCGCCCCGAGTAGCGCGGCGGTCATCTCGGCGCATAGCTCCTCGAAGGCGTAAGCCTCGTCGCCGAACTTCTTTCCAAACTCGCGATCGAGCCTGTCGGCATGGCCGGTCCAGTGACCGGCCTCATGAGCGAGGGTCGATGCCCAATAGGCGCGCGTCGAGAATTGCTCGACCGCCGGCATGGTGATGCTGTCGGCGATGCGGTCGTAGAAGGCGCGATCGCCCCGGATGTGGAGCGTCGCCGGCAGCGCGTCCACGAAGCGCCGCGCTCGCTCGGGCAGCGTGTCAGCCGGAGGGGCGATGCTGAGCGGGGTCGGATGGAAACGGTCGGGCAAGCCGTCGATCTGGTCGGCGTTGAACACGGCGTAGCTGCGCAGCACGCGCCGCATCTCGTCTGTGGCATCGCCGGTGACGGGCGACTCCACGGTCTTGCTGTAGGACTTGTAGAAGATGGCGATCTGGGAGCGTTCGCCCTCGCGGACCTGCGCGCCAAGGGCCTGGGCCTGTTTGTAGGTCATCCAGGTCCGCGAGTTGAAGCCGGCGCTCTCGGCGACGAGCCACAGCCAGAAGCAGTTGATACCGCGATAGGGCTCGCCCGTCGCGCGGAGCGGGCGGCCGCCCAACCCGGGACGCCACGGCTTCACCCAGGGGCGTACCCCGGCTTCGAGCTTGTCGATGATGGTGTTGGTGATGATATCCGCCGGCGAGGGCTTGTCGGTGGTCTTGGCCACGATCATTCTCCTGTGCTGGGTGAGGCGGACCCGCATCGCGCCCGCGATTGGCGAGGCATGGTGTCGGGTCACAAAAAGAGGGGCGGCACTCCGAAGAGTACCGCCCCCAGTCGCCTCGAACTGGGCTCCAGGCGTCACGCCGCCTGGCTGTAATCCTCCTGATGATTGTCGACCGGCTGCTCGCCATCGTCGTCGTCGGCGAGGTTCTGGTCGTCCCGATCTTCCTGATCTTCCTGATCGTCGTCGCCATCCTGCTCCGGATCCGCGTCGCCCTCATCGGTGACGAAGGTAGAGCTGGCGCGGATGCGCTCGGGCTTCTCGACGGCGTCGAACCGCATGGCGTCGGGGAGCCAGGCGGTGGCCTTCTCGCGGATCTCGGCCTCCACGATGCCCTGGCCGTTGCAGAGCGAGGCGCAGGTGCTGGCGAGCTCGCTCTTCTTCGCGTCCTTATAGCGGCCGCGAAGGATCGGACCCCCGATCTCCTGGAGCGCGTCGAGCATGACGTCCTTCTTGACCCGGCCGAAGAAGTTTTCGGCCGTCGGACGCCACCAGTTGGCGACCTGGATGCCGAGGATGCGGCCAAGGTGGTCGTGGAAGCCGTTCGAGCGGCCGCCCTCGGCGATGTTGAGGGTCGGCTCCAGCGTCTGCGCGATCGAGAAGGCGACCCAGGCGCCCCTGGCCTGTTCGTCGAGCGCCCGGAAGGCGTCGAAGCGCTCGGACATGGTGGTGTATCCGGCCCAGCTCGTGTCGAGGTGCTGACGCTGATCCTCGATCGTGTGCGACGCCATCGATGCTTCGTCGCGGAAGGCGAAGATCGGCATCTGAGCGGCGCTTGCCTTCAGCGTGGAATGATCGCGGATGTAGCTGCTCGCTAAAACCACGTCCTGCGCCATCAGGAAGATGGTCAGGTCGAGCGCGACCGCCGGATCGCTCGCGATGTGGGCGACGAGAATCTGGCGGCGCTGGGTCGCCAGTTCGTCCACAAGGGTCGCGCTGAGCTTGGGACCATGATCCATCTCGTCACCGCCATTATCGGTATTACAGGCATTGCCGTTAGGCTTGCCGATCGGCGCGTTGGGATCGACCACCGGTTTCTCGCTGAACAAGCGCGCATGGACGCGAGCCTGGCCGTCGCCACCGATGTAGACGAACGTGCCGAGCTGCGCCCTGACGACCGGGTCGTTTGCCTTGCGGGCGGCATCGATGTCGTCGAGCTCACGTTCGATCTCCTCAACGCGGTCGTTCGCCGCCTCAGCTTCCGGGGAGCCCTCCGACAGCGAACCTTCGAGCTGCTCGGCCAGGTCGTCGTTCTCGGCCGACAGGTCGTCGACGCGGGCTTGCTCCTCGTCGGTGAGGGGCCGTGCCGTGGGGTGGAACTCGTGGAGCTGGCGCTCCATGTCGTAGGGGACGTGGGTTGCGGCGATCGGCGTCACGAACGCGAGACCCTGTTCCTGCGCGAGCTCAGCCGCGGCGGCTTCGAGCTTCTTGGCGGCAAGCTCCTCGAGGAGGTTGACGTCGGTCCAATTCTCGTCGCCGGCCTCGACGGTGAACAGGTCGCCTTCGATGCGACCGCCGGCGGCGACATAGGCGTCGCGACCAACGAACCGCGCCTTGGCGTCGTTCGCCTTGACGGTGCCGTTGAGAATGGCGCGTTTGATGTTGTCGGGCTGGTTGCCGTAATAGGCGTTCTTCATCTTCTCAAAGACGCGAGCCTGGCGGTCGGTGTCCGCGGTGACGGCATAAGCCTGAGCCACGCCCAAGCTGATCTCGCCGGCGGCCAGCGCCTCGAAGATGGCGGGTGCCAGCTCGGCAAGGCGCACGCGCTGCTCGACGAATCGGGTGGTGACGCCGAACCGCTTGGCCACGTCCTCGGCAGAGGAGCCTTTGTCGATAAAGTGCTTGAACGCCTCGCACTCGTCGGCCGGGTTCATCGGCGTGCGGTTGAAGTTCTCCGCAAGGCTCGCCTCGACCGAGTTACCTTCGTCGGCGAGCACGAGAACGGGAACTTCGTGATCGGTCGGGAGCGTGCCCTGCTCAATCAGGAGCTGCAGCGCGCGCAGGCGGATGCCGCCCGCCTTCACGGTGTAGGTGCCCGCCTTCTTGAGTGGGGTCACGATCAGGTTCTGCAGCAGCCCCCGAGCTGCGATGCTGGCGGCCATGGCTTCCACGCTCACGGCGCGCTTGCACTTGCGCACGTTGTCCTTCGACAGCGAGAGGTTCTTGACCTTCACGGACTGGATCATCGGTCATACTCCATCTGGAATGGCGCGCCGTTGTCCAACGGTCGCGCGAGCCTGCTCATCAGGCCCACAAAGCCGAAGGCTCCCTCCCCTCCCTGTCGCTGATCGGGGAAGAAGCCCTGTGGCGGGTCAGGAGGCGATGCGCTCGATGATGGCCGGCGCGCTTCCGACAGGCACGAACAGCCGCGTCTTGTGCTGGATGATCTCGGTGAAGCAGCCTGCGGCCTTCAGCTCGACGAGGCGCGTGTGCGGCCAGTCGAGCAGCTCGAGACGCTGCTGGCCGGCGACTAGACTGCGCTTAAGCCGGTAAGTGCCGACTGTCCCGATCTCGCCCGTCTTCATGACATGCTTCGCGGTCTCCTCGCCCGACACGGTGATCGTCGCCGCAATGCCGAAGGCGGCCGCGAGCTTCGGCACGGTCGGGGCCGGTACGAGGCGGCCGAGAAACGACTGGCCCTCGTCGGTGTTCAGGCGCCAGACCTGCACATGCTCGTCGGGCAGGCGGTCCCAGACGGGTAGGAGGAGGCCGGTGACGAGATAGATAGTGCTGGTGCGGGTCTTGCCCCGCATCTCCTCGACCTCGGCCGACCAGAGCGCCGAGAACTCCTCCTCGCTCGCCTCTTCCCACATCGTCTCAAGCAGCAGGTCCTGGCGCATGCGCTCATTGCGGGTCGGGCGTACAAGCTCGTAGCGGCGGACGATCTCGCCATCGTCATCGGTCAGCGAGTAGGTGCTGCACCGGATCGCGGCTTTGCCCGACTTGCGGTTGACCATCGGGCGAGAGTCCTCGCCGAGCATGCGCAGCGCGCGGTCGAGCGCCACGGGCTTGTAACGCTCCTCGGTCTCGAGCCGGAGGATCTCGGTCTCGGCGCCGCTGACAGGATCGCGGCGGATGACGGTGCGGTCGAGGATCGTGATCCGCTCCGCCATGATGCTCTCTACGCCCAGGTCGAGCGTGCCCGCTTCGCGGGCGGCCTCGACGCGCGCCTCGATCAAGCCGAGATATTCGTCGAAGATGGCGTTCTGGAGCGCGATGCGCAGCGCGAGGATGCGGTTGAGCCAGCGCTGGATGGGCGGCAGCTCCTCCTTGAGACCGCCACCTTCGCCTTCGAGATCGAGACCGGTCAGCTGCTGGAAGTCGCCGAAGTTGACCGACTTCAGCTTGCCCTCGGCAAGCAGCCGAAACCAGGTCTCCAGGGACTCCTTGGCATAGTCACTTTCGAGGTTGTCGCGGGGATCGAACAGGCCCTGGCCGCCGGTCTGGCGTTGACCGCGGGTTAGCGCGCCCAGGCTGTCGAGTCGGCGGGCGATCGTCGAAATGAAGCGGCGTTCGCCGCGGCAATCGGTCGAAACCGGCCTGAACAGGGGCGCGCACGACTGATGGGTTCGGTGCGTGCGACCCAGACCCTGGATCGCGACATCGGCGCGCCAGCCCGGTTCAAGCAGATAATGGATGCGGCGGGACTGGTTCTCGGCGGTGAGGCTCGCATGGTAGCTGCGACCCGTGCCGCCGGCGTCGCTGAAGATGAGGATCCGCTTGGCGCCGCGCATGAAGGCGTCGGTCTCGGCGAGATTCGTACGCGGCGAGCGGTTCTCGATCCGCTGGCGACCGGCCATGTCGACGACGATGCGACGGCTGCGCCCCGTCACCTCCGCCACGGCGTCCGTGCCGAAGTGTCCGATGATGTGGTCGAGTGCCGAGCCGACGATCGGCAGCGCCCCGAGCTGCTCTAGCATGTCGTCGCGCATCCGGAGGGCTTCCCGGCTCAGTACAGGACGGCCTTCCTCGTCCACCATCGGCTCGGACCGGGTCTTGCCGGTGTCATCGACGAAGGTCTTCATCTGCCGGACAGGAAAGGCGGCCGTCAGATAGTCCATCAGAAACTCGCGCGGGGAAAGCTCGATATCCAAGTTGGCGCGCTCTTCCGCACCGAGACCGGCGAGCGCCCGGCTCAACATCGCCTCCGAGGTGGAGACGAGCTGCACCACCACGCTGTCGCCTCGAGCCAGATCTTCACGCATGGCCGGGATCAGTGACGGAAGCTTCATGCCGATCAGGAGTTGGCCGAAGAAGCGCTGCTTGGTCGACTCGAAGATCGACAGCGCCGCGGCCTTGGCCCCGCTGTTGTAGGTGTCCTTCGAGAAGCTGTCCGCGATGCGGGTCGCATCGAGGGCGGCGCGGAGGTTGGCGTGAATGATCGCTTATCGCGAGGAAGCGGTAATGCGGAGGAACGCGGCGTAGTCCTGCAAAGCTGCGGAACATTTCGCCACGTCCTTCACATTATTCTATAGGG
>NZ_LMID01000006.1 GCF_001428605.1 Sphingomonas sp. Root720
GAGGGCCCCGATCGGGGCCCTCTTCATATCGTTGTCCAGCATCAGCAATGGCCTGCTTTTACTCCGCCACGCTGGCCTGGAATCCGACCGGCGTTGACAACCATGGGTATGGCGAGACCAAGCGCGCAGGGACAGGTCACGATGAGCACCGAAATAGCAATAGTCAGCGCCCGATGCCAATCGCCTGTGTCAAGGAACCATCCGGCAAACACGGCCAAGGCCAGTGAATGGATAATTGGCGAGTAATAGGCCGCGACACGGTCAGCGAGGCGGCGATAGCGGGCTCTGCCCTGCTCGGCCGCTTCCATCATTCGCACCATTTCGGATAGAAAGGACCGCGCGTGGCTGTTGGTCACACGCACCTTGAGCGAACCATTGAGATTCAGCATGCCCGAAACGAGCGCGCTTCCCGGCCGGACCGACGCCGGCATCGCCTCGCCCGTGACCGCGGCAGTGTCAAGATCGCCCTCGCCCGCGAGGACCAGACCATCCAGCGGAATACGCTCGCCTGGCGCGATGAGGATGATGTCGCCCACCGCGACATCCTCGAGAGGCCTAAATGCGCGCGATCCATCGGCGCCAATCACATTCGCTCCCGCAGGCGTCATTCGCGCCAACCCGAGCACGGCCGAGCGCGCCTTGTCGCGCATGGCATGGTCGAGCGTTCGCCCAACGAGCAGAAAGAAGATGAGCGTCACGACCGCGTCGAAATAGGCATGGCGTCCGAAGTGCAGGGTGTCGTAGATGCTGAGACCCAGCGTCAGGACGATGCCGATCGAGATGGGCACGTCCATATTGGTGCGTCCCGCGCGCAAAGCCGACCACGCCGACAAGAAGAAGATGCGCCCCGAAAAGAACACCGCGGGAAGCGCGAGCAGCGCCGAGATGAGATGAAACAGTTGCCGTGTACCGGGCTCGGCGCCTGACCAGACCGACACCGAAAGCAGCATGATGTTCATCGCCGCGAAGCCGGCGACCGCTGTCGCGACGATCAGCCGACGCTTTTCGGGGTCGGTGCGATCGTCCGGTTGGCTGAGAAGATTTGCCTCGAAGCCCGCCTCGTTCAGCGTTGCCAGCAAAGGCGGTGCACTCGCGGTTTGCGCTTGCCGCCAAGTGATGGTCACACGCCGCGTCGATAGGTTGACCCGAGCCGCTACCACGCCTTCGAGGTCGCCGAGGATGCGCTCGATCTTCGCCATGCATCCGCCGCAATGCGCGGTCGGGACCGACAGTTGCGTCCTCATCGTACCGTCATCCAACGTCTGGCTGGCGAGAATGAGTTCATCGACCGATTGCCCAGTCGATGATGTCGGCGCCTGGATGGCGGGCACGGGGTGGCTGGCCATGCCTAGGCCTGCGTGTCTGAGACCGCGCGATAGGCATGCCAGGTGGCATGTCCGAGCCACGGGAATATGATGATGAGGCCGATCAAACACGTCGCCGCGCAAAGGGTGAAGAGCGCAAGGACGATGGCCCCCCAGACGATCATCGGCGCGAGGTTGTTCCAGACCAGCGCCATGCTCGTTCCCATCGCCGTGAGCGCATCGACCTTGCGATCGAGGAGCATCGGAATGGAGAAAACACTGATCGCAAAAGCGAATGAGGCGAACAGGCCGCCCACCACCGTGCCGACCCCGAGAATGATCCATCCCACCGGTTCGGTCAGCAGGAAGACGGTTATATGAGGCAAGCCGGGAAAGGGGCGGACGCCGAAGAACAACGCATAGATGAGCACGGCGGATCGCATCCACAGCAGCATGAGAAGGCTGAGCAGGACTCCGGTGAAAAACACCTGCGGACCCGCCGCCGGCTTCACCAGGAGCATTGCGCGTAGTGACGTATCGCGTCCCGCTTCTCGGCTGCGGCTCTTTTCATAGAGCCCGATGGCAAGCAGCGGGGCAATGATCATGAAACCGGCAAGCGCGGGAAAAAGAATATAGTCACGGCCATACAGCGCGAGAATCGCGACGGCGGCGAGAGACAGAAGGAAGATGCCCAGACCATAAGCTAGGCTCGGCATCGGCCGATGGAAAAGATCCTGCCATCCGGCCTTGAGCCATTGGAAACCGATGGAAGCGGGAAGGTGGCGCTGGAACCGCGCGTTCCGGGTCTCCTCGATGCTCGAGGTCTGGCTCAGCAAGCCATAAGAGGCGTCTTTATCGCTCATGTCCCGCTACCTTTCAGCACGCCGATTTCGCTGCGCGATACTGGCCGTCACCGCTCGCGCGTTCCTTCAAATGTCCCACGCATTCGGGCTGCGAGCGAAAGGCGACATACAGAAAATGCGCGTTCGCAAGAACGAACAGCAAAAGGCCCGCCGCCACCAGCGTCCAGACCAGCCACCGGGATCGGGATCGCATGGCTGTCATCGCTGAGGCGCGCTCAGGGAATGAACATAGAGCGCCAATATCTTGATATCCGTGTTCGTAAGCCGCTCGTCCCACGTCGGCATGTGCCCCTGGCGTCCGCCATGGACGGTCTCCACGATCTGATCGATGTCTCCTCCATAGATCCAGCGCGCGTCTGTCAGATTGGGCGCGCCGACATCGCGCTTCCCGCGCGCATCCTCTCCATGGCAAATCGCGCAATTGGCCAGGAACACCTCGCGCCCCGATACAATCGACGCCCGTTTGGCATGGGTGACGAACTTGGGATGGGACAAGGAATAGACGTAGTTGGCCGCCAGGGTGACCTGATCTGCATCGAGTATGCCGTCGCGTCCGAACGAGGGCATCTGCGACACGCGCCCCTGCGGATGTTCTACATTGACCCCGACGCGCATGGTCTGCGCGATCGTCTCGAGATCGCCGCCCCAGATCCAATCGTCATCGGTCAGATCGGGATAGCCGTACCCCCCCTTGGCATTGACGCCGTGGCAGGCGGCGCAGTTATCGCCGAACAACCGGTGGCCGGTACTGCGCACGATGGTCATGAGCCGGGGGTCGGCCGCGATCTGCTCAAGGCTTTCGCTCTCGATCCGCTTCATCCAGTCGGCCCGTCCCGCTTGCGAATCGACCAGGTGCTTTTCGACCGAGGTGCGCTGGTCGGTGTTGAGAATGCCCTTGGTGTAGGTGTCGCCCAAGGGCCAGGTGGGCATGAGAATCCACCAGGCGAAAGCGAAGAGATGGGTGACGATCAGGAAAATCAGCACGCCCTTGGGGACCGGCGTATCGAGTTCCTTGATGCCGTTCCAGACATGGCCGGTCGTTTTATGACCGCTGACGGGATCGCGTTCTACGTCCATGGCTTGTCGTCCTGATCGAGAACGCTTTGTTTGGCTCGCTTGAACTTGCCACGGTTGGACGGCCGAAACGTATAAATGAGGACACCGATCATCAGGCCGATGAGGTAGAACAGCCCCCAGCTTTTCGAGAATGCAACAAGAGCCTCGTGGCTTATGTCCATGCCTGCCTCCTCATGTTATTTCACCGGCTCTGGCGGCCTCTGCGGCGCGGCCGTATTCTGGTACGGCACGTCGGTCAGCCGGCCGAGAACCTGAAGATAGGCGACCAGCGCGTCCATCTCGGTGACCTCAGTCGCTACATTGTCGAACACGCGAACCTGCGTCTCTTCGCCATAGCGCTCGGTGATGCCGGACGAGGTCGAGCTTTCCGGCGTCGCCTGGTCGAAGGCATCCACGCTCGCGTTCTCGATCATGGCATCGGTGTAGGGCACCCCTGCGGCCCGCAGCGCCTTGAGGTGCAAAGGCATATCGGCGAGCCGCAAGGGCGTCCGCGCCAGCCAGGGATAGGCCGGCATATTGGAAACGGGCACCACATCGCGCGGATTGGTCAGATGGGCGACGTGCCAGAAATCGGAATATTTGCCACCAACGCGGGCGAGGTCGGGCCCAGTGCGCTTCGAGCCCCAGAGCATCGGATGATCATATTTGGATTCGACCGCAAGCGAATAGGGACCATAGCGCTCAACCTCGTCCTGCAGAGTCCGGATCATCTGGCTGTGACAGGCATAGCACCCTTCGCGCACATAGATGTTTCGACCCGCCAGTTCGAGCGGCGTGTAGAGCCGCATGTCGGGCGCCTCCTCAACCGTCTCGTCGATCGTGAAAAGCGGGGCGATCTCGACGAGGCCGCCGACACTGGCAGCCGCGATGATGGCGAGCACGAAGCCTATGGCCGAGCGTTCGAGCTTGCGATGGAACAGTTCCGCCACGGCTCAGGCCCTCCCCGTCGCCGTCGCGACCTGCAGCGGGACATCACCCTCGATCGGCGCGTGAGACGACGCCGCGCGAATGGTCCTCCACATGTTGTAGGCACCGATCACCGCGCCGATCAGGAACAGAAGGCCGCCGATCGTCCGCGCGATGTAATAGGGGTACATGGCCCTGAGCGAATCCAGGAACGAATAGGCGAGCGTGCCCTCCTCGGTATAGGTCCGCCACATCAGGCCCTGGATGATGCCCGAGTTCCACATCGCAAAGATGTAGACCAGCGTACCCGCCAGCGAGAGCCAGAAGTGCCATTCGACCAGGGCGGGCGAATACATCGCTTCGCGCTTCCACAAGGACGGCACCAGCGTGTAGAGCGAGCCGAACGTGATGAGCGCCACCCAGCCGAGCGCGCCGGCGTGAACATGGCCGACCGTCCAGTCGGTGTAATGCGAAAGCGAATTGACCGGCCGGATGGCGAGGAACGAGCCTTCAAAAGTCGAGATGCCATAAAAAACCGCCGCGACCATCATGAAGCGAAGCGTCGCATCATCGCGCACGCGGTGCCAGGCGCCGTTCAACGTGAGCAGGGCGTTGCCGGCCGAAGCCCATGAGGGCACGAGTAGCATCACCGAGAAGGTCATGCCCAGCGTCTGAACCCAGTGCGGCAGTGCGGTATAATGAAGGTGGTGGGAGCCCGCCCACATGTAGAAGAAGGTGATGCCCCAGAAGCTCAGGATCGAAAGGCGATAGGAGAATATCGGCCGCTGGGCGCGGATCGGAAGATAATAGTAGAGCATCCCCAGGAAGCCCGCCGTCAGGAAGAAGGCGACGGCGTTATGACCATACCACCATTGCACCATCGCGTCCTGGACGCCCGACCAGATGGTGTAGCTTTTCGCATGACCCAGTGAGACCGGGATCGCGAGATTGTTGATGATATGGAGAATCGCGACGACGAGGATGAAGGCCATGAAGTACCAGTTGGCCACATAAATGTGCGGTTCCTTGCGGCGCGCGAGTGTCCGGATGTAGAGGATGAAGTAGGTCACCCAAACGATCACCAGCCATATGTCGGCATACCACTCAGCCTCGGCATATTCCTTCGACTGCGTAACTCCGAGCAGATAGCCGCTCGCCGCGAGGATGCAGAACAGGTTATAGCCCACCAGCACGAACCAGGCCGAAAGCTGATCTGGAAGCCGCGCGCGCGAGGTCCGCTGTACGACGTGCAGCGAAGTGGCGATGAGCGCGTTGCCGCCAAAACCGAAGATCACGCCGCTGGTGTGCACCGGTCGCAGACGGCCGAAGCTTGCCCAGGCACCGTCGAAAGTCAGGTCAGGGAATGCCAGCAGCGCCGCAACCCAGACCCCCACGAACATCGCCACCACCGCCCAGGCCATGCTGGCGATGATCCCGGCCTTGATGGGTTCGTCATAGTAGCTTTGAAGACGGGATCTTGGCGGTTCCGGTCCCCAGATGTCTCGGATGACGGCGATGGCGCAAGCAGCCCCAAAAGCCAGGATCATCCAGCCGTGAATTTCCATCGTATCCTGAGTGCCTGCCGCGGCCAGAACGAGGCCACACATGCTAACGACAACGGATATAGCGAGCGCGATCTGACGCTCGGTCTGGGTCAAGGTCAGTATCATGGCCGATCTAATTCCCCCCTCATCGGTCATCGCCACGGGCTGACAGCGCAGCAGCGGGTTCCTCCCAACGGGCACACAGCTAGCGCTGAACCAGCAACACGCGGGTCAGACGGAAGTTCCCAGCTATCGCCCGGATTGTCTGATCCCGTCTTTGGGAAGACAAGCGCTGAATTTCAGAACCATACGAAAAGCGGAAGGCTAGAACCCGTGGCTGCCTGCCACTGCGCCAAGAACCGTGACGATCGCGATACCCAGCAATATTCGGTGAAGGATCTCCATTCGGGCAAAGTCTGCGGCGGGCTCGACCGATGTCATCATGCGGCGGTGGAGAAACAGCGGCTCAACCACGAAAAGCATCGCGGCGAACACGGCCCATAGCCCTACCATCGCATGCATCCACCAGAACCGAAGATCGAAAAAGCGGTCCCACATCTGCGCGCGATAGACCATCCAGAAGCCGCTAAGTCCCGCCATTAGCACCCAGATGCGCGCCTGCGCCGCAAAGCGCCCCTCCAGTCGATGAAAGGCCGCCAATCGCTCCGCGGGAGGATTGGCGGCGCGGACGGACGGCATCACCACAAGCGTCACGAACGCAACGCCGCCGATCCAGACGAGGACCGCCAGGACGTGAATGGTCCGGGCCAGGATGATGTCGTCCATGCCTCCGCTCCCTCAGGCCGCGAGCAGCTCGTCAGCCGGGCCGAAGAACTCATAGTGAATCCTGTCCGACGGCACACCCGCGAGCGACAGCGTCGAGACCGCGTGACGCAGGAAAGGTCGTGGGCCGCAAATGTAGAAATCGGCTTCTCCAACCGGAGTGTTGGCCACCAGCCATTCATCGGTAATTATGCCGGCCACGTCGTAGTCGCTGCCCTCCGTTTCGTCCACAAGCGGCGTCTGGTGAAAATCGGTGATCGCGATCGATTGGCCCTGGCTCGCCACGGCGCGGACATGGTCGCGCATCGCATGGGTGTCGCGGTCATGGGTTCCGTGGATGTAGTGAACCGGAACTCCAGCGCCGTTCTGCACCAGCGCTTCGAGCATCGCCACCATCGGCGTCAGGCCTACGCCGCCCGACAGCAGTACGACCGGCCGCTCGACATGATCGGCGAGGACGAATTCGCCAGCGGGTGCGGCCACCTTCAGGATCGTCCCCGGTTTCGCCTCGTCGTGCAACCAGCCCGAAGCGAGCCCTTGCGGCTCTCGCTTAACCGAAATGCGATAGGTTTCGCCGTTGGCGGCGGCCGAAATCGAGTAGTTGCGCTTGACCGGCGGATGCCCGGGAATTTCGAGCCAGAAGGTGAGATATTGACCCGGCTTGTGGCGCATGACGGGTCCGCCGTCGACGGGGCGAAGGACAAAGGAGTTGATGACGCTGCTTTCGCGCACCACGTCCTCGACCCGGAAATCGCGCCAACCGTTCCAGCCGCCGTTCGCGTCCTTCTGTTCGGTGTAGACACGCTGTTCCCGAGCGATCAGGATATTGGCGAGAAACCAGTAGGCTTCCCCCCACGCCCCCAGGATTTCATCGGTCGCCGCATCGCCCAGCACCGCCTTGATCGCGCCGAGCAGTGCTTCGGCAACGTGCGGATAGTGCTCCGGCAATATCTGGAGACCGACATGCTTTTGCGCGATGCGCTCAACGGCCGGCGCGAGCGCACCAAGATTTTCAATGTTGCTGGCATAAGCGAGGATGGCGCCGGTAAGCGCCCGCGGCTGCGAGCCGGCGTCGCCATGGTGCGATTGATTGAAAAGATCGCGAATGTCCGGATTCTGGAACATCCGCGAATACATCTCATGCACAATTTCGAGCCCATGCGCCTCAAGCGCCGGCACCGTGGCTTTTACAAGCGCGATAGTCTGTTCACTAAGGGGCTGCGACATCAAATTCTCCTTTGAGGCAAACTGCAAGGCAACAGGATCAGACGAGTGGAGGCTGATCGTAGAAATCCACCCGCATTTTCATGTCGCCGACCGGCGTCACGAAGTGCGGTTGTTGCGGGAGGATCAATCCGGGGCGATCGGGCCTCAGCATGACTTCTGAGGGGGGATCGAGGTAGGTGAGCTTCAGCTCTCCCTCGAAAACCCGGATAACACCCCAGACGCCTGCCTTTGTATCGTGACGCCCACGCAACGCTGCCGGCAGGGAATCCTGATCAAAGATCGGGGTCGAACGATAGGGTTGAATTTCAGCCATGAGCGGATTCATTTCTCGCGCGCGGAACCCTTCTTCCGACCCGTTGCCCGCTTGCGGATTGCGTTTCATCCAATCGGAAAAACATTGCCAGCTGAAGGCTATCAGCAATGCGTTCAGCCTTGGCTTGCAAGGCCGCTGCCGCCTCGGGAGGCATCAGTTCACCAGTAGTCGCTGCCCAAAGCGCCAACCAACGCTCGAAAAGCGCTGGGGTTATGCGTGCCTTATGCTTCATATGAGCCGGAACGGGCTGGCCTTTGTACCGACCCGTCGAGAGCATGACGGAAGACCAGAAGTTGGCCAGTTTGTGGAGATGCTCAGGCCAGTCGTCGACCGCGTCATTGAAAACTGGCCCGAGCTCGGGGTCGGTTCTGACCCGCCCGTAAAAGGCCTCAACCAGATCGGCGAGGTCACTTTCCAATATTTTGGTGACACCGTCCACGACTCACCGCTCCAATCATGTATTCCAAATGCATCTATCAGAAATGCGCGGAATTGCAAGGAGAGGTGGCGAGGTCCAGAATGCGCGAACCTTAAGCGCGAAAATCCAGCATCTCGTTGTGCTGGCTCAGAGCACTGCAACGCACTATCGTGATCGCGCGACCCGACGGCGTCTTGGGAACCACGACGCCGCGCCTCGACCTGTCCGCTTCACCGCGGGCGGGTCTTTTCGTAGACACCCACTCGTTCGTTGAGCGCGTCAAGCGCAGAGGCAGCGCTGGCGTGCGCAGCCAAGCAAGACGTGCTATTGCCGCGATGAGGGCATGCTGCCCAACCGTCTCGCATCACCGGCGCGATCGTCGAGTTCAAACCGGGCGCCCGAACCGCGTGGCACTCGCACCCGCTCGGCCAAACCCTGATTGTGACCGAGGGCGTGGGCTGGACGCAGGTCGAAGGTGAGCCGATCGTCGAATTTCAGGCGGGAGACATCTTGCTTTGCCCTGCCGATAAGAAGCACTGGCATGGTGCAACGCCCACACAGGGCATGACCCACGTCGCTGTCCAGGAGGCGCTCGACGGGAAAAATGTGACCTGGATGGAGAAGGTGACGGACGCTCAATACCTGATCGGGCCGCCGAACGGTTAAGGCGTAGCCTCCCGGGCCTGCGCTCCTTTGCAACCCCGGCAGGCAAGGCGGGTACGTCGGCTATCAATATAGCCTGCCGTTCGACATCTTCCCTCTGATCGGCAGTAATGTCCCAAGTCTAGTCATTCCAGCTTGCGTGCGAGACGACCTACGGCCCCAGCTTCAGCAGCCAGGTTGCGATTGTAGGCGAGCGGCATGCGCGGACTTTTCCAACGCAGCGCGTCCATGATCCCAGCCAGATCTTCGCCCGCGACGAACAGGTCCTGATTCAGCCCTACCCGTGTCGAATGCGCGCTGATCCCTTTGAGCAGTCGGGCCAGATCATCAGCAGTCAGGTCGCCCAGAGCGCCGCGATCAAACGCGCGCTGAATGATGGCTCGCCAGATCGGCCCGATCGATCCCGGATGGAGCGCTGCGGTGCCGATGTCATACTCGACCCGCGCCTTTACAGCGGGCTTGGACAGCGTCTTGCGCAGATCCCAAGTCTCACGGCCCGAGATGCTGTCGATCGAACGACCCTTCACGGCTGCCCGCGCCTTGTAGCGCCGTACCTGCACCCGCCTGAACAACGGCCCCGAGTCTATCCCAGCGGCCTCTCTCCACGCCGTGACAGCCCGCACAGAGCGGGGCGACAAATAGGCTGTGGCCCCCTCGCCTTCCTGATCGCCTTTGCTCCGCGCAATGGCGAGGAGGCGCGCCTCGGGATCAAGCGCCTCGAAAATGTCCTCGACCCTGATCGCGACGAGCTCCGATGCACGGAGCCCCGTGTCGTAGGCCACCGACAACAGCGCTCGGTCCCGCAGGCCTGGCAGATCGTCCGCGCACGCCTCCAGCAATGCTCGCACATTCAGCCCGCGAGGACTGTCGCGCTCCACGTCTCGCACGGGTCCCTTGAAGCGCAACGGACGCGCCTGAGCCTGTGTGGTGCCCTTCTCGCGCCGGATCGCCCGTAGCCGCAGCTTCACGAGATCAGCTTGGGTGGGATCCTTGAGATCGAGCAGCTGATGGATCTTGGCGATCGAGGCCTTGTAGCGGCCAAGCGAGGCGGGCTTGGCCCCCTGCCCTGCCCGCGCGTCGAGATAGTCGGCGACGATCTCGGGCGTGGCCGGCAACGCAACCCGCTTCATGCGCCGACACCAAAGGTCGAACGCCTCGAGGTCCGATTTCAGCGCCCGGATCGAATGGGGCGAGCTGGCCGCCTGATAGGCGGCGATCAGATCGGCTTTGATCACGATGCGCCCCTCTGCGCGCATCTGGGTCGCAGTCCACGCAAGCTCGGGCATCGGCGCCGGCGTCAAGACGACGCTCACATCGCCCGTAGCATCAAACTCACCGGCTGCAGGGCTTTTCTGCCCGTCTGAATGGCTGCCCTCCATGCTGATTGTCGGTTTCAGAATAAGACCGGACTGGAAAATGGCGCATTTCGGTCATTCATATTTCTAAATAACAGCGGACTCTCGCGGTCTGAAGCATTTTTTGATAGAATAACCGTGGACTGCGCTGAGCGAGTCTCCAGCGCTTTCGTGGGTAAGGTGATGGCCGATACAGGCACTACCCTGACGCGCGCCGATACCGGCGCATGGCGCATCGCTTGCGATCGCGAGCCGGTAATTCGTGCGCTCGTCGCGATGCCAACCCTCACCCGTTCTGCCCTCCTGTGCGCCTGCGCCGAACTCAGCCTGAGCAGGACGAGGGTCTTCGAACTTGTCGCACGATACCGAAAGGATCCCGTCACAACCTCGCTTCTGGATCAAGGACGCGGCTTTCCGAAAGGCGGATCCCGCCTGGATCCACAACTGGATCAGATCATCGATACGACGATCGAAAGCTTCTACCTGACCCGCCCGAAGCCGACGATGGCTCAACTGGTCCGGAGGGTCAAAGAAGTATGCCACGAAGGCAGCCTCAAACCGCCCGCCCGTGGGACGATCGCAGCACGCGTCGCTCTCGTAGAACGAAACCGACTGGTGAAGGCACGCGACGGTCGCAAAGCCGCCAGCGATCGTCACCGGCCTGTGGTGGGATCATACTTCGCCGACCACGCCTTGCAGGTGGTCCAGATGGATCACACTCCCGCCGATATCATCATAGTCGACGAGCATTTTCGGAGGCCGCTCTGCAGGCCAACTCTCACCCTGCAGATCGATCTTGCAACCCGCGTCATCCCTGGTTTCTACATCTCGCTCGAGAGCCCCTCGGCTACGTCGGTGGGCATGGCCATTCGCCATGCAGTCCTCGGAAAGACAGCTTGGCTTGAAGAGCGGGAGATCAGGCTCGAATACCCCGTCTATGGTATTCCCGATGCCCTCCATCTCGACAACGCTCGGGAGTTTCATTCCCATGCACTCGCGCGTGGATGCCAGCAGCATGGGATCGAACTGAAATATCGTCCCATCGCCACACCCCACTATGGGGGTCACATTGAGCGCCTGATCGGCACGATGATTGGCGAAGTGCATCTGCTCCCGGGCACGACCTTCTCCAACGTGAAGGCAAAAGGCGATTACGACGCAGAGGGTCAGTCGTGCATGACCCTTAAGGAATTTGAGCTCTGGTTCACGCTTCAGGTCGGAATCTATCATGGTTCAGTTCATCGCGAACTGGGCGTTCCACCGCTGACGGCGTGGAACGATGCCAATACTACACGCGCGGTGCCGCTGCGGCTGCCGGCTGACGCGGACCGTTTCCTTCTCGATTTTCTGCCCTTCGAGATGCGCCGCATTCGGCGGGAAGGTGTCGAGCTGTTCCACGCTTTCTACTGGCACGGCGCTTTGGCGCCCCTCGCCGCGAACTGCGACAGAAAGCTCCCGATCAAATACAGCCCGCTCAATCTTTCGAGCGTCTACGTCGAGCTGCCAGATGGCGAGCATCTCACGGTGCCCCTACGCGATCGGCGCCGTCCTCCAATCACCAAATTTGAGCATGACCTTGCCGTGAAGGCATTGCGCGAACGCGGACGCCTTGCAGTCGATGAAAACTCCTTGTTCGAAATGGTGCGCGAACAGCGGCGGATAATCGTCGAGGCCATCGACCGGACTAAATCCGCGCGCAGATCGACACAGCGAATATCCTACGCCCTGGGGCAAGACCCGCCACACTCAGAGATGCTCTCATTGCCAACGCCAATGGACGCGGCACCGCCCTGTGATACCGAACCTGTCGTGCCCTTCACGATCGAGGAGCGAACATGACCGACCTCTACGATCACCTGTTTCCCGCTTACCGGGATACGGCATCGATGCCGGACGATGAACGGATCGACTGGCTGCGGCGAGACCGCTGGATGGCGCTTCCGCAAGCCGGAGAAGCGCTCAGACGGCTGGAGGATGTGCTGACCTATCCCCAACGCGGCCGGATGCCGTGCCTCCTGCTGTTCGGTACCACCGGCATGGGCAAGAGCGAGATCGTGAATAGGTTCGCTGAGCTGCACGCCTCGTCGTACGACCAGCGCGCCGGGCTCACGACAATGCCGGTGGTGGTCGTTCAGATGCCTCCGCAGCCAAGCGAGGAGGAGTTCTACACCGAGCTGCTGTTGGCGATGAACCTCACAGAGTTCGAGCATATGTCCCTGCGATCGCTCCGCTCGCTTTCGCGTCGAATGCTCGCTGAACTCGGCGTGAGGGTTCTCGTGCTCGACGAGATCGACAAGATGCTGGCCGGGTCGCCGCGGCAGCAGCGCATCTTCCTCAATACGATCCGCTTCCTGACAAACGATTTGAAGATACCAATCGTATGCGCCGGTACCGAAGACGCGCGGATTGCGGTCTTGACCGATCCTAACCTTGCTGATCGTTTTGCTGCATTCGAACTGGTCCCGTGGCGCAACGATCAGGCGTTCCGACAGCTCATGGCCAGCTTTTCCGGACTGCTTCCGCTGCGCCTGCCCTCGCAGCTCGATGCAAATGACGTGCGTCAACGCGTCCTCAACCTGAGCCAGGGCGTAACGGGTCGGATTTTCCGCCTTATGGAAGCCCTCGCCATCGCCGCGATCCGTAACAAGCGGGAGATGATCGACGCGAGCAGCTTCGATGACGAGGCGCTGTTGCTTCCCCTAGTATCGATGCAGGTGATCGCCAATACCAACCGGACTTTGCGTCGGCGCGTCGCGTGATCCCGCCTCCGGCGCCATTTCCCGATGAGCTGCTGACTTCTTGGCTTGCCCGACAGAACTGCCGTGTCCGCGGTCGAGTTTTTCAGGACCCGGAGGTCGTTCTCGATCGCAGGGGCCGCTGGCGTCTCCCGGACATTCACCCGCCAGCTGCCTGGTTGAAAGCGGTGTCACTAGAGTTCGGCGTACCTCCCTCCAGCCTCGCAGAGATCACCATCGGCCGCCGCCATCCGGGCATACCGCTTGATTTCCTCGCGTGGGACGCGCCGCCATTCCAGACTGAGCATGAGACCCTTCGCCCCATTCCAAGACTGCACGTGAGCTGGTGTACGCGGTGTCTGGCCGAAGATTATGCCGCTGGCCAGCCAGCCTATCTGCGCCGGCACTGGGTACTGGCGGTATCCGGCTTTTGCCACAAACACAAATGGCCGCTCCAGGACCGATGTGCTGCGTGCGGCTGCTTTCGCTGGAGGCTCTCAGCTGCTGCGAGCGGCCCGTTGCGCATGATCTGCCGGGGCTGCTGGCGCCCGCTTGAGAGGGCGGCTCCCGAGACACTTGTCGCCGATCAAAACGCCGTGAATTGCTGGGATCACGTCATCGAGTTGGAGGTTGCAGTGGCGACCGCCCTTCGTGGCAGGACACCAGACCAACACCGTTTCAACTTCACTTCGGCCGACCAACTGCTCAACGAAGTGCGCGACATCTGGCAGTTGCTCGTCGGCCATCATCGTTCCTGGGCACGGACCGACATCCCCCTGAACAGCTACGTCTGTCCGGCCATGACCCCCGGATCGGATCCGCCCGAATTTCACTCGAGTGACAAGTTGCACCCGATGGCGATCGCCAGCATAGCCATGCGTCGCTCTATGCTCTCCGCGGTCAAAGGCATTCTCGACCCTCGCATCGAGACTGGGAGAGTTCTGTTTGGCGAGCATAAGCCGCCGGCAATTGAGACGTTTGTCGCCTCGGTGGACGAAGACGCGCTCCAACAAAATATCGAAGCGATGAAACGCTGGTCACCTGCTTTTGTCGACCGCGTTGTCGTCGCTCAACGCGGAAGGCGACGTAACGCCCGGATCGCTGATCTTGAGAGCCGAATAGCAAGGATCGGATCGTCGCTCGCGCGTGTTTAACCAGAGCCTGTGACGACCCTTCTTGTTGCGGGTTTTGAGCGCGCGCGGCGGAGTCCGGATTATTCTGAAAAGAGTCCGGGGTTATTCTGACACTCCGACGGGCTGCGACGTGGAAGGCCCACGAGTCCGGCCATATTCCGAAACCGACAATTGCTGTACCTAGCTTATAGAAAGGCGTCAATTCCGCTTACACGATAACTGCAATTATCACATACTAGGATGTTAAACCCATGCTCATGCTAGACTGAAGTATGCACTTCAGGATATATAGTAGCCCAGTGCGACCTCTTCCGGACCTTTCAACGCCCATTTGGACGGCAAAGTTGGCCCAGCGGATCGAACGCGCTTCTGCGTCGATTGCCCGCCTTGACGCCCGTGTTGCCGTCAGCCCTGTCGCGAATGCATGGCGCCAACGCTCGGCCTGGGCAGGCTATGCGGCGTCCCTTCGGGGTCAAAGCGCCGAAATCGAAGAAATTGACATTTTCGCTCGCGAATGCGGTGTCTCTATCCCTGGTCGGATCAGTCCGCCGTCCATGTCAGAAGACGCTGGGGACCTGACGCGGTGGCAGGCCGATCTGAGGGATCGCTCCATTCACCACTGGCGAGATGACGTGGCCTATTCGACAGCCACGCCGGACGATTGGCGCAACCGCCCTGCCCTCCTGCGTGCGCTCGAGATGCTCGGTCGCCATGCTCGCGCGGACCGCTCAATCACAAGTTGGCTGAACTTGCCCCGGCTACTTCATTCGATGGAGGTAACGGCCACCCCCCTCCCCTGCCTCGCCATCGCTGACAAAGCGCTTCGACTGACGCCGCGGGACAGTGAGGCCATCGTCGCGCGCTTTCTTCGCCAGATTGCTGGTGCCGCCGCAACGGGCCTCCAACGGCTGGATGCCATGGAGGAACATCGCCTTCGCGCCGCGGCCGTAGCGGGCAACATCCTTCGCCCTGGCAAGCTTCTCCCACTTCTCGCGCTCTTGCAGCTTCGACCGGTTACGAGTCCGCGGGTTGTGGCTCAGCAGCTCGAGTTGAGCATATCGGGAGCCGGGAAACTTCTGGCACGCGCCGCCGATGTCGGGTTGCTGGTGGAAATCAGCGGACGGCAGGCCTGGAGGACTTATCTCGTCACAGACCTTGCAGTAGCATTCGGCTTCGCGCGTCGGCCCGTTGGTCGACCTGTGGAGCCTCCCAAAGTGAGCGAGGCGCTCGATCCGTCACTGTCCCGCTTTGATGCCGAGATGGCTGAGCTCGACGCCATGCTCGCCCGCCTCGGTGTAGTTTCGGACGTCGGCGATGACACACGCGATGAGCAAACGTAGCCAATCTCCCCGAAGCGCGGCATGCGCCCAGGCCCATCGGTCTCGTGCAACCGAGTCAGAGAAGGCCTTCAATGGCCTTGAGCACTTCGGCGGGAGTCGCACCGGACTTGGCAGGCACCTTGATCGTGAGGCCCCCTCCCCTCACCTTCGTGTAGCGTAAGATCACCTTACCCCCCTTCCCCATCACTTCTTTCTCGCCGGCGGGCTTGGGGAGGGGTGCCGCCGTGGCTTTGACCAGACGCTTCGCGACTTCAGGCCCGCTTAGATTCAACCCCTCGCGTAAGCGCTGCTCCGCGATCCGATCGGCCTCGTCACGCATCTTGACAAAGGCTTGGGGATCGCCGGCAAGGGGCTTGATGTCCCGCGCGACCCGGACCGTGATGTCGTGCGTATCCGAAAATGCTTTGACCAGTTCCTCCGGCAAACGAGCGACGTCGAGCATCCGGCTGAGCCAAGACTTGGACAAGTTGAGATGCTCGGCCATCTGCGATTGCGACCCGTCATAAAACTCGGCAAGCGCGACGCTGTATTCCTTTGCGCGCTCCCAATCTGAGATGTCCTTGCGCGACCGGTTCTCGACGTCGGAGACGCGAAACGCTTCCTCATCGGTGACGTTCTGAATCGTGATCAGATAGTCATATTCGGGATGGTGATGGTCGCGCAGCCACCGCACTGTCCACCAGCGTCGGACCCCGGCAATGATCTCATATTCGTGGTCGGGATCATCCTTGAGGCGGCGAACGATCGCCGGGATCCTCTGCTTCTTGGCGGACAGGAACGAGTCGATCAGGTCGCGGCAACTGTCCTCGGTCAAATGATCCAGATCGCGGTTGTGCATCCGCCACGGGCGGCATTTCGCGGGATCAATCCACTCGGTCCTGTCTGCCACAGACTTCCCGGTCGCCAAGCGCGCAAGGGTTTGGCTACGGCTTGCCATGATGCCTTCGGCCGGCGCCGATTTGTCGAGCGATTCCTCGTCGTCGAGTCCCTCTGTGAACATGGCGCCGAAGCCCTTGTTACCCTTGCTCAT
Organism: Sphingomonas sp. Root720; assembly: GCF_001428605.1. Taxonomy (GTDB): domain Bacteria; phylum Pseudomonadota; class Alphaproteobacteria; order Sphingomonadales; family Sphingomonadaceae; genus Rhizorhabdus. The sequence goes on from NZ_LMID01000006.1 coordinate 16,692, forward strand.
AGGCTCGCTCCTTCTTGGATTTGCGCCGGGATCAGACCATCCAAAATGCAGGAGTTGCCACGTGGCAACTCACCGGACGTTGGCCCGTTATAACGGGAAATATCTGATCGGCGGTGTTGCATCTCTGATGTCTCAATATCTTGTTTTTATTTGATTTAGTTCTCGGTTGCCACGTGGCAACCAACGTTTGCGCAATGGCTCACATCGGCACTCTGATGGCTTCCTCTGATGCACCGTTGCCACGTGGCAACTTCAGACTTGGTCCCCTGCCCTGCTGGCCCAAGTCCGCAGAACATCTTGTTCGATGTCGCGGCAAACCTCGTTCAAGTGCTTCATGCACCGGTTATAAACCTCGTGCGAGGTCACTGGTTTTTCGAGTTCAAACACCGTCTTCATCCGCGAGCTCGCATTGTCGATCTCCGCGCTGGTGACCATCACCGACTGCGTCATCGAGCCGCCGAAAACCTGCCGCATCATCGACAGGATTTCCCGATGCATCGACTTGGTCTCATCCACTCGGCTGCCCACCAGTCTAATAAAATTATAGGCGGGACGCCCCCGCCCCGCGAGCTTCTCAAGCTGCTTCATAGTCGTGCGAGTCATATCAATGAAGGAGACTGTCGATGCGAAATCGACGAGGCTGGGCGGCACCGGAATGACCATCGAATTCGCAGCCTGCAGAACGGCCATCGACACCATGCCGAGCGCGGGCGGCGGGTCCATGATCACGATGTCGTAGTCGTCGACCACCGTATCGATCGCTTCAGCAATCAAATCGATAATTTCCATGTTCTGGTTCTTCGCCATGTAACCGGCGATTTCATATTCCAGATTGTAAAGCCTCAAGTTCGACGGAATGAGGTCGAGGCCGTGGAAGTGTGTCTTGCGGATAATCTTGCGCACGCCGAGCAGCTCGGGGTTATGGAAGTGCCCGTAGAGCGTGTCATCCTCCTCAAGATCGACGTCGGGCCGATACCCAAACATCATCGTCGAGGACGCTTGGCTGTCGCAGTCGATGAAGAGCACCCGATAGCCATTGATCGCAAAGTGCTGCGCCAGATGCAGCGCAATCGTGGATTTCCCGACACCGCCTTTAAAGTTGCACACCGAGATGATCGCCGGCGTGTCGGTCGGCTCCCGCCAGGGGCGGGTGCCGAACACCTCACGCATATGGTCGAGTTCTTCCAAGGTATATTGCACCCTGTGGCCGGAGGCGGTGCGATCACGGCTTGGCAAGCGTCCGTCGCGCTCAGCTTCTCTTATCGCCGAGGCGGTGCGGCCGACGAGCGCCGCAGCTTTCGAGATCGGAAAAGTTGGGCCGCGTTTGCTGCCGGTCTCGGGATCGACCGCGCTATCGCGGATCCGCTTAAGGATCGTCAGCGCCTTTCGATGCAGGACGTCCAAGCCGCCCTCGATCAGGTCTTCCGGTTGAGCTAAGGTTGCATCAGTGGCCATATGGGTCCGCTTCTGTGGGTTTGATGAGCTTCAATAGCCGCGTTGGCAGTTTCGATCAACGAATTGGCCATCAAAGTTGCAAATCGACCGATGATCTCCGAGCCATTGGCCGATTCGCTAGTGCAGCGGCCAACGCAAAGGAGACCGCGACCGATGATCTCAGAGCGCTTCTGACTGGCGGCGTAGTTCGGCGCCTAAAAACGATGCATCGCGACCCACCTGTGGATAACTACCGATGATCACGGTACTTTCCGATGATCTCAGTGCGAGAAATAGATGATGTCGGTGCGGCTCGACCGATGATCTCGGAGCCCATACCTATACTTAGAATCAACCTATAAAAATCCGATTCGCGAATCGCTTTGATTTTCAGATTTTGAAGAGGGAGGAGGTGAACAGAAGGCAAAACGGCACCGACATCATCGGTAAGTTTGCAAGTCTAGCGCCCCATTTCCCTCCCAAACTGCCAACGGGGTTGATTTACCTCACCAAACCTGTTGAAACCTGCCTATCACAGCCCCCGGCAGATTCGGGGGGAAGGGCAGACCATGAATGGGGATCAGCACAAGCCGCTAGGGCACCAGTACGCATTAGCCATGCTCACCGGCGGAGAAGAAGGCGTGCGTAGGCTCGCGACTTCCGCCGGCACCCAGCTGACCATCGACGCCTTTCTCCGCGTTCAGGACGAGGAGCCTGTACCAGCGTTCCTCCATTCCGCGCTCTGCGCAATGTCGCTGCCGACGAAGCGGCCCAAGGACGACACCCAGCCGATCGTTCGGGAAGACGGCAAATACGCGCTGGCTATCAATCCGAGGCCCGTGCTCCAAAACGTTGATGGCAAGTCGGTCATGCGTAGCCTCGGCGTGCCCTATGGCGCATATCCTCGCGTCGCCTTGATCTACCTCTTGTCGCAAGCCGTCATGAAGCAGTCGCGCGACGTTTACCTCGGCAGAAACTTCACCGAATGGATGCGTCGCCTGGGCTACCAAACCGTATCATATGGTCCACGCGGTACGGCAAACCTCATGCGGGAGCAGGTCGATCGGCTGCTGGCGTGCGAGTGGCAGATCCGCTGGGACGGGACCGAAGCTGAAGGCAATGCTTTTGCGGTGCGGGACGTCAAAATCTCGAACGAATATGCCGGGTCACTCGACAAGAATGGCTCTTTTGCGCGCGAAATCCGCATGTCGGAAGCGTTCTACAGCCATCTCATCGATCACGCGGTCCCGCTGAACGAGGTCGCGATCCGGGAGCTCAAGGGCACGCCGACGGCACTCGATCTTTACACCTATCTTGCCTATCGTTTGCCGCGGATTGGGTCCGACAAGGGCCAGGTGATTTCGTGGGACCAGCTCGCCAAACATCTCGGCAACGAGGCTGACAGCAAACGCTTTCGCCAAACCGTTCGTGAGACGATGCAGATCGTATCGGCGGTGTACCCGAATGCAAACGTTGACCTATCGGGTCGGAAAGTAGTTCTACACCCGTCGCCAGCGCCGATGGAGCGCAAGCTCGTGGGACCCCACCTACGGCTGATCGGCGCCGCTGCTGATAAAACGGCACTGAGATCATCGGTCAAAGGCCGTCGCGAACCCGCAGTAGCCGCTGCAAAGGACGCCGAACCTCTGCTCGGATTCCCATCGGGGTCTCTCAGCTTTGGCACTCGCGAATCAGTGTTTCGAGAAATCGGTCTCACAAAGGGAAAACCTTGGTCCGTCGATACGATGGCCGATGCGTTCCGCGCCGGATTTCCCGATATCAAGAGACCGCGTTCAGAAAAGGAGTGGCTTCGCGTCTGGGACGCTTTCGTCGTACGGTACGCTGAGCGGAGGGCGAGTCGGCCTGAGGATTGACCGATGATCTCCGAGCCGTTCAGGTTGAAAAGGCTCTTAGACGATTCTGTCTCATTTATCGGCAGGAGTAAGAACGGGAAAGGGCAGAACACCTGAGCATGAGGTGGATTCCGCCGCTCCCTCCTGTCAGCAAATTCAGCGTAAATCATTGTTTTATTGGCGCTAAAGTATCGGCGTTGTGCTGACAATCCTCCAAAGCGCATCGTATCACTTGGGGCAGCATCAAGAGTTGGGTCTGTGACGTGCCTTCCCCCTATCCAGGGGGATACCATGTATATCGCCTTTCGAGATAGCATGCGTGTCTCGCTCGCAGCTAGGATCCACTTTGCGACCAAAGGCGCGGCGTACCGACAGCAGCGGAATGACCGCTCGTCGCCGCTGGGCAGACGCAGTGAGGAGGTCGCATGATCAATTTTGCCAAATTCGAGATCATCGGACGGATCGGTGAAATCGACGCCAAGCCCAAGGTCACAAACATCTCGGTATGCGCGAACTATCGCCGCCGCGGAGAAGGCGATCAGTGGATCGAGGATAGCTACTGGAACCGAGTCGTCATTTTCAGCGACGGCCAGCGGAAATATATCGATGAGAAGGCCCAGGTTGGCGATCTCGTGCGGATTGCCGGACGGCTCCGTGATACCTCCTACGAGCGCGACGGCACCACCCACTACACGACCGACCGGATCGTCGAAGAGTTCGGTGTGCTCGCAGCAAAGGCGGCATAAATCGCAGGAGGCAGCGCCGATCGGCAAGAGGAGAGGGGGCATGCGCGGAGCGACCTTGGATTTCGATTGGAGTTTCGCCCATGCCCGCCACCATCGATGCAGCAGTCCGCGCCAAACAAATCGTCGAGAGCCTGGGCGGACGCTGGTCTGGATCGCGCGGAGAGTGCCGCTGCCCCGCCCATGACGATCACTCCCCCAGCCTTTCGGTCCGCCTGGGCACCAAGGCGATCCTGTTCAAATGCTTCGCGGGATGCACGTCGACCGATATCCTCAAGGCTCTGGATCGTCAGGGTTTGCACGATCGGGTGCCGGTTCACGTCGAACCACGCGCTCCGGCGCGCGATCTGAGCGGCTTGGCCAGGTCATTATGGCAGCACAGCATCCCCATCGCCGGCACACCGGCTGAAGCCTATCTTCATGCCCGGGGCCTTTACGCGCCAACGTCCGACCTTCGCTTCAACCCCCAGACGATCATAGGGAAGGGTAAGGATCGGCACTGTCTTCCCGCAATGATCGCCGCGGTGAGAAACGAGCTGGGCCTGGTCGCGGTCCACCGGACCTTCCTTGATCCCACGGACATTTTGCGGCGCCCCTTCCGCAAGCCCAAGCTGGCGCTGGGTCTGCTCGGGTCTGGCAGCGTGCGCTTTGGGGAGCCGGATGACGTTCTGGGCATTGCCGAGGGGATCGAAGATGCCTTGTCCGCCATCGACTGGTTCCAATTGCCGGTCTGGGCCGTGCTTGGTGCCGAGCGCTACGCTCATGTCGGCATACCGTCGCATGTGAAGCGCGTCATCGTGTTCGGCCAGCGGAACACGGCGGCGAAGATCTGCCTGAAGAGGGCAGGGGAGCACCTCAGCGCCAACGGGCGAAGGGTCGAGGAATGGCTCCCATCCGAGCATGACGATTGGAACGATGCTCTGCGCGATCGGCTTGCCCGCAACGCCGTTCCTCGCCCCGTGGTTCACACACACTTCCACTGAAGAGAGGAGAGGAGGCCTCCGGCTTGTTGATCCGGTGATGGGCACCGGGCGATGCAATGGAGGCTTACAATGCGCACCTCAGCTGCTGCTCTCGAACTCGATTTTACCGAACCATCCATCACCGCGGCGAAGGCGATCCATGCCGTGCTGCACCAGGGCGATGGCCTGGACCGGCCTGGCTTGCTCCGGACGATGGAAACCGCCTATGGTTCAACCGCAGCCGATGGGCATTGGTCACTCCGCGACGCCTATGATGTGGTGGAGCTGGGCCAGGTCCTGCACCTCGCCACGCTTGACCTGCCGCAAGAGCCGGCTGAGTGCCTTGCGGCCCTGACCGCGCTCACCGCATCGCTGCCGACGCATACCGTGCGCAGCGAAGAACAGATCGCGCTCCAGCAATTTTCGACACCGGCCGCGATTGGCTATCTTGCCGCGCTCGCCGCTCGCATTACCGCCGCGGATACCGTCCTGGAACCCTCCGCCGGCACCGGGCTCCTCGCGGTATTCGCCGCCCGCGTTGGCGCCAAGCTTGTCCTCAACGAGATCGATCCCGCGCGTGCCGCTATGCTCGAGGCAGCATTTCCCACCGCACCGGTCAGTCGCCACGATGGCGAACTCATCCACGATCTGCTGCCGCTGTCGATCCGCCCGACCGCCGTGCTCATCAACCCGCCCTTTTCCCGCAGCATGGGCAGGCATGCCGACCCGCTTGCCGCGTTCCGTCATCTGCGCGCCGCCCTGAAGCGGCTTGGTGCCGGGGGGCGCTGCGCTGCTATCCTTCCCGATCGCGTGGATACATCAAGCCGCGCCTGGACGAAGGCGACCGAGGGTTGCGCGATCACGCTCCACGTCGAACTGCCCGCGAAAGCCTACGCCAAACATGGCACCAGCCAGATCGTGAAGCTGATCGTTCTGGAAAAAGGCTCCCAGGACGACGTCGCCCTCATCCGGTGCAGCTCGCTCGCCGAGGTGCTCGCGGCGATCAGCACATCGGCCACCAGCCTTACGGCAACACCGCGATGCTCGCCGGTGCGCCTTGCACCGACCCGTGCGCACGGATCCCTGCTCGGCAGTCTTTCGAGCAGGCCCCGGCTTTCGGCCCCGATCGCGAAGGCAGCCCCGTCTCTCGGCGCGCTCGATATCAGTTACGATGTCTTTGCCGAACCCGTACCAACTGGCGAAGCGGTCGGTGTGTACTTGCCGTACCGGCCGAGCCGCATCGCGATTCCCTGTGCATCCGCGCATCCGACCGCTCTGGTGGAATCGATCGCCATGGGCTCGATTACGGCACCGCGGCCCTCCTACGTTCCAAAGCTGCCGACCCGCGTTGTCGCAGACCGGGTGCTATCCGACGCTCAGCTCGAAACGCTGATCTATGCCGGTGACGCCTTCGAGCGAGACATTTCAGGCCTGTTCAAGGTGGCCGAGGAAGGATTGTCGCTCGCGCCCGACCAGGACGGCCGACCTTATCGGACCGGGTTCTTCCTTGGCGACGGCACAGGCGCCGGCAAGGGCCGTCAGGTTGCGGCCATAATCCTCGACCAGTGGCTGCGTGGGCGCCGCAAGCATATCTGGATATCCAAGACCGAGACGCTGCTCGAGGATGCACGTCGCGACTGGACCGCGGTCGGCGGTCTCGCGCTCGACATCCAGCATCTCAATCAGTGGAAACTCGGCACGCCGATCGGCGCGGCCGAGGGGGTGCTATTTCTCACCTATGCCACGCTGCGCTCCAACCGCGGCGACAAGGGCACCCGTCTTCAGCAGATTCTCGACTGGGTCGGTGGCGATTTCGATGGCATGATGGTGTTCGACGAGGCGCACGAAATGGCGGGTGTCGCCGGCGGGGAAGGCCGTTTCGGCACCAAGGACGGCTCCGATCAAGGCATCGCCGGCGTGCGCCTGCAAAATCTGCTGCCTCGCGCCCGCGTCCTCTACGTGTCCGCAACCGGCGCGTCGGACGTCAACAATCTCGCTTATGCCACCCGGCTTGGCCTGTGGGGTCCGACCACCGCCTTCGCCGATCGCCGCGCCTTCGTCGACAGTTTGCGTCGTGGCGGGATTGCGGCAATGGAATTGATCGCACGCGACCTGAAGATGCAGGGCCTCTATGTCGCCAGGGCGCTCAGTTTCGCCGGTGTCGAATATGACATCCTCGAACATCGCCTTACGCCCGACCAGATCGAGGTCTATGATGCCTATGCCGATGCGTGGTCCATCTTATGCGCAGCTCGCCATAAGATCGCTTATCGCGAGGAAGCGGTAATGCGGAGGAACGCGGCGTAGTCCTGCAAAGCTGCGGAACATTTCGCCACGTCCTTCACATTATTCTATAGGGT
>NZ_LMID01000007.1 GCF_001428605.1 Sphingomonas sp. Root720
CGTCTCGCCGTTGGGATGGGAACACATCAATCTAACCGGGGAATATCGCTGGCCCAAATCCTTAGCGTAGGATTCCGCCCCCTCCCGCAAACGCCCCCTTGCTGGCGCGGATCCGATGGCTAGCCCGCAATTCTGAGGCCATCATCGTCCCGGAGCGAACCTCGGCTGCCTTGCGGTGGCTGGGATGGCGGCGTCCACTGGTGCATTTCCGCCACGGCGCCGGTGATCGCGCGCCATCTTCCGAAGCGAGGCTGAAAGCCTTCGACGCCATTTTCGTGCCCGGACAGAAGGACATCGAGCGAGCCGTCGCGCAGGGCCTGGACCGGAAGCGGCTCTCGGCCATTGGCTATGTGAAGATGGACTATCTGCAGGCATTGCCAGCTGGGCCACGATTGTTCGATAATCATCGCCCGACCGTCTTGTACAATCCCCATTTCGATCCCGCGCTATCTTCGATCGGCATCGCTCGCGATGTCATCGCCCGCTTCCGCGAACAGGAGCGATATAACCTAGTCTTCGCTCCCCACGTCCGCGCGTTCGAGAACCTGGATCGGGCAGCACGGGCGCAATGGCTTGAACTTGCCGTGCCGGGGCACATCGCCGTCGATCTGGATTCTCCCCGGCTCTTCGACATGACCTATTCGAGGTCGGCCGACCTCTATCTGGGCGACATGTCGAGCCAGCTTTACGAATTTATCGCCACGCCTCGACCGGTCGCTTTCATCAATGCCCATGACGTAAGCTGGCAGGACGATCCACGCTATGCCGGTTGGCATCTGGGAGAGGTCGCATCAGGTGCCGACGATGTTCTCGCCGCAGTCGATCGGGCGTTCGAACGGCATTCCGGCATGATCCAGAGGCAGACAGAGGCGGTGGCGTTCGCGTTCGGCCGTTACGATGGCGCGATCAAACGGGCTTCACACTTACTGCTCCACACCCTGAAAGCGCTCTGAACAAGCGTTAGCGTACGTTTTTGTCCATCCTCTCACCGCCCCCCGGGAAGGGCAACCGGTCGAACCAGCGGCCCTCTTCGACGGGGCCGACTGTGGAGCCGTCCGGGTCGTCCGGAGCAACGTCAGAAAGGGCATATATAGGTGAACCATACATGTTCACGCCCTCGGCACGAGCCAGCATGAGGGCCGCGTCGATGCTGCGTCGCACGCCAAGCTTGCGCCTCGCGCGAGCCAGACGCTGCTCGACGGCGAAGGTGCTTTTGCCGAGCGCGCGAGCAACTTCCTTCACCTCCGAACGGGCGAGAAACGCACGAAGCGTCTCGCGCTCGACCTCAGTGAGCAATTCGATTAGCTCGGATTCCTCCTGCATATTCGGACCCCTCTCACCACTCCCTTGCGTGTCGGCTCCGGGTCGCATGACTGACCTTTGAGCGCGCGCTGGCGAGACGGTTGACCAGAGCATTCCCGGGGTGGCGGCAGAAGCGCCATGTTGGGGGCTCCGTTATGGTCCCGCACCTAACTTTCGTTTGCGTGATTCGGCTTTAGCTTGGCAGAGCCAGTTGGGCCTGTCGGTCTGTTGTCCCTGCGCGCGTTGGCCGCTCAGCGGAAAGCGACATATGGCGGAAGCGTTTGAAGACAAGACCGCCGCCGCTGCTCGGGAGAACCTTGGAAACAAGAGCGGGAGTCGTGGAGGGAATCAAGACACCCGGCCGCGTGGTCGCATGGCGAAGGGGCATTGCTGGACGACGGTGGCGCTGAGGCGGCATCGGTTGGGCATGCATGATGATTCTCTCCGGTTGCGAGAGGCATTTATCGTCGCATGGCCGGGCAGCGTGACGGCCTGCAACTCAATCTGGTTCAATGATGCTACCGCTTCTCAGTTCGAAATAGCAAGTCAGCCGAGGTCGCTGTGGAGAAAAATCGTGAAGGGTCGATTATGGACGCTAAGCAGTCGTGTTCGTGACCCCCGCTTGCGGCTGCTGGGAGAAAAGCAAATGGGCGGGCGCCCTGGTCTTAATCGTGCTATTGATATGTCTTGCATATCTTCGCGTGTTCGCAGCCGCGGAATCCCGCGGTCGATGTGATATGAGCGGGCTAAACAGAAAGAAGCTTCAATCGGTCGCTCAGCTATTCTCGCTGATGCAATAGAAGTAAATGTGGGTTACACCATATGAGCTTCGCGCCAGCGAAGTGGTGCGAAAGCGAAGTGGGGCGCACGAGCTGTTCCGCGCGCCACCAACGCGGAGTTCCGCCCGAAGCGAGCTTGCCACGCCCATGTGCTGCTTCGCGTATCGGGCGGCAGCGGCGGTGTCGAAGCAAATTAGGTTCAGATCGGTGCGGAGGGCTTCCGGTCGGCTCGCCTGCGTGTGCTGGCGGACCGTTCAGTTAGGGGCGCCCGTTCGCGCCGGCTGACGCCCGCTTTTGGTCGAAACCTCAATCTCGTGTGCGGTATGGGGGCTCAGTGCAGCAGGGTGCTGTCGATATCTGGCGCGAAGGTGGTTGAGCTTGAAATTGTGAGCAGCCGTTCGGGGCTGAGGGCGGATCAGTTTGTGCTGCTCGCCAGTCGGTTTGATCGAATCCAATCCATCATGGCGGCGCCTTCGAGTTCGGACAGAGGAACCAAAGGCTCGCCGAGCTTGTAGAGCGCCTCTTGGACATCCTTGCCGGCTTGGCGTTCGCCGAGGCTGTCGAGCGTGATCAGAATCGTCCGCAACAGCGCGCGCAGTTCTTCGTTGCGGGACGATGCCTCGGTCGTACCTTCGCCTTTCAGAAGGGCCACCGCCTGGCGCAGATAGGGAACTGCGCGCAGCGCCTCCACTTCGCACAGCTGGTCGATCGCATCGCTGGTCAGTGCGATCGCGTTGGCCACATTCTTTTGACGGTCCGCCATATCAGCTCCTGCATAGCCGGCGACGCACCCGCTGGATGCGTCGTCGCCCGAAACCGGGTGTTGGAAACCTAGAGTAAGCTAGGCGCGAACGCCTTTAGCCGGGCGGCCTGGACATGCGCGTCCGCCACCCGGTCGTAACGACCGGCTCTTACTCTTCGGGGTTTCCACGCCCCGACCCGCGTCTCCGCAGGTCTTGAACGCTTACTGGAATGTTCCGTTCAGTTGCAAGCGCCTGCAGGCGAGCGTCGCACGCTGTGCCGGAATATCTCAGCGATTTGAAGCCGGTTTCCGGGGATAACCTGTTCGGGGCCGGTTACGCTGGCGGCGCCGGCGCCAGCCGCCGGTGCGGCCGTGTACCGATCTGCCAGTTCATCGGGCAAGAAGGTGGGCGCGAGCGTCCGCGGCCGCAGCGTCCGCGGCCGCGAGGGATGCCTCACGGTTGAAGGGAGGTGGGCTTAGGTCAGAGGCACGCGCGCCGGCGGGTGCTCAAAGCGCAGCCTTGCGGTCTCCGTGAAGCGCGCGGAGCTCGTTCTTCCTGACCTTGCCCGTAGCGGTTTTGGGAAGCGCGTCCGTGAATTCGAAACGGTCCGGGACTTTGAAGCCCGCTATCCTGCGCTTGAGATGGTCGATCAGCTCGCTGCTCTTTGCGTCTCGGCTTCCGAGGTCGGTCACGTCGATATCCGCTACGACCAGAATGGCGATTGGCCGTTCGCCCCATTTTTCGTCGGGAACCCCGATAACGGCCACATCGACGACATCTGGGTGGGCCGAAAGAGCGTGTTCGATCTCGATGGTCGAGATGTTCTCGCCCCCGGATATGATGACGTCCTTGGCGCGGTCCATGATCTTGATGTAGCCGTCCGGTTGCATCACCCCGAGGTCACCGGATCGGAACCAGCCGCCGGCAAAGGCTATTTCGGTCGCTTCGTCATCCTGGTAATAGCCCTTCATCACCAGGTTGCCGCGCATCACCACCTCGCCGATCTCGGTGCCGTCCCTGGCAACGTCGACGAGGCTGCCGGACTTGTCGGGAAAAGCTCGCACGACGCGGATCGTGTCTCCCGTCACCATCGCGACGCCCTGGCGGGCGAGGAGCGTGGCTTGCTCTTCGATCGGCAGCGCTTGCCATTCCGGCTTCGCCTCGCCCACGGCGAACGGGCCATAGGTTTCGGTCAGCCCATAGATGTGCGAAATCCTGCCTCCGATCGCCGCAACCTTGGCGATCATCGCCGGGCTGGGCGGAGCGCCACCGCATATGATAGTGAGCGGACCCGCCAGTCCGTGGGCTTCGGACGCGGACACGAGCGTGTCGACGACCGTCGGCGCCCCGGCCATGCAGTTGATGCCCTGCTTGTCGATCAGGTCCCACATCACCGGCCCGCGCACGGCGCGAAGGCAATATTGGGTGGCGGCCACAGCGGCGAGCGCCCAAGGCTTGCACCATCCATTGCAGTGGAACATCGGTAGCGACCAGAGATAGCGCGTCTCGTAGGTGAGTCCATGATGGAGGACGACGCCAAGGGCTGCGAGGTAGGCGCCGCGGTGCGTGTACATGACGCCTTTCGGCCGGCCGGTTGTCCCCGAGGTGTAATTGATCGAGATGACGCGCTCCTCATCGTCGATCTCCCACGGCAGATCTTCCGATCGGCCCGTCGTCAGAAAATCGGCCATGGTGATTGCGCCATCGAGGGCAACCGTTTGTCCGGAGGCATCGGGGGAGACGACGATTTCCCGCACTGTCTCGAGCCTGGTCTCGGCGAGGAGCCGCGACAGGAGATCCGCTTCCGAGACCAATATCGCCGCACCGGAATGGTCGCAGATATAGCCGACCTCTGCGGGCGAAAGCCGCGTGTTGATCGCGACGAGGACCGCGCCGATGAGCGGAACCGCATAATGGGCGACCAGTAACTCAAGCGAATTGGTCGTTAGAAACGCGATCCTGTCGCCCGGTCCGATATGCCGGGCTTTGAGGGCGTTGGCGAACTCGCTCGCGAGCGCGGCGAATGCCCTGTAGGTGAGTATCCTCTCGCCGTCGACGACGGCGACCTTGTCCGGGTGTACCTCGGCGGCGCGCGCGAGGAAGCGAAGTGGGCTGAGCGGCAGGTCGAGGCCGCTGCGCGCGCGGTTCGACGCGATCACGGTTCGACCGTGTCCGGAACGGCGGCGAGATGATGCTGCAGGAAGCGCCCGGCCGCAGCATAGATCTGGTCGGTCTTGTCGGTCAGGGCGGATAGGGTCATCGAGGCATGGATCAGGCCGTCGATCCGCACTTGCTCGACGGTGACGCCGGCCTGCCGCAGCTGCTCGGCAAAGGCCTCGCCCTCGTCTCGCAGCGCGTCATATTCCATCGTAACGACTAGCGTCGGGGGAAGACCCGCGAGTGAGCTTGCCCTTGCCGGGCTGGCGAGCCGGGCCAGGGTCGGATCGGGCAAATATTGGCGCCACATCCAGTCGACCGCTTTGGCGGTGATCAGATAGCCATCGCCATATTCGGTTCGCGACGCGGTGTCGGCGTCCGGATCGATTGCGGGATAGAGCAGGATTTGCGCGGCAAGGGCAGGGCCGCCCGCATCCCTGGCGCGAAGCGCGGTTGTGGCTGCCAGCGTGCCGCCGCCGCTTTCGCCGGCAACGGCGAGGCGGGTCGGATCGCCGCCATATTCGTTGCAGTGAGCCTGCACCCATTGGAGTGCGGCGAAGGCGTCGTCGGGCGCGGCCGGGAACGGGTTCTCGGGAGCGAGGCGATAGGCGGCCGAGATCACGAGCGCACCCGTCGCGTTGGCGAGCGAGCGACAGGGACCATCGAGGAGATCGATGTCACCCGCCATCCAGCCGCCGCCGTGCAGGAAGAGGATGACCGGGAGTGTCTTGTCCAGGATCGGCCGGAAGATCCTGATTGGAAGAGGGCCGGCCGCTCCGGGATAGGTCGTCGTCTCGACCGATGCGATGTCCTCCGGCGGGCGCTGGAACTGGACGAGCGAGCCGATTATCTCACGGGCTTCGACCACGCTCGACTGTTCAACGGGCTTTCCGCCCGCGCTTGCGGCCGCAGCAAGAAACTGGGCAATTCCATCATCGACAGGCATTGGACTCTCCAGGCAGAGGCGGGCTTCAGGATGCGATTGCGGTCTGGGCGAGGTGCTCCAGCGTGAAGCCGCGATATCCGTCGGCTGCAATGTCATCGCAGATCTTCCGGTAGGTCGGCGCGCCGCCGACATAGATCATGCAGACCTGCGGTTTGCCCGGCACGTTGGCGCCGGTGTACCAGGACTTGGCGTCAGAGAAGAGCGTGTGATTGGCGACGTCCTGGACATGGGCGCCCCACCAGGCGACCGCCTCGGGCGAGGGGTCGACGACATCATAGCCATGCTCACCCATGAACTTGATGAGGCCGCCGGCGTAGTCGACATGATCTTCGATCGCGAGCGGGTTGTTGTAGAGCGCAACAGCGCTTTGCGGCCCGGTGATCATGAACAGGTTCGGGAAACCGTCGGATGCGATCCCGAGATAGGTATGCGGACCGTCCTGCCAGCGCTCCTTGAGCGTGAGGCCGTTGCGGCCGACGATGCCCATGTTGAGAAGCGGACCGGTCATCGCATCGAAGCCGGTTGCGAGCACGATCGCGTCGAACTCCAGGTCGCCATCCTTGGTGCGAATGCCCTTCTCGTAGAAGGAGTCGATCGGATTGGAGCGCAGGTCGACGAGATCGACATTGGGCCGATTGAAGGTGTCGTAATAGCCGGTTTCCAACGCGGGTCGCTTGGTGCCGTATGCGTGGTCGGTGGGCGTCAGCAATTGTGCGAGCTTGGGGTCTGCGACGCGGCTGCTGATCTGGGCGCGGATATAGTCCGAGGCTGCGGCGTTTGCCGCCGGGTCGACCAGAAGATCCTGGAAGGACGAGAGCAGCATCCGGAAGCCGCCATCGTCCCAGCAGCGCTGATAGACTTCGCGGCGCTCGTCTTCCGAAACGCCGAAAGTCGCGGGCAGGGCGTCAGGATAGGGGACGCCGCTGAAGTTCTTGCGCGAGGCGACCCGCAGCTCGGTATAGCGCTTGCGCACCTCGGCGAGTTCATCATCCGACATCGGCGCGTTGCGCAGCGGTGCCGCGAAGTTGGCGGTGCGCTGGAAAACGGTAAGGTGGTCGGCCTGTTCGGCGATGAGCGGGATCGCCTGGATGCCGCTCGAGCCGGTGCCGATTACGGCCACGCGTTTGCCCGAGAAATCGACGCCCTCGTGCGGCCAGCGCCCGGTCATGTAGATCTCGCCGCCAAACTTGTCGGCGCCCGGGAATTCGCCTTCCTTGGGAAGCGAGAGGTTGCCGGCGCCGGAAATCACGAAGCGGGCGGTATGGGTCTGACCGCGGTCGGTCGTCACCTGCCAGAGCGCCGCATCCTCGTCCCAGACCATCGAGACCACGCGGGTGTCGAAGGCGAAGCTGCGTTTGACGTCGAAGCGTTCGGCGACATATTCGAGATAGGCCAGAATTTCCGATTGCGGGGCGAACCGCTCCTTCCAGACCCACTCCTGCTGGACTTCCTCGGAGAAGGAGTAGGAATAATAGATGCTCTCGAAGTCGCATCGCGCGCCGGGATAACGATTCCAGTACCAGGTGCCGCCAACGCCTGAGCCCGCCTCGAACGCCTGGACCGTCAGGCCGAGCTCGTTGCGGAACTTGTGGACGGCGTAGATCCCGGAAAAGCCGCCGCCGACGATGATGACATCGCTGTGGGCCGATGAAGCTGGTGGTGTTTGGGAGTTGGGCATATTCGCTCCTTTCAGATGGAGGGCGCACCGGGTCACACGCGGGATCGCGCTCGATCTCCGCGGCGGGGCCGGGGTTGATAAAAGGTTGCCGGGACGCTGCGCTGGCAGCGTCAGGCTATGGGGCTTACCGCCTGTGGGGGCAGCCGATCGACCAGGCGCACCGGTTCGGTGCTGGAGCATGTCCAAGGAAATTGCAGCAGCTCAAGATCCGTCTCCTATTCGTCTCGATCCATGGATCGCCGTTTTCGGCCGGCGTCCTTCTGGAAAGGCGCGACTCATTTCTTTGAACTGAAGATTGTCTCAGCGTGGCGGGGTTGTCAACGCCGGTCGGATTCCAGGCCAGCGTGGCGGAGTAAAAGCAGGCCATTGCTGATGCTGGACAACGATATGAAGAGGGCCCCGATCGGGGC
>NZ_LMID01000008.1:0-1300 GCF_001428605.1 Sphingomonas sp. Root720
GCGGCGATGCTCGCCGGGCGGATCGTCCAGTCGTTGTTGGTGAAGCGGATCAGGTCGCCGTCGACGGGGCCTGCGACAGCGATGCTGGCGACGGGCGGGGGTTCGCGGCCGAGATCACGCGCGAACGCCTTCCAGGCGCCGGCGAGGCCGGCATGCTCGGCGGTCTTATATGTGTACACCTCGCCCAAGGTAGGGCGCGCGTCCTCATGCAGTTCGGCGACCGCGAAGCGGGCATGGGTCCCGCCCAGGTCGACCGCGACGATCTCACGCAAAGCCCCTCTCCTTCGGGGGAGGGGTGTCATGATTGCGAAGGTTCACAGCCCCGCCGCCGCCAGCATCGCCGACCCGCCCCGCTCGGCGGTGTCGGCGCCCGCGCGCATGAAGGCGAACAGCTCGCAGCCGGTGCCGACATGCGCGGGCGGGGGAACCGCATCCGCACGCGCTTCCCATTCGGCGGCGTCGACCAGCGCGACGATCTCGCCGCGCTCGCCGCACAGCCGGACGACGTCGCCGTCCCTGAGCTTCGCGATGGGCCCGCCGCCCAGCGCCTCGGGGCTGAGGTGGATCGCGGCAGGCACCTTGCCCGAGGCACCCGACATCCGCCCGTCGGTGACCAGCGCCACCCGAAAGCCSCGGTCCTGCAGCACGCCGAGCGGCGGGGTCAGCTTGTGGAGTTCGGGCATGCCGTTGGCCTTCGGGCCCTGGAAGCGCACCACCACCACCACGTCRCGGTCGAGCTCGCCCGCCTTGAACGCGGCGGTGACCTGGTCCTGGTCGTCGAACACGCGGGCCGGCGCCTCGATCGTCCAGCGGCCCCGCTCGACCGCGCTCGTCTTGAAGGTGCCGCGCCCGAGATTGCCCTGCACCAGCCGCATGCCGCCGTCGGGCTGGAAGGGACGCGCGTGCGGGCGCAGCATCGCGTCGTCGAGCGGCTCGGATGGCGCGTCGGCCCAGGCCAGTGCTTCGCCGTCGAGCCGGGGCTCCCTCGCATAGGCGCCRAGGTCGTCGCCAGCGACGGTCAGGATGTCGCGGTGGAGATAGCCGCCGTCGAGCAGGGTCGCGATGACATAGGCCATGCCGCCCGCCGCCTGGAAATGGTTCACGTCGCCCGCGCCGTTGGGATAAACCCTGGCGATCAGCGGCACCGCCGMSGACAGCCGGTCGATATCCTCCCAGTCGATCACGATCCCCGCCGCCCGCGCGATCGCCGGCAGATGGATGACATGGTTGGTCGAGCCGCCGGTCGCGAGCAGGCCGACCGCCGCGTTGACGACCGCCTTCTCGTCGACGCAGCGCCCCA
>NZ_LMID01000008.1:1401-2903 GCF_001428605.1 Sphingomonas sp. Root720
GATCGTCGGCAGATGGCCGAAGCGCAGCGCGCCGATCAGCAGCCCGGGGACGATCTTGTCGCAGATGCCGAGCAGCGCCGCGCCCTCGAACATGCCGTGRCTGAGCGCCACCRCGGTCGACAGAGCGATGGTGTCGCGGCTGAACAGCGACAGCTCCATCCCCCGCTGGCCCTGCGTCACCCCGTCGCACATCGCCGGGACCCCGCCCGCCACCTGKGCGGTGATCCCCGCCTCGCGCGCCCACAGCTTCATCTGCTCGGGATAGCGGCCATAGGGCTGATGCGCCGACAGCATGTCGTTATAGGCGGTGACGATGCCGATGTTCATCGCGCCGCCGTCGCGGATCGCGGGCTTGTCCTCGCCCGACGCCGCAAAGCCGTGCGCCAGATTGCCGCACGACAGATTGGGGCGGTCCACACCGCCCTCCCGCTCGCGCGCGATGAGGTCGAGATAGGCCGAACGGCCCGCGCGGGACCGCTCGATAATTCGCGCGGTTACCGATTCCACGATAGGGTTCATCATCGGCACCAGAATATCCGTATAGGAGAGGGGATCGCGGCGAAGAGCCGCGAAATGGCGAGATCGCCTTTGCCATCAATGGACTGTTCGACGAGACGGCGTTTTCGCTCGCCCCGGATCACGAGGATGACTTCGCGGGCGCGGCAGATCGCGGCCAGGCTCAGGCTGCAGCGTTCATGCGGCACATGGGATGAGGTGGAGGCCGGCCGCGTCCGAACCACGGCGTCGCTTCCCGTCATGGCGGTATCTTCGGGCGTGAACAGCGAAGCGACTTTGCCATCCTCCGCCATGCCCAGCCAGACCAGGTCGAGGGTCCCGGAAAGATCGATGCCGTCGAGCCGATCGACCAGCGCCGGTGTTGCGTCGAGCGCGCGGGACAGCATGCCGTAATTGCTGTCGGGATGGGTGACGGGGACCAGCCGCTCGTCGGTCGGCAGAAAATGCGCCCGGTGCCACGGCAAGCTGCGACGCTTCAGTCGGTCGAGGATCGGGCGCGGCGTGTGCCCGCCTGCAATCGCGATCGTCGCCGAGTAATCGGGACGGATATGTGCCGCGACATGGTCGGCAACCGCCGCATCGTCGCCGCGCCACGCCCAGATCGCGGCATGTCCGCCGGGCGCTGGGAGAGGTTCGGAAGCATGGAAGTTCATCGCCCTTCCCTCTCACTCATGCCATGTGACGCCGTCGCGCTCGGTAAGCGCGATGGCGGCGGACGGGCCCCAGGTGCCCGCGGTGTAGGGCCTGGGCTTCATGCCGTTGGCGGCNTCATGCCATGTGACGCCGTCGCGCTCGGTAAGCGCGATGGCGGCGGACGGGCCCCAGGTGCCCGCGGTGTAGGGCCTGGGCTTCATGCCGTTGGCGGCCCAGCCGTCGCGGATCGCGTCGACCCATTCCCACTGCGCCTCCACCTCGTCGCGCCGCACGAACAGCGTCTGGTCGCCCTCGACCAGGTCGAGCAGCAGCCGTTCATAGGCGATCCGCCG
>NZ_LMID01000008.1:2915-3290 GCF_001428605.1 Sphingomonas sp. Root720
CTCGTCGCGCCGCACGAACAGCGTCTGGTCGCCCTCGACCAGGTCGAGCAGCAGCCGTTCATAGGCGATCCGCCGGCGGCTGTCGGCAAAGGCGTTGGGCATCGAGATGTCGAGCGGCACCTCCCTCAGCCTTATTCCGTCGCGATCGAGCCCGGGCTCCTTCGTCATCAGCAGCAACCGGACATTCTCGTCGGGCTGCAAACGGATGATCAGCCGATTGGGTTGCAGCACCGCGCCCCGTCCGTCGAAGATCGAGTGCGGTACACCCTTGAACTGRATGAAAATCTCCGACTGGCGGCTCGGCAGCCGCTTGCCGGTGCGCAGGTAGAAGGGCACGCCCCGCCACCGCCAATTGTCGATGTTGACCTTCAGCGC
>NZ_LMID01000009.1 GCF_001428605.1 Sphingomonas sp. Root720
GCGATCAGGTCGAGATAGGCCGAACGGCCCGCGCGGGACCGCTCGATAATTCGCGACGTCACCGCCTCGACCACTGCGTGCAGGCTCATCGTCTCACTCTCCCATGCCGGGGCCATCCCACGCCACCGTTCGTCGAGCGACGCGTCTCGACGGCGCTCGATACGAACGCGCGGGAAAGACCCGCATCGGCTATGCGCACCAGTGGATGTCGATCGCCTGTTCGGCATCGGCGAGCACGCGGCCCACCGGCAGGCTGGAGCCCGCCCCCTCCTCGATCGCCCGTTCGAGCAGCGCCTTCTTTTCCTGGCCGGTCAACACCAGCATCACGGTGCGCGCCGACAGAATCGCCGCCTTGGTCAGCGTCACCCGGGCGACCGGGGCTTCGGCCGGCAGCGGATCGGGCATCACCCCGACCATGCGGCGCCCCTTCGGCGCGCCCAGCGCATCGTCGAGGTCGGGCCCGGCGAAGATCGAGGCGGTGTGGCCGTCGGTGCCGACCCCCAGCCAGACCAGATCGGGCGGGAAGGGAAAATCCTGCAGCCGGGCGTCGGCGGCCATGCCGGCGCTACGATAGTCGGGGGCCTTCTCGCTGATCACGGGGATTACCCGCGCGCCCTTCGGCAGGAAGATCTTCGCGATCGCCGCCGCGTTGGACAGCGGATCGGTCATCGGCACGATCCGTTCGTCGGTCGGGATGATCGTCACCCGCTTCCAGTCGATCTTCGCCTTGGCCAGCTTCTCGTAGATCGGCAGCGGGGTCTTCCCGCCCGGCAGCGCGATCAGGCACGAACCGCGCGCATCGAGCGCCGATTCGATGATGAAGCCGACATCGCCCGCGACGGCGTCGGCCCATTCGGCCGCGTCGTCATAATCCCACCATTCGGCCTCGATCATAGTCTTCCTCTTGGTTCAAGATCCTCCAACGCTTCGCGCAGGGAGGATTTATTGCATCCTAATCATGCCATGTGACGCCGTCGCGCTCGGTAAGCGCGATGGCGGCGGACGGGCCCCAGGTGCCCGCGGTGTAGGGCCTGGGCTTCATGCCGTTGGCGGCCCAGCCGTCGCGGNGTCGCGGATCGCGTCGACCCATTCCCACTGCGCCTCCACCTCGTCGCGCCGCACGAACAGCGTCTGGTCGCCCTCGACCAGGTCGAGCAGCAGCCGCTCATAGGCGATCCGCCGCCGGCTGTCGGCAAAGGCGTTGGGCATCGAGATGTCGAGCGGCACCTCCCTCAGCCTTATCCCGTCGCGATCGAGTCCGGGCTCCTTCGTCATCAGCAGCAACCGGACATTCTCGTCGGGTTGCAAACGGATGATCAGCCGGTTGGGTTGCAGCACCGCGCCCCGTCCGTCGAAGATCGAGTGCGGTACACCCTTGAACTGAATGAAAATCTCCGACTGGCGGCTCGGCAGCCGCTTGCCGGTGCGCAGGTAGAAGGGCACGCCCCGCCACCGCCAATTGTCGATGTTGACCTTCAGCGC
>NZ_LMID01000010.1 GCF_001428605.1 Sphingomonas sp. Root720
ATGCCCAGCAATAGGATTGCCGGAACGCAGATCAGGGCCCAGCGCATATAGGCGATCCGCAACTGGCGGCGCGATGCCAGCTCAGCCATCAAGCTTCTACTTCCGCTGCCTGACGGACGGCGCCGATCAGGAATTCGACATTGCCCTCCGGTCCGGTGATCGGGCTCGGCGTCACGCCGGCGAGGCGCCACCCCTGCGCCTCGATCCAGGAAGCGACATCGGCGCAGACGCGCTCGTGGACGGCCGGGTCGCGCACCACACCGCCCTTGCCGACTTCGTCCCGGCCCGCTTCGAATTGGGGTTTGATCAGCGCGATCAGCCACGCGCCCGGCTTAGCGAAGCCCAACGCCGCCGCTAGTACCTTGGCCAGCGAGATGAAGCTCGCGTCGCAGACGATGACGTCGACCGCCTCGGGGATATGCTCGCCGGTCAGGAAGCGCGCATTGGTTTGCTCATGGACGACCACGCGGGGATCGGCGCGAAGCTTCCAAGCGAGCTGGTTCGTCCCCGAATCCACCGCATAGACTTTCACCGCACCGTGGCTCAGCAGGACGTCGGTGAAACCACCAGTCGAACTACCGACGTCGATCGCGACAGCGCCCTTGGCGCTCCAGCCGAAATGCTCCAGCCCGTGCGCCAGCTTGATTCCGCCACGGGAAACCCAGGGGTGATCGCGCCCCCGCACCTCGATCGCCGCATCCGCCTTGATCGGCTGCCCCGCCTTCTCGATCTTGCGCTCACCCGAAAAAACGAGGCCGGCCAAGATCAGGGCCTGCGCCCGCGACCGGCTCTCCACCAATCCGCGGTCCACCAGCAACTGATCGGCACGCATGCCCGCCGCCATCGGCTCTCTCTAGAAAATGGTGGGCGATGACGGGCTCGAACCGCCGACATCTTCGGTGTAAACGAAGCGCTCTACCACTCTCAATTTCCGTCTACCCGCGATTGACGGGAAAGTCAAGAACAAAA
Source organism: Sphingomonas sp. Root720 (assembly GCF_001428605.1). GTDB lineage: Bacteria > Pseudomonadota > Alphaproteobacteria > Sphingomonadales > Sphingomonadaceae > Rhizorhabdus. The sequence goes on from NZ_LMID01000010.1 coordinate 970, forward strand.
TCAGAACATTGGATGACAGCCGCGTCAGGCCGCCTTGCGCGCCTCGCTTGCGGCCTCGCGCCGCACGACCGGGCGGAAGGCGATGCAAAGCTTGTAATCGCCGCTGCTTGCCGTCGGCAACGGGGGCACCAGCAACGCCGCATCCGGCGTACAGCGGAACAGGTCGCCCGCGATCGGGTCAAATCCCTCCCGGACATGCGGCGCTTCGATGTCGGGCCGGTCGCTCGGCCCCGCTTCCGCGCGCGGCGGATCGATCGGCTGGAAGCTCACATCCTCGATCTGGACCGCCTCGTACGATCCGCCCAGCAACACCGCCACCGTCAGGTCGGTGCGCGCCGGCACGACGAGCCGGTAATAGCCGTCATGCGTCGGATGAGCGGTCATCTCGACCAGGCAGTCCTCGCGCGCATTGGCGAGGATGACGGGCACCGGCATGCCGCCCGCCTGGAAATCGTTCTCGCGGATGTCGAGTGCGCCGCGCACGATCCCGAACAGTGCCAGGTTCAGCGCCAACCCCTGGTCCTGCAGTTCGCCCGGCAGGAACATCCGCGCCGTGCGCTGCACATAATGGAGCCCGCGCCGCCGCAGTCCGCGCGTCGCCCGGGAGCCGTCGAGCATCTTGAGATGGCTCGACGATCCCATATTGGCGTCATGGGTGAAGTCGCCGATCACCGCCACTTCGTCGGCCGACGGCAGATACATGAAACGCGCCAGCACGCCCGCCGCCATCCGCCGGCGGCATTCCGCATCGTCGGAGCGGGCGGTGCGGCCCATCGCGGTCGCCGCATGACCGTAGGCGATGGCACCGGTCTGGATGCGGTCGCGCGTCGCGCTCTGCGCGCCCTTTTCCGCCGGCATCTCGTGGACCGGCTCGCCGTCGGGGCGATAGTCGATCACCGATCCCTTGGCCTGGGTGCAGATCTGCTCGATGACCGCGATCGACGATCCCAGCGCGATCAGCGCCTCGCGGGCATAATGGCGCTTGTCGAACCACCCCTTCTTGTCGAGCCCGGTGGGCAGGTTCTCGCGTAGCAAAAGGTAGCGCCCCGCCACCTCGACGTCCATGCGCGCTTTCAGTACCGGCGCGATCCGATCCTGGACGGTACCGTGATAACCCAGGTCGACGATCATCGCCATGTCGCCGTCCTGCACGCCCGCACGCTTCATATGCGCGATCAGCCGCTCGGCGTTGCGCGCCGACCGGCCGACGATCTTCCGTGCGACCTCATCGTCGAAGACCGCCTTTTCCAGTTCGGGCACATCGCCCTGCGGCCCGACCAGCCTGCGCGCCTCATGCGTATCGAGCAGCAACAACCCCGCCAGCACGTCGAACCGGTGCTTCATCGTGTCGCGCTCGATCTGCGCGCGCACGGCCGCCTCGTCGGTCAGCCCGGCCTGCCCGGCCGTCAACCGGCTGACGGAGATCTCACCCGCCGGAATGTTCGTCCCCAGGGTCTCGAACAGCTTCATCGGCAGATAGCCGTCGCGCATCAGGAACAGCGTCTTGACCGGCCGGCCGCAGCGCTTCGACAGCGCCTCAGCCTCGTCGCGTACCCATTCCGCGAAGCCGTGCAGCATGGGCCCGATCACGTCATGGCCCAGCACGAAGGCTGGGTCCTGCTCCTCGCGCAGCGACAGCAACGGGCGGTGCGGCTGCATTGCCGGTACCGTCTGGCGCGTATTCGCGTCGATCATCACCGCCGCCATCGCCTCGTGCCGCAGCCGGATTTCGGTCGCCGGATCGAATTGCCGGAAATGCGCGGTGCCTATGCCCAGAGCGGCAGGCGCTTCCTGATCGGCACGGATGTTGTCGCCGAGGTGCAGGATCGCCCCGGGCACGACCTCCAGCGCATCGAGCACCGGTACGAACAACCCTTCGGCCTTGCTCATCCCATGGTCGGATGAGGTGAATATGCGGTCGATCGAACCGGCTATTTCGATCCCCGCCGCACGCTCGATCAGCGTGCGTAGCTGTGCCGCGCTGAAATAGGTATCGCTGACGATGATGACCTGTAGACCGCGCGCCTTCGCCGCCGCGATCAGCGCGACGACCGGAGCGAAGGCGAAACAGTGCCGTGCTTCGGCATCCAGTTCGCGTTGCACGGCCTCCGCCAGCGTCGCTTCGTCGGCACCGGGCAGCAGGCCGGCGTGGATCGTCTCGATCGAGACCTCGTTCCGCGCCGTGCGGAAAGCCTCGGTCTTGCGCATCTTGCGTTCGGCAAACACGCGCGGCTCGACCGATCCGCCTTCCATGCCAAGGTCGACGAACACGTCCGATGGCGCCTGTGCGTTCCGCCACAACAGCGTGTCGAAGCAGTCGAGCGAAAGCACCGCCAGATTGGCGGACGCCTGATCGAGCAGGTTGGGGATTTGCTGCGCAAGGACGCTGGTCTTCATCGGTCTTCCATCCGGTGGAGTGTCGCCCCGCTATCCCCGATCCTTCCTAAGATCGCGTTAACCATGAAAATCGCCTGCCCTTGGACTCGATGGGACTTCTTTCTGGAAAATCGCCGATAATGAGTGGAACCACATTCGATCTGCGGGGGTTGATATCCTCGGGCCACTGTGCCCGGGGGACCTTTCGAGCTAGATGACCGATCAATCGACTTTCGATACGCAGGCGACGGAGCAACGCTACCAGCTTCTCGTCAACGCCGTCAGCGACTATGCAATCTACATGCTCGATCCGACTGGCCGGATCATGACGTGGAACGCCGGCGCCCGGCGCTTCAAGGGATATGAGCCCGAAGAGATCATCGGCGAGCATTTCTCCCGCTTCTTCACGCCGGAAGATCGCACCGCCGGCGCCCCCGAGAAGGCTCTCCGCATTGCTCTCGAGGAAGGCCGTTACGAGGCCGAGGGCAACCGTATCCGCAAGGATGGCAGCATCATCTGGGTCCATGCCATCGTCGATCCGATCCTAGGGCCGGATGGCGATCTGGTCGGTTATGCCAAGATCACCCGCGACGTAACCGAACGGCGCGAGGCCGACCGCGCGCTATTCGCCGCCGAGCAACGTTTCCGCATGCTTGTCCAGGGCGTGAAGGATTATGCGATCTACATGCTCGATCTGGAAGGGCGCGTTACCAACTGGAACGCGGGTGCACAGCAGATCAAGGGCTATGCGGCCGCAGAGATCGTCGGTGAGCATTTCTCGCGCTTCTATACCGAAGAGGATCGTATCCGCGGCGAACCGGGCCTCGCGCTCGAAACCGCGTTGCGCGAGGGCCGCTATGAACGAGAAGCTGAACGTGTCCGCAAGGATGGTTCGCGCTTCTGGGCGCATGTGGTCATCGATCCGATCCGCGACGAGAGCGGCACCCTCATCGGTTTCGCCAAGATCACGCGCGACATAACCGACCGGCGTCGTGCGCAGGAGGAACTGGAACAGGCGCGCGCCGCTATCTTCCAGTCGCAGAAGATGCAGGCCCTTGGCGAGTTGACGGGCGGAATCGCCCATGATTTCAACAATCTCATGACGGTGATCCGCGGTTCGGCCGAACTGCTCCAAAAGGAGGATCTCGCGCCCGAAAAGCGTCGGCGCTATGTCCGTGCGATCACCGAAACCGCCGACAAGGCGACCGCGCTGACGGCTAAGCTGCTCGCCTTTGGCCGGCGCCAGTCGCTGAAACCGGAAGTCCTCGATCTCGGCAGCCGCCTCGATGCCTTCGGCGAAGTCCTCAGTCGCACGCTTGGCAGCCATATCAAAGTGCGGCTCGATCTCGCCGTCGATCTATCCCCGGTCGAGGCTGATGCGGCGGAACTGGAAACCGCTTTGCTCAACGCGGCTTTCAATGCCCGCGATGCAATGCCCGACGGCGGTACGCTCATCATTTCGGCGCGAAACGTCAGCGAGGAGGAAGCCGTCCGCATCGCTTTGACCGACAATGGCCAGGGCATCCCGGCCGATATACTGGAACGGGTCTTCGATCCGTTCTTCACGACCAAGCCGGTCGGCAAGGGCACGGGCCTTGGCCTAAGTCAGATCCACGGTTTCGCCGCGCAGACAGGCGGCCGCGCAGAGATCGCCTCGGACATCGGCATTGGAACCACGGTCAGCATCACCCTGCCGGCGACCGACAGGCAACCCGATGGAGGCTCGGCCGTGCGGACGGCGATCGCCAATTGGGAAAGACTCGACGTTCTGTTGGTCGAGGACAACGACAATGTCCGCCAGTTCGCCCGCTCCATGCTGGGCGAGCTACGCGCGGAGGTCACGGATGTCGAAAGCGCCGAAGCGGCGCTGGCTCTTCTTGGACAGCGGCATTTCGACCTCGTCTTCTCGGATATCGTCATGCCGGGAATGAGCGGTCTGGACCTAGCCCGCCATCTCCGCGAAACTGCGCCCGGCCAACGCGTCCTGCTCGCCACCGGCTATAGCCGCGAAGTCGCCGGCGGTGAGGCTGCGGGCTTCCACATCGTTCAGAAACCTTATGGCGCAGAATCTCTTACCGTAGCGATCTCGCTCGCGCTCGCGGATTAGGTGCGGGCTCGTATCGCGTCCCCTGTAGGGGCCAGGGAATGGAATAGGACGATCATTTCGGCAAGGTAATCGTCTCAAGGAGGCGGTCGAGCAGCGGAATCTGGCTGGCCAGCATCATCCCGCGAGCGGCCCCGCTGTCAAACCACCGCGCTGCGTCGATCTCGGGGAAAGACTGAACTCGCCCGCTCCGCGGCGGCCATTCCATCTCGAAGCTGTTGCTGCATAGGGCCGCCGGGTCGAGGTCGGCCTCGACCGCAAAGGCTTCCACGATCTTGCCACCCGCCTGCCGAATCTCGCCGAGCGCCGCCGCCGCTCCCCGGACCGCCATGCCCAGTTCCTCCTCCGCCTCGCGGAATGCCGCCGCCACAGGCTGCTCTCCGGGCTCGATCAGCCCCTTGGGAATCTGCCAGGCGCCCGCATCCTTGTTGCGCCAATAGGGACCGCCGGGATGGACGAGCAGCACGTCGATGGCATGGGCCCGCCGGCGCCAGACCAGCAGCCCTGCACTTCGAAGTGCCCTCTTCATTCGCCGAGCAGATGAAGCGCCAGCGACCGGCGATGCGGCCGACGCCGGTGCTCGAACAGATAGATGCCCTGCCAGATGCCCAGTGCGAGCCCCCCGTCGATCAGCGGGATCGACAACTGCACCTGGGTCAGCGCCGCACGCAGATGCGCTGGCATGTCGTCCGGGCCTTCGTGGTCATGGACATAAGCCACCGGGTCTTCAGGCGCGATCCTGGCGAAATAGCGCTCGATATCGCCCCGCACTTCGGGCGCGGCATTCTCCTGGATCAGCAGCGACGCCGAGGTGTGGCGGCAGAAGATCGTTAACAGACCGTTGCGCATGTCCGCCGCCGCGACCCATGCCGCTATCACGTCGCCAATCTCGATCAGCCCCTGCCCGCATGTGTCGACCTCGATGATGCCATGGGCTTGTCGCATGAACGATACTTCTTCCCCGCCATAGGCCGCGTCAACAGCGTGAACACTCGACCGCCTGGCAGGTTTCCACCCCAATATGCCGGAACGTTACGGTATCGGATGGATCTTTAGGTACGGCGCGGATATGCTAGGAGCGAGTTTCAGTTGTTGCGTTGGGGGTCAAGGCATGCGGCCGGCCGGGGTCGATGGCGATTGCAATGCAAGTGGTCCGCTTGCTGAGCGCTGGTCGCTCCTTGCCTCCGCGATCGAACGGCTGAGCAACGCGCGGACGCTGGACGACGTCACCGGAATTCTGCGGGACTCGGCACGCCGCATCGCTGGCGCCGACGGCATAGCCATCGTCCTGCGGGACGGTAATCTGTGCCATTATGTGACCGAAGACGCGATGGCCCCGCTCTGGGCCGGCCAGCGCTTCCCAATCGAAACATGCATCTCCGGCATCGCCATGCGGGATCGGCAACCGATCGTGATTGGCGATGTGATGGCCGATCCGCGTGTTCCGCACGCCGCCTATGCGCCGACTTTCGTGCGCAGCATGGTGATGGTGCCGATCGGCACGCCCGATCCGATGGCGGCGATGGGGGCTTATTGGTCAGACACGGGCGAACCGGGCGAGGCGGTCGTGACGCTGCTCCACACGCTCGGCCGCGCCGCGACCACCGCGCTGGAGAACGGTCGGCTCTTTGCCGCGCTCGCCGAGCTGAACCGAGTTCTCGACGCCCGGATCGCCGATCGCACGGCTGAGTTGGAGCAGGCCCAGGCAATGATCCGACAGTCGCAGAAGATGGAGACTATCGGCCAGCTCACCGGCAATGTCGCCCATGATTTCAACAATCTGTTGATGCCGATCTTCGGCAGCCTCGATCTGATCCTATCCGGCTCACCACTCGACGATCGCATGCTGCGCACCGTGCGCGTCGCGATGGACGCGGCCGATCGGGCGCGGCTGTTGGTCGATCGCCTGCTCGCCTTCGCCCGGCGTCAGCCGCTGGCGCCGAGCCCGGTCGACATCCGTGCCCTGATCGAAGGGATGCATGATCTGCTCGTCACCTCGCTCGGGGCCCGGGTGGCGCTGACGATCGATGTGGAAGCGGACATGCCGGCCGTTCGCGGCGACCGGCACCAGTTGGAAATGGCGCTGCTGAACTTGGCCGTCAACGCGCGCGACGCGATGCCCGACGGAGGGACGCTCGCGCTATCGGCGCGCCGCGCGCCGGTGGAAGGCCGCCCCTTCGAACTCGCCGACGGCCACTATCTGCGCATCTCGGTGACTGACAATGGTCAGGGCATGGACGAGGCCACCCGCAGCAAGGCCGTCGAACCCTTCTTCAGCACCAAGGGCGTCGGCCACGGCACCGGTCTCGGTCTCTCTATGGCACACGGCTTGGCCGCGCAGCTCGGCGGTGCGCTGGCGATCGAGAGCATGGCTGGGCTCGGCACGACGATCGCCATATGGCTACCGATAGCCCTCGACGAGCCGGCGAGGATGATGCCGGTTCGCGAGGCGCCGCCCGCCTCCGACGAAGGCGGCGGCCTCGTCCTGGTCATCGACGACGAGCCGCGCGTCCGTTCGGCCACCGCCGAAATGCTGCGTTCGCTCGGCTATGATGCGATCCAGGCTCCGAGCGCGCAGGAGGGACTCGCCCTGCTCGACCGCGGGCTCGATCCCGTCATCGTCATCACCGACCATATCATGCCGGGGATGACCGGGGTGGAACTCGCGCTGCATCTGCGTGCTACCCGTCCCGATCTCGCCGTGTTGATCATGTCCGGCTATCAGGGGATCGAGTTGCTCGCCCCCGATATCCCGCGGCTGACCAAGCCTTTCCGTCACGACTATCTCAGCGACGGGATCGCGGCGGCGCGAACGCTGGTAGCCTGACGGTTATTCCCCCGTGCAGGGGCCGAGCCGCCGCCCGGTGCTCGCCGACGTCATACGCATGCTCATCTTGCCGCTCATCACGGCGGTCGATGTGACGTTGAACGATGTCGGCGTATATTTGCCGCTCGCCTGTGCGGTCATCGTCCCGCCATTCTGCGCGCAGGTCATGGCGGTCGAAATGACACCGCCCGTCATCGAATATTTGGTGAAGTGACAGGACGGGTTCTGCTTGAGCATTTCCTGCGGCCCTTTCGCCGCCTGCTCGGGCGTGATGCAATAACTCTGCCGCGTCGTCTTGCCCTTCATCATCGCGGCCACCTGCGGCGGTGCTCCGGGCATGTCGATCGACTGGACGATGACGGTGGCTTCCCACTGGCCTGGCTGGACCTGCGCCTGCGCGGCGGCGGAAAGCATGGCCGCGAAGACGAAAGCGAAACAGTTCGAACGTCGCATATGATTCTCCCCTGCCCCCGCCTGCAATCTGCTCCCATGCACACCGGTTGGGAAGGTCTCTCCTGGGCTCAGGACGCCTTCAGCCAGCCGACCAGAGCCTGGATCTGATTGAGATCGGCGGTGCCGTCATCGGCATTGGCCGTCGGATCGCTCTGCCCGCCTTCGGATCCGACGAAGCTCACCGCGCTCCACAATATGCCGATGCTCCAGAGGAGAGCGAGCCAGCGGCTGCGGAAGAGGGAACTGTAACGCATCGCCTACAGGCTAGCGCCGCGAGGTTAGGAAGCGGTGAACGCGACCGTCGCTATTTAGATCTCTGTGCAGTGCTCGACGTCACGCACAGCGCCGTTGGAATCGCAAGGCGCCGGATCCCCTCGTTGCCGAAGATTTCCGTCGAACGACCGTCATTGCCGAAGGCGCTCTCATTCGACTTCGCTGCGGCGGAAGCTGCGGCGATGCCTGTCCCGCACGACTCCGGCAAGGCTGCCGATTATTGGCGTGTGTCACTCAACGAGCTGAACGTTAACCAGAATTTTCGGGGATCGATATTTGAGCTTCTCTTTGCGGACGAGGATCGCACCTTGTGTTCGAGAGCATTCGACCAAGACATGACGGGCCGTTAACTATTTGTTGGGAAGGTGGTCTCCAATGTGTCCCCTGAAAGGGGTTAAAGGCCATGGGAAGCTTTCTTGCCGGCGGCGCGATCGTGAGCGCCAACGATATGGACGCACTGCTCGATCTCGGCTTCGCCTATTCGACGGGGTCGAAAGGCTATCCCGTCGATTTCGTCACCGCTCACAAGTGGTTCAACCTCGCAGCTCTGGCTGGCTCGCCCCAGGCACAACATTGCCGCGCCGATATCGCAGACCAGATGTCGTCGCGCGACATCGCCGAGGCGCAACGCCGGGCGCGCACCTGGCTCGCCGGGCACGCCGCCCACTGATCGATCGATCGATCGGATGCGCGAGGTTCGCGCGTGCGTAACGGCAGCGCTGGGCGATCGCCCGAGCAGCCTAGATCACGTCCTCTTCGGCTACGACCGGGCGGCTTTCACGGGTGCCGCGAACCCGGCTTTCGGGCTTGTCCGGTTCGGACAGCAGCATGACATGGTCGTCATGCACCTCGACCAGCGTCCCGACGAAGGGAAACCCCTCCAGGCTTCCTGTCACGCGATAGCTCACCAGATCGCCCACTTTGAAGGTTGCCGCGTCGAAGTTGAACTCGAACGGACAACTCCCATCACCCATATTCTGCATTGCCGTCTCTCCTCGCGCCGATCGTAGGGGAAATGACGGCCGTGCATCAAGCGCCGCAACCTCCTCGCTTTCCAAGCGGACAGGGCGCCGATACAACCCGTTCCATCACGTCGACCGCCCTCCATAAAGGACAGCGACCATGGACCGCAGAAGCTTCCTTGCCACCCTTCCCGCCGCCGCCATCGCCGCACCGGCCTTCGCCGAAGCGGCCGTCCTCCCTCCCCGCTGGACGACTGGTGCCGATCGCTTCGAACGCTCCGATCTGCACGGTGGAGACCGCCCGGTCGGCGCGAGCTTCGCCTCGCGAACCGCCGCTTACGGCCTGTCGGGCGCCGCCGGCACCGCGCACCCGCTCGCCACGCTCGCCGGCATCGAAATCCTCAAGAAGGGCGGCTCGGCCGTCGACGCGGCGATCGCGATCAATGCCTGCCTCGGCTTTCTCGAGCCCACCTCCTGCGGCATAGGCGGCGACTGCTATGCGATGCTCTGGGATCCGAAGGCCGGTAAGGTCATGGGCCTCGCGGGCTCCGGCGCCTCGCCGCGCGGCCTCAGCCTGGAAACCGTCCGTTCGCGCGCGAAGGGCGGCGCCTTGCCGCCGCTCGGCGCGGTCACCGTCTCGGTGCCGGGCGCGGTCGACGCCTGGGGCATGCTCCACGAACGCTATGGCAAACTCAAATGGGCCGAGTTGTTCGAGCCCGCGATCGATCTGGCGGAGAATGGTGCGCCGGTTCCCGACATCATCGCTTATTATATCCGCCGCAGCCTGGTGAACTTCCGCAAGCCCGGCGTCGGGATCGAGGAGGTCGACAACGCGCTGCGGACCTATGCGATCAATGGCGAGGGTCCGAAAGCCGGCGGCGTCTTCCGCAACCCCGATCTCGCCAGAACCTACCGGATCATCGCCAAAGGCGGGCGCGATGCCTATTACAGGGGGGAGATCGCCGCGACGATCGACGCCTATTTCCGCCGCATCGGCGGCTGGCTCCGCGCCGGGGACCTCGCCGCGCACAAGGGCGAATGGATCGCCCCCTACAAGACCGACTATCGCGGCGTCGGCGTCCACGCGCTCGGCGCCAACACCCAGGGCATCGCCACCCTCCAGATGCTCAACATCCTCGAGAATTTCGATCTGGAAGGTGCCGGCTTCCAGTCGCCCCTGTCGATCCACCTCCAGGCGGAAGCCAAGCGCCTCGCCTATGAGGACCGCGCCCGTTACTATGCCGATCCGCACTTCGCGAAGGTGCCGGCCGAATGGCTCGTGTCGAAGGACTACGCGGCCCAGCGGGCAAAGCTGATCCGTCCTGACCGGATCAACCCCGACGTCCGTCCCGGCCAGGCGCCGTCGAAGGGCGACACCACCTATTTCACCTGTGCCGACAAGGACGGGATGATGGTGTCGATGATCCAGTCCAATTTCCGGGGCATGGGATCGGGCCTCGTCGCCGACGGCCTCGGTTTCATGTTCCAGGACAGGGGCCAGCTCTTCGCGCTGCAGGACGGGCATCCGAACGTCTACGCCCCCGGCAAGCGCCCCTTCCAGACGATCATCCCCGGCTTCGCGACGATGGGCGACCAGCCCTGGATGAGCTTCGGCGTGATGGGTGGCGACATGCAGCCGCAGGGCCAGGTGCAGATCATCCTCAACCGCCGCGACTATGGCCTGGAGATCCAGGCCGCCGGCGACAGCCCGCGTTGGCATCATGAAGGCTCGTCGCAGGCGATGGGCGAGGACTCCCCCGGCCTTCCGGCCACTGGCCTGCTTCGCCTCGAAAACGGCGTCCCCGAGAAGACTCGCGCGGCGCTCGCCGGCATGGGCTGGACGATCGGTGCCTCGGACGCCGCTTTCGGCCGCTACGAATGCATCGAACACCGCATGGACGGCAGGGACCGGGTCTACGCCGCTGCGAGTGAAATGCGGGCGGATGGGTGCGCTTTGGCTTACTGATGCCAGTCACCCATCCAAATAAGCACCAATAATAATAGAAATTACGATTAATATAGGGATGATAAATACGCGGTGTAATATTCTTTATTTAAAATCCATCCAACTATAATTGGGATAGAAATTATATAGAAGAAAACATATTTTAAAAAATACATTGCGAAAATAGAAAAAAATACTACCAAAATTACCTGTAATAAAATTGGTAAAATTCTATTATCTCTTGTAGCTATATCACCGATTATTGTCATTTCCCTTTCCTTTTTTATGACGATCGATCATATACATTTGCGCGCTAGAAGCATTAACCGGAAAACCAAGCTGATAGGCCGGCCATGATGTATAATGCTTGAGGGAATCTGTAGGAGACGTAATCGTCGCGGTATTTAAATTACCATGTTCACTATCTTTCAAATAGACCTTCACGGCCCTACCGGATGTACCAGGAAGAAGATGTTCGTATGCCGAGGCTGAATGTGTCGAAGTGACCTTCTTCCAATTATCGCGCGAAAAATCAGGTAAGCGGCCCACCCGGGAAAACTCAGAACTCAGACCAACGGTAGCGCCGGATTTTCCTACCCCTTGGATATTGTTCAAGGCGTCGTTCGTGGCCGCTGTCATTCTATCGATGGAAGCACGGTCCGTGGGAATGGAAGCGCTCTGCTTGAAACGGTCGTAAGCATTTTTCAAACGTTGCCCATCGCTCCCCCCCTGCGCGCGGAGCATGTCATAGCCATTCCAATTCGGGTTAGGAGCTTCGGCTAGGCGGATCGGGTGATCCTTTCCCAACTGCCCTATGGTCTCAAGTTCATCGCCCTTACGATCTAGCTCATCCCAACTCATGATCCCCGCGCGGCTCTGCTCGTTGGGCATCCGTCGACCTTCGGGCTGTGCAGCACCTCGCTCCTCGTCCAGCTAGATGACGTTCCCGTTCTCATCGACCCTGAATAACCGGGACATCTTGCCGTCCGCGCCGGGTAGCGATTTGATCTCGGCATATCGATCATAAGCCATGCGAATCTCCACATTCAAAAATAGAACATAGAGTGAACAAAATCAAATCCTATATTGCAACCGGAATCCGGCGGGAGCCTCTCTGCCGCCAGTAATCCCGGACGTCCCGCCGCAATTCTCCCGCGCACAGGAACAGCGCGATCACATTGGGCACGGCCATCAGGAAAAAGCTGCTATCGATGATGTCGATCACCCGGCCGAGATCGATCACCGCCGCCGGCGGCAGCGCGACGACGTAGAGGACCTTGTAGCTCCACCGCGCCCTGGGGCCGTGCCCAAACAGATAGCCCCATGCCTGCAGGCCGTAAAAACCCCAGGCGACCAAGGTGGAATAGGCGAACAGCACCACGACGACCGCCAGCAGCCAGGGAAACCAGGAAGAGACCTGCGCGAAGGCGGCGCTCGTGATCTGGATGCCCTTCAGCCCCGCATCGTCCCACGTCCCCGCCACGACCAGCGCGAGCCCGCCCACGGCGCAGACGATCATCGTACCCAATAGCGGTTCGAACAGCGCCACCATGCCTTCCGACACCGGCTCCTCGGTCCGGGCGAGGCTGTGCGCCATCACCGCCGATCCCACCCCGGCCTCGCTGGCGAACACCGCGCGCCGCATGCCCGCGACGAAGGCGCCGACCGCCCCGCCCGCCGCGGCATCGAGGCCCCAGGCGCCATGCCAGATCCGCGCCAGCGCTGCGGGCACTTCACCCGCATGCAGGATCAGGATCGCTGAGACGCCGGCCAGATAGACCGCGACCTTGAGCGGGGTGAGCCGCTTCGACACCTCGCCCAGCCAGCGCGCGCCACCCAGGGTCACCAGCGCCACCGCGAAGGCGAGGCCGATGCCATAGGCCCAGCCATTGTTCAGGCCGGTGACGACGCTGACCTGCGCGAAGCTCTGGTTGACCTGCACCATCGGGATCGCCCCGAACAGCGCGAAGAAAGCGTAGAAGCCGCCGAGCACCATGCCCAGCCTCGGCAATCCCTTCCGCTCCAGCACCGCCTTCAGCACATACATCGGCCCGCCATGGACATGGCCTTGCGCGTCGGTGACGCGATATTTCAGGCCCAGCGTCACCTCGGCCATCTTCACCGTCATCGCGAACCAGCCGATCGCGAACATCCACAGGATCGCCCCCGGCCCGCCCATCGTCAGCGCGACCGCGACCCCGGCGATGTTGCCGAGCCCGATCGTCCCCGCCAGCGCGGTGGTCAGCGCCGCGAACTGGCTGACGTCACCCTTGGCCTCGCCCTCGCGCGGCTGGTTTCGGAGGATGCGGAAGGCATGGCCGACACAGCGGATATTGGGGAAACCGAGCCACAGCGTGAAGAACAGCATCGGCACGGCGAGATAGAGCACGATCAGCTCGATCTCGACGTCGAGCAGCGGCACCTTGAAGAACACCGCGCTGGTCAGCGCATCGACGGCGCGGTTGAAACTTTCCATCAGGGGAGGATGAACGAGAGCGGGGTCGATGTCATCCGCGTCGCCCGGAGAGTTCCGCTAAAAAGTAACCCTTCGCACGTTCCGATCGTTCATGCAGCCGCCCGCTGCCATCCACTAGAAATCATGTACCATCGCTGCGAACACGATCGCGCACAAATAGAGGCCGCAATAACAGCGGAATCGACACGGCGATCACCAGCACAAGCTGAAAGGCAATCGGGCCCAAACGCCCCTATTCGCGATCGCTCCTACGTTGCAAGCCTCTTCGGCCGCTGCACCGGCAATCCGATCCGAAATGGCGCACTCGCCTCGATCAACTCCTCGAGCAGCACCTCGCCGTCTGGCCAGTCGCCCAGCCCCGACCCGGCGTTGATATGCCCGGCATGGCCGACATCGACGAAGCGGCTCCCCCACGCCCGCGCCAGCGCCTCCAGCCGATCGAACGCCGCATAGCGATCGTTGCGGCTGGCGACGAGGATCGACGGAAAGGGCAAGGACGTGCCCGGCGCCGGAGCGAAGCGGCGGACGAAGGGATGCGCGTCGACCGCGTCGACATCGGGCGGCGCCACCAGCAGCGCACCGCGAATCCGCGCCAGCCGCTCATGCGAGGCGCCGAGCGCCCACCAGGCGATCGTCAGGCAACCCAGGCTGTGCGCCACCAGCACCAGCGGCCCTTCGGTCATCGCCAGCGCCGCGTCGAGCCGTTCTGTCCAGATGCGCCGGTCAGGTTCGGACCAGCAGCCGAGATCGACCCGGCGGCAATCGCCGCGCTTCTCCTCCCACAGGCTCTGCCAATGGTCGGGCCCCGAATTGTCGAGGCCGGGTACGACCAGGCACAGGGGATTTTCACGCGACATCCTCGCCTCCCATCGGCTCGAGCAACGCGGAGGCGGTGGCGCGATACGCGCGCGCCTGGCTGAGCACGCTGCCCGGCGGCACGCTTGTCGTCAGCCAGACATTGCCGCCGATCGTCGATCCCGCGCCGATCGTCACCCGGCCGAGGATCGTCGCGCCGGCGTAGATCACCACATCGTCCTCAACGACCGGATGCCGGGCGATGCCTCGGCGGATCGCGCCGTCAGCATCGGCCGGAAAGCTTCGCGCGCCAAGGGTCACCGCCTGGTAGAGTTGCACCCGCCTACCGATGATTGCGGTCTCGCCGATCACGACGCCGGTGCCATGATCGATGAAGAAGGATTCGCCGATCGACGCGCCCGGATGGATATCGATACCGGTGCGCGAATTGGCGATCTCGGAGATGATCCGCGCGACCAGCGGCGCACCCAGGCCGTGGAGCAGGTGCGCCAGCCGGTGGTGGACGATCGCCAGCACGCAGGGGTAGCAGATCAGCACCTCGTCGACGCTGCGCGCCGCCGGGTCACTGGCATAGGCCGCCTCGACATCGGTATCGATCAGCCGTCGCAGCCGCGGCAGCTCATGTGCGAAATGGCCGATGATCCGCCCGGCCTCGCCGTCGACCAACTCGGGGGAGGTCGCCCCGATCGCATAGCCGAGCTCGAGCCGGATCTGGCCGTAGAGCCGGCTCAGCGCGGTCTGCAGCGTCTCGGCGACGAACGCCTCCTCATTGTGCTGCCGCACGAAGCTCGGCCCCAGTCGCAGTGGGAACAGCGCCCCGCACAGCGCGACCATGATCTTGTCGACCACATGGCGCGACGGGAAACCCGCCGCGCCATGTTCGGCATGACGCTTATGTGCATTACGCCAGTCCTCCCGCGCGTTACGCAGTTCGGAGGCGATCAGGTCGATATCCCAATAATGCCCTGCGGGCGCCTCGATCGGCTCGTCATAGGCGTCGGTCATCTGCCCCTCGTCTGAAAGCATGGCGACGGCTTAGACGTCTTGGCGAAAGGGAAAAGCAATTTTTCTCTATTAAATCGATAGAAAATATATTGGAACCCATCCGCCGCGGCGGATGGGATGACGGGAGCGCAGAGGACTGCTAGGAATCGGCGGATGGTTCCTCGTCTCGGCCCCCTGAAACTCAAGGCGCAGATATTCTGCGGCGACGAACCGGCCATGGGCCCGGGAAAGGCCGACCTGCTCGACGCGATCGACAGCGAAGGTTCGATCTCCGCCGCTGGCCGCGCGCTC
The DNA here is from genome assembly GCF_001428605.1 of Sphingomonas sp. Root720. Lineage (GTDB taxonomy): Bacteria > Pseudomonadota > Alphaproteobacteria > Sphingomonadales > Sphingomonadaceae > Rhizorhabdus. The sequence goes on from NZ_LMID01000010.1 coordinate 16,498, forward strand.
GGCATGAGCTATCGCCGCACCTGGCTATTGGTCGACAGCATGAATCGCTGCTGGGCCGAACGGCTGGTCGAGACGACGCCCGGCGGCGGCCAGGGAAGCGGCGCCCGCGTCACCCCGTTCGGCAAGCAGGTGCTCGCGGCCTATCGCGCCCTCGAACGATCGATGCTTGCTGCCGCCGACACCGACGATTTCGCATCGCTTGCCGCCCTGCTGCGGGAACGCCCCCTGCCCCCGGCCTGAGCGCGCTTGCCATATACTGCAGAATATAGCATGCCGCGACGATAGCCTGCGGGAGGTGATCGAATGTCTGCCATCGTCCTGGCCCTTCGCTGGCTGGCCCTGCTGGGGGCGATGCTGTCCGCCCCGTTGCTGGCCGCCGAAACCCAGGTTGCGGTCGCCGCCAATTTCTCCGAGCCCGCCAAGGCGATCGCCGCCGCCTTCGAAAGGGCGACCGGCCACAAGGCGGTCCTCGCGTTCGGCGCATCGGGCGCCTTCTATACGCAGATCAGCCACGGCGCGCCGTTCGAGGTCTTCCTGTCCGCCGACGCCGAACGGCCGACCAAGGCCGATCAGGACGGCCTGGCCGTGTCCGGCACCCGCTTCACCTATGCTATCGGCAAGCTCGTCCTCTATTCGACCATCCCCGGCACGGTCGACGCGAGCGGCGCCGTTCTGAAGAAGGGCGGTTTCGACAAGATCGCGATCGCCGACCCCGCGACCGCCCCCTACGGCGCGGCCGCGGTGGAGACGATGCGGAGCCTTGGCGTCTATGATCGCCTCAAGCCGAAGATCGTCACCGGCAGCTCGATCGCCCAGGCCTATCAGTTCACCTCGACCGGCGCGGCGCAGCTCGGGTTCGTCGCCCTCAGTCAGGTGATTGTCATTCCCGGCGGCTCGCGCTGGATCGTGCCCGCGAAGCTCCACGCGCCGATCGATCAACAGGCCGTCCTGCTCAAGACGGGTGCGCAAAACCCGGCTGCAAAAGCGTTTCTCGCCTTCCTGAAGGGCCCGACCGCCCTCGCGATCATCCGGCGCTATGGCTATGCGACCCGGTAGCTGATGGGTCTCGTCCTCGCGACGACCGCCGAACTGGCGTTCGTCACCACCATCCTCCTGCTGTTGCTCGCCACCCCGCTGGCCTGGTGGCTGGCCCGCTCGCGCCGCTGGTGGAAGGAGGTCGTGGGAGCCGTCACCGCGCTACCGCTCGTCCTGCCGCCCACCGTGATCGGCTTCTACGTCCTGATCGCGCTCGGCCCGGCCAGCCCATTGATGGCCTTGCTGGAACCCTTCGGCATCCGCACCCTGGCCTTCACCTTCACCGGCCTCGTCATCGGCTCGCTCTTCTATTCGCTGCCCTTCGCGATCCAGCCGCTGCGCACCGCCTTCGAGGCGATCGGCGATCGCCCGCTCGAGATCGCCGCGACGATGGGCGCGAAGCCGCTCGACCGCTTCTTCACGGTGGCCCTTCCCCTCGCCCGGCGCGGCTTCCTGTCCGCGGCTATCCTGGTCTTCGCGCATACGGTGGGGGAGTTCGGCGTGGTGCTGATGATCGGCGGCAACATCCCCGGCAGGACCGAGGTGCTCTCGACCCGCATCTACCAGCTCGTCGAAAGCCTCCAGTTCGGCGAGGCGCACCGTATCGCCGCAATCCTCGTCGGCTTCTCCTTTGCGGCGCTGCTTGCCCTGCTGCTCGTCGAGCGCCGGATCGGGACGCCCCGCCCATGACGATCGCGGTCGCCCTCGACGGGAAGGTCGGCGGCGCCTTCCCGCTACGCGTCGCCTTCGAGGCCCCGTCGTCGGGCGTCACCGCGCTGCTTGGGCCGTCGGGCTCGGGCAAGACAAGCATCCTGCGCGCGCTCGCGGGCCTTGAACGGATCGCGGGCACGATCATCGTCGATGGAGAGATCTGGCAGGACGGAGCGACCTTCCTGCCGCCCGAACGACGGCGCATCGGCTATGTTTTCCAGGGCACGGGGCTGCTCCCGCATCTCAACGTCGCCGCGAACCTCGCTTATGCCGAACGCCGCGCCGCCGCCGGCCCCTTCTCCCGCGAAGAGATCGTCGCGCACACCGGCATCGCCTCGCTTCTCGATCGGCGGCCGGCTTCGCTCTCGGGCGGCGAGGCCCAGCGCGTGAGCATCGCTCGCGCCCTGCTCGGTCAGCCCCGCCTGTTGCTGATGGACGAACCCCTCTCCGCGCTCGACACCGCGGCGCGTGCCGAGCTGCTCGAATGGCTGGAAGACCTGCTCGCAGGGATTGCCATCCCCGTCTTCCACGTTACCCACGACCACGCCGAGGCCGCACGCCTCGCCACCCGCACGATCCAGATCAAGGACGGCAGATTGATCGAATCCTGATCCGGCGCAGGCTGCTCGCGATCAATCGAGCCGGCTGGCCGCGATCGAGCGAATGGTCCGAAAGGAACGGTCGGCCGACGCCTTGGCGGCCCTTACGGCGAGAGCCGTCTCCATCGCCGCGGCCTCGCGGTCCAGACTGGCCGCCACGTCGAGCAGGCGCCCTTTTTCCGCTTCGCCGAAGGCGTTGTCTGCAAGCTTCCGTGCCTTGGCGGCTTCCCGCCGCAATTGCTCTGCGCTTCCGGAACTGGACACGATAGGATCTCTCGACGCCAATATACTCGTAATGCGAACGCTTTTGACCGGATCGATATGAACAGACCGTTACGGAACTGGCGATTTCACACGAATTTGCAAAGGCCGTTCAGGCGGTGCGCGTCGGATCGTTCATCTGGGCATCGACCGTCACCGGTTCATGACGGCGCGCGCTGGGCAGCGATCCGGTCTGCCGCTCGATCATCCGGTGGACGCGGAGGGGCATGCCGTCCTTCTGCAACTGCTGGAGCTCGGCGCTGTTTTCGGCATCGGCATGGGTGCGGCGCTGATTGTGCCGGATATAGTCGTGCCAGGTCGCGACATGGTAACGCTCGACCCACAGCTCGGGCTCGTTGAGATCGCGCAGCAGGGTCCAGCCATGCGCGCCGTCGCGACGGCGGATCCGGCGTCGTTCGGTCATCGCCGATAGGAAGGCGACGATGTTGTGCGCCTCGATTCGATATTCGATGGTCACCACCACCGGGCCGCTGCGCGGCTCCAGGGGGACCGCCACCTGAGGTTCCTGCCACTGGCTGAGCGGCGTCAGGTTGAGATCGTCGACCTGCGGCAGCGGCATGACGAAGCCGAGCAGGATGGTGACCGTCAGGAATGCGGCACTGACGAGCAAGCCGGCGGCGACGCCATGGCCGTCGGCGACCATGCCCAGCACCCATGCACCCACTGCCATGCCGCCGAACGCCGCCATCTGATAGACCGACAGCCCACGGGCGACGACCCAGCGCGGCGAAGCGAGCTGCACGCTGATGTTGAAGGTCGAGAGCGCCAGGACCCAGCTGAAGCCCGCCAGCATCAATGCCGCGATGGTCAGGACGATCGAGGGACTGACCGCGGTGATCGCGGTACCCGCCGCCAGCGCGAAGGTGGACAGGCGAACGATCCGCTCGGTCGACAAATGGCGGCGCGCCGGTCCCGACGACAGGCCGCCCACGACGGCACCGATGCCGAAGGAACCCAGCAGCAGCCCGTAGGTCAGTGCCCCGCCTTTCACCAGATCGCGAGCCACCAGCGGCATCAACGCCGAAACTGCATTCGCCGCGAGCCCGAACGCCATTGCGCGACCTACTACGATCCGCAGATTGGGCGACATCGCGACGTAACGCAGCCCTGCCCCCATCGCCATGAACAGCCCTTCGCGCGGCAGCAGCCTGGGCGTCTGTGGCCGCTGCCAGCGCAACAGCACCAGGATCAGTCCGACATAGGACAGGGTGTTGATCAGGAACGCCACCGCAGCCCCCGCCGTCGCCACGATCGCGCCACCGATCGCCGGCCCGGCGGTCCGGGCAGTATTGAACCCCATCGAGTTCAGGGCGACGGCGGACGGCAATTGTTCTCTCGACACTATATCGCCGACCGATGCCTGCCAGGCAGGTCCCCCGATCGTCGTCCCGCAGCCGATCAGGAAGGTAAACGCCAGGAGCAGCCAGGGCGTCAGCCAGCCCTCCCAGGCGAACAGCGCCAGCACAGCCGAGACGCACAGCATGAAACCCTGGGCCACCAGCATCACCTTGCGCCGGTCGAGGTTGTCCGCCATCGCGCCGGCCCACAGCGCCAGCAGCATGAAAGGTAGCACCGTGGACGCCTGGACCAGCGCGACCATCTTCGGTGACGACGTCAGCGACGTCATCATCCAGGCCGCTCCGACCGACTGGATCATCGCGCCGAAATTGGAAACCAGCGAAGCGATCCAGACCGCGCGAAAGATGGGAACATCGAACGGAGATGCCGGGCGCGATCGCGGAGCCGATTGCATGTCGGATGCCATGGGGGTTCCAATGCAGGAGCGGCAGGCTTGTGCCAACACTGTTTCGCAGTGCGTTTCGCCGAGCTGAGGCTGCGGACGATCGTTCCCGTCCCGACATGGCGCGGTTCACGCAAAAATACCCCGGAATTCCTTCCTTCCGGGAATTTACGTATAGGGGAACCCCCGAGTCGTGCCGTGCGTCTCTCCTTCGCATCTTTCACATGAAAGCGTTCCTGGAGAATCGCTTTCATCACCGAGTTCGGATTGTAGATGACTAGCTTTTCCGTTGAATCATCCGAGCGTCGTCAAGCGTTCCGCTTTGCCATCCGGCATCAGTCGCGCCTGCGGCTAACCCTCGAAGGGGCTGCCGACAGCGAAGAGATTGACGGCGTGATGCTTACCGACATCTCCCAACAGGGCCTGATGGCGGCGGGTGCGGGACATCTCGTACCCGGCGCGCTGATCATGCTCGAAGTACCGCTGGTCGGCTGGCGCGAAGTGGAGGTGATGTGGATCGCCGAGAATCGGGCGGGCTGCCGCTTTACCCAGCCGCTCAGCTTCGATGAATTGCGGCTCGCGGCCGCGAGCAGCGAAAGGTTGGCGCTCGAATTTCCGTCGCTGGGTGCAGATATAGCCAGACTTCCGGCCATTGCCCACTCCATGGAAGAGCAGGACGAGGCCGTCGAGGCGAAGCCATGGCTCCTGCCGGTCGGATTGCTGGCTTTTGCGCTACTCGCCGCGCTGGGTTTCATGCTCGTCTACTGAGTACCTCGCCGGTGCAGCTGTCCACGACCCTCCGGCCTCGGACCACCCGAAATCAGCCTTAGCGCCGCGTTCACCAGTTCCCATAAGCGTTCATATGCCGTCGGCGTCTAAATCGTCCTCGCCTGCCTATGTTCGAGCAGGCGAGGAAGGATTGCGTACCCATGTCGATAGCGTCTGTCCTGGGCCTGAAACGCCGGTCCGACCTGCGCCAGAGCGAGCGTAGCCGCGTCCTCCTCACAGGGAAGATGCTGGTGTCGGGTCGCCCCTGTCAGATCCATCTGCTCGACTTGTCCCGCCACGGGGCCCTGGCGCATGCCAGCGAACCGCCGGCGGACGGAGAGATCGTCTGGGTGGTCTGCCGCGGCGTGGAGCTTCTGGCGCGCACCGCCTGGATCCGGGGCAACCGCTTCGGTCTCGCTTTCGACTCCGGCCTGCCGGCGGCGAAATATGAGATCCTCCTGAAGGAAGGGCGCCGCGCCCTTGCCTCCGAGACGCCCACCGTCATCGGCCGGCCCGTCGCCGCCTGACCCGCGGATAGGCTTTCGGTGCGGCTCAGGACGCGTCGTGGAAAATGATCCCCAGCACATGCCGATGCCCGCGACGCACGGTGGCGACGCCATGCCGCATCGTCACCCGATGATCGCCGCGCGATCCGCTGCGTGGCCGATGCGCGACCGCGAAGACCACCGCATCGCCGCATTCGAGCGGCACCACGTCGGCGCGTGACTGCATCCTTGGCCGTTGCTCGGTGAGGATGAACTCCCCGCCTTCGAAATCCCTGCCCCGTTCCGACAGGAGCACCGCCGCCTGCAACGGGAAGACATGCTCGCCGTACAGATCTTGGTGGAGACAGTTATAGTCGCCTTCGCCATAGCGCAGCAGCAGCGGCGTCGGCCGCATTTGTCCCGCACCATGACAGCGCTCGATGAAGTCCGCATGCCTGTCCGGAAAGCGCACCGCCGATCCGAGCCGCGCCTGCCAGCGATTGGCCACCGGCGCGAGCCGCGGATAGAGCGCCGTGCGCAGCCGCTCCACCAAAGGGGGCAGCGGATAAGCGAAGTAGCGATATTCGCCTTGGCCATAGCCATGCCGCTGCATGGTCACCTGTCGGCGGAAACGCTCCTCCTGATCGTAGAGGTCCAGCGTCGCCGCGCAGGCTGCGGCATCCAGGAGCTGGGGGATCAAGGTCCAGCCTCGTTCGTCGAGGTCGGTTGCGGCGCGCTGCCAGTCCTGCTGTTCGATCGCTGTCATCGGCGCTGTCTCGCCGATCCTAGCTGGCCGCGCCTCCCGCTTCTTGCTCCGGCTTTGCCAGCGCGCTGTGTCGGCGCGCATAGCCCAGGTAAATCAGGATACCGATCAGGTTCCATGCCAGGCACCAGAGCAGCGTCTTGGTCGGCAGGCTCGCGAATAGGTAGAGGCAGCCGAGCACCGCGCCGAGACCGACGAGCAGAGCGCCCGGCGCCCGGAACGGGCGCGACAGATCGGGCCGGCTGCGGCGCAGCACGATCAGGCAGGCCCCCACGGCCATGAAGGCGATCAGGGTGCCGGCATTGGCGAGCGCCGCGATCTCGCCGATCGGCAGCAGGCCGGCCAGGATCGCGACGAGCACGGCGGTCGCCGTCGTGATCCGCGCCGGTGTCCCCCGCTTCGATATCCTAGCCAGCGAACTGGGCAGGAAGCCGTCGCGCGCCATAGCGAGGAAGATACGGCTCTGGCCGTAAAGAAAGGCAAGCAGCACCGTCGGCAGCGCGATGACCGCTGCCGTCGCGACGATGCGGGCGACGCCCGGCCGGCCCAGCTCGCGCAGGATCAAGGCCAGCGGCTCGGGGCTGTCGGCGAAGCCCTTGAAGGGGACCGCTCCGATCGCTGCCGCCGCGACCAGGATGTAGATCAGCGTACAGGCCAGCATCGATCCGACGATGCCGATCGCCAGGTCGCGCTCGGGCCGCTTGGTCTCCTCGGCGGCCGTGGAAATCGCATCGAAGCCGTAGAAGGCGAAGAAGATGATCGCCGCCGCCGCCATGACGCCCCGCTGCACGCCGTCGGGTCCTGGCGCCGCGCCGAAGCCATAGGGCATGAAGGGGGTCAGATGCGTCGCATCGAATTGGGGCATCGCGACCGCCACGAACAGCGACAGGGTGGCGATCTTGACGGCCACCAGCACGGTGTTGATCCTTGCGCTCTCCCGCGTTCCGAGCAGCAACAGCCCGGTCACCACGGCGATGATGAAGATCGCGGGCAGGTTGACGAGCCCGCCCAGTTCGGGACCCCGCATCAACGCGGCGGGGAAGCCTATCCCCGCCAGCAGCGGCGAGGCATAGCCGGACCAACCGACGGCAACGGTCGACACGACGAGCGAATATTCGAGGATCAGGCTCCACCCCACCACCCAGGCGAAGATCTCGCCCAGCGCAGCATAGGAATAGCTATAGGCGCTGCCCGCGGCCGGCATCATCGCCGCCAGTTCGGCATAAGCGAGCGCCGCACAGGCGCAGACCGCGCCCGCGATCGCGAAGGACAGTAGCACGGATGGCCCCGCTCGGTCGGCTCCGACGCCGATCAGGGTCAATATTCCGGTCCCGACGATCGCGCCGACGCCGAGCGCGAGCAGATGCGGCCAGGACAAGGTCGGCGGCAGCCGATCTCCGTGCCGCCGAGCCATACCGATCGGCTTGCGCCGCATGAACCCCGTCATTCCTTCCTACCTCCTCGCGAAGCGATCGGTCGCCTTCATCAATTGGTCCAATATGCCCGGCTCGGAATAGGCGTGGCCAGCGCCTTCGATCAGGTGGAAATCCGCCTCGGGCCAGGCTTTGTGCAGCGCCCAGGCGTAATGCGCCGGACACGGCATGTCGTAGCGGCCATGGACGATCACGCCGGGGATGCCGCGCAGCCGACCGGCATCGCGCAGCAACTGATCGGGCTCCAGCCAGCAGTCATGATGGAAATAATGATTCTCGATCCGCGCGAAGGCGATCGCGAAACGGTCGTCGCCATGCTGGCCAGTCAGCGCGGGGCTCGGCAGCAACGTGATGGTCTCGCCTTCCCACAGGCTCCACGCCTTCGCCGCCTCCAACTGCGCGGCGGGATCGTCTCCGGTCAGGCGACGACGATAGGCAGCGACCATCTCGCCGCGTTCCGTCTCGGGGATCGGCGCCACGAATCGCTCCCATTTGTCGGGAAACATCTGCGACACGCCCCATTGATAATACCAGGATATCTCGGCGCGGGTCGCGGTGTAGATGCCGCGCAGGATCAACTCGCTGACCCGGTCCGGATGCGTCTCCGCATAGGCCAGCGCCAGGGTCGAGCCCCAGCTGCCGCCGAACACCATCCATCGGTCGATGCCCGCCATCACCCGGAGCCGCTCGATATCGGCCACCAGGTGCCACGTCGTGTTGGCGGTCAGGTCGGCATGGGGCAGCGATCGGCCGCAACCGCGCTGATCGAACAGAAGCAGGTCGTAGCGCGCTGGATCGAACAGCCGGCGATGATCTGGCGAGCATCCGGCTCCCGGCCCGCCATGCAGGAAGACCGCTGGCTTCGCGCCAGGCGTTCCCACCCGCTCATAATGGATGCTGTGACCGTCGCCGACGTCGAGCATCCCGCTCGCATAGGGCTCGATCGGCGGATATAGCTGACCGGACATTGCTGACATGGCTACAAACTAGCGGAGTCCCACGATGCGCGCCAGCCGACGACAATTCTTGATCGGCGGCGGTCTCGCCGGCCTCGCCATGATGACCACGTCGCCCGGGTGGGCGGCCGACAGCGCCAGCGGCCTGACCCCGATGACGGGCAATGCGAAACCGATCTCCACCGAGGAACGGCTGGGGCGGATCGCCCGGGTCCAAGAACTGATGCGCGCGCAGGATATAGCCGCGCTGTTGGTCGAGGCCGGCTCGTCGCTCCTCTACTTCACCGGCATCGACTGGTGGCGCAGCGAACGGCTGACCGCCGCGGTCATCCCCGCCGACGGCGACGTGCTGATCGTCACGCCCGGCTTCGAGGAACCCTCGATCCGCGAAAGCCTGGCCGTACCCGGCGATGTCCAGGTGTGGCAGGAGGATGAGAATCCGATCGCTCTGATCGGCGACTTCCTCCGGCGCCGCAAGCTCGACAAGGGCGCCATCGCCATCGAGGAGACCGTGCGCTTCTTCGCGGTCGACGGGCTGCGACACGCGCTCCCCGATGCGCGGATCGTCTCGGGCGCCCCGGTGGTGCGCGGCTGCCGGATGATCAAGTCGCCTGCCGAGCTGGCGCTGATGCAGGTCGCCGCCGACATCCAGATCGCCGCCTTCCGCCACATCGCGCCGCGCATCGAACGCGGCATGAGCCAGCAGGACATCCAGGCGATGCTGATCGCCGCCAGCCGCGCGCTGGGCGGGGAAAGCGACGGCGGCCTGATCCTTATCGGCGAATCCAGCGCCTACCCGCACGGATCGCACACCCCGCGCCGGGTTGCCGACGGCGAGGTGATTCTGTTCGACGCCGGCGTCACGGTCCACGGCTATCAGTCGGATATCTCCCGCACGATGGTCTACGGCCGCGCCGCCGACGCACGGCAGCGGCAACTGTTCGATCAGGTCCGGCGCGGCCAGGACATCGCAATGGAAACCGCGCAGGTGGGCACGCCAGCCGGCAAGGTCGACGACGCGGTTCGCGCCTATTACGCTACCCTCGGCTATGGCCCCGGCTACAAGCTGCCCGGCACGCCCCACCGCACTGGCCATGGCATCGGCATGGACGGGCACGAACCGGTCAACCTCGTCCATGGCGAGGCGACGCCGCTGGCACCCGGCATGTGCTTCTCGAACGAACCCGGCATCTACATCCCCGGCGCCTTCGGGGTGCGGATCGAGGATTGCTTCCACATGACGGCCGAAGGCCCGCGCTGGTTCACCCGCCCGCCCGCCTCGATCGACCGCCCGTTCGACATAAATTGATCGAAGTCATGACTTTGACTTCCCGACATTCTATGGTGACGAAAGGCGTGACCGATCCGGACCGAAATGAACCAACCCGTCGAGATAGAACTCAAGCTGGACTTTGATCCGGCCGACCGGGAGAGACTGGCGGCCTGTTCCCTGTTGGGCCCCGCACCCGCGGCCACCCGCCGGTTAGCGGCTACTTATTTCGATACGCCCGCCCGTCATCTCGACAAGGCCGGCTATGCGCTGCGTATCCGCAAGGAAGGCGGCAAGCGAATCCAGACGGTGAAGGCCGCCTCGAGCGACGCCGCCGGCCTTTTCGTACGCGGTGAATGGGAACGGCGGGTCACCACCGATGCACCCGTTTTCGACGATCGATCCGGGCCGTTATCGCAGCTGTTCGAGGCCGATCTACTGGCCAGGGTCGAACCGGTCTTCACCACCGCGATCGACCGGACCGAGGGCCCCGTCGACCGACCTGATGGCAGCCGGCTCGAATATGCGATCGACGTCGGCGAGGTTCGCGCCGGCACGCGCAGCAGCGCCGTCTGCGAGCTCGAGCTGGAACTGAAGCAGGGCACGCCGCAGCTGCTGTTCGATCTCGCCCGCACGATCGGCGAGCAGGTCCCGCTCCGCCTTGGCGTTCTGACGAAATCCGAACGCGGCTATGCGCTCGCGGAAAAGGCCTTCACCGCGGCCGTAAAGGCGGAGCCGCTGAAGCTGGACAGGACCATGGCCGCCGGGGATGCCTTCGCCGCCATCGCCGCCGCCTGTCTTCGCCAGTATCGCCGCAACGAGGACCTCCTGCTGCTGTCGGCCGGGGTCGAGCAACTGCATCAGGCACGGGTCGCGCTGCGGCGCCTGCGGTCGGCCTTCTGGCTGTTCAAGCCGCTGCTGGAGGGCGACGCGCGCGCCGTGACCTTCGCGTCGGAGCTCCGCTGGCTCGCCGGCGAACTGGGCGAGATCCGCGACATCGACGTCCTCGTGCCCCGGCTGGAGGACCCCGCGCGATCGGCCTTGTTTGCCGTCCGCGAGAGCCGCTTCGGCCATCTGCGCAACCAGTTGGACGGCGGCCGGGTCAGGCGGCTCCCGATCGAACTCGCCGAATGGCTGGCGCTGGGCCAGTGGCGAACCGAACCGGCCGATCCAGGCCCGCGCGACCGCGACATCCGCTCCTTCGCCGGCGAGCGGCTCGATCGACTTCGCAGGCGGATCAAGCGCGAGGGTAAGGGCCTGGCCGACATTGGCGACGATCATCGCCACGAGGTCCGCAAGGACGCCAAGAAGCTGCGCTACGCGACCGAATTCTTCATATCGCTGTATCCGGGGCGGAAACCGCGGCAGCGAATCGACCGTTTCCTTGACCGGCTCGAGGCGTTGCAGGACAAGCTGGGACGGCTCAACGACATAGCCGCCGCGCCCGGACTGTTCGAACAGCTGGGGGTGGAGGCCGAACTGCCACTGCCGGGCAAGAAGGAGCGCAAACGCCTGCTTGACGATGCCGAGGATTGTTTCGAAGCCTTCATCGACAGCAAGCGTTTCTGGCGCGACTGAGGCCGCACGCCCGGGTTTCGCGCTTTCGCGCCGGACGATGATCGCCTCGGCGATGGCCGTGCTGGCCATTCCCGCCGTCGCGCGTCAGCCCGGCCTCGCCACCGCTGCCCCGATGATCGACCCGCGCCTGGCCGATCGCGCGCTGGCCGCGCTGTTCCGGCATCACCGCCATATCTGGTCGCGCGACGTCGTGGCGATCGCCGATTTCGGACTCCCCTCCGCGATCCCGCGCTTCTTCCTGGTCGATATCGTGCGGGGCACCACCACCGCGCTACTGGTCGCGCATGGCAAGGGCTCCGACCCCGATCATAGTGGCATGCTTCAGGGCTTCTCGGATGCCGTGGGGTCTGCCGCCACCTCCGAGGGCGCCTATCTGACCGGCGATCCCTACGACGGCATCCATGGCCCGTCGCGCCGGCTGATCGGCCTCGATCCAGGCAATGCCCATGCCGAGGAACGCGCGATCGTCATCCATTCGGCTTGGTACGCCAATCCCGATATGGTCGCGAAGCAAGGCAAGCTAGGTCGCAGCGACGGTTGCTTCGCCTTCGGGGAACAGGATATCGCGACGGTCCTTGCCCGTCTCGGCAAGGGCCGCATGCTTTATGCTGGGAGAGCCGATGGCTGAATGGTTTCGCCGCAACCTGGGCGCGATCAGTGGAGTGCTGGCGTTGATCGCCTGGTTCGCGCTGCTCTACTTCATGTTCTGGGACGTCCTCTGACATTGCCGTCGCCGCGCTGGGCTCGTAAAGGCGCGCCATGCTCCGCATTTCAGAAATCAAGCTGCCGCTCGATCATCCGGCCGAGGCGCTACCCGCCGCGATCGTCGCGCGGCTGGGGATTCCGGCCGCCGATCTGCTGAGCTGGGAGGTCGCCCGCCGCGCCAACGACGCGCGTCGCAAATCGGCGATCCTGATGGTCTACTCGGTCGACGTGACCCTCGCCGACGAAGCCGCGATTCTCGCGCGCTTCCCGGGCGACAGCCATGTCCGCCCCAAACCCGATACCGGCTATCGTCCCGTCGCCACGGCACCCGCCGACGGGGCGCGCCCGGTCGTCATCGGCGCCGGCCCCTGCGGACTGTTCGCCGGGCTGATCCTCGCGCAGATGGGCTTCCGCCCGATCATCCTCGAACGCGGCAAGGTGGTTCGCGAGCGGACCAAGGATACTTGGGGCCTGTGGCGCCGCAACGTCCTCAATCCCGAATCCAACGTCCAGTTCGGCGAGGGCGGCGCGGGCACCTTTTCCGACGGAAAGCTCTATAGCCAGATCAAGGATCCCCGCTTCCTCGGCCGCAAGGTGTTGACCGAGTTCGTGAAGGCCGGCGCACCCGAGGAAATCCTGACCGAGGCTCATCCCCATATCGGCACCTTCCGCCTCGTCTCGATGGTCGAGAACATGCGCGCCACGATCGAGCAACTCGGCGGCGAATATCGCTTCGAGCAACGGGTCGTCGATTTTGATATTCGGGACGGCCGGCTGCGCGGTCTCCACCTCCACAGCGGCGAGGTCGTCGAAACGAGCCACGTTGTGCTCGCCGTCGGCCACAGCGCGCGCGACACCTTCCACGCCTTGCACGATCGCGGCGTCCATATCGAAGCGAAGCCCTTTTCGATCGGCGTCCGCATCGAACATCCGCAGAGCTGGATCGACCGCGCCCGCTTCGGCCCATGCGCCGGCCATCCCGATCTCGGCGCCGCCGCCTATGCGCTCTCGCACCACTGCGCGAACGGTCGCTCGGTCTACAGCTTCTGCATGTGCCCCGGCGGCCGCGTCGTTGCGGCGACGTCGGAGGAGGGCCGGGTCGTCACCAACGGCATGAGCCAATATTCGCGCAAGGAGTTCAACGCCAATTCGGGCCTCGTCGTCGGCATCGATCCCGAGCGCGATTATCCCGGCCATCCGCTCGCCGGCATCGCCTTGCAACGCCATTGGGAAGAGCGCGCCTTCGTCGCCGGTGGATCGAGCTACGAGGCGCCGGGCCAGCTCGTCGGCGACTTCCTCGCGCACCGTCCGTCGACCATGTTGGGCGCGGTGGTGCCGTCCTACAAGCCGGGCGTCCATCTGACCGATCTGGCGGGATGCCTGCCCGATTTCGCGATCGCGGCGCTGCGCGAGGCGCTGCCTGTCTTCGGCCGCCAGATCCCGCGATACGACGATCCCGACGCAATCATGACCGGCGTCGAGACGCGGACGTCGTCACCGATCCGCATCACCCGTGCCAGGGATTTCCAGAGCCTCAACGTCGCCGGCCTGTTCCCGGCGGGGGAAGGCGCGGGCTATGCGGGCGGCATCCTTTCCGCCGCCGTCGACGGGATCAAGGTCGCGGAGGCGGTCGCCCAGAACCTCGTCGGCTAGACGCGACGACGAAGCTTGGCGGCACCACCCGCGGCATGGGCGGCATGCGATTCGGCCGGCCCGCGATAGGGTTCCTGATGCTCGACGCTCCAATAGCGCAGCTCGTTGAGCGGTATGCTCTCGCCCGTCACCGCGCACAGCACATGGTCGCCACGCTGGACGATCGTGAATTGGGGGGTGTCGTACCGCAGGATCGCAAGCTTACCGGAGAACAGCATGGCGACACCCTACAGGACGGGCGCCGGAGACGAAACCCCGTCCCCGACGATCACCGTCAGGCCCTGGGCACGACTTCGACGATCTGGTCGCCGGATTGCAGCTTTCCGGCGGCGATCTCCCAGAAGCCGTGGCATTCGCCGTCGCGGTAGATCCGCAGGCCCAGGCCGGTGGTGATCGCCGCCAGTGGCCTGCCGACCTCGTCCGCGCTCACGACCCGCTCGCGCAGGGTCACCCTTCCATCGGCATTGGCCAGATCGGCCATATAGTCGGCGATATGCGGCCCGTGAGTCGATCCGGCCAGCAGCAGCCCGGCGAAGCTGGCCGGGTTGATCACCGTGTCGGCGCCCGCCTGGCGCGCCAGCGTCTCATTGTCCTCGGATCGTATGACCACGCTGATCGGCGCATCAGGTGCGAACCGCCGCGCGGTCAGCACGATCAGGATCGAGGTGTCGTCGCGACCGGCCGCGACGATGATCGCCTTGGCCTGCGCGACCCTCACCGCCTCCAGCGTGGCATTGCGCGTCGCGTCGCCCTCGATGACGTTGGCGCCGATCGCCTCGGCCGCCCGAAGATTTTCCTGGCGCGGATCGATGACGACGATCTCGGCCGCCTTGGTCCCGCGCCGGATCAACTCGCTCGCCGCTTCGGATCCCGTCGTGCCGTAACCGGCGATCACGACATGGCCGCGCAACGTCCGCTGGATCACGCTCATACGCCACTTCTCCCAGACATGCTTGAGCAGGAATTCATAGGCCGTCCCCAGGAAGATCAGCCAGACGAATAGCCGGACCGGCGTGACGACGAAGGTGTCGAACAGCCGGGCCCGCTCGGTCACCGGCACGATATCGCCATAGCCGACCGTCGTGATCGTGATCATCGTGAAGTAGAGCACATCGACGAAGCTGATGTCGCCGTCGATATTGTCCCTCAGCCCGCCTCGGTCGATCCAGTGCCCCGCCAGCGCGACCGCTATCAGCGCGAAGGCCAGCAGCACCCGCCAGACCAGCGACAGCCAGACGGGCTTGCCGCTCTTGCGGTGGAGGATCAGCCGCTGATCGCGGCCTGGCCTTGGACGGAGCACGGCATCCCTTTCGTTTGACCGGTCACAACGGAAACAGTTCGCCTTTGATCCGTTCGTCGCTCCCTCTACAGGGATGCACGAAGCGCAGGCGGGAAGGAAGATCGATGGCATCGGGCTTGGTCGCATTGCTGGACGATATCGCCGGGCTCACCAAGCTCGCGGCGGCATCGCTCGACGATGTCGGCGCGGCGGCGGGCAAGGCCGGCAGCAAGGCGGTCGGCGTCGTCGTCGACGATGCCGCGGTGACGCCGCGCTACGTCACCGGCCTGACGCCCGACCGCGAACTGCCGATCATCGCCCGGATCGCCGTGGGCTCGCTCCGCAACAAGCTGCTCATCCTGCTGCCCGCCGCGTTGCTGCTCAGTGCATTCGCGCCGTGGGCGGTGACGCCGCTCCTGATGCTCGGCGGCACCTTCCTCTGCTTCGAAGGGGCGGAGAAGGTGATCGAGGCGATCGGCGGCCACCATCCGGTCGAGGAGCATGTCGCGACCACCGACCCGGCGACCCTGGAGAAACAACAGGTCGCGGGCGCGATCCGCACCGACCTGATCCTCTCGGCCGAGATCATGGCGATCGCGCTGGCCGAGGTCACCGATCAGACGATCCCGATACAGGCGGGCGTGCTCGCGGCGGTCGGCATCGCGATCACCATCGGCGTCTATGGCGTCGTCGGGCTCATCGTGAAGATGGACGATATCGGCCTGCACCTCACCCGGCGCGATGCCACCCGGACGGTCGGTACGCTGCTGGTCAAAGGAATGCCGGTCGTGATGCGCTGGCTGTCGATCATCGGGACCGCGGCGATGATCTGGGTCGGCGGCGGGATTCTCGTGCACGGACTCGAAGTCCTCGGCATCCCCGCGCCCGCCCATTTCCTGCATCATCTGAGCGAAATGACCGCCCATGCCGTGCCGGTCGGTGGCGGCGTCCTCGGCTGGCTGGTCACCGCGCTCGGGTCGGGCATCGTCGGCCTGGCCGTCGGCGGCGCGATCGTCCCAATCGTTCACCTGGTCAGCACCTTGCGCGGCAAGGCGCATTGATCAGGCCGCGACGGCAACTTCCCCGCGCCCGACGCCGAAACGCTGGCGATAATCGCCTGGCGACAGGCCGATGAGGCGGTGGAACAATTTGCGGAAGGCGGCAGCATCCTCATAGCCCACCGCCCAGGCGATCTGCTCCACCGGACGCTTGGTGAACTCCAAAAGCTCGCGGGCCTTGCCGATGCGCAGATGCTGCGAATATTCGTTCGGCTTCAACCCCGTCGCCGCCTTGAACCGCCGCAGGAAGGTACGCTCCTCCATCCCGGCCTGTCCGGCCATGTCGGCGACGCTCACCGCCCGCGCACCCTTGGCCTGGAGCCAGTGCTGGACCTTCAGGATCGGCTCGTCGCCATGGGTCATGCGCGGCGAAAAGCTGCTATAGTGCCGCTGCTCGCGGCCCGCCGGATCGACCAGCAGGAACCGGCCAGTCTCGACCATGACGGTCGGTCCGAACAGGCGGTCGACCAGCTTCAGCCCCAGGTCGGTCCACGCCATCAGCCCGCCGGCCGTGATGATGTCGCCATCCTCGATCACGATCTTGTCGGGATCGAGGAGCACGTCGGGAAAGCGCTCGCGAAAGGCGTTGGCGAATAGCCAGTGGGTCGTTGCCGGACGGCCGGAGAGCAACCCGGTCGCGGCCAGTGCGAACGCCCCGCCACAGTTCGACGCGAGGATCGTACCCTGCGCGTGTCGGTCCAGCAGGAAGCGGGCATAGGGCTCCGCCTCCACCGCATCCATCACACCGCTCAATCGGCCCGGCACGATAAGATAGGCGGGATCGCCCGACTCGTCGGCATGGGTGTCGTGGCAGCGGATGAAGCCTCCCTTGTCGTGCAGCCGCCAATGGCTGACCCGGACCGGTTGTCCCCCGTAATTGCTGGCGAACTGGCCGGCGATATAAAGCAGGTCGGTCATGCCGTGGACCATCGCCATCTGGCATCCCGGATAGAGGACCAGACCCACCTCGGGTCGCGCAGCCGCCGCGTTCCGTACCATCGCCAGCTCCTTTGTCGGTTTTGACCCGGATAATGTCGAATCCGCCAATCCCGACACTGCACCATGCCGCCTATTCCTTCAATCACCGGGCGGGAATGCCCCCCACGCTCAGACGGAAGGGACAGAGACATGACCACGATCACCACCAAGGACGGGGCCCGCATCTTCTACAAGGACTGGGGACCCAGGGACGGACAGCCGATCATCTTCTCGCATGGCTGGCCGCTGACAGCCGACGCCTGGGACGCCCAGCTCGTCTTCTTCGCCAACCAGGGTTTCCGCGCCATCGCCCATGACCGCCGCAGCCACGGCCGCTCGGATCAGGTTTGGGACAACAACACTATGGATCAATATGCCGACGACCTGGCCGAACTGATCGAACAGCTCGGCCTGCACGATATCATCCTGGTCGGCCATTCGACCGGCGGCGGCGAGGTTACCCGCTATATCGGCCGGCACGGCACGGCGCGGGTTACGAAGATCGGCCTGATCGGCGCGGTCCCACCGCTGATGCTCAAGACCGAAGCCAATCCGTTCGGCCTGCCGATCGAGGTGTTCGACGGCATTCGCAAGGGCACCTTCGACAACCGCTCGCAGTTCTTCAAGGATCTGTCGATCCCCTTCTACGGCTACAATCGCGAAGGCGCCCTGGTATCCGAAGGCATCCGCGAAGAGTTCTGGCGACAGGGCATGATGGGCGGCCTCAAGGGCCAGCTCGACAGCATCCGCGCGTTTTCCGAAAGCGACTTCAACGAGGACCTCAAGAAGTTCGACGTGCCGACCCTGGTCCTGCACGGCGACGACGACCAGATCGTACCGATCGGCGCCGCCGCGCTCTCGACCGTCAAGATCGTCAGCCAGGCCGTCCTCAAGATCTATGAAGGCGCCGACCACGGTCTGACCCAGACCCACCAGGACCGGTTCAACGCCGACCTGCTCGACTTCATCCAACAATGAAAAATCCCCTCCCTTCGGGGAGGGGACGCCAGACAAGGAAACTCCCCATGTCCAACAAGGCCCTCATCACCGGCGCTTCCAGCGGGATCGGCGAAGTCTATGCCGACCGCCTTGCCCGCCGCGGCCACGACCTCGTCCTCGTCGCCCGCAGCGCCGGCAAGCTCGAAGCCCTCGCCGCCCGGCTCCGCGCCGAAGCCGGCATCTCGGTCGAAATCCTGCCCGCCGATCTCGGCAAGGCCGACGACCTCGCCAGGGTCGAGGCCCGGCTGCGCGACGACACCGCCATCGACATGCTCGTCAACAATGCGGGCGTCGCCGGCGAAGGCCCGTTCGTCGATGCCGATCCGGCTTTCCTTACCGGCCTGATCAACCTGAACATCATCGCCGTCACCCGGCTCGCCGCCGCGATCGCGCCGCGCCTTGCCGCCAAGGGCCGGGGAACCATCATCAATCTCACCTCTGTCACCGCGCTGATGCCCGACGCCTTCACCGCCGTCTATCCGGCGACCAAGGCCTTCGTCCTCGCGCTTACCGAGGCGCTTCAGGTCGAGCTCGGCGCCAAGGGCGTCCGCGTCCAGGCGGTGTTGCCCGGCATCACCCGCACTGCCATCTGGGAGGAGGAGCAGATCCGGAACATTCCGGCAGAGATGGTGATGGACGTCGACGAGATGGTCGACGCGGCGCTGGCCGGGCTCGACCAGGGCGAGAAGATCACGCTTCCGTCCCTACCCGACAATGCCGACTTCGATGCCTATCTCGAAGCGCGGCTCGCACTGCGACCCAACCTGTCGCACCAGCACGCGGCGGCTCGCTACGGCCTCTGAAAGAGGGGGCGGCGTCGATCGGGCGCCGCCTCCGGTCAATCGATCCCGACGACCAGGCCGTCGCCGATCCAGCGCCCGAGCAGCTGGCCGGCGGCGGCAACGCCGCCCTCTTCTCCCAGCAGGTCGATCATCGCTACGCATATCGCCGCGAAACCGGCCCCCGAGCGTGCCAGCGCGATCGCCATCGCCTCGCCGGGCTCGGCCGTGCGAAAACGGGGCATCAGCTCGTTCCGCCATACCAGCATCGTCACCGGTTCGGGCAGAAGCCTGGCGGCGGGCGGCATTTCCCCGGTCGACAGTGCCGACCAGATCGCCGCTGCATTGCTGCGGAAATCCTTCGTGGCCAGCGTCGGCGACAGGCGCAGCACCGCCGTGTCCCAATCGACTTCGCCCAGTCCGGCCGGATCGACCGACGCGGCGTCGGGCCCGACAAAGGCTTCCGACAGGGTCAGGTCCAGCCAGCCGAGCTCGGCGATCTCGGGATCGTCGCGAAACAGCAGATCCAGCGTCTCGGGGAAGTCGCGCGCATAGGCGTCGAGCGTCCAGGCATGTGGCGGCGTGACGTCGATGTGCGCGGCCGTCGTCGACCAGAAGCGCTCGTCTCCGACCCACAGGTGCACGCGCTCGAAGGCCTCGGCCAGGCAGTTGGTCAGGGCGGCGCGGTAATTATTGTGGTAGATCTCGAGTCCGGACCGCGCACCGTCGCCGATGCGCGCCGCGGCATCCTCCGACGATTCCGACAGCCAGGCCCGGAAGTCGCGCTGCATCGCCAGCAGGCTCACGCCGCCCTCCGCACATAGGGGCGTGCCATGTCGCGCGCGACCTGCAACTCCTCCAGCAATTCGGCCAGCGGCGGAATATTATCGTCGCGTTCGATCATCGTCGCAACCGGGCCCACCTTTTCGACAGCCGCCTCATAGAGCGCCCAGACCGGCGGCGGCACCGGCCTGTCGTGCGTGTCGACAAGCAGCTTGTGGCCCTGGCTGTGCCCGGCGAGATGGATCTGCGCGACCCGGTCGGCGGGAATGCCCGCCAGATAGTCGCGCGCGTCGAAGCCGTGATTGGCCGCGCTGACATAGATGTTGTTGACGTCGAGCAGCAGCCCGCAACCGGTACGGGCGCACATGGCGTCGAGGAATTCCCATTCGGTCATCGGCGCGTCGGCGAAGGCGACGTAGCTCGACGGATTCTCGATCAGCATCGCCCGGCCGAGCATGTCCTGCGCAACGCCGATATTGGCGCAGACCAGGTCCAGCGCCTCCTCGGTATAGGGCAGCGGCAGCAGGTCGTGCGAGTTGAAGCCTTCCACCCGGGTCCAGCACAGATGGTCGGACACGAACAGCGGATCGACCGAGTCGACGAGCAGGCGGAGCCGCGCGAGATAGTCGCGATCGACCCCGTCGGCTGACCCCACCGACATCGATACGCCGTGCAGGGCGACGGGATGGCGATCGCGGACACGGCGGAGCGTGTCGCGCGGCCGGCCGCCGGGAACCATGAAATTCTCGGAGATCACCTCGACGAAGTCGACCGCGACGGGCTTCTCGCCGTCGAGGAAGTCGCCGTGGTGCGGCTTGCGCAGGCCGAGACCGAAGATCGCGCTGGTCATGTCGGGCATCGACGGACGCCGGCCGGACGAAACATGTCGTCCGACCGGCTCCAAAGCTTATTGCTTCTTCGGATCGGTGGTGACGCCGCCGGCGGCCGTGCAGGCTTCCGCGGTCATCGCCTTGTAGCCATGGCCCTTGCAGCTATTCTGGCCCTTGCACGAATGCTCGGCGGTGGCACAGTCGGAGGTGCCCTTGCAGCTGTTGACGCCGTAGCAGTGGACGGTCTTTGCTTCCTTGGTGGCACCGGCAAGCGCGGGAGCGGCCTGCATCGCGGCGAAAGCGATGAGCGCGGCGGAGGTGGCGGCGCTGATGCCGGTCTTGACGGTGATCATCTTTCAGTTCTCCCCTGATTATGCCTTCGGTGGCTCGGTCAGATACGCGGTGACCCGAGACCAGGTTACACTGCCGGACAAATATTTCACCAATATAGCAGCGGCGAGTCTCATGTCGTCGAACGGTCGGGCTGGGCCGATATGGATCGGCTGGGCCGGACGATCGTTACCGGGATGTGCCGACGCCTTCGGATGATCGTGCAGCCTTATCCTGGGCCCATGGCCCCAACAGCTGGATTCCATAGCGAGAATCGGGCACCCAAGGATCGACGACATGCCGGTGGGACGAACGGAGTTGCTGGAAAGGACGTTTTCGACCCGTAACCAGATGACCGTTCTCGTCGTCGAAGACGAACTATTCGTGCGCATGATAGCGGTCGATGCCCTCGAAGACGCAGGTTATACGACGGTTGAGGCGCAGGATGCCGATCAGGCGCTCATCCTGCTCGAAGTTCGCGACGACATCGATCTCGTCTTCACCGACGTCAAGATGCCCGGCGCGGTCGACGGGCTGGGGCTGGCGCTTCGGGTGCGCGAGCGTTGGCCCGACCTTCCGGTCATCCTGACCTCGGGACATCTTTATCGGGAGGACACGATGATGCCGGCATCGGTTCCCTTCCTGCAGAAACCCTATCGCGCTGCGACGCTGATCGCCGAAATGGGCAGGTTGCTGGGCTAGTTAGATCGCTTTGGCACCGAATGCCGGGTCGCACGTTGGCCATCCATGCAGAAACAGACTTGCGATGTGGAAAGCGAAGGCCGGCAGCTCGTTCAGTTGGTGCGCGAGGCCGCGCTTCGGCACGCGACCAGCTGGGAAGCGCTTGTCCCCAATGCCTTCGAGATAGATCTGGACGCCGAAGAGGCGGAGGAATCGGCCTATGCCGACATGGCGCTGGCGAAGCGCGCACTGCGGGATCATATCTGCGCCGTCTACGGCATCAGCCTGCGCGAGTTGGGAAGTCTCGCAGCTCCCTGATCGCGAAGCGCCATCGCCGACGATCGAAATGGCGGCAAACCGGAACCTGGCTCGCGCCGGACGGTTGTGAACGGGCCGGAAAAGCCCCCCTACCCCCGGCATTAGTAGAACGAACCCGCCGGGACCACGGCCCGGCGGGTTTTTCCTTTTTCGATAGCGCGGCGGCGAGCCGCCCCTCTCGCGACGGCTCGGAAAATGCGCTATAGCCTCGTCAGGGCACAACGCCGCGCATATTCGGGGGCGGTTTGTGCTTGAGCGTGCCCCGCCCCGCCGTCCTCCAGGGCGGGGCGTCACGCCCACAAGATTATCCGTATCGGGGGTTTTATCTCTTGCCGTCCTCGCCGCCCAGTGCGCGCACGCGCGTCAGGCGCGTTCACCAGCGCGCCTCCTATGATCGCGATACCCTGCATGCCGTGCTCGACGCCGGCACGCTGTGCCATGTCGGCTATGTCTTCGACGGCTATCCCGTAGTGACGCCAACCCTGTACTGGCGCGAAGGCGACGCGATCTACTGGCACGGCTCGAGCGCCAGCCGCGCGTTGCGCGCCAGCGAGGATCTCGATGTCTGCCTGACGGTCACCCACCTCGACGGGCTTGTCCTGGCCCGATCGGCCTTCCACCATTCGGCCAACTACCGATCGGCGATGATCTTCGGCACCGCCCGTCTACTGACCGGCAACGCCGCGAAGCTGGCCAGCCTGAAAGCGATGATGGAGGGCCTCTTTCCCGGCCGCTGGAAGGAACTGCGGCCCGTGAACGAGCAGGAGCTTAGGGCGACCCGGATCCTCTGGATGCCGCTCGACGAAGCCTCGGTGAAGATCCGTACCGGCGACCCGGTCGACGACGATGAGGATATGGGCGACGCGGTATGGGCGGGCGTGGCGCCATTCCGCCTGACTATCGAGGCGCTGGAGCCCGATCCACTTACGCGCGCCGCAACCCGACGCCCGCCCGCCATCACCGATCGACTCGTGACGCCGAAGCGATGAGCGAGCATCCGCTCGACCGGCCGATATGGGACGCGCTGGGGCACCGGCACGCCGGCTTTGCGCTCGGCGACATGCGGGCGCGACGCTATCGCGCCGATATCAGCCCTTTCGCCGCCGCCCGTGACGCCTCGCCCGAAGCGCTGGCGGCGCTGGCCGCACTGCTGCCGACCGAAGGCGGCATCGTCCTGCTGGAAGCCGGGACGATCGCAGTGCCACCGGGCGCCGTCGTCGAGAAGCAGGCGTCGGGAGTCCAGATGGTTGCGGGGGCGCTCGAACCGGACGGCCCCGACGACAGGGTCGTAACGTTGACCGACGCCGACGCGCCTGAAATGCTCGCCCTGGCGACGCTGACCGAACCCGGCCCGTTCCTCGCCAATACCCACATGTTCGGCGGTTTCATCGGCGTACGGATCGATGGACGGCTCGCCGCCATGGCGGGCGAACGGCTGAAGCCGCAAGGCCATTGCGAGGTCAGCGGAGTCTGCACCCATCCCGAGTTTCGCGGGCGAGGCCTCGCCGGCCTGCTCTCCCGCATCGTCGCCAACCGGATCGCCGCGCGGGGCGAGACTCCCTTCCTTCATGCCTATGCGACCAACACCGGCGCGATCCGTCTCTATGAGGCGCTGGGCTTCCGCATCCGGACCGAGGTTTCGGTCCTCGTCCTGCGTCGCGCCTAGAGCCGATCTAGCTTGCCGGCGTTAACTTGAGCAGCCGCCCGCCGTCCTTGTCCTCCAGCACATAGACGGCACCGTCGGGACCCTGATCCACCGCCCGGATGCGATTGCCCATCTGGTAGCGCGCCTCTTCCCTGGCTCCGTCGCCGTTCAGGCCGACAAGGATCAGCATCTCGCCCGACAGCGCTCCGACCAGCGCCTTGCCGCGCCATTTCGGGAAGAGCTTGCCCGAATAGACGAGCAGGCTCGACGGCGAGATCGACGGGTTCCAGCTGACCTTCGGCGCCTCTAGATCGGGCCGGGTGACGTGGTCTGGGATCGGCTTGCCGTCATAATGATCGCCGTTGGATACGATCGGCCAACCATAGTTGCGGCCCGGCAGGACCAGATTGACTTCGTCCCCGCCCTTGGGGCCCATCTCGGCCTCCCACAGCCGTCCCTGTGGATCGAAGGCGAGACCGAGCGGATTGCGATGTCCATAACTCCACACCGCGGGATCGAAGCCTTTCGCCGCCAGCGGATTACCCGGTGCGGGCTTGCCCTCCATGGTCAGGCGCACGACCTTGCCAAGCACGCCGTCGGGCTCCTGCGCGGGGGTGAACTTCTGCCGCTCGCCCATCGCGAAAAACAGATGGCCGTCGGTTGAAAACGCGATCCGTCCTGCATAATGCCCACCACTCTTCAACGGATGCGCACGGTAGAGGGTCGTTACTCCCTCCAGCCGCGCGCCTCCGAGATCGCCAGCCAGCCTGCCCCGAGCCAGGACGACGCCATTGGGTGAGCCCGGTACCGAATAGCTGAAATAGACCAGGCGATTGGCGGGGAAGTCCGGATGCGGCACCACATCTCCCAAGGCCCCCTGCCCGCCGGAATCGACCGCGGGAATCCCTTCGACCGCCGTCCGCCGCCGGCCGTCGGGGGACAGCAGCAGCAGGCGTCCCGCCTTTTCGGTCACCAGCATGTGGCCGTCGGGCAGGAAGGCCATCGCCCAAGGACTTTCGAAGCTCGCCACCGCGACGGTCGCGAACGGCTTGTCGGCAAAAGGGCGGTTGCCGGTGATCGGCGCCTGCGCGGCGAAAGCCGGTACGCCGGCGGCAAGGAGGAACGCGAAGGGCATGGTGAAGCGACGCATCGATCTGCTCCTAGGGATATACGCCCAACGTAGCACCCGTCGGAGAGTTGCGCGGAAAGGAAAGACAAAGGGTTGGCAATCAGGGCGATATACCCGCCCGGCTCAGCGCCTCGCTTCGTTCGGCCGCCCTGCTTCGGCCTGCCGCTTCCGCTCGCTGGGCGGGATGTTGGTGATCGTCGCCGCATATTCGGCGAACAGCACCAGCACCCAGATCTCGACGCCTTTCCATTCACCGCTGACGACCCCCGAGAAGACGTCGAGCAACAGGAGGACCAATGCGACGATCCGGAACCAGCGCATGCTGAAGGCCGGGATATCGGCGCGCAACGACGCAGTGACCATCATGAAGAGGCTGAACAGCCCGGCGATGATCTGCGACGTCAGCGACGTGGCGATGCGCAACTGGTCGAGCGCGGTGAGAAACCAGAAGAGGCGCGAAACCGCATATTGGCTCTGCCGGGTGATCTGGCAGAACTTGATGATCGGCGGCACGAACAGCGTCTTGCCGACCCACACATCGATATCCAGAATGCTCATTGTGGCGATATAGCAGGACTTTAGTCTTATGCCACCGCCGGCCGCCACATCCCGCACTACCGCTCATCGCGCGACGATGATAGACAAGCCGATGGACGGGGGGCGTCCGAGTGTAACGGGGTCGCGTGCGTATGTTTCGTGCAATGATAATCGCCTTGGCGATGATGGGGGGTCTGTCGGCACGCTCGGCCGGCGCCGCGGTCGTGGTGTCGGTCAACCAGGCCGGATCGGCTGCGGCCAGTCTTTCCGGCTATGATTTCTCGGTCGCCAACCTCGACGACGCTCCGAACGGTTTGCCGACCATCCAGTTCGCGGGTTCGTCGATTACGGGCACGGGCATTGCCGGCTTCGTCAACATCGGCGGAGCGAACGTCTATGGCGGTGCGGGCGGCAACGGTCTGTTCGGTACCGTCCAGGGTGATCCGGCGATCTATCAGTTGTCGCAATCGGTCAATTATTTCGGCCTCTGGGGTTCGGCGCTCGACGGCAACAACACCGTCGAACTCTACAACGACGACAGCCTGCTCGGCAGCTTCGCCCTCCAGTCCTTGTTGCAGAACGCACCGGGCTTCGGCAGCGCTTATTATGGCAACCCGTTCGGCGGCGGCAACGGCGGCGAAATGTACGCCTTCTTCAATTTCGAGAGCGATATGGGCTTCAACCGCATCCATCTCGTGCAGAATGGCGGCGGCGGCTTCGAGTTCGATAATCTGACGGTCGGCTCTGCGGTGGTCAGCACTGCGCCCGAACCGGCGAGCTGGGCGATGATGCTGCTCGGCTTCGGCGCGATCGGCGCGACGTTGCGGCGGCGATCACGGCTCGGCGCTTTGCCGCGGTCGGCCTGGGCGCTCTGATCCGGCCTTCGGCCGGCGCTATCGCGCCTGGGACGGCGAGCCTGACCGGTGCCAGTCGCTGATCCGCTGAAAGCCCATGCCAGCGCCCAGCAACAAGGCTTCTTCGGCAGGCCGCCCGATAAGCTGGAAACCCAATGGCAGACCATGCTCGTCGAAGCCGGCGGGTAGGGCCAGGGTGGGGTGCCCCGTCACATTGAACGGCTTGGTGAACCGCGCGCCCATCGGATCCGCCTTCTCCATCGCCGCCGCCCATTCGCCCGTCGTCGGCGTGTCGATCGTCAACACCGGCAGGATGATCAGGTCGGCCACGCCGAACAAGCCGTCGAGCCGCTGACCATATTCGGCTCGGATAGCATCGAAATCCTCGAGATCCTCCGGTCGCATCGACCAGCCCCGCTCGATCGTCGCGGCAAGCCCTGGCCCGTAATCCTCGACATGCAACGGATACCAGGCCGCATGCACGGACGCCGTTTCCCGGGCCTGCCGTCGGGCTGCGACGGCAAGCAGATCCGCGACCGGCGGCATTGCCACCTCGACCGCCTCGACGCCGAGCCCGACGAACAGATCGATCGCCCGCTCGATCGCCGCGCGGCTTTTCGGGCCGGTCCCCTCCAGTTCCCGGCGGTCGATCCCGAGCCTGACACCCGCGAGATCGGCGACCGGGTGGCACGCCTTGCCTCGGCCGATGATGGTCATAGCCGCCGCTAGATCGGCGACGCTGCGGGCCATGGGGCCGACATGGTCGAACGAGCGGGCGGATTCGAACACGCCTTGGGCGTCGACCCGACCATAGGCCGGCTTGAGGCCGCTGACGCCGCAACACAGCGATGGCAACCGGATCGATCCGCCGGTGTCGGTTCCGATCGCCACCGAACAGAAGCCTGCCGCCACGGCGACGCCCGCGCCGGTCGAAGACATCCCCGGGAAAATATCGTCGCGCCATGGCTGGCGCGGAAACGGCCGATCGGCCGCCGGATCGACGAAGGCGCCCGCCGTCGTATAGGTCTTGCCGATCAGCACCGCCCCCGCCGCGCGCAGTTGGGCCACCACGGCCGCATCGCGCCGGGGCAGGCGCTGCGCGAAGCCGCGCAGCCCGACCGTCGTGGGCATGTCGCGGGTCAGGCAGAGATCCTTGACCGTCACCGGGATGCCGTGGAGCGGCCCGCGGTCGATGCCGGCGGCCAGTTCGGCTTCCGCCAACCGTGCAGCGGCCAGCGCTTCCTCGCCCGCCAATGCCGTGAAGGCGCCCAGCGTCCGATCGAGCCGCGCGATCCGCTTGGCCAGCCCGCGCTCGACCTCGACCGGCGACAATGTCCGGTCACGGTATCGCCTGCCCAGTTCGGCCACATCGAGCTCGAACGGCTCTTCCATCGGCTTGCCCTCCCCGCCGGAAGGTTTTCGCCGCCCGGTCGGGCGCCGGCATCGTCCAACTGGACGAGCCCGCACCCGGCACGGTGATCAGGCCAGTAGCGCCTTCGTCCGCGTCTCTACCAGGCGCTCCATCACGGTCAGCGGCATCGCCCCGCTCTTCAGCACGTCATGGAACTGGCGAATGTCGAAGCGACTGCCGAGCGCCTTCTGTGCGTTGGCGCGAGCACGCATCCAGGCCATATGCCCGACTTTGTAGGAACAGGCCTGCCCCGGCTGAGTGCAGTAACGTTCCACCTCGCGTTGCGAGCGGGGCTGGGCGAAGCCCGTCGTGTCAACCATATAGGCGGTCGCCTTGTCGCGGTCCCAACGCTTGGTGTGGATGCCGGTATCGACGACGAGCCGCGCCGCGCGAAACAGGAAGGACTGGAGATAGCCCGCACGTTCGAGCGGATCGGCATAACCCTTCAATTCGTCGGCAAGTTGCTCGGCATAGAGCGCCCAGCCTTCGCTATAGGCGCCGAAGAAGCCGATCTTGCGCAGGGTCGGGATGTCCTTCGATTCCTGCGCCAGGCTGATCTGGAGATGATGGCCGGGAACGCCCTCGTGGAAGGTCAGCGACGGCAGCGTATATTTGGGCCAGTCGCCGACATCCTTGAGGTTGATGAAGTAGATCGCCGGCCGCGTACCGTCGAGCGTGGCGCGCTTGTAATAACCGTTCGACGCTCCGTCCTGGATCTCCACCGGCACCGCGCGGATCTCGAGCGGCGCGGTAGGCACATGCGCAAAGTCCTGCGGCAGCTTCGCATACATCGCCTTCACGCTCTCGTTGAGCGAGGCTATGAGCGCGGCGCGGCCCTCGGCGCTATCGGCGTAGAGCTGCCTGGGATCCCTGTTGAGCGCGGTCAGCCGCTCGCCGATCCCGCCCTGGGTCAGCCCTTGCCCCTTCAGAATACTGTCGAGCTCGGCGCTGATCTCGGCGACCTGATCGAGGCCCATCTTGTGGACCTCCCCGGGGGAAAGGCTGGTGGTGGTGGCCTGCGCCAGCGCGGCCGCGTAGATCGCATCTCCGTCGCGCAATCGCCAGACGCCCGAACCTGGCGCCGTCGTGGCGCGCAGCTGCTTCATCAGCGCGATCTGCCGGTCGAGCGCCGGATAGATTTTGGCCTCGACGACCTTAGCGGCCGGAGCCGAGAAATCGCCCTCTATTCCTTTTTCCTTCGCACGCCGGACCAGCGACCTGACCAGCGGATTGTCTTCGGCTGGCAGGTTGCGCAGCTTCCCGAGCTGACCGAGGGTCAGGTCAATCGAGAAATCCGGGGCGGTGATGCCCCGCGCCGAACGTTCCCTCTGCACTGCGGTGTCTGTGTCCAGCACTCCGGCCAACGCATCGAGCCGGGCCAGATAAGCGTCGCAATCGGTCTTGGTGGCAATCACATGCGCGTCGTTCAGGAAATCGGGCTGTTGAAAATAAGCGCCGCCCTGCTGGAAGATGCGATAGGGCCGCACCACGCTGTCGATCCCGAATCTCTCGGACGCGACGGTCTGGTTGCGAAGCGAGTAGGTGACGATCTCGCGGTTGAGCGCGCCGGCTTCCGACAGCCCTGCAGCCGGAAAGGCCTCGAGCTCGGCCAGCCACGCCTTCGTACGGGCCAGGTCGGCGCGCATCCCAGCGTCGCTATTGTCGTCGAGTCGGCTCTTGGCGGCAGCCCGATCGCCCTTGTCATAGCCGAGCGCGGTACAGAATTCGGGCGAGGCATCGAGCGTGCCGGCGAAGATGCGGTCGAACAGTGCATTGAGCCTCGCGTCGGCTGCCGCCCCCCCGGCGAAGGCCTGGGAAAGACCAGCAGCGGGCCCAAGACCCGCGATCAGGGCAGTGGTGCCGGCGGAGGCGATGAAGGTACGGCGATCCATGGCGATCCCCTCTCGGATCAAGTTTTTGATATGAGGCGATATTAGGCGAAACACCCGTTGCCGCGCCAGAGGGTCTCGCCAGGCTTCAATCGCCGCCGATCCGCTCAACCCTTATAGTCTGTTCGATAAGATCGGCGGCCCCGAAGATCGTCATGAAGGCGATGTCGGTCGCATCCCGCCCCACCGCGATCCGCACCAGGCCGTCGAGCGGGGCCAATTCGGTCGGGTCGACCAGATACCAGTCGCCCGCCAACCAGACCTCGACCACAGCGTGGAAATCCGGCGGATCGAGCTGCCAGGCATAAGCTGAAGCCAGCCGCGCCGGCACACCCGCCGCCCGGGCCAGACTGGCGAGCAGATGGGCAAAATCTCGGCACACGCCCTGCCGGGAAACGAACACGTCGACCGCGGTGGTCCGTGCATCGGTGGAACCCGGACAATAATCGAGATGCTCGCGAATCCAGCGCGCCATCGCGAGGATCTTGCGGCCATGATTATCGCCCGGAAACTCGCGCTCGACAAAGGCCTCGAACCGGTCCGCCTCGCAATAGCGGCTCGGCCACAAATAGGGAATTACACGCGGGGGCAGGTCACGGCGCGGGGTGATCGGCAGCTCGTCAATCGTCACCGGACGCCGCTCGACGTTCACCACGGCCTGATAGCGTGCATGAAAATCGCCCTCGGCGCGCATCCATTGACGCCTTCCGATCCCATCCTCGCCGTCGATCGCCCGCAACGGACCAATGCCATCCACGATCAGGCGCTCGTCGACAGGGCTCTGGTCCGCCATCCGCGCGACCTCGACCGCCAGCAGGAGGTCGACCGGCTCGACCATCGAATAGCGCAGGTCCGTATCGATCTGTAAGCGCATGATCGGATTCCCTTTCGCGCGGCGCACGACGCGCCGCGAAAATGGAGGACCCGGGCGGAGCCCGAAAGTTCCATACGCTTCGCCACCGACCTGCGGATCAGGTCAGCGCGGCAAGGCCCAGCACGGCCGCGTTCATCCGTCGCTGATCCTCCTCCCCCGCGGCGCGCTTCTCCCGGCACGCGGCGATCAGGCGATCGAGCCAGGCCGGACCGAACTCGAAATGATGGTCGACGCACAGGCTCTCGACCGCCCGACGCACGTCGCGCCCACAATCGTCCAGAACCACCAGCCGCCGGTTGAGCGCTGCCTCTAGCTGCGCCGCGCGCTCCGCGTCGCCACCAGCGCCCGATCGCAACACGCCCCGCCCGACCATCTCGCGGTAAAGGCCTCCGCTCGGCGCCAGCTCCGCATAATGCGACCAGTAGAGCTTGGAGAGGACCCGCCCCGCATCGCGCATCGCATCGCCGTCGCGCACCGGATGGGCGAGCAGGCCGGCCAGCCAGGCGCGGCCGACCGCGTCGACCGCCTGCCCAAGATCGCCCGTCCCGATCATCGCGGCGGCCTCTTCCGCCCTGCCGCGTTGCCACAGCCGCTGCGCGGCGGGGTCGAGCGGTCCGGCGCGCAGAGCACGGTGCAGCCGCAATTCCGCCGTGCCGCGATCGAGGCGCGATCCGCCGATCGCTATCAATCGGCCCGCCTTGTTCCGTTCTCCTGCCTTACGCTTGCGTCCAGCTCTTGCCATGATCGATCGCTCCTCATCGCAGGTCGGCCTCCATCTGCCGACAAATTGATTGAACAATTTCGCACAAGATTTACTGACAACCCTGACTGGTGGCGAATGGAACGAACCGATGTCCCTGCCCTTCGAACGCATGCGTGTTCTGCGCGCCCGATCAGGGCTGTCGATGCGCGCCTTCGCGGCCTTGCTCGGCAGTCCGCTCGACACCCGCTACGCCTATTATGAGGAACGCCGCTTCACCGGCCTGCTGCCGGTCGATGCCGCCCGCCGCATCGCCGCCGCCCTCCAGTCTCATGGCGTCGAGCCGCGCGAGGTGTTCGCCCTCGCTGGCTTGTCCAGCGACGAGGCCGAGGTTGAGATCGCATCTCAGGCACCGGCCATCCAATATGTCCGCCTCGACGTTGCCCTTCCTAGTGCAGAAGCGCTGACCCGGATGTTCGAGACCATGCTCGAGGACGAAGTGCCCGCTGCCCGTCGCGACGCGCTCGCGCGAACGCTTGCGCTGCGTCTGCCATCCGCGCTTCAGCGCACGACAGCATCGCCGCCCGTGCCGGCTCGGGAGAGCTGGATTGCTCCTGCCGAAGACGCCGCATCGCCTGCCAGGCATCATAAGCCTCGCCGGCCAGGATCGCACATCTGACGTCGCAAGCCGGGCACTGCAAGGTGCAGCCCGGCGAAGTTCGATAAACCGGCTTTCCCATCGATCGACTCGTTTTTGTTCCCGTTATGTTCAATCCTATCCGCGTAATCCTACTTGTCTAGGATTTTTCCTATCGCTTTGGCAAAAAAAGCCCGCGAGCGACGCGCGGGCTATGGGGCGATCACGACGAACGGGGAACTTCGCGGATCGATCGATAGGGTTGCATGGCCGATGGGGCGGGAATTTCGGGACGATCCAAGACCCCGGCCATGCCAGCGGCCTGCTCCATCCCACGGAAGGAAGGAGCTATCATCCAAGAGGGCGGCATAGGACGAGGCTTTTCCGAAATGCGGACGGCCATCTCGACGAGGGCGTCGAAGGGAAGGCTCTCCGCCTGCTCCAGCCAATTCGTCGTCATCATGTTCATCGCGACTCGTCCTGCTCCTTGGTGCCCGCTCACCCTCTGCACCTCTGCGACGAACAAGAAAATAGGACTCCTTGCGAAGTTACAATTGTTCACACCACATCGAAAAAATCGCCGATTTCTCGGTGCAACACGAGTTTGCAAATGCGCGTCCGGTAACGGACTCCCAGAATTTCGATTGACTTTGTACAAAAATATTGTACGCATCTCGACCTCTTTTCGGAGGCGAGATGACCTTCCACCAATCCATCGACACCGGCTGCCGCGAGGTAGCGGAAATAGACAGGCTCCAGCGTGCCCTGCGCAATCTCCGGCACTGGTCGACGACGGTCGCGACGCGCCGCTCCTACGTCGACGATCGGGGACGACGTCTCTTCGCCACTGCGGCCGGCCTTCGGGAAGCGGCATGGCTCGATTGCCTCCACGCCGCCTACGGGCTGTTCGAGATCGATGCGATCCATCGGGCCTGGACCGATGCGGGCGGGCGCGGCGCATGACGGCCGGCGACGAGCATCGCGGGCTTCGGTTGGCGGCGATCCTGTCGGTCATCGCGCAGGCCGATGAGAAGGCGCATCGCCATGACCGTTCGCGAGGTGACCGAGATCGGCATGCCGAGGCCGCGCAACATGCGGACCGATGCGCGGAGGCGGGTCGGTCGCTTGCCCGGATATTGATCGAAGACGCCTTCCCCGGCGTCAGCTGGGCGATGATCGAGCGCGCCGCCCTTTAGGCGCGGCGAAGCTCCATCGACATTCCGCCTAGACCATCACCAGCTTGATGCCGGTAATGAACAGGATGACCGCCAGACATCGCTGGACGATCCGTTCGTCGAGCATCATCGTCAGCCTCGACCCGATGACGATACCGGGGATAGAGCCGATCAGCAGCATGCCCAGCAGCCGCAGGTCGACGCTGCCCGCGATCATATAACCGATCCCGCCCACCAGGGTGAGCGGCACCGCATGCATGATGTCCGTACCGACCAGCTTTCGCGCGGTCAGCCGCAGCGGATAGAGCATCAGCAACAGCGTGGCCCCCAGAGCGCCCGCCCCGACCGACGTCAGGGTGACAAGCGTCCCCAGAAGCGCACCAGCTGCCATGGTCAGCACCGGCTGGAACCGGATGAAGCGGCGCGCCTTCATCTCGTCGTCGGTGTCGATCATGGCGCTGACGAGCTGGCGGCGGAACAGCGTGGCGAACGAGGTGATGATCAGCATGGTGCCGAGCAGCGTCACGATCAGCCCGCTCTTGGTCTGGTGCCCACCGAACTCGAACAGCAGCAACAGGGTCGCGACCGCTGCCGGAATACTACCCAGGCACAGCCAGCCGACGATACGGTGGTCGGCGCTCTCCTGCCGGTGATGGACGATCGACCCGGCGGTCTTGGTCACTGCCGCGAACCACAGGTCGGTGCCGACCGCCGTGGCTGGCGCCACGCCGAACAGCAGGATCAGGATGGGCGACATCAGCGAACCGCCGCCGACCCCGGTTATACCGACGATGACCCCGACCAGCAGGCCGGCGAGCGCATTGAGCCAATCTACGGCGATCATCAGCTGAGCTGCGCGCTCACGCGGCCGCGCTCGCGCTTCCGACGAGGCGAAGCACCTCCTCGGCCAGATCGGCCGGACAGATCAGCAGGTCGGGCAGCCATGGATTCGCATGGTTGTAGCTCAGAGGTGATCCGTCAATCCGCGAACAGTGGAGCCCCGCTGCGCGGGCGACCGCGACGGGCGCACAATTGTCCCACTCATATTGGCCTCCGGAATGGAGGTAGATGTCGGCTTCGCCGCGCACCACCGCCATCGCCTTGGCGCCCGCGGAGCCCATCGGCACCAGCTCAGCACCCAGTTTTTGGGCGACATCCATCGCTTCGGCCGCCGGCCGCGTGCGGCTTACCAGCATGCGCAGCGTCGCCGGGCGCGGCTTCGGCGGCATCGGCCTGGCCGAATCGAGCGTCAGGCCCAGCCCCGGCAATGCGACCGCGCCGAGCGTCGCCTCCCCGCCGACCGCCATTGCGACATGCACCGCCCAGTCGGTCCGGCCCTCGCCATATTCTCGCGTGCCGTCCAGCGGGTCGACGATCCACACGCGTTCGACCGAGCAGCGTGCGGTATCGTTGACCTCCTCTTCGGAGAGGATCGCATCGTCAGGCCGCTCGCGGCGCAGCGTCTCCATGATGAACGCATTGGCGATGCGATCCCCCTCGACGCCGAGCGCCTTGCCCTCGAAACCGCTGGTTTCCCGCAGGTCGAGCAGCATCCCGCCGGCGCGTTCGGCGATATGGATCGCCAGTTCGACGTCGTTCATCCTTCTTCGCCCAGCAGTTTCGCGATGATCAGCTCGGCAGCTTCCTCGGGCGACAGTGCGGCGGTGTCAATGTGGATCTCCGGCTTCTCGGGCGCCTCATAGGGGCTGTCGATGCCGGTGAAGTTCTTGAGCTGGCCCGCCCGAGCCTTCTTGTAGAGGCCCTTCACGTCGCGCTGCTCGGCATCGGCCAGCGAGGTGTCGATATGGACCTCGATGAACTCGCCGGGCTCCATCATCGCACGCACCATCTCGCGCTCGGCGCGGAAGGGCGAGATGAAGGCGGTGATCACGATCAGGCCGGCATCGGTCATCAGCCGCGCCACCTCGCCCACCCGGCGGATATTCTCGACCCGGTCGGCATCGGTGAAGCCGAGATCCCTGTTCAGCCCATGGCGGACGTTGTCGCCGTCCAGCAGGAAGCTGTGCCGATTCATCCGAGTCAGCTTGCGCTCGACGATATTGGCGATGGTCGACTTTCCCGCCCCCGACAGCCCGGTGAACCACAGCACCGCCGCTTTCTGGTTTTTCAGATCGGCCCGTTTCTCCCGGGTCGTGTCGGTTGCCTGCCAATGGACGTTCTGCGACCGCCGCAGACAGAAATGCAGCATGCCGGCTGCAACGGTCGCGTTGGTCAGCTTGTCGACCAGGATGAAGCCGCCCAAGGTCCGGCTGTCGGCATAGGATTCGAACACCAGCGGCCGGTCGGTCGACAGATTGGCGACCCCGATCGCATTGAGGCTCAGCGTCTTCGCCGCCAGATGCTCCATGCTGTTCACGTCGACCTGATATTTGGGCGACTGGACGGTGGCGGTGACGGTCTGGGTGCCGAGCTTCAACCAGTAGGGCCGGCCCGGGAGCAAATCGCTTTCCGCCATCCAGACGATCGTAGCCTCGAACTGGTCGGCGACCTGCGGCGGATTGTCGGCGATGGCGATGACGTCGCCGCGCGAGCAGTCGATCTCGTCGGCAAAGGTCAAGGTAACCGACTGGCCCGCGACGGCGCTATCGAGATCGCCGTCCAAGGTAACGATCCGGCTTACGGTCGAAGTCTTGCCCGACGGCAGCACCCGGATCGCGTCGCCCGGCTTCACCTCGCCGGTCGCGATCAGGCCCGAAAAGCCCCGGAAGTCGAGATTGGGCCGGTTGACCCATTGCACCGGCAGGCGGAACGGCCTGGCGCGGCTGGCCTGCTGGTCGATCTCTACGGTCTCGAGATGATCGATCAGCGTCGGCCCGGAATACCAGGGTGTCCGCTCTGACTCGGTCGTGATGTTGTCGCCGTTGATGCCGGAGATAGGGATTGCGGTGAAGCTGGTGATGCCGATCTCGGTCGCAAAGGCGCGATAGGCCAGCATGATGCGATCGAACACCGACTGGTCATAGTCGACCAGATCCATCTTGTTGATGGCGAGCACGATATTCTTGATGCCGATCAGGTGCGCCAGATAGCTGTGCCGCCGGGTCTGGGTCAGCACGCCCTTGCGCGCATCGATCAGGATGACGGCGAGATCGGCGGTCGAGGCGCCCGTCACCATGTTGCGGGTATATTGCTCATGTCCGGGCGTGTCGGCGACGATGAACTTGCGCTTCGGTGTCGAGAAGAAGCGGTAGGCGACATCGATCGTGATACCCTGCTCGCGCTCGGCGGCGAGGCCGTCGACAAGGAGGGCGAAGTCGATGTTCTGCCCCTGGGTGCCGACCCGCTTGCTGTCCGCCTCCAGCGCGGCGAGTTGATCCTCGAAGATCATCTTGCTGTCGTAGAGAAGCCTCCCGATCAGGGTAGATTTGCCGTCGTCCACCGACCCGCAGGTGATGAAGCGCAACAGCGATTTCTCGCGCTGCTGCTCGAGATAGGCGGCGATATCCTCGGCAATGAGGGCGTCCGCCTCATATTCATAAGGCGCGGACATCAGAAATATCCCTCTTTCTTCTTCTTCTCCATCGAAGCATCGCCCGCGTCCTTGTCGATCGCGCGGCCTTGCCGTTCGGAGGTGGTGGTGAGCAGCATCTCCTGGATGACCTCGCTCAGGGTGGCCGCCTCGCTCTCGACCGCCCCGGTCAGCGGGTAGCAGCCGAGCGTGCGGAAGCGGATCGAGCGGTCGACCGGCACCTCGCCGGGCTCGAGCGGGAAGCGGTCGTCGTCGACCATCAGCAGCATGCCGTCGCGCTCCACCGTTGGGCGCTGCGCCGCGAAGTAGAGCGGCACGATCGGGATATCGTTCAGCTGGATATATTGCCAGATGTCGAGCTCTGTCCAATTGCTGATCGGGAAGACGCGGATGCTTTCACCCT
This sequence comes from Sphingomonas sp. Root720, assembly GCF_001428605.1. Taxonomy (GTDB): domain Bacteria; phylum Pseudomonadota; class Alphaproteobacteria; order Sphingomonadales; family Sphingomonadaceae; genus Rhizorhabdus. The sequence goes on from NZ_LMID01000010.1 coordinate 53,256, forward strand.
TCGACTTCTTCGCATTGTAAAGGTTCCATAATTCGGGCCGCTGGTTCTTCGGATCCCAGCCATGCGAGGCGGTGCGGAAGGAGAAGATCCTCTCCTTCGCCCGGCTCTTCTCCTCGTCACGCCTGGCGCCGCCGAACGCTGCGTCGAAACCGTATTTATCAAGCGCTTGCTTGAGACCTTCGGTCTTCCACATGTCGGTGTGGAGGGGACCATGGTCGAACGGGTTGATCCCCCGCTCCTGCGCCTCGGGGTTGTGATAGACGAGCAGCTCCATGCCGCTCTCGCGCGCCATCCGGTCGCGGAGCTCGTACATCGCCCGGAACTTCCACGTCGTGTCGACATGGAGCAGCGGGAAGGGCGGCGGCGAGGGATAGAAGGCCTTGCGCGCCAAATGCAGCATCACCGCCGAATCCTTACCAACCGAGTAGAGCATGACCGGTCGCTCGCACTCGGCCACGACCTCCCGCAATATATGGATGCTCTCGGCCTCGAGCCGCTCGAGGTGGTTCATGACGTCTTTCATGGCCTTTCCTGTACCCACAGCGCCAACCCCGCGCGCCAAAGTAAAAATTGCCGCACGCTTAGGAAAATGTGGAGCTTATTGAATTTTCACTCAACCCAAGCATCCGCTTTATAGCGGCGGCATCCCCTTCTTTTCCATCGTCACCATTTCAGATCGACCAAGAATAGTCAGTTGAAAGTTGATCACATATGGGATGAGCCGTGGTCGACGGCTCGAGAAGGCGCATGGTAGCGCGACGGCCTGGCCCAAGGCTTCCACTCTGATCCGCCACCGGACGAAAAAGGCCGCCAAGGAAGGCTGGAGACCTTCGCCTGGCGGCCTTGGTGGAGGCCATTTATGTCGGCCGGATCAGCGAGCGGCGAGCTTCAGCTCCGAGCCCTGGCCGGCAAGGGCCAGCTTCGCCTTGGCGGTGCCGATCGCGTCGTGGCGGCAGTTGGCGACCTTGATGTTGGTGCCGACGTCGGCCCGGCCACACACCTCGTAGGCGGCGCGACGAATACGGGCGTCGAGTTGGGCGGCACCGGCTTCGCTCTGGATGTTCAGATCGCCATAGGCGACCGGAACACCGACCGTTTCGGCGCGCAGCGGTGTGGCCGCGGCGACGGTGACGAAGGTGGCGGCCAGGGCGAAGGTGCCGGCGACGGTGTTCTTGAACTTCTGCATTTTAAGGTCCCTTTCGATGTGCGTTGTGGATGCCCATCTCTCAGCAGGAACCGTGCCAAATCCATTTCCCTTGAAAAAACCGTGATTTCTTAAAATTCCGAATTCAAGTTTCGCCAATTCTCGTATAAATTTTCCGCTTTCTGGCAATATTTACCAACACGTCAACGCGACGTGACCGACTGGCGGTCGAACATCCAGCCGGGATATTCCGAAGGCAGCGCGCTGGCCGCGCCGAGTGCCGCCAGTTCGTCCGCGCTGAGCGCCACCTGGGTGGAGGCGATGTTGTCGGTCAGCTGGTCGGCCCGCTTCGCGCCGACGATCACGCTGGTTACGGCAGGCTGATGGAGCAGCCAGGCGAGCGCTACCTGCGCCACCGACACGCCCCTCGCCTCGGCGATCGGCCGCATCGCGTCGATCGCCCCGCGTGCCCGGTCGCGGTCGACGGGCGGGAAATCGAAGCCGGCGCGACGCCCCTCGCCGCTCTTCTCGTTGCCGATGTCGAACTTGCCCGACAACAGGCCGCCCGCCAGCGGGCTCCAGACCATCAGGCCCAGCCCCTCCGATTGCATCATCGGCACCAGCTCGCGTTCGAGGTCGCGACCCGCGATCGAATAATAGGCCTGCAGAGAGACGAAGCTCGCCAGACCTCGGCGCTCGGAAATGCCCAGCGCCTTGGCGATCTGCCATGCCGCCCAGTTGGACACGCCGACATAGCGGACATGGCCATGGCGCACGAGCGTATCGAGCGCCTCCAGCGTTTCCTCGATCGGCGTCGTCGCATCGAAGCCGTGGACCTGATAGAGATCGATATGATCGAGGCCGAGCCGCGCCAGGCTGGCCTTGACTGCCTCCATGATGTGGTAACGCGAAAGGCCCAGCTGATTGGGCCCCTGCCCCATCCGCCCCATCACCTTCGTCGCGACGACGATCTCGTCGCGCGCGATACCGAGATTGCGGATCGCCTGGCCGGTGATCTGCTCGGACCTGCCTTCGCCATAGACGTCGGCGGTGTCGAGGAAGTTGATACCCGCGTCGAGCGACTGGCGCAGCAACCGGTCGACGTCGCCCTGCTGGAGGTTGCCGATCGACGCCCACATCCCCTCGGTACCGCCGCCGAAGGTCATCGTGCCGAGGCACAGCTCGGAGACGTAGAGGCCGGTCCGGCCAAGGGGCTTGTAGCGCATCATTCGTCTCCTTTGCACGGCGGCGACCGGAATGGCCGACTTCGACTCAGCGTCGGCTCATCGCCGCCGGAGCGCCGTCACCTCGATCTCCACCTTCATCTCGGGCTTGATCAGCCCGACGACCAGCGCGGTCGCCGCCGGGCGGATGTCGCCGAAGGCCTCGCCCAGCACGGGCCCGACCTCGTCCCAATAGTCGGCCTGCGTGAGATAATAGGTAGCCCGGACGACGTCGGCCATCGCGAAACCGGCACCCTCCAGCGTCCGTGCGATCAGCGCCAGCGCGTTGCGGGCCTGTTCGGCCGCGCTTTCCGGCATGATCCGCGTTTCCGGATCATAACCCGTCGTCCCCGCCACGAACGCCCAGTCGCCATCGATCAGCGCCCGGCTGTAGCCGGCCTGCTTCTCGAACGGCGATCCCGAAGAGATCGGCGTGCGCGCCATCACTCCTCTCCGTCATAGACGATCTTCACCTTGGCGGCGGCGGCGCGGGCGACGGCCCGCGCATCGTCCGCCGTCCCCTTGCGCGCCAGCGCCAGCGTGACGGCCATCCGGCGATTGGGCCGCGTCGCCGGCTTGCCGAAGATACGAAGATCGGTCTCGATCCCAGGCACCGGCGCCAGTGCCTCGGCCGCCCCCTCGAAATGGAAATCCTCGGCGTGACGATCCGCGAGGACCACCGCGGAGGCCGCCGCGCCGTTGAGATGGATGTGCGGGATCGGAAGGCCCAGGATCGCGCGCGCATGCAGGTCGAACTCGGTCAGGTTCTGCGAGATCAGCGTCACCATGCCGGTATCATGCGGCCGGGGCGACAGCTCGGAGAAGATCACCTGCTCGCCGGCGACAAAGAACTCGACCCCGAACAGGCCATAGCCGCCAAGATCATCGACCACCTTCCGCGCCATGTCCTGGGCGGCGGCGAGCGCCTTCTTCGACATGGGCGCAGGCTGCCAGCTTTCCTGATAGTCGCCGCGCTCCTGCCGGTGGCCGATCGGTTCGCAGAAGAGGACGCCCTGCCGTGTCCGGATCGTGAGCAGGGTGATCTCGTAATCGAAGGCGATGAACGCCTCGACGATCACGCGCTGCCGATCGCCGCGCATCCCTTCGACCGCATAGTCCCAGGCGGCGTCGACCGCCTCCTCGGCGGTAACGATGCTCTGCCCCTTGCCAGACGAGGACATGACCGGCTTCACCACGCAGGGAATGCCGACAGCCTTCACCGCCGCACGCATCTCCTCGAGCGTCTCGGCATAGAGGAAGCGCGAGGTTACGAGGCCAAGGTCGTTCGCGGCGACATCGCGGATGCGGTCGCGGTTCATCGTCAGCATCGTCGCGCGCGCCGACGGCACGACCGAGAAACCGCGATCCTCGAAATCCTTGAGGACCTCGGTGCGGATCGCCTCGACCTCGGGGACGATATGGTCCGGCCGGTGCTTCTCGATCACCGCCGCCAGCGCATCCCCATCGAGCATGGAGAAGACCTCTTGATCGTCGGCGACCTGCATCGCCGGGGCATCGGCATAGGAATCGCAGGCGGTGACATGGGCACCCAGCCGCTTGGCGGCGATCGTGAACTCGCGGCCGAGCTCGCCCGAACCGAGCAACAATATCCTTGCGATGGGGGTCATAGCGGAATCTCCTCGGCTATGGCGATAGACAGGAAACCCCCGCAGGTGAAGCGGCTCGCTCCGGACGGCTCGGGCCGCGGGGAGACATGCATATCTTCGTTTAACGTCGCCTTCGGAAGAGGTATGAAGGCGAGGGGTTTTCGGGGGAGGATCCGGCCAGATGTCGGTGGATTTCTTCATCTTCGCGGTGTTGCTGCTCGTCAATGGCCTGCTGGCCTTGGCGATGCTGCTCGCCGCGCGGACATTGGGCCAGCCGAAGATGGCGTTGCTGCTCGCCGCCGCGTTCGGCGGCAATGTACTGCTCTATGCCGCCGATGCCGCCTACTTCTACTTCTTCAAGGGTGACATCTGGGTAAACCTGGCGGTGAGCTGGGTCGCGATGACGCCCCCGATCCTCGCCGCCATGGCCTATCGCATGCGCTCGGGCCTACCCTACCGGGCGGGGCCGCTGCTCGCCAGCCAGCTCGCCGGGCTGCTCCTGATCCTGTGGTACAGCGTCGGCGAACCCGACCGCGGCATGCGCAACGCGATCGTCCCCTTCTACGCCGCAGCCGTCCTGATCTTCGGCGTTACGACGGCACTCTGGCACCCCGGTCGCGAGCTCCGGCTCGGAGAGCGGCCGATCATCTTCACTTGCTTCGGGCTCGCGGCGGTCGAGTTCGCCGGCGGCGTGGTGCTCGCGGCGATGGGCAATGGCGAATCGGCCCTGCTCGACCGCGTCTATATGTACATCGTGTTCCTCGGGCTTCCCGCGATGACGGTCGGAGCCGGCATCTTCTCGCTCTACCTGATGGGCGGCGACCTCGCCGAGAAGCTGCGCCTCACCGCCGAGACCGACTCGCTGACCGGTGCTCCGAACCGCCGCGCGGCCGAAGCCGCCGGACGCCGAATGATAGACGAGGCCCGCGCCAGCGAGCAGCCGCTGTCGGTCGCCATCTGCGACGTCGACCATTTCAAGGAAATCAACGATGTTTACGGCCATGGCCATGGCGACGACGTGCTGTGTCGGCTGACCGAATTGTTCCGCGAACAACTGGCCGGCGCCGACCATTATGGCCGCTTCGGGGGCGAGGAGTTCGTCCTGTTCTTTCCTGGCAGCAGCCCCGAGGTGGCCCGCCTCCTGGTCGAGGCCTTGCGCGCGCGGATCATGGAGATCCAGATCGGGGACCTGCCGCTGCGCCTGACGGCCAGCTTCGGGGTTGCCGCGATGAGCGCCGGCGACCATGCCCTCGCCGACATCCTCAAACGCGCCGACAGGGCGCTCTACACATCGAAGGAAAGCGGGCGAAATCGGACGACCGTCGATCGACAGGTCCAGCCCGCCTTTTGACCGGCGTGCCTATCGGCCGAGCGCCTTCTCGTAGAGCTCTGGCTTAAAGCCGACGAGCAGTTCGCCGTCGATATCGAGCACAGGCCGCTTGATCATCGATGGTTGCGCTTCCATCAGCGCGATCGCCTTGGCTTGGTCGATATCCGCCCGGTCGGCGTCGGGCAGCTTGCGGAAGGTCGTCCCCGCCCGGTTGAGCAGCACCTCCCAGCCGACCACGCCCGCCCACGCCTCCAGGGTCGCCCGGTCGACGCCCGACGCCTTGTAGTCGTGGAAGCCATAGCCAAGCCCGTGACCCTCAAGCCAGGTGCGGGCCTTCTTTATCGTGTCGCAATTCTTGATGCCGTACATGGTGATCGTCATCGTCGAGCCCTCCCTTCACGGCACTTTTCCAACCGTCATCCCAGCGAAAGCTGGGATCTCTCTTTCTCTTTCAAGGCAGGGAGATTCCAGCTTTCGCTGGAATGACGGGTAGGAACAGCAAGCCAACCGTTACAGCACATATTTCGACAGATCGGTGTCGCGCGCCACTTCGCTGAGCTGGCCGTTCACATAGGCGGCGTCGATCGTGATCGTCGTGCCCTTGCGGTCCTCGGCTCCGAAGCTGATCTCCTCGAGCAGCTTTTCCATCACGGTCGACAGCCGGCGCGCGCCGATGTTCTCGATCTGCCCGTTCACCTCGGCGGCGATCCTCGCGATCGCGGCGATGCCATCCTCGGTGAACCCGATCTCGACCCCTTCGGTCCCGATCAGCGCGCGATACTGCTCGGTCAGGCTGGCCCGCGTGTCGGACAGGATCCGCACGAAATCCGCCTCGGTCAGCGCCTTCAGCTCGACCCGGATCGGCAGGCGGCCCTGCAATTCGGGCAGCAGGTCCGACGGCTTGGCGACATGGAAGGCACCGCTCGCGATGAAAAGGATATGGTCGGTCTTCAGCGGGCCGTATTTGGTGGCGACCGTCGTGCCCTCGATCAGCGGCAATAGGTCGCGCTGCACGCCCTCGCGGCTCACCGATCCGCCGCGCACGTCGCTGACCGCGATCTTGTCGATCTCGTCCAGGAAGACGATGCCGTTCTGCTCGGCGTCCTGCAGCGCGAGCCGGCTCACCTCGTCCTGGTCGAGCCGCTTGTCGGCCTCTTCGTCGACCAGCTTCGACCAGGCGGCGCGCACCGTCATCTTGCGGCGCTTGGTGCGTCCTTGCCCGAACGCCTTGCCCATCATGTCGCCCAGGTTGATCATGCCGACCTGGCCGCCCATTCCGGGGATCTCGAGCGGCATGCCGCCGCTGTCCTCGACCTCGATCTCGATTTCCTTGTCGTCGAGCTGGCGGTCCTCGAAACGTTGGCGGAAGGCGAGGCGGGTCGCCTCGCTGGCATCCTTGCCGACCAGCGCGTCGAGCAGGCGTGCCAGCGCCGCTTCCTCGGCCTTGTCCTTCACCGCCGCGCGGCGGCGTTCCTTCTCCAGCCGCACCGCTTCCTCGACCAGGTCGCGGGCGATCTGCTCGACGTCGCGGCCGACATAGCCGACCTCGGTGAACTTGGTCGCCTCTACCTTGACGAATGGCGCATCGGCCAGCTTGGCAAGGCGCCGGCTGATCTCGGTCTTGCCACAGCCGGTGGGGCCGATCATCAGGATGTTCTTCGGCGTCACCTCGTCGCGGAGAGACTCGGGCAAGCGTTGGCGCCGCCAGCGATTGCGCAGCGCGACCGCGACGGCCTTCTTCGCATCGGACTGCCCGACGATATGCGCGTCGAGGGCGGCGACGATCGCCTTGGGGGTGAGATTGTCGTTCATTGGGAGTGTTGCTTTCAATTCGTCGAGGCTGCGCGGCACCGGTCAGGCGGCGCTGTCGAGCGTCTCGATCGTCAGGCTGTCATTGGTGTAGACGCAGAGTTCGGCGGCGATCGCCATCGCCTTGCGGCAGATCGTCTCGGCATCGCCCTCATAATCGACGAGCGCGCGCGCTGCCGACAGGGCGAAGTTGCCGCCCGATCCGATCGCAGCGACCCCGCCGACCGGCTCCAGCACGTCGCCATTGCCGGTCAGGATCAGCGTCACGTCCTTGTCGGCGACGATCATCATCGCCTCGAGATTGCGGAGATATTTATCGGTCCGCCAGTCCTTGGCCAGCTCGACTGCAGCCCGCAGCAACTGTCCGCCATGCTGCTCCAGCTTGCGTTCGAGCCGGTCGAACAGCGTGAAGGCGTCGGCCGTCGCGCCGGCGAAGCCGCCGATCACCGATCCATCGCCCAGCTTGCGGACCTTGCGGGCGTTGGGCTTCATCACCGTGTTGCCCATCGAAACCTGGCCGTCGCCGATAACGACCACCTTGCCGCCCTTGCGCACCGACAGGATCGTGGTGCCATGCCATTTGGGAAGTTCGCTCATATTCGTCCTACTAGCGATTTCCAGGCTGGTGGGACGCCAGCCGGCTCGGAAATCGCGCCCAACCTGATATGCTTTGCGAAGGGCGATATGGGGTGCCCCTCCCGCCAGCGCAATCGGGATCAGTTTCGGCCCAGGAACATGAAGCACGCGGCCCCGATCATACAGGCAAAGGCGCCCAGATGCCGCCAGCCGAGCTGCTCGCCGAGGACGAGCACCGCGAACCCCGCGAAGACCAGGAGCGTGACGATTTCCTGCGTGATCTTGAGCTGCCCGGCGGTCCAGCCGTGCAGGTAGCCGATCCGGTTGGCCGGCACCGCGAAGCAATATTCCGCCAGCGCTATGCCCCAGGAGGCGAGGATCACGATCCACAGCCGCGTATCGGTGAACTTCAGATGGCCGTACCAGGCGACCGTCATGAAGATGTTGGAGCAGATGAGGAGCAGCAGCGGGGTCAGGGTCATGGCCGCAGCCATTACCCCGAACGCTACCGCTGGAAAAGGATCAGGCTGCTTGCGGAAGCAGGGTGGGGCCCGCGCGCCGGCGGAGCATATGGCCGACGAGCCCGAAACCGACGAGCAGCATCAGCCAGGTACCCGGTTCCGGCGCAGTGATGGGACTTCCGCCGCCGCCGCTGGCCAGCGACCCGATCCCGACGCCCGAACTCGATCCGTTGATCGTCGGGTTGATCGACTGGAAACGGACCGCGAAATTGTCGAACGTCACCGATTCCATGACATTCGCGAAAGTGATGGCGAAGGTCCCGGTTCCGGATTCGTCGGGATTGGACCTCAAACCGCCCGGACCGCCCGTGCAGCTTCCGTTGCCCGTCGCTATGAAGCACAGGTCGAGGCGCCCCAACCCCACCGGAAACTGGCCGTCCAGGTCGGTATACTGGTAGGCCCCGGTGGCCGAAAGGCTGGTCACGGTGCCGCTGGTGTCAAGGCCGAACGAACGGATGCGCGAGTCGACGATCGAGTCGTTGGTCATCGCGTAGCTGAAATTAAAGGTCCGCCCGTTGTTGGTCACGCCATCGAAGGTGAAGTCGGCGAACGCGCTCACCTGATCGGTCCAGGCCTCGGCGACGTAGCCCGCATAATCCATCGAAAAATTATAGCCGCTATTGGCCGAACTGATGACCACCGCGGCAGACGCCGGCACGGCTAACGAAAGGATAGCGACGACCGCCCGAGTCGCCCGTTGAAACATACGCAGCATACACATACCCCCAACGTTAGCCGGCCCTACCCGGGTAACGAAAGGACAGTATAGCACACTGGCGAAACGCCTGCCAATATTGGCGGCCTGTCGAGCCAAGTGGTCGACGCGACGGCTTCCCGACGATTCCTGCCATAAAACATGGCCCGCCGATTGCGCCGAAAGTCTAATGACAGGAGGCAAATCTGCCACCCGCCGTTAACGTCATGTGCAATATCATCGGTTTAAGAGAGCGCACACCCGGATCGGGTGCGTTTGGTAGCGTAGCGTCAAGACCGCCGCCCGGCGTACGGGCAGAGCCGGCCTGCCGGCATCCCTCTCGCGCGGGCAGCGTCGGCGAGCCGCGCCGTCGACCGCCTGATCCGAGTGCCTTGGACAAACAGCGTATTGTTTCCGGCGTGATGCTCGTTAGGAGAGTTGCTCGGCCGCTTCCGGCGGCGTGATCGGGTGATGCTGGCATGGACATCGACGTCGCGGCTTTTCTGCGCTCGGAGAGACTTCCCGCAACATATCGGCAGCAGGTCGATGGCTATTGGAGGGAACTGGGGGACCGGATCCTGGCATGGCGCCGCGCCGCCACCGCACCGATCGTCATAGGCGTCTGCGGGTCGCAGGGCAGCGGAAAATCGACGCTGGCGAGACTGCTCGCGCTGCTCATAGCGGCCGATGGCCGGTTCCGCGCCGAGGTCCTGTCGCTCGACGACATCTATCTCCCCCGGGCCGACCGTCTCCGGCTGGCAGCCGACGTCCATCCTTTGCTGGCGACGCGAGGTGTCCCTGGCACGCATGACGTCGGCCTCGGCATCCGGACGATCGACGCCCTGACCTCCGGCGGAGCGGGGCCTTCGGTGCCCCTGCCCGCATTCGACAAGGCGGTTGACGACCAGATGCCCCGCTCCCGATGGAGACGGGCCGCCGCGCCCGTCGATATCGTCCTGTTCGAAGGCTGGTGCGTGGGCGCCACCGCGCAGCCGGCGGAAGCCTTGTCCCAGCCGGTCAACGCCCTGGAACGGGACGAGGACACTGACGGCCGCTGGCGGTGCCATGTCAACGACCAGCTTGCCGGCCCCTATCGCCCACTGTTCGACCGGCTCGACCATCTCGTCTATCTGAAGGCCCCCGCCTTCGCGGCGGTCCGCCGCTGGCGCGGTACGCAGGAGGCTAAGCTGCGGAACGCAACGGCCGCGAGGGCACCGGCCTCGACCGGCCGCCACTCCGGCATCATGGACGATGCCGGCCTCGACCGTTTCCTGCTGTTCTACGAACGCATCACCCGACATCTGTTCGCCACCATGCCGGACCATGCCGACATCACCTATCTGCTCGACGAAGACCAGCGCGCAGCGCAGCGCATCGCCGTCGCCCCTTGCCCGCCCCACTCTCCGGATGCTGCCTCATGACATTGCGAGTCCTCGTAACCCGGCGCTGGCCCGAACCGGCCGAGGCCTTTCTACGCGACCGTCACGACGTCACGTTCAACACCGAAGATACGCCACTCGACGCGCAGCGGCTGGCGGCGGCGCTCCACGACTATGACGCGATCCTGCCAACCGTGACCGACCGGATCGACGCGGCGCTCCTCGCTGGCGGTCCCTTCCGCACCCGGTTGATCTGCAATTTTGGCGCCGGGGTCGATCATATCGACCTGGCCCGCTGTCGCGAGCTCGGCATCACCGTCACCAACACCCCCGACGCGGTGACCGAGGCGACCGCCGACATAGCGATCCTGCTGATGCTCTCCGCCACCCGCCGGTCCGGTGAGGCGGAGCGCATGGTGCGCGCGGGCCGCTGGGACGGCTGGTCGCCCACCTCCCATCTCGGGCTCGACCTGCGCGGGCGGACGCTGGGCCTGGTCGGCTTCGGCCGTATCGCCCAGGCGGTGGCACAGAAGGCGAAGGCCGCCTTCGGCATGGCCATCGCCTACCATTCGCGCAACCGCCAGCCGCGCGCGGTGGAAGCAGCCTTCGGGGCGGTCCATCACCCCGATCTCGACGGCCTGATCGCAGCGTCGGACATCCTGTCGCTCCACTGCCCGGGCGGTCCCGATACCGAGGGGCTGATCAACCGCGAACGGCTGGCGCGGATGAAGCCCTCCGCGGTGCTGATCAACACCGCCCGCGGATCGGTGGTGGACGACGACGCGCTGATCGACGCGCTCAAGCGCGGCGTGATCGCGGCGGCGGGGCTCGATGTCTACCGGGGCGAACCCTCGCTGCACCCCGGCTATCTGGACCTGGAGAATGCCGTGCTGTTGCCGCACCTGGGCAGCGCTACGATCGACACGCGGACCGCGATGGGGATGCGCGCCGCCGCCAATCTCGACCAATGGGCGGCGGGAGAAGTCCCGCGCGACCGCATCTCTTGACGTCAGTGCGTCGCCCGCGGCTCCGGCCAGCATTTCTCGCAACGCCGCCAGCAAGTCGTGTTCGGCATCAACTCGCGGGCGCGCGGCGCCGGTCGCACGGCAAGCCCCGCGACGATTTCCGGTGCGATCCCATCGGGCGGCACTTTGTGGCAGAGCAGGCAACGCTGGCGGTACGTCTCTCGGGTCAGCACCGCCTGTCGCGGCTTGTGCGCCCACAATGGCTGCGTGCCACCGGTCAGCAGGGCGACCGCGACCAGCAGCATGGCAGGCGGCCGGACCTTCGCCTCAGGCCGATTCATCGGCCCCTATCGACAGCTCGGCGACCATCATCTCGCGCATGGCGAATTTCTGTACCTTGCCGGTGACCGTCAGCGGGAAGCCCTCGACCAGACGGACATGGCGCGGCACCTTGTAATGCGCGATCCGGCCGCGACAGTGGCCGATCACCGACGCCTCGGACAACGAACCGCTGCGCGAGATCACCCAGGCGCAGACCTCCTCGCCGAACTTCGCATCGGGCACGCCGAAGATCTGCGCGTCGATGATGTCGGGGTGGGTGAGCAGATGCTCCTCGATCTCGCGCGGATAGATGTTCTCGCCACCGCGAATGATCATGTCCTTGATCCGGCCGACGATCCGGCAATAGCCCTGCTCGTCGACGGTCGCGAGGTCGCCGGTGTGCATCCATCCGTCGGCGTCGACCACGTCGGCCGTCCTCTCGGGATCGCCCCAATAGCCGAGCATCACCGAATAGCCGCGCGTGCAGAGTTCGCCACGCTCGCCCAGCGGCACGATCTCCCCGTCGGGGCCGATCACCTTGGCCTCGAGATGCGGCTGCACCTGCCCCACCGTCGAGACGCGCAGCTCTATCGAATCGTCCATCGCCGACTGGAAGCTGACCGGACTCGTTTCGGTCATGCCATAGGCGATCGTCACCTGGTGCATGTTCATCCGGCCAAGCACCGCCTGCATCACCGAGATCGGGCAGAGCGAGCCGGCCATGATGCCGGTGCGCAGGCTGCTCAAGTCATGCCCGTCGAAATCGGGATGCTCGAGCATCGCGACGAACATGGTCGGCACGCCGTAGAGCGCGGTGCACCCCTCCGCCGCCACCGCTGCGAGCGTCGCGCCCGGATCGAAGCCTTCCCCGGGAAAGCACATCGTCGCGCCATGGGCGACGCAGGCGAGATTGCCCATCACCATGCCGAAGCAATGGTAGAGCGGCACCGGGATACAGACGATATCGGCCGGCGACAGGCCAATCCGATGTCCGACCATATAGCCGTTGTTGACGATGTTGCGGTGGGACAGCGTAGCGCCCTTGGGCAGGCCGGTGGTACCGCTGGTGAACTGGATGTTCGTGGGTTGATCGGGCCGGACGTCCTCGGGCAGCGGCGCGGCGCCACCGCCCATGATCTCGGCAAGCGGCCGGCAGCCCGGATGTTCGCCCTCGCCGATCGAGAAGACCAGGCGAAGATCGGGCAGTTCGTCACGCACCTCGGCGAGCATCGCGATATAATCGCTCGACTTGAAGGACCGCGCGAGCACCAGCGCCGCGCAGCCGACCATCTCCAGCGCGCGCGCCATCTCGCCGGCGCGATAGGCCGGGTTGATGTTGACGAGGATCAACCCGGCACGCGCCGCCGCGAACTGGACCAGCACCCATTCGACACAGTTGGGCGACCAGATGCCGATCCGATCGCCCGGACGCAGACCCGCCAGGACGAAGCCCCGCGCGAGATCGTCGACCCGGGCGAGCAACTCGGCGTAGGTCCACCGGATAGACTGGTGGCGGACGATCAGTGCGGTCGCATCGGGCAACCGGCTCGCTGTAGCGGCGAGCAGTTCGCCGATCGTCACGTCCAGCAGCGCCGGAAAATTCGGCCCCTTCACATGCGAATCGATCACACCGCTCCCTTCTCCCATTCGCGATCGCGCAGTTCCTTGCGGCGTATCTTGCCGCTCACCGTCTTCGGCAGGCTCGCGACGAACTCGATCTTGCGGGGATACTTATACGGGGCAGTCGTCGATTTCACGTGGTCCTGCAATATCTTCACCAACGTCTCGGACGGCTCGAACCCGGCGGCAAGGATGACGAACGCCTTGACCACCTCGCCTCGGGTCGGATCGGGGCTCGACACCACCGCACTCTCGGCGACGGCGGGATGCTCGAACAGCGCGCTTTCGACCTCGAACGGACCGATGCGATAGCCCGAGGACAGGATCACGTCGTCGGACCGGCCGACGAACCAGAAATAGCCGTCGGCGTCGACGGTCGCCCGGTCGCCGGTCAGGTACCAGCCATGGCGGCGGGTGCCGGCGGTGCGCTCCGGGTCGTCGCGGTAGCGGGCGAACAGTCCGGGCGGGTCGCCGTCGGCGATGCGCAGCGCGACATCGCCTTCGCTGTCGGGCGGTAGCCGGTTGCCCTCGCCGTCGATCACTGCCAGGTCGAACGCTGGGGCCGGACGGCCCATCGATCCCTGGCGTGCAGCATCGGGTCGGTTGGCGCAGAGCAGCACCGTCTCGGTCTGTCCATAGCCGTCATGGATGTCGAGCCCGGTTGCCGCCTTCCACAGGTCGATCACCTCGGGATTCAGGGGCTCGCCCGCACTCACGCAATGGCGCAGCGCCTCGAAGCGCCGGCCGGTCAGATCGCTGCGCACGAGCATGCGATAGGCGGTGGGCGGGGCGCACAGCGTGGTTACGGGCATCCGCTCGAGCAGGTCGAGCGTCGCGACCGGGTCGAAGCCCGGCGCATGGTGGACGAAGATCGCGGCGCCCATCAGCCACGGCGCGAACAGGCTGCTCCAGGCCGCCTTGGCCCAACCCGTGTCGGACAGGTTCCAGTGCAGGTCGCCGGGCTTGAGGTCGAGCCAGTAGGACCCGGTGATGCGATGCGCGAGCGTATAGCCATGCGCATGGATCGTCATCTTCGGCTGGCCGGTGGTGCCGCTGGTGAAATAGCATAGGGCGTCCTCGTCGAAGCCGGTGTCGGCCCCATCGACGATCGGTGCAGCCGTGGCCCGCGACGCCGCATAGTCGAGCCAGCCTTCGCGCGCCCCGCCCACATGGAGCAGCGTGGCATCCCCCCCGGCCAGTGCCGTCTCGACCCGCGCCGCCATGTCGCCGCTCGCCACAACGCACCGCGCGGCGGCGGCCTGGTGGCGATAGGCGATGTCCTTGGCCATCAGCTGGGTGGTGCCCGGCGACGCGATCGCACCGATCGCGATGCAGCCCAGCATCAGCTCCCACCATTCGACCTCGCGGTTGAGCAGGATCAGCACGGTATCGCCGCGCCCGACGCCGGCCTCCTTCAGCACCGCCGCCGCGCGGGCGGCGGCGGCGGCCATCTCGGCGAAGCTCCGCCGGATCACCGCCCCGCCGGGGTCGGTCCAGACCATGGCGGTGTCGTCGGGCCGCAGCTCGGCCCAACGTCCCATGACATCGCGTGTGAAGTTGAACGAAGCGGGACGATCCCCGAAATCGAGCATCTTTATTTTGCCTCGTTGATCACGTGAATCTGGGTGAACTCGTGCAGCCCTTCCTCGGCGAATTCGACACCCAGGCCCGACTGCTTGGCTCCCCCGAAGGGCATGGTCGGCCCGAAGTCGAGATGCTTGTTTATCCAGACCGTGCCGCTCTCCATCCGGCCGGCCAGGTCGCGGGCCGCCTCGCGGTCGGTCGACCAGATCGACCCGCCCAGCCCCATGTCCGAAGCGTTGGCGCGCGCGAGCGCATCCTCGGCATCCTGATAGCGGATCACCGGAAGGATCGGGCCGAACTGTTCCTCGTCGACCAGCTTCGTGCCGTCGCTGATGTCGCGGACGATAGTGGGCCGGATGAAATAGCCTGGCCGGTCCTCGACGACGCCGCCCGCGACGATCGTGCCGTTGGCGCGGGCATCGTCGAGGAAGCCCTTAACCTTCTCATATTGGGCGGCGTTCTGGAGCGGGCCGATCTGGACGCCCTGCTTCAGTCCATCGTCGACGATCGCCTCCTCCGCCAGCCGGCCCAGCTCGGTGCACAGCGCGTCGTAGATGTCCGCATGGGCATAGACCCGCTTGATCGCCAGGCACACTTGCCCGGCGTTCAGGAAGGCACCGCCGAAGATGCCGGGCGCGACCTTGGCCGGATCGACATCGCCCAGCACGATCGCCGCGTCGTTGCCGCCCAGTTCCAGCGTGAGCCGCTTGATCGATGAGGCAGCGCTCGCCATCACCTTGCGGCCGGTCTCGGTCGATCCGGTGAAGCTGATCTTCGCCACGTCGGGATGGGTCGACAGCTTGCCGCCCAGGTCGTTCTGGTCGGTGATGACGTTGACGACGCCGGCGGGGAATATCTCCGCCATCAATTCGCCCAGCTTGAGCGTGGTCAGGGGCGTGGTCGGCGCGGGCTTGATAACCATGGTGTTGCCCGCGAGCAGCGCCAGCGGCAACTTGAAGGCGACGATCAGGACCGGGAAATTCCAGGGGATGATCGCCCCGACGACGCCCAGCGGACGGCGCCGCTGCTCGACCCGGCGGCGATCATTGTCCTCGAGCACCTTGACCGGCAGGTCATGGGTCGCGAGCTGGCGGATGAAGGCCTGGGCATAGGCGATTTCGGCGGTCGCCTCGGCCAGCGGCTTGCCCTGTTCCTGGGTCAGCAGCCGGGCGAAGGCCTCCGCATCCGCCTCGATGGCGTCCGCCAGCTTCAGGATCAGCGCGCGACGCTCCTCGATCGGCTTGGCGGCCCAGGCCGGAAAGGCCCGCTTCGCCGCCGCGACCGCTTCGTCGAGCTGCGCCTCGGACGCGCGCGGACAGGCGGCCAGCACCTCCTCCGTCGCGGGGTTGATCACGTCCATCGTCGCGGCGCCGTCGACAAGACGGCCGCCGATCAAGAGCTTGTAGTCGGGCATCACACTCTCCTCGGCCGGGCCATCCCGCACATGCGGGCGGCCCGGCCTCTTTCCTAGAATTTATATCCGACGGTCACGCCATAGGTCCGTGGTGCTCCGACATGGTTGTAGTCGAAGCCGAAGCCACCGACGAGATCGACCCGCGATGTGAGATAGTAGCGGTTGGTCAGGTTCTTGCCCCAGACCGACGCGCTGAACGGACCACGTTCGAAATCGATATGCCCACCGAGCAGCGTGTAGGCGCCCTGCTTCAGCCGGGGGACGTTGAACACTTCGAAATACTGGCTCGACACATAGCTGATGTCGGGATGGATGCTGATCTTGCCGGCATCCGCGTCCATCACGGTGATGTCGAGACCGCCGTTCGCGCTCATCGACGGCGCGTTCGACAGCTTGTTGCCACTCACGTCGGCGCCGCTGAGAATGCCCTTCTTGATCCGCGCGTTGAGCAGGCCGAGGCCCGCGCGCAGGCTGACCCATTCGTTGGCGCGAACGTTGAGTTCGGCCTCGCCGCCATAGATGCGCGACTTGTCGACATTGACCAGGGTCTGCGCGGCCGTAAGCGGGCTGATGTTGATGAACTGCTGGTTCTTGTAGAGATAATAGAAGCCGGCGAGGTTCAGGGTGACCCGGCGATCGGCGAACTGCAGCTTGGCGCCACCTTCGAAGGCGTCGATCGTCTCGGGCTTGGCGACCGAGGCTTCGGACGGATCGAAGAAGGCCTGCGCGTTGAAGCTGCGGGCGCGATAACCGCGGCTGTAGTTGGCGTAGAGCGCGTATCGCGGTCGACCTTGTAGTCGAGGCCGATCTTGCCCGACAGATTATTGGTCTTGAAGCGCAGGTCGGTCGGCGGAATCAGCGCCGCCACCAGCACGCCGTCCGCCCCGACGGCATTCGACGTCAGCCCGGTCTGGCTGCCGTCGTCACGCGTGAAGCGGAGGCCGCCCCGCAGGGTGAAGCCGCCGCCGAAATCATAATGCAGGTCGCTGTAGAGCGCGTAGCTGTGCTTCAACTGGTCGAACCGGTTGACCACGCTGCACGCCGCGGGCAGCCCTGCCGCGCAGTCGGCCGCATCGATCGTGCCGTTGCCGTCGATATCGGCATCCTTGAAGATGCCGAAGTCGGTCGTGTTGAACACCTTCTCCCGGTTGTAATAGGCGCCGAGGATGAAATCGAACGGTCCGCCCCAATTGCTGGCGAGGCGCAGGTCCTGCGAGATCTGGGTCGCGCGGTCGCCGTAGAAGATCTCCAGCGCCTTGTTCGGCGCTCCGTCGGTATCCTCGCCGAAGTTCAGGCGGCCCTTGTCCCAGGACGACACCGACACGATCGAAAGGTCGTTGCCGATATCGAACGTCGAGGTAAGCGAGACCGCATAGGTCCGCGCGCGGCGGCGCGGCGTATATTCGGACTCGATCTCGCGCCGGCCGAGGCCGCTACGGAAATAGCTGGTCCCCTGACCCAGCGATTCATAGAGCCCCGCGCCCACGCCGTCGGGGCCCGGCGCACCGTAGATTCCGTAATTATAGGGATTCTGGTAGCTGGTCGAAGCGCGCAGCAGGAAGGACACGCCGTCGCGCGGTTCCCAGAGCAGCGATCCGCGCAACGCATATTCGCGGGTGCCGTTGAGATCGGGCTTGCCGGGCAGCTGGTTCTTGAACCAGCCGTCGGCGCGGGCGACGGTGAAGGCGAGCCGCGCGGCGAGCGTCTGGCCCAGCGGCACATTGATCGCGCCGTTCGCCTCGCGCCGGTTGTAATTGCCGTAGCCGAGGTTGAGATAGCCCTCGGTCTTGCCGATCTCGGGCTTGCGGCTGATCAGGTTGACCGCGCCGCCGGTGGTGTTCTTGCCGTAGAGCGTGCCCTGTGGGCCGCGCAGCACCTCGACCCGCTCGAGATCATAGAGCGCCACGCCGAGGAAAGCGAAATTGCCCTTGTAGACCTCGTCATAATAGGTCGCGACCGGACCCGACTGGTTGAGGCTGTAGTCCGACATCGAAACGCCGCGCAGGGCGAAGATCGGGGTGCCGTCGCCGACGGTCGACGTCAGCTGGAGGTTGGCGACCTTGCTGACCAGGTCGTCGGCCGAGGACAGGCGCTGCTTGCGGACCGCGTCCCCGCCGATCGCCGAGACCGAGATCGGGACGTCCTGAAGGCGCTCGCTGCGCTTCTGCGCGGTGACGACGATTTCCTGGTCGTTGGGTGCCGCCGTCTCGGTCGCGGTCTGCGCCATCAGCGCCTGACTCGACAATCCCGACAGCAACAATGCCAGTGTACGCAACGTCCGGGCTGAAACTCTCGACTTGCTCATTGACCGTCCCCTTTTTGATTTCTTGCTGCGTCGATGCGCCTGTGCATCTCGAGGGCGGCCACGAGCCGCGCGCGCTTCGCGGCCGCCTCGATCCGGAGCGGCGTTTCCCGCAGCTTCCGAATTTCGTCTGTCGTATAGGGCTGGAACCCGGCGGGCATATGCACCGGATCAAATCGCTGCAGCGTCCAGTTGAGCAGTTCGGCAAGCTGGTCGTCGGGCAACGCCGCCGTCGCGACCCCGGGCACCTGCCCGAGGAACTCCCGCCCGCCCGGCACGGCCAGCAGCCGCGCCACCTGTCCCGCCATCGCGGGCGCCGTCGTCGGGGTACCCTGCCCGTCCGGGCGGTGGCAGCCCTGGCACTTGACCATCCAGTTGACGTGGGCGCGCTGCGGATTGGCCACGCCCGGCATCGCCGTGCCAATCGCGGCCGCTGCTCCGGCGGCCATTCCGATCCCCAGGATCGCAACGACCACCGCCGCCCTCATTTGCCCGACAGCTTCGGCTGGAGGCGGGCCACGGCGGCGGCGTCGAGCCCGGCCCCGCTGTCCTGGGCCATCCTCACTTCGGCAGCGGTGAACGGCTTCACCGTCCGGCCGCCGCCCGCGATCTCGCCCGTCACATGACTGAGCACCGCCGCGACCGCCTCGTCGTCGAGGCCACTCTGCGGCGGCATCATCCCGCGATAGGTCTTGCCTTCGACGGTCAGCGGACCCGACAGCCCGCTGGTCACGGCCAGCACCAGATAGCGGCGCCCCTCCGGGATGCCGGCCAGCGCGCGAACGTCGGCCTGGAGCGGCGGGAAGGCGCCAGGGACGCCCTTCCCCGTCGGCAGGTGGCAGGCGGCGCAGCGCTGATAGACCTTCGCTCCGTCCGCCGCGGCCGAAGCCAGGGATGTCGGCAGCACCGCCGTCATCAGCGCGATCGGGAAAAGGGCGCCGGGCCGCATCGTCACCTGGTCTCCAGCGCCGTGCCGAGGATTACCGCGGTAGAGCAGTTGTAGACCGATCCGCTCTCGGTCCCGAGGCACCAGTTGATGTCGTTGTTCGACTGCGGGCGGACCATCGGCCGGTCGCTCTCGTTGCGGTTGCACAGGCAGCGCCCGCACGAGGATTTGCCGCAGCAGTCATTATAGCTGATGATGTAGGACCGCCCGTCGGCGGGGTTCAGGCAGGTGCCGATCCAGGTTATCGGCGACATCTCGGTTCCCGGCGGGCAGGCGCTCGCACTGCCGCCGCAGCAGGAGCAGAGGAACCCGTCGATCGCGCAGTATCGCCAATAGTCGCACTGGGTCTGGTCGCCCGGATCCTGCGGATTGCCCGTCGTCTGCGGCGGCTGGCCGCTCTGGCCACCGCCATGGGTCGACGCGACGGCCCGCGACACCGGCAGCACCGGGATGACCGCCGCCCCGGTGATCGCCCCGCCGATCAACGTCAGCAGGCTGCGGCGGGAGGTGCGGCGCGCAATCCTGCGCGCGGTGCGTTCGGCAAAACTGTCCATGTCCGACATATCACGCTGCCCCTTTTTTCATGTTGCGCTCAGGCACCGGCCAGGAACTGCTGGATCGAAGCGACGCCGCGCTCCTTGGCCTCGAACAGGCTTTCCAGATGTTCGCGATTGTTGATCAGGCCGAGGGAGGCGATCTTGCCCTGTTCGTCGAGCAGCACCGCATAGGGCAGCTTCGAGACCCCCAGCGACCGGCCCAGCGTCTCCGACAGGACATAAGGGATACCCGCCAAGTCCTGCTTCATCACCATCCGGCGATGCTCGGCCTCGTTCTCGCCATCGCTCGCCAGAACGGTGTCGACCCAATGCGCCTCGGCCCGCGCGGCGGAGCGCAGCACCGGCATGAGCGTCTTGCAGATCGGGCAGTCGGGCGAGAGGAAGAAGAGCAGTTGGCTGCGGCCCTGGCGCTGCCCGCCGATGCGGACCCGCCCGCCGTCGAGCGCGGTCAGCTCCATCTCGGGGCCCTTGTCGCCGACCGACACCTTCTGGTGCAGGGTCAGCGCGCCGGCCGGGGCGATGCGTTCGTGGAGCACGCCGACCTGGCGGGCGAGCGCCATGACCAACACGCCGAGGACGCCGACCGCGATCCACAACATGATCTGAGATGCGAGAGCGAAACCGGTCATCGAGCGAAGCTCCTGCCAGTGGAGGGAACCGCGGCGAGTTCGCCGGCGGCAAGATAGAGGGCGAAGAAGGCGAGCGCCGCGAACAGGTCGAGGACGCCCGGTATCGCTGCCGGCATCAGCCCGACACCGATCGCCAGCGCGGCTAGGACGGCGGCGCGCTTGGCCGGATAGAGGGTGACGACCTTTGGCTGGGCGCCGAAGCTGCAGCCGCAATCGAAAGCGCGGCCGGCACGATGGGCGCGCAGCAGCAGGACCGCATATGCCGTCCACAGCAGCGCCGCGACGAGGGCACCCGCCGGACGCGCGGCCGGCATCACCAGCGCGAGTCCGGCGCCCGCCTCGACCGCGGCGGCGGCCAGGCTGAGCGGCTGGCCCAGCGCAGGGGCGGCGCCGGCCAGCCGGGCGGCGGCGGCGGCCAGCCGATCCCGGGCGACGAGCTTGTGCATCGCCGCCGTCAGCAGGACCACCGCCAGGAAGAGAGCGAGCGGGGATGCCATGGCGATCACCGTGACGCCGTCATCGTCATCGGGTCGTGGACGACCTGCGCCAGGGTGCGCTGGAAAGCGCCGTTCGTGCCGTCATAGACGTCGAGCGAACCATCGATGCGCGAGGCGACCAGCAGCGGCGTGCTCTGCGCCGTGACCTCGACCGACACCGCCGGGTTCTTGAGCGGAATGCGGGCGACGCGCTGCTTCCTGGCGGGGTCCACGACCCACACCTCGCTGCCGCCATCCTTGTGGCTGCCTTCCTTGCCGGCCGGGTTCATCAGGATATAGAGCCTGCCCGCCGCGTCGGCGCTGATCACCTGCCAGCCGCCCGGCCGCCATTCGCCCTCGGCCGTCTTCTCCTTTGGCATCTGGAAGGTGCCGAGGTCGCGGGCCTTGGTGTTGGCCAGGTCGAGGCCGTGGATGTTGCCCTGGAAGGTGACGAACCAGGCGGTCTTGCCGACCATCGCGGGCGTCATGAACATCGGATCATGATCGATGTCGTTGATCGGCTTGCTGGTGCTGCTGCTCGCGACCTTGCCCCCGGCGTCGAGCTCGACGCTCGTCATCGTCCCGTCGGCACAGAGCGAGGTGAAGCCCCGCGCACCGCTCGGATAGATCAGGGAGCAGCCGGGCAGGTCGATCTCGTTCAGGACCTTGCGCGCATCGATGTCGATCACCGACATCGACGAGGCCGGAGTGAAGTTGAACAGCAGCGCCCATTTCTCGCCGTTGGTGAGCTGGAAGCTGTTGCGCAGCGTGACGAACTGGCCGCGCTTGCCGCCGGGCAGGACGATTTCGCCCTTGGGCTTGAGCGTCGCCTTGTCCCAGATCGTGACGACGTCGGTTCGCTCGCCCCGCGTCATCCGCGAGAAAAAGGTTTCGGCGACGTAGATCTCCGGCTTGGTCGTCGCCGGCAGTAGCGTTCCGAACTGCGCGACGGGGACCTGGCCCTTGAAGGCGCGGGTCTCGGCGGCGACGTCGACGATAGCGGCGCGGCCGTCGGGCAAGCTGTTGAAATGCAGGTCCTGCACATAGACCCAGCTTGCGGGATATTGCGCCGACAGCTCGGCGACGCTGGGGATCGGCTCGTTCGGCAGCGGCTCGGGATAGCTCGCCGCATGGGCCGCGCCCGCCAGGACCGTCATGGCAACCGCCCCGAGAAATCTTCCCATGTTCATCGACGAATACCCTCCCGCGCCCATCGACTCCGATGCGTCGAGCAAATCTTTGTCACTTGACCAATTTATGTCAAGCGTCAAAAATACTTACGTACCTTGTTGCCGTGCAGCGTCAGGATTAAGGCCGGGAGATCAGTGTGTTGGGGGTTGTCCCGTTGACCGAATCAGTTGTGCCGGACCTGAAGATCACCCCTCGGGAAGGCGGCTATGCGCGCGGACAGGAAGGTCTCGAGCAGATCCTCTATGCGGCGCTCAACATCCTGGTCGAACAGGGATCGAAGGCGCTGACCCTGCGCCGGATCGCGTCCGAATGCGGCATGAAGGCCGGCAATCTCGCTTATTACTTCCCCTCGAAGGAGGAACTGCTCCGCGAGTTGCTCAACGCGATCATCAGCAGTTATGAGGACGCCTTCGACGTCATCGTCCACGATCCGGCTGAACCCGCCGAGAAGCGGCTCGAGAAACTCGTCATCCTGATCCTCGACGACATCACCACCAAAAAGACGACCCGCGTCTTCCCGGAACTATGGGCGCTGTCGAACCATGATCCGTTCGTACAGGAACGGGTGACCGAACTCTATCAGCGCGCGCGGGTCGCGATCCTCGAACTGGTCGAGGAGATGAACCCCGCCCTGCCCGCCAACGAGCGCGAGATTGCCGCGCTGTTCATCTCAGCCTCGATGGAGGGGATGACGATGTTCGCCGGCTATGAAAAGCCATGGCGCGATCAGATGCCTGCGATCGAGCGGATCGCCGTCAAGGCCTTCCTGCACGTCATCACGTCGCTGAAGCCCGGCGAGATCGGCACCGGGCCCTCATAGGGCGTCGTCCGGAAGGGATCGGGACGCACCGCCCGATCGCAGGCTCGCTGATGCCGTCGATGCGTCCACGGTCCAAGCGCCGGCTTCGTGGAGGCGCGGCCAGTCCGCCGTACCGATCGTCACGATCGGGATACGGATGCCGTAGAGGTCGTCCGCGACGAGCGCGCCGACGACCAGGATCGGATCTTGCGCGGTCAGGATGATCGCGGTCGGCGCCCGCCCGGCCCGGGCCAGCTCGACGAGCGCGCTCGACGAGGACGACGACCCACGCGAGGCGGGCATGGCGAGGATATGGCCCGGGATGCACGCCCCCGCCTGGGGATGCGTCCGATCGACGATCCGGCCATCGGCAAGGTCGATCCCGCCCCACAGGCTGAGCGGCGTATCGAGCAGCAGCAGCGGCCCCGACGCCCAGCCCGGCGCGAGCGTGCGACCCTCGATCAGCATGGCGCCACGCGTCCCGTCTCGGCCGATCGCAGGCAGCGTTCGAGGGTCATCAGGCCGATCCGCCGGCCGAGATTGCCGGGACCGTAATGGGCATATTTCACCGAGTTGGTCAGGATCGCCCCGGCCCGCTCGCGCACGACCGGCGCCAGATAGGTGCAGGTATCGACGACGATGCTGACGCCATAATCCCGCAACGGGGCGAAGACCTCCTCTCGCTCGACGATCGCCGCGATCTCGCGCGAGGTGGACACATAGACCTCGATCGCCGATCGCCGGCCCGCCACCGCCGCGCTCAGCCCGCGGAATTCCTCGAGCGAGAAATGCGGGGTGCCGAGGCATATCGCCGCGACCGGCTCGCCCGGCTCGATCGGGCACAGCCGCTCGACCGCGGCGCGCAGTTGCGCCCCGTCCACCCGCATCACCGGCAGGCCGTCGATCAGCGACGCCGCCCAGTCCGCCTCGGGAGTGATTCCCTCCGCGTGAAACAGCGCCATCGCGCCGCCCGATGCCCCGGCCGCCCCGAGCGCCTTCAGTTCGTCCTCGCTCGCGTCGGCAGGCAGGCCGCGAAGGAAGGCGACCTCGCCCCTGAGCAATTCCCCGACGACATAGCCCACCGCACCGAACAGCAGGTCGCGGGGCATCTCGATCGCCGGCAGCTCGACGACCGCGCGCGGACGCCGGTTCGCCTCGATGTGGAGCCCCGCCAGCGGCACCCGTCCGGTCAGCGCGGCGCATAGGTCGGCGAAGTCGCCATAGCGATCGGTGCGCGCGCCGAGCACGCTGTTGACGAACACGATCGCGTTCGATTCCGCCCAGGCGACATCTTCGCCGATCAACGGTCGCGCCATGCGCTGGTAGGGTGCGCAGGTCAGCGTCGGCAGGCAGCCCAGTTGCTCGTGCAGCGCAGTGAGCTCGCGCTGCTCGTCGAGCAGCCCGGGTGCCCCGCAATGCCAGCCCGGGTGAACCGTGTCGACCGCGGCGACGTTGAGCGTCGTCGGCACGCGAACCCGGCCGCCGAGATCGACGAAGCGCCGCACGAAGTCGATGCTCGACGGACCATGGTAGAGGCAGCCGTCGATATGCGCCGACGCGACCGGGATGAAGCGCTCGGCCCCGCTCGCCTCGCCATAGCGCAGCAATATCTCCATCGCGCGCCGCGCGGCGGGGCCATGCTTGCCGTCGAGCAGTTCGCGGTCGATCGGTTCGAGCAGGATCAAGCGTCCAGCCCCAGCGCCAGCCGCGCGGCGGCAAGGTCCTCGATCCCGGTGCCCACCGATTTGAACAGCGTAATCGCGCCTTCGTCGCCGTCGCGGCCGCGATGCGTCCCAGTACACAGCGCGGCGAGGTCGCCCTCGATCGCATCGACCGAGATATCGCCCGCCGCGATCGCCTGGATCAGGTCGCCCGCTTCCGACAGCGCGCCATCCATCGTGTCGACGAAGGTGCGCGCCCGGGTGAAACAGGCTCCATCGGCCTCGCACATGTCGGGGCGGAAGGCGCCGATGAGGTCGACATGCATCCCCGGCCGCAGCGCCGCGCCACGGATCAGCGGGCTGGTCGCGAGGGTCGCGGTGCTGACGATGTCGGCGATGGCGATCGCCGCGTCGAGATCGGCACAGGCTTCGACCGGATAGCCCGATGGACGGTTCGCCTCGACGGCCGCCGCCACCTTGTCGGGGTCGCGGCCCCAGATCAGGATCCGGTCGAGCGCGAAGCTGCAGCCATAAGCCTCGACCAGCGGCTGGATCAGCGCCCCGGTGCCGATCAGCAGCAGCGTTCGGGAGTCTGGCCGCGCGAGGAAGGATGCCGCCAGCGCCGAGGCTGCGGCAGTGCGGCGGCGGGTGAGCATCGTCCCGTCGAGAATCGCGATCGGGGGACCGCCCATGGTGTCGGCCAGCACATAGGTCGAGCGGATCGATGGCCGCCGCCGGGGATCGACCGTGACGATCTTCACCCCGCCCGCCTCGTCGTCGCGCCACGCCGGCATCAGCAGCAGGCTCGCGCCGTCCATGTCGGTGTTGAGACGTTCGGGCGCATGGTAGCTGCGCGCGGCGAAGGTCGCGCGCAACGCCGCGATCAGCGCGGGAAAGGGCGTCGCTTCCGCAACCGCCGCGCCGTCGAGATAGGGAATCATGTCGATCGTCATTCGGCCTCAGCTGCCCGGGGTACGCAGCTTCAGCATCTCGCGCGTTTCGGCCGGGGTCGCAACGCTGTAGCCGCCGATCGCGTTGACGACCGAATAGGCGCGCTCGACGAGCTGCCCGTTGGTCGCCCAGACGCCGCGCGACATGTAGAGATTGTCCTCCAGCCCCACGCGGATATTGCCGCCGAGCAGCAGCGTCTGCGCGAGCATCGGCATCTGTTCGCGGCCTATGCCGAACGCGCCCCAGATGGTGCCCGGCGCCATCAGATTACGCTGGTAGAGGATCGTGTCGACGCCGTGCGGCGCCGCCCATTGCACGCCCAGCACCATCTGCATCATCGGCGGGCCGTCGATCAGCCCCTCCTCGAGCAGCTTGTTGCCGAACAGGATGTCGCCCGCGCCGAACACTTCCAGTTCGGGCTTCACGCCCGCGGCCTGGAAGCGCTTCGCCATCGCGCGCAGCGTATGGGTAGGGCTGAAATAGATATATTCGGTCGGTCCCTCGACCTGGTTGTTGGTGACGATGTCGAGCGTCGCGATCTCGGGCAGCAGTTCCTCGACATGCGCGACACGCTCGTCGACGCCGACCACATCGCTGCCGGGCAGCATATGCCCCTCGCGCTCGGGATCCGGCAGGAAATAGGCGCCCATGCCGCAGGTCAGGTTGAGGACGATGTCGACGCCGGTCTGGCGGACTCGGTCGACTACCTCGCGGAAATGCGCGCGGTCGCGATTGCCCTCGCCGGTCGCCGGATCGCGGACATGGATGTGGACGATGCTGGCGCCCGCCGACGCCGCCTCGATGCACGCATCGGCGATCTGCTTCGGCGTGATCGGCATGCTCGGATGCTTCGGATTGAAAGGCGCGCCGCCGGTGACGGCGCAGGTCAGGATCGTCTTTTGCCCGCTCATCTCATTCTTCCCATTCCATGTTGCCGCTGAGCGCGATCGTCTCGCCCGTGACCTTCGCGCCCGCTGGAGAGGTAAGGAATTCGACCATGTCGGCGAACTCCGAGACCTGAACCTTGCAGCGCAGCGAGACGTAGCGGAGATAATCCTGCTCGATCTCTTCGAAGCTCCGCCCCGTCGCCTCGACATTGCGGTTCACGACGAAGCGGAAGCGGTCATTGTCGATGATGCCGGGCAGGATCGCGTTGCAGCGGATGCCGAACGGCCCCAGCTCGCGCGCGCTGTTCTTCGTCAGTCCTTCGACACCGGCCTTCGACGCGATGTACGGCGCGCGAAAGGGAATGCCGGTGCGGGTCGAACAGGTCGAGAAGTTGACGATCGAACCGCCGCCATTGGCCTTGAGCAGCGGCACGGCGCGTTTCATGCAGTAGAACATCCCGCTCAGGTTGACGGCGATGGTCTTGTCCCATTCGTCCTCGTCGATATCCTCGATCGCCCCGCGCGGACCGGCCATGCCGACCACGTTGACGAGGATCGTCAGCCCGCCGAGCGCGGCACGTGCATCGTCGAACAGCGCCTCGACATCGGCGCGGACGCCGACATCGGTAACGCTGCCCGTCAGGCCCGGATTGGCCTCCAGCGTCGCGGCGACCGCATCGGCCCGCACGTCGCAGATATGGACCTTGTCGCCGCGGCCCAGGAAGCGTTCGGCTATCGCCCGGCCGACGCTGTCGCCGGCCCCCGTCACTAATATCCGTTCCATCGGTTGCAGAACCTCACTTCATTGCGATTGGGGAAGGGACGGCAGCATCAGCCCGGCCGCGCGGGCGCGATGCTCGTCGGTCAGCGGGATCGAGACGCGCGCATCGAGGTCGAAGCGCACCGTCACGCCCTCCATGATCGTGCAGACCCGGCCGTCCGAGCGGCGCACCATCGCGGTGCGGTGGCGCAGCGACGAGCGCCCGACCGACACCAGGCCCGATCGCAACACCAGCAGGTCGCCGGCGACCAGTTCATGCAGATATTGGATCTCGTGGCGGACATCGGCCCAGCCCAGGCGACGGTCGCCCACGACCTCGGTCACCGGGCCGAACTCGCCGAGCAGATGATAGACCGCATTGTCGAGCAGCGGCATCTGATGCTGCACCGACATATGGCCCATCGAGTCGCAGAACCAGGGGTGGACCACCCCCCGAAGCGTCTCCACGCCCGCATTTTCCAAGCCTGTGTGAGTCACCTGACGCTCCCGATCCGCCTTGGGAAACGTGGCCTAAACGCACGCTATTGACTTGTCTACACAGATTATACAAATTGTGTTCACGAGGAAACGACCTTGCCGAAAACAACCGGCTGACAAGGGGGAAAAGACGTGCGTGATCATTTGAGGAAGGCAGTAGGAACGGGCGCGGCGACGATGGCGATGGCCTGGCTGCTCGCGGGCACGGCCCATGCGCAGACGGTGGCCGGGGCCGAAGCGGTTGGTGAGGACGAAATCGTCGTCACCGCGCAGAAGCGTCAGGAACGCCTCCAGGAAGTGCCGATCTCGGTCGCGGTCCTGGGCGGCGCTGCGCTCGACGCGCAATCGAACGGCGGCGTTTCCGAAGCGCTGCGGAACGTCGCCGGCCTCTCGCTGACCAACACCGCGCAGGGCGGCGGCAGCCAGCTCACCATCCGCGGCGTCGCCGCCAACGGCGCGACCCTCGCCGGGTCCAGCACGACGGCCTATTATATCGACTCGGTTCCGTTCGGCCTGGTGAAGTCGGCGATCCTTCCCGACACCAACGCCTATGACATGGAGCGTATCGAGGTGTTGCGCGGGCCGCAGGGCACGCTCTACGGCGCCAACGCGCTCAACGGCGTGGTCCGCCTGCTGACCAACGACGCGAAGCTCGACCGCTTCGAGCTGAAGGGCCGTGCCGGCGTCTCGACCACCAAGGGCGGCGAGGCCAGCTATCGCGGCGACGTCGCGGTCAATGTGCCGATCGTCGAGGACAAGCTGGCGGTGCGCCTCGTCGCCGGCTTCGAGAATGCCGGCGGCTGGATCGAACAGCCCAATCGCGGCATCAAGGACGCCAACGACCAGAAGTCGCGCAACCTCCGCGTCAAGGTCAACGCGCAGCCTACCGAGCGGCTCAACATCGGCCTCGGCGTGTCGATCTCGCGGATCGACCAGGATTCGCCCAACTATGCCAATGCGACGAATGTCCAGACCACCACGGTCCCACTGCCGCAGCGGCTCGACTATGACGCCTATAGCGCCCGCATCGGCTACGACTTCGACGGCTTCACCGCGACCAGTGCGACCAGCTACCTCAAGTTCGCCAATGTCGGCGAGCGCGACTACACCGCCTTCGGCCCGCTGCAGACGCTGCATACCGATATTCGCTCCAAGGTGTTCACCGAGGAGCTGCTGCTCAACTCGACCACCAGCGGCAGCTGGCGCTGGTCGGCCGGCGCCTTCTATCGCGACGCGAAGGACGATCTGTTCCAGACGCTCTTCCTGCTCCCGGCACCGATCAATTTCCGGGACAAGTCGCGCTCCTATGCGGTGTTCGGCCAGCTCACCAAGGCGATGTTCGACGGCAGGCTCGAGCTGAGCGGCGGCCTTCGCTACTTCAACGACCGCGTCTCGCAGATCGAGGTCACCCCGGTGACGGGTAACCCGGCACAGGCGCTCGCCCGGCGGACCGAGACTTTCGACGCGGTGACGCCGCGTGCGGTGATCACCTGGCTGCCGAGCCGCAACTTCACCGCCTATGCCTCCTATTCGCAGGGCTTCCGCAGCGGCTTCAACCAGAGCCCGACGATCATCCGCTCGGCACCCGGCATCCCGCCGGTCAAGGCCGACCGGCTGCACAATTACGAAGTCGGCGCCAAGGGGACGATGCTCGACGGCGCGCTGACCTTCGACGCTGCGGTCTACTATATCGACTGGAACAAGATTCAGCAGAACCTCAACGTCAACCTCAACAACATCGTCTATGCGGTGACCGTCAACGGCACCGGCGCCAGCGGCCTCGGCGTCGACCTCAGCCTGACGGCGCGGCCGGTGCGCGGCGTCGATATCGGCGGTACCTTCAGCTGGAACGACCTCACCCTGGACGATCCGGTCGTGACGCAGACGGCAGGCGGCCCCGTCACCCTCTATGACAAGGGCGACCGTCTCGCCTTCTCTCCGGAATATACGGCGAGCGGGTTCGTCGACATCGGCTTCCCGATCGGCACGATGGAGGGCAAGCTGTCCGGATCGATCAACTATAGGTCGAAGATCCCGGCGCGCCTGCTGAGCGCGGGCGTCGTCCGCCGGTTCATCAGCGATGCACCGCTGACGACGCGGGCCAGCTTCGCCCTCAAGGCGCAGAACAACTGGACCGCCACGTTGTTCGTCGACAACCTCACCAACTGGAACAAGCGGGTCCAGCCGGCTACCGACTTCAGCCAGGAATTCCGGTTGCGTCCCCGGACCATCGGCCTTCAACTGGAATTCGGCCTCTGATCAGAAGGAAGGCGCCACGGATCGTCCTCGCCGACGGTCCGTGGCGGCGATGGAGCCGAGCGAAAGAATGACGATGATCGACCCACAGGCGCTCGGCGCCATCGAGCGGCACGTCGCGGACTATTTCGACACGGTCTACCGGCCGGGCGCCGACCGGCTCCACGCGATCGTCCATGTTTCCCCGCATCCGAGCGACGGGCGCATAGCCTTCTCCGGACCGGTCTATCGCGCCGGCGGCGGCTTTCCCGTGACGCGCACCCTGCTGCTGGCCGACGACGGCGAACCGACATGGATCGGCGCGCCCGACGCCAATCTTTCCGATCCCCGTTGGTCGCCCGACGGACGGCTGATCGCCTTCCTGTCGGACGAGGGTCATGGCGCCGGCAATCTCCAGCTCGTCGTCGCGGATGCGGCCACCCCCGATCGCCATCGCGCGACGGTCGTGCTCGACGGCGAAGCGGTCGAGAGCTTCGCCTGGTCGCCCGACGGCACTCGCATCCTGCTGCAGACCGCCGATGCCGGATCCGACGCGGCCGGATCGGCGGCGACCGCCCGCATCGGCAGCGCGGCCGAGGCCGAGCGGCCGAGCTGGGCGCCCATGGTGGAGACCAGCGACCATGCCGACAAATGGCGCCGCGCCCATATCTGGGAGGTCGCGACCGGCCGGCTGACCGGCATCGGCACTGCGGGACAGAATGTCTGGGAATGCGACTGGCTCGGCCATGACCGGGTCGTCGCGATCCTGTCCGGCAATCCCGGCGAGGGTGGCTGGTACCAGACCCATGCCGGCGTGGCTCCGGCGGCTGGCGGCGCCTTCGTGCGCCTCGCGGACTCCGATCTCGAACTGGCGGGGATCAAGGGTTCTCCGGACGGACGCCTTGTCGCACTGATCGAGGGCCGCTTCCACCGTACCGTCCAGCTTGGCAGCCTGGTGCTGATCGATGCGCCCACAGGCGTCACGTCGCGCCCCGCTATCGATGCCGAGATATCGACCCTCGCCTGGCGTGATCCGGGCCGGCTGTTCTTCGCGGGGTTCGCCGCGCCGGAGACGGTGGCGGGAACGCTGGAGATCGACGGCGGCCAGGTCGCGATCGAATGGCGCACGTCCGGCACCGCGGGCCGCAAGGTTCCCTTCGCCGCGCCCACCGGCCAGCAGGGCCTGCTCGCCCCCGTGCACGGCTTCGACACCTATCAGCAGCTTCGGCACATCGACGCGGATGGCGCATCGGCCACCCTGCTCGATCTTGCCGACCCTCCCGTTCTCGCGCTCCAGCAACAGCTGGGGTCGGCGGCCGCGATCGAGTGGCCGGGCGCCGAACGGATGCCGATCAAGGGCTATCTGGCGAAGCCGGCGGGCGTGGAGCGGCCGCCGCTGGTGCTGTTCGTCCATGGCGGCCCGTCGCACCTGTTCCGCGACAGCTGGACCTTCGACAATCCCTTTGCGGCGCTGCTCGTGCGCGCAGGCTATGCCGTACTCGCCTGCAACCCGCGCGGCAGCTCGGGCCGGGGCCTCGACTTCGCCGAGCGGGTGATCGGCGACTGGGGCGGCGCCGATCATGTCGACCTGCTCGCGGGCGTCGACCATGTCGTCGCCGAGCACGGCGTCGATCCCGATCGGCTGTTCGTGATCGGTGGCAGCTATGGCGGCTATATGACGAGCTGGCTGGTGACCCGCACCGACCGCTTCCGCGCAGCCTGCGCCATGGCGCCGGTCACCGACATGCGCAGCCAGTATTTCACCGCACACCACCCCGAATTCCTGACCCTCTACACGCGCGGCTCGCCCTACGAAGTCGGCGGGATCTTCGACCAGCGCAGCCCGCTCCGCCACGCCGACAAGGTTGTGACCCCGACCCTGCTGATCGCGGGCGAGGTCGACCACACAACCCCATCGAGCCAGGCCGTCCAATTCTATCGTGCGCTGGCGCTGCGCGGCGTCCCGACCGAGCTGGCCCTCTATCCCGAGGAAGGCCATGCTCCGCTCCGCTACGAGGCGCAGGTCGACCAGGGCACCCGTATCCTTCGCTGGTTCCGCCAATGGGACCGGCCGGCCGGCGAGACGCGTCTTGGCTGATCCGGCGACGGGTGGTGCGGCGCCCTTTCCGCTTACGCCCGCCCGGCGCTGGCTGTTCCTCGCGATCCTGTTCCTCGCGGGCACGTCGAGCTCGGTCGACCGGGTGGTGATTTCGGTCCTGCTCGAACCGATCAAGCGGGAATTCCAGATCTCCGACACGCAGCTCGGCCTGCTCAGCGGGCTGTCCTTCGCGCTGCTCTATTCGGTGCTCGGCCTGCCGATCGCGCGCTTCGCCGACCGCGGCAACCGCAAGCTGCTGATCGCGGGCGCGATCACGGTGTGGAGCGGCATGACGATGCTCTGCGCGATGGCCGGCAGCTTCTGGCAGCTGCTGCTCGCCCGGATCGGCGTCGGCGTCGGCGAGGCGGGGGCGACGCCGCCCGCCCAATCGCTGATCGTCGACTATTTCCCGGCGGCGCAGCGCGCGCGCGCCATCGGCATCTTCGCGACCTCGGGCACCGCCGGCTATCTGATCGGGCTCACCATCGGATCGCAGCTCGTCACGGCCCATGGCTGGCGCCTTACCCTGGTCGCCTTCGGCCTGCCCGGGCTGCTGATCGCGGCGCTGATCATGCTCGT
This sequence comes from Sphingomonas sp. Root720, assembly GCF_001428605.1. Classification (GTDB taxonomy): domain Bacteria; phylum Pseudomonadota; class Alphaproteobacteria; order Sphingomonadales; family Sphingomonadaceae; genus Rhizorhabdus. The sequence continues at coordinate 86,012 of NZ_LMID01000010.1, forward strand.
GCTGGTCGAGCCGCGCCAGGCCGATCCGATCGCGGCCGCGCGCGCCGGATCGGGCGAGCCGCTTGGCGCCTCGATCCGCGCGCTGGCCGCCAAGCCCTCCTTCGTCCGGCTGCTGATCGGCTTCACCATCTACCATTTCGCCGCCTATGGCGCGCTGGTCTTCGTGCCGTCCTACCTGATCCGGGTGATCGGTAGCCCGATCGCCGATGCCGGTCCGGTCTACGGCCTGACCTCGGCGTTGGCCGTGCTGGTCGGCAGCCTTGCCGGCGGTGCGTTGTGCGACATGCTGTCGGCCCGCGACCGGCGCTGGATCGCCTGGTTCCCGGCGCTCGGCTTCGGGCTGGCGGTCATTCCCAATGTGCTGATGTTCATGATCGACGATCTTAACCTGTTCCTGGTCGTCAGCACGATCGGCGGCGTCCTGCTCTATGCCGCCCTGCCCGCCGGCTTCACCGCGATCCATGCGGTGTGCGGCGGCGCACGGCGCGCGACCGCGATCGCGATCATCCTGTTCTTCGGCAACCTGCTCGGCTTCGGACTTGGGCCGGTGATTACCGGCGCGCTCAGCGATCATTTCAGCGCGGTCCATGGCCCGGCGGGTCTTCGCTATGCGCTGATGATCGTGATGGCGATGCTGCTGCCTACCGCCCTGCTGATGTTCGGCGCGGGACGCCGGATCGTCGGCGACCTCGAGGATTGAGGTCGGGCGCGGGGGGTCAGGCGCGGGCGACGAGCGAGAAGTCGTGCGTCGCGACACCGGCGACGAACGCTTTCATCCGCTCGCGGAATTCGTCCGAATGGGCATAGACCAGCCGCTCGGCCAGTTCGGCGTCACCGGCGCGGATCGCCTCGATCATCTCGCGGTGCTGTTCGATCACGTCGCCGTAGCTGGCCAGCTGCGCGCTGTTCTGGCGGAAGGCGAGCAGCGACAGCCGCATCACCCCGCGCAGCATCTTCGAGCAGTCGTTGGCGAGGAAGCGGTTGCCGCACGCTTGGTTGATCGCGTCGTGAAACGCCCAATTGGCCTCGACGATCACGCGCGGCTCGCCGGTCGCGGCGGCGACGGCGAACTCCTCGTTGCGCCGTTCAAGCAGCGCCAGATGATGGGGTTGGCGGCGTAGCGCCGCCCAACGCGTGGTCGCGCGCTCGTAGAGTTCGAGCGCCTCGAGCACCTGCGGCACCTGATCGAGATCGAGCGAGGCGACCCGTGCGCCCCGGTTGGGCGCCAGGGTCACCAGTCCTTCGGCGGCGAGGCGGATCAGCGCCTCGCGGGTCGGAGTGCGCGAGAAACCGAATTCGCGGCTGATCTGCACCTCGTCGAGCTCGGCGTTGGGCGCGAGCTCCAGGTTGAGAATCTGTTCGCGCAGCAGCGAATAGACCTTCTGCCCACTCGACTGGCGCGCGCCCTCGTCGAGTACCGCCACCTTCGCCGATTTGCCTGCGCGTTTCCCCTGCATGGCCATCCTCACACCATTAGTCGCGGACAAATGCAACCAGCCGCGCCATGAAGCGGGCGCCGGCCTCGATCTGGCTGATCTCGATATATTCGTCGGGCCGGTGCGCCTGCTCGATCGAACCCGGACCGCAAATCACCGTCGACAGGCCCGCCTGCTGGAAATAGCCCGCTTCCGCCCCATAGGAGACGGTGGTGCTCGGCGCGTTGGTGCCGCTCAGCATCGTGCAGAGCGTACGCGCCTCACCGTCCTCCTCTTCGCGCAGCGCCGGCACCGCGGCGAGACGGCGGACAGAGATGTCCCCGCCCTGCGCTCGCCTTGCAAGGTCCGTCCGCGCCTTTTCGACGGCCGTCCAGAAGGGCGCCAGGATCGTATCGACGTCTCGATCGGGCACGGTGCGCAGGTCGAACGCGAAGCGGCATTCGCGCGCGAGGATGTTCGGGGCGGTGCCGCCTTGGATCACGCCGATGGTCAGTGTCGACCAGGCCGGGTCGAAGCGGGGATTGCGGTGCAGCCGCTCCTCCGCCTCGGCGATCCGGGTCAGGACGTGCATCACCTCGACCGCGATCATGTTCGCCGAGACGCCCTCGTGTGACAGGCTCGAATGCGCCTCGACCCCAGTGACGACGACTTCGTAGAGATGGATGCTCTTGTGGCTGTCGACGATCTTCATGTTGGTCGGCTCGCCGATGATCGCCACCGCCGGCGTGCACTGCTGCAGCAATTCGCCGATCAGGTCGCCTACACCCAGGCACCCCACCTCCTCGTCGTAGGAGAAGGCGAGATGGATCGGCCGCCGCAACCGGCGTTCGGCCAGATGCGGCACCGTCGCCAGCGCCAGCGCCAGGAAGCTCTTCATGTCGCTTGTCCCGCGCCCGTAGAGACGCCCGTCCCTGCGGGTCAGGGCGAAGGGCGGCATCGTCCAGGGCTGGTCGGTGACGGGGACGACATCGGTATGCCCCGACAGCACGATCCCGCCATTTCCCGCACCGCCGATCGTCGCGATCAGATTGGCCTTCCCGCCATGGTCGTCGGCCACCCGTCGCGCCTCGATCCCGAAGCCCGCCAGATAGGTTTCGACATGGGCGATCAGCGCGAGATTGGACTCCGACGAGGTGGTGTCGAAGGCGATCAAGCGGTCGAGGATAGCGATCGTATCGGCCGCGATCCGATCGATGATCTCCGCAGGCGGGACCTGGATCTCAGCCATGCTCGCGAGCCTTTGGTATTGCGGAAACGGGGATTGGCGAACTGTGCCGCGCGGCCGCTTCGAAGAGGACCGCCGAAAGTGATGTCACGTTGAAACCCCTTGAACTTCCTTGTATACATATTGTATTTCTACCGTGCACAGTCAATAGCCATTCGGCGCATCAGCGGGGACATGATGGGCATGACGATCACCGGAATGGTCCGGCGAAGCCTGGTGTCGGCCTGGGCCGGAGCAGCCTTCCTGCTCCTGCCGGCCGGAGCGGAGGCCGCACCGGTGGGGGTGGAAGCGGTCACCGCCTATGTCCTCGACCATAGCGAGGTCCGCACGATGCACGCGGCCGCTGGCGACAGCTATCGCATCTACGTCCAGCGCCCGGCCACCCCGCCCCCGCCGGGCGGCTATCCGATCCTCTACCTGCTCGACGGCGACCAGAGCTTCCCCGTCGCCGCCGCCATCGCCGGACAATTCGGTCCCTATCTGGGCCTGGAGCCCGGGGTGATCGTGGCGATCGGCTATGGCGGCCCGTCCCGCCGCGTAGCCGACTACACGCCGCCGGTGCCGATCGAGGCCAGATTGGACAAGTCCCTGCCTCGGTCCGGCGGGGCCGACCGGCTGCTGGCTTTCATCGCCGACGAGCTTCGCCCCGCGGTCGAACGCGACCTGCCGGTGGACCCCGATCGCCGGACGATCGCGGGCTACAGCCTGGGCGGCCTGTTCGTCCTCCACGCCTTCTTCGCGCGGCCCCAGCTGTTCCACAGCTATGTCGCGTCGAGCCCGTCAATCTGGCTAGTCCGCGATCATCTCTTCAGGGCGGCCGACGCATCCGCACAGCGAAGGCCCGCCTTCGCGCGACGCCGGTTGCTGCTGTCGGCCGGCCAGTGGGAGGAGACACCCGACCCCGGCGCCAGCGCAGCCGATCATGAGCGCCTCGCCCAGGCACATATGATCGGCAACGCCCGTAACCTGTCCCGCCGCCTCGCCACCCTGCCCGGCCTGACGGTGCGCTTCGACATCGTCCCGGGCGAGACGCATGCGAGCGGATCGCTGCCCTCTATCCGCGCCGCCCTGGTCGAGGCCTTCAGCCCGCGACCGGCGCCCTAGATCGAAGGATTCCGCTCGCGTGGAGCGGGGAATCCCGCTGACACGACCTCTAGCTCAGCATTCCACGACATTGACCGCCAGGCCACCGAGACTGGTCTCCTTATATTTGGAGCGCATGTCGATGCCGGTCTGGCGCATCGTCTCGATCACCGCGTCGAGGCTGACGACGTGGCGCCCGTCGCCGTGCAGGGCAAGATAGGCGGCATTGATCGCCTTGATCGCGCCCATCGTGTTGCGCTCGATACAGGGCACCTGGACGAGCCCGCCGATCGGATCGCAGGTCAGGCCGAGATTATGCTCCATGCCGATCTCGGCGGCGTTCTCGATCTGGCCGTTGCTGGCGCCGAGCGCTGCCGCCAGCGCCGCCGCCGCCATCGAGCAGGCGACGCCGACCTCGCCCTGGCATCCCATCTCGGCGGCCGAGATCGACGCGCGCTTCTTGTAGAGGAAGCCGATCGCCGCCGCCGTCATCAAAAACAGCCGGCTGCCCGCCGCCGTCGCGCCGGGCACGAACACCTCATAATAATTGAGCACCGCCGGCAGCACGCCCGCGGCACCGTTGGTCGGCGCCGTCACCACGCGCCCCCCGGCGGCATTCTCCTCGTTGACCGCGAGCGCCCAGAGGCTGACCCATTCGAACACCGTCGAGGGGTCGCTGCGCGGTCCGCGCGCAACCAGCCGGTCATGGACCGTCTTGGCGCGCCGGCGGACGTTGAGCCCGCCCGGCAGCACCCCCTCCCCCTTCAGCCCACGCGCGATGCAGGCGAGCATCGCCGCGCGAACCTGCGCGAGAAAGGCTTCGGTCTCCTCGGGCGCGCGCCAGGCCTCCTCGTTGGCGGTAACGATCTCGCCGATCGAAAGCCCGGTCCGCTCACCGATCGCGAGCAGTTCCGCCGCCGAGGAGAAGGGGTGGCGCAGCGCGACGTTCGCGCTCCGAACTGGATCGCCCTCTCGCAGGATCGCGCCGCCGCCGATCGAAAAATAGGTCGCCTGCTCCTCGCCGCCATCGGCATGGAAGGCGGTGAAGCGCATGGCATTGGCGTGGCCGGCAAGGAACTTGCCGCGCAGGAACGGCAGGTCGGTCGCCTCGTCGAACGGAATCTCCGGCCCGCCGTCGAGCGGCAACGCCTTGCGGGCGCGGATGTCTGCGGCCTTCGCCTGGATCCGGTCGGGATCGACCAACTCGGGCGTCTCGCCCGCCAGTCCGAGCAGGATGGCGATATCGGTGGCATGGCCGAGGCCGGTCAGCGCCAGCGAGCCGAACAGCTCGCACCGGACCCGGACGACCTGGCCCCGCGCGGCCGCGCGCTCGACGAAATCCTTGGCGGCGCGCATTGGCCCGACGGTGTGCGAGCTCGACGGCCCGACCCCGATCGTGAACAATTCGGTGACGCTGATCGCCCGGTCCGCGACCGGAGCGACCTTCTCGCTTTTTGCCGCCATCACCCGGCCGTCCAGCTGCCGTCACCAACCATGCTTGGGCCGGTCGGCACCGACGCGGCCGATGCCGGGAAAATCACCATATCCATCAGGCCTTCGATCCTTCCAAGGGGCCCGGCTTGATCTTGCCGAGCACTCGCCGAGATAATCCCTATCCCCCAAGAACGGCCTGGTCATCGACGTTTCGATCAACGTCGGCCAGTGATGCCGGACCGGGTGGCAACCGAATTGAGCCTCGCAACTCGCGGGATCGCGGTGCCTGCGTGCACCGTTTACGCCCTTTCTGCAGCTCTCATGCGCATACGTTCGATTTTTCGAAGAAGAATGCGACCTATCCGCGCGCCCATGCGGCCATAATGCAGCCGAAATCCAAGGATTACCGGAATGATCTCGCATTTTGCCGCTCTTCGCCCGCAGCCGATCGACCCCATACTTGCCCTGGTCGACATCTTTGCGAGTGACGAGCGTCCCGACAAAATCGATCTCGGCATCGGCGTCTACCGCGACCCGGCACAGCGCACGCCGGTCATGGCCGCGGTCAAGTTGGCGGAGCGCGAACTCGTCGAAAAGCAGGACAGCAAGGCCTATCTGGGCTGCGGCGGCGATCCCGCGTTCCTTGCCGCACTGACTTGCCTGCTGATCGGCGACGGGGCCCTCGGCAAACAGATATCGGGCGTGCAGACGGTGGGAGGCACCGGCGCATTGCGGCTCGCGGCAGACCTGCTCGCGGTCGAACGGCCTGGACGGACGATCTGGATCGGAACGCCTACCTGGCCCAATCACCTACCGATATTCCGCACGGTCTTCGCCGACGTCCGCACCTATGAGCAGTTCGATCCATGGACACAGCAGATGCGCGCGGACGCGGTGCTGGACGCCATGTCGCAGGCCGTTGCGGGCGACGTATTCGTCCTGCACGGTTGTTGCCACAATCCGACCGGCATCGACCCGGACATGGAAAGCTGGTCCGCAATCGCAAGTCTCGCGGAACGGCGCGGCATCCTGCCGATCGTCGACATCGCCTATCACGGCTTTGGCGATGGCCTGGAAGGGGATACGATCCCGCTGCGACTTCTGCTCGACCATGTGCCGGCGGCTTTGATCGCCTACTCGTGCAGCAAGAATTTCGGGCTCTATCGCGATCGCGTCGGCGCGTTATTTGTGGCCGGCGATCCCCAGGCAAGCGACGTTGCCTGCTCGAACCTGCTGCAACTGGCGCGCACAAGCTATTCCATGCCACCCGACCATGGGGCCGCCGTGGTCCGCACGATCCTCCAGTCTCCCACGCTCGAGACCGAATGGCGCGCGGAGTTGGAAAGCTATCGCATGCGCCTGCGCGGGCTGCGCGAGCGATTGGCATCCCATGGCACGGTCGGTCGGATCGACCTGGCGCCGCTGGCGGATCAAAAAGGCTTCTTCTCGCAATTGCCGCTGAGCATCGACCAGGTCGATCGGCTGCGACGCGACCACGGCATCTATATGGCGCCCAGCGGTCGGATCAACATCGCGGGCCTGGGCGACCGGCAGGTTTCGGTCTTTGCCGCAGCGCTGGCGGGGCTCTCCGAACGGTAAAACCCGCACCGGAGAACTGATCCCGCGACCGTGAGGTCGGTCACGCATCGCCCCGCACGCGAGGGCGTAATGAACGGGCTGTCCATCGACCCGATGGGAGGAGCGTTCATGATCAATCGTGCCGTAAAGCTGGACAGGCTTGCCGAGGTGCTGGCCGCGGAAGCGGGCGTCGTCTGGCGCGATCTGTCGGATTATCCCGGTTATCTGAAGGGTCGCTGGCGCGACCAGGGACGCTCCGTGGCGGGGCAATCCTCCGCAGGCGTACGCTTCATCGAAGGCAGGCCTCAGTGGGATGGATCGACGAGTGACGAACTCGTCTGCGATCTTCCTGAGAATTTTCTGACATTGGCGGGATTAAAAGAGATTTCGTGATGCTGGTCACGGGCATCTGACGAACATCCGCGTCATATTACGATTCGATGAGACAATACCGGCAGATTATTTCTGAATCCGTCGGGATATATTCTCGATATCCGCGAATATCGGAGAAAGGACATTAGTGTCCAAATCTTCGTATCCGGTAGTTTTTCTGAATCTCTAATCCATTCTTAGGATTATCGACGGGCATTCATAGAAGGAGGTTGTCGTGACTGAAGCAATCGGACCGATTTTCGCGGCGGGTTTCCAGACCGTGACCAAGGACGGCTATCCCCTGCTGTTCCTCCCCGATGCCAACAACGATGCGCTGCAACGCGAGGGCAAACCGCCGGTTTACCACTGGCTGCCGAACAGCGTCCGCCTCGCGCGCAAGGACAATGGCGACTATAAATTCTCCTTCCTCCAGTTCGTCGGCGTCCAGAACGAGGACACCAATGTCGGCGTGGAAGGGACCCAGGAGGTCGCTGGCGCGCTTTGCGGTTTTTCCACAACCAGCTCGCCGCCACCCGAGGTGCTCAAGCAGGCCGGCGACGAGCTGGTCGACCGCTTCCGCGGCAGCGACGATTATTATTGGGGCTGGCGTTCCCCCGCCACTCCGATGATCCGCCCCGCGCCGATCGTCTCGAACACCATGTCGATCACCAGCCTGTCGCCCAACGGCGACGGTTCGATGCCCTCGGTCGCCCCCAGCGGCGGTGCGGCGCCGAGCCCGGCTCCGGCCCCCGCCGGCCCTGGCGGTCCCCCGAGCCGTTCGCTGATGGCCGCCCCCGAACTCAGAGGCGTGACCCGCCCGCCGCTGCTGACCGAGCTGCCGCGCACCACCACCCTCGATCGCGCGATGCGCGCCTCCAATCTCGACGCCTGGTACGCCAATCTGGCGGGCAGCGGGCCGGGCTCGGTCACACCCTTTGCCGAGAACGCCTTTTCGGGCCTGCTCGGCAGCTATCCGGCGGCGATGGTTTACAGTTCCTTCCACGGCGGGCAGTCGGCAATCACCGTCTGGCAGATCCTGCAGCTCAAGGTGTGGAGCCCGATCTGCGAGATCCGCATCCGCGGCGATTGGAGCCGCATCCAGGATCATTTCTCGGCGGCGGCGCATGCCGGCGGCTGGTTCTGGTCGGCGGACATCAAGGCCGAGTTCAATTCGATGCGCCAGAACGGCACGATCGAAAGCGAAATCCTCGTCGACTCCACCCTGCCCAACGCCGAGAAGATTCAGGAGATGATGGAGAAGCGCTCCGATCTCGTCTTCCAGAAATTCCTCGATCAAGCGAACAAGGTGATCTTCGAGCCCGCGCCCTATGACGAGAAGGCCGCCGAGGCGAGCGGCGGTTTCCTGGGACTGGGCGGCGGCGGCGCGGTCAAGCTGCGGCGCGACCGGGTCGATCTGCACCTCGAATTCCACGAGAAACGGCAGATGGCCTATCTGCAGCCCAATCCGATCAGCGGCCAGCTCGAAGGCATGTACGACGAGATCAAGGCCAATCCCGACGCCGAGAAGAAGTACTTTCAGAAAGTGTTCCTCGACGACTGGAACCGCTCGGTCACCCGCGTCTTCAAGCCGGTCGTAAACTGGCCCGACCCCGCGAAGAAGTGGGTCGGCCAGCCGGTCGCCTTCCTGTCCGCGCAGGTCGGCTACCCCGACACCGAGGGCAACCTCCAGTGGACTGGGCACATGTTCCAGGCGAGCGACAAGCCCGACGATAACTGGCGCATCAAGATGACGATGAAGCGCAAGGACGAGGTCGAGAATCCGCCCGCCGGCTGGGAACCCGACAAGACCTTCATCAAGCGCCAGGTCCATTTCGGCGAACCGCCGAACGAAACGGAAAATCCGTTCGTCCGCGTCTCGATCGAGAAGAATGTCGTCGACCTCGATCCGGGCGATGCCGGGGTCCCGCTGAACCTCGTCAACAACGAGATCCGGGTCGACAATGTCGGCGGGATCAATTGCGGGCCGATTTTCCTCGGCGCCGACCTGGAGAACGACAAGCAGATCGTCGAGGTGAGCTTCCAGGCCGACGGCAAGACCGAGGACGGCAAGGACCGGGCCCCGGTCACCTTCTCCTGGCGCTTCGGCGACCAGACCGAGCCGCGCTATTGGATGGTTTACACGGGCGACCCCGACTATCTGCCCAAGTTCAAATATCAGGTGCGCGTGCTGGTCAAGGGCAGCATCTTCACCAAGGGTCAGGAATGGATCGGCCCCTGGCAGGAGGCCAGCGGGAACGGCCCGATCATGCTGACCGTGCCGACGCCGCAGGACGCGGGCGTGGTCACCCGCGAGCTCAGTATCCCGATGGTCGGATCGAAGACCAAGCCGATGACTCCGTCACCCGTCGTCACGCCGCCGGCATCGGGCTCGGGCACCCGCCCACCCGCGTCGAGCAATGGCGCACGTCCTCCCGCGACGCCTTCGGCACCGCCGTCGCGCAGCATCGCGGCGAAGCCGAAGACGGTTGCCGGCTATGCTCTGGGATCCGGGGCGAAGGGCGCCAAATCCAAGGCGGCCACACCCCCCGGCACGGCCGGTGCCCAGGATCGCGACCGTCAGCTGGCCGCCAGCGAAGCCCAAATGCGCGCGGTGTCGAAGCGGCGGCGCAAGGCTTCGGAAGAGATGTTCGGTCCCGTGCCGAGCGAAAGCGAAGCCGCCGCGCAGGAACGTGCGCTGCACCTGAACGGCGCGTCCTGACGGCGTGCGGCGGGAAAGGACAGGATCATGTCCGGTCCGAAGGAAAAGCGGGGGGCCTCAAGCCCCGGTAAGCCGGAGTTAGCGCCCCCCGCCTCCGCTGCGTCCACCGAAGATCGGGGGCTGGTCCTGGCCCTCGATCAGGCGGGCCGGGCGAAAGCGTCGATCACCATCGTGCTCGATCGTCGCCCGCCTGCCAGCGGAGCGTCGATCGAGCCCCATGTCTCGCACGCGCTGATCGCCCTGACCGGGCAGCTCGACAGCCCCGCCTTTGCTCGCTCCGCCAGCTTCGTATTGCGCGACGGCGACATCGCCTTGCAGAAGTTCGGCGCGATGGGCCTGCGACCGACGGCAGCCTTTTCGCTGACGCTGGGCCGGGAGGCGGCGCTACGGGTGCTTGCGGCGCTGCGCGGCGAGGCGAGCGGGATGGGGCTCGAATGCCAGGTCGAACGACGGGGTGCGGCGTCGGCCGAGGCGTTGACCGTCAGGGGGCGGCTTGCGGACGTGGTGGCGGCCCTCGGCACAGCCGATCTGCTCGACCGCACCGGGATCGGCGGCATAGCGAGATCCATGCTCGCCAGCGGCCGCCTGTCGGTGTCGACTGAGGTCGAGCCCGACGACGAGCGGCTGGTCGACGGCTTTCTGGCAATGGCGCGGCCCATTCTTCGCCCGATTACCACCGAGGCAGGGCGCCGCTGGAGGGTGCTGGCGGTCACCCCCAATCCGATGACCTTGTCAGGCCGGATCGAGAGCGCCGATGCCGCGACACTGGAGCAGCGGATCTACACGCGCTCGCTCGAAGCTCTGCTCGCGCCGGTCGCCACCGCCGATGACATCGACACGTTTGTCCGGATCGTCGCGCCCGACGGAAGGGGCGGCCTCGGACCGGTACCGCGTCTCCTGTCGCAGCCCACGAAGCGGGGTGGCCCAACGACAATCAAGCTCGCCCGCTTCGGTCGGGCCGACCTGGTCCAGCTCCAGGCCGTCGCCCAACCCTCCAGCGCCAAGGTCAACGCTCACGCGATGATCGCGACCGCGAATGCCGCGCCGTTGGCCGCGACCGCGACGATCAAGCCGTCCTATGTCGCGATCGCCGACCTTCAGATCCTGCCGCTACAGGGCACGCCCGGCGCGGAGGCGCTCCCGCAGGTCGACCAGAAGACGGCGCCGCTCTGGCGCGACCAGATCGACCCGAACCGCTTCTGGTATCCGCCGGCCTTTTCGCTCGCCCTACCCGCCGCGGCCGACGATCCGGACGGCGCCGTCTTCGGGATGACGTTCCGCGCCGAGGGACATCGCAGCGATGGAACGCCGGGCCTGAACGGCAACGTATATTTCCGGCTCGAGCGCGGGATGAGCGCGGATACCCAGGCCGCCTGGGAAGCGGCGGGCAAGCCGGCCATCGCGCCGGTTCCGGCGGACAATCTTTCGGTGCAACTGCTGGTCCCCTTCCGGGACGAAGCCGGCGAGACGCGGACCCAGGCTTTCGCCGCCGATCTGCGCGAGGAGGGCGAGGCGGTCCATGCCGAGATCGGGCTGATCGACGACTGGGTGCGGCTCGCTTATGGCAGCCTGGCCTTTTCCGGGTTCCAGAACCGCCCGCCCGAGCTGTCGGTCGCCTACAGCTTTCGCGGCTATGTGCCGATCACCGAGGGCAATCTGCAACTTCTGTTCGATCGCAAGGCCGCACTGGTCGCGCTGGCCACCGGCCCGCGCACGCGGTCACTGGACGTCGGCTATCTCGATACCGAGATGCTGGCCTGGTCCGATGGCGCTGCGTCGGTGAAGCTGACGCGGGAAGCCGATGTTCCACGCACCAGAGCGGCCTTAACCCCGCGTCCAGCGATCGGAGCGGTCGCGACGCTGGCGGTGAAGCCGAACCTGCTCCAGGCCGCGACGGTCACCGAGCTGCTACGTAAGCACAAATATGGGGTGCAGGGCATCGCCCGCGCGCAATTGCTGCCGGCTGCCTTCCCCTGCGATAATTTCGGCGCCTTCTACCGTGAGGAGAAGGACGGCGCGTTCACGGTGATCGGCTGTCAGGATGCCTTCCGCCTCGGCCAGACGGTCTATCGCCAGTTCGAGCGCATCGACGACCTGAGCGATGCTGCCGCCAGCGTCTGGCGCTCGCTGCAGCAGCCCGGCCGTTTCCTCGTCGTCCCGGCGCGCTGGTCGATCGGCCGGTTCGACCAGGAGTCGCCAGCCGAGCGCGCCTATCGGCCCGCCATCTTCCTCTATTCCAGCGTCGATCCCGACGATGCCTCGAAAAACCGTACCGCGATGCTGGCCTCGCTCGTTCCCGACATCGACCCGGCCCGCACGCTGGCGATCCGGCAGGACCTGCGCGGGCTGGCCAGCGCGCCGCTGCTGCTGTCGCTCAACGATATCGAGGCACAGATCGACTTCCGCTGGACGGTGCCGACCCTGCCGGGACTGACCGTCAACGCCGTCAAGCTGGGTGCGTGCATACAGGTCACCGCCGAATGCCCGCTCGACACGACCCCGCTGCTGCTGTCGATGCTCGAGACCAGCGGCCTCACCGGCGCGGTGGGGTTCGCCCTGCCCGACGGCACGAAGATCGATTGCGACCTCGGCATCGACCTCGCCCGCATCATCGGGCCGATGCCGGGCGGCCCGGTCGTCGTCGAGCGGGGCGACGGCGTGATCCGCCTCCGCAATCCGATCGAGCGCCCCGTCGACATCAGCGAGATCGTGGCTGAGCCGGCCGACGGCGAGCCGGTGAGGATCGCCGTCGACCGCCGCATCGAGCCGGGCGCTTCGATCGATATCGCCGCGGAGCCGCCCGCAGGCGAACTGACCGTCGTCTGCGCGCCGGCCGACGGCACCGCGACGCTGACCGAAATCCGCAGCTTCATCGAGGACGTCCACACCAACGTCACCTTCGTGAACCTGGTCAACTACGCCAACCACGCGCTTGCCGCGCTGACCGCCGAGGTCCGCATCCGCGACATCGAGGGTAGCCAGCAGCTCCCGCTCGACGAGAACCAGCCCGTTTGCTCGCTCGGCTTCGTGCTGCCGCTGACTCGCTACCTGGTCAGCCCGATCGTCGAGTTCGCCGTCACCAAGAGCTTCGACGACGGCACCACATCCACGACCGGCTGGCTCGAATGGAGTCTGGCCGACGACGGCAACGTCGTCAGCCTTACCTGGGAGAGAATTGCGTAACCGCCGGAATATCCCGGCTTTCTTGAGGAGAATGACGATGGCTATGGGGATGTCTATCCACATCGGGCTCAACAACCTCGATGTCGCAGCATATGGCGAGCAGACCGTCCTGGCCGGCTGCATAAACGACGCCGACGCCATGCAGAGCCTGGCCACGAACCGGGGCTTCCAGACCCGGCGGCTGGTCGAGGACGAGGCGACCGCCGATGCGGTCATCGCTGCGATCTCCGATGCGGCCTGCACCTTGCGATCGGGTGACATGCTGTTCCTGACCTATTCGGGTCATGGCAGTCAGGTGGACGACGCGGACGGCGACGAGGCGGACGCGCTCGACGAGACCTGGTGCCTCTACGACCGGATGCTGCTCGACGACGAGCTCAGCCAGCTATGGTCGCAGTTCGAGGCTGGCGTGCGGATCCTGATGCTGTCCGACAGCTGCCACAGCGGCACCGTCGCCAAGCTCATCAAGGAGCGCAAGCTCGCCAATTCGCCGCAGCTGCGGGATATGTTCACTCCGACATCGGTAAAGGCCAGGCCGGCGACGCGCCCGCTCCTGACCCGCGATCGCGGGACGCCGCCGCCGGCCGTCGGCATCGCGCGCCCCACCCCGCCGGTGGCGCTTCCCGCCGATCCGCAGCGCATCCCGCCGGCAGCGCCCGGAGAGGTGACCTTCCGCTGGCTGGATCCTTCCGCCCGGCGCCGCAGCATCGAGAAGAATGGCGGCCTCTACGGCACGCTGCAGCGGCTGATCGGCCGCGACATAGACGACGACATCCAGGCATCGGTGATCCTGATATCCGGTTGCCAGGACAATCAGCTGTCGGCCGACGGCGACGGCAACGGCCTCTTCACCGAAACCCTGCTCAGGGTGTGGGACGATGGCGCCTTCTCCGGCGATTATCGCGCCTTCCACAAGGCCATCCTCGATCAGATGCCGTCGACCCAGTCGCCCAATTACTTCACGACGGGGGCATCCGATCCGGTGTTCGAGGCCCAGGCGCCTTTCACCCTCTCGACCGACGCGACAAACGAGCCCGTATCATCGTCGCTGTGGGTGACCGGCCCCGATCGGATGGACAGGTCGGATGCGCCGCCCACCTTCAGCGTCAACACGGGTCCCAATCCCTATTTCATCTTCGAGATCACCAGCGAAGCGAACCTGTTCGACACTGGCAATGTCGGCGACGGCGAACGGACCGACGACAATTTCTACGGGTCATGGAGCGATTCCGAACACCATAGCGGCACCGAATACAGCCTGCCGGAAGCGGTTTGGGACCGGTTGAAGGCCGCCGACACGCTCTATTACCGGATCGGTTCGACCGAAGCCTCGACGGGCTGGGGCAATTACATGGTGTCCACGCCCGACCAGCAATATGACCTGGCACCGTCGATCTCGCTCAGCGGCGACGTCATGTCGGGCGAGCAGGAACAGCCCGCCGATGGCGCGGTGACGGGTGGCTCTCCGGCGATCAGCGGACCGGGCAGCATGGCCGCCGACGATCCGGCGCCCAGCTTCACCATCGATCGCGCGGGCGCGGCCTATGCCATCGTCGAGGTGGCGACCGACAGCGCGCTGTTCGCGGACGACAGCGGTCGCACCGACGACAATTTTTACGCGACCTGGCAGGACAGCGGCCTGCTGACCTCCGACGAATGGGACATGCCCGAAGAGGTTTGGGCCCGGCTCGCACCGGCCGGGACGATCTATTATCGCGTGGGAACGACGACCAGCGAGACAGGCTGGGACGATTACATGGTTTCGACCGAGGACGGCGACGCCGACCAGGCGCCGATGATCTCGGTCGGCGCGACCCGCAGCCGGACGAGAAGCAAGCCGAAGGCGCTCGCTCCCGCGATGGCCTGACCGACCCAGCTGCCCGGTGCGGGCTGAACACCGCGCCGGGCAGCGCCATCTCGAAGCCTATCTGCGCCGAACGACGGTCGGCCGAGATTATCGCCGCCACGAAACTGGGCTATGCCGGTCGACGCACCGATGGCGCCCATCGATGCAGGGGACATTGCCGTTGGAAGTCGATGAGCGAATTGTCGCGGTCCGGGCCATCTTCCGCTGTGATGAAGAAACCGCGCGGCTGCTCGACGCCACGCTCGTCCATCAGCATGTAGCGCCCAAGCAGGTGATCGCCAGGCAAGGCGACCGCTCGGCGCATTGCTGGGTCGTGGTCGACGGCTCGATCCGGATCCACATCTTCGGCGTCGACGGGCAGCGCCAGCAACTGGCGCAACATGGCCCGGGCGAACTGTTCGGCGCCTATCCCCAGCCGACGACCCACCGCGCCGAAATCATCGCCCAGACCGATTCCCATCTGCTGCGCGCGGACGCGACGTCGCTCGCCGCACTCGCCGCCGATCATGCCCAGATCGGATCGGCCATGGCGATCCTGCTCGCGCGCCAGCTCGACATGGCGCTGGACCGGATGGTGGCGCGCACCACCTACAGCGCCGCGGGGCGGGTGCATGCCCGGCTGGTGCAGCTCGCCGGCGACGGCCATCGCATCGCGCCGCCGCCGGTAGTAACCGCGCTCGCGCTCAGCGCCAACACCACCCGCGAGACGGCGTCGCGGGCGCTGGCCGCGCTGATCAGGCGGGGCATCGTGCGTCGCACCGAAGAGGAGCTCACCATATTGGCGCCCCGCATGCTGCTCGAGCTGATCTACTGACGGGTCGGATCGGCCGCCGCCAGCGGGAACATGCTGATCGGGATATCGCCCAGCGGCGTGACGATCTCTCCAGCCGATTCGAAGGCGAGATCGGGCGCGTGCAGTTCGAGCGCCAGCGCTCCGGGGCAAGCGGCCAAGACGCTCGACGGCGGCGCAGCGCGGGCGAGCAGGATCGCCATGTCGGCCGCTTCCGCCAAGCCGTCGCCACCAGGGTCCACGACCCGATAATCCAGGCCAGCCCGGTTGCCCGGCATCGCGCGGAGGATATCCACGGCAAGCGGCGCCGCGTCGGCGAGTTGCTCGGCGAAGATGACCATGTGCCCCGCTACCGTCCGCACGCCGGCCCCCGGCGGCAGGGATATTTCGGAAGAGCAGGACGTAGCCAGCGCCAGGACCGCGCACCGGCTTCGTTCCACCAGGCGATGGTCGCCCCGCGCCGCGGACCTCCCCACCATGATGTCGTGATGGGCAAGGCCGCGGTCGCGCCAGACGCGTTCTGGCGGAGATGCGGCGTCGGTCGGCCTGCGCACGCGCAGCGCGACCGCCTCGCTGGCCAGCGTCCGCGCGCGGCGCAGGGCCAGGCCCATTGAAATCTCTTCGCCTAGGATGATGGCGGCGTCGGACAGCCGGTCGATGTCGGGCACGGTTTCGACGACGTCGGCGGCCTCGATCAGCCTGTCGAAACGCTCGGCCCAGTGTGCGCCGAACCGCGCGACGGATTCGCCCCGAAACAGGTCGACCGGCGCCGGGAGGACGACATGGAGATGCGCGCCCCGCGCCATGGCCAGCTCGGCGATCACGATGTCGGCGCCCGCCGCGAGGGCACCGAAGACGAAACCGGGCCGGATCGTGTCGAGAGCGCTGCCGATGGCGGCCCGGATCTCCTCGTCCTCGGCCGGCAAACCGATGAGGCCGCTGAAATGGAGGCTGACCGGTGGGCGCAGATGATCGAGGATGTCGGTCGCCTGCTCCATGCGCTCCAGTACGAAGCGCAACTGCCGTAAGGTCGCCGCATGGTCCTCCCACGCGGCCGGCGTCCCGGCGATGGCCCGTTCGAGCGCAGCCTTGCCGGCGTCGACCCGACCGAGCAGCAGTTCGGCTTCGGCGCGCGTCGCGCCGAGCCAGTAGCTGGTCTCCGGCTCATGGTCGCCACTGTCGAGAAGCGCGATCGTCCGTCCCGCCAGTTCACGGGCCCGCTCGGGCTTGCCGTTGAGAAAGGCGATGGTGGCCGCATTGATCAGCGGATAGGTCGCGCGACGGTCCCCGGCCGCACGCAGATAGGCGGCTTCCGCCTGATCGAAGAACGAGGACCGTTCCTCGCCGGAACTTTTGAGCGCGCGGTCCTTGAGCAGCCGCCCCCGCAGGCTCAGAGCATCATCCTCGGCCGACCCCAGCAGGCCGGCCGATTCGAACATGCGCCACGCGCGGAGCGTGTCTCCTGCACGCGCCGCCTGTCTGATCAGTGCAAGGCTCGACAGCGTCACGTCATCTCCTTCGGTCGATGCTCGCCATATCAGCTCTGCTTGCGCATCGGAGGCGGATTCTTGATGTCGGGATCGATCGTCATCGCGATCCACTTCGGCCCGGCCTCATCATGACGCTGCAGGAAGTCGACATTGACGTTGAAGCCGTGCGTCGTGTCATATTTGCCGCCGCTGTTGTGCCGCGCCGCAAAGCGGGCGATGCGGTAGCGATCGAGCTTCTCCTCATAGCCGTCATATTCGAGGCCCCCGTAGAAGAAGGAGAGCTCCTCCTTAGTCGTCACCGCGTCCATCTCCTTGGAGAAGTAGAGCTGATCGCCGTGCAGGGTGACCTCGACCACCATGTCCTCCTCGATCGCGACATAATCATAAGCGGCCCGGTCCTTTTCGCGGGCCCTCTCCTGCTCGAAGCGCAGCGCTACCCGCCCGTCCTCGACGCCTAGCAGGATATGAAAGCGGATCGTCCCAGCCGGCTTGATGCCGACGGGCGCCAGTCGGCCGAGTTGTTGCTGGATATAGGTTGGACGGCACATCGGCATCTCCTAGGGGTGGCTGGGCTCGTTGAGTTTCTCGCGCCAGACGCGCCAGTCCTCGTTCTGCGGGTCCGAGGCGATCAGGCCGTCGATCACCCGCCGGGACTCGGAGATCATCGCGTCCGCCTCGGCCGGCTTGCCGAGCGCGCGGAGCAGTTCGGAGGTCGAATAGCGCGACAATATCCAGTCCTGGCGATAGCTGGCGTTCCTGGGATCGCCGGCGAGAAGACCGTCGATGATCGCGCGCTGCCTGTCGCGATGAACCATGGCCTCCTCGTCGCGGCCCATGAGGCGCAAGGCGTCGGCCATCCAGGCATGACGGTTGGCGAGATCGCTGCGCAGGCCGGGATCCTCCGGCGTAGCCCGGACGATATGCTCGATCGTCGATAGCGCCGCCGCGCAAGCCTCGAGGCTGTCGCGCGGGCCTTTGCGCGCGACGGCGATCGTGCAGATATTGCCTTCGGCATAGCCGAGCTCGCGATGATATTTCAGATTGGCGGGGCTGATCCTGACCAACTGGCGGGCGAGATCCCGATAGGCCACGAACCTCGGCAGCGCCTGCGCGTAGCGGAAGCGCAGGAAGTCCACATAGCCCAGCCAGAACTCGCTCTGGGCATGCGCGAAGATGCGAACGGGATCGTCGGGCTTCGCCGCCAGCAAGGCCGCGGTCACCCTATGGGCCTCGCGGAAGGTTGCGAGGGCCGCGGCATGGTCGCCGCGCCTGTGATCGTCCTCCCCCATCGCGTGCAGCACCCGCGCGCGGCGTTCGAGTGACTCCGCCGGCAACCGGCTCAGGTCGGATTGATCGCCATAATAGGAGAGCGCGCGGGTGTTCACCGACTGAAGGATTTCGAGCCTTCCTACCCCTTGCAATCTGGTCCTCAGGTCGGTGAGCATAAATTCGATCAGGCCCTCCGCCTGCCGGCGCTGATGTTCGGCCTCGCTCCGCGCGACGATCGCGTAGACGAGCAGCATCGCCATGATTAGGGCGAAAGCCAGCGCGGCAACCGTGACGGTGATCACACGTCGCAACTGCCGTTGCGCTTCGCGCTGGATCAGTTCGTCTAGCGCGAGACCGGTCAGTCCGCCGACGATCTTCAGGCGCGCGAGTTTGGCGCCATCATGATTCTTGCGGAAATCGGCGGCCACCGGCTCGTCGACGAGCCCGGCGGCATCAGCTTCGAGCAACGCCTCCGGAAAGACCTGCCCCGGCTCGCCCGTGAGCAGGGCGGCGATGATCGGACGATCGGGATGAAGACGCCGGAACAGCCTGATCTCGGCGTTGACCCATAAGGACGCGCGGGCGGCCGGCGAACAAAGCACGAGCAGCGCATCCGATCGCGCCAATGCATCCTCGACCGCCGCATTGAGGCTGGAGGCGGCGGGCAATTCCTGCCGATCGCGAAAGATCGGGGCCAGATGGCCCGGAACTTGGCCCAGAGGGGTCGTCCGCCCGACGAGGCGGCGCGGAATGCGATACGCCTCGAGCCAGCGATGCAACCGCCGAACGAAGGCCTCGTCGCTGTGACTATAGCTTATGAACGCCCGATACCGGCGATCGCCACGCGTTTCGCTGGCTTTCACGATCGCCAGTCGACCATCGGCACAGCCATCGAAACTGGCCCCCATTCGTCCCAAGCGACGCCCGCCAGCGCTTGAGGCCGGCACGGATATTAAGGGATATTGCCGGGCCGAAGGGAAGCGCCGAACTTACGGCCCGACAGGAGAACGAGACGAAGCGCTGCAATTGTGGGATATTCGGCACCAGGCCCCAGGAACCGGCGGTCAATAATCCTTCGAGTAGCGCAAACTGACGTTCGAGCCGCCGAAGGATCCGGTCGAGCTCAGGATCGAGAGGGTCTTCGACAGTGCGACCTCCAGCTGGGTGGCGGTGAAGCCCCGCGCATCGGTGATCACCTCCACATAGACGTCGTTGGAGATGTACTGCCCGGCGGCCAGCGCCGTGCCGCGGCCCGCCGTCTTGTCGGCGCCGAGCACGCGCAGGCGATCGATGCCCGAGGCCGAGCGAAGCTTGCCGAGCGGATTGAGGCCGCCGCCCGACCCGCGCAGCGAATTGAGCGCGGCGGCGAGCTGGATCGCCTGGGTCGGCGACAAATTGGTCAGCGACGACCCGAACAACAGCCGCGACAGCACCTCGTCCTGCGGCAGGTTGGGAGTCGAGGTGAACGACACCTGCGGATTGAGCGCATGGCCGCCGATATTGATCGTCGCCGTCACTCCCTCGACCGTCGTGTCGGCCGACAGGTCGAGTTGCGGATCGTTCACGGGACCGCCTTCGAAGCGGACCTCACCGTCTTGGGCCAGTTCGAAACGACGGCCGGCGAAGCTGTAGGTACCGCGCACGACGGAAAGCTTGCCGGTCACGCGGGGATCGCTGGCGGTACCGCCGACCCTTAGGTCGGTCGCCCATTCGGCCTCCAGGCCCATGCCGCTGACGAAGATCTTGTTGTCCGCCCGCACCCGGATATCGAGCTTCCAGTTGCTGGGAAGGGCGCTCGGTTCGGGCTTGGCCGCGCCGGGATCTGTCACATCCTTGCGACGGCGCACGCCGGTCAGTTCGGCTACCTCGGCGGCGCCTTGGCGGATGATCTGGTAGCGGGCCTCGGGGATGGTCAGGTCGCCCTTGATGAGCGCGCCGGCGGCCTTGCTGTTGGTGACCGCGATCGTGCCCGAAACGGTCGCGCCGAGCGCATCGCTGCGCGCGAGCTGCGCGCGATGAAGTTCGGCCTTGAGGTTGATCGGGAAACCGCTGGCGGCATCGAGGCCGATCGTACCGCTGGCGCTTAGCGTGCCGCTGCCCGCCTTCCCCTTCAGCGAGACGATCTCCAGGCGTGAGCTGGTGAAACGGCCGTCGAGAGCAATGCCCGAGATCACGGTGCCGTAGGCATCGTTCTCGTAGCGCAACGCGCTCGCCCGGACGACGCCGGTGACGGTCGGCTGGTCGAGCCGCCCGCCGAAATCGGCGGCCAGCGCTATCGAACCGCTGACCTGCTGGCCCGCAATCCCGGTCAGGGTCCACAACACGTCGGCGGGGCCGTTATAGCGGATGCCCCCTGACAGCGGGGCCGCGAACAGGCGCTCGGTCAGCGTCGCGCCACCGCCCAGCGGCGCGAGCCGCGCCTGCATCCGGCCGACGATGGCGCCGCCGCGCCGGACCAGCGCGCGGATGTCCCCGCCCGAAGGATCGAGCGTGGCGAGCATCGCGATATCGACGGGGGCGGACACGACATAGGCCGCCGTTCGGGTGAACTTCGCGATGTCGAGCCGCGCGCGCAGCGTGGGAATGGTGGCATCCGGGGCCGCCATATAATCGATCGTCCCCGTGGCGCGGCCGCCGAGGCCGAGCCCCGGCACGACCGCCTGGACGATCGAGACGTCCATATTGGCGAGCTTCGCGCGCAGGCTGGTCGACGCGCCATAGCTGCCGCTCAGCTCTACCTGCCCCTGCGGGACGACGATGGTCGCCGGGTCCAGGCGCCAGTCGGCGCCGACCCGGCTGACCGTCGCCGGCGCGGCCAGCCGGAAGGCGACGCCGTTGGCATGGCCCTTGATATTGGCGACGATCCGGGTCGGCGCGATCGCCGCCTGCATGGCGACGTCGAACGGCACGCCGCTGCGTCCGTTGGCGACCAGTGCGACGGTGCCGCTGCCGTCGCGATAATCGACCCGGCCCTGGGCGCGGCCGATCGTGGTTTCGCCCTGCCGAACATCCGCCAGCGCGAAGCGACCGGTCACCGCGGGTCCTTTCGGATAGAGAATCACGCGCGCCTTCACCGTGCCAGCGCCGATGCTGATCGGAATGTCTCCGGGGATGCGCGCGGCCTTGGCGGTCAGGTCGATATCGGCTTGCTGGTTCGCACCGGCGGCGGCAAGCCGGACATTGCCGTTCAGCCCCGAACCGGCGAGCGCCAGCGTTCCGGCGAACGGGCCGCCGGGCGTCTGGACGATCGAGCCCGAGACATCGATGCCGGCAAGGGTCGCCTTGCGGACGTCCACCGCCAGCGGCCCGCGACCGCTGCGGATGATGACATCGGCACTGACGGGGCCGTAAGCCGACTGGCCCTTCGCCCGCACCGCATAGCCGGTCGGCACACCGCGCAGCTCGGCCTCGACCGCGCGCAACCCGATGCCCATTCCAGGACGATCGGCGCGCAGCCGCACCAGCGGGCGTTCGAGCGTTCCCGATGCGGTGACCGACAAGGGCCCATAGGCTTTCGACGTCGCGCGGGCGGCGAAGGCGATCCGGCCGGTGTCGACGCTGTAGCTGCCGCGCCCGCCGACGATGCGGAAATCGGGTGCGGTCAAGGTGAGGCCGGTCAGCGTCGCGACACCGTTCTCGTCGAAGCCGAAGCGCGCGGTGGTCACGGCATTGCCGCCCAGCGTATCGCGCAGCGTGGCGTTGTCGAGGCTGCGCGTGACGATCCGGAACACGCCGCTCACGCCGAAGCCACCCTTCGGGCCCGGCACCAGCTTCGCATCGGTGGTCAGGCTGATCCGGCCGAGGCCGTCGATCCGGTAATCGTTGACCCTGCCCTTGATCGCGCCGGTATACCGGCCCTTCGCGATGTCGGCGAGGACGATCGCGGTCGCATCGATCTGCGACGATTTAAGTTTGAGATTGTCGGACAGCAACCGGCCGTTCGACCATTTGAGGTCGCCGTCGATCGCGAGATTCGTCAGCAGCCCGCCCGCCGCCACGTTCAGCCCGGTGACCGCCCGCGCCGTGGCATGGACCGGGATCGCGATATGGTTCGCGTCGATCACCGCGCGGCCGGTGGCCTTCAGCCCCTCGACCCCCATCGATCCGAAACCGATGGCGTCCGCCGACAATCTATAGTCGATCGTGGGCGTGCCGAAGGGACCGTCCAGCGTGGCCGACAGCCGCACGTCGCGGCCCCGGACATTGTCGGCGATCGCGCCGGGCGCGATCAGCCGCGCGTCGACGCGCAGGCCGCCGAAGCGATTTCGCCCCAGATCGACGAGACCGATCGCGTCGACGGCCGCGGCGTCCGACCGCGCGGCAAGGCGCAGGTCGACCTTTCGCTCGGCCAGCGTAGCGGCCAGGTCGATTGCGAGCTTCGGCGCGGTGAGCCGCGCGGCGGGACCGCTCAGGACCGCAGCGGGTATCGTGTCGCCCTTGACTGTGAAGCGTCCGTTGCCCGCCGTTATCGCGAGATCGGCGAGGCTTGCGTCGCCAGCCCGCGCGGTCGCCTTGCCCGTCCAGTTCGCCCAGTCACCCCGCCCGGTCAGCTCCATCGACAGCGGTTTGCCGAGCCCGGAATAGCTGTCGACCAGCCCGCCCTTCGGCGCGGCCAACCTTGCATCCACCAGCAAACGGTTGGAGGCGGGTACGGCATCGAGCCTGACCCGAAGCATGTCCCCACCCGCAACGTCGCGCGCCACCAGCGCCCGCGCGTCGAGATCGAGCCGGGCCCGCCCGTCGGCGATGTCGGCCGATCCGGCGATCCGCACGATGTGCCGGCGGCCCGTGACCGGAGGCTCGATGACGAGCCGGTCGATCGCCACCCGGCCGACCGCGATGTCGATATCGGGCAGAAGGGGCGCGTCGGGATCGGCCAGGGTCGGGCGGAACGCCGGACTCCGCAATAGCTGGATCTCGGGCGACGCAAGTTCCCGGATATCGACCTTGCTGCCGGTCAGATAGGCGAGCGGGCGCCAGTCGAGGGTCACCTCTCCCGCGCGCAGGAAGACGCCGCGGGGATCGCGCAATTCGAGACCTTCGATCTTCATGCGGCCATAGATCGAACCCTCGATCCGTCCGATCCCGACCCGCATCCCGGTTTCGGTCTCGAAACCGGCGATGCGATCGGCCAGGAAGCGGCGCCCCGGGCTGGTGTCCAGCCCCAGGACGATGATCGCCAGCAGCAGCAACAGGCCGCCGATTGCGACCCCGGCCCATTTGGCGATCGACAGCCAGAGCGGCCGCGCAGGCGTGACGGGGCGTTCGTCGGCCATCAGAAGGCCTGCCCGATCGAAATGTAGAGTGCGACCTTGGATTCGCCCGGCTGGCGGTTGATCGGGGTGGCGAGATCGATGCGGAACGGCCCGAAATTGGTATAGTAGCGGACGCCGATGCCGGCCCCGTAGCGCATGTTGCTGATCGATGGCGTCGAGCTTTCGCCAACCCGGCCCGCGTCGAAGAACGGAACGATGCCATAGTCGCCGAAGCGGTAGCGTGCCTCGATCGCGAACTCGGTCAGCGACCGGCCGCCGATGGGATCGTCGTTTACGTCCTTGGGGCCGAGCTGCTGATAGCCGAAGCCCCGCACCGAACCGCCGCCGCCGGCATAATAGCGCCGGGACGGCGCGATATCGTCGCGCGCCGCGCCGACGATCGACCCCACCCGCGCACGCCCCGCCAGCACGATCGCCTCACCGATCGGATAATAGGCGCTGCCTTCGGCAAGGAGCCGGGCATAACCGTCGAACCCGCCGCCACCGGTGCGTTTCTGCGCCTCGGGGCTCAGCCGACCGCTGATCCGGAAGCCCCTGGTCGGATCGAGCAGGCTGTTTGAACGATCATAGCCGATCTGGAGGGGGACCGCCGCGATCAGATAGGTGCTCTTGTCGCGATCGAGCATCGCGGTTTCGAACGGGGTCTCGCGGGTCGCGATCAGCTCGCCTCCGACGCTCCACGTCCAGCGCTTCTGGAAGATCGGCGTGCTCTGCCGCGACAGGCTGCCCGACAGGGTGATCGTCTGCGCATTATAGGCGTCGAAATCCTGCCGCGCGACCGAGGCGCCAAGCGCGAAGCTGCGATCGCGCTGCCCGGCGTTGGACCGGCGAAACGTCGTGCCCACGCTCTGCTGCAGGGTGCCCGCGACCGCTTCGACCGTCAGCGCCCCCTCCGGCGGAAAGAGGTTGCGGTGCGTCCATGATCCGGTCAGCTTGATGCCCTCGCCGGTGCCATAGCCCGCGCTCCCGGCCAGCTGGCGCGCGGGGCCGCGCGTCTGGTGGACGAGAATGTCGACCACCTCGGTGCCGTCCTCGCCCACCCGCCCGGTCTTCACCGGCTCGATCGCGTTGGTGGACAGCAGGCTGGTCGCGATCAGGGCCTGGCGAAGGTCGTCGACCTGCCGGCTGTCATAGAGCTCGCCGGGATCGAATCGGCTGATCACGTTCAGATGCCCGGGCGTGAACACCGGGTCGCCGTCGGTCCGGATCGCACCGAAACGGGCTTTCGGTCCGGCATCGAGCGGCAGGCTGTAGTCGCCTGTGTGATCGCGGTCGTCGAGCAGGATGTCGCGCTGGCCGACGCTGGCGAACGGGTAGCCGCGCTCCGGCAGGCGCAGCGCGATATTGGCCTCGGCGCTCTGGACGTCGGCAGCAACGATCGGCTCGCCGGTCTTGAGATCGAGCGCCTCGCGCGCGAACCGGGTCGGCTCGGGCGGCGCGTCGGTGATCGCGATATCGCCGAACATGTATCGCGGCCCGGGGGTGGCGGTCAGCGTCACCGTCAGGCTGTTGGTCGCGTTGGGCAGCGTGTCGATTGTGGCAGCCGCGATGCCGTCATAATAGCCTTCCGACCGCAACAGCCGCTCGGCCAGCTTCACGTCCTCGTCGGCACGGGCAGACACCTGCGCGGCGTTCGCGGCGTCGCGTCCGTCCTGGAGCAGGGCGGAAAGATCGCGAAAGACGTCCTCCAGGCCGACCGGCTTCAATCCCCGGACCACCAGCTTGTACCGGATCTCCGCCGCCTTCTCGTCGGCCACCTCGATTTCGGGTGGGGGGGCTGCGTCGAAGGTGGCGATCGGCGGCAAGGGCGCGGCCAGCTCCGGGTCGGCAGCAGGCGCCGCGGACGCGTCGACGGGCGCCTCCGACGATGGCGGCTCCGACGATAGCGGGATCGTGGCGTCGAGCGGCGGCAGGCTCTTCTCGAAGGCCGGGTCCTCGAGCGCCGTATCGTCGGGCGACAGCTGCGCCAGTGCCGGCACCGCAAGGCCGAAGCTTGCGCCGCACAGCAGAATCAGTGGCCGTATGAACACGCTACCCCCTCGACCACACGCCGTCGGCTCCGCCGGTCGTGCGCGCTTCCTGGGCCTGTTAAAGTTTCAGACGCGCCAATGTTCCTTGAAATCATGCGAAGCGCCAACCTCGGTCGATGAACGGGCGGCGATCGGCGGCCGGTCGCGGCGCGGATCCCCGTGACTGCCGCCAGATGCTCGACACCGACCTGACCGCGCGGTTCCCGACCCACCACGCGACGGGACGCATGGTGCAACCCGAAGATATCGCCCATATGGTCGCGTCGCTCGCCAGCCATGCGGGCGGCTCATCACGGGCCGGTCCATCGGCACCGATGGAGGCTTCGAATGACGATCCTGCAGACCTCTCCGCTCGCCGCCCCCCGCCAGCCCGTCGACATGCTGGATCATCCGGTACCGATGCTCGACCGGCTCGACGATCCCGACGGCTGGCTCGCGGAACATGGCGGCTCGGTCGAATGCCTGATCACCCATGCCATGTGCGGGGCGTCGGCCGACCTGCTGGCGCGCCTGCCGAAGCTGAAGTTGATCGCCAATTTCGGGGCGGGCATCGATCTCATCGACTTCGCTGCGGTGCGCGCGGGCGGGATCGCCGTGACCGCGTCGGGCGACGTGCTGACCCACGACGTCGCCGATCTCGCCTTGTGGCAGATGCTGACCCTGCTCCGCGGCAATGGCGGGGCGGACGCCTTCGTGCGAGCGGGCGGCTGGCTCGAGGGCCCCCTGCCCCTCGGCCGATCGACCCAGGGGCGCAAGCTCGGCATCCTCGGCTTCGGCCGGATCGGGCAGGCGATCGCGCACCGTGCCGACGCGGTCGGGATGCAGGTCGCCTATTTCAGCCGCCGCCCGATCGCCGGATCGGCCGCGAGCCACGAGGCCGATGCGCTGGCCCTCGCCCGCTGGGCCGATATCGTGACGATCGCCCTGCCCGGCGGCGCCGCGACCCATTCGTTGGTGGA
The DNA here is from genome assembly GCF_001428605.1 of Sphingomonas sp. Root720. Taxonomy (GTDB): domain Bacteria; phylum Pseudomonadota; class Alphaproteobacteria; order Sphingomonadales; family Sphingomonadaceae; genus Rhizorhabdus. The sequence continues at coordinate 112,723 of NZ_LMID01000010.1, forward strand.
CCGCGCCTTCCTCGATGCGCTCGGCCCCGACGGCCTGCTCGTCAACATCGCGCGCGGCAGCGTGGTCGACGAGGATGCGCTGGCCGCCGCCCTGCATGAAGGCCGGCTGGGCGGCGCGGCGCTCGACGTCTTCCGCAATGAACCCGCGATCGCGCCGGCGCTGCTGTCGGCGCCCAATCTCCTCCTCACCCCGCATATCGGTTCGGCCACACAGGACGCCCGTCTCGCGATGCTCGGGCATGTCGTCGACAATATCCGCGCCTTCCTCGAAGGAAGGCCGCTGTCCGGCCTCGTTGGCGCGAACGCACAGGACGATGCGACGGCTCTGAAATAGCTCTCGGGTGGCCCCATGGAATGTCCGGGATCGTCCATCCGGATCCGATTGCTCCACGACCGCCGATCAGCGCCGCCGGACCACCTCCGCCGCCGCGATCGCGGTCAGGTTCAATATCCCGCGTGAGGTGACTCCCGGGGTCAGGACGTGGATGGGCTGGTTCAGCCCCATCAGCATCGGCCCGACCGTCGGCGAACTCGACGACGCCCCCAACGCGCTCAGCGTGATGTTTGCGGCATCGAGGTTGGGCATCACCAGCAGATTGGCCGATCCCTCGAACCGCGTGTCCGGGACCAGCCGCTCGCGCAGCGGCTGCGACAGCGCGGCATCGGCATGCATCTCGCCGTCGACGCACAGGTCGGGGGCGATCCGGCGGACGATCTTGAGCGCCTCGCGCATCTTGCGCGCGCTGGGACTGTGCGACGCGCCGAAGTTGGAATGCGACAGCAGCGCCACGCGGGGATCGAGGCCGAACTGGCGGACGGCGCGTTCGGCCAGCACGGTCATCTCCGCAATCTGGTCGGGGGTCGGATCGGGCACCATATGCGTGTCGGTGATGAACAGCGCGCCGGCATCGAGGATCAGACCCGACAGCGCATAGACGCGCTGGGCCGCCTCCGCCCGGTCGATCGTGCGCAGCACATGCTCGACCTGGCCCCAATATTCCGAATTGCCGCCGACCAGCGCCGCTTCGACATGGCCGGTCTGCAGCAGCATCGCGGCGGTGACGGTCGGCCGGCGATAGACATGGCGGACGATCTCGGCGGAGGGCACGCCGCGCCGCCCGGCGACGGCGCGATAGGCCTCGGCCAGCGGACCGAGGATGGCGTGATCGGTTTCAGGATCGACGACGTCGACGTCGCGGTCGAGCTCGAAACGCAGCCCGAGGCTCGGCATCTTCTCCGCGAGGATGCGGCGGCGTGCGATGATGGTCGGCCGGACTATGCCGTCGTCGAGTGCGTCCTGGACGGCGCGCAGGACCCGCTCGTCCTCGCCTTCGCCATAGGCGATCCGGGCGCGCGCGCCGCGCGCAGCCTCGAACACCGGCATCATCAGCTGGCCCGAACGAGCATTTTGCTGGGCGAGGGTGCGGCGATAGGCGTCGACGTCGATCGGCCGCCGCGCGACGCCCGAGTCGATCGCCGCCTGCGCCACCGCCGGCGCGATCTCGGCGATCAGCCGCGGATCGAACGGCGTCGGGATGATATAGTCGGGCCCGAAGCCGAGCTTGCTGCCGCCATAGGCTTGCGCCACGCTCTCATGCGCCGGCAGGCGGGCCAGGGCGGCGATGGCTTCCGCCGCCGCCACCTTCATGGCTTCGTTGATCGTCGTCGCCCCGACGTCCAGCGCACCGCGGAAGATATAGGGGAAGCACAGGACGTTGTTGACCTGGTTCGGATAGTCGGACCGCCCCGTCGCCACGATCGCATCCGGTCGCGCGGCACGGGCGATCTCGGGCAATATCTCGGGCTCCGGGTTGGCCAGCGCGAAGATCAGCGGCCGGTCCGACAGCAGCGGCAGCCATTCGGGCTTGAGCACGCCGGGCGCCGACAGGCCCAGGAAGACGTTCGCACCGGGCAGCACCTCCGGCAGCGTCCTGGCATCGGTCGCGCGGGCGTAGCGCGCCATGTTGGGCGCCATGCCTTCCCGCCCGGCATGGACCACCCCGTCCTTGTCGGTCAGCGTGACGTTGCCGGCCGGCAGGCCCATCGAGACGAGCAGGTCGACGCAGGCCAGCGCCGCGGCGCCGGCACCCGACGTGACCAGCTTCGCGTCCGACAGGCTGATATTCTGCAGCACGAGCGCGTTGCGGACTGCGGCGGCCACCACGATCGCGGTGCCGTGCTGGTCGTCGTGGAAGACCGGGATGTTCATCCGGTCCCTGAGCGCCGCTTCGATCGCGAAGCATTCCGGCGCCCTGATGTCCTCCAGGTTGATGCCGCCGAAGGTCGGCTCGAGCAGCGCCACCGTCTCGATGAACTTCTCGGGGTCGGTCGTGTCGATCTCGATGTCGAACACGTCGATGCCGGCGAACTTCTTGAACAGGACCGCCTTGCCCTCCATCACCGGCTTCGACGCCAGCGCCCCGATCGCGCCCAGGCCGAGCACCGCGGTGCCGTTCGAGATCACCGCCACCAGGTTGCCGCGCGCGGTATAGTCGAGCGCCTTGTCCGGATCGGCCGCGATCTCCTCGCACGGCGCCGCCACGCCGGGCGAATAGGCGAGCGCCAGATCGCGCTGGTTGACCATGCGCTTCGTGGGTTCGATGCGCATTTTACCGGGCTGCGGGAATCGATGATAATCGAGCGCCGCTCGACGAAGCGTGTCTTTCATGGCGGGGTCATTCCTGTGCAGGCAAGGCGATCTGGAGCACGCGCTGTACCAGCGATGCCGGAATCTTCAATGATCGCGCGGGTATGGGACCATGCCCGTGGCGTCTGGCGACATCCAGGGGGCCGCGCCGGCGGCATCGCAGTCTCGGTCTTCCGCTGGACCCCGAGCATCCCTATCTTCGCCCCCGATGCCACCTGACCACGCTTCCTCCGCCGGCCGCCCCGAACAGGGCTGGGCCACCCTCCGCCGCTTCCTGCCCTATCTCTGGCCGAAGGACGCGCCCTCGCTGCGCGCCCGGGTCGTGATCGCCCTCCTCCTGGTGCTCGCCGCGAAGGTGGCGGTGCTGCTCATGCCCTTCGCCTACAAGGCGGCGATCGACCGGATGGCGCCCGGCTTCGAGCCGGGGGTGATGATCGCGCTGGCGCTGGTCGCGGCCTATGCCGGCGCCCGCTTCGGCGGCGTGCTGTTCGACAATATGCGCAACGCGATCTTCGAGCTGGTCGGCCAGGACGCCGCCCGCCGCCTGTCGATCGAGGTGTTCGCGCAGCTTCACCGGCTGTCGCTGCGCTACCATCTCGAACGGCGCACCGGGGCGCTGACCAAGATCGTCGAACGCGGCACCAAGAGCATCGACACGATGCTCTACTTCATGCTGTTCAACATCGGCCCGACGATCTTCGAGCTGACCGCGGTCTGCGTGATCTTCTTCGTGAAGTTCGGCGCCGGCCTGGTCGCCGCGACGCTGGCCGCGATCGCCGCCTATATCCTGTTCACCCAGAAGATCACCGAATGGCGCGCCAAGATGCGGCGCGAGATGGTCGAGCACGACACCCGCGCCTCGGCGCGCGCGGTGGACTCGCTGCTCAACTACGAGACCGTCAAATATTTCAGCGCCGAGCAGCGTGAGACCGACAATTACGGCAAGGCCGTCGCCGCCTATGCCCGCGCGGCGACCAAGAACGAGAGCTCGCTCGCCCTGCTCAACGTCGGGCAGGCGCTGATCACCAACATCATGATGGCCGGCGCGATGGGGTACAGCGTCTATGGCTGGAGCAAGGGCTGGTTCTCGCCCGGCGACGTGGTGTTCGTGAACACGATCCTGATGCAGCTGTTCCGGCCGCTCGACCTGCTCGGCATGGTCTATCGCGAGATCCGCCAGGGGCTGATCGACATGGAGGCGATGTTCCGGCTGATCGACACCCCGGCCGAGGTGGTCGACGCACCCGATGCGGTACCGATCGTCGTGACGGGCGGGCTGGTCCGTTTCGAGGACGTCCATTTCGGCTATGATCCCGATCGCCAGATATTGAAGGGCATCGACTTCGCGATCCGTCCGGGCGGCACGCTCGCGGTCGTCGGCCATTCGGGTGCCGGCAAGTCGACCCTCGCCCGCATTCTCTACCGCTTCTACGAGATCAGCGGCGGGCGGGTGACGATCGACGGGCAGGACATCGCCGGGGTCACCCAGGCGTCGCTGCGCCAGGCGATCGGCATCGTTCCCCAGGACACGGTGCTGTTCAACGACACGATCGGCTACAATATCGGCTATGGCCGCGAGGGCGCGACCCAGGCCGAGATCGAGGCGGCGGCGAGGGGCGCGGCGATCCACGACTTCATCCTGTCGCTGCCGCTGGGCTACGACACCAAGGTCGGGGAACGCGGCCTGAAGCTGTCCGGCGGCGAGAAGCAGCGCGTGGCGATCGCCCGCACCCTGCTCAAGAATCCGCCGGTCCTGATCCTAGACGAGGCGACTAGCGCGCTCGACAGCCGTACCGAGGCGGATATCCAGGCGACCCTGCGCGGGGTCGAGCAGGGCCGCACGACGATCGTCATCGCCCATCGCCTGTCGACGATCGTCCACGCCGACGAGATATTGGTGCTCGAAGCCGGACGGGTCGTAGAACGCGGCTCCCACGCCGAACTCATGGCGCGCGACGGGCTCTATGCCGACATGTGGATGCACCAGGCGAGCGAGGCCGAGGAGAAGGAGGCGGCCTAGGCTCGCCCCGCCCTCGCAACTCGCGCTTCACCCACGGAGCCATCTGTGGTGAATATGGACATCGACCCCAGCCTCCGCTGGGGTGACGGGGGTTCGAGAACGCGCATTGCAGGTACGGCACGAACTTCGTCCGCTCACCTCGGCGCGCGGGATCGCGGCCTGGTACGTCGTCCTCTATCATATCCGCGACAGCGCCGCCGGATCGCTGCCCCCTGCGGTGATCGGCTTCTTCGCGAAGGGCTATCTGGCGGTCGACTTCTTCTTCGTCCTGTCGGGCTTCGTGATCTGGCTCAACTATGGCGAGATGCTGCGCCGCCATGGCGCGCGCGCGGTGCCGCATTTCCTGTGGCGGCGGCTGTCGCGCATCTATCCGCTCCACCTGCTGATGCTGCTCGTCGCCATCGCCTTCGCGATCGTCTGCGTCGCGACCGGGCGCGGCATGCCGCAGGACTTCGCCTGGGACATGCTGCCCTTCCACCTGCTGCTGGTGCAGAATTGGGGCTTCGCGCCGCTCGGCTGGAACGTGCCCGCCTGGTCGATCAGCTGCGAGCTGGGCGCCTATCTGCTGTTTCCGCTGCTGATGGCCGGTGCCGACTGGCGGCGGACGTCCACCCCGATGCTGCTCGCCGTCCTCGCGCTGCTGCTGGCGAGCCTGTTCGGGCTGTTCGCCGCGACCGGCGCGCAGCTTCTCGGCGACGACATCGCGCATCTCGGTCTGCCGCGCTGCCTGTTCGAGTTCGGCATGGGGACGATCGTCGCGGCGCTGTGGCTGCGCTGGCGCGAGGCGCCGAAGCGCCCGGCCGCCACCGCGGCCATCCTGTCGGCGGCGGCCCTGGCCGCCTGGTTCGGCGGAGTGCCCGAGACGCTGGCCCTGCCCTTCGCCTTCGTCGCCCTGCTGCTGCTGCTTGCCCTTACCGCCGAGGGCCGCAGCCCGATGAAGGGCCGGGTGATCCACTGGTTCGGCGAGATCAGCTATGCGACCTATCTGGCCCATGCGCTGCTGTTCCTGGTCTTCAAGATAGTGTTCGTCGGCGATGTGGGCGGCGTGCCGCTGCCGGTGCTGGGCCTGTTCCTGCTGATCGTCCTGGCGGCCTCGGCGATCCTCTATCACGGGTTCGAGCTGCCCGCCCAGAAATGGATGAACCGGCGTGGGCCGAAGCGACCGGCCTGACCCGGCCCGGTCGATATGTCTATACATTAAATCGTCGCGATTTCCGCACCCGCCGGAGCGACGAATTGTCGGCGCGGCGGCTCGACACCCCGCCATCTTCGACTAGAAGGGCCCGATGCCCACCCCTTTGGAAGCCCTCCACACGACCTTCGGCTATTCCCAGTTCCGGGGACGCCAGCAGGACGTGATCGACCGGGTGATGGCCGGACTCAACACGCTGGCGGTGATGCCGACCGGGGCGGGCAAGTCGCTGACCTACCAGATCCCCGCGCTGTGCCGGCCGGGCACCGGCCTCGTCGTCTCGCCGCTGATCGCGCTGATGCACGACCAGGTCCGCTCGGCCGAGGCCGCCGGCATCCGCGCCGCCGCGCTGACCTCCGCCGACGATAATCGCGACGAGACGATCGACCGGCTGCGTGCGGGCGAGCTCGACCTGCTCTACGTCGCCCCCGAGCGGGTCTCGACCGAGGGCTTCCGCCGGCTGCTGGGGCAGGTGCCGCTTGCCCTGATCGCGATCGACGAGGCACATTGCGTATCCGAATGGGGGCATGATTTCCGCCCCGACTACCGGCTGCTGCGCGGTCTGCTCGAAACGCGGCCCGACGTGCCCCGCCTCGCGCTGACCGCGACCGCCGACCGCCATACGCGCGACGACATCCTCGCCCAGCTCGGCATCGAGGACGAGGGGCTGATCCTCGCGGGCTTCGACCGTCCCAACCTGCGCTACGGCATCACCCCGCGCGACGGGGTCGGCCGGCAGCTGGCGACCCTGCTCGACGAGAATCCCGGTCCCGGCATCGTCTATGCCCCGACCCGCGACGCGACCGAGAAGCTGGCCGCGCAGCTCGGCGCCTCGGGCCGTCCGACGCGGGCCTATCATGCCGGGCTCGACGCCAGGATCCGCGCCGCCAACCAGAAGGCGTTCGTCGCGTCCGAGGACATGGTGATGGTGGCGACGGTCGCCTTCGGCATGGGCATCGACAAGCCCGATGTCCGCTTCGTCGCCCATGCGGGACTGCCCAAGTCGATCGAGGCCTATTATCAGGAGACCGGTCGCGCCGGCCGCGACGGCGAGCCCGCCGTCACCCAGCTCTTCTGGGGCGCCGAGGATTTCGCCCGCGCGCGCCGGCGGATCGAGACCGACGTCGAGGAAGGCCGCCGTTCGGGCGAGCGCCAGCGGCTCAACGCGATGGCGATGCTCGTCGAGGCGCCGGGCTGCCGCCGCGCGATCCTGCTCCGCCACTTCGGCGAGGACCCGCCGCCCGCCTGCGGCAATTGCGACAACTGCCTCAGCCCGCCGACCGGGGTCGACGCCAGCGTCGTCGCGCAGAAGCTGCTCTCCGCCGCCTTCCGCACCGAGATGCGCTACGGCGTCACCCATCTCGCCGATGTCCTCTCGGGACGCGAGACCGAGAAGATCCTGATGCTGGGCCACAACCGGCTGTCGGTGTTCGGCATCGCCGACGACGCCGAGCAGAAGCTGATCAAGCCGGTCGCCCGCGCGCTGCTGGCCCGCGATGCGTTGCGCGCCGACGATTATGGCGGCCTGTCCTTCGGCCCGGCGGCGCGTGCGATCCTGAAGGGCGAGGAGCAGGTTCCCCTCGTCCTGCCCCCCGAGCGGCAGCGCCGGCGCAAGTCGCGCGACGGCGTCGACTATCCGCACGATGCGCTGTTCGACACGCTGCGCAGCCTTCGCCGCGACCTCGCCCGCGAGCAGGGCGTGCCGCCCTATGTCGTCTTCAACGATTCCACGCTGCGCGAAATGGCCGCGGTCAAACCCGGCACGCTGTCTGGCCTTGCACGGATTTCGGGCGTAGGGGCGAAGAAACTGGAAACCTATGGCGAGGCCTTCCTCGCCGCGATTCAAGGCCATCAGGGCTGAGGGAGAACGCCGCCATGTTCCGCAAGATCGACGACAGCATCTCGGTCGCTCCGCAGATCGGCGTGGAGGAGGTGCGGGCGGCGGCCGAGCAGGGCTTCGTCATGATCATCAACAACCGCCCCGAGCAGGAAGAGCCGGGCCAGCCATCGGGCGAGGATATCCGCGAAGCCGCGCGGGCCGCCGGGCTCGCCTATGTCGCGATCCCGATCGGCCATGGCGGCTTCTCCGCCAACCAGGTCGCCGCGATGCGTGATGCGCTGGCGAATGCGGGAGGGCCGGTGCTGGCCTTCTGCCGCTCGGGCACCCGGTCGACCTTCGTCTGGGCGCTCGCCAAGGGCGCCGACGGCGAGGATGCCGAGGTGCTGGCCCGCAAGGCGGCCGGCGCGGGATATGACATCTCGCCGATCAAGCCCCTGCTCGGCCCGCACTGATTCCCCGATCGAGCGTCATTCCAGCGGAAGCTGGAAACTCACTGCCTTCGCGCGCCGGAGAAAAGTGAGATCCCGGTTTTCGCCGGGATGACGGGCGAAGAAGCAACGCCACCGGCGGGCCACGACGCCGCGTTCAACCCGACCAGTTCAACCGCGCCCAGATCGGCAGGTGATCCGAAGCCAGCCGCGCCCGTTCGCTGATATGCACGCCGCAGGAGACGAGGTGCAGGTCGGGCGTCAGGATGATCCGGTCGAGGCAGCCGATCGGGCGCTTGCTGTGGTAGCTGCGGCCCGTCGGCGCGACGTGGAGGCCGGGGGCGAACTCGCGAATGCAGCCGCCGTGGAGCGACCATTCGTTGAGGTCGCCCATCAGCACGGTCGGCATCCTGTGCCGTCGCCGCCGGATATGCTCGATGATCGCTCGCACCTGCCGCCGTCGCCATAGGCCCGACAGGTCGAGGTGCATGCCGACGACGCGAAGCTGGTTGCCGCCGATCCGCAGCTCGGCCATCACCGCGCCGCGCGGCTCGAGCGTCGGCAGCGCGATCGGCTCGAACTCGGCGATATCCACCGAATGGCGGACGAGAATAGCATTGCCGTGCCAGCCGATCCCGCCGGGCCTTATGTCGAACGGCACCGCCTTGTACTCGCCCTGGGCGATCAGTTCGACCGGCAGCGCGCTCTGCCGCGCACCGAAGCGGCGATCGGCCTCCTGCAGCGCGACGATGTCGGCATGGATCTCGTGCAGCACTTCGAGGATGCGGTCGGGCCGGCGGCGGCGGTCGGTGCCCAGGCCCTTGCGGATATTGTAGCTCGCGACGGTGATCATGATGGGCGGGTTCTATTGTCCATGGGCGGGGCGTCTCGCATAATCTGCATCAACAACAAAAAAAGGGCCGATGGGTTGCCCCACCGGCCCAGTGCGTTCGCAGGAGGAACGCTCGGAGGGGCCACCCGTAACGGGCGGCCCCAATTCGCAATCAGTAGTTGTAGGCGCGCTCGCCATGCTCCGAGAGGTCGAGGCCTTCGACCTCGGCTTCGGCGCTGACCCGGAGGCCGGTGACCAGCTTGGCGATGTAGATGGCGATGGTGGTGCCGATCGCCGCCCAGATGATCGTGGTGCCGACGGCCATGACCTGGACGACCAGCTTGGCGCCCATGTCGTAGTCGGCAGCGCCCGGGCCGCCGAGCGACGGAGCATAGACGATGCCGGTGCCGATCGCGCCGACGATGCCGCCCACGCCGTGGATGCCGAAGGCGTCGAGCGAGTCGTCATAGCCGAGCATCGGCTTGATCTTGGCGACGGCGATGTAGCAGATCAGCGAAGCGACGGCGCCGAGCACGATCGCACCGAACGGACCGGAGTTGCCGGCCGCCGGGGTGACCGCGACGAGGCCGGCGATGATGCCCGAGCAGAAGCCGAGGGCCGACGGCTTGTGGCCGAAGAGCTTCTCGACGACCAGCCAGGCGAGACCGGCCGAGGCGGTGGCGACGAAGGTGTTGATCATCGCGAGACCCGCCGAACCATTGGCCTCGAGGGCCGAGCCGGCGTTGAAGCCGAACCAGCCCACCCACAGCAGGCCGGTGCCGACGAAGGTCAGCGTCATCGAGTGCGGCGCCATGCTGTCCTTCATGTAGCCGATGCGCTTGCCGAGGATGATGCAGGCGACCAGCGCCGAGACACCGGCGTTGATGTGCACCACGGTACCGCCCGCGAAGTCGAGCGCGCCCATGTCGAAGAACAGGCCGCCGGCCGCCCAGACCATGTGGGCGATCGGGAAATAGACGATGGTGAGCCAGATCAGAGCGAAGATCATCACCGCCGAGAACTTGATGCGCTCGACGACCGAACCCAGCACCAGCGCGACCGTGATGGCGGCGAAGGTCATCTGGAAGCAGACGAACACATATTCGGGGATGACGACGCCGCTGGTGAAGGTAGCGGCCGTCGAGTCGGGCGCGATGCCCGACAGGAACGCCTTGCCGAAGCTTGAGATGAACGGCTTGAGGCCGTCGGAAGCGTCGGGACCGAAGGCCATCGAATAGCCCCAGCAAACCCAGACGATCATCGCCAGGGCGGCGGCTGCGCCGATCTGGGTCATCACCGACAGCATGTTCTTGGTGCGGACGAGGCCGCCGTAGAAGAGAGCGAGGCCGGGCAGGATCATCGCCAGGACGAGGACGGTCGAAACCATCATCCAGGCGGTGTCACCCTTGTCCGGAACGGGAGCGGCCGCCGCGGCGGCGTCCTGGGCCCAGGCGGGCATGGCGGTCAGCGCGGTGACGGCGAGAGCGCCGAAACCCGTCGCCAGCTTGTTGTAAAGCTTCATGTTTCCCCCTTTTATCAGAGCGCGACGTCGTCGGTCTCGCCGGTGCGGATCCGCACCGCCTGCGCGACGTCGAGGACGAAGATCTTGCCGTCGCCGATCGCGCCGGTGTTGGCCGACTGCTGGATCGCCTCGACGACGCGGCCCGCCAGGTCGTCGGTGGTGGCCACCTCGACCTTGATCTTCGGAACCATGTTGGTGCTGTACTCGGCCCCCCGGTAGATTTCCGTCTGGCCCTTCTGCCGCCCGAAGCCCTTGACCTCGGTAACGGTCATGCCCTGCACGCCAAGACCGGACAGGGCTTCCCGCACCTCGTCCAGCTTGAACGGCTTGATGATGGCAATGACGAGTTTCATTCTGCCTCCCTCTTTTCAGCCCGATTGTGCATCGCAATAAGCGTGCCAGTTACGCGAACCGCTGGATTCACGGGCTCGATGTCTCGGGAGGTTGAAAAGGGAACCAAAGGACTCGGAAGGCGTTTGCGTAAAAGTTAAGCCCTGCCCCTTTTTTAGGCAGGCGCTTCTACCAATCGCTGCTCATTTCGATGGCACTCTGCTCGCCGGGACGGTCGGCGCGGCCGAGCGCGGCGTTTCGTGCGGGAAAGCGGCCATGGCGCGCGATCATGTCGTGGTGCGCATGCGCGAAGGCGAGCGACTTCTCGTCGCCCAGCGCGGTGAACAGCGCCAGCGAACGTTGCTGGTCGGCCGGAACCTCGCTGTGCTGGAAGGGCATATAGAGGAAGCCGCGCTCGCCGGGCGCCAGCGCCTCGTCGAGCCCGCGCTCGACCGCGCCCTTGGCGATTGCGAGCGCGAGCGGGTCGGTCGAAAAGGCGTCCGCATGTCCCCGGAACATGTTGCGCGGGAACTGGTCGAACAGGATCACGCCTGCCAGCGCCTCGCGCGCCGAGCCGAGGAAGCTCGCCGGGGTCCGGCTGCGCCATTCCTCCCACAGCTCCCGGAAGCGGTCGACGATCGCCGCGTCGGTCTGGTCCGAGCGGACCCACCAGCGATCGGGCCCGATTTCGCCGAACCAGTAATCGAGGATCGCCGCGGTGGCTTCGGCGGGCTCCATCAGCGCCGCACCGGCCTGCGCGGCGGACGGCCCACCAGCGCCCGGATGTCGTCGATCCGTTCCTCTACGGTGCGGCGGCCGATCGCGATCAGCTCGTCGGCGCGCGTGAAGTCGTGGATCTCGACATGGCCGACCGGCAGGGTCAGCGCATAGTCGGGCGGATCGAGCGCCAGCGAGTGGCGCGCCAGTTCGGCCATCAGCAACATCGTGGAAGCTCTAACGACGGCCATCGACGGATGGTTGCGCGCCGGCCGCGCACGGATCGCCGTGGCGACCCGGCGACCATGATAATCGCCCTGGAGATTGACCGACAGCACCGGCAGGTGGGGGGCTAGTTGCCGCGCCGCCAGGACGGGCACCGGCATCACCACCCCGCCGTCGACCAGGACCTTGCCGTCGAACTGGACCGGCCGGAACAGCCCGGGGATCGCGATCGAGGCCATGATCGCCGGATTGACCGGCCCGCGATCGATGACGACCGGCCGACCCGAGACGAGATCGCAGGCGACGGCGGCGGAGGGGATCAGCAGTTCCTGGAACTGGAGCCGGCTGAAATGCATCTCCAGGTCGCGCAGGATGCCGCGCCCGCCCAGCATGGCGCCGGGCCGGAAATGGATGTCGAGATAGGAGAGCACGCGCAGCCAGTTGGTCGATCGCGCGATCCGTTCGAGCGGGTCGAGCTTGCCCGCCGCATAGGCGACCGCCGCGAGCGCACCGATCGAGGTGCCCGCCGCCGCGCGGATCGGAATACCGTTGTCCTGCAGCGCGCGGAGGACGCCGATATGCGCCCAGCCGAGCGCCGCTCCTCCACCGAGCGCGATCGCGATACCCATGGCTATCGGCTGTGGCCCACGACTGTGGACCTTCCGTTACGCGGCGGTGCCGCCGACCGTCAGCGCCGAGATCATCACCGTCGGCTGGCCGACGCCGGCGGGAACCGACTGGCCGCCCTTGCCGCAGATGCCGACGCCCTCGTCGAGCGCCATGTCGTTGCCGATCGCCGTGACCTTGGTGAGGACCGACGGACCGTCCCCGATCAGCGTCGCGCCTTTGATCGGCACGGTCAGCTTGCCGTTTTCGATCTTGTACGCCTCGGTGCAGGAGAAGACGAACTTCCCGCTGGTGATGTCGACCTGCCCGCCGCCGAAGCTCTTGGCGTAGATGCCGTTGCCGGCGCGCGCGATGATCTCTTCCGGATCGTCCTCGCCGCCATACATGAAGGTGTTGGTCATGCGCGGCATCGGCGCATGGGCATAGCTCTCGCGACGGCCGTTGCCGGTCGGGTCGACCCCCATCAGCCGGGCGTTGAGCCGGTCGTGGATATAGCCCTTCAGGATGCCGTCCTCGATCAGGACGTTGCACTGGGTCGGCGTGCCCTCGTCGTCGATGGTCAGCGATCCGCGCCGGTCGGCGATCGAGCCATCGTCGACGACGGTGACGCCCGGCGCCGCGACCCGTTCGCCGATCCGGCCCGAGAAGGCCGAGGTGCCCTTGCGGTTGAAGTCGCCTTCCAGGCCGTGGCCGATCGCCTCGTGCAGCAGCACGCCGGGCCAGCCGGGTCCGCAGACGACGGTCATCTCGCCGGCGGGTGCGGCGACCGCGTCGAGGTTGACGATCGCCTGGTGGAGCGCCTCGTCGATCGCCCGGTTCCACTGCGCCGGCTCGAACAGGCGATCGTACAGATAGCGGCCACCCAGGCCAAAGAAACCGGTCTCGCGGCGGCCGTTCTGCTCGACCACGACCGAGACGTTGAGGCGAACCAGCGGGCGCACGTCGAAGGCGGTGAAGCCGTCGGGACGGACGATCTCGACCACGCTCCACGATCCCGACAGGCCGACCGTGACCTGCTGGACGCGCGGGTCGCGGGCGCGCGCTGCGGCGTCGATCTGCTGGCACAACTCTACCTTCCGCGCGAAGGGAATCAGGCCCAGCGGATCGTCGGCGGTGTAGAGGCGGCTGTTGGTCCGGCGCGGCGGCGCGGCACGGTGGCCGGTCGACGGATCGAGCAGACTCATCGTCTCGCCGGCGCGGATGATCGCGGCCTCGCTCAGCTCATTGGCGTGGGCGAAGGCGGTCGTCTCACCCGAAACCCCGCGCAGGCCGAAGCCGGCCTGGGTGTTGTAGTCCGCGGTCTTGAGCCGCCCGTCGTCGAAGCCGAAGCTCTCCGACGACAGATATTGGAGATAGAGCTCGCCGTCGTCGCAGTCCTTGAGCGTCTGCGCGGTGAGACGCAGCGCCGCATCGGGATCGAGCGCATCGCGATAGAGGAAATGGCGGGGGTCTGCGGGGAGCATGGTCATGGGGCCGATATAGGCGCTCCGACGCGAAGCCCAATAGCGATATTTGCAGGAACGGCGCCCTACCCGCCATCCGTCAATGGTGCGCGGGCGCGCCCTTGCCGTCGAGGACGAAGCGGCGGTCGCAATAGCCGCAGTCGGCATAGCCGAGGTCGGCGTCGATCTCGATGAACACGCGCGGATGGCCGAGGGCCTCGCCGCCGGGGATATCGCTCGCGCCGTCGCAGACGACGCGGGTCGAGGTGACGGTGACGGTTTCGGGAGTCGGCGCCGGAATGCTCATATGCGCCGATTAGCAAGCGGCGGGACGACGCGCAACGCCCGGAACGACCCGTTCAGCGCCCGAAGCGGCTATTCTCGAAAGCGATGGCGATCTGCCCGTTCTCGCCGACCGGTGCGACCGCCGATCCGAATACGCCACGCGCGCCGCCGGTGCCGACGAACATGCCGACCTCGCCATGCACGCCGCGATCGAGCCCGTTGATCGCGGGTTCGCCGATCATCCTGGGCGCGCGCGCCGCGGCAGCGTCGAGGAGCTTCTCCTTGGCCTCGGGGCTGAGCGCCACCACCGTCTCCTCGGCAACAGCCGCCGATGCTGCCAGCAGCGCGGCGAGCGCAAGACCATATCGTGCAAGGGAGCGATGTGCTGTCATGGGTCGGATGATGATAGCCGACAAGTGAAGCGCAGGTGAACGAAAAGCACGACGCCCCGGTAAAGATCTACTTCGATGGCGGCTGCAGGCCCAATCCGGGCGCAATGGAGACCGCCGCCGTGCTGCGCGGCGTCGCCCATTTCCGGCGCGATCTGGGCGACGGCAGCAACGAGGACGCCGAATGGCTCGCCCTGCTGCACGCTCTGGAGCTGGCCGCGAGCCGGGACGAGACCGACCTCATCCTGATCGGCGATTCGCTGTCGGTCATTCGCCAGGCGCGCGGCGTCCAGCGCGGCGACTGCGATCGCATCGCGCGCTACCGCGCACTGGCGCGCGGCTTCGCCCGGGTGCGGCTGCGCCATGTCGGGCGATCGCAGAACCTGGCCGGCATCGCGCTCGACAAGGCGCGCCGAGGCCGCTGACCGATTCCGTTCGGCCCGCGATCGACTCGCACCGGCGCAACGACTCCTGACAGGCCGGCCATTGCCGCGCATGACGGGCGCGGGAGGAGCGGTTGCCGATGAACGTCCGGATTCTTGCAGGCTGGACGACGGCCCTGACCGTCACCGCGCTCGTCCTCGCCGGCTGCGGCAGGAAGGCGGTGCGGACCCCATCGCAGGTCCCGCCCGCAACCAGCCTTCCCCGACCCACGCCGCCATCGGGCGCGATCGAGAATCTGCGCCTGCCCGAAAGCGACGGCAAGGGCGGCTATCGCACCGTCAATTCGGACCTCTCCGTGGCGGAGGCGATGTGGCACCTGCGTTCGGCGCTCAACGTCGCCGCCCTGACCTGCGACCGGAACGGCACGCTCGGCCTCGCCGCCAGCTACAACCGCCTGCTCGGCCGCCAGCGCAGGACGCTGGCCGCGGCCTATCGCGCCGAGGGGACCCGCTTCGGCAGCGCCGCCGCGACCGACGCGCATGTCACCCAGGTCTATAATTTCTTCGCCCAACCGCCCGCCCAGTCCCGTTTCTGCGCCGCCGCGGCCAAGGTCGCGACCGAGGCCGCCGCCGTGCCGGCCGAGAAGCTGTCGGACTTCGCCCCCGCCGCGCTCGACCGGCTCACCACGCCGTTCACCGACTTCTATCGGGATTATGCCCGCTATCAGGTCGCGCTGGCGGATTGGAAGAAGGGCGACCGCTCGCCCGCGCGGCCCGCGGTGGCGCTGGCGATGCGGGCGGCCCCGGCGATCGCGCCGGTCTCCTCGTCGGAGCCGCCCTGGCGCATCCAGCTTGGCGCCTATTCGGGCGACCGCGCCGCGCGCGATGCCTGGGGCCGGATCCGCCAGCGGATGAAAGGCGCCGCCGATTTCGAGCCGCACTACGAAGACGTGCCCGACAGCAAGCTGGTCCGCGTCCGCATCGGCCCGGTCAGCGATCGCGGCCAGGCGATCGCCCTGTGCGCCGCCGCCGCCGGCGCGGGCCTCGACTGCCTGCCGGTCCCACCTAGGGCCTGAGCCCCGCATCTTCCTTTTGCGCGAGCGCCCGCCACCCGCTATGCCCCCCGCCATGAGCGACGCGGCGATCAGCATCCGGGGCCTTTCCAAGATCTACAAGGGCGGCAAGCAGGCCCTGTTCGACGTGGATCTTGAGATACCGCGAGGTCAGATATTCGGGCTGCTAGGCCCCAATGGCGCGGGCAAGTCGACGACGATCAACATCCTCGCCGGGCTGGTCAACAAGAGCGCGGGCCAGGTGTCGATCTGGGGTTTCGATATCGACAGGGACCCGCGCAACGCCAAGGCGTCGATCGGCATCGTCCCGCAGGAAATCGTCTTCGATCCCTTCTTCACCCCGCGCGAGACGCTGGACAACCAGGCCGGCTTCTACGGCGTCCCGAAGGACCGACGGCTGACCGACGAGCTCCTGCGCGCCGTCCACCTCGAGGACAAGGCCGACGCCTATGCGCGCTCGCTGTCCGGCGGCATGAAGCGGCGCCTGCTGGTCGCCAAGGCAATGGTCCATTCGCCGCCGGTGCTGGTTCTCGACGAACCCACCGCCGGCGTCGACGTCGAGCTGCGCCAGCAGCTGTGGGAATATGTGCGCGAGCTCAACGCCAACGGCGTGACCGTGGTGCTCACCACCCATTATCTCGAAGAGGCCGAGGAGCTTTGCGATCGGATCGCAATCATCAACCATGGCCGGGTGATCGCCAACGAGCCGACCCGCGAGCTGGTCGGAAAGGCGCAGGAAAAGGCGGTCTCGGTGACCGTCGACCGCGACCTCGACAAGGCCCCCGACGCCATCTGCTTCGACAAGGTCGAGCTGAAGGGCAGCCGCACCCTCGTCATCACCTATTCCAAGGACAAGGTGAATGCGGGCGAGGTGCTGGCGGCGGTGCAGAAGAACGGTCTCGGCATCGTCGACGTCTCGACCCAGGAAGCCGACCTGGAGGATGTGTTCCTGGCCTTGACGCGCGCGGGTAATGACTGAGCACCGGTTCGATGTCGTCGTGATAGGATCGGGTGCCGCGGGCCTGACCGCGGCGCTCAATCTTGCCGATCGCTTCAGGGTCGGCGTGCTCGCCAAGGCGGGCATCTCCGACGGATCGACCGCCTGGGCGCAGGGCGGCATCGCCGCCGTGCTGGAACCCGGCGACACCTTCGAATCGCACATCGAGGACACGATGGTGGCGGGCGCCGGGCTCAACGACCGCGAGTCGGTGGAGTTCGTCGTCGAACATGCCCCGCGCGCGATCGAGAAGCTGGCGGCGCTGGGCGTTCCCTTCAATCCCGGCGAGGCCGGCGACAAGGACCGCTGGCACCTGACGCGCGAGGGCGGGCACAGCCACCGCCGGATCGTCCATGTCGACGACGCGACCGGCCACGCCGTCCAGCTGGCGCTTGAAAAGGCGGCCGTCGCGCATCCCAACATCACGCTGTTCCCCGACCGTGCCGCGATCGACCTCGTCACCAGCCGGCATGGCGAACGCTATTCGGGCGACGGCCATGTCTGGGGCGTCTATGCGGTCGATCGCGCGACCGGCGCGATCGAGACCTTCACCGGCCGTGCGACCGTGCTCGCGACCGGCGGCGCCAGCCGCGCCTATCTCTTCTCGACGTCCCCTCGCGGCGCGACCGGCGACGGCATCGCCATGGCGTGGCGCGCGGGCTGCCGTGTCTCCAACATGGAGTTCATGCAGTTCCACCCGACCTGCCTGTACAATCTGGAGGTCAAGAATTTCCTGATCACCGAGGCGATGCGCGGCGAGGGTGGACAGCTCAAGCTCCCCACGACCGGCCGGCGCTTCATGCCGCGCTTCGACAAACGGGCCGAGCTGGCGCCGCGAGACATCGTCGCCCGTGCGATCGATCACGAGATCAAACGTCTCGGTCTCGACTATGTCCATCTCGACATCAGCCACCAGCCGGCCGATTTCGTCATCGGCCATTTCCCGACGATCCACGCGAAGCTGCTCGGGCTCGGCATCGACATCACGAAGGAACCGATCCCGATCGTGCCCGCTGCCCATTATACCTGCGGCGGCGTGATGGTCGATCTGGACGGCCGGACGGACCTGCCCGGCCTCTATGCGGCGGGTGAGGTCACCCAGTCGGGCCTGCACGGCGCCAACCGCCTCGCCTCCAACTCGCTGCTCGAATGCTTCGTGTTCGGGGATGCGGCGGCCGAGCATATCAAGCGCCATTTCGACGACATGCCCCCGCCGCCGCCGATCCGGCCGTGGGACGAAAGCCGGGTCACCGATTCGGACGAGGAGGTGATCGTCCAGCACAACTGGCGCGAGATCCGCCGTTTCATGTGGGATTATGTCGGGATCGTCCGGACGACCAAGCGGCTCGAGCGCGCCGCGCATCGGGTCGCGATGCTGCGACAGGAAGTCGCCGACTATTACGGCAATTTCCGCGTCACCTCGGACCTGATCGAACTGCGCAACCTGCTCGACGTCGCCGACCTGATCGTGCGCTCCGCGCTCCACCGCAAGGAGAGCCGGGGCCTGCACTATACGCTCGACTTCCCGGACATGCTCGACGAGGCGAAGGACACGATCCTGGTCCCCTGACCTGCCGGGCATCCCGGATCACGCGCCCGCCGCCGCCCGGATCGGTAGTGGCTCGGCCGGCCGTGCGAGCAACAGGCTGTCGGCCACCCAGCGCTCGCGCGCCATATGCGCCTTCACCTTGGCCAGCAGCGCCACCACCGCCGGTCGATAGCTCGACCAGTGCGCGGCGATATCGAGGTTGGTGCAGCGTGCGACATGCTCGAGGAACTCCGCGCCCATCGCCTCGCATTCGCGCTTCATCTGCTCGGCCAGGCGCGCCTTGTCGGGCGGGCCGTTGCGGATGATCGGGTTGAACAGCTCATGATGCTTGAAGGCCTGGTAGGCCGCCAGGATGCGGGTCAGCTCCCAGCGCGACCGGCTGAGCAAGCCTGGATCCGGCTCGGCACAGGGTGCGAGCAGGTCGTCCCCCCGCCGGATCACGGCGAGCGCCTTGGCCTGATGCTCGTCGAGCCTGGCCAGCAAAATTTCGCGTTGCGATATCATGCCCCCAGCGCTGAACGAAGATGATGACCGGGGGGTTACCATTCCGCCATCTGCGGCCGGATTTGCGACCAAGGTATGAGAAAGCCGGAAGATTTCGACAATCGCGGCACAAACCTCTAGTCTCGAACGATGCGTACATTGCTCCGAAGCTTCCTGATGACCGAGGCCGCCGGCGGAATCATCCTGATCGTCGCCGCGAGCGCAGCGATGATTGTCGCCAACAGCCCTTTGGCTCCCACCTATTTCGAACTTCTCCATGCGAAGTTCGGCCCGCTCAGCCTGCTGCACTGGATCAACGATGCGCTGATGGCGCTGTTCTTCCTGCTGGTCGGCCTGGAAATAAAGCGCGAATTCCTGCGCGGCCACCTCTCCCGCTGGTCGGACCGCGTGCTGCCCTGCATCGCGGCGGCGGCGGGCATGGTGGTGCCGGCGCTGTTCTACCTGAGCTTCGTCGGCGGAATGGACGATCTCGCCCGCGGCTGGGCGATCCCGACCGCGACCGACATAGCCTTCGCGATCGGCGTGCTCGCACTGCTCGGCAGCCGCGCGCCCGCATCGCTCAAGCTGTTCCTGACGACGATCGCGATCGTCGACGACATGGGCGCGGTCGCGATCATCGCGCTGGCCTACACCGCCTCGATCAGCGGCCCGGCGCTGCTGGCCACCGCGGTCATCCTCGCGGTCATGGTCGGGCTCGGCCGGCTCGGCGTCAGAATGCTGTGGCCGTATCTGCTTCTCGCGGCGCTGCTGTGGCTCGCAGTGCTGCTGTCGGGCGTCCATGCGACGATTGCCGGCGTGCTCGCCGCGCTCGCAATCCCACTGGGCAACGACGACAATTCGCCGCTCGAACGGCTCGAACATCGCCTCCACCCCTGGGTGGCCTTCGCGATCGTGCCGTTGTTCGGCTTCGCCAATGCCGGCGTCTCCTTCGGGGGGATCGGCATGGAACAGCTTCTGGCGCCCCTACCGCTCGGCATCGCGGCAGGCCTTTTCCTCGGCAAGCAGATCGGCATCTTCGGCAGTGTCCGTCTGGCCGTCGCACTCGGCCTCGCGCAACGCCCGGCGGGCGCCGGCTGGACGCAGGTCTATGGCGTGGCCCTGCTCTGCGGGATCGGCTTCACGATGAGCCTGTTCATCGGCGGCCTGGCCTTCCGGGATCCGCTGCTGGTCGACGAGGTGAAGATCGGCGTGCTGGGCGGATCGATCCTGTCCGCGATCGGCGGCTATGTGCTGCTGCGGTGGAGCGGCGGGAAAAAATAACCCGGCGTATGGCTTACTTGCCCAGCTTGTCCTGCAGCGCCTTCAATGCCGCGAACGGGCCGGTCGCGACCTCGTCCTCCGACAGCACCCCGGCCTCGCGCAGCACCGTGTCGGCGTCGGGCGCGCGCGGGAAGGGATCGAGGCTCAGCGCCAGCGTCTCGGCCACCGCCTCGCCCAGATCGATCATGCCGCCGCTATAGTCGATCGTGTCCCAGTCCTCAGGCGCCAGTTCGATCTCGGTGCCTTCCTCGACCTCGCCCTCCGGTACGAAGCGCAGGCTGAAACCCTCCTCGATCGTCGCGGGCACCGGCGCACCGCTGGCGACGCAGGCCTGCTCGGCCGAAGCGCGCAACCGTCCCTCGGCGAGGACCGCCTCACCCTCGCGGTGCAGTTCGGCCTCGGCCGACAACGCCGCCAACGACACCAGGCCGAAGCGCCTCGCCAGCGCCGCACGCTCGGCTTCGTCCGCCTCGATCGCGATCGTGCGCTTGCCCTCTCCCAGCGTGTCGATCCGCACGGGCCGTGAGAATTCCGGGACCGTCATCGCAGCTTGCCCGCCAGCAGGCCGGCCCACGGCATGACCTTCAACTCCGCCGCGATGCGTTGCAGGCGTTCGGCAGCCAGCACCGGCTTCGCTTCCCGGCCCGGTTCGCCGCGCCAGAGATTGCGGACCAGCGCCTCCGCGAGCGCGGTCCGATCGTCGATCGCGTCGCGATAGGCCGACAGGCGCCCGCCCATCGCCGCGACCATCTTGCCCAGATGCTTGCCGACGATGACATCGCCGATGCCGAGCTGACGGACCTGGCCCTCCATGTCGTCGATGAAGACCTCGGTGAGCAGCGCGCTGGAGGCCCGCCCCGCATTGCCTTCCGCATCGATGCGGACGAGGACGAGCGACAGGATCGCCGCCACCATGTCGAACCGGCCATCAAGCGTGTCGGGCACACCGGCCTCCGCATACCACATCGGATCGCGCGCCTCGGCGACGATCGCGCCGTAGAGCGGAACCAGTTCCTCGCGCGGATCGGGGCCGAAGCCGAACAGGGTCTTGAGAAATTTCACGCTTATCTTCCTTCACCCGTTCAGCGGGGATCAAGCGCCGCCCTCTATACCGTGCGCGGGCATCTTGCCACTGGGCGGGTCCCGCGCATATTGAGGCGGTTCGCGCCGGTCGCAAGGGCGCCCTTTCGTGTTTCAAGGAGAAGTCGATGCCCCGGACCCTGCTGCGATCGGCGGCCATCGCCGGAACGATCGCGATTCTGGGCCTGACGGCCGGCTGTGCCCGCATCCGCGACCATAAGGGCTATGTCGTCGACTCGACCCTGATCAACACGGTCGCCCCCGGCGTCGACAACCGCGAATCGGTCGAGAAGACGCTCGGTCGTCCGAGCTTCGCCGGTCAGTTCGACGATGATCGTACCTGGTATTATGTCGCTCGCGACACCCGCCAGGTCGGCTACCGCACCCCCAAGCCGGTCGCGCAGACGGTGCTTGCGGTCAAGTTCGACGCGAAAGGCAATGTCACCTCGGTCGAACGGAGCGGCCTCGAAAAGGTCGCACAGGTCTCGCTCTACGGCGAGAAGACCCCGACCCTGGGCAGCAAGCGCGGCTTCTTCCGCGAACTGTTCGGCAATATCGGCCGGGTCGGCTCGGTCGGTCAGTCGGGCGGCACGGCCGACAATCCGAATTAAGGCTGCGCCTTAATCGGTATTTGTTTTTGCCTCAGGCACCGGGTGCCTGAGGGCGAAACAAAAACTTACAGCCCCTCCTGCTTCAGCGGTCGCGCCAGCAGCGCGCTCACCACCTGGTCCACCGTCGCCCGCCCCGCCAGCAACGCGCAGACCGCATCGACGATCGGCATGTCGACGCCTGCCGCCCGCGCGGCTTCGGCAAGGACGGGAGCGGTCGTCGCGCCTTCCGCCACGGTGCGGCGGTCGCGCAGCAGCTCGGTGGCGGGCACCCCCTCGCCCAACCCCTTGCCGAGCGAGAAATTGCGCGAGCTGATCGACGAGCAGGTGAGCACGAGGTCGCCGAGACCCGACAGCCCGCCCAGCGTCTCCGCCCGGGCGCCGCGCGCCATGCCGAAGCGGGTCATCTCCGCGAAACCGCGGCTGATCAGCGCTGCGCGGGCGTTCTGGCCTAGCCCGGCGCCCTCGACCACGCCGCAGGCGATCGCCAGCACATTCTTGACCGCGCCGCCGATCTCGGCCCCCACCACGTCCTGCGACAGATAGGGACGGAAACCCGGACGCCGCAGCCGCTCGGCAAGAGCGAGGCCGACGGCCTCGTCGGCACAGGCCAGCGTGATCGCGGTCGGCCGGCCGGCCGCGACCTCGTGCGCGAAGGTCGGACCCGACAGCACCGCGATTGGCGCGCCGGGGGCGGCGTCGGCGGCGACCTCCGACATCAGCCGGCGGGTACCGGCCTCGATTCCCTTGGCGCACAGGACGAGCGGCACGTCATGACGCGGCAGCTGCGCCAGCACCGAACCGAGGAACTGGGCGGGCACCACCACCACCAGCGCATCGCACCCGGCCAGCGCGGCGAGGTCGCCGGTAGCGCGGATGCTCTCGCTGAGCGGCAGCACCGGCAGGAAGACCGGGTTGTTGTGCGTGTCGTTGATCGCGGTGACCACCTCCGGTTCCCGCGCCCAGAGCAGCACGTCGGAGCCGTCGCTGGCGATCACCTGCGCCATCGCGGTGCCCCAGGCGCCGCCGCCGACCACGCCCAGTGTCTGGAGCTTCATCATCATGCCTTCACTCCGGCGCCGCGCGCCTTTTCAGCGTTGGGATCGAGCGGCCATCGCGCCCGCGCCGGTACGTCCATATCGTCGATCAACCCGGCCGCGAAACGCTCGGCGCCCGCCCACGCGATCATCGCGCCATTGTCGGTGCACAGCCACAGCGGCGGGGCCGAGAAAGCCAGCCCGTTCTCCACCGCCAGCACCCCCAGCGCGGTACGGATCGCCTGGTTGGCGGCGACTCCGCCCGCGACGACCAGCGCGGTAGCCCCGTCGGCGACGCCGATGGCGATACGGGTGCGATCGACCAGGCAGTCGACCACCGCCTGCTGGAATGACGCGGCGATGTCCTCGGGCCGGTGAACGCCCGCGTCGCGGGCGCGCAGCACCGCGCTCTTGAGCCCCGCGAATGAGAAATGCGGTTCGCCGCTGCCCACCAGCGGACGCGGAAGCCGCACCACCTTGGGATCGCCCTCCAGGGCCGCGCGCTCGACCGCCGGGCCGCCGGGAAAGCCCAGCCCCAGCAGCTTGGCGGTCTTGTCGAACGCCTCGCCCGCGGCGTCGTCGATCGTGGTGGCGAGCCGGCGGTAATCGCCGACGCCGCGCACCAGCAGCAACTGGCAATGGCCGCCCGAGACGAGCAGCAGCAGATAGGGAAAGGCCAGGTCGCGGTCGGCGAGGCGCGGCGACAGCGCATGGCCCTCCAGGTGGTTGACCGCGATCAACGGCTTGCCGACGGCATGGGCGAGCGCCTTGCCCGTCATCAGCCCGACCATCACCCCGCCGATCAGCCCGGGGCCCGCGGTCGCCGCGATCGCATCGACATCGGCCAGGGTGACGCCGGCATCGGCCAGCGCACCTTCGACGAGCGGCACCGCCATCTCGACATGCGCGCGGGCCGCCAGTTCGGGGACGACTCCGCCGAACGGCCGATGCGCCTCTTCCTGCCCGGCGAGGCGATGCGCCAACACGCGACCGTCGCTGGTTACCAGCGCGGCGGCGGTCTCGTCGCAGCTTGATTCGATACCGAGGATCAGGGCCATGCGCCGCATCTAGGGTATCGGATGCGGAATGTTAACCTCGGCCGGCTAGCGCGGCGATCATGGTTGCGATCGTCCTCGCCCCCAGTCCCGATGCGGCGATCGCATCGCCACGCCCGGCCCTAATCGCCCGGCGTGTGCCGGCGGCCGTGCTGCTCGGCATCGTGGTCGGCTGGCTGGCACTCGACCTCTTGATGCTCTGCCGCTTCGTCGGGCTGGCCCAGCCGCTGGTCTATGCGGGCTGGGCGATGCTGAGCGCCGGGCTGTTCTGGCTGCTCACCCTGCCGCGCCGCCGTGACCTCCATGCCGGGCCGACCGTCGGCACGCTGCTCGCTTGCGTGGGCGTTGCGGTGGCGCTGCTGTTGCTCGGCGGCGAGGGGCGGTTCTTCTATGCCAATGTCGACTGGCAGGTCCGCGACGCGGTGCTGCGCGACATGACGGTCAATCCCTGGCCCTTCGCCTACGCGTCGGGCGATCTGCTGCGCGCGCCGATCGGCATGTATCTGGTGCCCGCTCTCGCCGGCAAGCTGTGGGGACAGGCCGGTGCCGACCTTGTCCTGCTCGGTCAGAACGGGCTGCTGCTCGGCCTGCTGTTCGCGATCGGCGCGACCCTGTTCGCGGACCGACGCAAGCGGTTGATCGCGCTGGCCGTCTTCCTCGCCTTCAGCGGTCTCGACATCCTCGGCCAGGTCAAGGTTGGGCATGCCGCCCTTCTGGTCCCCACCGCGCATCTCGAAGGCTGGGGCCCGACCCAGTTCTCCTCGACGATCACGCTGGCCTTCTGGGTGCCGCAACATGCGATCGCGGGCTGGATCGGCGCGCTCGGCTTCCTGCTCTGGCGGGTCGACCGGCTCGGGCTCGGTTCGCTGCTGATGCTGCCGCCGATGACCGCGCTCTGGTCGCCGCTCGCAGCGATCGGGGCGATGCCCTTCATCCTCCACGCCGTCTGGACCGAGCTGCGGCGCCGCCGGATCACGCTCGCCGACATCGCCCTGCCTGCCTGCGCGACGGCGATCGCGCTGCCGGCGCTCGCCTATCTCGCGGCGGCGGGCGAAGCCGTCGGCGCGCGATTTTTCCCGATCCGGCCCGACGTCTATCTGGTCTTCCTGACGATCGAGCTCTTCCCATGGCTGCTGATCGCCTTTGCCGGACGGCGCGCGCGGTTCGGCGGTCCGGTACTCGCCATCGCCACGGGATCGCTGCTGGCCATGCCGCTGATCCAGGTCGGCTGGTGGATCGACTTCGCGATGCGCGCTTCGATCCCGGCGCTTTCCATCCTCGCCCTCCATCTCGCCGATGGGCTTGGCGGCACCTGGGCCTTGTCGGCGCGGCGCAGGGCCGCGCTCGTCCTGCTCCTCGCGCTCGGGAGCGTCACCGGCCTGACCGAGATCGCCCGCGCACTGACCTTCCCGGTTTCGCCGCCGCCGCGCTGCGGCTTCTCGCGCGCCTGGGACGAGAGTTTCTCGGCCTTTCCGAAAGGCAGCTACCTGGCCCCGCTCGCCGGGGTGCCGACCGTCATCCGGCCCGTGGCCCCGGCCCGCGCCCGGCCCGATGCCACGGCCGACTGCTTCCCCACCGGCTGGCCCAAGCCACCGCTGTTCTGATCGCCTGGCGCGGTCATCCGGGCGGGGTGGCCTCGGCTGCCCCCGGCGGCTAAGGACGCCGCCATGGACCATGATGGGAATCCCGAGACGCCCTGGCGTACGGAGGCGCAGGCGCTGCTGTCGCTCGCTCTGCCGCTGGTCCTCGGCAACCTCGGCTGGTCGGCGATCGCGGCGACCGACCTGCTCCTGCTCGGTCGGCTCGGCCCCGACGCGGTCGCGGCGGGATCGCTGGCGCTGAACCTCCATCAGGCCTTCCTGGTGTTCGGCATCGGCCTGACGACCGCCGCCTCCCCGCTGATCGCCAGCGAGCGCGGGCGCCGGCTCCATTCGGTACGAGACATCCGCCGCACCGTGCGCCAGACGATCTGGGCGGCGGCGATGTTCTGCCTGCCCGCCTGGGCCGTGCTGTGGCACAGCGAGGCGATCCTCGTTCTGCTGGGGCAGGATCCCGAGCTGTCCGCACAGGCGGCGCAGCTTGTCCAGAGCCTGCAATGGGGCCTGCTTCCCTATTTCGTCTTCCTCGTCCTGCGGAACTATGTCTCGGCGCTCGAGCGGCCGATGTGGGGCGTGATCGTGACCCTCGCGACAGTGCCGTTCAATGCGCTGGCGGGCTATGTGCTGATCTTCGGCCATCTCGGTTTCCCGGCGATGGGGCTGCACGGTGCCGGGCTCGCCGGCCTGCTCACTTCGATCTTCATGGGGCTGGGCATGGCTCTGGTCGTCAGCCTTCACCGCGTCTTCCGCCGCTATCGTCTGTTCGGCCGCTTCTGGGTGCCCGACTGGCCGCGACTCCAGACGGTGTGGAAGATCGGCCTGCCGATCGCGATCACCGTGGGATGCGAGGTCACCGTGTTCAACGCGGCGGTGTTCCTGATGGGCCTGATCGGTCGCGCGCCGCTCGCCGCCCATGCCGTCGCCGTCCAGATCGCCGCGCTATGCTTCATGGTGCCGATGGGGATCGGTCAGGCGGCCACGGTGCGGGTCGGCTATGCCCATGGCCGCCGCGACCGGGCCGCAATCGGCCGTGCCGGCTGGCTCGCCCTCGGCGTCGGCACCGCGTTCGCGGCCTGCACGGCGACGCTGCTGATCAGCGCGCCGCGCTTCCTGATCGGCGGCTTCATCGATGTCGACCTGCCCGCCAACGCCCAGGTCGTCGATTTCGCCGTCTCCTTCCTGGCGATCGCCGCCCTCTTCCAGCTGGTCGACGCCGCGCAGGCGATCGGCGCGGGCGCCTTGCGCGGGCTGCAGGACACGCGCGTGCCGATGATCTTCGCTGCGATGGGCTATTGGGTGATCGGCATCGGCACCGGCATCCTGCTCGCTTTCCCGATGAAGATGGACGGCGTCGGCATCTGGCTGGGCCTTGCCACCGGCCTCGGCGTCGTCGCGGTCATGCTCGTCTGGCGCTGGTCGCGCCGCGAACGGCTGGGCCTCGTTCCAGCCGCCTGACGGCAAAGCGGCTTTTGCTTGCCTCCCTCCTTCTCTATTGAGACGCCGATATGACCGTTTCCCTTTCCCGTCCCCTCCGCCTCGGCACACGCGGCTCGCCGCTCGCGCTGACCCAGGCCCGCATGGTGATCGCCGCACTTCGAGCCGCCCATGGCTGGGACGAGGATGCCGTCGAGATCGTCGCGATCAAGACCAGCGGCGACCGCATCCAGGATCGCGCGCTGGCCGACGTCGGCGGCAAGGCGTTGTGGACCAAGGAGCTCGACCGCGCGCTGATCGACGGCGAGATCGATTTCGCGGTCCATTCGATGAAGGACGTCGAGACGATTCGCCCGGCAGAGATCGTCATCGCCGCGATGCTGCCCCGCGCCGACGTGCGTGACCGGTTGATCGGCGCGGCCTCGCTGGCCGCGCTACCGCCCGGCGCCCGGGTCGGTACCTCCTCGCCGCGCCGCTCGGCGCAGGTGCGGCGCGCGCGCCCCGATGCCGCGATCGTGCTGTTCCGCGGCAATGTCGACACCCGCCTCGGCAAGCTGGCGGCAGGCGAGGCCGAGGCGACGCTGCTCGCCGGCGCCGGCCTGCTCCGGCTCGGCCGCGACGAGGTCGGCCATCCGGTGCCGGTCGAGGAGATGCTGCCCGCCCCGGCCCAGGGCGCGGTCGGGATCGAGACGCTGGCGACGCGCGAGGATATCCGCGCGCTGCTCGGCGCGATCGATGACGGCCAGACCAACGCCTGCGTGTCGGCCGAGCGCGCGTTGCTCGCGGCCCTCGGTGCCGATTGCCGCTCGCCGGTGGGGGCGCTTGCCGTCCGTTCCGGCGCGGGGCTGCTGCTGCGCGCCGAGATCCTGACCGAGGACGGGAGCGAATGCCGCGCGGGCGAGGCGCTGCTGCTCCGCACCGGGGATGCCGCCGCGCTCGCCCACCGGCTGCTCGAAAGCGCCTCGCCCCGCCTCCGTGCGCTGTTCGCCGGCGCATGAGCCGCGCCCCCCTCCTGATCCTGCGCCCCGAGCCGGGCGCGAGCATGACCGCCAAGCGCGCCTTCGACCAGGGCTGGCGGCCGATCGTCTCGCCGATCTTCCGGATCGAGCCGATCGCCTGGGGATCGCCGCCCGCCACCGACTATGACGCGCTGTTCGTCACCAGCGCCAACGCCGTGCGCCAGGCCGGCAAGGCGGTAACGCCCTATGCCGTGATCCCCGCCTATGCGGTGGGCGACGCCACCGCCCGCGCCCTCAAGGCGGCGGGCTTTACCGATATCCGTACAGGTCGCGGCGACGCCGCGATGATGCTCGAGGCCGCCGCCGAGAACGGCGTTGCCCGCGCGCTGCATCTGGCCGGCGAGGATTATCGCGACGTGGGCCACGACGCGATCGCGATCGACCGGCGCATCGTCTATCGCAGCGCCGCGATCGACAGGTTCGGGGAAAAGGCGCTGGCCGCCCTGCGCGAGGGCGGCGGCGCGGTGCTGCTCCATTCGGGCCGGGCCGCCGAACATTTTGGCCGACTGTGCGACGAGGCCAAGATCGCCCGCCGCCATGTCCGGATAGCCGCTCTGGCCCCCGCCGTGCTGGCCGCCGCTGGCACCGGTTGGCGGGCAGAAATCGCTGCCGACAAGCCCGATGACGCGGCGCTGCTGGCGGCGGCGGCGCGGCTGTGTCAATAAGACGGGCAGAGCAGGAGTAGAGACGAACCCCATGCCCGACCCCGCCCCCGATCGCTCTGGCGCCTATGGCGCACGCCGCCGGTCCATATTGCCGATCCTGCTGACGTTGATCGTCGCGCTGCTGATCGGCATGGGGGCGATGGCGTGGCTGTTCAACCGCTTCGATCAGGTCGCCGAGATCGTCAAGCCGACCGTCCCGGTCATCGTCCCGCCCTCGCCCGAACGGCGTCCCGCGCTGGTCAACATCGCGCCGCCGCCTGCCGCCGACATCGTCCAGACGATCGTCGACCAGCGGATCGACCGCATCGAGGAGAAGGTCGACGACATCGACGAGCGCACCGCCGCCGCCACCAGCGAGGCACACCGCGCCGAGAGGCTGCTGATCGCCTTCGCCGCGCGCCGCGCGATCGATCGGGGGGCGCCGCTCGGCTATCTCGAGGCGGTGCTGCGCGAACGCTTCGGTCGCACCGAGCCGCAGGCGGTAGCCACCGTGATCAGCGCCGGCCGCCAGCCGGTGACGATCGGCGAGCTGCGCGACGGGCTGGAAGCCCTGGGCCCGCGCCTGTCGTCCGCCGCGGACGATGCCGGCTGGTGGGAATCCTTCCGCCGCGAGATGGCCGACCTGGTGGTCATCCGCCGCGCCGACGTCATCTCGAACGCACCGGTCGACCGCTTCGCCCGCGCGCGGAACGACCTGGCCGCCGGCCATGTCGATGCCGCCCTGATCGAGGTCGCCCGCCTGCCCAACCGCAGGATCGCCACCGATTGGATCGCGGAAGCCCGCCGCTACGTCCAGGCCCGCGTTGCGCTCGACCGGATCGAAAGCGCCGCGTTGCTCGAGCCTGCGCCGGCGGTGGTGGCGGAACAGGCTTCAACGGCGCCCTAGTCCATTCCGTCATGCCGGCGCAGGCCGGCACGACGTGGTCGGGCCGTGGCCCTCAGAAATCGACCGCGATGCCCTTCAGCTCCCAGTCGCCATAGCGGGTGGGATCGGGGCCGTCGCGGCCGCCGGCCTCGGGCGTGGCCTTCACCTCTTCGGGCTGCGGCACGGGCGTGTTCGGCGACAGGTGCGCCGGGGGCTTCACATGGGGCGGGCGTTTGCCGGACATCGATCGTTCCTTTCGGCGCCCGCATGATTGAACCGGACGCCCGTTCTCCCCACATTGTCGTGGCAAGGAGCAAAGGCAAGAGATGAACATGCTGAAGACGACGATGCTGCTGGCGGCGCTCACCGCGCTGTTCATGGCACTCGGCTTTACGATCGGCGGAACGGGCGGCGCGATGGTCGCGCTGGTCGTCGCGGCGGGCATGAACCTCTTCACCTTCTGGAACGCCGACAGCATCGTCCTGCGGATGCACGGCGCGCGCGAGGTCGACGCGCGCAACTGCCCCGAATTCGTCGGCCTGGTCGCCGGCCTCGCCCGGCGCGCCAACCTGCCGATGCCGCGCGTCTACATCATCGACAGCGATCATCCGAACGCCTTCGCCACCGGCCGTAACCCGAAGAATGCCGCGGTTGCCGCCACCACCGGCCTGCTCGCGATCCTCGACCGCGACGAGATCGAGGGCGTGATGGCGCACGAACTGGCGCACGTCCGCAACCGCGATACGCTGATCATGACGATGACCGCGACGATCGCCGGTGCGATCTCGATGCTCGCGAATTTCGGCATGTTCTTCGGCGCCGGGCGCGACCGCGACGGGGGCCAGGTGCTGGCGACCATCCTCGCGGTGTTCGTCGCCCCTTTCGCGGCGATGATCGTCCAGATGGCGATCAGCCGCTCGCGCGAATATCAGGCCGACCATGGCGGCGCCGAGATCAGCGGCAAGCCCCGCGCGCTCGCCTCCGCGCTGGCCAAGCTGGCACGCGGTGCGGCGCATATCCCCAATCCCGTCGTCGAGCGGAACCCGGCGGCTGCGGCGCTCTACATCGTGCCCGGCATGAAGCGCGGCGGCGACAGCCTGTTCTCGACCCACCCGGCCACCGAAAACCGCATCGCTCAGCTCGAGATGATCGCCAACGATATGGGCGTGCTGACGGCGTCGCCCGACTTCGCGGCGGTGTCGGCCCCGCGATCGGGCGCGCTTCCTTCGGTGCCGCGCACCGGTCCGCGCACCAAACGGCGCGCCAGTGCGCTGGACCCGCACGGGCGCGGTTAGATCGCCTCCCCCGCCCGTGCGGGAAATGTTCTTTCGGACACATCCCTCGACTTCGCCCGGAATCAAAGGCTAGGGGTTGCGCGTGACTCCTGATCCCACCGGTACCCCCGCCCGCCGCGCGGCGCTGAAGCTGCTCGACGCGGTGCTGCGCCGCGGGCTTCCCCTCGAAGCGGCGATGGACGGCGCATGCGCCGACCTCGACCGCGGCGACGACCGCGCCTTCGCCCATGCCATCGCCGCCGAGGTGCTGCGCCGCACGACCGATCTCGACGCGCTGATCGATGCGGCGACCGAAACCGCACTCCCCGCCGATGCCAAGGCCCGGATGGTGCTGCGGATCGCGCTCGCCCAGGCGCTGGCGCTCGACACGCCGCAGCATGCCGCAATCACGACGGTGCTGCCGCTCGTCGACGGCGGCCCCCGCAAGCTCGTCCATGCCGTCTTCTCGGCGGTGATGCGCGACGGCGGCGCCCTCCCCAGCCCGCCACATCTGCCCCCCGCCATCGCCGAGCGCTGGTCGAAGAGCTGGGGGGCCGACGCGGCCGATGCCGCCCGCCGGTCGCTGGCGGCGCAACCGCCGGTCGACCTCACCCTCAAGCCCGGCGCCGACACCGCCGAATGGACCGGCCGGCTGGATGGCGAAAGCCTGGCCCCCGGCCATGTCCGGATCGCCGCCGGCCGGCGCATCGTCGACCTGCCCGGCTATGACGAGGGCGATTGGTGGGTGCAGGACATCGCCGCATCGATCCCGGCCCGTCTGCTGGGTGCTGGCGACGGGCGCCGCGCGCTCGACCTGTGCGCCGCACCGGGCGGCAAGACGATGCAGCTCGCCGCCGCCGGCTGGACCGTGACCGCGGTCGACATGTCCGAGGCGCGGATGGTGCGGCTGGTCGAGAATCTGGAACGAACCGGCCTCGCCGCCGATCGCCATGTCGCCGATGCCGCCGGCTTCGCCGATGGCGCCCCCTATGACGCGGTGCTGCTCGATGCGCCCTGCTCGGCGACCGGCATCTTCCGCCGCCATCCCGACGTCCTCCACCGCGCCGGGCCGCGCATCGTCACCGACGCGGCGGAGACGCAGGAGACGCTGATCGACCATGCCGCAAGCCTCGTCGCCCCCGGCGGCCGGCTGGTCTATGCCGTCTGCTCGCTCGAAGCCGACGAGGGCGAGCAGATCGCCAAGGCGTTCGTCGCCCGGCATCCCGACTGGCGGATCGATCCGGTCGCCGCCGGGGAGCTGCCGGAAGGCATCGTACCCGACAAGGTCGGCCGGGTCCGGGTGCGCCCCGGCACGCTGGCCGATCGCGGCGGCGCCGACGGCTTCTTCATCGCCCGCTTCCGGCGCGACGGGTAGACATAGTTGGCGGCGCCCACCTTGCCCCTCTCCCGCCACCCCGCTAATCGGAACCGATCATGACCAGTCCCGTCCTCATCTCCCCGTCCATCCTCTCCGCCGACTTCGCCAAGCTGGGCGAGGAGGTCCGCGCGATCGACGAGGCCGGGGCCGACTGGATCCATGTCGACGTGATGGACGGCCATTTCGTCCCGAACATCACGATCGGCCCGGCGGTGGTGAAGGCATTGCGCCCGCACACGGCCAAGCCGTTCGACGTCCACCTGATGATCTCCCCGGTCGACAGCTTTCTCGAGGATTTCGCCAATGCCGGGGCGGACATCATCACCGTCCATCCCGAGGCCGGCCCGCATCTCCACCGCACCATCCAGCGGATCAAGGGTCTCGGCAAGAAGGCCGGCGTCTCGCTCAACCCCGCCACCCCGGCGAAGATGCTCGACTATGTGCTGGAAGAGGTCGACCTCGTCCTGGTGATGAGCGTCAACCCCGGCTTCGGCGGGCAGAGCTTCATCGAGAGCCAGCTGCGCAAGGTCGAGGCGATCCGCAAGATGATCGACAAGACCGGCAAGGATATCCACCTCGAGGTCGATGGCGGCGTCGATGCGAAGACCGCGCCGCGCGTCATCGCGGCCGGCGCCACCGCGCTCGTCGCGGGCACCGCGACCTTCCGGGGCGGCCCGTCCCAATACGCCGCGAACATCGCGGGCCTTCGCCAGGCGTGAGCGACGCGGGATGAGCGACGCGGGCGGGCCCGGCTTCGACGACGGCGTAGAGCCTGGCCGGCGCCTGATCCGGGTCGAGCATGACCGCAGCCATTCGCTGGCCGAACGCCTTGCCGGACGGATTCATGCCCTCTCGTGGCGGACGCCGGTCCACGGCCTGCGGCTGCGCGGCCGTTACCCGCTCAAGCTCTACGACGTGCCGCCCGATCCGATCGAGGGGCTCGTCCGGCTCGGCGGGGCAATGCTCGACGGCGAGATATTGTGGCAGGGCGAAAGCGTCGCGATCGAAAGCTACGACTTCCGGCCCCGTGCGATGTCGACCGCGTTCAGCGATCATCTGCAGAGCTTCGCCTGGCTGCGCGACCTGAGCGCGGCGGGGCCGCGCCAGCGCGTCGCGCCCATCGCCGAGCTGCTCACCAGCCGCTGGCTGGCGGCTTTCGGCAAGCAGATCCACGAGGCCGCCTGGCGGCCCGACCTGTGGGGTCGCCGCATCCTGTTCTGGGGGTGCCACGCGCCACTGATCATGTCGTCGGACGAGCTGCGCGCGCCGGTGCTCAACGCGCTCAACCGCGGCGCCAAGCATCTCGACCGCAGCGCCGACAAGGCCGCTCCCGGCCTGCCGCGCATCGCGGCCTGGGCGGGCGTGATCGCGGCGGGCCTGCTCATCCCCGGCGGCGAACCGCGTCAGTTCTACGGCGAACAGGGGATGGAACGCGCACTCGCCGGCGCGCTCCATGGCGACGGCGGCATCGTCAGCCGCTTGTCGGTCGAGCAGATGGACCTTGTGGCCCTGCTCGCCATGCTGCGCCGCTATTACGAAATGCGCGGTCAACGGCTGCCGGGCCCGATCGGCGATGCGATCGTGCGCGCGGTGCCGCCGCTGCTGGGACTGACGCTGGGTGACGGCGGATTGTCGAGCTGGCAGGGCGCGGCTCCGATCGACGGCGGACGGATCGACGCGATCGTCACCGCATCGGGCGTCCGTGCCCGGCCGCTGCGCCAGTCTCGCGAATGGGGCTATCAGCGGCTGTCGGTCGGCCATAGCCGGATCGTCGCCGATGCGGCCCCCCCTCCGATCTCGCGCTTCGCGACCCACGCCTGCGCATCGACCCTCGGCTTCGAGATGTCGGACGGGCCCTGGCGGCTGATCGTCAATTGCGGCGGCGGCCGGGGCGCCAACAACGCGCTCCACCCCGAGCTCGCGCAGGCGTTGCGCAGCACCGCCGCCCATTCGACCCTGGTGCTGGCCGATAGCAATTCGACCGCGATCCACGCCGACGGCACGCTCGGCAAGGGCGTCACGGAGGTCGAGGTCGACCGGCAGGAGGACATGCACGGCAGCAGCATCGACATGCGCCATGACGGCTATGTCCGCCGCTATGGCTTCAGCCATCGTCGCCGCATCGCCATCGGTGCGGGCGGGCGCGAGGTGCGCGGGCAGGACATGCTACTGCCCGCGGGGCGGCGCACACGCGGCGAAGGCGCCGACTATGCGATCCGCTTCCATCTGGCGCCCGAGGTCGATGTCTCGGCGACCGCCGACGGCAGCGGCGCGCTGTTGCGCATCGCCGGCGGCGCCCTGTGGCGCTTCCGCGTCACGGGCGGCGACGTCGGGATCGAGGACAGCCTGTGGATCGATTCGCGCGGGCGGCCGCAGGCGACGCGTCAACTCGTCATCTCCGGCACCGCGACGGCCGACGGGATCGACGTCAACTGGGTGCTCAGCCGGTCCGAATAGGATCGGTGTCCGGCGCAACCGCATTGCACTGCGCCCGCGGAGGGCGCACATTCCGCGACCAATTTCCTACCGGAGAGGCATAATGCAGCAGCAATCCGTCATCCTCGCCGTCGTCGGCAGCGACCGGCCCGGCCTGACCCGCGCGCTCGCCGACGCGGTCTATGCGGCGGGCGGCAACTGGCTCGAAAGCCATCTGTCGCGGCTCGGCGGAAAATATGTCGGATCGGTGCTCGTCGAACTGCCTGGAGACCGGCTCGGCGAGCTCGAAACTGCCGCGCGGGCGATCGACGCGGTCGGCCTCACCGTCACGATCGTTCCCGCGGCGACCGGGGGCGACCGCGACGGCCGGCCGCTCGGCATCGAGATCGTCGGCCAGGACCGTCCCGGCATCGTCCGCGAGGTGACGACCGTGCTCGCCGGGCTCGACGTCAATATCGAGGATTTCACCAGCGCGATCGAGGGCAGTGCCTGGTCGGGAGCGCCGCTGTTCCGCGGTCGGGCGAAGCTGTTGCTGCCGGCGTCGGTCTCGACCGACCAGGTCCGCGATGCGCTCGAAAGGATCTCGGGCGAGATCATGGTCGACTTCACGATGCAGACAGAGGCGGTCTAAGTCCGGCTCTCCGTCATTTCCGCGACGGCGGAACCCCAGCACATCTTCGTTATGCCAGCGCAGGCTGGCATCTCGTGAGATGAAAAGCCGCACCTTTCCAGAGATGCCAGCCTTCGCTGGCATGACGGGAGGGAGCGATGCGCCAAACTTTCGCGGAATGGCGGTGAAATCCTACCGGGTGGTCCAATGCGCCCCGCGCAGGATCGTCCCGATATCATGGGCCAGTTCCTCGCGAACGCGATCGAGGTCGGCCCGCCGCCCGCCGGTAGCGACGATGCGGATCAGCTTGCCGATGCACAGCGC
Source organism: Sphingomonas sp. Root720 (assembly GCF_001428605.1). Taxonomy (GTDB): domain Bacteria; phylum Pseudomonadota; class Alphaproteobacteria; order Sphingomonadales; family Sphingomonadaceae; genus Rhizorhabdus. Next base: position 148,368 of record NZ_LMID01000010.1, read on the forward strand.
CTGGAGAACCATCGCCCCGGCCGGGCTCGCCCCCGCCGGATCGAGCTGGCGCAGGATCCGCAGCCAGGCGCGGTTCTGATCCTCGATATGGGCGCGGACGATCGGCCAGAAGCCGGGACGGCGCGCCGCTTCCAGCCGGATCGCCAGGTCGGCGAGGGCGAGCAGGCCGAAGTCGGACGCCTCGCGCCGCAAGATCGCAGCCGTCCGGCGGGCCAATTGGCCCTCGTCGAGCGCGGCGCGATCGAGCCCCGCCAGGCCTTCGCGATAACGCGCCTTGGTGCGTTCGAACAATTCGACCTGAACCTCGCCGATCAGATCCTCGATCGTCGCGAAGTGATAGGTCGGCGCCGCCCGGGTCAGCCCGGCCCGATCGGCGACGGCGCGATAGGTGATGCCCCCGGGGCCCTCGGCCGCCATGATGTCGATCGCGGCGTCGAGGACGCGGCGCCGGGTCTCGGCGGCCTTGCGGCCCTTGCGCGGCGCGATGCGGTCGGATGCGGGCGCGTCGCGGGCGTCCGGCTCCTCGCGCAGCCCGCCGAAGGGCAGCCCCGCCGCTTCCGCCTCGTCCAGCCCGAGCGGCAGGATCACGAAGAACAGGCCGATGCACAGGTCGAGCCCGGAACGCGCCACTCGCTCGCTGTCGGCGATACCCGACAGCGCGGCGATGTCGAGCCACAGGTCGTGGACCCGGTCGAACCAGGAGCGCGCCAGGCGCCGCGTGGCGTCGCGCCGGGCCGCGTCGAGCATGATTTCGCACCAGGCGAGCGTACCGAAGCGGTGCCCGCCCGCGACATTGACGAGGAGGCGGGCGAAGAAGTCGCGAAAATCGATGCTCGGCCCGCCGCGATGGCGCGCCGCCACATGCCCGAACGACGCCACATAATGCTGAAGCAACTGGTTCGACGCCTCGGCGACGATGTCGGCCTTGGCCTCGAAATAATAGGTGGTCGCCGCCAGCGACACGCCCGCGCGGTCCGCGACCATCTTGTGCGTCACCTCGGCCAGCCCCCGCTCGCCGATCACGGCAATCGCCGCGTCGGCGATCTCCTGCTGGCGATGCGCGGAGCGCTTCTGCCGGGTGACGCGCATCCGGGCGGCCCCCGGATCGCCCGGAGCCTTCCGATTGCGCGGCGTTCGAATGACGGGTTCCCGGTGCGACACCCGCGCCTTCTATCCGCACGACGCCGCGCTTGGGAATATTGCGTATGTCGCCACGCACCGGAGCGAGCCATCGTCGGCGAGGAAAGCGAGGCGGGCTGATGTACAGGGATGCGAATGTCGAGGAAGCACCGGTCGCGGGTCGGGCGGCCAGCCTGCCCTCGTCCTGCGCCGACTGCCGGGTGCGGGCGTCGGCGATATGCTGTGCGCTCGACGACAGTGGGCTCACCGCGCTGAGCCGCCTCGGCCGGCGGATCACGCTTACCGCGGGGCAGGCGCTGCTGTGGGAAGGCGGTGAGGCGGTCACGGTGGGCAACGTCCTGTCGGGCATTCTCAAACTGTCGACAATGACCGGCGACGGGCGCGAACAGATCGTCGGCATCGTCTACCCGTCCGACTTCATCGGTCGGCCCTTCGGCAAGGACAGTCCGCACAGCGTGACCGCACTGACCGACGCGTCGCTGTGCGTCTTCGGCCGCAGCGCGTTCGACCGTTTCGCGCGCGAGCACGAGGCGATCGGCCATGCCCTGCTCGAACGGACGCTGGCCGAGCTCGACCGCGCGCGCCACTGGATGCTCCTTCTCGGCCGCAAGGCGGCGGGTGAACGAGTTGCCAGCCTGATCGTCGAGATCGCCGACCGGGCCGGCGGGGGGCCGAGCGTCGAACTTCCCTTGTCGCGCCAGCAGATGGCCGACGTGCTCGGCCTGACGATCGAGACGGTCAGCCGCTCGCTGACCCGCCTGAAGCGTGCCGGGATTATCTCGCTGCCCGGCCTGCGGCGGCTGACCATCGAACAACCCGACCGGCTGCGTGCCATCGCCTCGGGCTGACGATTGACCAACCAAGCGATTGGTTTTAGACACTCCATGTCGTGGCGCAAGGCAGCCCGGGGGCGGATGCGCGCGGCAGGGAGGGACGACATGATCAGCTATGTGACGATCGGGGTGGACTCGATCGCAGCCGCGCTGCCCTTCTACGACGCGGTCATGGCGGTGCTGGGTCATGAGCGCGTCTTCCTGACCGACACATGGATCGGCTACGGACTGGCCGACGGAATCTACATGCCCAAGGTCTGGGTGTGCATGCCCGAGAACGGCAAGCCCGCGACGGTGGGCAACGGATCGATGGTCGGCCTGCATGCCGCGAGCCCCGAGATCGTCGACCGCGCCCATGCGGCAGGCCTCGCGAACGGCGGCACCGACGAGGGCGCTCCCGGCCGCCGCTCGCGCTATCATCCGGGCTATTATATCGGCTATTTGCGCGACCCCGCGGGCAACAAGCTTTCCGCCTTCTGCAACACCGACGTCTTTGCGGAGCCCGAGCCCTGGCCGAAGGCGGCGACCCGGCGCGCGCCGCTCGGCTGATATCGCCAACACGCCCGCAAGCCTGTATCCCGGCCTGGGACGATCCCGGGAACAGGGGGGAGAGGTTGATGAACGACGTGACGGGCGCGGACCTGCCGAAACACCATGGCGCCACCCAGAACGAGAAGCTGGTGATCGCCGCCTCGTCGCTCGGCACCGTGTTCGAATGGTATGACTTCTACCTCTACGGCCTGCTCGCCACCTTCATCAGCAGCCAGTTCTTCTCGGGCGTCAACGAGACGACCGGCTTCATCCTCGCGCTGGGCGCCTTCGCCGCCGGATTCGCGGTGCGCCCGTTCGGCGCTCTCGTCTTCGGGCGGATCGGCGATCTGGTCGGCCGCAAGAATACCTTCCTGGTGACGATGGCGATCATGGGCCTGTCGACCTTCGCGGTCGGCCTGCTGCCCTCCTACGGCCAGATCGGAGTCGCGGCGCCGATCATCCTCGTCGGGCTGCGGCTGCTCCAGGGCCTGGCGCTGGGCGGCGAATATGGCGGGGCAGCCACCTATGTCGCCGAACATGCGCCCAACGACCGGCGCGGGCTCTATACCAGCTGGATCCAGACGACAGCGACGCTCGGCCTGTTCGCGGCGCTGCTGGTGGTGATCGGCGTGCGCTTCCTGATGGGCGAGGAGACCTTCGCGGCCTGGGGCTGGCGCGTGCCTTTCCTCGTCTCGATGCTTCTGCTGGCGGTATCGATGTGGATCCGCCTGCAGCTCGCCGAAAGCCCCGTCTTCCAGAAGATGAAGGACGAGGGGACGACCTCCAAGGCGCCGCTGACCGAAGCGTTCGGCCGCTGGGGCAACCTTCGATGGGTGCTGGTCGCGCTGTTCGGCGCGGTCGCGGGGCAGGCGGTGGTCTGGTACACTGGCCAGTTCTACGCGCTGTTCTTCCTCGAGAAGACGCTGAAGGTCGACGGTGCCACCACCAACATCCTGACCGCCATCGCGCTCGCCATCGCCACTCCCGCCTTCGTATTCTTCGGCTGGCTGTCGGACCGGATCGGGCGCAAGCCGATCATCCTGACAGGCTGCGCGCTCGCCGCGATCGGCTATTTCCCGCTGTTCGGCGCGCTGACCGTCGCCGCCAACCCCGCCCTCGCCCGCGCCCAGCAAACCGCGCCGGTCGAAGTGGTCGCGCATGGCGACGAATGTTCGGTGCAGTTCGATCCGATCGGCAAGAACCGGTTCGACGGCCGCAGCTGCGACATCGCCAAGGCGTTCCTCGCCAAGGGCGGCGTCAGCTACCGCAGCGTCGAGGCACCGGCAGGTGCGATCGCGCAGATCCGCATCGGCGGGCGTACGATCGCCGCGCCCGATCCCGCCACCGTCACGGGGGAAGCGCGCGCGGACGCGATCAAGGCCTTCCAGGACGAGGCTGGCGCGGCGCTCGAGGCCGCGGGCTATCCGGACAAGGCCGACCCGGCAGCAATCGACAAGCCCATGGTGGTGGCGATCCTGACCGCGCTCGTGCTGTTGGTGACGATGGTCTACGGCCCGATCGCGGCGCTACTGGTCGAACTGTTCCCGAGCCGCATCCGCTATACCTCGATGTCGCTGCCCTATCATATCGGCAACGGCTGGTTCGGTGGCTTCCTGCCGACGATCGTCTTCGCGATGGTCGCGGCGACCGGCAATATCTATCACGGCCTCTGGTATCCGGTCATCGTCGCGGCCCTGACCGTGGTGATCGGGCTGGTCGCCCTGCCGGAGACCCACCGGCGCGATATCGACCAGTGAGGGGCGGCGGCGAACGCTCTAGGCGGCCTTCTTCGCCGCGCAGGCGGCGACGATCGGGGCGGGGTCGAAATAATAGGGCTTGATCTCACACAGCCTGCCGTCACGGAAGCGGAACATCTCGCACAGCTCGGCGGGCGGCAGCGCGGGATCGGCGAAGCGGAAGATCAGGATCGTCACCGCATGGTCGCCGCCGACCGTGGTCTGGATGCGGTCGAGCGCGGCCACGTCCATCATGCCCATCACCTTGGTGTACAGCTCGCGCAGCGCGTTGGGGCCGCGATAGGTGCCGGCCATAGGCAATGTGTCCGCCTCGACCACCACGAAGTCGTCGGTCAGCATCGAGGCCGCTTTGTCCCAATCGCCCGTGCCGGTGGCGGCATAGAGATCGTCGATGAAGCGTTCGATCTGCTGCGGCGTCATGCTCATGCCCGGTCTCCTCTTCCGCTCGCGGTTTTCGTCCAATCGGCGGGGGACGAAAGCTAGCGATATGACTAGCCTGGTCCGCGCGCCGCCGACGCTATGAGGGCCGGTGACAGCCGCCCGCGATCGATGCATGATCGGCCGCGCACGGAATAAGACAGAGGGTGCAGGTGAGCGACAACTGGCAACCGCTGATCGCGGAGAGCGAATTTCCCGAGGACGGCAAGCTCGCGGCGCGGCTGGCCGGCTGGTACGTGCTGATCGGTCGCGGCGAGGATGGGTTCCATGCCGTCAACGACCGCTGCACCCACCAGGCCTCGCTGCTGTCGAGCGGGCGCATCCGGCGCGGCGCGATCATGTGCCCCCTGCATGGCGCGCGCTTCGAGCTGGCGACCGGCCGCTGCCTGGGCGGCGCCTATAAGGACCTGCGGCAGTTCCCGGTGCGGATCGAAGCGGGCATGATCGAGGTCGAGGTTCCCGACAGCCCGCCCGGCATGGACGAGATACCGGTCAGCGTGTGACCCTCGCCATTCCCACAGGTTCGCAGCGCGCACGGGGCGGCTAGTCTCGACGCCAAAGCAGCGAGGAGAGACCATATGCCCTTCACCGGCCCCGCCGAAGACCGGCTCGCCCTGCGCGAGTTGCTCGAGACCTATGCCGACGCGGTGACCCGCAACGATGCCGACGCATGGGGCGCGACCTGGGCGGAGCAGGCCGAATGGTCGCTGCCCGATTATCCCGAGCTGGGCACCACGCGCGGCCGCCCGGCGATCGTCGCGATGTGGGTCGAGGCGATGAAGCACTATCCCGGCATCATGTTCGAGGCCTGGCCCGGGTCGATCGAGATCGATGGCGACCGCGCCGTCATGCGCAGCTATACCTCCGAGGTCTATGACCAGCAGGGCGCCACCAAGCGCGACCGCGGCGTCTATGAGGACGTCTGCGTGCGGATCGACGGCCGCTGGCTGTTCCAGCGCCGCACCTTCCGCAACATCCATCGTCAGGGTTGATCGCACGTCATGACCGTCAACCGCTTCTGGCGCCTCGACAGCCGCCCCCAGGGCCAGGACTTCGCCGCCGCGCTCAGCTTCCAGCAGGAGGAGCTCGCCCCGCTCGGCGCGGGCGAGGTCCGCATCCGCAACCAGTATCTGTCGATGGACGCGGGCACGCGCATGTGGATGAGCGCGCGCACCGACGGCTATCAGCCGCCGCTGCCGCTGGGCGCGAAGATGGCCGGCCTCGGCGTCGGCCGGATCACCGAAAGCCGCGATCCGCGCTTCCCGGAAGGGGCGCTGGCGCGCTGCTTCGGGCAATGGGCCGACTACACCACCGTCCCCGCCGATGGCGCCAGCCTCGCCGTGCTGGATGAAGGCGTGGGCGATCCGCGCCACCATATCGGCGCGCTCGGCATGAACGGTTGGACCGCGCTGGTCGGCGTGCGCGAGACGGCGGCGATCCGGCCGGGCGAATGGATCGCCGTGTCCGCGGCCGCCGGGGCGACAGGCAGTCTCGCCTGCCAGATCGCCCGCAACCTGGGCGCCCGGGTGATCGGCATCGCCGGCGGACCGGAAAAGGCCGCTTTCCTGCGGGAGAAGATCGGGGTCGACGTGGCGATCGACTACCGCAACCAGGATGTCTCGGCGGAGATCGCCCGGATCGAGGGTGGGGTGAACGCCTATTTCGACAATGTCGGCGTGCCGCTGCTCGACGCAGTGATGCCGCACATGGCGCTGCACGGCCGCATCGCGGTCTGCGGGCTGGTGGCGACCTACGACAGCGAAACACCGCTGCCCGGCCCCGCCGCCTTCGACCAGGTGCTGATGAAGCGGCTGCGGATCGAAGGCTTCTTCCTGCCCGACCATCTCGACCGCGCCGATGAGTTCTTCGCCACGCTGCGCAACTGGGTCGGTGAGGGCAGCCTGTTCGTGCCGTTCGACGAGACCGAGGGGCTTGAGAATGTCCTGACGGGCTATGCCCGAATGCTGACCGGCCGCAACATCGGCAAGGTCGTCGTCAAGGTAGCCTGATGCCGGCGATCCGCCACCACGCACCGATCCAGTGCCTGGTGGCGGTGCGCGGCCATCCGTTCGATCGCACCGCCTTCGACGCCGTCTTCCAGGCGATGGACGGCATATCGGCGACGATGGTCGACCAGCCGGCGGCGGCGCGGCTGATGAATCCCGATGGGATGCGCGGCTTCGATGCGCTCGTCCTCTACGACATGCCGGGCCTCGATTTCGATGCGCCCGGCGACCCGCCCGCCCATCTCGACCCCGGTCCCGAGCTGCGGGCCGGCTTCCGCGCCCTGCTCGAGCAAGGAACGGGGATCGTCGCGCTCCATCATGCGCTCGCCGGCTGGCCCGCCTGGGTCGACTATGGCGAATGGCTGGGCGGCCGCTTCCTCTATCATCCGGGCGAGGTCCGGGGCCGGACGGTGTCCGACAGCGGCTACCGCCATGGCGTCGCCCATGCGATCGAGCTGGTCGCCGACCATCCCGTCACCGCCGGCCTGCCGTCGCGCTTCACGCTGACCGACGAGCTCTATCTTGCCGAGGTGTTCGAGGACGGCCTGACCCCGCTGCTCCGCTCGAACGCCTGCTTCGATCGCGACCATTTCTGGTCGGCCGAGCTCGCGGTGCGCGGGCGCATGCACGACCGCGAAGGCTGGGACCATCCGCCCGGATCGAACCTGGTCGGCTGGGCGAAGCAGGCCGAGGCGAGCCGGCTCGTCTATCTCCAGCCCGGCGACGGGCCGTCCGCCTATGACGATCCGAACTATCGCCGTCTGGTCGAAAACGCGATCCGCTGGGTCGCAACGGGAGCGGCGGCGCCCTAGAACAATCGCCGCTCCCCGCATTCCGCTCGCTACTGCGCCGTCATACCGCCATCGACGACGAACTCGCCGCCAGTGATGTACTTGGCCTCGTCGGAGGCGAGGAACAGGTTCATGTTGGCGACGTCGTCGGGCTCGCCGAGGAAGCCCATCGGTACCAGCGCGACGGTGGAGTCGTAATTGGCGGCATTGTCCTCCTGCGCCACGCCCTGCATGTTGGTCAGGATCATGCCCGGATGGACGGTGTTGACCCGGATCAACTCACGCGCGGTTTCGACCGCGACCGCCTTGCTGAAGATGCGGACACCCCCCTTCGACGCGGCATAGGCGCCGCAGGCGGGCACGCCCAGCAGGCCGGCGACCGACGAGATGTTGATGATCGAACCGCCCTTGCCGGTCTTGCGCATCGCCGCCACCGCGCGGCGGGTGCCGTAATAGACGCTGTTGAGATTGACGTCGTTCTGCAGTTTCCAGTCCTCGGTCGTCAGGTCGGCGATCGGCCGAAGCACGGCGATGCCGGCATTGTTGACGAGGATGTCCAGCCGGCCATGCCGGCCGTCGATCGCCGCCATGACGCGGTCCCAATCGGCCTCGCTGGTGACGTCATGGCCGTGCGCCTCGGCCTGCCCGCCGGCCTCGCGGATCGCGGCCGCGATCGCTTCGGCCCCGGCCGCGTCGCGGTCGCTGACATGGACGAACGCGCCCTCTTGCGCGAAGCGGTGCGCGGTCGCGCTCCCGAGCCCCGGCACCGAGGCGCCTCCGGTGATGAGCGCGATCTTACCTTTCAGGCGTCCCATGACAGTCTCCATCAAAAAATCGGGGCGCATCCGATGCCGGACGCGCCCCAGGAAAGATCAACAAGGGGAGTTGATCAGAACTTGACCCCTAGGGTCGCGCCATAGGTGCGCGGCTCGCGGGCCGAGGCGAAGGAGAAGAGCCCCGCCACGGTGAATGCCGCCGTGGTGCCGCGGTCGTCGAGCAGGTTGCGCCCGAACAGCGTCAGATAGGCATCGGTACCCGACATCTTGAAATTGGCGGTCAGGCTGGCGTCGAGCAGGTTCTGCGTGTCGGTCCGGACGCGCGGGTCATTGCCGTTGACGATGACCGGACCGGTGTTGAAATTGCCGGTGAGCGGGCCGGTCGAGATCTGCTGGTCATAAGGGCTGATGTGGCGCAGCCCGGTCGAGGCCACCATGCTGCCGAAGCTCGTCGGCAAGCTATATTCGGCACCCACCGACCCGCTGAACTTCGGCGAGTAGATCGGCCGATTGCGCGAATAGTCGAAGGGGACGAGCACGCCCGTCGGCGAGATGTTGCCGGCGAGGAAGGTCTTGAAGTCGGCATCGAGCAGACCCATCGTCCCGGTGAGCTTGAGCCCTTCGGCTGGCCGGATGGTAACGTCGAGCTCGAGACCCTTGATCGTCGCGCGGCCGACATTGGAGGTGATCGTCTGGTTGCCGGTCGGGCCGCCGGGGATCGTCGTGTTCTGCTGCAGGTCCTTGTACTTGGACAGGAAGGCCGCGACGTTGAACTGCAGCACCCGGTCGAACAGGTCGAGCTTGCTGCCGACCTCGTAGCTGTCGACCGTCTCCGGGCCGAACGGTGTGCTCGCCGTCGCGGCGGTCGCCGCGCGCGGGCTGAAACCGCCCGAACGATAGCCGCGCGACCAGCTGGCATAGAGCATCGTCTGGTCGTTGGGCCGGAAATCGACGCCGATCTTGGGGGTGAACTTCTTGAAGCTGGCATCCCCCTGTCCGACCAGGCCCGTCGTTGCGAAGCTGTTGGTCAGCTTCTTCTGGTCATGCGTGTAACGACCGCCGAAGGACAGGCGCCAGCGATCGGCGAAGGCCCAGTTGAAGTCGCCGAACCCCGCATAGGATTCGGTGCGGCCCCGCACGGTTTGCGCATTGGTATCGAACACGCGCGGATCGATCGCGTCGTTGAGCCCGAAAACCCGGGTCCACTGCGTCAGGCTGTAGCGGGAATTGAAGTAGAAGCCGCCGACGACATAGTCGAAATTATCGCCAAGATCGCCGGAGAAGCGCAGCTCCTGGCTCCACTGCCGGTAACGCTGTTGGCGATATACATAATAGAGATCGGTGGTCGACGCATCGAAGTCCTGCGTCTGGCGCTCCTTCGATTTGCGCCAGCCGGTGATCGAGGTGATCTTCACCGCTCCGGCGTCGTAGTTCAACTCCAGCGTCGCGGCCGGCGCGCTGTAATAGCTCGTCGCCGGGGAGCCGAACACCGTGTAGAGATCGCCGGTGGTGTTCCGGTTGCACTGGTCGGCGGGCTCGAGCCCGCAGAACGCTTCGCCGGTCTGGGTGATATTCGAGTTGACGACGTCGAACTTCTGGTTCTGCTTCTCGACGGTCAGCAGCGCGCTGAAATCGCTGTCGGTCGGCCTCAGCAGCACCGAGACGCCGTAATTGTCGCTGTTCGATCCGCCGGCGCGCTTGCCGGTGATTCCGTGGCGATAGAAGCCGTCGGATTCATTGTGGAAGAAGAAGCCCTTCACGCCCACCGTCTCGCCGTTGCCGGCATTGACGACGGCGCGGGTCGACCAGCTGTTGAACTTGCCATAGGACGCCTCGACCTTGCCGCCGAACTCCATCGTCGGGCGCGAGCGGGTGATGTTGATCACGCCGCCGATCGTGTTGCGGCCGAACAGCGTGCCTTGCGGGCCGCGCAGCACCTCGATCTGCTCGATATCGAAGAAGTCGAGCAACTGGCCGGTGTTGGTGCCGATGAAGACGCCGTCGATGACGACGCCGACGGTCGGCTCCTGCGACTTCTCGATATCGGCATAGGTCAGGCCGCGGATCGAGAGGTTCGCCGCCTGGGCGCCCGAGTTCTGCTGGGTGATGAGAAGGTTCGGCGCCGCGCCCTGCAGGTCGCCGATATTGGTCGATGCCTTGTTCTCGAGCATCGCCGCATTGATCGCGGTGATCGCGACCGGCGTGTCCTGCAGCGATTCCGCACGCCGGCGGGCCGACACGATGATTTCGTTGGCGTCGCTGGTGACCGTCTCGTCCGCCTCGGGACCGCCGGTCGCCTGTGCGAACACCGGCGCCGAAAGCCCACCCAGCGAAGTTGTCACGAAAGCAGCCAACATGGCACGACGCATGGCAGTTCGCCGCATCTTAATCCTCCCCATGTATAGGGCATCGCGTCTCTACCGATGCCTGCGATCTCAATTTATACTTTCGCCGGCAGAACCATACTGCGACTTTTCACAGGTGCTTTGATCTGGCGCCGCGGCGAGCATAGACTGGTTTGGGAGAGCCTCATGACGTCGAATCGCCGGTTTCTGCTCGTGCGCCGTCCGCACGGAACCCCCGTCCGCGAGGATTTCCGCCTGGTCGAGACACCTGTTCCGGTCCCGCCCGCCGGCGGCTTCGTCGTGCGCAACCATTATGCCTCGCTCGATCCCGCCCAGCGTGGATGGATGGACGACGCGCCGAGCTACATGCCGCCGATCCCGCTCGGCGATCCGGTACGCGCGACGACGGTGGGTGTCGTTCACAGCTCCGACAATCCCGACTTCGAGCCGGGCGACTGGGTACTCGGCCTGAACGGGCTCGAGGATTATTCGGAGGTTATGCCGGGCGGCTTCACCGGTCACATCGATATCTCGCTCGCCGACTCCCCGTCCAAATTCCTCTCGGCGATGGGCGCGGTCGGCCAGACCGGCTATTTCGGCCTGCTGGAAGCGGGCAAGCCCAAGGCGGGCGAGACCCTGCTCGTCTCCGGCGCGGCCGGCGCCGTGGGATCGGTCGTCGGCCAGATCGGCAAGATCAAGGGTTGCAGGACGATCGGCATCGCGGGGGGCGCCGACAAGTGCCGCCGCCTGATCGACGATTACGGCTTCGACGTCGCGATCGACTATAAGGGCAAGTCGGTGGCGGAACTGTCGGCCGAGATCGGCGCGGCGGCGCCCGGCGGCGTCGACATCATCTTCGAGAATGTCGGCGGCGACGTGATGGATGCCGAACTGATGAACCTCGCCAAGCGCGCGCGGATCGTTCTCTGCGGCCTGATCAGCGAATATAATGCGCCCGAGAAGATCGGCATCCGCAACCTGTGGCAGGTGCTCGTCCAGGAGGCGACGATCACCGGCTTCCTCGTCATGGACTATGTCCCGCGCTTCGCCGAAGGCGGCGCCCAGATCGCCCGGTGGATGGCCGAGGGCAAGCTGCGCATCGACGAGGATGTCCAGATCGGTCTCGAAAACGCCTATGACGCCTTCATGCGCCTGTTCGCCGGCGCCAACACCGGCAAGCTCGTACTGAAGATCGCCTGATGGCGCCAGGCGAGGCACATGGCCGGCTCGAAGGGCGCAGCGCGCTCGTCACCGGGGCGGGATCGGGAATCGGCGCCGCGACCGCGCGGCGGCTCGCTGCCGATGGCGCCCGCGTCTACCGTGTCGACCTCCAGGGCGAGGTCGACCGCCATGCCGACGTCACCGCGCCGGGAATCAACGCCGAGTTGGTGGCGGAGGCGGTCGCCCGCCACGGCGGACTCGACATCCTCGTCCCCTGCGCCGGCATCTCGGCCTTCCATCCGCTGGAAGGCCATGACGACGCCTATTTCGACCAGGTGATGGCGGTGAACGTCACCGCCGTCTTCCGCCTGATCCGAGACGCGGTGCCCGCGCTGAAGCGATCGCCCCATGGCCGCATCGTCACGATCGGGTCGACGATGGCCAGCTTCGGCGACGCGGGCCTCGTCGCCTATGGCGCCTCCAAGCATGCGGTGCTGGGCATGACCCGCTCGGTCGCCTGCGAGCTCGGGCCGTTCGGCATCACCGCCAACTGCCTGCAGCCCGGTGCGATCGAGACGCCGATGACCGCGCCGGCCTTCGCCGATATGCCCGAGTTCAGGGTCTATTGGGAGAAGAAGGCCGCGCTCGGCCGGCTCGGCCAACCCGAAGACATCGCGGACGTGATCGCCTTCCTCGCCTCGGACGATGCGCGCTTCTTCTCGGGCCAGGGCTTCTTCGTCGACGGCGGGGCGATGCAGCGGCAATAAGCACGCCTTCCCGCGCCCGTTCGTCCCGAGCGACGTCGAGGAACGTTGGCGCGCGGAGACGTGTCTCGACTTCGCTCGACACGAACGGTTTTTGTGGAGCACGCCTCCCCACCCGTCGCCCCAGCGAAGGCTGGGGTCCATGTCTCGCCAGCCAGACGACCATTGGGGGGAGAACAGACATGGATGCCGGCCTCCGCTGGCATGATGATCCAGCGGTTCAGATCGGCTTCAACGCCTCGTTCGGATGGATCTCGATCAACTCGAAGACATTGCCGAACCAGTCGCGGCAATAGGTCGCCGAATAGCCGCTCTTGTTGCCCTGCGCGTCAACGGCGATCGTGCCGAGGTCGGGCGGCGCGTGGAAACGGATGCCCTCCGCCGACAGTCGGTCGTAGCAGGCCTGGATGTCCTCCACCTGCAGCGCGAAATGGGTATAGCCATGCTGGTTCACGCCGCGATCCGGGTCCTGCGGATCGGATCGCGGCGCATGATATTCGAACACCTCGATCTGGGTGTTGCCCAGCCGGCAGATGAACTGGTCGGCGATGCTGCCTTCGAGCCCGATGACCGAGTCGATGAAAGGATTGTCGCGCCAGCTTAGTGGCTCCACCTCCTCCACCGCCCCGAGCAGATCGATGTAGAAGCGCCGCGCCTTCGCGAGGTCAGGGACCGACACCGCGATATGATGCACGTCCATAATGCCGGCGACCGCCGCCATGGCGCTCAGAACTGGACGCGCTTGGTATAGCCGCCGTCGATCACGACATTGGTGCCGGTCGTGTAGGACGAAGCCGGGCTGGCGAGGAAGACCACCGTCTTCGCGACCTCCTCGGGCCCGCCCCAGCGGCCGAGCGCGAACTGCGCCTCCGTGGCGTCGTAGAGGCCCGGCATCGCGCCCTTGATCGCTTCCCAATTGCCGCCGGGAAAGGCGATCGGCCCGGGCGAGACCGCGTTGACCCTGATGCCCTTGGGGCCGAGCGCCTGGCCGAGCTGCTTGGCATAGACCAGCAACGCGCCCTTGATCGCATTATAGGCCTGCGGGACGATGAAGGTCTCGAGCGCCGCGGTGCTCGACATGAACACGATCGACGCCGCGTCGGATGCTTCCAGATGAGGCTGCAACGTCTCGCAGCCGATAACCGTGCCCTTGACGTCGGCGTTGAAGCAGACGTCCCAGTCGCCGGTCGCACCCTGCCCCGAGGAACTCGCGCCGGGAACGAAGATGTCGCAGCCGCCCAGCCGGTCGGCGGCCGAGTTCAGCCAGCCCGGATAAGCGGCGAGATCGGTCATGTCGAAGGCCTCGCCGATCACCTTGCCGCCATGGCGCGACAATGACTTCACCGTCGCCTCGACCTGCTCGGCGTTGCGCGAGAAGAAAGCGACGTCGCAGCCCTCTTCGGCGAAGATTTCCAGCGCGGCGCGGCCGATGCCGCGGCTACCGCCCGTCAGGATGACCTTCTTGCCCTTGAGCCCGAGATCCATCTTTCCCTCCTATCCATTTCAGCGTTGCCTCGTTCTCCCTCCGCGCGCGCGGAGGGACCACTCGCCTTTTGATCAGGGCTGGGCCGGCCGCGACCGGTGCTAGCCCGGAGGCGAGAAGAAGGAGAGGGATAACATGGCGCGTCTCGCAGGCAGGAAAGCCGTCGTCCTTGGGGCCGGCAGCCCGGGCAACATGGGCCAGATCATCGCCCGACGCTTCCTGGCGGAAGGGGCCGAGGTGCTCGTTGCCGGCCGCAAGGCGCCGCCGCTCGCCGCCTTCGCCGCCGACACCGGCGCGGCCCATGCCCTGTGCGACATCACCGACGAGGCGAGCCTCGCCGCGCTGGCCGATGCCGCGATGGACGCGATGGGGGGGATCGACATCGCGGTCAACGCGACCGGCTGGGGCCTGCTCAAGCCCTTCCTCGACACCAGCCGCGACGAACTGGAGACGATGACCGCGCTACAGTTCATCGGCCCGTATCAATTCTACCAGGCCATGATCCGCAAGATGGGCACTGCGCATGGCGGTCGCGGCGGATCGATCATCCAGATCAGCTCGGCCACCGCGACGATCATGCTCAACGACCATGCCGCCTATATGGGCACCAAGGCGGGGACCGACCATGTCATACGCTGCGTCGCGCACGAGTTCGGCAAGGAGGGCATCCGCGCCAATTCGATCTCGCCCGGATTGACCGACACTCCGATGACCGCCGAGGCCAAGACCGTACCCGGCCTGTTCGAGGCCTTCCTGCCGGGCTATCCGCTCGGCCGGATCGGTTCGCCGGACGACATCGCCGCCGCCGCCGTGTTCCTCGCCAGCAACGAATGCTTCATGAGCGGCGAGAATCTCCAGGTGAACGGCGGCCTGACCCTCCGCCGCAACCCGACCAACGACGAGATTGCGGCGAGCGTGGCAAAGGCAACGGGGCAGGCCTGAGCTTCGGGTCGAGCATCGGGCCTCCCCCCCTTTCTGCCTCAGTCGGCGACCTCGCCCAACCGCCGCTTCACGTCCTCGCGCAGCATGTCCTTGCGGATCTTGCCCGATGCGGTGCGGGGGAAATCGTCGACGAACAGGAACAGCTCGGGAATCTTCTGCTTCGCGAGCCCGCTGTCGGCGACATGCCTCGCGAGGTCGGCGACGGACGGCGGCTCGCCGTCGGCGATCACATAGGCGCAGATGCCTTCACCCAGCCGGTCGTGCGGCATGGCGACGACGCTCGCCTCGCGCACCCTGCCGTGCGCGTGGAGGACGTCCTCGATCTCCTTGGCGCTGATATTCTCGCCGCCGCGGATGATCAGGTCCTTCTTGCGGCCGGTGACGGTAATCGCGCCCTCGGGCGACAGCACGCCCAGGTCGCCGGTGCGGAAATAGCCATCGGGCGTGATTGCCTCGGCAGTCTGCGACTGGTCGGCATAGCCCATCATCATGCCCGGCCCCCGCGCGAGGATCTCGCCCTCCAGCCCGGCGGCCACGTCGCGGTCGTCGGCGTCGACGATCCGCACCGCATAGTCGACCACCGCGCCGTCGGTCGTCGCGGCGAGATGGGGATCGTCGGGCCAACCGAAGGTGACGAGCGGCACTTCCGACGCGCCGAATACCCGGAAGGGACGGCAGTTGTCGAAGGCCGCGCTTGCCGCCGGGATGAGGTCGGCGGGGACGGCGGCACCGCCACAGGCGAAGAAGCGGAAGGAGGGCAGCCGGTTGCCCGCCGCCCGCGCCGCCGCCGCCAGCTCGACCAGGAAGGGCGTCGCCGCGACGGTACCGATCAGGCCGTACCGATCGATCAGCTCCAGCGCCGCCACCGCGTTCCAGCTTTCCATCAGCACCGTCCGCGTGCCCCACACCAGCGGCATCTCCAGGCCGTTGGCATAGCCCGAGACATGGGTGACCGGCGACGGCATCAGGGTCGCCTCGCCCTGGCCGATGCCCCAATGCGCGGCGCTCATCCGCAGGATGCGCTGGAGCGTGACATGGCTGTGCAGCACGCCCTTGGGCCGCCCGGTGGTACCCGAGGTATAGAGCACCATCTTGACGCCCAGGGGATCGACCTGCGGCCGCCGGAAATTGCCATGCCGCCCTTCGGCGACGAGCGCGGCATAGTCGTCCGCCCCCTCGCCCCGCACGGTGAAGACATGCTCGAGCGACGGCAGCGAGGCGCGCACCCGCCCCGCCATCGTCGCGAAATCATAGCCGCGGAAACTCGAGGCGACGAAGAAGGCGCGTGCGCGGCAATCGCCCAGCATCTGCATGACCTCATGGTCGCGGTAGATCGGTACGATCGGATTGACGACCAGGCCCGACATAGCGGCGGCGAGGTTGATCACCGCGGCCTCGCCCCAGTTCGGCACCTGGAAGGCGACGACGTCGCCGGGGCGCAGTCCGCGCGCAGATAGCGCCGCCGACAGGGCCTCGGCCGCGACGAGCAATTGTTCGCGGGTCATCGTCGATTCGCCGTCGATCAGCGCGACGAAACCGGGGTCGGCGGCGGTCAGCTCGATCGCGAGATCGGCGATCGTCCGGGAATCCCAGACGCCCGAATCCGCGAATGGCCGCTGATGCGGGGCGGGAATGTCGAGCCAGGCCCAGGGCGGATCGCGTCTGTCGTTCATCGCCGAAGGGTGCCGTCCCGGAGGCGCCCGGCCAATTGGCCAAAAGGCGAGGAACCTGTCACCTGTCCCAGCTTGTCGTCCCTCTCTCGCTTTGCTCAACTCCCTGCAAAGATCGCTGCTCGGGAGATGGCTGTGGACCGCGTACAGAATATCGGCGACGTCGCCGAAACGATGCTCGACTATGTCGAGAACAACAAGACCTACCTGACCGGCACGACCATGAAGGTCCCGACCAGCAGCTATACCGATCCCGACCAATGGCGCGCCGAAATGGAGCTTGTGTTCATGCGCGTGCCGCTTCTGCTGGCCTTCACCGCCGAATTGCCCCGTCCGGGCGACTTCAAGGCGATGGACGCGATGGGGAAGCCGGTGCTGATCAACCGCGACAAGGCGGGCAAAGTCCGCGCCTTCCTCAACGTCTGCTCGCATCGCGGCGCGCCGGTGGCGCCCGAGGGCCATGGCAACTGCCCGCGCTTCACCTGCAAATATCACGGCTGGACCTTCGGTCAGGACGGCAAGTTGCTGGCAGTGTCCGAGGCGAGCAAGTTCGGCGAGGTCTCCAAGGTCGAGCGCGGCCTGCGCGAACTGCCCTGCGAGGAACGGGCGGGGATGATCTTCGTCTGCCTGACGCCGAACGCCCCGATCAACCTCGACGATCATTTCCGCGGCTATCTCGAGGATTTCGAGGCGCTGGACTTCGACAGATGGTCCTATCTCGGCTCGCGCGTGATCGAGGGCGCCAACTGGAAGATCGCCTTCGACGGCTATCTCGAAGGCTATCATTTCGCGTCGCTCCACCCGACGACGATCTTTCCCCGCACCCCGTCCAACTGCACCCATTATGAGGGCTTCGGCCCCAATATCCGCATCGGCTTCCCGCAGCGGCGGATCGCCGAGGCGCTGCGCGACGTGCCACGCGAAAAGTGGGGGACGCAGGAGAATAACGGCTTCGATTTCGTCCGGATCTTCTTTCCGAACGTGTCGATCTTCATCGCCCCCGAGATTACCCAGATCGCCCAGCTGTTCCCGGGGCCGACGCCCGACCGCAACCGCACCGTCCTCAACTATCTGCGACGCGAGGCGCCGAAGGACGATGCCGACCGCGCCAATATCGAGACGATGATCGATTTCTTCCGGGACGTGACCTACACCGAGGACTACGTCATCGGCCTGGAGATCCAGAAGGGACTGGAAACCGCCGCGCACGACGATCTGGTGTTCGGCCGCAACGAGCGCGGCAACCAGTATTTCCACGAATGGCTCAACTGGTACCTTCAGGACGATCCCGACCTTCCCGAGCCGGTGATGTAGGAGGCGGATCCTGAACCCGATCTCGCTCGCCTCGGGCGTCGTGCCCGAGTTCGGTCCGGTCGACACGATCCGCGCGGCGGCGGCCGGCGGCTTCGACGCGGTCGGCCTGTGGATCGAACCGGCCGACTGGACCGCGCCGCTGTTCCGCGAGGTCCGCGCCGCGCTGGCCGATACCGGCCTGCCGCTGCTCGACGTCGAGGTGATCTGGCTGAAGCCCGACAGCGCGATGGACGACCATCGCCGCACGATCGACATCGGCGCGGAGCTGGGCGCCGCCAACGTCCTGTGCGTGTCGTCGGACCCCGATCCGGGCGCGACGGCGACGCGCCTGGCCGACCTGTGCCGCCACGCCGAGGGCAGCCGCATGCGGGTCGCGCTCGAGTTCGGCATCTTCACCGAGGTGAAGGATCTCCCCGCCGCGCTCGCCATTCTCGATCGGGTCGGCCATCCGCAGCGCGCCCTGCTGCTCGATCCGATCCATGTCGACCGGTCGGGAACGCCGTTCGAGGCGCTGGCGGCGGTCGACCGTGCCCTGCTGCCCTATGCGCAGATTTGCGACGCTCCCGCCCACCGCCCCGACCCGGCCGATTTCGACGCGGTAATCGTCGACGCGATCGACCTGCGCGAGCAATGTGGCGACGGCGCGCTGCCGCTCGACATCTTCCACCGCGCGCTGCCGGCGGGCATCCCGCTCAGCGTCGAGCTGCGGTCGAAGGCGCTGCGGGACTCTTATCCCGATGCCGACGCCAGGGCGCGCGTCGTGGCGGAGGCGACCCGGCGGTGGTTGAAGGCGGCCGGCTGAAGCTCCGCGTCGCCGCCCCTCACCAGGCGTGCGGCTCGCCGTTCCATTTGTAGAAATCGCCGCTCTTCTCCAGCGTCCAGCCCTCGGCGAGCTTGCGGATGCCGCTGGCGCTCTCCTGCGGGGTGATGTCGGCACCGGGGCCGCCCATGTCGGTCTGGACATAGCCGGGGTGGATGATGCCGACGACGATCCCGCGTCCCTTCAGGTCGATCGCGACCGAGCGCATCATCCGGCCGAGCCCGGCCTTGGCGGCGGCATAGGCATAATAGCCGCCATAGGGCCAGGTGGATGAAGCGAGCTGGCTGGAGAAGTTGATCACCTTCGATCCCGCGCCCATCCGCGGCAGGAAGGCCTGGAGTACGCGCATCGGCCCCTTCAGCATGATGTCGATCGCCTCGTCGAAGGCGTCCCAGTCGGTGCTGTCGAGCTCGGGGCCGGGGATGCCGAGCACCCCCGCGACGTTATAGAGGATGTCGATCGGCGCATCGCCGGTCGAAGCGGCGCCGGCCCCGATCGATGCCGCATCGCTCACGTCCATCCGATGGACACTGAGCCGGCCGTCGGCACCGGCCGTCAGAGCCTCGAGCGCCGTCGAACCGCCCGGATCGCGGAGCAGCGCGAAGACGCGGTCGCCCGCCGCCAGGTGCTGCCGGGTCAGTTCCAGCCCAAGGCCACGCCCGGCGCCGGTGATCGCGATGTTCGCCATATGCTTATCCTTCCTCAGTCGGGCATTCCGCCCTTGTTCGCGGCGTATCGTGCAGCCGCCGGTTGACCGCGCGGACCAGATTGCGGACCCGCTCCAGCCGTTCCTCGCCGAACGCCGGGCGCTGGAGCAGCAGCCCGAGATGCGCGGCGATGGTAAAATCGTTGGCGAGCTGCATCGCCTCCCAATGGGCCTCCCATTGCGGATGGAAGCGGATCATCTCCTGCCGCCACAGCGCGTCGTAGCGGCGCAGCGCGGGTTCGAGCAGCTGGTCGAGCTCGGGATCGGTGCGGGCCGCGACCGCCAGCTCGACATAGGCGGCATATTCGCGCGTCTCGACGCTCTTCCAGTGGAGGTCGCTGCCTATCTCGACGAGCGCCTCCTCGCCCTGTCCGGCGCCGTGCGCGGCCAGCGCCGCGGCATAGGCGGCGAGGAAATCGGCGAGCCGCTTGTGGAAGACATGGTCGACGAGGCCCGCGACCAGCTCCATGCGGGTCGCGAAATGATGGTGCATCGCGCCGCGCGACACCCCGGCGCGCTCGGCGACCAGACTGGCCGACAGGCCGCCATGGCCGCGCTCGACGAGGCAATCGATCCCGGCCTCGAGCATGGCGAGGCGCGTCCGCGCGCTCTTCCGCTGCTGCCAGCGGACCGGCCCCTCGGCCTCCAAGGCTGGGCCCGTCTCCCGCTCCGGCGGGCGCGTGGCCGTCATGTTCCTCATCGCATCGTCACGCCGTTCGCCCAACAGACTCGCCCTCGTCGCAAGGGCCGGCCCATCGTCCGGGAGGGTGGCCCTCTTCCGAAACTAGCGATTGCGACAGGTTACGCCGACAGCGCTAATCCATAAAACCGGCACAAGCGCCTGTTTTATAACGTGAGGCGCTCCGGAAACCGGGGAGAGGACCCGCGAGATGACTGCCGAACCGATGCTGTCGCGCTATTCCGCCGAATATGACCTGCCCGTCCGCGGCGATCCGATCACGGCCGAACGCTATGTCAGCCGCGAATGGATGGACGCCGAGGATCGGAACCTGTGGCCGAAAGTCTGGCATCTCGGCGGCGTTCTGGCCGAGCTGGAGGAGGAAGGCGACTTCATCCGCCACAATTTCGGTCGCGAGTCGGTGATCATGGTCCGGCAGGAGGACGGGTCGATCAAGGCCTTCTACAATGCCTGCCCGCACCGCGGTAACCGCCTCGTCCTCGGCGATATCGGCAGCGCCCAGCGGCTGACCTGCGCCTATCATGGCTGGCAGTTCGACCTCGACGGTACGCTCGCCAAGGTCCAGGATCCCGACGATTTCCCCGGCGGCAACCCCTGCGGCCGGGTCCACCTGACCGAGCTGCGCTGCGAGACCTTCGGTCCCTTCGTCTTCTGGTGCATGGATCCCGACGCTAAGCCGCTGGTCGAATGGCTCGATCCCTTCCCCGCGCGGCTGGCTGGTTACGGCCTCGACAACTGGGTGCGCGTGCTCAACCTGTCGGCGGACTGCGATTTCAACTGGAAGATCATCCGCGACAATTTCAACGAGAGCTATCACCTGCCGACGATCCACCCGGAGCTGTCGACCTTCATCAACGACGGCCTGCCCGACACGCTGTTCGAGATGTATCCGAGCGGCCACAATTCGATGTGGATGAAGGGCCATCAGGCGACCACCCGCGCCGACCATGAGAGCGGCGACGTCCCCGCCCCGCTCGATGCGATCGCCATGGCCTGGGGGATCGACCCGGCCGACTACAGGGGCCGCACCGGCGAGGTCCGCCAGGCGGTGATCGAGGCGAAGCGCCGGCTCGGCGCCGAGCGCGGCTTCACCAACTATGCCGACATGACCGACCAGCAGCTCGTCGATTATTTCCACTGCACTTTGTTTCCCAACCTGACGATTACCATGTCGCCCGAACAGTGCCAGGTGCTGCGCACCGAGCCGCACCCGACCGATCCGGCGAAATGCGTGTTCCAGCACTGGGTGCTGGTGCCGCCGGTCGAGGGAATGAAGGAGGTCGAGACCCCCGTCGGCATGGTGCCGCTGCGCCACGCCGAGCATCGCCACTCGGTCTATGGCGACGGCCAGTCGCTCGGCTTCGTCGCCGACCAGGACCTCTCGATCGGCACCAGCCAGCAGCAGGGGCTCAACTCGCGCGGCTTCAAGGGGTGCATCCTTACCCACCAGGAAAAGCGCATCCAGCGCTTCCACGAGCTGCTCGACGACTATGTGAAGGGACGGGCCTGACCGCGCCTGGATTCCCTGTTGCCGACGCCCTACGACGGCGCTGGCGCGCGCATGCCGTTCGGCAGCCCGCCGCCGCCGCAGGGGGATCGCCGAAGGGGCGAAACCCTAAACGCGGATCGAGGCCTCGACCCTGCGAATGGGCACCGCGCCCAAGCCCTCACAATTGCTCCACCCGATGCGGTTGCAACTCCGCGCCCGGCATGATCGTCTTGACGAAGAACTCCCCATCCAGCGGGTGCGGCGCAAAGCTCACCGGGATATCGATCAGAGCGGTCACCGGCGACGCCATGGCGCGCGCGATGGCGCCTTCCAGTTCTTCGACCCTGGTGATGCGCTCGCCCTTGCATCCATAGGCCATCGCCACCCTCGAGAAATCGGTATCGACCATCGACGGGCCGAGCCTGTCGTTCTGGAAGACGAACTGCTCCAACGGCTTGTAGCATCCCCAGCAACTGTCGTTCATCACGATCATCACCAGCTTGATGCCGAGACGCGACGCGGTTTCGAGCTCCTGCCCCGTCAGGCCCGCCGAGCCATCGCCGCACACCACGAAGACCGGACGATCCTCGGCCTGGGCGACCTTCGCGCCGATGGCCATCGGCAGGCCGCAGCCCATATGACCCATGCCGCTTTCGAATTTAGCCGCATAGGGGCCGGCGGCTTCGAGGAAGGACATCGCCCAGGATGAGGTTTGTCCGCCATCGACGCAGACGATGGCATTTTCGGGGAGCAATCGCCTGATCTCCCGCATGAAGGCCGGTGTTCCGGGCGGCTGGGCCCCGGCCGTCTCGTTCGCCAGTCCGTCGAGCGCGGCGACATAATCGCCGCGCGCTGCGAGGAGGGAGTCGATCCAGGCACGATCGACATCCATCGCGATCCCATCCAGCCGGGCGAGCAGCGCTTCCAGCGTCTCGCGCGCATCGCCGACCAGGCCCAGCGCGATCGCCGCGTTCTTGCCGAGCATCGTCTCGTCGATATCGACCTGGACGATGCGCTGGCCAGCGACCGGCGTTACCGCAGGCGGCTTCGCGACCGGCGTCCAGCTCCCGAACTTGCAGCCGATGGCGAGGACCAGGTCGGCCTCCCGGCCGGCCTGCAGCGCGGCGAAGCCCGCGTGCCAGCCGGGACTGCCGATATAGAGGTCGCTGCGGGGATCGACCGCTCCCCACCCCTGGACCGAACTGATCGCCGGAATCCCGAGGCGGGCGGAGACCGCCCGGAACACGTCGACCGCGCCCGACCGGATCACGCCGCCGCCCGCGACGAGCAGGGGCCGCTGCGCCGAGGCGAGCATGGCGAGGAGCGCGTCGAGCTCGCTGCCGGACGGCCGGGGGCGTGGCGGCTGGACCACCGGCAGGCGATCGAGGTCATAGGTGCAGGCCATGGTCGAGACGTCGACGGGAAGGTCGATATGGACCGGGCCAGGACGCCCCGACCGGGCCAGCCCGATCGCACGTTCCATCAGTGCGCCCGCGCGCTCGGGATCGCGGATCTGCACATTCCATTTGGTGACCGGCTTGAACAGCGCGATCTGGTCGACCGCCTGCAGCATATCGGCATAGGGATCGAGCATCTTCAGCGGATTGTTCGCGGTCAGCACGATCATCGGGATATTGTCCGCCCAGGCCGCCGCGACCCCGGGAAGAAGGTTGGTGGCCCCCGGCCCGACCGTCGCGAAACTGAGCGCCATCTCGTCGCCGGCTATCGTCGCGCCGTGCGCCATATGGCCGGCGCATTCCTCATGACGGGTCGTGATGTAACGGAAGAAGGGATCCCGGCTGACGCCGTCCATGAAGATGCCCAGCTGGCCCGACGGCAGGCCGAATATGTTCCGCACGCCATATTTCCTGAGCAGCTCGATGAGTACGCCGGTCACCGTCGTCTTGATCATGCGGGGCATCATATAGGTCCTTGTAGGCATGGAGCCGGAAGCGGCGGTCCGCTCGGCAGCCGGGGTAGGTCGCTCGACGGGTCTTCGGCCCGTTCAGGCCGCGACGAAGCGCAGCGGAAGCTTCTCGAAGGAGGTGATCGTGTTCGACATCAGCACTTCCGGCTCACCGGCGCATTCGATGCGTTCGACCCTCTCGACGATGATCTTCAGAAGGGCGAGCGCCTCGGTCCGCGTCAGCATCTGGCCGATGCAATTGTGGATGCCGATGCCGAACGAGATGTGCTTGCCCGCCGCGCGGCCGACATCGAACCTTTCCGCGTCGGGCCATATCGATGCATCGCGCCCGGTCGCGCCGAGAAAGACCAGGATGCCGTCGCCCTGGCGGATCGTCTGGCCCAGCAACGCCGTGTCGCGATGCGCGACGCGGCCGAAGACGCGCGCGGGCGAAAGGTAGCGCAGAACCTCTTCGAACGCGCGCGCGCACAATCCGGGATCGCGCCGCAGCCGGGCATATTGATCGGGATTACGCGCGAAACAGTGGAGCATGTTCGCGATCGAGCCGGCGGTCGTGTCGACGCCCGCCGACAGCAAGCTCATGAGCAGGAGCCCGGCCTGTTCTTCCGAAACCTCCCCGCGCGCCTGCGCCTCATAGATGGCCGCGCCGAGGCCCTGCGGTTTCAGGGCGTCGCGTGCGCATTGGGCCTCGACCCACCGGGTTGCCTCCCCGGCACGCTCGACCAAGGACAGGAACAGATCGTTGACGGGCCCGAAGGTGTTGAGGATCGCGGCGCCGAAGGTGACGAGGTTCTCCCGGCCGCCATCGCGCAAGCCGACGGTATCGCCGAAGGCGGAGAGCACGAACGGCAGCGCGAGATCGTGGACGCCGTCGAACGGATCGCCGGCCGTTAGCCGATCGATCGCGGCGATCGCCGCCGCACGATAAGCCGCCTCGTGTGCGCGCAGCACCTTCGGGGACAGCACGCGGTTCATCACCGACCGGATGGCGCCATGATCGGGTGGATCGTCGGTCACCAATATGGCCGGCAACGGAAAATCCGGATGCGTGAACGGCCGTTTCGCCGACGAGAAATTCTCGAAATCGCCGAGAATCCGGTTCGCCGCCGCATAGCGGCCCGTCGCCCACATCCCATAGTCTTCCAGCCAGATCAGGTCGCCCGCGTCGCGGATGGCGGCATTCGTGGCGACCGCATCGACGATGGCGTCGGTGGCAAAGGGATCCAGCGCGGAGACCGGTGCGCCGGCAGGACGGGGCTTCCTCGTGTCGACCGCCATTGCTCGCTCTCCCTGTCGTTTCGGTCCCCCCGGGTCGGAATCGGTCGGGGCGACCGCTCTGGTGCGACACAAGGCACGTTCCGGCGAATAGCGATTACTACTCATCCCCTCGTCGCTACGATCGGTGTACGCTTTCCACACCTGTTCCGATGGCCTAGAAAAAGATCACGGGATATCCGCGCACGAGACGCGCGGCCGGGAGGATGCCATGGGCTCGCCATCGAACGAAAGCCTGTTTGCCGAGCTGACCCGGTCGATCGATGCCGTCGTCACGGCACGGGAGATCGAGGCGACCCTGCTTCGGCCGATCGCCGGCGCCATCGGTGCCGACGCCACCGCCCTGTTCGAACTCGAAATCGACAATGGTCTGCCCAAGGACATACGCGACGCGACGTTGAGCCGATCGATCGCCGGGGTTCTGGCGCCCTACCGCCGCTCGCTGTTTCGCGACGATCCCCTCTATGCCGCTCCCTCCAGGAAGCCGGCGGCGATGTCCGCCATCATGCGCGATGCGTGCCGTCCCGAAATCAGGGCCTATTATGACGGCTTCCTCGTTCCCCAGGGCATCGGCGACATCATCGGCGTCCATTTTCCGGTCGCGGCGCATTTCGGGCAGCGCAACTTTTCCGTGAGCTTCACACGCCGAACCGGCAGCCCGTCCTATTCGACCCGGGAAGCAGAGCTGCTGGGCGACATGCTGCCGCTGATCGCGCTTGCCTGCGCCAACGTCGCCCTGCGCGAGGACCTCGCGACCATGCAGGCCCAAATGGACGAGACGGCCGCGCGCGCTGGGCGGTCCCGCCCGGAGACGAACTGGCATCGCTTTCTGTACGATGGCGGCATGACCATGGCCGTCCTGACGGAGCGGGAACGCGAAATCTCGGGCCTCATCTATGACGGCTACACCAATCTTTCGATCGCCAGCGTCCTGGGCATCAGCATCCGCACGGTCGAGAACCACCTCCGCAACATCTACGAGAAACTCGGCATAGGAAGCCGGATGCAGCTCGCCGCCTGGATGCGCTCGAAGGAAATGTCCGGGGTGTCGACGAGGCCGAACTGACCGTCACACCTGACTGAACCCGCCGTCCATCAGGAATTCCGAGCAGGTCACGAAGCTCGCGGCGTCGGAGCACAGGTACACCACGCCGCCGCCCATTTCATCCGGGCGGCCCATGCGGCCGATCGGGTGGTTGGCGACGATGCTCCGTTCGGCGACCTCGCGCGAGGGGACGGCGCCCAGCTCGACATAGCGGTCGATGATGCCGCCGAGCATGGGGGTCTCGATCCCGCCGGGGTGCACGCTGTTGCAGCGGATGTTGTAGCCGAGCGCGGCGAACTCGGCACCCAGGCATTTGGACAGCATCTTCACCGCCGCCTTGCTGGTGCAATAGGCCGCGTTGAACGCCGCGCCGCGCAGGCCGCCAACGCTGGAGAAATTGACGATCGAGGCACCGCCCTTGCGCGCCTTGCCGCCCTCGCGCAGCAGCGGCAGCAGCGCCTGGGTGCCGATGATCACGCTGTCGACGTTGATCGCATTGACCCGGTGGAACTCCTCCAGGCTGGTATCCTCGAACTTCGTCACGATCGAGATCGCGGCCAGGTTCACCAGTGCGTCGAGCCGGCCATATTTCGCCTTCGCCAGCGCCGCCACCGCATCCCAGTCGGCCCGGCTGGTGACATCGTGGCGGAGATAGTCGTCCTCGCCCGCGCCCGGCGCCGCATCGGACAGGTCGGTCGCGATCACGGTCGCTCCCGCCGCCTTCATCGCGCCCACCACGGCGCGGCCGATCCCGCCGGCCGCCCCCGTCACCACGGCGACGACATCCTTCAGCTCGATCGTCATCTTCCCGTCCTCTCCGTTCGCGGCCGTTATTGCGCGGTCCAGCCGCCGTCGACGACGACCTCGGTCCCGGTCATGTAGCTGCTGTCGTCGCTCGCCAGGAAATAGGCGGCGCCCGCGATCTCGGCCGGATCGGCGAGACGACCGACCGGGGTGGTCGCGGCCATGGTGTCGATCAGGTCCTGCGGCTTTTCCGCGAAGCCCTTGTCGACCCAGCGCTGGAACCCGGCGTGGAGCAGCGGCGTCAGCACGAAGCCGGGATGGATCGAATTGGCGCGGATCGGCATCTTCTTGGTCGCGAACTCGACCGCGATCGCCTTGGTGAACAGCCGCACCGCGCCCTTGCTGGCGTTGTAGGCGGACGTGTCGGCATAGCCGACCAGACCCATGATCGAGCTGACATTGATGATGCTGGCGCCGCCCCGGACCTCGACCCCGCTCTCCGCCATCAGCGGCACGAATTGCCGCGTGCCCAGGAAAACGCCGTCGACGTTGATCGCCATGATCTTGCGCCAGTCGGCCAGCGCCAGCGCCTCGACCGGACCGGTCAGGTCGGTCCCGGCATTGTTGACGAGGATGTGGAGCTTGCCGTGCCGCTCGCGGACCAGGTCGCTCGCGCGCTTCCAGTCGCCCTCCTCGGTGACGTTGGCGGCGATGTAGCTCGCCGACGGACCGAGCCGCTCGATCACGCCGGCCGCCGCCGGGCTGTCGGCCGCGTCGAGGTCGGAGATCACCACCGAGGCGCCCTCGACGAGATAGCGCTCGACGGTGGCGAGGCCGATTCCCCGCAGGCCGCCGGTCACGAAGGCGACGCGGCCCTTCAGCCGCCCGTCCTGCTGCCCCATGCTCATACCCCCATCGTCCCCGCCGTGGTCGCGCCGTCGATCACATATTCACCGCCCGAGATGAACGCCGCCTCGTCCGAGGCGAGGAAGGCGACCAGGCCGGTCACCTCCTCGACCCGCGCCATGCGCTTCATCGGCGCCATATTCTCGAACTGCGAGCGTGCTACCGCCGGATCGGGGGCACGCTCGATCACGCCGCGGATCAGATCGGTCTCGACCACGCCGGGCAGGATCGCGTTGACCCGGATGCGATAGCCCCGGTTGCCGCAATGGACCGCCGAGGACTTGGCGAGCGCGACCACCGCCGCCTTCGTCACCGAATAGGCGACGAAATTGCCCATCGCCCGCAGCGCGTTCATCGACGAGTTGACGATGATCGATCCGGTCGGACCATCCGGATTGTCGCGCATCGCCCGGATCGCGTGCTGGATGGTCAGCATCACGCCGGTCTGGTTGACCCCGACGATCGCGTTCCAGTCGTCGAGCGCGATATCCTCGACGCTGGCGTCTCCGGCCTCCATGCCCGCATTGGCGAAGGCGATGTCGAGCCGGCCGTGCTCGCGGCGGATCTCCGCCATCAGCGCCGTCCAGCCGGCCTCGTCCTGCACGCGGTGGGTGCGGAAGGTTGCGCCGCTCTCGTCGCAGACCGCCTTCGCGGCCGCCTCGTTCGATCCGGTGAACCACACCGTCGCGCCCTCGGCCGCGAGCCGCTTCACCGCCCCCGCTCCGATGCCCGTCGTCCCGCCGGTGACCAGCGCGACCTTCCCGTCCAGCCTTCTGCTCAAGGCCCTCTCCTGATTTGCTCTGGCCGCAGCTTTGATCGATTATCGGCGTCCCGCAACCTATGCTTTCGACAAGGTGACGGGCCCGCGCGCAGGGGGCAGAACACCCATAAAAGCGCGATGATCTAGGATGAAGGACAAGACCGATGGCAGACAGGGATCCCAAGCTCCCCGGCCGCAGCCCGGGGATCAGCTGGACCGAGCTGATGGGGGTCGACTCGCGCCCCGCGCCGGCCTGCCTGACGCAGGAGCATTATGAATATCTCGGCTCCGATCCGCTGCAGGCCGAACGCTACACCAGCGAGGACTTCGCCCGCGCCGAGCGCGAACGGATGTGGCCCCATGTCTGGCAGTTCGTCGCCCGCGAGGAGGACCTTCCCGAGCCCGGCGATTATGTCGTCTACGAAAATGCCGGCCGGTCCTTCCTGATCAGCCGGCAGGAGGACGGGTCGGTCCGCGCGATGCACAATGTCTGCCTCCACCGCGGCCGCAAGCTGCGCACCGAGGACGGCACCACCGATCGCTTCGTCTGCCCGTTCCACGGCTTCGCCTGGCACAAGGACGGCAGCTTCGATTCGATGCCGTGCCAGTGGGACTTCACCCATCTGAAGCCCGACGCGATGACCCTGCCCCTGGCCGAGGTCGGCCGCTGGCAGGGCTATATCTTCCTGCGCGAGGAGGCGGGCGGGCCGACGCTGGAGGAATATCTGGCGCCGCTGCCCGAGCATTTCACCCGCTGGCGCCACGACGAATGCACCACGGTGATCTGGGTCGCCAAGCAGGTGCCCGCCAACTGGAAGGCGACCGCCGAGGCGTTCATGGAGGCCTGGCACACCGTCGTCACCCACCCGCAGCTGCTGCCCTTCACCGGAGACTGCAACAGCGCCTATTGGAACTGGGGCGACAATGTGAACGTCAACCTGGTGCCGTTCGGGATCATGTCCCCGCATGTCGACGCCGATGGCAAGACCCAGCAGTGGATCGTCGACGAGTTCGTCAAATATAACGGCCGCTCCGCCGACAATTACGAAACCGCGAACGACCCCTTCGCGGTGGTCGTGCCCGACGGGATGACGGCGCGCGAGGCGCTCGGCGCGGCGATGCGCGCGGGCTACACCGCCCAGACCGGCTACGACCATGAGGACGCGACCGACAGCGAGCTGCTCGACGCGCTGGTCTACAACGTCTTCCCGAACTTCGCGCCATGGGGCGGCTATATGCCCAACATCGTCTATCGCTGGCGGCCGGGTGCCACGCCCGACACCTGCCTGATGGAGGTGCGCGTCCTCTCCCGCGTGAAGAAGGGCGAGCCGATCCCGCGCGGGGTGCCGATGAACCTGCTCGGCATCGACCAGCCCTGGACCGACGCGCCCGAGCTCGGCATCCTCGGCGACGTGCTCGACCAGGACATGGCGAACCTGCGCTTCGTCCAGGAAGGGCTGCACTGCTCGAAGACCGGCAAGGTCCAGCTCGCCGATTATCAGGAGATCCGCATTCGCCAGTTCCATCGCACGCTCGAGAAATATCTGGGCGGCGAGGCGGGGGCCACGGCGTGAGCGACGTTGCTGGAGCCGACACCCGCCCGCCCCGGATCGACTGCGTCCTGATCTGCGGCGGCGTCTGGCACGACATGGACTTCGCCCGGCTGGAGCTGCTCAAGCTGCTGGCCGAGGACCAGAGCGTGCGCACTCGCGTGTTCGAGGACTATGAGACGATCGCCGCGATCGAGGCGGCCGATATCCTGATCACCTACACCTGCGACGTAACCCCCTCGCTCAAGGCGCAGGAAGCGCTCCGCGCCTGGCTGGCGAAGGGCGGCCGCTGGTACGCGCTGCATGGGACCAACTCGGTGCTGCGCCTGCTCGACAACGGGCTATGGGACGCGCCGCGCTGGGCACCGCTGATGATGGACATGCTCGGCAGCCAGTTCATCTCGCACCCGCCGATCGCGCCCTACCGGGTCACCGTCGCCGATCCTGCCCATCCGCTGGTCGCCGGGGTCGAGCCGTTCGACACCACCGACGAGCTCTATCACATGGAGACCCATGGCGACCTGCACGTGTTGCTGGAGACCGAGTGCACCGAGCCCGGCACCGGCTTCGTCGAGGCGGCGGATGCGCCGGGCACCCAGCCGGTCTTCTACATCAAGCGGCATGGCGCGGGCGCGGTGCTCTACCTGACGCTCGGCCATTGCCGGGGACATTACGACCTCCAGCCGATGCTCGACTGGTGGCCGACCGTCGATCGCTGCGCCTGGGACCTGCCGGTGTTCCACGAACTGCTGAGGCGGGGCGTCGCCTGGATCAAGGCGCGCGAGGCATAGTTCGCCGCCCTATAATGTCTATACAATAAGCCTCAGGCGGCGATTCCCGCAAATCTGTCCAGCGCCGTTTCTGGATCGTCGGGCCAGCGCGACAGGACCAGCAGGCGCTTGTGGCCGTGGCCGATCGCCAGTTCGTCGGTCACGCCCATGCCGCCGTGGAACTGGATCATCTCATGGCCCAGTTCGATCGAGGCGGGTGCGATGAAGGCGCGCAGGCCGCGCACCGCGTGCTCGAAGCCCTCGCCGCCATGGTTGACGAGCGCCTGGTTGAGCAGGCCGCGACTCTGCTCGATCGCGGCATATTGCGCGACCATGCGGTGCTGGATCGCCTGGAAGTCGGCCAGCGCGCT
This sequence comes from Sphingomonas sp. Root720, assembly GCF_001428605.1. Taxonomy (GTDB): domain Bacteria; phylum Pseudomonadota; class Alphaproteobacteria; order Sphingomonadales; family Sphingomonadaceae; genus Rhizorhabdus. The sequence continues at coordinate 179,382 of NZ_LMID01000010.1, forward strand.
GCCGAATTGCCGACGGGTGCGCAGATAGTCGGTCGTTTCAGCGAATATCCGCTCCATGATGCCCAGTGCCTCGGCCGAGCGGGCGAGGTCGGCGATCGGCTCGATCCCGGCGACGTCGGAAACACCGCCGTCGAGGCGTTCGGCCGCGACCTGGGCGAAGTCCAGCGAGGCGGCGGTGCTGCCGTCAGCCATGCGCCATTCGTCGATCGACAGCCCGGCGGCACCGGCGGGCACGAAATAGAGGCCGAGCCCGTCGGCCGTATCGGGCGAGCCGGCGGTCCGCGCGCTGACGACATAGCCATCGCACCCGGCCCCGGCGGGGACATAGGCCTTGCCGCCGTCGATCCGCCCTGCCGCATCGGCGCGGGTCTCTATCCAGAGGTGACCGCCGCGCGCCTTCGTCTCGGCATGGGCGAAGGCGATGCGGCGTTCGCCGGTCAGCAGCCCCGGCAGCCAGCCGTCGCGCAGCACCCCTCGCGCGGTAGCGGCGAACAGCCGTCCGGCGAGCAGGACATTCTCGATCAGCGGTTCGACGACGAGGCCGCGGCCCAGCGCCTCGAAGATGGTGGCGATGCCGGTGGCGTCGAGCGCCATGCCGCCCGCCTGCTCGTCGAAGGCCGCCGCGATCAGCCCGAGTTCGCCGAGAAGCGCCCAGTTGGCGGCGGAAAAACCGTGCGGCTCGGCGAGGAACGACCGGCGGCGCTCGATATCGTAATTGTCCGCGACGAAGCGTTCGGCCAGGGCCTTCAGCATCTCTTCGTCTTCGCTGAGATCGAAATTCACCGGCAATCCTCCCTGCCGCCCCCTCTCGCCGACGATGTAGCATCAACCTTCGCGCCGCCACGCTGCGCAAAAGACTAGGGTCGGGCTATCCGGCTTTGTCGGAAGGCAAATTGCCTGTACGTCCTGCAAGGATTAAAAAAGGGGAGGACGGAGGCCAAGGTGTCGATACTGTCGCAAGAGAAGATCGATTCCGTCCGGATCTCCCGACTGGCGGACATCCGCCCGGCGGCCGAGGCGCTGCACGCGATCGCGCTGGAAAGCGGCCTGCGTGCCGCCCCCGCGCACGACATCGCCGACAAGCGGACCCCGGTCGATGCCGACGGCCATGTCCTCGCGCTCGACGTGTTCGGCTGGAACGACACCGACCGGGTATGGTGGCGCAATTCGCGCATCGCGCTCGATTCCCCGCTCACCACCGCCTGCCGCTTCGAAAGCCAGCCCTTCTGGGTCAACGCCGAGGGCTTCCGCACCCGTGTGCCCAATGCCTATCTCGACTCGATCGAACTCGCCAACTTCGAGACGCGGGCGATGACCAAGGCAGCGATCGTCGTTCCGGTCCACCTGCCCTTCGGGCAGATCGGCGCGGTCAGCTTCAACCCCCTGGACCGCGAACGGACCGACCTGGAAGCCGATTTCCTCGCCATCGGCGACGCCTTCGGCGTCTACGCGCGCACCTTCATCGGCACCTATGTCCACCTGATGGGATCGACCCAGGCCCTGCCACCCGGCTCGCGCCTTTCGAAGCGCGAGGTCGAATGCCTGCGCTGGGCGGCGATCGGCAAGACCGACCTCGAGATCAGCATGATCATGTCGCGCAGCCGGGCGACGGTGCGTTTCCACATCCACAACGCCTCGATCAAGCTGAACGCGGTCAACCGCAGCCAGACCGTCTTCAAGGCTGCGCAGCTGGGCTATATCTCGCTCAACACCTAGCGCGCCGGCCGGCCCCGGCGGCAACCTCGACCCGATCGCCATCGCCGATGATGGACCCGATGGCCCTCTCTGCGCGTTCCCCGGGACCGCAATAGGAGACATGCGATGACGGACCTCAGCCAGATCAGCGAGCATATGGAAATCGTCGGCGCGGACGGCGTTCATGTCGGAACGGTCGACAAGGTCGACGGCGACCGCATCAAGATGACGAAAGCCGACAGCGGCTCGCATTCGGATCATCACCATTATGTATCGGTCGGGCTGGTCGCCGCCGTCGAAGGCAATCAGGTCCGGCTCTCCGCCACCGGGGCCTCGGCCATGCTCCTCGAGGAGGAGAATGACGGCGGAGCCCTGGCGGACAAGCGTTCCTAGGACGATAGGAAGCGCCCCGCCGACGATGTTCGGCGGGGTGGCTACGGCGGGCTAGGCCGGCTGCGCGAACCAGATGACGTGGCGCGGCCCCTTGCCGTTGCTGCGCGCGCGGACGGCGACTTCGTCGACGTCGAAGCCGGCACCGCGCAGGCGGCGGACGAAGGCCACGTCCGGGGCGGCCGACCAGACCGCCAGCACCCCGCCCGGCCTGAGCGCCGCCCGTGCCGCCGAAAGGCCGCGCATCGAATAGAGCCAGCCATTGGCTTCGCGGACCAGACCGTCGGGCCCATTGTCGACGTCGAGCAGGATCGCGTCATAGGTGGCGCGGCCGGCCTGGATCACCTCGGCCACGTCACTCTGCACGATCGTCACCCGCCGGTCGTCGAGACAGCCCGCGGTAAGATCCGCCATCGGCCCCCGCGCCCATTCGATGATCGTGGGCACCAGTTCGGCCACCGTCGCCCGGGCTGTCGCGGGGAGCATGCCCAACGCCGCACGCAGGGTGAATCCCATGCCATAGCCGCCGATCAGGACATGCGGCGACGCGATCCGGCCTCCCAGCCGCTCGATCGTCATCAGCGCGAGCGCCTCTTCCGATCCGCTCATCCGGCTGTTCATCAGTTCGTTGCGATCGAGCACGATCATGAAATCGTCCCCGCGCCGGAACAGCCGCAGCGGCGCGCCCCCCGGCACCTGCGCCGTCCCGATCAGTTCGCGTGCCTTCATCGATCATGCCTCCGAGTCCGGCCGCCGATACAGCCATCCTACCCGCCTTGGCGAGCACCCTCGTTGGAGCCGGCCGCAAAACCGCGCTAACATAGGCCAATGGATGACCTGTTCTCCGTTCGCCCGCTTGAGGGCCGGCGCCTATCCCGCGCCGACATCGACCATCTCGCGGCGGGCCCCTCGCCTTCCCATCTCGTAGACTGCGATCTGGAGGAGGCCGATCTTTCCCGGGTCGATCTGTCGGGCTGGAGCTTCGAACGCTGCAACCTGCGCCGCGCCGACTTCGCCGGCGCGCGACTGGGGGAGACGCTGTGGCGTTCCTGCCGCGGCGCCTTCGCGCAGTTCGTCGGCGCGGATCTCAGCGAGGCGCGCTTCGTCGCCAGCGACTTCAACAATTGCGCGCTGCGCCGATCGGTCCTTACCGCCGCGCGCTTCGAGCGATGCAAGCTGACCGGCGCGGACCTGTCCGACGCCCGCACCATCGACATCGGGTTCGAGGAAACGCTGCTGGTCAACGCCAAGCTGCCAGGCATGTCCTTCCGCAAGCAGCGGCTCAAGAAGGTGGACTTCAGCCAGGCCGACCTGCGCAGGAGCGATTTCCGCGCGACGATCTTCGAGGATTGCAGTCTGCGGGACGCGAACATGGCGGGATCGCGCTTCGAGGACGCCGACCTGCGCGACGCGGACCTGGGCGGCCTGCGGCTGATCGACGCCAATCTCTTTCGCGGCGCGACGATATCGCGCGAGCAGGCCGGCCAGCTTCTCGGCGAACTGGGGCTGAAGGTCCTGTGACGGGATGAGGACGTCACGACGGCGATCGGCCGCCGCAACCTCGTTCGACCTCTAGCCCCGGTCCTCCAGCACCATCGCCGCACCGCGCAGGCCGATCGCCATGGCGGGGGCGTTGGTGTTGCCGGTGACATGGTTGGGGATCACCGAGCAGTCGGCGACTCGGACACGCTCGACTCCGTTCACCCTTAGCCGCGGGTCGACCACCGCATCGGCGTCGCCGCCCATCCGGCACGACCGGATCGCGTGGAGGCCACAGCTCGACAGCTTGCGGAAGGCAGCAAGCAATTCCTCGTCGGACTGGAGCTCGACGCCGGGGACGATCTCGCCGCCAACCATGTCCGCGAGCGGCGGCGATGCCATGAAGGCGCGCATCGTCCGGATCATGCTCACCGCCGAGACGCGGTCATGCTCGGTGCTCAGCCAGTTGGGCAGGATCACCGGCGCATCGCCGCTGCCCGACCCTCCGATCCGCACCGATCCCTCGCTGGTAAGGCGCAGCAACTGGCCATAGAGGGTCACGCCCGGCCTGCGGTCGATCTTGTCGAGCGGCACCGGATCGTTGTCGTCGCCCACCTGGAAGGTGTAACCGCCCAGATAGAATTGCGTGTCCGTGCGGCCGTCGGGATGCGCCACGTTGCAGAAGGCGCCGACCTCGAACGGCCCGGTCGCCATGATGCCGTCGCGCAGGGCGAAGTAGCGCACCATCGCAGCGAGCAGGCCGATGCCGAAGAAGCTGCGATGCGTGCCCTTCCCCCGTTCGAGCCGATAGGGCATCGACAGCGAAAGATGCTCGATCATCCGCTCGCCGACATCGGGCGAATGGGCGACCAGATCGACCCCGGCCGCGCCGAGCCGGCCGCCATGGCCGATGCCCGATCGCTGGAGCAGCAAGGGGCTCTCGATCGCACCGCTCGACACGATGATCTCGCCGCGGCAGTCGAAGCGGCGGCGCTCGCCGTTCACGGTCGCCTCGATCCCGATCGCGCGCCGGCCGTCGAACAGGATGCGCTCGGCGAGCGCATGGGTGACGACCTTCACGTTCGGGCGCCTGCGGGCGGGCGCGAGGAAGGTGCGTGCCGAGCTTTGCCGGCGGCCCTTGCGGATATTGTGGGTGTAGAGGCCGATGCGCGGGCCGGTGGCGGCGTTGAGGTCGTCGACCCGCGCCATGCCCATCGCCACGCCGGTCTCGATCATCCGGTCGGCCAGCGGATAGCGGTAGATAGCGGGATCGACATGGACCCGGCCGCCACTGCCGCGCATCGGCCCGCGCCCGGCCGCATGGTCCTCCAGCGCCAGGAAGGCCTCGGTCATCGAGGCGCCGTTCCAGCCGGTCGCCCCTGCGGCCTCCCAGCCGTCATAGTCGGCGGGCTCGCCCCGGCTCCAGATCATGCCGTTGACCGAGGAGGAGCCGCCCAGCCCCTTGCCGCGGATCCATATCTCGCCCAGCGGCCCGCCCGCCTCGCGCGGCTGGGCAACCGGATAGGCCCAGATATGCGCCGGGTCGGTGACAAGCCTGGCGACGCCCTTGGGCAGCGTCACCCAGAAGCCGTCATTCTCGCCGCCCGCTTCGAGCACCAATACGCGCGAACGTCCGTCCGCGCTCAGCCGCTCGGCCATCACGCAGCCGGCCGAGCCCGCGCCGACAACGATGTAATCCCAGATGTCGGACATGTCTCTCCCCCCCTCGCACCCTCTCACAGCGGGGGGACCAGGCCACCCTAGCGTTTTGACGAGTCGGAAATCCGGCGGCGCGGGGGGTAAAGCACAGGGACCGGAATCGATACCGGGATGGGAGCGAGATGCACGCGATCGCCGAAGGTTTGTTTACGGAAGAGACGCCGCCGCGGCTGGTCGGCGGCCGCCACCGGCACACGGGGCGGATCGTCTTCCCCTGTCCCGCCGGCACCGACTACGAACCCTATCCGCTCCGGCGGCACGGCCGGCTCTGGTCCTACACCATCCAGCGCTACCGCCCGAAGACCCCGCCCTATGCCGGGCCCGAGGCGTTCGAGCCCTGGGCGGTCGCCTATGTCGAGCTGGCCGGCGAGACGATCGTCGAGAGCCGCCTCGCCAATGTCGCCTTCGACGCCATCGCGATCGGCATGGAACTGGAACTGATCCAGCTCCCGTTCGAACGCAGCGGCGCGGAGCCTGTGCTGGTCCACGCATTTCAGCCGCTCGGGCGGCCCGGCGGAGCATCGGCATGAGCGACGTCTGCATCGTCGGCATCGGCATTCACCCCTTCGGTCGGACCGACGGCCTGTCGGGCCTGGAACAGGGCGTATTCGCCGTGCGCCAGGCGCTGGGCGACGCGGGGGTCGACTGGAACGCCATGCAGTTCGCCTATGGCGGCTCCGATTCGGCCGGAAATCCCGATACGATGGTCGAGAGCCTCGGCCTGTCGGGCGTGCAGTTCATCAATGTCCGCAACGGCTGCGCGACCGGCGGATCGGCGCTGTTCTCCGCGCAGATGGCGATCAAGTCGGGCGAGTTCGAGCTCGGCCTTGCGGTCGGCTTCGACAAGCATCCGCGCGGGGCCTTCAACGCGATGCCCGCCGAATATAACCTGCCCGACTGGTATGGGGAGGCGGGCTACATGATCACCACCCAGTTCTTCGCGGCCAAGGCGATGCGCTACATGCACGAGCACGGCATCACCGCGACCGCGCTGGGCCGGGTGGCGCACAAGGCGTTCCGCAACGCGGTGCATGCACCGCACGCCTGGCGCCGCGAGGAAGTGCCGCTCGACACCATCCTGCAGGCGCCGATGGTCAGCGACCCCTTCACCAAATATATGTTCTGCTCGCCCGGCGAGGGCGGGGTCGCGCTGATCCTCGCCAGCGAGAAGAAGGCGCGCGAGCTCGGCAAGCCGCTGATCCGGCTGAAGGCCGCGGCGATGCGGACCCGCCCACCCGGCTCCTTCGAGGTGTTCGCGCCGTCGATCGACATCGACCGCGGCGGCTCCGCCACCCGCATAGCCTCCGCCGATGCCTTCCGCATGGCAGGGATCGGCCCCGAGGACATCGCCGTCGCCCAGCTGCAGGACACCGAGGCGGGCGCCGAGATCATGCACATGGCCGAGAACGGCTTCTGCGAGGACGGCGAGCAGGAGGCCTGGCTGGCAGAGGGGCGCACCGAGATCGGCGGCCGCCTGCCGGTCAACACCGACGGCGGCTGCCTCGCCTGCGGTGAACCGATCGGCGCCTCGGGTCTGCGCCAGGTCTACGAGAATGTCGTGCAGCTGCGCGGCGACGGCGGCGGGCGGCAGGTGCCGGGCGATCCCCGTACCGCCTACACCCATGTCTATGGTGCGCCCGGCGTGTCCGCCGTGACGATATTGGAACGCTGATGGACATCGAACTTTCCCCCGAGGATGCCGCCTTCCGGAACGATGTCTGCGCGTTCCTCCGGGATCATCTGCCCGAGGACGTGAAGGCCGGCGCCGCCGCGACCCCGTCGGTGTTCGTCGAGCCCGACATCGGCCAGACCTGGAACGCCGTTCTCAATGCGCATGGCTGGCTCGGCTATCAATGGCCCGTCGAGCATGGTGGCACCGGCTGGACGCCGATGCAGCGCTACATCTTCGAGAAGGAATGCGCCCTGGCCGGCGCGCCGAACCTGACGGTGCTCAGCCTCAAGCTGGTGGCGCCGGTGATCTGGACCTTCGGCACCGAGGCGCAGAAGGCGTTCTACCTGCCGCGCATCCTGTCGGGCGAGGATTATTGGTGCCAGGGCTTCTCCGAGCCCGGCGCCGGCTCCGACCTCGCTTCGCTGCAGTGCCGGGCGGTGCGCGACGGCGATCGCTACATCCTCAACGGATCGAAGATCTGGACCACGCACGCCCACCACGCCAACCGCATGTTCTGCCTCGTCCGCACCGATACCAGCGGGCGCAAGCAGGCGGGGATCAGCTTCCTGCTGGTCGACATGAACCAGCGGGGCATCTCGGTCCGCCCGATCCTGACCGCCGCGGGCGACCATGAGGTCAACCAGGTGTTCCTCGAAGACGTCGTCGTCCCCGTCGAGGACCTCGTGGGCGACGAAGGCGAAGGCTGGAAGATCGCCAAATTCCTGCTGGAGAACGAGCGCGGCGGTTCCTGCCATTCGCCCAAGCTCGGCTACGACCTCGACCAGCTCGAGGCCGACGCCCGCGCGCAGAGCGACGGACGCGGCGGCGCGATGGCGGACGATCCGCAGTGGCGGCGCAAGGTCGCGAGGGCGCGGCTCGAGGTGCAGGCGCTGGAAATGATCGAGATGAAGATCATCTCCGAGATCGCCAAGGGCCGCCAGCCCGGGCCGCAGACCTCGCTGACAAAGCTGCTCGCCTCCAACCTGCGCCAAAGGATCGACCTGCTCGCGGTCGACCTTTACGGCACGGCCGGCCTCCAGCTCGAACCGGTGCGGCCGCTCTACGGTGCCGACGCGCCGGACCCGGTGCATTCCCGGGCGGCACAGCTCGCGGCCCCGCGCTATCTCAACAGCCGTGCCTGGACGATCTTCGGCGGCACCAACGAAGTGCAATGCACCATCATCGCCCGCTCGGTGCTGGGCCTGTGAACCGGGATAAGGAAGACCGATGCAACTGAGCCGCGAAGCGCTGCTGCGCGCCTACCGCCAGATGAAGGTGATCCGCGAATTCGAGGAGCGCCTCCACGTCGAGATCCAGACCGGCGAGATCGCCGGCTTCACCCATCTCTATTCGGGGCAGGAGGCCGTCGCGGTCGGCGTGTGCGAGCATCTGAGCGTCGAGGACAAGATCATCTCGACCCATCGCGGCCACGGCCATTGCCTCGCCAAGGGCTGCGACGTCACCGGCATGATGAAGGAGATCTGGGGCAGCCGCGAGGGCCTGTGCAAGGGCAAGGGCGGATCGATGCACATTGCCGATGTCGAGCAGGGCATGCTCGGCGCCAACGGCATCGTCGGTGCGGGCGCGCCGATCGCGGTGGGCGCGGCGCTGTCGGCCAAGATCGACGGCAACGGCAAGGTGGCGATCGCCTTCTCGGGCGATGGCGCCTGCAACCAGGGGACCACTTTCGAGGCGATGAATTTCGCGGTGGTAACCGGGGCGCCGTGCATCTTCGTGTTCGAGAACAACCATTATTCGGAGCATACCGGGGTCGACTATGCGGTCGGCACCGCCAAGGACATCGCCAGCCGCGCCGAAGCCTTCGGCATGCCGGTCTGGCGCGCCGACGGCACCGATTTCTTCGCGGTGTACGAGACGATGCGCGAGGTGCTCGACTATGCCCGCACCGGCAAGGGCCCGGCGGCGGTCGAATTCGACACCGAGCGCTTCTTCGGCCATTTCGAAGGCGATCCGCAGCGCTATCGCGGCAAGGGCGAGCTCGACCGCATCCGCGAGGAGCGCAACTGCCTGATCAAGTTCCGCGCCAGCGTCACCGGCGCCAGCCTGCTGACCGATGCCGATCTCGATGCCGTCGACAAGGAGGTGCTGGAGAGCATCGACGCGGCGGTCGAGGCCGCGCGTGGCGCCGAACGCCCCACCCCGCAGGACGTCCTCGCCGACGTCTACATCTCCTATTGACGGCTGGAGCGCGACGATGGCCAAGATGATGTACCGTGAAGCCGTCCTCTCGACGATCGCCGAGGAGATGGAGCGCGACGACTCCGTCGTCGTCCTCGGCGAGGATATCGTGGGCGGCATGGGCACCGCCGGTGGGCCCGAGGCGATCGGCGGGATCTGGTCGACCTCGACCGGCCTCTACGACCGGTTCGGCAAGAACCGGGTGATCGACACGCCGATCTCCGAAAGCGCGATCATGGGCGCCGCGGCAGGCCTGGCGCTGGCCGGCAAGCGCCCGATCGCCGAACTGATGTTCGCCGACTTCATCGGCGTCAGCCTCGACCAGATCTGGAACCAGATCGCCAAGTTCCGCTACATGTTCGGCGGCAAGACCAAGTGTCCGGCGGTGATCCGCATGGCCTATGGCGCGGGCTACAACGCCGCCGCGCAGCACAGCCAGTCGGTCCACCAGATCCTGACTGGCTTTCCCGGCCTGAAGGTGGTGATGCCGTCGATGCCGGCCGACGTGAAGGGCCTGCTGCGCACCGCGATCCGCGACGACGACCCCGTCATCTTCCTGGAGCACAAGGCGCTCTACGGCATGAGCGGCGAGGTGCCCGACGGCGACTTCACCGTTCCCTTCGGCCATGCCCGGCTGTCGCGGGCGGGCGAGGACGTCACGATCATCTCGTCGGGCCTGCTGCTCGGCTTCTGCGAGACCGTCGCCGACAAGCTCGTCGCCGAGGGGATCGGCTGCGACGTGATCGACCTAAGGACCACGAGCCCGCTCGACGAGGAAGCCATCATCGACTCGGTCGAGGTGACCGGCCGCGCGATCGTCGTCGACGAGGCGCCGCCGCGCTGCGGCCTGGCCGCCGACATCTGCGCGCTGATCGCCGAGAAGGCCTTCGCCAGCCTCAAGGCGCCGCCGCTGGCGGTGACCCCGCCGCACACCCCGATCCCGTTCGCTCGCGAACTGGAGAGCGCCTACCTGCCATCGGCCGACAAGATCGAGGCGGCGGTGCGCAAGGTGCTGGGCTGGCGGTGAGGATAACGAACATGGCCGATATCCGACCTTTCTGCATGCCCAAATGGGGCATCGAGATGACCGAGGGCACCATCGCCGAATGGATGGTGAGGGAGGGCGACGCCTTCACCCGCGGCCAGACGCTGTGCCTGATCGAGACCGCCAAGATCACCAATGAGGTCGACGCCGAATATGACGCGGTCGTTCGCCGCGTGCTGGTCGGCGCCGGGGGCGAGGCCGAGCCGGTCGGCGCGCTGCTCGCGGTGTTCGCCGACGCGGCCGCGACCGATGCCGAGATCGACGCCTTCATCGCCGCCTTCCGCCCGGCCGACACCCAGGTCGCGGCCAAGGCGGGCGAAAGCGCCGCCGCTCGCCCCGCAGCGGCGGCGGCCGCATCCGCGCCGAAGAAGATCGTCACCAACCGGCCGATCAGTCCCGAGGCGCTGAAGCTGGCCGAGGCCGAGGGCGTCGCCATCGAGGACATCGAGGGATCGGGGCGCGGCGGGCGGATCACCTATCAGGACGTCCAGCAGGCGATGCGCCCGGCGGCGACGCCGGCCCTGCGCGGCACCGTCCCGCTCGACGCCGAGGTCGCGAGGATCTTCGCGTCGCCGCTCGCCCGCCGCATCGCCGCGCGGCACGGCATCGACCTGTCGGCGCTCAAGGGTACCGGCGCGCGCGGCCGCATCTCCAAGGGCGACGTGCTGGCGCTGGTTCCGCAGCCCTCGTCGACGCCCGCCGGCTTCGGGACGCCCAGTTTCGTCCCCGGCGAGAACCGGCCGGAGATCATGCCCTTCGACAAGATCCGCAAGATCGTCGCCCGCCGGCTGACCGACGCCAAGCAACAAATCCCGCATTTCTACCTGCGGATCGGCGCCCAGGTCGATGCGCTGGTGGCGCTGCGCAAGACCGCAAACGTCGTGCTCGGCTGCAAGGCGAGCATCAACGACTATATCGTCAAGGCGGCCGCGGTCGCGCTGGTCCGCCATCCCGACGTCAACGTCCAGGTGCATGGCGAGGCGATCCACCGCTTCCCCCATGCCGACGTCGCGGTCGCGGTCGCCAGCCCGAAGGGCCTGGTCACCCCGATCGTGCGGCAGGCGGACCGGATGCGGATCGACCAGATCGCGGCGGCGACCCGCGCGCTGATCGACAAGGCCAATGCCGGACGCCTCTCCTATGAGGACATGGACGGCGGCACCTTCTCGGTCTCCAACCTGGGCATGTTCGGGATCGAGCAGTTCGACGCAATCATCAATCCGCCGCAGGGCGCGATCCTGGCAGTCGGCGGGATCAGCCGGGTTCCGGTCGAGACCGACGATGGCGGGATCGCCTTCGAAAGCCGGATCGGGCTCACCCTGTCGGTCGACCACCGCGCGATCGACGGTGCCGCGGGCGCGCGGTTCCTCGCCACGCTCAAGGGCCTGATCGAGGAGCCCGAGGCACTGTTCGCCTGACACGGAAAACGACGGAAAAGGATCACGGCATGGCGGGCATCGGCTCGATCAAGGCGCTCGGCAACATCATCCAGATGGCCTATCTGCCCGAGGATTTCGACGCGACCCTGCGCTACTGGACCGACACGGTCGGGGTCGGGCCTTTCTTCCTGATGGAGAATATCCGGCTGGGCGACATGCGCTATCGCGGCCAGCCGACCGACGCGGTCTTCTCGATCGCGATCGCCTATTGGGGCGACATCCAGATCGAGCTGATCCGGCCGGAGAACGACGCGCAGTCGATCTACAGCGGCGACTATGCGGTGAAGGACCAGCTCCACCATGTCTGCATCTTCGTCGACTCGATTGCCGATGCCCGCCGCGCCTGCGCCGATGCGGGGGCCGAGATCCTCGTCGAGGGCAAGGTGGGCGACAGCGGCGAGGTGATCTATGTCGACGCGGGCGGCGGCCCCGGCCATGTCATCGAGCTGCTCCAGCCGATGGCCGGCTCGGAGGGCCTGTTCGCCATGATCAAGGACGCCGCCCGCGACTGGGACGGCAGCGAGCCGCTGCGCAAGCTGGGGTGAGGGTGCAGGCCCGTCCCGTTGCGCTATCCGGCCCTTACTTGCTCGGCGCCTGGTTTTCGTCTCCGCCGCCGAGCGCCCGGTAGAGGCCGGTCGCGCTGGACAATTCCTGCTGCCGCAGGTCGAGCATCGTCTGCTGGACCGCATATTGGCTGCGCTGGGCATCGAGCAGCTCGAGGCGGCTGTCGAAGCCGGCGCGGTAGCGCAGGGTGGACAGGCGTGCGCGCGTCTCGGCGGCCTCGACCGCCTTGCGCTGGGCATCGATCTGACGGGCGAAGGTGGTGCGGCCGGCGAGACCGTCGGCGACCTCGCGGAAGCCGGTCTGGATCGCCTTCTCGTAATTGGCGACGGCGATCGACGTCTGCACCTTGGCGAGCCGCAGCTCGCCGCGAAGACTCCCGCCGCGGAAGATCGGCTGGCTGATCTGCGGGGTGAAGGACCAGGTGCGGTTGTCGCCCTTGAACAGATTGTCGAAGGCCAGGCTGGTGAAGCCGAACAGTCCGGTCAGCGACAGGCGCGGGAAGAAGGCCGCGCGCGCCGCGCCGACATCGGCATTGGCCGCGACGAGCTCGCGTTCGGCCTGGCGGATATCGGGCCGGTTCGCGATCAGATCGGACGGCAGCCCGGCGGGTAGCTGGGTCATGATCGGCTGGTCGGCCAGCGCGATCGGCGCGGGCAGGTCGGCCGGCAGCGGCGCGCCGACGAGAAGCTGGAGCGCGTTGGACGCTTGGGAGAACGCCCGCTGCCGTCCGGCCAGATCGGCTTCCGCCTGGCGCGCCTGCCCCTCGGCCTGGGCGAGTTCGAGACCGCTGACCTGCCGCGCTTGATGCTGGCGCCGGGTGATGTCGAGCGAGACCTTCCAGTCGGCGAGCGTGCGTTCGGTCAGTGCCAGCTGCTCCTGCGCCAGCCGCTCGGCCAGATAGGCGTCGACGACCGAGCCGATCAGCGCGATCCGCGCCGCGCGGCGACCCTCGTCGCTCGCCAGATAGCGTTCGAACGCCGCCTGGCTCTGCGACCGCAGCCGACCGAACAGATCGATCTCGAAGCTGGTGAGCGCGGCATTGGCCGAATATTGGCCGAACTCGAAACCGCTCGGCACAGTGGCGCCGCCGCCGCCAATCGCGCCGCCGATCCCGGCCCCCGCCGTGCTGGTCGGGATGCGTTGGCGGGTGTAGCTGCCGTTCGCGTCGACCTGCGGAAGCTGCGCGCCGCGCGCGACCCGGAACTGCGCGCGCGCCGCCTCGACATTGAGCGTCGACACGCGGAGGTCGCGGTTGTTGTCCAGAGCCAGCGCGATGATCGCCTGAAGACGCGGATCGCCGAACATCGTCCGCCAGTCGATCGCGGCGGCGCTCGCCGGCTCCTGCGGCGCGGCTTCGGGATAGACGGTCGCGACCGGCGGCTTCGGGAGGTCGAGCCGCGGGTTCATCGAACAGGCGCCGGTCATCAGCAGCGCCAACAGGGTGATCCCGCGCATGCTCACTTCTCCATCGCCGGTGCCGGTTCGATGGCCGGATCCCGCGGCTTGCGCCTGCGGAAGCGCTCGACCAGACCCATCACCACGACGAAGAACACCGGCACGAAGAAGATCGCCAGCACGGTCGCGCTGATCATGCCGCCGAATACACCGGTGCCGATCGCGCGCTGGGTCTCCTTGCTCGCGCCTGTCGCCAGCATCAGCGGCACGACGCCGAGGGTGAAGGCGAGGCTGGTCATGATGATCGGGCGCAGGCGCAGCCGCGCGGCGTGGATCGTCGCCTCGATCGTCGACATGCCCTCGTCGCGCGCAGCCCTGGCGAACTCGACGATCAGGATCGCGTTCTTGGCGCTGAGGCCGATGATCGTGATGAGACCGACCTTGAAGAACACGTCGTTCGACAGGCCCGCGACCATCACCGCCGCGAGCGCGCCGAGCAGGCCGAGCGGCACGACGAGGATCACCGACAGCGGGATCGCCCAGCTTTCGTAGAGCGCCGCGAGCACCAGGAAGACGACGAACATCGACAGCGCGAGCAGCACGAGGGCCTCGTCTCCCGCCTGCCGCTCCTGCAGCGACTGGCCGGTCCATTCGACCGAGAAGCCGGACGGCAGCTGCGCGGCGAGCCGTTCCATCTCCTTCATCGCCGCACCGCTCGAATAGCCGGGCGCTGCCGCGCCGGAGATGCGCATCGCCGGATAGCCGTTGTAGCGGACGAGCTGGAGCGGCGTGACCTCCCAGCGCGGGTTGATAAGCTCGCCCAGCCGGACCGGCTGGCCGGCGCTGTTGCGGACGTAGAGGTTGAGAACGTCGTCGAGCTTCATGCGCGACGGCGCGTCGGCCTGCACGATCACCTGCTGGAGCCGCCCCCGGTTCGGGAAATCGTTGATGTAGGTGGACCCGATCGCCCCGCTCAGGGTCGAGGCGATGTCCGAGAAGGCCACGCCGAGCGTCTGCGCCTTGCGGCGGTCGATCTCCAGCTTGACGCTGCTGCCGGGCGGCAGGCCCTCGGGATAGACGCCCTGCAGCACCTTGCTCTGCGCGGCGAGACCGAGGAGCTGGCCCTGCGCCGCCATGAGCGCCTGCTGGCCCCTGCCCCCGCGGTCCTGCAGGCGCAGCGAAAAGCCCGACGAGTTGCCCAGCCCTTCGATCGATGGCGGCAGGACGCTCATCACCATGCCCTCGCGGATCGCGCCGGTCGCCTGCTGGGCCGAGGCCAGCTCGCTCTGGGCGGTGGCGTCGCCCCGGTCCTTCCAGTCCTTGAGGACGGTGAAGACGAGGGCGGCGTTGGGGCCCGAGCCCGAGAAGCTGAACCCCAGCACTGCCGTCGTGTGGCGGATGCCCGGCCGATCCTTGTTGTTGCGTTCCAGCACGGCGATCGCCTCGCTGGTGCGCGAGATGGTCGCGTCGGCCGGCATCTGGAACGAGGTGATGTAGAAGCCCTGGTCTTCTTCCGGCAGGAAGGCCGACGGAAGATTCAGGAAACCGACCCCGAGCAGGACCAGGACCACCGCGAAGGCCGCCATCATCCGCCCCGTCCGCTTGAGCAGGCGCGCCACCCAACCCCGATAGCCTTCGGTCAGCCCCTCGAACTTGCGATCGAACCAGCCGAAGAAGCCCTTCTTGTCTGCATGGTCCCGCACCGGCTTGAGCAGCGTCGCGCATAGCGCCGGCGTCAGCGACAGCGCCAGGAAGGCCGAAAACAGGATCGATACCGCCATCGAGATGGTGAACTGGCGATAGATCGCCCCGACCGATCCGCTGGAGAAGGCCATCGGAATGAACACCGCGGTCAACACCAGGGTGATGCCGATGATCGCGCCGGTGATCTCGCGCATCGCCTTGCGGGTGGCGTCGCGGGGGGACAGTCCCTCCTCCGCCATCAGCCGTTCGACATTTTCTACGACGACGATCGCGTCGTCGACGATGATGCCGATCGCCAGCACCATGCCGAACATCGTCAAGACGTTCACCGAGAAGCCGGCGATCAGCATCACCGACAGGGTACCGAGCAGCGCGATCGGGGCGACGATCGCCGGGATCAGCGTGTAGCGAAACTTCTGCAGGAAGAGGAACATGACGAGGAAGACAAGGACCATTGCCTCGATCAGCGTCTCCACCACCTTCTCGATCGAAATCCTCACGAAGGGCGCGGTGTCGAACGGCACCATGTAGGAGAGGCCCGGCGGCATCGACTTCGACAGTTCGTCCATCCGGTCGATCACGCCCTGGGACGTCGAGACCGCATTGGCGCCCGGCGACAGCTGGACAGCGAGGATGGCGGTCGGTTTGCCGTTCGAACGGGCGCCGCTGGCGAAATTCTGCGAGGCGAGCTCGATCCGCGCGACATCGCCGAGCAGCACGGTCGATCCGTCGCTATTGGCACGCAGCACGACCTGCTGGAATTGCTCGACCGTCTGGAGCTGGCCGTCGACGGTCAGCGGGATCGTCACCCGCCGCGCGCCGACCGTGGGTTCCGAACCGATCGCACCCGGCGCGATCTGGACGTTCTGCTCGGCGATCGCCCTGTTCACGTCGCCCATCGTCAGGCTGTAGGACAGCAGCTTGGCCGGATCGACCCATACCCGCATCGCGCGCTCGGAGGTGAACAGCTGGACGCGGCCGACCCCGGCCACGCGCTTCAGTTCCTCCGCCACGTTGCGTGCGGCATAGTCGCCCAGCACCCCGGGATCGACCTTGGGATCGTTGGATTGGATGGCGATCAGGGTCAGAAAGCTCGACGAGGCAGCCTCGACCATCACGCCGGTTTGCCGCACCACCTGTGGCAGGCGCGGCTCGGCGGTCTTCAGCCGGTTCTGGACGTCGACCTGCGCCAGTTCGGGGTTGGTGCCGGGCTTGAAGGTCGCGGTGACCTGGGAGGTGCCCGATGTGTCGGTCGAGCTCTCGAAATAGAGCAGGTTCTTCACGCTCGACAGCTCGCGCTCGATCAGCCCGACGACGCTGTCGTTCATCGTCTGCGGCGTAGCGCCCGGATAGGTGGTCGTAATGGTGATGCTGGGCGGGGCGATCGTCGGATAGCGCTCGATCGGCAACTGCGGAATCGCGATCAGACCCATCAGGACGATCGCGATCGCGATCACCCAGGCGAAGACCGGCCGGTCGATGAAGAAATGTGGCATGATCGTCGGGCCTCAGCGCGCCGCCGGGTTGTGCCAGGGCATCGGCTTGACCGCGGCATCGGGCTGGACGCGATCCTGTCCCTCGACGATCACCGTATCGCCGGCCTTCAGCCCGTCCCGGATGACGATCCGGCCGTCCTTCTCGTCACCGGTCACGACCTTGCGGACCTGCGCCTTGTTCCGGCGATCGACGATCTTGACCGTCGTCTCGCCGCTGGCGCCATGCGCGACGGCCTGCAGCGGCACCAGGATCGCGTCGGGCATGGCGAGGCGCGGCAGCCGGGCGCGGACGAACATGCCCGGCAGCAGCAGCCGGCCCCGGTTCGGCACCTCGACCCGCGCGACCACCTCGCCGGTGCCGGGATCGACGCTGATCCCCGAAAAGAGCAGCCGGCCCTTCACCGGATAGACGCTGCCGGTGCTGGAGACGATCTCGACCGGCGCACCCTGGTTGGCGGCGCCGGCGCGCGCCGCCTCCCGCAGCGCATCGAGGCGCGCGGCCGGCTGGCGGACGTCGACATAGACACGGTCGATCTGCTGCACCGTCGCCAGCGGATTGGCGTCGCCGGCGTTGGCGAGCGCGCCTTCGGTCAGCACGGCCTGGTCGATCCGGCCGGTGATCGGCGAACGGATCGTCGCGAAGCCGAGGTCGACCCGGCGCCGTTCGAGGTCGGCGCGAGTCTGGGCGAGGTCGGCCGCCGCCTGCTGGCGGGCGGCGACGGCATCGTCATAGGCCTGGCCGCTGATCGCGTCGCTCTTCACCAGCGGGGCGAGCCTTTGCTCCTGCAGCTTCGCGCGCGATAGCGTGGCCTCGGCGCGACGGACGGTCGCCGCCGCGCTGCCGGCGTCGGCACGAAACGGGGCGGGATCGATCTGGAACAATGGCTGGCCCTCGCGGACCTCGCTGCCCTGCTCGAACAGGCGGCGCTGGACGATCCCGCTCACCTGGGGACGAATCTCGGCGACGCGGAACGCCACGACGCGGCCCGGCAGCTCGTCGGCGATCGCGACGGCCGACGGCACGACCTTCACCACCGACACCTCCGGCGGCGGCGGCGGTCCCTGGGGCTTTTCGCCGCAGGCGGACAGGGCCAGCATCGCAGCGGCGCAAAGCAACGGCGCCGCACGGCGCCTGACATCGAACATCTTCATCGAACCGGATCCAGCTATCTCGCAGGTGGGCCTTTGCACCGGTCGCGTCGAACCATCGTGCGCATTATGTGGAGAAACTGTGGAGACACATGGCCTTCGGGGCCGGGGTTGCGCTACCAGATGGTCGGCAGGAGAGGAAAGCTTTTTGACCAACGCGCTGATATTGGTGGCCGAGGATGAGCCCGAGATCGCCGAGGTGATCGCCGCCTATCTCGAGCGGGAGGGATTCCGCACCGTCCGCGCGGCCGACGGCCGCACCGCGCTCGACCTCCATCTCGCGCTCAAGCCCGATCTCGTCATGCTCGACGTGCAGATGCCCCGGCTCGACGGCTGGGAGGTGCTGGCCGAACTGCGGCGGCGCGGCGACACGCCGGTGATCATGCTGACCGCGCTCGACCAGGACATCGACAAGCTGCAGGCGCTGCGCATCGGCGCCGACGACTATGTGGTGAAGCCGTTCAACGCGGTCGAGGTGGCGGCGCGCGCGCGTGCGGTGCTGCGCCGGGCGAGCGGTGGCCGCGGCACCGTCCTGCGGGTGGGTCCGATCGAGGTCGACCTCGACAGCCATCTCGCCAGCGCCGTCTCCGCGGAAGGGCCCGACCGGATCGCCCTGCCCCTGACCCTTACCGAGTTCCGCATCCTCGCGCACATGGCGCGGGCACCGAAGCGCGCCTTTTCGCGCGGGGAACTGCTCGATGCCTGCCTGCCCGGCGGCGAGGCGCTGGAACGCACCGTCGACACCCATCTCAGCAAGCTGCGCCGCAAGCTGGAGGAAGCCGGCGCACCCGGCTTCGTCAACAATGTCCGCGGCGTCGGTTTCCGCCTGGCGGACGTCGGTTGATGCGGGGGCTGATGCCCGGCGTCGGCGGCCTCGGGCGGCAGATCGTCCTGTCGATGGTGGTGGCGACGATCGCATCGGTGCTGCTGACGATCACCGGGCTCTACGCCTTCTACGGCGTCGTCATCCGCATGGCGCCGCACCTGCTGCCGATGACCGAGCACTGGATGCCGTCGCGGATCGAGTGGATGGTGATCCTGGCGCTGTGCCTGGCGGCGGCGGGCATCACGGTGATCGCCGCCCTGCGGCTGGCGCGACGGATCGTGGCACCGCTGGTCTCGGTCGCCCGCAGCGCGCGCCGCATCGCCGACGGCGATCTCGACGTCCGCGCCGAGGCGGGCGATCGATCGCTGTCCGAAGCGGCGATGCTCGTCGACGACTTCAACCTGATGGCCGACCGGCTGGAACGCGCGTCGCAGGCAGTGACCCGGTGGAACGCCTCGATCGCGCATGAGCTGCGGACCCCCGTCACCATATTGAGCGGCCGGCTGCAGGGATTGGCCGACGGGGTGTTCCAGCCCGACCCGCCATTGCTGCGGTCGCTGGTGGCGCAGGTCGAGGCGCTGACCCGGCTGATCGAGGATCTGCGCACCGTCAGCCTGTTCGAGGGCGGGCGGCTCGACGTCCGCCTGCAGCCGCTCGACCTGTCCGAGGAGGTGGAGGCGGTGGTCCGCCTGATGCAGCCGGGGCTGGAGGCGGCCGGCTTCACGGTCGAGGCCGATCTGGCGCCCTGCCGATGCGATGTCGATCCGGCCCGTATCCGCCAGGCGATCATGGCATTGCTGGAAAATGTGAAGCGCCACGCCCATCCCGCCACGGTGCGCATCCGGCTGACACTGGAACATGACCGGGTCCGCATCGACATCGCCGATCGCGGTCCCGGCCTGACCCCCGATTTTGCGCCTTACGCCTTCGAGCCGTTCCGCCGCTACATGGACCATGAGGGCCCGCTGAAGGGCAGCGGCCTCGGCCTCGCGGTCGTCCTCGCCATCGCCCAGGCGCATGGCGGCACGGCGAGCTACGCGACGGTGGACGGCGGCGCCTGCTTCAGCATGGACTTCCCCTGCCGCAGCGGCCAGCCGAAATGGCCCGCCAAATAGCGGCGTTCCGTCACGCGTAACTGGCGATCAGGCGACGTTGGCAGCCGCAGCGACCACATCGCGCAGCGCCTGCCCGCCGGCTTCGCGCAGCGCGACGACCTGGCCCAGCACCGAGAGCGCCAGCGTATCGGGATCGCGGGTCGCCGGGATCAGCCCGACCGGCCCCCGGATGCGCCGCAGGACGGCCTCTTCCACACCCCGCGCGCGCAACGCGTCGAGGCGCGCCGCATGCGTGGCGCGGCTGCCCATGGCGCCGACGAAGAAAGCATCCTGGCCGATCGCCTGGAGCAGCAGTTCCGCCTCCCAGTCATGGTCGTGGAACAGCAGGACGATGGCGCTATCGCGATCGGCGGCCAGGTGCGGGCTGGCGGCCGGCGTCTTCAGCCAATGTGCCGCGATGCCCTGCGCAGCCATCGAGTCGACGATGTCGCGTTCGGGAGTGAGCACCTGGACATCGGCGCCATAGGCGGCGGCGATCCGCGCCAGCGCACCGACCTCTGCCCCATGACCGACCACGAACACGCGCAGGTCGGGCCGATGCGCCGCGAAGAAGATATCCTCCTGCCAGCCGCTCGTCTCGCGGTCGTGCGGGTCGAGCGCCATTCCGCCGTCGAGGCCGATCGCCAGCGTCGCCTGCGCACGCATGCGCAATCGCTGCTCGGCCGCGCGGACGACGGCCGGCGCGGGCCGCGGCACGATCAGCAGGTCGAGACCACCTCCGCACGGCAGCCGGATGTCGATGAACGGCGATCCTTCGCCGAAGCGCAGCAATTCCGCCTTGCCAGCGCCGACGATGCGAATCGCTTCGCCGACGACGGCCGCCTCGACGCATCCGCCCGAAAGCCAGCCATGGAACGCGCCGGTCTCGCTGACCGCCATATGCGTGCCGGGCGCACGCGAGGAGCGGCCGATCACCCCGGTGATGGTGACGAGGGCGGTTCTCTCGCCGCGACCTTCCGCCTCGATCAGGAAGCGGAAGATGGATTGCGCGTTCTTCATTCGCGACTTCGCGGAGCCAGGATGGGACAGGCGACCATTGCCTTCGATGTAGGGGCAGGCCGGGGGACGAACAAGGCAGACCTTGCGCCTGAAAGACCAGTATCCGCGCGCTCTTCTCTTATGCCGTGGCGATGACGCCGCAGAACGCGCGACCGATGACGGAGACGGGACAGGCCGATCGCAATCGCTTGGCGCTCCGGTGCCGCTCGTCAAACGATGAGTTTTCTCAGATTCTCGATCGTGTCGGCCTCCCCGGGCGGCTTGTCCCTGCGGATGCGGGCGATCCTCGGGAAGCGCATCGCGACGCCCGACTTGTGGCGCTTGCTCTCATGGATGCTGTCGAACGCCAGTTCGACCACCAGCGTCTTCTCGACCTCGCGGACCGGGCCGAAGCGGTTCAGCGTGTGGTTGCGTACGAAGCTGTCGAGCCATTTCAGCTCCTCGTCGGTGAAACCCGAATAGGCCTTGGCGACCGGCAGCAATTCGCCTTCCGCGGACCAGCAGCCGAAGGTGTAGTCCGAATAGAAGCTCGACCGCTTCCCATGGCCACGCTGCGCATACATCATCACGCAGTCGACGCTCAGCGGATCGCGCTTCCACTTGTACCAGAGGCCGGTGCGCCGCCCCGCGATATAGGGACTGTCGCGGCGCTTGAGCATCACCCCCTCGACCGCCGCGTCGCGGGCGCCGGCGCGGGTTTCGGCGAGGTCATCGAAGTCGCGCGCCACGATCACCGCCGATACGTCGAACCGATCGGCGTCGAGCCGTGCCGCAAAGGCCTCGAGCCGGGCGCGGCGCGCGGTCCAGGGCTGCTCGCGCAGATCCTCGTCGCCGTCGATCAGCAGGTCGTAGAGGCGGACGAACGCCGGATAGTCGGCCAGCATCTTCGTCGAAACGTTCTTGCGGCCGAGGCGCTGCTGGAGCGCGTTGAACGACGCCGCCGAGCCGCCATGCTCGGCCGCGCCCTGCGCCTCGCCCCGCACCAGCATCTCGCCGTCGAGCACCGCGTCGATTCCCTCCGCGGCGCGGGCGATGTCGGGGAAGGTCGCGGTGATGTCGTCGCCCGCTCGGCTGTAGAGCCGGACCTCGCCGCCCGTGCCGACGATCTGGACGCGGATGCCGTCCCATTTCCATTCGGCGGCATAGTCGGCGAGGTCGACGGTGCCGTCCTCGAGCGGGTGCGCGAGCATGAAGGGCCGAAAGAACGGCGTACCGCGGGGGTCGGGACGCTCGCCGCCCGCGCCCCAGGCGAAGAGTTCGGCATAGGGCGGGCTGAGCGCGTGCCACACCTCCTCGACCGCATCGACGTCGAGCCCGAAGGCCTGGGCGAAGCCGGTCTTGGCGAGCCGCGCCGAGATCCCCACGCGCAATCCGCCGGTGGCCAGCTTGAGCAGCGCGAAGCGGCCGCTCGCATCGAGATGGTCGAGCATCTCGCCGAGTGCCGCGGGCGCCTCGACACGGCCGAGCCGCATCAGCCGGTCGATCACCGCCGCGAGGCTGAGCGAGCCGTCGTCGATCTCGGCGGGCTGGTCGATCCGCTTGGGCCAGATCAGCGCGACCGTCTCGGCCAGGTCGCCGACATAATCGCGGCTCATCCGGAACAGGATCGGATCGACCCGCTCGTCGACGATGGCGTGGATCGCGGCGCCCTTGACCGCGGGCAGGCTGAGGTCGCCGGTCAGCGCGGCGAGCGCCCAGCCCCGGTCGGGATCGGGCGCCTCGCGCATATAGTCGGCGATCAGCGCCAGCTTGGCGTTGCGCGAGCGGGTATAGACCAGGCCGTCGAGGAGCTGGGAGAAAGCGCGCATCAGCTAAATCTTCCCCTTCCTGGACGGGGAAGAGGATGATCATGGTTCGCGATCATCCCTCGTCCTCGTCCTCATAGCCGACCAGGGCGAGGGCTCGGGCCTGCATCTGGTGCATCGCGCACCAATGGACCAGCGCCTCCTCGCGGCCATGCGTCACCCAGATCTCGGATGGGGCCACTTCACGGATGGTCGCGGTCAGCTCGTCCCAGTCGGCATGATCGGAGATGACGAGCGGCAGCTCCACATTCTTCTGGCGCGCCCGCTGGCGCACGCGCATCCAGCCCGAGGCCATCGCGGTGATCGGGTCGGGCAGCCGCCGCGACCAGCGGTCGTTGAGGGCCGAGGGCGGGGCGACGACGATCCTGCCGCGCAACTGCTCGGCCGAGGCGGCGGTAGCGGAATGGAGCTCGCCCAGCTCGACCCCGAAGTCGCGATAGAGGTCGCACATCCGTTCGAGCGCGCCGTGGACGTAGATCGGATCGCGATGGCCGTGCGCGCGCAGTTCGGCGATCACCCGCTGTGCCTTGCCGAGCGCATAGGCGCCGACCAGCACGCAGCGCTCGGGTGCGGCGTGGAGCGCGCCGAGCAGGCGGTCCATCTCCTGGCCGATGTCGGGGTGGCGGAACACCGGCAGGCCGAAGGTCGCCTCGGTGATGAAGATGTCGCAGGGGACGACCTCGAACGGTGCGCAGGTCGGGTCGTCGCGGCGTTTGTAGTCGCCGGTCACCACGACCCGTTCCCCGGCATGTTCCAGCAATATCTGCGCCGAGCCCAGCACATGGCCTGCCGGCACATAGCTGATGTCGACGCCGCCGAGACGGACGGTCTCGCCATAGGCGACCGGCGTGCCCTCGCTGGTTCCGTAGCGCAGCGCCATGATTGCCAGCGTTTCGGGGGTGGCCCAGCTCATGCCGTGGCCGCCGCGCGCATGATCGGCATGGCCATGGGTAATCAGCGCGCGATCGACCGGTAGCGAGGGGTCGATCCAGGCATCGGCAGGACGGACATGGATCCCCTTGGGTGATGCTTCGATCCACTGAGCGGTCATATCTGTGAGACGATAGCCGACAACACTGGTTCCATCGATCTGGATAAAGCGCTGTAAATCGTCATATATAGCCGCCTTTTTGGTGACATGGCGACTAAACACGCTATGATGTTACCCATCGTAACATTTTAGGTCCAACGCCATGGCCTTCGCTATCAAAGTCAACGGCACCGATCGCAGCGTCGATGTCGATGAGGACACTCCCCTGCTCTGGGTCATCCGCGACGATCTCGGCCTCACCGGTACGAAGTTCGGCTGCGGCGTCGCTATGTGCGGCGCCTGCACCGTGCATATGGATGGCCAGCCGCTGCGGTCCTGCGCGATGCCCATCTCCGGCGTGACGGGCGAGATCACCACGATCGAGGCGGTCGAGGGACCCGAGGCCAAGGCGGTGCAGGCCGCCTGGGTCGCCCATGACGTACCCCAATGCGGCTATTGCCAGTCGGGCCAGGTGATGAGCGCGGTCGCGCTGCTCCGCGAGAACCCCAAGCCCAGCGACAGGGACATCGACCTCGCCATGAACGGCAATCTCTGCCGCTGTGCCACCTATATTCGCATCCGCGCCGCGATCCACGACGCGGCAAAGACGCTGGCGGTGGCCTGACCATGGGCGCGCACGACACCCGCTTCTCCCGCCGCGACGCGCTGAAGGCCGCCGGCGCCCTGGTCATCGGCATGTGCCTGCCCGTCGGAACCGGCAAGGCGCGGGCGCAGGCCAAGGGGCCGCCGCCGGTCGATCCCAACGCCTTCATCCGCATCGGTACCGACGACAGCGTCACGGTGATCGTCAAGCATATCGAGTTCGGCCAGGGTCCTTATACCGGCCTCGCGACGCTTGCGGCCGAGGAACTGGATGCCGACTGGGCACAGGTGCGCGCAGAGAGCGCACCGGCCAACGCGGCGCTCTATGCCAATACAATGCTCGGCGCGCAGCTGACCGGGGGCTCCTCGGCGATCGCCAACAGTTTTGATCAGATGCGCCGCGCCGGTGCCATGGCCCGGGCGATGCTGGTCCAGGCGGCCGCCGCCAAGTGGAAGGTACCGGCCGCCGACATCACCGTCGCCAAGGGCATCATCAGCCACGCGCCGAGCGGCCGTTCCTCGGGGTTCGGCGCATTCGCCGCCGCCGCTGCCAAGCTGCCGACGCCCAAACAGGTGACGCTCAAGCAACCGTCAGCCTTCACCCTGATCGGCAAGGACCGGTCCGGGATGCGGGTCGACAGCGCCGACAAGTCGACCGGGCGCGCCAAGTTCACCATCGACATGACCGCGCCGGACATGCTGACGGTGCTGGTCGCGCGCAGCCCGCGTTTCGGCGGCGCCGTCAGGAGCTTCGACGCCGCCGAGGCGCTGAAGGTCAAGGGCGTCGTCGCGGTCCGGCAGGTGTCGAGCGGGGTCGCGGTCTATGCGCGTGGCATGTGGCCGGCGATCAAGGGCCGCAAGGCGCTGAAGGTCGAGTGGGACGACAGCAGGGCCGAGATGCGCGGCACCGAGGAGATGATCTCCGCCTATCTCGAACAGACGCGCAAGCCCGGCCTCGTCCACCGCGAGAGCGGCGACGTGGCCAAGGCGCTGGCCGCCGGCGGCGAGGTGATCGAGGCGGAATATGTCTTTCCCTATCTCGCCCATGCGCCGATGGAACCGCTCGACGGCTTCATGATCTGGGACGGCACCACCGCCCGGGCCCGCTTCGGATCGCAGGGCCAGACGATCGACCAGGGTGCCATCGCCAAGGTCTTCGGCATCCCGATGGACAAGGTCGAGATAGAGACGCTGCTGGCGGGCGGCAGCTTCGGCCGCCGCGCCCAGACCACCGGCCATCTCGCGACCGAACTGGCCGAGGTCGCCAAGGCGATGCCGGTCGGCACGCCGGTCAAGCTGGTGTGGACGCGCGAAGACGACATCCATGGCGGTTATTACCGTCCGCTGTTCGTCCACCGCTTCCGCGGCGCGGTGAAGGACGGCAGGATCGCCGCCTGGTCGAACACGATGATGGGTCAGTCCTTCATGATCGGTTCGCCGTTCGAGGCCTTCGCCGTGAAGAACGGTGTCGACTCGATCATGAGCGAGGGCGCCAGCGAGCTGCTCTACGAGATCGCCGATTTCCGCTGCGACGCCCATGTCGCGAAGTCGCCGGTGCCGACCTTGTGGTGGCGATCGGTCGGCCACACCCACACCGGCTATGCGGTCGAATGCTTTGTCGACCAGCTGCTGGTCGCAGCGGGGCAGGACCCGGTGGCCGGGCGACTGGCGATGATGGGCAAAAATCCGCGCGCCGCCGGAGCGTTGAAAGCCGTCGCCGAACTGGCGCAGTGGAAAGGCCCGCAGGTCGGGAACGGCCGGGCGCGTGGCGTCGCCGTGGTCGAGAGCTTCAACAGCTTCGTCGCGCAGATTGCCGAGGTTTCGATCGGCGACGATGGCGCGCCCCGCGTCCACAAGGTGTGGGCCGGGGTGGACTGCGGCGTGGCCGTCAATCCCGACATCATCCGCGCCCAGCTCGAGGGCGGCATCGGCTATGCGCTGGGTCATGCCCTTTACGCCGAGGTGCCGCTGGCGGAGGGTCGGCCGACCGTCTCCAATTTCAACGATTATCGCTCGCTGAGGATCAACGAGATGCCCGAGGTCGAAGTGGTCGTGGTGCAGTCGGCCGAAGCGCCGACCGGGATCGGCGAACCGGGGGTTCCACCGCTGGCTCCCGCCGTCGCCAACGCGCTGGCCGCGCTCGGCCGCCAGCGTCCGGCCCGACTGCCGATGGTGCGCGCATGATCGCCCGGCTCGCCGTCGTCGCGGCCCTCGCCGCGCTCGCCGTCGCCGGGGCGGGGATCGCCGCGGATAAGGAGATCGCCGCGCCACCGATGGCGACCAGCCTGCGTCCGCTGTCGGACTTCGCCGGCATCAAGGATCGCAAGGCCCGCTCGCTTGCGCTGTTTGCCGAGGTCGGCAAGGTGATCCAGCATCCCCGCTGTCTGAACTGCCACCCGGCCGGCGAGCGTCCGAGCCAGACCGATGCCATGCGTCCGCACATGCCGCTGGTCGTGCGCGGCGACGGCGGCATGGGGGCGACCGGAATGCGCTGCATGACCTGCCACCATGAAAAGAATTTCGAGCCGGCGGGCGTACCGGGCAATCCGAAGTGGCAACTGGCACCCGAGGAGATGGCCTGGCAGGGCAAGTCGCTCGGCGCGATCTGCACGCAGATCAAGGACAAGCAGCGCAACGGCGGCAAATCGATGGCTGAACTCGTCCACCACATGGCCGAGGACGAGCTCGTCGGCTGGAGCTGGCATCCGGGCGGCAAGCGCACGCCGGCCCCCGGCACCCAGGCCGCGTTCGGGACGCTGTTCAAGGCCTGGGCGGATTCGGGCGCCTATTGCCCGGGCTGAGGCGGCTTCTCCCCGGGCAACGTGAGGATCCCGGGGAACGATCCCAGCTTGGCCGGAACGAAGCTACGCGTCGGCCCGATAGTTCGCCAGCTCGGCGCTCACCTTGCCCGACCGTGAGATCGCCTCGCGCTGGCGAGCTGCGGCGTCGTCATACAGGAAGGGCAGGCAGGCATAGCGCCTGCCGCGGGTGACCGGCGTGGCCTCGTGCAGCAACGAGCAGGAGAAAACCACGGCGCCGCCCGTCGGGGCGCGGTAGCGGCGGCTTCCGAACTCGGGAAAGACCAGGTCGCCGCCCTCATAGTCGTCCGCGTTGAGGTTGATCGTGCAGGCGAAACGCCGATGGGCGGTGCCCGCCGTCGTGTTGTCGCGGTGCGGCCGGAAGAAGCCGCCTTCGCTGCCGTCATAGCAGGCCACCACATAGCGTTCGAGGCGGGTCGCCCGGAACTGGAAGGCGCGTTCGATCTGCGGCAGCAGGAAGCGGGTGAGCCTCGCCCGGATCTGCTCGCGAAGGATATCGTCGCCATCGATGTGATAGTCGTTCCGCCGCTTCACGGCGGCATCCATCACGCCGACCGTCTTGCCGTCGACCTCGCGCATGAACCCCGACGGCCGGCCGCCATTCTCCTCGTAGAGGTCGATCAGGCGGCGACAGAAGGCCGGCTCGAATATGTTCGGAATCTGCAGGACGGGGGCGGGCACGTCGGGCTCGGGGCGGCCGAGGCGTGCCCGGAGGAAACCGAACAGCTTCTCGCCGGCGTCGATGGCGGCACGGCCGATCACCCGCAGCATCGGATCGCAGACCAGCCAGTGCGGCTGGGTCAGCCCGGCAGGCCCCACGGCCCGGAACCGCCGGGCGATCGACTGATCGGGGTCGAGGAACCAGCGGATACCCGGCATCAGATGCGCTATGCGCTGCTGGCCCACATCCTCGGGGTCGTTCGTCACGCCGAAGAAACAGGCCCTTCTGTCGTCGAACAGCTTGCGGTGGGCCATGAGCGTGGCCAGCGCGGCCTGGGCCTGGGCGCTTCCCGCGCTGGCCACGAACAGCAGCATGACATGGCGGCCGCCGACGCTGCTGAAATGGAACTGGGGCTTGTCGAGCGTCGGCGCGACGAACCAGGGCGCCGGGTCTCCCGGCTCGAGAAATCCGTTCATCGTGCGGCCGTGCCCCGATCAGATCGCATCTTCGGCAATATTCTCGGCCATTGTGTCCATGGTCTCTGGCTCCTCCGGCCCGGTGATCGCATAGGACATCTCGCCCTCGCGCCAATAGGCGACGGAAGCGCCCTCGTGCCGGACCGCGGTCGGCTCGACGGGGGCATCGCTCGGCGCGCGCACGGCGAAGATCGACAGTTTCTTCGCGTTGGGCGTGCGGATCATCAGCTGCAGCGCCGGGCCTTCCTTCGATGGGAAGATCTGGGCGTCGGTCACGACCCATTTGGCAGGCAGGCGGGGCACGCGAATCCGGGTGCTGCGCTGGACCTCGCCCGCATCGAAGCGCGGGGCCTCGATCTGCGAAACCATCGTCTCGCGTAGCAGGCCGGTGCGATAGGCCGCGACGGCGTCTCCGACATAGGCGGGCGGGCTGGCCTTCACGTCGCGGCCGGGCAGCACGACGATCATGATCAGCGCCGCCGCCGCGAGCCCCTGCGTGACGCGGCCGCCCCAAAGGTTGCGGAAACTCCGCACCGGGCCCTCGCTCAGCCGGTTCGACAGGCGGGCGGCGGCCGACAGCATCTCCGGTGGCGCATCGTCGAGTTCGGCGGCCATCAATCGCAGCGACGTGCGAAGCCTCAAATCCTCGATGAAGACGTGCGCTGCCGCCGCATCGGCAGCGAGGTGGCTTTCCACCTCGAGCCGGCGGCGAAGGTCGAGCTCGCCATCCAGATAGGCCTGGATCTCGGTTTCGGTGACGGGTTCAGGATGCATCCTTGCCTCCAACGACATGCAGGCGGGCCGCTTCGGCGACCTGGGGTTCGCGCAGGGCGGCGCGCGCGCGGTGCAGCCGCGACATGATCGTGCCGACCGGCACGCCGATGGCCGTCGCGGCCTCGTGATAGCTGAGTCCCTGGACACTGATGAGGCTTATGACCGCACGATGCTCTTCGGGCAGCGCCTCGAACCGGGCCGAGACCTCGCGGAGGATCACCGCCTGCTCCTGGCCGCCACTGGCGACCAGGCCTTCGCTGAGCTGGCTGAGCTTCGCATTGCGGCGCTGCTCACTGCTCTCGCGCCGCTTCTGGTCGATGAACAGGTTGTGGAGGATCGACAGCAGCCATGACCGCAGCGACCGGTCGGGCCGATAGGTCGACGCCCGTTCATAGGCGCGGAGCAGCGCCTCCTGGACCAGATCGTCGGCGGCTCCCGCCTCCCTCGTCAGGGCTCGCGCATAGCCGCGCAACCGCGGCAATTCGCGCTCGATATCATTGGGAGTCCATCCACTCATGCCCGGAGATACGCATGGGGCGAGCGATTATTCCATGATTAAGCAACGCGGCCGCCA
This sequence comes from Sphingomonas sp. Root720, assembly GCF_001428605.1. GTDB lineage: Bacteria > Pseudomonadota > Alphaproteobacteria > Sphingomonadales > Sphingomonadaceae > Rhizorhabdus. Next base: position 209,010 of record NZ_LMID01000010.1, read on the forward strand.
GAGCGGCAATCGATGACCGGCTCAGTGGGTCCGGCACCTTGTCGTCACCGCCGGTACCGGCCGCTTCCCAGACATAGCGGGACGATCGAGATCGAGCTCAGATGCCGGAAAGCGGGCCCGGCCCCAATCTCATTCCTCGACCTTCTCCTTGTCCAGCGTCCGCGCGGCGAGAAAGTCGGCCAGCGCCACACCCGCCACGATGCCAAGCGCCAGGAACGCCATCTTGCGGCGGGGATTGGCCGGCGCAGCGATATAGGCGAGTGCCGCCAGGTCGAAGGCGTCCCCCGCCAGCCGCCATTTGACGGGCGTCGCATTCGCCGGCTTCATCAAGCCCGCGATGCCGGTGGCCACTTCGCGCGCGCCGACGATCCGGAACAGCCGGCCGCCCATGTCCGCTCCGGCGCCGATGCCGTGCCCGAAGCGCGGCCCCAGCACCAGGTCGGTGACACCGAAAGCCAGGCTCGCCACGCCGACCGCTCGCCCTATTATCTCCGTCTTCATCCGCGTCCCCTGTCCTGCCGCTTGAGCGGCCCGCCATCAACGCGGCCGCGAACCGAAAGCTCCTGCTCAGCGTTCGGCGGTGCCGGGCTCGGCCATCTTGCGGTGCATCTCCGCCAGCGTGGCGGCCGGGGTGACGCTCGCGATCGTCTTCTGGACCTTGTTCTTCCAGCCCGAGACGATATGGCCCTCGCCCTTCATCAGCGCGTCCCAGCCGTCCTGCGCGACCTTGGCCGCGTCGTCCTTTTCCTGGGTGCCCACCTTGGTGTCCATCATGTCGGCGCGTTCGAAGAACTCGGTCTCGGTCGGCCCGGGCATCAGGGTCGTGATGGTGATCCCCTTCTTCTCCTTCAGCTCGTTGCGGAGCGCGTCCGCGAAACTGTCGATGAAGGCCTTGGTGCCGTTGTAGACGGCCTGGAAGCTGCCCGGCATGTAGCCGGCGATCGAGCCGGTGATCAGCACCTTGCCGTCGTCCCGCGCGGCCATGGCGACGAGGACCTTCTGGAGCAGGTAGAGCGTCCCCGTGACGTTCGTGTCGATCACATGGCGCCATTCGGCGACCTCCTGGCCCAGGAAGTCGCGACCCAGGCCGTGGCCGGCATTGGCGCACAGCAGGTCGACCTTTCGCGCGCCGGCTGCGCCGAGCAGCCTGTCGACCCCTTCCAGCGTGGACAGGTCGGCCTCGACCGCCTCGACGGTAGCGCCTTCTCGGCGCAACTGATCGGCGGCGGCCGCGACATAGGTTTCGTCGGCAACGATCAACAGGTCATATCCCTCGCGCGCCGCTATGCGCGCCAGTTCCAGACCTATGCCGGACGATGCGCCGGTCACGATGGCGAATTTCTCGGCCATGGCTGCGTTTCTCCTTTTCTCAGTGGGTGGCCGTCATGCCGGGTTTCAGCACGACCTTGGTCACCTCGTTCTGTTCGTCGTGGAACATCCTGTAGCCTTCGGCCGCCTGTTCGAGCGGGAGGCGGTGACTGATCAGGAAGGTCGTATCGATCTTGCCTTCCATGATCGCGTTGAGCAGCCCGGGCATATAATGCTGGACATGGGTCTGCCCGGTCTTGAGCGTCAGCCCCTTCTCCATGAATGCGCCGAGCGGGAATTTGTCGACGATGCCGCCATAGACCGCCGGCATCGACACGCGCCCACCCTTGCGGCAGGCGACGATCGCCTGGCGGATGGAGTGGATGCGATCGGTGCCGAGGAAAGTGGAGGCCTTGATCTGGTCGATCACATTGTCGACGAAGAAACCGTGCGCCTCGAGGCCGACCGCGTCGATCACCGCGTCGGGCCCGATTCCGCCGGTCATCTCCATCAGCGCCTCGTAGGTCTTGCTCTCTTCGAAGTTGATCGTCTCCGCGCCGAAGCCCTTCGCCAGTTCCAGCCGGCGCGGGAAATGATCGATCGCTATGACCCGTTCCGCGCCCATCAGGAAGGCCGACTGGACCGCGAACAGGCCGACCGGCCCACAGCCCCATACCGCCACCGTGTCGCCGGGTTCGATCTGGGCATTCTCCGCCGCCATCCAGCCGGTCGGCAGGATGTCCGAGAGGAACAGCACCTTATCGTCGTCGACCCCGTCGGGAATGACGATCGGGCCAACGTCGGAGAAGGGAATCCGGGCATATTCCGCCTGTCCGCCGGCATAGCCGCCGGTCATGTGGCTGTAGCCGAACAGGCCGGCCATCGGCTGACCGTACAGCTCCATCGCGATGTCCTGGTTGTCGGCGGGGTTGCCGTTGTCGCAGGCCGAATATTGATGCTTGCCGCAATGGAAGCAGGAACCACAGGCGATCGTGAAGGGGACGACGACGCGCTGCCCCTTCTTCAGGGTCGATTTCGGCCCCGTCTCGACCACCTCGCCCATGAACTCGTGGCCGAGGATGTCACCCTTCTTCATCGTCGGGATGTAGCCGTCGTAGAGATGGAGGTCCGATCCGCAGATAGCAGTCGACGTGATGCGGATGATCGCGTCGCGCGGGTTGAGGATTTCGGGATCGTCGACCGTCTCGACGCGAACGTCGTGCTTGCCGTGCCAGGTGAGCGCGCGCATCAGGCCTTCTCCTCTTCCAGCTGCTTTCTCGTGCGGGACGCGGTGGCGATCTCGCCGGTCTCCATGAGCTGCTTGAAGCGGCGGAGGTCGCGCCGCGCCTGGATGGCGGGTTCGCGCTGGAAGATCTTGGCGATGACCTTTCCGACCACGCCGGCCGGCGGATCATAGACGATCGTGGCGGTGACCTGGGTGCCGCGGCCGCCGGGCGCATCCCGGAAGTCGATGCGACCGCTGTTCGGCACGTCGGCGCCCTCGGCCGATACCCAGGCGATCATCTCGCCTTCGCGTTCCTCGGTGATGACGGCATCCCATTCGACGGTCCGGCCGGCAGGCGCTTTCACCACCCAATGCGAACGCCGATCGTCGATCACGTCGATCCGCTCGACATTGTCCATGAAACTCGGCAGCCGGGCGAAGTCGCGCCAATAGGCGTAGAGTTCCGCCCGCGGACGGTTGATCGTGACGGTGCGTCCGATCAGGGTATCGCCCTTCGCCTCGGCCAGCGCTGCGCTGGCCCGATCGACGGCATCGTTCTGCTTGGACGTAGCCAAGGGGGCATCGTCCCGCTGTTCGCGGGCTTGGGTGTCGGTCATGACATCCTCCGGTTTGATGATGCGCGAACAACCCCGGCTGCTCGTGCCCGTTCCTCTCATTGCGGGAACGTTCATGTTTTTTATCCGGACGATTAATCCAGGTTAACGCCCTGCTGAGAGTCATTCTCAAGGGGCACTTCCGCGCGGCGACATGCGTTCAGCAGCGTCCCAAACAGGAGGTATACATGGCTCAAGGCGAGTTCACCGACGCGATCGCTCTGCTCAAGGCCGACCATCGCAAAGTCGAGGGTCTGTTCGAACAATTCGAGAAAGCGACCGGCGCATCCACCAAGCAGAAGCTTTGCCATCAGATCTGCACCGAGTTGAAGATCCACACGATGCTCGAGGAGGAGATCTTCTACCCGGCGCTGCGCGGCAAGATCGAGGACGATACGCTCGACGAGGCCTATGTCGAGCATGACGGCGCCAAGGTCCTGATCAACGATCTGGAGAGCAGCGGTCCCGATGCAGACTTCTACGACGCGAAGGTCACGGTGCTGTCCGAGGAGATCAAGCACCATGTGAAGGAAGAGGAGATGCCGAAGGAGGGCATGTTCGCCCAGGCCCGCGAAACCGACGTCGACCTGGTCGCGATGCGCGACCAGATGCTGGCGCGCAAGCAGGAGCTGCTCGCCCAGGCGGAAGCATCGGGACTTCCCATCGCCAAACCCAGCGCCGTCAACCTCGTCACCGCCTGATCGTCTTGGCCGCACCGGCCTGCGCCGGTGCGGCTTCAGGACCGTCATGAACAAATATCCCGGTAGTCGGCTATGACCGAGACTGTCCGCGACATTAGCCGCCGATGTGGACGCCCTGACCCATGAGGTGCTGGCAGGCGAGCGAGCGGAGCCTGGCGCCCCCGCGATGACGGCCGGCTCGCCCGTCCGTCGCACGGTAAGTTCGTCCTGGCGGTGACGCTCCATTTTTGCCGTGTTGGCGGCGCCGGTCCGATCGTCCACCGCGAGGTCCATTTGGGGCCGCTCGGTCGCGGTCCCGTGAGGATCGCCTGTGTACGGATTGCGCTGGAGATGTTGAAGGAAGCGATCAAGGTCTAGGCGCGCGGCGATTCGCCCGCTATCGGCGGCGCATGACCCAGACCACCGAGATCACGCCCGCCATCGTCGCCGAGCACGGCCTGTCCATCGAGGAATATGAGCGCATCCTGCACGCTCTGGGCCGCGCTCCGAACCTGACCGAGCTGGGTATCTTCTCGGTGATGTGGTCCGAGCATTGCAGCTACAAGTCGAGCCGCATCCACCTGAAGAAGCTGCCGACCACAGGCCCGCAGGTCATCTGCGGCCCGGGCGAGAACGCCGGCGTCGTCGACATCGGCGACGGCCAGGCCGCGATCTTCAAGATGGAGAGCCACAACCATCCGTCCTATATCGAGCCCTATCAGGGCGCGGCGACGGGCGTCGGCGGCATCCTGCGCGACGTCTTCACCATGGGCGCGCGCCCCGTCGCCAACCTGAACGCGCTGCGCTTCGGCCGGCCCGACCATCCCAAGATGCGGCACCTGATCGCGGGCGTGGTCCACGGCATCGGCGGCTACGGCAACTGCGTCGGCGTGCCGACGGTCGGCGGCGAGGTCAATTTCCACGGTGCCTATGACGGCAACATCCTCGTCAACGCGATGACGGTGGGTGTCGCCGAAACCAACAAGATCTTCTATTCGGCCGCCTCGGGCGTCGGCAACTCGATCGTCTATGTCGGGTCGAAGACCGGCCGTGACGGCATCCATGGCGCAACCATGGCGTCGGCCGACTTCTCGGAGGATTCGGAGGAGAAGCGCCCGACCGTGCAGGTGGGCGATCCCTTTACCGAGAAGCTGCTGATCGAGGCCTGCCTGGAGCTCATGTCGTCCGACGCGATCGTCGCGATCCAGGACATGGGTGCCGCCGGCCTGACCTCATCCTCGGTCGAGATGGCGTCGAAGGGCGGGGTCGGCATCGAGCTCGACATGAACGCCGTGCCCTGCCGCGAGACCGGCATGACCCCCTATGAGATGATGCTGTCGGAATCGCAGGAGCGGATGCTGATGGTGCTCAAGCCCGGCCGCGAGGGCGAGGCCGAGGCGATCTTCCGCAAGTGGGAACTCGACTTCGCGGTGATCGGCAAGGTCACCGACACCGGCCGGATGGTGCTGCGCTTCGACGGCGAGACGGTTTGCGACATCCCGCTCGGCCCGCTGGCCGACGAAGCCCCGCTCTACGATCGCCCATGGGTCCCGACCGCCAAGCGCGAGCCGCTGGGCAAGGTCCCCGCCAAGGGCTCGATCGGCGACAATCTGGTGGCGCTGATGGCGTCCCCCGACCTCGCCAGCCGGCGCTGGATCTGGGAGCAATATGACCACATGGTCGGCGCCGACACCGTGCAGCGCCCGGGCGGCGACGCCGCGGTCGTCCGGGTACATGGGACGAAGAAGGGCATCGCGATCAGCACCGATTGCACGCCGCGCTACGTCTTCGCCGATCCGGTCGAGGGCGGCGCGCAGGCGATCGCCGAATGCTGGCGCAACATCACCGCCGTCGGCGCGAAGCCTTTGGCGACCACCGACTGCATGAACTTCGGCAACCCGCAGCGGCCCGAGATCATGGGCCAGTTCGTCGGCGCGATCGAGGGGATGGCAAAGGCCTGCAAGGCGCTCGACTTCCCGATCGTCTCGGGCAATGTCAGCCTCTACAACGAAACCAAGAACGACGACGGATCGGGCAGCGCGATCTTGCCGACCCCGGCGATCGGCGGCATCGGCCTGCTGGCCGACGTCGACAGCATGGCGACGATCGCCTTCAAGGCGGCCGGCGAGCATATCGTCCTGATCGGCGAGGACGGCACTCATCTCGGCCAGTCGCTGTGGCTGCGCACCGTCGCCGGCCGCGAGGATGGACCGCCGCCGCCCGTCGACCTCGAACTGGAGAAGCGCAACGGCGACTTCGTCCGCGAGCTGATCCTGCGCGGCCAGGTCACCGCAGTCCACGACCTTTCCGACGGCGGCCTGCTGGTCGCGCTCGCCGAAATGGCGCTGGCGGGCGGCATCGGCGCGCATGTCGACGAGCTCGACCATGTCCGCGCGTTCGGCGAGGACCAGGCCCGCTATGTCGTCACCACCGCCAATTCGGACGCGATCCTGGCCGCCGCGCTGACCGCCGGCGTCACCGCCCGCCGCCTCGGCACGACCGGCGGCGACCATCTCGTCGGCGTGCCGCTACACAAGCTGCGCGACGCGCATGAAGGCTTCTTCCCCGCGCTCATGGGGTAGCGAACCAGATCCTCCGTGCCGCGCAGCGGCGGGGAGGATCAGAACCTAGCCGGCCGCGCTGCGGACCATGCGCTGTGGGGTGAGCTGCTCGGCCTCGATCGGGTCGTCGAAGGCGACGCCGATGCGGCCCTCGTCGGCCCAGCGCACCACGCCGTCGATCGGATGGCCGTCTCCGAAATCGATCGCGACCGTCTCGCCCGGCCGGAAGGGGATGGCGCATTCGACCATCGCGCCCGAACGGGACAGGTTCCGCACCCGGCCCGGCTCGACGCCGCGCGCGCTGCGGATCGTCGCCGAGCGCAGCATCGCGACACGCGGATCGCGGGTGACGAGCAGGCCCGGCATGGCGAGCTTGCCCGACCCGGCGACGCGCGCGCGCGCCTCGTCCGACAGCATCGGCCTGCCGAAAATATAGCCCTGGATATGGCTGCAGCCGAGCGAGCGAATCAGCGCCAGCTCGTCGGGGGTCTCGGCGCCTTCGGCGGTCGTCTCCATCTCCAGGCTTTCGGCCAGCGCCACGATCGCGCGGATGATCGCGGCGTTGCGGTTGCCGGGAACGGCCGCGCCGCGCACGAAGCTCTGGTCGATCTTTATCTTGTTGAACGGCGCCTTCTTCAGATAGCCGAGCGACGAATAGCCGGTGCCGAAGTCGTCGAGCGCGAAGCGCACGCCGATCGCCTTGAGCCGGGCGAACATCGCATCGATCGCGGCATCGTCGTTGAGGAACACGCCTTCGGTGATCTCGAGCTCCAGCCGTCCCGGCGGCAGTTGCGCGGCGGCGAGCGCCGACATGACGGTCCCCGGCAAGGACGGATTGGCGAACTGGATCGGCGAGATGTTGACCGCGACCCGCACCGGATCGGGCCAGTTCGCCGCCTCCAGGCAGGCGGTTCGCAGCACCCATTCGCCGATCTGCGGGATCAGGCCGATCTCCTCGGCGACCGGAATGAAATCGGCGGGCGAGATCGGCCCGCGGGTCGGATGGTTCCAGCGGACGAGCGCCTCGAAACAGACGATCGTCTCGCTCTGGGCGTCCACGACCGGCTGATAGGCCAGATGCAGCCCGCTCTCCGTCATCACCTTGCGCAGGTCCATCTCGAGCAGACGCCGGTCCTTCGCGCTGGCATGCATCTCTGGCTCGTAGAAGCGATGCACGCCCTTGCCGTCGGCCTTCGCCGCATAGAGCGCCAAGTCGGCGTTGCGCACCAGCGCATCGGCAGTGGCACCGTCGTCGGGCGCGATGGCGATGCCGATCGAAGCGCCGATCGAGACGTGCGATCCGTCGATCAGATAAGGTTGCGACACTTCCTGGATGATCGCCGAGGCGAGGGTGGCGAGGCGGTTCCTCTCGGAGAAGCCGGGCAGCACGACGTTGAACTCGTCGCCTCCGAGACGGCCGACCTGGCCGTCCTGCTGTACCACCCGCTGCAGCCGTTCGGCCACCTGGCGCAGGAGGCTGTCCCCGACCGGATGACCGAGCGTGTCGTTGACCATCTTGAAACGGTCGAGGTCGAGCATGAACAGCGCCGCGCGCTTGGGTCGTCCGGCGATGTCGCGCAGCGATTCGTCGAGGGTGCGCCGCATCAGGATGCGGTTGGGCAGGCCGGTCAGCGAATCATAGCTGGCGAGGCGCTTCACCTCGGCCTCCGAGCGGCGCATTTCGGTCAGATCGGTGCCGCTGCCACGGAAGCCCAGGAAATGGCCATATTCGTCGAAGGCCGGACGGCCGGATAACGACCACCAGCGCACGTCATGCTCGCCGGCCGCACGCACGGCGATCTCGGAAAAGGCGAGCCGGGTCGACAGGTGGAAGCCCAGCGTCCGCTCGCCGGCACCGGTACCGGTACCGGCGCTGGCTTCATGCAGCACCAGGCCGGTCATCGGTGCCCCCAGCAGCTGGTCGACCGTCAGATCGAGCGCCGCCGCGATCTGCGGGGAGATATAGGTGATCAGGCCACGATCGTCGGTTTCCCAGAACCAGCCACGCCGGCTCTCCTCGAACTCGCTCAGCAGCAGCGACGCCTTCAGCGAGATCGCCGCATTGGCCAGCCAGCGGCGCGACACGACATAGCTGCGCTCCGAGATCCCGCCGAGCATGACCATGGCTATGCCGAGCAACGGCACCAGCATCACCAGCGTCGCCCATTGGCCGAGGATCACGGTGGCCGCGATCGACAGGCACAGCCACAGCGCCAGCGCGGCGGTGGGCACCGGCGCGAAGACGAGCGTGGTGATGACCAGCAGTCCGCAATGCGCGATTGCGGCGAGCGGCCAGTGCGGCGCGGCGATCCCGTTGGCGGAAGCCAGCAGCCACGCCGACCAGCCCGCGCCCTGAACCACCCCGAACGCCGCGACGAGGCCGTGCATCGCTTCGGGGGAGGACGGTCCCCGCCAGCCTCGCCGGGCGGCCAGCCGGATCGCTCCGCCCGCCCCGAGCATCGCCAGCATCGGCGCCACGATCATCCAGAAAGCACCGCTGCCGATCAGCGGACGACACAGCAGCCAAAGCCCGGCGGCGGCGATCAGGTCGGCGGCCAGCAGCAGTGGCAGCGCGTCGGTCGCCATGCGCACGCGGTTGGCGACGGATTGCTGGTCATGCACGTCGCCGCGCGGGAACAGGCCGCGCAGGAATCGCACCCCCTTCACCTCGACGTCGCCGCGCCCTTCTATGGCGAAGGCCGATCTTCCGCGTACCCGCCGCATCCGGCGATTCTCCCTCGATCACGCACGGATCGCGGGGACCCGTCCCCGCACCCGTCGAGTCGGGGCTTAACCCAAGCTGCTTAATTTCGTTTGAACTTCGCCGTCGATCACGCTGGCGCGCAGCAACCAGCGCCGGTCCCCCTCGAGACCCAGGGCGGTCAGCGTGCCGCTGCGATAGGCGCCGGTATCGATCCCCACGCGATTCGCCTGGACGTCGGGCTCGGTCGAAATCGAATGGCCATGGACGATGAAGGCGCCGTGATCCCCCTTGTGGTCGAGGAACTCGCGACGGATCCAGCGCATATCCTGCGGATTCTGCTCCTCCAGCGAAACCCCTGGGCGGACCCCGGCATGGACCAGGACATAATCGCCGAAACGGATCGCATCGGGCAGTGTTTCGAGGAACTGACGGTGGCGTTCGGGAATGTAATGCCGCAGCGTCTCGGGCGGCGGCAATTCCTCGCCCAGGGTCGCGACCGGCACGCCGTAGCTGGCCAGCGTTTCATATCCCCCGAATTTCAGCCACAGATTCTGGCTCTGATCGTCCTGGGGATCGAGCGCACGCAGCATGGCCTCCTCATGGTTGCCCATCAGGACGTGGAAGGTCGCGAAGCTGGGCAGGCCGCTGATCGCATATTCCACGGTTTCCGCCGAATAGGGGCCGCGATCGACGAGATCGCCGAGCAGCACGACATGGTTGTCGGCGTCCGATCGGGCGGCGATATCATCGCGGATATGCGCGAGCAGCGGCAGCAGCAGATCGAGACGGCCATGGATGTCGCCGACCGCATAGACACGCTGTCCCGACGGCACCTGCGGCCGAGGCGTGTCGGTGCGCCGGGCGGTCAGCGTATTCATCCGCTGCCGCCATCCCCTGTCACCGCCTTGTTCAAATCCCGGTTGGTCCAAAGCAACATCTCCAACCATCGGAATATGGCGCCGCGGCGACGGAATGGCAATGCGATCGGCCAAGACGGCAAGGTTAGGTTCAGCCGGAACCGTCATGCTGACGGCACCCATCGTCCCGTTCATCATCTACACGGTTGAAACCATGCACTTGTACGGCCATAGAGCAGCCGATCGATCATGACCGTAAACGCACCCATTCAATCCCACCCCGCCCAGCTACAGGAACGGTCCCTGTTTCGCTCCATCGCGACCCGGGTCTATCGTTGGTGGCACGACCTGCGCACCGGCGGGCGGCAGGACGAGGAGCCGGTTCTCCTCAAGCCCTTTTCCTTCTGGGCGGGTCAGACGAGCGCGCTCTCCGGCGAGGGCGGCGCCGATCCCAGCCTGGTGGCCGGCTATGCCTTCCACACCGACTATGTGCCGTCGACCGGCGGCCGGATGCGCTATCGGGTGCGGCTGCCCGGCCTGACCGGTACGCGGGGCCAGCTGACCATCAACATCAACGGGCTCACCGAGCTGGGCGAATCCGTATCACCCAAGGTGCTGACCTTTCCGATCGAAAAACTTGTCGCCGAGGGCGGCGAGTTCGAAGTCACCAAGTTCGGATCGCCCGGTCATAGCTATGCGATCATGGGCACGCTCAGCGAGGACGCGGATGCCCGCGCCGAGCGGATCGAGATCAGCCTGAAGGGTGGCGACAGCAGCGACGCGCTGCGCGCCCGGCTGGAGGCCGCGCGCCGCGAATTCCTTTCCGCGCCCGGCAGCGGGGCGCTCAAGAAGATCGTCGTGCGCCGCCGCGCGACGCTGGCGCATCCGATCTCGCAGATGTGCACCGCTTCGCAGATGGCCGAGCCGATTTACGCGGAATGGTGCCGTCGCATGGACAATGCCCCCACCCGCCACCGAAAGCAGTGGGAGTTCGTCTTCATCCTGCGCGCGCTGGAATATTATGGCGCGCTGCGGCCCGGTTCGCGCGGCCTCGGCTTCGGGGTCGGGATCGAGCCGCTGTCGTCGATCTTCGCCGCGACGGGCTGCGAGGTCGTCGCGACCGATCTAGCCGCCGACGACGACCGGGCTCAGGTCTGGAACAATACCGATCAGCTCGGGTCCAACCTGCGGCAGATCCACAATCCGCAGCTGTGCGACGAGGCCGCCTTCTTCGAGCGCGTTTCTTATCGCCCCGTCGACATGAACGCGATCCCGGCGGATCTCGTCGACTTCGACTTCACCTGGTCGTCCTGCGCCTACGAGCATCTCGGCTCGATCGAGGCCGGGCTGGCCTTCTTCGAGAACTCTCTCAAGTGCCTGGGCCCCGGCGGGATCGCGGTGCACACCACCGAGCTCAACCTGAGCTCGAACAGCTCGACCCTCGACAAGGGCGGCACGGTAATCTTCCGTCGCCGCGACTTCGAGACGCTGGCAGAGCGATTGCTGGCCCAAGGGCATGAGGTGATGCCGATCACCTTCGACAGCGGCGATACCGATCTGGACCGTTTCATAGATCTGCCGCCCTATTCCAGCGATCCGCATCTGAAATTGCAGTTGCTGCGCTGGGTTTCGACCTCTTTCGGGATGATCGTGAGAAAAAAGAGCTGATCATCAAGGCAACTTCGGAATGTCTCCGTCGTTGATACATAGCTCCATGGTCCGTTTTGGTGCATTGCCGCAATTTGCTATTGCAACAAATGCATCCCTGTATATTTTCAGGGCGCGCGTGGGGCCAGGGAGACGAGCGTGATAACACACGACATCCGGTCCGAAGCGACCGCGAAGCATTTATTGGAACGTGGCCGCCAGGTTTTGAGGGCCGAGATCGACGCCCTCGTCCAGCTCGAGGCCTATCTCGACGACAATTTTCCCACCGCCGTCCACATGCTCGATGCGACCAAGGGCCGCATCGTCGTGACGGGCATGGGCAAGTCGGGCCACATGGCCCGCAAGATCGCCGCCACCTTCGCGGCGACGGGTTCGCCCGCCATCTTCATCCATCCGGCCGAAGCAGCGCATGGCGATCTCGGCATGGTGCAGCACGGCGACACGCTGATCGTGTTGTCCAATTCGGGCTCGACCCCCGAGCTGACCCCGGTGATGCAACATTGCCGCAGCCTTCGCATCCGCATCATCGGCATCGCCTCGCGGCTCGATTCGCCGGTGATGCAGGCGTCCGACGTCCGCCTGCTGCTGCCGCAGGTGCGCGAGGCCTGCCCCAGCAACATCGCGCCGACCAGCTCGACCGCGATGATGCTCGCGCTCGGCGACGCGCTCGCCATGGCGCTGATGGATCTGCGCGGCGTCGCCCGCGACAATCTCAAGCAGCTTCATCCCGGCGGGGCGATCGGCCTGCGCCTGATGGCGGTGCGCGAGATGATGCACGGCGGCGCCAGCCTGCCGCTCGTCCGCCGCGACACGCCGATGCGCGACGTGATCATGACGATGACGTCGATGGGCTTCGGCGCCGCCGGCGTGTGCGCTGACGACGGCCGTCTGGTCGGCGTCATCACCGACGGCGACCTTCGTCGCCATGTCGGCGACCTGGGCGATGGCGTCGCGGCCGACGTCATGACGCGCAGCCCCAAGACGGTGCCGCCCGAAACGCTCGCCGAAGATGCGCTGATGATCATGAACGACTGCAAGATCACGACCGTCTTCGTGATGGAGGACGAGCGCCCCGACTATCCGGCGGGGATCGTCCATATCCACGATTTCGTGCGCTACGGCCTGAGCTGACGCCAGCCCCAGGCATGGCAGACATCGCGGTCGTCATTCCCGCGCGCTATAAGTCGTCGCGCTATCCGGCCAAGCCGTTGGCTCCCCTGGTAGGCGCCTCGGGCGTCGCCAAGCCGCTGATCCGGCGAAGCTGGGAATGCGCCACCGCGATCGCCGACCCGGGCTCGGTCTGGGTCGCGACCGACGACGACCGCATCGCCGATGCGGTGCGCGGCTTCGGCGGACAGGTGGTGATGACCGCCGAAGGCTGCGCCAACGGCACCGAACGGTGCGCGGACGCAATTGCGCGGCTGGGCATCGACCCGGAGGTGGTCGTTAACCTGCAGGGCGACGCGCCGCTCACGCCGCGCCATGTCGTTACTGCGCTGGTCGATGCCCTCCGCGCCACGCCGGGCATGGCGATGACCACCCCGGCGATCCGCTGCGCCCGGAGCACCTATGCCCATCTTGTCGAGGACCAGGCGCAGGGTCGGGTCGGCGGCACCACCGTGGTGTTCGGCGCCGACCGGCGGGCGCTCTATTTCTCGAAGCGGGTCATCCCGCACCTGCCGCCCGACGCGGCGGCGCTGGCCTTTCCGCCGGTCCATCTCCACCTCGGCGTCTATGCCTATCGGCCCGAGGCGCTGCGCCGCTACGTCGCGATGGGAGTCTCCGAACTCGAGCAGCTCGAGGGTCTTGAGCAGCTGCGGTTCCTGGCGGGCGGGGTCGCGGTCGGGGTGGTACCGTTCGACCCGATCGAATGGGATGCGATCGAGCTCAACAACCCGACCGACGTCGCCCCCATCGAGGCCATCCTCAAAGCCCGCGGGATCGAATAAGACACCCGCATGACCGGTTCGATTCTGCACAGGCTGATGGCACCCTGGTGGGCCGCGCAGTTGTTGACCGGCACCAAATCCTTCCTCGACAATCCGCTGATCGGGTCGGAGGACCTCAACCGGCGCGGGCTTCATGGCTGGCGGGTGGCGCGGGCGCGCCAGCTCGCCGAGCGCCGGCGGGCACGGCTGGCCGGCCGGATCGCACGCGAGGATCGGGAGGCGTTCGAACGCGACGGATTCGTCATAAAGCGAGACTTCCTGCCGCCCGCAACTTTCGCCGCATTGCGCGACGGGCTGCTCGACTGGGCCGGGCCCGCGCGCGAGATGATACAAGGCGACACGATCACCCGGCGCTACGCCGTCGACCCGGAACTGATCCGCGCCGTGCCCGCGATGAAGGAACTGCTGCGTGACGAACGGTGGCGGGGGCTCGCGCGCTATGTTGCCAGCTTCGACATCGAGCCGCTGCTCTACGTCCAGTCGATCCTCAGCCGCCGCCACGACGCGTCGCCCGATCCGCAGACCCGGCTCCACGCCGACACCTTCCATCCGACGATGAAGGCCTGGCTGTTCCTCGAGGATGTCGGACCCGGCGACGGACCGTTCAGCTATGTCCCGGGATCGCACCGGCTGACACCCGAACGCCTGGCCTGGGAAAAGCGCCGCAGCCTGACCGTCGGCCGCGACGGCGACCTCCTGTCGGCGCGCGGCTCCTTCCGGATCGGGGACGAGGAATTGCCCGGTCTCGGCCTGCCCCCCTCAAGGGCGTTCGCGGTTCCCGCCAACACGCTGGTCGTCGCCGACACCTACGGCTTCCATGCCCGCACCACCAGCGACCGGCCGACGACACGGATCGAGCTGTTCGCCTATAGCCGCCGCAACCCGTTCCTGCCCTTCACCGGCCTCGACCCGTGGAGCCTGCCCGGCATCGCCGAACGCCGCATCCCGCTGCTCTGGCTGACCCACGATATCTATCGCCGCTGGATCGGCCAGCCCTGGGCCAAGGCCGGCCGCAAGAGACCCGGCGATGAATAGCCTGGCGCCCCGCCGGGGGAAGCGCTTTGCGCTTCCACCTCAGACGATCAGGCTCTAAGGGGCGACGATGGAAGCGCACGCCCAGGACACCGCCCGCGACCTCGATCCGTTCGGATTCATGGTCGGTCATGGCAGTGCCATCCGCTCGCTCGGCGGCAAGGAACGCAGCCCCGACCCCCGCTATGTCTTCCACACGCCCTATGTCGAGTTCCAACCGGGCCGCGTGCTGTTCACGATCCGCTTCGATCAGCTCAAGGCCAGTTTCGGCGAGCTGCGGGTCAACATCAACGCCTTCATCCCGGGCAGCGGCCGTGACGCGATCTTCGTCACCTCGGCCCGGCTCCAGATGGCCGACTCCGCCGCCGTCGCGCGCGGCCTGTCCATCTCCTTCCTCAGCGTCGCCGGCGCGACCTATGCCGCCTTCGGCTATTGCGTCGAAGGGACCGACGCCCAGGCCGCCGGCATCTCGATCCACGCCGAGCAGCTCGAGGCCAACGACGAGGCCGGACAGCAGCCGCTGCTTCCCACCCATTTCACCGGCGTCGACCTTCAGATACCGACCCGCCTGGTCAGCGAGGATGCCGTCTCCTTCACCGATCCGGCATCGCAGCCGATGACCGAGGCACAGTTCGCCGAGCCCGGCTTCGAGCTGTGGGCGTCGCGGCTGTCACCCCGCCCCGCCTCGCCCGACGCGCAGTGGCGGCTCGCCTTCATAGCCCAGGTCCTCGATCGCTACGGCATGCTCCGATCGGGCGCGCAGGGGATCGGCTGGGGCGAGGAAAGCCGGGCGCTCGCCCCGATCTTCGCGGCGGCCCAGTGCGACGCGGTACTTGCCGCCCCCCCGGTCGAACCTGCCGGCATAGCCATCGCCTGGAACGCGCTCGCCTGCTCGGCGCTCGATGCCGTGCCCGGTCCCGATGGCTCGTTCCCAGGCAAGATCGTCTCGTTGGTCGAGCAACCGGCCGATCAGCGCGGTTTCGATTTCCTCTGGTCGATCGGCATGGCCGAGCAAGGCCATGCCGCCGGCAGCTCCGTGAACCTGCTGTGCGAGCTGATGGCGGTCCTGCGGCCGGGCGGCTATGCCGTCCACATGTTCGACCTGGCGGCGGGCGATGCGGGCGCGGGTCTACCCCGGCGCGAGGTCGAACGCCTGTCGGTCATGCTGATCTCCCGGGGCTTCTCCGTGGCCCAGCTCCATTTCGGCGCCATGGGCGCGCAGGGCGACATTCCCTTCGGTCTGGTCGTCCGCAAGGACTGACCTTTCTCGCCGTGCCGGTGCGAGCGTTGTTTCGGGCGCAGCAAATCGGCAACTGGTGCGTTTCTTGCCGCACGACCCGGAGCGTGCATGACCCAAACCCAATTCCTCGCCTTCGCGATCCTTGCCGGCATGATGCTCCTCTTCATCTGGGGGAGGCTGCGCTACGACGTCGTGGCGATGACCGCGCTGCTGGCTTCCCTGGCGGCCGGCACGGTGAAGCCGAAGGATGCCTTTTCGGGCTTCAGCGACGATATCGTCATCATCATCGGCAGCGCGCTGGTGGTAAGCGCGGCGGTGGAACGGGCCGGCGTCGTCGAGACCGTGCTGGGCTGGACGGCGCAGCGGGTGACGAAGATCAGGTGGCAGCTCACCGTCCTTGTCGGATCGGTCACGCTGCTGTCGGCGCTGGTCAAGAATATCGGCGCGCTCGCCATGCTGATCCCGGCCGCGCTGAAGATGGCCAAGCGCTCGGGCACCTCGCCCGCCGTGTTCCTGATGCCGATGTCGTTCGGATCGCTGCTCGGGGGGCTGGTCACCCTGGTCGGGACCTCGCCCAACATCATCGTCTCGCGCGTGCGCGAGCAGATGACGGGCCAGCCGTTCCACATGTTCGACTATGCGCCGGTCGGGCTGGGCCTGTCGCTGGCGGGGCTGATCTTCCTTCGTTTCGGCTACCGGCTGATCCCCCGCGATCGCCATGCCGCGGCGACGATGGGCGAAGCGCTGGATATCGCCGATTATAATACCGAGGCGGAAGTGCCGCCGGACGCGGGCGCCGTCGGCAGCACGATCGGCGCCTTCGTCAGCGCGAACGATGGCGCCGTCGTCGTCACCGGCATGATGCGTGGCACGCGCCGCCGCGCGATCACCCTGCCCGATACCGTGATCGAGGAAGGCGATACCTTGTTCCTGCGCGGCGAACCCGATGCGCTCGAACGCGCCATCGCCAAGGGAGGGCTCGAGCTGGTCGGCCAGGACCGCAGCGCGGTGACGGACACGCTCGCCGAGAATCGCGGGGTGATCGAGGCGGTCGTCACGCCCCAGGCGGCACTGATCGGCCAGGCCGCCGGACGGATCGCGCTGCACGATCGCCACGGCATCAACCTGATCGCCATATCGCGGGCCGGGCACCGCATGACCGAACGGCTCGGCGACACCAACCTGGCGGCCGGCGACGTCCTGGTGGTGCAGGGGCCGCTCGACATCCTGCCGGAACGGATGCGCGAGCTGGGTCTGCTGCCGCTCGCCGAGCGGCCGATCCGGCTGGGCGGGATGCGCACCAGCCTGCTGCCGGTCGCGATTCTCGTCGCGGCGATGGTGGCGACGGCGACCGGACTCGTCCCCGTCGCGGTCGCCTTTTTCGCGGCGGCGGCGCTGATGCTGCTGACCGGCGCGATCGGCCCGCGCGAGGCCTATGACCATGTCGAATGGCCGATCCTGATCATGCTCGGGGCGCTGATTCCGGTCAGCGAGGCGCTGCGGACCAGCGGCGGCACCGACCTGATCGCCACCTGGCTGTCGAGCACCGCGGCCGGCCTGCCGGTCTGGGCCGCGCTCGGCCTGATCCTCGTCGTGGCGATGGCGGTGACGCCGTTCCTGAACAACGCCGCGACGGTGCTGGTAATGGCGCCGATCGCCACCCTGTTCGCCGGGGATCTCGGCTATCGCCCGGAGGCCTTCCTGATGGCGGTGGCTGTCGGCGCGGGCAGCGACTTTCTCACGCCGATCGGCCACCAGTGCAACACGCTGGTAATGGGTCCGGGCGGCTATCGTTTCAGCGATTATGCCCGGCTCGGGGCGCCGCTGTCGCTGATCGTCATCATCGTCGCGGTCCCGCTTATCCTGATCGTCTGGCCGGTCCACTGAACCCGGTTCCCGCAGTGCTCCCTTTCGGGCTAAGCGGTGGCCATGAGCCTCGAATCGGTCCGCGCCTTTCTCGCGACACATGCCCCGGACCTAGCCGTCATCGATCAGGGCGCCAGCACCGCCACGGTGACGGAAGCCGCCGAGACGCTGGGCGTGCTGCCGGGCCAGATCGCAAAGACACTCTCGATCCGCGTCGGTGAGACGGCGATGCTGGTCGTCGCGCGCGGCGATGCCCGCCTCGATAACCGCAAGACCAAGGATGCCCTCGGCGGTCGCCCCCGGATGCTGGGCGCGGAGGAGGTCGAAGCGCTGACCGGTCATCCGGTGGGCGGCGTCTGCCCTTTCGGACTCGCCAGCCCGCTGCCGATCTACTGCGACCTCTCGCTGAAGGATTTCGAAGAGGTCTATCCTGCGGCCGGATCAAGGACCGCATCGGTGCGGCTCACCCCCGATCGGCTCSCGGCGCTGACGGGCGCCCGGTGGGTCGACGTCTGCCAGCCGCCCGCGTGACGCAGCGCATCAAAAAAGGCCGGCGGAGCATGGCTCCCGCCGGCCTTCGTCATGATGGGAAAGGGATCAGGCCTTGCAGCTCTGCGACGGCTTGCCCGGCGCGGCGATGTCGACCTGCGGACCGTCGCCGCTGATCGAATAGCCTTCGGCGACGTAGGGCTTGCCGGCTTCGGCTGCCGTCAGCGGCACGCCGGCTTCTTCCTTCTTGGTCTTGTAGGCAGCCGTGTTGTTGCTGAAGAAATCGACATAAACCAGGCTGCCGTCCTTGCAGCGATAGGTGCGGCTGGCGGTCACCATCGGCGGCAGCTCGACCGGCGCAGCGGCGTTCAGCGTGGCAGCATCGGGATCGTCGTTCCCGGCGGTGACGGTTTCGGGCTTGCCGCAAGCGGTGAGCACCAGGGCGGTGCCGAGAAGCGCGGCGGCGGTGAGGCGGAAGTGGTTTTTCATAACGAGCGGTGTCTTGGAGTCCTTGGGTGCAGTGCGTCAAGTACAGGCTGCCGATGAAGGGCCCATGAACATGCGAATTTCGATCAATCTCGGCGGAATTCGGCTATCGGTTCTAAAAATCCACGCAGTCCGACCCATTTTTCGCGCTTTTCGGCCAGTGATCGGGTGAAGGCGGGGCTGCTGGAGGGCAGGTCGACCAAGGCGATTCCCTGCGGCGCGCCGATCATCCGCCGGCCGAGTCGCGCCGCGGTTCCGCCGTTGAAACCGATCGCGCGGAGCGATGGCAAGCTCGCGACCAGGGCCGCCAGGTCGTTAGGCCGATGATCGCGGATCGCCGCGTCGAGGCTGCCGTCGCGGACGGCGTCCGCGACCACGTCCCAGAGGCCGACGCCCGATGCGAGCAGCCGGGCGAGCCGCGCCTGATAATCGAGCAGGTGGAAATCCTCGTCGCCGACCAGCGCGCCAGTCAATCGCCAGAACTGGTTCTGGGGATGAGCGTAATAGCGCTCGGCGCGCAACGACGCCTCGCCGGGCAGGCTGCCGAGCAGGAGGAGGCGGGTATCGGCGGAGACCACCGGGGGGAAGCTGGACTTGCGCGCTTCGGAAGGCGTCCTGGGACCGGTCATCGGACGGACATGGGGTGGAAGGCCGCCCGTCACAAGCGGCAAAGACTGTCGCCAAAGAGAAGCTATGTTGGCAAGCGCCGCGCCGCTCGGCTAGGCTTGGCGACATGGCACATGACACGATAGCGCCCGACGCGCTCGCCCTGATCGGCAATACCCCTCTCGTCCGACTGAAGGGCCCCAGCGAGGCGACCGGCTGCGAGATCCTCGCCAAGTGCGAGTTCATGAATCCCGGCGGCTCGGTAAAGGACCGCGCCGCGCTGGCGATCATCACCGACGCCGAGGAGCGCGGCCTGATCGCGCCGGGCGGGATCATCGTCGAGGGCACCGCCGGCAACACCGGTATCGGCCTTGCACTGGTCGGCAACGCGCGCGGCTACCGCACCATCATCGTGATGACCGACACCCAGAGCCAGGAAAAGCAGGATACTCTACGCGCGCTGGGTGCCGAGCTGGTGCTGGTGGCGCCGACCGCCTATTCGAACCCCGCCCATTATGTGCACACTTCGCGTCGGATCGCCGAGGATACCCCCGGGGCTCTCTGGGCGAACCAGTTCGACAATACGGCCAATCGGCTTGCCCATATCCGCACCACCGCGCCCGAGATCTGGGCGCAGACCGGGGGCCGGATCGACGGCTTTACCTGCGCGGTCGGCACCGGTGGCACGCTGGCGGGCGTCGGGCTGGGCCTCAAGGCGTTCAACGAGGACATCGTCATCGGCCTGACCGATCCGCACGGTGCCGCGCTGTACAATTATTTCGCCCATGGCGAGCTGAAAGCCGAAGGGTCGAGCATCGCGGAGGGCATCGGCCAGAGCCGCATCACCGCCAATCTCGACGGCGCGCCGATCGACACCCAGTTCCGCATCTCCGACGAGGAAGGTCTCGAGCAGGTGATCGCTCTGCTCGGCAGCGAGGGGCTGTGCGTCGGCCTGTCGTCGGGCATTAACGTCGCGGGCGCGATCGCCCTAGCCCGGGAACTGGGTCCGGGCAGGACGATCGTCACTATCCTGTGCGATTCGGGAATGCGTTACCTGTCGTCGCTGTTCAATCCGGCCTGGCTGGAGGCCAAGGGCCTGCCCGTCCCCGCATTGCTGCGCCGCTGACGCGGGCCAGGCGACCGTCTGCCCCGTCGTCTGGAGGCGGAGAGATATTGACGATTGACCTCGACCCGAGGCTGGCGGACATTGGCGTCATGGGGATCTTCGCCTGATGCAGCGCGTGCGGATCGGTATCACCGGACTTGCCGTCGTCTTCCTGATCGTCCTGCTGGCGGCAGCGGTCGTAGGCTTCCGCTCGAAGGAACGAAGCGGCGAGGCGAACTCGATCGCCGAGAGCGATAACAGCACCAAGTCTGCCCCCGCCGATCCGCTCGCCGAGCTGGGCGTGGCTCCCGGGGGCACGTCGGGCGAGAGCGCCGCGACTCAAGGCAAGGACACGGAACGCTGATTCCGTTCGCCGCGCGGCGAACCCAAGCTCCGGTCGCCTGACGGCGGGGGTCGGCCCCGAAAATCGCCGCCCATCTTTTCGACAAACTTATCCACAGGGAGCCACTGCGGCATCCCCGGCGGATTCCTGCGCTTCCGCGAGTTTTTCCCCGATCCACGCCGTCCCTTGCTCTCCCTGGAATCCACAGCCGAATCCATGAAAAACCATGAAGTGGTATAAAAACCCTTTGAAATGGCGGGCCGACCCAAGTACACCGCAATGGTGAAATGGGGTGGGGAGTATCGCTTGGCGCATTGACGCCTCCCGCCGGCCCGAAAGGGCGGCGCGGTCCCGGCGGTTCTTCCCTCGTTCTAACTGGGGTATGCGTCGGTGGCGGCGGGTGGTGCGGTCTTCAATGACGTTCATTTGAACGGCGTGGACCTGAAAGGGCGGGTATCGCTCCCGGCTGCCTTTCGTCAGACGATCGACATCCGTTCGGGATCTCCCAAGGTCGCGTCGGGCCTCGGTCGCACGCTGCGCATGACCTTCAACGCGACGCTGAAGTGCATCGAGGTCAGCGACGGCCTGCAGATCGCCGAAACCGAAGAGCAGATGAACGCGCATGCCCAGCGCGTCTCCGAACAGACGGGCGAACTGATGGGCGACGTGCTCGACCGGCTCGAATCCGAGACCTTCCCGCTGCTGAAGGACGTCAATTTCGATGCGGCCGGCCGCATGGTGCTGCCCGACCGGCTGCGCGCCAAGGCCCAGATCGGCACAGATGCCTTCTTCGTCGGCCGCGGCCGGCGTTTTCGCATCTGGAGTCCGGACGTGCTGCGCGATGCCGCGGGGGGCGAATCCGGCGACGTGCTCGAAGAAATGGAAGAGCTGCTCGCCAAGCGGAAGGAGCGCGGATGATCCCGGCCGCGCCCCATGTTCCCGTCCTGCTCGACGAGGTCGTCGCCGGTCTCGATCCCGTAGCCGGCGAGACCCATGTCGACGGCACCTTCGGAGCGGGCGGCTATACCCGCGCCCTGTTGCGCGCGGGCGCACGCGTCTACGCGTTCGACCGCGATCCCGACGCGATCGCCGAGGGTCGCGCGCTGGAAGACGAGCATGACGGCCAGCTTATCCTGGTTCCCGAACGCTTCTCCCGCATGGCCGAGGCGCTGAGCGAACGCGGCGTCGACCAGGTCGACGGCGTGACGCTCGACATCGGCGTGTCGTCGATGCAGCTCGACCGCGCCGACCGTGGCTTCTCCTTCCAGGCCGACGGACCGCTGGACATGCGGATGGACAAGAGCGGCATGAGCGCCGCCGATTTCGTCAATACCGCCGACGAGGCCGAGATCGCCGACGTCCTGCACGACCTGGGCGAGGAACCGCGCGCACGGCGTGTCGCACGTGCGATCGTCCAGGCGCGGCCGATCACGCGGACGTCCGAACTGGCCCAGGTCGTGCGCCGCGCGCTCGGCCACAAGCCGCACGAAAAGAAGGACCCCGCGACCCGCACCTTCCAGGCAATCCGCATCCACCTCAACGCCGAGCTCGAAGAGCTCGAGCAGGGGCTTGCCGCCGCCGAGCGTGTGCTGCGTCCGGGCGGGCGGCTGGCGGTCGTCTCCTTCCACTCGATCGAGGACCGGATCGTGAAACGTTTCCTGCGCGATCGCAGCGGCGCCACGCCGGCCGGTTCCCGTCACCTTCCAGATGCGCGCGCCGGGGGGCCGCGTCCCAGCTTCGAGGCCGTCGCCAAACCCGTTCGCGCGGGCGAGGCCGAACTCGTCCGTAACCCCCGGTCCCGCTCGGCGACGTTACGCGTCGCCCAGCGGACCGAAGCAGCGCCATGGGGCCTCGCGCCCAAGAAGGAAGGACGTCAGGGATGATCACGAACCGCTTCAAGGAAGTGGTCTGGACAGGCGGCATCTGCGTCGCGGCCCTCTCCTTCTACATGATCTCGCAGACGGTCGCCGCGAAGCGGGCCGAACTCGCGGGGGTCGAGCGCAAGATCGCATCGACCCATCAGGAGATCCGCCGCCTGCGAACCGAGATCGACACGCGCGGCGGCCTGGCGCAGATCGAGAAGTGGAACCAGAGCGTCTACGGCCTGCAGGCGCCGGGGCCCGAACAGTTCGTGACCAGCTCGGTCCGGCTGGTCGCGCTGACCCAGCCGCGGCAGCTGCCGCTCGACCCCGCGATCGTGGCCAGTCATGGCGCGCTCGACAAGGTCAGCTACGACCGGATCGAGGACAGGGTGATGGACGCGCCCGCCGATCGCACCGTGGCGGCGGCTCCGCATGTCGTCGCGCCGCCGCCGCAGCCCGCGCTGCGCCAGGCCAATTATGTCCAGCCCAGGCCATCGGCGCTGGCCCCGCAGGCGTCACCCGTGCATGAGGTCGCGGAACGCAAGCTGGTCCGCGCGGTAAGGCTGGACGACAACTTTCTCGACGGTCTCGTCGAAGATGCACCGGCCCGTGCGCGCAAGGGGAAACAATGAACGCGATCGCCGCCGGGCTTGCCCAGCCGCGCGACCGCGCCCTCGCCAAGACCAACGATAGCGTCCGCATCGCCCATTATCGGCTGATGGTACTGATGCTGTTGTTCGCGCTGATGGTCGGCGTGATCGCGCTGCGCCTGCTCTACCTCGCGGTGTTCGACGCGCCCGATCGCACCTCCAGCGTGGCGGCCACCGGCCCGCGCGCGGACATCACCGATCGCAACGGCGTCGTGCTGGCAGCGACGATCAAGGGAATCAGCCTCGCCATCCGCCCTCCCCGCGTGATCGGCGACAAGGATCGGCTCGCGGTCGAGCTCGCCCGCCTCTTCCCCAATCGTACCGCCGAAGAATATCGCCGGATCCTGGGCGGACGCCGCAAGTTCGTCTACCTCGAGCGCGGCGCGACCCCCGCCAAGATCCACGCCGTCCGCCTGCTGGGCGAGCCGGCGATCGAGGAGGTTCCCGAGCCCAAGCGCTTCTATCCGCAAGGTACGATGGCCAGCCAGGTTATCGGCTACATGGATATCGGCGGCGTGCCGGTGAGCGGGATGGAGGCGTTTCTCGACAAGCGACTGACCAGCACCGCCAATAGCGGCCAGCCGGTCGAGCTGTCGATCGACAGCCGCGTACAGGCCGCGCTCGAAAGCGCCATCCGGGCATCGGCGGAGAAATATCTCGCGGTCGGCGGCGCGGGCATCGTGCTCGACGTCCACACCGGCGAGGTGCTCGCCATGGCCTCGCTACCGGTGTTCAACTCGAACGCGCCGGGCCTGATCCCGGTCGGAACCGATCCGCTGCGTCCCGACGCGCGCTACAACCGGGCGGTCAGTTCGGTCTACGAACTCGGTTCGACCTTCAAGGTGCTGACGATGGCCAATGCCATCGAGCATGGCGTGATCACCGATTTCGGCAAACGCTACGACGCCACCGCCCCGCTCCAGGTCGGCGGCTTCCGGATCAGGGACGACCATCCCGAGAACCGCTGGATGTCGGTGCCCGACATTCTGATCCATTCGTCCAACATCGGCACCGCCCGGATTTCCGAGGAGGTCGGGCTGGAGCGCACCCAGGCGTTCTTCCGCCAGCTCGGCTTCGACCGGGCAGCGGAGCTCGAGCTCGGCGCGCTCGGCAAACCGCTCTGGCCGGGCTATTGGGCACGCACCACCTTGATGACGGTCGCCTATGGCCATGGCATCGCGGTGAGCCAGCTCCATCTGGCCAATGCCTATGCGGCGATGGTCAACGGCGGCATCCTGCGGCCGGCGACGATGCTGAAGCGGGCGCCGGGCCAGATCCCGAAGGGCAAGCGCATCATTTCCGAGCAGACCAGCTACCGGGTCCGCCAGCTGATGCGCCTCGTCGTCGACGAAGGCACTGGCAAGGGCGCCAACATCCCGGGCCTGCGGGTCGGCGGCAAGACCGGCACCGCCGAGAAGAACCTCAACGGCCGCTATATCCACAGCAGCCTCGTCACCACCTTCGCCGCCGCCTTCCCGATGGACGCGCCGCGCTACGTGGTCATCGTGACGATGGACGAGCCGAAGGGCATCCCCGAAACCTACGGCTTCCGCACCGCCGCCTGGAACGCGCTGCCGGCGGTGAAGGCCGTCATCGCCCGGATCGGCCCGCTGCTCGGCGTCATTCCCGATCCCAGCAAGGACATCGACGTCTCCGACATGATGCCGTTCGTCTACAAGCCGAAAGAGAAGGACGAGGGGGTCCATGCGATTGACTGACCTGGTCGCCGGCGTTCCGGCCCTGCTCGACGCGGGCATCGGCGACGCGCGGGTCACCGGCTTCGCGATCGACCATCGCAAGGTTGCGCCGGGAACGGTGTTCGGCGCCTTCAAGGGCAGTCGCTTCAACGGCGAGGATTTCATCGCGCAGGCCGTCGCCGACGGCGCGATCGCGATCGTCTCCGCCCCCGGCGTCGCGGTCGACGGCGCGCTGCATCTCGCCGATGCCGAGCCCCGCCGGCTGTTCGCGCAGCTCGCCGCGCGCTTCTTCGCGCCCTTTCCCGATACGACGATCGCGGTCACGGGCACCAACGGCAAGACCTCGACGGTCGAGCTGACCCGCCAGCTGTGGCGGATGGCGGGCTTCCATGCCGCATCGATCGGCACGCTCGGCGTCACCACGGCCGACGACCAGGTGTCCACCGGGCTCACCACGCCCGACATCGTCACCTTCCTGTCGAACATGGCGGGACTGCGGAAGGAAGGCGTCACCCACGCCGCGTTCGAGGCGTCGAGCCATGGCCTGTCGCAGTACCGCACCGAAGGACTGCCCGTGCGCGCGGCGGCCTTCACCAATCTGAGCCGCGACCACCTCGATTATCACGGCACGATGGACGATTATTTCGCGGCCAAGCTGCGGCTGTTCACCGAAGTGGTGGACCAGGACGGCGCGGTCGTCCTCTGGGCGGACGACCCGAGATCGGCCGACGTGATGGCCGCGGTTCGCAAGCGTGGCGTGCGATTGCTCAGCGTGGGTTCGGCCGGGGAGGCAATCCGCCTCGTCGAACGCACGCCCACCGCGCTCGGCCAGACCCTGCGGCTCGAGGTCGACGGCGCGGCGCGCGACGTCAAGCTGCCGCTGATCGGTGCCTACCAGGCCGCCAACGCGCTGGTCGCGGCGGGACTCGTCATCGCCACCGGCGGCGATATCGGTCTGACCCTGGCCAACCTCCAGCGGGTCGCACCGGTACGCGGCCGCCTCGAACGCGCCGCGATCAGCAGGACCGGCGCCCCGATCTATGTCGACTATGCCCATACGCCGGACGGGCTGGAGGCCGCGATCCAGGCGCTGCGCCCGCACACCGCCGGCCGGCTGATCACCGTGTTCGGCGCGGGCGGCGATCGCGACACCGGCAAGCGTCCGCTGATGGGCGAGGTCTCGACCCGGCTGTCCGACCGGACGATCGTCACCGACGACAATCCGCGCAGCGAGGACCCGGCCACGATCCGTCGCGACGTAATGGCCGGCGCGCGGGGCGCCATCGAGATTGGCGGCCGGCGCGAGGCGATCGCCGCCGCCATCGCCGAGGCGCAGGCGGGCGACATCGTCCTGATCGCGGGCAAGGGCCATGAGCAGGGCCAGATCGTCGGCGCCGGGGACCAGATGCGCGTCCTGCCGTTCGACGACGTCACCGTCGCGCGGGAATGCGCGGCGTGAACGCCCCGCTCTGGACCGCTTTCGACATCGCCGCCGCGACCGACGGCGAGGTGCATGGCGATTTCCGCGCGGACGGGGTGGCCTTCGACTCGCGGGAGATCGGCGCGGGCGACCTGTTCGTCGCCCTGAAGGGCGAGACGACCGACGGCCACCGCTTCCTCGACAATGCTTTTGCCTCCGGCGCGGCAGGCGCGATCGTCTCCGACGCGTGCAGCGGGCCGCATGTCCGCGTCGCCGACACCACCATGGCGCTCGACGCGCTCGGCGCGGCCGCCCGCGCGCGGATGGCGGGGAAGGTGATCGGCGTCACCGGGTCGGTCGGCAAGACCGGGACCAAGGAAGCGCTCTATGCCTGCCTGGACCGCGCCTTGCCCGGACGCGTCCACCGCTCGGTCAAGAGTTACAACAATCATACCGGCGTTCCGCTCAGCCTGGCACGCATGCCGGCCGATACCGCGGTCGGCGTGTTCGAGATGGGGATGAACCATGCCGGCGAGCTGGCGGCGCTGACCCGCCTCGTCCGCCCGCATGTCGCGATCGTTACCGCCATCGCGCCCGCGCACAGCGCCTATTTCGCGAGCGAAGCCGATATCGCCGACGCCAAGGGCGAGATATTCCAGGGCCTGGAGCCCGGCGGCGTCGCCATCATCCCGTATGACAGCCCGCACCGCGACCGGCTCATGGCGGCCGCGAAGCCCCATGCCGGCCGGATCCTGACCTTCGGCACCGACCACAAGGCCGATGTCCACGCGCAAGATGTGATCCCGCTCGACAAAGGCACGCTGCTGTCGCTGGTCCTACCCGATGCCGAGCTAACCTTCACGGTCGCTCCGCCGGGCGGGCATTGGGTATCGAACGCGATGGCGGTGATCGCCGCGGTCTGGGCGGTGGGCGGCGACCTCGCTGCCGCCGGCCTCGCCTTCGCCGAGATGGAAGGGCTGGCCGGCCGCGGCCAGCGCAGCATCGTTGCAGCCGGCACGGGCGAAGCGCTGCTGATCGACGAAAGCTATAACGCCAACCCTGCATCGATGGCCGCGACCATCAAGGTATTGGGCAACGAAAAGGCCGACCGCCGCATCGCCATTCTCGGCGAGATGCGCGAGTTGGGTAGCGGATCGGCCGCCTATCATGCCGACTTGGCCGGTCCGCTCCGCGATGCGAAGGTGGATTTCGCTCTGCTCGTCGGATCGGAGATGACGGCGCTCGCGAACGCCCTTGAGGGATGGATCGAATTCGCGCATGTGCCCGACGCCGACGCAGCGATCGAGTCGATAGAAGCGATGATCGCGCCCGGCGACGCCATATTGATCAAGGGATCCAACGCGATCGGCCTGTCGCGTCTCGTTGCGCATCTGCGCGCGCGGGACGGCACCGGCGAAAGGACAACATGCTCTACCTGTTAGCCGAACAGCTCGGGTTTCCGGGCGTGCTTAACCTCATCCGCTACATCACCTTCCGCGCGGGGGCCGCAGCGCTGACCGCATTGTTCATCGGCCTGATCATCGGACCGGGCTTCATCGGCTGGCTCCGCGTGCGTCAGGGCAAGGGCCAACCGATCCGCGCCGACGGTCCGCAGACTCATCTCGCCAAGGTCGGCACGCCGACGATGGGCGGGCTGCTGATCCTCGTCTCGGTGATGCTGTCGCTGCTGCTATGGATGGACCTCAACAACCGCTACGTCTGGGCCTGCATCGGCGTGACCCTCGGCTTCGGGCTGATCGGGTTCCTCGACGATTACGACAAGGTCAAGAAGCGCAGCCATCATGGCGTTTCCGGCAAGGTCCGCCTCGCCGGCGAGTTCGTGATCGCCGGCCTCGCGAGCTGGCTGATCGTGTCGGGCAACGGCACCCAGCTCTACGTTCCCTTCTATAACGGGCCGGTCATCGACCTCGGCGCCTTCTACGTCGTCTTCGCGGCCTTCGTGATCGTCGCCTTCGGCAATGCCGTTAACCTGACCGACGGCCTCGACGGACTGGCGATCATGCCGGTGGTCATCGCCAGCCTCGCCTTCTTCGTGATCGCCTATCTCGTCGGCAATGCCAAATTCGCCCAATATCTAGGTATTCCGCACGTCCCGGGCGCGGGTGACCTGACGATATTGACGGCGGCGATCATCGGCGGCGGCCTCGCCTTCCTGTGGTTCAACGCGCCCCCGGCCGCCGTCTTCATGGGCGATACCGGCAGCCTCGCGCTCGGCGGCGCGCTCGGCGTCATCTCGGTCGTCGCGCATCACGAAATCGTGCTGGCGATCGTCGGCGGGCTGTTCGTCATGGAGACGATCTCGGTCATCCTGCAGGTGTTCTTCTACAAGCGGACCGGACGGCGGATCTTCCGCATGGCGCCGATCCACCATCATTTCGAACAGCTCGGCTGGAGCGAACCGACCGTGGTGATCCGCTTCTGGATCATCTCCTTCGTCCTCGCGCTCGCCGGTCTCGCCACGCTGAAGCTGCGGTGATCACGAGTCCCGCCTTTGCCGGCAAGACCTATGCCGTGCTCGGGCTGGCGCGCTCGGGCGTGGCGACGGTCGAGGCGCTGCAGGTGAGCGGCGCCGAAGTGACCGCGTGGGACAGCCGGGAAGAGGCGCGCGGCCAGGTGACCGGAGTCCGTTTCGCCGATCCCATCGACATGGACCTGACCGGCTATGCCGGCGTCGTCGTCTCGCCCGGCGTTCCGCTCAACAAGCATCCGATCGCCGGCCATGCGGCGAGCTTCGGCGTGCCCGTCATCGGCGACATCGAGCTTTTCGCCCAGGCGCGGCCCTCGCTGCCCGACCACAAGGTGGTCGGCATCACCGGGACCAACGGCAAGTCGACCACCACCGCCCTCATCAAGCATATCATCGAGACCGCGGGCGTGCCGACCCTGATGGGCGGCAATATCGGCCTGCCGATCATGGGCCGCGATCCACTACCGGCGGGCGGCGTCTATGTGCTCGAGCTGTCGAGCTACCAGATCGACCTCAGCTTCAGCCTGGACTGCGACGTCGCGGTGCTGACCAATATCACTCCCGACCATCTCGATCGCTATGACGGCTTCGCCGGCTATGCGGCATCGAAAGAGCGGCTGTTCGCGATGCAGTCTCCGGGCCATGCCGCGATCATCGCGGTCGAGGACGAACCGAGCCGCGCGATCGCGACGCGGCGACCCGGCGCCATCGGCGTACGATCGACCGACGCCGGCGGCGGCCAGCAGGACTGGCCCGCGCTCCAGGGTCCGCACAACGCCCAGAACGCAGCCATCGCCATCCGGGTCGCCCGCGCACTCGGCATCTCCCAAGCCGCCATAGACGAGGGGCTCGCCACCTATCCCGGCCTGCCCCACCGGATGCAGCGGATCGCCGAGAAGAAGGGCGTGTTGTTCGTCAACGACAGCAAGGCGACCAACGCCACCGCCACCGCTCCCGCGCTCGGAGCCTATCCGCGGATCCACTGGATATTGGGCGGCCTGCCCAAGACCGACGACCTCGACGACTGCGCGCCGTACTTCGACCATGTCGCCGCCGGTTACACGATCGGCCAGGCTGGTCCGATGTTCGCCCGCATCCTGCGCGCGGCGGGCAAGCCGGTGGTGGAGAGCGGGACGCTAGACCAGGCGGTGGCCGATGCCGCCGCGGCGGCGCGACCGGGTGAGGTCGTCATGCTGTCGCCCGCCTGCGCCTCGTTCGACCAGTTCAGCGATTATGAGGCACGTGGCGACGCTTTCCGTCGCGCGGTGGAGGGGCTTCCGCTATGAACGTCGCAGTGTCCTTCGACTCGTCCGTGCCCTCGCCCTCCCCGCCCTCGCCTTTCAAGCGCTCGCGTTTCGGACGCGGCAAGCGCACGCCGATCGCGCGCTGGTTCTGGGAGATCGACCGTGTCCTCCTGCTGCTGGTGACGATCCTGATCGGTGTCGGCCTGATCGCCGTCGCCGCCGCCTCGCCCGCCGCCGGGGTCCGCTATTCGGGCACGGGCGTCACCGTCGCGCCACGTCACTATTTCTGGATGCAGCTCGGCTGGACCGTGATCGCGGTACCCGTGATGCTCGCCGTTTCGGCCCTGCCGGTGCAGATCGCCCGGCGCGGCGCGCTGATCGGCGGCATCCTCTTCCTGACCCTGCTGGCGCTGGTGCCGATCGTCGGCAGCACCGCCAACGGCGCCACACGCTGGATCTCGCTCGGCCCGGCCAAGCTCCAGCCGTCCGAATTCCTGAAGCCGATGTTCGCCGTCGGCATGGCTTGGCTCTTCTCGCTGCGCGCCCGCAACCCGGGCCTGCCCTTCGCGATGATCTCGGTCGTGCCGATGGCGCTGGTCGCGGTGCTGCTGATGAAACAGCCCGACTTCGGTCAGACGGTGATCTTCGTGTCGGTCTGGATCGTCCTGCTGATGCTGTCGGGCGCCTCGCTCAAGCTGCTCGGCATGCTGGGTGCGGGCGGTCTCGCGGCGATCGTGTCGGCCTATTTCTTCTATTCGGTCGCGACCGAGCGCATCAACAAATTCCTGTTCAAGCAGGGCGATACCTATCAGGTCGACCGCGCCCACGCCACGCTGACCAACGGCGGCCTGCTCGGCACCGGCCCCGGCGCGGGAACCGAGAAGTTCACCCTGCCCGAACCGCACACCGATTATATCTTCTCGGTGATCGGCGAGGAATTCGGCCTGATCGCCTGCATCGCCATCGCGTGCCTCTACCTGGCGATCGTAGCGCGGGTCAGCTTGCGCCTGCTGCGCGAGGAGAACGATTTCCTGCTGCTCGCCTCGGCCGGCCTGGTCTCGCAGTTCGGGTTGCAGGCCCTGATCAACATGATGGTCAATGTCGGCCTCGCCCCGTCCAAGGGCATGACCCTGCCATTCATCAGCTATGGCGGCTCGTCGATGATCGCGCTGTCGATCGGCATGGGTCTGCTGCTCGCCTTCACCCGCGAGAACCCCCATCTCAAGGAAGCGACCTACACGGTGCGGTGGAACGGCAGATGAAGGTGACGCGACACTTCGTCCTCGCGGCGGGCGGTACCGGCGGCCATATGGTCCCCGCGCACGCTCTGGCGGCCGAGCTGATGCGGCGCGGCCACCGGGTCGCGCTGGTCACCGACGAACGCGGCGCACGCATCCCCGGCCTGTTCGACGGAGTCCAGACCCACATCATCCCGGCCGGGAGGCTCGGCGGCGGCCCGCGCGAATGGCTGAAGGCCTTCCGCGACATCCGCGCCGGCACCGCGATGGCGCTCCAGCTCTATTCGACCTTCGAGCCATCGGCGGTGATCGGCTTCGGCGGCTATCCCGCGCTGCCCGCGCTGCGCGCCGGCTTCAGGCGTCGCATTCCCACCGTGATCCACGAGCAGAACGCCGTGCTGGGCAGGGTCAACCGGCTGGTCGCGGGCAAGGTCGACGCGATCGCCACCGCCTATCCGGTCGTCCAGCGGCTCAAGCCCAAGTTCGAGGACAAGACCGTGCTGGTCGGCAATCCGGTGCGCGACATCGTCCGCGACATCCGCGACCAGCCCTTCCCCGATCTCGGCCCCGACAGCATCTTCCGCGTGCTGGTGACCGGTGGCAGCCAGGGCGCCTCGATCCTGTCCGACGTGGTGCCCGACGGGCTCGCGCTGCTGCCGCAAGGTTTCCGCCGCCGCCTGCAGGTGACCCAGCAGTGTCGGCCCGAGGATATCGAGACGGTGCGCAGCAAATATAAGGTGCTGGGCATTCCCGCCGACCTCGCCACCTATTTCACCGACCTGCCCGAGCGGCTGGCCTGGGCCCATCTGGTGATCGCCCGCGCAGGCGCCTCGACCATCGCCGACATCAGCGTCGCGGGCCGGCCCGCCATCCTGATCCCGCTGCCGTCCGCCGCCGACGATCACCAGACCGCCAACGCCCGCGAGCTCGCGCAGGTCGGCGGCGCGCGTGCGATCCGGCAGGAGAATTTCACGCCGCAGGAACTCGCCAAGCAGATGCAGAAGCTGGCGCTCGATCCGCAGGCTTTGATCAACGCGGCCAAGCGCGCGCGCAGCGTCGGTCGCCCCGACGCCGCCGAGGCGTTGGCCGACCTCGTCGAGCGGATCGGCCCCGATCCGATCGTCGAGCCCATCCCCGTGGAAAAACTGGAACTTCGTCCCTTGAAAGGCGCATTCGCATGAAGGGTGTCGCAACCGACATCGGCACCATCCATTTCATCGGCATCGGCGGCATCGGCATGTCCGGCATCGCCGAGGTGATGCACAATCTGGGGTACAAGGTGCAGGGCAGCGACGTGGCCGAGGGCTATGTCGTCGAGGGCCTGCGCGCACGCGGCATCCCGGTGATGATCGGCCACAAGGCGGAGAATCTGGGCGACGCCGCCGTCGTCGTCACCTCGACCGCGATCAAGCGCGGCAATCCCGAAGTCGAGCTGGCGCTGGAGAAGCGCGTTCCCGTCGTCCGCCGCGCCGAGATGCTGGCCGAGCTGATGCGGCTGAAGTCGACCGTCGCGATCGCCGGCACCCACGGCAAGACGACGACCACCTCGATGGTCGCCGCACTGCTCGACGCGGGCGGGGTCGACCCGACCGTGATCAACGGCGGCATCATCAACAGCTACGGCTCCAAC
The DNA here is from genome assembly GCF_001428605.1 of Sphingomonas sp. Root720. Lineage (GTDB taxonomy): Bacteria > Pseudomonadota > Alphaproteobacteria > Sphingomonadales > Sphingomonadaceae > Rhizorhabdus. The sequence goes on from NZ_LMID01000010.1 coordinate 241,972, forward strand.
GCCCGGCTCGGCGCGTCGGACTGGATGGTGGTCGAGGCCGACGAGAGCGACGGCAGCTTCCTGCGGCTCGACGGGACGATCGCCGTCGTCACCAACATCGATCCCGAGCATCTCGACCATTATGGCTCGTTCGACAAGGTGAAGGATTGCTTCGTCGAGTTCGTCGAGAACGTCCCCTTCTACGGTGCCGCGCTGCTCTGCATCGATCATCCCGAGGTGCAGGCGATCATCCCCCGGGTGCGTGACCGCAAGGTCGTCACCTATGGCTTCTCGGCGCAGGCCGACGTGCGCGGCGACAACGTCACCCCGGTTCCCGGCGGCAACCGGTTCGACGTGGTGGTCCGCAACCGCGACGGCGAGACGCGGCGGATCGAGGGGGTCACCCTGCCGATGCCCGGCCGCCACAACGTCCAGAACGCGCTGGCGGCGATCGGCGTCGCGCTGGAGATGAACATTGCGGACGAGATCATCGCCAACGGCTTCGCCAAGTTCGGCGGGGTAAAGCGGCGCTTCACCAAGGTCGGCGAGGTCGCGGTCGGCGACGGCATCGCGACCGTTATCGACGATTACGGCCATCACCCGGTCGAGATCCGCGCGGTGCTGGCCGCCGCGCGCGAGGGCGCCAGGTCGAAGGTGATCGCGGTGGTCCAGCCGCACCGCTATACCCGGCTGCGCGACCTGATGACCGATTTCCAGACCGCGTTCAACGATGCGGACAGCGTCTACGTCGCCCCGGTCTATCCGGCCGGCGAGGCACCGATCGAGGGAATCGACGCGGCGGCGCTCGTCGCCGGGCTCAAGCAGCGCGGTCATCGGTCGGCGCAGGTGATCGCGGGGCCGGAGGCGCTCGCCTCCGCCCTATCGGCGGCGATCGGGCCGGACGACATGGTGATCTGCCTGGGCGCTGGTGATATTACGAAGTGGGCGGCGGGGCTTTCGACGGCGATAGCCAAGGAGAAGGCACAATGACCGATTTCTTCGGACCCTGGAAAGTGCTCCAGGACCAGGCGATGCACATGCACAAGACCGCGGTCGACGCCGCGTTCAAGGCGATGGGCAGCGGCGAGCAGTTCGACAATGCTGCCAAGGCGGCCAAGGACCTCGCCGACATGCAGGTCAAGGCGTGGGAACGCTGGATGGCGATGTGGGGCCTCGAGAAGAAGTGAACCTGGTAGCCGGCAGCACATCCCCTCCGTCCCTGCCGCGCGTGCGCGGCCGGCTGACGGCGGATGCGCCGCTGGCGCCGCTCGTCTGGTTCAAGAGCGGGGGCGCCGCCGAGTGGTTGTTCGAACCCGCCGACGTCGACGATCTGTGCGATTTCCTGGCCGCGCTCGACCCGGCGGTGCCGGTGATGGGCCTCGGCCTCGGTTCCAACCTGATCGTGCGCGACGGCGGCGTCCCGGGCATCGTGGTCCGTCTCGGCAAGGCGTTCGCCAAGGTCGAGCGGCTGGACGCGACGACCCTGCGCTGCGGCGGCGGGGCGAGCGGCATCCTCGTTTCATCGTCGGCGCGCGACGCGGGCATCGCCGGGGTCGAGTTCCTGCGCTCGATCCCCGGCACGGTCGGCGGCTTCGTCCGCATGAACGGCGGCGCCTATGGCCGCGAGGTCAGGGACGTGCTCGTCGCGGCGGACGTCGTCCTGCGATCGGGCGAGCGCAGGCAACTGGGGTTGGCCGAGCTGGGCTACACCTATCGACACAGCGATCTGCCCGAGGGGGCGATCGTCGTGAGCGCGACCTTCCGCGGCGAGGCCGGCGACCCCGCCGCGATCCAGGCCGAGATGGACCGGATCGCCGCCGAGCGCGAGGCCAGCCAGCCGCTGCGCAGCAAGACCGGCGGTTCGACCTTCAAGAACCCGAACGGCCACAAGGCCTGGCAGCTCGTCGACCAGGCGGGATGCCGCGGCCTGACCCGCGGCGACGCGCAGGTCAGCGAGAAACATTGCAATTTCCTGCTTAACCTCGGCGCGGCCCGCTCGGCCGACATCGAGGCGCTGGGCGAAGAGGTACGGGACAAGGTGAAGGCGAAGACGGGCGTGACCCTGGAGTGGGAAATTCAGCGCGTGGGGGTGAGCCGGTGATCCGCCATCCTCTTTACCCGTCATGCCAGCATAGGCTGGCATCTCATGAGATGATCGATGCGCGCCTCTCCGGAGACCCCAGCCTTCGCTGGGGTGACCGATTTGGTTTTGAGGTGAGCAAATGACCCACGTCCCCCTTCACATCGTCGTCCTGATGGGCGGCTGGTCGTCCGAGCGCGAGGTGTCGCTGACCTCGGGCAACGGCGTCGCCGACGCGCTGGAGAGCCTGGGCCACAAGGTCACGCGGATCGACATGGACCGCGACGTCGCGTTGCGCCTGGCCGAGGCGAAGCCCGACGTGGTGTTCAACGCGCTTCACGGCACGCCGGGCGAGGACGGCACCGTCCAGGGCATGATGGACTTGATGGGCCTGGTCTACACCCATTCGGGCCTCACCACCTCGGTCATCGCGATCGACAAGGAACTGACCAAGCAGCAGCTCGTCCCCCATGGCATCCGCATGCCCGAAGGAAAGGTCGTCGAGAGCGAAAGCCTCTACGCCGGCGACCCGATGCCGCGCCCCTATGTGCTCAAGCCCGTCAACGAAGGTTCGTCGGTCGGGGTCGCGATCATAAAAGAGCGTGACAATCATGGCGCGCCGATTCATCGTGACTCGCATGGCCCGTGGCAGACCTTTCCGACCCTGCTTGCCGAGCCCTTCATCCGGGGGCGCGAGCTGACCGTCGCGGTGCTCGGCGATCGCGCCCTGGGCGTGACCGAGCTGGTCCCCAGCAGCGGCTTCTATGACTATGAAGCCAAATATACCGACGGGCTGACGACCCATATCTGCCCCGCCGACATCCCCGACGACATCGCCGGCGCGGCCATGCGGATGGCGCTCGATGCGCATCGGCTGCTCGGCTGCAAGGGCACGTCGCGGTCCGATTTCCGCTGGGACGACGAACGGGGCGAGGCCGGGCTCTACCTGCTCGAGGTAAACACCCAGCCAGGCATGACCCCGCTCAGCCTCGTGCCCGAACAGGCGCGCCATGTCGGCATGACCTATGCCGATCTCGTCCAGGCTATCGTCGACGAGGCGCTGGCCGCGAAGGAAAGATCATGAAGGCGGCGCGGGCACGCTCCACCGACCGGCGACCGCGGGTGGCGGCGCCGGCGAAGCGCGCGTCCGCGCGGCGCAAGCCTTCCGCCATCGCGCGCGCGGTCGAACAGCTTCCCATTTCGCGCGAGGCCTTGCGCAGGCTGGGCAACTGGACGCTCGGCATCGGTATCGGCGGCGGGGTCGTCGCCGGCTTGATTGCGATGGGCCTGCCGCAGATGATCGGCCTGCTGATCGCCGACGGGATCGGCGATGCCGGCTTCAAGGTCCGCAACGTCGAGATCCTCAATCGCCGCCAGGTGGACAGCGCCTTCGTCTACGACGTGGCGATGCGCCAACAGGCCCGACCGATGCCGCTCGTCGACCTCGACGGGACGCGCGCCGAGCTGATGAAGATGGGCTGGATCGCCGATGCACGGGTCTCTCGCCGCCTGCCCGACACGCTGGTGGTCGACATCGTCGAACGCGTGCCCGCCGCGATCTGGCAATATCAGCACCGGCTCGCGCTGATCGACAAGGACGGCGTCGTGATCGGCCCGGTCGACGATCGCGCCATGCCCGATCTGCCTGTCGTGGTCGGCCCGGGCGCCAACCGCCGCGCGACCCAGCTCGCCGCGTTGATGGCGGCGGCCCCCTCGCTCAAGCCGCTGGTCACCGCCGCGAGCTGGCAGGGCGACCGGCGCTGGGACATCATCTTCCAGTCGGGCGAGAAGCTGATGCTGCCCGAAGGCGACCAGGAAGCGGCCAAGGCGTTGGCCTTCTTCGCGCAGGAGGACCGGCGCGCCGGGATGCTCGGCAAGGGGCTGGTATCGATCGACCTGCGCGATCCGAGCCGGATGGTTGCGCGCATGTCGCGCGAACCCGGCAGCAAGATCGAGCCGGCGGCCCCGTCCCTCAGCGCGAAATCGGTAACATGAGGCGGACATGGCTATTTTGGGGAAGGGTATAGCGATGTCACAGGCACGCAATGACGGGCTGATCACGGCCATCGACATCGGATCGTCGAAGATCTCGGCGCTGATCGCGCGCGCCGACGACCAGGGCGAGCTGGAGGTGCTCGGCACCGGCCAGCGCGAGAGCCGGGGCGTGCGGCGCGGCTACATCGCCGACATGGAAGCGACCGAAGGCGCGATCCGCGAGGCCGTCGAGCAGGCGGAGACGATCGCCCGCATCAATATCGACCATGTCTGGGTCAGCTTCTCGGCCGGCGGGCTCGTCAGCGACGTAGCCCAGGTCGAGGTCGACCTCGGGGGCGTCCAGATCGAGCAGAAGGACATAGACGAACTGCTCCACCAGGGCCGCCGCTCGCTCAACCCCGAGGGCCGCATGGTCCTCCACGCCCAGCCGACGCTCTACACGCTCGATGGCCTCAACGGCGTCAAGAATCCGCTCGGCCTGCATGCCGATAAGCTCGGCGTCGAGATCCACGTCATCGCCGCCGAGCCGTCCCCCGTCCGCAACCTCGCGCTCTGCGTACGTTCGGCGCATCTCGGCGTCCGCTCGATCGTCGCCTCGCCGATCGCGACCGGCGTTTCCTGCCTTACCGATGAAGACCGCGAGATGGGCATCGCCCTGGTCGAGATGGGCGCCGGTGTCACGAATGTCTCGCTGTTCGCGGGCGGTCTGCTGGTCGGCCTCGCCTCGCTGCCGATGGGCTGCGCCGACATCACCGACGACATCGCCTCGGCCTTCAACATTCGCCGCGCGCAGGCCGAGCGGCTGAAATGCGTCCACGGATCGGCGCAGAACAGCCCGCGCGACAATCACGAGATGCTGGAGATCGGCTCGCCCGAGGAGGTCGCCGACGGCGCCGAGCCACCGCGCATCAGCCGTGCCCAGCTGATCCAGGTGATCCGCCAGCGGCTCGACCACTGGATGGACGCGGTCGCCAAGGCGCTGACCGATCTCGGCTATGTCGGCCCGGTCGGGCGGCAGGTGGTGCTGACCGGCGGCGGCGCCGAACTGCGCGGCATCGCCGATTATGCCCAGGGGGTCCTCGGCCGCAGCGTCCGGATCGGGCGGCCGCGCACCCTATCGGGCCTGCCAGACGCGCACAGCGGCCCCGGCTTCGCGACCCTGGTGGGCCTGGCCCAGGTCGCCGCGACCAATCCGGCCGAACTGCGCCCCTTCGCGGCCGAACAGGCGATCCACCGGCCGCAGCCCATGGGGCTCGTCGGGCGGCTCATCGCGGCGGTGAAGACGGGCTATTGATCGTGTCGGCCCCTGTCCCACATCGGTTAACCTCGAAAACTGTGGATAGGACAACTTTTCGCGTGATTCGGCGAATCGCGTCTGGCAAGATTCAATCCACGTGTTGCTTGGGCCGGCATGGCCGCCAGGGAGAAAATCTATGACGATCGAGTTCATGCGCCCCCAGGTCGATGAGCTGAAACCCCGCATCAGCGTGATCGGCGTAGGCGGAGCAGGCGGAAACGCGGTCGCCAACATGATCGGTGCCGACGTCCAGGGCGTCGACTTCATCGTCGCCAACACCGACGCGCAGGCGCTGAACGCCTCGTCGGCGGAGCGCCGCATCCAGCTCGGCCTGAAGATCACCCAGGGCCTGGGTGCAGGCAGCCGTCCCGAAATAGGACGGGCGGCCGCCGAGGAGACCCTCGAGCAGGTCGAGAAGGCACTCGAAGGATCGCACATGTGCTTCATCGCCGCGGGCATGGGCGGCGGCACCGGCACCGGTGCCGCGCCGGTCATCGCCAAGGCGGCGCGCGACCGCGGCATCCTGACCGTCGGCGTCGTCACCAAGCCGTTCAGCTTCGAAGGCAATCGTCGCATGCGTTCGGCCGATGCCGGCATCGAGGAGCTACAGAAGCACGTCGACACGCTGATCGTCATTCCGAACCAGAACCTGTTCCTGATCGCCAACCCGAACACGACCTTCAAGGAAGCGTTCCAGATGGCCGACCAGGTCCTCCAGCAGGGCGTGCGCGGCATCACCGATCTGATGGTCATGCCCGGCCTCATCAACCTCGACTTCGCCGACGTCCGCTCGGTGATGAGCGAGATGGGCAAGGCGATGATGGGAACCGGCGAAGCCACCGGCGACAACCGCGCGATCGAGGCGGCCGAGAAGGCGATCGCCAATCCGCTGCTCGACGGCGTCAGCCTCAATGGCGCGAAGGGCGTCATCGTTTCGATCACCGGCGGCGACGACATGCGCCTGCTCGAGGTCGACGAAGCGGCCAATCATATCCGCCAGCTCGTCGATCCGGACGCGAACATCATCTGGGGTTCGGCTTTCAACAACGAGCTCGAGGGCCGCATCCGCGTCTCGGTGGTCGCCACCGGCATAGAGGTCGATGTCGCGACGATGCCCGAACCGTCGAAGAGCTTCAGCTTCCCGCCGCGCACCCCGATGCGCGACGAAAAGTCGGTCGCCGTGCCGCAGGCGGCCCCGGCGCCGCAGGCCGAGACCCCCGCTCCGCAGCCGCAGGCCGCCGCGTCGGACACTCCGGCGGCACCGGCCGCCCCGGCCCCGGCCGAAGAGAAGATCGTCCTCGAGGCGCCCGAGCAGCCCACCGCCGCCGAGCCGCTGGAGCTGACCAACCTGTTCAACGACGAGCTTCTGCTGCAGCCGGAATCGGCCATGCCGACCCCGGCGGCGGAAGGTCCTTCCGAAGAGGAAGCCGCACCGCAGGGCAATCGCCGCTGGGTGACCGATGCCGAGCCTGCCCGCCGCCCGTCGGGTGCCGGCGCGACCCTGTTCGAGCGCATGTCGAACATCGCGCGCGGCGCCGCCAAGGCCCAGGTCGAGGGCGATGAGCGCGGCAACGACGATGCCGATATTCCGCGTTTCCTGAACCGCCAGAGCAACCAGTAATTGCGCATTATCGATACGCCCGTGCCAGTCGGCGCGGGCGTATCTCGTTTCGGCGTTCTGTTTGGGTTCAGCTCTTGCGCGCGATATGGCGGATATCCGAGAGCGATGTGCCCATGAACAGATTTTCCCTCGTCAGCCTGCTCGCGCTGGCTTCCACCTTCCTCGTCGTCACGCCCGCCGTCGGCCAGATGGATTCGACCTCGGCCAGCGAGGAACCGTTGATCACCGACCCGATGGCGTCGGCTCGCGATGCGATGGCGCGCGGCGATCCCGCCGAGGCGCTGGCACGTTATCTGCGCGTGCTGGCGCGCGATCCCGGCGATCTCGACGCACTGTCGGGTGCCGGATCGGCGGCGCTGGCGGTCGGCGATGCCGATGCCGCCATCAATTTCTTCGTGCGGGCCGAAAAGATCTCGCCGCGCGACGGCCGCATCAAGGCAGGCCTGGGTTCAGCGCTGATCCAGAAGGAGCAACCCCGCGCTGCGCTCCGCCTGTTCGACAATGCCACCGACCTGGGCGTCCCGCCGGTCGACGTCGCGCTCGATCGCGGCCTTGCCTATGATCTCCGCGGCGACAACCGCAAGGCGCAGGCCGAATATAACCTGCTGCTCCGCACCCGCGCCGACCCCGAGGCGACCCGCCGGCTGGCGCTGTCCCTGGCGATGAGCGGCGACAAGGTCGGTGCGCTCGCGGTCCTCGACCCGCTGCTGCAGAAACGCGATATCGCGGCCTGGCGCGCGCGCGCTTTCGTGCTGGCGATGACCGGTGACGCGCCCGGTGCCGAATCGGCCGCTTATGCGGTGCTGCCGCGCTATCAGGCGGATGCACTCAAGCCCTTCCTGTCGCGCCTGCCCGCGCTCAAGGCTGCCGAGAAGGCCGCAGCCGTCCATTTCGGCCATTTCCCCGAGGACAAGGTCCCGATGGAAATGGCGCAGGTCAGTCCCGTCCCCTCGTCCAAGGGTTCGCCCATGTCGGTCACGGCCCCGGCCGCGACATCGTCTTCGACCCGTCCGCGCTTCGACGGCAACGGCCGACTCGTGCTGAAGGCCGATACGAGCACCGCCAAGGCGGGTTCGTCGACGCCGGCCGCAGCCAGCAGCGCCGGCGATACGCCCTCGCCGCAACAGGCCGTCGCGGAACAGAAGGCCGCCGACGAGCGCAGCCTGGCCGAGGACCGCCGCGCCGCCCAGCGCAAGGCGGCCGCCGAAAAGGCCGCCGCCGAGAAGAAGGCCAAGGCACAGGAAATGGCCAAGGCCCGCAAGGCCAGCCCCGAGCGCTATTGGGTCCAGATCGCCAGCGGCGCCTACAAGCCCGATCTCGACAAGGAGTGGAGCAAGCAGAAGAGCAGCCATGGCAAGCTGCTGGCGGGCAAGACCCCGTGGACCACGCCCTACAAGGCGACCAACAGGCTGCTGATCGGCCCTTTCCCGAGCAAGGAAGCCGCCCAGGACTATGTCAACGACGCCCGCGCCGGCGGACTGAGCAGCTTTCCCGTCACCACCTCTCCTGGACAGAAGGTGGAACGGATCGATTAAACCGCCCGATGTTCGCGTGAAGGCCACGCGATTCATCGGAAGCGAGGCAAAGCCCCCGAGGCGGATCGGCGCTCTCGCCACAAGACTGTCATACAGACGTAACAGCCATGCCGCATCAGCGTCACCGAATCGGAGACGCCATGACCCGCCTGCTCGCTGCCGCCCTGCTGTTCCTTGCCGCCCAACCCGCGCTCGCGGTTCCCGGCCAGCCGCGGCTTCCCGTGGAGAAGTCCCCGCCGGTCGATCGCATCTACCCGGAATTGGCGATCGAGGGCGAAGGCTGGCGCGGGCTGCTTCCGATCATGCTGATGAACGTCGAGCAGGCCACCCGCGCGCGGACGGCGGGCGCCGCCGATACGAGCCGCGAGACAAGATAGTCGACTTGGGCCGCGCGGTCGGCCATCACGGCGCCGATGCCGACGCTTGCTCCCTACGCTTCCGATCCCTCCCGCAGCCGGGGCCGCTTCCACATATTGGGCGGCGGCGAGACGCGCGGGCCGCGCGATGCCTTCCAGCGCGATCGCGACCGGATCATCCATTCGATCAGCTTCCGCCGCCTGCGCCACAAGACCCAGGTGTTCGTCGCGCCCGATGGCGACCATTACCGCGTCCGGCTGACCCACAGCCTGGAGGTCGCGCAGATCGGCCGCACCGTCGCCCGCGCGCTCGGCCTCAACGAGGATCTCACCGAGGCGCTGTGCCTGGGCCACGACATCGGCCATCCGCCGTTCGGCCATGCCGGTGAGGAAGCGCTCCAGACCGCGATGGCCGGGGCGGGCGGCTTCGACCACAATGCCCATACGCTGCGGATACTGACCCGGCTCGATTCCCCCTATCCCGCGCATGACGGGCTCAATCTGAGCTGGGAAACGCTGGAGGGGCTCGCCAAGCATAACGGCCCGGTGCGCAAGCGGACCTGGGCAATGGCGGAGGTCGACGGCGAATGGCCGCTCGACCTCGACAGCTGGGCGGGCGCGGAGGCGCAGGTCGCGGCTCTGGCCGACGACATCGCCTATGACAATCACGATATCGACGACGGCGTGCGCGCGGGACTGCTGACGCTCGAACAGGTGCTCGAGGATTCGCTGATCCGGTCGAACTGGGATCGCGTCCGCGCGCGCTATCCCGATGTCGCGCCGGCCCGGCTGATCGGCGAACTGGTGCGCGAGCAGATCGGCTGCATGGTCAACGACCTGCTCGACGAGAGCCGCCGCCGGCTCGACGAGGCCGCCCCCCGTTCGGTCGAGGACGTTCGCGCGGCGGGCCGGCCGCTGATCGGCTTTTCGGAGCCGATGGCCGCACGCGAAAAGGCGCTGACGCGTTTCATGTACGCCAATCTCTACCACCATCCGCAACAGCTCGACATCGCCGTGCGGATGGGTTCGGTCATTGCCGGGCTGGCTGCCGCCTACAAGGCCGATCCCCGGCTGATGCCGGACAAGTGGCGCGAGACCCTGCCCGCCGACGAGCCCGGCCTTACTCGCCATATCGGCGACTTCATCGCTGGAATGACCGATCGCTACGCCCTGTCCCGCTATCGGGATCTCGTCGGACCCATCTCCACCGAAGGCTTCTGATGCATCGGACGATCGCCCTGGTAGCTGCCGTTGCCGGCGCCCTGATCTGGGCGATCATCGCGGTGTTGCCCCCCGCCCCGCGCGGTGCCGATGCGCCGCTGGACGCTTTTTCGGCTGGACGGGCCTTCGCCGACGTTGCGGCGATCAGCCAGGCACCGCGACCGGTCGGATCGCCGGGCCATGCGCGGACCCTCGCTTATCTGACCGCCCGGCTGCACGGCCTGGGCGCCGAGGTGAGCGAACAGGCCGTGCCGCTGAAGGGCAAGTCGCTGGCACGGCTGCACCAATGGAGCGGCCGCCCCGAAAAGGGAGTCGTCGCGCGCAACCTCATCGGCGTCATTCCGGGCAGGGACCGGGCGAAACCGGCGCTGATGCTGATGGCGCATCATGACAGCGTGTGGGGATCGCCGGGTGCCGGCGACGATGCGATGGCCGTCGCCGCGGCGCTGGAAGTCGCGCGCGCGATCGGCGCGCGAGGGCGGCCGGAACGCGACCTGATCCTGCTGTTCACCGACAGCGAGGAGATCGGGCTCGACGGCTCGATCGCCTTTTTCGACAGGCATCCGCTCGCACGGCGGACCGGCGCGATCATCAACATGGAGGCGCGCGGCGCTGGCGGCCGCGCCAACATGTTCGAGACGGGCCCGGGCAACGGCGCGATGATGCGACTCTATGCCGACCAAGTCGATCGCCCGGCCACCAATTCGCTGTCGGTGCTGATCTACGACCTGATGCCCAATTACACCGACTATACGATCGCCAAGCGCAAGGGCATCGCCGGTTTCAACCTGGCGGTGCTGGACCGCGGCTATGCCTATCACTCGCCGCTGGCGACGGTGGCGGCACTCGATCCGGCATCGCTGCAGGACATGGGCGACCAGGCGCTGGCGCTGGCCTCCGCGCTCGCCTTCGCGACCGAAATGCCGGCGCGCAGCGAGAATGCCGCCTTCTCCGATCTGCTCGGCCGGGTCACGATCGTCTACCCGGCCAGCACGGGATGGGCGCTGCTGGCGATCGCGGCGGCGCTGATCGGGCTGGCCCTGAGGCGCCATCGCCCCTCCTTCGGCCGGGTCGGCGGCGGCGCGGTCCTGGTCGGCGCGATCCTGCTGCACGGTGCCCTGCTGCTGACCGCCATCAACGCCCTGTCGGGCAGCGGCGGCGCCAATTATTACGACCGGCTCGCCGCGCTTCCCCGGCTGGAGACGATCGCGGGCCTGCTCGTCGCCGCGCTCCTGCTGCTGGTTCCGCTGGCCCGCCGCACCGAACCGCCGATGCTGGCCATCGCGCCAGCCATGGCGGTGATGTGGGCGGGCGTCTTCTGCGACGGACCGCTGGTGACGCTGCTGCCGCTCGGTATCTCCGCGATGCTCGCCGCATGGTTCCTGCCCGACGAGGAGGAGGGCGGACCCGTCGCCGCGATCCTGCTCCTGCTGCTCGCCGGCATCGTCGTCCAGGCGTTGCAGCCCACCGCCGGGCCGCTGTTCCACTGGCCGCTGCTGCTCGGCGCGGTCGCGTTGGCGGCGCGGGCCTGGCTGCCCGCACGGGCGGGGCTGGCGACGACCGCGCTCTGCATGGCGACCGGCGTCGGCCATCTGCTGGCGCAGGCGCACTTCATCTTCCTCGGCATCGGTGCCGAGCTTCCGGCGGTAATGATGGTCCTGCTGTTCGCCGGCCTGCCGCTGATCCTGCCGTTGCTGCCCCGCGCCGTGCCGCGCTGGATTCCGGCGGGGGCGTTGGCGGCGGCCCTGATCGTCGCGCTCTGGGTGCGGCTCGATCCGATAGCACCCTCGATTCCCGTCTACAGCCTGTCCGAGGGCGGCAAGAAAACAAGGGACTGACCTTTTCCATTCCATCCGCTAAGGCGACGCTCCACCATTTCTTCCCGCGGATTTTGCCTTGACCACGCTCTACGCCAGCTTTGCCGACCGGATCGATACCGTCCTCGACGACCTCGAGGGCAGCGGCGCGCTGCCCGCCGGCCTCGATCGACGGAATGTCACGGTCGAGCCGCCGCGCGATCCGGCGCATGGCGACCTTGCCACCAATGCGGCGATGGTGCTGGCGAAACCCGCGGGCACCAACCCCCGTGCGCTGGCCGAACTGATCGTGCCCAAGCTGGCCGCCCTGCCCGAGATCGCGAGCGCCGAGGTGGCGGGCCCCGGCTTCATCAACGTGCGCCTGACCGAGCAAAGCTGGCGCGACGAGCTGGCCGGCATCCTGTCCGCGGGCGCCGACTACGGCCGCTCGACGCTCGGCGAGGGCAAGGTCGTGAACGTCGAATATGTCTCGGCCAACCCGACCGGGCCGATGCACATGGGCCATTGCCGCGGTGCCGTGGTCGGCGACGCTCTAGCGGCGCTGCTGGAGTTTGCCGGCTACGACGTCACCCGCGAATATTATGTCAACGACGCCGGCGCGCAGGTGCAGACGCTCGCCCGGTCGGCGCATCTGCGCTACCGCGAGGCGCTCGGCGAGACGGTCGAGATTCCCGAGGGCTTCTATCCGGGCGACTATCTGGTCCCGATCGGCCGGGCACTCGCCGCCGAATTCGGCGACGCCTATGTCGGCGAGCCCGAGAGCGACTGGCTCGACATGTTCCGCGAGAAGACCGTCGCGGCGATGATGGACATGATCCGCGCCGACCTCGCCCTGCTCGGCATCGAGCATGCGGTGTTCGCATCCGAGGCGGCGGTCCAGAAGGCGGGCCGGGTCGATGCGGCGCTCGATCGGCTACGCGCCGAGGGCCTCGTCTACGAAGGCACGCTCGAGCCGCCCAAGGGCGAGCTTCCCGACGACTGGGAACCGACCGAGATGACCCTGTTCAGGGCGACCGCCTTCGGGGACGACAGCGACCGGCCGGTGAAGAAGTCGGACGGCGGGCTGACCTATTTCGGCACCGACCTCGCCTATCATGCGCAGAAGGCCGAGAAGGCCGACATGCTGATCGACATCTGGGGCGCCGATCATGCTGGCACCGTCAAGCGGATCAAGGCGGCGGTGCAGGCGCTGACGGGCGGCAAGGTCGCGTTCGACGTGAAGCTGGTCCAGATGGTCCGGCTGCTGCGCGGCGGCGAGCCGGTCAAGATGTCGAAGCGCTCGGGCAGCTTCGTCACCCTTGCCGACGTGGTCCGCGAGGTGGGCAAGGACGTCGTCCGCTTCACCATGCTGACCCGCAAGGCCGACGCGCAGATGGATTTCGACTTCGCCAAGGTGGTCGAGGCGTCGAAGGACAATCCGGTCTTCTACGTCCAGTATGCCCATGCGCGCGGCCGTTCGCTGCACCGCCGCGCGGCGGAGGCGGGTATCGACCTGGCTCCGGCCGCCGACCTGACCCTGCTCGATGCGGAGGAGTTGGCGTTGGTCAAGTTCGCGGCGCAGTTCCCGCGGATCGTCGAGGGCGCGGCGCAGGCACACGAGCCGCACCGGATCGCCTTCTACCTCTACGATCTCGCGGCGACGTTCCACGCATTGTGGAACCGGGGCAACGACGACCCGGCCCGTCGCTTCCTGCTCTCCGACAGGCCCGAAATGACGCGGGCCCGTCTGGCGCTCAGCGACGCGATCGGGCAGATTATCCGCAATGGTCTCGGCGTCATGGGCGTCACCGCTGCGGAGGAGATGCAGTAATGACCGATTATTCGCGCGACAGGCTCGGTCCCCAGGACGAGGACCGCCTGCCGTGGCTCGAACCGGTCGAGGAAGAGTTCGACGAAGGCGGCGTCAGCACCGGCCGGCTGATCATCTGGCTGGTCGCGGCGCTGATGCTGGTCGCGCTGCTCATCGGCGGCTATTTCTGGCTGCGCGGCGGTGACCGGGCGACTTCGGGCGACGGTGCGCTGATCAAGGCGCCCGACAGCTATTACAAGGAACGGCCCGGCGAGACCTCGGCCCCGGTCGGCGAGGACGAAATCGTCTACAGCGCCAGCAAGGGCAACGAGGTCGAAAGCGTGATCGACACCAGCGGCGCGGCGGAAACGCCGGTCAATATCGATCGGCCGCGCGCCGAGGCGCCGGTCGCGACGACGGCGATCCCGCCCTCCGCATCGGCCAAGACGCCCGCCGCCCCTACCGCCGGACCGGCCGTTCCCAAGCCGCTGCCCACCGTCGAGCAGCCCCTCGCGAAGCAGGCGGCCAAGGCGCCCGAATCGAAGCCAGCCCCGCCCAAGGTCGCGGCGACGCCCGCTCCCGAACCGGCCTCGGGCGGATCGATGGTCCAGCTGGGCGCCTTTTCGAGCCAGGCGAAGGCCAATGCGGCGTGGAAGACGCTGTCCGGCCGCTTCTCCTTCCTGTCGAGCCTCACCCAGTCGGTGGTGCCGGTGCAGTCGGGCGACAAGACGCTCTACCGGCTGCGCGCCAGCGGCGGCAATGCCGGCGACATCTGCCGCCGGCTGAAGACCGCGGGCGAGAGCTGCTCGGTGATCGGATAAAACACGTCGTTCCGGCGAAGCCGGGTCTCGTGAGCAGCGCGGCGCGTGAGCCTCCTGAGACCCCGGCCTGCGCCGGCTGACGGACCAACAGGGAAACCCGCGACGATGACGCCCTTGTTCCTCGGCATGGCCGGAACCACGCTTTCCGACGTCGAGCGCGGCTTCTTCCGCGACCTCGATCCGGCCGGCTACATCCTGTTCAAGCGCAACGTCGCCGATCGTGCGCAGCTTCGCGCTCTGACCGATGCGCTGCGCGAGATCGCGGGCCGCGACGACCTGCCGATCCTGATCGACCAGGAGGGCGGCCGCGTCGCGCGGATGCAGCCGCCCGAGTGGCCGGCCTTCCCCAAGGCCGAACTGTTCGACCGACTCTACGACATCGCGCCGATGACCGCGATCGAAGCCGCCCGCCACAATGCCCGTGCGATCGCCGCCACCCTGGCCGAAGTCGGCATCACCGTCGATTGCCTGCCGCTGCTCGACGTCCGCCAGCCGGGTGCGCACGACATCATCGGCGACCGCGCGCTGGGCGCCGAACCGATGCGGGTCGCGGCGATGGGCCGTGCCGTGATCGAGGGTCTTCGCGACGGCGGCGTGGTCGGCGTCGTCAAGCATATCCCGGGGCATGGCCGGGCGATGGCCGACAGCCATGTCGAACTGCCCGTCGTCGAGGCGGACGACGATGCGCTGGAAACCGATCTCGAACCATTCGCCGCCCTTAACGACGCACCGATGGCGATGACCGCGCACGTCGTCTACCCGGCCTGGGATGGCGAACAATGCGCCAGCCTGTCGGCCAAGGTTATAGGGGGGATCATCCGCGGCCGGATCGGCTTCGACGGGCTGTTGATGTCGGACGACCTCGGCATGCACGCGCTGACCGGCGATTTCGGCGAACGCGCGGCGGGCGTGCTCGCCGCCGGCTGCGACATCGCCCTTCACTGTTCGGGCGACATGGCCGAGATGGAGGCGATCGCCGCCGCGGTCGGCGCGATCGACGAGTTGGCCAAGGCCCGCCTCGACCGGGCGATGGCGACCGTCGCTGGGGCGAGACCGGATAGATCGGCCGAGGAATCGATCGCGAAGCGCGACGCACTGATGGCGGTGCTGCCCGCCTGATGACCGCGCCTCCTTTCATGCCAGCGTAAGCCGACGCGACGATCCTGATGGAAGGCCGCGCGATCCGGATGACTGTTCCCATCCTTCTGGAATCCTGATTTACTCCGCTTATGGGGGACGACGAGGACAATTTCGACCTGCCGCTGTCGGAAGCGCACGCCGATGGGGTGCTGACGCTCGACATCGACGGCTGGGAAGGACCGCTCGACCTGCTGCTCAGCCTCGCCCGCGCGCAAAAGGTCGACCTCGCGAAGATATCGATCCTCGCCCTGACCGAGCAATATCTGGCCTTCATCGACGGTGCCAAGGCGCTGAAGCTGGAGATCGCGGCCGATTATCTGGTGATGGCGGCCTGGCTCGCCTATCTCAAATCCTGCCTGCTGCTTCCGAAGGATCCCGAGGTCGAACCCAGCCCCGAGGAACTGGCGCTGCGTCTCCAGCTGCGCCTTCAGCGGCTGCAGGCGATGCGCGAGGCCGGGGCCCGGCTGATGGGGCGCGACCGGATCGGCCGCGACGTGTTTGCGCGGGGTGCGCCCGAAGGGCTGAAGGTCGTGCGCAAGCCCGCCTGGGATGCCAGCCTCTACGACCTGATCTCGGCTTATGGCATGGTCCGCGCCCGCGCCGAGGAGACCGTTCATATCGTTCAGCGGCGTCCGGTGATGACCCTCGACCAAGCGATCGAGCGGGTGTCGATGATGGTCGGCGCGGTAATCGACTGGACCAGCCTCGAGGCCTTCCTGCCTCCGGGCGCGTCGGGCGAATATCGGCGCTCGGCGCTGGCATCCAGTTTCCTCGCCGCGCTCGAACTGGCCCGGCAGGGCCGTGTCTCGCTGCAGCAGGAAGCCGCCTTCGCTCCGCTCATGCTCCGGAGCGCCACGGCATGATCGACGAACCCGACGACCTGCTCCGCGCCCTCGAAGCCGCACTGTTCGCAGCCGAGGGGCCGATGAGCCCGGCCGAGCTGATGACGGTGATCGGCGCCGACGGGCTGGGCGACGCCCTCCCCCGGCTGGCTGCGCTCTATGCCGGGCGGGGCATCGAGTTGGTCGAGCGCGGCGGCCGCTGGCATTTCCAGACCGCGGCCGATCTCGCCCATATCCTCCGCCGCACCCGCGAGGAGCCCCGCAAGCTGAGCCGGGCCGGCATCGAGACGCTCGCGATCATCGCCTATCACGAACCCGTCAGCCGCGCCGAGATCGAGGCGATCCGGGGCGTGCAGATATCGAAGGGCACGCTGGACGTGCTGCTGGAGGCGAGCTGGATTCGTCCCGCCGGACGGCGCGAGACGCCGGGCCGGCCGCTCCTCTATGCGACGACGCCGAGCTTCCTCACCCATTTCGGCCTGTCCAGCCGCAGGGACCTGCCGGGGATCGCCGATCTCAAGGCCGCCGGCCTGCTGGATCCGGTCGACCTCGCTTTCGAACAATATCAGATGGAAACCGGGAGCGATTCCGAAGAGGAGGAATGACGGCGTTTGCGCGGCCCTTGGGGCGTTCGGCCGTCACCATCCCGTCACACTCGGGCCTCATGGAGCGCTATCCGTTCCCGCCGACGGCTCCGATGATCCGCAAGGCCCGTTGCGGATGGAGTGGTCAGGCCCTAAATGACCCCATCAAGGAGATTCCCCATGGGTAGCATGAGCATCTGGCATTGGCTCGTCGTCGGCGTCCTCGTATTGCTGTTGTTCGGCAAGGGTCGCTTTTCCGACATGATGGGCGACGTCGCCAAGGGCATCAAAAGCTTCAAGAAGGGCATGACGGAAGAGGACGAAGCGACTCCGCCGGCTCCGCAGCAACCGACGGCCCGCCTTCAGCAGCAGCCCCCGCTCGAGCCGAACCCCGACGCCCGGCTTCAACCTATGCAGGACGATCGGCCCAAGAGCTGATCCTCGCGAGGCCACCGGCGCCATAAGCGATGTTGGACGTCGCCCCCACCGAACTGCTGCTCGTCGCGCTCGTCGCGCTCGTGGTCATTGGACCCAAGGACTTGCCGCGGGCGATGCGCTTCGTCGGCCAGTGGGTTGCCCGCGCGCGCGGCGTCGCGCGGCATTTCCGCTCCGGCATCGACGAGATGATCCGCCAGGCCGAACTCGAGGAAATGGAAAAGAAATGGGCGGCCGAAAATGAGCGCATCATGCGCGAGCATCCGCCCCAGCCGCAGATGATCGAGGGCGAGATGCTGCCGCTCGCCGCGCCTGCGGAACATGCGCCGCCTCGCCAAGATCCCGGTGACGGAGCGCCGCCGCAAGGCGGGCCGGGCGATCTTTCGTCCGCTCCCGCCGGCCCCGACCAGCCGGTCCTGCCGCTCGTCGCACCCCGACAACCATGAACGATATCGACGAGAGCCGCGCACCGCTGCTCGATCATCTCCTCGAACTGCGTCGCCGCCTGCTGATGGCCGCGGCAGCACTCGCGGTGGCGTTCGGCATCTGCCTCTATTTCGCGCGCCCGATCTTCGCCTTCCTCGTCCAGCCGCTGCTGCGCGCCGGCCAGGGCAAGCTGATCTACACCCAGATCTTCGAAGCCTTCTTCGTCGAGATCAAGGTGGCCTTCTTCGCGGCGATGATGCTGTCCTTCCCGGTCATCGCCAACCAGGTCTGGCAATTCGTGGCCCCCGGACTCTACCGCAACGAGCGGAGGGCACTGCTGCCCTTCATCTTTGCGACACCGGTGCTGTTCCTGTCGGGGGCCGCGCTCGCCTATTATGTCGCCATTCCGGTCGCGTTGCACTTCCTGCTCGGCTTCCAGGGCAATCTGGGCGGCGTCCAGCAGGAAGCCCTGCCCGGCGTCGGCAACTATCTGTCCTTCGTGATGCAGTTCCTGTTCGGTTTCGGCCTGTCCTTCCTTTTGCCGGTGCTGTTGATGCTGCTCGAACGGGCCGGGGTCGTTACCCGCAAGCAACTGGTCGGTGCCCGGCGCTATGCGATCGTCGGCGCCTTCGCGATCGCGGCGGTGCTGACCCCGCCTGATGTCGGCTCGCAGTTACTGCTCGCGGTGCCGCTCGTCGTCCTCTACGAATTGGCGCTGATCGGCATCTGGTTTACGGAGCGACGCCGCAAGGCCGAAGAAAAGCCCGAGACGGTCTGACCGTCCCGGGCTGTTCCATGAATAAGGTCGCCGCCCGTCGGCGGCTATCGTAGCGAACGGTTATTTGGAATCGTCGGCGGCGTCGCTGACTGCCCGGCCGGCTGACGAGACATCCTGGCCCGCGCCTTCGACCGTATTGCACGCCGCGACGGCGAGAAGCGAGAGACTGACAAAGGCGACGGCGATGGTGCGTTTGAACATGGCGAACCTTCCTGCATGATCTGAAACTTCCTTGGCGGAAGTTGCGTCGGATCAATGCTTGCTGGGCGGCTTTGTTCCCGACCTGTAATAGATCGGACGACGCTCTTTTTGCGATTTCAAGGGGTTGCCCAAAAAGTTGGGCCCGGACGCATTTACGGGGGGGATAATGCGACCGGGCCCTTGTCAAGCGGATAGCGGGAGCGGGGGGGGCAAAGCATCGCTATCCGAACAAAAAACGGCCCGCCGCTTCCCGGGTTCCAACCCTCGCGAAATTTTTTCCGCCTTCCGCTAGCCCCTAGGAATGGACGCTGATCTGGATCTCGAAACGGCCGGTCCGCAGGTCCTGGGTCAGCGGCGCGCGGAACTGGCGTGCGATGCCGGTCACCACCCGTTCGAAGCGGCCGATGGCGGGATAATTGTCGAGCGCACCTTCGGCCATGCCCACCGTCTCGATCCGCAGGTTGGCGCGATCGGGCAGGTCGGTCGCCTCGAGCGAGATCAGCACCGAGCCCTGCGGATTGCAGTGCATCAGCAGTTCGACGACCTCGGTGATCAGGAAGGCGGTCGGCACGGCGACATCCTGCGTCACATAGACATCGACCAGGTTGAGGGCGATGGGCATGCCGGCGGCGGCGGCGGGCGCCGATGCCCTGAGCGAGGTCGCCAGTTCCCCGGCCAGCGCGCGCACCGATACGCCTCTGTTCTCCTCCAGCTCGGCATAGTGGTTGCGGTGGACGACGGCGAGCGCATCGACCCGACGCTGGATCGCGCCATAGGCATCGGCGACCGCACCTTCGGCCCCGCGGGCATGCAGATTGATCAGGCTGGAGACGACCTGCAGATTGTTCTTCACGCGATGATGAACCTCGCGGGTCAGGCGGGTCTGACGGGCAAGGCCATCCTCCAGTTCCTGCTCATGATCGTGGATCCGCGCCGCGACGGCGGAGAAACTTTCGGCGAGGTCGCGGATCTCATGGCTAGGCGTCGTGAGCCGTGGCAGGCGCAGGGGCGTGCGACTACCCTGCCAGGCGTCGATCGACCGTTTCAGCTGGCTGAGCGGGAGCAGCAGCAGCCGGTTGACGATCAGCCATCCCGTGAAGGCGGCGGTGGCCCACATCAGCAGCGGCAGCAGGACCACCAGCACCGTGCGGGCCCGAGCCGGCGCCAGCCGATATTCGGCGATGAGCGCGAGGCGTCCGTCGGCCAGCGGCTGCGACAGGCGCATTATGTCCTTTTCCGCCGTGTCGCCCAGATCGATGAGCACGACCCGGGCGTCGCCCTGTCGAAGGATCATCCTGTTGAGCGGCAGCCCGCCGCCCGCGCCGAGGGTGAGGCGGATGGTATCCAGCGGGATGTCTGCTTCGAACAGCAGGCTGCCGTCCGGGCGGGCCGAGGTGAAGCGGAAGGCCCTGCGCTCGACATCAAGCCAGACATGGTCGACGCTGGGATCGACCGCAGCGATCCTGTCGATCGGCTTGCCGTAGGACTGGCAGATTTTGCGCTTCAGCCCATCGAACACCGCGATCGGCGGCCGGCCGCTGCGGTTGAAACGCGCCTGGCGCGCGATTGCCGTGCAAAGGTAAGAGGCTGGCTGCTCGCTGGCGACCGGCGCCCGAACGGCGTTGAAGCCTTGATCGAGTACCGCGTCTATCCGCGTGGCATAGAAGGCCGTGGTCGTCTGGGCCGCCGTCCGCTGTTCGATCGAGGCCGAGCGCGCCAGGTCGAGCGAGGTCAGCAGGGCAATGAATCCCAACGGCAGCATGGCCGCCGACAGAATCAGCAGCATCTTCGTGCCGGTGGAGAGATGGGCGAAAGAGAGTTTGGCCGGCTGCTTCATTCGCGAGCGCGATTCGTCCCTTCGGCCCGACCCGTCCAAAAGGGGACTGCCGAGGGCATGATCAATCTAGCTTGTTCAGCAGATCCAGGAATTCGGCCGGAATGGCTTCATCGACCGTCTGGGAATAGACAGAACGCAATGCCGCACCGACCGACGCGTCTCGCGTAGGATCGCTCTTACGCTTCCTGGTCGCTTTGCTGCCACCGGTGTCGTTTGCCGGCTTGCCCGACTGTTCATGATTAGCCAACCGGCCCACGCCCCTGAGCTGCATTTTGTTGTCCACACTCTCCAATGTAACGGCTTTCAGACACCGCCGCGCTTGGATCGACCCGGATGCGTATCATTTTACACGGTCTGGTAAAACGGGCATCAAGCATGAAACAAAAAACTCTTCCGTTGGTTCCATAACAGGAATGTCTCTTTTTACACATTCGCCAACGGAAGCCCTGGGTGACTTCCGCAATACCGGTGGGGCTGCTATCTCCCTGCCCGTGTGGCGGCAGTACACCCGCAGCAATGAATCCAGGGAGTTTTGATACCCATGTCGCTCGGCCAGAAACTTGCTCCCCATTTGCCTTTCCTGCGTCGCTACGCCCGGGCGCTCACCGGCAGCCAGAGCCATGGAGACAATTATGTGCGGGCCGCGCTCGAGGCGATCGTCGCTTCGCCCGACGACTTCCCCAGCGACGTCGACGTCCGCGTCGGGCTTTACCGCACCTTCCAGGCGATCTGGAATTCGACCAATTACGACGAGATGGAGTCTCCGACCGCAGATGCCGAACGCGAGGCGATAGCCCAGGCCCGGCTCAACACCATCACGCCGCTCTCGCGCCAGGCCCTGTTGTTGACCGCGATGGAGGGATTCACCGTCGCGGACACCGCCTATCTCATCGAGACGACCCCTGAGGAGGTGGAATCGCTGGTTGCCGACGCGATCGCGGAGATCGATCGGCAGACCCGGACCGACGTGCTGATCATCGAGGACGAACCGATCATCGCGATGGACCTGGAGACGATCGTTCGCGATCTCGGCCATGCGGTCAGCGGCGTCGCCGTGACGCGCGACGAGGCGGTCGCGCAGGCCCATGCCCACCGGCCCGGCCTCGTCCTCGCCGACATCCAGCTCGCCGACGACAGCTCGGGCATCGACGCGGTGAAGGACATCCTGGCCGAGTTCAGCGTGCCGGTGATCTTCATCACCGCCTTCCCCGAACGCCTCCTTACCGGCGAGCGGCCTGAACCCACCTTCCTGATCACCAAGCCGTTCCAGCGATCGACGGTGAAAGCCGCGATCAGCCAGGCGCTGTTTTTCGACGCGGCCACGATCGAAGCCTGAAGAAAGTCGTTTCGCTCACGGTCTTGTTGGAACCGCCCTGTCGGGCGATCGTTGGGGTTCGGGAATGGACGGCATGCGTCGTCCCGCCTGGACAACGGGGATCGGATGGCAGCACTCGCCCGTGCCGCGATGGCAGCAGACGCTTCAGCTGGGGTAGCAGATCATATGGATGACGAGGAGCAGGAGCTCGACGGCGTCGAGGCGCCGCGAGGCGAACTCATCGCCCTGTCCGACGACGAGTTCAAGGACGAGCTTTCGCGGGTAATCCCTCATCTCCGCGCCTTCGGGCGGTCGCTCTCGGGCAACCGCGATCTGGCCGACGATCTCGTCCAGGAGACGCTGATGAAGGCCTGGGCGGCGCGCAAGCGCTTCCAGGCGGGCACCAACATGCGCGCATGGACCTTCATCATCCTGCGCAACCTGTTCCTGTCGCAGATGCGCCGCGCCCGTTTCCGCGGCGAATGGGACGAGCATACGGCGAACAAGCTGCTGGCGGCCCCTGCCTCGCAGGACCGCCATATCGAACTCGCCGATATGCAACGCGCCCTGATGCACCTGCCCCAGCCGCAGCGCGAGGCGCTGATCCTCGTGGGTGCCGGCGGCTTCGCCTATGAGGAAGCCGCCGAAATCTGCGGCTGCGCGGTGGGAACCATCAAGAGCCGGGTCGCCCGTGGCCGCGCCGCGCTCGAGCAGCTTCTCGACCAGGGCCAGTTGCCGTCTCGCCGCGAGCACAAGACCGATCCGTCGACGACCACGCTCCAGCAGATCATGGCCGACGTCGACCTTCTCAGCAAGGAATAGGCTCAGCAAGGAATAGGAAATCGGGGGCGGCCTGTAGGCCGCCTCTTTCCATGAACGCCGTTTTGGGGCCGTCGCGGTCGCCGGACGCATCCCAAAGCTGTCCGCTCCCGTTTTACTTGGCGTCGAGCTTCGACAGTAGACCCATCATTTCATCGGGCAGACCGTAGCTGTCAGGACCATAAGCGAGCCGCAGGGCGTTGCCGATGCCTTCATAGCGCTGCGGCGCCTGAACCGTCCGCGAGGGACGCAACCGCGCCTGCGAGGTCATATGCGAGGGCGTCCGCTTTTCCATGACTAACATAACGCAATAGACTCGGCATGTTTCCCAATGTTGCGCTCCCGTTCAAATTGCCTATGCGATGAAGCAATGGTCACGCACGTCGATAAGCATATTTTTTCCAATGCGTTGGAAAGGATAAGGGAATTTTCGCCTTTCCTGTCGGGTCTCTCCGGCCGTTTTCCCGCCATCGTGGCGGCTGTACGGGACGAAGGGCTGGACCGCGCGATCCGCGACGGGCTCGCCGCCGAGCAATCCGACGATATCGGCAAGATGCTGCGCCGACAGCGGCAGATAGTGTCGCTGGCCACGGCCTTGGCCGATCTGACGGGCATCGCGACGTTGGAAGAGGTTGTCGCGCATCTGTCGGCGTTCGCCGATCACGCGCTCGATACCGCGGTCCGCGCCGCCATAGTCGAGCGCACGCCTGACGCCGCACCGCGCGGTTTCGCGGCTCTGGCGCTGGGCAAGCATGGTAGCCGGGAGCTCAACTATTCGTCCGACATAGACCCGATTCTGATCTTCGATCCCGCGACCCTGCCGCATCGACCGCGTGAGGAACCAGTCGAGGCCGCGGTCCGCATCGCCCGGCGGGTCGTCGAGCTGCTGCAGTCGCGCGACGAGCATGGCTATGTTTTCCGGGTCGACCTGCGGCTACGTCCCTCCCCGGAGGTTTCGCCGCTCGCCCTGCCCATCGATGCCGCGCTCAGCTATTATGAATCGGCGGCGCTGCCCTGGGAGCGGGCCGCCTTCATCCGCGCTCGCGCGGCCGCCGGCGACACGGCACTGGGGCAGGATTTCCTCGACGCAATCCGGCCGTTCGTCTGGCGCCGCTCGGTCGATTTCGGCGCCGTGCGCGAGATCAGACAGATTTCCCGCCGCATCCGCGACCATTATTCGCAGGGACAGGTGCTCGGGCCCGGCTACGACCTGAAGCGCGGCCGCGGCGGCATCCGCGAGGTCGAGTTCTTCACCCAGATCCACCAGCTGATCCATGGTGGACGGGAGCCGCAGCTGCGCGCGCCCGCGACGCTCGACGCGCTGCGCGCTCTCAGCGAGGCGGGGCGGATCGAACCGGCGGTCGCCGCCGATCTGGCCGAAGCCTACCGGCTCTACCGCACCGTAGAGCATCGGCTGCAGATGGTCGACGATCAGCAGACCCATCGGCTACCGAAGCAGATCGAGGCGCTCGACAATGTCGCGCGGCTGCACGGCCTCGACGATGGCCGGGCGCTGGTCGAGCTGCTGCGCCCACATGTCGACCGGGTCGGGTCGGTCTATGATGGCCTCGACAATGACGGCGAGGCGCGGCTTCCGGTCCAGCCCGACCAGCTCGAAACCGCATTGCAGCAGGCGGGCTTCGCCGATCCCCGCGCCGCCCGGTTGCGGATCGAGGTGATGCGCGACGGCAAGAGCCGCTCGCTAAGGACCCCGGTGGCGCAGGAAGCGCTCGAAGCGATGCTGCCGACCCTGATCGCGGCGCTGGGCAAGGCACCCGAACCACAGGACGCACTCAACCGCTTCGAGGACCTCGTCGCCGGCTTGCCCAGCGCGATCAATCTGTTCCGCCTGCTCCAGGCCCGCCCCGCCCTCGCCCGCGCCCTTATCGACGTGCTGAGCCACGCGCCGACGCTGTCCCAGGCGCTGGGCCGGCGTCCCGCCCTGCTCGACGGACTGATCGACGCGACCGCACTGGCGGCGCCGCCCGCCCAGGAGGAGCTGATCGTCGAGTTCCGCGATGGCGAGCGCAGCGACAGTTACGAACAACTGCTCGACAGCGTCCGCCAGCGCGTCGGCGAACGGCGATTCGCCCTCGGTGTCCAACTGATCGAGGCAGTGTCAGATCCGCTCGACGTCGCACAAGGCTATGCGCGGGTGGCCGAAGCGGCTCTCGCCGTGCTCACCGACGCGACCGTCGCCGAGTTCGAGGAGAATCACGGCAGGGTACCGGGCGGGGAACTGCTGATCGTGGCGCTGGGCCGGCTGGGCGGCGGTGCGCTGACCCATGCTTCCGACCTCGACATCGTCTATCTGTTCAGCGGCGGCTTCATGGCCGAATCGGACGGCCCCAGGCCGCTGGGCGCCACCACCTATTTCAACCGGCTGGCGCAGCGCGTGTCAGCCGCCATGTCGGTACCGACCGCGGCGGGCCCGCTCTACGAGGTCGACACGCGGCTGCGGCCGTCGGGCACCCAGGGGCCGCTGGCCGTGTCGGTCGAAGGTTTCGCCCAATATCAGCGCGAGAGCGCCTGGACCTGGGAGCATATGGCGCTGACCCGCGCGCGGACGATCTTCGGATCGCCACCCGCCCGCGCCGAGGTCGACGCGATCATCGCCGAGGCGCTCGGCCGCGAGCGCGATCCGACCGTATTGCTGGCCGACGTGGTCAAGATGCGGAGCGAAGTCGCCCGCCACAAGCCGCCGTCCAGTCCCTTCGACGTCAAGCTTATCGACGGCGGCCTGGTCGACGCGGAGTTCACGGTGCACCTGCTCCAGCTGCGCCATCGCGTCGGTTTCGATCCGCGGCTGCGCACCGCGATGCGTCTACTCGTCGACCAGGGGCTGCTCGATCCGGCACTGATCCCCGCGCATGAGCTGCTGACCCGGATGCTCGTCACCCTGCGGCTGGTCTCCCCCGCATCGACCGCGCCGCCGGAGGCGTCGCGGGCGCTGGTCGCACGTACCTGCGGACAGGAGGATTGGCCGTCCCTGGTTAAGGCCTATGAAACCGCACGCGGACTGATCGGCGGCGAGTGGAGAAGGGTGTCGTCCGCGGGCTGATTGAAAAATCGCCTGTAAACAGGGGATCGTTGCGTCCCCGGCATCGAAATTCGGGACAATATGGTACCCGGATTTTAACCAGTCTCACGCACCCGAGCTTAAAGACTCGCTGCTATTCCCAACATCATTGAAGTGTGTGTTGCGTAGCGTGAGAAAATCGATGGTCGTATTCATCGACGGGCGCCCCTGCGTATCGGGGCGCCCCCTTTTCCTCGACCGGGTGCGGTCATGAGGCACGAACCCACCATCCGGGTATCGGCCCCCCATGTCGCCGAACCCGCCGCCGACCGCGGCCCCGGTTCGGCCCAGTTGCTCGCCGAACTGGAGCGCCGCTGTCTCGGCCTGAGAACCCAGCCGGGCGCCGGGCGGATCGATGCCCTGTTCGCAAGACTCGACGCGTTCGCGGTCCAGGCCGCCGACCTGATCGCCAAGCTGGCCGATCCCGCCGCCTTGTCGCCGTCGGCCCGCCGGTGCTTCGAGCGCGCGCATGCCGATCTCGGCGAGGCGTTCGGCGACGTCGAACGGCTGCTGACGCTCCCCACGAGGCTCGGCATCCCGACCGCCTGCTTCAGCGAGGACATGCTGGCCGCGACCGCGATGATAGCGATGCTGGCCCCGGTCCGCGCCGATGCCGATCGCCTGCACGAGACCCTGTCGCGCGAGATGCGCGCGCTGCTCCATCCCGACACGGACGATGCGCTCGAGGCCCGGCTGGTCGATTCGGGCTTCGCCGACCCGCTGCGCGCCGCGCGCCGAATGCGCGGCTGGCAACAGGAGACGTCGACCGATCGGGCCGAAAGCGATGCGCTCGACGCACTGCTGCCCGCCATGATCGACGCGCTCGAACGCTATCAGGACCCCGATACCGCCCTGGCCGCCTTCGACGAGATCGTCGGCCGCCTGCCCGCCGACATCGCCCTGTTCGCGCCGCTCCGGGCCAGGCCCGCGCTGTTGCGGTCGCTGCTCGGACTGCTCGGCCATGCGCCGGATCTGGCGCGTCACCTGATCGCCCAGCCCGCGCTGATCCGCCGGCTGATCGATGGCAGCGCATTCATACCGCTGTCCCCGCCTGCCGATCTCGACACCGAGTTCGGCCATTTGATCGGCGCCGACGACCGGCAGGCGGGCCATCTGCGCATCGCCCAGGCAATCGACGCCCACCGCTTCGGCCTCGGCCTGCGGCTGATCGAGCGGAAGGCCGATCCGCTCGATATCGCCGCAGCGCACGGCTATCTCGCCGAAGCGGGCCTGCGGACCATGGCCGACGACGCGCTCTCGCGCATGCGCGAGAAACACGGCGTCGTGCCGGGGTCGGAACTGGTCGTTCTCGCGCTGGGCCGCTTTGGCGGCGGCGCGCTGACCGGCCGGTCCGACCTCGATATCGTCTACCTGTTCACCGGCAATCACCGCGTGCAGAGCGACGGCCACAAGCCACTCGACGCCAATGAATATTATTGCCGGGTCGCGCAACAGATCACCAACGCGATGGCGACCGTGACGACCATGGGGCCCCTGTACGAGATCGACACGCGGCTGCGCCCTTGGGGCGCGAAGGGGCTGCTCGCCTGTTCGGTCGAGAGTTTCGAGCGCTATCATTTCGAAAGCGCCTGGACCTGGGAGCATATGGCGCTGACCCGCGCGCGGCCGGTCTACGGATCGGATGCCGCACGCAAGGCGGTCAAGGCGATCGTCGGGCGCCGCCTGCGCCAGCCACGCGACGGCAACGGCTTGCTGCTCGATGCCGTCAAGATGCGGCGCGACATCGCCCGCCACAAGCCGCCGCAGGGGCCGTTCGACGTCAAGCTGGTACGCGGCGGGCTGGTCGACCTCGAGTTCGCCGTCCATGTGAACCAGCTCGGCCGCCATGTCGGCATCCATCCCCACCTGCGCACCGCGATCCGCGCCCAGGTCAAGGCCGGGCTGCTCGATCCGGCCGTGGCCGGCGCGCATGAGACGCTGACGCGGCTGCTGGTGGTGCTGCGCCTGCTGTCGCCGCACGGCCGGGAGCCCGCGCCCCAGCAGCGGTCGACGATTGCCCGCGCCTGCGGCTACGACCATTGGGAGCGGCTCGAGGCCGATTATGGCGCCGCCCGCGTCATCGTCCAGGAAAGCTGGCAGGCCACGGTCGCGCGGGCGATGACCGGGGGCGGTTGAAGTCGGCCTTCGCATCGGCTTAAGGGTCGCGTGACGAAGGAGACATGAGATGCTCAACGAAGGCGACAAGGCCCCGAACGTGACGCTCGACCTGCCCGACGGCAGCAAGACGAGCGTCGCCGAAGAGGCTGGCAAGATCCTCGTCCTCTATTTCTACCCTAAGGACGACACGCCAGGCTGTACGACCGAGGCACAGGGCTTCTCCGCGCTGGCCGAGGATTTCGCCCGCGCCGGCGCCACGATCATCGGCATATCCAAGGATACGCCGGCGAAGCACCAGAAGTTCATCGACAAATATGGGCTGGAGCTGCGCCTCGCCTCCGACGTCGATGGCAGCGTATGCGAAGCCTATGGGACGTGGATCGAAAAGACGCTCTACGGCCGCAACTATATGGGCATCGACCGGGCGACCTTCCTGATCGGCAAGGACGGTGCCATCGCCCGCATCTGGCGCAAGGTGAAGGTCAAGGGGCATGCCGAGGCGGTGCTGGCCGCCGCACAGGCGCTATAGCCGCCGCTTCGGCCGCCGGAACCAGAAGCTCCACACCGCGAGGCTGCCGAGCAGCGCGAGCGCCAGGCCTGACAGGGTCATCACGATCCTCCAGCCCAGGCCGCCCACCTTGGCCGCGTGTAGCGGATAGAGCATGTTGTAACCCCGGACCTGCCGGCCGAAGCTGCGCGCATCGCGCGCCGCGACCAGCCGCCCGCTGTCGGCCGCGAACCACAGCATCGTCCGCCCGTTGGGCAGCCATTCCTCGGGCTGGCGCATACGGATCGCGATAAGCCCGCTGTCCTTGCGCGGCAGGGCGAGCAGGCGGATTTCGGCATCGGGGAAACGGGCATGAGCACCCCGAACGATCGCGGCCCAGTCGACCTTGTCCGACAGGGGCACGCGGAGCGGCTTCGGCGCTTCGAGGCTCTTCTCGACCGCAGCCGACGTGCCGGGACCGAACGCCGCTCCCGCGACCGGGCGGAAGATCATTACCGTCCCGGTGTAGAGCGAGAGCAGCAGCAGCGGCGCGACGACGATGCCGAGATCGCGATGATGGCGCACGATCCCCGGCCGGGTGAGCCGGCGCGGCCACAGCCGGAACTCGAAGGTCCTGCGCATCCGCCACCACAGGACCACCCCCGACATGACGAAGAACAGCCCGCACAGCCCGGCGATGCCGATCACCACTTCACCGATGTCACCCGCGAAGAGGTGATGGTGGAGATCGAACAGCCAAAGTTCGGGCCGCTCCCACTGGCTGTCCCAGCGGCGGACGATCGCACCCGCCTGGTCGGCATAGGCGCCCGCGCCTTCGGTATAGGACAAGCGCAGCAGGCCGAAGCCGTCGCTGGCATAGAGGATGCTCTGCGGTCGGACGGCGGGATCGGCCATCAGTCGCGCGGTCGCGACCGCGAGCGCGGCCGGATCGGCGACCCGCGCGTCGGCCGCATGGGGCAGCGCGATCCAGGCATCGCGATGGACCAGGATCGCGCCGGTGAGCCCGAGCAGGGCGAGCACCAACCCGATCAGGCCGCCCGTCCAGCGGTGCAGCGTGTCGAGCAGTTTCAGAAGCGATAGTCCCAGCCGAGGGTCAAGGTGCGCCCGCGCCCCGCGAAATAGGCGAGGTTATCGGTCGGAAGCCGGGTGTCGCTGCTGTAGTCGATATATTGCCTATCGAACAGGTTCTGGACGCTGAAGCTCAGGCCGCCGAGCTTCGTCTGGTAGCGGACCGACATATCGGTCAGGTTATAGCCGCCGAAATTGTTGCGCGGATCGGGGTTCGCCTTGCCGTGGAAGGTGCGCGACAGATAGAAATTGGTCTGCACCAGCGCCGACAGAGGCCCGCTATTGTAGCTGGCCGACAGGTTGAGCCGGTCGGGCGAAATGTTGGCGCCGTCGAGATCGGTGTCGACGACGCCGTCCGGATTGGCGGTGTCGCTGTCATAGCGGCCCTTGATCATGGCATAGCCGACGCCGACCTTCAGACCTTCGACCGGCGTCTGGGTACGCAGGTTGACCTCCAGCCCCTCGATCTCGACGCGCTGGCGCTGGACGTCGAAGATGCGATCGGGCCGGGCGATCAGCAACTGCCCCTTGTCGCTGGACGACCAGAAATAGGTGACCGAGGCGTCGATCGGACCGCGCTTCACCTCGAGCCCGAGCTCGCGGTTGTTCGAGACGATCGGGCTGACGTCGGCGAAGGTGTCGATATCGATGCCGGGTCGGTTCACGGCGCGGGTGATGCGGCCGATATCGGGTACGGTGAAGCCCTCCGCATAGCTGGCATAGGCGCGGATCCCCTGCCACGGCTCGAAGATGATGCCGCCATTGAGCAGCACATCGTCGAACTTCGGCTTGCCGCCCGCCACGTCGACGCCCCCGAAGGTCGCCGGGTTGGGCGGCGTGCCGGTGGCGGTGGTGGAGGCGAGCGTATGATAATCGGCGATCTTGATCTGCACATTCTCCCAGCGCGCGCCGCCGGCGAAGCGCAGCTTGCCGTCGAACAGGCCTAGATTGAGCTGCGCGAATGGCGCCAGGCTGCGGAAATCGCTGGGCGGCACCCAGACGCGACCGGTCGCAATCAGCCGCTGCTCGGTCTTGTCGAACAGGGTATCGAGGCCGAGGATCGCGGTCAGCGCCTCGAATCCGGGCACGGCGCGCTCATAGCTGAACTTGGCGCCCAGCTTGCGCGAGCGGTTCTGCGACTGATCGAACAGGGTGCCGATCGGTTCGATCGTGGGATCCTGGAAGGTCGCCTGCTTCGCGAACTCTCCGCCGAACGTGTCGCGGGTACGGTTGAAGAAGAACTGGGTGACCAGATTGCCCCCGGCAAGCTCGGTATCGGTATAGGTCAGGGCGACGCTTTCGGTACGGCTGGCGGCGGGCTTGCCCGGAGGCTTTGCCCGCACCGCGCTGGTCGGCACGCCGGTCAGGCGATTGCCGTCGATGGCGCGGTAGTCGCCATCGCCCTCCATCTCGAACCGGCTGGCGATCAGATCGAGCCGGGCGCTGCCCGACACAGCATAGCCGAGCCGCGTGAAAAAATTCGTAGTCTTCGAATCCTGTGTTTCGCCCTGCGTCAGGTTCAGGCCGACCCGGCGCCCGTCGCCGTCATAATAGACGCCGCGCTTTTCGTAAGTGGCGCCGATCGTCACATCGAAATCGCCGGCCTTGTACTGGACGAGGCCACCGGCCTTGCCGCCGATGCCGTCCTTGCTGAACCCGTCGTCGGCGGTGCCCTGAAGCAGCACTCGGCCGGAAATACCGTCCTGCGTCGGGATACCGACCGTCACCTGGTTGACGATGCCGCCGGTGCCGCCGATCCCCTGCAACGCGTTCGAACCGTAGATCAGCTCGACCCGGTCGATGAAGAAACCGTCGATCGTGAAGCCGTCGCGGCTACCGTCGCGCAGCGGCGTCGACTGCGGAATGCCGTTGATCGCGTAGAGCGGCGAACGGCCGCGCAGCGTCTCGCCCGCGCCGGACAGCTTCTGCCGGGTCGGCGAGAAGGACGGCGTGAGTGCCGCGACCGCATCGTTCACCGATCCCGCTATGGCGATCTGCCGGTCGAGATCGGCCTTGCCGATGACGTCGACGGTCAGCGGCAGCGCGTTGGCGGGCAGGATGCTGCGCGCGGCGGTGACGACGATGTCGTCCCGGATCGCTTCAGTACCGGCTTCGGCATCGGGACCGGCCTGCGCGAGTGCCGGCACGGCGATGGCCAACGCGGTCATGGACGCGGCGATACGGAGCGAGCGGATCATCTTTCCCCCTTTGGATTCGGGGGAGCCGCTAATCCCTCTTTCTCTCAGTTGCAAGTGATTATCAGTAGCGTCCGATCCGCAAAGACCGGTCAGCCGGGCAGGTGATCGCGAAAAGCCTCGATTACCTGGGCGTAGAGATCCCGCTTGAACGGAACGATCAGGTCGACCAGCTCGCCGGCATCGACCCACTTCCACGCGCGGAATTCGGGCTCGGCCGTCTCGAGGTCGACGTCGGCGTCGGTGCCCAGGAACCGGGCGACGAACCAGTGCTGCGCCTGCCCGCGATAACGGCCGCCCCATATCTTGCCCGTCAGCTCGGGCGGCAGATCATAGAGCAGGACATCGGGCGCCCTGGCCAGGATCTCGACGAGTTCCGCCCTGATCCCGGTCTCCTCCTCGAGCTCGCGCAGCGCGCCGGCCTCGGGCTCCTCGTCGGGGTCGAGGCCACCTTGGGGCATCTGCCAGGCTTCGAGCGCGCTATCGATCCGCTGCGCCACGAAAACCTTGTCGTCGCTGTTGAGCAGCATGATCGCCGCCGCCGGACGGTAGGGGAGCGTCTTCTTCACGGCCGATATTCCTCGATCATCGCCTTGAATGCCGCCAGGCAGCCACGCAGATCCTCCTCCGACGAGGGGATGGCCCGGCGCAGGGTAAGCCAGCCGTGGATGTTGCCCTTGGCCTCGCGATAGACGACGGGCACGCCCGCCTCGATGCACGCCATCGCATAGGCCCGCCCCTGGTCGAGCAGCGGGTCGAGTGTCGCCACGGAGACCAGCGCGGGCGGCATGCCGCGCTGGTCTCCCACGCGTGGCGACGCCCGCCAGTGCTGGAAATCGGGTGCATAATGGCCGTTGAACCAGCGCAGCGTATCGAGGCTGAGCATATAGCCCTCACCCAGCCGCTCGGTCGACGGATAGCGCTTGCGCAGGTCGACAGCCGGATAGAGCGGCCAGATCGCGATCACCGGCAGCGGCGCCGGATGGTTGCGCAATGCCATGGCGGTGATGATCGTCAGGGTGCCGCCCGCGCTGTCGCCGCACAACGCCAGGGCGTTGAAGCGCCGCCCGAACAACATGCCCTGCTCGGCGATCCAGCGGGTCGCATCCTCGCAATCGTCGGGACCGCCGGGCCACGGATGCTCGGGCGCCAGCCGATAGTCGATCGACAGCACCGGCAGGTCGAGCCCGATCGCGATGTCCGCCGCCGCCGCGTCGTACAGCTCGATGTCGCCGAGCACGAAGCCGCCGCCGTGAAAGAAGACGACCAGCGGCCCTTCCCCGCGCTCGGGGCGCGGGTCGTAGAAGCGGGCCGGGATCGAGCGACCGTCATGGGTGGTAATGAACAGGTCCTCGCGGGTCGCGACCGGCGGGCTGTCGACATCGGCGACGGCCCGCATCCGGGCCGACATCGCGCGCGCCGTCGGCGGATCGAGTTCATGCGTCTTGGGGCCTTCGCGACTGTTGAGGTCATCGAGAAAGGCGCGGACGTCGGGGCGGACAAATTCCTCGTTCATGGCTTCCCATCGGCAAAATCGGATAAGGTGGCAAGATGCTGCACGTCGTTCACCACCCTCATTATGTCGCGCCGGCCGCGTCGGGAAGCGGCTTCGCCTTCGACAAATATGGCCTGGTGATGCAGGCGATCGAGGAAAGCGGCGCCGATCCGGTCCTCCACCGGCCCGAACCGATGCCGCACGCGTGGATCGAGGCAGTCCACGATCCCGATTATGTCGCCGAGGTCGCGGCCAGCCGGGTGCCGCCGCACAAGACGCGGCGGATCGGCTTCCCAGTCACCGAGCGCGTGACGCGGCGCGCGTTCCTCGCCCCCGGCGGCACCTGGCTCGCGGCGAAGCTCGCGCTGGCGCACGGCTATGCCGCCAACAGTGCGGGGGGTAGCCACCACGCGATGGCCGACACCGGTGCGGGCTATTGCGTGTTCAACGATCTCGCCGTCACCGCCAACCGGCTGATCGCCGAGCGCGATGTCGGGCGGATCATGATCGTCGACCTCGACGTCCACCAGGGCGACGGGACAGCGGTGCTGATGGCGGGACGGCCCGACATCTTCACCTTCTCGATCCACGGCGAGCGCAACTTCCCCGCACGCAAGGCGCGTTCCTCCTTCGACCTCGCGCTGCCGGACATGACCGGCGATGCCGATTACCTCGCGGTGCTGGCTGGCCATCTGCCCGCCGCGATCGATGGTTTCCGTCCCGACCTGATCCTCTACCAGGCTGGGGTCGATCCGCACCGCGACGATCGACTCGGCCGCCTCGCCCTCAGCGACGATGGCCTGCGCCGGCGCGATCGCTTCGTGATGCGGCAAGCGCGAGAGCGCGACATCCCGCTGGCCAGCGTGCTCGGCGGCGGCTATGGCGACGACCGCCTCGAAGTGGCACGACGGCATGTCCGCTCGATCCTCGCCCTGTACGGGGCCTTCCGGGAAATCGACGCTCCGGACGGTGCCGGAGCTGCTGGAGCGCTGGACTGGATCTGATGGTCTCCGACATCTCGGCCGCCTGCCGGGCCGTCCTCGACGAAGCCCAACCGCTCGCCAAGGTGAAGGCGGCTCGCCGGGCGGCCCGCGAGTGGCGCCTCGGCCGAACCGCCTGGGGCTTCGGCACGGCGATGCCCGATCGTCCGGCGCGCACCGGCCGGCCGCCGTTGCTACCGCCCTCGCACATGCCAAAGCGCGGCCGTGCCGGATCGCCACGGGCGCGGATCGCGATGCTCCATGCGCTCGCCCATATCGAATATGTCGCGATCGACCTCGCCTTCGATCTTGTCGGGCGGTTCGGCGGGCATTTCCCCCGCCGCTTCGTGGACGATTGGGTCGCGGTCGGTGCCGAGGAGGCAATGCACTTCGCACTGATCGAACGGCGGCTGATTGCATATGGTGCACGCTACGGCGACCTGCCGGCGCATGACGGCCTGTGGGAGGCGGCAGCGGAAACGGCGCATGATCCGCTGGCGCGGCTGGCGGTGGTGCCGATGGTGCTCGAAGCCCGGGGCCTCGACGTAACCCCTTCTCTGATAAGCCGTTTCGACGCCGCGGGCGATGACCGGTCGGCGCGGATCATGCGCCGGATCGCCGAAGACGAGGTCGACCATGTCGCGGCCGGAGTCGCATGGTTCCGATTCTTGTGCGACGCAGCGCGAATCGATTGCGTGCAAAGTTGGCAATCGATGGTCCAGCTACACTTCCGGGGACCGGTTAAACCTCCGTTCAACGACTCGGCGCGCGATAGGGCCGGTCTGACGAAAGAGATGATGGTCGGGGTTGCCGCCCCCCACGATCTTTCTCACAACCCCACCAGTCGCGTGAGGGGGGGCAATTCCTGACGTCGGCGTAACAGGGTCCGACCGGGCATCCGGTTCGGACAAAGCGTTCCGATGTCGGGGGAATTATGCACCTGGTTTCTATTCTTCTGACGGGTCTGCGCCTGCTCGCCCGACCGATCTCTTCGGTCCAAACGAAGCTCTTCGCCGCAGCATTGCTGCTGACGGCGTCTACCGCGCCCGCCCTGGCACAGGACGGCAACCTCAATACAAACGCCCAGGCCGCCGCCAAGTTCCAGGCCATCTTCCTTTCCTGGAAAAAGCTCGACACGGTCAACGTCGCCGCCACGGGCGCAATTTCGATTCCGTCGATCCTGCCGATCGCGAAGTTCACCTTCTCCAGCGCCTTCGGCGTCCGGTCCGATCCGTTCGCCGGCTCTGCCGCGATGCACGCCGGCATCGATCTGGCCTCGCCCAGCGGTACCCCGATCTATGCGACCGCCGACGGCATGGTCGATCGCGCCGAATGGTCCGGCGGCTATGGCAACATGGTCGAGATCGAGCATGGCAAGGGCATCTCGACCCGCTACGGTCATATGTCGCGCATCGCCGCCCATCCGGGCCAGCGGATCAAGCGCGGCGATCTGATCGGCTATGTCGGCTCGACCGGCCGCTCGACCGGCAACCATCTCCATTATGAGGTCCGCATCGACGGCCGCGCCGTCAACCCGATGCCCTTCCTGCAGTCGGCCAACTACATCATGGCCGTCAACGAGCAGAATTCCGACATCGCGCAGGGTGGTCCCGAGGATTGATCCTCCCGATCCGGCTGGGATAAAAAAGGGAAAAGGCCGCCGGCGATTGTCGGGGGCCTTTTTAATCCCTATCTTCGGGCCATGGATGCAATGCCCGACATCGACCTGACCCCGTCCGCCGCGGCGCGGGTCGCCCTCATCGCCAGCAAGACCGGCAAACCCGCGATCCTGCGGCTGGCAATCGACGGCGGCGGCTGCGCGGGCTTCCAGTACAAGTTCGAGCTGGCCGAGGCCCCCGACGACGACGACACCGTCGCAACCCGCGACGGCGTGACCCTTGTGGTCGATCCGATGAGCCTCGACCTCGTGCGCGGCGGCGCGGTCGATTATGTCGAATCGCTCGGCGGCGCCGCCTTTCGTGTCACCAATCCCAATGCGGCCTCGGGCTGCGGCTGCGGTTCGAGCTTCTCGGTCTGAGCTCAGCCGACCCGCATCATTCTCGCTTATCGACGTCACCGCGCCGGCGTGACGGCCATCATTTGTGACGCAATGGGTGACGGTGCGCTTCCGCCGCGCTATCCCGCTCCGATGAAGATCGCGACGTTCAACATCAACGGGATCAAGGCCCGCCTCCCCCGCCTCGTCGAGTGGCTCGAGCAGAAGTCGCCCGATGTCGCCTGCCTGCAGGAGATTAAGACTTCCGACGAGACCTTTCCGATCGCCGAGATCGAGGCCGCCGGCTACGGCGCCATCTGGCACGGGCAGAAGGGCTTCAACGGTGTCGCCATCCTCGCCAAGGGCGCCCAGCCGGTCGAGCGACGCAAGGGTCTGCCCGACGATCCCGACCCCAGCCACAGCCGCTATATCGAGGCCGAGGTGAACGGGGTGATCGTCGCGTCGATCTACCTGCCCAACGGCAATCCGCTGCCGGGCCCCAAGTTCGACTACAAGCTCGCCTGGTTCGACCGGCTGATCGGCCATGCCGCCGACCTGTGGACCGAAGAGATGCCGGTGGTGTTGGCCGGTGACTATAATGTCATCCCTACCCCATCGACCGACGACGTCTTCTCCGAACGCGCGATGGCGAGCGACGCGCTGACCCAGCCCGAAAGCCGGGCCGCCTTTCGCCGCCTCTGCCATGCGGGCTGGACCGACGC
The DNA here is from genome assembly GCF_001428605.1 of Sphingomonas sp. Root720. Lineage (GTDB taxonomy): Bacteria > Pseudomonadota > Alphaproteobacteria > Sphingomonadales > Sphingomonadaceae > Rhizorhabdus. Next base: position 279,021 of record NZ_LMID01000010.1, read on the forward strand.
GGTCCGCACCATTCATCCGCACGGACCCGTCTATACCTTCTGGGATTATCAGGCGGGTGCGTGGCAACGTGATGCCGGCTTCCGCATCGACCATCTGATGCTGAGCCCGGCGGCCGCGGACCGGTTGAACAACGCCGGCGTCGACAAGGACACGCGCGCGCTCGAGAAGGCCAGCGACCATGCGCCGACCTGGATCACCCTAAGGTAATTGCGCAACCGTTCCGTCTCGATTCCGGTATAAGGTCGAAAGACCAAGGGAGTGGGGACTCATATGGTAGACCGGATCGATTCCTCGCGGGCTCGGACGCCCGAGCGCCGCTTCTTCGCGGTGATGGCGGCGACGATGGTGGCGACCATCATCATCGGTTTCCTGCCGAGCTATTTCCTCCGCGGCCTCGTCAGCTTCGGACCCCCGCCACCATCGCTGACGCCGCTGGTCCATCTGCACGGCACATTGTTTACCGCCTGGATGCTACTGTTCCTCGTACAGGTCTTGCTCGTCACCGGCGGCCGTCGCGACATTCACCGCAGGCTCGGCATCGCGGCGATCCCGTTGCTGCCCGCGATGATCGCCGTCGCGACGCTGAGCGGCCTCCATCAGGTCGGGCGCGCCTCCGGTCCACCGATCGTCCCGCCGCTGAGCTGGCTGTCGATCCCGCTACTAGGCGTGCCCGTATTCGGCGGCCTGATCGCCGCCGCACTGGTCAAGCGCAACGACCCTGCCAGCCACAAGCGTTACATGGTCCTAGCCATGATCGAGATGACGAGCCCCGGCCTGGGACGCTGGCCATGGCCCGCCTTCATTCCCGGCCCGGTCGTCCTGTTCGGTTTCAGCGACCTGTTCCTGCTCGCGCTGATCACGTGGGATCTGAAGCGATATGGCAGGGTCCACCGCGCGACCGCGATCGGCGGCGCCTGCCTCGTCGGATCGCAGGCGATCCGGATCGCGGTGTGGCAGACCGAACCCTGGATCGCCTTCGCGCGCTGGGCGGTCGGCCTTATCGGCTGAGGCCTCAGCCTGCCTTGTTCCTCGCGACGCTCGCCTCCATCCGGGCGAGCTGCTCGGAAGTCGCGGGCGGCTGCTTGGCCTTCCATTCCGAATAGGGCATCGCATAGACCGCCTCGCGCGCGGCATCCTTGTCGACCGCGCCCGCCGAACCCTCGGCGAGCCAGTCCGACAGACAATTTCGGCAGAAGCCGGCCAGTCCCATCAGGTCGACATTCTGCACATCGTCACGATGCTGGAGGTGGCGGACCAGCCGGCGGAACGCCGCGGCCGCATGCTTGTCGTCGATATCGTCGATCGTCATCCCACTCTCCTCAACGTTCGCGCCACGCCAGTAGCGACAGCCCGAACAGGATGAACAGCGCGCCGCTTACCCGGCTCAGCTGGCGTTGCCATTCGGCGCGGCGAAGATAGCGGGCCAGGGTGCGCCCGCCGGTCGCATAGGTCATATACCAGCCCGACTCGATCACCACGAAGGTTGCCAGCAGGATCGCGAATTGCGGCCCCTTGGGAAGCGCAGGAGCGATGAACTGGGGGAAGAAGGCCGCGGCGAAGATCAAGGCCTTCGGATTGCTGAGGCTGATCAGGAAACCGGCGCGGAACAATTCGCCCGGCGTCCTACGTTGCGGCTCGATCGCATCGGACGCAATGTCGATCGGCGCACCCTCATCCCGCCATGCCTTGACGCCGATCCAGATCAGATAGGCCGCGCCCATGATCTTGATCGCCGTCAGCAACTGCGGCAAGGCGGCGAGCAGCGCGCTCATTCCCATCGCCGACAGGCCGAACAGGCAGAGCAGCGCCAGCATGCACCCAGCCATGGTGAAGATCGCCCGGCCGAAGCCGTGCCGCATGCTCTGGGTCATGACGTGCAGCATATTGGGCCCCGGCATCGCCGAGATCACAAAGGTCGCACAGACGAAGATCCACCAGATTTGCAGCGACATCGGTGCTTCCCATGAGTCGGGGATCAGAGATCCTTGGCGTAGATGCGATAGACCTTGTTGATCCGGCTATCGATGGTCTCGGCGATCGATCGCATCCCCTGATTGTCCTCGAGGATCCAGCCGATCTCGCTGCGGCTGGCGCCGTAATTGGCGATCGAATCGCGGCGGATATATTCGATCATCATGAAGGCCAACTGGCTCGCGAGGCGGGTCGCCTGCAGCTTCTTGACGACGCCCATCAGCGGAACCCGCATGGTCTTCACCTGGGGCTTGCGCAGCCGAAGGAGCAGCTTCGCCCAGCCGAAGGGGAACAGCCGCCCGTCGAGATCGGCGGTCAGCTCGTTGAGGTCGGGCAAGGTCATCATGAAGGCGACCGGTTCGCCATCGACCTCGGCCACGCGGATCAGGTCCTCGAACACGACCGGCTTCAACTTCTTGCCGGTATAGGCGATCTCGCTCGGGGTGATCGGAACGAAACCCCAATTGTCCGACCAGGCATCGTTGAGGATCGACAGGATCAGCGCGGCTTCCTCGTCGAAGCGGCTCTTGTCGACCTTGCGGATATGGATGCGCGAATTTCGTTCGCCCGACGACACGATCCGCTGCACCAGCGGCGGGAAATCCCCGGTGATGTCGAGCTCATAGCACAGGAGATCCTTGATCCCCTTGTAGCCGAGCGGCTCGACCCAGCCCTGATAGGCGGCATTGTGATGGCCCATCATCACCGTCGGCGGGTGATCATGGCCCTGCACGAGCAGGCCAGGCTCTTCCCAGATAGAGCAGCTGAGCGGCGCCATGACGCTGGTCATGCCCTGGTCGCGCAGCCATTGCTCGGCCCGTGCGATCAGCGCGGTGGCGATCTCCTGGTCGGCCGCTTCCAGCAGGCCCCAATTGCCGATGCCCGGGCCGCCACCCTGCTCGACGGGCATCGACAGCCACAGATGATCGATATGCGCCGATATCCGACCGACCAGTTTCCCGCCGCGCTCGGCGAGGAAGAGCTGCTGGTCGGCATGCTCGTAGAAAGGATTCTTGCCGGGCGTGATCAGCTCGAGCGCCTCCATCCGCAACGGCGGCACCCAGTTCGGATCACCTGCGTTGAGCGTGAAGGCCAGTTCGACGAAGCGCTTCCGGTCCGCCTTGCCGGCGGCGGGACGGATGAGGAGAGACATCAGTGCGGGATGCGCTGGCTCGGATGGCCGGTCGCGACACCGCCCGACAGTTGCGCGACCCGGGGATAGCGCCGGGCGACCTCGGGCGTATAGCCGAGGTTGAACACCGTCTCGCTCTTCTTCGCCTTGTCGATCCGCTCGTAATAGGTGCCGAACAGCCGATCCCAGAAATAGTTAGTGATGCCGAAATTGCCGCGCTCGTCATGAAAGTGATGCGCCATGTGGCGGGCCTTCATGTTCACCACCCACCGCTGCTTCGGCTTGTAGGCCAGGTGCTGGATGCAGTGGAAGAATTCGTAGACGCAGGTCGTGATCAGCCCGGTCGCGAAGGCGGCCAGCGCCGCGCCGGTGCCGCCGATCGCATAGCCGATCGGAGCGGTTGCGAGCGCGATCGTCGGCAGGGTCGTGTGGAGCGCACCGAACAGGATTTCGAGCCGGTTCGGATCCTGGTGATGATCGTAATGGATACGCTTCCAGGTCGCGGCCAGGAAGGGCACCTTGAACATCCAGCGGCTGTGCAGCACCCAGCGGTGCAGGCAATACCAGACCAGCGGGTAGACGAACACCGATACACCGATCGCCGCCAGGGTCGGCAACACCGGCGCGGGATAGCGGAAGAACAGCCCGATCGCGATCGCAGCGCTGAGCAGATAGCCCATGATCGCCGGATATTGGAAATAGGCGATCACCAGCTCGCGCAGCGTCATGCGGTCGAGATGGTGGTCCTTCGCCCAGAAGGCGGGCTTGATGGCCGACAACTTCACGCAAAACCTCGATTTCGAAAGCGCCCCGGGTGAGGCTCCAATATGGGATCGCGGTCTGGATTGGCAATGCGGCGCTTTTGCGACCGTTCGGCGTCGCAAAGCTATTCCTCGGTCCGAATCAGCACCGTTTCTCCGATCAGCAGGAACAGCAGGAAGGGCGCCCAGGCCGCCAGAAAGGGTGGATAGGCGCCGAGATTGCCCATCGCCAACGCGAAATTATCGGCGACAAAATAGGCGAAGCCGAGCGCCATGCCGATCACCGCGCGGATGAACAGATGGCCCGAGCGGGCGAGACCGAAGGCGGCGACGGCCGCCAACAGCGGCATCAGTACCGCCGACAACGGCCCCGAGAGCTTGTGCCACAGGCCGGCACGCAGCGGCCCCGTCGGACGGCCGGCGGCTTCGAGATCGGCGATCGCGGTGCGCAGCTGCAGGATCGACTTGGATGCCGGATCGACGTTGGACAGGGTGAAGCGGTCGGCGGTCACCCCCCGGCCGAAATCATAGGTCGGCAGCTGGGTCGTGACACCGCGTTCGACATCGAAACGGCCGGCTCCGGCGATCCGCCACACGCCGCCCGTCTGGAAGGCACGGCTGCCCTTGACGATCGCGACGAGACGGCCGCCCGTGCGATCGTAGACGGTGATGTCGCGGAGCTGCGCCTGCGTTCCCCGGCCATGCACCGCGATCGCATGGATCAGGTCGTCGCCGTCGCGTACCCAGACGTTGGGGACGATACCGCGATCGCGGGGGATCAGGCCGTAATCGGCATCCTGCCACGCGCTCAGCGTCGCGGTGGCGCGCGCCACGACCCGTTCGTTGAAGGTGAACGACAGGATGGCGACGCCGAGGCTGGCCACCACCAGCGGCGCCAGGATCTGGTGGGCGGAAATGCCCGCCGCCTTCATCGATACGATCTCGCTGTTCTGGTTCAGCGTGACGAAGGTGATGAGGGTGGCCAGCAGCGCCGCAAAGGGCAGGAAGCGGGCGATGATCTGAGGCGTGCGCAGGGTGACGTAGATCCACAGCTGCGCGTCGCCATTGCCGGGATAGGCAAGAATGTCCCCCGATTCCCCCAGCAGGTCGAGCGCCATCAGAACGATCACCAGCGCCGCCAGCACCGCCGCGAAGCGGACGAGGAACATCCGGGCCATGTAGAAGGTCATCGTCGGCGAGGCGAAGAAGGAGATATTCACGCGGCCTCCTTCCGGCCGAAGCGGACCCAGCGTCCGACCGCCTTGAACGCCTTGTCGGCACCGCGTTCGAGTGCGCCGATCGGCTGACCGCCGGGGACGTGGGCGATCGTACGATACATCCACCATACCAGTGCCGCGAAGAACAGGAAGGGCACCCATAGCGCGATCAGCGGATCGATCCGGCCGAGCGCTGCGACCGAGGCGGCATATTCGTTGATCTTGTGCTGGGTCACGATCATCACGATCGACAGGAAGACGCCGAGGGCGGAGGAGGAGCGCTTGGGCGGAATGGCCAGCGCGAGCGCCAACATCGGCAGCAGGAACATCGTCGCCACCTCCACCAGGCGGAAATGGAATTCCGACCGGAATTGGGCACGCTGCTTCGCCGGGGTCTTCGCCTGGTGCGCGGTCACCACCAGTTCTGGCATCGTCATTTCAAGATCGCGGCCGCCGCGCTGGCGAAAGGCTTCCATCTTCGGCAAGTCGATCGGCAGGTCGTGGCCCACGAACTGGAGGACGCGCGGCTCCTTGAACTGCGGCGCGTCGTGGACGAGCACGCCCTTCTGGAGCCGCAGGATGATCGTGTCGGGATCGTCGGTAGCCAGGAACTGGCCATGTTCGGCGGTCACCGCCAGGCTCTTCCCATCCTTCGATTCGGTCATCACGAAGATACCCGAAAGCTCGCGCCCCCCTTCGCGGCTGCTTTCGACGCGAATCGTCATCCGCTTTCCGAGCTTGGTGAATTCGCCGACCTTGATCGATGCGCCGAGCGCGCCCGAACGCAGCTCGAAGCGCAACCCCTCATAGGCATAGCGCGAATAAGGCTGGACGAAGCCGACTATGGCAAGATTGAGGAGAGCCAGGGCGACCGCGTAATAATAAGGCACGCGCAGCAGCCGGCCGTAGCTCATACCCACCGCGCGCAGGACGTCGAGCTCGGACGACATCGCTAGCCTGCGGAAGGCAAGGAGGCAGCCGAGCATCAGCCCGATCGGGATGCCGAGCGACATATATTCCGGGATCAGATTGGCGAGCATCCGCCAGACGACGCTGACCGGCCCGCCTTCCGACACCACGAAATCGAACAGCCGCAGCATCTTGTCGAGCGTCAGCAACATCGCCGCGATCACCAGCGTCGCGATCAGCGGCGTCGCGATAAGCCGGGCGACATAGCGGTCGGTAAGCGTGTCAAATCTCAAGTTTTCGACGCCCCGTGACCATGTTCTGGCCGCAATCGCAGCCCACCTTCCGACTCATGGGGGCAGTGTGCCGGCCATGCGTTCGCGCAGGCTATAGCTTCCAGGAGTAATGAGGTCATGTCGAAACTTGTGGTTGGGATGGTTGGACTCTCGCTTGTGGCGGCAATGCCGGCCGCGGCAGGGGCGGCCGTGCTCGGCCCCGATTCGGCCGCCTGCAACGGCGGCGGCCCCGCGATGCTGGTCCATGTCGATGGTTTCAAGAAGCGCACCGGCACGCTTCGCGTTCAGTCCTATGGCGGAAACCCGACCCGCTATTTCGAAAAGGGCAGTTGGTTGCGCCGCATCGATGTGCCCGTCCCGCCCTCGGGCGCGGTCGATGTCTGCGTCCCTGTCGGGGCCAATGGCAGCTACGCCGTATCGGTGCGCCACGACATCGACGGATCGGGCAAGACCGGCATGAATGACGGCGGCGGCATGTCGGGCAATCCGAGGCTTTCGCTGATGGACGTGATCTTCCGGCGCAAGCCGGCCCCCGACAAGGTGCAGGTGAACGTCCACGGCGTCACCCAGGTCCCCGTCACTCTCAATTATGTCCAGGGCGGCTCCTTCGGTCCGCTCGCGATGGCGTCGCGCTGACGATGGCGGCGGTCGCGCTCCTCTCCAATCCACGCTCGACGGGCAACCTGTCGATGCTGCCGCGGATGCGGAGCTTCTGCGCCGCGCACAGCGATATCTTCCATTATGAGGTCGAATCGGTCGAGCAGATCGGCGAGGCGCTACGCACCATTGCCCGGGTCAATCCCAAGGTGCTTGTGGTCAATGGCGGTGACGGCACGGTGCAGGCCGCATTGACCGAGCTCTATCTGGGCAATTATTTCGACGGCGCGCCGCCGCCGGTGGCGGTACTGCCCAACGGCAAGACCAACCTGATCGCACTCGATCTGGGCGCGGTCGGCGATCCGATCGCCGCGCTCGAACGCGTGATGGAGATCGCCCGCAGCGGCATCGAGGACCATGTCGTCGTACGCGAGCTGATCGCCCTGTCGGACGGCGCCGACGGCACCCGTCCGGTGCTGGGAATGTTCCTCGGCGGGGCCGGCCTCGCCGACACCATCCTCTATTGCCGCAACAAGATCTATCCGCTGGGTCTGCCCAACGGCATCAGCCATTTCCTGACCGCGATCGCGGTGCTGGCGACCTTGATCCTGGGCATCCGCTCCGCCTTCCTGCCGCCCGCCGCCCGCCCGATGAAGGTGTCGATGATGCGGCACGGCCAGTTGCAGGGCCGCTTCTCGCTGCTGATCGTCACCACCTTGCACAAGCTGCTGCTGGGTAGCAGCACCGGCGGCACGGCGACTTCGGGCGCGCTCCAGATGATGGTGGTCGAGCAGCGGCCGCTGCCGCTGCTGCGTGCCTTGTTCGCCGGATTTCTGGGGCGCGTCGGTCGCGATCGCATGGACGGCGTGCATTTCGAGCGCGGCGACGAGATTCGCATCGAGGGCGACCGCTCGAGCGTGATCCTGGACGGCGAGATCTTCCAGGCGGATACCGGCCGGCCGATCGTCCTCAAGACCACGCCGCCGGTGCCCTTCCTGCGCCTCGCCGCCTGAACCGGGCAGCCCATGACCCTCGAAGCGCTGGTGGCGGCGGAACTGGCAGAGCCTGTGGATCCGCGCGTCGCCGCCATGGCCGCGGCGATCGCGCAGCGCTACGGAACCGCGTCGCGCGCCGTCCTTTTCTACGGTTCCTGCCTGCGCGAATCGAATCTCGACGGGCTGATGCTCGATTTCTACCTGGTCGTCTCGGACTATGGCCAGGCTTTCGGAACGGGCTGGTTCGCCCTTGCCAACCGCCTTCTGCCGCCCAATGTCTTCCCCTTCGAGCATGACGGGCTGATCGCCAAATATGCGGTGCTGAGCGAGGCGGATTTCGCTCGCCTCGCCTCGTCGGCGACGCTCAACGTATCGGTATGGGCGCGCTTCGCCCAGCCGTCGCGACTCGTCTGGGTCGCCGATGTCGCGGCCCGCGAGGCTTGCATCGCCGCGGTGGGCCTCGCCGCTCCCGCCCTGCTCTCAGCGGCCAGGCCGATGCTGCCCGAACGCATCGCCATCGGGCGACTGTGGGCAGAGGCGTTCGCGCTGACCTACGCGGCCGAATTGCGCGCCGAGCGCAAGAGCCGCGCCGGCTCGGTGGCCGACGCCGATCCGGATCGCTATCGCCGCTTCACCGCTCCCGCCCTCGCCGCCGCAGGAATCGGCGCGACGATCACCGGCGACGAGGTGGGCTTCACCCATCCCCCGACACCCGCCGAACGCAGCATCGGGGAGCGGCTCTGGGCCAGGCGGCGGCGCGAAGGCAAGGCCCTCACCCTAGCCCGCCTGGCAAAGGCCAGCACCACCTATGCCGGCGGGATCGACTACCTTGCCTGGAAGATCAACCGCCACGCGGGCGCCGCGATCGAGATCAAGCCCTGGCAGCGCCGCTGGCCGATTCTCGGCGCGATCAGCCTGCTGCCAAGACTGCTCGCCGGGGGGGCGGTGAAGTAGGCGGCCTGGTTCTACGCCGCCTGCGAGTTCGACAGTTCGCCACGGCGTTCGATCGCGCGGGTGACGGCGTTGCCCAGCGCTGCGATGGTGAAGGGTTTGCGCAGCACTTCATGGCCTGCGAAGTCGTCGCTCTGCCCAGCCTCGCCGACATAGCCGGTAACGAACAGCACGGCGATGCGCGGATAGTCCCGGCCGATCGTCGCAATCAGTTCGGGACCGGTCATGCCGGGCATCATCACGTCGGTCAGGATGAGGTCGAAGCGCGAATTTTCGGCCAGGATGGCCACGGCCTCCTCGCCCGAGGCGCAGGCGCGGACCATATGCCCGAGCTCGGCCAAGCCGGCGCGCGTCGATGCCTGGACGCGAGGGTCGTCCTCGACCAGCAGGATCGAGAGTGAACCGGTGTTCGGCCGCACGGCGTTGACGGCGTCGGTCACGCTCCGCTCGGCCGCGATCCCCCGATAGCGCGGCAGGTACAACGAGATGGTCGTGCCCTTGCCGACCTCCGAGTCGACGCGGACATCGCCATGCGACTGACGAACGAAGCCGAAGATCTGGCTGAGGCCGAGGCCGGTCCCCTTGCCGACCGGCTTGGTCGTGAAAAACGGCTCGAACGCGCGCGCGAGGACCTCCGGCGGCATCCCGCAGCCGGTATCGGTGACGGCGATGCGGACATAGTCGCCCGGTTTGATGGCGGTCGAATCGGTGCCGCCGATCGCGACATCGGCGACCGATATGCCGAGCCGTCCCGCCCCTTCCATCGCGTCCCGCGCGTTGACGGCGAGGTTCAGGATCGCGTTTTCGAGCTGGTGTGCATCGGCCCAGATCGGCCAATGCGCCTCGGTGGTGTCGACATCGACGGTGATGCGTTCGCCCAGGGTCCGATCGAGCAGGACGTTCATCCCCGCGACGAGCCGTGCGGGCTGCACCGCATCGGGCAGCAGCGGTTCGGCGCGGGCGAAGGACAGCAGCCGCCGGGTCAACGCCGCCGCGCGGTCGGCTCCCTCCATCGCGCCGTCGAGATGGACGCCCGCCTCGGCCGGACGCTGGGCGATCTTGCGCCGCGCGAGATCGAGGCCCCCCACCACCACCGCGAGCATGTTGTTGAAGTCATGTGCGATGCCGCCGGTAAGCTGACCGACCGCTTCCATCTTCTGGGCCTGGGCGAGTTGGGCCTCGGCGCGCGCGCGGGTCTCGCTCTCCTCGCGCAGCCGGCTATTGGCCTCGCTCAACTCGCGGGTGCGTTCGGCGACGGCCGTCTCGAGCTGCGTGGCGCGATCGAATTCCACCTCGGCCTGCTCGGCGGCATGGGCGCGCTGCGCCGCCGCCGCCGCCGCGAGCCAGCCGAGCAGGATGGCGAGGCCCATCAGCACGAGGCCGAGGACCGACAGCAACGTCGCGAAGCCGTTGGCCCGCTCGGCCGAGAAGAAGGTATCTTCGGACCGCTGGCCCAGGCGGGTCCGCTCGTTCGAGGCGATGCTTTCGAGAGTCGCTGAAATGGCGACGACATTGGGGGATTCGCCGGCCTTGTTGAACATGCCGATCGCGTACCAGCCCTTGCCGACATTGGCGAAGGAGGCGGCTGCCGCCAACTCCTTGTCGCGTTCTGCCGCCAGTCGCTCGAGCTTCCGGACCAGCTTCCTCTGTTCGGGCTGGCCTGCGACCAGCCTGTCGAGCTGGCGCAGCTGGCTGATCGCGCGGCGCCATTCGTCATAATAGATGGTGCCGACCCGACGATCGCCGCTCACCACATAGCGCCCCAGCGCCGCCTCCGACCGCGCCAGCGACGCGTCGAGCGAGCGGGTGAGCACCATGATGTCGTAGCTGTGCTGCTCGCGCTGCAAAGCCTCGTCGCGCGCGTCGTTCGAGCGCGCGACCATGGCGACCACCGCGATCAGCAGGCCCAGCGCCACGACGGCGAGGACGGCAGCCGCGAGCACGCGCTGCGCCGCGGGGGACACACCCCGCTTCAAGGCGTCGGGAGAGAACGTCGCCATCATCATCTTGTACCGTAGCCGCAGCGACGGGCAAAGCCACTAACCGGACGAACCGTTGAAAGCTCAGGAGATGACCCCCGTTGCCCTCCCCGCGCTTTCGAACATGCCGAGGATACGGTCGACCTGCTCGTCGCTATGTTCGGCACATAGCGAGCAACGAAGCAGGAACATGCCCGCCGGCGTCGCCGGAGGCCTGGCGGTGTTCACATAGAGCCCTGCTTCGAGCAGCCCCTGCCACAGGCCGACGGCCTGAGCCATGTCGGTCAGGATCACGGCGATGATCGCCGACTGGGCCGATTCGGTCCCGAGCTTGTAACCCATGTCGCGCAGCCCCTGGTGCAGGCGGCGGGAGTTCTTCCACAGATGGGCGCGCTTTTCGCCGGCGTGCATCAGCTTGCGGATCGAAGTCGCGGCAGTCGCGACCACCGACGGCGGCAGCGAGGCGGTAAAGACATAGGGACGGCAGACGAGGCGCAGCACCTCGAACTTGGGATGGTTCGAGACGCAGAAGCCGCCGACCGTTCCGACCGACTTGGAGAAGGTGCCGACGACGAAGTCGATATCGGCCTCCACCCCGGCCTCCTCGAACACGCCGCGGCCATGCTCGCCGAAGAAGCCCATGCCATGGGCTTCGTCACAGAGGATCATCGCACCATGCTTCTTGGAGACGGCGACCATTTCCTTGAGCGGGGCGATGTCGCCCATCATCGAATAGACGCCCTCCAGGACGACGAGCTTGCCCGCCTCGGGCGGAAGACGGCCCAGCCGCTTGTCGAGATCCTCGACCGAATTATGACGGAAGCGTACGATCTCGGCGTTGCCGAGCCAGCAGCCGTCGTAGATCGACGCATGGCTGTCGGCATCGAGGATGATGTAATCGCCCTTGCCGGCGATCGTGGAGATCATCCCGAGATTGGCCTGATAGCCGGTCGAGAAGACGATCGCGTGCTCGGTTCCGTAGAACTCCTTCAGCGCTTCCTCGCACTCCTTGTGGCCCTGATAGGTGCCGTTGAGCACGCGGCTGCCGGTCGTGCCCGAGCCGAATTCGTCGAGCGCCTTCTTGCCGGCCGCGATGACGTCCGGGTCGAAGGTCATGCCCATATAGTTGTAGGTGCCGAGCAGGATGGTCTTCCTGCCGTTGATCATTGCCTCGGTCGGCGACAGCACCTCGTCCATCACGATCGCGTACGGGTCGCGTACCCCGGTGGCGAGCAGGGCCTCGCGCTCGGCGATCAGCGGGTCGAACTTGGAAAAGAGATCGGTCGCCAAGGTCAGCCCCGCAATTTGGCTACGGCGTCGACCAGCTGGCCGACGGTTTCGATCTCGGCCTGCATGTTCATCGTGATGATGATGTCGAACTCGTCCTCGACCGCCGCGACGAAATCCATGACCGTAAGACTATCCCATTCGAGATCGCCGGCGAAGCTGGTCGTCTCGGCCAGGTCGATACCCTTCTTGTTGAACGGCTCGATCTGCTCGGCGACGCGGGTGAAGATATCTTCTCTGCTGCTCATGCCATGTCCTTAAGGTCGTTGGGCCGCGCATGACAAGCGATTGCGGCGGCATCGCGGCAAGCGCGCGGCGGCGCTTGGCAGCGACGGGTTCGCAATGCATAAGCGCGATGATCGGATGTCGCTCAAGGGGGCCATGTGTCGGCAGAATCCGCAAATCCCAACGGACCGCGCGTTTATTCGCCGGATTTCATTCACCTGCTTCGGACGACACAGCAGATTCAGTACCAGCTCAGTCAGATGGCCGACCAGAAGGCCAATCTGCTGATGGGCACGACCTTCGTCATCTTCACCGTCACCATCGGCCAGGCCAAGGCCGGAAGCGGGCCCGCGGTCGCGCTGCTGATCCTCGGCGCGGCGGCGTTCATGTCCGCATTGCTCGCGGTGATGGCGGTGCTACCCTCGACCAAGGCTGCGCCGCGGCCGGACGGCCCGGCGAATCTGCTGTTCTTCGGCTCGTTCAGCCAGTTGAGCGAGGAGGAGTTCGTCGAGATGATGCTGAAGACGGTGCAGACTCACGAAGCCGTGTTCAAGGCCTTCGCCCACGACATCTACCAGAACGGCCGGGTGCTCGCCCGCAAGAAGTACCGGCTGCTCGGCTATGCCTATCGCGTGATGGTGACGGGACTGGTGCTCAGCTTCATCGCCTTCGTGCTCCACTTCACGACCGGCATCGGCTGACCGGGCGGCGCCTTATGGCCGAAACCCTTCCGGCTTTCACCGGAACGACGGGATTCGTCAGAGCCAGCCCTGCTCGCGATACCAGTCGGCGGTTGCCTTCAGGCCCTCGCCGGCCTTGACCTTCGCTTCCCAGATCGCCGTCGGGGGACGCTTCGTCACGACCCAGTCGGGATGGCAGAAATAGCGGACACGGTCGGGCGTCAGCTTGGCCTTGTCGCCGAGCCGGAAACGTTCGGCGGTTGCGGCCAGCCGCAGCGCGAAGCCGGGGACCGGAAGCGCCAGCACCCCCGGCCGGCCCACCGCCGCGCCGACCAGCTTGCCGAACGCGCGATGGGAGTAGCCCTCCTCGGTCCCGTCGTCGGGCTCATATGTCTGTTCGAAGCTCTCCCTGGCCTCGATCAGGTCGAGCAGCAGCCCGGCCAGATCCCCCGCCTCGATCAGCGAGAGCCGGCCCCTGGGCGGCAGCGGCAGAACCCCCTTTGCCCGGGCGATGCGGAACAGCTCAAGCATCTCGCGGTCGCCCGCGCCGTAGATCGCGGGCGGCCGGACGATCGTCCAGTCGAGCGGCGACTGGACAACCATCGCCTCCGAAGAGGCCTTCGACCAGCCATAGTCGGACAGGTCGGGCTCGCGCGCCGACAGGGACGAGACATGGATGAACCGCTTCGTGCCGCTCGCCTCCGCCGCCGTCAGCAGCGATGCCGTGCCGGTGACATTGGCGGCGACGAAGCCCGCCAGGTTCGGGGCGTTGATCGCCCCCGCGATGTGGATCACGGCATCGGCGCCCTTGCAGAGCTCGGCCAGCTTGCGGTGATCTTCCAGCGTCCCGCCGAGCCATTCGACATTGGGGCGCGGCAGCTGTGCCCGGCGGGCGAGCGCCCGGACGTCGTGCCCCCGCTCGGCGGCGATGCGCAGCACATGGCCGCCGAGGAAACCGGTGCCGCCGGTGACCGCCAGGATCATAGCAGCACCATATGATCGCGGTGGACCAGCGCCGAACGCGGCGCATAGCCGAGGATCTGTTCGAGCGCGTTGCTGCGCCGGCCGACGATCTTCTCGGCATCGGCGGCGTCATATTCGATCAGGCCACGCGCGATGGCATGGCCGTCAGGCCCGACGATATCGACCACGTCGCCACGCGCGAACCGCCCTTCGACCCGCACCGCGCCGGCGGCGAGCAGGCTGCGGCCCTGCGACAGCGCGCCTACGGCGCCGGCGTCGACCTCGATCCGGCCCTTCGCGGTCAGCCGCCCGGCGAGCCAGGCCTTGCGAGCGGTGCCCGCCTTGCCGCCGACGAAGACGGTGCCGCGATGGTCGGCGTCGAACGCCGCCAGGGGATGAGCGCGCTTGCCCGTGATGATCGCGAGATGCGCGCCGGAGCGCTGGGCGATGCGCGCCGCCTCCAGCTTGGAGATCATGCCGCCCGAGCCCATGCCCGATGCCGAATCGGCATCGGCCATCGACCGGATCCGCGCATCGATGCGGAGGACCTCCGGAACCAGCCGCGCGGTCGGGTCGCGATGCGGATTGGCGGTATAGAGGCCATCGATGTCGGACAGCAGGATCACGCCCTGCGCATCCGCCGCCTGGCCGATCCGGGCCGCGAGCCGGTCGTTGTCGCCAAAGCGGATTTCCTCGGTCGCGACCGAATCATTCTCGTTGATCACCGGCACCACGCCGAGGCCGAGCAACCGATGCAGGGTCGAGGCCGCGTTCAGGTAGCGACGGCGATCCTCGAGGTCGTCGAGCGTGACGAGCATCTGCGCGGCGGTCAGGCCTTCGGCATGGAGCAATTCGGCCCAGCAATGCGACAGCGCGATCTGCCCGGTCGCTGCGGCGGCCTGCGCATCCTCCAGGCTTGCGCGGCCGCCCTTGAGCAGGCCCAGCCGGCGCGCGCCGAGCGCGATCGCGCCCGAGGAAACGACGGCGATGCGCTGTCCCGCGCGGTGTCGGGCGGCGATGTCGGCGACGACGCCCTCCAGCCAGTCGCGCCGGACCTTGCCGTCGGGATCGACGAGCAGCGCCGACCCGATCTTGACGACCAGGCGGGGACAGGCGGCAGGCGTGAAGCGGGACGCGGCCGGCGTCAGATCGGCGACCATGGCTCGTCATTTCCGCTGGCGGCGGTGGGCTTGGGCACCGGCCCCAATATCTCGATCATCCGGTCGAGGACCGGCTCGAGCCCCTCGCCGCTCGCCCCAGACAGGCGCATGACCTCGACGCCGCTGACCTTCGCCAGCTTCTTTGCCAGCTTGTCGAGGGTCTTGGCGTCGACCGCGTCGATCTTGTTGAGCGCCAGCACCTGCGGCTTGTCGGCCAGCCCCGCTCCATAGGCGTCGAGCTCGCCCTGGACGATCTCGAACGCACCGACAGGATCGTCGCCGCTGGCATCGACCAGGTGCAGCAGCACACGGCACCGTTCGATATGGCCCAGGAAGCGGTCGCCGATGCCGGCGCCTTCGGCTGCGCCCTCGATCAGGCCGGGGATGTCGGCAACGACGAACTCGCGGCCCTTGTGACTCGCCACACCGAGTTGCGGCCGGACCGTCGTGAAGGGATAGTCCCCGACCTTCGCCTTGGCGTTGGAGACGGCGTTGATGAAGGTCGACTTGCCGGCGTTGGGCAATCCCACGAGGCCGCAATCGGCGAGCAGCTTCAGCCGCAGCCAGACCCACATCTCCTCGGCCGGCCAGCCGGTGCCGTGCTGGCGCGGGGCGCGGTTGGTCGAGGTCTTGTAGCTGGCATTGCCGCGTCCGCCGTCGCCACCCCGCAGGAACACCTGCCGCTGACCCGGGACGGTGAAGTCGGCCAGCACCGTCTCCTTGTCTTCGGACAGGATCTGGGTGCCGACGGGAACCTTGATGACGAGATCGTCGCCGCCGCCGCCGGTGCGGTTGGAGCCCGAGCCGCCATGGCCGCGCTGCGCCTTGAAATGCTGGGTGTAGCGAAAGTCGATCAGCGTGTTCAGGCCGGCCACCGCCTCGAAGATGATGTCGCCGCCCTTGCCGCCGTGACCGCCGTCGGGGCCGCCATATTCGATGAACTTCTCCCGCCGGAAGCTGACGGCTCCCGGCCCGCCCGCGCCCGAGCGTATGAAAATCTTGGCCTGATCGAGAAAATGCATCGCGCGCCTTTATACGAAATGGCGGCGAAAAGAACCCTCCCCCCCTTTTTCGAGGCTTCATCCGGAGAAGGCCGGGACCTCCATTCGCGCTTTCGCGGAAACGACGTCCGAAGGATCGGGCGGCTACCAGCCGCGCATGATCCGGAGCTGGTGCGCCAGGGTGGCGCGCGCCGTCTCGCGGGGGACTTCGAGCGCTTCGGCAATCTGCCCGCCGATCATTCCTTCGCCCAAGGCGGTCAGCACGAGAATCTGGGTGATCTGGCGCAGCGGCGCACCGCGATATTCGCCAAGTTCCTCGACCAGATTGTGGACCGCATCGAGGACCGGGGCGAGGCCTTCATGCTCGCCCGACAGGATCATCCACGACATGAGCGCCGCCATGCCCTGCTTCTCGAAGGCATCGAAGGTGATGTCGACGATCTCGCGCAGGTCGCCCTCGATCTGGCGGACGCGGACGACTTCCGCGCCGATTTCGGCCGCTACCCGGCCGACCATCATTTCCGCCATCGCACGGCGCAGTTCGCCGGCCGAGCCGAAATGGTGAAGCACATTGGCATGGGTGCGGCTGATCCGTTTGGCGACCGCCATCAGAGTGACGGCCTGCGGACCTTCGTCGATGAGGATGCTGCGCGCCGCCTCGAGCGCGAGGCGGCGCATCTCCTCGGTCGAAAGGCGCGAACGTGTATGCGGCATCTGAAGGCCCTGACCTGAGCGGCCGGCCCTGGAGCCGACGCGACAGCGCGGCGACCCGTCCCCGACCCGTTCGGCGCGGCGCATAGCATCGCCAAGATGTTGCACCGCGCAGATTTTTCTGTGTTCGATAGTAGCCGCACTTGTCGCGGCCGCAAAGGCCGGTCGGCAGCACGCCTCGCGCCGCCGTGTCAGGCCGCGATCGCATCCTCGCGATCGTAGCCGATCCGCGGCGGCGCCACGGCACGGCCTCGCGCGAAAGCCGTGCGAACATAGTCGACGCAGCTTTCAACCGAGCGGCGTGCCCGGCAAGACCGGGTACTGGTCGTGCCGGTGGCCGTGAAACCTAGCTTCTGGAGCACGCGCGCCGAGGATGGGTTGTCGGCGAAATGCCCGGCGATCAACCGCGGCAGCCGCAGCCCACGGTCGGCGATGTCGACCACCGCGCGGCCGGCCTCGGTCGCGAAGCCCAGGCCCCAATAGGGCCGGGCGATCCAGTAGCCGAGTTCGACGCCGCCGTCGCATTCGGACAGGCCGATCCCGCCGACCAGGCGCGGGGCGCCATGGGTACGGGCGAACATCAGGAAATTGGGCAGCCGGCCGTGGTCCGCGGCAAGGAAGGCTTCGGCGTCTTCCTGGCCATAGGGCCAGGGCGCGCGGGCGAGCTTGCCGACCACCGAGAAATCACCGATCGCGGCCGCAAGCGCGGACGCGTCTTCCTTCCAGCCCGGGCGTAACAAAAGCCGCTGGGTGCGAGCGAACATGCAGATATCTCCCTCTCCGCCGCCCCGGAAACGCCTGTGAACTGAAAAGGTTACAGGGCAGCGACAATTTTCTGAGGGAGACACGAAAAAGGGAGAGGTTGCGACCCTCTCCCTCATCGGTCCGGCTTGCCGGACCATCGGGTCGCCCTCTGGGCGACCCGGATATGGGCTCGCCCGATGTTACTCGGCGGCTTCGGCCAGCGCGTCGACGCTGACATATTTGCGGCCGAGCTTGCCGCTATGGAAGGCGACCCGACCTTCGGTCAGCGCGAACAGCGTGTGGTCCTTGCCGATGCCGACATTGCGGCCCGGATAAACCTTGGTGCCGCGCTGGCGAATGATGATGTTGCCGCCGATGACGACTTCGCCACCGAACTTCTTCACGCCGAGGCGACGGCCAGCCGAATCACGACCATTGCGCGAAGAGCCGCCTGCTTTCTTATGTGCCATCTCAAACTACTCCGTTGGCTCTTCGATCAGGCTTCGGCAGCCGCAGGCGCGTCCGCCTTGGCCTTGGCCGGAGCCTTCTTCGCCTTGGTTTCGCCGCCGATCGACAGGATCTTGAGGATCGTGTGCTGCTGGCGATGGCCGTTCCGGCGACGATAATTGTGACGACGGCGCTTCTTGAAGACGATGACCTTCTCGCCCTTCGCCTGTGCGACGATCTCGGCCGAGACGGTGAGGCCCGCCACATCCTTCAGGTCGGCGCCTTCGCCGGCCAGCAGGACGTCGCCCAGCGACACGGTCGAACCAGCCTCACCCGGAAGCTTTTCAACGACGATCTTGTCTCCCGCGGCAACGCGATACTGCTTGCCGCCCGTGCGCACGATAGCGAACATGGCCCTCATCACTTCTTCAAACTGTTAGCGCAAACGCAACGGCTCGTGGCCGTCAGCCCCACGCGGGAAAGCGGCTCGCTAAAGGCACGACGCCGGAAAGTCAACCTTTATGGACCTGGCTTTCGGCCGAAAATATCGGCCACGAAGCAAATCGGACCCGGGCCGAAACCGACGGCCGGCGAATCGCCCGTCGGCTTATTGGCGGTGCTCGCGGCGCAACCGGTAGCGGCCGTCGACAAAGCTGTCGAACAGGCCGGAGATCGCCGGATGGTCGACCAGTTCGTCGCTTTCGTCGTGCACCAGATTCTGCTGGCTGACATAGGCGATGTAGCTGCTGTCGCTGTTCTCGGCGAACAGGTGGTAGAAGGGCTGCTCCTTCGCCGGACGCATGTCCAAGGGAATCGCCTGATACCATTCCTCGCTGTTGGCGAAGACCGGATCGACGTCGAACACGACACCGCGAAACTCGAACAGACGGTGCCGCACGACATCGCCGATCGCGAAACGCGCATGGGAGACGCTTGGCGAGATGATTCCCTGGTGCAGGGCGCCGGCCGCCGCCGGAATGGAAACGCTCTTCTCAATCACAGCGCTAATGTAGGGAAGTCACGGTCACTTGCAAGCCGGCGCTTGGCAAACGCGAATCCGTCCGCTAATGCCCCGCCCCTATCGACCTGACGAGCGGTTCCACAGCCGTTCGTTCCATCTCGCGGAGAGGTGCCGGAGTGGTCGATCGGGGCGGTCTCGAAAACCGTTGTGCCCGCAAGGGTACCGTGGGTTCGAATCCCACCCTCTCCGCCACTTTCTTTCCCGGGCACGAGCCGCCCGCCCGGAAAGCACCCCGCTGGATCAGACCGACGGCCGGACGATTTCGGCAGCCGGACCCTTCTCCGAATCCGGTCGGCCCTCTCCGCCGGACGCGACCGCGACCCGGTTCCTGCCGCCGATCTTGGCTGCATAGAGCGCGGCGTCCGCCCGGATCAGCAGGTTCCTGAAGCTGATCGACCGTGCCGGGAAGGTTGCCATACCGATGCTGATCGTCACCGCATGGCCCAGGTCGGATATTTCCGAAGCGGCCACCCTGGTGCGGATTCTCTCCGCCAGCGCCATCGCACCGTCGGGCGTCTCGGTTCCCAGCAGCGCGAATTCCTCGCCGCCATAGCGGAAGACCTGGTCGCCCTCGCGTTTCTCCGCGGCGATCATTCCAGCAACGTCGCGAATCACCCCGTCGCCGACGACATGGCCATGGCTGTCGTTGATCGCCTTGAAATGATCGATGTCGATCATCAGCAGGCTGATCGGGCGATCGAATCGCGCCGCGGCTTGCAGCATGGCGGGCCCCTGGCCGTCGAACGCGCCCCGATCCTGCAGCCCGGTCAGGGCATCCTTGCCAACCTGTTCGACGAGAATCTCATAGCGATGCCGATAGGTCAGCCGGTCGAACACGTCGACCGCGCCGCGCGCCCGCACCGGCAACGTCGAACGCTCGACGAAGCGCAGGTAGAAAGCCAGGGCCGCCGCGAAGAAGACCGCCGCCCCGATCTTGGCGATCCAGCCGCCATAGAAGGCGGTCGCGGGCACCCCGGTGAGAA
The DNA here is from genome assembly GCF_001428605.1 of Sphingomonas sp. Root720. Taxonomy (GTDB): domain Bacteria; phylum Pseudomonadota; class Alphaproteobacteria; order Sphingomonadales; family Sphingomonadaceae; genus Rhizorhabdus. Next base: position 299,049 of record NZ_LMID01000010.1, read on the forward strand.
TGTGGAGTCCGGCCCAGAACGCCGCCTGGTCGAAGCTGAGGACGAGCGCCAGGCTGATGAAGATCAACAGGAAGGTATTGCGGACGTGCTTGCCCAGCCTTTCGTAGAGGATGATCATCGCGATCAGATCGATGTAGAGCACCACCGTGCCCCAAACCATCAGCAGCCCCATCTGATCGATGAATCCGAGGTCCGGATTGTAGCCGGGCAGGTTGGCGGGACTGCTCGACAGGCGCAGGATCAGGCCCAGCGCGATCATCAGGACGTTGCCGGACAGCAGTCCGTAGATGGGCTGCCGCATCGCCTCGGCGTCCTCCTTGATGTAGAGGAGTAGGAAGACCGCCAGCTTGCCGGTGAACATCACCGTCGAACCAGGAGAAATCAGACCGAAGGGCAGCTCGATGAAGAATGTCGCCGCCAGGTAGGTCTCGAGGAAATGCATCGTTCCGAGCAGGCAGAAGAAGACGCCGAGTCCGACGCTGTGCCGCGCCCGGAACACGGTTCCCATCAGTGCGAAGTAGATGATGCCCTGCACGAGCAAGGCGAAGAAACCGAACATGTCGCAACTAACCCCCTGCGAGGAAAACGGATCCCTTCCTCTCGCTACCGGTTGCGATCCATATCAAGCCTCGCGTGCGCTCGCCATCCGATGACCGTGTCTGAGGGTGATTCGTCGATAACGGCGCCGGCGGCGAGGGCTTCCATCCCACACAGGAGACGATGAGGGAACGAGCCCCCACCGTCGATCAGGCGCCGTGCCGCGAGACGAAACCCTCGCCGAGATCCGCGATCGGCACGAAACCGGCAGCCTCCTCTTCACCCAGCAGGACAACGTCGCCCAGCATCAGCCACGCATGGGCACCGATGCTATCATCCAGCCGGCGCACGCCGAACCTTATGACCGTCCGGATCCCGCGCCGCCGCAGCATCAGCAGGGCGGCAAGCGCCCGCTGCAAACACATGACGTCGAGGGGAAGCCGGCGGGACAGCCAGGCCACCCGCGCGGCGATACTCCGGCCGATCAGCTGGGCCTGATCCGATGGCGCCGCACGCGGCCGGTCGCCGCAGGCGCTGGACCCGAGCCTGGCAAGCGTGAAGCGAAGGGGTATGACAAAGATCAGGAGCCACGCCAGGGCGAGTGCGAAGGCCGTCTCGGCACCGCGCAACCAGCGCCTCACGCCGGATCGATCGGACGACGTTCGAAGAGGGCGGCAAGGAAGGCGGGGTCGGCCGCCACCACATTTTCCAGGCTCGACATAGCCATGCACCTCTTCAATCATATGGGAACCCGCCCGATCTAGCGTCCTTTGCGAAAGCGGCAAAGAGCCTTGAGGGAAGAGTGATCCCGGCGGCGGCGATCGTCGGGCTTCGCCTGCCGTCGATATTTGTGCCATGAAGACGCCAGTGTAAGATCAGGCCCATCCACCGGCGCGGTGCCGCGCGCCAGGGCCGCAGAGAGGGAAGGCCTGAATGAGCCAGCATGACGCCCCCCGGGTGTCGACCCTGACCGTGTCGGCAGCATGGGACTCCCGCCATGGACCCCGCTGAAACGATCCACGAGAATTTCCGCGCCGCGCTTCGATCGGGTGCGTTGCCCGCGCGCCGGTCGCGGCTGGGCCTCGACGATGCGGGCATATCGGCGCCGGCACTGGTCGACCTGTTCCATTCGCAGATCACCAGCCGCCAGCTCGACCGGGTCTCGCGCAAGCTCCAGGCGCGCGGCGAGGGTTTCTACACGATCGGCAGCTCGGGCCACGAGGGCAACGCCGCGATCGCCGCCGCGACGCGAGCCGGCGACATGGCCTTCCTCCACTATCGCGACGCGGCTTTCCAGATCCAAAGGTCGAAGCAGCTTCCCGGCCAGACTCCGGTCTGGGACATGCTCCTGAGCTTCGTCGCGTCTGCGGAGGATCCGATCTCGGGCGGCCGGCATAAGGTGCTCGGCTCCAAGGCGCTCAACATTCCGCCGCAGACCAGCACGATCGCATCGCACCTGCCCAAGGCGGTGGGCACCGCCTTCAGCATCGGCATCGCCGCGAAGATCGGGCTGGAGGACCGTCCGCTCGATCCCGAATCGATCGTGCTGTGCAGCTTCGGCGACGCCTCGGCGAACCACTCGACCGCGCAGGGCGCGATCAACACCGCGGGCTGGGCCGCCTATCAGGGCATCCCGATGCCGATCGTCTTCGCCTGCGAGGACAACGGCATCGGCATCTCGACGCGCACGCCATCGGGCTGGATCGCCGCCTCCTTCCGCCACCGCCCCGCCCTCGCCTATCTCGCTTGCGACGGGCTCGACCTGCTCGACGCGCTGCGCACCGCGCGCAAGGCGGTGGACATCGCCCGGCACGAACGCAAACCGGTATTCCTGCACATGGGCTGCACCCGGCTCTACGGCCATGCCGGATCGGACGTCCAGTCGACCTATCTGTCGCGCACCGAGATCGCCCAGATCGATGCCCGCGATCCGCTGCTGCACGGGGCAGCGCTGCTGGCCGACCTCGGCATCCTGCGCCCGGACCAGATCCTCGCCCTGTACGAGGAGGTGGAGGAGACGGTGACGCGCGCCGCCGAGGAGGCGATCCGGCGCCCCAAGCTGACCACATCGGCGCAGGTGATGGCGACCCTGCTGCCGCCGCACCGCACCATCGCCGCAACCAACCTGCCATCCCCCGAAAAGCGCGCAGAGACCTTCGCCGGCGATGCGGCGCAAATGAACAAGCCGCAGCATATGGCGCGGCTGCTGAGCTGGACGCTCGCCGACCTGATGCTGATATGGCCGCAGATCGTAGTCGCGGGCGAGGATGTCGGGCCTAAGGGCGGCGTCTACAATGTCACCGCCAAGCTGCACCAGCGCTTCGGTCCTGCCCGGGTGATCAACACCCTGCTCGACGAACAGAGCATATTGGGACTCGGCATAGGCTTCGGCCATAACGACATGCTGGCAATCACCGAGATCCAGTTCCTCGCCTATGTTCACAATGCCGAGGACCAGCTGCGCGGCGAGGCGGCGACCCTGTCCTTCTTCTCCGACGGGCAATTTGCCAATCCGATGATCGTACGGATCGCCGGGCTCGGCTATCAGAAGGGCTTTGGCGGACATTTCCACAACGACAACAGCCTCGCCGTCTTCCGCGATATCCCCGGCCTGGTGGTCGCCTGCCCGTCCAACGGGCGCGATGCGGTGGCGATGCTGCGCGAATGCGTGCGCCTCGCGATCGAGGAACGGCGGGTGGTGATCTTCGTCGAGCCGATCGCGCTCTACATGACCCGCGATCTCCATGCCGAGGGCGACGCGCTGTGGACCAGCATCTACGAGGCGCCCGGCAGCGGCGCCCCGATCGGTCTCGGCCAGGTCGGCCGCCATGGAGACGGCACCGATCTTGCCATAATCAGCTATGCCAATGGCTATTATCTCTCGCGCCAGGCGCAGAAGCTGCTCGCCGACGAGCACGGCGTCGACGCGAGGGTCATCGACCTGCGCTGGCTGGCGCCGCTCGATCCGGAGACGATCCTCGCGGCGGTGGGCGAGGCCCGCCGCGTGCTGATCGTCGACGAATGCCGCATTACCGGCTCGCAGAGCGAAGCCCTGATGGCGATGTTCGCGGAGAAGGCGCCGCAGTTGAAGGCCAGCCGGATCGCCGCAGAGGACAGCTTCATACCGCTCGCACGCGCGGCGACGCTGACCATGCCGAGCCGCGATTCGATCCTCGCCGCCGCGCTGGAGGCGGTCCGTGGCTAAGGCGAGGGCGGTCGTCATCTGTCCCGGGCGGGGGACCTACAACAAGGGCGAGCTCGGCTATCTGCGTCGTTTCCATGGCGCGCAGGCCGCTTTGCTCGAAGGCTTCGACCGACGCCGTACCCAGCTCGGGCAGCCGACCCTGTCCGAGCTCGACGGTGCGTCTTCCTATTCGGCCGCGATCCACGGTCGGGGCGACAATGCGTCGGGCCTGATCTTCGCCTGCTCCTATGCCGACTTCCTCGCCATCGACCGCGACCGCTTCGACATCGTCGCCGTCACCGGCAATTCGATGGGCTGGTATACCGCGCTCGCCTGCGGTGGCGCGCTCGACGCGGACCATGGCTTCGAGGTCGTCAACGCCATGGGTGGCCGGATGCACGCGGAAGGCGTCGGCGGCCAGATCGTCCATAGCCTGCTCGACGAGGATTGGCGGCCGATCCCGGGGCGGCGCGAGCGGTTCCTGGCACTGGTCGATGCGATTCCCGACCTTTACGTCTCGATCGAACTCGGCGGAATGATGGTGTTTGCCGGCAGCGACGCGGCGCTGAAGAGCTTGGCCGGACAGCTTCCGTCGGGGCCGGGCAGCTTCCCGATCCGGCTCCAGAACCATGCGGCCTTCCACACCCCGCTCCTCGCCGCGATCGCGGAGCAAGCGCGCCGCAGCCTGCCGGTCGGCTGGTTTCGCTCGCCGGTCGCCCCGCTGATCGACGGGCGCGGCCACGTCTGGCGCCCATATGCCACCGATCTCGATGCGCTATGGGACTACACCTTCGGCCATCAGGTCACCCGCACCTACGACTTCACCACCGCGGTCCGCGTGGCGGTGCGCGAGTTCGCGCCCGACAGCCTGATCATCCTCGGCCCCGGCGAGACGCTGGGCGGCGCGGTGATCCAGTCGCTGCTCGCGGTCGGCTGGCGCGGCTGGGACTCGAAATCCACCTTCCAGGCCGCCCAGGGCGACGAGCCCTTCGTCCTGTCCTGTGGACGCGCCGACCAGCGCGACCGGATCGTCCGGGGCCCTAGCTAAGCCGTTTGATCAGCTCCGCTCGGTGCGCGAAGACCGCGCTGTCGGTCATCGGACGGCCGTCCGCCGCTGCCCGGCGCGCTAGGTCGGCCAGGCGATCGCGGTCGCCCGCCAAGGCCGAAACCGTGGCCGCCAGCGCGGCGGGATCATGGCCGGTCAGCAAGCCGCCGCCATGCGTCGCGATCAGGTCCTCGGCATAGGGGCTGGCATAGCCGACGATCGGCGTACCCGAAAGCAGCGCCTCGATCAGGCAGCGCGCCGACTCGGGCGTCTTGTGGCAGAACAGGAAAATGTCGGCTTCGGCCAGCGCCGCGAGCAGCGCGGTGCGATCGCTGACCCGGCCGGGAAAGGCAATGCGATCGCCAAGCCCACGTTCCGACACGATGCGGCGGGCGGCGTCGAGCAGCGGCCCGTCGCCGTACCAGGTCGCCCGGACCGCTGCGCCGTCGCCCAGCCGCGCCAGCGCCTCGATCCAGTCCTCGGGGCCCTTGTCGGGATGGACCCGGCCCGCATAGACGATGCGCATCGGCTGGCCCCGGCGCGCCACTTTCGCCTCCAGTGCCGCAGGCACAATGCGATGTTCTGCACCGAGATGAATGTTGTGCACCAGATGCGGGCCGCGACTGAACCGGGCATAGGCCCGGTAGCTGTCCATGCCGTGGAACAGCCCAATCGCGGCGTGCCCTATCACGAACCGCTCGAGCCGCTCCGCCAACCAGGCGTTGAACCGCCGGTAGAGCCGGCGCACGCCACGATATCCCCGCGCCTGGAAGCGCATGACCTCCGATTCGACCCGGTCGGTCCAGACGGCGACCTTGCGGCGGCGCCGCGTCGCGAGGATCGTCGCCAGCGCCCCCCAGTCCCCCCAGCTTCCGCCGATGGCGAACTGGCAATGCGTAGCGCGCGCGATCTGGGCGAGCAGCCGGCGCCGCACCGCCCGGAAGTTCCGGACGAAGCGCAGCGGCGTGAAGGCGACGGGCAGCGGGTGGACCTCCAGCCGGTCGGCAGGCAGGCTGGCGAAGATCTCGACCATGTCCGCCGGGACTGGCCCGTGCCCAGCGAGCGGTGCGCACAGAATCACCCGGTCGAAATGGTCGAGCCACAGCCGCAGCCCATTGCAGGCCTGGGCGTCGAGCCAGAGGCGGCCATCCGATTCGTGGAGCGGCGCGGGGATGACGAGCAGCAGCGTGGTACCGGCGGGCGGCGCCACGGCGCGATCAGCCCGCCTTGGCCGACGAGCGGCGGTAGAGCGCCAGCAGGTAGATGATCAGCGCCACGCCCGCGAACAGGAACCACTGCACAGCATAGCTGATATGGTTGTTGGGGATCGTTTCGATCGATGGCGGCACGCTCGGCGACAGGCCCGCCACGCCGCCGTCGAGCACCAGCAGCAGGGGCATCGCCGCCGCCGTTTCGCCCAGCACCCGGCGCGCCAGCACCTCGTCGGGAATCAGCAGCCCCCGGCCCTCGATCCGCTGCCCGACGGCGGGAAGCGGCGGACGGGCGTCGATCGCTTTCCAGCCGAGATCGGCCATGATCACCCGCCCGTCGATCAGCGCGCAGCCGACGATGTTGCGGAAGCCTGTGCGCCCCGACGCATCGACGCCCCCCAGCACGGTCGGCCCCGTCGTGATCCGGCACAGGACATGGGCATGGCGGAAAGCGATCGCATCCGGATCGGCACCGGCTGGCACCCCGTAGAGATCGCCGGCGGTGCGCGATGCGCGATAGCTGGCGAGCAGCGCATCCTTCCAATGCGCGCGGCGGATCTGCCAGAAGCCGAGCGCCACCATCGCCGCCACCGCCAGCGCGACGACCAGCGTCGCCAACACGGGTATCCGTCGCATCAATCGGGCCTCGCGATCCGGCCCTCGCGCGCGGCATTCCGGTATTCCAGCACGAGGAGCAGCCCCTTGGCGAGGCGAAGCAGCAGGACGGTCAGCAGGATCGTCAGCGGCAGCCACAGCAGCAGATGCACGACGAGCGGCGGCGACCATTTCAGTTCGACGAGGATCGCGAGCAGGCTGACGACGCCACCGACGATCAGGATCAGGAAGGCGGCAGCGCCGTCGCCGACGTTGAAGGACCGATAGTCGAGCCCGCAGCCCGAGCAGCGATCGGCAAAGCGCAGGAAGCTCGCGAACAGGCCCGGTGTCCCGCAGCGCGGACAAAGGCCGCGCAGCGCGGCCTCGACCGGAGCCGGTGGCGGTGGCGTGGACGGTTCGGGCATCGGCGATCCTTCCCGGTCAAAAAGAAAAGGCGCGGCAGCAGGTCCCCCCGCCGCCACGCCCTTTCATGGTCCTTGCCGTCCCGGCGTCAGCCGTGGACCGGAGCGCCCCAGCCACCCCAGACATAGACGACGATGAACAGGAACAGCCAGACGACGTCGACGAAGTGCCAGTACCACGCGGCGGCTTCGAAACCGAAATGCTGCTGCGGGGTGAAGTCGCCCTTATAGGCACGCACAAGGCAAACGCTCAGGAAGATCGTGCCGATAAGGACGTGGAAACCATGGAAGCCGGTCGCCATGAAGAAGGCGGCGCCATAGTTGATGCCCTTAAAGGGGAAGGGCGCATGGATATATTCATAGGCTTGCACGCAGCTGAAGATCGCGCCGAGGATGATCGTCAGCCACAGGCCCTTCTTCAGCCCCTCGCGATCGCCGTGCAGCAGGGCGTGGTGCGCCCAGGTAACGGTCGTGCCCGAGCAAAGCAGGATCAGCGTGTTGAGCAGCGGGAAGTGGAAAGCGTCGATGACTTCCAGGCCCTTGGGCGGCCAAACGCCGGCGGCATGGGTGATGCTGTTCGGCCCCTCGATGATCGAGGTCGCACCGTCCTTCAACTCGAGCGCGACCGGGAAGAGCGAGAAGTCAAACCAGGCCCAGAACCAGCCGACGAAGAACATCACCTCGGAGGCGATGAAGAGGATCATGCCGTAGCGCAGGTGAAGCTGCACGACCGGGGTGTGATCGCCGGCATGCGCCTCGCGGATGACGTCCGACCACCAGGAGAACATGGTGAACAGCACGCCGATGACGCCGGCGAAGAAGACATAGCCGCCAAAGGCCGCCTTATGCATCCACATGATGGCGCCCGATGCCATCACCAGCGCCGACATCGAGCCGATGAACGGCCAGATGCTCGGCGGTAGGATGTGATAATCGTGGCTCTTAGCTCCGGCCATTTTCCGTGCCCCTGATGGTCTGATGGAAGTCCCTTAACCGCCCGCCCGATCGGAATCCACAGCGGATTTGTCCGGGAAGAAGGTGTAGGACAGGGTGATTTCGTTGAACTTGCCCGCTTCCTTATCCTTCAGGATCGCGGGATCGACATAATAGACAACCGGCATGCGAATCGTCTCGCCGGGCTTCAGTGTCTGGCTGGTGAAGCAGAAGCACTGGATCTTGGTGAAATAGGCGCCGGCCAGTTCGGGCGTGACGTTGAAGCTCGCCGTGCCGGTGATGGGGTGGTCGCTGAGATTGGTCGCCGTGAAGAAGGCCATGTTGCGCGCGCCGATCGCGATGCGGGCGATGTTCTTCTCGGGGGCGAAGCGCCAGGGCAGCGTGGGCGAGACATTCGCGTCGAAGCGGACGTTGATCAGCTTGCCGATGACCGCGCCGGGCGCGAGGCCGGTTTCGCTGCGCATCGTCGTGCCGCCGAAGCCGGTCGCCTGGCAGAACATCCGATATAGCGGCACCGCTGCATAGCCGAGGCCGAGCATCGCGAAGGCGATCGCGATGGCGACCATGCCGACCCGCAGATTGCGATCCTGCCGAGGAGGAAGCGCGTGGCTCATAGCATCTTCGCGATCGAGATCGCGTAGAACAGGACGACGAAGGCGCCGAGGATCAGCGCGGTCACGAGCGCCCGCGACTTCTGCCGCCGCCGGATCGCGTCCTGTTCTTCGGGCGTATAGTTCATAGCAGCACCTTGTCGGCCACGACGAGGCCGAACATGAGGAAGAGATAGAGGATCGAGAAGCCGAAAAGCCGGCGTTCGCGTTTCATCTTCGCCGGTTCGGTCTCCCGGCTGAAGGCGACCTGGACCGCCAGCAACAGGAAGACGGCGGACAATATGCTGGCGCCGATACCGTAGAGCGCGCCCGTCAGCCCCATCGCCCAGGGCGCCACCGCGGCGACGACCATCGGCAGCGTGTAGAGCAGGATCTGAATGCGGGTGGTGCGCTGGCCGGCGACCGCCGGCAGCATCGGCACGCCCGCCCGGGCATAATCCGCATTGATGAACAGCGCGAGCGCCCAGAAATGCGGGGGGGTCCACAGGAAGACGAGCGCGAACAGCAGGACGGGGAGGGTTTCGACCCGCCCGGTCGCCGCGGCCCAGCCGATCAACGCTGGAAAGGCGCCGGCGGCTCCGCCGATCACGATGTTCTGCGGCGTCCGGCGCTTCAGCCAGACCGTGTAGACGAGCACGTAGAACAGGATCGACACGGCGAGGATAGCCGCCGCGAGGACGTTGAGCGCGAGCCCCATCAGCAGCACCGAGAAGGCGCCGAGGCCGACGCCGAAATGGAGCGCCGACTGCCGGTCCATCCGGCCGGCCGGCAACGGACGATTCGCCGTCCGCGCCATCATCGCGTCGATATCGGCTTCATACCATTGGTTGAGCGCGCCGGCCGCGCCCGCGCCGAGCGCGATGCACAATACGGCGGTAAAGCCGAGCACCGGGTGGATGGACTCCGGCGCTGCCAACAGGCCGCACAATCCCGTGAAGACCACCAGGGTCATCACGCGCGGCTTGGTCAGCGCAAGGAAATCGCGCCAGTCGGCCGCGACGGTCGTTGCAGCGGGGTAAGCCTGACTCGCCATGACAATAAATTCACGTTCCTAATGAAACCGCCGCTCGGACGTGGTCGTCGAAGCGGCGGCCCATTTCATGGTGTTAGCGTCGATCAGTGGCTGTGATCGTCACCGATGTGCGGCAGCTGTTCGAACTGGTGGTACGGCGGCGGGCTGGACAACGTCCACTCGAGCGTCGTGGCGCCCTCACCCCAATAATTGCCTTCGGCCTTCTTGCCGGCGAACATCGACCAGAAGACGTTGATGAAGAAGAAGATCATCGAGAAGGCCATGATCTCATAGCCGTGGGTAGCCAGCGAGTTCCACTTCTGGAAGGCATCCGGATAGTCCGGGATACGGCGCGGCATGCCGTCGAGGCCGAGGAAGTGCATCGGGAAGAACAGCACGTTCACGCCGATGAAGAACAGCCAGAAGTGCACCTGGCCCAGGAACTCGTTGTACATCCGGCCGGTCATCTTGCCGAACCAGTAGTAGAAGGCCGCGAACAGCGAGAAGACGGCCCCGAGCGAAAGCACATAGTGGAAGTGCGCGACCACATAATAGGTGTCGTGCATATAGTTGTCGACGCCGCCGTTCGCGAGCACGACGCCCGTGACGCCGCCGACCGTGAACAGGAAGATGAAGCCGATCGCCCAGAGCATCGGCGTCTTGAAGGACATCGAGCCGCCCCACATCGTCGCGATCCAGGAGAAGATCTTGATGCCGGTGGGGACCGCGATGACCATCGTCGCGGCGGTGAAGTACATCTTGGTGTCGACCGACAGGCCGGTGGTGAACATGTGGTGCGCCCACACGACGAAGCCGACGACGCCGATCGCAACCATCGCGTAGGCCATGCCGAGATAACCGAACACCGGCTTCTTCGAGAAGGTCGAGACGATCTGGCTGATGATGCCGAAGCCCGGCAGGATCATGATGTACACTTCGGGGTGGCCGAAGAACCAGAACAGATGCTGGTAGAGCACCGGATCGCCGCCGCCCGACGCGTCATAGAAGGTCGTGCCGAAGTTGCGGTCGGTGAGCAGCATGGTGATCGCCGCGGCGAGAACCGGCAGCGCCAGCAGCAGCAGGAAGGCGGTGACGAGGACCGACCATACGAACAGCGGCATCTTGTGCAGGGTCATTCCCGGCGCGCGCATGTTGAAGATGGTGGTGATGAAGTTGACCGCGCCGAGGATCGACGAGGCACCCGCGAGGTGGAGCGACAGGATGGCCATGTCGACCGAGGGACCCGCCGAGCCGCTGGTCGACAGCGGGGCATAGACGGTCCAGCCGGTGCCGGCGCCATGGCCGGTGCCGCCCGAGAAGAAGGACGAGCCGAGCAACAGCGCGAAAGCCGGGATGAGCAGCCAGAAGCTGATGTTGTTCATCCGCGGAAAGGCCATGTCCGGCGCGCCGATCATGATCGGGACGAACCAGTTGCCGAAACCGCCGATGATCGCGGGCATGACCATGAAGAACACCATGATCAGGCCATGCGCGGTGATCAGCACGTTCCACATGTGCAGCGCGGTATCGAAGTCCGGCGCGCCGCCCATCAGCTGCGTCCAGGTGCTCAGATACTGGATGCCCGGTTCGGCGAGTTCGGCCCGCATCAGACCCGAGATTCCGCCGCCGATGATGCCGGCGATGATCGCGAAGATCAGATAGAGGGTGCCGATGTCCTTGTGGTTGGTGGACATGAACCAGCGCTGGAAGAACGCAGGCTTGTGGTCGGCGTCATGATGGCCGTGATCCTCATGCGCCTGGAAGTGCGAAGGGGTTGCGGTGGTGTCGCTCATGATATCGGACCTTAGTTCTGCGCGGTCGCAGGCTGGGACGTGACGGGCGCGGCCGGCGCGGCGGTGCCGGGCACCGCGGCGTCGGTCGCCGGAGCAGGCGTCGCGGCCGCGGGCGCCGGGGCAGCGGCGGCTGGCGCTGCCTCGCCCGGCATCTTACCGCCCTTCGAATGGACCCACTCGGCGAACTTGTCTTTCGAGACGACCTCCACGGCGATCGGCATGAAGCCGTGGCGCGCGCCGCACAGTTCCGAGCACTGGCCGTAATAGAGGCCTTCGCGCTCGGCCTTGAACCAGGTTTCGTTCAGGCGGCCGGGAACGGCGTCCATCTTGGTCCAGAAGGCGGGGACCGCCCAGCTGTGGATGACGTCGTTCGAGGTGACGATGACCTTGACCACCGCGTCGACCGGGACGACCACACGCTCGTCGACGCCCAGCAGGCGGGGCTCGCCGCGTTTCTTCGCCTCGGCTTCGGGCAGCATGTTCGAGACCAGCTCGAAATCGCCGTTATCCGGATATTGATAGGTCCAGTACCACTGGTTGCCGATCACCTTGATCGTCAGATCCGGCTTGGGCTGCGCATATTGATGCGCGAGCAGCCGGATCGACGGAACCGCGATCACCAGCAGGATCAGGACCGGGACCAGCGTCCAGACGATCTCGATCAGGGTATTGTGCGAGGTCTTCGACGGGACCGGGTTCGCCTTGGCGCGGAAGCGAATCATCGCATAGGCCAGGAGGATCAGGACGAAGATGCAGATGATCGTGATGATCGGCATCAGCAGGCTGTTGTGCAGCCACTGCGCGTCCTCGCCGATCTCGGTCACCTGCGGCTGGATCTTGAAGCCACCGGGAATCGGCTGGCCGATATCGACATCGGGCGCGCGATGCTGGAACGCGGGCGCAGCAGGCACCGCTTCTGCGGCCGGCGCCGCAGCGGCGGACGCGGCAGGAGCCGGAGCGGCATCCTGAGCCTGGACCGCCACCGGAATGGCAGCCAGCGAAAGCGCCATCATGATTGTCTTCAACGTCTTCATCTTACCCCCGTGAAGCGCGGTGATTCCACGCCTGCCTGTTATCGGGCCCTACGAATTCGAGCGCCTTATAGGCGCGGCTCGCCTGTGCCTCAAGCACCGGTTGGCGCCGAATGCAAGCGGTTGAAGCGAATATATCATACCTCTATCTGGGCGGATGCTGCACAGCGGCAGCACGAAACGGGATCCAGACGATGACGGATGAACAGGTACTCGCCGAATTTCGGGCAGCCGAAGCGTTGCTGGAGGGGCATTTCATCCTTTCCTCGGGGTTGCGCAGTTCCCGCTATCTCCAGTGCGCACGCGTCCTGATGAACCCCGCACGCGCGGCGCGACTGGCCGAGGCCTTGGCCTTGAGGATTCCGGACAAGCTGAAAATCCAGCTCGGCGCGGTCGTATCCCCTGCGATGGGCGGGGTGATCGCCGGCCATGAAATGGGCCGCGCGCTCGGCCTCGACGCGATGTTCGTCGAACGCCCCGACGGTGTCTTCCACCTGCGCCGCGGCTTCCGGCTCGAGCCGGGCCAGAAGATCCTGCTGATGGAGGACGTCGTTACTACAGGCCTGTCCTCGCGGGAGGCGATCAAGGCGGTCGAGCAAGCGGGCGGCCAGGTGATCGCCGCCGCCGCGCTGGTCGACCGGTCGAACGGCAAGGCCGACCTCGGCGTCCCCTTCTTTCCGCTGATCCGACTCGACGTTCCGACCTACCAGCCAGACGCGCTGCCGCCCGAGTTGGCGGCGCTCCCCGCGACCAAGCCCGGCAGCCGCGCGGCCGTCGCGGCGTGAGCAGACTTCGCCTCGGGGTCAATATCGACCATGTCGCCACCATCCGGAACGCCCGGGGCGGCCTCCATCCCGATCCGGTCCGCGCCGCGGTAATCGCCAGCGAGGCTGGTGCCGACGGCATCACCGCACATCTGCGCGAGGATCGCCGCCACATCATCGACGAGGATATCGGCCAGCTGATCGGCGCGGTCGCGCTACCGCTCAACCTCGAGATGGCGGCAACCGGCGAAATGCTGGCGATCGCGCTCAGACATCGGCCGCACGCCGCCTGCATCGTGCCCGAGCGGCGCGAGGAGGTGACGACCGAGGGCGGACTCGACGCCGCGGGCCAGCATGATCACCTGAAACCGCTGATCGCGGAGCTAGGCGCCGCCGGCATCCGGGTCAGCCTGTTCATCGAGCCCGATCCGCGCCAGATCCAGGCGGCGGTTTCGCTGGGGGTACCGGTCGTCGAGTTCCACACCGGCCGCTATGCCCATAGCGAGGGCGAAGGGCGTTCCGTCGAGCTCCGCCGAGTCGCCGATGCAGCGGCACTCGCCGCCAAGAACGGAATAGAGCCGCATGCCGGCCACGGCCTTACCTTCGACAATGTGCTGCCGATCGCGGCGATCCCCCAGATCGCCGAGCTCAACATCGGCCATTTCCTGATCGGTGAGGCGATCTTCGACGGGCTCGCCCCGGTCGTCCGGCGGATGCGTCAGATGATGGACGAAGCAAGGTGAACGGGGAAACGCCGTCATGATCATCGGCATCGGTTCGGACCTCTGCAACATCGAGCGTATCCAGGGGTCGCTCGACCGCTTCGGCGAGCGCTTCGTCAACCGCGTCTTCACCGATGTCGAGCGCGCGAAGGCGGAACGCCGGGTGCTCACCCGGGCCGCCACCTATGCCAAGCGATTCGCGGCGAAGGAGGCCTTCTCGAAGGCGGTGGGCACCGGTTTCAAGGTGGGTGTCTTCATGAAGGACATCGGCGTGGCCAACCTGCCGAGCGGTGCGCCGACGTTGGTTTTGGCCGGCGGAGCCAAGGCAAGGCTTGACGCGCTGACGCCGCCGGGCCACGCGGTGGACGTACATTTGACGATGACGGACGATCATCCCTGGGCGCAGGCGTTCGTCATCCTGTATGCGCGCCCGCTGTGAGGAGAGGATCGCGTGAGCGATCGGCCGAGTGACAATATGGACAACGCGACTGACGCTCCCGCCACACCGACCGAAGCGACGGTGAAGGCCCCGAAGCCCGCGACCGACTGGTGGGCGGAGGCGCGCGGGATCTTCTGGCTGATCCTCGCGGTTCTCGGCTTCCATAGCTTCATCGCCAAGCCCTTCTACATCCCGTCCGAGTCGATGATGCCGACCCTGATCACCGGCGACCGGCTGGTGGTCACCAAATATCCCTATGGTTGGTCCTATGTGTCGCCCAGCTTCCACGTCCTGCCATTCATCCGCGGCCGGCTGTTCGGCCGGCTGCCCGAACGGGGCGACATCGTCATCCTGAAACCGCCGCAAGCCGACACCGATTTCATCAAGCGGGTCATTGGCCTGCCGGGCGACCGGCTCGAAGTGCGCGGCGGCGTGGTGGTCCTCAACGGCGTACCGGTGAAACGCACGCCCGAGGCTCCCGCGATGATCGCGGTCGACGCCAACGTCACCTGCGAACAGCCCGACGTGGTCCAGTTCCGGACAACCGGACCCGACGGCAAGCTCTACTGCGCGCTGCCGCGCTTCCGCGAGACGCTGCCCAACGGGCGAAGCTACGACACGATCGACCTGGGCTATATGCCCGAGATCGACGACTATCCCGCGATCACCATTCCGGCCGACCATATCTTCGTGATGGGCGACAATCGCGACCAGTCGGCCGACAGCCGCGTCCCGGCCTATCGCAACGGCCTCGACGGGCCGGTGCCGTTCGAGAATATCGGCGGCCGCGCGGAGTTCATCACCTTCTCGCTCGACGGCACCACCAAGCTGTGGAACCCGCTAAGCTGGTTCACCGCGCTGCGCGGCGGCCGTGCCGGCACCAGCCTGCATCCCGAACGGACGCGCTGAGCCTTCCTCACCGATAACGAAACCGCGCGACGAGCGATCGTCGCGCGGTTTTTGTGCCCGCGCCCGAGAGCTGAACCTGTGTCGGCATCCATCGCCCCTCGGGGGCTGACCGGGAGAGCGGTGCGGGCCGCGTGACAGGACCCCATGGTCCATCCAGGTCCCCGGTGGATGGCGAAACGAGTTCAGCATGACGTTCGTGGTGGCGGGCTGCAGGAGAGGCGCCGGGGGCGGCCGTACCGTCCGCGCGCATGCCCAAACAGGAAAGGGGCCGCATCGCTGCGACCCCTTCCTCTCCTATTCGGTGATGCCGGTGCGGTTACATGCCGCCATGGCCGGGGGGCATGCCGCCGCCGCCCATGCCGAAGCCCTGCGGCGGCAGGACTTCCTTGACCGTGACATCGAAGATCACCAGCGCGTTGCCCGGAATCTTGCCGGGGACGCCGACCGGACCGAAGCCGAGGTCCGGCTTCATCCAGAAACGATATTTGGAACCCGCGTTCATCAGCTGGAGCCCTTCGGTCCAGCCCGCGATCATGCCCTGGAGCGGCATCGGCTGCGGGCCGCCATGGCGCGCGCTCGAATCGAACACCTCGCCATTGGCAAGCTTGCCCTCATATTCGACGAGGACGATGTCGCTCGCCGTCGCCTTGGGGCCGCTGCCTTCGCGCAGCACTTCATATTGGAGGCCCGAGGGCGTCTCGACGACGTCGCCGCCCTTGTTCGCGGCGAGGAACTCCTCCGGAGTCATCGCCATGGCCACCTGCTTCGAGGTGCCGACATAGGCCGCCCCAATTCCGATGACGACCACCGCCGCGATACCGAGCCAGAGCTTGGTCAGCGAACCCTTCGTGATCGGACGAAGGGGGACGGCGGTTACTTCGGACATGGGCGTGTCGCTCTCTCAGGTCATGATGAAACTGCCGCCAACCGGGGGAACCCGGCCGCGGATACGCCGAAACCTCTTACCGGACGCCGTCGCGCTCCATCCGCTTGCGCTCCAGCTTGCGGGCGCGGCGGATCGCTGCGGCGCGCTCGCGGGCGCGCTTCTCGGACGGCTTCTCGTAGTGACGGCGCAGCTTCATCTCGCGGTACACGCCCTCGCGCTGCAGCTTCTTCTTGAGCGCGCGAAGAGCCTGATCGACATTGTTGTCGCGAACGATGATCTGCATAAAAACCCAATTCTCCAATCATTGCGGAGCGAACCATCCACGCCGCCGATCCGACGGTGTCTCCAGCTACAACGCAAAAAAGCGTGTCGTCGCGAAAACCCTTTCCGCGCCGTGAAGTGCCGCCCCTACCAACGCGGCCGCGATTCTTCAAGCATCAGGAGGAATTTTTTCCGCTGCACCCCCACCGGGTTCGCGGTATGACGGGGCATGACAAGGTTCACCGTCAACGGCCAGCCGGTCCATTACCGGATGGATCCCGCGACCCCCCTGCTATGGGCGTTGCGCGACGCCTCCAATCTGACCGGCACCAAATATGGCTGCGGCGCGGGACAATGCGGCGCCTGTACCGTCCATATCGACGGCCAGCCGGTCCGATCCTGCCAGGTCCCGATCGGAGCGATCGAGGGTAGTTTCGTCACCACGATCGAGGCGCTGTCGCGCGACCGCGGCCACCCCGTCCAGCAGGCCTGGGTCGCCGAGAACCTTCCTCAGTGCGGCTATTGCCAATCGGGCATGATCATGGCGGCGGCCGCGCTGCTTGAAAGAAACCATGCGCCCAGCGACGAGGAGATCGACGCGGCGATGACCAATATCTGCCGCTGCGGGACTTACCCCCGCGTGCGCCGCGCGATCCGGCGTGCCGGTCGGGTGCTGGCAGGCAGCGAGACGATCGCCGCCGCCCCGCCGCCCGGCATCGATCCCGCCGATGCCGCCCGCGCCGTGCCGGCGCTCGATTCGAGGTCCGGCGACTGACGCCGTGATTCTTTCTGCTTGCTGACAGCCGGGTTCAGCCGTCGCTCAGTCGACGGAACGCATAAAGAAGACAAGGGCGGTATCACTCCGCCCGCGTGGAGAGTATTTCCGATGCGTAACCTCTCGAGGACCATGATCGGGCTGATGCTGGGAGCGGCGATCGTCCTCCCGCCAGTTGCACAAGCCCAGGAGCGCGGCCGCGACCGCGGCGCCATGATCAACGGCGACAGCCGCCGGGCGGCTGTACAGCAGGCGCGCGAGGCGAATCGTGCGGTCGAGCGTCCCGCCCCCGTCATGACCCCGCGCGCCGCCCCTACGCCCGATGCGTCGGCTCGCGCGCCGCGCGCCGAGCGCAGTTGGAATCGCGGCGGCGACAATGGCGCCGCTCCGCAACGCAGCTGGAACCGGGGTG
This sequence comes from Sphingomonas sp. Root720, assembly GCF_001428605.1. Lineage (GTDB taxonomy): Bacteria > Pseudomonadota > Alphaproteobacteria > Sphingomonadales > Sphingomonadaceae > Rhizorhabdus. The sequence continues at coordinate 316,611 of NZ_LMID01000010.1, forward strand.
GCGACACGCAGGCCGCACAGCAGCGCGACGCGACGCGCGGCAGCACCCCGGGCGAGGATCGCCGGCGCAGCTGGAACCGCGGCGGCCAGAACGACCAGGCGAACCAGGGCAATCGTGACGATCGCACGGGCCGGAACTGGACCCGGGACGGAAACCGCGGCGCTGCGAACGATCGCGACCGGCGCTGGAACAACGACCGGCGCGACGGAAGCGGCGACGGCCGGACCTGGGACCGCAACGATCGCGACCGCCGCGGCTGGGCCGACCGCGATGGCCGGCGCGACAACGATCGCTGGAACCGCAACTGGCGCACCGACCGCCGCTACGACTGGCGCGACTATCGCAATCATAATCGCGGCATCTACCGCTTGCCCCGTTATGTCGCGCCACGTTGGGGCTACAGCTATCAGCGCTGGTATCCCGGTTACCGCTGGGACCCGTGGTTCTACGGCTCGAGCTACTGGATCTCGGATCCGTGGTCCTATCGGCTGCCAGCCGCTTATGGCGACTATCGCTGGGTCCGCTATTATGACGACGCAGTGCTGGTCGACATCCGCACGGGCGAGATCATCGACATCATCTATTCCTTCTTCTTCTAACCAGGGTTCGGCAGGAGAGTGGCCGAAAGGGCCCGGCGGCCATGCCGCCGGGCCTACGCCTTGCCTAGAGAGTGCCGACCTCCAGCGCCCTTTCCTCGATCGCCCGGAGCATGGCCGTGAAGCGGTCGAGTTCCTCGGCCGGGAAGCTCGAGAAGATGCGCTCCTCGAACTCGATCGCCTTGGGCGCGACATCGGCGTAGAGCCGCCGCCCCGCGTCGGTGAGCGCCAATAGCCGCGAGCGCCGGTCGGCGCGGTTGGGCGCCCGGACGATCAGCCCCCGATCGACCAGCGCGATCGTCGCCCGGCTTACCATCACCTTGTCCATCCGGGTCGCGATGCAGATGCCCTGCTGGGTGATGCCGTCCTGCTCGGCGACCACCGCGACCACCCGCCATTCCGGGATCGAGAGGCCGAACAGCGCCTCATAGGCGGTCGAGATCACGTCGCTCACCACGTTCGACGTCACCGACAACCGGTAGGGAATGAAGCGATCGAGGATGAGGCCCTTTTCCGACATGGGGCGTTGGTATCATTTGACACGAATCGGTTCAAACCCGTATTGGTTTCTTATGATACTATCTAACGAGGCTGCCATGACCGATCCCCATATCGAACCGCATCACAATCCGCTGGGTCTGGACGGTTTCGAGTTCGTCGAGTTCACCGGGCCCGATCCGCTCGCGCTTGCCGCGCTGTTCGAAGCGATGGGCTTCACCCATCTCGGCGACCACCGATCGAAGAATGTCCGCCGCTACCAGCAGGGCGACGTCAATTTCGTCCTCAACATGGATGCGACCGGACAGGCCGCCGATTTCCGGGCCGCACACGGCCCCTCCGCCAATGCCATGGCGTTCCGTGTCCATGACGCCGCGAAGGCGCTCGACAAGGCGGTGGCGCGCGGCGCGACGGCGGTGAAGGGACCGGTCGGCCCGATGGAGCTCAATATCCCGGCGATCGAGGGTATCGGCGGCTCGAACCTCTATCTCGTGGATCGCTACGGCGCGCAGGAAATCTACGACGTCGATTTCCGTCCCGTCGCCGACTCGTCGCGCGACCAGCGTTCGGTAGGCCTGCACACGCTCGATCACCTGACCCACAATGTGCTGCGCGGGCGGATGAACCATTGGGCGACCTTCTACGAGAAGGTCTTCAACTTCCGCGAGATCCGTTATTTCGACATCGAGGGCCAGGCGACCGCGCTGCTCAGCCGCGCGATGACCGCCCCCGACGACAAGATCCGCATCCCGCTGAACGAAAGCCAGGACGAGAACAGCCAGATCGAGGAATTCATCCGCGAATATAAGGGCGAAGGCATCCAGCACCTCGCGCTGTCGACCGACGACATCTTCGACACGGTCGACAGGCTCCGCGCCAACGGCGTTCGTTTCCAGTCGACCCCCGACACCTATTATGAGGGGATCGACGCCCGCCTTCCCGGCCATGGCCACGACATCGCGGAGATGCAGAAGCGCGGCATCCTGATCGACGGCGCGCCCGAGACCGGCGGCGGCGTCCTGCTCCAGATCTTTACCGAGAACATGGTCGGACCGATCTTCTTCGAGATCATCCAGCGCAAGGGCAATGACGGCTTCGGCGAAGGTAATTTCAAGGCGCTGTTCGAATCGATCGAGCGCGACCAGATCCGCCGCGGCGTGGTCAAGGTCGATGACTGACCGGCCTCTTCCCGTCATTCCGGGGAATTTATCATGAACGCCTCTTATATCCCCGGCTTCGGCAACCACGTTTCGACCGAAGCGGTGGCGGGTGCGCTTCCGGTCGGGCGCAACTCGCCGCAGCGCGTCCCTTATGGGCTGTATGCCGAGCAGCTGTCGGGGAGTGCCTTCACCGCCCCCCGCGCCGAGAACCGTCGCAGCTGGCTCTACCGGATGCGTCCGGCGGCCAATCATCCGCCGTTCAAGGCCTATGGCGGGCCGACGCGGCTCCGCCATCGCCCGTTCGACGAGGTTCCGGCCGATCCCAACCGCCTGCGCTGGGACCCGCTTCCCCTGCCCGCCGAGCCGACCGACTTCGTCGACGGACTCGTCAGCATCGCCGGCAATGGAGGGGTGGGCGTGCATCTCTACGCCATCAACCGCTCGATGGAAGGCCGCGCCTTCTTCAACGCCGACGGCGAACTGCTGATCGTCCCCGAGCAGGGCGGCCTCCGGATCGTCACCGAGCTGGGCGTGATCGAGATCGAACCCCTCCACATCGCGGTGATCCCGCGCGGCGTGCGCTTCCGCGTCGCGCTGACCGGCACCGGCGCGCGCGGCTATGTCTGCGAGAATTACGGCGCGCCCTTCCGCCTGCCCGATCTCGGCCCGATCGGATCGAACGGCCTCGCCAACGTGCGTGATTTCGAGACGCCGGCCGCCTGGTTCGAGGACATCGACGAGGCGACCGAGCTGGTCCAGAAATTCGAAGGCACGCTGTGGACGACGACGCTCGGCCATTCGCCGTTCGACGTGGTCGCCTGGCACGGCAATCTAGCGCCCTATCGCTACGATCTGCGCCGCTTCAACACGATCGGCACGGTCAGCTTCGACCATCCCGATCCGTCGATCTTCACCGTGCTGACCTCGCCCTCCGAAGTGGCGGGCACGGCCAATTGCGACTTCGTGATCTTCCCGCCGCGCTGGATGGTCGCCGAGGACAGCTTCCGCCCGCCCTGGTTCCACCGCAACGTGATGAGCGAATATATGGGGCTGATCACGGGCGCCTATGACGCCAAGGCAGGCGGCTTCACGCCGGGCGGCGGCTCGCTCCACAACCGCATGTCGGGCCACGGTCCGGACCAGGCCAGCTACGAGAGCGCGGTCGCCGCGGACCTCAAGCCCCATAAGATCGACGCCACCATGGCGTTCATGTTCGAAAGCTGCTCGGTGCTCCGCCCGACCCGCTTCGCCCTCGAAAGCCCGCTCGTCCAGCTCGATTATGACGATTGCTGGTCGGGCTTTACCAAGGCAGAACTTCCCAGATGACGATGATCGATGCAACGCACGACCCCGCTCTCACGAGCTGGGTGCCTGGGGCCGACGGCCATGCCGACTTCCCGATCCAGAACCTCCCTTATGGCATTTTTTCCATCGGGGACGGCGAGAAGCGCCCCGCCGTGGCGATCGGCGACAAGCTGCTCGACCTGTCCGCGGTGTCGGGCCTGCTACCGGTCGAGCTGCGCGGGGCGACGCTCAATGCGCTGTTCGCGCTGCCCGCCGAACGGCGGCTGGCGCTGCGCCGCAAGCTGTCCGAACTGCTGTCCGAGGACAACCACCGACCCGCGCTGACGCCCTATCTGCACGACCGCTCGGCCGTGACGATGCACCTGCCCGCGGCGATCGGCGACTATACCGACTTCTATGTCGGCATCCATCACGCCAATAATATCGGCCGGCAGTTCCGGCCCGACAATCCGCTGCTGCCCAACTACAAATATGTGCCGATCGGCTATCATGGCCGCGCCTCGTCGATCCGCCCGTCGGGGGTACCGCTGGTGCGCCCCAAGGGCCAGCGCAAGCCGCCAGAGGCCGATGTACCCGTCGTCGCGCCTTCCGCCCGGCTCGATTATGAGCTGGAGCTCGGTGTCTGGATCGGCCGCGGCAACGCGCTGGGCGAGACGATTCCGATCGGCGAGGCCGCCGATCACATCGCCGGCTTCTGCCTGCTCAACGACTGGTCGGCGCGCGACTTCCAGGCCTGGGAATATCAGCCGCTCGGACCGTTCCTCGCGAAGAATTTCCAGTCGACCATCTCGCCCTGGGTGGTGACCGCCGAGGCGCTCGCGCCGTTTCGCATCGCCCAGCCGGAACGGCCCGAAGGCGATCCGAAGCCGCTGCCCTATCTGTGGGACGCGGACGACCAGGGCCGAGGCGCGCTCGGCATCGAGCTCGGGGTCCATCTGCTCACCGCGAAGATGCGCGAGGCGGGCCTGCCGCCACATAGGCTCAGCAAGGGCCCCGCGTCCAACATGTACTGGACGGTCGCCCAGATCGTCACCCATCACGCTTCCAACGGCTGCAACCTCCAGCCGGGCGACCTGCTCGGCACCGGCACGATCTCGGCGCCGAGCGAGGACGGCTTCGGCAGCCTGATGGAGCTGTCGCGCGGCGGCACGCAGCCGGTGAAGCTGCCGAACGGCGAGGAGCGCAGCTTCCTCCAGGACGGCGACGAGGTCCTGCTGTCCGCGACCGCCCGGGCCGACGGCTATGTGCCGATCGGCTTCGGGGAATGCCGCGCGGTGGTGCTGCCGGCGCGCTGATCCGAAGAGGGGGAGCCGCGTCCGACGCGGCCCCTCATGCGGTCGGCACGGTGCCTCCGTCGATGAGATATTCGGTGCCGCTGATGGCACCGGCCCGAGGCGAGACGAGGAACGCAATCAGATCCGCGACCTCCTTCGGCTTGGCCGGGCGGCCCAGCGGAATCCCGCCGAGCGCGTCCATGATGATCCGCTTGCCGCCCTCGTAATCGGTACCCATCTCGGCGGCGAGGCGCTCCGCCAGCGCCACCGCCGCCTCGGTCTCGACCCAGCCGGGCGCGACGCGGACGACGCGGACTCCCTTGGGCGTCACCTCCTTGGACAGGCTCTTGCTGTAGGTCGAAAGCGCGGCCTTGGCGGCGGCGTAGGCGGTCGTCGCTTCGGGCAAGGGCAGCCGGTGCTGGATCGAGGTGAGGTGGATGATAACGCCCGCCCCCTGCGCGACCATCGCCGGCAGCAGCGCCCGGTCTATCCGGACCGCCGGCATAAGGTTGAGCGCCAGCTCGTTCGTCCACTGCGCGTCGTCAAGCACCGCGAAACCGCCGGCCGGTGCCTGCGAGCCGCCCAGCACGTTGACGATGATGTCTATACCGCCCAGCCGCGTGAGCGCCGCTCTCGCTGCCGTGGCGCAGCCCTCGGCCGTCGTGAGGTCGGCCGCAACATAATCGACACCGGCGAACCGCTCGTCGGGCAGGTTGCGCGCCGTGGCCACCACTCGCACGCCTTCGCCGACCAGAGCCTGCACGACGGCAGCGCCGATGCCCTTGGTGCCGGCGGTCACCAGCGCCCTCCGGCCCGCCAGGGCAAGATCGCTCATGGGATCACCGCCAGCGCCGCGATGCGATCGCCGCGGAGCGTGAAGAAATAGCGCAGGTCCACCGGGCTTCCGGGAAAGCTCCCCGTCACATGGGCTGTCACGATGATCGAGCCGTCCCGCTCGTCCACGGCGAGAGGTTCGCTGATGTAGCTGATCGCCGCCGACGTCTCGTCTTTCCAGCGGCGGATCGCAGCCGCCCCCTCATGCGTGCGCCCTTCGTCCCTCACGACCGCATCCTCGGTGAAGCATCGCGCGACCGCTTCACCATCGATCTTGTCGGCCGCGAAATAGGCGGCGACGGGCTCGGGCAATTCCACTGACATGACGATCCTCCAAGAGCAGACGAGGCGTGGAAAAGCGCCGCGTCGATTGATCGGGGAGGAGGGTGGGGATATGCTTTCGATATGACAAGAACGCACGAAAAGGTAAGGTACACACCCGGAGGTAAGAATAGCCATCTCACGCCGGTTTCCGCAGCGGACGGCGTTGAGCAGGTGCTCCGCATCCTAGAGGGACGGTGGAAGCTGGTGATCCTGTTTCACCTGTTCGGCGGCCAGGTGCTGCGCTTCTCCGATCTCGAACGCGCGATCCCCGCCATTTCGCAGAAGATGCTGATCCAGCAATTGCGACAGATGGAGAAGGACGGCGTCGTGCGCCGGATCGTCCACCACCAGGTCCCGCCGAAGGTCGAATATTGCCTGACCGGCTGGGGGCAGGCCCTGTGTCCCGCGCTCGACGCGCTACTGTCCTGGGCGGGCGAGCGCGAAGCGATGGCAGCCCCCGCGGACTGAAGCCGCCCCGCGGGACCTGACCCCGATCAGAAGATCAGCTTGCGGAACTCGATCCTGATCACCCGGCCGAGAGGATCGAGATAGCCGGCCTGGTAGCGCAGCGGCGTCGCGCCGGTCGCGTCGCGCACCTTGGGCCGCGCGTCGAAGAGATTGTCGATCCGGAACGAGACGCGGGCTCCCCGCGCCCAGCCGCTGTCGAACAGCGCCGGGATCTGGGCGAGATTGACGAACAGCCGCGCATTCGCCCGCGCCAGCGGCGAGAAGCGCAGGTCGCCGGTCGGCGAACCGACCCCACCATCGACGCTGGTACCGCTCCGCCAGCTGCCGGTGATCCGCGCGCCGAGGCCGTTGTTCGAATAGGTGAGCTGGGCCTCCAGCTCGTGCCGCGAGGTACCGCCGCCCGATCCGATCACGTCGCCGTTGAGCAGGTCGAGCACAGGCAGACCGCGGCGAATCAGCACCTCGTCCTTGAGATGCCAGGTGTGGAATACCGAGAGCTGCAGCCGCCCGCCCTGGCCGCCCGCGCCGGGTCCCCGGAATCTGCCGGGACCGCCCGGTCTACCGGAACCGCCCCCGCCCTGCCCCGACGCGCCCTGCCCCGCCTCGCGCGCTGCCATGGCGGCGGCGCGCTGCTCGGCGATGCGGCGGGCGGTGGCGCTGTTGCGCATCGCATCGATCACCGTCTGCGCCGTCTTGAGGCGCTTGGTGAAGGTGAAGCCCCAGCGCAGCTCGCTGCTGTCCTGCCGTGCGAAGTTGATCGACCGCGCGTCGATCCGCAGCAGGTTGCCGTCGGCGTCGCGGGTGAACCGATCGGGAAAGGCCGCTTCGATCGCGGAAGTCGCTTCGGGGAAGGTCGCGATCGCATTGCGGATGCGGCTGTTCACATAGTTGGCGGTGAGGGTGACGTCCTCCTCGAACGGCTTCAGGGTGAGGCCGAGCTTCATCACCCGCCGCCGGTCGGCCGCGAGGCCAGGATTGCCGCCGCCGAGCTGGGTGATGTCGACGGTGACGCCGCGCACATAGTCGAAGGTCCGGACGTCGGGGGTCAGCACGGCCGGGTTGCCGAGCTGCTGCACCGAAGGCGGATTGCGATCCTGGGCCATCGAGAAGATCAGGCCGATGCCGGCGCGGGGTTTCCAGTTGGCGCCATAGCCGTAGCTGCCCAGGGCGCCGAAATCCGAATAGCGATCGAACGCCGCGTTGAGGTTGAGCGACAGGTCGCCGATCGCCGCGAGGATGTCGTTCTTGCGGCTGGTGAGCGGCAGGTCGAAGCTCGCCCGGCCGTTGATGTCGGTGCGCGACAGATCGCTCGACGTCTCGATGCCGGACCGCGACGAGGTCGCGTCGAGCCCGAGCGCGCTGAGGCCCGCCTTGAAGCTGGCGCTGAGCGGCCCGGCCGGCAGTTCGGCGACCGGACCGTTGGCGACGAGTTGGAGGTCGCCGCTGTCGGACTTCGCGCGCGCGCGATCGATCAGGCGGTCGTCGATCAGCGCCCCCGGAATCGTGCCGAACGGGTTGACCGACAGGTCGCCCGCGTCGATCGCCGCCTGCAGCGCGCCGACGTCATAGCCGCGTACCGTCCGCGTCCTGGTAACCGAATGATCGAAATTGCCGGTCAGCGACATGCGCCATTTGGCGAGATCCTTGTCGAGCGTGAGGCCGAGATGGCCGGTCACGCCGTTGGTGCCCTGAGTCAGCGGGTCGTCACCCAGATAGCGCAGCAACGTCGCGTCGGACCCGAAGGGCGAATAGGGATTGGCGGCGGGCAGGCGCAGGCTGGCCCCCGGCAGGCCGCGCAGCGAATCGCTGTCGGTGGCGTTGAGGGTCGCGTTGAGCGTCGCCGAGACATTGCCGAGGATGGTGCGCGCATAGACGCCGTTGACGTCGAGCGTCCGGCTTTCGGGCCGGATCGTCCGGTAGCGGCCGATGTCGGTGCTGTTGGCGCGGTTGGCGGTGCCGAGGAAATCGGCGAGCATGGGCGCGCTGCCCGCTGCGGACGCGGGGACGCCCGCGACCGTCACCGGCCCGCCGGCCAGCGCGCTTAGCGCGGGATCGATCTCTGCCCCGCTCGGGATGCCGGTGACGTTGCCGGCCGTATCGAACGCACGGCCGCTGCGCGAGATGAGGTTGCGTTCCGCTTCGGTGATCGCGGCATCGGCCTGATATTCGATGTTGAGGTTGATCCGCTGGTCGCGCCGGATGCGCAGGAAGGTGAGTTCGGCCTCGCCGGACTCGCCACCGCCGCGCGTCGCGATGCCGCCTTCGAGTTCGCCGGTTATCGCACGGAAGCGACGGCGCAGGACGATGTTCACCACCCGCTGGGCGGCACTGTAGCCATATTTGAGCGCGACCTCCTCGGGCAGGATGTCGACCCGCTCGATCGCCTCGGAGGGAATGTCGCGGATTTCGCGGAAGCCCGAGATGCGGCGGCCGTTGAGCAGGGTGACCGGCTGTTCGCCGCCGCGGCCCTGCCCGCTGCGCGTCTGCGGCGCCAGTTCCTCGAGCAGTTCGGCGACCGAACTGACGCCCAGTGCACGGATGTCGCCGCTATTATATTGCTGGATCGGCGCTATGTCGCCGACAACGGCGCCACGCTGGCGCTGGGTCTCGCCGTTCACGAGGATCGAGTTGGGATCTTCGTAATCGGCCTCGTCCTGAAGCTGCTCGGCGTCCGCGCGATCTTGGGCGACGGCAGGCGCGCTCATGCACAGAGCAACGATCAGCGCGGCCAGACCGGTCTCCGACACCCCCCTCGAACGCACCTGTCTTCCCCCGGATCGAATCATCACGAACCGGCTCATAGCCGGCTTTTCCAACGGGATATGTCAGCATTGAAATCCACCAGGACTCGCGACATGCCGGTTCCCGCTTCCGGGCGATCCGCGCATCGTCTACCAGCGGACGGCACGCAACTGCAGGGGGGGCAGCTGATGTTCGAAATGATCCGCGAATTCATCGGCGACAGCTATGCACCACATGGCTACTGCCTGCTGTGGGACCCTTGGCTGGTCTGGACGATGGCGGTTTCCGACGGGGTGATCGCCCTCGCCTATTTCTCGATCCCAATCGCGCTGGTCACCTTCGTCCGCAGGCGCCGCGACGTCGCCTTCGGCGGCATCTTCTGGCTGTTCGCACTGTTCATCACTGCCTGCGGCCTGACCCATGTCGCGGCGTTGTGGAACCTGTGGAACGGCGCCTATGCGTTCGAGGCGGCGATAAAGGCGGTCACCGCCTGCGTCTCGCTGCTGACTGCGATCATCCTCTGGCCGCTGTTGCCCAAGGCGATCGCCCTGCCCTCGCCCACCCGCCTGCGTGAGGCCAACATGGCGCTGCGCGCCGAGATCGTCGAGCGCGAGAAGACCGAGGCCGCGCTCGTTCAGGCCCGCAAGATGGAAGCGATGGGCCAGTTGACGGGCGGCATCGCGCATGACTTCAACAATCTGCTGCAGGTCGTGTCGGGCAGCCTAGACCTGATCCAGGCCCGAACCGGCGGCGACGAACGCATCCAGCATCTCTGCGGCGCGGCGATCTCGGCGGTCGAACGCGGCCGGCGCCTGACCAGCCAGCTCCTGTCCTTCTCGCGCATCCAGCGGATCGAGTTGCGGCCGACACGGATCGACGAAATATTGGCCGGATTGAAGGAACTGCTCACTCGGACGATCGAGCCAGCGATCGTGCTGGACTTCGACATCGACGACGCACCGGATGCCGTGCTGGCCGATCCGGTCCAGCTCGAGCTCGCGCTGCTCAACCTCGCGATCAACGCGCGCGACGCGATGCCCGACGGCGGCAAGCTGACGATCACGCTCCGGCGGCAGCGGCTGGAAGGCCGGGAAGATGTGGAGGATGGCGATTATGTCGGCATCAGCGTCACCGACACCGGGGTCGGCATGACGGCCGAGGTGCTGGCGCGGGCGTTCGAACCCTTCTTCACCACCAAACCGGTGGGCCGCGGATCGGGACTCGGGCTGAGCATGGTGTTCGGCATGGCGCGGCAGAGCGGCGGCACCGTCACGATCGAATCGCTGCCCGGCAAGGGCAGCGAGGTGACGATCTTCCTGCGCACCGCCAAGGGCGCCCTCGCCGTCAAGGCATCGCCCCGACAGGCGGCACCGGCGGATGTCACGACGATCGTCGGTTTGAAGATCCTGGTCGTCGACGACGAGCCGATCGTGCGCGAGGTGGTCGCCGAGATGCTCGCCGACCTCGGCTGCACGGTCCTGACGGCTGAGAATGGCGAGCGGGCCCTGGTCATGATCGAGCAGGAAAATCCGACGGCGCTGCTGCTCGATTTTGCCATGCCCGGTATGAACGGAGCGGAGGTCGCTCGCGCCGCGCTGGCGCGCAATCCCGATCTTCGCATCGTCTTCGCCACGGGCTTCGCCCAGTCGGACGCCATCGACGCCGTGCTGGGCGATCGCGCGATCGTGCTGCGCAAGCCTTTCTCCCCCAGCACGCTCGCCCAGGCGCTTCGATCGGCGATCGCTGCCTAAGCCCCCCGTACTTGCGCGGCCTTGATTGCCGGCCGGCGGGGGGACAGAATCGCGCATATGAGTCTTGCCGCCCTTTCCCCGCCGCCGACCGGCGACGGCGCACCGTCCCTGACCGTCGACGCGGTCCGGCCGCTGCTCGGCGTCATGGAAGCGTCGGGACTGGTGCCGGCGCACGTCCTGCGGCGGGCGGGTTTGCCCGTCGACCTTTTCGACGGACGGGGAGACGCGCCGGTGCGGCTGTCCGATTATTTCCGTATCTGCGAGCAGATGGCGCTGCTCGGCGGCGACGAGAGCTGCCATGTCTCGCTGCGCCCGCTGATGGTCGGAACCTCCGAGCTGGTGCAGGCGCGGTTGCGTGGCTGCACGACGATGGCCGAGGTGATGGAGGTGCTGGCGAACAGCTACAACATCATCCACGGCCACCGCTACAACCAGGTGCTGCGGCGTGGCGGCACGATCAGCTATGCGATCGACGACGCCGACTTCCCTTATGCCTTCGACCCAGAGGACGCCTTCGTGCTGCTCTCGCTCGAATGCCTGCTCGTCTATGTCCATGTCCTGCTGCTGTCGCTGTCGCCGGGTGGCGCGCCGATCCCGCTGCGCTCGGTGCGTACGCGCGGTCCCGCCGCCGACCGCGGCCATCTCGCCTTTCTCGCGGTGCCGGTGAGAGCGTCGGCCGGGCTGTTCGGGCTCGACTACGACGCGTCGCTGGAGAATGTCGGCGTTGCTCCGGCGCACAGCCCTGTGCTGTCCGCGCGCACCATCTATGGCGGCGTGGCCGACATGCTCGACCGGATCGAGCCGGTTTTTCCCGGCGCGCAGGGGATCGTCGGCCGGGTGGAACGCGAGCTCGCCGGCGGACGTCTCGACCAGGCCGAGATCGCCGCCGCGCTGGGAATGAGCGTCGCCTCGCTGCGCCGCCGGCTGACCGAGGCCGGGCTCGCCTTCCGCGACGTGCGCGCCGGCTATCTCAACAGCATCGCCCGCGCCGCGCTGGAGGATGGGAGCAGCATCGCCGACATTGCCGAAAACCTTGGCTTTTCGGATGGACGCAGCTTCGCGCGCGCTTTCCGCCAGTGGAACGGCGTGGCGCCGGGGGACTATCGTCGCGGGACACACTGAGCGAATTTGTCCCATCGAATCTGATCCGAACCGTCATCGACAGCGCAAGCCCGCCCCCTATCCTTGAGACCGACAAAGGCCGCGCCGGAACGCGGCATGACAGGGAGTGGAACGCCTGATGGTTCGCCATCGCCTTATCCTGACTGCGATTCTCGCCGCGACGGTGCCCGCCCTCTCATCGGCGGCATCGGCCGATGCCGCCGCCGCCGCGTCACGATCCCCCGTGGCGGCGGACCGTTTCGTGACCGTCGAGGGCTTGCGGTTCCGGATTCGTGAGGAAGGGCCGCGCTCGGCGCCGCCGATCGTCCTGATCCACGGCTTCACCTTCAGCCTCGAAAGCTGGGACGGCTGGGCGGCCGACCTCGCCCGCGACCACCGGGTGATCCGCTACGACCTCGCCGGACACGGTTTGAGCGGTCCAGATCCGCACGGCCGATATGGCACGGCGGAACGGGTGCGACAGCTGGGCGGGCTGATGGACAGGCTGGGCATCGCCCGGGCGACCATTGCCGGCAACAGCTTCGGCGGGCTCGTCGCCTGGAATTTCGCGGTCGCCCATCCGCGCCGGGTCGACCGGCTGATCCTGGTCGACAGCGCAGCCTATTCGATCAACGGCGTGACCGAGAAGCCGGTGCCGGTGCCCGACATGATGCGCGGCTATCTGCTCGATCCCAAGCCGGCCGCAGTCGCTTTCTCGGCCGGCACGATCTTCGCCCATCCCGAGCGGCTGAGCGCGGATCGGCTGGCGTTGATGCGGGCGATGATCTCCCGCAACGGCCCCGCGTTGGTCGCCCATCTCGAACAGTTCACCCTGCCCGATCCGCGCCCCGCCCTGGAGAGGATCACGGCACCGACCCTCATCCTCTGGGGCCGGGCCGACAAGGTGATCCCGGTGGCGCAGGCCAGCGAACTCGCCGCTGCGATCAAGGGCTCGAAGCTCATCATCTACGACGATGTCGGCCACGCCCCGCAGGAGGAGGCCGCGGCCGCCAGCATCGCGGACGTCCGCGCTTTCTTGAACGACAACAAATGAAAAGGGAGACCATCATGATCAAGAGGACCAAGGCCCTGCGGCTCCTCGCCGCCGCTACCGCCCTCACCGGCTTCGCGCTGCCGCAGGCCGGCTCCGCCCAGACCGCCGGCACCCCCGCCGCCGAAGACGAGGTCGCCGACACGAGCGAGATCGTCGTCACCGCGCGGCGTCGCGAGGAAAGCCTTATCGACGTGCCGATCTCGGTCTCGGCGATCAGCGGCGACGCGCTGGCGCGGCAGGGCGCGGTCGACATCACCGCCCTGCAGGACAAGACCCCCAACCTGACCCTGCAGGTCGCGCGCGGTTCGAACAGCACGCTGATCGCGTTCATCCGCGGCATCGGTCAGCAGGACCCGGTATGGGGTTTCGAGCCCGGCGTCGGCCTCTATGTAGACGACGTTTATATCGCCCGTCCGCAGGGCGCGGTGCTCGACATCTTCGACATCGATCGGGTCGAGGTGCTGCGCGGCCCGCAGGGCACGCTCTACGGCCGAAACACGATCGGCGGCGCGATCAAATATGTCACCCGCCCGCTGGGTCATGATTTCGAGGCAAAAGTCCGCGCTTCCTATGGCAGCTACAACCAGCGCGAGATCGTCGCATCGGTGACGGTGCCGGTGACCGAGACCTTCTCGATCGGCGGCGCGGTCGCCTATTACAAGCGCGACGGCTTCGGCAAGAACCTGTTCACCGGCGCCGAGCATTACAACAAGGACGTGCTCGCGGGCCGGATCTCGGCCGAATGGACGCCGAGCGACCAGCTTTCGATCCGAGTCGCGGCCGACGAGACCCGCGACAATTCGAATCCGCGCCACGGCTACCGCCTGCTGCCCAATGGCGGCCTGCCCGATTTCGCGCCGATCGGCGACGTCTATGACACCCGCGCCGGCGTGGGCGACGACAACAAGGTCGTGACCAAGGGCATTTCAGGCACCATCGCCTATGAGGCGTCGGACCTGCTGACCTTTAAGTCGATCACCGCCTATCGCAAGGGCTATACCGACACGGTCATCGACTTCGACGGCACGCCGGGTCCGGTGCTCGACATCCCGTCCTTCTACAAGGACCACCAGTTCACCCAGGAGTTGCAGGCGCTGCTCCAGAGCGACCGGGTGCAGGGTGTGTTCGGCCTCTATTATCTCAACGGCTCGGCGTCGGGCGCGTTCGACACGGTGATCGGCAACGCGAACCTGACGACACTGACCTCGGGCGACGTCGACACCAAGTCCTATGCCGCCTTCGGCGACGTCTCGGTGCAGGTGAGCGAGCAGCTCTCCGTGTCGGTCGGCGGCCGCTACACCAGCGACAAGCGCGAGGGCACCGTGTTCCGCGCCGACTATCTCGGCCTGCGATCGCCGCTGTTCGGCCGGCCGACGGCGGTTCCGTTCCGTATCCGTACCGATTACACCAACAGCCGCACCGACAAGAAGTTCACGCCTCGCCTGTCGCTCAGCTACAAGCCGGTGGAGGACATCAACCTCTATGCGTCCTGGTCGAAGGGCTACAAGTCGGGGGGCTTCGATCCGCGCGGCGACGCCATCTTCACCCCGGGCACCGTCGACGGCTACAAGCCCGAGACCGTCACCGCCTATGAGGCCGGCATGAAGGGCGCCTTCCTCGACCGCACCCTGTTCGTCAACGTCGCGGGCTTCTACTCCGACTACAAGGACCAGCAGGTCACGACCCAGTTCCTGTCGGGCGCCACGGTCGTCTCCTCGGTCGACAATGTCGGCAAGTCGCGCATCTACGGCTGGGAACTCGAGCTGCGCGCCGTGCCCGACCGCAACTTCCAGGTTCAGGCGTCGGTCGGCTATACCAACGCCAAGTTCAAGGAATTCCTGACCCTCGATCCGGCGACGCTCCAGATCCGCGACTTCGCCGACGAGCGGGTCTTCCAGAACACGCCGAAATACACCGCCAACGTCTCCGCGACGCTCGGCCATGATTTCGACGGGCTGGGCCGGGTCACCGTCACCCCGGCGCTCTCCTACCGCAGCGCTTATTCGCTGTTCGAGGTGCCGAACCCCGTGCTCGACCAGAAGTCCTATCAGCTGGTCGACCTGTCGATCGTCTGGACCTCGCCCGACAAGCGCTTCTCGCTGGCGGGCCATGGCCGCAACCTGTTCGACCGCAAATACCGGGTCGGCGGCTACAACTTCCCGGGCGCGCTGACCGGCAATTCGGTGATCGGCTTCTACGGCCCGCCGCGCACCTTCACCGTCACCGGCGAGGTAAGGTTCTGACCGCGACCCGCGCGGCTTCGGGAGGCGGGGCGGCGAAAGCCGCCTCGCCTGCCCTGATGATGGCGATGCTGCTGATCGCCTATACGCTCAACTTCATCGACCGGCAGATCATCGGCATCCTCGCTGTGCCGATCAAGACGGACCTCCAGCTCAGCGACGCGCAGCTCGGCCTGATGGGCGGACTCGCCTTCGCGCTGTTCTACACCGGGCTCGGGATCCCGATCGCGATGCTGGCCGACCGCCGCGACCGTTCGAAGATCATGACCGCCGCGCTCGCGGTGTGGAGCCTGATGACCGCGCTGTGCGGCTTGGCCCAGAATTTCTGGCAGCTTTTCGCCTGCCGGCTCGGCGTCGGCGTCGGCGAGGCGGGCGGCGTGGCGCCCGCCTACACGCTGATCGCCGACATCTTCCCACCCGAAAGGCGCGCGCGGGCGCTGGCGCTCTATTCGTTCGGCATCCCGATCGGCAGCGCCACCGGCATCGTCTTCGGCGGGGTCATCGCCACCTTGATCGACTGGCGGTCGGCCTTCTTCATCGTCGGCGCGCTCGGCCTGCTGCTCGCGCCCGTCTTCCGCAAATATGTCCGCGATCCGCGCGGCGACAGGCCCGTCACGGCCCAAGCCGTCAGCCTGCGCACCGTCCTCGCCACCCTGCTGGCCAAGCCGAGCTTCTGGCTGCTCAGCCTCGGCGCGGCCTGTTCGTCGATGATGGGCTATGGGCTGTTCTTCTGGCTCCCGAGCTTCTTCGTCCGCAGCTTCGGCATCAGCCTGCTCGACGCTTCGCTGGGCTATGGCGCGATCCTGCTCGTCGCCGGACTCGCCGGCATCTGGATCGGCGGCGCCCTGTCGGACCGGCTGGCCACGCGCTCGAAGGGCTATTACGCGCTCGTCCCGGCGCTGGCCTTCGTCGGCACCATCCCCTTCTACGCGCTCGGCATCTCGGCCCATTCCCTGGTCGCCAGCCTGCTGCTGCTGCTCGTTCCCACAGCGCTCGGCCTCGTCTGGCTCGGTCCGGTCATCGCCGCGGTCCAGGCGGTGGTGCCCGCGCCGATGCGCTCGACCACCTCGGCGATCTTCCTGTTCGTCAACAACCTGATCGGCATCGGCATCGGCACCCCGGCGATCGGCTGGATCTCCGATCATCTCAAGGTCCGATATGGCGACGAGGCGCTGCGCTACGCGATCCTGTCGGGCACCGGCTTCTACGTCCTCGCGACGGCCTTCCTGCTGCTCGCCGCGTGGCGCCTGCCGCGCGACTGGCACCGGGGCTGACGCTCAGAAGCTGTAGACCAGCGAGGCGCGAGACACGGTATCGGTCCGCTTCTGGTCGGGCGGCGCATCGCGTTCATACTGGACGTTATAGGACAGCCGCCCCTTGAGCGGGCCGAACAGCAGCGTCTCGATCGAGGTGGTCGAGGCCGCGGTGGTATTGTCCTTCTGGACGTAGACCGCCAGCTCCTGGGCCAGCGTGACTCGTGTCCAGGGCGTCCACTTCAGGTTGAGGCCGCCGCGTCCGGCGATCCGCTGCTCGTCTGGCCCGCCGTCGTAGAAGCTCGTATATCGGAAAGCGGGGCCGGCATCGAATTCGAGCCGCATCCTCGGCGTGTTGACCGCCACGACACCCAGGCCAAGACCGGCCGTCAGCCGGTGCTCGTAGCCGAGGAAGCGGTCATGCTCATATTGGGTGAGGCCGAACGCATAATAGCTGGGGCTGATCTTGTAGCGCGGCTGCCAGGCAGCGACGGCACGCTCGGTGGTGGGCTGGCCATCGGTTTCCTGATAGTCGATCCGCAACGACATATCATGCTGCCAGTCCAGGCCGGAACGCTTCAGCTTCGCCCCGCCATAAAGGCCCAGCGTCCGCGAGTTGCCGGTCGACCAGCTACCGCCGAGCTCGAACTGCCCCGTCCACAGCGAGAAAAGGCCCGCCGAGGCGAGCCGCTCGCGCTCGGCATCGGCGTTCGCCTTTGCCTTGGCGGCAAGCTCCCGGTCATGGTCGGCGGTCATGGCGTCGATCTCGGCGGCGCTCTCCGGGTTGGTCCGCCTGGCGATCGCGACCACAGCGGCGATGGTCTGCGGTTCGTCGCTCGCCAGCGCCGCCTCGATCATCGCCCGCACCGCGTCGGGAAGGGGTGCCGCCACCGCGGGGCTGCCCGCAGCCATTGCCACCGTTGCCCAGATGATGCGCTTCATCATTCCTCCGCTTCGAAAACGGTGCTCCGCTACCATGATCCGCCTGAACGGCGCGCGACCACTTGGGGATTTCGGCGGATTTTTGGGCCGGGCCGTCCCGGCGGTGCTTCCTGTCGTCAGTTCGGCAAGGGCCACGGCCCCTTGCCGCCCTCCGCGATGAAGCGGTCGGTGCGCGTGGCGACGACCGGTAGCGGCACCGAACCCAGCGACAGGATCATGTCGTGGAAGGCACGGATGTCGAACCTGCCGCCCAGTGCGGCCTCGGCACGGACGCGCTCCTTCTCGATCTGGAGCTGCCCGAGGTAATAGGACAGCGCCTGCCCCGGCCAGCCGATATAGCGATCGACCTCGGTCGCGATCTCATGCTCGCTGAGCGCGCTGTTGTCCTTGAGAAAGGCGATCCCTTGCTCGCGGGTCCAGCCCTTGCTGTGGATGCCCGTGTCGATCACCAGCCGGGCGGCGCGCCACATCTGGTAGCTGAGCATGCCGAACCGCTCATAGGGCGTGTCGTACATCCCCATCTCGACGCCCAGCTTCTCGCAATAGAGCGCCCAGCCTTCGCCATAGGCAGAGACGTAGGTGTAGCGCCGCCAGTCGGGCCGGTCCTCATTCTCGGCCGCCATCGAGGTTTGCCAGCTATGGCCAGGCGCCGACTCGTGGAGGGTCAGTGCGGTCAACTGGAACAGCGGGCGCGACGGCAGGTCGTAGGTGTTGAGTAGATAACGGTCCGGTCCGCCCCGCCCGGCGGTATAATAGGGCGCGATGTCGTCTGGGACCGGCACGATCCCGAAGCGGCCGCGTGGCATGCGGCCGAACCATTGGGCCGCGCGCCCGTCGAAGCGCTTCGCGGTCCAGGCGGCTCGATCGAGCAACTGCTGCGGCGTCTTCACGTAAAATTGCGGGTCGGTGCGCAGGAAGCGGAGGAAGGCGGGGAAATCGCCCGCGAACTTCACCTCCTTCATGATCGCGTCCATCTGGGCGCGGATCTTCGCGACCTCGGCGAGGCCGATGCGGTGGATCTCCTCAGGCGGCAGGTCGAGCGTCGTGTAGGCGCGGATCTGGGCGCGATAATAGGCCTTGCCGTCAGGCCACCCCTCGGCAGCCAGTCCTTCGCGCAGGCGCGGCAGATAGTCCTTGCGCATGAAGGCGAGCAGTTCGGCATAAGCGGGGATGATCCGATCGCGGATCAGCACCTCGGCCTCGGCGCGAAGCTCTTCCCGGCGCGCCGCCGGGATCGTGGCGGGGAGCGCCTCGAACGGCTCGAACCACAGCGTATCGCGCGGGGATTTCGCCTCGGCGATCATCGCGATCGATTGTTCCCGCCCGGCCATGATGATCTTCGGCGGCGTGAAGCCGCGCTTGAGCCCGGCGCGCATATTGGCGGCGTTCTGCGCGAAATAGCGCGGAATGTCGGCCATCATCGACAGCATCGCGCGGGCATCCGCCTCGCTCCGGATCGGCTGGCGCGCATAATAGCCGAGATCGGCCCAGAAGCTGCTGTCAGAGTTGAGCGGCTTCTCGAAATCGCGGAAACGCTGGGCGTCGAGCAGCGTCTCGATCTGCGCGCGGTAGACGCCGTAATCCTCCTGCTTGTCCGGCGAGAGGTCGGCGGGTCGGATCGCGTCGAGCGCTTTCAGCGTCTCGGTCCAGGTGGCGAGCCGAGCCTGCTGGCTGCTCGGGCTTTCATCCGGAAGATGCCTGGGGATGCCGCCCTTGTTCGACTCCTCGCTCTGGAAGCTCTGCTGTCGCCAGGCCCATTCCTTCGCGCTCAGCGCGTCGAAGCGGTCGTCGACGGGGTTGGCAAAGGCCGGGGTGCCGATGAAGATCGCGGCAGCGGCGACTATCTTGAGCAGGTACATGATGCCAATGTGGCAAATCCCCGCCCCGCTCGCCAGCGCAGTAATCTGCCGCGACCCCGGCGAAAGCCGGCTCTCCCTTTCTCGAAGGCGAAAGGACGGGGATATCCCGGCTTTCGCTGGGATGCCGGGAAAAGGGGTTGAGCCATACGGCCCTATCGGGCCACATCGCGTTACCGATGCATCGCCTGCTCCTTCCCCTGCTCCTGCTGCTGGCCGCCTGCCATGACGGGCCGCGCGCACCGCTGCCGCGGGATCGGCTGATCCGGCTCGCGGATGACGAGGTGAAGACGCTCGATCCGCAGAAATCCTCGGACCTCGCGACGATCCGCATCGGCCAGGACCAGTTCGAGGGGCTGACCCGGATGAACGGCGAGGGCCGCGCCGAACCCGGCCTCGCGAGCGGCTGGACCGTCTCTCCGAACGGACTCCTGTGGCGTTTTCCGCTACGCCCCGATCTGCGCTTCTCGGACGGAACGCCGATCACCGCAGCCGTCTTCGTCCATGTCTTCGCACGGCTGCGGGACGCGGCGACCGCCTCCCCCAATGCCGCCCTGTTCGCCGACATCGACCGGATCGACGTCGAAGGGCGGACGGCCGTCGTCCGGCTGCGCGCCCCGATGCCGTCGCTGCCGCAGCTGCTCGCGCTGCCTTCGCTGGCGGCGCTGCCGATGCACCGGATCGCCCGGGCCGGCGACGGATGGACGGCCGAGCGGCCGCTGGTGACCTCGGGCCCCTATCGGCTCGTGGAGTGGCGTCTCAACGAACGGCTGCGGCTCGATCGCAATCCCCGCTGGCATGGCGGCAAGGCGCCGATCGCCGGGGTCGAATGGCGCCCGGTCACCGACCGGCTGACCGCGCTGCGCAGCTTCGTCGCGGGAGAAGCCGACGTGGCCAGCGACTTTCCGCCGACCCGCGCCGCCTGGATCGGGGCGCAGCGGCCGGGCACCGCGCATGTCGCCCCGTTCAACGGCAGCTATTATTTTGCCTTCAACACCACCCGTCCTCCCTTCGACGACGTCCGCATCCGCCGCGCCCTGTCGCTGGCGGTCGACCGGCCGTGGATCGCCGAAGCGCTGATCGGGCTGGGAACCCGGCCGGCCTGGGGCGTGGTTCCGCCGGCGGTTGCGGGCGAGCCCGGCGCCTATCGCCCGGCCTGGGCGGCGTGGCGCAAGGAGAAGAGGCTGGCGGCGGCGCGACGGCTGCTCGCTGACGCCGGCTACGGTCCCCGTCGCCCGCTCGGCTTCGACATTCGCTTCAACAGCGATGCCGATCATCGCCGGGTCGCGGTGGCGCTGGCGGCGATGTGGCGGCCGCTGGGGGTCGAGGCGCATCTGCTCAACAGCGAATCCTCGCTGCATTTCGCCAGCCTGCGGCGCCGCGACTTCGCCTTCGCGCGCTCGGGCTGGATCGGCGACGTGGCGGCGCCCGAGAACTATCTGGCCGTCCATCGGTCGGACGCGGGAACGATCAATTATTCGGGCTATGCCAGCCCCGCCTTCGACCGCGCGCTCGACCGGGCGATGGCGACCGCCGACCCTGCTGGCCGCGCCCGGGCCATGCGCGTGGCCGAGGCGATCCTGGTCGAGGATGCGCCGCTGATCCCGCTTTATCATTATGTCAGCCGCGCGCTGGTTGCCCCGAGGGTCGCGGGCTGGCACGACAATGCCTCGAACACCCACCCGAGTTGGACGTTGAGCCTGAAATGATACGGCCCACCCTGATCGCGCTTTCCACCGCGCTGCTGCTCACCGGCTGCGGCGGCGGCGATGGCGGCGGACAGGTCGCGGTCAGCGTGATCGGGCGCGAGACGCGAATGCGCGATCCGGCCTCGGTCCTTCCGCGCCAGGCCGATGCCGCGCTGCTCGGCGCTGTCGCGCAGGGTCTGGTACGGCTCGACGCGGCCGCGCAGGTCGAACCCGGCCTCGCGATCCGCTGGGCGATCTCCGACGACGGGCTCTATTATACCTTCCGGCTCGACCGGGAGCTCGCCGAGGCCGACCGGGTCGCCGCTCAGCTCCGCCGCCTCATCCGCCGCTATCACGAAGCGGCGCCCGGCGTTCGGATCGACGCGGTGCGCGAGATCGTGGCGGTGACCCCCGAGGTCATCGAAATCCGCCTGTCGGCGCCCCGGCCCGAACTGCTGGCGCTGCTGGCCGGTCCCGCCTATGCGCTGCCCGCCGGCGGCGGCACCGGCCCGCTGCTCGTCGACGGCTCGGTCGGACGGCTCACCACGCTGCGACCCAAACCCGGCGACGGTAATATCGAGGACGAGCGGGTGAAGGCCTTCGCCCGCCGCCGCATCCATCTGCGCGGAGAGCGGGCGGCTCTGGCGGTCGCGCGCTTCGCCCGGGGCGACAGCCAGCTCGTCACCGGCGGCGGCTATAACGATTATATCTACATCCGGCTGGCCGGCATTCCGCCGCGCAGCGTGCAGATCGATCCCGCCAACGGGCTGTTCGGCTTCCGGGTCGCACGGCCGAGCCCGGCGATGATGGCGGCGGAAATCCGCCAGGCTCTGTCCATGTCGCTCGACCGCGAGGCGCTGGGGTCCGCGCTCGGAGCGAGCGGCTGGCGGCCGACCCAGGCGATCCTGCCGCCCGGCCTCACAGACCTCGCCGAACCGAGCCGTCCCTTCTGGGCCCAGGCCTTCGCCAATGTCCGCGGATCGGATCGGCAAGCCTTCGAGGCGCGGGTCCAGACGGCACGGCGGATCGTCGGCATCTGGCGGAGCCAGCATGGCGGCGACGAGCCGGTGCGGATCGCCGTCGCCATGCCCGAGGGGCCCGGCTCCGCCATCCTGTTCACGGCGATCCGTCGGCAATGGCGGATGATCGGCGTCGACGCCGAGCGGGTCGGTCCGCGCGCTGCCGCCGACCTGCGCCTGATCGACGAGGTCGCCGTCGCCGACCAAGCCGACTGGTATCTCGCCCATTTCCTCTGCACCCAAGGGCTCCCCTGCAGCGAGGAGGCCGACCAGGTCTTCGATCTCGCGCGGTCGGCAACCGATCCCGCGCGGCGTGCGCATCTTATCGCCGAGGTCGAGCAGCGGCTTGCCGCGATCGCTCCGTTCATCCCGATCGCGCAGCCGCTGCGCTGGTCGCTGGCCGCGCCCGGCCTGAACGGTTTCCAGCTCAATGCCCGTGCGGTTCACCCCCTGGCGCCGTTGGTGGGGAACCAAAATGGTCGTTGATGCGATCAGACGGCACGGATTTCGGAGATGATCGCATGAGACGCCCCACCACGGTCGATTTCGACAGCCTCACGGACCGGTTACCCGGCATGGGCAACGACCCGGCCTCGGTGCGCCGCCGGGTCGAGGCGATGGAGGGCCTGCTCGAACGGATGTTCGTCCTGCCGGGGCTGAACAAGCCCGTCGGCCTCGACGTGCTGCTCGATCTGATCCCCGTGGTAGGCCCGGCGATCGGCGCGGTGATGGGCAGCTGGCTGGTCTGGGAAGCCCGCAATCTCGGCATGACGAAGTGGCAGATGACCCGGATGTTCGGCAATGTCGGCGTCGACCTGCTGCTGGGTGCCATCCCGTGGATCGGGGCGATTCCCGATTTCTTCTTCCGGTCCAACAGCCGCAACCTGAAACTGATCAAGCGGCACCTCGACCGCCACCACCCGGCGAGCGCGACGATCGAAGGCGGGGTCGTCGCGCGGCGGTGACGATCATCGTCATCCAGGTGGCGTCTCGCGGCAGGCGGGATGGGCCGACCCCTTGCCTCCGTCGAGGCTGAAGCAACGAGACTATACGCGCTTTCGCGCGTCGGCGATCGCCTGCTTGAGCGCGTCATAGCCGACCGCGCCCTTCAACATCTGCCCGTTCACCACGAAAGTGGGCGTTGCCAGCGCGTCGTCGATCCGGCCCGCCAGCTCCATGTTCCTGTGCAGCTCAGCCGTCACCTCGGGACCCTCGATGTCGCGCTGGACCTTCGCCAGATCGAGCTTCATCGACCGAAGCACCATCGACACCTTGGCGCCGTCCGGCCGGCCGGCGGCGAACATGCGTTCGTGGAAAGTGCGGAAGGCGCCCTGCCGTGCCGCCGCGAGGCCCGCCTTGGCGGCGATCTCGCTGCCGGGACCCAGGATCGGGATTTCGCGCCAGACGACCTTCAGCTTGGGGTCGTCGGCAATCAGCCGATCGATGTCGGGCAGGCTCGACCGGCAATAGCCACAGGCATAATCGGTGAACATGACGAGGGTTACGTCGCCGTTGCGGTCGCCGGCCCATGCCGATTCATACGGCGTCTCGAGCGCAGCTTTGTTGGCCGCATAGGCATCCTTGCTCTGCCTCTCGCGCAGCTTGTCGATCGCCTGCGGGATGATCTCGGGATGGGCGAGAATATAGTCGCGCACGACCATCTCGATCCGCGCCTTGTCGGCGGGACGTTCAGGCGCGCGCATTCGCTGCGCCAGCATCGCGGCCCCGATACCGATCAGGATGGCGGAGCCCGCGCCGACGGTCGCGGCAATGCGCCGGTGGCGGATCATGAAATCTCGAATCATCATTTCTTTCGCTGGCTTGCCGCAGCTCGCGCCGACAAGGCAATATCCTCGGCCCGGAGATAATCCGGGGTGCCGCGCGGAATCCGCGTCATCGCGGCCTCGGCGCTGATCATCGCCAGCTGATTGTTGCCGATCAGGGCGTAGCGTTCCGCCGTCGCAAGCTGCGCGCGCGGTTCGTCGCCGAGCCGCGCATAGGCCATGCCGAGCGTATACCAGGCGAACGGATTGTCGCGGTCCCGCGCGACCGCGACCTTGAGCACGTCGCGGGCTTCCTGAAGGTGCTCGGGGTCTTCGGTAGCGAGCAGGGCATGGCCGAGCAGCGCCGAGATCAGCGGGGACGAGCGCGATCCCTGGACCGCGATCCGCAGCGGCGCGATCGCCTCCTTCGGCTTGCCCGATTCGAGCAATATCTGGCCCTGCAGCTCGCGATAATAAGGATCCTTGGGGTCGGAGGCGACGAGCTTCTCGACCTCTTCGACGGCCTTGTCGGGATAGGCTCCGCGATGCCAGGCATAGGCGCGTGCATAATGGGCGGCGGCGCTCTGGTCGCTGTCGGGATATTTGCGCAGCGCCGTCGTCGGGTCGTCCATATAGCCGATCAGCTTGGCCTTGATCCGCTTGAACTTCGCATCGAGCGCCGGATCGGTCTTGTTGTTGTACGCCGGCGATTTCATCACATCGCCCGTCAGCGTCGCTTCGCGTTCGCCGGACATCGGGTGGGTCTGCATGAAGGGATCGACCTCGGCATAGGTGGAGGCGTAGCGATATTCCTCCTTGCGCAGCTTCAGGAAGAAGCTGAGCATGCCCTTGCCGGAGATCCCGGCCTTGTTGAGGAAACCGACGCCCGCGGCGTCCGCGCTCGATTCCTGTACCCGGTTGAAAGCGAGGAACTTGCCCAGCGCGGCCTGCTGGCCCGCCATCATCACGCCCATGCCCGCCTCCGCCGACCCCGCCGCCATCGCGGCGGCGCCGAGCAGCAGCGACAGCAGGGTGATGCCGGTGGCACCCTGCGCGCCCTCGCCGAAGCGGATCACGTGGCCCCCGGTGATATGGCCGATCTCGTGCGCGATCACGCCCTGGATTTCGTTGGTGTTGTCGGCGGCCTCGATCAGTCCGCTATGGATATAGACCGCCTGCCCGCCGGCAACGAAGGCGTTGATCTCCTTGTCGCCGATCAGGATGATGTCGACATTGCCGGGCTGGAGCCCCGCGGCAACGACGATCGGTGCCGATATTTCCTTGAGATAGGCCTCGGTCTCCGCATCGCGCAGGATCGACTGGGCCATGACCGGCTGAGCGCCGAGCGCCAGCGCGAGCGCAGCGACCAGCAGCGCCCGCAGCATCCGGCCGAGCCGGCGGGTCGACAGGGCAACCATATCCATGATCAGCCTTCCTCGCGCCGATCGCCTGAACCGCGCGTGAAGCGACGGGGCGGACCCTCTCGGGAAGGTCCGCCCCGCATGATCAGGCGCCGAAGGTCCGCTGCCACCAGCCGCGGCGCGGCGAGGAGCCGTCGTCGTCCTCGCCACCGGCATCGGCTTCGGCAGGCTCGGCTTCGGCTGCAGA
The DNA here is from genome assembly GCF_001428605.1 of Sphingomonas sp. Root720. GTDB lineage: Bacteria > Pseudomonadota > Alphaproteobacteria > Sphingomonadales > Sphingomonadaceae > Rhizorhabdus. The sequence goes on from NZ_LMID01000010.1 coordinate 342,087, forward strand.
CTCGGCCGCTTCCGCCATAGCCTCGACGGTCTCGACCGGTTCGGCAGCGGCGGCCTTGGCGCGCGACCGGGTGCGACGCTTGGGCGCCGCTTCGGCGGCGGGCTCGGCCGCGACCTCGGCCGGCGCGGCTTCCGCCGGGGCAGGCTCGACGGGCGCGGGAAGCTCGGGGGCTTCCGCAGCGACATCGACCTTCTTGCGACGGCCGCCACGACGCGGTTTGGGCGCCTCGGCGACGGGCTCCGCTTCAGGCTCGACAGCGACCGGCGCGGTTTCCTCGACCGGCGCTTCCACCGTCTCGGCGACGGCCGCATCGGCCTTGCGGGCACGTGGCCGGCGACGGGCCTTGGGCGCTGCTTCGGCGGGTGCGACTTCCTCGGCGGCGACCGCGGGTTCCGCCGCAACCGGCGTGGCCTCGACGGCCGGGGCGTCGACCGCTTCGGCCTGCTCGGTCACCTCGGCCTCGGCACCCTCGCCACCCCGGCGACGGCCCGAACGGCGGCCGCGGCGACGGCGGCCGCGCGGCTCGGCAGAACCTTCTCCGGCGACGGCCTCCTCGGATTCTTCCGACGCCTCGCCATCATCGCCATCCTCGGCGGGCTCGCCGCCATCGTCGTCCTGGCCGCTGTCGTCCTGGCCGGTTTCGCCCTGGCCATCCTGATCGCGTCCGCGACCGCCACGGCGGCGGCGGCGGCGGCGGCGGCGGCGGCCGGCATCACCGCGCTCGCCATCCTCCTGGCCTTCGTCCTCCGCGTCGGCCTCGGCCGCGACTTCTTCCTCTTCTTCGTCGATCTCGTCGTCGATGTCGTCATCGAGCTCGATCGGGAGCGGCGCCGGCAGGCGCGGCGCATGGGCCGGCGGCGGACCACCCGCTTCGACGCTCATGCGGGCCCCTTCCAGCGTGCCGTCGGAGACGATCTCGATGACGACGCCGTAGCGCTCCTCGATCTCGGCCAGCTCGGCGCGCTTGCGGTTCAGGACATAGAAGGCGGCTTCCTGGCTCGCACGCAGCAGAAGGCGCGAGCCGCGACCGCGCGCGGCCTCGTCCTCGAGCATGCGAAGGGCGGAAAGACCGGCCGACGACGCGGTGCGGATCAGGCCGGTGCCTTCGCAATGCGGGCACTGGCGGGTCGAGGCTTCGAGCACACCGGTGCGCAGTCGCTGGCGGCTCATCTCGAACAGGCCGAAGCTGGAGATGCGGCCGACCTGGATGCGGGCGCGATCGTTCTTCAGCGCCTCCTTCATCGCCTTCTCGACCTTACGGATGTTGGAGTTGTTCTCCATGTCGATGAAGTCGATGACGACCAGGCCCGCCATGTCGCGCAGGCGAAGCTGGCGGGCGATCTCGTGGGCGGCCTCGAGATTGGTCGCGGTCGCGGTCTGCTCGATATTATGCTCGCGGGTCGACCGGCCGGAGTTGATGTCGATCGACACCAGCGCTTCGGTCGGGTTGATCACCAGATAGCCGCCCGACTTGAGTTGGACGATCGGCTGGTACATCGCCGCCAGCTGGTCCTCGACGCCGAAGCGCTGGAACAGCGGTACAGCGTCGGCATAGAGCCCCACCTTCTTGGCGTGGCTCGGCATCAGCAGCTTCATGAAGGCCCGCGCCTGGCGATAGCCCTCCTCGCCCTCGACGATCACCTCGTCGATGTCGCGGTTGTAGATGTCGCGGATCGCACGCTTGATCAGATCGCTGTCGCCATAGATCAGCGCCGGCGCCTGCGAGCCGAGCGTATTCTCGCGGATCTCGTCCCACAGGCGGGCGAGATAGTCGAAGTCGCGCTTGATCTCGGTCTTGGTCCGCTGGAGGCCCGCCGTGCGGACGATGCAGCCCATCGTGCGCGGCAGGTTGAGATCGGCCATGATCGTCTTCAGCCGCTTGCGGTCGGCCGCGTTCGAGATCTTGCGGCTGATGCCGCCGCCATGGCTGGTGTTCGGCATCAGCACGCAATAGCGGCCGGCCAGCGAAAGATAGGTGGTCAGCGCGGCGCCCTTGTTGCCGCGCTCTTCCTTGACGACCTGCACCAGCAGCACCTGCCGCCGGCGGATCACGTCCTGGATCTTGTAGCGGCGGCGCAGGTTCATCCGGCGCTGGCGCAGATTCTCCACCGCACCGTCGTCGGAACCGCCGCCGACCGATTCGCGACGCGTACGCGGCTTTTCGTCGCCGCCTTCGCCCTCTTCGTCCTGATCATGATCATGGTCGTCGTGGCGATCGTGAGCGTCGTCCTCGAAGTCCTCGCCGTCGTCGTCATGATCAGATTCGCGGGAGCGCAGCGCCTCTTCCTCGGCGGCATGCTCGGCCTCCTCGCGGAGCAGGGCCTCGCGATCCTCCTTGGGGATCTGATAATAATCGGGGTGGATTTCCGAGAAGGCGAGGAAGCCGTGGCGGTTGCCGCCATAGTCCACGAACGCCGCCTGGAGCGACGGTTCGACCCTCGTTACCTTGGCGAGATAGATATTCCCCTTGAGTTGCTTCCGCTCAGCGGACTCAAAGTCAAATTCCTCGATCCGGTTCCCCTGGACGACGGCCACGCGGGTTTCCTCCCGGTGGCGTGCGTCGATAAGCATGCGGGTTGTCATTAAAAGCTCTCCATGCGCGGGAGCCGGCAGCGCGGCCGGGCTTCGACGCGCGATATGATGAGGATGCGCCGCCGGGAGGAGCGGCAAGCCGCATCGTTTCCGGAAACGTCATCGAAGGTGAAAAAGGAGTATTCGCAGCCGTCGCATCGTCATTTCCGGCGCGACGCGCCGGAAAAAAGGCGCCGCCGCACGCGCCGCCAATATGCTGGCAGCGTATGAGACGGGGCGAAGAATGACTCATGCGATCGTCAACCTGTTACGCCGTCGCCACAGAGCGACGGTAAGGCCGGAACGGCGCTTATGCCCCGCCTGAACGGGGACCCGGCCGATATCCGGATAAAAACTGCTAGCATCCGATCGGAGACGGGGCAAGCATCACCGTACTGGACAAGCACGGTCAAGCTTTGGTTAAACTATTGGCAGTCGGCGTTTCATGACCGGCCGGGTATCACGGGGCCATCTTGCCAAAATCAGGTTTCAGCCAGCGTCTCGCCCTCGCGCTCTGCGCCGTGCTGCTGTCGCTCCTCCCGGCGGCGCTGCAGGCAGCGACGATTTCGGCGATCGAGATCGGCGGCACCGACGTGACGTTGCGGTTCGACCAGCCGATCGCCACCGCCTCCGCGTTCATGCTGTCGGGGCCGCAGCGGATCGCGGTCGACCTTCCGGGCGCGCGGATGAGCCGGGTCGCTGCCTCGGGCGGACTGATCGCGGCGACTCGCCACGGGCAATATGATCCCGACACAGCCCGGGTCGTGTTCGAACTGAGCCGCGCGGCGATCGTCTCGGACGCGACCTTCTCCCCCGACCACCGGGCGCTGACCCTGACCCTCAAGCAGGTCGACGAGAGCCTGTTCGCCCGCGCGGTGCGCAGGGGCCGCAAGCTGTTCGGCCTCGACGACAAGCCGGTCGACACGCGGTCGGCGCAGCGCGGCGGCATCACCGTCCCCCTCGATCCGCCGAAGCCGCTGCCGGTGCCCACCGTCAGCGGAGCGCGCGGCACGAAACGGCCGCTGGTGGTGATCGACGCGGGCCATGGCGGCCATGATCCGGGATCGCAGTCGGCGGACGGCCGCTACAAGGAGAAGGATATCGCGCTCGGCATCGCCAAGGCGATCCGCGACGAGCTGGTGTCATCGGGCCGGGTCCGGGTCGCGCTGACCCGCGGCGACGACCGCTTCCTCGTCCTGGGCGAGCGGCGCGAGATCGCCCGGCGGCTCAAGGCCGACCTGTTCATCTCGGTCCATGCCGACAGCGCAGTCAACAACGCGGCGCGTGGCGCCACGATCTACACGCTGTCCGAGGTCGCGTCGGATCGTGTGGCGGCACAACTCGCCGCCAAGGAGAACCGCGCCGACATCCTCAACGGTATCGACCTGGGCGGCGAGAACAACGAGGTCTCCTCGATCCTCCTCGACCTCGCCCAGCGCGAGACGATGAACATCTCGTCGCAGTTCGCGACCCTGCTCCAGCGCGAGATGGCGCCGACCGTTCATTTCAAGGATGAGGCGCACCGCTTCGCCGGACTGATCGTGCTCAAGGCACCCGACGTGCCCTCGGTGCTGCTCGAGACCGGCTACATCTCGAACGACGACGATCTCGGGCTGCTGCTGTCCTCCCAATATCGCCGCAACATCGCGACAGGGGTGCGCAAGGCGATCGAGATACATTTCGCCCGGCGGCTGGCGGGGGAATAATGGCCGTGTCGTTCAGCCTCAAGCGCCGACGGTCGCATCCGCGACCTCGGCTGTCCTCGCATAAGCTCGGACGCGCGTTCGTGCTCGCGGAGCCTTGGCAGGCTCCGAGGAAGCCAAGCGGGGCGGATGCCCGGCAGCCGGCGTCGGAGGGTCCAACAAGGACTCCCGATACTTCCAAACGCCTCCAAACCTGCTAGAGCGCGCCGGTGCCGAAGCTACCCGCCTTCCACAACCCGTTCCCAGGCTGGCGCGATCAGATCCGCCATCTCCGGACATTCCGAAGCTGGCGCTGGTCCGGCTATGTCCTCTGGTCGGCCGCGCTGATGTGGCTTCTGATCTGGTTCCTGTTCGCGCGCGGCCTGCCGTCGGCGGATGCGCTGCTCGCCTACCAGCCGCCATTGCCGACCAACGTCCGCGGCTATGACGGTGAGCCGATCGCCGATTTCGCGCGCGAACGGCGGGTACAGCTGTCGTACGACGAATATCCCCAGATCCTGGTCGACGCCTTCATCTCGGCCGAGGACAAGACCTTCTTCAGCCATCCCGGCGTCGATATCGGCGGCCTGGCCGGCGCGGTATGGGACTATACGACCAAATTGGGCAGCGGCCGACGCGCCAAGGGCGGCTCGACCATCACCCAGCAGGTCGCCAAGAACCTGATCGTCGGCGACGATTACTCGATCGCGCGGAAGGTCCGGGAGGCGATCCTCGCCTTTCGCATCGAAGGTGCGCTGACCAAGCAGCAGATCCTGGAGATCTACCTCAATCAGATCTTCCTCGGGCGCAACGCCTACGGCGTCCAGTCGGCCAGTCGCGCCTATTTCCGCAAGGATGTCGGCGAACTGACCCTGCCCGAGGTCGCCTATCTGGCGATCCTGCCCAAAGCGCCGTCCAACTACACCGTCGAACGCAACGCCGATCGAGCCCTGGAACGGCGCAACTACGTCCTCCAGCAGATGCAGGAGAACGGCTTCATCACCGCCGACCAGCGTCGGGAGGCTGCCACCGCACCGCTCGGCGTGGTCCCGCGCTATTCGCCGCGGGCGAGCGTCGGCGGATATTTCCTGGAAGAGGTCCGTCGCCAGCTGATCGAACGCTATGGCCAGACCGCGCAGGACGGGCCCAACGCCATCTATTCGGGCGGCCTGTGGGTACGTACCTCCTATGACGCCAAGGTCCAGCAGGCGGCCGAGGATTCGCTGCGCGATGGCCTCGTCCGCTTCGAGGCGGCGAGCGGCTGGCGCGGGCGGATCGCGCGGATCGACATCGACGACAACTGGGCGCGCAGCCTGTCGAATCTCAACGTCGGGGCCGGCTATGCCAACTGGCTCCCCGCGGTGGTCCTGGCGAAACAGGGTTCGCAGGCCGAAATCGGCTTCGAGAACGGATCGCGCGGCACCCTGCCGAGCGGGGGCGCGACGATGCCCAAAGCAGGCGTCGGCGGACGCGCCTTCGATTTCCTGAAGGTCGGCGACGTGATCGTCGTCCGGCGCGAGGGCGACGCCTGGTCGCTGCGCAGCATCCCCAGCATCTCGGGCGGCATGGTCATCCAGAACCCGCACACCGGCCAGGTTCTGGCGATGCAGGGCGGCTTCGATTCGCGCGGCTCGTCCTTCAACCGCGCCACCCAGGCGAAGCGCCAGCCGGGTTCGACCTTCAAGCCCTTCGTCTATGCCGCTGCGCTGGACAACGGGATGACCCCGGCCTCGATCGTCATCGACGGCCCCTTCTGCGTCTACCAATCGGCGCGGCTCGGTCAGAAATGCTTCAAGAATTTCTCGGGCCAGAATGCGGGCCAGCAGACGATGCGCTGGGGCGTCGAGCAGTCGCGCAACCTGATGACGGTCCGCACCGCCAGCCAGATCGGCATGGACAAGGTGGTCCGTACCGCCAAGGTGATGGGGATCGGCGATTATCCGCCCTATCTCGCCTATGCGCTGGGCGCGGGCGAGACGACCGTGCTCCAGATCGTCAACGGCTATTCGATCTTCGCCAACCAGGGCCGCGCGGTCACCCCGACGGTGATCGACTATGTCCAGGATCGCAACGGCAAGATCATCTGGCGCGCCGACAAGCGCGCCTGCGAAGGCTGCAACATGCCGAAATATGACGGGCGGCCGATGCCGCGTCCGCGGCTGCGGTCGAAACAGATTATCGACGCGATGACCGCCTATCAGATGCTCCACATCATGGAAGGCGTGGTCGAGCGCGGCACCGCGACAGTGCTGCGCGACTTGGGCCGACCGATGTTCGGCAAGACCGGCACCTCGTCGGGACCGACCAATGTGTGGTTCGTCGGCGGATCGGCCGACATGGTCGGCGGTCTCTATCTCGGCTATGACAATCCGCGCTCGATGGGCGGCTACGCCCAGGGCGGCACGATCGCCGCGCCGATCTTCCGCAGCTTTGCGGCCAAGGCGATGAAGGACATGCCGGTGGTCCCCTTCCGGGCGCCGGCCGGCATCCGCATGATCCGCATCGACCGCAAGACCGGTCGCCGCGTCTTCGGCGCGTGGCCCGACGGCAGCTATTACAGCTCGGTGATCTGGGAAGCCTTCAAGCCCGAGAGCGAGCCGCGCCGCACCATCCGCCGCGACGAGATCGCCAAGCGCGCAGCGCCCACCGCACGCGCGACTACCGACAGCGAGTTCTTGCAAAGTCAGGACGGCATCTACTAGGGCAACCGGCCATGGTCCCGTCATGCCAGCAAAGGCTGGCATCTCGCGAGGCAAGGGCGCGGCACCTATATATGCCTCTCGAGCGTCCGGCTTCGGCTGGAACGACGATTTTTATGGAGTTCGGAATATGCGCGCCGAAGCGCAAGCGAGTGTCGATCAGATCAACCAGGCGATGGCGCTCGTCCGCCGCTTCCTGGACTGGGACCGCGCGATGCGCCGGCTCGACGAACTCAACAACCGGGTCGAGGATCCGAAGCTGTGGGACGACGCCAAGGCCGCGCAGGAGGTGATGCGCGAGCGGCGGCGCCTCGACGAATCGATCACTGCGGTGAAGGCGATCGAACAGGAGCGCGACGACACGATCGAGCTCATGGAGATGGCAGAGGCCGAAGGTGACGCCGGTCTCGTCAACGACGGCGTCCAGGCGCTCGCGGCCCTTGCCGAACGCGCCGAGAAGGACAAGATCGGCGCCCTCCTCGCCGGCGAGGCCGACGGCAACAACACCTATATCGAGGTCAATGCGGGCGCCGGCGGTACCGAGAGCCAGGATTGGGCTGGCATGCTCCAGCGCATGTACAGCCGCTGGGCCGAAAGACGCGGCCTCAAGGTCGAGCTGGTCGATTTCCATGCCGGCGAACAGGCCGGAATCAAATCCGCCACGCTGCTGATCAAGGGCGAGAACGCCTATGGCTATGCCAAGACCGAGAGCGGCGTCCACCGCCTCGTCCGCATCAGCCCCTATGATTCGGCCGCGCGCCGCCATACCAGCTTCGCCAGCGTATGGGTCTATCCCGAGGTCGACGAGGATATCGACATCGAGGTGCTCGATAAGGACCTGAAGATCGATACCTATCGGTCGTCCGGCGCCGGCGGCCAGCACGTCAACACCACCGATTCGGCGGTGCGCATCACCCATATCCCGACCGGAATCATCGTCGCCTGCCAGAACCAGCGTTCGCAGCACAAGAACAAGGCCGAGGCGATGAAGCAACTCAAGGCGCGGCTCTACGAGCAGGAGCTGCAGAAGCGCGAGGCCGAGACGATGGCCGGCTATGCCGCCAAGACCGAGATCGGCTGGGGCCACCAGATCCGCTCCTACGTGCTCCAACCCTATCAGATGGTGAAGGATCTGCGCACCGGCACGACCTCGACAGCCCCCTCGGACGTGCTCGACGGAGACCTCGACCGCTTCATGGCCGCCGCCCTGTCGCAACGCGTGACCGGCGAGACGGTCGAGGTGGAGGACGTCGACTGACGGTCAGCCGGCAGACCGAAGGGTCGATGCGATCGTCGGCGCCCGGTTGCAGCGGCTCGACAGCACCGAATAGCGATCGCCCTCCCGCAACGACGCCTGCCGCTCGAAGCGAGAGGTGATCGGGGGAAAGATACCGTATCATTCCGCCCATACCCCGCAGTTGATCCAGCCCCTGGCATTGTTGCTCCTCGGTTACGGAAAATCGACAGCGACCGGCCCGCCCGAATTTTTTCCTGTACGCTCGATGAAGGAGCCATTCAGCGAAGCGACGGGTCGCGGCTCCTAACGTCGGTTGCCTGCGGGGGCTGGCATGGAGAGGAGTATGTCATGCGTATGAAAGCCATTTTCGCCGCGGTCGGCCTTGCCGTCGCGACCATAGGTATGAGCGGCGCGGCGCAGGCCCGGGACCGGTGGGACGACCATCGCTGGTCGCAGCATGATCGCCGCTGGGACAATGGCCGCCACTGGGGCAACGACCGCCATTGGAAGCACGACCGCCGCCTGCATCGCGAGTCGCGCTGGAACCGCCACAATGGCCGGCACGCCCGGTGCTGGACCGAATGGCGCCACCACCACCGGGTGCGCATCTGCCGCTGATCCGATGCCGGCGATGGCGGCCGCGCTGCGGCGCAGCAACGACCCCTCCTCCCTGCGGGGAGGGGGATACGTTTCTTTAACCGCATCAGACGCGGAAAAAAGCTCGCACGCGCACAGCCGACGATTGTTTTGCCAATCGGCTGCGTCTAGCAGGGCATAATGCCCGCCGCAGTTCGCGAAGGTTGCTAGATGATTTCCAAGACGGTGGGCCGCGGTAGCGGGCTCCTTCTTTCCGCTTGCGCGCTGATGGCCGGCTGTTCCAAGCAAAAGCCGACTCCACCGCCGCCAGAGGCCGGCTTCGTCGTGATGCGCGCCGAATCGGTGCCGCTGTTCGTCGAACTGCCGGGCCGTACCACCGCGTTCGAGACATCCGAGGTCCGCCCCCAGGTGACCGGCGTCCTCAAGGCACGGTTGTTCGAGGAAGGTAGCATCGTCCGCGCCGGTCAGACGCTCTACCGGATCGACCCAAGCCTTTTCCGGGCATCGGTCGACCAGGCCGCCGCCAATCTCGACAATGCCCGCGCGCAGCGCGAGGCGACCGCCGCACGGGCCCAGCGCCTCAAGCCGCTGGCCCAGATCGAAGCGGTCAGCAAGCAGGACTATACCGACGCCGCCGCCGCCGCCCGGCAGGCCGACGCCGCGGTCGCGCAGAACGCCGCCTTGCTCGACACGGCGCGCATCAACCTGCGTTTCACCAATGTGCCCGCGCCGATCAGCGGACGGATCGGCCGCTCGCTGGTCACCACGGGTGCGCTCGTCACCGCCGGCCAGGCGGATGCGATGACGACGATCCAGCGGCTCGATCCGATCTTCGTCGACATCCAGCAATCAAGCGCCGACCTTATTGCGCTGCGCCGCCAGCTGGCCGCGGGCAAGGGCTTCGCCTCTTCCGCCGCGGTGACGCTGAAGCTCGAGGACGGCAGCGCCTATCCGATCGAGGGCCGTCTCGAGTTCGCCGAGGCGATGGTCGACCCGCAGACCGGTACGGTCACGCTGCGCGCCCGCTTCGCCAATCCCGAAGGCCTGTTGCTGCCGGGGATGTTCGTCCGCGCCAACATGTCGCAGGTGACGGCGCGCGATGCGATCCTGGTTCCGCAGACCGGGGTGAGCCGCAACCCCAAGGGCGACGCTACGGTCGTCGTCGTCGGGCCCGGCAACAAGGCCGAACTGCGAACGGTGGTCGCCGACCGGACCGTGGGCGACAAATGGCTGGTGACGTCGGGCCTGAAGCCGGGCGACAAGGTGATCGTCGAGGGGCTCGGCAGGATAAGGCCGGGTCAGCCGATCCGTCCGATGCCCGCCGGTTCGCCGCCGCGCACGCCCAAGGCGGGTGCCTCGGCCAGGGCCGGCTGAGCCTTCCTCGATGATCTCGCGCATCTTCATCGATCGCCCTATCTTCGCATGGGTCATCGCCATCGTCATCATGCTGCTTGGCACGGGCGGTCTGCTCAGCCTGCCGGTGTCGCAATATCCGAACATCGCCCCGCCATCGGTCAATATCCGCGCCAATTATCCGGGCGCCTCGGCCGACACGGTCGAATCGAACATCACCCAGATCATCGAGCAGCAGCTGTCGGGCATCGACGGGCTGCTCTATTTCTCGTCGTCGTCCAGTTCCGCGGGCCGCGCCCAGATCACCGTCACCTTCGACAAGGGCGTCGATCCCGACATCGCCCAGGTTCAGGTCCAGAACAAGGTTCAGCAGGCATTGCCGCGCCTGCCCCAGCAGGTCCAGCAGCAGGGCCTGGTCGTCACCAAGTCCAACCCCGACTTCCTGATGGTGGTATCGGTCTATGACGAGAGCGGGCGGTCGACCAATCTCGACGTCGCCGACTATCTGACCTCGACCCTTCAGGATGGCATCGGCCGCCTGCCGGGCGTCGGCGACGTCAACGTGTTCGGTGCGCCCTATGCGATGCGCATCTGGCTCGATCCTTACAAGCTGGCCAGCTTCGGGCTGACGCCCGATGATGTGACCTCCGCGCTCCAGGCGCAGAATGCGCAGATCGCCGCGGGGCAGATCGGCGGCGTGCCGTCGTCCGACCAGCAGATGCTCAACGCGATCGTCACCTCGCGGTCGCGGCTTACGAACGCGGACGAGTTCAAGAAAATCCTCGTGAAGACGCAGGTCGACGGCTCGAAGGTGCTGCTGCAGGATGTGGCGCGGGTCGAGCTGGGCAGCGAATCCTATAATATCGTCGGGCGCCTCAACGGCCATCCGGGCGCCGGCATCGCGATCCTCCTCGCCCCCGGCGCGGATGCGCTCAAGACATCCGAACTCGTCCGGACCTATGTCGACGAGGCTGCGGGCCGCTTCCCGCCCGGTTATCGCCATGTCTTCGTCAACGACGCGACCGCCTTCATCAAGCTGTCGATCGAGGAAGTGGTCAAGACGCTGTTCGAGGCTATCCTGCTGGTCGTCCTCGTCATGTTCGTCTTCCTGCAGAGCTGGCGGGCGACGCTGATCCCGGCCATCGCGGTTCCCGTCGTCCTGCTCGGCACCTTCGGCGTGCTGGCCGCGGCCGGCTTCTCGATCAACACGCTGACCCTGTTCAGCCTGGTCCTGGCCATCGGCCTGCTCGTCGACGACGCGATCGTCGTGGTCGAGAATGTCGAGCGCGTGATGGAGGAAGATCCCGACATCAGCCCGCGCGAAGCGGCGATCAAGTCCATGGCGGAGATCAATACAGCGCTGATCGCGATCGCGCTGGTGCTATCGGCGGTGTTCCTGCCGATGGCCTTCTTCGGCGGCTCGACGGGCGTGATCTATCGCCAGTTCTCGATCACGATCGTCGCCTCGATGGCGCTGTCGGTCTTCGTCGCGCTGGTTCTGTCGCCGGCGCTGGCGGCAACCCTGCTGAAGCGGCCGGATCGCGAAAAGCGGGCGGCGCAGGACGGCCTGATCGGGCGTGCCTATCGGTTCGGCGACCGCTTCAACATCTGGTTCCGGCGGCTGACCGATCGCTATATCGATACGGTTTCGAAGCTGTTCGGCCGGACCCGCACCGCGCTGATCGTGTTCGTGCTGCTGGTCTTCGTTCTGGCGTTGGTCTTCCTCCGCCTGCCGACCGGCTTCGTGCCGACCGAGGATCAGGGCTTCGCGCAGACCCAATATACTCTGGCACCGGGCGCGACGATGAGCCGCACCGTCGCGGTGGCGCGCGAGATCGAGGCCTATATGGCCAAGAACGAGGCGGCCAACGTCCAGACATTCTACACCGTCAGCGGCACCAGCAGCGGCGGCCAGGGACAGAATACCGGCCGCGGCTTCCTTGCGCTCGCCCCGTGGGACGAACGCAAGGGCACCGAAAACAGCGCGGAGTCGATCGCCCACCGCGCCACCCAGGCCCTGTCGTCGGTCCGCGATGCCCAGATCTTCATCCTCACCCCGCCGTCGATCCCGGGCCTCGGACAGTCGACGGGCTTCTCGATGGAGCTGCTCAACTCGGGCAATCTGAGCCGGACCGAATTCAAGGCGCGCCGCGACCAGTTGCTCGCCGCGGCCTCCGCCGATCCCGAGCTCGCCAATATCCGCCTCGACACGCTCGAGGATACGCCGACGCTCGCGGTCGACATCGATTCGGACAAGGTCGGCGCCCTCGGCGTCAGCCAGGCCTCGGTCAACCAGACGCTGTCGGCGGCCTGGGGCGGCCAATATGTCAACGACTTCGTCGATCGCGGCCGCGTCAAGCGCGTCTTTGTCCAGGGCGACGCGCCCTTCCGCAGCCGCCCCGAGGATCTCGCCGCGTGGCACGTCCGCTCCTCGTCGGGGGAGATGGTCCCCTTTTCCGCCTTCGCCAAGGTCCACTGGGCGCAGACGCCCAATGTGCTGACGCGCTTCAACGGCGTGGCGAACTTCACCGTCCAGGGTCAGGGCGCACCGGGCAAGAGCTCGGGCGACGCGATGAAGCGGATCACCGAACTCGCCGCCGAGATCCCCGGCGTCTCGGTCGACTGGTCGGGTCTCAGCTACCAGGAACGGCTGTCGGGCGGCCAGGCGCCGATCCTCTACGGTCTGTCGATCCTCGTCGTCTTCCTCTGCCTTGCCGGCCTCTACGAAAGCTGGTCCATCCCGGTAGCGGTCGTCATGGTCATCCCGCTGGGCCTGATCGGCGCCACCCTGGCCGTGCTGCTGCGCGGGCTGGAGAACGACGTCTTCTTCCAGGTCGGCCTCGTCACCACCATGGGCCTCAGCGCCAAGAATGCGATCCTGATCGTCGAGTTCGCGGTGATGGCCGAGAATGACGGCAAGACGCCGCTGCAGGCGGCGATCGACGGCGCCCGCATCCGCTTGCGCCCGATCCTGATGACCAGCTTCGCCTTCATGTTCGGCGTGCTGCCGCTCGCCATCTCGACCGGCGCGGGCGCCAAGGCGCGCGTCGCGATCGGCACCGCGGTGCTCGGCGGCATGTTCACGGCCACGCTGCTCGCCATCTTCTTCGTACCGCTGTTCTTCGTGCTGGTCCGCAAGCTCTTCCCGCGCAAGCGCGGCGGGGAGGTCGGGGTATGATCCGGACCGCCGGGGCATTGCTGGCGCTGGCCGGGCTGGCGGCGTGCAGCTTTGAGCCCGCCTATCATCGCCCGGCGCCCGCCATCCCCGCCGCGTTGCCCGCCGCCGGCCAGGGCGAGACACCCGCCGCGCTCGATTATCGTCAGGTGTTCCGCGACCCCAGGCTGATCACGCTGATCGACCGGGCGCTCGCCAACAACCAGGACCTGAAGGCGGCCCTCGCCAATGTCCGTTCCGCCCGCGCGCTGGTGACAATCGCCCGCGCCGATCTCTTCCCGCAGCTCGACGGATCGGTGGGCCTCACCACCGGCGACAGCTCGAACGAGACGCGCGGCAATATCGGCGGCAACGGCGCCGGAACGGGCAATAACGGAAATGGGGCCAGCACCGGCGGGCAGCGGACCAGCTATAATGCCGACCTTGGGGTGAGCTGGGAAATCGACCTGTTCGGCCGGCTCCGCAGCCTGAACAATGCCGCCTTCAACGAATATCTCGGCAGCGAGGCCGCCCAGCGCGGCGCGCGGCTGAGCCTCGTCGCCGGGGTCGCCAACGCCTATCTGACGCTCGCCGCCGATCGCAGCCTGCTCGCCATCGCCGACGAGACCCGAGCCAGCGCGACCAAGAGCGTCGAACTGACCCGGGCGCTGCTCAAGGGCGGGGTCGCCCCTCGCACCGACCTACGCCAGGCCGAGACCATCCTCGCCCAGGCCGAGGCCGACCAGGCCAGCCTGGAGACCGCCGTCGCGCAAGATCGCAACGCGCTCCAACTGCTCGTCGGAGCGGCCGTGGAGGAAGAACTGCTTCCCGCCTCGATCGAGAGCCTCGATGGACAGCTGGTCGAGGTGCCCGCCGGACTCGATTCGTCGATCCTGCTGCGGCGTCCCGACGTGGTCGAGGCCGAATATGGGCTGCGCGCCGCCAACGCCCGGATCGGTGCGGCACGTTCGGCCTTCTTTCCGCAGATCGGCCTGACCGGGCTCGCCGGTTTCGCCAGCAGCGCGCTGTCCAACCTATTCCAGGGCAGCGCCTTCACCTGGAGCGTCGCTCCCTCGGCGACGCTGCCGATCTTCGACGGCGGCGCCAATCTCGGCAACCTGCGCTACTCCAAGGCGCAGCGCGACCTAGCGCTCGCCACCTACCAGAAGGCGATCCAGTCGGCCTTCCGCGACGTCGCCGACGCGCTGGCGCGACGCGCAACGATCGATCAGCAGGTGGCGGCGAGCGCCCGGCTCGACGCGTCGGCACGCGATTCGCTGTTCCTCGCCAATGCCCGCTACCGCGAGGGGATCGATCCCTATCTGAATATGCTCGACGCGCAGCGCACCGCCTATGGCGCGGCACGCACGCTGACGCAGGCCAGGCTACTCAAGGCGCAGAACCTGGTAACGCTGTACCAGTCGCTGGGCGGCGACCAGCTGATCGACACCGTCCCCCCCGCCCCCGCGGGCAGTCGCGCGAGGCGCGAAGACGCACAATAAGTCCGCCCTGGATCGGCATTATCGCGGGACGCGCGCGGCAAGCGCCGCAGCGGCCTCGGATCGGCCCCCGAACGTTGCGGATCATTCATCCTATCGTCAGCTTCGTCCCCTAGACGATTGTCGCGACGCTTCGTCCGGCCGCAGGCGGTGGCCGGTTGATCGACACAGGGCTGCCGAGTAAGGGGCGTGACTGCGCCCTGCCCGAGGCCGCCAACCGTTCCTCTCGTCGCCGGCCCTCGACCCGCCGCGCAGGACCAGCCGATGCGCCTGCCCTTCCTTTCCCATGCATGGACGACACGCCGCGACCTGCTGGGTCGCCGCGCGACCGGCATCCTGCTCGCGATCATCGTTCACATATTGGGCTTCCTGCTGCTGCTGTCGCTGACGCCGACGACGCTGCGGAAGCTGACCCCGGAGTTGAAGAGCTTTCCGCTGCTGTCCTTCTCCGAGAACCCCGCGCCGAAACCCGCCGCATCCGCCAGCGCCCAGCGGCACAGGACGGTGAAGACGCCACCCCCACCGACGGCGCCCCCGCCGCCGCCGACCCCGCTCAAGATGATGATGGTGACCTCGGAGGTGTTCCGGGCGAGCGACATCGCCAACATCCACCCCCAGCATGCCGACAGCGCCCCCGGCGCCGGCAACCCCGGCAGCGGCGACGGCGAGGGACCCGGCGAAGGACCCGGCGGGGAGAAGCTCTATCCCGCCGACTGGTATGTCGAACCGACCACGGCCGAGATGGCTTACTATATCAAGGAGCAGCGCCAGGCCGGCTGGGGCATGATCGCCTGCCGGACGATCCCCAATTACCGGGTCGAGGATTGCCAGGAGCTGGGGGAATCGCCGCGCGGATCGGGCCTGGCCCGCGCGTTGCGCCAGGCCGCCTGGCAGTTCAAGATCCGTCCGCCCCGCATCGGCGGCAAGCCGCAGATGGGGGTCTGGGTCCGTATCCTGTTCGATTTCCAGGTCGGCGTCGTGAAATAACACGGGCTCCTTCGGGACCGAGACGCAACCCATTCAGCCGCCGGTCAGTTGTGGCCCCCTAGATGCCCCCACATCGCAATGGGATCACGACCATGACGAAAATGATCTTTGTAGCTTTGCTTTCGCTGTCCGCCGCCACCGCCGCACATGCCGGGCTGGAACTGGGCCAGCGGCCCATCACACGCACCGAGGTCGCCACTGTCGCGAAAAAGCAGTTCGCGGAGATGGACGCCGACAAGGACGGCTCGGTCAGCCCCGATGAGTTCCAGCGCTATCGCGAAGTCCAGAATGCCCAGCCCGACCAGGGCCGGGGCCTGACCCATATCGGACGCAGCTGGTTCGACAAATGCGATACCAATGGCGACGGCAAGGTCAGCCTGTCCGAGGCCCAGGCCCGCCCGCTCGGCCTTTTCGACATGGCCGACGCCAATCGCGACGGCGTCGCGAGCCTGTCCGAACAGTCATTGGCCATGCTGTTCATCAAATAGACAATGACCGGCGGTCGCGGGGCCTTTGCGTACCTCGTCGTCCGGCGGAGGCCGGGATCTCCGGACAGTGGGGGCAAGCGCGAGGCAGGCCCCGCCCGATGATGCCTGCCTCGCTGGCGTGACGCAGAGGGACGGGGTGTCGCTTGGGAAGCTCCAGCTTTCGCTGGCGTAACTACCTAATTAGCCCTCCGCCTTCACCTTCAGTCGAAACGCATGCAGCAGCGGCTCGGTATAGCCATTGGGCTGCTCGACGCCTTCGAACACCAGAGCGCGCGCCGCCTGGAAAGCGAGGCTCCCCTCCTCGTTGCCCGCCATCGGCCGGTAGAGCGGATCGCCCGCATTCTGCGCGTCGACCTTGACCGCCATGCGCTTGAGGGCGGCATCGACCTCCTCGCCCGAGGCGACGCCGTGCAGCATCCAGTTCGCCATGTGCTGCGACGAAATGCGCAGCGTGGCGCGATCCTCCATCAGGCCGACATCGGTGATGTCGGGAACCTTGGAGCAGCCCACCCCCTGGTCGATCCAGCGGACGACATAGCCGAGGATGCCCTGCGCATTGTTGTCGAGCTCGGCGCGGATCTCCTCTGGGCTCCAGTTCTTGCCCTGGGCCACCGGGATGGTCAGCAGTCGGTCGAGGCTCGCGACGGGCTCGGCCTTGCGCTCCGCCTGCCGGGCGAAGACGTCGACCGCATGATAATGCGTCGCGTGCAGGGTGGCGGCGGTCGGCGAGGGGACCCAGGCGGTGTTGGCGCCGGTCCTGGGATGGCCGATCTTCTGCGCGAGCATGTCGCCCATCTTGTCGGGCGCCGCCCACATGCCCTTGCCGATCTGCGCCTTGCCCGATAGCCCGCAGGCGAGGCCGATCTGGACGTTGCGGTCCTCATAGGCCGCGATCCAGTCGCTGGTCTTCATGTCGCCCTTGCGGATCATCGGCCCCGCCCGCATCGACGTGTGCATCTCGTCGCCGGTGCGGTCGAGGAAGCCGGTGTTGATGAACATGATCCGGTCCTTCACCGCCGCGATGCAGGCGGCGAGGCTGGCCGAGGTGCGGCGCTCCTCGTCCATCACGCCGACCTTCAGCGTATGGCGCGCCATGCCGAGCAGATCCTCGATCGCGTCGAACAGGCGGTTGGTGAAACCCGCCTCGTCGGGACCGTGCATCTTCGGCTTGACGATATAGACCGAGCCGGTGGCGCTGTTGCGGTACTTGCCGAGGCCCTTGATGTCGTGCAGCGCGATCAGGCTGGTGACGATGCCGTCGAGAATGCCCTCCGGCGCCTCGGACCCGTCGGCGAGCGACACGGCCGGCGTCGTCATCAGATGGCCGACGTTGCGGACGAAGACGAGGCTGCGGCCGCCGAGCGTGAAGCCCGTTCCGTCCGGTGCGGTATAGCCGCGGTCGCCGTTGAGACGGCGGGTCATCATCGCTCCGCCCTTCTCGAAACTGTCCTCGAGATCGCCCTTCATCAGGCCGAGCCAGTTGGCATAGGCGGCGACCTTGTCCTCGGCATCGACCGCCGCGACCGAATCCTCGAGGTCGCAGATCGTCGTCAGCGCCGATTCGAGGATGACGTCGGCGATGCCCGCCGGATCGTCCTTGCCGATCGGATGGCCGCGATCGATGACGACTTCGATATGCAGGCCGTTGTGCCGGAACAGCAGATTATCGCCCGCGCGGCCGACCAGTTGCGCCGGATCGGCGAGCGCCAGATCGCCGCCCGTCCAGTCCGCCCATGCGCACGCGGCGAGTGGCACCGCCTTGTCGAGGAAATCCTTGGCCCAGGCGATGACCTGGCCGCCGCGCGCGGCATCATAGCCCTTGCCGGCCGGCACGCCCGGAATCGCATCGGTGCCATAGAGCGCATCGTAGAGGCTGCCCCAGCGCGCATTGGCGGCGTTGAGCAGGAAGCGGGCGTTGAGGATCGGCACGACGAGCTGCGGACCTGCCATCGTCGCCAGTTCGGCATCGACATTGGCGGTGCCGACGGCAAAGGGCGCGGGCTCGGGGACCAGATAGCCGATCTCCGACAGGAACGCCTTGTACGCGGCCAGATCGACCGGCTTGCCGGCGCGCGCCAGGTGCCAGCTATCGATCTTCGCCTGGAGATCGTCGCGCGTGGCGAGAAGCGCGCCATTCTCGGGAGCAAATCGGGCGAAGATGTCCGCCGTGCCGCGCCAGAAGGCATCCGCGCCCAAGCCGGTGCCGGGGAGAGCCCGATCCTCGATAAAGCGGACCAGCGCCTCCGCGACCTTGAGCCCCGCCTTGTCGATCATCCCGGTCATTGTCGCCTCGCTGTGAAAATGGGTCGACGGGATTTAGCCCAATCGGCCATTCGACACTATCGGGACAATATGAGAAGGATCTATTCCTTGTAAGAACAGGTTGAGAAGACCGAGCTGCCGTCTATCCGCCCATCGGGCCGGTGCGGAACCAGCGGCGCGAAGCGCCGAGGCGCATCAGCTCGCAGCCGCAATGGCGGCAGGTCGCATGGACGACGCCGTTGATCTCGATCTTGCTCGAGCCGATCGCCGAGTGGCGGCCATTCTCGCAGTCGAGGGCACTGGCCTTGACGTTATCGGTATCTTTGGGCGCAGAATGGACCGGCTGGAGCGGCATGCGCGGAATCCTTCCGCAAGAGAGCGTGCCGCGGCTTTCCGCCCTCAACCTTGCGTGCATATTTCAGCGCTGCAACGAAGCTTATCCGATTTTTCAGCGCTTGTTCATTCCTACCCGCCAGCCGTCGTCGCGAGCGCGCCGCTCGGCATCGGCATCGAGCGGATCGCCCGCCATCATCTCCTGCGCGGCACTGAGAATATCGCCTGAGGCGCTTCCTGCCTGGCGATAGGCGCCGTGCTTCTCCGCACCGCCGGCGACGAAGCGTTCCAGCATCCAACCCTGCGGCTCACGGCAGCCCAGGCCGGCACCCGCGCTGCCGCTGAAGGTCCGGCAATAGCGGCGGTCGCGGCTGACGAAGCTGACGCCGACCCGGTAGACCGCGTCACCGGGGGTCGCGGCGAGATCCTTGTCGAGCGCTTCGGCCAGCGAACCCTCGGCCACGATCATGCCGTCGCGCAACTTCACCGGCCCGGCGGGGGTCCGGGGCAGCATCTGCCCCACCATAAGCCCGACCACCAGCGTCGCGGCCAGCGCAGCATAGCGCCCGCCCGAAGCCAACCAACCGCGCGGCTTGGCCGGAAAGGCGACGACGTTGGGAACCTGGCCGAGCGTCGCAGCGAGCCGCGGCGGGACCGGCTCGTCCGCGACCGGCGCGAAATGGCCGGCGATCCGCCGTCGCAGCGCACGCTGTCGCTCAACCGCATCGGCCAGCGCCGCATCGGTCTCCATCGCCCGCTCGAAGCGCAGCGCCTCGATCGGGCCGAGCTCGCCATCGACATAGGCCATGATCTGATCTTCGGTCACGCCGCTTCTCCCAGCATCTCCAGCAGCGCCTGCCGACCCCGCACCAGCCGCGAGGTGATCGTCCCCATCGGCAGGTCGAGCAACTCGGCGGCCTCCTTATAGGCCAGTCCCTCGACCAGGATCAGCGCGATCACCTCACGCTGCTCGGGCGGCAGCGCCGCCATCGCCCGGTCGACGTTGCCGAGCTCGACCCGGGCCTCGATGCGGCGGTCGTCCGCCTCTCCCACGAGGGCGCCTTCCTCCTCGGCGACGAAAGTCTCCGAGCGGCGCCGACGGGCGCGGACCTCGTCGATCCAGCAATTGCGCATGATCCTGTACATCCACGAATCCAGCCTGCTGCCCTGTTCCCAAAGCGCCTCCGCCTTCAGCGCGCGTTCGAGCGCGATCTGGCAGAGATCGTCGGCATCGGCGGCATCGATCGTCAGCGCACGCGCGAACCGCCGCAGCCTCGGCAGCAGATCGAGCAATGCACGTTCGAACTCGGTCAAGCCGCCTGATCCTTCCCGCGATGCCTCCGCACCGGCTTCACGGATGAAACGGATGATCCCGCCCGTTTCATCCCATGCAACCCGATGACGCCAAATCCGTTGTTCATAACGGTCATGAAAGGAAGTCGATCCCGATGCACTTTTGCAAGACCTTCCTGGTGGCAGTCGCGCTGGTCGCGACGACCGGCGGTGCGGTCGCGCAACTGCTGCCGCCCGTCGGCGGTGCGATCGGCCAGGCGGCCCAGGGCATCGGCCGGCTCGGCGAGACGGTCGGCGACGGGTTGTCCGAGACGGTCGACCGCACCGGCGGGCTGGTCGACCGGCTCGCGCGGCAGCGGATCGGCCGGCTCGACGCGCTCGTCCGCCGCAACCCGCAGGCGCTGGAGATCGACGAGCGCGGCGATCCGGCGGTGAAAGGCGAGTTGATCCTGGTTGACGCCACGCCGCAGGCCGTACAGGCGGCGACCCGCGCGGGCTTCGCCTTGATCGGCCAGGAAGCGATCGAAGGCCTCGATATCCGCACCGCGCGCCTGCGCGCGCCCGAAGGCATGAGCCTCGCCCGGGCCGAGCGCCGACTGCGCAAGCTCACGCCCGGCATCATGGTACAATCCAACCCGATCTACCAGCCGAGCGGGGCAGCAGCCGCGACACCGGCGCGCGGCGCGACCGCCCCCGCCATGAGGGGGCCCGGCGCGCCGATCGGCCTGATCGACGGCGGGATCGCCTCCCATCCCGCGCTCCCCGCCGGCATCGTCCAGCGCGGCTTCGCACGGGGTGCGCCCGCCCCGGGCGACCATGGCACCGCGATCGCATCGATCCTCGTCGGGCGCGGCGCGGTGCGCGGCGTTTCTCCCGAGAGCCGGCTGTTCGCCGCCGATGTATTCGGCCCCGATCCAGCGGGCGGCAGTGCGCTTGCCATCGCCCGCGCACTAGGCTGGCTCACGGCGAACGAGGTTGCGGTGGTCAACATCAGTCTGGCCGGCCCTGACAACCCCCTGCTCGCCCGCGCGGTCGCCGCCGCCGACCGGCGCGGACTGCTGATGGTCGCAGCGGTCGGCAATGACGGGGCGGCGGCCCCACCCGCCTTTCCCGCTTCCTATCCGCAGGTGATCGCCGTCACCGGCGTCGATACGCGCGAACGGCCATTGATAGAGGCGGGCAAGGCCCGCCATCTCGACTTCGCAGCCCCCGGCGCCGGCCTGATCGCGGCGACGGCGGGAGGCGCGACCGCAACGGTGCGCGGCACCTCCTATGCCGCCGCGTTCGTCGCCGGGCGGCTGGCGCGGCTGTCGGCGGCCGGGCGCCCGACACGGGCCCACGCGATCGCGCTGCTGGCCGCCGAAGCGCGCGGCAAGGGCCGGCTGATCGGGCGTGGAATCGTCTGCGCAGGCTGCGCAACCCACTGAACTTCAGTTAGAAATAATTTTTTTTCGGCGATTGGGGATGAAAGCCCGTCTCCCTTCCGTTGCTTCATCGAGCGGCACAGAAGCCGCCCACTGGAAAGGATGAGAGCGATGGACAGGACCTTTTTCGGCAGCGCGATCGCGGCGTTGGCCATCATCGCCGCTCCTGCCTCCGCCCAGCTTCTGGGCGGCGGTGGACTCGGCGGCGGGATCGGTGGTGGCCTTGGCGGTGCCGGCGGCATGGTCGGCGGAACCCTTGGCGGATCTGGCAGCCTGGGCGGTGGTGTTGGCCGGCTCGGCTCGGACCTGACCGGCAGCGCCAACGGCGCGGTCGCGGCGCGCGGCAACGGCAAGGTCGACCGCCGCAGCGGCAAGGTGTCGGGTAACGGCCAGGCCGGCGGTGGCCTGGGTACCGCGGTCACCAATGCGACCGGCGGCGCGACCGGTTCGGCGGGGGGCAGCGCTGACGCGCAGCTGGTGGGCACCGACGCGGTGCGCGGTGCGGCCGGTGCCGGCGCCTCGACGGCGCGGTCGACTGCCGGCCAAGCCGCCAGCGTCGTCGGCAACGCGAACGGCCTCGCCTCATCGGCCAACGGCGTCGCGTCGGCCGATCTGGCCGGGAGCGCCTCCGGCAGCCTCGGCCAGCTCGCGCTGGCGGGCAGCAGCGCCGCCAGCGCGGCGGGAAGCTTCGACGTCGCGCCCGGAATGGTGATCCAGGACGCACGCGGTCGGGCGATCGGCACCGTACGGGACGTCCGCTCGACGGCGCGCGGCACCGTCCAGTCGGTGGTGATGCAGGTCGGCGATGCCACCGCGACGCTGCCCGCCGCCAATTTCAGCGGCTCGGGCAACGTCCTCCTATCCGCGATGGGCAAGAGCGAGGTGAAGAAGGCCGCGAAGGATCAGAACCGATCGGCGGCCACGAAGACCGACTGAATGACGGGGGCGCCGCGCGACCAACCCCCGGGCGCCCCCGCTATTGGTCCTGCTGACCCGGGACCGAGGAGACCGTGCCGTCTGGAGGCGGCACGGTCTTTCCGCGATCGGCAAGCTGCGGGGGGTCATGGCTGGCAGGTACCGATCTCCTCGCCCCGACATCCCCTGCCCCTGTCGGCCGGGTCCTACTCCCGCTCGCGGCGCAGGATCAGGTAGAGGGCGCCCGCACCGCCATGGCGCGGATGCGCGTTGCGGACGGCGGCTATGCGCGAGGCGTGCCGCGAGCTTTGCAGCCAGCTTCCGATCGAGGCGCGGATAAGACCGCGCCGAGGACGTCCGTCGAGGCCGCGATCATCGTCGCGCGGCGGCTTGCCGGTGATCAGCAGCAGCACGCGAACCCCCTCTGCCACCGCCTGGTCGAGGATGCGGTCGAGCAGCCCCTGCGCGCTCGCGAGCGTGTGGCCGTGCAGGTCGATCGTCCATTCGGGCTGGGTGACGCCGCGCCGCAACCGTCTGTCCCAGCCGCCGTCGAGGCTGTCGGCCAGTGGCTTCTGCTGGGTGACCGGAGTGGCGGCCGGGACGCGCAAGGGTGGTATTCGGCCCTTCTGCGCCTTCAGCACAGCCGTGGCGGGCGCCGCGCCATCGACGGCGCTCTTGTCGGCGGAAGAGACTTTGGGGCTCCTGCGGGCGATCGGCCGGACCGTCGCGGTCACGCGCTGCCAGAGCGCGTCCTCGTCAGGATCGAGCCGCCGAGTCACGCTGCTCGGCCAGCCGCGCCGCCGCCGCGCGCGGGATCAGCAGCCAGGCCTGGCCGCGCCCGCTCATGCCGCCGGCGATCGTGCGCGCCTGTTCGCCGGCGCCCCAGAATGTATCGAAGCGATTGGCGCCCTTGATCGCGCCGCCGGTGTCCTGCGCGACCCACAGCCCATTGGCCTCGGGCCGGTCGAGCTGCAGCACGACCGGCGCTCCGAGCGGCACGAACGCCGGGTCGGCAGCGACGGTCACGCGCCCCGTGACCGCGACGTTCATCGCACCGAGCGGGCCGGCTCCGGTCAGCTCGCGAAAGAATATCCAGCTCTTGTTCTCGCGCATGATCGCGTCGCCCTCGGCCGGATTGGCGCGCAGCCAGGCCATCACGCCCTGCATCGAGAGCTGGCCGGGGCCGAGCAGCCCGCGATCGCGCATCAGCTTGCCGATGCCGACATATTCGCGGCCATTCTGGCCGTCATAGCCGATCCGCATTACCGACCCGTCGGGCAGACGCAGCCGCCCGGACCCCTGGACCTGAAGGAAGAAGAACTCGACCGGATCGGCGGCATAGCCGATCTCCAGCGCGCGGCCGCTGAGAGCGCCATCCTCGATCTGGCCGCGATCGGGATATGGCAACAATTTGCCGCCCTGGACCTTGCCGCGAATCTTCTTGCCCTTCATCTCGGGAAAGAAGTCCCCGAGATCGCCTTCGACCAGGTCGGGCGGCCGCTTGTAAACGGGAACGTCATAGCCCGGCGCCCGGGTACGCGACCCGGCGATTTCGGGCTCGTAATAGCCGGTGGCATAAGCGCGGCCGTCGCCGATCCGCACCACCGCGAGCTGGTTGGCGAAGAAGGCGGCTGCGTCTCGGTCGGGCCAGCCGGTCGCCTGCATACAGGCCTGCGACCAGTCACCCGACCGGGTCAGGCCGCTCTGGTCGGTGCGGCGCTGCAAGCCCGGACAGGACAGGCGGAAGGCGGCGAGCGCGGCGCGCGCGGCATCGGCGTTGATCGCGAAGCTGGCAAAGGCCGGCCCCGGCTGCACGCCGCTTTCAACGGCGGTGGCCGGTTTCGCCTCCGCGGTCGGTGGCGCCGCTACCGGCGGCCTTGGCGGCTCCGGCCGCACGGGATGGTGCACCGGCGGACGATGTTGCGGAGCGCGGGGTGTCGGGACGACTGTACAGGCCGAGAGCATCGCCAGAGCGGCGAGCCCCGCGCAAAACCGGCGGGTCACGCCGCCTCGTCGGTTTCGACCAGGGTCCAGTTCGGATCTTCGGAACGGACGTGCCGGCTGAAGGTCCAGACGTCGTGCGTGGGAACCGCATCGGTCAGCGAGCCGGCGACGACGTTGCCTTCGCCATCGCGTGTGACGGCGGCGATATCGGCATCGAAGCGCACGGTGACCTGGGCGGTCTGTCCGTTCATCCGCGCCTGCTCGATCACGGCGGTCTCGATCGAGACGAGCCGGTTGTCGAGCACCTCGTCCGCCGCGCGGCGCTCGGCGATGGCGGAGGCGAAGGCCTCGTAGACATCGTCCTCGGTCAGGCGGCGCAGCGATTCCTCGTCCCCGCGCCAATAAGCCTCGAGGATCATGCGATAGGCCGAGCGGGCGCCCTCGAGGAACTGCGCGGCATCGAAGCTGCCGTCGGCCGACTGGATCGCGCGGACGCCGGCTTCGGCCCGCGGCTCGACCACGGCGGGACGCGCCGGCGCTGCGGGCGTGGTGTTTTCGGGCAGCGATCGGCCGGCGCCGATCGGCGCGGGAGCGGCTTCGGCGGGACGCGCGATCGTCTGCTCATGCCCGGTGCGGCGGCCCAGCACGCTCCACAGCCGGAACGCGACAAAAAGAAACACCATCGCAAGAATGACAATCGTGGTCACCGGACCTCCATACGCTTCCGAACATCCAACATAGGGACAATGACGGCAATATTCAAATGACTCGCGGACACGCCGGAGGTTCCCTGTCCCGCCGCCCGCCCGACTTGGGCGGTATCATGGGGCGCCATGGCCGCCATTGCTCCGCCCCGCCCCGCCTGCTAGGCGCGGGACGCATTGCCGGACGCGGTCGGAAGCCCGTGCCCCCGGCTCCCACATTCGATGGAAAGACAGACGATGAGTGAAGAGACGGGCGCCGCCGATACGCTGACCAATGGCGAGGACCACCTGCCGCAGGTCGCGCTGATCGCCCAATATGTGAAAGACCTGTCGTTCGAGAATCCGAGCGCGCCGGGCATCTACCAGGCGCCGGAACAGCCGAAGATCGACGTCCAGTTCAACATAGGTTCGCAGCAGGCGGGCGACGACGTCTACGAGGTTGCGCTCAAGATCGAGATCAAGGCGACGCAGGGCGACATGACCGCCTATGTCGTCGACCTCGTCTATGCGGGCCTGTTCGGCATCCGCAACGTGCCCGAGGAGCATCTCCCCCCCTTCCTCCTCGCCGAGGCGCCCCGCCTGCTTTTCCCCTTTGCACGCCGTGTCGCCGCCGACGCGATTCGCGACGGCAACTTCCCGTCGCTGGTGCTCGAGCCGATCGACTTCGGCGCGCTCTACATGCAGCAGGCCGAGCAGCAGACGGCGCTCGCCGAATCGCAGCCGGCGGGCGAAGCCTGAGAGCTGGCGACCCTTCCCGTTCCTCCCTGAGCAAGGCTCGGGGAGGGGGACCGGCAAAGCCGGTGGAGGGGTTTGCGACCCTGTTTCGACGGTGCCGCCGGGGATGAGCGGGATTACCCCTCCACCCAACTATCTGCGCTCCCGCTCTCCGCGCTGCGCGCAGGGAGGAATCGAGCCATGAGCCTCATCCGCGCCAGCGCCACGATCGGCGGGCTGACCCTGGTCAGCCGTGTGCTCGGCTTCCTGCGCGACATGCTGATGGCGCGCTTCGTCGGCGCCGGCTTCGCCTCGGACGCCTTCCTGATCGCCTGGCGGCTGCCCAACCTGTTCCGCGCGCTGTTCGCGGAGGGGGCCTTCTCGGCGGCGTTCGTGCCGATGTTCAATCGCACCGTCGCCCAGGCAGAGGCGAACGAGCCCGGCAACGGGCTCGCAATAGCGCTGCGCTTCGCGGAGGATGTCCTTTCGGTCCTGCTGCCCTTCCTGATCCTCTTCACCGCCGCGATGATGCTCGCGGCGGGGCCGATCGTCTGGGCGATGACCGGCGGCTTCCCCGACGGCGGCCCCGAGAAGTTCGCGCTGGCGACCCAATATACGCGGATCACCTTCCCCTATCTGATGCTGATCTCGCTGGTCTCGCTGCTCGGCGGCATCCTCAATTCGCTCAACCGCTTCTGGGTCAACGCCGCCGCACCGATCCTGCTCAACCTCTGCCTGATCGCCGGCCTGGTCTTTTTCCGCGGCCACAGCGAGGTCGAGACCGCGCGGACGCAGGCGATCGCGGTCACCGTGTCGGGCGTGCTGCAACTCGCCTGGCTGGTCCTCGCCTGCTGGCAGGCGGGGGTGCGGCTGCGTATCCGCCTCCCGCGCCTGAGCCCCGAGGTGAAGGCGCTGCTGGCATTGATCGGTCCCGCGGCGATCGGCGCGGGTGCCGTCCAGTTCAACCTGCTGATCTCGACCACGCTCGCGGCGCGCTTCCTGCCCGAGGGCTCGGTCTCCTACCTTTATTATGCCGACCGGCTGAACCAGCTTCCGCTGGGGTTGATTGGCATCGGCGTCGGCACCGCGATGCTGCCCAGCCTGTCGCGTCAGCTCGGCGGGGGCGATGCCCAGGCCGCGCTCGACACGCAGAACCGGGCGATCGAGCTGGTGCTGCTGCTCACCCTGCCCGCCACTGCCGCGCTGATGGTATCGGCGACCCCGCTGATCCGCGCGCTGCTCCAGCATGGCGCGTTCACGGCCTATGACACGATAGCCAGCGCCCGTGCGCTCGCCGCCTTCTCGCTGGGCCTGCCCGCCTATGTGCTGATCAAGGTGCTGACGCCGGGCTTCTATGCGCGCGCCGACACGAAGACACCGGTACGGATCGCGCTGGTGGCGATGCTGGTAAACCTGGTCCTCAACCTGATCCTGATCTGGCCGCTCGCGCATGTCGGGCTCGCCCTGTCGACCGCGATCTCGGCGTGGGTCAACGCGATCCTGCTCTACGTCACGCTGCGCCGCCGCGACCATTTCGCGGTCGACGACCGGCTGCGGCGCACCGGCGTCCGACTGATCGCCGCAACCCTGGCGATGGGCGCGTTGCTTTTCTTCCTGAACCCGTGGATCGATCCCTGGACGGGGCGCAGCCTGATCGAGCGGGTCGCCGCGCTGGGAGCGATGATCGTCACGGCGGCGATCGTCTATTTCGGGCTGGTGTTCGGGCTCGGCGCCTATTCGGTCGCGACCTTGAAGGGGCAGTTGCGGCGGAAGCGGTGATCCTTTCGCCGTTCCGCTTGGCCTCCCCTTCGCCGCGTCCCAAAGCCCGGCACCATGGCCCACAAGCGCACCATCTCGGGTATCCAGCCCACCGGCAACCTGCACCTCGGCAATTATCTCGGTGCGATCGGCGCTGGGTGCAGATGCAGGAGGAGGGCGAGTGCCTGTACTTCCTCGCCGATCTGCACGCCATCAGCGTGTACAACGAGCCGGCGACGCTCACCGCGAACATTCGCGAGATGGCGGCGGCGCTGGTCGCGTGCGGGATCGATCCCGACAAGGCGATCTTGTTCCGCCAGCGCGACGTGCCGGCGCATGCCGAGCTGTGCTGGTTGCTCAACGGTACCGCCCGCACCGGCTGGCTGAACCGCATGACCCAGTTCAAGGAGAAGTCGGGCAAGAACCGCGAGGGCGCCTCGATCGGGCTCTATGCCTATCCGGTGCTGCAGGCGGCCGACGTGCTGCTCTACCAGGCGACCCATGTCTCGGTGGGCGAGGACCAGAAGCAGCATCTCGAACTGGCGCGCGACATCGCGGCCAAGTTCAACGGCGACTTCGCGGTCGAGCTGTTCACCCTGCCCGAGCCCGTGATCGGCGGCGCGGCGGCGCGGTGATGAGTCTGCGCGACGGCACCGCGAAGATGTCCAAGTCCGACCCGTCGGACGTGAGTCGCATCAACCTGACCGACGACGCCGAGACGATCATGTCGAAGGTCCGCAAGGCCAAGACCGATCCCGAGCCGCTGCCGGACACGGTCGATGGCCTGGAAGGCCGCTCCGAGACGCGCAACCTGGTCGACATCTATGCCGCGATGACCAACACGACCCCGGCCGAGGTGCTCGCGCAATTCGGCGGCCAGGGCTTCGGCGCGTTCAAGCCCGCGCTCGGCGAGTTGCTCGCCGGCAAGCTCGGGCCGATCGCCGAGCGGCTGAAGGCGCTGAAGGCGAATCCCGAGGAGCTCGACGCGATCCTCGCCAAAGGCGCCGAAAAAGCCCGCATGCTCGCGGCACCGACGCTGGCCGCGGCCTACAAGGCAATGGGGCTGTAAGAGCTTCCCGCCCCTCTCCCGCCTTCGCGGGAGAGGGGGCGATCACGCCTTTGCGGCAGCCTTCTTCGCCGGCGTCTTCTTTGCTGCGGGTGCCTTCTTCGCGGCCGGAGCCTTTTTCGGCGCCGCCTTCTTCTTGCCCTTGGCCGGCGGTCCCTTCGCCGCGCGCGCCGCGAGCAGTTCGAGCGCCGCCTCGGGCGTCAGTTCGTCGGGATTGGCGGTCTTGGGCAGGGTCGCGTTGGTCTCGCCGTCGGTGACATAGGGACCGAAGCGCCCCGCCATCAGCTTGACCTCGCTGCCCGTAACCGGGCTGGCGCCGAAGGTCTTGAGCGGTTCGGCCTTGCCGCGCTGGCGCCCGCCGCCGTTCGCGGCCTCGGCAAGCTTGACGACGGCGGCGTTCATTCCGGTCTCGAACACCTCGGCGGTCGATCCCAGCCGCGCATATTTGCCGTCATGCGCCAGATAGGGCCCGAAGCGGCCGATCGACGCGGTGATCGGATGGCCGGTCTCCGGATGCGGGCCGACCAGGCGCGGCAGCGACAGCAGCTTGAGCGCCCAGCCGAGGTCGAGATCCTCGCCGGGCACGTCCTTCGGGATCGACGAGCGCTTGGCCTCCTTGCCGTCGCCGAGCTGGATATAGGGGCCGAACCGCCCCGCCCGCTTCGACACCTCCAGACCGCTGTCCGGATCGGTGCCGATCACGACCGGGCCGGCATCGGCACCTTCGTTGGCGGCGCCCGCCTGCGCAAAGCGGCGGGTGAACTTGCACTCGGGATAGTTGGAGCAGGCGATGAAGGCGCCGAAGCGCCCGCCGCGCAACGACAGCCTGCCGTCCTGACAGACCGGGCAGAGCCTCGGATCGGTGCCGTCGCCCTTGTCCGGGAAGAGGTAGGGGGCAAGAAACTCGTCGAGCGCCGCGGTGACCTCCGACGGCTTCTGCTCCATCACTTCGGCGGTCTTGGGCTTGAAATCCTTCCAGAAGGCTTCGAGCACCGCCTGCCAGCCGGCCCGTCCGCCCGACACGTCGTCGAGGCTCTCCTCGAGGCCGGCGGTATAGTCGTAGCTGACATAGCGCTCGAAGAAGCGTTCGAGGAAGCTCGTCACCAGCCGCCCGCTCTCGTTCGGCGTGAAGCGGTTCTTCTCGACCGTGACATAGTCGCGGTCCTTGAGCGTCTGGAGGATCGAGGCATAGGTCGACGGCCGGCCGATGCCCAGCTCCTCCATCTTCTTGACCAGGCTGGCTTCCGAATAGCGCGGCGGCGGCTGGGTGAAATGCTGCTCGGCGTCGACCTTCTTCTTCGCCGGGCTGTCGCCGTCCTTCATCCGAGGCAGGCGGCGGGACTCCTCGTCGCCCTCATCGTCGCGGCCCTCCTCGTAAAGTGCGAGATAGCCGGGGAAGAGGACGACCTGACCGGTCGCACGCAGGTTATGCTGGCCGGTGCCCTCGACGAGATCGACCGTCGTCCGCTCGAGCCGCGCCGATGCCATCTGGCTGGCCAGAGCGCGCTTGAAGATCAGATCGTAGAGCCGGCCATGATCGCCGCTGCCGGCGCGGTCCTTCGAGAAGTCGGTCGGGCGGATCGCTTCATGCGCTTCCTGCGCGTTCTTGGCCTTGGCGACATATTGCCGCGGCTTGTCGGGCACATAGGAGGCGTCGTAGCGATTCGCGATCGCGCCGCGCGCGGCGGAGATGGCGCTGCCGTCCATCTGGACGCCGTCGGTCCGCATATAGGTGATCGCGCCGTCCTCGTAGAGCGCCTGGGCGATCCGCATCGTGTGGCTGGCCGAGAAGCCGAGCTTGCGCGCCGCTTCCTGCTGCAGGGTCGAGGTGGTGAAGGGCGGCGGCGGATTGCGGGTGAGCGGCTTGGTCTCGACGCTGGCAACCGCGAAGCGGCCCGCCTCGACGTCGGCCTTCGCCGCCTCGGCATCCTTGCCGTTGCCGATCGTCAGCCGCTCGATCTTCTCGCCCTTCCAGCGGACGAGACGCGTGACGAACGGGATGCCGTCATGCTCCATGTCGGCGGTGACCGACCAATATTCCTGCGTCTTGAACAGCTCGATCTCGCGCTCGCGATCGACGACGAGGCGCAGCGCCACCGACTGGACGCGGCCGGCCGACTTGGCCCCGGGCAGTTTGCGCCACAACACCGGCGACAGCGTAAAGCCGACCAGATAGTCGAGCGCGCGGCGGGCGCGGTAGGCATCGATGAGATCCTCGTCGAGCGCGCGCGGATTGGCCATCGCTTCGAGCACCGCCGCCTTGGTGATCGCGTTGAAAGTGACGCGCTGGACATCCTTGGGCAGTGCGCGGCGCTTGCCGAGCACTTCCTTGACATGCCAGCTGATCGCCTCGCCCTCGCGATCGGGGTCGGTGGCGAGGATCAGCGTGTCGGCATTCTTCGCCTCGTCGGCGATCGCCTTCAGCTGGCGGGTCTTGTCCGCATAGGCCTCCCATTCCATCGCGAAGCCATTGTCCGGATCGACAGATCCGTCCTTGGCCGGCAGATCTCGGATGTGACCATAGGAGGCGAGCACGCGGTGCCCCGGCCCCAGATATTTTTCGATGGTCTTTGCCTTGGCGGGGGATTCGACGACGACGAGCTTCATGGGGCTTAGGCTATCCTCTTACGTACGCGTACACGTACGAGGGTGGATAGACTGGACGACCGCCGTCAAGGGGCGATCAGGCTGACCCGTCCGCCCGCATGTCGATCGAGCCGTCCGGCCAGCTCGAGTTCGAGCAGGACCATCTGCACGATGGCGGCGGGAACGCCGCTTTGTCTAATCAGCTCGTCGATCGGCAGCGGCACCGGCCCCAGCAGGTCGGTCAGCCTGGCGCGGGTCGGCTCGTCCGCGTCCACGGGCACCGGCGCGGCGAAACCGCCTATGGCGGGAGCGGCGACACCCCCGATCGGGCTCAGCGCCTCGATGATGTCCGCCGCCGACTGGACCAGGGTGGCGCCCTCGCGAATCATAAGGTTGCACCCCTGCGCGCGCGGATCGAGCGGCGAGCCAGGCACCGCCATCACCTCCCGCCCGAATTCGGTCGCGAGTCGCGCGGTGATCAGCGAGCCCGACTTGGGCGCCGCCTCGACCACCACGGTGCCCGCCGCCAGCCCGGCGATGATCCGATTGCGATAGGGGAAATGCCGCGCGCGCGGCTCGATGCCTGGGGGCTGTTCGGCGATCAGCAGGCCACGCTCGGCAATCTCTTCCTGCAGCGCCGCATTTTCCGGCGGATAGACGATATCGATGCCGCCCGCGATCACCGCCGCCGTCCCCGTGGCGATCGACCCGGTGTGGGCCGCCGTGTCGATTCCGCGCGCCAGGCCCGACACGACCAGCCAACCGGCCTCGCCCAGGCCGTGCGCCAGCATCCGGGCGAAGCGGATCGCCGCCCCGCTGGCGTTGCGCGCGCCGACGATCGCGACGACGCGCCGTCCGAGCAGGGCCGCCTCTCCCCTGATGATCAATGCGGGCGGCGCGGTGTCGATCTCGTCGAGCAGCGCCGGATAGCCGGCCTCGCCGCGAAACAGATACCGGGCACCGAGCCGATCGACCCGCTCCATCTCGTCCTGGGCGATCCGGGGTGGAGGAATGACGGGCAGCTGGCCCCCGCCCCGCCGGGCGAGATCGGGCAGGGCCGCCAGGGCGGCGGCCCCGCTGCCGAAGCGGTGGATCAGGTTGGAATAGGCGACCGGGCCGATACGCGGCGTGCGGATCAGGCGCAGCCGGGAAAGGCGCTCCTCCCGATCCAGGTTCAGCCCTCGCCGACTTTGGGTTCGGTGCCGTCGAGCAGGCGGGTGATGTTGCCGCGGTGCTTCCAGACGACGAACAGGGTCATCACCAGCATCACCAGCACCGCGTCGGACTGCCCACCCGCCGCCGCCGCGATCGGGGCCGCCACGGCACCCGACATGCCGCCGACCGAAGAACGACGGGTCAGCGCCAGCATCGCCAGCCAGACCACCGCAAAGGCGATCCCCGCCGGCCACCACGCCGCCAGCGAGACGCCGAGCATCGTCGCCACCCCCTTGCCGCCGTTGAATTTCAGCCAGACGGGATAGAGATGGCCGATGAACGCGGCGGCGCCCGCCCAGAGCGCGATGTCCGGCTGCACCAGATGCGCCAGCAGGACCGCCGCCGCACCCTTGCCGCCGTCGAGCAGCAGCGTCGCCGCCGCCAACCCCTTGCGCCCCGTGCGCAGGACGTTGGTCGCGCCGATATTGCCCGAGCCTATCCGCCGCAGGTCTCCCGCGCCGCCGAGCCGCGTCAGGACGATGCCGAACGGGATCGAACCGAGCAGATAGGCGCCGATAAGCAGCAGGATGATGGTGAAGGACGGCATGGACGGACAGTCTCTCCCGAAACGGCATGCGCACCATAATCGATGGCGCCCGCCGCGCAACACGCACTAATGCACAAAGTTACGGGTACGGCACGATCAATCGGCTTGGCTCCGGGTCGCTGTTGCGGGTAGCCGAGTCGCATCCTAAGGGGGCGCCATGTCCGACGATCGTCCGATCCTGATGTTCGATTCCGGCGTGGGCGGGCTTTCGGTCCTGGCGCCGACCCGCGCGCTGCTGCCGCAGGCCTCCTATGTCTACGTCGCCGATAACGGCGGCTTCCCATATGGTATCCGAAGCGAAGCCGAGATCGCGGCACGCGTGCCGGCGCTACTCGGTCGGCTGGTGGAGCGCTATCGTCCCCGGTTGGTGGTGATCGCCTGCAACACCGCGTCGACGATCGCGCTCGCCGCGGTGCGCGCCGCGCTCGACCTGCCGATCGTCGGCACCGTGCCCGCGATCAAGCCCGCCGCCGAGCGGTCCGGCTCCCGCGCGATCGGCGTACTGGGCACCGACGCGACGGTGCGACAGCCCTATGTCGACGACCTGTCCGCGCGCTTCGCATCCGATTGCCTGGTGCTGCGCCACGGCTCGGCACGGCTCGTCGAGCTCGCCGAGGCCAAGCTGCGTGGCGAGGCGGCCGATCCGGCAGACTATCGCGCCGTGCTCGACGGCCTGCTCGGCCAGCCGGGCGGCGACCGGATCGACACGGTGGTACTCGCCTGCACCCATTTCCCGCTGGTGGAGGCCGAGCTTTCGGCCGCCGCGCCGCGCCCGCTGGGCTTCGTCGACGGCGGTCCGGGAATCGCCCGGCGCGTCGCCCATCTGACCGACGGCCAGGACTGGCCGGCCGTGCCGACGGGCGAAGCCGTCTTCACCGCGCCGCTCGAGATCGGTAATGCCTTGCGAGCCGGGCTGGCCGCGCGCGGGCTCGATCGGATCTCGGTCCTTTGAGCCGAAACGCGCGATTCGCCGATCGCTCCTATTGGGAATAGTTCGCACTGGCTTTTGCCGGGGCTTGGCCGTAAAAGGCCACCCGTTTCAGCCCCTTGGCAAAGCGGGGCACTGGGGAGCAAGGCTCTTGGACTACCAGCGCGTATTCACCCAGGCGATCGACCGCCTGCACGCCGAAGGCCGTTACCGGGTGTTCATCGACATCCTGCGCAACAAGGGCATGTTCCCCAATGCGCGATGCTTCGCGGGCCATAACGGTCCGAAGCCGGTCACCGTATGGTGCTCGAACGATTATCTGGCGATGGGCCAGCACCCCAAGGTGATCGCCGCGATGGAGGAAGCGCTCCACGACGTCGGCGCCGGTTCGGGCGGCACCCGCAACATCGGCGGCAACACCCATTATCACGTCGATCTCGAATATGAGCTCGCCGACCTGCACGAGAAGGAGGGCGCCCTGCTCTTCACCTCGGGCTATGTCTCGAACGAGGCGACCCTGTCGACACTCGCCAAGGTGCTGCCGGGCTGCGTCATCTTCTCGGACGAGCTGAACCACGCCTCGATGATCGCGGGCATCCGCAACTCGGGCTGCGAGAAGCGCGTCTTCCGCCACAACGATCTCGAGCATCTCGAGGAGCTGCTGGCTGCCGAGGACCCCGAGGCGCCCAAGCTGATCGCCTTCGAGAGCGTCTATTCGATGGACGGCGACATCGCCCCGATCCACGCGATCTGCGACCTGGCCGACAAGTACAACGCGCTGACCTATCTCGACGAGGTCCATGCGGTCGGCATGTACGGCCCCCGCGGCGGCGGCATCTCCGACCGTGACGGCGCCGCCAAGCGGCTGACGGTGATCGAGGGCACGCTGGGCAAGGCGTTCGGCGTGATGGGCGGCTATATCGCGGCCGACCAGATGATCATCGACGTGATCCGGTCCTATGCGCCGGGTTTCATCTTCACCACGTCGCTCTCGCCGGTGCTGGTCGCGGGCGCCCTCGCCAGCGTCAAGCATCTCAAGGCATCGGCAGCGGAGCGCGAGGGGCAGCAGGCCGCCGCCGCGACGCTCAAGACGATGTTCGCCGATGCCGGCCTTCCCGTGATGGAGACGGTGACCCACATCGTCCCACTGATGGTCGGCGATCCGGTCAAGGCCAAGAAGGTCTCGGACATCCTGCTCGCCGAATATGGCGTCTATGTGCAGCCTATCAATTACCCGACCGTGCCGCGCGGTACCGAGCGTCTGCGCTTCACCCCCGGCCCGGCGCACAGCGAAGAGATGATGCGCGAACTGACCCAGGCTCTCGTCGAGATCTGGAGCCGGATGGAGATGAAGCTGGCGGCTTGAGGCTATTCGTTTGATTTGGCCCTCAGGCGCCGGGCGCGAGGCATCCGCCGCGCTTGGCGGAGGCCCGGCGCCCGGCGCCTGAGGGCAGCCCGTAATAGCGGGCAAAACAAACTACGCCGCCTTGAGCCGCTGGACGAAGGTCTGGGTCGCCTCCTGCAGATTCACCGCCTGGCCCAGCAACTCGCCAGCGGCGCCACGCACCTGGCTCGACAGCTTCCCCGCCTCGTTGGCGACCTCGGCGACCTTGCCGATGCGTTCCGCCATCTCGTCGGCGCCCTCGGCGGTGCTCTGCGCGTTGACCTCGAGCAACTGCGCAGTGCGGCGCTGATCGGACAGCATCGCGCGCATCTGCATCACCGCCGCGGCAAGGTCCTCGACCACCCGGGAGACGTCGCCCAGCGAACCTTCCGCGATCCGCGCGCCGGCATGGACGCCGTCGATCAACGCGCTGATCTCGGCCGTCGCGCCTGCGGCCTGGCTGGCGAGCATCTTCACTTCGGTGGCGACCACGGCGAAGCCCTGGCCCGCCGCGCCGGCGCGCGCTGCCTCGATCGAGGCGTTGAGCGCAAGCAGGTTGGTATGCGAGGCGATCGCCCGGATGCGGCCGGTGAATTCGCCGATGTCGGTCGCACGGGTCGACAAGGCGCGCACCGCCTGGTCGCCCGTCGCCGAATTGGCCCGGGCGCGGGCGCCCAGCTCGGCCTGCTGGTCGATGCCGGCGGCGATCCCGGCGATCGAATGGGAGAGCTTGGCGACGCTGCCCGCGACCGCACGCGCGGCGTCCGAGGCGCGCGCGGCGCGTTCGGCGACGGCAGCGCTCTGCCGGCCGCTGTCGTTTGCGAGGTCGCTAAGCGCGGCAGCGGTCACCTCGAGCTGCGAGGCGGCCGAACCGACCGAGCCGACGACATGCTGGACCGAGCCTTCGAACTGCTCGGCGAGCGCAAGCAGGTCGCGGGTCCGTGCGGCGCTCGCCGCCCTTTCGCCTTCCTTGCGCAGGCTGCGCTCGGCTGCGGCGCGCGCCTCGGCGCTGGCGGTCGCC
The DNA here is from genome assembly GCF_001428605.1 of Sphingomonas sp. Root720. GTDB lineage: Bacteria > Pseudomonadota > Alphaproteobacteria > Sphingomonadales > Sphingomonadaceae > Rhizorhabdus. Next base: position 378,448 of record NZ_LMID01000010.1, read on the forward strand.
GCCAGCGCACCTTCGGCGGCCTTCTGTGCTTCGCGTGCGTCGATCATCGCCGCTTCGGCCTCGCGGGCCAATCGATCGCTTTCGTAGCGCGCACGTCCCTGATCGAGGAGAAGCGCCCGCATCTGGTCGGTAACATAGGCCAGCATCGCGCATTGCAGCACCACGGCGACGGCGTGGATCATCACGCGCACGATGTTGCCGCTGCCGGAGAACACCCATTGCGGCGCGATATAATCGAGCAACAGGTGGTGAAGCGCGATCAGCCCTGACGCGAGCAGGATCGGACGCCAGTCGCAAAGAATCGCGAGGCCCGCCAGGGCGACGAAGAAATACATGTGCATGTCCATCTGCCACTGATGGCCATGCAGCGCGTAGACGAGGAGCGCCGGCTGGACGGCGGCGAGGACGCCGACGATCATCCGCGCCTGTCCGTCGAAACGGCGGCGCAACACGACCCAACTCGGCAAGATGTTGACGATCGCCGACACGAGCAACGCGGGCAGACTGGGTCGGATCAGGCCCACCAGCATGGCCAGCCCGAACATCGCGGTGAAGACCAGGCTACAGCATGTGATCAGCTGGATGCCGCGGCGACGCAGTTCGTCGAGTTCGACCACCCTCATCCTTCACCTTCCTCCGTCACGGCAGCTCCGCACAGCAGCGGCGGCGCCGAAAGGATGATCACCCCGTCGGCCAGCGACATCCCGTCGAGCCGGGCGCGTTCGCCGACGACAACCAGCGATCCTGCGACCGGCCCGGCACCGAGCAGCCTCGCGCCGCCATTGACCGCCGCCGCGGGCAACGCAGCCGCGCTACCGGGCGACAGCGGCACGAGCAGCATGCGTCCGCGCGCGGGTGGTGCGAAGGCGAACCCGACCATCGCCGCGACGACCGCGCCGGTCTGAATCAGCGTGAGAGACATGCGACCATCCATCACGGCCCTTTAGGGACAGGTTGGTTATCGAAAACCTAATCGTGGCGGCCCGCCGGCCGCGGGAGCCGCTTCCTTCGACTAAGGTCCAAGCTTTCCGACAGTTTCGCCTTTCCTTATTGCCCTGCATAGCGACTTCCCCTATATCGCGCCTACTTCTCGACATTGGAAACTTTGCCGGGGCCGGGGGCGGAAGCTTCCGGCGCAACAACTGCTGCGTTTCGAACGGGAGCTGGAATGGCGGACATCGCCGCGATTACGAAACTGATCGAGCCCGAGGCGGAAGCCCTGGGCCTGCAGCTCGTGCGCGTGGCCTTCTTCGGCGGCAAGAGCGATCCGACCCTCCAGGTGATGGCCGAACGGCCCGACACCCGCCAGCTCGACATCACCGATTGCGAGGCACTGTCGCGGCGAATCTCGGAGAAGTTCGACGAACTCGACCCGATCGAGGAAGCCTACCGGCTCGAGGTCAGCTCCCCCGGCATCGACCGGCCGCTGACGCGGGTGAAGGACTGGGCCGACTGGTCGGGCTTCGACGCGCGGGTCAAGCTCGCCGAGCCGCTCGACGGCCGCAAACAGTTCGACGGGCGCATCATCGCCAGCGATGGCGACTCGGTGACGCTGGGTGTAAACAAGCTGGGTGAGGTGAAGGTACCGCTGGCACGGATCGCCGGCGCGAAGCTGATCCTGACCGACGCTCTCATCAAGGCCACCGCGCCCCTCTCGACCGAGGGCGCGGACAAGATTCAACTGGAAGGATAAGTCGTCATGGCCACCGCCATTTCCGCCAACCGCGCCGAGCTGCTCGCGATCGCCGATGCCGTCGCGCGCGAAAAGCTGATCGATCGCGAGATCGTGATCGAGGCGATGGAGGACGCGATCCAGCGCGCCGCCCGCGCGCGCTATGGCGCCGAGAACGACATTCGCGCCAAGATCGACGGCAAGACCGGCGACATGCGGCTGTGGCGCGTCGTCGAGGTCGTCGAGGCGGTGGACGACTATTTCAAGCAGGTCTCGGTCGCCGACGCGCAGAAGCTGCAGAAGGACGCCGCGATCGGCGACTTCATCGTCGATCCGCTGCCTCCGATCGAGTTCGGCCGCATCGCCGCCCAGGCCGCCAAGCAGGTGATCTTCCAGAAGGTCCGCGATGCCGAGCGCGAGCGCCAGTATGAAGAATTCAAGGACCGCGCCAACGAGATCATCACCGGCGTCGTCAAGCGCGTCGAGTTCGGCCATGTCGTCGTCGACCTGGGCCGCGCCGAGGGCGTCATCCGCCGCGACCAGCAGATTCCGCGCGAAGTCGTCCGCGTCGGCGATCGCGTCCGCAGCCTGATCCTCAGCGTCCGCCGCGAGAATCGCGGCCCGCAGATCTTCCTGAGCCGCGCGCATCCCGAGTTCATGAAGAAGCTTTTCGCGCAGGAAGTGCCGGAAATCTACGACGGCATCATCGAGATCAAGGCCGCCGCCCGCGACCCGGGCAGCCGCGCCAAGATCGGCGTCATCAGCCATGACGGCTCGATCGATCCGGTCGGCGCCTGCGTCGGCATGAAGGGCAGCCGCGTCCAGGCGGTCGTTCAGGAGATGCAGGGCGAGAAGATCGACATCATTCCCTGGTCGCCCGACACCGCGACCTTCGTCGTCAACGCGCTGCAGCCCGCCCAGGTCTCGCGCGTCGTCATCGACGAGGAGGAAGAGCGCATCGAAGTGGTCGTTCCCGACGACCAGCTCAGCCTCGCCATCGGCCGTCGCGGCCAGAACGTCCGCCTCGCCAGCCAGCTGACCGGCAAGGCGATCGACATCCTGACCGAGGCCGACGCCAGCGAGAAGCGCCAGAAGGAGTTCCTCCAGAACTCCGAACTGTTCCAGAACGAGCTCGACGTCGACGAGACGCTCGCCCAGCTCCTCGTCGCCGAGGGCTTCGGCGCGCTGGAAGAAGTCGCCTATGTCGAACTGGACGAACTCGCGTCGATCGAAGGCTTTGACGAGGAACTCGGTGCCGAGCTGCAGAGCCGCGCGCAGGAAGCCCTCGAGCGCCGCGAACAGGCGGCCCGCGAAGAGCGTCGCAGCCTGGGCGTCGAGGACGCGCTGGCGGAGCTGCCCTACCTGACCGAGGCGATGCTCGTCACGCTCGGCAAGGCCGGCATCAAGACGCTCGACGACCTCGCCGACCTGGCGACCGACGAACTGATCCAGAAGAAGCGCGCGGAGCAGCGTCGCCGCCAGGGTAGCGATCGTCCCGAGCGCGGCGGCGACCGCGAGGAGAACAAGGGCGGCGTCCTTGCCGAATATGGCCTGAGCGAGGATCAGGGCAACGAGATCATCATGGCCGCTCGCGCCCATTGGTTCACCGACGAGGCCTGATCGACATGCCGTTCGTCGACATCCGCATAGCCGGAACCGCCAGCCGCGAGCAGAAGGCCGCCATCGTCGCCGACGTGACGAAGGCGCTCGGCACGCATCTTGGCAAGCCGGCGAGCGCGGTGCACGTGAACATCCTCGAGGTTTCGACCGAGAATTATGGCGCGGGAGGCATGCTGCTGGCCGACCGCCCGGCCAGTCCTGCGCAGGAGGTCGCTTCTGCGGATGGCAAACGATGAGCACCCCGACGCGGTAGCGACGGTCGCGGAAGCCGCTCCCGGCAGGGGGCGGCCCGGAAAGCATGTCCCCGAGCGGAAATGCATCCTGTCGGGTGAGCATGGCGCGCCCGCGGATCTGATTCGCCTCGCCATCGCTCCCGACGGATCGGTACTGCCCGACCTGCGCGCGAAGGCGCCGGGCCGCGGCGCCTGGATCGGGGTCGACCGCGCGGCGCTGGAAACCGCGATGGCCAAAGGCAAGCTCAAGGGTGCGCTCGCCCGTGCCTTCAAGACCGGCGACATCGCCATTCCCGCCGATCTGCCCGACCGGATCGAGGATGGATTGCGCCGCGCCGCGCTCGACCGGCTCGGCCTCGAATTGCGTGGGGGATCGCTGCTGACCGGCTCGGATCGGATCGCCGAAGGCGCGCGCCGCGGACAGGTCCAGCTCCTGCTGCACGCGGCCGACGCATCCGAGGACGGCAACCGCAAGCTCGACCAGGCGCTGCGCGTCGGCCGCGATGCCGAGGGCTCGGACCTGCGTGGGGTAGTAATCCCGGCGGATCGCACCATATTGTCGATGGCGCTGGGGCGGGACAATGTGGTACATATCGGTGTGACCGTGCCGGCTGCCGCCGCGCGCGTCGCTGACGCTTTGGGCCGCTGGTGCGGTTTCATAGGACGTTCGGATAGCGCTTCAGCCTTGCGGAACCGATCCGCAGGGTCCATCGGCGCTACGGAAATTTGAAGTGAAGTGAAGGGTTCGGTTACCAGATGAGCGACAACGACAAGCCGAAACTGGGAATGCGCGCACCGCTGGGTCTCAAGCGCACGGTGGAGACGGGCCAGGTGAAGCAGAGCTTCAGCCATGGCCGCTCCAACACCGTGGTCGTCGAGGTCAAGCGGCGCCGCGTGCTCGGCCGGCCAGGCGAGGCGGAGCCGCAGGTGACTGAGGAAGTCGTCGCGCCGCCCGCGGCGCCGGCCCCCGCTCCCGCTCCTGCCCCCGCCGCACAGGCGCCGGCCGCGCCGCGTCCGGCCCCCGCTCCCGTGCCGTCCGGCCGTCCGATGACGCCGCTGGAACGCCGCGAGCAGCAGGCCCGCCTGCTGCGCGAGGCCGACGAAGCGCGGATGACAGCGCTCGAGGAGGCGCGCCGCCGCGAGGAACGTGCCAAGGCCGAGGCGACCGAGGAAGAGCGTCGCCGCGCCGAGGAAAACCGCCGCGCTGAGGAAGAAGCCGGGCGCAACCCGGCCGAGGCGCCTTCCGCTCCGGCGGCCCCTGCGGAGGTCGAGACCGCCGCCGCCGCCGCACCACGCGCCGAAGCGCCCGCCGCCGAGGAAACCGCGCCGCGCACCGCGTCGACCGTTCCGCCGCCCCGCCGTTTCACGCCGGTTCCGAGCCCGAAGCGGCCCGAGCCGCCGCGCCCGCAGCAGCGCGACCGCAAGGGCGACGATCGTCGCCAGTCGGGCAAGCTGACCGTCACCAAGGCGCTCGACGACGACAGCGGCGCCCGTGCCCGTTCGCTCGCCGCGCTGAAGCGCGCCCGCGAGAAGGACAAGCGCGCCCATCAGGCGGGTACCGTCCAGCAGAAGCAGGTCCGCGACGTCGCGGTCCCCGAGACGATCACCGTCGGCGAGCTTGCCAACCGCATGGCCGAGCGCGGCGCCGACCTGGTGAAGGCGCTGTTCAAGATGGGCATGCCCGTCACCGTCAACCAGTCGATCGACCAGGATACGGCGGAACTGCTCGTCACCGAGTTCGGCCACAACATCAAGCGCGTGTCGGATGCGGACGTCGACCTTGTGACGTCCGACGACGTCGATGCGACCGAGACGCTGCAGACGCGGCCGCCGGTCGTCACGATCATGGGCCATGTCGACCACGGCAAGACCAGCCTGCTCGACGCGCTGCGCGGCACCGACGTGGTGTCCGGCGAGGCCGGCGGCATCACCCAGCATATCGGCGCCTATCAGGTGACCGTGCAGAGCGGCAGCAAGATCACCTTCCTCGACACGCCGGGCCATGAAGCGTTCAGCGACATGCGCGCGCGCGGCGCCAACATCACCGACATCGTCGTGATCGTGGTGGCGGGCGACGACGGGCTGCGTCCGCAGACGATCGAGGCGATCAGCCACACCCGCGCGGCGGGCGTGCCGATGATCATCGCGATCAACAAGATGGATAAGCCCGGCTCCAATGCGCAGAAGGTGCGCGAGGCACTGCTGCAGCATGACGTCCAGGTCGAAAGCATGGGCGGCGACGTGCAGGAGGTCGAGGTCTCGGCGCTCAAGAAGACGGGCCTCGACGAGCTGATCGAGAAGATCGAGCTCCAGGCCGAACTGCTCGAGCTCAAGGCCAATCCCGATCGTCCCGCCGAAGGCACCGTGGTCGAAGCCACGCTCGACAAGGGCCGCGGCGCCGTCGCGACGATCCTGGTCGGTCGCGGCACGCTCAAGGTCGGCGACATCTTCGTCGTCGGCGCCGAGAGCGGGAAGGTCCGCGCGCTGATCGACGACAAGGGCCGCAACGTCAAGGAAGCGGGCCCGTCGCTGCCGGTCGAGATCCTCGGCCTGTCGGGCGTGCCCAGCGCCGGCGACCAGCTGTCGGTCGTCGAGAACGAGGCGCGCGCCCGCGAGGTCGCGGCCTATCGTGCCGGCGTCATCCAGGCGAAGCGGACCACCTCGGCCCCCGCGAGCCTCGAATCGATGTTCTCGGCGCTGCGCGAGCAGAAGGCGCAGCAATATCCGGTGGTCGTGAAGGCCGATGCACAGGGCTCGGTCGAAGCGATCGTGGGCTCGCTCAACAAGATCTCGACCGACCTGATCCAGGTCCGCATCCTCCATGCGGGCGTCGGCGGCATCACCGAGAGCGACGTCAGCCTGGCGGCGGCGTCCAAGGCTCCGATCATCGGCTTCAACGTCCGCGCCAATGCAAAGGCGCGCGAGATCGCCACGCGGGACGGAGTCGCGCTCAAATATTACGACGTGATCTACGATCTTCTCGACGAGATCCGTGCCGCGATGGCGGGCCAGCTTGGTCCCGAATATCTCGAGCATGTCGTCGGCCGCGCCGAAATCCGCGAGGTCTTCTCGGCGGGCAAGCACGGCAAGGCAGCCGGTCTGCTCGTGCTCGAGGGTTACATCCGCCAGAAGCTGCGGGCGCGCATCCTGCGCGACGACGTCATCATCTATAATGGCTCGATCGCATCGCTGCGCCGCTTCAAGGACGATGTCCCCGAAGTCCGCGCCGGCTTGGAATGCGGCATCACGCTCGAATCCACGACCGACATCAAGCCCGGCGACATCGTCGAGACGTTCGAGGTCGAGGAGCGCGAACGGACGCTGTAATATTGAGCGTCACCCCGGCGGAGGCCGGGGTCTCAGGCGAGGTTCGCGACCCGGTCCGTCCATGCCGCCAGGGATCCCGGCCTCCGCCGGGATGACCTACTCTACTGAGAGGTTGCGCCATGCGCCGTAACGAAACCCCCGAAGGCAAGTCCGTCCGCCTGCTCCGCGTCGGCGAGCAGGTGCGCCACGCGTTGTCGGACATATTGATGCGGGGCGAGGTCCATGACGAGACTCTGGCCAGCCACATGGTCTCGGTCACCGAGGTCCGGATGTCACCCGACCTGCGCCACGCTACGGTGTTCGTGAAGCCGCTGCTCGGATCCGACGAGGATGCGGTGATCAAGGCGCTGCGCACCAACACCGCCTTCCTCCAGAGCGAGGTCGCGCGGCGGGTGAACACCAAATATGCGGCCAAGCTGAAATTCCTGCCCGACGAGAGCTTCGACGAGGGCAGCCATATCGACAAGCTGCTCCGCGATCCGACGATCGCGCGCGATCTCGAAGCCGACCGGGATTAACCCGGCATCGCGCCGCCGCGCCTGACCGCCGCATTATGCTCGGCCGCGAGCAGGACTTCCTCCAGATCCGCGAAATCCACGTCGAGCATGTCGGGATATTGCTCGATCGCCTGCCGCAGATCTGCCCGCGAGAAGTCCCCCGGCAGGGGCTGCGGCGGATTGGCGATATGTTTCGCGCTATGGGGATAGCTGTGCCCCGAAAGCTGGTGGAAACCCCAGGCCATGGCCAGCAGCAGCAGCGTCCCGACGCCGACCGGCGCGATCACGAAACCATAGCCAAGCCCATGGATGACCGGGCCGCCGAGGACGGCAGTGAGCGCCACCGCACCGCCCGGCGGATGCAGGCAGCGCAGCAGCGCCATCGCACAGATCGCCCCGCCGACGGCGAGTCCCGCCGACAGCATCGGATCGAGACCGAGCCGCATCACCGTCACGCCCACCACCGCCGAGACCAGATTGCCACCGATCGCCGCCCAGGGCTGCGCCATCGGGCTGGCGGGAACCGCGAAGAGCAGCACCGCCGCCGCGCCGATCGGCGCAACCAGCAGCGGCATATGCGCACCGGCGCCGATCAGGCCGCCGACCAGCAGGCCGGTCGCAACGATCCCGACCAGCGCCCCGAGGCCGGCGAAGAGGCGTTCGCGCGTCGCCCTGTCGACGGGCGTCGCGACCATCAATGCATGCTGGCGCGACCAGCGGAATCGGACTCGCGGCGTCTCGGGAGGAAGAGTCTGCATCAGCGGCGGCGTATCGCGCGCCGACCGCAAAGACCACAAAGGAAGTCTTTGTGCCGTCCTACAACCGGTCTGTTCGAAGGGCGGATCGAGACCGAACGGACATATCCACGTCGGCAGCCGACCAACCACCCCACGTTAGCGCGCACGATGTAAAAGAAGGACTTTCCGCCCGCCTGAATCGCGTTACTGTCGCCGGGGGACCGGGGGGCAATGCCGTGGAACGGGCAGCAATTTTCACGGGCCGCGACGACGGCGAAAGAGGGCCGACGGAAAGCCGGTCCGGCGGCGCCCGCCCGGCCCGGCCCGACGGATTGTCGCCGGCAAGCGCCGCGCTAGGATAGGCCGATGGCGAAGCTCTATTTCTATTATGCGGCGATGAACGCCGGCAAGTCGACCACGCTCCTTCAGGCCGACTTCAACTACCGCGAACGGGGCATGCGCACCTTGCTGTTCACCGCGGCGTTCGACGACCGGTTCGAACCGGGAAAGATCACTTCCCGCATCGGCCTCGCCAGTCATGCCGCCGCGCTCGACGGGGAGACCGACCTTTTCGAGGAGATTTCGATCGAACTCGCCGACGGGTCGGTCGACTGCGTTCTCGTCGACGAGGCGCAGTGGCTGACCCGCGCGCAGGTGTTCCAGCTCGCGGCGGTATGCGACGAGCTGGACATTCCGGTGCTCGCCTACGGCCTGCGCAGCGATTTCCAGGCGAAGCTCTTTCCGGGCAGCGCGGCGCTGCTCGCCATCGCGGACAATCTGATCGAGCTGAAGGGCATCTGCGCTTGCGGCCGCAAGGCGACGATGAACCTGCGGATCGACGCCGACGGCTTCGCGGTGAAGCAGGGCGCCCAGATCGAGGTCGGCGGCAACGAGCGCTATGTCGCGCTGTGCCGCCGCCATTATGCCGAACAGATGGGCTGGCGACGCGGCACGCATGTCGGATAGCGCCTTATAACCGCTTCGCTCAGGCGCCGTTCAGGCCCGGCATGCCATGGTCGCCCTCATGAAAAGGCCAATCATCCTCGCACTGGCCGGCGCGCTCCTGACGGGCGCGCTCATGGCCGACACCGCCGCCGCCAAGGGACCGCCCGAGGCGAGCATCCCCTTCGCCAACCATGGCTCGATCGACAACTGGCAACCCGACGGGCGCGATGCGCTCTATGTCCAGGGCCTGGGCCGACAATGGTATCACGCCACGCTGATGGCACCCTGCCAGGACCTGCCCTTCGCCGATGCCATCGGCTTCGAAACCCGCGGCACCAACGACTTCGACCGCTTTTCGACCATCGTCGTCCGGGGTCAGCGCTGCCCGGTGAAGAGCGTCGTCAGGAGCGGCCCTCCACCGAAGAAGGCGCATCGGCACGGTTGATAGCCGATGCGCGCGTCTCAGCTCAGGCGCAGCATCGCCGTGGTGCGTCCGTCGACGAACAGACGGAAGGTGCCGCCCAGCTGACGCGCCAGCATCTGCGCCAGCTTGAGCCCGAGGCTGTCGGATCGCGCCAGGTCGAAATCGGCCGGCAAACCGATCCCGTCGTCTATCACGCGCAGGTCCAAAGTGCCGTCATGGGCCCGCGACGCGCGGATGAGGATCTCGCCGCCCTCGCGACCCGCAAAGCCGTGCTCGATCGCGTTGGCCACCGCCTCCGCCACGATCAACGCGATCGGCACCGCCGCGTCCGGGGACAAGGGAAGATCGGCCTCGGCCTCGACCCGGCAGGCGACGCCGGGCTTGCCGCCGGCATCTATCAGGTCGGCACCGAGCTGCTCGAGGAACAGGCCGAGATCGACCTGCTCGCCATGCGGATCATAGAGCTGCCGGTGGATGCGTCCGATGAGCGAGAGCCGGCGTGACGCCTCCTCCATCGCCAGCCTCGCGGCGGTGTCGGAGATGCCCTTCATTTGCAGCGCCAGCAATCCGCCGACCACCTGGAGATTATTGGAGACGCGGTGCTGCAGTTCGCGAAACAATATCTCGCCGCGTTCGGCGAGCTGCCGGCTGCGTTCGCGCTCGGCCGCGAGGCGGCGGTTGGTGCGCTGCATCCAGTCGATCAGCACGATGTCGATCGTAACGACGAGCGCGTAGAAGAAGAGCGCGACGACGATGCCCCCCGACATTCCGAACGAATATCGCGGCGGCATGAAGAAATACCGGGCCATCACCCCGCAGAGCACCGCCGCCGTCACCCCCGGCCCGACCCCGAACAGGAAGGTCGATACGATCACCGCCGGGAAGAAGGCGACATAGGGATAGCCGTCGGGCATCAGGCCGCCCGAGAGCAGCCTAATCACCAGCGCGACGATGGAGATGCCGATAGCCGTGCCATAAGCGAGAAGCGGCTGGCCCCGGCCCAGAGGGAAGCGCTCGAACATGGTGGCGCCTTGGTTTGCCAACGTCTTTCCCCAGCCGCTTGAACCATCTCTTAGCCAAGGGTTCGAGGGCATCGCAACTGGATCCATGAAACGGTACCGAAACGGTTAGGTCACCCCATTAGCCGGCGCGCGCGCACATAAAGCCTCAGACGGTAGGCGCCGAGCACGCCGACCGCGAATGCGATGAAGATGTCGCTGACGAGCATCGCCCCGAGATGCCAGCGCGCGTCGATCCATCCGATCGCGCCATGGATCGCCCAGCGGACGAGGACGAGCAGGCCGAGGAAGAGGAAGGCTGTGGGCGAACTGCGCTGGAGCAGGAAGCCGCTGTCGGGATCGATCCTGATCTCCACCAGCCGCGCCCGCTGCCAGCCGAAGAAACCGCCAGCCACGAGGCCAGACGCTACCCAGAGCCAGCCGGTGCCGTGCGGCGGGAACTGCCATAAGATCATCGCGGCGAGCAGCGCGAAGACCGCCGGCACGACCCACAGAGCGCCCGGCCGCAGCCGCTGCCATCGGCCGATCCGGCGTATACGGACCAGCAGTGCAAACACGAGCGCAGCCCCGATCAGCGCGGCGCGGAGAAGGTCGTCCTGGCTCATCGCGGTCGGCCCCGAGGAGTTTCGAGGCGGACGGAATCACCCGCCGCCTCGGAAATCGCGGTAGAGAGATTGAAGCGCCCCAACGAAAAAGGGGAAGCGTCGCCGCTTCCCCTTCTCGTCTCGATGGCGTCGAACGATCAGTCGTCGTCGCGGGTCAGGAAGGCCGGTGCGAAATCGGGCGCGGGGCCCTCGTCGCCACCTTCCGCACGCTCGCGGCGCGGACGATCGGGCCGGTCGCCACGGTCGCGGCGCGGACCGCGATCGCCACCGTCGCGGCGCGGGCCCCGCTCGCCGTCACGGCGCGGGCCGCGCTCGCCACGATCGCTACGCTCGCCGCGCGGACGCTCTTCCCGCGGCGGACGCGTGTCGGGCAGTTCCTCGCCGGTTTCCTGATCGACGACGCGCATCGACAGGCGAACCTTGCCGCGCTGATCGATCTCGAGCACCTTGACCTTGACCTCCTGGCCTTCGGTCAGGGCGTCGGCGACCTTCTCGACGCGCTCGTTCTTGATCTCCGAGACGTGGACGAGACCGTCCTTGCCGCCCATGAAGTTCACGAAGGCGCCGAAGTCGACGAGGTTCACCACCTTGCCGGTGTAGACCTTGCCCACTTCCGGTTCGGCGACGATGCCGATGATCCAGTTGCGCGCGGCCTCGATCTGCGCGGGATCGGACGACGAGATCTTGACGGTACCGTCATCGTCGATGTCGACCTTGGCGCCGGTGGTAGCGACGATCTCACGGATGATCTTGCCGCCGGTGCCGATGATGTCGCGGATCTTGTCCTTGGGAACCGACATCGACTCGATCCGCGGCGCATGCGCCGACAGCTCGGTCCGGGTCGAATCGAGCGCCTTGGCCATCTCGCCCAGGATGTGGGCGCGGCCCTCGCTGGCCTGGCTCAGCGCGACCTTCATGATCTCCTCGGTGATGCCGGCGATCTTGATGTCCATCTGAAGGCTGGTGATGCCTTCCGACGTGCCTGCGACCTTGAAGTCCATGTCGCCGAGATGATCCTCGTCGCCGAGGATGTCGCTGATCACCGCGAAGTTCTTGCCCTCGAGGATCAGGCCCATCGCGATGCCCGAGACCGGCCGCTTGATCGGCACGCCGGCGTCCATCATCGCGAGACTGCCGCCGCACACCGTCGCCATCGACGACGAACCGTTCGACTCGGTGATGTCCGAGGTCAGACGGATGGTGTAGGGGAACTCCTCCTTCGTCGGCAGCACCGCGTGCAGCGCACGCCACGCCAGCTTGCCATGGCCGACTTCGCGGCGGCCCGGCGCGCCGAAGCGACCGACTTCACCGACCGAATAGGGCGGGAAGTTGTAGTGCAGCATGAAGTGCTCGTAGCGCAGGCCGGTCAGGCCGTCGATCATCTGCTCGCTTTCCTTGGTACCCAAGGTGCAGGTCGAGATGCTCTGCGTCTCGCCGCGGGTGAACAGCGCCGAACCATGGGCGCGCGGCAGGAAGTGCGCTTCCGCGACGATCGGGCGGACCGTCTTGGTGTCGCGACCGTCGATGCGACGGCCTTCCTTGAGGATAGCGGTACGGACGATTTCGGCCTCGAGCTTCTTGACGAGCTTGTTGGCAGCCATCTGGTCCTGCGGAGCGGCATCGGCGAAAGCGGCCTTCGCCTTGGCGCGCATCTCGTTGAGCTTGGCCGAACGCGCCGACTTGTCGGTCAGCTTGTAGGCAGCTTCGATATCCTTGCCGACCAGCTTCTTGAGCTTGGTCTTGGCGGCCGACAGATCGGCCTGCGGAGCCATTTCCCAAGGATCCTTGGCGGCCTTCTCGGCGAGCTTGATGATCGCCTTGATGACGTCCTGGCTCGCCTTGTGGGCGAACATGACGGCGCCGAGCATGACCTCTTCCGAAAGCTCCTTGGCTTCGGATTCGACCATCATCACCGCGTCGTGGGTGGCGGCAACGACCAGGTCGAGATCGCCTTCGGCAACCTGCGCATCGGTCGGGTTCAGCTGATATTCGCCGTCCTTGTACCCGACGCGGGCGCCGCCGATCGGACCCATGAAGGGAACGCCCGAGATAGTGAGCGCGGCCGACGCGGCGATCATCGCCAGGATGTCGGGCTCGTTCTCGCCGTCATAGCTCAGCACCTGCGCGATGACGTTGATCTCGTTGTAGAAGCCTTCCGGGAACAGCGGACGGATCGGACGATCGATGAGACGGGAAACCAGCGTCTCCTTCTCGGTCGCACCGCGTTCGCGCTTGAAGAAGCCGCCGGGGATGCGACCCGACGAGAAATACTTCTCCTGATAATGGACGGTCAGCGGGAAGAAGTCCTGCCCTTCCTTGACGCTGCGCGCCGCGGTGACGGCGCAGAGCACGACGGTCTCGCCGAGGGTCGCGAGCACCGCGCCGTCGGCCTGACGGGCAACGCGGCCCGTTTCCAGGGTGAGGGTCTGTCCGCCCCACTGGATTTCAACTTTCTTGGTATCGAACATCTGTGTTCCTTGTCTCCGGACGCCCTATGCGTCCGGGGCCTATGCGGGCGGCTGCAAGCCGCCGCGTGGGGCAGGCCGCCTTCGGCCTGCCGTGGCGGGACCTTATGCCCGCCGTCCCGCCCGGTGCCGGATTGCTCCTGGCGGAAATAAGCGAACGGCCCCGTTTTGCGGGGCCGTTCAGAAGCTGGCTTACTTGCGCAGGCCGAGCTTACCAATCAGTGCGGTGTAGCGCTCCGCATCCTTCTTCTTGAGATAATCGAGAAGGCGGCGGCGCTTGTTGACCAGCATCAGCAGACCGCGGCGCGAATGATTGTCCTTCGCATGGGTCTTGAAGTGCTCGGTCAGGTTGTTGATGCGCTCGGTCAGGATCGCGACCTGGACCTCGGGGCTTCCCGTGTCGCCGCTGGTGCGGGCGTTGTCGGAAATGATCACGGTCTTGCGCTCGGCGGTAACGGTCATATGTCTTCCTTCGACATCGGATTGAAGCCCCGCACCACGCGGACCTCTCGGTCCTCGACCTCGACCAGCGCCACGGGCATATCGCCGTCGATCGCGAGGTTGAGGCCGGTGGGTGCGGCGATCCCGATCAATCTGCGCCCCTCGCGGAGCGCCCTCGCCTGATCGGGGGTGACGGGAAGAGCCGGGATGTCGTCCAGCCCCGCCGTCAGCGGCAAGAGTGCTTTTTCAAGCTGCCGGCCCTTAGCGAGTTCATCCAGTTTGTCCAGCGAAATCGCCTGGGACAGCCCGAACGGGCCGGCCTTTGTCCGGCGGAGCATCGTCACATGGCCGACGGTACCGAGCGCGCGCGCCATGTCGCGCGCCAGGCTCCTTATGTAGGTGCCCTTGGATACCGAACAAGAGAGAGTCGCCTCGGCCAGCCCGTCACCCTCGCCCATCGTCGGCGTCTCGACCAGGTCCAGCCGGTGGACGACCACGGCGCGCGTCCTGATTTCGAAGCTTTCGCCGGCGCGCGCGCGGTCATAGGCGCGCTCGCCGTCGATCTTCAGCGCCGAATAGGCCGGGGGTACCTGCTCGATGGCCCCCGTAAAGCGCGCCAGCACCGCCTGGAGCGCCGCGCGGGTCGGCCGCTCGTCGGAGGTCGCCACCGGCTTGCCTTCGGCGTCGAGCGTGTCGGTTTCGATCCCGAAGCCGATCGTGAAGTCATAGGCCTTGTCGGCGTCGAGCATCCGCCCCGACAGCTTGGTCGCCTCGCCGAGCGCGACCGGCAGCACGCCGGAGGCGAGCGGGTCGAGCGTGCCGCCGTGGCCGACCTTGTATTTGCCGTAGCCGCCGGTGCGCAGCGCACGCTTGACCGCAGAGACGATCTGGGTCGAGCCGGGGCCGAGCGGCTTGTCGATGATGATCCAACCATGCATGGCGCGCGGCTGTAGGCCCGAGGTGCGCGCGTGTCGAGGTGGCACCCACCCAACACCATCCCGGCGACTGTCCCGCTCAGACCTCCAGTTCGAGGCTGTCGTACGAACAGACGATGTCGAGCGGAGCGCTCTCGCGACGGCTGAGGGCCTCGTAGCGGATCGTCTCCTCGAGCAGTGCGTCGATATCGGCGTCGCTGCTGGTCGGTTCGTGATGGAACAGGACGAGCTTCCTCGCGCCCGCGCCGTGGCAGAGGTTGACCGCCATGACGTTGCTCGAATGGCCCCAGTCGGCCTTCAGGGTGATGCTTTCGGCCAGCGAGTACATGGTATCGCAGACCACGAGGTCGGCCTTGTCGAAGAAGCCCTCGAACGCCGCCTTGTCGGCGACGTCGTCCATCCGGTGCTCGGCGTCGGTCGAGAACACGAAGGTCTTGCCGTCGCGCTTGAACTTCCACGCATAGGACACATGGCTATGGTCCTGCGGCATGAGTTCCACGTCGATGCCGTCGACGGTGTAGGTCCGGCCCGGGTCGAGTAGCTTGAACTCGATCTTCGCGCGCAGCCAGTCGAAGGCGACGGGGAAGCTGATCTCCTCCTGCTGGCGGCGCAGCGCCTGTTCGCAATCGGCATGGCCCGAATGGATGACGATGTGCGCCCCCGGATCGAAGGCCGGCCCGAAGAAGGGGAAGCCCATGATATGATCCCAGTGCAGGTGGGACATGAAGAAGTTGTAGGTCCGCGAACGGCCCTGCTGGGCGACCCGCCGGAAGGCGTCGTTGCCCAGTTCGCGAAGGCCCGACCCCATGTCGAGGATGAAGAAGCTGTCGTCGGCGCCCTCGATCTCCAGGCAGGTGGTGGCGCCGCCATAGCTGTGCCCCTCGCCGAAGCTCAGTTCCTCGTTGACGAAACGGCGCGCGTCATCCTCGTCGGCGAAGCTGCGGCCCGACGCCCGCATCAATGCGCCGACGAGCTTGTCCTCGATCGCGCGCGCCCTCGGGGCGACCGGCAGCGATCCCCGTGTCCCCCAGAAGCGGACCAGCATTGCCAAGGCCTTCAGTCTCCCCCGACGTCGATCGTATCGACGATATCGAAGATCAGCTGGTAGCGGCTGATCTCAAGCATCTCGCGCAGCGCCGGGCTGGGCCGGGCGAGCACGATCTTCACATCGCTGGCGATCGCCTCCTTGCGGGCGATGGTCAACGCCATCAGCGCCCCCGCCGACATATGATCGACCTCCGCGAGGTCGACGACGAAATCGCCGTCGGACGCCGCGGCATCCGCCACGCCGGCCCGCAGCCGATCAAGAAAGGCATCGCGTGCGCCATCATCGAGGACGCCCGCCGGCCGCCCCACCGGCCCCCGCGCCGACGATGACTCCGCCCATAGCATCGAAGCCCTCCCCCGGCCCGTTACGGAAGCGAGCTTAGGGCGAGTTGTGATCGGCTGCAACGGACTGATTACCGGGCGGCCAGCTGGCGTTTGACCTGGGGCAGGATACCCCGCACGATCACGCTAACCCCTTGTTCGTTCGGATGAATCGCATCGCCGATGTGCAGCGAGCGATCGCCGACGATGCCCTGGAGGAAGAAGGGATAGAGACCCGCATGATATTTGTCAGCAAGCCTGCGATAGATCGGATCGAAACGGCGCGCATAATCGGCGCCCAGATTCGGCGCCGCGACCATCCCGGCCAGCAATATTTTGATACGGCGTTTCGACAGTTCGGCAAGGATCGCATCGAGATTCGCCTCGGCCCGGCCAGGATCGAGACCGCGCAGCATGTCGTTCGCGCCCAGTTCGACGATGACGAGATCGGGCTTCGCCTTCAGCGAGGCCAGCACCCAGTTCAGCCGCGCCTTGCCCTGCGCGGTCGTGTCGCCCGAAACGCCGGCATTATGAACCCGCGCAGGGAGACCCGACTTGCGCAACGCGGCCTCGAGTTGGGGAACGAAGCCCTTGCCCGGCGGCAGGCGATAGCCGGCGGTCAGACTGTCGCCGAAGGCAAGGACGAGCTTGTCAGCTGCCTGGGCGGCGACAGGCAATGTAACGAGGGCGAGAAAGGTCAGGAGCGCGCGGAAGATGGTCATGTCCCGGATATTGGCATGAGGACGGGGAAAGTCACCCCTCGATCCCGTCGCTTCGGCAAGAGCGCCTACCGTCCCGCCTTCAGCAGTGGATAGGGATTGATCGCCTTGCCCTGCCACCAGCCTTCCCCCGGGGCCATCGCATTGATCGCATAATGGAGATGCGGTGCCTCGGGGCTGGCATCGCCGGTCGAGCCGACCATGCCGATCATCTCGCCCTGCGCGACCTGGCGCCCTTCGGCCAGGCCCGGCGCATAGCCGTCGAGATGGGCGTAATAGTCGACCCACTGGCCGCCGGGCCGGCGAACATAGATGGTGCGGCCACCGAGCTTGCTGTCGAAAAGCTTCTCGACCGTGCCCGCCGCCGCCGCGATCACCGCCGTGCCGCGCGGTGCCATGATATCGATCGCGTCATGGACCCGCCCCTGCCCGCGGGCATCGTCGAACGTGTCGCTGAGCTGGTCGGGACGGATTCCCGCGACCGGAACCACGAGCACGCCCGGCGGCGCGGCGACCCTTGGCGCGGTGCTGGCCGGCGGCGCGACCTGCGGCGGCCGCCGGTCGGCGGACGCCGTGACGGGACCGCCATCGTCGCCGCCAAGGTTGAGGACGACGACCCAGCCGACATAGCCGATCGCCAGCAGCAACAGCAGGATCGCGAGCTTGCGGATCATCGGCGCCTCATGGCTGGAAGACGGCCGGGGTGCCCGGCTGCACCATCACCGCGAGCCGGGCCGCGTCCCAGTTGGTCAGGCGGATGCAGCCATGGCTCTCGGTCCGGCCGATCTTCTCGGGATTGGGGGTGCCATGGATACCATAATGCTTCTTGTCGAGGTCGATCCAGACCACGCCTACCGGGCCGTTCGGACCCGGCGGCAGCAGCGCCTTCTTGTCGCCATTGTCCGCGTCCCAGAACAGCTTGGGATTGTAATGAAAGGGCGGGTTGTACGAACGGCCCTGGATCTTCCACGTCCCGATCGGCAGCGGATCATGCTCGCTGCCCATCGTCGCCGGGAACTGCGCGACCAGCTTGCCCGCGCCGTCGAAGGCGCGGAGCACGCCGTCGGATTTGTCGACGACGACCTTGGCCACCTCGGGCTGGCCCGATCCGACGTTGAGCGTGCCGAGCGTTTCGCGCCAGCCGGCGTTCATGTCGGCGGGAAAATCCTGTTCCGGCGGGATCACGTTCGGAACCTTGATCCCGACGCCGGGCGCCAGCTTGGTCTGCGGGGAGTTGAGCGCGACGAGGGTCGCCTTGGTCGTATGGTAGCGCTCGGCGATGGCCTCCATCGCATCCGCATAGCCCAGCGACGCCATCTTGGCCTGCTCGCTCTGCTTGGCGGGGATCGCACCGACGAAGGGGCCCGCCAGGATCTGCGGCGTCAGTTTGACCTCAAGCACCGTCGGCATCTCGCGGAAGGGCTCGAAGCTCTTCACCGTCGCATCGTCGAGCTGGCCGGTGATCGCCAGCCCCTTCGCTTCCTGCCAGCCGCGCAGCGCCTTGACGAAGCTCTGCCCGCTGGCGCCGTCGATCACGCCCGGCCCGAAGCCCAGTCGATCGAGCAGCACCTGGGCGCCGAGGACGCGCGGGTCGGGCGCGGCGGCCGAAGCGATGGCGGGGAACAGGGCGGCGGCAAGGATCAGGGTCTTGAAGCTACGCAACGCGGCATTCCTCTCGTTCGTGACGAGGGAAGAACGTTCGTTGCAGGGTTTCTATCCCATCCGCCGATCAGCGACGATCCTTGGTCGCGGAGAAGCGGAGCGCCGGGAACTTGCCCTGGACATAATTCAGCTCCCACTGGTCCTTCGCCATGAACACCGGTGCGCCGTCACGATCCTCGGCCATCGCCGAGCGATGCAGCCCCTTGAACTCCTCGAGCGTCTTTTCGTCATCGGCGGCAACCCAGCGCGCGGTATCCCAGGGTGAAGGTTCGAAGCCGGCATCGACCTTATACTCGGCCTGGAGCCGCGAGATCATCACTTCGAGCTGGAGCTGGCCGACCACGCCGACGATCCATTGCGATCCGATCGACGGGTGGAAGACCTGCATGATCCCCTCCTCCGCCATGTCGTTCAGCGCATTGCGCAGCTGCTTGGTCTTGGTCGGATCGGCGAGCTTCACGCGGCGCAGGATTTCCGGCGCGAAATTGGGCAGGCCGGTGAAGCGGATCGTCTCGCCCTCGGTCAGCGTGTCGCCGACCCGCAGGGTGCCGTGGTTCGGAATGCCGATGATGTCGCCGGGATAGGCCTCCTCCGCCAGCTCGCGATTCTGCGCGAAGAACAGGATCGGGCTGTGCACGGCGATCTGCTTGCCGGTGCCGACCTGGTTGAGCTTCATGCCGCGCCGGAACTTGCCCGAGCAGAGCCGCATGAAGGCGACCCGGTCGCGATGCTGCGGGTTCATGTTCGCCTGCACCTTGAAGATGAAGCCGGCGACGTTGGGCTCGCCGGGATCGACGTCGCGCGGCTCGCCGGGCTGGGGCCGCGGCGACGGGGCGAAGTCGGCGAGCGCGTCGATCAGTTGCTCGACGCCGAAATCCTTGAGTGCCGATCCGAAATAGACCGGCGTGAGATCGCCGTTGCGATAGGCGGTCTCGTCGAACTCGGCATAGCCGATCTGCGCCAGTTCGGCCTCCTCGCGCAGCTGAGCGACGGCCTCGGCCGGGAGGATGGCGTCGAGCTGCGAATCGCCGAGGCCGGCGACCGCGATCGCATCGCCCTCATAGGCGCCGGTCGCGTCGGCGGCCGGTCGGTAGAGCCGGTCGCGGGCAAGGTCGTATATGCCCTCGAACGTGCCACCCATGCCGACCGGCCAGCTCATCGGCGCGACATCGAGCGCCAGCGCGTCGGCGATCTCGTCGAGCAGCTCGAAGGCGGGACGGCCTTCGCGGTCGACCTTGTTGACGAAGGTGATGATCGGCACCGACCGCAGCCGGCACACCTCGAACAGCTTGCGGGTCTGTGGCTCGATGCCCTTGGCGGCGTCGATCACCATCACGGCCGAGTCGACCGCGGTCAGCGTGCGATAGGTGTCCTCCGAGAAATCCTCGTGGCCCGGCGTATCGAGCAGGTTGAAGGTGATCCCGCCGCGCTCGAAGGTCATCACCGAGGAGGTGACCGAAATGCCGCGCTGCTGCTCGATCTTCATCCAGTCCGAGCGGGCACGCCGCGTCTGACCGCGCGCCTTGACCTCGCCGGCGAGATGAATCGCCCCGCCGAAATAGAGCAGCTTCTCGGTCAGCGTGGTCTTGCCCGCGTCGGGGTGCGAGATGATCGCGAAGGTGCGGCGGTCGGGGCGGTTCGGCTTGCTCATGATGGCGCGGGCCGATAGCAGCAACGGTTCGAATCCCAAAGCATCCGTTCGTCCCGAGCGAAGTGGAGGGACGTTTCGCCAGGCAACGTGTCTCGCCCTCGCTCGACACGAAGGGGTATGATGACACGCACGAACCCCTACGATGTCATCATCATCGGCGCTGGCGCGGCCGGGCTGATGTGTGCGCTGACCGCCGGGCAGCGGGGCCGGCGGGTGCTGCTGCTCGACCATCTCGACCGCGCGGGGGCGAAGATCCTCATCTCGGGCGGCGGGCGCTGCAATTTCACCAATCGCGATGGCCATCTCGCCGAACGCTATCTCTCGGCCAATCCGCATTTCGCCAAGTCGGCGCTCGGCCGCTACGACCCCGCCGACTTCATCGCGCTGGTCGATGCGCATGGCATCGCCTGGCACGAAAAGACCCTCGGCCAGCTGTTCTGCGACGGATCGGCCAAACAGATCGTCGCGATGCTGGAGGAGGAATGCGCCAGGGGCGGGGTCGAGACCAGGCTGCTGACCCGCATCACCGCGGTCTCGAAACCCGACGAGCATTTCCGGGTCGGGACCCCGGGGGAAACCTATGCCGCTGCGTCGCTGGTGATCGCGACCGGCGGCCCGTCGATCCCGAAGATGGGCGCGACCGGCTTCGCCTATGATGTCGCACGCCAGTTCGGCCTGAAGGTGGTCGAACCGCGCCCGGCGCTGGTACCGCTGACCCTCGGCGCCGACGACCGCCTGTTCGAAACCCTGTCGGGGGTTTCGCTCGACGTGGTGGCGACGCTCGGCAAGGGGCGCTTTCGCGAGGCGGCGCTGTTCACCCATCGCGGGCTGTCCGGTCCGGCGATCCTCCAGATCAGCAGCTATTGGCGGCATGGCGACACGCTGTCGCTCGACCTGCTGCCCGGCACCGACGCCGCGGCGCTGCTGGTCGAGGCGAAGCGCACGCGCCCCAAGGCCGAGCCGCGCACCATATTGCGCGAGCATTTCCCCGACCGGCTCGCCGACGTGCTGGCCGACCGGCTGATGCTGGCGGGGCCGATGCTCGACCATAAGGACGTGGCGCTGGCGGCGGCCGGCCGTCGGCTCAACGCCTGGCCCTTCACGCCGAACGGGTCCGAAGGCTTCGCCAAGGCCGAGGTGACGATCGGCGGGGTGTCGACCGACGGGCTCGACCAGCGCGGCCTGATGGCCAAGCGCGTGCCCGGCCTGCATTTCATCGGCGAAGGCGTGGACGTGACCGGCTGGCTCGGCGGCTATAATTTCCAATGGGCCTGGGCGAGCGGCCGGGCGGCAGGCGAGGTCGCCTGATCGCGGCCCAGCCGGCCGCCGCTCAGCAATTCCGCCGCCTTGGGCGACATCGTCTCGACCGCCCGCGCAAGCAGGATCGCGAAGCCCAGCGCCAGCAGCGGCTGGAGCAGGAAGAAGGCCGGCCAGAGCGGATGGCCCATGGTGCCCGTCAGTTCGCCGATCTGCGGCGCGAGCAGCCACATGAACAGCAGGTGGCAGCAGAACAGGAAGAAGGCGTAGCGTTCAAGGCGGAGCAACTGGCCGGCCAGGGGCCGGCCCGCCAGGGCGATCGCCGACCGCCAGACGAGCAGCGCCGCGGCGCCGCGGGTCAGCAGGTCGACCGCCACCGTCGCGTGGAGATGGAAGTCGGCCGGCCCGCCATTCTCGATCGACAGCCAGATCTTGACCGGTACGACCAGCAGGAAGGGCAGCGCCGCCTGCCAGAGCGGCAGCAACGCCGCACGCTCCGCCAGGCCATGGCGGCGCGCGAGGATGCCGCCGACGAAGAACAGCAGGATCGACGGCCGCAGCAGCAGCGGAACCTTGTACAGGCTGATCCACCAGAGTGCCGCCACCGCGCCGACCAGCAGCAACCACCGGGTCGGCAGTCGTACCAGCAGAGGGGCGGCCAGCATGCAGACGAACAGGTCGCGCAGGAAAGCGGTCTGGACGTTGATGTCGCCCGCGCGGGTCAGGTTGAGGAGATTGTCCGCGATCCACGCGGCATCGCCGAGCAGCGGCGCCCGTATCCAGCCGATCGTGGCAACGCCCACCACCAGCACCATGGCGATCGCGTTCCACAGCACCATCGGCAGCAGCACGGTACGCGCCTTGCTGCCGAGGAAAATCTTCGCGCCACGCTTCCCCAGCGATCCGGTAACCAGCCAGCCCGACACCATGCTGAGCAGCGGCACCGCGCCGCGTCCGAAAAGCTCGACCACCGTCCAGCGCATTATGTCCTGCGCCGACCCCATCTGCGCTGCCATCTCGTCGCCGCCGAGACCGGTCCAGGCATGGACATAGACGATCCCGAGGATGCAGATCAGCCGGGCGAGCCCGATCGCCTGCGAGACGGGAGGAAAAGGTGGCTGCGCCATGCGCCTGGCGGGCGCATCGGGAGGAAGCATGCGGCTCATCACCCTCTTGGCTGGCAGCGCGAAGCTGAACAAAAGCTGCATGCGGCATGCATCCACCGCACCACGGCCACGCGCCACCCCGGGCCGTTATCTTCTCGCGCCGACACGTCCGCCCCCTCCTCGTCACGGCCGCCATCCGGCCTGTCCCAGCCGGTACGAAGCAAGGCCAGCTTTTCTTCCCACGCACCGGTCATCGGACGATGATTGAAGATGCAAGCACGCTGCTGGCCTTTTGCCGACTTTGCGCCTATATGGCCCGATCCCCTGCCGCGCGGAGAAGCGCCGGCGACCCTGCTATTTCGGATACCAGATGCCCTTTTCTTCCCTGCCACGGCTCGTCGCCGAGGCTATTGCCGAGCGCGGCTACACCGCCCCCACTCCCGTCCAGGCCGAGGTGATCGCCGCCGAGGCGCATGACCGCGATCTTCTCGTTTCCGCCCAGACCGGCTCCGGCAAGACCGTCGCCTATGGCCTCGCTATCGCCGAGACGCTGCTGCGGGGCGAGGAGAATCTGCCGCGCCCGGGCGAGCCGCTGGCCCTGATCATCGCGCCGACCCGCGAACTGGCGCTGCAGGTCGAGCGCGAGCTGCAATGGCTCTACGCCAAGCTCGGTGCCCGCGTGGTCAGCTGCGTCGGCGGCATGAACGTCCGGGTCGAGCAGCGCCAGCTCAGCTATGGCTGCCACATCGTCGTCGGCACGCCGGGCCGCCTCAAGGACCATCTCGAACGCGGCGCGCTCCAGCCCGGATCGCTGCGCGCCGTCATCCTCGACGAGGCCGACGAGATGCTCGACCTCGGCTTCCGCGAGGACCTGGAAGAGATCCTCGACCTCACGCCGCCCGAGCGCCGCACCCTGCTGTTCTCGGCGACGAT
Source organism: Sphingomonas sp. Root720 (assembly GCF_001428605.1). Taxonomy (GTDB): domain Bacteria; phylum Pseudomonadota; class Alphaproteobacteria; order Sphingomonadales; family Sphingomonadaceae; genus Rhizorhabdus. Next base: position 402,064 of record NZ_LMID01000010.1, read on the forward strand.
GCCCAAGCCGATCGCGCTCCTCGCCAAGCGCTACCAGCGCGACGCGCTGCGGATCGAGACGACCAATGCCCGCGAGGCGCACGCCGATATCGACTATCGCGCGATGGCGGTCGCCCCGGCCGACATCCAGAATGCCGTCGTCAACGTGCTGCGCTTCCACGAAGCCAAGGGTGCGATGGTGTTCTGCGCGACCCGCGAGAATGTCCGCCGCCTGTCGGCGACGCTCACCGAGCGCGGCTTCTCCGCCGTGACCCTGTCGGGCGAGCTCAGCCAGAACGAGCGCAACCACGCGCTCCAGGCGCTGCGCGACCGCCGGGCGCGCGTGTGCGTCGCGACCGACGTCGCCGCGCGCGGCATCGACCTGCCGGGGCTCGAGCTGGTGATCCATGCCGAGCTGCCGATCGACCCGGAAACCCTCCAGCACCGCTCGGGCCGCACCGGCCGCGCGGGCAAGAAGGGCACCTGCGTCATCATTACCCCCTATCAGCGCCGCCGCCATGCCGAGCGGCTGCTGCGCGGCGCCAACGTCAACGCGACCTGGGACAAGGTACCGACGCCCGACGAGATCTATGCGCGCGACCAGGAGCGGCTGCTCGAAAGCCTGTCGGTCGGCGAGGTCTCGGACGAGGATCTGGAGATCGCCCGCAAGCTGCTCGAGACGCGCAGCGCCGAGGAGATCGCCGCCGCCTTCGTCCGCACCCAGCGCCAGAGCCTGCCGGCGCCCGAGGACCTGATCGACGCCTCGCCGATCGCGCGCGGCGACCGCGAGCAGGCGACCCGCGAGCAGGGCCCGCGCCCCGGCTTCGAGGATACCGTCTGGTTCCGAATGAACGTCGGACGCGGCGCCAATGCCGATCCGCGCTGGCTGCTGCCGCTGCTATGCCGTCGCGGCCACATCACCAAGCGCGACGTCGGCGCGATCCGCATCTTCCAGACAGAGACCCGCTTCGAGATCCCGCGCGCGATCGCCGGCAAGTTCACCGATGCGCTGAAGCGCACCGCGGGCGAGGAGGACGGCGTGGTGATCGAAGCGGCCGGCGACGCACCCGCCCCGCCCCCGGCCCAGCTCCGCGACCGTCGCGGCCCGCCGCCGGGCGGCCCGCGCAGTCCCCGTGGTGCTGGCGGCCCCGGCGGCGGCTTCGGCGGTGCTCCGCGTGGTCATGGCGGCCCGAAGCGCTACGGCGCGAAGCCGTTCAACGGCGGCGGCCGCAAGCCTTCGTAAAACGATATCGTCGTCGCGCGTCACCCCAGCGGAGGCTGGGGTCCATGTCGCTCATCGGCCACATGGCATCGCGCGAGACAACCGCCATGGATGTCAGCCTCGCTGGGCCTTCGCATAAGCGATGGCGTCCGAAAAATCTCCCGATCGGCATCCCGGCGAACGCCGGGATCTCGCTTCTATTCCGGAAGATGCGCCCCCGCGTGCCGAAGGTCAGCGAGATTCCGGCGTTCGCCGGAATGACGAGGAGAATTGCCGCGGGGAACCGGCATGACGCGACGGGGTATTCCTATATGCCGCAGGATCAGAACGCCTCTTCGGGCAGGTCCATCATCGAGCGCTTGCCGGCCTTGATCGCCTGGAACAGCCCCGCCGCCTGCGGCAGGATGCGTTCGTAGAAGAAGCGGACCGTCACCAGCTTGGCGGCGTAGAAGCCGTCCGGGTCCTGGCCCATCATCTTCTTCATGCCGGCGATCTTGGCCGCCCTGGCGAAGAGATAGGCCATGGCGACGAGGCCGAGCAGACGAAGATAGTCGGACGAGGCGGCACCGGCCTCCTCGGGATCGGCCATGCCCTTCTGGGCGATCGTCGCGGTCGAGAGCTGCAGCGCCCCGAACGCCTTTTCGAGCGCCTCGATCATCTTCTCCATGCCGGGCACCGCCTTGTGCTTCTCGATGAAGTCGGCGACCGGGTGGAAGAAGGCGCGCAGGTAGCGGCCGCCATGGGCCGGCATCTTGCGCCCGACGAGGTCGAGCGCCTGGACGCCGTTGGTGCCCTCGTAGATCATCGCGATGCGGGCATCGCGGGCATATTGCTCGACGCCATGCTCGCGGATGTAGCCATGGCCGCCATAGACCTGGATGCCCAGCTGGGCCGCTTCATGGCCGAGATCGGTGAGCAGCGACTTGACCACCGGGGTCATCAGCGCGGTCATGTCCTCGGCGCGCTGGCGGACCTCTGGGTCGGGCGAATGGCGCTCGGCGTCGAGCGCGCGGGCGACCCAGATGCTGAGCATGCGGCAGCCTTCGACATAGACGCGCATCGTCATCAGCATGCGGCGGACGTCGGGGTGGACGATGATCGGATCGGCGGCGAGATCGGGACGCTTGGTGCCCGACAGCGCCCGGCCCTGGATGCGGTCCTTCGCATAGGCAACCGCGCTCTGATAGGCGGCGGTGGCGACGCCGAGCCCCTGGACGCCGACCGAAACGCGCTCGGTGTTCATCATCGTGAACATCGCGTTGAGGCCGCTATTGGGCTCGCCCACCAGCCAGCCGACCGAATCGTCGAAGCTCATCTGGCAGGTGGCCGAGGCCTTGAGGCCCATCTTGTGCTCGATGCCGGTGCACGACACGCCGTTCGACGGGCCGACCGAGCCGTCCTCCTTCGGCAGATATTTGGGGACGACGAACAGGCTGATCCCCTTCACCCCCTTCGGCGCGTCGGGGAGACGGGCGAGGACGAGGTGGATGATGTTCTCGGTCAGGTCGTGGTCGCCCGCCGAGATGAAGATCTTGTTGCCCGTGATCCTGTGGCTGCCGTCCTCCTGCGGCACCGCCCTGGTGCGCAGCAATCCGAGGTCGGTACCGCAATGCGGCTCGGTCAGGCACATCGTGCCCGACCAGGTGCCAGACACCATCTTGGGCAGGAAGCGCTCCTGCAGATCGGAGCTGGCATGCGCCTTGATCGCGGTGGTGCCGCCATGGGTGAGGCCGGGATAGAGGCCGAAGGAGAGGTTGGCCGAGCTGATCATCTCCTCGACCAGCTTGTTGACCGTCTCCGGCAGTCCCTGCCCGCCCCATTTGGGATCGTTCGCCAGCGCGCACCAGCCGCCGTCGCGGAACTGGGCATAGGCTTCCTTGAAGCCGGTGGGCGTGCGGACGACGCCATTCTCCCAGACGCAGCCTTCGAGATCGCCGCTGGCGTTGATCGGCAGCAGCACGTCCTGCGCGAGCTTCGCCGCCTCCTCGATCACCGCGTCGATCAGGTCGGGGGTGAACTCCTCATGGGCGGGCAGATCGCCGAAACCGTCATCCTTGAACAGCTCGTGGATGACGAAGCGCATGTCGCGCAGCGGGGCCTCATAGACTTGCATGTCATGCTCCTTCTGGTTCCTCCCCGGCACGGGGAGGGGGACCGCTCGCAGGGCGGTGGAGGGGGCCGGCGCACCCGGCGGCTTCGCGCCACCCCTCCACCATGCCATGCATGGTCCCCCTCCCCGTGCTGGGGAGGAATAATTCAGTTCCGCAGCGGCTTGCCGGTTTCGAGCATCGTCTCGACCCGCGCCACCGTGCGCGGGTCTCGCACCCGCGCGACGAAGGCGGCGCGTTCGAGGGCGAGCATCTCCTCCTCGCTCACCACGTCGACCAGATCGGTGTCGCCGCCGGTCAGCACGCCGGCGAGCGTATCGGAGACGACCATGTCATAGTCGGTCGCCATGCCCCTTTTGTGGAAGCCCTCGGCCGCCATCGCCAGCGCGACCCGGCCGCTCGGTCCCGGCAGGCGGAACTCGGGAGGCCTGGGCGGCTGATAACCGTCGACCAGCGCCAACGCCTTCGCCTTGGCATCGGCGAGCAGCCGGTCGCGGTTCATCGTGATCGCATCGTCCTTGCGCAGGAACAGCAGTTCCTTCGCCTCGGCCGCCGACTTGGCGACGGTGGCGGTCGAGATCGTCTCGAACGCCTTGGCGACGGCGGGCATCGGTCCCTTGGGCAGCAAACCCGACTTCACCAGCCGGTCGATATATTCGCCGCACCCGCCCCAGCCGGGGACGAGGCCGACGCCGCACTCGACCAGCCCGATATAGCTTTCGGCATGGGCCTGGATCGCGTCCGAATGAAGCAATATCTCGCAGCCGCCGCCGAGCGCCATGCCCGCCGGGGCCCCGACCACCGGGAAGGGTGCATATTTCAGCGCCTTGTAAGCCTGCTGCCCGCCCGCCACGAGCTTCTCGATCTCGCCCCAGGCGGCGATGTTCACCGCGAAGAGCGCGAGGCCGAGATTGGCGCCCGCCGAGAAGTTCGAACCTTCATTGTAGATGACCAGCGCCTTCATGCCCTTGGCGACATGCTCGATCGCCTGGCCCAGCAGCTTGAGCGTATCGCCGTCGAGCGCGTTCATCTTCGACGTGAACTCGAAGCAGGCGACGCCGTCGCCGATGTCCCACAAGGCGGCCGAACCGTTCTTGACGATCGGCTTGCCCGCCAGCTTGATGTCCTCGAGCAGCAGCACGCCCTCCGGCCGGACGACGTCATGATAGTCGCCGTCGAGGCCGAGATACTGGCGCTTGCCGCCCTCGATCCGGTAGAAGCTGCGGTCGCCGACCGTCTTCAGGATATCGGCCACCGGCCGGCCCTCGTCGGCCAGCCGCTGGGCGAAGGCCGCCGCGCCAAGCTGGTCGATCAGCTCGAACGGGCCGTATTTCCAGTTGTAGCCAAGCTTCATCGCGTCATCGATCGCGACGATGTCGTCGGCGATCGTGCCGACGAGGCTCGCGGCATAGCCGAGCAGCTGCCCAAGCACCGCCCAGGCGAACTGGCCGGTCTTGCCCGGCAGGGTGACGAGTTGCGCCAGCTTGGCGCGCGGCACGTCGGCCTTGATCGCCGGCCGGTACTCGCCAGTGGCTAGGTCGATCGCCTCCTTGCGCTTGCCCGCCTCGCGGTTGAGCCGGTAGAAACCACCCTTGCCCTTGCGGCCGGTATAGCCGTCGGCGATCATTTTATCGATCAGCGGCATCGGCCGGACCGAGGCGTGGAAGGCGTCGTCCTTCGGCAGGGTCGATCCCAGGCTCTTGAGCAGCAGCGGCATGAGGTCGATGCCGACGAGGTCGATCAGGCCGAAGATGCCGGTCTTGGGCACGCCCATCGGCCGCCCGCCGATCGCGTCGGCCTCCTCGACGGTCAGGCCCAGGTCGACTGCTGCGTTATACGCGACCAGCATCCAGTAGGTGCCGATGCGGTTGGCGATGAAGCCCGGCGTATCCTTGGCCGGAACCACGCGCTTGCCCAGCGCGCGATCGCCGAAATCGGCGACCCTCGCGGCGGTGCCTTTGTCGGTCTTCGGACCGGTCACCAGCTCAAGCAGCCGCATGTAGCGCGGCGGGTTGAAGAAATGGGTGATCATGAAGTCGGCCGCGAACGCGTCGGAGCGGCCCTCGATCAGCCTCTCGAGCGGGATCGTCGAGGTGTTGGACGACACCGCCGTGCCGGGCTTCCGGACCTTCTCCAGCTTCTCGTAGAGACCCTGCTTGATGTCGAGCCGTTCGACGATCGCCTCGACGATCCAGTCGCATTCGGCGACCTTGGCGAGGTCGTCCTCGATATTGCCGGTCTCGACCAGCCTCGCCGCCGCCTTCGACATGAAGGGCGCGGGGTCGGTCTTGAGCATCTTCGCCACCGCGCCCTCGGCGATGGCGTTGCGATTAGGGTTTTCCTTCGGGACGATATCGAGCAGCAGCACCGGCATGCCGGCATTGGCGACCTGCGCGGCGATCCCCGCGCCCATCGTGCCGGCGCCGATCACGCAGACCTTCTTGATCGCATCCATCACACCGCCTCCAGAACGGTGGCGATGCCCTGCCCGCCGCCGATGCACTGGGTGGCGAGCGCATATCTACCGCCCTCGCGCTTCAGCAGCGACGCGGCCTTGCCGACGATGCGCGCACCGGTCGCGCCCAGCGGATGGCCGAGCGCGATCGCGCCGCCGTCGATGTTCACCGTCTCCGGCCTGAAGCCGAGTTCGTTGCTGCACGCGATCGCCTGGCTGGCGAAGGCCTCGTTGATCTCGACGACGTTGAGGTCCCCGACCGCCAGGCCCGCCCGTTCGAGCGCCTTGCGCGATGCCGCGACCGGGCCGATGCCCATGATTTCGGGCTCGCAACCCGACACCGCGACGCTCCTGATACGCGCCAGGATGGTGAGGCCGTTGGCCTTGGCATACTCCTCGCTGGTCACGAGCACCGCCGCCGCGCCGTCGGTCAGCGGCGAGGACGTGCCCGCGGTCACGGTGCCGTTCTGGTCGAAGGCGGGCTTGAGCGAGGCGAGCGCCTCGACCGTGGTGTCGGGACGCGGCGTGCCGTCGATCTCGACGGTGCCCTTCTTCGTGCGGATCGGGACGATCTCGTCAGCCAGCTTGCCCGCGTCGCGCGCGGCACCGGCCTTCTTTTGGCTGGCGACGGCGAAGGCCTCCTGCGCGGCGCGCGGCACCTGGTACTGGCTGGCGACGTTCTCGGCCGTCTCGCCCATCGACATATAGGCGCCGGGGCGCTTCTTCGCGAGTTCGGGGCTGGGCAGCGGGTTGTAGCCCATCATCGGCACCCGGCTCATGCTCTCGACACCGGCGCAGATGAAGGCCTCCCCCGCACCGATCGCGATCTGGCCGGCAGCGATGTGGACCGAGCTCATCGACGAGCCGCAGAAGCGGTTCACCGTCATGCCGCCGACCTTGATCGGCAGATCGGCAAGCAACCCAATCAGCCTTGCGACGTTGAGACCTTGTTCAGCCTCAGGGAAGGCGCAACCGAGAATGATGTCCTCGATATCCTCGACCTTGACGCCGCTCTTGTCGATCAGCCCGCGAATCACCTGCGCGGCAAGGTCGTCGGGTCTGACGCGGGCCAGCTCCCCTTTGCTGGCGAGATGGAAGGGCGAGCGCGCATAGCCCGCGATCACGGCATTCGGCATGGATCTTCTCCTCCGGCGCGACCTTTTTGCAACAGCCGCGAACCATTTCTCTTAAAGGTATGATGATTGCCCTATACGTCAACCTTTTTTTGTGCAATCGATGCTGCATCGTGAAAGGCGACCCGATCGCAGCATCGGGCGCCTCGCAGGAGGATGAGTGAGGCGATGAGCATTACACTGATGGCCCTTGCGATGGCGGCGGGCGCAAGCCCCGACGCGGTGATCGGCCGTTGGAAAACCGAAACCCGCAACGGCATCGTAGAGATCACGCACTGCGGTACTTCGCTATGCGGAAAGTTACTGAGCTCCGACGGCATCGCCGCCAATCCCGCGGTCAAGGACAGCAACAACAAGGATGAGAAGCTGCGCGGCCGTGCGCTCAAGGGCCTGCAGATCCTGGGCGGCTTCAGCTTCAGGAACGGCGTCTGGGACAAGGGCACGATCTACAATGCCGAGGACGGCAAGACCTATGATGCGCGGATCACCCCGGTCGATGCGAACACGCTGAAGCTGAGGGGCTGCATCTTCGTGCCGCTTTGCAAGAACCAGACCTGGACCCGCGTGCGCTGAAGCGCAGCGGAAGAGTAGAGTAGAGAGGAACATATTCGATGAAGATGACGAATTTCCGGCGCATCGCCCTTGCGAGCGCCACCACGACGCTGGCCCTTCTGAGCGCCGGCGCCGCCCACGCCTCCGCCTTCTATCTCCAGGAACAATCGGTGGTCGCCGCCGGCCGCGCCTTTTCAGGCGAAGCGGCCGACCAGGGCGCCCAGTCTTTGTGGTGGAACCCGGCGGCGATCGCCGGCAACGAGAAGAGCACCGCCTATCTCGGCTTCAGTGCGATCATGCCGAAGGGCAAGGTCCGCAACGTCGGCACCGTGATCGCCCGTCCCGGCCAGGCGCCGGCGCCGGTCGGCGGCAATCAGGTGTCGGTCGATCCGCTCAACAAGGGATATCTGCCCTCGGGCGCGGTCGCCTGGAAGCTCAACGACCAGTGGTCGGTCGGCCTGGCGCTCACCGCGCCCTATAGCTTCGCTACCAACTACGAGGGCGACAGCTGGGCGCGCTATACCGCCGACAAGACCAAGCTGACCACCATCGACCTGCAGCCGACGATCGCCTTCGCCCCGTCCCCGATGTTCGGCATCGGCGTCGGCCTGAACGTCGAGCACAGCAAGGCGTCGCTGTCGAACTCGCTGCCCAACCTGTCGCCGCTGCTGCCCGACGGGCACCAGACGCTGCGCGGCAAGGGCTGGGACTTCGGCTATTCGCTCGGCCTTCAGGTCCATCCGAGCCCGATCGTCGACCTCGGCATTTCCTACAAGTCGTCGGTCAAGCACAAGCTGAAGGGCAGCATCACCACCGCCGGCCTGCTCGGTCCGCTCGCTGGCCAGAACGGCCGCATCGAGGACATCACGGCGAGCTTCCGTACGCCGTGGCAGGCGGTCGCCAGCGCGCGCGTCCATGTCAGCGAGCAGCTGACCCTGAACGGCCAGGTCGTCCGCGCCGGCTGGAAGAAGTTCGACGCGATCCGCCTCGGCGCGCCGGTCAACGCCGCGCTCGACCAGAATTACAAGAACAGCTGGAGCGTGGCCGGCGGCGTCGACTATGCGGTCACCCCGCAGTGGACGATGCGCGGCGGCGTCCAGTGGGACCAGACGCCGACCCAGGATGGATCGCGTGACGCGCGCGTCCCCGATGCCAGCCGCATCAACTTCGCGCTCGGCACCTCCTATGCGATCACCGAATCGATCACGCTCGATGCCGCCGCCAACTATGTCGACTTCAAGAATGCGTCGATCGACCGGCTCGGCGGCTTCTATGTCGGCACCCCGGCCCAGACGATCATCCAGCCCAACGGCCGGCTGACCGGCGCCCATGCGGTCATCCTGGCCGTCGGCGGCCGGATGAGCTTCTGAGCGGAGAGAGCGGACCATGTCGAACGGCGACACCGTGACTGACCCCATCCCCCCAGGTCGCGGTGACGCCAACCCGGACGGCGGGGGCGTGCCAGCGTCCCCGCCGATTCCGCCCCGGCTGCTGACCGACCTGATCGACGCGGCGGTGCGCGACCATGGCGAGCGCAGGGCGATCGATTTCCTCGGCCGCCACTGGACCTATGCCGAGATCGGCGCGCTGGTCGATCGGGCCGCCGCCGGCCTGCAGGCGATGGGCGTCGGCCCCGGCGTCCGCCTCGGGCTGTGCCTGCCGAACACGCCCTATTTCGTGATCCTCTACTTCGCCGCGCTGCGGTGCGGGGCGACGATCGTCAATTTCAACCCGCTCTATGTCGAGCATGAGCTGAAGCACCAGATCCAGGATTCGGGCACGACGGTCATGGCGGTGATCGACGTCGCGTCGATCCACGCCAAGGTCGCCGCCGTCGCTGCGGAGAGCGGGCTCGAGACGATCATCGTCTGCCCGATGGCGGATATATTGCCGCCGCTGCTGTCGATCGCCTATCGCCTGTTCAAGCGCGGCGAAATCGCGAAATGGCCGCGGGACGGCCGCCACGTCGCCTTCTCCGCGGTCCTCGACGGCGGCGCCGGCTTCCGCCCGGTGGACGTGTCCCCCGACGACGTCGCGGTGCTCCAATATACCGGCGGCACCACCGGCGTACCCAAGGGCGCGATGCTGAGCCATGCCAACCTGACCGCCAACAGTTCGCAGATGATCCTGCACGTCGGCCGGCGCCCGGAGGAACGGCAGGACCGGATCATGGGCGTGCTGCCGATGTTCCATGTCTTCGCGCTGACGACGGTGCTCGACTATTCGGTCGACACCGCGGCGGAGATGATCCTGCTGCCGCGCTTCGAGCTGAAGCAGTTCCTGAAGACATCCAAGCGCACCCGGCCGACGAAGCTGCTCGCCGTGCCGACGATGCTGACCGCGATCAACAAGGCGGCGGCCAGCCAGGAGATCCACTTCGACGATCTCGACTATTGCGTGTCTGGCGGCGCTCCGCTGCCCTTCGACGTCCGCACCGAATTCGAGCGGCTGACCGGCGCCCGCGTGGTCGAGGGCTACGGCTTGTCCGAAACCTCGCCGATCCTGACCTGCAACCCGGTCACGGGCGCGGTGAAGGACAACAGCGCCGGTCCCGCCTTCCCCGGCACCGTGCTGGAGATCCGCGACCTCGACGATCCGCACAAGATCCTGCCGACCGGCGAACGCGGCGAAGTCTGCGCGCGCGGGCCGCAGGTGATGAAGGGTTACTGGAACAAGCCCGAGGAAACCGAAAAGGTCTTCATCGACGGCGCGATCCGCACCGGCGACGTCGGCTATCTGGACGAGGACGGCTACCTGTTCCTCGTCGACCGGATCAAGGACGTGATCATCGCCGGCGGCTACAACATCTATCCGCGCGTGATCGAGGAGGCCCTCTACGAGCATCCCGCCATACTCGAGGCGGTGGTGATCGGCGTACCCGACGAATATCGCGGGCAGGCACCCAAGGCCTTCGTCGTGCTGCGTCCCGGCCAGCAGGCCAGCGTCGACGAACTGGGCGATTTCCTCAAGACCCGCATCTCCAAGATCGAGATGCCGCGCGAGATCGAAATCCGCACCAGCCTGCCCAAGACGCTGATCGGCAAGCTCTCCAAGAAGGAGCTGGTCGCCGAGGAAGCCAAGAAGGCGGCGAACTGAGCCGTGGCAAAGCGCGATCTGGGCCTGGGCGGAGAACGCCAGCCGTTGCGGGGCATCCAGGATGTCGCGGATGAACTGGGCGTTACCACCCGCGCCATCCGCTTCTACGAGGACAAGGGCCTGCTCGAACCGCAACGGGTCGGCACGATGCGCGTCTATTCGCGGCGCGAAGTAGCGCGGCTCCAGCTGATCCTGCGCGGCAAGCGGCTGGGGTTCAGCCTGCGCGAGATCAAGGAGTTCCTCGATCTCTATGACGTCGATTCACTGCACCTGGCGCAGACCCGGCAGTTGCTGGCCCGCGTCGGCGAGCGGCTCGATGCCCTTGAACTGCAACGCATCGCCCTCGACCAGACGATCGGCGAGCTGCAGGACATCGCTCGGCAGTGCCAGGATCGGATCGCCGCCGCGAGCTGATCGCTTCGCGCTCGCAGCCACGCGAATTTCGTTGCCCCGCCGCCAATCCGCCCTCTAATCCCGAATTTCCGGTGCTCTCCGCCGGACGCGGAACGATTGCGTTCGCCCCCGATCGCTTATTTCATTACGATGGGCCCATCGGTCGAATCCAGAAGGATGGACGATGGGGCGATTTGAAGGGGTCGGGGCCACGCGCGGTCCAACTCGCCGCTATTTTCTCGAGACACTGGCCCGGATGGGCGGCAGCGCGATGCTGCTCGCGGGCATGGATGCGCTGGGTTTCGGCATCGGTTCGGCGATGGCGGCGCCGCCGAAGCTGAGCGGCACGCCGAAGCGGAACAAGGTCATCGTGCTCGGCGCGGGCAATGCCGGCCTCGCCTCCGCCTATGAACTGACCCAGGCCGGCTATGACGTAACGGTGATCGAGGCACGCGGCTTTCCCGGCGGTCGCGCCCAGACCGCGCGCAAGGGCTTCTCGCTCACCGAGCTCGGCGGCACCACCCAGACGTGCGACTTCGACGACGGCCTGTACATCAACCACGGCCCGTGGCGGATTCCCTACCACCATCATTCGACGCTCCATTACACCCGCAAATTCGGGGTTCCGCTCGAGCTGTTCAACAACGACAACGACGCCAGCTTCCTCTATTTCGGGAAGGGCAAGGGTCCGCTCGCAGGCAAGGTCGTCCGCAAGGGCGAGGTCGCGGCGGACATGCTCGGCCACAGCTCGGAAATCCTCGCCAAACTGGCCCGGCAGGGGACGCTCGACGGCCGGCTCGACGCCGAGGACAAGGAGCGGTTCATCGACTTCCTCGTCGAGTTCGGCGGTCTTTCCAGGAAGGAGCTGAGCTATTCGGGCACGCCGGGCCGGGGCTTCCTGGTCGAACCCGGCGCCGGCGTCAATCCGGGCCCCGGCAAGCCGTCGACGCCCTATGCGCTCGACGCGCTGCTCGACAGCGGGCTGGCGCAGATGCTCCGCGGCGTCAGCGAATGGGATCAGCAGCGCACCATGTTCCAGCCGCTCGACGGCATGGAGCAGATCCCCAAGGCGATCGCCCGCGCGCTGCCCGGCGGAACGATCCGCACCTCGACCGAAGTGCGCCACATCCGGCAGGGCCCCAACAGCGTCACCGTGGATGTCGTCCGGGATGGCCAGCCCGAGACGATCACCGGCGACTGGTGCATCTGCACGATCCCGCTGTCGGTGCTGAAGGGCATCGACAACGGCCTGTCGCCCGCCTTCCAGGCGGCGATGGCGAAATGCGCCTATGCGCCGGTCGGCAAGATCGGCCTCCAGATGAAGCGTCGCTTCTGGGAAGAGGATCACGGCATCTATGGCGGCCATGTCTTCTGCGACGATCCCGACATCAACAACATCGCCCTGCCCTCGACCGGCTGGCAGGGACGGAAGGGCGTCCTCCTCGGCTATTATAATTTCGGGCCCAACGCGGCGAAGATATCGGCCCGGTCGCCGGCCGACCGTGCCGTGCTGGCGGTCGACTATGGCCAGAAGATCTTCCCGGCCTATCGCGAGAGCTACGAGTCCAGCTTCTCGGTCGCCTGGCACCGGGTGAAGTATAATCTCGGCGGCTGGGGGATGTGGAGCGACGAGGCGCGGGCCACCGCCTATCCGGTGCTCTGCGAACCCGACGGCCGCATCTACCTGGCCGGCGAGCATATGAGCTATATCGGCGGCTGGCAGGCCGGCGCGTTCGAAAGTGCCTGGCAGCAGGTCGCGCGGCTCCATGCCCGCGCGATGAAGGGGTGACCGCGATGCGCACCCTGCTCTGCCTGCCCCTGCTCGGCGCGGCCGCCGTCGCGGTTGCACAGACCACCCACGCGCCCGCCGGGGGAGCGGGCCTCGCCGCCGCCGGCCCAGCGCCTGCGCCCGTCCAGATATTCAGCGACAATTGCGCGGCCTGCCACCAGGCGGACGGCAAGGGGATCGAAGGCGCCTTCCCGGCGCTTGCCGGCGATCCCTTCGTACTGGGAGACGGGCGGCAGGTGATCCACGTCGTCCTCGATGGCCGGGGCGGCATGCCAACCTTCAAGGCCGACCTGACCGACGCCCAGATCGCCGCCGCGATCACCTATGTCCGCACCAGCTGGGGCAATTCCGCGTCACCCGTGACGGCCGAAGCGGTAGCCGGCATCCGCTCGGGCAAGGCGCCCGATCCCGATGCCGCAAAGGTCATATCCGCCCATTGAACCAATTGGACGAAGGAGACTGCCATGAAGACCCGAAGGATCGCAGCCGCCCCCCTCGCGGTGCTCGCCGCCGCGCTCGCAGCACCCGCGCTCGCGGCTCCCGCGCCGGTCGAGCGGATCGTCAGCCCGGGGCCCGACGGCAAGCCGGGCCTCATCCTCAAGGGCGTGATCGTGCCCGCGGGCTATGAGACTTTCTATCTGTCCGGCCAGCTCGCCGATCCGATCGATCCCGCGAAGAAGGAGACGATGGAGGACTATGGCGACACCAAAACCCAGACCCTGAGCACCTTGAAGAAGATCAAGGCCCTGCTCGAGGCGAAGGGCTATGCCATCGGCGACGTAGTGAAGATGCAGGCGTTCCTCGCCGCCGACCCCAGGCTCGGCAACAAGATCGACTTCGCGGGCTTCAACGCCGGCTTCAAGGAATATTTCGGCTCGGCCGACAACCCCGCCACGGTCTCGCGTTCGACCTTCCAGGTCGCCAATCTGGTCGCGCCGATGTTTCTCGTCGAGCTGGAGGTTACCGCGGTGAAGGCACCGAAGTAACGTCCCGCCCGGCGACGGAGGGGGATCAGAAAATCTCCACCACATCGCCTGGCGAAAGCGTCGCCAGCAACTCCAGCAGCGCATCCTTCTCCACCGCCACGCAACCGGCGGTCGGCCGTCCCTCGCTACAGTGGAGGAAGACCGCGCTGCCCATGTTCCGCACCGGCGGCGAATCATTGTGGCCCAGCACCACGATCACGTCATAGGCGCCATCGTCGCGCACCAGCCGCTCGGCCGAGAAGCCGTGCGGATGCCGCACAGGACGGTTATAGGCGGGATCGCCCGGCCCGTCGGACCAGCCGTCGTCGGGCCGCACCCAGCGCCAGGGCAATTTCATTCCCGTCGGTGGCGCGGCATGGCCCGGACGGAACAGCACCGTCCGGATCGGCCAGCGGCCGAGCGGGGTCATGCCGTCGCCCTCTCGCTTGTCGGCGGCCGGACAGGCGCCGGAGCGTCCGATCGCGCAGGGAACGGCGATGGCATCGGGTCCGGTGAGGGTCAGCGCCGTGCTATCGACGCGGACCGCGCTCGTCACAGCACATGGCCGGTGCGGTCGCGCTTCGTGGCGAGATAGGCGCTGTTGTGCGGGTTCTCGCCCATCTTGTGGGCGACCCGCTCGACCACCTCGATCCCCGCATCTTCGAGACCGGCGACCTTCTGCGGATTGTTGGTCATCAGCCGTACCTTGAGCTGCCCCAGCAACGCCAGCATCCGCGCCGCGACGCGGAAGTCGCGCTCGTCGACGCCGAAGCCGAGGCGCAGATTGGCGTCGACCGTATCGAAGCCCTGGTCCTGCAACGCATAGGCGCGCAGCTTGTTGATCAGCCCGATGCCGCGGCCTTCCTGGCGCAGGTAGAGCAATATGCCCCAGTTCGCGTGCGTCATCGCGCTCAGCGCGCCGTGGAGCTGCGGCCCGCAGTCGCATTTGAGCGAGCCCAGCACGTCACCGGTCAGGCATTCGCTGTGGAGGCGAACCAGCGGCGGGGTGCCGTCGGGCGTGCCGATGATCAGCGCGACATGCTCGGCCGCGTCGGCGACATGGCGGAAGGCGACGATCTCGGCCTTCTCCGACACGGCCACGGGCAGCCGCGCCTGCGAGGCGATGACGAGATGCGCGGGATCCTCATAATCGTCGAGCGCCTCCGCCCGGATCTCGGCCTCGACCGGGCCGTCGACGCGCGCGAACAGCGCCGGCAGCAGCCCGGCGAGGCGCGCCAGCCTGAGCGCCGCCGCCGCAGCGGCGGGCGCGTAGACCGCCTTGGCGCGGAACGGGCCCTTGAGCGGCGTGGCGAGGTCGCGCACGGGATCGGCCAGCGCGATAGCGGTCGGCAGGTCGATCCACGGAACCCGCTCGACCAGCGCCGGGGAGGCGGGGCTGGCCGCCTCGCGCTGGTTGGCGAGATTGAGCGTCGCGGCCCGCGCCGCCGACAGCAGCACGTCGGCGGGCCCGGAACCGCTCGATTCGCCATCGAAATCGGCGAGGGTCACATCGTTGGCCGTCTCGATCGCAAGCACGACCACCCGGCCGTCGCCCGCCGCCACCGCGACCGGCCAGCCCCGCTTGAGCGCGTCGATCGCGCGCGCCGCCGCCCGTGCGCCGCTCACACGTCGAGCTCGGTGATCAGCGGGATGTGGTCCGACGGCCTGAGCCACGACCGGCACGGCTCGCAGACATAATGGGCGGTGGCCTTCTTCGCGAGTTCGGGGCTGGCCCACATATGGTCGAGCCGCCGCCCGCGATCCGACGCCGCCCAGTCCTGCGCCCGGTAGCTCCACCAGGTGTACAGCCGCGCCGGCGCGGGCACGAAGGTGCGGCCGAGATCGACCCAGTCATGACTGGCTTGCAGCCGATTGAGCGTCTCGACCTCGATCGGGGTGTGGCTGACCACGTCGAGCAGCTGCTTGTGGCTCCACACGTCGCATTCCAGCGGGGCGATGTTGAAATCGCCGACCAGCAGGGTCTGCTCCTTCAGCTCCTCGGACCAGCGGATCATGCGGCCCAGGAAGTCGAGCTTCTGGCCGAATTTGGGGTTGAGCGCGCGGTCGGGGATGTCGCCTCCGGCGGGGACGTAGACATTCTCGAGCCGGATGCCGCAGTCGAGCCGCACGCCGACATGCCGCGCCTCGCCATTGTCCTGCCAGTCATGCTTGCCGTTGTCGTACAGCGGCACCTTCGAGATGATCGCGACCCCGTGGTGCATCGGCTGGCCGTTGATCTCGAAATGGTCGTAGCCCAGCTCGCGAAACATCCCGAACGGGAAGGTGTCGTCGCGGACCTTGGTCTCCTGCAGGCACAATATGTCGATCTGCTGCTCCACCAGGAACTGCTTGACGATATCGATGCGGGCGCGGACCGAATTGATGTTCCAGGACGCGATCTTGAGCTTTGCCATGAGGCCGCGATGTAGCGATGCCGTTCCGACTCCGCCAGTACCTGCGCCAAGATCGTTATGCCAGCGCAGGCTGGCATCTCGGGAGACGATGTGCCGCCCGGGCCTCTGGAGATCCCCACCGGCGCCGGGATGACGGAAAGGGTGCCCGGCTGGTGACGGATATCCGTTGAACGGTCCCACGCCGCCCGCTACCTCAGCCGTCATGACCTCACATCCCGAACAGCAATATCTCGATGCCATGGCGCGCGCCTGGCGGGACGGCGACGAGCGGGTCGACCGCACCGGCGTGGGAACGCGGTCGCTGTTCGGGGTGACGATGCGGTTCGACCTGTCCGACGGCACCGTCCCGCTGATCACCACCAAGAAGGTCTTCTGGAAATCGGCGATCAAGGAGCTGATCTGGTTCCTGTCGGGCGACACCAATATCCGCCCGCTGGTGATGCAGAAGGTGCATATCTGGACCGATTGGCCGCTCGATAAATATCGCAAGGCGACCGGCGAGACGATCGACCGCGACGCCTTCGAGCAGCGGATTATCGAGGACGAGGGCTTCGCCGCACAATGGGGCGATCTCGGCCCGGTCTACGGCAAGCAATGGGTCGACTGGCCGCGCTACACGCCCGCAGGGGACGGCCTGTTCCGGCGCGAGGAGAAGGGCGTCAACCAGATCGCGGAGCTGGTCCAGATGCTCCGCGCCAACCCCGCGTCGCGCCGGCTGATCTTCACCGGCTGGAACGTGCCCGAGCTGCCGGGCATGGCGCTGCCGCCCTGCCACATGACCTATCAATATCATGTCGCGGACGGGCGGCTGTCGGGCATCCTCTACCAGCGCTCTTGCGACCTCGGTCTCGGCTTTCCGTTCAACATCTTCGAGGCGGCGGTGCTGATCCGGATGCTCGCCCAGCAGACGGACCTCGAGCCGGGGGAACTCGTCTGGATGGGCGCCGATACCCATGTCTATTCGAACCACGGCCATCTGGTCGAGGAGCAGCTCTCACGCACCCCCCGCGCTTTCCCGACGATGCGCCTCACCCGCAAGCCGGCGAGCATGTTCGACTATGCGCTCGATGACTTCGCGATCGAGGGCTATGATCCGCATCCGCACATCAAGGCCGAGGTAGCGGTTTGACGCCCCCGCATCCGCTGGATGGGAAGCCCGAGATCGTCTTCGTCCTGGCGCGCGGCCGCAACGGGGTGATCGGGCGCGACGGCGATCTGCCCTGGCGCATCCCCGCCGACCTAAAGCGTTTCAAGGCGCTGACCCAGGGGGCGCCGATGCTGATGGGCCGCAAAACCTTCGAGAGCCTGCCGGGCCTCCTGCCCGGGCGCCGCCATGTCGTCCTGACCCGTGATCCAGCTTGGCAGGCCGAGGGCGCCGAGGTCGTGCGCGGCGTCGACGAGGCCATCGCCGCCGCGCGGGACGAACGGCTGTCAGTCGTCGGCGGCGCGGAGATATATGCTTTGCTGCTCGCCTATGCCGACCGGATCGAGCTGACCGAGGTCGACGACGCGCCCGAGGGCGACACCGTGGTGCCCGCCTTCGATCCCGCCGTCTGGCGCGAGGATGCGCGCGAGGAGCATCCGGCGGCGGACGGCCGCCCCCGCTTCGCCTTCGTCACGCTGCGGCGTCGCGCCTAAATCGACGACCGCTCCTCCCGCCTAATTGCGTGAAGCCCCAGCACTTTCTATAGCGCCCCCATGGAGCGGCTGACGTGCGACCGCCCCGTGCCCGCGCATCTGCGCGGGGGCGTGGTGGCGTTGGGGAATTTCGACGGCTTCCATAGGGGCCATCAGGCGGTCGTCGGCGCGGCGGTGGCGCATGGCCGCGCGACCGGCCGACCGGTGCTGGTCGCCAGCTTCGATCCGCATCCGGTCCGCTTCTTCCGGCCCGACGCGCCGCCCTTCCGCCTGACCCTGCTCGACCAGCGCGCCGCGCTGTTCGCCGAAGCGGGCGCCGACGCGATGCTGGTGTTCCGGTTCGACGCGGCGCTGGCCAATGTCGGCGCCGCCGATTTCGTCACCGAATGGCTGATCGGCCGCGCCGGGGCGGCGCATGTCGTCACCGGGGAGGACTTCACCTTCGGCAAGGGCCGCACCGGCAATGTCGGCGTGCTGGCGGAGATCGGCGCGGCGCACGGCCTGACCGCGCAGGCGATCGGCCCGGTCAGCGACGAGCGGGGCCCGATCTCCTCCAGCCGCATCCGCGACGCGCTGATCGCCGGCGACCCCGCCGAGGCGGCACGCCTGCTGAGCCGCCCGTTCCGCATCCAGGGCAAGGTCCAGCATGGCGACAAGCTGGGCCGCACCATCGGCTTCCCGACCGCCAACATCCCGCTGGGGCGCTATCTTCGTCCGAAATACGGCATCTACGCGGTGCGCGGGCTGCTGCCCGACGGCCGGGTGCTGCAGGGCGCGGCCAATCTCGGCATCCGCCCGACCTTCGATCCGCCCAAGGAACTGCTCGAAGCTTATTTCTTCGACTTCGCCGAGAGCCTGTACGACCAGATCGTCGAGATCGAGCTGATCGCCTATATCCGCCCCGAGGCGAAGTTCGACGGCCTCGAGGCGCTGACCGCCCAGATGGACAGGGACTGCGCCGAGGCGAAGCGGATACTTGCCGGTTATACGCCCAAGCCCTAGAGCCTCCCTCGATTCCGTACGTACGAAAGGTACGCACGGCCTGATGGATTGAAGCTTCTACGATGACCGACGCACCCGACTCCTCTGCCCGCGATTGGCGCGACACCGTCTTCCTGCCGAAGACCGACTTCCCGATGAAGGCCGGCCTCGCCCAGAAGGAGCCGGCGATTCTCGCGAAGTGGGCGGCCGGAGACCTGTACGGCCAGCTCCGTGCGGCCCGCGCCGGCCAGCCGCGCTTCATCCTCCACGACGGCCCGCCCTACGCCAATGGCGACATCCATATGGGCCATGCGATGAACAAGGTGCTGAAGGACATCATCGTCCGCAGCCAGTCGCTGACCGGCAAGGATGCGCCCTATGTTCCGGGCTGGGACTGCCACGGCCTGCCGATCGAGTGGAAGGTCGAAGAGGCCTATCGCGCCAAGAAGCTCAACAAGGACGAGGTCGATCCCGTCCTGTTCCGCGCCGAATGCCGTGCCTATGCCGAGAAATGGGTCGCGGTGCAGCGCGACCAGTTCAAGCGGCTCGGCATCGAGGGCGACTGGGACGATCCCTATCTGACGATGAACTACGCCTCCGAGGCGGCGATCGTCGGCGAGCTGCTCAAGTTCGCCGAGAGCGGCCAGCTCTATCGCGGCGCCAAGCCGGTGATGTGGTCTCCGGTCGAGAAGACCGCGCTGGCCGACGCCGAGGTCGAATATGAGGATATCGTCTCGACCCAGATCGATGTGGCGTTCGAGATCGTCGAGAGCCCGATCGAGGCGCTGAAGGGCGCCTACGCCGTCATCTGGACGACCACCCCGTGGACGATCCCGGTCAACCAGGCGCTCGCCTACGGGCCGGAGGTCGAATATGTCTTGGTGCAAACGGCCAGCACTGGTGTTGCAGGCTGGGGCGAGCAAGAAGCTGCTTCGGAGGCCAACCCGGGTCGCCAAATGTTTGGTCGTAAGTTTGTTGTCGCTGCAGACTTGCTCAAAGCTTTTGAAGCGCGGGTGGAAAAGTCGTTAACTTATCAGCTCGAAAAAACGCACCCCGGCTCACACGTTAGCTTTTCGACTCTCCTGTTAAAGCATTTTAAAGGCGCCGACCTCGCCGGCACCATCGCGCGTCACCCGATGCACCAGCTCGGCGGCTTCTTCGCGAAGCCGCGTCCGCTGCTGGCCGGCGACTTCGTCACCACCGACGCCGGCACCGGCCTCGTCCACATGGCGCCCGACCATGGCGAGGACGACTTCTTCCTGTGCAAGGCGAACGGCATCGATCCGGTGTTCGCGGTCGAGGGCGACGGCAAGTATCGCGCCGACTGGGGCTGGTTGCCCGGCCAGGGCTCGGTCATCAATCCCAAGTTCAACAGCCCCGAAGGCCCGATCTGCGCCGATCTGGGCGAGGCCGGCGCGCTGCTCGCGGCCAGCGCCGACTTCAAGCACAGCTATCCGCACAGCTGGCGCTCCAAGGCCAAGGTGATCTTCCGCTGCACCCCGCAATGGTTCATCCCGATGGATCGGGCGATCGAGGACGATCTCGCCGCGCGCTGCGCCGAGGAAGCGGAGATCCGCGCCGCGCAGGGTAATGGCGCGACGCTGCGCGAACTGGCGCTCGACGCGATCGAGCACACCCGCTGGGTGCCCGAGAAGGCGCGCAACCGCATCCATGCGATGGTCGCGGGCCGCCCCGACTGGGTGATCAGCCGCCAGCGCGCCTGGGGCGTGCCGATCGCGCTCTACGTCGACCGCAAGACCGGCGACTATCTGCGCGATCCGACGGTCAACGCCCGCATCGTCGCAGCCTTCGAGGCCGGCGGCGCCGACGCCTGGTTCACCGCGAACCATCAGGACCTGCTCGGCCCCGACCATGACGCGGCGAATTATGAGCCGGTCAACGACATCCTCGACGTCTGGTTCGATTCGGGCTGCACCCACGCCTTCACCGTCGAGGCGCGCTACGGCATCGGCACCCGCGCCGATCTCTATCTCGAAGGCTCGGACCAGCATCGCGGCTGGTTCCAGTCGTCGCTGCTCGAAAGCTGCGGCACGCGCGGCCGCGCGCCTTATGAGGCGGTGCTGACGCATGGCTTCGCGCTCGACGGCCAGGGCCGCAAGATGTCGAAGAGCGTCGGCAACGTCGTCGATCCGCTCAAGATCATCAACGAGAGCGGTGCCGACATCCTCCGGCTGTGGGTCGCCTCGACCGACTATTTCGAGGATGTCCGCATCGGCAAGGAAATCCTCGCCGGCACGTCGGACGCCTATCGCAAGCTGCGCAACAGCTTCCGCTACCTGCTCGGCGCGCTCGACGGCTTCGGCGATGCGGAGAAGGTAGCGCCGGCCGAGATGCCCGAGCTGGAGCGCTATGTCCTCCACCTGCTCGCCAGCCTCGACGCCGAACTCAGGGACGCGACCGCAGCGTTCGAGTTCAACCGCTATGCCCGCGCGCTGACCGACTTCGCCAACAACGACCTGTCGGCCTTCTTCTTCGACATCCGCAAGGACTCGCTCTACTGCGACGCCCCGTCGGACCTCAAGCGCCGCGCCTATCGCACCGTGCTCGACACGCTGTTCCACGCGCTGGTCCGCTACGCCGCGCCGATCCTCTGCTTCACCGCCGAGGAGGTGTGGGGCACCCGCTATCCGGAAGCCGGCTCGGTCCACCTGCTGACCTGGCCCGAGGTCGATGCCGGCTGGAGGAACGACGACCTGCGGATGCGCTGGGAATTGCTGCGCCGCTATCGCACGCGCCTGACCGGCGAGATCGAGCCGCTGCGCCGCGAGAAGGTGATCGGCTCCAGCCTGGAGGTCGACGTCGCCGCGATCAGCTACGATCCGGGCGAGGCCGCGCTGCTGCGCTCGGTCGACCTGGCCGAGATCGGCATCGTCGCGAAGGTCGAGGTGGTCGACGGGGATCCCGCGATCGCCCGACAGGCCGAAGGGAGCGATCCGATCGCGTTCGAGGTCAGCAAGACCGAGGCCGAAAAGTGCGGTCGCTGCTGGCGGCACCTGCCCGAGGTCGAGACCACCGGCGCGCTGTGCGACCGCTGCGACGCGGTGGTGCATGGCTGATACCCGCTCCGCCCTCCACCGGCCGCTCGGCTTCGGCATCGCCGCGGTCGTGCTGCTGCTCGATCAGGTCAGCAAATGGCTGATCATGGGGCCGGTAGCGCTGCGCGAGCGCGGGCTGATCGAGATCACCAGCTTCTTCCAGTTCCGCTGGGTCGAGAATTACGGCGTGTCGATGGGCTTCCTCGTCGCCGGATCGGACCGGGAACGCTGGCTGCTGGTCACGGCCACGGCGCTGATCGCGGCCGGGATCGTCGTCTGGATCTGGCGGGAAAAGGCGCGGGGCGACGTCGCCGCGCTCGGCCTCGTCCTCGGCGGCGCGATCGGCAACATCGCCGATCGGGCGCGGCTCGGCTATGTTGCCGACTTCCTGGGCCCGCATATCGGAACCTGGTATCCTTTTTATGTCTTCAATGTCGCGGACGCCGCGATTACGATAGGCGTCCTGATCCTGGTGGCGCGCGCCCTGCTGGTGCGTGAACCCAAGGCCCCTGCGGAGAATGTCGATGCGGTCTAAGTTGCTTTTCGGTTCGGCGCTGGTCGCCATGACCCTCGTATCCGCCTGCAGCCGGGGCGATCGCCCGGGCGTGATGGCCGGCCGCTCGTCGAACCTCGACGCCTTCGCGGTGTCGAAGCGGGCGCCGCTGACCATCCCGCCCGATTTCGCCCTGCTCCCGCCGAAGCCCGGCGCGCCGCGCCCGCAGGAGGCCGATTCGAGCCAGCAGGCGCTGTCGGCGATGTTCGCCAACACCCAGGCGCCCAAGAGCCAGACCGAGAAGGACATCATCGGCCTGACCAAGACCCTGCCCGAGCCCGGCATCCGTTCCTCGGTCGCCGAAGTCGGCCAGAACACCGTCGACAAGGGTCCGGCCACCCGCACCATCCTCGCCGCGGCCGCGACGAACGGCGCGGACGCCAGCGTCACGCTCGGCAACTGAGGCTCGAGCCTTATCGTCATCCCGGCGGAAGCCGGGATCTCGGCAGAGGGGCTCGGCGCTCCATCTCGCGAGATCCCGGCCTCCGCCGGGATGACGCGTTTTGGGCTCCATCACCTCACTATCGTCACCCCGGCGAAGGCTGGGGTCTCGAGGGGTCTTGCGCGCGCTCCTCTCCCGAGATGCCAGCCTTCGCTGGCGTGACGATCCAGGGGGCGGGGCGACGATGTTCGACCTGATCCGCCGCCGCCTGTTCACTGCCATACCCACCCTGGCCGCGGTCGTGGTCCTGTCCTTCGTCCTGATGCGGGTCGCGCCCGGCGGGCCGTTCGACGGCGAGCGGCCGCTGGATCCGCAGACCCGCGCCGCCCTGATGGCCGCCTATGGGCTCGACCGGCCGCTGCCCGAGCAGGTCGGCCGCTATGTCTGGAGGCTCCTCCACGGCGATTTCGGCCCGTCGCTGGTCTATCGCGACTTCTCCGTCACCGACCTGATCGCGCGCGGCCTGCCGGTGTCGCTCACCCTCGGCGGGCTCGCGCTGCTGCTCGCGCTGTTTCTGGGCCTCGTCGCCGGGATGACCGCCGCGGCCCGCCCGGGTGGCCGCGCGGACCGCAGCCTCATGCTCGGCGCCACCCTGCTGACCGCGCTGCCCAGCTTCGTCGTCGGCCCGCTGCTCGCGCTGATCTTCGGTCTGTGGGCGGGGTGGTTGCCAGTCTCCGGCTGGGGCGACGGCGATCCGCCGCACATGATCCTGCCGGTCGTCGCGCTCGCGCTGCCCGCGACCGGCGCGATCGCCAAGCTCGCCCGCGCCGGCCTCGCCGAGGTGCTGGCGCAGGACCATGTCCGCATGGCCCGGGCGCGCGGGCTGCGCCGTCCCCGCATCCTGATCGTCCATGCGCTAAGGCCCGCGCTGGTGCCGGTCGCCTCCTATCTCGGCCCCGCCGCCGCGGGGCTTCTGACCGGCGCCGTCGTGATCGAGACCGTGTTCGCGCTGCCCGGGCTCGGCCGCTATTTCGTGCAGGGCGCGCTCAACCGCGACTATCCGCTCGTCCTCGGCGTCGTCACGCTCTACGCGGCGCTGATCATCCTGTTCAACCTGCTCGCCGACCTGGCCTATGGCTGGCTCGACCCGCGCGCGCGGCGATAGGACCGCGATGCGCGCCGCGCTGATCCTGATCGTCCTGATTGTCCTCGCGGCGCTGCTCGGCCCGCTGGCGCTCGGCTGGCGCTACGACATGATCGACTGGAGCGCGGTGCGCGCGGCGCCTTTCACCGGCGACCATGTGATGGGCACCGACAGCGTCGGCCGCGACCTGCTGGCCCGCACCCTGGTCGGGACCCGCGTCACCCTGGGGGTCGCCCTTGCCGCCGCCCTCGTGTCGCTGGTCGTCGGGGCGGGCTGGGGCGCGGTCGCGGGCTGGCGCGGAGGGCGGGTCGACGAAGCGATGATGCGCGTGGTCGACGCGCTCTACGCGCTACCGTTCATGTTCGTGGTGATCCTGCTGATGGTCGTCTTCGGCCGGTCGATCCTGCTCGTCTTCCTCGGCATCGGGGCGGTCGAATGGCTGACGATGGCGCGGGTCGTGCGCGGACAGATGATCAGCCTGCGCGAGCGCCCTTTCGTCACTGCCGCCGAGGCGGCCGGCACGCCGCCCCTGGCGATCGTGGTGCGCCACATGCTGCCCAACATAGCCGGGGTCGCGATCGCCTATCTGCTGCTCACCGTGCCGCAGGTCGTTATGATCGAGAGCTTCCTGTCCTTCCTCGGCCTCGGCGTGCAGGAACCGATGACGTCGCTCGGCATCCTGCTCAAGGACGGCGCCGACGACATGGATATCGCCCCGCACGCGCTGCTGCTGCCGGCGGCGGTGCTCGTCACCCTGCTGCTCTGCCTGACCCGCATCGGCGAGGGCCTGCGCGACCGCTTCGTCCAGTGACCCTTCTTGTCGCCGACGCGCTCGACATCAGCATCGGCGGCCGCCGGATCGTCGAAGGCGTCGGCTTCGCGATCGAGGCCGGCCGCTCGCTGGCGCTGGTCGGCGCGTCGGGATCGGGCAAGAGCCAGACCTGCCTCGCCCCCTTCGGCCTGTCGCCCGCGACGGTCGCGGGTTCCTTCCGGCTGGACGGCGAGGAACTAGTCGGTGCCGGTGAGGAAACGCTGCGCCGCATCCGCGGCCGCGAGGTCGGCTTCGTCTTCCAGCAGCCGCTGACGGCGCTGACCCCGCACCTGACGATCGGCGCCCAGCTGCGCGAGGCGTGGACCCAGGCCGGCGCGGCCCGCCCAGGGCGGGCACAGATGGCCGCCGCGCTCGAGCGGGTCGGGCTCGACCGTGCCGAGGAACGACTCGACCAGTATCCGCACCGGCTGTCGGGGGGGCAGCGGCAACGCGCGCTGATCGCGATGGCGATAGCCCACCGTCCGAAGCTGCTCGTTGCCGACGAGCCGACCACCGCGCTCGACGCGATGCTGCGCACCGAGATCATGAAGATGCTCGGCCGGCTGTGCGACGAGGAGGGCATGGCACTGCTGCTCGTCAGCCACGATCTTGCAGCCGTCGCCGACCATGTCGACGCGATCGCGGTGATGCATGCCGGCCGCATCGTCGAGACCGGTTCCATCCATGCCGTGCTGGGCGATCCGCAGACCGACTATGCGCGCGCGCTGATCGCGGCAAGCCCAAGCCTCGACGGTCCGCCGCCCGCGCTGGGACCGATCGGCGCCCCGCTGATCGAGGCCCGGCGGGTCTCGGTTTCCTTCGCGCGGCCCGGCTGGCGACGCGGACGGCTGCAAGCGGTCGACGCGGTCGACATCGACGTCGCCGAGGGCGAGGCCGTCGCGATCGTCGGCGGATCGGGATCGGGCAAGTCGACCTTCGCCCGTGCCGTCGCCCGGCTCGGTCCGATCGACGCGGGCGAGATCCGCTGGCGCGGGATGCCGCTCCCCGAACGCAAGGCGATGCGCCCCCGCGACCGCGCCGGGCTGCAACCCGTCTTCCAGGATCCGGTCGCCAGCCTCGATCCGCTGTGGAAGGTCCGCGACATCGTCGCCGAGCCGCTGCGCCGGCTGCGTCCCGATCTCGGCGGGGCAGCGGTGGCTGCGCGGGTCGAAGCCGTGCTCGCCGAGGTCGGCCTCGATCCCATGCTGGCCGGCCGGCGGCCTGGCGCACTGTCGGGCGGCCAGGCGCAGAGGGTCGCCATCGCCCGCGCGCTCGGCCCCGATCCGGCAATGCTGCTGCTCGACGAGGCAACGTCGGCGCTCGACGTGCTCGTCGCCGGTACGATCCTCGACCTGCTCGCCGATCTCCAGCGGCAGCGCGGGCTCGCCATCCTCATGATCACCCACGACCTCGCCGTCGCGCGGCGGCTCTGCCACCGCATCGTCGTCATGGATGCGGGACGCATCGTCGAGGAGGGGCCTGCCGAACGGCTGATCGCGGCGCCGGCCCACCCGCTCACCCGGCGGCTGGTCGACGCCAGCCGCTAGTCGAGATCCGCCGGTGTCATCGCACGATCCGCCCTTCGCCGGACCTTGCCAAAGCCGTCAATGCTATCGTCGGCCAAAGAAAAAGGGCCGCGGCGAACCGCGGCCCTTCCCTGTCCCAGCGCCAGCGATTTCGAGGCAGATGGAAACATCTGCGGGAAATCGCGGCACGTTGATACTCTGAGCGGCCGAGCGGCCGCTCCATCGGGATCAGAAAGCGTAGGATGCCGAGATCACGACACCGGCCTTCGCCATGTCCTTGCCAGAGGACGGGTTGCTGACGAAGCCCTTCGGGAAGTCGGTGTCGACATAGGCGACGCCGAAGGTCGCCGCCCTCCAGGTGTAGGTCGCGCCGAGGTTCCAATCGAGGTAGCTCTTGCCGCCGGTCAGGAAGCTCTCGTCCTTCGAATAGCCGAGATGGCCCGACAGGCCGAAGGGCGTGTCCGGCACGGTGTAGGACACGTCGCTGTAGAGATAGAGATTGTCGAGCTTCGGCCCGGTCAGGGTCAGCGCGCTCTGCTTCGGCGCATAGGCGGCGCCGACCTTCACCGTCGCCGGGCCGACCGTGCCCTTCACCGAGCCGTACAGCTCGAAGAAGTCGGTGTTCGCGCCCTTCGCGGCCGAGGTGTAGGTATAATAGAGGACACCGCCGTCGAGGGTGACCGCGCCCATCGTGGTCGAGTAACCGGCGATCAGGTCCAGCTCGGCATCGGCGCCGGCGGCGACATAATCGTCGATCGAGCTGGCCCAGAAGCTGCCGTAGAAGCCCGAAGCGTGGGTCAGCGTGGCGCTGGCCTGGGCCGCGATGTGCTTGCCCGACTGCGAGATGCCGCGGAAGCGATAGTCGCTCACGAGTGCGGCGCTGCCGGTCAGCGTAAATTCCTGGGTATCGTCCTGAGCGAAGGCTGGCGCGGCGGTGGCGGCCAGCGCGAGGGCCGAAAGGCCGATCAAGGAAGCGCGCATGTATAATCCCCTTATGGTAAGCGTTTCCGTTCCCCTGCCTCGCCGCGCCTGGCTTCTTTAGGACGCCCTTCCGGGTCGAGCCGACTGCATGCGAGCGTCATATTTGTGCAGCACGATCTTGCATTGCACAATGCGGCTTGTATCAAAACATTGCCGCTTTGCTGCAAACTGTTGCCGTTCCGCCACAGTCGAAAATCCGCCAAATTCCGGGATTTTCCGTGGGCGGCATCGAAGCCGGCGTTGACTGAATATTAAGCAGTTTCGGTGATGATCTGCCTGTTTGGTAAGCGCTGCACAAAGGCGGATCGATGTTCAACGCTAAGATCGTGCCGATCGACAATGGCCCGGCGGACATGATGGCCAATGTGGCGGCGCTGCGTTTCATGACCGAGGCGCTGGGCGATCTCGCCGGTTCCGTAACAAAGGATTGCTCGCCGCAACCCGCAGCCGAGGCCGGGTCCGCCCCCTCTCTCGCGACCGGCTACGCGTCCGCCTGCCCCGTCGCCCGGCGCCGGTTCGAAGCGATCCTGCGCGAGGCGGAGACGATCGGCACGACCGGCCTCAAGCTGATGGCGGCACGGGGAGGCCGGACCGATGCCGGGACCATCGCCGCCGCCCGTTTTTTAGGCAGTTCGCTGGACGCCTCGATCCGGCGCCTCGAGGCGCTGGTCCTGCGCCGCACCGCCTGAAAGAGGCAGGCGGAAAGCTTCCATGATCGGCGATGGTCGGCTGACGGGGATCAGCCGCGCGCCGATTCGAATCGCGCCAGTCCGCGGCCGAGGTCGTCGATCAGGTCGGCCGGATCCTCGATCCCGATGTGGAAGCGGATGACCGGCCCTTCCGCCTGCCACCGTGTCGCGGTGCGCAGCGTCGCCGGATCGACCGGCAGCGCCAGGCTTTCATAGCCGCCCCAGGAAAACCCGATCCCGAACAGGTCGAGCCCGTCGATCAGCGCCGTCCGCGCCGCATCGTCGCCGCCATCCAGCACGACGCCGAACAGGCCCGAGGCACCGGTGAAATCGCGTTTCCACAGGTCGTGGCCTCGGCAATCGGGCAAGGCCGGATGAAGCACGCGGGCGACCTGCGGCTGCTCCGCCAGCCAGCGCGCCACGGCGAGCCCGCCTTCCTGGTGCTGGCGCAGCCGGACCTGGAGGGTGCGCAGCCCGCGCGCGGCGAGATAGGCGTCGTCGGCGCTGACGCATTGACCGAGCGCGTGGCTCGTCCGCCGCAGCCTTTCATAATGGCCGGGCACCGCCGTGGCGGAGCCCATCATCACGTCGGAATGGCCGACGATATATTTGGTGCAGGCGAGGATGCTGATGTCGACGCCATGGGCGATGGCGGGGAAGAAGAGCGGCGTCGCCCAGCTGTTGTCGATCACCGTCGTGACGCCCCGCGCCCTGGCGGCGGCAACGATCGCCGGCACGTCCTGCACCTCGAAGGTCAGGCTGCCGGGGCTTTCGAGGAAGACGACGCGGGTGTGGTCGCCGATCAGTTCGACGATCCCCGCGCCGATCGTCGGATCATAATAGCGCGTCCCGATGCCGTAGCGCTTGAGCAGGCCGTCGCAGACCGCCCGCGTCGGCTCATAGGCGCTGTCGACCATCAGCAGTTCATCGCCGGGCTCGAGCAGCGACAACAGCACCGCGGCGATCGCGGCGACGCCGGACGGATAGAGGATGGTGCCCGCCGCGCCCGGCTCGAGCTCGGTCAGGGCGTCGGCGAGCGACCACTGGGTCGGCGTGCCACGGCGGCCGTAGAACAGCCCGTCATCGGGCTTGCGGGTCGCCGCGCGCAGTTCGGCGACGCTGTCGAACAATATGGTCGACGCGCGCCAGACCGGGGGGTTGACGATCCCCCGCTTGGTCTTCCGGTGGCGCCCGGCCGTCACCAGCCGGGTACCGGGCTTCAGGCCTGAACCATCGTCGTCGGTCACGCAGGACCGATGGCCTTTTCGGTGTCGGGCCGCAAGCCCCACTCGCTCCACGAACCGTCATAGAGCGCGATGTCCTCGCGCCCGAGCAGCGCCGCGGCGAACAGCACGACCGAGGCGGTGACACCCGAACCGCAGGTCGTGACCAGCGGCTTCGCCGCATCGACGCCGGCCGCATCGAAGGCCGCGCGAAGCCCGTCCTTGTCCTTGAAGGTGCCGTCGGCGTTGAGCAGTTCGTCGAAGGGCAGGTTCTTCGAGCCCGGAATATGCCCCGATGCCAGCCCGCGCGGATCCGCCTCTTCGCCGGTGAAGCGCTTGGCGGATCGCGCGTCGACCACCTCCTCGGCGCCGCTCGCGACATTGGCCTTCATCTGCGCCAGGTCCCGGATCCGGGCGGGATCGCGCCACACGGTGAAATGGCGGTGGCGCAACGCAACCTTGCCCTGCTCGAGCTCTCGGCCCTCGGCCACCCACTTGTGCAGGCCGCCGTCGAGGATCGCGACCTCGTTGGCGCCGAACATGCGGAACATGAACCAGGCGCGCGCGGCGGTCCGGTGCGGGCTGTTGTCGTAGAGGACGATGCGGCTGCCGTCGCCGAGGCCCAGCGACTGCATGCGGCTGGCGAATTTCTCGGCCGTCGGTATCATCCCCGGCAGTTCGCTATTCTCGTCCTTCAGGTTGGCGAGATCGAGATAGACGGCGCCGGGAATATGCCCCGCCTCATACTCGGCCTGGGCGTCGCGCGCGGGATCGAGCGCGAAATAGGTCGCATCGACGACGCGGAGATCATTGGCTCCGAGTTCACCCGCGAGCCATTCGGTCGAAACCAGCATATCCATTCTTACCTCCTCGTTGCAGACGCACAGTAACGGCCCGCCGTCATGATGGCGAATCGCTTTATCCGGGGGAGGAGATATTTAATTATGTTAACTCAATTATGATTGCAAGTATATTTCATAATAATGTTGATACTGGTAATTTTTTGCTGAACATGGCGCCAGGGCCGCTGCTGGGCTAAGGGGCGGCTCATGTCTGCATCCACCATCCATCTCGGCAAGGCCAGCGCCCTGCCTGCCTCCCCCGAACAGGCCGTGCTGGATTATGTTCCCAATCCGCGTCCCGGCACCCTGTATCTCATTCGCTTCGCCGCGCCCGAGTTTACCTCGCTCTGCCCGGTGACGGGCCAGCCCGACTTCGCGCATCTCGTGATCGACTATGCCCCTGGCGAGACGATCGTCGAATCCAAGTCGCTCAAGCTTTTCCTCGGCGCCTTTCGCAGCCATGCCGGCTTCCACGAGGACTGCACCGTCGGCATCGGCCAGCGGCTGTTCGACGAAATGAGACCCGTCTGGCTGCGCATCGGCGGCTATTGGTATCCGCGCGGCGGCATCCCGATCGACGTCTTCTGGCAGTCGGGCGCGGCGCCCGAGGGCCTGTGGGTTCCAGACCAGGGAGTCGCCGGCTATCGCGGGCGGGGATAACCAGATGAGGCGTCATCCCGGCGAAAGCTGGGACCTCGTTTCGTCTTTCCCGTCTCGGCAAATGCAGTGAGATCCCAGCTTTCGCTGGGATGACGACTCCTATCTTGCCTGGATGAACGCCCGTATGTCGGCGCTCAGCTTGCGTAGATCGTCGGGCCGGACATACATCATGTGGCCCGCGTCATAATAATGGAAGCTGATCCGCGCGGGATCGAAGCCCGGCCGATTCAGCGAATATTCGGCGCCGAAGAAGGGCGTCGCGAAATCATACCAGCCCTGGCCGACGAACACGCGCAGGCCGCCGTTCTCGCGCAGCGCCTTGCCCAGATAGGGCGCGACGTTGACATAGACCTCGCCGTCGCGGCCGCGCTGGTCGGCCAGCTTCCAGTCCCAGCTGCCGACCCCGCCGATCGTCACATATTGGCGGTCGGTCTTCAGCTTCAGATCGCCGCGCACATAGCTGTTCATCGCCGCGGTGTAGGCCGCGTCGATGCCGTAGAAGCTCGGGTCGTTATCGGGCTCCTCGCCCGCCTTGTCGTAATCGACACCGGTATAGCGGGTGTCGAGCCGGCCGATCACCTGCCCCCGGTCGCGCAGCAATTCCTTGTAGAAGCGGCCCGGCGAGACGCGCAGATTGGCGTTGTCGACGAAACGCTCGGACAGGCCGGTGAGCCGGGCAAGCTCGGCGCGGACCGAAGCGCGCTCCTCGGCGCCGAGCTGGTTGCCCTTGAGTAGCGCCGCCGCGTAGGGCCCGATCGCGAAGGCCCTCGCCTGGGCCGCGACCTCGGCGACGGTCGCCGGAGGATTGGCGATCTTGTGATGGTACCAGGCGGTCGTCGCCATCGACGGCAGGTTGAGGATATAGGGCATCTCATTGCCCTGGACCTCGGCCGCGGCCCCGAAATCGAGGATCGTCGAGATCAGGATGATGCCGTTGACCGCGACGTCGTTGTAGCTCCCTTCCAGCTCGTTGATCAGCGCGATCGAACGGGTGGTGCCATAGCTTTCGCCACCGATATATTTGGGCGAGGCCCAGCGGCCATTCTCGTTCAGCCATTTGCGGATGAACTCGGCGACCGACTTCGCGTCGGCCGAGACGCCCCAATATTCCTTGGGGTCCTTGCCGCCCAGCGTGTGCGAGAAGCCGGTACCCACCGGATCGATGAAGACGAGATCGGTGACGTCGAGCAGGCTTTCGGGATTGTCGATCACCGGATAGGGCGGCGCGCCGTCGTCCTTGCCGTCGGGCAGCACGACCCGCTTCGGCCCGAAGGCCCCCATGTGCAGCCACAGCGAGCCCGACCCGGGGCCGCCATTGTAGAGGAAGGTGACCGGCCGCGTCTTCGGGTCGCCGCCGTCCCTGACATAGGAAGTCGCGAAGATCGCCGCGACCGGCCTGTCCTCCTTGTCGGTCAGATAGGTCTCCCCGGTCGTCGCGGTATAGGCGACCGACTGGCCGCCGAAACTGCCCTTGTGCCTGGTCACGGAGACGTTGGGCGGCAGCACCGGAGCGGCGGTCGCGGCATCGTCCTTTTTCTTCTCGTCGGCGGCGTGGGCGGAAAACGGAGCGAGGGCCAGCGCGAGGGCGGCCAGGCTGGTGGTGAAGCGCATGCGGAAATCCCTTTTTATGGGATCAGGCTAGACCAATTGCCGACAGGAGTGGAAGCCCCGTCAAATCCCCGCTTCCTGCCCCAAACCGTCATCCCGGCGGCGGCCGGGGTCCCGTTAGAGAAGCGACTCGGCCATCAGATCAACTTGATCTCGCGCAGCCGCTGCAGGAGGTAGTCGTTCGCCGTAATCGGCTCCGGGAACAGGTTCGGATGCCCCGCGTCGATCGTCTGCGGCAGCGTCTCGATCAGGTAGTCGGGTCGAAAATGCAGGAAGAAAGGCATCGAATAGCGCGCGAAGCCGCGCCGTTCGGGGGGCGGGTTCATCACCCGGTGGCTGGTCGAAGGCAGCTTCTTGTTGGTCAGCCGCTGGAGCATGTCGCCGATGTTCACCACCAGCTCGCCCGGCGCGATGCCCACCGCGAGCCAGTGGCCGTCGCGGTCGAGCAGCTGGAGACCGCCCTCCTCGGCGCCGAGCAGCAGGGTGATCGCGTTGATGTCCTCATGCGCGCCGGCGCGGATGCCGGGGGCGTCGGGGCCGATCGGCGGGTAATGGAGCAGGCGCAGGATCGAATTGCCGTCCGCGATCGCATCGTCGAAGAAATCGGGCGCGAGCCCGAGATAGCGCGCGATCGCCGACAGGACGCGCCGCCCGGTCGCCTCGAACGCCGCGAACAGCTCCAGACAGGTCCGGCGGAAGCCCTCGATCTCGGTCGGCCAGATATTGGCCGGCATCGCGTTCGCGAAGCGGTGGCCCGCCGGCAGCTCGCGGCCGACATGCCAGAACTCCTTCAGGTCGGCCTCGGTCGCATCCTTGGCGGTCTCGACCCGGAACGGGGTATAGCCCCGCTGGCCCGCACCGCCCTCGACGAGATAGGCGCGCTTCACCGCCTCGGGCAGCGCGAAGAAGGCCCTTGCGGTCGTCTCGGCGCGCGCGATCAGGTCGGTGGGAATGCCGTGGTCGGCGACGACGGCGAAGCCGAAGCGCTCGAAGGAGCGGCCGATCGCTTCGGCGAAGCCGTCGGGATCGTCCTGTGCCGTCGCCAGCGATACGCTGGGCACGCTGGTCATGTCTGCGATGTCGGTCATCGCGGCCGATATAGCCGCTGCTCCCCCCAACGTCATCCCGGCGGAAGCGCCTTTCGGACAACGCGACTCCGTTTTCCTGGTGCCGGCAGAAGGGGAAAGGCCGGCACGCATCGGAACGATCCACAATTTTATGTCGCTTCCCGCTTGCCCCGCCCCGCCCTGATCCGCCAGAAACCGGCGCGTGACAGCACGAATCGACATGGGCACCAGCGGCCCCGGCCAGTCCGTCCATTTCGACGTCGAGGAACTCCTCGCCACGCGCCTGCTCGTCCAGGGCAATTCGGGGTCGGGCAAGTCGCACCTGCTCCGCCGGCTGCTCGAAGGATCCGCCGGCGTCGTCCAGCAGGTGGTGGTCGATCCCGAAGGCGATTTCGTCACCCTGGCCGATCGTTTCGGTCATGTCGTGATCCAGGCCTTCGACCATAGCGAGGCCGAGATCGTCCGCCTCGCCACCCGCATCCGCGAGCATCGCGTATCGGTGGTGCTGGCGCTCGACGAGCTCGAGATCGAACAGCAGATGCGCTGCGCCGCGACCTTTCTGTCGGCGCTGTTCGACGCCCCGCGCGACCATTGGTATCCGGCGCTGGTCGTGGTCGACGAGGCCCAGCTCTTCGCGCCCGCCGTGGCGGGCGAGGTATCCGACGAGGCACGGCGGGCGTCGCTCGGCGCGATGACCAACCTGATGTGCCGCGGCCGCAAGCGCGGCCTGGCGGGGGTCATCGCCACCCAGCGGCTCGCCAAGCTCGCGAAGAACGTCGCGGCCGAGGCGTCCAACTTCATGATGGGCCGCACCTTCCTCGACATCGACATGGCGCGTGCGGCCGACCTGCTGGGTATGGAGCGGCGCCAGGCCGAGCAAATCCGCGATTTGCCGCGCGGCCAGTTCCTCGCGCTCGGTCCGGCGGTTTCGCGCCGCCCGATCTCCGTCACCATCGGCGCGGTCGAGACCTCCGCGCGCAGCGGCAGCCCCAAGCTGGTGCCGCTGCCCTCGACCGCCCCGGAAGACCTGCAGGGCCTGCTCTTCGCCCCCGGCGACGATCGTCCGCCGCCACCTCCCCCGCCCCGCGCGCCGGTGCCGACCAGCGACGACCTGCTGCGCGCGATCAGCCGGTCGGGCCCGGTACTGACCCCCACCGCCGCGAACAGCGAGCCCGCGATGCCCGACGACGAGCGTGACGCCGTGATCGGTCAGGTGCTGCGCGAGATGTGCGAGGACCCGGAGGCGACCTATCGCCAGCCCGCCATCCTGTTCCAGGACTTCGGCGTGCGCTGCCGGATGGCGCGGCTGCCCGGCCACGGCCTCGACCTCGCCGGCTTTCGCCGCCGACTTTCGATGGCGCGCGCCGGCCTGCCCGACGAGCTGGACGAAGGCTGGCTCGACGCGATGGCGATCGGCGCGACCCTGCCGGAAGACATGCTGGCCCCCTTCCTGCTCGTCGCCAACGCGGCGCGCGACGGACGCGAGGCACCGTCCGACAGCGCGCTCGCCCAGGTCTACGGCACCCATTCGCAGGGCCGCGTCCGCCGCCTGATCGCCTATATGGAGGAGCAGGGCATCTTCGTGCTGCGCACCGACCTGTCGGGCAAGCGGTCGATCAACATCCCGCGCTTGGGCTGGACCACCGCCGCGACGATGCCCGAAGCCGCCGAATAACCGCGATCAGGCCGCCGGGAAACTGATCGGCGGGTCGCCCGCTTTCCACGGGGCCAGCCGGACCATCGCCCCCTGGAAAAGCGCCGAACCGGCCTGCCGCGACAGCCAGTCGCGCAGATGCGGCAAGGGTGCCGCGTCGAACCAGCCAGGGTCGGTTCCGGCAAACTGGCGGACGAATGGGAAGACCGCCGCGTCGGTCAGGCCGCGCGCTTCCCCGCCGAGGTACGGCGCCGCGGCCAGCCGCTCCTCCAGCACCGCCAGCATCGCCAGCCCCGCCGCGCGATGCTCTTCCCGGTCCGATCGGTACCGCTCGGGATATTTGTAGCGATCGAGATGATGCTTGAACGGCCCGTCATTGGCCGCGACCAGCGCCTCGTCGGCGCGGTCGAGCCAGCCTTCCGGATCGCTCCGGCCCAGCGCCCAGCGCATGATGGCGAGGCTCTGGTCGATGACGGTACCGTCGGGCAGTTGCAGCACCGGCACGGTAGCCTTGGGCGAGGCGGCGACCAGTTCCGCGGGCTTGGCAGACAGCTTGACCTCGCGGATCTCGCAGCCCGTGTCGCCGACCAGCAACGCCAGCCGCGCCCGCATCGCATAGGGACAGCGGCGGAAGCTGTAGAGGATCGGCCTAGGCGTCATCGCGGGGCACGATCGTCGCGCCGACATGCGCCACGCCCCGTGCGGCGGCCAGGCTTTCCTGCCGGTGCCGCTCGGCATAGCCGGCGCGCTGCTCCGCGCTGCGGCTGTCGGCGCAGGCCGGACAGCTTATCCCCTCGACATAGAGCGGAGAGGCGCGTTCGTCCTCGCCGACCGGCATGCGGCAGCCGTGGCACAGCACATGGCTTCCCGGTGCCAGGCCGTGGCCGACCGCGACCCGCTGGTCGAAGACGAAGCATTCGCCCCGCCACAGGCTCTGCTCGGGCGGCACGGTTTCCAGATATTTCAGGATGCCGCCCTTGAGGTGGAACACCTGATCGACGCCCTCGGCCTTCAGGAAGGCGGTCGACTTCTCGCAGCGTATCCCGCCGGTGCAGAACATCGCGACCTTGGGCGGCTCTCCCGATCCCAGCAGCTTCTCCCGCTCCGCGCGGAACCAGGCCGGGAAATCGCGGAAGCTCGCGGTGCGGGGATCGATCGCCCCGGCGAAGCTGCCGATCGCGACCTCATAATCGTTGCGCGTGTCGATCACGATCGTGTTCGGATCGTCGATCAGCGCGTTCCAATCCTCGGGCGCGACATAATGGCCGGTGCCGGCGAGCGGATCGATGTCGGGCTCGCCCATCGTCACGATCTCGCGCTTGCCGCGGACCTTCATGCGGTGAAAGGGCATCGCCGCCGCGCGCGACAGCTTGACGTCGACATCGTCGCAGCCCGGCAAGACGCGGATATGCGCGACCACCCGTGCGATCGCCGCATCGCTGCCGGCGATCGTGCCGTTGATCCCCTCGGTGGCCACGAGCAGGGTTCCCTTCACCCCCAGCCCGCAGCACAGCTTCGCCAGCGGAGCGCGCACCGCCTCGACATCCGCAAAGCGCGCGAAGCGGTAGAGCGCGGCGACGCAGATCGGCAGGGCCGCGTCCGCATTGTTGGAAGAGGTCGACTCCATGGCGGGCCTATGCCGTATCTCCGCCGTCCGAGGCAAACCCGCCGAGGTCAGGCCGGCCCCTCACCGAGCGGCCTGTCGCCCCGTGCCCGCAAATCCTTCAGCAAGGTCAGGACCGCCCAGCGGCAGGCGGTCGCGATCTGCGCGCCCTCCATGTCCCACTGGTCGCGCATCTCCAGCCATGGCGTTGTATGCAGCACCTGCAGCATCGCCGTAGCAAGCTTCCGATCCGCGGCCGGCAGTTCCTTCACAGCGTCGGCGGTCGCGGCGACATAGGCGGCGCGGCGGCGGCCCTTCTGCGCGAGGCGGACGGCACGTCCCTGCGGCGTCGAGCGGACGATCGTCGCGAGGTCCGCGATCCGGTCGAACCCCTCATAGATGGAGGGCATGGTCGACGTCAGTTCCTCCTCGCTGGCGGGGAATCTGACGGCGGCCCCGCCGGCCAGTCCCACCACCCGGTCCCAGAGCGGCTGCATCAGCGCGTCATGGTCGGGGAAATAGCGATAGACCGTGCGCCGCGCGACGCCGGCGCGCTCGGCGACGCGATCGTGATTGATCGCGACGCCCTCGCTCAGCAGCGCCATCAGGCTGTCGAGGATGCGGGTCCGCACATCCTCCTTGTGGCGTTCGCGGGCGGAAAGCGGCGGCAATGCGTCGTTCATCGCCCGGCCCTAATAGGTGACATATAAAGTGTCAAATATAGATTGACACATTTTGTGCCATAGTATAAAGCCGTACCCAAGGGGAGAACTCCATGCTGTTCCACATGTCGATTGCCGCCATCGATCCGCACCATGTCGCCGAAGTGCTTGCCGAGCTGATCGGCGGCGAGGCTCTGCCCTTCCCGCCCGTTTCCGAAAATGGCTGGGTCGCGCTCTCGGACGACGCCCATGGCACGTCGGTCGAAGTCTATCCGGCAGGCACGCTGCTGCGCGAGGCGGAGGGCGATGCCGATGCCTATGGCGAACCGGGCGGGGTCGACCGGTTCACCGCCACCCATGGCGCCTTCGGCACCACGCTGGAGACCGAGGAGGTGCTGGCGATCGCCCGCCGCGAAGGCTGGCCGGCGAAATATCGCAAGCGCGGCGGCATGTTCGGGGTCGTCGAACTCTGGATCGAGGGCCGCCAGATGATGGAGATCCTGACCCCGTCGATGCAGGCCGATTATCTGGCGACCATGACGCGTGCCAATTGGGGCGCCAGGCTCGGCGCCGGCGCCCCGCTCTGAGGGAAGGGTTCAGCGCACGCCGGCGCCTGCCGCGACGTAGATCGGAGCTGGCGTTCCGTCCTGCAGCCGGATCTTGACCGGGCTGTAGCGCACCGTGCGGGGGCGCGGCGGAACGGTATCGATCTCCACGGCGGCCGGCGGCGTCGCGACCGCCGCGGAGGTCTCGGGCGGTTGCGTCGCTTCGGCGTCGAAATCGACCGGCAGGCCCTGCGCCGCCAGCGCCGCAGGTATCGACATCAGGGCGATCGTCAGCGAAAGCCGGATCATCGCATGGTCCCTCACCGACCCGATGGCCGGGCCGACGAGATCATGACGAAGCAGGGATGGACCCGATATTAAGCGAGCGGGTTAACAGGCGGATCACCCATTTCACGGCGCCAAGCCGCCATCCGTCCGCCAGCGCAGCTCGTAGGTGACGAGGAAGCCGTCATGGTCGAAAAGCTGCGGCGCATCGCCCCCGTCGAACATCGCCTCCACCCGGATCGGACGAATCCGCACCTTCGAGCTCGACCGGAACAGCTGCAGATCCTGCGTGTCCATCCAGGGCTCGTCCCCGTCCCACGACATGCGCACGTCGCAGCCATGGGCGGGATCGATGCACCAGCGATGGACTATCTCCAGCGGAAGATAGCGCGAGAAGTCGGCGAAGCGCTCCTCCGACCAGCGCATGTTGAAATCACCACCGAAGATCAGCGGATAGGCCGGATCGTGTACCCCGGCGATGAACCCGGCCGCTTCGCGCGACTGGCGCATATGGGCGGCGAGCGCGCGGGGTTCGGGCGCGCGCGACGCCCCTTGCGCGTTCATGTGCGTGTCGTAGAGTTCGACCGGCACGGGCACGCCCGGCAGGTGAAGCAGCGCGCGGACGATGCCCTTGTTGGCGAGGCAGTCGAGCCCCGCGCACGAGCGCAGGCCATAGGGATGAAGCTCGATGCCATCGAGCGGATAGCGCGCGGCAATGGCGAGCCCGCTGCCGAGCAGCTTGAGACCAAGCTCGCCGCGCCGGTAGCGCGAACGGCCGGGCAGGGGCTCGTCGGTCGCGCGGCCGACGAAGGTCAGGCGGCGAGGGCCGGCGACGATCGCCGGATAGGCGCTGTCGGCCACCGCGCGCTTGGCCGCACCGCTGAACATCTCCTGGAACATCACCACGTCGGGGGCTATCCCCCCGCGACGCAGCGCGGCGAGGTGTCGCCCGATTTCGCGCAACTTCCCCGCCCTGCCCTTGCGTGCGGGCCAGCCCAGCCCTTCGATATTATAGGTCAGCACCGACAGGGTCGTCCGCATCTCGCCGGGCGCGTCGGCGGGGACGATGCGCGGCGCGGGCGCCTCCGCGTGTGACAGCGTGCGCATGGGCGGCGGCGGCGCACAGGCGGACGCCCCCGCGAGCAGCAGCAGCAGCAAGCCCGACAGGCGCCGGAGCCACGAGATCATCGTCACCAACTTCTCTAGCTGAGGAAGCGTCCCAGGTCGGCCATGTCGACCATCACCTCGCGGCGGCCGACATGATCGGGCTGCGAAACGATACCGTCCTTCTCCAGCCGCTCGATCAGCCGCGCCGCAGAGTTGTAGCCGACGCGCAGCTGGCGCTGCAGCCAGCTGGTCGATGCCTTGCGGTTCTCGACGACAAGCTGGATCGCGCGGCGATAGGTCTGCGTCTCGGGATCGTCGGGGCCGGAGGGACCGCCCTCCATCGCGAAGCCGCCGTCCTCGGGCTCCTCGGTGACCGCCTGGATATAATCGGGGGTGCCCTGCCCGCGCCAATGGTCGGCGACGGCGCGAACCTCGTCGTCCGACACGAACGGACCGTGGACGCGGATGATCTGCTTGCCGCCGGCCATATAGAGCATGTCGCCCTTGCCCAGCAGCTGCTCGGCGCCCTGCTCGCCCAGGATGGTGCGGCTGTCGATCTTGCTGGTGACCTGGAAGCTGATGCGGGTCGGCAGGTTGGCCTTGATCACGCCGGTGATGACGTCGACCGACGGACGCTGCGTCGCCATGATCAGGTGGATGCCCGCCGCCCGCGCCTTCTGCGCCAGGCGCTGGATCAGGAATTCGACCTCCTTGCCGGCCGTCATCATCAGGTCGGCCAGCTCGTCGACGATCACGACGATCTGCGGCAGCGGCTCGAATTCGAGCTTCTCCTCCTCGTAGATCGGCTGGCCGGTCTCGGCATCGTAGCCGGTCTGGACGCGGCGGCCGAGCAACTGGCCCTTGGCCTTGGCGGTCCGCACCCGCTCGTTGAAGCTGGCGAGGCCGCGGACGCCGACCGAGGACATCATCCGATAACGGTCCTCCATCTGCTCGACCGCCCATTTGAGCGCGCGCACCGCCTTTTGCGGTTCGGTGACGACCGGCGAGAGCAGGTGGGGGATATCGTCGTAGATGCTCAGTTCGAGCATCTTCGGGTCGATCATGATCATCCGGCACTGGTCGGGCGTCAGCCGGTAGAGCAGCGACAGGATCATCGAGTTGATGCCGACCGACTTGCCCGAGCCGGTGGTGCCGGCGACGAGCAGGTGGGGCATCGGCGCAAGATCGGCGATCACCGGATCGCCACCGATATTCTTGCCGAGCACCAGCGCGAGGCCGCCGGCCGCCAGTTCTTCGAACGCGTCGCTGGCGATCAGCTCCGACAGCGACACCGTCTCGCGCTTGGCGTTGGGCAGTTCGATGCCGATCACGGTGCGGCCGGGGATGACGGCGATGCGCGCCGACATCGCCGACATGTTGCGCGCGATGTCGTCGGCCAGCGCGATGACGCGGCTGGCCTTGATGCCGGCGGCTGGCTCCAGCTCGTACATGGTGACGACGGGCCCGGGGCGGATTTCGACGATACGGCCCTTGACGTTGAAATCGTCGAGGACGGTCTCGAGCAGGCGGGCGTTGCGCTCCAGTGCGGCCTTGTCGATCGTCTTGTTCGCGGTGGGCGGCGGCGGCGAGAGCATCGACAGGCTGGGCAATTTGTAGGTGTCGCCGAGCGGCAGCGAGCTTTGCCGCTCACGCGCGACGGCCTTGGCCGAGGGTGCCGCAGCCTTCTTGCGATCGGCGATGACCGGCGGCGGCGCGCGCTCCTCGTCCTCGTCGATCGGCGCATGGCGCGGCGGGCGCACGGGCAGAGGCGCGCGGTCGATCGTCTCGATATCGTCGACGTCGAACGGCGCGTCGTCCTCGTCATGGGGCTCGGACGGGCGACGGGCATAGGCGCCGCGCCGGAACAGCCAGTCGCGCTCGTCGGCCATCAGGCCGAGGCCCCAGGCCCACAGCGACAGGCCGAGGATGGCCAGGAGGGCCGCGCCGCCGAGGCGGATAGCGTTGACGAGCGCCGGATCGGCGATCTGGTCGAGGCCGATGCGCGCGATCGCGGCGGCGGCGAGGCCCAGGCTGCCCCCGAAGCCGGCGGGCAGGCCGGCGACCGAACCGCCGCGGAACAGGGCAAGACCGAAGCCGATGATCGCGACCGCGCATAGCGCGGTGACGAGCGACCGGCCCCAGCGACCGACCGGATGGCCGCGCCACAGCCTGAGCCCCCAGACCAATCCGAGCGGCAGGACCAGCGCGATCGCCGGCCCGAAGATGCTGAGCGCGAGATCGGCGATCCACGCGCCGACCGCGCCGAAG
Organism: Sphingomonas sp. Root720; assembly: GCF_001428605.1. GTDB lineage: Bacteria > Pseudomonadota > Alphaproteobacteria > Sphingomonadales > Sphingomonadaceae > Rhizorhabdus. The sequence goes on from NZ_LMID01000010.1 coordinate 443,455, forward strand.
ACGTTCTGCGCGGGGCCGCCCGCCGCCGTGTTCATCGCCGGATCGGTGACATGGTAGCTCGCCAGCACGAAGCCGAGCGCGATCGTCCCGCCGATCAGCGCGAGCGCGGCGCAGATCGATCCGGCGCGGCGGCCGAGTCCCGCCAGCGACATGCGCCAGCCGTCCGCCTCCGCCGATGCCGGCGCGGCCTCTTCCCCCGCGATCCTGATGCTGCGACTTGCCATGTTCCCGCTCGCCCGGTCCTGGGCGATCCGCGCCCGTCCATCCCGCTTTTCCCGAGAATCCCATAGTGGGGAGTCGCGGTCAAGCGATGGCCGGATCGGCCCGTCTCATCGCCCTCCCCGCCTTCGGCCGTCATCCGATATAGCTTAGGAGGTGGCGCAGCGGACGCCGACGCCCTAAAGCGGAAACCATGGAACGGCAGGACGTCATCATCCTCGGCGGGGGCCTGGTCGGCCTCACCCTCGGCATCGCGCTCGCGCGGCACGGCATCAAGGCGGCGGTGATCGATCCCGCCGATCCCGACATGATATTGGCTTCCGGCTTTGACGGCCGCGCCTCCGCGGTGGCGAGCGCGCCCTGGCGGATGCTCGACGCGATCGGCGTCGGCGCGCATCTGGAGGGCAAGGGCTGCCCGATCGCGGCGATCCGGGTGCAGGACGGCCTCAGCCCCGAAAGCCTGGTCTTCGACCCTGCGGCCGATGACGGCGCGCTCGGCTTCATGTTCGAGAATCGCGACCTGCGCATCGCCCTCGACACCACGGCGCGCGCCGCCGACGGGCTGACCCTGCTCCGCCCCGCCCGCCCCGCAGACGTTCGGCGCAACCTAGACGGGGTGCACGTGACGCTCGCCGACGGCCGCGAGGTGCACGGGGCGCTGCTGATCGGCGCCGAGGGCCGCCAGTCTCCGACCCGCGAGGCCGCCGGGATCACCTGCGCGCGCTGGAAATATGAGCATGTCGCGATGATCGCCTCGATCGCGCACGAAAAGCCGCACGGCAACATCGCCTATGAGATCTTCTATCCGGCGGGCCCCTTCGCGATCCTGCCGCTGGTCGACGATGCTGGGGGCCAGCATCGCTCGGCGCTGGTCTGGACGGTCGACGAGAAGCACGCGCCCGCCATGCTGGGCCTGCCCGACCGCGCCTACCAGGCCGAGGCAGAGAAGCGGATGGGCGGGATATTGGGCGCCGTGACGCTGATCTCGCCGCGCTCATCCTACCCGCTCGGCTTCCACCATGCCGCGCGGATCACCGACACTCGCCTCGCGCTGGTCGGCGACGCCGCGCACGGCATCCATCCGATCGCGGGCCAGGGCGTCAACCTGGGCTATCGCGACGTCGCCGCACTGACCGAGGTGCTGGTCGAGGGCATGCGCCTCGGCCTCGATCCGGGCGACGCCCAGTTGCTCGCCCGCTATCAGCGCTGGCGCAGCCTCGACAGCTTCATGGTCGCCGCCTCTACCGATGCACTCACCCGCCTGTTCGGCATTCCCGGCCGCACCGCCCGCACGGTGCGCCGCATCGGCCTCGGCGCGGTCCAGCGCATGGGGCCGCTCAAGAACCGTTTCATGGCCGAGGCGCGCGGCGAAAGCGGCGCACTGCCGCGCCTGCTCCAGGGCATCGCGATCTAGCGACGCCTTGCGTCCGGCGCTGGATCAGGAGGGAATCGGCCGCGCCTCTTCGACCAGCATCACCGGCACGCCGTCGCGGACCGGGAAAGCGAGGCCGGCGGCTTCCGACACCAGTTCCGCCGCCGCCTCGTCATAGCGCAGCGGCGTGCGCGTCACCGGACAGACCAGCACGGCGAGCAGGTCGGGATCGAGGCTCATGGCGCGATCGTCACTGCAGCGTGGCCGGCTCGTCGTCGCCGCGCCGGAAGAAGCCGAGGAACTGAGCGAGCAGGTCCGCGCGCTCGGCGAGGGTCGCGGCTTCGAGCAACGCTTGCTTGGCGGCGGCATCGAACGGGGCGATCGCCGAGATGGCGTTGACCAGCGTTTCGTCGTCGAGGCGGCTGACCCCGGTCCAGTCGACGGCGACGCCGCGACTGTCGGCGAAGCGGCGAGCCTCGCGCTCGATCTCCGCGCGGACGATGCTGGGCAGGGCGTCGGGCGCGTCGGCATCGTCGAAAGCGCGGAGGTCGGCCTCGATCTGACGAAACGGCGTCGAGACCGCCAGCTCGCGCAGCACGCGAAAGCGGGTGATGCCTTCGAGGACGATGTTGAAGCGGCCGTCGTCGAGCCGCTCGACCTCGCGGATATGGCCGACGCAGCCGATCTCGAACAACGTTGGCGGTTCCGCTTCGTCGCGCGGCTGGATCATCGAGATCCGGCGATCGCGCGCCAGGGCGTCGGTGACGAGCGCGCGGTACCGCGGCTCGAAGATGTGCAACGGCAGATGGCTGCGGGGAAAGAGCAATGCGCCCGCGAGCGGAAAGATCGACAGGCGATCGGCCATTTTCAGGCGGCCATCAGGTGAACAGGACCGCCGACAGGCGGCGGCGCTGCTCGCGCACCCACGGATCCTCGAGCCCGACGACCTCGAGCAGCTTGAGCAGCCGCTGCCGCGCCGCGCCCTCGTTCCAGTCGCGGTCGCGGGCAACGATCTCCAGCAGGTTATCGGCGGCACCGTCACGGTCGTCGGCCGCCATCAGCGCCCCGGCCAGCTCGAAGCGCGCCTCGTGATCCTCCGGATCCGCGGCGACCTTCGCGCGCAGCGGACCGAGATCGTCGACGGGCGCTGCGTCGCGGGCGAGCGCGACCGCCGCCTGAGCCCGGGCTATCGGCGCTTCCCTGGCCTTCTCCGGGGGCAGTTCCCCCAGCAGCGCATCGGCCTCGTCGACCTGCCCCGCCTTGACCATGGCGCGGGCGAGCCCGCCGATCACCTCGGCATCGTCGGGGGCCATCTCGACGAGTTGGCCGAACACCGACAGCGCGCGTTCGGTGTCGCCGGCCTCCAGCACCTCCTCGCCCATCGCGATCAGTGGGGCGATGTCCTCGTGCAGCTTGCTCGCCTCGCCCTGGACGGGCAATTGGCGAAGGATCTGATCCAGCATCTGCTTGAGCTGGCTCTCGCTGCGCGCCGGCGTGAGGTCGGCGACGAGCTGGCCCTGGAACAGAGCATAGACGGTCGGGATCGACTGGACGCGGAACTGCGTCGCGATCATCTTCTGCTCGTCGACGTTGATCTTGACGAGGATTACGCCCTTGTCGGCATAATCTTCCGCGACCTTTTCGAGCACAGGTGTCAGCGCCTTGCACGGGCCACACCATTCGGCCCAGAAATCGAGGATGACCAGCGACGTCATCGACGGTTCGACGACATCGCGCTTGAACGCCTCGACCGCGTCACGATCCGCCGCGCTCATCCCCAGAGTGGCCACCGATGATTCTCCCACATGCCCTTTTCGTGCCCCTTATGTGGGACGCCGCCCGCTTATGCCAAGGCCCCGAAACTTTTTCGCGAATCAGGCTTGCAGAGGGATACCCCCCACGCTAATAGCCGCGCCTCGACGGCAGAGATGACCTGCCGGACGGCGCCAGAGCGGGCGTAGCTCAGGGGTAGAGCACAACCTTGCCAAGGTTGGGGTCGAGGGTTCGAATCCCTTCGCCCGCTCCAGTTTTCCACGATGTGAGTAATTTTACTCCTCCGAGGGGCGATGCCGTTTTGCCCGCCCCGGTTGTCCGAAGCGCGGCCACCGAGCGTTCTATATTTCGTGAGGCCCATATCCATTACTGCCGGTGATGGCGCCGTCCCTTTGCGCCGCGAACCAGATCGCGGCTAGTCTTCCGATCCCTCAGATTGATGACCAGGAGCCGCTGCTTCTGTCAGTTCCCATCGCCGCAGCAATCGTGGAACGGTGAGGCCCTGAACGAAGATCGAGAAGGCTACCACGCCGAAGGTGACGACGATGATCGCGCCGCGTTCCGGCACGCCGACGGGTAGCGCCAGGGCCAGGGCGAGTCCGACCGCGCCTCGCAGGCCGCCCCACACGAGAATATGCTGATGCGCCGGCGGCAGGCGGAGCGCGGTGTTGCGGAAAAGCGCAGCCAATGCATAGACGCTCATCATGCGCCCTCCGATCACGACGATGACCGCGATCGCAAGCGCCGACGAAAACAGGTTGATCGGCTGATGGGCTTCATGTCCGCCGACCAGAATGAACAGGCAGGAATTGGCCAGGAATGCGGCATATTCCCAGAAGCCGATAATGCGGGGCCGCCCTGCGGCGGATAGCGCGCCGCGGTCGAAATTACCGGTGATCAGTCCTGCGCTCAGCGCGGCGAACACGCCCGATGCGCCGAGCCGTTCGGCGATCAGGAACGCCCCCCAGGCGATGACCGTGGTCAATGTGGTTTCGACGAGGTGGTCGTCGGTCCGACCCGCTATGAAGAGCAGCACGGCCGCGATCCCGGCGCCGATCACGATGCCACCGCCGGACGTCCACAGGATTTCGCCGGCAAGCTTCAGGGGTTGAACATGTTCGCCGCCGGCCACGCCTGCCAGGATTCCGAAGCCGACAGCCGCGACCCCGTCGTTCAACAGACTTTCCGCTTCCACCGCCGTTGCGAGCCGCGCTTCCACCGCAAGCTCCTTGAAGGCGGCGATCACCGAGACCGGATCGGTCGCTGCGATCAGCACGCCGAAAAAGGCCGCGCCGAGCCACGACCAACCCGCAAAATGATGCATGCCGGCCGCGACCGCTACCGCCGAGATGGGTACCCCGACAAAGGCCAGGGTCAAGGTCACCGGCAGCTGAATGCGGAATCGGCGCCAGTCGAGCTGCAATGCGGCTTCGAAGATCAACGGAGGCAGAAAGACGTTGAAGATCAGCTCTGGCGAAAGCGGTAGATCGACTCCCGCCGGCAGGAGGGCCAGGATCCATCCCGCCGCGACCAGACCCGCCGTATAGGGCAGCCCGATGCGTCGGGACAGCATCGCGACCAGCGAGGCGACCACGAGGATCAATCCCATTTCGCCGAGCCCGAAGTCGGTCATGCGAGGCCTTCCTTCCTAGAGGCTCGATCATGGCTTGGTTGCTGACACGTGTCCCATGATCGAACCGCGGCTACCAAGCGCAGTGCTGCGCAGCCGCCGGCACCTTATAATCATGCCGACGCCCGCGCCGCCGAAATGAAAGCGTTGAACGAGAGGCACCAGTTTTCAGTCGAAATTCTCGCAACACAGCGCACCGCCTGTCGAACAATCTTCCGTCGGGTCACCCCAGGTCGAGAGCAGTGACGAGAATGTGCGGCACCTCGTGACTGCCCTGGGCATCGAACGCGTGCTCGTCATACAGTCTTTCGACCACCTCGACGATCTCACCATAATGATCCTCGACAATGCTTTGATGGTTCAGGGTCGTACATCGTCCCGCAAGCTTCATGCAGGCGGCGTTGTCTAGCTCGACGAGGACCGGCTCGGTCGCGACCATCCCGCACAGGATCAGATGATCAGGATCTCGGCTTCGATGCTCCAACAATACGCGATCGGTCATTCTGGGCGCTCTCCCGATGGGCGTTCTGGGCTGTTTGGTAAGGATTGGGCAGATGTGACGAGACCCGCGGCCATTCGAATGCATGGCGCGATCATCCACCGTGGAAGCAGCGTTTTCCCCGCGGGGTCGCTCCGAATGTCGAGACGGAAGAGGGAAACTCCTGCCCGCACCCTTACGCCCTGTCCGGAGAACGGCACCGGCCAAGGTATGGAAGACTATACATCGCATTACGATATTTTCAAGATTTTCCCGTTACCCCTGCTTGGATCCGAGGCGTCGGTACCGAGGTCTGGCGACTGTAATCGCTTCTCCTGAGACTCACCGTTCGGCGCCATAAGCGCCATCCACAGCCGGGTCTGGCTGTAGGCGATATGGCTCCACGCATATGTGTTGAGGTCCATGAGGACGGTGGAGGCGCCGGCCATCATGGCGAAGCGCCAATAGCTCATTCGCATCACTTTACCGGATCGATCCTGGCCGGGCATCGAACTCCTCCGGCCGCTGGGAGAAATGGCGTCCGGGGAAACAAATATCGAAGACGCGCGTTCCGCATAAAATATCGTTTTACGATATTAATAGAGATGAGGATCATTTGTGCCTGCTACATTGGACACGCTGACCCTGGCTGATGCCGGAATCCTGATCGAAGCCGCCAAGGCGAAAGCGGACGCGATCGGCGTGGCTTATAATATCGCCGTCGTCGATGCTGGAGGGAACCTTCTCGCCTTCGCCCGCATGGACCGGGCTTGGCTCGGCAGCATCGATATTGCGATCCATAAAGCCTTCACGGCGCGTGCTTTCGACATGTCGACGGACGAGCTTTCCAAGATGGCGCAGCCAGGCAAGCCGCTGTTCGGAATTCATGCGACGAACCACGAGAGGATCGTGGTGTTCGGCGGCGGGATGCCGATCAAACACGGCGATGCGGTGATCGGAGCGGTGGGCGCCAGCGGCGGCACCGTCGATCAGGACATGGAAGTGGCGGGAGCAGCGGCCCGCGCATTCGCCGGGGCTTAAAGAAGAGCGGGGAGGCAGGTCGATGGTCCATAGCTATTGCGGCTCCCCGCCCGATCCCGGCGCGCTCGGCGCCCGGTTCAACTTGGATCCCATCCTGATCGTGGCCCTCCTCGTGATCGCCGGCCTTCACATTGCCGCCTTGCGGCGGTCCGATATGCAATGGCGACTTGCGCTGTCGGGGTGGGTTATCGCGGCACTCGCGTTCCTCTCGCCCCTGTGCGCGCTGTCGGTGGCGCTATTCTCGGCGCGCGTCGGACAGCACATGATCCTGACCCTGGCGGCCGCTCCGCTGATAGCCGCGGCTGGCCCCTGGCGTATGCGCGCAATGCCCGCTGCCCTAGCCTTCTTCGCCGCCTTGTGGTTCTGGCATATGCCGGCGCCCTATGCGGCAACCTATCGGTCGACGCCGATCTACTGGACCATGCACCTATCGTTGTTCGGAAGCGCGATCGGCCTGTGGACTGCCCTATTGCATGTATCCCGCGCGCAGTCCGTGCCTGCCTTGGCTGCCGGCTTCGCAACCTCGGTTCATATGGGCCTGCTCGGCGCGTTCCTGACCTTAGCCACGCGCCCGATGTTCGAACCGCATTATTTCACCACCACGGCGTGGAACCTTACCCCGCTGCAGGATCAGCAATTGGGCGGCGTTTTCATGTGGGTGCCGGGCATCTTCCTGTTTCTGTGGGTGGCCTTGCGCTCGGCCCATCTGGGCTGGCGCAAACTCGAAGGCACCCCTGCATGACCTGGGCGCCGCTCAATTATATGTCGGGCAGCGGGTCTCGCGCGCACGCTGTCCTACCGCTCACCTGGTTCACGCTCATCGTCTCGATCCTGACCTGCCTCATCTTTGCGGCGCTGATCGGCTGGGGTGTTCTGCGCGCCAGAGAAACAGCATCCGAACCGGCGTCCGAGGTCATGCGCGGCGGCAACGGGATACGCTGGATCACGACATCGCTATGGATCACGGCCGTTCCGCTGCTGATCACTCTGATCTGGACGATGGCGGCCATTGCCGAAACTGGCGTACCGCCGCCCCATCCCGGTCTGATCCTGGACGTCACTCCACACCAATGGTGGTGGGAAGTCCAATATAGCGGCACCAGCCCGGAGCAGAGTTTCACCACCGCCAATGAGATCCACATCCCCGTCGGCGTGCCGGTCAAGCTGCGACTGCAGAGCCCGGACGTAATCCATAGCTTCTGGGTACCGCAGCTGGCCGGCAAGACCGATGCGATCCCGGGCCAACGCAACGAAACCTGGCTACAGGCCGATCGCCCCGGTCGATTCCGGGGCCAATGTGCCGAGTTTTGCGGTGCGCAGCATGCGCGGATGAGCTTCGAGGTTGTCGCCGAGCCCCCCCGTGCGTTCGAGCGGTGGCGCCAACAGCAGCTCCAGACCGCCCCTCCTCCGGCGACCGCCGCTCAAAAGCGGGGCCTTGCCTTGTTCGAGTTCCGTTGCGGCCTCTGCCATACGGTCCGTGGGTCGCAAGCCCATTCGCACAGCGCACCTGACCTCACCCATCTCATGAGCCGCGCAACGATCGCAGCCGCCATGCTGCCCAACAACCGTGGCGCGCTCGCCGGATGGATCGAAGCGCCGCAAAGCCTGAAGCCCGGCACGCTGATGCCCGATCAGCATCTCTCCGGAGCAGAGCTCAACGACGTGCTGGCCTATGTGGAGACGCTCCGGTGAGCGCCGCCGTCCGCACGCCCGAAATTGGCGACGATACGCCACTGCTGCGCGCCAGGCTTCATGCCATATGGGAAACCAAGCCCGGATGGCGCGGTTTTCTCTCAACCGTCGATCATAAGGAAATCGGTCTCCGCTATATCGTGACCGCATTCCTCCTCCTCGCCGTCGGAGGCGTGGAAGCACTCGTCCTCAGGTTGCAGCTCATCGGCCCCGATCGCCACCTGCTTTCCCCCGAACAATATAATCAGCTTTTCTCGACGCATGGGATGACGATGATCTTCCTCTACGCGTCACCGGTCCTGTCCGGCTTCTCGAATTATCTATGGCCGCTGCTGCTGGGGAGCCGCGACATGGCCTTCCCGCGCCTGAATGCGCTCAGCTACTGGGTATATCTCGCCGCGGCGATCTTCCTCTACGCAGGGTTCATGGTGGGCGCCGGCCCCAATGACGGTTGGTTCAACTATGTGCCCTATGCGCTCGCCGACTATAATCCCGGCCTGAATCAGGACTTTTATGCGCTCGGAATGATCCTGCTCGGCATCTCGACGAGTGTCGGAGCCGCCAACTTCATCGTCACCGCATTCAAGATGCGAGCCCCCGGCATGTCGATCAATCGCATCCCGATCATGGTCTGGGGCACGCTGACCGCGAGCGTCGCCAATCTCGCCGTCGTTCCGGCGGTCAGCCTCGCCTTCTTCCTGCTCTGGCTTGATCGCCAATTCGGCACCCGCTTCTTCACGCCCGCTGGCGGTGGCCAGCCACTGCTGTGGCAGCATCTGTTCTGGATGTTCGGCCACCCCTGGGTTTACGCGGTCGTTCTTCCGGCCATGGGAATGGTCTCTGATGGGTTACCCGTCTTCTGCCGGCGTCCGCTGGTCGGCTATTCGCTCGTTGCCCTCGGTACCGTCGCGACGATGATCCTGGGTTTCGGCGTCTGGGTACACCATATGTTCGCCACCGGCCTCCCGGCGCTCAGCCTCTCCTTCTTCTCGGGCGCCTCCTTCGCGATCACCTTCCCGTCAATGATCACCTTGGCAGCATGGACTGCCACGATCTGGCTGGGACGGCCCGTCATCAAGACCGCCTTCCTGTTCTTCGCCTCGACGATCCTGCTGTTCGTGATCGGCGGCGTGTCGGGCATCATGACGGCAAGCGTCCCGGTGGATCTCCAGCTGACCGACACCTATTTCGTCGTGGCGCACCTCCATTACACATTGATCGGGATCAACGTGTTTCCCGTTGTCGGAGCCACCTACTTCTGGCTGCCCAAGATGACCGGACGGCTCCTCGATGAACGGCTCGGCCGCTGGAGCTTCTGGACGATGTTCGGCGGGTTCAATCTGGCCTTCCTGCCGATGCACCTGACGGGCATGCTCGGCATGCCGCGGCGCATATACACCTATCCCGAGCATATGGGCTGGGACCTGCTCAATCTCGTTACCTCGATCGGGAGCTTCGTCTTCGCCGTCGGCATATTGCTGTTCTTCATCAATGTCGCCCGCAGCCTGCGCTCGGGAGCCGCCGCAGACGCCGACCCATGGGGCGGCCCCACCCTCGAATGGTCGACGAAATCTCCGCCTCCACCGTATAATTTCGCCGTCATCCCGACGATCGCTTCGCGCCACCCGCTTTGGGAGGAGGCGCTTGATGAAGAACGCGCCCGCAGCTCGCTCCGCCGCGGCATGACGCTGGACCAGGGCAAGGAGACGCTGACGACGAGTCCGATGGATGCGGAACCCGAACGCATCGTCAAAATGCCGGAAGACAGCTACGCGCCGTTCACCTTGGCGACGGGCATTTTGCTGCTGTTCTTCGGGCTGCTTCTGAAATCGCTCTGGCTGAGCGCGCCTGCCGCTCTGATCGTCGCCGGCGCACTCCTGGTGTGGCTCTGGCCGCGGCGCAGCCTGCTCGAACGCGCATCTTCGGCGGAGGCAGCTCATGGCTGAGGTGGCCTGCGCCGCTCCGAAAAACCTGCCGGTCGGGCCTATCGGCCGTGCCGGCCTGGGCTGGTGGGGCGTGACCGCGTTGATCGCCAGTGAGGCGGCGCTTTTCGTCTACCTGCTTTTTTCCTATTTCTACATCGGCGCGACGGCAGCGCCTCCCTGGCTGCTCGACCCCACACCCAAGCTGTTACCCTCGCTTCCGAACACGCTTGTCTTGATCGCGTCCAGCGGAGCGGCCTGGTGGGCCGAGAAAGGCGTCGAGAAAGAAGATCGGCGCCAGGCATGCGTCGGCCTCGGAGCGGCGTTCTTGCTCGGCTGCATCTTCGCGGCGGTGCAGATCTATGAGTGGTCGGAAAAGACCTATGGCATAGGAGCATCCAGCTACGCTTCGCTCTACTTCGTGACGACGGGCTTTCACTTCGCGCACGTGGTCATCGGCCTCGTCATTCTCGCAATCTTGCTCGGCTGGACAATCGCAGGCTTCTTCTCGGCCAGGCGATGGATCCCGGTATCGAGCGGCATCCTCTATTGGCATTTCGTCGATGCCGTTTGGCTGTTCGTCTTCACGACCTATTATCTGACGCCCTATCTAGGATTCGGGCGATGATCGAGCCATCCCCCGGTCTCAGCCATCATCCGGCGCCACAGGGCGGAAAGCTCCCGGGTTGGAAGGCATTCGCGCTGATCTTCGGCGGACCGCTCGCGTGGTTCGCACAACTCAATGTCGGCGTGGCCTTGAGCAGTTGGCCCTGCTTTCCCCATAGCGACCGTCTATGGGCGCCGATCGGGAGCACGAACGGCTCTTCGGGCATCACGCTCGTCATAATGATCCTGTGCATTGCGGTGGCCTTCGCCACAGGATGGTTGGCACAGCAGATGCTCCGACGCGTTGCCCATGAGGAGCAGGGCGATCATATTGAGCTCGCCGAGATAGGACATGGCCGCACCCGCTTCATCGCCTTATGGGCCGTGATCCTGGGATATGGCTCCGCTATCGCTACGGCCCTCACCTTCATCGCCTTCCTGCTGGTGCCGCGATGCGCTGGCTGATCGTGATTTCGCTGCTCGCGCTCGGGGCTTGTGCGGGCGGCGACCCGCATGCCCAGGCGAAAGCCCTGATCGCCGGCCGATGCGGGGCCTGCCATCAGGTACCGGGCGTTGCCTCCGCGACCGGGCGGGTGGGCCCGTCGCTGTCCGGGATCGCCAGTCAGCAGATCATCGCTGGCCATTTCCGCAACGGCCGCGACACGCTCGCGCGCTGGGTCACGCACCCGCAAGCGATGCTGCCGGGCAATGCCATGCCCGAGACCGGCCTCAGCGCAGCCGAAGGCCGCGCCATTGCCGATTATCTCGCCACCTTGGATTGAACGATGAAGAAAAAGCCGCTGCTCCTCGCTACGCTCGCCATCGCACTGCCGATCGCGGCCGCAACCGTAGCGCTGTACCCCGAACGCGAGGGCGCCAAACCTCCTGTCCCGGATCCCGTGCCGTCGGGCGAGGTGTTTACGCCGGAGCAGATCGGCCATGCACTTGCCGCGCCGACGCCCGAGGCTGGGCGCACGCGAGCGCCCCTGGCGGCAGCCCCGCAAGACGATGGGCAGTGGTTGATGCCCGCCAAGAACCATGCAGCGACGCGCTACACGGCCTTGGCCGAGATCACCCCCGCGAACGCTGCCCGTTTGCAGGAGGTCTTCAGCTTCTCGCTCGGGGTCGACAAGGGCCAGGAAGCCGCTCCTCTTGTCGTCGGTACGACCATGTACGTGGTCAGCGCCTTTCCCAATTATGTCTATGCGCTCGATCTTGCCAACAATGGCGCGCTGAAATGGAAATATGCGCCAAAGCCCTTGCCGGCGGCGGCCGGCGTCGCCTGCTGCGACGTGGTCAATCGTGGGGCGGCCTATGCGGATGGCAAGATCGTCTTCAACACGCTCGACGATCAGACGATCGCGCTCGATGCGAGAACCGGCAAGCCGGTGTGGAAAGCCCAGCTTGGCGACATCAACAAGGGCGAGACGATCACGATGGCCCCCCTCATTGCCGGCGGCAAGGTCCTCGTCGGGGATTCGGGCGGCGAGTTCGGCGTGCGGGGCTGGCTGACCGCGCTGGATCTTCAGAGCGGCAAGACCGCCTGGCGCGCCTACCACACCGGGCCCGACAAGGACGTGCTGATCGATGAAGGCTTCAGGCCATTCTACAAGCAGGACCGCGGTCACGACCTTGGCGTCAAGACTTGGCCCGCCGATGCCTGGAGGATCGGCGGCGGCACAATGTGGGGATGGATCGCCTATGATCCGACGACCCAGACGATCTTCTACGGAACGGGCAATCCCGGCCCGTGGAATGCGCTGCAGCGGCCAGGCGACAATAAGTGGACGGCCGGCATCTTCGCCCGCGATATCGTCACCGGGCGCGCCAAGTGGTTCTACCAGCTCTCGCCCCACGACGAGCATGATTATGACGGGATCAACGAACAGATCCTGCTCGACATGCCGTTCGGCGGCCGCATGCGCCAGGTGCTCGTACGTCCCGAACGCAACGGCTATGTCTACGTGATCGATCGGCGGACCGGCCAGGTCCTGTCGGCCGACCCGTTCGGCCCCGTCAACAGTTCGAAGGGTGTCGACCTGAAGACGGGTCGCCTGATCATCAACCCAGCGAAGGAAACCAGGCTGGGTCAGGTGGTCCGCAACATCTGCCCGACGGCGAGCGGCGCGAAGGACTGGAATCCGAGCGCCTTCAGCCCGCGGACCGGCCTCATCTACATTCCGCACGAAAATCTTTGCATGGACTGGATGAACCTCGAGGTGAACTACATCTCGGGCACGCCCTATGTCGGCGCCGAGGTCAAGATGAAGCCCGGGCCCGGCGGGAACCGGGGCGCACTTACCGCCTGGAACCCGGTAATGCGGCGACCCGCGTGGGAAATCCGGGAAGATTTGCCCTTATGGTCGGGCACGGTCGCGACGGGCGGCGATCTGGTCTTCTATGGAACGATGGATGGCTGGTTCAAGGCGGTCGACGCCCGTAACGGGAAGCTCGTCTGGAAGAGGAAACTCCCGAGCGGCATCATCGGACAGCCGATCAGCTATCGGGGTCCGGACGGCCATCAATATGTCGCCGTGCTATCGGGTGTCGGCGGATGGGCTGGCGCGGTCGTCTCGGGCGGCCTCGATCCGCGCGACGGCTCCTCGGCACTGGGTTTCGTCAACACGATGAGCGACCTCGTTCACCGCACAACCCCGGGAGGGACGCTCCATGTCTTTGCGCTTCCCCACTAGTGTCGCGCTGCTGCTTCTCCTGGCCGGATGCCAGAAGCAGGCCGATCGCACACCTCTCCCGCCCGGGACCGGCCCAGACCCGGTGCCGGTGTCCTCGCTGATTCCCGCCGGCGGCGAATTGCCGTCCGACATCAATCCCCGCGCGGCGCCCTATTACGGAAGCGCCGCAGCGGTCGTTGCCGGCAAGCGCCTTTATAATCAATTCAACTGCGTGGGCTGCCACTTCAATGGCGGCGGCGGCATCGGGCCGGCCTTGATGGACGACACGTGGATCTACGGCGGGCGGCTCGATCAGATCTACGCCAGCATCTACCAGGGCCGCCCCCACGGTATGCCCGCATGGGGCGGGAAGATCGTCGACGAGCAGATCTGGCAGATCGCCGCCTATGTTCGTTCGATGTCGCTTCCCGCGACGATCCAGGCCAATAACGGCACCACCCCGTCGCAGCACCCCGCGCCCGTTCCGATGGAGGCGGACCGTCATGGCGGCTGGAAGCTGCCCGATGGCACCGTGGACCATGGATCGTGAGACGATGGAGCGTGCCGCTTCTCGCCGCCTCTCTGGCATCTTGCGCTCCGGCTCCAAAGGGAAGCGACGTGGTTTTCGTTTCGGACGAGGAGGCCAGCATCGTCCATGTACTCGACGGCGCGTCGGGGCGAAAAGAGGGCGATCTGGTAACCGGCAAGCGGCCGCGCGGAATGGCACGATCTCCCGATGGCCGGACATTGTACGTCGCTGCCAGCGATTCCGATCGCATCGAGGCGTGGGACGTCGCCTCTCGGAAATTGGTTCGCACCTACCGTTCGGGAAGCGACCCGGAGCGCTTCGTGGTCAGCCCTGACGGACACAGCCTGTACATCGCCAATGAGGATCACAGCGCCGTATCCTTTCTCGATGTGGCTACGGGTATGATCACCCATGAGGTGAAAGTCGGTCCCGAGCCCGAGGGAATGGGCGTCAGCCCGGACGGCCGCCTCGTCATCGCGACATCCGAGGCCGCCAGTACCGCCCATTTCATCGATGCCGGCAGCGGACGGCTGATCGACAGCGTCATCGTCGGCTCGCGCCCGCGCGACGTCCTGTTTCTCAAGAACGGCACCGAGCTGTGGGTGTCGTCCGAGCAGCGCGGCACCATTACCGTCTTCGATCCTCGGACGCGTCATATCCGCCACGTCATCGATCTTGTCGCGGCCTTCCCGGATCTGGAGACCGCGCAAGCGGTCGAAATGGAGATCACCCGTGACGGCAAGCGGGCATTCGTCGCGATGGGGCGCGGAGATCAGGTTGCCGAGATCGATCCCGTGACCTGGCGGGTGGTGCGACATTTTCGCACGGGTGAGCGCAACTGGGGTCTCGCGCTATCCCCCGATGACAGACGGCTCTACGCCGCGAGCGGGTTATCGGGCGAGGTCACCGTCATCGACCTGGTCAGCAACCAGGTGACTCATCGCGTGCGCTATCGTGGAAAGCCGTGGGGGGTCGAGGCCATGCGGCGATGAAGCAGATATACGTGCTCATCTGCCTTTTGCTCTGCGGGTGCCGGATCGGTGCTCCCGAGGAACTACTGGTCTGTGCCGACCCGAACAATCTACCCTTCTCCAATCGGGCTGGCGAAGGGTTCGAGAATCGGATCGTGCAGCTGGTGGCGAAGGATCTCGGTCGCGATATTCGGTATGTTTGGTGGGCGCAGCGGCGAGGCTATGTGCGGAATACGCTCGGCGAAGCCAAATGCGACCTCTGGCCCGGCGTCGCCGCTGGGGTCGAAATGGTCGCGACGACGCGGCCTTATTATCGCTCTAGCTACATGTTCGTCACGCGCGTCCAAGACAAACTCAGTGGCCTGACCCTGGATGATCCCCGGCTCGCCTCGCGCAAGCTCGGCGTCCAACTGGTCGGCGACGATGCGATGAACACACCGCCGGCACATGCTCTGGCGAGGCGCAGCCTGACGCGCAATGTTGCGGGCTTCATGCTCTACGGTGACTATCGCCAGCCCAATCCGCCGACGGCTATAGTCGAGGCCGTTGCCGACGGCAGGATCGATATCGGCCTGGTATGGGGACCGCTCGCCGGATGGTTCGCGAAACATTCGCGGGTGCCGCTCAGGCTCGAACCGGTGACGCCCTGGCTCGATGACGCTCAATGGCCAATGGTCTACGAGGTTTCGATGGGCGTCCGCAAGGACGAGCCGGCGCTCAAGCTTGAGATCGAGCGGAGCCTGGATCGCAACGCGTCACGCATTGCCGACATCCTGGAGTCATATGGCCTTCCGGATCTCGCTGACCATTCATAAGCGACCGTCGCGCTCTACCGCGCGTGCGCAATCCGCTTCGGCCCGAGGTCGCCCCGTTCTCCGCCGACACCAAGCCTTTGTGGTCTGTCGTCTCATCGAGACGCCGGCGAACCCCGGGCTGCGAAGCGGAGAACCGCAAAGCCTCCCACGGCCGACAATAGCGTCCCGCCCAGAACGCCGATCTTCACCTCGTCCATCAACAAGGGCGAGGTGAAGGCGAGCCCGCCGATAAACAGGCTCATGGTGAAGCCGATACCGCACAGCAACGCCGTGCCATAGATCTGCGCCCAGCTTGCTCCGCCCGGTCGAGGAGCGATCGACAGGCGATCTGACAGCCACACGGCGGCGAAGATGCCTGTCTGCTTGCCGACGAACAGACCGGCCGCGATGCCGAGTGGGAGCGGGGACAGCACGTGCTGCAGGTCGATGCCGGCGAAAGAGACTCCCGCGTTCGCGAAACCGAAGATGGGGACGATGCCGAAGGCCACCCAGGGATGCAACGCGTGCTCGAGCCGATGCAGTGGCGAAGGCTGCGACCGATCCGAAGCTGGGGAATCGATCGGAATCATGCTCGCCGCAAGCACACCCGCGACGGTGGCGTGGATGCCCGATGACAACACCGCCAACCAGAGCAGCGCGGCCAGTATGAGATAGGGCCAGAGCCGCATGACCGAGAGCCGATTGAGGGCGTACATCGCCCCCATCAGAATTAGGGCGGCGAGCAAGGCCATGCCGCTGATCTCGGCCGTATAGGCGATGGCGATGATGGCCACCGCACCCATATCGTCGACGATCGCCACGGTGGTGAGAAAGAGCTTGAGCGATGCCGGGACCCGGTCACCGAGCAGCGCCATCACGCCGATCGCAAAGGCGATATCGGTGGCCGAGGGAATGGCCCAGCCCCTTGCCAGTCCGGGAGTCGATGCCGTCAGCGCCAGGTAGACGAGCGCGGGTAGAGCCATGCCGCCCAAGGCAGCGATCGAGGGGAGCGCGCGGTCGGCCCAGCTCCGCAGATAGCCGTCGGAGAGCTCGCGCTTTATCTCGAGCCCTACCAGCAGGAAGAATAGCGCCATCAACCCGTCGTTGATCCAGTGGAGCACCGACATGGGTCCGACCTTCGCGTGCAACAGGTCGAAATAACTGTCCGCCAAGATCGAATTGGCGACCACCATCGCCAGCAAAGCCGCGACGATGAGACAGATTCCGCCGGCCGCCTCGGTACGCAGAAACTGTCGCATCGCAGAGATTGGACGCTGACGGATGGTGCTGACGATATTCACGCAATGCTCCGATGAGGATCCGGTGATCGGGTCGTGCCCGGCCGCGGACGGCTTTAGCGACAGTCCTGTCCGATGACCACCGGACCTACGGAAGCGGCGGCGGAGAAAACGCTCCCGAAGCCGATCCATATAGGCCACCGACCTCCATCGCCTGGCACGTCGTATGACCGGCGCCAGCGCACAGCGATACGGCCTTGAAAATCATATCGTAATGCGATATAATTCAACATCATCGGCACGCCCGATGGAGCATCGCGAGCCTGTCCGGCTCGCAAGGCGTGGAGCCAAGGCTCGCGCCGCTCGGCCCTTGATCTCGCACAGCTGTGCTGGCGCCGGCAGGGACGCCCGATCCCGACCTCGCGAAGCCGATGTACGACGACGGTCGGTCGCGCGGCGCGAACCGCTCCATCGGCGCTGGCCCCGACCCCATAGGAGTACGCATGCAATCCATACTCATTTCGATTCTTGGCGCCGCAGCGGTGCTTGGATTTCTGTGGCTGCGCGCGCAGCGGATCGACGTCGATCGGCGCGAGCCGGCCCGCCATCGCGGTATCATCGACGAGGCGGCGCGGGCCTATGAGGATGTGGGGCGCCCCGTGCTACGATCGCGTGAGGAAAAGCATAATATGTGACGACCGCGGCGCGGATCGGCCTTGTGGCGCCATCGCTGCGCCTCTCCTCAGGCCGGGGAGAGTTCCTCGTCGAACGCCGTGATCGCATCGCCCCTTCGGGGCACTCCCTGCGTGACGAAACGACGACCACCCTTGTCGCGCGCGCCACAAGATGCGGCATGCGTCGTCGGCCCGAGCAACCGGGCGATTTCTATCCCCCCCCGGGCCAACGCTGCTTAGCGCGATCATATAGGGATCGGTCCACCTAGGCAGATCTGAGTTGGATGACTTTGTCGGAAGCGCCTCGCGCTTCGTTGATCGCAGCAATCAGTTCGCGCTGCCGGATCGGCTTGCGCAAGACGACGATCTCCGCCGGGACATCTTCATCCAAGCCCATATAACCACTGATCACTATTATCGGAAGTTGCGGATGGCTGACCCGCAACTTCTGCGCCATTGCGACCCCGGTCATACCAGGCATCAAATGGTCGGTCAGAACCAGGTCGAAACTCCCGCAATCCTCGATAAGCGACAGCGCCTCGCGGGCACTTTCCACTTCGACGACCTCATTGCCCGCCTCGCGCATCATATCGGCCAACCCTGTCCGAACGAGTGGCTCGTCATCGACCAGCAGGATCCGCAAACTCGGCGCTTGCGAATATGCGGGTCTGTTTTCCTCCGCTCGAACGGTGACCGCTTCGGTCGTGGACGGAAACCACAGCTCCGCCCTTGTTCCGATCCCCACCGAGCTGGACAGAAGCAGGCTGCCGCCCGACTGTGCAGCCAACCCGTCCACCATGGAGAGGCCGAGCCCGGTACCACGCTCGCCGGTCTTCGTTGTGAAGAATGGCTCGACGGCGCGTCGAAGCGTCTCCGCGTCCATCCCATGACCGGTATCGACCACGGAAATACGGACGCGTGGCGCCAGTTGCGGATTCTCTTCACAGAACTCGGTCTGAGCCGAGATCGTTAGCGTTCCTCCGGATAGCATGGCGTCGCGGGCATTGACGGCCAGATTGAGCAAGGCCAGCTCGAGCTGGTTGGGGTCCACCCGTATGGCCGGCAGTTCCGGCGGCAGGTCCATGACCAGTCGCGTGGAGGGGCCGATCGACCGCTGGATAAGGTCGGAAAGACCGTTCAAGAGAGCGATCGCGTCGACAGCGCGCGGCTGCAGCAGTTGTCGGCGTCCAAAGGCAAGGAGTCGACTGACGAGCGTTCGCGCTTTTTCGGCAGCCTCGAGCGCTCCTTCCGCCATTTTTTGAATGCGCTCGGCAGGCATCGGCCGACTGCGGATGACATCCAGCGAACCAATGATCGGCGTAAGCAAATTGTTGAAGTCGTGTGCGATCCCGCCGGTCAATTGGCCGATCGTCTCCGCTTTCATGGTCTCGTGCAATTGTTGCAGAGCTTCTTCACGTTCAGCTACCGCGGTGGAAACCCGTGCCTCGAGTTCGGCCGTGAGTTCCTTTAGGCGCGTGCTGCTGTCGAGCAACGACGCGGCCACGGTTGCGGTCCGGCGCAGGCTGCGGCGTAGCATACACGCTACGGCGATGACCGATCCGGCGCTCGAGGCGTACAGAAACAGATTAAGAACGCTCCCGTCAGTGAAATAAAGGCTGTAGCGGGGCGGAAGCCAGAAAAACGCCACCGCGCCGCCGGTCAGCGCGAGCGAAAAGATACCCGGGCCGATGCCGCCCAGCACGGCAGCGATCAATACCGCAGGGTAGAACAGAGCAAAGGGAACGATATCCGTGCCAAGGCCATCGAGCGATATCCGGAGCGCTACGGCCGTGACAGACACGACAAGGGCCAGCGAATAGGCGAAGAGCGGCGGCCGCGACGTCCATCGCAGGATCACCGCCTCGTGGTTGGCCGCCGCCATACTTCCGATCACCTCGCCATTGCGACCGGAACGTTCCCCATGGCCTTGCACGAATATGGCCCCCAATCAGTACCTAGCAGAAGCGGGGGAGATCTTCTTTTGTCATCCTCCGCTGCCGCATTGAACGCGCTATTCGCTGTTTTGTTCACAAATGCACGCTCCGCACGGTCGCTTCCAGGAGGAATATCGGGGGGAGCTTCGCGCCCTCGGCGAAAGCCCTTCCGCCAGTCTCAGGCGCTCCGCCGCTCCTCCCAGTCGAGAATCAGTTCGCGGCGGGTGAAGCGCCAGCGGTCGCCGGTCCGGCGCAATTCGTCCTGGTAGCGGATCGCCCAGCGCAGGATCGAACGGCTGCCGTCGGCGGCCTGCGTCATATGGTCGGCTACGCAATAGGTCTCGCCGGTCGCGCCGTCGCCGTCGATCATGTGGAGCTGGTTGGTCACATGATGCTGGGTGGCGGTGAAGGCCGCCGCCAGCTTGGGCAGCGCGGCCAGCACCCGGTCGCGCCCGTCGATCCTGCCGCGGGGCGTGATCAGCACCATGTCCTCGGCCATGATATCCGTCCAGATCGCCGGATCGCGGCGGTCGGCGCCGATCGCGTAGAGGGTCGCCGCGCGGCGGATCGCCCGTTCGTCGAGCAGGCGGCGGACTTCGGCGTCCATGTCGCTCATCCCCGGCTGCGATAAAGCGCGACGATCTCCTGCACCGCGGTGGCGATGTCGTTGCGGCGATAGCCGAGCTGCGCGGTCTCGGCCGGATCGGGGTCGAAATATATCTCGCCGCCATGGCCGGCGAAGCTGCCGATCAGCGGATGCGGCTTGTCGATGACGGGTATTTCGACGTCCTTTCCGCAGGCCCGGAAATAGAGCTCGAAATAGTCCCGGAAGGTCAGGTTCTCGTCACCGACGAGATAGGCCTTGCCCGCTTCCCCGCGCTCGATCGCCCCCGCCGTCGCCTCGGCGAGCGAGCGGATCGACATGAAGTTGACGCCGCCCGGCGGGGCATAGACGGGAATGTCGGGCAATCTGCCGTCGGCATAGGCGGCGACCTTCTCGAAGCCGCGCGGATCGAGGCCGGGGACCGCACCCAGCATATAGGGCGGATTGAGCGATATGACGCGGAAGCCCGGTCGGGCCAGTGCCCGCACGCCCTCGTCCGACGCCAGGCGCGAGCGGATATAGGCATTGCCCTCGAGCAGGCGCGGTGCCGCCTGCGGGTAGAAGCTGCCGATATTGACCGCGCAGCCCACGCCCGCGTCGCGCGCCCGCTCGAACAGCTGCGGCACCAGCACGGCATTGGTCCGCTGCCAATACGCGGCCGCGTCGTCGTCCTTGCCGACATGGCGGGTGTCCTGCCCGGCGGCGAAGACCATCGCCTCGAAACCGGCGAGGTCGTCTGTCGCATAGCCGCCCGCGACATAGTCGCCGGCGAGGAAAGGCATCTTCGCCATCGGGGTCGCCGCGAGGGGGGCCTTGCGCGATCCGATCGTCACTTCATGCCCCTGATCGGCAAGGTGTATCGCGATGTCGCCGCCGATCATGCCCGATCCGCCGATGACCAATATCTTCATGGCCGCTGCCCTCTCCCCCGGGTCCGGCCGTTGGCCGGACATGCCCCGCTTGACTTGGGATAATGCGGCTTGCATTGAAGTTCAACAAGCGCTTGCTTGATAAACTATGGAGAGCGGTATTTCCCCGACGCCCGACAGCGCTGATCCCTATACGGGGCTGAGCGACGACGCGTTGCGATCGGCGCTGCTCGCGGGCCGGACCGATGAACTTCTGCCCGTGGCGGCGCGGCTGCGCGACGCGGGGCATGGGCGGGTGCAGAGCTGGTCGCCCAAGGTCTTCGTGCCCCTGACCCAGCTCTGCCGCAACCTCTGCCATTATTGTACCTTCTCGCAGCCGCCTCGCCGGGGGGAAGCGCCCTATCTGGACCGCGCGGCGGTGCTGGAGATCGCCCGGGCCGGCTTGGCGGCCGGCTGCACCGAGGCGCTGTTCACCCTCGGCGACAAGCCCGAACTGCGCTTCGCGGCGGCGCGCGACGCACTGGCCGGCCTCGGCCACGCCACCACCCTGTCCTATCTCGCCGAAATGTGCGCGGCCGTGCGCGACGAGACCGGCCTCCTCCCCCATGTCAACGCCGGGGTGATGAACCGCGCCGAACTGGCGGCGCTGCGCCCCGTCGCGGCCAGCATGGGGCTGATGCTCGAATCGGTGTCGGAGCGGCTCTGCGCGAAGGGCGGCCCGCATTACCGATCGCCCGACAAGATGCCCGCCGCCCGGCTGGAGACGATCCGTATCGCGGGCGAGCTCGCCATTCCCTTCACAACCGGCATCTTGATCGGCATCGGCGAGACCCGCGCCGAGCGGATCGACGCGCTGCTGGCGATCCGCGACCTGCACCGGCGCCACGGCCATATCCAGGAAGTGATCGTCCAGAATTTCCGGGCCAAGCCGCGGACGGCGATGGCGGAAGCGCCCGAGCCCGACATGGACGATCTGCTCTGGACGATTGCGGCGGCGCGCATCCTGCTCGGCCCGGCGATGAACATCCAGGCGCCGCCGAACCTGTCGGCTGGGGACTTTCCCCGCCTGATCGACGCCGGCATCAACGATTGGGGCGGCATCTCCCCCGTCACCCCCGACCATGTGAATCCCGAGGCACCGTGGCCCGAGGTCGATCGGCTGCGTGCCGCAACCGCCGAGTGGGGCCGCATCCTCGTCGCACGGCTGCCCGCCTATCCGGGCTGGGGGTCGCAGGGCATCGCGCGCTGGCAGGACCCGGCGATGGCCGGCCCGCTGCTCGCCGCCGCCGACGCGTCAGGTTTCGCGCGCGCCGACCGCTGGTCGCCCGGCCTGCCGCTCCCCGACCGTGCGCCTGAGCCGGTCCTGCTGCGTTCCGTCGATCCGGACATCGCGGCGATCACCGCGCGGGCGATGGCGGGCGAGGCGATCGGCGAGGACCATATCGTCCGCCTGTTCGCGGCGCGCGACGCCGACCTCGACCATGTCTGCGCGGCCGCCGACGCGCTGCGGCGGCAGGTCAACGGCGACACCGTGACCTATGTCGTCAACCGCAACATCAACTACACCAACATATGTCTATACAAATGCGGCTTCTGCGCCTTTTCCAAGGGCGACAAGGCAGAGGCGCTGCGCGGCCGCCCCTATGACCTCGACCGCGAGGAAGTGATCCGCCGCGCCCGCGAGGCCTGGGCGCGCGGCGGCACCGAGGTCTGCCTGCAGGGCGGCATCCATCCCCATTATACCGGCGACACCTATCTCGACCTCGCCCACGCGGTCCGGACGGCGGTGCCCGACGTGCACATCCACGCCTTCTCCCCGCTCGAAGTCGCGCAGGGCGCGGCGACGCTGGGCCTGCCGGTCACCGATTTCCTTGCCCGGTTGAAGGCCGCCGGGCTCGACACGCTGCCCGGTACCGCCGCCGAGATCCTCGACGACGAGGTCCGCGCGCAGATCTGTCCCGACAAGCTGACCAGCGACGAGTGGATCGAGGTGGTCGGCGCCGCCCACGACACCGGCTTCCGCACCACGGCGACGATCATGTTCGGTCATGTCGACGCCCCGCGCCACTGGGCCCGTCACCTGCTCCGCATCCGCGCGCTCCAGGCGCGGACCGGCGGCTTCACCGAGTTCGTCCCGCTGCCCTTCGTGCCGATGGAGGCGCCGATGGCGCTGCGCGGCCAGGCCAGGCGCGGGCCGACCTTCCGCGAGGTGCGGCTGATGCACGCGGTGGCGCGGCTAGCGCTCCACCCGCTGGTCACCAGCATCCAGGCGAGCTGGGTCAAGCTGGGGCCGGCCGGCGTCGCCGCCTGCCTTCGGGCCGGCGCGAACGACCTGGGCGGCACCTTGATGAACGAGAGCATCTCGCGCGCCGCCGGAACCCGGCATGGGCAGGAAATGCCGCCCGAGGCGATGGACGCGCTGATCCGCTCGATCGGCCGGACGCCGCGCCAGAGGACCACGCTCTACGGCGACGTAGCCGATATCGTCCGACGGCGCGGCCGGAACGCCGCCGCCCTGACCCCGATGATCCTGACGCCGCCGATCAAGCGGCGCGCCACGCGGAAGAACGAGATGGAGAGCCTGAACGATGGCCGATGAGACCAAAGCGACGATCGCGGTGTTGGGCGGTACCGGCAAGGAAGGCGGCGGGCTGGCGTTGCGCTGGGCGCATCGCGGGCACGCGGTGATCATCGGCGGACGGTCGGCCGAACGCGCGCGCGAAACCGCCGCCGCGATGAACGCGACCCTGGGCGGCGACCGGGTGAGCGGTGCCGACAATGTCGCCGCCGCAGCCGCGGCAGAGATCGTCGTGCTCGCCGTGCCCTATGCCGCGCAGCGCGACACGGTCGAGGCCGTGCGCGGCGGTCTCGCCGGCAAGATCCTGATCGACGTCACCGTGCCGCTCGTCCCGCCCAAGGTCAGCCGCGTCCAGCTGCCCGAAGGCGGATCGGCGGTCGAGGCGGTCCAGCACCTCCTCGGCGAAGAGGTGAAGGTCGTCTCCGCCTTCCAGAACATCTCGGCGCACCATCTCACCAACCTCGACGAGGCGATCGAGTGCGACGTGCTGGTCTGCGCCGACGACCCGGCCGCCGCCGACCGCGTCGTCGCGCTGGCCGAGGAGATCGGCCTGCGGGCGTGGAACGCCGGGGTGCTCGCCAATTCGGTGGTCGCCGAGGGACTGACTTCGGTGCTCATCGCGCTCAACCGGCGCTACAAGGTGCCCGGCGCGGGCATCCGCATTACCGGGGTGCCGACCGCCTGATCAGCCGGCGGGGTAGCCGCCGCCTTCATAGAGCCGGTCGAGCGCCGCATAGTCGATCGCGGCGCCGGTGCGCGGCAGCGTGTCGGCGAAGACCACGCTGCGCGGCTTCTTGTAGGAGGCGATCGCCTTGCGGCAATGGTCGATGACCGCCGCCTCGTCGATCGTCGCGCCGGGCTTGGGCACGACGATCGCGCGGACGCTCTGCATCCAGACCGGGTCGGGGGTACCGATCACCGCCACCTCGGCGACGCCGTCGATCTGGGCGATGCAGCGCTCGACCTCGGCCGGATAGATGTTCTCCGCCGCCGATTTGATCAGCCGCCCCTTCGGCCCGATGAAGCTCAGCGTCCCGTCGCTTTCGCGGCGGCCGAGATCGTTGGTGCGGCGCCAGCCGTCGGCGGTGTAGCGCTGCACGTTGATCTCGGGCCGGCGCCAGTAGCCGGGGCTGACCGTCCAGCCCTTCATCCCGATCTCGCCCACCTCGCCGTCGGGAAGCTCGCCCCCCTCCTCGTCGAGGATCGCCATGCGGACCAGCGGCGACGGCCGCCCCATCCCGCCCTTGCCGGGATCGCCCAGCGCGCTGAAGGTCGCATAGCCCATCGTCTCGGTCTGGCCATAGCCATAGGGGCGCTTGCCCCACAGGCTGTCGTCGATCGTGACCAGCGCATTCCATTCGGGCTTGTAGGGCATCGACCGCAGCGAGCCGAGGCCGTTCCGCGCCGACGCATCGAGTTCGAGGATCTTCTCCATCGTCGGCGGCAGGATGAAGGTGTCGCTGACCTTCTCGGCGGCAATGATCGCGCACATCGCGGCCGGATCGGCATGCCGCACGAACAGGTTGTGCCCGCCGACAACGAAGGTCGCGAGGCAGTCGAGCAGGGTCGCGACATGGAAGAGCGGCGTCGCGCTGAGATAGGTGGTGCGGTTGTTCCAGCCACGCAGCGCGGCATATTGGATCGCCTGCAGGACCAGCGCCTGGCGGGTCAGGATCGCTGCCGCGGGGCGGCCCGAAAAGGCCGCCGTGTAGAGCAGCAGCTGTGCCGCGTCGGAGGGCATGGCGACGGCGGCGGCCTCGGGCGCACCGGCGATCGCGCTTTCATAGTCGCACGTCGAATCGAGCGAGTCCTGGCACAGCCAGACGCAGCTGCGGTCCTTCCATTCGGCGCGCAGCGAGTCGGGCAAGCTGTCGGGCTGCCACACGATGATCTGCGGATCGAGATCGTGGAGGACGAAGCGCAGCTCGTCCTCGGACTGGCGCCAGTTGAGGATCGCCAGCACCGCGCCGAGCCGACCGGCGGCGACCAGCAACTCGAGCACACAGGGCGCGTTCTGGCCGAGCCAGACCACCCGGTCGCCCTGCTTCAGCCCGACCGATTCCATCCAGCCCGCAAGGCGGCGCACCCGCCCGGCGAAAGCGGCATAGTCGAACCGCCGGCCGCTCTCCATCTCGAGCACCGCCGGGCGGTCGCGCCAGCGTCGGCCATGTTCGTCGAGCATCGCCGAAAGATCCAGTCCGGACACCCATTCCCTCCTCTGTCGCTCCGCCTTCCTGAGCGGTCGCTTGCATTCGCATCTGGCCAGCTAAGCCGATCCTATTGCGTAGTTCAAGCATATTGATCAAGCGATCGCTTGGTATTAATCAGGGTAGAGAAAATCGAGAGGAAAGGTTCTGAACATGGCCGCCCCGAAGCTTGTCGAAGACAGCGCCGACATCTCACCGATCGAGGAGATCATCGCCGAGGCCCGCGCCGGTCGCCCCTTCATCCTGGTCGATTCGGAGGATCGGGAGAATGAGGGCGACCTGATCATTCCCGCCGAGTTCGCGACTCCCGAGGCGGTCAACTTCATGGCGCTGTACGGGCGCGGGCTGATCTGCCTCACCCTGACCGCCGACCGGATCGCCGCGCTGCGGCTGCCCCCGATGGCGCAGGACAACCGCACCCAGCACGGCACCGCCTTCACCGTGTCGATCGAGGCGCGCGAGGGAATCACCACCGGCATCTCGGCGCACGACCGCGCCCGCACGATCCAGGTCGCCTCCGATCCGGAGCGCGGCGCCGCCGACATCGTCTCGCCGGGCCATGTCTTCCCGCTCGCGGCGCGCGACGGCGGCGTGCTCGTCCGCGCCGGGCACACCGAGGCCTCGATCGACATCGCCCGCCTCGCCGGTCTCCGCCCCGCCGCGGTGATCTGCGAGATCATGAACGACGACGGCACGATGGCGCGCCTGCCCGACCTGTTGACCTTCGCCGCCCGCCACCGGCTGAAGATCGGCACGATCGCCGACCTGATCGCCTATCGCCGCCGCACCGAGCGCCACGTCGTGCGCGAGCTGGAGCGCGACTTCGACACGGTCCACGGCCGCTTCCGGCTGATCGCCTATCGCAACCGGCTCGACAACAGCCTGCACATCGCCTTGGCTAAGGGCGAGATCGACGCCGAGACGCCGGTGACGGTGCGCATGCACCGACTGGAGTTCGGGCCCGACGTGCTGGGCATGAGCGGGGATCGCCACAGCTATCTCGGTAATGTGATGAAGACGATCGCCGGCGAGGACGGCCCCGGCGTGATCGTGCTGCTCAAGGACTGGGATCCCGACTGGCTGCTGCGCCAGCTCGGCCCCGAGGACGCCCACACCTGCCAGACTCGCGCATTGCGTGACTATGGCATCGGCGCGCAGATCCTGATCGACCTCGGCGTGCGCAACATGGTGCCGATCACCTCGGCCCGCCCCAACCCGGCGGCGCTGCCCGGCTATGGGCTGACGATCACCGGCTGGCGGCTATTCGGCAAGGACGGCGTGCCCGAGAACGAGATCACATTGTTCGAGTGAGTTGCTAGGCCCCTCCCCCGTTCCGTCATGCCAGCGCAGGCTGGCATCTCGGGAGAGGTGCGGCTCCCTTTATCTCACGAGATGCCAGCCTGCGCTGGCATGACGATGATGAACATGGGTCCCGCTTTCGCTGAAATGACGCAGAGTAGCTGATCGACCCGCCCTCATCGGTCGCCGCGCGTTTCGGGTAGCATCAGCACCGCCGGGATGCCGACCAGCACGACCATCGACAGCGACAGGCAGGCCGTCCCCGTCGAGCCCGTGATCCGGGCGACCTGCCCGACCAGCAGCGGCGCCGCCACCAGGCCCCAGCGGCCGATCAGATTGTGGCACCAGCCATTGGCGGTGGCGCGGATCGCGGTCGGGAACAGCTCGGCATTGATCGTGAAGCCGACGATCCACAGGCCCATCGCCCCCTGCATCAGCACCCAGCCCGCGGCGACCGGCCACCAACCGGGCGCGCCGTAGATCAGCCCCGCCGACAGCGCGCACAGGGCGACGAAGCCGAGCGCCGTCGTGCGGCGGCCGATCCGGTCCATGCAGAAGCCCGCGAGCAGATAGCCGCCCGCCGCCGCCGCAAGACCGAAGGGGGCGATCAGAGCGATGTCGCGCGCAACCCAGCCCCGCTCGTTCAGGACGTGATAGGTGAAGAAATAGGTCGCGGCGCCGGCGAAGAAATTGAGCGCGAACCATAGCAGGCTCATCCCCGCGAAGCGCCGGCGCAGATCGGGCCGGAGCAGGCGACGCAGCTCGGCAGCCGGCCCCGGCCCCCGGCCCTCGCGTGCGGCCCGCTCGGCCACGAAGACGGCCGGCTCGCGGACGAAGCGGACCAGCAGCGGCACGACCAGCAGCGGCATCGCCCCGACGAGGAACAGCCCGCGCCAGCCGAGCGCGGTTTCGAGCAGCGGCGCCAGCAGCATGGCGGGCAGCGCCGCACCGACGCTGGCGCAGGCGCCGAGCACCCCGTTCGCCTTGCCGCGCATCGCCGTCGGCAGCGTCTCGCTGACGATCGTATAGGCGCTCGCCACCTGCGTCACGAGCAGCAGCCGGGTGACGAACTGGAGCGCGGCGAAGCCCAGCAGGCCGGGCGCCAGCGCGGTCAGGAGGGTACCGACGGAAAAGCCGACCGACGAGGCGATCAGCACCGGCTTGCGCCCGAAGCGATCGGCGAGGCGCAGGGTGAGATAGGCGCAGATCGCGCCGAGCGCGATGAACGACATCGCCGCGCCGAGATCGGCGGGTCCTACCCCGAAGGCCGTGGCGGCATAGGGCAGGATGATGCTGGTCAGATTGAGGTCGAAGCCCTCGAACATGACGACGAACGACAGCATCGCGATCAGCCCGGCATGGCGACCGCGCGGGCTCTTCCCCGTGGCGACGGCGGTGGCGGCCGCGGTCATGGCGACATATACTCCCCGCCGTTGATGTCGATGCCGGCGCCGGTGATCATCGACGCATAGTCCGACAGGAACATGACGATGCCCTTGGCGCATTCCTCGTCGGGCGGGATGACGCCGAGGGCGATGCCCGCGCGGACGCCGTCGAGCAGCTGGTCGAGGCTGATGCCCTGGTCCTTCGCCCGCTCGGCCATCGCGACCTGATAGGGGACGCCCCACAGCCGGCCCATGCGGGTGGTGACGAAACGGATGCCATATTCGCCCAGCTCGCGCGCGCAGGCGCGGGTCGCGGCGTTGAGCGCGGCCTTGGCACAGGCATAGTCGCCCTGGCGCGGCAGCGCGCGGACGGTGCCCTGGGTCGAGATGTTGACGACGGCGCCGCTGCGGCGGCGCTTCATCTCGGGCAGCACCGCCTTGATCATGTGGAGTGCGCCCCAGAAGGTCACCTCGAACGCGCGGCGCCAGACGTCGAGGTCGGCGTCTTCGAACAGGTCCCAGCCGCCATGGACATAGGCGCTGTTGACGAGGCCGTCGATCGTGCCGAACGCCGCGATCGTGGCGGCGGCGAAGGCGTGGCATTGCGCCGGGTCGGTGACATCGCAGCCGACCGCGATGCACTCGCCGCCCGCCGCCTTCACCTCCGCCGCGACGCCGTCGATGAAGGGCTGTTCGGACGGCAGCGACCCGATCGCCACCTTCGCGCCCTCCGCGGCGGCGAGCAGGGCGAGCTTGCGGCCCATGCCCGGCCCGACGCCCGAGATCATAACCGTCTTGCCCGAGAGGATCATGTCCGTCCTTTCGCTGGAGAAATGGAGGCACCCGCCGACGTCATCGGAGCACCAGCCAGGCGCCGTTGCCGACGAAGAATTTTTCGACCGCCTCCTCGCCGAGCGGCGCGAGCCGGGCCAGGAAGCCGAGCTTGCTGTCGATGCCGCCTTCGACGTGCGGATAATCGCTCGAATAGCACCAGCAGTGGCTGAGCTGCGGATAGCGGCGGAAATAGAGGTCGACCGGCTCGAAATAGAAGGGCGTGACCCGGACGTTCCGGTCCATATAGGCGGACGGCGGCATCGACAGGATCTTCGCCATCCGCTTGGCATAGATATGCTCGACCCACAGATCGAGATGCTCGGCAAGCGGGCCGAACCAGGTGGCACCGAGCTCGATGATCCCGAAGCGCAGCGCGGGATGGCGTTCGAAGACGCCGCCCAGCACCATCGCCGTCAGGAAGTTGCTGGCCCCCATATGCACCGTGGTGGTGCCGAAGGGTTCGAGCGCGATCTCGACGCTGTCGACCTTGCCGACCGCGAAGGCCGGCGCCTGGCTCCAGGCATCGGTCGAACGGAAGCCCGAATCGGTGCCGAGGTGGAGGGTCACGGCGACGTTGCCGGCCGCCATCAGCGCCCAGAAGGGATCGAGTTCGGGCGCGGCCGGGGAGAAGCCGCCCGGTGGGTGCGACGTCGGCAACCAGACCGCGCGCGCACCGCGCGTCACCAGGTCGCGCGCCTGTTCGAGCAGCTCGTCGATCGAGGTGGCGGCCAGCAGCGCGGCGGGGCGGAAGCGGCCGCCGGGAGCAGCGGTCGTCCGCACCACCCAGTCATTATATTCGGCGACGACGCCGCGCAGCATCCGTTGTCCCTCCTCGCCCGCGGGGATCGGCAGGCCCAGGCTGGCGAGGCTGCTGCCGGTCAGCGGTCCGAAGGCCAGCAGCGCGGCGGAAGGGAAGATCAGCTGACGGGCGATGCCCATGGTGTCGAGCACCTTGCGCCGACGATCGAAATCGAACGCACCCGGCGCCGCCGGTCCCTTGGCGTTCCACACGCTGTCGGCCGTGATCGACGCGTCGTCGACGAGGCCGGGGCGCCAGAAGCTGTTGGCACCGAAGGATCGTATGAAATCGGTTGCGACCTCGGCGAAGCGGGCGCTGTGCGGACCGAACATCGTACCCCACATATGCGACGGGGCCATTTCATGGGCGTCCACGTCGATCACGGCCAGTCGTTCGAGCAGGTCCTGCATCGATCTCTCCCGCTTCTTCCGCGGCGAGGCCCGGAAGGCGGCGCCGGACGGTCGGACCGCCCGGCGCCCGGCAGATCGCTCTAGAACGCGATCTTCGCATCCACGCCGATCCGGCGCGGCTGGTTGTAGATGTTGCCGGCGAAACCGAGCGCGCCGAAATCGATGCCGGCGGTGATGTTGTGCTCGTTCGTCAGGTTCTCGGCGAAGATGCTGAGGTCCATCGTCTTGCCGCCGACCGGGATCTCGACGAGGCCGATGCGCGCGTCGATCTGGTGCTGCCCCGGATCGGCGATCGCATTGGCGAAGTTCAGGCCGTTCAGGATGTTGGTCATGAAGTAGCGCTTGCTGGTGTGCGAATAGTCGAGCTTGAGCAGCAGCTTGCCGAAGCCGATATCCTCGCTCAGATATTGCCCGCCCAGATGGACCGTCCAGTTCGGCACATAGGGAAACTTGCTGATGTCGGCATAGTTGCCGAGTCCCCCCGGAACCTCGCCCGGCCCGGGCGTGTGGCCGGGCACCGGCGTCGCCGGAACGATGAAGAAGATCTCGTTATACTTCGGATCGACATAGCCGACGCTGGCATCGAGCGTCAGGCCGTTGACGGGCACCGCCTGCATCTCGACCTCGAAGCCGCGGAACTTGGCCGACGCATTGTTGGTGAAACCGCCGCCGCCGGCGGCCGTGGCGAGATATTGGGTGACCTGGAGGTCCTTGTAGTCGGTGTGGAACACCGCCGCGTTCAGCCGGACGTGGCGATCGAGGAATTCGCTCTTGATGCCCGCCTCATAGGTCTTGGCCTTTTCGGGCTCGAACACGAAGGACTGGGTGGCGCTGGCGCGGGTGTTGAACCCGCCCGAACGATAGCCGGTGCCGTAGCGGGCATAGACCATCACGTCGTCGACCGGCTTGTAGCTGATGATCGCGTTGACCGAGGTGTCGTCGAAGCTGGCCTTGCCGTTGCGGACCGTGCTCGCAGTCTGCTGCACCGCCTTCTTGTCCTTGGTGTAGCGGACGCCCAGGGTCAGCTCGAGCTTCTCGTCGAGCGCCTGCGGCTTCCAGCTGCCCTGGCCGAAAGCGGCATAGGACTTGGCCTGATAGTCGAAGATGGTCGAGGAGGACAGGTTCGAGGCGAGCGTCGGCGAGAGGACGAACGAATAGCTCGTCGGATTGAAATATTTGCTGTCTTCCTTGAAATAATAGAGGCCGCCGACCCAGCTGAAGTCACCGAACCTGGCCAGCAGCTGGAACTCCTCGGAGAACTGCTTGACGTCCTCGTCCTTCGCGTCGGCCGAGTAGATCTGCACTTCCTTGATGCCGGTCGTGGTGTTCCCGAAGATGCCCGGCGGCGCATAGGCGGTGCCGAGCGCCGCCTTGTAGGTGCGGCGGCCGGTGATCGACTTCAGGGTGATGGCGTCGTTGACGTCATATTGCAGGGTCAGCGCATGGCCGATGATCTTGACCCGCTGCAGCGCCTTCGATCGGACGCTGAAATTCTTGTTATAGTCCTGCTGCACCTCGTCGAGCAGCGAATTGCCGGTGGTGTTCGCATAATAGGATTGGAGCAGCGGCGACAGGAAGCGGGTCTGGAAGCCACCGGGAACGCCGCGCATGTCGGTCCAGTCGAAGGTGTAGGCGGCGGAGAAGCTGCCCCATTCGCCGTTGACCTTGGCCCAGATCGCGTCGGTGTTGAGCGCGCCCTGGCTGTGCGAGCCATCGGCATATTTGTTGTTGAGATAGCCGTCGCGCTGGCGGTGCATATAGGACAGCGTCGCGCTGACCCCGGAATCGCCGAGCAGCCCGGTGTCGATCCGCGTGCGCGAGGCATATTCGTCATATTCGGCGATCTGGATCTTCTGTTCGATGCCGAATTCGGCGGCGGGCTTCTTGGTCACCATGCTGATCGCGCCGCCGGTGGTGTTGCGACCGAACAGCGTACCCTGCGGACCGCGCAGCACCTCGATCCGCTCCAGATCGACCAGTTCGAGGTTCGAGGCGTTGTTGCGGCCGATATAGACGCCGTCGATGTAGATGCCGACCGGCGAGTCGACCGACAGCAGCGGCTCCTGCGAGCCGATGCCGCGGATGAAGGCGGTATTGCCCGCCAGGAAGCCCGACTGCGCCTGGATCGCCACGTTCGGCATGAGCCGGGTGATGTCGTCGAGCGCCTGGACGTTCGACCGTTCCAGCGTGGCGCTCGACAGCGCGCTCACCGAGATCGGCGTGTCCTGCAACGCCTCTTCGCGGCGGCGGGCCGTGACGATGATCTCCTCGAGGCCGCCGCCGGTGGCGGTGGCGGTCGCTTCCGCAGGCGTGGTCTGCGCGGCCGCCGGCGCGGCCATGCCCATGGCGATCGTGGATATGCCCAAGAGCAGCGAAGTGACTGTCTTCCTGTCGGTCATGCTCATCCCCTCCTCGTGCGGATCATGTTGCCCGCATCATGATTAAACCAAGTGGTCGCTTCTTATTTTGGTGCGGTCGATTTCCTCAGGAAGCGTCGAGCTCCCAGAACAGGATCGGCGGACTTTCCTGCGGGTCCCTGAAGACGGCGCGGACCGGTGTGCCGATCGCCGGATCGATGGCGGGATCGGCCGGCGCGCCGACGATCTGGATGTCCGCCTGCTCCTCGATCGCGACGAGCAGGGTCACGTAGGGAAGATCCTCGGCGAAGGCCGGGTGGAAGCGCTGATGGGTGCGGATCCAGCTCTTGATCGTGCCGCGCCCGCTCATCGCCACCCAGTCGGCGTCGAAGCTGCGGCAGCGGTTGCAGATCGCCCGCGCCGGCCAGCGCAGCGTGCCGCAGCGCGCGCAGCGCTGCACGCGAAGCTCGCCCGCCGCCAGCCCTTCCCAATAGGGGGCCGAATCCTTGTCGGGCATGGGAAGCGGTTTGGCGATCATCCGTCCCTCCTGAGCAGAAGCGCGCTCGTCACGCCGCCGACATAGCCGGGGGCGCCGGTGCTGAGGCCGATCCGGGCATCGGCGACCTGGCGGCCGCCCGCCTCGCCGCGGAGCTGCTGAACCGCCTCGGCGATATGGTTCATGCCATGGGCATAGCCCTCGGACAGGAAGCCGCCATGCGGGTTGACCGGCAACCGCCCGCCCATCCGGTGATGGCCGTCGAGCACGAAGCCACCCGCCTCGCCCTTGCCGCAGAAGCCGTAATCCTCGAGCTGCATCAGCACCGAGAAGGTGAAGCAGTCGTAGAGATTGGCGAAGTCGACATCGGCGGGGGTCAGCCCGGCCATGCCGAACAGGCGCGGCGCCATCTGCGCGGCATAGGAGGTGGTGATGTCGGGGGCGTTCGCGCTCTGCAGCGTCGTGCCGCCGCCCCAGGCGGCAGCGTCGACGATCACCGCCGGCTTGCGCAGGTCGCGCGCGCGCTCGGGCGTGGTGACGAGCAGCGCGACGCCGACGTCGGTCTCCAGGCAGCAGTCGAGCAGGCGGAACGGCTCCGCGATCATCCGCGACGCGCGATAATCCTCGAAGCTGATCGGATCGCGCATCATCGCGCGGGGATTTTCGGCGGCGTTGGCGCGCTGCGAAACCGCGACCGCGCCGAGGTGGCGCTCGTCGACCCCGAAGGCGTCCATATAGGCCCGCGCCATCATCGCATAATATTGCGGCGGCGCCATATAGCCGTAGGGCGCCTGATACTGGGTCTCGATATGATCGACGAGCGGGCGGCCGGTGCCCCCCATGCGGAACTCGGACCGGGCGTTGATCGCGCGGTAGCAGACCACATAGTCGGCGACCCCGGCGGCTACCGCCAGCGCCGCCTGCCCGACCAGCCCATGCGAGCTGCCGCCGCCGCCGAAATGATCGACGTAGAAATGAGGATCGGTCAATCCGAGCGACACCGCGACCATCGGCGCCGGAGTCGAGTCACCGACGCGGTGGGTGGCGATGCCGTCGACCTTGTCCGGATCGAGGCCGGCATCGTCGAGCGCGGCCATGATCGCGCGCAGGGCGAGCGTCAGCGTGCTCACGCCCGAATTGCGCGAGAATTCGGTATAGCCGATTCCGGCTATGGCCGCCTTTCCCGACAGGCCTGACGCCATGTCGCATCCCCTCCGTATATTTGTCGCTCAACCTATCGCGGCGCCAAACGCAATCCAAGCGCTTGTTTGGTAAATATGATAATGCACAATATTCAACTTAACGAGGCCTATCGGCGCATTGACCAACAAAGCGCTTGGTCATAATTATCGCCTCCAACGGCCGACCGTGAAGGCCGCGGTGGAGGGATCGGATGCAGCTGTTCAAGGGCGTCCGCGTGATCGAACTGGCACAATATGTGATGGTGCCTGCCGCGAGCACCATGCTCGCCGATCTCGGCGCGGAAGTTATCAAGGTCGAGACGCCCGGCGTGGGCGATCCCTATCGAAGCGTCGTCGTCGACCGCCGTTCGACGGCTGGGCCGAACTTCAGCCTCGAACAGAATAACCGCGGCAAGAAGAGCGTCTGCATCGACCTCAAGAACGCCGACGGTCACAAGCTGCTGTGCAGCCTGGTCGAGAGCGCCGACGTGTTCATGACCAGCCTTCGCCCCGCCGCGATCCGCAAGCTCGGGCTGACGGTCGAGGACCTGCGCGCGCACAACCCGAAGCTGATCTACGCCCGCGCCAACGGCCTGGGCTTCGCCGGCCCCGAGGCGGGCAAGGCCGGATTCGACGCCAGCTCCTTCTGGGCGCGCGGCGGCTTCGGTCACATATTGTCGCAGGAGGGCAGCTACACCCGCCAGCCGCGCGCTGTGGGCGACCACGCCAGCGCGGTCGCGCTCGCCTTCGGCGTCGCCGGCGCGCTGTTCAAGCGGGCGAGCACGGGCGAACCCTCGCTGGTCGAGACCTCGCTGCTGTCGATGGCGGCGTGGATGCTGTCGAACGACATGGTCGCGGCACAGGATCCCGATTATCCGCCCAACGTCCTGCAACGCGCGGTCGAGCAGAATCCGCTGGTCGGGACCTACCGGACGCGCGACGGCCGCTGGATCCAGCTGGTCTTCCTCGATTCGGGCCGCTTCTGGCCGGGGCTCTGCGCCACGCTGGAGCTCGACGCGCTGATCGACGACCCGCGCTTCCATGATGCCGCCGCGCGCATGGCCAACGGCCCCCTGCTGATGGGTATCTTCGAGGGCGCGTTCGGGTCGCGCGACTGGGAACAATGGCGTCCCCGCTTCGAGGCGTTCGACGCGCCGTGGGAACTGGTTCAGACTCTCAACGATCTCTACCGCGACCCCCAGACGCTGGCGAACGGCATGATCTTCGAGATCGACACGCATGACGGCTATCCGGTCAAGCTCGTCTCGGCCCCGCTCGCCGTCGACGGCCGGGCGGCGCATGCCGATACGCCCGCACCGACCTGCGGCGAGCATAGTTCGGAGATCTTCGCGTCGCTGGGCCTCGATGCGGGGCAGATCGAGAGCTACCGCACGGCGGGCGTGATCGGCTGAGTATCCCGGCCCCTCCCCTGAAGGGGAGAGGGAGGCGGTCAAGCCGCGTGCCGGTGCGGCCTTTCGCTCGACACGGGCAAGGCGGCGAGACCGCGCAGGGTGACGCCGCCGGCATGCACCGGCTCGCCGCCGCACAGGGCCAGGTCGGGCATCCTGCGGGTCAGGCCCAGATAGGCCTCCTGCAATTCGACCCGCGCCAGATATTGGCCGAGGCACATATAGGGGCCGCCGCCGAAGGGGGCGGTGTTGATCCCGGTGCGCAGCAGGTCGAGCCGGTCCGGATCGGGCACTGCCGCCGGATCGCGGTTGGCGGCGCCGTTGAGCAGCAGGCACAGCGCGTCCTTCCGGATCAGATGTCCCTCGACCTCGAAATCCTCGACCGCGACCCGGTGCGACATCTGCACCGAGCTGTCGTAGCGCAGCAATTCCATCACCGCCCCGGCGATGATGTCGGGCCGGTCGATCAGCAGCCGCCACTGGTCGGGATGGAGCAGCAGGTGGCGGGTGCCCATGCCGATCAGGTCGGCGGTGGTCGAATGGCCGGCCTGGAGCAGCAGCACCGCCGCCGCGACGATCTCGTCGTCGGACAGCGCGACCCCGCCGACCCGCCCGGCGATCATCTCGCTCATCAGGTCCTCGCCGGGCTGGCGGCGGCGGCGCGCGATGAGGCGGGTGAAATAATCCTGGAAGCCGGCCGTCGCCGCCTCGCCGGCGCGGATCGCCTCCTCGCTCAGCCGCGGCCCGACATCGCCGCGCGCGGCGAAATCATGCGCCCAGGCGATGAACAGCGGCACGTCCTCGTGCGGCACGCCCATCATCTGGCAGATCATGAACACCGGCAGCGGATAGGCGAAGTCGCGCACCAGATCGAACGCGCCCTCGGGGAGATCGTCGATCAGCCGGTCGACCACCTGTCGCGCGAGCCGCCGCCGCGCCTCGACCGCGCGCGGGGTGAAGCTGCCGCTCACCGTCGCGCGCACCCGGTCATGGTCGGCGCGCGGCAGGAACAGCATCAGCCGCCGCATCATCGCATCGAAGCCGCGGCCCGCATCGCCCGCGCTGTAGATGTCGAGCGTCTTGGGGTCGGAGCGCATGCGCGGATCGCGCGCGATCCGGTGCACCGCGTTCCAGGAACTCGCCACCCAGGCGGGCTGGCCGTGGAAGCCCGCGACATAATGGAGCGGCGCCAGCGACCGCAGCCGATGATAATAGGGATAGATGTCCCCCGGACGATCGGGGGCGAAGATCACGTCCAGCACCGCCTGCGGCGTATCGAGCGCCTCAGCAGAGCGCATCGTGCAGGGTCCGGTCGACCGGCGCCTCGTCGCTGTCCTCGGGGCCCGCCGCCTCGTCCGCGCGTACCGGCGAGATCAGCAGGTTGCCGTGCAGGTCGACCGACGCGCGATAGCCGTCGGGGCAGATGGTCGAGGAATCGGGCTCCTCGATGATCGCCGGCCCCAGGATCCGGTCGCCCGGCTCGAGCAGGATGCGATCGTACACCGGCGTCGCGAGCGAGCGCCCCTCGAACCATGCCGGGCGCACGCCCCTGCGGGCGCGATCGGCGGCGCCGTCGCCCCAGGCGCGCACCACCGGCGCCGGCTTCTCGACCACCGCCGAGATGCGCAGCCGGAAATTGACGAACTGGCAGGCCTCCTTCGGCCGGACGCCGAAGGTGCGCGCATAGACGGTGCGGAAATCGGCTTCGGCCCGGGCCAGCAGTTCGCCGTCGATCGCACCGTCGCCGAGCGGGATGGTGATCTCCTGGTGCTGGTGGGCGAGGCGGACGTCGATGCTGCGCTGGACGATGATCCGGGTCTCGGCCGACGCCGCATGGGCCAGCGCCTGCCGCCCCTTGTCTTCTAGCCCGGCGAACAGGCCTGCGATCCGGACCGGATCGGCGGCGGTCGCGGGCATGATCGCGGTGGCGACGAAATCATGGGCGAGGTCGGAGATCAGCAGCCCCCAGGCTGATCGTACCCCCGGCGAGGGTGGGATGATCACCGTCCCGATCCCGAACAGCTCGGCCAGCTTGACCGCATGGATCGGGCCCGCGCCGCCCGAGGCGACGAGGGCATGGTCGCGCGGATCGATGCCGCGCTGGAGCGTGACGACGCGGATCGCCGCCGCCATCGCGGTGTTGGCGAGCGCATGGATGCCGCGCGCCGCCGCGACCACGTCGAGCCCGAGCGGGCGGGCGACATGCTCCTCGATCGCGCGGCGGCTGGCCTCGGCGTCGAGCGTCATGCTCCCGCCCGCAAAATAGCCGGGGTTGATGTAGCCGAGCACGACATTGGCGTCGGTGACGGTCGGCAGCGTGCCGCCCAGCCCGTAGCAGGCCGGCCCGGGATAGGAGGAGGCGCTCTGCGGCCCAACCCGCAGGAAGCCGCCGGTATCGACCCGCGCGATGCTGCCGCCGCCCGCGCCGACCTCGGCGAGGTCGATGACGGGCACCTTGATCGGTTCGCCCGCATCGGCGCGCCCTGCGGCGCTGGTGCCGCCGCCCGCGCGGAACTGGTGGGTGATGCGCGGCTCGCCGTCGACGACGAGGCCGGCCTTGGCGGTGGTCCCGCCCATGTCGAAGGAGACGAGGCCGGGCCGCCCCGCCTCACGCGCCAGATGCGCCGCCGCCATCACGCCTGCGGCGGGGCCGGATTCGATCGCATAGGCGGCCTTGCGTGCCGCCATCGCCGCCCCCATCACCGCGCCGCTCGACTGCATGATCTGCAGTTCGGCGTCGATACCGATGCCGCGCAGCGCGTCTTCGAGCCGGCCGACATAATTGGCGAGGGTCGGCCCGATATAGGCGGAGATCAGGGTCGTCGCGGCGCGTTCATATTCCTGGAATTCGGGCCAGACCTCCGAGGAGAGGCAGATATAGGCATCGGGCGCCACCATGCGCGCGACCTCGCCGATCGCCGCTTCATGCACGGGATTGGCATAGCTGTTGAGCAGGCAGACGGCGATCGCCTCCGCCCCGCGATCGACGAGCAGGCGGACGGCGCGCTCGGCATCGGCGCGATCGATCGGGCGGAGCACCGCGCCGGCGGCGTTCACCCGCTCGCCGACCTCGGCCACCATCGAGCGCGGCAGCAGCGGCGGCGGCGGGGTGTAGGAGAGGTTGAAGCGATCGGGCCCGATCGCGTGCTGCTTTCCGATATGGAACAGGTCGCCGAACCCCGCCGTCGCGATCAGCCCGAGCTTCGCGCCCTTGCGTTCGAGGACGAGGTTGGTCGGCAGGGTCGTCGCATGGACGAAGCGGGTGACCTCGGCCGCCGCCGCCTCGGCCTCATCGAGCCCCTGGCGCACCGCCGTCATCACGCCGCGCACCGGATCGTCGGTGGTCGTCAGCGTCTTGATGTTGTGGATCGCGCCGCGATTGTCGGCCAGCACCAGATCGGTGAAGGTGCCGCCGATATCGACGCCGATGAAAATCCGCCGCACGCTCATGCCGTCGCCCCGAGGTCGAGGCCGTAATCGTCTTTTGCCGAGCGGGCCGAGACATAGCCCTCCTCGACGTCGCGGCGGACGAGGTCGCGGTCCCGCTCGTGCGGATCGCCGAGGCCGCCGCCGCCCGCGACGACCATCGTCAGCGTGTCGCCGGCCCGGATGCGGTGGTTGGTGCGCTTGGGCGGCAGATGCGCCTCGTCCGTCCGCCCCTGGTTGAGCACCCAGGCGCCCGGCCGGCCCGGCAGCCCACCCTGTGCGCCCTGCGGCGGCACGATGTAGCGATCGGTGCCGCGCACCGTGATCTCGGCATCGACCTGGAACTCGACGGTCTTGACCAGCCCGCAGCCGCCGCGCCAGCGGCCCGCGCCGCCCGAATCCGGCAGCAGCCGATATTCATGATAGACCATCGGGAATTCCAGTTCGTAGGACTCGATGTTCCGGTCGTAATTGGACGCGCCGTAGATGATGAACGGCGATCCGTCGGCGCCGTCGGCGCCCGCCCTGCCCCCGCCGATCCCGAAGAACACGTCGAGGAAGCTCCAGCTCGTCGTGCCATCGAGCTGCTTGCCATGCGCGGTGACGGTCGACACCAGCCCGGCCGCCGCCGCGGCGTGGTGCGGATAGGCGCCCGACAGCGCCAGGCTGATCGCGTCGATCATCGCCTGCACCGTCGCCATGCGCAGGTTGCACGCCGCCGGGTGGCGCGGATTGACCAGCGTGCCGAGCGGCAGCTCGATATCGAGGCAGCGGTAGAAGCCCTCGTTGAGCGGAATCTCCGGATCGAGATAGCAGCGCAGCGCGAACACAGCGCCCGACAGCGACTGCGAATAGGAGGAATTGATCGCCCCGCGCGCCTGCGGCGACGTGCCGGTGAAATCGAAGCGGCAGGCGTCGCCCGCGACGGTGACGGTCACCTCGACCCGGAAGTCGCGGCCCGTCTCGACGCCGTCCTCTTCGATCGCATAAGCGCCTTGGTACACGCCGTCGGGAATCGCGGCGATGCCGTGCCGGGTCATCCGCTCGGCATGGTCGAACAGGTCGTCGATGATCGCATCGAGCCGGGCCATGCCGTAGCGCTCGATCAGCGCCGCCATCCGCGCCGCCGCGATGTTGCCGCCGATCACCAGCGCCTCGATGTCGCCGACGATGCGCTGCGGCGTGCGGCTGTTGGCCTGGAGCAGCGACTCCACCTCGGCCACCCGCGCGCCCTCGGCGAAGAACTTCAGCGGGGGCAGGACGATGCCTTCGTGGAAGGTCTCGGTCGCGTTGGCCGGTAGCCCGCCCGCCGACAGGCCGCCGAGATCGGACACGATCATCATCGCGCCGCAGTAGAAGACGGGCTTGCCGTCATGGAAGATCGGCCGGAAGGCGCCAACATCGGTCGGATGGATGCCGCCCCGGAACGGATCGTTGAGGATGATCGCATCGCCCTCGCGCAACGTCTCGGGGGGATGGCTCTTCCAGATCTCGGGCAGCATCACCTGCAGCGCGGAGACGTGGAGCATGCCGCCCGCAGTCTGGACCACCAGCCGTCCCCGGGAATCGAACAGCGCGCAGGCGATCGCCGAAGCCTGGCTGACGAAGGGCGAGCTGGCGCTGCGCGCCGCGGCGATGCCGGCCTCCTCGGCGACCATGGCCAGCGCGTTGCGGACGACCTCGACCAGAACCGGATCGTCGGTGCGGTCAACCATCGGCCATTTCCCACGCGGGCGCCATCGTGGCGAGCGCGGCCATGACGGCGGCGCTGTCGGTGATGGTGGCGACCAGCGCCAGGCTGTTGTCGATCACCGCGGTCGCATAGTCGGCGGGGAAGCCGGCGACCGCGTCGCGCGGGAGCAGCACGCGGTAGCCGAGGTTGGCCGCTTCGATGCACATGCCGAGCACCCCCATGTTCACCGAGACGCCGGTGGCGATCACCGTATCGACGCCCAGGTTGCGCAGGGTCATGTCGAGCGTGCTGCCGGTGAAGGGCGAGACGCCGTGGAAGCGGCGCAGGACGATGTCCTGCGGCGAGGGTTCGAGCCGCTGGTCGACCTCGGCGCCTTCCGATCCCTCGAGGATATGGTCGGGCCTGCGGGTCATCGCCGCGAGCAGCGGGCAATTGCCCCCCGATCCCTTCAGGTCGGCGCGAAACTCGGCATTGCAGTGGACCACGGTGACGCCGGCGGCGCGCGCGCGGCGCATCATGCCGGCGAGGTTGGGGACCAGCCCGACCGCATCGACCGCCTCGATCAGCGGGCGGATGCGGCTGCGGTCGCCGACGACGCCGCGCTGCATCTCCATGCTCAGCAGCGCCGGACGCCCGAGGTCGAGGCTCATGCCACGGCCCTCCGCTGCTCGGCGGCGGGCGGCGCCTTGCGCCCGAGCCCGAGGAAGAAGGCCATGATCGCGCCGAGCAGGACCAGCGAGCCCAGCGAGATGAAGGCGCCGTGCATCCCGAACACCGCGCGGAAGGGCGCCACGACGATCGGGTTGGCGAGGTCGCCCGCGAACATCGACGTCGTCATCAGGCCCAGCGCCCGGCCCCGCGTCCGGGGCGTCGAGCGGTTGAGGACGAGATGGATGAAGGCGGGGCTGAGGATGCCCGCGCCGAAGCCCTTGAGCGCGGTGGCCGCGCCCGCGGTCCAGGCATCGGGCGCGAAGCCCAGTCCGCCGATGCCGAGGCCGAGCGACAGCAGCCCGATATAATAGGTCGGCGCCCAGCCGATCCGCCCCTGCATCGTCCCGTAGAAGATCGCGCCGACGATCAGCCAGGCGAACGCCATGCTGATCACCCGCGACTGGATGATCGGGCTGGTGATGCCGCGCTCGGTGAGCAGATAGGAGATCTGCGTGCTGGTCATCATCAGGATGACGTAGAGCGCGCCGATCATCAGGTAGATCGGCCAGTTGCGCAGGAAGACGCTCTCGTTCCCCGCGCCATGGTCGGTCTTGCGGATCGGGATGGCCGGCAGGCCGATCGCCGCCAGGGCGAAGAGGATGGCGGGCGCGATCAGGTAGATCGCGAAGGGCGCGCGCCAGCCGACATGCTCGCCGAACCAGCCTGACATGAGTACCGCGCAGGTC
Organism: Sphingomonas sp. Root720; assembly: GCF_001428605.1. GTDB lineage: Bacteria > Pseudomonadota > Alphaproteobacteria > Sphingomonadales > Sphingomonadaceae > Rhizorhabdus. The sequence goes on from NZ_LMID01000010.1 coordinate 485,944, forward strand.
GCGAGCAGGCTGCCCACCACCGTCATCGCGGACAGCATGCGCCCGCGGCCCTTCTCGTCGAAGAACTCGCCGATGAAGCTGTTGGCGGAGGTCGAGACGCACGCGGTGAAGAAGCCGAGCAAGGTGCGCGAGACGAACAGTGCCCAGAGGCTGTCGACCCAGAGCCCCGCCGATCCGCACAGCGCATAGCCGAGCAGCGACAGCAGCAGCAGTCGGCGCGCGCCGAAGCGCTCGATCAGCCAGCCCGATCCGATGCCGCCCAGGATCAGGCCGATCGCGGGGACCGACATCACCATCTGCCCGGCGATCTCGGTACCGAGCTTGCCGCCGCCGAACTGTGCCGACAGCTTGGGGAGGACGGGGGTGAGGGCGGTGAAGATCAGGCCGATGGAGCAGCCGCCGGCCATCATGGCGGGGATCGCGGCGATCCATCGCGCGCCCTGCGGCTTCACCGCGGTTTCGGTGCCTTCGGTCGCGCTCATGGCCTCATCCTCGCCCATATGGCGGCCGGCTCTTGCCGTACCGCAGGTGATCGCGGGGACGGACGAGCCGCCCCCGCTCATTGGTCACTCGCCGAAGTGGAAGATGCGGACGGCATTCTCCCGCAGGACGAGCGCCTTGTCGGCCTCCGTCATGCCTTCGGTCAGCTTGTTGGCGACCGCCCGCGAGTTCGGCCAGATCGTGGCCGAGTGCGGATAGTCGGTCGAGAACATCGTCATCGCCGACAGATAGGGGTAGCGGCCGGTCTTGATCAGGTCGTAGCCGACATAGTCGTCGATCGTCGTGACGAAGCAGTTCTTGCCGAGGAAGTCGCTCGGCTTGTGGTCGAGGCTCTGGGGGAACCAGGCTTGCTGGGCCTCCCAATGCGCGTCCATCGTCTGCGCCCAGAAGGGCACCCAGCCGCAGTCGACCTCGGCCGCGACGATCTTCAGCTTCGGGTGGCGATCGAAGATGCCGGCGAAGATCATGTAGGTCAGCGGCTTCACCGACGAGAAATAGCGGAAGACGATGCCGCCGACGCTGACGCGCTGGTTGACCAGCTCGTCCCAGTCGGTCTTGTCGGGCTTGCCGCCGAAGGTGCGGTGCAGGTTGAGCGAGATGTCCGCCGCGCTCGCCGCCGCCCAGAGCGGCTCATAATAGGGATCGTTATAGGGCCGCTCGGGCATGCCGGGAATGAAGCAGGCCTTGGCGCCGTTCTTCATCACCCGGTCCAGTTCGGCGATCGCGACGTCCATGCCGTCGTCGACCGGCAGCATCGGCAGGCCGACGATCCGCTTGGGGTCGACCGCCTGGAAATCGAGCAGCAGCCAGTCGTTGTACGACTGCATGCAGGCGATGCCGAGCTCGCGATCGGGCAGGGTGTAGACCTGGATCGCATTGGCCGGGTGGAGCACCGATCCGTAGATTCCGTCGATGTCCATGTCGTCGAGATGCGCGCGCCCGTCCCAGTTGCCGGGGCGCAGCTCATCGAAGCGCATGCCGCTGAGCCGGAAGTCCTTCTTCTGGAAGCCGGCCATGGCCTCGATCCCGAAGGTGCGCTTGGGTATCTTGCCGTCGAAGCTCCAGCCGTCGCCGCCGTCGGCGCCGCGCATCATCACGGGCTTGCGATCCTTGAACTTCGCGGGCAGGCGATCGAACACGGTGGGCGGTTCGTTGATATGACTGTCCGCCGATATGATCATGTCCTTGGCGGTGAATTCGACCTTCCGGTCTTCTGCGATCGTAGCCATTGCAACCTCCTCGACTGACATTCTGCTCGGTTCGCATCGCCGATCTGGATTGGCAGCCGTCGGGGATCAAATTGCCACCGACGGCAGCGCCCGTCCAGAAAAATCAAGCGATAGCTTGGTTCAAGATTTCATTGCGGGGAATGCCCTCGAACAGAGCGATCCCCTTGGCCCGTCCCCACAGATATTCGGTGTAGAGACCGGTCGTGGACCGGGTATCGACCAGCGCGTAATTGCCGTTCTCGTTGCGCGTGACGAGCGCGACCGGATGGCCGGCCGCGGCCATCGATTCCAGCTGCCGCTCGAAAGCCGCCTCGTCCCCCGGCACGCCGTGCCCGATATGATGCAGGTTCACCGGCGCATCAGCGGCGCCGCGCAGGCTGTAGATGCCGATCGCGCCGGACACCGGCCGGATCAGCTCCAGCATCGTCGAACCGCGCCACGCCAAGGCGAGATCGAGCACCGACCGCGCCACGACACCGTCCACGTCCTTCTCGACCACGACGCCGGGCCAGCGCAGCCATTCGGACACGCCCGCCGTGCGCGTGAAATAGGCGATCGCGGCGTCGATGTCGGCAGTGACATAGCCGAGCTGGACGAAGGCGGGATCGAACGCGGCCATCGATCAGTTCCCGTCGAACCGGAAGCGGAAGGCGCCGTTCGGTGCCACGACCCGCGCCGCCGAGGGCGAGGCAAAGTGCGCGGGCAGCAACAGCGTGTCGGTATCGCAGCAGCGCGCCAGCAGGTCGCGGCGCGTCCGCTCGCCCATCGCGCTGTCATATTCGCCGGCGACATGGATCGACAGATCCTCGGCCTGGATCGGATGGTGGAGCGCGTCGCCGCAGAAGATGGCGTGGCCGTGCGCATTCCGGACGTGGATCAGCGCCGACCCGGCGGTATGCCCGGGCGCCGCCTCCAGCCAGATGCCCCCGGCCAGGTCGCGTTCGACGACATGGTCGGTCTCGATCAGGTCGGCCTGCCCGGCCTCCATCACCGGCAGCACGCTGTCCTGGAAGGAATAATGGCTGATCGCGCCCTCCTGGTCGTCGGGCGCCATATGCTCGAACCGCTCATAGTCGACCCGGGTCATCAGGTAGCGGGCATTGGGGAAGGTCGGCACCCAGCGGCCATTGTCGAGCCGGGTGTTCCAGCCGACATGGTCGATGTGCAGATGGGTGCACATGACGATGTCGATATCCTCGGGCCTGAGCCCGGCGCGCGCCAGGTTGCCGAGATAGTCGGTCTGCCACATGTGGCAATAATCGACCGGCGCCGGCCGATGCTTGTCGTTGCCGTGGCAGGTGTCGATCAGGATGTTGCGGCCGCCGGCGCGGATCACATAGCTGTGGAAGCTCCACATCAGCTGGTCGGCGTCGCGCACGACGAAACGCTCGTCGAGCCATTCGCGCCCGCGCGCGATCGTCGCCGGGTCGATCCCCGGGAAGATCAGCTCGGCCGGGAAGGGCACGCCGTCCATCTCGACAACGCGGCCGATCTCGACGTCGCCGATGCGGAAGGGCTTCATGCCGGCTCCGCCACGCGCGGGCTGAGGAAGCGCGCCTTGTAGTCGGCGAAGCGATCGTCGATCTGCTCGGCGGTCAGGCCATATTCCTCGAGGCCGTACTGGTGCGACGGACGCCCGTCGCGCGGATTGTGGCCGAACCAGGCGCGCATCGCCGCCTCGTCGGCCCCGCCCAGCTCGCGGCCCATCGCGGCGAAGACGCGGCGCGCCTGCGCGATCGGATCCTCGACCAGTCCCTCATAGCTGATGTCGACGAAGCGATGCTCGCCGATCGACGGCCGCAGCCGCATCAGCCGGCTCATCAGCGTGCTCAGACGGTCGAGCCAATGCTGCCCGGTACGGGCCTTGTCGGCCTTGTCGGACAGCATCCGGCGCAGCGTGTAGGACATGCTGGCGAAGGACGGGATCGTCTTGATCGGGTCGCGGTGGGTCATCACGATCACCGTTTCCGGGAAGACGCTGGCCAGTTCCTCGGGCGCGGTCAGGTGCGCCGGGGTCTTGAGCACCCACTGGCGGCCGGCACGGCTCTGGTCCTGCCACTGCAGATATTGGAGCCACAGCCGCAGATCCTCATAGACCGGGCGGTGATCGGCGGTGGCGCTCCAGGCCGCGTAGGACGGGATGTGCAGGAACGCCTCCGGCGACAGGCCCATGAACATCTGTTCCTGGAGCGACACTTCCTCGTCGGGCTGGTCGAGCGACATGGGGTGGATCGACAACAGGTCGGGCATCGCCTCGAGCCACTGGTCGAGCAGGGTCTGGGCCGCCGCACGCCGCGCGGTCGGATCGCCGCGAAGCTCGCCGTCCAGCGGCGCCGGGAATTGCGTCTCCCACCAGTGCATCGCGGTCAGCGACGGCGCGCTGCCGAGCATGCGATGCATCAGGGTGCTGCCGGTGCGGTGCAGGCTGACGATCGTCGCCGCGACCGTGACCTTCTCGTCGAGGATTTCCGGATGCTGCCGGACGTCCTCGGTGCGGCGCAGCCGCGCGACGAGCCCCTTGATGATGCTTTCCGCCTGGATGAAGCGGCCGATATCGCTGAGCTCGGCCTCCTTCGCGATCGCATCGAGGTAGATGCGGAAGGGCGTGAAGATCCAGTCGGGCCCGAAGTCCTGGAGGCCCGACCGCTGCCGCGCGGCGGCGATCAGGGCGTCATGTTCGAGCGGAACGGCGTCGGTCATCATATCTCTCCGATGGGATGTGGCGCCGCCGGAGCGGCGCCCGGTCCCGTCCCGCTTATTTGCCGGCCCGCAGGTCGGCGATCTTGGCGACGCGGCAGCGCGGCTGCGGATCGCTGTCGGCGAGGATCCAGCGCAGCAGCATCGTGCCGGTCGCATGGCCGTCGGTGGTGAGATAATGGCCCACGCCCGGATCCTCGGCGGCGACCACGATCATGACGCTGCCGTCGGGCTGGTAACGCGCGCTGTGCTTGTTCACATGCACCGGCAGGTAGCGATATTCGAGCGATTCCATCCAGTAGTTGTTGAGCTGGAAGTTCCAGAACAGGCACTCCGGCACCTCGCTCTCGATCACCAGCGCCTCATCGGGCTTCAGCTCCCAATAGCCGTGATAATAGCGGATCGTCGGATCGCCGCCGCCATTGATCGACATCGCCTGGTGGACAGGCGGCAGGTCGTTCGGATCCTTGGCGAACAGCTGCGCCCAATCGGCGAAGGTCTTGGAGGTGCCCTGCACCCAGCGCACGGTCTCCTGCAGCGCCTCGTCGATCTGCTTCGCCGACAGCGGCGGCGGGCCGCCTTCGCGGCCGATCCGCTCGATCTTTACAGCGCAGGGCCGCTCGGTGCTGCGGTCGAGGAAGGTCTCGCGGCCGATCACCATCGTCGAGTCCGGCTCCAGCCGCAGCCAGTTGCCGGGATGCTCCTTCTGGCTGACGATGATCTCGAAATAGCCGTTCTCGTCGACCTGCAACGTGCGCTGGTCGATCTCCCCGGTGGTCGCCATCGTGCCGTCGATCGCGTAGCGGTTGGCCTTCGACCCGAAGGTCAGGATCGGCGCGGTACCGCGATAGCCGCTGATCTTGTACTCATGGTCGGCGGTGATCGTGGCGTTGAAATAGGTGTTGTCGGGATTGTCGGCGCCGATGCGGATGGTGTGGTTGGACAGCTGGTAGAAGCCCGGGAAGGCCGGATCGCCATATTCGACCGCCATGTCGAGTGCCGCGCGGGTCAGGCGGGTCAGCCAGCGCCAGCCCTCGGCCCGGTCGAGCATCGTGTCGGGCGCCTCGGGGCGGAAGATCACCTGGCCGGCGGCCTTCAGACCGTCGCAGAAATCCTCCCAGGCGCGGCCGTTATAGACCCGCTCCTCGTGCGATTGGGGGGAAAGTTGCGTCGCCATCATCCTACTCCTACTTCTGCGTGCCGGCTGCGGCCGCGCTGGCTGTTGCTGGCGGAAGGCCATGCTTTGTTGTTGCGCCTTTCCGACTTCCCCAACATCTTATCTGTGAATCGCATCGATTCGAATGAGATGTCGTCAGGACCAAATTGACCCAGATTCATTTTCGATCGCTGGATCTGAACCTGCTCAGGGTGTTCGACGCCCTGACCGAGGAGGGCAGCGTCACCGGGGCCGCGGGGCTGCTCGGGCTGACCCCGTCGGCGGTCAGCCACTCGCTCAACCGGTTGCGCCACATCCTCAAGGACGACCTGTTCCTGCGCGGCGCCAAGGGCATGAACCCGACCCCCAAGGCGCTGGCGCTGGCGGTACCGATCCGCCGCGCGCTGGTCGACATCCAGCAGGCGCTGAACGGCGACAGCTTCGTGCCGGAGAAGACCGACCGCCGCTTCTCGATCGCCTGCGGCGACTATATCACCGCCGTGCTGATGCCCGAGGTGATCGCCCGCTTCCGCAGGGCGGCGCCGCTGGCCGAGCTGCGGATCCTGCCGGTCGGCGCGGTGATGAAGGAACTCGACGCCGGGCGCATCGACCTGGCGCTGGGCGGGTTCGAGCGCATCCCCGAGCGGCTCGCCTCCGAGCCGCTGTTCGCCGACGACATGGTCTGGGTAATGCGGTCGGACAATCCGTTCGCCCGCCGCGAGCCCACCCTGGAGGGGCTCGCAGCCCTGCCGCATCTGGCGATCGCGAGCCCCGACAATGATCGCGCGGTCAACGGCATCGTGTCCGACGCGGGGCTCGAACGGCGGGTGGTGCGCGACGATCCGCGCATCCTCGACCAGTGTTTCGAGGAGCGCGGGCTTCGCCGCACGATCGCGATGACCGCCCCCAACCCGATCGTCGCGATGGCGATCGTCGCCGAATGCGACCTTGCGGCGATGATGCCGCGCAACCTGGCCGAGGCCTTTGCCGACCGGTACAAGCTGGCGCTGTGGAAGCCGCCGCATCCTTCGGCACTGTTCGAGATCTCGACCGTCTGGCACCGCTGGCATGGCGATCAGCCAGCGGTCGACTGGCTGCGCGCGATGATCAGGTCGGTGGCCGAGGACCGCATGGCCAAGCCTACATCATGAACTGTCCGCCGTTGATGTCGAGCGAGGTGCCCGTCACCATCCGGGCATAGTCCGACAGGAAGAACAGCACGGCCTTGGCGCATTCCTCGTCGGGCGGGATGACGCCGAGCGGGATGTCGCGGACGATGCCGGCCACGATCTCGTCGAGCGGGACGCCGGTCTTCTCCGCCTTGGCGGTCAGGTAGCTGCGGACCGGATCGCCCCACAGCCAGCCCATGCGCGGCGAATTGACCCGGATATTATAGGGGCCGAACTCGGCCGCGAGCTGGCGGCTGACGCCGAGCAGCGCGGTCTTGGCGCAGACATAGGGGCCCTCGCCCGCCAATGGCTGCATCGTCGAGCGGGTGCTGACGTTGACGATCGAGCCCTCGCGCCGCGCCTTCATGTGCGGCAGCACCGCGTCGATCATCTTGAGCGTGCCGAACAGGGCGACGTCGAGCGACGCCTGCCATTCGGGCAGCGCGTCGCGGCCGAACGGCAGGCCGCCGACGAAGCGGAAGGCGCTGTTCACCAGCCCGTCGATCCGGCCATAGGCGTCGATCGCGATCCGCGCGACCTGGTCGCAATCCTCGATCTTCGTCACGTCGCTGGGCACGGCGACCGCCTCGCCGCCCGCCGCCACGATCTCGGCGGCGACGCCGTCGATGAAGGCGGCCGATCGCGCGCTCATCACCACCTTCGCGCCTTCGGCCGCCGCGATCGACGCCATCTTGCACCCCATGCCGGGGCCGACCCCGGTGATGATGACGACCTTGTCCTTGAGCAGCATGGCTTCCCTCCCGTTCAGCGCATCACCACGCCGCCGTCGACGCAGAGTATCTGTCCGTTGATCCATTCGCCGTCGGGCGACATCAGCATCGCCACCGCGGCGGCGAGATCCTCGGGCTCGCCGAGCCGCGGGCTGGGCGTGTTCGCCAGCACCTTGTCCATCTCGGGATGGTTGCGGTTCTTCTCCGACAGGACGAGGCCCGGCGATACGATGTTGGAGCGGATGCCCTGCTTGCCCCAGCTCGTCGCGACATGGCGCATCAGCGCGGTCAGCGCATGTTTGGTGACGGTGTAGGAGATGCCCCGGTCGCGCCCCATGAAGGCCGCGCTCGACGAGGTGAAGACGATTGATCCGCCGCCCCGTTCGAGCAGCACGGGAACGACATGGCGCGCGCAGAGCAGATGGCCGCGCAGGTTCACCGCCACCGCCCGGTCGAACACCTCTAGCGGCACCGTCACCGCGTCGGTGTCCTGCTTGTGCAGGGTCAGCTCGGCCATGTTGACGAACATCCCGTCGAGGCCGCCGAAGGTCTGCGCCGCATGCGCGACCATCGCCGCGATCGAGGCGTCGTCGGCCGCATCGAAGCAGACCGTCTCGGCCCGCCCGCCCTTCTCCCTGATCCGCGCCGCGATCGCACCGGTCCGGTCGGTGCTACGCGCGCCGAGCATCACCGCCGCGCCCTCGTCGGCCAGGCGGATCGCTGTCGCCGCGCCGATGTTCGCCGACGCGCCGGCGATCAGGATCGCCTTGCCCTGCAGCCTGTTCACAGCCTCTCTCCCCTTATCTTTTCTCTCTCGTCATGCCGGCGGAGGCCGGCATCTCAGGCGGCTCCTGCCTCGTGCTCGTCTCCACTCTCCGGAGATCCAGGCCTCCGCCGGGATGACGAGTTGTCATCGCCTCACCCCGCCACCGCCGGCTCGGCGGGGCGCACCTTTCGCAGCAGCGACCAGAGCAGCCCCGCCAGCACCAGCGCGCCCAGCACATGGAAGGCCGCATGGAGGCTGAGCATCTCCTTGATCGGATGGACGACGATCGGGTTGAGGAAGTCGCCCAGGAACATCGCGCTGGTCATGATGCCGAGCGCCCGGCCGCGCAGATGCGGTTCGGAGCGGTTCATGATCATGTGGATGAAGCCCGAATTGAGAAGCCCGCTCGCCAGCCCCTTCGACGCTGCGGCGATCGAGGCGGTCACCGCGTCATGCGCCAGGCCGAAGCCGATGATGCCGATCCCGAGGAAGAACAGGCCCAGCCGGAACGCGGCGCTGGCCCCATAGCGGCCCTGCACCCAGCCGTAGAGCAGCGCGCCGAGGATCAGGAAGAAGCTGGCCGTGCCGAGCACGCGCGCCTGGATCACCGGCCGGATGATGCCGTTCTCCGCCAGCAGGAAGGAGACCTGCGTGCTCGTCATCATCAGCACGACGTAGAGGCTGGTGATCAGCAGATAATAGGGCCACAGCCTGGCGATCACGATGCCGGTGCTGCCTTTCTCGTCGCTCGACGAACCCTCGCCGCGGATCGAGATGCGCGGAATGCCGAAGATCGCCGCCAGCCACAGGACCAGCGGCGCGACGATGTAGATGGCGAAGGGCGCGCGCCAGCCGGCGATCTCGGCGATCTCGCCGCTCGCCAGCATCGCGACGACGCACAGCATGCTGCCGACCACGGTCGCGGCCGAGATCATCCGCCCGCGCGCGGCACCGCCGTAGAAATGCGCGATCAACGTATTGGACGCCGTCGCTATGCCCGCCGTGGCCAGGCCGAGCAGCAGGCGGGTGATGCACAGTCCGGCGAGGTTGTCGATGTAGAGCCCCGCCGATCCGAGGATCATATAGGCGATCAGCGCATGGCTGAGCAGCGCCCGCGCGCCCAGCCGGTCGATCGTCCAGCTCGCGACGAGCCCGCCGAGGACGAGGCCGATGCCCGGCATCGCCGCCATCATCTGCACGCCGAAGGCCGCATCGGCACCGCCGCCGAGATGATCGGCCAGCTGATGCAGGATCGGCGGCAACACGACGAACACCAGCCCGATCGCACAGGCGCCCGACATCATCGCGACGATCGCCGCCGGTCCCGGGCGGGTGCCCTCGCCGGGCCGACTCTCCCCCTGCTCCACCGCCATCGCCCGCCTCTCCTTATGTCGTCGCGTTCGTTTCAGTAGATGTCGAACAGTCCCGCCGCCCCCATGCCGCCGCCGATGCACATGGTCACCACCGCACGCTTCACGCCGCGGCGCCGTCCTTCGAGCAGGGCGTGGCCCGCCATGCGCGCGCCCGACATACCGAAGGGATGCCCCATCGCGATCGCGCCGCCGTCCACGTTGAGCCGCTCCTGCGGGATGCCGAGCCGGTCGCGGCAGTAGAGCACCTGGCAGGCGAAGGCCTCGTTCAGTTCCCACAGGTCGATATCGTCGACCGTGAGGCCGTTGCGTTCGAGCAGCTTGGGCACCGCGAAGACCGGGCCGATGCCCATCTCCTCGGGCGCGCAGCCCGCGACCGCCATGCCACGCAGCGCGCCGAGCGGCTTCAGCCCGAGCTTCGCGGCCAGCCCCGCCTCCATCAGCAGGCAGGCGGCGGCGCCGTCCGAAAGCTGGCTCGAATTGCCGGCGGTGATGTACTGCCCTTCGGCGATCACCTCCCCACCCGAAAAGACCGGCTTCAGCGAGGCCAGCGCCTCGAGCGTGGTGGCGCCGCGCGCCCCTTCGTCGCGGTCGAGCGTGACGGTGCGGCTGCTGGTCTCGCCGGTCGCCTTGTCGGTGACCGCCATCTCGGTGGCGAGCGGCGCGATCTCGTCGGCGAAGCGGCCGGCGGCATGCGCCGCGGCGGTGCGCTGCTGGCTGGACAGCGAATATTCGTCCTGCGCTTCACGCGTGACGCCATAGCGGCTGGCGACGATCTCGGCGGTCTCGATCATCGGCATGTACATGTGCGGCGACGCCGCGATCACCGCCTTGGATCGGGCGCGATAGGCATTCTTGTGCTTGTTCTGGGTCAGGCTGATCGACTCGGTGCCGGCGCCGACCGCGACGTCCATCCCGTCGAACATGATCTGGCGCGCGGCGATCGCGATCGCCATGAGACCCGACGAGCATTGCCGGTCGACCGTCATCCCCGCGACGCTGTCGGGCAGGCCGGCAACCGCCGCCGACAGCCGGGCGAGATTATAGCCCTGGCTACCCTGCTGCGCGGCGCAGCCCATGATGACGTCCTCGACCAGCGCGGGATCGATCCCGGCGCGGCGGACGACCTCGCCGACGACATGGCCGCCCAGCACGGGCGCCTCGGTGTCGTTGAAAGCGCCGCGATAGGCCTTGCCGATCGGGGTGCGGGCGGTGGAGACGATGACGGCTTCACGCATGGGGACTGGACTCCGGATAATAGCGGCTGATCGTGTCGATGACGCAGGCGGGCTTGGTCTCGCCCTCGATCTCGACGGTGACGCGGACGGTGCTCTGGATCGCGCCCTTGATCTCCTCGACGCCGACGATCTCGGCGGAACCGCGGACGCGTTTGCTGACCTTCACCGGGTTGAGGAACCGCAGGCGGTCGGCGCCGACATTGACGCCCATCGCCACGCCGCGAACCTCGATGAGGTCGGGCAGGAACAGGTTGACGAGGCTCATCGTCAGATAGCCGTGCGCGATGGTGCCGCCGAACGGGCCGTCGGCGGCGCGGACCGGATCGACATGGATCCACTGATGGTCTCCGGTCGCCTCGGCGAACCGGTCGACCCGGGCCTGGTCGATGACGAGCCAGTCGCTGGGCCCGAACTTTTCTCCCTCGCGGCCGAGCAGCCCGGCGGGGGTGGCGACGACCAGCCGGCTCATGCCTGCTGGCTCGACACCGAGAGGACTTCGCCGGTCATGTAGGAAGAGAGGTCGGAGGCGAGGAACAGCATGACGTTGGCGATTTCCCACGGTTCGGCGGCCCGCCCGAAGGCTTCCTTGCCGACCAGTTCCTCGAGCAGGCCCGGCGGGGTCACCTTGCTCAGCGCCGGATGCATGGCGAAGCTCGGCGCGACCGCGTTGATCCGCACGCCATGGTCGGCGGCTTCGAGCGCCGAGCAGCGGGTGAAGGCCATCACCCCGGCCTTGGCGGCGGCATAATGCGACTGCAGCTTCTGCGCGCGCCAGCCCAGCACCGAGGCGTTGTTGACGATCGCGCCGGCCTGCCGCTCGTACATGTGCGGCAGGATCGCGCGGGTCATGCGGAAGACGCTGTTCAGCGTCACGTCGATCACGCGGAACCACTGGTCGTCGGTCATCTCGACGACCGGGGCATTGCCGCCGAGCCCGGCATTGTTGACCAGCACGTCGACATGGCCGAGCCGGTCGATCGCGGCGGCGACCAGGGCGCGGACCTGCTCCTCCTGGGTGACGTCGCAGGCAAAGGTCTCGGGGCGCGGCAGGCCCGTCGCGGCGATGCGGTCGGCGGTCTCACCCAGCCGCCGCTCGTGCATGTCGGACAGCATCAGCGTCGCGCCCTCCTCGGCGGCGCGCTGCGCCAGGGCGCCGCCGATGCCGCTGCCGGCGGCGGCGGTGATCAGCATGGTCTTGCCGGCCATCATGGCTGATGGACGCGGATATTCTGGTGCGGGTCGCGCCACGGCTGGTCTCTCCTATCCGATGTCGCCGCGCGGCTCGCGCGGCAGGCCGAGCGCACGCTCGGCGATGATGTTGCGCTGGATCTGGTTCGTGCCGCCGTAGATCGTGTCGGCGCGGCTGTAGAGAAACAGGGTCGACAGATTGCCAAAGGCATAGTCGTCGCCCTCGGCCAGTTCGCCGTCGATGCCGAGCACGTCGATCGCCAGCTCGCCCAGGCTGCGACGCCAGGTCGCCCACTGGATCTTGTAGGTCAGCGCCGCCGCCTCGACCGCGCCGCCCGATCCGCCGCTCAGCATGCGCAGCGCACCGTAGCGCATCAGGCGCAGGCCGATCTCCGCCTTGGCGATGCGTTGCCGGATCAGCGGGTCGCGTGCCTTGCCATTCGCCTTCGCCGCGTCGATCACCTCGTCGAGCTCGTTGCGGAAGCCCATCTGCTGGGCGAGCGTCGACACGCCGCGCTCGAAGCCGAGCAGCGCCATCGCCACCTGCCAGCCCCGGCCCGGCTCGCCGAGGATGTTCGCGGCGGCGGTGCGCGCGCCGTCGAAGAAGGTCTCGTTGAACTCGGCGTCGCCGGTAATCTGCCGGATCGGCCGGACGGTCACGCCGGGCTGGTCCATCGGCACCAGCAGGAAGCTCAGCCCCTTCGGCCCCTTCGATCCTGGCTCGGTGCGGGCGACGACGAAGATCCAGTCGGAAAATTGCGCGAGGCTGGTCCAGACCTTCTGGCCTTCGATGACCCAGTCACCGTCCTCGCACCAGGCGCGGGTGCGGACATTCGCCAGGTCGGACCCGGCATTGGGCTCGGAATAGCCCTGGCACCAGAGCTGCTCGCCTTTGGCGATCGCCGGGAGAAGGCGCGCCTTCTGCTCGTCGCTGCCATAAGCGAGGATCGTCGGGCCGGCGAGTTCGACGCCGATATGGTTGAGCCGGGGCGGCGCCCCCGCGCGGGCATATTCCTCGGCGAAGATCACCTGCTCGGCGAGCGTCGCGTCGCGCCCGCCATAGGCCTCGGGCCAGCCGATGCAGCCCCAGCGCGCCTCGCCCAGCCGCCGTTCCCACAGCCGCCGCCGATCGGGCGACGCGGTCAGGCTGGTGATGCCGCGCAGGTCGGCGAAGGGGCCCGACAGCTCGGCCTGGAGCCAGGCGGCCGTCTCGGCGCGGAACGCCTCTTCCTCGGGGGAGAAACCGAGCCGCATCAGGCCGCCCCTTCCAGGCAAACGGCGTCCAGCCCGATCAGGGTCGCGATGCACTCGCGGTGCCAGTCGGGGGTGCCTAGCAGGGTCGCGTCCGACTGGGCGCGCTTGAAATAGAGATGGGCATCATGCTCCCAGGTGAAGCCGATGCCGCCGTGGAGCTGGATCATGTTGCCCGCGCAGAAGCGATAGGTGTCGGCCGCCAGCGCCTTGGCGCAGTGCGCCGCCATCAGCGCGTCGGGCGCATCCTCGTCGGCGGCGCAGGCCGCCCAGTAGACCGCGGAGCGTGCCTGCTCGATCTCGACCATCATGTCGGCGAGGCGATGCTTGATCGCCTGGAAACTGCCGATCGCCCGGCCGAACTGGACGCGCTCCTTCGCATAGTCGACGGTGCGATCGAGGCATGCCTGTGCCCCCCCGAGAGCATCGGCGGCGATCGCGACCCATCCCGCGCGCGTCGCCGCCTCGATCGCGGCCGGGCCATCGCCCAGCAGCTCCGCCTCGACCCCGCCCGTCTCGATGCGGGCATAGGGCCTTGTCTGGTCCATCGTCGTGCACGGCGTCACGACGGCGGCCTCGCGCGACAGCAACGCAACGCCGCCGTCCGCCGCGATCACGAACAGGTCGGCGACCGCGCCGTGGGGAACATGGTCGATCCTGCCGTGGAGCCTGCCGCCGTCGATCCGGCCGCCTTGCGCGAAACTGCCGATCGCCTCCCCCGAGGCAAGCCTGGGCAGCCAGTGGTCGCGCTGTTCGTCGGTGCCGCCGGCGAGCAGCGCCTGCGCGGCCAGCGCGGTGGCGAGGAGCGGCAGCGCCGCGACCCGGTAGCCGGCCGCTTCGGCGACGATCGCGCTTTCGACCTGGCCGAGCCCGCTGCCGCCATGGGCCTCGGGCAGGGCGAGGCCGGCGAGCCCCAGCTCCTGCGACGCGGCGCGCCACAGCTCGGCATCGTGGCCGTTCGCCGTCTCCATCGCCGCGCGCGTCCGCTCGCTCGTCGCCTGGTCGGCGAAGAAGGACCGGACGGTCTCGGCGATCATCGCCTGCTCATCGGAGAAGCTGAAGCGCATCGCGGTCAGCTGCCCCACACCTTGCGTTGCGGCTTGCGCTCCGCCAGCAGGCCGGCGACCACCGGACCGAGATCGGCGGGGTTCCAGCGTTCCTGCTTCTCGACCGTCGGGCCGAGGTCCCAGCCATCCTCGAGCGAGATGCGCCCGCCTTCGAGCTCGAACACGCAGCCGGTCACGTCGCGCGACTGGGCCGAACCCAGCCAGACGACGGTCGGCGCGATATTGTCGGGGTCCTGCACGTCGAAGCCGCTTTCGACCTTCGCCATCTTCTCGGCGAAGGCGCCCTCGGTCATGCGGGTGCGCGCGGCCGGGGCCAGCGCATTGGCGGTGATGCCATAGCGGGCCAGCTCGGCCGCCTGCACCAGGGTCAGCGCGGCGATACCGCCCTTCGCGGTCGAATAGGCCGACTGGGCCATCGATCCCTGCAGGCCGGCGTTGCTGGTGGTGTTGATGATCCGCGCGTCGACGGGATTGCCCGCCTTCTGCTGCGCCCGCCAATGGTCGACCGCATGGCGGCTGACGCAGAAATGGCCGCGCAGGTGGACGTGCATCGTCGCGTCCCATTCCTCGAGCGTCGCGGAGACGAACATGCGGTCGCGGACGATGCCGGCATTGTTCACCACCACGTCGAGTCCGCCGAAGCTGTCGATCGCGGTACGGACGATCCGGCCCGCCGCGTCCCAGTCGGTGATGTCGTCATAATTGGCCACGGCCTTGCCGCCCGCCGCCCGGATCTCCTCGACCACCGCATCGGCGGCCGAGGTGTCCCGGCCCTCACCGTGCAGGCTGGTGCCGATGTCGTTGACGACGACGTTGGCGCCTTCCTTCGCGAAGGCCAGCGCATAGGATTTGCCCAGGCCGCGCGCGGCGCCGGTGATGATGACGGTGCGGTCCTGGCAGATACCGGCCATGGTCAAGCTTCTCCCTGATGATGTCTGTCGCGCAGCCGGACCGGGATCGCGCCGGGCGTCGGCCGGGGCCGGTCGGCCTCGGGCGCGTCGAGCGGATCGCAGGGCGCGAAGCCGTCGCGGCACCGGCGCGCGAGGATCTGATATTCGCCCTCCCCGTCGGCGCGCCATCCGATCTCGCCGGCACCCAGGGTGCGGCGGATCGTGGCGGGATCCCCGGCCAGATAGCTGCGCGGCGGCGCGCGCATGTCGGACTTGACGATCGCCCCGGCGCGGATCAGCGATTCGTCGCCGACCTCGGCTTCGTCGAGGACGATCGAGCGCATGCCGACCAGGACATTCTCTCCCAGCCGCGCGCCATGCACGATCGCGCCATGGCCGACCGTCGAACCCCGGCCGATGATGCAGTCGCTGACCGACGAGGTGTGGAGGATGCAGCCTTCCTGCACGCTGCTGTCGCCTTCGACGACGACCCGGCCGAAATCGCCCCGCAGGGTGGCGGTGGCCGCGATATAGCAGCCCGGCCCGATGATCACGTCGCCGACGATCTGCGCCGCCGGATGCACGAAGCTGCTCCGGTCGACCACGGGCCGAAGCCCTTCGAAGGCGTAGCAGGCCATGTCAGAGCCGTTCGAGGATGGTGACATTGGCCTGCCCGCCACCCTCGCACATCGTCTGGAGCGCATAGCGGCCGCCGCGCCGTTCCAGCTCGGCGAGCATCGTCGTCATGATCCGCGCGCCCGTGGCGCCGAGCGGATGGCCGAGCGCGATCGCGCCGCCGTTGACGTTGACCCGATCGTGCGGGATGCCCAGCTCCTTCATCCAGGCGAGCACGACGCTGGCGAACGCCTCGTTGCATTCGAACAGGTCGATATCCTCGATCCGCAGGCCGGTCTTCGCCAGCGCATGGCGGGTCGCGGGGATCGGCGCGGTCAGCATCCACACCGGATCGTCGGCGCGCACCGACAGATGGTGGATTCGCGCGCGCGGCTTCAGGCCATGGTCCTTCACCGCCTTTTCCGACGCGACGAGCAGCGCCGCCGATCCGTCGGCGGTCTGGCTCGACACGCCCGCGGTGATCCGCCCGCCCTCGATCAGAGGATTGAGCGCGGCCATCTTCTCCAGCGAAGTCTCGCGCGGGGTCTCGTCATGGGCGACCTCGCCGACGGCAACGATCTCGCGATCGAACCAGCCCTGCTCGCGGGCATGGATCGCGCGCTGGTGGCTGGCCAGCGCGAAGCGCTCCATGTCCTCGCGGCTCACCTGCCATTTCTCGGCGATCATTTCGGCCGAGCGGAACTGGCTGACCTCCTGGTCGCCGTAGCGTGCCTTCCAGCCGGGCGAGGTCGAGAAGGGATCGGGAAAGCCATAGGCCTGTCCCGCCCACATCGCCGCCGAGATCGGGATGGCGTTCATATTCTGGACGCCGCCCGCGACGACGAGATCCTGGGTGCCGCTCATCACCCCCTGCGCGGCGAAGTGAACCGCCTGCTGGGCCGAACCGCATTGCCGGTCGATCGTGACACCCGGGACATGCTCGGGCAGCCCCGCGACCACCCAGCAGCTCCGCGCGATGTCGCCCGCCTGGCTGCCGATCGTGTCGCAGCAGCCGAAGATCACATCCTCGACCGCGCCCGGATCGACCCCGCTACGCTTCATCAACTCGGTCAGGACATGGCCGCCGAGATCGGCCGAATGGATGCCGGCGAGGCCCCCCTTCTTGCGCCCGACGGGGGTGCGGACCGCATCGATGATATAGGCTTCGGCCATCTCTCTTCCTCAATCGAAACTGTGCGCGGGGCCGATCGGCAGGGTCCCGCCGATCACGGCCGCATCGACGCGGGCAAGGTGGAAGGCGCGATCGCCCCAGGCGCCGGCGAGTGCCCAGGCGCGCTTCATCCAGAAGTGGAGATCGACCTCATAGGTATAGCCCATCGCGCCATGGATCTGGATCGCGACTTCGCCGACCGACCAGGCGAGGTCGCCCGCGGCGATCTTGGCATGGCTGACATGGACCGGCGCGCTCGCCAGCCGCTGTTCGAGCGCGAGCGCCGCCCGCAGCACCACCGGACGAGCGAACTCTACCGCCACCGCCGCGCTGGCGAGGTGATGCTTGACCGCCTGGAAGGCGCCGATCGGCTGGCCGAACTGGGTGCGCAGCTTGGCATAGTCGGTCGCCTGCGCGAGCATCGCCTCGGCCAGTCCGACACCTTGCGCGGCGGCGAACAGCGCGGCATGGTCGAGCAGCGCCGACGCGGTACCGATGTCGCTCCCCTCTGCCGCGACCGGGGCGAAGAGGCGGCGCAGCGGATCGACGCTGTCGAGCGGCTCGACCTCTGCCGGGGCGGCCCCGAGCAGCAGGCGGCCGTCACGATCGGCGAGCAGGTGGGTGGCGCCGTCGAGATCGGCGACCCAGCCGTTGACCGGATGCTGGAGCGCGACCTGCGCCTCGCCGGTGGCGATCGCCCCGAGCAGCGCTTCCTGCCCGCCGGCCGCCATCAGCAGCGGCGCGGCGACGAAGGCAGCGTCGGCCAGTGGCTCGGCCACGCCGGCGCGGCCCAGCTCGATCGCGATCAGCGCCGCATCGACCAGCGACAGGCCGAGTCCGCCCTGCGCCTCGGGGACGAGCAGGCCGCGCAGGCCCATCTCGGTCAGGCCCTGGCGAAGCTCGTCCGAGCGACGGCTGTCGCTGAGATCGAGCGCGCGGAGCCGCTCCACGCCATGGACGCCCGCCAGATAGTCGCGAACGCCCTCGACCAGTCCGGCCCGGTCCTCGGAGATACGGAAATCCATGGCGTTATCTCGGCAGGCCGAGCAGCCGCTCGGCAATGATGTTGCGCTGGATCTCGTTCGACCCGGCATAGATCGGCCCGGCGAGCGAGAAGATATAGCCTTCGAGCCAGTCGTTGGCGTGGCCGTCGGCAAGATTGGGGCCGGCCAGCTGGCGGAGCTCGGCGGTGGCGCCGAGCAGCTGCATCGCGGTGCGGTGCATCGCCCGGTCGAGCTCGGACCAGAAGATCTTGTTGAGGCTGGCCTCGGCGCCGATCTGGCCACCCGCCATGATCTTCGAGGCGACCGCATAGGTGTTGTAGGCATAGGCCTGCGTGCCCATCCATGCCGCCATCACCTGCTCGCGCGCGACGGGCGAGGCCTTCGCCTCATGCTCGCGGAACAGCGCCACGAGCCGCGCGGCGACCGCCTGGAAGCGCGCCGGGCTGCGCAGCATCAGCCCGCGTTCGAAGCCGGCGGTGGCCATCGCCACGTTCCAGCCCTCGCCTTCGGCGGCGATGCGGTTTTCGACCGGCACGCGCACCTCGTCGAAGAACAGCTCGGCGAAGCCGGGATCGCCGTGGAACTGGCGGATCGGCCGGCGGGTGATGCCGGGCGAATCGAGGTCGAACAGGATGAAGCTCAGCCCCTTGTGACGCTGCGAATCCGGATCGGTGCGGAACAGGCCGAAGCCCCAGTCGGCGAAGCTGGCGCGCGACGACCAGGTCTTCTGCCCGCTGATCACATAATGATCGCCGTCGCGGACCGCCTTCGTCTTGATCGCCGCCATGTCCGATCCGGCATTGGGTTCGGACCAGGCCTGCGCCCAGATCACCTCGCCCCTCGCCATGGGCGTCAGGAAGCGGGCCTTCTGCTCGTCTGTGCCATATTCCATGATCGTCGGGCCGAGCAGGAAGATCCCGTTCTGGTTGGCGCGCAGCGGCGCCTTGGCCCGGTAATATTCCTCTTCGAAGATCAGCCACTGGATCAGGTCGAGCCCGCGCCCGCCATAGGCTTCGGGCCAGGTGACCATGCCCCAATTGCCCTCGGCCAGCTTGCGCTCCCACGCGACATGCTGGTGGTAGCCGTCCTCGCGCTCGAGCGTGACGAGCGGACGGGGCGGGACGTTCGCCTCCATCCAGCCACGCACTTCGGCGCGGAAGGCCTGTTGCTCGGCTGTGTAGGCGAGATCCATCAGAACTTCGCCGCGTCGCCGGTCTGGACGAAGGCGTCGCGCGACTTCTGGCTGTCCTCGTGCATGTACATCTCGAAGGTGAAGCCCTGCTCGAACCGGTAGCCATGGTCGACGTCGCGCGGCTCGATGCCGTTCAGTGCCTGCTTGGCGATGGTCAGCGCCTTGCGGCTCTTGCCCGCGATGATCGCGCAGAAGGCCCGCGCCTCCTCGACCAGCCGGTCGGCGGGAACCACCGTCTCGACCCCGCCGAGCCGGTACGCTTCCTCGGCCGGGATCCGCCCGCCGGTGAAGAAGGCCGCGCGGACCTTGTGGAGCGGCAGCATGCGCGACAGGTGGCTTGCACCGCCCATCGCGCCGCGGTCGATCTCGGGCAGCGAGAAATAGGCGTCGTCGGCGGCGATGATCGTGTCCGACGCGCCGCAGATGCCGATACCGCCGCCGATCACGAAATTATGGACCGCCGTGACGACCGGAACCTCGCAGTCGCGGATCGCCTTGAAGGTCAGATAGTTGCCGCGGTTGAGCAGCGCGATCCGTTCGGGATGCGCCTGCATCTCCTTGATGTCGACGCCGCCGCAGAAGCCGCGCCCCTCGGCGCGGATCAGCACGACATGAACCGACGGATCGCTGCCGATCCTGTGGACGATCGCCGGGATCTCGTTCCACAGCGCGCTGTCGAAGGCGTTGACCGGCGGATGATCGAAGACGATCTCGCCGATGCGGTCGCGGATATCTGTACGGATCGGCATCTTTCTCTCCTCAGCCGCCGGCGAGCGCGGCGAGGCGCGCCCGCGCCTCGGTCTCGATCCGGTCGAGCAGTTCGGCGCAGCTCGGCAGCGCGTCGATGCGGCCGGCGACCAGCCCGGTCGCCAGCAGGCCATGGACGATATCGCCATCGACCACCGCCTTCTGGATCAGGGTTGGCGCGGCGGCCGCCATCATCGATCCGACCAGACCGCCGTCGCCGTGCGACGCCATCGCGCGCGCCGCCTTGATCAGTTCGCCCCAGCGCGCGCCGGTGCGGCGCTTCATCGCCAGTCCGCCCTCGATCGCGCGCATCCACAGGCCAATGCGGCCCGATCGCTCGATCCGGTCGAGCAGCGGGGTGCGCACCATCCGCTGCGGCATGCCGTCGATCTTGCGGCTGACGACGATGTCGTCGGTGCCGGCCTTCAGGTAGATCGCCTTGGCCGCGTCGGGCACCGGGCTTTCCAGCGTCATCAGGAATCGCGTACCCATCGCGATACCGGCGGCGCCATAGGCCAGCGCCGCCGCCAGGCCGCGCCCGTCGCTGAAGCCGCCCGCCGCGACCACCGGCACATGCACCGCGTCGAGCACCTGCGGCAGCAGCACCGTCGTCGCGACCGCGCCGGTATGGCCGCCGCCCTCGCCGCCCTGCACCGTGATCATGTCGCAGCCGAGCTGGACCATCTTCCGGGCGTGCTTCACCGCGCCGACCGTCGGCATGCAGACGATGCCGGCATCGCGGAAGCGCCCGATCATCTTCGCGTCGGGCCCGCGGCCGAAACTGACCGCACGGATCTGGTCGGCATTGGCGAGGATCGCATCGACGATCGCCGCCGCGCCCGGCTGGAACATGTGGAAGTTGACGCCGAAGGGCCTGGCCGTGCGCCGCCGAACCTCGGCGATCGTGGCCGCCGCCTCGTCGGGGGTCATCACCGCCGCGCCGAGGAAGCCGAACGCCCCCGCCTCGCACGACGCCGCGACCAGCGGCGGCTCGGCCACCCAGCCCATCGCCGTCTGGACGACGGGCAGGCGGCAGCCGAGCTTCTCGGTCAGCGGGGTCCGGAGCGGATCGCCCATCTCAGCGCTTCACGATCACCGAGGAGCCATGGCCGAACAGGCCCTGGTTGGCGGTGATGCCGACCTTCGCGCCCTCGACCTGCCGCTCGCCGCCCTGGCCGCGCAGCTGCCAGGTCAGTTCGCAGACCTGCGCCAATGCCTGGGCGGGGACCGCCTCGCCGAAGCAGGCGAGACCGCCCGAGGGATTGATCGGCATACGGCCGCCGATCCGGGTCGCGCCGTCGCGCAACAGCCCGGCCGCCTCGCCGCGCCCGCACAATTGCAGATCCTCGATCCAGTCGAGCTCGAGCGCGGTCGACAGGTCGTAGACCTCGGCGACGTCGATATCCTCGGGGCCGATGCCGGCCTCGGCATAGGCCTTGGCCGGCAGCGCCGCACGGAAGCTCTTGGCCGGCGCCGCGACGGCGCTGTCGGTGGCGAGGTCGGGCATCTCGATCACCGCCGAGGCGAAGGTCGGCGTGACCGTCGAGATCGCGGCGATGCGGGGCGCGTCGCCCTTGCCGACCCGCTTCGCATAATCGAGGCTGGAGACGATCAGCGCCGCGCCGCCGTCGGAGGTCGCGCAGACGTCCATCAGGCGCAGCGGATCGGCGACCATCGCCGAGGCCGCGACATCGTCCATCGTGAACTTCTTGCGATAGCGCGCGCGGGGGTTGGTGAAGCCGTGCTCGGCGTTCTTCACCTTCACGCGGGCGAAATCCTCCTGCGTGTCGCCGTAGATCTCCATCCGGCGGCGCGCATAGAGTGCGAAATAGGTCGGGTTGGTGATCCCGACCCGGAAGCGCAGCCAGTCGGGATCGTCGGGACGATCGCCCTTGGCCGGGGCGAGGAAGCCCTTGGGCGTGGTGTCGGCGCCGACGACCAGCGCGACGTCGGCCTGCCCCGAAAGGATCTTGGCGCGGGCGGCGGCGAGCGCCTGCGAGCCGGAGGCGCAGGCGGCATAGCTGGTGTTGACCTCGGCCCCCTGCCAGCCGAGCGCCTGGGCGAAGGTCGACCCGGCGACATAGCCCGGATAGCCGCAGCGCATCGTCGCCCCGCCCGACACGAAACCCACGTCGCGCCACGGCACGCCCGCGTCGGCCAGCGCCTCGCGCGCGGCGGCCACGCCATATTCGACGAAGTTGCGGCCCCATTTGCCCCAGGGGTGCATGCCCACTCCGAGGATCGCGATCTCGCCGCTCATTTCACGTCTCCCGCGACGGGGCGCCAGTTCCAGGTGGACTTGGTCCCGGGGTCGCCAGCGTCGAGCAGGGTGCCGGGGACCAGCTCCATCTCCATGCCGGCGCGCAGGTCCTCGACCCCGACGCCGTCGACGACCTGCCCGAGGACGATCATCTTCTCGCGATCGAGTTCGACCGCCGCGATCGCATAGGGGACGAAGGGGTCCGCCGAGACATAGGGCGCGGGCGGCTGGTAACAGCTGTTGGTGAAGGACCACAGCTTGCCGGTGCGCGACAGGCGGACCTGCTCGAAGCTCTCGCTCGCGCAGTCGGGATTGCGGCAGAAGCTTTCGAGCTTCGGAAAATAATAGGTGCCGCAGGCGCTGCACCGCGACCCGAGGAGCGCCAGCCCGTCCTCCCCCATCGCGAACAGGCCGTCCACGACGGGCGCCAGACCGGTGGCGTCCATGCCCTGCTTGTCCAAGCCCCATCTCCCGCATCGTTCGTTGACGGGAGCCTAGGGAGGGGCGGAAACCTCGCCCATCACCATTTGAGGGGGGCCGGTCGCTTTCGCGAGGGTGCGGCCATTAGAGAGCCCGCGACATCCGCGCTCCCCATTTGGGGGTTCCGATCAGCGATCCCGCGCCTACTGTGCGCGAAAAGGGAGAGCGATCGCGTGGCGGACGAAGGCAGGGTGGCATTGGTCACGGGGGGCGGCAAGGGACTGGGCCGCTCGATCAGCGAGGCATTGCTGGCGGACGGCTGGACAGTCGCGATCTGCGGCCGGCGCACGCCGGAGACGCTGCCGGGCGGCGGCGACCGCCAGGCCTTCTTCGAGCCCTGCGACGTCCGCAAGCCCGACGAGATCGACGCGATGATCGCGCGGATCGTCGAGCGGACCGGGCGGATCGACCTGCTCGTCAACAATGCCGGCGGATCGCCGCCGGTCGCGGCGGCCGACGCCTCGCCGCGCTTCAGCGAGGCGATCGTCGCGCTCAACCTGCTCGGCCCGCTCCACATGGCGCGTGCCTGCCACCCGGTGATGGCGCGCCAGGCCGGGGGCGGATCGATCGTCAACATCGCCAGCATATCGGGCACCCGCCCGTCGCCCGGAACCGCCGCCTATGGCGCGGCCAAGGCGGGCCTGCTCAACCTCACCGAATCGCTGGCGATGGAATGGGGGCCGACGGTGCGGGTCAATGCGCTGGTCGTCGGGCTGCTCGACACCGGAACGGCCGACGGCGATCATTATGGCGGCCCCGACGGGATCGCCCGGATCAACGCGATGCTGCCGATGCAGCGCATGGCGACCGGCCCCGACGTGGCCGCCGCCGTGACCTTCCTCGCCTCCCCCGCCGCCGCCTATCTGACCGGCGCCCGCATCGCCATCCACGGCGGCGGCGAGCGGCCGATCTTCCTCGACCTCGCCGCCACGCCCTGAGGGCGACGGCCATGCTCGCCCGTCCGGATCGTCCATACCGGCGATTGCCAAGCCTCGCCCCCATGCGCATGATGGCGGCTGGCTTGAAGGACGAGATGGCGACCGAGCGGAGCATTGTCGACCCCGACGAACTGATCGGGCTGATCTACCGGGGGCCGCTCGAGGCGACGCCGTGGCAGCAGTTCCTGGGCAAGCTGGAGGAGCGGATGGGCTGCCTCAGCGCCGGGATGGTGCTGCGCCTCAGCGGCCGCGGCCGGCCGCCGCTGCTGGTCTGGGGGCACCGCCCCGCGCTCGCCTCGGGGGACGCCGACGAGGCGCGGATGGCCCATGCGACGCTCGGCCATCTCGATCCGCTGCGCAACGCGCTGACCAAGCCCGGCGACATCCACACGCTCGACGAGATCATGCCGCGCGAGACGCTGCACGAGAATGAATTCTACCGCCGCGTGCTGCAGCCCTACGGCGTCGAATATGCGCTGGGCATGTACATATCCGAGCCCGGCGGCTGGGAATGCAATGTCGGGCTGGTCAACGACGAGGGACGCGGCGATTTCGACGCGCGCGACAAGATGATGCTGGCGCGGCTGCGCCCGCATCTCGAACAGGCGCTGACCCTCTATTCGCGCATCCAGCGCGACGGATCGGAGCTGCACGCGCTGGCCGACACGCTCGACCGGCTGACCATCTCGACGATCATCCTGTCGGGCACCGGGCGGATCGTGCGGATGAACGGAGCCGCGCACCGGCTGGCCGAACGCGGCGACCTGATCGTCACCGACCAGAAGATCGTCATCCCCGATCGCACCGAGAACGGCGCGTTCCAGGCGCTGGTCGGGCAGGCGATCGACGCCTGGCGCGCGGGCGAGGCCGGCCGCTTCGCCGAGGGGATGAAGATCCGCTCGGCCGCCGACGAGCATCTCGGCCTGCTGGTGCGGGGCATCGACTCGCCGACCCCCTTCGTCAGCGACGCCAGCCCCGCCGTCATCCTCCACTTCGCCGGCGATACCAGCGAGCGGCCCATCGAACGGCTCGTCACCAAGATCTTCGACCTGACCCCCGCCGAGGCCCAGCTCGCGACCCTGCTGGCGATGGGCTATAGCCTGGCGCAGGCGGCCGACCGGCTCGACCTCAAGGAAAGCACCGTCCGCACCTATTGCAAGGCGATCCTCGGCAAGGTCGGCGTCGGCCGGCAGGCCGATCTCGTCCGGCTGATCCTGCGCAGCGTGGCGGTGCTGGGGTAGCGGGCGCTCCACTCCCCGCTTCCCCGCCGGGGCGTGGAGATGCAGGCTCGATCCTCCCCAAATGGGGATTGTCCGATTTCTCCAGTGCGGCGACCCTCCGCCGCAGCAGGAAACGCCGCGCAGACGGCGATGACAGCGGGAGAGGCAGATGGCCAAGGTGGTTCCGGGCCGCGGCAAGAATCCGTCCGAGCGGGGGACGGTGAAATCGTGCGACAGGACGATCGACGTTCTCGAATATTTCGCCTCGGTGCATGGGCCGGTGCGGACCAGCGAGGTCAGCGCCGCGCTGGGCCTGCC
Organism: Sphingomonas sp. Root720; assembly: GCF_001428605.1. Lineage (GTDB taxonomy): Bacteria > Pseudomonadota > Alphaproteobacteria > Sphingomonadales > Sphingomonadaceae > Rhizorhabdus. Next base: position 511,142 of record NZ_LMID01000010.1, read on the forward strand.
CAACAGCAGCATCGACGACATATTGCGGACCTTCGCCGCGCGCGGCTACCTGACCTTCAATCGCCTCTCCAAGACCTATCAGCCGTCCTACAAGATCATCGGCACCGCGCGCGCGATCGAACGCTCCTATTTCGGCGACGGGCGGATGGGCGCGCTGCTGCGCGACCTGCGCGACGAGACCGGCGCCACGGTCTACATGACCGTCCAGAACGACTGCTGGCTGGAGACCGTCGCCGCGGTCGAGGGGAGCTGGCATTTCGACGGCGAGACGATCGATTACCGCCGCACGCTCGTCCATTATGACGATGGCGGCTGGCGCCCCGCCACGAACTTCGCCGGCATCCTCCTCGCCAGCCAGTCGAACGTCGACGTGATGGACGTCGCCGGCCGCAGCCAGAAGATCGGCATCGCGGCGAGCGGCGCGCCCGCCATGGGCGAGCTGATCGAACGGGTCGGCCGCATCCGGACGCGCGGCTATGCGCTGTGCCGGCGCAACGACACGGTCGCGGTCGAATCGATCGCCTGTCCGCTGCCGTCGGGCAGCAACGTGCCAGTCGCGGTCGGACTGATCGGCCACGACCTCAACCTGCGCGACGAGACGCAGATCCGGCGCCTCGCCATGGGCATGCGCCAGACGATCGCGCGCTACTGCAACTGACGCCGAATAGGGGGCCACGGTCAGGCGTCACGTCGACCGCGGCAGGCCCAGCGCCTGCTGCGCGATGATGTTGCGGTGGATCTCGCTGGTGCCGCCATAGATGGTCTGGCCGATCGCCTGGCGGTGCTTCTCCTCGATTTCGGCGAGGGCGGGGGTAGCCGGGTCGAGCGAGGCGGGCGCGGCCAGCGCCATCAGGTCGGCGGTATCGGCCATATAGCTCTCGGTCGCGAACAGCTTCGCCATCGGGCCCATCGCGCGGCTCGCCTGTCCGGTCGCCATCGCCCAGGTCGCGCGGCGGCAGAGCAGGTCGGCGAGTTCGACATGCGCCGCCACCCGCGCGAGCCGGGTACGGACGGCGCGGTCCGCGATCGGCGTGGCGCCGTCGTCGCCCACGCGCCGCGCCCAGCGCAGCGCAGCGTCGAGCAGGCTGTGCTGGAGGACATGATAGCCCTCGCCGCCATGTTCGATCGCCATCGCCGCCGCCATCACCGTCATCCCGCCATCGACCGGCCCCAGCCGGTAGCGATCGGGCACGCGGACCTGGTCGTAGAAGCTGATATTGGTGCGCTCGTCCTGCAGGGTATGGACCGGCCGGATCGACACGCCGGGTAGCGACAGCGGCACGAAGAAGATCGTCAGGCCGCGATGCTTGGGCTGCGACGGATCGCTGCGGGCAAGCAGCAGCACATAGTCGGAGATGTGCGCACCGGTGGTGAACATCTTCTGCCCGTCGATGATCCAGTCGCCTGTCCCGGACCCCGATCCGGGATCGCCGTCGCGCACCGCACGGGTGCGCGCGGCGTAGATGTCCGAACCCGAATCGGGTTCGCTGAAGCCGAGGCAGGACAGCGCCGCCCCTTCGGAGAGGCGCGGCATGACCTCCATCTGAAGTTCGGGCGATCCGAACGCCATCACCATCCGCGCGCCCATGTTCGTGATGCCGATCGGCACACGGGTCCAGCGATACTCCTCGAACACGCGGGCGAGCGCCGACACCTCATAGGGGCTGCGCTCGGCCCCGCCCCAGCGGCGCGGCCAGTCGGGATAGGCGAGCCCGGCGGCCGCGAGCTTGCGGTGGAAGGCTGGATCGTGGCCGTCGGTCGAATGGTGCGATTTCGCGCGCAGCTCATCGGTCAGCTCGGCGTCGAAGAAGCGCCGCGCCTCATCGGCGAACCGCTCGGCCGCCGCACCGAAGCCGAAGTCGATCCCGGGATCGCGCGTGGCGGGCACCGCCATCGCCCGCCCCGCCCAGAGCAGGTCGCCGGCCAGCGCCAGCGCCTCGTCGGGATCACCATCGGCCAGCGCCGCGCGGTTGATCGCGGTGAAATAGAGCTGGATGTCGGATTCGAGCGACAGGCCATAGCCACCGAAGCTGCGCAGCGCCGCCCGCACCGCGCGCCGCGCCGCCGTCGCCGCCCACCAGCGCGCCATCATGATCGACGCCGCCGCACCCGGCTCGCGCGCGGCGACGGCCTGGACCGCGCGCCAGACGAGCAACTGCCCCGCCTCGATCTCGGTCGCGGCGTTGGCGAGGGGATGCGCGACCGCCTGGAAAGCGCCGATCGGCTTGCCGAACTGCCGGCGCTGCGCCGCATAGGCCGCCGCCATCGCGATCGCCTCGCGCGCGGCCCCGATCAGCCACGCGGCGGACAACAGGCTGCGTTCGGCGAGCGCCTCGGCATGGCGATCGAGCGCGTCCGGACCGGCCGCCAGCGACACGCTTCCGCCGCCAGGAGCGACGATCGCCAGCCCTTCGGGCGTCGCGACGATCCGGTGCTGCGATCCGCCAGTTCCCAGCAGCAACGGCCTGTCGCGCAGCGTCCCGACATCGCCGCCGATCCGCGCGAGCAGCCGCGCCGCCGCGACGCCGTCGGCGAGCGGGATCGGCGCCAGCCGCCGCCCGGCCTCCTCGCACAGCAGCACCGCTTCGAGCAGGTCGGCATCGGCGCCGCCCCCGGCTTCGGGCGTGCGCATCGCGACGAAGCCGGTCGCGATCGCCTTGCCCCACAGCTCGGGCGAGAAATGGCCGCGATCGGCGGCGCGAACGACGTCGGCGGGGCATTCGGCGGCGAAGAAGCGCTCGGCCGCCTCACGCACCAGCCGCTGCTGGTCGGTCAGTTCCAGATTCATGCGTCGCCCCGGATCATGGACCGGGCTTCGCGGTCAGCGCGGCGGCCTGTCAAATCGCGCCGCCGCACTTCCGGCCCGTCGGAAGCCACCGCTTCTCCCATGCGGGCGGCGCCGCTCCGGCGCATCGGTGCGCGGCGGAGGATGTGCTGTGGCAGACTATATCGGCTATGCGGTCGCCGACCGGATCGCGACGATCACCCTCGACCGGCCCGAGCGACGCAACGCCCAGAACCAGCAATTGCTGGAAGAGCTCAACGACGCCTGGGAACGCGCGGCGGCGGACGAGGAGGTCCGCGTGATCCTGCTGCGTGCCGAGGGGCCGCATTTCTCGGCCGGGCACGACATCAGCCCCGAGGAGGTGGACGGCGGCCCGTTCCAGCGGATCAGCGCCTCGATCCCGACGCGCGGCCTGCTCGATATCTACCAGTGGGAAGCGCGCCATTATCTCGGCTTCTCGCGCCGCTGGCGCGACATCCCCAAGCCGTCGATCGCGGCCGTGCAGGGCGCCTGCATCGCCGGCGGCCTGCTGCTCGCCTGGCCCTGCGACCTGATCGTCGCCGCCGACAATGCCCGCTTCTCCGACCCGGTCGTGCTGATGGGGATCGGCGGGGTCGAATATCACGGCCACACCTGGGAGCTCGGCGCGCGCAAGGCGAAGGAGATGCTGTTCACCGCCAGGCCGATCGACGCGGCGGAGGCCGAGCGGCGCGGCATGGTCAACCGGGTGGTGCCGCTCGCCGAGCTCGACGAAGCCGCCCGCGCGCTCGCCGCCGAGATCGCCCGGATGCACCCGCACGCGCTCGCCATGGCCAAGCGCGCGGTCAACCAGACGCTCGACATACAGGGGCAGGCCGCGGCGCTGCAGAGCTGCTTCGACATCCACCAGCTCGGCCATGCCTCGGCCTATGCGCAGGGCGGCCAGTTCATCCTGACCGACCTGCCCGGCATGAAGGACCGGAACTGATGCTGCGCATCGCCGACGCGGACGGCGTGCGCACCCTGACGCTCGACCGGCCCGCGCGGCTCAATGCGCTGACCCAGGCGCTGCTCGCGGAGCTGATCGCGGCGCTGGACGCAGCCGCGGTCGATCCGGCCGTCCGCTGCCTCGTCCTCACCGGCGCCGGGCGCGGCTTCTGCGCCGGCTACGACCTCGGCGACAAGCCCGCCGAAGAGCCTCGCGCGGACGAGGTGGCGGCGATCATGCTGCGCGACAGCCGGGCGCTCACCCTGCTGCGCCACATGGGCAAACCGACCATCGCCGCGATAGGCGGCCCGGCGGCGGGGAGCGGCCTGCTGCTCGCCGCCGCCTGCGACCTGCGCATCGCGTCGGAAGGCGCGGTCTTCAAGCTCGCCTTCGCCAGTGCCGGGCGCTGCGGCGATCCCGGCGGCGCCTATCTGCTCACCCATTTGCTCGGGCCGGCGCGGGCCCGCGAGCTGTTCCTGCTCGACGAGAAGATCGATGCCGGACGGGCGCTGTCGATCGGCCTCGTCACCCGCGTGGTCGGGGACAAAGCGCTCGATGCCGAAGTGGCGGCACTCGCCCGCAGGCTCGCTTCGGGACCGACCGGCGCCTATGCCGCGATAAAGCGCAACCTCAATGCCGCCGAGGCGCTCGGCTTCGAGGAGAGCATCGCCGCCGAGGCGCCGGGCAATGCCCGCGCCAGCCTGTCGCACGACGGGCGCGAGGCCGGGCTCGCCTTCGCCGAACGGCGCCCTCCCGTCTTCCGGGGCTGGTGATGCACGCCTTTCCGCGCCTTCGGAAAAGGACCGGCGCGGCTTGCTCCCGGCGGCGGGCGGCCGCCAGCATGGCCGCGTTTCCCCCTTTCGAGCGTGGCCGATGACCGAGACCCTGCCCTTCCCCGTCTATGATGCGGACAATCATTTCTACGAGCCCGAGGACGCCATCCTCCGGCACCTGCCCGCCAAATGGCGCGGCGACATCCAGTTCGTCACCGTCGACGGCCGCAAGAAGCTCGCGATCGGGGGGAAAATCTCGCAATATATCCCCAACCCCACCTTCGAGCGGGTCGCGGCGCCCGGCGCGCATCTCGATTTCTACCGCGCCCGCAATCCCGAAGGCCGATCGCTGCGCGACATCCAGGGCAAGGCGATCGCCCCGCCCGACGAATTCCGCCGGGGCGAGAAGCGGATGGAGGTGATGGACCGTCACGGCGTCCACGCCGCACTGTTCTTCCCCACATTGTTCTCGGCGATCGAGAACCGCATGTCCTACGACCATGGCCTGCTCCATGACGCGCTCCACGCGCTCAACCTGTGGACGCAGGAGGAATGGGGCTTCGCGCGCGACGGCCGCATGTTCGGCGTGCCGATCATCTCGCTCGCCGACATGGACCGTGCCCTCGTCGAACTCGACTGGCTGCTGGCGCAGGGCGCGCGCTGCGTCTGCATCCGCCCGGGGCCCGTTCCCGGCTATCGCGGTTCGCGCTCGATGGGCCTGCCCGAGTTCGATCGCTTCTGGGCGCGGATCGCCGAGGCGAGGATCTTCGTCGCGATCCATGCCGCCGACACCGGTTACGCTTCGCTGATCACGATGTGGACCGGCGGCGGCGAATGGCTCCCATTCGAGCCCAACCCGCTGGTCAACTGCCTGCGCATCATCGACCGCGCGATATCGGACACGGTCGCCGCGCTGATCTGCGGCGGGGTGTTCGACCGGCATCCCGGCGTGCGGGTCGCCTGCATCGAGAATGGCGCCGCCTGGGTCCGGCCGCTGCTCGAGACGCTGCGCTACGTCCATGGCCAGATGCCGCAGACGCTGGGCGGCGACCCGGTCGAGGCGTTCCACCGCCACATCTTCGTCGCCCCGTTCGTCGAGGACGATGTCGAGGAACTGGCTCGGCACATGGACAGCTCGCGCATCCTGTTCGGCAGCGACTGGCCGCATCCCGAGGGCACGGTCGAGCCGCTCGACTATCTCGAGGAATTGACCGCCTTCGATGCGGCGCAGAAGAAGCAGATCATGAGCACCAACCTGCAGGGCCTGCTCGAAGGGCGCCGGGACTGAGGCGATGGACGTCGCCGATCGCATCCGGCGGTCCTTCCGCGACCATGGCGAGCGCCCCGCGATCGCGTTTCGCGAGCATTGGGTGAGTTGGGGCGAGGTCGGCGGCTTCGCCGACCGGCTCGAAGCGCTGCTGGCGGATGCCGGCGTGGCACCCGGCGCCCGAATCGGCCTCGTCGCCCGCAACCGCGGATCGCACGCCGCCGCGATGCTCGCCCTGCTGGCGCAGCGCCGCTCGGTCAGCCTGATCCATCCGTTCCTCCCCGCCGCCATGCTCGCCGAAGAGGTCGAGCGGCTCGGCGCCGCCGCGCTGATCGCCGACGCGGAGGACTGGCCCGCGATCGCGCTGGGCTGCGGCAAGGCCGGAAGCGCCGGCATCGCCCTGCGCGAACGCCCCTTCCTGCCGATGGCGGTACCGGGGCTCGAACGCGCGACGATCGCCGACGCGACCGAGGGCGGCGGGCTGATCGAGATATTGTCGAGCGGCACCACCGGCCCACCCAAGCGGCTGCCGCTTCCCCTCCACGTCCTCCAGCGCGCCGTCGACAGCGCACCCGCGGGCGAGGGCCAGAGCGGCCCCCCGCCGCAGATCAACGTCTGGCCGCTGAGCGGGGTCGGCGGCCTCAGCCTGCTGGCGGCAAGCGGCGCGCAGGCAGCGCCGCTCGTCCTGATCGAGAAATTCTCGGCCGAGGCGCTGGCCGACGCGGTGCGCCGCCACCGTCCGCCGATGCTGGGCCTGCCCCCCGCCGCGATCCGCATGACATTGGACGCCGCCGTCCCGCGCGAGCATCTGGCGAGCGTCACCGCCATCTATGGCGGATCGGCGACGCTCGATCCCGATATCCAGGACCGGTTCGAACGCCATTACGGCATCCCGATCTACTGGGGGCTGGGCGCGAGCGAGTTCTGCGGCACCATCGTCCGCTGGACCCCCGCCATGCGCCGCGCGGTGGGCGATGCGAAGCGCGGCAGCGTCGGCCTGCCGATGGAGGGGGTGGCGTTGCGCGTCGTCGATCCCGATGACGGTTCGCTGGTCGAGGACGGGCGCGAGGGGCTGATGCAGGTCCATTGCCCCGTCATCCACCCCCACTGGGTATCGACCACCGACCTTATCCGGATCGACGGCGACGGCTATGTCTATCATCTCGGCCGCCACGACGGCGCGATCGTGCGCGGCGGCTTCAAGATCATGCCCGAGCGGGTCGCCGACGCCTTGCGCGACCATGAAGCGGTGCGCGACGCGGCGGTGGTCGGCCTGCCCGACGAACGGCTGGAGATGGTTCCCGCGGCGATGGTCGAGCTGCATGGCGGCGCCCGGACCGACGAGGCGGGGCTGCTGGCGCATCTGCGCGAGCGGCTGCCCTCCACCCATATCCCTGTGCGGATCGCCATCGTCGACGAACTCCCGCGCACGCCCTCGCTGAAGGTCAGCTTGGCAGCCGTGCGGGCGGCGATGGAAGGCAAGCCGGCAAATTAGGCCTTCAGGCCGCCTTCAACCCGCCCGCGCGTTCGACCGTGTCGAGGTGATGGTCGGTATCCCCGAACAGATTTTCCAGCACGGTCAGCCGCTGGAAATAGGCGCCCGCGGGATATTCGCTGGTCAGGCCCATCCCGCCGTGGAGCTGGATCGCCTGCTGGCCGACGAAGCGTGCCGCGCGGTTGACCAGCGCCTTCGCCGCCGCCACCGCCGCGCCGCGTTCCTCGCCGGCCGCGCCGAGCATCGCCACCGCGTGGATCGTCATCGACCGGGCCTGCTCGATCGCCATCAGCATGTCGGCGGCGCGGTGCTGGAGCGCCTGGAAGGAACCGATCGCGACGCCGAACTGCCGGCGCGTGCCGAGATAGTCGACGGTGATCTCGAGGAGCTTCTCCATCGCCCCGAGCATCTCGGCGCAGGTCGCGGCGATGGCGCCGTCGATCGCTGCGGCGAGCAGCGTCCGGTTGGTCGCGGGATCGCCGATCCCGGCATCGGCGGGCAGCGCGACCGCATCGAACCGGACATTGGCGGCACGGCGACCGTCGGGGGTCGGCAACAGGTCGACGGTCACCCCCGCCGTCCCCGGCGGCACCGCGAACAGGCCCAACCCGTCGGCCGTCGTCGCGGGGCAGATCAGCACGCTGTCCGGTCCGGCATCGAGCACCGCGCATTTGGCGCCCGACAACAGCCATCCATCGTCGGCCCGTTCGGCAGCGGTCGCGGGATCGTCCCAGCGATAGCGTCGCCCCGGTTCGTACAGGCACAGCACCGGGCGCCGGTCGCCGGCGATCAGCCCGGCGAGCAGGTCCCTGGCGCCGACGGCTTCGAGCAGGCGCCCCGCCAGCAGCACCGACGAGGGATAAGGCGCGCGGCCGAGCGCGCGGCCGAACGCCTCCATCACCAGCATCACCTCCTCGGCCCCTCCACCGAGACCGCCGCTCGCCTCCGCGAAGGGCAGGCCGAGCAGGCCGATGTCGCGATAGTCGCGCCACTGCGCGGCGGGATCGACCGGCAGCTGGGCGGCATGGTCCTCGAACAGCCGCGCGACGCTGGCGGCCAGAAGCTGCTGTTCCTCGCCGGGTTCGAAGTTCATGCGGTTTTTCCCAGGCCGAGCACGGCCTTGGCCAGGATGTTGCGCTGGATCTCGTTGGCGCCCCCGAAGATCGAGAATTTGCGCGAACTGAAATAGGCCGAGACGATCGCCGAGCGCGCGTCGAGCCCCTGGAACAGCGTCTCGCCCGCCCCCTCGGGGACGCCGGCGGTCAGCGCCTCCGGACCCAAGGCGTCGAGCTGCAGCTCGGCGGCGACCTGGAGCAGTTCTCCGCCCTTCACCTTGAGGATCGAGGTCTTGGGATCCGGGCCGGCCGACGGCGGACGTTCATTGGCGACGACGCGCATCTGGGTGATCTCCAGCGCCTTCAGCTCGATCTCCGCCCAGGTCAGGCGGCGGCGCCAGGCGGGATCGTCGAGGAGCGGCCCGGCGATCTCGCGAGCCCGGTCGAGCCGCCGCCGCGAGAAGCCGACATTGCCCATCGAGCTCCGCTCCTGCCCGAGCAGGTAGCGGGCATAGTCCCAGCCCTTGCCCTCCTCCCCGACCAGGTTCTCCGCTGGTACCCGGACATCCTCGAAGAACACCTCGTTGAGGTGATGATAGCCGTCGATCGTGCGGATCGGGCGGACCTCGATGCCCGGCGTCGCGAGGTCGATCAGCAGGAACGAGATCCCTTCATGCTTGCGCCCGCCCTTTCCGGTGCGGACGAGGCAGAAGATCCAGTCGGCCTTGTGCGCATAGGTCGTCCAGATCTTCTGCCCGCTGACGCGGTAATGATCGCCCTCGCGCACCGCCTCCATCCGGAGGGAGGCGAGGTCGGAACCGGCGCCGGGCTCCGAGAAGCCCTGGCAGAACCACATGTCGAGATTGGCGATCGGCGGCAGGAAGCGGCGCTTCTGCTCGTCCGACCCGAAGGCGGCGATCACCGGGCCGACCAGCGCGACATTGAAGGGGAGCGGCTTGGGCACGCCGGCGCGGTCGATCTCCTCGGCGAGGATCGCGCGCTTGACCGCCGACCAGTCGCGCCCGCCCCATTGCAGCGGCCAGTGCGGGACGGCATAGCCTTCGCGATTGAGGATCCGCTGCGCCTCGACCGTCCATTCGCGCGGCAGCGGCTTCTCCTCGCGCACCGCGTCGCGGATGCGCCGGGGCACGCGCTCGACCAGCGTCCACCGCACCGCCTCGCGGAAATGCCGCTCGTCCTCGGTGAAGCTCAGGTCCATGGTCGCTCCTCAGCGGCCCCGGATCAGGTCGGCGGCCTTCTCGGCCACCATGATCACCGCCGCGTTGATGTTGGCGCCCGGCACCGTCGGCATGATCGAGGCGTCCACCACCCTCAGCCCTTCGACTCCGCGCACCCGAAGCCGGCTGTCGACCACCGCTTCCGCGTCGTCGCCCATCCGGCAGGTGCCGGCCGGATGCTGGGTGATCTTGAGATTGTCGCGGATGAAGCCGTCGAGCGCGGCATCGTCCTGGCGTTCGGTGCCCGGCACCAGTTCGGCCCGCACCATGTCGGCGAGCGGCGCTTGCGCGAAGATCCGGCGGGTCGCGGCGATGCCGCCCCTTATGTCGGCGAAGTCGCGCTGGGTCGACAGCAGGTTGAGGTCGACCACCGGCCTGGCGAAGGGATCGGCCGAACCGAGCCGGACGGTGCCGCGGCTTTCGGGATGGAGCTGCATGACCATGACCGACAGGACATGCTCCTGCCGGTTGCGCGACAACGGATGCCACATCTTGGCATCGAGCCGCACCGGCAGGAAGACGAGCTGGATGTCGGGGCGCTCCAGTTCGGGGCGGGTGCGCAGCATCAGAACGCCGCTGGTGATCTGGCTGGCGAACGGCCCCTTGCCGGTCAGGCCCCAGCGCAGCACCGACAGCGCCGCCCGGTCGAGACGGAGCGCCGAGAGGAAGGTGGTCGCTTCGCGCGCGGCGAAGCTCATATAGACCAGCGGGTGCTCGGACAGGTTGGCGCCGACCCCCGGCGCGTCCACCACCGGCTCGATATAATGGTCGCGCAGATGATCGGCCGGGCCGATGCCCGACAGCATCAGCAGCTGCGGCGAATTATAGGCGCCGCCGCTCAGGATCACCTCTTTGCGCGCGCGGATCTGCCGCAGCCCGTCGGGCCCGCGAACCTCGACGCCGACGGCGCGGCCCTGCTCGATCAGCACCCGCGTGGCCTGCGTCCGCGTCCGCAGTTCGAGATTGGGCCGCCCGAGCGCCGGACGAAGATAGGACCGCGACGTGCTCGCCCGCCGGCCGCGCCGATCGACCGTTACCTCGCACGCGGAAAAACCCTCCTGCCGCTCGCCGCTCAGGTCGTCGCTCTCGGCAAAACCCGCCGCGCGCACCGCAGCCCTGATAGGGTCCGACAGCAGATGGCCGCCATCGACCCGCGACACCGCGAGCGGGCCGTCGCCGCCGTGGAAGGGTCCGGCGCCGCGCCAGCTCGATTCCATCCTCCGGAAATACGGCAGGACGTCGTCATAGCCCCAGCCACTGCAGCCCATCTGGCGCCAGCCGTCATAATCGCTCGCATGGCCGCGCATGTAGATCATGCCGTTGACCGACGACGATCCGCCCAGCACCCGGCCGCGCGGCAAGGGCAGCGATCGGCCGCCCAGCTTCGGGTCGGGTTCGCTGGCATAGCCCCAGTCATAGGCCGGGTTGGCGGCGGTCATCATGAAGCCGAGCGGCATGCGGAACAGCCAGCTGCTGTCCTCCCCGCCGGCTTCGAGCAGCAGGACGCGCGAGCGGCCGTCCTCGGTCAGCCGGTTGGCGAGCACGCAGCCCGCCGATCCGGCGCCGATGATGATATGGTCGACCTCGTCCTGTTGTGTCTTCCGTGCCATTGCGGCCGCTTGTGTCATGGCAAATAGCATTCGACAAGAACTAATGTCGTCAGCTATGGACGAATGAAATCGTGCTTATGAGAGGATATAGGATGACGGCTGGCGTTCCCTCGCTCGAAGTGCCTTCGCTCGACAAGGCCCGCGCCTTCGCAAGCAGCCGGCACCGGCTGTTCATCGGCGGCGAATGGGTCGACCCGCTGGACGGCCAGAGCTTCGCCACCCACGACCCTGCCACCGGCGCGCACCTCGCCGACGCAGCCAAGGCGCTGGAGCCCGATGTCGACCGCGCGGTCGCGGCCGCGCGCAAGGCGATGGAGGATCCGGCCTGGACCGAGATGAAGCCGGCCATGCGCGCCCGGCTGCTCAACCGCCTCGCCGACGCGCTGGAGGAGAATGCCGACGAGTTCGCCGCGCTGGAGACGCTCGACAACGGCAAGCCGGTCAAGGACGCGCGCTTCTTCGACCTGCCCCATGCGATCGAGACGCTGCGCTACAATGCCGGCTGGGCGACCAAGCTCAACGGCGAGTCGATCTCCCTGTCGGGGCCCGGCACCTGGCACGCCTATACGGTCAAGGAACCGGTCGGCGTGGTCGCGCAGATCGTCCCCTGGAACGCACCGCTGGCCATGGCGGTCGCCAAGATAGCGCCCGCGCTCGCCGCCGGTTGCGCGGTGATCCTGAAGCCCGCCGAGGAAACGCCGCTGACCGCGCTGCGCCTCGCCCACCTGATCGCCGAGATCGGCTTTCCGGCCGGCGTGTTCAACCTGCTGACCGGCTTCGGCGAATCCGCCGGCGCGGCACTGACCGCGCATCCCGGCGTCGACAAGGTGACGTTCACCGGATCGACCGAGGTCGGCCGCCTGATCCTCCGCGCCGCCGCCGGCAACTTCAAGCGGGTGACGCTGGAGCTGGGCGGCAAGACCCCGGTCATCGTCCTGCCCGACGCGGACGTGGCACGCGCGATCGAAGGTGCGGCGCGGTCGATCTTCACCAATGCGGGGCAGGTCTGCAACGCCGGCTCGCGGCTGTTCATCCACCAACGCCATTTCGACGAGGTCGTCGATGGCGTCGCCAGGATCGCCGAGGCGATCAAGGTCGGATCTGGCCTTGCCGCCGACACGGCGATGGGGCCGGTGATCTCGGCCGCCCAGCGCGATCGGGTGCAGGGCTATGTCCGCAAGGGGATCGACGAGGGCGCGACCCTGCGCAGCGGCGGGCAGCCGATCGCGGGCGACGGCTGGTTCGTGGCGCCGACCGTGCTGACCGGCACCGAGGCGGACATGGCGGTGCGGCGCGAGGAGATCTTCGGTCCGGTATTGTGCGCGATGAGCTTCGACGAGGACTCGCTCGACCGCATCGCCGCCGAGGCCAATGCCAGCGACTATGGACTGGGCGCTGTGTTGTGGACCAACAACCTGTCGGCCGCGCACCGGCTCGCCCGCAAACTGAAGGCGGGCACGGTGCGGGTCAACGGCGGCGGGCTCGATCCCGCCTTGCCCTTCGGTGGCTTCAAGCAGTCCGGCTGGGGCCGCGAGAATGGCCGCGAAGGGATCGATGCCTATACCGAGACCAAGGCGATCGCGATGGCGCTGTAACGGCTCACCGCCCCGGTGCAGGCCCGAACCTGCGCGACGAGTTCCTCGGACGCGGGACGAAAACGAGACGTCGCCGGAACCAAATCGCGCGTGACGCGTAGCGCCCAGGTCGGTTCATGCCGATCGCGGGGGGGTATGACGGCAGCTATCAAGGGGAAGGCGACGATTGCCGCGGCGTGGCTGGCCGCGATGCTGTGGCCGCACGCGGGCGCCCAGGCGCAAAGCGTCGAAGAATTGCGCGACATGTCGATCCGCGATCTCGCCAATTTCGACGTGTCGTCGGTGACCAAGTCCGCCGAGGCCTTGGCCGACGCGCCGGCCGCCATCTATGTCATCACGCATGACGATATCGTCCGTTCGGGCAATATCACCCTGCCCGGCATGCTGCGCCTCGCACCCAATCTCCAGGTCATGCGCGGTGGAACCGGCGGGCTCGTCGTCACGGCGCGCGGGCTGAGCGGCAACGCCGACGCGCAGAATTTCTCCAACAAGCTGCTGGTGCTCATCGACGGGCGCAGCGTCTATACGCCGCTCTATTCGGGCGTCTACTGGGACATGCAGGACCTGCTGCCCGAGGACATCGACCGCATCGAAGTGATCAGCGGCCCCGGCGCGACCCTATGGGGCGCAAACGCCGTGAACGGCGTCATCAACATCATCACCCGCCCGGCCGGGGCGACCCAGGGCGCCTATGCGACCGCCGTCGTCGGCAACCGCACCCGCGACGCCGGCATCCGTTATGGCGGCCAGATCGGCGACACGATCAATTACCGTCTCTACGCCAAGGCGCATCGCAACCGCGACACCAGCAGCACCTCGAACGACGATTCCGAGCGCCTCCAGGGCGGCTTCCAGCTCGATTGGACCCCCACCGACGCCGATCGGGTGATGGTGCAGGGCGATGCCTATGGCGGATCGCGGGCGCAGCAAGGCGCGCCCCGCGAGGAGATCAACGGCCGGGACATCCTCGCCCGGTGGAATCGCGACGGCGCAACCTCCTCGCTGCAGGTCCAGGCCTATTACGACCATACCAGCCGCGCGACCCGCCGCGGTGGCGGACGCTTCGCCGTCGACACCGCCGATCTCGACATCCAGCACAGCTTCGCCGCGGGCGAAGCGCACCATATCGTCTGGGGCGGCGGCGCCCGGCTGAGCCGCTACGAGATCGACGGCACCGCGAGCTTCCTGTTCGATCCCAGCAGGCGCACGCTTCTGCTCGCCAACATCTTCGCGCAAGACAGCATCGCGCTGACCTCCCGGCTCACCGCCATCGCCGGGTTGAAGCTCGAGCGCGATCCCTATTCGGGGGCGGTGCTGCTGCCCAATGCGCGGCTCTCCTGGAAGGCCTCCCCGAATCTCCTGCTGTGGGGGGCGGCCTCGCGTGCGATCCGTTCTCCGACTCCGTTCGACCGCGACGTGGTCGAGAAGGTCGACGGCGCTAACTTCCTCATCGGGCCGTCGACTTTCCGGTCGGAGAAGCTCACCGCCTTCGAGGCCGGCAGCCGGCTGATCGCTTCCGCTACCGCATCCTTCTCCATCTCTGGCTTCTACAACGTCTATGACGACCTGCGCACCATCGAGCTGGCACCCGCCGGCTTCCTGCCGCTGCAATGGGGCAATGGCATCAAGGGCCACAGCTACGGTTTCGACAGCTGGGCGGATGTCCGCCTGACCGACTGGTGGCGGCTCAAGCCCGGCTACAGCCTGCTGATCCAGCGCTTCCGGTTCAAGCCCGGCGCGAGCGGATTGCTCGGCGTCACGCAGGTCGGCAACGATCCCAAGCATCGGGTCACGCTCCGGTCGTCGATGGACATCGGCTCGCGGATCAACCTCGATGCCGACCTGCGCTATGTCGGCGCGCTGCCCAACCCGCATGTCCCGGGCTATGTCGAGCTCGGTGCGCGCATCGGCTACATGATCAACGAGCAGGCCGAACTGTCGGTGTCGGGCTTCAACCTGCTGCACAAGCGTCACTATGAACTGCCGGCGACCCAGGCCAATGCCGTCCCGCGCAGCCTGTTCGTAGCCTTGAAATGGCATCTGTGAACCCGTGACGCCGATGCGGCGATATCTCCGGTTGATCCTGGGCGCGGCGATGGCCGCCTATGCCGGCACCGTGCCGGCGGCCCCGTTGGAGCAGGCCGTCAAGGCGAGCTACGTCACCAAGTTCGCGCCGTTCGTCGAATGGCCCGCCGTCGCCTTCGCCGGGCCCGCGAGTCCCTTCCAGATCTGCCTGGCGGGACGCGATTCCTTCGGGTCGGTCATCGACGATCTGGCGCGCGGGCAGAGAATCCGCGGACGGCCCATTCAGCTTCGGCGCGTCTCCGATCCGGCGTCGATGGTCGGATGCCATATCCTCGTCATCGGGGCGGGCGCCGCCGACGGAGCGGTCGCCCAGGCCGCCGGCAGGCCGGTGCTGACCGTCAGCGACAAGACGGCCGGGATCGATGCCGGCATGATCAGGTTCGTCCGGCAGGCGGGCAGGATCCGGTTCGAGATCGACAATGGCGCCGCACGCGCCGCGCATCTGACGATCAGCTCGAAATTGCTCGGGCTGGCAGTGACGGTTAACCCGTGATGGCAATGCCCGAATCGCTCATGCGCCTTGCGCGCCGCCTGACCGCGAGTCCGCTCGTCGCGCTGCTCATCGCCGTCGCGCTGATGACCGCCGCGCTTGGGCTGGCGATACAGAATGACCGCTACGGCAAAGCGGAGCGGCTACGTCAGGCCAGCGTCCAGGCGCAGATCCTCGCCAGCAGCCTCGCGGCGCCGCTGGCCTTCGACGATGACGAGGCCACCCGCGAATATCTCAACGCCTTCCGCAACGACCCGACCATCCAGGCCGCCGCCGCTTATGATACGAACGGCCACCTGGTCGCGGGCTTCGCCCAGCCCGGCACGACGCTGCCCACGGTCGGCCGGCTCTCCGCGCCTTCCCTGCAGGGCCGCGATCTCATCGTGACAGCGGCCGTCGCCCAGAACGACACCCGGATCGGATCGGTCTACCTGCGCTCCTTGATCGAGACCGGACTGCGACGTGCGCTGCGCTATCTCGGCATCGCCCTCATCGTCATCTTCGCCTCGCTGCTGGTCGCGCTGCTGGGGGCCGCCTACGCCTCGCTCAGCCATTCGCACGCGCAGCTGAAGAACGAGATCGACAATCGCCAGAAGGCGGAGGCCGCGCTGCGGCAAGCCCAGAAGATGGAAGCGATGGGCCAGCTCACCGGCGGCGTCGCACACGACTTCAACAACCTCCTGATGGTCGCGTCGAGCGGCCTCGAGTTGCTCGAACGCACCAACGACCCCGACAAGCGTGAACGGCTCAAGACCGGCATCCGTCAGGCGGTCGACCGCGGCGCCAAGCTCACCCAGCAATTGCTCACCTTCGCCCGCAGATCGCCCCTCCACCCCGAAGTCATCGACCTGGCCGAGCGTATCCGGGGCATGGACACGCTGCTCGACCGGTCGCTGCGCGAGAATGTCGTGATGACGTTCGACCTCGCCCCGGACCTGTGGCCGGTGGAAGTCGACGCATCCCAGCTCGAGGTCGCCGTGCTCAACATGGCGCTGAACGCGCGCGATGCGATGCCCGATGGCGGGACGATCACCATAACCGCGCGCAACCAGCCGCGGGGAGAGAGCGGGGGCGACGACCGCGTCCTGCTGGAGATAGCCGATACGGGGATCGGCATCGCCGAGGACAAGATCGCCGCGATCTTCGAGCCCTTCTTCACCACCAAGGGCGTCGGCCAGGGCACCGGCCTCGGCCTCAGCCAGGTCTACGGCTTCGTCCAGTCCTCGGGCGGCGACATCCAGGTTGCGAGCGAGCCCGGACACGGGACGGCGATGCGCATCCTGCTGCCGCGCACCGCCAAGAGCCCCCCGCCTGCCGCCGCCCCGCCCGTCGCCAAGCGCATAACGGGCCGGCGCCGGGCGCTGCTGGTGGAGGATGACGAGGCGGTCGCCGGGATGGTCGGGGGCATGCTCGACGAGCTCGGCTTCGATCACGACCATGTATCCTCCGCCGACCGGGCGCTCGAGCGCCTCGGTGCCGATGCCCAGGTCGAACTGGTCCTGTCGGACATGGTGATGCCGGGCGCGATGAGCGGCCTCGATCTCGTCCGGGCCATCTCCCGCCAATGGCCGGCACTGCCGGTGGTGCTGATGACGGGCTACAGCGCCGCCGCCGCATCGGCGGCTTCGGAGGGCGTGAGGCTGCTTCTCAAGCCCTATCGCATCGAGGATCTCGCCGCCGAGATCGAAGCCGCCGCCAAGGGCAGCGCCTCCTAAAGCGGTCACGATCCGATGACATCGGACCGACCGCCTCGAAATCTCTCCAGCGGCCCGCTCAGCCCGCCGAAGCCGCCACCCGCTTCGACACCGACGCCGATGCCTCGATCAGCATCGCGGCGAACTCCTTCTGCCGCTCCTCGGAGACATAGTCGGTCGGCCCCAGCAGCGTCAGCGCAGCGCCGAGCTTGCCGTCGGCGGCGAAGACCGGGACGGCGAGGCCGGCGAAATTCTGGTTGAGGCGCCCCGCGGTCGAGGCATAGCCCCGCCTCCGCACATCGCCGACGATCTGGTCGAGGTCGACCGTGCGGTCGCGGGCGCGGACCATATTGGGCATGTTCGTCTCGCGCTGCGCCGCCAGCACCCGCTCGATCTCCTCGCGGGGCAGGTGCGCGACGAACACCTGGCCGGTCGCGGTGGTGGCGGCGGGCAGGATATAGCCGAGCCGCAGGGTGAAGGCGCCCTGGAGGTTGCCGTCAGCCTTGGCGACGATACAGGGTCCCTGGTCTCCCCACAAAGACAGGTAGACCGCGCAGTCGGTGCGGTCGCGCAGATCGATCAGCACGTTGGCGGCCGCACCGACGATGTCGAGCTGCCGCACCGCCGCGAGGCCGAGCTGGATCGCGAAGGAGCCGAGCCCGTAATAGCCCGTGCGGGGATCCTGATAGGCCATGTTCTCGCGCACGAAGCTGACGAGATAGAGGTGGACCTTGCTCGGCGGCATCGCGGCGCGCGCCGCGACCTCGCGCAGCGGCAGCGGCCCCGCGGCCATGCGCAACACGCGCAGTACCCGGAAGCCCACTTCGATCGACTGGACCCGCCTGCGCGACTGTTCCGCATCGGCCATTGAATTTACGCCTCTCCTGAAACCCAGGATCTTCCTGCCGGGGCGCCGCGCGTCTGTCCACCCGTCGCTTGTCGCAACGGGTTCGGGTCAGGCCGCGGCGGACTCGCCATGCTTGCGGCGATTCCAGGTCTTCAGCGTCTCATGCGCCTCACCGGCCGCTTCCGCCAGGAAGCCCGGCGCCTCGGTGCGCGCCGCGATCTCGAGCCGCAGGCCGTTGGGGTCGAAGAAATACACCGAGCGAACGAAGCCGTGATCGACCAGCGGGGTCGTCTTCACGCCATGTTCGGCGAGCCGCCGGCGCATCGCCTCGACATCCTCGATCGAACGCGTCTCGATCGCGAAATGCTGCACCCAGTCGGGGGTGTTCGGCGAGGGCGCGGGCATCTCGTCCCCGCCCAGGTCGAAGAAGGCGATGTAGGAGCCGTCGCCCAGTTCGAAGAAGAAATGGACATAAGGCTGTTCCTCGCCGGTGCTCGGCACCCGTTCGGACAACATGCAGTTGACCAGCGGCAGGCCCAATATGTCCTCATAGAAGTGGCGCGTTTCCTCGGCGTCGCGGCAGGGATAGGCGAAGTGGTACAGGCCCTTGAGCGGTCGTGCGTCGGTCATCATGCTCTCCTCTCGCCCGATCATAGCAGCGAGAAACCGTCCCTCCTGTCACCCGCGGAAGTGGACAGGGGCCAACGCCCTCAGGCGGGGTGCCGATCCCCGGCGGGCGCCATCATCTCGACGAAGCGGTGCAGCGCCGCCGACCGGTCGCTCCGCCGCCAGACCAGCAGCACGTCGAAGCGGAGATCGAGATCGACGATCGGCACCAGCCGGATATTGTGGAAGGACGCGAGCGGCGGGGAGACGGTGACGAAGCCGATCCCCATCCCCACCGCGACCAGGCTGAGCAGGATCGAGTTGGTGGTGCATTCCTGCACGATCCGCGGCGCCCCGCCCGCCGCGTTGCAGGCGGCCATAAGCCGGTCATAATAGCCGGGCGCCGTCCGCCGGGTCGGCCACAGCACCGCCTCGTCGGCCAGGTCGGCCATCGTCACCGCCTCGCGACCCGCGAGTCGATGCCCCTCGTGCACCGCCAGCATGGTCAGGCCCACGCCGATCCGCGCGCGGTCGATCAACGGAGCGTCGCGATCGTCGATATGCGCGTCGTAGACGATGCCCGCGTCGATCGTGCCGTCCTTCAGCGCCATGATCTGCTGCATCGAGCTCATCGACTTGAGGTCGAGCACGACGCCGGGCTCGCCCTCGCGGAACTTGAGCAGGCCGTAGGAGATGAAGCCGTGGCCAGAGATGATCTCGCTCAGGCCCACGCGGATCGTGCCGAGATGGCCGCTCGCCAGCCGCCGCGCGCGATCGACCGCGCGGTCGACCTGGGCGAGGATGTCCTCCGCGTCCTGGAGGAAGACCTGCCCTGCCGCCGACAGCCGCACCCCGCGCGGCAGTCGTTCGAACAGCTCGACGCCCAGCTCGGACTCCAGATCCTTGATCTGGCGCGTCAGGGCGGGCTGGGCGACGCGGAGCTGGAGCGCGGCACGGCCGAAATGCTCCTCGCGGCCGATCGCCCGGAAATAACGCAGATGCCTGAGATCCATCGTCGATGCATAACCAACGGGTATCGAAGGCTCAATGACAAAGAATTGGAATTATCGGTCGGGGTGCAACACCTTTCGTCCTAGAGAACGGACATGGGGATGATGCGATGGCGACGGATGCCCTCGACGAACTGGGCTTTGGCACGCTGTCGACACTCGATGTGCTCGGCACGAAGATCGAGCTGTTCACCGCCGGCGACGGGCCGCCGCTGCTGTTCCTGCACGGGATCGACGGGATCGAGGGATCGGCGCCGCTGTTGCGCGAACTGGCTCGCGATTTCACGGTGCATGCGCCATCGCATCCGGGTTTCGGCGCCTCCGACCAGCCGAAGAACCTGAACCGGGTCGACGACCTCGGCTATTTCTACCTGGACCTGATGGACGTGCTGGGGCTGGACGCGCCGGTGATCGTCGGCAGCAGTTTCGGCGGCTGGGTCGCGGCGGAGATCGTCACCAAGGCGCCCGAGCGGGTGTCGCGGCTGATCCTCGCCTCCCCCTTCGGGCTGCGCACCGCCGACCGGCGCGAGCAGCATGTCGCCGACATCTTCATGCTGTCCCGGCAGGAACTGAACCTGCGGCTGAACCGGCAGGAGCCCGCGCTGTCGGCGCTGCCCGAGGACCGGCTGCGCCGCGTCATGCGCAACGACGAGGCGCTGAGCCGCTATGGCTGGACGCCCTACATGCACAATCCCAAGCTGGCCGACCGGCTGCACCGGATTGCCTGCCCCACGCTGGTCGCCTGGGGCGAGGAAGACGCGATCATCGGCCCGGCCTATCGCGAGGCCTATGCCGCGGCGCTGCCGAAGGCCGACGTCGCGGTCATCGAGGCCGCCGGCCACCGGCTCCACGCCGACAAGCCCGAGGCGCTCTCCGCCCATATCGCCGCCTTCGCCGGCCGCTGAAGCTGAAGGATCGGAAACAGGCATGATCATCTGGCAATTCTCCGAGCAGGCCTATCACCCGGCCTTCGAGGTGCCCGGCGCGATGCGCGTCACCCTGCCCCAGCATCATTGCGAGCCGAACGAGGCGGGGCGGCTGCTCAACCGCTATCTCGACGAATATATGCTGGCCGACGAACTCGGCCTGAACATCATGGTCAACGAGCACCACGCCGCCGCGACCTGCATGTCGACCTCGTGCATGACGACGCTGGCGATCCTCGCGCGGCAGACCAGCCGGGCGCGGCTGCTGGCGCTCGGCATTCCGCTCGCCAACCGCTCCAATCCGCTCAGGGTGGCGGAGGAGATCGCGATGGTCGACGCGCTGTCGGGCGGGCGGCTCGAGGTCGGGCTGGTCAAGGGCGCTGCCTATGAGCTGTTCATGTCGAACCGGCAGCCGACCGGCTTCATGGAGCGCTTCTGGGAAGCCCATGACCTGATCCTCGCCGCGCTCTCGAACCAGGGCGACAACTTCTCCTGGGAGGGCGAGCATTTCCATTATCGCACCGCCAGCCTGTGGCCGCGGCCGATCCAGCAGCCGCACCCGCCGATCTGGATGACCGCGTCGAGCGCGGGCAGCGCGCGCGGCTATGGCAAGCTCGGCTATACCTGCGCCACCTTCCTGTCGGGCGCGGTCGCTCGGTCGGTGTTCGCCGGCTATCGCGAGGCCTATGCCGAAACCCATGGGCGCCAGCCGGGGCTCGACCGGCTCGCCTATCTGGCGCTGGTCGCCTGCGCGAGCGACCGGCCGACCGCCTTCCGCCGCGCCGAGGCGATGAAGAGCTACTTCACCACCGCCGCCCGGCTCGACCCGCAATATCGCAATCCATGGGGCTTCAACCCGATCGAGGCCAATGTCCGCACGTTGCAGGCCGGCCCGACGGCGATGCGGCCGCGCATGCGCAACGGCAAGCCGGTGCCGGTCGACGGGTCGATCGAGGAATATATGGACGCCGGGCTGATGTTCGTCGGCACTCCCGACGACGTCTACGAGCAGCTCGCCCGCTTCAACGAGGAAACGGGCGGCTTCGGCAACCTGCTGATGATGGGCCAGGCCGGCGAGCTCGATCATGCCGAGACGGCCGACAACCTCACCCTCGTCGCGCGCGAGGTGGCGCCCCGGCTCGCCGAACTGACCGAGGTCCCGCTCGACATACGCTACGAAGCGGTCGGCTGATGGGGCGACCGGCGGCAGCGGCCGACGCGGCGCCCCCGCTCGCCGAGGGGATCGAGCGCTATGTCGCGCTGTTCCGTGCCCAGCCGCCCGCGCCCGGCATGGCGGCGATGCGGCTGGCCGGCGACCTGTCGGGCGACCGCTTCGCCGAGGGCCATCGCCCTGCCGTCCGCCGCTTCGACACCGCCATCGCGGCGCCGGGCCGCGAGATCGCGGTGCGGATCCATGATCCGGCGCCCGATCCGGATAGCGGGCCGCGTCCCGCGATCTGCTATTTCCACGGCGGCGGCTTCGCGCTCGGCAGCATCGAGAGCTTCGACATCGCCACCGCCGCGCTCGCCGAGGCGAGTGGCGCGGTCGTCGCCAGCGTTCATTATCGCCGCCTGCCCGAAACGCCCTATGCCGGGGCGCAGGCCGATTGCGACGAGGGCTTCGCCTGGCTCGTCCACAATGCGGCGTCGCTCGACATCGATCCGGCGCGCATCCTTCTGGGCGGCGACAGCGCGGGCGCCCTGCTGGCGCTGGCCTGTGCCGCCAACGCCCGCGACATGGGCGCCGCGCCGCCCGCCGGGCTGCTCCTCTTCTATGGCACCTTCGCGATGGACGCCGGCCGACCGGCCTATCGCACCGCGCGCGATCCCCTGCTCAGCCAGCCGCGGATCGAGAACTATGTCGCGCTGTTTTCCGGCAGCGGCGGTCTTGCGGCGGGGCCCGCCCCGATCGACCGCGACGATCTTGCCGGCCTGCCACCCACCCATATCGTCGCGGCGGAGCACGACCCGCTTTGCGGCGAGGCGGGCGAGCTCGCGGAACGGATGGCGGCCGCCGGAGTCGACGTGTCGACCCGTGTCGCGCCGGGGATGATCCACGGCTTCCTGCGCGCCGCCGGCGTGTCGGCGGCCGCGCGCGACGAACTGGCGAAGGCCGCCGATGCCGTGCGGCCGTGGCTATGGCCGCACAACGGCTGACCGCAACCGAAGGAGAGGATGTGAAACAGGACGAGCTTTACGATCGCGGACGGGCGATGCGGATGGACATGTTCGGCGAGCCCGGCGTCCGCAGCATCGACACGGCCGACGATTTCCAGGAACCGCTGCAGGACCTCGTCACGCGGCATTGCTTCGGCGACGTCTGGAGCCGCCCCGGCCTCGACGGCCGGACCCGCAGCCTGCTGACCGTGGCGATGCTGATCGGCCAGTCGCGCCCCGACCAGCTGCGCAACCATGTGAAGGGCGCGGTCGGCAACGGCGTGACCAAGGAGGAGCTGCGCGAGCTGCTGGTGCATGCTTCGCTCTATTATGGCCTACCCTCGGTCTCCGACGCCTGGCGGCACGTGCGCGAGGCCTTGCAGGAAGCCGATGCTTACTGACGCCGCCACCGCGCCGGTCTCCTCCGAAGCGCTCCACGAGGCGATCTCGCCGATCGAGGACATCGTCGAGGCCGCGCGCAACGGCCGGCCCTATATCCTGGTCGACGCCGAGGATCGCGAGAATGAGGGGGACGTGATCATCCCCGCGCAGTTCGCGACACCGGCGATGATCAACTTCATGGCGCGCCACGCGCGCGGGCTGATCTGCCTCGCGATCACGGGCGAACGCGCCCGGATCCTGCGCCTGCCGCCGATGGTGGCGGAGAACGGATCGGGCCATCGCACCGCCTTCACCGTCTCGGTCGAGGCCCGCGAGGGGGTGACCACCGGCATATCGGCGCATGATCGCGCCCACACCATCTCGGTCGCGATCGACCCGACCAAGGGCTGCGACGACCTCGTCTCGCCCGGCCATGTCTTCCCGCTGGTCGCGCGCGACGGCGGGGTGCTGGTCCGCGCCGGCCATACCGAGGCGGCGGTCGACGTGTCGCGGCTCGCCGGCATCCTGCCCGCTGGGGTGATCTGCGAGATCCTCAACGACGACGGCACGATGGCGCGGCTGCCGCAGCTCGTCGACTTCGCGCGCGAGCACGGCCTGCCGATCGGCACGATCGCCGACCTGATCAGCTATCGCCGCCGCACCGAGCGCAGCATCGTCCGGGTCCATGAGGAAGCCTTCGACAGCGTCTATGGCGAGGGCTTCCGCCTGTCGGTGTTCCGCAGCCTGATCGACGACATAGAGCATGTCGTGCTGACGCGCGGCCGGATCGAGCCCGACCGGCCGACCCTGGTCCGCATGCACCGGATGGACCTCGTCTCCGACCTGCTCGGCCCGCCGACCGACCGGCGCGCATATGTCCAGCGGGCGCTGGGACGGATCGGCGCGCATGACGGCCCCGGGGTGATGGTGTTCATCCGCGATCCGTCGACCAGCGCGGTCTCCGACCGGCGGACCAACGCGGCGCTGCCGACCCGCGACCAGCGCATCCGCGACTATGGCGTCGGCGCGCAGATCCTGCTCGATCTCGGCGTGCGCGACCTGGTCCTGCTGACCGACAGCGAGGCGCGCCTCTCGGGCATCGAAGGCTATGGCCTGCGCATCAAGGGAAGGGAAGGACTGGGAGATGGGTGAAGCCCTGACGGCCGCGCTGGCGGCCCGGAGCCTGAAGGAGCAGATGGAGATCGGCCTGCGCCGGCTCGGCAAACCGGTGGCGGTTATCACCTGCTGGGACGGCGAGCGCCGCTGGGCGAAGACCGCGACCTCGGTCACCGACCTGAGCATGGACCCGCCGTCGCTGCTGATCTGCATCGACCGGCAGGCGGGGGTCTACGCCCCGATCACCCGAGGCGCCAATTTCTGCGTCAACATCCTCCACGCCGACCAGCTCGCCATATCCGAGCAGTGCGGCGGCGAGGAGCGCGGCGAGGGCCGCTTCCGCGAGGGACGCTGGGACTCGGCCGCCTGCGGCACGCCCTATCTGCGCGGTTGCGAGGCGAGCTTCGTCTGCGAATATCAGACCCACATGGACCACGGCACCGGCGCCATCATCATCGGTGCGGTGAGCGAGGTGCAGATCGGCACGGGCGAGGTCGATCCGCTGATCTATGTCGACGGCCATTACGCGCACCCCGCCACGGATCTCTGAGCGGCGGCCGAAGGGAAAGACGAATGGACGATACCGAAGTCCTGCTCGAACAGATCGAACATGCCTGCCGCCGGATGAAGATGGCGCAGTCGACCTTCGGGCGGCTGGCGGTCAACGACGGCAAGCTCGTCGCGCGGCTCCAGCAGGGCGGCCGCGTGACGGTGCAGACGGTCGAGCGGGTCCACCGCTTCATCGAGGAACAGGGCGGCACCACCGCCGAGGCGCTGCGCTCGGGGATCAAGGGGCTGCGCGCCGGGCTGCGGCCCGAACATGCTTTCCGCTTCTACGACAACCGCCAGAAATATCTGATGTTCGTCAACACGACGACCGAGAAGCAGATCATCGCCGACCGCGCGGTTCAGGAGCTGTGCGAGACCCAGCCGAGCCCGCCCGCGATCCGGCTGCTCGACGGCGGCGCGGGCGACGGCACCGCGCTCGCCCGGATGCTGCGCGGGCTGCACCGGCGCCATCCCTGGGTGCCTTTCTACGTCGTCGCCAAGGAGATCAGCATGGAGAATATCCGGCTGACCCTGGAGAAGATGCCCGACCGGCTGCGCGAGCATTCGGCGACCGTGCTCGTCCTTACCAACCTCAAATATGCCGAGACGCCGCTGCTCCAGCCCGAGGACCCGGCGACGGCGAGCAAGATGATGTGGCACGAGGTCGCGCTCGACGGCACGTCGGCGGGCGAGTTCGAGGAGCAGATCACCGCGCTCGAGCCCTTCCTCCAGAAATATTGGCAGACGACGATCGGATCGAGCGGCAACCCGCTCTACAAGACTCCGACGGTGCTGGTGCTCTATCGCAAGGATCATGGCTTCATGCTCGATCCGATCGTGCCCCGGCGCGGCTACGCCAAGGCCGATTTCGACTTCGTGCTGGCGTCGCAGCCCTACCGCGCGAGCGCGCCGCTCGACTTCAAGACCTCGCGGGTGATCACCCCGCTGGTCCGCGCGCTCCGCCCGAACGGCACGCTTATGGGCATCCACAGCCATGGCGACGACCCCGGCATGGAGATCATCAACAGCATCTGGCCCGACGAGAACCCGTTCCATACCGGCGGCGAGGCGATCATGCGGCAGGTCGCCGAGGAGTTGGGGCGCGATGCCCGCGACTATCATTTCCACGATATGCCGGGTGAAGAGGGGCTGTTCCGCTACGACGTCCGCACCCTGCCGACCGAGATCAGCGAGGGCATGCCGATCGGCAGTTCGACCCTGTTCGCGGCGTGGAACGCGGCCAGCTACGTCGCCCAGATCAACGACGACCGGCTCGCCGGCGCGCTGTCGAACGACCATTATCTGGAAGCGACGCGCGATGTGCTGCAGCGCCGCGGCGGCCTGTGGTTCAACGACGAGGTCTACATGATCTCGCGCCGGGCGCGGTTGCATTGAGGATGGTTCGCGTGAAACGTCGTCCCGGCGAAGACCGGCATGACGCAGAGGGGCTGGCCGGCGCACATGCAGAGGATCGAGCGATGACGACGACCGACACCGAAACGACCACGGGCCCGGCCTGCCCCTTCTGCGGCGCGGCGTGGAGCGCGGCGATGCTGGAGCAATATGATCGCTTCACGACCGCATCAAGCTGCGCCTGCTGCGCGGGAGAGACCCATCCCGATCCTTCGCCGGCGGTTCAGCACCCGCCCGAGGACATCAGCTGCACCGCCTGCGGGCGGGCCATCTATCGCGCGATGCCCGCCGCCACGCGCTGACCCTTTCGAAAGACCGCATAATCCATGAAGACCGCTCCTTTCCCGATCGTCGACGGCCAGATCCACCAGCCCTCGCCGCCGCTGCCGGTCGGCGACGACCTGTCCGACAGCGCTAAACTGCTGATCAACGTCGAGATCGCGCGCGAAGCGATGGACAGCGTCGGGGTCGACGCGGCGCTGGTGGTCGCGGCGCTGCCCTATATCGACGCCTGCGTCGCCCGCTATCCCGATCGCTTCATCGGGGTCGAGACCTTCGCCGCGACCGGGGCCGACCTCGCCGCCGCGGTCGAGCGGGCGCGGGGCGATGCGCGGCTGGTCGCCGGCCGGCTGCTCGTCACCGACTTCCGCACCACCGAATTGTCGCCCGGCTTCACCTCGGGCGGCATGGACGCCGGGTTCGCGGCGGCCGAGCGGGTGGGACTGCCGCTGTTCCTGTCGACCCATGGCCAGGCAGCGGCGATGCGCCCGCTGATCGAGAAGCATCCCGGCCTGACCGTGATCATCGACCATCTCGGCGTCAGCCAGCACCCGGTCTCGCCGGCGCGCGACGACCCGTGGGACCGGCTCGACGGACTGCTCTCCCTCGCCGACCTGCCCAATGTCCACGTCAAGCTGTGCGGCATCCCGCTGCTGTCGGACGAGGCCTATCCCTTCGCCGACACCTGGCCGAACCTGCACCGCGTGATCGCCGCCTTCGGCGCCGACCGGCTGCTCTGGGCGAGCGACTATACGCGACTGCGCCTCGCCGATGCGCGCGGGCCGAACCGCAACCGCGGCTGCCTCTACAGCGAGAGCCGCGACATGCTGCTGCACAGCGCGGAGATCGACGAGGCGGCCAAGGCCGCGATCTTCGGCGGCACCGTGAAACGCGTCCTGGGCTGGGCCCCGCCGGCCGCCTGATCCGCTCCCGCATTATCAGCCAGGCGAATATTCCTTTACAAATCCCGTTCAACATGGCAGCAAGGCTGTTATCAGCTAAGCTGTCATTATATGCAACGGAGAGGGATAGTCACCGGCCATGCCGATCGAACGGCTCCATGCGGCGCTCGACGCCATCGTCCCACCCGGCTGCGACTCGGAAGAACTGGGCCGCGGCTTCGGCGGACCGACCGGTCCGGCCGAAGGACCGGTCTGGATCGCAGACGGCGGCCATCTGCTGTTCAGCGACATCCACAATAGCCGCCGCATGCGCTGGGACCGGCAAGCCGGGATCAGCGTCGACAAGGAAGACACGAAGAACGGCAACGGCCAGACCCTCGACCGCGAGGGCCGACTGGTCGTTTGCCACCATTTCAGCCGCTGCGTCGACCGCGAGGAGAAGGACGGCAGCATCACCGTCATCGCCGACAAATATCGCGGGCTGAAGCTCAACCGGCCCAACGACGTCGTCGTGAAGTCGGACGGCGCGATCTACTTCACCGATCCGCCGCCCAAGGTGCCGTTCACGCCGGTCGAGCATCCGCCCGAACTGGACGTCGCCGGCGTCTACCGCGTGTCGCCCGACCTGCAGCGGATCAACATGGTCGTCCGCGACCTGATCAACCCCAACGGCCTGTGCTTCTCGCCCGACGAGAAGATCCTCTACGTCAACGACAGCAACCGGCACCGCATGCTGATCATGGCCTATGACGTCGAGGCCGACGGCATGCTCGACCTCGGCAGCGCCCGGCTGTTCTGCGACATGCGCGGCGACGACCGTCCCGGCGGCCCCGACGGCATGAAGGTCGACGTCGAGGGCAATGTCTATTGCACCGGGCCCGGCGGCGTCTGGATCATGGATCGCGAAGGCCGGCATCTCGGCACGATCCTGATCGAGGGCCGCGCCTCCAACCTCAACTGGGGCGATGCCGACTGGCGCACGCTCTACTTCACCGGCGCGCGCAGCCTCCACCGCATCCGCCTCTCCATAGCGGGCATCCCGGTCCCCCGGGGCGCGCTCTAGCTTTCCGAAAAGGACAGACCATGCAGTTCGGACTTTTCTACGAACATCAGTCCCCCGCTCCGTTCAGCGCGGAGAAGGATCGCCAGACCTTCCACAATGCTTTGACCGAGCTCGAGCTGGCCGACAAGCTGGGCTACGACTATGCCTGGCTCGTCGAGCATCATTTCCTCGAGGAATATTCGCACAGCTCGGCGCCCGAGGTGTTCCTCGGCGCGCTGACCCAGCGCACCAAGCGGATGCGGCTTGG
Organism: Sphingomonas sp. Root720; assembly: GCF_001428605.1. Classification (GTDB taxonomy): domain Bacteria; phylum Pseudomonadota; class Alphaproteobacteria; order Sphingomonadales; family Sphingomonadaceae; genus Rhizorhabdus. The sequence goes on from NZ_LMID01000010.1 coordinate 539,692, forward strand.
CCACGGCATCGCGGTGATGCCGCCGAAGATCAACCATCCGGCCCGCGTCGCCGAGCGCATCGCCACGCTCGACCTGCTGTCCAACGGCCGGATCGAATGGGGCACCGGCGAGAGCGGCACGGCGATGGAGCTCGAAGGCTTCGGCGTCGACCCCGACGACAAGAAGGAGATGTGGCGCGAGGCGACCGAGCAGTGCGCCAACATGCTCACGATGAATCCCTATCCGGGCTATGAGGGCGAGCATTTCTCGATGCCGACCCGCAACATCGTTCCCAAGCCGCTGCAGACGCCGCACCCGCCGCTGTGGGTCGCCTGCTCGCGCCGCGACACCATCCTCCACGCCGCGCGCAACGGCATGGGCGCGCTGGTGTTCGGCTTCGCCGCGCCCGAACAGGCGGGCAAGTGGGTCCAGGAATATTACGACATCATCCGCTCGGACGAATGCGTGCCGATCGGTCATGCGGTGAACGCCAATTTCGCCATCGTAACCGCGCTGTCGGTGAACAACGACGAGCAGGAGGCGATCCGCCGCGGATCGCAGGGCTTCAAATATTTCGGCTATTCGCTCGGCTTCTATGCCGCCTTCGGCAAGGGCAAGCCCGGCCACTCGACCGTCTGGGACAATTTCCTGAAGGCCGAGGCGTCGATCGAGGACAATCACGGCAATGGCGGCATCGGCACGCCCGAGCAGGTCTATGAACACTGCAAGGCCTATGCCGACGTCGGGGTCGACCAGATCATCTTCGTCCAGCAGACCGGCCCGGCCAATCACGAGCATATCTGCGAATCGCTGGAGCTGTTCGCCACCACCGCGATGCCGCGCCTGAAGGAGGGCGAGGAGGAGCGGCTGGCGAAGAAGCAGGCCGAGCTCGCGCCCTATATCGAGCAGGCGCTGGCCCGCAAGCCGCGCATGGCCGAGCTCACGGTCGAGGAGATCGAGGAGGTTCGCAGCTTCGGCCTGCGCCGCAAGGATGCCGGCAGCTTCGTCAACGTCCGCTCGGATCGTGGCGGCGGCGTCGCGGTGGTCGCCGAGGACCCGATGGCGCCCGTCGCCGACGATCCCGAGCGCAAGTCGGCCTGACCGGTCAGGCGGACGGAGCGAAGAGCTGGTCGAAGCCGCCCGCCTTTATGAAGCCCGCGAGCATCCGGTAATAGCCGGCGATCGCGACCAGCTCGGTGGCCCCGGTGCGGCCGAGCCGCTCAACCGCGGCGGCCAGCTCCGCGGGGCCCGCTTCTCCGGCCAGGGCGAGCGCGCGGCACAGCGCGATCACGATCGCAGCCAGTTCCCCCGCCGCCATCGGCGGGGCATCGGGCAGGGTCGCGGCGATCACGTCCTCCGCGACACCCGCGGCCCGCGCGATCGGGGCGTGGTAATTCCATTCATAGCCGCAGCGGATCGCTCCGGCGGTGGCGAGGATCGCGATCTCGCGCAGCGCGTCCGGCAGGGCCGACGAGAAGCGGATCACCGCGCCGACATTCTGGATCGCCTCGGCCAGCAACGGCGCGTCGAGCATCGCCAGGAAGGGACTGGGCACCGCGCCGCGCGGGCCCGCGGCGATCAGGTCGGCGACCCGCCTCTGCTCGGCGGTCGCACCGTCGAGCCCGGCAGACAGGCCGATCGGCGGCGCGTGCGTCGGATCAGGCATTCGCATCAACTCCCTTCGAACGATATTATACAATGGCGAATCAGATCGGCCATGGCCAGCCCCGGATCGAGAGGATGAAGGACAGCTTGCTGCAATCGCTGGGCTATATGGGGGTCGAGACCTGCCGGGCGGACGAATGGGCATCTTTCGCCACGGACCTGCTCGGCATGCAGATAGCCGATCGCGGCGATCGCGGCTTTACTTTGCGCACCGATGCGCGCGCGGCACGCCTGCTCGTCGACAGCGGAACGCAGGAACGGGTCGCCTTCATCGGCTGGGAAGTCACCGATGCCGGCGCGCTGGCCGCCCTCGCCGTCCGCCTGTCCGACGCCGGCCATGCGGTGGCCCCCGGTCCGGCCGACCTGATCGAGCGGCGGCAGGTCGCGGACCTGCTGATCGCGCATGATCCGCTGGGCAACCGGCTCGAATTCTTCCACGGCGCGGCGGAGGGTGCGACCGCCTTCGTGCCCGGCCGCGCGATCAGCGGCTTCCGCACCGGGCCGCTGGGCCTGGGCCATGTCGTATTGACGGCGCGCTCGGTCGAGGCGGTGATCCCCTTCTACACCGACCTGCTCGGCTTCCGCCTGAGCGATTATGCGCTGCGCCCCTTCCCTGCCTGGTTCTTCCACCTCAACAGCCGCCACCACAGCTTCGCGGTGATCGGCACGGGCGTCGACGGCTTCCACCACCTTATGGTCGAGCTCGATGCGCTCGACGATGTCGGCCAGGCCTATGACCTCGCCCAGCTCGAGGAGGAACGGATCGGCGTGACGCTGGGGCGGCACAGCAACGACCATATGACCTCCTTCTACGCGCGCTCTCCATCGGGCTTCATGATCGAATATGGCTGGGGCGGCCGCTCGATCGACCCCGAGCGCTGGGAGCCGTTCGAGTGCGATTTCGGACCGAGCTTCTGGGGCCATGAGCGCGACTGGCTCGGCTCCGAGAAGCGCGCCGAGGCGCGGCAGCTGCGGCTCGCCGCGGCGGCGGCGGGGCGGCGGGCGCCCGATTTCGTGCGCGGCGACGACTGACGACGGGGAGACGACCATGAAATTGCAGAGCTTCGAACGTGACGGCCGCCCCGGCTGGGGCATCGCCGAGGGTGACGGCATCCGCGACATGACCGATAGGTTGCCGGGCATCGGATCGCTGCGCGACCTGTTGCGGCAGGATGCGCTCGAAGCCGCCCGCGCGGCCGCGCCGTCGGCCCCGCTGATCGCCGCCGATGCCGTCCGGCTGCTGCCGGTCATCCCCGATCCGGTCAAGATCCTGTGCTGCGGGCTCAACTATCACGAGCACCGCATCGAATCGCACAGTCCCGAAGTCGGCCATCCGACCCTGTTCGTGCGCTTCGCCGACAGCCAGATCGGCCATGGCGCGGCGATCGAGCATCCGGCGGAGACGCGCAAGCTCGACTATGAGGCCGAGCTGGCGGTCGTGATCGGCACCGGCGGGCGGCGCATATCGCGCGACGCCGCGATGGACCATGTCGCGGGCTATGCCTGCTACAACGACGTCAGCGTCCGCGACTGGCAGAAGCACACCACCCAGATGACGCCGGGCAAGAATTTCCCGGCCACCGGCCCCTTCGGCCCCTGGCTGGTGACCCGCGACGAGATCGCAGACCTTGCCCCGTTGCGGATCCGCTGCCGCGTCAACGGCACGGTGATGCAGGATGCCCATCTCGGCGACATGATCTTCGACGTGCCGCGCCTGATCGAATATATCTCGACCTTCACGCCGCTGTCGCCCGGCGACGTGATCCTGACGGGCACCCCCGGCGGCGTCGGCTTCCGCCGCGACCCGCAGCTCTTCCTGAAGCCCGGCGACCGGGTGGAGGTGGAGATCGAGAAGGTCGGGCTGCTGGTCAACCCGGTGGTGCAGGGCTGATCCCCCACGCCCCGTTCGTGCCGAGCCGGCTATTCGGCCGCCGCCGCGACGGGCGCGCCCAGGCGCACGGAAATCCCCTCGGCCGCCTCGATGAGCAGCTTCGACAGCTCCTCCTGCTTCTCGTCGCGCATATATTCGGCCGGGCCGAGCAGGGTGAGCGCGGCGGCGATCTGGTGGCTATAGTCGAAGATCGGGGCCGAGACGCCCGCGAAATTGCGGTGCAGCATCCCGACCGTCGACGCGAAGCCCTTGGCGCGGACCTCGGCGAGCTGCGCGGCCACCTCGGCCTTGGCGGGGCGCTTGGCCGGCTTGCGCGCGCCTTCGAACGCCGCCTGGGCGCCCAGCGCCTTCTCGGTCTCCGCCTCGGGCAGGTGGGCGAGGAAGACCAGGCCGGTGGCTGTGCTGGTCAGCGGCAGGATATAGCCGAGCCGGACCGAGAACGCCCCCTGCAGCGATCCGTCGGCCTTGGCGACGATGCACGGCCCGCGGTCGCCCCAGAGCGACAGGTAGATCGCGCAGTCGGTGCGGTCGCGCAGATCGCTGATCACGTCCGAGGCGAGTTCGACCACGTCGAGCTGGCGGACCGCGGCGAGGCCGAGCTGGATCGCGAAGGAGCCGAGCCCGTAGTGACCGGTCTTCGGATCCTGATAGGCCATCGCCTCGCGCACGAAGCTGACCAGGTACAGATGGACCTTGCTCGGCGGCATGCCCGCGCGGCCCGCAATCTCGCGCAGCGGCAGCGGCCCTTCGGCCATGCGCAGCACGCGCAGCACCCGGAAGCCGACCTCGATCGACTGGACGCGCCTGCGGGATTGCTCGGTATCGCCCGTCGCTGCCTGCACCATCTGCCCTGCTTTCCTGTTGCGAAGCCTTCCTGCTCCGCGCCCCGCGGTCTGTCCACCCCAGTCATCGCGGGGGTCCGCCGGGCGGTCGCGTCGCAGCTTTGCGAATGTATGATATTGACGAACACCGTTCGTCATGATTATGGCTGGGACAAATAGGAAGGGTGCTCGCGTTCATGAAAAATCTGGGGATCGGGATCGTCGGCGGCGGGATCGGGGGACTGACCGCCGCTCTGGCGCTGCTACGCCGGGGCCTCGACGTTTCCGTCTACGAGCAGGCGCCCGAGCTTCAGGAGGTGGGCGCCGGCCTGCAGATCAGCCCGAACGGCGTGCGGGTGCTCGCCGCGCTCGGCATCGAGAAGGAGCTGATGGAGATCAGCTTTGAACCGCAGGGCAAGGAAATCCGCCTGTGGAACACCGGCGATACGTGGAAGCTGTTCGACCTGGGCGTCGAATCGGTCGCGCGCTACGGCTTCCCCTACATCACCGTCCACCGCAACGACCTGCACCAGCTGCTGCTGAAGGCGGTGCTGCGGATCAAGCCGGATGCGGTCCATCTCGACCATCGCTTCGTGTCGGTCGAGCGCAACGACAGCAAGGTGACGCTGGCGTTCGCCGGCCAGCCCCCGGCCACCTTCGACGTCGTGATCGGTGCCGACGGCGTCCATTCGAAGATGCGCGAGCTGCTGTTCGGATCGGGCCCGGTCCAGTTCACCGGCATCGTCGCGTGGCGCGGCGTGATCCCGATCGAGCTGCTGCCGCCCGAGCTGGTCAAGCCGGTCGGCGTCAACTGGGTCGGCCCGGGCGGGCATGTGATCCACTATCCGATCCGCGGCGGCGAGCTGATGAACTTCACCAGCGTCGTCGAGCGCGAGGACTGGCAGGTCGAATCCTGGTCAACCGCCGGCAGCAACGCCGAATATCACGCCGACTATCCGGGCTGGCACCCGCAGGTCCACGCCTATATCGAGGCGATTCCGCAGCCCTTCAAACAGGCGCTGATCGCGCGCCCGCCGATGCAGGAGTGGGTCGCGGGCCGCATCGCGCTGCTCGGCGACGCCTGCCACCCGTCGCTGCCTTTCCTCGCACAGGGGGCGGTGATGGCGCTGGAGGATGCCTGCATCCTGGGCCGCGCCTTCGAGGAGTTCGACACCGTCGAAGAGGCGCTCGAACGCTATCAGCGCATGCGCATCCCGCGCACGACCCGCGCGGTCAACGGCGCCTATGCCAATGTCGAACGCTTCCACAATCCGGCCCTGGCCGAGCCTGCGGGCGCGCAGGTCTATGTCGACACCCAATGGGCGGCCGACAAGGTGGTCGAGCGCTACGAATGGCTGTTCCGCTACGACGCGACCAGCGTGCCGCTCGACGACGACAAGGTCGTCGCGGTCTGACGACGCCCCCTAGAGATTGGCCGAGAGATTCCATCATGCCGGACAGCCGGACCAAGACCCACTGGACACGCACGCCGCTGATCGTCTCGTTCGCGGACAATCCCGCGTTCAACGAGACCTATGGCTTCGCCGGCAATTCGGGCCATGTGAACCTGGAGGGTCAGCTGCTGCGCGACCCCGCCTCCACGTCGCGCACCGTCTATGTCTTCATGCACCCGACATCGGTGCTGCACCTGCTGCCGATGCCGACCGCGCTGGCCGATGCCGGGCTCGACGTGCTGTGCGCCGCCAGCCGCTATCCGCGCAACGACAGCGCGCTGATCTTCGAGAAGGTCGCGATCGACCTCGGCATGTGGATCGCCCATGCCCGCGAGGCGCTGGGCTATGAGAAGGTCGTGCTGGTCGGCTGGTCGGGCGGCGGATCGCTGTCGCTCTTCTACCAGGCCCAGGCCGAGAACCCCGACATCACCGAGACCCCGGCGGGCGACCCCGTCGACCTGACCCGGGCGGGGCTCCAGCCCGCCGACGGGGTGATCTTCATCGCCGCGCACCTGTCGCGCGCCGAGACGATGACCGAATGGCTCGATCCGTCGGTGATCGACGAGCTCGATCCCGACCGTCGCGATCCGGAGTTCGACATCTACGCCCCCGATTGTCCGCACCAGCCGCCCTATGACGCAGCGTTCGTCGCGCGCTTCCGCGCCGCGCAGGTCGCCCGCAACCGGCGCATCACGGCATGGGCGCAGGAGACGCTGGCCCGGCTGCGCAGCATCGACTCGCCCGAGCAGGAACGCGCGTTCGTCGTCCATCGGACGATGTGCGACGTGCGCTGGTTCGACCCGGCGATCGACCCGTCCGACCGTCGGGTGGGCTGGACCTATATGGGCGACCCGCGCGCGGTGAACGTCGGCCCGGTGGGGCTCGCACGCTACACCACGCTGCGCTCCTGGCTCAGCCAGTGGAGCTACGACCTGTCGAACGCCAGGGGGCCGATGAACGCCGCCAAGGTCCGCCGGACCCCGGTGTTGCAGATCGAGAACACCGCCGACGAGGCGGTGCCCGCGACGCACAACCCCGCGATCCGCGATGCGCTGGCCACCCCCGACAAGGAATATGTCAGCCTGAAGGGCGCCACCCATTATTATCTCGGCCAGCCCGAGCTGCTCGCCCGCTGCATCGACACGGTGATCGGCTGGAGCCGCCGCAAGGGCCTGCTCGAACCATGACCCGCCTGCCCTGACATGGCGAGCGACCGGGCGACCGCCACGGCCCTGGCCGATCTGGTCGGCGCTATCGGCACCGACGGCTTCGCCGCGCGCTTCCTCGATGCGCTGAACGCGCTGGCCGAGGTCGACCTCTGCTCGGTGTTCGTGCGCGGGCGGCGCCAGCCGCTGCGCCTGCTGTTCGCCGAGGGACGCCATCCGATCAACGCCGGTTTCCCGATGCGGGCCTCGCTCGATTATATCCGCACCTTCTGGCGATCCGATCGCCGGATCGCGGCCCTGGCCCGATCGGTCGGCGCGGCGCCGGTGGTGGTGCGCACCTCGGCCGCCGAGATCGCCGATCCGGCGTGGCGCGCCGCCTGCTACGAGCGCGGCGGTGTCGCCGAGCGCGTCTCGGTCGTCCGCGCGGGCAACCCCGCCTTCGTCGCCAACGGCTACCGGCTGGGCGGGAGCGCGGGCTTCACCGCCACCGATCTCGAACGGTTCGAGGCGCATTCGGCGCTGCTGATGGCGGCGGTCGAGCGCCATGCCCATGCCTGTTCGGCGGGCGGCCCGATGCTCGACGAGGCGGGGCTGGCACAGTCGCTGCTCGCGCTGCAATGCGGGCTCAGCAACCGCGAGGCCGAGATTTCGGCGGCGATGATGCTCGGCGAGACCCAGGAGGAGATCGCCAGCCGCAAGCAGCTTTCGCACGGTAGCGTGGTCACCTATCGCCGCCGTGCCTATGGCAAGCTGGGGATCGACAACCGGCGGGCGCTGCTGCGGCTGCACCGCCGGCTGCTGTCCGGCCTGCCGCCGGGCGAGGCCGCGACGGCCGAGCGCCCGATGGCCGGCCGGGACTGACGCCGGGACCGACATGGCCGGCGGCGACAAGGAAAGAGGATCGAGGATGGTGATGCGCATGAGGAAGTTCCTGATGACGGGCAGTGTCGCGCTGGCCGCCGTCTGCGTCGCCGCCACCGCCGCCGACCGCTCGCCCGCCCGGGTCGACCAGGCCCGCATGATCGCGGCCGACCGCTCGCCCGGCGAATGGATGGGCCCGGGTCGCACCTATGACGAGCAGCGCTACAGTCCGCTCGACAGGATCAGCGACGCCAATGTCGCGGGGCTCGGCCTTGCCTGGTATGCCGACCTGCCGGTCGATCGCGGGGTCGAAGCGTCGCCGATCGTGATCGACGGCGTCCTCTACAATATCGAGCCGTGGAACGTGACCACCGCCTATGACGCGAAGACCGGCAAGGAGCTTTGGCGCTTCGATCCCAAGGTCGACCGCGACAAGGGGCGACTTGCCTGCTGCGACATCGTCACCCGCGGCCTCGCCGCCTGGAAGGGCAAGATCCTGATCGCGACGCTCGACGGGCGGCTTATCGCGATCGATGCGCGGACGGGCAAGCCGGTGTGGAGCGTGAACACGCTCGAGCCCGTCTGGCCCTATACGATCACCGGCGCGCCGCGCGTGTTCGACGGCAAGGTGCTGATCGGCAATGCCGGCGCCGAGGGCGCGGCGCGGGGCTATGTCACCGCCTATGACGCCGAGACCGGCAAGCAGCTCTGGCGCTTCCACACCGTTCCCGGCGATCCCGCCAAGGGCCAGGAGAACAAGGCGCTGGAGATGGCGGCCAAGACCTGGAAGGGCGAATGGTGGAAGCGCGGCGGCGGCGGCACCGTGTGGGACTCGATCGTCTATGACCCCGCGCTCGACCTCGTCTATATCGGCGTCGGCAATGGCGGCCCCTGGGCGCAGCGCTATCGCAGCCCCGGCGGCGGCGACAATCTCTTCCTATCGTCGATCGTCGCCTTGAACGCGAAGACCGGCGCCTATGTCTGGCATTACCAGACGACGCCGGGCGACGAATGGGACTTCACCGCCACCCAGTCGATGATCCTCGCCGATCTCAGGATCGGGGGGAAGGTCCGCAAGGTGCTGATGCAGGCGCCGAAGAACGGCTTCTTCTACGTGCTCGACCGCGCGACCGGCCAGCTGATCTCGGCCGAGCCCTATGTCGCGATGAACTGGGCGAACGGGATCGACAAGGCCACCGGACGGCCCAACGTCAACCCCGAGGCGCGCTATGGCGAGGTGCCGGTGCTGCTGACCCCGGGCGCGGGCGGCGGGCACAACTGGAACCCGATGGCCTACAGCCCGAAGACCGGGCTCGCCTATTTCCCGGTGACCGAGATGTACATGGCCTATTCGGTCAATCCGGACTTCAAGCAGACCCCGGGGAACATGAGCCAGCTCGCGCTGTCGACGACGGGCTATGAGCTGACCCGCAAGGCCGGCGCCGAATATGCGGCGAACCACAACAAGACCTGGCTGACCGCCTGGGACCCGGTCGCGCAGAAGGAGCGCTGGCGCGTGCCCTATTCGCAGCGCGGCAGCGGCGGGCTGCTGGCGACGGCGGGTAACCTGGTCTTCCAGGGGACGGTCAACGGCACCTTCGCCGCCTATCGCGCCGACAGCGGCGACAAGCTGTGGGAGACGCCGGTCCAGCAGGTGCCGATCGCCGCGCCGATCACCTATATGGTCGACGGCGTCCAATATGTCGCGGTCAACGCCGGCTGGGGCGGCGGCCTCGCCCATTCGACGAGCGCCAAGGCGCTCGGCTTCCCGGTCGCGACGCCGCGCCTGCTCGTCTTCCGGCTCGGCGGCACCGCCAAGCTGCCGATGCTGGCGAATGACGGCCCGGCCCTCGTGCGTCCCGAGGATACGAAGGCCGACGCCGCGACGATCGCCCTCGGCGAGAAAGTCTATGCCGACAACTGCGCGACCTGCCATGGCGAGCAGGCGCGCGGCGGGGTGAAGGACCTGCGCCGCATGTCGCCGGAGACCCATGCCGAGTTCATGGATATCGTGATCGGCGGCAAGCGCCGCGAGAAGGGCATGGTGAGCTTCGCCGACGTCATCAGCCAGGACGACGCCAAGGCGGTCCACGCCTATCTGATCCGCCGCGCCAACCAGGACTGGGACAGCATCGTCGCGAATAAATAGGAAGCGCCCATAAGCCCCTCTCCTTCAGGGGAGGGGTGAAGAAGGGTCAACCCTCCACCTGGAACCCCGAGTCCGACTGCCGCAGCCGGATCCGCCCCGCGGCCACCGCGCCGATCCAGCGCGCGGTGCGCTCGAAGCCCCCGAACGGGAAGAGGTGGATGCCGACCGGCCCCAGCGCATCGATATCGGGCGTCTCGGCCAGGTCGCGCAGGATCGGATCGGGCGCCGCCTCGGTCAGCAGCCGGGCGATCGAAGCGCCGCGCGAGACGATCGCCCGGGCCGACGCGCCCACCCCGCAGATCCGCGCGAAGCGCATCAGGGTGCGGATGCTGGCCGGCCCGGCGATCCCGAGCCGCACCGGCACCTGGCGGTGACGCGCGCGAAACGCCCGCGTCCAGGCGAGCATCGGGTCCGAATCGAAGCAGAGCTGGGTGATCACCTCGGGCGTCAGCCCGAGCGCCTCGACGGCCGCGATCTTGGCGTCGAGCGCCGCGGCGAGATCGGCCTCGCCGACCGCCGGATGCCCTTCGGGATAGCCGCCCAGCGCGATCCGCCGCAGCGACGGATGCGCGAAGGCCGGGCTCGCGAGCAGGTCCGCGCTTGCGGTGAACGGGCCGCGCGGCTGCTTCGCATCGCCGCCGATCACCAGCAGTTGCGACACGCCGGCCTCGTCGCACAACCGCCCGATCAGCCGCCCGAGATGCGCCTCGTCCTCGATCATCCGCGCGGCGATGTGGGGCATCGGCTCCAGCCCGATCCGCCGCAGCGCGCGGGCCGCGCCGATCCGGTCGTCGTCGCCGTCGCGTGGCAGCCAGGTGATCGACACCCGCCCGCCCGGCGCGACCAGCGACGCCGCCGCCTCGATCGCCGCATCGTCGCGCGCCGAGACCTCGAAGGATGCCGTGCGGGCGAGCGCGGCGACGCGCTCGCGCACCGGCGGTCCGTCGTCGTCCCGCGCCGCCGCCGGGAGTCCGCCGGGCATCATGCCGCCCGCGCGCCGGCCTTGCGGACGATCACATAGCTCTCGTCGTTGAACCATAGCTCGCCATTCTTGCGCAGCACCTTGCGGGTCGCCTCGAGATAGGCGGGTCCGCTCATCGCCTGCGCCAGCCGGTCGTCGTCGATCTGCGCGACATAGGTGGCGGCGTTCCAGGCGGCGAGCAGGGTCGACGTGCCGATCGACGCCGTCTCGCTGTCGATCTCGTCGGGCAGGGTGTGCATCTCGTAGCGGAACAGCGCTTCGGCACTGGTCAGCGGATCGAAGCGAAAATCGTCGGCCTCGTCCCCCAACGCTTTCTTCGTCGCGTCGAGCAGTGCGTAGCGCGAGGTGGTGAAGGGGTCTTCGCCCGGCCAGACATGCTGGACGATCTCCAGCCCCGGGTCATTGCCCGCCGAATGGATGCCGAGCAGCCGGCCATTCTCGCGCAGCGCGCGGGCGAGCGGCGCCAATACCCGCTTCGCCTTGAACTCGGTCGCGGCGCTGAGGCGGAAGGGCTGGCTGGCGATGACGAGGTCGAAATCGGCCACGGGCGCATCCTGCCGGGGGATGATCTCGTCGAGCAGGAACCCGCAATCCTCGCGGTAGAGGATCAGGGTGGTCGGGGTCTCGGGGAGCAGGCTGCCGGTCTTCTCCGAGACGCGGGTACGCCAGTTGCGGGCCAGGAAGGGCTGGAGCGCGAGGATCTGGCGCTCGAACTCGGCGGTCGTGCTGCCCTTGAGCGCCACCGCTTTCCACACCATGCGCTCGCGCGCCTCGGGCTTGTTCGGCACCAGCCAGGGCGCCTCGGCATAGGAGATGTTGGTGACCGCGAGCACCGTTTCGGGATGCTCGAAGAAACGGTCGGGCATCTTGTCGAGGGTCAGGCGGACGTCCTCGAGGCTGATCTCCTTGCCCGCTATGTAGAAGGGGAAGCGCGGATAGGCCTCGTGCATCGACCGCATCACCCGCGCCAGCACGGTGCCGTCCCCCATGCCCGCATCGAAGAAGCGCACCGCCGGCGGCTCGGGCCGCAGCTTCTTGAGTTCGCGCGCGACCCGTTCGGCCACCACCCACTTCTCCGAGCAGGTGTTCACGAACATCAGATATTTCTGGCGATTGTCGTAGAAGCGGAAATCCTGTTCGGACTTCTGCGCGGCCGGGGCTTCGGTTCCTTCACCCTCGGCCTGCTTGACGATCGCAACTGCCATGGCCTGATCCTCTTCCGTTTCCGGATGGGATCGGCCCCGCGCGGCCGGGGGTAAACCACAATCGAGCCCACGGGCGAGAGTGGGACGGGCCCCACCCGCACCCTCCTTTGGACCAGGTCTACCGCGCCAGCGCGGTCCGCGCGATTTCCTCGTAGATGTCGGCGAGCGCGTAGAGATCGGGGATCGCCACCGCCTCGTCGAGCTTGTGCATCGTCGCATTGCACAGGCCGAACTCGACCACCGGGCACAGCTTCGACAGGAAGCGCGCGTCGGAGGTGCCGCCGCTGGTCGACAACTCGGGAGTCAGCCCGGTCACCTTGACGATCGCCGCCGAGATCAGCGCCGAGAAGTCGCCCGGCGGGGTGATGAAGCTCTCGCCCGAGATCACTGCCCTGACGGTCGCATCCGGGGCATGGTCGGCGACGGTGCGGCGGACGAGCTCGACGAGGTCGGCGCCGCGATGCGCGTCGTTGAAGCGGATGTTGAGCCGCGCCCGCGCCGTCGCCGGGATCAGGTTGGTCGCGCCATTGCCCACGTCGACCGTCGTGATCTCCAGGTTCGACGGCTGGAACCAGTCATTGCCGTCGTCGAGATGGAGCGCGGCCAGCGCGTCGAGCGCGCTGACCAGCGCCGGGATCGGGTTGGCCGCGAGATGCGGATAGGCGACATGGCCCTGCGTCCCGACATTCTCGATCCACATGTTGACCGAACCGCGCCGGCCGATCTTGACCATGTCGCCGAGGCGGTGGGTCGAGGTCGGCTCGCCGACCAGGCAGAGGTCGGGGCATATGCCGCTGTCCTTCATCCAGTCGATCAGCGCGACGGTGCCGAAGGTTGCTGGCCCCTCCTCGTCGCCGGTGATGATCAGGCTGATCGTGCCCGGATGATCCTCCAACCGCGCGGCGGCGGCGATGAAGGCGGCGATCGCGCCCTTCATGTCGACCGCGCCGCGCCCGTAGAGCAGGTCGCCGCGTATCTCGGGCACGAAGGGATCGCCGCTCCAGCCCTCGCCCGGCGGCACGACGTCGCTATGCCCCGCAAAGGCGAAATGCGGCCCGCCTTGCCCCCGGATCGCGAACAGATTCTCGACCGGCCCGTCGGGCGCCTCGCCGGCGGCGAAGCGGTGGACGGCGAAGCCGATCGACTCCAGCGCGCCGGCGATCACGGCCATCGCCCCCGCATCGGCCGGGGTCACGCTCGGGCAGGCGATCAGGCGCCGGGCAAGGTCGAGGGGGTCGATTGCGTTCATTCTTTCGCCCGCCTAGCCTCCTCTTCGGCCAAAGCAAAGCTCGGAGCGACACCCTTGCCCAAGATCGACCTCGCCGCGATCCCGCAGACCAATGCCACCGGCTATCCGCCCGAATATGCCGATGTCGTGCGGGGCCGCTGGTACCGCCGCCTCGCACCCGCCGGCGGCCTGGCCGACTATGGCGTCAGCCATGTCACCCTGAAGCCCGGCGGCTGGTCCGCGCAACGCCACTGGCATGAGGGGGAGGACGAGTTCGTCGTGATGCTGTCGGGCCATGCCGTGCTGGTCGACGATGCGGGCCGCACGCCGATGGGGCCCGGCGACTGCGCGGCCTTCCCCAAGAACGACGGCAACGGCCATTGCCTGGTCAACGAGAGCGACGCCGACTGTTCCTATATCGCGGTCGGCCGCCCGGCGCAGAGCGACTGCCACTATCCCGACATCGACATGCACCTCGACGCGACGAGGGGACGGCAGGTGCGCAAGGACGGTTCGGAGTTCTGACGGGCGGCAGGCTGTTGCTGGAGAATCTCCATTTCCTCCGGCGTCACGCCAGCGAAGGCTGGGGTCCATGTCTCTCATCAGCCGGAGGCTGACCAATTATCCTCAACCCGGCGAAAGCCGGGATCTCCCTGCCTTTTCCCAGCGTCCGAGAAGAAGGGGAGATCCTGCCTTCGCCAGAAGGACGGACGGGCCTACGCCTGCTCCGCCGCGCGCTCGAACTTCTCGATCACCCAGCTTTCGCCCGCGGCGCCCCGGCTCCAGTCGACCATGAAGGGATGCGCCCAGACCGCCTCGCAATAGTCCGAGGCGAGCGCGGGCAGCGGGATCGAATAGGTGCGGAAGCGGCTGACGACGGGGGCGAACATGATGTCGACCGCACCGAACGCGCCGAACAGATAGTCGCCGTCCCGGCCGAAGCGCTCCTTCGCCTGGTCCCACAGCGAGGCGATGCGCTGTACGTCGGCGGCGACCTCGGGGGTCAGCGGCTCGGGCGGATAGACGTGGCGCAGGTTCATCGTGTGCTGCGAGCGGAGCGCGGTGTAGCCCGCGTGCATCTCCGACGCCATCGACCGGGCCAGCGCGCGGGCGGCATCGTCGGCGGGCCAATAGCGGTCGCGGCCCACCTTGTCGGCCAGATAGTCGATGATCGCCAGGCTTTCCCACACAGCATTGTCGCCGTCCCAGACGATCGGGACCTTGCCATTGGACGGCGCGAAGACCGGCGACTCGCGCAGCGCGGGCCAGGCGTCGTCGTACAGCGACACGACCTCCTCCTCGAACGGGAGCCCCGACTGCCGCACCGCCAGCCAGCCGCGCAACGACCAGCTCGAATAGACCTTGTTGCCGATGAAGATCCTAAGCGTCATGGCTACACTCCCGAAGTGGATGGGCCGCCTTTAGACGAGGCGTCGGGTCGCTTCCACCCAGAAGCGCGGGCCGCCACGCCGTCCACACCCCCTACATCCATCGACGTCACCCCAGCGAAGGCTGGGGTCTCCGGAGAGAGGAGGGAAGCTCGGGGCAGGAATCGCCCGGGAACCCGGCCCTCGCTGGGTGACGGGAGGCAGGGAAATGCCATCGGGGCAGAGGCCCCGCCCCGGATCAGGAGCGGATCGCGTCGAGGATGGCCGCGCGCAGCTCGGCGATGCCCATGTCCTTCTCGCTCGACGTCACGAGCAGCTTGGGATGGGCGGCGACATGCTTGCGCGCCTCGGCATCGGTTTCGGCGGTCACGGCGGCGAGTTCGCTGGCCTTGATCTTGTCGGCCTTGGTCAGGACGACATGATAGGTCACCGCCGCTTTGTCGAGCATCTCCATGATCTCGCGGTCGACGTCCTTGATGCCGTGGCGGGCGTCGATCAGCACCAGCGCGCGGCGCAGCACCACGCGGCCGCGCAGATAGTCGTTCACGACATGGCGCCATTTGCGGACGACGTCCTTGGGCGCCTTGGCGAAGCCGTAGCCCGGCATGTCGACGAGACGCATCACCGGGATGCCGCCCTCTTCGGCCGCGCCGACGTCGAAGAAGTTGAGCTCCTGCGTCCGTCCCGGCGTGTTCGAGGTGCGAGCGAGGCCGACCCGGTTGGTGAGCCGGTTGAGCAGCGACGACTTGCCGACGTTCGAACGGCCGGCGAAGGCGACCTCGGGCACGACCGGATCGGGCAGGAAACGCAGGTCGGGCGCCGATTTCAGGAACGCGACCGGGCCCGCGAACAGCTTGCGCGCGGGCTCGATCAGCTCCTCGGTGCCGTCGTCGCTCACTTCTTCTTCGCGACCACGGTGGTGGCCGAGGCCGGAACCGGCTCGACCGGATGCTGGCGGTAGAGCCACATCTGCTGCCCGATCGTCAGGAAGTTCGAGGTGATCCAGTAGATCAGCAGGCCGGCCGCGAACGGCGCCATGATGAACATCATGATCCACGGCATCAGCGCGAACACCTGCTTCTGCGCGTCGTCCATCGGCTGCGGGTTGAGCTTGAACTGCAGCCACATCGAGATGCCGAGCAGGATCGCCAGCAGGCCGATGCCGAGGAAGGCCGGCGGTGTGAAATCGAGCAGCCCGAACAGGTTCAGGACATGCAGCGGATCGGGCGCCGACAGGTCGCGGATCCACAGGACGAACGGCTGGTGCCGCATCTCGATCGTCACCATCAGCACCTTGTAGAGCGCGTAGAAGACCGGGATCTGGACGAGAATCGGCAGGCAGCCTGCCAACGGATTGACCTTCTCCTCCTGGTAAAGCTTGAGCAGCTCCTGCTGGAGGCGCGGCTTGTCGTCCTTGTGGCGCTCCTGCAGCTCCTTCATCTTCGGCTGGACGCGGCGCATGCCGGCCATCGATCGGAACTGCTTCTGCGCGATCGGGAACATCAGGCCACGCACCATGAAGGTCAGGATGATGATCGCGACGCCGAAATTGCCGACCAGCCTGAACACCTGGTCGAGCACCCAGAAGATCGGCTTTTCGAGCACGCGGAACCAGCCCCAGTCGATCGCGCGGCTGAACATCGGCACGCCGAGCGCATTCTCGTAGCGGTCGAGCAGCGTGACCTCCTTGGCGCCGGCGAAGAAGCGCTGCGAGACCGAGCCGGCCTTGCCCGGCGCGATCATCAGCGGACGGCCGCTCTCGACCGCCTGGTAGACCTGCGGCGCGGTGGACAGGAAGCCGGCGTCGACCGGCGCCTTGGCGTCGGGGACCAGCGCGGTCAGCCAATATTTGTCGCCGAAGCCCAGCCAGCCGCCGGTGCTGGCGAAACGGACGCCGGGCTGGCCGGCCTCGTCGAGCTTCTTGAAGCTGAGGTCGTAATTGGCCGCGTCGTTGAACACGCCGATCGGACCGGTGTGGAGCGTCCAGGTCGACGGGTCCTTCGAGACGCCGTCCTTCGAGATCAGGCCGTAGGGCCGCGCCGCGACGGTGCCCGTGCCGCTGTTGATCAGCTTCTGGGTGATCGTGAACATATAGTCGCGGTCGACTGCGATGACGGTTTCGAACCGCTGGCCGCGGGTGTTGGCCCAGCTCAGCGTCAGCGGCCTGTCAGGGGTCAGCGCGGCGCCGTTCGCGGTCCAGACGGTGTTCGGGCCCGGCGCGTCGATACCGTCGCCGGTCCAGCCGAAGCCGGCATAATAGGCTTCGGGCGAACCGAGCGGCGACAGCAGGCGGATCGGCGGGGCGTTCTTAGCGACGGTCTCGCGATAGGCCTTGAGCACCAGATCGTCGATCCGGGCACCCTTCAGGTTGATCGAGCCGGCGAGCTTGGGCGTATCGATCGCGATGCGCGGGGTCTCGCGCAGCACCAGCGCCCGGGCGCGAATCGCCTTGGGGCCATCCGCGGCCGGATCGGCTCCGGGCTGGGGAAGAACCTTCTCCTTGCCGCCCTCGATCTTCGTGACCGGCGGTCTGGCGGGCGGGAAGAACCGGTCGCCAAGAAACTGCCATCCGAACAGAACGAGCGCCGACAGGACGATCGCGAGGATCATGTTGCGCTGGTTTTGCACCAAAAACTCCCGGAATTCCTTAGGTGACGCAGATGGTGATCAGGGCACCGGATCGAGGCCGGAGCCACCCCAGGGGTGGCAACGGCAGATCCGGCGGAGTCCCAGCCAACCGCCTTTGAGCGCGCCATAGCGCGATACGGCCTCGATCGTATAGGCCGAACAGCTCGGTACATAGCGACAAGTGGGGGGAAGAACCAGCGACGGGCCCATTTGCCAGGCCCTGGCGAGGAGGATGATCAGCCGCGCGATCATCGCTCGATCTTGCCGAGCGCCTTGGCCAGCTCGGTGCGGAGCTGCCCGAAGTCGCGTTCGACCCCACCGGCGCGACCGATCAGCACATGATCGGCGCCGGCGATTCCCGCGGTCGGAAACAGCTCCCGCGCAAGCGCGCGGAAACGCCGCTTCATGCGGTTGCGGACGACCGCGTTGCCGATCTTCTTCGTGACGGTGATACCGAGGCGCATGACCGGATCGTCATCGCCCCGTGGCCGGACGAGCAGCACAAAGCCGGGCATGGGCGCCCGCTTGCCGCCATTGGCCGCGAGGAAATCCGCGCGGCGCTCGAGCACCGCGTAGGGAGTCCCGGTCAGGCCGACAGCTTCTTGCGGCCGCGCGCGCGGCGGGCCGCCAGCACCTTGCGGCCACCCGGGGTGGCGCTGCGCGAACGGAAGCCGTGGCGCCGCTTGCGGACCAGGTTGCTCGGCTGGAAAGTGCGCTTCATTGTCTTTGCCTCAAATCAAAACAAAAGGGGCCGCCGAACAATGCGGCAGCCACATATCAGGGGCGCGCTTAGGGAAAAGGGCCGGACGAGTCAATCGCCGGTCACGGTTTTCCTTACCGCTTTCGAGCGCGCGGAGCGCCTCGCGACGCTGCACGACCCGGCCGGCACCGTGGCGATCCTCGACGGCGGCCCGCACACCCTGCCACGAGGAAAAGGCCTCGCGCAACACCGCGCGCTCCGCCTCGGTCGGGCCGATCGCCTCGGCCGCCCGCCGGAAATCGTTTCGGGTGATGGCTCCTTTTCGTTTCACAGGCGTTCGGAGCGGCGACGAGAATCTTTCGAGGAGATCGATATGCGCCGCTCCACCATCTGTGCGCTCCTGCTACTGCCCGCGCTCAGTGCCTGCGGATCGAAGACCGACGACCGGGTGAAGGCGCTCGAGGACCGGCTCGCCAAGGTCGAGCAGACCGTCGGCGCGCATCGGGCCATCACCCTGAAGCCCGGCGCCAACGGCTACAGCATGATCGACAGCGACATGGGCCGGATCGCCGTCGCGATCGCCAATATCGAGCCTTATGCCAACGGATCGCGGGTAACCCTCGACTTCGGCAATCCGACCGCCGCGCGGCTGAGCGGGGTAAAGGCCAGGATCGAATGGGGCTCGAACGACGCCAAGGGTCTGCCGATGGCGGCCACCAACGCGCAGTCGACGACCTTCACCGCACCCGAGCCGCTGCCGCCCGGCAGCTGGAAGCAGTTCCCGGTCGATCTCGGCGGGGTGCCGCCGACCCAGCTCGGCTGGGTGCGCATATCGACCTTCGACAGCGGTACCGTCGACCTGATCAGCCAGTAGGCCGCCGACAGGGAGCGATCTCCCCTCGACATCGTTGCGCCCCCGCCGTTAGAACAGTCCACGAACATCGGGGGCTGGTTGATGGTTTCGCACGTCGCGACGGTCGCGTTTCTCGGGCTGGAGGCCCGAGCCGTCGAGGTGCAGGTGCAGATCGCCCCGGGCATGCCCGCCTTCGTCATCGTCGGCCTGCCCGACAAGGCGGTGGCCGAGAGCCGCGAACGCGTCCGCGCCGCGCTGTCGGCGATCGGGCTGGCGCTGCCGCCGAAGCGGATCACGGTGAACCTGTCCCCCGCCGACCTGCCCAAGGAAGGATCGCATTACGACCTGCCGATCGCGATGGGCCTGCTCGGCGCGATGGGGGTGATCGATGCGGAGACGCTGGCGGCCTATGTCGTGGTCGGCGAACTCGGCCTCGACGGACGGGTCGCGCCCGCGCCCGGCGTGCTGCTCGCCGCGCTCCATGCATCCGAACGCGATCTCGGGCTGGTCTGCCCGGCGGCCCAGGGCTCCGAGGCGGCCTGGGCCGGCACGATCGAGGTGATCGGCGCGCCCGGCCTGCTCGCGCTGATCGGCCATTTCAAGGGCGGCGCGCCGCTGGCCCCGCCGCAACCCGGCAGCGCGGAGCCGGCGGTGCCGATCGCGGACCTTCGCCAGGTCAAGGGGCAGGAGACTGCCAAGCGCGCGCTGGAGATCGCCGCGGCCGGCGGGCACAACCTGCTGATGAGCGGCCCGCCCGGCGCGGGCAAGTCGCTGATGGCATCGTGCCTGCCCGGTATCCTGCCCGACCTGTCGCCGTCGGAGGCGCTCGAAGTCTCGATGGTCGCCTCGGTCGCGGGCGAATTGCAGGACGGACGGCTGATCCGCGCCCGCCCCTTCCGCGCGCCGCACCATTCGGCCTCGATGGCGGCGCTGGTCGGCGGCGGATTGAAGGTGCGACCGGGCGAGGTCAGCCTCGCCCATCTCGGCGTGCTGTTCCTCGACGAACTGCCCGAGTTCCAGCGCGCCGTGCTCGATTCGCTGCGCCAGCCGCTGGAGACCGGCAAGGTCTCGGTCGCGCGTGCCAACGCCCATGTCACCTTCCCCGCGCGGGTCCAGCTCGTCGCCGCGATGAACCCGTGCCGCTGCGGCCATCTCGGCGACGCCGCGCTCGCCTGCTCGCGCGCGCCGAAATGCGCGATCGATTATCAGACCAAGCTCTCGGGCCCGCTGCTCGACCGGATCGACCTCCATGTCGAGGTGGCCGCGGTCAGCGCCGCCGACCTCGTCCTGCCGCCACCCGCCGAAGGGTCTGCGGAGGTCGCCGCCCGCGTCGCCGCCGCCCGAACGATTCAGACCGACCGTTATGCCGCCCATGGCGCCCGCACCAACGCTGAAGCCGACGGCGAGCTTCTCGACCGGGTCGCGGCGCCCGACGATGCGGGCCGCAAGCTGCTGGCGCAGGCCGCCGAAGCGATGCGCCTGTCGGCCCGCGGCTATCACCGCGTCTTGAAGGTCAGCCGGACGGTGGCCGATCTCGCCGGATCGGACAGCGTGCAACGCGTCCATATCGCGGAAGCGTTGAGCTATCGGCGGCGCGCGCCGACCAGCTAGAAGCTGCCCCAGCTCGTGAAGCTGTCGGGCAGGATACGGCGCAGTTCGAAGATGCATGGCACGGTCAGCACCAGCGCGAGGATCACGTCGAACACCCGGATCGGCACCACCCGGTTACCCCGGCCGCGATTGCCGGCGATATCCTGCAGGGTGATCCACAGGATCGATCCGCCGCACAGGCTGGCGACCGCGAGCGCCGCGATGAAGGGAAGCTCGAGCAGGTGGGGCCAGACCCCATAGGCCGGCCAGAGCGCGGCCGCGATGAGGCCCGCCACGGTGCCGATGCCGGCGGCGCGTTGGATCGTCCAGCTTTTGAGAAAGGTCATCGGCACAGGATGCGCAGCGGGCCCGCGCCCCGTCAACCGGCTGCCGCAGGGCCGGGGCGATGGCGGCCCTTCAGTCGACCGACTGGCTGACGCCCTCGAGCGCGGCGGTGAAATGCCGCCGCCACCACATCACGTCCTCGGCCTCGACATTGTCCATGCAGGCGCGCCAGCGCGCCTGGCGTTCCTCGAGCGGCATCGCCAGCGCCTGTTCGATCGCATCGGCGATCTCTTCCGCGCTGTACGGGTTGATCAGCAGCGCATCGGTGAGCTGCTCGGCCGCCCCGGCGAAGCGCGACAGGATCAGGACGCCCGGATCCTCCGGGTCCTGCGCCGCGATATATTCCTTGGCGACGAGGTTCATGCCGTCGCGCAACGGCGTCACCAGCCCGACCTTGGCCGCGCGGTAGATGCCGGCCAGCCGGTCGCGCGGATAGCCCCGGTTCACATAACGGATCGGCACCCATTCGACATCGGCATAGGCACCGTTGATCCGCCCCGACAGCGAGTCGAGCGAGGCGCGGATTTCCTGATAGCTCTGCACGTCGCCGCGCGACGGCGGGGCGATCTGGAGCAGGAAGACCTCGCCGTGGATATTCTCGTTCTGCTGGAGCAGCCGCTCATAGCCGAGAAAGCGTTCCTGCAGGCCCTTCGAATAGTCGAGCCGGTCGACGCCGATGATCATGTCGCGGCCGTTCGAGCTCTGCCGCATCCGGTAATGGGCGTAGCGCGCGGCGGTCGACTGAGTCGCCTCGAGGAAATTGTCGGTGTCGATGCCGATCGGGCAATGGATCGCCATCACCGAGCGGTCGCCGACGGTGATCCGGCCGTCCTCCGCGACGCTGCCGTCCATTTCCTGCCGGACATAGTCGTGGAAGCTGTCGAGCGAGTCGCGCGTCTGGAAGCCGACCACATCATAGGCGAACAGCGTCTCGACCAGCTGGCGATGATTGGGGAGCGACAGCAGCAGCCGATAGGGCGGCCAGGGAATGTGGAGGAAGAAGCCGATCCGGTTGGTGATGCGGCGATCGCGCAGATACTGGCCGAGCGGGAACATGTGGTAATCATGGACCCAGACGAGGTCGTCGGGCTCGATCAGCGGCTCCAGCGTCTCGGCGAAGCGCTGGTTGACCCGCTCATAGCCCTCGGCGAAGCCGCTCTCGAACTCGGCCAGGTCCATCCGGTAATGGAACAGCGGCCACAGCGTCCGGTTGGCATAGCCGTTATAATATTCGTCGACGTCCTGCTCCTCGAGATCGATCGTCGCGGTGGTGACGCCGAAGTTGCGCTGCAGGTTGATATGGCCGCTGAATTGCTCGGTCGTCTCGCCCGACCAGCCGAACCAGATGCCGCTCGACTCCCGCAGCGCCGCCGAGAGCGCCACGGCGAGTCCGCCCTGGTTGCCGCCGCCGCCCTCGCCGGTCGGCGGCTGGACCCGGTTGGAAACGATGATCAGCCGGCTCATCGGATCGCGTTCCACGGCTTGCTCAGCAACGCGGCGCAGTTGATCATGCCGACCAGCGAATAGGTCTGCGGGTAATTGCCCCACAGTTCGCCCGTCGCCGGATCGATATCCTCCGACAACAGCCCGGCACGGGTGCGGCGAGTCAGCATTTCCTCGAACAACTCCCTTGCATCGTCGGTCCGGCCGGTGAGCCACAACGCTTCGATAAGCCAGAAGGTGCAGACGTTGAAGGCGGTGTGGGGCAGGCCGAAATCGTCCTCGGTCGCGTAGCGCAGCATGTGCGACCCGCGCCGCAGCCCCTCCTCCACCGCGCGCAGCGTTCCCTGGAAGCGCTCGTCGCCCGGCTTGACGAAGCGCAGGTCGAGCAGCTGGATCAGGCTGGCATCGAGATCGTCGCCGCCGAAGGTGGCCGATATGCGCTGCGTCTCCTCGCGCCAGGCATCGGTCTCGATGCGCGCGCGGATATGGTCGGCGCGCTGGCGCCAGAATCCTTCGCGCTCGGCGAGGCCCAGCGCGACGGCGGCATTGGCCAGCCGGTCGCAGGCCGCCCAGCACATCGCCACCGAATAGGTGTGGACATGGCTCTTGGTGCGCAACTCCCACAGGCCGGCGTCGGGCTGGTCGTAGACCTGCCAGGCGCGCTCGCCCACCTTCTCCAGCGCGCGGAAATCCTCCTCTCCCGCCATGCGATAGAGCCGCTGGTCGAAGAAGGCCTGCGCGTTGGACAGGATGATCTGGCCATAGGCGTCGTGCTGGATCTGCTCATAGGCCTGGTTGCCGATCCGCACGGGCCCCATGCCGCGATAGCCGTTGAGCGACGGCGCGAAGCCCTCGACCAGCGTCGCCTCGCCACCGACGCCGTAGAGCGGCTGGATATGCCCGCCCTTGGCATTGTCGACGATGTTGCGCAGATATTCGAGATAGGATTCGAGCACGTCGAGCGCGCCGAGCCGGTTGAGCGCCTGCACCGTGTAATAGGCGTCGCGGATCCAGCAGTAGCGATAGTCCCAATTGCGCTGCGAATCGGCATGTTCGGGGATCGAGGTGGTGAGCGCGGCGACGATCGCGCCGGTTTCCTCATGCTGGCAGAGCTTGAGGGTGATCGCCGAGCGGATCACCGCCTCCTGCCATTCGGCCGGCGTGGCCAGCGCGCGGACCCAGCGCCGCCATTCATGCGCGGTATGTTCGAGCATGGTGTCGAGCGTGTCGCCGATGTCGCCGACGAAGCTCTCGTCCGGCCCCAGGAAGAAGTGAAGCGGCCGCTCGACCCGGAACAGCCGCTCGTTCTCGAGCCAGTCGATCGGCGCCGACGTCGACAGCCGCAGGGTCATCTCGTTGAGGACGTAGCGGATATGGTTCGATCCGCGGGTGCGCTCGGGATCGGCCCCGCCCCATTCGGAGGCGGGCCGCAGCCGCACCCGGATGCGCGGGCTGCCCGAGATGGGGCGGACGATGCGGGCGAAGGCGACCGGCCGGTACATCCGGCCATGGCGGAAGAAGCGCGGGCAGAAATCGACCACCTCGATCGCGTTGCCGGCCGCATCGACATGATGGGTGACCAGGATCGGGCTGTTGCGGATATAGTTCTGCCGGGTCTCGACGCAGTCCTCGAGATCGATCTCCCAGAAGCCGCGCGCACCCGGCGCCGAAGGCGGGTTGTCGTCGAGCAGGGAGCAGAAAACCGGATCGCCGTCGACGCGCGGCACGCAGGCCCACACGAACCGGCCGGCGCGATCGACCAGCGCGGACACCTGGCAGTTGCCGATCGGCCAGAGATCGAGCGACGCCGTCATGCGGCCGCTTCCCACAGCCAGTGGCGTACCGCCCCGACATCGGCCAGGCCGTAGAGCGCGGCGGTCTCGCGGCGCGGACCGACGAGGACGCCGAAGCCGCCCATCTCGCCCGCGACCCGCAGCGCCGGTTCGTCGGTCAGGTCGTCGCCGATCACCACGGGCAGGCTCCCCGCCATCGGCGCCTCGGCCATCAGCGCAACCACCGCCTCGCCCTTGTTCCAGCCGGGCCCGCGCAGTTCGACCATCATCTTGCCGTGCTGGACGGCCAGGCCGTGCTTGTCGGCGATCGCCTGGGCGCGGCGCTTGACCGGCTCCTCCAGGATCGGGGCGACGCGGTAGTGCATCGCCACGCCATGGCTCTTTTCCTCGATGATCATCTCCGGATGGCCGGCACCATAGGAATGGACGTCGGCGATCGCCCCGTCGAGGCCTTCGGGACGGGGCGGTTCAATCAGGCGGCCGTCGCGGCGCACCTCGGCGCCATGGCTGCCCGCGAGAGCGATCTCGGCGGCGACCGGCCCGACCATCTGGTCGAGCTGGGCGATCGAACGTCCGCTGACCAGCGCGATCCGGCCGGCGAAGCGCCGGTGGAGCGCGGTCAGCAACTCGACCAGTTCGGCATCGGCACGCACCAGCTCGGGGTGATCGACGAGCGGCACCAGCGTCCCGTCGAAATCGACGAAGAGACTATGGCTCGCGAAGTCGATCGCCGGCGGGGGCGCGAGCACCGGCTGTTGGGACCGGGACAGCATTTCATTTCCTCGCCGCAATAATAGCCGTGGAATCAACCGGCCTTGGACAGACCGGTCCGCGACCGGGGTGAACTGCGGGGATGACGCGCGGCGGCGGGGTCAGGTTCCGTTCCGGCTGCGAATTAATGCTGCGAGTGCGTCCGCACGGCCGCGCGATGCGCGCCGCAACGGAAAGCACCCCCGGGCAAGGGAACCCGAGGGTGCGTCCCACGCGGTGGAAATTGCCAGTCCGGCCGCGTGTTGGGGGCCTCCCGGGGCGTTGGCTTGGGGGGATCCCCGGGAGGCTGGCGGGGCCGGGCTGCTGCCGGCCCGGCCAGATCAGTGGGCGGCGACCGTGACCCGGCCGTTCTCGGCCAGTTCGGTGCCCGCCTTGGCAAGCGCCAGCTCGACCTGCGGCATCGCCTTGGCGGCGGCCACCTTGGCGCAGGCCTTGGCCTGGATCGCGCCGTCGAGCGAACGATCGCCGTGGAAGGTGCAGACCTCTCGGGCCGCACGGGCCACGCGCTTCTTCAGCGAGGCCGCGCCCTGGGCGCTGGCGAGGTTGAGGTCGGCATAGCGGACCGAGGAAGTCTTGCCCGTCTCGGCCGCATAGGCGGGGAAGGCGACGGTGCCGGTGGTGGCGACGGCGGCGGCGAGCGCGGCGAGGATCTTGATCGAACGGGTCATGGCTAATCTCCTGTTGTGCGACCGGACGAGGGTGGCGACCTTCGTCCGGTGAAATCCCTGTTCCGGCTTCCCTGGGATGTTGGTGGGCCGCCGTTGAGGACCTATCTATGCCCGGCCCGGTCCGGCTGCATCGACGCTTCGACCGACCGCGCCGCCGACTCCACAAAGGTCGAGTTGCCCCGACGAACGTCCGGTGGCAGTCGACGAACGACAGGAGGGACATTCGTCGATAGTCAGGGAGCGAATCGCCGACAGCGCATTGCAACCAAATTGTCACATTTGTAGGGAGCCTCGGTAAGCCCGGGGGATTCGAACCATTCGCCAGATTGCCGTCCTGCCCTACCGCACCAGTGAGACAGGCCAGACCGAGGTCTTGCTGATCACCTCGCGCGAGACCAAGCGCTGGGTGCTGCCCAAGGGCAATCGGATCAAGGGGCTGAAAAGCCACGAGGCGGCAAGCCACGAAGCCTATGAGGAAGCGGGCCTCGTCGGCATCGCCTGCCCCTATGCGATCGGCACCTATCAATATCGCAAGCAGCGCCGCGACGGCACGTCGCGCCCGGCGACGGTCGACATCTTTCCCTTCTCGGTCACGGCCCAGCTCGACAGCTGGCCCGAGAAGGACGAGCGCGAGCTGCGCTGGTTCGCCCCCGTCGACGCGGCCGCCGCCGTCGACGAACCCGAGCTTCGGGACATTCTCGTCGCCTTCACTCCACCCGTCTGGAATCCCGGCATCGCCGAACGGGTCGTCACGGCCGCCCGCCGCCACACTGCAGAAAGGTTCACCATCGTGCGCTGGTTCCAGGCATTGCTGCCCAAGCAGGGCCGTTTCTTCGAACAGTTTGAGGCGCATGCGGCGCTCAACGTCGCCGCGGCCGACGCGCTCGGCCGGCTGCTGCAGGGCGGCCCCGACATGCCGCTCCACAGCCAGGAAATCTTCGATCGCGAGAATGACGCGGACGACATCATCCGCGACGTCCTCGTCGATGTCCGCAAGACGCTGATCACCCCGTTCGACCGCACCGCGATCACCAGCCTGATCGGATCGATGGACGACGCGATCGACCAGATGAACCAGACCGCCAAGGCGATCACCCTCTACGAGCTCAAGGAATTCGAGCCGCAGATGCGCGACATGGCCGGCATCATCGTCGAAGCCGCGCGGATCACCGCCGACGCGATGCCGCTGCTGCGCGACCTCGGCCGCAACGCCACCCGGCTGCACAGCCTGACCGAACGCATCGTCAAGCTCGAGGGCCATGCCGACGAGATCCACGACCAGGGCCTCAAGGCCCTGTTCAAGGCCCGCGGCGACAAGGCGCCCATGGCCTTCATCATCGGCCGCGAGATCTACAGCCATCTCGAGAAGATCACCGACCGGTTCGAGGATGTCGCCAACGAGATCCAGGGCCTGGTTCTCGATCACGCCTGACGATGGAGCATGCCCTCGCCCTTCCGCTGCTGGTCGGCCTGATCGGGATCGCGCTCGCGTTCGATTTCCTGAACGGACTGCACGACGCCGCCAATTCGATCGCGACCGTGGTGTCGACGCGCGTGCTCAAGCCGCATCACGCCGTCGCCATGGCCGCCTTCTTCAACTTCATTGCCTTCCTGTTCTTCGGGCTGCACGTCGCCGAGACGGTGGGCAAGGGCATCGTCCATGCCGATATCGTCAATGCCCAGGTGATCTTCGGCGCGCTGATGGGCGCGATCAGCTGGAATCTCATCACCTGGATACTCGGCATTCCCTCCTCGTCGAGCCATGCGCTGATCGGCGGCCTGCTCGGCGCGGGCGTCGCCAGGGCGGGCTTGGGCGGGATCGTCTGGTCGGGCGTGCTCAAGACCAGCGTCGCGATCGTGCTCTCGCCGACGATCGGCCTGGTGCTCGCGCTGGTGCTGGTGCTGATCACCAGCTGGGTGTTCGTGCGGACCCTGCCCTCGGTCGCCGATCGGCGCTTCCGGCGGCTGCAGCTCATCTCCGCCTCGCTCTACTCGCTCGGCCATGGCGGCAACGACGCGCAGAAGACGATGGGGATCATCGCGGTGCTGCTCTACTCGCAGGGCCTGCTCGAAGGCGGTTTCCACGTCCCCTTCTGGGTGGTGATCAGCTGCCAGGCGGCGATGGGTCTCGGCACGCTGCTCGGCGGCTGGAAGATCGTCCACACCATGGGATCGAAGATCACCCGCCTGACGCCGGCGCAGGGCTTCTGCGCCGAGACCGGCGGCGCGATCACCCTGTTCGCGGCGACCTGGCTGGGCGTGCCGGTGTCGACCACCCACACGATCACCGGCGCGATCGTCGGGGTCGGTTCGTCGCGGCGGCTGTCGGCGGTACGCTGGAACGTCGCCAGCAGCATCGTCGTCGCCTGGGTCGTCACCCTTCCCGCGGCCGCCGCGATCGGCGCGGGCTTCTACCTGCTGGCGGGTTTGTTCGGCTAGAGGGCGCTACCTCGGCGCCAGGCCCGCCGTCAGCATATCCACCATCCGGCGCGCCAGCTCTTCGGCGCTCAGCGCCCCACCCGGCACGTGCCAGCGCGCGGGCCAGTTGAGCGCCCCCGCCAGGGTGAAGGCCAGCAGCTTGGGATCGGTGGGGGCGATCGATCCGTCGGCCAGGCCTTCCTCGATGAAGGCGCGCATCGCCGCGTCGATCCGGCGCTTGCGCTCGCGCAGGGTCCGCGCCCCTTCCGCCGACAGCGGTTCCGGACCGGTGCGGATCACGCAGCGACCGAAATCCGCCATATTGGCCTGCGCATAGCCGCGCAGGAAATGGCGCAGCCGGTCGAGACCGTTGCCGGGGAGCGCCTTCGCCTCCTCGATCGCCCGGTGATACTCCTCGATGCCGAGCGCGATGCATTCGAGCAGCACCTGCTCCTTGTTGCCGAGATAATGGTAGATGGTCGGCTTCGAGACGCCGAGGCTGGCCGCGACATCCTCGAGCAACGTCGCGTGAAAACCGCGCTCGTTGAACATCCGCACCGCCGCGATCAACAGCGCATGGCGCTTGGCCGAGCGTTCCTCGGCCTTCTGCTCGCGCGTCCGGAACGGCGATGCTGGGGTCTCGATCGGCATCCCCGATCCTTGACAGAAAACCGATCGGCAATCAATATACTGACCAGTAGATAATTCAGAGGCTCCATGATTCTCACCGAGACCCAGTCCGCAATCCAGGACGCCGTGCGCGCCTTCGCGCAGGAACGGATCCGCCCGCGCAGCCAGGCGTTCGAGGCGGCCGGAGGCTATCCCGACGGGCTGTTCGAGGAACTGGCGGGCCTGGGGCTGCTCGGCATGGTCGCCCCCGAGGCGGTGGGCGGCGCCGGCGCCGATTACATATCCTATGCGCTGTCGCTGATAGAGATCGCCGCGGCCGACGGTGCGCTCTCGACGATCGTCTCGATCCAGAACAGCCTGCTGGTCGGCGGCCTGCTGAAGGAAGGCAGCGCGGCGCAGAAGGCGCGCTTCCTGCCGGGCCTGATCGGCGGCCGCACGATCGGCGCGTTCGCGCTGACCGAGGCCGATGCCGGTTCCGACGCCGCCGCGCTGCGCACGCGCGCGACCCGGACCGAGGGTGGCTGGGTCCTCGACGGCGCCAAGCAGTTCATCACCTCGGGCAAGATCGCCGGGGTGGCGATGGTGTTCGCGGTCACCGATCCGGCGGCGGGCAAGAAGGGCATCTCCGCCTTCCTCGTCCCTACCGACAAGCCCGGCTACCGCGTCGACAAGGTCGAGCACAAACTGGGCCAGGCGGCTTCCGACACCTGCGCGATCCGCTTCGACGAGCTGTTCGTCGAGGACGATCTGCTGTTCGGTGCCGAGGGCCGCGGCTACACGATCGCGCTCGCCAATCTCGAGCAGGGCCGCATCGGCATCGCCGCCCAGTGCGTCGGCATGGCGCAGGCCGCGCTTGAGATCGCGACGGGCTATGCCAGGGACCGCCGGAGCTTCGGCAAGCCGATCATCGAGCATCAGGCGGTGGGCTTCCGCCTCGCCGATCTCGCCACCCGGCTGGAGGCGGCCCGCCAGCTCGTCCTCCACGCGGCGAGCGTCAAGGATGCCGGGCTGCCCTGCCTGAAGGAGGCGTCGATGGCCAAGCTGTTCGCCTCCGAGGCCGCCGAAGCGATCGTGTCGGGTGCGATCCAGACGCTGGGCGGCTATGGGTATCTCGAAGAGTTCGGACTCGCGAAGATCTACCGCGATGTCCGCGTCTGCCAGATCTACGAGGGCACCTCCGACATCCAGCGGATGGTCATCGCCCGCGCCCTTTGAATTCGAGTTTGAGGAACAGAGCATGAGCACCGATCCCGTCGTCATCGCCTCCTATGCCCGCACCCCGATGGGCGGCTTCCAGGGCGCGCTTTCGGGCGCCTCCGCGACCGAGCTGGGCGCGACCGCGGTGAAGGCCGCCGTCGAGCGCGCCGGGATCGACGCCGACAAGGTCGAGCAGATCTACATGGGCTGCGTGCTGCCCGCCGGCCTCGGCCAGGCACCGGCGCGCCAGGCGGCGATCGGCGCCGGCCTGCCCACGTCGGTCGAGGCGACCACCGTCAACAAGATGTGCGGGTCGGGCATGCAGGCCGCGATCATGGCGCATGACGCGCTGGCCGCGGGCAGCGCCGACGTCATCGTCGCGGGCGGCATGGAGAGCATGTCCAACGCGCCCTATCTGCTCGCCAAGCACCGTTCGGGCGCCCGGATCGGCCACGACGTCGTCAAGGACTCGATGTATCTCGACGGGCTCGAGGACGCCTATGCGCCGGGCAAGCTGATGGGCGCCTTCGCCGAGGAATCCGCGCGCGACTATCAGCTCACCCGCGAGGCGCAGGACGCCTATGCGATCCGATCGCTGAGCCGCGCCAATGCCGCGATCGAGAGCGGCGCCTTCGACCGCGAGATCACCCCGGTCACGCTGGAAACGCGCGGCGGCACCACGGTGGTCGAGCGTGACGAGCAGCCCGGCAAGGCGCGGCCCGACAAGATCCCGACGCTCAAGCCCGCCTTCGCCAAGGACGGCACGATCACCGCCGCCAACGCATCGTCGATCTCCGACGGCGCCGCCGCGCTGGTGATGACCCGCCAGAGCGTCGCCGAAAAGCTGGGCCTACCGGTCGTCGCCAGGGTGGTGAGCCATGCCGCCCACGCGCATGAGCCCGGCCTGTTCACCACCGCGCCGGTGCCGGCGATCCGCAAGGCGCTCGCGAAGGCGGGCTGGACGGTCGACGACGTCGACCTGTTCGAGGTCAACGAGGCGTTCGCCGTCGTCGCGATGATCGCCGCCCAGGACCTGAACATTCCGGCCGAGAAGCTGAACGTCAACGGCGGCGCCTGCGCGCTCGGCCACCCGATCGGCGCCAGCGGTGCCCGCGTGATCGCGACCCTGCTCGCCGCGCTGCAGAATCGCGGCCTCAAGCGCGGTGTCGCCACGCTGTGCATCGGCGGCGGCGAGGCGACGGCGATGGCGGTGGAACTGGCATGATCGCGAGGGCTCCGGCGACCGCCGGAGCTGCTATCAAGGTCACGACATGGGCCCGGCAAGGCGGTATCGGCCGCCGACCGGGCAAGAACGAAGCGAGGGAGCTGGAATGGATCTGAAGGATATGGCCGCCATCGTCACCGGCGGCGCATCGGGGCTGGGCGGCGCAACCGCCCGGATGCTCGCGGCGAACGGCGCCAGGGTCACGATCTTCGATCTCAACGCCGATGACGGCGTCGAGACCGCCGCCGCGATCGGCGGCCACTTCGTGTCGGTCGACGTCGCCGACGACGCCAGCGTCGCCGCCGGCATCGCCGAGGCCGAGGCGAAGCACGGCGTCGCCCGCATCCTCGTCAACTGCGCCGGCATCGCCCCGCCCGCACGCATCGTCGCCAAGGACGGCAGCCCTCATGCGCTCGATCTCTACCGCAAGGTGATCGAGATCAACCTGATCGGCACCTTCAATACCCTCTCGAAGTTCGCCGCCCGGCTGATCACCGCCGATCCGGTCGGCGAGGAGCGCGGCGTGATCGTCAACACCGCCTCGGTCGCGGCGTTCGACGGCCAGGTCGGCCAGGCCGCCTATGCCTCGTCCAAGGCGGGCGTCGCGGGCCTCACCCTGTGCGCCGCACGCGATCTCTCGCAGCACAAGATCCGGGTGATGACGATCGCCCCGGGCATCTTCATGACCCCGATGATGAAGGGCCTGCCCCAGGCGGCACAGGATTCGCTGGGCCAGCAGGTGCCGCATCCCAGCCGCCTCGGCGATCCGGGCGAATATGCGATGCTGGTCGAGAGCATCCTCAGGAACCCGATGCTCAACGGCGAGACGATCCGTCTCGACGGCGCGATCCGGATGGCGCCGCGATGAGCGCCCCGAACCTGCTCGTCGAGCGTGACGGCGCCATCGCCAGGCTCACGCTCAACCGTCCCGACGCGGCCAATGCGCTCGATATCGACCTCGCCCGCGCCCTGCTCGCCGCAGCGCTGGACTGCGAGAACGACGCGGCGATCCGCTGCGTGACGCTGACCGGCAACGGCCGCCTGTTCTGCGCGGGCGGCGACGTCGCCTATATGGCCGGCGCCGGCGACAAGACGGCCGCCGCCACGTCCGAACTCGCCAGCACCCTGCATCTGGCGATGTCCCACTTCGCCCGCATGAACAAACCGCTCGTGACCATCGTCAACGGCCCGGCCGCTGGTGCCGGCTACGGGATGGCGCTGAGCGGCGACGTGGTGCTGATGGCGCGCTCGGCCAGCTTCACCCCCGCTTATGGCATGCTCGGCGTCTCGCCCGACGGCGGCCTGACCTGGCTGCTGCCGCGCCTCGTCGGCCTGCGCCGCGCGCAGGAGATCATCATCGCCAACCGCAAGGTCGGTGCCGAGGAGGCCGAGGCGATGGGCATGATCACCCGGGCGGTTGACGACGATGCGCTCACGGCCGAAGGCACGGCGATCGCCCGCAAGCTGGCGGCATCGGCGACCGGCGCGATCGGAACGGTCCGGTCGCTCCTGCTCGCCAGCTACGCGAATAGCTGGGAAACCCATCTCGAACTCGAATCGCGCGGTATCGCCGCCGCGATCGCCGGCCCCGAGGGCCGCGAGGGCGTCGCCGCCTTCCTCGCCAAGCGCAAACCCGATTTCGGAGGTGCCGAATGACCCTTCATACCCGTTTCACCGAAATGTTCGGCATCGAGCATCCGATCGTCCAGGGCGGGATGATGTGGGTCGGCTATGCCGAGCTGGCGGCGGCGGTCTCCAACGCGGGCGGCCTCGGCATCCTGACCGCGCTGACCCAGCCGACCCCCGACGACCTTCGCCGCGAGATCGATCGCTGCCGGACGATGACCGACAAGCCCTTCGCGGTGAACCTCACCCTGCTGCCGTCGGTCATCCCCGCACCCTATGCCGAATATCGCAAGGCGATCATCGACAGCGGCATCAAGATCGTCGAGACGGCGGGCCATAAGCCCGACGAGCATATCGATCACTTCAAGGCGCACGGCATCAAGGTCATTCACAAATGCACCGCCGTCCGCCACGCGCTGACGGCGGAGCGGATGGGCGTCGACGCCATCTCGATCGACGGCTTCGAATGCGCGGGCCATCCGGGCGAGGACGACATCCCCGGCCTGATCCTGATCCCGGCGGCGGCCGACAAGGTGAAGATCCCGATGATCGCCAGCGGCGGCTTCGGCGACGGTCGCGGGCTCGTCGCGGCGCTGGCGCTGGGCGCCGAGGGGATCAACATGGGCACGCGCTTCTGTGCCACGGTCGAGGCGCCGATCCACGACAACATCAAGCAGTTCATCGTCGGCAACGACGAGCGCGCGACCAACCTGATCTTCCGCAAGTTCCACAATACCGGCCGCGTCGCGAAGAGCGGCGTGTCGGACAAGGTGGTCGAGATCTCGGCGCGCCCGGATGCCGTGTTCGAGGATATCCGCCCGTATGTCTCGGGCATCAAGGGCCGCGAGGCGCTGCAGACCGGCAATCTCGACGCGGGGCTGGTCTGGGCCGGCCAGGTCCAGGGCCTGATCCACGACGTGCCCACCTGCAAGCAGCTGATCGACCGGATCATGGGCGAGGCCGAGACGATCATCGCCGGACGCCTCGCCGGATTCCTGTCGCGCGACGCCACGTCGCGAGCCTCCTGAACGAGGCGGTCAGGCCGGGGTTTTCTCCCCCGCGATCGAGCGCAGCGCCTGTTCGAAGACCTCGGACGGCTGGCCGCCCGAGATCAGGTAGCGGTCGTCGACGATGATCGCCGGCACCGAATGGACGCCGCGCTGCTGCCACGCATGCTCGGCGTCGCGCACCTCGGCGGCATAGCGGTCCGAAGCGAGCACGGCCGCAGCCTCGTCGCGGTCCAGCCCCGCCTCCTCCGCCGCCGCGACCAGCACGGCGCGGTCCGAAGGATCGCGCTGCTCGGTGAAATAGGCCTCGAACAGCGCATGTTTCAGCGCCCGTTGCCGCTCCCCGCCGAGCGTGCCCGCCCAGTGGAGCAGGCGATGCGCGTCGAACGTGTTGTAGATGCGGCTGTCGGGCCCATAGTTGATCGCGAATCCGACCTGCGCGGCGCGGTCGCGGATCATCTCCCGCGTCGCGGCCGACTGCTCGGGGGTCGAGCCATATTTGCGGGCGATGTGCTCGCCGATATTCTCGCCCTCGCTGGCGATCGCCGGATTCAGCTCGAAGGGCTGGAAGTGGATTTCCGCGGCGATGTCCGCGCCGGTGCGCTCCAGCGCCTGTTCGAGGCCGCGCAGCCCGATGACGCACCAGGGGCAGGATATGTCGGAGACGAAATCGATCTTGATCGGCGTAGCCATGGCCGGCTCCTCTCTTGTCCCCATGATATAGTCACTCGAACGCCAGCGCCAATTGCTCGGGCGTGACCGCCAGCTCGTCATCGCCCTCGCCCAGCCCGGATAGGGTCACGCCGAGCAGCCGGACGCCGAGCGCGACCGGTTCGAGCGGAGCCAGCAACGCCAGCGCCACCGCCTGGATGCGCGCCGCATCGGCGATCGGCACGGGCAGCGTGCGCGCGCGGGTGAGCGTGCGGAAGTCCGAATAGCGCAGCTTGATCGACACGGTTCGACCCGCCTTGCCGGTCCGTTCGGCGTGGCGGGCGACCGCCTCGCTCGAGTCCAGCAGCGCCGCGGCCAGGTCCTCGTGCGTGTAGAGGTCCTGGAAGAAGGTGTTCTCCGACCCGATCGATTTGCGCACGCGGTCGGGCCGCACCGCGCGGTGATCGATAGCGCGGGCGGCGAGGTAGAAATAATCGCCCGACTTGCCGAACTGCTGGCCAAGGAACTCGCGGCTGCAGCGGCGCAGGTCGGCGCCGGTGTGGATGCCCAGCTTCTCCATCCGCGCCGCCGTCACCGGCCCGATGCCGTGGAACCGTCCGACCGAAAGCTTGGCGATGAAGGCCAGGCCCTGGTCCGGCCGAACGACGCACAGCCCGTCGGGCTTGTTGTGGTCCGAGGCGAGCTTGGCGATGAACTTGTTGTAGGATACGCCCGCCGAGGCGGTCAGGCCGGTCTCCTCGCGGATGCGGGCGCGGATCTGCCGGGCGACCTCGGTCGCGGTGGCGATGCCCTGGTGGTTGTTGGTCACGTCGAGATAGGCCTCGTCGAGCGACAGGGGCTCGATCAGGTCGGTATATTCGGCGAAGATGCCGTGAATCTGGCGCGAGACCTCCCGATAGACGTCGAACCGCGGCCGGACGAAGACGAGGTCCGGGCACATGCGCCGCGCGAGCGCCGACGCCATCGCCGACCGCACGCCATAGCGGCGCGCCTCGTAGCTCGCCGCCGCGACGACGCCGCGCTCGCGCGTGCCGCCAACCGCCACGGGCTTGCCCTTCAGCGCCGGATCGTCGCGCTGCTCTACCGATGCGTAAAAGGCATCCATGTCGATATGGATGATCTTGCGGCCGCCTTCGGCGGCGCCGTCCCCGTCGCTGGGCTGATCGGGCCGATCCATGGAACAAAGCGGATACAGCAACCCGCCGGTCGGCGCCAGCGGCGGATTCGTCGCACCGGGGGCGGTCGACCGGGAACCCGCCCGGCGGCACGGCGTTTGTCCACGGCGTTTGTCCCACGAATTCAACGGAGAGAGACCATGGCCACGAAAAGCACGACCACCCGCTCGCGGTCGGCCGGCACGCGTTCGACGTCGCGCCGCCGGACCGGCGGCACGAAGGCCGCCGGCACCGCCGCCGCCACACGTACGCCCCGCGCCCAGGCGCTCGCCGACGACGCGAAGACCGCGATCCGTTCGGTCCGCACCCGCGCGACCCGCGCGGCCAAGAAGGTACCGACCGATAGCACCAGCCTGTCGATCGCGGCCGGGGTCGTTGCAGGCCTCGTCGCCGCCGGCGTCGCGATCTTCATGAATCGCGACCGCCTGCGGGCCGCCGCCAGCACGAGCGGCGAACGCCTGCGCAAGGCCGCCGACGACCTGTCGACGATGGCGCACGAGCGCATCGACCAGGCCCGCGACAACATCACGCGCATCCGGGCGCGCAACGAGGGCGGTTCGGCCACCGAGCCGCACAGCGACACCGTCGCGGTGAACGGATAAGGACTTGCCGTCCGTCCCTTCGCGGGACGGGACGGACGGGAGCGGATGGCGGCGTGGCTTCTCAGCCGCGCCGCCATCCTTCATTCTGGAGGGACGATGCGATTCGATCCCACGAGCGAACGGTGGCGCTACGACCTGCGCCTCTTCATCCTCGCCTATGTGCTG
This sequence comes from Sphingomonas sp. Root720, assembly GCF_001428605.1. GTDB lineage: Bacteria > Pseudomonadota > Alphaproteobacteria > Sphingomonadales > Sphingomonadaceae > Rhizorhabdus. The sequence continues at coordinate 575,990 of NZ_LMID01000010.1, forward strand.
GGGATCATCGCCTTCAGCGCGCTGCTGCCCTGACCGATCGGGTTCGACACATCGGGCGTTCCGCCCTCAGTCGCACGCCTTGTGGAGCTTCCAGGCCAGGTAGCACGCGCCCAGGCTCGCCGCCGCGACGATGAGCAGGGTTTCGGCGACCGACACGCCCATATGCACCATCGAGGCGAGGATCAGCGTCGCGCCGACCATCGCCCCCGAATTGACGATGTTGTTGGCGGCCACGGTCCGCGCGGTCTGCGCCTTGGCGACGGTGGTCGTGAGGAAGGCGTAGAGCGGCACGACGAACATGCCCCCCGCGATGGCGATGCCGAGCAGGTCGATCATCACCCGTTCGGCGCCGGGCATCGCCATGAACGCCTTGAGGTGGAGCAGCGTGGCGCCCGGCGCGGGCCAGTTGTGCGCCATCCACCACATGTCGCAGACGAAGGCGCCCATCACCAGTGCCGCGACCGGCGAGCAGCGGGCCGAGACGGTACCGCCGAGGATGCGGTTGATCGCGACCGAGCCGATCGCCACACCGACCGAGAAGATCGCGAGGAACAGCGTCGCGACGTCCTGCTTGGCGCCGAGCACGTTCTTGACGAGCGGCGGGAACTGCGCCGCGAGGATCGTGCCCTGCGCCCAGAAGAAACTGATCGCGAGGATGGCGAGGAACAGCCGGCGGACATGCATCGTGTCCGACACCAGCTTGATCGACGACCGGATGATGTGGAAGTCGACCCCGGCATCCTGCACCATCGGCGGTGCCGGCGGCACCTGCCGCCCGGTCAGCCAGCCGATCCCGGCGACCAGCAACACGCCGGCGGCGGCATATTCGGCGGGAACGATCCCGCCGACGATCGTGCCCGCCAGGATCGCGATATAGGTCCCCGCCTCGACCAGGCCGGTGCCGGGCAGGACCTGGTCGTCCTCCAGATGCTGGGGAAGGATCGCATATTTGATCGGGCCGAAGAAGGTCGAGTGCGCACCCATCGAGAGAAGCGCCAGCAGCATCAGCGGAATGTTCTGGAGCAGCAGCCCGGATGCACCCGCGATCATGATCAGGATCTCCGCGGTTTTCACCATGCGGATGATCCTGGCCTTGTCGTGACAGTCGGCCAGCTGGCCGGACAGCGCCGAGAAGAGGAAGAAGGGCAGAATGAACAGGCCGCCCGCCACCGCCGAAAAGGCCGCTTCCTGCGCGGGATCGTTGTAGATCCGGTAGATCACCAGCATGATCATCGCGGTGCGGAACAGATTGTCGTTGAAGGCGCCCAGGAACTGGGTGGCGAACAACGGCAGGAACCGGCGTTTGGCGAGAAGCCGGAAAGATGGAGTCATGTGGGGATTCTGCGCCTTATCGGATGGTTCTAGGCATCGCTTGGGCTCCCCATAGCCGATAGCCGTTGCGAGGTCCAAGTCGATAACGTCGCGGCATGTCGGTTCCGTGACGCGGCATATTCCACGGAATGCATCGGGGGGCTTATCTCTTCCGGCCTTCCGCGCTAGAGCAGGGCCAGAATGCTGACCTTGCCGAACATTCTCACCCTCTCGCGCATCCTGGCGGTGCCGATCCTCGTCTTCCTGCTGTGGCCCCAGCCCGGCAGGATCGACTATGCCTTTGCCTTCGGCCTCTATGCGCTGATGGCGATCACCGACTATTTCGACGGCTATCTCGCCCGCGCGCAGGGGACGGTCTCCAAGCTCGGCGTTTTCCTCGACCCGATCGCCGACAAGATCATGGTCGCGGCGGTGATCCTGATGCTGGTGCTCACCAACGACGTGGCGGGTTTCGCGACGATCGCCGCGCTGATCATCCTGCTGCGCGAGATCGCGGTGTCCGGACTGCGCGAGTTCCTGGCGGGCGCGCAGGTATCGGTGCCTGTCAGCCAGCTCGCCAAGTGGAAGACGACTTTCCAGCTCGTCTCGCTCGGCGCGATCATCCTGGGCGGCGCGTTGCCCGAATGGTGGTGGATCGCGCAGGTCGGGCTGTTCAGCCTGTGGGCCGCGGCGGGGCTGACCCTGATCACCGGCTGGGACTATCTGCGCGTCGGCATCAAGCACATGGATTGAGGGAGCCGGGACGGACCCTGACGATGGCCATCGAACTGCTCTATTTCGCCCGGATCCGCGAGACGATCGGCCGCAGCGCCGAAACGGTGTCGCCGCCCGCCGAAGTCGCGACCATCGCGGCGCTGATCGACTGGCTGGCGGCACGCGACGGCGGCTATGCCGAGGCCTTCGCCGACCGCGCCCGGGTGCGCGCCGCGATTGGCGACGACTTCGTCACGCCCGACAGCCCGATCGCCGGTGCGCGCGAGATCGCGCTGTTCCCGCCGGTGACGGGCGGATGAGCGCGGCGATTCTCGTCCGCGTCCAGGCCGCGGATATCGATGTCGCCGCCGAACTGGCGCGGCTCGAGGCGCTGGGCGGCGGCGGGATCGCAAGCTTCACCGGCGTGGTGCGCGGCGGAGGCGGGCTGCAAGCGCTCGAACTGGAGCATCATCCCGGCATCACCGGGGCGATGATGCACCGGATCGCCGCGCAAGCCGCCGCGCGCTGGCCGCTGCTGGGCGTCACCGCCATCCACCGCCATGGCCTGCTGCCGCCCGGCGAGCGCATCGTGCTGGTGGCGGCGGCCTCCCCGCACCGCGCCGCCGCACTGGAGGCGACCGGCTTCCTGATCGACTGGCTGAAGACGCGTGCGCCCTTCTGGAAGAAGGAGCATTTCGCCGACGGCACGAGCCGCTGGGTCGAGGCCCGCGCGGAGGACGATGCCGCCGCGGCGCGCTGGGAGACCGTGCAGGTTACGACGGGGGAGACGGTCGAATGACGAGCGCCGAGGAACTGCCCGACCTGCTGCTGGCGGTGGCCGACGGCGACCGCGCCGCTTTCGCCCGCTTCTATGGGCGGACCTCGGCAAAACTTTTCGGCGTGGTCCTGCGTATCTTGCCAGAGAGATCGATGGCGGAAGACGCGATGCAGGAAGCCTATGCCAAGATCTGGCGCAATGCCGCAGGGTTCGATGCCCGGCGCGGCAGCCCGATCACATGGGCGGCGACGATCGCCCGCAACGTCGCGATCGACCTGCGCCGGCGCGAGCACCCCGCCGGCCGCACCCGTGACGACGCTTTCGATTTCGACGCGCTGAGCGATCCTCACGGCGCCTCGGCCGAGCAGCTCGCGGCGCTGCGCATCTGCCTGGACCGGCTCGACGCCGACCAACGCGCCCTGATCCTCGCCGCCTATCTGAACGGCGAGAGCCGGGAGGAGCTCGCCGCGCGGCTGGGCCATCCGACCGGAACGATCAAGAGCTGGCTGCACCGTGGCCTCGCCCGGCTGAAGGGCTGCCTCGATGGCTGACGACATCGACATGCTCGCCGGCGAATATGTGCTCGGCACGCTCGACGGGGTCGAACGCCGCGCCTTTCAACGCCGGCTGCTGACCGATCCGGCTGCCGTCGCTGCGGTGGCGACCTGGCAGGAAAGGCTGTCGCCGCTGCTGCTGACCGTGCCCGAGGCGGCGGCGCCGCCCGGACTGTGGGCGCGGATCGAGAGGGGCGGCGCCCCGGCCAACGACAATCGACGCCTGCGCCGCTGGCAGCTCGCGACGGCCGCGGCGGCGATGGCCGCACTGGTCAGCACCGGCGTGGCGCTGCGACCGGGCTCCACGCCCGCGCCGCCGCCGCCTCAGCTCGCGCAACGCGCCCCCTCGCCGCTGTTCCGGTCGGTCGCCGCGCTCAGCGAACAGGGCGGCTCCCCGGCGCTGCTCGTCACCTATGATCCGGACAGCAGGATGATGCGGGTGATGCCGGTGAACGTCGCGCCGCGACCGGGCCACAGCCTCGAACTCTGGGTGATCGCGGGCAAGGCGGCGCCCAGGTCGATCGGCCTGATGCCCGAGGACGGCGCGACCGCGCTCGACCGCATGGCGCTCGACCTGCAGCAGCAGATGACGATCGCGGTGTCGGTGGAACCCAAGGGGGGATCGCCGACCGGCCTGCCGACCGGACCGGTGATCTATTCGGGACAGATGGTCTCGCTCCCCAGCTCTTGAAAAGAGCCTGATACGCCAAGCAACTCACGCGGACCGCCTTCGGCCCGCCGCGATGAACCTGCGATGACGGCGGCGGGCTTTCCTCGGCGCATGCGCTTCGCGGGGAGCGGCGATGCTGGTAAGGCGGGCCGATGCGGATCGCGGCAATATCGGACATCCACGGCAACCTCGCCGCGCTCGACGCGGTGCTGGCCGATATCGGCCGGCGCGGCGTCGACCTGACGGTCAACCTCGGCGACATGCTATCGGGCCCGCTCGATCCCGTCGGCACCGCCGACCGTCTGATCGCGCTGGACCTGCCGACGATCCGTGGCAATCACGAGCGACAGCTGCTGACGCTGGAGCGGGTGGCGATGGGCGCTTCGGACGCCTGCACCGCCCCGCAGCTGTCCGATTGCCACCGGGCCTGGCTGGCATCGGTGCCCGTCGGCATGCGGATCGCGCCGGATATACTGCTCTGCCACGGTACGCCCCGCAGCGATCTCGAATATTATCTCGACCATGTCGGCCCGTCCGGCGCCCGCGCTGCGACCGCGAGCGAGATCGGCGAACGGACGGGGGCCGAGGCCGCCGCCCTGATCCTGTGCGGCCATACCCATGTGCCGCGCAGCCATCGCCGCCCGAACGGCCAGTTGATCGTCAATCCCGGCTCGGTCGGTCTGCCCGCCTATGACGACGATCACCCCTTCCCGCATGTGATGGAGAGCGGCACGCCGCAGGCGCGCTACGCGATCGCCGAGCGCGCCGGCGACGGCCGCTGGACCGCCGAGCCGATCGCGGTCGATTATGACTGGGACATGGCCGCCCGCACCGCCGAAGGACGCGGCCGGCCCGACTGGGCGATCGCGCTCAGGACGGGACGGATGCAATAAGCGACCCCCGTCATCCGGCGAAAGCCGGGGCGACGCTCGGCTCACTCGGCGTCGCGCAGCGCGTCGGCGAGCAGCTTGAACTCCTTCTCGCGCGGCGAGCCCCGACGCCAGGCGAGCGCGATGCGCCGCGCGGGATGGTCGGCGGTCAGCGGCCTGGCGACGACATGGGTGTTCTCGAGGATGCCGGCATCGATCGCCATTTTCGGCAGCAGGGTGACGCCCAGGCCGTTGTCGACCATCTGCACCAGCGTGTGGAGCGAGGTGCCGAGCATCGCCGCCTCGGCGCGCAGTTCCGGCCGGTTGCAGGCCGCCAGCGCATGATCCTTCAGGCAGTGGCCGTCCTCGAGCAGCAGCAGCCGGCTCTCGTCGATGTCGTCGGCGAGGATGCCCGCCGCCGGCCCTTCCATCTCGCCTTCGGGGAAGGCGACGAACAGCCGGTCGAGGAACAGGTCGACCGATTCGATGTCGCCGCAATGATAGGGCAGCGCCAGCAGGACGCAGTCGAGATGGCCGCGATGGAGCGAGTCGCAGGCCGCCCCGGTCGTCTCCTCGCGCAGGTAGAGCTTGAGATCGGGCCAGGCGGCGCGGAGCTTCGGCAGGATGCGCGGCAGCAGGAAGGGTGCGATCGTCGGGATCACGCCCATGCGCAGGTCGCCCGACAGCGGCTTGCCCGCCGCGCGCGCCAGGTCGCCCAGCTCCTCGGCCTCGCGCAGCACCCGCTGCGCCTTTTCGGCGATGCGCAGGCCGAGCGGGGTGAAGCGCACGACGCGGCGGGTCCGCTCCACCAGGGTGATGCCGATCAGCGATTCGAGCTCGCGCAGCCCCGCCGACAAGGTCGACTGGGTGACGAAGCACGCATCGGCGGCGCGACCGAAATGACCGTGATCCTTCAGCGCGACGAGATATTGCAATTGCTTCAGAGTCGGCAGGTAGGTGGCCATTCATCGCCTCATTCGATCATTGGTGGCGAAATAATCAATTTGAACACTCAGGTCCAGCCTGCGAAGAGGGAGGCTCCGGATCATTGATAACCCAAAAAAGGAGATCTCCTGTGGCACTTACCGTTGGTGACAAATTCCCGTCCTTCGTCCTGCCCGTCCAGCAGGGCGTTGCCGCGCTTCCCGCCGGCGAGACCATCGACACCGGCGATACCGGTGGCAAGTGGAAGGTCGTCTTCTTCTGGCCGAAGGACTTCACCTTCATCTGCCCGACCGAGATCATCGGCTATGGCGAGCTGCAGAAGGACTTCGCCGATCGCGACGCCGAGCTGATCGGCGCGTCGACCGACACCGATTTCGTCCACTTCGCCTGGCGCAAGTCGGACGAGCGCCTCGCGAACTGCGACTTCCCCTGGATCGCGGACAACCAGAAGAAGCTGGCCGATGCGCTGGGCATCGTCGACCGGGATGCGGGCGTCGCCTATCGCGCGACCTACATCGTCGATCCGCACAACGTGATCCAGCACGTCACGGTCAACGGCCTCAACCAGGGCCGCAACCCGCAGGAAGCGATTCGGGTTCTCGACGCGCTTCAGACCGACGAACTCTGCCCGTGCAACTGGAAGGCCGGCGACGAGGTTCTCAAGCCCGCTGCCTGATCCCTTTTTCAGCTAGCCCGCCGCGCAGCGTCCCCCCACGTTGCGCGGCAAATGGGGCGCGGAGGACGATGACCGGCCTCCGCGCCCTTTTTTTCCGGCTTCCGCCCCTATCCGTTGATTTCGAGAGGAAGATTCGATGTCGCTCAAGGAATTCGCCGACGCGCTGCCCGATTATGCCAAGGATATCCGGCTCAACGTCGGCTCGCTGCTCAGCGACCAGACGCTGACCGAACAGCGCAAATATGGCCTGTTGCTCGCCTGCGCCCATGGATCGGGCTACAAGCCGATCGTCGACGCGGCCGAGGCCGAGGTCGCCGGCAAGCTGAGCCCCGAGGCGGTCAATGCGGCCCGCGCGGCGGCGGCGGTGATGGCGATGAACAACGTCTATTACCGCTTCGTCCACCTCGCCTCGAACAAGGAATATGGGCAGATGCCGGCCAGGCTGCGGATGAACGTGATCGGTTCGCCGGGCATCGAGAAGGACGATTTCGAGCTGTTCAGCCTCGCCGTCTCGGCGATGAACGGCTGCGGCCTGTGCATAGACAGCCATGAGAAGGTGCTGCGCCAGCACGGCGTCGCCACCGACGTGATCCAGACCGCCGCCCGGGTCGGCGCGGTCATCAAGGCCGCCGCCACCGTCCACGCGACCGCGGTCTGAAACGGGATTTCCTCCCCCTTCCGGGGAGGAAATCGTCCGCCTGACAAGTTCAGCTTATCACGTACCGTTCAGGAACATCTTTGCAGGGAGGAACGGCCGGACTATATTGGCCGTTCCCGATGGAGTGGGCCCTGAAGGATTTCGGATGTTCGACGGACTGATTTCCTACCTCGACTCGATCAAGGCGCGCGATCCCGCCCCGCGATCCCGATGGGAGGTTCTGCTCTATCCGGGCGTGCTCGCCCTGGGGCTCCACCGGGTCGCGCACTGGCTGTTCCAGGCCGAACTCTATTTCCTCGCGCGCTTCGTGAACCACTTCTCGCGGATGATCACCGCGATCGATATCCATCCCGGCGCGCAGATCGGTCGCAACTTCTTCATCGACCATGGCTTCGTCGTGATCGGCGAAACGGCGGTGATCGGCAACGACGTGACGATCTATCAGGGCGCGACCCTGGGGGGCACCAACCCGACCAACGGCGAGGGCGGCAAGCGTCACCCGACGATCGGCGACGGCGCGATCGTCAGCCTGGGCGCGGCGATCCTGGGGCCGATCACGATCGGCGCCCGCGCGCGCGTCGGCGCCAACGCCGTGGTCACGCGCGACGTCGCCGAGGGCCAGGTGGTCGTCGGCATCCCGGCCAAGCCGATGCTGGTCGACGCCAGGGAATATCAGAAGGGCTTCGTGCCCTATGGCACGCCGTGCAGCGAGCGCTTCGATCCGCAGACCCAGCAGCTCGAGATACTGCGCTGCGAGCTCGAGGTGCTGCGCGGCCGCATCGCCAAGCTGATCGACGAACGCGACGCGGCCCGCGCCAAGATCGACGAGGACCGCGAACGCGCCTGATGGGGACGGTCGCTCCCTTCCCGGGCAAGCCGCTGCAGATCGGCTTCGACCGGATCGAACTCAGCCGCATCCTCGATCTCTACGGACGTATGGTCGCCGCCGGGCTCTGGCGCGACTATGCGATCGACCTGGGCCGCGACGCCGCCTGCTTCGCCGCCTTCCGCCGCGCCGCCGAGCGGCCCGAATACCGGATCGAGAAGCGCCCCGCGCTCCGCAACCGCCAGGGCATGTGGGCCCTGATCGGCGAGGGCGGCTCGGTCCTCAAGCGCGGCCAGGAGCTCGGGCCGGTGCTGGCCCCGGTCGAGCGCCGGCTGATGAAGCTGGTGGAGTGAGGCGGCGCCGATCGCGGCCCGATCTCCTCAGGCCGGCTGCAGCCGGTCGGTGACGGGGAGTTTCGCCGCCAGGTCGCCCGGCAGAAGCCCGACGATCCGCCGGCGCGCCGCCGTCCAGAAGGCCGAAAGCAGCAGCAGTGCCGATCCGATGATCAGCGCGGTCAGCCCGAAGGACAGGTCGACGACGCCGCTCTGCTTGATCAGGCTCGACAGCGCGAAGAGGACATAGGCCAGCGCCGACACCATCAGCGCGCGGCGATCTATCGCGAGCGCGATCAGCGCCAGCGCGACATAGGCGAGGATGACCAGTGCCGCCTGGGCGGCCGCCGCCTCGCCGTCCAGGATGCCGAGCCCCGCGAAGATCGGATGGACCAGCATCGGCGCCGCCAGCAGATGAAGCCAGAAGGCGACATCGGACCGGCGCGTGGTGCGGGTCCGGTCGCTCATGTCCCACCACATGGCGAGGGCGAAGACGCCGAGACCCGCGAGCAGGACCAGCTTGAGCATATGATCGGCGAGGCTCGGCACCGCGGCGACGGCCAGCGCCAGCATCAGGCCGGCCAGCGCCGCCGCGCCGGCCGCGACCGTGATCGGCACATGGAAGCGGCGCCAGTGCAGCCAGACCCCGCCCGCCGACAGGGCGGCGCCGGCGGCGATGACCAGCGCGAAGGCGCGTTCGTCGCCCGGCGCCGTCTCCGACAGCCCCAGCGCCATCAGCAGCAGCGTCGAGAAGCCGGCGAACAGCCCGCCGGCGAAGGCGAGCAGCAGGATGATGCTGGGCAGCGCCATGCGGCGTTCGCGCGTGAAATATTCGGCCAGCCCCCAGGCGGCGGCGGCGACCGCGAAACCGATGAAGGGCGAAGGCCCATGGTCTGGCGCGAACGGCCGGACGAGATTGCCGACCCAGCCCATCGCCACCAGCATCAGCACCGCCGCGATCGACACGAAGATGTCGTTGAAGCCGGTGAGCAGGCGGAAGCTCTCCTCGTCGACCGCCGGCACCGTCCGCTGGGCGGCGACATGGGCGCGAAGGGCCATGGCCGCGTCGGGGCTGAGCGCCCCGGCCTGCACGGCCGAATCGATGTCGCTCTCGCTATACATGGGTCTTTCTCCCGACCATCCGCCGGCAGATTAGCAGAACTGTATTATAAGAACAATACAGCCTCGATCGCAGCCGGTCAGGCGCAACCGGTCAGGCGATGCCTTCGCTGTCGAGCGCATAGCCGGCCGAGCGGACGGTGCGGATCAGGTCGGGCGAATCGTCGAGGTTGATCGCCTTGCGCAGGCGCCGGATATGGACGTCGACGGTGCGCGGCTCGATGTCGCTGTCACGACCCCAGACCGAGTCGAGCAGCCGCTCGCGCGAGAAGACGCGGCCGGGATGCTCCAGGAAATGCTTGAGCAGGCGGAACTCGGTCGGCCCCAGGCTGATCGGCGAACCGCCGCGGCGCACCCGGTGGCTCGCGGTGTCCATCTCGATATCGGCATAGGCCAGCCGCTCGCCGGCAAGCGCCGGGCGCACGCGGCGCAGCACCGCGCCGACGCGCGCGACCAGCTCGCGCGGGCTGAACGGCTTGGTGACATAGTCGTCGGCGCCGGTTTCGAGCCCGCGCACCCGATCCTCTTCCTCGCCGCGCGCGGTGAGCATGATGATCGGCACGTTGGCGGTGTCGGGCAGGCGGCGCAGGCGCCGGCAGACCTCGATCCCAGAAACGCCTTCGATCATCCAGTCGAGCAGCACCAGATCGGGCGGGGTTTCGCGCGCCAGCAGGATCGCCTCCTCGCCGTCGGCGGTACGCTCGACCTCGAAATCCTCACGCTCGAGATGCCAACTGACCAGTTCGGCGAGCGCCGCATCGTCCTCGACAAGCAGTACCCGGGCACGTGCCATCAAATATCTCCGCTGAGCGGGTCCTCGCCCTTGGCGCGCTCCGCCATCTGGTGGCCAGTCGCCGCGAAATAGACCATTTCCGCCACGTTGGTCGCATGATCGCCGATCCGCTCGATGTTCTTGGCGATGAACAGCAGGTGCGTCGACGCCGTGATATTGTGCGGATTTTCCATCATGTAGGTGAGCAGGGTGCGGAACAGGCTGTTGTAGAAATCGTCGACCGCCTTGTCCCGGGCCGCCACCGCCACGGCCGCCTCGGCATCGCGCAGCACGAAGGCGTCGAGCACGTTGCGCACCATTTCCGCCGCGATCTTGCCCATCGCGGGCAGCACCGCCATCGCCTCCATGCCGCGCGCTTCCTGGAGCAGCGCGATACGCTTGGCGATGTTCTTGGCATAGTCGCCCATACGCTCGACCACGCCGGCGATCTTGAGCGCGGCGAGCACTTCGCGAAGATCGTCGGCCATCGGCGCGCGCAACGCGATCAGGCGAACGACCTGGCGTTCGACCTCGGCCTCGAGCTCGTCGATCTTGCGGTCGCCCTCGACGATGCGCGCGGCGGACTCGAGGTCCCGATTGACCAGCGCTTCGAGCGCCCCGATGATGGCGGCCTCCGCGCGGCCGCCCATCTCCGAGATCAGCGCCCTGAGCTGGCCGAGGTCCTCGTCGAATGCCTTGACGGTATGTCCCGATGCCATCGCTTCACTTCCCTTCGGCTCCGGAGGCCGGTGCCGCCTTGGCGCGGCCTATGTGAGCTAGTTGTTGCACTATGATGACAATGTATCGGGCGACATGGCCGGAAATGTGACAGTCACCGTCGTGCCTTTTCCGACCCGCGAGGCGATATCGAGCACGGCGCGATGCCGTTCGGCGATGTGCTTGACGATCGCGAGGCCGAGGCCGGTGCCGCCGATCGAGCGGCTGCGGCCCGCATCGACCCGGTAGAAGCGCTCGGTCAGGCGCGGCAGATGCTCGGCCGGAATGCCCTCGCCCTCGTCGGCCACCCGCAGGCGAACCTTGCCCTGCTCCGAATCCAGCAGCACCCGGATCGGTGTCCCGGTCCTGCCATATTTGATCGAGTTGCCGATCAGGTTGTGGAGCAGCTGCGCGATCTGCACCCGATCCGCGCGAACGTCGGGGACGCGGGCGATGGTCAGCTCGATCCGGTCGCCGTCGTCCCGCAGGCCCGACCGGATCACCCCCACCACCTCCTCGACCACCGGCCCCAGCGACAGCGGGGTCTGCGGCGTCGAGAAGCGGTCGGCCTCGATCCGCGACAGCGAGATGAGGTCGTCGACGAGCTGCTGCATGCGCTTCGCCTCGCCCATCATGATGCCCAGGAAACGCTGACGGATGGCGGCATCCTCGGCCCCGCCGCCCTCGCCCAGCGTCTCGATGAAGCCGATGATGGTCGCCAGCGGGGTGCGCAGCTCATGGCTGGCATTGGCGACGAAATCGACGCGCATCCGCTCGGCGACCCAGCTGTCGGTGCGGTCGCGCAGGGTGACGAGCTTGGCGCCGCCGGCGATGTGGCGGACGCTCATCACCCAGCGCCGGTCGGCCTCGCCGATCCCGGCGATCTCGAGCGGCGTCTCGGTGTCGCGGTCGGAGGTGATGAGATCGGCGGCGGCGGGATGGCGCAGCGCCAGCCGGAAGTCGCCCTGGACGCGTTCCGCCCCGAACAGGCGCCGGGCGGCGTCGTTGGCGGTGACGATCCGCTGCCGTTCGATGATCAGCAGTGCATCGTCGACCGCGTCGATCACCTCCTGGGTACGATCGGGCAGGTCTACCACCGGGGCGGGCACCAGCGCGGGCTGCTCGCGCATCGGCGCCGACGAGACCCAGGTGAAGAAGCCGGCGATCACCCCGACCACGGCCGCCGCCACCGCCGGCGCGGACAGCAGCCAGGCCGTCGCCGCCACCAGGACGAACGCCAGCGCTGCGCGAACGGCCCTGCCGCGCTCGTTCACTGCACCGTCCTGGCCGATATCCGGCAGCGGTTCATGCTTCATCCATCCCCATTATAACCGAATTGTGAAATCTATCGGACATAAAAGCCAGCCCGTCATTCGGTCTCGCCTCGATACCCGATTGGCGGTAAGACGATCCGGTAGTGGGGGATGATTATGCGTACCGAGGATCAACAGCCCGACGCCGCTCCGGCCGAAGTCGACGCGCTGCAGATGCGCCGCGCGATGCTGCGGATCGGCGCGCTGGGCGCTGCCGCCGTGGTGACGGTTCGTCCCGGCATCGCCCAGGCGGCAACATCCGCGCTGACCTGCCAGATCCCGGTGCCGCAGACCAGCCAGTCGGGCAAGTGGATCAAGAACAACGGCAATGTGGTGAATGCCAACACGGCCAACAGCTACCCTCCCCCGACGCAGCCGCTGAAGGGCGAGGACGTCAAGAATTCGCTCAAATACGGCACCAGCTATCCGGGCTATAATTCCCAGAAGACCGATGCCTACAACAAGTACATCAAGAAGCTGACCATGGGGCAACAGGGCTATACCTGCTATGCGTCGCTGCAGAGCCCGGGCCGCCAATAGGTGGCCGGCCAAGGCTGACCGGTGACGACACCGACCTATAGCACCGACTTTCCCCAGAGCTGCCGGACGCATCCGATCGACGGGATGACCCTGGTGTTCCACCGGCCGTCGGGGACGACGCACTTCCTCGACAGCCCGGTTCCCGAGATGCTGGCGCTGCTCGCCGACCGGCCGATGGATGCCGCGCGGCTGACCGCCGCGCTCTGCGCCCGGCTCGCGCTGCGCGAGGACGAGGAGGCCCGGGCCGTGGTCGAGGCGCGGCTCGCCGAGCTCGTCGGCGTCGGTCTGGTGCAGGCGCGCTGATGCACGGCTTCCGCGTCAGGATCGGCCCCGTCTCCTATCGGATCGGATCGCCCTGGGCCGCGCCGGTCGCGACGCTGCGCGCGCTCTATGCCGGCTATCCCGAGCCGCCCGATGGCATCGCGACCGTGACCGCGCGGATCGGCCCGCCACGCCCCTGGCGGCGCTGGATCCGCCCGCAGGTCGCCATAGAGGGCGACCACAGCCTGCCCGATACCGTGCCGATGGCGTTCCACCACGCCCTGCTCGCGATCGAGATGGCGATGAACATGCAGGTCGCGCTCGGCGAGCGCCGCCACCTGCTGATCCATGCGTCGGCGGTAGAACGCGGCGGCAAGGCGCTGATCATGCCGGGCGAGTCGGGCTCCGGCAAATCGACCCTGGCCGCGCTGCTGGCCGAGCGGGGCTGGCGGCTGATGGCCGACGAGTTCGTCATGATCGATATGGCGACCGGCCTGGCGATGCCCTTTCCCCGTGCGATCAGCCTCAAGAACGGCGCGATCGCGGAAGCCGTGGCGCGGATCGCCGACCCCGCGCGCTTCGGCCCGCATCTCGGCGGAACGCCCAAGGGCGAGCTGCGTCACCTGCGCCCCAATGCCGAGGCGATCGCGCGGATGGACGAGCCCGCCCGCCCCGCGCTGATCCTCTTTCCCTCCTACGGGTTCGAGCCTGCCAGCGACGGCGTCAGCCGCTCCGAGCTGTTCATGCGGCTGACCGAGGGATCGACCAACTATATCGCGCTCGGCCAGCCGGCCTTCGAACGGGTGCTGGGGATGGTCGAGACGATCCCGGCCGCGCGCTTCGCCTATCCGGACACCGACAGCGGCATCGCCATCGTCGAGCAGTTCTGCGTCGAGGCCGGCCTGTGAGCGCGTCGCGATGAAGGACGCGCGCCCACTGGCGAACGCCCTCGCCGACCCGATCTCGGTCCTGGGCCTCGGTCCCGACGACTGGACCAGCCTGCTTGCCATCGCCCGCGCCGAGCGGCTCGACGGCAGCCTCGCCTATCGGCTCGCCGATCTGCCGCTGCCGGCGCCCGTCGCCGATGCGCTGGAGGACGCCCGCGCCCAGGCCGCGTTCGGACGCACCCAGGCGCTGTGGGAGGTCGAGATGGCGCGGCGCGCGCTCGCCCCGCTCGGCATCGCCCCGATCCTGCTGAAGGGCAGCGCCTTCGCCTTTGCCGGCCTGCCCGCCGGGGTCGGCCGGCTGGTCGGCGACCTCGACATCCTCGTCCCCCGCGACCGGCTCGACGCGGCCGAGGCGGCGATGCTCGCCGCGGGCTTCGAATGGGTCAAGGACGACGCGTACAGCCAGGCCTATTACCGCCGCTGGATGCACGAACTGCCGCCGCTGGTGCACGGCGAGCGCGGCAGCATGATCGACATCCACCATACCATCCTGCCGCCGACGGCGCGGCGCACGCCCGACGCGGCCGCGCTGATCGAGGACAGCATCGAGATCGCGCCGGGCCTCCGCATCCTCAGCCCCGCCGACATGATCGTCCACGCCGCGACCCATTTGCTCGCCGACGGCGATCTCGCCGGGGGGCTGCGCAACCTGTGGGATATCGACCGGCTGTTGCGCCTGTTCGCCGCGTCGCCCGATTTCTGGACGCAGCTCGGCGCCCGCGCCCGTCGGCACCAGATGCTCGGGCCGGTGGCGCTGGCGCTGCGCCTGGCCGACCGGATCTTCGCGACGCCGGTCGAGCCGCGCCTCGCCGGGCACGACCGGATCCGCGACTCGCTGTTCATCCGCCGGATGCTGGCACGCGACGGCTGGGGCCGTCCCACCCGCCCGGTCAGCCGGCTCGGCTTCTATGTCAGGTCGCACTGGATGCGGATGCCGCCGCTGATGCTGGCCCGGCATTTGTGGATCAAGGCGCGCGCGGCATGAGCGCCCCGCTGCCCGCCGGCGAACTGGCGATCCGCGAACTGCCCTGGTCCGACCCGGCCGACTGGTTCGACCGGCTGGCCGACCGCCCGGGGATCGCCTTCCTCGACAGCGCCGCCGAGGGCGATCCGCGCTCGACCGCCTCCTATATCGCGGTCGACGCCGCCGAGGAGATCCGGCTGGCGGACGGGTCGACGGACGACGCCCTCGCCGCATTGCGCGAACTGCATCGTCCCGATGCGGCGCGCGGACCGCTGCCCTTCACCGGCGGACTGATCGGCCTGCTCGCCTATGATCTCGGTCTGGGCCCGCTGCACGTGGCCGGCCGCCACCGTCGCGATCCCGAACTGCCGGCGCTGGTCGTGCGCCGCTATGATCTCGTGCTCGGCTTCGACCATCGGGCACGGCGTTGCTGGGCCTTTGCACGCCCGCGCACGGGCGTGACCGCCGAGGCGCGAATCGACGCCCTGCTCGCCGCTGCGCCGTCCGGGGCCGAGGCCCTCTCCCCGCCCCTCCACTGGATCGAGGAGGGCGGTCCCGATCGCCATGCCGCGATGATCGCGAAGACGCTCGACTATATCGCGGCGGGCGACATCTATCAGGCGAACATCAGCATCCGTTTCGTCGCGGACCGACCGCCGGGCCTCGCCGCCGCCGGCGCCTATCTCGCCCTGCGCCGGCGCAGCCCGGCCCCCTTCGCCGCCTATCTCGACCTCGGCGGAGGCTGCGCGCTGCTCAGCGCGTCGCCCGAGCGCTTCGTGCAATGCACCGCTGACGGCGCGGTCGAGACCCGGCCGATCAAGGGCACCGCTCCGCGCGCCGCCGATCCCGAGCAGGACCGGTCGAACGGCGCGCGACTCGCCCGCTCGTCGAAGGACCGGGCCGAGAATCTGATGATCTGCGACCTGCTGCGCAACGACCTGTCGATCGTCGCGGAGGAGGGCAGCGTCACCGTCCCGCAGCTCGCCCGGCTCGAGGGCTTCGCCTCGGTCTGGCACCTGGTGTCGGCGGTGCGCGCACGGCTGCGGCCGGGCCGCGACGCGATCGACCTGATCGCGGCGACCTTCCCGGGCGGGTCGATCACCGGCGCGCCCAAGCGCCGCGCGATGGAGATCATCGACGAGATCGAGGATTCGGCGCGCGGCCCCTTCTTCGGCATGGTCTTCGCGCTCGGAACCGACGGGGCGATGGACAGCTCGATCGTCATCCGGTCGATCGCCGCCACGCCGACCCGCCTGGTCGCGCGCGCGGGCGGCGGCATCGTCGCCGACAGCGACCCGGCGGCCGAATATGCCGAACTCCGCGCCAAGGTCGATCCGGTAATCGCCCCGGATGGGGCGCAAGCTTGACGCGACGTGCCGGGTGCACCGATCCCCTGCTCCACCGTCATGCTGGCTCGCGAGGCGGGCGGCCACTTTCCGGCCCGACCGCCCGATCAACCCTATTGACACAGTATTGCAGGCATATTGAAACAAGCGTACCGAGCTGTTACATAGGTGACATTGACAAGGATCGGACTGCCAGTGCCTGCATCCAAGAAAGCCGCCTGTTGTGACGGCGACGCGACGGGTTTGAAGAAGACTGCGGCGACTCGCGTGTTCGAGGCGGCGCGCGATCTTTTCTATCATCGCGGGATTCGCGCCGTCGGCGTCGACGAGATCGTCTGCAAGGCGGGCGTGACCAAGCCGAGCCTCTACCGTGCGTTCGCCTCAAAGGACGACCTGATCGCCGCCTGCCTGGAAGAAAGCGGCCGCGAAAGCCGCGTCGCGCTCGAAGCAGTCCGCGACGAGGCGGGCGACTGTCCGCGCGAGCAGCTGCGCGCCATGGTGCGCCACTTCGCCCGCAAGATCGCCGCTCCCGATTTCCGCGGCTGCCCGATGAGCAACACCGCGGTGGAGATTCCCGAACCGGGCCATCCGGGTCGGACGGTCCTCGAAAACTGCAAGGCCGACATGCGCGCGATGATCGCGAACGTGACGCGGCAGCTCGACATCGAGGAACCCGAGGAACTGGCCGACAGCCTGATGCTCGTGATCGAAGGCGGCATGGCGACCCACCATATCTTCGGCAGCCAGGGCCCCTGCGCCACCATGGTCGCGGCGAGCGACGCGCTGATCGACTCCTATATGCGCAAGCGCAACGCCTGAGGCCCCGACCCGGACGAACCCGGGTCTTACGTAGAGATGCCGGCCGCTACGCCCGGTCCTGCCGAAAGGATCGGCCGTCCACGTCGCCGCGGCAAACCTTCGCAATCCCGATCCTTTCCTTTCATTTCGCTGACGACTCCGTTCCCGCCGGGTTCAGCCCCGTCGTGCGAATCAGGAACCTGTGCCGACGCCGAGCATTGACGCCGCCACGACCGAGTTTCGAGTGAAGTGAGAAGGAGTGATCCGATGCGTACACCGATCCTACTGGCGCTGATGGCAGCCGTTGCGGCCCCGTCGATCGCGCAGGCCCAGTCGCTGGGCGAAGCGCGCCAGAGCCAGCGCGAGGTCCGCGAGGAACGCCGCGACCTGCGCCAGGCCCAGCGCTATGGCGACCGCCGCGACATCCGCGACGCGCGCCACGATCTGCGCGATGCCCGCAAGGATGCGCGCGAGGACTGGCGCGATTATCGCCAGTCGCACCGCGAGGTCTATCGCCGTTCGGCCTATGTCGGCCCGCGCGGCTATGCCTATCGTCCGGTGGCCCCGGGCCATCGCTTCCAGCCGGCCTATTATGGCTCGCGCTACGTGATCAGCGATCCGTGGCGGTATCGCCTGCCCGCCGCCAGCGGCTACAACCGCTGGGTTCGCTACGGCAACGACGTGGTGCTCGTGAATCGCCGCACCGGTCGCGTCGTCGAGGTTCATCGCTCCTTCTTCTGGTAAGCGATGACGCAGGCCGGCCCCGGCATCCCAGCGATGCCGGGGCCGCTTGCATGTACTGTATTAGGGGAATAGCACGGGGCATGACCCTATCAGGATGCCTCTCCATGCCCCTCCGTCCGATCCTGCTCGCCGCCACGATGCTCGCGGCAATGAGCCCGATGATGACCGCCTCCGTCCATGCCGCCGAGGCCGCCGCCCCCGCCGCGTCGCCGGCCGATGCCGCGCTGGCCCGGCTGTTCCACGACAGCGACGAGGCCTCGCTGAAGCGCAACCCTATCAACGGAATGTTCCGCGGCGACATGCGCTACGCCGACCGTCTCGGCGACTATGTGACCGACGATTATTATGCCGCCGAGAAGGCGGCGGCCGAAGCCGACCTGGCGGCGCTGCACAGGATCGACCGGTCGAAGCTGACCCCGACCGACCGGATCGCCTATGACGTGTTCCAATGGCAGACCAAGGTCAGCCTGAAGGGTTTTGCGCCCGACCTGCTGGCGGTCACGGCGGTCCAGCCAGTCGACCATTTTTCCGGCTTCCACACCTTCTATCCTGGCTTCGCCTCGGGCGGCGGCGCGGCGCCGTTCCGCACCGTCCAGGACTATGAGAACAACCTGAAGCGCCACGCCGAATATGTGACGATGGTCGACCGGTGGATCGCGCGCTTCCGCCAGGGCATGAAGGCGGGGGTCGTCGAGCCCAAGCTGGTCGTCGCCAACATGATCGACCAGCTCGACATGCAGATCGCGCAAGGGGTCGAGGGCTCCACCTTCTACGGACCGGTCAAGGAGTTCCCGGCGGACATATCGCCCGCCGACCAGGCCCGGCTGCGCGCCGCGACCGCCGCCGCGATCCGCGACGGCATCCTTCCCGCCTATCGGCGCTTCCGCACCTTCCTGAAGGACGACTATCTGCCGGTCGCGCGCGACAGCGTCGGTCTGGTCGGCGTCAAGGGCGGCGACCGGCTCTACGCGCATCTGATCGAGGTCAACACCACCCTGCCGCTCAAGGCCGAGGAGGTCCACCAGCTCGGCCTCAGCGAGGTGGCACGGATCACCGCCGAGATGGAGAAGATCAGGACGCAGGTCGGCTACAAGGGCAGCCTCGCCGAGTTCTTCGTCTATCTGCGCGATGATCCCAAGTTCCAGCCGGCCAGCGC
Source organism: Sphingomonas sp. Root720 (assembly GCF_001428605.1). Taxonomy (GTDB): domain Bacteria; phylum Pseudomonadota; class Alphaproteobacteria; order Sphingomonadales; family Sphingomonadaceae; genus Rhizorhabdus. Next base: position 595,000 of record NZ_LMID01000010.1, read on the forward strand.
CGAATGGCTCCGCGACGAATATTTCCGCATCGGCAAGCGGGTCGACCAGCGCATCGGCGAGCAATTCTCGCTCGTCCCCAAGAGCCCGCTCGAGATCAGGGCGGTCGAGCCCTACCGCGAGAAGACCGAGGCCGGCGGCAGCTATCAGCAGGGCACGCCCGACGGCTCGCGCCCGGGCGTCTTCTACTACAACACCTACGACCTGAAGTCGCGCACCACCCCGGGCATGGAGACGCTCTACCTGCACGAAGCCGTGCCGGGCCATCATTTCCAGATCAGCCTCGCGCAGGAGAATGCGACCCTGCCCGCCTTCATGCGGTTCGGCGGCAACACCGCCTTCATCGAGGGTTGGGCGCTCTATGCCGAGACGCTGTGGAAGGATCTCGGCATGGAGACCGACCCCTATCAGCGCTTCGGCGGCCTGTCGGACGAGATGCTGCGCGCGGTGCGCCTCGTGGTCGACACCGGGATCCACGCCAAGGGTTGGACGCGCGACCAGGCGCTCGACTACATGCTCGGCCATTCGAACATCGGCAAGGCCGACGCCACCGCCGAGGTCGAACGCTACATCGCGATTCCGGGCCAGGCGCTCGCCTACAAGATCGGCGCGCTCACCATCCTCAAGCTCAAGGCCAAGGCGCAGAGGGAGCTTGGCGCGAAGTTCGATCCGCGCGCCTTCCACGCACAGGTGCTCGATACCGGCGCCCTGCCGATGTCGGTGCTGGAGGCGAAGATCGACGCCTGGATCAAGGCGTCGAAATAACCCTCAGCTACAATAACCGTCGGCTAGAGGACCTATCCGGAAGCATCGCCGGGCGGGGCTCGCAAGAGCCTCGCGCCTCGCCCCAGCGTGGCCGCGCCGCATGATACGCAACGGCGCGGCCGACAGGTGCGGTTGCGCACCGTGCCAGTCCGAAAGGGGAGTGGACCGGCACCGTAACGCCGGTTCGCGGCAAGGGTTTCCCCTGCCCGAAATAATTGGCCGTCAGGCGAGCGCTTCGGCGATCAGCCGGCGGCTGTTGGCAATGCCGTAAAGCGCGATGAAGCTGCCCATGCGCGGCCCCTGCTCGGCGCCGAGCAGGGTCTCGTACAGCGCCTTGAACCAGTCGCGCAGCGAGGCGAAGCCGAACGCCTCCTCCTTGCCGATCGCGTAGACCTCGTTCTGGATGTCCTCGGCCGAGGCGTCCGCCGGCATTTCCGCCAGCCTGGCGTCGAGCGCACGCAGCGCCGCCGCCTCGTTGTCGATCGGCTTGCGGCGCTTGAGGGTCGGCGCGACGAAATCGCGATGATAGGCCAGCGCATGGCCGATCAGCCGGTCGAGCTCCGGATATTTCGCCGGCGAGGCATCGGGCACATAGTTGGACAGATAGCCCCAGACCTGTTCCTTCGACGCGTCGCCCATCACCCCGACGAGGTTGAGCAGAAGCCCGAAGGTCACCGGCAGTTCGCCCTCCGGCAGGACGCCGCCATGGATGTGGTGGACCGGGTTGCCGAGCTTCTGCTCGATCGACTGGTTCGGGTAATTGCCGCGAAACTGCCAATATTCGTCGACCGCACGCGGGATCACGCCCATGTGGAGCTGCTTCGCCTTCTTCGGTTCGCGATAGGCGTAGAAGGCCAGGCTTTCGTCGGGCCCATAGGTCAGCCATTGCTCGAGGGTGAGGCCGTTGCCCTTCGACTTGGAGATCTTCTCGCCCTTCTCGTCGAGGAACATCTCGTAATTGAAGCCCTCGGGCGGGCGGGCGCCCAGTTCGCGGGCGATCTTCGACGACTGCACGACCGAGTCGATCAGGTCCTTGCCCGACATCTCGTAATCGACGCCGAGCGCGACCCAGCGCATCGCCCAGTCGACCTTCCACTGCAGCTTCGCCTTGCCGCCGAGGATCGACTGGGTGATCGTCTCCACCCCGGGAACACTGGTGTCGGCGAAGCGGATCAGGCCGGCCTCGGCGTCGACCACCTCGACCGGCACCTGCAGCACGATCCCGCTCGTCGGGCTGATCGGCAGCACCGGCGAGTAGGTCGCCTGCCGCTCCTTGCGGAGGGTCGGCAGCATGATCCCCATGATGCCGTCATAATGGCGCAGGATGTCCTTGAGCGCCTCGTCGAACTGGCCGCCCTCATAGGCTTCGGTCGACGACCGGAAGTCGTAGTCGAAGCCGAAGCGATCGAGGAATTCGCGCAGCATCGCGTTATTGTGATGCGCGAAGCTCTCGAACTTGCCGAACGGATCGGGGATCTTGGTCAGCGGCTTGCCGAGATGCTCGCGCAGCATGTCCTGGTTCGGGACGTTGTCGGGCACCTTGCGCAGCCCGTCCATGTCGTCGCTGAACGCGATCAGCCGGGTCGGGATGTCCGACAGCTCCTGATAGGCCTGGCGCACCATCGTCGTGCGCAGCACTTCGTTGAAGGTGCCGATATGCGGCAGGCCCGACGGGCCGTAGCCGGTCTCGAACAGGACATGCCCCTTGGCCGGCGCGCCCTTCTCGTAGCGCTTGAGCAGCTTGCGCGCCTCCTCATAGGGCCAGGCCTTGGAGACGAGCGCGGCTTCACGCAGCGCGGCGGATGGGGTGCTGTCGGTCATGGTCCGGCTCCTGTAGCGCGAGCGGCCGCCGAATCAATGATCGTCGGCCATTCCCGCCCCGATCGCGCGGATCGGGAGAACTATGCGACGGATGACTGTTCCCCGATCGTTCCCGAGCCCCTACATGTCGGAATCGAATGCCGCTCGACCTCCCCTATCCCGCGCTGCACGCGACCCATGGCGGCATATGGATCGCCTCGCCCGACGGCGAGGTGCGGGGCATCGGGCGCGGCGAGGCGGGCGCGCGGGCGGCCGAGACGCCGATGATCGTGCTGAACGCGGCGGTCGCCGCCAGCCGGCTCGGCATCGCCGACTTCTCCGGGCTCGACCTGCTGGAACTGTTCGCCTTCGTCCATCCGGCACGATTCGCGGTGCCGACCCCGGCGGGCCTCGCCCGAGCGCTCGGCCTGTCCCCGCCGGTCGACGATGCCCGCGCCCCCGCCTTCCTGATCGAGGCCGCACAGGCCCTGCTCGGCCGCATGGCCAAACCCGAGGACTGGGCGGAAGCCTATGGCGCGTGGAACAGCGCCCAGTCGCTCGCCCGGTTGCGCTGGCCCTGGACGCCGGCGATCCGGCAGGTGCTGCGCGAACCATCCACCAGCCAGCGCGGCCTGTTCGCGCGGCTGCCCGAATGGGACGAGGCCGGCGGCCGGCCGCAGCCGCGCAACGTCGAGCTGGACGAGGCCGAGACGCTCGATCGTCTCGCGCGGCTGGTCGGCGACGGCGCCGAGCGGCGCGAGGGGCAGCGGCGCTACGCGGCAGCCAATGCCCGCACCTTCGACCCGCGCGTCGCCGAGGGACGCCCGAACATCGTCCTTGCCGAGGCCGGGACCGGCATCGGCAAGACGCTCGGCTATCTCGCCCCCGCCTCGCTCTGGGCCGAGCGGGCGAACGGGGCGGTGTGGATATCGACCTATACCAAGGCGCTGCAGCGCCAGCTCGACAAGGAGACGCGACGGATCTTCCCCGATCCGTCCGAGCGGCGCGAGAAGGTGGTCGTCCGCAAGGGCCGCGAGAATTATCTCTGCCTGCTCAACCTGGAGGATGCGCTGCAAGGCGGCTTCCAGAACCGCGCCGCGATCCTGGCCCAGCTCGTCTCGCGCTGGGCCATGTACAGCCGCGACGGGGACATGGTGGGCGGCGACCTGCCCGGCTGGCTGCCGACGCTGTTCCGCCGGGCGGGGTCGACCGCGCTGACCGACCGGCGCGGCGAATGCGTCTATGCCGGCTGCCCGCATTACCGGAAATGCTTCATCGAGCGCGCCGCCCGTGCTTCGGAAGGCGCCGACATCGTCATCGCCAATCATGCGCTGGTGATGATCCTCGCCCAGCGCCGCGCCGACGAGGGCCATCCGCTCGGCCGGATCATCTTCGACGAGGGGCATCACCTGTTCGATGCCGCCGATTCGACCTTCGCCGCCGCGCTGACCGGACAGGAGGCGATCGAGCTGCGGCGCTGGATCATCGGCCCCGAGGCCAAGGCGCGCGGCCGGCGGCGCGGTCTGTCCGCGCGCCTCTCCGATGTCGCCAGCTATGACGAGGAAGGCGCGCTGGCGATCGAGGCGGCGTCGGCAGCGGCGACTCTGCTGCCCGCCGACGGCTGGCTCGGGCGGCTCGGGGAGAATCTGCCGCTCGGGCCGATCGAGCGGCTGCTCGCCGCGGCGCGTGCCACCGTCTATGCGCGGGCGAGCGCGCAGGATGCCGGCTATGGGCTGGAGACCGATGTCGGCGAACCCGATCCCGCGCTGATCGACGCCGCCCAGCCGGCGACCGAGGCGCTGGAGAGCCTGATGCGACCGATGGCGCGGCTGCGCCAGCGGCTGGCGGCGGTGATGGACGATGCGCCCGACTGGCTCGACGGACAGGCGCGCGCGCGGATCGAGGGCGCGATCGCCGGCCTCACCCAGCGCGGCCAGCTCGTCGCCGCCTGGATCGCGATGCTGGCGCGGCTCGGCGGGCCGCTCGATCCCGATTTCGTCGACTGGCTCGCGGTCGACCGGATCGAGGGGCGCGAGCTCGACATCGGGCTCCACCGCCACTGGCTCGATCCGTCCCGACCGCTCGCCGAAACCGTGCTCAAACCCGCGCATGGCGTGCTCGTCACCTCGGCCACCCTGCGCGACGGCGAGGACTGGACGATCGCCGAAGCGCGCAGCGGCGCCGCGCATCTCGACCAGATCCCCCGCCATATCGCGGTACCGAGCCCGTTCGACTATGCCGCCCATGCCAAGGTGCTGGTCGTCACCGACCTGAAGCGCGGCGACGTCGCGCAGCTCGGCCAGGCCTATCACCGGCTGATCGCGGCGGCGGGCGGCGGGACGCTCGGCCTGTTCACGGCGATCTCGCGGCTGCGCGCGGTCCATGCCCGGATCGCCGACCGGCTCGCGCGCGACGGGTTGCCGCTCTACGCCCAGCATGTCGATCCGATCGACACGGGCACGCTGGTCGACATCTTCCGCGACGAGCCGCACGCCTCGCTGCTCGGCACCGACGCGCTGCGCGACGGGGTCGACGTGCCCGGCGATTCGCTCCGGCTGGTGGTGATGGAGGGCGTGCCCTGGCCGCGCCCGACCGTGCTCCACGCCGCGCGCAAGGCGGCGGGCGGCGGCAGCGTCTATGACGACCGCATCGTCCGCGCCCGGATGCGGCAGGCGTTCGGCCGCCTGATCCGCAGCGCCGACGACCGGGGCCATTTCGTGCTGCTCGGCGCGGCGACGCCGTCGCGGCTGCTCGACGCCTTTCCCGGCGGGGTGCCGGTGCTGCGCGTCACGCTCGACGAGGCGGTGGCGCGGGTGGCGGCCGCCAGCGGTGCGCGCCACGACGCGGCGATGCCGTCGTCCCCGTCGCCGCCCCCGTCGTCAGGCGTCCTGCCGGGCCTGGGCGAATCCTAGCGTGACGAACCAGCCGGCGACCCCGCAGCCGCCGAGCCAGATCATGAAGGCCGCCGCGTCGCCGGTCAGCGCGCAATAGAGGCCGGGCAGGCAGGCGAGCGCGGCCAGCAGGCGGCGCGTCCGCACGCTCTGCCCTTCGCCGCGCAGGCGGGCGGTGCGGCGCCGCTTCGGATCTCCCCGGCCCAGCCACAGGATGACGGCCGACGAGAAGGCGATGGCGAGGAGGGCGACCGGCATGGCGCTCACTCCGCCGGCTGCAGCGCGGGGGCGGGGGCGGGGGGCGGGGCCACGGCCCGCCGCAGTCGCGTGCCGTGCAGCCGCCACAGCATCCAGCCGCCCGCCATCACGAAGGCGATGTCGAGCGCGACGATGATCGGCTGGCCGGCGCCGAGCGCGTGACCCCAGCCCGGCCCGCCCGTCGCGAGGCGGAGGATCGGGAGCAGGATCATCAGTCCTGCGGTCGCGCCTTGCAGCATGGCGTCGAGCATTGCGTTGTCGCGCAGGGCGCCGCCGCCGAGGATGGCGAGCAGCGCGGCGCCGACGAAGGCGGCGGGCGTCCAGAAGACGGCAGTGCCGAGCGGCATCGCGATCAGGAAGCCAGCCGCCGAGGCGACCAGCGCGAAGGGCAGGCCGAAACCGACCACCGTCACCGCCCGTTCGAGCCAGCCGAGCGAACGGGCACCCTCGCGCCGCCGCGCCAGCCAGAGCCGCAGCCCGGTCAGGGTGACGTAGCACATCGCGAAGCCCAGCCCGAACCAGATCGCCTTCGAGACGATCCCGCCGAAATTGCCGAAATGGATCGGCGCCATGATCGCGGCAAGGGTGCCGCCGGCCGAGGGCCGCGTACCGATCGACGGCTTGACCCGCTCGAACGCGCCGGTGGCACCGTCGTAGAGCAGGGTCTGCGGCTCGAGCCCGCGCTCTCGCGGCGGGTGGAAGCTTGTGATCTGCGCATCGGCCCGGCCGAAATTCTCGATCGCCACGAAGGTCGGCGCCTCGCCGGTCCTTCGGATCGCGTCCGCCGCGACCCGGTCGAGGTTGCCGATGCCCACGATGCGGGTGTCGGGCTTGGCCGGATTGCCGAACACCGCGTCGTTGAGCGCCTGCACGTCTCCGCCGAACGCGGCCATCGCGACGATCGGCACCCCGATCGTGCCGAAGAAGGAAAAGAAGCTGCCGGTGAAGGCGAGCAGGAAAGCGAAGGGCAGGCTCCAGCTGCCCGCGATGCTGTGCCGGTCGCGATCGACGAGCACGGGATTGGCCTTCCGCCGCAGGGTGAAGATGTCCTTGAACAAATGCCGGTGGATCAGCAGGCCGGAGACGGCGGCGACCAGCATGGCGAGACCGAGGATGCCGGTAAGCAGCAATCCCCAGGGATCGGGGACATGCAGACGGACATGGGTGTCGACCAGGAAGCTGCTCAGCGCATCGTCGTTGCGCGGACCGAACACCTCTTCGCCGGTCCCGCGCTGCTCGGCGACGCGCTTGCCGTCGCGATCGAGCCGATAATAGACGCCGCGCGAGACGAGCGCTCCGTCGGGCTCGGTTTCGTGCCGGTGGAAGAAGACGCCGAGGCCATGGTCGCCGGTCTCGAACATGTCGACGCCCTCATGATATCTGGCGGGCGTGCGCCGGGCGAGATCGCGGACGGCAGCGTCGATCGGGCGCTCGAAGGCCGAGCCGGTCCCGACATGGCCGGCCGACCAGATGCCGATCTCCTCCGCGAACACCGCCACCATGCCGGTGATGACCACAGCGTAGAGCAGCAGGCCGAGCAGGATGCCCGACCAGCCGTGGACGGCCACCATCAGCTTGGTGTCCTCCTTCTGCAGATGGATCATTTGCGCGCCTCCGCGGCCGGCTGGGGCCGATCGAGAAATTTATCGGCCACCAATCCCCCGTGAACCGCGAACAGCCCGAACGCGACCAGCGCCACCCGGCCCAGCCGGCGGTCGAGACAGGCATGGAAGAACAGCGCGGCCCAGATCAGCGGCACCAGCACCAACGGCAGGACGAGATTGTCGATCCCGGCCGCCCCGCCCGGCAGCCACAGCGCCATCCCGGCCATCACCACAAGGGCGACGATCGCCGCGCCCGGCCCCGCCAGGCCGATCCTTATCCATTTGCGCCGTCTGGGCGACATGACCGTCCTTGCTCCCTGATGAGCGGTTCGCCGCTATCTCCATAACATGCCGTTGCGAGTCGTTATTATTAATACCGACACCACGCAAGCTCCTTGCTATTGATTTTAATTCTCATTAGCTACACTTTTCCATGCCAAAAGGCAGCGCTCAATCGGGGAAGGCCATGTCATTGAAGAAACTGCTCCACCGCGACACCGGTGGGCAGCGCACGCCGACGCGAAGCCGCCGGCCGTTACCGCGACGCCGCCGTCCGCTTCTCGGCGAGAGCCGCATCCACCTTGCCCTGTGCTGATCTGGAAGCCGGGCCGGGACACCGCCCCACCCAAGCTCGCCCAGCGCACCATCCTCTCACCCGCAGCTTCTGATCCGGAGTCCGTAATGACCAGACACAGCCTCGCCCTGCGCCTCGCGCTGACCGCCGCAACCGCCCTGCTGCCGATCGCCGCGCATGCGGCCGACGCCGCCGACGCCGATGCCGACGCAGCGGAAGCGAACAGCCAGCAGATCATCGTCACCGGCCTGCTCGAACGCACCAGCAGCGCCACCAAGACCGACACGCCGCTGACCCAGACGCCGCAGGCGCTGACCGTCGTCACCGACGATGTCTATCTGGCCCAGGGCTCGCTCTCGATCTCCGACACGCTGCGCTATGTCGCGGGCGTCGTCGCCAATCCCTATGGCCCGGACAGCCGGGTCGACGGCAGCTTCATCCGCGGCATCAACGCGCTCCAGTTCCGCGACGGGATGCGCGACATCTTCAGCTATTATGCCAGCATCCGTGCCGACCCCTATAATTTCTCGCGCGTCGACGTGGTGCGCGGACCGGCGTCGGTGCTGTTCGGCCAGGGATCGATCGGCGGCCTGATCAACCTCGCGTCGAAGGTGCCCGAGTTCGAGACGGCGGGCGAGGTCTCGCTGCGCTACGGTTCGTTCGACCGCAAGGAAGCGCTGGCCGACCTCACCGGCCCGCTCGCCCACGGCCTGGCCGGCCGCATCGTCGCGCGCGTCCGCGACGCCGGCACCCAGGTCGACCACGTCCCCGACGACCGGGTCATGATCGCCCCCTCGCTGCGCTGGCAGCCGGGCGCCGATACCGACATCACCCTGCTCGGCCTCTACCAGGAGGACGACGGCGGCTCGACCTCGCAGTTCCTTCCGCTCGTCGGCACCATCTATCCGAATCCGAACGGCAAGCTGCCCAATAGCCTGTTCATCGGCAAGCCGGGCTGGGACCGCTACGACGGCCGCCTGCTGCAGGGTACCGGCATCGTCGAGCATCGCTTCAACGACGCGGTGAAGATCAGCCTGAAGGCCCGCTACATCGATAGCGACGTCACCTACCTGACCCATTATCCGGACAGCTACTCCAACGCGGCGAACCCCTATGTCGATCCGGCGCAGCGGATCATAGGCCTCTATGCCGAGGGCAGCCGGGCGCGGCTGAACATCTTCTCGACCGACAACAATATCCAGTTCCGCTTCGCCACCGGCGCCGGGATCGAGCATCTGGTGCTGGCGGGGATCGACTATAGCTGGAACCGCGTCCGCAAGAATGGCGGCTATGGCTATGAATTCATCGATATCTACGACATCGACTATGCCGCCCTGTCCGACTATGGCGGCGGCCTTCCGACCGGATCGCCCTTTGGCGAGGACGTCTCCCAGAAGCAGCTCGGCGTCTATGTCCAGGACCAGATCCGGCTGTGGGATCGCGTCTCGGTGGTGGTCGGCGGCCGCCGCGACCATGTCCGCACCAGGACGGCGGGCTCCGCGACGATAACCGACCATGCCACCACCCTGCGCGCCGGAATCATCGCGGAGATCGTCAAGGGTGTGTCGCCCTTTCTGAGCTATACCGAATCCTTCGAGCCGGTAGCGGCCCTCGACGCCGCCGGCGTCCCGTTCAAGCCGAAGACCGGCCGCCAATATGAAGCCGGCATCAAGCTCCATCCCGACGACAGGACGCTGGTCACCCTAAGCGCCTATCATATCCGCGAGCGCAACCGGGTCGTCGACGATCCGAGCACGGGGGTGTTCGACCAGCGGCAGATCGGCAAGCTCACGTCCAAGGGTTACGAGGTCGAGGCGAGCCGGATGCTGCCGGGCAATTTCGAGCTGATCGCGAGCTACAGCTACAACAAGATCGAAGAGGCCGGCACCGGCACCCAGCTCGACAACGTCCCCAAGCGCAGCGCCTCGCTGTGGGGCACCAGGAGCTTCGCGATCGCGCCCGACACCGGGCTGCGGCTGGGCGGCGGCGTCCGCCACGTCGCCGTCAACCATTCCGGACCGGTGCGGACCCCGGCCTACACGCTGTTCGACGCCCTGGTCGAAGTGAACTGGCAGGACTGGTCGTTCGCGGTCAACGCGACCAACCTGTTCGACAAGAAGCACTATGCCGCCTGCCTGTCGCGCGGCGACTGCTTCATCGGCGCGGAGCGCAACATCTTTGCCACCGTGACGAGGCGCTTCTGAGCGGGCCTGGCATCCCGCCGCGCCCGCGCCGCGGGATGCCAGAGCGGTCTTTCTTCCGTCGCATCTTTCGGGCATCACCCGATCATGCCGAAGGAGAGCGTGGGGATCGTGAAGAAGCTGACGCTGTTGCGCCATGCCAAGTCGGGCTGGGACGATCCGGTCGCTCGGGATTTCGATCGCCCGCTGAACGAACGCGGCCAGCGCGCCGCGCACCGTATCGGCCGATATCTGCGCGATCATGACATGCATTTCGACCATGTCGTCGCCTCGCCGGCCGTGCGCTGCGTCGAGACGATCGAGCATCTGGCCGAGGGCACCGGCGAGACGATCGCCCCCGCCTGGGACAAGCGCATCTACCTCGCGTCCGCCGTCTCGCTGCTCGACGTGGTGCAGGAAGCCGACGACCGGTACGAAAGCCTGTTGCTCGTCGGCCATAATCCCGGGCTCGAGGATCTGGTGCTGATGCTGGTGCCCGACAGCCCCGACGACGAGGCCCGCGATCAGGTCGAGGAGAAATTCCCGACCGCCAGCATCGCCGAAATCAGCTTTCCGGTCGAGCATTGGGACGACATCCGCGCCAATGGCGGCCTGCTGTCGCGGTTCGTGCGGCCGAGGGACCTGGATCCGGCGCTGGGCCCGGACAGGGAATGACCTTCTTCTCCTTCTCCCCGGTGGGGAGAAGCGTCGCCTAATCCATGTCCGCCGCGAGCGCCTGGACCAGCGATTCGCGAATCGCCTGGAGCTCGGTGCGGGCCGGCGACGGGATAGTGTCCTGGTTCACCACCAGCACCGGCTGCGGGGCGATCGGCGCGGACACCGGCGCTTCGGGCCGATCGCTTCCGGCCGAACCCTTTTGCGACAGCAGCTTCTGGACGCCGCGGATCGTATAGCCCTGCTCGTTGAGCAGACTGTGAATCCGTCGCACCAGCGCCGCGTCGGCGGGCCGGTAATAGCGGCGATTCCCGGCCCGTTGCAGCGGGCGAAGCTGGGGAAACCGTGTCTCCCAATAGCGCAGGATGTGCTGCTGGATGCCGAGTTCGGCCGATAGCTCCCCGATGGTACGGAACGCGTCCTCGGCCTTCTCTCCACCAGAAGTCATTGAAAATGCGCCTTAATTACCCGAAACGATCCGGTCGCGAAGCATCTGGCTGGCCCGGAAGGTCAACACGCGGCGCGGCGCGATCGGCACCTCGACCCCGGTCTTGGGGTTGCGGCCGACCCGCTGCCCCTTTTCCCGCAGGATGAAGCTCCCGAAACCCGAGATCTTCACATTCTCACCCTTCGCGAGCGCCTGGCATACATGCTCCAGCACCTGCTCGACGACCGCCGCGGAGTCTGCACGCGACAGGCCGATCTCGCGATGCACTTCCTCCGACAGATCCGCTCGCGTCAAAGTCCCCCGATCCAACGCCATACTGCCCCCCAATCACATTGAGTATCGGCCACCTTACGGCCACCGGAAGGCAAATCAAAGCCGATTCCAAAGGGTTCAATAGCGAATCGCCGCCGCCCCCCAGGTGAAGCCGCCGCCCATCGCTTCGAGCACCAGCAGATCGCCCGGTTTGATCCGCCCGTCGCGGACCGCCGTATCGAGCGCCAGGGGCACGGAGGCGGCCGAGGTGTTGGCGTGCTGGTCGACGGTGATGATGACGCGCTCGGCGGCAAGGCCCAGCTTGCGTGCCGTAGCGTCAAGGATGCGGCGATTGGCCTGATGCGGCACGACCCAGTCGATGTCGTCGACGGTCAGCCCGGCATCCTCCATCACTTCGCGCAGCACCTGGGCGAGGTTGGTGACGGCGTGGCGGAACACCTCCTGCCCCTTCATGCGGAGCTTGCCGACGGTCTGCGTCGTCGAAGGACCGCCATCGACATAGAGGAGCTGATTGTGGCGGCCATCGGCATGGAGGCGAGTCGACAGCACGCCGCGGACGCCTTCTTCCGCCTTCAGCACGACCGCGCCGGCCCCGTCGCCGAACAGCACGCAGGTCGTGCGATCCTCCCAGTCGAGGATGCGGCTGAAGGTTTCAGCGCCGATCACGAGCGCATGTTTGGTGGTGCCGCCGCGCAGCATGCTGTCGGCCACCGACAGCGCGTAGAGGAAACCCGAGCAGACCGCCTGCAGGTCGAAGGACACGCAATCGTCGATGCCGAGCGCGGTCTGGACGATCGTCGCCGACGCGGGAAAGGTCTGATCCGGGGTCGCGGTCGCGAGGATGATCAGCCCGATGTCGGACGGCGCGATCCCTGCCGCCTCGATCGCCTTGCGCGCGGCTTCGGTGGCCAGGGTGGCGGTGGTTTCGCCCTCGCCGGCGATGTAGCGGGCGCGGATGCCGGTCCGTTCGACGATCCACTCGTCGGAGGTGTCGACGGTCTTGGAGAGCTCGGCATTGGTGACCCGTCGGCGCGGAAGCGCCGATCCGGTGCCGATGATCACGGCCCGCCGCATCGCCTGTCCGCTCACGCTACCCCTTCCGTCTGCACCGCATGGCTGCGGAAATCCTCGAGATCGTCGGCGATCCGCCGGGTCAGGTCCTCGCGCGCGATCTTCGCCGCGACCGCGATCGCGTTGGCGATGCCCTTCTCGTCGGCACCGCCATGGCTCTTCACCACCAGGCCGTTGAGGCCGAGGAAGACGGCACCGTTGTGATTGTTCGGATCGAGATGGTGGCGCAGCAGCTGGAACGCCGGACGCGACAGGAGGAAGCCCGCCTTCGACCGCAGCGAGCTGGAGAAGGCCTTGCGCAGCAGATCGGTGATGAACCGCGCGGTCCCCTCGATCGACTTGAGCGCGATATTGCCCGAGAAGCCGTCGCTGACGATGACGTCGGCCTCGCCGCGGCCGATGCGATCGGCCTCGATGAAGCCGTCGAAGCTCCAGGAGCCGCCGGTCTGCTGTCGCAATACCGCCGCCGCTTCCTTGAGTTCGCCGGTGCCCTTCAGTTCCTCGGTACCGATGTTCAGCAAGCGGACGCGCGGCGCCTGGACGCCCAGCGCGAGCCGCGAATAGGCGGCGCCCATCACCGCGAATTCGACGAGGTTGCGGGCGTCGCAATCGGTGTTGGCGCCGAGGTCGAGCATGACCAGGTCATTGTCGCCCAGGGTCGGCAGCAGCGCGGCCAGCGCGGGGCGATCGATGCCATGCATCGTCCGCAGCGACAGCTTGGCGATCGCCATCAGCGCGCCGGTATTGCCGGCCGACAGCGCGGCGGCGGCCTCGCCGGCCTTCACCGCGAGGATGGCAGCCCCCATCGAGCTGGTCCTGGTGCGGCGGATCGCCTGGCTGGGCTTGTCGTCGCCGGTGATCACGTCCTCGCAATGGACGACGATCGATTCGGTAAGCTGCGGGAAACGCGCCATCTCGGCGCGAATGACCGCTTCGTCGCCGGTGAAGGTGAAGCGCAGGGACGAATCGCTGTCACGCGCCCGCGCAGCACCGGCGATCATCGTCGCCGGCCCGCCATCACCGCCCATCGCATCAACGGCGATTCGCGGTGCCTCGTCCATGCTCATACCCCCGTTCGGCCTGCCGATCAGGCCTCGACGGAGACGATTTCGCGACCGTTATAGTGGCCGCAGGCGTTGCACAGATTGTGCGGACGCTTCAGTTCGCCACAATTCGGGCATTCCTGGAATGCCTCGACCGTCAGCGCGTCGTGGCTGCGGCGCATGTTGCGCTTTGAGGGCGAAGTCTTTCTCTTGGGGACGGCCATGTCGGCACCTGTTCCTAGTAGCTAAACAAATAAAGCGACGAACGCCCATGACCCAAAAGGGCGGGCTCGCCGCGAGCGCGCGACCTATAGCGATTTCGCTCCGCGTTGCAAGTATCGCCGCGACCTGCCAATCCGACCCAAGACATTGCACAGGAGGGGGAACATGATCCTGCCCATCACGCTGACGATTGCCGGGGCCGCCGCGATCGTGAATCTCTGGCTGGCCATCCGTATCGTCGTGGTCCGCACCAGGCACAAGGTCCTGATCGGCGACGGCGGCAACATGCTGCTGTCGGCCCGGATGCGCGCCCAGCTCAACTTCATCGAATATACGCCGCTGGTGCTGATCCTGATGGGCCTGATCGAATTCGCCCGCGGCACCAACAACTGGCTGTGGGGCGCCGGCATCCTCTATATCATCGGCCGCGTCCTGCACCCGTTCGGGCTCGACCGGCAAACCCCCAACGCGCTGCGCGCCGTGGGCATCCTGACGACCTGGGCGGTGCTGCTGGGCCTCGCCATCTACGCGCTCACCATTCCCTACACGGCGCGGAACGGGGTGATCACCACGGTCACGAGCGACAGCCTCGGCACCGCGCACTGATAGGACAAGGCGTCCTGGAGGATGGGGTCTCCCCCTCCTCCGGGCGCCGACCTCAGGCGCCCACCACCCGGTCCCCGACGAACGGGTTGCTCGCGCGCTCATGGGCGAAGGTCGACATCGGGCCGTGCCCCGGCACGAACGCGGTGTCGCCGCCCAGCGGCCACAGCTTGCCCGTGATCGAGGCGATCAGGTCCGCATGGTTGCCGCGCGGGAAGTCGGTGCGGCCGATCGATCCCTGGAACAGCACGTCGCCGACCAGCGCCAGGTTCGACGGTGCGTGGTGGAAGACGACATGCCCGGGGGTATGGCCAGGACAGTGGAGCACGTCGAACACGAGGTCGCCCACCGTCACCTGGTCGCCGTCGTCGAGCCAGCGGTCGGGCTCGAACGGCCGCCCCTCGATCCCGTAGCTCCGTCCGTCGTCCCCCAGTCGCGCGATCCAGAAGCGGTCCTCGGGATGCGGGCCTTCGATCGGTACGCCGAGCTGTTCGGCCAGGATGCCGGTGCCGCCGCAATGATCGATATGGCCGTGGGTGACGAGCAGCTTCTCGATCGTCACGCCGTGCTGCGCCGCGGCGGCCTTGAGCTGATCCAGGTCGCCGCCGGCATCGACGAAGGCGCCCTTCATCGTCTTGGTGCACCAGAGCAGCGTACAGTTCTGCTGGAAGGCGGTGACGGGAATGATCGCGGCCTTGAGCGGCGGCATGTCGGGGCTGGTCATGCGGCCCGAGATGATCGCTGGAGCGCGGCATTGCAAGGCGCCTCCGGCACCAGCCCTGCCGGCCGTTAACCATCGCCGAAAATTTCCGAGGCGAATCGGTAACTTGCGATTAGACTGTCGGCGTTGCCGAATCGAACCAATCGAAACCATTGGTGCGGGTGCAACGTATCTGGGGCGTGGCATTGTAGGTAGGCAGGGGCGTGCGGTCGCGATGACGACGAGGTCGTTCGATCTGATCGAGACGATGCGGTTCGAAGCCCTTGACGGTTTCGTCGAGCTGGATCGTCATCTCGACCGGATGAAGGCGAGCGCCGACGCGCTGGGCTTCGTCTTCAACCGCCATGACTGCCGCAACGATCTCCAGGCTTCGACCTTCCGCCTGACCGCCGATGCCAGGATCCGGCTGATGCTGGCGTCGAGCGGCGCGCTGGCGATCGAGGTTCGCGCGCTTCCCGAAAGACCGGCGGAGCCTGTCGATGTCGCGATCGTCCCGCTCCCCGTTCCGGTCGGCGATCCGCGCCTGCGCCACAAGACCAGCGATCGCGCCTTCCTCGACGATGCCCGGCGCCGGGCCGGGACCTTCGAGGTGATCTTCGCGGCGCCGGACGGTCTCCTCACCGAGGGCAGCTTCACCAATATCTTCGTGCCGGATCCGGCGGGAGGCGGGCTGGTGACGCCGCGCTCGGGATCGCTGATGCCCGGGGTCCTGCGCCGGCGGCTGCTCGACGAAGGCGCGGCGATCGAGGGCGACTTGCGCGCCGCCGACCTTGCGGGCGGCTTCTTCATCGGCAATTCGCTGCGCGGCCTGATCGCGGCCCGGCTGGTTTCGGCGCACGACTGAAGGCCTGATCCGGCTTTTCCGCCCTTGAGGATCAAGGTCGTGGTTGAGGCTTCGGCCCCGCTCCCCTATAGCGCGCGCGTTTCCCAACCGTTCTCATCAGGAAAGCGCCGCGCCATGAGCCTCATCGCCCCTGCCCTCAACCGCATCTCGCCCTCGCCCACGCTCGCCATGTCGAGCCGGGTGCTCGAGCTGAAGGCGAAGGGGATCAACGTGATCGGCCTTTCGGCGGGCGAGCCCGACTTCGACACGCCCGACTTCGTAAAGGACGCCGCGATCGAGGCGATCCGCAAGGGCCAGACCAAGTACACCAATGTCGACGGCACCGCCGAGCTGAAGGCCGCGATCGCCGCCAAGTTCAAGCGCGACAACGGCCTGACCTACGAAGCGTCGCAGATCACCGTCAACGTCGGCGGCAAGCACACGCTGTTCAACGCGCTGGTCGCGACCGTTTCGGCCGGCGACGAGGTGATCATCCCTGCCCCCTACTGGGTCAGCTATCCCGACATCGTCCAGTTCGCGGGCGGCACCCCGGTCTTCATCAAGGCGGGCGCCGACCAGGCCTATAAGGTGACGCCCGGTCAGATCGAGGACGCGATCACCCCGCAGACCAAGTGGGTGCTGCTCAACTCGCCGTCCAACCCGAGCGGGGCGGCCTATTCGGCCGACGAGCTGAAGGCGATCGCCGAGGTGCTCCGCCGCCATCCGCATGTCTGGATCATGACCGACGACATGTATGAGCACATCCTCTACGACGGCTTCGAATTCGCGACGATCGCGCAGGTCGCCCCCGACCTGTACGAGCGCACGCTGACGATCAACGGCTGCTCCAAGGCCTATTCGATGACCGGCTGGCGCATCGGCTTCGCCGGCGGCCCGGTCCCGCTGATCAAGGCGATGGCCAAGCTGCAGTCGCAGTCGACCTCCAACCCCTGCTCGATCGCGCAGGCGGCGGCGACCGCGGCGCTGAACGGCGACCAGAGCTTCCTCAAGGAGCGCGCCATCGCCTTCCAGAAGCGGCGCGACCTCGTCGTCTCGATGCTCAACCAGGCGAAGGGCATCAACTGCCCGCGTCCCGAGGGCGCCTTCTACGTCTATCCCGACGTGTCGGGCCTGATGGGTCTGAAGACCCCGTCGGGCAAGGTCATCGCCAACGACGCCGACCTGATCGACTATTTCCTCGACGAGCACCAGGTCGCCGCGGTCCATGGCGCCGCCTTCGGGGTCGAACCGGCATTCCGGGTGAGCTATGCGACGTCGGAGGCGATCCTGACCGAGGCGTGCGAACGCATCCAGGCCGCCTGCGCGGCCTTGAAGTAGGAGCCCTGGGGCGCCGGCGGCGGGCTCCCGCCGGCGCTTGAGGCCCACCGGCATTTCCAGCGTCCGAGGGCGCAAATGTTGATAAATATTTGCCTAGCTCCATATGTGTGGCATTATGGTCACAGGATGGAAAAAAGGATGCCCTTTTGACGGACAGTCCTAACCG
The DNA here is from genome assembly GCF_001428605.1 of Sphingomonas sp. Root720. Taxonomy (GTDB): domain Bacteria; phylum Pseudomonadota; class Alphaproteobacteria; order Sphingomonadales; family Sphingomonadaceae; genus Rhizorhabdus. The sequence goes on from NZ_LMID01000010.1 coordinate 612,453, forward strand.
GCCGCTGATCGCCGGGATTTCCGCCGGTTTGCTGCTTCTCGTGGCTGCCGGCACGATGGCGACGCGCAGCCCGGCCGTCGCCCCGACCCCCCGGGTCGATCCCGGCCCCATCGTCCGCGTCCCCGCGCCTGCCGTCGATCCGGCCGAGCAGGGCAAGACCGCGACGGCGGTGCTCGCCGGCGGCTGCTTCTGGGGCGTGCAGGGCGTGTTCCAGCATGTCGAGGGCGTACGGTCGGCCGTGTCGGGCTATTCGGGCGGCGCGGCCCAGACCGCCGATTATGAATCGGTCGGCACCGGCAGCACCGGTCACGCCGAGGCGGTGAAGATCGTCTACGATCCCAGCCAGATCAGCTACGGCACGCTGCTGCGCATCTATTTCGCCGTGGTCGCCGATCCCACAACGCTCAACCGTCAAGGGCCCGACCGGGGCACCCAGTATCGCACCGCGATCTTCCCGACGACGCCGCAGCAGAAGGCGGTGGCGCAGGCCTATGTCGCGCAACTCGCCGCCGCGAAGCTCTGGAAGGCGCCGATCGTCACCAAGGTGGAACGCTATGCAGGCTTCTTCCCGGCGGAAAAATATCATCAGGACTTCCTGACCCGGAAGCCCGACTATCCCTATATCGTCTACAACGACCTGCCCAAGGTCGAGGCGCTGCGCATCGCCTTCCCCGCCCATTTCCGCAAACAGGCCCTGACGGTCTATCCGGTCGGCTGAGCCGCCGCCGGTCCCGACCTTCGGCGCTCACTCCGCGTCCGGGACGATGTCCTCCAGGACGATGTTCCGCCCGCTGCGCTTGCCCTGGTAGAGCGCCGCGTCGGCGCGCTTGAGGGCGGGCTCGAGCCCCGATTCGAGCGGGCGGACCTCGGCAAGGCCGACCGTCACCGTCGCGCGCATCTCGGCCAGTGCCCCGTCGAGCCGCAGGCCGGCGATCGCCGCGCGCAGTCGCTCGGCGATCCGGCGGGCCTCGTCCATGTCGGCGCCGGGAAGGGCCGCGACGAACTCCTCCCCGCCGAAGCGGCCGACGGCATCCCCTTCGCGAAACACCCGGAGGCAGATCGCGGCGACCTCGCGCAGCACCCGGTCGCCACAGGCATGGCCCCAGCGGTCGTTGATCGCCTTGAAATTGTCGAGGTCGATCATGCAGAGGCTGAACGGACGTTCTCCGCTCCGCTCCGTGTCGAACGCCGTCCGCGCCCGTTGCAGGAAGCTCCGCCGGTTGGCGAGCCCGGTCAGCTCGTCGGTGTCGGCCATGATCCGCAGCCGCTTCTCCAGCGCCTCGCGGCGCCCGACCTCTTCCAGCAGCCGCTGCTTGGAACGCCGCTCCTCGTTCAGCAGCTCGAACTGTTGCCGCTGCAGGCGGGCGAGCCGCCGCGCGACCACATAGCCCACGACGTTCGCCATGATCAGCAGCAGGCCGTAGGAGCGCAGGGTTTCCCACGGCAGGCCGCCCCAATGCCATGCGCCGAGAAGGAAGCCGATCCCCAGATAGAGGCTCGTACCGATCATGCCCCACAGCAGGATCGGGGAGAAAAGGTAGAAGGCCATGACGACCACCACCACGGCGATCAATTGCGTCGACAGGGTTTCCGGCCGGATCGCGATGAGGGCCAGCGAACCCGTGGCGATCAGAGCCGGCGCGACGCTGAGCAGCCAGGGGCGCGTCAGCAGCGCGTCCGACGAGCGCAGCACTATCGCGAGGGCCAGGCACGTCGCGATCAGCGTCGCCCTGATCCCGAGGAGCAGGTAGAATTCCCGCGCCAGGCCCAGGAAGCCATAATCGGAAATGCCGAACATCGCCATGCCGGCCGCGGCGACGATCAGCGTCAGCCAGCTATCCTCCTGCACCTTGCGGAGAATGGAGACGCGGAAGGCCTGTTCGGTTCCCGCATCACGAAACTGTGCGGTCACGGGGGTAAGCTGGTAACGCATCGATGGGCCGCAAATCCTACAGCTTCGAAGATAGGCAGTCGGGACCGTGGGCGGCAACCTCTATCTAGGCGGCGAGCGGAAACCCCAGCAGCTTCTCCTGCACGGCCAGCAGTGCGCGGGCGTCGCGGCCGACGGTGCGCAGGATCACCGGATCGGCGGCGTCCATGCCCCCGGTCAGCACCCCGAAGGAGGGCAGGATCAGCTTGGTACGCCCCACGACGAAACAGGGCCGCGACACGCGCCGCCCTCGCAGGGTGATCTTGAGCTTGGGATGATAATGGCCCGAAACCTCCGGCCGCGGATCGGCCGGGTCGGCTTCGTGGCGCAGCCACAGCCCCGCCAGCTCGGCCTCCGAAACGACATGGCCGCCGAGCGGATCGCTGAAGGCCGCGTCATGGTTGCCGACGATCCACGTCCAGCGCGTCCGCGCGGTGAGATAGCTGAGCAGCCCGCGCGCCTCGTCCCCCAGCCGGGCGATGCCGGCACGATCGTGGAAGCTGTCGCCCAGGCAATAGAGCGCCCGCGCGCCGGTCCGGTCGACCAGCGCCGCGACCCGGCGCAGCGTCTCGATCGAATCATAGGGCGGCAGCATCTGCCCCCGCGCCGCATAGCTGCTCGCCTTCTCGAGATGCAGGTCGGCCAGCAGCAGGCTGGCCGAGGGGGCGTGGAACAGCCCGCCCTCCGGCAATGCGCACATGTCGACCGAACAGAACGAAAAGGGAACCATGGCGTGGATATATCGCCTCTGCGCCACGCTGCAAGCCTTCTCCGCCCCAGCCGGCCCGGTCGGGGGCCGGGCTGACGAAATTAGCGATAATTCGACCCGCACCCTTCCCCCCGCCCACCAAAATGCTCTAGCCCATGACCATGGATCTTTACCTGCCCATTGCCGGCCTCTCGGTGAACATCCTCGTGATCATCGGCCTGGGCGGGCTGGTCGGCCTGCTGTCGGGGATGTTCGGCGTGGGTGGCGGCTTCCTGACGACGCCGCTGATGATCTTCTACGGCATTCCTCCCGCCGTCGCGGTCGCCTCCTCGGCGCCGCAGATCACCGGGGCCAGCGTCTCGGGCGTCCTCGCGCACGGCACCCGGGACGGGGTCGACTATCACATGGGCGCGGTGCTGGTCGTCGGAGGCGCGATCGGGTCGCTGATCGGCGGCTTCCTGTTCCGCCTGCTCCAGGATGCCGGCCAGATCGATACCGTCGTCAACGTCATGTATGTCGTGATGCTCGGCGGGATCGGCATCGTCATGGCGCGCGATGCGATCGGCGCGATCCTGGCCGAATGGCGCGGCCAGCGCCCGGCGGGCAGCGGCCGTCGCCATCATCCGCTGATCGCGATGCTGCCCTTCCGCTGGCGCTTCTACCGCTCCGGCCTCTACATCTCCCCGATCGCGCCGCTGATGCTTGGCTTCCTGACCGGCGTGATGACGGTGCTGATGGGCGTCGGCGGCGGCTTCATCCTGGTGCCGGCGATGATCTATATCCTCGGCATGTCGGCACGGGTCGTGGTCGGCACCTCGCTGTTCCAGATTCTGTTCGTCACCGCCGCGACGACGATGGTCCACGCGATGACGACCCGCGCGGTCGACCTCGTCCTGACGGGGCTGCTGCTGATCGGCAGCGTCACCGGAGCGCAGCTCGGCGCCCGGCTCGCGCTGAAGATAAAGCCCGAATATCTGCGGCTGGCGCTGGCCTTCATCGTGCTGGTGGTGGCGATCCGCATGCTGCTCGGCCTCACCTGGCGCCCGCCCGAGATCTTCACGGTGCAGGCGCTGTGAGAAAGCGCCTCCTCCTGCTCCTCGCGCCGCTGCTGGTCTCCGCCGAGAGTCCCCGGCTGGTCCCCGACGTATCGCAGCGCAAGATCGAGATCATCTACAGCTTCACCGGGGCCGAACTGCTGCTGTTCGGTGCGATCCTCTATCCCGGCGGCCGCACGCCCAGCGACGACGCGCAGATCGCCGTGGTGGTGAAGGGGCCGGCCGAACCGGTGCTGGTGCGCGAGAAGCGCAAGATCGCGGGCATGTGGATCAACGCCGACAGCGCCGATTTCCGATCGGTGCCGTCCTTCTACGCGCTCGCCTCGTCCAAGCCGATCGCCAGCATCGTCGATGGACGGACCTCGGTCATCTACGAACTCGGGATCGACAATCTCCAGCTCTCGCCCACCAGCGGCGGCGATCCTGCCGCCGACCGGCATTTCGAGGAGGGCCTGATCGAGCTCAAGCGGCGCGGCGGCTATTATTCGCAGACCGACACGGGCGTCGAGATCAGCGAGGGCGTGCTCTACCGCGCGCGCATCGCCATTCCCGCGCGCGTCCCCGTCGGCCGCTACACGGCCGAGACCTTCCTGATCGAGAAGGGCCGCGTCATCGCCGCCGCCACCCGCGACATCGAAATCCACAAATCGGGCATGGAGGCGTTCGTCGCCCGCGCCGCCGAGCGCCACAGCTTCGTCTACGGCCTCACCGCCGTGCTGCTCTCGCTGATCCTCGGTTGGGCCGCGAGCACCGCCTTCCGCCGCCTGCGCGAATAAGCCGCCGCCCCTCGCCGCCGGGGGCCTTTTGTTAACCCCGCGCCGCTAGGCGGTTTCCGTCGCGAACGGGAGCGGTGGACGGAATGAACGATAGGGTCGGCGGCGGCATTTTCCAGACGGCAACGGACCTCGGCGCGACGGCGGTCGGCCGGATCACCTCGGTGGCGGGCAGCGGCGCCGCCCTCCGGCTCGATCGCCGGCTGCTCGCATTGCTGGCGCACGACGACGACCCCTCGGTGGCGATGGCGGGGGAGATCGGCTCGATGCTCAGGATGGAGGTCGCGGGCCGCTGCGTGATCGGATCGGTCCACGATCTCGGCGACGGCGACGGCGACGGCGAGATCGGCGCGCGCATCTCCTTTCTCGGCGAAGGCGCGATCGACGATGCCGGGACGATCACCGGCTTTCGGCGCGGCGTGACCCGCTATCCATTGCCCGGCACCCCCGTCGCCGCGGTCACCGGCGCCGACATGGACGCGATCTTCAGTGCCGGCGACCTCGCCCATATCGAGATCGGCACGGTCCACCCGACCTGTTCGACCCGCGCCGCGCTGCTGGTCGACGCGATGCTCGGCAAGCATTTTGCGCTGCTCGGGTCGACCGGCACCGGCAAGTCGACCGCGACCGCGCTGATCCTCCACCGCATCTGCCGGATGGCGCCCGCGGGCCACATCGTCATGATCGACCCCCACGGCGAATATGAGGCCGCCTTCGCGGAGGTCGGCGCCTCCTACGGGGTGTCGAACCTCGCCATGCCCTATTGGCTGATGAACTTCGAGGAGCATTGCGAGGTGCTGCTGACCACCAGCGGCGCCGAGCGGCAGACCGATGCCGACATCCTCGCCAAATGCCTGCTCGCCGCGCGCCAGAAGAACCGCGCCGCCGAAACCGTCGCGCGCATCACCGTCGACAGCCCGATTCCCTATGTGCTGTCCGACCTGACCACGATCATCCAGACCGAGATGGGCAAGCTCGACAAGGCGTCGAACAGCGCGCCCTTTCTGCGCATCAAGCAGAAGATCGACGAGATACGGTCCGATCCGCGCTATCATTTCATGTTCTCGGGCATGCTGGTCGGCGACAGCATGAAGAGCTTCGTCAAGCGCATCTTCCGCCTGCCCGGCGACGGCAAGCCGATCTCGGTGATCGACGTGTCGGGCGTGCCGTCGGAGATCACCTCGGTCGTCGTCTCGGTGCTGGCGCGCTGCGTGTTCGACTATGCGATCTGGGCGCGCGGCCAGGCGCAGCACCCGGTCCTCCTCGTCTGCGAGGAGGCGCACCGCTACGTCCCTTCCGACCGCTCGGCCAACAACGGCCCGGTTCGCAGGATTCTCGAACGGATCGCCAAGGAGGGCCGCAAATACGGCGTCTCGCTGGGGCTGATCACCCAGCGCCCCTCGGACCTCGCCGAAGGGGTGCTGTCCCAGTGCGGCACGATCATCGCGATGCGCCTCAACAACGAGCGCGACCAGGCCTTCGTCAAGGCGGCCATGCCCGAAGGCGCGCGCGGCTTCCTCGACACGATCCCGGCGCTGCGCAACCGCGAGGCGATCATCTGCGGCGAGGGCGTGCCGATCCCGATCCGGGTCGCCTTCGACGATCTCGAGGCGGGGCTGCGCCCGGCCTCGAACGATCCCGTCTTCTCGGAGCTGTGGAGCCGCGTCGGCGACGAGGACGCGCTCGTCGAACATGTCATCGGCCGCTGGCGCAACCAGGGACGGTGACTACTCGGCCATGAGGATCTACTTGAACAGCCCGCCCAATATGCCGCGCACCAGTTGGCCGGCGATCCCGCCCGAACGCTTGCGGCTGCTCCCGCCGAACACCGCCCGACCGACTTCGTTGGCAACCTGACGGCCGACCGAGGAGGCCGCCGCCCGCGTGGCCGACTGGATGGCGCGGTCGAGGCCGGTGGGCCTCGCCGCCTCGCGCGCCGCGATCGCGTCGCGCCGCGCCTGCTCCTTGAGCGCCTGTTCCTGCGCCTTCGCCTCCACCTTGGCCTGCACCGCGGCGGCCTTGTCGGCCTCGGCCTGCGCCTTGGCGGCCTGCGCGGCGGCGGCCGACGCCTGGCCCCGCACGGCCAGTATCTCCTCGGCCGATTCGCGGTCGACCGCGTCGTCATATTTGCCCGCGACCGGCGAGATCGACTGGATGATCGCCCGTTCCTTCGCATCGACCGAGCCCAGCCGCGAACGCGGCGGCGCGATCAGCGTGCGCTGGACGATGCTCGGCGATCCGTCCTCCTGCAGCACCGAGACGAGCGCCTCGCCCACCTTCAGCTCGATGATCGCGCGGGCGACGTCGAGATCGGGGTTGATGCGGAAGGTGTCCGCCGCCGCCTCGATCGCCTTCTGGTCGCGCGGGGTGAAGGCGCGCAGCGCATGCTGGATCCGGTTGCCGAGCTGGGCTGCGACGTCCTCGGGCACGTCGATCGGGTTCTGGGTGACGAAATAGACGCCGACCCCCTTCGACCGGATCAGGCGGACGACCTGCTCGATCTTGTCGGTCAGCGCCTTGGGGGCATCGTCGAACAGCAGGTGCGCCTCGTCGAAGAAGAACACGAGCCTGGGCTTGTCGGGATCGCCGACCTCGGGAAGATTCTCGAACAGTTCGCTGAGCAGCCACAGCAGGAAGGTGGCGTAGAGCTTGGGGCTCTGCATCAGCTTGTCGGCGGCCAGCACGTTGACATAGCCCCGCCCCTGGTCGTCGAGCCCCAGGAAATCGTGGATGTCGAGCGCGGGCTCGCCGAAGAAATGGGCGCCGCCCTGGCTGTCGAGCTGGAGCAGCTGGCGCTGGATCGATCCGACGCTCGCCCTGGTGACGTTGCCGTAGCGGCTCGACAGATCGTCGGCATTCTCCGCGCAAAAGGCGAGCATCGCCTGGAGGTCGCCGAGATCGAGCAGCAGCAATCCCTCTTCGTCGGCATAGCGGAAGGCGATGTTGAGCACGCCTTCCTGCACCTCGTTGAGGTTCATCAGTCGCGCGAGCAGCAACGGTCCCACTTCGGAAACGGTCGTGCGGATCGGGTGGCCCTGCTCGCCGTAGAGATCCCAGAAGATCGTCGGATTGTCGCCCCAGACGAAGTTCTCGAGGCCGATCTCGGCGGCGCGGGCGACCAGCTTGTCGGCGTTCTTCGCCGTCGGCGATCCGGCCATCGCGATCCCCGACAGGTCGCCCTTCACGTCGGCGAGGAACACCGGCACCCCGGCGGCCGAGAAATTCTCGGCGATACCCTGCAGCGTCACCGTCTTGCCGGTGCCGGTCGCGCCCGCGATCAGGCCGTGGCGGTTGGCGCGGCGGAGATTGAGATGCTGCGCCAGCAAACCCGACGGGCTCGGGCTCGCGCCCAGAAAAATTCCCTGCTCGTCGATCATGCCGCTCTCCACCACGCCACCTGCCGCCGAAGATTAGCGCCGCGCGAAGGCGGGTGGAAGTAAACTATCGGTCGATGCGGTGGGGCGGGCCCGAAGGCGGGCATCGGCACTCGCCGTCATGCCAGCGCAGGCGGGACCTTTGCGTAAGAGCCCATCTCCATTCGCTTCATCGTCATCCCGGCGAAAGCCGGGATCTCTCTGCCTTTCTGCCGTTAGGGAAGAAAGACGAAGATGAAGGGAGATCCCGGCTTTCGCCGGGATGACGGCAAGGTGACAGCGTTTACGCAAAGGTCCCCCTACGCCGCCGTCCGAAATCCGGCGACGCCGCGCTCAGCCCTTCTTGGGCTTGCCCTTGTCTTTGGGCTCGGCCTCGGCGCTATTGTCCTGCGTCGCCGCGCCGCCGCCATTGGCGACCCGCACCGACAGGAGATTGTTGAGCTTCGCCTTGAAATTGGCGAGATCGCGGCCGGCGAGCTGCTGCACCGTCGTGAATTTCATCGACGTCGGATTGATCGCCTTGCCGTTGCGATACATCTCGTAATGAAGGTGCGGACCGGTCGACAGGCCGGTCGAGCCGACATAGCCGATCAGCTCGCCCTGGCGGATCCGCTGGCCGAACTTGGCGATGATCCGGCTCATATGGGCGTAGCCGGTGGCGATGCCGCCCGAATGGTTGATCCGGACGTAATTGCCATGACCGCCATGGCGCCCGGCGAAGCTGATGACGCCATCGCTCGCCGCGACGATCGGGGCGCCCATCGGCGCGCCGAAATCGACGCCCTGATGCATGCGCGAGAAGCCGAGGATCGGGTGGAAGCGCATGCCGAAGCTGGAGGTGAGGTGGCCGAGCACCGGCTGGCGCATCACGCCCTTGGTCTCGCCGACGCCGTTCGCCTCATACCATTGCTCGCGGCTGCCATTGGTCCATTTGAGCATCTGGACCTTCTTGCGGCCCTCGGTGATGCCGGCGAACAGCAGGCTGCCCATCTTGACCTCGCCGGTTTCGGCGCGGGCATGTTCGATGATCGCGTCGAACCGCGCGTCGGAGCCGATGCCCCGCATCGCCAGCTTCTGGGATATCGCCTTGATGAACGCCTCGATCGCACCGCTGGGGATGCCCGCGGCCCGCGCTGAGCGGTAGAGGCTGGAGCCGACCCGGCCCTGGATCCGCAGCGGCGTATTGTCGACCGCGATCGGAATCCGCTTGAGGCGAAGCTGGCCGTCGATCCGCTCGACCGCGAGCTTGAGATCGAAGCGCGCCCGGAAATCGAGCGTCTCGAGCGGACGCGGATCGCTCTTCACCGCGCGGCGGCCGAGAACCAGGTCCATCCGCGTGCCGGCGCGAAGATCGTCGAGCGGCACGGTATCGCCGACCATCGATGCGATCTTGCCCGCTTCCTCGCGCGAGACGCCGGCGCGTTCGAGCACGCGGGCGAAGCCGTCGCCCTGGCCGATCGTCGCCGCCAGCTCGACGCGGGGCCGTTCGGGCGTGTCGGTCAGCGGCTCGACCATCCCCGTCGCCGCGATGCGCTGTCCGGTGTCGCCGCCCAGGCCGAGCGGCGCGATGCCGAGCGCCCGCACCTGTTCGCGGTGCGCCGCGCTCATCGGCGGTTCGGCGGTGAAGTTGATCGGCTTGAGATCGGGGGCCATCATCCCCGCCGCGGTGCACAGGCCGAGGCAGGTGAACAGGCCGCGGAACCATTCGCGCGAACCGATCCGCGCGCCGAGGTCGACGACCAGGTCGGCACCGGCGAGACGGTCGACCGCATCGCCGATCGGACTGTCGATCAGCCGGCCGATCGCCGGGAAACGGTTCGCCCGGGCGACGACGAGCGCGCCCCGGCTACCGCCGCCGGCATAGCCCTCTGCTGGAAATCCCTGACCGTCGTTGCGGAACAACGTCCCCCGCCCCTTTTGAAAAATCGCCTATCTGCTTGCCCTGACGACATAATTTCGGGTCAGGCAAGATCAGTCTGCCCGACGATGGTTAATGTCAAACTAATCCCGGCGCCACGGGCGGGCGAATGCGACGAGCCGAGTCATTTCGTCCGTGAGCGGAGTCGGCCCGCTGTTTCGCGCTTGCGTTCGTCACAGGGACTGCCAATCTTGGGGGCATGGCCACTTTCAGTGCCCAGCCGGTGGTCGCCGTGCTGGGCCCGACCAACACCGGCAAGACGCATCTCGCGATTGAGCGGATGTGCGGTCATTCGAGCGGGATGATAGGCTTCCCGCTGCGGCTTCTGGCCCGCGAGGTCTATGACCGGGTCGTCGCGATCAAGGGCAAGGACCGCGTCGCGCTGATCACCGGCGAGGAGAAGCTGCTCCCGCCCAACGCGCAATATTATCTGACCACGGCGGAATCGATGCCGCTGGGCGGCGGCCCGTCGGCCGACGGCATCGAGAAGAACGCGCGCGACTTCGCCTTCGTCGCGCTCGACGAGGCCCAGCTCGGCAGCGACCCCGCGCGCGGCCATGTCTTCACCGACCGGCTGCTCCGCGCCCGCGGTCGCGAGGAGACGATGATCCTCGGGTCGGAAACGCTGCGGCCGATGATCCGCGCCCTGGTGCCCGACGCCGAGATCATCGGCCGCCCCCGCTTCTCGACCCTGACCTATGCGGGCGCCACGAAGCTGTCGCGCTTGCCCCCGCGCTCGGCGATCGTCGCCTTCTCGGCCGAGGAGGTCTATGCGGTCGCCGAGATGCTGCGCCGGCTGCGCGGCGGCGCGGCGGTGGTGATGGGCGCGCTGTCGCCCCGCACGCGCAACGCGCAGGTGGCGATGTTCCAGGCCGGCGAGGTCGACTATCTGGTGGCCACCGACGCGATCGGCATGGGCCTGAACATGGACGTCGCCCATGTCGCCTTCGCGTCGCTGCGGAAGTTCGACGGACGCCGCGCGCGCCGGCTGACCATCTCGGAAATGGCCCAGATCGCGGGACGCGCCGGCCGCCACCAGCGCGACGGTACCTTCGGCACGCTCGCGCTTGAAGGCACCAGCGGCGCACGCTTCGAGGACGAGGAGGTCGATGCGATCGAGGCGCATCATTTTCCGTCGATCGACCATCTCTACTGGCGCGAGGGCGCGCCGTCGCTCGACACGCTCGACATGCTGATCGCCGATCTCGAACGGCGGCCCGACCGGCAGGTGCTGCGCGCCGCGCCGCAGGCGATCGACCTGGCGGTGCTCAAGCGCCTCGCCGAGGAGGACTGGGTGCGCGAGCGGGCGCGCGGCAGGCGGATGATCGGCCGGCTATGGGCTGCCTGCGGCCTCCCCGACTTCCGCAAGACCGGCCCCGAACCGCATGGCCGCCTCGTCTCCCGCATCTTCCGCCACCTCAGCGAGGGCGACGGGCATCTGCCGGTCAGCTGGTTCGCCGACGAGCTGGCCCGGCTCGACAGCGTCCAGGGCGACGTCGAGACCCTCGCCGACCGCATCGCCGGGGTCCGCACCTGGGCCTATATCGCCCATCGCGCCGACTGGCTGGCCGACGCCGGGAGCTGGGCCGAACGGACCCGCATGCTCGAGGAAAAGCTGTCGGACGCGCTCCACCAGCGGCTGACCCAGCGTTTCGTCGACCGGCGGACCTCGGTGCTGATGCGCGACCTGGGCGCCAAGGGCGGCGACCTGCTGCTGCCGGTGAAGGTCGACGAGGACGGCATCGTCACCGTCGACGGCGAGGCGATCGGCCGGCTGATCGGCTTCCGCTTCAAGGCGGACCATCTCGCCCGCCATGGCGACATGAAGCGGCTGATGGCGGCGGCCGAGCGTCGGCTCGGCGTCGAGCTCGCCGCCCGCGCGCGGCAGCTCGCGGCCGACGAGGACGGGCATTTCTCGCTGGCGACCGATGCCGGCCGGCCGGTCGCGATCTTCTGGCGCGGCGACGTGGTGGCGCGGCTCGAGAAGGGCCGTACCCTGCTGACGCCGCGCATCAGCCTCCACCGCGCGCTCGATCCGCTGAGCCCGGCCGACCGGGCCGGGGTCGAGCAGCGGCTGGCAAGCTGGCTGGAAGGCCGCATCCAGCGGGAGCTGAAGCCCCTCGCCCGCTATTTCGAGGCGGCGCGCGATCCCGCCTGCTCCCCGTCGCTGCGCGCGCTGCTGTCGCCGCTGGCCGAGGCGGGCGGGATCATCGCCCGGCCCAGCGTCGGGTCGGCGATCGAGCATCTCGATCGCGAGGGCCGTTCGCGCGCCGAGCGGCTCGACGTCAAGCTCGGCACCATCGACGTCTATTCGCCGACGCTGCTGAAGCCCGAGCCGACCCGCTGGCGGATCGCGCTGTTCGCTGCGGCGGAGGGGCAGGCGATGCCCGAGCTGCCGGTGCCGGGCGCGGTATCGATGGCCACGCCGCCCGATGCGGCGGCCTGCGAGGCGATGGTGCGCGCCGGCTATCGCGCGCTCGGTGCCCAGATGCTGCGCGTCGACCTGGTCGAGCGGCTGGCGCGGATCGCCCATGATTCGCGCACCGGCCGGACGCCCTTCACCCCCGACCCCGGCCTCGCGACCTCGCTAGGCCTGCGCCACCCCAGCTTCGCGCAGTTGATGCTCGCGCTGGGCTTCCGCGCCGCTTCGCCGGGCGGGGCGGACGCCTGGATATGGAAGGGCAAGCGCGAACCGCGCAAGGAACGCCTGACCCGGCCCGGCAACGCCTTCGGTGCACTGGCCGATCTCTATCCGGGAACGCTTTCGCGCAATGCGGCTCGATAAATTCCTGTGGTTCGCGCGGCTTACCAAGACAAGGCCGCTCGCCCAGGACGTCGCCGAGGCGGGCCATATGCGGATCGACGGCAGGGTGATCGACCGCGCCCACATCCATGTCCGGGTCGGCAATGTGCTGAGCTTCCCCTTGCACGGACAGGTGCGCGTGATCCGGATCGAGGCGCTGCCCGAGCGGCGCGGCCCGGCACGCGAGGCCCAGGCCTGCTATACCGATCTGTCACCTCCCCCTGTTGACGAGGAGCGAGCCGCGACCTAACGGGGGCGCGTTCGCCGGACCTCGATCCCGTCAGACTGGCCTGACGGGCGATCGCGGTCGCATATTGGGCGGGCCCGATTTCCGTCACCGGGAAAGCGCGAGCGCTTCTTCCGTGGACGGTCGGGCTCGAGGGAGTTGCAATGACCTACGTCGTCACCGATGCCTGCATTCGCTGCAAGTATATGGATTGTGTCGAAGTGTGCCCGGTCGACTGCTTCTACGAGGGCGACAACATGCTCGTCATCAATCCGAGCGAGTGCATCGATTGCGGCGTGTGCGAACCCGAATGCCCCGCCGAGGCGATCCTGCCCGATACCGAGTCGGGACTCGAGCAGTGGCTGGAGCTGAACAACACGTTCGCGGCCCAATGGCCCAACATCACCCGCAAGCGCGACGCGCCCGCCGATGCCGACGAGTTCAAGAATGTCGACGGCAAGTACGACAAATATTTCTCGCCGGAGCCCGGCCAGGGCGACTGACCCCCCTTCGCACCCGCGAAAACCATCGCGAATCGGGACCAGCCCCGGCGAAAAGCCGGAGATGCTGGTTTTTCGCTTACCAATGTGTTACAAGATTCGGGTCCGGGCGCGATCTATAGCGCCTGCAACAAGGAATCTGTGACTCGCCGTATGGAATCGCCGTCGGCCGCTTGGGGGGGCGGATCAGACGGGACCTATGCGGCATCCCAAAGAAAGGTCTGCTAAATGGCTGCCAAGGCGCTGAGCTTCGTCGTCGGCGATTATGTCGTGTATCCCAAGCATGGTGTCGGCCGCGTGGTCGAACTGCAAAGCCAGGAAATCGCGGGAGCCAAACTCGAACTCTATGTTCTCCGCTTCGAGAAGGAGCGGATGACGCTGCGCGTTCCCACCAACAAGGCTGAAGCCGTCGGCATGCGCAAGCTGTCGTCGAGCGTGACGATGGGCGAAGCCCTCACCACGCTGAAGGGCAAGCCGAAGGTCAAGCGCACCATGTGGTCGCGCCGCGCCCAGGAATATGAAGCGAAGATCAACTCGGGCGACCTCGTCTCGATCTCGGAAGTCGTCCGCGACCTGTTCCGGGCCGACGACCAGCCCGAGCAGAGCTATTCGGAGCGCCAGATCTTCGAAGCGGCGACCAGCCGCCTCGCCCGCGAACTCGCGGCGATGGAAGCGGTCGACGAGCCGACGGCGCAGGAAAAGATCCTCGACATCCTCCGCAAGGCGGCTGCGATCCACAACAAATAAGCGTTCTTCCTCCGGAAGAGGCGGAAAGGGGCGGTCCTTCGGGGCCGCCCCTTTTTCTTTGCCGACCCATCCTGCCAGGCCGAGGCGGGTTGCGGCGCGCGGCGCAAAGCCGTATTATATTACTAATACAGATCATGGAGAGCCCGATGCGTCTATCGATCCCGGCCCTGCTCGGCCTTTCGCTCGTCGCGGCCGCCTTGCCGGCGCAGGCGGCGACCCGCTCCTTCCCGGTCCCCGGCTTCGTCAAGCTCAGGGTCGAAGGCCCCTATACGGTCCGGGTCCGCACCGGCGGCCGGGTCTCTGTCAACGCCAGCGGCCCGCAGAACGGGATCGACCGGCTGGTCGTCGAGCCGCGCGGGACAATGCTGGTCGTCACCGCCGAAAAGGGTTCGAACTGGAACCCGCTGCGCTGGACCGGCGGCAAGGTGATCGTCGACATCACCGTGCCGATGCTGGAGGCCGCCGAGCTGGCGGGCCCCGGCGACCTGACGATCGACCGCATCCGGACCACCGCCTTCACCGCGGCCCTTTCCGGTCCCGGAGACCTGACGGTGGGACGGCTCGACACCAGCCGGCTGACCGCCAGGCTGTCCGGGCCCGGCGACCTGACGATCGCCGGCAAGACCGGCCGCGCCGATGCCTCGCTCACCGGCCCGGGCGATATCCGCGCCGCCGGCCTGGCGGTCGACCTGCTCAGCGCCAATCTCATGGGTCCCGGCACGATCACCGTCGGCCCCACCCGCGTCGCACGGGCCAACCTGACCGGGCCCGGCGACATCCGCATCGCCGGCAAGCCGAGCTGCACCGTGCGGAAGACCGGCCCCGGCAGTATCAAATGCGGGGACTGATCGCGCGCCGCTGGAGCGATTCGACGCGGAAATCGCGGTGAGACGATAAGCTTGAGCGGCCGATCCGATGGCATCGGGTCGTGGACCGCTATGGCCGGAATGGACTTCGAGCGAATAGCCCCCTTCCTCTTCGCTCCGCAATGGCGCAAAGCCGCGGCGGGGGGACATGGGGGTCATGCGAGCAACGATATTGGCGGTGGCGCTGTGGGTGGCGCCCGCGGCCCATGGGGCGGCCCTGCCGCCACATGATCCGATCGCCGCCGCCCGGGCGATCGACATAGAAGCCGATCCCGCCGGTGCCGTGACGGCCTGGCAAGCCGCCCTGCCCGCCGCGCGCACCCGCTTTCGCACGAAGCCCGCGGAGCTGGGCCAGGTGCTCGTGCGCTATGGCTCGGCGCTGATCGGCGTCGGCCGCGACAAGGAAGCGCTCCCACTGCTGGAGGAGGCCGCCCCGCTCCTGACGGTACGGCCGCCGGACGATCCGGCGCGGCTCGCAGGCGCCATCGCGCTGGCGCTGGCCCGCGCCTCCGCCGGCCGGACCGCCGAGGCGGCTTCGATGCTGGAGCAAGTGGCGGCGGTCCAGCGCTTGGCGGTGCCGGGCGGAAGCGTGGCCCTGGCCGAGACATTGTTCAACATCGGATCGGTCGAACAGCAGGCGGGGCACCTCTCCACGGCGGCCAAATGGGTGGAGGAAGCCCTGGCGCTGCACCGCCGCCTGTCTCCGCCCGATGCGGAGGTCACGGTCGGCACGGCCACCAGCCTGGGCTCGATCTACACCCAGGCGGGCCTGCTCGCCAAGGCGGAGGACGTCGCGCGCGACGCGCTGGCGATGGCCGCGCGCGGCCTGCCGCAGGGCCATCCGCTGACGATGATCACCCTGTCCAACTATGCCGCCGTGCTCGACACTCAGGGTCGCTGGCGCGAATCCGAGCCGCTCTACCGACGACTGCTGCCGCTGCGCGTCGCCAAGCTCGGCAAGGAGGCGATCAGCGTCGCGATCACCGAGTCCAACTTCGGCCGGGCGCTGCGCCTGTCCGGGCGGCCCGAGGAAGCGCTACCCCTGCTCGAGGAATCGGTGCGCGTCGCCGAACGTAAGCTCGGCGCCAGCGATCCCCGCCTCAACCAGCTCCGCGAAAATCTCGCCGACGACTATCGCGACCTCGGGCGGCTGGCCGACGCCGTCGCGCTGCGCCGGATGGCGATCGCCGCGTTCAAGCTCGACTTCCCGCAGCATTTCCGCCTCGCGTCGCTGCACGAAGGCCTTGCCGCCGATCTCGCCGCGCTCGGCGACCTGACTGCAGCCCGCCCCGAACTCGAACGGGCGCAGGCGATCCGCCACGCGACGCTGGCACCCGACAGTCCCCCGCTGCTGGGCGGGGAGATCGCGGCGGGCCACCTGATGGCGCGTGCCGGCGATGTCCGCGGCGGCCTCGCCCGCGCGACGCCGGCCTATCGGCGGCTCACCGCGATCGCCAACGCCAACCAGACCGAGATCAGCCGCGACCTCGTCTTCCGGGACGGCTTCGAGACGATGGCGCGACTGGCCTGGCTGGCGCAGGACCGGGCATTGGCGCTCGACGTCGCCCAGCGGCTCGTGATCGGCGACAGCGGCCGCGCGATTACCGCCGCGCTCGCCCGTGGCCAGAGCGAACAGGCCCTGCGCATCCGTGCCCGCCAGGACGCCACCGCGCGCCGCGCGGCGCTGAGCCGTACCGCGCTCGATCGCTATGGCCGCGATCCCGCCGGATATCAGCAGGCGCTGGCCGAGATCGCGACGATCGATGCGGCCCTGACCGGCCAGGAAGTGGCGCTGCAGGAGAGGATCGTCGACCTCGACGCCCTGCAAGCCGGGCTCGCCCGCCGACAGGCGCAGCTCTATTTCGTGCAGCTCGACGACAGGCTGCTGGCGCTCGTCGTCGATCGCAGCCGGGTGGCGTTCGCCGACAGCGCGATCGATGCACCCGGCCTCCACGGCCTCGTCGCCCGGCTGCGCGGTTCGATCGACGCCGATCGCCGGTCGCGAGGCGCCATCGCCGATGGTGGCGCGCCGCAGGCCTATGACGCCGATGCCGCCGCCAGGCTCTATGCGCTGTTGCTGCACGGATCGGCGCGCCAGCTCGCCGAGAAAAGTCCGCGCTGGCGCATCGCCGCCACCGGATCGCTGCTCGCCATACCCTTCGCCGCGCTGGTCACCAGCCCGCCACGCGCCGGACGGCCGCCACGCTGGCTGATCGACGATCATGCGATCCTGCTGACCGCCGGCGGAAGCCCGCTGGATGGCGGCTCCGTCGCCCACGGCCGCTTCGTCGGCATCGGTGCGCCCCTGCTGGCCGGCACCGTCGCGAGCGGCTCTCGCAGCTACCGCGATGCCGGGGGCACGATCCAGGATATCACCGCTCTCGCCCCGCTTCCCGGCGCGGCGCGCGAACTGGCCGAGATGCGCGCCAAGATCGGCGGGCCGGACAGTATCGTCCTGCTCGGCGCCGACGCCACCGAAGCGGCGGTGCGGAATGCGCGCCTGACGGGCGTCGACGTCCTCGCCTTCGCCACGCATGGACTGGTTGCCGGCGGTGCCGCGGACCTGATGGAACCGGCGCTGGTGCTGACACCGGCGGCGACCGGCGATCCGGCCGATGACGGCCTGCTTACCACCTCGGAAATCGCAAGGCTCACCACCGACGCCGCTCTGGTCGTGCTCTCCGCCTGCGACACGGCCGCCGGGGACGCCAAGGATGCGCCCGCGCTGTCCGGCCTGGCGCGGGCGTTCTTCTACGCCGGGGCACGCTCCCTGCTCGTCAGCCATTGGCCGGTGCGGGACGATATCGCCGCGCGGATCACGGTCGAGGTCGCGCGCGACAGCCGCGTGCCGCCGGAGGAACGCCTGCGCCGCGCCATATTGCGCATTCGCCATGGGGGCCATGCGTCCGGCGCGGATCGGCCGGAAAGCTGGGCGCCCTTCACCCTTGTCAGCCGGTAACGGCCGTCAGATCAGCCCGATCGCCGCCAGTTCGGCGTGGAGCGCGACCGGAATCTTGTCGCCCTCCGCCCCGCCTTCGGGCAGGTCCTTCGGCGCGTCCTCGGCGCTCAGATAGCGCCAGCCCTGGTGCGCGCGGCGGGGGCGCGGCTCGACCTCGATCAGGGTCGGCGCCAACAGGATGCCGCAGCGACCGCCTTCGATCTCGCTGAAGCCGATCAGCGGCTGGCGCAGGCCGAAGCGGTGCTGCGATATCCAGTAGAGCGATCCGCCGACCATCTCGTCGGCGCGCTTGGGCATGTAGCGGGTGGTGAGGACGATCTGCTCGCCGCGGTCGATGCGCCCGGCCAGCCGCGCGCGCAGCTCGTCGAAGCCGTCGCAGCCGAAGGCGATCTTGGTCATGTTGAGCGCGCTCATGCCGTCCATATCAGCACGATCCGCCCCGCAATCAACCGTGCCCCGTCAACCGCGCGCCATCAACGGTGGAGCCCCCACAGCGCGGCGAGGCCCAGGAAGGAGAAGAACCCCATCACGTCGGTCGCGGTGGTGACGAACACCGCCGACGACACCGCCGGATCGGCCCCCGCCTTGTCTAGACAGACCGGGACGAGGATGCCGGCGAGCCCGGCGGTGATGTTGTTGATGATCATCGCCAGACAGATGACGATGCCGAGATCGGGGTTGCCGTAGATCAGGTAGACCGCCGTCCCGAGCAGCCCGCCGATGCACAGCCCGTTGATGATGGCGATGCGGAATTCGCGCATGATCATGCGCGCGGTGTTGGACGAGGTCAGCTGGTTGAGCGCGAGCGCGCGGACCGCCACCGCCATGGTCTGGGTACCGGCATTGCCGCCCATGCCCGACACGATCGGCATCAGCACCGCGAGAACCACCAGCCGGGCGATCGTGGTCTGGAACAGCCCGACCACCGAGGCGGCGATGACCGCCGTGCCGAGATTGACGACCAGCCAGGTCAGGCGGACCTTCACCGTCTCGAGGATCGGCTCGTTGATGTCGCCGTCGCCCGCGCCCGACAGCTTCAGGATATCCTCGCCGGCCTCCTCCTGGATGATGTGGACGATGTCGTCGACCGTGATCATGCCGACCAGCCGGCCCGCATGGTCGACGACCGCCGCCGAGATCAGCGCATATTTCTGGAAGCGGAGGGCAACCTCCTCCTGGTCCATGTCGACCGGGATCAGCGTCTGCTCGCGCTGCATCACGTCGCCGATCGCGATGCCGCGCGGGGTGCGCATCAGCCAGCTCAGCTTGCAGGTGCCGATCGGGTGATGGCCGGCGTCGACGACGAAGACCTCCCAGAAATCGGTGGTCAGGTCCTCGTTCTTGCGCAGATAGTCGAGCACGTCGCCGACCGTCCAATGCTCGGGCACCGCGATCAGGTCGCGCTGCATCAGGCGGCCGGCGGATTCCTCCGGGTAGGACAGCGCCTCCTCGATCGCCGCGCGATCGTCGGGCTCCATCGCGCGCAGCACGGCGCGCTGGTCCTCTTCCTCGAGTTCCTCGATGATCGCGACCGCGTCGTCGGTGTCGAGCTGGGTGGCGATCTCGGCCACCTCGTGCGGGGCGAGCGCCTCGATCAGCTCCTCGCGCACCCATTCGTTCATCTCGGCCAGCACGTCGCCGTCGAGCATCTCGGCGATCGCGGTGGCGATCGGACGGCGCATGTCCTGCGGCGCCAGCTCGAACAGGTCGGCGATGTCGGCGGGATGGAGCGGGTGGACGAGCGCGCGGGCGCCCTCGATGTCGCCATCCTCGACGCAGGCGATGACGGCGTCGACGAAGGTCGACTTCAGCCGGTCGTCTTCGTCATGCAGGCTCTGGGCGGGGGCCGGGGCGTCGACGGTATCGGGTTCGGTTTCGCTCATGCCGTCCTCCGCCTTGCGAGCCGCGAAGCGGCCCGTCTAGGCCGGACGGGCGGAAACGGCAATGCAATAGCGGCCGAAATCGTGGGCGAAATCGCCGCCGCGCAGCCGGCTAGTCGGCCATCGCCGCCAGGCCCTCGCCCCCCTTCGGCGCGCGCTTGGGCCGCAGCAGCAGCACCAGCGGCAGCAGCGCCACCACGGTCCACATCATCACCCAGAAATCGTTGATATAGGCGATCATCATCGCCTGCCGGTTGACCTCGGCCTCGGCCAGCGCGGCGATCGGCGCGTCGAGGCCGCCGCCGGCCCATAGCCTCGAAAGGTGCAGCGGCAGCCCCCCCGACGACAGTCGCGCGCCGAGCTCGGCATGGTTGATCTGGAGATCGCGCGCCAGCATTGCGGAGAAGATCGCGAGCATGATCGAAGCGCCGGTGTTGCGCGACAGCGCATAGAGCGCCGCGGCCTCGGTCCGGTGGGTGAGCGGCGCGCTCGACATCGCGGTGAAGTTGAGCACCGTCATCGCCATCCCGGTGCCGAAGCCCTGCAGCACGCCCGCCCAGATGATCAGGTGCTGGTCCATCTCCATGGAGAACCGGGTCTGGAGGTAGAGCGACCAGATGACGATGCAGACGCCGATCGCGACCTGCAGGCGGCCTTCCATCCAGCGGGTGAACTGTCCGCCCAGGAAGATGCCCAGCGTCATCGCGATGCCGCGCGGCAACATCATCTCCCCGGCGGTCGAGACCGGATAGCCGAGCAGCTGGACGAACAGCTGCGGCAGCAGGGCGTTGCTGGCGATGATCGTCGGCATCAGGACGAAGGCCAGGATCATCGCCCCGCTGAAGCTGCGGTTGGCGAACAGGCCGGGCGAGATGATCGGATGGGGCGAGCGGCGGAGATGGAAGATCAGCATCCAGAAGGCCGAGATGCTGATGCCGAACTCGATGATGATCTCGGGCGCGTCGAACCAGTCCTGCTGGGTGCCGCGGTCCAGCGCGAGCTGGAGCGAGCAGAGCGCGACGGCGATCATGATGAAGCCGACATGGTCGAAGGTGCGGCGGACCGACGGGAATTCGGGCAGGCCGAAATAGATGCCGGCCAGGGCGGCGATGCCGACCGGCACGTTGACGAAGAACACCCAGCGCCAGTCGAACGTATCGGTCAGGTAGCCGCCCAGCAACGGGCCGACGATGGGCCCGACCATCGCGCCGACCCCCCACATGGTGATCGCCCGGACCTGCAGCGAGGGCGGGTTCATGTCGTAGAGGAAGGCCTGCGACATCGGCATCAGGAAGGCGCCGAAAAGGCCCTGGGCCAGCCGGCACGCCACCATCATCGGCAGCGAGGTCGCGACGCCGCAGAGCATCGAGCTGACCGTGAAGCCGAACACGCAGACCAGGAACACCTGCCGTCGCCCGAACCGCCCGGTCAGCCAGGCGGTGAGCGGCGTCCCGACCGCGGTCGCCATGATGTAGGAGGTCAGCACCCAGGTGATCGTGTCGGGGGTCGCGCCCAGCGCCGCCTGCATGTGCGGCAGCGCGACGGTGGCGATCGTCTGGTCCAGCACGACGAGGATCGTCGACGCCATGATCGCGAGGGTTACGATCATCTTCGGGATCGGTGCGATCGGGACGGTCGCCCTGTCGTGGTGCTGGTTGGTTTCCGACTCCGTCACCGGCCTCGTTTATAGCCGGACGCCGCGTGGCGGAAGCCGGATCGATCGAGAAGGCAGATCCGCGCCGCCGCCGGGACGGCGACACGGCCCTCCGCCCTGCCGCCCGGTCCGCGGCTCGTCGGCGGAACCGCTCCGGCGACCGCCCGGCCGGCCAATCATCGCTCGCCTTGGCGCGAACTTCCCGATAGGGACGGCCGCAGATTCGCTTGCCGACAGGAGATGATATGGCCGCAGATCCCGAAAACACGCTGATCATGACGCTCGAAGGCGGCGATGTCGTCATCGCTCTGCGTCCCGATCTGGCGCCCGACCATGTCGAGCAGATCAAGAGCCTCGCCCGCGACGGCTTCTACGACGACGTCGTCTTCCACCGCGTGATCCCCGGCTTCATGGCGCAGGGCGGCGACCCGACCGGCACCGGCATGGGCGGCTCGCCCAAGCCGAACCTCAAGGCCGAGTTCAGCCGCGAGCCGCATGTCCGCGGCGTCTGCTCGATGGCGCGCAGCTCCAGCCCGAACAGCGCCAACAGCCAGTTCTTCATCTGCTTCGACGACGCGCGCTTCCTCGACGGCCAGTACACCGTCTGGGGCGTGGTCGAATCGGGCATGGAGCATGTCGACGCGCTGCCGAAGGGCGAGCCGCCCCGCACGCCGGGCAAGATCGTGAAGATGCGGGTCGCGGCGGACGCCTGACCCGCTTCCGCGAAGGCTACCGACAAGGCGGGGGCGCTGCTCCCGCCTTTTCTTTTGGCGCGGTCAGGACGCGCCGAACAGCCAGTCGTGGAACAGCCGCACCGCGCGGGTCGACAGCGCCGGCCGGCGACAGGCGAACCAATAGCCATAGGGGCTCTCGATGCTGTCGTCGAACAGGCTGGTCAGCCGGTCGTCATGCGCGTCGTCGAGATGGCTCTTGAGCATGAACGCCACCCCCAGCCCCTGCGCCGCGGCGTCGAGCATCAGCTGCCCCGAGTCGAACAGGTCGACCGCGGCCGGTTCGATATCGGGCCGGCCGAGCGCCTCGCGCCACATGTTGAACAGTTCGGCCATGTCGCGGTGGAGGAAGATGGTCAGCCGGGCGATGTCGTCGAGCTTGTTCACTGGATAGCGGCCGGTCAGCAGCGAGCGGTTGACGATCGCGACCGCCTTGTCGCGGTCGATCCGCCGCGAATAGAGGCTGGAGTCGATGTCGCGCGCCAGCACGATCGCCGCGTCGACCCCCTCGCCGAGCCGGGCGAGCGCATGGCTGGCGGTGTCGATGTCGATGTGCAGTTCGGGATGCCGCTCGCGCAGCTCGGGCAGCCGCCCCATCAGCCGCTGCGACGCGAACAACGGCATGACGCCCAGCCGCAGCCGGACCAGCTCGCTTTCGCCCGAGGTCGCGTCGATCGCGAGGGTGAGCTGGTCGAGCGCGGGTGCGATCCGCGACAGCAGCTTTTCGCCTTCGGTCGACAGGGTCATCGCCTGGTGGCGGCGCTCGAACAGGTTGCGGCCCATGAAACGTTCGAGCGCCTGCACGCGGCGGCTGAGCGCCGGCGACGACAGCGCCAGTTCCTCGGCGGCGGCCTTGACCGATCCGAGCCTGGCGACCTGTACGAAGGCCTCGATCGCGGTCAGCGGCGGCAATCTACGCATGCGTGCCTCCATAGCCGGCGGTTCACGTTGCACTGCAAAATATCGCAACGGCCTCCGAGAGCCGGTAAGCCTTAGCTTATAAACAGCGGTTTATTGGGATTTCAAGGTTGCAAATGTTGCAATCGCTCGATCGAACTCTGCATTTGCGAAAATTGATGCCGCAGCGCAAAAAGATCGGGCCTTTCAGGCATCCTCTCCTAAAACTTTCACGGCCGGTCCTTCGGGATCGGCCTTTTTTTTGCCCGCTACGCAACCGCGCGACGGTTCGGGCGGTTGGGATATCGTCCCGTCGTATCCGTAACGGCCGACGCTTGCGTTTAGCGGCGGCATTTGCGAACGGAGGGTTTAGAGGATCCCAAGCCCGTTCGGGCCAGCATTAGGTGAGTTTAATGGCCGATCAGGCGCTTGGCAGCAGCGTTGACGCCAGCAACAGGTCATCCGCCTCCATCAGCCCTTTCGCCCTGTTCTTCCGGGAATTCCTTCGCCATCCGGTGATGATCGGCTCGATCATTCCTTCGTCGCGGCGGACGATCGATGCGATGCTGGCGCCGGTCGACTGGGCGCGGACGAAGCTTTTCGTCGAATATGGCCCCGGGGTAGGCACCTTCTGCGCCACGATCCTCGAACGGCTCCCGGTCGACGCGACCCTGCTCGTGATCGACACCAATCCGGTCTTCGTCGACTATCTGCGCCGCAAGTTCACCGACAGCCGCTTCGTCGCGGTCCACGGGTCGGCGGCCGACGTCAACGACATCGTCGCCGCGCACGGCTTCGAGAAGGCCGACTATGTCCTGTCGGGGCTGCCCTTCTCCACCCTGCCGACCGGGGTGGGTCCGGCGATCGCCGAGGCGACCCATCGGGTGCTGGCGCCGGGCGGCTCCTTCCTGATCTACCAATATTCGGCCTATGTGCTGACCCTGATCGAGCCCCTGTTCGAATCGATCGATCGCGACCTCGAATGGTGGAACATCCCCCCCTGCGGCCTGTTCTGGGCCCACAAGGCGGCTGCGGAATAGGCGCTTTCCGGGCGCCGGCATCCATTTTCCTTTACATTCGGGGCCCGGCCTGATAGCCGCCCGTCTTTCCGATTTCCCCAGTTATAGCGGAGCGTTTCATGGCGCGCGTCACCGTCGAGGATTGCGTCGACAAGATTTCCAACCGGTTCGACCTCGTGCTGATGGCCGCCCAGCGCGCGCGCCAGATCTCGGGCGGCGCCGAACTGACCATCGATCGCGACCGCGACAAGAACCCGGTCGTCGCGCTGCGCGAGATCGCCGAGCAGACGGTCACGCCGGACGATCTGCATGAAGCGGTCGTGTCCAGCCTGCAGCGCGTCCGCGTCGACGATGACGATGCGCCGGACGAGAACGGCTCGCTGGCCGCCTCGGCCGAGGCGCTCCGCCTCACCGCCGCCGCTCCGCCGCGCAACCAGAATATCGGCGGCGATTACGAATAAGCTATCCCGGCTCCCCACGGCCGGAGTTTTCAGCGACCCGCCTGGTCCCCGACCGGCGGGTCGTTTCGCATCTGAAGCATTTGGGGCGCGCTTTGTGGCTGATCCGCCACAAATTTCCGCTTTTGCCAGTTGCAAGTGCGCAGGCCGAAACCCCATCATGATATCGTGCTGAGACAATATGAACTCGTCGATCGGGTATTGAGCTACGATCCGGACGCGGACGAAGCGTTGCTGAATCGCGCCTATGTCTTTTCGATGCAGGCGCATGGCAGCCAGAAGCGGGCCAGCGGCGATCCCTATTTCAGCCACCCGATCGAGGTGGCCGGCATCCTGACCGATCTGCGGCTCGACGACGAGACGATCGCCACCGCGATCCTCCACGACACGATCGAGGACACGGTCGCCACGCCCGAGCAGATCGAGAAGAGCTTCGGCCCCTCGGTCGCGCGGCTCGTCGACGGCGTCACCAAGCTGTCGAAGATCGAGGCGCAGACCGAGAATGAGCGCGCCGCCGAGAATCTGCGCAAATTCCTGCTCGCCATGTCGAGCGACATCCGCGTGCTGCTGGTCAAGCTGGCCGACCGTCTGCACAACATGCGGACCTTGCATCACATTCCGTCCGAGGCGAAGCGCCGCCGCATCGCCCGCGAGACGATGGACATCTATGCCCCGCTCGCCGAGCGGATCGGCATGTACGAGTTCATGCGCGAGATGCAGACGCTCGCCTTCCAGCAGCTCGAACCCGACGCCTATGATTCGATCACCAAGCGGCTCAAGCAGCTCAACGACGGCGGCGGCGACCTGATCTCGCGGATCAGCTCGGGGCTGCGCCTCCAGCTTGGTCGCGCCGGCGTCAAGGCCGATATCCAGGGGCGCGAGAAGCACCCCTATTCGATCTGGAAGAAGATGGCCGAACGGCACATCAGCTTCGAGCAGCTCTCCGACGTGATGGCCTTCCGCGTCGTCGTCGACGACATCGACGAATGCTACAAGGCGCTGGGCGTGCTCCATCGCCGCTGGCCGATGGTGCCGGGCCGGTTCAAGGACTATATCTCGACCCCGAAGCGCAACGGCTACCGGTCGCTCCACACCTCGATCATCCATTCGGAGAAGATGCGGATCGAAGTGCAGATCCGCACCGAGGAAATGCACGCCGAGGCCGAATATGGCCTGGCCGCACATTGGGCCTACAAGCAGGGCAAGCCCGCCGGCGAAGCGGGCAACCACAGCTGGATCCGCGACCTGGTCGACATCCTCGAGCATGCCGACAATCCGGAGGAGCTGCTCGAACATACCCGCATGGCGATGTACCAGGACCGGATCTTCGCGTTCAGCCCGACCGGGGAGCTGATCCAGCTTCCCAAGGGATCGACCGCGATCGACTTCGCCTATGCCGTCCATACCGATGTCGGCGACACCACGGTCGGCGCCAAGATCAACGGCCGGGTGGTGCCGCTGCGCACCCTGATCGAGAATGGCGACCAGGTGCAGATCCTGCGCTCCAAGGCACAGGAACCGCAGGTCGAATGGCTGACCTTCGCCTTCACCGGCAAGGCGCGCGCCGCGATCCGCCGCTTCGTCCGCCACAAGGAGCGCGAGGAAACGATCGCGCTCGGCCGCAAATTCTATGACGAGATCGTCCGCCGCATCCCCGCCGCGCTCGGCCCCGAGGCGCTACCCGAGGCGCTGAAGCGGCTCAAGCTTCCCGACGAGGAGGCGTTGATGGAGGCGGTCGCCCGCAAGCTGATCGACGACGCGACGGTGATGGACGCGCTGATGCCTGGCAGCGCCGAGAAGGCCGGCGTCAAGCGCCGCGAGAGCGGCCAGCGCGAGGCGATCTCGATGAAGGGGCTGACCCCCGGCGTCGCCTTCCAGCTCGCCGATTGCTGCAACCCGGTGCCGGGCGACCGCATCATCGGCGTGCGCCGGCCCGACAAGCCGGTCGAGGTCCACACGATCGACTGCAGCAAGCTCGCCGAGCAACAGGACTCGGAGTGGGTCGACCTGGCCTGGGGCGACGGATCGGACGGCGGCACCGCGCGGCTGGTCGTGATCGTCAAGAACGAGCCGGGCGCGCTGGGCATCATGTCGGGCATTCTGGGCGCGCACCATGCGAACATCGTCAACCTGTCGCTGTCCCATCGCGACGCGGCCTTCCACACCTACGACGTGACGATCGAGGTGCATGACGTCCAGCATCTGATGAAGATCATCGCCGCCCTGCGCGCGGCCGACGCGGTGTCGCAGGCGGAGCGCAGCCCCGCCGGGTGACCGACCGGCATTCCCCGGTCGCGCCGCACGGATGCCCTAGGCGGCGAGAGACGCCCAGGCCGCCGCGCTGAGCGCGAGGCAGCCGCCGGTCGCCGATGCCGCCATCAGGCCGTGGCCGATCAGGCTCAATACCGGCGTGTCGGGCCGCGCCTCGCGCCGGTTGCGCGAGAGGCTGGTCAGAATGAACGTCGTCAGGAAGCCATAAGCGAGCGCGAAGATCGGAAACGCCATCCAAACCCCCAATATGTGCTGCGATGCAGCAATCATGCGCGCCCGAGTCGGTCAACAGCCTCGTCGCCCTCGCCGGCTCAGCGCATGCGCGGTCGGCGACGGACCGTGTTCGAAGTCGGTTATTTCGCCGCCAGAAGGACCATGCTGACGCCTTGCGCCGACGGTTCCTGCTCGAGCTTCGCCCTCAGCGTCTGCGCCATCGCGCTGATCAGCTTGGTGCCGAGACCCGTCCCCTTGGTCGAGCCGAGCTCGATCCCGCAGCCGTCATCCTCGACCCTGAGCAGGAAGCGCCCGTCGCCCGCATCGGTCAGGCTCACGCGTACCTCTCCCGCGCAATCGGCGGCATAGGCATATTTGCAGGCGTTGGTGACAAGCTCGGTGACGATGATGCCGAGCGCGACCGCCTTGTCGGTGGCCAGCTTGAGCGGCTCGGCCGTCAGCCGGATCGCGCGCGGCGCCATCGGCGTCGACCAGGTCTCGCCCAGTTCGTCGACCAGCGAGCCCAGATAGTCGCCCATGTCGACCCTCTCGACCGAATCCGACGTGTAGAGCCGCTTGTGCACCTGCGCGATCGCGGCGATCCGGCGCTGGGTATCGTCCAGCGCGGCCTTGGCGACGCCTTCGGCATCGTCGAGCGCCCGCGACTGCATATGGACGAAGGCCGAGACGAGCTGGAGGCTGTTGGCGACGCGGTGGTTCACCTCCTGCAGCAGCATCTGCAACCGTTCGTTGCTTTCGCGCAGGCCGGTTTCGGCCGCCTCCTTCTCGCGCCGCAGCCGCACGGTCGCCAGCGCCTGTGCCACCGCCTGGCCGAGCAGGTCGAAATAGTCGGCGTTGACCGTCTTCACGACATAGTCGATCGCGCCGGATTTCAGCGCCGTCACCGCGAGCCGGCTGTCGTCCGAGCCGGTCACGAAGATCACCGGCGGCGGTTCGGGCAGGACCTGCAGGGCGGCCAGCGTCTGCAGCCCGTCCTGTCCCGGCATATGATGGTCGACCGCGACCAGGTCGAAGCGCTCGGCCGCCGCCTTGGCGACGCCCTGCACTCCGCTGCCGGCGGTTTCGACGCGATAGCCCGCCCGGCCCAGGGCGCGTGCCGTCAGCCGACACAGCCCCTCGTCGTCGTCGATGTAGAGGATCGCGGGCGACGTGTCGCTCATCAGCCCTCTTCGATGTCCGGCACCTGTATCACCGACAGGAACAGGCCGAGCTGGCGGATCGCCGCGGCGAAATTCTCATAGTTGACCGGCTTGGTGATGTAGACGTTGCAGCCCAGGTCGTAGCAGCGCTGGATCTCCATCTTGTCGTCGGTCGTGGTCAGCACCACGACCGGCGCGCGCTTGAGCTGGCTGCCCTCGCCCTTGATCCTGGCGAGGATGTCGGTGCCGCTCATGTCGGGCAGATTGAGGTCGAGCAGGATCAGCGCCGGACCGGCGTGGACCGGCCCATCGGGCGAATCGTAGAGGAATTTCATCGCCGAGGTGCCGTCGATGAAATGATGGATCGGGTTGGAGATTCCCGCCCTGCGGATATTCTTCTCGATCAGGCGGGCATGGCCCTCATCGTCCTCGATCATGACGATGTTCACGGCTTGCTCGGCATTCATGATGCGGTCCCCTTCAAGACAAGACTGCTTTCTCACCGGTGAAGACCGCCGGCAGGTTGACGGTGAAGGTCGCCCCCTGGCCCAGTTCGGACTCGACCGAGATTGTTCCGCCCAGGCGATAAGCCAGCGCCCGGACATGCGCGAGCCCTATTCCCTCGCCGGGCTGATCCTGTTCGCCCGATCGGCGGAACAGGTCGAAGATGCGCTCATGGTCGCGCCGTTCGACGCCGCGGCCGTTGTCGCGGACGGAGATCAGCACCCGCCCCGGCACCGTCGTAGCGCCGATCGCGACCTCGCCGGGCCGGCCGGGCTTGAGATATTTGATCGCGTTTTCGACCAGGTTGGACAGAATCTGCTCGACCGCCAGCCGATCGCTGACGATCGTCGGCAGGTCCCGCTCGACCGTAATGGCTATGCCCAGTTCGTCGATCCGGTGACGCAACCCGTCGACCACCCCGCCGACCACCGCATCGAGCGCGAGCCGCTCGGACGTGATCGTGCGCCGCCCTTCGCGCGACAGGCGCAGGATGGCGTTGATCAGCCGGTCCATCTTCTGGGTCGACGTGCGGATGAAGCCGACGGCCTCGGGCAGGTCCTCCTGCACCGCCAGCCGGACCTCCTCGCTGACCTGACCGGGATCATGCTCGCCGACGCTGTCGACGAAGGCCTTGAGCGGGTCGATCGCGGCCTCCAGCTCGGCGGTGAAGCCCATCACGTTGACGAGCGGCGAACGCAGGTCGTGGCTCACGATATAGGCGAAGCGCTGGATTTCGTCATTGGCGCGCTGGAGGTCGGTGGTCCGTTCGGCGACCGCATCCTCCAGATTCTCGTTGAGCTCGCGAAGCTCGTCGCGCGACCGCTGCAGGTCGGTGGTATAGCGGCGGATCACCCAGATCGATCCCCCACCGACGAGGGCCAGCAACAACGCGGTCGCGAACAGGACCGCGTAGAAAAGCCTGATCCCCTCGTCGCGCGTCTCCGAGCGGCGGCCGAGCAGCGCGCGCTCGGTCGCCAATATCCGCAGCGTCGAGGCCTCCACGCGCTGGGCGATCTCCTGCCGCTCGCGCTCGACGTCCGCCAGGCGCTGGAGTCTCGGCGCCATCGACTCGCGAAAGACGCTGTCGAGCCTCTCGGACAGCCGGCGGAGTTCCTCGACATGCCGCTGCTGCACCGGATTGTCGCCGGTGAGCCCGGCGACGTGATCGATGCCCGCGAAGAGACGCTTCGCGGCCTCGTCATAGGCGGCACCGCTGTCGAACTGCAGCCTCAGCGCATGGGCGCGCCGCGCGCTGCGCATCTCCTCCAGCGCCAGCCGGATCGCCGAAGCTTCGCGTTCGACCTGGAAGGTGTGATCGACCCAGCGGGTCTGTTCCTCGCCACGCACCAGCACCGCCACCGCGGTCAGGCCGGCCAGTGTCACCAGCCCGAAACCGAGGATGATCAGGAGGAGGACGATCCGGGCGAAGCGACGCTCCGCCTGCCGTTCCGGAATGTGAGCCGCCGCGATCATTGCGGCGTGCGTAATGGTCGGGCGGGCGGCTGCCAAATGATTTCGAGGAAACCGATCGCAAAATGCCCGATGGTCCATGATGGGTGTGCACTATGCGACATTTCCGGCGGCCGGGGAGCCACAGCAAAGCTTTGTCGCGAACCCGCCGCGCGGCGGAAAGGCGGCCGAGCCATCCTCTCCAGGACCTTATCGGGAGAGCGACATGGGCTGGACGGCGATCATGGGAGGAATGGCGATCCTGGCCGCGCCACTGGCCGCCGCCGCCGCCTCCACCACCGGCGCGATGCCCGCGCGGCTCCGCGCGATGACCCCCGACGATTTCCATGCCGCCGTGTCGGTCAGCGAGGATGCCGCCGCCGACCGGGTCCTGCTTTCGACGCAGCCCGGGTTCGTGCCCCAGCCGCTGTCGCCGATCCGGACCCTGCTGAGCGACAATCACCTGCGCGCGGTCATCGACCGGACAAGCGGCGCGGTCCGCTACGAGGTGCATCAGTCGATCTTCCATTGGGGTCCGCGCCGGAGCTTCACCGTCGCGCGCCTTTCCGGCGCGGCCGGCACGCGCGCGGCGGAGCTGATCCTGTCGGAAGACGGCGAGCGCTTCTGCCCGAACGAGGACGGCTGGGGCCATTGCGCCTCGACCCGGCGGATCGCCTTCGAGATCGGCGAGGAAGAGCTGCGCGCGATCGCCGGGCGCTATCGTCCCGGCGACTCCCGGATGTGGACCTTTCGCATCGAGGAGCGCGGCGGACGCCATTGGGATGGCGGCATCGGCCCGGCCGAGGCAGCCGGCCTGCTGCTGGCCGCCGCGAAGCTCCGCCCGGACGGATAGGGGCCCGGCAAATGGATGGCCCTTTCATGTCCTTTCATGACAAAGGTTTGCCGGCTCTCCGCTTGTAACAAAAAAGACATGGAAGCGTCACATCGGCCATCCCACGCGGCCACGTCGCCGCCGGGAGACGTTCCATGTTCAGATACGCTCGCGTGGCGCTGACCACCGCTGCCGCCTCGCTCGCCATGCCGCTGGCCGCGGCCCCCCTGTCGGCGGAGGAGAGCGAGGTGTTGCGGGAGGAGGTGCGCGCGTTGCGGGCCCGGCTGGCCGCGATCGAGGCGCGGCTGGGCGGCGATCCCCCGGTCGCGGCGCTACCAGCGGCCCCGGCCGGCCCCGCGCCTGCGACGGCGCCGGCGGTGACGGCGACGGCGATCGGCTGGAAGGGCTCGCCCCAGTTCACCAGCGACGACCGCAGCTTCAAGGTGAAGGGCCGCATCCAGGCCGACGCCGGCCATGTCTCCACCCCGCGCGGCATCGCCGATCGCGGGCTAGGCTTTTCGAACGAGGTCCGGCGCATCCGGCTGGGCGGCGAGGGCAAGCTCGGCAGCGGCTTCGGCTACAAGCTGGAGCTCGAGCTGTCGGACAACAGCGTCGACCTCGTCGACACCTTCGTCACCTATGAGAAGGGCCCCTGGCAGATCGCGATCGGCAACCAGAACCAGTTCCAGTCGCTCGACGAGCTGACCGGCGACACCACCGGGTCGCTGATGGAGCGCGCCGCCTTCACCGACGCCTTCAACTTCGAACGTCGGATGGGCGTCGCCGTCCAGTATCGCCGGAAGGACATCCTGCTCCAGGCGGGCATCTTCACCGACGATGTCGATGCGCTGGCCGACGCCAGCGACGGGCCCGCCGGCGGCGACGAGAATGACAGCTTCAGCCTCGACGGACGCGCGGTCTACGCGCCCAGGCTCGGCGCGACGCAGGTCCATCTCGGCGGGTCGGCGCATCTGCGCATGCTCGGCCGGCTGTCGGACACCCCGGTGCGCTATCGCCAGCGTCCCTACCTCCACAGCAGCAACAGCCGTATCCTCGCCACGCCGGGCCTCCTGGTCGACCGCGAGCTCCACTACGGGCTGGAGCTGGCGGCGATCCACGGTCGCTGGCACGCCGCGGCGGAGACCCACTGGCTCGATGCGATCGGGCCGGGACCCAATTCGCGCTTCTTCGGCGGCTATGCCGAGATCGGCTATTTCCTGACCGACGACAGCCGCTCCTATCGCAACGGCATCTTCGGCGGGACGAAGCCGTCCACCCCGTTCGGCAAGGGCGGCACCGGCGCGATCCAGCTCAACCTTCGCTACGACTATCTGAACCTCAACGACGGCACGATCCGCGCCGGCACCCAGAATGGCTGGTTCGCCGGCATCGTCTGGACGCCGGTCGAATATCTGCGGTTCAACCTCAACTACGGCTATCTGGCCTATACCGACGCCGCGATCGCCGCGGGCGGGCGGCGCGACTATGGCCTGCACGTGACCGGCGCCCGCTTCGAACTGGATTTCTGACGGGCAAGCAAAGGGCGCGCGGTCCGGAAACCGCGCGCCCCCTGTCGTCGTCGGACCGATGCTTAGAAAGCGGCGGTCAGCGAGAACACCACCTTGCCGCTCGCGATCGACGAACCGTTCTTCGTCGACGAGAAGTTCGGCAGCAGATAGGCCGACTCGCTCTTGCTGATGTTGGTGTCGACATAGGCGACGCCCGCGGTCAGCGGCGTGCCCGGGACGGCGACGTCGAGCCCGACCAGCCAGTCGAGATATTTGCCGGTCGGCGCGACGCTGGTGCCGTTCGGGCCGAGCCCCGAATTGCCGTTCGAATAGCCGAGATGGGCCTTCAGCGTAGCCGGCGTGTTCGGAATCGCGCCCGAGATGTCGCCCCAGATGTAGAGATTGTCCTCCTTGTCGCCGGGCGCGTCATAGATGCCGGTCGAGGCCGAGGCGCCCGAGAAATACCAGCGGCCGAGCGCTTCCTGCTTCGGCGCATAGGCGACGCCGCCGAGCAGCGAGACCGGGCCGAGCGTGGTGCTGAGCTTGGCGAACAGCTCGGCGAAGTCGGTCTTGTCGGCGCCGCCCGGATACATGAACCAGGTCAGGCCCGCGTCGAGCGCGACGCCCTCGGTCAGCTCGATCTTGTAGCCGCCGAAAATGTCGAGCTCGGTGTTCGAGCCGCCGAACGTCCCCCAGCCGGCGAGGTTCGAACCCCAGGTGCCGACATAGAAGCCGCTTTCATGGCCGACGGTGATGCCGCCCTGGATGGCCATTTCCTTGTCGGTCTGGGAAACGCCGCGGAACCGGTAGTCGCTGGCGAGGCCGATGCTGCCGGAGACGGTGAACGGCGAGCTTTCCTCCTGGGCCAGGGCCGGGGTCGCGACGAGCAGCGCAAGGACGGAGGCGGTGATGTTCGGAAAACGCATAAGACAATCCCCTTTTTGGATTTCGGATCGTCCCTCCTTTCGCCGGCCTGCGCTTCCTCTGATCGGGTCGCGTCATGATCGACGCGGCCATTATGATGATGGGAGTTTCAGCCCACCGTTTCCCTACGGTTACAAATCATTGCTGCGATCCGGCGTCACGCCCTAAGGGGTAGAAGCGTGACGCCGGTGCAACACCTGACCATTGGGGGTCGGTCAGGCTGCAATCTTCCGAAGCTGGTCGGCCTCGCCGTCGAGATTGACCTGATTGCCTCCGGAACGGCGGCGCTGGATCCATTCGCCCAGCATCTCCGCCGAACTGTGATCGATCGCCGGTACCTGACGCATATCCAGACGGACCTTGCGGCCGCCCGGGATCGCCTCGAGCGCCTTGAGCAGCTTGGGCAGCGTCAGGAAGGTCGCCGCGCCCTCGAGGCGGATCTCGCTCTGCTCGTCGCCATGGGTCTCGTCGACGCGCAGGCGCAGGCGGCGGACATGGGGCACCAGTTCGAGCAGCGAGAGACCGAGGCCGACGAGCACGCCGGTCAGCAGGTCGGTCGCCACGACCATCACGAAGGTCGCCACCCAGATCACCACCGGCAGCACCCCGTGATGGTGGAACAGATGGCGGACGTGCGCCACCGACACCAGCCGCCAGCCGGTGACGACGAGGATGCCCGCGAGCGACGCCATCGGGATCTCGCGCAGCAGCCAGGGCAGCAGCGCGACGAAGGCGAGCAGCCAGGCGCCATGCATGATCGCCGAGAGACGGGTCATCGCGCCGGCCTGGACGTTGGCCGAGCTGCGGACGATGACGCCCGTCATCGGCAGCGCGCCGGCGAAGCCGCACAGCATGTTGCCGACGCCCTGCGCGCGCAGCTCCTTGTCATAGTCGGTGCGGACGCCGTCATGCATCCGATCGACCGCCGCCGCGGAGAGCAGCGTCTCGGCGCTGGCGATGAAAGCGATCGCGACCGCGGTGACGAGCAGCGCCGGCTCGAACATCTGGCCCAGGAAGTTTTGGCCCGGCGGCACGATGGCCGCCACGATCGAAGACGGAACCTCGACCCGCGTGATCGCGAGGCCGAAGCCCCAGGCGACCATCGTGCCGACGAGCACGCCGATCAGCGCGCCCGGCACCAGCTTCATCGAAGCGGGCCGCAGCTTCTCCCACGCCAGCATCGCGCCGATCGTGACCAGGCCGATCGCGAAGGCCAGTTCGGCCGCCGCGACGTTGGTCGTCGACAGGCCGAGCAGCCGCGCCGGCATCGCCGCGAGGTTGGAGAGCCCGTTGGGCAGCGGCTTGGCGTCGAACAGCACGTGGAACTGGCCGACGACGATCAGTGCGCCGATGCCGGCGAGCATGCCGTGGACCACCGCGGGCGAGATCGCGCGGAACCAGCCGCCGAGCTTGAACACCCCGGCGACGATCTGGATCAGTCCGGCGAGCGCCAGGATCGGGCCGAGCGCCGCCATGCCATGGTCGCGGACCAGTTCGAACACGATCACCGCGAGGCCCGCCGCCGGGCCGCTGACCTGCAGCGGGGAGCCGGCGAGCGCCCCGACGACGAGACCGCCGATGATACCGGTGATCAGGCCTTTTTCCGGGGGGACGCCCGACGCGATCGCGATGCCCATGCAGAGCGGCAATGCGACGAGGAATACGACGATCGACGCCGTGAAATCCCGGGAGAAACTCCCGGGAAGCAGGCTGGCCAGGCGCCCGGAAATCATTCGGCGGCCTCATGAAGCACGTCGGCGGCCAGGCGCGAAGCGGCGGGCAGCGCGACCGGCAGCGGACGATCCGCGTCGAGCGCGAGGAAGCGGCCGGTCTCGCCGTCGAGGGCGAGCACCTCGCCGGCATGGATGTCGAAATACCAGCCGTGGAGCGCGAGGTCGCCGCGCGCGATCGCGGCGGCGACCGACGGGTGGGTGCGCAGATGCGCGAGCTGGCCGACGACGTTCTCGAGCGCGAGGACGCGCACGCGATCATTGTCGGAAACGCCCGCATAGGCCTCTTCCGCGACCTTCTGGGCGGCATGCGAATGGCGCAGCCAGGCGGCGACGTTGGGCATGCCGTCGAGCGAACCGGGGCTGCAGAGCGCCTTCATCGCGCCGCAGTCGGAATGGCCGCAGACGATGATGTCGCGCACGCCGAGCACCATCACCGCATATTCGACGGTCGACGAGACGCCGCCATTGGCCTGCGAATAGGGCGGGACGATGTTGCCGGCGTTGCGGCAGACGAACAGGTCGCCGGGGGCGGCCTGGACCAGATATTCGGGGACGACACGCGAATCCGCGCAGGAGATCATCAGCGCCTTGGGACTCTGCCCGTCCCGGGCAAGCTTCCCGTAGAGGTCGCTGTTGCTGGTGAAGACATGCTCCTGGAAGCTGAATACGCGACCGATCAGCTCGTTCATCTTGGACTCCTGAGATTATGGCCATTGGGCCAGCATCATGGACTCCGGAAATAGGCGGGCGATTTTTCCGCGGCGCAGCGCCACTGTAAAAAATCATTGCTGCACTTGCACTTCGCCGTTCGAGGGCGTCGGCCGGCCGTTACCGGGGCGGCGCGGCGGGGCCCGCGATGGGCAGCTCGATCTCGGCGCACAGGCCGCCGGTCGGCCGGTTGGCCAGGTGCAGCTTGCCGGCATGGGCCTGGACGATCCGCTCGACGATGGCGAGGCCGAGCCCGAGCCCTTCGGTGTTGCGCCCGCGCGCGCTGTCGAGCCGGACGAAGGGTTGCCGCGCGTCGTCGAGCCGGGACTCGGGGATGCCGGGCCCGTCGTCGAGCACGCGCAGGATCGCGCGGTCGCCGCGCTGCTCGACCTGGACCACGACGGTCTTGCCATGCCGCAACGCGTTGGTGACGAGATTGTCGAGCGCGCGCTTCATGTCGTAGAGGCGGAGATAGGCGTCGAGATGCTCGGGGCCTTCGTAGCGGATACCATGCCCCTCGTCGGCGGCATCGTCGACCCGGGTCGCGGCCATCACGGCCAGGTCGGACCGCACGACCGGCTCGTCGCTGTCGCCCCCGCCGAGGAAGGCGAGCAGCGAGGCGATCATCGTCTCCATCTCGACCGCGTCGCGCCGCATGGCATCGCGCGCGGGGGCGTCGCCGATCATGTCGATGCGCAGCCGCAGCCGGGCGATCGGGGTCCGAAGATCGTGGCCGACCGCGGCGAGCGCCTGGGTCCGGTCGGCGATCAGCCGCTGGATGCGGTCCTGCATGGCGTTGAAGGCCCGGATGACGCGCAGCACTTCGCCGGTTCCGATCTCGGGCAGGATCACCCGGTCGCCATAGCCATAGCGTTCGGCGGCCTGGGCGAGCATGCGCACCGGCTTGAGGGTGTTGCGGATCAGCAGGCTGCCGATCACCAGCAACGCCATCGCCGGCACCAGCGCCAGCACCACGCGGCCGAGCGCTAGGTCCCAGTCGCCGCCGACATCGCGGGTGCCGAAATGGATCCAGGTGCCGTCGGGCAGGGTCATCCCGCCGACGACCATCGAATTGAGCCCCGGCGACTTGAGCCGCAGCCGCATGTTCGAATCGTTGAGCGACGGTTCCCAGGAGACGATCTGTTCGCGCATCTCGCGCAGCTGGGCCCCCGTGGGCGGCGGCGGCGGGGCCGTCGGGCTCCAGCGGACGTCGTAGCGGTCGGTGGTCAGCAGCGAGGCCATCATCGCCCGCTCGCGCAGCGGACGCTCGGCGATCAGCTTGCGGGTGATGACCAGATGCTCGGCCAGCCGGTGCGCCTCGTCCTCGCGCAGCGAGAACTGGCTCGCGCGCTCGTAGAGCAGGGTGCTGGTGCAGAACTCGACCGTCACGGTGAGCAGCAGGATGACGAGGATTCGTCCGACCAGCCCCAGGGACGGACGCACCAGATGGATCAAGCGCGCGTGACCTCGGCGTTGAACATGTAGCCGACGCCGCGGACGGTGGTAATCGGCGCGTCGCCGCCCTCGCCCTGGAGCTTGCGGCGCAGCCGGCTGACCAGCACGTCGATGCTGCGATCGGAGGAATCGCCGAGGCGCGTGCGCGACAGTTCGATCAGCCGCTCGCGGGCGATCACCCGCTGGGCATTGTGGAGGAAGCTCGACAGCAGGTCGAACTCGGCGCCGGTCAGGTCGACAACCGCACCAGTCGGCGAGGTGAGCTCGCGGCGGGGGAAATTGACCTGCCAGCCGTCGAAGCGCGCCTCGTTGCGGCGGCTCTGCTCGCTCTGGCGGTCCATCCCGCCGCGGCGCAGCACGGCCCGGACCCGCGCCATCAGCTCGCGCGTGCCGAACGGCTTGGCGAGATAGTCGTCGGCGCCGATCTCCAGCCCGATGACGCGGTCGGTCTCGCTGCCCTTGGCGCTGATGAAGATGATCGGGACGTCGCTCTTCTGCCGGACCTGGCGGCACAGCTCGATGCCGTTCGTGCCCGGGAGCATGATGTCCAATATGATCAGGTCGATCGGCTCGGCGTTGAAGGCGATCCACATTTCGGGACCGGTCGCCGCCGGCCGCACGATATAGCCGTTCTCCTGCAGCGCGCGGGCCGTGAGGACGCGGAGCGACGGATCATCTTCGACCAACAATATGGTACTCGACGTCACGATGGCAGCCTCGATACGGGGTATTACGCTCCGCAACTATGTACCCGCATGGGGTGCGTCAACTGCTGCGGTGCGCAAAAAATGTCGCGCGATTAACGCAGCAATCCTTTGAAATGTTCAGGCAACCGCCAGGATAGATTGGCCTTCGGCGCCAGACATGATTTCTTACAGGATCGCGACCCGGGAGCAATGCCGGACACCTAGCTCCATCAACCATCCGTTTTTGGAGATTGATGATGCGTCTTGCCCTGTCCGCCGTTTCGCTGGCCATCCTGG
The DNA here is from genome assembly GCF_001428605.1 of Sphingomonas sp. Root720. Classification (GTDB taxonomy): domain Bacteria; phylum Pseudomonadota; class Alphaproteobacteria; order Sphingomonadales; family Sphingomonadaceae; genus Rhizorhabdus. The sequence goes on from NZ_LMID01000010.1 coordinate 650,692, forward strand.
CCGCCGCGCCGCTCTCGGCCGCCGACCTTCGCACGACCCACCAGGAGATCGCGGTCCCGCCGGGCAAGCTGCACGCCAAGGCCTTCCGCCCGATCACGCCGCAGCCCTGCGCCACGGCCCGCGCCAACCCGTCGGCCAACCCGTCCGGCAGCCGCGTGGCCGCGACATTGCCGGCGCGCGGCACCGCCGGCTGCCTGACCGAAGCGGCCGAAAAGGTCGCCCTGGCGGACTGACGCCGTTCCCCCCGCCGCCCGCGGGTCCCCGTGCGGCGGCCGAAGCGAGCCCGTCTCCGCCCCGAGCGGGCTCGCTTCCTTTGTCCTTCGGTCGCCGGCGCGTCACGACGCCCGCAGACGGCCGCGATAGGCCGTCCGCAGCGCGCGCTTGTCGATCTTGCCCGTCGGGCCGAGCGGCATGGCATCGACCCGGACGATCGCGTCGGGCACCCACCAGCGCGGAACCGCGCCGTCGAACGGCTCCAGCAGCGCGGCATCGCCGCAATCCATTCCCGCGCGGAGCTGGACGACCAGCAACGGCCTTTCGCCCCAGCGGTCGCAATCGGCGGCGATCACCGCGCAATGCGCGACCGCCGGGTGCTCGGCAGCGATCGCCTCGAGCCCCTGCGAGCTGATCCATTCGCCCCCCGACTTGACGACGTCCTTGTCGCGATCGGTGATGTGAAGGAAGCCGTGGCGGTCGATCACCGCGACGTCGCCGGTCTCGAACCAGCCTTCCGCGTCGGTGGCCGGACCCTCGCGCCCGAAATAGCGGCCGACCGTGGCCGCGCCGCGCGCGAGCAGCCGGCCCGGCACCTCCGGCCCGGCGGCGGGATCGTCGGTCACGATCTTGAGATCGACCCCGAGCGGCGGACGCCCCTGCGACATCAGCACGCGCCGGCGCTCCTCCGGATCCAGCCCGGCGACGGCGGCGTTCGGCGTGGAGACGCTGCCGAGCGGGGACAATTCGGTCATCCCCCAGGCGTGGCGCACCTCGACCCCATATTGGTCGACGAGGCGCCGCTGCATCGACGGCGGACAGGCCGCCCCGCCGATCACCACCCGCCGCAGCGGCTCGAGGTCGCCGCCATCACGATCGAGATGGTCGAGCAGCCCCTGCCAGACGGTCGGCACCGCCGCCGACGTCGTCACCCCCTCCTCGCGGATCAGCCGGTGGATGCTGGCGCCGTCCAGCCGGGGGCCCGGCATCACCAGCTTCGCGCCGACCGCCGGGGCGGCGAAGGCGATGCCCCATGCGTTGGCGTGGAACATCGGCACGATCGGCAGCACGCTGTCGACCCCGGCGAGGCCGAATATGTCGGGCTGGATGATCGTCAGCGTGTGGAGGAAGTTCGAGCGGTGGGTGTAGAGCACGCCCTTGGGATCGCCCGTGGTCCCCGATGTATAGCATAGCCCGGCGGGCTGGTCCTCGCCGAAGCCGCCCCATGTCGCAGGGCGGTGTGCCTCGACCAGCTCGTCGGTCCCGCCCTCGCCGAGCACGACGATCCCCTCGATCGTCGGACACAGCGCCTGCACCGCCTGCGCCAGCGGCAGCAGCGCGGCGTCGACCAGCAGCAGCCGGTCACCGGCATCGCGCGCGACCCAGGCGAGCTGCTCGGCGTTCATCCGCAGGTTGAGCGTGTGGCAGACCGCGCCGATCCCCATGATCGCATACCAGGCCTCGAAATGCGGCACCGTGTTCCAGCCGAGCGTGCCGACCCGGTCGCCGCGACCGATGCCGCGCGCGATCAATGCCGCCGACAGCCGCCGCGCACGATCGCCGCATTCGGCATAGGTCCGCCGGACCATCGTCCCGTCGGCCGCCGCGCCGACCACCATCTGGTCGGGATGCCACCGCTCGGCATGGACCATTATCCGGTCCAGGGTCAGCGGCCAGTCGAGCATCGATCCGTTCATGCCATCCTCTCCGCTCCCGTCGCGCTACGCGCGCGATCGGGGTTCGACGGACAGGCTGCATCAATCATGGCATCCGGGCAACAGGCCAGGGCGGCCGGGCAGGTCGCCGGCACCGCAACCGGCGGTCGCGATGCCGCTTCAGGCGCCTATGGCGGCCCGGACATTGTCGAAATATTTCCCGATGTTTCCGCGCGACAGGCCGCACAGTTCCTCGGCCCTGGTCGGGTCGAGCGGGAAGAAGCGGGTGCGGACGACCAGGATGCAGGCATCGGGCCCGGCCGGGGTCACCGTGATCCGCCCGCCATAGTCGGCCCAGGGCAGCGGGCCGTAGTCGACCATGTCATAGGCGATCGCGCGCTCGGTGTTGTCGAGCTCCACCAGCCGCTCGACCACCGCGCCGCCGCCGATCGACGGATCGAGGTGATAGGTGCGGCGCGCGCCGATCCCCGAGCCCGATGCCTCGACCCGCGCGACATAGCCCCTGGTCAGGACATTGCCGCCGAAATCCCCGACCAGGGCCCAGACCGCGTCGGCCGGCGCCTCGATCCGCTGTGCGACTGCCACCGATTCCATGGGTCCGTTCCTTATCGGATGTAATCCGCGCCGGGATGCGCGCGCGGATAGGTTTTCAGATAGTCGACGAAGCGCCCCAGCGACTTGTCGTTGCGGGTGAACATGCCGCGCGTGAAGCGGATCGTGTTGAGGATCTCGACGTCCTGGTCGACCACCGCGATCTCCAACGCCTGGGCGAAGTCGAGCGTCTCCTGCACCCGCGCATCGTCCTCGGGCGTGCCGTCCGACTTCTGCGTGGCGATCACGAAATAGCTGCGCAGCGTGCCCGGCCGGTGGATTCCGCACGGATAGAGGAAGGCGAACCAGCGCCCGTTCACGCTGCCCATCTGGTAGAAGATGTTCGATCCGCGAATGCCGACCTTATATTCGATCGCCGCGCCATTCTCCTTGAAATGGCCGCGCAGGTCGTAGTCGTAGCCATAGTCGTGCCAGGTGATGTCGCTGGTCGCGTCGCCATGGATTTCGATGCCGTGGACGACGTTGATATGGTTGAAGTCCGACGTGTTGCACATGAACACCCACGGATCGGCCAGCAGGTCGAGGTGCGGGATGTCGCTGTGAAAGGCCAGTTCCTCGTCGGGGAAGCCCAGTTCGGGCAGGTCGAACAGCGGCTCGGTGCCGTTGAACGCCCAGATCAGGCCGAAGCGTTCCTGTACCGGATAGCGGAAGACCTTCATCCCCTCGACGATCTTGTCGCCGGTCGGGGTGCGGCTGCACTTGCCGCCCATGTCGAACGACCAGTGGTGGAAGGCGCAGACGAGCTGGTCCCCCGCCACCTTGCCGATCGACAGGTCGGCGCCATTGTGCGGGCAATAGGCGCTGACCACGTTCGGCGTGCCGTCCTCGGCCCGGTAGACCGCGACCCGCCCGTCGAGGAAGTTGCGGCCCAGCACCGCGCCGGGCGCCACCTCGGTCGACCGGCACAGCGGGAACCAGCTCTGCGTGAACAGGTCGTTGTCGCCCTCATAGGTGACGCCCCGGCCATGGCGGCGACGGTCGACGAGCTGGGTCGCCGCCGTCTGGCCATGCAGGAAATCCTCGAGATCGCGCACGTGGGTGGTCATGGACGGTCCCGTCAGAAGTTGAGCGTCGCGGAGACGCCGTAGCGTCGCGGCTGGCCGGGGTAGCGGATGTCGGATGCGCCGGCCGAGAACTCCTTGGCGAAGAACTCCTCGGTGTAGCGTTCCTTGAACAGGTTGGTCGCGTAGACTCCGATCGAATAGGCGCCCGCGTCCCAGGTCAGCCGGGCGTTGACCAGGTGGACGGCATCCTGCTTGTCGGCATTGTCGATATGCCAGTAATTGCCCGTCCGGCCCGAATAATCGACCCGCGCGACGATGCCCTGATCGTCGCCCACCGGGATCCGATACTGGCCGAAGGCGGTGGTGGACCAGCGATAGGTCAGCGGCACCTTGTTGCCGCGAAAGCGGGCGGTGCCGTCGAAATCCTTGATCTTGGTATCGATGAAGCCCAGCGACGCGCCGACCTGCAGGTTGCGCACCGGCCGCGCCTGCGCCTCCAGCTCGAAGCCGTAGATGTCGGTCTTGTCGACGTTGACGATGCCCTGGTCGGCGACGTTCAGGATGAAGACCTGCTGGTCCTTGTACTTCATGTAGAAGGCGGCGGCGTTCAGCGTCAGCTTGCGGTCGAGCAGGCTGTTCTTGGTGCCCACCTCCAGCGTGTCGGCGACTTCCGGATTGTAGATCGCCGGGAACACCGCGTTGGGCGGGTTGAAGCCGCCGCTGCGGAAGCCGCGCGCCGCCGTCGCATACACCATGTTGTCGCGCGAGAAGCTGAATTTGATCGAGACCTTCGGCTGCCATTCGTCGAAGGTCGCCTTGCGCTTCGGCCCCGGCACCAGCCGGTTCGTCTGTTCGCGCCTGTCATGGTCGTAGCGCAGCGCGCCGGTCAGTTCGAGCGCGTCGGTGACGCTGTAGTTGAGCTGGCCGTAGACCGCCTTGGTCAGGATGTCCTCGGTCGCGCGGGCGGCGGGGAGCTGGAAATAGGCCGACAGCGGCAGGCCCGACGCGGTCGGATCGGGCGAGATCAGGACGACCGTGTCGACGCTGCGCTTCGCGTCGAGCAGATAGGCGCCCGCGGTCCAGCGCAGCTTCTGGTCGGACGGCGACGCCAGGCGGAACTCCTGGGTGAAGCTTTCGTAGCGGCGCAGCTGGGTCGCGCCGAGGATCGACTGCGGGAACCATTCGAGGTCCTCGCTCAGGTCGATCTTGGTCTTGTTGAACGCACTGATCGAGCTGAAGGTGAAGGGATCGAAGGCATAATCGACCTTCAGCGATCCGTCCTTCACCGTGCGCGGGCTCCGGCCCAGCACGTCGGCCTGGATCGGCACGCTGGTGTTGTTCGGCTGGCCGTCCGGCAGCGGGATATAATAGGACGCGCCCGCCTTCAGGTCGCCATAGGCGCCGCGCAGGTCGATCGTCAGCCGGTCTGTCGGCGTGATCAGCAGGCGGCCGCGCAGGTTGAGGTCCTCGACGAAGTCGACCTTGCGGTCGAGCGTGACGTTCCGGAACACGCCGTCGAACTTGCGATAGTCGCCGGCGATACGGAACAGCACCAGGTCGGGGACCAGCGCGCCGCTCAGCGTGCCCGACAGGCGGCGGTCGTCGCCATTGGCATAGTCGAGCGAGACGCGGCCCTGCAATGCGTTGGTCGGGCGCTTCGTGGTGATGTTGATCGCACCGCCGATCGCGTTGCGGCCATAGAGCGCGCCCTGTGGGCCCTTGAGCACCTCGATCTGGTCGAGGTCGAGCAGCGCCTGCTTGATCATGTCGGTCGAGGTCATCTGCACCCCGTCGATCACCAGCGCGACCGGCGCCTCGCCGTTGCGGACCTGGCCGATGCCGCGGATGTTGATCGCGACCGTGCCCGCATCCTGCGAGTCGACCAGCGAGATGTTCGGCATCAGGTTGGTTACGTCGTCGATGCTGCGAATGCCGGCTTCCTGGATCGTCTTCGCCGAGAAGGCGGTGATCGAGTCAGGCACCTGCTGCAGGCTCTCCGCGCGCTGGCGCGCGGTGACGACGATGTCGTTGCCGTCGGCGGCGGCGTCCGTGGTGGCGGCGGCATCCTGCGCCAGGGCGGCTGTCCCGGCGAACAGACAGGCGGTGCCAAGCAGGCTCGTCGCCAGCATGCGGGTCTTCAAAGTCATCTCCACGTCCCCCTCGATATGCGGTCGTCGGTCGCGCCGGGCTCTCGCTGGTCCGTACGCTTCGGGTAGAAGGCTAGGGGGGAGGAGCCGTCCTCGTATATCGGTAGAAAAGGTGGAGCGGGAAGGTGGAGGCGCGGGTCAGGCGGCGATCGCCCGCCGGCCCAGCGCGATCGTGACGCCGCCCAGCAGCAGCGCACCGGCGATGTGCATCGGGAAATCGACCGCCTGAAGCTCGACCGGATGGCACAGCGCCAGCAAGGCTAAGGCCAGGAACGCCGCGCCGCCGCCCGCCTTCGCCAGCGAGAAGGCGAAGGGCCTGCCCCTCCAGCGCCGCATTCGATTGGATCGCCGGCGCCTTCACCCTGTGGCAACGCCGCCACGGAAGGTGCGTCCACCTCCACCATCATTCCCGCCGCCGGAAACGCGGCCATGGTCCGGGTGAATTTCATCGATCGTTGCTCCTGCCGTGGGCCGGAGGACACGGGCGATCTCGCATCCTCCAGCCCGGGGTTCGCCGGAGCTCAGGGAAAACTTGTGGTGGCGATGAGTGCAGGCGTGTTTATGTCTGCCCCCACCCGAGCGGCATGATCGTCGAGCGTGGCTGGGAGCCCGACAGATTCCTCAAGGGCCGACATCGCCGCCGCCGCCGCGCAGGCGGTGCATCGTCGCGGCGGAGAAGCCCAGCGCCTTGGCCACCCGATCGTCCCAGCCATAGGGATCGGATCGCACGACGGCATTGCCGCCCTCGTCGATCAGGACGGTCTGGTACATCAGCCGCACGGGAATCTGGCGCGGCAGCTTCACGAAAGTCTCGTCGCCGGTCGCGCGCGCCTTGCGCCATGCATCGAGAACGCCTTCGTCCCGCGCGATCATCTCGGCGAAGCCCAGCGCATCCTCCACCCGCACGCAGCCATGGCTGCGCTGGCGCTGCGCCTCGCTGAACAGGGCCTTCGCCGGCGTATCGTGCAGATAGATGCTATGCTCGTTCTGCATGTCGAACTTGACCAGGCCGAGCGAGTTCTTCGGCCCTGATTTCTGGACGACCCAGCCGTCCTTCCACGTCATGTTGTTGCGGCGCAGATAGTCGCCGCCCTTGCCCTCGATCTCCTTGCGCTGGATCGATCGCGGCACCGTCCACGTCGGATTGGCGACCAGGCGGAAGATCGGCGACTGGAGCTGCGGGGTTTCGGTGTCGGGCTCCCCCACCACCACCCTGCGGCTGTCGACGATCCGGCCGTCCCGCCAATAGGTCAGGCGCGCCGCCGCGATGTTGACGTCGATGCGGGTCTCCGGTGGCTGACGATCCAGCCAGCGCAGCCGCTCCATCGCTACCGCGATCATCCGGGCGCGGTCGCCGTCGGACAGGTTCAATATCTCCAGAGCGTCGCCGCCGATGATTCCGTCGGGCTTGATCCCGTAATCCGCCTGCATCCGGCGCACCGCCTTCACCAGGGTCGGATCATAGACCTGCCCCGAAGATCCACCGCGATCCGCGCCACCATCCAGATAGCCGAGCGCACCGAGTTGCCGCGCGATCGCGGGGATGCGGGGATCGGACGATCCCGGCTCCAGCGGCTTCGCGCGCTCGGGAATGACGGGAACGGCAGGAGCGGTGGGCGCGGCAGCACCCTGCCCGGCCCCGCCCTTGACGATCGCCAGATAGGCCTTCGAAAGCTGCCGATACCCTTCGTCCTGCGGCGCCAGGCTGTCGAGCCACTGGCCGACCGCATTCTTCGCCAGCGCCGCCGCCAGCCCCTTGCGCAGATCGGGCGCAGGACGCTTCAGCGTATAGACCTCATGCAGCGCCGCCGGATCGCTGACGCCCGACGACAGCGCGCCCGCGAGGCGCAACGCCTGTGCGGTCAGCGCCGCCGCATCGTCCCCCGGCGCCGGAAAGGCGATATGATCGAGGCCATGCGCGGCCCGCCCCGCGACCCGTTCGGCCAGTTCGCGCCGTGCGGACGAAGCCCACTCCGCCGTATCGAGCGACGCGGCGGAAATGTCGGTCTGCGATGATGATTTGCTGCAGGCGGAAAGGGACAGGGACAGGACGGCAAGGGATACGGCGATCGCCACTTTACGCACACGGGACTCCTCAAGGCTTCAAGCAGTTAACGCCGCCGAGCGTGATCGGGTCCCATGGCTGCGCGTCGAGGCTTCGAGCGGTTAGGCGTTCGCCCGAACAGATGACCTTCGGCTATATTGCCGGCCATCCTCTCGGAAAGCATATTCCCGATCGTCGAGATCGGGGCCGGTCATCAGGCGGGCGGCAGCGGAGACGGGGGCTTGCAATGTAGGATGCCGCTTGCTGCTGTCGCGCCATGCGCGCAGCGACCCCGACAGCGACGGATGATCCCGGCCGGATGGCCCCGCCCAGACCCTCGCAAAAAACCGCACCCGCGCAAAAAACCGGACCCGCGCAAAAAGAAAAAAATAAAAAAACGCGCACACAACCCCATGCACCCGGAAAAGCATTCGCAATAAGCCGATTGCGGCCGCCCGTCCGGGCCGCCTCCTGCCTAGATCAGGCGCAGGGTCCGCGCGGCCGAAATGGCGCGGGAGCGCGTCGCGACGTTCAGCTTGCGATAGATGTTGATGCGGTGCGTCTTGATCGTGCTTTCGGCGATGCCCAGGCTGCGGGCCATCTCCTTGCTCGACAGGCCGTCGGCCAGCCCGCGCAGCACGTCAACCTCGCGTGGGGTGACGATGATGTCGCTGGCAGCCGGCGGGATCGCGGTGCCGTTGCGACGCGCGGCGGGCGTGTTCTGGCGCAGCCGCGCGACGACGCTGCGCTGGCTCGGCTCGAACAGGTGCAACGCCTCCTCGCACGCCTCCAGCACCATCGGCAGCAGCGCGCCGAATTGCGAGACGATGCCGATCAGCCCCTCGCTCTCGGCCGCCTCCAGCGCCAGGCGGAAGGCGTGGGCAGCCTCGGTCCGGCGCCGGTCCGACGCGGCCGCGGCGGCGCGCAGGATATTCATCTCGATGTCGAGCGCGACCGATCCCGCCTCCGCCACATCGGCGTCGAGCGCGGCCATCAGCGCATCGTCGCGGCGCCCGCCCTGCAGCGCGCAGGCGAGCAGCGCGACCCGGTAGTCGCAGAACAGCCGCCGGTCGCGCTCGCGGAACATCGCGGTCGGCTCGCCCAGTTCGGCCAGCAGCGGCGCGGCCAGTTCGGTCCGGTCCATCCCCAGCAACATGCGCGCGCGCAGCAGGTCGAGCTGGTAGCGCAGGCGCGGCAGCCCGCGCCTCTCGGCGGTCTCCCGGCCACGGTGGATCACCTGCTCGGCCTCGGTCAGGTTGCCCGTCCGCACCGCCAGCCAGGCCTGGGTCGCATAGGCCGCGACGAACACCTCGTGCCAGCCCTCGCTCACCTCGATCACCGGCACCGCCGATTCGAGCAGTTCGGTCGCGGTCGACAGATTGCCCGACAGGTAGAGCGTGTAGGCGAGCAGCGAGATCGCGACCGCGACCTGCGCGCTGCCCTCGCCGAAATGGCGGTTGGCCAGTTCGAAGCTGCGCCGGAAACACAGCTCGGCCTCGCGCCGCCGCCCGGTCCGCATCTGCGACAGACCCAGATATTGATAGGCATAGACTTCGAGCAGCGGCAGCTGGTGCGACCGCGCCAGCTTCAGCGCCTTCTCGCCATGCACGCGGCACCAGATGTCGTCGCCCCGGTCGAAGCTGGCCAGGCAGGACAGGTGGTGGAGCAGCACCCGCAGGGTCGGGTCGTGCCCCTCGTTCGCCAGCTGCCGTTCGAGGAAGCGGCCATAGGCGTCCGGGATCGGCCGATCCTCGTAGATATGCGCGACGACGTCGTTGCACAGCATCTCGCTGGCGAGGCCGGGGTCGGTCGCCTCGACCCGGTCGAGCGGCAGCACCGCCAGCAGATGGTCGAGCACCGCGCGCGCCTCGGGCAGCCGCCCGCTCTGCGCCGCATAATAGGCCCGGCCGAGGGTCACGCGGGGGAAGTCGGCGGCCGAGACCTGGTCGATCTCGTCGACATGGCGCAGCAGCGCGAGGCCGCCTCGGATCGCCATCCGCCAGCCGCCCGCGGCCTCCATGATCGCGGTCGCCGCCGTCCGGTCGGCAACCCGCGCGGCATGGCCCAGCGCCTCGGGCAACAGGTTCTCGCCCGCCAGCCACGCGGCGGCGCGCAGGTGGAGGTCGTCGAGCCGCGAAGGGGCGCCGCGGGCCAGCGTGTCGTAGAGGAACTCGCGCAGCAGCGGGTGGAAGCGGTACCAGACGCCGTCGTCGTCGAGCGGAGTCACCAGCAGGTTGCGGCGGCGCATCTGGTCGAGCATCTCGGCGCTGTCGCCGCGCCCGGAAATGGCGTCGCCCAGCCCGGTGCAGATCCGCTCGGCGATCGAGGTTTCCAGCAGGAATTGCTGCGCATCGCTCGACAGGCCGGAAAAGACCTGTTCGGCCAGATAGTCGGCCAGGTCGGTCGAGCGGCGGGTGAGGTGCTCCAGCGTGTCGACCTGGTCGCGCCCGGCCAGCCACAGCCGAAGCAATTGCAGCGCGGCGGGCCAGCCCTGGGTCCGCTCGATCAGTTCGCCCCAGTCGACTTTGCCCGACTCGCCGCCGAGGAAGCTGAGCGCCTCGCTGTCGGAAAAGCGGATGTCGTTCTGTTCGAGCAGCAGCAATTGCCCGCGCACCCGCAGGCTCGCCATCGCGATCTCGGGCAGGCCGCGCATCGCCATGATGATCGCGGCGTGGTTCGGCATCCGCTCGATCACATAGTCGAGGAAGCGGTTCGTCGCGGGGGAGGCGATGCGGTGATAATCGTCGATGATCAGCCGGACCGGCTCCTCGCTCGCCTCCAGCGCGACGACGATCGCGCGGGCGGCGGCTTCGGCGGCGAGGCCGGGCAGGCCGGCGTCGATCGCCTCCTGCGAATAGGGCAGCGGCAGCCCGGCGCGGTGGAGCGCCGCCATCAGATAGGCGAAGAACTGGTCGCTCTCGAACTTCGAATCGTCGACGCTGTACCAGGCGACCGCGACGTCCTCGCCGCGCCAGCCGGCATAGCATTGGCTCAACAGGGTCGTCTTGCCGTAGCCGGCGGGCGCCGACAGCACGGTCAGCCGCTCGCTCGCGCCGGTGATCCGCCCGACCAGCGCGACGCGCCACAGCAAATCGATCGTCCTGTTCGGCGGAGCCAATTTGGTGCGGATCAGCATCGACCGATAATGCCACAAGCACCGCGCGCTCCTATCCACCTAATTGGTGGATTGTCGCGAAGGCCACCGCCCGCCACCCCGGACGCTCCATTTTTTGAGGGCGTATCGCGATGACCAAGACCATCCTGTTCGTGCTGACCGGCCAGGCCGAGTTCGGCGACACCGGGGCGAAGACGGGCGTCTGGCTGGAGGAGCTCGCGACGCCGTACCGGCTGCTCGACAAGGCCGGTTACGAAATCCTGTTCGGCACCCCCGGCGGCGCCCCCGCCCCGCTCGATCCGGCCAGCCTGGAGGAGCCCTGGCTGCTGCCCGCCGGCCACTGGTTCCTCGGCCAGCCCACCGCGATGGCCAAGCTGGAAAAGCCCGTCGACCTCGCCGAGGTGGACGCCGGCCGGCTTGCCGCGATCTTCCTGGTCGGCGGCACCGGCACGCTGTGGGATTTTCCCGGCAGCCGCGCGCTCGGCCAGCTCGCGACCGACCTGCATGCGGCGGGCAAGCCGGTCGCGGCGATCTGCCACGGCGTCGTCGGCCTGATGACCGCGACCGCCGCCGACGGCGCGCCGCTGGTCAAGGGCAAGGCGATCACCTGTTTCAGCAACGAGGAGGAGGCGATGCTAGAATATGACAAGCTCGTCCCGCTGCTCGCCGAAACCGCGCTGGTCGAGCAGGGCGCCAATTACCGCCGCGCCGCGCCGTTCGAGCCGATGGTGGTCGAGGACGGCAACCTGATCACCGGCCAGAACCCCGCGAGCGCGGAGCCGCTGGCGGCGGCCCTGCTCGAGCGGCTGGGATAAGGCATGGGCGTCGAGGCAGCGATCAGGCCTTCAGCCGGATCAACCCCTCCTGCGCGACCGAGGCGACCACCCGGCCGTCCTGCGCGAAGATGGTGCCCCGGCCCAGCGTCCGGGCCCCGCCGGCAAAGGGGCTGTCCATCGTGTAGAGCAGCCATTCGTCGGCGCGGAAGGGCTGGTGGAACCACAGGGCGTGGTCGAGGCTGACGTCCTGCAGGCCGTGATCGGACCAGCTGATACCGAGCGGCAACAGGCCGGTGTGCATGATGTAGAGATCGGACGCATAGGCCAGCATCCGCTGGTGCTCGTCCGGCGCGTCGCCCAGCCGGTCGCGGATGCGGAACCAGAAGGAGCGCCGCGGCGGCGCCTTGGGCGGGCTGACCGTGTGGAAGGGCTCGACCGCGCGAAAGTCGATGCCGATGTCGCGATCCCAGAAGACCACGCGGTGCGGCGGCATGTCGGGCAGCGCGGCGGCGATCGTCTCGTCCTGCGCCGGCAGATCGAGCGGGCCGGGGACGTCGGGCATCGCGGCCTGCTGCACCGGCCCCTCCTCGGGGTCGTGGAAGGACGCGGACAGCGTCAGGATCAGGTCGTCCCCCTGGCGCGCCTCGACCCGGCGGGCGGAGAAGCTGCGGCCGTCGGTGTCGCGGGTCACGCGGAAGTCGATCGGCGCGTCGGTCCGGCCGGCGCGGACGAAATAGGCGTGGCAGCTGTGCGCGGACCGCCCTTCCCGCACGGTCCGCTGCGCCGCCGCCAGCGCCTGGGCGAGCACCTGCCCGCCGAACAGCCGGAACAGCGGTCCGCCGCTCGCAGGCACGCGCAGCACGCCGGCATCGCGCTCCTCGAAGCGGAAGAGATCGGCGAAGCGATCGAGGGGTGCGTCCACATAGGCCTCCTGTTTGCCGTTCCCCCTTGGCAAAGATGGGGCGTCCGGGGAAACTGCATTTCGAGCAGGAGACGATCGATGACCGACAGCAGCGCCCCCTTCCTCGCCGTCCGGCCCACCCGATGCTTCGAGGACCTCGCGGTCGGCGAGGCGCGCCGTTCGGCCCCGCGGCTCGTCACCGAGGCGGAGATCCTGGCCTTTGCCCGCCAATGGGACCCGCAATGGTTCCACAGCGACGCCGACCTCGCCCGCGAATCGGTGTTCGGCGAGGTCGTCGCCAGCGGCATCCACACCCTCGCGCTGTGGCGGCAGATGGATCATGAGATCAATTCCGACATCGATTTCGTCTGCGGCGTGGGCTGGGACGAGGTGCGGATGAAGAAGGCGGTGCGCGCGGGCGACAGCATCCACGTCACCTCGGAGATCGTCGAGCTCCGCCCGTCCGCCTCGCGCACCGATCGCGGCACCGCCATCACCCGCTATGCCGTCGTCAACCAGCGCGGCGAGGAGGCGGTGAGCTTCCTGAGCATCAACCTGGTCTACACCCGCGACGGCAGGGACAGGCGGGCCAGCAGCGCGTCGGCATCGGCATAGGCGCGCGCCATCGCCGCCTCGACGCCGGCCGCGTCGCCATAGGTCGGCCGGACATGGAGCGTGTCGATATCGGTCACGCCGATGAAGCCGAGCCAGGCCTCGAGATAGGCGATCTGGAAATCATAAGCGGCCATCGGCCCGTCCGGCCGTATGTCGAGCGCGCCCGAGGCGACCAGGATCGCCTTGCGCCCCGCCGCCAGCCCTTCGCCCTGCCCGTCGACGACCCGGAAGGCCATGCCGGGCTGGGTGATCAGGTCGATATAGTGCTTGAGGCGGTAGGGGATGCCGAAGTTCCACATCGGCACGGTCAGGATCCAGCCGTCGAACGACAGGAAATGCGCGATCCGCCGTTCGATGTCCGCCCAGTCGGCACGCACGGCGCCATCGACGGGTTCGCCCGCGACCAGCGCATAGCGGCCCTCGATGGCGGCGCCGTCGAACGCCGGCAGGTCGGCGTCGAACAGGGCGAGCCGCTCGATATCATGCCCCGTCAGCCCGGCGATCAGGCGGTCGGCGACCATATTCGACCGCGAGCGGGGACCGCGCGGGCTAGCGTCGATATGGAGCAGCCGGGCCATCAGTCGGGCAGGTCGACGATCACCTCGTCCCCCTCGACGCTGACCGGGTAGACGGCGATCGGCTTCTTCGTCAGGGTTCCGTTGGGCGCGCCCGTCCGCAGGTCGAAGCGGACGCCGTGGAGCGGGCAGAAGATATGCGGCCCCTTGACCTTGCCGCCCTCGAGGCCGGCGAGTTGGTGGCTGCACCGATTCTCGACCGCGAAAATCCCGGCGGCGCTGCGGCACAACAGCACCGACGCGCCGCCCGCGTCGAACGCCTTGTTGCCGTTCTCGGGAAGCTCGGCGAGGGCGGCGACCCTGTGCCGGGCCATCAGCGCCTCTGGTCGAAGCGGCGGCCGAGCATGGCGGAGGCGATATTGACCTTCTGGATGTCGATCGCGCCGCCGGCGATGCCCCAGCCCCAGCTGTCGCGCAGCCGCCGTTCCATCGGGAAGTCCTTCGAATAGCCATAGGCGCCCATCAGCTGGACGGCGTCGCCCGCTACCTCGCGCGCGATCGAGTTGGCGAAGCATTTCGCGGTCGAGCTGTCGAGGATCGACGGCAGCCCGTCCTCGGCATTGGCCGCCGCGCGCCAGATCAGCAGGCGGGCGGCATCGACCTTCATGTGCATCTCCGCGAGCTTGAGCTGCACCGCCTGGAACTCGACGATCGGCTTGCCGAACTGCCGACGCTCCTGGACATAGTCGGTGACGTCCTCGAGCGCGCCCGACGCCTGGCCAAGCGCCATGGTGGCGTTACCGCAGCGTTCGAGGTCGAAGGTCTCCATCAGCTTCTTGAAGCCGCCGGCGGGCACGACGATATTGTCGAGCGGTATCTCGACATCGTCGAAATTGAGGTCGGCCGACGGCACGCCGCGAAAGCCCATCAGCTGCTCGTTGGGGCCGAAGCTGAAGCCCGGCCTGTCCTTCTCGACCAGCACGGCGCCGATCGCCTTGGGGCCGGGATCGTCCGACAGGCGGCAATAGACGAGATAGGCGTCGGCATGGCCGCCGCCCGAGCACCAGCGCTTGGTGCCGTTGACGACGAGCGTGTCGCCCTTGACGACGCCTTTCGTCTTGAGGTCGGTCAGCGCCGAACCGGCATCGGGTTCCGACATGCCGATCGCGACCACCATCTCGCCCGCGCAGACGGCGGGGACGATGCGCTGCTTTAGGCTGTCCGAGGCGAAATGCTCGATCGCCCGCACCGGGCCGACCGAGGATTCGAAGATCGGGAAGGCGACCGCCGAGGAGATCTTGGCGAACTCCTCCAGCACGATCAGCGCCTCGAGATTGCCGAGGCCGAGGCCGCCCAGCGCCTCCGGCACGTTGATGCCGAGGAAGCCCATCTCCGCATAGCGGCGCACCAGCGCATGGCTGGGCGGCGTGTTGTCGCGCTCGCACTCCGCGGCAATCGCCGGCAATTCGGCGCGCGCGAAGCTGCGGGCCGCCTCACGCAATTCCTCCTGCTCGGACGTGAGCCTGAAATCCATGCCTCTCCCCTGAACGATCGATCGATTAACGCGTCACCCAGTCGTGCAGCACCTGCTCGACCCGGGCCTCGGGCGGCACCTGGTTGAGCCCGATGCGGCGATCGAGCTCCTCGTGCCAATGATAGATGCGCCGCTCCTGATAGTTGAGCGGCATGCCGCGAAACCCGTCGCTTTCGAGCGACTCCTGGATCTGCGGAGCATATTGGAGATCCTCGTAGAGGATGCGCTCCCAGTTGCCGATCCGCTTCTCCCACATCGGATTCGGGTTTTCCGGGTCATGGTCGGGCCCGATCCAGCTCGACACGACGCGGGACGAGCGCGGCCCGGTCGGCCAGAACTGGAGCAGCGGGATGCCGCTGTCCGAGGGCGGCATCACGAAGTTCGGATAGATGTGGTAGCTGACATTATTGTTCGCCGGCAGGTCGGTGACGGTGTCGATCTTCGGCATGCCGATCGTCCCCGGATCCTTCCAGTCGGGACGGCTGTTCGGAGTCACCATCCGGCTGTGTCCGTTGGGCCACAGGGTCACGATCATGCCGCGATGGTCGAGGAAACGGTCGACCGTGTGCTGGTGGATCGACTTGATGTGATAGACCTCGAGAAAGGCGTCGAGCAGCACCTTCACATTGCAGCCGACCTCATAGCTGCGGCTGTCGACGAGGCGGAGCCTGTCGAGCTGATACTGGTCGAGTTCCTTCGCCATCGGCCCGATATGGTCGATCAGCGGCTGGGCCTCCGGATCCTCATTGAGGAAGATCAGGTTGCCGAGCGTCTCGCAGCGGACCGAAACGAGCGAGCGGCACGCAAAATCGAGATCGACGAAGTCGCGCCGGTCGCGCACCGCGGTCAGCTTGCCGTCGAGCGTATAGCTCCAGCCATGATAGCCGCAGACGAAGCCGCGCGCCTCGCCGGCCTCCTCGGCCACCAGCGGCGCACCGCGATGCTGGCAGGTGTTGAAGAAGGCCCGGATGCCGCCCTGCAGGTCGCGGACGACGATGACCGGCGCGCCGGTGTTGCGAGTCAGGAACCAGGACCCGGGCGAGGGCAGCTGGTCGGCATGGCCCGCATAGAGCCAGGCCCGCTTCCACATACGATCCTTTTCGAGCGCGAGGAAGTCCGGGTCGACATAGCGGCGGCCGGGAATGTCGGGCAGCTTCGGGAAGCCCTCGGGCGCGGCCTTGCGGCCCCGCTCATAATCCATCCGAGCATATTCCTTCTCGGCGCTGTCGTGGCTGATGGCGTCCATCGATCCCGTCCCGTCGGTCCTTCGTCCCTCGCGATTGACTCGCCCTATCACAGCTGCGCATAAAAACAATCATGAATGATTTTTTATTGAACCCGCCCCGGCTGTCGCTTCACCACCTGACGGCGCTCGACGCCTCGCCGGCCGAACTGATCGCGATCGCGGGGCAACTGGGCTGTGACCATGTCTGCCTGTTCACCCATGTTCCCGACGCGATAGCACAGCTTTTCCCCTGCGTGACCGAAGGGGACGTGCCCGCCGTGTCGGCGGCGCTCGACGCGGCCGGCGTGTCGCTGTGCAACCTGGAAGTCTTCCCGCTCGATCGCGATCCCGACTGGGCGGGCTTCGAACGCTCGCTCGCGGTCGGCCAGGCGCTCGGCGCGACCCGGGCGACGGTGCACATCCACGATGTCGACGACCATACGGGTGCGGCGATGCTGGCGCGTTTCTGCGATCTCGCCGGCGGCTTCGGCATCATTGCGGGCCTCGAGTTCAACGGCTTCTCGGCGGTGCGCACGCTGCCCCAGGCGGCGGCGATCCTGCGCGCGGCCGACAGGCCCAATGCTGCAATGGTGTGCGATATGCTGCACCTCGTACGCAACGGCTGCGGCCCCGGCGACGTGGCGACCGAACGGGACCTGATCGGCTATCTGCAAATCTGCGACGGACCGCTGGAGCGTGACGAAAGCGAGGTCTGGCACGAGGCGATCCGCGAGCGCGGCGTGCCGGGCACCGGCGAATTCCCGATCGCCGCCGCGCTCGCCGCGCTGCGGCCGGACACGATCGTCGACGTCGAGGTACCGCAGCATGCCGCGCGCAAGGCGGGGGAGACGCCGCTCGACCGCGCTCGCCGCGCGGTCGAGGCATCGCGCGCGCTGGTCGCCGCCCATATGCCACATGAGGCCGCGCGATGAGTTTCCAGCCGCAGATCATCCAATATGCCTGGGTAGTGCCCGACCTGGCCGAAGCCGCGCGCCGCTGGCATGCAGCCACGGGCATCGGGCCCTTCCTGGTCAACCGCGACCTCAAGCTCGACGAACCGCGCTATCGCGGCCGGCCGAGCAGCACCCGGTTCTCGACTGCGGTCGCGCAGCATGGCGACGTCCAGATCGAACTGGTCGAACAGCTCGACGACAGCGCCTCGGCCTATCGCGACACGGTGGCGGCCGGCACGACCGGCTTCCACCATATCGCCTTCATCGCCGCCGACTTCGCCGCCGACCTCGCGCATTACACCGACCAGGGTTTCGCGGTGGCCGCGGACGGGCTGTTCGGGCCGATGCGCTACGCCTATGTCGACACCTCGGCGACACTCGGCCACATGATCGAGATCGTCGAGGACAAGCCCGGCATCCGCGCCTTCTTCGCCGCGGTGCGCAAGGCCGCCGAGCGGTGGGATCGCGATCCGGCGACGCTGCTGCGCGAACTGGGGTAGCAACTTCCCCCTTTCCCGTCATTCCAGCGAGAGCCGGAATCGCCTTGCCGTTGGCATTGCGATCGCCGGCAGACCGAAGAAGAGAAGGGAGATCCCGACGTTCGCCGGGATGACGAGCAAAGCGGAGCGGGGCCCCTCAAGCCGGCAGCGAGACCGCCCGCTCGAACCCGAAGCCGCAGCCCTCGTCGACGATCTGGAGCAGTTCCACGACATTGCCGTCGCAATCGCGGCCATAGGTGGCGCGGGTCGCCGCCGTTCCGCCGGGCGGGCCGTTGAACACCATGCCGAGCGTCTTGAGCCGTTCATATTCGGCGAAGACGTCGTCGCAATAGAGACAGAGATGGATCAGGCCATGGTCGCACATGCGCGGACGAACGGCCTGCCCCGCCGGCGACGCATATTCGAACGCCTCGACATAGAGATTGCCCAGCCGCAGCATCTGGTAGCGGGCGGCGCTGTCCTTCAGGCCGACCATCGTGTCGACCCGATCGTTTCCCCGCTCCCATGCGCCGCCGCCGCAGCGTTCGAAACCGTACCAGCGCTCGTAATGATCGACGAAGCGGTCGAGATCGGGTGTCGAGATCGCGAGATGATGGACGCCGCGGATCATGTCCGGGGTGCCGCGGCGCGCGCGGCCTGCACCGCCGCGACGATCTCGGCGTTGCGCGGGTTGCGGCGCAGGGTCAGCCCACCGTTCACCTGCAGGGTCTGGCCGGTCATGAAGCAGGCGTCCGACGCCAGCCAGGCGACCGCCTCGGCGATATCCTCGCTCGTCCCGACCCGTCCGAGCGGATATTCCTTCGCGAAGGTCTCGATGATCGCCGGGTTGCGGCCGGCCCTGGCGGTCATCGGCGTGACCGTGAAACCCGGCGCCACCGAATTGGCGCGGATGCCGCGATGGCCGAACTCGTTGGCGATGCAGCGGACGACATGATCGGCACCGGCCTTGGTGCCCATATAGGCGGCATGGTCCTCGAGCATGATCGTCGCGGTGGCCGAGGAGATCTGGATCAGCGATCCGCCGTCGCGCATTGCCCGCAGCATCGCCTGGTAGAACAGGATGGCGCCGGTGAACTGCAGCGCGGCGAGCTTCTCGATCTCCTCCTTGGTGGTGTCGAGGAACGGCTTGAGCAGGCCCCAGCCGGTCGCGTTGACGGCGATGTCGATGCCGCCGAAGCGGTCGACAGCCGCCTGGGCCAGTCGCGCCAGGTCATCCTCGCTGGTCAGGTCGCACCGCGCGACCGCGAGGCCGCCCAGTTCGTCGGCGAGTTGCTGAAGCGAGCCGGGGTCGCGCCCGGCCACGACGAGTCGCGCGCCGTCCGCCGCGAGACGTCGGGCGATCGACTGCGCCATATTATCCTTGCCCGCCGCCCCGATCACTACCGCGACCTTGCCTTCTAGACTCGCCATCCGATCGTCTCCTCTCCGCCCTCAATAAAAACAGGCATGAATGCCTTTTTCAAGGCCGATCAACGGCCTATCTTTTTCCAGCCGAATGCGCGCCACCTCGGCGCGTTTCGGGAAAAGATGGTGCGCAACAAAAAAGACATTTGTGATTGTTTTCTGGATTGGCGATGCTAAGCCATGGGTCGAGGAGCCTGAACGATCAATGGATGCAAGCAGCACCCCGCCCGGCGGACATACCCGCCCCGACCCCAACGACCCCACCCGGCCCAAACGTGGGCTGACGTCCGACGATCTGGCGACGCATGACACCGTGTTCCGGCCCGACCTGCTGGCCGGGCACCGCATCCTGATCACCGGCGGCGGAAGCGGCATGGGCAAGGCAGCCGCCTTCCTTGCCGCGCGGCTGGGGGCAGAGGTCGCGATCTGCGGGCGCAACCCCGAGAAGCTGGCGACCACCCGGGACCAGATCCATGCGGCCACCGGCCGAGAGATCCTGATCGAGCAGATGACGATCCGCGACCCCGACGCCTGTGAGGCGTTGATCGGCCGGATCCACGACCGCTTCGGCGGCCTCGACACCGTCGTCAACAATGCCGGCGGCCAGTTCCCGCAGGACGCGATCGACTTCAGCCGCAAGGGCTGGCTGGCGGTCATCGACACCAATCTCAACGGCACCTGGTGGGTGATGCAGGAGGCCGCCAAGCGCTGGCGCGAGACCGGCACGCCGGGCCACGTCATCAACATCGTCGCCAATGTCGAACGCGGCATGCCGCAGGCAGCACATACCTGCGCCGCGCGCGCGGGGGTGATCTACCTGTCCAAGACCGTCGCCACCGAATGGGCGCCGTTCAACATCCGGGTAAACTGCATCGGGCCGGGCGTGATCGAGACCGAGGGTTTCGGCGTCTACCCCGAGGAGGCGCTGGTCCGTTTCCACAAGGCCAATCCGATGAAGACGCGCGGCAATGCCTGGGACGTGGCCGAGGCGATCGCCTACCTCGCCTCCCCGGCCGGGCGCTTCGTCAACGGCGATCTCATGATCATCGACGGCGGCCAGGCCCAGTGGGGCGTGATCTGGCCCGGCGGCATGCCCGACTATTTCGACGAGAGCGGCGCGGCCTGACCGCCATCGGCAACGGAGAGGGATATGACACAGGATCGCGGCAGCGGAGCGGCTGGGCGGGTAGCCGGTAAGGTCGCGCTCGTCACCGGCGGCGGATCGGGGCTCGGCAAGGCCGACTGCGAGGCGCTGGCCCGCGAGGGTGCGACGGTCGTCGTCACCGACGTGCGGATCGAGCCGGCGCTGACGGTGGCCGACGCGATCGGCAACGGCGCGCTCGCGCTGGCGCTGGACGTCGCTTCCGAGGATCAGTGGATCGCGACGATCAGGGCGATCGAAGAGCGATTCGGCCGGCTCGACATCCTCGTCAACAATGCCGGCGTGGTGCTGTCGGCCGATGTCGAGGACACGACGCTCGAACAATTCCGCTTCGTCAACGCGGTGATGAGCGAGGGCGTCTTCCTCGGCTGCAAATATGCCATTCCGCTGATGAACCGCAACGACGGCGGCTCGATCATCAACATGTCGTCGACCGGCGCGCTGCTCGGCTATCCGATCTACCTCGCCTATTCGGCCGCCAAGGGCGCGGTGCGGTCGATGACCAAGTCGATCGCGGTGATGTGCCAGGAGAAGGGCTACAGGATCCGTTGCAACTCGGTGCATCCCGGCGCGATCGAGACGCCGATGGTGCAGGAGGCCGAGGGACGGCCAGGCCAGGAACAGGCGGTGCCAAAGGGCGTGCTGCCGCCCGGCGCCAAGGGCGCGCCCGAGGATGTGGCCGCGATGGTGGTCTTCCTCGCCTCGGACGAATCGCGCTTCGTGAACGGGGCCGAGCTGGTGGTCGACAATGGGGTGACGATCCGGCCGTTCTGAGACGGCTGGCTCGGTATAACCGTCATCGAGCGTTTGCGATGACGATGGTTTCGCATGGCGGGAACGAGTGGCGCATGAAGGCCACGCCCTCCATGAAAACGTTCGGATTCTAGTCCCGGGCGGGCTCGCGCATCTCCGCCGCCTTTACCGTATTGGCGAGCAGGCAGGCGATCGTCATCGGGCCGACGCCACCAGGAACGGGGGTGACCGCGCGCGCGTGGCGGACTTCGTCATAGGCGACGTCGCCGACCAGCCGCGTCTTGCCGTCCTCGCCGACCATGCGGGTGATGCCGACGTCGATGATCACCGCGCCCTCCTTCACCCAGAATCCCTTGACCAGCCGGGGCGCCCCGGCCGCGGCGATGATGATGTCGGCCTTGCGGACGATGTCGGGCAGGCCGCGCGTCTCGATATGGGTGACGGTGACGGTCGCCTCGCGCTCGAGCATCAGCATCGCGATCGGCTTGCCGACGATGTTCGACTTGCCGATCACCACCGCGTCGAGCCCCTTCAGGTCGTCGATCACGCTGTCGAGCAGCATCATCACGCCGAGCGGGGTACAGGGCACGAGGCCGTCGGCACCGGTCGACAGGCGGCCGACATTGACCGGATGGAAGCCGTCGACATCCTTCGCCGGATCGATCGCGCTCAGCACCATCGCATCGTCGATGTGCGCGGGCAGCGGCACCTGGACGAGGATTCCGTGGATCGTCGGATCGGCGTTGAGTCGCGCGATCAAGGTGAGCAGCGCGTCCTGGCTCGTCTGCACGGGAAGACGATGCTCGGTCGAGACGATGCCGACCCGCGCGCATGCCTCGATCTTGCGGCCGACATAGACCTCGCTCGCCGGATCATTGCCGACCAGCACGACCGCAAGGCCTGGCGCCGCGCCGTCGCGCGCGACGATGGCGCGCACGGCGGCGGCGGTTTTGTCATCGAGCGAGCGGGCGATCGCCCGCCCGTCGATACGTTCTGCCTGGGCCGCGCTGTGCAGCGCGGCGTGCTTCACGGCCATGGTCTTCTCCGGCTTCGGTCCGGTCAGACGAGTTCGCCGAGGGAGACGCTGACAATCTGTCCCTGCGTATATTCCTCGAATCCCGCCTCACCCATCTCGGTGCCGATACCGGACTGTTTCGCGCCACGGAAGGGGACTCGCGGGTCGACGCCCTGCGGGCGGTTCACCCACACGGTACCCGAACGGACCCGCAGCGCGAGGGTGCTGGCGCGATCGATGTCGGTCGCCCAGATCGTGCCGCCCAGGCCATATTCGGTGTCGTTGACCCGTTCCAGCAGTTCGTCGATGTCGCTGTACTTGAGCACCGGCAGCACCGGTCCGAACTGCTCCTCGCGGACCAGCGGTGCGTCGTCGGCGATGTCGCGGACGATGGTCGGGCGGATGAAATAGCCGGGGCCGTCCATCGGTTCGCCGCCAGCGACGATCGTGCCGCTGCTCGCCGCATCCTCGATCAGCGCGGTGAGCTTCTCATATTGCTGACGGTTCTGGACGGGGCCGATCTGGGCGCCCTGGCGCGTGCCGTCGTCGACAACGGTTTCGCGCGCGATGCGGCCGAGTTCCTCGCAAAACTCGTCATAGATCGCCTCGGGCACATAGGCGCGCTTGGTGGCGATGCAGACCTGGCCCGCATTGCGCATCGCGCCATCGAACACCTTGCGGGCGATTTTCTTGGTGTCGACATCGTCGAGCACGATCGCGGCGTCGTTGCCGCCCAGCTCCAGCGTCACGCGCTTCAGCGTCTCGGCGGTCGACGCCAGCACCTTCTTGCCGGTCGCGGTCGATCCGGTGAAGGATATCTTGGCGATGCCGGGGTGGCTCGACAGCGCCGCGCCCAACTCATTCTCGTCGCAGACGACGTTGAACACGCCGGCCGGCAGCACGTCGCGGCACAGCTCGCCGAACATCAGCGTGGTCAGCGGCGTCGTCGGCGCGGGCTTGGCGACCATCGTGTTGCCCGCCATGAGCGCCGGTCCGACCTTGTTGACCAGCAGCACCAGCGGGAAGTTCCACGGGGTGATCGCGCCGACCACGCCCAGCGGCACGCGATGCTCGACGATCCGCTGCCGGCCGTCGTCGCGCAGCAGCTTCGGTTCGAGCCGCATCGTGGCGAATGTGCGCAGGATGTTGACCGCGCCCTTGACCTCCCCCGCCGCCTGGTCGAGCGGCTTGCCCTGCTCGGCGGTCAGCACCGCGGCGAAGTCGTCGATCTTCTCGTTCAGAGCGTCGGCGATGCTCGCCAGCAGCCGGGCGCGTTCGTCGATCGGGGTCGCCGCCCAGCCCGGGAAGGCCCGCTTCGCCGCGGCCACCGCCTGGTCGAGGATCGCGAGGTCCGCCTTGGGGCACTTTGCGAAAGGCTTGCCCAGCGCGGGATTGATCACGTCGAAGGTCGAGGCACCGGGGACGGCCTGTCCATCGACAAGCAGGAAATATTCGCGTTCCATTATAGCTCCTTGCGCGGTCAGGCAGTCTGCAGCGTCACCGGCTCGGCGGCCGCGCTGCCGGTCTCGTCGAGACCCATCAGCGCCGCCGCGTTGCCGCCGATCATGCGCCGGATATCGGCATCGTCGAACGCCAGATCAATGAGCATCTGGATGACGTAGCGCAACCCCTCGACCGGCGTGGGATTTCCCACCTGCCCGAGATCCGACCCGATAATCGTATTGGCGACCCCACCGGCGTCGATCAGGGCCTTGAGCCCTTCCTTGGTGTAGTTCTTTCCCTGGACCCCGGCCCACATGCAGCAGCTATGCTCGAGATAGGCGCCCATCGCCGCCAGTTCCTTCATGTCGGCATGGTTGGCGTCGATCAGGAAAGTCGGATGGTTGACCAGCAGCCGGGTGACGCCGCGCGCCTTGGCCTCAGCGAACAGCGGCCAGATCTCGCTGATATGGAGATGCCCCGCCGACAGCACCGCGTCGTAGGACGCGATCTGGTCGAGGATGATCTTCACCTCGTCGAGCAGCGCACCGCGATCGTCGATCACGGTCAGCGCGCGCGGGGGCAGCATCTTCTCCTTGGTCGGCAGGAACTGCTTGCGGTGCGAATGGCGGATATGGTTCGCGGCCGAGAAGGTCGGCATCCACACCAGCCGCGCGCCGAGCTTGAAGCCATGCTCGACCGCATAGGGGTTGATCCCCCCGCTGGTGTTGTTGAGCGGCACGCCGGTCAGCAGCATCACCTTGCCCGGCATCGTCTCCTTGAGCAGCTCGGCGACCGGGGTGACCGAATAATAATGGTCCTTGAACAGGATCGCGCGCAGCCCGGCCGCCTCGCCCTCGCGGATCGCCTCGACATGGTTGAGGCGGCGCGGCATCACCGAGGGGCCGCTGTGGCAATGCAGGTCGATCGCGCCCTTCAGGAGCTCGCTGATACGGTCGGTCATGCGCCTTTCTCCTGGTCGTCGGCGGGCATGGGATAATCGTCGGCGTTGAGCACCCAGCCCGGCTTCATCGAGAAGTCGCGACGCGGCGGGCAGAAGGTGTCGAGCAGCCGGTTGAGCCCCGGCGCGACGCCCTGCGACGTGTGGGTGGCCGGCGGCGGGATCACCGCGACCGACGGCGCGGCACAGCGTTCATGGTCGTCGTCGATCCACTGGGTCGAGTCGCTGATCCACGGCCAGCGCAGATGGTGGACATAGTCGCCGTCGAGCGCGATCGAATATTGCTCGAAATCGGCATGGTGGTGCGGCGACAGATTGTCGGGCGCGCGCGGCCCGACCCGGCCGTCGCCGAAGTTCACCATGATCGTCGACCCGCGATAGAGGCGGCCGAAACGGCCCTCCTGCGGCGGGACATTGCCCGAATAGACGCGGATCTTGCGGCCGCCGACCGGATCGGGCCAGGCGGCGAAGGGCGCGACATTGGGATCGGGTTCGGCATAGGCGGCGGCGTTGGAGCATTTCGCCACCAGGTCGGCCGACCGAGTCGTGAACAGGCGCATCAGCCGACCGCCCTTCACCACGACGATCCGGCTCCGCCCGGCGGGCACGAAGGCGACCGCCTTGTCCGCGACGGTCTCGGTTCCCTCGTCGATCTCGATCCGCAGCTCGACGCCGTCGTCGGGCAGGACAACGGCATATTCGTCGCACTGGTCGGTTCGTTCGAACACCGCCCCCGCCTCGACCTCGCTATAGGCAACGATCATCGTCTGCCCGCGCGCATACCAGTCGCGGCTGAGCGCCGACGCCTCCTGCGGATCGGCGCCATAGAAGAGCGCGTAGCTGGCTTTCTTGAAGGCGGTCGGCACCGGGCCGGACTGGGCGGGGGCCAGGCTGGTCCTCAGATCATTGCGTCCGTACATCGGACCGTCTCTCCCACATCATGTCAGCCAAGCTTAGAACTGTCGACAGGCTGGTTCCAATCGCTTATAACAGCCTCGCTGATAAATGTATAGTATTGAATGATATCCGTCTATTTCATATCCTGATTCTATCATTAACCGGCGAAATCGGCATTGGACCGCGCGCGCCGGAACGCCGCAAGGGACACAGCGCCGGAACGGCCGCCCAGGGGAGAAGAGCTTTGCCGCATGCCGATGAGAGCGATGTCGAAGGTGGTGCGGCCGTGCTGAACCGGCCCGGCGGAAACGGCGCACAGGCGGATATCGCATCGGACGTCGCGGCGGGCCTCGCGCGGATGCTGCGCCCCCGCTCGGTCGCGGTCGCCGGCGCCTCGCCCGACCCGAAGACGATGGGCGGCGCGGTGCTCGCCAATATCGAGCGATTCGGCTTTGCCGGGCCGGTCCACCTGATCAGCCCGACCCGCGACGAGATCAACGGGCGGCCCTGCCTGAAAAGCTTCGACGATCTTCCCGAGGGCGTCGACGCGGCGGTGCTCAACGTGCCGCGCGCGGCGATCCTGCCGGCGGTCGAGGCCTGCGCGCGGCGCGGGGTCGGCGGCGTCATCGTCTTCGCCTCGGGCTTCGCCGAGGCCGGCGAGGAAGGCCGGCTGGAGCAGCTCGAGATTGCCCGCCGCTGCCAGGAGGCCGGCCTGGCGATGCTGGGGCCCAATTGCCTGGGCTTCGTCAACTATGACGCCGGCATCGCGCTGAGCTTCGAACCGATCCAACCGGCTGCCACGATACGCCCGCGCAACGTCGCGGTGGTCGCACAGAGCGGCGCCACCGCATCAGGCATGCGCGCGGCGATGCAGGGGCGCGGCATTTCGGTGTCGATGTCGGTCGCGACCGGCAACGAGGCGGTGGTCAAGGCCAGCGACCTGATCGAGACGATCGTCGCCGCGCGCGCCGCCTCCGCGATCGCGCTCTATGCCGAGCAGATCCGCGAACCCGCCGCCTTCCTGGCCGCCGCCCGCCGCGCCCGCGCCGCGCGCATCCCCATCATCCTGCTCCATCCGGGGCGCAGCCAGCGCGGCCAGGCGGCGGCGCAGTCGCACACCGGGGCGATGGTCGGCGACTATGCGCTGATGAAGAGCGCGGTCGAGAACGAGGCCGTCGTCACCGTCGCGACGATGGACGAGATGCTCGACACGGTGGCGATGCTCCACCGTTTTCCCGAACCGCCGCAGGGGCGCCTCGCGATCGTCACCAATTCGGGCGCGATCCGGGGAATGGGTTACGACTTCGCCGAGGACATCGCCCTCGACCTCGCCGATATCTCCGCCGCCACCCGCGCGCGGATCGCCGAGGCGCTGCCCGAGGGCATGGAGATCGACAACCCGCTCGACGTCGGCACCACCGGCTTCGTCAGCGGCGCGATCTTCGGCAGCTCGACCGCGGCGATGCTCGCCGATCCGGCGGTCGGCGGCGTCCTGCTGGCGCTGGCCGGCGGCGCCCCGCCGCAGCAGCGCGCCAAAGCCGAGGCGGTGATCCCCGAGGCCGTCGCCGCGACCAAGCCCGTCGCGATGGCGATCATCGGCGACGAATCCCCGCTCGATCCCGAATTCCTGGCGGCGATGCGCGAGAGCGAGACGCCGCTGTTCCGATCCCCCGAACGCGCGATGCGCGCCTTCGCCGCGGTCGGCCGCTATGCCGACGCCCTCGCCGCCGCCGGCGATCGCACCCCGGCCGCGACCGGCATCGAAGGCTGGGTCGAGAGCGGCGTGAAGCCGGAATATGTCGGCAAGGACTTCCTCCGCCGGATCGGCATTCGCGTGCCGGAAGGCGGTCTGGCCGTCACCATCGAGCAGGCACTGGAGATTGCGGGCCGGATCGGCTTCCCGGTCGTGCTCAAGGCGCAGGCCGCCGAACTGTCGCACAAGAGCGACATGGGCGGCGTCATCCTCAACCTCGCTGACGAGACCGCGCTGCGCGCCGGCTGGGCGACGCTCGCCGCCAATGTCGGCACGGTGCGGCTCGACGGCGTGCTCGTCGAACAGATGTCGGCGCCGGGGCTGGAGATGATCGTCGGCGCGCGCCACCATGCCGAATGGGGCGCGTCGATCCTGGTCGGGCTCGGCGGCGTGCTGACCGAGGCGCTCGACGCCACCATATTGCTGCCCGCCGATATCAGCCATGCCCGCGCCGTCGAACGGATCCGGGCGATGCGCGGCGCGAAGCTGCTCGGCGCGTTCCGCGGCAAGCCGGCGCGCGACGTCGACGCGGTCGCCGAGGCGGTCGTCCGGCTCGGCGCCGCGATGCGCGCCGGGCTCGGCATCGAGGAGATCGATATCAACCCGCTGATGGTCCACGCGGAAGGCGAAGGCGCGGTCGCGCTCGATGCCCTGCTGGTCACCGGCACCCCGAACTGAACCGACGAGAGAGGAAGAGATGGCCACCATGACCGCACCCACAGCAGAGAAGCCCGTCCCCGGCGGCAACGACGTCCTCGTCAAATTCGACGAGGGCATCGCCTGGGTCCACCTCAACCGCCCCGACAAGCGCAACGCGATGAGCGTCGGGCTGGCGCGCGAGATGAACGCCGTGCTCGACGCGCTCGAGATCGACGACCGCTGCAAGGTGATCGTCCTGACCGGCAGCGGCGAGGCTTTCTCCGCCGGCATGGACCTGAAGGATTTCTTCCGCGCCACCGACGCCATCTCGGACGTCGAGCGCCACCGCGCCTATCGCGAGACCCGCGCCTGGCAGTGGCGGACGCTGATGTACTACGCCAAGCCGACGATCGCGATGGTCAACGGCTGGTGCTTCGGCGGCGCCTTCACCCCGCTGATCTGCTGCGACCTCGCCATCGCCGACGAGACCGCGGTGTTCGGCCTGTCGGAAATCAACTGGGGCATCATCCCCGGCGGTGTCGTCTCCAAGGCGATCTCCACCCTGATGGGCGACCGCGAGGCGCTCTATTATGTGATGACCGGCGAGAAGTTCGACGGCAAGCGCGCCAGCGAGCTCGGCCTCGTCAACGAGGCGGTGCCGACCGACAAGCTCCGGGAGCGGACGCGCGAGCTGGCGCTGATCCTCGCCGACAAGAACCCGACGGTGCTGCGTCAGGCGCGCATGGCCTATAAATATGCCCGCGAGATGAACTGGGAGCTGGCGGCCGAATATCTGACCGCCAAGGGCGACCAGACCACCTTCGTCGACGTCGAGAAAGGCCGCGCCCAGGGCATGACCCAGTTCCTCGACGAGAAGACCTTCAAGCCCGGCCACGGCCATTACAACCGCGACGGCGGGGACGCCTGATGAAGCGGCCGAGCGGCGCGAAGGGGGACGAGCTTTCGGCGGTCGTCCCCGCCTTCACCGAGATGACCGACCGCATCCTCTACAATGAGGTGTGGGAGCGCCCTGGGCTGTCGAAGCGCGACCGCTCGCTCCTTACCGTCGCGTCGCTGATGACGGCGAACCGGCATCAGCAGCTCGAGGCGCATATCGGCCTCGCGCTCGACAACGGCGTGACCAAGGAAGAGATGGGCGAGGCGCTGCTGCACCTCGCCTTCTACGCCTCCTGGCCCGCGTCGGTGACGGCGTCGCGGACCTTCCTGGAGGTCGTGAAGAAGCGCGAGGGGGCCTGACGGCCTCCTCTTTCTCTCACCCCGTCTGCTAAATCCGTCCGGGAATCCACCGGCCGGCAGGCGCATGGCAAATGCTTGCGCCGTCTTGCTCCCCTCCCGGGACAGGGAGGGGAGCTGCTTACCGCCTCACGCCCATTCGGGCCGACCCGGCGGATTTCCCTTGATGATCGTCGCGCGCACATTGTGCGGATCGAGCTTCGCGATCACCGCCAGTTCCTCGTCGGTCGGCGGCGGAGTCTCGACCTTCTCGCCGCCGTCCAGATGGATCGCGAAGCCGGTATTGTCCTGCACCTCCTCCAGCGTCACGCCGGGATGGAGCGACACCAGCCGGACCGCATGGTCGGGGCCGCCGAAGTCCATCACGCAGAGGTTGGTGACGATGATCCGAAGCTCCAGCTTGAAGGGCTTGCGCCCGCCCGGCCAGCGCGCCGGATTATAGCCCGCCATGCAGACATAATCGACCTCGCCCTCGACGAAGGCCCGCTTGTTGTGCGCCGGGAAGAAGAAGCTGTTCGGATGGTGGACCGAGTTGCCGGGGAAGCCGCGCGCGCCGAGCAGCGCCGCCTTCGGATGGGCATGGTCGCCGATCACGCTGATGTTGGTCTGTCCGAACCGGTCGATCTGGACGGGCGCGACCATCGCGTGGCGGCGGCCACACCAGAGATTGTCGAAGGTGCGCAGATAGGGCGCCCAACCCTCGACCACCGGCTCGTAGCCGTCGCGCGGGCCGAGCGGCACCGGATCGCGCGCGAACCAGTTCTCACCGTCGGTGATCATCAGGCTCGGATTGTAGAGCGTCTTGGCGAGCCCCGCCGCGAGGCGCGGCAGCGGGGTGATGCCGGTGGCCAGCCATTCGGGATCGTCGGCCCATGCCTGAGCGGCCCGGGCGACGATGAGCTCCGCGAGCGTGTGATGCGCCATGGTCAGTACACCGGCCGGGGAGCGGCGAGGATCGCGTCGCGGCCGCCGACCGCCTCGACATAGGCGGCGTGGCCGACGTCGACATAGCCCGCGTGATAGGCATTCCATGCGTCGTCGCTTTCCGCCGATGCGACATAATGGCGAAGATGCTTCATATCGATCTCGTAATCGGGGGCTGCGCTGGTCGGATGCGCGCCGAACGGCGCCTCGGCGACGCCGGTGACGAGCGCACGCTCGAACGGGTGGAAGCGGGCATTGCCCGGCAGGCCGAGTTCCTTCGTCTCGACGATGCGCTCGGCGCTGAGGAACACCTGCCTGGCGGCGCGGGCCATCAATTCGTCGAAGAAAGGATCGGGCGAAAGGGTCAGCACGTTGCCGATCTCGTCCGAACGGTGGACGTGCAGCAGCGCGGCGTCGAGCTGGATCGCCGGCATCGCGATCAGCTCCTCGCCATCGTCATAGGGGCTCTTCACCATGCGGAGCTCGGGCCGCTCGGCGACCGAGGTTGCGATGCCGCAGCGGGTCGGCAGGAAGGGCAGCTGCATGCCGGCGGCACGCAGGCCCCAATGCAGCATCCCCTCATCCATTTCCCACACCTTCAGGCCCGACTGGCGCGCCTTCTTGAAATGCGGTTCGATTGGGATGTGGTCGAGCGAGACGAAGGCGAAGACCAGCTTCGCGATCTTTCCGCTCGCGGCGAGCAGGCCGACATCGGGCCCGCCATAGGACACTACGGTCAGGTCCCTGACTTTCGACCGGGCGAGCGCCCGGACCAGCGCCATCGGCTTGCGGCGGGTCGCCCAGCCGCCGATCCCGATCGTCATCCCATCGGACAGGCGGTCGATGATGTCATCGATCGACATTCGTTTGTCGAACGCTTTCGGCATGTCTCTCTCCTCTGCCATCCGTTTGCTAAGCGATCGCTTGGTTGTCAACATCGTCCGGAGGCTCCATCCAAATTATCAGGCGCTACGGCGCGAAAATCGCGGCTCGATTGTCGACCGGACATTCGCTTGATAAGCTGCGCGAAAATCCGACTCGGCCGGAGGAGGAGAGGACATGGCTGCAAGGGACGAGACGCCGCCCGCGGCGCTTCTCGAGACGCTGTACGGCGGTATCAACGACGTCGCGGCGTGGAACCGCTTCCTGCTGGCCTTCGCCGACCATCTGGGGGCGAGCCGGGCGATCCTGCTCTTGACCCGGGCCGGCGACGACCGGCCGCGCGAGATATTGTCACCGGGCAGCGACCGGCAGCGCGCGGCGCTCTATGTCGACCGCCATTTCGCGACCGATCCCTTCGTCGGCCTGCCCCAGACGCGGGTCGTCTCCTTCGGCGAATTCCTGAGCCGCCGCGCGGCCAGCGACATCCGCGCGATCCGTTCCTACCTGTCGCAGACGGTGGGCAGCCAGATATTGGGCGTCGACATCGCGCCGCTGCCCGGGCTGGTGGCGCGCGTCCGGGTCGCGCGGCTGCTCGGCCTCGACGACTTCGGCGGGCGCGAGCGGGCACGAATGGAGGCGATGGTGCCGCATCTGGCGATCGCGTTGCGCGGCCTGGCGCTGACGATGCACAAGGATGCCGAATGCGCGATCCTGCGCGACGCGCTGGCGGCGAGCGGACAGGGCACGCTGGTGATCGACCGCGACCGCAGAGTGATGGTCAGCGACGGGATCGCCGAGGCGCTGATCGCCCGACGCGCGGGCCTGAGCGCGCCCAACACCCGGCTGCGCCTGTCGACCGCCGCCGCCGACCGCCAGCTCGGCGCCTATCTCGACGCGGGACCGATCGGAACGGACGACCGCGGCTGCAACCTCCTGGTCGACGGGGGTGGCGAGGATCGACCGATCGCCGTCGCGGTGCGACCGATCCGTCCGGCGATGCCCGTCTGGACGACCGACCGCGACCTGCTGCTGCTGCGGGTGCGCGATCCGTCGCGCCGGGTCGGATTCGACGCCGCCACGCTGCGCGCGGTGCTGCCGCTCACCCTCGCCGAGGCGTCGGTGGCGGCGGCGATGGCCAATGGCGAGACGCCGCGCGCCGCCGCGACACGGCTGCGCGTCTCCTACAATACGGTGCGTGCGCATCTCCGCGCGATCTTCGCCAAGACGGGGACGACGCGCCAGGCCGAGCTGGCCACGCTTGTCCGGAAGCTGATTCCGTCCGAGCTTCTAGCGACCGGCGCCGATCGCGGCGCTCATGCCGACATCGGCGACGATCGCCTGTCCGTTGATCGCCGCCGCCGCGCGGGACAATAGGAACAACGCGATCTCGGCGATATGCTGCGGATCGAGCGGCCCGCCGACGGGGAGCACCGCCAGTTCCTCCGGCGACACCAGCGGCGCTTCGTCGGTCACCCCGATCATCGGCGTGTCGACCCGGCCGGGGCAGATCGCGTTGACCCGCAATCCCCGCGCGGCGAAAGCGGGCGCCGCCGAGCGGACCAGCCCGAGCACCGCGTGCTTGGTCGCGGCGTAGATCGGCCCGCTCGGCAACCCCATTACCGCCGCCAGCGAGGCGGTGACGACGACGGCGCCGCCTGGCCGCACATGGCGCAGCGCGGTCGCCATGCCGTTCAGCGGACCACGAAGATTGACCCCGACGAGCGGATCGAACCGCGCCATGTCGATCGCGTCGAAGGACTCGGCCGGGCCGAGCATCCCCGCATTCAGATAGACGCCGTCGATCCCGCCGAACTCGCCCGCGCAGGCGGCGGCGACCATCTCGTTGTCCTCTGCGCTCGCAACGTCGCAGCGCATCGCGAGCGCGCGGCCGCGCTCGGCACGAATGCGCGCGGCCACCGCCTCCGCCCGGCCGACGTCGATGTCGGCGAGCAGCACGGCCGCGCCCTCGCACGCCAGCCGCCGTGCCGTCGCGGCGCCGATCCCCGACCCCGATCCGGTCACGATCATCGCCTTGCCCGCAAACATTCCGCCTCCTCCGTCCGACCGGCATCACCGTCGCCCGCCGCCGTAGCGCGGTCATCGTCCAACTGGACGACGCGGCGGCGGCCCGGCGTGGTGACAAGGGCACATCCAGACGAGCAGGCAGGAACCGACGGCATGAAATTCTCGATCATCTACGAGGCGCAGATGGTGGACACGTCGCGCGAGAACGAGGCGCGGGTCTTCCACGAGATCGTCGAGCAGGCGCTGCTCGCCGAGCAGCTCGGCTTCGACACCGTCTGGGCGGTCGAGCACACCGCGCTCACCCAATATGCCCATATGTCGGCGCCCGAGACCTTCCTGGCCTATCTGGCAGGCAGGACGACCCGGCTCGGCATCGGCCATGGCGTGGTCTGCCTGCCGCCGGCGATGAACCATCCGGTCAAGGTCGCGGAGCGCATCGCGACACTCGACATATTGTCCCGCGGCCGGGTCCATTTCGGCATGGGCAAGGGCGGCACGCAGCAGGAAGCCGGGACCTTCGGCTATGAGCTGGCCGATCTTCCGCCGATGATCACCGAGTCGATGTACCTGATCCCCCGGATCATGACCGAGGAGGTGGTGTCGCATGACGGCACCTATGTGAAGATCCCGCCGCGCGAGATTCATCCCAAGCCGTGGCAGACGCCGCATCCGCCGATCTACATGGCCTGCACGAAGGACGATGCCCTGCTGACCGCCGGGCAGCGCGGGATCGGCGCGCTGGTGCTGGCCTTCAGCGGTCCGGCCGAGGTGACGCGCAAGAGCGCGATCTATCGCGAGGCCTATGCACGGCGCGATCCGGCCGAGCAGGTCGGCTTCCGCCCGATCGAGCATCTCGCCGCGCTGTGCCCCACGATCGTGCTGAACGATCGCGAGCGCGCCCGGCGCGTCGGCCTGCGCGGCCAGCGCTTCTTCGTCGAGTCGCTGGCGCACTGGTATCAGGGGGGCCCGCGTCCCAGCGCCGAGGACCTGAGCGCCGACGAGAACGCCGCCGCCCTGGCCGAGCGCAAGGCCAATGTCGTTGCCTATATCTCGGACGAAAAGATCGAGTCGTCGCCGCGCGAGACGATCCACGACATAGCCGACGACGCCTATGGCGATGTCGACGACTGCCTGCGCCATGTCCACCGCCTCGCCGAGGCCGGAGCGGACGAAATATTGTTTCTTTTCCAGATGGGCGGAATTGCCCATGACGACATCATGGAAACGATCCGGCTGATCGGCCAGCATGTCATACCGGCCTACCGGGCGGCGAAGGCCGCCGCGTGATCGGGAGACGTGGATTTCGGCGGGATAGCGCCGCAAGAACCAAGCGATCGCTCTATCAACGTTGAAACGTGAAACGATCGGGCATTTTTATCCTTATCTACACCGGCGTCTTGACTTGTTTTGAATAACAAGCAATCACTTGGTGAACAAAACAGATCGTCCTTGGGAGAGGGGTGGAAGAATGACACGCAAAGCAGTGTGGAGCATTTTGGCCGGCGCTTCGCTGACCGCGTTGGCGAGCGGCGCATTGGCGCAGGCCGTGCCCGATCAGGGGGCGGACAACCAGCGCCAGGGCCTTGAGGAAATCGTCGTGACGGCCCGCCGTCAGGCGGAGAATCTGCAGACGACCCCGGTGTCGGTGTCGGCGGTGTCCGAGAAGATGCTCGAACGCGCCAACGTCACCCAGATCGACCGGATCACCACGATGGTGCCGAACGTCTCGATCCAGCAGCAGTCGGGCTTCCTGGGCGGCAACACCGCCTTCATCCGCGGCATCGGCACCCAGGAGCCGCTGCTGACGGTGGACTCGCCGGTCGGCATCTATATCGACGGCATCTATGTCGGCCGCAGCAACGCGGCCAACTTCGCGCTGGTCGACCTGCAGCGGGTCGAGGTGCTGCGCGGGCCGCAGGGTACGCTGTTCGGCCGCAACACGACCGGCGGCGCGATCAGCATGACCACAAAGGATCCGTCGAGGGAGATGGGCGGCGCCGTGAAGCTCGGCGTCGGCAACTACAGCGACCGCCAGGCGGCGGTCCGCTTCGACACCGGCGAACTGGGCGGAAGCGGAATCGCCGCGACGCTGTCCTACCAGCACCTCCAGCATAACGGCTATACCAACAATCCGTTCGCGCCGAGCAAGGCTTCGTCGCCGGGCGCTCTCAACAGCGACGCGGTATGGGCGAAGGTGAAGGGCGAATGGGGCGACTTCAGCGCCACCTACATCTTCGACTATAACGACCTGCAGGGCCTGCCGATGGCGCAGCAGCCACGCTTCCTGTCGGCCAATGTCCGCGCCTATTATACGAACGCCACCAATGGCGATCGCTTCCTGAACAATGTCAGCGAGAAGTATAAAGGCACGCTCGGCACCTTCGTCAACGAACGGCAGCATGTGAAGGTCTGGGGCCACGGCCTCACGCTCGAATATGGCGTGTCCGATGCGATCCGCTTCAAGTCGATCACCGGCTTCCGCTCCTATCGCGGCGATCCGCTGGGCAGCTTCTATGGACCGCCGGGCGTCTTCGGCCCGACGACCGCCGGCATCCAGGAGGTCAACCCCTTCCTCAGCGTCGACAAGGTCGAGGAAACCGACCAGGTGTCGCAGGAATTCCAGATCCTCGGCGACACCGGCCAGTTCAAATATGTCGCTGGCCTCTATTACTTCAAGGAAGACGGCTCGACGACCAACCCGTCGCGTTCGACCTTCGTCTCCTCGCCGACGCTGGCGACCAACACCTCGTCGGTGCTGCAGTTCGATTTCAAGGCGAAATCCTACGCTGCCTTCGGCCAGGCCAGCTATCGCCCGGCAGCGCTCGACGACAAGCTCGAGCTGACAGCCGGCGTCCGCTATACCAAGGACAAGAAGGAAGTTAACCAGATCCGCTCTGTCGCCCGCAGGGGCAACAACACCTTCAACAATACCTCGTTCAACGCGATCGTCTCCTACCAGTTCACCGACGGCGTGATGAGCTATGTCCGCTACGGCACCGGCTATCGCTCGGGCGGCTTCAATACCCGCGCCTCGGCGACGCAGAACTTCGTCTTCCTGCCGGAAAAAGCGAAGACCGTCGAAGGCGGTATCAAGACCGAGTTGTTCGATCGTCGCCTCCGCTGGAACGCTGCGGTCTTCAACACCGACTATAGCAACCTGCAGATCACCCAGTTCGTCACCACCACCGGCGGCAACAGCGGCGGCTTTACCTCCAACGCGAAGGCCCGTTTCAGTGGCTTCGAAGCCGAGCTTCAGGCGGTTCCGGTCACGGGCCTGACCCTGTCCAGCAGCCTCGGCTATGTCGACGCGAAGTATAAGGTGTTCATCGCTCCCAATCCGGCGGCACCGGGGACCTTCTTCAATGCCGCCGACCAGAGCGAGTTCCCCTATGTGCCTAAGTGGACCGGCAATGCGAGCGCGCAATATGAGGGCGAGGATATCGGTTTCGGCCGGCCGCTCGCCCGGCTCGCCTACTCCTACATGAGCAACCGCTTCTTCCACGCGAACCAGTTCTCGGGGAACCCGCTCTACCGGAAAATCCGCTCGGGTGCGAACCGCCGCGTGGACGGACGCGTCGGCCTGACGGAGATCCCGATGGGCGGCACGAAGGTCGACCTGTCGGCCTATGTCGACAACATCTTCAACAAGCACAACATCATCTCGGGCATCGACTTCGGTGCGCTGGGCTTCGCGATCAACAGCTACGCGCCGCCGCGGCGCTACGGCCTCGATCTCAAGGTCAGCTTCTAAGAGAACGGGGGACCGGGAGCCGTCCAGGCCAACAGCTGGGCGGTTTCCGGTTTGGGGAGGGCGTCGTCGATCGGCGCCCTTTTCAAATTCCTGGACGGGAGAAGGGCAATGGCAATTCGGGTCGGCCAGTGGGCCACGGGCAATGTCGGCAAGAACGCGCTGCGATCGATCATCAGCCATCCAGCGCTGGAGCTGGTCGGGCTGGTCGTCAGCGATCCCGCCAAGGTCGGCAAGGATGCCGCGGAGATCTGCGGTCTCGACACGCCGACCGGCATCATCGCCACCGATGACGGCGCCGCGCTGATCGCGCTGAAGCCCGACTGCGTGTCCTTCTGCTCGGCCGGAACGTCGGGGCGCGAGGGAGTGACCACGGGCGACCGCCAGTCCGGCGCGGCAGACCAGATGTGCACGCTGCTGCGCGCCGGCATCAACATCGTGTCGACCGCCATCATCCCCCTGGTCCACCCCGGCAGCGCCGATCGGGACATCGTCCGCCGCCTGGAGGATGCCTGCCGCGAAGGGGGTACGACCTGCTTCACCTCGGGCCTCGATCCCGGCTTCATGCACGACATCCTGCCACTCACCCTGTCGGGCGTGACCCGCCGGATAGACAGCATTCGGGTCAGCGAAGTGATGAGCTACGGCATCTGGGACAAGCCCGATGCGATCACCGGGAAGTTCGGCTTCGGAAAGTCGATCGACCTGGTACCGCCGATCGCGCAGCCCGGCGTGCTCGACATCATGTGGGGATCGGTGGTGCGGCTCATCGCGGAGCAGCTCGGCATCAAACTCGATCGGACCGAGGAGTTTCACGAACTCCACCCCGCCCCCGAGACCTTCACCATTCCCGCGGGCACGATCGAGAAGGGGACATCGGCCGGCATCCGCTTCGAGGTGCGCGGCATGGTCGGCGACAGGGCGGTGGTGGTGGTGGAGCACGTTACCCGGCTGCGGGTCGAGGATGCCCCGCACTGGCCGAAAGGCCCGATCGGCATGGGCGGCGGCTATCGGGTCCAGATCAAGGGCGACCCCGACTGGACGATGGAGATCGGCAATCCCGGCTATGCGGACCCGACCATCCCCGGCACGCTTGCGACCGCGCTGCGCATCGTCAACGCCATCCCCGTCGTCTGCGCGGCGCGCCCCGGGGTGGTGACCCCGTTCGATCTGCCCCACATCACCGGCAAGGGCCTGGTACGGTAAGCGGGGAGATGCGCCCGATCACCGGCGACGACGACGTCGCGATTGAGCCCGGTCTGGCGATCGTCGATCCGCACCACCATCTGTGGGACGGCATCGCCGCACTGGGCCCCAAGGGCGGCCGCTTCTATCACGCACCCGACCTGCTGGCCGATCTCGGCGCGGGCCACCGGATCGTCCAGACCGTCGCGATCGAATGCCATGCCCATTACCGCGAGGACGGACCCGCGAGCTTGCGCCCCGTCGGCGAAACCGCGTTCTTCCTGGCTTCGGCCGAGGGCGCTTCGCCCGGCCTGTGCGCGGGAATCGTCGGCCATGCCGACCTGCGGCTCGGCGACGCGGTGACGCCCGTGCTCGAAGCCCACGCCGCTGCCGGCAACGGCCGCTTCCGCGGCATCCGCCATTCGGCAAACTGGGACGGCGATCCGGTGTTCGAGGCCTGGCCGCGCCGTCCGTCGCCCGGCCTGCTCGCCGACACGGGCTTTCGGGCAGGCTTCGCCCGGCTCGCGCCGCTGGGCCTCTCGTTCGACGCGTGGATCTTCCATCCGCAGATTGGCGAGCTCGCCAATCTTGCCGCCGCCTTCCCCGACACGGCGATCATCCTGGACCATGTCGGCGGGCTGCTCGGCATCGGCGGCCATGGCACCCGCCCGGCCGAGACCTTCGCCGCCTGGCGCGACGGCATGGGCAAGCTGGCGGCGCGGCCCAACGCGCTGGTCAAGATCGGCGGCCTGGGCATGCCCTTCGGCGGCTCGCCGCTCCACATGCGCGAGCCGCCCGCGAGCGTCGCCGAGCTCGTCGAGGCCTGGCGCCCGGTGGTCGAGACCTGTGTCGAGCTGTTCGGCGCCGAACGCTGCATGTTCGAGAGCAATTTTCCGGTGGACTCGGCGACGTGCAGCTATGTCCGCCTGTGGAACGCCTTCAAGCGGATCAGCGCCCGCTGGTCGACGGACGAACGGACGGCGCTGTTCTCGGGAACCGCGCGGCGGGCTTACCGGCTGCCCGACGCCGACACGGCGATCAGTCCCCCAGCAGCCGCTCGCGCAGCGCGGGATCCGTCATGAACACCGGCAGGCCGTCCGCATCGTTATAGGGCGGCCGCGCCAGCATGCCGCCATCGACCGCGATCGTCTGTCCCGACACATAGGCGGCGAGATCGGACAGCAGGAACAGCACCACTCCGGCGATGTCCCCGGGCAGGCCGCGCCGGCCGAGCGGCACCACCGCCTTCGCCGCGCGATCCTTCTCGTCGGTGCCGCCGTCGAAGCGTTCCCGCCCGATCTTGGCGGTAGCGATGCTGCCCGGAGCGATCGCATTGACCCGGATCCCCGCCCCGCCCCATTCGACCGCCATCGTCCGCGTGAGGTTGATGAGCGCCGCCTTGGCGGCGCCATAGCCCGCGCCATAGGGCATGCCGACGATACCGGCGGCCGAGGCGATATTGACGATGCTGCCGCCCTGGCGGTGCGCGACCATCGCGCGCGCGACGGCGCGCGAGGCGGCCAGGGTCGGCACGGTGTTGAACCGCATCAGCCGGTCGAACGCCGTCATCGCGTCCTCGCCGAGCAGCGGCGCGATCAGGTCCTGGCTGGTGATGCCGCCGACGACGTTGACCAGCCCGCGCAGCGGGCCCGCCTCGGCCGCCGCACTCTCCAGCGCCGCCCTCAGCGCCTGTTCGTCGGCGAGATCGGCCTGGACGATCCGGTGGTGCGCGCCATGCGCCCCGAGCGCCTCGGCCGCGCTCGCGCAGCCGATATCGGTCTTGTCTATCGCCAGCACCGTCGCGCCGGCCTGGGCCAGCAGGACGCCGGCCGCCGTACCGATCCCGCCCCCGCCCGCGCCGGCGACGACGTGGAGTTGTCCCTTCAGGTCGATCATGGCGCGCCTATGCCGCAACGGCGGGTTCGCGATCGCCCCGGGGCGGCTTCCTGTCGGCGCGGAAGGCGAACAGCGCCCCCAGCACGATCAGCGAGCCGAACAGGATGAAAGCGGTGTGGATGCCCATCATTATCCGCAGCGGGTGCATGATGAACGGGTTGGCGAACTCGCCCAGATAATGCGCCGGCGCAATGAAGCCGACGGCGCGGCCCCGCTGCTCCGGGGTGACCCGCTCGAGGATCTGCTGCGAGAGATAGGGCGTGGCGATCCCGGCGCCGGCGCCCATCATCGCACAGGACAGGGCCATCGCCCAGATGGTGGGGATGCCGCCCATCAGGACGATGCCGCCGCCGAGCAGTAGCAGCGCCAGTACGAAGGTCATCGGCCCCGATATCCACGTCCGCAGCCGCCCGTAGTTCCACGAGCTTATCGTGAACAGGATCGTCGAGATGGAGATCAGGGTCGACTGGAGCGTCGGCCGGGTAATGCCGTTGGCGGTCATCATGAAGGAGCCCTGCACCACCGACATGAAGGCGGCGGCGTAGATCGGAATCATGATAAGCAGGATCGGCCAGATACGGCCGAACGCCCCGGCCCCCGCCGCACGGGCATGGAGCGAGACGGGCTGGTCGGGCCAGCGCCCGAGCAGCGCGATCGGCACGAACAGCAATAGGGTCGCATAGAGGCCGTAGGACCAGCGCCATTCGATATGTTCGGCGATATATCCCGAGATCATGATCGATCCCATCGAGACGACCGCCGCGACCGACGCCTGATAGCCGAGGATGCGAGCGAGGATCCGCCCCTGGAACAGCAGGCCCGCGAGGGTGAGCAGCGCGGTATAGCCGCCCGCCGCGCCGAAGCCGACCAGCAGGCGGGTGAACAGGAACAGTTCGATGCCATGCGCGAAGGCACCCGCCATTCCCGCTACGCCCATCAGCAGCGCGCTGCCGACGATCACCATGCGGATGCCGATCCGCTCGATCAGCCAGCCGGCGATCGGCCCGCCGATGATCACCCCGATGCAGGGGATGGTCACCATCATCTGCGCGGCGAACGCCCCCGATTCGCCACCGCCGAAATGCCTGGCCACGGCGGGGATGATCGGCACGACGGGCGTTCCCATCATCGCGGTGAAGACCGGCGGCACGAGCACGAGCAGCAGGGCGAGGAACGCCCTCGCCCGGCCCATCGCCGTGGGGGCTTCGGCGAGGAAGCCGCGCAACCGCCGTCCTTCCGGCTGGTGTGCGTCCACTACGATCGCCATTCTTCTCTCCTCGGTCCGCGCTCTAGTCGCGCAGATGGTGCTGTAGAAAACCCTCGGTCCGCGCCTGCGCGGCGGCGGCGGCGGCGGCATGGAAATGGACGCCCTCCGATCGCGCGAAGGCGTGGTGCGCATCGGCATAGACATGCACGGTCAGCGCCGGGGTCGTGCGGGCGCGCTCGACCAGCGCCGCCTGCGCCTCGGCCGGGACGAAGCGGTCGAGCTCGGCGACATGCAGCATGGTCGGCGCGAAATCGGCGTCGATCGCATCGAGCACATGTTCGATGCCGATCCCATAATAAGCGATCGCCGCATCGGCGCCGCCATGCGCCGCCGACAGGAAGGCCAGCTTGCCGCCCAGGCAATAGCCGATCACCCCGACCTTGCCCGAACAGCCCGGCTGGGCGCGCAGCCACTCGACCGCGGAGCCGATGTCGCGCACCGCCTTGTCCTCGTCGAAGCCTTGGTGCAGCGACATCGCCTTGTCCCAGCCGGCCGGGGTGTCGGGATCG
The DNA here is from genome assembly GCF_001428605.1 of Sphingomonas sp. Root720. Classification (GTDB taxonomy): domain Bacteria; phylum Pseudomonadota; class Alphaproteobacteria; order Sphingomonadales; family Sphingomonadaceae; genus Rhizorhabdus. Next base: position 692,236 of record NZ_LMID01000010.1, read on the forward strand.
AACACGGCGTTGCGTTCCTGCCGCCACAGCATGTCGGGGGCGATCGCCAGATAGCCCTGTCGCGCCAACCGGTCGCAGATGCCCCTTATGTCCTCGTTGACGCCGCGGATCTCCTGGATGACGACGATGCCCGGCGCAGGTCCCTCGGTCACCGGGCTGGCGACATAGGCATCGAAACGGTCCCCGTCGAAGCTGTCGATCTGCGCCATTGCCCCGTCTCCTTCCTTCAGACCGATGCCTGCTCGCCGTCGATCAATATGCTGTTGCCGGTGGCGCCGAAGCCCGCCCCGGCGGTCGCGGCGGCGATGCCGGCGATCTCGCCCGCCACATCGGCGTCGGCGGTAGCCAGCTGCGCGGTGGACAGGATGGCGCAATTGACGCAGACGCCACGGGCGCGCCATGCCTTGGCGACGGCCTTGGCCATCGTCCGGATGCCCTCCGCCGCCATCGTCTGCGCCGCCGTCCCCGCCAAACCGACCATGCCGATATTGGGCAGGACGATCAGCACCGCGCCGCCCGGCTCGCGCAGCCGCCCGGACGCCGTCGCCAGCAGTAGCCGGACGTCGTCCATCGGCCGTTCGGCCAGGTCGATCCACGCATCTTCGGCAAGGCCGGCGAAATCCGTGGTGCGAACATCGGTGATCGGCAAGGCGACGATCAGGTCGGTCGCCCCCGCCGCGCCCGACCCGGACAGGTCGTAGCCGGCCCGATCGACCGCGAAGCCCGCCGCCTCGATCGCCGCCGCGACCGAATGCACCAGGTCGCCCTCGCCCGCCACGATCGCCCGCCGCTTGTCCCCGCTCATAGCATATAGGCTCCGCCCGTGAGGATCAGCGTCTGGCCGCTGACGAACCGGCTCTGCGCGCCGAGCAGGAAGGCGACCCCCGATCCGATGTCGCTTTCGCAATCGCCGATGCGGCCGAGCGCCGCCCGGTTGGAGATCACCGGCACCATATGCGGGTGCAGCGCGAAGAATTTGTCCATCGCCGGGGTCAGCGCGACCGGGGCGATACCGTTGACCCTGATACCCATCGGCCCCCATTCGCGGGCCAGGCTCTTGACGAAGCCGCGCTGCGCGCCCTTCATCGCCGAATAAGGGGCGAGCGAGGGATTGCCCTCGATCCCCGCGTTCGAGGTCAGCACGACCAGGCTGCCGCGGCTGTCGCGCAGCGCCGGGAAGGCCGCCTGGGCGCAGTAGAGCGTGCCCCGGAAGCTGACCCGCATCTGATCGTCCCAATTGTCCTGCGGCACGTCCTCGATCGCGACCGGCACGCTCGAAAAGCCGCTGACCGCGTTGTGGACCAGCCCGTCGAGCCCGCCGAAGGCGGCGATCGTCCCGGCGATCGCGGACTCCACGCTGGCCCGGTCGCCGACGTCGCAGGTCAGCGCCAAGGCCCGCCCGCCGCGCGCGCCGATCTCGTCGGCGACCGCCTGGGCGGTTTCGATCCGCCGCGCGGTGACCGCGACGGCGGCGCCCTCGGCCGCAGCGGCAAGGGCGATGCCACGGCCGACGCCCTGCGCCGCGCCGGTGACGAGGACGGAAAGTCCGTTCAGAGACATGTGACGAGCTTCTCCCCGATCGATGCCCGATCCTCGAGGCGGTGGCGCTCGATCACGAGATTCAGGTGGCGATCGACCTCGACGACATAGCCGGGCGGGCAGATCGTGGTGGACTCGGGTTCTTCGATGATCGCCGGCCCCGCGAAGGCATCGCCCGGGCTGAGCCGTGCACGATCATAGACCTTGGTGTCGACGAAGCCGCCGGCCGCGGTGAAATAGGCGGGCCGCAGCCGCTTCACGGCCTGCTCGGCATCGCCGGGCCGGGGGGCGTGCGCCGCCTGCTCGGGCTTGCGGACATGGGCGACGACCCGGACCTTGCAGTGGACCAGCGTGCAGCGATCGGTCGGCCGCAGCCCGGCGGTCGCAGCGTAGAGCTCGCGGAAGCTGGTCTCGGCGGCGGCGATGACGGCGGCATCGATCGGCCCGTCCGGGATCGGAATGGTGAGGTCGAGCACCTGGCTCTCGAAGCGGATCGACACCGCCCGCTCGACGACGATCCCGTCCTCGAACCCGTCGCGGCGAAGCTGGTCGCGTCCCTCAGCCTCGAGCTGGGCGAGTTGTGCGTCGAGCGCAGCAAAATCGCCGCGCGAGACGTCGGCGGCCATGGTGATCTGGTCATAGGCCATGTCGGCGACGAGCAGGCCGAAGGCCGAACGGACCCCCGGCGACGGCGGGATGATCACGGTCGGGATGCCGAAATGCTCGGCCACGCCGACGACGTGGAGCGGGCCGGCGCCGCCCGAGGCGGTCAGCACATATTCGCGCGGATCGATGCCCCGCTGAAGCGTGACGATGCGGATCGCCGAGGCCATGTTGGTGTTGGCCAGCATGTGGATGCCGCGCGCCACCTCGGTCGCCTCGATGCCGAGCTTCGCCGCCAGCGCATCCGCCGCCGCGCGGCTGCGCTCGGGATGGATCTTCATCGTGCCGCCGAGGAAATAATCGGGGTCGAGATAGCCGAGCAGCAGATTGGCGTCGGTCACCGTCATGCCGGTGCCGCCGAAGCCGTAGCAGGCCGGGCCCGGCTCCGAGCTGGCGCTTTCCGGGCCGAGCTGGAGGAAGCCGCCGCGATCGACCCAGGCGATGCTGCCGCCGCCCGCGCCGACTTCGGCCAGGTCGATCACCGGCACCTTGATCGGCTCGCCCGCATCGCGGCCGCCGGCGCTCGCCTTGCCGCCGACCCGGAAGTCGTTGGTGATACGCGGCTGGCCGTTCTGGACGACGCCGGCCTTGGCGGTGGTCCCGCCCATGTCGAACGAGATGAGGTTGTCGAAGCCGCAGACGCGGCCGAGCTCGGCGGCGGCCATGATGCCGGCGGCCGGGCCGCTCTCGATCATGTAGGCGGCCTTCTGCGCGGCCGCGGCGGCGGTCATCACCCCGCCGCTCGACTGCATGATCTGGAGCGGCCGGGCATAGCCGAGCTTGCGCAGCTCCTGCTCCAGCTCGTTGACATAGCCCGAGAAGGTCGGGCCGATATAGGCCGACAGCACCGCGGTCGAGGCCCGCTCATATTCCTGATATTCGGGCCAGATGTCGGACGAGATGCAGACATAGGCGCCGGGCATGTGGCGGCGGGCGATCTCGGCCACGCGCCGCTCATGATCGGGATTGGCATAGCCGTGCAGCAGGCAGATCGCGACCGCCTCCGGCCCCTTGGCGGCGAGCGCGGCGATCCGCGTCTCGGCGTCGGCGGCGTCGAGCGGCGTGACGACATGACCGAGATGGTCGATACGCTCGTCGATCTCGGCGACCATGCCGCGTGCTACGAGCGGCTCGGGCCGGCGATAGCTCAGGTCGTAGCGGTTCGATCCGATCGGCTTCTGCTTGCTGATCCGGAACATGTCGCCGAAGCCGAGGGTGGTGACGAAGCCGACCTTGGCGCCCTTGCGCTCGAGGACGAGATTGGTCGGCAGGGTCGTCGCATGGACGACCCGGTCGAGCTGGGCGCCGGTCGCCCCGACCAGCGCCAGCGCGTCGCGCACCGCGGTCATCACGCCCTGCACCGGATCGTTCGGGGTGGTCAGCGTCTTGACGTTGCGCACCGTGCCGGTCTGGCTGCACACGATGACGAGATCGGTGAAGGTGCCGCCGACGTCGACGCCGACGAAATAGCTGGATGCCTCAACCACGGCGCCGCTCCTCGGTCGCCGCCACATCGATGTCGGTACCATCCGCGTTGAGCACGACCCCGTAAATCTCCCTTGCCGCCTCGACCGAGACGATCCCTTCTTCGAGGTCGGCGAGCACCAGCGCCGGATCGCGCTCGCGCGGGTCGCCCAGTCCGCCGCCGCCGGGGCACATGATGGTCAGCACGTCGCCCGCCTTCAGCCGATGGTTGGTGATCTTGCCCGGCAGCGAATATTCGCCCGCGCTTCCCTGGTTGACGATCCAGGCCGCGCCGCTGCCGGCCATCCCGCCGTCGAGGCCGGGCGGCGGACGGTCGAAGCGGTCGGTCGCCCGCGCGGTGATCACCACGTCGGTCTGGAACTCGATCTCCTTGACGAGCCCCGCCCCGCCCCGCCAGCGGCCGGGACCGCCGGTGTCGGGCGCGAGCCGGTAGCAGCGGTAGCGGACCGGGTGGCCCCACTCATAGCCTTCGAGATTCCGCTCATAGCCGGCCTGGCCGTGGAACAGCAGCGGCAGGCCGTCGCCACCGTCCTCGCCGTACCGCGCGCCGCACGAGCCGAAGCAGACGTCGAGCATGCTCCACAGACCAGTGCCGTCCGGGGTCGCGCCCTGGATGTTGAGGGTGTGGACCGTGGCGCCCGGCGCCATCGTCCTGGTCTCGTCGATCACCGACAGCGCCTGCAGCACCGCGTCGATCACCGCTTGTCCCGTCGCCAGCCGGATGTTGCAGGCGGACGGGTAGGAACAGTTTACCACCGTGCCTTGCGGCATCAGCACCTCGATCGGACGATAGAAGCCCTCGTTCATCGGGATGGTCGGATCGAGATGGCAGCGCAGCGCATAGTTGATGCACGATAGGGTCTGCGACGCGGTCGAGTTGATCGCCCCCGTCGCCTGCTTCGCACTGCCGGTGAAGTCGAGCCGGCATTCGGTCCCGTCGATCTCGATCCGGACATGGACCGGATAGTCGCGATCGGGGATGATGCCGTCATTCTCGACCGTGAAGCTGCCGGAATAGACGCCGTCGGGCATGTCGGCGAAGCCCTGGCGCACCAGCCGCTCCGAATAGTCGAGCAGTTCGTCGATCATCTCGCCGAGCGGCCCGTAACCGAACTTGCCGACCATCTCGGCCAGCCGCAGCGCCGCGACGTTGCCGCCCGCCGCCAGCGCGTTGATGTCGCTCATCAGCTTGGCCGGGGTCCGGCTGTTCGAGCAGATCAGCCGGGTCACCGCCTCGTCAAGCTTGCCCGCACGGTAGAGCTTGGTCGGCGGGATGGTCAGTCCCTCGTGAAAGCACTCGCTGGCATTGGCGGGCAACCCGCCCGAGGACATGCCGCCGAGGTCGGACACGATCATCATCAGCCCGCAGTAGAAGGCAGGCTTGCCGTCGTGGAACACCGGGCGGAAGGCGCCGACGTCGGTGGGATGGACGCCGCCGGCGAAGGGATCGTTGACGATCAGCACATCGCCCTCGACGAGGGTCTCGGGCGGATGATCGCGCAGCACGGCCTGCAGCATGGCGCGCAGCGCGGCCGAGTGCATGATGCCCACCTCGGTCTGCGCGATCAGCCGCGCCTGCGCGTCATAGAGGGTGCAGGCGATCTCAGCCGAGGCCGCGACGAAGGTCGATCCCGCGCTGCGGGCGGCCCGGATGCCGGCCTCCTGCGCGACCAGCATCAGGCTGTTCTTGACGACTTCGCACAGGATCGGGTCGAGCGCCCGGGTCGTATCGATGGCACCGGTCGCTACGCTCACCTCAGTTGTTCCTTGTATCCTTGAGCCAGTCCGGCATGTCGATCGGCGGATTGGGGAGCGGGACGATGCCCTTGTCGGCGAGCAGCTTCTCATAATCGTCGCGGTTCGCGGGGAAGGAGCGCGGGTCGCCCATCATCACCTCGAACAGCTTGACGCCGTTGGGACCTGCGACGAACGGGCCGAAGGTGTCACCCCGGTCCAGCGCGATGTGCGTGCCCGCGGGACAGTGGATGTCGCCGCACATCATGTCGCCGTCGATGACGAAGACGACATGATGGCTGTTGTGGCCGTGCGGGCGGACGACCATGCCCGGGTCCCATTCGGCGTAGAGCGAGAGATATTTGTCCGAGAACTCCATCCACTTCTCGCGGACCGAGGCGGTGCGGTCACCCTGCTGCTGGCGGCGGACCTCCTGCCATTTGAAGTCGTCGAGATGGGTGAAACGGGCCTTCTTGTTGATGTCGGGATCTGCGGTCTCGTCCATGATGCTCTCCGCTATGGTTACTGCGCGCGCGCGGTTGCGCGGTCGACGCTGCCTTGGACGTCCGGGCGCTGAGCATCCGGGCGCTCGGCATCGGCGATGCCCTGGATGCGCGTGCCGGCGATCGTCACCCGCTGCATCATGCGGCGCTCGCGATAGTCGGCGACCGCATAATGCTGCACGGCGCGATTGTCCCAGAACGCCACGTCGCCGCTATTCCAGCGCAGCCGTACCTGGAACTCGGGACTGCGCACATGATCGTAGAGCAGGCGCAGCAGCGCATCGCTCTCGTTCCGGCTCATCCCGTCGATCGCCACCGTCCAGTTGGCGTTGACGTTGAGCAGGCGCCGGCCGGTTTCGGGATGGACCGCGACGACCGGGTGCAGCACCGGCGGCCACTCGTCGACCTTGTCGCGCAGCGACGCGCCCATGACATGCTTGGTTCGTTCGGCCATCTGTTCCAGCGAGTGGATCGCGCTGAGCCCGTCGAGCATCGACCGCAACCCCGACGACAGCGCCTGATAGGCCGCGTACATGTTCGCGAAGCAGGTATCCCCGCCGATCGACGGCAACAGATGCGCCTGCAGGATCGACCCCATCGGCGGGGCGGGCATATAGGTGTTGTCGGCGTGCCAGCTGTCGGCGCCCTCGCCCTTCGGATTCTTCTGATCGAGGACGATCACCTCGGGCGCGGGAGACGATGCCGTGCGGAACAGCGGCAGGTCGATCTCGCCGAAATAGCGCCCGAAGCGGACGTGCTGCTCGACCGACAGCTTCGGCTGCCCGCGGAAGAACAGCACCAGATGCTCGAGCAGGGCGGCGCGGATGTCCGCCACTACGCCCTTGTCGAGCGGTTGGGACAGGTCCACCCCGTGAACGTCCGCCCCGATATTCGCCGTCACTTTGCGGATGTCCATCCGTCCACCCCTCTCCTGATTGTCCTCGGCTGCCGGCGTCTTCAGGCCGGCGAGACTACCGTGCCCGGCAGGTTGGTCGTCAGCGCCCCGTCCAGCACGATCGGCTGGCCGTTGACGATCGTCGCCTTGACGCCCTTGCCCCAGGCCTTGAACCGCCCGACATTGCCTGGCAGGTCGCGGGCAAACTCCTTGCGCCACGGGCCGATCGTCTCGGGATCGAAGATCATGATGTCGGCGGGACCGGTGACGCGCAGCGTGCCGCGATCGACGAGACCGAGCAGGGCGGCCGGAATCTGGGTGATCTGACGAATGCCCTCCTCCAGCGACCAGGCGCCGCGATCGAGCACCCACGATCGCAGGAAATAGGAGCTCCAGTCCGAACCGTCGTCCTTGGCGAGGTGTGCGCCGCCGTCGGACACGCCGATGATCATGCGCGGATCATATTGCGCCGTCTTGACCGCCTCGGCCCACTCCGGGGTCTCGGTCTGCCAGCGGAACTCGGTCTGCATATCCTCGTCGAGCAGCAGGTCGAGAACGACGTCGCCCGGGGCCTTGCCGGCCTCCTTGGCGATGTCGGCGACGCTCTTGCCCTGGAGCGCGGCATTCTTCGGATCGGCGACCGAATCGACGAACAGCGCAACCCAGAGCGGCGGCGGCAGCATCGTGCCCTTGGTGGGATCGCGATTATACTTCTCGACCGCGTCACGCATCTCGTCGCGGGCGACGGGATCGCGCAGCAGCGCGTCGCGCTCTTCCTTGGGCAGGCGCATCATCTTGTGCCACGATGCGACCGCCGGATAATGCGGACAGTTCGGGCCGAAGATCACCGGCCGATCGAACGGGCGCGAGATGAGCAGCGAATAGACCGGTGCTCCGGCCGCCGTCGCCCGATCGAGGAACTTGACCGAGGCTTCCCAGGTCGCCGTCGGGGCATCGACCTTGTTGCGCCCGCCCAGCCCCTGGATGATGATCGGCACGCCCGACCGCAGACCGAGTTCGATCAGATAATCCTTGTCGATGTCGTCGAGCCCACCGATCGAGCTTGCCGGCAGGAAGGTGATCGACCCCTTGCCGAACTTGCCGAGTTCGTCGGCCAGCGCGAGGAACTCGGAGCGATCGGCAAGGCGCGAAGGCACCGGATCGCCATTGATGTCCATATGCACCGCGGCCGCCGACGAAGAGAGCCCGGCGGCGCCTGCCTCCAGCGCCTCGGCGAGCATCGCGCGCATCTGGGCAACCTCGTCCTCGGTCGCGGCGCGGCGATGCGAGTCGTCGCCCATCACCCAGCGGCGCAGGTTCGAGTGGCCGACATAGCAGGCGAAGTTGACGCCGAGCCGACCGGTGCGGGTCTTGATGAACTCTTCGAACGTGACGAACTCGTCCCAGCGAACCGCGGCGAGCGCGATCGGGTCCATATCCTCGACCCGCGCGAAGATGCCCTTCAGATATTCACGATCCTCGGGCTTGCACGGCGCGACCGAAAAGCCGCAATTTCCCGCCAGCACCGTCGTGACGCCGTGATAGCAGGACATGGTCGCATAGGGATCGAAGGTAATCTGCGGATCATAATGGGTGTGCGGATCGACGATGCCGGGGGCGACGATACAGCCCTTGGCGTCGATCTCGCTGTCGGCGGTGGCGTTTTCGAGATGCGCGAACTTGGCGATCTTGCCGTCGCGGATGCCGACGTCGAGACGGCGGCGCGGCAGTCCGGTGCCGTCGACCACGATACCGTTGCGGATCAGCAGGTCGAAATGTTCGGCAACCCCCGTCATCCAAGCTCTCCTATCGATGGGGCGGAGCCATGTGCCGCGGACGCGGCCTGACGTGAATCGCCCGATTGACCCGCAATCTATCCACCAACCGATCGCTTGTCTATATCGCGGGAAAGAATGATGGCGCGCCGTCCGGCATGGTGGCGCACCATCATTAAATCGATAAAAACCAGTGCTTTAATTTCAGAATAGCTCTCTCATGCTGGTCTCATTCTAGAATTCGAAATCGCGAACTGCCGGAAAATTATACTAAGCGCTCGATAGGTTTCTATCCGGATCAGGCCAGATCGACCCACACCGATTTGGTCTGCTGGTAGCCGCGAAGGCTCTCCATACCGCTGTCGCGGCCATAGCCGCTGTCCTTGTAGCCGCCGAACGGGACCGCCCAGTGCAGCCGGCGATAGGTGTTGAGCCACACCGCCCCCGCCTCGACCGCCGCCGCCATCCGGTGGCCGCGCTTGAGGTCGTTGGTCCACAGGCCGCAGGCGAGGCCGTAGTTGGAATCATTGGCGATCGCGATCGCCTCCTCCGCATCGTCGAACGGCATCACGCAGGCGACCGGGCCGAAGATTTCCTCGCGCACCGTCCGCGCCTGGTTGCCGAGGCCGGCGAACAGCGTCGGCCGGACGAAATAGCCGCCGGCATGCGGCGATCCCGCGCCGAACACAGCTTCGCCCGCTTCCCCGCCGCACAGCACCTCGCCGCCCTCCTCGCGCCCGAGGTCGAGATAGGACTTCACCTTCTCGAACTGCCGGTCGAGCGCGATCGGCCCCATCTGGCTGGCGGCGTCCATCGGATCGCCGAGGCGGATCGCGGTGATGATCTTCACCATCCGCTCGATCATCTCGTCATAGATCGGCCGCTGCAGCAGGATGCGCGTGCCCGAGATGCAGGACTGGCCGGCGGCACCGTTGAAGATGCCCATCGTCGTCACGCCAATCGCGGCGGCATCGAGATCCGCGTCGGCGAAGACGATGTTGGCCGACTTGCCGCCGAGTTCGAAGCTGAGCGGCTTGATCGCCTCGGCCGAACGGCGGGTGATCGCGCGCGCGGTCAGGGTCGATCCGGTGAAGCTGATCTTGCCGACGTCGGGGTGGCCCGCGATCGCATCGCCCGCTTCCGATCCCAGCCCGGCAACGACGTTGACGACGCCGGGCGGGAAGCCAGCCTGCTCGAACAGTTCGGCGATGACGAGGATCGAGCAGGACGCGGTCTCGGCCGGCTTGACGACGACGGTGTTACCCGCCGCCAGCGCGGCGCCGACCTTCGCCGCGAACACCGATCCGGGCGAGTTCCATGGCACGATGATCCCCACCACGCCGATCGGCTCGCGCTGGACATAATTCACGCTCATCGGGCTGACCTGGATGGTCTCGCCGTGGATCTTGTCGGCGGCACCGGCCCAGTAATGGAACATCTGCGCGATCGCCGGAATGTCGCCGGCGCGGGTGTCGCTGATGATCTTGCCGTTGTCGCGGGTCTCGATGACCGCCAGCTCCTCGAGCCGGGGCCCGACCAGATCGGCCACCTTGCGCAACAGCGCGGCGCGCTGGGCGGCCGCCATCTGCCGCCATGGCCCGCGGAAGGCGCGCCTGGCGGCCGCGACCGCCGCATCGATATCGTCGGCGCGGCCATCGGGAACCTGCGCCCAGACCTGGCCGGTCGCCGGATCGATGCTGTCGATCCAGCCCCCATTGGCGGCGGGCCGCGACTGGCCGTCGATCAGGTTATGGAAGCGCCGGACGCGCGTGTCCGTGCGGTCGAAGTCCGCCATGTCAGTCTCTCCTATGCCGTCAGAGCAACGCGCGATCGATCGCGACCACGGTCTTCGCGGTCTGCGCCCGATCGGCCTCGGCGATCGCCGCGCCGATATCGTCGAAATCGAAGGTCTTTCCGACCAGTTCGTCGAGCTTGAGCATGCCGCGCTCGTACAGCCCGACGATGCGGGGTATCTCCCGGCCCGGGATGTTGCCGCCGCCGAGACAGCCCATCAGCTTGCGCTCGCCGAACAGCAGCCCGGCATTGACCGACACGTCCGATGCCCAGGGCACGCCGCCGATCATGACGGTAGTGCCGCCGCGCCCGGTGAAGCCGATCGCCTGGCGGATCAGTGCATGGTTGCCGACCACCTCGAAGGCGAAGTCGACGCCGCGCGGCTCGAGCGCCTTGACCGCCGCGTCGACCTCGGCCGGGTCGCCGCCGCTCTGGAGCAGGTCGGTCGCCCCCATGTTCGACGCGATGTCGAGCTTGTCCCTGTTGGTGTCGATCGCGATGATGCGCGAGGCGCCGGCGATCCGCGCGCCCTGGATCACGTTGAGCCCGACCCCGCCGCAGCCGATCACCGCGACGCTGGCGCCGGGCGTCACCTTCGCGACATTGAACACCGCACCGAGGCCCGTCGTCACCGAGCAGGCGCAGAAGCACAGCCGGTCGAGCGGCAGATGCGGGGCGACCTTGACCAGCATCGCCTCGCGCATCACCGCATATTCGGCGAGCGAGCCCACGCCGACCATCGGGAAGACCATATGCCCGTCCTGCGAGAAGCGGGTCGAGTCGTCCGCCATCCGGCCCACCGCGCTCTTGAATTCGGGTCCGTCGCAGAACTGCTGCTTGCCGCCATTGCACTGGTCGCAATGACCGCACGGACCGAACATCGCCATCACGACATGATCGCCGCGCTTGAGGTCGCGCACGCCGGGGCCGACCGCCTCGACCACCCCAGCGCCCTCATGGCCCAGGATGACGGGCCGATCCTTGCCGACATTGCTGCGGTTGTGGACGACGTGGAGATCGGACCCGCAAATTCCCGAGGCGGCGATCTTGACCAGCACCTCGCCGAAGCGGGGTTCCTCGACGGTCACCTCCTCCAGCCGGGGGATATGACTGTCATAATGCAACAAGGCTGCGCGCATCGCCCTCTCCTTATCCCGCCTCTGTGGGCAAGCCAGAGACAAAACTAGCAGCCGCTATCTAACCAGGCAATCGCTTGTTTGGTGAAGATCTCTGTGAAGGAGGCTCACTATCGGCGGTGCATCGGGTTGCTCCAGAACCGTCCCTGACGCGGCTAATGCTGAGTTTCCGTGGCCCGGCTGAAAGCTTCATGGCGAAGAAAAACGGAACGCTCCGCCCGAGCGCAACCGATCAGGCACGACTAACCAACCGAGCGATTGACAGGTTGTTTGTTCATATTTATCTTCGCTCGGACACATATAGGAACGATACCGCCGCCAAGGCGATACGGAACGGGAGAGGCAGGCTGTGATCAGCCAAAGTGCCAGCTTGGGCGAATATGTCGCCCTGGGCGCAGGCCCCATGGCGCGCATCCGCCGGATGCTGGCCATCTTCGTGATGATCTCGGGCGGCTGCTTCACCGGGCTGATGACCACCGCGCTGTCGCCGAGCATGGTCGCGATCAAATCCCATTTCGGCCACGACGCCTCGGCCGCGCTGGTCGCGCAGCTCGTCATTACCACGGCCAGCCTCGGCGTCGTGGTCGGCGGCCCCATCTCCGGCTGGCTGATCGAGCGCGCCGGTATCCGCCGGGTCCTGCTGACGGCGCTCCCGCTCTACGGGGTGCTCGGTTCGGCCGGGCTGTTCCTCGAAAACGCCACCGCGCTGTTCGCCGCGCGCTTCGGCCTGGGCTTCTGTGCCGCGACGATCTTCACCGCCTGCGTCACCCTGCTCGGCGATAGCCTGGTCGGCGGCGGCCGGGCGCGGGCGCTCGGCTTCAAGACGACGGTCGCCGCGGGCTTCGCGGTGCTGTCGGTGATGATGTCGGCCCGGATCGCCGAGGTCGCGGGCTGGCGCACCCCCTTCGCGCTCTACGGCGTGGTCGCGCTGGTGATGCTGTGCATCGTCCTGTTCGCGGTCGAAGCCACGCCGCGCGACCGCGAGCGCCCCACCACGGCCGCGCCGACGAACATGGCGGTGCTCATCCTCTGGCCGGTCTATGCCGTGGTGCTGGCGATCTCGACGATCACCATCCTCAACCAGACGCAGGTACCGCTGCTGCTGGCATCCGACCATGACGTACCGCCGACCACCATCGCCTGGGTGATCACCGTCGGGACGCTGGCCTACACGATCGGATCGCTGTTCTACGGCAGCCTCCAGGTGCGGCTGGGCGCGCGCCGGATGTTCGCGCTGAACCTGGCGCTGATCGGGTCGGGCGTCACCATCCTCGGGCTCTCGCACATGCTCGCGCTATCGGCGTTCGGCTGCATCCTGCTGGGCACCGGCGGCGGGCTGATGCAGCCCTATATGCTCAACATCCTGCTCGACCGCGCCGCGCCCGAAGCGCGCGGCCGGGCGATCGGGCTGCTCTCGCCGGCGATCAACATGGGCCAGTTCCTGAGCCCGCTGCTCTTCTTCCTGCTGTTCACCAACCTGGGCGGCCATGGCGCCTTCCTGGCGATCGGCACCACGCTGTTCCTGTCGGCGCTGATCGGCCTGCGCACGGGCGTGCCGGCGGTCCGCGCCAGGACCGCCGCCGGAGGCTCGCAGCCGACCAGTTGATCCGCCGCGCCCGCGCGCCTGCCAGATTCCAGAACGACAAAAGTGGAGGGGAAAGATGGTTCAGTTGACGGCACGAACGACATTGCTGGCGGGATGCGCGGCCGCCTGCCTGCTTACCGAGCCCGCATTCGCGCAGGGCGGCGGCGGTACCCAGCTCGAGGAGATCACCGTCACTGCGCGGCGGCGCGAGGAGATATTGCAGTCGACCCCGGTGTCGGTGTCGGCGCTCTCCTCGGCGCAGATCGAGCAGCAGCGGGTGCTGACGGTCGACCGGCTGAGTCAGCTCACCCCCAATGTGGCGCTCGCGCCCGCGGGCGGATCGATCGCGGGGACGGTCGCCTATATCCGCGGCATCGGCAATGCCGATCCGATCCTGGCGATCGACCAGGCGGTCGGCATCTATCTGGACGGCGTCTATATCGCCCGCTCCAACGCCGGGAATTTCGACCTCGTCGACCTGCAGCGGGTCGAGGTGCTGCGCGGGCCGCAGGGCACGCTGTTCGGCCGCAACACGACCGGCGGCGCGATCAACCTCGTCACCAAGGCGCCGTCGGCCGAGTTCGGCGCGACCGCGAAGCTCGAATATGCCGAGGGAAACCAGCTGACCGCCCTTGCCAGGATCAACACCGGCGAGATCGGCGACACCGGCGTCGCGGCGACCGTCAGCTATCAGCGGCGTCAGCGCGACGGCTTCGTCGACAATCCCTATGCGCCCGACAGCAAGGACCCCGGCTCGCTCGACAGCGACGCGGTCTGGGCTCGCGTCCGCGGCAATTGGGGCGACTTCTCGGCCGACTACGCCTTCGACTACAACCACCAGCAGGGCCGCCCCGCCGCCTATCAGATCGTCGCGGCGACCCAGACGGTGCGCAACTATTATGGGCGCTCGACCGCGCTGGGCGGCGATCCCTTCTTCGTCCAGTCGGGGCGGTCGGGCACGGTCCCGCTGGCGCTGCGCAACCCGCAGCGCACCCGCAGCTACGGCCATGCCTTCACCCTGGAATATGATGTCAGCCCGGCGCTGTCGATCAAGTCGATCAGCGCCTACCGCAAGATCTTCTCCTATGTGCCGACGATCTTCGTCGCCGCGAACCTGCTCGGCGTCGTGTCGGCGGCGGGCGCGGTCGCGCATGTCCAGCCGTCGGAAAGCGACCGCTACATCCGGCAGCATCAATATTCGCAGGAGTTCCAGCTGCTAGGGTCGGTCGGCCGGCTCGATTATGTGGCGGGCTTCTATTATTTCGACGAGCGCGGGCGTGATCAGAACACCAGCTTCTCCACCCGCATCGCGACCGTCGCCAACGTCGGGCTGGTCGGCACCAACGCGACCAACCTGACCGACTACAAGATCCACGGCACCTCCTATGCCGGGTTCGGCCAGGCGAGCTACAAGCCGCCGATCCTCGACGACAGGCTCGAGCTCACCGTCGGACTGCGCTATACGATCGACAAGAAGCGTGCCCGGCAGCTTTCGACGATCGCGCGCAGCGGCGACCGCACCTTCCACAACACCGCCTATAACGTCACCCTCAACTTCCAGGCGACCGACGAGCTGATGGTCTACGGCCGGATCGGCACCGGCTATCGCTCGGGTGGCTTCAACACCCGCGCCGCGGCGACCGGCAACTTCCTGTTCGAACCGGAAAAGGCGATGGCCTATGAAGCCGGCATCAAGTCCGAATGGTTCGACCGGCGGCTGCGCTGGAACGGCGCGGTCTTCTACACCGACTACAAGGACCTGCAGGTCAACCAGTTCACCGGCATCACCGCAGGCGGCGGATCGGGCTTCACCTCCAACGCCCAGGCGCATTTCCAGGGCTTCGAGGGCGAGGTGCAGGCGATCCCGGTGCGCGGCCTGACCATCGACGGCAGCATCGGCTACACCAAGGCGGTCTACGACGAGATCTTCTTCCCGAACCCGGCCAACAACGTCATCACCAACTACGCCGACCGGTCGCACGTCCCCTATGTGCCCAAATGGACGACGCATGTCGGCGCGCAGTACGAATTTCCGCCGCTGTCGGTGGGCACATTGTCGGTCCGGGCGGACTATTCCTGGAACAGCACCCGCTATTTCCACACGATCAACCTGTCGAACGTGAACCCGTTCAACAACCAGGTGCGCGATCCCGGCCAGAAGCTGATGAGCGCCCGTATCACCCTGGCCGACATCGCGGTCGGGCAGCGGGCCAAGCTCGAGCTGTCGGTCTGGGGCGAGAACCTGCTCGACAAGGACATCGTCACGGGCGGCGTCGACTTCGGCGGATCGGGGTTCGGCGTGCAGGTGTTCGGCCAGCCGCGCCGGATAGGGGGCACCGCGCGGATCGTCTACTGAACCGGCCGCCGGCGCCCGTCCGCGGCGCCGGCGGCTCGCCACAGCCCCTGGCACGAATCCTGTGGCCATGTGGCCGCTTCTGTAGGAGAGGAGGAGCGAATTGCGCCCAGCCGCCCGATCGACCGCCGCCCGACCGTCACGAGAGAAGCATGCCGCCACGTTCCGCCGCCGCCCCCACGCCCCAGATCGCGCCGCGCGGGTCGGCGACGCTGTCGGTCGCGCGGCTACCGCAGATCCTGGACCTGCTCTCGCGCGCGTCGCCGCACGGTGCCAGCCTCGCCGCGCTGAGCGCGCAGACCGGCATCCCCAAGAGCAGCCTGCTCAACATCCTGCGCGGGCTGCAGAGCCTCGGCTATCTGACCTCGGTCAACAACGTCTACCATCTCGGCAGCGAGGCCTATGCGCTCGCCAACCTGATCATCTCGACCCTGCGGTCGGGGCGCCTGCCCGCAATCGCGCGGCCGGCGCTCCAGCGGCTGGCGGACGAGGTGAACGAGACGGTAATCCTGGGCGCGATGTCGCAGGACGAGCGCCAGGTCGTCTATGTCGATGCGATCGAGAGCCGTCACGCGGTGCGCGTGTCGGGCATCATCGGCAACCACAGCCCGCTCTATGCCAGCACCGGTGGCTGGGTGATGCTGGCCTACCTGCCCGACGCCTTCGTCGACTCCTACCTCCGGTCGGTCGAGCGGGTCCGCCACACCAGCAAGACGCTGACCGGGATCGACGAGCTCAAGGCGATGTACCGCAAGGTCCGCGAGGACGGCGTGTCGATCGCCGTAGGCCAGATGGACGAGAGCATCCTGGGCTTCGGCGCGCCGGTCTTCGATGCCGGCGGCGCGATCGCCGGCGTGGTCATCATCTCCTCGGTGGTCAGCCGCGCACTCGATCGATCGGACGAGCTGGCCGCTGCGGTCCGCGCGGCGGGCCGCGAGATTTCAGGCCTGCTCGGCTATCAGGCCGCGGCCGTCTAGCCACCGATTCCCGCCAGGACCGTCGCCCCCGCACCGCGTCACGCGGCGCGTTGACGCATGACCGTCGTTCATATTACAGAACAGACAAACATATATCTGAACAATCACGC
Source organism: Sphingomonas sp. Root720 (assembly GCF_001428605.1). Taxonomy (GTDB): domain Bacteria; phylum Pseudomonadota; class Alphaproteobacteria; order Sphingomonadales; family Sphingomonadaceae; genus Rhizorhabdus. The sequence goes on from NZ_LMID01000010.1 coordinate 708,785, forward strand.
GCGGCCTTGGGCTGCGCCGCTCATGTGTGACGGAGAGGCTATGAGATTCGACCTGGTGATCCGCAACGGAACAGTCGTCGACGGCACCGGCGCGCCACGCTTCGGGGCCGATGTCGCCATCCGCGACGGCCGCATCGCGGCGATCGGCACGATCGAGGGCGAGGCCGCGCGGACGATCGAGGCGACCGGGATGATCGTCGCCCCGGGCTTCGTCGATCCGCATACCCATTATGACGCGCAGATGTGCTGGGACCCGCTGCTGACCCCGTCGAGCTGGCACGGCGTGACGACGGTCGTGCTCGGCAATTGCGGGGTCGGCGTCGCGCCCTGCCGGCCCGAGGACCGCGAGAAGGCGACGTGGGATCTCGTGAACCTGGAAGCGATCCCTTATGAGACGCTCAAGCAGGGGCTGAGCTGGGACTGGGTGAGCTTCCCCGAATATATGGCCGCCGCCGAGAGGCGCGGTTGCGGGCTCAACCTCGCCTTCCTCGCCCCGCTCGCGCCGCTGCGCCGCTACGTGCTCGGCGATGCAGCGATGGAGCGCCCCGCCACCCCCGAGGAGGTGGCCCGCATCCGCGCGCTGCTGCGCGAGGCGATGGACCATGGCGCGGTCGGCTTCTCCTCGACCCAGGCGCCGTCGCATATCGGCTACCAGGGCAAGCCGCTGGCCAGCGTGCCGGCGAGCGCCGACGAGCTGGTCGCCTATGCCCAGGAACTGGGCGACATCGGCCGGGGATCGATCGAGATGGCGATCGGATCGGTGGCGCCCTGGATGAAGCCGGCCGACTTCGAACTGCTCGACCGCATGCTCGAGGCGAGCCGCGCGCCGCTGACCTTCCTCGCGCTGATGAAATTCCTCGACAAGCCCGAGGAGCATTTCCGCGCGATGGAACAGGTCGCACCGCTCGTCGCGCGCGGCGCCCGGCCCCAGATGCATTCGACCAACCTCGTCAGCGACCTGAACCTGCGCGATCCCTTCATGCTGTCGCCGTTCGAATCGCTGCGCGGCGTGTTCAACCAGCCGCGCGCGGTGCAGGAGGCGATCTATCGCGATCCCGCCTTCCGCCAGGCCTTTCGCGACGAGATCGCCGAGCGCGCCTCGGCCTTCCATGGCGACTGGTCGATGGTGTGGGTGATCGCGACCGGCCGCGCCGATCTCGAACCGCTGATCGGCCAGAACCTCGTCGAGATCGGCAAGGCGCGCGGCCAGGACCCGATCGACGCCTTCTTCGACCTCGCGCTCGAGGACGACCTCGCGACCGAGTTCACCGCGGTCCGCTTCGGCGTGCCCGAGGAGTTCCTCGGCGATCCGCGCACCCTGATCGGCCTGTCCGACGGCGGCGCGCATGTCGGCATCTTGTGCAATGCCGGCTACACCACCGAGATGCTGGGCGACCTCGTCCGCCAGCGCGGGCTGCTCAGCCTCGAGACCGCGATCATGCGGCTGACCTCCGACCCCGCCGACTTCTTCGGGCTGTCCGACCGCGGCCGGCTGCAGGCCGGCCTGGCCGCCGACATCGTGATCTTCGATCCGGAAACGATCGGGTCGGACAGCGCCCGGCCGGTACCGCTCAACGACCTTCCCGGCGGTGGCCGCCGCCTCGTCGTCCGGGCCGAGGGCGTCCGCCACGTCATCGTCAACGGCGAGAGCCTGTTCGAGGACGGCCGGCACAGCGGCGCCTATCCGGGGCAGGTGCTGCGCCCGGGCCGCGTCGTCGCGTGAGGGCGGACGACATGCCGCTCGCCATCGAGAAACTGTCCCCGCATGTCGGTGCCCGGATCACCCTCGATCCGGACCGGATCGGCGACCCCGCGCTGACCAGGGCGCTGCGCGAGGCCTTCGTCGAACATGGCGTGCTGCTGTTCCCGCGGATCGGCACCTCGCCCGACGTGCATGTCGCGCTCAGCCGCTGCTTCGGCACGCTGCAGGTCCACCCGGTCAACAAGAACCAGGTCGAGGGTTTCCCCGAAGTCGTCGACATGTCCTATACCCCGCCGGAAAATCCCGGAGACCTGTCCTATCATGCGGTCTACCGGATCGAGGGGCGCGAGCTGGCCGGCTGGCTGCCGTGGCATTTCGATCTGTCCTACATGGCCGAGATCAACCATGGCAGCATGCTGCGCGCGCTCGAGGTGCCGCCCGAGGGCGGGCGCACCGGCTTCATGGACCGCATCCGCCTCTATGATCTGCTGCCCGACGACCTCAAGCGTCGGATCGACCGGCTCAGCGTCGTCTATCGCTTCCAGCCCGACATGATGAAGCGCAAATATTGCCGCCCCGCCGACATGGCGCTGGTGGCACCTTCGATGAAGGCCGGCATGTTCGACGGCGATGTGCTCGATCGCGATTTTCCGCCGGTCGCCCACCCGATGGTCTACACCCAGCGCCAGACCGGGCGGAAGGTGCTCAACGTCGCCCCGCTGTTCGCGGTCGGCATCGCCGGCATGGACGGCCCCGAAGGCGACGCGCTGCTCGCCGAGGTGATCGAGCATTGCTGCACCGCCGACTTCGCCTATTTCCACCGGTGGGAGGAAGGCGACATGATCATCTGGGACAATTGGCGCGCGATGCATTCGGCCGAGGGCGTCCCGCCGCACTATGCGCGGCGGATGCAGCGGACCAGCCTGAAGGGCGATTATGGGCTCGGCCGGGTGCTGGGCGGGCGGGAGCGGGGTGGACAGTTCTAGCCGGCATTCAAATTCGTCATGCCAGCGAAGGCTGGCATCCATGTCTGCTTCCTCACTCGATGCCATCTGGCCGATGAGAGACATGGACCCCAGCCTTCGCTGGGGTGACGATCAAAGAAAATGCTATCGACTTGAACCAACCAGTCGCTTGCTATAATTCCTTTCTTATAAACCGATGGAGGGGATAGGCATGATCGGAGCGACTCTCGAACAGGCGATGGCGGCCAATCGCGTCCAGAGCGACGGCGTCGCCAGCGCGACCGACGTCATCGGCCGCCGCCAGGTCGACAATGACGATCCGCAGGCCTTCCTCGTCCGCGCCGGTGCCGGCCATGTCATCCCCGGCCACTTCCACGCGGTCGACCAGTTCCAGATCTTCGTCGAGGGCAGCGCCAAGCTGGGCCGCTTCGACCTGCATCCCGGATCGATCCATTATACCGACGCCTATACCAGCTACGGCCCGATCATCGCGACCGAGGAGGGCTACGGCTATTTCACGCTGCGGCCGGTATCGACCACCAGCTATCACCAGATGCCGGGCGAGGCGAAGCTGCTGAAGGAAGTGCGCCACAGCAGCGGCTCGCAGCGGCGCATGCTGATGGGCGAGGTCGCCGAGGCGCCCGAAGCGCAGCCCGGTATCGCACCGATCTTCACCCAGCCCGACGGGGTGGGCGCCTATCGCCTCTCCGCCGACGCCGGCCAGGCGCTCGCCTTCCCCGAGGAGGCGAGCCACGGCCGTTTCCTGCTGATCGTCGGCGGCGGCGCGACGGTCGACGGCCAGGCCTATGGTCCGAAATCCTGCCTGTGGGCCGACGATGGCGAGGCCTTCGCCCCCGTCATCGCGGGCGAGGACGGGGTCGTCGCGGTGCTTGCGGCGTTTGGCAGCCAGGCAGGCTGATCCCGGTTCACAGGATATGACAGTGTCAGAAGCGGCCGGACCGGCCTGGTTCCGCAACGCGCTCGCCTGCGCCCCCGAGCGCGGGACGGTGCAGGCCGACGGCGCCACCATCGAAACGCTGAGCTGGGGCGATCCCGCCAAGCCCGGCCTGTTCCTTCTCCATGGCGGCGCCGCGCACGCCGACTGGTGGAGCTTCATCGCGCCGATGTTCGTCGACCGCTACCGCGTGGTCGCCTTCTCCTGGTCGGGCATGGGCCGCTCGGACTGGCGCGAAAGCTATTCTATCCGGGGCTTCGCGCGCGAAGCCTGCATCGTCGCGTGCGAGACCGGCCTGCTCGACGGGCCGACTCCGCCGATCTGGATGGCGCACAGCTTCGGCGGGCATCCGTCGCTGGTCGCGGCGGTCGAGACGCCCGAGGCGCTGTCGGCGCTGATCCTGATCGACACGGGCGGCTTCCCCGCCCCCGGCGTCGTCGAGAATTTCGTCTATTCGACCCGCGCCTCCCCGGTGTTCGAGACGCGCGAGCAGGCGCTGTCGCGCTTCCGCTTCGTGCCGCCCGACCGCGACGCGCCGTCCTTCATCCGTGACTTCATCGCCGAACGCTCGATTTCCGAACTGGGCGGCAGCATGCCCGGCTGGCGCTGGCGTTTCGACTTCTCGATGTGGAGCCGGCTCGACCGCGAGCCCGACATGCTCGACCTTCTGGCCACCGCCGACGTCCCGCTCGCCTTCATCATGGGGGCCGAGACCCAGATCATGGCCGACGACGCCAATGAGCGCATCCGTGAACTCCGCCCGCGCTTCACCCCGATCGCGACGGTGCCCGATGCGGGGCATCACATCATGATCGACGATCCGCTCGCCTTCGTCGCGGCGGTGAACGGGTTGCTGGCGGCCTGGCCTTAAGCCACCACGTCATGCCAGCGCAGGCTCGAGGATATAGGGAAGGGGAGCACACCCATCAAATCCCGAACCCGCCCGACACCGATATCTGTTCGCCGGTGATATAGGCCGCCCGGTCGGAAGCCAGGAATACCGCAGCATGGCCGATCTCCGCAGGCGTGCCATAGCGCTTGATCGACAGCGACTTCTGGGTCGCTTCCTTCCAGGCGTCGTCGAAATGGCCGATCGCGTCGAGCTTGTCGAACATGCCTCCGGCGATCACCCCGACCAGCACCGAGTTGGCGCGGATGCCGAAACGGCCTTCCTCGCGCGCGATGCCCCGCACCAGCGCCTCGTTGGCGGCCTTGGGCACCACGGACAGCCCATCCTTGCCAGGCCACAGCCGGTCGCCGGCCGAACCGATATGGACGAAGGAGCCGCCGCCCGACGCGCGGAAATGGGGCAGTGCCGCCTGGACGACGTTGAAGAACCCGTCGACCTCGATCGCGAAAGCGGCCTTCCACTGCTCGGCCGTCACTTGCGACATATAGACCTGCGCGACCAGCGGGCCGGCGGCGAAGACGATGCTGTGGACCCGGCCATGCCGTTCGACCGCTGCGGCGACCGCGGCCTCGACGCTGGCGCGGTCGGCCAGGTCGGCCTGCACCGTGCTGGCCTCGACCCCGGTCGCGGCGATTCCTGCCGCCATTTCCTCGGCCTTGGCGCGGTTGCCGCGATAGCCGAGCGCGACCGCGCTGCCGGCGCGCCCGAACTCGAGCGCGACCGCGCCGCCGAGGCCACCGCTGCCGCCGAAGATCAGCGCGGCGCCGTCAGGAAAGGGACGATCGGTCATAGCTGGTCCACATGCTTGTCCGTGCCGGGCACCGTCGGAATGAAATGGCCGGCGAACACCAGCGCGCCGCGCCCGGAAGCGGCGAGGGCCGCATCGAGCGCGCGGGGGATCGCGTCCCAGTCGGCCGGCGGCACGGTCTCGAAGAAGGCGAGCACCAGCACGCGGTGGCGGAAATAGGCGGGGTCGGGCCGCGCGACATTGCCCGGTGCATTGTCGGGCAGCGGCACCGGCCGGAAGCACAGCGCCATCGGCACCTGCGTCCCGTCGATCAGCCCGGGCAGCACCTCGTCGCGCAACCAGTCGGCGACGGCGTCGCCCTCCCCGGCCGCGTCGACTATGATCGCCATCGCGCCCGGATAGCCCCGGTCCAGCGCCAGTTCGGCCGGCACCCCATCCTCGTCGCGGAAGGCGCCGCCGGCATAGCGGTAATAGCCGGTCGAGATGTTGCGCCGGGGCGCCTCCATCCGGCCCTGCTGGTGGAGGCGCAGCGCCTGCTCGACCGACCAGCTGATCGTTTCGTCGAGCCGTTCGCCGAGCACCCAGTAGGTGACGAGGAAGCTGCCGTCGCGGATATCGCCGGTGACCGGCGTCGTCTCCGGAAAGCGCTCGGCCCGCATGGCACGCGTGGCGAGCCAGCGGCGGCCGGCGAAGAAGCCCGCCCCCGCCATGCAGCCCGCATAGAAATGATCGCGCTCGTACCAGCGGTGGAAATGCCGTTCCCAGCCCGCCTCCGGCTGGGCGAGCGAGAACAGCATGCCGCCCAGCCGGATCTCCGGCACCGGCCGGTCGTCAACGGGCGCGCTCATGCGGTGGCTGCCTGGCGCCCGCCGATCTTCGCCAGCACTTCCTCGCCGAACCACAGGACGTTCTCGACATATTGCGCCCGGTCGGCCTGCGGCAACGCGACAGCGCTCCAGGTGACGCCTGCCGCCGCCAGCTCCTCGAGCTGGTCGATGATCGCCTGCGCGTTGAGGCGGGTGCCGTTGTAGAGGGTCATGTCGAACGGGACCATGCAGACGTCGAACGGCCGGGTCCGCCCCTGCTCGGCACAGAGGTCCCTGGCGAAGGCGATCTTGTCGGCCAGCTCGGCGACCGAGGTCAGCTGGTCGGTACCGGTGATCGCGCTGAGCTTGCCGCGCGCCGGGAAGGGCGCCCAGCCGTCGCAATATTGCACCGCGCGGCGGATCGCCTTCTCGCTATTGCCGCCGCACCAGATCGGCGGGTGGGGCCGCTGGACCGGCAGCGGCAGCAGCTGGACCTCCTGCGCGTCGAACAGCTGGCCGGCGAAGCTGACCGACTCGCCGGTCCAGGCCAGCTTCATCGCCTGCAGCGCCTCGTCGACCAGCGCGCCGCGCTTCTCGAAAGGGACGCCGAGCGCCGCGAACTCGGCCTTCATATAGCCGACCCCGACCCCCATGATCATCCGCCCGCCCGAAATGACGTCGAGGCTGGCCGCCGCCTTGGCGGTGAGGAAGGGGTTGCGATAGGGCAGCACCACGATCTGGGTGTGGAGCTTCAGCCTGGTGCTGACCGCCGCGACCGCGGTGAGCTGGACGAAGGGGTCGAGCGCCGAATGGCCGCCCGCCGCGAGCCAGGCATGCGACGGCGCGGGGTGATCGGTGACGTAGCAGGCATCGATCCCAGCCCTCTCCAACGCGCCGGCCATCTCGCGGATCGCCTCGACCGACATGAACTCGGTCGGCGTGTCGAACTGGTTCAGGCCCAGCGCCATCGAAATGCGCATCGTCCCCTCCTCTATGGTGTCAGAAACATGCCAGCGCCGCGTCGAGCAGCGCGCCGTTGCGGCTGCGATCGCCCATCTCGGCGCACAAATTGGTCACATAGCCCAGCGCGAAACCGCGTTCGGGATCGGCGACCCCGATCGATCCATAGGCGCCCTTGTGGCCGAACAGCGCGGTGCCCGGCCGGTCGACATGGCCGAGCGAGACCCCGCCGGCCGGAAGCTGGTAGCCCATGCCATAGGCGACATCGTTGCCGAGCAGCGCGTCCTCGCCGCGATACTGCTCGGCGGTCGCGAGCGCGAGCCGCTCGCGCGACAGGATCGGCGCCTTGCGATCGATCAGCGCGGCATAGATGGCGGCGAGGCTGCGGGCGTCCGAATGGCCACCCGCGCCGAGCCCGTTCGCCGCGCGCCAGCCGGCCGAGCTGGCAACCGCCGGGCTCAGCAGCGACCAGTCGTCGAGCGAGGTGATCCTAGCGAAACCTTCGTCGCCGCCGGCCGCCCAGACCGGCGCGCCGGGGTTGGCCGAGGCCAGCATCGCGATGCGGTCCTTCGGCACGGCCGCCCCGCGCCAGGCGAAGCGGGCGCCGAGCGGGCCGTTGAAATGACGGTCGAGCAGCGTGTCGAGATCGTCGCCGGCGATCCGCATCATCAGTTCGCCGATCAGCCAGCCGAAGGTCAGCGCATGATAGCCGGAGCGGCGCGGCCTGGTGCCGGCGGCGGGCGACGCGGCGAGCGCGGCGGTGACCCGGTCCCAATCGAGGACATGGCCGGGCGCCGCCGGATCGGGCAGGCGGCCGAGGCCCGCCTGGTGCGCCAGCAGCTCGCGGACGGTGATGTCCGCCTTGCCGGCGGCCGCGAATTCGGGCCACCAGCGCGCGACGGGCGCGTCATAATCGATCCCGTGCTTCTCGGCGAGGATGTGGAACAGACTCGCCGCCACGCCCTTGGTGCAGGAAAAGACGCAGGCGGCGGTATCGGCCCGCCAGGGCGTGCCCGCATCATCCGCGACGCCGCCCCAGATATGCGCGACGACCTGGCCCTCGACGATCAGGCACATTGCCGCGCCGACCTCGGTCGCACCGTCGCGGCCGGGATCGAACAGGCCGAGAAAGGCGTCGGCGACCCGGCGGAAGGCCGGGTCCCAGCGCCCCTCGATGCGCTCGCGCACCGTCATCAGCCGAGCCGGCCTTCGTAGAGCGCACGAATCTCGCGGCGCAGCAGCTTGCCGCGCCCGCCCGAGGCGTCGTTGCCATGCGGCAGGCTATCGGCGACGACGATCAGGTCGGGCACCGCCTCGGCCGGCAGCATCGTCGCCAGCTTCGCCCGCAGCCCCGCCTCGTCGAGCGAGACGCCCGGCTGCGGCGAGACCGCCAGGATGATCTTCTGCTCGGTCGCCCCCGCCGGGCTGCCGGCGACGCCGGCCTCGGCGACCCCGTCGATCGCCCCGGCGACGTCCTCGATCTGGATCGGGCGGAGATAATGGCCGCCGCGCGTGATCGCGTCCTCCTTGCGGCCGAGCACGGTCAGCCGGCCGCTTTCGTCCATCAGGCCGAGGTCGCCGGTGTAGAACCAGCCGTCCTTCAGCACCTCGGCGGTCTTCTCGGGCTGGCCGTCATAGCCCTGGAACAGGTGCGGACCGGTCATGACGATCTCGCCGGGCACGCCGACCACCCGATCGCCGCCGGCGCCGATCGTCTGCACCGCCTGCCCGATGCGCGCGCGGCCCGACGTCGCCGCCATCGGTGCCTCGGTGATCGTGTTGACGCAGTTATAGGGGCCCTCGGACTGGCCGTAGAAACTGTACAGCGACAGCCCGGGCAGCCGCTCCATCAGCCGCGAGAAGATGTTGGGCGAGATCGGCTCGCCGCCGAGCAGGATCACTTTCAGCGACGACAGGTCGAAATCCTGGTGCGGATGGTTCGACAATATGTCGCCCCACTGGCTGGGGATCATGGTGATGTGCGAGATACGTTCGCGCTGGACGGCATCGAGCAGCCTGGCCGGGCCGAGATCGTCCTCGAGCGCCACCTTCATCCCCGCATAGACCGCGGCGCCGATCGTGCAGGGAAAACCGATGCCCCAGATGATCGGCCCCGATCCCCACACCGAGTTGGCCGAGCGCTCGACCTCGTACAGCACCGTGCTCATCTGGATGCAGGACGCATGGCTGTGGACCACCGCCTTGGAGGTGCCGGTGGTGCCCGACGTGTAGAAGAAGCCCATCGGATCGTCGAAACCGGCGCCGAGCGGCGGCTCCGCGTCGGAAGCCCCGGCGACCGCGTCGTCGAGCGAGACGGCGCCCTCGATGCCGGTTCCGATCGCGATCAGCTTCACATGCGGCAGCTCGGCGCGGATCAGCGGCGCGATACCCGCGTTCGGCGCGTCGAGCGCCAGCCAGTCGACCTCCGACTGACGCGCCATCGCCACCACCATCTCGGGTGCCCAGTAAGGATTGAACGCGGCGATGATCGCGCCGATCTTCGCCTCGGCGAAATAGGTCTCGGCGACGTGCAGCGCCTCGCCCAGCAGCGACGCGACCTTGTGCCCCGGCTCGACGCCCAGCGCGGTCAGCGCATTGGCGGTGCGGTTCACCCGCTTGTTGAGCGCGTCGAACGTATAGCTCCGGCCGCGATAGACCAGCGCGACATCGTCGGGCGTCCGCGCCGCGTTGTTGGTCAGTACCGCATGCGCATAATTGCCGTAGGGCGCCTTGCCGCTCATCCTTGCTCCCCTCGCTCCATGATCCTGAAATTGGGCATCGTCATCTCGCCGCGCCGTTCGAACCAGAGCTCGACGGGCAGGCCGATCCGCACCGCGTCGGGGGCGCAGCCGGTGACGTTGCCGAACACCCGCAGGCCGGGCTGTTCGGGCAGGTCGATCCAGGCGATGACATAGGGTTCGCTGTCGAAACCCGCGACGAAGCTGCGGTGGACGACGCTGAAGGTCGCGACCGTGCCGCGTCCCGAGACCTCGTCCCAGCCGAGATCCTGCGATCCGCACTCGGCGCATTGCCGCTCGGGAAAATGGATCCAGCGGTCGCAGCCCCGGCAATGCTGGATGACCAGCCGCCCCTCCGCCGCCGCGCGCCAATAGGGCTCGGTCAGCTCGGTCGGTACGGGGAGCGGCCTGGTCGCCATGTTCAGAGGATCGCCAGCGGGTTGATCGGGCTGCCGGTGCCGCCGACGATCTTGAGCGGGGCGACCACGAACTGGAAGGTGGTCGGCTGGGCCTGGGCCAGGTCCTCCAGCCACAGCATCTCCATCAGGTAGATGCCGTGCCGCCACAGGAAGATCATGTGGATGTCGCCGTCGAGATCCTCGTCGGCGCCGCCCTGCGCATTGAGGCCGCAGATCGCGCTGTTGTCGGCGGCGACGGCGACGACGTCGCGTGCGGCCAGCCACAGCGCGCCATCGGTCGCGAGGCCGGGCTCGCCGCCCCAATAGGTCTCGGCATTCTGGTAGAACTGCTTGGTCCAGCCGGTGCGCAGCACCACCGCGTCGCCAGCGCCGATGGTCACGCCGGCAGCGGCGCACATCGCCTCCAGGTCGGCGGCGGTGATCCGGTCGGCGGGATCGAGGATATCGCGGCCGCGATGGCGCGCCACGTCGAGGAACACGCCGCGCGTGGCGATGCCCGGCAGTTGCTCGATGCCGCAGCGGAGCGCGCCGTAGCTGCGAATGCGCGCGCTGTCATGGCCGTTATAGAGCCGCTGGCCGTTCCACATATGGCACAGCGCGTCCATATGGGTGGTGGTACCGTGCGGCGACACGATCAGCGCGTCGTCGGCGATCGACAGGCCGGCGGGCGGCTTGGCTCCGGCGAGATAGTCGCCGCCGTCGATCGACATGAAATGCTGCGGCAGCGGCCGGCCGCGCAGATGCGGCACCGTGCAGGGCGCGTTGCTCGACGTCGATCCCTTGATCGGCAGGCTGAGGCTCAGCACCTGCCCGCGCGCGACCGCGCCGGCGCCGCCCTTGATCACCTCGGGCGTCAGCAGATTGGCCGTGCCGATCTGGTCGTCGGCGCCCCAGCGGCCCCAATTATGCGGTTCGGGAGGTGTATCGCTCATCGCCTGTCCTTCACGCTTCCAGCCCGAGCAGCAATGCCGAGCCGAAATTGCCGCCGAAACCGGTGCACAGCGCGGTCGCGGCCTCGACCTGCCGGTCCCCCGCCTTGCCCTGGAGCTGCTCCACCGCCTCGACGACGTTGTTGAGGCCATGGACATAGCCTTCGGACAGCAGCCCGCCATTGGTGTTGAGCGCGAAGCCGCGCCCCGCCTCGCCCGCGGCGGCGAAGTCCGCCACCTCGCCCGGCGGCACGAAGCCGAAATCCTCGAGCTGCTGGAGGATCAGGTAGGAATAGGCGTCGTAGCATTGCACGAGGTCGATATCGGCCGGCGCGACGCCCGTCGCGGCATAGAAGCGCGGTGCCACATGGGCGGAAAAGATACGCGCCGGATCGTCGCCCGCCTTGTCCATCGCCCCGGCCCCGCGCCCGCCCGCCCGGATGGCGCCGAGCACATGGACCGGCCGGTTGCGCAGCGCGCGCGCGCGATCGGGGGTCGTCACCACGATGGCGCAGGCGGCGTCGGTCTCCAGGCAGCAGTCGAGCCGCCGCAGCGGCGAGGCGATCATCGGCGCGGCGCGGTAATCGTCGATCGTCAGCGGATCGCGCAGCAAGGCCTTGGGATTGGCGACCGCCTTCGCACGCTGCCGCACAACCAGCGGCCCCAGGTCGTCGGGCGCGATGCCGCGATCGTGGAGGTAGCGCTGCGCCGCCAGCGCGAACAGGTTGACCGGTCCGCGAAAGCCGTAGGGCGTGAGGAACTGCTCCTCCATCCCGTCGCTGGCGCCGAGCGCGATCTGCCCCATGCGCTTGCCGCTGCGGCCGTTGAGCGCGCGGTAGACGACGACGGTTTCGGCGAGCCCCGCCGACACGACCATCGCCGCATCGCCGAGAATCGCCGCCGCCTGGCTGCCACCGCCATAATAATCGTTGGTCCAGCCATGCTCGGCGAGACCGAGCATCCGCGCGACCATATGGGTCGGGACCGAATCGGACAGCGCGTAGGACAGCAGGCCGTCGACGTCGCGGCGTTCGAGCCCGGCATCGGCGACCGCCGCGTGGACGGCCTCCATCGTCAGGTCGAGCACGGTCCGGCCGGATTCGCGGCTGAAGCGCGTATAGCCGACCCCGGCGATCGCCGCCTTGCCCGAAAACGCCTGCCTCTCCACGCCCGCCTCCGCTCTCCTCTCCACTGGCCCGATCCTTGATGCGATCGAACCGCGCCGCATCTTTAAGCCGTCATGCCGGCGGAGGCTGGCATCTCAGGCGATTCCAGCCTCGCGCCCTTCTCCTCTCTCCCGAGATCCCGGCCTTCGCCGGGATGACGACATCCGGAACTACCGGAAGGCCGGCATCACCTCCTTGGCGAAGAAGGACACCAGACGCTTCATCTCGGGCATCGGCAACGGCCTCGTGCTGCCGAAATCGCACATCAGGTTCGAATAGCCGAAATCCTGCAGCATCCGAACCTGGCCGATCACCCGTTCGGGGTCGCCGATCACTTCCATCTTGTCCCAGCGGAAGTCGTCGCTGACCTCCCCGCCCTTCATATATTTGGCTTCCCAGGATTCGTAGCCCTTGGCGATCTTGCCCGTCTTGGGGTCGATCGGCGCGCTTTCCTTGTTGATGATCTTGCCGCGGTCGAAACCGGCCTCGAACGCCTGGAAATCCTCGCGTGCCTTTTCGTTGGTCTCGGCGACATAGACGCTGCGCATCGCGCAAAGCGAATGGCCCTCGGTGGCATGTCCGGCCGCCGCCATCGCCTCGTGCCAGGCTTCCGACGCGCGCTTGAGCGAGCCGAAGGTCGCCAGCGCGTCGGCCATGATCGGCAAGCCGCGCGTCGCATAGCGCTGCACCGTATCGGGACTGACCGACGCCACCCAGGTCGGAATCGCCGCCTGCATCGGCTTGGGCTTCAGGTTGACGCCTTCGCACTGGTAGAATTTGCCCGAATAGCTGACGTCGTCCTCGCGCCACAGCCGGTTGATCAGATCCAGCGCCTCGTCGAACCGCTCGCGCGCCTCGGACAGGTCGACGCCCAGGCGGCTGAACTCCAGCGACTGGTAGCCGCGACCGATGCCGAAATCGAAGCGGCCGTTCGACAGCAGGTCGAGCTGGGCGATCTCCTCCGCGATCAGGATCGGGTTGTGGAGCGGCAGGATCAGCACGCCGCTGCCGAGGCGGATCTTCGAGGTGCGCGCGGCGAGGTAGGACAGCATCGCCGGGATGTTGGTGCACAGGCCATAGTCGCGGAAATGATGCTCGGCGACCCAGACGCCATCGAAGCCGCATTCCTCGAGATGCTCGACCAGCTCGGTGTTGTAGTCGTAGACCTGCTTCTCGCTCCACCCGGCATGCTGGTGGTAGAGCAGGAAAGCGGAGAATTTCATGCGCGCCACTTCAGGCTTCTCCAGCGTCTGAATATTGGCGGGCGTTTGTTCGGAGTACATCTTTCGCCACCTTGCCATTTGCGTTGAGCGGAAGTTCGGTGCCGAGCACGAATGTCCGGGGAACCTTGTAATTGGCCATGTTCTCGCGGGCCCAGGCGGTCAGCTGCTCGGCCGTGGCGGTGCTGCCGGGGTGCGGAATGACGAACGCCACGCCGACCTCCCCCAGCCGCCGGTCGGCGATACCGACCACCGACGCCGCCGACATCAGCCCGGAGGAGAGCAGCAGATTCTCGACCTCGGCCGGGTAGACGTTGAAGCCGCCGCAGGTGAACATGTCCTTCTTGCGGTCGACGATGCGGATGCAGCCATGGCTTTCGAGCAGGCCGATATCGCCGCTGTGCAGCCAGCCCTCGGCATCGATCGCGGCGGCGGTCAGCGCCGGCTCGCGCCAATAGCCCTGCATGACGTTGTAGCCGCGCATGACGATCTCGCCGGTCTGGCCCTGCGGCACCGGCCGGTTCTCGTCGTCGACGATGCGGATCTCGACCCCGTCCATCGGCCGGCCGGTGGTCGTCGAGATGACGTCCTCGGGATCGTCGGCGCGGGTCATCGACACGACGCAGCCCTCGATCAGGCCATAGGCGTTGATCGCCCGCGACACGCCCAGCTCGGCGCGCACGCGGCGCAGCAATTCCATCGGCACGCTCGCCGCGCCGATGAAGCAGACGCGCAGGGTCGTCACCTCGGCCCCCGTGCGGGCGCGCTGGTCGAGCAGGCTGAGATAGAGGTTGGGCGGCCCCGAGGCGACGGTGATGCCGTGGCGCAGGATCAGTTCCAGCGCGCGCGCCGGATCGAAGATGTCCATCAGCACCATCGTCATCCCGCGCTCGGCGCTGGCGAGGATGCCCGCATTGAGGCCGAAGCCGTGCGAGAAGGGCGGGATCACCAGATAGACGTCGCCCGCACGCAGCGCCGCGACGTCGGCCCAGTCGCGATAGGCGCGCATCAGCTGGCCATGGTTGAGCTGCACCCCCTTGGGCGCGCCGGTCGAACCGGAGGTGAACATCACCTCCGCCAGCATTTCGCCGTCGATCCCGGCGATCACCGCGTCGAGATCGGCGTCGGACACCGCCTCGCCGCTCGCCAGGAAATCGACGAAGCCGATCTCGCCCGGCGCAGAGACACTGTCCTCGTCGAGCCGGACGATGTGGCGCACGGCCGGCAGGCGGTCGAACGGACGCCCGTCGCCCGCGCCATAAGCGGCCTTGACGATGTCGATCAGCCGGGTGCCGGCGCATTGGCCGACGGTGATCAGCAGCTTGGCGCCGGTCGCCTCGAGCAGCGGACCGACTTCGCGCGCCTTGAGCCGGGTCGACAGCGGCATCAGGACCGCCCCCGCCATCCAGGCGGCGTGCGCGGCGATCACCCAGCGGGTGACGTTGGGCGCCCAGCAGACGACGAAGTCGCCAGGCTCGATTCCGGCCGAGATCAGCGCGCGGGCCATGCGGCGCGCCTGTTCGTGCAGGTCGCGAAAGCTGGTCTCGCGGTCGCCGTCGCGGACGGCTATCCGGTCCGCATATTCGGCGGCGCGATCGCGCAGCAGATGCGCGATGCTGCGATGGTCGGCGGCGAGGGCCTGGGTCGTTGCCATGTCAGCCCACCATCGTCAGACCGCCGCTGACGCTCAAGGTCTGACCGGTGACGAAGGTCGAATCCTCGCCAAGGAAGAAGGCGACCGCCCCGGCGATATCCACCGCCTCGGCCACACGCTTCATCGGCGTCTTGGCGGCGAGCTTGTCCATAACGTCGCCATGCGCCGCCGACATCGGCGTGCGGACCGGGCCCGGGGAGACATTGTTCACGCGGACCCCGAAGCGCCCGACTTCCTGCGCGAGGCTGCGGGTGAAGGCGGCGAGCCCGCCCTTGGTGGCCGAGTAGACGGCTTCCCCCGCCGCGCCGGCCCGCGCCGAATCCGAGATGATGTTGACCACCGATCCGCCGCCGGCCGCGATCATCGACGGCACCACGGCATGGCAAGCCTGGATCGCGGCGGTCAGGTTGACCGCCACCAGCAGGTCCCAGCGGGGCTCCTGGTCGAGGAAGCGGCCGACCTGCGCGATACCGGCGCAGTTGACGAGGCCATGGACCGGCCCGTCGGCCAGGATGCGTTCGAGCGCGGCGCGGTAGCCCGGCGCGTCGGCGATATCCTGCGCCACCTGCTCGGCCAGCGCGGGCGCGCCGTCCGGAAAGGCGCGATCGATGCCGATCACCTGCCAGTCGCGCGCGGCGAGCAGCGCCGCGATCGCCGCACCGATCGCCCCGGCCGCGCCGGTCAGGATGACCCGCCGACTCATGCGGCTGTGCCCGGAGCGGCGCGATGCTGGCCGCGCAGATCCTCGACGGCGCCGTGCGGCTTGCCTTCGATCTCGCCCGCCAATGAGGTTTCGACCGCGATCGTCACCGGACAGGCCGCAGCGATCGCCTGGTCGATCCGGGCCAGCCACATCGGATTCCTGACCAGCGTCTCGCGGTTGAAGCCGACCTTGAGCGTCGCCGCGTCGAGCGTGCGCTCGCCGCGGTCGATCTCGAGCGTCCAGGCCGACACGCCGTCGATCAGCGCGAGCTGCCTGCGCAGCGCGGCCAGCGAAATCCAGCGGCCGCGCAGCAGCACATGGTCGCCATAGGTGCGGTCGAACAGGCCGGCATCGCTCTTCGGCGCCGCACGGAGCGTCCCCGTGCGCAACACGCTGTCCTTCAGCGCCGCGCAGAATGTCGGCCGGATGACGATCTCGGCATCGGCAACGTCGCCGGCCAAGTCCTCGGCGAGGATCTCGTCCTTGTCGGGGGATGCGAGCGCGACGGTGCCGCCCGCCGCTTCCCACTGGCCGCCGCAGCGCGACGCCAGCGGCAGGCCGAAATAGGGATCGAAATAAAGCTCGGCGACCTCGGCCTCGAATTCACGGGCGAGGCGCTTGCGCAGGCCGCCGCTCGCGACCTCCCCGCCGATGACGATCCGCTCCAGGCCCAGCTCGACCGGATCGACGTTGAACTCCATGTAGAGCCGCGCCAGGAAATCGGCGGCGCCGCAAGGGGTGATGATCAGTACATTGGGCTTGAGCGACCGGATCGCCGACAGCAACCGCATCCGGCCCCGCGCGCCGGTGACCGCCACCGACTGGACGAGCGGCGCGGCCGCGCGGGCGAGGAGCGCGACCGCCAGCGAGGCCGGCTGCTCCATCGCGATCAGGACGCGGTCGCGCGATCCGAGCTCGCATCCCCTGAGCGCCTCCCGTGCGATCCCCTCGGCGGCGTCCCAATCCTCGGGTCCGAGGGCGACCACCTCCTCGGTCGGTTCACCGGCGAACAGGATGGAGCCCGCAGGCGCGGACGGACGGGCCGCCAGGAGATCCCGGCGCGTATGCCACTGCATGTCAGCCTCCGACGGCGGCGCTGAGCTTGCGCGCGGGGACGTCGGTGCCGGCAAAGCCGGCGACTTCCGTCGCGAACAGGTTCATCGAGCTCACGATCTCACTGTGGGCGATGCCGCCCACCTCGAACTGGAGGATCAGGTCGGTCGCGCCGGCGGCGAAGAATTCCTCCATCGCCTTGCGCGAGTCCTCCGGATTGGCGATCACCACCATCCGGTTGTCGGTGAGCTCCTGGAGCGCCTTCTCCTCGGTCATGCCGACCGCGGTCTGGCCGAACAGCCGATGGGTCGCATGGCGCGCATCGGTGTAGTCGGGCGGCGCCACGAGGCTGATCTGCCGACGCAGATACCAGATATAGGCGCTGACGATCTCCTCGATGTCCGAATCCGCATGGGTGACGTGCCACGGCACCATGATCGCGATCCGGGCCTTTTCGGGATCGAAGCCGTTGCGGGCGAGCTCCGCCTTATATTCGGCGATGTCCTCGGCGAGACCGGCGAGACCCTTGAGGATCGGCATGCACAGCAGGTGATAGCCATGCTTGGCGGCGGCGAGGAAGCCGTCGAGACTGGTCGACGCGACCCACACTTCGGGGTGTGGCTTCTGGACGACGCGGGGCAGGACCGACACGCCCGGAATCTCGTAATATTTGCCGCTGCGGGTCACTTCGGCGCCGTCGGCCTTGAAGATCTCCAGCACCGCGTCGAGATGGTCCTCCCAAATCTCGCGGCTCTGCTCGAACGGGCGCTGGAAGGCCTGATATTCGAGCGGCGATGCGCCACGCCCGGTACCGAACAGGACCCGCCCGTTGCTGATCACGTCGAGCGTGCCGACCCGTTCCGCGACCCGGATCGGGCTCAGGAAGGGCAGCAGCATGACGCCGAGGCCGAGCTTGATGTTCTTGGTGGTCCGCGCCGCAGCGGCGAGCATCAGGTCGGGCGCCGAGGAATGCGAGAAGCCACGGGTGAAGTGGTGCTCCACGAACCAGGCGGCGTCGTAGCCGAGCTGATCGGCGATATCGATCTGTTCCAGCACGTTGTGGAACGTCTTCTGCTCGATCTCGGCGGAGCGTCCGCGCACCGACACCTCGAAGAATATGCCAAAATTTCGCTTCGACACCTGCTCTGCCTCTCCCTTTGGAAGCTTCGGCGGCCCCTGACCTCCGCGCTCCAACCGTATCTAAACAACAAACCTAGCGATCGCTTGGTTATGATTTCGCCGTTCCGCTCCGTCAACCCTTTTCGAGTTTGCGTCCGACAAATAATGCGATTGCGTGAGACTATATCGAATAATGAGCCACGCTCATGATATGTAAAAAGCGCTTGCTTGGCCGGGAGGCATCGGCCTAGGCTCCCTCGTATCGCCGTTTGGCCGGCCTTCCCGGGATATTCCGGAGACGGACGGGCAGCGCGGGAAGGAGAGGAGACCGCCTTCCGCCTGCCCGGACCTCGGTTCGGCCAAGCGGTTCGCCGGTCAGTTTCGCGGATTCTCGCGGTGGAGCCGACGATAGCGGCCCTCGCCGGTCGGGAACTCCGTCGAGCATCCGGTTGCTCGCCTGCGGTGCTGTTGCTAGATGATCGGCGAGGGGCCGTACCATCAGGAGGACCGAGGCTTGCCCAAAGAGGTTGCGACAGCGGAACGCTCGGCCACGCGCCGAAAGAGCGGCCGGCGCGAGGAGATATTGCAGATCGCGCGGACCCTCTTCGCCGAGAAGGGCTTCGAGGCAGCGAGCATCCGCGAGATCGGCGATGCCGCCGGCATCCTTTCGGGCAGCCTCTATTATCATTTCGCGACCAAGGACGACATGCTCGACGAGCTCGTCCGTCCGTTCGTCCTGCCGCTGCTCAAGCATTACGAGGTCATCGCCCATAGCGATGCCGATGCGCCCGAGCGGCTCCGGCAGATGGTCCACTTCGGCCTGCAGAACCTCGTCAGAGAGCCCGACCTGCTCAAGATCGTCGCCAACGACCGCAAGTTCTTCGCCAAGTCCGAACGGTTCAGCTATGTCGAGGAAGCCTGGCAGGACATATTCCAGATCTGGTACGGCGTGCTTCAGGACGGCGTCCGCCAGGGCAAATTCCGCAGCGACCTGAACCTGCACATCACCCTGCGGATGATCATCGAACTCCTCAACGGCACGGTCGACTGGTTCCGCCCCGACGGACGCTTCACGATAGAGCAGGTGATCGAGACGCAGGTCGAACTGCTGTTCGGGGGCCTTACCCCGCGCTGATCGGGGCTCTTCGCCGACGGCTCCGCGGAGAAGCCGTCAGCCCTGCCTCCTGAACGAGCTTCCGGCCGTCGTGTGGAACGAGCGCCCGCCGCTTCAGATCGCGGCAGCCCCGGCGATCGCGAAATTGAGGCCGTGACGCAGGCGCACGGTGTCATATTCGGGCGCCAGCGCAGCCAGCAGCTCGAGCGCGGTGCGCGCCAGGTGGCGCGCCGCCAGCTCGCCGGCGCGCGGCGCATCGCCACCTGCGATCGCTTCGAACAGCTGGCGATGCTCGGCCTCGCCGCGCTGCCACCAGCCGACCAGATGCGCGCCCTTGTAGGCCGACTGGTAGCGCTCGCTGCGCAATTCGAGCTGCTCCAGATCGCTGACCAGCGAATCGCCCGCTTCGGCGACGATCAGCCGATGGAGCCGCCGGTGCAGGACCTGCCACTGAGCGAAGCTGTCATGCGACTCGTCGCTTTCCAGCGACTCGACCACCGCACGCAGCTCGCCGAGCTGGTCGGGGCTCATCCGGCGGGTGGTGATCGCGACGCCCAGAGCCTCCAGCGCGAGTCGCTTCATGTAGAGCGCCTCGATGTCGCGGGGATCGAAGCCCACCACCCGGCTGCGATAATTGGGCTCGCCGACCAGCAGCCCGCCCTCCTGCAGCATGCGCATCGCTTCGCGGACGGGCGTGCGGCTGACGTTGAGCGCGCGCGCCAGCTCGACCTGCGAGAGGATGGTCCCGGGCCTGATCTGACCGCTCAGGATCGACTGCTGCAGGGCCTCATAGACCTCAACCGCGGTGCGTCGCCCGTCACCGCGATCGATCGGTTTCAGGACTTCGTGGAGAGACGCCATGGCCGTGGCGATAACATCGGCTGCGGGCCGGTCAATAGGCGCGGGCCGGTCAATGGGCGCGGGCGCGTCGCGGCCGTCATGCGATCGGGGTCACGAGTTCGCCCAACGGGCCGATCTCCATCCGCACCTCGTCGCCGGGCTTGAGATATTCGTTGCGCCCATGGCCGACCCCGGCAGGCGTACCGGTGGCGATCAGGTCGCCGGGATAGAGCGTCATGATCGAGCTGATATGCTCGATGATCGCCGCGACGCCGAACACCATCTCGGCGGTCGAGCTGTCCTGCTTGGTCACGCCGTTGACGCTGAGCCGCACGGGCAGGTCCTGCGGATCGGCGACGAAGCGCGCGGGAACCAGATAGGGACCGAACGGCGCGAAGCCGTCGAACGCCTTGTGCTGGACCCAGTCGACGCCCACCGGCGGCTTGGTTGCCAGCCAGTCGCGCGCCGAAAGATCGTTGAAGTTTACATAGCCCGCGACCACGCTCAGCGCGCCGTCGGCTGCGACGTCGCTGCAGGTCGTGCCGATGATCACGCCCAGCTCGGCCTCCCAGTCCATCATGCTCGACCGGCGCGGCACCGCGACCGGCTCGCCCGGTCCGCGCACCGTGTTGTTGACCGGCTTGATGAAGCTGTACGGGTAGGTCGGCACCATCGGGATCGGCATTTCGGCGATATGGTCGTGATAGTTGGACCCGATACAGACGATCTTCCCCGGCAAGGCCAGCGGCGCCAGGAAGTCCGCCGCCGCGGCCGGCTGGCCGCCGGCGAAGGCCGCCGCAGTCGCATCGACGAAAGCCGCAATATCTGCATCCACTTTCACCCAGTCATCGAGCAGGGGCTGAAGATCGGCCGGAGACGTGGCAAAACGGCCGGGCAGCACAGTGTCGAGCGGCAGCAGACACCCGCCATGCTCGACCACCACCGTGCCGCGACCGTCGCGCGCCCGGACCACTGCCAGACGATACATGTCACTCATTTCCGTTCCCCGTCGATTTCGGCCTTGTTGCGTAGGCCGATGCCCCAATGCTCGGGCTCGATTTCCGTAAGAATCACGCGCACCGATTCCTCGCGCACGCCCAGCGTCCGCACCGCCGCTTCCGCCAGTTCGCGCATGAAGGCTGCCCGCAGCTCGGGCGGGCGGCCCTTGATGATCTGGGCAGAGATCAGCGGCACGTGATTCCCTCTCTCGCGTCCGCGTCCAAACCGCGCGCTCCGCCGGACAGTAGCCGAGCTCGGCAATACATGCAAATAGTGGATACAGTTTTACTCATGCTGGCTTCAGGTGCCGGAACATGGTGCGTCGCGCGCGCTCGTCGAACTCGCGCTGGAAGGCATGGCGATCGCGCAGGCCCACGGCGGCGGCGGCGGCCGGCCGCGCCTCGATCGCATCGATCAGCCGCACCAGGTTCGGGAAGCCCGCTCGAAACTCGCCGCCCAGCACGAAGTCGATGTTGCGGGCCCATCCCCAGACCGCCATGTCGACGATGCCGTAGCCGTCGCCGACCATCCAGTTCCGTCCCGCCAGATGCTCGTCGAGCACGGTAAAATGGCGGCGCGCCTCGAAATCGTAGCGCTGGAGCGGATAGTCCTTGGGATCGGGGGCATAATGGCGGAAATGCACCGCCTGGCCGGAATAGGGCCCCACCCCGCTCGCTGCGAACATCAGCCAGGACAGCAACTGGCCGCGATACTCCGGCGCCGGCAGGAAGCGGCCATGCTTTTCGGCCAGATAGAGCAGGATCGCGTTGCTGTCGAAGACGGCCACACCGTCCTCGACGATGATCGGTAGCTTGCCGTTCGGGTTGAGCCTGACGATCTCCGGTGCGAACTGCTCGCCAAGCAGCGTGTCGACCGGCACCGGCCGATAGGCGAGCCCGGCCTCCTCGAGAAAGAGGGCGACCTTCATCGGGTTGGGGCTGAAATTATAATAGAAGTCGATCATCCTGCTTCCTTCCGGAGGCGCCACGCCGGTCAGCGCGCGAGCTTCGCCGCGAGCTCCGCGACGTGCCGGCCGAGGAAGCGGGCGCCGTCGAGGTCGGCGTCGCTCGGCTGGCGAGAGCCGTCGCCATCGGCGATCGTGGTGGCGCCATAGGGCGACCCGCCCTTCACCGCCTCGACGCCCATCTGCCCCTGATAGGCATATGGAAGTCCGGTGATCACCATGCCGTGGTGGAGCAGGTTGGTGATGATCGAGAACAGCGTGGTCTCCTGACCGCCATGCTGGGTCGCGGTCGAAGTGAAGGCGGCGCCGACCTTGCCGGTCAGCGCGCCGCCCGCCCAGAGCGCGCCGGTCTGGTCCCAGAATTGCGCCATCTGCGACGGCATGCGCCCGAAGCGGGTCGGTGCGCCGACGATGATCGCGTCATAGCCCGGCAGATCCTCGACCAGGGCAAGCGGCGCGTCCTGCTCGAGCTTGAAGTGCATCGCCTGGGCGACCTCGGCCGGCGCGGTCTCGGCGACCCGACGGATATCGGCCTGCGAGCCCGACGATCGCGCGCCCTCCGCCGCCGCGCGCGCCATCGCCTCGATATGCCCGTAGGAGGAATAATAGAGTATCAGCAGCTTCGTCATATCCATCCCCCTGAGTGGATACACAAAATCAATCTCAGGTCCGGCTTTGTCAATATAGGACTTAGGCATCCTATCTCCGAAGGCCCAGCGGCGCGCTCGCGATCGAATCAGCCGTCACAAGATCGATGGCAACCTCCGAGAGAGAGCGAGAGCGCCAGAAGCCATCGGCATCGATTCGCATCCGTTTCGGCGCTTTCCGGGAATTTCCCATGCCTTTTCCTGCGGATGGCCTCTGCTACGGCGCGGGCGAAACACGCCGCCCCATAGCGGGAAATCAAATTATTAGGATGTATAAGTCCTATCTTGACGAATCCCCCATGACATGAAAGAGGATACACTTTAGAGGCGGCAGTACAGAAACGCCTCGCGGGGACCCCGCAGCGGCGACCGGCAGGCCGACCGGAAAGAACAGGATGAGGAGGGTTGATCGTGACCATCAAGGGGAAGACACGAGTTGTAGGCGCCAGTGTCATCGTACTGGCCCTGACCGGCACCGCCCATGCACAGCAGGCGACGGCGCCCCAGGCGGCCGAAGCCGTCAGCGGCATCCAGGACATCGTCGTCACCGCGCAGAAGCGGAGCGAGAGCCTGCAGAAGACGCCCGCCGCCGTCACCGCCTTCACCGGCGACGCGCTGGTCCAGACCGGGACGACCGACCTGCGCGCGGTCCAGAACATCGTGCCCGGCGCGCGCTTCCAGCAGGAAGGCGCCACCACCCAGGTGATCCTGCGCGGCGTCGGCTCCAACCTCGATTTCGGCAATGTCGAGCCGACCGTCGCCTTCAACGTCAACGGCATCTACACGCCGCGTGAAGGCACCAGCCAGCCCTTCTTCGACCTCGAGCGGATCGAGGTGCTGCCCGGGCCGCAAGGCACGCTCTACGGCCGCAACGCGCTGGGCGGCACGGTCAACGTGTCGTTCAAGCGGCCGACGCGGGAGCTGGAGAGCAGCGGCGTGCTCGAGGCCGGCAACTACAGCCTCAAGCACGTCACCCTGGTGCAGAACCTGCCGCTCGGCGAGAGCTTCGCGGTGCGGGCGGCGGCCGACTACACCGACCGCGACGGCTATATGGAGACCGGCGCCTATTCGAAGAAGGACTTCGCGGGTCGCCTGAGCATGCTCTACGATCCCAATGAGGATTTCAGCCTCTATCTGTGGGGCACCTACGTCAACCGCGACGGCTCGCCATCGAACCTCGTCAACAAGGGCTTCGATCCGGCCACCGGCCAGTTCAGCGAGAATGCCTTCCTGCGCGACAATCCGTGGGACGAGCTGCGGGTCGGGGCCTTCGCCGATCCGGCGCTGCTGCCCTTCGGCCAGCCGATCAAGGAAAAGCAGAAATATCACCTCTGGACCTTCGGCGGCGAGCTCAACCTGAAGCTCAACGACAGCGTCAGCCTCACCTATGTCCCGGGCTATTTCCGGCTCGACTCCAACTCGCGCTATTGGTTGGGCGTCATCCCCGACTATAAGGAGGACGACTACCGGCTGGTGACGCAGGAACTGCGCCTCAGCGGCAGTTCCGACCGGCTGAACTGGCTGGTCGGCCTCTATGCCTACACGCAGAAGACCCACGGCTATTCCTACGTCGGCCAGCCGACAGGGCCGTTCGGCTTCATCGCGAGCGGCGTCCTCCACCACCGGGTCAAGGGCATCGCCCTGTTCGGCCAGGCGACCTATGAGCTGACCGACGCCTGGCGCCTGACCGTCGGCGGCCGCGGCAGCCTCGACAAGCGCAAGGCGACCGGCATCTCGACCGACGTCGGCAACCTGCCCTACAGCTTCAACAAGTCGTTCAACCGGATCGACTACAAGCTCGGCACCGAATATGACCTGACGTCGACGGTGATGGCCTATCTCACCTATCAGACGGCCTATCAGCCCGGCACCTTCAACGAGGTCCCGTCGACCCCGACGGCGTCGAACCTGATCAATTCGCCGAAGCTGTCGTCGATCACCGGCGGCATGAAGACCCGCTTCCTCGACAACCGGCTGCAGTTCAACGTCGAGGGCTTCTATTATTCCTACCGCGACCTGTTGCTGCAGGCCTATGACGCCAGCAAGCCCTACAACCCGATCTTCAACGCCAAGGCCGAGACCTATGGTGCGCAGCTCGATTCGGTGTTCCAGCCCACGCCGGACGACCGCTTCTCGGCGTCGGTCGGCTATCTCCATGCGCGGACCAAGAAATACACCGTGCCGGGCCTGGAGGCGTTCGAGAATCTGAGCCTGCCCTATGCGGCGACCTGGACGATCAACCTCGCCTATCATCATGATTTCCATCTGGCGAACGGCTATATCCGGCCGACCGTCGACGCCCGCTACGAGAGTTCCTATTATGCGGACTTCGTCCACACCCCGGGCACGCGGCAGAAGCCGGTGTGGCGCGAGAATGCGGCGATCACCTATTTCGCGGATTCCAACAGATGGAGCGCGGGCCTGTGGATCAAGAACATCTCCAACAAGGCGGTGATCGCGGCGACCGCGGCGGCCGGCATTCCCGGCCCGGCAACCGCCTATCTGGAAGAACCGCGCACCTATGGCGCGCGCGTCAGCTTCAATTTCTAGGAGGCGACTGGTGGCCGGATGTCTTGATGGTCTTTCGATTCTGGTCACGGGGGCCGGCGGCGGAATCGGGTCCGCCGCCGCGCTCGTCCTGGCATCGCACGGCGCGCGGCTGGTCCTGACCGACGTCCAGCGCGCGGCGGGCGAGGCCGCCACCAAGGCGGTGGCCGATGCGGGCGGCGAGGCCCATTTCGTCGCGGCGGACCTCGGCTCCGAGGCGGAGATCGCCGGGTTGGTCCAAGCCACGGTCGACCGGTTCGGCCGGATCGACGGCGCCTTCAACAATGCCGCGGTCGAGCAGAGCAACAAGCCGCTCGACGAGATCGGCATCGACGAATGGGACCGGGTGATCCGCATCAACCTGACGGCGGTGTTCCTCTGCATCAAATATCAGGCGCGGGCGATGCTGGCGCAGGGCGGCGGGGCGATCGTCAACACCTCCTCGTCGCTGGGACAGGTCGGGCTCGCCGGCGCCTCCGACTATTGCGCCGCCAAGCACGGCGTGATGGGCCTGACCAAGGCGGCGGGCGCCGACTATGGCGCGCGCGGCATCCGGGTGAACGCGATCCTGCCCGGCATCACCCGCACCCCGATGATCCAGCGGCTGAGCGAGGATCCGCAACTCGCCTCGGTGTTCGACGGCCTGCGCCGGCGCCACACGATGAACCGGTTCGGCGAACCGTCCGAGATCGGCGAGGCGGCGGCCTGGCTCCTTTCCCCACAGGCTTCCTTCGTCAATGGTGCGACCATCGCCGTCGACGGCGGCTATCTTTCGATCTGAAGGACCACGACCCATGTACACCCTCTCTTACGCCATCCCGGTCAACCCCGAGGGCGCCGAGCCGAAACTGACCCGCGAACAGGTGTGGCGCGGGCTGGAGATGAAGGCCGAGAACGCCCTGCCCTTCGTCCCCGGCATGACCCAGTGCGACGTGCTGGAGACCAAGGACAACACCATCACCCGCGAGGTCACCTTCCGGGGCCAGCAGAGCAAGGAGTTCATCACCCTGTTCGCGCCGGTCAAGGTACAGTTCG
Source organism: Sphingomonas sp. Root720 (assembly GCF_001428605.1). GTDB lineage: Bacteria > Pseudomonadota > Alphaproteobacteria > Sphingomonadales > Sphingomonadaceae > Rhizorhabdus. Next base: position 734,978 of record NZ_LMID01000010.1, read on the forward strand.
AACGGCTCGACGGCACCGGCTGGATCGACAACGTCATCAGCGAATCCGACGCGGGGCTGATCCTGTCCTTCACCTTCGGCATCAACTTCCCCGGCGTGGCCGCGGACAGCGCCGAGGAGAAGGAGAAGGGCGACGGCATGCGCGGCGCCTATGTCGCCGCCGTCGGCGCGACCCTCGATCGGGTACGGGAGATGGTCGCCGCCGGCGACCTCTGACCACCGGCGACGGCCGGCACAAGAAGACAATCATCGGGAGCGGAGCACAGGGATGACCAATGAGGAGAAGCTGCTCGAACTGTGGGAGGACAAGCAGATCACCAAGGTGATCCTGCGCTTCGGCCGCGCCCTCGATACCGGGAATTGGCCCGCCTACCGCTCCTGCTTCACCAATCCGGTCAACATCGACTTCAAACGCCTGACCGGCCAGGAAGAGGTCTGCGTCGACGCCGACCTGTGGACCCGCTTCGCCGACCTCATCCTGTCGCCCGTCCGCCGCCACCACAGCTATTCCAACTTCGCCATCACGGTGGACGGCGACCGGGCCCATGCGCTGGTCTACATGACCGCGCGGCACTGGAAGGCGACCGACCTCGGCACCTCCGACAACACCCAATATGGCTGGTATGATTTCTGGCTGCGCCGCGAGGCCGGCGAATGGCTGATCTACCGGGTCAAGCACGACTTCCAGTGGGTCGAGGGCAACAATGCCCTGCTCGACCCGCACGAGCCCGAACTCGCCGCGACGATGCGCGACATCTTCACCGACAACCATTTCAAGGCCGCCCAGGCGGCGATCGCGACCTTCTGAGCTTCAACCGGCAAGGGGATGGATATGTCCGACCATTGGGTGCTCGAACGCTTCCGCGCCGTCGACCGCAAGGACATCGACGGTTTCATCGACATGCTGACCGACGATCATGTCTTCGTGTTCGGCGGGCGTCCGCCGGTGATCGGCAAGGCCGATGCGCGCGAGCAGGTGCTGATCTTCTGGTCGCTGATCGGCCGGCTGAAGCACAATATCTGGCGGGTGACCGAGGCGGGCGAGCTGATCTTCGTCGAGGCCAATGTCGATTATGAGCGGCTCGACGGGAAATGGGTGACGGTGCCCTGTTGCGACGTCATCCGCATCCGCGGCGACAAGATCTGCGAGCAGCGCGCCTATCTCGACCAGGGCCCGGTCTGGGCCGAGGCGGCGGAGACGGTCGCGGCGGGCTAGAGGCCGGTCGAAGACTCAGCCCGCCGCCTCCTCGCTGTACGGGAACAGCCGCGCCTCGATCTCACCGATCGCGCGGCGCAGCGGCGGCAGCAATTCGGTCGGCGCGCAGGGTGCGCCGTCGTGCGAGACGACCATCGACACCGCCGCCACGACATCGCCCGCCCGCGCGACGGGCGCGGCGAGGCAGATCAGGCCCGGCACCATCTCCTCATTGTCGATCGCATAGCCCTGCGTCCGGACCGCATCGAGTTCGGTCCGGAGCCCCGCCGCCGAGGTGATCGTCGTCGGGGTCAGCCCGACAAAGGGTTCGGTGGCGAGATAGGTATCGCGCTCGGCCACGGGCAGGTGCGACAACAGTATCTTGCCGATCCCCGAGCAATAGGCCTCCAGCTGCATCCCCTGGCGCGAGATCGTCTCGCCTTTCCGGTCGCCGATCTTGAGCAGATAGGTGACCATATTCTCCTCGAACACGCCGAGATGGACGGTCTTCCCGGTCTGCTTCGCCAGGCGGCCGAGGATCGGCCGGCTCACCCGCGCGGCGAAGCTGCCCCAGTCGCGCCGCGCGCCGGCCAGCCGCAGCAGCACCGGGCCCGCGACATAATGGCCGCGCCCGACCCGCAGCAGGAAGCCGCTCTTCTCGAACCCGACCGCGAGCCGATGCGCGCTCGACGAGGAGATTCCCAGTTCGCCGGCGAGCGCCGACAGCGACAGGCCGCGATCGTCGTCGATGATCCGCTCGAGCAGCAGCAGCGATCTGGTCAGCGTCTGGGGAGCCGAGGTTCCGATCCGGGACATAATGCCATTTCCCACATAGCGGGAATTGAGCGCAAGACCGATTTGACCCCGAGCGAGGGCCGGACCTACCCCGATCGCCATGGAGAAGGATCTCGACCTCACCGCCCGCCGCCTGCGCGAGGCTTATGGCGCCGGCCCGATCGCGCCGCTGCGCGACGCGCTCGACCCCGCCGATATTGACGGCGCCTATGCGGTGCAGGCGATCAACACCGCCCACTGGGTCGGCGAGGGCCGGCGCCTCGTCGGACGCAAGATCGGGTTGACCGCCAAGGCCGTCCAGGCGCAGCTCGGCGTCGACCAGCCCGATTTCGGCGCGCTGTTCGCGGACATGCGGATCGCCGACGGCGGCCGGCTCGACCCGGCCCGCGCGATCCAGCCCAAGGTGGAGGCGGAGATCGCCTTCGTGCTCGGCCGCGACATCGCCGATCCGGACCCCTCGATCGACGCCATCGGCGCGGCGATCGATCATGTCGTGGCGGCGATCGAGATCGTCGACAGCCGCATCGCCGACTGGAAGATCAGCTTCGCCGACACCGTCGCCGACAACGGCTCCTCGGCCTTCTTCGTGCTGGGCGACGATCCCAGGCCGTTCGCCGGGCTCGATCTCTACAGCTGCGGGATGGTACTGGAGATCAACGGCGACATCGCCTCGATCGGTGCTGGCGCCGCCTGTCTCGGCCATCCGCTCAACGCCGTCCAGTGGCTCGCCCGCACCCTCGCGTCGCGTGGTGAACCGCTGCGCGCCGGCGATATCCTCCTGTCCGGCGCGCTCGGCCCGATGGTCGCGCTGACCCCCGGCGACGCGGTGCGCACCCGCATTGGCGGGCTGGGCAGCTGCACCTTCAGCTACGGAGCCTGAACATGAACCAGAAGATCAAGGCGGCGATCATCGGATCGGGCAATATCGGCACCGACCTGATGATCAAGATGATCAAATATCCGCAGAATATGGAGCTGGCGGCGGTCGTCGGCATCGATCCGGCGTCCGAAGGGCTGGCGATGGCGCGCGAGCGGGGCATCGCCACCACCCATGACGGGCTGGAAGGCCTCAGGGCGCTGCCCGACTATGCCGAGATCGGCATCGTCTTCGACGCGACCTCGGCCTATGCCCACAAAGTCCATGACGCGGCGCTGCGCGCCGACGGCAAGCTGGTGGTCGACCTGACCCCGGCGGCGATCGGCCCCTTCACCATCCCGCCCGTCAACATGGACGAGCATCTCGAGGCGACCAACGTCAACATGGTGACGTG
>NZ_LMID01000011.1 GCF_001428605.1 Sphingomonas sp. Root720
CCCAAAAGGGATCAGCCTAACCACTGGCCGGATTTTACTCCGCCACGCTCAGCACAACGCCGGCGTTCCGATGGCCTGCTTTGTCACCGGCGCATCCACCAGACCCTCGGAAATTCTGCACCCGGTCGCGACCAGCATCCAGCAGAAGCTCCGCACGGGTATTTCACGAGCCTTGGCTTCCCGTAGGAAAGCATCGCACTCCTTTAACGTGAGATATTTGCGCAGACCCGCTCCGTCATTCACCGTCCAGAATGTCAAAATTCTATTCCCTACCCGATATTTATCGCGGATTACGTAGCGTAAATTCCGTTTACAAATTGTTCCGTCCGGATCGGCGTCAACGGGCGATCGCAACCCTTTAGGGCGATAAAAGCGGTTCCGGTTCAGCGAAATCGACGATCAGCCCGTTGGGCTCTGCCATGCTCGGCGAGCATCAGCGCGTACCGGCATTGCCCGACCTTGAGCGTGCAGACGCCACCGACATATATGTGGTTCAAGAACTTGGCGGCATCAGCGCCCTACACGTCGATCTTGCCGAGCGCGGACGCCGAACGCAGCATTCCGCCCGATATACTAGACACGGACCATAGGAACTGGATGCTTTTTTTCGAGAGAAATGACCAATAATGACAATTTTCCTCAGGGAAAATGCGATTTATTTTCCGATAAGAAAAAAATATATCTGGTAACTATATGTTATTGGGCAAATTAACATATTAACTTTAACTTAAAGGGATTTGCCAAGGGAGGAAATTTGATCTTTTCTTGAAGTGGTGCGTTGATCTGATTATCGCAGGAGATTGAATATGATAGTCCAAACTCTTGATCGTCAGCTAGTTTTCCTCCCATCGACAAGAATTCCCGGGCATCGCAAAATAACAACGAAGCGGCTAATCCGTGTTCGGGTGCCCACTATCTTAGGGACCTTAGTCGGGCTTTGGGCCGGATTGGGCTGGGCCATGTTCGGCTAGTACTGGACGAATGACGACGAATATGCTGGGCTGGCCAGCAAGGGAGGGCCACGCGGGCAATCTTCCGCCTTAAGAGCGTCCTGATCGGACAATCTCATGACAATTCGAAAGCTTATTTCGTTTCCTTCTCGTTGCATTGCGGCGCTAATGCTCGGCGCCACGCTTACGGCTAATACCGCTCCGCTCGAGCCACTCCAACTCCGCACGCTGGCCATCCACAACGAACAACGGGCAATGCTCGGTATTGCCGGATTGCGCTGGGACCCGAAGCTCGCCGAGGATGCCGCGATATGGGCGAAGCATCTCGCCGCGCTCGGCCACCTCGAGCATTCGCCCGATGACCTGGGCGATCCCGATCCGGAGGGTGAAAATCTGTGGGCCGGCACCGCGGGCAGCTTCTCGATCGAACAGATGTCCACATATTGGGCGGACGAAAAGCGCTATTACAAGAACGGCATCTTTCCGAACAACAGCACCACCGGCGATCTCGACGATGTCGGCCATTACACCCAGATGGTATGGCGCTCCACCACCCGCGTCGGCTGCGCCACAATCCGCGGCGCCAAGGACGACTTCTTCGTCTGTCGCTATGGCGAGGGTGGCAATGTACTGGGCGAACGTCCCTATTGAGCGGATTAAGGTGCAGGTTATTGATTTGGGTAGCCACCACATAGCCGCTTGATCGGAAGCCCCCTGTGAAAGAACGGTCGCGGACTGAACCGGGCCGGGGCTGCCGGAGGCTCCACCTCCTGAGAAGGTGGCGCCTGTATGGGCAAGACAGGGAACCGCCGGAAGTCCACGCGAGCCGAATCCGGTGGTTCACCCGCCACTTGCCGTTGCCAGCGATCGCATGAAGGATCTCTATTTGGCGCTGATTCCGCGTGACCTCCCGGTCCCCGTGATTGAGCGGCTGGAGGTACGCAGGGCGAATATGTGTTGGCCTACAAGGACAAACCCCCAGGTGAACACGGGACGTTGGCACGACCTGCGCCACATGTGGGCGAGTTGGCTCCGGCCGAATGACGCGCCACCTCCTGAGTGCTTCAGGATCTGGGGGGATCGAAATCGGAGACGATGGTGCGCCGCCATGCGCACAGCCGGCGAAACATTGGCAGCCCTACGCCGACCAGCTGACCTTCGCCCCTTCCATCGAGGTTTCGCCCGAGCCGCGTCTGAGGCTGGTCAGCGAAGCTATTGAAGGGAGGAATGGTGGACGCACTTGGGCTCGAACCAAGGACCCGCTGATTAAGAGTCAGCTGCTCTACCAACTGAGCTATGCGTCCACTTTCCGGCGGACGAGAGATGGTCGCTCCCGTCGTGGAGGCGCGCCCTTAGCACCGGGTCGAGCGCGATGTAAACCGCCAAGATGCAAAATTTTCCGCTTCGGCCGAAAAAAGCCCAGGGGTGGACCGGCGCGGCATTTCGCCGTCAGGGATGACGACGGGAGCGGTCGATCGCCATGAGCATGCCGATGCAGATCAGCACCGTCATCATCGCCGAGCCGCCGAAGGAAACGAGGGGGAGGGGAATGCCCACCACGGGCGCGAGGCCCATGACCATCGAGAGGTTGATCGCGACATAGAAGAAGATCGTGGTCGACAAGCCCGCGGCGGTCAGGCGGGCGAAGCGGCCCTTGGCGCGAGCCGCCACGCGCATGCCCCAGCGGACAACCAGGATATAGCCGAGGATCAGCGCAACGCCGCCGACCAGGCCCCATTCCTCGGACATTGTCGCAAAGACGAAGTCGGTATGCCGCTCGGGCAGATAGTCGAGATGACTCTGGGTGCCGGCGAGGAAGCCCTTGCCGAAGATGCCTCCCGATCCGATGGCGATCTTAGACTGGATGATATGATAGCCGGTGCCGAGGGGATCGCTTTCGGGGTTGAGGAAAATCTCGATCCGGTCGCGCTGGTAGCCGTGCATCAGCGAGAGGGCGATCGGGAAGGCTGCCGCCAGCGCGAGCGCCGCGCCGCCGAACAGGCGAAGGGGCAGGCCCGCCAGGAAGGCGACCGTGACGCCACCCGCGCAAATCATCAATGCCGTGCCGAGGTCGGGCTGAATCAGGACCAGCCCGGCGGGCACACCGATCAGCAGGGCGGGGGGCCACACTGCGCTGAAGCGGCGGATCTCGCCCGCCGGCAGCATGTCGTAGAAGCGCGCGACCGCGAGGACGATCACCGGTTTCATCAATTCCGACGGCTGCAGCCGGACGAAGCCGAGATCCAGCCAGCGCCGGCTACCGCCCCCGACGAAGCCGAACAGTTCGACCAGCAGCAGCAGCAGGACGAGGACGGCATAGGTAGGCAGGGCCACGCGCTTCAGCCGCTCCTCGCCGGCCCAGGCGATCATGATGGCCAGCCCGATGAACATCGCGAAGCGGATGCCCTGCGACATCGCCCAGGGCCGCATGCTGCCGCCTGCCGCCGAATAAAGCACCACGAGCCCGAAGCCGCCGATCGCGACCACGAGCGCCAGCAGCCGCCAGGGAATATGGCGCAGCGGGGTAGGGACGATCGAATCGCGGCTCATTCGGGATCGACCTCGCCGGTGGGCGGCGACGGCGATGCCTCGACGGGACGCACCGGGCTGGTTGGCTTGGGATCGTTGCGGTGCGCCCAGCTATCGGCCTTCCTGGCCATCCGCGCCTCGATCGATCCGCCCCAGCCGGTTTCGAGGGTGGCGAGCCGGTCCTCGGCGCGCTTGCGGTCGTAGAGATAGGTGATCAGGTCGCGGGCGATCGGCGCGCCGGCGGCGCCGTGGAGGCCATGTTCGAGAACCACCGACACCGCATAGCGTGGATCGGCCACTGGGGCGAAGCCGATGAACAGGCCGTGGTCGCGATATTTCCAGGGCAAACCCTCGGTGCCGGTCATTCCGGCCGCGCGCATCGCCATGGTAATGCGTCGGACCTGCGCGGTCCCGGTCTTGCCGCCCATCTGAAGGTCGCCGATGTTGAGCCGACCCGACCCACCGGTGCCGAACGGGCCGTTGATCACCCCACTCATCGCCTGGCGCACGAACTCGAGATGGTCGGGCGCGATGTCGAGCGGCCCACCCTGCGGCGGATAGCGCTTGTTGACGATCAGGCGCGGCACCAGGGCGCTGCCGCTCGCGATCCGTGCCGCCATCACCGCCAGCTGCAGCGGGTTGCTGAGCATGTAGCCTTGGCCGATCGTGGCGTTGAGTGTATCGGCGGTGGTCCAGCGTGCGCCCTTGTAGCGCCGGGCCTTCCAGGCGGTGTCGGGCACCGTTCCATAGCGCTGCGACGGCATCGGGAGATCGAATTCCTGCCCCATGCCCAGCATCCGCGCGGTAGCGGCGATCCGGTCGATTCCGATCAGCCGCGCCATGGTGTAGAAATAGATGTCGCAGCTGGCCGCGATCGCGCGGTGCATGTCGACGCCGCCATGGCCACCGTGACGCCAGCAGTGGAAATAGCTGTTGCCGAGCCGGTAGCGGCCCGTGCAGGTGACCGTCTGACCGGGATCGACCCCGGCCTCGAGCAGCGCCAGGGCGACCATCGGCTTCACCGTCGATCCGGGCGGGTAAAGCCCCTGCATCACCTTGTTGGTCAAGGGGAGATGATCGTCACCGGACAGGAAATCCCATTCGGCGTGGCTGATGCCGTCGGAAAAGCTGTTGGGATCATAGGCCGGCATCGACGCCATCGCGAGGATCCCGCCGGTCCGTGTGTCGATCACCACCGCGGAGGCGCTTTCCGGGCCGAGCCGCGCCGCGGCGTATCGCTGCAGCCCCGCATCGATGGTGAGTTGCAGCGCATTGCCCACCACCTCGGGCCGGGTCGTCAGTTCGCGCACCACCTTGCCATGGGCGGTGACCTCGCTCCGCTTGGCTCCGGGCTTACCACGGAGCCAATTTTCCATCGTTTTCTCAAGACCTTCCTTACCGATCTTGAAACCCGGCGTGATCAGGAGCGGATCGCGGCTCTTGTCATAGTCGGCGGCCGACGCGGGGCCGACATAGCCGACCAGATGCGCCACCGCCGGTCCGCCCGGATAATAGCGCCCATAGCCGCTCGCGGGGGCGACGCCGGGGAGGGAAGGCTGATGCACGCTGACCGCCGCGAAGCGTTCATAGTCGATATTCTCGGCGACGGGCACCGGCTGATAGCCACGCGCCTGCGCGAGGTCGGCGCGGATCCGGTCGAGATCGTCGGCGGTCAGTGCGAGCAGTTGGCGAAGCTGGCCGAGGACGGCGTCCGCATTCCTGAGCTGGTCGGGAATGATGTCGACGCGGAACGTGGTGCGGTTGATCGCGATCGGCTTGCCCGCGCGGTCGATGATCCAGCCGCGGCGTGGTGGAACCAGGGTCAGCTGGACCCGATTGCTTTCGGAAAGCGAGGTGTAGCGCTCGTTCTGCGCAACCGACAGCCACGCCATCCGGCCGGCGAGGACCAGCCCGAACGCCGCCTGCGCGCCGCTGAGGACGAAAGCGCGGCGGGTGAAGGTATAGGCCTGGCTCTGCTCGGTGATGACGCGGCTGCGCTTCATCGCTTGAGCCGCCAATTATCGAGAGCCGCGGTGATCCGCAGGATCGCGGGGAACATCAGGATGGCGCCCATCGTCTGCGGGATCACGGTCAGCACCGAGGTGTGGCTGTCGCCCGGCTGCGACAGTGCCCAGTCACCGAGCCCGATCGCAACGATGCCCACCGAGGCGACTCCCCATTCGATCCAGCCGTCACGCCAGCGCAGCGCCTGATCGGTCCATTCGAGCACGAGAAAGGCGACGGTCCACAGGATCATCGCCGTTCCGAGATAATGGCCGCTGATCAGGTCGTCCGCCAGCCCGAGCGGAAGCGCCATCCACATCGGCCATATGTCGGGGCGGAGCAGGCGCCAGGCGAGAAGCATCATCAGCCCAAAGGGCGGCACGATCGGTTCGGTGGCGATGACGGGCAGCAGCGCCATCGCCGATCCGGCCAGGGTCGACAGGATGGGAACCATCGTCACGCGGAGCAGGGCGCGCTCCATGAAGGGATTGCCTTCGGAAGCGATCATGGCTTGGGTTGGGCCGGAGGATCGGCCACCGGCGCCTGGAAGATCGGGTAGACGGCAGCGAAATCGGCTCGCGCCGGATCGGCCAGAGGGCGCGCAATCGCCCTATCGCCGTTGACCGCGGTGACGACCGCGACCGGCATATTGGGAGAATAGACGCCTCCGGTGCCGGAGGTAACGGCCAGGTCCCCGCGCCGGAACGGCCGTCCGCCTGCGATCAGGGCGCGAATCTCCATGGTACCGTCGCCTTGGCCGGTCGCCAGCGCCGCCTGGCCGCTGCGGACGACCTTGATCGGGACCGCCGTCTCGCCGTCGGTCAGCAACAGCACGCGCGCAGCAAAGATGCCGCTTTCGTAGACGCGACCCACCAGTCCCTCCGGCGACCGCACCGTCATCCCCGGCCGGACCCCTTCGGCGGTGCCCGCCGCGAGGGTGGCGAAGCGGCGCTGCCCGGTCGGGGTCGATCCGATCAGCCGTGCCGACAATATCGGGGCGGGGAGGTGCTCGATCAGGCGGGCAAGCTTCTTGAGGCGAGCATTCTCGGCGGCGACCGTCTTGGCGGCGATCACCATGCGCCGTTCGCGCGCCAGTTCTTCCTTGAGGGCACGATTCTGGCTCCCGGCGTTGAAATAGGCCGCGATGCTGTCTCCAAGGTCATGCGAGGCATTGACGCCGACCCGGCCCGCGCCGGTGAAGATGGCCCCGGCATCGACGACGACACCGCGCAGCGTACCGAAAGCGCGCGGGTCGAGCCGCTCGATCAGCAGCAGCGCGGCGCCCAGCAGGATGCCGGCGATCGCGACCACATAGCCCGCGAACAGGCCATATTGGACCCGACGGGAGAATCCTCGACGCCTGTGCCGGGGCGCCGCCATCGACGAGCGGCCCGGTCAGGCGGTCTGGAGCACGCCGCGGAAGACCGAGTCCTCCAGCGCGCGTCCGGTGCCCAGGGCGACGCAGGTCAGCGGGTCGTCGGCGATCGACACCGGCAAGCCGGTCGCCTCGCGCAGCACCTCGTCGATCCCCTGCAGCAGCGCGCCGCCGCCGGTCAGGACGATGCCCTGGTCGACGATGTCGGCCGCCAGCTCGGGCGCGGTGTTTTCCAGAGCGATGCGGACGCCCTCGACGATCGCGGACACAGGCTCGGTCAGCGCCTCGGCGATCTGCGCCTGGGTGATCGTGATCTCCTTGGGTACGCCGTTGACGAGGTCGCGGCCCTTGATGTGGATCGTCTCGCCCTTGCCGTCGGCAGGCATCTTGGCGACACCGACCTCCTGCTTGATCCGTTCGGCGGTAGCCTCGCCGATCAGCAGATTGTGGTTGCGACGGACATAGGAGCTGATTGCCTCGTCCATCTTGTCCCCGCCGACGCGGACCGACGTGGTGTAGGCGAGGCCGCGCAGCGAGAGAACGGCGACTTCGGTGGTGCCCCCGCCGATGTCGACGACCATCGATCCGATCGGCTCGGTGACCGGCATGCCCGCGCCGATCGCCGCCGCCATCGGCTCCTCGATCAGCCATACCTGGCTCGCTCCGGCGTTCGAGGCGGCGTCGCGGATCGCGCGGCGCTCGACCGAGGTCGACCCCGACGGCACGCAAATCACGATCTCGGGCCAACGCATGAAGTTGCGGCGGCCATGCACCTTCTGGATGAAGTGCTTGATCATCTGCTCCGCCACGTCGATGTCCGCGATGACGCCGTCGCGCAGGGGCCTGATCGCATCGATAGAACCCGGCGTCTTGCCCATCATCAGCTTCGCGTCGTCGCCGACCGCTCGGACCCGCTTGACCCCGTTTATCGTCTCGATCGCCACCACCGACGGCTCGTTGAGGACGATGCCGCGTCCCCGCACATAGACAACCGTGTTCGCGGTGCCGAGATCGATCGCCATATCGTGCGACATGAACTTGAAGTATCGCTGGAGGAACATTCTCTGGTCCGTTCTCTAGGCCCGCCCCTGGACGGATTTTACGGTTCGCTTGCATCACCCGATCGGCGAGGAAAGTCCGGCGTCTATCAAGGGATGCGGAACGCCGCCGCTTGGGCTAGGACAATGCCCATGTCAATACGCCGCCTGCCAGAGCATCTGGTGAATCGCATCGCCGCCGGTGAAGTGGTCGAAAGACCGGCCAGCGCGCTCAAGGAGCTCGTCGAGAACTCGATCGACGCCGGCGCCCGGCGTATCTCGATAAGCCTTTCAGAAGGCGGGCTTTCTTCGATCGATGTCGTCGACGACGGCTGCGGCATGGCGCCCGATGAAATCGCGCTTTCGCTCGAGCGGCATGCGACGTCGAAATTGCCCGACGACGCCATCGAAGCCGTTACGACCCTGGGCTTCCGCGGCGAAGCGCTGCCGTCGATCGGGAGCGTCGCCGATCTCACCATCGAAAGCCGGGTGCGTGGCGCCGATGGGTGGCATCGCCGGATCGATCATGGCGAATTGGTGGGGGAGGGGCCGGCGGCGCTTCCGCCGGGCACCCGGATCCGGGTGTCTAACCTGTTCGCCAAGGTGCCGGCGCGGCGCAAATTCCTGCGCTCGGCGCGCGCCGAATATGCGGCCTGCGTCGACGTGATCAAGCGGCTGGCTATGGCGCGGCCCGACATCGGCTTCACGCTGGAGCATGAGGGGCGTCGCGCCATCCTCGTCGCGCCCGACGAGCAGCGGGTCGACCGGGTCGCGGCGCTCACCGACCGCGACCTCGCCGAGAACAGCGTGGCGGTCGACTATCGGCGCGAGGCGGTGTCGCTGACCGGCGTCGCCGGGTTGCCGACCTTCAACCGCGGCGTCGCCGATCACCAGTTCCTGTTCGTCAATGGCCGGCCGGTGAAGGACCGGCTGCTGATCGGCGCGGTGCGCGGCGCCTACCAGGACATGCTGGCGCGCGACCGGCACCCGGTGATTGCCCTGTTCGTCGAGCTTCCGGGCGACCAGGTCGACGTCAACGTCCACCCCGCCAAGACCGAGGTACGCTTCCGCGACCCGGGGCTGGTGCGCGGGCTGATCGTCGGCGGCCTGCGCGCCGCGCTCGACGAGGCCGGGCACCGCAGCGTCCAGCGGCCCTCGGTCGCGGCGCTCGGCAACTGGCAGGCGGGGGGCTTGCCGTCACCGTCGGCACCGTCGATCCCAAACGGCTTCGCTTTCGGCGCGGCGGCCGAACGCAGCGGGCAGGGCAGCGTCTGGGACCGGGTGAGCGACTTTGCGCCCGCGCCGATGGCCCGCGCCGAGCCGGCCCATGCCGCGCCGCCCGAGCAGCGATCCTATCCGATGGGGGTCGCGCGCGGGCAGGTCGCCGCGACCTATATCGTCGCCGAGGCCGAGGACGGTCTGGTGATCGTCGACCAGCATGCCGCGCATGAGCGGCTCGTACTCGAACGGATGCGCCGGGCCATGGCGGACGGCGGGGTCGCGCGGCAGGCGTTGCTGCTGCCCGAGGTGGTCGAGATGGACGAAACCGGCTGCGACCGGCTCGAGAGCCGGATCGGCGAACTCGCCGAGATGGGCCTCGAACTCGAGCGCTTCGGTCCGAAGGCGATGCTGGTGCGGGCGACGCCGGCCTTGCTCGGACAGGGCGACGTCCAGGGGCTCGTCGTCGACCTGGCCGACGAGCTCGGCGCTTATGACGAGGCGCTGTCGCTGAAGGAGAAGCTCGACCATGTCGCGGCGACGATGGCCTGCCACGGATCGGTCCGGGCGGGCAGGACGCTATCGGTCGCCGAGATGAACGCATTGCTCCGCGAGATGGAGGTCACGCCGCATTCGGGCCAGTGCAACCACGGCCGGCCGACCTGGATCAAACTCGGCCACGGCGACATCGAGAAGCTGTTCGGTCGGAAATGATGTCGGACAGGGCATTTGGCGGAAGCGGTCGGATTGGCCCATAAGTCCGATAATATATATTATGTTAAATTCAACATCTGTAGGCGCCCCGATGCGGGCCCGCCGCGCTCATCCAGCCAGGATCAGATCCCCCGGCCAAACACCATCACGATCGCGGTCGCCGCCACGAAGATCACCGCCCAGACCAAGATCAGTTTGATCAGCCTGTTCGCCGGCAACCGGCGCCGAGCCAATGCCGGTGTCACGAGGACCAGCATCGCCGCGATCGCGACCAGCGCTACGATCTTGTCTCCGGTCACAGCATCACCTCCAACCCATCATATCCCGGTTCGACACCGTCCGGCAGGCTTTCACTGAGCCGCCGATAATCCATCGACTGGTCCATATGCGTCAGTAATGCGCGCGTCGGCCGGCAGGTCCGGATCGCTTCCAGGGTCTGCGCCAGATGCGTGTGGGTCGGATGCGGCCGAACGCGCAACGCGTCGACGACCCAAAGGTCGACATCTGAGAACACTTCTATCATCTCATCGGTAAATTCATGAAAATCCGTCGAATAGCCGACAGACTTGCCCTCATGCTCAAACCGAAATCCCGCACTGAAGATCGACCCGTGCGGCTGCGCCACGCACCGGATGCGGATGTCGCCGATCGTCATATCGGGCTCGAGAAACAGCGGCTCGACCGTCGGCGGATAGCCGTCCCGACCGGTGAAGACATAATCGAACCGCCGTCGAAGCTGGTTCATTGCCTCGGCATAGGCATAGCCCGGCACCGGCGCGCGGCGGGCGTGATAGATCTGACGGACATCGTCGATGCCGTGGCAATGATCGGCGTGGTCGTGGGTCCACAGGATAGCGTCGATCGCGACGACATCGGCATCGAGAAGTTGCTGCCGCATGTCGGGCGACGTGTCGACGATCAGCCGGGTCGTTTCGCTCTCGACCAGGATCGAGGCCCGGCTGCGCCGGTTGCGCGGTTCGGCGGGGTCGCAATCGCCCCAGTCATTACCGATCCTGGGCACGCCGGACGACGTTCCGCAGCCTAGGATGCGGACCTTCAACGACGCGCTTTCGTGAATAAATTGAAGAAGTTGTCGCTGGTTGCTGCGGCGAGATCGTCGAGCTCCCAACCAAGCTCGCCCGAGAGCAGGCGCGCCGTATCGGCGACGAAGGCCGGCTCGCACGGCTTGCCCCGGTGTGGCACCGGGGCCAGAAACGGACTGTCGGTCTCGATCAGCAGCCGGTCGCGCGGGATCATGTGCGCGGTCTGGCGCAGGTCCCCGGCGTTCTTGAAGGTCACGATCCCCGACAGCGAGATCGAGAAGCCGAGATCGAGCATCGCGCTGGCAAGATCGGCGCTACCGGTGAAGCAGTGGATGACGGCGGTGAAGGCCCCCTTCCCCATTTCCTCGGCCATGATCGCCTTGGTGTCCTCCTCGGCGTCGCGCGTGTGGACGATCAACGGCAGGCCGGTTTCGCGCGCGGCGGCGATATGGCGGCGGAAACTGGCGCGCTGCCGGTCGCGGTCGGACTTGTCGTAATAATAATCGAGCCCGGTCTCGCCGATGCCGATAATGCGCGGATGCGCGGCCTTCTCAATGAGCAGCGCGGTTTCGACATCCTCATGGGTGTCGGCGTCGTGAGGATGAATGCCGACGCTGGCCCAGACATCGGGCTCGCGCTCGGCGGTTGCCAGCACCGCGTCCCATTCGGCGGCGCGGGTCGAGATGTTGAGCATCGTCGAAACACCGGCCGCTCGGGCCGCGTCGAGCACCTCCTGCTGCCGCTCGGCCAGCCCGGCGTAATTGAGGTGGCAGTGGCTGTCGACGAACATCAGGCCCCGTTCTCCTCGGCGGCGACCTCCAGCTCGAGCCGCGGGAACAGCGGCACCGGCTGCGCGACCTTGTAGCCCGAGGCGCGCAGGGCATCGTACCAGCGCTGGTCTTCGATCGCGGCGAAATTCCTTGCGTCGGTGGCGATCCCCATCTGATCGAGCAGCTTGCCCGCGCTGTCCGGAATGATCGGCAGGATGGCGATCGCGAGATCGCGGATCACGCCGAACAAGGTGCCGAGTACGGTCTTCATCCGTTCGGGATCGGTCTTGCGCAGCGCCCAGGGTGCCTGGGCGTCGACATATTGGTTGCAGGCGAACACCGCCTTCATCCAAGCCTCGATGCCGATTGAGAAAGCCAGTTGTTCGAACGCGCGCGGCGCCTCGTCGAGGCAGGCGGCCGCCACGGCGCGGACGAGCGCGGCGTCATCGTCGTTGCGGTCGAGCGCGGGCAGTTCGCCGTCGAGATTCTTGAAGATCATCGACAGGGTCCGCTGCGCCAGGTTGCCGAAGCTATTGGCGAGTTCGGCATTGGCGCGGTTGACGATCGCCTCATGGCCATAGCTGCCGTCCTGCCCGAAGCTGACCTCGCGCAGCAGGAAATAGCGCAGCTGGTCGACACCGTAGCGCTCGGCCATGGCCATCGGATCGACGACATTGCCGACCGACTTCGACATCTTCTCGCCCCTGTTGAGCAGGAAGCCGTGGCCGAACACCTGTTTCGGCAACGGAACCTTCGCCGACATCAGGAAGGCGGGCCAGTAGACCGTGTGGAAACGGACGATGTCCTTGCCGATGAGGTGCAGGTTCGCGGGCCAATATCGGCCGAGTTCGGCCTCCGGGTCGGGATAGCCGATGCCGGTGAGATAGTTGGTCAGGGCGTCGACCCAGACATACATGACGTGCCCCGGCGATCCCGGCACCGGCACGCCCCAGTCGAAGCTGGTCCGCGAGATCGACAGGTCGCTGAGCCCGCCGGAAACGAAGCTGACGATCTCGTTGCGGCGGGTTTCCGGCCGGACGAAGTCGGGCTGGTTGCGATAGAGCTCGAGCAGCGGCTCCTGATATCGGGACAGGCGGAAGAACCAGCTCTCCTCCTTGGTCCACTCGACCGGGGTACCCTGCGGCGACAGTTTCTGCCCCCCTTCCCCGTCGGTCAGCTCCTTTTCGTCGTAAAAGGCCTCGTCGCGGACCGAATACCAGCCCTCGTAGCGATCGAGATAGAGATCGCCATTGGCCTCCATCGCCTGCCAGATCGCCTGGCTGGCAGCATAATGATCGCTGTCGCTGGTCCGGATGAAACGGTCGAAAGAGATGTTGAGTACCTCACACATCTCCTTGAAATATCCTGACATTTCATCAGCGAGCGCGCGCGGCGTCATGTCGCGGGCGCGCGCGGCCTGCGCCATCTTCAGGCCATGTTCGTCGGTGCCGGTCTGGAAACGCACGTCGCGGCCCATCGACCGCTGGAACCGCGCGATCGCATCCGCCGCGATCGCCTCATAGGCGTGGCCGATATGCGGGCGTCCGTTGGGATAGCTGATCGCGGTGGTGATGTAATAGGGTTCCGACATGCGTTCAGCCATTAGGGACGGCCCGGGCAAATCGCAACGCCCGGAAGCGTTCCCGCCTTCCTTCTTCGGCTACGTTGGCGCGACTACCTTTTGGAAGGACATCGCCAGAGGCCGACCAACGGTCAGCGCGTCGGCGCAGGCGCCAGCTTCGCCAGCATCGTAGCCAGCTCGAACACGGTGGTGGACGGGTCGAGCGACAGGTGGACGGCGCTCTCGCCGATCCTCCGGGCGGCTTCCCACAGCGCGATCGCCTCGGCGAGCGACGGGCCCTGGCGGCGGCGCGCCTCGGCGACGATCCGTGCGGGCACGCGTTCGAGATAGGCTTCGTAGCGCGGCTGAGCGGCCTTTGTGCCCAATTGCCTCGATAGCGCCGCCCTGATCGCGTTGGTCGGGTCGCCCTGCTCCACCAGACGGTCCATCGCCATGTCGAGTGCCGCGATCTCGAGTCCGGCAAAGCCCAGTGCCCGACCCGGCGAACCATTGCCGACGCCGATCAACGCATCGATCTCGCCGGCCGGCTCCTCGGGCAGGGCCCGTTGCAACGCGAGCCGCATTTCCGGGTCGGTCAACGGTGCGAAACGGAGCTGGCGGCAGCGCGAGCGGATCGTCGGCAGCAGCCGGCCCGGCGCATGGCTCACCAGGAAAAAGGTGGTGCCGGCGGGCGGCTCCTCCAGATTCTTGAGCAGCGCATTGGCGGCGGGGCGTTCGAGGTCGTCGATCGCGTCGATGATCACCACCCGGCGCGGCGACAGGCTGGGGGTGGTCGCGAACAGCCCCTGGAGCGAGCGAACCTGCTCGATGCTGATCGAGCGCGCCAGATCGTCCGACTTGTCCTTGGTCAGCCGTGCGAGGATGCGGATGTCTGGATGGCTGCCGGCGCGGATATAATTGACGATCGGATGGCCTTCGGGCGTCTCGATACCGGGCAGGTCGACGCGAGGCCCCGCGGCGTTGGCGAGCAGCCGGGTCGCAGCCATCAGCGCGAAGCTGGCCTTGCCGACGCCCTCCGGCCCCGTCAGCAGCCAGGCATGGTGCAACCGGCCGGTATCGGCGGCCTCGCGAAAGGCGGCGATCTGCTCGTCATGACCGACCAGGCTCATGCCAGCAGGTCCGCCAGCGCCTCGATCAGCCGCGCCGTCACCTCCTGCGGAGACCCTTGCGCGTTGATCGTGTGGACTCGTCCGGGTTCGTCCCGCGCGATCCTGCGGAAGCTGGCCGCGACCCGCTCGTGGAAGGCGTCGTCGCGCTTCTCGAAGCGGTCGCTGTTGGCGATGCCGGCCGCGACTTGCCGGAAGCTCGCATCGAACACCGGCATGTCGAGGAACAGCGTCCGATCGGGCAGATAGCCCGCGCTGCCGATCGCGTGCAGCGTCCGGATCGCTTCGTCGCCGAGGCCATCGGCGCCGCCCTGATAGGCGATCGAGCTGTCGAGGAAACGGTCGCAGACCACCCATCGGCCAGCGTCGATCGCAGGCCGAATCGTCCTAGCGACATGATCGGCGCGCGCGGCGGCGAACAGCAGCGCCTCGGCCCGCGCGTTCCAGCGGTCGGCGCTTCCTTCGAGCAGCAGGCGGCGGATCGCCTCGGCGCCGTCGCTGCCGCCGGGTTCGCGGGTTTCGACCACGTCGATCCCGCGCGCGCGCAACGCCGCCGCCAGCGCGCGGGACTGGGTCGACTTGCCGACCCCTTCCCCGCCTTCGAGAGTGATGAACCGCCCGGGCACGGCCTCAGCCGAGGCCGAACAGCCAGCGCAGGCCCGCCATCATCCGGTCGAAGAAGCCGGCGGTGCCGACATCCTGCTCGGCGACGAGCGGCAGCTTCTGCGGCACCATGTCCGGGCCGCTGACGATGAGATCGGCGATATGATCGCCTTTCTTGAACGGCGCCTTGATCGGCCCCTGATAGACGACCTTGGTCTTGAGGTCGGACCCGAGCCCGGCAGGGATGGTGACGACGAGATCCTTGGGGGCGACCAGGCCGACCTCGCGCTCGTCGCCCTGCTGGACCTCGGCGACCTGGACCTTGCGGCCCTTCGGCACGACCGGCTTGGACTGCCAAGCGCGGAAGCCCCAGTTCATGAAGGACACCGACTGGTCGATGCGCTGGTTGAACGAGGTCAGACCCGACAGGACCATGACGAGGCGGCGGCCATTCTGCTCGGCCGAGCCGGTGAAACCGTAGCCGGCCTCTTCGGTATGACCGGTCTTGAGCCCGTCGGCGCCCTGCACCCGGCCGAGCAGCGGATCGCGATTGGCCTGGGTGATCGCCTGGCCGGATCCCATCGTTTTGCCCCATGTGAAATTCGGGCGGCTGTAGAAGGTCTTGTAGAGCTTGGGATGCTCCTCGATCGTCTTCTCGGCGAGGGTGCCGAGATCGCGCGCGCTGACATAGGTGACGCCGCCGTCGGGCCAGCCGTTGGAGGTGCCGAAATGGCTGTTGGTCAGTCCCAATTCCTTCGCGCGGCGGTTCATCAGCGCGACGAACGCCTGTTCGGTGCCCGAGATATGCTCGGCCAGCACGACGCAGGCGTCGTTCCCCGACAGGGTGACGATGCCGAACAGCAGATTGGCGACGCTCACCTGCTCGCCGGGCGACAGGAACATGGTCGATCCGGCGGCGGGGCCGTGCCATTGCTTCCACGTTTCGGGCCGCACGGTGGCCATGGCGTCGAGCTTGAGCTCGCCCTTGCTGATCAGGTCGAAGGCGACGTAAACCGTCATCATCTTCGCCATCGAGGCGGGAGGCATCCGCTGGTCGGGATTCTTGGCGTAGAGGATCGCGCCCGACGAGAGGTCCTTCATATAGGCGACCGGCGCCGGCGTATCGAACGGCGGTGCGGCGGCCTCGGCGGGGATGGCCGCTATGAGGAAAACACCGGAAAGCAGGGCGATCTTACTACGCGTCATTGCCTGGAAATTCCCTCCGAACCTTGGCATTCACTGCGGCCCGTTACCGAAGCCGTTGCTGGCGATCCTGACCAGCCGGGCATCCTGATAGCCGTCCGACCGGACCTGCGCCAGCGCGGTCGTGGCCTCGGCCTCATTCTTATAGGGCCCCATCCGTACCCGCCAGAGGGCGCCGACGGGCTCGACCCGGCCTGCGACGAATTCGGCGACCTCCTCCGCGCGCGCGCGGGTGCCGACCGCGGCGACCTGGATGAACCAGCCGCCGACCGGCACGGCCTCGTCGGGGACGGCGGCGGCGACCCGCGGCGGCGCCTTGGGCCCGGCGGGCCGCGCGACGAATCGCTGGTTGAGTGCCGCCAGCTCGGACGCGCTGGCATAGGGCCGGTCGGTTGCGGGACGGCCCCAGCGCAGGGCGAGCCGGTCCGTCTCGGACGGGCTGACCCGGCGCACGCGGACGCGCGACACGCCGGTCCGCTCGATGCCGAGCAACTGGGCCGATCGGCGCGACAGGTCGATGATCCGGTTGGCGACGAAGGGACCGCGGTCGTTGATCCGGACGAGGATGGTCCGCCCGGTGTCGAGCGCGGTCACCTCGACATAGCTGGGCAGCGGCAGCGTCTTGTGGGCAGCGCCGACCCTGTCCATGTCGAACTGCTCGCCATTGGCGGTCTGTCCGCCATGGAATTGCGCGCCGTACCACGACGCCAGCCCGACCTCGTCATAGCCCGCGTCGTCGGACGGGTAATACCAGAGGCCGGCCACCTGATAGGGCTTGCCGATCTTGACCGGCGTGTCCGACGCGGGCCCCCTCGGCTTCGATGGCATCGGCCGATGCGCCGGTCCGGGACGCTCCGGACGCGGCACGCCGCAGCTCGCGAGCAGCAGGGCGATGCCGAAGGCGGCGGTTTTACTCGGCGATCGCATCGCCAAGCAGGCCCACCGACAGCGCATAGAAGTTCGAGCAGTTATAATCGAGGATCGACCGATAATTGGTGGTCAGCAAATAGCCGGTATTGCCGTTGCCGTCGGGCTCGATCAGCGCCGCCAGCTCATCCTCGGGCGGGACGCGGCCGCTCAGCATCATCAACCCCTTGTCGCGCCATTCGGCGATGGTCAGCCAGCGGCTCTGCCGGGCGAACACGCGCGGACAGCGCGGCGAGGACAAGGGCGAGCGGATCGCCGCTCGATCGACCCCCTCCGGAACGCGCACCGCGACGCCCCATGGGATACCGCTCTTCCATCCCGCATCGCGCAGATAATTGCCGATCGAGGCAAGCGCGTCGGGCTCGCTGCGCCAGATGTCGACCCGGCCATCATTGTCGCCGTCGATCGCGAGGCGCAGATAGACGCTCGGCAGGAACTGCGGATAGCCGGTCGCGCCCGCCCAGCTACCCTTGAGCTGGCTGCGCGGTACGCCCTTGCTCATCAGCACCAGGGTTTTCAGGAATTCGTCCGCGAACAGCTCGCGGCGCCGGCCCTCATAGGCGAGTGTTGCCAGCGCGTTGAGCAGGTCGAAATTGCCGGTGAAGGTGCCGTAGCCCGTCTCATGCCCGTAGATCGCCAGCATGATCTGCTCGGGCACGCCGGTCTCCTGCTCGATCCTCAACAGCAGCGGACGGAGCGATCCATAGCGCGAGCGGCCCATGCCGATACGGACCCGGTCGACATGGCTGGCCAGATAGGGCGCGAAGGGCGGCGGCGCCGCGGCGGAGCTGGCCCCGGGCTGCGCGCGATCGAGTCTTACGACGCGGGCGTTGAAGGTGAGCGTCGGCAGCGTCGCGTCGAACAGGGTCGGTGAAATGCCCATCCCCAGCGCGCGCGGCCGCAGGGTGGCGACGAAGGCGCGCAACTGGCTGTCCTCGCTGGGAACCACCGCGGCCGGCACATCGCTCAGCCGCGCCGCATCGTCGGGCGCCTGCCCTTCCTCCAGCACCGGCTGCGCCGCCGATGGAACGCTTCCGACAACCGCCATCATCAAAGCCATGGCCGCGGCTGCACAACGCAACGATATTCGCATTCCTACCCCTTCTTGCACGGGACTGCTTGCCACAGCTTCGACCGGGGGTGAAATGCTTTGATCGTGCGACTTGCACGAAAGGCCGCAGCGGCGATAAGGGCGGGCATCCCCCGGGTTCGCCCGATGGAGAGGCGGCGTGTGGTTCAGGCGACGGTCCTGCGAGTCGACCGGGAATTGCGGCCCCTGGGCCGTGCGGACCGGCGAAAGGGAGCGCGTTTGAAGCCGCCGAATCGGTATGGAAGAGTGTCCGAGTGGTTTAAGGAACTGGTCTTGAAAACCAGCGACGGGGCAACCCGTCCGTGGGTTCGAATCCCACCTCTTCCGCCATGCCAAGGCTGTGATCGAGTCGCTGACGAGCGAATGGCGCACCACCGCTTTGCAGCGAGCTTCGGTAGCGACGAGGTCACGCACGACTACTGTGCTGTGGCGCCTTTATCGGTCGGTTTGACTTCGCACGGCCTCTGGCGAGCGGTCTGTACATGTTTGCGCCGCCGGCGCCGGCCCGAAGGACTCCGGGCCGGCCACCTGACGCGGGGAAACCGCAGCGTCAGGCCGACTGGGCCCGCAGCGCCGCCTCGACGATCTCGGTCGCGCCGGTGACGTCGGGGTAGCAAAGGCCGGGGTTCTTGCGGAACATCTCCATGAAGCCCTGCTCGGCCTCCAGCCACTTCAGGCTGCCCTCGATCGCCTCGTCGAGCTGGTCGCGCGGGATGACGACGATGCCATTGTCGTCGGCGAGGATCGCGTCGCCGGGATTGACCGCGACGCCGCCGCAACTGATCGGGACGTTGAACTCGCCCCCCATGCCGCGATATTTGGTGGTGACGGGGCTGATGCTGCGCGCCCAGATCGGCAGGCCGACCGCGCGGGCATCGTCCATATCGTTGACCGCGCCGTCGACGATCACGCCCTCCAGCCCGGTCGCGGCGGCGGCGTGGATCGTCGCCCCGCCCCAGTTGCAGGTGCCCTGGTCCTGCCCACGGTCGATCAGCAGCACGTCGCCGGGTCGGGTGAATTTCAGCGCATAATGCGCCATCACCGAATCCGGTACGGTGATCCGCACGGTGACGGCGGTGCCGACGGTCCTGCTGCCCGGGATGCGCGGGACCATGCCCCCGTCCATGAAACCGGCCTCGAGATGGTGGCCGACCGTGCCGGTATCGAGCTTCAGCAGCGCCGCGCGCTGATCCGCGCTGATCGGCTCGGGCATCGGATTGACGACGTAGATACGCCGTTCGGGAAGCATCGCCATGTTAACCTCTTTGTCGTGCGCCGCGCGGGCGCGATGGTCGACGGGACGGGCGGGAAAGCGGCCCTCCCCGCCCGTCACGATCAGAAGCGGTAGCGGGCCTCGATGCCGTAGGTGCGCGGCTCGCCCCAGACGGCCTGATCGAGGCCGCCGAACACGCGGGCATAGGTCCGGTAATCCTGCTTGGTGAGATTCTTGCCCCACAGCGAGATCATGATGTTGCCGACCTCATAGCCGACCCGGGCATCGACCAACGTGTAGCCGCCTTCGCGATATTTGGGCAGCGCCTCGGGCTGGAGATACATGTCGCCGGTATAGGTGACGTTGCCGATCAGGAAGACCTCGCCCGGACCGGCGGGGAAGCGATAGTCGGCCTGGCCGCCGATCATCCAGTCGGGCGTGAACTCGACCCGGTTGCCCGCATAGGAGACCGACGTGGTCGATCCGATCGAGGAATAGTCGAAGCGAGTGTATTTAGCGTCGAGATAGGAGGCGTTGCCAGACAGGCTCAGGCCCTCGAACGGCCGCAGGGTCGCCTCGAACTCGAAGCCCTTGATCCGTGCCTTGCCCGCGTTCGTGACCTGCACCGACGACACGGTGCTGGCGCCGGTCGGCACCAGCTGGGCGACCTGCTTGTCCGAATAATCCATCCGGAACGCCGACAGGCTGTAGCGCAGGAGGCGGTCGAACAACTGTCCCTTGATGCCCGCCTCGTAGTTGATCACCGATTCCGGGCCGAAGGTCAGGTCGCGCGAGATCAGGTTGGCTGCACCGATCGTGTCGAGGTTGAAGCCGCCCGACTTGAAGCCCTTCGACGCCGTCGCATAGATGGTCAGCGCGCGGGTCGGCTTGTACGTCAGGCTGGCCGTCCAGGAGACGTTCTTGTCGGAGCGGCGGAGATCGTCGAAATCATAGCTGAGCACCGGGCCACGCACCTGCAGATAGGCGCCGGTCTTCTTCTCATAGGTGTAGCGCAGGCCGCCGTTCACGGTGAGCTGCGGCAGCAGGTCGTAATCGGCGTTGATGTAGGCGGCGTAGCTGTTGGTGATCGCCTTGGCGCGATTGCGTGCGCCGTTGGCCAGCGATCCGCCGATGAAGATCTCCCGAACCGCCGTGCCGCGCTGATGATAATAATAGAGGCCGCCGACGTAGCGGAAGGGGCCGTCGCCGGGCGAGGTCACCCGGAACTCCTGGCTCGCCATCTGCACGAAGTCGGTCAAGGGGTTGGAATTGAAGAGATTGATCGGCAACTGGTCGATGTCGCTCGACACCGTGACGTCGATCTTGCGATAGGCCGAGATCGACGCGAGCATCATGTCGTTGGGCAGGCTGTATTCGGCGGTGAGGTCGGTGCCCCACATGTTGCGCTTGTCGCCGTTCGGCTGGTCGCTGTTCGCCTCGAATCGGTTGCCGGTGTAATAGGGCGCCGCAGCCCCTACTCCCGAATCCATCTGGGTCTGCAGCACGGTGCGCCGGTCGCGGGTGAAGTCCGCGTTCAGCTTGACCTTCAGCGCGTCCGACGGCTTGAAGACGATCTGCGCACGGGCGCCGCGGCGGTTCTCGTCGTTGACGTCCTGATCGTTGAAGATGTTGTGGATATAGCCGTCGCGGTCATAGGTCGCGACGGTCAGCTTGGCCGACAGCGTATCGGACAGCGGGCCCGAGATGCTCGCCTGGGTGCGGAAGGCGTTGTAGTTGCCGTAGCTGGCATAGACGCTTCCCTCCAGCGTATCGCCCGGCTCCTTGGTGGTGATGTTGATCACGCCGCCGATGGTGTTCTTGCCGAACAGCGTTCCCTGCGGGCCGCGCAGCACCTCGATCTGGGCGATCTCGGCCAAGTCGGCATTGTAGCCGGATGTGCGCGGGATGTAGACGCCGTCGAGATACATGCCCACGCCGGCCTCGATGCCGATATTGCGCGAATCCCCGCCCACGCCGCGGATGGTGAGCTGGGTCGACAGGCTGCCGCGCTCGGTGAACTGCACGCCGGGCATCAGTCGCGACATGTCTCGCAGACTCTTGATGCCGGAGGCTTCGAGCTGGGCCTGGTCGAACGCCGTCACCGAGACCGGCACATCCTGCAGGCTTTCGGCGCGGCGGCGGGCCGTGACGACGATCTCTCCACTTCCCATTGCAGAAGCTTCATCATTGGTTGAAGACGGCGCCGCAAAAGCGCCATCAACTGGAGCCATGCAGATGATAAAGCCAAGCACCTTTACAGACGAACTGGAAATTATCTTCTTCATAGCCAACCCCTTTACAAAATTTATTGATTTTTATTGGTGATCGAAAATATCGATATCACAATATAGAATATTTTCGAGTTAGATTTACTTATAAGTCCCGATCGGTGATTCTTATGGGCACGGGCGAGACGGATTTTCGCGGCCGGGCCCGACCGGGTGGCCCAGGCGAGCCAGACCAGCACCGCCGTCGACACCAGCATGGCGGGTCCGACCACCAGGCCCATGGCGAGCCGCAGCGAGGTCACGTCCGCGCCCATGCCGGTGGACAATGTGCCGACAAGCGTCGGGCCGAAGCCCAGGCCGACCACGTTGATAAACAGGACGTAGAGGCCCGACACCTGTGCCCTCGCCGCCTGGGGCGTGCTGAGCTGCAGGAAGGCCGGGACCACGCCCATCGGCATCGACACGGCGAAGTGGATGCCGCCCACGACCGCCAACAGGCCGACCGGACCGTGCGGCACGGCGAGGGCCAGCGCGAACGGCAGGCCGATGGTCGCCGCCAGCGCGGCGACGCGGACATGCGCGTTTGCGACCCCCGCGCGCACCAGCGCGTCCGCCAGCCATCCGCCCGTGAGCAGCCCGACGGGGCTCGCCGTCAACACGACCAGTCCGTAGCGGACGCCGACGGTCTCGGTCGCCCAGTGAAACTCGCGGCCGAGCACGGCGGGCATCCACGACACCAGCGCATAGCTCGTCATGATGATGCCGGACATGCCGACGAACAGCGGAAGATAAAGGCCGATGCGCGACCGGACGGCGGCAGTCATCGCCGCGAAACCCCGCGCCTCGCCAGGCTGGGGCTGTCCGGCACCCCGCTCGGGCTCCCGAATCATCGCGATGAGGAGGACGAAGAGCAGGCCGGGCGTCGCGATCGCGATGAAGGTCTGCTGCCAGGGCTTGAGACCGGCGATCAGCGGCAGCCCGGCCCCGCCCCCGCCAGTGAAATGACGATAGACATAGCCGGTGATCAGCAATGCCATCCCGGCACCCAGCACGCCGCCGACCTGGAACAGGCTGATCGCCCGCCCCAGTTGCTCCTTGGGAAAGCGATCGTGGACGATCGAGTAGCTGGCAGGGGCCAGCCCCGCCTCCCCCGCCCCGACGCCGATCCGGGCGAGCAGCAGCTGGGGAAAGTTGACGGCGAGGCCGCAGGCCGCCGTCGCTATCGACCACAGACCGACGCCCAGCATGATCGTGCCCTTGCGCGACCAGCGATCGGCCAGCCAGCCGAGCGGCAATCCCATCACCGCGAAGAACAGGCCGAAGGCGATGCCCTGCAGCAGGCCGATCTGCGCGTCGCTGATGCCCAGGTCGGCCCGGATCGGATCGACCAGCAGCGACAGGCCGATCCGGTCGACGAAGGACAGGATCAGGGCGCCCATCAGCAGCAATACGACAAGCCAGTCCCTGATCCGTCCCTTTTGCATATATTTCAAATCCTTCGCATTTCCGGATTGTCGCCCGCCGCGCCGACGGTCAGGCCGACAGCTGCTCGGCTTCGGCTGCCTTGGCGTCGCCATAGGCGGCGCGGACCGCAGCCGGCGTCACCCGGCCGGCGCGGAGATCGGCCGCGATCGCCGCGATGTCGCGTGCCTCGGCGGCACCGAAACCGCCGCCGCCGGGGGTCTCGACCCGCACCGATTGGCCCGCAGCCAGCACGAGGCGCGGCTGGTTCGCCGGTATCTCCTGTTCGCTCGCGGTGCCCCGATCGCGGATGATGTGGGCCACGGCACCCTTGCCCCCGCCGAACACGCCATCGGCCGGAACGACGGTGCCCTCGCTCGACGCATAGCAGAAGGTGTCGTCGTCGAGCGCGCGGATCTGCCGGGCTATGCCCATGCCGCCGCGCCACTCGCCTTCCCCGCCGCTGTCGGCGATCAGGCTATATTCGTCGACCACCAGCGGATATTCGTTCTCCAGCGCCTCGGCGGGCAAGTTGGACGAATTGGTGATGTGGACATGGGTGCCGTCGGCGCCGTCATGCCCCGCCCTGGCGCCCGCGCCGCCGCCGATCGTCTCGACATAGACATAGGTTCCCGCGCGTCGCCGGCTGCGCCCGGAGAAGACCATCGCCGGCATCGCGTCGTTGCTCGCCGCCATCACCCGCTCGCGGGGAAGGAAGTGCGCGAAGGCACCGATGACCGAGGCGGCGACGCGCTGCGCGGTGTTCGACCGCATGCCGACCGCCGCCGGGAAGGTCGGGTTGGTGATGGTGCCCTCGGGCGCACGCATCGTGATCGAGGCGAACATGCCCTCGTTCGCCATCAGCTCGGGATCGAGCATCGTCTTCACCGCATAATAGACGCTCGCCAGCATCGCGCTCTCGGGCATGTTGTAGCTGCCGCGGCACTGGGGTCCCGATCCTTCGAAGTCGACGGTCAGGGTCTCGCCCTCGACCGTCAGGGTCGCCTTGATCGCCACCGGGTCGCCGCCGAAGCCGTCGTCGTCGAGATAGCAGACATGGCTGCCGGTTCCGTCCTTCAGCGCTGCGATCCGGTTGCGGAGGCGGCGCGCGGTGTAGGACAAGATGTCCTCGATCGACTGCTCGACCGCGTCGATGCCGAGCTGGCGGACCAGGTCGAGCATCAGCTGCGCGCCGCGCTCGTTGGCGGCGATCTGGACCTTGAGGTCGGCGACCCGGTCGGCCGGCTCGCGGCTGTTCTGGGCCAGCAGGGTGATCAGCCCCATGTCCAGTTCGCCTTCGCGGACGATGCGAACCAGAGGAATGCGAATGCCTTCCTCGAAGACCGTGCGCGCGGTCGGCGAGACCGAGCCGGGATAGGTGCCGCCGACATCCGAATGGTGGCCGATGTTCGCAGCGAAGAAGCGGCAACGCCCTTCCCAGAAGATCGGGGTGACGATGGTGATGTCGGGGGCGTGGGTGCCGCCCGCCAGATAGGCGTCGTTGCAGATGAACACGTCGCCTTCGCGGACATTCTCCAGCCCATAGCCGCCGAGCACCGTCTCGACGCCACCCGACAGCGAGCCGAGATGCATCGGTATATGCGCGGCCTGGGCGATCAGCCGCCCCTTGCCGTCGAACATCGCGACCGAGCAGTCCTTGCGCTCCTTGATGTTGGGCGAGAAGGAGGCGCGGACCAGCCGGTTGCCCATGTCCTCGGTGATCGAGAGGAGCCGGTTGGAGAAAACCTCCATCGCGATCGGATCGAACAACGGCCCTTCGGCCTTGCTGATCGGGGAATCCCTGTCTGCCATTGTCTGCAATTCCTATTCGAAGATCGACACGATGAGGTTGCCGACCGGATCGACCGTCACGGTCTGGCCGGGCTGGACGATGAGGGTCGAGCTCATCTCCTCGATGATCGCCGGACCGGCGAAGGTCCGCCCGATCGGCAGCTGCCCGCGGCGGTAGATCGATGTTTCGACCCAGCCGGTCTCCTTGCCGAAATAGACGGGGCGGCGGCCCTTGACCGGTTCGAGGCCGGGCACCGCCACGGGTGCCGAGACGGGGACCCGCGCCACCCGGCCGACGGCCTGGACGCGGCAATTGACGATCTCGACCGGACGGTCCGAAACGTCATAGCCATATTCCTGGACATGCTGGCGGCGGAAGCGCTGCACCATATCGTCCAGCCCGTCCGCCCGGACGTCGTCGAGCGGCACCGACACCTCGAAATTCTGCCCGTCGTAGCGCGCGTCGACCATGATCCGGAGTAGCTGGTCCTCCGCGGCGACGCCTTCCCGGACCAGCCAGGCGGTGGCCTCGTCGCGCATCTCGCCCAGCACGGCGCAGACCCGCCGCCACGACAGATCGCCGGCAAGGCTGAGCTCGCTGCGGACGAAATCCATGTTGATGTCGGACAGCAGGATGCCGCGCGCGCACAACGTGCCGGGTTCCTGCGGCACCAGGACGGTGCGGATACCGCAATCCTGGGCCAGGTCGCAGGCGTGGAGCGGACCGGCGCCGCCATAGGCGAACAGCGCGAAATCGCGGATGTCATGCCCGCGTTCGGTGGACACCGACCGGATCGCGCGGCTCATATTGGCATTGGCGATGCGCAGGATGCCATGCGCGGCCTCCTCGACGGACAGGCCCAGCGGGCGCGCGATCCGTTCCTCGATCGCCTGGCGCGCCGCCTCCGCATCGACGGGCAGCCGGCCTTCGAGCAGCGCGACCGGATCGAGCCGGCCCAGCACGATATTGGCGTCGGTGATCGTCGGTTCGGTCCCACCGCGGGCATAGGCGACCGGGCCGGGCGCCGCACCGGCGCTGCGCGGACCCACTTTCAATGCGCCGGCATCGTCGATCGCGGCGATGCTGCCGCCGCCGGCACCGATGACGTGGATGTCGATCATCGGGGTCTTGACCGGATAGTCGGCCACCAGGCGGTCCGACGCGAACAGCGGCTTGCCGGCGACGATCACCGATACGTCGGTCGAGGTCCCGCCCACGTCGAAGGTGACGAGGTTGGGAAAATTGGCGAAGCGACCGATCTCCGCCGCGCCGATCACGCCCGCCGCCGGTCCCGAGACGCAGGTTCGCACCGGAATCTCGCGGACGGTGGGCACCGACATCAGGCCGCCGTTCGAATGGACGGTGTTGAGTTCGCCGGTGATGCCGAGGTCGCCGACCCGGCCGAGCAGCCTTTCCAGATAGGTGCCCATGCGCGGGCCCATATAGGCGTTGAGGACGGTCGTCGACATGCGCTCGAACTCGCGGAATTCGGGCAGAACGTTCGAGGACAGGCTGACATAGGCATCGGGCAGGATCGCGCGGACGATCTCTCCGGCCCGCCGCTCATGCTCCGGACGGCGATAGCTGTGCAGGAAGCAGATCACCACCGCGCCGACACCGGCGGCGCCCAGCGCGCGGGCGGCCTCGGCTACCTGCTCCTCATCGAGCGGGACCTCGACCGTGCCGTCGGACAGGATGCGTTCGGCGACCTCGATCCGCAGTTCGCGCGGCACGAGCGGAGTCGGCCGGCCGATCGAATAGTCATAGAGATGCGGGCGAGTCTGCCGGCCGATCTCGAGCGTGTCGCGAAAGCCGCGGGTGGTGATCAGGCCCGTCAGCGCGCCCTTGCGCTCGATCACCATGTTGGTGGCGACCGTGGTGCCGTGGCCCAGGTGACGGACCAGCGCCGGATCGATGCCGTGATCGGCGATCAGTGCCGACAGTCCCGTTCCGATCGCTTCGGACGGATCGTGCGGCGTGGAAGGTACCTTGAAATAATGGACGGCCCCGCTCCCTTCATCCAGCATGGTGAAGTCGGTGAAGGTCCCGCCCACGTCGAACCCTATGCGATACATTCATCTTCCTTCTGGCAAGCGACCGGACGCCCGTGTGGGGGGCCGGCGGAGGGACGGCGCATCACGCCCACCGGATGGCGCCGTCGGTTGCCCCTGAGTACCGCCGCGCTTCCGGCGACGGCCAACGCGATTTTCCGATGGAGGTCGATCAGCATTCGTGATCGCGCCCGAAAACCGGGCGGAACCGGCCGCGCCAACATCCGCCGATCGGATTCCATCGGAAGAAATGATTGGGCCCCTCCGCCTCCGGTCCGGCTATGGTCGGAACAGGCGACGTGCCGGCCCGCGGGGGGCTGGCGGTTCGGCGGACGGCGGCTAGCATGTCGGCCGCAAGGGACTGATCGGGACGGAAGACGCAGATGAACACACGGTTCCTGGAAACCTTCATCTGGCTGGCGCGGCTGAAGAGCTTCAGCCGCACCGCCGAGCGGATGCACGCGAGCCAGCCAGCCGTCTCGGGCCGGATCGTCGCGCTCGAGGAGTTGCTGGGCGTCACCCTCTACGAGCGCAGTTCCAAGGGGTTCGAGCTAACGGCCGCCGGTCGCCGCATCCTCGATCGCTGCGAGCAGATCGTCCAGCTGTCCAAGGAGCTGAAGTCGATCGCGTCGGAGGACAATGTGCTCGGACGCCCCGTCCGCATCGGCGCATCCGACGTCATCACGCTTAGCTGGATGGGCGATCTCACCGCCGTCCTGGCCAGCAAATATGTCGACTATCAATTCGACATCGTCACCGACAGCGCCAACAATCTCAGCCGGATGCTGATGGCGGACGAGATCGACATCGCGCTGGTCGCCAACGGGATCGACGAGAGCCGGATCGTCAACGCGCCGCTGTGCAACTATCGCGTCGAGTGGCTCGCCAATCCCCGCAAATTCGACGTCGCCAAGCCGATCAACATCGAGCAGTTGTGCGAGATGCCGATCATCATGCCGCCACGGGGAACGCCCGGCTATAACTGGCAGGTCGGCTATCTGAAACGGCACAACCCGAACTATTCGCCTGACCGTCCGTCGCCGCTGCGCATTTCCTGCGGCTATTCGCCCGCCACCGGGATCCAGATGGTGGCGCAGGGTTTCGGCGTGCTGCCGGTGCCGCTCCTTCTCGCCCGCCCCTGGATCGCATCGGGCGAGGTCGCCCCGCTCAAGGTCAGGGAAAGCTTCCCGGCCTGGGCGATGAACGCCTGCTACAAGTCGCCGCCGACCATTCCGATCATCGTCAGCCTCGTCGAAACCGCCCAGGCGGTGGCCAAGGCCTTCGCGGACCGGCGCGGCGGTTCCGATTTCTGGCCATGATCGAAGGAGGATTCGCGCCGATGTCCAACGATCCGGCCCTAGCCAGGGCGAGCGGGCAGATCAACGCGGCGGCAGCCCGGCCGGCGGTCATGGGCTTTTTCGATCCCGGGACCTCGACCATATCCTATGTGGTCCACGACCCCGAGAGCCGCGACGCCGCCATTGTCGATCCGGTGATGGGTTATGATCCGGCCTCGGGACGCACCGACAGCGCCCCGGCGGACCGTATCGCCGCCCATGTCGAGGCGCAGGGTCTGCGCGTCACATGGCTGCTCGAAACCCACGTCCATGCCGATCACCTCTCGGCGGCGCCCTATCTGCAGGAACGGGTCGGCGGCGTGATCGCGATCGGCGAGCATATCTCCGCCGTCCAGACCAGCTTCGGCCGCCTGTTTCGCCCCGGAAGCGAATTCGTCGCCGATGGAGCGGACTTCGACCGGCTGTTCGCCGACGGCGATCGCTTCCGCATCGGCGGGCTGGACGCGACCGTGCTCCATGTGCCCGGACATACGCCGGCCTGCGTCGCCTATGTGGTGGGCGACGCGGTCTTCGTCGGCGACACCATGTTCATGCCCGATTACGGTACCGCCCGGGCTGATTTTCCGGGCGGGGATGCCCGGCAGCTGTTCCGTTCGCTACGCCGTATCCTGCGGCTGCCCGGACATGCCCGTCTGTTCATGTGTCACGACTATCTGCCCGCTGGCCGCGACACCTATCAGTGGGAGAGCACCGTCGAGGCCGAACGGCGCGGCAATATCCATGCCCATGACGGGATCAGCGAGGATGCCTTCGTCGCCATGCGCGAAGGCCGCGATGCGGGCCTGGCGGTGCCCCGGCTGCTGCTGCCGTCGATTCAGGTCAACATGCGCGCGGGCCGCCCGCCCGCGCCCGAGGATAACGGCATCCGCTATCTGCGGATTCCGCTGGACGCCTTCCCCGGTTAGAACGACCGGCGCGTACCGCTTCCAGGAACGAAACGCTCCAGCAGCAGCGCCAACGCCAGCGCGACCAGGATTGCGGCACTGTCCGCCGCCCAGTCCCGGAAGCTGGCGTCTCGTTGCAGGATCGGGATGGCCTGGGTGAGTTCGATCAGGATGCCGAACAGCGACAGCCCGACGCCCAGGCGCCAGGCGGCGGCCCTACGATAGGCCGCGCGGCCGAGCAGCGTCAGGACGAAGAAGGCCGCAATATGGTTGACCTTGTCGCCGGCACCAAGGCTGGGCGCCTGCGGCGCCGGCATGATCGCCAGCGCATAGACGACCAGCATCGTCGTCCAGAAGATGGGCACCCGGAAGCGACTATAGAGGCTTGTCACCAGCATTCCCCGCGACGATGTGGCCCGAAAATGAAAATGGCCGGGCGATGCCCAGCCATATCCATGCCCGAATGCTCGGCGCCAGGCTTATTTCTTGCCGAGGGTGAGCCCGCCGAAACGCTTGTTGAAGCGCGCAACCTGGCCGCCCGCGTCGAGCATGTGCGACTTGCCGCCGGTCCAGGCCGGATGCACCGACGGATCGATGTCGAGCTGCAGCGTGTCGCCCTCAGCGCCGTAGGTCGAGCGGGTCTTGTAGGTGGTACCGTCGACCAGCTGCACCGTGATGCTGTGGTAGTCGGGATGGATATCTTTCTTCATCGTCTTCTGGCTCCAGAAAAATGGCTGGTTTCCGACCAGCCGGGAAGCGAAGCGGCGCCTCTACAGCGTCGGCCTTCATAAGGCAAGGCAGCTTCCTTCCTGGATGCTCCAGGAAGGAAGGACGTCATTCGGCGGGCGGATCCGCGATCATCGCCGTGAAATTGGCCTGGGCGGCGAGTTTGTCGCCGATATAGGCCTTGCCCTCGAACTTGCAGACGCTGGCGCGCTTCTGGACGAAGGCGACTTCCAGGCGAAGCAGAACGCCGGGCTCGACCGGCGTGCGAAACTTCGCCTCGTCGATCGCCATGAAGTAGACGAGCTTGCCCGAACCCGCGAGCCCCAGCGACTCGACCGCGAGAATCCCGGCCGCCTGCGCCATCGCCTCCACGATCAACACGCCCGGCATGATCGGACGCCCGGGGAAATGCCCCTGGAAGAAATTCTCGTTGATCGTGACGGCCTTGATCGCCGTGATCCGCTCGTCGACCACCAGTTCCTCGACGCGATCGACGAGGAGCAACGGGTAACGATGCGGCAGTGCGGCCATGACCCGCCGGATATCCAGCGGGCCAAGCCTCTTCGAAACAGCGTCGCTCATCGAGGCGTCGTCAGCGTCCCGCCGCAGCGGCGGCCTGCTGGGCCTGGCCCGGCTGCCAATTGGCCGGCGGGGTGATCGAGACGCTCGGCACCAGCGCATTGAGCTGGGCGATGACGTCGGCGGTCAGGTCCGAACCGCCCTGCACGGCGACGACGGCTTCCGGACCGATGACGAGGCCGACCTTCTTGGCGGTCATCGCGGCCTTCAGGGCCTGCTCGACCTTGGCGCCGATCTGCTCCTTCACATAGGCCTGCGGACGGGCGACCGGGGCCGCAAGCCGCTGCAGCTCTGCCTGGGCGGCCTGGCCCTTCTGCTGGAAGCCGGCGATCTTGGCGTCCAGCGTGGCCTTCGGCGTCGCCGGGTTCTTCTGCAGATTCTCGATCTCGGTGCGCAGCGGCGCCAACTCGGCCTGGATCGCGGTCTGGCGGGTCTGAAGCGCGGTAAGCTGCGCCTTGTAGGTGGTTTCGATCTGCTTCATCGCCGATGCATAAGCAGCCGAGCCGCCCACCGCGCCTTCGAGGTCGACGACGGCGACACCGGTGTTGACGGCGGCGGGTGCCGCAGCGGCCTGCGCATTGGCCGCGGCGGGTATGAGCGCGAGAGCGGCCACACTGGCCGCCATCTTCAGAAGCGATGTCATCAGAACTGTGTCCCTACGTTGAAAGTGAAGAGCTTGGTATTGTCGCCGCGCTCCTTGAGGAGCGCCTTCGCGACGTCGATGCGGAAGGGCCCGAAGGGCGAGTTCCAGTTGACGCCGAAACCAACCGAGAGGCGCGGCTTGGCACTATCGCCGACGAAATCCTCGCGGAAGGGCGAGATCGAATTGGTCGCCTTGTCGTTAGTGACGCCGGGCACGCCGCCGACGCACGGTTTCTTCGCCGAGTCGGAATAACCGACCGCGCACAAGGTGGTGAAGCCGGCATTGTCCTGGCCTGCGGCGACGATGTAGATTTGCCGACCTTGGGAATCGAGCTGATTGCGGATGACCGGAATATAGTTGCCGTTCTCGTCCTTAAGGAACGGGTAGCCGGCATTTTCCGGCGCGGTCAGCGCTGGCTTCTTCACTCCGAACACCGCGCCGACATCCATGAATATCGACGGCCGCAGGCCCAACTCGCGGGCGCCGTTGCCGAGCGGGATCTCCAGTTCAAGGCGGCCCTTGTAATAGGTGTTGCCGCCCAGCGCGTCGTCGGTCGTCAGGTTGTTGTTGCTGGTCTCGGCAAACTGCCCCGTCTGCGGATCGATGAAGCGACGGATCACGCGCGGGCCGACGCCACGGATGCCGAAGCCGCGCATGTCGGGTTCGCCGAGGTAGAAGCGGTCGACCAGGCGAATGTCCTGGCCGAGGCCCTTGATATAGCCGCCCTCGGCACCCGCCGAGAAGATGAAGCCGCCGCCCAGCCCCCAATATTTGGTCGCCTGCACCGACGACTTGATATAGCGGACCTTGCCGCCAAGGCCGGCGAAGTCCTGGCTGAACACCGCGCGCTGGCCGCGTGACGGCCGGATGCGGTTGTTGAGGTTGTCGAACACCAGCGAATAGCCGACCGACGAGGTCAGGCGGTTGCCGATCGCGTCGCAAAGATAGCGGCCCGCGATGATCGGATCGCAGGAGTCGCGAACGCCGTCATTGTCCGTGTCGGTGTAATAGGTGAACTTGTTGAGCGCGACCTTGTCGTAGCTCAGGCCATAGCGGGTCGCGAGGGTGATAAACTCGGTCAGCGGCACGCCGGCGCGGATCTGGAAGCCGGTGGTCGTCTGCTCGTAGGTGGTGTTGCGATCATTGCCTGAGAAGCTGAACGAATTATAGTCGCGGCGGAACAGGTCGACGCCGACCGCAATGTTCTTGTCGAACACATAAGGCTCGGTGAAACCGAGCTCGATCGACTTCGAATAGGTCGAGTAGCTGACGCCGGCGCGGAGCTCCTGCCCCTTGCCCATGAAGTTGCGCTCGCGGATCGACAGGTCGACGATGAAGCGCTCGAGGCTCGAATAGCCCGCAGACACCTGCAGCTCGCCGGTGGATTTCTCCTCGACATTGGCCTCGAGGACGACGCGGTCGGGCGCGGAGCCGGGCTTCTGCTCGACTTCGAACTTGTCCTGGAAGAAACCCAGCGACTGGATGCGGTCGCGCGAGCGCTTGACCTTGAAGCTGTTGAAGGCATCGCCTTCCGACAAGCGGAATTCGCGGCGGACGACCTTGTCCTTGGTATGCGTGTTGCCGTTGATGTCGATCCGCTCGACATAGACGCGCGGCGACTGGTTGATCTTGAAGACCACCCCCATCGTCAACTCGTCCTTGTCGCGATTGAAATCGGGACGGACGTCGGGGGTGAAGCCGAACACGCCGGTTGCCTCGGTGATCGAGTCGACCGTGTCCTCGACGAGCTTGGCGTTGT
Organism: Sphingomonas sp. Root720; assembly: GCF_001428605.1. Classification (GTDB taxonomy): domain Bacteria; phylum Pseudomonadota; class Alphaproteobacteria; order Sphingomonadales; family Sphingomonadaceae; genus Rhizorhabdus. The sequence goes on from NZ_LMID01000011.1 coordinate 32,846, forward strand.
ACCAGTCGCCCTTGTGCATCGGCAGCAGATATTTGAACGTCGACGCCTTGATGTCGCGAATATCGCTCTCGAGGTCGACGTCGCCGAATTTATAGCGCTGCCCTTCCTCGACCACATAGGTGATGATGAAGTCCTTCTTGTCCGGCGTCAGCTCGGCCACGGCGGACACCACGCGGAAGTCGGCATAGCCTTGCGTCAGGTAATATTGGCGCAACTTCTGCTGGTCGTAGGACATGCGGTCGGGATCGTAGCTGGTACCCGACGAGAAGATCTTGGTGATGCCGGTCTGCTTGGTCGCCATTTCGCCGCGCAGGCGGCCATCGGAAAACTTCTCGTTGCCGATGATATTGATCTTGCGGACCTTTGACTTGTCGCCCTCGTGGATCTCGAAGATGATGTCGACGCGGTTCTGGTCGAGCTGGACCATCTTCGGCTCGACGGTTGCGGCGAAGCGGCCCTGGCGGCGGTACAGCTCGATGATCCGGTTGACGTCGGCGCGGACCTTCGACCGGGTGAAGATCTGGCGTGGCGCCAGCTTGATCTCCGGATTGATCTTGTCCGACTTGAGTCGCTTGTTGCCTTCCAGCACGATGCGGTTGACGACCGGGTTCTCGCGCACCTGGAGGGTGATGTTGCCCGAACCGTCGTCGCGCACCTGCACGTCCGCGAACAGCTCGGTCTCGTAGAGATCCTTCAGCGCCTGATCGAGCGCCTCGCGGGTGTAGGTCTCGCCCGGAGCCAGCTTGACGTAGGACCGTACCGTATCGGGTTCCAGACGCTCCGACCCGGCGACATTGACCGATTTGATGACGCCCAGTTCGCGTGCCGGCGCGAGCGCGGCAGGCTCCGACGCCGCGGGGACCGGTGCCGGCGTCGCGGGTGCCGCGGCCGCCTGCTGCGCCAGCGCCGGCTGCGCGAGGCCGCCGAGCATCGTGCCGACGAGAAGCGCCGACACAAGTCGCGCCCGATGAAAGTTCGTCGTCGTCGCCGTCACGCGTTCCCCGCCTCGAAAGAATCCCTGGCTCCAGATCGCAGGAGCGTGCGCATGCACTGCCCCAACAAGCTCAGCCGATCAACCCGGCAAGCCGTTCCAGTGCCCCTAACGAGAGAATATCGTTGAGCGTCACGAAGATCATGAACGACAGCAGCACCGCCAGCCCCGATCGAAACGCCCATTCCATCGCCCTTTCCGGCACAGGCCGGCGCGCTATTCCCTCGAACAGGTAGAAGACCAGATGACCACCGTCGAGCATGGGAATTGGCAACAGGTTGATGAATCCCAGATTAATCGAAATAAGCGCCATGAGCATGACGAAGTTGAGCAGGCCCAGTGACGCCTGCTGTCCGGACACCTGGGCGATCTTGATAGGGCCGCCAAGTTCCTTGACGGAACGGCGGCCGGTAACGATCTGGCCGAGCGTATCGACCATCATGCGGACGATACCGAAGGTCTGGCGGGTCGCTTCCACCGGGAGTTCGTGCAGCGGTACCGGCACCACGATCTGCGGCCCCGACATCACGCCGATCGTTCCCTTGCGGAATTCGTTGCCGAAGCGGTCGCGCTCGACATTGGCGGCGGGTACTACGAACACGGTCTTCTCGGCCGAACCGCGGACGAAATCGATGCGCAGCCGCTCCTCCGGGCGAAAACGGATCATGTCGGCGAGATCATCGAACCGCTCGATCGGGCGCCCCTCGATCGCGACGACCCGGTCGCCGGGCCGCATGCCCGCCTCGGCTGCCGGCGATCCCTCCATCACCGCCGAGATGATCGACGGGGTGCGCGGCGCGCCATAGGCCGCGAAAAAGGCCATGAAGATGGCGATCGCCACGATGAAGTTGGTGAAGGGGCCGGCGAAGACGATCAGGAAGCGCTGCCACACCGGCTTGGCCTGGAAGGTCTTCGCGCGCTCCTCGGGTGGCAGCGCGAGCCATTCGGGTGTCGGCGTGCTCGCAGGGTTCATGTCGCCCGCGAATTTGACATAGCCCCCCATCGGCATCCAGCCGAGCTTCCAGCGGGTACCGCGCGAATCGGTATAGCCGGCAATCTCCCGCCCGAAGCCGATCGAGAAGGCGTCGGCCTTCACGCCGAACCAGCGTCCTGCAAAATAATGCCCGAGTTCGTGGACGAAGATCAGCGGCCCGATGACGAGCAGAAACGCCAATAGCGTGAAGAGGATACCGGGACTATCTGTCACGCCGTCATAATCTCCATGGCCGCCTGCGCGGCCCTGCGGGCGCCGGCGTCGATTGCGAAGACATCGTCGATCGAGACCGGGGCCGGCGGATCATAGCGGTCCAAGGCTTTGCGCACGATTAACGCGATGTCGAGGAAGCCGATGCGTCCGTCGAGAAAGGCGGCGACCGCCACTTCGTTCGCGGCGTTGAGGATCGCCGAGCGGGCGCCCCCGGCCGCCAGCACCTCCAGCGCGATCGTCAGCGCCGGAAAACGTTCATGGTCCGGCGCCAGGAAATCGAGCCGGCCGATCGCGGCGAGATCGAGCGGTCGGCACGGGGTCGCCATGCGCTGCGGCCAGGCGAGACTATGGGCGATCGGAGTCCGCATGTCGGGGGTACCGAGCTGGGCCAGCACCGACCCGTCGACATAGTCGACGAGCGCATGGACGACCGATTGCGGGTGGATGATGGCGTCGAAGCCGTCGGCCGGCAGCGGGAAAAGGTGGAACGCCTCGATCAGTTCGAGGCCCTTGTTCATCAGGGTCGCGGAATCGACCGAGATCTTGGCGCCCATTGACCAGTTGGGATGTTTGACCGCCTGGGCCGGGGTCGCCGCGCGCATCGCCTCGATGCTCCAGTCGCGGAACGGGCCGCCGCTCGCGGTCAGCGTGATCTTGCGGATGCTGCCCGGCGCGGCATGATCGAAACATTGGAAAACGGCATTATGCTCGGAATCCACCGGCAGCAGCGTCGCACCGTGCGCCTGCGCGGCATCTGTCACCAGCGCGCCGGCCGAGACCAGCGATTCCTTGTTGGCGAGCGCCACCGTCCCGCCTCCGGCCAGCGCGGCCATGGTCGGACGAAGACCCGCGATCCCGACGATCGCCGCCATCGTCCAGTCGGCGCCGAGCGCGGCGGCGTCGACGATCGCCTGCTCGCCCGACGCGACCCGGGTCTTCGTCCCCGCCAGCGCGGCCTTGAGGTCCTCGTACCGCGCGGGATCGCCGATCACGGCCAACGCGGCCCCCGTCCTGCGCGCTGCCGCTGCCAGCCCGTCGACGTCGCGCTGCGCGGTCAGTGCGGCTACCCGGAAACGATCGGGCTCGCGCTCGACGAGGTCGAGCGTCGAGGTCCCGACCGAGCCGGTCGCGCCGAGGATGGTGACGCTCCGCACGCTCACAATAGGCCTCCCGCCACAGCCGCCGCGACGAGCACCGCCACCGGGACCACGCCATCGAGCCGATCGAGCACGCCGCCATGGCCGGGCAGCAGCTTGCCGCTGTCCTTCACGCCCGAGCGCCGCTTGAGCCAGCTTTCGAACAGGTCCCCCATCTGTGCCGCGACCGCGAGCGGCGCGGCGGCAACCCAGCAGAATAGCGGCAGGCCGGCGGACCATGCGAGCAGCGCGCCGATGACGGCGGCGGCGACCATCCCCCCGATCAATCCCGCCCATGTCTTGTTGGGGCTGAGCGCCGGCGCGAGCCTGGGCCCGCCGATCGCCCGACCGGCGAAGAAAGCGCCGATGTCGGTCGCCCAGACGACGACGAGCGTCCAGAGCGCGAGGAAAAGCCCCTGCCCCGGCTGCTCACGCAGGAAGACCAGGGCCACCGCCGGAAACACCGCGTAGAGCACCCCCGCGCCGAGGCACGCGCGAAAGCTGACGACCGCGAGCAGGATCGCCGCCAGTCCGGTCAAATCGACGGTCTGTGCGATCAGCCGTCCCGAAAGGGGGCCGAGCATCGCCGGATCGGCGAAGGAGATCGCCGACAGCATGAGCGCGGCGACGATCACCGCACCGAGAATCACCTGCCAGCGGCCCGCCCTGGCCATGGCGGCCCATTCCACCATCATCAGCACCGCGAGCAGCGACGACAAACCCCAGAAGACCAGCCCGCCCAGCCACAGCGCGGCGATGGCCACAGCGATCATGGCGATACCGGACAGGATGCGGAGACGCAGTTCGGAGGCCGGAGCCTGTGCCATCGGTTTACCGGCCGCCGAAGCGGCGCTCCCGCGTGCCGAAATCGGTAATCGCCGCCGCCAGTGCCGCCCCGTCGAAATCGGGCCACAGCGTGTCGACGAACAGCAGTTCGGCATAGGCCGCCTGCCAGAGCAGGAAATTGGACAGGCGCCGCTCGCCCGAGGTGCGGATCAGCAGGTCGAGGGGCGGCAGGTCGTGCGTGTCGAGCCGGCCGTCGATTACCGAGCAGTCGATATCGTCGGGTGCGAGGCGGCCGTCGCGCACGTCGACGGCGATCTCCCGTACCGCGCGGACCATCTCGTCCTGGGCGCCGTAGTTGAGCGCCAATACGAAATCGAGGCGGCGGTTGTCCCTGGTGCGCTCGACACCCTCTCGGACAAGGTCGATCAGGTCGCCTTCGAGGCCGCCGATGTCGCCGATCGTCCGCAGCCGGATGCCGTTGCGGTGGAGCTCGGCGACCTCCTTGCGCAGATAGTGGCGCAGCAGGCCCATCAGGTCCGAGACTTCTTCGGTCGATCGCCGCCAGTTTTCCGAGGAGAAGGCGTAGAGGGTCAGCGCCTGGAGGCCCATGTCCGCCGCGGCCTTGACGGTCGTGCGCACCGCCTCCGCACCCGCGCGGTGCCCCGCGACGCGCGGCAGGAAGCGGCGCTTGGCCCAGCGGCCATTGCCGTCCATGATGATCGCGACATGGCGCGGCGCCGTCCCCGCGCCGGCGAGGGCATTGGAAGCAGGACTGGCCGAAAGGCCGCTCACTTGCCGAGGATTTCCTTTTCCTTCGCCGCGGCCGCCGCGTCGATCTCGGAAATGGTCGAATCGGTCAGCTTCTGCACCTCGGTTTCGCGGCGCTTGCGGTCGTCTTCGCTGATTTCGCCCTTCTTCTCGTCGGTCTTGAGGCTGTCCATGCCGTCGCGGCGGACGTTGCGCGCGGCGACCCGAGCCTTCTCCGCATATTGGCTGGCGAGCTTGGCCAGTTCCTTGCGGCGCTCTTCGGTCAGGTCGGGAATCGGAATGCGCAGAGTCTGGCCGTCGACGATCGGGTTGAGGCCGAGGCCGGCCGAGCGGATCGCCTTGTCGACAGGCCCGACATTCGAGCGATCCCACACCTGCACCGACAGCATGCGCGGTTCGGGCGCGGTTACCGTGGCCGCCTGGTTGAGCGGCATATGGGCACCATAGATCTCGACCGTCACCGGATCGAGGAGGTTGACCGAGGCACGGCCGGTGCGCAGGCCGACCAAATCGCTCTTCAGCGCTTCGACGGCTCCGTGCATGCGGCGTTCGAGATCGGCCTTGTCATAGGCTGGCATGGATGCTTTCCCCTAGTTCTGAACAATCGTGGCCGTTCCGGAGCCCGCGAGCACCCGGGCCATGTTTCCTTGCTCACGGATGTTGAATACCACGATAGGAATGTCGTTGTCGCGGCACAGCGCGACGGCGCTGGCGTCCATCACCTTCAGATCGTCCGCGAGGACGCGGTTGAAGGTCACGGTCTCGTAACGGATGGCGGTCGGGTCCTTCTTCGGATCGGCGTTGTAGACGCCGTCGACCGAGGTTCCCTTGAAGAGCGCGTCGCAGCCCATTTCGGCTGCACGCAGCGCGGCGGCGCTGTCGGTGGTGAAATAGGGATTGCCGGTGCCGGCCGCGAAGATCACGATCCGGCCCTTCTCCAGATGCCGTTCGGCGCGGCGGCGGATGAAGGGCTCGCACACCGTGCTCATTGGGATCGCGGACTGGACGCGGGTGTCGACGCCGATCTGCTCGAGCGCGTTCTGGACGGCGAGCGCGTTCATCACCGTTGCCAGCATGCCCATATAGTCGGCGCTGGTACGGTCGAAGCCCTTGGCGGCCGCGGCGAGGCCGCGGAAGATGTTGCCGCCGCCGACGACGAGGCAGACCTCATATTGGGTGGCGACGTCGGCGATCTCGCGCGCGACACGGTTGACGGTCTCGGGATCGATGCCGAACTGCCCCTGCCCCATCAACACCTCGCCCGACAACTTCAGCAGGATTCGTTTGAAGCGCGGACGGGCCATAGGCTTTGACAACTCTTGTTCTGTAAGCGTGGCGGGCACCTTAGGGGCAGGTTTCGAGCCTGCCAAGCGCCCATAAAAAAGGCCCGCTCTTCCGGCCTGTTACCGGAAGAGCGGGCCCCTTCTCGATCCGATCAGCCCTTGACGGCCGCGGCGACCTCGGCAGCGAAGTCGCTGGCTTCCTTCTCGATGCCTTCACCGAGCTGGAAACGGACATAGTCCTTCAACGCGATCGAGCCACCGGCCGCCTTCGCGGCGTTGGCGACGACCTGCGCGATGGGGGTCTTGTTGTCGATCACGAAGACCTGGCTGAGCAGCGCGTTCTCCTTGCGGAACTTCGCGACCGCGCCCTGCACCATCTTCTCGATGATCTCGGCGGGCTTGCCCGATTCGGCGGCCTTCTCGGCGGCGATCGCGCGCTCGCGCTCGATCACGGCCGGGTCGAGCCCATCCTCGGTCAGCGCCTGCGGGAAAGCGGCAGCGATATGCATCGCGATCTGCTTGCCGACGGCTTCCATCTCCGCGACCGGGGCATCGCCCTCGAGCGCGACGAGCACGCCGATCTTGCCGAGACCCGGCGCGGCAGCGTTGTGCACGTAGGGAACGACGGTGCCCTTCGACACCTCGACCACCTTGGCGCGGCGCAGCGTCTGGTTCTCACCGATCGTCGCGACGTTCGAGGTCAGCTTCTCCGACACGGTGCCGCCGCCCGGGTAACCGGCGCCGGCCAGCGCGGCGACGTCAGCGCCAGCGGTCAACGCGAGCTTGGTCACGGTGCGGACGAAATCCTGGAACTGGTCGTTCTTGGCGACGAAGTCGGTTTCGGAATTGACCTCGACCGCGGCACCCCGGGTGCCTTCGACGGTGACGCCGACCAGGCCCTCGGCCGCGGTGCGGCTCGACTTCTTGGCGGCGGTGGCGAGGCCCTTGGTGCGCAGCCAGTCGACCGCGGCTTCCATGTCGCCGTTGTTCTCGGTCAGCGCCTTCTTGCAATCCATCATGCCGGCGCCGGACTTCTCGCGAAGCTCCTTGACGGCAGCAGCGGTGATCTCCGCCATAGGCTTTTCCTTTCGTACAAATGCGTCACCCCGGCCTAGGCCGGGGTCCCACAGGATCATCGTGCGAGCCACGATCCGCGAGATCCCGGCCTAGGCCGGGATGACGATAGAAATATTACGCCAGAGCTTCTTCGCTCGGAGCCTCGATCGCGGCACCGAGGTCTTCGCCACGGGCCTGACGGCCGCCCTGGATGCCACGGGTCGCGGCTTCGGCAACGACCTCGCAATAGAGACGGATCGCGCGGGCGGCGTCGTCATTGGCGGGCACCGGGAAGGCGATACCGTCGGGGCTGACGTTCGAATCGAGGATCGCGACGACTGGAATGCCAAGCGTGTTGGCTTCCTTGATCGCCAGCTCTTCCTTGTTGGCGTCGATCACGAACATCACGTCCGGAATACCGCCCATGTCGCGGATGCCGCCGAGCGACAGCTCGAACTTGTCGCGCTCACGGGTGAGCTGGAGGACTTCCTTCTTGGTCAGGCCGTGGGTGTCGCCCGACAGCTGCTCCTCGAGCGCCTTGAAGCGCTTGATCGACATCGAAATGGTCTTCCAGTTGGTGAGCATGCCGCCCAGCCAGCGATGGTTGACATAATGCTGACCCGAACGGCGCGCGGCCTCGGCGATCGGCTCCTGCGCCTGGCGCTTGGTGCCGACGAACAGGACCTTGCCGCCGTGCTGGACGGTCTGGCTGATGAAGTCGAGCGCACGCGCCATCAGCGGCACGGTCTGCGAGAGATCGATGATGTGGATGCCGTTACGATCGCCGAACAGATACGGCTTCATTTTCGGATTCCAGCGGTGAGTCTGGTGACCGAAATGCGCGCCGGCGTCGAGCAACGCCTGCATGGAGACGGTGGGAGCCGCCATAGGATTTTCTCCTTACCCGGTTGAACCTCTGTGGGGCAGGAACCGGGAAACCCGGCACCGGTATGGATGCCCCACATGTGGAATGACGGCGCCTCTATGCGACCTGTCGTGCAAAATCAAGGCTTGACGAGCCAGAACAAATCAGGAACAAGGGGAACAGAACAAGATTTCAGGCGCTTTCAGCAGCATCAGGAAGCCGACGCGCCGGAAGCGGACGACAAAGGACAAGACGATGCTTCAGCTTCTCTCCTTCGCCCTGTTCTCGGGCGTGTTTGCCATCTCGATCGCGGCGATCGCCGCCACGGTCCGTTCCGAAATGCCCTATATTCTGCGTGCATTGGGAATCCTCCCCTCGCCCACTCCGCCGCTCCGTCCGGTTGCGGAGCGCCGGTTCCGCGTCATTCGGCCGCTGCAGGGCCAGCCGGTGTCGGCACGGGCGTTCCGCGCTGCCGCCTGATGCGGCGGTAGGATGCGGCGCTGAACGGTATCGTCGCAAAATAGCCGATCATGAAGACGCTGAGCGTGTGCCAAGGCGCGCTGAACAGGGCCGCGCCCAGCATCGCCACCAGCAGTAGCGCCGGCAGCCGCCAGGCGCGCGAAATGTGTATCGACGACCAGCTGTAGGTTGCGACGTCGGAGATCATCAGGAAGCCGGTGAGCGTGGCCCATGCACAGATGAAATAGGGATCGCGGAACCACCACAGGTCGCTCCACAGCCACATCGCGACCGGCACCAGCATCAAGCCCGCGCCGAGCGGTGCCGGGACGCCGGTCAGGAAACCCGCCGTCTTGCGCGGATGCTCCGCCGTATCGATCGAGGCGTTGAAACGGGCGAGCCGCAGCGCCGCGCAGACCGCATAGCCGAGCGCGAAGATCCAGCCGAAGCGCGGGATCTCGTTCAATGACCACAGGAACATGATGATCGCGGGCGAGACGCCGAAAGCGATCACGTCCGACAGCGAGTCGAGTTCGGCGCCGAACCGGCTCTCTCCCTTCAACAGACGCGCGATCCGCCCGTCGAGGCCGTCGAGGACGCCGGCGATCGCGATCGCGATCAGCGCCTTCTCCCAGTCTCCGGCGATGGCGAAGCGCACGCCGGTCAGCCCCGAGCAGAGCGCCAGTGCGGTCACCGCATTGGGGGCGACCGCGCGGGCGGGGATCCCGCGCCGTATATTCTCGCGACGGCCACGCATCAGGCGACCACATCCATGCCGATGGAAAGGGCTATCGTCACTGTGCCGCGCCGATGCTGCGATCGGCCTCGCCGAGCTTCGCTATCACGGTCTCGCCCGCGATGGTCCGCTGGCCGAGCGCGACCCGGTGGCCGGTACCGGCCGGCAGATAGACGTCGACCCGGCTGCCGAAACGGATCAGGCCGACCCGCTGGCCGAGACCGACCACGTCGCCGGTCTTGACGAACGGCATGATCCGCCGCGCGACGAGGCCGGCGATCTGAGTGAAGCCGATGCGGGTGCCGTCGGCGCCCTCGACAAGGAAATGCTGGCGCTCATTCTCCTCGCTCGCCTTGTCGAGATCGGCGTTGAGGAAACTGCCGGCGATATAGGCGACCCGCTTGATCGTGCCGGGGATCGGCGTGCGGTTGATGTGGACGTCGAACACCGACATGAAAATCGAGACACGGGTCATCGGCCCGTCGCCGAGCCCTTCCTCGCCGGCGAGCTCGCGCGGCGGCGGCACCGTGACGATCATCGTCACCAGCCCGTCGGCGGGCGCGATCACCAGCCCCTCGCCCGTCGGCGTGCTGCGGATCGGGTCGCGGAAGAACGCCGCCACCCAGATGGTGATCCCGGCCATCGGCCAGGCGAGCGTTTCCCAGGCCAGCAGCGCGAAGATCAGGCAGATCACGGCTGAGAGCAGGACGAATTTGCGGCCTTCGGGGTGGACGCTGGGCCAGCGCCACTTGACCGAGGTCGTTCCGATGTCGGGTTTGTCGAGGGATGTCATCGCTGCATAGTAGGGCTGCCGGATCGGGCTGACAATCTGCCCCACCCACTTCGGGTTCCGCTTTTCCGCGCCATGGCGAGAATAATTTGGGTCTGGAACGGTTGATCCCGCCGGTTTGCTGGCATAGGGACGGCCGGAACTTTCCTCCCCGGAGATAGAAAAGCATGGCGAAGATCAAGGTGAAAACTCCCGTCGTCGAGCTCGACGGCGACGAAATGACGCGCATCATCTGGCAATGGATTCGCGAGCGCCTGATCCTCCCTTATCTCGACATCGATCTCAAATATTATGATCTCTCGGTCGAGAAGCGCGACGAGACCAACGATCAGATCACCATCGATAGCGCCAAGGCGATTCAGAAGTACGGGGTCGGCGTGAAGTGCGCCACGATCACCCCGGACGAGGCCCGCGTCGAGGAGTTCAAGCTCAAGAAGATGTGGAAGTCGCCGAACGGCACGATCCGCAACATCCTCGGCGGCGTCGTCTTCCGCGAGCCGATCGTGATCAAGAACGTCCCCAGGCTGGTGCCGGGCTGGACCGATCCGATCGTCGTGGGCCGCCATGCCTTCGGCGACCAGTATCGCGCCACCGATTTCCTCGTCCCCGGCCCCGGCAAGCTCCGCATGGTGTTCGAAGGCGACGATGGCGAGACGATCGAACACGAGGTCTTCCAATATCCGTCGGCCGGCGTCGCGATGGGCATGTACAATCTCGACGAATCGATCCGCGACTTCGCCCGCGCCAGCATGAACTATGCGTTCGATCGCGGATGGCCGCTGTACCTGTCGACCAAGAACACGATCCTCAAGGCCTATGACGGTCGCTTCAAGGACCTGTTCCAGGAAGTGTTCGACGCCGAGTTCGCCGACAAGTTCAAGGCGCGTAACATCGTCTACGAGCATCGTCTGATCGACGACATGGTCGCCTCGGCGCTCAAGTGGAGCGGAAAGTTCGTCTGGGCCTGCAAGAATTACGACGGCGACGTCCAGTCGGACACCGTTGCGCAGGGCTTCGGTTCGCTGGGCCTGATGACCTCGGTGCTGATGTCGCCCGACGGCAAGACGATCGAGGCCGAGGCCGCGCACGGCACCGTCACCCGTCACTATCGCATGCACCAGCAGGGCAAGCAGACCTCGACCAATCCGATCGCCTCGATCTTCGCCTGGACGCAGGGCCTGCAGTTCCGCGGCAAGTTCGACGACACGCCCGACGTCGTCAAGTTCGCCGAGACGCTCGAGCGGGTCTGCATCGAGACCGTCGAGAAGGGCGGCATGACCAAGGATCTCGCGATCCTGATCGGTCCGGACCAGCCCTGGATGACGACCGAGCAGTTCTTCGAGCAGATCCGCGTCAACCTCGAGACCGAGATGGCCAGCTGGGCTTGATCTCGAACGATTTCTGAGATTGGGGCGTCATTCCACTGGAATGGCGCCCTTTTTCATTTGCGGATCGCGGCGGGTGAACGAATATGTTCGCGCCTGACGCCGAGCCCAACGATACGCGCCGGGATGCGCTGCAGGATCGGAAAGCGATCGAGCATGCGCAGCGCGAAGGGCGCCTTCATCTGCGCGTTGGCGCTCAATGTCGGGCCAAGCACCCTCGCATGGACGACCCGCTGCATCCCCTGGACGACCCGGACTGGAAATAGCCGCCGCGCCTGTACCTGTGCCAGCAGGCGGTCGACCGCTTCGCCTCTCGCCAACGGGCCCGCCAGGATGTTCGCAGCGGCAACCGCATCCTGGATCGCCAGGTTGATCCCCACCCCGCCGACTGGAGACATGGCGTGGGCGGCATCGCCGATCGCGAGAAAGCCCGGCCGATGCCAGCGGGTCAGCCTGTCGAGCGAGACCGAGAGGAGCTTGACGTCATCCCAGGATCGGATTGCGTCGAGGCTTGCCGCGATCTCCGGCACCGCCAGCGCAACCCGTTTCCGGAAATCGTCGAGTCCCCCGGCGCGAATCCGGTCGGCGCCGCCCTTGGCGAACACGAAGGCGCATTGCCAATAATCGCCTCGATCGATCATCGCGATCACGGTGCCGGGGGTGAAGCGTCCCATCGTGTCGTTGTGGCGCGTGCGGGGCTTCGGCACCCGGAACCAGAAGATGTCGATCGGCGCGCCCAGGTCCCGGCGCGCCAGACCCGCAGCGTCGCGCAGCACCGAGCCTCGCCCGTCGGCGCCAATCACCAGATCGGCGGCGATCCGCTCGCCGTCCTTCAGCACGACACCGCCAATCCGGCCGCCATCAAGGACAAGGTCGACGACCTCGCTGTCCATGCGCAGCGAGAAAGCCGGCCAGCGCGCGGCCGCATCGCGCACGAAATCGAGGAAATGCCATTGCGGCATCATCATCATGAACTTGTGGCGGACCGGCAGGTGGGTCAGGTCGGCGACCCGGTAGGAGCGCCCGCCCACAGACGCGAAAATGTCGGTGACGACGTCGTGCTCGCGCAGGAGCAGCGCTTCGGCCAGGCCCAGTTCGTCGAACAGCTCGATCGTCGACGGATGGACGGTGTCGCCCCGGAAGTCCCGCAGGAAATCCCCATGCTTCTCGATCACCAGCGTCTCGACGCCGGCGCGCGCGAACAACAGGCCCGCCATCATGCCCGCGGGGCCGCCGCCCGCTATGACCAGCCTGTTTCCCATCGATGACCTCTCCGCTCAGCGGCGCTCGAGGGCATAGTCTACCATGGATTTCGCGATCTCGCCCTCCCCGGTGATCGCGACGTCGGCACCCTTGGCGCAGAAATGCTCGACCTCGGCGGCGCCCTGCGCGCGAGCGATGATCCGCATCGCCGGATTGGCGCTGCGCGCGCGCTCGACGATCTGGCCGACCTCGAAGCCCTCGGCGATGGCGATGCACAGCAGGCGCGCCTTCTCCAGCCCCGCCTGGCCGAGCGGATCAATCGCGCAGGCATTGCCGACCAGCACGGTGGCATTGGGATGCTCGGGCAACCCGCTCGCATCCGGCTGGGCCTCGATGATGGTCACCCGCTCGCCGGCTTCGAGCAGCTTCCTGCCGACCAGCGCCCCGACCCGCCCATAGCCGATCAGCACGACGTGGCCCGTGGGCGAGGGCTGCGGCGGCGTCTCCACCTCCCCCGCCAGCTTTTCGGGCAGCCATTTGCGGCCATAGCGGCCGATCATCGCGAAGAGCAGCGGGTTGAGCAGGATCGAGATGATCGCGCCGGCGAGGACCAGGTCTCGCGCCACCGCGGGTATGAGCGCCAGCTCATGCCCCATCGTCGCGAGAATGAACGAGAATTCGCCGATCTGCGCGAGACTGGCAGCGATGGTCAGCGCGGTCGCACCCGAGTGGCGGAATGCCAGCACGATGGCCCAGGCGGCGACCGACTTTCCGACCACGATGATCGCGACGGTTCCAAGCAGCGCAATTGGCTCGTCGGTCAGGACATGCGGGTTGAACAACATTCCGACCGACACGAAGAACAGTACCGCGAAGGCGTCGCGCAGCGGCAGCGTCTCGTTGGCGGCGCGCTGGCTGAGCGGGGATTCGGCGAGGATCATGCCCGCGAAGAAAGCCCCCAGCGCGAAGGAGACCCCGAACAGCATCGCCGCGCCGAAGGCGACGCCGAGCGCGATCGCCAGCACCGCGAGGCGGAACAGCTCGCGCGAGCCGGTGTGCGCGACATAATGGAGCACTCGCGGGATCAGGCGGCGTCCGACGATCAGCATGAAGGCGACGAAGGCAGCCACCTTGCCGACGGTCAGCGCGAGGATCGTGCCGATCGCGGCACCGCTGCCCCCGCCTTGCGCCAGCGCTGGCAGCAGCACCAGCGCGAGCACCATCACCAGGTCCTCGACGATGAGCCAGCCAACCGCGATCTTGCCGCGATCGGTATCGAGGATATTGCGCTCCTGCAGCGCGCGCAGCAGCACAACCGTGCTGGCGACCGACAAGGCGAGGCCGAAGACGAAGCCGCCCGCGACGCTCCATCCGAGCATCGCCGCCAGCCCGATGCCCATCAGGATCGCGACCCCGATCTGCGCGATCGCGCCGGGGATCGCGATCTTCCGCACCGCCATCAGGTCGCGCACCGAGAAGTGCAGGCCCACGCCGAACATCAGCAGGATCACGCCCAGTTCCGCCAGTTCGTTGGCGAGATGCTGGTCCGCGACATAGCCGGGCGTGAACGGCCCGACGGCGACGCCGGCCATCAGATAGCCGACCAGGGGCGGTATGCGCAGTCGCTGGGCGAGCGCGCCGAAGAGGAAAGCCAGCGTCAGGCCGGCGACGACGGTTGCGATGAGCGGTGTCGCGTGAGGCACGCGGCAATATCTCCTTGGTTGAGGACGGTCGAACCCATTCATGATCGAGTAAAGCACGAGAGGAAAGGAGATTTCCGCTCAAGGGTGGCCATGCCGGCCTTCATCCGTAATGATCGCCGAATGGCGCTACCCATTCATTCCGCAGCTTTTAGTGATTCGCTCGTCGTTCTGGGTACGGCCGGTCTCGTCATCCCGGCCTTCGCGCGTTTCCGGATCACCCCAGTCATCGGATTCATCCTCGTCGGCATGCTGGTCGGCCCGACCGGGCTCGGCCGGCTGATCGACGAAGCCCCATGGCTCTATTATGTGACGATCAGCGATCCGCACTCGATCGAACCGTTCGCCGAGTTCGGCATCGTCCTCCTGCTGTTCTCGATCGGTCTCGAACTGAGCTTCAGGCGCCTGTGGGGCTTGCGGCGCACGGTGTTCGGACTGGGCACGTCGAAGCTGGTCCTGTCCGCGCTGCTGATCGGCGGAGGGTTGTGGATCTTCGGCCAGACGCCGGGCGGGGCGCTCGGCCTGGGCCTGGCGCTGGCGCTATCCTCCACGGCGCTGGTGCTGCCAATGGTCGGGACGAGCGGCGCGGTCGGCCAGCGCGCCTTCGGGATCCTCCTGCTCGAGGATCTCGCGCTGGTGCCGATCGTGTTCATCCTCGGTGCGATGGCGCCCTATGGCGAGACCGCCGGATGGGACGGGCTGCTGCGCACCGTGATCTCGGGGATCGCCGTGATCGCCGTGATGATGATCGGCGGACGGCTGATCCTGCCCCGCCTGTTCGCGCAGGCGGCGCGCGCCAAGAATCCCGAGCTCTTCCTGTCGGCCAGCTTGCTGGTCGTCATCCTCGCCAGCATCGCCACCACCGCCGTCGGCCTCTCGCCGATCGTCGGCGCCCTGATCGCCGGCCTGCTGATCGCCGAGACCGATTATCATTCGGAGGTCGATCTCGTCACCGCGCCGTTCAAGGGCCTGGCGCTGGGGATCTTCCTGATTACCGTCGGCATGTCGGTCGACCCGCTGATGATCCTGGAGAACTGGGACAAGGTCGCAC
This sequence comes from Sphingomonas sp. Root720, assembly GCF_001428605.1. Classification (GTDB taxonomy): domain Bacteria; phylum Pseudomonadota; class Alphaproteobacteria; order Sphingomonadales; family Sphingomonadaceae; genus Rhizorhabdus. Next base: position 48,262 of record NZ_LMID01000011.1, read on the forward strand.
TGGCTGTGGTCGCGATCGTCGCCACCAAGGCGCTGGTCACTGCCTTCCTTCTGCGCTTCTGGGGCGCGAAGCGCGCGGTGGCGGCCGAGACAGGACTGTTGATGTCCTCACCTTCGGAAACCACGCTGATCGTGCTCGCCACGGCGGCGCAGGCACGGTTGATCGATCCCGGCACCGTCGGCTTCTGGCAGGTGGTGACGGCGATCGGGCTGACGATCACGCCGATCCTCGCCAAGGTGGGCCATGACCTTGCCCGGAAGGTCGACGAACGCGAAAGCGATGCGGATACCGACCCGGACCTGTCGGGCAATATCGAGGCGCGCGCCATCATCGCGGGCTTCGGCCGCGTCGGGCGGCTCATCGCCCAGATGCTCGATGCGCACGGCAAGCCCTATATCGCGGTCGATGCCGATATCGACACGGTGATCCGGGCGCGCCGACGCGGCTACAAGGCGATGTTCGGCGATGTCGCCAAGCCGGGCATGCTCGATCATCTCAACCTGTCGAACGCGTCGGCGCTGATCCTGACGATGGACGACCCGGTGCAACTGGTGCGGATCACCCGCCAGGCTCGGCAGAGCTATCCCGAGCTGACGATCGTGGCCCGTGCCCGCGATCCGAACCATGCTGCGGAGCTGTATCGCGCAGGGGCGACCGACGCGGTGCCGGAAACGCTCGAATCCTCGCTGCAGCTGTCCGAGGCGGTCCTCGTCGACCTCGGCGTCGCGATGGGGCCGGTTATCGCCTCGATCCACGAAAAGCGAGCCGAACTGCGCGCCAAGATCATGGAGATGGGAGAGATCAGCCGCGAGCCCGCCTTTGGCCGCCGGCGCCTGCGCGACGCGGGGCCGCAGGAAGGCTGACAATCCTGTAAATTCGTCCCGGCGCCACCATCGCGCTGTTGCAGCGATGGTGGCGCCGGGATAATCCGGCGCGGGGGACGTTCCTTCGAGGAGCCGCATGGCCGAGTCCGCAGATTATGTGTTCAAGCCGCACGAACGGCCGACACTGCCCGGTTCACCCGCCAATCCCGATCATCCCTCGCGCCGCCGAAGGGCCTATTTCGCGATCGGCTGCCTCGTCGGCGTCACCGCCGGGCTGGGCAATGCGCTGGTCACGGTCAACCTCAACTTCGCGCAAGGCACGTTGGGCCTGAACAGCAACGAGGCGACATGGCTGACGGCGGCCTATTTCATGACCAACGTCACCGCCAACCTGCTGTTCGTGAAGTTCCGCCAGCAATTCGGCTTGCAGATGTTCATCCGCTACATATTGGCCGCCTATGCGACGACCGCCGTCGCACATCTCCTCGTCCACGACTTCTGGACCTCGGTCGCGGTCCGCGCGGCCAGCGGCGTCGCGGCGAGCGGCCTCACCACCCTCACCGTCCTCTATCTGTCGCAGGCGATGCCGGCGCCGAAGCGACTCGCCGGAATCATGATCGGCATCAGTATCCCGCAACTCGCCACGCCGCTGGCCCGGGTGCTTTCCCCTGGGTTGCTGATCTGGGGCGACTGGCACATGCTCTACTGGTTCGAACTGGGGCTGACCCTGGCGACGCTGGCGGCGGTCATGTCGCTGCCATTGCCGCCGAGCGAGCGGGTCCCTGCCTTCGAGAAGCTCGATTTCCTTACCTTCGCGCTGCTGGCACCCGGCCTCTGGCTGCTCGTCGCGGCGCTTAGCGAAGGGCGCATCGAATGGTGGACCGAGCGCCCCTGGATCGGTTGGTCGCTGGCCGGCAGCGTCGGGCTGATCGCAGCCGCGCTGGTCGTCGAACATCATCGCGTCAATCCGCTCATCAACACGCGCTGGCTGGGAAGGCGCGAGATGGTGCGGCTGTTCGCGGTGGCGGCGTCGATCAGGATCCTGCTGTCCGAACAGGCCTTCGGATCGGTGGGCCTGCTCTCTACGCTCGGCATGCTCAACGACCAGATGGTGACGCTGAACCTCATCGTCCTTCTCGCATCGATCGCCGGGATCGCCGTCGCGGTGCTGACGCTTCGGCCCGAGAACGTCGCACGTCCGCTCTCCATCGCGGTAATCCTGATCGCGATCGGGTCCTTCATGGACGCCGACACGACCAATCTTACCCGACCGTCGGGCTTCTATCTGAGCCAGGCGATCATCGGGTTTGCCTCGCTGCTGTTCATGGCGCAGGCGATGGTGATCGGAATCGCCCGAACGCTTCTTGCCGGCACCAAGCATTTCATCAGCTTCATCGTGCTGTTCAGCCTCAGCCAGAGCATCGGCGGACTCGTGGGATCGGCATTGCTGGGCACCTTCCAGGTCGTCCGCGAGAAATATCACTCGCACGAGCTGGTCCAGTCGATCGTGATGACCGATCCGCAGGTCGCCGCCCGCATCGGCGCGGGTGCGCGTTCGGTGGGCGGCGTCATCGGCGACCCGGCCCTGCGTGGCGCCGAGGGCGCGGCCCTGCTCGCCAGGGCGGTCGGCCGCGAGGCGAATGTCCTGGCCTATAACGACGTCTTCATGCTGATCGGCATCCTCGCCGTCGCGACGGTGATCTGGAGCTACGGCATCCGCCTGTCGATGCGACGGCGCGGGGAGATATCGCCGGTACTCGAACTGCAACGGCGCATGGCGCAGGGGAAATGAGATGAGCCAACGCGATCCGGCGGCAAGGACGGGCACCACCGACGGCACCGGCGCGACCGACGTCGCCGACACGCTCCAGTCGCCGCCCAGCGGCTGGGCACCGCCGCCGCGCAGCCGTGCCGTTTCGATCGCGATCGTCGGCATCGCCGTCGTCGCCATCCTCGCCATCCTCTATGCGTGGCAGTTGCCGCCCTTCGCCGGTTTCTCCGAGCGGACCGACAACGCCTATGTACGCGGCCGCGTCACCATCATCAGCCCGCAGGTCAGCGGCTATGTCACCCGCGTCGCGATCCAGGACTTCGCCGAGGTCAAGGCGGGCCAGCTGCTCGCGACCATCGACGACCGAATCTACCGTGCCCGGGTGGCGCAGGCCCAGGCCAATGTCGCCGCGCAGGAGGCCTCGCTCGCCAATTCGGCGCAGGCCCAACGATCGCGCGAGGTGGCGACCGGAAGCCAGGATGCGGCGATCGCCAGCGCGCGGGCCCAGCTCGTCCGCGCCGAGGCCGACATGCGCCGGGCCGATGCCCTGATAGCCGACGGATCGATCTCAGCGCGCGAACACGATCAGACCCGTGCCGCCCTGCTCGCCGCCCAGGCCGGCGTCCGGCAGGCCGAAGCCGCCCGCGCGATCGGCACGCAGGAGGTACGCACCGTGCTGGTCGGACGCGGCGGACTGACCGCCGCCGTCGAGGGCGCCCGCGCCCAGCTCCGCCTCGCCCGGATCGATCTCGACAACACGGTGATCCGCGCGCCGGCGGACGGCCAGCTCTCGGAGATCGGCGTCCGCAACGGCGCGTTCGTCACCGCGGGCACCCAGCTGATGTTCCTGGTGCCGCACGACGTCTGGGTCGTCGCCAACTTCAAGGAGGCTCAGACCAGGGACGTGCGGATCGGCCAACCCGCGAGCTTCAAGGTCGACGCGCTCGGCGGCGCCAGGCTGACCGGTCATGTCGAGAATATCGCACCGGCCGCCGGATCCGAGTTCGCCGTGCTCAAGGCCGACAATGCCACCGGAAATTTCGTCAAGGTCGCCCAGCGCATCTCCGTCCGCATCCGCATCGATCCGGGCCAGCCGCTCGCGCGGCGCCTGCGCCCGGGCATGTCGGTCGAGGCGAAGATCCACACCCGCGGGTCGCTCTGATGCGGCACCTGTCGCTCCTGCCGTCGCTCCTGCTGGCGGGATGCGCGGCGGGCCGGGTCGCGCCGGTCGCGGTTCCCGCCGTCGAACAACCCGCCGCCTGGCGGAATGCCGCGCCGTTGTCGGCGGTCGATCGGAGCTGGTGGACGGGCTTCGGCGATCCGGCGCTGACCGCGCTGGTCGACCGTGCGCTCGCTGCCAATAGCGACATCGGCATCGCCGCCGGACGGGTGCGCGAGGCGCGCGCGAACCTCGCCGCGGCGCGCTCGACCTTGTTCCCGGCGATCGATGCGGGAGTGGCCGGCGGCCGATCGCGCAGCATCAGCCCCTTCGGCACGCCCGAGGTCCAGAATTTCGCGCAGCCGCAGATCCAGGCCGCCTATGAGATCGACCTGTTCGGGCGCCTTGCCGACCAGCGATCGGCCGCGCGCAGCGCCTGGCTGGCGAGCGAGGCTGCCCGCGACACGGTCCGCCTCGCCGTGACCTCGGCGACCGCCGCCAACTATGTCGCGCTGCTCGGCCTCGATACCCGGCTCGACATCGCCCGACGCACGCTCGCTGCACGGGAGACATCGCTGAGGATCGCAACCTCCCGCGTGTCGAACGGCTATTCGCCCCGGCTGGAGCTTCAGCAGGCCCAGGCTGAGTATGACGCGACCGCCGCGATCATTCCCCAGATCGAACTGGCCATCGCGCGCACCGAACATGGACTGAGCCTGCTGACCGGCGATGCGCCGCGACGCGTGGCTCGGGGCGCCACGCTCGCCACGCTCACGCAGCCGCCGCTCGCCGGGGGCCTGCCGTCCGAACTGCTGCGCCGTCGTCCCGACATCGGCCAGGCCGAACAGCAGCTCGCCGCCGCCGACGCGTCGCTGGCGGCCGCGCGCAAGCGCTTCCTGCCCCAGCTGCGGCTGTCGGCCAGCGTGGGGGCCGGTTTTTCGAGCCTCCTCGAAGACCCGCTCGCGATCTGGCAGCTTGGCGGCAGCATCCTCGCCCCGATCTTCCAGGGCGGCCGGCTGACCGCGCAGGCCGAGGCCGCGGCGGGACAGCGCGACCAGGCCGCCTTCGCCTATCGCAAGGCGGTGCTCGCGGGTTTCCGCGAGGTCGAGGATGCCCTGGCGACGGTGCGGCGCCTCGACGAGCAAGCCGTCCTCGCCGCGCATCAGCGGGATACCACCGCCGAAGGGCTGCGGCTGGCGACCAACCGCTACCGCGAGGGCTATTCGCCCTATCTCGAACAGCTCGACGCGCAGCGCCAACTGCTCGCGGTGGAACTCAACCTCGCCCAGCTCCGCACCGACGCCTTCACCGCACGGATCCAGCTGTACCAAGCGCTGGGCGGGGGCTGGACGACGGCGATGCTGGAGGAATCCGGACGGCCCTGACGGCGGCACGCGTTCGCATGGTTCCCCCCTGCGCCGGTGCCTGCTATCCACCCCGCCATGTCATCCAAGCATCTCTATCTGGTCGACGGCTCCGGCTATATTTTTCGGGCCTATCATCGCCTGCCGCCGCTCACCAATCGCCACGGAATCCCGGCGGGTGCCGTGTACGGCTTCACGACGATGCTGTGGAAGCTGATCAACGAGCTCCACCACGCGGAGGGACCGACTCACCTGGCGGTGATTCTCGACGCCTCGTCGAAGACCTTCCGCAACGAGATGTACGACCAGTACAAGGCGCACCGGCCGCCGCCGCCCGAGGATCTCGTCCCGCAATTCCCGCTGATCCGTGACGCGGTGCGCGCCTTTTCGGTGCCGTGCATCGAGGAGCTGGGGCTAGAGGCCGATGACATCATCGCCTGCTATTCGGAAGCGGCGCTGGCGCAGGGCTGGCAGGTGACGATCGTGTCGTCGGACAAGGATCTGATGCAGCTGATCCGTCCCGGGCTCGACCTGCTCGACACGATGAACAACCGCAGGCTCGGCCGCGAGCATGTGCTGGAGAAGTTCGGGGTCGAACCCGAGGCGCTCGGCGACGTGCTCGCCCTGATGGGCGACAGCGTCGACAATGTGCCCGGCGTTCCCGGGATCGGCCCGAAGACCGCGAGCCAGCTGATCCAGCAGTTCGGCACCCTCGAAGCCGTGCTGGCCGGCACCGACCACATCACCAAGCCCAAGCTCAAACAGTCGCTGATCGACCATGCCGACAATGCCCGGCTGTCGCGCGAGCTGGTCCGCCTGAGGTGCGACGCGCCGCTGCCCGAGCCGCTCGACGGCCTGCAGCTCAAGGGCCTTCCGCCCGAGCCCCTGCGCGCGTTCCTCGAGGACCAGGGGTTCAAGTCGTTGCTGGCGAAGGTCCAGGGAGACGGTCCGGCGACGCTGCCGAACGGCGGCCCGACGATGCTCGCGCTGACGCCCGGCGCCGAGGAGAAGCCGGCGCCCATCGTCGAGCAGGTGCCGTTCAACCACAAGGATTACGAAACCGTCGTCGACGAAGCGGCGCTCGACCGCTGGATCGCCGAGGGATTCGCCTGTGGCCGGATTGCGGTCGATACCGAAACCGATTCGGTAGATCCGGTGCAGGCCCGGCTGGTCGGCGTCAGCCTCGCCACGGTGCCCGGCAAGGCCTGCTACATCCCGCTCGCCCATATCGGCGACGGGCTGCTGTCGGAAACCCCAAGGCAGCTGTCGATGGCGACGGCGATCGCGAAGCTCAAGCCGCTGCTCGAGGCGCCCGAGGTCCTCAAGATCGGCCAGAACATCAAATATGACATGGTCGTCCTGGCCCGCAACACCGGGATCCAGGTCGCGCCCTATGACGACACGATGCTGCTGTCCTACGATCTCGACGCCGGGCTTGGCGGTCATGGCATGGACGAGCTGGCGAAGCGCCATTTCGACCATGCCTGCATCGAGTTCAAGACGGTGTGCGGCACCGGCAAGACCCAGATCAGCTTCGACAAGGTGACGCTCGACGTCGCCACCGAATATGCCGCAGAGGACGCCGACGTGACCCTGCGGCTGTGGCAGCGGCTGAAGGGCCGGCTCGCGGCCGAGGCGGCGACACGGGTCTACGAACTGGTCGATCGCCCGCTGGTGCCGGTGCTCGCGCGCATGGAGACGGCCGGCATCAAGGTCGACCGCGAGGAGCTGGCGCGGCTGTCGGCCGAGTTCGCCGGCGAGGCATCGCGCCTCGAAGCGCTGGTCCATGCCGAGGCGGGCACCCCCTTCACCGTCGGCAGCCCGAAACAGCTCGGCGACATATTGTTCGACAAGATGGGCCTGAAGGGCGGTCGCAAGGGCAAGACCGGGGTCTATTCGACCGACGTCACCGAACTCGAGCGACTGGCCACCGATGGCGTGCCGATCGCCCGGATGGTGCTCGACTGGCGCCAGATCACCAAGCTCAAGTCGACCTATACCGACGCGCTCCAGCAGCAGATCAATCCGAACACGGGACGAGTCCACACCTGTTTCTCGATGGCGGTCGCGCAGACCGGGCGGCTGTCGTCGACCGATCCCAACCTCCAGAACATCCCGATCCGGACCGAGCATGGCCGTCGCATCCGCGACGCCTTCGTCGCCGAGCCCGGCAAGCTCATCCTTTCGGCCGACTATTCGCAGATCGAGCTGCGCCTCGCCGCGCACATGGCCGACGTCCCCGCGCTCAAGGACGCCTTTGCCAAGGGCGAGGACATCCACGCGCTGACGGCGCAGGAGGTGTTCGGCGAGGTCACGCGCGATACCCGCGCGCGCGCCAAGACGATCAACTTCTCGATCCTCTACGGCATTTCCGCCTGGGGGCTCGCCGGCCGGCTCGAAGTCTCGCGCGAGGAAGCGCAGGGAATGATCGACCGCTATTTCGCGCGTTTTCCCGGGATCAACCACTATATCGCCGCGACCCTGGGCCAGGTTCGCGACCAGGGCTTCGTCACCACCCTGTTCGGTCGCAAGACGCACCTCCCCTGGATCCGCAGCGCGAAGCAGGGCGAGCGCCAGTCGGCCGAGCGCCAGGCGATCAACGCGCCGATCCAGGGTACCTCGGCCGACATCATCAAGCGCGCGATGATCCGGATGGAGCCGGCGCTGGCCGCCGCCGGGCTCGGCGATGTGCGGATGCTGCTCCAGGTCCACGACGAACTGGTGTTCGAGCTGGCCCCCGATCAGGTCGAGCCGGCTTCGGCGGTGATCCGTGCCGTCATGGCGAGCGCGGCCGAACCGATCGTGCGGCTTTCGGTGCCGCTCGGCGTCGAGATCGGCACGGGACCGAGCTGGGGCGCCGCGCATTGAGCCTTGCCCCCGACACAACCCCTCCGACCGCCGATACGCTGAAGGAGGGTGACGACATCAAGGCGCTCGCCAAGGGCGGGCGAACGAACTTCTTCGGCTTCCTGCTGCGCCTCGCCGCGCGCCTGCCCTTCCTGTTCATCGCCGGCCGCTGGTACGGCGCGGAGGCGCTGGGCCGCTTCGCCTATGCGGTTATCATCGTCGAGTTCATCGCGACGCTCGCGACGCTGGGCCTGAAGCGCGGCCTCGCCGCGCAACTCTCGGCGACCGACCGGCCGCATGTCCATGTCGTCTGGGATGCGCTGCTGATGGGCGCGATCGCCTCGATGGTCGCCGCGACGGTTCTGGGCGCGGTGCCCGAACTAATGTTTCCCAACAGCGGGATCAACGGCCTCGAATGGCTGCTGCCGCTGACGATCTTCGCGCTTGCCTGGTCCGACATAGCCCTTGCAGCCCTCGCCTATCGCCTGGACATCGGCGCGACGGTGCGGGCGCGATCGGTCATCGAGCCCTGGACGATCAGCATCGCAGCCTTCGCTTTCGCCTTCTATTCCCTGCGCGACGGCCTGATCATCTCCTATGTCGTCTCGATGGTGGCAGCGCTGGTCGCGTCGATCTGGCCGCTGCTCAAGAGCTTCGGCTGGCCGCATGGCTGGCGCCCGCGTCCGGCGGCGCTGTTCATGATCGCCCGCCGTAACGTGCCGCTGGCGGCGGCGGACGCGATCGAATGGGGATCGCGCCGGCTCGACATCGCCATCCTCGGCCTGTTCTTCTCTCCGGCGATCGTCGGGGTCTACTATGTCGCACAGCAGGTCGCCTCGCTGCCGCAGAAGCTGAAGACCAGCTTCGATCCGATCCTGGGGCCCGTCATCACCCGCAACCTCGAGGCCGGGAACCGCCAGGCGGTCGCAAGGCAGGTCGCCCAGGTCGGCTTCTGGATCATTGCCGCGCAGGCGGCGGTGGGCCTCGCGCTCGGCATCCCCGGCGAAGGCGTGATGGGCCTGGTCGGTCCGAACTTCGTCGCCGGAAACGCCGCCCTCGCCTTCCTGCTGGTTGCCGAAGTGGTGGCGGCGACGGCGGCGGTGTCGGAGGCGGCACTGATCTACGTCGCGCGTCACCTCAACCTGTGGATTTCGATCGGCATGATCGGCATTCAGATTGCACTGAGCTTCGCGATCGTGCTGATCCTGCGCGACGAGTTCCAGCTGCCCGTTCTCTGGCAGGCGGCCGGCCCGGCGATCGCGCTGGCGATGGCGCTCGGCATCGCCTCGATCATGAAGGCGAAGCTGCTCTCCTCGCTGCTCGGCGCTCCCGTCTCGGGCTGGCGCTGGCCGCTCGTCTGGGCGGCGCTGGCCGCGGGGGTGGCCGGCTATCTAGCGACGCGCCTGCCCGAATGGATCGAATTGCTGTTCGGCATCCCCCTGATCCTGCTGGTGTTCGGCGCGGTCATCTGGCGCTTCGGCTTCACCAGCGAGGACCGGACGCTGTTCCGGCTCAAGGAGGCCTGATCGGCGTCTCCCCGTCGCCCTTCGTCGTTTGCGCTTGCCCGGGACTTGTCCACGCTGCCTCATGCCGGCGAAGGCCGGCATCTCGTGGGGCGAAGCAAGCCGCGTCTCTCCAGAGATGCCAGCCTGCGCTGGCATGACGATGGAGTGTTTCTCGAAAAATGATCCGACGGTATCAGCTTCCCGGCGACGGCAACTGCACGATGATGCCGCGATCGGGCACGTCCTCGCGCCAGCGGACCGAACCATAGGGCCGTTCCAGTTTGCGCCGGACCCGGATCGGATCCGCGTCCTGGTGGAAATCGATCGCCCGCTGCCAGGCGTCGAGATCGGCAGCGGTCAGGCGGCTGCGCTGGCGCAGATAATCGTGCCAGGTCGGGGTGTGGTAACGCTCGGTCCAGATCTCCGGATCGCCGACATCGCGCGAGATCGACCAGCCATAGCCGCCGGTGCGATGGCGGATTTCCTCAAGCGGCATCATCGCGGTGTAGAAGCCGCGGGCCTGGTCGACCGGTACGCGATATTCGATGGTGACGACGATCGGCCCGCTGCGGCCGTTGAGGTCGAGATTGGTTTCGGGCTCGCTGAGCGGCGTATCCCGGTCGCGCTGCTCCTCGACCGCCGGCATCCGCCAGAGCAGGCCGGCCCCGATCGTTACGATCAGCGTCGTCCCCGCGGTGATAAGGGCGAGATCGGTGCCTTCGGAGGCCGCGATCCGGCCCCAGACCCATCCGCCGATCGTCATTCCGCCGCAGACCGAGGTCACGCAGGCCGCCAGCGCCCGCCCGGTCACCCAGCGCGGCGACGACATCTGGATATTGATGTTGCAGAGCGCCATCGAGATCATCCATCCCGCCCCCGCGCCCATCACCAACAGGCCGGTGAGCACCTCGTGCCGGCTGAGGCCGGTGCCGATCATGCAGAGCCCCATCAGCGCGGTGGCGAGCCCGACGGCGGCCTGATCGGACATCCGTTCCTTGATCGGGGTGAGGAACAGCGCGCCCAGCACCGCTCCGGCGCCGAAGCAGCCGAGCAGCACTCCATAGAGGCCGGCCCCGCCGCCGAGCAGTTCCCGCGCGACCAGCGGCATGAGTGCCGAGGCCGCCACGCCGGCAAAGGCGATCAGCAAGGTCCGCACCAGCACCGCGCGGATCGGGGGCGAATAGACGACGTAGCGGGCGCCGGAGATGACCGCGCGGCCCAACGCTTCCGGCGGAAGCCGCGAGGTTTCGGGCAGGCGGCGCCAGAAGACCATGACGATGATCAGCGGCAGATAGGCGAGCGCGTTGAAGGCGAATGCCGCGAGCACGCCCGCCAGTGCGACGAGCAGCCCGCCGATCGCCGGCCCGAAGCTGCGCGCGATATTGTAGCTGATAGAGTTGAGGGCGATCGCCTGGGCGAGCTCGCGCGAGGGCACCTGCTCGCCGACCGAACTTTGCCAGGCGGGACCGAATAGCGCCGTTCCGGTGCCGACGACGAAGCAGAAGAACAGGATCCAGGCCGGCGTCAGCAGACCGAGCATCGTGATCAGGCTGAGCCCCACCGCGCCGAGCAGCGCGATGCACAGTGCCACGAGGGCGATCTTGCGCCGATCGTAGCTGTCGGCGATCGCGCCCGCGAACAGCGACAGCAGCATCAGCGGCGCGAAGGTCGCCGACTGCACCAGCGCGACCATGTCGGCGCGGCCGGTGAGCTGTGTCATCGCCCAGGCGGCGCCGACACCCTGGATCAGCTGGCCGAAATTGGAAAAGAGGCTGGCGGTCCAGATCCGCCTGAACAGGCCATGACGCAGCGGATCGAAGGGGCCTATCCGCCCGGCGGCTTCCCCACTGCCATCGGCCATGTCCGCCCAACCTCCTTCGTCGTGCCCCTCCCTAACGCGGAAACGTCGTCAGAGATCAATGTCGGAAATGGCGCATGCCCGTGAACAGCATCGCGAGCCCGGCATCGTCGGCCGCGGCGATCACCTCGGCGTCGCGGATCGAGCCGCCAGGCTGGATCACCGCCGTCGCGCCTGCCTCGACTGCCGCCAGCAGGCCATCCGCGAACGGGAAAAAGGCATCGGACGCGACCGCCGAGCCGATCGTCCGCGGTTCGGCCCAGCCCGCCTTTTCAGCGGCATCCTTGGCCTTCCACGCGGCGATCCGGGCGGATTCGAGGCGGTTCATCTGGCCCGCGCCGACACCGGCGGTCGATCCGCCCCTGGCATAGACGATGGCGTTAGACTTGACGTGCTTGGCGACGGTCCATGCGAACAGGCAGTCCTTGAGCTCTTGCTCGGTCGGCGCGCGCTTGGTCACCAGCTTGAGGTCGTCGGGGCCGATCCGGCCGTCGTCCCGCGACTGAAGCAGCACGCCGCCAGCGATGCTCTTCATCGTCATGCCCGCGCGCGCCGGATCGGGCAGCTCGCCGGTCAGCAGCAGTCGGAGGTTCTTCTTCTTCGCGAAAACCGCCTTGGCCTCATCGTCGGCATCGGGCGCGGCCACGACTTCGGTGAAGATGCCGCTGATCGCCTCCGCCGTCCTGCCGTCGAGCGGCCGGTTGACCGCGATGATACCGCCGAATGCCGAGACGCTGTCGCAGGCGAGCGCCGCCTCATAGGCCTCGATCAGCGTGTCGGCGCTGGCGACGCCGCAGGGATTGGCGTGCTTGACGATGACGACGGTCGGCGGGCCATCGCGGAATTCGCTGACCAGCTCGAGCGCGGCGTCGGCGTCGTTGTAATTGTTGTAGCTCAGTTCCTTGCCCTGGATCTGGGTTGCCTGGGCGATGCCGCGCGCCGACGGGCCCACCGGCAGGTAGAGCGCCGCCTGCTGGTGCGGGTTCTCGCCATAGCGCAGCGCCTCGGCCTTGCGGATGGGAATAGACAGCGTCTCGGGGAAGAACTGCCCCTGGTCGGCATGGGCGAACCAGCTCGATATCATCGCGTCATAGGTCGCCGTCGCCGCGAACGCCTTGGCGGCGAAGCGCTTGCGAAGGTCGAAGCCCGTCGTGCCGCCGCTCGCGATGATCTCGGCATAGTCGGCCGGGTCGGTGGCGATGACGACATAGGCGTGGTTCTTGGCGGCCGAGCGGACCATCGATGGGCCCCCGATGTCGATATTCTCGATCACCTCGTCGCGGACGGCGCCCTTGGCGACGGTCTGCGCGAAGGGGTAGAGATTGACCACGACGAGGTCGATCGCGCCGATGCCATGGTCGGTCATCGCCTTGGCGTGCTCGGGATCGTCGCGGACGCTGAGCAGGCCCCCATGAACCATCGGATGGAGCGTCTTGACCCGCCCGTCCATCATCTCCGGGAAGCCGGTAATGTCGGAGACGTCCTTCACGTCGAGCCCCGCGTCGCGCAGCGCCTTGGCGGTGCCGCCGGTCGAGACCAGCTCGACGCCCCACCCTGCCAGGGCCTGCCCGAGCTCGACCAGCCCGCTCTTGTCGGAGACCGAAAGCAGCGCGCGCTTGATCTTCACCTGGTCGGGGGCTTGCGTCGTCGGGGTCTTCATATGGCTATCCTGCAGCGAAACGGAGTCGCCGACCGGTTAGGCGATGACGGCGCGAATTGCCACCCCGCGGGGACGGGGCTCGGGCCGATCAGGCCGCGCGCTGCCGGCGCGACGATTCCCGGGGCAGGACGATTTCGAACGCCGCCCCGCTCTCGACCGTCTCGTCGAGGCGAAGCTCGCCGCCGAGCTGGGTGACGATGGTCTTGGCGATGGCGAGCCCTAGCCCGGTTCCCGGCAAGTTGGTCAGTCCCTCGGTATGGGGAGACTGGGTGAACCGATCGAACAGTCGCGCGCTGAATTCCGGAGGAATACCGGGTCCCTGGTCGCTTACCCGGATCCTGATTCCCGTCGTGGACGTCGTCAGCGACATGTCGACGACCGATCCGCGCGGCGAGAATTTGGCCGCATTGGACACGAGGTTGGTGATAGCCTGGAACAGCCGGTCGGCATCGGTCCTTGCCGACACGGCGCGCTTCGGCAGGGTCAGGCGCAGGGTGACGCCGGCCTGGGCCGCAAACGGCATGTTCTGGGCCGCGACGTCGCGCAGCAATACGCTGATGTCGGCGCGGGCGAAGCGATATTCGAACTGGCCGGAATCCATCCGGTCGAGATCGAGCAGGTCGTCGACGAGCCTTTTCAGCCGCCCCGCGTTGCGGGCGGCGACATCGACCAGCGAGGTCGCGGTGTTCGGCAATTCTCCCGCCGCCCCGCTCGCCAGCAGGCCCAGCGCACCGGCGATCGAGGTCAGCGGCGTGCGCAGCTCATGGCTGACCGTCGAGACGAACTGCTGCTTGAGGCGGACGATGTCCTGGAGGGCCTTCTGCGCCCGTTGCGCATCCGCCTCCGCCATGCTGCTGAAACCGACCGCGATCGGCCCGACCAGCAGATGGGCGACGAGCATGTCCTCCTCGGAAAAGGCAGCCACCCCGGACGCGTGATATTTCAGGACGCCGACCGTCTGGCCATTATGCGGGATCGGAACGACGATCATCGAGCGCAGCCCCACCCGCCGGCAGGCGAGGCGGTTGACGCGAGAGTCCTGCTCAGAATCGTCGCACCGGAGCGGCTGGCCGGTCAGGATGCTCATCCCCGACAGGCTGGCATTGAGCGGCAGGCGCAGCCCGACGAGTCCGGCGGAGGCGCCGCTGGCGGCGGCATAATAGAGCTGATCGCCATCGCGCAGTTCAATGACCACGCCATTGGCCTGCGGCATGACCGACCGCTCGTTGGTTACCGCCTCCAGTGCGGGCTGAAGGCCGCCGCCCCTGCTCGCGATCGCCTGCTGGATCGCTATCAATCCCCGGAAACGCTCAAGGTCCATCCACGACGCCCCATACCGCCGATCCTCCCCAAAGACACCGGCGGCACGAGGGTAGACCAGGCGCGGACCGATCACAAACCCGTGATCGCCCCTACCTGGCTTTTGTCATAAGTCTCAGCCGAGCGCCTTGATCGCGTTGCGGCCCGCATAGACGGCGACCGGACCAAGTTCCTCCTCGATGCGGATCAACTGATTATACTTGGCGAGCCGGTCCGAGCGGGCGAGGCTGCCGGTCTTGATCTGGCCGCAGTTGGTGGCGACGGCGAGGTCGGCGATCGTCGAATCCTCGGTTTCGCCCGAGCGGTGCGACATGACCGCGGTATAGCCCGCGCGCTGCGCCATGGTCACCGCCTCCAGCGTCTCGGACAACGTGCCGATCTGGTTGACCTTGACGAGCAGCGAGTTGGCGAGACCGTCCTTGATGCCCTGGGCGAGCCGCTTCGGGTTGGTCACGAACAGGTCGTCGCCGACCAGCTGGCACTTGTGGCCGATCTTGTCGGTCAGGATCTTCCAGCCCTCGAAATCATCCTCGCCCATGCCGTCCTCGATCGAAACGATCGGGTAGCGGGCCGCGAGATCGGCGAGATAGTCGGCCATCTCGGCCGGCGAACGCTTCACGCCTTCGCCGTGGAAGTCGTAGACGCCGTCCTTGAAGAACTCGGTCGCGGCGCAGTCGAGCGCCAGCACGACGTCGTCGCCCGGCTTGTAGCCGGCCTTCTCGATCGACTGCATGATGAAGTCGAGCGCGTCGGGTGCCGAGGCGAGGTTCGGCGCGAAGCCGCCCTCGTCACCGACCGCCGTCGCCAGCCCCTTGTCGTGGAGCGCCTTCTTCAACGTGTGGAAGATCTCCGAGCCGCAGCGGACCGCGTCGAACAGGGTCGGCGCGCCAACCGGCATGATCATGAATTCCTGGAAGTCGATCGGGTTGTCCGCATGGGCGCCACCATTGATGATGTTCATCATCGGCACCGGCAGGACCTGCGCCGAGACGCCGCCGACATAACGATAGAGCGGCAGCGCGCGGGCCTCGGCCGCCGCGCGGGCGACCGCGAGGCTGACGCCCAGGATCGCGTTGGCGCCGAGCCGGTTCTTGTTCGCGGTGCCGTCGAGCTCGATCATGCGGGCGTCGACCTCGCTCTGGTCCTCGGCCTCCATGCCGATGACCGCGTCGGCGATCTCGTCGTTGGCGGCGTCGACGGCAGCCTGGACGCCCTTGCCGAGCCACTTGCCCTTGTCCCCGTCGCGTTTCTCGACCGCTTCATAGGCACCGGTCGACGCGCCCGAGGGGACCGCCGCGCGGCCGAAGCTGCCATCCTCCAGCGTGATATCGACTTCGACCGTGGGATTGCCGCGGCTATCGATGATCTGGCGGGCGTGGACGTCAACGATGGCGGTCATGGGCGCGCAACCTTTGCTGATGGACGTTGGGATGCGCGCGCTCTATCCGCGTGATCCACGTTAGGCAAATATTGAAGTCGTTTCGGGTCTGGTAAAGGAACGCTATCCGCCCCATTTGGTTGATAAGCTGGCCTCTTTGATGGAGACGATCGACATGGCGACCGAGAATCAGGACAGCGGTGCAGGCGCTGGCAGCGCGTTCGAGAGCGCCCGCAAGGCGTTCGGCGAAACCGCCGCCAGTTTCACCGGACAGGCGGAATCCAGGGTCCGCGATTATACCGAGCAGGGCAAGGATCGCGCGGTCGAGGCGCTCGACAACGTCGCCGGGCTGGTCGGCGACGCTGCGGCGCAGGTCAGCGAGAAGCTGGGCGACCAATATGGCGGCTATATCCAGCAGGCCGCCGACGCCGTCAGCGGCCTGGCGACGACCCTGCGCGACAAGGATGCCGACGAGTTGATCGACGATGCGCGCAACGTGGTCCGCTCATCTCCCACGGTGGCGATCGCGGCGGCGGCGGCGGTGGGCTTCCTGCTCGCGCGAGTCGTGAAATCGGGACTGACGCCGAAGAGCGCGGCCGGTCTGGCCGAAACGCCGGTCGCCGCGCCGCGCGCGCGCAAGCCCGCGGCCAAGGCGCCTGCAAAGACCGCCACGCGTGCCAAGACTGCAGCCAAGCCGAAGGCGCCCGCGGCGCCGCTGGCCGATACCCCGATCGCCGATAGCCCGGCGATGCCCGACGGCACGCCGTCCGCAGTCTGATCCTTGGAAGCGGGGAACCCAGTCGGACAGGAGACGCTCGGCGCGTTGCTGGCGCGGCTGGTCGAGGACGGCCGCACGCTGGCCAAGGCCGAGCTCGCCCTGTTCCGGACCGACTTCTATCGCCGCATCGGCCGCGCGCGCACCGGCGTGCTGCTGTGCCTGATCGGCGCCATCATGGGACAGGCGGCGGCGGTGACCTTCCTAGTCACATTGTCTTTCGTTCTGACACCGTGGATCGGCCGGCTGGGCGGAGCGGCGGTTTCGGTCCTGCTCGGCATCGGCTTGGCCGTGTTGCTGATCAGGATCGGGGTTCGAAAGCTGATGCTGGTCGTCGAGGACCCCGACGATGACGATGACGCACCGGGTCTCGGCGCCCGTCGGGATGCCAGCCCGATCGACGACCTGTTCGAACGGGTCCGGCAACGGTCGCAGGATGCGCGCAACCAGCTGGTAGAGACCGTTGGCGAGGCACAGGCGCGGCTGCATCCGCAAGCGCTGATAGCCGATCTGGCCGAGATCGTGGTCGATCAGGCCCAGGAGATGAGCCATAAGCTGGTCGATGCGGTACGCCGCCGTCCCGGCCGGACCGCGCTGGCGGCCGCCGCGCTGGCGATGCTGGTGCTCCGCCCGCCACTGTATCGGATCGCCAAGGGTATCGCCCGTGCAACCCGCGGCCGGCCCACGAGTTTCAGCAGCAACCGGCGGCGAGAGTCGTCGTCTCGCGAGGATGAGGAGACGAGCGCGTGACCATCAAGAGCAAGGCCGGCGCGGCCGGCGCCGAAATCAAGCAGCGCGCGACCCGCGCAGGCGACTTCGCCAGTGAGACGATCAGGACCGGCGGCGAGGCCGCGCGTACCGCGGGCCGCAGGGCGGTCGAGGGCGTGGAGAGTTTCCCGGTGGCGGCGCTGCTCGGCGGCCTGGCGGTCGGCGTGGCGATCGGCGCTCTCCTGCCGCGCACCCGGCAGGAGGAGGAGTTGCTCGGCACAATCGGCGGCACGATCAACGACCGCGCCAAGGACGCGGTCAATGCCGCTCGCGACGCCGGGCAGGCCAAACTCGACGAACTCGGCATCAGCACCGACGCCGCGGGCAAGCAGGTCGGCCGACTGATCGACTCGCTCGCCCAGGTTGCGGAAAGCGCCGGCAGCGCGGCGGTGGACTCGGTTCGCCACTGACCGCTTTCGGAACCGTCACGGTTCAATCAGGGTTCATCGCCCGCCAGCTATTCCACCAGCAAGAGCGTGCCCCGACGCGCGCGATGGAGAAGAAGATTATAATGAACAGGTTCACCAAGCTTACCGCCGCCCTGATGCTCGTCGGCACGAGCGCCGCCGTGCCTCTCGCGTCCGTCCAGGCGGCGGTCGTCGCCAATCAGGATGCAGCGACCTTCATCTCGTCGCTCGGCGCCGAATCCTTCGCGGTCTTGAAGACCGGCAACAAGGCCGTGGTCCGCACCAAGTTCCGCGAATTGCTATCGCAGCATTTCGCGATCGACGCGATCGGCGAGCGGCTGATCCGGCGCTGGAGCAGCCAGATCACCCCGGCACAGAAAGCCTCCTACAAGGCCGCCATCCCGAATTTCATCATCGGCACCTATTCGGACAATCTCTACGATTATGCCAACGCCTCGATGAAGGTGGTCCGCACGGCGCCCGCGGGCAGCGGCTTCAATGTCGTAACCCAGGTGCAGAAGCCCGGTGCGCAGCCTATCAACGCAGTCTGGTCGGTCGCCAAGGTCGGCGGCGGCTTCAAGGTCACCAACCTGACCGTCGCGAACATCAACCTCGCGGTGACCCAGGGCCAGGATTTCGACGCGATCATCCAGCGCAAGGGGATCGACGGCCTGATCGCGATGATGAAAGCGCGCGGCTGATCTTCCCGATGGTTCGCCGCCGGGGCCGATGGTACCGGCGGCGGTCGTCACCGATTGCAAAAAGAGTTGAAGGCGGTTCGGGGCTATCCCGAATCGCCTATTTTCATCAGGAGAGGTGCGAGGTTTCGTCATGAGGACGATCAACGGAGTATTCGCATGAGCAAGATCCACTTGGTGTTCGGCGGCCGCGTCAAGGATCCGCGGGGCCTCGATTTCGAGGATCTCAACCAGATCGACGTCGTAGGCTTCTATGAGGATTATAAAAGCGCCGAGAAGGCGTGGCGTGGCGCGGCGCAACGAACGGTCGACGATGCCGAGATGAAATATGTCGTCGTACATCTCCACAAGCTGCTCGAGCCGGAGTTGGGCTGAGCGCGGCAAACCCGTCATCCCGGCGAAAGCCGGGATCTCCGTACTTCCCCTTCGCTCGTGAGCGGCGGAATAGAGAGTCCGGCTTTCGCCGGAACGGTGCCTTCAGTCCCGCCTGCGCATTCCCAGCAGCGGCCGCGTCAACAACAGCCCGGCCAGGAAACCGCCAACATGCGCGCCGGTCGCGATCGCCATGCCCATGTCGGCGAAGGCCAGTCCCATCAGGAACTGCACGCCGATCCAGGCGGCCGCGAGCCACAGGACATTGACCGCGGCGCCGATCGTGGGATGGCCGGCGAAGCCGCGCGGTCGGCCGAACAGCAGCGCATAGGCTGCGAAAAGCGCCGAGATCGCGCCGCTCGCTCCGATCATCGGGGTTCCGTCGGCCGGATTGGCCAGGAATTGCACTCCCGCGGCCGCATAGGCGCCGACGACATAGAGGATCGCCAGTGCGACCGGGCCGATCGCCGTTTCCACCATGCGACCGCAGAATAGCAGCATCACCATGTTGAAGCCGAGATGAAGGATTCCGCCATGAAGCAGGGTCGCGGTCAGCGGGGTTATCCAGACCGGCACTGCACCAGGCAGGTCGAGGCCGATCAGCCGCGCGGGAATGAAGCCGCCGAGCAGATCCGCGGCATTGCTCCATCCCAGCACGACGAGCAGCAGATAGACCGCCGTCGTGCCGATGGCGATGGCATTGGTGCAGCGACTGGACGGCAATCGCATCGGCGGCGCGGAAGCGCTCAGATGAACTCGATCTTGGCGACGACGTAGAAACGGTCGCCCGACGGCACCGTCACCTCGACATCGTCGTCGACCTTCTTGCCGATCAGCGCGCGGCCGAGCGGCGAATTGTAGGAGATCTTCCCGGTCTTGGCGTCCGCCTCGGTCTGGCCGACGATCTGGTACTTGACCGGCTTCTCGTCGTCGTCGAGCAGAGTGACGGTCGCGCCGAATACGATCTTGTCGCCGGACAACATGCTCGGGTCGATCACCTGGGCACGGCTCAGCCGGTCCTCGATATCGGCGATCGACGCCTCGATCTGGCCCTGGCGTTCCTTGGCGGCGTGATATTCGGCGTTTTCCGAAAGATCGCCATGGGCGCGGGCTTCCTCGATCGCGTCGATGATCAGCGGCCGTTCGGCTTTGAGGCGTGCGAGCTCCTGAGTGAGCATCTTCTGCCCCTCCGCCAGCATCGGCATCTTCTCAATGCTCGCCATCGTTCAACAACCCCTTCGTCAAAACCCCGATACCCGGACGACCCCGGCCGGGCCGCCCGCCCTGAACTCCTGCAAAATGGGGATCAGGTCTGAGACATCGAATAATAGGATTGAAGTGCTCGCACTTCAAGCTTCCGCTCCCGCAAAGCTCCGATCGCCTGCGCCGCGGCCACGCTGGCCGCCGCCGTGGTGAAATAGGGGATGCGGCCGTAGAGCGCCGACGTCCGGATCGCCTTCGAATCCAGCAGCGACTGCCAGCCCTCGGTGGTGTTGAAGATCAGGTCGACGTCGCCGTCGACCAGCCGGTCGACGATGTTCGGGCGCCCCTCGCGCTTCTTGAGGACGGTTTCGACCTCCAGCCCCTGCGCGCGAAGGAAAGCCGCCGTGCCGCTGGTGGCAAGGATGGTGAAGTCCATTGCGATCAGCTGTTGCACGGCCGGCAGGATATGGCCCTTGTCGCCCTCCTTGACCGAGACGAAGGCAGTGCCGCCGAGCGGCAGCTTCGTCCCCGCGCCAAGTTGCGCCTTGGCGAAGGCGGTGGCGAAATCGCTGTCGATGCCCATCACTTCGCCGGTGGACTTCATCTCCGGGCTAAGCACCGGATCGACGCCGGGGAAGCGGGCAAAGGGGAAGACCGCTTCCTTGACCGCGATATAGTCGATGTCGAGTCGGATGCGCGGCAGCGCCTTGAGCTTCTCGCCCGCCATCACCCGCGCGGCGATCTTGGCGATCGGCTGGCCGATCGCCTTGGCGACGAAGGGCACCGTGCGGCTGGCGCGCGGATTGACTTCGATCAGATAGACCGTGCCGTCCTTGACCGCATATTGGACGTTCATCAGGCCACGCACCTTGAGCGCGCGGGCCAGCGCGTCGGTCTGCCGCTCGATCTCGCGGATGATGTCCTCAGGCAGGTTGTAGGGCGGCAGCGTGCAGGCGCTGTCGCCCGAATGGACGCCAGCTTCCTCGATATGCTGGAGCACGCCCGCGACCACCACGTCGTCGCCGTCGCAGATCGCGTCGACATCGACCTCGATCGCGTCGCGCAGATACTGATCGATCAAAACTGGCGAATCACCAGATACTTGCACGGCAGTGCTGATATATTGCTCGAGCTGAGCCGGATCCTCGACGATCTCCATGGCGCGTCCGCCCAGCACATAGGAGGGACGCATCAGGACAGGATAGCCGACCCGTTCGGCTACGATCAGCGCCTCCTCGCGGCTCCGTGCGATCCCGTTGCGCGGCTGGCTGAGGCCGAGCTTGGCGACGAGGTCGGCGAAGCGCTCGCGATCCTCGGCGAGGTCGATGGCGTCGGGCGACGTGCCGAGGATCGGGATCCCGGCATCCTCGAGTTCCTGGGCGAGTTTGAGAGGGGTCTGGCCGCCGAACTGGACGATCACACCCTTCAGCGTACCGTTCGACTGTTCGACATGGAGGATCTCCAGCACGTCCTCGGCGGTCAGCGGCTCGAAATAGAGCCGGTCGGACGTGTCGTAGTCGGTCGACACCGTCTCCGGGTTGCAGTTGACCATGATCGTCTCATAGCCCGCGTCGGCCAGCGCGAAACAGGCGTGGCAACAGCAATAGTCGAACTCGATCCCCTGCCCGATCCGGTTCGGGCCGCCGCCGAGGATAACGATCTTCTCGCGGTCGGTGGGATTGCTCTCGCACTCGGGCTCGCCGAAGCTCGGCGCCTCGTAGGTCGAGTACATATAGGGCGTCTTCGCCTCGAACTCGGCCGCGCAGGTGTCGATCCGCTTGAACACCGGCCGGACACCCAGCCTGTGGCGGAGCGCGCGCACCTCCTTCTCGGTGATGCCGCCGGTCATCGCCTTGGCGGCGTCATGCACGATGCCCGATCCGCGCGCCTGTTCGCGCGCCATGCCGGCGAGATTGGCCGACTGCAGCGCCAGCCAGGCGAGCCGCTTGTCGGAAAAGCCCATCGCCTTCAGCCGGCGCATGCCCGCCGCGTCCTGCGGCAGGCCGTCGCGGCACACCCGCTCCTCGGCGGCGACGATCTCGGCAAGACGCTCGATGAACCACGGCTCATATTTGGAGATGCGGTGGATGTCGTCGACCGAGAATCCCTCGCGCAGCGCCTGGGCGGCGACCAGCAGCCGATCGGGGGTCGGACGCGCCAGTTCCTCCTCGATCATCGAGCGCGAGGCGCCCCTCAGGGCGTCGACAACGTTGAAGCCGGCAAGACCGGTCTCAAGGCCGCGCAGCGCCTTCTGCATCGATTCGTGGATGTTGCGGCCGATCGCCATCGTCTCGCCGACCGACTTCATCGCGGTCGACAGCAGCGGCTCGGATCCCTTGAATTTCTCGAAGGCGAAGCGCGGGATCTTGGTGACGACATAATCGATCGTCGGCTCGAACGAGGCCGGCGTCGCGCCGGTGATGTCGTTCATGATCTCGTCGAGCGTATAGCCGACCGCGAGCTTGGCGGCGACCTTGGCGATCGGGAAGCCGGTCGCCTTCGACGCCAATGCCGAGGAGCGCGACACGCGCGGGTTCATTTCGATCACGACCAGGCGGCCGTCGGCCGGATTGACCGCGAACTGAACGTTCGAGCCGCCGGTTTCCACGCCGATCTCGCGCAGCACCGCGATGCTCGCGTTGCGCATGATCTGATATTCCTTGTCGGTCAGCGTCAGCGCCGGCGCGACGGTGATGGAATCCCCGGTATGGACCCCCATCGGATCGACATTCTCGATCGAGCAGATGATGATGCAGTTGTCGTTGCGATCCCGCACGACCTCCATCTCATATTCCTTCCAGCCGAGCACCGATTCTTCGATCAGCACCTCGGTGGTCGGCGAGGCATCGAGCCCGCCGGTCACGATCTTGAGGAATTCGTCCTTGTTGTAGGCGATGCCGCCACCGGTGCCGCCCATCGTGAAGCTCGGCCGGATGATCGCCGGCAGGCCGACATAATCGAGCGCGCGCAGCGCCTCGTCGAGGGTGTGCGCGACCTCCGAGCGCGGGCTTTCCAGGCCGATCTTGTCCATCGCCTGGCGGAACTTCATCCGGTCCTCGGCCTTGTCGATCGCCTCGGCGTCGGCGCCGATCATCTGGCAATTATATTTTTCGAGGGTCCCGTCGTTGAACAGGGCGAGCGCAGTGTTGAGCGCGGTCTGCCCGCCCATCGTCGGCAGGACGGCATCGGGACGCTCCTTCTCGATGATCTTGGCGACGATCTCGGGGGTGATCGGCTCGACATAAGTGGCGTCCGCCATGTCCGGATCGGTCATGATCGTCGCGGGGTTCGAGTTGACGAGGATGATGCGATAGCCTTCCTCGCGCAGCGCCTTGCAGGCCTGCGTCCCCGAATAATCGAACTCGCACGCCTGCCCGATCACGATCGGCCCGGCGCCGATGATGAGGATGGAGGAGATGTCGGTGCGTTTGGGCATTATTCGGTTATTCCATCCTGTGCGACGCACCCCCAACCATCATATTCGACGCCGAAGTCGGCCTCGATCTGCAAGCAGGTGACGGTAAGGGCTTTGATTGATTCCGGATCGGCGCGCTGTTCCCGTACCAGAAAGAGGCAGGGCTCGCCGTCTTCGTTTTCCTCCATGTCGAGAAAGTCGAAGCCGAGCTCCTCGGCGGCGTCGCTCAGGCGCTCCAGCGCCTCCGCGCTGCCGCGAAAGCTCACGTCCACAGCGCGCTCGATCTCGGGACGATCGCCATTCTCGACGAGGTTCGCCAGGACCTCCTGATCGGCCTGCCACTCTTCCTCGAGCCGACGGGGATCGACGGCGCCCTTGGTCACGCGACTTTCCTCAGACCGGCTACGAACTGCTCGAACAGATAATGGCTGTCCTGCGGGCCGGGGCTGGCTTCGGGATGATATTGGACGCTGAACGCCGGCTTGTCGGTGAGGCGCAAACCCGCGAGCGAGCCGTCGAACAGCGAAATGTGGGTCGCCTCGGCATTGGCGGGCAGGCTGCCGGTATCGACCGCGAAGCCGTGGTTCATCGAGGTGATCTCGACCTTGCCGTCCGAGCTGCGCTTGACCGGGTGGTTCGCGCCGCGGTGGCCCTGGTGCATCTTGAAGGTCTTCGCGCCGACCGCGAGGCCGAGCATCTGGTGTCCCAGGCAGATGCCGAAGATCGGCTTGCCGGTCTCCAGCAGCTTGCGGATCACCGGCACCGCATATTCGCCGGTCGCGGCGGGATCGCCCGGGCCGTTCGACAGGAACACGCCGTCGGGATCGTGCGCCATCACCTCCTCGAAGGTGGCGCCGGCGGGAACGACGGTCACCCGCGCGCCGGCGGCGACGAGATTGCGCAGGATGTTGCGCTTCAGGCCATAGTCGATCGCGACGACATGGGGGGCGTCGGGCGCGGCGGCATCGACATCATAACCCTCGCCCAGCGTCCACAGCCCGTCGCCCCATTTGTAGGTCTGGGTGGCGCTGACCTGCTTGGCGAGGTCCATGCCCTCCAGCCCGGGCCATTCGCGCGCCTTCGTCTTCAGCGCCTCGATGTCGAACTTGCCCCCGGCATTATGGGCGATCACGCCGTTGGGCGCGCCGCCCACGCGGATGGCGCGGGTGAGCGCGCGGGTATCGACGCCCGAAAGTCCTATCCGGCCATTCGCCTTCAGCCATGCGTCGAGATGCTGGCTGCTACGGAAATTGGCAGGGTCGGTAACGTCCTCGCGGACCACCATGCCCAGCGCGTGCGGGTTGATCGCCTCGACATCCTCGGCGTTGGTGCCGACATTGCCGATATGCGGAAAGGTGAAGGTGATGATCTGCCCGGCATAGGAGGGATCGGTCATCACCTCCTGATAGCCCGTCATCGCGGTGTTGAAGCAGACCTCGCCGACGGCATCGCCCTCGGCCCCGAAGCCCCTGCCCCAGATCAGCGTCCCGTCACCGAGAACCAAAACGCCCGTTGCGCCCTCGGGGGGTGTCAGACGCGCGTGATCGGTTTCGGCCACTAGGGCTCTCCTCGGCTGTGGGTCGGTGGGCAAACGGCGGCGTAACTAGGCACCCCTCCCGACCGGGTCAATTCTATTAAAATAAGAATCTCTGTGCTACCGGTTCTCCTTTCCCGAACCAGCCCGGTGATTTCCATGATTCGAGACGAGATCAAGACGGCGCTCGTCGCCGCTATGAAGGCGCGCGACGCCACGACGACCGCGGCGATCCGCCTCATCCAGTCGTCGATCAAGAACCGCGACATCGAACTGCGCACCGCGACCCAGCAGCCCGATGACGACCTGCTCGTCACCGAGGTGCTGCAGAAGATGATCAAGCAGCGCCGCGAATCGATCGAGATGTACGAGAAGGGCAACCGCCCCGAACTCGCGGCGGCCGAGGCCGCGGAGGTCGCCGTGATCGAGCGCTTCCTGCCCCAGCAGATGAGCGAGGACGAGGCGAAGGCCGCGATCGACGCGTTGGCGACCGAACTGGGCGCCGCCTCGGTCAAGGACATGGGCCGGGTCATGGCGGCGATCAAGGAGCGTTTCGCCGGCAAGATGGACATGGCGAAGGCGAGCGGCCTGGTGAAGGCGCGGCTGGGCTGAGTGAACACAGCCGAGGGTGAAAATCCCCCCCTCCCGCTTGCGGGAGGGGATCGAGGGGTGGGCTCTCCGGCCTTCAAGCCGCGCCCGTCCCGCTTCGCCAGGCATCTCCGCAACAACGCCACCGATACCGAGCACAAGCTCTGGCGCCATCTGCGCGGTAGCCGCCCTAACGGCTTCAAGTTCAGCCGGCAGATGCCGATCGCCGGCTTCGCCTGTGATGTCCTGTGCCGATCGGCGCGGCTTGTCATTGAACTCGATGGAGGTCAGCATGACCACCAGACTGCCGCGGACGAAGCGCGCACCCGGCGGATCGAGGCGGAAGGCTATCGGGTGCTCCGTTTCTGGAACAATGACGTGAACGAACGGCTCGAAGGGGTGCTGGTCCGTATTACGGAAGCGCTGACCAATGCGTCGGATGCCCACCCCCAACCCCTCCCGCGAGCGGGAGGGGTGTAATATGTCCCTCTCTCCCCAGTTTCTCGACGAACTCCGCACCCGCGTCACCTTGTCGACCTTGATCGGTAAGTCGGTGAAGCTCACCAAGGCCGGTCGCGAGTTCAAGGCGTGCTGTCCGTTCCACAACGAGAAGTCGCCGAGCTTCTACGTCAATGACGACAAGGGCTTCTATCATTGCTTCGGCTGCGGCGCGCATGGCGACGCGATTCGCTTCCTGACCGAGGCGAAGGGCCTGCCCTTCATCGATGCGGTCAAGGAGCTCGCCCAGAGCGCGGGGATGGAAGTCCCCGCCCCCGACGCCCGTTCGGCGCAGCGCAACGAGCATCATGCCGGGCTGCACGAGGTGATGGCCGCCGCCGCGACTTGGTTCCAGGAGCAGCTTGGCGGAATCGAGGGTGCCCAGGCGCGCGCCTATCTCCAGAAGCGCGGGATCGGCGACCAACTCGCCCGGGATTTCGGGATCGGCTTCGCCCCCGACTCGCGCGGCAAGCTGAAGGCGGCATTGAAGGGCTTCGGCGAGGCGAAGCTGATCGAGACCGGCCTGTTGATTCTGGTCGAGGACAAGGAGCCCTATGACCGGTTCCGCGGCCGGCTGATGATCCCGATCCGCGATCAGCGTGGGCGGGTGATCGCCTTTGGCGGCCGGATCCTCGACCAGGGCGAGCCCAAATATCTCAACTCGCCGGACACGCCGCTGTTCGACAAGGGCCGTACCCTGTTCAACATCGGCCGAGCGGGCCCGGCCGCGCGCAAGACCGACCGGGTGATCGCGGTCGAAGGCTATATGGACGTGATCGCGCTGGCCAAAGCCGGGATCGACGAGGCGGTCGCGCCGCTCGGCACCGCGCTCACCGAGATGCAGCTCGAGCGGCTGTGGCGGATGGGCGAGGTTCCGATCCTCTGCTTCGACGGCGACAAGGCCGGGCAGAAGGCCGCCGTCCGCGCCGCCCAACGCGCGCTGCCGATGGTCGCGCCGGGCCGGACCCTGCGCTTCGCCTTGCTGCCCGGCGGCCAGGACCCCGACGACCTGGTCAAGTCCGGCGGCGTCCGCGCCGTCGAGCAGGTGCTGGGCGAGGCGATCAGCCTCGACGAGCTGCTGTGGCGCGCCGAACATGAGGCGCAGCCCCTGTCGACGCCCGAGGCGCGCGCGGGCCTGCGCAAGCGCCTGGGCGACCTCGCCGCCTCGATCCAGGACCGCGACGTCCGCGAGCTCTACCAGGCCGAGTTCCGCCGCCGATTCGACGAGCTGTTCGGCAGCCCCCAGCGCCGGCCGTTCGAACGCACCTTCCAGCCTTTCCAGCCCCGCCAGCAACGCCGCCCCGGCCAGCCCTGGAAACCCGAGCCGTTGCCGCCCTCGCGCGCCGCCCATGCGGTCAACCGCAGCGGGGTCAACCCGATGGTGATCCGCGCGGTGATGGCGGGACTGTTACGCTTCCCGGTACTTTTCTCGTCGCATATGGAGGCGATCGGACAGCTCGAACTGGGCGACGAGCGGCTCGAAAGATTGCGCGCGGAGGCCTTCGACGCCGGATTTTCCGGGGCCGCGCTTGAAAAGGAAAGCCTCGAAACCATATTGGTCGACGCGGGTCTTGGGGCTGTGATCGAGGAGCTCAAGGCTACGAACGCTCTTGCCTTTTCCTTTTTGCGCGGCAATGCCGATCCTGACCGTGCTGTGCGCGATCTCTCGGCGGCGATCGAGGCTATGGCGGCGCGTCCCTTGCTGGATGCGGCGCTGAAGGAAGCCACCGAAAGGCTGGGCATGGCGACCGACGATGCAGGGCTCGAGGAGCAGCGCAGACTGCTCACGGCCCGCGAGGCGGCGGATCGCGCGCTCACCGATCTCGCCCTGGGCGAGGACGGCGAGGGCGCTTAAACTGTTTGAGGCCGGCGGTTTCCGGCCGAATTTGATTGAGGGCTGGTCTTAGATGGCGAAGACGAACGGGAGCGAGGGTGGCGATCGGATCGACGGTGACGCCCCGCTCATCGATCTCAACGAAGGATCGCTCAAGAAGCTGATCGCCCGCGCAAAGCGCAAGGGCTACATCACCTACGAGCAGCTCAACGAAGCGCTGCCGCAGGATCAGATGACCTCCGATCAGCTCGAGGACGTCATGTCCGCGCTCAACGAGATGGGCGTCAACATCGTCGAGAACGAGGATGCGGGCGAAGACGAGCAGCCCGAGGACGACAATGTCGACGAGGCTTCGTCGCCCGACGACGGCGATACCGGCCCTGCCCTTGCCGCCACCGCGAAGAAGGAAACGGTCGACCGTACCGATGACCCGGTGCGCATGTACCTGCGCGAAATGGGCGCCGTCGAGCTGCTCAGCCGCGAGGGTGAGATCGCGATCGCCAAGCGGATCGAAGCCGGTCGCGACACGATGATCCTTGGGCTGTGCGAAAGCCCCATCACCTTCAACGCGATCATCGAATGGTCGAACGCCCTCAACGAAGGCACGATGCAGCTGCGCGAGATCCTCGATCTCGACGCGATGCTGTCCAAGGGCCCGACCGCCGAGCAGGTCGAGAATGAGGACGCCGGCGGCGAGATCTCGGCCGAAACCGCGGGCCCGACCTTCAAGGAAGAGGAGGAGCCCGAAGAGGAGGCTCCGGCCGACGAGGACGAGGATTCGATGACCGAGCGGCGCACTCCGCGCCCGCAGGAGGAGGAAGACGAGGACAACACCCTCAGCCTCGCCCAGATGGAGGAGCAGCTCAAGCCGCTCGCGCTTGAGCGGTTCGCCGCGATCACCGATCTCTACAAGACCTTCTCCGACGTGCAGTTGGCGCGCGTTGCGGCGCTGGGCGTCGGCGACGACTTTCCCGCCGCCGAGGAGGAGCGTTACCAGGGCCTGCGCGAGCAGCTCACCGCGGAGGTCGAGAGCGTCCAGTTCCACGGCGCCAAGATCGAATATCTCGTCGACCAGCTCTATTCGTTCAACCGCCGGCTGACGACGCTGGGCGGGCAGATGCTGCGCCTCGCCGAGCGCCACAAGGTGCCGCGCCGCGACTTCCTCGAAGCCTATATCAACCGCGAGATGGAAGATGGCTGGCTTGAGCGCGTGGCCAAGATCGACAAGAAGTGGGCCAATTTCGCGGCTGTCGAGGGCGACGCCGTCGACCGCATCCGCAACGAGATCGGCGAGATCGCCCAGGCAACCGGCATGGCTCTCAGCGAGTTCCGCCGCATCGTCAACATGGTGCAGAAGGGCGAGCGCGAGGCGCGCATCGCGAAGAAGGAGATGGTCGAAGCCAATCTCCGCCTCGTCATCTCGATCGCCAAGAAATACACGAACCGCGGCCTGCAGTTCCTGGATCTGATCCAGGAGGGCAATATCGGCCTGATGAAAGCGGTCGATAAGTTCGAATATCGCCGCGGCTACAAGTTCAGCACCTATGCGACCTGGTGGATCAGGCAGGCGATCACCCGCTCGATCGCCGATCAGGCGCGGACCATCCGTATCCCGGTCCACATGATCGAGACGATCAACAAGCTCGTCCGCACGAGCCGCCAGATCCTGCACGAGATCGGCCGCGAGCCGACGCCGGAGGAACTGGCCGAGCGGCTCTCGATGCCGCTCGAGAAGGTCCGCAAGGTGATGAAGATCGCCAAGGAGCCGATCAGCCTCGAAACGCCGATCGGCGACGAGGAGGACAGCCATCTCGGCGACTTCATCGAGGACAAGAACGCGATCATCCCGGTCGACGCCGCGATCCAGTCCAATCTGAAGGAAACCGTCACCCGCGTCCTCGCCAGCCTCACCCCCCGCGAGGAGCGCGTGCTGCGCATGCGCTTCGGCATCGGCATGAACACCGATCACACGCTCGAAGAGGTGGGCCAGCAATTCTCGGTGACCCGCGAGCGCATCCGCCAGATCGAGGCGAAGGCACTGCGCAAGCTCAAGCATCCGAGCCGCAGCCGCAAGATGCGCAGCTTTCTCGACCAGTAAGGTCGTCCGAAGGGTTCGATATAAAACGCCCTGGTCTTCCAAGAAGGCCGGGGCGTTTTTTTGCCGTCTCAAGCCGTCGTTTTCAGCACTGGCGAGATCTTTGCATCAACGGTCGCGTCCGACCGTCACTGTGCTTTTCCGGCAACGCCCGACAGCCTTACTTTCCGGCATGTCAGTTACGGGTTTGACCCGCTTTCCCCAACTGGTAGCAGTCCCGCCACGATAATGTCACCGGAGAGGGTGCGGGGCGCCAAAAGGGAAACGCTCTCATGTCTTTGCTGTCCGAAAAATCGCGACGTCTTGCCCTCCGCGCCGCCGGTGCGAGCCTGCTGGCGCTCGGTGCCGCGGCGCCGCTCCTGGCGCAGTCAACGCCCGATGCCGCCGCCGATGACGGCGAAATCGTCGTCACCGCGACCCGCCGTGCCGAGAACATCAAGGACGTGCCCGTCGCCGTCACCGCGATCGGCGGCGAGAAGCTGGCGGTACTCAATTCGAGCGGGCTCGACATCCGCTTCCTGTCGTCGCGCACGCCCAGCCTGCAGATCGAAAGCTCCTTCGGTCGCACCTTCCCGCGCTTCTACATCCGCGGCCTCGGCAATACCGATTTCGATCCCAATGCGGCGCAGCCCGTATCGGTCGTCTATGACGACGTCGCGCTCGAAAGCCCGATGCTCAAGAGCTTCCCGGTGTTCGACCTCGCCAGCGTCGAGGTGCTACGCGGGCCGCAGGGCACACTGTTCGGCCGCAATACGCCGGCCGGCGTGATCAAGCTCAACTCGGCCAAGCCGAGCGACAGCTTCGGCGGCTATGGGAGCGTCAGCTGGGGCACATACAACACCGTCAACGCCGAAGCCGCCCTCACCGGTCCGCTCGGCGAAGGCCTCAGCTTCCGCGCCTCGGGCCTGCTGCAGCGCCGCGACGACTGGGTGAAGAACGATAGCTCCCCCACCCTCGCCGACCGCCGCCTCGAAGGCTATCGCGACCTCGCCGGCCGCGTTCAGCTCGGCTATACCAGCGGCGATTTCAACGCGCTGTTCAACGTCCATGGCCGCGATCTCGAGGCTTCCCCGCGCGTGTTCCGTGCCGGCCTGTTCCAGCAGGGCAGCAACCGCTTCTCGCCGGGATTCGACAAGGATCATGTCACGCTCGACGGCCTGACCAGCCAGAGCCTAAAGCAGTTCGGCGCCAATGCGCGGCTCGATTACCGTGCCGACGGCCTCGGCACCTTCTACTCGACCACCGCCTATGAGCGCGCCAATGTCCAGAGCACCGGCGATATCGACGGCGGCGCGGCCTACGGCTTCCCCGCGCTCGGGCTCGGCGTCGCCCTCTTCCCGGTCAACACCGGCGGGCGCACCAAGCCGAAGGAATTCAGTCAGGAATTCCGCTTTGCCAGCGAAGACATGGACGGTTTCCGTTTCCAGGCGGGCGCATATTATTTCCACCAGAAGCTCGACTATGCCGAATATGCCTATGACGGCACCGGCACCCGGGTCAGCGCAATCCTGCACGACAACAAGAACGAGAATTACGGCCTGTTCGCTTCGGGCGAATATAAGGCGAGCGAGGCGCTGACCCTGCGCGCGGGCGTCCGCTACTCGCACGACAAGAAGCGCGACACCATCTCGCTCGATCCCGCGCTCGCCGCATCGAGCACCGCCAGCCAGGTCATCCTCGTGCCGCTGCCGCTGACCAACCAGGCAAAGGCAAGCAACATCTCCTGGGATGCCAGCGCGACCTACAAGCTTTCCGACCAGATCAGCGTCTATGCGCGCTTCGCGACCGGTTATCTCGGCCCGGCGATCCAGGACCGCGTTACCTTCGGCAGCGTGCCGTCGGTCGCCGGCAAGCAAACGACGATCTCGGGCGAGGCCGGCCTCAAGGGCGCGACCGGCGACGGCACGCTTCAGTTCGACCTCGACGGCTACTGGTACCGCACCAAGGACCTTCAGCTGACCGCGGTCGGCGGCGCGACGAACTCGGCCCAGCTGCTCAACGCGGACAAGGCGATCGGCTACGGCGTCGAAGGCACGGTCGAGTTCCGCCCAATGCCGCAGTTGAGCCTTACCGCCGGGGCGAGCTGGAACTTCACAGAGATCCGCGACCCGAACATCGCGGTGGCGCCCTGCGGCTCACTCTGCACCGTCACCGATCCGCTCAACGGCGCGGGCCTCGCGCTGATCGACGGCAACGACCTGCCGCAGGCGCCGCGCTATGTCGCCAATGCGACGGCGCGCTACGCCATTCCCGTGGGAAGCGGCGAGGTCTTCGCGTTCACCGACTGGGCGTATCGCAGCAGCATCAACTATTTCCTCTACACCGCTCGGGAGTTCCGGGGCCGGTCGCTGATCGAAGGCGGCCTGAAGCTCGGCTACAAGTCAGACGGCGGCTGGGAGGCTGCGGTCTTCGCCCGCAATATCACCAACCAGATCCGCAGCATCAGCGCGATCGACTTCAACAACCTCACCGGCATGATCAACGAACCGCGGATCATCGGCGTGGAACTGAAGGCGAGCTTCTAAGTCCCGAGACGCCATCGCCGCCCGGTTTGGCCGCGGCGATGGCAACTCGCCGGAATATTTCAGAACTGAATTATTGCGAACCATTCGCATTAGCTATTGCAGGCGCGAATCGTTCGCGCTACGCGGCGAGCTGTGAGCCAGACTCCAGCCTCTTCATCCTTCGCGGCCAAACGCAGGCCAGTGGCCAAACCCTGGTATCGTTCGCGCGGCTGGTGGCTGAAGCAGCTCCATAACTGGCACTGGATGAGTGCGGCCATCTCGCTGATCGGGATGCTCCTGTTCGCAGCGACCGGCATCACCCTCAACCACGCCGCGACGATCGGCGCGTCGCCCAAGGTTCAGAACCTCACCGCCCAACTTCCGCCGCCGCTGCTCGCCCGGCTCGCCAAGCCTGCCTCCGATACGGCGCCCCTGCCGAGGGCCGTCGCAGCCGATCTCGACGCCAGGCTCGATCTGGACGCCGCCGGCAAGCCTGGCGAATGGTCCGACGGCGAAGTCTATGTCGCGTTGCCCCGACCGGGCGGGGACGCCTGGATCAGCATCGACCGCACCACCGGCGCGGTGACCGCCGAGATCACCGATCGCGGCTGGATCAGCTTCGCGAACGATCTCCACAAGGGTCGCAACGCCGGTAGTGCCTGGGGCTGGTTCATCGACATCTTCGCCGGGGGCTGCATCCTGTTCACGCTGACCGGCCTGTTCCTGCTCTACATGCATTCGAGGCCGCGGCCGCTGACCTGGCCGCTCGTCGGGCTGGGCTTGGCAGCACCGCTGCTAATCATCATCCTCTTCATTCATTGAAAGAGATTGCAATGCGTTATTCGCCTTTCCTGATTGTCGGTGGAATGGTCGCAGCCCCCGCTTCGGCGGCCGGGACGATCAGCATCACTATCCCGCAGCTCAAGGTCGCCGAGTATCACCGGCCCTATGTCGCGGTGTGGCTGGAGCCCGTCGGCGGCGGTGCGGCGCGCACCCTGGCGGTGTGGTACGACCTCAAGAAGGGCGGCAACGAGCCCGGCACCAAGTGGCTGTCCGACCTGCGCGCCTGGTGGCGCAAGGGCGGCAAGAGCGCGGCTATGCCCGCCGACGGCATCAGCGGCGCAACCCGCGCGCCCGGCACCCACAGCATCCCGCTCCCCGCCGACCTGAAGCCCGGCAATTATGTCCTGGGCGTCGAGGCCGCGCGCGAGACCGGCGGCCGCGAATATGTCACCCTGCCGATCAGCGTTCCGGCCAAGCCCGCCAAGGCGGCCGGCAAGACAGAACTCGGCGCCATCACCCTCTCCGCCCGCTGAAAGGACCGCCGATGACGCGCTTCTCCATTCGCCTGCTCGCCGCCGCCGCGATCCTCGTCCTCCCCGCCGCCGCCTCGGCGCACCGCCAGTGGATGGTGCCGAACGCGACCGTCTTTTCCGGCACCGACAGCTGGGTGACGGTCGACGCCGCCGCCTCGAACGACCTGTTCTTCGCCGACCATCAGCCGATGCGGCTGGACGGCGTGAAGGTGTGGGCGCCCGACGGCAGCGAAGGGGCGATCGCCAATGGGTCAACCGGCCGCTACCGCTCGACCTTCGACGTCAAGCTCGACAAACCGGGCACCTGGAAGATCGGCACCTTCACCTCGTCGGTGATGGGCAGCTTCAAGGTCGCTGGCGAGGAGCGCCGGGTCGGCGGCCGTCCCGGCGGCGGTGGCGGCCCGGGCGTCCCTGGCGCCCAGGGCATGGGCCCGGGAGGACCGGGTGGTCCCGGCGGCGGCGA
Source organism: Sphingomonas sp. Root720 (assembly GCF_001428605.1). GTDB lineage: Bacteria > Pseudomonadota > Alphaproteobacteria > Sphingomonadales > Sphingomonadaceae > Rhizorhabdus. The sequence goes on from NZ_LMID01000011.1 coordinate 82,418, forward strand.
AGGTCCGGCCCCCGCGGCACGCCGCGCGCCGCCGGTATCGGTCGCCGACATCCCCGCCGACGCCACCGACGTCAAGCTGACCGAGGTGATCGGCCGTAACGAGCTCTACATCACCGCCGATGCGCCGAGCGCGACGGTGTTCAAGCCGACCGGCAAGGGCCTGGAGTTCGAGCCGGTGACGCATCCCGACGAGCTCGTCGCCGGCGAGACCGCCAGCTTCCGCTTCCTCATCGACGGCAAGCCGGCCAACGGGCTGAAGGTCACCGTCGTCCCCGGCGGCAAGCGCTACCGCAACGACGACGGCGCGCGGGAGTTCACGACCGGCGCGGACGGCGTCGCCAGGATCGACTGGCCGGCGGCGGGTCTTTACTGGATCAACGCGTCGGCAACCGACGACAAGCCGTCGGTGCCGCGCGCGACCCAGCGCCGCATGAACTATGTGACGACGGTCGAGGTACTGCTTCCCTGAGCCGGCCCAGGATCGCCCTGCCGCGCGAGATCGCGATCGAGGCCTTCGCCGATCGCGATCCGAGCCGACCGCTGGTCGATCTCGGCGGGGAGACGATGGGAACGGGCTGGTCGGTGCGCTTCGCCGCGCCGTCCGGCTGCGACCCAGCAAGGGTCGAGGCGGCGATCCTCGCCCGGCTCGACACGATCATCGTCGAGATGAGCCATTGGCGGCCGGACTCGCTGATCTCCGCCTTCAACCGCGGCGAGCCGGCCAGCTGGCATGACCTGCCCGCCGATTTCGCCGAAGTGATCGCGGCCAGCCTCCATGTCGCCGAGCGTAGCGGCGGCGTCTTCGACCCGACGATCGGGCAGCTCGTCGACCTTGCCGGTTTTGGCCCCGACCCCCGCCAGCGCGACGCTTCCGATGCGTCGCTGGCCCACGCCCGCCAGACCACGGGATGGCAACGTCTCCGCCTCCTCGACGGCCGGTTGCTCCAGCCCGGCGGGCTCGCGCTCGATCTTTCGGGAATCGCCAAGGGCCATGCCGTCGACGCCGTCGCCGACGCCCTCGGCGCGCTCGGCATCGCCCATGCCCTGGTCGAGATCGGCGGCGAACTGGCCGGGCGCGGCGTCCGCCCCGATGGCGACCCCTGGTGGGTCGACCTGGAAAATCCTCCCGATATCCCGCTGCCCCGGCTACGCATCGCACTTCACGGCATCGCCGTCGCGACCTCGGGTGACTATCGGCGCGGCGCGCACAGCATCGACCCGCGCACCGGGCGATCGACGGCCAACGGCGTCCGCTCGGTGAGCGTGATCCACCGCAGCGCGATGCTGGCCGACGCCTGGGCGACCGCGCTGACGGTGGCGGGCCCCGAAGCCGGCCTGGCGCTGGCCGCACGCGAACGCATCGCCGCCCGGATCGTCGGCGATCGCGAATGGCTGAGCCCCGCGCTCGTCGAAATGCTGGAATATTGATCCCGGCCCTTGCCCGCCGCGCCCTTCGGCGCCATAGGGCGCATGAATTCCAACATATGAGGCCGCGATGAAGACCCGCGTCTATGTCACCCTGAAGGGCGGCGTGCTCGATCCCCAGGGCAAGGCGATCCACCATGCGCTCGGCTCGCTCGGTTTTTCGGGCGTTAACGATGTCCGTGCCGGCAAGCTGATAGAACTCGACCACGACGACGGCGTCAGCGACGCCGACATCGAGGCGATGTGCAAGAAGCTGCTCGCCAACACAGTCATCGAGAATTTCCGGATCGAGCGGGCCTAGGCCCGAGGAGACAGCATCATGAAGAGCGCGGTCATCGTCTTCCCCGGTTCCAATTGCGATCGCGACCTCGCCGTGGCGATCCGCGACGTCACCGGCAAGGCACCCGAGATGCTCTGGCACCAGGAGACCGATCTGCCCGACGGCATCGGCCTGATCGCCGTGCCGGGCGGCTTCTCCTATGGCGACTATCTGCGTTCGGGCGCGATGGCCGCGCGCTCGCCGATCATGCGCGCGATCGTCGAGGCCGCCGGTCGCGGCGTGCCGGTGCTCGGCATCTGCAACGGCTTCCAGATCCTCACCGAAGCCGGCCTGTTGCCCGGTGCGCTGATGCGCAACGAAGGGCTGAACTTCGTCTGCCGCGACGTGGCGCTGACCGTCGAGAACAGCCAGTCGACCTTCACCGCGCGCTACTACAAGGGCGAGAAGGTCCATTTCCCGGTCGCGCACCATGACGGCAATTTCACCGCCGACCGCGAAACGCTCGACCGCATCGAGGGCGAAGGCCGTGTCGCCTTCCGCTATGCCGAGGCGGTCAACGGATCGGCGCGCGGCATCGCCGGCATCCTCAACGACGCGGGCAACGTGCTGGGCATGATGCCGCACCCCGAACGGGTGATCGAGCCCGCGCACGGCAACAGCGACGGCCGCCGCCTGTTCGAGGGCCTGCTGGAAGCTGTGGCCTGACGATGCACGGCGCGGGCTGCCTCTGCGGCGCGGTCCGCTTCACCATCGACGCCGAGCCGATGGCCGCGCGCACCTGTTGGTGCCGGCTGTGCCAATATCTTGGCGGCGGCACGGCGACGGCGAATATCTGCTTCCCGGCCGATAAGGTCAGCTGGACGGGCGAGATACGCTATCATGCGGCGGTGGCCGACAGCGGCAATGCGATGCGGCGCGGCTTCTGCCCGACCTGCGGCACCCCGCTGACCAGCGAGGCGCTGAGCCGGCCGCATCTGTTGTTCCTGCGCATCGGCGCGCTGGACGACCCCGATCTGATGGCCCCGCAGGCGACGATCTGGACCTCGCAGGCGCCCGGCTGGGCCTGCATCTCGACCGAGATACCGAACCTCGAGAGCCAGCCTCCCCCGGTCGCCTGATGCCGGGCGCGGGCCTTTTCCTGTTCGTCGCCGCCGCGCTGTGCGAGATCGGCGGCTGCTTCGCTTTCTGGGCGTGGCTGAAGCTCGGCAAGTCGCCCTTCTGGGCGGCCGGCGGCACGCTGCTCCTCATCCTGTTCGCATGGGCATTGACCCGCATCGACAGCGCCGCTGCCGGCCGTGTGTTCGCGGCCTATGGTGGCATCTACATCTGTACGTCGCTGGCCTGGATGTGGGCGATCGAGGGTAGCCGGCCCGATCGCTGGGATGCGATCGGCGCGACGCTCTGCATCCTGGGCAGCGCCGTCATCCTGATGGGGCCGCGTACGGCCTGAGATGCCCACCGGGCCGCCCAACCCGTGGTCGATGGCCGAAGCCCATTGCAGCCCGAATAACAGTCGTCACACCCCTGTCTTGAACGGGGTGAAGCTCGTGCTCTCGTCGAAGACGTCGATGCCCTCGCGGCTCTTGAGGAAATTGACCGCGGCATAGGTGGCGGGGGTCAGGATCACTTCCCAGCTCACCTTCAGCACCCATTGGGTGACGAGCACCTTCAGCACCAGGTCGGTGGTCCAGCCCTGCGCGCCGAGAAAAGCCAGCGGATAGAAGATCAGGCTGTCGATCCCCTGCCCCGCCACCGTCGATCCGATCGTGCGCGTCCATAGATGCTTGCCACCCGTCCACAGCTTCATCTTGGCAAGGACGTAGCTGTTGACGAACTCGCCCGCCCAGAAGGCGGTGATCGAGGCGATCACGATGCGCGGCACCTGCCCGAATACCTGTTCATAGGCCTGCTGCCCGGTCCATTCGGGGTCGGGCGGCAGCGCCACGACCACCCAGCTCATGAAGACCATGAACAGCAGCGCCGCCGTCCCCGCCCATATGCAGCGACGCGCCCGGCCGTAGCCGTAAACCTCAGTCATGATGTCGCCGATCACATAGCCGACCGGAAAGAACAGGATGCCCGCCCCGAACGGCCAAGGCCCCACCCCCGGAATGTCGATCGTCGCGACCTTGCCCGCGCCCAGCACGTTGGACAGCAGCAATATCGTGACGAAGGCCGCCATCACGAAGTCGAAATAGCGGAAGTGCCGGCCCTTGATGGCTTCGGCGTCGAAGGCGACGGGCGCGGCGCTGCTGTCGATCATGACGCTACACTAACCGCGTTCCATCCGAGCGCAATCCACGCTATCTGGCAGCCGGTAGCGCGCCCGTAGCTCAGTTGGATAGAGCACGAGCCTTCTAAGCTTGGGGTCACAGGTTCGAATCCTGTCGGGCGCGCCAGTTCGCCACATTTGCGCCGGGTCGCTAATCGCGTCTTTGCACGCTCCCCGGCCGGATCATATCCGGGCTTCGGCCAGGACGGGCTGGTCGTCTTCGGTGGTCCGCCGCTGCTGGAACCAGGTCATTTCATTGTCGCGGCCGGTTAGGATCGGCCCGCTCTGGAACAGCCCGCTGCGCTCCAGGGCCCTGGCAAATTCCTCGAAGGTTCCAGCTTGGTGATGCACTTCGACGACTGCATTGCGCGTAACGGAAAGAACGTCCTGATTTGCCTCGGCGAATTCGAATTCCGCTCCCTCGATATCCAGCTTCAGCAAATCTATCGGGCGGCCAGCGGTCAGCTCGGCGAGATCGAGATACTCGATCATCTTTCCGCGTCCTCCGCCGTCGCCGATATGAGAGACCAGAAAATTCTTGGCATTGGTGGCGAACATCGCCCGGCCATCCTTGCGCCCGACGAGACCGGTGAGCAGCGTGACGCGATCGCGCATATTGGCACTCGCGATATTGAGCTCCAGCGCCCGGTGCAGCGCCTCGTTCGGCTCGATCAGGATATATTCCGTGCGTGATACACCGAACCGCGCACGCAAGCAGATGTCGAGCAGGATTGCGAAGTGGCCGCAATGCGCTCCACAATCGACGACGAGTTTGGGATCTTCGTCGAAGATCTGGAAGGCTCGCCAGTAATTCGGATCGAGGAAAACGTCCTGAAAGCTGGCAACCTGATATTTGTCCCGAAGCCATATCGCCCAGTCCGGCTCATTGCTGAGTCGAACGCGGATGACGCCTGCAGCGGACAAGCGCCGGTACAAAAAGAACGATAGTTTTTCTAGCAGCGTCATCGATGCAGGCTGCCCGAGTCCATCTCGGCGGTCAATAGAGCGGGCCGGCCTGTGATCTGGTTTCCCAATAGATCGGGCATCCGTCACAGGTCTGCTTGGAAGTCGCCGACGGTGAGTATAGTCGGCCTATGCTTCCTGATCCTGGGCGAAGCCGCGCAGAACCCCGGAGAGCCGTCTCATGGCCTGATGGGAACGAGCAGGTTCGCGCCTGCCGTCGTCAAGAATATTGCGGCGATCCGTGGACGCGCTTCAACCGTTGATCATCCGCCGGATCGCCCAGGCGACGAGCCCGAGCGTCGCGACGCTGGCCGCCCAGATGCCGGCGAACCAGGCAAGCCTACGCCAGAGCGGCCCAGGCTCAGTGATATCCGGCTTCATCGACCTTGCCTCGGAACACCCAATAGGCCCAGGCGGTGTAGCCGAGGATGATCGGCACCAGCACCGCGGCGCCGACCAGCATGAAGATCTGGCTCCTTTCCGGCGCTGCCGCTTCCCAGATGGTGACCCGGCCCGGGATCACGTCGGGATAGATCGAGATGGCCAGCCCCAGCATCGACAGGCCGAACAGGCCGAGGGTCAGCAGGAAGGGCATGCCGTCGCGCCCGCCGCCGATCGACCGCCACAGCAGCAGTGCGGTGACGGCGACGAGCAGCGGCACGGGGATCGTCACGAACAAGCCCGGATAGCCGAACCAGCGCTCGTGATATTTGCCTTCGAGGAAGGGCGTGTAGGCGCTGACCGCCGCGATCGCGACCACCAGCGCGGCGGCCAGCGGCCTGGCGAAGCGCCGCGCGTCGGCCTGCAGCGCGCCCTGCGTCTTCCAGATCAGCCAGCCTGAACCCAGCAGCGCATAACCGATGACGAGGCTGATTCCGGTCAGCAGCGAGAAAGGCGTCAGCCAGTCCCACCATCCGCCGGCATAGGCGCGGCCATTTACCTCGATTCCCTGCAGCAGCGCGCCGAGGGTGATCCCCTGCGCCAGGGTCGCGACCAGCGATCCGCCGCAGAAGGCCGTGTCCCAGAACGCCCGGTGCGCGGGATCCCGCCAGCGGAACTCGAACGCGACGCCGCGGAAGACGAGGCCGAGCAGCATGGCCGTCAGCGGTGCGTAGAGCGCCGGCAGGACGATCGCATAAGCCAGCGGAAAGGCGGCGAGCAGCCCGCCCCCGCCGAGCACCAGCCAGGTCTCGTTGCCGTCCCAGACTGGCGCGATGCTGTTCATCGCCATGTCGCGTTCGCCGCCGACCCGGAACGCCGGAAAGAGGATGCCGATACCGAGGTCGAAGCCGTCCATCACGACATAGGCGGCCACCGCGAAGGCGATGATCGCCGCCCAGACGAGGGTGAGATCGATCCCGCTCATCGCCTTTCTCCTTCGACGCTAGGCGCGGGCGTGATGCCGGCGCTGCGGATCGGTCCCTCGACCGGCTCCGCGCTCTCCCCGCGCTGGGGCGGCTTGGCCATCAGCTTGAGGATGTACCAGACTCCCACCCCGAACACCGCGAAATAGACGATGATGAACGCGAGCAACGATGCCCCCACCGCCGGCGCCGCGAGCGGCGAGGCCGCGTCTGCGGTGCGGAGCAGGCCGTAGACGACATAGGGCTGGCGGCCGACCTCGGTCGTCACCCATCCCGCGATCACCGCCACGAAGCCCGCCGGGCCGAGCAGGATGGCCAAGCGGTGGAGCAGCGACCAGTTGTAGAGGTGCCCCGTCGCGCGCGCGAGCAGGCTCAGCAGGCCGAGACCGAAGATCGCGAAGCCGATGCCGACCATGATGCGGAACGACCAGAAGACGATGCCGACCGGCGGATGTTCGCTCTCGGGGACCGTGTCGAGCCCGGCCAGCGGTGCGTTCATGTCGTGCTTGAGGATCAGCGATGACATCTTGGGGATCTCGACAGCGTAGTCGACCCGCTTCTCGGCGCTGTTGGGGATGCCGAACAGGATCAGCGGCGCGCCATCGGGGTGGCTCCTATAATGGCCCTCCATCGCCATCACCTTGACCGGCTGATGCTCGAGCGTGTTGAGCCCGTGCATGTCGCCCGCGAGAATCTGGATCGGCGCCACCAGCGCGGCCATCCACATCGCCATCGAGAACATCGTCCGCGCGCCGCGATTGGCGCGATCGCGCAGCAGGTGCCACCCGCCGACGCCGCCGACGACGAGCGCGGTCGTCAGATAGGCGGCGATCACCGTATGGACGAGCCGATAGGGGAAGCTGGGATTGAAGATGATCGCCAGCCAGCTCGGACCGGGCACGAACTGGCCGTTCGCGGCGATCTCATGACCGACCGGAGTCTGCATCCAGCTGTTCACCGACAGGATCCAGAAGGCCGAGATGAAGGTACCGATCGCGACCGCGCAGGTCGCCGCGAAGTGCAGCTTCCGTCCCACTTTGTTGATCCCGAACAGCATGACGCCGAGGAAGCCTGCCTCCAGGAAGAAGGCGGTCAGCACTTCATAGGCCATGAGCGGACCGATGACCGGCCCCGCCCGGTCGCTGAACACCGACCAGTTGGTGCCGAACTGATAGGACATGACGATGCCCGATACGACACCCATCGCGAAGGCGATCGCGAAGATCTTCAGCCAGTAGCGGTAGAGGTTGTCGTAGACCGACCGTCCCGTCTTCAGCCACAGCCCCTCGAGCACCATCAGATAGCTGGCGAGCCCGATCGAGAAGGACGGGAAGATGAAGTGGAAACTGACGGTGAAGGCGAACTGGATGCGCGCCAGCACCACAGGATCGAAGGCGTCCAGCATCGGCACGATGCTCCCCCTTTTTGCGGGGGCGGATCAGGTTCGGGCCGTCCCCGAGTCGATGCTATCCGGCGGCTGCCGGCACGCCGCGCGCTATATCAACTTTTGACGGCCATGCAGGAAAAATCGTGTCCATTCGTATATTTCCCGAGCCGTTCCGGCAACTTCACGAAGGATTCCGGGCCGGCGGTACCAATGCGATTGCGCGCGTCTTCCCGGCGACCTAATCCCGGCCCATGACGACCGACGCCTCCCTCTCGCTCATCCCGCTCGCCGGCGTGCCCCTGATCGAGGAGGGCGCCGACCTCGCCTCGGTGGTGCTCGCCGCGCTGGAGGCCAGCGGCCGCAGGCTGGCCGACGGCGACATCGTCGTCCTCGCTCAGAAGATCGTGTCCAAGGCCGAGGGGCGGATGATCGCGCTGTCGGGCGTCACCGCATCGACCCAGGCGATCGACATCGCCCGACAGGTCGACAAGGATCCGCGCCTCGTCGAGCTGATCCTGTCCGAGGCCAAGGAGGTGATGCGGGTCCGCAAGGGCGTACTGATCGTTCGCCACCGGCTCGGCCTGGTCCTCGCCAACGCCGGGATCGACCAGTCGAACATCGACCAGGGCGACGAGGCGCGCGCGCTGCTCCTCCCCGTCGATCCCGACGCCAGCGCCAGCGCGCTGCGCGACACGCTCGTCGAACGCAGCGGCGCCGATGTCGCGGTGCTGATCATCGACAGCCTCGGCCGCGCCTGGCGGACCGGCACCGTCGGCACCGCGATCGGCATCGCCGGCATGCCCGGCCTCGTCGACCTGCGTGGGCGCGAGGACCTGCACGGCCGGCGGCTGGAAACCAGCGAACTCGGACTGGCGGACGAGGTGGCCGCCGCCGCCTCGCTGATCATGGGACAGGCCGACGAGGGCCGTCCGATCGTGATTGTCCGCGGGGTCGGCTACGACCGGCGCGACGGCAGCGCCGCCGAGTTGATCCGCCCGCGCCACATGGACCTGTTCGCATGATCCTCGCGCTGGCGGGCGGCGTCGGCGGGGCCCGGCTGGCACGGGGGCTGGCGGCCATCCTGCCCGCCGACGGGCTGACGGTCGCCGTCAACACCGGCGACGATTTCGAACATCTCGGCCTGCTCGTCTGCCCAGACATCGACACGGTTTGCTACACGCTGGCGGGGATCAACAACACGGCACAGGGCTGGGGGCTGGAGGGAGAGAGCTGGTCCTTCATGGACGCGCTCGGCAAGCTCGGCGGCGAGGCATGGTTCAACCTCGGCGACCGCGACCTCGCGACCCATGTGCTGCGCACCGCCATGATCGGGCGGCACGACCTGTCGGAGATCACCGCCCTGCTCGCTGCGCGGATGGGAATCGTCCACCGCATCGTCCCGATGAGCGACCAGCGCGTGCGGACGATCGTCGATACCGACGAAGGCGCATTGCCCTTCCAGCATTATTTCGTCCGCCGCCGGGCTGAGCCCCGCTTCCGGGGGATCGGTTTCGAGGGGATCGACGAAGCCCGGCCCTCCGCCGGCCTGCTCGCCGCGATCGACGATCCGGCGCTGGAGGCGATCATCCTCTGCCCCTCCAACCCGGTTCTGAGCATCACGCCGATCCTCGCACTGCCCGGCCTCCGCGACAGGCTGACCGGGCGCAAGGTCCCGATCGTCGCGGTCTCGCCCTTCATCGGCGGACGGGCGATCAAGGGCCCCGCCGCCAAGATCATGGACGAGATCGGCATCGCCACCACCCCGGCGGGGCTCGCCGCTTATTTTAACGGCCTGCTCGACGGTATCGTCATCGACCGGACCGATGCCGGGGAAGTAGCCGGAGGCGTCGCTCTCCACGTCACCGACACGCTGATGCGCGATATCGACGACCAGCGGCGGCTCGCCATGGAAACGCTCGCCTTCGCGCGCAGCCTGGGCTGATGGGCTGCCATCTTCTCCTCGCCGTGCGTCCGCCCGAAGAAGGAAAGAGCCGGCTCGCCGAGACGCTCGATCACTCGAAAAGAATCGAACTGAATTTCAATATGTTCCGACATAGTCTGAAAGTCGGAAGAGAACTCTTCCGCGCCGACAGGATCATCGTCGTCAGCCGGTCTCCGGCGCTTCTCGACGAGGCCCGCGCGCTCGGGGCCCAAGCCCTTGCCGAGGCCGGAAACGATCTCAACGCCGCGCTGGAACAGGCCACGCGCCATGCGATCGAGCGGGGCGCGGAAGCCTTGCTGTCGTTGAGCAGCGACCTGCCCGCGCTAACGGCGGACGATGTCCAGGCGCTGCTCGACGCGCCGACCGCCATCGCGATCGCCACCGACCGCCTGCGTCAGGGCACCAACGGCCTGCGGATGCGTCCGGCGGGGGCGATCCGCTTTCGCTATGGCGAAGGCAGCCTCGCCGCGCATCTCGCCGCGGCGCGAGCGGCGGGGCTGGAGGCGACGGTCGTCGAACGGCCAGGCCTCGCGAACGATATCGATACGCCCGCCGACCTGGCCGAACTGCGATCCGACCGTAGATCCTGACTATTTCTCGAAATTGTCGGCAACGAAGCGATCGAGCAGACGCACGCCGAAACCGGTCGCGCCCTTGTCCCAGGTCGCCCCGGGCTTGGAGGCCCAGACCATGCCGGCGATGTCGAGATGCGCCCAGCGGACATCTTCGTCGACATAGCGCTTGAGGAACTGCGCAGCGGTGATCGAGCCGCCTTCGCGCGGACCGACATTCTTCATGTCGGCGATCGGCGAGTCGATCAGCTTGTCATAGGGATCGCCGAGCGGCATCCGCCACAGCTTGTCGCCGACCGCGCTGCCGGCGGCCGACAGCTGGTCCGCGAGCACGTCGTCATTGGCGAACATGCCGCCATATTCGTGACCGAGCGAGATCACCATCGCGCCGGTCAGGGTGGCGAGGTCGACGATCGTCTTGGGCTTGTGGGTCCGCTGCACCCAGGTCAGCGCATCGCATAGGACGAGGCGGCCTTCCGCATCGGTGTTGATCACCTCGATCGTCTGTCCGGACATCGAGGTCACCACGTCACCCGGCCGCTGCGCATTGCCGTCGGGCATGTTCTCGACGAGGCCGCAGACGCCGATGACGTGCGCCTTCGCCTTGCGCAGCGCCAGCGCCTTCATCGTCCCCGCGACGGCCCCTGCGCCGCCCATGTCCCACTTCATGTCCTCCATACCGGCGGCGGGCTTCAGCGAAATGCCGCCGGTATCGAAGGTGACGCCCTTGCCGACCAGCGCGATCGGCGGCTCGGCGCCGGCGGTGCCGTCCCAGGTCATCACGAGCAGCCGGGGCGGACGAGCCGATCCCTGCGAGACGCCGAGCAGCGCGCCCATGCCGAGCGCCGCCATCGCCTCCTGGTCGAGCACCTCGATCTTCACGCCCATATCGGCGAGCGGACGGCAGCGTTCGACGAAGCTTTCCGGATAGACGATGTTGGCCGGCTCGGCGACCAGCGTGCGGGCGAACATCACACCCTCGGCAACCGCCTCGCGGTTCTTCCAGGCAGCCGCGGCGCCGGCGCCGCCACCGACGATGACGATCTCCTCGAGCGACGGACGCTGCTTGGCATCGAGCTTCGTGCGATAGGCGTCGTGCCGCCAGCTGCGCAGCACCGCGCCAAACGCCAGCGCGGCGGCGGCATCGGCCGCCTTGTCGCCAGCGACGGCTGACATGTCCACGACCAGCACGGTCTCGCCCGAGGTCAGCAGCCGGGCCGCGAGTGCCGCGCCCGCGCGCTCGAAATCATTCTTGGCACCGATGCCGACGAGCAGCAGGCGCCGGTTCGACGCATCGGTTTCGCCGAAGAATTCGACGACCGCGCCATTCTCGCCGTCGAAGCGGTTGGCCTGGGCCGCAGCCCGCGCCAGGGCCTGGGTCGCCTCGGGCAACGCGGCGAGGCCGGCACCGCCGACCGTGGCGGGTGCGACCACGATCGCGAGGGCATGGGCCTGGGCGGGCCGGCTGTCGACAAAGCTGATGCGCATCGGGGAAAGCTTCCTTATTGTGTCGGCTCCCATCTAGGGCGAGCAACCGTGCGTCGCAACGGGGGTTCGCCAGAGGATTGCAGCCGGGCCCCGGGTGCGATAGGCGGCGCGGACGCGCTGTCCGGGTGATCCGCCCGCGTGCGTCATAAGGGGTAGTGTGAAGAAGCCGATCCTCATCCTCCTGGCGACGACGCTCCCCCTGCCCTTCGCAGGTGCACAGCTTCGCGCGCAGAACCTCGCGACGCCGGCGGCCGGGCCTCCGCTCCAGGGCGACGCCCCCACACCGTCGAACGAGGAGGAAGTCACCTTCGCGGCCGATACGCTGACCTATGACGACAATGCGGAGATCGTTACCGCGACCGGCAATGTCCGCATGATGCGGCAGGGCGACCGCCTGCGCGCCGACAAGGTCGCGTGGAACCAGAAGACCGGCATGGTCCAGGCCGAGGGCAATGTCGCGGTCGTCAACTCCAGCAACGACACGGTGTATGGCGACTCGGTCGAGCTGGCCGATTCGCTGCGCGACGGCGTGATCGAGAATCTTCTTCTGGTTCTCAACGACGGTGGCCGCCTCGCCGCCATCCACGGGGTGCGCCGCAACGAGGTCACCACGCTCGACAAGGCGGTCTATACGCCGTGCGCGGTCATGGACGACAAGGGCTGTCCCAAGGAGCCGATCTGGAAGATCAGCGCGGTCCGGGTGGTCCATGATCCGAACAAGCATCGGATCAGCTACGACGGGGCGCGTATCAGCTTCCTCGGCGCGCCGATCCTGTGGCTGCCCGGGCTGTCGCATCCCGACGGCAGCGGCGGCGGCGGTTCGGGCCTGCTGCTGCCCGACATCAAATATAGCCGGGTCAACGGCGCCGAACTCGGCCTGCCCTATTATTTCCAGCTCGCGCCCAACCGCGACCTGACGATCACCCCGCATGTCTACACCAAGGTCCTGCCGGCGATCGAAGCGCAATATCGCGCGCTGACCGACAACGGCGCCTGGCAGGCGGCGGGCATGCTGACCTACAGCTCGCGCTTCGCGGCGACCACCGGCACCACGCCGGCGCCGAATGGCAACAAGGACATCCGCGGCTATATCGACGCCAATGGCCGCTTCCAGTTCGGCCCGGACTGGACGCTGTCGGGTTCCATCCGCGGCACCAGCGACCGTACCTTCCTGCGCCGCTACGACATTTCGCGCGACGATCGGCTGCGGAACCAGATCCAGGCCGAGCGGATTACCGAGAACAGCTATCTGTCGATCAAGGGCTGGGCGGTACAGACCCTCAGGACCAACGACAAGCAGGGCCAGCAGCCGATCGCCCTGCCCGCGATCGACTATCGGCTGCGCATGGCGGATCCCTGGGTCGGCGGCATGCTCAGTATCCAGGCCAACAGCCTCGCCCTGCTTCGCACCGACGGCCAGGATACCCAGCGCGCTTTCGCCGCCGTGCAGTGGGACATGCGCCGCTACACCCCGCTCGGCCAGGAATTCACCCTCACCGCCTATGGCCGCGGCGATCTCTACCACACCGATCAGGTCGGGCGGACGACGACGATCATCTATCGCGGCGATCCGGGCTGGACGACGCGCGGCATCGCAGCTCTCGCGGCCGACATGCGCTGGCCCTTCATCGGCGAATTCCTCGGCGGCTCGCAACGGATCACCCCGCGCGTCCAGATCGTCGCCAGCCCGAAGACCCGCAATCTCAGCATCCCGAACGAGGACGCCCGTTCGATCGATCTCGAGGATTCCAACCTCTTCGCGCTCAATCGATTCTCGGGCTACGACCGCTGGGAAGACGGCAGCCGCATCACCTACGGCGCCGAATGGGCGGTCGACCTGCCCGGCATCTCGTTCAACACGGTGATCGGCCAGAGCTACCGCCTTACGGACAAGCCGACCCTACTGCCGGTCGGAACCGGATTGTCCGAACGGCTGTCGGACATCGTCGGCCGCACCACCGTCAAATATGGCCGCTTCCTCGAGTTCACGCATCGCTTCCGGCTCGACAAGGATAATTTCGCGATCCACCGGAACGAGATCGACGCGACCATCGGCACCCGCCGCACCTATGCGACGATCGGATATCTGAAACTCAACCGCGACATAGCCGCGACGATCGAGGACCTGCGCGACCGCGAGGAGGTCCGGCTGGGCGCTCGCGTGCAGATCGCCCGCTACTGGTCGATCTTCGGTTCGACCGTCATCGACCTGACCGGGCGGCGCGAAGACCCGCTGACATTGTCCGACGGCTATCAGCCGATTCGGCACCGTCTCGGCATCCTCTACGACGACGACTGCATCGAACTTGGCGTCACCTGGCGCCGCGAATATGACGCGATCGGCGATGCCCGGCGCGGAAATACCTTCCTGTTGCGACTGGCGCTCAAGAATTTGGGCCGCTAAGCCTGCATTCAGCGGGCGCGTGCCAGGGAAAGCTCTCTGGCCAGATTGAGGATGTGACTAGGTGCGTGGACTGATGCTGAGGCGGGGCGGCTTTTGGATGGCGGCGGCAGCCGGGGCGATTGCCCTGGCGGCGCCGATCATCGGCCAGACGGTCATGGACGATGAGGAGGATGTCTCCGGCGGCCTCAACATCCCGAAGGATATCACCGTCTTCGGCAACAAGGACCCGAACGTCCGGACCGCGACGGCGATCGTCAACGGTACGATCATCACGCAGACCGACGTCGAACAGCGCCTCGCACTGGTGGTCGCGGCCAATGGCGGCCGCATCGCCGACGAGGAGCGTGAGCGTCTGCGCCTGCAGGTGCTGCGCAACCTGATCGACGAGACCCTGCAGATCCAGGAGGCGACCGCCCAGAAGGTCGAGGTGTCGCCCGAGGAAGTGCAGCAGACCTATGACCGGGTCGCGACCAATTTCCGCAAGTCCCCCAAGGAGTTCGCCGCCTTCCTTCACGAGAAGGGATCGTCCGAGGCCTCGATCAAGCGGCAGATCGAAGGCGAGGCCGCCTGGCGGCGCGTGCTCAGCCGCAAGGTCGAACCCTTCGTCGCGGTCAGCGAGGAAGAGGTCAACGCGATCATCGCCCGCCTCAAGGCCTCCAAGGGCGCCAACGAATATCATGTCGGCGAAATCTTCCTGTCCTCGACGCCGGAGACGATGAACGAGGCGAGCGCCAATGCCGAGCGGATCATCGACCAGATCCGCCGCGGCGCGTCCTTCGCGGCCTATGCGCGGCAATTCTCCGAGGCGTCGACCGCGGCGGTGGGCGGTGACCTCGGCTGGGTCCGTGCCGAGCAGCTCCCCGAACAGCTCTCCTCGGTCGTCAACCAGCTCCAGGCCGGCCAGATCAGCCAGCCCGTCGCGATTCCGGGCGGCTATTCGATCCTCCTGCTGATCGACAAGCGGCAGGTGCTGGGCACCGACCCGCGCGATGCGTCGCTGCTGCTGAAGCAGATCACCGTCAACTTCCCGCCGGGCATAACTCAGGCGCAGGCCACCCCCAAGGTCGAGGCTTTCGCCAAGGCGCTCGAACAGATCAAGGGCTGCGGCAACGCCAATGAAGTCGCCGCCAGCATCGGTGCCGAGATCGTCAACAACGACCAGATGAAGATCCGCGACCTGCCACCGCAGCTCCAGGACGTGATGCTCGGCCTCCAGATCGGCCAGGCCACCCCGCCCTTCGGATCGTTGCGCGACGGCATCCGCGCGCTGATCCTGTGCGGACGCGACGATCCGGCGCCGACCTCTGGCCCGTCGTTCGAGCAGATCCAGTCGCAGATCGAGCAGGAACGCGTCAATCGCCGCGCCCAGCGCTACCTGCGCGACCTGCGCCGCGACGCCGTTATCGAATATCGATGAGGCGATGGGGATAGGGCCTCTCGCCGTTGCACTGGGCGATCCCGCGGGGATCGGCCCGGAGATCGTCGCCAAGGCCTGGGACGCCCGCGAGGAGCATGGCCTCGCGCCGTTCTTCGCCGTCGGGGACCGCCGTTCGGTCGAGGCCGTCTGGCCCGGTCCGATCCACCAGATCGCCAGCCCCGACGAGGCGGGCGCCTGTTTCCGCAACGCGCTGCCGCTGATCCAGATTCAGGATACCGGGCCGATCATCCCCGGCCAGCCCGACCTCGCTGGTGCGCGCTGCGCGCTCGATTCCCTCGAAATGGCCGCCGGGCTCGCCCGCTCGGGCATGGTTGGCGGCCTCGTCACCGCGCCGGTCGCCAAGGCACAACTCTACGCTATCGGCTTCACCCATCCCGGGCAGACCGAATTCGTCGCCGAGCGCTGCGGCGTGGCGGCGGCCAACACGGTGATGATGCTGGCCGGTCCGACCCTGCGCGCGGTACCGATCACCACCCACATCCCGCTGCGCGATGTGGCCGAGACCGTGTCGATCGACCTGATCGTCGCCAAGGCCCGTGCCACCGACCGCGGGCTGACCCGCAATTTCGGGATCGAGCGGCCGCGCCTGGCCATTGCCGGCTTCAATCCCCATGCCGGAGAACAGGGCGCGATCGGGCGCGAGGAAATCGACCTGATCATTCCCGCCGTCGAACAGCTCCGCGCCGAGGGGATCGACATCGTCGGCCCGCTTGCCGCCGATACGATGTTCCATGCCCGCGCCCGCGCCCAATATGACTGCGCGCTGTGCCTCTATCACGACCAGGCGCTGATCCCGCTCAAGACGCTGCATTTCGACGAGGGCGTGAACATGACGCTCGGCCTGCCGATCGTGCGGACCGCGCCCGACCACGGCACCGCCTTCGCCATCGCCGGCAGTAACCAGGCCCACCCGGGTGCGATGATCGCGGCGATAAGACTGGCCGCGGAAGCCGCACGGAACCGCCTCGTCCACGCATGAGACACGCATTGCCGGATCTGCCGCCGCTGCGCGAGGTGATCGCGCGCCACGGCCTCAGCGCGAACAAGGCACTCGGGCAGAATTTCCTGCTGGACGGCCAGTTGCTCGACAGGATCGCCCGTGTTCCCGGCAGCCTCGACGGCGAGGTCGTCTATGAGGTCGGGCCTGGTCCGGGTGGCCTCACCCGCGCCCTGCTCGGTGCCGGCGCGTCGGTGGTCGCGGTGGAGCGCGACGACCGCTGCCTCGCCGCGCTCGAGGAACTCAACCAAGCCTCGGGGGGACGACTGCGGGTCATCTCCGCCGACGCGATGAAGACCGACGAGCGGGCGGAGGCCGGCGACGGCGCCCATATCGCCTCCAACCTGCCCTATAATGTCGGCACCGCCCTGTTCGTCCGCTGGATGACACTCGACGCCTGGCCGCCCTGGTGGCGCTCGCTGACCCTGATGTTCCAGAAGGAGGTCGCCGAGCGGATCGTCGCGAAGCCCGGAAGCGCGGCCTATGGCCGGCTGGCGGTGCTCGCGCAGTGGCGCGCGACCCCGGCGATCGCGATGAACGTCCACCGGTCGGCTTTCGTGCCGCCGCCCAAGGTGATGTCGGCGGTCATCCATGTCGTACCCGGTACGCAGCCCGAAGGCGCGAGCATGACCATGATCGAGACTCTGACCGCCGCTGCCTTCGGTCAGCGCCGCAAGATGCTGCGGCAGAGCCTGAAAAGCGTAAAGGGCGCGGTCGAGACACTGGCGACGGTCGGCATCGACCCCGAGCGTCGCGCGGAGACGGTGACCGTCGACGAATTCGTGGCCCTGGCACGGTCCTTGTCGGCCTGAAGCGCTAACCCGCGTTCAGGCGAGGACGGGCTTCCCCGTCAGGCCCTATTTCTCGCTGACGACGCTCGTTTCCTCGCCCTTGGGCGGGACCTTGTCGCTGGCCTTTGCGGCGACGACGGCCGGTGGCGGGCCCTTCGCGATGGCGGCGGCCAGCTCGACCGCAGGGGCGCATTCCGCCTTGCAGAGCGCCTTGACCCGGGCCAGATTGGCGCGGGCGCGCTCGACGGCGCCCTTCTGAACCATCGCCTCGCCCTGCGCCGACAGCGCGCCGACATCGTTGGGCTCGAGCGCGAGCGCCTCGAAATACATGCGGATCGCCTTGCCCGGGAGTTGCTGCGCCTGCGCGACCCGGCCCAGCGCGATGAAAGCAGCGCGATTGCGGGGGTCGATCGCGAGCGCGGTTTCCAGCGCGTCATTGGCGCCCTGGAGATTGCCCGTCTTCAGCGCGGTCTGCCCTTCGGCCAGCAGCGCAAGTGACCTGGGATTGATCTGGTCGTCGGCCTTCTGGCCGTTCACGCCGCTCGAAACCGCCAGCAGGGACAGGGACAAGGCCATCGCAACAGGCGAAAAACGCATCAACATCTCCAATACCGAAGCTTGCCGGCTTTCTATCATGCACGCACCAGCCTGGCGACGAAAAAGCCGTCGGTGCCATCATGCCGCGGGCTGAGCAGCTTTCCACCCCCATGTTCACGACCGGCGATGAACGGAAGCTTATCGACGGTAAAGAACGGGCTTCTGTCGAGAAACGCACGCAGCTGTCCGCTGCCTTCGTCGTCGAGCAACGAGCAGACCGCGTAGACGAGCGCGCCGCCGGGCCGGACCAGGCCGGCGGCGAGATCGAGGACATGCGCCTGCGTTTCCATAAGCTTCGCAAGTCGGGTGGGCGTCAACCGCCAGCGCGCCTCCGGATTGCGCCGCCAGGTGCCGGTGCCCGAACAGGGCGCATCGACCAGGACGACATCGCAGCCCTCTCGGAGGTCGCGCAGCACCTCCATCTCGCGCCCGGGGTCGAGCAACCGCACCTCGACGCCGCCGAAGCCCGCGCGCCGCGCGCGCGGCGCCAGGCGATCGAGCCGCGCGCGGTTGGTGTCGCTGGCGATCAGCCGGCCCTCGCCGCCCATGTCGGCGGCCAGGGCCAGGGTCTTTCCGCCCGCCCCGGCACAGAGATCGAGGACGGTCATATCGCCGGTCGCCAGCGCGGCGAGCGCGATCAGCTGGCTGCCTTCGTCCTGGATCTCGATCAGGCCCTCGATCCACGGCGCACTGGCTTCGATCGGGGTACCTTCGGGCAGGCGCAGGCCATGCGGCGCGAACGGGGTCGGCGCCGCAGCGGGAAGCTGCGCGACGATCGCGTCCCGCCCGGCGCGCATATGGTTGACCCGGAGGTCGAGCGGCGCCCGTTCGAGCAGCGCCGCATGCTCGGCCGGGTCGATGCGGTCGGCGAGCCAGCGCGGCACTTCCCCTCTTGGGCTCCCCTCCTCGTCCGCGACGATCGGTGCCGGGGTGTGGGGGGCGCCATCGAACGCCGCCGCCAGCGCCTCATCCTCGCGGGCGAGGCCGACCAGCGCGGCGCGACCGCTCGACGGCAACTCGCCGGTGCGGCGGATCGCGCGGTAGATCAGGTCGCGGATCGCCCGGCGATCCTTCGATCCTGCATAGCGGCGCGTCTTGAAATAGCGCGCGATCAGCGTGTCGGCCGCAGCGCCGCCCTCGCGCGCTGCCCGGACGATCTCGTCGAGCAGCTCGATCGCCGCCTGCGCGCGCGCGCCCGGCGTCATGACGGGTCAGCGAGTCGGGTAATTGGGTGCCTCGCGGGTGATCGACACGTCATGCACGTGGCTTTCCTTCAGACCGGCGTTGGTGATGCGCACGAAGCGCGCGCGCTTCTGCAGCTCGGGGATGGTCCGGGCTCCGGTATAGCCCATCGCGGCCTTCACGCCGCCGACCAGCTGGTGGATCACGTCGCGGGCCGTGCCCTTGTACGGAACCTGGCCCTCGATCCCCTCGGGCACCAGCTTCATCTGATCCTTGATGTCCTGCTGGAAATAGCGGTCGGCCGAGCCTCGCGCCATCGCCCCAACCGAGCCCATGCCCCGGTAGGACTTGTAGGCGCGACCCTGGTAGATGAAGGTTTCGCCCGGCGCTTCCTCGGTCCCCGCCAGCAGCGAACCGACCATCACCGTGCCGGCGCCGGCCGCCAGCGCCTTGGCGAGGTCGCCCGACGTGCGCAGGCCGCCGTCCGCGATCACGGGCACGCCCGACTTTGCGGCTTCCTCGGCCGCCTCCATCACCGCGGTCAACTGCGGCACGCCGACGCCGGCGACGATGCGGGTGGTGCAGATCGAGCCCGGACCGATGCCGACCTTGACGCCATCGGCGCCAGCATCGATCAGCGCGCGGGTCGCCTCGGCGGTCGCGACGTTGCCGGCGATGACCTGGACCGAATTGGACAGGCGCTTCACCCGCTCGACCGCGCGGGCGACGTCACGATTATGGCCATGCGCCGTATCGATGACGATCAGGTCGCATTCGGCGTCGACCAGAGCCTCGGTGCGCTCGAAACCCTTGTCGCCCACCGTGGTCGCGGCGGCGACGCGCAGCCGCCCGCTCGGGTCCTTGGTGGCCGACGGATAGTTCACCGCCTTCTCGATATCCTTGACCGTGATCAGGCCGACGCAGCGATAGGCCTCGTCGACGACCAGCAGCTTCTCGATCCGGCGCTGGTGGAGCGTGCGGCGCGCCTCCTCCTGGCTGACGCCGCTGGGGACGACCGCCAGATTCTGGCTCGTCATCAGCTCCGACACCGGCTGGTTGGGATTCTCGGCGAAGCGGACGTCGCGGTTGGTCAGGATGCCGACCAGCTTGCCGTCGGCCTCGACCACCGGAATGCCCGAGATGCGGTTGCGCGACATGAGCTCCAGCGCATCCGCGAGTGTCTGCTGCGGCTGCATCGTGATCGGATTGACGACCATGCCCGATTCGAAGCGCTTGACCGCGCGGACGGCGGCGGCCTGTTCCTCGACCGTCAGGTTGCGGTGGAGCACGCCGAGGCCGCCGAGCTGGGCCATGACGATCGCCATGTCGGCCTCGGTGACGGTATCCATCGCCGAGGACAGGATCGGAATGTTCAAGGCGATCGCCTTGGTCACCTGGGTCGCGGTGATCGCCTGGCTTGGCAATACGTCCGACTCGCCGGGCCTGAGGAGCACGTCGTCGAAAGTAAGGCCGAGGCTGATGTCCATGAGGTCGAATCCCCGCGAGGTGTTGAAGGATTCGAGGCCATATATGTCGGCCGGCCGGAGACCGCTAGTCCGGTTGTCGGATTTGCGTAGCAATCGCTACGCGGCTCCTATTCCTCGCCGTGGATGATCACCCGGTTGCGGCCGCCATTCTTCGCGGCATAAAGCGCCTCGTCGGCGCGGCGGAGCATGGCTCCGTCGTCCTCGCCGGTCATAAGCTGCGCGATGCCGGCCGAGAAGGTGACGGTCCCCAGCGGCTCGCCCGTCGTCTTGGAGACGAGGTGGCGGCCCGACAGTTCGTCGCGGACCTCGTCGACCCGCATCGCCGCGCGGCGCGCCATGATACCGTCGAACAGGACCAGGAATTCCTCCCCGCCGAAGCGGCCGACGAACGCATCTTCTCCGACGCCTTCGACCAGCGCCTCTGCGACCATCTTCAGGATCCGATCGCCGGTGTCATGGCCGTGATTGTCGTTGATCGACTTGAAACGATCGATGTCGCAGAACGCGACCGACAGCGGCGTGCCGTCGACGGCGGCCTGCGCCATCGCCTTCGCGAGGCGCGACTGGAAGGCGCGCCGGTTGGCGAGGCCGGTCAGCGGGTCGCTTTCGGCGACGGCCTGTGCTTCGGCCAGCTCCCCCTGGAGACTGTCCATCTGGCTGCCCATCTCGGCGAGACGACGCTCGGCATTCTGGGTTTTGTTGATCATCGTGCGGGTCAGCTCGACCATCAGCTCGAGCGCGCGGCCCGCCGGCTCACCGCCGGCATCGAGCGCGGCCGCGCCCCTGTCGAGGGCGTTGCCATAGGCGCTGGCGTCGCTGCGCGACTGTCCGACGAGCGCTGCGGCCAGCGTGACGCTCTGGTGCGCCTGGTCGATCAGCTTCTCGAGCAGCTCGGACGAGACCCTGTTCGCCGCCCCCTCGGATATCTGCTCGGCCACGTCGCGGCGCAGCAAGCCGTCACGCGCGATCGCAGCCTCGACCGAGGCGACCAGCGCCGGATCGTGCCCGCCGAGATATTGATAGGCGAGATCGTAGTTGACCGGGGTCGGATCGAGCCGGTGTGTGCGGAGGAAGCCGCCGATCCGGCCGAACAGGTCACCCGGCTCGACCGCCTCGGCCGCTACGGGCGCGGCGGCGACCGGAAGTTGCGCCGCAGGCCCAGGTGCGGGGACATCGGCGGGGCGGCCGAACAGCGAGTCGAAGCTCCAGGCCTTGCGGCCAGCGGAAGATGGCGGTTTTCCTTCGTACATCGGGCACCCACTCTGCGGATCAGGTGTCCGGGATTATCCGCAGCCTCTTAATTTTCGGTATCGGCGCCGGGAAAAGATCACCGGCGTCGACCGGCCGGCATCCCCATCCCGGACGGACGAAGGGCGCCCCGGCCGAAGCCGGAACGCCCTCCTATAAGCCGTACCGGCTCCGTGGAATCGCGTCAGGCCGCCTTCGGCGCCGCCTGGCGCACGCCTTCGTCCACATGTTCCGCGAATTGCGCGAAATTGTCGATGAACTGGTCGACCAGCTTCTTGGCGGTCGCGTCATAGGCAGCCGCGTCGGGCCAGGTTTCGCGCGGGTTGAGGATCTTGCTCTCGACACCTGGCACCGCGACCGGGACCTTGAAGCCGAAATTGGGGTCGATGCGAAACTCGGCATCGTTCAGGCTACCGTCGAGCGCGGCGTTGAGCAGCGCACGGGTAACCTTGATCGGCATGCGGTGGCCGACGCCATACTGACCGCCGGTCCAACCGGTGTTGACCAGCCAGCAGTCCACGCCGCCCTTGGCGATCCGCTCCTTGAGGAGATTGCCGTAGATCGACGGATGGCGCGGCATGAACGGGGCGCCGAAGCAGGTCGAGAAGGTGGCCGACGGCTCGGTGACGCCGATCTCGGTGCCGGCGACACGCGCGGTATAGCCCGACAGGAAATGGTACATCGCCTGGTCGGGGGTCAGCTTCGCGATCGGAGGCAGCACGCCATAGGCGTCGGCCGTCAGGAAGATCAGGTTCTGCGGAACCGGGCCGAGATTTTCATCCGACGCGTTCGGGATGAAGTCGATGGGGTAGGAACCACGGCTGTTCTCGGCGAGGCTGTCGTCGTCGAGGTCGATCTCGCGGGTCTCGGCGTCGATCACGACATTCTCGAGCACGGTGCCGAAGCGCTTGGTGGTCGCGAAGATTTCCGGCTCGGCCTCCGGCGACAGGCGGATCATCTTGGCGTAGCAGCCGCCTTCGAAGTTGAAGACGGACTCGTCCGACCAGCCATGCTCGTCGTCGCCGATCAGCGTGCGGCTGGCGTCGGCCGACAGGGTCGTCTTGCCGGTGCCCGACAAGCCGAAGAAGATCGCGGTGTCGCCCTTGGGCCCGATGTTGGCCGAACAATGCATCGGCATAACGCCATTGGCCGGCAGCTTGTAATTGAGGATGCCGAACACCGACTTCTTCATCTCGCCCGCATAAGCGGTACCGCCGATCAGGATCAGCTTCTCGGTCAGGTTGACCGCGATCACCGTCTGGCTGCGGCAGCCGTGCCGATCGGGATCGGCGGCGAAGCTCGGCAGGTCGATGATCGTGAACTCGGGCGCGAAGGCCGCCAGTTCGGCTGCTTCGGGGCGCACCAGCAGGGTGCGGATGAACAGGTTATGCCACGCGAGCTCGTTGATCACGCGGACGTTGACGCGGTGCGCGGGCTGCGAACCACCGAAAAGATCCTGGACGAACAGCGTCTCCTTGGTTTTCAGGTGGGCCAGAAAGTCGGCCTTCAGCGCAGCGAAATGCTTGGGGGTCATGCCCTTGTTGGTCTTGCCCCACCAGACGCTGTCCTCGGTCTCGGCGTCGCGGACGATGAACTTGTCATTGGCGGAACGGCCGGTGTGCGCGCCGGTCTTGACGACGATGGGACCGTCCTTGGAAAGCAGCCCTTCGCCCCGCTGGATCGCATGCTCGACGAGGGGCGCGGTTCCCAGGTTCCAGTGAAGCCGGGCTGCGACATCGATTCCCTGTTTGTCGAGGCCAAAGGCGGGGATGAGCTGGGGCACTTTTGTCTCCTATACGGGTGAGGCTACCTTTTTCTGGTCGCCCTCCTAACGTCTAGGTGCACGATCGATGCCGCGAATCCATCGTTCGACATCCTCTGCACCTTTATATCTTCCAAATCGCGCATAGTTTCAAAGCTACCTATCGTAAAGAGTGCGCAGTATGGTTGAACGGCCATAAGCGCTGCGCTAGGCAGAGCGAGCATTTTCCGGGCCATGGCGTGTCGGCCAGCTTATCTTTCGGGGAGGCCAATCGGTCCCATGACACCCACGATCGCCCTCGTCGACGACGATCGCAACATCCTGACCTCGGTGTCGATCGCCCTGCAATCGGAAGGGTTCGCGGTCCGTGTCTATTCGGATGGCGAATCGGCACTCAAGGCGTTGCTGGACAACCCGCCCGACCTCGCGGTTCTCGACATAAAGATGCCGCGCATGGATGGCATGGAGCTGTTGCGGCGCCTGCGCGAGAAGAGCAGCATCCCGACGATCTTCCTGACCTCGAAGGACGATGAACTCGACGAGGCGCTCGGCCTCGCCATGGGCGCCGACGACTATATCACGAAGCCCTTCTCGCAACGGCTGCTGATCGCCCGGATCCGCGCGATACTGCGCCGCACCGAAGCGCGGGCGACGACCGAGGACGCGGTCGATGCGCCGCCGATCGAAAAGATCGTGCGCGGCCGACTGGAAATGGATCCGGCGCGGCACCGCGTCCAGTGGGACGGGCGGGACGTCACGCTGACCGTCACCGAGTTCCTGATCCTCGAGGCGCTGGCCCAGCGTCCCGGTTTCGTGAAATCGCGCGACCAGCTGATGGACACCGCCTATCAGGACGACGTCTATGTCGACGACAGGACGATCGACAGCCACATCAAGCGGCTGAGGCGCAAGTTCCGGCAAGTCGATTCCGAGTTCAAGGCCATCGAGACGCTTTACGGCGTGGGCTATCGCTTTGCCGAAGAGTGACAGCGCCCTGGGCACGCCCGAGGCTGCGGCCCGCACGTCCCTCACGACCCGCATCCTGGCGGTCAACATCTTCGCGCTGGCGATGCTGGCGGGGGGCTTCTTCTACCTGGACAGCTATCGCGCCCAGCTGATCGACGCCCGTCTCGAGGAGACGGCCACCCAGGTCCGCCTCGTGGCGGAGGCCTATTCGGTGACGCCGCCGCCAGGGCGGCCGCAGCTGCTCGCCAAGTTCGGCATGCTTACCGATACGCGGCTCCGGGTCTACGCCTATCCCTCGCCGGGCACGCGCGCCGTCGCGGTCCCGCGCAGCTTCGACAGCTGGTCGATCTCCGGCCCGACCTACGAGCTGCGTGATCCGGCGCAGGAGGAATGGCAGAAGCGCGCCGCCCGCTTCCTGGATCGCTCGATCGACGTGATCGTCGGCGCCGACCATCCCGAGCGTTTCCGCGAGCCCCGACATGACACGCTCGCGGCCTGGCCGCTCGCGTTGCAGGCGGCGCGCAGCCACAATATCGCCACCACGGTCGAGCGTGCTCCGGACCGGACGCCGATGATCCTGGCCGCGATCGACCTGCGCCGTCCCGACGGCAGCGGCGCCGTGATCCTGTCGACCGAGAATCAGCGCGACATCACCCGCATCGTCCGCGCCGAGCGGCTCCGGCTCGGCGTCGTCCTGCTGATCGTCGTGCTCGTCTCGGTCAGCCTGTCCCTGTTCCTGGCCCGCACCATCGTCCGCCCGCTCCGCCGCCTCGCTCTTGCCGCGCACCGGGTCCGGCTCGGCCGCGCGCGCGAGGTGCAGGTGCCGCGCCTGCCCGAACGGCGCGACGAGATCGGCACGCTCGCCCGCGCCTTGTCCGACATGAGCATGGCGATCCGGCAGCGGATCGATGCGACCGAAGCCTTCGCCGCCGACGTCACCCACGAGCTCAAGAACCCGCTGGCGTCGCTGCGCTCGGCGGTCGACAGCCTGGGGCTCGTCACGGATCCGGCGCTCCAGAAGCAGCTGATCGACGTCATTCGCGACGATGTAGGCCGACTCGACCGGCTGATCACCGACATCGCCGAGGCCTCGCGGGTCGATGCCGAGCTGGCCCGCGCCCGGTTCGAATCGGTCGATCTCGGCACGATGATCGAGGGGCTGCTGACGACCCGTGAGGAGCGCGGTCGCAACGGCGACGTCCGCGTCGCCTTCGCGCGGCCACACCGCGGCACCGCCGTGGTGTTCGGCGACGGCTCGCGCCTCACCCGGGTGATCGAGAATCTCGTCGAGAATGCCGTCTCCTTCTCCCCCGCCGGGGGGCTCGTTCAGGTTGCAGCCACCCGCGATGGCGATGATGTGGTGATACGGGTCGAGGATGAGGGACCGGGCGTGCCGCCCGATGCGCGCGAGGCGATCTTCAACCGGTTCCACAGCGACCGGCCCGAAAGCGAGGAATTCGGCCGGCACAGCGGCCTCGGCCTCGCAATAGCGAAGGCCATCGTCGAGGGTCATCATGGTACGATCGCCGCAACCGACAGGGATAATGCGCCGAACGGCGCGCGCTTCGTCATCCGGCTGCCGGCCTGGAGCCGCTAGACGATGAGCGCCCCCGCCCTGGCCCCGTCGCACGCCAACCCTTTACATGCCAGCAGCGTCGCTATCGGCGGCCGCGTCGTTCTGATCGCGGGCCGCCCCGGCAGTGGCAAGTCGGATCTCGCGTTGCGGCTGGTCGATCGTGGCGCCCTGCTCGTGGCCGACGACTATACCCGGCTGGACCACCGCGAAGGCCGGCTGGTCGCCACGCCGCCACCGCGGATCGCCGGGAAGATCGAGGTACGGGGCGTCGGGATCCTCGACCTGCCGTTCGCGGCCGAGGGGATGGTCTCCCTGCTGGTCGACCTCGACGGCCCGGTCGAGCGCCTGCCCGACGAGCCGCTTCCAACGACCGCGCTGGAGGGCGTCGCCATCCCCACCCTGGCCCTTGCCGCCTTCGAGGCGTCGGCGCCAATCAAGGTGGAGCAGGCGCTGCACCGTCATGGGCTGGGAGGCCCGCAATGACCAAGGCTGGAGAGCCGAGCCGCATATTGTTCGTCACCGGCATGTCCGGTGCCGGAAAGAAGACCGCGCTCAAGGCGCTCGAGGACATGGGCTGGGAGACGGTCGACAACCTTCCGCTGTCGCTGCTCGACCGGCTGTTGGCCGCCAGCCCGCCCGAGGGCAGCCTCGACGACGGCCGCCCCCTCGCGCTTGGCATCGACAGCCGGACCCGCGATTTCGACAGCCGGCGCGTCATCCGTAGGGTCCGGTCGCTGCGCGACGGCGGGCGCGACGCCTCGATCCTGTTCCTCGACTGCTCGGGCGCCGAGCTGAGCCGCCGCTATTCGGAGACGCGCGCGCGTCACCCGCTGGCGCAGGATCGCCAGGTCGAGGACGGCATCACCTATGAGCGCGAGTTGCTCGCGCCGCTGCGTGAGGCCGCCGACGAACTGGTCGAGACCACCGACAGCTCGACCAACGAGCTGCAGGCGCTGCTCCGCCGCCGCTTCGGCGAATCGACCGGGACGGGAACGACCCTGACGGTGATGTCCTTCGCCTTTTCGCGTGGAGTACCGCGCGACGCAGACCTGATGTTCGACATGCGGTTCCTGCGCAACCCGCACTGGGTGCCCGATCTCAAGCCCCATACCGGTCTCGATCCCGACGTCGGTGCCTATATCGCCGGCGATCCCATCTATCCCGAGGCGCGGGCGCGGATCGAGGAGCTTATCTTGCTGCTGCTGCCGCGCTATGAGGCCGAAGGCAAAAGCTATGTGACGATCGCGATCGGCTGTACCGGCGGGAAGCACAGATCGGTGCATTTCGCCGAAACTCTCGCAAGCCGGTTGCGTGACGAGGGATTTTCGCCCACGGTCCGCCACCGCGATCTGACTCGCCAGAGGTCGGACGTACAGGAGAGCACCGTGCCAGGCGTGGGATCAGGACCATTGGGTTTTTAGTCAGATGATCGGATTGGTGCTCGTTACCCATGGCCGTCTTGCGGCCGAGTTCGTGACCGCGATGGAACATGTCGTTGGTCCGCAGACAGCGATCGAGGCGATCTGCATCGGTCCCGACGACGACATGGAAAGCCGTCGGGCCGACATCGCCCGCGCGGTGAAGGGGGTCGACGACGGTTCGGGCGTCATCCTGCTGACCGACCTGTTCGGCGGCACGCCGTCGAATCTCGCCATCTCGCTGATGGAGCCCGGCCGGGTCGAGGTGATCGCGGGGATCAACCTGCCGATGCTGATTCGTCTCGAAGGCGCGCGCAAGATGATGAAGATCAAGGCCGCCGTCGCCGCCGCGCGCGACGCCGGCCGCAAATATATCTCGGTCGCATCCGAGGTTCTGGGGGAAGCCGCCGCATGACGCAGTTCCGGCGTGAAGTGCAGATCACCAATATTCGGGGGCTACACGCCCGGGCCAGCGCCAAATTCGTCACCCTCGCCAGCGCGCACAGCGCCGAGGTCGAGGTCGAGAAGGACGGTTCGAAGGTCGCCGGCACCTCGATCATGGGCCTGATGATGCTGGGTGCCGCCAAGGGTGACAGCGTCGTCATATCCGCCACCGGCGACGGTGCCGAAAAGGCGCTCACGGCCCTGATAGAACTGGTCGAAGGCAAATTCGGCGAGGAATAACGGCTCTCCGGTCGTCGTCCCTGCGAAAGCCGGGATCTCGTTTCCTGCTTTCGCGACCGCCAGAAAAATGAGAGTCCAGCGCTCGCTGGAATGACGAAGCTACGGAACCACCGCCCTGCCCCGCCAGATCACCGCCTTCTCCAACCCGCTCATCAAGCGTGTCCGTTCGCTTCGCGAGAAGCGGCACCGGCGCGATGAAGGACTGTTCCTGGCGGAAGGGCTGCGGATCCTGACCGAGGCGTCCGAGAGCGGCACGCTGCCCGAGTTCATCTTCTTTGCGAGGGACGGCGCCCAACACCCCCTGGCACAAGCACTTATCGAAGCCGTCGAGGCGAATGGCGGCGAAGCGATCGAGACCGACCGCGACATCCTGTCCAAGCTGTCGGGGAAGGATAATCCCCAGACCGTCATCGGCGTCTATCGCGAGTTCGACACCTCGCTCGATCGTATCGATCGCGATCGCGCCGGTATCTGGATCGTCGCCCAGTCGCTGCGCGATCCGGGCAATCTTGGCACGATCCTCCGGACCGGCGACGCGGTCGGCGCCGGCGGGCTGATCCTCGTCGACGACTGCGTCGATCCCTTCTCGGTCGAAGCCGTGCGCGCGACGATGGGCGCGCTCTTCACCCAGACGATCGCGACCGCGCGCTGGTCCGAATTCCTGACCTGGCTACGCGCCGGCCCGGGCCAGCTCGTCGGCACCAGCCTCAAGGCCACCCAGGACTATCAGGCACCGCGCTACGCGGCGCCGACCTTCATCCTCGTCGGCAACGAGGCACAGGGCCTGCCGGCCGATTATGAGGATCAGTGCGACCTGCTGGTAAGAATGCCGATGCTGGGCAAGGCCGACAGCCTCAATGCCGCGGTGGCGACGGCGGTGATGGCCTATGAGGTCCTGAACCAACGCAGGACGCGGTGAGCGATCAGCCGCCGCCCAATTACATCACGCCGGCCGGCTTCGCCGCGATGCGGGCGCGCTACGAGCAGCTGTTCGGGACGGAACGCCCGGCTCTGGTCGAGGTGATCAGCTGGGCCG
Organism: Sphingomonas sp. Root720; assembly: GCF_001428605.1. Lineage (GTDB taxonomy): Bacteria > Pseudomonadota > Alphaproteobacteria > Sphingomonadales > Sphingomonadaceae > Rhizorhabdus. The sequence continues at coordinate 111,697 of NZ_LMID01000011.1, forward strand.
CCGGCAATGGCGACCGGTCGGAAAACGGCGATTATATCTATGGCCGCAAGAAGCTGCGCGAGATTGACCGTGAGCTCGCCCATCTCTCGCGGCGCATGAAGGCGGCGAAGGTCGTCGACCCGGCCCGCCAGGCCGACCGCGACCGTGTCTTCTTCGGCGCGACCGTGACGGTCGTCGACGAGGACGATGTCGAGCGGACCCTGACCCTGGTCGGCGCCGACGAAGCCGATGCCGGCGGCGGCCGGATCAGCTGGCTGTCCCCCATCGCCCGCGCGCTGCGCGGCGCGGCCGTCGGCGAGGTCCGCCGTGTCACCCTGCCGGGGGGCGAGCGCGAGCATGAGATCCTCTCGATTCGGTATCCGGACGCCTGAACGACCGGGCAGAGCCGTCCCAGACCGCGTTCTGAGGCGCTTGTCTCGTTCCGGATCAATCACTTGCGACGATCAGACCAAGTTTCGCATCGACTCGAAGCGCCGATGCGGTATTTTTCAGGCATGAGCATCGAGGCCATCAGCAAACTGACCGCCAGGCAACGCGATTGCCTGCGCCTCGTGCTGCATCACAAGCAATCGAAGGAGATCGGCCGCGAGCTCGGTATTTCGCCGATGACGGTCGACAATCATTTCCGCAGCGCGATCCAGACGCTGGGCGTGTCGAACCGCCTGGAAGCCGCGCTCATGCTGGCCTCCCACGAGGGCGGAGAGGCTAGTCAGCGATTGACTAGTCAACCGCGCCCCGTTGTTTCCCCGACCGAAAGATCCATCATGGCCCCGTCGTCGGATGCCGGTGACGGGCAAAGGGAAATGGCGAGCGCGCTTCGGGAAGATCAGGTTCCATACCGGACCTACCGCGAAACAAGCTTCGTCGACCTCCCCTTGCCGGTGCCTACCAGGGGGAAACCACGCAATGACCTGTCGATCGCCCAACGCCTGTTCTGGATCGCCGTGCTGATCTTCGGAATGGGATTGGGAGCTGGCGCGTTGTTGTCCGGTTTTGCCGCTCTGACGAATATCGCCCTGGCGCTCAAGCACTAGGGACTTCCTGCAACCGTTCCGAAGCGCCCGTTCCGGCGCATGGGGAGAGCTATGTCCAAGAACCGTGATGATGCAACGCTGCGCGTCTATGCCGCACTCGAAGAATATGAGCGCGCTCTCGACATGGCCGCCAAGAGCGGCGCCCTCCTGGCAGCCGAGCTCCCGCAGGCGCGGCTCGACGGCAATTTTGCGCTGGAGGTCGCCCAGGGCGCGTTCACGCACTTTTTCAACTCGCTCTCCACGATCGTCGCGGCGCGCGGCCAAGTCGTAGAAGGCCATCGCGAGCTCGCCATCGTGCAGCGCAGGTTCAACCTGCCGGTCGTGTCGACCGGCGACAAGACCGGCATCCCGAAGCTGCCGATCGACAATGGCGAGTCGATGCCCCGCCGCGTGGCATGAGACCGCGGATCACCCCTTGACGCCGGCCATGCTAAGCCGGATTGGGTCGAGGGGTGATCCGGTTCATCTTCTACGGCGCGCTGATGTGGGGCGTCTGCCTTTACGCCTTCTTCCGAGGCGGACGGGGCGAACGCATCGCCGCGGCCAGTCTGCTGGTGGCGACCTATTCCACGGCGCTGGTTGCCAGCCCGATGGCGATGCGCTTCCAGGGCATCGAAGTCCCGATCATGATGGTGGACGGAGCTTTCTTCCTCGTCCTGATCGGGATTTCCCTGAAATCGGAAAAATTCTGGCCGCTATGGCTTACCGCAATGCAGGGCCTGACACTCTTGTCGCACTTCGCGCCCTATGTCCCGCATGTGTTGCCATGGGCCTACGGCAATGCGCTTGCCATATGGAGCTACCCCATGCTGATCGCCCTGGCCTTCGCGGTCCACGGCCATCACCGGAGCAGGAGGGGTGGCGTTTCGTACGGCAGCTGATCCAGACGGTCAGGCCGGTGGGCGCCGCCGCCGCCGTAGACCGGTTGATGGTCGAGTTCATCGACGCCTCCACCCTGCTCTTCGCCAGTCCCGCGCGGCTCGACCGCGCCCTGCCCGACGACCGGGCGATCATCGACCTGCTGATCGCCACGCGCGAACTGTTTCTGCACTCGCTCGAGCGGCGGATTAGCTGGCGGCCCGTCCTGGCCGACGACCGGAGCGTGCTCGACTATCTGATCGCCAGCATGGCGCACCAGCCGGCGGAACAGGTCCGGGTGCTCTATCTCAACACCAAGAACGAATTGCTGCGCGACGAGATCGTCGCCTGGGGCTCGGTCAACCGGGTCGACATCTCCCCGCGCGAGGTCATCCGCCGCGCGCTCGACCTGTCGGCAACGGGCCTGCTGCTCGCGCATAACCACCCTTCGGGAGATCCGACGCCGAGCGCGAGCGACCTTACCGTCACCCGCGATCTCTTCAATGCCGCGCGGCTGTTCGAGATCGCGCTGCTCGACCATATCATCGTCGCCCGCCAGGGCTGCTACAGCTTTCGCGCGGAAGGCCGGCTTTAGGGCGATTTCCGAGCCGGGTCGAACATCCCCGCCTCGGAAATCACGGTACGAACATGGCCTGTAACAGCGATCGGAAATGGCGGGCGCCTCGTCCGGATCGCCCGCCCTTCCCGCTCAGTGCCGAACCGCGACCTCGCCGCCGTCGGGGCTGGTCGCCCCTTTCAAGGTAAGGGCCACTTCGTCCGCCTCGGTCCAGTCGATCGCGGTCAGATGGCCGGCCAGCGCCAGGCCCAGCACCTCGTCGACATGGCTGACGGGAATGATCTTCAGCCCCTCCCGAATCCGGGCGGGGATCTCGACCAGGTCCTTCTCGTTCTCCTTGGGGATCAGCACCGTGGTGATGCCGCCGCGCAACGCCGCCAGGAGCTTCTCCTTGAGGCCGCCGATCGGCAGCACGCGGCCGCGCAAGGTCACCTCGCCCGTCATCGCCACCTCCTTGCGAACCGGAATGCCGGTCAGGGTGGAGATGATCGCGGTGGTGATGCCGATGCCCGCCGAAGGGCCGTCCTTGGGAACCGCACCCTCTGGCAGATGGATGTGGATGTCCTTCCGCGCGATCAGGCTGGGCTTGATGCCATAGGCCGGGGCACGCGCCTTGACGAAGCTGAAAGCCGCCTGGACGCTCTCCTTCATCACGTCGCCGAGCTTGCCGGTCGTGCTGATGCCGCCCTTGCCGGCCACGGTGACTGCCTCGATCGTCAGCAGCTCGCCGCCGACCTCGGTCCAGGCGAGACCCGTGACGGCACCGACCTGGTCATCCTCCTCGCCGATGCCGAAGCGGTATTTCCGCACGCCCGCGAAATCGGCCAGGTTGTCGGGGGTGATGACGACCTTTTCCTCCTTGCCCTCGAGGATGCGGCGCAGGCTCTTGCGCGCCAGCTTGGCGATCTCGCGCTCCAGCGTCCGGACGCCAGCTTCGCGGGTATAATAGCGGATCAGGTCGCGCAGCCCTTCGTCGGTCAGTTCGAACTCGCCGGGTTTCAGGCCGTGCGCCTCGATCTGCTTGTCGCGCAGGTGATCCTTGGCGATCTCGACCTTCTCGTCCTCGGTATAGCCTTCGAGGCGGATGATCTCCATGCGGTCGAGCAACGGCTGCGGGAGGTTCAGGCTGTTCGCGGTGCATACGAACATTACATCCGACAGGTCGATGTCGATCTCCAGATAATGGTCCTGGAATTTGCTGTTCTGCTCGGGGTCGAGCACCTCGAGCAGCGCCGAGGCAGGATCTCCGCGAAAGTCCTGGCCCAGCTTGTCGATCTCGTCGAGGAGGAACAGCGGGTTGGACGTCCCCGCCTTCTTCAGGTTGGTGACGATCTTGCCGGGCAGCGAACCGATATAGGTCCGCCTATGGCCGCGGATCTCGGCCTCGTCGCGCACGCCGCCCAGCGACTGACGCACGAACTCGCGTCCCGTCGCCTTGGCGATCGAGCGGCCGAGCGACGTCTTGCCGACGCCGGGCGGGCCGACGAGGCACAAAATCGGCCCCTTCAGCTTGTTGGTGCGCGCCTGGACCGCCAGATATTCGACGATCCGGTCCTTGACCTTCTCGAGCCCGTGATGATCGGCGTCGAGCACCGCCTGCGCCGCGGCGATATCCTTCTTGAGCTTGGACTTCTTGCCCCATGGCAGGCCGAGCAGCACGTCGAGATAGTTGCGGACGACGGTCGCCTCGGCCGACATCGGCGCCATGGTGCGCAGCTTCTTGAGCTCCGCAGTGGCCTTGCCGCGCGCTTCCTTCGACAGCTTGAGCTTGGTGATGCGCGCCGCGAGTTCGCTCAGCTCGTCGCCGCCGTCATCGCCCTCGGCATTGCCCAACTCGCGCTGGATCGCCTTGAGCTGCTCGTTCAGATAATATTCCCGCTGGGTCTTCTCCATCTGGCGCTTGACGCGGCTGCGGATCTTCTTCTCGACCTGAAGGACGCCGAGTTCGCCTTCCATCAGCGCGAATGCCATTTCCAGCCGCTTGGCGGGATCGAGCTCGATCAGCAGCGCCTGCTTGTCGGAAACCTTGATCGAGATGTTGGCGGCGACCGCGTCGGCGAGCTTCGACGCCTCCTCGATCTGGCCGAGCTGGACCGAGGTCTCGGCCGGCAGCTTTTTGTTGAGCCGCGCGTAATTCTCGAACTGGTCGACGACCGAGCGCATCAGCGCCGCGACCTCGGTGCCTTCGGCTTCGCCTTCCTCGATCAGGACGACATCGGCCGTCAGGTGGCTGTCGTCGCCGTGCAGCGTCTCGAGCTCGGCGCGCTGCTTGCCTTCGACGAGCACGCGGACGGTGCCGTCGGGCAGCTTGAGCAGTTGGAGCACCGTGGCGACGACGCCGAGATCGTAGAGCGCGTCGCGGTCGGGATCGTCCTCGGCCGGATCGAGCTGGGCGACCAGGAAGATCGACTTGTCCGCCGCCATCGCGCTCTCCAGCGCGGCGACCGATTTTTCGCGGCCGACGAACAGGGGCACGATCATGTGCGGGAAAACGACGATATCGCGCAACGGCAATACGGGAAGGGTCTCAGTCATCTATTCTCCGATCGGAGCGCCGCGGGGGCGTATCCGAATCCTATATGGGCTCACGTTCTTTCATGATCAATGAACCGCGAGCCTTGTGCCGCCCAATTTTGTCTTGGCCACGTTGTAATTTTTCCCTCCTGCGGTAAGGGGCGCCGGGTGACATCCTCCGATACGAGCCATGGCGGCGGGTCGCGCCCTAGCCGGCGCGATGCCAGCATCGACATATTGCGCGGCATGGCCCTGATCACGATCACCATAAACCATATCACCGGCTTCACCGATCGCATGCACATGGCCGGCATGCAGTTCCCGACGCTGACGCTATGGGGCTTCTCCAGCGCCGCCGAGATATTCTTCCTGTTATCCGGCTATCTGGTCGGCGCCGTCTATTTCCGCGCGGATCGCGACCCCACAGTCGCCAGCTTCGCGAGGAAGATGTGGCGGAGGACGGGCAAGCTCTACCTCTACAATCTCGGGCTGTTCCTGGCGCTCGTTCCGCTCGCGCTTAACTCGCCGGATCTCGCGCGGCTCAGCTTCTACTCCTATTTCATCAGCGGCGGGCCATCGACGATCGTCGATTTCCTGGCCCTCTACATCCAGCCCTACTGCCTCGAGATCCTGGTCACCTACATGGTGCTGCTAGGGACCGCGCCGGTCTTCGCGCTGGTGCTGCGCTGGCAGCCCATCGTCGCGCTGCTCGCCTCGGCCGGGCTCTACTGGTTCGCCCACGAGCATGCGTGGTTCAACATCATCGGCGGATCGCCGGTCGGCGACTGGCGCTGGAACTTCAATCCGGCGTCGTGGCAGCTCGTCTTCCTGGGCGCGATGGCGGCGGGACGCTACGGGCTGCTTGCCCGCCTCGAAAGGCGTGCGGAGGGCAATTGGCACTGGCTGGTTCCGCCGATGCTGCTGTTTGCCGGGCTCACCCTGTTGTTCCTGGCCCAGCGCTGGTTCTCGTTCGAGGTACTTTACCAGAGCAAGATCCGGATCGGCCCCGTTCGGGTCGCCCATGCCCTGTCGGTCTGCTGGCTGATCATGAGCATGCTGTGGATGTGGCCGCGCCTGCAGCGGCTGTGGCTGATGCGCCAGTGCGCGGTGATCGGGTCCAACTCGCTGCAGACCTTCGTGGCCTCGGTCGCCCTCAGCTACGCCGCGGGCTTTCTGTGGATCGAGCTCTGGCCCAACCATGACGCCTATATCGCGCTGTGCATCGGCAGCGTCGCCCTGCTCGGCGTGTACGCGAACATCTATCGCCGCTGGAAGGCCGCCCGCGCCGACTGATCGGCTCAGCAAATCGCAGCTTGCCGACTCCAAAGTCACCCTGCCCTTGCCTTTCACGGTGCTCGCGCGCATGGGAAGCGCCCGAATTGGTAATGGGACTGGACATGGCGACGAACTGGACGCCCGAAAGCTGGCGTCAACATCAAGCGGTGCAGATGCCGGACTATCCGGACACGGCGGCCCTGGCGGCGGCCGAGAAGGAATTGTCGAGCTTTCCGCCACTGGTCTTTGCCGGCGAGGCGCGCGAACTGACGGCATCGCTCGCCCAGGTCGCCGACGGCAAGGCCTTTCTGCTCCAGGGCGGCGACTGCGCCGAGAGTTTCGCCGAGTTTCATCCGAACAACATCCGCGACACCTTCCGCGTACTGCTGCAGATGGCGGTCGTACTGACCTTCGCGTCGAAGATGCCGGTGGTGAAGCTCGGCCGCATGGCGGGCCAGTTCGCGAAGCCCCGCTCCGCGCCCAACGAGGAGATCGGCGGCGTCACCCTGCCCAGCTATCGCGGCGACATCATCAACGACATCAATTTCGAGCCGGCCGCTCGCCAGCCCGATCCCCAACGGATGATCAAGGCGTACAGCCAGTCGGCGGCGACGCTCAACTTGCTGCGCGCCTTCGCGCAGGGCGGCTACGCCAATCTCCATCAGGTCCATGCCTGGACCCTCGACTTCATGGGCCGCAGCCCCTGGGCCGCGCAATATGGCGAGGTGGCGAGCCGGATCGGCGACGCACTGGACTTCATGGCGGCCTGCGGGATCAACCCGGAAACGGTGCCACAGCTCAAGGGGACGCAGTTCTACACCAGCCACGAGGCGCTGCTGCTGCCCTATGAGCAGGCGCTGACCCGCGAGGACAGCCTCAACACCGGCGAATATATCGATGCGTCGGCGCACTTCCTGTGGATCGGCGATCGCACCCGCTTCGAAGGCTCGGCCCATGTCGAGTTTCTGCGCGGCGTGATCAACCCGATCGGCCTGAAGTGCGGTCCGAGCCTTGAGCCCGACGCGCTGCTGCGCCTGCTCGACACGCTCGATCCCGCGCGCGAGCCGGGCCGGATCACCCTGATCACCCGCTACGGGCATGACAAGATCGAAAAGCACCTGCCGGCGCTCGTCCGCGCCGTGAAGCGCGAGGGCCGCAAGGTAGTCTGGTCGTGCGACCCGATGCACGGCAACGTCGTCAAGGCCGCCAACGGCTACAAGACGCGGCCGTTCGACCGCATTCTCGCCGAGGTGCGCGGCTTCTTTGCCGTCCACCGCGCCGAAGGCACCCATGGCGGCGGCATCCATGCCGAGATGACCGGCCAGAACGTCACCGAATGCACCGGCGGTGCCATGGCGGTGACCGACGAGAACCTGGCCGATCGCTACCATACCCATTGCGATCCGCGGCTCAACGCCGGCCAGAGCCTCGAACTGGCCTTCCTGCTTGCGGAGATGCTCAACCAGGAAATGAAGGAGCGCGACCGGGCCGCGGCCTGATCGCGCATCCGTCGGCGGCGGCCGCCAATGCGGGAGCAGACGCCATCGGCCTTCGGGGTCGGTGGCGTTTTTTTTTGCAGCAGGCGGTCAGTTGCGCAGCGGGCGCATCGCGCGCCAGGGCTCCTCGAAGCGTTGTTCGACGATCTGGAGGAGACGATCGAGGCTATCCACCGCCTGATCGTCGCAGAGCCTGACCGCGTCTGCGATCCGGTCGACCAGCACCGCGATGGCACCGACACCATGGAGCGCGATCAGGTCGTCGGCCTTGTCCCGCGAGGTCAGTTCTGCGTGCATGGTCCAAATCTAGCGCCCCCCGCCCCCAAGGCCATTGCGTAGTTTCCCGGTGCAACGGGCGATCGGCGCATATGGCGAACGGGTCGGCGCGCTGCAGCCCTTGACTTGGCACCGGCTGCCCCATAAGGACGCCGCTCCGCACAGGACGGCCCCTTCGTCTAGCGGTCTAGGACGTCGCCCTCTCACGGCGAAAACACGGGTTCGAGTCCCGTAGGGGTCACCAGCGATTTCGGGAGCTGCAACAGCTCGGTGCGCTCTGAGATAGAATGCGTGCCTCGTGTCGGTTCACATCCCTCCCGCCCCCGGCTGTGAGATGCAGCGCCCCTGGATCGATCAGCTTCGCTTGCCGCATCAGGTGGAGCCGCCACGGAAACGGCCCGCGTTACCAGCACCATCACGGGGATGAAGGCGAACGCCGCCAGGGGCGGCGCCTCGCCCGTCCAAAAAGCCGGAGACAGACGCTCGAGCGTCGTCCTCCGGTAAAAACAGCCTCTATCGGAAGCCTACCAAGGCACGGCGACGCCATAATGGCCATAAATGCCGGCGCCATATGCCCGGTCGAACACGGGACTTTCCGTCGTGCTAAAGCTGGGACCGCTACGCAGCGCATCCTTTGAGATGCCGACGACATAACCTCCGAGTTTTTCGTCGTAACGCAAAACCGACCAAGGCAGCGGATGATAATGCTCGCCCATGCCCAGGAATCCTCCGAAGGACATCACGGCATATTCGACGTGCCCCGTATATTTATCGATCATGACATTGTGAATATTGCCGATTTTTTCGTCCTGCGCGTTATAGACCGAGGTTCCCTCGACCTTGTCCGACGCGATCGTCCGATCGGTTTCCTCCGTCGGGACGGCTGTTTCGAGGGATTCGGGATATTCCGACCTAGTAACGGTCATTATATATCTCCTTTTAATTGATAATAACCCGATAAATATTCGGCAGTATTTAAATTCGCCGTGACACATAGCCGATCTACCGGCCGGCAGGATCGGTATTTGCGCGCTTATCGAAAACGCGAAACAATTTATCGGATATCGGGACAACGCAATTCACGGCTATTTGTTGCCTAGATTCGGGATGTTTTACCGGCTGTTGCGCAACGATAGACGGTTTCATGCATTTGGATCGCACCGAAAGATTTCTGGAGAGCGAGATGCGATTGATTGCATTGGGCCTTTTGGCCACCACCTTGGTCGGCGGTTGCGCGAGCGACGGCGGCTCTCGTTATGGCGTCAATTCAAACTATCGGAACTATGATTATAATCGGCCTGATCCGGCTTATGGTGGCTATGACGCAGGGCGCTATTATCGCGATGACCGACGGTACCGCGAACGTCGCATTAGCCACAACGAGCGCGTCTACCGCGGCAATGATGGTAGATATTATTGCCGTCACAAGGACGGAACGACAGGCTTGATCGTCGGTGGGATAGCCGGGGGCGTGCTGGGCAACGTCATCGCTCCCGGCGGATCGGAAACGCTTGGCACCATCCTCGGCGCCGCCGGCGGGGCTGTAGCCGGCAGGGCAATTGATCGCGGCAATACGCGCTGCAGATGATCCTGCAACGATGAGCAGGTCCGGGCGGCGTCGCCCGTCCGGGCCATTTGTTCTCATCCTCCCTCTTGGCAATGCCTTTTGCCGCCGACTGCTCCATCTTGGCCAGCCTTCGAAACGTTGGACATGCTCAACCGCTCGCTCGGTAGAGGCGCGTAATGGATTGGCATGCTTGGGTGGAGCATCGCTTCCTGCTCACGGTCGTCAACGCTATCCTGATCATCGTCGTGCTCCATGTGGTCGCCAAGGTCGCGAACCATATGCCCGCGCACATTATCGGCCGATCGAGCAGTCTCGATGTCTCGCAGCGCGCGATGGTGCAGAAGCTGGCCGGTATCGGCGTGATTGTCGTGGCGGTGCTGCTCGGCATCGACCTGCTCGGCGTCGATCTGACAGCCCCGACCGTATTTTCCGGCGCCGCCGGGCTCGCCATTCAACGGATCTAGCGATCGCCGCGTCCGCTTGATCACCTCGCGCCCGCCGCTCTATTTCCTTCGTACATTCCCCTATTTCTACCGGTTGAGGATCGGCTCACCGTGCAGCCTGATGAGGCGAGACCGCCCGCATTTCCGGGGCTCGCCTGGTGATCGCCACCGCCATGTCGCGGCACGTCGTCAGCGTTCACGACCAGCAGGGAAAGGCAATGCCATGTCGACCAATGGAGTGTTCGTCCCCGCCCAGGGAATCGCGGCGAAAGATACCGATTATCGGGTCACGGCTTGCGTCGATCGAGCCGATGGAGGCGATCACGTGGTCCGTCATGCCTTCACGATGGCCAAGGCGCTCGCAGCGCCGGTAACGCTGTTCCAGGTGCTCGATGGGCCAGCTGGTCCGGCAACCTGCCCGGATCCGATCGAATGGGACTTGCGGCGACATGAGGCGAGACGCTCGCTGGGACGTCTCGCGGAAGTGCCGGGCGACGAGCCCCGACTGGCTGACATTCGACTGGCGCAAGGACAGGTCGGTGAGGAGATCTGCCGCTTTACCCGGGAGCAGCCAAGCGGTTTGCTGGTTCTCGGCACGCGCGGCTCCGACGACCCCAAGGGTCAGGGGATCGGGGGAACGATCCTCAATGTCCTTCATGGAGCCTCCGGGTCCGTTCTCCTCGTTCCTTCGTCGTCGCTCGCCACGCCCGACGCCGCCTATCGCCATATTCTGGTACCGGTGGATGGCTCGGCCTGGGCGGAAAGCGTGATCCCGCTGGCGGCACGCCTCGCCAAGGCGAATGACGCCGAGCTGTTGCTGGCGCATGTCGTTCCCGGTCCGGAGTTGACCGAAGCGAGGCCTTATGAGGCGGCCGATCTCGAATTGCGTCGCCAGGTCGTCGAACGCAACGCGCGGGCCGCCCGCGCCTATCTGGATCGCCTCCGAAACGCCGTGGCCGCCCTGGACCTGCGCGTGCGGCTATTGTTGGTGCAGGGCGACGACGTGCGGGCGACGCTCGGCCGGCTGATCTGCAACGAGCACGCCGATCTCGTCGTCCTGTCGGCGCGCGGGCATGGGCTCGGCACCCATGCGGACATGCCCTATGGCAGCGTGACCGGCTATCTCGTCGCACATTGTCCCACGCCGATACTGATCGTCCGGACGCCGGACGCGCCACCCGTTCCGGCGACACATGCCCACAGCCAGGATTTGCGGCTGCCCGACCTTGCATCGGCCTGACCGCGGTGGCCGACATTGCGTGGGATCCAATCGCAGCGGCCGCGCATGACATTGCGGCACGCCACCGTCCGATCGCTCTCGTTCCCCGTGCGCGACCGATCGAGGCCTGGTCCGCGCTCGGAGCGCTCACCGCCTGGCTGAAAGGAGCGCTCGATGCGGCGAGTATGGCCGATCCCAAAAATGCATCCGCCGCCGAGTGGCTGCTCGATAACGATTTCCAGGTCAGGCGAGCGATCCTGCAAATCCGCGAGGACCTGCCACCCGGTTTCTATGCGCGACTTCCCGGCCTCGACGACGAGGATAGCGCCGGACGACCTCGCATCTATGCGCTGGCGCATGCATTGCTCGGGGCTTCGCATCTGCAGGTAGGCCTCGGCACTACGGTCGAGTTCGTCGGCCGGTATCAGGACGAAATACCGCTCAGCACCGCGGAACTCTGGGCGCTACCGACCATGCTGCGTCTGGCATGTCTCGAACTGCTCGTCGCCGGATTCGCGCGCCTGTTCCCCGACGTTCCGCAACCCTTTGGGGTCGGATTGGGCTGGGCGCTCTGCGACGCGACGGACGCTACCGAATGCGTGTCGCGCGGCATCGCCAATCTCGGCGTGATCGCGACGATCCAGTGGAAGGATTATTTCGACCAGACGAGCCGCGTAGAAGCCATCCTCAATCGCGACCCGGCCGGAGTCTATGGGGACATGGATTTCGAAACCCGCGATCGATATCGGCGCGCGGTCGAGCGCCTGGCCATGCGCGCGGGGCGTACCGAATGGGATGTCGCCGAACGCCTTGTCGAGCAATGCCGCGGCGCTACCGATCCGCATGATCATGTCGGCTACTGGCTGATTGGATCGGGCCGCTCGGCGTTCGAGGATGCCATCCAGTCAAAGCCGTTCGCAATCGATGTGCTGGCGCGCAAGCTGCTGCGCCATCCGGCCGCGCTCTATGCCTGCGCGCTCGGTGTGGCCGGCGTGACGAGCATCGCCCTGCCGGCGCTTTATCTGACCCATGTCGAGGCCTCGCCGGCGTCCTGGGCGCTGGGTATCGCTCTCAGCCTCCTGCCCGCGTCGATACTGAGCGTGACGGTGGTGAACTGGCTCACCACCCTCCTCGTCTCGCCCCGCGTGTTGCCGAAGCTGGACTTCGAAAAGGGTATCGCAGCCGAATATCCCACCGCGGTGGTCATGCCGGTGATCGTGGCGCATACCGGAGATATCGCACATGTGCTTCGCCGGCTCGAAAGCCACAGACTGGCCAATCTCGATCCGTCGCTACATTTCGTGCTGCTCAGCGATGGCGCCGATGCCGACGCCGCGACGCTGCCCGAAGACGCCACCATCGAGCGGACCCTGGTCGAAGGCATAGCGGCTCTCAATGCCCGGTATGCCGACCTGGCAGGCAACGGCCGTTTCCATCTGCTCCATCGCCCCCGCTTCTATAATCCGGCCCAGGGCTGCTGGATGGGGTGGGAACGCAAGCGCGGCAAGCTGGAACAGTTCAACGCCTATGTGCTGACGGGTGACATCGCTCCCTTTTCCGTGACCACGGACGATATCGCGGCTCTGCGCGATCTCCGTTTCGTCGTAACGGCCGATGCCGATACCCGACTGCCACCGGGCGTGGTCGGCCGCCTCGCGGGCACATTGGCCCACCCCTTGAACCAGGCGCGTTTCGATCCCGCTACCGGCCGCGTCGCGACGGGCTACACGATCGTGCAGCCACGGGTCGAGATCGCCCCCGATGCGAGCGGGAGCTCGCTTTTCACGCGCTATTTCGGCGGCGACACGACGATCGACATCTATTCGCGCGCGGTTTCCGATGTCTATCAGGACCTGTTGGGCACCGGCAGCTACATCGGCAAGGGCATCTATGACGTTGCCGGCTTCGCGCGGAGCCTCGAGGGTCGCGTCCCCGAGAATAATCTGCTGAGCCACGATCTGTTCGAGGGACTGCACGGCCGCGCGGCACTGGCCAGCGACATCATCGTCTTCGAGGGGTTCCCGACCGGCTATCTCGACTATGCGCGACGCTGGCATCGCTGGGTACGGGGCGACTGGCAACTCCTGCCCTGGCTATTCCCGAGGGTGCCGGGGGCCGACGGCCGGCGTCTCGACAATCGGCTTTCCTGGTTCGACCGGCTCAAGATTTTCGACAATCTGCGCCGAAGCATGGTGCCGCCGAGCCTGGTCGCATTGTTGCTGGCCGGGTGGTTCGTGCTCGAAGGAAACCCGTGGGTCTGGACCTTGCTCGGGATCGCGACGCCGGCGGCTTCGCTGTTCACCGATCTTGTGACCGGATTCGCAGGCGGCCGGCGCCGCGGTGTGTTGCAAGGGACGCTGCGGCGTCTGCGCGACCATTTGGGCCGCTGGGCGCTCGCAATCGGTTTTCTCGTCAGCGATGCGGTGATCGCGCTGCACGCCGCAGTCGTCACCTTATGGCGCCTGGCCTCGGGAAAGCAGCTGCTCGAATGGACGTCGGCCGCCCATATGGCCGATCATTTCGCAAGCCGCGATCCCAGGCGCGCCGCCTGGCGGGAGATGTGGCCATCGCCGGCGCTGGCGGCGTTGATAGCGGTCGGCCTGTTCCTGGCTGATGCGCCGACCCTTGCCGTGGCCGCTCCCTTGCTGTTCCTGTGGTTCCTCGCTCCCGAAATCGCAATCCGGATCACCCGCCCGCTGCTCCCGCCGACCGAGGACATCGGGCCCGACGACAGGCTGTTCCTGCGCAAGATCGCGCGCCGCACCTGGTTGTTCTTCGAAACGTTCGTGCGTCCCGAGGACAACTGGCTTCCGCCCGACAATGTTCAGGAGGCGCCCGACGCGGCGACCGCCCATCGGACCTCACCGACGAACATAGGCCTGATGCTGTTGTCGGCGCTCACGGCATGGAAGCTCGGCTATATCGGGTTGGCCGATCTGGCCGCACGCCTGCGCAATGCGCTGGATTCGCTGGACCGCCTCGAACCCTATCGCGGCCATATCCTCAACTGGTACGACACGCGCACCCTCGAGCCGCTGGAGCCGCGCTATGTGTCGACGGTCGACAGCGGCAACCTGGCGGTAAGCCTCGTCGTCATCGCCGAAGCGTGTCGCGAGGCGCTGCGCTTACCGCCCGTCAGACCGACGACCTGGGCGGGACTTGACGACGAACTGGCGTTGCTCGCCGATGCGCTGGCGGTAGAGACCATCGATCCCCACGGAAAGTGCCGCACGCTGGTTGCTTTGCTCCAAGGCGGGGACGGGCCGGCACGGTCCGATCCGGCGACATGGCCCGCGCGGCTCGCACAATTGCGTGGGGTCGACCTTCCGGCCCTCGAGCAACAGATCCGCGAGACCATAGCCGGGGCGACGACAGCCCCGCCCGAGGCGCTGCGGGATGTGCAGATCTGGTCGGAACGGGTCGCGCATCATCTGCACGGTCTCGATCATGAGATTCAGTCGCTATTGCCCTGGCTGATATCGTTGGACAACGCCCCGGTCGAAGCCGGCGCCAGCGCCGAACGCCTTCGCACGCTTCTCGGAGACAGCCTTTCGCAGGTGGATCTCGGCGTCGCCTGTCGCGCCGCCAAGGCCCTGATCGCCGACGGGCTGTCCATCAGCCCGCCGACGCCCGTCACGACCTGGCTGCATGACGTGGCGGCGGCGCTGGATCGTGGCGTGGCCGCCACGGCGGCACTGACCGGGGAACTGGAGGAAATCGCCGTAAGATCTGCCGATCGGGCCCATGCGATGGATTTCGCATTCCTCTTCGACACCAGCAGCCGCCTGTTCAACATCGGCTATAATGTCTCGTCGGACCGGATCGATCCGCATCATTACGACCTGCTCGCCAGCGAGGCACGTCTTGCCAGCTTCTTCGCGATCTCGAAAGGCGACGTTCCGTTCGAGCACTGGTTCTACCTGAGCAGGCCGATCACGAAGCGAGCGTCGGGCCTTTCGCTGGTGTCGTGGAATGGCTCGATGTTCGAATATCTGATGCCGAACCTGTTCCTGCGCAGCGATCCCGAGACGTTGCTGGGCCAAAGCGACCGGACTGCAGTCGACGTGCAACAGGCCTATGCGCAAGCCCACGGCATTCCCTGGGGGATATCCGAGTCGGGCTATGCCTCGATGGGGCAGGATCGCACCTATCGATATCACGCGTTCGGCGTCCCCGCGCTGGGGCTCCGCCGCGGGCTGGAACGCGACCTGGTGGTGGCGCCCTATGCCACGGCGATCGCGCTGGCGGCGCGCCCCGGCAAGGCGCTGCGCAACATGCGGGATCTGGCCGCGCTCGGCCTGATCGGCCGCTACGGCTATTATGAAGCGGTCGACTTCACCCCCGAACGGGTGCCGGAAGGCGATCCGTTCGCGATCGTCCGATCCTATATGGCGCATCATCACGGCATGAGCATGGCGGCGTTCGGGAATGCGCTTTGTGGGGATATGCTGGTCCGCTGGTTTCATGCCGATCCGCATATCCGGACGGTCGACCTGCTTCTCAACGAGCGGATTCCCTGGGAATTGCCGGCCGAGATCGCCCGCCTGCCGGTTCGGACGCCGCCGTCCACTCCCGCCATCGCCATTCCGCCGCTTCATTCCTGGACGCGGGTGGATGCCGGCGACCAGATGGCGCTCCACATCGTCGGCAATGGGCGGATGGCGAGCCGCATGAGCCCGCTAGGCGGCGGGCTCTCCTGGCGTGGCCAGGCATTGACCAGCGAGCCCGGCCCCTGGCTCCACCTGCGCGATTCGGAGACCGGGGCGTCCTGGCCGGGAACGCCGGGACCTGACTCCGCAGCGGATACGGACAGTCGCACCGTTCTCCAGTCCCATCAGATCGAAACACACCGGCGCGATCACGGCATTGCAGTCACGACGGAGATCGGCCTCGCCCATGGCGATGATCTCGAAATTCGCCGGATCACCATCGTCAACGAGAGCGACCGCGCCAGAAGGCTCGACCTGACAAGCTATGCCGAGGTCGTGCTAGCGCCGGATAGGGATGCCGCGCGGCACCCGGCGTTCAGCAAGCTCTTCGTGGGCAGCGAACTTCTTTCCGGGTTGCAGGGCCTGCTGTTCTGGCGCCGCGCGCGCGATCCGCACGACCGTTCGCCCGTCATGATCCATCGCGTCATCGCCGACGAGGAAGGCCTGGCGTGGCACGGGGCGGAAACCGACCGCGAAGCTTTTCTCGGCCGGCATGGCGATGTCGCCGCCGCTGCGGCACGCCATGGAGATTCCGGCGGCTCGACGGGCTGGACGCTCGATCCGGTCATGGCCATCCGGGCGGGCCTGGATATCCCGGCCCATGGTCGACGACAGATCGCTTTCGTGACGGTCGCGGCTGGATCGCGGACCGCGGCGCTCGAAATCGCCGAACGCTATACGACGCTGGCGGCGCTGGATTGGGCTCTGATCGACGCGGCGGCGCATGCGGCGCGCGAGATGCACGAAATCGGACTTGCTCCCGACGATGTGCCCAACGCGCAGTTGCTGCTCGCCCACATCCTCGGTTCCGAAGCCCGCCCTGCATTCGATCGGTCCGCTGCCCCGACCGGTAGCCGGCAGGACCTGTGGTCCCTCGGCGTGTCGGGGGACGATCCCATATTGCTCGTGCGCTTGGGCGACGGGGAAAGGACCGATCTCCTGTCCTTTTCGCTTGCCGCACAGCGGCTGTGGCGCCGGCGCGGCGTCTCGATCGACATCGTCGCCACCCATGATGGCGCGGAAGGATATCTCGAGCCGGTGCGCGATCATATCCTGGACGTCCTGCGCGCGAGCAACGCGCAGGAATTGCTGGGACAGCGCGGGGGCGTCCATCTCATCGGAAACCGCCAGGTAGACCATGGACGGATCGCCACACTCGAACGCGCGGCGCGCGTCATCGTCGAGGAAGGTGCCGGTACGCTCGGCGCACAATTGGCGGCGGTCGATCGCATGCCTTCGCGTAGCCCCCGGTTCGAGCCGGTGGGCGGTGAAGGTGAGACCTTCGCCACAAGCGAGCTGACCTGCTTCTCGGATCTGGCGCTGTTCAACGGCATCGGCGGCTTCGCGCCCGATGATGGAGCCTATGTCATCCACCTCCCGGAGGGCGCGGTGACGCCTGCCCCCTGGTCGAACATCCTGGCCAACAAGGATTTCGGGACGTTGGTTACCGAGGCGGGGCTGGGTTTCAGCTGGGCGGTCAACAGCGGCGAGAACCGGCTGACGCCATGGAGCAACGATCCCGTCCGCGATCCGCAAGCCGAGATCCTGTATCTCCGCGACGAAGAAAACGGGCATTTCTGGACGACCACCGCTCAACCCGCGGGCTCCGGCTCGGCGAGCCGGATTCGCCACGGGACCGGTTATACGATCTGGGAACGCGCGAGCGAAGGGCTCCACCAGGAGATGCTCGCCTTTGTCCCGGTCGATGATCCGGTCAAGATCGTGCGGCTGCGGCTGGAGAATCTTCTGCCGCGATCGCGCCGGATAACGGCGACCTTCTATGCGGAATGGCTACTGGGCGGCGCATCGGTCGAACCTGCTCCGTTGCGCGTCGCTTATTATGATGCCGGCTCCCACGCGCTGATGGCGCGGAACCCGTGGAACGACGCGTTCGCGACGCGGGTGGCGTTCTTGTCGGCCAGCCAGGCACCACACAGCCTCAGTGTTTCCCTATCCGATTTCCTCGGGCGGGCACGGGACGTTCGGCGCCCGGACGGCCTCGTGAACTGGGATCTGGGCGGATGCCAATTTGCGACCGCGGACGATTGCTGCGCGGCCTACCAGGTGCATATCGACATTCCTCCCGGCGAGACCGCGGAGGTCGTCTTCGTGCTGGGTCAGGGCGACCATCAGGCCCATGCGGCGTCGCTGCTGCAGCGCTGGCGGGACGGGACCGCCGTGGAGGCTGCCCTGCAGGCCTGCCGATCCGATTGGACGGCGCGTCTCGGCGCCGTCACGGTCCGAACCCCGGATCCGGCTTTCGACATGCTCGTCAACCGGTGGCTTCCTTATCAGGCGATAAGTGCGCGCCTGCGCGCGCGCGCCGGTTTCTATCAGGCGGGCGGCGCCTTCGGGTTTCGCGACCAGCTTCAGGACGTCCTGGCATTGCTGCATGGCGAGCCCGGCCTGGCGCGGAGCCATATCCTGTCGGCGGCCGCCCATCAGTTCGAGGAAGGCGATGTCCTGCACTGGTGGCATCCGCCCACCGGCGCCGGTGTCCGGACCCGCTGCTCGGACGACATGTTGTGGCTGCCGTTCGCCGTAAGCACTTATGTCGGGGCGACGGGCGACACCGGCATATTGTCCGAAGAGGTGCCTTTCCTGAGCGCTCCGCCCCTGGCCGATGACGAGGGCGATCGATATGCGCGCTTCGATCACGGCGATCATCGCAGGTCGCTGTTCGAACATTGCCAACGCGCCGTCGACCGTGGCCACCGGCTCGGCCTCCATGGTCTTCCCCTGATGGGAGCGGGAGACTGGAACGACGGCATGAACCGGATCGGCGAGCAGGGCCGGGGCGAGAGCATCTGGCTGGCCTGGTTCCTGATCGCGACGATCGACGGCTTCGTTCGCCTATGCCCCGCGGCGGGGCGGCCCGACCTGGTCGATCCATGGACCGCCCGTTCCCGCGCGCTGGCGGCCGCGGTGGAAACGGCGGGCTGGGACGGCGACTGGTATATCCGGGCATTCGACGATGACGGGCGGCCGTGGGGCTCCGCCGCCGATGACGAATGCATGATCGACTCCATCGCCCAATCCTGGGCGGCGCTCTCCGGGGCGGGCGCTGCCGACCGGGTCAGGCGCGCGCTTTCCGCTGCCCGGCGCCATCTCATGCGCGACGACGATCGCCTGGTGCGATTGCTCTGGCCACCCTTCGACACGACCCCTCGCGATCCCGGCTATATCAAGGCCTATCCGCCCGGTATTCGGGAAAATGGCGGCCAATACACCCACGCTGCGGCCTGGCTCGGGATGGCATTCGCGCGGGTCGGCGATGGCGATGCGGCGATGGAGGTCTTCGACCGGATCAATCCGATCAGCCGGACACGCGCGGCCGAGGATATCAGGCGGTTCCGAACCGAGCCCTATGTGCTGGCGGCCGACGTTGCCGGCATCGCACCCCACATCGGGCGCGGCGGCTGGAGCTGGTATACCGGTGCCGCCGGGTGGACCTGGCGGCTGGCGGTCGAGGAGATCCTTGGCCTGCGGCTGGTCGCGGGCAAGCTGCAGATTGCGCCATGCCCGCCTCGCGGATGGCGGACCTTCGAGGCGACGCTCTCCCGGCCGACAGGAACGCTCCACATTCGGGTCGAGAATCCCGACGGCCTGTCGACCGGCGAAGTCAGCATCCGGCTCGACGGCGTCGACGCGCAAAACGGCCCCATTTCCTTTCCCGAGCATGGCGAGACGATCGAGGTCGAGGTGCGCCTGTCGGCCCCCGTGGCGATGCCGGGCGCGCCCGATTCCCGGACCATCACGCACATCGTCTCGACGACTTAGTACAGTTACCGATATGGCCGCCGGCCGGCGGACCATAGGCTGCGATGGACTCGATGGAGGCGATCATGACCTGCCGATCCGGGCGCCCCGAACCCCTCCGCTACCGGGCCCGCTTCACGTCCGGCATCCGTCGATCCACGAGTCGTTCGTAAGAGCGAAGATCAGGGCGGGAAGCCGTTATTGGCCCGCCCCCCAGGAGAGACATCATGAACGACATCACGACTCCCACGACCAAGGCGCTCGCCAAGACTCCCTCGACCGATGCGAGTCCGATAAGCTGGATCCGTAACGAGATCGACCGCCTGTTCGAGGATTTCGGCCGGCCTGCCCGGAGCATGTTCTTCGGCCAGCCGACGGCTCCGGTCGCCGCGCTGGAGCTGACCGAAGGCAAGCAGGAATATCGGCTGTCGGTCGAATTGCCGGGACTCAGCCAGGACGACGTCGACATCGCCGTTGCCGATGGCATCTTGACGATATCCGGCGAGAAGAAGGAGGAGAAGGAGCACAAGGAGAACGGCTATCTGATGAGCGAGCGCCGCTATGGCTCGTTCCGCCGGGAAATATCCTTGCCGGGCGACGTGGATCCAGATGCGATCAAGGCCAAATTCAAGGATGGCGTGCTGTCCGTCACGATGGCCAAGGACAAGGATGCCCCCGCGCGCACGCGCAAGATCGCCATCGAGAAATGACGACAAGGCATCGGCGGTCGATCGTCGACAGGCATGATCGCCGATGCCCATCGGCCACGTTCGGACCGCCCGTCGCGCGATTTCGTGACCATAGCCGATGAGGCGCCAGGGCATCCAACCACCTAGGGACATTGCGGATTCTAGGCCTTCGCCGATCGGCTCAAGCTTCTGCCTGGACATCGATCTCGCCGTCAGACGCGTCCGAAGCCCACGCCCCTACTCCCGAAAAGGACCAGGACATGACGAAAACCGATGCACAGCTGCAGCATGATGTCATCGCGGAGCTCGAATCGGAGCCGAGTCTGGATCACGCGGACATCGGTGTCGCGGTCTACGACGGCGTCGTGACGCTTTCCGGCTTCGTCAAAACCTATCCGGAGAAAATGGCCGCCGAAAAGGCCACGCGGCGAGTCTTTGGCGTGCGCGCCATCGCCGAAGACATCAAGGTGCGATACGCAGGCGACCCGAGGATCCCCGATCACGAGATCGCGAAGCGCATCCTCGATATATTTGCATGGAGCGTGTCCGTCCCCGACGACCAGATCAAGGTTAAGGTGGAGCACGGCTACGTAACGCTCTCGGGCACCGTGGATTGGCACTATCAGAGCGACGAAGCCAGCAGGTTCGCCGGCAAGGTCCACGGCGTCGTAGGCGTCGACAATCTGATCGAAGTGAGGACCTCGCCCAGCGCGTTCGACGTGAAGTCTCGCATCATGGCCGCGATCAAGCGTCAGGCCGATTTCGACGCAGCCGCGGTTACGGTTCACACCGACGGCAACAAGGTCACGCTGGGTGGAAGGGTGAAGGCTTGGGGTGATCGCAGGGTCGCCGAACAGGCGGCCTGGGCCGCACCAGGCGTAACGCGCGTCGTCGACGATATCGTCGTCGCAAATTGACCCCGCCATTGCGGGCGCCGCTGGCGCTGCTCGCCGGCGGTTCGTGCCCTCGATCTTCGACATAAGGACAGGAGCCGGAGAGGAGCGTCGAAATGCCGGATCTTTCGACCCACGACCCTATCAGGCGGGAAGTCTCGGACGAGTTGGTGGAGATGCTGCGCCAGCACGCCATTCCCCTCCCCTCGCCCGCCAGGGCTGAAGATTTCGGCGCCTTCTTCGACCGTTTCGGCGATGCGCGAGTCGTTCTGCTGGGCGAGGCCACGCATGGCACGTCCGAGTTCTACCGAGCCCGCGCCGCGATCACCCGCCGGCTGGTCGAACGCCATGGATTCAACATCGTCGCTGTGGAAGCCGATTGGCCCGATGCCGCCCGCATCGACGATTATGTCCGGCATCAGGCGCCCCGCCCGCAGCGCGGCGATGCGTTCGCGCGCTTCCCGACCTGGATGTGGCGCAACATCGAGGTACTCGAATTCGGCGACTGGCTGCACCGTCACAATGCCGGCCTGCCCGAGGACCGCCGCGCGTCGTTCCATGGGCTCGACGTCTACAGCCTCGGCGAATCGATGCACGCGGTGCTGGCCTATCTCGATACCGTCGATCCGGCGGAGGCTGCCATCGCCCGCAAGCGCTACGGCTGCCTCACCCCTTGGCAGGACGAACCGGCACATTACGGCCACGCGGTCGTCCGCGGCGGTCGTCATAGTTGCGAGGATCGCGCGGTCGCACAGCTTCGCGAACTTCTCGCCGGCCGTCTCGACTATATCGGCGGCGATGGCGAACGCTGGTTCGACGCGGTCCAGAATGCCCGGATCGTTCGCGCAGCAGAGCGTTACTATCGAGCGATGTACCAGAGCTCCACCGAGAGCTGGAATCTGCGCGACCGCCACATGTTCGAAACGCTGCAGGCGCTGCTCGCGCATCGCGGTGACGGCGCCAAGGCGGTGGTCTGGGCCCACAACAGCCACGTCGGCAACGCCGCCGCGACCTCGATGGGCTGGCAGGGCCAGTTCAACATCGGCGAGCTCTGTCGCATGGCCCATGGCGACGATGCTGTGCTGATCGGCTTCGGCACCGATACCGGCACGGTAGCCGCGGCGGACGATTGGGGCGCCGACATGAGGATCATGACGGTCCGTCCCGCACGGCCCGACAGTTACGAGCATGCCTTCCGACGCGTCGGCCTCGCCCGCACGCTGACCGATTGGCGCGGGAACGACCGGCGGGCGTTGGCGGACATGCTTCGCAGGCCGCTGCTAGAGCGGGCGATCGGCGTCGTCTACCGCCCCGAGTCCGAACTGCTCAGCCATTATTTCGAGGCGGTCCTCGCCGAACAGTTCGACGCCTGGGTCTGGTTCGATCAGACGACCGCCGTTACGCCGCTCGGCCACGAACGGCCGCACGGTGCGCCGGAAACCTGGCCGTTCGGGCTATGACGACGGATCTGCTTGTGGGCGGCAAGCCTCTTGCCGTCACGATCCGACCTGACGGATTGCACGGATTGCTGGGCATCCCCACATCGCCCAAGGGACTCGTCATCTTCGCGCATGGCAGCGGCAGCGGGCGCCTGAGCCCGCGCAACAACCATGTCGCGAGCGGACTTCGCGAGGCGGGGCTCGCCACCCTGCTGATCGATCTGCTGACGCCGGACGAGGAGCAGGATCGCACCAAGGTCTTCGATATTCCGCTGCTGGCTTCGCGCCTGTCGGGCGCGGCAACATGGGTGCGGCTCGTCCCGGAACTCAGGCGGCTTCCCATCGGCTACTTCGGTGCCAGCACGGGCGCCGGCGCCGCGCTGCTCGCGGCATCCACGGCGGGATCGGACATCGCGGCCATCGTTTCGCGCGGCGGCCGCCCCGACCTGGCCGGGGCGAAGGCCCTCGCCCGCGTCCGGGCGGCGACGCTGCTCATCGTCGGGAGCCGCGATGTTCCCGTAATCGATCTCAACCGGGTGGCGATGCGTCATCTGCGTGTCGAGAAGCAGCTGGTGATCGTTCCGGGTGCGACCCATTTGTTCGAGGAACCGGGCACGCTGGACGAAGTGATCCGCCACGCAACCGGCTGGTTCGCCCGCCATTTCGAGGAGGTTGGACGATGAGCAGACGCGATTTCACCTTTCACGACCGCCGCGAAGCAGGCCAACGGCTGGCGCGGGCGCTCGATCGTCATGCGTCCGCCCATCCGCTCGTGCTGGCCCTGCCCCGCGGAGGCGTCCCGGTCGCCTATGAGGTCGCACGCGCGCTCGATGCCGAACTGGACCTGCTCTTCGTGCGCAAACTCGGTGCTCCCGGTTATGAGGAGCTGGGTATCGGCGCGGTCGTCGATGGCGCCGATCCGCAACTGGTCCTCAACGAGGACATCGTTCGCCAGTTCGCTCCCAGTCCCAACTATATTCGGGCCGAAATGCAGCGGCAGCTCGCGGAGATCGAACGCCGCCGCCGCGTCTATCTCGGCAACGGCGCACCGATCCGCGTCGATGGACGGACGGTGATTCTGGTTGACGACGGGATCGCGACCGGGGGCACGGTGAAGGCGGCCCTCAAAGCGTTGCGCAAGGCGCATGCGAGGAGGATCATTCTCGCGGTGCCGGTTGCACCCGCCGACAGTGTCGCCGCCCTACGCGGGGAATGTGACGAGTTGGTGTGCCTCGCCCAGCCGGAACCCTTCCATGCGGTCGGCACGCACTACGCCGTCTTCGACCAGACAAGCGACGCGGAGGTCATAGGCCTGCTCGAGGATGCCCGACGGTTCCCCTCACACCCATTCCACGACGCAGACCCCCAGAAGGAAGGATGATGTCATGCTGCTTCCGCACGGAACCCTGATACTCGTGGTAGATGGCAGTCGGATGAGGTTGCTGCGCAATGGCGGCAACGACGTCTCCGTCGAACTGGAAGTTCTCGAGGAGAGCGCGCTCGACAATCCGGCCAGCCATGTCCTGGGTTCGGCGGCGCCGGGACGCGCATTCGAGAGCAGCGGCAGCGCCCGCCACTCCTATTCCGCGTCCGACCTCCATCAACGTCGGGAGGATCGGTTCGGACAGGAGGCCATGAAGCTGCTGTGCCGAAAGGCATTGGATGGCGTGCCAATCGTCATGATCGCTCCGCCGCATATGCTTGCAACGCTGCGCGCCGCCCGCGACCACCGGCTGCAGCTTCAGGTGCTTGCGGAGATCGACAAGGACATGACGCACTGCTCCCCTACCGAGATATCGTCCTTTCTGCGCAAGCGCACATAATGAAATAACGCTGGGCCGGTCGTCTCGCTAACGGCCGAGATGCAGCGCCGTTCGCAGGTCTCGGCACTATGCGTCGAACAGCCCGTTCTGCATCGCCCAGATGGCCGCTTGGGTGCGGTTAGCCACCTGTAGCTTTCGGAGGGTCGCCTTCACGTGCACCTTTACCGTGGCTTCGCTGATTCCGAGGCGACGGGCGATCGTCTTGTTGGCGCACCCCTTGCCGAGTTCCCGGAGAACCTCGACTTCCCGATCGGACAGAAGCGCACAGGCCAAGGTGGCGCCTTCTGCTCTGTGGAGCGAGTTCTCGCGCATCAATGCCGCCTTCACCCACTCGCTATCCAGTCGATCGGCAAGCATCACCAGCCTCGCAGGATGATCCTTCTTGAGCTTTTGGCAGAAGCCTACGTCCTGCCCGGCATGGCCATAATCGACGATGAGGATAGATCGCATGTCATTTGGTACGACTCCCCGCGCGTGATCGCCGCTTGAAGGAGAAAAATCTACCGGGTTGGTGGCAAGACGGCAGCGCGATTTTTCGTCGTGGCCGCTGCCTCCCTGTGGCAAAGCTATCGTGACCATATAACGCTCCTTACGAATTTGCCCAGATAACAGGGCACAATCCGAGCGGGTATCAGCATTATTACTTATAATATTATCATTAGATCCTAGGCGTATTTCCGGCCATAGCTTAGGGGAGCGCGATCTAGCCGCGAGACTATTTAGTATATGTCTCTTGCTAATAGGAGTTACACCTAATTACGATAATTTCGTTTCGAGGGTCAATATCGACTTCCTCCGATTCACACTAATCGGATTTTGATTTGACCGTGCTCTGTGAGGAATCGCAGCCGTGAACAATTTCGTAATTAGAGAAAACATCGCTCGCTTCGAAAAAGCCATCACGCTCGAAAACGACATCGAGAAGATCATGGTTTTGCGAACTCTGCTCGAACGGGAAAAAGCAAAAATCGTCCCGGCAAGATCAGCCGATCAGAATTTTCCCTGAGCACACCCTGGGTATGTCGGGTTGCACGCCATTGGAAACCTTATGGTGACGTCCTGAGCCTGTCCGACGCTACCGTTCAGGCGCGGACTGCGCCGCGGACCGGTGCAGCAAGGTCCGCCGCATGAGGACGAGCCCGGGAACGAGCGGTAGCCACAGCGTCAGCATCCTCAGCAACAGCGTTCCGGCGAGCGCCGCCTCGATAGGTACGCCCAACAGCTTGAGCGTTGCGGTACAGACCAGTTCGAAGCTGCCCAATCCCAAAGGAATTGGACCCAATGTAACCGCGACCGACGCCAGGATGAGGGCAATGAGTGCGGTCGCGAAAGCCACCGGCTGGCCGAAGGCCTGGAGGCAGGCGGCCAGGGTCGCGATATCGGCCAGGAAGATGCCGGCGTTGTACAGTCCGACTCTCGCCAGCAAATGCCGGTCCCGCAGCAGGCGCGCCGGAGCGAGCGACACCGTCTCGAGAAGCTTTCGGATGAATCCGATATTCTCGATTCGGGGTGGAAGCGGCCGGCTGCCGCGATGCCGCAGCCAGATCGCAAGGGAGGGAATGGCTGTCGCCACGATCAGGAACGCCGTGACCGCGCCAACCAACGGCGGCGTCGCCTTGCCATGCAGCCACAGCAGGAACAGCGCCGCCAGCGCGAAGACCATATAGGCGGCATAAAAGCCGATCATCGAGATGAGTAGCGCCGCCATCGCGTTGCCGCGGGTAATGCCGATGGCGACAAGCTGGTCGATCAGCAGGACGTTGCCACCCATGCCGGCGCTGGGGAGCGCCTGATCCGCGAACAGCTTTGCGATCGCGATGCGCAGCAGCGATCTCAGCGGGCGCGGCGTCCCGGCGCGGACAAGCACTGCGCGCCAGCCCAAAGCGACATTGGCATAGGTTGACAGCTGGAAGAGTATCGCGACCGCGAGCCAGGCCGGCCGGGCCTGCTCCGCGAGGCGCAGGAAGTTGTCAATGTCGCCGAAGCGCATGACGATTCCGCCGAGCGCGGCGAGCAGGAGCAGTACCAGGAACCAGGTCCGCCAGGAGCCGCCCCTTCTCCGCGCCGGGCTCTGATCGCTGGCGATCACCGGTCGCCCCTATAGAAGCGACGTTTCGCGACTTCCGTCACGACGGCATAGAGCGCCACGACGACGAGCGAGACGAGGAGCATTTTCGGTTCGAGCGACCGGAACTCGAAGAGGCGTGCCAGGCTTCCTGCATAAGGCAGCGACAGTGCGAAGCCAGCCATGAAGATACTGCTCCAGAGCAGCAAGGACGAAGGGGCACTCTTGTAGAAGGCGCGTCGTGTCCGCAGCACGAACAACACGACGATCTCCGTCAACAGCGAGATGAGGAACCAGCTCGTACGGAAGCCCTGTGTGTCGGCGTGCATCACCAGACGGAGCACCGCAAAGCCGAGCAAGTCGAAGCAGGTGCTGATCAGACCGAAATAGATCATGAACCGCCGAATCTCCCGCACATCCCAATGCTGAGCCTCCGCCAGGCTTTCCTTGTCCACCGCATCCTTGGCGATCGCCACGGAGGGCAGATCGGACAGGAAATTGTTGAGCAGGATCTGAGTCGGCAGCAGCGGCAGGAAGGGCAGCAGCAACGTCGCCAGCGCCATGCTGATCATGTTGCCGAAATTCGCGCTGATCGTGATCGAGATGTACTTCAACGTGTTGGCGAAGATCCGCCGCCCGTCCTCGACTCCCAGCCTGATGATGTGGAGATCGGGACGCAGCAGAACGATATCCGCGCTCTCCCGCGCCACGTCGACCGCATTGTCCACCGAAATCCCGACATCGGCCGCGCGTAGCGCCGGCGCGTCGTTGATGCCGTCGCCCAGATAGCCCACCGCGCGCCCGGCATGTTGAAGGGCGCGGACGATCCGCTCCTTCTGCTGCGGCTCGATCTCGGCGAAAACGGTGGTGGCTTCGGCGCGCTCCGCAAGCGCCGCGTCGTCCAGCCCGTCAAGAACGTCCCCCGTCAGGATGATCTTGGAAAGGCCAATGGCCGAAGCGACGTGCAGGCTCACATGGCGGCTGTCTCCGCTGATGATCTTGATCGCGATCCCCTGCCGTCGCAAAGCCGCGACCGTTGCCTTCACCCCATGCTTCGGTGGGTCGGAAAACAATAGGAAGCCCTCGAGGAGAGCCGATCCCTCGGCGCCCGTCGATACGGCGAGAAGACGGAACCCGGCCTCTCCCTTGGCGGCCGCGAAGCGCGCGAGACGTTCACGGCAAGCGTCATCGATCGGAATGGCGCCCTGCGGGCTTGCCAGCGCCGTACAGTGCGGCAGCACCGCGTTGACGGCGCCCTTGCAAATCGTCACTTCGCCGCAGCCGGGAAGCGCGGCGGTGACGCTGAACCGACGGCGCACGAAATCATAGGGTATCTCACCTGTCTTGATCGCCTGGCCGACATCCACGCTTGCGGCCCGCGCGGCGGCGAGGATTGCTGCGTCGAGCGGGCTTTCCATGGCGGTCTGCAGGATGGAGTTGATCGCCGCCAGCCGAAGGACGGCGACCGAGGGAACACCCGCCGCGTCGACCGCGGCGCTGAGCGCTATCGCGCCCTTGGTGAGCGTTCCCGTCTTGTCGGTGCACAGCACGTCGATACCGCCGAAATTCTGGATCGCCTCGAGCCGGCGCACCAGCACGCCATGCTGCGCCATTTCGCGCGCGCCCGCCGCCAGCGTGACGCTGACGATCGCTGGCAGAAGCTCGGGCGAGATCGCCACGGCGAGTGCCATCGCGAACAGCAGCGATTCCACGATCGGCCGGTGCAGCAGCACGCTCGCGACCAGCACCAACGCCACGACGACGAGCATGATCCGCACCAGCATCGTGCCGAACGCCGACAGGCCGCGCGCGAACTCGGTGGACCGCTCCGCGCTTTCCAGTCTCTCTTCGATCGCACCGAACAGCGTGTCTCTACCGACCCGTGCGACCAGCATCCTGCCCATGCCGCTGCGTATGGAGGTGCCCTGGAAAACGGCATTGCGCCGGTCGGAAAGCGCCGCTTCGGGCGCGGCGACGCCGGGACTTTTTTCGACGGGAAACGCTTCACCGGATAGTGCGGCTTCGTCCACCGACAGCCCCTTGGCCATGAGGACGATGCCGTCGGCGGCGATCAGATCACCGGCCTTCAAAGCGACGATATCGCCAGGCACCAGTTTTTCCGCCGGCAGCTTCTGCTCCACACCGTCGCGAACGACCCGGACCTGGTGCACGAGCCGCGAACGAAGTTCGGCAATGGCGCGCGACGCCCGATATTCCTGAACGAAGCCGAGCACGGCGCTTCCGACGACGATGGCCAGGATGATGGCTGCATCGATCCATTCGCGCAGAAGCAACGCCAGGATGGCTCCCGCCACGAGGATGAGGACAAGAGGGCTCCTGAACTGACCGAGAAACAGGCGCAGCGGGATCGGCACATGTCCGTATCGCGGCGACGGGGATTGCACGCGCGCCATGGCTTCCGTGCTGGACAGGCCCTCGACCGAAGCATGGAGCTGGTGGATCAGTTGGTCGCCGGCGATACTCCAGAACGGCGCGGCTGCTCCGGGCGGACCGTTCGACATCGGTCCCGGCGGTCGCCCGCCGTCGGTCGGGCGATCGCGTTTCCGCACCCCGAGCGGGCGGCTGATGTCTTCGGCAAGCTCATATAGCCGGCGGCCGATCATGGCCGCTGCAGCCGGTGCCAGCTATCTGCAGAGCTGCGCGTCGAAAATGTGGCCATCTTCCCGCTTCTCCCCGACGATCAGGCGAACAGCCATTGTTCGCTCTCGACCTCGATCTCCGGCGGGACGGCGAGTTGATCATGCGGCGCATGGCAGGCCGTATGCCGGACGGACGGCATCGTCGCCGCAGCATCCAGCATCAGACAGAACCAATGGCCCCCGATGGTCATTGGCAAATGCCAGAATTTCAGGAGCGACGATGCCGCCTCTAGCAGGTCCGCGACAGCGGCCTTCGTGGATCGGCTGGTCATGACGGCCTCCATTGCGAGTCCGTGGTCAGCTTAGGTCGATAGAGTCAGCGGCCCCATTGGTAACTGTACCTAAGGCCGGAGCGGCAGGAAACCGATGGGCTTCAAGCCCGGCTCGCAGGGGTCCGATCGATCGCGACGATCTTGCCGTCGAGCATCGACACGCGGACGTCGGCCGCCGCCGCAACGGCGAGATCGTGCGTCACGCAGACGACCGCCCGCCCCTGATCATGGGCGAGCGCACGGAAGGATTGGACGACGCGCGCGCTGTTCTGACTGTCAAGGTTGCCGGTCGGCTCGTCTCCGAGAATCAGCGCGGGATCGTTCGCCAGGGCGCGGGCGATCGCGACGCGCTGTCGTTCGCCGCCCGAGAGGCGATCGGACGTCTTTGTAGCCTTTCCCTCCAGTCCCTGGCTGCCCAACAGCGACAGCGCCCGGGCTTCGGTCGCGGCATGATCGAGGCGGCCCAGGCGGCGGATCGGAAGCATGACGTTCTCGAGGGCCGTGAACTCGGGCAGCAGAAAATGAAACTGGAAGACGAAGCCGAACCGCTCGAGCCTGAGCCGCGCCCGCGCATCGCCGTCGAGCGCACTCACGTCGCCGCCGTCGAGCAGCAGCGTTCCGCTCGTCGGGCGATCGATCAGGCCGAGGAGGTAGAGCAGCGACGACTTGCCACAGCCCGAGGGGCCGACGATGGCGGTAAAGGTTCCGGCTTCGACGGCGAGGCTGACATCGGAGACGAGCACCACCGGCGGATCTCCGGCCAGCCGCCGCCCCAGCTGCCGGGCTTCGAGCAACACGCTCATGCGGCGCCGCGCAGAATATCGACGGGATCGACCCGCGCCGCCTTGCGCGCCGGCAGCCAGGCCGCGATTGCGCCGGCCACCAGCGAGGCTCCGGCGGCGATCGCATATTGGCGCACGCCCCGGTCGAGCGGCAGGTGCTCGATTTCGCCGGCGATCGGGAATTTGAGCGACGTCAGGATCGCCATCAGGCCGTAACCGAGCAGCCACCCTGATAGCACCCCGACGACCGCAAGGATCAGACCTTCGGTGACGAAGATCAGCTGCAGGTCGAGCTCGGAGAAACCGATCGAGCGCAGGATAGCAATGTCGCGCCGCTTGTCGGCTACGCTGTTCGAGACCACGGTGTAGATGCCGAAACTCGCCACCAGGAGGATCGCCGAGACGACGCTGTACATGATCACGTTGCGGGTCACGAGCAGCGACAGGATGTCGGCCGAGCGTTCCTGCCAGCTTTCCGCCTTGTACCCGAACCGCGCTTCGATCCCGGCAGCGACCTGCTGGGCCTCGTAGGGGTCGGAAAGACGGATGCCGATGCGATTGATGATGAAAGGCCGCCCCAGCAGGGACTGTGCCTCGCGCAGCAGCATATACCCAAAGGATGGCCCAAGCTGCGACTGGCCCCGCTTGAACAGGCCGACGATGCGCAACGAGCGGGTCGCCCCCGACGCCGAGGTGGCGGCGATGATATCGCCGACGCCGATGCCCAGGCGCTCGGCGAGATCCTCGCCGACGATGATGCCACCCTGAACGCTTTCGAGGTCGCGCAGATGGCCGACGCGCAGATTGTCTTCGATCGTGCTGATCTTGCTCTCGATATCCGGTTCGACGCCGACGATCGAAAGGGCTTCCTCGCGACCACCCAGCCGCAGCGTGATACCACCGGTCAGACTGGGCGAGCCAAGGCCCCCCGGGATGGCGTTTGCCATCGCGAGGATCGCGGGCCAGCCCTTCAGCCCCCGCACCTCGGTGCGGACCTTGTAGCCGCGCAACGCCGCCACGCCGCCAGGCACGGCGCGGACGCCGGGTTGCGGTGGACGGCTGCGCAGCTCGTCGGACACGATGATATGCGGCGCCGCGTCGATGAGCTGGCGTATGAAGTCGTTCTGGCTCCCGACCATCAGCGCGGATACTGCCAGAAAGAAACCCACCCCCACAGCCACGCCGCTGACCGCCACCAGCGTCTGCCTACGCCTGCGCGAGATGTGCTTGAGCGCGATGTCGAGCAACAAGCCCCACCGAACGCCCGTCATGTCGCCCCGCCGGCGCGGACGCGATCGCCCTCGGCCAGATCGGACGGCGGATCGGCGACGATCCAGTCGCCCGGGCGCACGCCCGACCGAGCCTCCGTGGTCGTGCGATCGACAAGGCCGGTCCGGACCGCCCGACGATGGGCGCGTCCGGCCTCGACGATCCATATATGACCCGCCGAGACGGCGGCCGATGGAACGAGCACCGCTCTTTCGACCCTGTCGGTGACGATGTTCACCTCGAGCGTGAGCCCCATCGGCAAGGCCGCCGCTTGGTCCAGCGCCAGCCGCACGCGAAAGGCGCGCTGGGTCGGGTCGCCGCCGGGGGTCAGCGCACGAACGCGACCGCGCAGGATGCGACCGGGCCAGGCGTCGCTCGACATGAGCGCCTGCTGGCCGACCCGGATACGCGGCACGTCGCGTTCATCGACCGTCGCGGTAACCCGGATGCGCGCCGGATCGCCGAGCAGCATGAGGACGCGCGATGGCGTGGCAAGCTCTCCGGGTTCGACATCTCGCTTGAGCACCATCCCGGCGATGCCGGCACGGATGACGTTCTGGCCGACATGGGCCCGGGCCGTCCGCTCGGCGGCGCGTGCGGCATCCGCTGTAGTGACGGCTTCGTCGCGGGCAGCGCGCGTGACCCATCCCTGCGCGAACAACGTGGTGATCCGTCGCTCGGCGAGTTCGCTGCCGCGGCTCTGTGCCCGCGCTTGCGCAAGAAGGCCGCGCTGATCCTCGTCGTCGAGAATGACAAGCGGCTGTCCGCGGCGAACCCTGTCGCCCTCGTCAACGAGCACGCTGACCACCGGCGCCGTCAATCGCGCCGCGACCGAGACCGGTTGGTCGGCCTCCACGAAGCCCGTCGCATAGACGAGTTCGACAGCCGGGCCGATTCTGGCGCGCGTGAGGACGAGTTCGCGCGGCTGGACCCACCAGATGAAATAGCCGCCGAGCAGGGCCGCCAGGACAAGCGACAGCCAGAGCCATTTGCGTGCCTTGCTCATGCCAGAACACTAGGTCGCGTGGATGCTTCGGATGAGGCAAGCGTCCCGCATGTCACTGATGCACGGGGATCAGACGGGCGGCCGGCGCCTGCGAAGCTTCGGCGGCTTCGATTGGGACCGAGCCCGCCGCTTCGAAACCGCGCGCCAGGAAACCCGGGACGCTGTCCGGATTGAGGCTGATGCTGTCGATGCCCTTCGCGACCAGCCAGTCGGCGAAGGCCGGCTTGTCGGACGGCCCCTGCCCGCACAGGCCACAGGAGAGACCGTGGCGGTGGGCGCCCGCGATGACCTCCTCGATAAGCCGCAGCACTGCGGGATCCTGCTCATCGAAATCGGCGGCGAGAATCGCAGAATCCCGATCCACTCCGAGCGTGAGCTGAGTGAGGTCGTTGGAGCCGATCGAGAAACCGTCGAACAATTCGGCAAAGGCATCCACCGAAAGCGCGTTGCTGGGAATCTCGGCCATGGCATATATCTTCAGGCCATTGACGCTGCTCCTCACGAGGCCGTTTTCCGCCATCGCCGCCAGCACGCGCCTGCCTTCCGAAACGCGCCGGCAAAACGGAATCATGACAATGACATTGTCGAGCCCCATCTCGTTCCTGACCCGCGCAAGGGCTCGGCATTCCAGCGCGAACGCCGGGCCGTAGTCCGGGTGTACGTAGCGCGACGCGCCGCGGAACCCGATCATCGGGTTGTCCTCCGTCCTTTCGAAATCCGCGCCGCCCAGCAAGGCGCGATACTCGTTGGTCTTGAAGTCCGAGGTGCGGACGACGACCGGCCGGGGATAGAAGGCGGCCGCAATGACCCCCACGCCTTCGGCGAGCCGCTGCTCGAAGAAGTCCGCACCATCGCGATATCCGGAGGTAAGCGCCGCGATTTTTCGCCGAACCACTGCATCGGCGATGCGTTCGGGGGCGACCAGGGCCATCGGATGCACCCCTATCGACTGGGTGATGATGAACTCGATCCGCGCAAGGCCGACGCCGTCGACCGGCAAGGCCGCCGTGCGGAACGCCTTGGCGGGATCGGCGACGTTGACCAGGATCCTGGGCCGATCGGGCCGATCGCCGCGGATCGCGATCGGCTCGGCCACGAAAGGTAGCCGCCCCTGGCGAATCCGCCCGGTTTCGCCCTCGCCGCAGCACACCGTCACGATGTCTCCATCGGCCAGTTTCATGCGCGCACCGGCCACGCCGACGATGGCCGGGATGCCAAGCTCGCGGGCGATGATGGCGGCATGGCAGGTGCGGCCGCCATGCTCGGTGACGATCGCCGCCGCGCGCCGCATTACCGGCTCCCAGTCCGGCGAGGTGGTTTGCGCAACGAGGACGTCGCCGGGCCGCACCGTTTCGAGACCATGGGCGTCCTGTACGATCCGGACCGTCCCCGCTGCGATGCGCTCGCCGACGGCCTGACCGGTGGCGATGATCGGACCATCGCCCTGGAGGCGGTACCGCAGCGCCTCTGCCTCGACGGCGCCGCCATGTACCGTCTCAGGCCGTGCCTGGATGATATAAAGGCGTCCGCTGCGGCCATCCTTGGCCCATTCGATATCCATCGGCGTATCCTTGCCCGCGCGACGGCTGTAATGCGCTTCGATGGCGATCGCCTTGCCGGCGAGAGAAAGGATTTCGGCGTCGTCGAGGCATGCTGCGTGCCGCGCCGCGAGGCGCGGACTGATCGTTCGCACGCCGCCCCGTTCGCGGACCATCCGCACCTGCTTCGCACCGATCCTATGCCGCAACACGGCGCGAAAACCCTTGTTGAAGGTGGTCTTGTGAACAAGGAACTCATCGGGGTCGGCGATGCCTTGGACGATCGTTTCGCCGAGGCCGAGCACGCCCGTCACCATGACGACATCTCGACAGCCACTCTCGGTGTCGAGCGTGAAGATCACCCCCGAGGCGCCCGCGCTCGCGTCGACCATGAGCTGGACGGCGACCGAGAGCGCGACCTTGTCATGGGCGAAACCCTTGGTGTTGCGGTAGGAGATGGCGCGCTCGGTGAACAGCGATGACAGGCATCGGCGAACGGCGGCCTCCAGGGGTTGCTCGCCGCATATGTTGAGGAAGCTGTCGTGCAGCCCGGCGAACGAGGCACCCGGCAGGTCCTCGGCGGTGGCGCTGCTCCGCACCGCGACCGGGACGGCCCGGCCGCCGCCCAACCGCCGATAGGCTGCGGCAACCGCGGCGGAAAGTCCGTCGGGCCAGTCCGCAGCCTCGACCATCACGCGCAGCCGTCGAGAGGCGTCGGCTCCGTCCGCGGAGTTCGACCAATCGGTCTCGGCGAGAATCTTCGCCATGTCGCCGGCCAGTCCGTTCGTCGTGATGATCTCGCGAAACGCGGTGGCGGTGATGGCGAAGCCGTCGGGTACGGCCGCATGTTCGGAGAGCGCATGGCGCAACTCCCCCAGCGCCGCGGTTTTTCCGCCGACGAGCCCGACGTCGTCCAGTCCGACCTCATCGAACGTCCGGAGCCACCGGCCCGTGATTTCCTCGCGCATCGCTCGGCCCTCTTCAGCGGAAGCCGAAACCTAGGCGCGGGGCGGCGCGGCACCATTCGTAGCTGTACGTAGCCCCGCTGTTCCCCAGGCGCTTCCCTCGCGCAACTATATCGCATCCCGATATATATCAGATGTACCCAGTCCACTTTTGTGTATAATTCCCGGGGCAAGCGCTCATTATCCTGTATGGAACGGCGCGATCCCGCTGTAGTCGCAACGTCGACCGCTCCAGGGAGCAGGTGGAGATTTCAACCAGGGAAGACTATGCACGGTACCGGACAATCCAAATTCTCCATCTGGCTTTATCCTGCGCTCGCGCTTCTGCTCGCCCTGCCCTTCGCTTCGGACCTCGTCTTCCCGCTCGGCACCGCGGTCTGGGTCGCCTATCTCCTTCCGGTCGTCCTGGCCTATGTCGGCCAGCGCTCGCAGCTACCCCCCGTCGTGGCCGCGCTGGCGACGCTGTTGACGACCCTGGGATTTTCCATGGCGCCCGCGGGCGTCGATCCGCAGGTCGCGATCGTAAACCGCAGCCTCGGCGTCGCCGTGTGCTGGATGCTTGCAGCCATCGGCTATCTCTTCATCCGCAATCGGCTGGCCATCCGGCGGGAAGAATGGTTGCAGCGGGGACAGGTCGGCCTTGCCGATGCCGTCAGCGGCGAGCTTCCTCTCGATGCGCTTGCCGACAAGGCCCTGGGGTTCCTCGCGGATTATCTCAAGGCGCAGGCAGGGGCACTCTTCATCAGCAATGGTGACGGCTTCCGGCGCTACGCGACCTATGCCGTTCCGGCGGATGCCAAAGTGCCCGAGCAGTTTCGTCCCGGCGACGGCCTCCTGGGCCAGGCGGTGACCGATCGGCGGCATTTCCTGCTCGGCGACGTGCCCGACGGCTATCTTTATTACGGGTCGGCCCTGGGGGAGGCGAAACCCGGGTCGATCGTGGTTGCGGTGACGCGGGCCGACGGCGCGGTAAACGCCGTGCTCGAACTGGGACTGACGGCGAAATCGGGTGCGGATGCGCTTGCGCTTCTCGACCGGATCTCGGGTCAGCTCGGCGTGTCCATCCGCTCGGGAAAGTACCGCGCCCGGCTGCGCGAACTCCTCGAGGAAACGCAGCAGCAGGCCGAGGAACTGCAGACGCAGAGCGAGGAGCTGCGCGCGAACAACGACGAACTCGAGACGCAGAGCCGCCAGCTCCAGGAATCGCAGGCCAGGCTCGAAGCCCAGCAGAGCGAGCTCGAACAGACGAACGTGCAGCTGGAAGAGCAGGCCCGCCAGTTGGAGGCCCAGCGCGACAACCTGACGCGCGCGCAGGTTTCGCTGAAGACGCAGGCCGGCGAGTTGGAACAGGCGAGCCGGTACAAGTCCGAATTTCTCGCCAATATGAGCCACGAACTGCGTACGCCGCTCAATTCGCTGCTCATCATGGCGCGGCTTCTGGCGGAAAACCGCGCCGGCAACCTGTCCGACGAACAGGTTCGCCACGCGGAGACGATCGAGACCTCCGGCAACGATCTTCTGACGCTGATCAACGATATCCTCGACATTTCCAAGATCGAGGCCGGCAAGCTCGATCTGCAGATACGGCCCGTCCGCATCGCCGCGATGCTGGAGAAGCTCGAGGCCGTGTTCGCGCCTTCGGCCGCGTCGAAGGGCCTCGCCTTCACCGTCGGCGCCGATGACGACGCGCCGGCCGAGCTGGAGACGGACCCGCAGCGCCTCGAGCAGGTGCTGAAGAACTTCCTGTCCAACGCGATCAAGTTCACCGAGACCGGCGCCGTGTCGATTCAGGTCCAAGCCAGGCCTGATGCACGCCTCGCCTTCGTCGTTCGCGATACGGGCCTGGGGATCGCGCCGGATCAGCAGCAGGCGATTTTCGAGGCCTTTCGCCAGGCGGACGGAACGATCAGCCGGAAATATGGCGGAACGGGGCTTGGCCTGTCGATCTCCCGCGAACTCGCCCGCCTGCTCGGCGGCGACGTCGACGTCGAGAGCGTCGAAGGCAGCGGCAGCGCCTTCTCCCTCGTTCTTCCGGTCGATTTCGACCACAGCGCAAGGTCCCCGGAGATCCGCGAGAGGCCCAGGCCCACGCGGTCGACGCCACCCGTTTCCAGCCCTCGCCCCGGGCGCGCCACGGTCGCCACGCCGGACGATCGCGAGCAGCTCGCCGGCGATGCGCGCGTGATCCTGATCGTCGAGGACGATCCGGTGTTCGCCGGGATCCTTGGCGATCTGGCGCGGGAGCTAGGCTTCCAGTATCTGATCGCCGGCACGGCGGACGAGGGCGCACTGATGGCCCGGCAATATGTGCCCAACGCCGTCATCCTCGACATGAACCTGCCGGACCATACCGGCCTCTCGGTGCTCGACCGGATCAAGCGCGACGTACGTACGCGGCATATTCCGGTGCATGTCGTCTCGGTCGATGACGATAGTCAGGCGGCGATGTCGAGCGGAGCCATCGGCTATCTGTTCAAGCCGG
The DNA here is from genome assembly GCF_001428605.1 of Sphingomonas sp. Root720. GTDB lineage: Bacteria > Pseudomonadota > Alphaproteobacteria > Sphingomonadales > Sphingomonadaceae > Rhizorhabdus. Next base: position 149,307 of record NZ_LMID01000011.1, read on the forward strand.
TGAAACGCGAAGCGCTGGTCGATATGCTCGAGGGGCTAGAGGCGCGGATGGCCCAGCGGATGCGCCGGGTGCTGGTCGTCGAGGACGACGCCCAGCAGGCCGAGAGCGTGAAGCTGCTCCTCGCGTCGCGCGACGTCGAGACGGTCGAAGCGCATTCGGCGGCCGAATGCTTCGCCATGCTGGGGCGCGACACCTTCGACTGCATGGTGCTCGATCTCAACCTGCCCGACACGTCCGGCTTCGACCTGCTGGAGCGGCTGAGCGCCGATGAGTCCGTCGGTTTCCCGCCGGTCATCGTCTACACCGGCCGCGATCTCAGCCATGACGAGGAGCTGCAGCTGCGCCGCTACTCCAAGTCGATCATCGTGAAGGGCGCCAGGTCGCCCGAGCGCCTGCTCGATGAGGTGACGCTGTTCCTCCATCAGGTCGTTTCCGACCTGCCGGAGTCCCAGCAGGCGCTGATCGTCAAATCGCTCAACCGCGATGCGGCGCTCGACGGGCGGCATATTCTCGTCGTCGAGGACGATATTCGGAACGTTTATGCGCTGACCAGCATTTTCGAGCCGCATGGCTCGATCGTCCACATTGCCCGCAACGGCCGCGAAGCCCTCCAGGCGCTCGACGATGCGGCGCGTGGTCTTTCCGAACCGATCGATCTTGTGCTGATGGACGTGATGATGCCGGAGATGGACGGGCTGACCGCCACCCGTGAGATCCGATCGCGTGCCTGGGGGGCATCGCTTCCGATCATCGCGCTGACGGCCAAGGCGATGGCGCGCGACCAGCAGGAATGTCTCGAGGCCGGCGCCAACGATTATCTCGCCAAGCCGCTCGACGTCGACAAGCTGCTCAGCCTCGCGCGCGTCTGGATGCCGCGATGAACGACGTCTACGCCGCGCACGAGGATCTCGAACTCGAGCTGCTCCTCGAAGCGATCTGGCGACACCATCATTACGACTTTCGCGGCTATTCGCGCAGCTCGCTTCACCGGCGCCTGGCCCGCGCGCAACAGCGCTTCGGCTGCGACAGCCTCTCCCATCTCCAGCATCGCCTGCTGCGCGAGGCCGAGCTTTTCCCCGAACTGATGTCGTTCCTGACGATACAGGTCAGCGAGATGTTCCGCGATCCCGGCTATTTCCGGGCCCTGCGGGAACAGGTCATTCCGCACCTCAAGACCTATCCTTCCCTCAAGATATGGATTGCCGGCTGCGCCAATGGCGAGGAGTTCTATTCGCTCGCGATCCTTTTCCGCGAGGAGGGCCTGGAAGATCGGACGATCTTCTATTGCACCGACATCAGCCCGGCCGCGCTGCAGAAGGCCGAAGCCGGCGTCTACGAACTCGATCGCGTCCGTCAGTTTTCGGAAAATCACCTCCTCGCCGGCGGCAAGACGTCGCTCGCCGACTATTATACGGCGGCCTACGGGGGGGCGGTTTTCGACAAGTCGTTACGCCGTCGCGCGGTGTTCGCTGAACATAATCTCGCGAGTGATCACGTCTTTGCGGAAGTCCAGCTGGTATCAAGCCGCAACGTGCTGATCTATTTCGATCGAGACCTTCAGGACCGTGCGCTTGGCCTGTTCGGCGACACGCTCGTGCGCGGTGGCTTCCTTGGTCTTGGCTCGAAGGAATCGCTGCGCTTCTCGCGCTACTCGGAACTCTTCGACGATTTCGAGGAGCGCGAGAAAATCTATCGACGCAATCTGATCGGTACGGGGGCGATTGGTCATGCAGCATGAATCGGTGAAGGTCCTCGCCGTCGACGATGTCGAGGAGAATTTGACGGCACTGGAGGCACTGCTGAAGGAAGAAGGTGTCGAGCTCATCAAGGCACGTTCGGGCCCGCAAGCGCTGGAGCTCCTGCTGCTCCACGATGTCGCCCTCGCCCTGCTCGACGTCCAAATGCCCGTCATGGACGGGTTCGAGCTCGCCGAGCTGATGCGCGGCACCGAGCGGACCCGTCGGGTACCGATCATCTTCCTGACTGCCGTAGCGACCGACGAGGGCCGTCGTTTCCGAGGCTATGAGGCGGGCGCGGTCGACTATCTCCTGAAGCCGGTGAACGCCAACATCCTTCGCAACAAGGTGCGCATCTTCGCCGAATTGTTCCAGTATCGACAGGAGCTCGCGCGTCAGCGAGACGACAATGCGTCCGCCCTCGCCCGCCTCCACGCCCATCGCGACAATTCGCCGCTCGCCATCGTCGAACTGGATGCCGGCCAGCATATCATCGGCTGGTGGAACGGCGCGGAACGCATGTTCGGATGGCGCGCGGCCGAGGTCGCCGGCTTCAAGGCTCGCGAGATCGGATGGCTCGATCCGCAGGACGAGGACGTCTTCGCGGACATGATCGAGAACATGATAGGTGGCGGTCGGCCGCGTACCATGGAGGTCCTGCGCATGCGGACCGCGGAAGGAATATCGCTCGATTGCGAATGCTATTGCTCCGCGCTGCTCGACGGCCGCGGACGGCTCGTCTCGGTCAATGTCCAGATTTTGGACGTCACCGAGCGAAAACGGGCGGAGGATACCCAGAAACTGCTGATCGGTGAGCTCAACCATCGGGTGAAGAACACCTTGGCGTCGGTCCAGGCGATCGCGATGCAGACGCTGCGCCACTCCTCGGGTCCATCCGATTTTGCCCCGACCTTCACGGGGCGGATCCATGCCTTGGCACGCGCCCACTCCCTGCTGAGCAACTCGACCTGGCAGGGTGCGGGCCTGCGCGAACTGATCGATGGGCAAATAGACATCGGCACGATCAACCCCGAGCAGCTGGTCATCGAAGGGCTCGATCTCAACCTCGCGCCGGAACTCGCCTTGCATCTCGCGATGATCCTCCACGAACTGGTTACCAATGCCCACAAATATGGCGCGCTTTCGATGCCCGAAGGCGTGGTTTCGCTGATATGGAGTGCCAGTGACGATCAGCTGGTCCTGCGCTGGACCGAACGTGGCGGGCCGCCGGTGCAGGCGCCGAGCCGCAGGGGGTTCGGCACTGCGCTGATCGAGCGGAGCCTGAAAGCCGAGGGGGGAAGCGCGGTACCGGACTATGCCGTGGAAGGTATCGGCTGGACGCTGACCTTGCCGCATCGGTCGCGGACGATTCGCAGCGGCGCGGAGGATCCGGCGCGCTATGGGGCGAGCGCGGAGACGTCGATATCGATCGAGGCGCTGCGCGGCAGCCGCTTCATCGTGATCGAAGACGAACCGCTCGTGACGATGGAGATCGCGAACCTGCTGGAGGATGCCGGTGCCACGATCGTCGCCACGGCAGCGACGGAGCCCGAGGCTCTCGTCGCGATCGAGGGCGTCGTCTGCGATGCGGCGCTGCTGGACGGCAATCTGCAAGGCGAACTCGTCGACAAGATCGCTGATGCGCTTTCGGAGAGGAACATCCCGTTCCTGTTCGTCACTGGCTACGGGCGCGATCATCTTCCCGCCGCATTCGCCGAGCGACCGCTCATCCTCAAACCGTTCAACGCTGCGATGCTCCTGGCGCAGGCGGCACAGCTGCTCGCCGCGGAGCCGGACCACCGCTCGCACGGCATCGAGCGGCCCGATCCGGCGCAGACAGTAGGCGAGCCGATCTGAAGCCGTCGCAAGCTCGCCGATGAGGCGGCACGGTGTCCCCCTCTCCCTGCCAGGCTGCGGCCGCCCTCATGCGACCGGCATGGCGGAGCCCATTCCCGACAGATGGAGCAAACCGTGGCCTTGCGCCCAGGGTCGATCGCCCTTCAGACATCGTGACCGTCCCTGACCCTGTGCCCGATTGCCGCATCGGCGGCCCATGGTCGGAACGGACCGAGCTCCTGATGGTCAGCAGCGTGGTGGCCGAACCGAAGCGCTTGACGGCAGAGCGGGGAACGCGTTGATGCTCGCGACCCTGTGGAGCATCGAATGGCCAGAAAGAAGGACGAGCATCCCCCCGTCAGCCAGGTGGATTATGAGACGCTCGCCGCCTTCCGCTTCGAACTGAGGCGTTTCCTCAATTTCAGCGAGCAGGCTGCCAAGGCTCTCGGCATGACCCCGCAGCAGCATCAGAGCCTGCTCGCGATCCGTGCGGCGCCCGGACGAAGGCTGACCATCGGCGACCTCGCCGATCAGCTCTTCGTGCAGCCGCACACCGCGAGCGAGCTCGCCGAACGCATGACGGCGATGGGGTGGCTGGAACGGCATCCCGCCCCGCAGGACCGGCGGCGGGTCATGCTCGGACTGACTGCCCAGTCGGAAGCGATACTGGCGCAAATGTCGGCCACGCACCGCGGCGAGGTCCTCCGCATCCGCTCGACGCTGACCGAATTGCTGGATCGCCTCGGCGACGGCTAGGCGCCCGCATCGTGGGATGCGACGAAAAGACCATCCCAGACCGCCGTGAATGCCCGCCAATCGACGCAAGCATCCCCGCACCGACCAATAATGGCGGTGCTGCCGGAACCTGATGTCGCCATTGCAGTTTTCTGATGCGAGCATATATCGCATAACGATATATGCATGGCCAATTCGGGAGGTTCGATTGAGACATGGCATGCTCGCCACCGCGGTTGGTTCTCGACCATCTCCGGCTAAACGTCCCGAGACATCGCCATGGCCATGACCAAATGTCTCATCGGCCCGGCAGCCGCTTTTTCAGCAGTCGTCTGGCCCGCTGCGATCCCGGCGCAAGACGCCCCTCTCAACCCCAGCTATTCGCAGCGGGACATACACCAATATGCCTCGGCCCTGTTCGAGATCCTCGCCGTGCGCCGGGTCGCGGACGGCCGCTTGAAGGCGGCGCCTGCTGCCGAACGACCATTGATCCAGCGCCAGGCGCAGACGGCCATGACGACCATCCTGGCCAAGCATGGTCTCGATGAGGCGAGCTTCAACCGCATCACGGCCGAGGTCCAACGCCGTCCGGCGCTGCGACGCGACGTACGTCAGCAGGTGATGCGCGAAGGCGTCGGCTTCTAACGCTTTACGGGTATCTTCGTGAGCGACCTTGTCACACCGCGCCGGCGCGTTCGGCGCGCGAGAAAGGCCAGGACATGATCTATCTGTGTGCGATCGCCTTGCTGGCGACGAGCGCTGCTCTCATCTGGTTGCTCGGACTGCTGATGGAGCGCGGCCGCGTCAGGGATATGCGGACGCTGCTCCTTTTCGTCGGCTTGGCGCTCCTTCCCGGCTGTTTCGGGCTGGCCTTCGTCTTTCTGCGCGATCTCGTGCTGCGATCTTACTGAGGGATCCGGCCGTTCGAACGAACGAATTGCCATCTGCCACGGCCCAACCGTCCCAAGGCTACACGCACGAAAGGGCACTATCATGATCGAGACCTTCGTCGCCCGAATCGGACTTCCGCCGGCGATGGGGCAGATCCTCGCCGCCGCGCTGGCGCTGCTGGTCGCCGTCGTTATCGCGCTTGCCGTGCATGCAGCGGCGCTCGGGGCCATCCGCCGCCTCGCGCGCCGGACCGCGAGCAGCGCCGACGACATGGTCATCACGCGGATCGCCGGCCCGACCCGATGGATCATGATCGCCGTCGCCATGAGCTTCGCCCAGCGCGGCGTGGCGTTGAGCGGATGGGCGGCGGGGTTGTGGCAGCAGGCGGCGGGCTTCGTCCTGCCCGGCCTGCTGGGCTGGCTCGCGATCGCGATCATAAGCGCGATGCGCGACATCTCGATCGCGCGCAGCGACATCAGCGTCGCCGACAATCTCCAGGCACGACGACGTCGAACGCGCGTCACGATCCTGACCCGCATCGCCATCTTCATCGCTGTCTTCCTGACGATCTGCATGATGCTGCTCAGCATTCCCGGCATCCGCAGCGTCGGCGTGACGCTCATGGCGTCGGCGGGGCTTGCCGGGCTCGCGGTCGGCGCTGCCGCGCAGCCCGCGCTGAAGAACCTCATCGCCGGTATCCAGCTCGCCTTCACCGAGCCGATACGGATCGACGATGTCGTCATCGTCGACGGCGAATGGGGCCGGATCGAGGATATCCGGCTGACCTTCGTCACCATCAGGATCTGGGACGATCGCCGCCTCATCGTTCCGGTGAGCAAGTTTCTCGAGGAAAGCTTTCAGAACTGGACGCGCGCAAGCGCGCAGTTGCTGGGCTCGGTCTTCCTGCATGTCGACCCTTCTGCCGACGTGCAACGCATCCGGGATGCGGCAAAGACCTATATCGAAGCCAGCCAGCGGTGGGATCGGCGCTTCTGGAATCTTCAGGTGACCGATGCCAAGCCGCACAGCCTCGAACTGCGCGTCCTGATGACGGCGGCCGATGCGTCGACAGCGTTCGACCTGCGGTGCGAGATACGCGAAGCGCTCGCCCGCTACATCGCCGAGGAGCAACCCGAGGCCATCGTGCGCCACCGTCTCGCCGGCACGGTGGATCGTCCCGGGCCCGTCCGGGACGACGGCGAAGGCGGGCCGTCATCGGCGGGGACGGCGAATTGATGAGGAGAGATGCAAAATGCTCGTATTGCTCGCGTCCGTGCTTTCATCGACGATGATCGTCGGCACGCCGCAATCTACCGACGAAAGCTTCCGCGACGCCCTGGTCCGCGTGGTGGGCGATCTGGATTCGGGATTCGTCTGCCCGCAGTTCCTTGGGTCCGATACAGCGCGCCAGCAGGAGATCGAGGCATTCGCTACAGCGCTGGCCGAGATCGGCGTCAGCTACGACGATGCCCTCGAGATCCGCACCCGCCTGCTCGCCCGTCACCGCTGTATTCCGAAGCCGGGCGACGACGCCTGACCCGCGCCGGCGAGAGCGAACCCTAGCGGCCGGCCGGCAGGTCCGGCGGATCGCCGAGCGCGAACCGCCGGGACAGGCCGTGGTAGAGCCGTTCCTTGCACACCAGTTGGCCCGCGAAATCGGCGACCAGCGCCGAAGCGAGCAGCGGCATCATCAGCCCGCGGCTGGCGGTCGTCTCGGAAATGATGATCACCGCGGTCAGCGGCGCCCGGACGACTCCGGTGAAATAGGCGACCATGCCGAGGAGAACGATCGCGCCTGGCGGATAGGTGGGGAAAATGCTGCGCAGCATATCCCCGATACCGGCCCCGACCGAGAGCGACGGGGCGAAGATGCCTCCCGGCATCCCGGAGACGGCGGTCGAGAGGGTCGCGGCGAATTTCGCTGCCCCGAACCATAAGGGGACATCCGATCCGGCGATCACGGCATTGGCGGCCTGATAGCCCGTACCCCAGGTGAGACCGGTCGCCACGCCCAGCACCGCGACGACCAGGCCGCAGCTGCCGGCCAGGATCACCGGCCGTGCCCGCAACCAGCCGAGCGGAGCGAAGCTGGTCGTCGCCAGGCCGAGCATCATCCGCGAGAACAGCCCGCCGGCCATGCCGCCGAGGAGCCCCGCGACGGGCGCCGCGATGAGCGCCTGCTGGACGCCCAAGGTCTGCCGCATCACGCCGAAGTAGATATAATCACCGGCCAGGCCCAGGCTGACCATGCCGGCGATGAGAACCGCGGCCATGACGAGCAAGGTCATCCGCTGTTCATAGGCCGACGCGAGTTCCTCGATGGCGAACGCAACCCCCGCGAGCGGCGTATTGAACGCCGCCGCGACACCCGCCGCCCCGCCTGCGATATAGACCGAGGCGCGCAGCGGAATCGCCAGCAGCCGATGCGCATAGCCCATGATCGAGGCCGCGATCTGGACCGTGGGACCTTCACGGCCCACCGATGCGCCGACCAGCAGCCCGCCGATCGTCAGGAAGAATTTCACGAACACGGTCCGGCCGGCGACGAGTTCCTTCATCCCGCGATCAGGATCGCGGGCAGCGGCGATGACCTGAGGGATCCCCGATCCGCTCGCGGTCGGCGCAAGCGACCGGGTCAGCCAGACCAGGCCGGCAAAGCCGGCGGGCGTCACCACGAGCGGCGCCCACCACCAGCGCTGGGCCATCGCCAGGAACTGCGTCCCCGCCCAGTCGGAAAGCCGGGCGAACAGCAGGGCGATCAGACCGATCAGGATCGCGCCGCCCAGAATGGCGATCCGGCGGCGCCAGACCACGGCCTCGGGACCGTGGCGGCGGAGAAGCGCGCGGGCGCGGCGCGGCGTGAGACGGGTCCGGCGCATCCTCATCCCTCCGCCGGCGCGCCAATCAGGGTCGCTACGAGGCAAATCACCCCCACCACCGCGAAGCCGATATAATGTCTGGGCGTACCGACGCCGGTTCTTCGCGCGACGATGAAGGCGAGCGCGCATTGCAGGGCATAAAAAAGTGCGAACGCCCGCGACGAAATGGCGACCACCTCGAACGGATCGGTGAGCCATACGACGGCGATCGCAAGCGCCCCGGCCAGGGCGAACGCCAGTTCGACGCTCAATTTGCGCTGGGTGACTTCGCTCATCAACCCCCCTGAACCGATCGAATCCGCCACCGCTGCGCTGAGCTGGCTCGAAAGCGCTCCGACCAGGACGAATACGCCGAGAGCCGGGGCGACCATGGTCATGATATCGAGGATGCCCGCCACGCCTTCCGCTTCGGCCGCCCGGCCCAGAAAGGGCGTCAGAAGCGCCAGAAAGGCGAGATAGATCGCCGACGCGATCCACTGGGCGTGGCGCATGGTCCGTATTCGCAGTTGCTGGTCATAGGCGTGACCAAGATAGCGCGACGTTTCGAAGCCCTGGACCGTGATGACGAGTCCGAGCAGCAAGGGAATGCTTGCCCAGCCTATCTGTGCCGGCGGTAGCGGATCGGCCGTGGCGCCGGTGAGCCACCAGCAGGCGAGCCCCGCGAGGAGCCCGGCAATGATGCCGATCTTGAGCGAAACCGTGCCGTGGGCGAGATGCTCGACTCGGCGCAGGCCGTTGCCGAAGGCAAGCGCCACTATGGCCAGGACGATGAGGGTGACGATGCCGTTGGAGGCAAGGCCGTGCCAGGCGGGAGCGATGCCGATAGGCTTGAGAAGAAACTCCGCGAGAAGCTTCAGATAATAGGCGACCGAGATCGCATAGGCCAGCGCGAGCACCCCCTGCGTCGCGCGGGCAAGCCAGACGACCCGGTCGTTCCTGGACGCGCCGGCCAGATAATTCTCGACGTGGATGATGTTGAACCGGATGACCGCGCCCGCCCCATAGGCGATCAGAAGCAGCGCCGCCTCGGCGATGATCGCCGCCCGCCCGAATTCCCGGGCCAGGATCGGTCCGCAGATCAGGAAGCCGCTACCGATGATCGAGGCCAGCGGGGTTACCGTCGCCCGCCAGCTTTCCGACCGCGCGAACTTGCCGAAGGCCAGAAACGCGGTGACGAGAAGCGCGCAGAGGAACGCCACGGCGGTGATCATCATGGATTAATCTCCGGTCGGCGCCCGACCGGTCCGGCGCACCAATACATAAATCTCGATGGCCTCTTAACGCGCTCTCGACCTGGAAGAAACCTTCTGATCGCCCCCGGCCAGGATGGCGACGGCGGCGCCTCGCGCCGCAATGGAGCCCGCCGCATCAGCGATAGAGAAAACCCAGCGTCACGGCGGCCGTCGCGACGACGATCACGACCAAGGCTGCGCCCATGCGGGCATAGTCCGTGAAGCGGTAGCCGCCCGGTCCCATGACCAGCAGGTTGTTCTGGTGACCGATCGGCGTCAGGAAGTCCGACGAGGCACCGATAAGCACGGCCAGCAGCGCGGCATCCGGGCTGACGCCGAGGAGGCGCGCGACGTCGATGGCCAGTGGTCCCATGATCACGGCGGTCGCGACGTTGTTGAGGAAGATCGACAGCAGCATCGTGACGGCGCACAGCACGGCCAGCACGGCGACGAGCGGCAGGTCGGCCAGCACCGAGCCCAGCCACTGCGCGGCGATCGCGGCCGCCCCGCTGTCGTCGAAGCTCTGCCCGACCGGGATCATGGCGGCCAGCAGGACGATCACCGTCCAGTCAATCGACCGGTAGATCTCCTCCGCCGGCAGCAGGCGCAACCCCGCCAGAAGTGCCGCCGCGCCGAGGAAAGCGATCGCGGGCGACAGTCCACCGATCACGATCGCCGCGATCGATATCCCGAAGATCGCGAGGATCGCGGCCGAGCGGGCCGGCGCCACCGGCACGGGATCGAGCCGATCGATTTCGAGGAGACGCGCCCGGGCGATGAAACGGGCGAGGTCGTCCGGCCTGCCCCGCAGATAGAGCTGGTCTCCCGCTCGGATGCGCATGCGCACGAGGGGCTGCTTTTCACGCGCGACGCGGGGCCCGACCGCCACGACCTCGATCTGGTCGTCGGTCTGGGTCCGGACCTGGTCGTAGCCGAGATTGATCAATAGCGAGCCGTGCGCCACCGCGACCCGGGCGGTGACCGCATCGGCCGCCGGTGCGAGCTGTGCGGCGGTCTCGAGACCGGTTCGCTCGGCAACGGTCCATTGGTTGGCGCGCGACATGACCAGCAACCGGTCACCCGGACGCAAGGCGCCGAGGGAAGCCGCCCCTTCGCGAAATTGGGCGAGCAGCCGGGCCCGCGCGCCGCGCAGCCGATCCAGCAGGTCGTCCCAGCCGCCCTCGGCGAGCGGCACGGTCAGTTCGAACACGCGCCACGGCGGGCGCTTGACCTGCTCCGCGCTGCGCCGGATCGGCAGCAGCCGCCATCCGATCCACGCCAGATAGACGAGCCCCAGCAGCGACACCGCAACTCCCACCGGAGTCATCGTGAAGAAGCCGAACGGCGCGCCGATCTCGGTTTCCCGCACCGACGACAGGATCAGATTCGCCGGCGTGCCGATCAGGGTCGTCATGCCCCCGAGGATGGTCGCGAAAGCGAGCGGCATGAGCGTCGCGGTCGGTGGCAGCCGGCTGTCGCGGGCGATCTCGGTCGCGATGGGCATGGTGATGACGAGCGCGGCGATATTGTTCATGAAGGCCGACAGCAGCATGGCCACGGCGAGAAGCGCGGTCAGCCGAAAGACGAAGCCGGCGTGCTCCGGAATCATCATCTTCGCCATCGCGGACGCGACGCCCGAGAGTTCCACGGCGCGGCCGACCACGAGAACCGCCGCCACCGCCAGCACCGCAGGATCGGCAAAGCCGAGAAAGGCCTTGGCCGGCGTCACCAGTCCCACGGCTAGACAGGCGAACAGGGCGATCAGCGCGACGAGATCGTGCCGCACCTTCTCGCTGACGAACAGGACGAGGGTGATCCCGAGGATCAACGCGCTCAGCGCGGCGGGCGTCATACGGTCTTCGACATGGAGTCGTTCGGCACGCGATGGCCGGGAAACCGGCCGATATGCGCGGGATCGGCGCGGTACCGAAGCGGCTTCAATGCGTCGTCGATCATGGCACGGCCGCCGATGGGGCGGCGGTCAGGCGGAAGGACTGGCCGGAAGCCGGCGCCGTCGTGGCTTCGACACCCTGGCTACGCAATAGCTGCGCGATGACCAGGGCGCGCCGCTGCGACAGGATCGGATTCTCCGGCGCGGTTTCGGGAAGGCCCGGTACCGAAAGCGAGCGGATGTTCCAGCGTCGCGCCGCCCAGGCCGATGTCAACACGGCCTCGCGAGCCGGTATATCGAGCGTGTCGACATTGTCGGCGAAAGCGATGGGCGGCAGTGGGCCCTGCGGCGGCGTGATCGTGATCGCCCAGTCGTCGACATCCTGCTGCGCGCGAAGCTCCAGCGCGCGATAGGTGGCGACGGTCGCGCCCGGCAATGGCGCCGCGATCACGGTCGCACGCCTGTGATCCCGATCGATGGTGACCGCCTCGGGCGCTACGCCCGCGGCGAGGCCCAGCATCCGCGCCAATATGCCGATCCGCGCCGTTTGCTCGGCGGCGGCGGCGCCGGCCTGCCGCAACTCCTCGCGCTGGGCATCGATGGGTCCGGCGCCAGCCTCCAGAAGCACCTGGTCGAGCTGCAGGCGAACGGATTGACCGAGGCGCTTTTCAAGCGCGGCCTGCAACGCGAGCGTAGGCTGCATGCCGACACGCGGCGTGATCACGACCGAACGGACCAGGATCGGTTGGGATGCGAAATCGACGTCGAGCTGGGTAACACGCGCGCGCGCGCCGAAGCGATCGGAGAGGAACGAGCGAACCTGCGTCACCGTCACCGCCTCGGTCGCGATCTGTTTGAGCGATAAGCCAAGGGGCACCGCCATGACGATGAAGACCAGGGTCAGCACGATGGTCTGCGCCCAGCTCTGCTGGCTCGAGAGGAAATGTCCGAAGCCGTAGAGACGCGCCATGACGGTGGCCGACAGCGCGATCGTCACGAAGTTGGTCACGAACAGGGCGAAGGCGCCCGCCAGAACCGGCAGGTTCCAGGTCGCGAGGCCATAGCCCACGACAGCGAGCGGCGGCATCAAGGCCGTCGCGATCGCGACACCGACCACCGTGTCGCCACGGCCCCGAATGATCGCGAAGGTGCCGGCGAGCGCCGCGAACAGCGCGACCGCCAAATCGAACAGATTGGGCCGCGTCCGGGCGATGATTTCCGAGGTTGGCGCTTGAAGCGGCGAGAGCGCCACGATCAGCGCCGTGAAAGCGATGGCACAGGCCGATCCCGCCGCCAGCGCGATCAGCGCGCGACGCATCTCGGCGAAGTCGAACAGGGCGAGACTGAAGCCGAGACCGAGAATCGGGCTCATCAGCGGCGAGATCAGCATCGCCCCGATCACGACCGCCGGCGACGACAGGAGGAGGCCCAGCACGGCGATCCCGGCCGACATCATCGTCATGAACAGGTAGCGCGGCGACCAGCCGCTTTCATCGACGATCCTCTCGATGATCGCCTGATGGTCGATCTTGCCGACGACCGAACTCCGCCACCAGCGATAGAGCGCTACATGTTCGAGATTGTCGCGGGCGATGGCCCACCCCCTGCCCTGAACGTCGTCCGCCATATGCGCTCCCCACCGCATCGCGGCTTCATGTTTAACGATCACGATAATCCGTGCCCGCTCAACGCGCCAGCTACAGATCGGTGTCAGCCAGCCCGCTTCCCACCACCGCCGCGAGATCCAGCCGCCACCCGGCTCGTCTTAGCGAGACGGATACCATCGCAAAGCGACATTTTTCCCGGAACGGGGGGCTCGCAAAGCGGTTTGTCAGATAGGCGGAGCCGGCGCTTCGCTTCCCGGCCGCGCGCCGTCATCGGCCATCGTCCGGAATGGACAGGAGGATGAACCATGGATCCGCGCCGCAACGATCAGGATGGTCGGAGGACGAGCATGAGCTATTCCCGCTTCGCCTTCATGGTTGCCGCTTCGACGATCGTGATGTTCGGCCTCATGTATCTGAACACCTATGCCTGGAGCCACGTCGAATATAGCCAGACGCGAATGTGGATGGCGGTCGTCATGGGCGCCGCTATGGCTGCCCTCATGCTGGGCTTCATGTGGGGCATGTATCGCAATCTCCGGCTCAACATCGCGATCCTGATCATGAGCGGCGCAGCCCTCTCGATTGCATTGTGGCTCGTCCGCAGCCAGGCTACCGTCGACGATATCTCTTATATGAAGGCGATGATCCCGCATCACTCGATCGCGATCATGACGAGCGAGCGGGCGCATATCCGGGATCCCGAGGTGCGGCGCTTGGCCGACGGTATCATCGACGCCCAGATCCGTGAGATCGTCCAGATGAAGAGGCTCATAGCGAAGCTCGAGGCGAAGCCGACCCCCAAGGGCGCCGTCGACCTACCGTCCTACCGCGACCGCGGCGCTTCCCCGCCGGCGCCGCAATCCGATGCCAGCACGGGCATAGATACAAGGCGACCGCTGGACCAGGTATCCTTGGACCGTTGAAGCCGCCGCTGCGCGATGACACCGCCTATCTGTTCGACAACGCGTCGGGATCGGCCGATCCGATCACCGGCATCGTCGCCGCCTTCGATACGACAGCGACGTCGATCGACCAGTTCGACTTCGCCTGAGCCGGCGGCCCCGGTCCGTCGACCGTAGCGACATATGAAAGAGGGAGGAAAGCCTCCGCTTCCCTCCCCCTTGTTCCACGCCGAATGCGGCGCGGCTCAGTCGGCTAGTTCAGGCTCGGCGGGCAGGTCTGACGGCGCCTTCACCGACATGCCGAGCGCCTGGGCCACCCCCGCGCCATAGGCCGGGTCGCACCGGGTGCAGTTGTCGATGTGCCGCTGCTTGATGAAGGCGGGCGCGTCGCCCATCGCGCGGGCGGTGTTGTCGAACAGCACCTGCTGCTGGGCCGGGGTCATCAACTGGAACAGCTTGCGCGGCTGGGTGAAATAATCGTCGTCATCCTCGCGGAAGTTCCAGAAATCGGCATTGCCGTCGATCTTCAGCGGCGGTTCGCGGAAGTCGGGCTGGTCGACCCACTGCCCGAAGCTGTTCGGCTGATAGTGCGGCAGGCCGCCATAATTGCCGTCGACCCGGCCCTGGCCGTCGCGGTGGTTGCTGAACACCGGGCAACGCGGGGCATTGACCGGGATCTGGTGGTGGTTGACGCCGAGCCGGTAGCGCTGCGCGTCCGAATAGGCAAACAGCCGCGACTGGAGCATCTTGTCGGGCGAGACGCCGATGCCGGGGACGAGGTTCGACGGCGCGAACGCGCTTTGTTCGACGTCCTGGAAGAAGTTCTCCGGATTGCGGTTGAGCTCGAACTCGCCCACCTCGATCAGCGGATAGTCCGACTTGTACCAGACCTTGGTGAGGTCGAACGGATGGACATGATAGGTTTCGGCGTCCTTTTCCGGCATAACCTGGATGTACATCGTCCATTTTGGGAAATCGCCGCGCTCGATCGCCTCGTAGAGATCGCGCTGGTTGCTCTCGCGATCCCCGGCGACGACGGCCGCCGCCTCGGCGTCGGTCAGGTTCTCGATCCCCTGCCTGGTCTTGAAGTGGAACTTGACCCAGAAGCGCTCGCCCGCGTCGTTGTAGAAACTGTAGGTGTGCGATCCGAAGCCGTGCATGTGGCGATAGCTCTTCGGGATGCCGCGGTCCGACATTACGATCGTCACCTGGTGAAGCGCCTCGGGCAGCAGCGTCCAGAAGTCCCAGTTGTTGGTGGCCGAGCGCATGTTGGTGCGCGGGTCGCGCTTCACCGCCTTGTTGAGGTCCGGGAATTTGCGGGAATCGCGCAGGAAGAAGACCGGCGTATTATTGCCGACCATGTCCCAATTGCCTTCCTCGGTGTAGAATTTCAGTGCGAAGCCGCGGATGTCGCGCTCGGCATCGGCCGCGCCGCGCTCACCGGCGACGGTGGTGAAGCGCGCGAACATCTCGGTCGTCTTGCCGACCTGAGCGAAGATCTTCGCGCGGGTGTAGCGGCTGATGTCGTTGGTGACGGTGAAGGTACCGAAGGCGCCCGATCCCTTGGCGTGCATGCGCCGCTCGGGAATGACCTCGCGGTTGAGATTGGCCAGCTTCTCCAGCAGCCACACATCCTGCATCAGCAGTGGACCGCGCGGACCGGCGCTGAGGCTGTTCTGGTTGTCGACGACGGGAGCGCCAAAGGCGGTCGTCAGATGGGTCACCGGGCATTTGCCGGCATCCTGCGAATTGTCGGACATGTCGATCCCTCCTTCCACGCGAGTCATTATTCATAACGGGGGCGTAAGACAGGGTTAGGTCAATCGACAGGGGCCCGTAAAACGGATCGATTCGTCTACGGTGATCGCTTTTCCCGATCACGCGACGTCGCCGGCACCGGGCGGGCGTCAATGCGCCATTAGAAGCGGCACCGGGCTTTTCGACAGCAGACCGCGCGAAACCCCGCCGAACAGCGCTTCCATAAGTCGAGACCGGCCGAAGCCGCCCATGACCAGATAATCGGCGCGGCGTTCGCCGATCGCGGCGAGGATGATTTGCGCCGCCTCTCCCTGCGCCGCCGTTTCGAGGATGACGAGCGGATGAATGCCGTGCCGCGACAGGAAGCTCGCCGCCTCGCCCGCCGGAACGCGGATCGACCCGTCGTCGACCTGCAGGATCATGACATGCTCGGCCAGTTTCAGAAGCGGGACCGCCGCCCGGAGCGCCGCCTCGGCTTCCGGCGATCCGTCCCACGCCACCAGCACGCGACCGTTCACATCGACTCCACGGGTCGGGTCGGACACCGCGAGAACGGGCGCGCCGCTCTCGAGCACCAGCCCGGCGGCGGCGCCGTGCGGATCGCGGTCGACGACGATTAGGTCGGCGATCGCCGAGGCGTCGCGCAGGCAACGGACCGGTTCGCCCGTCATGTCTAGCCAGTTCCAGGAGACATCCTCCTTGGCCAGGCGCTGCTCGAGCGCCACGCGGTTCGCGGCCTCCCTGCTCCGTTCCTCGGCCAGCACCATCGCGCTTCCGGCGCCACCGTCCCACAATTCGGCAGGCGTCTCCGGCAGGAGGACGACGTCGATGCAGGTCAGGTGTCCTTCCAGAGCGCGGGTCACGTCCAGCGCCGCCTGGAACCGCGCCTCCTGACCCTCGTCGTCATGAATCAGCACAAGGATGTTCTTCATCGCCACCTCCATCGTCCGTCCGGCCCCGTGCTAGGTGGCGGCGGCCAGCGTCGACATTGTGGACTATACGGATGCGTGGCTATACGGATGGCCATGAAAGGTCTCGCTCCATTTGTGGCGCATATGCCCGGAAAAGCGGGAAATTTTCCCGCCGATCAGCCTCTCTGAAAGATTAGGTTGCGGCCACCGCTGTTTTTGAAGGCTTCACTCGCCGGGCCTTCGCTGTATAGGCCGTGACCGAAATGCCCCGCACAGCCGGGCCGCAGGGGAGCAAAGCGCCGGATGGCCTATCCGCAGAATCAGGGACTTTACGACAGTCGCAACGAGCATGATGCCTGCGGTGTCGGCTTCATCGCCAACATCCGTGGCGAGAAATCCAACGCGATCGTTCAGCGCGGCCTCGAGATACTGCTCAAGATCGACCATCGCGGCGCGGTGGGCGCCGATCCGCTGCTGGGCGACGGCGCCGGCATCCTCATCCAGATCCCCGACGCCCTGCTGCGCGCCTGGGCTACCGGCATCGGCGTGACGCTCCCTGCCCCCGGCGACTATGGCGTCGCCATGTGCTTCCTGCCGCGCGATGCCGCCGCGCGCGACCTCGCCGTCGGCAGTTTCGAGAAGTTCATCGCCAAGGAGGGCCAGACGCTGATCGGCTGGCGCGACGTGCCGGTCGACACCACCGGCCTCGGCGAGGCGGTGCTCGACGAGATGCCGGTCATCCGTCAGGCGATCATCGGCCGCGGCGGGGATTGCGCCGACCAGGACGCATTCGAGCGCAAGCTGCTCGTCATCCGCAAGCAGACCCAGAACCCGCTGGCCGCACTCGCCGCGAAGCATGACCTGCCCGGCTTGAGCGAGCTCTACATGCCGTCCTTTTCCAGCCGTACGCTGGTCTACAAGGGCCTGCTGCTCGCGGGCCAGGTCGGCAGCTTCTACACCGACCTCGGCGATCCGCTGACCACCTCGGCACTCGCGCTCGTCCACCAGCGCTTCTCGACCAACACCTTCCCGAGCTGGAAGCTGGCGCACCCCTACCGCTTCATCGCCCATAATGGCGAGATCAACACGGTGCGCGGCAACGTCAACTGGATGAACGCGCGTCGCCGGACGATGGAATCCGAGCTGCTCGGCGCCGATCTCGACAAGATCTGGCCGATCATCCCGCACGGCCAGTCGGACACCGCCTGCCTCGACAACGCGCTCGAGCTGCTCGTCGCCGGCGGCTATTCGCTGGCGCACGCGGTGATGATGCTGATTCCCGAGGCCTGGGCCGGCAATCCGCTGATGAACCCGGCGCAGAAGGCCTTCTACGAATATCACGCCGCGTTGATGGAGCCGTGGGACGGCCCCGCCGCCGTCGCCTTCACCGACGGCCGCCAGATCGGCGCGACGCTCGACCGCAACGGCCTGCGCCCGGCGCGCTTCCTCGTCACCGACGACGACCATGTGATCATGGCCTCGGAGTCGGGCGTGTTGCCGGTGCCCGAGGAGAATATCGTCCGCAAGTGGCGCCTCCAGCCGGGCAAGATGCTGCTCATCGACATGGAGCAGGGCCGGATCATCGAGGACGAGGAGATCAAGGCCAGCCTCGCGGCCGCCGCGCCCTATGCGAAGTGGCTCGAGTCCAACCAGTATAAGCTCAAGGACCTCGAGGCGCTCGCGGCCGACGACGCCAGCACCGTCCCCGCCCTGCCCAACGATCCGCAGGCCCAGCTCGATCGCCAGCAGGCCTTCGGCTATTCGCAGGAGGATATCGCGCGCTTCCTCGAACCGATGGCCCGAACCGGCGAGGACCCGATCGGATCGATGGGGACCGACACGCCGATCGCGGTGCTGTCGGGCCGACCGCGCCTGCTCTACGATTATTTCAAGCAGAACTTCGCCCAGGTCACCAACCCCCCGATCGACCCGATCCGCGAGGAGCTGGTGATGTCGCTGGTGTCGATGATCGGCCCGCGCCCCAACCTGCTCGGCCGCCAGGCGGGTACCCACAAGCGGCTCGAGGTCGACCAGCCGATCCTCACCAACCGCGACCTCGTCCGCATCCGCTCGGCCGAGGAACAGCTCGACGGCGCCTTCCGCACCGAGACGATCGACATCACCTGGGAGGCGGCGACCGGTGCCGACGGCCTCGCCATGGCGCTCAAGGAGATGTGCTGGGCGGCGACCGAGGCCGTGCTGGCCGACAAGAACATCCTGATCCTGTCCGATCGCGCGCAGAGCGCCGACCGCATCGCGATGCCCGCGGCACTCGCCACCGCCGCCGTCCACCATCATCTCGTCAAGCAGGGCCTGCGCATGCAGACCGGTCTCGTCGTCGAGAGCGGCGAGGCACGCGAGGTCCACCATTTCTGCGTGCTCGCGGGCTATGGCGCCGAGGCGATCAACCCCTATCTCGCCTTCGACACGCTGGAGGAGATACGGGTCCGCCAAGGGATGCCGCTCGGCCCATACGAAGTCCAGAAGAACTATATCAAGGCGGTCGGCAAGGGCATATTGAAGGTCATGTCCAAGATGGGCATCTCGACCTACCAGAGCTATTGCGGCGCCCAGATCTTCGACGCGATCGGCCTGTCCTCGGCGTTCGTCGACAAATATTTCACCGGCACCGCGACGACGATCGAGGGCATCGGCCTGGCCGAGGTCGCCGAGGAGACCGTTCGCCGCCATGCCGCCGCCTATGGCGACAACCCGATCTATCGCAACATGCTCGATGTCGGCGGCGTCTATGGCTACCGCATCCGCGGCGAGGAGCATGCCTGGACGCCCGAGAGCGTTTCGGCGCTCCAGCATGCCGTGCGCGGCAACAGCAAGGACCGCTACGACGCCTTCGCGCGCCAGATCAACGATCAGAACGCCCGCCTGCTGACGATCCGCGGGCTGATGCAGCTGAAGCAGGCCGATCGGCCGCTGTCGATCGACGAGGTCGAGCCGGCGTCCGAAATCGTCAGGCGCTTCGCCACAGGCGCGATGAGCTTCGGCTCGATCTCGCGTGAGGCGCACACCACCCTCGCGGTGGCGATGAACCGGATCGGCGGCCGGTCGAACACCGGCGAGGGCGGCGAGGAAGCCGATCGCTTCACGCCGCTGCCCAACGGCGATTCGATGCGCTCGGCGATCAAGCAGGTCGCCTCGGGCCGGTTCGGTGTCACCGCCGAATATCTGGTCAACGCCGACGACATCCAGATCAAGATGGCGCAGGGCGCGAAGCCGGGCGAAGGCGGCCAGCTCCCCGGCGACAAGGTCGACAAGAACATCGCCAAGGTACGCCATTCGACCCCGGGCGTCGGCTTGATCTCGCCGCCGCCGCACCATGACATCTACTCGATCGAGGATCTGGCGCAGCTGATCCACGACCTGAAGAACGTCAACACGCAGGCGCGCATCTCGGTCAAGCTCGTCTCCGAGGTCGGCGTCGGCACCGTCGCAGCCGGCGTCTCCAAGGCGCGGGCCGACCATGTCACCATCTCGGGCTACGAGGGCGGGACCGGTGCCTCACCGCTTACCTCGCTGACCCATGCCGGCAGCCCGTGGGAAATCGGTCTCGCCGAGACCCAGCAGACCCTGCTGCTCAACGGTCTCAGGAGCCGCATCGCGGTGCAGGTCGACGGTGGCATCCGCACCGGCCGCGACGTCGCGATCGGCGCGCTGCTCGGCGCCGACGAGTTCGGCTTCGCCACTGCTCCGCTGATCGCCGCCGGCTGCATCATGATGCGAAAATGCCATCTGAACACCTGCCCGGTCGGGGTCGCGACCCAGGATCCGGTGCTGCGTGCGCGCTTCACCGGCCAGCCCGAGCACGTGATCAACTATTTCTTCTTCGTCGCCGAGGAACTGCGCCAGATCATGGCGGAGATGGGCTTCCGCACGATCGAGCAGATGGTCGGCCGCGTCGACCGGCTCGACATGCGCCAGGCGCTCGACCACTGGAAGGCGCATGGCGTCGATCTCGGCCGTCTGCTCCACCAGGCGGCGCCGGCAATGGGCAACACGCTCCACCATTCGAGCTTCCAGGACCACGGCCTCGACGCCGCGCTCGACAATCATCTGATCGCCGCCGCCGTGCCTGCGCTCGACCGTGGAGAGCCGGTGGTGATCGAGCGGCCGGTGTTCAACGTCAACCGCACCGTCGGCGCGATGCTGTCGGGCGAGGTGGCGCGCCGCTATGGCCATGCCGGCCTGCCCGAGAACAGCATCCTCGTCCGCCTCACCGGCGTCGCGGGACAGAGCTTCGGCGCCTTCCTGGCGCACGGGGTGACGCTCGAGCTGACCGGCGACGGCAACGACTATGTCGGCAAGGGCCTGTCGGGCGGTCGGGTGATCGTCCGCCAGCCCGGCCATGTCAGCCGCGACCCGCTGGAGAACATCATCGTCGGCAACACCGTGCTTTACGGCGCGATCGCGGGCGAGGCCTATTTCCAGGGCGTGGCAGGAGAGCGCTTCGCGGTTCGCAATTCGGGCGCGATCGCGGTGGTCGAAGGCACGGGCGACCATGGTTGCGAATATATGACCGGCGGCGTCGTCGCGGTGCTCGGCCGGACCGGCCGCAACTTCGCGGCGGGCATGTCGGGCGGCATCGCCTATGTGCTCGACGAGGATGGGCTGTTCCGCGAGCGCTGCAACCTGGCGATGGTCGATGTCGAGCCGATCGATCCGGCCGTCGCGAACGATGTCGAGGAAGGCCGCCCGCACCAGCGCGCCGCCAGCGTCCACGACTATGGCATGGGCGACATGCTTCGCCATGATGCCGAGCGGCTGCGGATCCTGCTCGAACGGCATCATCTCCACACCGGCAGCGCCCAGGCAGGCGCGCTGCTCGACGATTGGCAGACCACCCTGACGCGTTTCGTGAAGGTGATGCCGCGTGACTATCGCCGCGCGTTGCAGCAGTTGGAGGCCGAGCGCCTCGCCGCCGCTACCGTCGCCGCCGAATGACCGGAGAATAAGACGTGGGCAAGGCTACCGGATTTCTCGAGATCGAGCGCAAGGACCGCGGCTATGCGAAGCCGGCCGAGCGTCTGAAGAACTGGAACGAGTTCGTCGTTCCCTTGGCGGACAGGGACCTGCGCGACCAGGCGTCGCGCTGCATGAACTGCGGCATTCCCTTCTGCCACAATGGCTGTCCGGTGAACAACATCATCCCGGACTGGAACCATCTCGTCTTCGAGGCCGATTGGAAGAACGCACTCGAAGTCCTTCACTCGACGAACAATTTTCCGGAGTTCACCGGCCGCGTCTGCCCCGCCCCGTGCGAGGCCGCCTGCACGCTGAACATCGAGGACACCCCCGTCACCATCAAGTCGATCGAATGCGCGATCGTCGATCGGGGATGGCAGGAAGGGTGGATCGTGCCGCAGCCTGCGGCGCGCAGGACCGGCAAGTCGGTCGCAGTGGTGGGATCTGGCCCGGCGGGCCTCGCCTGCGCCCAGCAGCTCGCCCGTGCCGGCCATAGCGTCACCCTGTTCGAGAAGAACGACCGGATGGGCGGCCTGCTCCGCTACGGCATCCCGGACTTCAAGATGGAAAAGCATCTTATCAACCGCCGGCTGGTCCAGCTCGAGGCGGAAGGGGTGACCTTGCGCGCCTCGACCGAGGTCGGCGTCCAGGTGTCTCTCGACTCGCTTCGGGCGAATTTCGACGC
Source organism: Sphingomonas sp. Root720 (assembly GCF_001428605.1). Lineage (GTDB taxonomy): Bacteria > Pseudomonadota > Alphaproteobacteria > Sphingomonadales > Sphingomonadaceae > Rhizorhabdus. Next base: position 171,347 of record NZ_LMID01000011.1, read on the forward strand.
GGTGGTGCTGTCGGGTGGCGCCGAGAAGCCGCGTCCGCTGGAAATCCCGGGCTTCGAGCTCGCGGGCGTGCGCTATGCGATGGAGTTCCTGACCCAGCAGAACAAGCGGGTCGCCGGCGACGACGAGGTCCGCGCCGCGCCGCGCGGCTCGCTGACCGCGACCGGCAAGCATGTCGTCGTGATCGGCGGCGGCGATACCGGCTCCGACTGCGTCGGCACGTCGAACCGCCAGGGGGCCGCCTCGGTCACCCAACTCGAGATCATGCCCAAGCCGCCCGAGAAGGAAGCCAAGGCATTGTCCTGGCCGAACTGGCCGCTCAAGCTGCGCACCTCGTCGAGCCATGAAGAGGGCTGCGAGCGCGACTGGGCCGTGGTCACCAAGCGCGCGATCGGCACCAACGGCCAGCTCACCGCGCTCGAATGCGTGCGGGTCGAGTGGATCGACGGCAAGATGCAGGAAGTGCCGGGCAGCGCGTTCACCCTGAAGGCCGACCTCGTCCTGCTGGCGATGGGCTTCATCGGCCCGAACACGGCGGGCCTGATCGAACAGGCGGACGTCGATCTCGATCCCCGCGGCAATGTGAAGGCCGACACCAGCGCCTATGTCACCAGCCAGGAGGGCATCTTCGCCTGCGGCGACATGCGCCGGGGACAGAGCCTGATCGTCTGGGCGATCCGCGAGGGACGCCAATGCGCCCGCGCGGTCGACCTCCACCTGATGGGCACGACCGACCTGCCGAGTTGAGGGAGCGAGCAGGCGGCCTCATCCTACCGGTCATCCCAGCGAAGGCTGGGATCTCGGGCGGCTCCTGCCTCGACCTCTTCTCCACTCTCCCGAGACTCCAGCTTTCGCTGGAGTGACGAAGAAAGCAGGCGAGGCAAAAGCCACCCCTTGCCCTCCCTTCCCCACCGCCTATCTTGAACGGGCGGGACCGGGCCCCTCTGGCGATCGAGCGATCGTGATGTCGGACCGCATCGAGCATGCTCGATGCGCGGGGGTCCATTCTTCCTCGCGCACCGGGCGCGAAATCGAGGGAGAATAGGTGATGTCCATGAACTGTCCCGTCTGCGCGGTGCCGCTGACGATGAGCGCCCGCCAGAATGTCGAGATCGACTATTGCCCGCAATGCCGGGGCGTCTGGCTCGACCGTGGCGAGCTCGACAAGATCATCGAGCGCTCGGCCGCGGAGCTGCCGCCACCCGCGCCGCAACCGGCTCAGCAGCAGCGCTACGGTCATCATGACAATCACTATAAGCAGAAGCGGAAGAAGAGCTTCCTGGAGGAGCTGTTCGACTGAACCCTTCCGGTCATTCCGGCGGGACGCATGAAAAAGGGCGCCGGATCGCTCCGACGCCCTCTTTCTCATTCCATAACCAGCCTTATGCGGCGGCCTTGGCCCGGCTCGCGCGCTTGCGCTCGTGCGGGTCGAGGTGGCGCTTGCGCAGCCGGATCGACTTGGGCGTAACTTCGACCAGTTCGTCGTCGTCGATATAGGCGATCGCCTGTTCCAGGGTCATCTTCTTCGGCGGAGTCAGGCGGATCGCGTCGTCCTTGCCGCCCGAGGCTCGGAAGTTGGTGAGCTGCTTCGCCTTCATCGGGTTGACTTCGAGATCGTCGGTCTTCGCGTTCTCGCCGATGACCATGCCCTCATAGAGCGCTTCGCCATGGCCAACGAACAGGATGCCGCGCTCCTCGAGCGGGCCGAGCGCATAGCTGTTCGCTTCACCGGCACCGTTCGAGATCAGCACGCCATTCTTGCGGCCTTCGATGTTACCCTTGTGCGGGCCATATTTCTCGAACAGGCGGTTCATGATGCCGGTGCCGCGGGTGTCCGACAGGAACTCGCCATGATAGCCGATCAGGCCGCGCGACGGGGCCGAGAAGGTGATGCGGGTCTTGCCGCCGCCCGACGGGCGCATATCGGTCAGTTCGGCCTTGCGCTGGGCCATCTTGTCGACGACGGTGCCCGAATATTCGTCGTCGACATCGATGACGACGGTCTCGTACGGCTCTTCCTTGCCGCCTGCCTCATTCTCGCGGAACAGCACGCGCGGGCGGCTGATACCGAGCTCGAAGCCTTCGCGACGCATCGTCTCGATCAGGACGCCGAGCTGGAGCTCGCCGCGGCCGGCCACGTCGAAGCTGTCCTTGCCCGAGCTTTCGGTGACCTTGATCGCGACGTTCGATTCGGCTTCGCGGAACAGGCGGTCGCGGATCATGCGGCTCGTGACCTTGCTGCCCTCGCGCCCGGCCATCGGGCTGTCGTTGACCGCGAAGGTCATCGACAGCGTCGGCGGATCGATCGGCTGCGCGTGCAGCGGCTCCGATACGCTCGGATCGGCGATGGTGTTCGCCACGGTCGCCACGGTTAGGCCGGCGATCGAGATGATGTCACCGGCATTCGCTTCCTCGACCGGGACGCGCTCGAGCCCGCGGAACGCCATGATCTTCGACGCGCGGCCGGTCTCGACGACCTTGCCCTCTGGATCGAGCGCATGGATCGGCATGTTGGTCTTCACCGAACCCGAGAAGACCAGGCCGGTCAGGATGCGACCGAGGAAATTGTCGCGATCGAGCAAGGTCACGAGGAACTTGAACGGACCGTCCGGATCCGCCGACGGCTGCGGGACATGATCGACGATCTTCTGGAACAGCGGCTTCAGCGTGCCCGAGCGCGCCGAAGCGTCGTCATTGGCGTACCCGTTGCGGCCGCTGGCGAAGAGAACCGGGAAATCGAGCTGCTCGTCGGTCGCGTCGAGCGAGACGAAAAGATCAAACACTTCGTCGAGCACTTCCTGGATGCGCTCGTCGGGACGGTCGACCTTGTTCACGACGACGATCGGACGCAGGCCCAGCGCCAGCGCCTTGCCGGTCACGAACTTGGTCTGCGGCATCGCGCCTTCGGAGCTGTCGACCAGCAGGATGACGCCGTCGACCATCGACAGGATGCGCTCCACCTCGCCGCCGAAGTCGGCGTGGCCAGGCGTGTCGACGATGTTGATGCGGGTGCCTTCCCACTCGACCGAGGTGCACTTCGCCAGGATGGTGATGCCGCGCTCCTTTTCGAGGTCGTTCGAGTCCATCGCCCGCTCCTCGACCCGCTGGTTGTCGCGGAAAGTGCCCGATTGGCGGAAGAGCTGGTCGACGAGCGTGGTCTTGCCGTGATCGACGTGCGCGATGATGGCCACGTTGCGGAGGCTCATGGTCTCAAGGATCCTGAATTGGAGGAATTTTGCGGGCGCATAGCCGAATTGGCGCAATGCAACAAGGGCGAGCATCATTCCTCGATCAATCGGGCTCGCCAAGCCGCGCATAAAAAAAGGGCCGGCTCCGAGGAGCCAGCCCTATAAGTCATTAGGAGAGGATGCCTGAAAGGCCCGTCCCCTTTGCGGGGCGGTCGTCGATTCGACAAATGCTGATGCGGCAATGCCGATTGCATAAATTGCACTCATTGCATTTTTGGAATGCGTAAACACCGCTTCTCGCCGGAAACCACCGTATCGCTTGAATAATGCACCCCATGCGGCCATCTTCGTGCGACACCGAGCAGGAGACGACGGGGCATGGCCACCACGACGAAGACCGACGAACCCGATCTGGTGCTGCAGGCGCCGGCTCCGGTGAAGGTGCTCGCCCCGGAAAAGGCCGCCGGCCTCGTGCCGCTCAGCGACGAGCAGCGTAGCAAGCTCGACGAGAAGGTCGACGGATTCATCGAGGAACTGGTGGCGCAGGACGTCAACAGTCCCGAATTCGGCAAGCGCGTCGATTCGATCAGCAATATGGGCCGCAAGGAGATCGCCGAGGCGGCCGGCCAGTCGAACCGCTTTCTCGATCGCCCGGTTCGCGCGATGGATGCCGACACCGGCGTCGGCGCCGACCTGGCCGAGTTGCGCCGCACGATCGAGGATCTCGATCCCGGTTCGAAAGGCGACTTGTTCTCGCGCAAGAAGCTGTTCGGAATCATTCCGTTCGGCAGCAAGATGCGCGACTATTTCGACAGCTATAAATCGGCACAGAGCCATATTTCGTCGATTCTTCGCGCGCTCGCCTCGGGCAAGGACGAGCTGATCAAGGACAATGCCGCGATCGACGTCGAGCGGCAGAATCTGTGGGCCGCCATGGGCCGGCTCGAACAGATGATCCACCTGTCGAAAACGCTCGACGAGCGGCTGGAGGCCAAGGCGCTCGAGCTCGACAGCAGCGATCCGCAGAAGGCCAAGACGATCCGCGAGACCGCGCTCTTCTACGTGCGCCAGCGCAGCCAGGACCTGCTGACCCAGATGGCGGTGACCGTGCAGGGCTATCTCGCGCTCGACCTCGTCAAGAAGAACAATGTCGAGCTGGTCAAGGGCGTCGACCGCGCGTCGACCACCACCGTCTCGGCACTCCGCACGGCGGTGACCGTCGCACAGGCGCTGACCAACCAGAAGCTCGTCCTGGAACAGATCACCGCGCTCAACACCACGACTGCGAACATGATCGACTCGACCGGGCTGATGCTCAAGAACCAGACCGGAGAGATCCACAAGCAGGCCGCTTCGTCGACCATCCCGGTCGAGACGCTGCAGCGCGCCTTCCAGAACATCTACGATACGATGGACACGATCGACCGCTTCAAGATCGAGGCGCTGTCGTCGATGAAGCAGACCGTCACCACGCTGACCAGCGAGGTCGAGAAGTCGCGCGGCTATATCGCCCGGGCCGAAGGCGCCAACCAGGCGCAGGCCGAGCCGTTCAAGGCTCTGGAATAGGATAGCGGAACGCAACGATGGTCGACAGCCGCGCCACCATGGACCGCGCCGAAGAGGTGCTCGATCGCATTCGGGCGCGCACCTCGCCGCGCGCGATCAAGGCGCATCGCCGTCGCGTCGTCGGCTTCTTCCGCCGGCTGAAATATGCTTTCTTCGCGGTGCTGGCGGTGGCGCTCGCTGGCGGCCTGATCGGCAGCTTCGTCACCCCGCTCGGTATCTGGGGCTTCTTCCTGATGCTGGTGGCGATGGCGATCGTGTTCTTCGGCGTGATGGGCTGGCCGCAGGCCGCAGAGCCGACCCCGCAGCAGATGGCCAAGAGCGACCTGCCGCTCCTGCCCTCGCAGACCGAACGCTATCTCGAAGCCCAGCGCCCCGCCCTGCCCGCGCCGGCGCAGCGCCTCGCCGACGAGATCGGCATCAAGCTGGAAGCGATCGGCCCGCAGCTCGCCCAGCTCGACCCGCGCGAACCCGCCGCCTACGAATTCCGCAAGCTGATGGCCGAGGAACTCCCCGAGCTGGTCGAAGGCTATAAGAAGGTGCCCGAGGGCATGCGCCGCGCCGAGCGCAACGGCAGCTCGCCCGACGCCCAGCTCGTCGAGGGATTGCGGGTGGTCGACGAGGAACTGGCGCGGATGAGCGAGCAGCTCGTCAGCGGCGACCTCAACAAGCTGGCGACCCAGGGCCGCTACCTCGAACTCAAATATCGCGGCGAGGACGGCGAGACGCGCTGAGCGCGACGAACCGACCCGACCCATCATGATCGTCACCCCGGCGGAGGCCGGGGTCTCAGGAGAGGAGCGCCGTCCGACCCTCCCGAGATTCCGGCCTCCGCCGGAATGACGCGGGAGAAGAGGTCATTTGTCCGCTCCCCTTATCCCCCCGAACAAGGTCGCCATCGCGTCGGGATAGGACGGCCCGCCACAGGTCGTCAGCGCCTCGGGAAGGATGATCCTCCGCCGGGCCGGCACGGTGCGCTTGAGCAGCGGATGCTGGAGCATCTCGGTACCCTTGTCGCGGATGACCTCGCCATTCTCGACCAGCAGGAAATCGGGCCGCGCCACCGCCATCTCCTCCAGCGACAGCCGCGACAGCATCGGCCGGCCGAGCCGGGTGGCGAGGTTGGCGAGCCCCGCGCGGCGCATCATCTCGTCGATCAGCGTCCCCTGCCCGGTCAGATAGCCGCGCCGCTGATAATAGGCCGCCACCCGCCCGCGCCCCGGCGCCGGCCCCAGCGCCTTCAGCCGGGCGCGCATCGCCGCGATCAGCGCCTCACCCCGCGCGGGGTGCCCGATCTCGGCGGCGATGGTGCGGGTGGTCCGCTCGATGCTCTCGAAGCTGTCGGCCCAGCCTATGTCGACCATCCGGACCTTGCGGCTCCTGAGCACCGCCAGCGCCGCCGGCGTGCCGAAGCCAGAGGTGAAGACGAGGTCGGGCTCGAGGGTCAGCATCTCCTCGGCACTGCCGCGCACGGCGGGGAAACGGCGCGCCTTCTCCACGGCCCAGGACATGGCCGGATCGTGCGAGAAGCGGTTGAGCGCGGCGATCTGCCCCGGATCGGCCAGCATCAGCAGATATTGGTCGGCACAGACGCTGAGCGACACGATCCGCCGCGGCGGCGCCGCCGACGCCGGGCCCGCCAGCCCAGCCGCCAGCGCGAGGACCAGGCCCGACAGGAGCCGGCTGAGATTTCGGAGCCGCATCGGCTTCTCATTCGGAGATGGGGCCGCTAGGGTCAAGCCGGCCAGATGAGCACCTCCCTTCCCAACCGCCCGACCCTGATCGCCGTTCTGGCCGCGACCGCGCTGCTGCTCGCGCTCGGGTCGCTGCTGACCGGGCCGACGCGCTTCGGATCGGGGCAGATAGCGGCGATCCTGGCGGGTGGCGGCGATCCGGTGCTGCGCGCCGTCCTCCTCGAGCTGCGCCTGCCCCGCGCGCTGCTCGGCCTGCTGGTCGGCGGAATGCTCGGGCTCGGCGGCGCGGTGCTGCAAGGCTATCTGCGCAATCCGCTGGCCGAACCGTCGGTGCTCGGCACCTCCAACGCCGCAGCGCTCGGGGCGGTGATCGCGCTCTATTTCGGGCTGGCCCAGGCACATCCATTGACGCTCCCGCTTCTCGCGGTCGCCGGCGCGCTGCTCGGCCTTGCGCCGCTGCTGCTGCTCGCGGGGCGTGCCGAGAGCCCGTTGTCGCTGATCCTGGCGGGAATCGCGGTCGGAACCCTCGGCGGCGCGGGGATCAGTCTCGCGCTCAATCTCGCCCCCAATCCGTTCGCGGCGATGGAGATCATGAGCTGGCTGATGGGATCGCTCGAGGACCGCTCGTTCGAGCATGTCTGGCTGGCGCTGCCCTGCATCGCGATTGGCGCCGGGCTGCTGCTGTGGAACGCCCGCGCGCTCGACGCACTGACCCTGGGCGAGGATGCCGCCCGGACCCTGGGCGTCGACCTGCGCGCGCTGCGCTGGCGCCTGCTCGCCGGGATCGCGATCGGGGTCGGCGGCGCGGTCGCCGTCTCGGGTGCGATCGGCTTCGTCGGACTGATCGTCCCGCACCTGCTGCGCCCGCTCACCGATCGCTCGCCCTCGGCGCTGCTGCTGCCCTCGGCGCTCGGCGGCGCGGCGCTGCTCAGCGCGGCCGACATCGCCGTCCGCCTGATCCCCACCGTCGACAGCGAACTACGCCTCGGCGTGCTAACGTCGCTGCTCGGCGTACCCGTCTTCCTCTATCATCTCGCCCGCGAGCGGCGCCTATGGTGAGCCTTGCGATCGAAGCGCTCCACGTCGACCTCGGCGGTCGCACCATCCTCCACGGCATCGGCGCGACGGTGGGCGCCGGAAGCCTGCTCGGGGTGATCGGCCCCAACGGCGCCGGCAAATCGACCCTGGCGCGGGCGATCGCCGGATTGCTGGCGCCGTCCGCCGGACGGGTCGCGATCGACGATACCGACGTCCGCTCACTGTCCGCTGCCGCTCTCGGCCGGCGCATCGCCTATCTGCCGCAAGGCCAGACGGTGCATTGGCCGCTGACCGTCGAGCGGCTGGTCGCGCTCGGCCGCCTCCCCCATCTCGCGCCCTTCTCCAGCATGGCCGCGGCGGATCGCGCGGCGATCGAACGGGCGATGGCGCGCGCCGACATCGTCGGGCTGCGCGACCGCATCGTCACCGAACTGTCGGGCGGCGAGCGCGCTCGCGCGTTGATCGCCCGTGCGCTGGCGGTCGAGGCGCCGGTGCTGGTGGTGGACGAACCGCTCGCCGCGCTCGATCCCGGACACCAGCTCGAACTGATGACGCTGATGCAAAGCGAGGCCGCCGCCGGCACGCTCGTCGTCCTGATCCTCCACGACCTGGGACTGGCCGCGCGCTTCTGCGACCGGCTGCTGCTGCTCCACGAAGGACGGCTGGTCGCGGACGGCGGGCCCGGCGCGGTGCTGACCCCCGAATATTTGAGCGACTGCTATAATATTCGCGCCTGGACCGGCACGATCGAAGGTCAGCCGGTGGTGCTGCCGCTCGCCCGGTCCTGACCGCCCGGCGCGGCGAAGCTCAGATAGGCGAGCCGCCGCACCTCGCGCCGCCCGCGTACCACCGTCGCCAGGATCAGCCCGCAAAAGCCGTTGAGGAAGGCGAGGATCATCAGCCCGGTCGCCAGCAGCGCGGTCGGCAGGCGCGGCACCAGGCCGGTCTGGAGATAGGTGACACCCAGCGGGATCGCGAGGACGATCGCCAGCAGCGCCAGGAGCGCCCCGATCGCCCCGAAGAACAGCACGGGCTTCTCGATGCGGAACAGCGTCCCGATCGTCCAGAGGATGCGCCAGCCATCGCGGTAGGTCGACAGCTTCGACGCCGAGCCTTCGGGCCGCGCGCCATATTGGGTGACGATCTCGCCGACCGGCATCTGCAGCTCCAGCGCGTGGATGCTGATCTCCGTCTCGATCTCGAAGCCCGCCGACAGCACCGGGAAGCTCTTCACGAACCGTCGCGAAAAAACCCTGTAACCTGATAATATATCGGAGAAAGTTCGACCGAAAAGCTGTGCCAAAATACCGGTCAGCATCTTGTTGCCGAAGCGATGCCCTCGCCGATAGGCGGCCTCGACCTCCGACTTGCGTGCGCCGACGACCATGTCGAGCCGCTCGTCGAGCATCATCCGGATCATCTCGGGCGCGGCGGCCGCGTCATAGGTCGCGTCGCCGTCGGCCATGACGTAGATATCGGCCTCCACGTCGGAAAACATGCGTCGCACGACATGGCCCTTGCCCTGCATCCGCTCGGTCCGGACGATCGCCCCCGCGGCGCGGGCGACCTCGACCGTGCGGTCGCGGCTATTGTTGTCGAAGACGTAGATGCGCGCGTCGGGGAGCGCCTGGCGGAAACCCGCGATCGTCGCGCCGATCGCCGCTTCCTCGTTGTAGCAGGGCAGGATCACGGCGATATCGGGCTTCATGACCGCCTGATAGCCCTGCCTGCACGGCTTGTCATCCATCCCCCGCATGCGGCTCATCCGCGCCGCGCCAGAGCAGCCCCGCGATGATCGCGAGCAGGGGTAGCAGCCACATGACCCGCGCCTGATAGCGCGGCTGCGGCTCGGATATGCCGCCGCCGAGCAGCGCGTTGACCGCCAACGCCACGACGAGCAGCAGCAGCCACAGCAGCACGTCGTCCCGTCGCCTGCCGCCCCGGCGCGCATGGCGGGCCAGCCATGCGGCAAGCAGCAGGAGCGCGATGATCATCGCGCCATAGTGAAATGTGGCGATCATCGGCTGGGGCCATAGCCGCCGCCCGCCGACGCTGGCGAGCAGCCCCGCCCGTTCGCGCGGCGGCAGCGAGGTCCAGCACCGCGCGCCCGCCGCACAGTGGTAGTTGAGCAGGTCGGCCTCGAAATCGATCGCCTGCCGCCAGCCGTTGCGGAGGATGTTCGCGGCCTGCGTCACCGGATATTCGGCCAGCACCGCGACGGCGAAGGCCTTGTCCTCCGCCGACAGCGCCCGGCGGGTCGCGGTGTCCGCGAACATGTAGCCGCCCCGCGCGGGATCGTGCGACCACAGGAACTCGGCCGCCACGATATGCGGGCGATCGGCCCAAGCGCAGGCGGCGAAGCCCGCATCGGGGCAATGGCGGCGCAGATAATCGAGCCCGGGCCCATCCGCCATGAAGCGCGCGGTCAGCAATGGGACGAGCACCGGCTTGCGGCCGAACACCCGTTCGACGACCATCGAGGTGAGCGTCACCGAGGCGATGCCCGCGACCAGGATCAACGCCGTCGGCCCGATCAACGAGGCAATCCGCGCGCGGGGCCAGCGGCGCGCCAGCGCCCATAGCCACAGCACCGCCGCCATCGCCGCGACGATCAGGATATGGGTGAGATGCGCGACCACCGCGAGGAGGAGGAGCGCCAACAGCCCGATCCGCTCGCCCCGCGCCAGCCGCCCGCGATCGATCGCCAGCAGCAGCAGGGCGAGGATGCCGATGCCGGCGAGGAGATCGGGCATCAGCAGCCCGGTGAAATAGGGCAAGGCGGTGACCGCCGACAGCAGCAGTACGGTTCCCGCCACGATCGCTGGACGGCCAAGCCCGAACAGGCGCAGCGCGAGCCGGATCAGCCAATAGGCAATGGCCGCCTGGGCGACGACGAACAGCCAGAAGCGGCTGAACACGTAGCTGAGCCATAGCAGCGCGCCGAAATAGGGCGACCGTCCCGCCATGACGCTTTCGGTGCCCAGATCGTTGCCGCGCGCGCTGACATGATGATCGGGCCGGCGGACCTTGCCGCCGGGCTGGAGCGACCGGCGATAATGATCGGTCCATTCGGTGCGGACCGCATGACCCGAAAACACATAGGCCGCGCTATCGGCGGCGCGGACATAGGCGGTGCTGTCGGGGAAGTAGAAGGGTTGCCCGTTGAAAAAGGCGGGCCAGGCCAGCGCGAGCACGCAGCCCAGATGAAACAGCCATCGCTGAAGCACCGCCGATCCCTGCCCGCTACCAACCCCGCCCCCGTCATCCGGGATTAGCGGTGGCATTGCAACCGATGTTGGGGCAGCAGGAAGGGTGATGCACGAAGATTACAATCTGTTCGTGGCGATCGTCGAAGCCGGCAGCCTGTCCGCCGCCGGCCGGCGGCTGCGCATTTCCCCGGCGATGGTGTCGAAGCGGCTCGCGCGGCTCGAAGCCCGGCTGGGCGCCACGCTGGTCCATCGTACCACCCGGCGGTTGCTGCTGACCGAGGTCGGCCAGGGCTTCCATGAGGATGCCTGCCATATCCTCGACGCGATCCGGGCCGCCGAGGCGCGGGTGGCCGGGCGGATCGGCCAGGCGGGCGGACGGCTGCGCGTCTCGGCGCCGACGTCGTTCGGCCGAATGCATGTCGCGCCCTATCTCAAGGCCTTTCTCGATCGCTTCCCCCGGATCGAGCTGTCGCTCGACCTGGACGACGGCTTCGTCGATCTGCTCGGCGAGCGCATCGACATCGCCATCAGGATCGCGGCCCAGCCCGGCGGATCGCTGATCGGCCATCGGCTCGCGGAGAACCGCCGCGTCCTCTGCGCCGCCCCCGCCTATCTCGCCGCACATGGCGCGCCCGAGACGCTGGCGGACCTTTCCAAGCATCGGCTCCTCGCCGCGGATCACCAGCTGCCGTGGCGGCTGGAGGGGCCCGACGGCCCCGTCAGCCTCGATGGCGCCAGCGCGGTACGGACCAATTCGAGCGAGGTGGCGCGCGAACTGACCATCGCGGGGCTCGGCATCGCGCTGCGCTCGACCTGGGACGTCGGCCCGTCGCTGCGCGATGGATCGCTGGTCCGCATCCTGCCGGAGGTCAGTGGCGCCACCGACGTCGCCATCTATGCCGTACAGCCGCGCGGCGCCGCCGGCGCGCCGAATCCGCGCGCGTTCGTCGATCATTTCCATGCACTCTTCTCGCCCGTCCCGCCTTGGGATAGGTGACGATCATGCTTGAAGATCTTCGCGATATCATGGCGCGGCTGCGCGACCCCGGAACCGGCTGCCCCTGGGACATCGAGCAGGATTTCCGCACCATCGCCCCCTATACGATCGAGGAGGCCTATGAGGTCGCCGACGCGATCGAGCGGGGCGACATGGCGGCGCTGCGCGACGAACTGGGCGACCTCCAGCTGCAGGTCGTGTTCCACGCGCGGATGGCCGAGGAACGGGGCGCCTTCACCCTGCAGGACGTGCTCGATTCGATCGGCGCCAAGATGGTCCGGCGCCATCCGCACGTGTTCGGCGACGGCACGAGCCCGGGCTGGGAGGAGATCAAGGCTGCCGAACGCGCCGGCACATCGGAGGACGACAGCGCCCTGGCCGGCGTCGCGTCCGCCCTGCCCGCCCTGCTGCGCGCCGAAAAGCTCCAGAAGCGCGCCGCGCGGACCGGCTTCGACTGGCCCGATCCCGACGGCGCGCTCGCCAAGGTGGAAGAGGAGATTGCCGAAGTGTCGGAAGCGACGTCGGCCGAGCATCGAGCCGAGGAAATAGGCGACCTGCTGTTCGCGGTGGTCAACTGGTCGCGCAAGCTGGGTATCGACCCCGAAGCGGCGCTGCGCCAGGCCAACGCCAAGTTCGAGAGACGTTTCCGGTCGATGGAGGAGATGGCGGGCGAGGCCTTCACGGGGCTGTCGCTCGACGAGAAGGAAGCGCTGTGGGTGAGGGCGAAAGGGCAAGAATAATCCCAGCCGCTATCCATAAAAAGCTGGAATCTCAGAATATTAAATTAGCCACATTAAAGCTATGTCTCAGCTCTCTCTGGGATGCCGACGATGGTTCACCGCGCCTCGAAGCGCGCGAGGTCGCTGTCGGACAGCCGCACCTCGACGATCATCGTCTCGCCCTCGACCTCTTGGCCGATCACCTCGCCATGGGCGTGGAGCCAGGCGAGCGCCGCGCCGTCGGAGAGCGATACCGTCAGCGTGCGCACCCGGTTGCCGGTCGATAGCCGGTCGGATACCGCCCGGCGCAGATCCTCGACCCCGTCGCCGGTCAGCGCCGACAGGGTGACGACGTCGTCGCGGCGCGCGGCCTCGGCCTCGGTGGCAGCGCGGGTCTCCGGATCGAGCATGTCGATCTTGTTCCACACCTCGAAGATCGGGGCACCTTCCCCGGCTTCGCCATCGGGCGCCTTCGGTCCCACGCCGATCTCCCCGAGCACCGTCAGCACGTCGGTCGCCTGCGCGTCGCTGTCGGGATGCGCGATATCGCGGACGTGGAGGATGATGTCGGCGCCGGTCACCTCTTCGAGGGTCGCGCGGAAGGCCGCGACCAACTGGGTCGGCAGGTCGGACACGAAACCAACCGTGTCGGACAGGATCGCCTTGTCGATGCCGGGCAGACTGATCTGCCGCATCGTCGGATCGAGCGTGGCGAACAGCAGATCCTCCGCCATCACCTTCGCGCCTGTCATCCGGTTGAACAGGGTCGACTTGCCGGCATTGGTATAGCCGACCAGCGCGATCACCGGCCATGGCGCGCGTTGCCGCCGGGCCCGGTGCAGCCCGCGGGTTCGGCGGACCTGCTCCAGTTCGCGGCGCAGCTTGGCCATCCGGTCGCGGATCAGGCGGCGGTCGGCCTCGATCTGGGTCTCGCCCGGGCCGCCGAGGAAGCCGAAGCCGCCGCGCTGCCGCTCGAGATGGGTCCAGCTGCGCACGAGCCGGCCCGCCTGATAGTCGAGATGCGCGAGTTCGACCTGCAACCGCCCCTCGGCGGTCGCCGCGCGCTCGCCGAAGATCTCGAGGATCAGGCCGGTGCGGTCGATGACCTTGGCCTCGATCGCCTTTTCGAGGTTGCGTTGCTGGATCGGCGTCAGCGCGGCGTCGACGATGACCAGTTCGGCCTCGCCCATCCGGGCGGCGGTGGCGATCTGCTCGACCTGGCCCGATCCGAACAGGGTCGCGGGCTTGGGGTCGCGCAGCTTGAAGGCGAGCTTCTCCACCACGTCGACGCCGATCGCCGCGGCCAGCCCCGCCGCCTCGTCGAGCCGCGCCTCGGCGCTTCGCGAGTTGTCGCCCGAACGCTCGGGCAGAGCCACCAGCGCTCGCGCGCCGCGGCTCAGCCCGTCGTCTTCGTCACGGTTGAAGACGCTCAATCGTCGTCCGAGCTGTCGATCTCGGCCAGGTTGATCGGATGCGCCGGCTGCACGGTCGAGATGGCATGTTTGTAGACGAGCTGGCTCAGACCGTCGCGCCGCAGCAGCATGCAGAACAGATCATAGGCCGCGATCTCACCCTGGAGCATGACGCCGTTGACGAGGAACATCGTCACCGGCTCGCGCGCCTTGCGGACCGCCGACAGGAAGACTTCCTGCAGCAGGTGGGACTTGCGCTCCTCGAAGCTCTTGTCGATCTCGGTCATATCGAGCGGGTGCGCCGGCATCACCGTCGAGATCGCGTGCTTGTAGATCAGCTGCGACTGGCCGTCGCGACGCAGGAGGACGGAGAAATTGTCGAACCAGGTGATGATACCCTGGAGCTTGACTCCCTTGACGAGAAACATCGTCACGGGGGTCTTGGTCTTACGGACCGAGTTGAGGAAGATATCCTGAAGGTTATTGACCTTGTCGGCCATTGCCGGTCTCCGGTCTTGGCGGGTCATGGCCCGCTAAGTGCGCCGTTGCATGGCGTCGTGCAGCCCGCGCCTTATGCGGGGCTGGGAGCATGATATAGCAGCTTGCAGGGCACGTCCATCTCGCAGATGCAGCAAATTATTGGGTTCGCGCGAGATAAACTTGCCGGTCATCATCTAGCGCACCCCGGCTCCCGCTTAACGGTAAGCAGCAGGATCACGGCTTCCGGGACGATGGCGAGCGGGAATAGAAGGACCGATCAGCCTTCCTCGCCTTCGTCCCTCGGGTCGACCAGCCCCAGAGTCTTCAATTTCCGGTGGAGCGCAGAGCGTTCCATGCCGATGAAGGAGGCGGTCTTCGAGATGTTGCCCGAGAACCGCCGGATCTGGACGCGCAGATATTCGCGCTCGAAGGTCTCGCGCGCCTCGCGCAGCGGCGTGCCCATGATCGATCGCGCAGCCTCCCCCGGGGCGAGCCGGGCCTGGTCGCTCAATATCTCGGCCGGCAGCATGTCCAGCTCGATCCGGCCGATCCGCTCTCCGGGCGCCAGGATGATCGTCCGCTCGACGATGTTGCGCAACTGGCGGACATTGCCGGGCCAGTCGTAGGTCTGGAGGGCGCCCACCGCGTCGTCGGTGACGAGCGGGGTCGGCACCCTGCGCTCGGACGCGAAGCGCGCCAGGAAATGCTCGACCAGCGCGGGTATGTCCTCGCGCCGCTCGGCAAGCGGCGGAATGTTCACCGGCACCACGTTGAGCCGGTAATAGAGGTCCTCGCGGAAGCGCCCGGCGGCGATCTCGTCGGCCAGGTGGCGCGAGGTGGCGGAGACGACGCGTACGTCGACCTTGACGATGCGCTGCCCGCCGACCCGATTGAACGCCTGTTCGGTCAGCACCCGCAGGATCTTCGCCTGGGTGGTCATCGGCATGTCGGCGATCTCGTCGAGGAACAAGGTCCCGCCATGCGCCTGTTCGAGCAGGCCGGGGCGCAGGAGTTCGCCATTCTCCTCCACGCCGAACAGTTCTTCCTCGACACGCTCGGGCTCCATCCGCGCCGCGCTGACGACGATGAAGGGCGCCTGCGCGCGGTTGCTCCACAAGTGGAGAAGGCGCGCCGCCACTTCCTTGCCGACGCCCGCCGGGCCGCTGATCAGCACCCGGCTGCCGGTCGCCGCGACCCGCTTGAGGGTGGCGCGGATGCCGTTGATCGCCCCGGAATTGCCGGTCAGTTCCTCTTCCTGGCCGATCTGCGCCTTGAGCGTCGCATTCTCGCGGCGCAGCCGGTCGGTCTCGGTGGCGCGATCGACGAGCAGCAGCAGATGCTCTGCCTCGAACGGCTTCTCGATGAAGTCGGTTGCGCCGCGGCGGATCGCGGTGACGGCCGTGTCGAGATTGCCATGGCCCGAGATCATCAGCACCGGCAAGGTGGAATCGCGGCGCTTTATCTCATCGAGCAGGTCGAGCCCGTCGAGGCGCGAGCCCTGCAGCCAGACGTCGAGCAGGACGAGCGACGGGCGCCGCTCGTCGATCGCCGCAAGCGCCGAGTCGCTGTCGGCGGCGGTACGGGCGGCATATCCCTCGTCCTCCAGCACGCCGGCCACCAGGTCGCGGATGTCCGCCTCGTCGTCGACAATCAGAATCTCGAGCGCCATGCCTCAACCAGTTCCAATTCGCTTGAGTTCGGGAAATTTCGCTTCCTCGGGTGCGTCTCCGGCGCGTTCCTGCGCCTCGATCGCGAGGCTGCCGAGCGCCTCCAGGTCGAAATCGATCTCGACCATCGTGCCACCGCCGGGCCGATCGCGCAGGGCCAGCGTGCCGAGATGATCGTCGACGATCTTGCGGACGATCGCGAGGCCAAGGCCGGTACCGCGCTTGCGGGTCGTCATATAGGGTTCGGTCAGTCGCTCGCGCTCGACCGGCAGGCCTGGGCCGTTGTCGGCGAGCAGGATGCGCAGCCGGCGCTCGTCGATGCGGATCGTCATCGCGATCACGCCCGGCGCGTGCTGCTCGGGATTCTCTTCGATCGCCTCGACGGCGTTCTTGACGAGATTGGTCAGCGCCTGGCCGAGCTGGCGGCGATCGCAGACCATGGTCGGGGCCAGTCCCTCGCTGTCGAGGCTGAAGCTGATCCCCGGATGGGCGACTTCGTGCAGGAACATCGCCTGCCGGGCGATATCGACGATCGCTTCCTCGCGGAAGGCCGGCTTCGGCATGCGCGCGAAGGACGAGAATTCGTCGACGATCCGGCGCATGTCGCCGACCTGCCGCACGATCGTCGCGGTCAGCCGCTCGAACACGCCCGGATCGGACGAGATCTCCTTGCCGTAACGCCGCTGGAGCCGTTCGGCGGCAAGCTGGATCGGGGTCAGCGGGTTCTTGATCTCGTGCGCGATCCGGCGGGCGACGTCGGCCCAGGCGGCCCGGCGCTGGTCGGCCAGGCGCTGGGTGATATCGTCGAAGGTCAGCACCTGCGCGCCCTCCGCCGCCACCGAGCGGACCGACAGGGTCCGGGGCTCGCCGGCGATGACGATCTGGACCACCGCCTCGCGGTCGCCGGCATCGAGGATGCGGTCGAGCTCGGGCGAGATGTCTTCGAGCGGCAGGCCGTCGGCCGGCTCATCGAGGTTGAGCATCGCCCGCGCCGAAGGATTGACCAGGGTGATACGGCGGTCGGCGTCGACCGAGATGACGCCCGCGGTCACGCCCGACAGCACCGCCTCGATGAAGGCGCTGCGGCTTTCGAGCTGGCTGTTGGCGGCGACGAGCGCGCCGGTCTGCTCGCCCAGCTTGCGGGTCATGCGGTTGAAGGCGCTGCCGAGCGTGCCGATCTCATCGGGGCTGGGATCGATATGGACCCGCGCGCTGAGATCGCCGGCAGCGACCCTGCGGGCGGCGGCGACCAGATCGTTGACCGGCCGGACCAACCTGTCGGCCACCGTCATCGCCACCCAGATCGCGATGCCGAGGATCGCCAGCGCGATGATCATCAGGAGGATGTTGAAGCGCAGCTGGAGCGCGCGGGCGCGGTCGACGGTCGCGACATAGTCGCCCAGCGCGGACCGTGCGCGGGCGGCCTGGGCGAGCACGTTCCGGTCCGACTGGCGCGAGATGTAGAGATAGGTGCGGCTGGCGGCGTCGAGCAGGATCGTGCCTTCGATCCGGTCGCCGGCCGCCGCGGTGATGCGGGGCTGGCCGCCGGCCAGGAACTGCAGCGTCTCGGGCGGCAGCCGCTTGTCGAGCGGTCGCTTGTCGAGGTTGGCGAGCGCGATCAGCTGCGGCGTGCCCGCGCGGTCGACGCTGATGATCGCCGATTCCGACAGGCCGCGATAGGCGACCTGCCGCGCGAAGAAGGGCGCGAAGCGCGGGTCGTCGATCGTCGTCGCGGAGAGCGCGCTGCGAAGATCGCCCGACATGGCGAGGATGTCGCCGAGCAGCCTTTCCTTGCTCTCGGTGACATAGGCCTGCGCGACCCGCTCGGAGCTGCGCAGCACGACCGTCGCCTTGTCGGAGAACCAGAATTCGGTGCCGAGCTGGAACAGCAGCGATGCGAAGATCACGACCAGCAGGGTCGGCGCCGTCGCGATCACCGAGAAGAAGGCGACCAGCCGGACGTGGAGCCGCGCCTTGCCGCCCAGCCCAGAGCGCGCCGCGCGGTGCAGGGCCACGCGGCGGGCGACGAGCACCATCAGCCCCATGAAGGACAGCAGGTTGGCGCCGAGCAGCAGCGCCACGACGGTCGGGGAGATCGGGATTTCGGGCTTCCCGCTCGCGGTGACCACGCGGTAGCTGACGACGACGACCAGCAGCGCCGCCATCGGGGCGACGATTTCGAGCAACGGCATCAGGCGCCGGGGGCGCCATGCCGCGGCCGCTCGCCTTCGCCATCGCCGGAATACAAGCCCGAATTCAGCCATCGTGGCCGGATTACCACAAGGGCGTGGCTTCGGGAACACAGTTAACATGTATTTGGTCGAACGAAGCCGTCGGTCCGGCGATATCGCTGCATGACGATGTGGTCGGGGGGCAACGTCATTGCCCCGTCGTAGGGGTAGAGCAAGGCCTTCCGTTAGGGGATCGCCCGGCCCCCAAACCGCCGGGAATGACAAGGAAGAGTTGTGTCGCAGTGTTCCACACCGGCCGTACAAGCCGGATGACGACGCCTTGAATTCAGTCCGCCCGCCGCGATGCGACCGCGTCGATCTGCAGGTCGGTGAGCTTCTTGCGCAGGGTGTTGCGGTTGATCCCCAGCAGGCGGGCGGCGCGGAGCTGGTTGCCCTTGGCGGCGGCCATGCTGAGCTCGAGCAGCGGCCGCTCGACCTCCGCGAGCACCCGGTCGTAAAGCCCGTCGGGCGGGAGGTCGCGCCCGAACGTGGCGAAGTAGCGCGCCAGATGCTGTTCCACGGCATCGGCCAGCCCGCCATTGCCGGACGAGGGCGGGAAGCTGGTCTCCGCCATGACGGGATGCTGGAACTGCTGCTCGACCATCGCCGCGGTGATGACATCCTCGCGGCTGAGCACCGCGAGGCGCCGCATCAGATTCTCGAGCTCGCGGACATTGCCGGGCCAGCCATATTGTGTCAGCCGGGCGACCGCGCCGGGATCGAGCGCCTTGCGCGGCAACCCGTCCGCCGCCGCGCGTTCGAGGAAGAAACGCGCCAGCTCGCCGATATCCTCGCCACGCTGGCGGAGCGACGGCAACCGGATCGGCACGACGTTGAGGCGATAATAGAGATCTTCGCGGAAGCCGCCGTCGGCGATCAGCCGCGGCAGATCCTTGTGGGTGGCGGCGATGATGCGGACGTCGGCCCGGATCGAGCGGGTGCCGCCGACGGTCGTGAACTCGCCCGCCTGGAGGACGCGCAGCAGCCGGGTCTGCGCCTCCATCGGCATGTCGCCGATCTCGTCGAGGAACAAGGTGCCGCCCTGTGCCTGCTCGAACCGGCCAGCGCTGCGGGCCTGCGCGCCGGTGAAGGCGCCACGTTCATGGCCGAACAGCTCGGACTCGATCAGTTCGCGCGGGATCGCCGCCATGTTGATCGCGACGAAAGGCGCAGCCGAGCGCGGCCCGAAATCATGGATCGCCCGCGCGACCAGTTCCTTGCCGGTGCCCGATTCGCCCAGCACCAGCACGGTCAGGTCGTTGGCGACGACGCGGGCGATGGTGCGGTAGACCTCCTGCATCGGCGGCGAACGGCCGATCAGGGGCAGGTCCTCGGCCGCCTCGTCGCCGAAGGGCATCGCGCCGCTGGCCGCGCGCGCCGCGAGCGCGTCCGCCACCGCGCGGGTCAGTTCGCCAAGGTCGAAAGGCTTGGGCAGATAGTCGAACGCCCCCTGCTCGGTCGCGCGCAGGGCGGTGGTGAAGGTGTTCTGCGCCGACAGCACGATCACCGGCAGGCCGGGATTCTTCTGGAGCATCTCCGGGATGATATCGAGGCCGTTGCCGTCAGGCAGGACGACATCGGTGACCAGCACCTGCGGATCGAAACTGTCGAACAGGCGGCGCTGCTCGGCGACCGAGGCCGCCGTCTCGACGATATGGCCTGCGCGGCGCAGCGCCTCGCGCACCACCGTGCGGATGGCGCCGTCGTCGTCGACGACGAGGACCCTGCCCCCGGCTCCGGTCATGCCGTCACCCGTGCGCGCGGCAGCAGCAGGCGGAACACGGTCCTCGGCGGATTGCCCTCGCGCGCATATTCGATGATTCCTCCCTGGTCGGACACGAGCTTCTCCACCAGCGCAAGGCCGAGGCCGCTGCCGGCGCGCTTGGTGGTCACGAACGGATCGAACAGATGGCCCTCGATCTCGGGCGGGGCGCCGGGCCCGTCGTCGATCACGCATAGTTCGATCGGCAGAGGCTGGCGGGCGTCGCCATCGGCGCGGCGCATCGAAACGCCGTGGCGATAGGCGGTCGTCAGGGTGATTACGCCGGGCGCGTCGCCCATCGCCTCGGCCGCGTTCTTGAGCAAGTTGATCAGGATCTGGATCAGCGAATCGCGGTGGCCGAGCACCGCCGGCAGCGACGGATCATAGACTTCGCGGATCACCCGGCCCTGCGCGAAACCCTTGAGGGCGACCTCGCGCGCATGGCCGAGGATGGCGTGGATGTTCTGCGGGGCCATCTCGATCGGACGGGTATCGGTGAAGCCCTGCATCCGGTCGATCAGCGCGGCGACCCGGTCGACTTCCTCGCGGATCAGGCTGGTCAGCGCCCGCGACTCCTCGTCGCAGGTGGTCTCCAGCAGTTGCGCCGCGCCGCGCACCGCAGACAGCGGGTTCTTCACCTCGTGCGCCAGCATCGCCGCGGCGGCGACGGCGGTGCGGGTGCCGCCCTCGCGGTCGATCGAGCGGGCGCCGATCGCGCTGCGCGCATGTCCGTGGATCGAGACCGCCCGCCAGCCCAGCCTGTCGGGCAGCGGCGCGACCATCAGGTCGACCCGCATGCGGCGCTGCCCCGGCAGGACGACGTCGATGTCATAGGCCGCGAACGGCGCGTCGCTCGGCATGGTCGTCAGTGGGTGCCCGATCGCGTCGAGCACGCCGCGGCCGACGATCTGGTTGCGGCTGAGGTTGAACAGGGATTCGCAGGCGGCGTTGATCTCGATGACCCGGCCGTCGGGATCGATGATCAGCACCGCCGTCGCCATCGCCGCCATGATCTCCGCCGCCGACGGAGCTTCGGCGACGCGGTCAGACGGCGCCGGACGCCGGCCGAAGCGGATCAGGCTGCTGCCCGGGAGAGCCATGGCGCGTAATATTCTCCGAGCATGGCGATCGCCTTGGCGGCGTCGGGTTCCTGGTTGATCTTGTTGCGGAATTCGGCCGAGCCGGTCAGTCCCTTGGTGTACCAGCCGATATGCTTGCGGGCCATGTTGACGCCCACCTCTTTCCCATAGAGTTCGAGCATCGCATGATAATGCGCTAGGATAACGTGATATTGTTCCTCGATCGTGGGATCGGGTTTGCGCTCGCCGGTCGCGAGGTAATGCATCACCTGCGACAGCAGCCAGGGTCGGCCATAGGCGCCGCGCCCGATCATCAGCCCATCGGCGCCCGACTGATCGAGCGCGGTTTCCGCATCCTCGATCGAGCAGATATCGCCGTTGACGATCACCGGGATCGACACCGCCTGCTTGACGCGACGAACGAACGCCCAGTCGGCCGATCCCTTGTACATCTGGCAGCGGGTGCGGCCATGGACGGTGATCATCTTCACGCCGACATCCTCGGCGATCCGCGCGAGGTCCGGGGCGTTGAGGCTGTCATGGTCCCAGCCCATCCGCATCTTGAGCGTGACGGGCACGTCGACCGCCTCGACCGTCGCCTTGACGATCTCGACCGCGAGCGCGGGGGTCCGCATCAGCGCCGAGCCCGCGTCGCCGTTGACGACCTTGCGGACCGGGCAGCCCATATTGATGTCGATGATCGCCGCGCCGCGATCCTGGCTGAGCTTCGCGGCTTCGCCCATTTCCCTGGGCGTGCAGCCGACGAGTTGCATCGACACCGGCTCCTCGGCCGGGTCCCACAGCGCCTTCTGCACCGACTGGCGCGTCTCCCGGATCGCGGCCTGGCTGGCGATCATCTCGGTGACATTGAGGCCCGACCCGTAGCCGCGCACGACCTTCCGGAACGGCAGATCGCTCACGCCCGTCATGGGCGCGAGAATCACGGGGTTGTCGATCCGCACGGGACCGATATCGATCGGACGCAGTCTGGGGGTCATGAAGCCACATTGCCTAAAAAAGCGGCACTCCCTCTAGCGGCAAAGCGGCGGGGGAGCAAGCGAGCGATGGCGGGAGGGCGCGGCGCTTTACGAAGGCCATGGCCGGGCCTAAAGCGCGGCCATGACGGGGAAGCCCAGCATCGCCGCCTTGGTCGTGGCCGCCGGACAGGGCGTGCGCAGCGGCGCCGGCGCGCCCAAGCAATATCGGCGGATCGGCGGCACGCCGGTGCTGGCGCGCGCGATCGACGCGCTCGCCGGCCATCCGGCGATCGGCCTCGTCCAGGTGGTGATCGGCGCTGGACAGGAGGCTGCCTATGCCGAGGCGATCGGCGCGCGCGCCCTGCCCCCGCCCGTGACCGGCGGCGCGACCCGGCGCGATTCGGTGATCGCGGGGCTCTCGGCGATCGAAGCGGACATCGTCCTGATCCACGATGCCGCGCGCCCCTTCCTGCCGGCCGCGGTGATCGACCGGCTGGTCGCGGCGCTCGAGGGCGCGGGCGGCGCGGTCCCCGCGCTGGCGGTCGCCGACACGCTGGCCCGGGGCAATGGCCTGCTCGGCGACACCGTGCCGCGCGACGGCCTCCACCGCGTCCAGACCCCGCAGGCGTTTCGCCGCGCCGACATCCTCGCCGCGCACCGCGCCTGGGATCCTGCGCGCGAAGCGACGGACGATGCCC
Organism: Sphingomonas sp. Root720; assembly: GCF_001428605.1. Lineage (GTDB taxonomy): Bacteria > Pseudomonadota > Alphaproteobacteria > Sphingomonadales > Sphingomonadaceae > Rhizorhabdus. Next base: position 194,059 of record NZ_LMID01000011.1, read on the forward strand.
AGGTCGCGCGCGCCCACGGCCTGACCGTAGCGATCGTCGAGGGCGACCGAAGCCTGGAGAAGCTCACCTATGCCGCGGATTTCACCATGGCCGAGGAGAGGGTGGCGATGATCGCGCGCAGCGCAACGGGTTTCGACGTCCATGGCTTCACCGACGGCGACGGCGTCCGGCTCGGCGGCATCCGCATCGCCCACGACCGCGCGCTGGCGGGCCACAGCGACGCCGATGTCGCGCTCCATGCGCTGACCGACGCCTTGCTCGGCACGATCGCCGCCGGCGATATCGGCAGCCATTTCCCGCCGAGCGACCAGCGCTGGAAAGGTGCAGATTCAGAGATATTTCTGGCCCATGCGCGCGATCTGGTGATCGCGGCGGGCGGCATCATCGATTTCGTCGACCTGACCATCATCTGCGAAGCGCCGAAGGTCGGGCCCCATCGCGAGGCGATCCGCAACCGGATCGCCGCCCTGCTGGGACTTCGAACCGGTCAGGTCAGCATCAAGGCCACCACCACCGAGCGACTCGGCTTCACCGGACGCCGCGAGGGGATCGCCGCGCAGGCGATTGCAACGATCCGCATGCCCTCCATATAGAAAGCGGAATATATCGTGACCGAACGCCAAGATACCCTCCTGCCCGCCGAACTGGTCGAGGCCGCGCGCCGTGTGATCGAGGCGAACCGCGCCGAAGGCCGCAAGATCGCGGTGGCGGAAAGCTGCACCGGAGGGCTCGTCGCGGCGGCGCTGACCGAGATCCCCGGATCGTCCGACGTGCTCGGATCGAGCTTCGTCACCTATTCGAACGAGGCCAAGATCTCGCTGCTGGGCGTGTCGGTCGAAATGATCGAGACCTTCGGCGCGGTGTCGATCGCGGTCGCCTGGGCGATGGCCCGCGGCGCGCTGGAGAAAAGCGGCGCTGACCTGGCGGTCGCGATCACCGGCGTCGCTGGTCCCGGCGGCGGCAGCGAGAAGAAGCCCGTAGGCACGGTGGTGTTCGGCCGGGCCCACAAGGGGGCCGACCCGGAGGACATCATCGCGGACAAGCGCCATTTCGGCGATCTGGGACGCGGCGGCGTCCGGCTTCAGGCGGCGCTGTGCGCGCTCGAACTGCTGATGCCAGGCGCGACGCTGGCGGAAGAACCGTAAAGCTTCGCCGCACGCTCCTCGAAGGCGTTGATCATCATCCGGAGCGCCCGGTCGAACATCTGTCCGGCGATCATCTCGAACAGGCGCGACTTGAACTCGAAATCGATCGCGAAGTCGACGATCGACCCACCCTTCCCGTCGCTCGTGAACGTCCAGTCGTTGTGGAGGAACTTCAGCGGTCCGTCGACATAGTCGACATGGATGCTCGTCGGCCGCCGCTTAGCGACTTTCGAGGTGAATTTCTCGCGCAGCGCCTTGAAACCGACCATCAGGTCGGCGACCATCTCGGTATCGCTGTCCGAACGCACCCGCACCGCCGACACCCATGGCAGGAATTCGCCGTAGCGGGCGACATCCGCGACCAGCGCATACATCTGCTCCGGACTGTAGGGCAGCGTCCGGGTTTCACGATGGCGCGGCATGTCAGGCCGTCCGAGACGCCGCCTTGCGCGCGAGCTCGGCATTGCGGGCGTCGCGCATCTTCACGAAATCGTCGCCGGCGTGATAGCTCGACCGGGTCAGCGGGGTCGCCGCGACGAGCAGGAAGCCCTTGGCGCGCGCGATCGCGGCATAGGCCTCGAAGGTCTTGGGTGCGACGAAGTCCATCACCTTGGCGTGTTTCGGCGTCGGCTGGAGATACTGGCCCATCGTCAGGAAATCGATGTCGGCCGATCGCATGTCGTCCATCACCTGGTGGACTTCGAGCCGCTCCTCGCCCAGCCCGACCATGATGCCCGACTTGGTGAAGATGGTCGGGTCGAGCCGCTTGACCGTCTCCAGCAGACGCAGCGAGGCATAATAGCGCGCGCCCGGCCGGATTGTCGGATAAAGCCTCGGCACCGTCTCGAGATTGTGGTTGTAGACGTCGGGCCGCGCGGCGACGATCATCTCGATCGCGGCGTCGGCCTTGTTGCGGAAATCCGGGGTCAGGATCTCGATCGTCGTGTTCGGGGTCGTCCGCCGCAGCGCCTCGATCACCTTGACGAACTGCTTCGCGCCGCCATCGGGAAGATCGTCGCGGTCGACCGAGGTGATGACGATATGCTCGAGGCCCAGCTCCGCCGCGGCATCGGCGGTGTGCTGCGGCTCCAGCGGATCGACGGCGCGCGGCATGCCCGTCTTGACGTTGCAGAAGGCGCAAGCGCGGGTGCAGGTGTCACCCAGGATCATCACCGTCGCATGCTTCTTGGTCCAGCATTCGCCGATATTGGGACAGGCCGCCTCTTCGCAGACGGTCGCGAGGTTGAGACGCCGCATCAGCGCCTTGGTGTCGGCAAAGGCCTTCCCCATCGGCGCCTTGACCCGAATCCAGTCGGGCTTGCGCTGCTTCGGGAGAGCGGAGATCGGCAGTGGTTCGTTCATGCATGCCAGATAGGCGATAAGCGGCGCTCTTGCCAGCCCCCGCGGTCAGGATTAGGGGACTGGCCATGACCGACTTTTCCGACCTGATCGAGGGCTATCGCCGATTCAAGGCGAAAGGCTGGGAAGACCAGCGCGAACGCTGGACGAAGCTGGCGGGAGGTCAGGATCCCCGGCTTATGGTCATCGCCTGCTCGGACAGCCGGGTCGACCCCACGATCATCTTCGACACCTCGCCCGGCGAGATCTTCATGGTCCGCAACGTCGCCAACATGGTGCCGCCGTTCGAGACGACGGCGGGCCATCACGGCGTCTCCGCCGCGCTGGAGTTCGCGGTCACCCAGCTCGAGGTGCCGGAAATCGTGGTGCTGGGCCACCAGAGCTGCGGAGGCTGCGCGGCCGCCCTCACCCGCCGTTTCCAGAACGCCGAGAAGGGCCAGGGCGGCTTCATCGACGACTGGATGTCGCTGCTCGACGACGCGCGCGACCGGGTCATCGCCGAACATGGCCATGGCGAGGAAGCGGTGCGGGCGCTCGAGTTGGAGGCGGTCAAGGTCTCGATCGCCAACCTGCGCACCTTCCCCTGCGTCCCGATCCGCGAGCGAAAGGGTCGCCTGAAGATTCATGGGGCCTATTTCGGGGTGGCCGACGGCATCCTCCATATCCTCGACGAAGCGACCGGCGCCTTCTCGCCGGCCTGAGCCCGTCTTCGGCCCGACGCGGGGAACATGAGACGGGAACGCGCGCGCCCAACAGTCGTTGAGCACCTCGATAGTGTGTTGAGGAGTTTGACCAATGATAGCCCGTTCGATCGTTGCGATCACAGCGCTGATCGCCGTCGCCCCGCTCGCGGCCCAGAGCGGCCCCGCCCATAACGATCCCGCCCATGTCGCCGCCGACGCGCGCGAGGTTCCGCAGACCCAGTCGCTGAACAACACGGTCGGCAACGCCATTGCCCAGACCCAGACCAACAATGCGGTCGCCCAGGCGCAGAACGACATCAACCAGGCCGAATATGCCGCCGACAAGGCCGCCTACGCCCGCGCGCTGCGCCAGCACAACCGCGAGGTGCTCGAGACCGACGCGACCTTCATCCGCCAGCAGGAAGCCTATGCGATGGCGATGCGCGACTGGCGCGCCCAGGTCGCGATGTGCAAGCGCGGCTATCAGAGCGCCTGCAAGCTGCCGACCCCCGATCCGATGAACTATATGTGATGCATCTCGTCATCCTGGCGAGATCCAGGATCCCCCCCGCCTTGTGTCGAGGCGGCGAAGAAGGGAGATCCCGGCTTGCGCTGGGACGACGTGAAATGAGAAAAAGCCCGGAACCATCGAGGTTTCGGGCTTTTTCTTTGTCCTGCGCCTAAGGTCTAGCGCGTCAGCTTCTTGTACGCGCCCGAGCTGGCCCGGTCGGCGGCGTCGCCGAGACGGCGGCGCTTGTCTTCCTCATAGCTCTCGAAATTGCCCTCGAACCATTCGACATGCCCGTCGCCCTCGAAGGCGAGGATGTGGGTGGCGAGGCGATCGAGGAAGAAGCGATCGTGGCTGATGACCACGGCGCAGCCGGCGAAATTCTCGAGCGCGTCTTCCAGCGCGCGCAGCGTCTCGACGTCGAGGTCGTTGGTCGGTTCGTCGAGCAGCAGCACGTTGCCGCCCTTGCGGAGCATCTTCGCCATGTGGACGCGATTGCGTTCGCCGCCCGAGAGCTGGCCGACCTTCTTCTGCTGGTCGGCGCCCTTGAAGTTGAACGCGCCGACATAGGCGCGGGTCGACATCTCGAACTTGCCGACGGTCATGATGTCATGGCCTTCGGACACTTCCTCCCAGACGTTCTTCTTGGGATCGAGCGCGTCGCGGCTCTGGTCGACGAAGCCGAGCTTGACCGTCGGGCCGATATCGATCGAGCCGGCATCGGGGGTTTCCTGGCCCGTGATCAGCCGGAACAAAGTGGTCTTGCCCGCGCCGTTGGGTCCGATCACGCCGACGATGCCGCCGGGCGGCAGCGTGAAATCGAGGCCCTCGAACAGCTTCTTGTCGCCATAGGACTTGGTCAGGCCCTCGGCCTGGATCACCTTGCCGCCAAGCCGCTCGGGAGTCTGGATGACGATCTGCGCCTTGCCGGGCGCACGGTTGTTCTGCTTCTCGACCAGTTCGTCGAACGCGCGGATACGCGCCTTGGACTTGGTCTGGCGGGCCTTGGGGCTCTGCCGGATCCACTCCAGCTCTTCCTTGATCGCCTTCTGGCGACCGGCGTCCTCGCGCTCTTCCTGGTCCATGCGCTTCGACTTGGCGTCGAGCCAGGAAGAATAGTTGCCTTCGTAAGGAATGCCCCGGCCGCGATCGAGCTCGAGCACCCAGCCCACGACATTGTCGAGGAAGTAGCGATCATGGGTAACGAGGATGACGTTGCCGGCATAATCGATCAGATGCTGTTCGAGCCAGGCAACGCTTTCGGCGTCGAGATGGTTGGTCGGCTCGTCGAGCAGCAGGATGTCGGGCTTCTCGAGCAGCAGGCGGCACAGTGCGACGCGGCGGCGCTCGCCACCCGACAGATCGGTGACCGGCAGGTCGCCTGGCGGACAGCGCAGCGCTTCCATCGCGATCTCGAGCTGGTTGTCGAGCGTCCAGCCGTCGACCGCGTCGATCTTCTCCTGGAGGGTGCCCATTTCCTCCATCAGCGCGTCGAAATCGGTGTCGTCCTTCGGATCGCCCATCTCGGCCGAGATCGCGTTGAAACGATCGATCATGTCGGCGACCTCGCGGACGCCGTCCATGACGTTTTGCTTGACCGACTTGTTCGGATCGAGCTGCGGCTCCTGCGCCAGATAGCCGACCGTCAGCCCTTCGGCGGCCCAGGCTTCGCCGACATATTCGGTGTCCATCCCGGCCATCACCTTCATCAGCGTCGACTTGCCGGCGCCGTTGACGCCGATGATGGCGATCTTCGTGCCCGGCAGGAACTGCAGGTGGATGTTGTTGAACAGCGGCTTGTTGGCGCCGGGGAAGGTCTTGGTCAGACCCTTCATCACGAAACTATATTGCACGGCCATCGGGCGCGAACCTCATCGAACGTCAGGGCTGGAAATCGCCGCCGCCACTAGCCGACGACAGGGCAATTGGCAAATAGGGAGCGGGCGGTTAGCGTCCAACCCCATGAAGAAAACATTGTTGCTGGCGCTCGTCGCCTCCGCCGCCGTCTCCTCCCCCCTCCTGGCCCAGGCCAGGCCCGACGACACCGCAGCGCTGCGCGACGCCGCGCTGGCCGACACGATCGCCTGGGACATCACCGAAGGCCTGACCACAGAGGTCGGCCCGCGCCTGGCCGGCAGCGAGGCCGAGGCGCGCGCCCGCGACTGGGCGGTCGCCAAGCTCAAGGCGCTCGGCTTCGCCAATGTCCGGATCGAGAGTTTCGACGTGCCGTGGTGGGAACGCGGCGAGGCCAGCGCCGAGATCGTCGCTCCATACCCCCAGCCGCTGGTGCTCACCGCGCTCGGCAACAGCGGCGCCACCCCGGCCAAGGGCCTGAAGGCCGAGGTGATCGGCTTCGACAGCCTCGATTCGCTCAAGGCGGCCGATCCGGCGCGGGTGAAGGGCAAGATCGTCTTCGTCACCCACCGCATGGCCGCGACCCAGGACGGATCGCCCTATTCGCCGGTCGGCCAGATCCGCCGCAACGGCCCATCGATCGCGTCGAATCTGGGAGCCGCCGCGATCCTGATCCGGTCGATCGGTACCGATCACCACCGCACCCCGCACACCGGATCGCAGAACTGGAGCGATGGCGCGCGGCCGATTCCGGCGCTGGCGCTGGCCAATCCCGATGCCGACCAGCTCGAAAGGATATTGAAGCGCGGCCGCGCCGTGACGATCGCGCTGAAGGTGACGGCCAAGGCCGACGGCAAGCGGACCTCGGGCAATGTGATCGCCGAGGTGCCGGGCCGCGATCCCGCCGCCGGGATCGTCCTCGTCGGCGGCCATCTCGACAGCTGGGACCAGGGGACCGGCGCGATCGACGATGCTACCGGCGTCGCCATCACCACCGCGGCGGCCAAGCGGATCATGGACGCGGGGCAGCCGCTGCGCACCATCCGCATCGTCTGGTTCGGTTCGGAGGAGATCGGCCTGTTCGGCGGCGCCGCCTATCGCGAAAAGCATAAGGACGAGAAGCATCACATGCTGGCCGAATCCGACTTCGGCGCGGATCGGGTCTGGCGCTACCAGACCTCGCTCGCACCGGCCGCCCTGCCCGCGCTGAAGCCGCTCGCCGCCGCGCTCGCCCCCCTCGGCATCGTCCCCGGCGGCAAGAATGGCGACGCGTCGGGCTCGGACATATCCGAGATCCAGAAGCTCGGCGTTCCGGTGATCGAGCTGAGCCAGGACGGCACCCGCTATTTCGACCTGCACCACACCCCCGACGACACGCTCGACAAGGTCGATCCGGCGCAGCTGCGCCAGAATGTGGCGGCGTGGACGGCGATGCTGTCGGTCGTCGCCAACGACCCGGCCGACTACGGCCCGGTAGAGCCTCGCGCGCACTGATCAGGGCCCGGCAGCGGCAAATGTCGCCGCCCGGCAAAGGAACAGCAACATGGCGGCCATACCTCGGCCGTTGCGACCGCCCGCATAAAGGCGGCGCAAGCAGGAGAACGAAATGTCCATGATGATGCTATTGGGGGCGCTCAGCGCGTCCCTGGCCGGCGCCGATGGCGGCCATCTCCATCGCACGACGATCGAGCACCGTGGCGCGCCGGTGACTGTCGACTATCGCGCGACGACCGCGCTCAGCACCCGCCAGATCGGCATGTCTCCGCCGACGCGCACGGGCGGCGTCGTGCGCTGCAACTGGGTCGCCAGGGTGGTGGTCGAGCGCAAGCTGGGCGCGGCCGGCGCGCTCAGCCGCGTGGTCGACGGCGACCTGCAGTTGAAAGGCAGCCGGCCCGGCACCTGCACCGGCGCGAAGAAGGCGATCGACCGCGAAGTCGCCGCACGTGACGACGAGGTGCGCCGCCATGTCCTCGCGGTGGTCGAGCGCGACCGCGCGACGCTGCTCGCCGAGTTGGAGGCCGCGGCGCGGCCGAACGCGAGCTGACCATGCGCCTCCGGGCAGCGGCGCTTCTTTCCGGGCTGCTGCTCAGCGGCCAGGCCGCGCAGGCGGCGGACTGGTCGCCGTCGCTGTCCGCCACCCTGACCAGCGACGAGCGCCGCCGCGGGCTGAGCTGGAGCGACGGCCGCCCGGCCGCCGGCGCCCGCCTGTCGCTGCAACCCGCCGACGGCCTCTCGCTATCGGTGGCAGGGACGACCCTTCGCGGCAGCGCACGTCATGACGGCGCATCGGCGGGGATCGACAGCGCGATCGTCTACCGGCGCGATTTCGGCGCGGTCCGGGCGGACGCGCAGATCAGCCACCACGCCTTTCCCGGCCATGGCGGCGCCGACTATGTCGAGCTCGGCGGCGGCGCGGGCACGATGATCGGGCCGCTCCAGCTCGACCTGTTCGCGCTCTACGCACCGCGGCAGGACGCGATCGGCGGCGACAATCTCTATCTGGCCGCGAACGCGTCGGTCGCGGTCGTCGGCACGCCCTTCACCGTCGGCGCGCGGGTCGGCCGGTCGAGCGGCGATGCAGACGATCCGATCCGCTCGGCGCGGCTGCGCCCGCATGGACGCTACGTCGATGCGGCGCTGCGGATCGACTATGTGCGCGGCCCCTTCACCCTTGGCGTCGACCTGACCGACACATGGCATGGCGGCCGCATCGCCACCGGCCCGATCGCCGCCGACAGCGGACGGCGGCTGGCCGCACGGATCGGGTTCAGCCTGTAGGACGAACCGACGCCCTTCCTATTTTCCCGCGACCGGCCCCGGCTGGCCCTCCATGCTCAGGAAGTTGATCAGGGCGATCTTGCCGTCGCGGATCTCCGCATAGCCCATCACCATCGAGTGGCTGGGCTTGCCCTTCTCGACCGCCTCCTCGAGATGATAGGTGAAGATCTTCGAGCCGTCGGGCGACGAGAAGGCCTCGACGAAGGGCACCTTGATCTCGACGGCATCGACGCTCTTCTGGATCATGCGGAAGCGCGCGGCGAGGTCGGTCAGTCCCTTCGCGCGGTTGGTGCCGTTGATCCGCATCACCGCATCCTCGGTGAAGTAGCGGCCGAACGCCTGCGGCGTGAAGCCTTCCGGATCCTTGAAGGCGGCATTCCACCAGACGAACATGCGCGACACGACATCGTCCTTCGACGGCGCCGAGAAGCTCTGCTGCTGCGCGCTCGCGGTGGCCGGCACGAGAACCGGTGCGATCGCGAGCACCATGGCGGCCGAGAGGAACATCTTCATGGAACACCCCTGCTGCTGGGACGACGGCCCGTGCATGGGGCCGTCTCCGGTATAGGTAGCAGGGTTGTCGCATTCGTACCGGCGTTTCAATGCGATGGACGGCCTGCATCCATTGCACGAAACGCAAGATCGGAGCGAATCAGGGGCGCCTGGGGATTTCCAGCCCGCGCTGCACGGCCGGACGGGCCAGGCCGCGCTCCAGCCAGGCGGGCACATTCTTCAGGCCGTCGTAATCGACCAGATCGCGTGCCTCGTAGAAGGTGATCAGGTTGCGGATCCAGCCCAGGCTGGTGATGTCGGCGATGCTGTAATCGGCGCCCATGATCCAGTCGCGCCCTTCGAGACGGCCGTCGAGAACGCCGAGCAGCCGCTTCGATTCGGCGACGTAGCGCTGGAGCGGGCGCTTATCCTCATAGTCCTTGCCGGCGAACTTGTTGAAGAAGCCGACCTGACCGAACATGGGGCCCATGCCGGCGTTCTGGAAAAAGACCCACTGGATCGCCTCATATCGGACGGCGGGGTCCTCGGGGATGAACTTGCCGCTCTTGTCGGCGAGGTAGATCAGGATCGCACCGGATTCGAACAGCGCCAGCGGCTTGCCGCCGGGCCCGTCGGGATCGATGATCGCCGGGATCTTGCCGTTCGGGTTGAGCGACAGGAATTCGGGCGTGTGGCTCTGGTTGTCGGTGATGTCGACGAGGTGCGGCTCATAGGGCAGCCCGGTCTCCTCGAGCATGATCGACGCCTTCACGCCATTGGGCGTGTTGAGCGAATAGAGCTGGATGCGGTCGGGATGCTCGGCCGGCCAGCGCCGGGTGATCGGGAAAGCGGACAGGTCGGCCATATAATCCTCCTTGGGGATGCGGTTGGGCGGGAGTTGGGAAGAGCGGCGAGGTTCGGCAAGCCCCTCTTCTCATCGTCATGCCAGCGAAGGCTGGCATCTCGGGCGGCTCCTGCCTCGCGCCCATCTCCGTCTCCTGAGATGCCAGCCTTCGCTGGCATGACGGCAAGATGGAAGCCGAAGCGCTCAATATACCTCGCTGTCCGGCTGCGCCCGCATTCGCAAGGTGTGGACGGCGGCGAAGGCGATCCCCACCAGTCCGGCCACCACGCCGAAGATCGCTGACGGAAAGCGCCCCTGCCCGGCCGGCATCCAGTCGCCTCGCGCCATGTTCGCGACGATGTTCAGGCGCCGTCCGACCGGATAGTCGCCCAGTTCGCTACAGCCGATCGCCAGGCCGTCCTGAAACGCCGTCAGGCGATCACGGAACTCGATCCGCAGCGAACAACTCGCCAGCGGCGACGGATCGCTGCGATAATGCGCGACGACCCGCGCGGACAGTTCACGTCCGCCCGACAGGATCGCGTCGCGGCGCAGATATTCTGTGGCGGAAAACCAGGCGAAAACGAGGGTCGCGACGATCAGCACCACCCAGATGATCCCGAGCGACAACCAATGGTCGGGCTTGTTCTCGGTCAGGGCCATCGCCCGCCCCCGTCGCGTCAGTTCGGCAGGACCTTGCCGGTCTCCTCGGGCGAGGCCAGCAGGTCGACCGACGGCTCGCTCGCCCGCGTCTCGATCGCGGGGATCTCGTCGATCTCCTTGTCGCCGGTCTCGACATTCAGGTCGCGGAACTTACGGCCGGTGACCAGCACGCGGCCCTCGAAGCTCGAGACGAACTTGTTGTAATTCTCGACCGCGCTGTTGAGGCCGCCGCCGACCCGGCGCAGATGGCCGACCGCGACCGACAGCCTTTCGTACATCTCCTTGCCGAGCCGGCCGATCGCGCGGGCTTCCTCGGCCATCTTCTCCTGGCGCCAGACGCTGGCGATGGTGCGGGCGAGCGCGACGAGGTTGATCGGCGTCGCGATCAACACCCGCCGCTGGTGCGCCCAGTCCCACAGCTCGGGGTCCTGCTCCATCGCCGCCGACAGGAAATGCTCGCCGGGGATGTACATGACGACATAGTCGGCGGCCTCGCCGAAGCGGTCCCAGTAACTCTTCTGGCCGAGCTGGCTGGCATGGGTCCGCAACGCCGCGGCATGTGCCTTGAGCAAGGTCGTACGGGCGGCCTCGTCGACCTCCTCGGTCGCATCCAGATAGGCGTTGAACGAGCATTTGGCGTCGACGATCAGCTTGCGGCCACCCGGCAGGCGGACGACGACGTCGGGCCGCAGCCGCCCGTCCTCGGTGTCGACCGAGACCTCGGTCGCGAAATCGGCATAGGGCGACAGGCCCGACTGTTCGAGTACGTTGCGCAGCGACTGCTCCCCCCAGCGGCCCCGCGCCTTGGGGCTGGCGCGCAGCGCGTTGACGAGCTTGGCCGCCTCGTCGCGGACCTGCCCCTGCCCGACGCGCACCTGGTCGACCGCCTCGCGCAGGCCGGCATAGCTGTCGACCCGCTCCTTCTCGACGCGTTGCAGCCCTTCCTCGTAGCGCTTGAGCGTGGTCTCGACCGGGTTGAGCAGCGCCTTGAGCTGCGCCTCGCTCTTCTCGCCCGCCTGGTGGAAGCGCTGGTCGGCGCGTTCGAGGAACTGGCGCTGCGCCTGCTCGAGCAGCTTGCCGCCGACCTCGGCGAACTGCGCCGTCAGTTGCTCCTTGGCTTCCTGGAGCTGGCGGATCTGCGCTTCGAAAGCCTCGGTCCGCGCCTGGCGTTCGGCGGCGAGCGCCGAGCGTTCGATCTCCGACCGGCCAAGCGCATCGCGCGTCGCATCGAGCGCGCGGCGCAGTTCGGCGGCATCCTCGGCGCCGTTGGCGAGCAGCCGGCCACGCACCAGCCAGCCAAGGGCGAGGCCGGCCAGCAGGCAGAGGGGAAGCGCAAGGGCGACGAGCGGCGACATCGAGATTCCTTCGAGGCAGATTAGGCGAGGCGAATTAGGCGAGACAGTATAAGCGAGGCAAAGCCAGCTTTGGAACAGAATGGGAACCCTGCCCCGAGCCGCCCGCGAATGCAAGTCAACTCGCCGCTTCCCATCCGCGCCGCAGCGGCTAATATCCCGGGCGGGGTATATGGGGGGATTCTGATGGCGGGTAGCGGCGAAGGCGCTTCTCTGGCGACGCGCATCCGGACGTTCGGGCCGGTGCTGCGCAAGACGTTGCGGCAGATCGGCACGACGCGGCTCATCGTCACCGCGATCTTCCTGATCCTCGGCCTGGCCTTCGCGCGCTACAGCTGGAACGTCATGCTCGCCAAGGACGCCGAACGCGCGCTGTTCGACGTCCGCCTGCTGCTCGCCAGCCCGCGCGTCGAGACCGACCCGCGCATCGCGATGGTGACCTTCACCGAGGATACGCTGCGGCTGACCGGGCGCCGCTCGCCGCTCGACCGCGCGATGCTGGCCAAGGGGCTGCTCGCGCTCGACAAGATGAAGCCGAAGGCGATCGGCATCGATATTCTCGTCGATCAGCCGACGCCCGAGGACCAGATCCTAATCGACGCGTTCCGGACGATGAAGACCCCGACCTATCTGGGCTTCGCGTCCAACGCGACCAACAAGACCTTCATGACGCTCGACCAGGAGACCTTCCTGCGCGACTTCCTGAAGCAGACCAGGCCGGGCAATGTCCACGCGACCAGCATCCGCCTGCTTGCCGACGACGACGGCGTGATGCGCAGCTGGCCGAACCAGCCCAAGGAATTGCCGCCGCTGATGGCGAACTCGCTGACCGGCGGCTTCGACCAGTTCCGCACCTACCAGGGCTCGATCCGCTACCGGCTTCCCGCGTTCGCGGACCGCCCGGTATTCGACAAATTCCCGATCGAGATCATCGCCAACCCCGACCTGATCGAGGCGTTCCGCCCGCAGATCGAGGGGCGCTATATCCTGATCGGCGGCGATATCCCCGACATCGACCAGTTCATCACGCCGTCCTCGCGCATCGAGAAGGGCGAGACGACGATCGGACTGGAAATCCACGCCACCCTGCTCGCGCAGATGCTCGACAACGTCATGCCGAAGAAGATTCCCGGCTGGGGCCTGTGGCTGATCGCACTCGGCGTCATCGGACTCGGCGCACTCACCGCGGTGTCGAGCATGAGGATCTGGAAGCTCGGCCTGCTGCTGATCGTGCAGGCTGGCGCGATCGTCGCGGTGCCGTTCATCTGGCAGTTCCACGGCATCGACACGCAGGGCCTGCCGGTGTTCGGCTGGCTGATCGGCTGGGTCTTCGCCTATTCGGCGGTCGGCACCGCGGCGCGCGGAATCGGTTCCGAACAGCGCAACTTCGCCGCGTCGGCGCTGGGCAAATATCTGCCCGGCGACATCGCCAAGGACATCATGAAGAATCCCGAGCGGCTCCAGCTGCACGGCGAGAAGCGCGAGATCTACGCGCTGTTCTCCGACCTCGAGGGCTTCACCAAGCTTAGCCACCAGATCGAGCCGGAGATGGTGGCCTTCCTGCTCAACAAATATCTCGACGTGCTCTCGGAGACGGTGCTCGAACATGGCGGCACGATCGACAAGTTCGTCGGCGACGCGATCGTCGCCTTCTGGGGCGCGCCGATCAGTCGTCCCGACGATTGCGAGCGCGCGGTGAAATGCGCGGTGGCGATGTACGAGGCGGGCGAGCAGTTCCGCCGCGAGGCGCCCGAAGGCGTGCCGCCGATCGGCGTCACCCGCGTCGGCGTCCATTTCGGCGAGGCGATCGTCGGCAATTTCGGCGGCGAGGGCCGCATCCAGTACACCGCGCTCGGCGACTCGATGAACACCGCGTCGCGGCTCGAGGGCGCCAACAAATATCTCAAGACCAAGACGCTGGTCAGCGACACGGTGATCGAGCGTTCGGCCCTCACCTGCTTCCGGCCGGTCGGGCGGATCGCGGTGTCGGGACGATCGACCCCGATGGAGGTGTTCGAACCTGTCCTCGATTTTTCGGAAACGGCTGTGCAACAGTTCACAGACATCTTCCGTAGATATGATGCAGGAGACGAAAGTGCGTTGGCCGAGTTCGAAAAGATGGCCGTAGATAATCCTGATGATAAGGCGCTCGCCAATCTGATAGAGCGTCTTCGTGAGGTTGGACCGGGAGGTTATAGTGCTCTGGACAAATAAGCGCCGGCCGCAGGCTGCCATTGCGGCGTTCCTTGGAGTGATGCTGGCGGGAAGCGCCGTCGCGGCGCCGCTGGTCGTCCGTTCGGCCGGGCCGTCGGCCAAGGTCTACCCGGCCGGCAAGGCCCTGGCGGACAATGCCAAGATCGTCCTGAAGGCCGGCGACACCGTCGTCCTGCTCGACGGCCGCGGCACCCGTACCCTGAGCGGGCCGGGCACCTTCAGCTCGACCGCATCGACGGTCGCGGCGGCGACCACCGGCTCGACGCTCAACGCGCTCGTCGCGGGCGGCGGCGAGCGGCGTGCCCGCATCGGGGCCGTGCGCAGCGCGAGCGGCATCGACAAGAACGCCGGCAGGAACCCGAACGTCTGGTATGTCGACGTGACCCGCAGTGCGAACATGTGCATCGCCGATACCTCGTCGGTCACGGTGTGGCGCCCCGACGCCAGCAAGGCGGCGAGCGTCAAGATCACCAAGGCCGACGGCACCAGCGGCACGATCGACCTGGCGGCCGGCCAGTCGGCCGCGCTGTGGCCGGCCGGCCTGCCCGTCAGCGACGGCGGCCAGTACAAGCTGAGCTGGGATGGCGCCAAGGCCCCGACCTCGCTCAAGTTCGTCGTGGTCAAGCCGACCTCGCCGGGCCTCGAGGACATGGCCCAGTCGCTGATCAAGGCCGACTGCAAGGCGCAGCTCGACCTGTTGATCGAGACGGTCGCGCTGCCCGACGGCAAGTCGCAGGGCTGAACCCGCTTCTTCGATAAGAGCGAAGGCCGGTGGGGCGACCCGCCGGCCTTCGTGCTTTTTGCCCTCTCGCTTCGTCATTCCAGCGGACGGTCGTGAGGATGACGGATGTGGAAGACGCCCCTTGGCCCCTTCCTCAAAAATGCTCTAGAGCCGCGCCCCTGTCACCTTATGGATGAACGATGACCGACACCGCACCCTTCGGCGCTCCCCTGATGCTGTTCGACAGCCTCACCCGGTCGACCCGCGCCTTCGCGCCGATCGATCCGGCGATGGTGCGCCTCTACAGCTGCGGGCCGACGGTCTACAACTTCGCCCATCTCGGCAATCTGCGCGCCTATGTGTTCACCGATACGCTGCGCCGGACGCTTAACTGGAAGGGCTGGCCGGTCAATCATGTCGTCAACATCACCGATGTCGGCCATCTGACCTCCGATGCAGACCAGGGCGACGACAAGATGGAGGCGGCGGCGAAGCAGGCCGCGCAGACGATCTGGGAGATCGCAGCCTTCTACACCGATGCGTTCAAGGCCGACCTGACGGGCCTCAACATCATCGCACCGACGATCTGGAGCGTGGCGACCGACCATATCCAGGACATGATCGGCTTCGCCCGCACGATCGAGGCGGCGGGCGCCAGCTACGAACTCGACGGCGGCCTCTATTTCGATACGTCCAAGGTGCCCGACTATGGCCGCCTCGCCGGGGCCAGGCCCGATGAAACCGTCGGCCGCATCGCCGAGGTCGAGGGCAAGCGCAACGCCGCCGATTTCGCGCTGTGGCGCCGGTCGGCACCAGGCGAGCAGCGCCAGATGGAATGGATGTCGCCCTGGGGCCCGGGCGCGCCGGGCTGGCACCTCGAATGCTCGGTGATGAGCATGAAATATCTCGGCAGCCAGTTCGACATCCACACCGGCGGCATCGACCATCGCGAGATCCACCACTGCAACGAGATCGCCCAGAACCAGGCGTTCACCGGCACGGCGGCCTCGGGCGCCAATTTCTGGATGCACAATAATTTCCTCGTTGATCGCGGCGGCAAGATGTCGAAGTCGAAGGGCGGCTTCGCGACGCTGAAGAGCGTGACCGACAAGGGCGTCCACCCCCTCGCCTACCGCCTGCTCTGCCTCTCGGCGCATTACCGGTCCGAACTGGAGTTCTCGGCCGAGGCGCTGGCGGCGGCGCTGACCCGGCTGACCCGACTGGTGCTGGCGACAGAGGCTCTGCGCGACAGGGCGGGTGAACCCGCATGGCTGCGCCTGGTTTCTGAGAGCGCGGCCAGCAAAGGTGCGTCGGTCGCCTATCAGCGCTCGGTGATCGAGGCGGGCCTCGGCGCGAAGGCGCAGGCCCTGATCGCCCAGTTCGACGAGGCGCTGTCGAACGACCTGATGGTCCCCCAGACGCTGCCGCTTCTCGAGACCGCGCTCGCCGACAAGGCGGTTCCGGCCGACGAGCGGCTGCGCTTGCTGGCATCGATGGATCTCGCCCTCGGCCTCGACCTTCTCCGGCTTCGTCGAATCGATCTACGGCTGCGCCCGGCCGAGGCACGGATCGCCGAAAGCGAGATCGAAACGCGCATCGCCGAACGTCAGGCGGCGCGTGCCGCCAAGGATTATGCGGCGTCGGACCGCCTCCGCGATTCCCTTGCGGAGCAAGGCGTTACCGTCATGGACGGGGCCGGCGAGATGCGCTGGGACTGGATTCTCGACCTCTGAAAGGAGGCGCGGAATCAATCCGCAACAGATTGTAAAAAATCCTGTCCCCCGTCGCCGAAATGACATAGCAATCGCCCATCTTGCGTGGCTGCGGCAGGGGCGCGGCACATAGAGGGGGAGCAAAGCATGGCGACGAAGGCATCCGATCTTTTCATCCAATGCCTGGAGGAGGAGGGCTGCGAATATATCTTCGGCGTTCCCGGCGAAGAAAATCTCGACATGCTCGACAGCCTCTCGCGATCCAAGAAGATCAAGCTGATCCTGACCCGCCACGAACAGGGCGCCGGCTTCATGGCGGCGACCTATGGCCGCCACACCGGCAAGACCGGCGTCTGCATGGCGACGCTCGGGCCGGGCGCGACCAATTTCGTCACCGCCGCCGCCTATGCGCAGCTCGGCGGCATGCCGATCCTGATGGTTACCGGCCAGAAGCCGATCAAGAAGTCGAAGCAGGGTCGCTTCCAGATCCTCGACGTGGTCGACATGATGAAGCCGATCACCAAGTTCACGCACCAGCTGGCCTCCGCCGACAACATCCCGAGCCGCGTCCGCGAGGCCTATCGCCTTGCCGAGGAGGAGAAGCCCGGCGCGACGCATATCGAATTCCCCGAGGACGTCGCCGACGAGCATACCGATTCCACGCCGATCAAGCCGTCGCTGGCGCGACGCCCATCGGCCGAGCCGAAGGCGGTGCGCACCGCGGTGAAGATGATCGAGGAGGCCAAGTCGCCCGTCCTCGTCATCGGTGCCGGCGGCAACCGCAAGCTGACCGGCCGCATGCTGCTCCAGTTCATCGAGAAGACCGGCATCCCCTTCGTCACCACCCAGCTCGGCAAGGGGGTCATCGACGAATGCCATCCGAAGTTCCTGGGCTGCGCCGCGCTGTCGGCGGGCGACTTCGTCCACCGTTCGATCGAGCATGCCGACCTGATCGTCAACATCGGCCATGACGTGATCGAAAAGCCGCCCTTCTTCATGCAGAATGGCGGCACCCCGGTGATCCACATCAGCTCGAAGTCAGCCGAGGTCGACCCGGTCTATTTCCCGCAGGTCGAGGTGATCGGCGACATCGCCAACGCGATCTGGCAGATGAAGGAGGACATCGTCCCCTCCGGCCGGTGGAACTTCGACTATATGTTCAAGGCCCGCAAGGCCGAGGTCGAACATACCGAGTCGCTCGAAGACGACATGCGCTTCCCGATCTTCCCGCCGCACCTCGTCCGCGAGGTCCGCAAGGCGATGCCGGCCGACGGCATCATCTGCCTCGACAACGGCGTGTACAAGATCTGGTTCGCGCGCAACTATCCGGCACGCCAGCAGAACACCGTCCTGCTCGACAACGCGCTCGCGACGATGGGCGCGGGCCTGCCGTCGGCCATGGCCTCGGCCATGGTCTATCCCGACAAGAAGGTCATGGCGATCTGCGGCGATGGCGGCTTCATGATGAACAGCCAGGAGATGGAGACCGCCGTCCGGCTCGGCCTCAACATCACCGTGCTGATCCTCAACGACAACTCCTACGGCATGATCCGCTGGAAGCAGGCGAACATGGGCTTCGCCGATTGGGGCCTGACCTATGGCAACCCCGACTTCGTCAAATATGCCGAGGCCTACGGGGCTAAGGGCCACCGAGTCGAAAGCGCCGAGCATCTGAGCGCCTTGCTCAAGGAATGCCTCGACACGCCGGGCGTCCACCTGATCGACTGCCCGGTCGACTATTCCGAGAACGACCAGATCCTGAACAAGGATATCAAAACGCTGAGCAAGCAGGTCTCGTGACCGGCGCGTCGTCGGCGCGGACGGGGCCCGCCCCCGACGCGGCCGACGGCTTTCCGCCTCGGAAGAATATTGCACAGTTGGACGGATCGCGATGAAGCTCAAGGACACCTACCCGCTCTACCTCGCCAACGAGGCGCAGCAGCCCAACACCGACCTCAAGGTGACCGACAAGTTCACCGGCGAGGTCGCGACCCTGGTCGCGCTGGCCGATGCGAAGACCATCGACACCGCGATCGCATGGACGGTGAAGGCCGCCGAGCCGATGGCGAAGATGGCCAGCTACGAGCGGCAGGCGGTCCTCCAGCATTGCGTGGACCGTTTCACCGAGCGCAAGGACGAACTGGCCTATGCGCTGTGCATCGAGGCCGGCAAGCCGATCAACGATTCGCGCGGCGAGGTCGGTCGCCTGATCGACACCTTCCGCATCGCCGCCGAGGAATCGGTGCGCATGACCGGCGAGGTCCAGCCCCTCGACATTTCGCCCCGCGCGAAAGGCTATCAGGGCATCTGGAAGCGGGTGCCGATCGGTCCCTGCTCGTTCATCTCGCCGTTCAACTTCCCGCTCAACCTCGCCGCGCACAAGATCGCACCGGCGATCGCGGTCGGCTGCCCCTTCGTGATGAAGCCGGCGAGCCGCACCCCGCTCGGCGCGATCATCATGGGCGAGGTGCTGGCCGAGACCGACCTGCCCAAGGGCGCCTTCTCGATCCTTCCCGCCGCACGCGACGGTGCCGACCTGTTCACGGTCGACGATCGCCTCAAGCTGCTGTCCTTCACCGGCTCGCCCGATGTGGGCTGGGACCTGAAGGCTCGCGCCGGCAAGAAGAAGGTCGTGCTCGAACTGGGCGGCAACGCCGCGGTGATCATCGATGCCGACGCCGACCTCGACGATGCGGTCGACCGGGTCGTTTTCGGCGCCTTCTACCAGTCGGGCCAGTCGTGCATCGGCGTGCAGCGCATCATCGTCCACGACCAGGTCTATGACGCGTTCAAGGCCAAGCTGGTCGCCAGGACCAGGACGCTGATCGCGGGCAATCCGCATGACGAGAAGACCTTCGTCGGTCCGATGATCGACGTGAAGGAAGCCCAGCGCCTCGACGGCTGGATCCAGGAAGCCGTCGCCAGGGGCGCCACCCTGCTGTGCGGCGGCGGACGCGACGGCGCGATGCTCGAGGCGACCCTGCTCGAAAATGTCGATCTCGATACCAAGATCAACCGGGAGGAAGCTTTCGGGCCCGCCGCTTTCCTGATCCGCTTCAGCGACTGGCACGAGGCGCTTCGGATCGTGAACGATTCGAAATTCGGCCTCCAGGCCGGCATCTTCACCCGCGACATCTTCAAGATCCTCGACGCCTGGGACGATCTCGACGTCGGCGGCGTCGTCGTCAACGACGTGCCGAGCTATCGGGTCGACAACATGCCCTATGGCGGCGTCAAGGATTCGGGCCTGGGCCGCGAAGGCATCCGCTTCGCGATGGAAGACATGACCGAGATCCGCAACCTGGTGATCCGGCGGCGAAGCGTTTGATAAGCTTTGAATGATTGCCATCGGGCGGTTAAAGAGCGATACAAACTCTCGATCGTGACCGCCCAGGGGCAAAAGTGGCGTTACGAATGGGCATCGGCAGTTAGGGAGCGCCGAATTGGGGGGTAAGGTCTCGGGCAGGCTGTCCTTTGTCTGCGGGCTTTTTGGGGCCGCGGTTCTCGGCATTGCGCTGTTTTTCCTCGCCATGACGGGCACGGCCGAACAGGCCGTCGCCTCCTCGGCATCGGCTTCGACCGGCAATGTCCATGTCGGCGTGGCCTCCTGTGCCGGCTCGACCTGCCATGGCCGCAGCGAACCGACAGGCAAGATCGTCCGCCAGGACGAGATCCTCCAGTGGCAGAACGCCTCCAGCAGGACCGGCGCGCACAGCCGCGCCTTTGCCGCGCTCGCCTCGGCACGCGGCCAGGCGATCGCCGCGAAGATGGGCATCGGCCGGGCGACCTCGGCCGGGGAATGCCTCGGCTGCCACGCCGACCCGGCCTATGCCGGCAAGGGGCCGCTCTGGCAGGTGACCGACGGCGTCGGCTGCGAAGCCTGTCACGGCGGAGCCGGTGGCGGCAATGGCTGGCTTTCGACTCATTATGCGGTCGGCCAGAGCCACGCGACCAACGTTTCGCGCGGGCTCTATCCGCTCGATCAGCCGCGCGCCCGTGCCGAGAAGTGCCTCGATTGTCACCTCGGCAGCGACCGGCCCGGCCAGTTCGTCTCCCACCGGATCATGGCGGCGGGCCATCCGCGCGTCTCGTTCGAAGTCGACCTCTTCTCGGCGCTCCAGCAGCATCATGACGAGGATCCCGACTATGTGCGGCGCAAGCACCGCACCGACAACGTCCAGCTCTGGGCGGTCGGCCAGGCGTCGGCGGTCGGCCGCGCGACCAGCCTGTTCGCCAGCCCCGGGCTCGGCACCGACGGCATCTTCCCGGAAATCTATTTCTTCGACTGCCACAGCTGTCACCGGCAGATCGTCGATGGCCCGGCCGGCAAGTCCAACTGGGTCGCCAATCCGGGACGCCCGATCCCATCGGGCATGCCGCCGTTCAACGACGAGAACATGATCATGCTGTCGGCCGCCGCCAAGATCGCGGCGCCCGGCATGGCCGCCGCGTTCGACGCCGACTCCAAGGCCTTCCACGCCGCGCTGGCAAAGGATCGCCCGGCCGCCGTCGCCGCCGCGCGTCGGCTTTCGGCATCGGCGGGCAGGCTGGCCGACACGCTGGGCCGCACCGCCTTCGGGCGCGCCGAGACCTTCGCGATCATCGACGCGATCGCCGGCGGCGCGATCTCGCCGCGCTTCACCGACTATGAAGGGTCGGCGCAGGCGGTAATGGCAGTCGACACGCTGCTCAACGCGCTGGTCCGCCAAGGCCATGTGAGCGAGGATCGGGCTCGGGACGCGCGCGGCGCGATCGACCGGGCGTACAAGGCGGTGGGCAACAGCAACGCCTATCGTCCCGCGGAATTCCGCGCGGCCCTGGGTCAGGCAGCCGCGTCGATAAGGGCCCTCAAATGACCTTTGCCTCGCGTAGTGTAGCTGCTTTCACCGCCGTCGCCTTCACGCTCGCCTCGTGCGGCGGCGGGGGCAGCGGGGGGTCGTCCCCCACGCCCACCCCGACACCGACACCGTCCCAGACGCAGGCCTATGCGGTTCCGGCGCAGGAATCGCTGACCACCGCCGACGTGCAGAAAATCCTGGCGCAGGCGATCGAGGAAGCGACCGCACGCAACAAGCCCGCAGTCATCGCGATCGTCGACCGCCCCGGCAACGTCCTTGCGGTGTTCCGCATGAACGGGGCGCCGACGACGCTTTCGATCAAGACCTCCAATCGCGCGGTGAAGCCGACCGACGTCGAAGGGCTGGTCATCCCCGGCACCGTCGACAGCAATCCGCTCGTCGCCGCCGCCATCGCGAAGGCGATCACCGGGGATTATCTGTCCTCCGGCGGCAATGCCTTCTCCACCCGCACGGCCAGCTTCATCGTGCAGGAGCATTTCCCCGCCGGAAACAACATGCTGGCGGGCGGTCCGCTGTTCGGCGTGCAGTTCAGCCAGCTTCCCTGCTCGGATTTCAACCAGCGCTACAGCGCCGCTGGCGGTTCTGGCGCGCTGATCGGGCCGAAGCGTTCGCCGCTCGGCCTTGCCGCCGATCCGGGAGGCTTTCCGATCTACAAGAACGGAGTGGCCGTCGGCGGCATCGGCGTGATGGCGGACGGCCTCTACGGTTTCGATGCCAATATCGACGATGTCGACAAGGATGACGACGAGATCATCGCGCTGGCCGGCGTGTCGGGCTTCGAGGCCCCCGAGGCTATTCGCGGCAACAATATCCAGGCGGTCGTCCAACTCCGCTACAGCGACGCCGATGCCGGGGACATCCGCTCCACCCCGGCGAGCGCCCGCGCCTTCTCCGCCCTCAACGGCAGCGTCGGCACCCTGGTCTCGGTCAATGGCTATTATGCGCAGGGTGGCACGCCCACCATCCTGGCCGGCACACCCTATGGCACCGAAGCCTCCGGCATCAGGGCGGCGACGGCGGCGGAGCGCGCTTCGGGGGTCGCGATCGACAATCCCGACGCCTTCATCTTCACCGACGGCGCCGGCAACCCGCGCTACCCGATCCGGGCCGGCACCGATGGCGGCGACAACCCGACGCCGCTGACCGCCGCCGAAGTGAAGGCGCTGCTCGAAGAAGCGTTCAAGGTCATGACCCGGGCCCGGGCGCAGATCCGCAAGCCGCTGGACAGCCGTGCCCAGGTGACGATGACCGTCGTCGACACGCATGGCTCGATCCTTGGCATGGACCGATCGCCCGACGCGCCGATCTTCGGCAGCGACGTCTCGATCCAGAAGGCCCGGACCGCGACCTTCTTCTCGGGCACCCATGCGGCCGGGGATTTACTCGGCAATCCTTCGACCGACGTGCAATCCTTCGTCCAGAAGGTCCGGACCTTCCTCAACGATCCGCAGGCGCTGACCGGCACCCATGCCTTTGCCGACCGGTCGGGCGGCAACCTGTCCCGACCCTTTTTCCCCGATGGCGAGGTCGGTCGTCCCAACGGGCCGCTCTCGCGTCCGTTTAGCGAATGGAGCCCCTTCTCCACCGGTCTCCAGAGCGCGTTGATCTTCAGCAATCTCGGCGAGCATCTCAACTTCGTTCTCGGCGCAACGCCCACCGATACGCGGCAGCGTTGCACCTTTGGCCCCGACGTAGCCGGCAAGGCGCAGAACAGGCTTCAGAACGGGATACAGATCTTTCCGGGTTCGGTGCCGATCTACCGCGGCAACATGCTGGTCGGCGGCCTCGGCGTTTCGGGCGACGGCATCGACCAGGACGACATGATCTCGTTCCTCGGCTTGCACAATGCCGGCGTGCGGGTCGGCAGCATCGGCAACGCTCCGGCCGCCATCCGCGCCGACCAGATCGTCGTGGCGGTCGGCGCCGGTGTCCGGCTGCGGTTCGTGAACTGCCCCTTCGCCCCCTTCCTCGATACGTCCGAACAGGACGTCTGCGGCGGAAAATAATGGCGGCGGCACTCTCCTCCCTCCTGCTCCACGCGATGGCCCTCGCGTCGGCCGCGCCCGAAGAGGCGCCAGCGCCCCCGATCGCCGAGGCGGCGCCGGCCGATGCCGGCGTACCGGCTCCGGACGCGCTCGCCGTCCCGGGCAGTGTCGAACCCGGCGCGACCGTCGCGGACCCGATGATCGACGGCCGCCGCCGTCCGGGCTACGTCACCGAACTGCCGGCGCCGGTCACGCAGAACAATGTCGGCGCGGTGTCCGCGCCGCCGCCCGAAGCCTTCCCGACCGACCAGTTTCCGATCCCCGATCGCTGGCGGCTCGTCACCGCACTCTGCCCGGACAAGAATTTCGTCGGGCTCCAGGCGGTCTGCCATTCGCGCTTCGATCCCTATCACCAGAATCCGCTCAAGGCGGACGTCCCGATCCAACTCGACAAGAAGCCCTTCTTCCTGCCGATCACCGGCGACGACTGGTTCTTCGGGATCAATGCGATCTCCGACACGGTCGTCGAGCCGCGCTCCTTCCCGACGCCGGTCGCCGACCAGACCAGCAGCTATCCGGGCGCGATCGACACCTTTGGCCGCGACCGCAGCCTCGTGCTGGCGCAGACCGGTCTGTTCGGCTTCGGCCTGACCAAGGGATCGACCGCGTACAAGCCGCCGGACGTCGAATATCGGGTGCTGCTGGCCTATCAGGTGAACTATGTGAACGTGCAGGAACGCCGCGTCCTTCACGTCGAATCCTCGCGTCCGACCCACCGGACCGACAGCTTCCTGGGTCTCCAGGAATTCTTCATCGACAAGCATCTGGGCAATCGTTCGGACCGCTATGATTTCGACTCGCTGCGCGTCGGCATCCAGCCCTTCCAGTTCGATTTCCGCGGCTTCCTGTTCCAGGACAACCAGCTCGGCATCCGCCTGTTCGGCAATCGCGACAATAATCGCTACCAGTTCAACCTCAACGCGATCTGGCGTCTCGACAAGGACACCAACAGCGGCCTCAACGACATCACGCGCAAGCCGCGCGACGACTATATCCTGCATGCGAACCTCTTCGCGCAGGATTTCCCGATCCAGGGCCTGACCTCGCTCGTCTCGGTGACCGCGAACTTCAACCGCGAGAAGGAACGCGAGTTCGACCATAACGGCTTCCCGGTCCGTCCCGCCCTGCTGGGCGACCAGCGGCCGCGCGAATATGACGTCTATTATGTCGGCTACAGCCTCGACGGGCGCCTCAAGCGCCTCAACCTGACGTCGTCCTTCTACGGCGCGTTCGGCGAGGACCGGAACAGCTTCTTCACCTCGAAACCCGCCAAGATCCGCGCTTTCTTCGCCGCGGCAGAGCTGAGCTACGACATCGACTGGATCCGCGTGAAGCTGTCGGGCCTCTATGCGACGGGCGACAGCAAGCCGAAGGACAACAAGGAGACCGGCTTCTCCGCGATCTTCGAGAATCCGATCTTCGCGGGCGCCGACACCAGCTACTGGATCCGCCAGGTGGTTCCCTTCGCGGGCGGCGGCGTCAACGTTGCCATCTCGCCGCGCAACGGCCTGCTGAACGACCTGCGAACCTCGAAGGAACAGGGCCAGTCGAACTTCAACAATCCGGGCACGATGCTGCTCGGCCTCGGCGGCGACTTCGACATCCTGCCGCAACTGCGCTTCTCGACCAACCTCAACCACCTCTGGTTCGAGAATACCGCGACGCTGCGCGAACTGCGCAACGAGGGCAGCATTCCGAAGTCGATCGGCTGGGACCTGTCGGGTGCCTTCATCTGGCGGCCGAGCATGGTCCAGAACGTGATCTTCCGGCTGTCGGGCGCGGTGCTCGATCCCGGCAAGGGCTTTTCGGACCTGTTCACGAATTCACGCGGGGACGACCGTTATTATTCGGTCCTCTTCAACACGATCCTGTCTTTCTGAGGGTATAGATGCGAGGCTTGGGATCCCTGATGACGATGCGGTGGGCGGCTCGCGGCGCTGTGGCGCTGGCGGGGGCGATCACCTTGCTCGTCTCGGCGCCTTCGCCGGCCCCCGCTTCCGAGGGTGAGAAGCCGGTCGCCCGGACCTATCCCAAATTCGCCGATGCCCCGCGCACCCAGGACTGGACCCAGGCCGATTCCAAGAGCGCCGGCTGCGTCTCCTGCCATACCGCGACCGACCGCAAGACGATGCACCAGACCGAGGCGGTCGTGCTCGGCTGCGTCGATTGCCATGGCGGCGACGCCACCGTCCACGTCCAGCCCAGCGTGAAGGCGGGCGACGCGGCCTATGTCCGCGCCCGCGACAAGGCGCACGTCCTGCCGAAATATCCGCAGAGCTGGCATTGGCCTTCCTCGGCCAACCCGAAGCGGAGCTACACGCTGCTCAATAAGGAAGCGCCCGAATATGTGCGCTTCGTCAACCCGGCAGACTACCGTGTAGCGCGCCAGGCCTGCGGCTCCTGCCACCTGGAAATCATCCAGGCCGCCGAACGCTCGCTGATGTCGACCGGCGCGATGCTGTGGGGTGGCGGCGCCTATAATAACGGTATCGTCCCCTACAAGAACTACATCTTCGGCGAGGCCTATACCGACAAGGGCGAACCCGCGCAGATCAAGTCGCCCGGCGCGACCCCGGGCACGGTGACCCCGGAACAGAAGGCGCGCGGCGCGCTGCCCGTCATGTATCCGCTGCCGACCTGGCACGTGATCCCGCCGAGCGACATCTTCCGCGTGTTCGAGCGTGGCGGCCGTACGATCAACACCGGCTTCGCCGAGATCGGCCTGCCCAACTCTACCGGCATCATCCAGCGGCTCGAGGAGCCGGGTCGTCCCGACCTCAAGCAATCGAACCGCGGCCCCGCCACCGGCCTGCGCGTCGCGATCCCGGTGCTCAACATCCACAAGACGCGCCTCAACGACCCGTTCATGTGGTTCATGGGCACCAACGACCAGCCCGGCGACTACCGCAACTCGGGCTGCGCCGGCTGCCACGTCGTCTACGCCAACGACCGCGAGCCGACGCACAGCCTGATCTACGCCAAATATGGCCGCGACGGACAGACCGCGACGCTCGACCCGACGATCAAGGACAAGCTCGAGCCCAGCGGCGACGGCCATGGCGGCGGCCACGGCGCCAAGGACGGCCATGGCGCCCCCGCCCCGAACCATGACGGGCATGGCGCCGAGGATGTCACCATGCACGGCACGGCGGATGTTCCGGCCCATCCGATCGGCGCGCAGAAGGAGAAGGGGCACCCGATCCAGCACGCCTTCACCAAGGCGATCCCGACTGCGCAGTGCATGAACTGCCACATGCACCAGCCCAACATCTTCCTGAACAGCTACCTCGGCTACACGATGTGGGACTATGAGTCCGACGCGCCGCTGATGTGGCCGGAAAAGCAGAAGAACCCGACGATCGCCGAGCGTCACGCCGTGCTCGAGCGCAACCCGGAGGCGGCCGCCGCGATCGGGAAATGGTCCGATCTCGATTTCCTGCGCAACGTCTATGACGATGTGAACCCGAAGGCGAAGGATACCCAGTTCGCCGACTATCACGGCCATGGCTGGAACTTCCGCGCGATCTACAAGCGCGACCGCGAGGGCAACCTGCTCGACGCCGCCGGCAACATCGTCTCGCCCGACGATCCCGAGAAATTCCGCAAGGACGGCATGCCCGAATTCGCCCCCGTCGGCGAACAGAAGGGCAAGGCGGTCCACATGATGGACATCCACGCCGAAAAGGGCCTGCAGTGCGCCGACTGCCACTTCGCGCAGGACAGCCACGGCAACGGCCTGATCTACGGCGAGGTCGCCAACGCCGTCGAGATCGGCTGCAAGGATTGCCACGGCACGCCCGACGCCTTCCCGACCTTGCGCACGTCAGGTCCGGCAGCGCCTCCGGGCGGCACCGACCTGTCGCTGCTGCGCAACCAGGACGGCAAGCGCCGCTTCGAATGGACCAGCGACGCCAATGGCGAGCGCGTGCTGATCCAGCGTTCGATCGTCGATCCGAAGATCGAGTGGAAGGTGTCGCTGGTCAAGGAAGCGGTCGACCGCACCAGCGCCCATTTCAACCCGCTCGCGGCTCGCGCCAAGCTGATGGGCAAGGCGGGAGTCGAGACGGGCAAGTTCGACTGGGGACCCGGCATCGCGCCGGAGGACCGCGCGCACAGCATGGACAAGATGGCGTGCTTCACCTGCCACCTGTCCTGGACGACGTCGTGCGGCGGATGCCACCTGCCGATCGAGGCGAACTGGAAGACCAGCAGCCACAAATATGACGGCATCGAGACGCGCAACTTCGCGACCTACAATCCGCAGGTCGCCCGCGACGAGATGTTCCAGCTCGGCATCCACCAGACGACCAAGGGCAACATCATCGCCCCGATCCGGTCGACATCGGCGCTGGTGCTGTCATCGACCAACATCAACCGCGAACGGATCTATATCCAGCAGCCGCCGATCTCGTCCGCCGGCTTCTCGAGCCAGGCGTTCGCGCCGCACTTCCCGCACACGGTCCGCAAGACCGAAACGAAGAAGTGCACCGACTGCCACCTCTCGGCGGACGACGACAACAACGCGATCATGGCGCAGCTCAACCTGCTCGGCACCAACTTCGTGAACTTCGTCGGCATGAACGCCTGGACGGGGCTGGAGAAGGGCATCGAGGCGATCCGCGTCACCGAGTGGAGCGAACCGCAGGCCGTGATCGGCTCCTACCTCCACAAATATGCCTATCCCGACTGGTACAGGCAGCATCTCGGCCACGACCGCGAGCTGATCGAATGGGTGCGCGGTACCCGCTTCGACAAGAATCTGTCGGGCGAGCCGGACTCGCTCGAGGAGTTCGCCAATACCCACCATCCGACCGGCGGGGCTGCACGCTGCGTCCAGCTACGCGGCGAATATTTCTTCGTCGCCGAGGGCAAGGGCGGCTTCCGCGCCTATGACGTCGCCTCGATCGCCAACAAGGGCACCTCGCAGCGGATCATCACCGCACCCTTCTCGCCGCTCGGCCACGACACCCACATCGCATCGCGGAACGCCACCTGCATGGCGCTGCCGACCGACCAGAACATCTCGACCGAGCGCAACGATCACATCATCAAATATTATCCCGAGAACGAAGAGCAGAAGATGGGCGAAATCTATCGCTACGCCTTCGTCACGGACTCGGTCGAAGGCCTGATCGTCGTCAATGTCGAGACGCTGGCCGACGGCGAACCGCGCAACAACTTCTTCAAGCGCACGGTGACCTGGAACGAGAACAATATCCTCGCCGGTGCCCGTCACATCACGCTGGGCGGCAACTATGCCTATATCACCGCCGATATCGGCTTGGTCGTGGTCGACCTCACCGATCCGAAGCATCCGCGCCTGGCGGCGACGGTGCCTCTGCGCGACGCCCGCGCCTCGGCGCTCCAGTTCCGCTATCTCTGGGTGACGACCGCCGAAGGGCTCCAGCTCGTCGACGTGACCCATCTCGACAGGCCGGTGCTGGTCCCGTCGGCGACCGTGCCGATCGCCGATGCGCAGCGCGTCTATCTCGCCCGCACCTATGCCTATGTCGCGGCGAAGCAGGACGGTCTGGTGATCGTCGACATCAAGCGGCCGTTGAAGCCGGCGATTTATCAGAAGGTGACCTTCGACGGCCGCCTGAACGACGCCGAGGACGTGATCGTCGGTACGACCAACGCGTCGCTGTTCGCCTATGTCGCCGACGGGCGTAACGGGCTGAAGGTGATCCAGCTGACCTCGCCCGAGAGCCAACCCAACTTCTACGGCTTCTCGCCCGCGCCGAAGCCCGAGCTGATCGCCTGGGCCAGGACGCCCTCCCCCGCGCTCGCGCTGTCGAAGGGGCTCGATCGCGACCGCGGCGTCGACGAGAGCGGCAACCAGATCGCGATCTTCGGCCGCATCGGTTCACGTCCCTTCAAGCGCAACGAGATGGAGAAGCTCTATCTCAACGCCAAGGGCCAGGTCTGGAAGGTCAGCGACACCCCGACCTTCGCCGACTGGGTGCCGGCGCGGAAATAAGCCGCCTCGTCATCCCGGCGTTATCCACCGCAACGACCCTCCGGGAGTTCACGCCCGCGGATGGGCGTTGCGGTATACGTCCATCAGGTGCGCGGCATCGACGCCGGTATAGACCTGGGTCGACGACAGGCTGGCATGGCCGAGCAGTTCCTGCAGCGAGCGCAGGTCGGCGCCCCGCCCGAGCAGATGGGTCGCGAAGCTGTGGCGCAACGCATGCGGCGTCGTCCGCTCGCCCAGCCCCAGGCGTACCCGCGCGGCCTGTACCGCCCGACGGATCAGTTCCGGCGCCAGCGGACCGCCCCGCGCGCCGCGGAACAATATCTCGCCCGGCGCCGCCCCATAGGGGCTGAGCGCGACATAGCGCTCGATCGCCGCGCGGACCGGCGCCAGCATCGGCACGACGCGGGTCTTCGCGCGCTTGCCGGTGACGCTCAACGTATCGCCGAGCGGCAATATATCCCCGGTCAACGCCATCGCCTCGCCGATGCGTAGGCCGGCGCCATACAGCAACAGAAGCACCGCCTCGTCGCGGGCGGCGATCCAGGGTTCGGTCGCGGACTCGGCGGCATCCTCGGCGATCGCGGCGATATCGTCGGGCGCCACGGGACGGGGAACGCCCCTCTTGATCCGGGGGCCCTTGATCTTGACCGGCTTGGCCGCGCCCTGGCGGTCGGCGACGAAATCGAGAAAACTGCGGATCGCCGACAGCTCGCGCGCGGTCGAAACATTGCCCAGCCCTTCGGCCCGACGCTCGGCCAGATAGGCGCGCAGGTCGCCGCGATCTAGCCGGGTCAGCAAGGCGGCATCGACCACCCCGCCGCGATGGCGGCCGATGAAGCCGATCAGCCGATGGGCGGTGGCGAGATAGGCACGGACGGTATGCTCCGACCGCCGCCGGTCGCGGCGCAGATGATCCGCCCACAGCACGGCAACGCCGCGAGCGGGATGATCGTCCAATGTCAGGGCAGCAACCACCGCCCTATCATGCGCGAAAGCATCGCGCCGAGGAAGCCCAGCAGTTCGGACCCGGCACGGGTTTCGAACCCCATCGGACGGCGCTGGCCCAGCGCCAGCACCCCGCCCGGCAGCGGCGCTTCGGACGAGAGGCGGATCAGCGCCTCGGCGCGGATCAGTTCGGACGCCGGCCCGAACAGCGGATGGCCGCGATCGACGCTGCGCATCACCACCCCCTCGATATCGAGGATGGACCGCTCGATGATCCGGCGCTCGACGAACTGCATGCCCGAAGCATCGGCGCGCAGCCCGCGATCGTCGACGAACAGGGCGACCGAGACTGCGTCGAGGCCGAGCATGTCGGGCCAGACCTGGGTGACGATGTGGATAAGATGATCGAGCCCGTCGGCCTCGGTGGCGGCGAGCACGGCGGCATGGATCGACGAGACCGCGCCCGAATGGCCGCGCGCGAAGGCAATGAGGTCCTGATTGGCCTCCTCCACCTCGGCCATGCGCCGCTTGAGCGAGGCCATCGCGCCGCCCTCGAAGTCGATCACGCTTCCCATGACGGGCAGTTTACCCCGCAATGGTTAACACACAATGGGTTGTTTGGTGGTCCGCAAGCACCGCGCGCGATGCGCCGCCCTGACCGAAGCGCGCTCCGTCGCTGCGAAGATGGCCTTTGCATAAACGGCCGCGTCCCTAAATCTCCCGATCGTCATCCCGGCGAAAGCCGGGATCTACCTTTTCCTTCCGGGAGATGCGCCTGCCCGCATGCCCAAGGTCCAGCGAGATTCCGGCTTTCGCCGGAATGACGAGGAAATTTACGCAAAGCGCCCGCCTGCGCTGGCATGACGGGAAGAAAACCGCGCCGACAAAGGCGCTAATGCCCGGCCTTCTGCTGCTCCCACGCCCTGAACTTCTTGGTGAGACAACCGGTCGAGCCGGACGCACCGGAAGGCGAGCAGGAGCCGTTCCCGCTTTCGCCGCCCTCCATCAGGCGGTGGCGCTCGCGCGACACGCCGTCGACATCTTCCTGGAAATAATCGAAGCCGTTCGGGCGCAGCGCCTCGGGGATGCGGTAGCGCTCGGACGCGTTGCCGCGCCGGCACACCACGATGTCTCCCGGGCGCCCGCGCGGACAGCCGGTGGCCGCTTCGATCGCCCTGCCCAGGGTCGGTGCGGCTGTCGCGGCCGCCGCCGGCGCCTCGGCCGCCAGCAGCAGCGCCAGCAGGATCAGAGGATGCTCTGCCCCGTCTTGGCCCAGTCGGCCATGAAGCCCTGGATACCCTTGTCGGTCAGCGGGTGGTTGAACAGCGCGCGGATCACCGCGGCCGGCGCGGTCATCACGTCCGCGCCGATCTTCGCCGATTCGAGGATGTGGATCGGGTGGCGGACGCTGGCGACCAGGATTTCGGTGCCGAAGTCGTAATTGTCGTAGATCTGGCGGATATCGGCGATCAGCGCCATGCCGTCGAAGCCGATGTCGTCGTGACGGCCGACGAAGGGCGAGATGAAGGCCGCCCCCGCCTTGCCCGCCAGCAGCGCCTGGTTGGCCGAGAAGCAGAGCGTGACGTTGACCATCGTGCCGTCGTCGGACAGCGCCTTGCAGGTCTTCAGGCCGTCGATCGTCAGCGGCACCTTGATGCAGACATTATCGGCGATCTTGCGGAGGATTTCGGCCTCCTTCATCATCGTATCATGGTCGAGCGCCACGACCTCCGCCGACACCGGACCGGGGACGATCTTGCAGATCTCGGCGATCACGTCGACGAACTGCTTGCCCGATTTGGCGATCAGCGACGGATTGGTGGTGACGCCGTCGAGCAGCCCGGTGGCCGCCATTTCGGCGATATCTGCAGTGTCCGCGGTGTCGACAAAGAACTTCATCGGAAATAGCCCCTCTGGCTGCGTATCTGGTTGGGCGTGCCTATAGCCGCGCCGAGGTCCGCCGCCTAGGGCCGGAACGGCCATCGACGCAGGTTATCCACCGCTTCGGCGGGGCCGGCATTGCGGCGATGGCGAGCCGCCCCTAAGCACGGGTCGATGGCCCGCGCCCATGTCCTCCTGCTCAATCCCGCCCTCGGCCCGCTCGATTACCGCGCCGATCGCGAGCATGTCGTGGAGCCGGGCAGCATCGTGCTCGCACCGCTTGGGCCCCGGCAGATCGTCGGCGTGGTGTGGGAGGAGGAGACGCTGCCCTCGGCCGACCAGGTCGGCGACAACCGGCTGCGGCCGCTCCTCGGCGTCTATGACGTGCCGCCGCTCGCCGCCCCGCTCCGCCGGCTGATCGAGTGGACGTCGGATTATTATCTGGCGCCGCCCGCCGCGGTGCTGCGCATGGCACTGCCATCCTCCAGCGCGCTCGACGGCGCCCGGACGATCGTCGAATATCGCGCGACCGGCGATCGGCCGGGTCGGGTGACGCCCCAGCGCGAACAGGCGCTCGACCGGATCGGCCAGCGCCAGGGGCTGATCCGCGAACTGGCGACGATCGCCGACGTCTCCGAGGGAGTGATCCGCGGGCTCGTGAAATCGGGCGCGATCGAGGCCGTGACGGTCTCGATCGACACGCCCTGGGACCCGCCCGATCCCGATCACAGCGAGGTCGTGCTTTCGGACGAGCAGCGATTGGCGGCCGGCATGCTGGCCGACGCGGTGAAGGCGGAGAGCTTCCACCCCTTCCTGCTCGACGGGGTCACCGGATCGGGCAAGACCGAGGTCTATTTCGAGGCGATCGCCGAGGCGCTGCGGGCCGGCCACCAGACGCTCGTCCTGCTGCCCGAGATCGCGCTGACCGAGCCGTTCCTCAAGCGTTTCGAGGCGCGCTTCGGCCATCTGCCGGTCGCCTGGCACAGCGAGCTCCGGCAGTCGCAGCGGCGGCGCGCCTGGCGCGGGATCGTCCATGGCGAGGCGAAGGTCGTCGTGGGCGCGCGATCGGCGCTGTTCCTGCCCTATCGCGACCTCGGCCTGATCATCGTCGACGAGGCGCACGAAACCAGCTTCAAGCAGGAGGACGGCGTCCTCTACCACGCCCGCGACGTCGCGGTGATGCGCGCCAAGCTCGAGGCGATCCCGATCGTCCTCGCATCGGCCACGCCCGCGATCGAGACCCGGCAGCAGGCGGCGATCGGCCGCTATACCGAGCTCAAGCTCACATCGCGGCATGGCGCGGCCGAAATGCCGACGATCGAAGCGATCGACCTGCTTGCCGATCCGCCGCCGCGCGGCCGCTGGATCGCGCCGTCGCTGGTGCTGGCGCTGGCCGACCGGCTCGAGAAGAAGGAGCAGAGCCTGCTCTTCCTCAACCGGCGCGGCTATGCGCCGCTGACCCTTTGCCGGACCTGCGGCCACCGCTTCCAGTGCCCCAACTGCACCGCCTGGATGGTCGAGCACCGGCTCCTCGGCCGGCTGCAATGCCATCATTGCGGACATAGCATGCCCCCGCCCGCAGTCTGTCCCGAATGCAAGGACGAGGACAGCCTGGTCGCCTGCGGCCCCGGGGTCGAGCGGATCGCCGACGAGGTCGCGGCGCTGTTCCCCGACGCGCGGGTCGCGATCGCCACCTCGGACACGCTCTCCACCCCGGCGCGCGCCGCCGAGTTCGTCGAACGGATGGAGGCGAGCGACATCGACGTGGTGGTCGGCACCCAGCTCGTCACCAAGGGCTATCATTTTCCCGAACTGACGCTGGTAGGGGTGATCGATGCCGATCTCGGCCTGTCGGGCGGGGACCTGCGCGCGGCCGAGCGCAGCTTCCAGCAGATCGCACAGGTCGCAGGGCGTGCGGGGCGCGGCGCCAAGCCCGGTCATGTCTACATCCAGACCCATTCCCCAACCGCACCGGTGATCCGGTCGCTGCTCTCGGGTGACGCACAGAGCTTCTACGATGCCGAGACCGAGGCCCGGAAAATGGCGGAGGCTCCGCCCTTCGGCCGCTACGCCGCGATCATCATCTCGGCCGAGAAGCTCGAGGAAGCGGTGACGACCGCGCGGCTGATCGGCCGGACATCCCCCGCCATCGACGGGATGCACGTCTACGGCCCGGCCCCCGCCCCGCTGGCGATGCTGCGCGGGCGGCATCGCCAGCGGCTGCTCGTCCACGCGCGGCGCTCGCTCGACGTCCAGCATGTGATTCGGGAATGGCTGGGGCCGCTGCAATGGCCGCGCGGCGTTCGGGTCGCGGTGGACGTGGATCCCTATAGTTTCCTGTGATCGAGCGCTTCATCCCAACGAAAGCCGGGAACCTATTTCTCTTTACTGTGGATAAGCCGGGGAGATTCCGGCTTTCGCCGGAATGACGGCGCGGGCGCAAGACGAAGCGCTTGAAGTTAGCCTGCCCAAGTGCTGAAACGCCGTTCATGACAGCATCGTTCCGCCCGTCGATCCGATCGATTCTCGCATTGGCGGCGCTGCTCCTCTCCGTCCTCCTGGTCGCCTATCCCGCGCTGGCCTCGACCGCCGGCCCCGCCCAGACCGGAGCGCTCGACCGGGCGATGACGACCATCTCGGGCGACGGGCGCCCACTGTCGCTGTCGCTGCAGATCCTGGTGCTGATGAGCCTGCTGACGGTGCTGCCGTCGCTGGTGCTGATGATGACGAGCTTCACCCGCATCATCATCGTGCTCTCTCTGCTCCGCCAGGCGCTCGGGCTTCAGCAGACCCCGCCGAACCAGGTGCTGGTCGGCCTCGCCATGTTCCTCTCGCTGTTCGTGATGCGGCCGTCGATCGACCAGATCAACGCCACCGCCTTCAAGCCCTATGGCGCCGGACAGATTCCGATCGAGGAGGCGATCACCCGCAGCGGCGCCGTCTTCCACCGCTTCATGGTGCTCCAGACCCGCCAGACCGACCTCAAGCTGTTCGCCGATCTCGCCAAGGCGCCGAAATTCGCGCGCGCCTCGGATATTCCCTTCTCGATCCTGCTGCCCGCCTTCGTCACCAGCGAGTTGAAGACCGCCTTCCAGATCGGCTTCCTGATCTTTTTGCCCTTCCTGATCATCGATCTGGTGGTGGCGTCGACGCTGATGTCGCTCGGCATGATGATGCTGTCGCCGGCGATTATCTCCATGCCTTTCAAGCTTTTGCTGTTCGTTCTTGTCGATGGATGGGCACTGACGATGGGTTCGCTCGCGGCGAGTTTCGCGACATGAGCCTGATCCATGGATAGCGCCGGCTCGCCCGACTATTTCATCGGCGTCGCCCAGCAGGCGATGTGGATCCTGGCGCTCGCCTCGGCGCCGATCCTGATCCCGGCGCTGGTCGCGGGCATCATCCTCGGGATGATCCAGGCGGCGACCTCGATCAACGAGCAGACGCTGAGCTTCGTCCCGAAGCTGATCGTCGTCGGCCTCGCCCTGGCGCTGTTCGGCGGCGCGATCCTGATGCTGCTCGCCGATTTCACGCGCGAGATCTTCGCCCGCATCCCGGACATGCTCCGATGATACCGCAGGGCCTGGCGGGAATCGAAACCCAGCTCTGGCTTTGGATGATCGCGATGATCCGGCCGGGCGCGGCCTTCATGGCGGCACCGGTGTTCGGCGCGCCACAGGTGCCGGTGCAGCTGCGCGCTGTGGTCGCGCTGGCGATCGGCATCCCCGCGCTCGCCAATACGCCCTTCGTACTGCCCGTCGGCGGGATCGTGACGATCGAGGGCTTCCTGCTCGTCGCCGGGGAGATACTGGCGGGGCTGGCGATGGGTTTCGCGGTCCAGATCGGCTTTTCCGCCGCGCTGATCGCGGGCGAGGTGATCGGCAATGCGATGGGCCTGGGCTTTGCCGGGATGATGGACCCGGCGACGGGATCGCCCTCTCCCGCGGTCAGCCAGTATCTGTCGCTGCTCGCGACCTTCCTGTTCCTGTCGACGGGCGGCCATCTCCAGCTCGCCGCGATCATCGTCGACAGCTATCGCGCGCTGCCGCCGGGCGAGGCCTGGCTGGGCGCGCGCAGCGTCCAGGGTCTTGCGCTGTTCGGAGGCGACCTGTTCGCCGCCGGCCTAGCCATCGCCCTGCCGGTCGGCTTCGCGCTGATCCTCGTCCAGCTCGTCATGGCGATGCTGGCGCGTTCGGCGCCGCAGATGAACATCTTCTCGGTCGGCCTGCCCGCGACCCTGATGGCGGGTCTCGTGCTGCTGGCGATCGCAGCCCCCGTCATGGCCGACGGCATCACCGCGGCGATCCAGCGCGGCCTGGCCGAGGCCCGCGCCATCGCCCTCGGGAGATAGGGCGTGGCCGAGGGTCCCGAGGACGACGAGAAGACCGAGGCCCCAACCCCTAAGCGGCGGCAGGAAGCCTCCGAGAAGGGCGACGTCCTCCAGTCCAAGGAGCTGGGCACCGCACTGGTGATGATCGTCGGCGCCGGATGGATCGCGGTCGCCGGTCCCTGGCTGATGGCCGCGCTCAAGCGGATGCTGTCCAACGCGCTCTCGTTCGATGCCGGCGCGATCGAGCATTTCGATCCGCTCGCCGCGTTCCTCGCGACGGTGGTGACGGTCGCGATGCCGCTGGTGCTGCTGTTCGCCCTGACCTTCGCCGCCGCGATCGCGGCGCCGGCGATGCTCGGCTCGCTCGGTTTTCGCTGGTCGGCGATCGCCTTCAAGGGCAACAAGCTCAATCCCATGGCAGGGCTGAAGCGCATCTTCGGCATGCAGGGACTGATCGAGCTGGGCAAGTCGCTCCTCAAGATCCTCGCCATGGGCGCGGTCGGCTACTGGCTGCTGATGGACCAGATCGCCTCGATCGTGACGATGGGCCAGCAGGACCTGCGGACCGCGCTCGACCATCTCGGTTCGACCTTCGTCTTCGCGGTGATGGTGATGACGCTGGCGCTGGCGGTGGTCGCGGGGGCGGACGTGCCGATGCAGATCTTCCAGCGCGGCAAAAGGCTGCGCATGTCGAAGCAGGAGATCAAGGAGGAGTCGAAGCAGACCGAAGGCTCGCCCGAGCTGAAGGCCGCGATCCGCCAGAAGCAGATGGCGGCCGCCATGGGATCGGCGCGCAAGGCGGTGGTCGATGCGACGCTGGTGCTCACCAACCCGACCCATTTCGCGGTGGCGCTGCGCTATCGGCCGGGCTTCGACGTGGCGCCGGTGGTGCTGGCGCGCGGCCGGGGCGCGACCGCGCAGGCGATCCGCGAACTGGCGACCGAGAATGATGTGCCTCTGCTGCAATATCCGCAGCTGACCCGTGCCATCTATTATACCAGTCGGTCGGGCCAGGTGATCCGCGAGGACCTGTTCATCGCGGTCGCCGCGATCCTCGCCTTCGTCTTCAACCTCGACCGGGCGATGGCCGAAGGCATCGTCCAGCCCGATGTCGACGTGCCGATGGGCGCCCGTTTCGACGAGGAGGGAAGGAAGGTCGGCTGACCGCCGCTTCATCCTGAATCACCGTCCCGGTCATGGTGCCCCCCCCCCGCGAAGATGGTTAGCGGCCGTTAGCAAATTAAAAGGAATTGGCCTGCTAAACCCCGGCTCGAATGCGCCGTTACCGGCTGCAGCGAGGTGGTGGGAAGTCATGGTCACGTCTGTCGGTTCGTCCATCCTTACCGCGCTCGGGGCATCGAGCATCGACACGGCCTCGCTGGTCGACCAGCTCGCGACCGCGGCGATCGCGACCAAGACGAAGACCCTGACCGATCGCGAAACGGCGAAC
The DNA here is from genome assembly GCF_001428605.1 of Sphingomonas sp. Root720. Taxonomy (GTDB): domain Bacteria; phylum Pseudomonadota; class Alphaproteobacteria; order Sphingomonadales; family Sphingomonadaceae; genus Rhizorhabdus. Next base: position 231,874 of record NZ_LMID01000011.1, read on the forward strand.
ACGGCGAAGGTTTCCGACCTCGGCACGGCGGTCAGCTCGATCAGCACCTTCTCGTCGTCGCTGTCCTCGCTGATCTCCGGGGGGTCGCTGTTCACCCAGCCGACCAGTTCCAACAGCTCCGTCGTCAGCGTCAGCGCGCTCGCCGGCTCACGGCTCAGCGGCCTCTCCTCGACGATCAAGGTCGAACGGATCGCCAGCGCCCAGACGATGACCGCCGCCGCAGTGTCGAGCGCCGCGAGCCAGGTCGGCCTCGGCACGATGGAGCTCACCGTCGGCGGGCAGACCAAGACGATCACGATCACCTCGGCCAACAATTCGCTCGCCGGACTCTCGCAGGCGATCAAGGACGCTGGCCTGGGCGTCTCCGCCAGCATCGTCACCGATTCGAGCGGCGCCCGCCTCGTCGTCAAGGGCGCGACCGGCGCGGCCAACGCCTTCTCGCTCAAGGTGACGAGCGGGACGCCAGGCGAGCTCGACCGCTTCGCCTATGACCCCGCCAGCTACGACCCGGACGCTGTCACCGGCCTGGCCCTCCAGCAGCAGGCGCAGGACGCCCAGCTCGTCGTCGACGGCGTCACCGTCAACAAGGCGACCAACAGCTTCAGCGACGTCATTCCCGGGGTGAAGATCAACCTGCAGTCGGCCGCGCCCGGCACGACGGTGACGATCGGATCGAGCCAGCCGGTCGACGCGATCAAGCAGGCGGTAAGCGATTTCGTCGCCGCCTATAACGAGATGAAGGGCACGCTCGGCGCGATGACGGGCGCCAACGGCTCGCTGCGCAGCGACGCGGGCATCCGCGCGCTCGTCACCAAGCTCGGCGCGATCACCTCGACCCATCTGACCTACGCCACCGACGGCAGCCCGACGACGCTGGCCGAGATCGGCGTATCGACCAATCGCGACGGTACGCTCACCCTCGACAGCGCCAAGCTGTCGTCGGTGATGGCGAGCAATCCGTCGGCAGTCGAGGCGATGTTCAACCCCGGTCAGCGCAGCGACAATCCGCTGATCCAGGTCACCAACGCGGTCGGCAGCGTGAAGGGTGGCGTCTATACGGTCACCAACGCCACGCCCGGCGGACCCGGCACGACGGCGCAGGCGACCCTCAACGGCGGCTACACGCTGCCGCTGGGCACGACCGGCGTCCAGGCGTCCTTCACCTCGGCCGCGGCAGGCCTGGCGTTCGATGTCCTCGGCCCGGTCGGCAGCGCGACCATCACGATCGACCTCGGGCTGCAGGGCGCGCTCGATGCGATCAAGACCGAGCTGACCGGTTCCTCGGGCCAGCTCACCGCCTCGCAGACCCGGCTCGACAACGAGAAGGAGTCGATCACGGACGAGAAGGACAAGCTTGCAGCGCGCGACACCGCCTATCGCGCCCAGCTGACCGCCCAATATACCCGCATGCAGAGCGCGCTGTCCGCCTTCTCTTCGACACAGAGCTACCTGTCCCAGCAGATCAAGCTCTGGACCAACGACAGCAGCAGCTGATTTTCCAACCCCCGCGAACAAGAGGGCTGATTCCAGATGTACATGAGCAATGGCTATGGCGGCGGGGCGAGCGGCGCGAAGCTTCGCTATCAGTCGGTCGACGTCGAAAGCCGCGTCGAAGGCGCCTCGCCACACCGCCTGATCGGCATCCTGTTCGAGGAGCTGATGAAGGCGACCGAGATCATGACCGCGGCCCAGCGCGCCGGCATGACCGCCAAGGTGATCGACAAGCAGGCGCGCGCGTCGAATATCCTGCTCGCGCTCGAAACCAGCCTCGACTTCCGCAACGGGGGCGAGATCGCCGTCAACCTGGCGAAGATCTACCGCGAGGCGCGCCGCCTGGTACAGCTCGGCGGGCGCAACAACCAGCCCGAGCTGGTCGAGAAGGCCCGCTCCTATCTGGAAGGGATCGTCGAGGCGTGGGAAGCGATCGGCTGATCTTTAGGATCCGTTAACCCCCGGGGCCGCATGATGCGCCCGACCGGAGGCGACCATGGCATTGTTCAATCTCAAGCCCACCAACGACACGGCCCCCTTCAAGGAGCGCCGCGTCCGGGGCAAGGTCGTGTCCTTCTCGGCCGACATCGTCGCCGAGCACGTCCCCTCGCCCGCGCACGCGCTCCAGCAGATGCTCGTCGAGCGGACCGCCGACGGCTATATCCTGGACCCGGTCGCCCGCCGCCGCGCCCTGCTTCGCTTCCTCGGCACCGCGCTGCTGCTGTGGGGCGGCAGCGCCGTCGGCCTCGCGACGATGATGATGCTCGCGCGCTGACCGCGACGCGCCCCCCACCGCGCGACACTTCACCGACCGACGCGACGAACAGGCCGCTCCCCCAGGGGAAGCGGCCCGTTCGGTTTTCTATGCGGCCATCCGCAGGGCGTTCTTCGTCAGCAGGGCGAGGATCGACATGCCGTTGAAGAACCACATCCGTTCGATGTGGAAGCCGCTATATTTCCGGATCGTGTTGGCGAAGGTGTAGGGCGTGTACCAGACATTATGGTCGGGATGGACCACCTCGACGAAGGTCTGGGCGTCCGCGAGATAGTCGAAATGATGGCCCCGGCACTGAAAGGCGTCGGGCACCGAGACGAGGAAGGTCGAGGCGTCCACATTCTCGAGCTGGCCGAGGAAGCCCGACGCGTCCGGAACATGCTCGAGCACTTCGGGAACCAGCACCACGTCATAGCTGTCGGTCGCGTCCTCGAGCCGCGTGAACAGGCGCCCCCGGGCGAATGGCGCGAGTTGCGCCAGCGCTTCCTCATGCGGATCGACGCCGTCGAGCGCGGCGCAGGCGGGCTCCAGCGCCAGGTGCAGCGAGGTCGCGGGATCTGTGATGGGCCAGTCGGCGCAACCGACGTGCAGGACGCGCTTTCCGGCGCACAGGCTGCGGAAGACGTCCAGCCGACCGATCGTGGCGATTTCGCTGCTGATCGGCACGCGCTGCACGAAATAGGGCGCATGCACCCTCTCCAGCCGGGAGACCGATGCCGCCGGGACAGCCTCCACGGGAGCGACGGGGTCGGCGATCCCGGCCACGCCACCGCCCAGCGTTGCAACGTCCCGCTTGTGAATCTCGTCGTAGCTGTTCTCGGTCGATCCCCAGAGCTGATGCGCATAGACGGGATCGCGGCCCTCATAGGTCACGCCCGAGAAGTGGCGCGGGATGAAATAGTGGCTCGGATAGACGCGAAGCTTCGAATAGAAATATTTGCGATAGCTGTCGGTCAGCCGCTGCGGCCCGACGGTCTTCCACGCGAGGTCGGTCGTGACGGATTCCTCCGCCGCGATGTCGGCGATGATCTGCCCGACCAATGCGTCGCCGGGAACGCAACCGAAATAGCCGGCGGCGATCAGGCCAGGGCGCACTATCTCGTTTTCCCAGCAGGCGAACGCCTCGCAATCGAGAAGATGGTCGTCGAGTGGCCGCAGGGCGATGCTGTCCGCATCGACCACGATCCCGCCATGGGCATGAAGGATCTCCCAGCGCATCATGTCGGCGACGCCGTTGAGCTCGCGGTCGTACATCGCAGCCATGTGGCGGCGGTTGACCCAGTCGAGGCCGTTCAGCTCGGCATTGCCCCAGACCTTGAAATCCCATCCGGGATGGAGCGCGCGCCAGCTGTCGATGCAGTTGTCCGGGCGCCTGCTTTCGTCGCCGACCCAGATGAAGTGGATGAGCTTGGGTATCATGTCGCGCTCCTGCAACCGTGATCATGACAGCCCGGCAAGGTCGAAAACCCGGAAAAATAGAGCGGACTGTATCGGGATCACCGGTAAAGCGACGTGGTTAATTCTTCCTTGTCACGGCGGAGCGTCCGAGCCGCTCAGTCCTTCTCCAGCTTCGCGCCATCGACGACCTTCGCGGCGCGCTCCCGCTCGATCCGGTCGCGTGCCTTTTCTTCCTTCGCCCGGCCGAACTTGGCACGGTTGGCCTCGGCCGTCGTCTTCGCGTCCGCCCGCGCCTTCGCCTTGCGCGCCCTGTTGAAATTGACGACATCGCCCATCGCATCACCCTGCCCCCCGGCCGGAGGTGACGCAATCCCTTCAATCCGCTAAGGGCCGCGCGATGAACGAAACCGCCCTTCGCGCCTGGATCGCCGACACGCTCGGCCACGCCCCGCGCGACCTCGCCCTGTTCGAACGCGCGCTGACCCATGGCAGCTACGGCCCGAACCATTATGAGCGGCTCGAATTCCTGGGTGACCGGGTGCTCGGCCTGGTCGCCGGCGCCTGGCTCTACGAGAGCTTCCCCGACGAGCCCGAGGGCAAGCTGTCGCGCCGCCTCAACGCCATCGTCAGCCGCGAGACCTGCGCCGATGTCGGTCGCGAGATCGGGGTCGCCACCTATATGCGGCTCGGCAAGCAGGCGCGCGACGATGGCGCGGTGCAGAGCGACAATGTGCTCGGCGACGTCGTCGAGGCGCTGATCGGCGCGCTCTACCTCGAAGGCGGCCTCGATGCCGCACAGGCCTTCATTCGCCGCGCCTGGGGCGACCGCGCGACAGGCCTGGCGCAGGCGCCCAAACATCCCAAATCCTCCTTGCAGGAATGGGCGGCGGCCAATCGCTGCAAGCCGCCGGTCTATACGATGGGCAACCGCAGCGGCCCGCATCACGCGCCGCGCTTCACCGTCACCGTCGAGATCCCCGGCCGCGCCGAGGCGAGCGCCGAGGGCAGTTCGAAGCAGGAAGCCGAAACCGCTGCCGCCAAGGCGCTACTGGAGAAATTGTCATGACCGAACGGTGCGGCTTCGTCGCCGTCGTCGGGGCGCCCAATGCGGGCAAGTCCACCCTCGTCAATGCGCTGGTCGGCCAGAAGGTCGCGATCGTCAGCCCGAAGGCGCAGACCACGCGCACCCGGCTGATCGGCGTCGCGATCGCGGGCGAGAGCCAGATATTGCTGGTCGACACCCCCGGCATCTTCGCACCGCGCCGCCGGCTCGACCGGGCGATGGTCGCAGCCGCCTGGGGCGGCGCGCAGGACGCCGACCTGATCGCCTTCGTGATCGACGCCAAGACCGGCATCACCCACCGCATCGCCGATCTCCTCGATACGCTCGCGGCCCGGCGCGAGCCGAAGCTGGTGATCCTCAACAAGGTCGACATCTGCACCAAGGAGAAGCTGCTCGAACTGGCGGTGCGCCTTCAGGAGAAGCTGAGCCCAGAGGCGATCTTCATGGTCTCGGCCGCCACCGGCGACGGCGTCGGCGACCTGCGCCAGACGCTCGCCGACCGCGTGCCCGAAGGTCCGTGGCACTTCCCCGAGGAGCAGGTCTCCGACGCGACCGACCGCATGCTCGCGGCCGAGGTCACCCGCGAGCAGCTCTTCCTCCAGCTCCATGCCGAACTACCCTATGCCTCGGCGGTCGAGACCGAGAAATATGAGGAGCGCCGTGACGGATCGGTCGCGATTCACCAGCAGATCCTGGTCGCGCGCGACACGCAGAAGGCGATCGTGCTCGGCAAGCGCGGCGTCCGCCTCAAAGAGATCGGATCGCGGTCGCGCGCCGAGTTGGAGACCCTGCTCGAGCGCAAGGTCCACCTCTTCCTCCACGTCAAGGTCGCCGAGAAGTGGGAAGAGGATCGCGGCCTCTATCGCGAGATCGGACTCGACTGGGTGGATTGAGATCCGTCGGCCATCCCGGGCCTGCTCGGCACGGGCCCGAAAGAAGGTCTAGCCCTCACGCTCTTTCGCGAAGCGGTCTACGCCCCGCATCAACGCGGCTTCGCTCTTATAGCGCCGTCCGCTGCGATCGATCCAATAACCGTCGTCCGGCCCCGTATCGACATAGGTTACCTGCCGAAGAAAAGCCGTCAGGTCATCCTCCACGCCTGCTATCCGTTCAAGGATGGACGACATCCACGCGCCTGTTTGGCCAGCGACGTAGAAAAGCACGAGCACGAACGGCATCGCCACGACGGTAGTAAGCCAGGCGGACTGAAAGCCCAACGCTTCAAGCGCCTTGAGCACGGCCATGACGGGTATCATGTAGGCGATCAACCCGACCAAGATACCGAACGATACCGCTATGCCCCAGAGGAGACGCCTTACCCACCGCGTGCGCCGTTTCGATCGTTTCGATCGTTTCGCATGACGCGTCATGCGGCCAACACCTCGTCCACCCAGGCCGGCACCAGTTCGCTCGCCGGGCCCAGCCGCGTCTCGTGAAAGAAATAGCTGCCCGCCGACGGCTCCAGGTTGAGTTCGAGCGTCTCGATCCCGGCATGGCGTGCCTGCTGGACATAGCCGGCCGCCGGATAGACCGCGCCCGACGTGCCGATCGACACGAACAGGTCGGCGTCGCGCAGCGCCGCGTCGATCCGGTCCATTTCGTAGGGCATCTCGCCGAAGAACACGATGTCGGGGCGCAGCGTGTCGGCCGCGCCGCAGCCGCCGCACAGCGTCCCGTCGAGCATCGCCCCGCCAAAGCGCGCGCGGCGGCCGCAATGCTCGCAGAAGGCCGACATGAGTTCGCCATGCATGTGCAGCATCCGCTTCGCCCCGGCCCGTTCGTGCAGGTCGTCGACATTCTGGGTGACGATCAGCAGGCCGCCCGTCCATTCCCGGTCGAGCCGCGCGAGCGCGAGATGCCCGGCATTGGGCTCCACCCCGGACAAAGCGGCGCGCCGCTGGTCGTAGAAGTCGAGCACCAGCGCGCGGTTCCGCTCTAGCGCCTCGGGCGTGCAGATGTCCTCGACGGGATGACCTTCCCACAACCCGCCGGGACCACGAAAGGTATCGAGCCCGCTCTCGGCGGAAATGCCGGCGCCGGTCAGCACGACGATGTTGCGAATGCCGTTCATCCCTACTCCCCTGCCCCCGGGATCTGCGTGATGCCGTGCCGCGTCCGGCGGTCATAGTCTTCCTGGATCTCCTCGATCCGCTCCTGGGTACGCCTGGCGACGTCCTTGATCGAGCCGCAGCTCGCCTCGGCGGCCGCCGTCACGAAATCCCGGCGATGGTCGATCGCGATCCGGGCGTGCCCCGCCTCATGAATTTCCAGCCCCCGCATCGTCCGTTCCCAATAGTCCAGGGCTTCGGGCGTCACGCCCTCGGTCGTGGCGAGGCGCGGCAGGACGACGGTGATCGACAGGCTCGTCATCGGATCGGCGACCTCGCAGTCGTCGCCGCGCCGCGACTGGCGCCAGCCGGCCCGGATGTGCCAGGCGGTGCGCGCGACGCCGTCGCCGTCGTCCGTCTGCGGCGCCCGCGCGCGCATCGACTGGTAGATCTCGGCCGGCGTGCGCCCCTCCACGTCATAATATTGGAAGATCACGTTGGGCATGCCCGCGAAGGGCGAGGATGCGGGAACGTCGGCGCTGGTCGCCGCGGTGATGGCCAGCCCTAGCGACAGGATCATTCGCCGCCCTTCGGCCCCCAGAAGACCACCCAGGCGGCGAAATCGTCGCTGAAATCCACGAACCGGTGGAGCGCGTGCGCCTCGACGAAGATCGTGTCCTGCGGCTGGAACGGCCGCCGCTCGCCATTCTTGACGAAGGTGCCGGTGCCCGAGGCGATGATGTAGAGTTCGTCCTGCTCGTGCGGCGCCTGCTCGTCGATGCCGCGCGGGGCATAGACGCCGACCCGCATCGATCCGTGGCGGATGGGATAGGTCAAGCGCCCCTCGTCGGGCCCCTCGGGCAACGCCGCCAGCGCGGATTCGAGCGAGAACATCCAGTCGGGCTGAGTCATCGGAACCTCCGCCCCCCTTGTCGCGCGATCGCGGGCGCCTGTTAAGCCGCTTTTCTTCGGCTCGCCCCGCCCGCCCCCTTGCGCAGGGCAGGACGCCCGGTCATGAAGCCCGCCGGACCATGAAGGGCAGGCGATGACGGTGATCGGCATATTGGGGGCCAGGGGACGGATGGGCCAGGCGATCGCCCATGCGGCGGCCGAGATGGGCGCCAGTGTCTCCGGCGGGGTCGACCTGCAGGGCGCGGTGCACGGTCCCCATGCCGATGCCGCCGCGCTGGCGGCCGCGAGCGAGGTGCTGGTCGACTTCTCCGCCCCCGCCGCGCTCGCCGGCCATCTCGAAGCGGCGCTCGCCGCGCGGGTGCCGCTGGTCATCGGCACGACCGGCTTGCAGCCCGAGCATCACGCGTTGATCGACGAAGCCGCCGCAAAGGGGCTTCCCGTCCTCCAGTCGGCCAACACTTCGCTCGGGGTCAACCTGCTCCGCCACCTCGTCAAGGAAGCCGCCGCGCGGCTCGGCACCGACTGGGACATCGAGATCGTCGAGATGCACCACCGCCACAAGGTCGACGCCCCGTCGGGCACCGCGTTGCTGCTCGGCGCCTCGGCCGCCGAGGGACGCGGATCGACGCTGCAGGACCTCAGCCGCTTCGACCGGATCGGCCATGGCAACGACAAGCCCCGCGAGGAAGGCACGATCGGCTATGCGTCCCTGCGCGGCGGATCGGTCGCCGGCGATCACATGGTGGTGTTCGCGGGCGACAGCGAGCGGATCGAGCTGGGCCACCGCGCCGAGAACCGCGCCATCTTCGCGCGCGGCGCCGTCAAGGCCTGCCTGTGGATGAAGGGCAGGCCTGCCGGGCGCTATACGATGGCCGACGTCCTGGGCATATGAAGAAGGCGGACGTCTTCGAATTCTACCGCCGGCTCGCGGAGAACGACCCCGCGCCCCAGACCGAGCTCAACTATGTGAATCCCTATACGCTGCTGGTCGCGGTGGCGCTGTCGGCGCAGGCGACCGACGTGGGGGTGAACAAGGCGACCGGCCCGCTGTTCGCGACGGTGACCACCCCCCAGCAGATGCTGGAGCTGGGCGAAGAAGGGCTCAAGCGGCACATCAAGACGATCGGCCTGTTCAACACCAAGGCGAAGAACGTCATCGCCGCCGCGCGCATCCTGGTCGACAAATATGACGGCGAGGTGCCGCGCAGCCGCGAGGCGCTGGAGGAACTGCCCGGGGTCGGCCGCAAGACCGCCAATGTGGTGATGAACACCGCCTTCGGCGCGGAGACGATCGCGGTCGACACCCATATCTTCCGCGTCTCCAACCGCACCGGCCTGGCGCCCGGCAAGAACGTCCTCCAGGTCGAGCTCAAGCTGGAGAAGGTAACGCCCAGGCCCTTCCTGCAAGGCGCGCATCACTGGCTGATCCTGCACGGCCGCTATGTCTGCAAGGCGCGCAAGCCCGAATGCTGGCGCTGCCTGGTACGCGACCTGTGTGCCTTCAAGCCCAAGACGCCCGCGCCGCCCGCTCCGCCCGGCGTCACGGCGACCTGATCGCGCTTTTCGGCAACCTCGGCCCCCGTTTTGGAGTATATCGGGGTGACGGCGAGAGGAGATGTGCGATGAGCAGGATGATCGCGGGTGCGGCGGCCTTGATGATGGCGACGCTCGGCATGACGGCGGATGCCAGGCCGCTCAAGCCCGAGCAGGAAGCGAAGATCAAGCCGGCCGGTCCGGCCGAGAACTGCATCCCGCTCCGCTCGATCCGCAACACCAGGGTCCGCGACGACCGGACGATCGATTTCTACATGAACGGCGGCAAGGTCTATCGGAACACCCTGCCCTATGCCTGCTCGAGCCTCGGCTTCGAGGAACGCTTCGGCTATGCGACCTCCCTGTCGGAGCTCTGCTCGGTCGACATCATCACCGTGCTCCGTTCGCCACCGGTGTCGCAGGGCCCCAGTTGCGGGCTCGGCAAGTTCCAGCCGATCACCGGCGCGCCGAAATAGGGCCCCTGCCCGGGACTTTCTTCCTGCGATGAGGGGGAATTGGCGCACCCGAAGGGATTCGAACCCCTGGCCTCTGCCTTCGGAGGGCAGCGCTCTATCCAGCTGAGCTACGGGTGCGTTGCAGGGCGCTTAGCAAAGCGATCCGGGAACCGCCAGCGCAATTTCCGATCCGGGTCGATTGCGCAGCCGAAGCAGGTGATGGGCTGAAATCGGGCGACGGAAGCACGCCGCAACCGAGCGGTCAGGTCGAAGCGCTTCCCACGCCCTTCGCCCGCATGCGGTGGAAGGCCGCGATGATCTCCCCCCGGCCGTAGGGCTTGGAGATCACCTCCTCCTCGGCGAAGTCGGTCGCGAGTTGGGCCTGCTCGCCATAGCCGCTGGCGAACAGGAACGGGATCGCGCGGGCGCGCAGTTCTTCGGCGACCGACAGGCTCGAATCCGCGCCCAGGTTGATGTCGAGGACCGCGAACTCGATATGACCGGCGGCGATCGCGTCGCGCGCCTGCCGGACCGAGGAGGCCGTGACGACCCGCGTGGCGCCGAGCGACTTCAGCGCGTCCTCGACGTCGAGCGCGATCAGCATGCTGTCCTCGACCAGAAGCACCGAGCGCGGGAAGTCCTCGGGGATTTCGGCAGCCTCCGCGTCGGAACGGCCGGTCCCGCTGACCACGCCCGAGCCGACCGTGACGAACTTGCCCGGAATCGTGAACTCCGCCTCGAAGCCCGACAGCCGGTAGGTCGTCCGCGCCCGGCCACCCAGGTCATAAGGGATCGAGCGTTCGATGATCGTCGTGCCGAACCCCTTGCGCTCGGGCGCGCGGACGGGCGGCCCGCCGGTCTCGCGCCAGGTGATCAGCAGCGATCCGTCGACATCGATGCCCCAGCGCAGGTCGACATGGCCGCTGTCGCTGAGCGCACCATATTTGGCGCAGTTGGTGATCAGTTCGTGCAGCACCAGCGAGAGCGTGTTGAACGCTACCGGGTCGAGCGCGACCTGCGGCCCGGACAAGCGGACGCGATCGCCATCGTCGGCCAGATAGGCGTTGGCCTCGGCCCGGACGAGCGGCTCGATCTCGGCCGGTCCCCAGCGTTTCATCGTCAGCTGGTCATGCGCGCGCGCCAGCGACTGCACGCGCCCCTCGAGCGTCTTGGCGAAGTCCTCGTAGGTCTCGGCGCTGCCCCGTGTCCGCGCGATGAGGCTGCGGACGAGGCTGAGCACGTTGCGGACCCGGTGGTTGAGCTCGGCGATCAGCAGGTCCTGCCGCTCGTGCGCCTTGGCCTGGTCGATCTCGCGCCCCTCGGCGAGCAGGAGAACCACCTCCAGGAGCGACGTCCGGACCGCCTCGGCGACCCGCTGCTCGGCCGAGGTGAAGGGCTCGCTGACACCCTGGACGAGTTGACGCCAGGCCTCGAAGCTCTTGCGCGGCGACAGGCGGACGCCGTTGGCGTCCTCCTCCATCGCCTTTTGCGGATCACCGGCCCAGCGGACCGAGCGGACCTTCTCGCCGCGGAACAGGACCACATAGTCGCGCGGGCTGCGCGAGATCGGGATCGCCAGCATGCCCGCCGCGCGCTCGGCATAGGCCGCAGCCTCCGGATACAGCCGCGACAGATGGTCTGTGATCACGATCTGCGAGGCCGCACCGGTCCCCAGTTTATGGATGAGGTCCCGGAACTGCACCTCGTCCGGGGTCATTCCCGACAGCGAGATGCGCCCGTCGAGATAGACGCCGATGCCGTCGTTCGGAATCGCGGCGCTGATCGTTTCGCCGATCCATTCGGGGTTGTGAAGCAGTTCCCCATCCTGCGCGACGACCGCCATCAGCCGGTCGGTGATGGCGCGCGACCGCTGCTCATAGGCGGCGGTCTCCTCGCGCTCGCGCGATTCGAGCATCATCGAGAACATGCGTCCGAACAGCTCGGCGGCGGTGCGCTGCTCGAGCGAGGGGCGCAACGGGCTGTAATGGTGGCAGGCGACCAGGCCCCACAAGCGCCCCTCGCACACCACCGAGATCGACAGCGAGGCGCACACGCCCATGTTCGACAGATATTCGATATGGACCGGCGACACCGAACGGAGGACCGACATCGAAAGGTCGATCGGCTGCCCATGCGGGTCGCGTTCGGGCAGGATGCGCGCGCCGGGATCCTGAAGGTCGGCGATCACGCGCAGCACGTTGCGAAGATAGAGGGCACGGGCCTGGCGGGGAATGTCGGTCGACGGATAGCGCAGGCCCAGGAAGGATTCGCGTTTGGACACCACCGACTCGGCGACGACCTGGCCCGCTCCGTCCTGGTCGAAACGGTAGAGCATCACCCGGTCGAACCCGGTGATCGCCCGGATTTGCCGCACCGCGTTCAGCTGGAAGGTCTGCATCGAGCCGGCCTGGCTCTGGCGCATCAGCATCGACCGGACGGTGATGCCGATATCCTCGTGGCCGACGGGCCCGCTCGGCTCGCCCTCGATGACGATCGTGGAGCGGCTGAAATGGATCGCGACGTCATATTCGGGCAGGTCCGGCTTCAACCGGATCCGCAGCAGCCGCTCGACCGAATCCTCGCCCTGCAGATAGGCGAGGCGGTTGCGGATGTCGTGGACCGCATCCTCGGACAGTACCTTGTCGAGCGGCTGGCCAAGCGCCGCGTCCCATGCCACGCCGATATGATCGGCAAGGTTCTCCGACGCGCGGCCAACCAGCCAGTCGGTCGATACGGCGAGAAGAAACCCGAAGCTCTGGATGGCACCGAGGAGATGGATCGGTTCACGGTCACATATCGTGAGGTCCGGCTGATCGGAAGATAAGGTCGTCAATGTCTCAGCTTATGTTGGCGGGGACGCCGTCCACGGCCTGCCACGACCGCTCGAAAAGATCGAAGACGAACAGGGCATCCCCAATAATGTCCTCATCGTTAGCACAGGCACCGTCGCTCTTCTGTAGACGAGTGGACACAAGCCTCCAGCCGGCGGTGTCGCCGGATTCGTGAAGATAGGCGCTGGCACGGTCGGCGAGCGCCGGCGCCTTCGCCCGCAACTGCCGCAGCAGGACGGCCGAGCCGAGCCGCGAGCCCTCGAGCACATAGCCATGGCCGATCGTCGCTTCCCCGGGCAGCCGCACGTCCGCCAGCGGGGGCGGGGCTTCCAGGCCGAGTTCGTCGAGATCGCGCAGCAGCGCGTCGGCCCGGGCCGTCGACCCTTGGTCGAGCAGGGGGCGGAGCGTCTCCCAGGCAACCGCCTGAGCGCGCAGGAACGCGGCATAGCCCTGCTCCGTGCCGAAATCGCAGGCGCCGAACAGCGCGTCGACCCGCTCATGCGCCCCGGCAGTCTCTCGCCTGAGCCTTTCCCTCAGCGAACCGTCATCTTTTCCTGTCAATACAGTACCCCACAACGATAAGAGCCCGATCATGGATCCCATGGCACGAAACGAGCGGCGGCGCGTTAGGGTCCGTCAGAAATGTTACGGGGCCACAATCAGGACCGAATTTCGATAGTGGGCGGGGCAATGTCGAGCGAAATTTTCGCACCAGGTGAGAATTGCTGGAGGATCGAGCGGGCGTCGCGGACCGGTGTCATCATCGACGCCGCTGACTATTTCCGCGTGGCGCGCGACGCGATGCTCCAGGCGCGCGAGCAGATATTGCTGGTCGGCTGGGACGTCGATCCGCGCATCCTGCTCGATCCGGAGGACGGCGACGACGAAGCGCCCAACTGCCTGGCTCAGTTCATTCCATGGCTTGCCCATCGCCGCCCCGACCTGTGCATCAACCTGCTGATCTGGAACATGGGCTTCCTGAAGATGCTGACGCGGGGACTGTCGATCGTCACCCTCGCTCGCTGGCGGATGACCCGCAACGTGTCGATCCGCTTCGACAGCAGCCATCCGATCGGCGCGACCCATCATCAGAAGATCCTCGTGATCGACGACAGCGTCGCCCTGTGCGGCGGGATCGACATGACCGAGGACCGCTGGGACACGCCTGAGCATATCGACGCCGATCCGCGCCGCCGCCGCCCGAGCGGCCGGCCCTATATGCCGTGGCACGACACCGCGGCAATGATCGAAGGCCCTGCCGCGGCGGCGCTGGGCGACCTCGCCCGCGATCGCTGGCACCATGCGACGGGCCGCGTCCTGTCGACGCCGACGCCGCATGACGGCATATGGCCCGACTATGTCGAGCCGCTGTTCCGCGACCGGGAAATCGCGATCGCACGGACCCACCCCAAGAGCGAGGGTATCGTCGAGGTCCGCGAGATCGAGCAGCTCTATGTCGACATGATCGCGCGGGCGAAGCGCTTCATCTATGCGGACAACCAATATTTCGCGTCGCGCAAGGTGGCCGAGGCGATCGCCCGGCGGCTGACCGAACCCCATCCCCCCGAGATTGTCATCGTCAACCCGATCAGCGCCGATGGCTGGCTGCAGGAGGCGGCAATGGGCAGCGCGCGGGCCGAGTTGTTCTTCGCGCTGGCCGAGATCGACGACCATGACCATTTCCAGATATATACGCCCGTCACCGCCGGGCGGCAGCCGATCTATGTCCATTCGAAGCTGATGATCGTCGACGACCGCATCCTGCGCGTCGGATCGTCGAACATGAACAATCGGTCGATGGGCCTCGACAGCGAGTGCGACATCGCGATCGAGGGCGGCGACGCCGGCGGCGCGGACCGCGCGATCCGGCATCTGCGCGAGGTGTTGATGGCCGAACACCTCGGCACCACGCCCGAGGCCGTCCGCGATGCCTTCGACCGGACCGGGTCGCTGATCGGGACGGTCGAATGCCTGATAGGCCAAGGCAAGTCGCTGATCCCGTTCGAGCCCCACCAGTGGAGCGACGCGACCCTGGCCATCGGCGCCAGCGGGTTGCTCGATCCGGAATCGGTCGACGAACGTTTGGAGCCGCTGTCCAACCGCGGCCTGTTCCGCGGCTTCCTCCGCCGGAGCACCCGGCAGCTGTTCGACACGATTCGCGAGAAGCGTCGCGCGCGGCGGGCGCGCAACCGTGGCCGCTGGCGGCGCAAGTTCCGCAAGCTGTGGGACGCCACCCGCACGCTCAACGATTGACGGTCGTCCCGAGCCTCGCCACTCTTCCGGCTTTCCCTGCTGCAAGGACGGATTGATGCGCCGCGCCCGCCCCCTGACGATCTCCCTTCTCGCGGGCGCCGCCGTCGCCCTGTTCGCCGCCCAGCCCACCCTGGCCGCGCCGACGCCGATCGATCCCGCACAACACCGACAGATGCTCGATATCTGGAAGAAGATGATCTCGATCCCGACCGTACACGGGCGCGGTCAGATGGCGGCGATGGCGAACTATGTCGCGGGCCTGCTCAGGGAGGGCGGTTTCGCCGCCGAGGACGTCAGGATCGAGGGCAGCGGCGACGACCTGTCGCTCGCCGCACGCTACCGCGGGACAGGAAAGGGGAAACCGATTCTGCTGTCCGGTCATATGGACGTGGTCGAAGCGCGTCCCTCGGACTGGACGCGCGACCCCTTCGTCCCGGTCGAGGAGAACGGCTTCGTCTACGGACGCGGCGCGCTCGACATGAAGTTCGGCGATGCCGTGCTCGTCTCGACGCTGCTCAAGCTCAAGGCGGAGGGCTTCAGGCCGTCGCGCGACATCATCCTGCTGCTGTCGGGCGACGAGGAGACGGCCATGGCGACGACCGCGCGGCTGGCCGAGCAATATGGCGGCAATGCCGAACTGCTGCTCAACGCCGATGGCGGCGGCGGCCTGCTCGACAAGCAAGGCAAGCCGGTCGCCTTCTACGTCCAGGGGGGCGAGAAGACCTATGCCGATATCGAGATCAGCGTGACCAACCCCGGCGGCCATTCGAGCCGTCCCGGCGCCACCAATGCGATCGCCGATCTCGCCCGGGCGATCGACCGGATCGCCGCCTATCGCTTCCCCGCTCAGACCAACGAGATCACCCGCGCCTTCTTCAAGGCGACGGGCAAGCAGATCGGCGGCGCTACCGGCGCGGCGATGCTGCGCTTCGCCGATGATCCCGGCGACGCGGACGCCGCGGCGACGTTGCGCGCCGATCCCGAATATGTCGGTATCACCGGGACGACCTGCGTGCCGACCATGCTGAACGGCGGCCATGCGCTCAACGCGCTGCCGCAAAAGGCGACGGTATCGGTCAACTGCCGGATCTTTCCCGGCGTCAGTGTCGAGAATGTGCGCGAGACGCTGGCCAGGCTGATCGAGAATCCCGAAGCCACCGTGACCATCCTGGATCATCCGCTGGCGAGCGACGCGTCGCCGCTGCGGCCGGACCTGATGAAGGCGGTCCGCAAGGGCATCGATCAGAGCTTTCCCGGCCTGCCGATCGTGCCGCAAATGGCGGCGGGCGCCACCGACAGTCTCTATTTCCGGGCCAAGGGCGTGCCGAGCTACGGCGTGCTGGGCATGTTCATCAAGCCCGACGACGATTTCTCGCACGGGCTGAACGAGCGCGCGCCCGTCGCCAGCATCGATCCCGCGCTGCGGCTGATGAAGACGCTGATCGTCGACCTGTCGAGATAGGCCAGGCACCCCGGGGGACGCCCCCCGGGGACCGGATCAGCCGAGAGTAACGTTCAGGAAGCTCGGCACCGGGCCGTTCCAGCCGTCATCGGGCTCGTCTTCGACAAAGTCCCGACGCCGGTCGTCGCGGCGCGGCCGGCGGTCCTCGCGCTTTGCGTCACGCGGCGCGGGTACCTCGGCGCGGGGAGCGGCCTCCGCACGCGGAGCCGCTTCCGTGCGCGGAGCGGCTTCGGCGCGGGAGGGCCGGGCCGCACGCGGCGCCGGCGCTTCGGCCTTCTTCTCGCGACGCTCGCCGCGGTCCCGGCGCGGCTCGCGCTTGGGTTCGGCGGCCTCGGCCTGCTCGGCAGCCGCGGGCTTGCCGCGACGCGCGATCTTGTGGCCCTGGAGCTTCTCGATCGCCTCGATCGCCTCGGCGTCCTCGGGGGTCACGAGAGTGATCGCGACGCCGCTCGCGCCGCCGCGGCCGGTGCGGCCGATGCGGTGGACATAGTCGTCGGGGTGCCAGGGAACGTCGAAATTGATGACGTGGCTGACACCCTTGATGTCGAGGCCGCGCGCGGCGACGTCCGACGCCACCAGGATGTTGATCTCGCCGCCCTTGAAGCGGTCGAGTTCGCGCAGCCGCTCGGGCTGCTCCATGTCGCCGTGGATCTGCCCGACCTTGAAACCGTATCGGCCCAGGCTCTGGGCCAGGTCGCGTACGGTCGTCTTGCGGTTCGAGAAGATGATCGCGGTGGTTACGTCGGCGGACTGCAGCAGATCGCGCAGCGTGTCGCGCTTGCCGCGCGACGTCGTCTCGGCCAGCGACTGGTCGATCGACAGATTGGTGCTCGCCGGACGCGACACCTCGATCTGCTTCGGGTTCGACAGGAATTTGTCGGCAAGCTTCTTGATCGGCGCCGGCATCGTCGCCGAGAAAAGCAACGTCTGCCGCTGCGCCGGCAATTTGGTGCAGATTTCCTCGATGTCGGGGATGAACCCCATGTCGAGCATCCGGTCCGCCTCGTCGATCACCAGCAGACCGCATCCGGTCAGCAGGATCTTGCCGCGCTGGAACAGGTCCATCAGGCGGCCAGGCGTCGCGATCAGCACGTCGACGCCCTTCTCGAGCGCCGCAATCTGATCGCTCATGTTCACACCGCCGATCAGGAGCGCCATGGTAAGCTTATGATACTTACCATATTTCTCGAAATTCTCGGCAACCTGTGCCGCGAGTTCGCGGGTCGGCTCGAGGATCAGCGACCGCGGCATCCGCGCCCGGCTGCGGCCATGCGCGAGGATATCGATCATCGGCAGTACGAAGCTGGCGGTCTTGCCAGTCCCGGTCTGGGCGATGCCGATCAGGTCCTTCATCATCAGGACGGGTGGGATCGCCTGTGCCTGGATCGGAGTCGGCTCGCTATAGCCGGCCTCCGTGACCGCACGGAGAAGTTCATCAGAAAGGCCGAGATCGGCAAAGGACATGAAGTTATCCGGAAAAGGACGGCGAAGAGCGCCGCGCCGTGGCGCGATTGACCTTCCAGCCATGCTTTGTCAAGGAAATTAGGGGTCGAACGCCCTCAATCGTCGAGACGCAGCTTGCGGAAACGCTCGATCTCGCACTGGCCGCCGGAGCGTGTGCGGATCACGTCGCGGTCGGCGCAGATGTTCCCATCGTCGGTCGGCAGGATATAGAAACCCGAATAATAGTCGAGAGCCGGACAGTTCGACGAAAATTGGGCCCGCAGCCGCTGCCCGCCCTTGAGCACGAGGTCGATCGCATCGTCGGCGACGACGGCGGCACCGGCGATCGCGCTCATCGCCACGCATTTGGGACCCTTCTTCGTCTTCCAGCGCAGCGGTTTGGCCGGTATGCGGCGCGGGACGCGGACGATCAGCGATTGTTCGACGGTAACCTGGGCGACCCGCACCGGGCGCGGATCGGCCGCAGCCGGTATCGCCAGTCCCAGACCCGCGATGACCATGGGCAGCCTCCCGGCACACAGCAGTCGCGGCAAGCGGCCAGGCATCACGTTGGAAAATCCACCCTTTCGAGGTTTCGCGCTTATGCGCGATAACCCTTAACTCGTTCGATCCTCTACGCAATCGCTTGAACCGTGGATGAACTGATAGGCAAGCTGATATGCGCGGACGGATTGACTGGCAAATCGCGCGAAGCCTGCATTATGTTCCCTGGATCATGTCCGGCCTCCATCGTCCCGACCCGTCGCTTCTCGCCCGACTAGCCGCCCTGCTGGGGCCGCAGGGCTTCGTTACCGATCCCGACCTGGTGACGCCGTGGCTCACCGACTGGCGCGAGCGCTATCGCGGCGAGACCGCGGCGTTGCTGGCCCCCGCCTCGACCGAACAGGTGGTGGAGATCGTCCGCCTCGCGGCTGCGGCACGGGTCGCGCTGGTGCCGCAGGGCGGCAACACCGGCACCGTCGGCGGGGCGACGCCTCCGCCGGACGGGTCCGCGCTGCTGCTGTCGCTGCGGCGGATGAACCGGATCCGATCGATCTCGGCCGACGATAATGCCGTGATCGCCGAAGCGGGCGTCATCCTGTCCGACCTGCACGACGCCGCCGCCGTTGTCGGCCGGCGCTTTCCGCTGTCGCTCGCCGCCAAGGGATCGGCGACGATCGGCGGCCTGGTCTCGACCAATGCCGGCGGCACGCAGGTGCTGCGCTTCGGGCCAATGCGCGCGCTGGTGCTGGGGATCGAGGCGGTGATGCCCGACGGATCGCTGTTCGACGGGCTCGCTACCCTTCGCAAGGACAACCGCGGCTATGATCTGCGACAGTTGCTGACCGGCGCCGAGGGGACGCTCGGCGTCGTCACCGCGGCCGCGCTGCGCCTCGTGCCCGCCGCGGCGACACGCGCGGTCGCCTGGGTGGGGGTGCGGGACCCGCAGGCGGCGCTCACCCTGCTCCGCCGGCTGGAGGAACGGACCGGCGAAGCGGTCGAAAGCTTCGAACTGGTGCCGGCCGATGCGCTCGCGCTGGTCCTGCGCAACATCGCCGGCGTGCGGGCGCCGCTGTCCGAAGCCTGCCCCTGGAACGTGCTGATCGAAGCGGTCGGCGGTGCCGGCGGCTTGGACCCGAAGGACATGGTCGAACAGACGCTCGCCACGGCGATCGAGGACGGCCTGGTCGTCGACGCGACGATCGCGGCCAGCGAGACGCAGGCCGCGGCCCTGTGGATGCTGCGCGAATCGATCTCCGAGGCCGAGAAGATCGATGGGCCATCGCTCAAGCACGACATCTCGGTCCCCGTATCGGAGATGCCCGCCTTCCTCGAGCGCGAGCGCGGCCGGATCGAGTCGCGCTTCGCGGGGTCGCGGATCATCGCTTTCGGCCATCTCGGCGACGGCAACATCCATTTCAACCTGCTGCCCCCCGAGGACGCCCCGCGTCGGGCCTGGATCGCCGAGCATGGCGCCGCGGCGAGCGCGATGATCCATGACCTGGTGGCGGGAGTCGGCGGTTCGCTCTCGGCGGAACATGGCATCGGTCAGGCCAAGCTCGACGAATTCGCGCGGCTCACCGATCCGGTCCGTCTCCACGCACTCCGCGCGATCAAGCTCGCGCTCGATCCGCTGGGCATCATGAACCCCGGAAAGCTTGTTCCGCTTGCTTCCGGGCCCGAGGGCCAATAGACGGCGGCGGCATCCTTCGGCCGTCGTCCGAAGACGACACCGATATTCTTCAGGAGATTTTCGATGGCGAGCGCCCCGGCAAACGCCCTGCCCCTCTTCTACAACGACCTGCAGCCGCTTTCGAGCCAGCTCCACGCCACCTGGAAGGCCAAGACGCTCGACAGCGCCGAGTTCTTCAGCACGGCGCATGCCGTGCCGCTCACGGTCGAGGAGTTCATTCCGGCGCAGCGCAACTATCCGATCGTCTTTTCGACCGGCCCCGACCCGGTGCCGCTCGCGCTGTTCGGCCTGAACGAGGGCGTGAACGTCTTCACCGACGAGAAGGGCCAGCCGACGCGGGATCTCTATGTCCCGGCCTATGTCCGCCGCTACCCGTTCATGCTCGCGCGGCTGCGTCCGGACAGCGAGGATCTTTCGCTCTGCTTCGACAGCACCGCGGGCCTGCTCGGCGAGTTCGACGAGGGCGCGCCGCTGTTCGACGGCAGCGAGCCCACCGACGCGGTCAAGAACACCCTCGCCTTCTGCGAGCAGTTCGAGCAGGCGGGCATGCGCACCGGCATGTTCGTGCAGGAGCTCGTCCAGAACAAGCTGCTGATCGACGGCGAAGTGACGATCGAGCCCGATGGCGGCGGCCAGCCCTTCGTCTATCGCGGCTTCCAGATCGTGTCCGAGGAGAAGCTGAAGGAACTGCGCGGCGACGTGCTGCGCAAGATGGTCCAGAGCGGCCTGCTGCCGCTTATCTATGCCCATCTGTTCTCGCTGTCGCTGATTCGCGACGTGTTCTCGCTGCAGATGCAGCAGGGCAAGGCCCCGGCCATGCCCGCCCCGGCGGTCCCCGCCTGAACCCGCCATCGGGATGGAAGCGCCGGGCGCTTCCATCCCGGGCCGGATGCCCCGTTCCGCGGCGGAAAGCTGCGCGCCGGGCCCCTGTCCCGTCGAGCCGGACACGCTCCGCGCTCCGGGATCTTCAGCACAAAGCTACGACAAGATAAGGAATTTTCCCGAGGAGGGAGAACTATCCTTGAAACATCCGAACAAGCCGCCTATCTTCTTGAAGTGCGGTGGTCGTGCCCCCCTTTCGCGGCCCCGTACGGCGCATCCTCCGGGATGCGTTCCTCCCTGAACCTTGGCCACCTCGTGCGTTAGCACGGGGTGGTTCTTTTTTGGGCGGACTTCGGGAGCGGCGATTCAGCGACGCGATTCGCCCGTCATCGACCTTTCCGGACGGTTGCGTCCTTATTCGGCTGCGATCGGCATATCCGGGCTGAACGACGCCTCCAGCGCCGCGACGATCGCCGCCAGCAACCGCCCGCATCCCTCGATCTGCGCCGTCGGTGCATCGAGCGCGGCATCGAGATAGAGCGACCTGTCATATTCGATCTGGATGGCGTGGACCTGCCGGCGAGGCCGGCCGTGGCGATCGATGGTGTAGCCGCCCGCATAGGGATGGTTGCGTGCCGCCCGCAGCCCCACCCCGTCGATCACCGCCATGACGAGGTCGACGGCCGCCGCTGAGGCCCCCGCCCCGAAGCGGTCGCCGATCACGATCCGCACTGGGCCACCTGCCTGCCGCACCGGCAGCGGCGGCATCGAATGGCAATCGATCAGCACCGCCGTACCGAACTGACGGCGGGTCTCCTCGATCCGTTCGGCGATCGCGCGATGATAGGGTTCGTGGACCTCGGCGATGAGCCGCGCAGCATCGTCCGCCGTCATCCGGGCACGCCACAGTTCGCCGCAGGAGGGCAGCCGGCGCGGGAACAGGCCGAGGCCGGCGCGGACCTTGCCGCTCATCACCAGCCCGCCGGTGTCTCCGCCGCTGCCGATGCCGCCGTCGATCATCGCCGGGTCGATCTCGCGCGGATCGCGGTTCAGGTCGATCGCCGCGCGCGCGACATGCGCGACGATCGCGGTCGCGCCCGCAGCCACGGCCTGGTCGACGAGCCGGTCGGCATGGCGATCCTCCAGCGCGCGCAGGCGATCCATCGGTACCCGCGCCCGCGCCATCACCGCCTCGGGATAGCCGCGGCCGGCGTGGGGCACCGCGAGCAGTACCGGCGAACGCGGTATCGCGGGGCCAAGGATGGTGAAAGCGGGTTCGGAGGCCATCGCCGTCCGTGCTAGGCAGGTGCGGCACGGCGCGCAACCGGCGCTTTTCCGCCGCCGACCGCCAAAGGTCGAATTTTCGAGCCGGCTGGAATTTATTAAGGGATTATAGCATAAGGACAGGCGCTTGTCCGGCATGTGGCCGGCCGCGGAGTGCGATCGGGGTCATGATCCGAATATTGCTGGCTGAAGATGACGATTCGATGCGCGAATATCTGGCCCGCGCCCTCGAGCGGTCGGGCTATGCCGTCACCAGCGTCGATCGCGGTACCGCCGCGCTGCCGCTGATCGAGAAGGACAGCTTCGATCTGCTGCTGACCGACATCGTCATGCCGGAAATGGACGGCATCGAACTGGCGCAACGCGCCAACGTCATCGCTCCCAACATGCGCGTCATGTTCATCACCGGCTTCGCCGCGGTCACGCTGAAGTCCGGTGCGACACCGCCCGATGCCAAGGTCCTGTCCAAGCCTTTCCACCTGCGCGACCTGGTCATGGAGGTCGATCGCATGTTCCTGGTGGGCAGCGCTTCGGGCCTTTGAAGAAAAAGCGCTCCCACGGGGTTGCGCACCCCGGATGCCTCGGCTAGGGAGCCCCCCGTTGGGCGTGTAGCTCAGTGGTAGAGCACTGTGTTGACATCGCAGGGGTCGCAAGTTCAATCCTTGCCACGCCCACCACTAAACCCCAGCAAGTCATTCGACTTGCTGGGGTTTTTGATTCTGGTCCTGGCGATCCGATCATCCCCGCTCACGCCCCTTCCGCGCGCTCCTGGCGGCAGGTGCTGCTCAGCCCGAAGCGGCCCCGCCATGATAGGCCGCGCGGAAATCATCGGCGAACGTCGTGAGCGTGCCCGCCACGATCGCCAGGCGCAGATCGGCCATCAATGCCTGGTAGAAGGCGAGGTTGTGCTCGGTCATCAGCATGGCGCCAAGGATCTCGCCCGCACGGATCAGATGGTGGAGATAGGCGCGGCTGAACTGGCCGCAGACCGGACAGGCGCAGCTCTCGTCAAGCGGCCGCAGGTCCTCCCCGAACTTGGCGTTGCGAAGATTGATCGGGCCCTGACGGGTGAAGGCCTGCCCGTTGCGGCCCGAACGCGTGGGCAGCACGCAGTCGAACATGTCGATGCCGCGCTCGACCGCGCCGACGATGTCGTCGGGCTTGCCGACGCCCATCAGGTAGCGCGGCTTTTCGGGATCGAGCTGGCCGGGCGCGAAGTCGAGCGTGGCGAACATCGCCGCCTGCCCCTCGCCCACCGCCAGGCCGCCGACCGCATAGCCATCGAAGCCGATCGCCAGCAACGCATCGGCCGAGGCCTTGCGCAGACTCTCGTCGAGGGCGCCCTGCTGGATGCCGAACAGCGCCGCCCGTCCGGCATGCTCGCCGCCCGCGTCGAAGGCGGCGCGCGACCGCTTCGCCCAGCGCATCGATCGCTCCATCGCCTCGGCCTGCTGTTGCATGGTGGTGGTGGTCGGGACGAGTTCGTCGAACGCCATGACGATGTCGGATCCCAGCAGCCGCTGGATCTCGATCGACCGCTCGGGGCTCAGCATGTGCGCCGAACCGTCGAGATGGCTCTTGAACGAAACCCCCTCCTCGCTCCGCTTGGTCAGCGCCGACAGACTCATCACCTGATAGCCGCCGCTATCGGTCAGGATCGGACGGTCCCAGCGCATGAACGCGTGCAGCCCGCCGAGACGGGCGACCCTCTCGGCCCCCGGCCGCAGCATCAGGTGATAAGTGTTGCCGAGGATGATGTCGGCGCCTGTCGCGCGGACGTCGGCGGGCTTCATCGCCTTGACCGTCGCGGCGGTCCCGACCGGCATGAAGGCGGGCGTGCGGATCTCGCCGCGGCGCATGCGGATCGTGCCGGTGCGGGCCTTGCCGTCGGTCGCGGCGATCGAGAAGTGGAAGCGGGGTTCCGTCATGGGCCGGCCTTAAAGGGACTGCCCGTCACTGCCAAGGCTTGCACCGCGTTTCGCGCTCGGGCAGGTCATCCGCCATGCATCTCGGGCCCGAAATCTACGCGCTGCTCACATTGGTTGCGTTCGTGGCCGGCTTCATCGACGCCATCGCCGGGGGCGGCGGGCTGCTCACCGTCCCCGCCATGCTCGCCGCCGGCGTACCGCCGATCGCCACCCTGGCCACCAACAAGCTTCAGTCGAGCTTCAGCTCGGCCACCGCGACGATCAACTTCAGCCGCAAGGGCATGATCGATTGGCGGACCTATTGGCCGCAGGTCGTTGTCATCCTCATCCTAGCCGGACTGGGCGCCTGGATCGTCCAGTCGATCACGACCGACGTGCTCAAGCTGATCGTGCCCGTGCTGCTCGTGGCGGTCGCCGCCTATGTACTGCTCAGCCCGCGCATGTCGGACGAGGACGTCCACCACCGCGTCGGGACGCGCGGCTATCTGCCGGTCGGCGGTGCGATTGGATTCTATGACGGCTTCTTCGGGCCGGGCACGGGCAGTTTCTTCGCGACCAGCCTCGTCTCGCTGCGCGGCATGGGGCTTATCCGCGCGACGGCCCACACCAAGGCGTTCAACTTCGCGAGCAACTTCGGTAGCTTGATCGTGTTTCTTTCCACGGGACATGCGATGATCCTGCTGGGCTTGTGCATGGCGGTCGGCGCAGCGTCGGGCGCCTGGACCGGCTCGCATACCGCCATCCGCTTCGGCGCGAAGGTGATCCGCCCGGTGCTGGTGACGATCTGCCTCGCACTTACCGTAAAGCTGCTCTGGGACGCGCTGACCTAGCCCGATCATCGGCCCAGCCGTGGCGGAGGGGATTCCCCCCGCGACGCCGATCGAATATGAGGGGGAAACCGACCGGGCCGTTCGCAACCGCACCGGAACGACTTTGCCGGGACCCTCTTGCCTTTCCGGGCCGTTGGAGCTCAGGACAGGCCGACACGCAGGAGAGAGTGACGTTGAGCGACGACAGCACCCCGCCGGACAGCAAGCCCGCGTCGAAGAAGAAGGGCATCCAGGCGCCCAGGATCACCAAGAAGACCGCCGTGGTCGGCGCCGCGATCGGCATCGGATCGGCGGCGATCGTCGCCGCGCTGCTCTACACCAACCGCGACACCAGCGGCGGCAAGAGCTGAGCGGGCGCCCATGCGGGTCTTCACGATCGGCTATGAGGGCGCCACCCAGGCCGAACTGGTCGATCGCCTGCGCGAGTCGGGCGTGACGCTGCTCGCCGATATCCGGGCGGTGCCGCTGTCGCGGCGCCCCGGCTTCTCGAAGAACATATTGGCGGCCGGGTTGCGCGAGGCCGGCATCGACTATGTCGGGCTAAAGGCGCTCGGCACGCCGCCCGAGGGCCGTACCGCCGCGCGCCGTCACGACATGGACACGCTGCGCCGGGTCTATGCTGGCCAGCTCGCGCAGCCCGACGCCATGGCCCAGGCCGCGATGCTGGCCGACATGGCCGGCGAGCGGCCGACCGCCCTGCTCTGCTTCGAACGCGAGCCCGGCTGCTGCCACCGCTCGCTGCTCGTCGAGGCGGTGTTTCCCGGTGCGGAGGTGGTCGACCTCTTCCCCTGAAGGCGACGGCTTGGCCCGGCGGGACCTGCGGGAGCGGAGAGATCGCTCATGCGTTTCCTGCGCATGCCATCCTCGGTCATCCGCAGCTTCGACTATGATGCGCCCGCGCAGCGACTCGACGTCGAGTTCGTGACCGGCCGGTGCTACAGCTATCACGACGTGCCGGCGCGGATCGTCGCCGCGATGCGCGCCGCGCGCTCGAAGGGGCAGTTCTTCAACGCGCGCATCCGCGACCATTTCCGCTTTACCCGCGATCGCTGATGACCGTCAGGATCGGCACGGCCGGCTGGTCGATCGGATCGCGCTATCGCCCCGACTTCCCGGGCGAGGGATCCCATCTCGAGCGGTACGCGACGCGCTTCTCTGCGGTGGAGATCAACAGCAGCTTCCATCGCCCGCACCGCGTCGCGACCTATCGGCGCTGGGCCGAGAGCGTGCCCGATGATTTCCGGTTCGCGGTGAAATTCCCGAAGCTGGTCAGCCACGAGCTGCGGCTGGTCGCCTGCGCCGACGCGGTCGAACGTTTCGCGGAAGAGACCGGCGGCCTCGGCGCCAAGCTGGGCGTGCTGCTGCTCCAGCTCCCGCCATCGCTGGCGTTCGATCGACCTATCGTCTCTGCCTTCCTGGCGCTGTGCCGAGCGGCGAGCGACGCACCGATCGTCTGCGAACCGCGTCACGCGAGTTGGTTCACCGACGGTGCGGACCGGCTGCTGGCCGATCATGGGATCGCGCGCGCCGCCGCCGACCCCGCGCCGGCGGATGGCGCGGGCGAACCCGGTGGCTGGCCCGGCCTCGTCTATGTCCGGCTGCACGGTTCGCCTGTCATGTACCGCTCGGCCTATGGGGATGCCGTGCTGGACCGCTATGCGGCGCGGCTGCGGGCAACCCCGGGATGGTGCATCTTCGACAACACCGCGGCGATGGCCGCGACCGGCGACGCCCTCAAACTTCAGGCGAAGCTCGTCGATCCGGAACGTCGCGTCATTCCAGTCGTTAAGAGCCGGCCACCGAGTCCTTGAACGTTCAAGGCCTCTACCATGGAAAGGGCCTGATTCACGTGATCGGCGAAACGCACAGCGCTTCCGCCTCCAACGGTGAGGCTCCAGGAGGGACGAATAATGTATAGACATATCCTGATCGCGTCGACCGCGGCGCTGGCCCTGAGCCTTGCCGCATGCGGCAAGAAGGCCGAGCAGACCGCGGACACGGTCGCCAACGGCGCCATGGAAACCGCCGACGCCGCGGGCGCGATGGCGTCGAACGCCATGGTCGATGCCAAGCAGGCCTTGTCGGCGACGCCCAGTGGACCCGAATTCGTGAACAAGGCCGCCAAGTCCGACGCCTATGAGATCGCGGCGGCCAAGCTGGCGGTGACCAACGCCTCGTCCCAGGCCGTGAAGGATTTCGCGGCGGAGATGATCACGGCGCACACCGCCTCGACCGCGAAGATCAAGGCGGCCGCCGCCACGGCGAGCCCGGCCATCACCCCCGATCCGACGCTGACCAGCGACCAGAACGACGATCTGGCGGAGCTGGGCAGGAAGAAGGGCGCCGAGTTCGACGAGGCCTATATCGACGACCAGGTCGACGCGCACCAGGACGCGCTCGCGCTGATGCGGGACTATGCGGAGCATGGCGACACGGCGTCGCTCAAGACCGCCGCCGGAGAGATCGCGCCGGTCGTGCAGAAGCACCTCGATCACGCCAAGTCGCTGGACAAGTGATCGGACCGCAAAACCCTTGCTGCTGATGACGGGAAGGCCGGGCCGAAGGGCCCGGCCTTCTCCGTTCTCGCGCCGTTGCACATCGTCATATGCGAGCGCAGCCGAGCCTTGGCGTGAACGCTCGCCTGGGCTCGTGTAGAGCTCCTGTTACCCGCCGTCGTCTCCCACGATCAAAACGATCTTGCCGATATGGTCCTCGTCCATGCGGCGATGCGCGTCGGCGGCCTGGGCGAGCGGGAAGGTCGCGTCGATGACGGGCTTCAACCGCCCCTCCTCGACATGCGGCCAGACGACCGAGGCGATCTCGTCGGCGACCGCCGCCTTGAAGGCGATGCCGCGCGGCCGCAGGGTCGATCCAGTGAGCGTCAGCCGCTTCTGCATGATCTTCCAGATCGGGATTTCGGCCTTCGCCCCGCCCAGCACCGCGATAGAGACATGGCGGCCGTCCTCGGCCAGGCAGTCGAGGTTGCGGGGCAGATAGTCGCCCCCGACCATGTCGAGGACGATGTCGACGCCCCGGCCGTCGGTGATGCGGGCGACCTCGGCGACGAAATCCTGGGTGCGATAGTTGATCGCATGGGTCGCGCCCAGCCCGCGCGCCGCCGCGCATTTCTCGTCCGACCCGGCGGTCACGATCGTCTCGACCTGGAAGATGCGGGCGAGCAGGATCGCCATCGTGCCGATCCCGCTGGTACCGCCATGGACGAGCAGCCGGTCGCCCTCGGCGGCATAGGCGCGTTCGAACACGTTGCTCCACACCGTGAACAGCGTCTCGGGGATCGACGCCGCCTCGACCATCGACAACGTGTTCGGGACCGGCAGGCAGAGGCCGGCGTCGGCCACGGCATATTCGGCATAGCCGCCGCCGGCGACAAGCGCGCAGACCGCCTGCCCCAGCATCTCGGGCAGCGTTCCCTCGCCCAGCGCCACCACGTCGCCGGCAACCTCCAGCCCGAGGATCGACGGCGCGCCCGGGGGCGGCGGATAGGCGCCGTTGCGCTGTGCGACGTCGGGGCGGTTGACCCCTGCCGCCGCGACTCGGATCAGCACCTGGCCCGGCCCCGGCACCGGGACGGCGCGGCGGACGGGCAGCAATATTTCGGGTCCGCCCTTGCCGTCGGGGTCGATCGCAACCATCGATTCTGGAATCCCGGCCATTCGTCCCCCTTTTGGCCTGAGCTTCTGGCCGTTTCTGTAAGGGTTTATTGACATGCGGCCCGCCAGGGTCAACGTTGTCCGCATGGAGCCCGACGATCTTTTCGCGAAGCGCCCCGACGATCCGGTGAATCAGCTCATCTGGCAGGATATCGATCATCTTTCGGTCGACGAGCTGGAAGCCCGGATTACCGCCCTAGAGGGTGAGATCGAACGGTGCCGATCTAAAATCAAGAACGCCATTAACCATCGCGCAACAGCAGAAAACCTATTCAAGCGATGAGGGTGCGCCGGCCGGAAATCGATATCCGATCGGCTCCGGCAGGGGTGGGTTCTTGATGAACGGCCCCAGGCACCCGACATATGGTTCAGCGGCATGGCTCGGCCCATGCCGAATGGAGTAAAACGACCATGCCTTCCTTCGCCCGCGAACTCGAACAGACGCTGCACAATGCGCTGAGCGCAGCCAGCAGCCGCCGCCACGAATATGCGACGCTGGAGCATCTGCTCCTCGCGCTGATCGCGGACGAGCACGCGTCGAAGGTGATGACGGCCTGCGGCGTCGAGCTCGGCGAGCTGCGCAACGCCGTCACCAACTATCTCGACACCGAACTCGACGCGCTCAAGGTCGAGGGCGAGACCGATCCCTCCCCCACCAGCGGCTTCCAGCGGGTCGTCCAGCGGGCGATCCTGCACGTCCAGTCGTCGGGCCGCGAGGAAGTGACCGGCGCCAACGTGCTCGTCGCGCTGTTCAGCGAGCGCGAGAGCTATGCCGTCTTCTTCCTGCAGCAGCAGGACATGAGCCGCCTCGACGCGGTCAGCTACATCAGCCACGGTGTCGGCAAGGCCGGCCAGCCCACGGAGCAACGCGAAGTGAAGGGCGCGGAAGAAGAGAAGGCCCAGGCCAAGGCCGACGGCAAGAAGGGCGAGAGCGCCCTCAAGCAGTTCTGCGTCAACCTCAACGAGAAGGCGAAGAACGGCAAGGTCGACCCGCTGATCGGCCGCGGCCCGGAGGTCGACCGTACCGTCCAGATCCTGTGCCGCCGCTCGAAGAACAATCCGCTCTATGTGGGCGATCCGGGCGTCGGCAAGACCGCGATCGCCGAGGGGCTCGCGCGCAAGATCGTCGAAGGCGACGTTCCCGAGGTGCTCCTGCCCGCGGTTATCTACTCGCTCGACATGGGCGCGCTGCTCGCCGGCACCCGCTATCGCGGCGATTTCGAGGAGCGGCTCAAGCAGGTCGTGACCGAGCTGGAGAAGCTGCCGCACGCGGTGCTGTTCATCGACGAGATCCACACGGTGATCGGCGCTGGCGCCACCTCGGGTGGTGCGATGGACGCATCGAACCTGCTCAAGCCGGCGCTGTCGGGCGGCTCGATCCGCTGCATCGGATCGACCACCTACAAGGAATTCCGCAACCATTTCGAAAAGGACCGCGCCCTGCTGCGCCGGTTCCAGAAGATCGACGTCAACGAGCCGACGATCGAGGACACGATCAAGATCATCGCGGGGCTGCGCTCGGCGTTCGAGGAGCACCACAACGTCAAGTACACCCCCGACGCGATCAAGGCCGCCGTCGAGCTGTCGTCGCGCTACATCAGCGACCGCAAGCAGCCCGACAAGGCGATCGACGTGATCGACGAGGTCGGCGCCTCGCAGATGTTGGTACCGCCGAACAAGCGCAAGAAGGTGATCACGCCCAAGGAGATCGAGGCCGTGATCGCAACGATGGCGCGCATCCCCGCCAAATCGGTGTCGACCGACGACAAGAAGGTCCTCGGCCAGCTCGAGACCGACCTGAAGCGGGTGGTGTTCGGGCAGGACAAGGCGATCGAGGTGCTCTCCTCGGCGATCAAGCTCAGCCGCGCCGGCCTGCGCGATCCCGACAAGCCGATCGGCAACTATCTGTTCTCGGGCCCGACCGGCGTCGGCAAGACCGAGGTCGCGCGCCAGCTCGCCTCGATCCTCGGCATCCCGCTCCAGCGCTTCGACATGTCCGAATATATGGAGCGCCACTCGGTCAGCCGGCTGATCGGCGCGCCTCCGGGCTATGTCGGCTACGACCAGGGCGGCCTGCTGACCGATGCGGTCGACCAGCATCCGCACAGCGTGCTGCTGCTCGACGAAATCGAGAAGGCGCATCCGGACCTGTTCAACATCCTGCTGCAGGTGATGGACAACGGCAAGCTGACCGACCACCACGGCAAGACGGTCGACTTCCGCAACACCATCCTGATCATGACCACCAACGCCGGCGCGTCCGACATGGCGCGCGAGACGCTGGGCTTCGGCAACCTCACCCGCGAGGGCGAGGACGAGGAAGCGGTCAAGAAGATGTTCACGCCGGAGTTCCGCAACCGCCTCGATGCGATCGTGCCGTTCGGCTATCTGCCGACCGAGGTCGTCTCGCGGGTCGTCGAGAAGTTCGTCCTCCAGCTCGAGCTGCAGCTCGCCGACCGCGAGGTGCACATCAGCCTCGATGACGAAGCCAAGACCTGGCTGACCGCCAAGGGCTATGACAAGCTCTACGGCGCCCGCCCGATGGGCCGCCTGATCCAGGAGAAGATCAAGCAGCCGCTGGCCGAGGAGTTGCTGTTCGGCAAGCTCGTCCATGGCGGCGAGGTCAAGGTGAAGCTGAAGGACGACGCACTGTCCTTCGAGATCGTCCCCGCGGCGCCGAAACGGCCCAAGAAGGGCGGCAGCACCAAGCCGAAGATCAAGGCCTGACCCAAAGCAGGCTGATCAAGAAGGCCCGCTTCGCAAGAGGCGGGCCTTTTTTTGTTTTTGGCGACCGCGCTTTGTCAGACCCTTCCGATCATCGCGTGGGTCGCGCTGGTCATATAAGCGAGAAAGGCGACAAGGCTGAGATAGATCAGCCCATATTCCACCCTGGTTGCTACCGACGTTGCATAATAGCAGCGGTTTTCCTCAGTCTCAGGATCGTGGGTCCAAGCCTGCTTCAATGCCGGTATCGCGGCAATCGCGATGATGAAGAGCAGCGGACTCGGCCGATAGAGCATTAGACCCACCATCAGCGGAACGCCCAGGAACCAGATGCGTGGCGATATGATCGCCGTGATCCGTCCGCCGTCGAGCGGTGAAAGCGGAATCAGATTGAAGAAATTGAGGAAGAAGCCGCCGTAGGCGATCGCGAGCAACAACCCGTCCTGCGTCTCTCGACCCCAGAAATAGACCAGGATGGCGCCGACCGTCCCAAGCAGCGGTCCAGCGGCAGCGACATAGGCCTCAGTTTCGGCATCCATCGGCTGACCCTTCAACTCGATCCATGCGCCGACAAAGGGAATGAAGGTCGGCATGCTGACCGGAAGAGACCGCTGCCGTGCCGCTATGAAGTGCCCCATTTCATGGAGCAGGAGCAATCCGACGAAGCCGGCGGCATAGCGCCATCCGAAGATGAGCGAATAGGCCGCCAGCGAGACGATCATCGTGACGAGCGTGCCGCCGACCTTCCCCAATTTAAAAAGGCCGAACAACAACGCCAGCATATTAGCAATCGCTTTTCGAGCCCGGCTCGGGCGTTTCGCGAGGATGTATCTGCGGGTGAAGCTCGGAACGGTCGACGACATCGGACTCCGCGGCCGCTTCCGGAAGCGTTTCCGAACCGGATTCGGCCACCACCCCTTCCGTCGGCCGGTTCCGCCCGACGATCCGGCGGAGGATCGCACCGATGGCGACGATCGCGACGATCACAAGCTTCCACGCCTTGACGAGAAGAAGGCCCATCACGGCCAGCAAGCCCAGCTTCTTGGCCGCGACGATACCGACAAGCGCGCCGATGCCATAAGCAGCCACCTTGTCGGTGGATTCATCGAAATCGGCATAGCGTTTGCCGGGGATGTAGGAGAGTGCCGCGAGAAGCTGCGTAGCGACATGCTTGTCCGCGGCGATCCGGTTCGAAACGGTGATGAGATTGAGACTGAAATAGCCTTCGCGGCCAAGTGCGAAGGTGTTGTAATTGATCGTCTGCGGCAGACTGGCCGGGGCCCCCCTTACGCGCGACGACAATGACCAAACCAGGCGATGCGACACGGCGTCATAATGGGGTTCCTCGACCCACCCCACGACATCGATGGCCGCATAGCCACGCGCCGTTCTATCTTCGTTGGCCTTCTCGGTACCCTCCTTGAGCGCTTCGAGTAGCGCGTCCGACTTCCACTCCTTCGCCTCGCCATCGCGGACATATCCTTCGCCGGTCCAGGTGACATCGACGAGCCAAGGCTGTTTCTCATCGACAGCGACGATTAATCCCTGGCGGCCGGGCTGCGATGGATTTCCAAGCGCTCTCATGACCTTGTCCGCCTCGGCCGCGGGAACGAAGACCTGATCCGCCTTGATCTTCAGCGACGCCTGATCGAGAAGCTTCACGTCCGCCGGGCCGCGCGTGGCAGTCTTCGCGGCAGCGTTCCAGGCAGCCTGCATTTCCGCCTGCTGGGCGGTGGTCGGTTCGGATTGCGCAAGGCCGGGAGCCGTTCCGCCGAACGTGCACATCAGCATGAAAAGCGCCAGAAAGACGCTGAACGATCGATCGACGCGCATGAAACCCCCATATCCCCAATGCGTCGATAGGCTCTTACGGTCTCGTGGAAAAGCATGATTGGATCGGAACTGGAGGTGAACCATGCGCCAGACGGGACCCGCAGACTGAACCGCAACCGGCCACTTTTCGTTTCGGCGTTAACCATATCTTCCGGACTCCGGATGCAGAACCGACCGTCGGGCCCGTGACGGGACTTCCGGGGGACGCGATGCGATGCGCTACGAACTGATCGTTATCGGCAGCGGGCCGGCGGGGCGCCGCGCCGCCATCCAGGCCGCCAAGCTGGGCAAGTCGACGCTGGTGGTCGAGAATCGATACCGCGTCGGCGGGGTTTCGGTCCATACCGGGACGATTCCGTCCAAGACGCTGCGCGAGACCGTGCTCAACCTGACCGGCTGGCGCGAGCGCGGCTTCTATGGCCGGGCTTACCGGGTCAAGAAGGAGATTTGCGGCGAGGACCTCAACGCCCGCCTGCAGAAGACCCTCGACCACGAGATCGATGTGCTGGAACATCAGTTCACCCGCAACGGCGTGCGCACCATCGAGGGTGCCGCCAGCTTCCGAGGCCCGCACGAGATCCAGGTCACCGGACCGCAGGGCGACGTCCAGCTGTTCGAAGCCGAGCGCGTGCTGATCGCGGTCGGCACGGCGCCCTACCGCCCCTCCTCGATCCCGTTCAACGACACCACCATCCTCGACAGCGACGCGCTGATCGCCGAGCCGAGGGTGCCGCGCAGCCTGACGGTGATCGGTGCCGGCGTGATCGGCATCGAATATGCGACGATCTTCTCCGCGCTCGACGTGCCGGTGACCCTGATCGAGCCGCGCGACAGCTTCCTCGACTTTGTCGACCGCGAGATCATCGACGATTTCGTCCACCAGCTGCGCGATCGCGGCATGGCGATCCGTCTCGGCGCGAAGCTCGACCGGGTCGAGGTCGACGGCCAGGGCTGGGCGATCTCGATCCTCGAGGACGGGCGCCGCATCCGCTCCGAAATGCTGCTCTATGCAGCCGGTCGGATCGGCGCGACGGCCGCGCTGGGGCTGGAGAATTGCGGGCTCGAGGCCGACGGCCGCGGGCGGCTCAAAGTCGATCCGGCGACGCTGCAGACCGACGTGCCGCACATCTACGCCGCCGGCGACGTGATCGGCTTTCCCAGCCTCGCCTCGACCTCGATGGAGCAGGGCCGGATCGCCGCCTGCCACGCCTTCGGCGCGCCGATGCCCCCCGCTCCCTCCTATTTCCCCTATGGCATCTACGCGGTGCCGGAAATCTCCACGGTCGGCCTCAGCGAACAGGAGGTGCGCGAGCGCGGCATTTCCTATGAATGCGGCATCGCCCGTTTCCGCGAGACGTCGCGCGGGCATATCATGGGCATGCAATCGGGAATGATGAAGCTGATCTTCGCGCTCGAGGATCGCCGCCTGCTCGGCGTCCACATCATCGGCGAGAGCGCGACCGAACTGATCCATATCGGCCAGGCGGTGCTCAACTTGGGCGGAACAATCGACTATTTCGTCGAGAACACCTTCAATTACCCGACCCTCGCCGAGGCCTACAAGATCGCCGCGCTCGACGCCTGGAACCGGATGCCGCGCTGCGACGACCATCTCCGGAGCGCGCTCGACCGGGCGCTGCCCGAGTTGCAGCGGATGGCGGCGCAGGGACCGAAGGCGGCGGCGGCGTAACGGCCACCCCTAGACCGTCACCCCAGCGAAGGCTGGGGTCTCGGGAGGCTCGCGCACTGCGCTGCTCATAAGATGCCAGCTTTCGCGGGCATGACGGCTTGGGCTCAGGTTTTTCACCCGCGCCCATTGATCGGCACCGTACCAATCCTCATGTTGCGGTACAGCAACTGTCGAGGATCACTCCCCCCGCATGACATATCCCATCATCGACGCCAGCGCCGTTCGTCTCGCGCTGGGCAAGGGATCGGCGCGGGTCGACATCCTCAAGGACATCGATCTCGCCATCGGCGCGGGCGAGACGGTCGCGCTGCTGGGGCCGTCAGGATCGGGCAAGTCGTCGCTGATGGCGGTGCTGTCGGGGCTGGAACGCGCCGACGGCGGCCGGATCGACATCGACGGGCTCGATTTCGGGAAGCTCGACGAGGATGCGCTTGCCGCCGCGCGGCGCGGACGGATCGGCATCATCCTCCAGGCCTTCCACCTGCTGCCGACGATGACCGCGCTGGAGAATGTCGCGGTTCCACTCGAGCTCGCCGGCGCCGCCGACGCCTTCCCGCGTGCGCAGGCCGAGCTGGAAGCGGTCGGCCTCGGCCACCGGCTCGACCATTATCCCTCGCAGCTGTCGGGCGGCGAGCAGCAGCGCGTCGCTATTGCCCGCGCGACGGCATCGCGTCCCGCCATCCTGTTCGCCGACGAGCCTACCGGCAATCTCGACGGTGCCACCGGCGGTGCGATCATGGACCTGTTGTTCGACCGCCAGCGCGAGACCGGCGCGACGCTGCTCGTCATCACCCATGATCCGGTACTGGCGGCCCGCTGCGCTCGGATCGTCGAGATGCGCGACGGGGCGATCATCTCCGACCGGCAGGCAGCATGAACGGCGCCTGGGCGCTGGCGCTGCGCGACATGCGCGGCGGGCTGAAGGGGCTGCGTCTCCTGATCCTCTGCCTGTTCCTCGGCGTCGCGGGGCTGGCCGGAGTCGGCAGCCTCGCCCGCGCCATCACCGCCGAACTCGACAGTCGCGGGCAGGAGATATTGGGCGGCGACATCGAGATGCGCGTCGCCCAGCGCGAGGCGGCCCCCGATGAACGCACCGCCTTCGCCCGGCTGGGCACGGTATCCGAGACCGTGCGGCTACGCGCCATGGCCTCGCGTGCCGACGCCACCGCCTCGGTGCTGGCCGAGCTCAAGAGCGTCGACGATCGCTGGCCGCTCTACGGCAGCCTGACGGTAGCACCCGGGGCGATCGCGGCACGACCCGCCGGCCTCGACGCGATCGTCGCGCCCGCGCTCGCCGAGCGGCTGTCGCTCGCCGTCGGCGACCGGGTCCGGGTTGGCGAGACGAGCTTTCGGGTGGCGGGACTGATCGCCGACGAGCCCGACCGGGTCGGCGAGGGTTTCACCCTGGGCCCAAGCATCCTCGTTTCGCGCGCCGGGCTGGCGGCGACGAAGCTCGTCCAGCCCGGCAGCCTCTTCACCGCGCGCTACCGCATCCGCCTGCCCGCGGACCGCGACGCCCATGCCGTCGCCGAGCGGCTCGACACCCGTTTCCACGATGCCAACTGGGAGGTCAGCGACCGCACCAACGCCGCGCGCGGGCTGCGCCGCTTCGTCGACCAACTCGGCCAATTCCTCACCCTGGTCGGCCTGACCGCGCTCGTCGTCGCGGGAATCGGCGTCGGTAACGGGGTAGCGTCCTGGCTCGACCAGCGGCGACCGGGAATCGCGACGCTCAAGATATTGGGTGCCTCCTCGGCGACGATCGTCCGCATCTACCTGATCCAGGTCGCGATCGTCTCGACGGGTGCAATCGCCGGCGGCCTGATCGTCGGTGCGGCGGTGCCGGCGATCGTCGGTGCGCTGGCCGGCGACGCGCTGCCGGTCGCGCCCAAATTCGCGATCTTCCCGCTGCCGCTGCTGATCAGCGCCGTCTATGGCCTGCTCGCCGCGCTACTGTTCAGCCTGTCTCCGCTCGCTCGCGCGGGACAGGTCAGTCCGGCGGCGATCTTCCGCGCACGGATAGAGCCGTTCGGCTGGCCGCGCTGGCGGGTGCTGCTGCCGATGGCGGCGGCGGGACTCGGTATCGCCCTGCTCGCCATCGCCACCGCGCGCGAGCCGATGCTGAGCGCCGGCTTTCTCGCCGCGACCGCCGGCATCTTCGCGTTGCTCGGCGGGATCGGCTGGCTGGTCCGGCGCGGCGCCGGTGCCCTGCCCCGCCCGCGCCGTCCGCTGCTACGGCTCGCCATCGCCAATCTCCACCGTCCGGCGGCGCAGACCGACCGGCTGATCGTCGCTCTCGGCCTCGGTCTGACCCTGTTCGTCCTGCTGGCGGTACTGCAGACCAACCTGGCCAGCCAGATCGAGAAAACCGTCCCCGCGATCGCGCCCAATTTCTTCGCGCTCGACGTACCGACCGAGGACATCGACCGCTTTCGTTCGACCATTCTCGCCCGCGCGCCCGAAGCGAGGATCGACAGCGTGCCGTCGCTGCGCGGCTCGGTGGTCGCGGTGCGCGGCGTCCGCGTCACCGACATGAAGCCGATCCCCAAGGGCGCCTGGATCCTCAACGGCGACCGCGGCCTGACCTATTCGGCGCGGCTCTCCGAAGGCAATGAGATCGTCGCCGGAAAATGGTGGCCGGCCGACTATGCCGGCCCACCGCTGGTCTCGATCGAGGAACAGGCGGCGGCGTCGCTCAATCTCAAGCCGGGCGACACGATGACCCTGTCGGTGCTCGGCGTCGAGATCGAGGCCACCGTCGCCTCGATCCGACGCGTGAACTGGGAGACGATGGGCTTCAACTTCGGCATCGTGTTCGCGCCGGGCGCGCTCGAGGGCGCCCCGCACAGCTATATGGCGACGATCGCCATCCCCGACGCGCGCGAGACCGCGGTGAATCGCGCGGTCATCGGCGGTTTCCCGTCGGTGTCGCTGATCCGGGTCAAGGATGTGGTCGGGCAGGTCGCGACCATCTTCGGCCAGCTCGCGACCGCGATCCGCGCGGCGGCGTCGGTGGCGCTGGCGGCGGGGGTCGCGGTGCTCGTCGGCGCGGTAGCGGCATCGCGGCGCGCGCGGCTCTATGATGCGGTGCTGCTCAAACTGCTCGGCGCCAACCGCCGACAGATATTGGGGGCGCAGGCGATCGAATATGCGTTGCTCGCAGCGATCATCGCGGTGGTAGCCCTCGCGGCCGGGACGGGGGCCGGCTGGTATGTCGTCACCCGGATCTTCGAGCTGCACTGGGCGCCCGATTGGACGATCGTCTTCCTGACCCTCGGCCTGGGCGCGCTCGGCACCCTCGCCATCGGCCTGCTCGGCTCCTTGCCGGTGCTCGCGGCGCGCCCGGCGGAGGCGCTGCGCTCCCTGTAGCGCCGACTACATGATTCGCGCCCTCGCTTCCGCGAGCGCCTCGGGCGTGTCGATGTCGACCAGCACACCAGGATCGTCGCAGGCGATCAAGGCAGCCGGGTGCCCGGCGAGAATGTCGCGCCCTCCTCGGTCGCCGGTCAGCGAACCGAGCGCCGCGAAATGATCGCGGCCCCACAGCACCGGATTGCCGGGCCTGCCGTCGAAGGCCGGCCGCAGGACAGCGTCGGGCGCGGCGGCGGCAGCGAGCGCCTGCAGCGTCGCGGGACGAACGAACGGCATGTCGGCAAGGCATATGATCGCCGCCGTCCAGTCGTCGGGCACCGCGCCGATCGCCGCCGCCAGCGAATGGCCCATGCCCAGCGCATGATCGGCAATCTCGACGATCCGCGCGCGGCCGTCGAACAGTTCGCGGAGCCTCCCGCCGGGGACGACGGCGGCGATCGGCAGACCGAGACCGGCGGCTTCGATCGCCGCGAGCGCATGGAGGGCCAGCGGCCGGCCGTCGAGATCGGCCATCAGCTTGTCGGTCCCCATCCGCCGCGCGCTGCCCGCCGCGAGCAGGATGGCGCCGACCGTCATGCGCCGCGTAGCGCCGCGGTCGCTCCGGCAAGGATCGACAGCGCGATCTCGGCCGGAGTAGCGGCGGCGATGGCAATCCCGGCGGGACCGTCGATCCGCGCCAGGGCCGCCTCGTCGAAGCCCGCCGCGGTCAGTCGCTCAATCCGGCTGGCCTGGGTGCGGCGCGATCCCAGGGCGGCGATGTAGAAGGCGTCGCTGCCGAGCGCCGCGACCAGCGCGGGGTCGTCGATCTTGGGATCGTGACTGAGTGTGACGACGGCGGTGGCGCCGTCGGGTCGCCAATCGGCCATCGCCTCGTCGGGCCAGCGCGGATCGACGTCGATATCGGCAAAGCGGCTCGCCGCGGCGAAACCGTCGCGCGGGTCGACGAGATAGACCCGGTAGCCGAGTTGGCGGGCAAGCGGCACGAGGTGCTGGCCGACATGGACCGCGCCGACGATCATCATCCTGAGCGGCGGCGGATAGCGGTTGATGAAACGCTCCTCCGCCCTCTCGTCCTCGCCGCCGTCGCACGCGATCTCGACGGCGGCGCCGGTCGCCAGGTCGCTGACGACGACGATGGCGCGCCCCTGCCGGCGCTCGGCGACGATCCGTTCCAGCAACGCTGGCGGGAAATGCGCGTCGTCGACCGTCTGGATCAGGATCGCGATACTGCCGCCACAGGCGAGGCCGAAGCTCCAGGCATTCTCGTCCTGCACGCCATAATCCCGCCGCTCGACGCCGCCGCCGGCGCGCAGCAGCGCCTGGGCGGCAACGAGGACGTCGCCTTCGACGCAGCCGCCGCTGACCGATCCCTCGAACAGCCCGTCGTCGCGGATGACGGCGTGCGATCCGCGCGGGCGTGGGGCCGAGCCCCAGGTCCGCATCACGGTCGCCAGGGCAACGCCATGGCCCAGCGCCGCCCAGTCGCGCGCCTTGCCCAGAAGATCGTCCAGTTCGTCGAGCATATATCCGTCCGGGGAGCAGATCTTGGCCAAGCGGCCAACCCGCATTTTCCGCCGACGGCGTGAAGCAGGCAAGCCCCGATGTCCAAGGCTATGTTCAGGTTTCAGGGCGATCGGCCGAAAGGAAGCTCGTCCGGGCTTGCCCGCACCGGGCGCGCGGGGCATGGCGTGAGCTTCGTTCCACGGGCATGTCGCCCAGCGCAAGGACCATCAATGACCGAAGCGACCCTCGATGTCGTCGGGATCGGCAACGCGATCATCGACCTTCTCGCCCATGCCGAAGACTCGTTCCTGACCGAGCACAAGCTGAACAAGGGCGCGATGACCCTGATCGACGAGGAGACCGCCGAGCGGCTCTACGCCGCGATGGGATCGACCACGCGCGCCTCGGGCGGATCGGCCGGCAACACCATCGCCGGGCTCGGATCGCTCGGCGCCGCCTGCGGCTATATCGGCAAGCTGCGCGACGACGAGCTGGGCGCCGCCTATCGGCACGATCTGCTCAATTCGGGCGTGCGCTTCACGACCCCGATGGCGAGCGACGGCCCGTCGACCGCGCGCTGCATCATCTTCGTCACCTCGGATGCCGAGCGGACGATGAACACCTATCTCGGCGCCTGCGTGAACCTGATGCCCGAGGACATCGACGAGGCGCTCGTCGCGTCGGCGAAGGTCACCTATCTCGAAGGCTATCTCTACGACGAGCCGCACGCCAAGGCCGCCTTCCGCCGCGCCGCCGACATCGCCCATGGCGCGGGCCGCAAGGTGGCGCTGTCGCTGTCCGATGCCTTCTGCGTCCACCGGCACCGCGCCGACTTCCTCGAGCTGATCGGCGACCGCATCGACATATTGTTCGCCAATGAATCCGAGTTGCTCGCGCTGTTCGAGACCGAGGACCGCGACGCCGCGCTCGACCGGATCGCCACCATGGTCGACCTGGCGGCGGTGACGCTAAGCGCCGAGGGCTCGATCGTCGTACGCGGCGACGAGCGGGTGACGAGCCCCGCCGCGCATGTCGAGCGGGTCGTGGACACCACCGGCGCGGGCGACCTCTATGCCGCCGGCTTCCTCTACGGCGTGACCCACGAACTGCCGCTGGCCGAATGCGCCCGCATCGCCGGCCTCGCCGCGGC
The DNA here is from genome assembly GCF_001428605.1 of Sphingomonas sp. Root720. Classification (GTDB taxonomy): domain Bacteria; phylum Pseudomonadota; class Alphaproteobacteria; order Sphingomonadales; family Sphingomonadaceae; genus Rhizorhabdus. The sequence continues at coordinate 272,539 of NZ_LMID01000011.1, forward strand.
CGAGGTGATCTCGCATTTCGGCGCGCGGCCCGAAGTACCGCTGCGCGCATTCGCCGGGCTCGACTGACGAACGGTGGCGGCGCCCGGTTCGCCGGTCGCCGCCGCCCCCTAGACGACGCACAAACAAAAAGGGCGGCCCGAGAGCCGCCCTTTCTGTTTGGAGATCGACGGCGGCCTTAGAAGGCGCCGGCGTATTTCTCGTTGCCGACGAAGCCCATCTTCTCGACCTGGGCGCGCTTCGTCACCGCGAGGACGCGGTCGACGAGATCGTAGCGGGCCTGGCCATCCGGCTCCAGGTGGAGCTCGGGGATCGGGTTCATCGTCTGGGTGATGTCGAGATACTGGCGCAGACGCACCAGATCGATCGGCGTACCATTCCAGAGGACCTGGTTGTCGGGCGTGATCACCACCTTGTTCTTCACCGGATCGACCGGCGGCGGGTTGTTCTGGCCCGAGTCGACCGGAAGGTCGAGCTTAACCGCGTGGGTCTGGATCGGAATGGTGATGATGAACATGATCAGCAGAACCAACATCACGTCGATCAACGGCGTGGTGTTGATGTCCATCATGGGCTCGCCTTCGGTCGTACTTGCGGCCATTGCCATGATTAATACTCCTCGAACGCGAGATCAGAGACGCGCGCTGGCGTAACCAGCGGGCGGCTCGGAAATGAAGCCGACGCGGGTGAAGCCTGCGCGCTGCATGGTGTAGACCGCACCACCGATGCAACGATACGGGGTGTTCACGTCACCGCGGATATGCACCTCGGGAAGCTCGAGGCCGGGGGCATTCGGGCCACCCTGGCGATCGATTTCCTTGCGCAGCTTGACCACGGCACGGTCGATCAGTTCCTGCGACGTCACAGGGGTCTGGCCCCAATAGACTTCGCAAGCGCCACTCGACGAAGCGCGCACGGTGAGCGCGACATTCTCTGGCTTGGTCGTCGTCGGTTCGAACACCACGTTCGGAAGCTTGACCGGAACGGTCTGGATCACGACCGGAACGGTGATGAGAAAGATGATCAGAAGCACCAGCATGACGTCCACGAGCGGCGTCGTGTTGATGTCCGACATCGGGCTGTCGTCTTCGGCGGGGCCGGCACTCATGGCCATCGGCACAAATCCTATCTACTTGGCGGCTCGACGGATGCCCGGCGCGGGGCCGGTTCCTGGCCTTTCCTGTTTCCGACGAACGGGGCGGACGCTGCTGGCGCCCGCCCCATATCGTCAGCCGCTTACTTCTTGACGGCGGGAGCCGGAGCAGCCTTGACCGCAACGGCGGGCTTCACCGCACCGGCCGAAACCATGTAGCCGTGCAGGTCGGTCGAGAAGGCCGAGATCTGCTCGGCGACGACCTTGTTGCGACGGATCAGCCAGTTGTAGCCGAGCACGGCGGGAACGGCCACGGCCAGACCCAGCGCGGTCATGATCAGAGCTTCACCGACCGGGCCGGCGACGGCGTCGATCGAGGCCTGACCGGCGGCGCCGATCTTGATGAGCGCGCGGTAGATGCCGATGACGGTGCCGAACAGACCGATGAACGGCGAGGTCGAACCGACGGTGGCGAGCACCGCGAGGCCGTTGCCGAGCTTCGAGTTGATCAGCGCCTGGCTACGAGCGAGCGAGCCGGTCAGCCACTCGTGCTGGTCGACCGGGTCGGTCAGCTTGGTGTGCTGGTCCTGGGCGATCAGGCCGTCGTCGACGAGCTGGCGATAGGCCGAGTTCTTCTCGAGCTTCGCCTGGCCGTCCTTCAGGCTCGGAGCCGACCAGAAGGTCGCGCGGGCGCGCTTGCCCTGGTTCAGGATCTTCTGCTGCTCGAGCAGCTTGGTGAACATGATGTACCAGGAAGCGGCCGACATGACGACGAGGATGATGAAAACGGTCCAGGCGATCGTGCCACCCTGCTCGAGAGCGGCCATCAGGCCATAAGGGTTGGAACCGGCGGCTGCGGGACTAGCCATAAACTTCTTGTCCTTCTCTGAAACTGTCTATTTCTCGGTCAACGAAAAGCCGGGCGGGCAAGGGGTGCCGACCCGGCCAAAGCTCAATCCTTCGGGATCTGCCAGCGGACGCGATTGCGATAGGTGAACGACATCGGCTGGCCATTGCCATCGAGCTGGGGCTTGAAGCGCGCCCGGCGGATGAGCATCTGGCAGGCCTTGGTATCAAGCGACGGGAAGCCGCTCGAATTCGTCACCCTGCAGTCGCTTGCCTTGCCGTCGGCACCGACGACCAGTTCGAAGCTGGTAGTACCCTGGTTCTCAGCGCGCAGGTCGGCCGAGGGATAATCCTCGGGGGTGACCCACTCACCCGGGGTACCGCGCGGCTCGCCACGACGCGAAACCGCGGGCGGCGGGGGCGCGGGCGGCGCGGCGGGCGTAATGACCACCGGCGGCGCGACGGGCACCGAAACGATCGGAGGAGCCACCGTCGGCGCAACCTGGACGATCGGCGGCGGCGCCACGACGGGCGGCGGCTCGATCTTCGTCTCAGGCGGAGGCGGCGGCGGCTGATCCGGGGGCGGAGGAGCCTCTTCAGCAACGTCGAACGTCTTCAGGTCGCGCGCGACCTTCTTTACGACGTTGTACGCGAGGCCGGTGACGAAGGCGTAACCGATGACGGCGTGGAGCGCAATCACCAACGCAATCGACACCACCTTGCGGGTGCTCAGCGTTTGATCACCATAAGCCATTAAGGAACGACACTCCCTCCAATCCAGAAGCCAGCAAAAATGTCCGGCATGCACCCACGGCTGTTGCCATCGGCGCCCGGCCCTACCCCGCCAGACATGTTCTAATATTTAGCGGAAGTGTGTCCTTATCGCGACAGTTCGATGGACGCAATAACCGAAAAGCCAGTTTGATGGAGGCTTTCCGGCATGACACCGGCATCCGTTCGGCGGTAAGGAGCCAATCAAAGTAGCTCAGACGAGGATCGCCCCCATGACCACACCGGCCAAAAACCGTCAGATGCTCCATTTCGGCACATTTCTTGCTTGCATCTTTTTGACGGTCGTGGACGGCGCGCCTGGCGCGGTAGTTCAGACCCTCCCCTCGCCCGCGGCGTCGCAACCCGGAATCCAAGGCTTTTCCTACGCCGATCTCGCCGATCTGACCCTCACCGCGCAGGTCGTCACGGGGGTCACGGTGGTCAAGGCGGAGCGACTGAAGGGCGAGCTGGCGCCCAATCTCGCGGCAGGACGTGCCCGTTTTCTCATCGAAGCGCAGACTGGAATGCTGCTGCGCGGTGCCGACGGACTGGCCGGAACAATCTCCTACATCGCCGACGTTCCGCTCGACGCGAGGGGCAAGGCGCCAAAGCTTAAGAAAGCGCGCTTCATCCTGCTCGCGAACCGGGTACCCGGGCGCCCGCAGGAGGTCCGCCTCACTTCACCTTATTCTCAGCTCGACTGGACGCAAACGACCGAATCGACGCTCAGGGCGATTCTCACCGAGGCGACGGCGCCTTCCGCCCCACCCCTCGTCACGGGAATCGGCAACGCCTTTCATGTGCCCGGCGCCATCCCCGGCGAAAGCGAATCCCAGATCTTCCTGACAACGTCCGACAACCGGCCGATATCGCTGTCGATTCTCCGTCGGCCCGGCGAACAGCCGCAATGGGCGGTCGCCCTCGGCGAGATCGTCGACGACAGCGCCCGGGCGCCCGCAAAGGGCACGCTGCTCTGGTACCGACTCGCCTGCTTCCTGCCGCCACGCCTGCCCGAAAAGGCCGTTGCGGCTCTGTCCGCCGGAAACGCAGAAGCCGTGCGCGCCGATTATCGCCACGTGCTCCAGCAGCTCGGTCCCTGCGGCCGTACGATCGAACGCTGAGCGTCGGCGGACCGTCAGAAGGAGCTGAGGTCGACGCCGACCTCGGCACAGTCGGGATAGACGTCGGGCTTGCTCGTGGCCACGCGCAACCCCTTCACCCCCGCACGGGCCGCAACCAGCGCATAGATTTCGCGCGCCAGGGTTTCCTGCAGGTTGTAGCGGCGCCCCTCCACCAGAAGGAGGATCTCGCTGCGCAGGAAATCATAGTCCCAGGCCGCCGCCACCTCGTCGACCGCGGCGAAGCTGGCTTCGTCCAGCCACACCTCGACCGTAACCGACACGCGCTGCGGGTTGCCGACCTCGAAATCGTGGAAGCCGATGTCCACCGGCACCGCAAGGTCGCGCAGCAGGATCCTGCGCGTGCGCGGAGCGAGATTGGCGGGGACGAGGCCGTCTAGCCGAACGGATTCCATCAAAGCTCCATGAACTGGACGTCGCGCGGCAGCCCCAGGAAACGCTGGCCGCCGTCGAGGGTGATCGTCTGCCCCGTGATGGTCGGGACCGCGACGAGGAAACGCAAGGCAGCGACGATCTCGCCAACCTCGACGCCGCGCCCGAGCGGATTGAGACCATGGACCTTGTCGAAATTCTCGCGGCTCTGCGGACCCGAGACCAGCGTGACCGACGGCGCGATCGCGTTGACACGGATATGGCTTCCGGCGAGGCGGCGGGCGAGCAACTCGTTCACGCCCGCAAACGCCATTTTCGAGATGGTGTAGGTGAAGAAGTCGGGATTGGGCTGCGACAGCTTGGCGTCCAGCATGTTGACGATCAGCCCCCCCGTCCCCGCGGGCACGGCGGCGGCGAAGGCGCGGGCCAGCAACGCCGGTCCGCGCGCATTCGCGGCCATGTGCATCTCCCAAGCCTCGATCGAGAAATCGTCGAACGAATCATAGACGAAGGACGAGGCGCTGTTCACCAGCAGCGCAGGCGGCGCCATGCCGTCGAGCGCCGCGATCACCCGGCCCGCGCCATCGGGCTCGGCGAGGTCGGCCTGCACGGTGCGCGCCCGCGGCAGCCGTGCGGCCAGCGCCCGCGCCTCCTCCTCCGACTGACGGTAGTGGATAAGTACGTCCCAGCCGTCGTCGGCCAGCGCGATCGCGATCTCCGCGCCGATGCGCCTGGCGCCGCCGGTGACGATCGCGGTTCTGTCGGGTACGAATTCGGGTGTCATCGTCACCTGCGATAGGCAATGCCCGAAAATGAGGCAAGCCGGGCGATCCCCAGACCGGTACGGGACCCCAACGTCATTATCCCCAGCTTATCCACAGCCAGTCCCCACCGGCTGGGGAAATCTCAGGCCGCGGCGGAAGGACGCGCCGCGATGCCGGCATGCCAGCGGGCGAGCGACTCGCGGCCGATGCGTGGATCGGGAAGCCGGGTGGCGATGCCGAAGTCGATCGCGACGAGGCCCGCTATGTCGGCCATGGAGACCCGCTCCCCGACCATATGGTCGCGACCGTCGAGATGCCTGTCGAGCACATCGGCGAAGGCATTCCACATGCAGTGCCCACGGTCGACCAGGGCCGGTATCTGAGGAATCGCCGGCCATTCGCCGCTGACCGCGCGATCGACGAACGCCGGCGCCCGGTTGCGCAGCGAGATCGCCACCGCCTGGAAACAGTCATGCTCGATCCGCCGGAGCCAAGCCTCGATCAGGCCGATTTCTTTCGGCGTTGTGCCGAACAAGGGCGGGTCGGGGTGCAGGGCTTCGAAATAGCGGCATATTCCCAGCGAATCGTCGATCACGCTGCCGTCGTCGAGCAACAGCGCCGGCAATTGCCGCTGCCGGTTGATATCGGCGAAATCGGTGCACAGATGCTCGCCGCCGCGGAGGTCGACCACAGCCCGCTCGACCTCGATGCCCTTCTCCGCGAGATAGACGCGGACCCGCCGGGGGCTGGGCGCCCAGGCGGCGTCGTAGAGCTTCATCAAACCGCCATCCGAATTTGCTTCACATTCATCTTCAAGACGCTAAAGGCGCCCCTCCATTCCGGCAAGGACTTCCCGCCCCGGCAGGACAGGACCCGATACAGAATTGATCACGCTCGTCCCCATCGCCGCCGTCGCCGCATCGGACATCGAACATCTGCTCGATCTCGCCTTCGGCACCGACCGGCATGGGCGAACCGCCTATCGGCTTCGCGAAGGGGTGGACGCATTGCCGGACCTTAGCCTGGCGGCGCTCGAAAATGGCGAACTGGTCGGATCGATCCAGTGCTGGCCGATCCAGCTGACCGAGACGGACGGGGATCCGGCCCCGTTGATCCTGGTCGGCCCCGTGGCGGTGGAACCCGGCCGGCAGCGCGCCGGCATCGGCCGCATGCTGATGGACGCCGCGCTCGCCCGCGCCGACGCGGCCGACAGCGCACCGATGATGCTGATCGGCGACGCCAGCTATTATGAGCGCTTCTTCGATTTCTCGTCGCGCCACACCCGCGGCTGGGCGGTCCCCGGCCCGGTGGAGCGCGACCGGCTGCTCGCGCGTCTGCGCCCCGGCCAGGTCGTTCCGCGTCAGGGCGTGCTGGGCCCGCGTATCGCGGCCCTTGTCCCCGGCGGCGATTGACGGCACATCGCCGTCATGCCCGAAAGCACGCCGCCCCCCGATTTCGCCGGACTCTCGCTGAACGACATCGCCGCATTCGCGGCCGAAAACTGCCTGCCTCCGGTCGACGTGTGGCATCCGGCGCATTGCGGCGACAGCTCCATGCGGATCGCCAGCGACGGCACCTGGTTCCATGAGGGGTCGCCGATCGGCCGCGCGGCGATGGTGCGGCTGTTCTCGACGATCCTGCGCCGCGAGCCCGACGGCGGCTATGTCCTGGTCACGCCGGCCGAGAAGCTGTCGATCGCGGTCGACGACGCCCCCTTCGTCGCGGTCGAGATGAAGGCCGAGGGCGAAGGCCGCGAACGCCGGCTCGCCTTCCGCCTGAACACCGGCGACCTCGTCGTCGCGGACGCCGCCCACCCGCTGAGGGTCGTCGAGCGTGCCGACGGACCCCATCCTTATGTCACCGTCCGCGGCGGACTCGACGCGCTGATCGCGCGGCCTGTCTATTATGAGATGGTGAACCTTGCGCTCGACGAGGGCGCCGATCCGCCCGGCCTGTGGAGCGAGGGAATCTTCTTCGCGCTCGACGCCGAATGAGCAGGCTTGGCGAACGGCTGCGAAGGAGCTTCGCCGATGCGGATCGCGATGCCGATCCGCTGATCGACGACATCGGGATGGTCGGCGACATCGCGACGCTCACCCGCGCCGCGGTCCTGGTCCCGATCATCGAGGCGTCCAGTCCCCGCGTCCTGCTGACGATCCGGCACGAAGCGCTGCGCGCCCATGCCGGACAGGTCGCCTTTCCCGGCGGGCGTCTCGATCCCGACGATGACGGTCCGGTCGGCGCCGCGTTGCGCGAGGCGTGGGAGGAGGTCCGCCTGCCCAGCGAACGGGTCGACGTGATCGGGACCGCCCGCCCCTATGCGACCCGATCGGGCTATCTGATCACGCCCGTCGTCGGCGTCATTCCCGAGGGAATCGAGCTCCATCCGCAGGAAGAGGAGGTCTCGGCCCTGTTCGAGGTCCCGCTCGACGTCCTGCTGGCGGAGGCCAATCATCTGCGACGGTCGCTCGTCTTCGAAGGCAGCCAGCGGCACTTCTACGAGATCGATTGGCCCGACCAGCGGATCTGGGGCGTGACGGCCGGGCTGATCGTCGATCTCGCGCCCAGGCTGCGCGGCGCGCTGGGGACCGCGGCATGACGATCCTCCCCGATGCGGCCTGGCAGCATCTGGCCGGGCTCGACCGGCTGCTCGACGCGCTGGGAGCCGGCCAGGGCGATGTCCGCTTCGTCGGTGGCGCGGTACGCGACACGCTGCTCGACCTGCCGGTCAAGGACGTCGACTGCGCAACGCGGCTGCTGCCCGAGGAGAGCATGCGCCGGATCGCCGCGGCCGGCTTCAAGCCGATCCCGACCGGCATCGCCCATGGCACCGTCACCGCCGTGCTGCCGTCCGGGCTCGTCGAGGTGACCACCCTGCGGCGCGACGTCGCGACCGACGGCCGCCATGCCGTCGTGGCCTTCACCGACGAATGGCGCGAGGACGCCGCGCGCCGCGACTTCACCATCAACGCACTGTCGGCCGATCCGTCGACGCGCGCGGTGTACGATTATTTCGGCGGCGAGGCCGATCTCGCCGCCGGACTCGTCCGCTTCATCGGCGATCCGCTGCAACGGATCGCGGAGGATCATCTGCGTATCCTGCGCCTGTTCCGCTTTCACGCCCGGTTCGGCAAGGGTGCGCCGGATCCCGCCGCGATCGACGCCTGCGTCGCCCGTGCCAACGACCTGATGGCGCTATCGCGCGAACGCATCGCCGACGAATTGCTCAAGCTGCTCGGCGGCGCCGATCCGGCGCCCACCGTCCGGCTGATGTTCGACAGCGGCATCTTCCACCCGATCCTCCCCGAAATCGGCGCCGATGGCGTCGCCCGGCTCGAACGGCTGGTCGCGCGCGAAGCCGTCGCCGGGGCGGCGCCCGATCCGCTACGGCGGCTCGGCGCCCTGCTCCCGGCCGACGGCGCGACCGCGGCGTCTATCGCCAGGCGGCTGAAGTTGTCCAAGGCGGCGACACGACGGCTCGAACAGGCCGCGTCCGGCGTCGACGACGCGCCGCGCGCGCTCGCCTATCGCTTCGGCATCGAGGTCGCGTCCGATCTGCTGCTGCGCGGCGAGCGGCCGGCCGAGACGCTCGGCCTCGACCAGCTCCACGACTGGGAAAGGCCGCGGCTGCCGATCGGCGGCGGCGACCTGATCGCGATGGGATTGCGGCCGGGACCGGCGGTGGCGGCGACTCTCCAGGCGATCGAGCGGCGCTGGATCGCGGAGGGCTTTCCGGGCGATGCGCGCGTGGAACGGCTCGCCGCGGAGGCGATGGCTCAGGCCATTCGCGACCGCAGATAGGCGAAGGCATCCTCCGACGGCATCGGCCGGGCGAAATAATAGCCCTGGGCGACATCGCAGCCGAGACCGATCAGCGTCTCGATCAGTGCCTCCGACTCGACGCCCTCGGCGGTCGCCTGCATGCCCAGCGCCGACGCCAGGCCGAGTATCGCGCGGACGATCGCGACCGAATCGCGGTCGTGGAGCATCGGGGCGATGAAACTGCGGTCGATCTTCAGCACGTTGATCGGCAGGCGCTGGAGATAGGCCAGGCTCGAATAGCCGGTGCCGAAATCGTCCATCGCGATGGTGACGTCGAGATCGTGGATGTCCCGCAACACCTTGGCGATGCCGTCCGGATCGCTGATGATGCAGCTTTCGGTCAGCTCGATCTTGAGCCGGCTGCCGGCGATGCCGCTTTCGACCAGCGCGGCGTTGACCGCCGAGACGACGTCGTCGCGCTGGAACTGGACCGCCGAGACGTTGACCGCCATGTGGACGGGGAGCGGCGAGCCCGCCTTGCGATCCCATTCGGCGAGTGTCCGGGTCGCGGCGCGCAGCGCCCAGCGGCCGAGCGGCACGATCAACCCCGATTCCTCGGCGACGGGGATGAACTCGACCGGGGAGATCGCGCCTCTTTCGGGATGATCCCAGCGGGCCAGCGCCTCGAAGCCGATGACCTGGCCGGTCGACAGCTCGATCAGGGGCTGGAAGGCAAGATGAAGCTGGTCGCGCTCGATCGCACGGCGCAGCTCGGTCTCGAGGCTGAAGCGTTGGCGCGCGGTGGCGCTGTCGCCGGCCTGGAACAGCTCGGCATGGCCCGACTGCTTGGCACGCTTCATCGCGAACTGAGCGTTGCGAATCAGGTCCTCGGCGGCGTCGACGCCCGACGTCATCATCGCGGCGCCGACCGCACAGTCGATCTTGATCTCGAGGTCGCCGAGCCGGATCGGCGTGGCGAGACAGGCCTGCATGCGGCGCGCGGCGCGCATCGCTTCCGACGGATCGTCGGCGACGCTCAGCAGCACCGCGAATTCGTCGCCGGCCAGACGGGCCAGCACGTCGCCCGCACGCAGCGCGGAAATCAGGCGGCGCGCCACGGTGATGATCAGCTCGTCCCCGGCCAGCGAGCCGACGCCTTCGTTGACGCGGCTGAAGCGGGTGAGGTCGATCAGCAGCACCGCGAATTGGCGACCCTCGGCCTCGTAGTTGAGCATCGCATGCTCGACCTGCTCGGCGAAGGCGGCGCGGTTCGGCAGGCCGGTGAGGCTGTCGCGCAGCATCTGGGTGCGCAGCGACCTTTCTCCCTCGACCTGCTGGGTCCGGTCGATCAGCGACAGGATGCAGCGCGGTACCGGCGATTCGCCACCCGACAGGCGCGACAGGCGGACCGCGAAATGACGGCCGCTGATGCCGTCGCCTTCCTGCATGTCGAACGAGCGGTCGCTCTCGTCCGAGGCCAGGAAATCCTCGAGCTCCGGCAGCAGCGGGAGACCGATACCGACGCACAGGTCACGGCCGGGCTCGATCTCGCGGCGGCTGCTGTGGCGATTGGCGAGCTGGAGAAAAGCGCTGTTTCTCGCGAGAATCGTGGGCCTCTTGTCCACCAGGCAGATGAGCGCGATCGCGATCGGCAGCGTGTCTATGAACTCCTGCTGGGCAGCGGAGCGCGGCGTGTCGAGCAGCTCCTGCAGAGCGGCGGGCAGCTTGTGCACAGCCAAAGCGGGATCGCTGCCGAGCCGATCGGATAGTGACATAATATGGGTTTTCGCCGCCCGCATGGTCCAACGGCATTAGCAGCGTAGAGTTAATGCTCTGTTTCTACGGCATTAAGCCTTTGGCTACTCTCAGCTCTGCCCTCGAAAACGGTTGTCGCGAGGGAAGCCCACCGGCGGCATCCGCCCCGCCGCGCCGCGTGCCGCGCGCCATGGGGTGAGGTCGGCCTCGGTGCGGGTCCGTCCGGTGTCGCCGCCCATCGTCCAGCTCAGGCCATCGTCGAGCCTGAAGCTGATCGCGTCGGACAGGCCGCCATCCTTGTAGCGTTGTATGGTAACGCCCTGCCCGCGTGACATGCGCGGCAATTCGGTGAGGGGGAAGATCACCATCTTGCGGTTGTCGCCGATCGCCGCGACATAATCGTCGGTCGCCGCCACCGGGTGAATGATCTTCAGTCGACCGCCTTCGCGCAGGTTGACGACCTGCTTTCCCTTCCGCGTCTCGGCCGCGACGTCGCCCATGTCGACGACGAAGCCCTTGCCGTCGCCCGAGGCCAGCAGCAACTCGCTCCCCGCCCGCGCGACCAGCAGCGCCGCGACCCGTGCATCGGCGTCGATATCGGCGAACAGGCGCACCGGTTCGCCGAAGCCGCGACCGCCCGGCAGCTTGTCGGCAGGCAAGGTGTAGAAACGGCCCTGATCGGTCGCCAGCAGGATTCGGTCGGTGGTCTGCCCACGGATCGCGAAGGCCGGGCCGTCGCCCTCCTTGAACTTGACCGCAGCCTGCGCGGCCTCGTCGAGATGGCCCTTCATCGCGCGGATCCAGCCGCGCTGCGACAGGATCACGGTGACGGGCTCGCGCTCGATCATCGCCTCCAGCGGGATCTCGCGCGCCGGCGCGGCTTCGGACAGCGTGGTGCGGCGCGCGCCCAGCGCGGTCTCGGGACCGTAGCGGTCGCGCAGCGCGGTCAGGTCGCGCTTCATCCGGGTACGCTGGCGCGCCGGGCTCTCGATCAGCGCCTCGAGCCCCTTGCCCTCGCTGTCGAGCGCATCGCGCTCCTTCCTGATCTCATATTCCTCGAGCCGGCGCAGGCTCCGCAGCCGCATGTTGAGGATCGCCTCGGCCTGGCGGTCGGTCAGCCCGAACTCGGCGATCATCACCGGCTTGGGCTCGTCCTCCTCGCGGATGATCTGAATGACCCGGTCGAGGTTCAGATAGGTGATCAAATAACCGTCGAGCAGCTCGATCCGGTCGGCGATCTTGGCCAGCCGGTATCGCGAACGCCGGATCAGAACCTCGAACTGATGCTTGAGCCAGGCCGCGAGGACGTCCTTCAGGCTCATCACCCCCGGAGTCCGGCTGTCGTCGAGCACATTCATGTTGAGCGGCACGCGGACCTCGAGGTCGGTCAGCCGGTACAGGCTGTCCATCAGCATGTCGGCATCGACCGTGCGGCTGCGCGGTTCGAGGACGATACGGATCGCCTCGTCGCTCTCGTCGCGGACGTCGGCGAGGATCGGCAGCTTCTTGTCGTTGATCAGCTCGGCGATCTGCTCGATCAGCTTGGATTTCTGGACCTGGTAGGGGATTTCGCTGACCACGAGGTGCCAGCCGCCGCCCTTCTCCTCGACCTTGGCGATCCGCGCGCGGACGCGGAAGGCGCCCCGCCCAGTGGCATAGGCCTCCGCGATCACTGCGGGATTGTCGACGAGGATGCCGCCGGTCGGGAAATCGGGTCCCTGCACGAACTGGAGCAGCTCGGAGATCTCGGCCTCGGGCTTGTCGATCAGCAGCACCGACGCGTCGATCAGCTCGGCGACGTTGTGCGGCGGGATCGAGGTTGCCATGCCGACGGCAATGCCGCTGGCCCCGTTGGCGAGCAGGTTGGGGAACAGGCCCGGGAAGATCTCCGGCTCTTCCTCCTCGCCATTGTAGGTGGGGCGGTAATCGACCGTGCCCTCGTCGAGGCCGGCCATCAGATCGCCCGCCGCCGCTGTCAGCCGCGCCTCGGTATAGCGCATTGCCGCGGCGTTATCGCCGTCGACATTGCCGAAATTGCCCTGTCCGTCGACCAGCGGGTAGCGCAGCGAGAAGGTCTGGGCGAGGCGGACCATCGCGTCATAGACCGACTGGTCGCCATGCGGGTGGTACTTGCCGATCACGTCGCCGACGACGCGGGCGCATTTCTTGTAACCCGAGGCGGGATCGAGCCGCAGCAGCCGCATCGCCCAGAGCAGGCGGCGGTGCACCGGCTTCAGCCCGTCGCGCACGTCGGGCAGCGAGCGCGCGGTGATCGTCGACAGGGCGTAGACGAGATAGCGGTCGGACAGCGCGCTATCGAAGGGGGTATTGCGGATGCTGTCGTCGGGCAGCTCGGCGATATCGGTCATGACCAAGCTCTAGCGGGGAAAGTCCGCGCTTCCAAGTTCCCCGCCGCCACCGTCGGGACTATCCCGCCCGCACTTCCGCCATCAGCCATTCGCGGAACGCCTTGACCTTGGCCGAGCCGTGCTTGTGCTCGGGATAGACGAGCCAGAAGCTGCCGCCGTCGCCGACATGGGGAAAGATCTGGACGAGACGACCGGTCTCGAGCTCATACGGCCAGAAGCGCGGGGTGAGCATCGCCACCCCCTCCCCCGCCACCGCCGCCATCCCCTCGATCACCTGCGAATCGACATGAATCGCATTGCGGTCGATATCGTCGGGAACGGGGACGCCGATCTGCGCGAACCAGGCCCGCCACCAGACGTCGTCGGAGTTCATCCGCAACGCGCCGAACAGCTGCGCCGGATCGGCGAAAGGGCCCTTCCGCTCGATATAGGCGGGGCTGCACATCGGGGTGAACTCGGCGGGAAACATCCTGATGGCGCGCAGGCCGGGCCACTGCCCCTGGCCGATACGGATGCCGACATCCACCTCGTCACGGGCGAAGTCGACCAGTTCGTGGGTCGCAAGCAGCCGGACCGCGATGTCGGGCTTGGCGAGCTGGAAGCGTGCCAGGCGGGGTCCCAGCCAGCTCGCGGCGATGCCGGGGGCCGCACTGATCGTCAGCACCCCGCTCTCGGCGAAGCGGACCTTGGCGAAGGCCTGGTCGAGCTGGTCGAACGCGGCGGTGACGAGCGGCGCCAGCCTCTGCCCAGCCGGACTGAGCGAAACCCGCCGACCGGTCCGCAGGAACAGCGGCGTGCCGAGCCGGTCCTCGATCATCCTGATCTGGTAGCTGACCGCAGCCTGGGTCATCGCCAGCTCCTCCGCCGCGCGGGTGAAGTTCAGGTGACGCGCCGCGGCCTCGAACACGCGGACGCCGCTGAGCGGTGGGATCTGTCGGGCCATATGATAAAGCCTCCTTATCTAGGAGGATGAATAACCGATTGGCGGCAGTCAAGGCACAGGCATATCTGGAGGGTCGTCACGAAGGAGGACATTGTGATGGCTCAGATAAGGACAAAGAACGAACCCGCCGCTCCCCGGCTGCGCGAGCGGATCGGCAGCGCGATCCGCTGGTGGGCCGAACATCAGGCCTGGCCGGCGACCGAGGAGGTCCGCATCGAATGGCGCGACCGGCCCTGCCGCCGGCCGTGACGGAGGCCGCAATGTCCAAGGGCGACCGGCGCCACCTGCTGGCCGCGATCGCCGCGGGGCTGCTGTTCAGCGCCGCCTGCCTCGCGGCGGCGCTGAACCCGGACGCCAGGACGGCATGCCTGGCCGCTGCGGTCGCCTCCAGGCCAGCCATGCTCTGATGAAAGACGAAGGGGTGACGAACGCACGGTAAGGCGGCATGCTTGGTCCATAATCAGAATGGACTCCGCCTGCCGATGCGTCTCCCTGCCCTGCTTTCGCTTCCCGCCGTCGCCCTGGCCCTGGCCGCTCCCGCGGCAGCCATCGAGCCCAGCCTGCCGCAGCCGCTGCCGATCGAAAGACAGGTGCCGGCGGCCCGCGACATCGCCTATCCCGGCACGATCGAGCTGGCCGTAGACGCGACCGACGTGGCGCGCGGCATCTTCCGCGTCCGCGAGCGGCTTCCCGTCACGGGCGCGGGCAGGCTCTATCTGCTCTATCCGCAATGGCTACCGGGCAACCATGCCCCGCGCGGTCCGATCGACGACATCGCCGATCTGACGATCACCGCCAATGGCCAGCCGCTGCGCTGGCGGCGCGACCCGGTCGACGTCTACGCGATCCAGGTCGACGTGCCCGAGGGCGCGCGGTCGATAGACCTGTCCTTCGACTATGTCTCGCCCACCAGCGGCGCGCAGGGCCGGGTGGTGATGACCAGCGACATGCTGAGTCTGCAATGGAACCTGACCGCCTTCTATCCGGCCGGCTATTTCACCCGGCGTATCATGGTGTCTCCCAGCGCGATCCTGCCTGCCGGCTGGGGCTATGGCACCGCGCTCGAACCCGCAGGTGCCAGGACGGCCGGGACGGTCGCCTTCCGCCCGGTCAGCTTCGAGACGCTGGTCGACAGCCCGATGCTGGCCGGCCGCCATTTCCGGCAGATCCAGCTCAGCCCCAAGGTGAGGCTCAACATCGCCGGCGACGATCCGGCAGAATTGCAGGCGAGCGAGCCGCAGATCCGGGCGCATCGCCTGCTGGTCGATCAGGCCGTCAAGCTGTTCGGCGCCGAACACTACGATCATTACGACTTCCTCCTGTCGATCAGCGACCGACTGGGCGGGATCGGCCTCGAACATCAGCGGTCGAGCGAGAACGGCGTCGCGACCGGTTATTTCACCCGCTGGGACGAGCAGACCGCCCGGCACAACCTGCTGCCGCACGAATATGTCCATAGCTGGAACGGCAAGTACCGGCGCGGTGCCGATCTCTACACGCCCGACTACAGTGTGCCGATGCGCAACTCGCTGCTGTGGGTCTATGAAGGGCAGACCCAATATTGGGGCTATGTGCTGCAGGCGCGATCCGGCCTCGTTTCTCCGGAGGACACGCTCGCCTTCCTCGCCATGGCGGCGGCCCAGCTCGATACGCGTCCCGGCCGCCAGTGGCGCCCGCTGATCGACACGACCAACGACCCGATCATCGCCGCGCGCCGGCCGCAGCCCTGGACGAGCCTCCAGCGGTCCGAGGATTATTATAACGAGGGCATGCTCGTCTGGCTCGACGTCGACATGAAATTGCGCGAGCTGACCGGCGGCCGGCGCTCGCTCGACGACTTCGCGCGGGCCTTCTTCGGCATGCGCGACGGCGACTGGGGGACATTGACCTATACGTTGGACGATATCGTCGCGACGTTGAATGCCGTGGCGCCCCACGACTGGGCGGCCTATCTGCGCGACCGGGTCGAACAGGCCCGTCCCCATGCCCCGCTCGACTGGATCGCCAAGGGGGGATACCGGCTCGTCTATTCGAACAAGCCGACCAACTTCTGGCGGATCGAGGAGCGTCGGCGCAAACTGACCGATCTCAGCTATTCGCTCGGCGTCGTGATCGACAGCGGCGACCGCAAGATCGAGCAGGTCATCTGGGACAGCCCGGCCTTCGCGGCGGGCCTCACCAACAGCGACAGCATCGTCGCGCTCGATGGCGAGAGTTTCGACGGCGGAAAGCTGGCGGCGCGCATCGACGGCGCGGTGTCGTCCCGCAAGCCGATCGAACTACTGGTCCGGCGCGGCGACCAGTATCGAACGGTTTCGATTCCCTATTATGGCGGCAACCGCTATCCCCGCCTCGAACCGACGGGAACCGGTGCGGCCTGGCTGGACCAGTTGCTCAAGCCGAAGGGGTAGGAAGCTCGCCCAAGGGATCGAATAAACTTCCCGCGTCACCCCGTCGCGGGCTGGGGCGCATGTCTCTCGTCGGCCAGATGGCATCGAGAGAGAAAATAGACATGGATGCCGCCCCTGCGGGTTCCTTGCATAAACGGTCGCGTCCGAATTTCCCGACCGTCATCCTGGCGAAAGCAGGAATTTCCCGTCCCTTTCCGGGAGATGCGCCCGCCCAATGTCCAAAGTCAGTGAGATTCCGGCTTTCGCCGGAATGACGAGGAGCTACGCAAAGCGCCAGCCTTCGCTGGCCCAGCCTGAAGGGGCGACAGGAAGAGGAGCCGCGCCCTTCGTTCAGCCGACGAAGGCCTTCTCGATCACGAAATCGGCGGGCTTGGCGTTCGAGCCTTCCTCGAAGCCGAGTCGCTCGAGAATCGCCGAACAGTCGCGGATCATGTCCATGCTGCCGCACATCATGACGCGGTCATGGGCCGGATCGAGCTTCGGCTCGCCGTCGACGCCCTCGAACAGGCCGCCATTCTCCATCAGCGTCGTGATGCGCTGCTGCCGCGGGAAGGGTTCGCGGGTGACGATGGGGATGTAGCGGAACTTGGCGGCGGCCTCTTCCTCGACCAGCGGATCGCCGGCGAGCTTGCTTTCCAGCACGTCGCGGAAGGCGAGGTCGTTGAGATGGCGGACGCTGTGGACGATGATCACCTGCTCGTAGCGCTCATAGATGTCGGGATCGCGCATCACCGACAGGAAGGGCGCAAGGCCGGTGCCGGTCGACAGCAGGAACAGCCGCTTGCCGGGGGTCAGCGCGTCGGCGACGAGCGTGCCCGTGGTCTTGCGGGCGAGATAGATCTCGTCGCCGGGGATGATGTGGCGCAGGCGCGAAGTCAGCGGGCCGTCGGGCACCGCGATCGACAGGAACTCGATCTCGTCGGAATAGGAGGGGCTGGCGATCGAATAGGCGCGCAGCAACGGGCGCGCCTCGGTCGGCAGGCCGATCATCACGAACTCGCCCGAGCGGAAACGCATCGATGCGGGCCGATCGACCGCGAAGCTGAACAGATGCTCGTTCCAATGCTTCACCCAGAGCACCGTCTGGATGTTGAAGGCGTCGTTCGGGGCGATCTTCACCGCTTCCGTCCGGCTGCTCATGAAATATTTCCTTTCAAAACCGTCTGACCGGTCCACGTGCGGGCTCCATAGAGCGGAGGCCGCCCCGGCGCCACATGGGATTATTTTTGCGGCAAGACAGTTTTGCTTCAATGGTCGATGCGCATTGTTATTGCCCGTGGCAACCCCGCCCGCCCCCCGGAGATAGGGCGGACGGGGCGCTCAACCCGCCCGGGGGCGGAACAGCGAAGGGCCTGGCTGCGCGGCGCGCGGGGGCAAGGCCGCGGCAAGATGGTCGATCCCGCGCATCGCCTGCGCGCGGCCCGGTTCGAGGAGGTCGGCGAAGCGATCGAGCAGTTCCTCGCCCTCCGGCCACCAACCCAGACCGTCGGCGGGCGCGAAATGGCCGCAGGCGCCGAAGCGGGCGAAGCCGGCACCCCATTGGCGCGCGAGGCTGAATGCCCGATCGGGCGACACGACCGGATCGTCCTCGCTCGCGACGACCAGCGCCGGGAAGGAAAAGACGGTCGAAGGCAGCGGCGCGAATGCCAGCAGGCGCGGATCGGCATCGGCGGCGTTCGGATCACTCGGGGCGATCAGCAGCGCGCCGGCGACGGCGGCCTCGCTTTCCATGCTCATCAGCCCGGCCCAGGCGGCGATGGTGAGCGCCCCTATGCCGTGGCCGACGAGGATGATCGGCGCATCGGCGCGGCGGACCGCGTGGTCGAGGCGGGTGACGAGGCTGTTGCGATCGGGACAGCGCGACTGGCCGAGATCGACCATCCGGCAGTCGATCCTGGTGTCGACCCAGCAACGCAGCCAATAGCCCGCACCCTCGCCGTCGAGGTCGGGCAGCAGCAGCGTCAGGGGCGCCGCGGAAGGATGTTCGAAACGGGTTGTCGCCATGATCCGACACTCCTCGACTCGGCGGCATGAAGGCCGCGGGATCGTCGTGTCAGATTATGTCTAGTCGCGCGGTTGTAAATAGGCCCTGCGACCAAATGCGGCGAGAATGCGGCAGGCCGGGGCGCGTTCGGACAGCCTCCGAAACGCCCCGGCCTAAGCCGTTGGAATCACTTGCCGCGATTTTTCCGATGGCTTTCCAGATCGAGGATCATGTTCTCGCCTTCGGGCATCAAGCCGAGCCGGCGGGCGATTTCCTGATAGGCCTCGACCTCGCCGCCGAGATCCTGGCGGAACCGGTCCTTGTCGAGCTTCTCGCCGGTCGTCATGTCCCACAGCCGGCAGCCGTCGGGGCTGATTTCGTCGGCGAGGATGACGCGGCTGAAATCGTTGTCCCAGAAGCGGCCGAATTCGAGCTTGAAGTCGACCAGCCGGATACCGATGCCGGCGAACAGGCCGCACATGAAGTCGTTCACGCGAATCGCCATGTCGGCGATGTCGTGCATCTCCTCCTGGCTCGCCCAGCCGAAGCAGGCGATATGCTCATCCGCGACCAGCGGATCGCCGAGCGCGTCGTCCTTGTAATAATATTCGATGATCGTGCGGGGGAGCTGGGTACCCTCCTCGATTCCGAGCCGCTTGGTCAGCGATCCGGCGGCGACGTTGCGCACCACGACCTCGATCGGCACGATCTCGACCTGGCGGATCAGTTGCTCGCGCATGTTGAGGCGGCGAATGAAGTGGGTCGGCACGCCGATCGTCCCGAGCAGCGTGAAGATATGCTCGGAAATCCGGTTGTTGAGCACGCCCTTGCCGTTGATCGTGCCCTTCTTCTGGGCATTGAACGCGGTGGCGTCGTCCTTGAAATATTGGATCAGAGTGCCGGGCTCCGGTCCCTCATACAGGATCTTGGCCTTGCCTTCGTAAATCTGGCGGCGGCGGGTCATTGTCGGGCCTCCGGCGGGCGGGAAAACAGAGAAGCCCCGGAGACAACGTCGATTCGGACGCGCCACCGAGGCAGTTGGAGTTCGCCTTTACCGCGATTGCCCGCTCCACGCAAACAATGCCGCACCGCCGCGAGATTCTGCGTGCATTCCGCCCTGGAGAGGCCTAATCGCCGCGCCGGCTTCGCGCTTGAAGGCGTAATCGATGCGGAACGACATGGCCGACCCGGAAGGCCCGTTACGGAAGGATATCGGCCGCGAGGACGGCATGGCGGCGCTGACGCTGGGCGCGCTCGGCGTCGTGTTCGGCGATATCGGTACCAGCCCGATCTATGCGTTTCGCGAGGCGCTGGGCCAGGCCGCCGAGGACGGGATCGTCGCCGGCGAGATATTGGGCGTGCTCAGTCTCGCGCTCTGGGCGCTGATCCTCGTCGTCACCTGCAAATATGTCCTCTTCCTGATGCGCGCCGACAATAATGGCGAAGGCGGGGTGCTCGCGCTGATGGCGCTGGCGCAGCGATCGACCCGGCGACGGCGGACGCTGGTGATGGCACTCGGCGCCGCCGGCGCCGCGTTGTTCTACGGCGACGGGGTGATCACCCCTGCCCTGTCGGTGCTGTCGGCGGTAGAGGGGCTCAAGACCATACCCGGCCTCGAGCATGCGGTGTCGCGCAGCGAGATCCTGCTGATCACCTCCGCGATCCTGATCGGGCTGTTCCTGATGCAGGCGCGCGGCACGCGGATCGTCGGCCGGCTGTTCGGTCCGGTCTGCCTGCTCTGGTTCGTGACGATCGGCGGCATCGGCCTGACCCACATCGCCGACGAACCGGCGATCCTCGCCGCGATCCTTCCCCATAACGGCGTGCTGTTCATGGCCAATCACGGCATCGCCGGCATGTTCGTGATCGGCGCGGTGTTCCTGACCGTCACGGGCGCCGAGGCGCTGACCGCCGACATGGGCCATTTCGGGGCGAAACCGATCCGCACCGGATGGTTGTTCATCGTGTTCCCGGCGCTCGCGCTCAACTATCTCGGCCAGGGTGCCTTCGCGCTCCACCGGCTGGAGGTCGCCTCGGCGCGGGGCGTGGAGTTCGTGAACCAGGACTGGTTCTTCCTGATGGCGCCGGGCCTCACCCGCATCCCGCTCGTGCTGCTGGCGACCTGCGCGACGGTCATCGCCAGCCAGGCGGTGATCACCGGCGCCTATTCGCTGACCCGCCAGGCGATCCAGCTCGGCCTGCTGCCGCGCCTCAAGATCCGCCAGACGTCCGAACATGCCGCCGGGCAGATCTACCTGCCGACGATCACCATGCTGCTCTTCGTCGGCGTGATGGTGCTGGTGCTCGGCTTCGGCTCCTCCTCGGCGATGGCGGCGGCCTATGGGGTGTCGGTATCGGGGACGATGGTCGTGACGACCTGCCTCGCCTTCCTCGTCGTCCGCCGCACCTGGGGCTGGGGCTGGCCGCTGACCATCGCCGTCATCCTGCCTCTGCTGCTGCTCGACCTGTTCTTCTTCGGTGCCAATATCCTGCGCATCTACGAAGGCGGCTGGGTTCCGCTGATCGTCGCGGGCGGGGTCGGCCTGCTGATCGTGACCTGGGTGCGGGGGCGCAAGCTGCTGCTGGCGATCGACCAGAGCCAGGCGATCGAGCTCGAGGAACTCGCCCGCATGCTCCGCGCCCGCCCGCCCGAACGGGTGCCCGGCATGGCGATCTTCCTGTCGTCGGGCATGGCGGCGGCGCCGAGTGCGCTGCTCCACAACCTCAAGCACAACAAGATCCTGCACGAGCGCAACCTGGCGCTGACGATCAATACCGTGAACTCGCCCGTCGTCCCGGCCGCCAATCGGCTCGACATGACCAATATCGACGAGAATTTTACTCGCGCGGTGCTCAGCTACGGCTTCATGGAAAGCCCCGACATTCCCCGCGACCTGGCCTTCGCGCTGCGCCATGGCGACAACAAGCTGGAACCGCTGCAGACCAGCTATTTCATCGGCCGGTCGACCCTGCGTCCCTCGAAGAACAGCGGCATGCCCTTCTGGCAGGACCTGCTGTTCATCTTCCTCTACCGCAACGCGTCCGATCCCACCGACTTCTTCCGTATTCCGCCCAACCGGGTCGTGGAACTCGGCTCGCAGACGACCATCTAGGGTGCGATTCGGAGGCTTGCACCGGCGACGTAACGGCCTATGCCCTGATGACATGACCGACTGGCTCGAGCTTCCCCATATCAAGCGGCTCATGAAGGGCCATGCCAATCAGCTCGGTCTGCGCTACGTAGACCATGGCGACGACTGGGCGGAGCTCGGCTTCGACTATGATCCGCGCCTCGCCATGAACGCCGAAAACGGCGTGCTCGCCTCGGGGCCGGTCATCTCGCTGATCGACAGCGCGTCGGGCCTCTCCATCGTCGCCAAGCTGAAAAAAGCGCGGCCGATGGCGACGCTCGACCTGCGAATCGACTATATGCGCGCCGCGCCCCCGGGGCGGTCGATCATCGCGCGGGCGACCTGCTACAAGGTGACCCGAAACGTCGCCTTCGTGCGCTGCTCGGCGCATGACGGCGACCCCGCCGACCCCGTCGCCCATTCGCTCGCCAGCTTTTTCTTCACGGGTGATTGATGCATTTCCGCTCCCCCTATGCCGACCTGATCGGCGCCCATCCCAACCGGGCGACCGGAGAGCCGATCCTGAGCGTCGGCTGGCGCCCCGAGATCGAGGGACGGCCGGGCTTCGTCCATGGCGGCGTGATCGCCGGCCTGCTGGAAATGGCCTGTTACGAGGCGCTGGCGCACGAGATGCGCGAGACCGGCATGCCCAAGGTCAAGCCGATCAACATCGCCGTCGACTATCTGCGCGGCGGGCTGATGACCGAGACCCATGCGGTCGCCCATATCGTCCGGATCGGCAAGCGGGTCGCCAATGCGAGCGCGGTCTGCTGGCAGGACGACCGGTCCAGGCCGATCGCGACCGCGCGGATGCACATCCTGCTCGACCGATAGCCAGTCCGGTGCTTAAACCGCGGGCATGACAGATTTCGCCAGCCTGCTCCTGCCCGATCGCGGGGATCCCGCCCACGCGCTGCTCCCGCTCGCCGCCGACGGCTTCGAGGCCTGGCTGAAGGACCAGTCCATTCAGGTCCGCACCCTCGCCGCCGCCGCCGGGTTCAAGGCCAAGCCGGGCGAGTTGCTGGTCCTGCCCGGGCGCAAGGACGGCGAATGGTCGGCGGCGTTCGGCGCCGCCAAGACTCCCGGTCCGTGGGACCTCGCCGCGGTCGCGCAGAAGCTGCCCGCCGGTACCTATCGGATCGAAGGAGACGCTCCGCTGACCGGCGGGCTCGGCTGGCTGCTCGTCCATCACCGCTTCGACCGCTATCTGGCCAAGCCCGATCCGATCCCGGCCCGCATCCTGCTGTCCAGGGACGCCGCCGCGATCGCCCCGACGGTCGCGCTGGCCGACGCGGTGGCGCTGGTCCGCGACCTGGTCGACACGCCGGCCGCAGACATGGGGCCGGCCGAGCTTGCCGATGCGGCCGAAGCGGTCGCCAAGGCCCATGGCGCCGAGATCCGCGTGACCAAGGGCGACGCACTCGACCAGGGTTATCCGATGATCGCCGCGGTCGGCCGGGCCGCCGTCCGCGATCGGGCGCCGCGGCTGATCGAACTGGAATGGGGCGATCCCAGCCATCCCCGCGTCGCGATCGTCGGCAAGGGGGTGTGTTTCGATTCGGGCGGTCTCGATCTCAAGCCCTCCTCCGCCATGCTGTTGATGAAGAAGGACATGGGCGGCGCCGCGCACGCGCTGGCGCTGGCCGGGCTGGTGATGGGCGCGCGGCTGCCGGTGCGGCTCCACCTGTTGATCCCGGCGGTCGAGAATGCAGTGGCCGGCGACGCCTTCCGTCCCGGCGACATCCTGCGCAGCCGCAAGGGCATCTCGGTCGAGATCGGCAACACCGACGCCGAGGGGCGCCTGGTGCTGGGCGACGCGCTGGCCCGGGCCGGCGAGGACAAGCCGGTGCTGATCCTCGACTTCGCGACCCTGACGGGCGCGGCGCGGGTCGCGCTCGGCCCCGACCTCCCTGCCCTGTTCGCCAACGACGATACGCTCGCCGCCGACATCGCGGCGGCTGCGGCGGCGGTTTCCGATCCCGTCTGGCGGATGCCGCTCTGGTCCGATTATGGCGACATGATCAAGTCGACCATGGCCGACATCAACAATGCGGGCGAAGGCGGCATGGCCGGCGCGGTCACCGCCGCGCTGTTCCTGCAGCGCTTCGTTCCCGACACCACGGCCTGGGCCCATTTCGATACCTTCGCCTGGCGTCCGTCCGCGCGGCCGGGCCGCCCGAAAGGTGGCGATGCGCTCGGGCTGCGCGCCGCTTTCGCCATGCTGAAGGCCAAATTCGTTACGCCCTGAGACTGGTCGCCGGTTTTCAGCGACAAAACGCAATGATTGCCGTCGACCAGTGAAACGAAATCGAACGGCCCGCGTTTTCCGGCCGGGGTTGCACTACCCCGACAGGATTTTATGCAAAGGGCGCGTACCATGTCCGAAAACCAGCTGTCCCAGTGGATGCGAGCCCTGGTCTCCTATGTCCGCTCCGGGCAACCTGATCTGACGAACCGGCAGATGGCCCTGCTGCTGATCAGCTACATCACTCCCGGCCCGCATACGGTGCGTGGCCTTGCCCAGCAACT
This sequence comes from Sphingomonas sp. Root720, assembly GCF_001428605.1. Classification (GTDB taxonomy): domain Bacteria; phylum Pseudomonadota; class Alphaproteobacteria; order Sphingomonadales; family Sphingomonadaceae; genus Rhizorhabdus. Next base: position 296,406 of record NZ_LMID01000011.1, read on the forward strand.
GGGCGTCTCGAAGCCCGTCATCACGCGCGCCTTGAACACATTGGGTTCGCTCGGCTATCTGCGCCGCGAACGCGACGATAATGATCGCCGCAACATCTTTGTCGCCAAGACCGAAAAAGGGGCCGCCTTCCTCGATGCCTTCGGAAAATCCATCGATCTCGAAAAGGCTCGCGGCTGACGGCAAGACCGGCGGCCGCCTGCCTGCGGCCGCCTTCCACCTCGACGGACCCACGCGGAGGCTCGATCCGCGGACCAACGCCTATCGCCGCGACATCGCCGATGTCGCGCTCGCGGGCACCCTGTTCGCACCGCATTATGCGGCGCCGATGGCGAGCATGGGAGGCGCCGCCGCCGCGATGATGCGCAAGACCGCCAGCCATCAGGCCGAGGCGGTGTCGCAGCTTCTGCCGGGCGAGGCCTTCGCCGTCCTCGACCTGGCCGGCAGCTGGGCCTGGGGCTTTTCCGTCCACGACCATTATGTCGGCTATGTCGACGCCGGGCTGCTGGTGCCAGCGCTGCCAGCCACCCACCGCGTCCATGTGCGCGAAGCGTTGCGGTTTGCGGCGCCGTCGATCAAGGCGCCGATGCTGGGCACGTTGCCGTTGGGCGCGCGGCTGGCCGGCGAGCTTCGCGACGACTTCCTCGCGACGGGCGACGGCTTCGTCCATGCGCGCCACGTCGTCGCGCTCGACCTGCTCTCGGACGACCCGGTGACGGTGGCCGAAACGCTTCTGGACACGCCCTATCTGTGGGGCGGCCGCGGCGCCGACGGCATCGACTGTTCGGGGCTGGTCCAGGTCGCGCTCGCCGCCTGCGGAATCGCCGCCCCGCGCGACACCGACATGCAGCGCGAGACCCTGGGCAGGCCATTGCCCGAGGAGGCCCGCCTCCGACGCGGGGACGTCATCAGCTTCCCCGGCCATGTCGGCCTGATGGTGGACGAAGACCGTCTGATCCATGCCAATGCGCATTGGATGAGTGTGGTGATCGAACCCCTCGCCGACGTCGTGGCCCGCCTTGCCCCCCATCATGACCGGCCGATATCGAGCCGGCGGAGACTCGATCCATGACCGCCAAGGTCTTCATAGACGGTGCCGCGGGCACCACCGGCCTCGAAATCCGCGATCGGCTCGCGGGACGGCCGGATATCGAACTGCTCAGCATCGCCGAGGCGCGGCGCAAGGACCCGGCCGCGCGCGCCGAGGCGCTGAACGCCGCCGACGCGGTGGTACTCTGCCTACCCGACGACGCTGCGCGCGAAGCCGTAGCGCTGATCGCGAATCCCGCGGCGCGGGTGATCGACGCATCGACCGCGCACCGTACCGCCGCCGGCTGGGCCTATGGCTTCGCCGAGCTCGATCCGGGCCAGCGCGAGACGCTTGCAAGCGCGACCCGCATCTCCAACCCCGGCTGCTATCCGACCGGCTTCCTCGCGCTCGTCCGGCCCCTGGTGCGCGCCGGGTTGCTGCCTGCCGACACGCCGCTGTCGACCAACGCCGTGTCGGGCTATTCGGGGGGCGGCAAGGCGATGATCGCGATGTTCGAGGACCCGGCTTCGCCCGACGCGACCGACACCGCGTTCCGCGCCTACGCACTCGGGCTCGGCCACAAGCATGTGCCGGAGATGCGGAAACATGCCGGGCTGGCCCATCCGCCGATCTTCTTCCCCTCGGTCGCCAAGACCTATCGCGGCATGCTGGTCGAGGTGCCGCTGCACCTGCACCTGCTGCCCGGCCGCCCCACCGGAGACGCGGTCCGCGATGTGTTGCGCGCCGCCTATGACGGCAGCGCGGTCGTGCGCGTCGCTGCCGACAATCCCCCCTTCCTGACGATCGAGCAGGCGGCGGGCACCGACCGGCTCGACCTGTTCGTCTATGCCGACGAGACGGCGGGCCAGGCCCGGCTGGTGGCGGCGCTCGACAATCTCGGCAAGGGCGCGGCGGGCGCGGCCGTCCAGAATCTGAACATCGCGCTGGGACTGGCGGAAACCGAGGGTCTCCGCCTGTAGATTTACAAGGCCGGAAAAGCGGCGCATCTTCCCCTGGTCGGAGCGATGGGGAGGATCGCGATGGTGCCTGTCTGGTATTGGGTGGTGTCGGCGGTCCTGCTGGTCTGGAACGCCGTCGGCTGCCTCGCCTGCTTCAGCCAGATGACGATGAACGCCGAGAAGCTCGCCCGGCTCCCCGTCGAACAGCGCGCAGCCTGGACGGCGATGCCGGCAACGGCCGAGGCGGCCTATGTCGTCGCGGTCGGCGCAGGCCTGCTTGGCGCGATCGCGCTGCTGTGCCGCTGCCTCGCCGCCGGTCCGCTCTTCGTCGCCTCGCTGGTCGCGGTGATCGTGCAGTTCGGCTGGTTCTTCGTCGTCTACCGGGGCGCGTCGAAACTCGGCCCCTCGTCGCTCGCCTTTCCCGCCGTCATCGCGTTCGTCGCCGTGGCGCAGATCGGCTTCGCCTGCTGGGCGAAGACCGCAGGCCTGCTCGGTTGATATTTTCGCCGCGCCGGTAGGATCGCGGCCCGCCTGCTCGTCTTCTTAGGATCGCATAGGTCATTGCAGGGAGAAGGACGATGAATGAGGTGGACGGGAGAGTGGGCATACCCGCCTGGTACTGGGTCGTCGGGGTCGTGCTGCTGCTTTGGGGGGCGGCCGGGCTGTTCGCCTTCTACAGCCAGTTGACCACGCCCTACGAGCGGATGGTCGCCGAGATGGGCAAGCTCGCGGCCGACTGCATCAAGGGCATGCCGGGCTGGCTCTGGTGGGTTTATGGCGTCGCCGTGTGGAGCGGCGTTTTCGGCACGATCGCGTTGCTGCTGCGGCGCGCCTGGGCGCAGCCGCTCTACCTGATCTCGCTGGCCGCGGTGATCGTCCAGTTCGGGCACAGTTTCCTGATCGCGAAGATCCACCTGCTGATGGACTGGAGCGCGGCGGTCTTTCCCGCCTTCATCATCCTGATGGCGGTCGCCCAGCTCTGCTTCGCCGGCCATGCGAAGAAGCGCGGCTGGCTGCGCTGAGCCTGTTCCAAATGCGTCGTGCCAGCGAAGACGGGATCTTTGCGTAAACGCCGTCCCCCCGACGAAAGCCGGGACGATGAAGAGAATGGAGATGGGCGCTTAAGCCAAGGTCCCTCGAAGGCTGGCATCTCCGGACGCGATGCGAGCCAACCCTCCCGGGACCCCAGACTTCGCTGGGGCGACGTTCGAGGGAATATGTGCGGAGCCTACATCTCGCCGCGCGAACGGCGGATGGCGTAGAAGCGCTGGACGTTGGCATTGTGCTCGGCGAGGGTGTTGGCGAAGACGTGGCCGCCCTTGCCGTCGGCGACGAAATAGAGCGCCGGACTCTTCGCCGGATCGAGCACCGCCTCGATCGCCGCCTTGCTGGGATTGGCGATGGGGCCCTCGGGAAGCCCCGCCGAGGCATAAGTGTTGTAGCCGTTGACCGCCCGCAGCTCCGACAGGCGAATCCGGCGGCCAAGCGGCTTGCCCCGGGTGATCGGGTAGATCACGGTCGGATCGGCCTGCAGCTTCATCCCCTCGCGGACGCGGTTCGAATAGACCGCCGCGACCATCGGCCGTTCGGAGGCGACCGCGGTCTCCTTCTCGACGATCGAGGCCAGGATCAGGGCGTCGCGCTTGCTGGTGACGACGCTCGTCGGCTTGCGCGCGGCCCAGGCCCCGTCGAGCGCGGCGCGCATCGCCGCCTGCATGCGCGCCAGCACCGCGGCGCGCGGCTCGCCCGCCTCGAAGCTGTAGCTATCGGGCAGCACCGATCCCTCGGCCGGGACGGCGATCGTGCCGGTCAGCTGGGGCTCGGCCATCAGCCGCTCATGGACGAGGATCGACGGCATCCCCTCGGGGATGGTGACGAGGTGCTGGACCGCCTTGCCGTGCTGGAGCAGGTCGAGGATCTCGGCGCCGCTCGCGCGGGCCGGAATCTCGAACTCGCCCGCGCGGACCGGGTCCTGCGACCCGAAGCGCCGGGCGAAGCGCAGGAAGTTGGTGGTCGACCGGACCGCCCCCGCCTTCTCGAGCGCGCGCGCCGCCGAGGCGAGCGTGTCGCCCTTCCGGACCTGAATGCTGACCGGCTTCCGGAGCGGGCCTTCGCCCCACCAGTCGCGCGAGATCCAGAGCACGGCTCCGCCGCCGACCAGCGCGAGGATCAGGACCAGCGCGATCAGCCGGCGGATCATGGAGGGCCTCCTCCGGCGCGCCAATCCGCCTCAGTCCTCGAGCGCGCGCATGATCAGGCTGGCATTGGTGCCGCCGAAGCCGAAGCTGTTGTTGAGCACCGCCTTGACCTTGCGCTTCTTCGCCTTGAGCGGAACGAGATCGAAATCCTCGAGCCCGTCGCTCGGATCCTCGAGGTTGAGCGTCGGCGGTACGATCTGGTCGCGCATCGCCAGGATGCAGAAGATCGATTCGACCGCGCCCGCGCCGCCGAGGAGATGGCCGATCGCCGACTTGGTCGAGCTCATCGACACGGTCTTGAGCGCGTCGCCGAACAGGCGGCGGACCGCGCCGGCCTCCAGTTCGTCGCCGAGCGGGGTCGAGGTGCCATGGGCGTTGATATAGTCGATGTCGGACGGCTGCAGGCCCGATTTCTTGAGCGCCATCGCCATCGAGCGATAGGCGCCCGACCCTTCCGGATGCGGCGCGGTGACATGATAGGCGTCGCCCGACAGGCCATAGCCGATCACCTCGGCATAGATCTTGGCGCCGCGCGCCTTGGCATGCTCATATTCCTCGAGCACGACGATGCCCGCACCCTCGCCCATCACGAAGCCGTCGCGCCGCTTGTCATAGGGACGCGACGCCTTCTCCGGCTCGTCGTTGAAATCGGTCGACAGCGCGCGCGCCTGCGCGAAGCCGGCGATGCCGAGCGGGCAGATCGCGCCCTCGGCGCCGCCCGCCAGCATCACGTCGGCATCGTCCATCGCGATCATCCGCGCGGCGTCACCGATCGCGTGCGCGCCGGTCGAACAAGCGGTGACGACCGCGTGGTTCGGCCCACGCAGCCCGTATTTGATCGACACCTGGCCCGAGATCAGGTTGATCAGGCGCCCATGCACGAAGTGCGGCGACACGCGGCGCGGCCCCTTGGTCTCGCAGACGATCGACTCGCTGGCGATGCCCGGAAGGCCGCCGATGCCCGAGCCGATCGACAGGCCGGCGCGGTAGCTTTCCTCCTCGGTCATATCGGTCAGGCCGGCATCCTCGAGCGCCTGGCCCGCGGCGTCGATCCCGTAGATGATGAAGGGGTCGACCTGCCGCTGGACCTTGTGGTCGACGCGCTTGTTCGGATCGAACCCGTAGGGGTGATCGGCCGGCTTCACCTCGCAGGCGATCTTGCAGACCTGCTCGGTCGTGTCGAAGCGGGTGATCGGGCCGGCGCCCGACTTGCCCGCGATGATATTGGCCCAGGCCGTCTCGACGTCCGCGCCCAGAGGCGTGACAAGGCCCAATCCGGTTACGACCACGCGACGCATGGCATTCTCCTGCATTTCGTCTTGAACGGCAAAGCGGCCCCCCGTCCCATCGGATTGCCCGGGGTCGGGGAGCCGCTGAAAAGCCTCGGCTCTGTCACCTGCCCCGGTCGATCAACGGCCGGCGGGTGGAACGATCAGCCCTTGTGGCTCTCGATGTAGCTGATGGCGTCCTTGACGGTCGCGATCTTCTCGGCTGCATCGTCGGGAATCTCGACGCCGAATTCCTCTTCGAAGGCCATCACCAGCTCGACGATGTCGAGGCTGTCTGCGCCCAGATCGTCGATGAAGCTGGCTTCCTCGGTGACCTTCTCGGCCTCGACGCCCAGATGCTCGACAACGATCTTCTTAACGCGCTCGGCGGTCTCGCTCATGTTCTAAACCTTCCTTAGGGTTTCTGTCGCCTGCCCTAACGGGGGCAGGGATTGCTTGCAAGCATGCTTTGATGACGTGGGTAACGACAAGCGCAACCGCAATATCATCAGATCATCGCCATCCCGCCGTTGACGTGCAACGTCTGGCCGGTGACATAGGATGCCTCGCGGCTGGCCAGATAGACGACGGCCGCGGCGATGTCGCCACCCTCGCCCAGCTTGCCGGCCGGAATTTTGACGAGCAGCGCCTCCTTCTGCGCTTCGGGCAGCACGTCGGTCATCGCCGACGAGATGAAGCCGGGGGCGACGCAGTTGACGGTGATGCTGCGGCTGGCCAGTTCCTGCGCCAGCGCCTTGGACATGCCGACGAGGCCCGCCTTCGACGCCGCATAATTGGCCTGGCCCGGATTGCCGGTGGTGCCGACGACCGAGGTGATGGTGATCACCCGGCCGAAACGCGCCTTCATCATCGGCTTGGTCGCGGCGCGGATCAGGCGGAAGGCGGCCTCGAGGTTGACCGAGATCACCTGGTCCCACTCGTCGTCCTTCATCCGCATGATCAGATTGTCGCGGGTGACGCCGGCATTGTTGACGAGGATGTCGATCTTCCCGCCCAATGCCTCGACCGCACGCGGGACGAGCCCATCGACCGCCTCCGCATCGCCGAGGTTGCACGGCAGAATCACGGTGTCGCCGCCGATCTCGGCCGCGACCGCCTTCAGCGCATCCTCGCGCGTACCCGACAGCGCGACCTTCGCGCCCTGCTGGACGAGCGCCCGGGCGATCGCCGACCCGATGCCGCCGGAAGCGCCGGTCACCAGTGCGGTCATGCCTGAAAGATCGAACATTTCCTTCATTCTCCTGCAAGCGTCATCCCAGCGAAGGCTGGGATCTCGGGCGATGTTCGCGCCCTACTCTCCTGAGATGCCAGCCTACGCTGGCATGACGATCAATGTGAAGCCTTACAGCGTCGCCGCCAGCGCCTCGATATCGGCCATCGTCACCACGCTGGTCGCGGTCGCCTTCTCCGTGATGTCCTTGACCATCGGGCCGACGACCTTGCCGCCCAGCTCGACGAAGCGCTCGACGCCCGCATCGGCCATGGCCGCGACGCTCTCGCGCCAGCGGACCGTGCCGGTCACCTGCTCGACCAGCAGCCGGACGATCTCGGCCGGGTCGGCGACGGGCGCCGCCAGCACGTTGGCATAGAGCGGCACCAGCGGCGCCTGGACCGCGATCTTGCCGAGCGCCTCGGCCATCGCATCGGCGGCCGGCAGCATCAGCGAGCAGTGGAACGGCGCCGAGACGGGCAGCAGCATCGCGCGGCGCGCGCCCTTCGCCTTGGCGATCTCGATCGCGCGCTCGACGGCGTCCTTGTGACCCGACACGACGACCTGACGGTTGCTGTTGTCGTTGGCCGCCTGGCAGACCTCTCCCTGAGCGGCCTCCTCGGCGACCTGCCGGGCGCCCTCGAAATCGAGACCCAGGAAAACCGCCATCGCGCCGACGCCGACCGGTACCGCCGCCTGCATCGAGCGGCCGCGCAGCTTGAGCAGCTTCGCGGTGGTGGCGAGGTCGATCGCCTCGGCCGCGCACAATGCGGTATATTCGCCCAGGCTGTGGCCGGCGACGAAGGCCGCCTTGTCGGCCAGGCTGATGCCGCCTTCCTTTTGCAGCACGCGCAGGGTCGCGATGGCATTGGCCATGATCGCGGGCTGGGCGTTTTCCGTCAGGGTCAGCTCGTCGGCCGGCCCTTCGGCCATCAGCTTGAACAGCTTATGGCTGAGCGCGTCGTCCACTTCCTGGAACACTTCGCGCGCCACGGGGCTCGCGTCGGCCAGGGCCTGGCCCATGCCGACAGCCTGGCTGCCCTGTCCCGGAAAGATGAATGCGCGCATCGACGGTTCCCCTCGGTCTGGCGTGCGCCACTAGGAAAGCTTGGCGGCAGTGGCAAGCGCAAAGCCCGCGTGCCGCTCAGCGATCGAGGCGTCCGAACGGCAGCAGCTGCCGCGCAAGCTTCTGCGTCGCCTTGTCGTTCCCGCCCTTCAGCGATGCCAATATCGCCACCGCGCTCCGCTGGAACACGCGATCGAGCGGCTGTGGCGTCGCGGCGGCGGCGGCCCGTTCCGCCAGCGACCGGCCGCGCGGATCGTCCGGATCGATCGCGAGCCGCAGCAGCGCCGCCAGCCCTGCATAGGTCGCGCGGTTGCCGCCTAGCGCGACCGCGCGATCGGTCATCGCGAACCCGATCGCCTTCTTCGCGCCGATCGCCATGCCGGCGACCAGGCCGCCAAGGTCGATCACCGAATCGAGATGCCAGGTGCCGACCGCCGCCGCGGCTTCGGCATCGCGCGGATCGTCAGCGGCCAGCGCCTCGAACAGCCGCCGGGCCTCCAGCGCCTCGCCGCGATGACGCGCCAGCTTCGCCTTGTAGCCCAGCGCCATCGCGCGGGCGAAGGCAGCTTCCCTGTTGCCGGGTTCGCGCGCCAGCACCGCCGCCGCGACCCTCTCGGCCTCGGCTATCTGGCCGAGTGCGACCGCCTTGTCGCGAGCCACGAAGGCCGCCTCGGCGAGAAGCTGCCGCGGTGCGGCGGCCTGCAGCGGCGACGCCATCGCAACGAGCGATGCCATCAGGACGAAGGCGCCTGGGCGGTTCACGATCATCGGGGAAGCTTCATCCATCGACCCTATAATGTCCTGGCTGGCTCAACCATCCCTGTTCTTCGCGGTTCCCGGCGATTTCCCTCCCGTCGGCCGGGGCGAAGCAATCGGCCAAAGTGATGCCGACGCCGTTTCCCGCTTCGGCCTTGCCTTTCCGCGCCATTTCCGCCATAGGCCGCGCCAGCCGGGGCGAGAGCCAGTCTCTCCGCCCCTGTTGCTTTTTTGGAAGACAGCCGGAGGGGCGTTCGTGATGGGCACGGCGTCAGCGATCGGCCAAAGGAAGGAAGACGCGAACATGGCTCTTTACGAGCATGTGTTTCTCGCGCGTCAGGATCTGGCGCAAGCCCAGGTCGACGCGCTGGCGGAAGCCGCTACCAAGATCGTCGAGGAAAACCAGGGCAAGGTCGTGAAGACCGAGACCTGGGGCCTGCGCAGCCTCGCCTATCGCATCGCGAAGAACCGCAAGGCGCATTACGTCATGCTCCACATCGACGCCCCCGCGGGTGTCGTCGCCGAGCTCGAGCGCCAGACCGCGATCAACGAGGACGTCATCCGCTACATGACCATCCGTGTCGACGAACTCGAGCAGGGCCCGTCCGCGATGATGCGCCGTAGCGATCGCGACGGCCGTCGTGACGGCCGCGGTGATCGTGGCGACCGCGGGGATCGTGGCGATCGGGGTGACCGGGGTGATCGCCCCCGTCGCGAAGACCGCGAATTCGCGTCGTAAGGAAGGGATAGAAAATCATGGCACGCGCATTTTTCCGCCGCCGCAAGAGCTGCCCCTTCTCCGCGAAGGATGCTCCCAAGATCGATTTCAAGGACGTCCGTCTGCTCCAGGGCTTCGTGTCCGAGCGTGGCAAGATCGTCCCGAGCCGCATCACCGCGGTATCCGCCAAGAAGCAGCGCGAACTCGCCCAGGCGATCAAGCGCGCCCGTCACATCGGGCTGCTTCCCTACATCGTCAAGTAAGAAGGGAGGACCGCCAACATGGACGTGATCCTGCTCGAACGCGTTGAGAAGCTTGGCCAGATCGGTGACGTCGTCACCGTCAAGGCCGGCTTTGCCCGCAACTATCTGCTTCCCCGCAAGAAGGCGTTGCGCGCTAACGAGGCCAACAAGAAGGTCTTCGAGGCGAACCGCGCCCAGATCGAAACCGACAACGCCAAGCGTCGCGACTCCGCGGAGACCGAGGCCAAGGTGCTCGACGACAAGTCGGTCACCCTGATCCGTCAGGCTTCGAACACCGGCCAGCTCTATGGTTCGGTTTCGGCCCGCGACATCGTCGAGGCGCTCGCCGAAGACGGTATCAAGGTTTCGAAGTCGGGCGTCGTGCTCAGCCGCCCGATCAAGGCGATCGGCCTGCACGAGGTGAAGATCTCGCTGCACGCTGAGGTCGCCCGGACCGTCAAGGTCAACGTCGCCCGCTCGCCCGAAGAGGCCGAGCTGCAGTCGCAGGGCGTCGACGTCATGGCCTCGATGTTCGAGCGTGACGAAGCCGGCTTCACCGAGGCTTACGACCCCAACGCCGAACCCGGCGAAATCAGCGCCGACATCCTCGAAGAGGCTGCCGCCGACGAGGGCGAAGCCGAAGCCTGATCGCTTCGACATCGACGAGAAAAAAGGGCCGTCCGGAGCGATCCGGGCGGCCCTTTTCTTGTCGGCGGTCGATCTGCCGCTACGCGCCGGCCAAGCGGGCGCGCAGGCGGGCATTCTCCTCGTGGAGCTGCTCGATACGCTGACGCGCCTCTTCCAGCATCGAATTGCTGCCCGTCGCGCCTTCGGTGATCGCGCCGAACAGCGAGCCTGTCGTCGGCGTGAGCAGATAGGCCGCCCGTCCCTCGGGCGCGTCGGCCGCCGGACCGACCGGCCAGGTCCGCTCGAAGTCGAAGCCGGCGACCCGCAGCATCGCTTCGATGCAGGCAAAGTTCGGCGCCCACCAGTTGGTCGGATCGTTGTGGAACTCGTCCTTCTCGTAGAAGACCGCGGCCGGCGGCCAGTCGCCGAGCGTCTGGTTGTAGATGGTTTCGAGCATCACCGTGCCGGCTGCCTTGGAGCGCACGCGCTTGAGCGCCTCAAGCATGTCGTGGACATGATAGAGGACGCCCGCGAAGATGATGAAGTCGAACGTGGGGAGCGCCATGAACGCGTCGGTGAAGAGGCCGATCTGGCGGAATTCGATCTCGGGATAGGGTCGAACGGCGTCGAAGTGGTGCATGCCGGTCGTCACCTGCTCGTCGATCGCGAGCACCGACGCCGCCCCACGCTGGAGCGCCGCGACGCTGAAGCCCCCATCGGCGCAACCGATGTCGAGCACTGCCTTGCCCGACAGATCGGCCGGAAAATGCCAATGCTCGAGCTCGAACGCCATGCCCTCGCGGCTCTTGTGGCCGTTGGTCCACAGCCCGGGCATCGCCTCGAAGCTGTGGAACCAGTTGCCCTTGATCGGTGCGAGGTCGCGAAGCTGCTGCTCTTCGGAGGTCATGTCGTTCCGGCCCAGTTGGAAAGGCCGTCCGAATGGCGGCCCGCAGCCGCGCTGTCAAATCACGCCGCTTCGGCGACGTACAGCTGCTGCTCGCGGCCGATCAGGATATCGGCCAGCACCCAATAGGCCTGTCCCCAGGCGTCGAGGACGGTCTCGTCGACCGCATCGCCGAGCACGTCCTTGATCGCCGGCAGCAACGCCGCCGCCACCGCCGGATAATGTTCGGGCTTCACGCCGGTATCGACATGGCGCGTCGCCATCCGCTCGACCGCCTGGCTCAGCGCCGGGAGGTTGTCGACATTCTTGGCAAAGGCGAGGATCGCCGCCGCAAGCCGCTTCGGCTGCTCGCCCGACTCCTGCGCGGCCTCGTCGAACAGCGCCTTGACGGCGGGATCGACGAACAGCCGCTCATACATGCGCTGGGTAATCGCCAGCCCATGCTTCTGCAGCGCGGGCGCGGTCGATTTCACGATGGCGATGGTCTCGGGAGAAAGCGTGCGGGTCATGCGGGGCTCCTGAAAGATGTATCTTGAATGCACCTATAACGAGTCTTGATAAGATGCAATTGGAATCCATCTTTATTTCGAATATGATGCGGCATGCGCCTTTCCCGCCATACCGACTACGCGCTGCGCGTGCTGATCCACCTCGCCGCCCGCCACGGCAGGCTCTCGTCGATCGCCGAGATCGCGCGCGCCTATGCGATCTCGGAGAACCATCTCATGAAGGTAGTCCACATGCTCGGCCGCGCGGGCTTCATCAGGACGGTGCGCGGTCGCGGCGGCGGGATTGAACTGGCCAGGGCGCCTGAGGACATAGCGATTGGCGACGTCGTGCGTCACGGCGAGCCCGATCGCAAGCTGGCCGACTGCGACGCCTGCCTGATCGCTCCCGCCTGCGGGCTTACCACCATATTCGGCGAGGCGATGGGCGCCTTTCTCGCGGTGCTCGACCGTTATTCGCTGGCGGATATCACGCGGCAGCGGGGCGATCTGGCGCGGTTGCTGGGGCTGGACGCCGCCGAGCCTCAACCCATTTGAACGTCATGCCAGCGGAGGCTGGCATCGATCTCTGCCCTTTCCTCGGTGGCCATCTGGCTGGGGAGAGACATGGGCCAGCCTTCGCTGGGGCGACGCAGCGCTTCAGTCGATCGACCTGTGTCCCATCGGGCCGTGCCCCCGCCCCAGCCCGGGCGCCGCCAGCAGCGCAGCGCGGACGAAATCGCGGGCGCGACCGATCGCGTCACCCAGCGGCAGCCCCTGCCCCAGGCCCGTCGCGATCCCGCTCGCCAGCGTGCAGCCGGTGCCGTGGTCGTGGATCGTGTCGATCCAGCCCGCGCTCCAGCGCCGGGACGGGACGTCGCCGTCGCCCATGAACAGCAGGTCGGTGAGTTCTTCGGGGACGAAGCGGCTGCCCGTCGCCAGGATCGGCCCGCTGCCCTTCCCGATCAGCCCGGCGGCCGCGCCCGCGACATCGGCCACATCGGTCAGCGCCGCACCGCTCAGGGCCCCGAGCTCGTCCAGATTGGGCGTCGACACCGCCGCGCGCCGCATCAGCCGTCCGAACGCCGCGATCGTCGCCGCGTCGGCCAACCGGCTGCCGCTGGTCGCGATCATCACCGGATCGAACACCAGCGGCACGCCGGCGAGGTCCGCCTGGTCGAGCCGTTCGGCGACTCGCTCGGCGATCTCGGCACTGCCGATCATGCCGATCTTGACCGCATCGACGCCGATGTCGCCGGCCACCGCGTCGATCTGGGCGATCACCATGTCGGCCGGGATCGCATGGACCGCGGTCACGCCGAGCGTGTTCTGCGCGGTGATCGCCGTGATCGCGGTCATCGCATGGCCGCCGAGCAGGGTCACGGTCTTGATGTCGGCCTGGATGCCGGCCCCGCCGCCCGAATCCGAGCCGGCGACGATGAGGATACGGGTGACGGTCACCGGTGTCGGATCACGCGGCCTTGCGGACGGCGTCGCAGATCTGGTCGACCATCGCCTCGACCAGCTTCTTGTCCTCGCCTTCGGCCATGACCCGGATCAGCGGTTCGGTGCCCGATTTGCGGATGACGAGCCGGCCGCTGCCGTTGAGCTTCTGCTCGGCATCGGCGATCGCGGCGATGACCTTGTCGTTCTTGAGCGGCTCGCCGCCCGCGAAGCGGACATTCTTGAGGAGCTGCGGCAGCGGATCGAACTGGTGAAGCAGCTCGCTCGCGGGCTTGCCGCTTTCGACGAGCTGGGCGAGCACCTGAAGCGCCGCGACCATGCCGTCGCCGGTCGTCGCATGGTCGGACATGACGATATGGCCCGACTGCTCGCCGCCGATGTTGAAACCCTCGGCGCGCATCGCCTCGACCACATAGCGATCGCCGACCTGGGTGCGATGGAGCGAGAGCCCCTTCCCGCCGAGATAGCGCTCGAGGCCGAGGTTCGACATGACCGTCGCGACGATGCCGCCGCCGCGCAGTTCGCCGCGCTGCTGGGCGCCGGTGGCGACCAGCGCCATCAGCTGGTCGCCGTCGACGACCTTGCCCTCATTGTCGACGATGATCAGCCGGTCGGCGTCGCCGTCGAGCGCGATGCCGATGTCGGCACGCGTCTCCCGCACCTTGTCCTGCAGGGCTCGGGTATCGGTCGATCCGCATTGCTCGTTGATGTTTACCCCGTTGGGGCTGACGCCGATCGAGATCAGGTCTGCGCCCAGCTCCCACAAGGCGAGCGGCGCCACTTCATAGGCGGCGCCATGGGCGCAATCGACGACGATGCGCAGCCCGTCGAGGCGGAGATGTTCCGGAAAGCTCGACTTGATCGCGTGAACGTAGCGGCCGCGCGCGTCCTCGACCCGGCGGGCGCGGCCGATATCGGCCGAGGCCGCGAGCCGGACGGGTTTTTCGAGGCGCGCCTCGATCGCCGCCTCGTCGGCATCGGACAGCTTGTAGCCGTCGGGACCGAACAGCTTGATGCCATTGTCGGCGAACATGTTGTGGCTGGCGGAGATCATCACGCCGATGTCGGCCCGCATCGAGCGGGTCAGCATCGCCACCGCCGGGGTCGGCATCGGGCCGAGCAGGACGACGTCCATGCCGACGCTGGTGAAACCCGCGACGAGCGCCGATTCCATCATATAGCCCGACAGGCGGGTGTCCTTGCCGATGACGACCCGGTGACGATGTTCGCCACGCACGAAATGCGCGCCGGCCGCCTGGCCGACCTTCATGGCGATCTCGGCGGTCATCGGGCTTTCGTTGGTCCGGCCGCGAATGCCGTCGGTACCGAAATATTTACGCGCCATACCACCCGTCCCCACGGAAATTCGCTCGCTCAATGCGCCGATTTGCGGGGCGGCTCAAGCCTTTAACCCCTCTCCCCGCCGGGGAGAGGGCTGGGAGAGGGACTGGCGTAGAGCTGGAGCCCCTCCTCACGCGCCTCCCCCCTTCTCCCGCCAACGGACGCGGACGTTACCGCTCATACGCCTTGGGCAGCCCCTTCTCGACCGGGTCGAGATAGCGGTCGCGCAGCCTGGTCTGGCGGCTCGTCGTCGGCTGCGCGACGCCGTCGATCCAGATCGCGGTCGGCGCGGAGGAGAGTTCGAGCGGATCGCCGTCCCAGATCACCACATCGGCACGGCGGCCGGGCCGGAGCGATCCGATCTCGCCGTCCATGCCGATGGCGGCGGCTGGCCTGGAGGTGATCGTCGCGAAGGCCGCGCCCCAATCCAGCCCCTGCGCGCCGGGGATCTTCGTCAGAGCGACGAGGTTGCCGGCATATTGGGCGAGATAGGATTCATAGGGCCCCTCCGAAATATCGGCGTTGGAGATGGCGACGGTGACCCCCGCCCGCGACAGGCGGCCGACGTTCGACTGGGTCGCGGCGATCGACTCGAACCTCTCGGGCAGGTCGAGCAGCGCCGCGGCGATCACGGGCACGCCCGCCGCCGCGATGCGGCCGGCGACCATCCAGCCTTCGGTCGCGCCGACCAGCACCATTCGGATCGCCGGATACTGCTTCTTGAGCGCGAGCACCGAGCGAATGTCGGCGGCCCGCTCGACATGGACGAGCAGCGGCTGGGTGCCGCGCAGCACCGGGCCGAGCGCCTCGGCATCCTGGCGCGTGATCAGCGCGTCCTTGCTGACGAAATCGGCCGAGGCGGGATTGGCCGCCGCGCCGAGCGCGGTCTTGAGCAGCGCATAGGCCGCCGGACGGCTGCCGCCCGCCGGGCCCATCGCGTCCTCGCCCATCTCGACGAACTGGAAGGCGCGCGGGCGCGTCACCGGGTCGAGATCGGCGCCGAGGTCGATCACCGCCCCCTGCCCGCCGAACATGGTGTTGCCCGCCGACGGTATCACGAAGGCGCGGGTGACCCCGGCCGCGCGTTCGACGCCGATCCGCTGGCCGGTCGGATTGATCGCGGTCGACACGTCGAGCGCGGCCGAGAAGGGCGACTTGTCGGCCCCCAGGTCGTTGGTCTCCGACATGCCATAGCCTTCCATCAGCCCCAGCGTGCTGACGCCGGCGACGATGCCGGGCGAGACCCATTTGCCGGTCGCATCGACGACCTTCGCTCCCGCGGGCACCGCGATGCCGGCGCCGGCCGCGACGACCTTGCCGTTCGCGATGACCACGGTGCCCCCCCGGATCGGCTGCGATCCGTCGCCGATCGCGACGGTGCCGCCGGTGATGGCGATGGTTTCGGCGAACAGCGGTGCGGCGAGCACAAGCGCCAGGACACCGGCAAGCGTTCGCGTCGAGCGCAGTCGAGACTTGTCCCGGGAGCCGGCGTCCCTCGACTTCGCTCGTGACGAACGGAGCATGTGGAACTTCATCATTTCACATCTCCCTCGCCGGGCTGGCCCAGCTCGAAGTCGCTCACCGGACGCAGCTTCGGATCGTTGGCGTCGTAAAGCATGGCGCCGTCGATCCAGACCTTTTCGGGCCGGGTGTAGACGCTGAGCGGATTGCCGTTCCACAGGACGACGTCGCCCATCTTTCCGGGCTTCAGGCTGCCGGTGCGGTCGGCGATTCCCAGCGCCCGGGCCGGAGCGATCGCGAGCCAGGTCCAGGCCTGCTCGTCACTGATCGTGAAGCCCGCCCGCCGTCCGGCGGCGAGCGCCTTGGCGACCTCCTGGTTGAGCCGCTGGATGCCGTTCTGATCGTCGGAATGGATCATCACGCAGGTGCCGGCATTGTGGAGGATCGCGAGATTCTCGCGGATGCCGTCATAGCTTTCCATCTTGAAGCCGTACCAGTCGGCCCAGACGGCGGCGCAGGTGCCGTTCGCCTTCAGCAGATCGGCGATCTTGTAGGCTTCGACGGCGTGGTGGAAGGCGGTGACCTTGTAGCCGAACTCCTTCGCCATATCGAGCACGATGGCCATCTCGTCGGCGCGGTAGCAATGGTTGTGGACGAGGATCTCGCCGTTGAGCACGCCCATCAGCGTGTCCATGGCGACGTCGCGGGTCGGCGCCTCGCCGCCCTTCTCCTCATATTTGTCCCACTTCCGCTTATACTCGGTCGCCTTGATCCAGGTTTGCCGGTCGACCGCGACATTGCCCATGCGGGTCGACGGCTCGCGATTCTTGCCGCCGTAGACGCGCTTGGGATTCTCGCCACAGGCCATTTTCAGGCCATAGGGTGCGCCGGGAAACTTCATCCCCTGCACCGTCCGCGCATAGACGTTCTTGAGCGTCACCGAGCGGCCGCCGAACAAATTGGCCGAACCGGGCAGGATCTGCAGCGTCGTCACGCCGCCATTGGCGAGCGCGCGGCTGAAGCCCGGGTCCTGCGGCCAGACGCTGTGCTCGGCCCACACCTGGGCGGTGACCGGCGCGGTCGCCTCGTTGCCGTCGGCCAGCGCCTTGACGCCGGGCGAGGGATAGTCGCCGAGATGGCTGTGGACGTCGATGACGCCGGGGGTCACCCACTTGCCCTTGCCGTCGATCACCATGGTTCCAGCCGGAACGGCGAGATCGGGACCACCGACCGCGGTCACCCTGCCGTCGGCCAGCAGGACGGTACCGTCCTCGATCCGCCCCCCTTCGCCGTCATAGACGGTCGCGTGGACGATCGCCGTCGGCGCGCCAGCATAGGGCCGGTAGGTCGACGGGAAGGGATCATGATCGAAGCCCTTGCCCTTGCCGGGCGGCGGCGCGTCGGACGATGCGGATTTGGGCGCGGCCCCGCTGGTGCAGGCGGTGAGCGCGAGCGCCACCGCGACCGAGAGTTTCAGCTTGTTATTGTACACCATGCATCCACTTCTTGATGAACGGCGAAAGGACCAGGAGGACGGCGCCAATGCTCACCGAAGCGAGGCCGATCGTCTGGAAGACGCCGGCATAGGTCTCGAGGCTGACCTTGAGGTTGGTCACCTGACCGCCGACCGTCTCGACGCTGGCGACCTGGGCGACGATGCCGGCGACATATTGGGCACAGCTGATCGACAGGAACCACAGCCCCATCATCAGCCCGACGACTCGCGCGATCGACAGTTTGGTGATCATCGACAGGCCGACCGGCGAGATGCACAGCTCGGCCATCGAGTGGATCAGGTAGAGCAGCGCCAGCCACCAGACCGAGACCTTGAAGTCGGGCCCGGCATAAGCGGTGCCCCACACCAGCGCGAGGAAGCCGAGGCCGACGCCAGCGAGCGCGATCGCGAACTTGACCGGGATCGAGGGTTCCAGCCCCCGGCGGCCGAGCGCGCCCCACAGGATCGAGGTCAGCGGCGCCAGCACGACGATGAAGAAGGCGTTGAAGAACTGGGTCTGCCCGGCAGACATCGTGAAGATGCCGAAGATCGACAGATCGGTGTTGCGGTCGGCGAACAGGGTGAGCGAGGAGCCCGCCTGCTCGAACAGCGTCCAGAAGACGACGTTGAAGACGATCATCACGATCGCCGCGATCATCATCTGGAACTCGACCTTGTTGCCGGCCTTCAGCGCCCAGAGCGGAATCAGGATGACCGAGGCGAGAAAGGTCGCGAACAGGACCTTGCCCATGATCGGCAGGCCCAGCAGATAGCCGACGATCCCGCCGCCCTCCTCGGGCGCCGGGCTGCTCATCAGGTTGACGAACAGGAACCAGCCGATCGGGACGACCGCGAGCGCGGCGATGTAGATCAGCAGGCTGCGATCCTTCTCCTGCCCCTCGGGCGGATCGCCATAGCCCTTGAGCTTGTCGCCCGCGAACTGGATCAGCGCCCAGCTGATCATCATGCCGATCGCGGCGAGGCCGAACCCCGCCCACCAGCCGAGCGCTACCGCGAGGAACGGGCAGAGGATCTGCGAGAAGAGCGAGCCGAGGTTGATGCCCATGTAGAAGATGGTGAAGCCCGCATCGCGCCGCCGGTCCCCCTTCTCGTACAGTGCGCCGACGATCGTCGAGATATTGGGTTTGAAGAAGCCGTTGCCGACGGTGAGCAGGCTCAGCGCGATCAGCATCAGCGTGGTGTGGAAGGGATCGCGGTCGGCGTCGGCCGCGAAGCCGCCCTTGGCGACCGAGCGGGCGATCGCGCCGTCCGGGGCGACGAGGTCGACGGTGCCGTCCTCCTGCCCCTTGATCGCGAGCTGCCGCCCGCCGTCGAGGACATATTGCTGCTTGGCGGCGTCGATCACCACCTCGTAGCGGCTGCCGTCGATCATCGCATAGGGCTTGGCGGTCTG
The DNA here is from genome assembly GCF_001428605.1 of Sphingomonas sp. Root720. Classification (GTDB taxonomy): domain Bacteria; phylum Pseudomonadota; class Alphaproteobacteria; order Sphingomonadales; family Sphingomonadaceae; genus Rhizorhabdus. The sequence goes on from NZ_LMID01000011.1 coordinate 315,063, forward strand.
GCCGCCGAAGCAGAGCAGGAAATAGGCGATCGACATCAGGATCGCGCCGAACTTCACCGACTTCTTCGAGCCGAGATAGCGATCGGCGAGCAGGCCGCCGATCAACGGGGTCAGGTAGACCAGCGCGGTGAAGCCGCCATAGAGACCGTTGGTTGTCTGGTCGCTGAACAGGAAATGCTGGGTGAGGTAGAGGGTGAGCAGCGCCCTCATGCCGTAATAGCCGAAGCGTTCCATCGCCTCGGTCGAGAAGAGCCTCGCCAGCTGCCTCGGATGGCCGAACCAGGTGTCGCCGTCGGATCGGCTCATATGCGGCGATGCGGGCTCGGTGGTCGCGTCAGCATCGGGATTGACCATGAAGTTCTTTCTGTTCTGCGTGGTCGGCGCGCGGTGCTCCCCCTAAGGACGGCGCGACCTTCATGGACGCCGACGATAGCAACGATTCCCGCGCTGTGAAGCGGTTATTGTTTCGATTGAAAGGACATTGCCCACTCTAGCGGGTTCAACGAAACAGAATTACCCCATGGTTCGATCTTCTCCCCAAGTTGGCGGAAATATGTCCGAATGGGCGCGTGTTTCCGAGACCGTTGTCCCGCCAAGGGCTAGCGCCTAGATGATGGCCATGTTCAACGATCTGTCCTCCACCTCCGCCCTCCTCGCCACCCGCCGCTCGGGCAAGCCGCGCGACATGATCGCGCCGGGCCCGGATGGCGTGCAACTCCGGCAAATCCTCGAGGCCGCGATGCGCGTGCCCGATCATGGCAAGCTGGCCCCCTGGCGCTTCGTGATCGTCGAGGCCGGGCGCCGCGCCGCCTTCGCCGACCTGCTGAAGGACGCCTATCGCGCCGAGAAGCCGGAGGCCGGTCGGCTGGAGCTGGAAGCGATGGAGCAGTTCGCGCAGCAGGCGCCGGTGATGGTCGCGGTGCTCTCGACCCCGGCGCAGAACAGCAAGATTCCGCTGTGGGAACAGGAATTGTCGGCGGGTGCCGTCTGCATGAACCTGCTACTCGCCACCCATGCCGCCGGCTTCGTCGGCAGCTGGTTGACCGGCTGGCCCGCCTATAATGGCCAAGTGCTTGAATCGCTTGGCGGATCGCCGAACGACCGGATCGCAGGCTTCCTTTTCCTCGGTTCGCCGGGGCGCGATCTGGAGGAACGTCCCCGCCCGGCCTACGAAGCTATCGTTTCGACGTGGAAAGGTTGATTGCCATTGACGCGCCATGCTGTGTTAGCACAGTGTAACGCCATGAGCAGCCAGGATCGCCCCGTCTATCTCCGTCTTCGCGACATCATAGCCGAGTCGATCCTCGACGGCACTTATGGCGACGGGGATGCCCTTCCCTCGGTCCGCGTCTTCGCCGCGCAGCATGGCGCCAATCCGTTGACCGCGGCAAAGGCCTATCAGGGCTTCCAGGACGAGGGCTATGTGACGGTGAAGCGCGGCGTCGGCATGTTCGTCGCCGAAGGCGCGACCGACCGCCTCCGCCGCGAGGCGCGCGACACCTTCCTGCGCGACGAATGGCCGCGCGTGGTCCGCAGCATGCGCCGCCTGCGCATCGAACCGAGCGACCTGCTCGAACGGGTCGAGGGCTGACGCCTTCGACCGCCGTCCCGGCCAATATATCGCCGGGCTTGCTCCTCTCGCGCCATCGCTATAGCGGCGCGGCGTGACCAAACCTCTGATCCTTCCCGCCGACCGGGCCGGCATCGCCGAAGCCGCCGCACTGATCGCGCGCGGACTGCCCGTGGCGGTGCCCAGCGAGACGGTCTACGGCCTTGCCGGCGACGCGACGTCGGGCGAGGCGGTCGCGGCGATCTACGCCGCCAAGGGACGACCGAGCTTCAACCCTCTGATCGTCCACGTCACCGATATCGCCATGGCCGAACGGGTCGCGATCCTCTCCGCGCTGGCGCGCCGCATGGCCGCGCACTTCTGGCCGGGCCCCCTGACGATGGTGCTGCCGATCGCGCCGGGTTCGCCGGTGGCCAGCCTGGCGACTGCGGGGCTTTCGACCGTGGCGGTACGCATGCCGTCCCACCCCGCGATCCGCGCGCTGATCGCGGCGAGCGGGCGCCCCCTCGCCGCGCCGTCGGCCAATGCCAGCGGTTCGATCAGCGCGACCCGCGCCGACCATGTCGCGCGCTCGCTGGCCGGACGCATCCCGCTGGTGCTCGACGACGGCCCGACGGCAGTCGGCATCGAATCGACGATCGTCGCGGTGGAAGACGATCGGCTGCGGCTGCTGCGCCCGGGCAGCATCACCATCGAGATGCTGTCCCAGGCCTCGGGCGTGCCGGTCGTGGCCGCCGGCGACACGGCGATCGAGGCGCCCGGCCAGATGGCCAGCCATTATGCCCCGTCGAAACCGGTACGGCTCGGCGCGCTCGCGCCGCGGGACGGCGAATATCTCATCGGCTTCGGCGCGATCGCCGGCGATGCCTGCCTTTCACCGGCCGGGAACCTGGCCGAGGCGGCGGCGCGGCTGTTCGATCTGCTGCATGCGGCGGATCAATCGGCCGCGACCGCGATCGCCGTCGCGCCGATCCCGGCTGACGGCCTGGGCCTGGCGATCAACGACCGGCTGAGGCGCGCGGCAGCACCGCGATAATGCCTTCCCGAGGCCCCGGGAAGGCATTGGCAGGTCAGACCTTCGCGCCGTCCTTCAGGCGGGCGGCATAGCTCTTGCGAAACTTCGCGAGCTTGGGGGCCACCACCATCACGCAATAGCCGTTGCTGGCCCCTTCACGGGCGAAATATTCCTGATGATAGTCCTCGGCGACATACCAGGGCGCGTCGGGTTCGATCGTGGTGACGATCCGCTCGGGCCAGTCGGGCTGCGCCCGCTCGATCGCCGCCTTCGCCTCGGCCGCCTGCTCCGGCGAATTGGGAAAGATGGCCGACCGATATTGCGAGCCGACATCGTTGCCCTGCCGGTTGAGCTGGCTCGGATCGTGGACATGGAAGAAGATGTCGAGCAGGTCACCATAGCCGATCACATCGGGATCGAAGGTGACGCGGATCGCCTCGGCATGCCCGGTGTCGCCGTTGCAGACCTGCTTGTAGGTCGGATGGGGGACATGCCCGCCGATATAGCCGCTCTCGACCGACTCGACGCCGATCACGTCATCGAACACCGCTTCCACGCACCAGAAGCAGCCACCGGCCAATGTCGCGATTTCCCGGGCCATATCGTTCTCCTTTTGACGCCAGCGAAGATAGGCAGTCGTTGCGGGGATACAATGCCGCCGCGGACGACGTCGCCCGGCGTCCGGATCGCCTCGCCGGGCGACCTGCATGAGGCGGAGCAGTCATCGCGACCTGGCTTGCAAGGCCTTCGACCGAGAGCGTGTGGATTTCGAAGATGCCGGGACCAAGCTCGACCGGGAAGCTCAATGGAGGTGGCCGGCGCGTTATCGGCAGCGTTCGGAATCCGTCCTGTGCGAAGCCATGTCGTCCACGCCGGCAGACATCCTTCACGCTCCATATCGAGCGGATGATATTTTACTGGTGCCTTTCTGAGTTTTCTCCGATAAGCCCTCGTTACAGCTCCGAAATTTCTGAAATCCAAATTCTCGATATACGTATTGTCCACATATGGACTTAAACATCCGTTCAAAGGAATTCGATTTTCAGATTCGAATGGTTTTCATCCGAAATTTTACTTTGTACTTTTTACAAAGTAACAGTAGTTTACAATTTGAATTTAAATCATCCATATGATGGATAAAGTGATATTCGCTAAGTTCATCGATAACATTGCGACAACCAACGTCAGTGATGCGGGTTTGGGATCTTCGTAAAACAAGCCAGCCTCCGCAATCGAAGGACAGTCAAGTCGACCGCTATGGCTGCCGCTACGTTGCCGAAGGTTTGCAGGCGCGGAACGCCGGGCCTGACCATTTGCGACAGATGCGGCCCGTCGACCCAAGGAAGAAAAGATGGCGATGCCGCGAGCCTTGAATGCCCGTACCCAGGAAGCTCGCTGGAGATCATCCCAATTGACGAACAGACGGCCCGCGATCCTCGTCGTCGAGGACCAGATCATCATAGCGACCGCGATGCGGGATTCCCTGATCGAACTGGGAGCCGACGTCGTCGGTCCCTGCCTGACCCTGCAAAATGCCCTTGATGTCGCCGTGTCGGCCAAGATCGATGCGGCCGTGCTCGATGTCTGGCTCAACGGCCAGCTATGCTATCCGGTGGCCGATCTGCTGGCGAGGCGGCGTATCCCGTTTCTGTTTACGAGCGGCGTGAGCATTGGCCGCGAGCCGCCCCAGTTCCACAATTCGCCGAGACTGCTGAAGCCTTTCTCCAGCCAGGAACTCCACGCCGCCCTTTCGGCATTATGGACGGCGGCCCCCATCGCCTGATCGCCCGCGCGATGAGCGGCGCCCTCGCTGTCCCGGCAATCGTCCCTTTCGTCGCAAATGCTGATCCAGGTTGCAGCCGCGATTCCGAAAAGAGCCTATAAGGCGGAGCGTTCCGGCGATGAGCGGTACGGAGATGCGCGGCGACACATCGGTCGTCGTCGAACCGTCGACGCGACGGATTTCGGGGGATTGCCCTCGCACCCGATTCCCGCGGCGCTTCGGCCATGGCGACCCTACCCCTTTGTCCGCCATGTATAAGGAACCAGATCGATGACCGAGAAGGATATCACCTATTTCGAGCGGAGAGCCGCCCAGGAAAAACAGGCCGCGGCACAAGCCGGGTGCGGCGAGGCCCGGCGAGCCCACCTGATGCTGGCCAGCGTCCATGGACAGGCCGCCGCGAGAGAACGCCAGTTGATCGACGAACGGCGGCCCCGTGTCGCCGAAGCGAAAGAGCGATGACGCATCGCGTCCGCCTCGGGTTCGGAGGCGGCGCGCGCGAGGCCGGCGGTCGTTCGCGGACGCCATGAGCCGCCTGCCCTATTCCCGCACCGGACGGAAGGAACGGAGCGACGGCCCCACAGGGCGGAGGACATTGAGCCATGCGGCGCTCGCGCTCCTGCTGATATCGGTGCTGCTCGGTTCGCTTGGCTGGGGCCTTTCCGGACTGGGCTGAGCGCGGCTCCCCGAAAGGCGCCCCTGCGGCGCGGGGAAATACCAGAGGGCCTGTAAGCCGGGTTCTGTCCACCGGCCCAGGATTGCTCCACGGCCGGATGGGCGATCATTCCTCTAGGACCGGACTTGCATCCGGCCTCCAGCAATCAACCCGGACGACCGGGCGGAGTAGCCCATGCGCCGTCCCTATTCGATCTTGCTCCCGGTGGGGTTTACCATGCCGTTCCCGTTGCCGGGTCCGCGGTGCGCTCTTACCGCACCCTTTCCACCTTGCCCGGAGCCCGGAAACCGGACCCGCCGGGCGGTCTGCTTTCTGTGGCACTGTCCCTGGGGTCGCCCCCGCCGGGCGTTACCCGGCACCGTCACTCCTTGGAGCCCGGACTTTCCTCCCCGCATCGCTGCGCGGCGACCGCCCGGCCCTCTGGTGGAAAGCCCTCTAAGCGGCTTTGGAGACGCGTTCAAGAGAGGGCGACTTCCGGGTCGACGGATGATCCCCATGCCTCGAGACCGCGCTAGACGTCCTTCTTCGGCTCCAGCAGGCCGTCGCCCTCGCGGTGGAGCAGCAGGCGGAGCAGGATCGCCCGGCATTCGCCGTCTGCGATCCCGTCGATCCGCTCGGGACGGAAGCGGCGCTGAAAGGCGGTGACGGCGGCGGGCCCGTCGCTGACATCGTAGCCGAAGCGGTCCAGCGCGAGCAGGAAGCCGCCGGGCGTCCAGTGCGGGTCGGCGAGACCGTGGCGCGGGCGGCGCAGTGCGAGGCCGAGCTTGCCGAGCAGGTCCCAGTCGAACAGCTCGCCCGGATCCTGCTTGCGCCGGGGGGCAATGTCCGAATGACCGACGACATTGGCCGGCTCGATCGGATAGCGGCTGGTGATGTTCGAGATCAGCGGGACCAGCGCATCCATCTGCGGCTTCGGAAAAGGCCGATAGCCGATCTCATGGCCGGGATTGACGATCTCGATCCCGATGCTGGCCGAGTTGACGTCGGTGGTGCCGCGCCAGCTCGACTGCCCGGCATGCCAGGCGCGGCGCGACTCGGGGACAAGGCGCATTATCTGGCCGTCCTCGGCGACCAGATAATGGCTGGAAACCTTCGCTTCGGGGTCGGTCAGCCGCGCGATCGCCGATGCCGCGTCCTGCATGCCGGTATAGTGAAGCACCACCATGCTGATCGGCAGGGTTCGCTCGTCATGATTGGGCGACGGGCAATCGATGATCTCGTCCATGTCGGACGCTTAGAGCCTGATCGTTTGAGGAGGAAGCGCTTTGCGCTTGCTCCGACCCGGAGCGGGCGTGCGACAGGCCCCGCGCGCCCGCTGGCCGATAGACCATCGGCAGTTCGCTGTCGGCCACGAAGCGGGTCGAGCCCTGCACCGTCTCCCCTGCCCCCAGCAGCAGTCCGCCGTCCTGGGCGATCGCCAGCGAAAGTCCTTCGAGCATCTGGTGCCGCCGCTCGGCCGAGAAATAGAGCAGCGCGTTGCGGCACAGGATCAGGTCGAAGCGGCCGCCGGCCGGCGGGGGGCCCAGAAGATTGTGGCGCTGGAAGGTGACGTAGGACGCCAGCTGGGGCTTCGCGCGCCAGCCCTGGTCCAGTACCGGATCGAACCAGGCGATCAGCTGCCGGATCGGCAGGCCGCGCTGCACCTCGAACTGGGTATAGAGTCCGTCCCGCGCCTGCTCGATGGCCGATCGCGAGATGTCGCTGCCGACGATGTCGATCCGCCATCCGGCCCAGCGCTCGCGCTGTTCGGCGAACAGCATCGCCAGCGAATAGGCTTCCTGCCCGGTCGAGCAGGCCGCCGACCAGATGCGGATGCGCTTCTCCCGCTCGCGCGCCGCCGCCAGCCGGGGCAGCAGTGCCTCGCTGAGCTGGGTAAACACCCCGGCGTCGCGGAAGAAGCTCGTCTCGTTGTTGAGCAGCGCGTCGATCATGTCGAGCGACAGTCCGCGGTCCAGGCCCCGTTCCAGTGCCAGGGCGAGATGGTCGAAGCTCTCTATGCACCGCGCCTTGCAGAAGGGGGTCAGGGTGGTGCCGATCCGCCAGAAGCGATCCTGCGACAATGTCTGGCCCGTGGCCTGCTCGAACAGGCGGGCGATGGCCATGGCCGCCCGCGGACTTACTTCCATGCGCCACCGGCGTTGCGATCGCAGACGTGGCGGGCGAGGTCTTCGGGCGACATGACCAGCGAGGCGAGCCCGGCCTGCGCGACCGATCCGGGCATGCCCCATACCACCGAGGTTGCGGAATCCTGCGCCAGTATCTCGCCCCCCGCGGCGACCATCGCTTCGGCGCCGATCGTGCCGTCGCGGCCCATGCCGGTGAGCACGACGCCGACACCCTCGCCGCCGAACATCTCCGCCATTGCCTCGAACATCGGGTCGACCGACGGCATACAGCGGCTGGGCGCCGGAGCGGGATCGATCCGCACCACGACGCGCGAACCGCTGCGTGCGAGGCGGACATGCCCCTCGCCCGGGGCCACCAGCATCTCGCCCGGCACCAGCGGCGTCCCCTCGGCCGCGACCGTGGTGGGTCGACCGGCGATATCGCGTAGCTGGGCCGCGAAATAGGGCATGAACGGTGGCGGCAGATGCTGGGTGATAAGGATCGGCGCACGGAAATCGGGGGTCAGGCGACGCAGGAAGGCCGACAGCGCGTGGAGCCCGCCCGTCGAAGCGCCGATAGCCAGGCAGGCGATCTTGCCGCTTCGGGTCGGGCGCAGCGCGACCATCGGCGTCTTCGCCGCCGGGCGCGGCGTCGTGTCGGCCCCCCTGCGATCGGGGCGCTGGACCCGATGATTGGCATGGCCGATGCGGAGCAGCGCATCGATGAACTTGTGCGAGAACTCGCCCGCGAAATTGCCGGCGGTCGGCTTGAGCAGCGTGTCTGCCGCGCCAAGGGTCAATGCGCGCACCGTGGCCGAAGCGCCCGCCTCCGCGGCCGACGAGACGATCAGGACGCGCGCGCCGTGGCTCGCCTCCAGGATCTCCGGCAGCGCGGTCAGCCCGTCCTTGCCGGGCATCTCGACGTCGAGGACGACGATGTCGATATCATGGCTGCTGAGGAACTGGATCGCCTGGTCGGCGGTGGGGGCGGCGCCCGCTATCTCGAATTCGGAGCGGCCGTCCAGCAGGCGTGCCAGAACGGTCCTGGCGACGAGGGAATCGTCGACCAGCAGCACGCGGATCGGACGAGGCTGGCCCCGTCCGGCGTCGGTGGCGGCCACCCTGGCGCTGCCGCTGAGTCCCCCCCGAGACATGGTTCAGGCGACGCCCACCAGGTGCAGCTTGCTCTCCAGCGTCTCTCGATCGAACGGCTTCATCATATATTCGTCCGCACCCGCCTCGATCGCGGCGCGGATATGCGCGACGTCGTTCTCGGTTGTGCAGAACACGACCTTCGGCCGCTGGACGAAGTCCGAGCCCAGCGACCGCAGGAACTCCATGCCGCTCATCACCGGCATGTTCCAGTCGAGCAGGATAACGTCGGGCAGGTCGCCCGCATGGCAGCGATCCAGCGCCTCGCGGCCATCGCCGGCCTCCTCGACGTTGAAGTGGAGCGCCTCCAATATGTGACGGGCGACCTTTCGGATCACCTTGGAATCATCCACTACCAGGCAGGTCTTCATCACGGTCTTCCGTCTTGGATGGGCATTTCGACTATCTCTAGCCCCGGACCGGTAAGCGCCCCGTTAACGGCCTTGTCAGGCGGCAATCTCGACCGGCCCGGCGATGAGCGCGGCGATGTCGATCAGCAGCAAGGGTTCGCCCTCATGTTCGAGCACGCCGTTGGAATAGCGAGCCCATCCCGCCGACAGCAGCGCGCGGGGCTGGCTCGGGACGCCCTCGATCGCGACGACGTCGTCCACGTCGTCGACCAGGATGCCATAGAGATGACCGTCGACATGGACGATCACCGCCTGCTTCTCCCCCTCGCCGCTCCGCCCGGTGCCGAGCGCGGCGATCGTGTCGATCACCGTCAGCACCCGGCTCCGCAGGGCGAACAGGCCGAAGACATGGGGCGGCGCGCTGGGCACCGGCGCGATGTCCTCGATCTCGACGACCGATTCGACGAAGGCGGCCGGCAGCAGCGACCGCTGACCGGCGATTTCGACGATGAGGTAGAGATGATTCATGGTCAGGCGCTCCGCTTGTTCCAATGACGGCGCAGTTCCGCGGTCAGGCCGATCCGGTCATAGCGCCACAGGCTGTTCGGCGACGCGCCGCGCTCCTCGGCGTTCTGGCGCAATCGCAGCACCGTCCCGGCCTCCATCGGCTCGGCCAGGGTGCCGTCGGCCATGATCACCAGATCGGCGGGCGGACCCTCGCCGACCGAATAGACGATCCGGTAGCCCGCGCCCTCGACCAGCGGTGCCAGCACCTGGCGCGTCCATGGGTCCTCGTCCGACAGCAGGCAGACCGGGCGCTGCTCGACTGCCGGCTCGATGCCGAGCCCCTGCGCGAACAGCCAGAAGGCGTCGATGAACTCGACCGGGCGCTCCTCGACCAGCATCACGCCCGAGACGGGCCCCGGAACGGTACTGCGCTGCAGCTCGATCGTGACGGGGACGATATCGATCACGCTGTCGATCGCATAGGCCAGTTCCTCGCCGCCGTCGCGCATGCGCAGGACGCGGATCTTGGCCTCGACGATAGGCGCGCCGCACGACACCAGCGGCACCAGCCGGCCGTCGATGTTGAGGCGCATGCGACCCGCGCTGTTGCTGACCGAGGCCGAGAAGCAGTCCTCGATGCGCTCGACCAGCGCCAGCGGCACGGCGCGCTCGATCCGGTCGAGGTCGCGAAACAGGAGGACGGGCACGGCGCCCTTTTCGGTCTGCTCCTCGTCGGCCTCCTCGGCCGCCGGCTCGACCGCGCTCTTCTCCTCGCGGCGGACACCCGCCTTCTCGGCGACCCCGGCGACGTCCAGCAGCAGCATCGGCCGGCTGTTGTCTGGCAAGGTGGTGCCGCCATAGATGCCGCACGCCATCACGACCGGCGCGGCGGGCTTGACCACCAGTTCCTCATGGTCGTGCACCGCCTCGACCGCCAGCGCATAGCGCGCACCGCCGGACAGCTTGAGCACGACGAGATTGGCCTGCTCGGCCTTTTCGAGGCCCAGCACGGCGCTGAGCGAAACCACCGGCACGCGGGTACCGCGGATGAAGACGATATCGGCACCGCCCAGCGTGCCCATGCGGACCGCATCGCCCCCGATCCGGACGATCTCGTCGATCGCCGAGCGCGGAATGGCGAAATGCTGGCCCCCGGCGCTGATCGTCAGCGCGGGGATGATGGTGAGGGTCAACGGCACGCGCAGGGTCAGTCGCAGGCCCTGGCCAGACCGACTCTCGATATCGACGAGGCCGCCGATCCGCTCGACATTGGCGCGGACGACATCCATGCCGACGCCGCGCCCCGAAATGGCGGTCACCTGCTGCGCGGTCGTGAGGCCCGGCTCGAAGATCAACTCCAGCTTGCGTTCCCAGCTGAGGGTCGCGGCGCGTTCCTGGCTGAGGATGCCGACCGCGACCGCCTTCTGGACCAGCCGGTCGGCATCGATGCCGCGTCCGTCGTCGATCACCTCGATCAGGATCTGGTTACCGACCTGCCGGGCGCTGACGTGGAGGCGGCCGGCCATCGGCTTGCCGGCCAGGATCCGCACCTCGGGCGGCTCGATGCCATGGTCGATCGCGTTGCGGACGATATGGGTCAGCGGATCGCGGATCATCTCGATCATCTCGCGATCGAGCTCGACGTCGCCGCCGTCGATCTCCAGCTGCACCGTCTTGCCGAGTTCGGCCGAGATGTCGCGGACCATGCGGGGCAGCGCTGTGAACAGATGTTCGACCCGGGCCATGCGGGTCCGGGTGATCGCGTCGCGCATCTCGGCGATGCATTGCGACAGCCGCTCGAAGGCGACCTCGGTATTCGATTCGGCGCCGCTCTCGCGCAGGCGGCGGGCCAGTTCGTTGCGCGCCAGCACCATGTCCGACACGCCCGCCATCATCCGGTCGAGCAGGTCGACCGGCAGGCGGATGGTGCGCGAAACCGTGCGCGGCGTGGACGGCGCAGTGGTGGCGACGGGACGATCGGCCACCGCAACGGGCGCTTCGCACGCGATCTGGGCATCGGCTTCCTCCTCGTCGCCCTCCTCGGCGAGCCGGATCGCCTCGAGCGCCTCGGCCAGCGCGACGTCTCCCGCATCGGGACCGGCGGCGGGCGACGCTGCGACCGCCATGTCGGCGCCTGGCTGCAGCGCCGCGATCAGGCGAGGATCGTCCGCGTCGGAAATCAGGCGGCCGTCCTCGATGGCGTCGGTCAGTTCGGCGATGCGGTCGATCACCGCCAGCACGGCGCTAACCAGCGCGGGATCGGGACGGCGGCGATCGGCGCGGACGTCGGCGAGCACATCCTCGGCCGCATGGCTGAGCTTTTCGAGCCGCGGCAGATCGAGGAAGCCGCAGCTTCCCTTCACGGTATGGACGAAGCGGAAGATCGCATCGAGCCGCGAGCGATCGTCGGGCGCGAGTTCCCATGCAACGATCTCGCCCGACAGGGCTTCGAGGGTTTCGCGTGTCTCCGCGACGAAATCGCCGAGCAGATCGTCCATGGCATCTTTCCCGAACCGGTAATTCGATCCGGGTGATGCCCCAACATGGTTAAGGCCGGGTTTACGGCGCCGCGATCATCCGGCCGGCAGCGTCGCCCCGATCATCAGCAGGCCGTCCTCGGGCTGCGAGACCTGCACCGACCCGCCAGACTCGCTGACCAGGATATGGACCAGCCACGCGGCCGCGGCGCGCGGCGAGACGAGATCGGGATCGGCCTGGCCCAGCAGCGCGTTGCGCAATTCGGCGTCGAGCACGACCCGAGGACCTTCGGCACGGATCACGACCTCCCCGCCCTCGGCGGCGATGTCGAGCTGCCCGCCCCGGACCAGCGCATCGCCGGCGATCAGCGCGAGGTTGAGCAGGGTCTTGATCGCGGGTTTGGGCAGCGCGGGGGCGTCCACCATCCAGCCGAGCCGGACCTTGCCGCTGCCATGCAGCCCCTCGATCGCGGCACGGGCCTCGCGCGTGTCGACCAGTTCGCCGAAGCCGCCCGCCGCGCCGAAGGCGAGCCGGTAGAATTTCAGCCGGTTCGCCGTGGTCTGCGCGCTCTCGGCCAGCAACTCCATGCAGCGTTCGCGCATCGCGGGATCGGTCTCGTCGGCGAGAAGCTCGATGCCGTTGTTGAGCGCGCCCACCGGCGACAGCAGATCGTGGCACAGCCGCGAACAGAGCAGGCTCGCGAACTCGGCCGAGCGATTGACCATGGAAACTTCCTTAGCGGGCGAACAGGGGTCGGGTCTTTTGGCAAGCGCGCGACGGTTGCGCAATCAGCGATTGTCAGCCGGAACGATCGTCACGGCCTGGAAACGCCCCCGCCCGTCGGCATACCAGGCGCGCAGTTCCCCGCCGCCGGCGATGATCCAGTAGCTGCCCGGCGCCGCGGCGGCGGCGTCGCGCGCCGAAGGATCGGCCGAACCGCTGGGATGCGAATGATAATGGCCGACCAAGGCGGGGCCCCCCGCCCGGGCCGCGCGGTGCGCCGCGATCAGCGCGGCGGGGTCGACCTCGAAACTGTCGCGTGGATCGGCGGCGACGTTGGCGCATGGCCGCAGCGCCGTGACGGTCGCGCCACGGCCCAGCAGCAGGCCGCAGATTTCGGCATCGGGGGCCGCCGACGCCGCCGACAGGATTTCGTCGAGCGCGGCCCTTGATATCCTCAGTTCCATCGCCACATCGCTACAGGATGACCGGGGGGAAATCGACATTGCATGCCGTGGTGCCGCAGGATGCCGGTGGCTGGCGGCTCGACCGGGCGCTGGCCGTGGCGTTGCCCACCCTGTCGCGCGAGCGGCTGAAGGCGCTGATCTCCTCGGGCCAGGTCACCAATGCCGAGGGCGCGCTCGCCCGCGATCCCGCGATGAAGGTGGCCCCCGGCTCCCTCTTCTCGGTGATCGTCCCCGATCCCACCCCCGCGCATAACGAGGCGCAGGACATTCCGCTCCGCGTCGCGTTCGAGGACGAGCATCTGATCGTCGTCGACAAGCCCGCCGGGCTGGTGGTCCATCCGGCCGCCGGCAATCTGGACGGGACGCTGGTCAACGCCCTGCTTCACCATTGCAGGGGCAGCCTGTCGGGAATCGGTGGGGTCGAACGGCCTGGCATCGTCCATCGCATCGACAAGGATACGTCGGGGCTGATGATCGCCGCCAAGACCGATCCAGCCCATGTCGGCCTGGCCGCGCAGTTCGCCAGGCACAGCATCGACCGCCGCTACAAGGCGATCGTCGCCGGCCTGCCGCGTTTCGCCGAAGGCACGGTCGACGCGCCGCTCGCCCGGTCGAGCACCGACCGGAAGAAGATCGCGATCGTCCGCGACGGTCGCGGCAAGCGTGCCGTGACCCATTATAGCGTGATCGAGCAGCTTCGCGGCGCCGCGCTCGTCGAATGCCGGCTGGAGACCGGCCGCACCCACCAGGTGCGCGTCCATATGGCCTCGCTGGGCCACCCGCTGCTCGGCGACCCAGTCTACGGCCGTGGCCGGCCGGAACATCGCGAACTGCTCAACCGTTTGAAATTCCATCGCCAGGCACTGCACGCGGCCCGGCTGGGCTTCGTCCATCCGGTGACAAGCGAAGCTTTATGTTTCGATAGTGTAATTCCTCAGGATATGCAGGATTTGTTCAGCGAGTTGCGCGTAAAGATGGTATAGATGTTACAGAACGGTACGCCACCGAGTCCCTCGGTGATTCTCCGTATCGACAGGAACAGGGTTGCGGTGCCCCATCGCGGGGTGCCGACTAGGGAGTAAGATGATCATGGCCAGCGGAAAGAACGTGCCCGCCACGATCCCCGCACTGGGCGGGGAGCAGAGCCTCAACCGCTATCTCTCCGAGATCCGGAAGTTTCCGCTGCTGACGGCGGAAGAGGAATATATGCTTGCCAAGCGCTTCCAGGAACATGGCGATCCCGAGGCGGCGACCCGCCTCGTCACCTCGCATCTGCGTCTCGTCGCGAAGATCGCGATGGGGTATCGCGGCTATGGACTGCCGGCGAGCGAGCTGATCTCCGAGGGCAATATCGGCCTGATGCAGGGCGTGAAGAAGTTCGAGCCCGATCGCGGCTTCCGTCTCGCCACCTACGCGATGTGGTGGATCAAGGCTTCGATCCAGGAATATATCCTGCGGTCGTGGAGCCTCGTGAAGATGGGCACCACCGCGGCGCAGAAGAAGCTGTTCTTCAACCTGCGGCGGATGAAGTCGCAGCTTGAGGCGTTCGAGGACGGCGATCTCAAGCCCGAAGACCTCAAGAAGATCGCCACCGACCTCGGCGTGACCGAGGAAGAGGTGACGAGCATGAACCGTCGCATGGCGATGGGCGGCGACGCGTCGCTCAACGTCTCGATGAACGAGGACGGCGAGGGCGAGTGGCAGGACATGCTGGTCGATCAGGGCCAGCTCCAGGACGAGCGGCTGGCCGAGGTCGAGGAGCGCAGCGTCCGCCACAACATGCTCAACGAGGCGCTGGCGGCGCTCAACGATCGGGAGAAGCATATCCTCGTCGAACGGCGGCTGGTCGACGAGCCCAAGACGCTCGAGGAACTGAGCCAAGTCTATGGCGTCAGCCGCGAGCGGGTCCGCCAGATCGAGGTCCGCGCCTTCGACAAGCTGCAGAAGGCGATGATGCGGATCGCCGGCGAGAAGCGGCTCCTGCCCGCGATGTGATCCAAAAAGGGGGGCGTCTCGCGACGTCCCCCTTCTTTCTCTTCAATACGGCGAATCCTTTGCCCCGAGCGACGCGTCTGGATCGCTCCAAACCGCCTCAGAAGCGCCGGGACACCCCGACATATAGCTCTACGTCCGCCGCATGGCGAAGACCGCCATTGGCACCGAGGTCGAATTGCAGATCCTCGCGCGGTTGCCACGCCAGCGACAGGCCGGCGAGCTGCCTGCTCTCATGCCCCGACGGATCGCGATCGCGCACGAATTGATATTCGGCGGTCGCAGTCAACGCTGCGCCAACCCTGGTTTCCAGCCCGGCCACGCCGCCATAGGCCAGGTGGCGCCCCTTCCCGTCCGCATCCACCGCCGCATCGCCTTCGGGCACCAGCTCGATACTGAAGCGATCGTCGATCTCATAGGATAGCGGCACCCGCAGGCCCGCGCCCCAATCCCCTGCGCCGATCGGTTCGCGGCCCACGGGCAGGGTGGCGAAGGGCATCAGCGCGAGCGAGAACCCCGAACCGTCGGGGTGGAGGAGGTTGCGCCGGACCGCGACCATCACGTCGCCGGAGCCGCTGTCCTTCGACCGTGCGCCGGTCAGCCGGTCGCGCTCGATCTCGCGGCCATAGCCCGTCCAACCAAGCTGCAGCTCGGCATGGTCGGCGATCCCGTAGCGGACGATCAGGTCCCCGATCAGCAGCGTGTCGTCGCGCTCGGCCGTGCTCCGATCGAGCGACCAGTCGGCCAGCCCGACCTCGATGGAGACATGGCCGCGATCGATCGTGCAGCTCGGCGTGCCGAGCCCGGGACGGTCAGGGCAATAATCGCGCGCGGCGGCAGCGGCGGCCGACAGCGTGCAGGCGGCGATTCCGGCAAGGATGCGGTGAAACATGACGAAAGCCTAATCTGTGACATGCGCCACTGACAGCGTGAAATCGCCCTGATACGATGATCGCATGACGGGGGACATGAAGGGGGACCCGCGGCCACGCTCGACGGGTGGTTCGGCGGCGGTTGCACTGGCGATCATCATCACGGCGCTGGCGGCGTGTGCGCTGCTCGGCGGGCCTACGCTCGACGATCACTGGACCCTCTATCTCTCGGACATGTCGCGCGGCCTGAACAAACTCGCCGCCGAGCGCTGGATTCGGGACATCCGCCCGCCGATCTTCGACGGCTGGGCCACGCTGCTCGCCATGGTAGGAATCCAGTCCATCCCGCTCGGTCGGCTGGTCTCGTCGTTGCCGGCCATCGGCATCCTGGTCTTCGCGGTCCGCTGCTTCTCGAAGCGGCTGCCCGACCAGAGGGCCTTCTATACCATCTTCCTGCTGCTCACGCTCTCGACGCCTGCCACCGCGCGGGCTTTCGCCGTGTATCGAGGCGATTTCTGGCAGCTCGCGGCCTTCTCGATCCAGATCCTGCTCGCCCGGCACATCATATTCGCCGAACGCGACTACCGCAGCAAGGTCGACGCAAAGCTGGCCATGATCGCCCTGCCCGCGACGATCGCGGCCATGACCCTCGATTATGGCGGCGCGCTGTTCGGCGGCATCATCGCCATGGCGTCGATCCTCAGCGCCATCGCGCGCGGCTTCAAGCGCTGGGCCCGTTCGCTGATGATCGCGATGGCGGTAGCGATCGCGGCGGTGATCGCGATGATCTCCTGGCAGGCCACGTCCTGGACCGCGACCTTCGACCTGTACCAGAACTGGATCGAGATGGGATATGGCTCGGCCGGGGCGATCCTCGGCGCGCTGCTGTTCGGCACCGTGATACAGAACCCCGTGGCGATCGCCGGCGCCTATCTCGGCCGCGAACGCTGGAATCGCGGCGACAGCGGCTTCGTGATCCTGATCTGCGCCGCGTTGATCGCGGCGATGGTCGCGATCGCGCAGATCGACGCGCAGCGCCGCCTGATCACCTTGAGCAACACCGCCGACATCGCGGTGCTTGTGACCGCATTGATGGCGACGGCGGGCGCCAAGATTGCCGACCGGAAGATGTGGATGGTGGCGATCTCGGCGGTGGCGGTGCTGTCGGTGATCGTGTCGGCGACGGTCAACGGACTGGGAAGCGGCTGGCAGTTGGCCGCCAAGCGCATTTCGCGGATCGTGGCGGCCTGCCCGCAGACGCAGGTCTTCGCCGCGTCGGGCTGGCGGCTGAAGGACGGCAGCAAGTCGCGCGCCGCGCAGCGCGAAGAGCCGGTCTTCGCACTCGGCTACAAGCTGCTGGCAAGGAGCTACGGCTTCACCGCGATCGTCATCCCGCGCGATCGACCGGCAACGGCCGCCGCCGGGCCTTGCCCGGTCCTGCTATGGATCGAACGGGTGCCGCACGACACACCGGTAAAAGCTGCTGAGGCGTTGAAGGCCTCAGGCCTCCGCGGGCTGGAGAAAGCGCGCCTGAGCCTGATCCGGACCGAAACCGGTCTTATCGTTCGCGCCGACCGTTGATAAACGGTCTGTCATGGCCAAACAGACCTTCACCCGCCGCGCCCTTCGCTGGACCATCCGCGCGCTCTTCGTCTTCGTCATCGGCTCGGTGCTATGGGTGGGCGTCTATCGCTTCGTGCAGCCGCCCGTCACCGTTACGATGATCGCCAATGCCGTGGACGGACGCGGGATCGCCAAGGACTGGATGTCGATCGACGAAATGTCGCCGAACATGCCGCTCGCCGCGATCGCCGCCGAGGACGGCAATTTCTGTTCGCACCACGGCTTCGACTTCAAGGCGATCCAAAATGCCATGAAGAGCAATTTCGAAGGCGACCGGAGGATCCGGGGCGGCTCGACGATCAGTCAGCAGACCGCGAAGAACGCCTTCCTGTGGCAGAATGGCGGCTATTTCCGCAAAGGCCTCGAAGCCTGGTTCACCGTGCTGATCGAACTGCTCTGGTCGAAGAAGCGGATCATGGAGGTATATCTCAATCTCGCCGAGACCGGGATCGGGACCTATGGCGCCAATGCCGGGGCGATGCGCTACTTCCATCACGACGCTTCGCGCCTCAGCCGCGCCGAGGCCGCCCGGATCGCCGCGGTGCTGCCGCTGCCCAAGAAGCGCGATGCGATTTCCCCGACCGGCTTCACCCGCCGCTATGGCGACCGCATTGCCCGGCGGATCGGCCAGGTGCAGCGCTATGGCTTCGCGAGCTGCGTGAAGTAGGCAACAGCGTCATGCCAGCCCCGGCTGGCCTCTCAGGAGATGGCCGACCGCCCTGTCTCACGAGCCCCCGGCCTTCGCTGGCGAGACGTGCGAGAGGCTGGATCAGCTGAACGGCATCTTGAAACCGGGGGGGATCGGCAGGCCCTGGGTCAGCTTCGCCATCTCGGCATTGGAGGCCGCGTCGGCCTTGGTGCGGCAATCGTTGATCGCGGCGGCGATCAGATCCTCCAGCATCGCCTTTTCCGACAGGTCCATCAGCGAATCGTCGATCGAGACGCCGAGAATGCGGCCCTTGGCCGTCGCACGGATCCTGACCAGGCCGCCACCCGACGCGCCCTCGACCTCGATCGTGTCGAGGACCGTCTGGGCCTGTTCCATTTGCGTCTGGATCGTCTGCGCGGCGTTCTGCGCGGCGGCGATCATTTCTTCCAGGCTTTTCATGATGCGAGACTCCGTCTTTCGGGAACGCTGTATTCGACCAGCTCTGCTTCCGGAAAGGCTTCCAGAGCCGCCTTGACCAGCGGGGATTCGAGAATGGCGACGCGCGCCGCATCCTCCTCGGCGCGTATGCGCGCGAGCAGCGATGGCTCGCCCGCCTCGTCGGTCAGGCCGACCGACCAGGTCCGGCCGGTGCGGCGCTTGAGGATATTGGCGACGTCGCCGACGAAGCCCTGCGGCAGCCGTTGGTGGCGCGAGATCAGCAGATCCGCACCCTCCAGGCGAACGATCGCCGCATAATCATGGAAGAGCTGGGCGAGCAGCGCATTTTCCGACAGCAGCAGCTCGTGGATCTCCGCGCCGCTGGCGGGCAGCGGCGGTACAGCGGGCTCGGCCTCCGGAGCCGGCATGGCGACGACGGCGGGCGGTGGCGCCTGGACGGCGACGGACACGGTTTCGACGGCGACAGGCGCGGCGACGGGTGCGGCTTGGACGGCGACGGGTGCGGGAGCCGCCATCAGCGCGTGCTGCGTTTCGGCAGCCGGCTGCGGTGCCGGCGCAGCGGGCAGGCCGAGGTCGCCGGAGGCCAGCCTGCGGGCCAGTTCGCCCGGATCGGGAAGCTGGCTGGCATGGACGACGCGGAGCAGCGCCATCTCCGCCGCCTCGATCGGCATGGCCGCGGTCTGGACTTCGCCATGGCCCTTGAGCAGCAACTGCCATAGCCGGTGCAGCGTGGCGAAGCCGAGCTTGCCGGCCCATTCGCCATAGGCTTCGCGCTCTTCGGCAGACAGCGCGGGATCGTCGGTTCCGGCCACCTTGGCGCGGGTGACGGCATGGCAGGCCTCGAGCAGCCCGTGCAGCATCGCCACCGGCTCGACACCGAGGTCATATTGCCCCCGGATGCTGGTCAACACGGCGTTCGCATCGCCCTTCAGCAGTTCGCCGAACAGGCGCCGCACCGCGCCGCGATCCGACAGGCCGAGCATGTCGCGGACCTGCTGCGCCTCGACCCGACCCGATCCGTGCGCGATCGCCTGGTCGAGGATCGACAGGCCGTCGCGCGCAGATCCCTCGGCCGCGCGGGCGATCAGCGCCAGCGCCTCCGGGTCGGCCTCGACGCCCTCGGCGGCGACGACGTTGGTGAAATGCGCGGCCAGCTTGTCGGCGGTGATCCGACGCAGGTCGAAGCGCTGGCAGCGCGACAGCACGGTGATCGGGACCTTGTTCACCTCGGTCGTGGCGAACAGGAATTTCACATGTGCCGGCGGTTCCTCGAGCGTCTTGAGCAGGCCGTTGAAGGCCGACTTCGACAGCATGTGGACTTCGTCGATGATGTAGATCTTGTAGCGCGCCGAGACCGAGGCGTAACGCACCGCCTCGATGATCTCGCGGACGTCGTCGATGCTGGTGTGGCTGGCGGCGTCCATCTCGACCACGTCGATGTGGCGCCCCTCGGCGATCGCGACGCAGGGCTCGCAGACCCCGCAGGGATCGATGGTCGGGCCACCCTGACCGTCCGCGCCGATGCAGTTGAGCGCCTTCGCGATCAGCCGCGCGGTCGAGGTCTTGCCCACCCCGCGCACGCCGGTCAGCAGGAAGGCGTGCGCCAGCCGCCCACGCCGGATCGCGTTGGCGAGGGTCGTCACCATCGCGTCCTGGCCGATCAGTTCGTTGAAATTCTGCGGCCGGTATTTGCGCGCGAGGACGCGATAGGGTGTCGGGGATTCGGACATGGGTGGAGCTTACCGGGGCAGGCCTCGATTGTCGTCGGCGATTTTTTCGAGGTGGGAGCCGGAACGACCCGATACGAAATCGTTGCGGCTGCTTCCTTCCGGACCTGACCGGGTTGGCGACGGCACCGTCCGCCCGACTCCCGCGGCGCATATGGGGGAAGCACGGCGGGGATGCAAGCCCACCGGCCAACCCTCGTCGTCCCCGCGAAATCGAAAGCGTTGCGTAACTCCTCGTCATTCCGGCGAGAGCCGGAATCTCATTGACCTTGGGCATGCGGGCAAGGCGCATCTCCTGGAAAATAAGGGAGATCCTGACTTTCGTCAGGCTGACGGTGGCAAGGGCCCTACCGCCCCTGCATGTTCCGCGCGCCCGCCGGCATCCGCACCGTGAGCCTGTCGAGCGCTTCGGTCAGGTGGACCTGGCAGGCCAGCCGCGAGAAGCGGGTGACGTGGCTGGCGAGGTCGAGCAGATCCTCCTCCATCTCCGATGCCCGCGGCAGCTTGGGGAAGTCGGCGGGGTCGATGACGACATGGCAGGTCGAGCAGGCCATCTGCCCTTCGCACGTTCCTTCGAGCGGCTGGCCGTCGGCCTGGGCGACCTCGAGCAGGCGCTGGCCGGGCGCAGCCTCGACCTCGCTGCGCCGCTCGCCGTCGGCGGAAAGGAAGATGACCCTCGTCATGCCGCCCACATACGCTGCCTGGCGGCGGCGTCGAGGATCATCGTTGCGGCGCGATCGATGTCCTCCTCGGTCGTATAGCGGCCGAAGCCGAGGCGGATGCTCGACCGCGCCTGCGCATCGACAAGCCCGATCGCCTTGAGGACGTGGCTCGGCCGTCCGGAGCCGCTGGCGCAGGCCGAGCCGGCCGAAAAGGCCAGCTCGCGCAGGTCGGAGATAAGCCGCGCGCTGTCGAGGCCCTCCCGCCGGACGTTGAGATTGCCGCGCCAGCGATGCTCGACCGATCCGTTGATCCGCCATTCCGGCCCGAGCCGTCGGGTCGCGATCAGCCACAGCCGCTCGACATGGGCGGCGTCCGCCGCGCCCTGTTGCGCCATCAGCGCCGCGGCGGCGCCGAAACCCGCGCAGAGCATCGGCGCCAGCGTACCCGAACGGCCCGGCGTCTCCTGCCCGCCGCCATGGAGCAGCGGCTCGAGGCTCACGCCGTCGCGGATCCAGAGCGCGCCCACTCCCTTGGGTCCATGGATCTTGTGCGCGGAGATCGCCATCAGGTCGCAGCCGGGCGGGGTCGCGACCCGGCCATAGCCCTGCACCGCGTCGCACAGGAACAGCGCGCCCGCCTCATGCGCCATGGCGGCGAGCGGCTCTACCGGCTGGATCACGCCGATCTCGTTGTTGACGAGCATGACCGCGACGAGTCCGGTGCCGGGCGTGATCGCCTGCCGGGCCTGCGCCAAGTCTACCAAGCCATCACCGTCCACCGGCACTATCCGGATCTCGCGCCCCGCCTGGCCGGCGGCGCGGGCGCTGTCGAGCACCGCGGCATGTTCGGTCGCGACGGTGACGATCGGTCCCCGGCTGCCCTTGATCGCCCAGTTGAGCGCCTCGGTCGCGCCGCTGGTGAAGGCCAGGCGCCCGCCTTCGGGCAACAGCGAGGCCACCTGCCCACGCGCCACCTCGACCGCCGCCGCCGCCTCGCGGCCCATCCGGTGCGGCGAATGGGGATTGCCGAACCTTTCATCGAGAAACGGCAGCATCGCCGCGCGCGCCTCGGGCGCCAGCGGGGTGGTCGCCTGATAGTCGAGGTAGATCATGCGGCGCGGGCCCTCGCCGAGCGCGCGATCGCCTGCCACTCGGCGGCCACCCGGTCGATGTCGGCCTCGCTCGTGTCGCGGCCGAAGCTGATGCGGACCACCTCGCGGGCCGCCTCCTCTTCCCAGCCCATCGCCGCCAGCACATGGCTGGGCTTGAGGCTGCCCGACGAGCAGGCGCTGCCCGCCGACACCGCGATGCCGGCCATGTCGAAGCGGATGAGCTGTGCGGTCGCGGCCACCCCCGGCATCCGATAACTGGCGATCGTCGGCAGCCGTTCGCGCGTGCCCGCGACGACGGTGCCGCCCGCCGCCGCGATTGCCGCGTCGAGCCGGGCGCGCAACCCCGCCGCGCGGTCGATCCATCCGGCGCCGGCCTCGATAGCCGCCGCGAAGCCCAGAACGGCGGGGAGATTCTCGGTCCCCCCGCGATAGCCTTGCTCCTGCCCGCCGCTCGGCGCCAGGGTCGAGAGGTCGCGGATCAGCAGCGCGCCGATTCCCGGTGGGCCGCCCAGCTTGTGCGCCGACAGCGCAATGAAATCGGCGTCGGGAAGCGCCATCTTGCCGGCGCTCTGCGCGCAGTCGGCCAGCAGCAGCCCGCCGCCCGCGCGCACCTCCGCGGCGAGCGAATCGAGCGGTTGGATCACCCCGGTCTCGTTGTTGACCGCCTGGACCGCGACAAGCGCTCCCCGCGCCGCCTCGGGCAGCGCGCCGGCCAGCCCATCGGAAGCGACCGGCAGGACCGTGGCCCCGGACGCCGCGCGGCGCACCGCGTCATGCTCGACCGCCGAGACGAAGCGCCGCTCGGCCTTCGCCCGGCGCAGCACGATCTCGATCGCCTCGGTCGCGCCGCTGGTGAAGATGATCGCGCCGTCATGGCCGAGCGCCCGGCCGATCCGCGCGCGCGCATCCTCCAGCGCGGCCCGCGCCGCACGTCCCTCGGCATGGGGCGAGGACGGGTTGGCCCAGCGATCCAGCGCCTGCGCCATCGCCACGCGCGCGGCGGGGCACAGCGGGGTCGTGGCGGCATGGTCGAGATAGAGTCGCGGGGTAGTCAAGCGGCGACATGCTCCATTTGATTGCGCCCGATGGGCCCCGCCCTATATAGGCTTTCGATCGGCGGTGCGCCATCCGGCGCGCCCGGCCCAACGCATGTCCAGAAGGATATCGATGCCCGAAGTCATTTTCCCCGGCCCCGAAGGCCGCCTCGAAGGGCGTTTCAACCCCGGCCCGCGCCCGCGCGCGCCCGTCGCGATGATCCTCCACCCGCATCCGCAGGGTGGTGGCACGATGAACAATCGCATCGTCCAGTCGCTCTACCAGACCTTCGTCCGCCGGGGTTTCGCGACGCTACGCTTCAACTTTCGCGGCGTCGGCAAGAGCCAGGGCACCTTCGACAACGGCATCGGCGAGCTGAGCGACGCCGCCTCGGCGCTCGACTGGGTCCAGTCGATCCACCCGGAGGCGCAGACCACCTGGATCGCGGGCTTCAGCTTCGGCGCCTGGATCGGCATGCAGTTGCTGATGCGCCGGCCGGAGATAAAAGGCTTCATCTCGATCGCCCCGCCCGCCAACATGTACGACTTCACCTTCCTGGCGCCCTGCCCCTCGTCGGGCATCATCATCCAGGGCGACGCCGACGAGGTGGTGACCCCCGGCGCGGTGCAGAAGCTGGTCGACAAGCTGCGGACGCAGCGGCACATCACGATCCACCACGACACCATTCCGGGCGCGAACCATTTCTTCGCGGACGAGATGCCAGAGCTGATGAAGTCGGTGGACGATTATCTGGACATGCGCCTTTCCGGCGACCGGTAATCCAAGGGGGCTTCGGCCCCCTTTCCTTCAGCGGGCTGCTCTTCAGCGGACCGGCAGCGTCCAGATCGCCACATTGGCGAACATCACCACCGCCGCGACGATCATCAGCCAGCCGCGCTTCGCATCGCCCTTGCGGACGATCATCCACAGCCCGCCGATCCCGAGCACAAGCCCGCCCAGCATGAGCAGCGAAAGCGTGAGGGCGGCCGGTCCGTTCATCGTCCATCCATCTGTACAGGATCAGGGTCCTCCGCCATGCGGGGGGCTGCGGGCTGTCAAAGCACCGGGCACGATATGTTGCAAGCCTATGAAGATTCGCCCTATCGAACGATCCAGGGGCGTAATGCGATGATAAGCCTGAAGCTCCAGATGCTGATCGGCAGCGGCGGCAGCGCTGACGTGTTCCGGCTGGATGGCGGGCGCGTGCTGAAGCTTTATCGCGAAGGTCTCGATCCAGGTGTCATCGCACGCGAGCATGACGGGGTTCAGCACGCGCTCGGACAAGGCCTTCACGTCGCCCGCGCCTTCGGTACCCGCGACCATGAGGGCCGCAGCGGGATT
Organism: Sphingomonas sp. Root720; assembly: GCF_001428605.1. Classification (GTDB taxonomy): domain Bacteria; phylum Pseudomonadota; class Alphaproteobacteria; order Sphingomonadales; family Sphingomonadaceae; genus Rhizorhabdus. Next base: position 339,358 of record NZ_LMID01000011.1, read on the forward strand.
ATCTTCGAGGAACTGGTCGGCAAACCGCTGCTTCGCCTGCCCATCCTCCGCCCGTTCCGGACACGTGCGCTGCTGCGCCGTTTCGCCGACTATCAGGCGCGCATCCATCGCTGCGGCGCGGCCGGCCTGCCGCACGCCCAGCACGACATCGTCCACGTCCGCATCGAGCAGGCCGAGGTGGACCCCGCGCTCCGTTCGCTGGCGCTGGAACGGCTGCACGCCATTCCGCGCGGCGACCGCTTCTGCCATGGCGATTATCATCCGGGAAACGTCATCCTGACCCGGGGTGGTATCGCCGCGATCGACTGGTCGAACGCGTCGGCCGGCGATCCGGCCGGCGACGTCGCGCGCAGCGAGCTGCTGTTCCGTTACGCAGGCTACGGCCCGACGATGCGCAGGCTGCCGCCGATGCGCCGGGTTCGCGAGATGACCGCGGACTTCTACCTCGGCCACTATCGCGCGAGCACCGGCCTGAGCGAAGCGGCCATCGATGCCTGGCGACTGCCGATCGCCGTGGCGTCGCTGATCCCCGGCAGCCGGGTCCACCGACCGACCCTGGTCGCCGCGCTGGAGCGTCAGGGCTTCGGTGTCTAACCGGCACGAGCCGGGGACAAAACCGACCAGGGAAGAAACAGAGTGGTGGGCGCAGCAGGGTTTGAACCTGCGACCCCTGCGGTGTGAACACAGTGCTCTACCACTGAGCTATGCGCCCACTCTGCATCGTCGAACGGGGCGTGCCCGCGAACGGCTGTGCGGATAGGGCGGGACGTTCGCCCTGTCCAGCCCAAAAGCGCCGCCCGAAAAAGCGAAGGCCGCACGCGTCCAGAGGACACGGCGGCCTTGCCCCCCCCGCGCCCGGGTCTGCGCCGGGCGTAGCTTGTTAGTTGACGGCGTCCTTCAGGCCCTTGCCAGGCTTGAACTTGGGCTGGCTGGACGCGCTGATCTTCATGGGTTCGCCGGTACGCGGGTTGCGGCCGGTGGAGGCCTTGCGCTTCGTCACCGAAAAGGTGCCGAACCCGACCAGGCGAACTTCGTCGCCCTTCTTGAGCTGGGTGGTAATCGAATCGAAGACCGCCTCGACCGCCTTCGAGGCATCATTCTTGGTCATGTCGGTTGCTTCGGCGACGGTGCCGATAAGCTCCTGTTTATTCATGCCTTCATCCCCTACCAGTTTTATATCTAGCCACGGCACACGGCGCTTTTTCGCCGCCACGACCGACATTTTGGCCGCACCGCGATGCTGCAACAAAGCCGTCATATCCGCAAGGGCCGACAAAGGGCCCGCCGCGTCCTATTTACGGCTTCGCCGAGAGGCCCAGCTGGACGCGCGCATAACGTTCGAAATCGGGGTCGAGCGCGGGCGGTTCGAGCGGCACGATCCGCTCCAGCGACTCGGCGATATGGGTCAGCGCGGCGATCCGCGCCGCCTGTTTGTCGTTGCCGTCGATCACCTTCCAAGGCGCCCAGCGCGTGTCGGTCTCGCGGAACATCTCGCCGATCGCGGCCAGGTAATCGTCGCGGCGGGCGCGATTGCGGAAATCCTCCGGGGTCACCTTCCAGCGCTTCCACGCATGGTCGAGCCGGTCGGCGAGCCGCTTGTCCTGCTCCTCCTGCGTGACATGGAGGAACAGCTTGACGATAGTCACGCCATCGGCCTGCTGCTGCGCCTCGAACTCGTTGATCTCGTCATAGGCGCGCCGCCATTCGCGCTCGCCGGCATAGGCCTCGACCCGCTCGACGAGGACGCGGCCGTACCAGGTGCGGTCGAAGATCGCGATCCGGCCGCGCCCCGGCAGCTTCTGCCAGAAGCGCCAGAGGAAATGGCGCCCCTGCTCCTCGGCGGTCGGCGCCGAGATCGGCCAGACATGAAAATGGCGCGGGTCCCAGCCCATCGTCAGCCGCTGGATCGTCCCGCCCTTGCCGGCGGCATCCCAACCCTCGAACAGGATCATGCTGCGCAGATTGCAGACGACATGCGCCACCTGGAGGCGGGACAGGCGTTTCTGCACATCCGCCAGGGCAGCCTCATAATCGCCGTCGAAGGGCTTACCCTTCTCGTAATTTGCGAGATCGATCGCCAAGCGACAACACTCCCCAGCCCGAACCGCTCCCCATATCGTCGGGGGAGTGTCCTATATAGCGCGGGAGTTGGTAAATGGTTTCGGTGCCGTCCAGCTCTGGGACATTTCACAGCTTTTGCTGTGATATGTTTGTCGGTTTCAGGCGCCGGCGGCCGCATCCGCGACTCCCCCGTCATTCCAGCGAAAGCCGGAATCTCAAGAGAGATGCACAGCGCTCGACCTCACGAGACTCCAGCTTTCGCTGGAGTGACGAGAAGGCCTGGAAGCTTACGGCTTCTGCTGCTCTACCACCCGGATGTTCAGCTCGCGGAGCTGCTTCAGGCTGACGGGCGACGGCGCCCCCATCATCAGGTCCTCGGCCTTCTGGTTCATCGGGAACAGCACGACCTCGCGGATGTTCGGCTCGTCGGCCAGCAGCATGACGATGCGGTCGATGCCCGGTGCCGAACCGCCGTGCGGCGGCGCGCCATATTTGAAGGCGTTGATCATGCCGCTGAAATTCTCGTCGACCTGCTCGTTGGTGTAGCCGGCGATCTCGAACGCCTTGTACATCACGTCGAGCTTGTGGTTCCGGATCGCGCCCGACGACAGCTCCACGCCGTTGCAGACGATGTCGTACTGATAGGCCAGGATATCGAGCGGATCCATCGTCTCCAGCGCTTCCATCTCGCCCTGCGGCATCGAGAAGGGGTTGTGGCTGAAGTCGATCTTCTTCGCTTCGTCGTCATATTCGAACATCGGGAAGTCGACGACCCAGCAGAATTTGAACTCGCCCTGCTTGATCAGGTCCAGCTCCTCGCCGACCCGCGTACGCGCGGCGCCCGCCAGCTTGGCCGCTGCCAGTTCCTTGCCCGCTGCGAAGAAGACGCCGTCGTCCGGACCGAGGCCCAGCGCCGCGACCAGCTTGGCGGTCGCCTCCTCGCCATGATTCTTGGCGATCGGGCCGCCGGCTTCGCCGCCCTTGATGTTGATGTAGCCGAGTCCGGCATGCCCCTGGGCGCGCGCCCAGTCGTTCATGTCGTCGAAGAATTTGCGGCTCTTGGTGCCCGCGCCCGGCGCCGGAATGGCGCGGACGACGCCGCCGCCCTCGACGATGCGCGCGAACAGGCCGAAGCCCGAGCCTTGGAAATGCTCGGTGACGTCGGTGATCTCGAGCGGATTGCGCAGGTCGGGCTTGTCCGAGCCGTAGCGCAGCATCGAATCGCGATAGGCGATGCGCGGAAACGGCGCCGGCGTGACCGCGCGGCCATCGGCGAACTCCTCGAACACCCCGTGCAGCACCGGCTCGATCGCCGCGAAAACGTCTTCCTGGGTGACGAAGCTCATCTCGAAGTCGAGCTGGTAGAACTCTCCCGGGCTACGGTCGGCACGGGCGTCCTCATCGCGGAAACAGGGCGCGATCTGGAAATAGCGGTCGAAGCCGGCGACCATCAGCAGCTGCTTGAACATCTGCGGGGCCTGCGGGAGCGCGTAGAATTTGCCCGGATGGACGCGGCTCGGCACGAGATAGTCGCGCGCGCCCTCGGGCGACGACGCGGTCAGGATCGGGGTCTGATATTCGGTGAAGCCCTGGCCGATCATCCGCTGGCGGATCGATGCGATCACGTTCGAACGCAGGACGATGTTCGCATGGATCCGCTCGCGGCGCAGATCGAGGAAGCGATAGCGAAGCCGGATATCCTCGGGATAATCGGCCTCTCCCGCCACCGGCAGCGGCAGTTCCTGTGCGTTCGACTGGACCGAGACCTCGCGGGCGCGAATCTCGATGTCGCCGGTCGCGAGGTTGGGATTCACCGCCTCGCCCGCGCGGGCGACGACGTCGCCGGTGATCGTCACCACCGATTCGACGCGCAACCGCTCGAGCTGCTTGAAGGCCTCCGATTCAATGTCGGTCACGATCTGCGTCAGACCATAATGGTCGCGCAGGTCGACGAAGAGCAGATTGCCATGGTCGCGCTTGCGATGCACCCAGCCCGACAGGCGGACCTGGGACCCGACGTCCTGGGCCCGAAGCTGGCCGCAATTGTGCGTGCGATAGGCGTGCATCATGGTGACGTTTCAACTTTCAGGGTGAATTTGCGAGCGGAGCGCTTCGCGCGCGTGGCTGCCGCTTGTCAAGCGTTGTAACCCAGCTATGCACGAAACCATGCACATTCATCCCCTGATTACCGACAGCGCGACGCTTGCCAATCTCTGCACCCGCCTCGCCGAGTCTCCCTATGTCGTGGTCGACACGGAGTTCATGCGCGAAAGCACCTATTGGCCCGATCTCTGCCTGATCCAGATCGCCAACGGCGAGGAAGCCGCGGCGATCGATCCCAAGGCCAAGGATATCGACCTCACGCCGCTGCTCGACCTGCTGGTCGAGAATGAGGAGGTGCTGAAGGTCTTTCATGCCGGCGGCCAGGACCTCGAGATCGTCCACAACCTGACCGGCAAGACTCCCTACCCGCTGTTCGACACCCAGGTCGCGGCGATGGCGATGGGGCTGGGCGAGCAGATCGGCTATTCGAACCTGGTCGAGACGATGCTGGGCATCAAGCTCGACAAGGGCGCTCGCTTCACCGACTGGGGGCGCCGTCCGCTCGACAAGCGCCAGATCGACTATGCGATCGGCGACGTAACCCATCTGTCCGCCATCTTCCCGCGCATGCTGGAGAGGCTCCGCAAGACCGGACGCGGCGGCTGGCTCGACAATGAGATGGAGCGGCTCGGCGACCCGGCGAGCTACGCCAACCTGCCCGAGCTGGCCTGGACGCGCATCCGCCTGCCCAGCCGCAAGCCCGAGGTGCTGGGCCGGCTGAAGGCGATCGCCGCCTGGCGCGAACGCGAGGCGCGGTCGAAGAACCTGCCGCGCGGCCGCATCGCCAAGGACGAGACGCTCGCCGACATGGCTTCGCACCCGCCCAAGGTGCAGAGCGACCTGGCACGGATCCGTGGACTGTCGCCGAGCTGGGCGCAGAACGACATCGGCGCCCGGCTGATGGCCGCGATCGCCGAGGCCGAACCGATGTCCGAGTCCGAAATGCCGCCGCGCGAGGACCGCAAGCCGGGGCTGGGCAAGGAAGGCGCGCTGATCGCCGACCTGCTCAAGCTGCTGCTGAAGGTCCGGTCGCGCGATGCCGACGTCGCGCCGCGCCTGATCGCGCGCGCCGACGATCTCGAGCTGCTGGCCGCCGGGGTCCGCGACCTGCCGATGCTCAAGGGCTGGCGGCACGACGTGTTCGGCAAGGACGCGCTGGCGCTGGTCGAAGGGCGACTGGCCTTCAGCGTGCGCAACGGCAAGATGGTGATGTCCGCGCTCGACGGCGAATAACGTCAGACGCGGACGCCCGCCAGCAGGTAGCGCGCGCCTGCGATGCTGAGATGGGCATGGTCGAAATAGAGCACGCCGGCGCCCGGCAGCCAGGCGGGGCAGATCCGGGCACCGCATAGCCGCCGCGCCGGGACGATGCGACCCGCGCCCGTTTCCCGCACGATCCGGTCGAGCCGGGCGGAGACCGCCGCGTCCCTCCGGTTGAAATCGTCACGCCTTTGGCCGAACCCCGCCGGGTCGCCGCCGCGCAGCCTTTCCATCGCGAGCGCGGTCGGCGCGACGAAGGGCATGCGCGGGATCGAATAGACCAGGCGCAGCGCCTTGCCCCGCGCATGGAGCCCGCGCGCGGTGCGCTCGATTCCGTCGAGCAGCGCCGCCTGCTGTTGGGGCGAATCGGCCATGAAACCGAGATAATTGACCACCAGCACGACCTCCCCGATATGCGGATCGGCCGCCAACTCGGCGAAGCGCCCGGCATTATAGGCCGCACAGCCCGGGCGCCGCTTCGGGTTGTAGCCGAGCGCCGGCGGGCAGCCCGACGCGGTGACCTGCAGCACGGAGCGCCTTTCCCGCACCATTTTCTCGCCCAACGCGACGACCAGCTCGGCGCCGAAGCTGTCGCCCCACAGCGCGATGGTGGGAACCACATGCGGATCGCCGAACGCGCAGAGCAGCCGATAGGGGATGACGTCGTGCTCGCCCGAATGGCAGGTGGTGCGAAAGCCGCTGCTGTCGCCGGCCGCTGCCACCAGCTTGCGCCCCACCGGGTCGAGACGCTCCGGCAGGCCCTGGTTCAGCACCACCGCTGCGGCGAGCGCTGCCGTGGCGGCCATCAGCCCGGCGCCGCCGATCAGGACGGGCCGGTGCGGCAGCCGCCATTTGAGCACCGGACTTTCGACGTAGCGCCACGACGCCCAGGCCAGCGCGAACGCCACCGCCACCGCCGCGACCGCCTCGGGCGCGGTCAGCGGGCGGAGCGCCATGTAGCGGCCGAAGACCAGGGCCGGCCAATGCCAGAGATAGAGCGAATAGGAGAGCGACCCGACCAGCACCAGCGGCGCGGCCCCCAGCATCCGCCCGCCGAGCGACTCGCCATCCTCCCCCGCCGCGAGGATCAGCGCCGCGCCGATGCACGGCGGAAGCGCGGCGAGCCCGGGGAAGGGTTGCTCGTCCGACAGCAGCAGCAGCGAGGCGCCGATCAGCGCGACGCCGAGCAGCGACAGGCCGTCGCGGATCGCCTGGCCGCCGGGCTTGGGGACCGCTCCCACCGCGACGATCGCGCCGATCAGCAGCTCGAAAGCGCGCGGCCCGGGATAATAGAAGGCGCGCGAAGGGTCGTGCCCCACGTCGCGGATGCTCCAGGCGAGCGACAGCGCCGCCGCCGCCCACAGCATCGCGGGCAGCCAGCGCGGGCGGAAGCGCCACGCCGCCGCCAGCGCGAGCGGGAAGATCAGGTAGAACTGCTCCTCGACCGCAAGCGACCAGGTGTGCAGTAGCGGCTTGAGCTCGGACTGCCCGTCGAAATAGCCCGACAGGTTGTAGAACAGAAAATTTGCGACGAAGCCGACCGTGGCGATGCAGGTCTTCGCCACTTCGCGCAACTCTTGCGGCGGCAGCATGACCAGGCCGAGCAGCATCGTCGCGAACAGCATCAGGTAGAGGGCGGGGAACAGCCGTCTGACCCGCCGGACATAGAAGCCGGCAATGCTGAACCGGCCCTCGCGCAGCTCTTGATGGAGGATGCGGGTGATCAAATAGCCGGAGATGACGAAGAAGATGTCGACCCCGACGAACCCGCCGGGAAGCCAGTCGGGAAAGGCATGGAAGATGACGACGGGCAGCACGGCGAACGCGCGCAGTCCCTGGATGTCGCGCCGGAACCGGTGCGCCTTGTCCATATCTACTCCCGACAGCGGCCCCCCGTCCGCGCCAAGCAGTCACAATGCTGCGGTGCACTCAAGCTGCCGGCGGCCAGCCGCCGGAAAATCGCGGGGAACGCCCTTCCCCGTCACCCCAGGATGAGGCGCGCCTGGAGACCGAAGGATGCGGCCAGCGCCTTGTGGCGCCGCTCGACCGCCTCGCCGTAGAGGATGGCGTTGTCGCGCTCGATATGGAGTTCCAGCCCGTCTTTCGCCAGCAGCAGCCGGCTGCCGGCCAGCGCGTCGGCGACCCCGCCCGAAAAACGCTGGCCGAGCCGCAAAGCGAAGCCCCAGCGTTCGGCCGCGACGATCTCGGACGGCGAGCAGATGCCGTTGATCATCGGCACGACGCCCTGGCCCCCGAAGCTGGTCCACAGCGCATGCGCCATCATGCCGCGCCCGCGCGAATCGATCCCGACCCAGTTGCCGTGCAACGCCGTCTCGACGCCCCGCTCGGCGCGGAATTCGGGATGGGCGCGCCAGCCCACGTCGGCGAGCAGGCAGGTGGCGTGGCGGATACGCGCGTCGGCCGGGCTCTCGCTGGCGAACAGCGGCGCCAGCCAGCGGTCGAGCAAGTCGCCATGTTCGGGGAAGCGGCCCTGCCGCGCCCCCTCCTCTCGGGTCGAGGCGATCAACGGGTCCTGCGCGCGCTGATATTCGCTGAGTTCGTCATAAAGCAGACCTTCGCGCAGGCCATAGGCCGACACGATCAGCTCGCTCGAGCCGAGCTGGCGCACGACATGGCTGAGCAGCAGCGCGGCGTGCGACAGCGTGGGAATACGCGTGCCTGACAGGCCGACGACGTCGCGCAGACGCTTGCGATCGAGATGCGCCAGCACCCGGACCAGGTGCTGGGCATTTTCCGGCGGCATCCAGTAATGGTGGACGATCGGCAGCGGATAGCCGGTCAGGTGCATGTCGAGCCGGGCGAGCGAACGCCACGAGCCGCCGACCATGTAGAAAGGCAGCCCCGCGCCCTTCCCCGTCCAGCCGCTCTTTCCGAGCATCTTGGCGACCAGGTCGCGAAAGGCGCGCGGTCCCTTCGCCTTGACCGCGTCGATCCGCAGCACGCCGAGCGGGAAGGAGCTCGTCTCGCGCACCTCGCCGTCGACCACCCGCGCCAGCTCGAGACTGCCGCCGCCGAGATCGCCGACGATGCCGTTCGCCTGCGGGATCGAGGCGATCACCCCCATCCCCGCCATCCGGGCCTCGTCGTCGCCCGACAATATCTCGACCGGCAGGCCAAGGTCGAGCACCCGGTCGATGAACTGCTGGCCGTTGCTCGCCTCGCGCACCGCGGCGGTGGCGACGGTGCGCGGCTGCGGCACGCCCATCTGCTCGGACAGGCGGCGGAAGCGGGCGAGCGTCGACAGTGCGCGCTCCACCGAATCGGCGTCGAGCATGCCGTCCCGCGACACGCCCTTGCCGAGTCCGGCCATCACCTTCTCGTTGAACAGCGCCGCCGGAATCCGGGCCGGACCGTCATAGATGACGAGGCGGATCGAATTGGAACCGATGTCGATGATCCCGACACGGGTGTGGCCGGGCGCTGGGGTTCTGGCGCGGCGGAACATCGAAATGGATGGCATATGTCTCCGATTTAACCGAAATCGGTCGCGGCGCAAACGCGCCGCCGGTCGAATTCTGTCCCATCCGGCGCTTTTGTCCGCTTATGAGGAACGATGCCGGCCGGATACCGCCCAACGCCGCTCATCCTGTCGGGACTGGTCCTGATGATCGCGGCCATCGCCCTGTGGGGGCTGGCGCCGTCGCTCGACCTCGCGCTGCTCGCGGCCTTTCGGATCGACGCGGCGTCGGCGTTGCTTCCCGCAATTCGCGGCGCGACCCTGCTCGGCGGCCTGGCGCTGCTCGCGCCCTTCGCGCTGGTCGTCGCCGGAGGACTCGCGCTGCACGGCGATCGTCGCCGCGCCTTGTGGCTGCTGCTGACCGTGGCGACGGGCCGGCTCGCGGTGGAAGCGGCGAAGCTGGCCTGTGCACGCGGACGTCCGCCGCTGGCCGGCCGGCTCGACGATGTCAGCTCCTACAGCTTTCCCAGCGCCCATGCGACGGGGACGCTGCTCGTCTGGCTGGCGATCGCCATGCTGTTCGAGCGCCGCCGCCACCTGCTCCTGCCCCTCGCCTTCGCGATGGCGGCGATGATCGGATGGACCCGGCTCGCGCTCGGCGTCCATTGGCCGGGCGACGTCATCGGCGGCTTCGGGCTGGCGCTGGTCTGGGCGGGCCTGGCAGAGCGCTGGCTGCCGCCGCCGCGGCCTTCGCTCAGTCGCGCCTGAGCGTCAGCTTCGGCACCTGGCCCGACTGGCGCAGGGCGGCGCCGCGCCCCGACAGCGACGGGTTGGTCATGAAATAGCGATGCAGGTTGAACGGGCGCCGGCCGGGCTCGATTCGCTCATATTGCCCGTCGGGCAGCAGTCGCCAGCTCTGCTCGTCGTCGATAAGATTTGCCACCATCACCTGGTCGAGGATCTGGGCATGGACGGTCGCATTCTCGATCGGCAGCAGATATTCGACCCGGCGATCGAAGTTGCGCGGCATCCAGTCGGCCGAGCTGATCAGCACCTTCGCCTTGCGATTCGGAAGCGCCCCGCCATTGCCGAAGCAGACGATGCGGCTGTGCTCGAGGAAGCGGCCGATCACCGACTTCACCCGGATATTGTCCGACAGGCCCGGCACGCCCGGACGCAGGCAGCATATCCCGCGGATGACGAGATCGATCTGCACCCCCGCCGCACTCGCACGATAGAGCTTCTCGATGATCGCGGGATCGACCAGCGAGTTCATCTTCGCCCAGATCGCGGCGTCGCGTCCCTCGCGGGCATGATCGATCTCGGCATCGATGAGCCGGGCCAGCTCGTCGCGCATGCCGTGCGGCGAGATCGTCAACAGGCTCAGGTCGACCGGCTCGACATAGCCGGTGATGTAGTTGAACAGCTGCGCGGCATCGCGGCCCAGCCGGGGATCGGCGGTGAAGAAGCTCAGATCGGTATAGATGCGCGCCGTGATCGGGTGATAATTGCCCGTGCCGAAATGGCAGTAGCTGCGGTGCCCCTCGCCTTCGCGGCGGACTACCATCGAAACCTTGGCGTGGGTCTTCCAGTCGATGAACCCGTAGACCACCTGCACACCCGCGCGTTCGAGCTGCGAGGCCCACATCAGGTTCTGTTCCTCGTCGAACCGCGCCTTCAGCTCGACCACCGCCGTCACCGACTTGCCCGCCTCCGCCGCGTCGACCAGCGCGCGAATCACCGCCGACTGCTTGCCGGCGCGGTAGAGCGTCTGCTTGATCGCGACGACATCCGGGTCCTGCGCCGCCTGCCGGAGGAAGGCGAGCACCACGTCGAACGTCTCATAGGGATGATGGACGACGATGTCCTTCGCCCGGATCGCGGCGAAACAGTCGCCGCCATGCTCGCGGATCCGCTCGGGGAAGCGCGGGCTGAACGGCGTGAACTTCAGATCGGGCCGGTCCTCCTCGACGAGATGGGCGAGGTCGGCGATGCCCAGGAAGCTGCCCGACTCGGTGACGAAACTGTCGGCGCCGCCGATCTGGTCCTTCCACAGCGGTTCGAGCGAGGACGACATGCCGCCTTCGAGTTCGATCCGGATCACCCGGCCGCGCCGGCGGCGCTTGATCGCGGTGCGGAAGTAGAGGACCAGGTCCTCGGCCTCTTCCTCGACCTCGATGTCGCTGTCGCGGATGATACGCAGCGCGCCATGGCCGCGCACCTCGTAACCGGGGAAGATGATGCCGGTGAAGCGCCGCACCATCGTCTCGATCGCGACGTAGCGCGCGCCATCGCCCGGCAGGCGGATGAAGCGCGGCAGGGTCGCGGGAACCATCACCAGCTCGAACACCTGCTCCCCGTCCGAAAGGCGGGTCAGGTCGAACAGCAGGCTGAAGCCCTTGTTCGGGATGAACGGAAACGGGTGGGCCGGATCGAGCGCCTGCGGGGTCAGCACCGGGAAGATCTGGTCCCGGAAATAGGTTTCGAGCCAGGCAGCGTCCTGCCCCTCGATCTCCTCGAGCACGACGATGCCCGATGCGGCGAGTTCGTCGCGCAGCCGATCCCAGACGAGCTGCTGGTCGGCCATCAGCTGGTCGGATCGGCCCGACGCCCCTTCCACCTGCTGCGCGACGGTCAGCCCGTCGGGCGACAGCGTGTCGACGCCCTCGAGTTGCTGCGCGCGCAGGCCGGCGAAGCGCACCATGAAGAACTCGTCGAGATTGTTGCCCGAGATCGACAGGAAGCGGAGTCGCTCGAGCAGCGGGTGCGCCGGATTGGACGCCTCCTCCAGCACGCGCTGGTTGAACGCCAGCCAGCTCAGCTCGCGGTTGAAATAGCGGTCGCGCAGGGCGATCGGCTCGATCGGCGTCAGCGCGCCAACCAATTCCTCGTCATGATCAGGCTGTTCGATCGAATCCATGGGCGCTCGTTATAGCAGCCTATATGTATCTTCGGTGACACCAATCGCCGCAAGGGCCTCGCGGGCCACTGCCATGGTGATCGGCCGCCGACGCGCCAGCGCCGCCTCGTCGAGCGCATCGACGATCCGGCCGACGCCGATATAGCTGCGCTCGATCCGCGGCACGACATAGCGCACCACCTCGGGCCTGGCGGCGAGACCGCGGGCCTGGAGCAGCTTTTCGACCAGCCCCATCATCAGCGGAAAATCGGGCTCCTCGATCGCGACATGCGGGCTGGCGAGCAGCCGCGAGCGCAGGTCGGGAAGCTTGATGCGCCATTTTGCCGACGGCAGGTCCGCCGCCAGCAGCAGCGGCTTGTGATCCGCCTGCGCCGCGTTCCAGGCGTGGAACAGCTTCTCCTCGTCCTGGTCGTCGGCATTGTCGACGAAGCGGCCGCCGGTCTTCGCGGCGAAGATCCGGCCAAGCAGGCTGCGGCCCGACTTGCGCGGGCCGGTCAGCACCGTCGCCATCACCGGCCAGAGCGCCCAATGTTCGAGATGGCGCACGGCCGTGCTGTTGGCGTCGCTGACGATGAAGTCGCGCTCGTCCTCATCCGCCGGCCAGACGAAGGGCAGCGCGATCTGGTCGATCATGGAGCGGGCGGGCTCCCGCCGCGCCTGATGCGGAAGCCGCCGGCGATATCCTCGATCTGCCAGCCGCGCGCCGCGAGCGCCTCGCGGAATGCAGCCGGCGGGCCCGAGAAACCGATCCGGAACACCGAAGTGCCGCCCAGCGCAAGGCTGGCGGTCTGCACCCCCGTCACGCCCGTCATGCCGCGCAACCCCGTTTCCAGGCCGCGCAGTATCGCCGGATCGGGCGTTTCAGCCTGGACGGTGATGGTGCTGGTCGCCGCCGACGCCATCTCCGCGAGCACGTCGTCGATCGGGACCTCGGCCGCCGGCGCCTCGACGACGAGCGACTTGTCGGCGCGGAAGCCGCCTTCCCGCAGCGCGCGGGTATAGGCGCGATCGATGCGATCGATGCCGCGATCGAGCATCGCGGGGAGCGCATCGCCATTGTCGGCGGTCAGCGTGAAGCTGTCGATCACCGCGGCGTCGGGGCCGTGGCGCGCGACGAACTTGCCGATCACGGGTCCGCCCGGCCACTGCCGGAACAGCGTCACCTCGGGAACGACGATGTCCGCCGCGCCATATTGGTCGAGCAGCATGCGCCACCACCCACGGCCGGGACGGCGCGACTGGGCCGCGTTGAGGAGCACCGGATCGACGCCGGTGCCCGACACGCGAACATAGTCGATCGGGCTGTTGGCCGTACGGAACCGCGCCCAGGCCTTCTGCCATTCGCTGCGCCGTTCGAAGCTGATCGGGGTCGCGCCGCTCCATTCGACCGGAATGACCAGCATCGGGGCCGATCGCTGCATCGCTCCCTTCACGCCCAGCAGCTCGCCGGCACGGGCACGGTCGAACAGCACGCCGAGCGTCGCGACATAACGGTTGGGACCGACATGCTCCTCTTCGACGACGATGCCGCCGCTGATCGAGTCGAGCGTCGAGTCGGGCAGGCCGGGCGCATTCTCCACCGGCTTGCCGTTGACCCTGGCCCACAGCATCTTCCAGCCCTTGCGCTGCGCCTCGCGCCAGCCGCCGTTGCGCGCCTGATCGGCACTGCGCGCGGCGATATCCACCTTGATTCCGTCGACCTCGAAGCTGCCCGACCCGTCGATCGGCGGCACGCCGCGTTCGTCGGGACGTTCGAGCTGCGCGAAGGCGAGCGCAGCCGCGAACAGCGCGACGCACAGGATCGACAGCGGAAGCGGACGGAAAAGACGTTGGGCGAGGTTCACGAGAGGCCTTTTGGCGACTTGGCCGTGGAAATCCAAGCGCGATGTGTCTAGGGCCTGCGCCATGGCGAACGAAAGCAGCAAAACCGAATCCTACACCTATGCCAAGGCTGGCGTCTCGATCGCGGCCGGCAATGCCCTGGTCCGCGCCATCGGCCCGCTCGCCAAGGCGACCCGGCGACCGGGCGCCGATGCCGATCTGGGCGGTTTCGGCGGCTTCTTCGACCTGAAGGCGGCCGGCTATTCCGATCCGTTGCTCGTCGCCGCGAACGATGGCGTCGGCACCAAGCTCAAGCTCGCGATCGACAGCGGCAGGCATGACGGGGTCGGCATCGACCTGGTCGCCATGTGCGCGAACGACCTGATCGTCCAGGGCGCCGAGCCGCTGTTCTTCCTCGACTATTTCGCGACCGGCAAGCTCGACAACGACGTCGCCGTCCGGGTCGTCGCCGGCATCGCCGAGGGCTGCAAGCTGGCGGGCTGCGCGCTGATCGGCGGCGAGACCGCCGAGATGCCGGGCATGTATGCCGATGGCGACTATGACCTGGCGGGCTTCTGCGTCGGTGCGGTCGAGCGCGACCAGGCGCTGACCGGCAACCGCGTCGCCGCCGGACAGGCGATTCTCGGCCTCGCCTCCTCGGGTGTCCATTCGAACGGCTATTCGCTGGTCCGCCGGCTCGCCGCCGACAAGGGCTGGAGGCTCGACCGCCCCGCGCTGTTCGATCAGGACGTGCTGCTGATCGACGCGCTGATGGCGCCGACCCGCATCTATGTGAAGTCGCTGCTGCCGCTGGTCCGCTCGGGCCTGGTCCGGGCGATGGCGCATATCACCGGAGGCGGCCTGCTGGAGAACATCCCGCGCGTGCTGCCCGATGGCCTGCACGCCCATGTCGACGCCGACGGTTGGGAACAGCCGCGGCTGATGGCGTTCCTCCAGGCGCAGGGCAATATCGAACCCGAGGAGATGGCCCGCACCTTCAACTGCGGCGTCGGCATGGCGGTGATCGTCGCCGAGGACGACGTCGCGGCGGTGACGAAGGCGCTCGAAGCTGCGGGCGAGACGGTGCTGCGCGTCGGCCATATCGCCGAGGGCGGGAAAGGCTGCACGGTCAGGGGGTCGGTCGAGACCTGGAGTGCGAAAGCCGACTGGTCCGCGACGCACCTGGGCTAGGCCGTCGGAACTGCATGGGAACCAAGGCCCCCCTCGCCATCCTGATTTCCGGACGCGGCAGCAACATGAGCGTGCTGATCGAAGCGTCGCGCGCGCCCGACTGCCCCTATGAGGTGGTGCTCGTCGCCTCGAACAATCCCGACGCCCCCGGCCTCGCCCTCGCCCGTGCGGCGGGAATCGCCACCTTCGCGCACAGCCACAAGGGGCTGGCCCGTGCCGATTTCGACGCGATCATCGACCGGGCCCTGCGCGACGCCGGGGTCCGCTACGTGGCGCTGGCCGGCTATATGCGCATCCTGAGCGAGGGCTTCGTCGCCGGCTGGGAGGGACGGATGCTCAATATCCATCCCTCGCTCCTTCCCAAGTACAAGGGGCTCGACACCCATGGCCGCGCGATCGCGGCGGGCGATGCCGAAGGCGGCTGTTCGGTCCATGTCGTCACCGCGACGCTCGACGACGGCGAGGTCGTGGGACAGGCGACGGTGCCGATCCTCCCGGGCGATACGCCGGAGGCGTTGGCCAATCGCGTGCTGGTCGAGGAGCACCGTCTTTATCCCGCCGCGCTGTCCGCCTATATCCGGGCGCATGGCTGACGGAAATTCGGAGGCCGCCGCCGCACGGCGGCGCAGGGTGCGATTGCTCACGCTCGCCGAGCTTCTCGGCGTCTCGGCGCTCGTCATCTCGGCATTGACCTTGTGGAACAGCTATAGCGAGCGCCGCCACAGCGAGGAGGCGCAGACCGCCGAAAGCCGGGCGGCCAGCGCCAGGGCCCGTACCCTCGTCCTGCGCGCCGAAACCGAGAAGGACGGCGACCGCATCGCCCTTCACGCCACCGGCGACCAGGTGATCCAGGGCCAGACCATCGCCTTTCCGAAGGCTCTCGGTGTCGATCCGGTCGACAGTACCGACCCCCGGATCGAGTCGTCCTGGTTCGCGAGCGGACTCAAGAAGGCGCGCCGCGAGGCTGGCGAGCCCGAACGGCCGCGCGGCGACGCGCGCCTGCCGGTTGCGATCACGACTCGCTTCACCGTCGACGGCGAGATGGCGGAGGACGTGACGCTTTACGACATCGGCTACGTCACCGACGGCGGCTTCCTCGGCGGTACCTCGATCCGCCTGCGCGGCCTGTCGCTGATCGGACGGAGCAGCGCCAAGGCGGCACCCGCGCGACTCGACGCGCTGTGGAAGGCTCGGCACAAGGGCGCGAAATAATGGCATCGGACGACGCCGGCGCGGTCCATGCCCATGTCGGCACGCTGGCGATGGCGCTGCCGCAGGTCGAGGAGAAGATCTCCCACGGATCGCCATGCTGGCGGGTCGCCGACAAGCGGATGTTCGCCTATTTCTGGCACAACCATCATGGCGATGGCCGCACGGCCGTGCTGGTCAGGACGAGCGGCATCGAGGAGCAGGAGATGCTCATCGACCTCGATCCCGACATCTATTTCAAGCCGCCCTATCTGGGCCCGTCGGGCTGGGTCGGCATCAGGCTCGACCAGCCGGGAACCGACTGGGAGCGGGTGGAGCATCGCCTGCGCGAAAGCTGGCGGCTCGCGGCGCCGCCCAAACTGGCGGCGATCGTGGAATTCTAGTCGACGCTCAGAACGTCACCCCAGCGAAGGCTGGGGTCTCGGGAGACGAGGCGCAGCGCTCCTCTCCTGAGATGCCAGCCTGCGCTGGCATGACGGGAGAAGGGGCAAGCCCTTCTCCCGCTATGTCGATCAGCCGACGACTTCTTCGGGCTTGAAGAAATAGTCGATCTCGATCTTGGCGTTCTCGAGGCTGTCCGAGCCATGGACCGAGTTGGCTTCGATCGATTCCGCGAAGGTCTTGCGGATCGTGCCCTCGTCGGCATTCGCCGGGTTGGTGGCGCCCATGACCTCACGGTTGCGCGCGACGGCGTTCTCGCCTTCGAGCACCTGGACCACGACCGGGCCCGAGATCATGAAGCTGACGAGGTCGCCGAAGAACGGACGTTCGCGGTGCACGCCGTAGAAACCCTCGGCCTGCTCCTTGGTCATGTGGATGCGCTTCGAAGCGACGACGCGCAGGCCGGCCTCCTCGAGCTTGGCGGTGATCGCGCCCGTCAGGTTGCGACGCGTCGCATCGGGCTTGATGATCGAGAAAGTGCGTTCGGTCGCCATCGGCGAGCGGCTCCATGTCTGAATTGCGGAAAGATTGCGGGCCTTTAGTCGCTGCGCCGCACTATGGCAAGGCGCGCCGGCACGTCCGGGCAACTTCAGGAGCCGGAGCCGCCGCTCGCGCGCGCCCGCCGCGTTTGCCGGCCCCCTGTCGTCGAGGTCCATGCCCAAGCCGGGCCGGGCCGAAGGAACCTGCGGCCGCCCATCGAAAGGGCGGCCTGATGGAGGTCGCTGCTGTCATATCGAAAGCATATGATAAGGACCGCCATTCACCGAACGGAGACCCGACATGTCCTTCCAAAGCCCCTGGGAACAGCAGCATCACCGCAAGGCCGGCATCGCCGACGACATCGACTTCGAGATCAAGGGACAGGAGCTCCAATTCCTCGAAATCGAGCTCGACCCCGGCGAGAGCGCGGTCGCCGAGGCGGGCGCGCTCGTCTGGAAGGACGGCAGTGTCGACATGACCACGATCTTCGGCGACGGCAGCGGCGGCGCCAACGAAGGGTTCATGGGCAAGCTGCTCGGCGCGGGCAAGCGGCTGGTGACCGGCGAGAGCCTGTTCACCACGGTCTTCACCCATCGCGGCCAGGGCAAGGCGCGGGTCGCCTTCGCCTCCCCCACGCCGGGCGCGATCCTGGCGATCAAGCTCGACCAGATCGGCGGCCGGCTGATCTGCCAGAAGGACAGCTTCCTCGCGGCGGCCAAGGGCGTGTCGATCGGGGTCCATTTCCAGCGCCGCATCCTGACCGGCCTGTTCGGTGGGGAAGGCTTCGTCATGCAGAAGCTGGAAGGCGATGGCTGGGTATTCGTCCAGATGGGCGGCACCGTCGTCGAGCGCGAACTGGCGGCCGGCGAGGAACTGCACGTCGACACCGGCTGCCTCGCCGCGATTACCCCCAGCGTCGATTTCGACCTGGTGGCCGCGGGCGGGGTGAAGAGCGTGCTGTTCGGCGGCGAGGGCCTGTTCTTCGCGCGGCTGCGCGGACCCGGCAAGGTCTGGATCCAGTCGCTCCCCTTCTCGCGCCTCGCCGGGCGGATGCTGGCGGCGGCGGGCAGCCGGGGCGGCCAGAACCGTGGCGAGGGTTCGGCGCTGGGCAGTCTGGGCGACCTGATCGGGGGGAATGATTGAGCCCCCCGTCCCATCTTCCGTGTCGAGCGGGACGAACGGCAGAGGGGCGCGCATTTAATGTATAGACAAAAAGGGCTGGCGGCTCCGGACGAAAACCGCTTAGTTGCAGTGCATTGCCCGTTCGGGCCGCAACCATCCAGGAGCTTCCATGCGCAAGATCGCAGCCCTGCTCGCAGCCCCGCTGCTGCTCGCCCCCGCCCTCTGCCTCGCCGCCTCGTCCATGTCGAGCGCACCGGCCTTCGACGTCCAGCGCTTCAGCCAGGACGTGAAGGCGCTGTCCGACGACAGCTTCGAGGGGCGCGCCCCCGCGACCGAGGGCGAGAAAAAGACGATCGCCTATATCGTCGGGCAGATGAAGGCTGCGGGCCTCAAGCCCGGCATGCCCGACGGAACCTGGACGCAGAGCGTTCCGCTGCTCAAGTCCGACATCGTCGGCGCGCCGAAGCTGGCGCTGAAGATGGGCGACGGCGCCTCGCGCGCGCTGACACAGGGCGAGGAGATCGCCGTCCGCGCCGCGCTGACCGGGCAGGACAAGGTCGACCTGGCCTCGGCCCCGCTGGTCTTCGTCGGCTATGGCGTCAAGGCGCCCGAGCGCGGCTGGGACGACTTCAAGGGTGCGGACCTCAAGGGCAAGATCCTCGTCGTCCTCGTCAACGATCCCGATTTCGAGGGCGGGGAAGGCGATTTCGGCGGCAAGACCATGACCTATTATGGCCGCTGGACCTATAAATATGAGGAAGGCGCGCGGCAGGGCGCGGCCGGCGTCCTGGTCGTCCACGAATATGCCCCCGCCTCCTATGGCTGGCCGACGGTCAAGAACTCCAACACCAACACCATGTTCGACATCGTCCGCGCCGATCCGAAGGCTGAGCATGTCGCCGTCGAGGGCTGGATCCAGCGCGACCTCGCGGTCGACCTGTTCAAGGCCGCCGGACTGGACTTCGAGGCGATGAAGAAGGCCGCGCAGAAAAAGGATTTCAAGCCGGTCGCGCTCAACGCGACGCTCGACGCCTCCTATGCCGTCAAGGCCGAGACGATCACCTCCTACAATGTCCTCGGCCGACTCGCCGGTGCGAAGCATCCGAACGAGACGGTGATCTATTCGGGCCATTGGGACCATCTCGGCGTCGGCCAGCCCGATGCGAAGGGCGACCGCATCTACAACGGCGCGCGCGACAACGCTTCGGGGATCGCGGCGCTGCTCGAACTGGGACGTGCCTTCGCCAAGGCGCCGCGCACCGATCGCTCGGTCCTGTTCCTCGCGGTGACCGCCGAGGAGAAGGGCCTGCTCGGCTCCGAATATTATGCCGCGAATCCAGTCTATCCGCTGGCGAGGACGGCCGGCGTGATCAACATGGACAGCATCATCGGCGAGGGTGCCGCCAGGGACTTCACCATCTCGGGCGTCGCCAAGCTCGGCCTGCTCGACCTGCTGGTCGCCGAGGGCAGGAAGCTTGGCCGGGTCTATGTGCCCGACCCCAAGACCGAGACCGGCGGCTTCTACCGCTCCGACCACTTCCCGATGGCCAAGGCCGGGGTGCCCGCCGTCTCGTTCAAGGGCGGCATCGACCTGGTCGACGGCGGCGTCGCGCGCGGCCAGGAACTGGGGGCGATCTACACCCGCGACCGCTACCACCA
The DNA here is from genome assembly GCF_001428605.1 of Sphingomonas sp. Root720. Lineage (GTDB taxonomy): Bacteria > Pseudomonadota > Alphaproteobacteria > Sphingomonadales > Sphingomonadaceae > Rhizorhabdus. Next base: position 359,043 of record NZ_LMID01000011.1, read on the forward strand.
GCCCGCCGACGAATGGAGCGCGGACATGAACCTGTCCAACGTCGCGCCCGACCTGACCCTGCTCTACGACACCGGCCGCGCCCTCGCCGACAGCCGCGCCTGGCCCGATTGGGCGGCCGATGCCGAGTTCAAGGCTAAGCGCGACGAGACGGCCGCACAGCGGAAATAAGGGTGCGAGGCCGGGCGTTCAGCCCGGCCTCGCCTCGCCCGGCTGGCCCTGGAGCGCTTCGCAAGCCGTCAGGGCAGCAACAGGCTCGAATCGCCATAGCTGTAGAAGCGATAGCCCTCGGCGATCGCATGCGCATAGGCGGCCTGCATCCGCTCGCGTCCCATCAGCGCGCCGACCAGCATGAACAGCGTCGACTTGGGCAGGTGGAAATTGGTCATCAGACCGTCCACGCCACGGAAGCGGTAGCCGGGGGTGATGAAGATCGCGGTGTCGCCGTCGAAGGGGCGGATCACGCGGTCTTCGCCGGTCGCGCTCTCGAGCAGGCGGAGGCTGGTGGTCCCGACCGCGATCACCCTGCCGCCCGCCGCGCGCACTGCGTTGAGACGGTCCGCGGTCGTGGCATCGATCCGGCCCCATTCGGCATGCATCCGGTGATCGTCGGTGTCGTCGGCCTTGACCGGCAGGAAGGTGCCCGCGCCGACATGGAGGGTCAGCGTCTCGCCGGCGATGCCGGCGGCGGCGAGCGCCTCCATCAGGCGCGGGGTGAAGTGGAGCGCGGCAGTGGGCGCCGCGACCGCGCCCTTCTCGCGCGCGAACATGGTCTGGTAGTCGTCGCGGTCGCGCTCGTCGGTCGGTCGCTTGCCGGCGATATAGGGCGGGAGCGGCATGGTGCCGGCGCGTTCGAGCAGCAGCTCGACAGGCTCGTCGCCCTCGAAGTCGAGCAGGATCGAGCCGTCCTCGCCCCGATCGGCGGCGATCGCCGAGACGCCTGCGCCGAAATCGATCCGGTCGCCGGTCCTTACCCGCTTGGCGTTGCGGACGAAGGCACGCCACCGCCGGAGGCCTTCGCGCTTGTGGAGCGTCGCCCCGATCCGCGCCTCGCCGCGGCGGCCTTCCAGCTGCGCGGGGATCACCCGCGTGTCGTTGAACACCAGGCAGTCGCCGGCGCGGAGCAGGTCCGGCAGGTCGGAAACATGATGGTCGGCCAGCCCTTCGGCGCCCGCGACCAACAGCATCCGCGCGCTGTCGCGCGGGCTGACGGGCCGGAGGGCGATGTTCTCGGGCGGAAGATCGAAATCGAAAAGGTCGACGCGCATCGGGTCGCGGCCGTTATTGCGGCTGGGAAACCGCCTCTTCGCTCGCCACTTCGCGGACGGCGTTTTCGGTCGGCTGATCGCCGGCCACCGCCTGGACGGCCGCGTCGGTTCCCTGGGGGGCTTCGGGCGTGGCGCCTGGCGTCGCCGCCGCCTCGCCGCCGCTCACGGCATCGGCCGGATTGGCGAGGTCGGGCTTGGCTTCCTCCTTGCGGCGCTTCTTCTCTTCCTTGGCGGCCCTGTCGGCAGCTTTCTTTTCGGCCTTTTCGGATTTTTCCCGGGCCTTCCTCTCCTGCTTGGTCTCGGCAACGGGCGCGGCCGCAGCGGGTGCGGCCGGCGGCACGAACGCAGCCGGCGGCTGGCCCTGGTCGTCGGACTCTATCGAGGCGTGGACGATCTTCGAGGGGTTGGCAGGCGGCTCGCCCTTCTCGATCGCATCGACATATTCCATGCCCGAGATGACCCGCCCGATCGGGGTGTAATTATTATCGAGCGTCAGGTTCGGCTGCAGCATGATGAAGAACTGGCTGTTCGCCGAATTGGGATCCTGCGCGCGCGCCATCGCCATGACGCCGCGGACATGCGGCATGTCGTTGAACTCGGCCTTCAGGTCGGGCAGGTCGGAACCGCCCTCACCCGTGCCCTTGGGATCGCCGCCCTGGGCCATGAAGCCCTCGATCACGCGGTGGAAGATCAGGCCGTCATAGAAATGGCGGCGCACCAGGACCTTGATCCGCTCGACCGAATTGGGCGCCTTGTCGGGGCGCAGCTGCACCTTCACCCGACCGCCGGTCGACAGGTCGAGGTTGAGGATGTTCTGCGCGTCCGGGGCGGGCGTGGCCGGCGGCGGGGCGGACTGGGCGAGCGCCGCACCGGCCATGAACAGGCCCGCAAATGCCGCAACAACGAACTTCGATCGCATCAGATCACTTCTCCTGCCGCACTCAACGTCGGCGTGGTCTCGTTAAGCATGTCCGGCTTGCCGTCGGCTGAACCGCCGGCACCGTGCCTCAGCTTCCCTTCTTACCGATCTTTTCGACGCGCGCGACGACTTCCTGCACCACTTTCTCGGGCACGAAGCGGTCGATCGCACCGCCGTACAGCGCGATTTCCTTCACGAGCCGCGAGGCGATCGGCTGCAACGCGACATCGGCCATCAGGAAGACGGTCTCGACCCGATTGTTCAGCTGCTGGTTCATCCCCGCCATCTGATACTCATATTCGAAGTCGGCGACCGCGCGCAGGCCGCGCACGATGATCGAGGCGCCCATCCTCTCGGCGAAGTCCATCAGCAGCGAGTCGAAGGCGACAATCTCGATCTTGTCGCCCAGGTCGGCGGTTTCGCGCCGCACCATCGCCAGCCGCTCGTCGAGCGTGAACATCGGCGACTTGGACGGATTGGTGGTGACGCCGACGACCAGCCGGTCGACCAGCTTCGCGCCGCGCCGGATGATGTCCATATGGCCCAGCGTGACCGGATCGAAAGTGCCGGGATAGACGCCCGTCCGCATAGATGCTCCCCCTGTCTGGCGTTCAGCGATCGCGATCGACCGCATAGACCGCGATGTCGCGTAGCAGATCGGCCTCGCGCCCGAAATTGCCAAGATGATCGATCGCCTGCTGCGACAGCAGCCGCGCCTGCGCGCGCGCCCGCTCGATTCCGAGCAGGCCCACGAAGGTCGCCTTGCCGGCCGCGTCGTCCTTGCCCGCCGCCTTGCCCATCGCCGCCGGGTCGCCTTCGGCGTCGAGCAGGTCGTCGGCGATCTGGAAGGCCAGCCCCAGGTCGTGGGCATAGGCGCGCAGCCGGGTCCGCCCGTCGGGCGCCACCCGGCCGAGGATCGCCCCCGCCTCGATCGCGAAGGCGATCAGCGCCCCGGTCTTGAGCTGCTGGAGCCGGGAGACCGCGTCGAAGCCATATTCGCCGCCGGCTTCGGCCGCCATGTCCATCGCCTGTCCGCCGACCATGCCCGCCGGGCCCGCCGCGACGGCGAGTGCGGCGACCAGCTCGCTGCGGACGAAGGGATCGGGATGGGTCGCCTCGGACGCCGCGATCTCGAAGGCCAGCGCCTGGAACGCATCGCCCGCCAGGATCGCGGTCGCCTCGTCATAGGCGCGGTGCACGGTCGGGCGACCGCGGCGCAGGTCGTCGTCGTCCATCGCCGGCAGGTCGTCGTGGATCAGGCTGTAGACATGGATGGCCTCGATCGCGAGACCCGCGCGCAACGCGCATTCGGGATCGATCGCGAACAGCCGGGCCGATGCGCAGACCAGCAGCGGCCGGAGCCGCTTGCCGCCCCCGATCGCGGCGTGGCGCATCGCATCGTAAAGGCGCCTGCGGCTGTCGTCGGGCGGGGTCAGCAGCGCATCGAAACGACTGTCGATCTCCTGCGCGATGTGCGCGAGTTCGGAGGTCAGAAGCGCAGACATGGGATCAGCCCGCGGTAAAGGGCTCGGTCCCCCGCGGCGTACCATCGGCGCCCAGGCTGATCTTTTCGATCCGGGCCTGCGCGGCCTTCAACCGCTCCTCGCACTGGCGCTTAAGCGCATCGCCCTTCGCATAGAGCGAGATCGACTCGTCGAGGGGCACGTCGCCCGATTCGAGTTGGCGGACGATCGCCTCGAGCTGCTTCAGGGCTTCCTCGAAACTGAGGTCGGCAAGGGCGGCGCTGTCGGTCATGGCAAGGCTTTTGGGCTCGGGCGGCGGCAGGGTCAAGGACGGGATGAGGTTGTTTGTCGGCCAAGCGGCCGGCCTGTCCCCTTCATCCGTCCTGCCAGCGCAGGCTGGCATCTCAGGAGATGGAGGACGAGGTCATCGCCAGAGCCGCCCGATATGCCAGCCTGCGCTGGCATGACGGAAACACGAGGGCTCTTACGCCTTCTTGAACGGGTCGTGGAAGGTCGCGCCGCCATAGGTCGACTCTTCGACATGGACCGTATCGGCGCTGCGGACCGCGGCTTCGCGTTCGGCGCGGAGCTGTTCGATCAGCGCCTCGCGGTCGCCTTCGAGACGGGTATCGGTCGGCGCCTCGATGCCGGCGGCCTTCGCGGCCTTGGCGACGACGGCGTCGAGTTCGCGCTGCGAGGACAGGCCCAGCGTCACCGGGTCCTTGGGAACGATGTTGGCGATGTTCCAGTGGGTCCGGTCGCGGATCGCAGCGATCGTGGTGCGGGTCGTGCCGATCAGCTTGGAGATCTGGCCGTCCGACACTTCAGGATGGTTGCGGATGATCCAGGCAATGCCGTCGGGCTTGTCCTGGCGCTTCGACACCGGCGTGTAGCGCGGGCCCTTGGTGCGGCGGAGCTGGTCGGGGCCCTTCTGCATGACGAGCCGGTAGTTCGCGTCCTTCTGGCCCTTCTCGATCTCGGCCATGGTGAGCTCGCCCGCACGGACGGGATCGCGCCCGGTCAGCTTGGTCGCGGCCATGTCGTCGGCGATCGCCTGGATCTCGAGGATGTGGAGCCCGCAGAACTCGGCGATCTGCTGAAAGCTGAGCGCGGTGTTGTCGACCAGCCACGAAGCGGTGGCGTGGGGCATGAGCGGCTGGGCCATAGCGGTCCTCCAAAATAAAAGGGCCGCCCCGTCACGGAGCGGCCGAAGCATGTGGCACGATGTAATGAAGCCCACGCCTCAGCACAAGAATTGATCGCATCCCCTCTCCGGCATGCCGAACGGGGGATTCCTCATGCCGCCAGCCGCCCCCTGCCCTCGCCCTGCGGTACGAGCGCGCCGAGGAACTGCTCGGCGCTCCTGCGCCAGCCGAAGGTGGCGCCATAGGCGGCGGACGTCGCCCGGTCGCAGGCCGCCGCCCGCTCGATCGCCGTCGCCAGATCGTCATCCATCGCCCCGCAGGTCGGATCGAGGATGTCGATCGGCCCCGTCACCGGATAGGCCGCGACCGGGGTGCCGCATGCCAGCGCCTCGATCATCACCAGTCCGAAGGTATCGGTGCGGCTGGGAAAGACGAAGACGTCGGCGCCGGCATAGGCCGCGGCAAGCTCCTCGCCGTGGAGCGCGCCGAGGAAACGGACGTCCGGGCAACTGCGCGACAGGCCGGCCCGGGCCGGGCCGTCGCCAACCACCACCTTCGTGCCGGGCGTGTCGCAGGCCAGGAAGGCGGCGATGTTCTTCTCTACCGCGACCCGGCCGACATAGAGCTGGATCGGCCGGGGCAGGCCCGCGAAGGCCGGGTGCGGCGAACGATCGGGATGGAACAGCGCCAGGTCGACGCCCCTGCCCCAGCGCCGCACCGGCCCGACGCCACGCGTCTCGAGGATCGCCTCGACCGAGGGCGTCGACGCCAGCACTACCGCCGACGGGGCGTGGAACCAGCGGATATAGCGCCAGAACCAGTCGGCGGGCATGCGGGTGCGCTCGGCGACATAATCGGGGAATTGGGTGTGATAGGCGGTGGTGAAGGCGAGCCGCCGGCCAATGCAGTGGCGGCGCGCGGCCAGGCCGATCGGCCCCTCGGTGGCGATATGGATCGCCTCCGCCCCGAACTCGGCGAGACGACGGCCTACCCCGGCATGGGTGGTCAGCGCCAGTCGGATCTCGGGATAGCTGGGACAGGGAACGGTTCGGAACTGGTCGGGCGCGATCACGCAGACCTCATGTCCCATCGCACCCAGTTCGGCGGTCACCGCCTGAAGGGTGCGGACGACGCCGTTGACCTGGGGTGTCCAGGCATCGGTCGCGATCGCGATCCGCATGTCAGGCCGCCATCGCGGTGGCGGTCTGGCGGCGGGCGGCGATCTCGTCGGCCCAGTGGAGCACCTCCATCCTGCCGTCGAAATGCTCGACCAGCGCGGTGCAGCCTTCGACCCAGTCGCCGTCGTTATAATAGACGATCTCGCCGAACTGGCGAATCTCGGCGGTGTGGATGTGGCCGCACACGACGCCGTCCACGCCGCGCTCGCCGGCATCGTGCGCGACCGCTTCCTCGAAGCGCGAGATGAACTCGACCGCGTTCTTGACCTTGTGCTTGGCGTGCTTCGACAGCGACCAATAGGGCAGGTCGAACCACTGGCGGACCGTGTTGATCACCACGTTCATCCGCATCAACAGCTCATAGGCGGCATCGCCGGCGAAGGCGAGCCAGCGGTGGCACATGACGACCGTGTCGAACTCATCGCCATGGGTGACCATCAGCCGGCGGCCGTCGGCCGTCTCGTGGATCGCGTTGCGGCGGATCTCGATGCCGCCGAAGGTCAGCCCGGCGAACTGGCGGAACATCTCGTCATGGTTGCCGGGAATGAAGACGACGCGGGTGCCGCGCTTGGCGCGCTTCATCACGCGCCAGACGATGTCGTTGTGCGCCGACGGCCAGTACCAGCTGCGCTTCAGCCGCCAGCCGTCGATGATGTCGCCGACCAGGTACATCGTCTCGCTGTCGGTCGAATCGAGGAAGTCGATCAGCATGGCGGCGTTGCAGCCGCGCGTGCCCAAATGGATGTCGGACACCCAGATGGTGCGATAGCGGCGGCGTTCGCGGCGGGCTTCCGGGAAGGCGGGACCGCTGGCCTGCGCCGCGGCGATACGGGTGATGGCGTTCATCGCTCGTCTCCTGTGGGGATGACGTGCGCAGCCTATGATTCATCTTTGTTACAGCCGCCTCGACGATAGCTTACGGCTTTGTGACAACGACTTGACCGATTTCGCCCGAACGAACGAAAGGCCCTGCGATCGCAGGTCGATAAGCGGGCTTTATGATAGATCCCGTCAACTTTGTTTCCGCGCGGTTTCCGAAAGGTTATGCGCGCGGCAGCGCTCATCGGGAGAGTGATCGATGCAAATCTATGGCGATTCGATTTCCGGCAACTGCCTCAAGGTCAAATGGACGGCCGATCTGCTGGGGATTCGCTATGACTGGATCGAAACCAGCGTGCTCGACGGGTCGACCCGGACGGACGCCTATCTGGCGATGAACCCGGCCGGCCAGGTGCCGCTGGTCCGCTACGAGGACGGCCGCACCCTCGCCCAGTCGAACGCCATCATCCTGAGCCTCGCCGAAGGATCGGCGCTGATCCCCGTCGACGGCTACCAGCGGGCGAAGATGCTCGAATGGCTGTTCTGGGAACAATATAGCCACGAACCTTATGTCGCGGTCGCCCGCTTTCAGGTCCGGTATCTCGGCAAGGCGGTGGCCGACCTCGACCCCAGGATCGTCGAACGCGGCAAGGGCGCGTTGAAGCTGCTCGACGGGCAACTGACGGGCCGGGCCTTCCTGGTCGGCGACGCCCCCACCCTCGCCGACATCGCGCTGGTCGCCTATACGCGGGTCGCGCATGAGGGCGGGTTCGACCTGAGCGACTATCCGGCGGTGAAGGCCTGGGTCGCGCGGGTCGAAGCGGGCCTGGGGATCGGGCTCACCCGCTAGCCCTGCCCCATTTCGCCGTCATCCCGGCATTCGCCGGAATGACGGGAAAAGTTCAGGCGTCGGCCAGTTCCCGCGCAGGATGCGCCTCGAGCCAGGTGAGCACCTTGTCGGGGGCGCTTTCGCCATAGGGGTCCTCGTCGGCCCCATCGTCGTTGATGCCGGGCTCCTCGAACCAGCCGACGACCTTGCCGTCGTCGACCACCATCGCATAGCGCCAGGACCGGTCGCCGAAGCCGAGATGATCCTTGTTGATCAGCATGCCCATCCGCCGGGTGAAGTCGCCCGAACCGTCGGGCAGCATCTTCGTCTTGGTGATGCCGAGCTGCTTGGCCCACTGGTACATGACGAAGGAGTCGTTGACCGACAGGCAATAGACCTCGTCGGCCCCCTTGGCCCGGAGGTCGTCATAGCTGCGTTCATAGGCCGGGCACTGCTCGGTCGAGCACGTCGGGGTGAAGGCCCCCGGCAGCGCGAACACGACGACGCGCCGGCCCTTGAACAGTTCACCGGTCGACAGGTCCTGCCAGCGGAAGGGGTTGGGCCCGCCCACGCTTTCATCGCGCACTCGGGTCTTCAGCGTAACGTTGGGAACGGTGCGTCCGATCATCGATCGTCCTTTCTCTGAATGGGTTGGCCGCCTTCTGCCGAAACAGGACTGATCGATCCAATCAGAAAGAACGTTCTCAGTTATCGAAAACGTCGAATAGCGATCTAGCGGATCGGTCCTTCGGCTCGCCCCTGAACGAACTGATCCACATAAGGGTTTCCGCTGTCGTACAGACGATCGCGCGGACCGCGCCAGACGATCTTGCCCTGGTAGAGCATGGCGACCCGGTGCGCGATCTTGCGGGCCGACGCCATGTCGTGGGTGATCGTCAGGGCAGTGACGCCCAGTTCCTCGACCAGCTCGACGATCAGGTCGTTGATCACGTCGGCGCGGATCGGGTCGAGGCCGGTGGTCGGCTCGTCGAAGAAGATGATTTCCGGGCGGGGGGCGATCGCGCGGGCGAGCGCCACCCGCTTCTGCATGCCGCCCGACAGCTCGCTCGGCCGCAGGTCGAGAACCTTGGCGTCGAGACCGACGCGTTCGAGATTCTCGGTCGCGATCTTGCGCATCCTGGTCGCGTCGAGGAGCCGGCCCTGGGTCAGCGCGAAGGTAACGTTGCGCCAGATCGGCAGCGAATCGAACAGCGCCGAACCCTGGAACAGCATGCCGAACTTCGCGCGCGCGGTTTCGAGCTCGCGCGAGGACATCGACGTCAGGTTCTGCCCGTCGACGAGAATCTCGCCGCGGTCGGGCCGGATCAGTCCGAGAATGCTCTTGAGCATGACCGACTTGCCGCTGCCCGACTGGCCGATGATCACCATCGATTCGCCGCGTTCGACCTCGAGGTTGACGCCGTCGAGCACGCGATTGGCGCCGAACGCCTTGGCGACGTCCCGGAGGACGATCTTGCAGTCGTCCGCCATCAGCCGAACGCCATCAGGGTGATGATCATGTTCGACAACAGGATCAGGATGAAGGCCGAGACCACCGCATCGGTGGTGGCGCGGCCGACGCCGGCGGCGCCGCCCTGGGCACGGAAGCCGTGATAGCAGCCCATCAGCGCAATGAAGAAGCCGAAGAAAGCGGACTTGACCAGCGCCATCTGCAGGTCGGTCGCGGTGAGGAACTGGCGGGTCGTCTCGAGATAGCCGATCGGGTTGAAGCCGAGCTTGTAGACCGCCACGAAATAACCGCCGAAGATGCCGATCGCGTTGGCGGCCAGCACCATCAGCGGGATGGCGATGAGTGCCGCGAACAGGCGAGGCGCGATCAGGTAGCGATAGGGATCGGTGCGCAGGGTGGTCAGCGCATCCAGCTGCTCGGTCACGCGCATCGTCCCCAGTTCGGCGGCCATCGCCGAGGAGACGCGACCCGCGACCATCAAGCCGACCAGCACCGGCCCCAGTTCGCGGACGATGCCGAGCACGACGATCGCCGGCACGGTCGAGGTCGCGTTGAAGCGCGATCCCGCGGTGAAGGTCTGCTGCGCCAGCGCCGCGCCCGAGAAGATCGCGGTCATGCCCACGACGGGCAGCGAGAACCAGCCGATCTGCATCAGCTGCTCGAACAGCCGCGCCGGATAATAAGGCGGGCGGGCGGCGCGCGAGATCGTCGTCACGGCGAAGACGGTGACCCGGCCGATCGCGGCGAGCGCCGCGATGAAAAGCCGGCCGATCGAGGCGAAAAATCCGATAAGGGGCTGCAAGATAGCGGACATCCTACTCTTTCCACCGCCGCTGATAGCGACTGCCCAGCCCAGTCAGCAACTCATATTGCGAAAGCCCCGTCCGAGCGGCGGCGCTTTCGAGCGCATAATCGATCTCCAGCCAGTCGCTTTCGCCGACCTCCGCAGTGCCGATGTCGACGGCAATCAGGTCCATCGACACGCGCCCGAGGAGCGGACAGCGCCGTTCGCCCGCCAGCGCTGCGCCATGACCGGCGAAAACACGAAGATAGCCATCGGCATAGCCTAGATTGAGGATCGCCACGCGCATCGGACGATCCGCGATGAAGGTTGCCCCATAGCCGATAGTGTCGCCGACGGGCACGTCGCGGATCTGGAGGATCTGCGCCTCGACCCGGACGACGCGGGCGATGTGCCCCTCCGCCTCGGGACGGGGGATGCCGCCATAAAGGCCGAGGCCGGGACGGATCAGGTCGAAGCCGTAATCGGGCCCAAGACAGGCCCCCGCCGAATTGGCGAGGCTGTAGCGCTTTGCCGCCACACGCCCGCGCAGCTCGACGAAGCGGGCGCGCTGGCGCTCGCTCATCGGGCTGTCGGGTTCGTCGGCGCAGGCGAGATGGCTGAGCAGCAGGTCGATCTCCAGCCCGTCGAGCAGGCCCGAACAGGCATCGGCGATGCTCAGGCCGAGCCGGTTCATGCCGGTGTCGACCATCACGTCGCAGGGGCGGCCGGGCGCCGCCGCCTTCCAGCGCGCCACCATCGCCGGGCTGTTGAGCACCGGCCGGGCGCGCGACGCGAGCGCGGTCGCGAGGTCCTCCTCGCGGATGCCGTGCAGCACCGACAGGCCGGCGCCGAAGGGCAGCGATCCCAGCGCGTCGGACTCGGCCCAGGTGGCGACGAAGAAGTCGCGGCATCCCGCATCGGCCAGCCGCCGCGACACCTCGACCGCGCCGAGGCCATAGGCGTCGGCCTTGATCGCAGCCCCGGCCGGCGCCGCCGCGCGCGCGCCGAGCCAGCGCCAGTTGGCCACGAGGGCCTCGGGATCGAGATCGAGGCGGAGGGGAAGAACGTCGGGCGTCACGCCAAGCGCGATAGCCGCCCCGGCCGCGCTATTCCAGTTCTTTGCCCGCCGTCTCGGGCAACCAGATCAGGGCGACCAGGAAAGCCAGACCGGCGACGACGAAAGTGTACCAGAAACCGGCGAACGGATCGCCGGTCCTGACGACGATATACTGGCTGATGAAGGGCAGGAAACCGCCAAAATAGCCGGTGCCGATGTGATAGGGCACCGACAGCGAGGTATAGCGCACCCGCGCCGGGAACAGCTCGACCATCACCGCCGCCGAGGGGCCATAGGTCATGCCCGAAAAGAAGCCGAGCGCCAGCAGGCAGAGGAATATCTTCACCGAATCGCCGAAGGACGGGGTGACCTTGGCGAGGTCATAGCCGGCTGCGGCGAGCCCGGCCTCGAGGCGGTCGGCGTCGCTCGCGTCGACGGGCCTGCCGCCGATCGTCACGACGGGCACCGCGCCGGGCGCGCCGTCGACCTTGGTGTAGGCGACACCCTTCCTGGACAGCGCATCGAGAATCGTGCCGCAGGCGGTTTCCTGCTTCGCGGCGAAGGGATCGTAGCGACAGTCGTTGCCCGACACGACGACCGGCGCCCGTTCCATCGCGGCGGCAAGGCCCGGATTGGCGGCGTCCGCGATCCAGTGGAACAGCGGGAACAGGAAGACCAGGCTCAGGACATAGCCGCTCAGGATCAGCTTGCGGCGCCCGATCCGGTCCGACAGCCAGCCGAAGAAGATGAAGCCGAACACCGCGCCGAAGGCCGCCGCCCCGACGAGCGCGCGCGCGACGGTGTCCTCGACCCGCAGGCTGCTCTGCAGAAAATAGAGCGACTGGAACTGGCCGACATACCAGATCACCGTCAGCCCGGCCGACAGGCCGAACAGCGCGAGCAGTATCCGCCGGATCTTGGGCCAGCTGTCGAAGCTTTCCCGCAGCGGGTTGGTCGCGACGTCCCCCCTGTCCTTCATCGCCTTGAAGACCGGGCTTTCCTTCAGCTTGAGCCGGACCCACAGCGAGACGCCGAGCAGCACCAGCGAAAACAGGAAGGGGATGCGCCAGCCCCAGGCAGCGAAGGCTTGCTCGTCGACCAGATGGTTCGAAACCAGCACCACCGACAGGCTGAGCATCAACCCCGCGCTGACCCCCGACTGGATGAAGCTGGTGTAGAAGCCGCGACGGCCGCGCGGTGCATGCTCGGCCACATAGATAGCGGCACCACCATATTCGCCGCCCAGCGCCAGTCCCTGCAGCACCCGGCACAGGACGAGCAGGATCGGCGCGGCGATGCCGATCGTCTCGTAGGTCGGCAGCAGCCCGACCGCCGCAGTGGCCACGCCCATCAGGGTGATCGTCACAAGGAAGGTATATTTGCGTCCCAGCCGGTCGCCGAGCACCCCGAACAGGATCGCGCCGAGCGGCCGCATGCCGAAACCGACCCCGAAGCTACCGAGGAAGATCAGGAAGCTGACGGCGGGATTTTCGGACGGGAAGAAATGGCCGGCGACGATGTTTGCGAGCGTGCCGTAGATGAAGAAGTCATACCATTCGAAGGCGGTACCCAGGGTCGATGCGAAGATGACCAGCCGGTCGCGCCGCGCATCGATCATCCCGTCCGTCGCCATCGTCCCCCCACTCCGAATGCCATTGCGACACTCGACCTATGGCAGAGCGGGCGGGCGGACAAGGGCCGAGGGGGCTGGAAATCAGTCGCCGTCCATCTTCAATATCTCATAGGTGCCAACCGTCAGCTGGACGTCATAGGTCTTGCCGTCGAGCTTGCGCGCATCGTCGACCTTCCACTTCGGCCCGTCGGGGTCGAGCTCGATGCGGTTCCAGCTCTTGAAGCCCTGGGCGGTCAGTTTGATGGCGATGGCGGCCGCCTCCGACTGGGTCGGGCCGCGATCGGCGGCGGCAGGCGCGGCGGCGGCGAGCAGCAGCGAAGCCGCCACTACGGATGACAGACGCAACATGATCCTCTCTCCTTCGGAGGGATCAACCGCCTTGCCCGCGCCCCGGTTCCGATCGGCGCCGGGCGACGTCCATCAGCGGATGGCGCGCATTGACCAGCTCGACCAGATGGGCGCTGTTCACATGGGTGTAGATCTGCGTGGTGCCGATATCGGCATGGCCGAGCATCGTCTGCAGCGCGCGCAGGTCGGCGCCGCCCTCGAGCAGATGCGTGGCGAAGGCGTGGCGCAGCACGTGCGGGCTGATCCGCTGCGGCGGTATGCCCGCCCCGGCGGCGAGCTCGCGGACCAGCTGGAACAGGCGCACGCGGCTGAGATGGCTGCGCCCCGACGGAAACAGCCAGGGCTGGTCGGCGGGGACATGCTGGCCCCAGTCGGCGACCGACATGCGCGCCCGGTCGGAGATCGGCACCAGCCGCTCGCGCCCACCCTTGCCACGCAGGATCAGGAAGGGCCGGTCGCCGCGCAGCGCATGGCGCGGCAGCGAGACGAGCTCGGTCGCGCGCAGGCCCGACCCGTAGAGAAGCTCGACCAGCGCGATCAGCCGGAGGGTCAGCGGATCGGCATGACGGTCGCGTCGGCGATCCTCCAGCGTGTCGAACAGGCGCTCGATGTCACCATGCGACAGGACACGCGGCAAGGCCCGCTGCACCGTGGGTCGCGGCAGCGCGTCGGAGGGATCGTCGCGCCGAAGGCCTTCCTCCTCGAGGAAGGCGAAGAAGCGCCGCAGGACCGACGACTTGCGGGCGACGCTGGTGCGGCTGAGCGCCATCCATTCGGCCCCGAGCTTCTGCAGCCCCACCTTGTCGGCATCGACCAGCGCGCCGTCGAGCACGTCGGACGCGCCGCGCAGGTCGGATCCATAGGCGAGCAGCGTGTTCTTCGCCGCGCCGCCCTCGGCCGCGAGCATCTCCAGGAACTGGGAGATGGCCTCGGAATCCTTCACCTGCCCACCTTCCGTTCGTGTCGAGCGACGCCGAGACAGGTTGCACCGGCCCCACGTCCCTCGATTTCGCTCGGAACGAACGGGCAGGGAAAAACCCTCAAAGCCGCGTCATCGCCTCCGCCGCGATCATCCGCGCCTCACCGTCGAGGCCGACATCGTGGAGCGCGCGGATCATCGTCGCGAACATCGCCGAGGACAGCCCGCCCCAGCTCGATCGCTGCATCCCCACCGCGACGAGCAGCGCCACGGTCGCCGGTTCCTTGCGGTCGGCGGCCTGGAGCAGCAGCCGGCCCCAGTTGCTGCGGTTGTCGAACCCGACCTGATATTCCTGCAGCAGGCGCATCTGCTGCTCGGTCTCCAACCGGTCGAGCCCGGCGAGCGCAGCCAGCAGCAGGCGCAGCTTCTGCGGATTCTCCTCGCTCCAGCGGTCGGCGACCGCAGACAGCCGGTCGGCCGATATGTCGACGACGGCCCGGGGCGTGCCGACCGCCAGGATCGCCCAGGCGTCGTCGCCCTTCCCGGCCGACATGCCCGCCACGACCGGCGCCCAGCTACCGGCCTTGCGATCGAGCCCCGCCGACATCATCGATCCGACGAGGTCGGCCGCGTCGGAGGCATGCTCGCTGTCGGGGACGATCCGCGCGGCCGCCCGCGCGGTCAGGATCAGCCCGGCATAATGATCGACGCGCTTGCCGTCGCCCAGCCCCTCGCCCGTCCAGAAGCCCCGCATCGCGGAAAGACGGGCGCCGTCGTCGGTGCCGACATAGCACATGCGCAGCCGCCCGCCGGGCGTGTCGCCGGTGAAGTCGTCGCTATCGTCAGCCGCCTGCGAATAGAGATCGACGAGCGCGGAGTTGGAGAAGACCCCGAGCCGCGCCGCCGTCATCGCCGCGTCGAGCCGTTCGGCGGGCGGCGTCATCGGCGCGCGCGCGCTCCAGGCGATCACCTGCGGACCGACCGTGCCGTAGAGATCGGCCGGGATGGTCAGGCCGAGCGCGCTCGCCATGCCGAAGCGCCACGCGGTGAGCTGGTTCACCCCGGTCCATTCGACGCTGACGCTGCGCCGGCCGGCGCCGTTGACGCCCATCATCCGTTCGGCCAGCTGGATATCGATCCCTCGCGGATCGCTGGCCCGGCGCCGCGCCTGATCCATCATCACGTCGGCGATCGCAGTGTCGCCCGACAGCGCTGAGCAGATCGCACGCGCCATCGGCCAGATCGCCTCGCGGCTACGGATCGAACCGCCGTCGGCCAGCGCGCAGAGCCCCGCCGCATCGCCATTGGCGAGCGCGCTCTGCCCGGCGACCGCGTAGAGCTTGGCGTTGAAACGATCGACATCGACGCCCTGGACCAACATCCGCGCACCGTCGGCCTCGCCCATGCGCAGCAGCAGCCAGGCGCGTTCTGCCACCCAGTCGGGCGCCGAGACGTTCGCGGGGGTGCCCACCCGGGTCAGCAGCGCGCGCCGCAGCGTGATGGAGGCCCAGCGCGAGGTGATCGGCGCATCGAGCCGGCGCATCAGGGTCGACAGGAAGCGACCGTCGGTCGTGCCCCAGGCATTGGTGCCGAAGCCGGCGAAGGGCCCGACCATGTCGATCGAGCGCCGCGCCGAAGCCGGCAGTTCCTCGGCCGGCACGACCGGCGCCTCGGGCTCGGTCGAGGCGAAGATCGTCGGGTCGAGCGTCAGCGCGGGAACCGGCGCGGCGGCCGGCGCCGCAGACGCGGAGCCGGGTGCGGGCTGAACGGGCGCCGGGGCGGCCTGTTGCGGCCGGTTGGTAGGCCCGGGTTGGTTGCCGAAGCCCGGCGGCAGCAGCGATTCCTGCGCGAAGGCGGCCGCCGCGGCCAGTGCCGCCGCGCCCGCCGTCAGCGCGAAGATGGCCTTCTTACTGGGCGTGGGCTTCATTCAGCATCGCCTTTTCGACCGTCACGGGCGGCTTTTCGGTGTTCACGAAACTCAGGGCCACCAGCGCCACGACGATGATGATGACGACACTCAACAGTATGAAGCTGAACCGCGACATGGACTTCCTCTGATTCTGACGGGCCTTGGTTCGGACGGGCCCTGGTTCTGATGGGCAGGTTGCAATCGACGCGCTTTTGCCCGAGGGGGCGCCCATGTGTATAGCCCTCGACGACATGCCGCAAAGCCTGCCTCCCAATCTCCCCCATTTTGACCGTCCGCTGGTCCTGATCGGGCTGATGGGCGCGGGCAAGTCGACGATCGGCAAGCGGCTCGCGGCGCGGGTCCATCTTCCCTTCGTCGACGCCGACCAGGAGATCGAGCGCGCGGCGGGGCTGACCATAGCCGAGATTTTCGAGCGATTCGGCGAGAAGGAATTCCGCGACGGCGAGCGCCGGGTGATCGGCCGGCTGATCGACGGCAAGCCCAAGGTGATCGCGACCGGCGGCGGCGCCTTCATGCAGGAGGAAACCCGCGCTCTGATCCTCGACCGCGCCATCGCCGTCTGGCTCGACGCCGACATCGACGTGCTGGCCGACCGTGTCGGACGCCGCGAAGGTACCCGTCCGCTGCTGAAGGATCGCGACGCGCGCGAGGTGCTGGGCCAGCTCGCGGCGGTGCGGAACCCCGTCTATGCGCTGGCGCCGGTCCACATCCGCAGCCAGCCGTTGCCGCACGACGCGACGGTCGATGCGATCCTCAAGGCACTGACGTAATGACCATAAGGGTTTCGCTGGGCGACCGCAGCTACGACATCACCATAGAGAATGGCGCGCTCGACCGGGCCGGCGAGCTGCTCGCAAGCTATGCCGCGCGCGGCCGCTTCATCGTCGTTACGGACAGAAATATCGTTCCCAATCAGCTCTATAGGCTGAAAACCTCACTGACCTCCGCAGGAATCGCCAGCGCCGTCGAGGTGCTGCCGGCAGGCGAGGCCACCAAGAGCTGGACGATGCTCGAGAAGCTCACCGACGCGCTGCTCAACTATGGGGTCGAACGCGGCGACACGGTGATCGCGTTGGGCGGCGGCGTGATCGGCGATCTCGTCGGCTTCGCCGCGTCGATCCTCAAGCGCGGCTGCCGCTTCGTGCAGGTGCCGACCACCTTGCTCGCCCAGGTCGATTCCTCGGTCGGCGGCAAGACCGCGATCAACAGCAAGGCCGGCAAGAACCTGATCGGCGCCTTCTATCAGCCCGCCCATGTTCTTATCGACCCGACCACGCTCGACACGCTGCCGCCACGCGAAACCCGCGCGGGCTACGCCGAGGTGATCAAATATGGCCTGATCGACGATGCCGACTTCTTCGCCTGGTGCGAGGCGAACGGTGGTGCCCTGCTCGCCGGAGACCCGCAGGCGCGGACGATCGCGATCACGAGGAGCGTCGACGCCAAGGCCCGCATCGTCGGCGAGGACGAGCGCGAGACGAGCGGACGCCGCGCCCTGCTCAACCTCGGCCACACCTTCGGCCACGCGCTGGAGGCCGAGACCGGCTTCTCCGACCGGCTGCTCCATGGCGAGGCGGTCGCCGCGGGCATGGCGCTGGCCTTCCGCTTTTCGGCGGCCCAGGGGCTCTGCCCGGTCGAGGACGCCCGGCGGGTGAGCGCGCACATCCAGGCCGCGGGCCTGCCCGCCACGCTCCAGGCTGCCGGAATCGACGCCGGCGGCGCGAGGCTGGTCGGGCATATGATGCACGACAAGAAGATGGAGGGCGGCCGCCTGCCCTTCCTGCTCGCGCACGGGATCGGCCGGACCTTTCTCGATAAGCAGGTCGACCTCGCCGCGGTCGAAGCCTTCCTGGAGCGGGAACGCATCGCCGCGGCCTGAGCCGTTTCGGACTTTTCCGCAGGTTTGACCCGTCTCATTCCTTCGCTAGGCTGGCCAACGAGGGGAGAATCGGTGCTCGAGTTGCTCGCAGCCGGCGAAAACCTGGCATTCGTGATCGCGCTGGGAACGATGGTCCTGATCGGCCTGGTCGAGGCTGTCGGCCTGGGATCGGGCGCGTTCGGCCACGATCTCGACCTCGACGCCGATGGCGAATGGCTGGGCTGGCTCGGCTTCGGCCGGCTGCCCCTGCTGATGCTGCTTGTCGTCTTTCTCGCCTGCTTCGGCGTGATAGGGCTCGTCGGCCAGCAGCTGGCACTGTCGCATCTCGGCACGCTGTTGCCCGGCTGGGTCGCCATCCCCGCCGCCGGGGTCGCCGCCCTTCCCGCCACGGGCGGGATGGCCCGGCTGGTCGGCCGGATCATGCCCCAGGACGAGACGACCGCGATCGGGATCGACCAGCTCGTCGGTCTCCACGCCGAAATCCTCGTCGGCACCGCAGCCCAGGGCTCGCCGGCCAAGGCGCGGGTCCGCGATTTCCACGGTCAGGCCCATTATGTCATGGTCGAGCCCGACAGCCCCGACGCCCGCTTCGCGGAAGGCGTGGAGGTCCTGCTCGTTCGCCGCGAAAACCACGTGTTCCGTGCCATTTCCAGTGATCGTCCGCCCTTCTCGCAATGGATAGACCGATGAGCAACCTGCCTGCCACCACCAGTTCCGGCTTCCTCGACAGCGCGACGAGCATCTACGTCCTGGTGCCCGGCATCGCGGTCATCGCCCTGATCATCCTCGGCCTGATCATCGCCCGCCTGTATCGGCGCGCCTCCAAGGAGATCGCCTTCGTCCGCACCGGCTTCGGTGGGGAGAAGGTGGTGATGAACGGCGGCGCGCTGCTCCTGCCCGTCTTCCACGAAGCGATGCCCGTGAACATGAACACGGTGCGACTGGCGGTGGAGCGCAAGAATGCCGACGCGCTGATCACGCTCGACCGGCTCCGCATCGACGTGAAGGCGGAGTTCTACGTCCGCGTAAGGCCCGACCGCGACGCCATCGCGATGGCGGCGCAGACGCTGGGCATGCGGACGATGCACTCGGAGAATCTGAAGGAGCTGGTCGAGGGCAAGTTCGTCGACGCGCTGCGGTCGGTCGCGGCGGGGATGACGATGAATCAGCTGCACGAGCAGCGCTCGGATTTCGTCCAGAAGGTGCAGCAGGTGTCGTCGGCCGACCTGGCGATGAACGGCCTCGAACTGGAATCGGTCTCTCTGACCGGTCTCGACCAGACCTCGATCGAGCATTTCAACGCGAACAACGCCTTCGACGCCGAAGGCCTGACCAAGCTCACCGAGCAGATCGAGCTGCGCAAGAAGGCGCGCAACGACATCGAGCAGGACACCCGCGTCCAGATCGAGGCGAAGAATCTGGAGGCCCAGCGCCAGTCCTTCCTGATCTCGCGCGACAACGAGTTCGCCCGGCTCGAACAGGAGCGCGAGATCGAGATGCGCCGCGCCGAGCAGATGTCCGAGATCGCGCGCCAGCAGTCCGAGCGGCAGCGCGAGGCCGAACAGGCACGCATCTCCGCCAAGCAGCTCACCGACGCCGCGCAGATCGAAGCCGATCGCGCGGTGCAGGAGGCGAAGATCGCGCAGACCCAGTCGCTGGAGATCGCCCGGCAGGAACAGCAGATCGCCGTCCAGAACAAGAGCCGCGAGGAAAGTCAGGCGAAGGCCGAGGCCGACAAGGCGCGGGCCGAAGCGGTCGCCGCCGAGGAGCAGGTGGTCACCGCGCGCGAGACGGAGATCGCCGAGCGCGCCAAGCGGATCGAGCTGATCCAGGCCGCCAAGGAAGCCGAGCGCCAGGCGCTGGGCGTCAAGGTCGAGGCCGAAGCGGAGAAGCAGGCCGCCGCCGACCGCGCCGAGGCCGTGCGCGCCGCGGCCAAGGGCGAGGCCGAGGCCGAAAAGCTCCGTGCCGAAGCCTCGCGCGTGCGCTTCGAGGTCGAGGCCGCGGGCAAGCGCGCCGTCAACGAGGCCGCCAACCTGCTGTCGTCCGAGAATATCTCGCTGCAGGCCAAGCTCGAACTGCTCAAGGTGCTGCCCGACATCATCCGCGAAGCCGCCAGGCCGATGGAAGCGATCGATTCGATCAAGATCGTCCAGGTCGATGGCCTGACCGGTACCGGCGGCGCGGCCGGAGAGATCGCCTCGGCCGGCGGCGAGCAGAATCTCGCGCAGTCGGCGGTCGCCGCGGCGCTGCGCTATCGGGCGCAGGCACCAGTGGTCGACGGACTGTTGAAGGAGCTCGGCCTCGACGGATCGTCGCTCGATTCGCTGGTGAAGGGCGCTGCCGCCGAACAGCCGGTAGCGACGCCCGCTCCGCCCCCCGCCCCAGCCGCTCCGAAGAAGCCGGACTGAAACGGGGCGTCGCCCTCTCTCGCCGTCATGCTGAACTTGTTTCAGCGTCCACTAGGCCGCGAAGACGGGTCAGGAGCTTGTCTCGAACCGGAGCAGCGGGAGCCGGAAGGCCATGACCCAGCGTCCCGGCGGATGATGAAACGCGTCCGGCACGACGCCGGTGTTTCGTCGGGTCTCAGCGTCCCCGCAGATAGACGATAGCGATCCAGGCCCAGCCGAGGATCATCGCCAGGCCACCCAGCGGGGTGACCGCGCCCAGCCAGCGCGGTCCGCCCAGCGCCATTGCGTAGAGCGTGCCCGAGAAGATCAGCGCGCCGAGCAGCATCAGCCCGGCCGCGCCTCGGCTCTTCGCCAGGATCACGAGGCCCGCAACCGCGTGGATCATCTGGTAATGTGCGCCGGTGCTCAGCCATTCGGCGGCCTTTCCACCGGCGCCGTGCGCGCCATAGGCGCCCGCGATCACCGCCACCGCGCCCGACAGCGCCAGCAGCGCCGCGAGCGGGTCCCCGGTCGTCCTACCCCGCGCCACTGTCGTCATCCTCCCCGGCTTCGAGATCGAGCTTGCGATCATGGTTGAACATCATGTCGCGGCGCACGGTCAGGTCGCCCGCCGCGATCTGGGCCTCGAGCCGCGATCCGTCGCGCCGGCGATATTCCGCCTCGACCTTTTCGACATTGGCGTCGCTGACCCCGACCGCCTCGAGCGCCTCGCGGCCGAGCACAACCGCCGATTCGAACAGCTCGCGCACCGCGCCCGCTATGTCGAGCCGGGCGAGCACCATCATGTGGCGCCGGTCGAAGGCGCGGACCAGCACCGCGGCGTTGGGGAAGGCGCTGAGCACGGGCTGGAGCTGCGCCTTGCCCAGCCCGTCGCCATCCAGGCAGAAGATGATCGCCCGCGCCTGATCGGCGCCCGCCTGGCGAAGCAGATCGACCCGGGTGCCGTCGCCGTAGAAGACCTTCGATCCGAATTTCTCGGCGACGTCGATCTGCTCGGTCTCGTTGTCGATCAGGCTGACCCGGATACCGGCGGCCATGAGCATCTGGGCGACCGTCTGGCCGAAGCGACCATAGCCGACGACGATCGCCGCCGGGCTCATGCCGCCGTCGGGACCGGGGCGCTCCTCATGGGTCGGTGGCGGGGTGAGGAAGCGGTTGGCGAACATCATCAGGAACGGGGTGGTCGCCATCGACAGGGTAACGATCGCGCCGAACAGGCTGGCCGCCTCGGGCCGGATCAACAGCGCCTCGTTCGCCTGCGCGAACAGGACGAAGGCGAACTCGCCACCCTGGCTGAGCAGCAGGCCGAAGCCGAGCGCGCCGCGGTTCGACACGCCGAACAGCTTGGCGACGCCGAACATGACGGTCGTCTTGGTCGCGACGACGGCCATCGCCATTGCGATCACGAACAGCGGGCGTTCGGCGATGACGTGCAGGTCGAGCAGCATGCCGACCGCGATGAAGAACAGGCCGAGCAGGATCGTCCGGAACGGCTCTACGTCGGCCTCCAACTCATGCCGGTAGGGCGAGTCGGCCAGCATCACGCCGGCGACGAAGGCGCCCAGCGCGGTCGACAGGTGGAGCGCTTCCATCACCGCGGCGCTGGCCAGCACCGTGAACAGGCCCGCCGCGACGAACAGCTCGCGTTCCCCCAGCCGGCCGACGAGACGGAACAGCGGGTTGATGACGAAGCGCCCCGCGAGCACGAGCCCGGACACCGCCACGACCGTATAGACACCGAGCAGCCAGCCTGGCGGCGCATCGGGCGCGGGCGGCGTCCGCGACAGCGCGGCGATGATCGTGATCAGCGGGATCAGCGACAGGTCCTGGAACAGAAGTACCGAGAAGGCGCGTTCGCCCGAGGGCGTGTTCATCCGCCCGGCCGAGCGCAGCATGGGCAGCACCTGTGCTGTGGACGATAGCGCGAGCGGCAGGCCGAGCGCGATCGCGGCCGCGGGGGTGAAGGCCGTACCGAAATAGATCACCGCACTGAGCGCGATGCCGCATGTCACGACCTGCAGCAGCCCGAGGCCGAAAATGTCGCGGCGCAGGCGCCATAACCGGTTGGGATTGAGTTCGAGGCCGACCAGGAACAGCAGCAGGACGATACCGAGTTCGGCGATGCCGAGCTTCGATTCGGCGTCGCCGATCAGCCCGAACCCCTGCGGGCCGATCGCTGCGCCGGCGACGAGATAGCCGAGCGTGGCGCCGAGCCCGAGCCGCCGGAAGATCAGGACCGAGACGATCGCCGCGCCGAGCAGCAGCACGCCGTCGCGCAGCAGCAAAGGATCCGCCGCCTCGCTCAACGCACCGGCTCCGCCAGCGCCTGCGCCGCCGCCTCGGCGACCGCTTCGAAAGCGAGCCGGATCGACGGGTGGCGCGCGGCATGCGGCCGGGCCGGGAGGAAAATCTCGAGGCCGGGCCAGTCGCCGGGATCGTCGCGCTCGCCCGCGAGGAAGGCGGCCAGCGCATCGCGCGCCGCCGCCAGCTCAGCCGGACTGCGACCGATCGCATGCCCGCCCATCAGCGCCGCCGACGCCTGCCCGAGCGCACAGGCGCGCACCTCCTGCCCCAGCGCCGCGACGCGACCCTCGCCATCCATCGCCACATCGACCGTCACCCGGCTACCGCAGATCGGCGATCGTTTCGAAACGGTCGCCTGCGGACCGGCAAGGCGGGCCTGGTGGGGGATATTGGTCGCGAGGCGAAGAATCTGCGTGTTGTAGAGCGGGGCCGACATGCGCCCCATGTAGGGCGATCCGGCCCTTGCGTCATCCGGGGAAAGGCGGCTTCTCGCTTTTCTGGCCGAGCGAGAGCTCGCCCTTGCCCGTCACGACGACGCGGGCCTGCGCCGCCATGATGAAGGAGCCGCTCAGCCCTCGAGCTGGCGGATCAGCAGGCGGACGTCGGCGTCGAGTTCGGCGTCGGTCTGGCGCAGCTTCTCGATCTGCTTGACCGCATGGATGACGGTCGTGTGATCGCGCCCGCCGAAGCGGCGGCCGATCTCGGGCAGCGAGCGGGGGGTGAGCTGCTTGGCGAGGTACATCGCCACCTGGCGCGGCCGGGCGACCTCGCGGGCGCGGCGCGCGCTCGACATCTCTGCCTGGCGGATGCGGTAATGATCGGAAACCTTGCGCTGGATCTCGTCGATCGTCACCCGGCGCTGGTTGGCGCGCAGGATGTCGGCGAGGGTCGCCTGGGTGAAATCGATGTCGACCGGCTTGCCCGACAGCGCCGCATAGGCGACGACCCGGTTGAGCGCGCCTTCCAGCTCGCGGACATTGGCGCTGATCCGGCGTGCGAGGAACATGACGACGTCCTGCGGCACCTGCGCCTGCGGCATGCCCTGGAGCTTGCGCATCAGGATGTTGAGGCGAAGCTCGAAATCGGCCGGATTGACGTCGGCGACGAGGCCCCAGGACAGGCGCGACAGGATGCGGCTCTCTATTCCGTCGAGATCCTGCGGCGAGCGGTCCGCGCTGATTACCAGGCGACGACCCGCCGAGATCAGCTCGTTCATCGTGTGGAAAAATTCTTCCTGGGTCGATTCCTTGCCGGCGATGAACTGGACGTCGTCGATCATCAGCACGTCGGCCGCGCGCAGCCGCTGCTTGAAGCTGAACGTGTCCTTGGCGCGCATCGCCGCGACAAACTCGAACATGAACTTCTCGGCCGACATGTAGACGACCTTCGCGCCCGGGTGCCGTGCCAGATGTTCGTGGCCGATCGCGTGCATCAGATGGGTCTTGCCCAGGCCGGTGCCGCCATGGAGGAAGAGCGGGTTGAAGACGAGCTTGCCGCCCTCGGCCAAGGTGCGCGCGGCATTGTACGCGACCTCGTTCGCCTTGCCGACGACGAAGCTGTCGAACGTGTAGCGGGCTTCGAGCGGGGTGCCGCAACGGACGCCGTCGTCGGCCGCCGGGGCCGCGGCTTCCGTCACCGCTTCCACCGGCACCGCGGTGGCGGCGCCCGAGAACAGCGCCGGGCGCTCGCTGCCCGACGCCGACACGATCGATACATGGCGGACCTGGGGCAGCAGCGCGCGCCAGCCCTGAAGCAGATGGTCGACGAAATGGGTCGTTGCCCAGTTGGCCATGAACTCGCTGGGCGCGACGAGCTTGAGCGTGCCCGAGGCGAGATCGCAATCGCCGAGAGTCAGCGGCTTGAGCCAGCCGTCGAAGGTGCGGACGCCGATGCTGCGGCGCAGGCCGGCGCGAATGGTCTCCCACGCCTGCGCGAGCGCGGCATCGATCCCGGCATTGACCGCCGGGCCGTTGTTCATGCCCGCTCCGCCAACGTTTTCAGACACACCGCTTCCTTCCCGGACGGATGGTTCCGTCCTCCCGCTCAGGTCCGTCTGAGGGGCAAAGCCCTCCCCCGTTTCCGGAACCATCGTCCCGGAGCACCCACCGCAAAATCATAATGATGCCGGTGCGACAGAATCGCGCTCCGGCCGTGAAAGCCACTCTAGGGAGAAGCCGCGACAGGGATCAAGAGCATCAATTTCGTCATCGGACCGCAATAAGGCTTGACACTCGGTAAGCCGGGCCTCCCGCTCCGAAAAAAATTTTATCCCTGTTTTACAGTCAGTTACAGTCGCTTCTGATAACGAATCAAGTTAAATCCGAGAGTTACGGTTCCGTGACGTCGACATGACAAAAGGCCCGCCGGCATCGCTGCCGGCGGGCCTTTTGTCATGCAAGCCTTTGCGGCTCAGCCCAGCGCGGAGACGCGCTTCGTGAGACGCGAGAACTTGCGGGCAGCGGTGTTCTTGTGAACGACGCCCTTCGAGACGCCCCGGAAGAGTTCCGGCTGGGCAGCGACCAGCGCGGCAGCGGCGGCGGTCTTGTCACCGGCGGCGAGCGCAGCCTCGACCTTCTTCACGAAGGTGCGGATCCGGCTGACCCGGGCACCGTTGATCTCGGCGCGACGGTCGTTGCGACGGATGCGCTTCTTTGCCTGCGGCGTATTCGCCATGCTCGTTCAAATCCTAGCTATAATGACGGAACGGCCGGGACAAGATCCCCGCCGGAAGGCCGCGCCAATACACAGGCCAGCCTTTATGGTCAACCTCCAAATCGCCCTATTTCTGGCACTTGGGGCAGTAGAAGGTCGACCGGCCGCCATCGACCCGGCGCCCGATCACGGTGCCGCAATGGCAGGTTTCCCCCGCCCGGCCATAGACGAGCCACTGCTTGGCGAAATAGCCGAGTTCGCCGTCGGGCCGGGCATAATCGCGCAGCGTGGAGCCGCCCGCCTCGATGGCGGCGGTCAGGACCCGCCGAATCGAATCGACCAGCCGTTCGAGCCGGCCCCTCGCGATCCGGCCCGCCATGGCGTCGGGCGCGATGCCGGTCATGTGGAGCGCCTCGCACACATAGATGTTGCCGAGGCCTGCGACGATCCGCTGGTCGAGCAGCATCGCCTTGATCGTCGCGACCCGTCCTTCGAGCGCCTTGGCGAGATAGGCGGCGGTGAGATCGGGACCGAGCGGCTCCGGTCCCAGCGCCTTGAACGGGGGAAAATCGGCCAGCGCGTCCTGCCGGACCAGGTCGACCGACCCGAAGCGGCGCGGATCGCACAGCGCCAGGGTACGCCCCTCGTCGGTCTCCAGGACGAGATGGTCGTGCGTGCCGATCTCGCTGGGGTCGATCCGCCACCGGCCCGACATGCCGAGATGGAAGATCATCACGTCGCCGCGATCGGTCTCGATCAGGCCATATTTCGCACGGCGGCCGAGGCCGGTGACAGTCGCTCCGGTCATCCGCTGGCGCAGGTCGACCGGAAAGGCGCGGCGCAGGTCGGCGCGGCGGGTCTCGACCCGGGTCAGCCGGCGCCCTTCGAGCGCTGGCCTCAGGCCGCGAACGGTGGTTTCAACTTCGGGAAGCTCGGGCATGGCTTCGACCTAGACCAGCCGCCACGCCGGCGGAAGCCGGGATGACGAAGACCGGGTAGGAAACTCGATTTGCGACCTGCTCAAGCTATCGCTAGAGCGTCGCCCATGAGCGAAACCGTATCCTTCGGCTACACCGACGTCTCCCCCGACGAGAAGACCGCCAAAGTCGGCGAGGTCTTCCGCAGCGTCGCGAGCCGCTACGACCTGATGAACGACGCCATGTCGGGCGGCATGCACCGGCTGTGGAAGGACCGTTTCGTCCGGCGGGTGAAACCGCGCACGGGAGAGGCGATCCTCGACATGGCGGGCGGCACCGGCGACATCGCCTTCCGTCTCGCCCGGTCGGGTGCGAGCGTCATGGTGTCCGACATCAACGCGGCGATGCTGGAGGTCGGCAAGGAACGGGCCGCCAAGAAGCGGATCGAGGGCCTCTCCTGGTCCGAGCAGAACGCCGAGACCCTGACGTTCGAGAGCAACCGCTTCGATGCCTATACGATCGCCTTCGGCATCCGCAACGTCACCCACCGCGCCCAGGCGCTCGCCGAGGCCTATCGCGTGCTGAAGCGCGGCGGGCGCTTCTACTGCCTCGAATTCTCGACGACGCTGTGGCCGGGCTTCAAGGAAGCCTATGACGCCTATTCGCACCGGCTCGTCCCCAAGCTCGGCAGGATGCTGGCGGGCGACGAGGAGAGCTATCGCTACCTGATCGAATCGATCCGCCGCTTCCCGACGATGGACGCCTTCAAGGCCGAAATCGCCGCCACCGGCTTCGTCCAGGCGAAGGTCGAGCCGATGCTCGGCGGCCTGGTCGCCATCCATAGCGGCTGGAAGATTTGACCCCCAGCTTCGTCCATATCTGGCGGCTGCTCCGCTGGGGCCGCACGCTCGCCCGCCACGGCGCGCTGCGCGGCATCGAGCGCGATCCGCTGACCCCGCCCTCGCTGCGCCGCGTGATCAAGCTGCTGAGCATCGGTGCGCGCGTGCCGGATCAGCCGGCCTATGCCGATGCGTTCGAGGCGATCGGCCCCGCCGCGATCAAGCTGGGCCAGGCGCTGGCGACCCGGCCGGACCTCGTTGGCGAACAGGCTGCGAAGGAGCTGTTCCGTCTGCAGGACGCCATTCCGCCCGCCCCTTTCCCCGCGATCCGCGCTGCGGTCGAGCAGAGCCTGGGCAAGTCGATCGAAACGATCTTCACCTCGTTCGAGGAGGTTCCGGTCGGCGCCGCCTCGATCGCCCAGGTCCACCGCGCCGTGACGACCGACGGCCGCATCGTCGCGGTCAAGGTGCTCCGTCCCGGTATCGAGGAGGAGTTCGCCCGCGCGATCGAGACCTACGAATGGGCCGCCGCCCATGCCGAGATGATGGGCGGCGAGCTGTCGCGGCTCCGGCCCCGGCTCGTCATCGCCACCTTCCGCCAGTGGACCGCGCGCGAGCTGGACCTGCGCCGCGAGGCCGCTTCGGCATCCGAGCTGGCCGAGAACATGGCGGCGGTGCCGGGCTTCGTCGTTCCCGCCATCGACTGGAGCCGCACCGCGCGTCGCGTGATGACGATGGAGTGGATCGACGGGGTCAAGCTGGCCGACCGGTCCGCGCTGCTCCAGGCGGGCCACGACGGCAAGGCGCTCGCCGCGCTGCTGGTCCAGGCCTTCCTGCGGCAGGCGATCGCCGACGGTTTTTTCCATGCCGACCTCCACCAGGGCAATCTGTTCGCGCTGCCCGACGGGCGTATCGCGGCGATCGACTTCGGCATCATGGGCCGGATCGACCGGCGCGCGCGGGTATGGCTGGCCGAAATCCTGCACGGGCTGATCACCGGCAACTACAAGCGCGTCGCCGAGATCCATTTCGAGGCGGGCTATGTCCCGCCGCACCATAATATCGGCGAGTTCACCACCGCGCTGCGCGCCGTCGGCGAGCCGATCCGCGGCCTGCCCGCCAAGGACATCTCGATCGGCCAGATGCTCGACGGCCTGTTCGCGATAACCCGCGATTTCGACATGCAGACCCAACCGCACCTGCTGCTGCTCCAGAAGACGATGGTGATGGTCGAAGGCGTCGCGACCGGCCTCGATCCGGACCTCAACATGTGGGAGACGTCGGGGCCGTTCGTGAAGGAATGGATCCGTTCCGAACTGGGACCCGAGTCCTGGCTGGCCGACCGCATCGTCGACGACGTCCGCACGCTGGCCGGCCTGCCCGACCTGATCCGCCGGATCGAGGCGCAGTTCCCCGCGCCCGGCGCCGCCCCGCCCCCGCCGCCCCTGCGCGAGGTACAGGTCATCCGCATCAACACGGGCTGGCGCTATGCGGCGGTTGCGCTGGCGGCCGCGGCGGCTGGCATCGCGGCGACGCTGCTACTATCATAGCCTCATGACCCGGACCGAGGCCCTTGCTCGCCTGAAGGCGCACGTCCTTGGCACGGATCGCGACATTCTCGCCGACGCCTGCCGCGTCGAGCTGGCGCGATTGACCTCATGATCGCTCCCCGCATTCTCCTCATCATCGGCGGCGGCATCGCGGCCTACAAGGCGTGCGAGCTGGTGCGGCTGATCCGCAAGGGCGGTGGCAGCGTGCGCTGCGTGCTGACCGAGGGGGCCCGGCATTTCGTGACGCCGATGAGCCTCGCAGCGCTCAGCGAGCAGGAGGTCCACACCAGCCTGTGGGACCTCAAGAACGAGACCGAGATGGGGCATATCCAGCTCAGCCGTGAAGCCGACCTGGTCGTCGTCTGCCCCGCCACCGCCGACCTGATGGCCAAGATGGCCGCCGGCATCGCCGACGATCTCGCGACCACGCTGCTGCTCGCCACCGACAAGCCGGTGCTCGCGGCGCCGGCGATGAACGTCCGCATGTGGCTGCACCCCGCAACCCAGCGCAACGTCGCCCGGCTGCGCGAGGACGGCGCGACGATCCTCGATCCCGACGAGGGGGCGATGGCCTGCGGCGAGTTCGGCCCCGGCCGCCTGCCCGAGCCACCCTTCATCTGGGGCGAGATCGAGAAGCTTCTGGACCGCCCGCGCCTCGCAGCCGCACCCGGCATCAAGGGCGGCGCGCTCGCCGGCCGACATGTGCTCGTGACGGCGGGTCCCACCCACGAACCGATCGACCCGGTCCGCTACATCGCCAACCGTTCCTCGGGGAAGCAGGGCTACGCTATCGCCGAGGCGCTGGCCGCGCGCGGGGCGCGGGTGACCCTGGTGTCGGGGCCCGTATCCCTGCCGACCCCGGCCGGCGTCCACCGGGTCGACGTCGAGAGCGCGCGTGAGATGGCAGCCGCGGTCGAGGCCGCCCTGCCCGCCGATGTCGCGGTAATGGTCGCGGCGGTGGCCGACTGGCGCGCCGAAAGCTCGGCTGGACAGAAGATCAAGAAGGATGGATCGGGAGCGGCGCCGACGCTGGCGCTGGCCGAGAATCCCGACATCCTCGCCGGTCTCGCGAAGAGCCCGCGCCGCCCCCGCCTGCTGATCGGCTTCGCCGCCGAGACCGAGAAGGTGGTCGACCATGCCGTCGCCAAGCGCGAACGCAAGGACGCCGACTGGATCGTCGCCAACGATGTTTCCGGAGACGTGATGGGCGGCGACAGCAACAGCATCCATATCGTCACCCGCACCGGCGTCGAAAGCTGGGAAACCCTGCCCAAGGCCCAGGTCGCCGACCGCCTCGCCACAAGGATCGCCGATGAGTTCGCCTGAGATTTCGATCAGCCTGAAGCGCCTCGATCATGGCGCCGGCCTGCCGCTGCCGGCCTATGCGACCGCCCACGCCGCCGGGCTCGACGTGGTCGCGGCGGAAGACGTGACCCTCGCGCCCGGCGCGCGCCATGCCGTCGCCACCGGCTTCGCGATCGCGATCCCCGAAGGCTATGAGGTGCAGGTCCGCCCGCGCTCCGGCCTCGCGCTCAAGCACGGCATCACCTGCCTCAACACGCCGGGCACGATCGACGCCGACTATCGCGGCGAAGTGCGGGTGATCCTTGCCAATCTCGGCGCCGAGGCGTTCGAAGTGAAGCGCGGCGAGCGCATCGCCCAGCTCGTCCCCGCAGCCGTCCAGCGCGCGACCTTCGCGGAGGTCGACGACCTCGACGAGACCGTGCGGGGCACCGGCGGCTTCGGATCGACCGGGCGATAGCTTTTTCACGTCGCCCCGGCGAAGGCCGGGGTCGCGGGAGAGGCGCTGATCGTTCATCTGTGAGATGCCAGCCTCCGCTGGCATGACGACTGGGTGTGGATGCGGATAATGTCCCTGACCGACCAACAGCTCGATCGCTACGCCCGCCACATCATCCTCAGGGAGATCGGCGGCGCCGGGCAGCAGGCGCTGCTGGGCGCGACGGTGGCGGTGATCGGCGCCGGCGGGATCGGATCCCCCGCGATCCAGTATCTCGCGGCGGCGGGCATCGGCCGGTTGCGGGTCATCGACGATGACGTCGTCGACCTCTCGAACCTCCAGCGCCAGACCCTGTTCGGCACCGCCGACATCGGCCGCCCCAAGGCCGAGGTCGCGGCCGAGAGGGTCGCGGCTACCAACCCGGACGTGACCGTCGAGCCGGTCACGGTGCGGATCGACGCGGACACCGCCGGGCAGCTGCTGGCCGGTGCCGCACTGGTTCTCGACGGATGCGACAACTTCGCCACCCGCCTCGCCATTTCCGACGCTTCGACCCGACTGCGCATCGCGCTCGTCTCGGCAGCGGTCGGCCAGTTCGACGGGCAGCTGGGCGTATGGCGCGGCTGGGAAGCAGACAGGCCCTGCTATCGCTGCCTTGTCGGCGACGATCCCGGACAGGCCGACGTCAGCTGCGCGGACCAAGGCGTGCTCGGCGCTTTGACCGGGGTGATGGGCAGTCTGGCGGCGATGGAGGCGATCCGCGCGATCACCGGGTTCGGCGACGATCCGGCCGGCCGGCTGCTGCTGGTCGACGCCCTCGCCTTCCGGTTCCGCACGATCACGGTGCCCAAGGATCCGGGATGCGGATGCGCGGGCTGACGATCCTCGTCGCGGCTGGCGATGCCGAGCGCTTCCACGCCGCGCTGAGCTTCGCGGCGGCGGGCGCGGCGACGGGCATGGCGGTTCGCCTCCATCTCCACGAAGGCGCGGTGGCGCTGCTCGGCCCGCCGATCGCGGCCCCCGCCGATCCCGCGCGCAGCGCGGCCGGCTTGCCGACGCTGGCGCAACTGCTCGACGACGCGCTCGACCTGGGCGTGGCGATCACCGTGTGCCAGAGCGGACTGGCGCTGGCCGGCCTCGCCCTCGGCGGGCTCGATCGCCGGATCGAGGCGCAGGGCCCGATCGGCCTTCTGGCGGCGCTCGATGACGACCGCTTGCTGACCTTCTAAGACCGACGGCAAGGCGAAGGAACCATCATGTCGGGACATTCCATGAGCGGTCGGTCACCCCAATTCTACTGCATCGGCCACAAGCCGCCGGCCTTCACGCCACGCTGCGATTATCTGCACATATCGCCGAACAGATTCGACGGCCTGAACCAGATGATCGTGCCGGACGACGCCCTCGGCGACAAATATCACGGCTCGGTCCTGTCGGAATTCACCCAGCTCTTCGCGCTCGGCGAGCTTCTGAAGGACAGCCCGCCAGACGACTATTTCTACATGTTCCAATATCGGAAATTCGTAGCGCTGAAGCGGGGTGCCCAGACGGCTTCCAACATGCCCTATGCCTGTGCCAGCCCGGCGGAGGAGGCGGACGGCCTATTCCCCTCGCCGGAGGACCTGGCCGCGCTTGACGGTAGGCTTCTCACCGTCCCGGCTTTGAAAATCCAGTCGATCGCCCGTAATTATGCGCGCTTCCACCTGACCGAGGATTTCGCCGCCTTCGTGATCTCCCTGCGGGGCAGCGGTCATTTCGACGATCGCCGCTGCAGGAATTTCATAAATTGCGGCATTCTGTATCCATCCTCGTCGCTGGGCCTGCACCAGATCGGGATCTTCCTGCGGCATATGGCGATCATGAAGACCGTATGGAGCCATTTCGCGGACAATTTCCATGAGAAGCGCGAGGGCCTTCAGCGCAGAAGCGGCGGTTTCCTGCTGGAAAGGTTGCAGAGCTTTCTGATGTATGAGGAGATCGACGTCCATCGGACCATCGCCGCGCGGCAGGGACATCTGACCGTGTTGTCCGAGACGCCGGTGATCCGGGTCACCGCCTGACCCGACCGCAAACCGCTCAGGCGGCCTGGCGCTCGAGGCGGTCCGCACCGATCCGCTCGGGTCCCTCGATATAGACGAGGTAATGGCCCTCGGCGGCTCCCTGGTCGCTGACGACGGAAGGGGTCGGCAGGGCGCGGCCGTAACGGCCCAGGGTCACCATATGGACGCCCAGCGCATGGCGGGCATTGATCTCGACCTCGATCGCGGTGGCGCCATAGGCGCGGCAGTCGGGGATGTCGACGAAATCGGCCTGGAAAAGCCCGCCTTTCCGGCTGACCATCGCCGGATAGAAATCCAGTCCCTTGATGTAGATCCCCACGACGACACAACCCT
This sequence comes from Sphingomonas sp. Root720, assembly GCF_001428605.1. Classification (GTDB taxonomy): domain Bacteria; phylum Pseudomonadota; class Alphaproteobacteria; order Sphingomonadales; family Sphingomonadaceae; genus Rhizorhabdus. The sequence goes on from NZ_LMID01000011.1 coordinate 391,487, forward strand.
TACCGACCTGTCCGATAGCCAGACCCTCTTATGGTTAAGCTAGGCTGAGTCCATGACGGGAATATTGCGTAATACGATAGTCTAAGCCAAAAATATGATTGCCGTTCAGTTTCTTACGGAAGCGTTGCACCGCTGGAGGCTTGACGACGCGCTGAAACTCGATGCGGCGGAAGGAAAGGCTTCGCCGCCTCATCCGTTGGTCCGACCCTTTCGTCAGCCGCCGAACCGGGTCGGCCGGTAAGCGTCCGGATCGATCGCCCGCACCGAAGCGGGGGCTTGCTTCCCCAACAGCAGCGCGGCGCCGATCATCGCGGCGGCCGGGGCGGTCTGGATGCCGAAGCCTCCCTGCCCCGCAAACCAGAAGAAACCTTCCACCCGGCCGTCGAAGCCATAGACCGGCGCGCGATCGGGGGCGAAACTGCGCAGCCCCGCCCAGGCCCGCTCCCGCCGCACGACCCGCCAGTCGACGACCCGCTCGAGCCGATCGATCGCGGTGGCGACGTCGAGTTCGTCGGGCGCGGCATCGCAGGGCAGACACGGCGTCTCGTCATGCGGCGACAGCCAGATGCGTCCCCCCGCCTCGGGCTTGAAGTAGAAGCCGCCGGCCGCGTCCATCACCAATGGCAGCGTGGCCGGTGCTGGCGGATCGACCTGCAACTGGACCACCGTCCGGCGATAGGGCTGGATCCCGATCGGGGCAGCCCCGGCCAGCCGGGCCAGCTCGTCCGCCCAGGCGCCGGCGGCGTTGACCAGCAGGCGCGCCCGGACCTCTCCGGCAGGCGTCGCCAGGCGCCACTCGCCCGCTTCGCGCCGGACGGCGAGGACGCGGGCGTCGGTCAGCAGCATGCACCCCGCCCGCTTCGCGCGGGCGAGGTAATGGGCATGGAGGCCCGCCACGTCGATGTCGCGACAGGTCGGCTCGTCGAGCCCCCCGACGAAGCCGGCACGAAGACCGGGCACGCGGGCCCTCAGGGCCTCCGCCGACAGCCGGTCGAGCCGGACACTGCCGCCGAAGGCCGAACCCATCGCATCGATCGTCGCCCTGTCTTCCGCCCGAGCGATATGGATCTCGCCGCGGTCCCCCAGAAAGCCATGGTCCTCGAGATAGGCGAAGGACGCGCTGGTGAGCGGCTGCACCGCCGGCCCACCATAGGTTTCCGACCAGAAGGCGGCCGACCGGCCCGTGCTGTGATAGCCGGGTTGCGCCTCGCCCTCGATCAGCACGACGCGCGCTGCGTCGCCGATCTCGGCGGCCAGACTGGCGCCCGCCATGCCGGCACCGACGATGGCGATATCGGCCGTGATGTTCGCTTCGTTCATGGAACGCGTTTAGGTTTTGGTAAGAGCCGCCGTCTAGCCTGCTTAACCATGTCCATTCAACTTCCCGACCTGTTCGGCATCCTCCTGGCGGTGCTGCTGCTGATGGCGGCGTGGACCGACATCCGGACGCGAACGATCTCCAACGAACTGAACGCCGCGATCGCCCTGCTCGCCATCGCCTTCTGGTGGATCGCAGGCGAGGCGCTGTGGCCCGACGTCGTGCTCCGTATCGGCGTGGCGCTGGTCATCTTCGGGCTGTTCGCGGTGCTCTTCATGCTGCGCATGATGGGCGGGGGCGACGTCAAGATGATCGGTGCGCTCGCGCTGTGGCTGCCCTTCGGCGCGCTGATCGTGATGCTCACGGTGATGGCCTTGGCGGGGGGCGCGATCACCATCGGCCTGCTGGTTCGCCAGCGCTGGCGCCCGAACGCCGACCGGCCCGAAGTCCCCTATGGCGTCGCGATCGCAATCGGCGGGCTCTGGGTCATCGCAAACGGCTTGTTAACCACGTCTGTCGCATAGCGATGCCGGGTCCACTTCCGGACCGCGCTTTTTCTTCAAGCCCCGATCGGGCGAAGGTGGGTCTGAGACCATGGATGCAAGAAAGCTGCTGCTGCTGATCATGGCCCTCGTCATGGCGGGCATCTCGGCCGTCGTCGCCCGCAGCATGTTCGGCGGCAACAGCAAGGCCGAGGCAGCCCCCGCCGCCGCAGCGCCGCAGCCGAGCGGCCCCGAGGTCGCCGTGGCGGTCCGTCCGCTGCCCGTCGGCACGATCATCGGGCCGGAAAGCTTCCGCTACCAGCGCTGGCCGGCCGAACTCGTCAGCAAGACCTATTTCATCAAGGGCGAAAGCGATCTCGCCAGCCTCAACGGCTCGGTCGTCCGCTACGCCGTCACCGCCGGCGCGCCGGTCACCCAGGGCGCGCTGGTGAAGCCCGGCGATCGCGGCTTCCTCGCCGCCGCGCTGGGCCCCGGCATGCGCGCCGTGACCATCTCGGTCTCCGCCCAGTCGGGCGTCGCGGGCTTCGTCTTTCCCGGAGACCGGGTCGACCTGATGCTGACCCAGGAGGTCCCGGGCGGCGGCGACGGCCCGCCGCTCAAGGCCGCCGAGACCATCATCCGCAACATCCGGGTGCTCGCCGCCGACCAGCGCACCGACAAGACGGTCGACGAGGAGGGCAAGACGGTGGTCGCCAACACCTCCAACGTCACGCTGGAGGCGACCCCGAAGATCGCCGAGAAGATCGCGGTCGCGCAGACGATCGGGCAGCTGTCGCTCGCGCTCCGCTCGATCGCCGACGACAAGGCCGAGCTGGAGGAGCGGATCGCCAATGGCGATATCAAGCTACCCGCCCAGGCCGATCCCAGGGCCGAGCGCCAGATGCTGCTCGAGATCGCCTCGCGGCCGATCGACACCAACACCACCACCACGGTCGGATCGGACGTGTCGCGCTACCAGCGGTCGACCGTTCCCGCCAGGACCTCCGGCGACGCCGCCCCGGCCGCCAGCGCCCCCGCCGTCCCGACCGGTCCGATCGTCCGGGTCGCGCGCGGCAACTTGGTCACCGTCAGCACGGTGGGAGCGAAATAGGATGCGTCCGGACATGAAACCGTTTCTCGGCGGAGCGCTGATCGTCGCGGTCGCGCTGGCCCCGGTCGCGGCGGTCGCGGCCGCCCAGCCCTCGCGCCGCGCGGCGCCCGTCCGCACCGCGGCCGGCGCCGTCCGCACCGCGACGATCGGCACGCCGTCCGAGACGACCACCCTGTCGATCGGATCGGGGCAAATGATCGCCCTGGACCGGCCGATCAGCGACCTGTTCGTCGCCGACGACAAGATCGCGGACGTCCAGGTCCGCTCGACCACCCAGCTCTACCTGTTCGGCAAGGGTGCGGGCGAGACGGCGGTCTATGCGACCGACAAGGCCGGCAACGTCGTCTGGTCGTCGATCGTCAGGGTCGGCAGCAACATCGCCAGCGTCGACACTATGCTGAAGCTCGCCATGCCCGAGGCCGCGATCACCGCGACCACGATGAACGGCATCGTCCTGCTGACCGGCACCGTCGTCTCGCCGAGCGATATCGAAGAGGCGCAGAAGCTGGTCGAGCAGTTCGTCGGCAAGGAGACCCAGGTCGTCAACCGGCTCAAATCGTCCGTGCCGCTGCAGGTCAGTCTTCACGTCAAGATCGCCGAGGTCAGCCGCGCATTCGCGAAGAATATCGGCGTGAACCTGCTGAGCCGCGACACGACGGGCGGCTTCCTGTTCGGTATCGGCCAGGGGAATCCCGGCACGATCAAGGATTTCGTCAACCCGAACACCGGGCAGACGCTGATCGGCGTGCCGCAATATACGATCAACAATTCGACGACCGCCACCACGCTGGGCTTCGCCGGGCACGCGCTCGGCATGGACCTGCTGGCGACGCTCGATCTGGCCGAGAATGACGGCCTGGTCACGACGCTCGCCGAACCCAATCTGACCGCGATCTCGGGCGAGACCGCCAGCTTCCTGGCGGGCGGGGAGATTCCGATCCCGATCTCGCAGGGCTTCGGCACCGTCTCGGTCGAGTTCAAGCAATATGGCGTCAGCCTGGCGTTCACGCCCACCGTGCTGAGCGACGGACGCATCTCGATCCGGGTGCGCCCGGAAGTCTCGCAGCTCACCGATGCCGGTTCGGTGCGTCTCAACGGCTATACCATCCCGGGCATCGTCACACGCCGCGCGGAGACGACGGTCGAGCTGGGCTCGGGCCAGGCCTTCATGATCGGCGGGCTGATGTCGAACGGGCAGAATAGTTCGGTCGACAAGGCGCCCTTCCTCGGCGACCTGCCGATATTGGGCACGCTGTTCCGCTCGAACGCGTTCAAGCGCAACGAGACCGAGCTGATGATCGTGGTCACGCCCTACCTGGTGAAGGCGGTGTCGCCGGGCCAGATCGCCATGCCGACCGCCGGCCTGCGTGCGCCCACCGATGGCGAGCGGATCATCGCTGGCCAGACCTTCATGGGCACGTCGGGCGACAAGAGCCCGGTACCCCTCCCCGCCCCGCCCAGGACGATCGCCCCCGGGCGCGGGCCGGGCGTCCCGTCCAAATCGAGCGCCGCGTCGGTCCCCGATGCCGGCTTCTCGCTCGACCGATGAGAGGTTGACGATGGTGGCTGCATTCCTCTCGGCCCGCGCGGCACTGCTGCCGCTGGCTGGCGCGCTCGTCCTGCCGCTCGGCATGGCGCAAGCCGATCGCTACAACCGCACGGTCGAATCGGTCCATCAACCGGTCGTCCAGCGCAGCAACTATGTGCTCGACGTGTCGGGCGACGGCCTCGATCCGGTCGAAAGCGCCCGCGTTCAGGATTGGCTCGACGCGATCGGGCTGCGCTATGGCGATCGCGTCGGCATCGACGACGGCACGGGCGGCAGGGGCTCGAACGCCGCGATCGCCGCGATCGTCGAAAGCTACGGCCTGTTCCTCGGCACGCGCCCTCCGGTGACCGAAGGCGCGATCGCGCCGGGCCAGGTCCGCATCGTCGTCAGCCGATCGAGCGCCAGCGTTCCGGGCTGCCCCGATTTCAGCCAATCGTCGCAACCCAACTTCACGGCGGCCTCCTCGTCCAACTATGGCTGCGCGATCAATTCGACCCTCGCCGCGATGGTTGCCGACCCCGAGGATCTGGTGCGCGGCCAGGACAGGCGCGGTTCCGACGCCGAGACCGCCGCCAAGGCGATCCGCGTCTGGCGCAACGCCGATCCCACCGCGAAGAACGGAATGAAGATCGAATCCACGAAGGGAGGCAATTGATGAACGCGCCCTTCAACGCGAAGCAGCAGCAGTCGCGCAACCCGTTCGCGGCCTTCGTCACCGACGACATCAGTTCCGAACTGCTCAAGCCGCTCGTCTTCGAGCTGGGCTGGGCGCCCGAATCGGTCAACAAGGGAGGCCTGCGCGCGGCGATCCAGTCGCTGTCGGTGTCGGCGAGCCCGACGATATTGTTCGTGGACCTGAGCGAGTCGATCGACCCGCTGGGCGACGTCAACGCGCTCGCCGAGGTGTGCGAGCCGGGCACGATCGTGATCGCCGCGGGTACCGCCAACGATGTCCGCCTCTATCGCGAGCTGCTCAACAGCGGCATCCAGGATTATCTGCTCAAGCCTTTCACGGCCGACCAGATCCGCGACTCGCTCGCCCAGGCGCAGATGATGCTGATGGGACCGCGCCACGGCGTCGCGACCGAGGACAGCATCCACATCATGACCGCGGTCATCGGCGTGCGCGGCGGCGTCGGCGCGTCGACGGTCGCCAGCTCGATCGCCTGGCTGATGGGCGAGACCGGCGGGCACACGACCGCGCTGCTCGACCTCGACGTCCATTTCGGCACCGGCGCGCTGTCGCTCGACCTCGAGCCCGGCCGCGGCCTGACCGACGCGATCGACAATCCCGCGCGCATCGACGGCCTGTTCCTCGAGCGCGCTCTGGTGAAGGCGAACGACAAGCTGTCGGTGCTGTCGGCCGAGGCACCGATCAACAACCCGATCATCACCGACGGCGGCGCCTATTTCCAGCTGCAGGAGGAGATGAAGGGCGCGTTCGAGTGCACGATCGTCGACGTGCCGCGCACGATGATGGTCCAGCATCCCCACCTGTTCCACGACGTCCAGTCGGTGGTGCTGGTGGTCGACCTGACCCTCGCCGCGACCCGCGACACGATCCGCATCCTCGCCTGGCTCAAGAACAACGCGCCGCAGGCGGGCGTGCTCGTCGTCGCCAACCGCGTCCATCCCAGCCTGACCGAGATCGGCCGCAAGGATTTCGAGAACTCGATCGAGCGCGAGATCGACTTTCTGCTGCCCTATGACCACAAGCAGGCGGTCAACGCCGCCAAGCTGGGCAAGCCGATCGCCGAGGCGGGCCGAACCTCCAAGGTCGGCCAGGGGCTCGCCCAGATTGCCGACAAGCTTCTGTCGCTGGCCAGCGACGATCCCGACCGCGACGTGAAGAAGGGCAAGGGCTCGCTGATGGACGAGCTGGCGGCGATCTTCGTACCGAAGTCCAAGATCGCGAAGAAGTGAGCGGCAGGAGCGGCCCCGCCCCATGCTGACGATGATCTTCCTGATGGTCATGGCGGTGGTCATGATCATGTTCGTCTTCGTGATGGCCCGTCCGCCCGCGCAGCGCGCCGTCGCACGCCGCCTGTCGACGGTGCGCGGCCGCTACAACGTCAACGGCGAACCCGGGGTCAACGAGCAGGTCCGCAAGCTGCTCGCCAGCCGCGCGACGATCGTCCGCCGCGAGAAGACGCTGCTCAACCGCTTCCTGCCCGACCCCGCCGACATCCATCAGCAGATCGAGGCGGCCGGTAAGAAATGGACCGTCCGGCAATATTTCGTCGGATCGGGCATCGCCTTCGCGGTGCCGCTGCTGGCGCTCACCATCGTCGGCCTGCCGGTCTGGATGGCCTTCATCGTCGGCGCCGCGGCGGGCCTCGGCCTACCCCGGCTGTTCCTCAACTCGATGGCCAAGCGGCGGATCGCGCGCTTCGTCGCGCGCTTTCCCGATGCGCTCGAGTTGCTCGTGCGCGGCCTGCGCGCCGGCCTGCCGATCGCCGAGACGATGGGCGCCGTCGCGTCCGAGATCGACGGGCCGGTCGGCAGCGAGTTCCAGGCGGTCAGCGACCGCATGAAGATCGGCCGCACCCTCGAAGGTGCGCTGCAGGAAACCGCCGACCGGCTCGGCACCACCGAATTCCAGTTCTTCGTGATCACCCTCGCGATCCAGCGCGAGACCGGCGGCAACCTGGCCGAGACGCTGTCCAACCTGTCGGACGTGCTGCGCAAGCGCATGCAGATGAAGCTCAAGATCTCCGCCATGTCGTCCGAGTCGAAGGCGTCCGCCTATATCATCGGCGTGCTGCCCTTCGTCGTGTTCGGCTTGATCAGCTTCATCAGCCCGACCTACATGGCGGGCTTCTTCACCGACCAGCGGCTGATGATCGCGGGCATGGGCGGGATGATCTGGATGTCGGTCGGCGCCTATATCATGCGCCAGATGATCAACTTCGAGATCTGAGGACGCCATGGAGCACGCCGTCACCCCTCAGTTCTTCAGCACCCTGCTCTCGATCGGCATCGCGCTGACCACCGCGATCATCATGCTGATCGTCGGGCACAGCCTGGTCAAATCCTTCGCCCGCGACCCGATGGCGCGCAGGGTCCGCGCGCTCAACGACCGGCGCGAGCAGCTGAAGGCCGGCGTCGCCGCCTCGAAGACGCGCCGCCGCCAGAAGATGGAGAAGAAGGCCAGCATCTCGGTCGACCGGATGAAGGCGATCCTGGGCAGCATGAAGATGCTGCAGGACTCGCAGCTCAAGGTCGCCTCGCTGAACCTCGCCCGCGCCGGCATCCGCAGCAAGGACGCCGCGATCACGGTGATCTTCTTCCGGCTGGTGTCGCCGATCATGATCGGGGGCACGGTGGCGGTCGGCGTCTACCTGCTGCACTGGTTCCCCCAAGCCAGCGCCTTCAAGCAATATATGATCGTCGCAGGGTCGCTGATCGCCAGCTACAAGGCCCCCGACATCTATGTGAAGAACCTCGTCACCAAGCGGCAGCACGCCATCCGCAAGGCGCTGCCCGACGCGCTCGACCTGCTGGTGATCTGCGCTGAGGCCGGCCTGTCGGTCGATCTCGCCTTCAACCGGGTCGCCCGCGAACTGTCGAAGGCCTATCCCGAACTGGGCGACGAGTTCGCGCTGACCGCGATCGAGCTGGGCTTCCTGACCGACCGGCGGATGGCTTTCGAGAATCTCGCCCAGCGCGTGAACCTCGATTCGATCCGCGGCGTCGTCACGACGATGATCCAGACCGAAAAATACGGCACGCCCCTCGCCGCCGCGCTGCGCGTCCTGTCGGCCGAGTTCCGCCACGAACGGATGATGCGGGCCGAGGAAAAGGCCGCGCGCCTGCCCGCTATCATGACGGTGCCGCTGATCATGTTCATCCTGCCGGTGCTGTTCATCGTCATCCTCGGCCCCGCGGCCTGCTCGATCAGCGACAACGTGCTCCACTGAGGCCCCTCCCGGCGATGGTCGAGGGATCGCGGCTTCCGTCGGAAATGGTGCGGATTCCCGCGAGACCGCGAGGAACGTAATGCTCGCGAAACGGTTTTAGCTTCCGATCATCAGGAGGCTTCCATGCCCGCTTTCACGACGAACCAATGGGCCGTCATCGCACTCGTCTTCATTCTCGGCTGGCTGTTCGGCCTGTTCACGCTGTCCGGCGGCCGCCGCTGGAAACAAGGGTTCGAACAGGAGCGCACCCTGCGCATCGCCGCCGAGGAGCAGAATGACCGGCTGTCCACCAAGCTGGCCGAGCTTGAGAGTGAACGCGACCGCCGGGTCGAGCTCGAGCGCGAGCGCGACCATCATATCGCCCGCTCCGCCGCGGCCAACGAACGGATCGCCGAGCTGGAGAAGCACCGTCCCGCGATCAACGCCGATACCGCCGGATCGATCGCCGCGGCCGCATCGGGCAAGCGCGACGACCTGTCCCGCATCTTCGGCGTGGGTCGTGGCGGCGAGATCAAGCTGAACGAACTCGGTGTCCACCGCTATGCCGATATCGCCACCCTCAGCGCCGCCGACGAAGCCGCGCTCGAAGGGCGGATGGGCCTCGCCCCCGGCACGATCGCCGACGAGCGCTGGCGCGAGCAGGCGGACATGCTGCGCAAGGGCGATTTCGACGAGCATGCGAGGCGCTTCGCGTAATCTGTCAGGCCATCGGCCGCCGGGCGCGGGCCCCGGCACCGCCCGGCCCGTCAGGGACGTAGGCCGTAGGTCCCCAGCCGCCACAGCCACTCGACAGGGCCGAAGCGGAAGGCCCTGAACCAGAGAGCCGCGAACAGCGCCTGGGCCGCGAGGATGACGACGGCGACCACCCACAGCGCGGGCCAGGTCAGGCGGTTCCAAAGTCCCAGCCCGAAGCCCGAAAAGATCCAGGCCGCGATCAGGCTCTGGCCGAGATAGAGGGTGAGCGCCATGCGTCCCATCCGGGCGAAGCCCGCCATCAGGCGCGGCCATGGGCCTCTGCGCCACAGCAGCAGGAACAGGCCGACATGGCCGATCGTCATCGCCAGCCGCCCCGGCTGGTCGACGATGCCGCTGATCACGGTCGGGCCGCCGCCATTGTCGAAGACGAGCAACGCGTGGAGCAGGCGCAGAGCGAGGCCGGCCGGATAGCCGATCCGCACCATGCGCCACAGCTGGCGTTCGTCGAAATCCGGACCGAACAGGCCGATCCGGTACAGCGCCATGCCGACGAGCATGAAGGCCAGCGCATCGCCCATCCAGCGATAGGTGAGCGCGTTGACCGTCCAGTTCCAGCTGACATAGCTCATATAGTCGAAGCTCTGCCAATAGCTGCCCAGCCGCGCGGCGCCTTCGCGGGCCAGCATCTCGGGCGAGTATACGGTATCGGCGGGCTGGAAAGACGGCGCCTCCAGCCCGGCCCATGCCGACAGCATCAGCAGGATCACCGCCGCCGCGGCGACGAGCTGGATCGGCTTCAGCGGATGAAGGATCAGCGCGACGATTCCGGCCAGCGCATAGATCACCAATATGTCGCCGGGCCAGAGCAGCACGGTGCTGTCGACGATGCCGAACAGCAGCAGCAGGACCAGCCTCCGCAGATAGAGGCGCGACCGGTCGGCGCTCTCCTCGTCGCCGACGAACAGCAGCAGGCCGACCCCGAACAGCAGCGAGAACAGGCCGCGCATCGTGCCCGTGACGAACAGCTGCGCGACACCCCAGACCAGCCAGTCGGGATCCGCCATCGACGGCTCGCCGAGCGGCCGGTCCATCGCGATCGGCCCGCCCATGTCGAAGATGTTGATCAGCAGGATGCCGCACAGCGCGACGCCGCGCAGCGCGTCGATCGACAACAGCCGCTGGGCGGGATCGGCAGGCCGGGGCGAGGACATCGATCGGGTCTAACGCAGCGGGTGGGCGCCGTCATCCCGACACCGCAGGACATCCGTCATCCCGGCGAAAGTCGGGATCTCACCGCCTTTGATCGGGCCGATACCGGCACGAAGGCAGAGAGATTCCAGCGTTCGCTGGAACGACGGAGATGCCGTTACCCCCGCGCCTTGAGCGCAGCCTGGGCCGCGGCGAGGCGGGCGATCGGCACGCGGTAGGGCGAGGCCGACACATAATCGAGCCCGGTCGCCTCGCAGAAGGCGATCGAGGCCGGATCGCCGCCATGCTCGCCGCAGATGCCCAGCTTGATGTCAGGCCGGGTCTTGCGGCCGCGTTCGGCGGCCAGCTCGATCAGTTCGCCCACACCCTCGATGTCGAGGCTGACGAACGGGTCCTTCGGATAGATGCCCTTGTCGACATAGGTCGTCAGGAAGCGGCCCGCATCGTCGCGGCTGACGCCCAGCGTCGTCTGCGTCAGGTCGTTGGTGCCGAACGAGAAGAACTCGCCGACCTCGGCGATCTCGCCCGCCTTCAGCGCGGCGCGCGGCAGCTCGATCATCGTGCCGACCAGATAGTCGAGCGTCCGGCCCTTCTCGGCGAACACCGCCTCGGCGGCCTTGTCGATCACGGCCTTCATCAGTTCGAGCTCGCGGCGGGTCGCGACGAGCGGGACCATCACCTCGGGGATCGGCGCCGCACCCGATTTCTCGGCGACGTCGCACGCCGCCTCGAAGATCGCCCGCGCCTGCATCTCGTAGATCTCGGGATAGGTCACGCCGAGACGGCAGCCGCGATGACCGAGCATCGGGTTGAACTCGTGCAGCTCGGACGCGCGGCGCTTGAGCGCCTCGACCCCGATACCCGTCGCCAGTGCGACCTCGGCGAACTCCTCCTCCTCGTGGGGCAGGAATTCGTGGAGCGGCGGGTCGAGCAGGCGGATCGTCACCGGCAGGCCGGCCATGATCTCGAAGATCTCGGTGAAGTCGGCGCGCTGCTCGGGCAGCAGCTTGTCGAGCGCGACGCGACGACCCTTCTCGTCCTCCGCCAGGATCATCTGGCGGACCGCGGTGATGCGCGCCGCGTCGAAGAACATATGCTCGGTACGGCAGAGACCGACGCCCTCGGCGCCGAAGATGCGCGCGGTCTTGCAGTCGAGCGGAGTCTCCGCATTGGCGCGGACCTTGAGGCGACGGACCTTGTCGGCCCACTCCATCAACGTGCCGAAATCGCCGGCCAGTTCGGGCTGCACGGTCGGGACCGCACCCAGCATCACCTCGCCGGTCGCGCCGTCGATCGTGATGATGTCACCCTCGCGGACCTCGCGACCGGCGACACGGAAGATCTTCGCCTTGGCGTCGATCGCCAGCGTGCCGACGCCCGAGACGCAGGGACGGCCCATGCCGCGCGCGACCACGGCGGCGTGGCTGGTCATGCCGCCGCGCGCGGTCAGGATGCCCTTGGCGGCATGCATGCCGTGAATGTCCTCTGGCGACGTCTCGGTACGCACGAGGATCACCGCATCGCCGAGTTCGGCGCGATGCTCGGCGGTCTCGGCGTCGAACACGACGAGGCCCGAAGCCGCGCCCGGCGAGGCGGGAAGCCCCTTGGCGATCACGTCACGTGGCGCCTTCGGGTCGAGGGTCGGATGGAGAAGCTGGTCGAGCGCGGCCGGATCGACGCGGGCCACGGCCTCCTCGCGGGTGATCAGGCCCTCGTTCGCCATGTCGACCGCGATCTTCAGCGCGGCCTTGGCGGTGCGCTTGCCCGAGCGCGTCTGGAGCATCCAGAGCTTGCCCTGCTGCACGGTGAACTCGATGTCCTGCATGTCCCGGTAATGGGTCTCGAGCAGGTCGAACACCTTGGCGAGCTCGCCATAGACGCTCGGAAGCGCCTCTTCCATCGAGGCGGGTTTGGCGCCCGCGGTCTCGCGGGCGGTCTTGGTCAGATATTGCGGGGTGCGGATGCCGGCGACGACGTCCTCGCCCTGCGCGTTGATCAGGAACTCGCCATAATAGGCGCGGTCGCCCTTCGACGGATCGCGGGTGAAGGCGACGCCCGTGGCCGAGGTGTCGCCCATATTGCCGAACACCATCGCCTGGACGTTGACCGCGGTGCCCCATTCGCCCGGAATGTCGTTGAGGCGGCGATAGACCTTCGCGCGCTCCGACTGCCAGGACCCGAACACGGCACCGATCGCGCCCCACAGCTGTTCGTGGACATCCTGCGGGAAAGGCTTGTCCCACATCTCCTCGACCAGTTCCTGGTAGCGCTTGACCAGCGCCTGCCAGTCGTCGGCGGTCATCTCTGTGTCGAGATTATACCCCTTGTCTTCCTTCGCGATTTCAAGAGCTTCCTCGAAGGCGCTGTGATCGAGTTCGAGGACGACGTCGGAATACATCTGGATGAAGCGGCGATAGCTGTCCCAGGCGAAGCGGGCGTCGCCCGATACCGCGGCCAGGCCGGCGACGGTCTCGTCGTTGAGGCCGAGGTTGAGGACGGTATCCATCATCCCCGGCATCGAGGCGCGCGCCCCCGAGCGGACCGAGACGAGCAGCGGATCGGCCGCGACGCCGAACCGCTTGCTGGTGATCGCCTCGATATGGGCGATGCCGGCCGCGACCTCGGCCTTCAGGCTGTCGGGGAATTGCTGGCCCTCGTCATAATAACGCTGGCACATCTCGGTCGAGATGGTGAAGCCGGGCGGCACGGGAAGGCCGATCGAGGCCATTTCGGCCAGATTGGCGCCCTTGCCGCCGAGGAGGTTCCTGTCGCCTTTGCCGCCGTCGGAAACGCCGCCGCCAAAACGGTAGACATATTGCGTCGTCATACGCCCGTCACTCTCCCCATCACGACCCGCTCCCCGCAGGAGCATGGCAATCGAATCAGCCCTCGATGTTCGAGAAGTCCGCCACGTTGTGCACCGCAACACGTATTTTTTCAAGCAGCGCGAGACGCGTGTTTCTTTTCGATGACTCGGGATCGTTGACGATGACCTGATCGAAGAAGGCGTCGATCGGGCCGCGCAACGTCGCCAGAGCCGACATCGCGCCCGCAAAATCCTCGGCCGCGACCGCCGCCGCGGCCTTCGGCTCGGCGGCATCGAGCGCGGCGATCAGGACGGATTCCGCGACTTCCGGCTGATAATCGGGTACCGCCGAGGCGCCCTCGGGCACCCCGCCCTCCTTCTTCAGGATATTGGCGGCGCGCTTGTAGCCGGCGAGCAGGTTGGCACCATCCTCGGTCTCGACGAACGCCTGCAGCGCCTTCACACGTGCCAGCAGTCGGACGAGATCGCTCTCACCACCGAGCGCGAACACCGCGTCGATCAGGTCGTGGCGGACACCAGCCTCGCGCTGTTGGACCTTGAGACGGTCGATCAGGAATTGAACGATCTCGTCCACGCGGACCGGATGGGCTGCCTTGCGAAGGCCGATTGCATGGTTGATCGCGCCGAAGAGGTGCGCCCGTATTTCGTTCACGGTGAGCAGCTCGAGGATACCCAGCCCGGCGCGTCTGAGAGCGAAGGGATCTTTCGACCCCGTGGGCTTCATGTCTTCGGCAAAGAATTGTGACAGGCTGTCCAGCTTGTCCGCCAGACTGACGGCCACCGTCACCGGCGCGACCGGAACCTCGTCCCCCTGCCCCACCGGCTTGTAATGATCGCGGATTGCATCGGCCACGGCATCTGGCAGCCCCTCGGCCCGCGCATAATAGCCGCCGATGACGCCCTGAAGTTCCGGAAACTCGCCGACCATGCCGGTGACGAGATCGGCCTTGGCGAGGCGTGCGGCCTGTTCGACCATGTCCGCGATCTCCTCACGCGTCATGCCAGCGGAGGCTGGCATCTCGGGAGATGAGGTGCCGCCCTCGCCGCCTGAGACCCCAGCCTTCGCTGGGGTGACGATGTCGGATTCGACCAGCCACCGGGCCAACTTCGCCACGCGGTCGACCTTGTCGGCGACGGTGCCCAGCTTCTCGTGGAAGACGATCTGGTCGAGCTTCTTCGCCTGCTCGGCGAGCGGAACCTTGAGGTCCTGCTCCCAGAAGAACTTCGCGTCCGACAGCCGCGCCGCCAGCACCTTGCCATTGCCCGCGACGATCGCCGCGCCGCCGTCCTTCGCGGTGATGTTGGCGGTACAGATGAAGGCGGGGGCGAGCCTGCCCTCGGCGTCGTTGAGCACGAAATATTTCTGGTTCGTGCGCAGGGTGAGCTGGATCACCTCGCGCGGGACCTCCAGGAAGGCCGGGTCGAAGCGGCCGAGCAGCGGCACCGGCCACTCGGTCAGGCCCGCATTCTCGGCGACCAGCCCCTCGTCGGGGATGACCTGCATGCTTGCCTCGGCGGCCAGCTCGGCGGCGCGGGCGCGGATGATGTCGCGACGCTCGGCATGGTCGACGATGACGTGGCAGGCGCGCAGCTTTTCGACATAATCGGCGGCGCTGCCGATGGTGATGATGCCCGGGTGGTGGAAGCGGTGGCCGACCGTCGCCGCGCCGCTCGCCACGCCGTCGATCTCGAACGGGACGATGTCCTCGCCGAGCAGCGCGACGATGCCCTGCAACGGACGCACCCAGCGCAGCGAAGCGGTCGACGCGGAGGCGGTGCCCCAGCGCATCGATTTCGGCCAGGGAAAGGCGCGGACGATCGCCGGGATCGCCTCGGCAAGCACGGCGGCCGTGGCGCGGCCCGGCTTCTCGATCACGGCGAACAGGATGCCGTCGCGCTCGACCAGCTGTTCGCGGGTCAGCCCGGTCTTGCGCAGGAAGCCTTCGAGCGCCTGCGGCGGCGCCGAGGCCTTGGGGCCTTTCAGTTCTTCCGACACCGCCGCCGTCTCGACCGGCAGGCCATGCGCGATCAGCGCGAGGCGGCGCGGCGTGACATGGCTGGTCAGCCGTTCGGGCTTCAGGCCGGCCTTGGCCAGTTCGTCGGCGAACAGGCGGGCGAGGTCGGCCGACGCCTTCTCCTGCATCCGCGCGGGGATTTCCTCGGAGAGGAGCTCGAGGAGGAAATCGCTCACAGCCTCTCTCCCTTCCCGATTGTCATCCCGGCGGAAGCCGGGATCTCACTGCCTTCGTGCCGGCAGAGAGAAGAAACAAGGGAGATCCCGGCTTTCGCCGGGATGACGGCGTTGTGGGTAGGACGGGTCATCTCACGCCTCCCACCCATTATGCGCCATCCAGGCGGCGCAGGCCCCCTTGGTCAGGTCGCGGACGCGGCCGATATAGGCCTGGCGCTCGGCGACCGAGATCACGCCGCGCGCCTGCAGGGTGTTGAAGATATGGCTGGCCTTGATCGCCTGGTCATAGGCAGGCAGCGGCAGCGGCCGCTTCACCCCATCGACTTCGCGATCGAGCAAGGCGCGGCATTCGTCGGCGGCCTGGGTGAACTGCCTGAACAGCGTGTCGGTGTTCGCCGCCTCGAAATTATAGGCGCTGAACTGGCGCTCATTCTCCAGGAAGACATCGCCATAGCTGACGCCCTCGTCGTTGAAGGCGAGGTCGTAGACCCGGTCGACGCCCTGGATGTACATCGCCAGCCGTTCGAGCCCATAGGTCAGCTCGCCCGCGACGGGCTTGCAGTCGAAGCCCCCCACCTGCTGGAAATAGGTGAACTGGGTCACCTCCATGCCGTCGCACCACACTTCCCAGCCGAGCCCCCAGGCGCCGAGGGTCGGGCTTTCCCAATCGTCCTCGACGAAGCGGATGTCGTGCGACAGCGGATCGATGCCGATCCGCTCCAGACTGCCGAGATAGAGTTCCTGCAGATTGGCGGGGCTCGGCTTCAGGATCACCTGATATTGGTAATAATGGCCCAGCCGGTTCGGGTTCTCGCCATAGCGCCCGTCGGTCGGCCGGCGCGACGGCTGGACATAGGCGGCCTTCCACGGCTGCGGGCCGAGCGCGCGCAGGGTCGTCGACGGATGGAAGGTACCCGCGCCCATCTCCATGTCATAGGGCTGGAGGATCAGGCAACCCTGGTCGCTCCAATAGTCGTGGAGCGTCAGGATCAGGCGCTGGAACGAGAGCGGCTTGGTCGCCAAGGCGGGGTCCTTCGAGGCGGTTGAAATCTCGCCCGGCCCTTTGCGGCAGGGGGCGCGGCGGGTCAAGGATGGCGGCCCGTTTTCGCCGCCCTTCCCCTCGGTCATGCCGAATAGTTACGCCATGACGAGGGGCCGGAGCGGCGGGGCTCGCAATTCGCCGTGCATCTACCTAGATCAGGGGCATGCGTTTCCTCCGCCGCGCGGCCACCGCGCTTCTCGCCCTGCTGATCGCAGCCCCGGCCACTGCGGCGCCCGCGCTGTGGAAGTTCGGCGATGCGGACACGACCATCTATCTGTTCGGGACGATCCATGCCCTGCCGCCCGGCTATGCCTGGCAGGATGCGCGGATCGAGACGGCGATGGCGGCGTCGGACACGCTGGTGATCGAAACGGTGATCGACAAGGACCCGCAGGCGATCGCCCGCCTCTTTCCGCCGCCCGACCCCAGCCTGCCGCCGATCGTCGAGCGGGTGCCCGAGAAGAGCCGCCCGGCCTTCGAGGCGGTGCTCAAGAAGTCGGGTCTCGACCCGGCGACGCTCAGCCGCATGCCGACCTGGCAGGCCAGCTTCATGCTGATGGGCGCGATGATGAACGACCTCGGCATCCAGCGCGACGCGGGCGTGGAGGGCGGCCTGATGCCCGCCTTTGCGCCCTCGCCCGACGCGAAGGATGCGAAGAACGCGAAGCCCAGGAAGGTAGAGGCGCTGGAGACCGCGTCCGAGCAGCTCGCCCTGTTCGCCAACCTGTCCGAGGCCGATCAGCGCGAGATGCTGGCGAGCTTCGCCGACGGCGAGGGCGACGCGAAGAGCGACTATGCGAAGCTGCTGTCCGCCTGGGCGAGCGGCGACGACGCGGCGATCGCGAAGGCCTTCGCCGACGACAAGGACCTCACCCCGCATCTTCGTGAGATCCTCCTGCGCAAGCGCAACGCCAACTGGGCCGAATGGCTGAAGGCGCGGCTGGCGACGCCGGGGACGGTGTTCGTCGCGGTCGGCGCGGGGCATCTGGCGGGGCCGCTGTCGGTGCAGGCAATGCTCGCCGCCGAGGGGATCACGGTCGAGCGGGTCGAGAACCAGCCGGTGCGCAAGCAACGGGCCGCGCATCACGACGGTTAACGACTCTGCGGGGTTGCGCCGAGTCGAAGCCGGCGCGCGGATCGGGGCCGACGGCGATCGGCGGCATCGGGAATTCACACATCGCGGCGACGGCCGCTTCGACGGCCAGGATCGCGGCGAGAGGATCGAGGGCACCATCCCGCCCGAGCCGGCCGACTCCATATGGATATCGCCGTCCTTCGGGAGGCCCGAAACAGGCGGTGGATAAACCATCGGAATCAAACGATTTGTTTACCTACGTAAAAATCGGGAATGGCCTTTAAGAGCGCGTTAACCTTTTACCTTCATTAACGTCATGGTTAACAGAGGTTGACGGGCAGCGGGGCCAGGTGGGTCCCTCCCCGGCAGATGAGCAGGAAGATGTCCCCATGCGCGTATTGCTGATCGAGGATGATCCCACGACCGCCAAGAGCATCGAGCTGATGCTGGGCGCCGAAGGCTTCAACGTCTACACGACCGACCTGGGCGAGGAAGGCCTCGATCTCGGCAAGCTGTACGATTACGACATCATCGCGCTCGACCTGAACCTGCCCGACATGCACGGCTACGACGTGCTGAAGAAGCTGCGCAACGCCAAGGTCCAGACCCCCGTCATGATCCTCTCGGGCATCGGCGAGATGGACTCGAAGGTCCGTGCGCTCGGCTTCGGCGCCGACGACTACGTCACCAAGCCCTTCCACCGCGAGGAGCTGGTCGCCCGCATCCACGCGATCGTCCGCCGCTCGAAGGGCCACAGCCAGTCGGTCATCCGTACCGGCAAGCTGGCGGTCAATCTCGACGCCAAGACGGTCGAGGTCGACGGTGCCCGCGTGCACCTGACCGGCAAGGAATATGCGATGCTCGAGCTGCTGTCGCTGCGCAAGGGCACCACGCTGACCAAGGAAATGTTCCTCAACCATCTCTATGGCGGGATGGACGAGCCCGAGCTCAAGATCATCGACGTCTTCATCTGCAAGTTGCGCAAGAAGCTCAGCCTCGCATGCGGCGGCGACAATTATATCGAGACGGTCTGGGGCCGCGGCTATGTGCTGCGTGATCCCGAAGAGGGCGCCGTCGCCGCCTGACCACAAGTTTTGCTACAGGGGCAAAAGCGGAAGGCCGCGTTCCGAAAGGAGCGCGGCCTTCTTTCCGTAGCCCCGGAGCCGGTGCTGCTCGGTCAGCTGCTGGAATTGCGGGCGCGGGAACGGACTTCGGGCGCCATTCGCGCTCTGCTGGCCTTCGCCCCAAGATCGCCCGCCATATCCGCGACCACGGAACCGGGAGGATATGGCCGCAAGCTAGAGGGGCTTCACCCCGAGCACTTCGATCGCGTCGGTCTTCCCGCCGAAATCGGCGAAATCCCCCTGCCCCGCCCCCATCAGCGCGCGGGCGATCGGGGAGGAGAAGGAGATGAGGCCCGCCGCGGGATCGGCCTCGTCGTCGCCGACGATCGCGACTTCGTTCTCCTTGCCGTTGAGGCGGTAGCGGACGCGGGTGCCGAAGGCCGCCTCGTCACCCTGCGGGGCGGGCTGGATCTCCATCGTCGCGTGGCGAGTGTTCCAGTAGCGCAGGTCGCGCTTGAGCGACTTCAGCTCGTCCTCGGTGCCGCCGGCAGCGATCCTCGCTTCCAGGTCGACGACCTTGGCCTGGACGAGCTCGGCGCCGCGCTCGGTGACGAGATTGGGGCCCGGCGGGATCGGCAGCTCGAACTTGGGTTCGAGATGCTCGTCGTCGCTTTCCCGGCGGAAGGCGACACTCATGCCGCCGCCACGACCGAAACGCCGTCGCCGCCGGTGGCGACGTGGCGGCGGATGCCGACCCGCTTTAGGAACAGCCACAGCGCCTCGACATGGATGCCGGCGACGACCTTGAGGGTCAGCAGCGGGTGGCGCAGGAAGGCGCCGAGCAGCGCGCCGTCGCTCAGCTCGCGGCGCTCGCCGTGGAAGGCGGCGACGATCAGCGGTCCCTCCGCGTCGCCCCCGGCAACGACCACCCGGGTCTTCTCCATCGGCGGCTCGACGGTGAAGTCGTAGCGCATGTCGAGGTCCATGAACGGCGATACGTAGAAGCTTTTGTCGCAAGCCTGGCGGATCAGCGCGTCGCGGCCCTGGCCCTGCGCCACGGGGATCACATAGCTGTGCCGTTCCTTGAAGGTGTTCGTCACCTCATAGACGATCGTCGCGAGGCTCCCGTCGCGGCGATGGCAGAACCAGACCGACAGCGGGTTGAAGACATGGCCGAGCATGCGGGGCATGGTGAGCAAACGGATCGGCCCGCCATCGGGTTCCTGCCCGGTTCGCCGGACCAGCGCCTCGATCTGCGGGCGCAGCGGCCGGCCGGAGCGGTCGCCATAGTCGCGATCGTGGAAGGAGAAGAGGTTGAAGCGGTTGCGCGAGAAGAGACGGCAGCGCGCGGCGACGCCATCGATCTCGTCGAGGTCGAACAGGCACTGGAACAGGCGGTAGCGCAGGACATGGGCACGCGGGCGGAAACGGCGATGGAAGACCCGCCCCGCATAGATCGCCGATTTCACGCCGCGGCTTCCCGTCTGGGTGCCAGTTCCATCGCCGGATCGATCGCCAGCCGGCCATTGGGTTCGTCGACCGTCCAGGGGCGCCGGGCGCCGAGCATCTCGGCGACCGCGAGTCCCGACTGCAGGCCGTCCTCGTGGAAGCCCGCGCCGAGGTGCGCGCCGCAGTAGAAGGTATTACGCTTGCCCTGGATCGCCCAGATGCGGCGCTGCGCATCGAGCGCGGCATGATCGAAGATCGGATGGTCGAAGCTGGTGCGGCTGATCTCCTTGTCGCGGTCGATCGCGCGATTGGGATTCAGCGTGACGACCAGCGGCTCCTTCGTCCGATAGCCCTGGAGCTGGTTCATCCAGTAGCTGACGCACAGGTCGCCGGTCGCGTCGTTGGCATGGCGGCGGCCGAAATAGTTCCAGGCGCCCCACAGCAGCTTGCGCTTCGGCATCAGCTTCGCATCCTGGTGGAGCACGACGAGGTTGGAGCTGTAGCGGAAGGCGCCGAGCAGTTCGGCCTCCTGCGGGCTGGGATCGGCGAGCATGGCGAGCGCCTGGTCGCCGTGCGCGGCGATCACCACCTCGTCGAACACATCGGCGTTGCCGCCGGCGTCGGCGATCGTCACCTGCCCGGCTTTGCGTTCGATGCGGGCAACCGGCGCGCGGAGCCGTACCTCCCCCGCGAAATCGGCGAGGATGCGGTCGATATAGACCTGGCTGCCGCCGACCACGCTGTTCCATTTCGGGCGACGGCCGAGATCGAGCAGGCCATGGTTGCTGCAGAAGCGGACGAAGGCCTCGGCCGGATAGTCGAGCAGCAGCTGCGCCGGCGCGGACCAGATCGCCGCCGCCATCGGCAGCAGATGATCGTCGCGGAAGGCATCGCCATAGCGCCCCTGTTCGAGCATCTGGCCGAGCGTCATGTCGCCGAAGCCGCCCATCCCCGCCGACGCCTCGCGATAGAAGCGGACGAGGTTGCGCAGCATCGACCAGAAGCGCCGCGAGAAGAGGTTCGACGGCTGGGCGAACAGCTGCCAGATGCGGTCGCCCGCGGCATATTCGAGCTTGCCGTCGTCGAGCGACACCGCGAAGCTCATGTCGGTCGCGCGGGTCGGTACGCCGAGATGCGCGAACATCGCGATCAGGTTCGGATAGGTGCGGTCGTTGAAGACGATGAAGCCGGTGTCGACCCCGAGCACGCCGCCGTCCCCGGTGTCGACGTCGATCGTGCGGGTGTGGCCGCCGAGGCGATCCTCCGCCTCGTAGAGCACGACGTCGTTCTGCTTCGACAGGAGCCATGCCGCCGAAAGTCCGCTGATGCCGCTGCCGACCACGGCGATCCGCTGCCCCTTGCGGAGGTTCGTCATGCTCATATTCCCCGTCATGGCGTCGCTTTCCATTGCCTTCGCATACAGATACGGCATGCAATGTCAGCGAGTTGCGCCGGCCCCTGTCCCGTCTGCTAAACCGCGCTACCGAAAGCGCAAAGTCGAATCTTCTGCAACCGCCTTGGCGGCCGCGTGCGTATAAGGCTAGGAACGGGACGATGGGGGCTTTGAACGAAATGAGCGGACTGGACTCCATCATCGTCGCGTCGGTCATCCTTTCGGCGATGATGGCGGCCGCCTGGGCCGTACAGCGGGCGACCGGCCAGTCCGGCTGGGCCGATGTCTTCTGGTCCTTCGCGATCGGCATCGGCGGGCTGGTCACGGCGCTGATGGCGACGGGCGACGGCCCGCTCGAACGGCGCTGGCTGGTCGCTGGCATGGTCGCCTTCTGGTCGATGCGACTGGGCTTCCACATCCTGTCGCGCACCGCGACCGCCACTTCCGAGGACGCGCGCTACGCCGATCTCCGCCGGGAATGGGGCGATCGCTTCCAGGGACGGCTGTTCCTCTTTCTCCAGATCCAGGCGCTGTGCGGGATCGGCCTTGTCGTCACCGTCTATGTCGCCGCGCACCGCCCCGGCCCGGCCTTCGCGATCACCGACGGTATCGGCCTCGCCCTGCTGATCGCCTCGGTCGTCGGCGAGGCGATTTCCGACAATCAGTTGCGCGCCTTCGCCGCCGACCCGTCCAACCATGGCAAGGTCTGCGACGCAGGGCTGTGGCGCTGGTCGCGCCATCCCAATTATTTCTTCGAGTGGCTCGGCTGGGTCGCCTATCCGGTGATCGCCATTTCGCTCGCGGGCGACTGGTGGCCGGGCCTGCTCGCGCTGATCGGGCCGGCGCTGATGTACTGGCTGCTCGTCCATGTCTCGGGCATCCCGCCACTGGAGGCGCACATGCTGCGCAGCCGGGGCGACGCCTTCAAGGCCTATCGGGCGCGGACCAGCGCCTTCTTCCCGCTGCCCCCCAAGACGACAAACTGACGGATCGCTTCCATGGACATCATAGCCGCCGCCACCGCAGCCGTCGAACGGCTGCCGCTTCCCGACGCCGTTACGCTGGCGGGGGTCGAGTTCCTCGTCGGCCGCACCGGCCGCAAGCTGGCGCGCGAACCCGAGAACAACGAGGCCTTCGCGCGGACGATGGCGGACTATCCCATCGCGATCCATACCGATGACGCCAATGCCCAGCATTATGAAGTGCCGGCCGCCTTCTTCGACCTGTGCCTCGGCCCGCGCCGCAAATATAGCTGCTGCTATTATGACGGCCCCGACACCACGATCGCCGAGGCCGAGGAAGCCGCCCTCGCCCAGACCGCCGAGCATGCCGGCCTCGAGGACGGGCAGGAGATATTGGAACTCGGCTGCGGCTGGGGTTCGCTCAGCCTGTACATGGCGGCGCGCTATCCGAACGCGCGGATCACCGCCGTCTCCAACTCCCGCTCGCAGCGCGCGCATATCGAGAAGCTGGCGGCGGCGCAGGGGTCGACCAACCTGACCGTCGTCACCTGCGACATGAACGACTTCGAGGCCGATGCCCGCTTCGACCGGGTCGTCTCGGTCGAGATGTTCGAGCATATGTCGAACTGGCAGGCGCTACTGACCAGGGTGAAGGGCTGGCTGAAGCCCGACGGCTTCCTGTTCATCCACATCTTCACCCACGACCGGGCGAGCTACCGCTTCGACCATGCCGACAAGGCCGACTGGATCGCGCAGCATTTCTTCACCGGCGGGATCATGCCCAGCCACGGCCTGCTCCGCCACTTTCCCGACCTGTTCACGGTCGAGCAGGAGTGGCGCTGGAACGGCAAGCACTATGCCCGCACCGCCTTCGACTGGCTGGCCCGTTTCGACGCCAACCAGCCCGCGATCGCCGAAATCTTCCGCCAGACCTACGGCAAGGACGCCAAGCTGTGGGAACGCCGCTGGCGGCTGTTCTTCCTGGCGACGGCGGGACTGTTCGGCCACAAGGACGGCGTGCCCTGGGCGGTCAGCCACTACCGGCTCAAGCCAGCGGCCTGAGGCCGTCGCTCGGCACAAACCGTTTGGATAGAGCTGCTTAGATCGGTACTTTCAGTTTAAGCTTGAGCAGGCGAAGGCGGAGCTGCGCACCTTTCGGTCCGTCGTCGTCGGCGTCGTCGAGGGCGGGGATCGACCATTGATTCTCGAGATCCTCCTCGGACGCAGCCTCGTCGGCGGCGGAGAGGATGTCGAAGGTCATGCCCCCGGCCGGGAAACCGCCCGGCTGTGCGACGGCCATTCCGGCCAAGGCGAATAAGGTCGTCAGTGCCACGCGAACCCTCTGTGTTTCCCCCGCTATCAAGCGTCCGGCGGGGCCAGGGGTTCCCGACGAAGCGACCATCGGTTCGCGGCGGGCGTCGATATGCGGGCACCGGGTCCCGGGACTAGACTCCGGGCACATTCTCTTCACGACCCCAGTCGCGGCCCTCGAACGGGACGATGTCGACCTTCAGGTTCCGCCAGTCGTCGATGCAGCGCAGCGAGATGCTGATCCCTTCGGGGTGCGAGCGCGGCCGGTAGAAGCTCTTGATCCCGCATTGCGAGCAGAAGATGTGCCGCGCCTTGCCGCTGCCGAAGCGGTAGGTTGTCGTGTCCTTCTGCCCTTCGAGCAGGCGAAAACGGGTATCGGGCACGATCAGGTGCAGATATCCCGTCATCGAGCAGATCGAGCAGTTGCAATCGAGGATCGCCAGCGGCTCGTCGCCGACCTCCGCCTCGAACCGCACCAGCCCGCAATGGCAGCCGCCCTCGACCTTCATCCGGTCAGCCCCGCGTCACGAGCCGGGTGAGGAGGAAGCCGCCCGCCGATCCGACCCCCGAGACGAAGGCACCCCACGCCATGTCCGCCACGGTGATCCTGGTCGACCAGACCGTCAGCGTCGCCTGGTTGGTCAGGTCGTAGGTCGCATAGGCGAAGAAGCCGAACAGCGCGCCCTTGATCAGCGCCGTCTGCCACTGGCCGGTCAGGAGCGCCGGATGGACCGCGAAGGTGATGAGCCCCGCGATGTAGAGCGCATAGAAGATCACCGCCGGAGCCATGCGCGGCTCGGGCGCGAGGATCGACCCGATGATCGGGCGGTAGAGCAACGGGCCGACCTGGGTCAGCCAGATGGCGTCGATGATCGCGAAGACGACGAGTGTCGCGAAATAGGCGATGATGATCCGGGTCATGCGGGCCTCCCCTTGTCGACTCTCTTCATGGACGAAGCTTCGGCCGCCGTCATCCTTGTCTTTTCGATCCCGAGCGCCGATGAAGCGGGCGCCCGCGTGGGCCTGGCGGGGATTCGGGGATAGCATGTCGGTTTCTGAGCGTGGCCGGGGCAACGCCACCGTCTTCATCGTCGCCACCATCCTGATCGACGCGATCGGCTTCGGCATCGTCATCCCGGTACTGCCGCGGCTCGTGATGGAGGTCGGCGGGCTCGACCTGCCGGCGGCGACGCGGATGGGCGGCTGGCTCTCGGTGGTCTATGCGCTGATGCAGTTCCTGTGCGGGCCGCTCGCCGGCAATCTGGGCGATCGTTTCGGCCGGCGCCCGGTACTGCTGCTGTCGCTCGCGGGCCTCGCGGTCGACTATGTGCTGATGGGCTTCGCCCACACCCTCACCCTGCTGTTCGTCGGCCGGCTGATCGCGGGCGTATTCGGCGCCTCGTTCAGCCCCGCGACCGCCGCGCTGGCCGACATCACCGCCCCCGAGGACCGGGCCAAGCGTTTCGGCCTGGTCGGCGCCGCGTTCGGGATCGGCTTCATCCTCGGCCCGGCGCTGGGTGGCATCCTCGGCGAGTTCGGCCACCGGATGCCCTTCTACGCCGCGGCCATCTGCTCGGCGATCAACTTCACCTTCGGCTTCTTCTTCTTCCCCGAGACGCTGGCTCCGGAGAACCGCCGCCGGTTCAGCCTCGCCCGCGCCAATCCGGTCGGCGCGCTGCTGATGGCGCGCAAGATGCGCGGCGTGCTCGGGCTGGCCGGCATCCTGCTGCTCTGGAACATCGCCTCGATGGTCTATCCGGCAACCTGGGCCTTCTTCGCCATCGCCCAATATGGCTGGTCCAACGGGATGATCGGCCTTTCGCTGGCGCTGGCGGGCGTGTCGATGGCGATCGTGCAGGCAACGGTGCTGGGCCGGGTGGTCGAGCGCTTCCGCGAACGGCGCACCGCGATGATCGGGGTCACCGTCGCGATGTTCGGCTATCTCGGCTATGCTCTCGTCCCCTATGCCTGGTTCGGGATGATCGTGATCGTGATCACCGCGCTGCAGGCGCTGGTCCAGCCGTCGATCACCGCGCTGATGTCGCAGCGCGCGCCGACCGACGCGCAGGGCGAGATGCAGGGCTTCATCGGCAGCCTCAACGCGGTCGGCGCGATCGCCGCGCCGCTGCTGCTCAACCCCGCCCTCGCCTGGTTCACGGGCCCGGACGCGCCGGTCTATTTCCCGGGCGCCGCCTTCGTCATCGCCTCGGCATTCGCGGGGGCGGCACTGCTCTCGCTCGCCCTGACCCGGCGGGTGCGGGACGAACAAGGTCTGCGCCAGCTCGACCCGTAAAGGGAAGCGGGCGCTTCAAACGATGTAATAGCCGATCCACCGCGCCGACAGTGCGGGCTTGTCCTGTCCCTCCGCCTCGATGGTGACGTCGAGCGTCCGGCGCCAATGGCCGGGCCGGACCTCCTCCAGTGCCAGCAGCCCGAAGCGGGCGCGGATGCGGGTGCCGGTCATCACGGGCGAGAGGAAGCGGACCCGGTCGAGGCCGTAGTTGAAGCCGCTCTTCATATCCTCGGGCTCGGGGACCACGCCTTCCTGCAGGCGCATCAGCAGCGACAGGGTCAGGAAGCCCTGCGCGAAGGTGTCGTCGAACCCGGCAGCCTGCGCCACCGCGCGATCGAGATGGATCGCGGAGCGGTCGTCGGTCGCGTCGGCGAAGCGGGCAATCCGCTCCTGCTCGATCGCGATCCAGTCGGACCGGCCGATCTCCCGTCCGGCCAGCGCCGCCATCTCCGCGAGCGATTGCCCAGCCACTTCAGACCGCCGGCGCGGCGCCGTAGGTCTGCTTGAGCGATGCCCGGTCGATCTTGAGCGTCGCGCTGCGCGGCATCTCGGCGATGGTCGCGAAATGCCTGGGCAGCTTGAAGCGCGCCAGCCGTCCGTCGGCATGTGCCAGCAGGACGTCGAGGTCCACCTCCGCCCCGGGCATCGGCTCGACGATCGCCAGACCGACCTCGCCCCAGCGATCGTCGGGAACCGCGATGATCGCCACCTCCTTGACCCCGGGCGCGTCGGCCAGCGCCAGCTCGACCTCGGCCGGATAGATATTCTCGCCGCCCGATCGATAGACCTCACGCAGCCGGTCGACGACGTAGAGCCGCCCCGCTTCGTCGAAGCGCCCGCAGTCGCCGGTGCGGAACCAGTCGCCCTCGAAATAATCCTCGCGCGGGCGGTTCCAGTAGCCCGGCGTGATCGCCGGGCCGCGCGTCCAGATCTCGCCGACCTCACCCTGCGGCACATCCCTGCCCTCCGGATCGACGAGCCGCAGGTCGGTGCCCGGCAGGACGAAGCCCGAGCAATTGGCGAGCGCGAGATCGCGGCCGCCGTCGAGCACCGTGACCAGGGGCCCCTGCTCGGTCGAACCATAGGAAAGCTGGAGGAAGAAGCCGCGGGCCTGCCAGGTCTGGTGGACCCAGACGGTCTTCGGGCCCCAGCCGCCGAACAGGCCGTTGCGCAGGTTCGGAAAGCGCGCCTCTGCGAACGCCGGCAGCGCGGTGATCAGCTCGTACATCTGCAGGACACCGCACAGATGGGTGATGCCCACCTCGGGATCGGTGAGCAGTTGAAGCGACACCGCCGGATCGAAGCGCCGCGTGGTCGTGACATGGCCGCCCCAGTAGAGCGTCGGATTGGAGAAGGTGTTTAGGCCGCCCGCATGGAACAGCGGGACGATGTTGAGATGATGGTTGCCGCGCTCCGACGCGCGCGAGGTCTGCGCCGCATTGATCGCGTGATGCTTGAGCGTTCCCCAGCTGCACAGCGCGCCCTTGGGCAGGCCGGTGGTTCCCGACGTGTAGAGGATATGGGTCAGCTGTTCCTCGTCATGGACGCCGCCGGACATCGCCTCGGTCGCGTCGGCGATCAGCCGGTCATAGTCGCTCCGGTCGAGATCGTCGGACCACAGGATGCGCTGCTCGATGCCGGTGGCATCTGCGACCGCCTCGCCGACCTCGCGCCACGGATCGTCGTAGACCATGATCGCCGGCGCGGCGTCGCGCACCAGCGTCACCAGCTCGCCGACAGCGAGTCTCCAGCTCAGCGGCACCCAGATCAGCCCGGCGCGCATGCAGGCGAATTGCAGTTCGAACAGCCGGGTGTCGTTCTCCGTGATCGAAGCGACGCGGTCGCCGGGTTGCAGGCCGAAGCGGTGGCGCAGCAGGTGGGCGAGCCGCCCGACCCGGCGATCGAGATCTCCCCAGTTCAAGGTCACGCCCTGCTCGACGCAGGTGACCGCTGGCGCGTCAGGCCGCAGCGCTCCGTGATAGGCCACCCAGTCCTTGACCCAAGGCTTCATGCCGTCTCTCCGCTTATGGTCTTTATGAAGATTTCCTGTGCCACCGACGCGACCAGAACGCCGGACCGGTCGTAGAATCGTCCGGTGGTGAAACCCCGGCCGTCGGCCGCCCGCGTCGATTCCTGGACATGGAGCAGCCACTGGTCGATCCGCGCCGGGACGTGCAGCCAGAAGGCGTGGTCGAGCGACGCGCCGAACAGGCCGCGCGCGGCGATCAGGTCCTCCCAGACGATCGGATGCTGGTTGGTCACGGCATCGGCCATGGTCAGGTCGCTGGCATAGAGCAGCAGGCAGGCGTGCAGCAGCGGATCGTCCGGCAGCTCCTCGTCGGCGCGCATCCAGACGCGGTGGCGGCCGTCGCCGATCCGCTTCTCCCATGGCGGCTGGTCGACATGGCGCAGGTCGATCGGCCAGGGCACGCCCGAATTGCGAGGCAGGTCGCCGCCGTGCAGCGCGAGCAGCGCCACGTCGCGCGACGGTATCTCCTCAGGCAGGGGCGCATCGGGCGACGGGCGCTGATGCTCGATCCCCCCGGAGGACGCCGCGAAGGAGAAGGTGGCGGTGATGATCGCCTGCCCGTCCTGTTCGGCGCGGACCTGCCGTACAGAGAAGGAGCGCGTATCGCGCAGCCGGTCGACGACATAGACCACCGGCTTGCGCGGATCGCCGAGCCGCAGGAAATAGCAATGCGCCGAGTTGAGGCGCCGCCCCTCCCCGACGGTGCGCGCCGCCGCGATCAGCGCCTCAGCGAGGCTCTGGCCGCCGTAGACGCGGTCGAACGCGCCGATCGCCGGTTCCAGCACGAAGCGGTCGCCGCCGCCATCGGCGGGCGCGATCCGGCCCATGCGGTCGATCAGCCGCCGCAGCATGGTGATGCGGTCCTGCCGCGCGCTGTCGAGAAGTTCGTCGGTGACGGTGATCAAAGCAGCCTCGCCCTCGGTCTTTTGCCGTGCCTTACCACTCAGTGATTGGATATGTAAACTACCCGCGTTGCGGTGCACCCGCGAGTTTCTAATGTCTATACATTTTGGAAAAATCTCGGTTTTCCGAGCTTTCGTCCGCGCGGCGACGGTCGCGCCATAGGGGGAAGGCTGGCGGCTTTACCGGCCATTGCAAATCATCCGTCGTTAGATATATCTGCCCGAAACAGGAGAGGAAGATGCCCATGCCGGTCCTGGCGATAGATGCCGATCTGTCCGACGACGCCCGAACGCTCGCCCGGCTCGTCGAGCAACGCCATAGCTGCCGGGGCTTTCTCCCGACCCCGGTGCCGCGCGCTACGATCGACGCGATGCTGACGATCGCGCAGGGCGCCGCTTCCTGGTGCAATTCGCAGCCTTGGGAAGCGATCGTCACCGAGGGCGCGGCGACCGACCGCTTCCGCGAGCGGCTCTATGCCTTCGCGGCCAGCCAGAACTGGGCCGACCAGACCAACCGCCCCGAGCGACCCGACTTCGCCTTTCCGACCCGCTATGTCGGCGTCTACAAGGATCGCCAGCGCGCGACCGGCTGGGCGCTCTACAAGGCGGTCGGGATCGCGCAGGGCGACCGCGAGGGATCGGGCCGCCAGGTGCTCGAGAATTTCCGCCTGTTCGGCGCCCCGCACGTCATGATCGTCACCAGCGAGGAGGATCTCGGCGCCTATGGGGCGATCGACTGCGGCGCCTATGTCGCCCATGTCATGCTCGCCGCGCAGAGCCTCGGCCTCGGCACGATTGCGCAGGCGGCGCTGGCCGGGGTCGCCGATTTCGTGCGCGACCATTTCGCCATTCCGGCCCAGCGCAAGATCGTCTGCGGAATCTCGTTCGGCTATCCCGATCCGGCGCACCCCGCCAACGGCTTCCGCACCACGCGGGAGCGCCTGGAGAATGTGGTGCGGTACGTGGAGTAGGCGCCGGCCCGGCAACCCGGCCGCGCGTCGGCGGCTATCCCCGCGCTTCCTTCTTCAACAGCGCGCGCTTGCGCTCGACGCCCCAGCGATAGCCGGTGTCCGATCCGTTGCTGTGGATGACCCGGTGGCACGGCACCGCCACCGCCAGCCGGTTGGCGGCGCAGGCGGCGGCCACCGCGCGGGCGGCACGCGGCTCGCCGATCTCGCGGGCGAGGCCGGCATAGCTGCGGGTCTCCCCGGCAGGGATCGCCTGCAGCGCCTGCCACACGCGGCGCTGGAAGGCGGTGCCGCGAATGTCGAGCGGCAGCGACAGACCGCGTTCGGGCTCCTCGACCAGCGCCACGACCGCGTCGACCGTCGCCTGGAAGTCGCCATCGGCCGCGATCGTCCGCGCATTGGGGAAGCGCCGGCCGAGGTCGGCGACCAGTTCGGCATCGTCATCGCCGAGCATGATCGCACAGACGCCCCGCTCGCTCGCCGCGGCGAGGACCCGGCCGAGCGAGCTGTCGCCGATGCCGTAGCGGATCGCGGCCGCCGCGCCGCCCTTGCGATAGGCGCGGGGCAGCATGCCGAGCGCGGCATCGGCCGCCGCATAGAAGCGGCCGCTCGATCCGAACCCCGCGTCGTAGAGCGCCTCGGTCACCTGCGCGCCCTTGCCCAGCGCCGCGCGGACCCGCCGCGCGCGGTGCGCGTCGCCATAGCCCTTGGGAGTGAGGCCCGTGACCGCCTTGAACATGCGGTGGAAATGGTGCGGGCTCAGTCCCGCGCCGTCGGCCAGCTCGCCGAGCGACAGCGCCTCCTCGGCCGCCTCGATCCGCCGGCACGCTGTCGCGACGACCGCCGCCTGCCGTTCGGCGAGCGGCGCCTCTGTGGGGCGGCAGCGCTTGCACGGACGGAAGCCCGCCGCCTCGGCCGCCGCCGGATCGGCATGGAAGGCGACGTTGCGCGGATGCGGGGTGCGTGCGGGGCAACTCGGCCGGCAATAGACGCCGGTCGTCGCCACCGAATAGACGAAGCTGCCATCGGCACCCGCATCCCGGGTGACGAGCTTCATCCAGCGCGGATCGTTGACGGTGGCGTCCATCAGCATCTCATACCCTTTCCCACGATCATATGGTGGGAAGACGATGGCGATGCCAGCGGGACGGTGCCTCCCGCCCCTTGCTTTCAAATCGAAAAATGTCAGGCGGCGGCGCGCCGCTCGCCTTCATCCTCGCGGTGGGCGCGCTCGCAATCGGGGCATGGGCCGATATGCGGATAGACGGCATCCGCCTCGTGCCAATGGCCGACCTGCGCCTCGAAGATCTCGATGCCCTCGCCATAGCCGAGACCGCGGAGCACGTCGTTGGTCAGCAGGTCGATCGCGCGATGGGCGGCGTGGCCGCGCATCGTCGCAACGATCTCACGGGCGCGGTCGGCAAACTCCTGAGCGGTCATCAGCGGCGCGGGCTTGGTCATGGCCGCGCCCCTAGCCCCGAAAACCGGCTATTTCAAGGCCGGGCGGCAGGTTCCGCGCCGGGCTGCGGCGCAGGCCCGCCGGCCGGCGCGGCATCCGCATCCTCGCGGCAGAAGCCTTCGCCCTGCTGGATCATCAGGCAGTTCTTCTTGCCCGCGAGCCATTTCAGGCCGGTCTGATCGCCGGTCGCGGCGCGGATGCTTTCCGGGCGCCCGTTGCGGGTGAAGCGGATCATGTCGCCGTCGGCGGTGCCCTCATAGCTCTTCGTGCCGTCGAGCAGGGTCACGCTCAGCATGTAATGGCCGCGCTCGCCCGCCGGCTGGATGTCGAGAACCAGCCCCTCGACGCCGATCCACTTCCCGACCCAGGCGTCGGTCGGCAAGCTGCTCGCCGAGACATTGCCGGTGGGATCGACATCGTCGATCGCATCTTCCGCGGCGGTCTCCTCGACCGTGGCGGCATTTTCGATCGGATGCGCGTCCTCGCCGCGCGCGCAGGCGATCACGAACAGCATGGCCGCCAGGCCGGCACCGGTGCGAATCTTCATCGAACTCCTCCTCGTCGCCGTGCGATGGCCCGGACTCAAAGGGATCAACCCGCCCGAGGTCAACCAAAAAGATCGCCGCGGCTGGCCCTACCGACCCGGACAAGGTCATCGATCCCAATCACTTAGGAGCCGAAACTCGCACGCTCTGGGGATTTCGGTGCGCTTGTTCGCGCGCGCCTGCGGATTGAACATGTACGGCTCCGAAGCCGCATGATATCAGCGCCGAATGAGCAGAGACGGCGCGACGAACCGGCGGCAGCCACCCTGTCCCGTCCGCACCCCGCCGCGATACCCCACGCCCTGATCGCCCCGTCGATGGCCGGCGATCGATTCTGGATGCTGCGATGGGCCGCCTATTCCCAGGGCGTCCAGTTCGTCGTCAACTTCGCCGCCAGCATCGTCGTCGCGCGCCTGCTGGGCCCCGAGGAGATGGGCGCCTATTCGGTGGGGCTCGCCGCGATCGTCGTGGCGCAGGTGCTGCGCCTCGCCGGCCTCAACAGCTTCCTGATCCAGGAGCGCGAGCTGACCCGGTTGAAGGTCGCGAGCGCCTTCGGCCTGGCCTGCGCCTTCAGCTTCCTGCTGGGCATCCTCGTCATCGCGGTGCGCGGCCCGATCGCGGACTTCTACGCCAGCCCGGCCACTGCGGACGTGCTGCTGATCGCCGGCCTCGGCTATTTCGTATCCCCGCTGCTGATCCTGGCCAACGGCGTGCGCACCCGGCATCTCGAGGTCCGCCGCATCGCCGCCTCCGCGATCCTCGGCGCCGTGGTCAATGCCGGCGTCAGCATCCTGCTGGCGGCGCTCGGACATGGCGCGGTATCGATGGCCTGGGGCGATCTGGCCGGAACGATCGTCACCGCGCTGGCGCTGTGGTGGCGCGCGGCCGATCTGATGCGGACGCTGCCCCGGTTCGGCGGCTGGTGGCACATCTGGCGGATATCGGGCTGGTCGATGGGATCGTCCCTGCTCGACCAGCTCGGCGGGCGGTCGGGCGAACTGGTCATCGGCAGAACCCTGGGCGTCGGTGAGGCGGGGCTGTTCAGTCGCGCCGAAAGCCTGCCCCGCATGATGTGGAACTACGTCGCCCCACCCACACTGCACCTGCTCGCGCCGATGATGGCGAACGACATGCGCGAAGGCCACCACATCCGCGACCTGACGATAACGCGCATGCGCCTGTTCGCCTGCCTGTTCGGGCCGGCGCTGGTGGCGATGGCCACGCAGTCCCAGCCGCTGATCCTGTTTCTCTACGGCGCGCAATGGGCGGGGGCGATCGGCCCGGCCTTCTGGCTGTGCCTGTCCTCCGCGCTGATTGGCCAGTTCGTGATCATCAACTCGGCCCTGCTGGCGCTCGGCCGCACGCGCGAACTGTTCCTGCTCAACGCGGCCGAACAGGGCGCGCGGGTCCTGACCGTGCTGCTGCTGGGACAGACCGATCTGGACTGGATCGCGCGCGGCATGATGCTCTGGGCGCTCACCTATGTCGTGTCGGCGTCGTGGATCGGATTCCGGCTCGGAATCGTCGCCCCGGCCGGCCTGGCACGCGCGCTGCGCCCCGGTCTTGTCTGTTGCCTGACGGTCTTCGCCGCGGGCGAGGCCGCGCTGAGGCTCGCGGACCGGCTCGCCCTGCCCCACGTCATGGCGCTGCTGCTGGCGGCGGTCATGACCGTGGCCGCCTGGCTCGCAACGCTCTTCTTCGTCGAGAAGGACGTGCTGCACGTCCTGTCGAAGGCGCTGATCGGCAGGGAGGTTCCGGCGGCGCGGGCCTGACGCCGACGCGGCTTGCCCGATGCGGCTCTGGGCCTTAGAGACCCCGCAACACCCGACTCGTCAGCACTGGACTGGATATGGCCGAGATTATCGCCATCGCATCCGATCATGCCGCGTTCGACCTCAAGTCCGCTCTCGTCACATGGCTGCGAGACGAAGGCCATGAGGTCCTCGATCTCGGCCCCGACGGCCCGGCATCGGTCGACTACCCCGATTATGGCTACAGGCTCGCCGACGCGATCGCCGCGGGCGACGCGGCCAGGGGCATCGCGCTGTGCGGGTCGGGCATCGGCATCTCGATCTCGGTCAACCGCCATCCCGCCGCGCGCTGCGCGCTGGTTTCCGAAGTCCTGTCGGCCCGTCTCTCGCGCGAACACAACGACGCCAACGTCATCGCGCTGGGCGCACGCCTGATCGGCATCGAACAGGCGCGGGCCTGCGTCGACGCCTTCCTGTCGACGCCCTTCGCCGGGGACCGCCATCAGCGGCGCGTCGACAAGCTCACCCACCCCCGCTTCCACAAGGACCACGCATGAGCAGCCACCCCGCCGCCAACCTGTCCGACGTCCAGCCCGACGGCTTCTTCACGCGCGGCCTCGCCGATGCGGACCCCGCCGTGTTCGCCGGCCTGACCCAGGAAATCGCGCGCGAGAAGAAGCAGATCGAGCTGATCGCCTCGGAGAACATCGTTTCCAAGGCGGTGCTGGAGGCCCAGGGCTCGGTCTTCACCAACAAATATGCCGAGGGCTATCCGGGCAAGCGCTATTATCAGGGCTGCCATCCGTCGGACGTCGTCGAGCAGTTGGCGATCGACCGCGCCAAGCAGATGTTCGGCTGCGGCTTCGCCAACGTCCAGCCGCATTCGGGCGCGCAGGCTAACGGCGCGGTGATGCTGGCGCTGACCAAGCCCGGCGACACGATCATGGGCCTCAGCCTCGATGCCGGCGGCCATCTGACCCACGGCGCCAAGGCGGCGTTGTCGGGCAAGTGGTACAACGCCGTCCAGTACGGCGTCCGCGAGGACGATCACCGCATCGACTTCGACCAGGTCGAGGCACTGGCGCGCGAGCACAAGCCGACGCTGATCATCACCGGCGGGTCGGCCTATCCGCGCCACATCGACTTCGCCCGCTTCCGCGCGATCGCGGACGAGGTCGGCGCGCTGTTCATGGTCGACATGGCGCACTTCGCCGGCCTGGTCGCGGGCGGCGTGCATCCCACGCCCTTCGGCCATGCCCATGTCGTCACCACGACGACCCACAAGACGCTGCGCGGCCCGCGCGGCGGCATGATCATGACCGACGACGAGGCGATCGCGAAGAAGATCAACTCGGCGGTCTTTCCGGGGTTGCAGGGCGGCCCGCTGATGCACGTCATCGCCGCCAAGGCGGTCGCCTTCGGCGAAGCGCTGCAGCCCGAGTTCAAGGCCTATGCCGCCGCCGTGGTGGAGAACGCCAAGGTGCTGGCCGCCCGCCTCAAGGAGCGCGGCGCCGACCTGGTCTCGGGCGGCACCGACACGCATCTCGCGCTGGTCGACCTTCGCCCGATCGGCGTTACCGGCCGCGACGCCGACGAGGCGCTCGAGCGTGCGGGCATCACCTGCAACAAGAACGGCGTCCCCAACGATCCGCTGCCGCCGGTCAAGACCTCGGGCATCCGGGTCGGCTCGCCCGCCGGCACGACCCGCGGCTTCGGCCCGGCCGAGTTCCGCGACATCGCCGACATGATCGCCGACGTGCTCGACGGCCTCGCCAAGAACGGACCGGAAGGCAACGGCCAGACCGAGGCGCACGTCAAGGCGCGCGTCGAAGCGCTCTGCGACCGCTTTCCGATCTATCCGGAGCTGTAATTGCGCTGCCCCTTCTGCGCCCATGACGACAGCCAGGTGAAGGACAGCCGCCCCACGGACGACGGGGCGGCGATCCGGCGGCGGCGGCAATGCGAGGGGTGCGGCGCGCGCTTCACCACCTTCGAGCGGATCCAGCTTCGCGAGATGACGGTGGTGAAGAGCGACGGCCGCCGCGAGGTGTTCGACCGCTCCAAGCTCGAACGCTCGATCAGCGTCGCCTGCCGCAAGCGGCCGGTCGATCCCGCGCGGATCGAACGGCTCGCGACCGCGATCCAGCGCCAGATCGAGACCAGCGGCGACAGCGAGATCCCCGCCGCCTCGGTCGGCGGCATGGTGATGGACGGGCTCAAGGCGCTCGACAGCGTCGCCTATATCCGCTTCGCGAGCGTCTATAAGGATTTCCGCGAAGCCAAGGATTTCGAGGATTTCGCCGGTGCGGTGAGCGACGCCGGCAAGGAATGATACCGGCGGCGGCGCGTTGCACGCCCCTTCCGACCATCGCAGATCGAGTGCCCGTCATGGAAGCCCCTCCCCCCGTCGTCGTCCTGGTCCGCCCCCAGCTTGGCGAGAATATCGGCAAGGCGGCGCGGGCGATGCTCAATTTCGGGCTGGTCGATTTGCGGCTCGTCGACCCCCGCGACGGCTGGCCCAATCCGCAGGCCGGCCCTGCGGCATCGGGCGCCGACCTGGTCCTGGAACGGGCGCAGCTGTTCGACAGCGTCGCCGACGCCACCGCCGATTGCGCGCATGTCTATGCCACCACCGTCCGCAAGCGCGGCGTCACCAAGCCGGTCGTGACGCCCGAGGAAGCCGCGCGGGAAATCCACGCCGAGCGGGGCCGGTCGGCCATATTGTTCGGGCCGGAGCGATCGGGGCTGGAGACCGACGACGTCGCGCTGGCCCGGACGATCGTCACCGTGCCGATCAATCCCGATTTCGGCAGCCTCAACCTCGCCCAGGCGGTCATCCTGGTCGCCTATGAATGGTCGAAGGGGATGGCGCTCGCCTCCCCTCCATCGGTGGAGCTCGATCCACCGGCCTCGCAGTTCGAACTGGAGGGTCTGATCGATCATCTCGACCGGATGCTCGACGAATCGGGTTACTTCTTCCCGCCGCACCGCGCCACCGCGACGCGCCGGACGCTGCGCGGCGTTTTGACTAAAGCAGCATGGAATGCGCAGGAAGTTCGTACGCTGCGGGGCGTATTGAGCACGCTGGAAAAGCCCAGAAACCGATAAAAGGGCCGCGGACTCGGCACTTTTCCGTGCAATAGCCCCGCTGGCACATTGTAAACTTGCTGTAAACCGCAAAAATCCGCCGAATCTTGTGTTTACTGGAAAAATATCGTACAGATATCTGATTGCGTTTTGTGCCGGGGGTAATGAAGAGATGTGCGTCAGGCTGCTCGCGCTGCTGACAGCTTTGTTCGGCGGCCTCATCGGGGGACAGCTTCAGGCTGCCAACCTCCTGGTCAACGGCGACTTCGAGATGGTCACGATGACCAACGGCAATGCGCTGCATTCGACCCTGTTTGGAAACTCGCTCGACAACACCGTGCTCAACGCCGCGGCGAAGAACCTGCCGACCGTTACCGGCTGGGCGACCAAAGGTTATAATTTCGTCTTCGTCGACAACCCGACCTATAACGGCGGCAACCCCCAGTCGGCTACCGGCGCGGACGACTACTCCAAGGGCGCTTGCATCCTAGGCACCTGCGACACCTCGCTGCGGCTTTCGCTGTGGGGACCAGACAGCGCGACCAACAATGGCCTGACGAACAGCCCGACGGGCGGCAATTTCATCGGCGCCGACGGTGCCTATGGCAACGCGCCGATCGAGCAGGTCGTCACCGGGCTGGAAGTCGGCAAGGTCTACAAGCTGACCTTCTGGTGGGCGGCAGCCCAGCAGAGCACCTATAACGGCGTCACGCAGGACGCCTGGCAGGTCTGCTTCGGCGTCTGCGACTATACGCTCCCGCCCGACGCGCCGATCTTCCTCGATTTCCGCGACGGGCACTCGACCTACGTCACCTCTCCCGGCGACCAGATCAAATCCACCTCGACCGTCACCAACGCGAACCATGGCTTCGTGCCCTGGCAGTTCCAGACGATGTACTTCACCGCCAACGACACCACGCAGAAGCTGTCCCTGCTCGCTTACGGCCTGCCTCTCGGGCAACCCCCCTTCGCGCTGATCGACGGCCTCAACCTCGAGGCGATTCCGGAACCCTCGACCTGGGCGATGATGCTCATCGGGTTCGGGCTGGTCGGCGGCATCATGCGCAGCAACCGGCGCTCCCCGGTCAGCCGTGAGGTGATGAAGGCCCAGATCGTCTGACGGTGATGCCGGTCGGGCCCGTCCGCTGCGGGCTGTGCAGCGCGCCCGTCGCCCCCGACAGTAACGGTTGCGAACAATGTGGCCTCGCGTGGATCGACGGTCCGCCGCCGGCTTATGACGACCCCCGACTTGCAGCCATTGCCACGCGCCGCCGCCTGGGTTTCCGGCGTGGCCTCGTCCGGTTCGAGGGACTGATCCTGGGCTTCGAGACGCTCCGCTCGCTGGCCAGCCGCTTCGACCGGACGGCGACGCTGGGGCCGCTGACGGCGCGCCTGCTGGGGCGGGTTCCGGTCCGGATATTGCGGTCCGCCGTCACCCTGGCGGACTTCGAGGCGCGTCGCTCCGCGACGAAAGCGCCCGGGCATCCGCCGGCCGACGTGGCGCTGGGGTGCATCATGCGTCCCGCCGACCTTCCGGCGCTGGTCGACCTGGCGACCGGCCACGGCGCCCGCTTCAGCGCGATCGCGGTGATGGTCGACGGAGGCGCCGCCGACGCCGACAGGGTGCGCGCCGCGCTGGCGGCGGTGCCCGGCGCCCCCCGCCTCGCGATCGACGCAGCCCCCCTTGCCGGCGATTTCGGCGCCCAGCGGAACCGCGTGCAGCAACGCGCCGGCACCCGCTGGATCCTCCACCTCGACACCGACGAGACCCCCGACGATCGGCTGGCCGCCAATCTCGCGGCGATCGTCGCCGATGCCGATCGTCATGCCGACAAGGTGGTCGGCTTTGCCCGGCTCAATCTCGTCGATGCCAGGCCATCCGCCTTCTATCCTGATACGCAGTATCGGCTGGTGCGGTCCGACGTCCGCTTCCACAACAAGGTCCATGAAAGCCCGCTGCCCGGCGTCGACTGGCGGAGGGTTCATCGCTCGCTCGCCGGCGGGCTCGTCCATCGGCTGTCGCGCGACCGAGTCCGCGCCCGATCGGTGCAATATGAGGCGATCGCCGAGGGCGCCGGCCGGCCACGCGACGAACGCATGCTGCTCGACGACTGGCCTGACATCCCGGCGGAAATCCGCGCGCCCGCCTGAAACGGCCCGCCTGAAACGGAACGTCCGGAACCGGGCCTCGCGCCGGCGCCGGGGCACGTCGCCGGGCCGTCACGGCCGCGGCCTTATCGCCGCGCGGAAACCGGGACAGCGGCGGGCACGGGCGCGCAGATCGAATAGCCGTCCCTCCGGTAGAGGGTGCGGCTTGCGCCGCAACCACCGACGTCCTCGGGCAGGACGACGAAGGGGATGCCGTTTGCCGCCGCATAGGCCAGGTATTGTTCGGCGCGGCGGAAGCCTTTGACCGCGGCGTAGCGGCTCGACCAGCGCCGATAGAAGGCCGGTTCCCACATCACCACCGCCCCTTGCTTCCAGTCCACCCAGACGGGGCGCAGGGTCAGGAGCTGGAAATCGTCGAACAGGTCGCGATGGTCCTTGTCGACCGGGACGAGGAAGGGACCGGCGAGCGTGCCGTGCCGGACCCAGTCGACCATCTGCCGGAAGGGCCGTTCCGCCTCGGTCCGCTTCGCCATGCCGTCGGCACGCCATTTCACCAGCGTCGCGACGTTCAGCAGCGCAAGCCCCGCGACCAGCCCCATGGCCAATGGGCGCCATCCGCGCAGCAGGCTTCCGCCCAGCGCGAACAGCAGGACCAGGCGCAGGAGGACGGTCGGCGACCATCCGGCAGCGGCCGAGAATTGCGTGACGAGGATCAGGACGACCAGTGCCGCATAGCCGACGACGAGCAGCGGCACCGACAGGCTCGACGGCCGGTGGCGAAAGGCCAGCAGCGCGGCGAGCAGGAGATCGACGGTCAGCAGCTGGAAGACTTGCCGGTCGGGCTGGACCAGTTCGGCAAGGACGAGACATCCGGCGAGGCGTTCCCAGTCGCGCGATCCGCCATCGGTTGCCGCCCGTATCGCGGCGAGAATGACCAGGCCGAAACCGACAAACTGCACGAAGCCGGCGGAGCGGACCGCGTTCAGGTTGAACAGGAGCTTGCTGTCCACCAGATAAGGGCCGGCCGCGCCCAGAACGAACAGCAGCGACCAGCCCGCCAGCACCAGCGTCCAGAAACGCGCGCCGCGGGACAGGAGCGCTGCCAGCACATAGGCGGCAAAGACCAGCGCCAGTTCGAGCCGTTCGGTGGCCGGCGCGGCGTCGATCAGCGAATGATCCGGAAAATAGAGCCGCAGATAGGCGGCATAGTCGAAGGGCGGCGCGCTCCTCGTCTCGAGCAGGGTGGACGCCACCCAGACGATCACCGGCGATGCGGTGAGGAGGAACACCAGCAGCGCCCGGCCGATCATCGCCGGGCCGACCGGAGCCATCGGCGCGAGCCGCGACAGGAAAGCGGGTATCGGCCAGCCGCGCACCGAAGCGAGGACAGGTGGGGCAATCGCAGCGAGCAGCCATAGCCCGACGAAGAAGTTCAGGCAGAAGACGATGCCGCAAAGCAGGCCGGCAAGAGCGAGGCGCCCGCGCTGGACGGCGAGCAACGCGCCGAGCAGTGGACCCCAGCTAAGCTCGGAATGGGTGAAATAGCCGATGAACAGGCCATGCCCCCCGATGACGGCGAGCTGGGCCAGCCACGGGGTCGCCGAAACCACCGCCATCGCCGCGACCAACGCCCACCGGCCGGACAGCCCGTTGAGCCGGAAGAAGCAGAGAAAGGCCGCGATCGCCGCCAGCCGGCCGAGGACGAGGCCGACCAGGAAGACCGCCCGGACATTGGCCTCGGTGCTGACCAGCCGTACCGCCGGCCAGGCGAGCGAGACGAATTTGTCGAGCGACCGGTAGACCGGATCGTCCCGGAACTGCGGAAGGCCGGCATAGTCGAGCACATAGGGGATGTGGAAGACGTTGTTGTTGACGCCGAAGCGGAACCCCGTCGCCGCCATCGACGCGAGGGTCGC
This sequence comes from Sphingomonas sp. Root720, assembly GCF_001428605.1. Classification (GTDB taxonomy): domain Bacteria; phylum Pseudomonadota; class Alphaproteobacteria; order Sphingomonadales; family Sphingomonadaceae; genus Rhizorhabdus. The sequence continues at coordinate 432,145 of NZ_LMID01000011.1, forward strand.
GCCGACCAGCAGCGCGCAGAACAACGCCCGATCGCTCCAGGACGAGCGCCCGACCCCGTTATCCATTCAATATCCCGATATGTGCGAAGCGCGCGACGATCATGACCGCGACGATCCCCGCCACGACGATCCGGCTTCCCTTGTCCTTGAACGAGAAGACGATCGGATCGTCATGCATCTCCTCGCGCGAGGTCTTCACCCACATGCGTCCCAGCCAATAGATCAGCCCGAAGGCGGCCAGCCACAGCAGCTGGGGGCTGGCGTAACGGTCCTGGGTCTCGGCCGAGCTGATGAACAGCCCGAAGATCACCACCGAGCAGAGCGCGCTCCCGACCCCCAGCGGCCACAGGACGGCCAGATCGGTCGACTGATAGTCCCTGCCGCGCAGGCCCATCCGGCCGCTGCGCTGCGTCACCAGCAATTCGGTGCACCGCTTGATCAGGGCGAGGCTGAGGAACACGAAGACCGAAAAGGCCAGCAGCCATGAGCTCAGCCGGACGTCGATGGCGACCGCGCCGGCCAATATGCGCCAGCTGTAGAGCAGCGCCAGCGTCAGTACGTCGATGAGGACATATTGCTTGAGCGTCCAGCTATAGGCGCTGGTGAGCAGGAGATAGGACAGCAGCATGACGACGAACGCCCATGACACCGCCATCGCGACGAGGATGCCGGCCACCAGACCCGCTATCGACACCGCGACTCCTTGCAGCAGGGGCAGCCGTCCGCTCGCGAAGGGCCTTCCGCTCTTTCGGGGATGGGACCGGTCATGGTCCAGGTCGACGATGTCGTTGAGGATATAGCTCGCCGAGGCCACCAGGCAGAAGGCGACGAAGGCCAGCAACACGTCCAGCGTCTTGCCGAGCTGCAGGAAGGAGAAGGCGGTCAGCAGCGGCACGAACAGCAGCGCGTTCTTCGTCCACTGATGGACCCGCAGCGCGCGCAGCCACAGGCCGAGCCGCGGCTCCTTCGAAAGGAACTCGCGCTCGATCGTCGCCGACGCGCGGAGGCGCCGCAATTGGCCGGCCGGCACATCGACCGCGATCGCGGCTTCGGATCCCGCCCAAACCTGCATGTCGGGACCGCCATTGCCGACATAGACGAAGTGCTCGCCGATCGTGGTGCGGATCGCCGCAAGCTTCGCGGCGCCCTTCAGATTGTCGCCGTCGGACGTCGATATCACGAGATCGAACAGGCCGAGATGCCGCTGCACCTGTTCGGCGATGCTGCTGTGCGCGGCCGTCGCGAGCACGATCCCGCGGCCCTGCGCCTTCTGTCCGCGCAGCCATGCCAGCAGCGGCTGGTTGTACGGCAGCGTCGCGCCGTCGAGCGTGACGTGGGCGGCGACCGCGCGCTTGAAGGCCGCCCGTCCGCCGAAGAGCCACGCGATCAGCCGGAACAGGTTCAGCGGCGATTTCCTGACGAGCGCGACGATCGATTCGACCAGCGTGTCGGCCGGGGTCAGCGTGCCGTCGAGATCGACGACGAGCGGCAGCGGCGCCTGGTCAGCCATGCGATCGCCCGATGCGCGCGCGCATCGGCGTTGAGCGAGCCGTTCCGGACCTGACCATATCCCCCCGCCGACCCCCGACCAAAGACGCGCTTTCCGATCGCCCGATTCGGGCGGGATTGCAAGCCGGCCCGCTGCGGCACGGCGCGCGCCATGCCCGGAATCCCATGTCGCGGCGTCCAAATTGAAAGCAGACCGCTTTCCATCTATGGGTCCGTATCGGCGCGGACTATGGGAACGACATGCTGACGGTGTTCGCAGACCTGCCCCTCCTCGCCAAGGTCGTGGTGAGCCAGATCGTGTGGCTCTTCATCCTGATCGCGCTGTTCGTTCCGCTCGAACGGCTGGCGGGGGTCAGTCGCCAGTCGATCCGGCGGCCGCAGATGCTGATGGACCTCGGCTATTTCTTTCTGTCCGGCCTGATCCCCGTCTTCGTGCTGGCCGTTCCGCTCGGAACGGTGGCGGCCCTTTCCAACCAGGCGCTGCCCCAGGCCTATCGCATCTGGATCGTCGGCCTGCCGATCTCCGTCCAGATCGGACTCGCGGTTCTGATCGGCGAGTTCGGCTTTTACTGGGGCCACCGGATCATGCACCAGGTGCCCTGGCTGTGGCGGTTCCACGCCATCCATCACGAACCGGTCAGGATGGACTGGCTGGTCAATACCCGCGCCCATCCGATCGACGTCATCTTCACGCGGATGTTCGGGCTCAGCCTCGTCAACATGGCCGGGCTCGGCACCCCGGGATCGGGATCGGGCAGCATCGTGCCCATCGTCGTGCTGATCATCGGAACCATATGGGGTTTCTTCATCCACGCCAATCTGAACGTCCGGCTGGGCTGGTTCGAGCATATCCTGTCGTCGCCGCGCTTCCATCACTGGCACCATTCGCGGGTCGATCATGTGAACCGCAATTATGCGTCGACGCTGCCGATCTACGACCGCCTTTTCGGGACCCACCATCTTCCCGCGAAGCAATGGCCTCCCAGCTACGGCATCGCGCCGGAGAACCGCCCCGAGATGCTGATCGCCGCGCCGAGTGACGGCGAGGCGGAGACGCTCTCCCCGGCCACCGGCGACGACGGCGGGGCCGCTCAGAACCGCGCGTAGATAAACGCCACGGGGGACGTGGGCAGGACGAAGCAGACGAAGACGGCGCACCCGGCCGCCATCGCCTGCACGGGAGCCGGCCATCGGGCGAAGCGGCCTTCGAGGTCCGGCATCCAGCGGTCCGGCAGGAAGCTCGACAGGGCGGCCAGGCCGAGGACGAGAAACGCAACGTCGCTCACCGGCATTCTGAAATCGCCGAAGTTGGTGAGGCCCGCCAGAATCGACAGGCATTTCTCGACCGTGTCTGCCCGGAACAGGATTCGCGCGAAGGATATGATCGTGAAGGTCGCCGCGATGGCGACGACGAGCCCCGCCCCCTGCGGATCGTCCCGTCGCCCGCGCCGTTCCGTCGACTTGCGGCGATATCGCTCCCAGCAGACGAGAGACCCGTGGATCAGGCCGTATAGCGCGAAATTGAGCGTCGACCCGTGCCACATGCCGATCGCGACGAAGGTGATCAGCAGATTGACATAGACGTTGCCGTATTTCGCCCCGCCGAGCGCGAAATAGAGATAGTCGCGAAAGAAGGACGACATGCTGATGTGCCAGCGCTGCCAGAAATTCGATATCGAGGCGGCGAGATAGGGTCGGGCGAAATTGATGGGAAGCTCGAAACCCATCAGCCGGGCGGCACCGCGGACGATATCGGTATAGCCCGACAGGTCGAAATAGACCTGGAAGCTGTAGGCGAAGATCGCAGTCAGAAGGAAGGGTCCGGCATGGCCTTCGGGATGGGCAAAGGCCGGATTGACGAACTGGTTTCCCAATATGTCGGCGATGACGAGTTTCTTGATGAGACCCTGCGCGATCAGGAAGAGCGCCGTCGACGCCTGGCTTCCGTCGGCGATCCTGATCGGCCGTTCGAGCTGGGGAAGGAAATCCGTTGCCCGGCTGATCGGGCCGACCAGCAGCTTGGGGAAGAAGGTGATGAAGCAGGCATAGTCCAGCGCCGGCGCAGGCTTCTTCAGCCTGCCGCGATGGATGTCGAACGGATAGGACAGCGCCTGGAAGGTGTAGAAGGATATGCCGATCGGCCAGAGGCCGGCGCCGATCCAGTCCTCGAGGATCCGCAAGTCCGGTGCGAGCAGGTTCGGAGCGCCGGGAATCACGGGCAGATATTTGTAGAGGAGGAGCGGCAGCAGGCCGACGATCGTGCCAGCCCATAGCCAGCGGCTTCGTTCCTCATGGTCGGCGGCGGCGAAGATGCGGTTCCCGGTGAAATGGCTGACCGTGCCGACAAAGCCCAATATCAGGATGAACCGGACGTCGTAGGTGGCGTAGAACAGCAGGCTCAGGAGGATGAGCAGCCATTTCTTCGACGTCTCGGACTTTCGCAGAAGCAGCAGGAGGAGACAGCCCGCGATCGTCAGTAGGAAGAAGGCGGGCGATGTGACTTGCATCAGTTCGGTCCCAGGGCCGCAAGAAGATGGGGATAGATCGCCTTCGCCACCGCCTGTTCGCCGAGCGGCGTCAAATGTGTCGAATCGAGGAAATGCCGCCTCCCGCCGGGAACCAGTTTCGATATGTCGACGAAGCGCTGCCCATATTCGGCCGCAACCTCCCTCTGGACGCCGGTCAGGCTTCGCTCGGCGCGGTAGATTCCATCGAGGCTGAAGCAGTCGTCATAATAGGACAGCGCCGTTCGGGCGACCTGCTCCTGCTGGATCAGCGGCATTTCCTTCCGGTAGGCCTTGACGCTGGTGACCATGATCATGTCTATCCCCCGCTGCCGCGCCGTCCTGAACATCGCCCTCAACTCCTCGCGGTAGGAGGCGAGATACGCCGCGTCGAACGTGTCGGGCTTGGCCGGCCCGGACGGGCTCAGGAGGTGGCTGGTCCGTATGGCGATCGTGTTCTTCTTGGTGATATCCCGCAGGAGCAGCGCCTTTTCCAGCGCCGGATAGGGGAGCGCGATCCGCGTATTCGGCCGCACGCGGGACCGCACCTGGCACAGCCCGGCGATATCGTTGGAGCCCGCATAGAGGATGATCAGGCGGGGCCGGAGGTTAACCACCCGTACATCGAGCATGCGGTGCATGTCGTGGAGCCAATAGCCGGGAATACCGGCGTCGATGACGTTGACCGGCCTGTCCGGATAGTGCGCGCGTAATCGGACTGCCAGTCGCTGCGAGAAGGTCTGCTCGTTGGTCGGGGTATAGACGCCCGCGACCGTCGACGCGCCGATCACCGCGATCCGCAGCTCGTTCGGCAAGGGGCGAGCCGGAATGTCGGGACTGCGAAGCCCGTAGCGGTTGGTTCTGATCCGGATGTCGGTCCCACCGATCACGCTGTTCGGTCGATAGACGCTGAGGCCCGTCGCCGGATCGACAATGTAGGTGGAGACTTGCCTCAGCGGGTTGAGCAGGCTGGTGCCGGTCTTGATCTGCGAGCGGATCTGCAGCGCGAGCTCGGCCGACGCTAGGCCGAACGCGAGCAGGCCGATCGCCAGCCAGCCGTTCGGCACGGCGCGCCTCGACGGCTTCCCAAGATCGGTCAAAGGCCCCCCCTTCCCCAATGCTAGTCCCTAACCGGCGTCAGCCCTCGTCCGCCGGCCCTCGGTCGAAAACATCGAGTTCGTGCGCGATCGAGCCCTCGACGAGCATGTCGTAGAGGCGATAGGCGAGCTTGGGCGGAAAGCCGCGGTCATCGGCCACCTTGACGGCATGGGCGATCACCTCCGCCTTGCGTACCTCGTCGCGGACGGCCTCGCGGATCGGCTTGATCCGCGCGGCCGCCTCGATATAGCGCATCCGCTCGGCGAGCAGGCTGACGATCAGCGTGTCGAGGCTGTCGATCGCCGCCCGGACCTCCCCCATCTCGGTGCACTCGGCGGCAGGAACGGCTCTGGGCGGTGCTTTCTCGATCTTCTCGGTCATGCTGCCCCATTAGCGAAGCCGCACAGGCTTGACTATCCGCCTCTTCGCCGTCATAGGCGCGCCTTCGCAATCGGCCCCACACCCCGGTGAAGTGGTGGCCCTGCCGGATCCCCAGAACTTCTTGGCGGAACCGCGCAGCGCGAAATACCGGGATCGACCCCGCCCCGCTTCGGCGACGGCGGGCAACGTTGTAGCGATTGAAGGAAGACATCATGTCGAAGCGCACCAGCGCCAAGTACAAGCTCGACCGCCGCATGGGCGAGAACATCTGGGGTCGCCCGAAGAGCCCGGTCAACAAGCGCGAATATGGTCCCGGCCAGCACGGACAGCGTCGCAAGGGCAAGATGTCGGACTACGGCATCCAGCTCAAGGCGAAGCAGAAGCTCAAGGGCTATTATGGCGACGTCACCGAGAAGCAGTTCAAGCGGAACTATACCGAAGCTTCGCGGATGAAGGGCGACACCTCGCAGAACCTGATCGGCCTGCTCGAGCGCCGCCTCGACGCGGTCGTCTACCGCGCCAAGTTCGCGCCGACGATCTTCGCCGCCCGCCAGCTGGTCAGCCACGGCCACATCCGCGTCAACGGCGTGAAATGCAACATCGCGTCGCGCCAGGTGAAGCCGGGCGACGAGATCACGCTCGGCTCCAAGGCGCAGGAAATGGCGCTGGTCCTCGAGGCCCAGGGCCTTTCCGAGCGCGACGTCCCCGAATATATCGCCCAGGACGGCGGCGCGAAGGTCACCTTCGTGCGCGTGCCGACCCTCGACGAGGTGCCCTACCCGGTTAAGATGGAGCCGAACCTGGTCGTCGAGTTCTACTCGCGCTGATCGGTCTCCGGATCGGAACAAGCGAAGGGCGGCCCTCGGGCCGCCCTATTGCGTTCAGGCCTGTCGCGCCCGAAGCGATCGCGCGCCTGCCCGATCGATCGCCCCCGATCGTTCGCCTCAGGGCGCGTAAGCGCGCAGGAAGACGTTCGCGGCCATGTCCGCATCGGCTTCGATCTGCGCCGCGTCGACCAGATCGATCCGCCCCAGCAGCAGTTGCTGGTGGTTGTTATACAGGCACATCGCGATCAGCAGCTTCGCCGCCTGCCGGGGATCGCCGCGGCGAAGCCCCCCCTGCTCCATCGCCATATCGATGAAATCGCCCAGCAGCCGGGTCATCGTGTTCGGCGCGCGCTGGTAGAATATCTCACCGATCTCGGGGAAACGCCCCGCCTCGGCATGGATCAGCCGGTGGAGAGAGACCGATGGCGCACTCGTCACCTTTTCGATGAAGCGCCGGCAGAAGCTGCGCAGTGTCGCCTCGACGTCCGATCCCGGCTTCAGCAGCGATATGATCTCCCGACGGAAGTCCAGCGTCGCCTGATCCAGCACGGCTTCGAACAGCGCTTCCTTGGACGGGAAGTAACTCCACAATGTCGCCTTGGAGCCACCGACCGCGGCTGCGATCCCCGACATGGTCGTCGCCGCATAGCCATGCTGCAGGAAATAGGAACGCGCGACGCCGATGATCGCATCGCGGCGATCGAGCTTCCTCGCCTCGCGGCGACTCAGGAGCGGCTTATCCTCGTCCATATTCATACCGTACTATATGGTACAGTTTTAGATTGACAAGAGGCGAGGCCAAGCGCACATCGCCGACGATACCAGACAGTACGGTTTTCTTGATGCGCCCGAGTCGCCCAATCCCCTTCCGATCCACCGCCGCCCTCGGCCTCCTGTTGTCGCTCGGGGCTTGCGCCTCGGTGCCCGATCTCGGTGCGCGCGCCGAACTGCGCACATCTGCCAGCATCGCCGCCGAGCAGAGCTTCGCGGCATCGAGCCGGGCCAACTGGCCGGTCGACGCATGGTGGCGCAGCTATGGCGATCCGCAACTCGCCCAGTTGATCGAAGAGGGGCTGCAGGACTCGCCCGACGCGGCCGCCGCCGCCGCCCGTTTCCGCCGCGCCCAGGGCCTGGCCCAGGCCGCGGGTGCGCCGCTGCTGCCCTCGATCGGGGTTCAGGCGGGCGCCGGGTTGCAGAAGCAGAGCTACAACCTCGGCATCCCTCGGCAGTTCGTGCCCAAGGGCTGGCAGGACGTCGGCCAGGCGTCGGTCGATCTCTCCTTCGATCTCGACCTGTGGGGCCGCAACCGTGCGGCGCTCGCGGCGGCAACGTCGGAAGCGGAGGCCGCGCGCATCGAGCAGGATCAGGCCCGGCTGATGCTCGCGACCACGATCGCCTCGACCTATGCCGATCTCGCGCGCCTCCATGCCGAACGCGACGTGCTTGCCGCCGCGCTCGATCTGCGGTCGACCACTCAGAAGCTGGTGTCCGACCGGGTCCGCAACGGACTCGATACGCGCGCCGAGCTCAAGCAGGCCGACGCCGCCGTACCCAGCGCCCGCGCCGACCTCGCCGCCGCCGACGAGGCGATCGCGCTGACCCGCAACCAACTCGCCGCGCTGGTCGGCGCGGGCCCGGATCGCGGCCTGACCATTGCGAAGCCCGCGCTCGCCATGCTCCAGCCACCCGGCCTGCCGATGCAGGTGACCACCGATCTGATCGGCCGCAGGCCCGACATCGCCGCCGCCCGCGCGCGCGCCGAAGCCGCCGCCAGCCGGATCAAGGTCGCCCATGCCGACTTCTTTCCCGCCATCCGCCTCGGCGCGCTGGTCGGCGTCCAGTCGCTAGGTCTCGACAATCTGACCAACAGCGGATCGACCTATAGCAATGTCACGCCGTCGATCAGCCTGCCGATCTTCCGGGGTGGTGCGCTGAGCGGACAATATCGCGGCGCGCGCGGCAGTTATGACGAGGCGGTCGCGCTCTATAACGGCACCGTCCTCGCCGCCTATCGCGAGGTCGCGGACGCAGTGACCAGCCAGCGCGGTACGGCCGACCGGCTCGCCCAATCGCGCCAGGCGCTCTCCGATTCCGAGGAAGCTTATGCCGTTGCGCGAAAGCGCTACGAAGGCGGCCTCTCGACCTATCTCAACGTGCTGAGCTCGGAAGAGAAGCTGCTCCAGGCGCGTCGCGCGGTCGCCGATCTCGATGCCCGCACGTTCGCGCTCGACGTCGCGCTCGTCCGCGCCCTCGGCGGCGGCTTTACCGCCGCACCCTCCACCCGACCGAGCGCCCCCGCCAAGGAAAACCCCAATGGCTGATGCCGATCCCGTGAAGACCAATGCCGACGTCACGGAGGACATGGCCGCCGAGGCGCAGAAGGAGGCCCGCCTCAAGGCGCGCAAGACCTGGCTTACGCGTCTCGCGATCGGACTGGCGGTCATCGCGCTGCTTTATGCCGTCTGGTATTTCCTCGTCGGACAGAACCACGTCAGCACCGACAATGCCTATGTGAACGCCGAAGTGGCCCAGGTGACACCATTGATCTCGGCGCAGGCGGTCGAAGTGCGGGTCAGCGACACCATGGCGGTCAAGCGCGGAGACATTCTCGTCCGGCTCGACGATGCGAACATGCGCATCGGCCTCGCCCAGGCGGAAGCCGAACTGGCCCGCGCGCGGCGCATGTTCCGTCAGGGCAGCGCCACCAGCAGCGCCCTGTCGGCACAGGTCGACGCCCGCCAGGCCGACATCGCCGCCGCCCAGTCCGATTTCGACAAGGCCCGCATCGACCTCGACCGCCGCCTCGCCCTCCAACCCTCCGGCGCGGTTTCGGGCGACGAGCTGACGAGCGCGCGCAACGCCTTCAACGCCGCCCGCGCCAAGCTTTCCCAGGCCCGCGCGAACCAGGGGGCAGCGGCCGGCGAACTGGCCGCGAACCAGGCGCTGATCTCCGGCTCCACGGTCGAGACCGACCCGATGGTGCTGACCGCCAAGGCGAAGCTCGAGGCCGCAAGGCTCGACTATGCCCGCTCGATCATCCGTGCGCCGATCGACGGCGTCGTGACCCGCCGCCAGGTCCAGGTCGGCCAACGCGTCACCCAGGGCACGCCGATCATGATGATCGTCCCGGTGACGCAGGTCTATGTCGACGCCAATTTCAAGGAACGCCAGCTGCGCAAGGTGAAGCCGGGCCAGGCGGCCGAGCTCACCGCCGATCTCTACGGCGGCGACGTCGTCTATCACGGCAAGGTGGTGGGCTTCTCGGGAGGCACCGGATCGGCCTTCGCACTGATCCCGGCCCAGAATGCCACCGGCAACTGGATCAAGGTGGTGCAGCGCCTGCCGGTGCGGATCGCGCTCGATCCGAAGGAACTGGCGGCCCACCCGCTGCGCGTCGGCCTGTCGATGGAAGTCGATATCGACGTATCGGCCAACTGATCCACCATGACAGGGTCGAACCCCTACGACCTCGTCACCGGCCGGAAGCGCTTCGTCGCCGGGCTGGCACTGGCGTCGGTCAACCTGATGGTCGTGCTCGACATGACCATCGCAAACGTCTCGGTCCCCCATATCGCAGGCAATCTGGGCATCTCACCCAGCCAGGGGACATGGGTGATCACCTCCTACGCGGTGGCCGAGGCCATCTGCGTGCCGCTCACCGGCTGGCTCGCCCAGCGCTTCGGATCGGTTCGCGTCTTCATCCTCAGCATCCTCGGCTTCGGTCTCTTCTCGGTGTTGTGCGGCCTGTCGACGACGCTTGGCATGTTGGTCGCCTGCCGGATCGGCCAGGGTCTGTCAGGCGGGCCGCTGATCCCGCTGACCCAGACCCTGCTGATGCGCATCTTCCCGCCCGAAAAACGCGCCAGCGCGATGGGATTATGGGCGATCACGACGCTGGTCGGCCCCGCGCTGGGGCCGATCCTCGGCGGCTGGATCAGCGACAATTGGAGCTGGCACTGGATCTTCTTCATCAATGTGCCGGTGATCCTGTTCAGCGCGGGGGTGACCTATTCCCTACTGAGAGGGGTCGAGACGCCGACCGAGAAGCTGCCGATCGACCGGATCGGCCTGGGCCTGATGGTGCTGTGGATCAGCGCGCTGCAGATCATGCTCGACATCGGCCGCGAGCATGACTGGTTCGCCGATACGACGGTCCTCTCGCTAGGCCTGTTCGCCGCGGTCGTCTTCGTCGTCTTTGTAATCTGGGAGCTGACCGAGGAACATCCGATCGTCGACCTGCGCGTGTTCCGGCATCGCGGCTTCACCATCAACGCGCTCACCTTGTCGCTCGGCTTTGGCACCTATTTCGCCGGCATCGTCGTGATTCCGCAATGGATGCAGCTGTCGCTGGGCTTCACCGCCACCTGGGCCGGCGTCGCCACCGCCTTCACCGGCATGGCCGGCGTTCTGGTCGGCCGTTTCGCCCCAATGCTGATCACCAAGATAGATGGCCGCATCGTCCTGTCGGGCGCGCTGGTCTGGGCGGGCGCCGCGACCCTGCTACGGTCGAACTGGACGAGCGGCGCCGATTTCTGGACGCTGGCCCTGCCGCAGCTCATCATGGGCTTCGGCATGCCCTTCTTCTTCGTGACCGCGACCTCGCTGTCGCTCAGCGCGGTGCCGCCGAAGGAACTGGCGTCGGCCGCCGGGCTTCAGAACTTCCTGCGGATCATGGCGATCGCGGTGTCGACCTCGATCGTCATGACCTACTGGAACGACCAGGCACGGGTCAGCGGCAGCGATCTCGCGGGCAAGCTCAATCCCGACACACCGGGCGGCATGGTCGGCGGCTTCTCGATCGAACAGTCGCGCGTTCTGATGGCGCAACTCGTCGACCGCGAGGCGCTGACGGTCGCCACCGACAAGGTGTTCCTGCTGGCGGGATTGCTGATGTGGGTGATCGCCGCCTTCGTCTGGTTTGCACCGAAACCGAAACGGCCCGCCGGCCCGATGACCGGCGGGCACTGACAATCAGGACTGCGGAGCCGGCAGCGGGTCCAGCCCTTGCTCCATCGCGTCCTCGACCTTCTCCAGCCAGACGAACTCCAGCTTCTCGCGCGCATTGGCGGGGATGTCGTCATAGTCGCGGCGGTTGCGCGCGGGCAACATGACACGGGTAATCCCCGCGCCGGCCGCCGCCACCACCTTTTCCTTGATCCCGCCCACGGGCAGCACCAGCCCGCGCAGCGAAATCTCGCCCGTCATCGCGGTGTCGCTGCGCACGGTGCGGCCGGTCAGCAGCGAGGTCAGCGCCAGATACATGGCGACGCCCGCACTCGGCCCGTCCTTGGGCGTGGCCCCGGCAGGGACATGAACGTGGATGTCGCTCTTTTCGAACGACGCCGTGTCGATGCCGAGCGCAACCGCGCGGCTCTTGACCAGGCTGAGCGCCGCCTGGGCGCTTTCCTTCATCACGTCGCCGAGCTGGCCGGTCAGGATCAGCCGCCCGTTGCCGGGCATCTTCGTCGCCTCGATGAACAATATGCCGCCGCCCACCGGGGTCCAGGCGAGCCCGGTCGAGACGCCGGGCACGCTCGTGCGCTGCGCCACCTCGTCCTCGAAGATATGGCCGCCGAGAACCTCGACGACGTCCTCCTCGCCGATCTTGACGTGGGTATCGCTGCCCTCGGCGATGCGCACCGCCGCGTGGCGGATCACCTTGCCGATCTCGCGCTCCAGGTTCCGCACCCCCGCTTCCCGCGTGTAGAAGCTGATGATCGCCTGCAGCGCGGCATCGTCGATCTCGACCTGCTCCGCGCTCACCCCGTTCGCCTCGAGCTGGCGGCCGACCAGGTAGCGGCGGGCGATATGGAGCTTCTCCTCCTCGGTATAGCCGGGGAGCGAGATCACCTCCATGCGGTCGCGCAGCGGCCCGGGGATGGTGTCGAGCATGTTGGCGGTCGCGATGAACACGATCCGGCTGAGGTCGAACGGCACCCCGAGATAATTGTCGCGGAAGGTGCCGTTCTGCTCGGGGTCGAGCACCTCCAGCATCGCCGCCGACGGATCGCCCTGGACGCCGCGGCCCAGCTTGTCGATCTCGTCGAGCATCATCACGCAGTCGCGCGTGCCCGCCTTTCGGATCGCCTGGATGATGTTGCCCGGCAGCGCGCCGATATAGGTGCGCCGATGGCCGCGTATCTCGGCCTCGTCATGGACGCCGCCCAGGCTGACGCGGACGAACTCGCGCCCCATCGCCTTGGCGATCGACTGGCCGAGCGAGGTCTTGCCGACCCCCGGCGGGCCCGCGAAGCACAGGATCGGCGCCTTGCTCTCGGGCGCCAGCTTGCGGACCGCCAGATATTCGATGATCCGCTTCTTGATCTTCTCCAGCCCATAATGGTCGGCGTCGAGCTGGGCCCGCGCCTCGGCGATGTCGATGTCCTTGTGCTCGGGCAGCGCCCAGGGCAGCTCGGTCAGCCAGTCGAGATAGGTGCGGATGATGCCGTGCTCGGCCGCGCCGTCGGGCATGCGCTCGAGCCGGCGCAACTCCTTCGTCGCCTGCTTCTCGACCTCCTCGGGCATGCCGGCGCCGGCGATCGCGTCCCTGAGTTCGGCGATCTCCGCCGAATTGCCCTCATCCTCGCCGAGCTGGCGCTGGATCTCGGCCATCTGCTCGCGCAACAGGTGCTCGCGCTGACGATTGCCGAGCTTCTCCTGCACGCCCTTGCCGATCTCGGCCGACAGGCGCAGCACCTCGAGCCGCTGGGCAAGCAGCGCCATGACCTTGTCGAGGCGCGGTTGCAGCGCGACCGTCTCCAATATGTCCTGCTTCTCGTTGGCGCCGATATCGAGATAGGCCGCGGTCAGGTCGGCGAGCGCGCCCGGCGCCGCGATCGTGCGGATCGCATCGGCCAGGCCCTGCGGCGCCTGCGGCAGCAGGCCCACCGTTTCCAGCGCCTGGTTGCGCAGGTTGATGAAACGCGCCTCGACCTCGGTACCCTCGGGCGCGGGCTCCTCGATGCGCTCGATCCGGGCGACGAGGAACGGCCAGCCGTCGAGGAATTCGACGACGCGGAACCGCGTCTCGCCCTGGACGATCAGGTGATGGGTCTCATCGGGTCCGGTGATGTAGCGCAGCACGTTGGCGATGGTGCCCATGCGATGCATGTCCAGCGGACCGGGCTCCTTCGCATCGGCGTCGCGCTGGGCGAGGACCCCGACCGGGCGGCTCTCGCGAACCGCCGCCTGCGCCGCGTTGATCGAGACCGGGCGGCCGATCGCGAGCGGCATCACCACCTCGGGGAACATCACGAAGTTGCGGACCGGCACGATGATCATCGCGTCGGCGGGAAGTTCGGGCAGGCGGGGACCGGTGTCGGCCGGCGCCTCGCTCGTTTCCATCGTCTTGCTGTCGGCCAGATCGGTCATCGCCGCAGCCCTCCATTCACCTTGTTCAACGTCACGAGCAGGCATCCATGCACGCTCGACCTGCGGACCGAGTCGTAGCGCCCGGGCGGTAGCGGCAGGCGCCGCTCGAACCGGCCTTGCGGCAGTTCGAGCCGATGGATCTTGGCGATGCGCAGCTCGGGCGGCAGGATGCGGTAACCGCGCACGACCAGCACGCCTTCGTCGATGAACGCCTCGGTCTGGTCGAGATCGACCCCGGGCAGCGCCACCAGCACGAGCAGTTCGGCCTCGGTTTCCAGCATGTCGGCCGGCGGTTCCCAATTGGGGGCGCCGCCGCTCGCCTTCGCCGGGGCGAAAGCCTGCTGATGCAGGCGTTGCACCCGGTCGATCAGGTCGACGGCTTCGGCCCACATCCAGTCCCGCGATCGGCCAGAATTCATGTGACGTCCTCTCTCGGCGGCCGGGTGGTGCCGTTGGGCACGGCCGCTCCCCTGTAATAAGGAAACGCCGACCCTCGATTTCAAGCCATGGCCGAAACAAGCGCCGCGTCGCCCGATCGACGCGGGCCGGGCGACGAAGTTCCGGTCGATGCTACCGGATGCCTCGAAAAATGCCGTTGCCGCGCCGTCTGGCGCATCAGGCGCGATAGGCGAGCGCTACCGCCCCGAGCGGCCCGGCCATGGCGCCGAGCCCGGGCGGCCCGACGATGTCGGCCAGTTCCGCCGCGCCGATCCCGGCGAGATAGCCGCCGAGCAGGTCGGCGGTGCGGGCCCGCAACCGATCGAACAGCCTTTCGCGCTTCTGGAAGACGCCGCCGCCGATCAGGATGCGTTGCGGCGACAGGGTCAGCATCAGCACCGCGATCGCCTCCGCCATCTCGGCGACGACCTCATCCCAGACCTGATCGTCGTCGCCGACCCGGTCGCCCGGCATGCCGGTGCGCGCGGCGATCGCGGGTCCCGAGACGAGTCCTTCGAGGCAATCGCCATGGAAGGGGCAGACCCCGGCGAAGCGGTCGCCGGGGGCGCGGCGGACGCGAATATGGCCGAGCTCGGGATGGATCAGTCCGTGGATCGGCTTCCCGTCGACGAGCACCCCGCCGCCGACCCCCGTCCCGATCGTCATATAGACGAGCAGCCGATCGCCCTGCCCCGCTCCCCAGCGATGCTCGGCGATCGCCGCCCCGGCGACATCGGTGTCGAAGCCGATCGGCACGCCGAACCGCTCGGCGAAATGGCCGACGAGGTCGACCTGCTGCCAGCCGGGCTTGGGCGTGGAGGTGATCCAGCCGTAATCGGGCCGGGTGCGATCGAGGCCCACCGGCCCGAAGCTGGCGATGCCGATCGCCGCGACCCGGCCATGCTCGGTCTGCCAGGCATCGATCTGGTCGCCGAGCGCGGCGAGCGTGGTGGCCGGCGATTCGGTCGGGAGGCGCGCGCTGGCCAGCACGTCGCGCCCCCGCGCAACCAGGGCTATCGCCTTGGTGCCGCCCAGTTCGATCCCGGCGACGAGCCGATTCTCATCCATGATCGTCAAAGCCTTGCTCCTTCGCCGACGTCCGGCCCGGCACCGCGTCCCAACGCATGGATCGCCGCGAGGCTGCGGTCGGTCCGAGAGCATAGCGGACAGGCTTTCGATCCGCAGCATCGGTCTGACGGAGGGGCGGCAAAGCCTTCCTTTGCTGGGCGGAATCCGGTTCCGAACCTATTTCTTCCGACCCCGATAGTTATTTTTGCACCGGCACGAACGCTCTTCGCACTTGCAATATATGTTACCGGTCGGTACCTGAGGCTGTAACGTACCGTTCTGTTACATTTTGCCTGCACAGGGATACGCAACATGTACCTCTCCGAACTCAAGGGAGATCCCGTCGGGCTGCCCGAAGCCGAGCAGCCGACGGAGACCCCCCGCTTCACCCGCAAGCGCGCCGCTTATGCCGCGCTTCCGATCGCCGGTCTGATCCTGTTCGGCGCCTATGGCCTGGTCGGACACGACAAGGCGCAGGCCGACACGCAGCCACTGCCGACCGTCACGGTCAGCCAGCCGGTCCAGCGTTCGATCGTCGAATGGGACGATTATGTCGGCCGCTTCGAGGCGAGCCAGGCCGTCGAGATCCGCCCGCGCGTATCGGGCGCGCTGACCGGCATCCACTTCAAGGACGGGCAGATCGTCCGCAAGGGCCAGCTGCTCTTCACGATCGATCCCCGCCCCTTCGCGGCGTCGCTGGCCGAAGCCCGCGCGCGGGCAGCCAGCGCCGCGACCGCGCTGTCGCTGGCCCATGCCGACCTCGCCCGCGCCAACCGCCTGATCGCCGACCAGGCGGTCAGCGCCGAGGAAGTCGACTCACTGCGAGCCCGCGTGCAGTCGGCCGAGGCCGCGGTGGCGGCGGCGCGCGCCCAGGTCCAGGCCCGGCGGCTCGACGTCGAGTTCACCCAGGTCCGCGCGCCGATCACGGGCCGGGTTTCGGACCGGCGGGTCGACATCGGCAACCTCGTCTCGGGCGACGCGGCGGCCAGCGCCACCGTGTTGACCACCGTCAACGCGCTCGATCCGATCTACTTCAGCTTCGACGGATCGGAAGCGCTCTACCTCAAGCAGCGGCGCCAGAAGGACGGCAGCGACCGGGTCGAGATCCGCCTGCAGGACGAATCGGGCTATCGCTGGAAGGGCAAGGTCGACTTCACCGATAATGCCCTCGACAATGGGTCGGGCACGATCCGGGGCCGGGCGGTCGTCGACAACGCCGATTATTTCCTGACGCCGGGCATGTTCGGCAACATGCGGCTCGCGGCCGGCGGCGCGCATCAGGCGCTGCTGGTCCCCGACGCGGCGGTGGTCAGCGACCAGGCGCGCAAGGTCGTCTATGTCGTCACCGGCAAGGATGGCAGCGTCGAAGCCCGTCCGGTCGAGGCGGGCCCGCTGATCAACGGCCTTCGGGTGATACGGTCGGGGCTGAAACCGAAGGACCGGGTGGTGATCTCGGGCCTGCAGTTCGCCGCCACCGCGCCCCAGGTACAGACCATCGCCGGTCGGATCGAGGCCGCCACCGCCACTGTGGCGGCCCCCGCCGTCTCGGCCCCGATATCGTCACAAGCGACGCTGGCGGCAGCGCGCTGAACCTACGCACAACCGCCTTCGCGGCGGGGTGACGTCCTTCCGGCGGAAGGGCGATCGGCCCCGTTCGCGCCGGCAGAACAGGGAATGAGGCCATGCGCCTGAGCCACATCTTCATCAAGCGGCCGATCTTCGCCGGCGTCATCGCCGTGGTGATCACGATCGTCGGCGCGCTGGCCTTCTTCGGCCTGCCGATCTCGCAATATCCCGAGGTCGTCCCGCCGACCGTCACGGTCAGCACCACCTATCCCGGCGCCTCGGCCGAGACGATCGCCGACACCGTCGCCTCGCCGCTGGAGCAGGAGATCAACGGCGTCGACGACATGCTCTACATGTCGAGCCAGGCGACCAGCGACGGCCGCCTGACCATCACCGTCACCTTCAAGCTGGGCACCGACCTCGACGAGGCGCAGGTGCTGGTCCAGAACCGGGTCGCGCTGGCCGAGCCGCGCCTGCCCGAGGACGTGCGGCGCCAGGGCGTGGTGACGCGCAAGACGTCGCCCGACTTCATCCTCGTCGCCAACCTGATCTCGCCCGACAACTCGCTCGATCGCGCCTATGTCTCCAACTATGCGCTGACCCAGATGCGCGACCGGCTCGCCCGGATCGACGGCGTCGGCGAGGTGCGGCTGTTCGGCGCGCGCGACTATGCGATGCGGATCTGGATCGATCCGGGCCGCGCCGCCGCGCGCAACCTGACCGCGGGCGAGATCGTCGCCGCGCTACGCGCCCAGAACGTCCAGGTTCCCGCCGGCGCGATCGGCAAGCCGCCCGAGGCGACCGGTGCCTATGAGCTCAACGTCGAGACGCAGGGCCGCCTCGACACGCCCCAGCAATTCGCCGACATCGTCATCAAGTCCGACGAGCAGGGCCACCTGACCCGCCTGAAGGATGTCGCGCGGGTCGAGCTGGGCGCCGAGGACTATGGCATCAACATGTATCTGAGCGGCCAGCCGTCGCTCGGCATCGCGGTGTTCCAGCGCCCCGGATCGAACGCGCTGGCGACCGCCGACGCGGTCCTCGC
The DNA here is from genome assembly GCF_001428605.1 of Sphingomonas sp. Root720. GTDB lineage: Bacteria > Pseudomonadota > Alphaproteobacteria > Sphingomonadales > Sphingomonadaceae > Rhizorhabdus. The sequence continues at coordinate 449,952 of NZ_LMID01000011.1, forward strand.
CGAACTCAAGCTGATGTCGGAGAAATTCCCGCGCGGCCTCGACTACAAGGTCATCTACAACCCCACCAACTTCATCCGCGAGTCGGTGAACGCGGTGCAGCACACCCTGCTCGAGGCGGTGGTGCTGGTGGTGATCGTGATCCTCGTCTTCCTGCAGAGCTGGCGGGCGGCGATCATCCCGGTGATCGCGATCCCGGTCTCGCTGATCGGCACCTTCGCGGTGCTGGCGGGCGTCGGCTACTCGCTCAACAACCTGTCGCTGTTCGGCCTCGTCCTCGCCATCGGCATCGTCGTCGACGACGCGATCGTCGTGGTCGAGAATGTCGAACGCAACCTCGAACATGGGCTGAGCCCGATGCAGGCGTCGTTCCGGTCGATGGAGGAGGTCTCCACCGCGCTGGTCGCGATCGTGCTGGTGCTGTGCGCGGTGTTCGTGCCGACGATGTTCCTGACCGGGCTGACCGGCGAATTCTATCGCCAGTTCGCGGTCACCATCTCGTCGGCGACGATCATCTCGCTGGTGCTGTCGCTCACCTTGTCGCCGGCGCTCGCCGCCCGGCTGCTCAAGCCGAAGGCCGAGCACATGCCCGCCGGGGGCTGGCGCCGGATGATCGCGGTGGGCGCGCAGCGCTTCAACGCGGGCTTCGACAAGCTGAGCAACTTCTACGCCACGAGCACGCGCAAGCTGCTCGCCCGGCCGAAGCGGGTGCTCTTCTCCTATGTCGGCTTGCTGGCGCTGACCGCGGCGGTGTTCGGCGCGACCCCGGTCGGCTTCATTCCGTCGCAGGACCAGGGCTATCTGATGACCGCGATCTTCACCCCGCCCGGCACCTCACTCGCGGCGACCGACGCGACGATGCAGGCCGTCGCCAAGAAGATGCTGAAGATTCCCGGCGTGAAGGGTTCGGTGATGCTCGCCGGCTTCCACGGGCCGAGCGGCACCAGCGCCTCCAACGCGGCGGTCGCCTTCCTCGTCTTCGACAGCTTCGAGGAGCGTGCGAAGAACGGCATGACCGAGGCGAAGATCCTCGCCGAGGCCAGCCGCGTCGCGCAGGGCTTCGACCAGGGCCGCATCTTCGTGCTCAAGCCGCCGCTGATCCGCGGCATCGGCACCGGCGGCGGCTTCAAGATGATCCTCCAGGACCGTTCGGGCCAGGGGCTCGAGAAGCTCAACCAGGTCGCCTGGGGCATGATCGCGGAGGCGAACAAGGACCCCAATCTCAAGATGGTCTACACCAATTTCGAATATGGCGTCCCGCGCCTCTATGCCGATGTCGACCGCGCCAAGGCCGACATGATGGGCGTGCCGCCCAGCCGGATATTCGAAGCGCTGCAGGTCTATCTGGGGTCGGCCTATGTCAACGACTTCAACCTGCTCGGCCGCACCTATCGCGTGACCGCGCAGGCCGACCTGCCCTTCCGCGACGATGCGGGCGACATCCAGCAGCTCAAGACCCGTTCCAATTCGGGCGGGATGGTGCCGCTGGGCGCGGTCTCGACCGTCGAGGATCGCAACGGCGCCTATCGGGTGATCCGCTACAACCTCTTTCCGGCGATCGAGATCGAGGGCGACGTGGCCCCGGGGCACAGCAGCGGCCAGGCGCTGGCGGCGATGGACGCCCTTGCGGCCAAGCTGCCCGCCGGCGTCGCGACCGAGTGGACCGAGGTCGCCTTCCAGCAGAAGCTGGCCGGCAACGCCGCGATGATCGTCTTCGCCGCGGCGGTGCTGTTCGTCTTCCTGGTGCTGGCGGCCCAGTTCGAAAGCCTGATGCTGCCATTGGCGATCATCCTGATCGTGCCGATGACGCTGCTGGCGGCGATGCTGGGCGTCAACCTGCGCGGGATGGACAACAACATCCTGACACAGATCGGGCTCGTCGTGCTGATCGGCCTGGCGGCGAAGAACGCGATCCTGATCGTCGAGTTCGCCAAGCAGGCCGAGGAGGAGGGGCTGTCGCCGGCCGAGGCGGCGGTGCGGGCCGCCAAGGACCGGCTGCGGCCGATCCTGATGACCAGCTTCGCCTTCATCCTCGGCGTGGTGCCGCTGGTGATCGCGACGGGCCCGGGCGCCGAGCTGCGCCAGGCGCTCGGTACGGCGGTCTTCTCGGGGATGCTGGGCGTGACCTTCTTCGGGCTCGTCTTCACCCCGACCTTCTATGTCGCCACCCGCAGCCTTTCCGACCGCTTCGCCAGGCGGTTCGGCAAGGGTGCGAACGGCCGGGACGCCGACGGCACCGCCGCCGTCCCCGCCGAATGAGGGAGGAAACCATGTTCAGGAAGCTCCTGCTCGCCGGATCGGCGCTGCTGACCGTCGCCGCCGCCGGACCGGACTATGTCCGCCCGGCGACCCCGGCCAGCGCCGACGGCGCCTTCGTCAAAGCCCCCGCGGCTCCGGTCACCCAGGCCGAGCCCGAACAGGCCTGGTGGCGGCTCTACCAGGATCCGGTGCTCGACTGGCTGATCGCCGACGCCTTCGCCGCGAACACCGACATCCGGGTCGCGGTCGCCAATCTCGACCGTGCCCGCGCCTTGCTGCGCGAGAGCCGGTCGGATCGGTTGCCGCAGACCAGCATCGGCGCCGGCGCGACCTATGGCCGCCTGCCCGAAAGCCAGCGTGCGCCGGGTGCCCAGCGCGACGACTGGTCGTTCGACGCCGGCCTGTCGGTATCCTACGAGGTCGACCTGTTCGGCCGGGTCGGCCGTTCGATCGAGGCTGCGCGCGGCGACGCCCAGGCGGCCGAGGCGGCACGCGACGCGGTGAAGGTGGCGATCGCCGCCGAGACCGCGCGCGCCTATGCCGACGCCTCCTCGGCGGTCGAACGGCTTTCGGTGGCCGAACGCACGCTGGGGCTGCTCGACCAGGTCGTCACCCTGACCGGCAAGCGCTTCGAGGCGGGCCGCACCTCGGCGCTCGACGTCTCGCGCGCCTCGGCGCTGCGCGAGCAGCAGCGCGCAACACTGTCGCCCCTTCGCGCCCAGCGCGACGCCGCGCTGTTCCGGCTCGCCACCCTGACCGGACGAGCGCCGGCCGACCTTCCGGCCGAGGTCGGCGAGCGCAAGCTGACCCTCCGGTTAGACCGGCCGATCCCGGTCGGCGACGGGCGCGGCCTGCTCGCCCGCCGCCCCGACGTGCGCGAGGCGGAGCGCAGGCTCGCCGCCGAAACCGCGCGTATCGGCATCGCCACCGCCGATCTCTACCCGCGCATCTCGCTCGGCGGTTCGGTCGGTTCGACCGGTCCCTCGATCGGCGACCTGTTCGGTGGCGGCCCTCTGCGCTGGCTGCTCGGCCCGCTGCTGAACTGGAACTTCCCCAACCAGGAAGCGGGCCGGGCGAAGATCGCCCAGGCCAGGGCATCGACCCGGGCGGCGCTCGCCGGCTTCGACGGGACGGTGCTACGCGCGCTGGAGGAGACCGAGACGGCGCTGTCGGCCTATGGCCATGAGCTCGAGCGGCGCGAAGCGCTGCGCGAGGCCGCGGCCCAGGCCCAGACCGCCGCGAACATCAGCCGCGCCCAGCTCCGCGAGGGGCGCGTCGACTTCCTGATCGTGCTCGATGCCGAGCGGACCTCGGCCAGCGCCGACGCCGATCTCGCCGCCTCCGACGCCCGCGTCGCCAACGCGCAGGTCGACCTGTTCCGCGCGCTCGGCGGCGGCTGGCAGGTCGAGGCGACCAAGGTGGCGGCGCGCTAATAGCCTTGTCAGGACGGCGCAAACATGACCATGCACCGGACACAGCGGAGATAACCGACACTGATTGACCGACGCTGCGGCCAAGCCAAGCTGACAGGACATGAAATGGGCCAATTGCGGACCGCCAACAAGCGTCACAAGCGCGCATTCGCCGCCGAGGCCAGCAAGGCCGCCGAAACCGCACCGGTCGAGAAGGCGAAGCCGGCGAAAAAGAAGAAAGCCGCCTGACGACGGACATCGGCCGGAGACACGGATGACCCGATATGCGATCGCCGCAAGCTTGGCCCTTCTGGCTTTGCCGGGCTGCGGCGATCGCCTGTCGGAAGCCGCGAAGGAAGCGCCGGTCGCGCCGTCGGCGGTTTTCGAAGGCTTGCCCCTCTCGGGCAATCTGGCGACCGCGCTCGCCGCGGGCTTCGGCAACTGCCTGGAGGACACCAAGGGCATCCGCTGCCGCAAGGAGGGTGTGACGCTGCTCGGGGTCGGGCCGATCTCGGCCGCGGTCGACCTTACCGGCACGCCTGCGCGCTTCGACCATGTCACCTTGTGGCATCCGGCCGACCAGGGCCTGGTGCTCGACGTCAAGCCTCTGCTCGAACGTTCGGGCTGGCGATCCTGCCTGACCCCAGATGCCGAGCGGCTTTGGCACCCGCCGTCGCCGCTGCGCATCGCGATCGACACCAACTATTGGGGCAGCCGCCGGCTCGTGGTCAGCGCGCCGCCGCCGGCCGCCGAGCCATATTGCTGATCCGCGCAGCCGAACGACCTGACATCGACCGATTCCGCTTTCGCGGGACCCGTAGACGCGTAAGTTCGTTCCGCAATCTTACGGAGAGGGCAAGACCGTAACGCCATGATGTAACGGGCATTCGGAGGGGCTTCGGCGACATATCCATGCGCATCGCGACGATCACCAACTGGGCTTACGGGATCACCCTGCTGCTGACCTTCGGATCGGGAGCCGCTTTCATGGCGGCGGTCCGCGCCGACGATCAGGAACGCTTCGCCGTCGAACGGCGGTCCGACTACATACGGATCGCAGAGGACATCGAACTGATCGTCGAACGCATGACCGATCAGGCCCGGCTCTACGCCATGCGCGGAGAGGCCCGGCACAAGGCCAAATGGCTCAGCGATCGCGACGGCACCAGCATCGCCGAGCGGGCGCTGGTCAAGCTGGCCGCGCTGCCGATCCTGGGCGCGGAGCGCCAGACGTTGCGCGCGGCCGAGGGGGACATGGAGCGGATCGCGGCGATCGAGACCGCCGCGATCGCCGCCGTCGACCGCGGCGACCGGGCCAGCGCGCAGGCGCTCCTCTACGGTAACGACTATCTCGCGCTGGATGCGGCGCTCGACCAGTCGCTCAACCGATTCAAGTCGGAGATGAGCGAGCGTGCCGGCCAGACGCTCGCCGCCGCCCGCGCCCGCGCCGATCGCTGGGACGACGTGGCTCGGACGATGCTGGCGCTGACCGGGATCCTCTTCCTCGCGGTCCTCTATTTCATCCTCTCGAAGCGCGTCGCCCGCCCGCTCGCGCATATGAGCGACGTCGTCACCCGCATGGCCGACCGCGACTTCGAGGCCGACCTGCCCGACGACCGGCACAGCGACGAGATCGGCGATGTGACCCGCGCGCTGCGCCTGTTCCGCCGCAACAGCATCGAGCGCGAACGGCTCGAACGCGAGCGTGACGAGGATCGCCGGATCAAGGACCTGGTCGCGCGGATGATGCACCGGATGCAAGGCTGCGACGTCGAGGCCGAGCTGGCCGACGTCGTCGCCTGCTATGCGCCGCAGATCTTCCCCGATCTTGCCGGCCACATCTTCGTCTACGACCATGCGCGCGGCCGGCTGGCGACGATCGGCCGCTGGCTGGAACCGGCGCTGAGCGTAACCGATTTCGCGCCGTCCTTCTGCTGGGGCCTCAGACGCGGCCATTCCCACCGAAGCAACGCGGCGGGCGAGGACATCTGCTGCCAGCATATCGGCGATATCGACGGGCAGGATTGCCTGTGCGTCCCGTTGATGGCGCAAGGCGGCACCGTCGGCATGCTCTATTTCGAGGCGCAGCGGGGCGACGGCCGCTATGCCGAACGCGACATCTATATCGATCTGATGTCCGAGAATATCGGCCTGGCGCTCGCCAACATCCAGCTGCGCGCGACGCTGGGCGCGCTGGCCACCCGCGATCCGCTCACCGGCCTGTCGAACCGCCGCCACCTCGACGAGGTGCTGAACGTCGAGCGGGCGCTCGCCGAAAGCGCGGGCACGCCGCTCGCCTGCCTGATGATCGACATCGATCACTTCAAGCGTTTCAACGACCAGTTCGGCCATGATGCCGGCGACCTCGTCATGCAGCATGTCGCCCAGGTGCTGAAGAGCCAGACCCACGACCGCGACCTGCCCTGCCGCTATGGCGGGGAGGAATTCGCTATCCTGCTGCCGACGCGCGACAGCGCCGCCGCCGCCCAGCGCGCCGAGCAGATCCGCCAGACGATCCGCAAGGTCGCCCTCGCCTATCATGGGCGCTCGCTACCGCCGGTGACGGTGTCGATCGGCGTCGCCGCCTATCCGATGGAGACCGACGGCGCGAGCCTGCTCAGCGTGGCGGACGGGGCTCTGCTCGCCGCGAAGGAGGCAGGACGCGACCGGGTGGTCATCGCCGGGAGCGGGACGCCGGGGCCGACGACGCTGGTCGGGGCGGCGGACTAGGACGATTCGCACCGCTTGCCAGGTGTATTACTCAGCTATATGACCTCCGCATCCTATCCATCCGCAAAGGATGACCGATGAAGAAACTGCTCGCGGCCGTCGCGCTGGCCGCTCTGTCCGCTCCGCTCATGGCCGCCGCGCCGACCGCCGAACCGGTGCCGCTCGGCATATTGTCGGACGCGGCGACGCCGGTCGCCTACCGGCTCGACCTGACGGTGGATCCCGACAAGGAGCGCTTTTCCGGCCATGCCGAGATCGATGCGACGCTGAAGCGCGAGACCCGGTCGCTCTACCTCCACGGCCGTTCGCTGAGGGTCGCGAGCGTGACCGCAAGGGCCGACGGCAGGACCGTCAAGGCGAGCTACAGCGAGGTCGATGCCTCGGGCGTCGCGCGGCTCGACTTCGCCGCCCCGCTGCCTGCGGGCAAGGTGACGCTGGTGTTCGACTATGACGCGCCTTTCGGCGACGGCGCCTCCGGCTTCTACCGGGTCAAGGTCGCCGACCAATGGTATGCCTGGACGCAGTTCGAATCGATCGACGCCCGCGCCGCCTTCCCTGGCTTCGACCAGCCCGGCTACAAGACCCCGTTTACCGTCTCGCTGACCACCAAGGCCGGCCAGGTCGCGATCGGCAACGCGCGCGAACTCCGCACCACGAAGGTCGGCGACCTCGTCCGCCACGAGTTCGAGGCGACCCGGCCGCTGCCGACCTATCTGGTCGCCTTCGTCGTCGGCCCCTTCGCCACCGCGACCGGCGCGGCGCCGCCGACGCCCGAGCGCAAGGCGCCGCTGCCGATCGGCATCGTCGGCACCCAGCCCTACAAGGACAAGCTCGGCTTCGCGCTGGAGAACACCGGCCCGATCGTCTCGCTGCTCGAGAAATATTTCGGCACCGCCTTCCCCTTCCCCAAGCTCGACCAGATCGGCTCGCCGGTGATGCCGGGCGCGATGGAGAATGCCGGCGCCGACATCTATGGCGACACCATCCTGCTGCTCGACAAGGGCGCGTCGACCGACCAGAAGAAGACCTTCGGCATGGTCGTCGCGCACGAGCTGTCGCACCAATGGTTCGGCGACCTCGTCACCCCCGCCTGGTGGGACGACCTCTGGCTCAACGAGAGCTTCGCCAACTGGATGGGCTACCGTATTGGCGACGAGTGGCGCCCCGATCTGAAGATCGGCGCGGGCGCGATCGACGAAGCGTTCGCGGCGATGAACGTCGACGCGCTCAAGGCCGGCCGGCCGATCCACCAGCCGATCAAGACCAATGGCGAGATCGACAGCGCCTTCGACCAGGTCACCTACGGCAAGGGCGGCCAGGTGGTGGCGATGATCGCCGCCTATCTGGGCGACGAGAAATTCCGCGAGGGCGTCCGTCTCCACCTCAAGCGCTATGCCTATGGCAACGCCACCACCGACCAGTTCTTCGGATCGCTGGCCGACGCGTCGCACGACCCGCGCGTGCTCGAGGCGCTCAAGAGCTTCGTCGACCAGCAGGGCGTGCCGGTCGTCCGTATCGAGCGCACCCCCGGCGGCTTGTCCGTCAGCCAGAAGCGCTATGCGCTGCTCGGGACCGAGCTGCCGCGGCAGGGCTGGATCATCCCGCTCTGCGTCCGGGTCGGCGAGGCGCGCGACTGTTCGCTGCTCGACAAGGCGTCGGCCACCGTGCCGATCACGGCGAACGGCGCGATCATGCCCAATGCGGGCGGCACCGGCTATTATCGCTTCTCGCTGCCCGACGCCGAATGGAAGGCCCTGATCGCCCAGGCCGCGAGCCTGCCGCCGGGCGAGGCGCTGGCGCTGACCGACAGCCTGTGGGCGGGGTTCCGCGCGGGCGAGGTGGCGCCGTCGCTGCTGCTCGACGCGGCCAGGGCAATGGCCGCCAACGATTATTCGGTGGCGGCGATCGACGGCGGCCTGCGACTGGCGGGACTGCGCCAGCGCGGGATGATCTCCGGCGATGCGATCAAGGGCTATCGCGCCTTCATGGCGGGCGTCTACGGGCCGAAGCTGGCCGCGACCGGTTTCGATCCGCGCGCCGGCGTCTATGCCGACGACGACGGCGACCGGCAAAAGCTGCGCGCCGACCTCGTCACGCTGGTCGCGGGCGAGGCCGAGGACAAGGCCTTGTCCGAAAAGCTGAGCGTCGCCGCCAAGGCGTGGCTCGACGGCGACAAGGCCGCGCTCGACCAGGCTTTCTTCGGGGCCGGCCTCGGTGCCTATGTCACCACCGGCGGCGACGCGGCTCTCGCGGCACTGTTCGAGAAGGCGGTGACGAGCGACGACACGCTGTTCCGCGACAGCGCGATGGGCGCGCTCGGCGGGACCAACCGCGCCTCGGCCGGACGCTGGCTGCTCGATCATATGGGCGACAAGCGCCTGCGCAGCGGCGATCGCACGACGTTGATCCAGCTGATGGCGCTCGAGCCCGAGACGCGCGAGATGGCCTATCGGTGGATGGTTGCCAACTATGCCGATCTGGTGAAGAACAGCGGCATCTTCGTCGCGTCGCAGCTCCCCGCCGTCCCGGTCCGCTATTGCTCGGCCGAGAAGGCTGCGGCGGTCGAGGCCGCGCTACGGCCCGAGATCGCCCGCTACCAGCGCGGCGCGCTGTCGCTCGACCGCACGGTGGAACAGATCAACAGCTGCGGCGTGCTCGAAGCCAAGCGCGGTGCCGAGATCCAGGCGATGTTCAACTAAGGTGCGCGCCCTAGCTGAACACCACCGTGGTCGCGCCGTTCATTAGGACGCGATCCTCGAGGAAGGCGCGCACCGCGCTGGCGAGCACGCGCCGCTCGATGTCGCGGCCCTTGCGGACGAGGTCGTCGGGCGTATCGCGGTGGCTGACCCGTTCGGTGTCCTGTTCGATGATCGGCCCCTCGTCGAGGTCGGCCGTCACGAAATGCGCACTGGCGCCGATCAGCTTCACCCCGCGCGCATGCGCCTGGTGATAGGGCTTGGCACCCTTGAAGCCGGGCAGAAAGCTGTGGTGAATGTTGATGCAGCGTCCTGACAGGAAGGCCGCCAGATCGTCGGACAGGATCTGCATGTAGCGGGCCAGCACGACGAGCTCGGCGCCACTCTGATCGACGATCGCCTTGATGCGCGCTTCCTGGTCGGCCTTGCTGTCGCGGCTGACCGGGAGGAAGTGGAACGGGATGTCGCCGAAATCGAGATGGGCATAGGTCTCGCGCGGATGGTTCGAGACGATGCCGACCGGTTCCATCGCGAGTTCGCCGATCTTCCAGCGATAGAGGAGGTCGGCGAGACAATGATCGAATTTGCTGACGAGCAGCAGGACCTTCTTCCGCTCGGTCGAGGCGCGAAAACGATGATCGAGGCCATGGTCGGCGGCGACGGGCGCGAAGCCCGCCTCGAGCTGTTCGATCGTGGCGCCGCCGACCAGCGCGAACTCGACCCGCATGAAGAAGCGGCCGGTCAGCAGGTCGTCGAACTGCTGCGCCTCGAGGATGTTCGCACCATGTCGGGCCAGCGAGGTCGACACGGCAGCGACGATCCCCGGATGGTCGACGCAGGACAGGGTGAGAATATGGGTCTCGGCCACGACAGCTCCTCATGCGGCCGACATGCCGCGCGCAGCGCTTGGCCGCCGCGGTCCGGCCGGTCAAGTCCCCCCTGTCGGACGACGATATCGAAGGCGGTGGTGAAGCCGCCTCGACGATTGCGATGTCTCAGGCTCGAAGATCAGGATGGATTGGGATGGAGACCCGGGTCCTGCACCGCCGGACCCGTGCCCGATCGCGCGATCGCCTCCATCGTCAGCGCCCGCACCGTCGGCCAGGTCGCCCGGTCGTCCTGCAGCGACAGCCATGCCGCACTGAGCGCCGGAAACCCCAACGTGCCGCTCAACCCGCCCATGCGATGGCCGATCGGCCGCGCATCCGCCCCCGCGTCGATCGCGGCGACGGCCTCGGCCAGATTGGCGTGCAGCCGCGCGATCATCATGGCGGCCCCCTCCTCCCCCAGCAAGGAGGCGAGTTGTTCTCCTCCGGCCAGCATCTCGCCGGAGTCTTCCGCATCGCCGAGCCAGCGGCGCACCGTTGCGATCAGCGTCCGCCCCTCGAACGGCTTGGCGATCCAGCCGTCGAAGCCGTGATCGAAGAAATACCGCTCCCCCTCGGCCGGATGGATGTTGGTGAAGGCGAGGACCGGGCGGCGACCGGCGCCGCCGTCGGCGGCACGGATGGCGGCGGCGACCTGCCGGCCGTCGTCGTCGCCCAGCTGGATGTCCATCAGGATCAGGTCGTAGCGCCCCGTGGAAATCTTGCGCAGCGCCTCCGCACGGTCCGCGGCGTAGTCGACGACGACGGGCAGGCCCTGCAAGAGGGCCGCCACCATCGCGTGATAGGCCGGCTCGTCATCGACCAGGAGAATCCCGTAGTTTGCCAGCATTCTCGCCAAGCCCAAAACCTTATGATAATCAACCACGATCCTGCGTTCCATCGGCCTTCTGGGCAAGCCGGAGGAAATACAGGGCGCCGGGATGCTCCCGGCCGACAGACTGCCGGGGACGACGTGTGAGCATCGGGAGGATATTGATCGCGGATGATCATCCGCTGATCCGGGAGGGCATCCAGCTTTCCATCAGGGCCCGGCATCCGGGCCATGTGGTCGACGTCGCGGGATCGATTGCCGAAGCCGAGGCACTGATCCAGCGCAACGGCACCTACAAGCTGCTGCTGCTCGACTATGAGCTGCCGGACGCCAACGGTTTCGGAGGCTTCTTCCGCCTCCAGCACATGCTCGGCCGCACGCCGATCGCGATCATTTCGGCCCATGACAGCGGACAGATGGTGGCCACCGCCCAGGCGGTGGGCGCCGCCGGCTTCCTGTCGAAGCGCCAGCCGCTCGAGACCACCGTCGCCGGTATCGAGATCATCCTCAGCGGCGGCAGGATCTTTCCGCCCTCCGCTGGGCCGGACGATATGATCGATATGTTGCGCAAGCGGCTCGACAGCCTGTCGGGCGCCCAGCGGCGCGTTCTCCTCGCGCTGGCGAGCGGCGATCTCAACAAGCAGATCGCCGCCGACCTCGGCGTTTCGGAGGCGACGATCAAGGCACATCTGTCGGCGATCTTTCGCAAGCTTGGCGTCACCAATCGCACCCAGGCGATACTGATGATGCGTCCGCTGCTACAGCCTTCATGACGATAGCCCGGGTTCACCAGCACAGGCCGCGGCCGAGCTGGTTCCAGATAGCCTTGATCGCCGCCGTCGGACCGGTGTTGCTGGCCGTCATGGCGATCTGGTTCGGCGCCGAAAGCCGACGCAGCGAGGGGGCTCGCCATGCCCTGCAGGAAAGCTTCGCCTACCAGCGCGAGATCGAGCACCTCTTCTCGCTGGTCAAGGATGCCGAAACCGGGCAGCGCGGCTATCTGGTCAGCGGAGACCGCTCCTTCCTCGAGCCCTATGACCATGCCAACGCCCGGATAGCCGGACAGATCAGGCGGCTCGAAGCGCTGCGTCCCGCATATGCCGACGACCGCGAATTCGAACGGCTGAAGCGCCTCATAGCGGCGAAATTCGCCGAGATGCGCATGGTCGTCGAGATGCGCGACCGGGCCGGAGCCGATGCCGCGGCAGAGGGCGTGAAGCAAGGCGACGGCAAGCGACAGATGGATGCGATCCGGCGGATCGTTGGCCGGATGGAGCACCAGGCCGTTCGCGAGATGACCGCGTTCCAGCACAGCCGGGCACGGCGCATCGCGCGCAACCAGACGATCATATGGGGTGCGATCGCCTTCACCGCCGCCGCCGCCTGCCTGTTCGGCTTTCTGATCGGCCGGGGCCGCCGACTCAACAACCGGCTGGCCTTCGAGCGTACCGAAGCGGCGGCGCGCCAGCGTGCCATCTTCGACAGTGCGACCGATGCGATCCTGCTGATCAACCCGAGCGGCAGCATCGAGACGATCAACCCGGCCGCCGAACGCATGTTCGGCTATACCGCAGAGCAGCTGATCAGGCGCGACATCTCGACCCTGGTCGACATCGCGCCGGGCGACGGCGTGTTCCTCGAGCGCGTTGGCGTCCGCGACGGGCAGTTGCAGAGGACCGAACTGATCGATCTCAACGGCCGGGACGCCCATGGCGAGCCGGTTCCCGTCGACATCGTGCTGGGCACGCTCCCGCTGCCCGACGGCATCCATATCGTCGCGGCTCTGCGCGATGCCACCGGCCGCAAGGAGATCGACCGGCTCAAGGACGATTTCATCTCGACCGTCAGCCATGAACTGCGCACCCCGCTGACCTCGGTGGTCGGCTCGCTGAGCCTGTTGCGCAGCGGCGCTGCCGGGACGTTGCCCCCCGAGGCGCAACGTCTCGCCGAGATCGCGGAGACCAACAGCCAGCGCCTGATCCGCCTGATCAACGACATTCTCGACATCGATCAGATCCGCAAGGGCCGGATGGCCTTCGAATATGCCGTGATCGACCTTCGCGACGTAATGACCAAGGCGGTCCATGCGATGCAGGGCCTGGCGGACCGCCGGTCGATCACGATCGACACGCGGACGCCCCCCGCGCCCGTCATGGCCTGCGCCGACGCCGACCGCCTCGTCCAGGTTGCCGGCAACCTGCTCTCCAACGCGGTCAAATTCTCGCCCGAAGGTTCCACGGTGACGTTCGAGCTGATCGAGGGGCGCGAGGACCACGTCGTCCAGATCACCGACAGCGGCCCCGGGATCCCGCCGGAGTTCGCCGAGAACATCTTCCACCGCTTCGCCCGGGGCCGCCAGCCGTCCCGGCAGATCATCGCCGGCACCGGCCTCGGCCTCGCCATCTCGCGCGAGATCGTTCGCAGCCACGGCGGCGAGATATCGTTCGAGAACAGGAGCGAAGGCGGCGCGCGCTTCGCGTTCAGCGTGCCGCGCGACACCACCCAGGCTTCCGAACCGGTCACCATCGGCTCGGCGAGGTTGCTGATCTGTGAGGACGACGCCGACGCCGGACGCACGATCCAGTCGATCCTGACCGCGCACGGCTATGCCAGCGACCTCGTGTCGACGGTGCGGGAGGCGATCGCCCATGCCCGGTCCCAGCGCTATGCCGCAATCCTTCTCGACATGACGCTGGCCGATGCCGACGGAACCGACGTGATCCGGGCGATCGTCGGCGACCCCAGCACCGGCAAACCGCCGATCATCGTCGTCTCGGGCATCGCGCCGCCGGCCGGTACCGACCACCAGCCCTTCGCCAGTTGGCTGCAGAAACCGTTCGATCCGCGGCGGCTGATCCAGCTCGTCCAGCGTGCGATCCGGCGCCAGGGTCAGAGCAAGGCGGTGATTCTCCACATCGACGACGACAGCGACACGCGCGAGCTGTTCGCGGCTGCATTGGCCGGCCGCGGCCTGCTGCTCAACGCGAGCAGCCTGCTGTCGGCCCGGTCGATCCTCAGCGAACGCCGCCCCGACGCGATCGTGCTCGACCTCGGCCTGCCCGACGGGTCCGGGCTGGCCTTGCTGTCGGAGGTAAAATCCTGGGATAAACCCTTGCCGGTGATCGTTTATTCCGCCCAGGAGATGGATGAGGAAACCCGGCAGCTCGCCGACGCGGTGCTGGTCAAATCGCGTCGCGCGCTGCCTAAGCTAGCGTCGACGGTGCTCGACATCGTCGATCGCCATGGTGGACCACGATGACCGAAAAGATCAGGATTCTCTATATCGACGACGAGCCGGACATCCGGCTGATCGTGGAGCTCGCCCTGCGCATCCGGCCCGGGATCGAGGTCCGCACCGCCGATTCCGGCGAAACGGGCCTCGCCGCGCTGCAATCCGGGGATTGGCGACCCGATCTGGCCATGATCGACGTGATGATGCCGGGGCTGACCGGTCCCGACGTGCTCGCCGCGATGCTGGACGATCCGGATCTGGCGAGCATACCGGTGGTGTTCGTCACCGCGCGCGCCCGGCCGCAGGACGTCCGCGGCTATCTCGATCAAGGCGCCAAGGGGGTGATCACCAAGCCGTTCGATCCCATGACCCTGGCCGAACAGGTATTGGCCATCATCGCGTAGACGGACCGGCCGCCGCCACGGGAAGTGATCAAAATCACTGGCCTTCGCCGTCCGCGTGCCACAAGTTGCGTATCGAGGAGAGTCTATGCGCGGCGTCCTGATACGGTTGGCTCCGGTCCTCCTGTTGCTTGCCTCCGTCGCCTCGTCGCAGGGCGGCGGACCGAGCGTGCTGTCGGCGAGCCCAGGCAACGACACCGGCGGCGTCCGCAGTTTCCAGATTCGTTTCTCGACACCGATGGTTCCGCTCGGCGAACCCCGCGCCCGCGGCCCCTTCGACGTCGATTGTCCGGTTGCCGGCAGCGGTCGCTGGTCCGACCAGCAGAGCTACAGCTATGCGTTCGCGGCTCCGCTGCCCGGCGGATCGCGCTGCACGCTGACCCTGCGCCCCGGGCTGAAGGCCCTGGACGGCACGCCGCTCGTCGGCCAGCATAACAGCTATGTCCTCGACAACGGCGCGCCCGATGCCCGCGCGGTCCTGCCCGCGCGCTACGGCGGATCGATCCAGCAGGACCAGACCTTCCTGATCTCGACCAACGTTCCGGCCGATCGCGCCTCGATCGCCCGCGAGGCCTATTGCGCGGTCGACGGCATCGGCGAGAAGATGCCGGTCGACGTGCTTCCCACCGACGTGCCGCGCAAGCTGGTCGAAGGACTGTCGAACGACTACCGGCTCTCCAATTTCCTCGAGGAGGCCGGCCTGACGATCGAGCGCGCCCGCGCTCCGGGCGGGCTGCGCAATCTCGTCGCGCTACGCTGCCGCCGGCCGTTGCCGCCAGGCCGCGACATGGCGCTGATCTGGCCGAACACGATCAGCGGCGGCGGTCGCACCGCGCTGGAGACGCGCCGGTTCGACTATCGCGTGATCGACGAATTCACCGCGCGCTTCGAATGCACCCGCACCAATCCGCGCGCGGGCTGCAACCCGGTCGAGCCCGCCTATGTCCGCTTCACCGCACCGGTGCCGCGCGGCACCGCGGCGGCGATTCGCATTCGTCTGCCCGACGGCACCAGCATCGCACCGGCCGGCTTCGACGAGGGCGAAGGCGCTACCCCCGCCCAGACCGTCCAGACCGCGAAGTTCGAGTTGGCGGCCGATCGTCCGGCCACCGCGGCCACCGTGCTGATGCCGGCGAGCGTCGCCGACGAGGCCGGCCGGCCGCTCGCCAATGCGCGCCGCTTCCCGCTGCCGGTCCGCTTCGACGCGGCGCCACCCCTGGCGAAGTTCGCCGCGACTTTCGGCATATTGGAGGCGAGCGAGGGCGGCGTACTCCCGCTCACCGTTCGCAACGTCGAGCCGAAACTGCTGGCAAAGGCGCTGCCGATCGATGGCAAGACACTGCGGCTGGGCACGTCCGACGGCGAGGTCGCGACGTGGCTGCGCAAGCTCGACGATGCCGAGGACAGCAATTTCACCAATGAAAAGCGCGGCAAGGAAACCGTCGCGGTCAACCATACCCGCGACACGCCGCTGCTCGCCCGCCAGCCGGGCCTGAAGCCGACCAGCATCCCGCTGCCCGGCAAGGGCAAGGCGTTCGAGGTGATCGGCATCCCGCTCGGCAAGCCCGGTTTCTACGTCGTTGAGGTCGCCAGTCCGACGCTCGGGCGCGCACTGCTCGGCCGCGACGCCGTCCGCTACGTCGCGACCGGGGCGCTCGTCACCGACATGGCGGTTCATTTCAAATGGGGAAGCGCCAGTTCGCTCGCGTGGGTGACCCGCCTCGACAGCGCCGAACCGGTTGCGGGGGCCGCGATCCAGGTCAGCGACGGCTGCACCGGCAAACCGCTCGCGCGCGGCACCACCGACGCCTCGGGCCGCCTGCTGATCCGCGACACGCTGCCCCGGCCGCAGACCTATGGCTGGTGCGACGGCGATACCCATCCGCTGATGGTGTCGGCCCGCAAGGACGGCGATTTCAGCTTCGCCCTGACAAGCTGGAGCAAGGGCCTCAGCCCCTACGACTTCGACATGCCCTTCCAATATGAGGAACGGCCGCTGATCTTCCACACCATCTTCGATCGTACGCTGATGCGCGCGGGCGAGACGGTGCACATGAAGCATGTCCTGCGCCGCCCGATCGCGACCGGATTCGCCCCACTGGCGGCGAAAGCGACGCTGATCCTGCGCCATCGCGGCTCGGACACCAGATATGAGATCCCGGTCGCGACGGGGCGCGACGGCATCGCGCTCAGCGAATGGAGCGCGCCCAAGGGCACGCCGCAGGGCGACTATGACCTGTCGCTGACGATCGGCAAGGACGAGGTCAGTTCCGGCCAATCGGTGCGGGTCGACGAATATCGCCTGCCGACGATGCGCGCGACCGTCACCGGGCCGAAGCAGGCGCTGGTGCGTCCGAAGACCGTGCCGGTGAACCTCTATGTCGGCTATCTGTCGGGCGGCGGCGCGGCGAACCTGCCGGTCGCGGTCCGCACCAGTTTCGACCGGGCGACGCCGAGCCCCAAAGGCTGGGACGGCTGGAGCTTCGGCGGCACCTCCCTCGAGGAGGGCGTCACCCCGCTCGGCGACGACAATCGCGACGTCGCGGCGCCGCTGCCGGGTGTCCAGCTGCTCGCCCTGTCGCTCGACAAGCAGGGCGCCGGACGCACCAGCATCGCCATCCCCGAGGCGGCGCGCGACGGCGCCGCCCTGACGGTCGAGATGGATTATCCCGACGCGAATGGCGAAACGCTGACCGCGACCCAGCGGATGGTGCTCAACCCGGCCGCGCTGCAGCTCGGCATCCGCACCGACGGCTGGCTGATGAAGAAGGACGATCTGCGCTTCAAGCTGGTCGCGCTCGATCTCGACGGCAGGCCCATCCAGGGGCGCAGCGTCTCGGTCAAGCTCTACAGCCGCGAGATCATGTCGTCGCGGCGGCGGCTCGTCGGCGGCTTCTACGCCTATGAGAACAATGCGATGGTGACCCGGCTCAAACCGGGCTGCACCGTCTTCACCGACGCGCGCGGCCTCGCCGCGTGCAAGCTCGACCCCGGCGTGTCGGGCGAGGTCTATGCGGTCGCGACGGTCCACGACGGTTCGGGCAACGAGGCCCGCGCGGTCACGTCGGTGTGGCTGGCCGGCGGCGACTGGTGGTTCGGCGGCGACAATGGCGACCGCATGGACGTCATCCCCGAGAAGCGCGAGTATCGCGCGACCGACACCGCCCGCTTCCAGGTACGGATGCCGTTCCGCTCGGCGACCGCGCTCGTCACCGTCGAGCGCGAAGGCGTGCTGTCGAGCTTCGTCACGCAGCTGTCGGGCAAGGACCCGGTCGTCGAAGTGCCGCTGCTGGGCAGCTACGCTCCCGACGTCTATGTCTCGGTCCTCGCGGTGCGGGGGCGCGTGGCGGGCTGGCGGCTCTGGCTCGCCGATTTCGCGCGCAAATGGCACCTCCCCTTCTTCCAGGACCTGGCAGCCCGGCCGACCGCGCTGGTAGATCTCGCCAAACCGAGCTTCCGGCTGGGGGTCGCGAAGATCAACGTCGGCTGGGACCGGCACCGCCTCGCCGTCGACGTGCAGGCCGACCGCGCCCGATATCATGTCCGCGATCGGGCTCAGGTCGCCGTGAAGGTTACCGGTCCCGACGGCAGGCCGCCGCGGTCCGCCGAGATCGCCTTCGTCGCGGTCGACGAGGCGCTGCTGACGCTCGCCCCCAACGACAGCTGGAAGCTGCTCGACGCGATGATGGGCGAACGGCCGCTGGGCGTGCTGACCTCGACCGCGCAGATGCAGGTCGTCGGCAAGCGTCATTATGGCCGCAAGGCGGTCGCCGCCGGCGGCGGCGGCGGCGGCGACCTGACCCAGGTCAACCGCGAGGATTTCCGCCCCGTGCTGCTGTGGAAAGGCCGCGTGCCGCTCGATGCCGCCGGGATGGCGCGGGTCGCGGTGCCGTTGTCCGACGCCCTCTCCTCCTTCCGGCTCGTCGCCGTCGCCAACGCCGGGGCGGACGGCTTCGGCACCGGCAGCACGACGGTCCGCACCCAGCAGGACCTCAGCATCTATTCGGGCGTCCCGCCGCTGGTGCGGTCGGGCGATCGCTACGGCGCCAGCTTCACCCTGCGCAACGGTTCGGAGCGTCCGATGACGGTGACCGCGCGGGTCGCCGCTAATCCTTCGATCGTGAAGGGGCCGCCGCTGACCGTCTCGCTGCCGGCCGGCGGTGCCAAGTCCGTCACTTGGTGGCTGACCGCGCCGACCGGCCTCGACAAACTCGGCTGGACGGTGACGGCACGCTCGGCCGACGGCCGCTCCAGCGACCGGCTGACCGTCGGGCAGACGATCGTTCCCGCCGTTCCCGTCGACGTGTGGGCGGCAACCCTGCTTCGGGTCGGGCCGCAATCGCTCGTGCCGCTGACCCCGCCGATCGGCGCGCTGCCGGGGCGCGGCGGCGTCGAGGTGCGGCTGACCGACAGCATCGCACCGCCGCTCGATGGGGTTCGCTCCTATATGCGCGGCTATCCGTTCGACTGTTTCGAGCAGCGTCTGTCCAAGGCGGTCGTCGCCGGCGACATGGCGGCATGGAACGCGCTCGCCGCCGACATGCCTGCCTATCTCGATCGCGACGGGCTACTCCGCTACTTCCCCGAGGAGCGGATGGAAGGATCGGTCGCACTGACCGCCTATGTCCTGTCGATCACCGCCGAGGCGGGGCTGCCGATCCCCGAGGCCCAGCGCAGTCACATGGTCGCGGCGATGCGGTCGGTGGTCGAGGGGCAGCTGGGCCGCGACGTGCCCTGGTCCTACGACCCGCGCGCCGAGAAGCTCGCCGCGCTCGCCGCGCTCGCCCGCAACGGCGGATCGGACCCCAGCCTGTTCGGCCAGATTGGCATGGCGGCGCGCGACATGCAGACGTCGTCGCTGCTCGACTGGTTCGGCGCGCTGCTGCGTACGCCGGGCGCCGATCCGCGCGCCGTCACCGAAGCCGAGAGCGCGCTGCGGTCGCGGATCGCCTATGAAGGGTCGCGCCTCGATTTCGTCGACAGCGCCACCGCACCGTGGTGGATGATGAGTTCGGGCGACGAGATCGCGAACCGCGCCATCGCGATCCTTGCCGGCCGCCCGGGCTGGCAGGACGAGCTGCCGCGCCTTGTCGTCGGCGCGGCGCTCCGCCAGCAGCGCGGCCATTGGGATACCACCACCGCCAACGCCTGGGGGGCGGTCGCGGCGCGGCGCTTCGCCAGCCTCTATCCGCCGGGTGCGATCAGCGGCACGACCGAGGTCGACCTGCTCGGCCTGTCGCGGATGGCGCGCTGGCCCTCGGCCGAACCGGCGCTGCTACGCTTCCCGCTGCCGAAGGAGCCCGCGCCGATCCGGCTGTCGCATCCGGGCGACGCGGGGCCCTGGGCGCAGATCCGGATTTCCGCGGCGGTGCCGATGAAGCAGCCCTTCTTCGGCGGCTACCGGGTCGACCGCCAGGTCGAGGTCATCCAGCGCCGCGATCCGAAGAAGCTGAGCAAGGGCGACGTGCTGCGCATCCGGCTGACGGTCGACGCCGGGGCCGAACGCAACTGGGTGGTGGTCAGCGACCCGATCCCGGCGGGCGCCACCATCGTCGGCGATCTCGGAGGCCAGTCGGCGACGCTCGCGGCGCAGGCCTCCGGCGGCGACGGCGTCAGCCCCGCTTATGTCGAGCGCGGCCAGGATGCGTGGCGCGGCTATTACCAGTGGGTGCCGCGCGGTCGCTTCACCGTCGAATATGCGGTGCGGCTGAACGCGCCGGGCCGCTTCCAGATGCCGCCGACCCGCGTCCAGGCAATGTACTCGCCCGAGATCCGCGCCGCGCTGCCCAACCGAACGGTGGCGGTCTTCCCCCAGTGAAACCGCCGGGACGCGCGACGATGCGGCGGGCGGCGCTGGCCGCGCTCCTTGCGCTGCTGCTCCTGCTGTTCGTCGTCACCCTGCCCCCGGCGATGCCCGATCCGGCGATGGTGAGGGCGGCGTGGCGGCCGACCGAAAGCTGGCTCTACGACCGTGACGGCCGGCTGCTCGAAAGCGTGCGGCTCGATTTCACCCGGCGGCGACTCGCCTGGGTGCCGCTCGAGCGGATCGCCCCGGCCCTGCCCCGCGCGGTGATCGCGGCGGAGGACCGCCGCTTCACCGCGCATGGCGGGGTCGACTGGCTGGCGCTGGCCGGAGCGATCCGCGACGGCCTGTCGGGCAAACGCCCGCGCGGCGCCTCGACGATCAGCATGCAGCTCGCCGCCTTCCTCTCCCCCGACCTCGCCCGGCCCGGCGCCCGCTCGCTGCGCCAGAAGGCCCGGCAGATCCGCGCCGCCCTGGCGCTCGACGGGCGCTGGTCGAAGGACGAGATCCTCGAGGCCTATCTCAACCTCGCCGGCTTCCGGGGCGAGGCCCAGGGGGTGATGGCGGCCAGCCGGCAACTGTTCGGCAAGGCGCCCGACCGGCTTTCGAGCGACGAGGCGCTGCTGCTGACCGCGTTGCTCCCCGACCCGCAGGCACCGCCGGAGCGCGTCGCCCGCCGCGCCTGCGTGATGCAGCCGGTCGACTGCCCGGCACTGACCGCGATCGCCGCCCGGTCGCTCGGCAACGGCCGCCGCGCGGGGATCGATCCCGGCCTCGCGCCGCACCTCGCCCGGCGGCTGATCGACAAGCCCGGGATGCGGGTGGCGACGACGCTCGACAGCACGGTCCAGCGGATCGCGATCGCCGCCCTGTCCCGCCAGCTGATCGGCCTGGGCGACCAGCGCGCCCGCGACGGCGCAGTGATCGTCCTCGACAATGCCACCGGCGACACGCTGGCCTATGTCGGCGGCGTCGGCGGCGCCTCGACCGCGGCGGCGGTCGACGGGGCCGGGGCGCCGCGCCAGGCGGGGTCGACGCTCAAGCCCTTCCTCTACGCCGCCGCGATCGAGCGCGGTTATCTGACCGCCGGGTCGATCCTCGACGACAGTCCGGTGCAGCTCGACACCGCGTCGGGTCTCTACGTCCCCCAGAATTACGACCGCAGCTTCCGGGGACCGGTATCGGCGCGGTCGGCGCTGGCGGCGTCGCTCAACGTGCCGGCGGTGCGGACGCTGCTGCTGGTCGGCGTCGACGCCTTCCGCGACCGGCTCTGGGACCTCGGCTATCGCGGGCTGACCGAGGACGGCGCCTATTACGGCTTCTCGCTGGCGCTGGGTTCGGCCGAGGTGACGCTCGCCGAACAGGCCAACGCCTATCGCGCGCTCGCCAATGCCGGGCGCTGGTCGCCCGCGCGGCTGCGCCCCGACGATCGCCGCGAAGCGGGCCGCCCGGTGATCGCGTCCGCCGCCGCCTGGATCACCGCCGATATCCTGTCCGATCCCGGCGCGCGGGCGGGCACCTTCGGGCTCGACAGCGCGCTACGCCTGCCCTTCTGGGCGGCGGTCAAGACCGGCACGTCCAAGGCGATGCGCGACAATTGGTGCGTCGGCTTTTCGAGCCGCTACACGGTCGCGGTCTGGATCGGCAATCTGGAGGGGGATTCGATGCGCGCGGTGTCGGGCACCAGCGGCGCGGCGCCGGTCTGGCGCGAGGTGATGCTCGGCCTCCACCGGCGGGCGACGCCGCCCCGCCCGGCCCGCCCGACCGCCGTCGAGCAGCGCGCCATCCGCTTCGCCGACGGCATCGAGCCGCCGCGCACCGAAGTCTTCCTGCGCGGCACCGGCCAGCCGCTGTTCGGCCCCGCCCCGACCGAGGCGCGCCGCGCGCGGATCGCCAGTCCGGTCTCGGGCAGCATCTACGCGCTCGACCCCGACATCCCCGGCGACCGCCAGCGCATCCGGATCCTCGTCACCGGATCGGTCGCGGACCACCGCCTGATCCTCGATCGGCGCGACATCGGCCCCGCCGAAGCCCAGCCGCTCGTCCTGCCCGGCCCGGGCGCGCACCGGCTGGACCTGCGCCGGCCGGACGGCGGCATCGCCGACCGGATATTGTTCACGATCCGCTGAGCGATCAGCGTCCCGACAATGCCTCCAGCGCCTCGAGGATCGTCGCGCGGGCATCGGCGTCGCGGGTGATCTCCAGCATCGCGCTCAGGCTGCCGCGCGCCTCGTCGCTCCGGCCCTCGCTCAATTGCAACCTGGCGAGATCCCACCAGCCCTGCGGGTGGGACGGCGCGACCTCGACGATGCGTTCGTAGACGACGATCGCCCGGCCGATGTCGCCCCCCTGCTCGGCGCGCGTCGCCTGGTTGAGCAGCAGGCGGACCAGCACCAGCCGATTGGGCAGCGGCGCGACATGGCTGGGGTCGATCGGGACCGACGGACCCAGCGACTGGCGCACCAGATTCTCCAGCGCCTCCTCCGCGATCGGCAGCCCGTCGTGGAAGGGATCGATCAGGATCGGCGAAGCGAGCGGACCAACCCGCACCAGCACGTGCGACGGCGTGTTGAGCGCCTCGGCGATCCAGCCCAGCCGGCGGGCGAGCGCGACATAGAGGATTGACAGGCTGACCGGCAGCCCGCGGCGGCGGTCGAGCACGCGGATCATGTCGGCGTTGAGCGGGGCGTCGTAGCTCGCGGCGTCGCCCGCGAAGCCATGCCGGCCCGCGAGCAGCCCCGCCAGCGCGTCGGCCTGCTCCTCGCCGGTCTCGGCATCGCCGCCATCGTCGCGCAGCTCGGCCTCCCATGCGTCCAGCCGGTCGAAATAGGGCTGGAGGTCGACCCCCGGATGGTCGAGCGCGCTCAGCTCGAGCGCGGCGATGTCGAGTTCGATCTCCTCGTCTTCGAGCAGGCCGATATGGGCGATGGATGCAATCATGCTTCCGTCTTATCGACCGGGATCGCGGTGCGATAGACGACGGGACGCAAGGCGAAGCTCGACACCACCTGCGACACGCCGGCGATCCGGGTCAGCTTCTGCCGCAGGAAATCCTCGAAGGCGGCCAGCGACGCCACCAGCACGCGCAGCTGATAGTCGCTCTCGCCCGTCATCAGATAGCATTCCATCACCTCGGGAAATCCGGCGACCGCCTGTTCGAAGGCGGCCAGATGCCGGTCGTCCTGCCCGTCGAGACGGACGCGGACGAAGGCGGTGACCGGAAGGCCGAGCGCCGCCGGATCGACCAGCCCGGCATAGTCGCGGATCACCCCCGCCTCCTCGAGCTGACGAACCCGGCGCAGGCAGGGGCTGGGGGACAGCCCGACCCGCGCGGCGAGATCATGGTTGGTGATCCTGCCATTGGCCTGCAGCTCGGCCAATATGCGGCGATCTATCGCATCCAGAGTTAGCAATGAAATAATCTGCTCCTTCCTACCCACCTGGCGACAGCTTATGCCAAAATATCCCCCATCGGCCAGCAAATTCGCAAGGATCGCCGCGCATCGATCGGCTATCAGAATGGGGAGCCGGGCAAGCCGGCGCCTGCCGGAGACGCCGCCCATGCACCACGACGCGAAGCCCCACGACCCCGCCACGATCGCATCGATCGAAGCGCTCGAGGTGCGGCTGCGCTGGCTGTCGTCCTGGACGATCCACAGCGCCAATCATCTGCGCGAGAGCCGCGACGGGCTGAAGGTCGGCGGGCACCAGGCGAGCTGCGCGTCGATCACCGCGATCATGTCGGCGCTGTATTTCCATGCGCTGCGGCCCAACGACAAGGTGGCGGTGAAGCCGCATGCCGGGCCGGTGCTGCACGCGATCCACTATCTGCTCGGCAATCAGAGCCTCGACCAGCTGCAGCGCTTCCGCGGCCTGGGCGGAGCGCAGAGCTATCCGAGCCGCACCAAGGACAAGATCCCGGTCGACTTCTCGACCGGATCGGTCGGCCTCGGTGTCGCGATCACCGCCTTTGCCAGCCTGGTGCAGGACTATCTGGTCGCGCACGGCAACCTCGCCGAAGCCGACACCGGCCGGATGATCGCGCTGATGGGCGACGCCGAGCTCGACGAGGGCAATATCTACGAAGCGCTGATCGAGGGCTACAAGCACGACATCCGCAACTGCTGGTGGATCGTCGACTATAATCGCCAGTCGCTCGACGCGACCACCGCCGACCGGATGTTCAACCGCTTCGACGACATCTTCCGCACCTGCGGCTGGCGGGTGCTGACGCTGAAGCACGGCAAGCGGCAGCGCGAGGCGTTCCGCAAGCCGGGCGGCAAGGCGATCGCCGACTGGATCGACGCCTGCCCCAACGCCGATTACGCCGCGCTGACCTATCAGGGCGGGGCCGCCTGGCGCGCCCGGCTGACCGCCGACCTTGCCGGCGACGCCAAGGCGCTGAAGCTGATCGCCTCGTTCGACGACGAGGGGCTGGCCGCGCTGATGACCAATCTCGGCGGCCACTGCATCGAGACGCTGCTCGACGCCTTCGCGCAGGCCGACGACGACAAGCCGACGATGTTCATCGCCTATACGGTCAAGGGCTATGGCCTGCCCCTGGCCGGGCACAAGGACAATCATGCCGGGCTGATGAACCCGACCCAGGTCGACGGCCTGCGCCGGAGCCTCGGCATCGCCGAGGGCGAGGAATGGGCGCCCTATGGGGGGCTCGGCGCCAACAGCCGGGCAGTGCTGGAGCGGTTCGTGGCCACCTCGCCGCTCGCCGGTGGCCGCACGGCGCGGACGGCCGAGCCGGTGCCGGTGCCCGCCACCCTGCCGGTGCCCGAGGGCGCCGAGCAGTCGACCCAGGCCGCCTTCGGGCGCATCCTGCTCGATCTCGCCAAGTCGGGGGACGAGCAGGCCCGGGCCCTGGCCGACCGGATCGTGACCACCTCGCCCGACGTGACCGTCTCGACCAACCTCGGCGCCTTCGTGAACCAGCGCGGCCTGTTCCGGCGGCAGGAGCTGAAGGACGTTTTCCAGGCGGCCAGGATCCCGTCGGCGCAGAAATGGTCGGCGCACGGCGCGGGCCAGCATATCGAGCTGGGAATCGCCGAACATAATCTATTCCTGATGCTCGCCGCGCTCGGCCTGTCGGCCCCGACCTTCGGCACGCGGCTGATGCCGATCGGGACGGTCTATGACCCGTTCATCGCGCGCGGGCTCGATGCGCTCAACTATGGCTGCTACCAGGACGCCCGCTTCCTGCTGGTGGCGACCCCGTCGGGCGTGACGCTGGGGCCCGAGGGCGGCGCGCACCAGTCGATCAATTCGCCGCTGATCGGCATCGGCCAGCCCGGCCTGACCTATTTCGAGCCCGCCTTCGTCGACGAGCTGGCGCTGATCATGCGCTGGTCGTTCGAGCATATGCAGGCCGACGACGGCGGCTCGGTCTATCTCCGGCTGACCACCCGCGCAATCGAACAGATCGAGCGCGCCGACGATGGCTGGCAACAGGACGCGCTGAAGGGCGGTTATTGGTTGATGCGCCCCGCCCCCGGCGCTCAGGCGGCGATCGCCTTCACTGGCGCGATCGCGCCCGAAGCGATCGCCGCCTGGCACGACCTGCAGGAGGATCTCCCCGGGCTCGGCCTGCTCGCCGTCACCTCGCCCGACCTGCTCCATCGCGGCTGGACGGCGGCGCAGGCCGCACGCTGGCAGGGCGGCGGCACCGGCACCACCAGCCGCTCGCATGTCGAGACGCTGCTCGGCGAACTCGCGCCCGGCGCGGGCCTCGTCACGGTCATCGACGGCAGCCCGTCGGCGCTGTCCTGGCTGGGCGGCGTACGCGGCCAGAGGGTCAGCGGCCTCGGCGTCGACCGTTTCGGCCAGACCGGCGACCTGCCCGACCTCCACCGCACCTACCGCCTCGACCGCGACGCCATCGCCGACGCGGCGGCCGAGCTGTTCCTGGACCGCTGATCGGCCCGTTCCGGCCGACATCCGGTACCAAATCCCGGGTGCATGGGGTTGTGTGTCCGTTTTTTTTGTTTTTTCGGAAATCGCGGTCTGCTCCAGCCGCCGATGCGGGGGAGCACGCGGCCGCCCCGCAGGGATTGGCGAGGATCGCGATCGCACCGCCGTGGCGGGTAGCGCTTTCGATATCGGTCATGAGAAGGAGCCCGGCGGCGGCCGCACAGGCGGATGCGCCGACAGGAGCAAGCCGGTTCCTACATTTCAAGGCCGATCGATGCTGTCGCTGTCCAAGCGCGCTCCGTGCGCTCAATCAAGCGCGCACGAGGCCCGTCATCGGTTTCGGAGCGGCATCGGCGAACAGCGCGCGCGCAACGCGTTGCGGGTCGATCCCGAAGGTCTCACCGGCCGCGCCCGCGATCAGCGCGTCGAGCTGCGCAGTCGGCTTCAGGTCGCGTCCGTCGAGCAAGCTCGCCTGCGCCAGCCCCGGCCAGTCGGCGACCACGCGCCCGCCTTTGACCGCGCCGCCGACGAGCATCGCCGCCGCGCCGGTGCCGTGATCGGTGCCGCCGGTTCCGTTCGCCGCCGCGGTGCGCCCGAACTCGGTCGCGACCAGAACGACCGTGTCGTTCCAGACCGGACCGAGGCCATCGCGCAAGCTCGAGATCATCGTGTCGAGCGCCTTGAGCTGTGCGGCCAGACGGCCGGTCTGCCCGCTATGCGTGTCCCAGCCGCCGGTTTCCATCATCGCGATGCGGGGGCCGTCGGACTTGGCGAGGAAGCCCGCCGCCAGCTTGCCGAGGCTCGCCGGATCCTGCCTTGGCCCATTCTCGCCCGCAATCCCGCGGGTGGCCATCGCCGAGCGCCAGAGCGGATCGAGTTGCGCATCCCCGGCATAGAGATCGCCCACCCGCGCCAGAAGATCGTCGGTCGCCTGGGGAAGCGCGGAGGGTGCGTAGCTGGTGACCTCGGCGGGGCCGCGCAGCGCCATCGGCACCGTGGGCGCGAAGGCGATCGCGTCCTCCGCCTTCGCCGGCAGCAAGCCCGCCAGCCTGTTGAGCCAGCCGTCCTTGACCCGATAGGGCGCGGTGCCGCCGGTCTCGAGCACGTTCTGCGCATCGAAATGCGATCGCTCGCGATAGGGTGAGGCGACAGCGTGGACGAACAAGGCCTGCCCGGCACCGTGCATCTTGCCGATTTCGACCAGCGACGGATGGAGCGCGAACAGTTCGTCGAGCTTGATCGCGCTCACCGGATCGATTGCGAGGCCACCGCGCAGCTGCGCATAGGCCGGGTCGGCATAGGGGATGACGGTGTCGAGGCCATCGGCGGCGCCGCGCTGGATAACGAACAGGAAGCGGCGGCCGGTCTCGGGCGCGGCGAACGCGAATTGCGGCGCGACGAGCAATGCGCCCGCACCGATAGCGGAAAAACGCAGGAACCGGCGACGCGGGATCATGGCGTCATCTCCTCTGGAAATCGGGCGAAACGAGAAGCAGCGCGATGCCCGTCGCAGGGCTTTCCGCGCCACCGATGGCCTGCACGGTCGCGGGCGCTATCGCCCCGGGCATCAATGTCGCGCCGAGCGTGCGCGCATCGAGCCGGTCGCCGACGCGCTGGGCGAAGCGCTGCGCGACCTCGACCCGGCGGACCAATGCGTCGGGCGCGGCCCAACCGGCCGCGACATCGTCGAAGCCCGCAGGCGATCCGGGGCGCCAGACGGGCTGGCCGAGCTGGTTGAGCATCGGCGCGACCTGCATCTCCCCGATCTCGCGCATGCCGATCCCCCGCATCGCGGAGATGCTCCATTCCCACGGGGTCTTGAACTTGCGCGCCCGATCGTCCCAAGGCTCGGGTGCCTCGACCAGCACGCGATAGACCTTCGGCAGATCGCCGCCTTCCTTAAGGAAAGCGGTCGCCAGCCGGTCGACCAAGGCGGCCGGTGGGTCGTCGGCGACGAAGTGCCGCGCGAGCTTGGTCGCTATATGGCGCGCGGTGGCCGGCGCGGTCGCGAGATCGTGGAGGATCGCGCTGGCCTGCGCCTCGCCAGCTTGTGCGTAGCTGCGGCCCATGATCGTCCGAACGCCGGGTTCGTGCAGACCCGGCCGGAACAGATAGGCGCCGGGCGTGTCCCCGTTGCCAGCCCGCCCGCCGCCCCGCCCCAGCCCGCCGACGCTCCAGCCGGTCAGCGCACGGGCGAACTCGGTCACGTCGGCCTGGCTGTACCCCGTGCGGACGCCGAGCGTGTGGAGCTCCATGATCTCGCGCGCCAGATTCTCGTTGATACCGCGCCGGCGCCCCGGATCGTTCGCCGCCGCACGCCGGGCAGCCATGCTGTCCGGCCCGATCGACTGCGCCTGATCGAGATAGAGCATCATCGCGGCATGGCGTTCGGCGGCGAGCAGCAGATCCTCGAACCGGCCCAGCACATGAGGGCGAATCGCTTCGGCCTCGAAATTGCCGGCGAAGGGGACGACGGTCGCCTTGTCGGCCGATACCGCGAAATGGTTCGCCCAGAACCAGACGAGCCGCTCGACGAACGGCGCCGATGTCGTCAGCGCGGACGCCGCACGCGCATTGACCGCGTCGAGATAATCCTGCCGCGCATCGCGCCGCATCTCCCTGCGGGCATCCTTTTTCCGGGGATCGTCCTTGGGCGCCTGGCGCACCTCCATGCGCGCCTGCGCATAATCCTCGGCGAGTCGAGCCATCGGCGGCAGCGCGGCCCAGGCTGCCGGTCGCGGCTCATAGCGGTCGAACTGGTCGAGCAGCCAGCGCTTCGGATCGGATGGCGCAGCCTCGTTGGCCCGGGCACCGATCCCGAAGCGGTTCAAGGCGATGGCGGGCTGTGACATGTCGAAACCTCATGACGGACCTCGACTGAACGCACGATGGACGTTTTGGTAGCTGCCCCTGCGCCCACATGGACAGGTGGCTTCCCAGTTTATACTGGTGTTGCCACCATCACGACGGGCGACGCACGTTCAGGGATTCAGGTAGCAGCATGGCCCGCAGACATTCCAAACATGATCCTTATGGAGACCTGCAGCGCGAGGAGGAGGCGCCGGCGGAGGTCGTGTCCTGCTGGCTCTGCGGGCGGCCCACGGGAAAGACCATCGTCTGGCATCATCCCGTGCCGAAGAGCCGCGGCGGGCGCGATGTCGTCCCGATGCATCCCATTTGCCAGAAGACGCTGATCGCCAATTTCACCAATTCCGAGCTGCAGCGCCATGGGATGGACGTGGAAGGCCTGCTGGCCAACCCCAACATCCGCAAATTCGTCGATTGGGTCGCCAACAAGGACCCCGATTTCACCGCGACCATGGCCAGGAAGCAACGCTGACCAGCCTGCGCCCCATGGCCGATCAGGACCGGAGAAGACGATGAGCGACCCAATGAAAGCCTGGGACGGCGCACTGGTCCGTACATGGCTCGAAAGGCGTTTCGAGGCGGCGCGGCGCGATCAGGCGGCGGCCGACAAGCAGGGCTACGAAGCCCGCGACGACTATGACAAGGCGGCCGCCGAGGAATGGGTCTGCCGGGCCCTGCGAGGCGCGCCATCCACCGACGACCAGGCCGCCTTCGCCGCGCGCGTCAAGCAGCTGATCGGCCAGGACGACTATCCCGTCACGGGCATCCACGACGACCTGCGGTTCGAACGACATGTCCGGGCGTATCTTCGGAAACTGGCGAAGATGACCAAGACCAATGAGGGCTTCGAGAACAGGTGGCGCCATCAGTGAACGGTGCGGGTCACCGCCCAAAACAAGCTTCTCATCGTCGACCGGCTTTATCGACCCGCCATTCGGCGCATCGTCAATCGTGCATCGGCATAGCCCGGGCGCTGGATGCGGCCCTCGAACAGGTTCGGGGTGATGGCATGGGCGATGCAGCAAGCGTGGTAGACATCCTCGCGGCTGCCGAAGATGCTCGCCATGGCGTCGTTTCGACTGTGTCGGGCGATATCGAGCGTGGCGCGCAATTCGATCCCGGAGAAGCTCCATCGGCCCAGATAGGCGAAGGTGCTGTCGCCGCCGACCAGCATCCCCTCCCCGATATGGATCACGCCGCCGCGCGTCTCTCGATCGGCGCAACCGAACATGCCGAACCGCAAGGACCACAGGCCCGCCAGCTCCTCGGCCGTCATCTCGACCGGCACGCTGCCGGCGACGAGCGGGCGGCCCGTCGGGGAGCCGGCGGCATCCAGCGACAATCCGTCAGGGCAATCGGGCGCCTTGATCCATGTGAACCCGGTCTTCTCCGTCACGTCCATCATCTCCACTGAGGGCAGTCGGCATCATGCTCGAGCGACCGGCCGGGTCATTTCCACGGAAGATCGTGGCAGGACGGTCGTGGCGCAGGGGCGCCGGGCCAGGGCGTGCGGCGCCCTGGCCTTCGACGGACATCGAAAGCCATGATCATGCTCGATTGAAAGTCGGGTCGCCGGCCGTCAGGAACGGCTGGCGACGTCATTCATGCAAGGAGGGCGCGTCGCACGATATGTCCTCCAGGTGCCAATATGCGGCGGCGCGCCCCGTCGTCACAAGTTCGGCGAGGCGACAGTTCAGGACATATCGACGCCACTTTCGTCGTCTCTCCCATTTTCCGAGGCCGCTTGAAACCGATGGCGATATTGCAACGGGGTGACGCCGATTCTCCGCAGGAACGCGCGTCGGAGCGTCGCCACCGATCCGAAGCCCGCAGCGTAGGCGATCATCTTGATCGGTGACGTGCCGTCTTCGAGGAGGCGGCGGGCGATATCGATGCGGGTCGATTCGACATATGCGGCCAGGGTCATGCCCTGTTCGGCCCGGAACAGCCGGGACAGGTGGCGCGGACTGACCCCGGCCGCCCTGGCGACGGCGGGGAGCGTCAGGTCGGCACGCGGATTTTCGAGGATCTGAAGCCGAACCCTGTCGATCGGACCGGTGGCCGCGGTCTGCGCGGTCAAAGCTGCGCTGAACTGCGATTGTCCGCCAGGCCGCTTCAGGAAGACGACGAGCCGGCGGGCCACCCACAGGGCCAGAGCGCGCCCATGGTCCTCCTCGATCAACGAAAAGGCGAGGTCGATCGCCGCCGTCACCCCGGCCGAACTGAACGCCGGTCCGTCGCGAACGAAAATCCGGTCGGGTTCGACGCGGATATCGGGATATTCGACGGCAAGCCGTTCCGCATATTGCCAATGGGTGGTGGCGCGTCGCCCCGACAATAATCCCGCCTGCGCCAACAAAAAGGCGCCCGTACAGGTCGAGCCGTAGCGTCGCGACTGCATGGCCTGTTCGCGCAGCCAGCGCATGACGTCCTCGCTCGAACGACCGGGCACTCCATATGGCCCGACGACTATCAGCGTATCCGATGGCTGGGCCGCCTCCCGGAGGCCCGCATCGGGCATGAACCGGACGCCGGACGCGCTCTCTGCGAGCGTTCCGGCCTCCGTCACCAGCCGGACGCGATAGGGCTCCCCGGACCGCATCTTGCAGTTTGCTTCGAAAAGCGCATCGCGCACGCCGGCGATTTCCAGCAAATGCACATTGGCGGGGGCAAAGATCGTGATGAGCATGGCTCGCCTCGCTCAGCGGCGGCGCGATGCCTCCGATCCTTGCCGGAATACGCCTTCTCGGACCGAATACCTAGAATGATCCGGCGGCCCCCCGGGGCCGACGCCGGTGGGAGCGGTACTCGTTTCCGGCGATGCCGATGGCCCGTCGGTCGTATCTCGGGAACAGAATGGCGGCCGGTTCCGCCGAGCACCAAGGCGTCGCCCAAGCCAGTTCGTAGGATCAGGCAAAAACCTCCTTCGATCAGGCAACCACGGACCCGCGTCCCGTTTCATATCGAGATCATCGCAACGCTCGACAGAAGGAGACGATCGATGACCACCCTATCCCTCGTTACCGGCGCAAGCCGCGGCCTCGGCCGTAACACCGCCATCAGCATCGCCCGCCATGGCGGCGACGTGATCCTCACCTATCGCGGCGGCGAGGCCCAGGCGAACGCCGTCGTCGCCGAGATCGAGGCGATGGGCCGCAAGGCCGTCGCCCTCCGCCTGGACGTGACCGATGTCGCGTCCTTCGCGCCGTTCGCCGCCGAGCTTCGCTCGATGCTGTCCTCCACCTGGAACCGCGACAGCTTCGATCACCTCGTCAACAACGCGGGCCAGGGCGAGATGGCAAGCATCGCCGAGACCAGCGAAGCCCAGTTCGACGCGCTGTTCGATACGCATGTCAAAGGCGTGTTCTTCCTGACCCAGGCGCTGCTTCCGCTGATCGCGGATGGCGGCCGGATCGTGAATTTCTCCTCTGGCCTTACGCGCGTGTCGGTGCCTGGCTTCTCCGCCTATTCGGCGGCGAAGGGCGCGATCGAGACGCTCACCGTCTACATGGCGCGCGAGTTCGGCGCCCGCGGCATTACCGCAAACGTCGTAGCGCCCGGCGCGATCGAGACCGACTTCCTCGGCGGCGCGGTCCGCGACATGCCCGATCTCAACCGGCAGTTCGCGGACATGACCGCGCTCGGCCGCGTGGGCGTGCCCGACGATATCGGGCCGATGGTGGCGAGCCTGCTCGGCCCCGACAATCGCTGGATCACCGGCCAGCGGATCGAGGTCTCGGGCGGCCAGACCATCTGATCTCGCCCGGCTCACCGGAAATAGAGAGGATGTCGTCGTCGGCCAGCGTCGTCGTCGGCCAGCACTGCCGGCGACGGCGTCCAGCCCCGGAACAGCCATGCGGCTTGCCCGACCCGTTCCTTGCACGGCCTTCAAATGCTATGTTCACCGACATGTCGCAGCTGCTCCTCGATGCGGTCCGCCGCTACGCCGACGCCAATGTCGACGGCGACGGCGTCGCGCGGACGCCGGTTCCGGGCCTCAGCGCGATCCGCGCGACGAGGCCCAGCGAGCTGCAATTTGCGATCAACCGGCCGCTCGTCGCGCTCGTCGTGCAGGGTCGCAAACGCGTATCGCTCGGCAGCGAGACGTTCGATTTCGGGGCCGGCGAATCGCTGCTGATCGCGGCGGACGTGCCGACCGTCAGCCAGATCACCCGCGCAAGCCTGGGCGCGCCCTATTATTCGCTGGTGCTGGAACTGGACCCCGCGACGATCGAGGCGCTCGCGATGGAGATGCACGTCGTGCAGGCCGGCGTGGGCGGGCCGGTACGGGTGGATCCGACCGAGGCCGAGGTGGCGGAGGCGGCCGCCCGCCTCGTCAACCTCCTCGATCGGCCGATGGCGCTTCCGCTGCTGCAAGACCAGTTCGTCCGCGAACTGCATTTCTGGTTGCTGGCCGGCCGCCATGGTGCGGCGATCCGGGCGCTGGGGATCGCCAACAGCCATGCCCAGCGGATCGGCCGGGCGGTCGCGCTCATTCGCGAGGATTATGCGCAGCCCCTGCGGATCGAGAAGCTGGCCGAGGCGGCCGGCATGAGTCCCTCTTCGTTTCACCAACATTTTCGGGGGATCACCTCGCTGTCTCCGCTGCAGTTCCAGAAACAGCTCCGGCTGATCGAGGCGCGGCGGATGATGGTGTCGGAGGGCCTTCCCGCCAGCAACGCCGCCTATGCGGTGGGCTATGAGAGCGTGCCGCAGTTCACGCGCGAATATGGACGGCTGTTCGGTGTTCCGCCCGTTCGCGACATGAAGCAGGCCAGGAGCCGGATGACCGTCGCCGCCTGACCCGAGGCCTGGAGCAACCGGCTTCGCGGCCTACACCGACGCGCGCACGATCGGTGCCGGGCGGTTGATGAAGGATTTGAGCGCGAAGCTGCTCTGGATGTGCGCGACGCCCGGGATGCGGGTGAGGTCGTCGAGCAGGTGGCTGTAATGGTCGAGGTCGCGGACGACGGCGCGCAGCAGATAGTCCGAGCCGCCGGTCATCAGGAAGCCGCTCATGATCTCGGGCAGCTGGCCGACCTTCTCCTCGAAGCTCTCGAGGATGTCGCGCACCTGCCGTTCGAGCGTGACCGAGATGAACACGATCATCGCCCCCGCCAGCCGCTTCTCGTCGAGCCGCGCGAAATAGCCGGTGATGTAGCCCGCCTCCTCGAGCAGGCGGACGCGGCGCAGGGTCGGCGTCAGCGACAGGCCGATCTCCCCCGCTAGGTCGCGCCAGGTGATCCGGCCGTCCTCGCTCAGTCGCCGCAGGATGCGGACGTCATAGGAGTCGAGCGAGCCGTCCGTATTCATATGCACCACCATATTCGCTATTTTTAGATATATGAACTAATATCTGCCCCGATCAAAGCCGCGTTTGGTGACCTTTTCTAACGGTCTTGGGATATTCTTCGTCGTGACGGAGGACCCCAATGCACCACGACCGGATCGTCAGCCTCGACACCATCTACGGTGCCGAGCAAGGGCCGAGCTTCATGACCGGCATCCAGGCGCTGGTGCGCCTGCCGATGATGCAGCGGCGGCTCGACCGCCGGAACCGGCTGGACACGGCGGGGCTGGTCACCGGCTATCGCGGCTCGCCGCTCGGTGCCTATGACCAGCAGCTCTGGAAGGCCTCCCGCCATCTCGCCGCGCATGACGTCGTCTTCCAGCCGGGGCTGAACGAGGATCTCGCCGCGACCGCACTGTGGGGCGCGCAGATGCACAAGGCGTTCGGCAAGACCCGCGCCGACGGCGTGTTCGGCATCTGGTACGGCAAGGGCAACGGCGTCGACCGCACCGGCGACGTGTTCCGCAACGCCAATGTGCTGGGCACGTCGCCCCTGGGCGGGGTGCTGGCGATCGCCGGCGACGACCATGCCGCCCAGTCCTCGATGTTCCCGCACCAGACCGACGGCATCTTCCAGTCGGTGATGATGCCCGTCATCCAGCCCGCGACGGTGGGCGAGATATTGTCGCTCGGCCTCGCCGGCTTCGCGCTGTCGCGCTTCTCGGGGCTGTGGGTGGCGATGAAGACGATCGCCGAGGTGGTCGAGAGCGCGGCCTCGTTCGAGCTGCCCGACGCCTACCCCGCCTTCGTCTCGCCGCGCGAGGTCGTGCCGGCGCATGGGCTCAACTGGGACCCGACCGTCGCCTGGCCGGCGCAGCGCACCGAGCTCGAACGGCGGATGATCGACGAGCGGCTGCCCGCCGTCACCGCCTGGGCGCGCGCCAACCGGCTCGACCGGCCGGTGCTCCATGGCGGGGCGCGGCGGCTGTGCGTCGTCACCGTCGGCAAGGCGCATCAGGACGTGATGCAGGCGCTCGACAATCTCGGCATCGGCGCGGCCGGCGCGCACGCGATCGGGCTGTCGGTCTACAAGGTGGCGCTGAGCTGGCCGCTCGACACCACCAGCTTGCTCGAATTCGCGGACGGCTTCGAGGAGATCCTCGTCGTCGAGGAGAAGCGCCCGGTGGTCGAGGAGCAGGTCAAGTTCGCGCTGTTCAACCGCAGCGGCACGCGGCCTCGCGTCACCGGCAAGACCGATGCCGGGGGCGGGCCGCTGCTGCCCCAGACGCTCGAGTTCGACCCGCTGCGGGTCGCGCGCGCGATCGTCGGCCGCCTGCCCGGGACCGGCGACCTGCGCGAGCGGCTGGCCGCGCTGGAGGCGCGCGTCCCGTCGGCGCAGGTCGTCCCCTTCCCCGCCCGCAAACCCTTCTTCTGCTCGGGCTGCCCGCACAACAGTTCGACGAAGACGCCCGAGGGATCGATCGCCGGCGGCGGCATCGGCTGCCATGTCATGGCGCTGTCGCAGCCGAAGCTGAAGACCGCCACCTTCAGCCAGATGGGCGGCGAAGGCATCCAGTGGGTCGGCGCCGCGCCCTTCTCCGAGACCGGGCATATCTTCCAGAATCTGGGCGACGGCACCTATCAGCATTCGGGCCTGCTCGCGATCCGTGCCGCGGTCGCCGCCAAGGCCAACATCACCTTCAAGATCCTCTACAACGATGCGGTGGCGATGACCGGCGGCCAGCCCGCCGAGGGCGCGATCGACCCGGCGCGGATCAGCCGCCAGCTCGCCGCCGAGGGTGTCGGCAGCATTCACCTGGTGAGCGACGACCCCGTGCGGTGGCGCGCCGCGACCGACCTCGCCCCCGGCACGACGATCGAGCATCGCGACGACCTCGACCGGGTACAGCGCCGCCTGCGCGAGACGCCCGGGGTCACCGCGATCATCTACGAACAGACCTGCGCCGCCGAGAAGCGCCGCCGCCGCAAGCGGGGCGCGTTCCCCGATCCGGACAAGCGCATCTTCATCAACCCGCGCGTCTGCGAAGGGTGCGGCGACTGCTCGGTCCAGTCGAACTGCATCGCCGTCGAGCCGGTCGAGACCGCCTATGGCCGCAAGCGGCGGATCAACCAGTCGAGCTGCAACAAGGATTTCTCCTGCATCAAGGGCTTCTGCCCGAGCTTCGTCGAGGTCGAGGGCGCGGTGCTGCGCAAGCCCGACGGCGACCGGCTGAAGGCGTTCGAGGCCGCCCGCCTCGCCGACCTGCCCGCCCCCGCGCTGCCGGCCCATGACGGCATCGCCAACATCTATGTCGCCGGGATCGGCGGGCTCGGCGTGCTGACGGTCGGGGCTTTGCTCGGCACCGCCGCGCATCTCGACGGGTGCGGCGCGACCGTGCTCGACTTCACCGGCCTCGCCCAGAAGAACGGCGCGGTCGTCAGCCAGGTGCGGATCGCGCCGCCGGGCATGCCGATCCACGCGGTCCGCATCGACGCGGGCGAGATCGACGTGCTGCTGGGCACCGACGTGGTCGTCGCCGCCGGCCCGGACACGCTGCGCCGGATCGCCGCCGACCGCTCGACGCTGGTCCTCAACGACGACGAGACCCCGACCGCCGACATCGTCGCCGATCGCGACTTCACCCTGCCGACGCCGGCGATGATCGACACGCTGACCAGGCGGGCCAAGGCCGCGCACCGGCTGCGCGCGACGAGCATCGCCGAAGGGCTGTTCGGGAGCAATGTCGCCGCCAACACGCTGCTGCTCGGCTATGCGTGGCAGCAGGGGCTGATCCCGCTGGCGGCCGAGGCCGTTCGCGGGGCGATCGCGGCCAATGGCGCGGCGGTCGCGCTCAACGTGCGCGCCTTCGAATGGGGCCGGCTCGCGGCGATCGATCCGGCGCTGGTCGAGGAGATGGCGGGACTCGCCGCACCCGGCCCGCAGACCGAGACGACCGACGCGCTCACCGCCCGCCTCGCCGCCGAGCTCACCGCCTATCAGGACGAGCGCTACGCGGCGCGCTTCACCGCGCTAGTCGACCGCGCGCGCCGGGCGGCGACGGGACTGGGCCGCGATGGCGAGGACTTCGTCGAGGCGGTCGCGCGCAACGCCTACAGGCTGATGGCCTATAAGGACGAATATGAGGTCGCGCGCCTCTATGCCGATCCGGCCTTCATCGCGGGGCTGAGCGAGCAATTCTCCGGCCGCAGGCGGCTGTCGGTCTATCTGGCGCCGCCGATCCTGTCGCGCACCGACCCGGCGACCGGCCGGCCGCGCAAGCGCAAATTCGGGCCGTGGATATTCCCCGCCTTCCGCCTGCTCGCCCGGATGAAGCGCCTGCGCGGGAGCTGGGCCGATCCGTTCGGCCACAGCCACGAGCGGCGCGCCGAACGGCGGATGATCGAGGACTATGCCGCGCTGGTCGCCGAGCTGACGACGGACCTGTCGCCGGCGACCCTGCCGGCCGCGACCGGGCTCGCCCGGCTGCCCGACATGATCCGGGGCTATGGCCCGGTGAAGGCGGCGGCGATGGTCGAGGCGGAGGCGCGCAAGGCCGCGCTGCTCGACGCGCTGGCCGACGGACGGCGTGCGACGGCGGCGAAAGTCGCTGCCTGAGGCTTGCCCGTCCCCGTCCTGCTGGTTAGGGCCTCGGCGGTGATCATGGCCGCCACCCCCGCCGAAACCGCGATCCGCCGCGTCCGCGAGGAATCGAACCGGCGCATCGCCGCGCACGATGCCGACGGCGCGGTCGCGCTGATGCAGGAGGGCGTGCTGGTGATCCCCAGCGGCGGCGGCCCGCTCGCCGGCCGGGCGGCCGTGCGCGCGGTCCTGGCGGCCAGCTTCGCCGATCCCGGCTTCCGGACCTATGAGCGCCTGCCCGACCGGATCGAGGTCGCTCCCGACGGCGCGACCGCCGCCGAGAGCGGGCGCTGGCGCGGATTGTGGAAGGCCGACAGCGGCCATCCGACCCTGAAGGGCGGCTATACCGCGCGCTGGCGGCTGGACGGCGGGCGCTGGACCATATTGTCCGAGATCTTCGAACCCGATCCCGCCTGAGCCATGATCGAACGCCACGATTTTTTTTCGGACAACACCGCCGGCATCTGCCCCGAGGCGCTGGTCGCCTTCACGGCGGCCAATCGCGGCTTCGTGGCAAGCTACGGCGCCGATCCGGTGAGCGCGCTGGCCGCCGCTGCGATCCGCGCCCTGCTCGACGCCGATGCCGAGGTCCGCTTCGTCTCCACGGGCACGGCCGCCAACGCGATCGCGCTGGCGACCCTGTGCCCGCCCCAGGGTGCGGTGCTCGCCCATGAGGAAGCGCACATCATCATGCACGAGGGCGGCGCGCCGGGCTTTTTCGGCCGGGGGCTGGAGATCGAGCCGCTGACCGGCCGCGACAGCCGGATCGATCCTGCCGCGCTGGACGCAGCACTGGCCCGGCAGCGCGGCGCGGAGGAGCGCCGCCCCGCCGCGCTGTCGCTGACCAACGCGACCGAATATGGCACGGTGTATCGCGAGGCGATGCTGGCGCGGCTGTGCGGCCCGGCGAAGGCGGCGGGCCTGGGCATCCACCTCGACGGCGCCAGGCTGGCGAATGCGGTGGCGGCGGGCTTCGACCCGAAGGCGCTGGCGCGGGCCGGCGTCGACATCGTCATACTCGGCGGATCGAAGGCGGGCGCGCCCTTTTCCGAAGCGATCGTGTTGCTGAACAAGAATCTGGCCGAGGGTTTCGACGACCGGCTGAAGCAGTGCGGGCAGCTCACCTCGAAGATGCGGCTGCTCGCGGCGCCGTGGCTGGGCCTGCTCGACCGGTCGGGCGACGAGCTTCCCTGGATCGCCCATGCGCGCCGCGCGAATGCGATGGCGCTCCGCCTGGC
This sequence comes from Sphingomonas sp. Root720, assembly GCF_001428605.1. Lineage (GTDB taxonomy): Bacteria > Pseudomonadota > Alphaproteobacteria > Sphingomonadales > Sphingomonadaceae > Rhizorhabdus. The sequence goes on from NZ_LMID01000011.1 coordinate 489,136, forward strand.
CGACGGCCTGCCCTTCGCGATCAATTATCCGGTCGAGGCCAACGCGGTGTTCGTGACGATGAGCGGGGCCGAAGAGGCCGCGCTGAACGCGAAGGGCTGGCGCTTCGCGCGGTTCGAGGACGGATCGGCGCGCTTCGTCTGCGGCTGGGCGACGAGCGCCGAAAGCGTCGACGCGCTGATCGCGGACGCCAGGGCCGGCGCGTGACAGCGACGGGCGATATCGCCTAGGGCGGTTCACGATCTGATTGCATCAGATCGGCCGTCCTAAATTGGTGTTTCACCACGATTTCCGAGTCGGCAGAAGTTTCCATCCGCCTCGAAACCGCTCTAGGGTCGCGGTCGATGAAGACGTGTCAGACGAGGTCCCGATGATGTTCCGCAGCTTCCTGTCGGCCCCGATCGTGGCGGTCGCGCTGGCTTCGGCGGCCAGCGCCGCGCCGCTCACCCTGCCCGGCGGCACCCGGATCGAGGATGTGAAGATCGGCACCGGTCCGGCGGCGCAGGCCGGACAGACGGTCGTCGTCCACTATACCGGTTGGCTCTATGTCGACGGCAAGCGCGGCGAGAAGTTCGACTCCTCGCGCGACCCCGGCGGCGGCCCCTTTTCCTTCCTGCTCGGCGGCGGCGAGGTCATCCCGGGCTGGGACGAGGGCGTGGCGGGGATGAAGGTCGGCGGCAAGCGCACCCTGATCCTCCCGCCCGACGCCGCCTATGGCGCGCAGGGCGACGATATCATCCCGCCGAACAGCTGGCTGATCTTCGACGTCGACCTGCTCGGCATCGAATAAGCGGTGCGACCTGGAGCGGTTCACGATCTGATTGCATCAGATCGGCCGCTCTACCTTGTTGTTTTACCACGATTTCCGAGTCGGCAGACGCTTCCATCCGCCTCGAGACCGCTCTAACCCCGCAGCCGCTCCGCGTGCCAGCGCAGATGCTGCTCCATGAAGGTCGCGATGAAATAATAGCTGTGGTCGTAGCCCGGCCGCATGTTGAGGGTCAGATCGATCCCCGCATCGGCGCAGGCGGCAGCCAGCAGACTGGGCTTGAGCTGCCCGGCCAGGAAGCCGTCGGCCTCGCCCTGGTCGACCAGCAGCTCCTTCACCCGCGCGCCATCCTCGATCAGGGCGACGGCATCATGTTTGCGCCACGCCGCGCGGTCGTCGCCCAGATAGCCACCGAGCGCCTTGTGGCCCCACGGCACCTGCCCCGGCGCGACGATCGGCGCGAAGGCCGAGATCGAGCGGAAGCGGTCGGGGAAGGTCAGGCCGACGGTCAGTGCGCCGTGGCCGCCCATCGAATGGCCGGTGATCGCCTGACGCGCCATGTCCACCGGGAAATGCGCGGCGACCAGCGCCGGCAGCTCGTCGGTGACGTAGCTCCACATCCGGTAGTTGGCGGCGAACGGCTCCCGCGTCGCATCGACATAGAAGCCCGCGCCCAGCCCGAAGTCATAGGCGCCTTCCGCATCGTCGGCCACGCCCTCGCCGCGCGGCGAGGTGTCGGGCGCGACGAAGATCAGGCCGAGCTCGGCGCAGGCGCGGCGATATTCGCCCTTCTCGGTGACGTTGGCGTGGGTGCAGGTCAGCCCCGACAGATACCAGACGACCGGCAGCTTCGCCCCCGGGGCGTGCGGCGGCACATAGACCGAGAAGGTCATGTCGGTGCCGGTGGAGGTGCTGGCGTGCCGGTACACGCCCTGCACGCCATCGAAGCTCAGGTTCGACGAAAGGGTTTCGATGACCATGATCGTCCGATCAGTAGACGACGACGGAACGGATCGACTTGCCCTGGTGCATCAGGTCGAAGGCGGTGTTGATCTCCTCCAGCCCCATGACGTGGGTGATCATCGGGTCGATCTCGATCTTGCCCGTCATGTACATGTCGACGATCTTCGGCACGTCGGTGCGGCCCTTGGCGCCGCCGAAAGCGGTGCCGCGCCAGTTGCGGCCGGTGACCAGCTGGAACGGGCGGGTCGCGATCTCCTTGCCCGCCTCGGCCACGCCGATGATGATCGAGGTGCCCCAGCCGCGATGGCAGGCCTCCAGCGCAGTGCGCATCACTTCGGTATTGCCGGTCGCGTCGAAGGTGTAGTCGGCGCCGCCGTCGGTCATCAGCACGATCTTCGCGACGACGTCCTCGCGGCTCATGCCCTTGCTGTTCAAAAAGTCGGTCATGCCGAACCTGCGGCCCCATTCCTCGCGGTCGGGGTTGAGGTCGACGCCGATGATCTTGTTCGCGCCGGCCAGCCGGGCGCCCTGGATCACGTTGAGGCCGATGCCGCCCAGGCCGAAGACGACGACATTGTCGCCGACCTGGACCTTGGCGGTGTTGATCACCGCACCGACCCCGGTCGTCACGCCGCAACCGATGTAGCAGCTCGACTGGAACGGCGCGTCCTCGCGGATCTTCGCCACCGCGATCTCTGGCAGGACGGTGAAGTTCGCGAAGGTCGAGCAGCCCATATAATGAAAGATCGGCTGGCCCTTGTAGCTGAACCGGCTGGTCCCGTCGGGCATCAGCCCCTTGCCCTGGGTCGCGCGGATCGCGGTGCACAGGTTGGTCTTGCCGCTGAGGCAGCTTTTGCACTGGCGGCATTCGGGCGTGTAGAGCGGGATGACGTGGTCGCCGGGCTTGACGCTGGTCACGCCGGGGCCGACCTCGCGGACGATGCCGGCGCCCTCATGGCCCAGGATCGACGGGAAGATCCCCTCGCTGTCGAAGCCGTCGAGCGTATAGGCGTCGGTGTGGCAGATGCCGGTCGCCATGATCTCGACGAGCACTTCACCCGCCTTCGGGCCCTCCAGGTCGACCTCGACGATCTCCAGCGGCTTCTTGGCTTCGAACGCAACGGCGGCGCGAGTCTTCATGGCGAATGTCTCCTTTGCGGGGCGCCTTATCATTGCTGCAAATCCGGGATAAATAGTCAATAACGCAAGCGACTATTCCGGTGAGGCAATAATCATGTCAGGTTGGGAAGGGCTGGAGGAGATCGTCGCGATCGCCGATACCGGCAGCTTCGTCGGCGCGGCCCGGCGGCTGCGCGTCTCGGCCTCGCAGATCAGCCGCGCGGTGCAGAGGCTCGAGCATCGCCTCAACGCCGAGCTGTTCATCCGCACCACCCGGTCGGTCCAGCCGACCGAGGCGGGCCGCACCCTGGTCGAGCAGAGCCGCCGCATCATCGACGAGCGCAACGAGGCGCTGCAGCTGGTGCGCGGCCAGGGAGAGATGCAGGGCGAGCTGCGGCTGACCTGCTCGACCGCGCTGGGCGAGCGCTTCGTGGCGCCGATCGTGCGCCGCTTCATCGAGACGCATCCGCGCATCTCGGTCCGGCTCGAACTCACAAATCGCCTGGTCGACCTTGTCAGCGAGGGATTCGACGTCGCCATCCGCACCGGCCATCCGACCGACCACCGCCTGGCGGCACGGCAGATCGCCGCGCGCCCGGCCGAGGTGTGCGCGGCGCCCGACTATCTCGCCCGCGCCGGCCATCCGCGGACATTGGCCGATCTCGATCGCCACCAATGCCTGATCGGGACGAGCGTGAACTGGCATTTTCTCGAAGCGGGGCAGCGGCGCAGCTTCGTGCCGACCGGGCGCTGGCGCTGCAACAGCGGCAATGCGGTGGTCGATGCCGCGCTGGCGGGCATGGGCATCTGCCAGCTTCCCAGCTTCTACGTCCGCGATCCGATCGTCGCCGGCCGGCTGGTGCCGCTGCTCGAGGAATTTCGCGACCGTCCCGAGCCGGTCTGGGCGGTCTATCCGCAGCGCCGCTACCTGCTGCCCAAGATCCAGCAGGTCATCGCCGCGCTCGAAGCCGAGCTCGACGAGGCGATGAACGCCCCCGCCGCGTCGGCCGCGACGTGAAGCAACCCCTTTATCGCAAATCGGTTTCCGCGCAGAAGGCGGCATGACCATCGCCCCGACCGACCTGCCGCTGCTGCTGCTCGACCTGATCGCATCGCGGCGGCCGCTCCCCCTGGAGCGGATCGCGGCGCTCGACGACGACGATTGGCGGGCGATCGACGCGATGGCCCGGGAGCATCGGCTCCGCCCGCTGCTGCATCGCCGCCTGGCGACGCACGAACCGGTACGGGGCATTCCCGCCGACCTGCGGGCGGCCTGGGCCGACACCTATCGCCGCGTCGCCCTGCGGTCGCTGGCCTGCCAGCGGGAGCTGATGATATTGCACGACCTGCTCGAGGCGGCGGGCTCCCCCTATCTGGCGCTGAAAGGCGCCTATCTCGCCTGGCACGCCTACCCCGAACCGGGGCTGCGCCCGCTACGCGACCTCGACCTGCTGGTTCCGGGTGACCGCGCGATGGAGCTGTTCCGGATGCTGCTCGATCGCGGCTACCAGCGGACGAAGAATTATGAAGGCGATCCGCAAGCGCATCTCGAGACCTCGCACCAGCTTCCGCCGCTGCACAGCCCATCGAGCGAGGTCACGGTCGAGCTCCATACCCACCTGTTCCACCGCGACGAGCGTCGGGCCGAGGTGCGCGATCCCAGCGGCGATCCGGCCTATTGGCATCGCGCGATCGATCGGCCGATGATGGCCCGCATACTGCACTTCCCCGCGCCCGAGGACATATTGGTCCATCTGATCGAGCATGCCGTCTACGGCCATCAGTTCGACAACGGACCGCTCCTGTTGAGCGACATCGCCTTCCTGGTCGAGCGCCATGCGATCGACTGGCCACTGTTCTGGCGCCTTGCCGACGAGGCGCAATGCCGGCGCGGCGCGATGCTCAGCTTCGCGCTCGTCCGCCATTACTGGCCCGATATCGCGATCGCCGGGCCCGAGGGCGGCGAGGAGACCGTACCGGAGGCCGTCGCCGTCGCCGCGGCGCGGGCCTCGCTGCGCGGCGGCGGCCATCGCAAGAGCGACAACCTGCTCATCAACGCGCGGCTCACCGACGGAGGCCACCGGCGGGCCGCGCATGTCTGGCGCCGGCTGTTTCCGGAACGCAACCACATCGCGCTGATCTATCCGGTCCGGGCCGGTTCGCCGTTGATCCCGTTCTTCTACGCGAAGCGCCTGTGGACATTGGCGACCGAGCGCCTGCCGACAGTGATCGCGCGGCGATCGAGCGACACGGTGGACGGGCTGGTGCTCATCCACCGCTGGCTCGACCGGCGCGGCTGAGGGCGAGCCTGGCCGCGCGGCGTAGCGCCCCGCCTAGTGGTTCATCGCCTTGACGATTTCCTCGACCATCTTCTTGGCGTCGCCGAGGAGCATCATGGTGTTGTCCATGTAGAAGACGTCGTTGTCGACGCCGGCATAGCCGACCCCGCCCATCGAGCGCTTCACGAACAGCACGGTCTTCGCCTTCTCGACGTCGAGGATCGGCATGCCGTAGATCGGCGAGGTCTTGTCGGTCTTGGCGGCCGGGTTGGTGACGTCGTTGGCGCCGATGACGAAGGCGNGCCCCGCCTAGTGGTTCATCGCCTTGACGATTTCCTCGACCATCTTCTTGGCGTCGCCGAGGAGCATCATGGTGTTGTCCATGTAGAAGACGTCGTTGTCGACGCCGGCATAGCCGACACCGCCCATCGAGCGCTTCACGAACAGCACGGTCTTGGCCTTCTCGACGTCGAGGATCGGCATGCCGTAGATCGGCGAGGTCTTGTCGGTCTTGGCGGCCGGGTTGGTGACGTCGTTGGCGCCGATGACGAAGGCGACGTCGGTCTGCGAGAACTCGCTGTTGATGTCCTCGAGCTCGAACACCTCGTCATAGGGGACGTTGGCCTCGGCCAGCAGYACGTTCATATGGCCGGGCATGCGGCCCGCGACCGGGTGGATCGCATATTTCACGCGGACGCCGGCTTCCTTCAGGACGTCGCCCATCTCGCGCAGGGCGTGCTGCGCCTGGCTGACCGCCATGCCGTAGCCGGGGACGATGATGACCTGTTCGGCCTGGCCCATCAGGAAGGCCGCGTCCTCGGCCGAGCCGCGCTTCCACGGACGGTCGACCTTCGCGCCCGCCGCTGCCGCACCGCCGTCGCCGCCGCCGAAGCCGCCCGCGATGACCGAGATGAAGCTGCGGTTCATCGCCTTGCACATGATGTAGCTGAGGATCGCGCCCGACGAACCCACCAGCGCGCCGGTGATGATCATCGCGGTGTTGTGGAGGGTGAAGCCCATCGCCGCCGCCGCCCAGCCCGAATAGCTGTTGAGCATCGAGACGACCACCGGCATGTCCGCGCCGCCGATCGGGATGATCAGCAGGAAACCGATGACGAAGCTGAGCGCGGTGATGGTGAAGAACACCCAATGCGCGTCGTCGGTGAGGAAATAGCCGATCAGCCCGACGATCGCGGCGAGCATGCCGAGGTTGATGACATGGCGGCCGGGCAGCATGATCGGCGCGCCCGACATGTTGCCGTTGAGCTTGAGGAAGGCGATCACCGATCCCGAGAAGGTGATCGCGCCGATCGCGACGCCCAGGCCCATCTCGATCCGGCTGACCTGGTGGATATGGCCGGTGACGAGATCGAGGATGCCGAAGGCCCCCGGATTGAGGAAGGCGGCGCCGGCCACCAGCACCGCGGCGAGGCCGACCAGCGAGTGGAAGGCGGCGACGAGCTGCGGCATGTCGGTCATCGCGATCTTGCGCGCGGTGACGAAGCCGATGGCGCCGCCGATCGCGATGGCGACGGCGATCTCGACCAGGCCGGTGCCGTGCAGGACCAGCGTGGTCACGACCGCGATCAGCATGCCGACCATGCCGAAGCGGTTGCCCCGGCGCGAGCTGGCCGGGCTCGACAGCCCGCGCAGCGCCAGGATGAAGAGGATGCCCGAGATCAGATAGGCGAGCGATGCCCAGGCGGGCGTGGCGGCGAGTTCATGCATGCTATTCTACCCCCTGCCGGCCTCAGCCCTTGCGCTCTTTCTTCTTGTACATCGCGAGCATCCGTTCGGTGACCGCGAAGCCGCCGAAGATGTTGATGCTGGCGAAGACGACCGCGACCAGCCCCATATATTTTGCGACGACGCTGCCGCCGGCGGTGGCGCTGGCGATCAACGCCCCGACGATGATCACCGAGGAGATCGCGTTGGTCACCGCCATCAGCGGCGTGTGCAGCGCCGGGGTGACCGACCAGACGACATAATAGCCGACGAAACAGGCCATCACGAAGATCGACAGGATCGAGATGAAATCCATGGCTTCTATCCTTTTCCCGTGATCAGCCGAGCAGGCGTGGATTGACGACCTTGCCGTCCTGGGTCAGCCGGACCGCGCTGCCGATCTCCTCGTCGAGGATCGGCTTGTTCGCGTCCTTGTCCCAGAAGGCGCTCAGGAAATTGTAGAGATTGCGCGAGTAGAGCGCCGAGGCGTCGGCCGCGAGCGTGCCCGCCATGTTCTTCGCGCCGATGATCTTGACGCCGTGGCGGACCACGGTCTGGCCCGACACCGCACCCTCGACATTGCCGCCGCTTTCGGCCGCGAGGTCGACGATCACGGAGCCCGCGCGCATCGTCGCGATCTGCGCGTCGCTGATCAGCCGCGGSGCGGGACGCCCCGGGATCAGCGCGGTGGTGATCACGATATCCTGCTTGGCGATGTGGCTCGACACCAGTTCGGYCTGGGCCTTCTGATATTCCTCCGACATCTCGGTCGCGTAACCGCCCGATCCCTCGCCCTCGATGCCGGCGACCTTCTCGACGAAGATCGGCTTGGCGCCGAGCGACTGGATCTGCTCCTTSGTCGCCGAGCGCACGTCGGTCGCCGAGACCTGRGCACCGAGGCGCCGCGCGGTCGCGATCGCCTGGAGCCCGGCGACGCCGACGCCCATGATGAAGGCGCGCGCCGCGGACACGGTGCCCGCCGCCGTCATCATCATCGGGAAGGCACGGCCATATTCGGCCGCCGCCAGCAGCGCGCGGGTGATGCGCGGCATGAACTCCATCGCCAATGCCTCGAAGCCCTTGGCGGCATAGGCGTCGATCCGGGCGCGGTCCCCGAACGGATTCAGCCCCGCGACGATCCACGCCCCCGGCCTCGCGCCGGCCAGCGCCTCGGGATCGGGCCCCTGCACGCCGAAGATGATATCCGCATCCTTCAGCGTCGCCGCTCGCGGGCCCACCTTCGCTCCAGCCGCCTCATAATCAGCATCGGAAATCGAAGCATCCTCGCCCGCCCCCGCCTCAACCGCCATCTCGGCACCCAAGGCAATGAACTTCTTCACGGTCTCAGGCGTCGCCGACACACGGCGCTCACCCGCAACACCTTCCTTGAGGACTGCGATCTTCAAGAGCGAATCCTTCTGACTTCACCACGCATCGCCGCGCTACTGCTTTGGCAAGCGCAACGCGGCGGCGATGTTATTGAGCTGGATGGCGGACGAGCCGCCGATGATCGGCATGAGCAGGACATCGCGAACATAGCGCTCCATGTCGCTTTCCTCGACATAGCCATAAGCGCCCATCACCGACTGGCATTTGAGGACGATGTCCTTCGCGGTGTCGCAGATGAACAATTTGGCCATCGACGTTTCCGCGCGGCAGGGGAGCTTGTTTTCGGCGAGCCATGCTGCCTGGGTCAGCATGAGGCGACATGCATGCAGTCGGGTCTGCGCATCGGCCAGCATATGGCGGACCGATTGAATGCCGCTGATAGGTCCACCGAATTGCTTGCGCTCGGTGCTATATTGCCATGCGTCCTCGACCGCGGCGACGGCGAGGCCCAGCGCCATGGCGGCAACCTCCAGCTTCTCGATGTCCAGGCCGGGCCCGACCAGGAACGACCAGCCGTTGTTCCAACCTGCCTCCCCGCCCATCACGGACGAGAAGGGCACTTCCACATCCTCGAGCTGGACATCGGTGGTCGCAGCACCCCGGGCGCCCATTGTTCCCATCCGGGTGATCGACAGGCCCGGCGAATTCGTCGGAATCAATATGAAGGAAAGATTCTGATATTTTGGCTTGTCCGCATCGCTGCGGACCAGCGCATAAATATAGTCCGCGAGTTCCGCGCCTGTGCAGAAGCGCTTCGCACCGCGGATGATCAGGCGATCACCGCGCCGTTCGGCCGTCGTCCGCACATTCGCCAAGTCAGCGCCGATGTCGGGCTCGGTCCAACCATAGGCGAAGCGCATGCCCTCGCCGGTTACCTGCGGCAGGAGTTCGGCCTTCTGCTCGGCCGTACCGCATTCCTCGAGGTTCATGCCGGCATAACAGGCCGACATGATATAGGGTATCGCCACTGCCAGGCTTCGCCGGGACAGTTCCTCGATCGTCGCCATGCAGGCGACGATATTCCGGCCCGCGCCGCCATATTCTTCGCTTACCGCGAGCCCGGTGACGCCCAACTGGGTCAGCGACCCATATACGTCCTTCGGAAACAGGTCCTGGTGGTCCCAAGCCCGGGCGAGTTCGCGCGGCATTTCCTGGGCGACGAACCTGCGCAGGCTTTCCCGCAGCAGGCCGAGCATCTCGGGTTCCGCGAAGTTCAGCGGCACATCGGGATCCGGGCGGGATAGGTCACTCATCGGTGGTTCATTCCTCTTCGGGCGAGCCCCGGCGTCGCACGACGCCGGGGCTCGCCCCTTCAATCACGCAACCTGGCGATATTGGCGCAGCGTTTCCTTCGCGATGATCAGCTTCTGGATTTCGCTCGTTCCCGCGCCGATCTCGTGATGCTTGGCGTCGCGATAAAGCCGGGCGGCCGGATATTCTTCCATAAGCCCGTTGCCGCCGAGGATCTGAACCGCATCGCGAGATGCCTGCACCGCCATTTCCGAGGAATAGAGTTTCAGCATGGCTGCCTCGCGGTTGACATTTATCCCGCGCTCACAGGCCCTGATCAGGTGGTAGAACATCGTCCGGCTGGTTTCGACGCCTGTAGCCATCTGGGCGATCTTGTCCTGGATCATCTGATAGGTCGCGATTGGCTGCCCGAATACTTCGCGTTCAAGTGCGTAGGGAATGGCGACATCGAGACATGCCTGGCCGATGCCGGTATTGCTCGCGCCCTCGAAAACGCGCTCGGAATCCAGACCGTCGAGGAGAATTCTGAAACCTTCATCCACCTTTCCGAGAACCTGGCTTTCGTGGACTCGCACATCTTCCAGGAACACTTCGCTGGTCGGAGATGCCCGGAGGCAGAGCTTGTCGAACGGCTTGCCCGTCGAAAGGCCGGGTGTGGATCTTTCGACGATGAAGCAGGTGCCGCCCTTCACGTTGCGATCGGCCCCGCTTGTGCGCGTGAATACCAGGAAGAATTCCGCGATCGGCGCGTTGGTGATATATGTCTTATGACCCTTGATGATCCAGTGATCCCCGTCCTTGCGCGCCGTGGTGCGCGGGCTAAGGGCATTGGATCCGCCATGAGGTTCGGTGATGCAGATCGAGGCCGAAATCTTGCCCTGCGCCAGCGGACGCAGATATTTCTCCTTCTGCTCATGCGTTCCATAGATCGACAGGTGACGGGCAACGATCCCGATATTGACAAACAATGTCGCATCGAGCCCCGCGCTCATCCGCGCCGTTTCCTCGGCGACGATGGCGCGCGTCATCAGTGACGCGCCCGCGCCGCCATATTCCTCCGGCAGGAACGTCCCGAGCATCCCGGCGTCACCCATTTTTTCGAGAAGCCCGGCGGGGGGCTGACCCTCCGCCTCCATTTGCGGGACGAGCGGTTCGACTTCCTGCTTCATGAAGCGCCGAACACTGTCCCTGAACTGGCGCTCCTCGTCGGTGAGGAAGGTTTCTACCGCAAGAGAATAGGTATCCATTCGTTTATCCTTGGCGATGATTAGAAGAGCGGATTAAACTGAGATTTCACGCGGGCTGTGTCGGCGGGTTCGAAATACTCACCCATTCCGACGCGGCTGGTGGCGGGAAAGCCCGCCTTCCGGGTAAGCTCGACCCGCATTTCAAGCGTCTTCAGACCGATCGACAGCACGTCGAAGATGGGCGCGCCCATGTCGGATATCTGGGTGAGACCCGCGACGGCCGCGATGCAGCTCAGGCCGGCGCTCGCGATCACCACGGCGTTGGCGCCTTCTTCCACCAGTTTGCGCGATTGGCGCTCGATCTCCGCGGCGACGAGGGCCGGCTCCACGAAACCCTGCGTAAACGCCTGCTTAGACGGGATTTCGATACTGCGAATGCCGCTGCACCGGCCCCACAGTCCGTTAGCGGTGACGATCGTGTTCACCGCTTCGAACCAGGGACGATCGGCCGTGGTAACGATCCCAAATTTCAGGCCATATTCGCACGCCCAGTGCATGGATGCGGCCATCGGGCCGACCACCGGAATTTGGGATAGCGACCGGGCCTGGACGACGCCGGGATCGCCCGAGCACGCGACCATCGAGCCATCGAACCCATCCTCGCTTGCTTCGGCGAACCTGTGGGCTACGTCGAGCGAATTGATGAAATAAGGATAGGCGTAGGTCGTGTCCGCGGCTCTGCGCAGCCGCGCATAGCGATGCACGATCTCGGTATCCGGGTTCTTGATCTTGTCGAACACGCCATCGATCATCTGCGTATAGAGTTCGGAACCCTTTTCCGAATTGATGTGGATGACACAGAGCTTCATCTTCTTCTCCAGATCCTTCTTTTCGCCTCACCGGCCCTCGAAAACAGGAGGACGCCGTTCGAAGAAAGCATCGATGCCCTCACGATGATCGGACGTTCGGAACAGCGGACCGAACAGTTCGACTTCGCGGCGATGCGCCTCGTCGAGTGAGTGATCGAGGCCGTAAATGGCCGACTTCTTCGCTGCCGCCACGGCGACCGGCCCGCAGGCGTTGATCTCTGCGGCGAGCGCCAGGGCGGCTTCGAGCGCCTGGCCGGTCGGCACCACCTCGTCGACCAAGCCGAGTTCCGCCGCCCGCGCGGCGGTGATCCGCATCCCGGTAAACAACATGCGCTTGGCCGTGCCGCGGGGGATCATCCGGCACAGCATGCGCGTGCCGCCCGCGCCCGGAATGAGGCCAAGCCGGACCTCGGCGAGACCGAACATGGCATGCTCTTCGGCGATCGCGATGTCGCAGGCCATCACCAGTTCGAGCCCGCCGCCTATCGCATGGCCGTTTACTGCGACGATGACCGGAACCCGCGAATAGTGGAGAGCGGCCTGCATCTTCTGGACCTGGAGCGCCATCTTCTCGGCGGTTTCCGGTCCCAGCGTCAGGAAGAATTTGATGTCGCCGCCGCCGACGAAGCATCGGCCGGTGGCGGTGAGGATGAAGGATCGGACCGAGAAGTCCTCCTCGACCGCCTCGGCGGCCTCCCGAATCTCGTCGACGACGTCGGGGTGAGTGGCGTTGACCGGAGGATAGTCGATCGTGACGATGATCGTATGACCGTGGCGGTCGACTTTGATATATTTGAAATCGCTGCGCACCTTGTGCTCCACGTTGCTGGAAGTGCCGGGCGTCTAGATCCGAAGGTTTTCGACGATCGTGGCGTTGGCCAGCCCGCCGCCCTCGCACATCGTCTGGAGACCGAAGCGCTGCCCGCGACGGGCCAGCGCGTTCAGCAGCGTCGCCAGGATCCGGGTGCCCGACGCGCCCAGCGGATGGCCGAGGGCGATCGCGCCGCCATGGACGTTCACCTTGCCCGGATCGATATCCAACGCCTTCATCCAGCCCATCGGCACCGACGCGAAAGCTTCATTGACCTCGAACAACGCGATGTCCGATTCCTTCAAACCCGCCTTCCCCAGGGCGCGCCGCGTCGCGGGGATCGGCGCGTCGAGCATGATGACGGGGTCGGAACCCGTCACCGCCATCTGATGAATGCGGCCGATCGGCTTGCGCCCCAGGGCGGCGAGACCGCGCCGGTTGACGATCAGCGCAGCAGACGCGCCGTCGCAGATCTGGCTGGCATTGGCGGCGGATATGCGCCCGCCTTCGCGCAACAGCTTGACCTTCTGGATGCCGTCCAGGGTCGCGTCGGTTCGAATACCCTCATCGGTCTGGTGCCATTCAACGGAGCCATCCGCCGCCTGTACTGGAATCGGCGCGATCTCGTCGTCGAACGCCCCGGCTGCAGCGGCCGCTGCGGCGCGACGATGGCTCTCCAGCGCGAACCGGTCCAGTTCATCTTTGGACAGCTCGAACCGCTCCGCCATCTGCTCGGCACCATCGAACTGGCTCGGTTCGGCCGTGCCATAGCGCGCCTCGAAGCGGGTGCCGCGATAATGCCCCATCCCATTCGCCTCGGGCAGGGTGGACGCCAGCAGCATCGGCACCCGGGTCATGCTTTCCACGCCGCCCGCGATCACCATATCCATCGTGCCGGACAGCACGGCCTGTGCCGCGAAATGGATCGCCTGCTGCGACGATCCGCACTGACGATCGATCGTCACCCCGGGCACCCGTTCGGGCAGGCGTGACGACAAGGCGACGGTCCGCGCCACATTCTGGGATTGCTGCCCGACCTGTTGCACGCAGCCGAAGATCACGTCGTCGATCAGCTCGGGATCGGCGCCCGTCCGGTCGAGCAACGCATCGACCACAAAGCCGCCCAGATCGGCCGGATGCCATTCACTGAGCCGTCCGCCACGCCGGCCGCCGGCCGTCCGGATCACATCGACGATAAATGCCTCTTCCACCTGCTCGCCTCCCTCACGGCCTGGCCGCTGCCAGCAGCCAACCGAGTCACTGCATGCCATCCAGCTACCATCGAAGATCGATATTTACAAACGCTTGTTTTTTTAATTTGGAAGTGCAAAGCTTTTGGCCGGACGAGAAAGGGTGGGTTCAATGGCGGTCAAACTCCTAGAACGCTGGCGCTTGCGCGACGTCACGGTGCGTAACCGGATCATGATCTCGCCCATGTGCCAATATTCGGCGCGGGGGGACGGCAAGGTTATGGACTGGCATCTCGCGCATTATGGCCGGTTCGCGATCGGCGGCGCCGGCCTGGTGATGACCGAGGCGACCGCCGTCGTGCCGGAGGGGCGGCTAAGCCATGGCGATCTCGGCCTCTGGTCTGACGACCATGTCCCCGGACTCGCCCGTTTGGCCGAACTGATCACTTCCCAGGGCGCGGTGCCCGGACTCCAGCTGGGTCACGCAGGACGCAAGGCCGGCATGCGCCGCCCATGGCATGGCGACGGCGCCGTCGACGCCGCGGATCTGGCCGAGCGCGGCGAAGCGCCATGGCCGACGGTGTCAGTGAGTGGCGCTCCCGCTGCCGAGAATCTGCCGGCGCCCCGGATGCTCAGGCTGGACGAGATCCCGGCGCTGCTCGACTCTTGGCGCGCCGCGGCCAGGCGCGCTCTGGAGGCCGGCTTCCGCATAATCGAAATCCATGCAGCGCACGGCTATCTCATCAATTGCTTTCTCTCGCCTTTGTCGAACAAGCGCAGCGACGCTTATGGCGGCGATCGGATCAATCGTATGCGGCTGGCCATCGAGATCGTCCGGGCCGTACGGTCGGTATGGCCCGAGAGCTTGCCTTTGTTCTGCAGGATTTCGGCTATCGACGCAGCCGCGGACGGCTGGAATCTCGACGACTCGGTGCAGCTTGCCATCGCGATGCGGGCGGCCGGTGTCGATGTCATCGACTGCTCCTCCGGTGGGATCGGCGGCGATCTTTCGGTCATTCCCAGAGGACCAGGTTTCCAGGTTCCTTTTGCCCAGCGGATTCGCGAGGAGGCCGGCATAGCGACCGTCGCGGTCGGCCTGATCGTCGGCGCGCAACAGGCTGCAGACGTCATCGATCAGGGGCGCGCCGACATCGTAGCCATCGGCCGGGAAGCGCTCTTCAACCCCAACTGGCCCCTCCACGCTGCGATGCAGCTTCAGCCCGAACGGCGGTTCGAGGACTGGCCTCCCCAGTCCGGCTGGTGGTTGGGCCGGCGCAAGACACCCCATATCCCCTTTCCGGAGCCAGTACCGGACCCCGCCTGACCGCTGCTTCCCATTCTCAAAACAGGATCAGACCCATGTCATCCAATTTCCAATATCTTGCTATCAGCGTGACGGAACAGGGCATCGCCCATGTCGTCCTCAACCGTGAACCCGCCAATGCCGTCAATCGTGACATGTATATCGAGATCGCAGCGCTGTTCGGCGATATCGACCGCGCCGGGCCCGACGTGCGCGCGGTGGTTCTCAGCGCCGCAGGACAGCACTTCTGCGCCGGCAATGATCTCGAAGAGTTCGCGACGATGACGCCGGATAATGCCGTCGAGCGCATGTGGCGCGTTCGGGAAGCCTTCTTTGCGATCGCCGAATGTGCTGTGCCGGTGGTCGGTGCGGTCCATGGCGCGGCGCTGGGGACGGGAATGGCAATCGCCGCATCGTGCGATTTCGTCGTCGCTGCGCCCGATGCGCGCTTCGGATTGCCCGAACTGACGGTGGGTGTGATGGGCGGCGCCCGCCATCTGGCGCGCATTGCGCCCATGCCGCTGGTCCGCAAGATGTACTTCACCGGCGAACCGATGAAGGCCGAACAATTCGCGGCCGCCGGTGCTGCCCTCACCATTGCGGCGACGGACGAGCCCAAAGCGGAGGCCCAGCGCCTCGCCGCCCGCGTGGCATCGTTCAGCCCCACCGCGGTCCGGGTGAGCAAGCGGGTCCTCGACCGGATCGAATGGATGAACCTACGCGAAGGCTATGAATTCGAGCAGGCGGCGACCGAGCGGATGAGCGGGCATCCCGACTCGAAGGAAGCCCTCGCCGCCTTCCGCGAGAAGCGCGCCGCCAACTATGCGCCGTTGAGCCGCGACAGCCATTGGCACGGAGTGTAAGCGCATGTCCGGTCCCCTTCAGAACATCCGGATCATTGAGTTCGGCTCGATGGGGCCAGGCCCTTTCGCGTGCATGATGCTGGCCGACAACGGCGCGGATGTGGTTCGCGTCATGCGCGCCACGCCGGCGGTGATGGATGGCTATATCTCGTTGGAAAAAGACGCGCTCGCTCGATCCAGGAAAGTGGTTCGGCTGGACCTGAAAAAGCCTACCGATATTGCCAGAGCGAGAGAATTGGTACGGAACGCCGACGGCATCGTTGAGGGCTTTCGGCCGGGCGTAATGGAACAGTTGGGTTTAGGACCCGACGTTCTGCTGGCCGACAATCCCAAGCTGGTTTACGGTCGGATGACCGGCTGGGGTCAGGACGGCCCCTATGCGCAATCGGCAGGGCATGACATCAATTATATTGCGTTGAGCGGCGCCCTGCATGCCATCGGGCGTCCAGGACAGCCGCCCGTTCCGCCCGCGAACCTGGTTGGCGATTTCGGTGGCGGCGGCATGATGATGGCCTTCGGCATGGTCAGCGCGATCCTGCATGCGCGCGCCACGGGCCAGGGACAGATTGTCGACTGTTCGATGGTCGATGGTTCGGCCTTGTTGATGAGTCTTCTTTACTCGGCACACGCCATGGGCGTGTGGCGCGACGAATATGGCGTCAACATGGTCGACGGCGGGGCGCACTTCTACAATTGCTACGAGACGGCCGACGGCAAGTTCGTCGCTGTGGGCGCGATCGAGCCGCAATTCTACGGTCGTTTGCGCCATCGTCTCGGCATCGCTGAAGATCCCGCCTTCGACGATCCCCACGACCCTCGGAAGTGGGATACCCTAAAGATACGCTTCGCCGAGATATTCAGGAGCAAGACGCGGGAGCAGTGGTGCGAAATCTTCGGATATGACGATTCCTGCTTCAGCCCCGTCCTGTCGATGCGCGAAGCGCCGCACCATCCCCACAACGTCGATCGGAGAACGTTCGTCGACGTTGGCGGAATGATGCAGCCGGCCCCCGCGCCGCGCTATTCGGCCAGCGTGAACGACGCACCGACAATGACGAGGGACGACCAGGACGACGGCGACCTGGTGTTCGGTTCCTGATCGCCGCACCGCCGGGGGGGGGGGCGCCGCGTGCCGACGGGTGGGCGGCGTTAGGAGAGGCTTCTTACTCGCGCCGGATATGGCCAACCTGTTCCGCCTCTCTCGACGCCGGCGCTCGGCGTT
The DNA here is from genome assembly GCF_001428605.1 of Sphingomonas sp. Root720. Classification (GTDB taxonomy): domain Bacteria; phylum Pseudomonadota; class Alphaproteobacteria; order Sphingomonadales; family Sphingomonadaceae; genus Rhizorhabdus. Next base: position 506,074 of record NZ_LMID01000011.1, read on the forward strand.
CGTCCGGTACGGTGAAGATTAGCTATTCCTCGGGCTCGACAGGAAGCCCGAAGGGGCAGCTGCCTCCGACGCTGCCGACCGACGACTCGATCCCTGCTCGGCAAGACGCTCGGTGTACTTGATCGACATATATTGCGACCCGCGGTCGGCCTGACGGATCAGGACGCGCCGATGAGGCGGGCGGCGACCGGGAAGCGCCTTCTCGTCAATAGCAGAAAAAGGAAGTCCAAGGTTGCTGTCGGCTAGGTCCAAAGTCGGCGATATCGATCTAAGAATTTGGTTATTTCGTCATACAGGCCTGCGATCTGCGTCTGTCGCAATTCTAGATTGAGCGCGATGAGCCCGCGACGTGCAATATAGTAGCCGCGATCCGCCAAGAAGAAGAACAGCAGGTCGCGAAGTCGGTTGTCGATGCGGTCGATCTCGACGAAGCTTCGGATAGACCGGTTTGTTGCATGGACGTTCATGAGCGAACCGAGCCCGATAAGCTGAAGCGGCGCGTTGGCTTCGCTGAACAGATCATTGAGGCGGCCGCGCAGATCGTCACCAGCGCGATTCAACGCCTCGACGCGTTCGGTTGTATAGATTTCGCGCAGTCCGGCCGCGCCGGCCGCCATCGAGATCACATTATTGTTGAACGTCCCGGCATGCTGCAGCGCGTTGGGCCGGCCCGGCGAGAACATGTCCATGAGCGCCGCCTTGCCGCCGAAGGCCCCGATCGCGCCGCCGCCGCCGATATACTTGCCCAGAGTGGTGATATCGGGATCGAGGCCGATAAGTTGCTGACGCCCACCCGGTGCGAGCCGCGAGGTCTGGATTTCATCCAGGATGACGACTGCCCCGGCCCGCTTCGCAGCGGCCTCGACGCCCTTCAGGAATTCGGGATCGCCGGGCAGGCACCCTCCGGCGCCCAGCATCGGCTCTAAAAGCACCGCGGCCAGATCGGCGGCGTGGGTTTCGATCAGCGCTTTCGCGCCCGCCAGATCATTATAGACGGCATAGACGAATTCGCCGGCAATATTGACCGGCGAAGCACCCGCCAAAAAGCTGAGCACGCCGCCATGATAGGCCCCGGTGAACACCAATATTCGGCTTCGCCCGGTGGCCGCGCGGGCCAGGGTGACCGCCATCAGGTTGGCCTCGGTGCCGCTGTTGGTGAAGCGGACCAGATCGATCGAGGGGAAGCGTGCGACCACCAGTTCCGCCAGTTCGACCTCATAGGGCGTATGCGCCGAAAGGTTCGTGCCACCGTCAAGCGCCCTGTCGATGGCGGCGCGGATGACCGGGTTGGAATGGCCGTAGAGCCCGGCGGTGAATTCGCCCAGGAAGTCGACATATTCCAGGCCGTCGACGTCCCACAGGCGCGTGTCCTGCCCCCGCGCCATGACGATCGGGAACGGATCGTAGAAGAGCACCGAGCGGGTGTTCCCGCCGGGCATCGACCGGGCGCCTCGCGCCAGCATCGCGGCGCTTTCGGGCCGGCGCTCGGCAAAGCAGCGCTTTGCCTCGATCAGACAGCTATCGATATCGGGTTTGGCGTGGATCGATGGGGCGACGTCGCGGCTGCTCCAGGCTTCCGCGATCAGCGCGTCGGCGATTGCCTGATAACGTTCGTCCTCGCCGTCGCCGTTCACGACCGCCGAAGGTCCGGCTTCGGCGATATCACCATGATAGGAGCCAGCGTTGAGCGCGATATCGGCTATGCCAGGCTCGCTTTCCTCGAGCGCGCGAGCCCGCGCCTGAAGCCGGCTCATGGGCCCGTCGGGATCGAGGGTGCGGCCCATGTCCATTCCGGCAAGCATTGGCCGTCGTCCAATGTAGAGATGCGGCCTGAGATGGCCGCGCATCGCCCGGTCGAGAAGTGTCGATGCGCGATAGCTGGTCTCGAAATGATCGGTATGCGGCGTGGTCCGGAAACCGGTCAATATATCGGCATGGCGAACCATCGCATCGCTGACATTGGCGTGAAGATCGAGACTCAGCGCGATGGGTATTTTCGTTCCTGCGAGCGCGCGCACGCGGCGTAATATCTCGCCCTCGCAATCGGGATGATCCCGGGAATACATCGCGCCGTGAAGGGCGAGGAGAATGCCATCGACCGGCTGGGCCTTTTCCAATTCCCTGAGCAACCGGCACGCCAGGATCTCGAACGTATCGACGGTCAGCAGGCCGCTAGGCATGGCTTCGGCGAAGAAGGGGAAGCGCAGCTTCCAGCCGAGATCCCGCCCTGCCTCGGCTATCCCGCCGGCAGTCGATCGCATGCCGATGAACTGGTCTGCGTCGAAGCGTTCCGGGTCGGCATCGCGAAAATGGCCGAGCCCGGTCGGCAACCTGCTGAAGCTGTGGTTCTCAGGGCTGATTCCACAGGCGAAGACCTTGAACGGACGGGATGCAGGCATGGGCTCTCCTTCCCCTCGAGCGTCTAGCTGTCATCAGAATAGCTCGCAATAAAATTGTACATCGGACAATTGGATCGCCCTCCGAGCTTTGCCGCTGAAGACGGCGGGACACGCCGATACGTCCTGATGAACAGGGCAGTCTTCGATTCGGGAAGGAAGGCGGGGGCCGCGGCGCGGCGGTGTCGATCACGCTGCTTTTGACCGCCTGCTACTTCCTGTCTGTCGTCGACCAGCAGATCATCGCCTGACTCGCCGAGCCATCAAACCGACCTCGGGCTTAGCGATCTGCAAATCGGAATGGTGCAGGGTTCCGCCTTCTCGCTGTTCTACGCGGCGGCCGGGTTGCCGCTCGGATCGGCGGCCGGCCGTTTCTCCCGCACCCGTCTCGTGGGATCGCGATCGTCCTTTGGAGCGTGATGACGGCGCTGCGGGGGAACCGTGCAGAATTTCACGTAACCGCTGCTCGCGCGCAAGGGCGTCGGCAAGGCCGCATATCGTGCCCGGATAAGCCTGTCGCCAGCCCTACCAGACGTTTGTTCCGCGATCGGGGCGCTGCGACGCCGGGGCCGCCTTCAGCGCCTGCTCGTCGGCCCGAGCAGGGCTGGGACGATATGCTCGCTGATCAGCCCCAGAGGCGTGCCGGGCTCATGTGATCGCGTCGCCGTCCGCCAGGATGCCGAGGTGATGACGATCACCGTTTGCACCGACGGCAGCACCATGATGAACTGTCCGCCCTGACCGATCGCGCTATAACCGTCGATCTTCTCGATATGACGGTGCTGCGCATTGGTCAGATGCCAATAGAAGCCATAGGGATAATCGCCATCGGCGGTCTGCTGCGTGGTGGACTGCGCGATCCACCTTTCGGAGAGGATATGCTTGCCCCGCCACAGGCCCTTGTCGAGCATGAGCTGGCCGAGCTTCGCAGCGTCGATCGGGCGCATATAGACGCCCCCGGCGGCGAGCGGGCGTCCATGATCGCGGGTCGGCATCCAGCTGTAATTGGTGATGCCGAGCGGCTTGAATAACGTGCGATCGGCAAAATCGGCAAAAGGCTGCTTCACCGCATTCTCGATCAGCCGGCCCTGCAACGCGGGCAGCCCATTGTCGTAATTGTAGCGGGTGCCGGGTTTGGCGACGAGCGGCTTGTTCAGCATATAATCCGCGATATCGGTTGCCGCTTCGAGCATCTTCGACGGCTCGCCCGACGATGCGCTGTCGTCCCATTTGGTCCCCGAATCCATCGAGAGGATATGGCGCACCAAGATCGGATATTTTTCCTTCGCCCACAGGCTGTCGGAATAGTCGGGGAAATAGGTGGCGGCGGGCTCGTCGAGGTCGATCAATCCGCGGTCCCACGCCGCGCCGGTGATCATCGCCGTCAGGCTCTTGGTGCAGGACGAGATCATGTGCGGATTGTCGGCGGACTGGCCCCAGAAATATTCCTCGAGAATGAGTTTGCCGTTGCGCAGGACGAGTAGGCCTTCGATCTGCGGCTTGTCGATATCGCCGCTTTGCCCGAGCACCGCACGGACCAGCGCGGCGAGACGATCCTCGTCGACACCCTGGCTGTGCGCGGACGCGACGGGAAAGCCATCGGCGCGGCCTGTCGGGGTACGATAGGCATAGTCCCCGGTCCGGTCGCCGTTCGCGTCGAGGCGCGGCGCACGGAACGCCGCCGAGCGGCGGGGGTCGCGGCTGAGCATCGCTGCATTATGCTCCAGCCCCAGCGGACCGGCATTGTCGATTCTGTAGTCGAGTTCGCCGCGCTTGCCTCGGCGCAGCGTGATCGCAGGGCCGCTGGCGAACGCACCAGGAAAGGCCGCTTTGGCGCCCTGCGCGTCGATCGACAGGCTGGCGGCCTCGTCGCTGGCGAGGCGGTCGCGGTTGATCAGGACAAGCGCTCCGTCGCGCCGTTCGATTTCGATCTCGACCGGAAAGCGCCGCGAGAAGCGACCCCTGCGATCCTGGGCCATGCCATACCAGCGGCCGACGAGATCGGCTTCGGACAGCCGGGATGCTTCCGCTCCGGCGGGCCGCTCGGCGCGCAGCGCCGGACAAGCAGCAAGACTGAGGGCAAGCATGGCACAGGCCGTCGCGCCGGAGCGGATCATCCTCAAATGACTATCTCCTGCTCGCCGGACGGGTCTTCGCGATCGCGGTCTCCAGCGCCGCGGCGATCTGCGACAATGTCTGCGCGGCGGGTGCGATCTGGCTGGCCGCCAGCTCCCACTTCCCGTCGTTGATCGCGTCGCCGATCGCGGGGAAGGGCACGGTGTCCCACAGCCGTCCCGGCGAATAGAGCTCGTTGCGGTAGAATGGACGGCCCGGCAGGCCGCTCCGCCTGCCGAACGCGCGTTCTACCGCCTGGAGCGCCTGGTTGAGATCCGCCGTCTCCGCCGGAGACAAGGTTATGCCGGTCTCGATCCTCTTGTCATATTCGGCGGCCAACGCCGCTATCTTCCCGAGCGGCGTGCGGAGCGGCGTCAGGTCCAGCGTAGGAACAGGCTGCAGGGCGGGTACCGCGCGTGGCTGGCTGCGGAAGGCCAGCAGCTCGAACGCCTTTGCCTTCACCTGTGCATCCTCGCGCTCGATCGCGCCGCGCCTCGTAGCATAGAGCGTCTCGATCCCATCCACCTCTCGTGCGATCGCGGTGGCCATCGGTGTGAAGGTCATGGGCAGGATGTCGGCATCGGCCAGCCGCATGACCGCGAGACCGTTGATCTGAGCGGTGGCCGCCGCATAGCGGAATTGGGGATCGTTGAAGCGCGTGTACCAGGCATAATTGTCGTAGCCCGTATGATAAGCGCCGAGACTGTCTTCTCCCCTGAACTCCAGGATCAGCGTGGGCAGCGCGAAGTGGCTGACGAAGGTGTGATGGTCCGATCCATAGCCGGGTGGGCCGAGGATCAGCTGATGGTTCTTGTCGTCATAACCTTCGCCGCTGCCGGTGATCGCGTTGCCCGAGCTGCTCGGCGGCTGATAAATGTCGAGGTCGTTCTTGAGCTGGACCCGCTTGCTGACGGGCACGCCGCTGGCGGGATCGGCGACGCTGTCGGTGATCCGGCTGATAAACTGGGCGAGCGACGACGATCCGGCCGCAGCGAATATGCCCGCGCCCGAGACGTCGGTGTTGATGTAGACGACCGCATGCTTTGCGATCTCCTCGGCGTGAAGCTCGGCCCATTCGGTAGAGCCGATCGTGCCCTGCTCCTCGGCGTCCCAGCTATTGTAGACGATGGTGCGCTTGGGCCGCCAACCCATCTTGTAGGCGCTGCCGAGCAGCCGGGCTTCCTCGAGCATCGCCGCATGGCCCGAATGCGGATCCTGCGCGCCATGCACCCAGCCGTCGCGATGGTTGCCGCGCAGCACCAATTCGTCGCGATAGATGCCGCCCCTGAGCCGCGCGGTGACGTTGTGGATGTCGATATAGTTCCAGTCGTAGCGGATCTTGAGATGGACATCGCCATTGCCTGGTCCGGTACGATAGGTGACGGGCAGCGCGCCGCGCCAGCTTTCCGGCACGACCTGCCCTTGCAGCGACGCGAGCAGCGGCTGCGCGTCGGCGAAGGATAGCGGCATCGCCGGAATGGCCGCGACGGTCGAATCCGGCGAGCCCGGCTTAACCCGTTCGCTGCCTTTCAATGAGGGCTTGCCCGGCGTCGTCGGGTCGCCCGGATATTTGCCGTAGAGAATGCTGCCGCGCTGCACGCCGTCAGGCGTCCGGCCAGGACCCTCGGGATAGGGGAGTTCCCGGTAATAGCCGTCCTCCTTGGGATCGGAATAGATCAGGATCGCCGCCGCGCCATGTTCATGTGCGAGCTGCACCTTACCGCCGCGCCACATGCCGCCAGCGCGCACGATGACGATCTTTCCCTTCACGTCGACGCCCATCACCGCGAGCTGCTCATAGTCCGCCCGCAGTCCGAAATTGACGTAGACCAGCGGTGCGGTGACGTCGCCATCGGGGCCGTAGATGAAGAAGGGCGGGACGATCTCGCTCTTCTGCGCCGAATAGGGATCGCCCGGGATCGCCGGTTCGTCGAGCTTCGCGACAAAGGGGGTAGCGCCGAGAAGCTCGACGCGGCGCTCGATCGGCCGGGGAAACAAGATCCGGTGCGTTTCGATCCGCGCATCCCATCCCCACGACCTGAACAGCTCCAGCGTCTTCTGCGCTGCGATGATCGAGAAGGGGCCGCCCGGGGTCGTCGGCCGCGCGGTCAGCGCGCGGACATAGTCGTCGATCCGTTGCGACGAGATTTCCGAGCGGAACCATTGCTCGCGCGCCTCGGTCGATGCCGGTGCCGCGATCGCCGCACAGGGCGCCAGCGAGGCGAGGAGCGCCGCCGGCCAGTAGAGCCTTGCCATCTTCTTCATCGGGGTGTCCTTCGCATCACGAGGGGCAGCAATCTTCTTCGGTCAGCCGATCATGTCGCAGTGCAGCGCTTCGCCGACAGCGGCGTCGAGGGAGGTGGCAAGGCGGTCGACGATCTGCGCGATCTCGCCTTCGGTCACGATATAGGGCGGGGCGACGATGGCATGATCGCCCGCCACGCCGTCGATCGTACCGCCGGTCGGATAAATCCCCAGGCCATTGCGCATCGCCGCCGCCTTGAGGCGCTCATTGAAGTGGACGGCGGGATCGAACGGCTTGTCGTGCGCACGCTCCCGAACGAACTCCAGCGCCCAGAACAGGCCACGCCCTCTGATGTCGCCGACATGCGGATGATCGGCAAAGCGGTCGCGCAAACTCGCTTCCAGCAGCGCGCCCATGCTCCGGACTCGCGCGTGCAACCCGTCCTCGCGGATGATCCGCTGCACCTCCAATGCGGCCGTGCAGGCAACGGGGTGCGCCTGATAGGTGTGGCCATGGACGAAGGCGCCCGAACCGACGGCGAGTGCGTCGATGACACGGCCGGATACGAGGATTCCGCCGATCGGCTGGTACCCGCCGCCCAGCCCCTTGGCGATCGCCTGGATATCGGGCGTGACGCCTTCCTGCTCCCACGCATGCAGCGTTCCCGTCCGGCCCATGCCCGACATGATTTCGTCGAGGATCAGCAGCGCGCCATGGCGGTCGCAGACTTGGCGGATCGCCGGGAAGTAGCCGGGCACTGCGGCGACACAGCCCGCGGTCGCGCCCACCACCGGTTCGGCGATGAACGCGATCACGCGATCCGGGCCCACCCGCTGGAATTCCTCTTCCAGTTCGCGCGCCAGCCGTGCGACATAATCGGCATCGCTCTCGGTCCGCTCCTGGTAGCGGAACGGAAAGCAGGGCGAGACCCGGCTGAAATTATGCGGCAGCACGTCTTCGTAGATCGACCGGCGCGCCATATTGCCGCTGGCGGCCAGCGTGCCGAACAGATTGCCGTGATAGCTTTGCCGGCGCGAGATATAATGGACGCGCTGCGGCTCGCCGCGCTCGACATGATATTGCCGTGCCATCTTGAGCGCCGATTCCATCGCGACCGAGCCGTCGGAGACGAAGAAAGCGCGCGTCAGGCCGCCCGGGTGGCCGTCGAGCAGCAGTTCGGCCAGCGCTTCCGCGGGTTCGCTCGAGAAGAAGCCCGTATGCACATAGCCGAGCTTCGCGGCCTGCCTGCCGATCGCGGCGGCGACACGCTCATTGCCGTGGCCGAGACAGGCGACCGCCGCCCCCCCCGACGCGTCGATGATTTCCGCACCATTGGCCAGCCTGAGGATCAGCCCTTTGCCCGAGACGGCGATCTCGGGTTCGGTGGCGATGGTGCGATGAAGAACTTTGGACATGAACTCCCCCGCCGCGTGCGACGCGGCGACAACGGACACCGCAGCGGGCGTCGCGCCCCGCGATTCGATGCGAAGGAGCTACATCAAAAAAATTGTACAGCAAACAATAATTTTAGAATTGATTTCGGGATGCCTGGACTACGTCGAGATCAGTCGGCTTTCGCCAGGCCCTCGATCCCCGCGACAAGAATGTCGAGACAGAGTTCGAAGCTCGTATCCAGCGGAGCATCAATGCCATTTTGCCAACGCAGGATGAAGGCGCGGTTCGACAGATTGCGCATGTTCCGGCTGAGCAACGGATAGGCCTCCGCATCGACCGAGAGCAATCTTTCTTGTACAGCGATCTGCCACTGGGCGGCATCCTCTCGCGGGATCGGCGCAAATTCCTGGGTCGTGAAGCCGACCATCATCGCCAGCACCATATTGTAGCCGCCGACAAGCGCATTGTCGGAAAGACCCGCCTTCGAGAGCGTCGCCAGGATATATTCCACCAGATCCAGGTCGACCTGCGTGTTCGAGACGAGCTGGCCGCCGATGAGCGGCGCAACATTGGGATGGGCGCGCACCGCAGCACGAAAGTTGCGCATTATGTCCCGCAGGCCCGCTTGCCACTCACGGCGTCGTTTGGCGGGGACCACGTCGCAGGTGACCGCCGTGACGACATGCGCCAGCAGGGCATCACGATTGGACACATACCAATAGATGGCGGTTGGATAGACGCCCAGCTTCTGGGCAAGGTTGCGCAGGCTGAAAGAGTCCAGGCCCTCGGCGTCGATATAGTCGAGTGCGGCTGCGACGATGACGGGCTGGCTGAGCGCAGGCGTATCCGCCGAAGCTTTCCTCCGTCCCTGCTTCTTCGTGCCGGTGACCACGTCCCATCTCCCCTGCAGGCAATGGTCCTGCCCTAACCGGGGCGATCGGAAAGCGCCAGACGCAATAGGCGGCAGAATGCGGTCGGGCCTGTCCGTCGTACATGGGGGAGCTTGTCGGCTTAGCGCGGCGGCGAACCGGCGGGAGCCGTGTAGCGCCCATATTTCCTCAGCAGCGCCTGAAGCCGGTCGTGGGGCAGCGCGTAGACGGTCGATCCGTCGGTGCCGGTCATCGTCTTCGCCGCCACGAGCTGGTTGACCAGCGCCTCTTCGACCGCCTGGGTGGCGGCGGTGAACAGTGCATCCATCACATCCTGCTCATTGTCGCTGATATAAGCCTGGCCAACGGGCTTGCCGTCATAGGGCAGGGTGTTGGTGGTCGAGAAGGCGAGCGCGAACTCTCCCGAATAATTGCCTGCGGTGCTGCCGCTGCGGCCCACGCCCAGCGCCGCGCGGCGCGAAAGGCGTTGCAGCTGGTGCGGCTGGAGCGGCGCGTCGGTGGCGATCACGACCAGCAGCGAATTCTTCTCGGGCGTGTCGGGCTCCGGCGCCTTGGCGGGCGGACGCATGACGGGCTCCAGGTCCCGAATTTCCTGACCGACCGGGATGCCGGCGATCCTGAGATCGCTGCGCTTGCCATGGTTCGCCTGGAGCAGGACGCCGATCGTATAGGTCCGGCTCCCAACCTTGACGACCCGCGATGCGCCACCGGTGCCGCCTTTGAAATGATAGGCGGTCATGCCCGTGCCGCCACCGACATTGCCCTCCGCGACCGGCCCTGCCGAGGCGCCGTCGAGCGCGGCGAAGACGTCGGCGGTGGTCATCGGATGGCCGTAGACATCGTTGAGCCGGGCATCGAGCGTTTCGCCGACCACCGGCAGCAACCGCGTGAACAGCTCGTCGTCCGACAGATAGCCGGGTCGCGCCGCCCAGTCGATCAGCCCCTGATGCACGACGCTGACATTACCCGTTCCGGTGAGTGCGATGGGGCCGAAGAACAGCCCGACCTCATCGATCATGCGGGTACCGGTGAACTCGCCGGTGCCGTTGATGACGGAGAATCCTGCCGCCACCGCATCGCGCCCGGCCTTGCCGAGCGGCAGGATCACGGTGACCCCGGTCCGCACCGGCCCCTTGCCGCGCACCAGCTTGCCGTTGCCATGGATCAGCGTCGTCATGCCGACCTCGACGCCCTTCACGTCGGTTATGGCGTTATAGGCGCCCGGTGTGCCGTCGAACGGCACGCCCAGATCGCGCGCGCGCGGCTCCGCCCCGGAAGCGCCGGTGCTCAGCGCCATCATGACCACCGCCATCGCCGTAAATATTCTCTTCATGATGTGCCTCCCCGGGAGCTCCCACATGGCTCTTTCATACCCGGCAAATTTCTCTTGTTCAATGTACAATAATCTGCCAGTCGTCATGCGATACCACGACGCAGCTGCGGGAAACCCGCGCGCAGTTCAAAGGATGTTTGCAATGGCGACAGGCACGGACAAGGTCATCGTAACGGTAGCGCCGACGGGCGGTATGGCGTCGAAGGCGCAGAACCCGAATCTGCCGACGCAACCCGAAGAGATCGCCGAGTCGGTGTTCAAGTCCTACAAAGAAGGTGCCGCGATCGCCGCCCTGCACGCGCGCCGGCCCGATGACGAGGCCACCTGCAATCCCGACATCTACCGCGCGATCAACGACGGCATCCGTGCGAGATGCGATATCGTCATCAACAACTCGACCGGCGGCGGATCGAACGGCGACATGCTCGTGTCGCGCGACGATGGCCTGTTCGAATCCAATTTCACCGAGCGGCTGAAGGGCTGCGAGGCTGGCGCGGAGATGGCCACGTTCGACGGCATGACCTTCGTCGACGTCCATGGCGGCCGCGAGATCATCGTGGCGACGACGCCATCGCGCTGCGAGACGCTGGTCAAGCGGATGATCGATCGCGGCATCAAGCCCGAATGGGAGGTGTTCAGTCCGACCCACATCCTGCAGGATGTCACCCGGCTGATCCAGAAAGGCTATGACAAGCCGCCCTATTACATCAACATGGTGCTGGGCGCCGACAAGGGCTTCCAGGGCGCGATGCCCTATAGCCATGACATATTGGCGGCGATGATCGCCGCGCTGCCACCGCAGTCGATTTTCTGCGTCTCGGCGATCGGGCCGGCGCAGCTTCCGGCGACAACACAGGCCATCCTGCTGGGCGGGCATGTCCGGGTCGGCCTGGAAGACAATAACTACTATGCGCGCGGCGTGCTCGCGACCAACGAGCAGCTCGTAGCCCGCACCGTCCGGATCATCCACGAGCTCGGCCTCGAACATGCCAGCGCGCCCGAGGCTCGCGATATCCTTGGCCTCGCCCAGCGTTAGGACATATCGGGCTAGCTACAGGGATGAAGAGAGGAACGCCGTTGACGCCTTCGCCGATCGACCGGGCGGCGCCCCAGCACGCGCTGAGCAATCGTCACATCCAGTTCATCGCGATCGGCGGTGCGATCGGTGCCGGCCTGTTCATCGGCTCGGGCAGCAGCATCGAGGGTGCGGGGCCCGCTGTCCTGCTCACCTATGCGCTGTGCGGCGTCTTCATCTTCTTCATGGCACGTGCGCTCGGCGAGCTGACATTGATCGAACCGGCGCAGGACGCTTTCGCGAGCTACGCCGAACGCCATATCGGGCCCGTTGCCGGGTTCGTCACCGGCTGGAGCTACTGGGCGAACTGGATATTGGTCGGCGCGGCGGAGATCACCGCATGCGGTGTGCTGATGCGCTTCTGGTTCCCTGATCTGCCGCAATGGATGCCCAGCCTGCTGGCGCTGCTCGCCATCTATGCGGCGAACATGCGCGCGGTGCGGCTGTTCGGCGAGATCGAGTTCTGGCTGTCGCTGATCAAGATCGTGACGATAGTGGCGCTGATCGGCCTTGGGCTGGCTCTCCTGTTCCTGCCCGGCTTTCCGAAGCTGGCGGGGGCGTCGGTCGGCAATCTGTTCGATCATGGCGGCTTCTTTCCGAAGGGCGTCGCGGGGATGATCTCCATCCTGCCGATCGCGCTGTTCGCCTTTGGCGGAGTCGAGGTGATCGCGCTCACCGCACGCGAGGCGCGCGATCCGGTGCGTTCCATCCCGCGCGCGATCAACGGCGTGGTGCTGCGCATCCTGATCTTCTACATCGGTACGATGTTCGTCGCGATGAGCATCGCGCCCTGGACCAGCTATAGCGGCGCACAAAGCCCGTTCGTGTCGGTGTTCAGTCAGGCCGGAATCGGCGCCGCCGCTTCGATCGTCAACTTCGTCGTGCTGACCGCAGTCCTTTCCTCGTGCAATACCGGGCTGTTCGCCACCGGGCGCATGCTTGCCGGCATCGCCAATCGGGGCGAAGCCCCGGCCATGCTCGGCGTGATAAATGCACGCGGGCTGCCCGGGCGGGCGATCACCGCCTCGGCGCTGTGCCTGTTGCTCGCCGTACTCCTGAACTGGCTCGTGCCCGATCGCGCCTTCGGAATATTGATGGCGGCTACCGCCTATCTCCTCCTCGGCGTGTGGACCGTCATCCTGATCGCGCATTACCGGATGCGACGCGGCCGGTCGGCGGATGCTCGCTCGCCCTTCCCGATGCCGTTCTTCCCGGTCTCCAACGGGATAGCCCTGGCCGCGATTCTGCTGACCGCTCTGCTGATGGCGTCCGATGCGGCCAACCTGATCGTCACCGTCATCGCCGCCGGCTGGTATGGGGCGCTTGCCGCCGTCGCGCTGCTGCTGCGGCGAAGGGCAGGGGCGGCGGCGCATGGCTGAGGCGCGCGTGACGAAGGTCAGCGTCATCGGCTGCGGCAGTTTCGGACAGCTGGTGCTGCGCAGCATCGCGCCGCATGTCGATGTGACCTGCTATGATGCGGACCGCTCGACGCTGCGCGAAATCGATTATCCGATGGCGATGGACTGCGCCTCGGCAGCGGCGGCCGACATCGTGGTCCTGGCGGTCCCCGTGCAGGCGATCGAAGAGGTGTTGCGCGCGATCGCCCCGCACCTCCGCGCATCGGCGCTCGTCGTCGACGTCTGCTCGGTCAAGCGCAAGCCGCTGGCGGCGATGGCGCGCCTCCTCCCCTCCCATTGCGAGATATTGGGCACCCATCCGCTGTTCGGTCCGCAAAGCGCCCTGCGCGGGCTGGCCGGCAGCGGCATCGCGCTGGTGCCTGTCAGGGGCCGGCAATGGCGCCGGGTCGCCGCCTTCCTCGAAAAGGCGCTCCATCTCGACGTGATCGTCACGACAGCCGAGCGTCATGACCGCGACATGGCCTATGTCCAGGGACTGACGCACATGCTGGCACGGGTAGTCGGGCAGATGCGCCTGCCCACGACGCCGCTCACCACGCGAACCTATGACCATATGCTGTCGATGGTCGGCTTGGTCGGTCAGGACAGCGACGCGCTGTTCGAGGCGATCATGGCCGAGAACCCCTATTCCGCTGCAGTCTATGACGAGTTCGTCGGCCAGTTCACGAAGCTGCGGGATCTGGTGAACGGGTTCGACATCATCCCGCTCAGACAGAAGGCCGAACAGGAATGACTGGACAGATATTCGAGAACCGGATCGATCTTCGCATCGAATGGGGCGACTGCGACCCGGCGGGAATCGTCTTCTATCCGAATTATTTCCGCATCTTCAACAGGGCGACCGACGCGCTGTTCACGGCGGCTGGCTTCCCGCCTTCGACCGCGTTCGCGCGTTTCGGGATCCTCGGCTATCCGATGATCGACACACGCGCCAACTTCCTTTCCCCCAACCGGTTCGGCGACGATCTGTTCGTGACAAGCCGGATCACGCGGTGGGGGCGCAGCAGCTTCGACGTCAGTCACCGGCTGCACAATGGTTCGGGCCTGTCGGTCGAGGGCTTCGAAAAGCGGGTATGGGGGGCGATCGACGGCGAGGGCCGCCTGCGGGGCATCGCGGTCCCCGACGAGGTGCGCGATATCATGGTTGCCGCCGATCCCGCCTGAGGCCGCCGCCGCCAGGCGGAGAGCCCCCACATTACATCGCCGACGCACGTGAGAGCCCTGAGAGTCGTCGGGTGGTGCCTCATGGTGCGCCCCTCCCTCATCATCCGGACAAAGAAACTCCGGCGTAGCCTGGGCTACGCCGGAGAGGAGTGGAGTCCTGTCGGTGGCGCCTGCGCGCCGCCGGCTACTGCTGGTATGTGAGGGTCAGACCGAAGGTCCTCGGACGAACCGACGTTTCGTAGAACAGCGTCGTCGTTGGAAGGTCGCGTACCCGCGACAGGCGCGGCGCCTGGTCGAGCGCATTGTTGACATAGGCCGAGACCGTGACGCTGCCCAGGTCGACCCCCGCTCGGAACGCCAGCGCGTGGATCGGTTCCGATTCCAGCGCCTGAGCGTCGATGCCGAACACCGTCGGGCTGCGCAGCTGACCCTTGCCCTGATATTGATAGTCGGTCCGGAAGAACGCCTTGCGTCCGGCAACTTCGAACGCATAATTGCTCGACAGCGCCGCGGTCCATTTGGCGCCGCTGGTCACCGGATCGCCCTTGAGGCCGAGGATGACCGTTCCGGTACCGCGCAGCGTCTTGTCGAGCGTTGCATCGGTATAGCCGATCGAGGCACCCAGGGTGAGCGACGAGCTGGGCCGCGCAGTCAGCTCCAGGTCGAAACCCTTGGCGGTGGCGTCGCCGAAATTCGTGATGAACTCGGAGCCGCAACCCTGCAGCGGAACGCTCTGCTGGATGTCCTTCCACTTGATGTAGAAGCCGCTCGCCGCGACCTGCAGCGCGCCTCCCAGCGTCTTGTTCTTGGAGCCGACCTCATATGACGTGGTCGAATCCGAGTCATAGGCGCCTGGGGCGTCGGTGATCCCAAGCTGGGCCAATGCGGCGTTGCAGAAGGCCGAGGAAGGCGGGTTCGCGCCGCCCACCCGGTAGCCCTTGGAGATCGAACTGTAGAGCAGGTTGCTGTCATCTACCTGCCACGACAGACCGGCCTTGTAGGTGAAGGGTGATTCGCTCTGCTTGCCGCCGACCGGAGGCGGGTTTCCACCGGCCGCCGGGCCCTGGCCGGCCCGTAGGAACTTGAACTTCGTCCTTGCCTGGCGCGCGCCCAAGGTCAGCGTCAGACCGTCGACGATCTTGTAGTCGGCCTGAGCGAACAATGCCTTCTGTTCATCCGAACTCGAGCGGTTCGAGAAGAAGGTGTAGACACCCCGGAACAGCGGCACGCCGAAGAAATCCTCGGCGGTGATGCCCAGGATCTGCTGGAAGGCGGCGTCGAGCGTAGGCGCGGTGTTGCCCTGGAACGAATCCTGGTCGTTCTTGCTGTAGAAGGCGCCGACCGTCCATTTCAGCGGCGAATCCGGATTGTTGGATTCGATCCGGAATTCCTGGGTCCAGGCCTTCTGCTTGTCGACATACTCCGCCTTGTTGTTGAACGGCGTATAGGGCGGGATCGACGTGCCGAAGAATAGCGCCGACTCGATGTTGGAGAAGTCGCCACCCTGCTTGGTCTTGCGGTCGATATAGGAGGTGCTCGAGACGAGCGACACGCCGCCCGCATCGAAGGTGATATCGAGCGCGGGTAGCAGGAACCGGTCCTTATAGGGCTGCGCGAGATTCTTGCCGCTGCGGAACACGCCCTTGTCCGGATTCGACAGGTTGACGAAATAAAGGTCGCGGTCGTCGGACGACTGATGCTGGTAGAAGAGCGACGGCTCGATCGTCAGATCGGGCGTGACCTGCCACTTCAGCGCACCGCGCAGCGTGTAATTTTCGTCATTGTTGGTGTTCTTGTCGACGGATTGAAGCGTGGTCGGATTGACCCGGTCGACCCAGCCGCCGGCATTGCGATAGGAACCGCTGACACGGAAGCCCAGCACGTCGTCGACCAGCGGGCCGCCGATCGCGACACCGGCCTCGTAGCTCGGATCACCGCTCTCGGTCATCGCCACATCCGCACGGCCATAGATGTCGGACTTGGTCAGGCTCGGCTTGCGCGTGATGAAGCGTACCGCGCCACCCTCGGCGCCCGCGCCAAACAGCGTGCCCTGCGGTCCGCGCAGGACTTCGACGCGCTCTAGATCGAAGATATAGGGATAGAAGTTCGAGGCGACGTTGCCGGTCGGGCGCACCTGGATCGGCGTTTCGTTCAGATAGACGCCGGTGGTGGGCGATCCAACGCTCGACGCGATGCCGCGGATCGAGATGTTCGATCGGCGACCGCCATTCTGGCCGTTCGACGGCGTGATGCGCAAGCCGGGCGCCAGTCGCACGACGTCCTCGATGCTGCGGACGCTCTGCGCGTCGAGTTGCTCCTGCGAGAAGGCGACAATGCTGAGGGGCACCTTGCTCAGCGTCTCTTCGCGGCGCTGGGCGGTCACGACGATTTCATTGGTCGAAACCCCATCTTCAGGAGTTCCCTGGGCAACGGCGTGGCCGCTGATCGATGCAGCGACCAGCGCTGCAGCAGATGTGGTGATAAGTTTCGCAATCCTGGCCGATGCCATGCGTGCCTCCCTCTTGATGAGCAGTGTGACGTGGTCCTCCCTGGACGCGCCCACTGTTCGAAGCACTATCATTTCCTTGTACGACATACAATAATCTTATGGAGCGTATTCGGCGCCAGAAATTCCGGCGCGGAACCCGTATAATATACCAAGATAACGCTGTTTAACGGCGCCATAGGCACATGGACCGCCTTCGGATAGCCGTGATTCGACCTGCGATCATTGTACGATCTACAGCATAATATCGGGAGATTCGGCGTTGTGTCTGGGCATTCCCGATTTTGCCTGGGGCCTAGATCAGGCCCGGCCAGTATAGCCGCATCGGATTGTCGATCAGCAGCTTGCGCTGCAGCGCCCCGTTCACCGCGATGCGTGGAATGACATCGACCAGCCTGCCATCGTCGGGAATGCGATGCTCCATAGTGGGGTGCGGCCAGTCGGTCCCCCACAGTACCCGATCGGAATAGGCTTCGACGAGCGGGCGGACCGCAGCCACGAAGTCGTCATAGGGTTCTCCGTGCGGCGACAACCGATCGGGACAGCTTGTCTTCACCCAGATATCCTGACGACTGTCGAGCAGCGCGCGCAGCGCGCGCATGTCGGCACCATCAGGCCCCTGCGTGACATCGGGACGGCCCATATGATCGATGACCACCGGAACCGGCAGGGCTTCGAGGAAGGGGCGCAGTTCCGCCAATATGTCGGCCTCGAAATAGACGACGACATGCCAGCCCAGCCGCGCGATCCGGCGGGCGACGTCGAGGAAGCGGTCCTTCGGCGCGTCGTCGACGAGCCGCTTGAGGAAGTTGAAACGTATCCCCCGGATGCCGCCCGCGTGCAGCCCGTCGAGTTCCTCGTCGCCAATGCCGGGATCGACCACCGCAACCCCGCGCGCCAGACCGCCCGACTTCGCGATGGCATCCAGCGTCGCCGCGTTGTCGGTGCCATGACAGCTCGCCTGGACGATGACGTTCCGGCTGAAGCCCAGCCGGTCCCGCAGCGCGAACAGCATTTCCGGCCCGGCGTCCTCCGGATGGTATTTCGCTTTCGGACTGAAGGGAAATCGGGCAGCGGGACCGAAGACATGGCAATGCGCATCGACCGCTCCGGCGGGCGGTCTGTAGCGCGGCCGCGAAGGATCGAGGGTCCAGCTGCGGATGCGCCCCTGCCTGTCGGTACTCATGCGAAAACCACCCCATCCATCAGCTTGCGCGCGGTGCGCAGCATGCCGGCTTCGATCGGCTGTCCCTCGCCGTCGACGCTGACGACGCATTCGGTGACGCCGGTCGGATGCTCGACGCCCAGCGTCCTGGTCGCGCCGGACGATATAGCGGCGACCGCCGCAGCCGGCGAACCGTCGATCAGGCAGGCCGTTGCGACGCTCACCGCGCCCAGGACGCCGATCGAGGCATGGACACGGTGCGGGATCAGCGAGCGGACCGCGATCGCGCCGCCCGCGCGAGGCGCTGCGACGAGCATCATCTTCGGCACCGACTTTTCCGCCACGTCACCGAGGTTCATCATCGGGCCGGCGATGAGGCGGATTGCCTCCACCCGCGCCTTCATCGCCGCGTCGGCGTCGAGCGCGTCGCGATCCTCATAGCCGGTGACGCCGACGTCGGCGGCGAGCAGCACGACGCAGGGCATGCCATTGTCGATCAGCGTGCAGCGCACCCCCTCGATCTCGTCGACGCCCCTGCCGGTGGGAAGCAGCGCGCCGCAACTCGATCCGGCCGTGTCTCGGAAAGCGAGCGGAATCGGCGCGGCGGTGCCGGGCACCCCGCTGATCGCCGCATCGCCGGCGTAGCTCACCCGGCCGTCCGGCGTCAGCACCGCCGCGACCGCCACCTGGCCGGTATTTTCCATGAAGACAGCGACGCGCGTTTCGCCGTCGCAGGCCGTGACCAGCCCGCGCTCGATTGCGAACGGGCCGACGGCGGCGAGCATGTTGCCGCAATTCTGGCCGTCAGTGACGATCGGCTGATCGACGAACACCTGCAGGAACAGATAGTCGACATCGACGCCCGGCCGCGCCGATGTGCTGATCACCGCGACCTTGGAGGTGAGCGGATCGCCCCCGCCCATGCCGTCGATCTGCCGCGAATCGGGCGAGCCCATGATCCGCAGCAGGAAGGCATCGCGCGCGGCAATATCCGCCGGCAGATCCTCCGCCAGGAAGAAAGCGCCCTTGGAGGTGCCGCCACGCATCCACATGCAGCGTGCGGCATGGTCAGACATAGCGCAGACCCATAGCCTCCAGCTTGCCGCGCATGTCGTAGATATCGAGGCCGAGTTCGCCCGCCGCGAGCCGCTTCCGCTTCAGTTCCTCAGCCGCCTCGCGTGCCCGCGCCTTGACGAGCACGGCCGCGGCATCGGCGCGCTTGACGACGCACGCGCCGTCATCATCCGCGACGATGACGTCGCCCGGCTCGATCGCGGCGCCGGCGCAGACGACCGGCACGTTGACCGATCCCAGCGTCGCCTTGACCGTTCCTTGCGCGAACACCGCCTTCGACCAGACCGGGAACCCCATCGCGGTCAGGTCGCGAATGTCGCGCACGCCCGCGTCGATCACCAGGCCGCGACAGCCGCGCGCCATCGCCGACGTCGCCAGCAGGTCGCCGAAATAGCCGTCGACGCACGGGCTGGACGGCGCGAGCACCAGGATGTCGCCCGGGCGAAGATGTTCGATCGCGACGTGGAGCATCCAGTTGTCGCCGGGCGGGGCCGAAATCGTCACTGCGGACCCCGCGATCCGCGCGCCTGGGTAGATTGGCCGCATATATGCGGCGAGCAGCCCGGTGCGCCCTTGCGCCTCATGAACCGTCGCCACTCCGGCAGTGGCCAGTCCCTCGACGACCCCTGCCTCGGCGCGCGCGACGTCGCGGACCACGATGCTCATCTCATATCTCCTTTGCTGCCTCGTTCCCCCTGATGTTGCGCAACGCCAATCCATATTGCCGAGCATCGATAAGTTTTTGCTATAGATAGTGCATGACGAGTCCGTTCGATCTCAACCTGCGCCACCTGCGCGCACTATCGGCGGTGATCGCGCAGGGCAGCCTCAGTCGCGGCGCCGAGGCAGCCGGACTATCGCAACCCGCGCTGACCCAGGGGCTCGGCAAGCTCGAGCGCCAGATCGGGGTGCCGCTGTTCGAACGTCATTCGGACGGCGTCTCGCCAACCGCGGCGGGCTTGCTGCTCGCCGACCGCGTCGCGCGCGCCTTCGATTATCTCGCGGCCGGTACCCGCCGGTTCGGGCGCACCAGCCGCAGCTTCGTCCGGCCCGAACAGTTGATGACCGCAAGCCAGCTCGACGCCTTCCTTCATTTCGCCGCGGCCCAGAGCTTCATGGGCGCGGCGCAGGCAAGCCGGTTGTCCCAGCCGGCGATCCACCGCGCGGTGCGCGACCTGGAGCAGATATGCGCCGTCCCGCTGGCCGAGCGGCGGGGGCGTGGCGTGATGCTGACCGCAGCCGGGCGCGCCTTGGCGCGCGGCGCGCGGTTGGCGCAGCAGGAGATCGCGGCGGGCATCATCGAGGTTCGGGGTGAGGATCATGAAGGGGGCCGTGTCGCGATCGGCGCGATGCCGCTCAGCCGGGCGCTGGTCCTGCCTCGTGCGCTCGCCGAACTGCTGCGCGCCATGCCCCATGCCGTGATCGATGTCGTCGAAGGATCGTGGCGCGAACTGATCGAGCCGCTTGCCGACGGGATCATCGATCTGACCATCGGTGCGCTACGCGATGAGCCCCCCGCCGGGCTTGTCCAGGAGCCGCTATTTACCGATCAGCTTGCCATTTTCGGACGGCCGGGACATCCGATCCTGGAAGGCCCGATCGACATTGCGACATTATGTGGCCAACCATGGATCGTCGGCCCCGCCGGCACGCCGCTGCGCAGGCATTGGGAAGCGATGTTCGCCGATGGCCCCCTGCCGGCCGTGCCGGTCGAATGCGGTTCGGTGATGGTGATCCGGGGCATGCTCGCGCAAAGTGACCTGCTCACGTTGCTGTCCCCGGATCAGGTCGCGCTGGAGGTTGCAAGCGGCATGCTCGTGCAGATCGGCAAGCCGCTCCCGGGGGCGGTGCGCACCATCGGCCTCACGACCCGCGGCGGCTGGCGCCCGACCTGGATTCAGCGCGAACTCATGCGGCACATTCGCGATGCAGTCCGCGACACAAGACTTCAGGAAAACCGATAGCAGCCCAAGCAATTGGATTGGCCGCCCTGTCCGCACCCGCTCTAGCAGCGGCGCATGGATGGCAGCATTGCACATATCGGGTTCGGCGAGGCGGGCATGGCGTTCGCCCGCCCCGGCGCACGCGCCTATGACCGCAGCACCGACGACGGCGCGATGCGTGACGCCAAGCGGGCCGATTATGTAGCCTGCAGGGTCGTCGGCTGCGCCGACGCGACCGAGGCGCTGGCAGGCGTCGATGCGGTGCTCTCGCTCGTGACCGCCGACCAGTCGCTGGCCGCCGCGCGGACCGCTGCGCCGTTGCTGAAGCCCGGCGCAATCTGGTTCGACATGAACAGCGTCGCCCCCGATACCAAGCGTCAGGCGGCCGATGCGATCGAGGCGGCGGGCGGTCGTCATGTCGATGTCGCGGTGATGGCGCCCGTCCATCCCCGGAGGCTGGGCACGCCGTTGCTGGTTGCCGGGAAATATGCGCGGGCGGGCGCCGACGCCTTGCGGGCCATGGGGTTCGTCAATGTTCGCATCGTCGGCGGCGACACCGGCGCGGCGTCGGCGATCAAGATGATCCGCTCGGTGATGGTCAAGGGGATCGAGGCGCTCACCGCCGAGTGCCTGATCGCCGCCGATGCGGCCGGCGTGACGGCGGATGTCCTCGCTTCGCTGGACGTCGGCGCCCCCGAAGCGGGCTGGGAAGCGCGGGCCGATTATAATCTCGATCGGATGCTGGTCCACGGACGGCGCCGGGCCGCCGAGATGGAGGAGGTGGTCAGGACGATCGAAGCGCTCGGCACCGGGGCGGCGATGAGCCGCGCGACCGCCGAACGCCAGCGCGCGATCGGATCGCTTGGCGTCGTCCGCCCGCCTGAAGGGCTCGACGGCAAACTGGGGCTCCTCCGCAACGGCAAGGGGCTCGCGGCATGACGATGATCATCGATTGCCACGGCCATTATACGGTCTTGCCCAAGGCGCACGATGACTGGCGCGAAGCGCAGAAGGCCGCCTTCGAGGCCGGCGAGCTCGCGCCGCCCTATCCCGCCATCGGCGACGACGAGATTCGCGAGACGATCGAGGCCAATCAGCTGCGGCTGATCAGGGAACGTGGCGCCGACCTCACCATCTTCAGCCCGCGCGCATCTGCGATGGCGCCGCATGTCGGCGACGAGGGCGTCGCCAGCGAATGGGCCGGTCGCTGCAACGATCTCATCGCGCGGGTGGTGGCGCTGTTCCCCGAAAGCTTCGCCGGCGTCTGCATGTTGCCGCAAAGCCCCAAGGCCGGCATGGGCGCGTCGATCGAGGAGCTCGAACGTTGCGTGACCGGGCTCGGTTTCATCGGGTGCAACCTCAATCCCGATCCCGGCGGCGGCCATTTCCAGCATCCGCCGCTCACCGACCGCTACTGGTACCCCTTCTACGAGAAGATGGTCGAACTCGATGTCCCGGCGATGATCCATGTGTCGGGCAGCTGCAATCCCGCGATGCACGCCACCGGCGGCTATTATATCGCGGCGGACACCATCGCGTTCATGCAGCTGCTCGAAGGGGATCTGTTCGCGGACTTTCCGACCCTGCGCTTCATCATCCCGCATGGCGGCGGCGCAGTGCCCTATCATTGGGGCCGCTATCGTGGGCTCGCCGATATGCTGAAGAAGCCCGGCCTCGACACGCATCTGATGAATAACATCTTTTTCGACACCTGCGTCTATCACCAGCCGGGCGTCGACCTGCTCGCCGATGTGGTCGACAGCAAGAATATATTGTTCGGGTCGGAAATGGTCGGCGCGGTGCGCGGGATCGATCCGACCACCGGCCATTATTTCGACGATACGAAGCGCTATGTCGATGCGCTCGATATCGGCGAGGCCGAGCGCCACGCGATCTTCGAAGGCAATGCCCGGCGCGTCTTCCCGCGGCTCGATGCGCAGCTGAGGGCGCGAGGGCTGTGAGCGCCCCCCGCGACATCCACGCCTACCTGGCCGCGTTCGACGACATACCCGGTACCCGCGTGTTCACCGCGCGGCGGGCACGGCAGGGCTATCATCTCAACCAGTTCGCGATGAGCCTGATGAAGGCGGAGAACCGCGAACGGTGGAAGGCCGACGAAGGCGCCTATCTCGACGCATGGCCGCTCAGCGCCGAGCAAAAGGCGGCGGTGCTCGCGCGCGACTATAACCGCCTGCTCGATCTCGGCGGCAACATCTACTTCATGGCGAAGATCTTCTCGACCGACGGCCAGAGCTTCCTCCAGGCGGTCAGCACGATGAGCGGCATGAGCCTGGAAGAATATTCGGCGATGATGATCGCCGGGGGCCGTTCGCCCGAGGGCCGGCGCTCGATCAGGGATGGAAACTGATGGCCCGAATCACCGCAGGCGTCGGCTCCAGCCATATCCCGGCGCTCGGCGTCGCATCCGATCTCGGCAAGACCGCCGAAGCTTACTGGGCACCAGCCTTCGCGGGATATGACTGGACGAAGGCATGGGAAGCCGAGCAGCGCCCCGATGTCGTGATCCTCGTCTATAACGACCATGCCAGCGCCTTCGATATGCGGATCATCCCGACCTTCGCGATCGGCTGCGCGGAGGAGTTCCAGCCGGCCGACGAAGGCTGGGGGCCGCGTCCGGTGCCGGTGGTGAAGGGGCATCCCGATCTCGCCTGGCATATCGCGCAGAGCTGTATCCTCGACGAATTCGATCTGACCATCATAAACGAGATGGACGTCGATCACGGGCTCACTGTTCCATTGTCGATGATGTTCGGCAAACCCGCCGCATGGCCCTGCCGGGTGATTCCGATCGCGGTCAACGTCGTCACCTATCCGCCCCCCTCCGGCAACCGCTGCTGGGCGCTGGGCGAAGCGGTCGCGCGCGCGGTCGAGAGCTTTCCAGAGGATCTGGACGTCCAGATCTGGGGCACCGGCGGCATGAGCCACCAGCTTCAGGGCCCGCGCGCGGGCCTGATCAACCGCGAATGGGACAATCGCTTCCTCGACGCGCTCGTCGGCGACGACGACGCGCCTCGCCACATCCCGCATATCGAATATCTGCGCGAGACCGGTTCCGAAGGCATCGAGATGGTCATGTGGCTGGTCATGCGCGGCGCGCTGGGCCGCCGGACCCGATGCCTCCACCGCCATTATCATGTCCCCGCGAGCAACACCGC
Organism: Sphingomonas sp. Root720; assembly: GCF_001428605.1. Lineage (GTDB taxonomy): Bacteria > Pseudomonadota > Alphaproteobacteria > Sphingomonadales > Sphingomonadaceae > Rhizorhabdus. The sequence goes on from NZ_LMID01000011.1 coordinate 529,969, forward strand.
GGTGGGCCATATCGTGCTCGAACCGGCCTGAACCAGTGATCCCGTTCATCCCCATCAGGAGATTATCATGAAGATCGCCCTCGCCGGCGCCGGCGCCTTTGGCGAAAAGCACCTCGACGGCCTGAAGGCTATCGACGGCGTCGAGGTCGTGTCGCTGGTCGGCCGGCGGCTCGATCAGACCCGGGCGGTCGCCGCCCGATATGGCATCGCCCACGCCTGCACCGATCTGGCCGAAGCGCTGGAGCAGCCGGGTGTCGATGCCGTGATCCTATGCACCCCGACGCAGATGCACGCGGCGCAGGCGATCCAGTGCATGGACGCGGGCAAGCATGTGCAGGTCGAAATCCCGCTGGCCGACAGCTGGGCCGACAGCGAAGCGGTCCTCGCCAAGAGCTCGCAGACCGGCCTCACATGCATGGTCGGCCACACGCGCCGGTTCAATCCATCCCACCAATATCTCCACGACAGGATCCGGCGCGGCGATCTCGCGGTGCAGCAGATGGACGTGCAGACCTATTTCTTCCGCCGCAAGAACATCAACGCCAAGGGCGAGGCGCGCAGCTGGACCGATCATCTGCTGTGGCATCACGCCGCGCACACGGTCGATCTCTTTGCTTATCAGGCGGGACCGATCGTCCAGGCCAATGCGATCCAGGGGCCGATCCATCCCGAGCTCGGCATCGCGCTCGACATGTCGATCCAGCTCCGGAGCGAAAGCGGCGCGATCTGCACGCTGTCGCTCAGCTTCAACAATGACGGGCCGCTCGGCACCTTCTTCCGCTACATCTGCGATAACGGCACATGGATCGCGCGCTATGACGATCTGGTCACCGGCCGGGAAGAGCCCGTCGACCTGAGCGGCGTGACGGTTTCGAACAACGGGATCGAGCTGCAGGACCGCGAGTTCATCGGCGCGATCCGCGAGGGCCGCGAACCCAACAGTTCGGTCCAGCAGGTGCTGCCCTGCTATCGCGTTCTTCATATGCTCGAGCAGCAGCTCGGGGCATGAAGACGCAGGTCGCGATCGTCGGCAGCGGCCCATCGGGCCTGCTGCTCGGCCACCTGCTGCGCGCGGCCGGGATCGACTGCGTGATCGTCGAGCGGCAGGGCCGCGCGCACGTCGAAAGCCGCATCCGTGCCGGGGTGCTGGAAACGGTGACGACCGACCTGATGCACCGGCTCGGCATCAGCGCGCGGATGGACGCCGAGGGGCTGATCGAGGATGGCTTCAACCTCGCCGACGGCGAGCGGCTGATCCGTATCGACATCAAGGCGCTGACCGGACGGCACGTCATGGTCTACGGCCAGACCGAACTGACCCGCGACCTGATCGCCGCCGCGCCGGAACGAGGTCTTAAGATCCTGTTCGAAGCCAAGGACGTCGCATTGCATGGCGTCGACGGCGACCGCCCCGCGGTGAGCTGCGAGATCGATGGCGAATCCCTCGACATCGAGGCTGATTTCATTGCGGGTTGTGATGGCTTCCACGGTCCGTCGCGCAAGGTCATCGTCGCCGCAGGCCATGCCCGTGAATATGAACGGGAATATCCGTTCGGCTGGCTCGGCATTCTCGCCGACGTACCGCCTTGCCATCCCGAGCTGATCTATTCGAACGACCCGTGCGGCTTCGCGCTGGCCTCGATGCGATCGGCGACGCGGAGCCGCTATTATATCCAGGTGTCACTCACCGAGAAGGTCGAGGACTGGCCCGAGGACAGGTTGTGGGACGAACTCGCCCGGCGCTTCGATCCGATCTCGCAGCATGGCGTGGCACGCGGCCCGGCGCTCGAGATGTCGATCGCGCCGCTACGCTCCTACGTGTTCGAGACCATGCGCCACGGCCGCCTGTTCCTGGCGGGGGACGCGGCGCACATCGTGCCTCCAACGGGCGCGAAGGGGCTCAATCTCGCCGCCTCGGACGTCGCCTATCTCGCCGATGCGCTGATAGCGCATTACCGCTCTGCCGATGACAGGCTTCTGACGCTGTACGAGGCGCGCGCGCTCGCCCGCATCTGGAAGGCCGAGCGGTTCAGCTGGTATCTCACCAAGCTGATGCACCGCTTTCCGGGCGAAGGGGCCTTCGAACACCGCATGCAGACTGCCGAACTCGATTATGTCGCTGGTTCGCAAGCGATGCAAAAGGCGATCGCGGAGAATTACGTCGGATTACCGCTGTAAGGTCACGCTCTCGACGCGCTGCTGGCCTGAGGCGAGTTGGCGCCGGTCATCTCGATATACTCCCTCAATCAGCGGTCCAGCCACCGTCGATTATGACGCTGGTGCCCGTGACGAGCGCGCTGGCGTCAGTGGCGAGGAATAGCGCCGCCCCCATCAGATCCTCGACTGTGCCAATCCGCCCGAGCTTGATCTTGACAAGCACGTTCGCCTTGAACTTCTCGTCGGCGAAGAAGGGCTTGGTCATCGGCGTTTCGATGAAGGTCGGCGCGATCGTATTGGAGCGAATACCACGGCCGGCGAGGTCAAGTGCAAAGCTCTTGTTCATGCCCTCGATCGCCCATTTCGATGCACAATATAGCGAGCGGTCGGGTCCGCCGACATGCCCCATTTGGCTGCCGATGTGGATCAGGCTGCCCCGGATGTCGTCGGCGATCATCCGCTTGACGCAGGCTTGCGCCACGAAGAATGCGGACTTCACGTTGAGGTCCATCACCGCATCATAGTCAGCCGGAGTAACTTCCCACATCGGCTTCGGTCGATTGGTGCCGGCATTGTTGACCAGCACATGGAAGCCGGGCCGGCCGGCGAAGAAATCCTCCACCGCTGCCAGATCGGAAACGTCGAGGATCGCGGCTTCGGCGCGCCCGCCGGCGTCGCGGATGGCGGCTGCGCCGGCTTCGATCTCCGCCGCCGTCCGCGCCGCGAGGGTCACCGCGGCGCCGGCGTCCGCCAAAGCTGCGGCGAGCGCGAGCCCGATACCACGCCCGGCACCCGTCACCAACGCACGGCGACCGTCGAGACGGAAGCTCGGTGTTCTTGGGAGGTCCATGTTACTCGGCCGCTACGCGGGCCTCGGCCCGGCCTGCGTAGGGCACATCGCGGTGGCCATAGCGGCGCACGCGGATATTGGCCTGTTCGCCATGGCCTGCAAAGCCCTCGAGCGCGCAGAGACGCGAGCAATATTCACCGATCATTGCCGATGCCTCGTCGGTCAGCACGCGTTGATAGGTGCAGGTCTTGAGAAACTTGCCTACCCACAGTCCGCCTGTGTAGCGCGCGGCCTTCTTGGTCGGCAGCGTGTGATTTGTACCGATTACCTTGTCGCCGAACGACACGTTGGTCCGCGCACCGAGAAACAGCGCGCCATAGTTGGTCATGTTGTTCAGGAAATAATCGGGATCGGCCGTCATCACCTGGACATGCTCGGAGGCGATCTCGTCGGCGATGCGGACCATCTCGGCTTCATCTTCGGCTACGATCACCTCGCCGAACGTGTCCCACGCCTTGCGGGCGATGTCGGCGGTCGGCAGGATCTGGAGCAGCCGCTCGATCTCGGCGATCGTCTCGCGCGCGAGCTTCTCGGAGGTGGTGAGCAGCACCGCCGGGCTGTCGGGGCCATGCTCGGCTTGGCCGAGCAGGTCGGTCGCGGCCAGTTCGCCATCGCAGCCGATCTCATCTGCGATGATGAGCGTCTCGGTCGGCCCAGCGAAAAGATCGATGCCGACCCGGCCGAACAACTGGCGCTTGGCTTCGGCGACGAATGCGTTGCCCGGGCCGACCAATATGTCGACGGCGGCGATCGACTGGGTACCCAGCCCCATCGCCGCGACAGCCTGGATTCCGCCGAGACAATAGATCTCGTCGGCGCCGGCCATCGCCTGCGCCGCGACGATCGCCGGAGCCGGCTTGCCACCGAACGGCGGCGCGCAGGTCACGACGCGCGGCACGCCCGCCACCTTGGCGGTGATCACCGACATATGTGCCGAGGCGAGCAGCGGATATTTGCCGCCGGGCACATAGCAGCCAGCTGCATTGAGCGGCAGGTTCTTGTGGCCGAGCACTACGCCCGGCAGCGTCTCGACCTCCACATCCTTCATACTGTCGCGTTGGATCCGGGCGAAGTTGCGGACCTGGGTCTGCGCGAACTCGATATCCTTGACGTCTTGCGGCGTCAGCGTGTCGATGCATGCCTGGATCTCGGCATCGGTCAGGCGATAGCTGTCACGATCCCACTTATCGAACCTGATCGAAAGCTCGCGCACCGCTGCGTCGCCGCGCGTCTCGATATCGGCGAGGATGCCCTCTACCGTATCGCGCACCTGGCGGCTGGTCTCTGCCTTCGCTGCGGCTGTCGCGCCGCGCTTCAAATATCGCACCCTGTCGTCCTCCTTTGCGCGTGAAGCCGACGGCTCTCTTCGTTTGTTCTGAGAGGCCGTTGCTGCACACCATCGACCGTCGGACGGCGCTTCCCGCTATCATCGAGACAGGCAGCGCTGCGTCCGGGCATTTCCCAAGTTGTGAGGAAAGCGTACGGACGGTGCTGCATCTCGACTAGGCGGATTAAAATTATGATCACCATAGGTTTTATCCTATGGCGGGTTCGCGCGCGTCCAGGTGGAGACGAGAGCTTGTAGCGCTTTGATTAGGCAATCTGATCGCCAGCGCTGCTCTGACCACACGTAAGCGCCTCATCCTCATACCTGCCAAGTTTGTGCAGACCCGCGCTTTGAGCGATTTCATAGGATATTGCCTATGGCTCGTATAATTTTTATCGCGCTAGTCCTGCCTTATCGGCGAGATTAATCCTCCGCTCGCAATATCGGATGAACGCTGGCGTTGTTCGAGCACGGCGCAGCGGAGCGGCATACAATCCGCTCCGGGGTGCTTGTGTCGTTCAAATAGAAACTAGAACCGGAGGGGACAGATGAAAAAATTTCTAAGCGAGAACCCAAATCTCCAGAACCGAAGCTCGGTCTGTAGATTGTCCTTCGCACTCCTTGCCTCCTCGATCCTGACTCCCTTGCCCGCCCTTGCGCAGGTTACGGGCGCCGCCATATCGACAGATGTCGAAGCGCCTTCTGCAACGGATGATGCGCAGCTCCAGGATATCGTAGTAACGGCCCAGCGCCGCGAGCAGAAGCTGCAGGACGTTCCGGTGTCGGTTAGCGCCTTTGGTGGAGCGGCCCTCCAGGCCAGCGGCGTCTCGACGATAAAGGAACTGTCCTTCGTCGATCCGTCGCTGAACATTCCGCAGGTCGTGGGCGTATATCTCCCCTTCCTGCGCGGCATCGGCAATGCGGCCGGCGGCAATCTCGGCAACGAGTCCAGCGTCCCGGTCTACATCGACGATCTCTATTACACGCGGCTGAGCACCGCATATCTGGCGATCAACAGCATTGATCGCGTCGAGGTGCTGAAGGGACCGCAGGGCACGCTGTTCGGCCGCAACTCGTCCGGTGGCGCCATCCAGATGTTCACCAAGGATCCCGGCCGGGAGACCGAGGTGAACGCCTCGGTCGGCTATGCAAATTACCAGCGGCTGAGCGGACAGCTATACGCATCCACGCCCCTGACCGACACCCTCGCCTGGAACATCGCCGTGGCGGGGACAGATCAGCGTGACGGCTGGGGCGAAAGCCTCGCCACCGGCCGCGATATCTTCAAGGAAAAGTTCGCGACGGTCCGCTCCAAGCTCCTCTGGGAGCCGGGTGACTCGACGCGCGTGAAGCTCGTCGGCTTCTACGCCTACACCAAGGGCGACATCGGTATGGTGCAGGACCGCCACAGCGGAACCTACGCATCTTCGGCCGCCATCGTCGCACCGGGTTATCCTAATCCGCCGATCAGGTTGCCGTCGCTTGCCGATGTCCCGGGTGATCATTTCTACGATACGCGCGAGGATCTCCCGCAGTTCGCTCGGGCGGAAGGCTATGGCGGCTCGCTGCGGATCGATCAGGGACTGGGATTTGCTGACCTCGTGTCGATCACCGGTTTCCGCAACTCGAAGGAACTCATCCGTCTCGATGCGGACATCACTTCGCAGAATCTGCTGAACGGCGACCTCAAGAGCGCCGACCGGCAGTTCACCCAGGAGTTTCAGCTCAAGTCGAAACGCGGCAGCGACATCGATTGGATCGTGGGCGCCTATTATCTTCACAGTCTGGTGAAATATAACCCGATTTCCCTCTACGGCGACGCATTTGGCGGCGCCGTGGTGGAGATCAGGTCCAGGCAGATCATCGACAGCTATTCCGCCTTCGGACAAGCCACGGTTCCCGTCCTCGCAGACACCAACCTGACCGTCGGGTTGCGGTACAATATCGACGACCTGAAGGGCTCGTCGCCCACCTACAGCAACTCCAGGCAGTTCAAGAAGCTGACCTGGAAAGGCACGCTTGATCATCATTTCACCGATGACGTGATGGGCTACGCATCGATCAGCCGCGGCTATAAATCGGGTGCGTACAAGACCTTCCCGCTCGATAGCCCGCCTGCGCTTCCCGAAGTCATCGACGCCTATGAACTGGGCCTCAAGACCGAGCTGTTCGATCGTCGTGTACGCCTGAACGGTGCGCTGTTCTGGAACGACATCAAAAACCCGCAGGTGCTGGCGGTCGACGTTCAGGGCCTGATCCCCGGCATCATTCTGACCAATGCGCAGAAGGCGCGGATCAAGGGCGCCGAGTTCAGCGTCGAGGCGGTTCCGGTGCACGGTCTCACCCTGCGCGGCGCGGCGACCTATCTCGATGGAAAATATGTCCGGTACATCAATGCGCCCTTCTACTGCCTCAACGGCACGACCATCGCCGGACCGTCGACCGCACAGCAGGGCGGGCCGTGCCCGGTGCCCGCAGATGGAGGGAGCGGCAATAAGCTGCCGAATGTGGCGAAGTGGAGCTTCAACGCCGGCGCAAATTACAAGCTCGACAACAGCGCGGGTGCCTGGGTCGCCGATGTCGGCCTGTCCTATACCGGCCGCTTCGCCTGGAACCCGGACAATTTCGTGATCGAGAAGGCAGTGACCCTGGTGAACGCCTCGCTCAACTTCACGCCGGCTTCGCTGAGCTGGCTGACGGTCGGTGCCTGGGGCAAGAATCTGAGTGGCGTGAAATATTACTCCATCTCGCAGGAGTCGGTAGGCCCGGCAGGAACGGCCGGTTTCCAGGCCGGTGCCGCCGCACCGCGAACCTATGGCGGGTCGCTATCGGTCAAGTTCTGATTGGAGCGGGCGTCGAGTTGTCTCGGTGCCCGTTCGTCCCACGACGGCCCTCGTAACCGCAGTCGTAAAGGGCAATCCATGGACAAGCAGATCCTCATAAACGCGTTCTACATGGCGTCCCCCGCGCAGGCATGGACGGGATTGTGGGCGCATCCGGATGCCCAGGGCGAGCGGTATAATGACCTTTCTTATTGGATCGAGCTGGCCCGCGCGGCGAAAAAGGGCCTGATAGACGGCATCTTTCTTGCCGATACGCTGGGCGTGGCCGACATCTATGAAGGCAGGCCGGACGCCGTCATGCGCGCGGGCGGGATGTTTCCCTCGAACGATCCGATGATGCTCATCCCGGCGATGGCGGCGGTTACGGAGCATCTGTGTTTCGGCGTCACCGCGAATACCACCTATGAGCCGCCCTATCTGCTGGCCCGACGCCTTTCGACTCTCGATCACCTCACCAGAGGTCGTCTCAGCTGGAATGTGGTGACCGGCATCCTCGCGTCGACGGCGCGGGCGATGGGTGTCGAGCCGGTGCCGCACGACAGGCGCTACGAGCTGGCGAGCGACTATATGGAACTCGTCTACAAGCTCTGGGAAGAAAGCTGGGACAACGACGCGGCGGTACGCGACAAGGCGAGCCGGACCTTCACCGATCCTGGTCGCGTGCGGCAGGTTTCCCATGGCGGGCACTACCGTTGCGAAGGCTATCATCTGTGCGAGCCGTCGCCCCAGCGGACACCTTTCATCTATGCGGCGGGCGGGTCCGGCAAGGGGACTGCTTTTGCGGGCCAGCACGCCGAGGCGGCTTTCACGGCCGCGCATGACAAGCCCAGCGCCAGGCGGATCGTCGACAGCTATCGCAAGGCGGCCGAACAGGCGGGGCGTACACCCGACAGCATCAAGGTCTTCAACGCTGTGACAGTGATCGTCGCACCGACCGAAGCCGAGGCGCTGGATCTCAAGCGCCAATATGCGGATTACAGCAACGAGGCCGGCAATCTGGCGATGATGTCCTCCTTCCTCGGCATCGATCTTTCTCGATACGACCCCGACGATCCGATCGAATATGTCGAAAGTAATGCGATGCAGACCGCGGTAGAGGCGATGACGAAACATAATGGCGGCAAGAAGGTGCGCGTCCGCGATATCGCGGCGTTCGCGGACCTGCCGGGGCGCGAACCTTTCGTCGTCGGATCGCCCGAGCAGGTTTGCGACAGCATGATCGACTGGATCGACGAGACGGGTCTCGATGGTTTCAACCTGGTCCGCACCGTCGAACCCGCCGGGCTCCAGTCCTTTATCGATCTCGTCGTGCCTCGGTTGCAGGACAGGGGGCGCTACAAGACCCAATATGCCCCCGGCACGATGCGTGAGAAGATGTTTCCCGAAGGTGGTGCGCGCCGTCCCGCCGATCATCGCGGCGCGGCGTTCCGCCATAGGGCAGGATAAAAGACATGCAGCAGCTCCCCGCCGACCTGGAGACCTTCAAGCGCTGGACTATCGGCAAAATACGCGTGACGCGCGTGCTCGAATTGCCGCCCACCGCATTCGATCCGGCAATCTTCATCCAGGCGACGCGTCGCGAGATATTGGATCATGGCGATTGGCTATGCCCATCCTTCGCCACCGACGATGGCGATATCATCCTGCATTTCCAGGCCTTCATCATCGAAGCCGGCGGCAAGAGGATCATGGTCGATCCCTGCATCGGCAACGACAAGCCGCGCGGTCATCCGCTGCTCGACATGCTCGACAACCCGTTCCTGGAAAGACTGGAACGTGCCGGCTTCCCGCGGGAGAGCATCGACGTCGTGCTGTGCACGCATCTGCACGTCGACCATTGCGGGTGGAACACCATGTTGGTTGACGGCCGATGGGTGCCGACTTTCCCCAATGCGCGTTATCTGTTCGCAAGACGGGAGATCGCCTGCGCCGAAATCGACAGCGATGGCGACGCGGCGGCGATCTATCAGGATTCGGTGCAGCCGATCATGGACGCCGGCCTCGCCGAGCTGGTCGATCCCGGCCATGTGATCGTTGAGGGCGTGAGGCTCGAGGCGACGCCGGGGCATACGCCCGGACACTGCTCGATCGTGATTTCGTCCGGCGGCCACGAAGCGATCATAACCGGTGACGTCATCCACCACCCGGTTCAGGCGGCCTTGCCCCATGTGTCGAGCAACTTCTGCCAGGACGAAGCCGTGGCGATCGCCACGCGCCGTAGCGTCCTGGCGCACGCTGCCGATCACGACGTCATGCTGCTCGTGGCGCATTTCGCCGGATCCTCAGGGGTCTATGTGCGGACCGATGGCGATGCTTGGACGGTCGAAGAGACCTGACCCGTCGATGCTCCACGCGGCAAAAGCATACGGCGGATAGCCCCACCTGATAGGAGAGGAGAGCATCATGAGCCGAAATCCGGTTTTCAACGGCAACAAGCTCAAGCTCGGCACATTCTGTACCAATGGACGCGGCACGACGCATTCGCTCGCTCCGGAAGCGAACCAGCTGAACTGGCAGGGCGCGCTGGAGGTGGCTAGAGAGGTCGACCGCGCGGGATATGAGGCGGTCGTGCCTTTCGCCCGCTGGAAGGGCTATGTGCAGGGCAAGCCCGGCCATGTGTCGGGCGAAGTGCTCGATCCCTACACCTTTGCCGCCGCGATCGCGCAGGCCACCACGCAGGTCGGTGTCTTCGTCACCTCGCACGCGCCGACCATCCATCCGATCGTGGCCGCCAAGCAGACCGCCACGATCGATATCATCTCCAACGGCCGCCTCGCCCTCAACGTGGTGGGCGGCTGGAACCGGCCCGAGCTGGAAATGTTCGGCGCGCCGCTGCGGGAGCATGACCAGCGCTACGACTATCTCGCCGAATGGCTGGACGTCCTGAAGCAGCTCTGGAGTTCGACCGAAGAGTTCGACCACCATGGCGAATTCTTCGACGTGATCGGCGGCTTTTCAAATCCCAAACCGGTACAGCGGCCGCATCCGCCGATCATGAATGCGGGGCATTCGGGGCGCGGCAGGCGCTTTGCGTGCGAGCATGCCAACTTGTGCTTCATCGGGATTCAATCCGAATCGCCCGGCAGTATCCGCAACGAGGTCGACGCGTACAAGCGCGTTGCGCGGGAGGAGTTCGGCCGCGACGTTCAGGTGTGGGCCCACACCTATGTTGTCCAGCGCGACACGCAGAAGGGGGCGGACGACTTTGTCGAATATTACGCCGTCGAGCATCAGGACCGCGAAAGCATCGACGGCCTGATCGGCCTGTCGGTCCCGGAGGTGAAGGACATGCCGCGCGAGGCGTGGGAAGCCGTGCGGACCAGATATGCTGCGGGTTATGGCGGCTTCCCTCTGGTCGGAACCGCCGAGCGCATCTGCGAGAAGCTGTCCATGTTGTCGGACGCAGGGCTGGATGGTGTGCTTTTGACCTGGATCGACTTCGTCGACGGAGCCCGGCGCTTCAACCGCGACGTTCTGCCGTTGCTGGAGCGTGCAGGTCTGCGAAAGCCCGTTGCAGGCGGCTGATCCGCTGGAGCCGGGCGCCGGGGCGCGCTCCGCTCAGGTTCACAGGCGCAATTTGGCGACGGCCTCCGCAGTGTCGTCGTCGGCGACCCCGTCGGACAGCATCCGCATCTTAGCGGTGCGCCAGCGGCCCGAGGAGACCGATTCCACAACCTGCTCGGTCAGGTATTTCTCATAGGCGGATACCGCGGCGGTCTTTGGGCGATTTTTCGGCGTTGCGATCGACCACGTCATCGATGCGTCGGTCAGCGGAATGGCCTCGAACGCGGCGCCCGATTCCTCGGTTGGCAGCGCGCAGGCGGACAGGATCGTGTAGCCGAGGCCCCGGGCGACGAGCGGAAGGATGTTCGTCGACGGCGTTTCCAAAACGGGGTTCAATGTATTGCCGGCCGCGGCGAGCGTTCGATCGATCCGCCGCATCACCATCGTCAGGTTCAGCGGGAGGATCATGGGATAGTCTGCGACATCGCGCAGGCTGATCGATCCCAGCGCGCTGAGCTTGGATCCCGCCGGACCGAGCAGGAAAAGCTCGTCCTCGACGAGCGGCTTCGACCAGAAATTATCCTGCTCGTCCGTCTCCACCAGCACCGCGAGCTGCAGCTCGTTGGCATTCATCGCTTGGGCCAGCGCCTCGCTGGCATTGACCGCGAGCTTGACATGGACCTCGGGAAATTCGCGGCGAAACCGTTCGATCACCGGATAGGTGACGAGTTCCGACCAGGATATCGGCATGCCGATCGACAGCGTGCCGCGCGGGCGCGCCTGCGCACTTTCGAGCTGGCTCTGCAGCCCGTCGATCTCATCGATCAGAATTTCCGCCTTGAGGCGCAACGTTTTGCCGGCTTCGGTGAGCATGACGCCGCGGCCGTGGCGCATAAACAGGGCGAGGCCGAAATGCTCTTCCAGGTGGCGCAGATGCTGTGTCAGCGATGGCTGGGTAATGTGCAAGCCCAGCGCCGCCCGCGTGATGCTGCCATATTCGGCAACTTTCAGAAAATAGCGCAGACTGCGCAGGTTCATGTCAGCCCTCTCCATTGTGCCGAACATCGCAGCCCAACCATAGGACATCGCCTATGGCTTGCATAATTTTTATCGAGCTAGTCCGAATCGTCGCCCGCCCATATCGTTTGCCGAGACGAAGCAGAAAACAAATCCGCTAAGTTCATCGCAAGCCGCTGCGAGCGCGACCGCGCTCGACGATGATCGATCGTTAGGAGAGTGCATGTCGGGGTTTGAAGGCAAGGCGGTGCTCATCAGCGGCGCTGGAAGCGGAATCGGAAGGGCGACAAGCCTGGCCTTCGCGGCCCATGGCGCGCATGTCTGGGTAACCGACTTCGACAAGGCCGGGGCCGATCGCACCGTCGAACTGATCGCGGACGCGGGCGGCACGGCGACCGCGGTCAAGCTGGATGTCAGGCTCGAGTCCGATTGGCAGGCTGCATTCGACCTGACCGATGCACATGCGGCGGCGCTGACCACCGTGGTCAACTGCGCCGGCAAATCGATGCTGGCCGACACGTTCACGATGTCGCTGGACGAATTGCGGCTCGTCATGGCGATCAATGTCGAGGGCGCCTTTCTCGGGATGAAGCACGGTATTCCCAGGATCGCGAAGTCGGGGGGCGGGGCCGTCGTCAACATCTCCTCGATCATGGGCCTCAAGGGCAAGGCCCGCATGGCAGCCTATTGCGGAGCGAAAGGCGCGGTACGGATGATGACCAAGGCGATCGCGCTGGAATGCGCCGAGCTTCGCAACAAGGTCCGCGTCAATTCGGTGCATCCCGGCGTCGTCGATACCCCCGCCTGGAGCAAGCATGATGCTAAGGAGGCCAGAATGCTCGCCGGAGCGGAAGGCGCATCGGGCATGCTCGATGTCCATGAAGTCGCCGGCGCCATGGTTCCGATCGGCGTCGCGGCCTCTGCCGAGGAGATAGCCGAAACGGTACGCTTCCTCGCTTCGGATGCGGCGCGCCACATCACCGGCGCCGAGATCGTCATCGACGGCGGCATGACCGCGGACTGAAACATGTTCGATATCAGCGAGATCGCGGCATGAGCATCCAACTGAAGCTCGAAGGTTCCTCGTCGGACAGTCGCTTCGACTTTACCCTCCATCAAGACGGCGGCGTCCTTCCGGCGACCTTCTGGAACGCGCGGAAGTCGGCGGGCGCCGATAGCCCGCTCACCCTGCTTCAGCACGGCGGGCCTTTTCACAAGCGCCATGAACGCACCGACGATCTGGCGCGGCAGGTGGTCGAACGTACGGGTAGCGCCGTCCTGCTGATCGACGGGCCTATCCATGGCCGTCGCCGGGACGACGAACTGCCCGTGCCTGAAATGCTGGGTCTGTTCGAGCGCCATTGGCGGGACCATCCCGGTATCGACGCCTATGTCGCCGATTGGCGGATGGCGTTGGACGCTGTTCTACAACAGGGCTGGGCCGATCCAGATCGTGTCGCCTGGCTGGGGATGTCGATGGGAACGGCTTACGGCATCCCGTTTTGCGCCGCAGAAACCCGCATCAAGGCGGCGGCACTCGGCATGTGGGGCACCGATTGGGGACAGGAGGCCAGTCTCTTCGACAGCGCGCGCCGGCTGCGGACTCCGGTGCTGTTCCAGATAAAATCCGAAGACGAGATATTTTCGACCGAGGGCCAGCGGGCCCTGTTCGATGCGCTTGGATCGCCGAACAAGTGCCTTCACACTTTTCCGGGCGGCCATTCGCTGACGGCGCCGGGGCAGCTCGACGAGCTGCTCGAATTCATTGTCCAGGCCTTCGGCCCGGCCGACAAACCCGCCGCCTAGCTACCTTGCCGTCCCGCGCGCCCTAGGAGATTATGATGAACAACCCGCCCTGGCGCTCGAGAGCGACACTCGATGGTCCGATGCGCGTGGCGAACCGGATGCATCTGCGCGCGACCGGTCTCGACGACGAGGCGATCGCCAAGCCGTTCGTCGGCGTCGTGCATACCCATGCCGAGGTGAGTCCGTGCGTGATGTCGCTCGCGCCACAGGCCGCGGCCGCCAAGCTGGGCGTCGAGGTGGCGGGCGCGACGGCGCGGGAATTCTCGACGGTCTCGATCTCGGACGTCTGGACGATGGTCCATGAACGCGGGCCGCAGTTCAGCCTGATCTCGCGCGAGCTGATCGCCGACTCGGTCGAACTCGTCCTCCAGGGACAGCGCTATGACGCCGCCGTGACCCTGGGGGCCTGCGACAAGACCGTCCCCGGCATGCTGATGGCCCTGACCCGCGTCAATATCCCCGGGGTATACGTCCATGGCGGCGCGGCGCTGCGCGGCTGGAGCAATGGCGAGCCGATCAACTTCTACCGGGTATTCGGCGATATGGACCGGACGCTTAACGGGGAGATGAGCGAAGAGGAGCTCGAAGAGCTGAACAAGGACGCGATGGTGTCGGTCGGCACCTGCCCGGGCCTGAACACTGCGAGTACGGGCGCGACCTGCGCCGAGGTGATGGGGTTTTCGGCTCTCGGCACGGCCTCGATACCAGCGGTTTATTCGCAGCGTCTCGCGCTCGCCCGAAAGGCCGGCGAGCAGGCGGTGAAATTGCTTGTCGAGGGCGGCCCATTGCCGCGCGACTGGGTAACCCGCGAGAGCTTGGAGAATGCGGTGACCGTCGTCGCCGCGACGCGCGGATCGTCGAACATGCTGCTGCATCTCCCGGCGATCGCCAACGAGGCGGGCGTGAAGTTCGAGCTGAAGGACATGGCGGAAATCCTGCGGCGGACGCCGCGCATCACCAGCCTCATTCCCAATGGCCCCCACGCGCTGATCGATCTTCACCGGATCGGCGGTCTGCCGGTGATCTTCAAGTCGCTGCTCGATGGCGGCTTCCTCCATCCGCACACGCCGACCAATGACGGACGTCCGCTGTCGGAGGCGCTGGCCGATGCTCCTTCTCCCGATGGCACTATCGTCCGCTCCTGCGATGATCCGTTCCAGCCCGACAGCGGCATCGTCATCCTGCAGGGCAATCTCGCGCCCGGCGGCTGCATCGTGAAGACCGCCGATATTCCGTCGCTCGTCTTCGAAGGCCCGGCGCGCGTGTTCGATGGCGATGCCGCGGCACGCACGGGAATCGCCGACGGGAAGTTCAGCGCCGGCGACGTCATCATCGTCCGCGGCGAAGGGCCGCGTGGTAGTCCCGGCATGCGCGAAATGCTGGATGTCCCGATCCCGATCCGCCGGCGCGGCATGGGCAAGGACGTGGCGCTCGTCACGGATGGACGGTGGCCCGCAGGAACCGGCGGCCTGTGCGTGGCCCATGTCTCGCCCGAGGCGCATGGCGGCGGTCCGCTCGCGCTGGTCGAGGACGGCGACATCATCCGGATCGATGCCGAGAAAGGGACGATCGATTTCAAGGTCGCCGACGAAGAGATCGCCCGGCGCCGCGCGGCCCTGTCACCGTCCAAATTCTGGTCCGGCGGGGTGGGCGAGAAATATGCGCGCTCGGTCGGCCCGACCCATCTGGGAGCGCCGACACATTCCTACGGATGACCCTGTCGCCCCGCGACGCCGGCGGATGACGCCGACGCCGATCACATCGCTCGATTGGATGATATCATGACGCCACCTGCCGCTCCCAAGATCAGCATCATGCCGACCTCCTTCGGCGCCGCCGGGGGACCGCGTCAGGCGCCCGACCATGCGGATTTTCGCCCGGGGCCGATCAAGTTCACACGCTATGTCGTCCGGTTTCTCGGTCGCGCGGACCAGTTGGGCGCTCTGCTGCCGAAAGGGCTCGCCCTGCGCGGCGAGCCCATGGCGCAATTCCACTTCTTCTGCCTGCGGGACATCCCCTGGCTGGCGGGCCGCGGCTACAACATCCTGTCGCTGATGATTCCGGTAACCCATAAGGGCGGGACCGGCGAGACGGTCGACGGTGTCTACACCGCGGTGATGTGGGAGAATCTCGGCGACCCGATCATCACCGGTCGCGAACAGCTTGGGCATCCGAAGCTCTACGCGCAATTGCCCGATCCCCGTCGCTTGAACGGCGAGACGCATATTCGTGCGAGCTGGGAAGGCTTCACCTTTGCCGAGCTGCAACTGTCCTGCGAGACGCCCGCCGATCCGGTGCTGGTGTCCGAGATCGGCGCCAGCGTCGGAGCGGGGATCATCGCCCATAAATATATTCCCCGCAGCGGGCAGTGGGACGTGGCCGATGCCGACTATCTGACGCTGTCGCCGGTGCCCGGCACGGCCAATATGCGCGATCCGCAGCCGGCGCCTTCAGTCTGGACCGGCACCGGCAGCATCCGGTTCAACCTACCGCAATGGCAGGACATGCCGACCCAATATCACATCGTCGCGAAAATCGCCGCGCTGGAACAGTGCGCAGCGCTCGACGCCCTCATCATGGAGGGGACGACCTATCTCGACTTCTCCGACCAGACGATCCTCAGCTGATCAAGGAGGACTGCGACGTGTCTACACTCTCTCTCCCCATCATCGGCGCCTTCGCCTTCACCATCATCGGCCAGGCCGTCGGCCTGTCGCTCATTCCCGCGACGCGTGGGTTCACGGCGCTGTGGCCGACGGTCGGCTGCGTCGTCGCGTTCATAGCGAGCTTCGGTGTGTTTGCCCGGCTCGTGAACAACGGCGTCGAGCTCAGCATGCTGACGCCGATCATCACGATCACGCTCCAGCTGGTCGTGCTCGTGATCGGGATCACCGTATATCACGAGTCCGCATCGCTCGCAAAGATCGGGCTGCTGCTGGGCGCCACGGCGCTGATCGCCGCCGCGACGCAGGTTTGACCACCATCATACGCGCGCCCCACGGCGCATTCGGAGAGGATGACCAGCGATGTCAGACGACCTCAAGCTCCTGATCGGCGGACAACTCGTCGACGGCGATTCCACGATGGAGGTGATCGAACCGGCGACGGGCCGGCCTTTCATGTCGGTTCCGCGCGGCTCAGGGCGGCAAATCGAGCAGGCCGTCGCCGCCGCAAAAGCGGCGCAGCCGGCCTGGGCCGCATTGCCGCTTGATGAACGCCGTGCGCGCCTCCTGACGTTTGCCGACGCGATCGCCGCGAACGCCGACAGACTCGCCCGCGCTCTCGTTCGTGAGCAGGGCAAGCCCCTCCCGGAGGCGTCCTTCGAGATCGCCGCGACGGAAGCGTTCGTCCGCCACTTCACCACGATCGACCTGCCGATCGAAGTGATCCAGGACGATGACGTGCGGCGCGTCGAAATACACCGCAAGCCGCTCGGCGTGGTCTGTGCGATCATGCCGTGGAATTTCCCTGTCCTCCTAGCCGCGTTCAAGTTCCCGGCCGCGCTGCTGCTCGGCAACAGCTTCATCCTGAAGCCCGCGCCGACCACGCCAGTGACTTCGTTGATGCTCGGCCAGCTTGCGAAGGATATCTTCCCCGCCGGCGTGTTCAGCGTGGTGACCGATCTCAACGATCTCGGTGCAACGCTGACCGATCATCCCGATGTGGCGAAGATATCCTTCACGGGATCGAGCGCCACCGGCAAGAAGGTGATGGCGGCCGCCGCCTCGACCTTGAAGCGCATCTCGCTCGAACTCGGCGGCAACGACGCCAGCATCGTCCTTGACGATGTCGACGTATCGATCGTGGCGCCCAAGATCTTCTCCAAGGCGTTCATGAACGCAGGACAGGTCTGCATCGCCGTCAAGCGAGTCTACGCGCATAGCAGCATCTACGATGCTCTATGCGACGAGCTGGCGAAGCTCGCCGACGCGGCGATCGTCGGCGACGGGCTGCAGCAGGGCACGCAGATGGGCCCAGTGCAGAACGCCGAACAATTCGCGAAAGCCAAAACCTTCCTCGACGGTGCGCGCCGGGAAGGCCGGATCATCGCCGGTGGCGATGTCGCCGAGGGCGAAGGTTATTTCATCAGGCCGACGATCGTGCGCGACATCGAAGACGGCGCGATGCTGGTCGACCAGGAGCAGTTTGCGCCGATCCTGCCCGTGATCAGGTTCGACGACGTGGACGATGCGGTGCGACGGACCAACAGTTCCGACTATGGCCTTGGCGGCTCGGTCTGGTCGGCTGACAGCGAGCGCGCCTATGCCGTCGCCCGGCAGATCGACAGCGGCATGGTCTGGGTTAACGAGCATCTCGATTTCGGGCCGCACATTCCCTTCGGCGGCGCCAAGCAGTCGGGGATCGGGACGGAGCTTTCGACCGACGGCATGATCGAATTCTCGCAGACGTGCGTCATCAACATTTCGAAGCAGCACGTCGGCTGACGAGGGTCGGCATCATGAGGCTGCCGGCGGGGGAATAGCCCCGCCGGGACGACGATCGCGGAGAGTGACATGTTCGGTTTGATGCAGGAGGGACAGCTTACCCTGGACGCCCTCCTCTCCCACGCGGCGCGATGGCATGGCGGGACCGAGGTTGTCTGGAACGATAACCAGGGCGCGCGGCACCGCACCGTTTATGCCGACTGCCTAGGGCGGGCGAAGCAAGTCTCCAACGCACTGCTTGCTGCGGGCATCCGGCTCGGTGACCGGATCGGTACGCTCGGTTGGAACAGCGCGCAGCATTTCGAGGCCTGGTATGGCACGGTCGCGATCGGGGCGGTTTGCCACACGCTCAATCCGCGGCTCTTGCCCGATCAGATCGGCTACCTCGTCAGGCACGCGGGCAACCGGGTGATCTTCGCAGACAGCGCATGCCTGTCCATCCTGGAAACAATCCTGCCCGCCTGTCCGATGGTCGAACAGGTTATCTTCTTCGACGACGAGACGATCTGCCTTATCGACGGCAGCGCGGTCTCGGTCGATGGCTTTTCCGCATGGATCGGCCGGCATGGCGCGGACTGCGACTGGGGCGGCTTCGATGAACGGACGGCCGCCGGCCTCTGTTACACGTCGGGAACGACCGGCAATCCCAAGGGTGTCCTCTATTCGCACCGGTCCAACTATCTGCACTCGCTGATCACCTGCCAGGCGGACGGATTGAACCTGGCATCGACCGACACGGTGCTGCTGCTCGTGCCGATGTATCATGCCAATGCCTGGGGACTGGTTTACTCCGCACCGATGGCGGGGGCGAGGCTGGTGCTGCCCGGGCAGCGCGTCGACGGCGCGACGCTTTACGAACTCATCGAAAGCGAGGGGGTTACCTTCGCGGCCGGCGTGCCGACCGTCTGGCAGGGGCTGCTTAAATATTGCCGGGAGACCGGAAGCAGGCTCACCAGGCTGAAGCGCGCGGTGGTCGCGGGCTCGGTCTGCCCGGAGACGATCGTTCGGGAGTTTCTCGAGCATGATGTCGAGGTCCTCCATGCGTGGGGAATGACCGAAGCATCGCCGCTTGCGACCCTGTCGTCACCGGATCGCGAGGTGGCCGCCATGCCGCTCGACGACCGTATCCGTTACAGCCTGAAGCAGGGGCGGACCTTGCCAGGAGTCGACCTGAAACTGACCGACGATCATGGTCGTCGGCTGCCACATGATGGGCGGACGCCGGGGCGGCTACACGTCAAGGGCGAAACCATCGTCGGCGCCTATTTCGGCCAGGAGGACATCGCCATCCTCGACGGCGAAGGCTTCTTCGACACGGGCGACATCGCGACGATCGACCATCGCGGCTACATGCAGATTACCGACCGGGCCAAGGATGTCATCAAATCCGGTGGCGAATGGATCAGCTCGGTAGACTTGGAGACGATCGCTCTGGGTCATCCCAAGGCGGAGCTTTGTGCGGTAATCGGCGTACCGCATCCCAAGTGGGACGAGCGTCCCCTTCTCCTCATGAAGCTCAAGGGCGGTGCGGTGGCAACGGCCGAGGAGATATTGG
This sequence comes from Sphingomonas sp. Root720, assembly GCF_001428605.1. Taxonomy (GTDB): domain Bacteria; phylum Pseudomonadota; class Alphaproteobacteria; order Sphingomonadales; family Sphingomonadaceae; genus Rhizorhabdus. Next base: position 549,473 of record NZ_LMID01000011.1, read on the forward strand.
CATATCTAGACGGCAAGATCGCAAAATGGTGGATGCCCGACGAGGTACGGTTCGTCGACGAAATTCCGTTGGGAGCGACAGGCAAAATCGACAAGAAAAAATTGCGCGATTCTCATTCCACCTAGAATGACTTTGGCAGAAATGTGGTTCCAGCCGATGGTGTGAATAGCCGCATCGGGGACATTGGAGCGGTGATTATCGCAATTGGCGTTCAATGATGGCTTGCCGGACGGCCGGCACGCCGGGCTTAGGCGGTGGTCCGGCGGCTCATTTTTGCCGCGCCTGAGCAGGCGACGGGTTTGCAGAAAGAGATAGGTCTCCATTGTCATTACGCATGACGTTGGAGACCTGTCCCGGAACGGCCTTCGAAAGCTGGACCGAGCCGTGCTTACCGACACCAAGGTTCGCACGGCCAAGCCAAGACGAATCCTGCGAGAGCGCCGGCGCTCGCCGCTTCTTTCTGCTTGTCGCCCGCTGCCGACGCACGCTCCAGGCGCGGCGAGGCTTATCCGATATTGTCTGAAGGCGACCTTTATCGAAACTAGAACTTATATCGCGCGCCTATGCCGTAGGTGCGGGGGTCGTTGACCACCGAAGAGACGTTCGCGCCGAAGCGGAAGGCCATCACGGTATAACGGTCGTCCGTCAGGTTGCGGCCATAGGCATAGATCTCCAGCCCGTTGCCGAAGCCGAGCGCCGCGCGGGCGTCCAGCCGGTGCCAGCCGCCGGTGCTCACCGCCGCCTCGTTGGCCGCGGTGAAGTAGCTGTTCGATTCCCAGGCATAGTTGGCGCTGAGCTTCAGCTCCATGTCGCCGCCCAGCGAGGTTTCATAGAGCGCGCCGAAGCCGCCCGTCCAGCGCGGGGCCTGGTTCAGCTGGTTGCCGCGGCGGTTGGCCGTGGGGGCCGGGGTGCCCGCGCAGACCGCGTCGTTGTTCTGCGGGGTGCCAACGGTGATGCCTTCGCAGAAGCTGGTGTAGACGCCCTTCGAATAGGTCACCTGGCCGTTCAGGGTCAGACCGGGGGCGGCGCGCACGATCAGCTCGGCCTCGCCGCCCTTCACGCTGGCGGCGCCGGCATTCTCGATCCGCGAGACCAGCGAGCTGATCAGGCGGCGCAGCTGGATGCCGGTATAATCGTAATAGAAGCCGGCGGCGTTGAGGGTGACGCGGCGATCGAGGAACCGGCTCTTGATGCCCGCCTCATAGGCCCAGAGCTTCTCGGCGCCGAAGGTGTTGAGCGGCCCGCCCGCGCCCGGCTGATAGGCATAGCCGGGCGACTGATAGCCCTGGCTCGCCTTCGCGTAGACCATCACGTCACGGTCGATCTTGTAGTTCAGGCCGAAGGACGGCAGTACCGCGGTGTCCGACACCCGGCCGATGATCGGCGGAAACACGCCCGGCGCGCCCGCGGTCGAATAATCGATGGTGAAATTGCGCTTCTCGTAATTGTAGCGCAGGCCGGCGACGGCGGTCAGGCGGTCGCTGATGTCATATTCGAACTGCCCGAACAGCGCATAGGCCGACAGGTCGCTCTTCGAATGCGGGCGCGGATCGAGCTTCAGCTGATCCTTGGTGTAAGCCAGCGGATTGACCCGCAGATAGACCTCGGCATTCTCGTTGTAATAATTGCCGCCGACGGTGAGGCGCAGCGCGCCGCCGTCATAGACGCCGCGGACTTCCTGGTTCAGCGTTTCATTCTTGTTGATGAAGATCGGCTGGATCGAGGTCGTCGCATTGGCGTCGATGTCGTAGACGGTGAAGAAGTTGAACCGGCGATAGCTGGAGATCGAGGTAACGGTGAAATTGTCCGAAACCTCGGCGTTCATCGTCAGCGCGACGCCGCCGGTCTTCAGCCGGGTGCGAATCTGGTCCTCGAGGTTGGTGTTGACCGTCTTGGTCGAGAAGACCTTGCGGCCGCCGACGATCGTCGCCGGCGTGAACAGGTCCTCGGATTCCTTGTTGGTATAATCGGCCGACAGCGTCGCGTCGAAGCCGCCCTCGCTCTCGTAGCGCAGCTTGGTGCGCAGCGAATAGGAGGAGGCGTCGCCGATCCGGTTGCCGGTGACGATGTTGCGGAAATAGCCGTCGCGATCATTGTAGCTGCCGGACAGACTGCCCGAGAAGCCTTGGCCGATCGGTCCGCTGATATAGCCGCCCAGAGCGATGTTGTTGTAATTGCCGTAGCTGCCGTCGATCACTCCCTCGACCCGGTCGGTCGGCATGCGGGTGACGATGTTGATCGCGCCCGCCGTGGCGTTGCGGCCGTAGAGCGTGCCCTGCGGGCCGCGCAGCACCTCGACCCGCTCGACATCCTGCAGACCGAAGAAGCCGGCGTCGGGTTTCGACAGATAGACGCCATCGAGATAGACCGCCGTCGCCTGGCTCGCGCCGATCGGCACCGGCTGGCCGGCGATGCCGCGCAGCGACACCAAGTTGGTGGCGTTGACCCCCGCGAAGCCCGAGATCGACAGGCCCGGCACGCTGCCCTGCAGGTCGAACACGGTACGGACGTTGCGGTTGCTCATCTGGTCCGCGCCCACCGCGCTGATCGCGATCGGAACGTCCTGAAGGCGCTCGGCGCGGCGCTGCGCGGTGACGATGATGTCGCCTGTGCCCTCGGTGGCTTCGGCGTCGTTCGCGGCGGCGGCAGGGGTATCCTGCGCATAGGCGCCGGCCGCCGAGCCGAGCATGAGGGCGGCAATCGCGGTGCGCGTGAAACGGTTGGTGAGCATGGTATCTTTCATCTGGCGTCCTCCCCGCTCTGTCTGCGAGAGCTGGATTGTGGGTCTAACCCCAAGTCGCGCCGCAGCGCTCATGATCAGTTTTGGGCATGTCCATCGGAGAATTGCATAGATGCTCCGCCGGGCGGTCAGACGGCGTCGGCGTCGGCGAGATGGTCGCGATAGCGGTCGCGCAGGACCTTCTTGTCGATCTTGCCGGTGGCGGTCAGCGGCACCGGGGTGATCACGATCGCATCGGGCATCCACCAGCGCACGATGCGCGGCTCCAGATAGGCCTTCACTTTCTCGGGAGTGACGATGCTGCCCTCATGCGGTTCGATCGCCAGCAGCGGGCGCTCCTCCCATTTCGGGTGGAAGATGCCCACGACCGCAGCGATGCGGACGCCGGGGCAGGCGGCCGCGACATTCTCCAGATCGATCGAGCTGATCCATTCGCCGCCCGACTTGATCACGTCCTTCTTGCGATCGGTGATCCGCATGAAGCCGAAGCGATCGATCGTCGCAATATCGCCGGTGTCGAACCAGCCATCGGCATCGGTCGCGCTCGCCTCCGCGCGATAATATCGCCCGATGACCCAGGGGCCGCGCACGAGCAGCGCGCCGGAGCTTTCGCTGTCATGCGGCAGCTTGGCTCCCTCCTCATCGACGATCTTCAGCTCGATGCCGAATTGCATCCGGCCCTGGCGGGTCCATATCACCTCGTCCATCTCGTCCTCGCCCTCGGCCGCGAGCTTGGGGGTCGGCGTCGCGATCACGCCCATCGGGCTCGTCTCCGTCATCCCCCACAGCTGGCGGACGGCGACGCCGTGATCGCGCTGGAAGCTCTCGGCCATCGCGCGCGGCACCGCCGATCCGCCGATGACGAGCTGGCGCAGGGTGCCGGGCTTCTCCCCGGTGCGGGCTAGGTGATCGAGATACATGGTCCAGATCGTCGGCACGCCGCCGGAAAAGGTAACGCCCTCTTCGTGGATCAGGCTGTGCAGGCTGGCGGCGTCCATTCGGTCGCAAGGCAGCACCATCTTGCAGCCGTTGACCGCGGCGATGAAGGGCAGGCCCCAGGCGGTGGCGTGGTAGAGCGACTGGCAGGGCATGATCGCGTCGAAGGCGGTGAAGCCCAGCGCACCGCCAAGGCCCCCGGCCATGGCGTGCAGCACCACCGACCGGTGGCTGTAGAGCACGCCCTTGGGATCGCCGGTGGTGCCTGATGTGTAGCAGAGGAAGGCGGCGCGGTTCTCGTCGAACAGCGGCCAGGCGAAGCCGCCTTCTTCGGCCGCGAGCAGCGCCTCGTAGCCGGACGCGCCAAGGCCGTTGTCCAGCAGCCGTTCGGCATCGGTCAGCATCACATAATGCTCGATATGCTCCAGCCGGGGCCGCAACCGCTCCACCAGCTCAAGGAAGTTGCGTTCGAAGAACAGCACCCGGCTGCCGGCATGATTGATCGTGAAAGCGATCTGCTCGTCGCCCAGCCGCGGGTTGGCGGTATGAAGCACTGCGCCGAGACCTGGCACACCGTAGAACAGTTCCAGATGCCGGTGGGTGTTCCAGGCGAGCGACGTCACCCGGTCGCCGTCGCCGATGCCCAGGCGGATCAGCGCCTGCGCCAGCCGCCCCGCGCGCTCCTCGGCAGAGGCCCAGTCATGACGCCATGTCGGTTCGTCGACGAGCCGCGACACGATCTCGCGGTCGCCATGCGCCGCAGCGGCATAGCGGATTATGCCGCTGATCATCAGCGGTGCCGACTGCATCAAAGCTTCCATCCTGTCCTCTCGATCGGGCTTTGCCGCAGCATAGAGGCTATCGCCCGATCGCGTCATGATTGCTTTGCCGAACCGCCATCAACGCGGCTGATGGAGCAGGCATCAATTTTGGCGATGGCGCGCCGCGAAAAGCATCATGCGGGCGGCGACAGCCCCGCTGCTAAACGCGATTCCGCCGAAAAGCCGATCGAGACACGTCCGGCAGGATCAGGTGTGGGATGCCGCGTAGATGAAGTTGTACACCTTTCTCCTCGATGGGCAGGAGCGGCTCGGCGTCGAGACGAGCGACGGCCGCTTGCTCGATCTCGAGCATGCCCATGATCTGCTGCGCCAGACGCACTTCGCCCCCTTCGCTTCCATGCTGGCGCTGATCGAGGGCGGTGCGGTCGCGCTCGACATGACGCGCGACATGCTGGTCGGGGCGCCTGACGAGGCGCTTCACGATCTCGCGTCCGCCACGCTCGCCCCGCCGATACCGCGCCCGCGCAAGATCCGTGGTTTCTCGGTCTATGAGCGGCATCTGCGCCAGGCGGTCGAGGGCGCGGCGCGGATGCTCGCGGCGCGCGAGCCCGATCCCGAAGCCGCCTATCAGGCGGCGCGGCAGGCCTCAAATCTTGAAGCTTTGGTCGGCCCCGGCTGGCGCGCGACCCCGGGCTATTATTATTCGGATTGCACCGCCGTCACCGCGACCGGCGGCGAGGTTCGCTGGCCCGATTATTCGGACTGGATCGACTATGAGCTGGAGCTGGTCGCGATCATCGGCCGGCAAGGCAAGGACATCGCCGCCGATCAGGCGCAGGGCCATATCTTCGGCTATTCGATCTTCAATGATCTCAGCGCGCGCGACGCGCAATTCAAGGCGATGGCGACGGGCCTCGGCGTTGGCAAGGGCAAGGATTTCGACCAGTCCAATCCGTTTGGCCCGTGCATCGTCACCGCCGATGAGATCCCCGACCCTTACGCGCTGAAGGTGGCGGTGCGGGTCAATGGCGAAACCTGGTCGAGCGGCACCGCGGAGGGTCCCTACTGGCGCTTCGCCGATTGCATCGCCTATGCCAGCCAGTCACAGACCATCTATCCGGGCGAGCTGTTCTCGACCGGTTGCGTCGTCGATTGCTGTTCGATGGAATTGCAGCGCCATGTCCTGCGCGGCGACCGGATCGAGCTGGAGGTCGGGGGCATCGGCGTGCTGCGAACGCGGATCATCTGAGAGAAGGCCGGGCTATGGAACAAGGCAAGCGTATCGCGGTCGATCTGGTGCAGCAGAGCGATCATCCCGACGTCGCCGACACCTTCGCGCGATTGAAGGCCAAGCCGATCGGCATCGTCAACATCCACCGCACCCTCGCGAACAGCCCGGCGGTATTCGACCGATTCATCGCCCTGGCGCATGCGCTGCGCTTCGAAACCGAGCTCGATCCGGGCGAGCGCGAGCTGGCGATCCTATGCGTGCTCGAACGGCATCAGGGCGATTATGAACTGGACAAGCATCGCATGATCGCCCGCGCCGCTGGGGTGAGCGAGGCGAAGATCGCCCATGTCCGAGCGCCCGATGCCCAGCCGAGTCTTTTCTCCGATCGCGAGCGCGCGATCCTGACCTTCGCCGAGCAGTTCGCCGCCGATCCGGGCGAGCGCCCGGCGCACGTCGAAACGGCGATCGAGGCCCATCTCGACAATCGCCAGAGGATCGAGTTGGGGCTGACCCTGGCGCTCTATCTGGGCCTGGCCCATTTCACGGCATTGCTGGACGTGCCCGAGGATTGACGTTCGGGCTCCCGACAGGGAGTCTAGGAGGATCGAAGGAGAGGATGCCGACGTGCCGTTTCGCGGATCGCTGCAGGATATCAGGCTTTTCGTCGCCGCCTATGAGGAGAAGAGCTTCACTGCGGCGGCGCAGCGCGAGAACAGCACCCAGTCGGGCGTTTCGCACCATATCCGCCAGCTGGAGATGCTGCTCAACGTCAAGCTGTTCGTGCGCGAGAAGGTGGGCGTCACCGCGACGCCCGTCGCCGACATCTTCTACCGCAAATGCATCGAGACCCTGCGCGGCATCGACGACGCGACCAACCGGGTCGCCCAGTTCGTTCCCGGCCATCAGGGCACCTTCACCGTCGGCATCATCCCGGCGCTGACCCACCGGATCGTCGCCCCCACCCTGATGCGCTTCGCCCAGAGCCATCCCAATGTGAAGGTGCGGATCGTCGAGAGCTTCGGATCGCTGCTGCCGCAGATGATCGCGTCTGGCGAACTCGATTTCGCAATCAGCACCCTGCATGGCGGCGAAACCGGCATCCGCGCCCGGCAGCTTCTGATCACCCCCGAATGTCTGGTGTCGCAGGCGACGCCCGAGCAGCCGGGGCCGCTCACCACCGCGCCGCCCAACCGTCCGATCAATATCGCCTGGGCGAGCCGGATGGAGGGCCGCCGCGCCGCGATCATGGCCTGCCTGAGCGCGCACGACATCACCGTCGACGCCGAGTTGGAGATCGATTCGGCTCTGGCGATGCTCGACCTGGTCGGGCGAAGCGACTGGCGCACCGTCACCCCCTGCCTGATGATAGATCCCGAGGCGGACCGGCAGCGCTTCGCCATCTACCCCTTGCGCGATCCCGACGTCGATTTCTCGATCATGCTGCTGGAGCGGACCGCCAATGTCCTGGTCCCCGAGGCCGAGGCCTTCGTCGAGATGTTCACCGAGGAAGCGCGGCGCGCCTCCGATGGCTGGATGGAGCGTTTCGCGGTCGCGCAGGTCTGACCGCGCGCCCGGTTCATCAACCGGGGACATGAACCCGACGCAAATTCATAATGCCGGATCGTCGAACCGCCGCTGCTATGCCGGTTCCAACAGCTTCCGCGCCTAGCGACAGCATCAGTGATGAGGATGGCATGCCGAAAGAGATCAGGCTCAACGTGCTCGAGCAGGGCAACCCCAGCTTCCAGGCCTTCGGCCTGTGGGCGCACCCCCGCGACAAGGCGGTCGATTATCTGAAGCTCGATTACTGGCTGAACTATGCCCGTCTCGCCGAGCGCGGGTTGTTCGACAACTTCTTCATGGCCGACGTCTACGGTATGCCCGACGTCTACCAGGGCAAGGCCGATGGCGCGCTGCGCAACGGATCGCAGGCCCCCAGTCTCGATCCGTCGGTCATCGTCACGGCCATGTCGACGGTCACCACCAATCTCTGCTTCACGATGACGGGCAGCGCCTCCTACGAAAGCCCCTATAGCTTCGCGCGGCGCATCTCGACGATGGACCATCTGATGAACGGCCGGCTCGGCTGGAACATCGTCACCTCCTACCTGCGCTCGGGCGCGCTCGCGATGGGCCGCACGGGCCTCGCCGAGCATGATCTGCGCTACGAGATGGCAGACGAATTCCTGGAGGGAGTCTATCGCCTGTGGGAAGGCAGCTGGGCCGAAGGCGCGCTGAAGAAGGACAAGGAGGCACGCGTCTATGCCGATCCGGACCTGATCGACACGGTCGATTTCCGTGGCGAATATCACAGCTTCCAGGCGATCGCCCCGGTCGAGCCCTCGCCCCAGCGCACGCCCGTCCTGTTCCAGGCGGGCGGCTCCGAGCGCGGCCGCCGCTTCGCCGCCACCCATGCCGAGGGCGTCTATCTGAACGGCACCAAGCCCGAGCTGGTCGCGGCACAGGTGGCAAGGGTCCGCGCGGCGGCGGAGGCCGAGGGGCGCAACCCGCAGTCGATCAAATTCTTCACAGGCATCTCGGTGTTCGTCGACGAAACCGAGGAATTGGCGAAGGCGCGCTACGCCGATTACAAGCGCTATAGCAGCTTCGAAGGACTGATTTCGATGATGTCGGGGGCGATGGGAATCGACCTGTCCAAATATCCGCTCGACGAACCGATCGTCTATCAGAAGAACGACGCCAACCAGTCGGCGCTGGAGATGTTCACCCGCAACAACGCTTGGACCCTCCGCCAGGTGCTCGACGAAAAGGCGCTGTGCGGTACCAATGTCGCCTTCATTGGATCGGCCGAACAGGTCGCCGACGAGATGATCCGCTGGATGGACGAGGCCGATATCGACGGGTTCAACATCGCCCGCATCGTCGCGCACGAGACGCTGGAGAACTTCATAGACATGGTCGTGCCCGAGCTGCAGAAGCGCGGCCGCTACAAGACCGCCTACCAGCCGGGTACCTTCCGCGAAAAGCTGTTCGGCCACCGCCGCATCGACAGCGACCATCTGGCGGGCAGCTTCAGCCGGTAGGGGATGGGAGAGGAGGGGGCGTGCCTTCTCCTCCCGATCCCGTCCCGCTGAACAGGTTTCGGCATCCACCGGGCGGGCAGCTTGTCGTTTCGCCTGGCGATTCGTGCGTGCGCTTTTGCCGTGCAGGCGGCGGGATGCCGAAATATCTTCGGCGTGACGTTCCCGCGGCGCGGGGCTCAGCCCAGCATCGATAGATAGTAACGCCGCGGCTCGTCGGCCATGGCGTCCTTGATCTCCTGGAGCAGCGCAGGGTCGGCCATCTCCAGCAGCCGCGCGGTAGAGGGGCGGGTTGCCAGCCGCGCCCACCAGGCGGCGACCTTGGGACGGTTCGCCCAGGCCGGGTCCAGCCCGAATTCGACGAAGCGCAGCATGATCGGCAGCATCGCGCAGTCGGCCAGGCTGATCGCATCGCCCACCAGCCAGTCGCGGTCGCCAAGCGCCGCCTCGACGTCGTCGAGCATCTTGCGCAGCTGGGCCAGCCCTGCGGTCACGAAGGGGCTGGCAGTGCCCTTCCGCACGCAATCCTCGCGCATCAGCCGGTCGCCATGGTTGACCATCGCGTCGAGCATCGCCTTCAGCCGCGCCTCGTCGACGGGGTCTCCGAACATCGATCGGATGAAGGTGGCGGCGGTGATCGCGCCCAGGGCCGGGAAATATTTCTCGTCGACCCGCTTCAGCCAGTGGTCGACCTTGATCCGCTCCCAGGGATGCGCGGGTTGCAGCGCCGGGCCGTCATAGGCCTCATCCAGATAGCGCATGATCAGCGAGGATTCGACCAGCGGGCGTCCGGCGTCGTCGACGAAGGTTGGCACGACCCCGTCGGGGTTGAGCGCGCGATAGCCGGGGGTACGCAGATACTCGCGCTGCAGCTCGCGGGTCTGGACCGGCGCGCCTTTTTCGAACAGGGCGGACAGCGCCTTCCGCGCGCAGGTCGCGTGGTGCATCACCAGCAGTTCAGCCATGGCTGTGTCTCCTCAGGCTTGTTCGAGCACGCTGGTCTCGATCATTTCCAGCTCGTCGGACATGGCACGCTGCTCGCAGGCGACGCCTTTCGGCAGGACGACGATATCGCCGGTTTCGACGCGGAGGGTCTGGCCGTCGATGTCCACGTCCATCCAGCCTTGCATCACCATCAGGAACCGGTAGCGGTCGTCATGCGCCAGCGATCCCGGCTCGAACGGGCTGGTGCGCGAGCGGCGCAGGCGCCGGATACGGAACCGGCGGTCATAGGGCCCCATCACCGGGTAGAGATAGGCGATCACCCCGCGCGCCTCGCCTTGGCGGATCGCGGCGCTGCTGCCCCAGGTGCGCGCTGGGGTGTCGATGTCCGAAGCGGGTTCGACCCCTTCGACCGTGCCGAAGCTTCCCGGAAAGGTGATCTCGGCGACCTGATAGTCGGAGGACGGATTGCTCACGTCGTGCATCACATGGCCGGGAATGAAGAGGATGTCGCCCTTGCCCGCGCGGCCATAGCGGCCGCCCCGATAGCCCAGCTCGATCGATCCTTCGAGCACCATCGCCACCTGCAGGTCGCAGTCATGATGGTGCCAGGGGCTGCCGAAGGCGGGCTTGTCGATGAAATGGCCGGGGACGGTGGAGATGGAGCGAGCATCGCCGCCGGTGATCTCCTGCAGCCTGTAGTCGATCGTCCAGCCCGCCGCCGAGCGGTGCGCTTGGCCAGGCTGGTGCGGCAGCTCAATGCGATGGTCGCCGGCCTTGCGCACATAGGCGCGGATCAGCGTCGCGCTGTCGCTGGTCTGGTGATCGGCCACGTCTCTCTCCCTTGGTCTTGCCGCCACGCTACCAGCCCCGGTCCGCCGCGAGGCATTAGAATTTCGCGAATGCGACATGCGATCATTTGATGGGCGGCCCGCGATGCGCTGGGTTAGCCACGCCTGACGGAAAGACGTGAGGGGAGAGGATATGGCGGCGATCGGCTTCATCGGCCTGGGCTCCATGGGGCTATGCCTCGCCACGCGGTTGATCGAGCATGGCTGGGCGGTGGCGGGCCACGATCCCGCGCCCGGCCCGGCCCAGGCTTTTGTGGCGGCCGGCGGCGAGCTGGCAGCGTCGCTGCCCGATCTGGTGCGTAACTGCCCGGTGCTGCTCGTCGCGCTGTCGAGCCGCGCCGCCTATGATCAGGTGCTGGCCGGGATCGCGGCGGCCGGCGGCGGCGGCTGGCTGATCGACATCAACACGCTCGACCCCGCCGAGAAGCTGGCCGCGCGGGATCGCATGGCCGGGACCGGCTGGACGATGCTCGATTGTACCGTCAGCGGCACCCCGGTGATGGTCGAGAAGGATCTACACAGCCTCTATGTCAGCGGCGGCCCGGTCGAGGGCGATCTGGAGCGGATGATCGCCGACATGGCCGTGAAGCGCTTCGATGTCGGCGCTTTCGGCAACGCCGCGCGGATCAAGCTGGTGATCAATATGATGGTGATCTGCCATAATGTCGTCGCCGCCGAGGCAATGGGCCTCGGCCTCAAGGCGGGTCTTGACCCCGATCAGCTCTACGAACTGATCACCGCCAGCGCGGGCACCTCGCGCATTTTCGAGGTGCGCGGACGAATGATGGCGACGGGGGTCTATCCGCCTGAGACGATGTATTCGCTCATCGCCGACAAGGACGGGCCGACCATCGCCGATTTCGCGCGGGGCCTGCGGGTGCCGCTGACGATGCTACCGCCGGCCATCCAGGCGCATATCGACGCGCTGACCACCCGCTGGGGCGAAACCGACCCCGCGTCGCTCTGCGCGGTGATCGAGGACCGCATCGGCCACCGCCGCCAGGACGCCACCCGATGACGGAGGATCCCGCCGACGTCCTGATCGTCGGCGCGGGCGCCGCGGGCTGCGTGCTTGCCGACCGGCTGAGCGAGGATGGACGCCGCCGGGTGCTCCTGGTCGAGGCCGGGCCCGATATCCCGCCCGGCGAGGAGCCGGCCAGCATCCGCGACGCCTTCCCCACCTCGGTCGCGGTGCCCGGCTTCTTCTGGCCCGGGCTGACCGCCGAGCTGCGCCCTGGCGTGCGCCGCCCCTATCAGCAGGCGCGACTGATGGGCGGCGGATCGAACATCATGGGGATGATGGCGCTACGCGGCGTGCCCGCCGACTATGACGAGTGGCGGGCGCTGGGCGCTACGGGCTGGGGCTGGGACGATGTGCTGCTCTACTTCAAGCGGCTGGAGGACGACCGCGATTTCGCCGGGACGCTGCATGGCCGCGACGGCCCCATCCCGATCCGCCGCCACCCGCCCGCCGCCTGGCCGCCCTTCGCCCGCGCGGTTGCCGACGCGGTGCGCGATCGCGGCTATCCCTTATTGGCCGATGGCAATGGCCAGTTCGGAGACGGACTGTTCCCGACTCCGATGAGCAACCTGCCGGACCGACGAGTTTCGGCGTCGATGGCTTATCTCGACCGCGTGGTACGTGACCGGCCTAACCTCCGGATCAGTTGCGACACGGAGATGTTGCGCCTGGTCGTCGACGGGCGTCGCGTCGCGGGCGCGATCGTCCGGCGAGGCCGCGAGGACCATGAGATCCGCGCCCGCACCGTGGTGCTGGCGGCCGGGGCTATCCACAGTCCGGCGCTGCTGCTGCGATCGGGTATCGGTCCCGCCGCCGATCTTCACCGCGCCGGGGTGGATGTGATCGCCGAAAGGCCCGGTGTCGGGCGGAATTTGATGAACCATCCAGCCGTCTATGTGGCGACCTATCTCCGCCGCGACGCACGGCAGTCGCCGGGCCAGCGCGCGTGGAGCCAGCACAGCCTGCGCTACTCGTCGGGACAGGCCGGTTGCCCGGCGCAGGACATGTTCCTGTTCGCCTTCAACAAGACCAGCTGGCACGCGATGGGCCGCGCGGTCGGATCGGTCAACGTCGCGGTCTACAAGAGCTTTTCGCGTGGGCGGGTCCGCCTTGCCGGTCTCGATGCGGCGCGGCCCGACGTCGCATTCAACTTGCTGTCGGATGACCGCGACCGGCAGCGGATGATCGCAGGCACCCGGCTGGCGCTCGAGCTCCTGAGCGATCCGGGGGTGCGCCGTCGCCGCCAGGACATCTTCCTGCCCAAAGGCTATACCGCGCAGCGGCTCGCCCGGCCGGGGCTGTCGAGCCGGCTGGCGGCGGCGGGCATAGCGGGTCTGTTCGACACGATCCCGCCGCTGCGCCGCGCGATGCTGGCCGACGCGCGAGTCGATCCCGAGGCCCTGCTGGCGGGATCTGCGGCGCTCGAGGATTTCGTGGCGGACAACGCGTTCCCGATGGGCCATGTCGCTGGGACCTGCGCGATGGGCGATCCGGCCGCGCGCGATACGGTGGTCGACCGATTCTGCCGCGTGATCGGGATGGACGGGCTCTTCGTCGCGGACGCATCGATCATGCCCACGATGGTGCGTGCCAATACCCATATTCCCACATTGATGATAGCGGAGCGAGCATCGGACTTGATGAGGTCCTTGCGAGTCTAGATCTGTTGGACCAGATCCCCGGCGGACACTGGCATCTCCCCAAGACGTCGTTCGATAATGGCGGCTCCAGCCCCGTCCTCCTTGGTGGAAGCATGTCGGCCAGCGTCGAGGTCGAAGGCCGAAACGGGGCCGCAAGCAGGATGACAACGCAGCTTGGGGATGGTGGTCCGGGATCGGATCAGCTCAGTTGCGTCGGGGCGGCGCGGGCCCCAGCCAGCCGAGCCGCAACGGCGTTGGCATCGCATCCTGGCGGAAAAGGGCTGGGCGGTACCCGCCTGGAGCGAGGTTCAGCGCAGCCTGATCTTCAGGAATATCGGCGCATCCGTCCCAGCGCCTTAAGGCCGGATCCCCGGATGGGAAGCTGCGCATGACCAGAAGATGTGCCGGCGGCGGCTGCTCATATGCAGCCGATCCGTAGCAGCTCCCAACCCACTTACCGGGGCGGCACGCACTGCTACGGTGCTGGCGCGGTCGCCAATCCTGTCCTATGCCCCGGGTCACTCTATCTTGCGGACTCGACCATATGGCTCTCGTGAAAAAAACGGCGTTGGGCGCGCGCAAATCGGCACGCGTCGAAGCACCTGTCACTGCGGCGCGGCCGTTGCCATCGCCCAGGCGCGCCGTTGCCGTCCCGCTCGCGCAGGATGCTCGCGGACGTATCGGACAGGCTACGCTGGAGCTCGCCAGCGGCCTGAGTGAAGCATCGGCCGCTGCCGCGGAACTCCAGGCTGCAATGACCCAGATCGCCAGCGGTGCCGAAGAAGCGGCGGGGGCGTCGCAGGAATCGCTTGGTCTGATAGCTACTTTGGGCGCGACCTTTCTGGAAGCGCGGGAGCGCGCCGGCCAAGCCCGGCGGCAGGCGGACGCGATCGAAACCGCGTTTTCCGAAATCACCGGCCAGATCGAGGCGTCAGTTTCCGCGATCGAGCTCAATGCCCGACGGCAGCTCGGGTCCGTCGAGGTGATCGCGGCGCTTGAGACGACCGCCGCCGATATCGGCGCCATCGCGCAGGGCGTTGGTGACGTCTCCGAACAGACCAGCATGTTGGCGCTCAACGCAACGATCGAGGCGGCGCGGGCTGGTGACGACGGCAAGGGCTTCGCAGTCGTCGCGGATGAGGTTCGCGCGCTGGCCGAGACCGCCGAAGCCAATGCTGCCGAAATCCTCGATCTCGCTGGCGGTATAGCCGGCGATGTCCGCGAGATCGTCACGGCGATCCGGAGTGCCGCCGGCGAGGCCGAGCGCGAGGCCCAGGCCGGTCGCGCGGTGATTGCCCGGATCGGCGAGACCGGGAGCGACCTCGCGGCGATCGCGGAGAGCGCCGAGCAGATCCTCGTGGCGGCGGTTCAGGCCGAGACGGCCATTCGCGAAGCGCAACGCGGTGCCGAGCAGGTCGCCGCAGCCGCCGAACAGCAGTCGGCGGCTGCGGCTGAAGCGCAGCAGGCGATCGAGCAGCAAAGCGTCTCGCTCGACCAGAGCCAGCAGACCGCCGACGCGCTGGGCGCCCTGTCCGAGACGCTCCAGGACGAGGCGGAAGGCAACGCCGCGGCCGAGCAGGTGGCGGCCGCGGCCGAGCAGCTGTCGGCGACGGTTCAGGAGCTATCCGGCGCGGCCGCCGAGATACTCGTGGCGATCGAACAGATCGGGAAGGGCGCGCAGGTCCAGGCGGCCGCCACGCTCGAGGCGAGCAGCGCGATGGAGCAGATCGAAAGCGCCGCGGAGATGGCCCAGGGCCGCGCCCGCGATAGCGCCGGGCGCGTGGCGTCGGTCGCCAGCTCGGTCGCCGAAAGCGCCGAGCGGATCGAGGCGCTGGCCAAGGGGGTCGGCGCGGCACTCGAGCGTACGCGGGCGATGCTGACATCGCTCACCGACGTGTCGAAGGTCGCGCGCCGGATCGAGCGCAATGGCGATGCGCTGGCGCTGCTTGCCGTCCAGACGAGCATGCTTGGGGTGAGCGGCTCGGTCGAAGCGACCCGAGCGGGGGACGCCGGGGAGGGATTTGCCACGGTTGCCGCGGATATTCGCAAATTGTCCCGCGACGCGGCGGTCAGCGGCGAGCGCGCGCGCGATGCCATCCGCGCGGTCCAGGACCAGGTCGGCGCAATCGTGCGCGATCTCGACCAGATCGTTGCCGCGGCGGAAAGCGAGATCGCGCGGAGTCAGGGCCTCGTCGAGCGCTTTCGCGCGCTGGAGGTCGAGCTTGGGGTTGGGAAGGCGGGTGCCGAGACGATCGCCGACGGCAGTGATCTGATCTTGCGCTCGGTGCGCGAAATCCGGGGCGGTACGGAGCAGATTGCGACCGCCGCCGAAGAAGCCTCGGCTGCCGCGCGCCAGGCGGGGGCGGCTGCCCAGCAGCAAAGCCAGGCCTCCGAGGAGCTCGCTGCCGCGATCGAAGAGATCGCCTCGCTCGCTGCCGCCCTGCTCGAACAGCCGTCCTGAGCGCGGTGGCGGCTCCTCAGCTGCTTGCGCTCGAGGTGGCGGGCCGTCGCCTCGGACTGCCGGCCATCGATGTCCGTGAGGTGCTCAAAAGCCGGCGCCTGACGCCCGTGCCGCAGGCCCCGCCCAGCCTGCTCGGCCTCTGCAACCTGCGGGGCGCCGCAATCCCCGTCCTGTCGCTCGCCGTCTTGCTCGAGCAGGATGCCCGACCCGCGCGGCGGATCGTGGTGCTCGAGGGTGCCTCGCCGATCGGCCTCGCCGTCGACCAGGTGCTCGGATTGGCTCCGGCCGGCGAAGCCGAGGCGCTCGCGGTCGCGCCGCTCATCGCAGCGCAGTTCGCCGGACTGGCTTCGCGCTCGGCGCGACGCGGGGAGCGGGTGGCGGCTCGGCGCGCCCGCAGTGCCGCGCGCTCCGAGACGCGAATGCTGTCGTTCGACGTGGCGGGCCAGAGCTATGCGCTTCCGCTCGAGCGTATCGAGGCGGTGATTCCGCTCGGCGCCCAGATCGCAACGATTCCCGATGCCGATGCAGCGGTGATCGGGACGATGGCCTGGCGCGATAGCCTGCTTCCCTTGCTGTCGCTCGCCGCCCTCCTCGGGTGTGGCGGTACGCGCGCGACCGGCGCCAGGATTATCGTGGTGCGGATCGAAGGCCATCCCGCGGGCCTCGTCGTCGACGCGATCGGCGAGGTGCTTGCCGTCCCCGACGAAAGCGTCGACTCGGTTCCCGCGCTGCTCCAGCGCGGCGGCGGCGAGGCGCGGATTGCCGCCATCGCCAGACTCGACGGCGGTAAGCGACTATTGTCGCTGCTCGCATGCGACGCGCTCGTCGACCCGAGCCTTGGCGCGCGGCTACGTGCGGTCGGCACCGAGGAAATACGCGCCGAGCAACGGACCGAGGCGGCGACCGAGGCTCTGCTCCTCTTCACGATCGGCGATGCGGCCTATGGTCTGCCGCTCGCCGCGATCTCGGAGGTCGCCCGACTTCCTGAAACGCTGACAGCCCTGCCGCGCGCACCGGCCTTCATACGCGGGGTGATGCATCTGCGCGGTCGCGCGCTCGCGGTGGTGGACCAGGCGGCACGGTTCGGAGCAACCGCCACCGGACAGCGACTGATCGTCGCTGCCGCGGGCGACCTCGAGGCGGCCTTCCTCGTTGACCGGATCCGCGGTGTCGTCCGCGTGCCGCGCGCGGCGCGTAGCGACGCGCCGGCGGTGGGCGAGGAGCCGCAGCTCTTCGAGTCCTTGCTGACCGCCGATGGCGGACCGATGACGCTGTTGATGAGCCCCTTTGCCCTTCTCGCCCAAACCGAGCGTCATCTGCTCGCTGCGGTCGATCTCACCGGGCGGTCGCGGCGCCGATGACTCGTCTCCTGATTGTCGACGACAGCCCGCTGATGCGGCGGCTGCTCAGCGGAATTTTCTCCGCCGCGGGGGATTTCGAGGTGGAGGTCGCCCGCGACGCCGACGAAGCGCTGGCTCGGCTCGGCACCTTCAAACCAGACGTCGTGACCCTCGACATCCATATGCCTGGCATGGATGGCCTGGCCTGCCTCGACCGTATCATGATCGAGCGCCCCTGTCCGGTGGTGATGGTGTCTTCGCTCACCGAGGAGGGCGCCGAGGAGACGCTCGACGCGATCGCGCTCGGCGCGGTCGATTTCTTCCCCAAGCCGCGCGGGGCGGTTTCGATCGCGATCGAGGAAGTCGCTCCCGACTTGGTAGCGACGGTACGTCAGGCCGCAAAAGCGCGGATTTCACGGACGACCCGGCTCACCGAGCGTGTGCGGCTGCGCGGCCAGATCGTCGAGAGACGGGCGCGCACGATGCCAGCGGCATCGCCTCGCCGCGCCGCTGCGGCCCCGGCCCCGGCTATCGCGCCTGAACGGCTCGTAACGCCGGGCGCGCCTGCGGAACACCTCGTCCTGATCGGGACATCGACCGGCGGACCGCCCGCGCTCGATGCGGTGCTCGGCGCGCTTCCCGCCGACTTCGCCTACGGGGTGTTGGTCGCGCAGCATATGCCGGCGAGCTTCACCGGGCCGCTCGCACGCCGTCTCGACAAGCTCTGCGCGCTGCCGGTCGCCGAGGTGACGGCGGTGACCCCGGTCCTGGCCGGCCATGTCTATATCGGCCGCGGCGACGCCGATTTCCTTATCAGCCGGCGCGCCGGCCGGCTCGTGGCTCTCGCCGCGCCGAGCAGTCCCGATCATCACTGGCATCCGAGCGTCGAGCGGCTCGTCGAGAGCGCGATGCTGCACGTCGAACCGTCAAAGCTGATCGGTGTGCTGATGACCGGGATGGGGACCGACGGCGCGACCGCGATGACCGCGCTGCACAAGGCCGGCGGCGAAACCATTGCCGAGGCCGAGGAGAGCGCGGTCGTATGGGGCATGCCGGGGGCGCTGGTCGCGAAGGGCGGTGCGGGGCAGGTCGCGCCGCTTGAACGGATCGCGGGCGCGCTCGCCGCGTTGGTTGCGGGATGAGCGCTTTCCTCTCCCCCGACGAGCTGAAGACGTTGACCGATCTGCTCTATCTGTGGACCGGCATGACTTTCGGCGAGAGCAAGCGCTATTATATCGAGCGCCGCTTCGCCGATCGTCTCAAGCGCAGCGGATCAGCCGATGCGCGGGCGTATCTCGCCCGGCTCGGGATCGATGCTGCCGAGCGCCAGGCGCTGATCAATGCCTTCACGATCAACGAGACCTATTTCTTCCGCGAAGATCACCAGCTGCGGGCGCTCGCCGACCAGATCCTGCCCGAGATCGTGCAGACCAAGCGCCCGGGCGATCTCATCCGGATCTGGTCGCTGCCCTGCTCGACCGGCGACGAGGCCTATTCGATCGCGATCTGGTTGCTCGAACATTGGCCGATGGTCGACGCCTATAATGTCGAGATCGTCGGCTCGGATATCGACACCGCGGCGGTCGGGGCGGCGCGCGAAGGGCGCTATGCCGCTCGCGCGCTGGCGAAGTTGCCCGAGTCGCTCGTCGAGCGCTATTTCGAGCCGGAGCACCGCCACCAGCGCAAGATCATCGACGACTTGCGCGAGTCGGTTCAGTTCACGGTCACCAATCTCGTCGATCCCGCCGCCGCCGCCGCGCAAGGCCGGTTCGACGTGGTGCTGTGCCGCAATCTGCTGATCTATTTCGACGATGCTTCGCGGAGGGTCGCCGCCGACACGCTCTACGACCGGCTCCATCCCGGCGGCTTCCTCCTGCTCGGGCACAGCGAGTCGATGAGCCGGATCACCGATCGCTTCGACTTCGTTCGCCTCGACGACGCAATCGTCTATCGTCGGCCGTGATGGACGAGCTGCTCACCCAGTTCCTGATCGAAGGCCGTGAGCTCGTGGCCGACGCGGAGGCCGAACTGAGCCGGCTCGCTGCTGAGCCGGACAATGCCGCCGCGCTCGACGCGCTGTTTCGTGCGGTCCACACCCTGAAGGGGTCGGTGGCGGTGTTCGACATGGAACCCGCCGAAGCGCTGCTGCATCGCGCCGAGGATAGGCTGGGCGTCGCGCGCAGCAACGGCGCGATCCTGGGTCCCGATGGGATCGAGACGCTGCTTGCCTGTATCGACGCGATCGACCGCTGGATCGACGAGCTCGAGCAGGGCGGTGCGCTCGGCGAGGACGCCGCCAGCGTGGCGGAGCAGCTGATCGCAAGACTTGTTGGCGGCCCGCGGCCGGTAGGAACCTCGACCGCGCCGGTGGCCAGCGCGGCGGAATGGGTTTCGGGGCCTGCCGCGCGCGCCGCCGCCGCGATCGGCGCGACCGATCAGAACCTGGTCGCCTTCCGCTACACCCCCGACCCAGACTGCTTCTTTCGCGGGGACGACCCGCTCGCGCTCGCGCTGGCTGTCCCCGACCTCGTCGATCTCGCCATCGTGCCGGTGGGAGGGCTGGCCCCGATCATGGATTGGGACCCGTTTCGCTGCCAGGTCCTGCTCGAGGGCGTCAGCAGCGCGCCGATCGAGGCCGTTCGCGCGGCGTTTCGGCTCGTGCCCGATCAACTGGCCTTTGCCGAGATAACCCCGCAGCCCATCGAAACCGACGCCGTGGTCGCCTCGGACGCGGCGCGTATCGTGCGCGTCGATGGAGCCCGGCTCGACCGGCTTGCCGACGAGGTCGGCGAACTGGCCGTGGCTGCCAACGGCCTTGCCCATGCCGTGCGCCGAGCTGAATGGACTGATCCCGCGCTCGCGCAGATCTTGCGCGCGCTCCAAGGCGATATCGATCGGATCACCGGGCGCCTCCATCATGGCGTCTCCGCCGTCCGACGGGTTTCGCTTGCCGCCTCTTTGCGCCGGCTACCGCGGCTCGTCCGCGAGATCGCACAGGGCGTAGCGAAGCCGGTGCGATTCACGATGCGCGGAGAGCTCACGCAGGTCGACAAGGCCATCGCCGATGGCGTTTTCGAACCGCTCCTCCACATCATACGCAACGCGCTCGATCACGGGCTCGAGTCCGCCGCAATCCGTCAGGCTGCGGGAAAGCCGGTCGAAGGGAGTCTCGAGCTCCTGATCAACCGCCAGGGCGACGAGGTCGTGCTTGGCTTGAGCGACGACGGCGCCGGGATCGATCCCGACCGGATCCGGGCGGCCGCGGTCCAACGCGGCATACTTGCCGCCGAGGCCGCCGCAGCGCTGTCCGACGCACAGGCGCTGCGGCTGATTCTCACACCGGGCTTCTCGACCGCGGCGGCCGTCACCGACCTGTCGGGCCGCGGCGTTGGCATGGACGCCGTTCAGCGCGCGGTCGAGCGACTGCGTGGACGCCTCGCTATCGAAAGTCGCGCCGGCAAAGGGACCCGGATCGAGATCCGGCTTCCGCTCGATGCGATCACGACCCGCCTGCTGGTCGTCCGGGCGGGTGACGAACGCTACGGCATACCGCTCGACCAGATCGTCGAGACCGCGCGGATCGCCGCCGACGCGATTCTGCCGATCGGCGGCGGCCAGGCTTGTGTCCTGCGCGATCGGACCGTTCCAATTCTCGATTTGGCGAGCCTTCTTGGTCGCGCCGCGACGCGGGACAATGCGGTGCGCCTCGTCGTCACCGAAAGCGGCGGCGAGTTGGTGGCGGTCCGGGTGGCGGCGTTCGACGCGCAGATCGACGCGCTGGTGCGCGAGGCGCGGGGCCTGCTGGGCGTGCTGCCCGGGATAGCGGGAACGGCCCTTCTCGGCGACGGCGCCGTGCTGCTCGTCCTCGATCTCCCCGAGCTTGCAGCATGAGCGTGACCGTCACCGGCGACGTCATCGCGCTCTCGGGGACCTGCCTCGTCGAGGATGCCGAGCCCTTGCTCGTCGCTCTCCAGGCCGATCCGCGCCGTTCGGTCGATGTCACGGGCGCCACACGGCTACATCTCGCGGTGGTGCAGCTCCTGCTCGCCGCCCGGCCGACCTTGATCGGCGTGCCCGACGACCCGATCCTTCGCGACCGCCTCCTGCCATTGTTGCTCCAGGTTAACTCTTAAGCGGCTATCGCCCTCAAACGGGAGCAGATATGAGGGAGTAACGAGTTCTGAAGCGTGGAGCCTTTTCGTGGCGGTGAAAGTCCTGATTGTTGACGATAGCAAATTGGCGCGGATCGTCGCGGCGAAGGCGCTGGCGGAACTCCAGCCCGAGTGGACCAAAGTCGAGGCGGGGAGCGCGGCGCAGGCGCATGAGCTGCTCGATGCCGGCGAGATCGTCGATATCGCGCTCGTCGACTTCAACATGACCGAGAAGGACGGTCTCGAATTCGCCGGCGAGCTGCGCGCGGCGCAGCCGACCATGCCGATCGCGATCATCACCGCGAACATCCAGGACGAGGTTATCGCGCGCGCCCGCGCGATCGATGCCACCTTCGTCCCCAAGCCCGTCACTTCCGAGGCTTTGCAGGGCTTCATTTCCGGGGCGGCGCTGCGTCTCCGCAAAGCCCCGTGAACCAGGATATGATTGCGCTCGGCGAACTCGAGCGCGATGCGCTTACCGAGATCGTCAACATCGGTGTCAGCCGAGCGGCCTCGTCCCTGCGCAAGATGGTTGGTCACGAGGTCCATCTCTCCGTGCCGTCGATCGAGGTGGTCAGCCAGCGCCGTGCCGCGCGCCTGATCGGCGAACGCGAGCTCGAAGCGCTGGTCGCCGTCCGCCAGGGCTTCGACGGCGCCTTCGCCGGCCGGGCGCTGCTGATCTTTCCCGAAGCCAACAGCCTCGAGATGGTCCGCGCCGTGACCGGCGACGCGCTGAGCCCGGAAGAGGTCCTCGACATGGAGCATGAAGCGCTCGGCGAGACCGGCAACATCATTCTCAACTCGTGCCTCGCGACGATGGCGAACATGCTCAAACGGTCGCTGACGATGACCATCCCCGAAGTGCTGCGGGGCAATGGCGCGATGCTGTTCGAGGTCGACGAGACCGGGAGCGCCGATGGTCTGGTCCTCTTCCTCTATATCGACTTCGCCGTCCGACAGCGCGACATCCGCGGCTACATCGCGATGCTGATGGACCTGCCGGCGCTGGCGACGCTCAAGGAACTGCTCGAGGAGTTCATCGCGCGCGTCGTGGGTGATGATGACCGCTGAGCCCTCGACCGGACGGCAAAACCGCGAACAGCGGATGATGGCGATCCGCGCAGCGGCGGGATCGAGCGGGACATGGGACTGGGATATCCTTGACGAGCGCCTCTATCTCGACGCGCATTTCGCCGAACTGTGCGGGGTTGACCCCGCGGACGGCCTGACCGGCCTGCCAACCGACGTCTTCTTCCGCGCGATTCACCGCGAAGACCGCGCGCGGATTCGGATCGCCGTCGCGGGCATCCTGGGCGGTGCGGAGCTCTTCTCCAAGGAGTTCCGGGTCGTTGCGCCTGATGGGGCGGTGCTTTGGATGCACGGCCGCGGCCAGTGCGAGCAGGATGCCGACGACCAACCGGTGCGGTTCACCGGCCTGCTCGTCGACGTGACCGATCGCAAGCGGACCGAAGAGCGGCTGCGAATCGCGCAGAGTGCGGGCGGCGTGGGAACCTTCGAGCACAGCGATGGCTTCGCGACGATGGCCGTATCGGAGGAGTTCTGCCGGGTTCTCGGCCTTCATCCCGCGCCGGTGCTGCCCGTCCAGACGGTCAACGCGGTGATGCTGCCAGGTGAAGCGCCGCTCATCCCCTCGCATCTGCCCGATGCGGGCGTCTCGGGGCTCGAGGCCGAGTTCCGTATCCTCCGCGCGGACGACGGCGCCGAGCGCTGGATCGCCCGGCGGGGCGAAGTCGTGCGCGACGGTGCGGGTTACCGGCTCGTCGGCGTCATCTATGACGTGACCAAGGCGAAGGAGCTTGAGGCGCAGCTGCGCGATCTCAACGACACCTTGGAAGCGCGGGTCGAAGCCGAGGTGGTTGAGCGGCACCAGGCGCAGGAGTCGCTCCGTCAGGCCCAGAAGATGGAGGCGGTTGGGCATCTGACGGGTGGGATCGCGCATGATTTCAACAACCTGCTGATGATCATCATCGGCAACATCGACACCGTCCGGCGACGGATCGATGCCAGCGGCGACCCCCGCCTGATGCGCTCGCTCGACAACGCGATGAAGGGCGCCGAGAGCGCCGCGGCGCTGACCCAGCGTCTGCTGGTCTTTTCGCGCCAGCAACCGCTCGACCCGCGCGCGATCGACGTGGCGCGTCTGCTTGCGGGGATGTCGGACCTGCTGACGCGCTCGATCACCGAGGCGGTTTCGATCCAGATCACCAGCACGGCCGAGCTTTGGCCAATCGAAGCCGATGCGCACCAGCTCGAGAACGCCATCCTCAACCTCGCGGTCAATGCGCGCGATGCGATGGACGGTTCGGGCGCGCTTACCGTCGCCGCGCGCAATGTGACGGTCAGTGGCGCAGGCGCCAAGGAACTCACGCCAGGCGACTATGTCGCGATCGGAGTGACCGACACCGGCTCGGGCATGTCGGCCGAGACGATCGCCAAGGTGTTCGACCCATTTTTCACCACCAAGGAGGTCGGCAAGGGGACCGGGCTGGGCCTTTCGATGGTCTACGGCTTCGCACAACAGTCGAAGGGCGGCGTCTATATCGACTCCGTGATCGGGGAAGGCACGACAGTCACGCTGTATCTCCCGCGCGCGATCAGCGAAATGGCTGCGCCGGCCGAGGCCGTCGAGGCGGTGGTACCGATGGGAAGCGCATCGGAGACAGTGCTTGTCGTCGAGGATAATGACGATGTTCGCGCCTATACGGTGGGTGTTCTCCGCGAGCTCGGCTACCGGGTGATCGAGGCTTATGACGGCGCGGCGGGGCTTCGGCTGCTCGAAAAGCAGGATCGCAGCATCCAGCTCCTCCTGACCGACGTCGTCATGCCCGAAATGTCGGGACCGGCGCTCGTCGAGGCAGCGCGCCGCCTTCAGCCCGACCTCAAGGTGCTTTACAATTCGGGCTACACCAGAGACGCGATCATGCGCGACGGCAAGCTCGAGCCGGGCGTAGACCTCATCGCCAAGCCTTTCACCTTCATGACCCTCGCCGCGAAGGTGCGCGAACTGCTCGATCGGTAGGACGAGCACTGCGTGGGGCTTGGTCGCCTCGCGTATTTAGGGTGGGGCGGCGCATCGCTGTCGTCCCGCCGCTTTGTCGGTCGAACGGCAAGGGAGCGTAGCGCGCCACGCCCCGGGGATGGTCGCGACACTCGTACATATCCGTATATCGGAAACGCCGTAAAGCCCGGAAAAGCGGCGCTGACGGTCCCGGGCGGGGGCTTGGACGCGGGGGCCCCTCTCAGTGCTGCAGCTTGCGATTTCGCGCCGTGATGCGTTTTTCGCCACGGGGCGCCGCGTCGATCGCGCGATGCGCGCGTCCGCCATCCGCGGCTTGCTCGATGCGGCGCGGCTGATCGCTCTGCCCTGCATGTACGGCGCGCGCCGGCTCGGCCGGAGCGGTCTCGCGCGGATCGCGACCGGCTGAAAATTTTGATCTGGCGCAAGGCAAGGCTCTGCCGCGGCGCGCATGGCGACCCTCAGATGGACCAGGTGAGAATGACGATGGACATGGTGATCATGAAGTCGGGAGCATGGCTGCTGGCCCTGCTGCTCGCAATCGGCGGGGCGGCCTACGCCGTGGATTCCGGCTTCGCCTTCCAGATGTGGATCGTCGCCGTGGCGGCGCTCGTCGGTCTGGGGGTGACCTTGGTCCGCACCGATTATGACGCGGTCCTCGGGCTCTCGACCAGGCCCAAGGCGACCGGTTATTATGACGACGTCATCCGGCTGGGCGTGATCGCCAC
The DNA here is from genome assembly GCF_001428605.1 of Sphingomonas sp. Root720. Lineage (GTDB taxonomy): Bacteria > Pseudomonadota > Alphaproteobacteria > Sphingomonadales > Sphingomonadaceae > Rhizorhabdus. The sequence continues at coordinate 574,374 of NZ_LMID01000011.1, forward strand.
GGTGTTCTGGGGGCTGGCGGGGCTGCTGGTGGGGGTCTACATCGCCCTCCAGCTCGCCTTCCCGCAGCTCAATCTCGGCCTCGAATACACCACCTTCGGCCGCCTGCGTCCGCTCCACACCTCCGCGGTGATCTTCGCCTTTGGCGGAAACGCGCTGATCGCGTCCAGCTTCTACATCGTCCAGCGGACCTGCCGGGCGCGCCTGGCCTTCACCAAGCTCGCGGACTTCGTCTTCTGGGGCTATCAGCTCTTCATCGTCCTGGCCGCGACCGGCTATCTGCTCGGCATCACCGAGGGCCGCGAATATGCAGAGCCCGAATGGTATGTGGACATCTGGCTGACGATCGTCTGGGTCAGCTATCTGGCGGTCTTCCTCGGCACGATCGTCAGACGCAACGAACCGCATATCTACGTTGCGAACTGGTTCTATCTCTCGTTCATCGTGACGATCGCGATGCTGCACCTCGTCAATAATCTGACGATCCCGGTCAGCCTGGTCGGTTCGAAGAGCTACTCCGCCTTCGCGGGCGTGCAGGACGCCCTGACCCAATGGTGGTACGGCCATAACGCGGTCGGCTTCTTCCTGACCGCGGGCTTCCTCGGCATGATGTATTATTTCGTGCCGAAGCAGGCCGAGCGGCCGATCTACAGTTATCGGCTCTCGATCGTCCACTTCTGGTCGCTGATCTTTCTCTATATCTGGGCGGGTCCGCACCACCTCCACTACACCGCGCTGCCCGATTGGGCGCAGACGCTCGGCATGGTGTTCTCGGTCATGCTCTGGATGCCGAGCTGGGGCGGCATGATCAATGGCCTGATGACCCTCAACGGCGCCTGGGACAAGGTCCGCACCGATCCCATCATCCGGATGATGGTGCTGGCGCTCGCCTTCTACGGGATGAGCACCTTCGAAGGGCCGTTGATGTCGATCAAGGCCGTGAATTCGCTGTCGCACTATACCGACTGGACGATTGGTCACGTCCACAGCGGTGCGCTCGGCTGGAACGGCATGATCACCTTCGCGACGATCTACTTCCTCACCCCGCGCCTGTGGGGCCGCGAGCGGCTCTATTCGCTCCGGATGGTCAACTGGCACTTCTGGACGGCGACCCTGGGGATCGTGCTCTACGTCTCCTCGATGTGGGTAGCGGGCGTCATGCAGGGGCTGATGTGGCGCGAATATGGCCAGAATGGCTATCTCGTCTATGCCTTCGTCGACGTCGTGATGGCGATGAAGCCCTATTATCTGATCCGCGCCGCGGGCGGCCTGCTCTATCTCGGCGGCGCGGTGATCATGGCGTGGAACGTCGTCCAGACCATCCGCGGCCGGGTTCGCGACGAAGCCCCACTCACCGCCACTCCCTACAACCCGGCGCTGGATCATCCCCTCCAGCCCCGAGCCGTTTGAAGGACGCGCCCGATGGCCTCCAAAATCTTCGATCACGGCAGGATCGAGCGAAACGTCACCCTGCTGCTGGTCCTTTCCCTCATCACGGTCGCGATCGGCGGCATCGTCGAGATCGCACCGCTCTTCTGGATCGATTCCACCGTCGAAAAGGTGCAGGGCATGCGGCCTTACACGCCGCTCGAGCTGGCGGGCCGCAACATCTACGTCCGCGAGGGCTGCTACAACTGCCATAGCCAGATGATCCGGCCGTTCCGCGACGAGGTCGAGCGCTACGGGCATTACAGCCTGGCGGCCGAGAGCATGTACGACCACCCCTTCCAATGGGGGTCGAAGCGGACCGGGCCCGATCTCGCGCGGGTCGGCGGGCGCTATTCGGACGAGTGGCATGTCCAGCATCTGGTCGATCCGCGCTCGGTGGTGCCGGGCTCGATCATGCCGCCTTATGCCTTCCTGAAGGAGCGCGACCTCGATACCCGCCATCTCGACGCGCATCTGCTGGCGATGAAGCGGGTGGGCGTCCCCTATACCGACGCCGACATCGGCCAGGCGATCGCGGACGCGCTGGCACAGGCCGATCCGGACGCCGACGCGGCCGATCTCAAGAAGCGCTACCCCAAGACGCAGGCGCGTGACTTCGATGGTGATCCCAGGCGGATAACCGAGATGGATGCGCTCGTCGCCTATCTGCAGATGCTCGGTACGCTCGTCGACACCAGGGCCGCCGAACCGGTGGAGAAGGCGCGATGATGTACGAGCTGCTGCGTCACGCGGCCGACACATGGGGCATGCTGTTCCTCGGCCTGGTCTTCCTCCTGGCGTTGTGGTTCGCGCTCAGGCCCTCGGCCCGCGCCCGGCACGAAGACGCCAGCCAAATCCCGTTCCGTGACGAGGATCCTCGTGATGACTGAACCGAAGATCGACGAAGCCACCGGCGTGCCCACCATGGGACATGAGTGGGACGGCATCCAGGAGCTCGACAACCCGATGCCGCGCTGGTGGTTGTGGACCTTCTACGCCACGATCGTCTTCGCCATCGGATATTGCATCGCCTATCCCGCGATCCCGCTGCTCGAGCGCGCCACCGCCGGTACGCTGGGCTGGACCAGCCGCGGCCAGCTCGCCGACGAGACCGCCAAGGCGCAGGCTGCGCGCGCATCCACGCTGGCGGCGCTCGCAAAAGTCGACATCGCCACGCTCGATGCTCGCTCGCCCCTCATGCAGGCCGCCGTCGAAGGTGGCCGCGCGGCGTTCAAGATCAATTGCGCAGCCTGTCACGGCGCCGGGGCGGCCGGCACCAAGGGCTATCCCAATCTCAACGACGATGATTGGCTTTGGGGCGGGAGCCGGGTCGAGATCCACCAGACGCTCGTCCACGGCATCCGTCAGCCCGGCGACGACGCAACGCGAATGTCGCAGATGCCCGCCTTCGGTCGGGACGGCATCCTCAAGCCCGACGAAGTCCAGGACGTCGTCTCCTACGTCCGTGCCGTGTCCCATCAGGACTCGGTCGGCGCGTCGGCGCGCCGGGGAGCCGCGCTCTTCGCGGCCAATTGCGCGATGTGCCATGGCGCCGACGCAAAGGGCGGACGGCAGTTCGGTGCGCCCAATCTTACCGATGCGATCTGGCTCTATGGCGGCGATCGGGAGTCGCTCATCGCGACCGTCGTCAACGCCCGCAACGGCGTGATGCCGGCCTGGGGAAAGACGCTCGACGCGGCCACGATCAACATGCTGACCGCCTATGTCCACGCGCTGGGCGGCGGCGAATGACCATCCCCCCGGCCGGCCTGCCCGCGAAGCCGCGCAAGCTCTACGCAAGCCGGGCGGATATCTTCCCGCGTGCGATCGACGGCTTCTACCGGCGGCTCAAATGGCTGGTCATGGCGGCAACGCTGGCGATCTACTACGTCACGCCGTGGCTGCGCTGGGACCGGGGCCCCTACGCGCCCGACCAGGCCGTGCTGGTCGACCTCGCGCATCGCCGCTTCTATTTCTTCGCGATCGAGATCTGGCCACATGAATTCTATTATGTGGCCGGTCTCCTCGTCATGGCGGGGATCGGCCTTTTTCTGGTAACGACGACGGTCGGGCGCGCCTGGTGCGGCTATGCCTGCCCGCAGACGGTCTGGACCGACCTCTTTCTCCATATCGAACGCGCCATCGACGGCGACCGCAATGCCCAGCTCAGGTTGAAGCGAGCGCCCTGGACAGCCTCCAAGATCGGCCGGCGGCTTCTCAAGCATGGCAGTTGGCTGCTCGTGGGGCTCGTCACCGGCGGTGCCTGGGTCTTCTATTTCGCGGACGCACCGACGCTCTTGCGCGATCTCGTCCATGGCGAGGCGGCCTATGTCGCTTATGCCACGATCGCGATCCTGACGGCGACCACCTATGTGTTCGGAGGCTTCATGCGCGAGCAGGTGTGCCTCTATATGTGCCCCTGGCCCCGCATCCAGGGAGCGATGCTCGACGAGCGTTCGCTGATCGTCACCTACAAGGATTGGCGCGGCGAACCGCGCAGCCATGGCGTGAAGCGCAGCGAGGACAGCGGGGACTGTATCGATTGCCAGGCCTGCGTGCAGGTTTGCCCCGTCGGGATCGACATCCGCGACGGGGCGCAATTCGCCTGCATCACCTGCGCGCTGTGTATCGACGCCTGCGACCAGATGATGGACAAGGTCGGGCGCCCGCGCGGGCTCATCGACTATGCGACACTCGAGGATTGCAAGGCCGAGGCGGCCGGAGCAGCGCCGGTACCGGTACGGCGGACCCTGCTGCGTCCGCGCACCCTCGTCTATTTCTCGCTCTGGGGCGCGGTGGGCCTGTCGATGATGTTCGCGCTCGGCGCGCGCACGCGTTTGGATCTCGTCGCCGCGCATGATCGCAATCCGTTATGGGTGCAGCTCTCGACCGGCGATGTACGCAATGCCTACACGATCAAGATCCGCAACATGGAATCCAGACCGCGAAGCCTCCGGCTCACCATGGATGGGCTCGAGGCCGGCCTGATGTGGGACTCGCTCAGCGACGCAGGTGCCGCCTCCCGTTCGGTTGCGCTCGTCGTTGCGCCGGACCAGGTCGAGGCGCATCGCATCTATGTGCGGGCGCCGGCGGAGGGCCCGCCGACCCAGGATTTCCGGCTCATCATCGCCGCCGCGGATGGCTCGAAGGGCAGGGCCGCCGAGCAAGTTCGGTTCGATCGGCCGGAGAAACGGCCATGAGCCGGCCCTTCACCGGCTTCCACATGCTGGGCCTGACGGTTGCCTTCTTCGGCGTGGTGGTGGGCGTGAACGTGACGATGGCGACGCTCGCTATCCGGACCTTCGGCGGCACGGTGGTCGACAACAGCTATGTCGCCAGCCAGAAGTTCAATCGCTGGCTCGACGAGGCGCACACCCAGGCCGCTCTGGACTGGCAGGTGACCGCCGTGCGCGAGCGCGGCCATGCGGTGGTCGGGCTGTCCGGCGTGGAGGGCGCCCGGGTCGAGGCGACAGCCATCCACCCCTTGGGGCGGCTCCCGGCGATGCGGCTGCACTTCCGGCATCGGTCGGCGGGCCAGTTCCGTTCGATCGATGTTCTCCCCGAAGGCCGCTGGCGGCTCGAAATCCGCGTGCGGCAAGGCGTCCGGGCCAAGGACTTCGTTGTCGAGATTCCCGCATGACCGCGATCGTCGAACATAGCGAGTTCAGCCTTCCCGGGGTCCGGTGCGCTGCCTGCATCGCCAAGATAGAGCGGGGCCTGATGCATGTGCCGGGCGTGCTCGGCGCGCGGGTCAACCTGGCGGCCAAGCGCGTCGCCATCGACCATGAGGCCGCGGTCGATCTTCCCTCGCTCCGCGCCGCCCTCGATTCGCTCGGCTTCGTCGCCGAGCCGGTGCTGTTCCAGGATACCGACCTCGCCAGTCGGAAGGAAAGCCGCCAGCTGCTGAAGGCGCTGGGCGTGGCGGGCTTTGCGGCGATGAACATCATGTTGTTCTCGGTGTCGATCTGGTCGGGAGCGGACGGGGCGACCCGGCAGCTGTTCCACTGGCTTTCGGCGCTGATCGCGATGCCCGCGATCGCTTATGCCGGCCGGCCCTTCTTCCGGTCGGCCTGGGCGGCGCTGCGCCGCGGCCGCACCAACATGGATGTTCCGATCTCGATCGGCGTATTGCTGGCGACGACGCTGAGCCTGTTCGAAACGATCACCGGCGGTGCCCACGCCTATTTCGATGGCGCAGTCTCGCTGATCTTCTTTCTCCTCGCCGGGCGGTTCCTGGACAGCGCGATGCGTGATCGAGCCCGCGACGGAGCGGGGGCGCTGCTGCGGCAGACCGCGCCCGGCGGCACCATCGTCTGGGGCGACGGGAAGACCGAATGGCGAACGGCGGACGGTATCTCGCCCGGAATGGCGTTGTTGGTGAGCGCGGGCGAACGCTTCGCGGCCGACGGGACGATCGAGGAGGGCGTGAGCGCCGTCGACCGGTCGCTCGTTACCGGCGAAAGTCGCCCCGAGCCGGTCGGGAAGGGGGCGGCCGTCATCGCCGGATCGCTCAACCTCTCGGGACCTGTGACGGTGCGCGTCACGGCAACGGGGCCCGACACGGCGATCGCCGGCATCGTCCGGCTGGTCGAGGCGGCGGGACAGGGCCGGTCGCGCTACGTCAGGATCGCCGATCGTGCCGCGCGGTACTATGCGCCTGCCGTCCACACCCTCGCAGCCCTGGCCTTTGTCGGCTGGATGATCGCCGGCGCGGGCTGGCACGCCTCGCTGCTGATCGCGATCGCGGTTCTCATCGTGACCTGTCCTTGTGCGCTGGGTCTGGCGGTGCCCGTCGCCCAGGTCGTCGCCTCTGGGGCGATGATGCGCCGTGGTCTGCTCGTGAAGGACGGTTCGGCGCTCGAGCGCCTCGCCGAGGCCGATCGGGTGTGTTTCGACAAGACCGGCACCCTGACCCTCGGGCGGCCCGAGCTGGTCGGCGCCGAAGGTCTCGATGGCGCGGAGCGTAGCGCAGCGCTCGCGCTGGCCCGGGCCAGCACCCATCCGCTGTCGCGCAGCCTCGCGCGTACCTTCGACGCCCAAGGGGTCCGGCCGGCCGGCGTCACGGATCTGCGGGAGGTCCCCGGGATGGGGATGGAGGCTCGTGTCGGCGGCGTTCATGTCCGTCTTGGTCGCCCCGGTTGGATCGGCGTGTCGTCGGCGGGCAACCGGATGCTGAGTTGCGCCTTCGCGATCGAAGGGCGGAAGCCCCATTTGCTCCTGTTCGCCGATAAGCTGCGACCCGATGCCGAGGCGGCCGTGGCCCGCGTAGCGCGCATGGCGATGGATCCGATCATCCTGTCGGGTGATCGGCGCGAGGCAGTTGCCGCCATTGCGGCCGCGGTCCATGTCCCGGCAATGGTCGGAATGACTCCCGGCCAGAAGCTCGAAGCCGTCCAGCGGCTGACGGCGGCCGGCCACCGCGTGCTGATGGTGGGCGACGGCCTCAATGACGGCCCGGCGCTTGCCGCGGGCCATGTCTCGATCGCGCCGTCCTCGGCGAGCGATGTCGGGCAGAACGCCGCCGACATCGTCTTCCTGGGCGACAGCTTGCTTCCCGTACCGATTGCGGTTGCGGCCGCTCATCGGACCATGCGGGTGGTTCGCCAGAATTTCGCGCTGGCGATAGGTTACAATATTCTCGCTGTGCCGCTCGCTCTGCTGGGGCTGGTCACGCCGCTGATCGCGGCGATCGCGATGTCGACATCGTCCATCATCGTCGTGGCGAACGCGCTGCGGCTGACGCGGTGCGCGCGATGAGCGGCATCGGGTTGCTGATCCCGGTCGCCCTGCTCCTCGGATTGAGCGGCCTTGCCGCCTTCATGTGGTCGCTGTCGCACGGCCAGTTCGACGATCTGGAGGGCGCGGCGGAGCGGATCCTGATCGATGACGAGGACGGCGAGGAATAGCCGGGCAGCGTGGCCATCGCTGCATTATCGGCCATGAGATGCCCGACCCGAAAAAATGCGGGGAAGGCGCCTGCCTTCCCCGCCCAGGTGGAGGAGGGAGGAGGTCTCCTCAGAAACGCATGCCAAATCCGACGCCGACGACCAGCGGGTCGAGATGGACCTTCACCCGCTGCGTCCCGATCGCTGTGGTGGCGAGACGCGTGGTCGTGTCGATATCGATATATTTGACGTCGAAGTTGAGAAATGTGCGGTCGGTCAGCGGCACGTCGACCCCGGCCTGGAGCGCATAGCCGAAGCTCGACTTCATATGCACTCTGGTGTTCCCGACGGCGGTCTCGAGCCCCTGCGACGCCTTCTCCGAATAGAAGATCGTATAGTTCACGCCTGCCCCGACATAGGGGCGAATATTGGCTCCCGGGGCAAAATGATATTGCAGGGTCAGCGTCGGCGGCAGCACCCAGGTCGACGCGAGCTTGCCGATCGCACCCGTCGTGCCGGTACGCCCGCTCGCCTCGTGTTTTGTGGTCGCGACGATGAGTTCGGTCCCGACATGCGACGTCAGCATGTAGGTGAAGTCCACCTCGGGCATCACGCTGTCGCTGACCTTGACCTTTTCGGTGGGGAAGGTGGGCGTTATGCCGCCGGAACTCTCGTTCGGGGCCACCATTATGCCGCGCAGGCGTATCAGAACATCGCCTTGCGCCGCCCACGCCGGCGCGGCCATCGCGGTCGCCATGAGCGCGGCCATGATCCTGCGGTACATCACACATCCCTTTCATCGGTTTCGATGACGGAACGTTAGGCCCGAGGTTTCGGGAAGGAATTGACGTGCGCCAAGGATTTTCTTGACCTGCGTCAAGGTGGGCCGCCGCGATGTGGCCGATCAGGGTGGCATGTGGCCTTATCATCCCGACCTGATCGAGCGGCCGGTGCCGCGCTATACGAGCTACCCGACCGCCGCCGAATTCGCCGATGTCGGTGCCGGGCTCCAGGCGGCGGCGCTCGCAGCGATCGCTCCCCACGCGGAACTCTCGCTCTACGTGCATATACCCTACTGCCAGGAGATTTGCTGGTATTGCGGGTGCAACACGGGCGCCGCGAACCGTGCCGGCCGCATATCCTCCTACCTGGAGGCGCTCGAGGCCGAGATTCATCTGCTCGCGCGTCACCTCGCCGGCCGCGGCCGGGTCGTCCGGATCGCGTTCGGCGGCGGCAGCCCCAATGCGATATCCCCGCTGGCTTTCGTCAGGTTGCTCGATCGGATCGTGACCGAACTCGACGCCGCCGCCGCCGAGATCTCAATCGAACTCGATCCGCGCTCGCTCGACGCGCCCTGGTTCGACGTCCTCCGCGACACCCGCGTGACCCGCGCGAGCCTGGGCGTCCAGACGCTCGCGCCCGATATCCAGCAGGCGATCGGGCGGATCCAGCCGATCGAGATGATCGAGCGCGCCGTAGATGGCCTGCGCGGGGCCGGGATCGAATCGCTCAACTTCGACTTGATGTACGGTCTTCCGCATCAGCATCTCGCCGACCTCGACGCGACATTGATCGATGCGATGCGCATGGCGCCTGATCGGATAGCGTTGTTCGGCTACGCCCATCTGCCCACGGTGATCCCTCGTCAGCGGCGGATCGACGCGAGCGGCTTGCCCGATGCCCGGCGTCGCTTCGAACAGGCCGCGCATGGCTACAAGCTGCTGACGGACGCCGGCTACCATGCGATTGGCTTCGATCATTTCGCGCGGCCATCGGATACGCTCGCGGTCGCGGCCGCTCAGGGGCGCCTCCATCGCAACTTCCAGGGTTTCACCGATGACCCCTCGGACATCCTGCTGGGCCTCGGCGTGAGCGCCATCAGTCAGTTTCCCGAGCTGATCGTCCAGAATGAGAAGATGGCCGGGCGATACCGCATGCTGGTCGGCGCCCATCAATTGGCCGGGCGGCGCGGCGTCGTGCGCCATGGAGACGACCGCTGGCGCGGCGAGGTGATCGAGGCGCTGTTATGTTCGGGCGAGGCCCGGATGAGCGAGGATCGCTTGGCTCGGACGCGCCATGCGCTCGAGCCGTTCGTCGAGAGGGGGCTCGTCCGTTGCGGCCCCACATGGGTCCGCCTCCTGCCAACAGGCCTGCCCTATGCGCGCGCCGTCGCGAGCTGCTTCGATGGCTATCGCGCCCTCAGCAACGGCCTGTTCAGCCATGCGGTCTAGGATCTTGCGCGGCGGCGCCCTTCCCGCATTGGGCGCGGTCCTGCTGCTGGTCCACCCGCCCGTGATGGCGAAGCGGCTGGTCCTGCACGGCCTGCAGTGCGGTTCGGCGGGGGCGATCGATATCGAGGTCGGGCGTATCCCGGGTCGTTCGCAGGAGGATGACGGCCCATGCATGGCCGGCTGCCACGCAGCCTGTGCGGGACGTAAGCGGCACCTCGATTCGGGGGACGACCAATGAAAGGGCGACCGTCCCGGTGACGCCGTTGCCGCCGCGGGCGATGGCGTGGACTCCGCTGTCGCCGGACGGGGCGCCAGACGCTGTCGTGCGAAGCCCGACACCTTATTCCCGCGCAGAGATGCCCGAGCGCTAATCGCCGCTGTCGTGCAGGCGAAGATCCGGAAGCTTGCGCCGCTGGGCAAATGCGATTTCGAGGAGGGCGGATAGGGTCGCGACGCCGAGCTTCCGCATAAGCCGTGCACGGTGAATCTCGATCGTCCGGTGACTAATGCCAAGCACGCTGCCGATCTGCTTGTTGGTGAGCCCGTGGACGAGCCCGGCGACCACGTCGCGTTCGCGGTCGGTCAGTATGTCCAGCGAGGGGCGCCCGCGAGCGAGTTTTGCGCGGGCTTCGCGAAATGGCTGACGGTCGGATGAGGCCGCGCGTCGTGCCATCTCAGCCCCGCGCGGCTGGTCGCACGAGGCGTTCCACCGCCTTGACGAGCACATGTCTTCGCAGCGGCTTTTCGAAGATTTCCTCGAAGCCTGCATCCTTCGCGCTCGCGCACAGATCGGACGACGGGAAGGCGGTGATGAGAATGGCGGGCCCGGCCCAGCCCTTGGCACGCAACGCCGTCAGCGTGTCGACACCGTCGAAATCGGACATGCGATAATCGGCGATCAGGCAACTCGCATCAAGCGCGGTCTGGTCGGCGAGCAGCGCGGCGCCGCTCGCATAGGCGCGCACATCGAAACCATTGGCCTGGAGAAGAAGTTGCAGCGACCGGCGGACGCCAGGGTCGTCTTCGACCAGCAGGAGCCTCACCTTCCCGTTTGCCATTACCCCGCGAGGGACATCCATGTTCGTCTTTCCCTGTAAGATCTCCGCTCTCGCAGACGGGGAAAGGCAGGTCGTTACGTAAAGGTCCCGATAAGGTCAGATGCCCATGCCGGCTGCGAAGGCGATCCGCAGGGCGTCGGACAAGCTGCGCACGTCGAGCTTCGACATGAGGTTGGCACGGTGGACTTCGACGGTGCGAGGCGAGATGCCCAGATCATAGGCGATCGTCTTGTTGGGAAGGCCCTGCGCAAGCCCTTCGAGCACGTCGCGTTCGCGCGGGGTCAGGACGCCGAGGAGCGTCCGAGCCTCGGACGCGCGGACGGCGATCTCGTCCGATGCTGCAATCCGTTGAAACGCGGTCTCGATCGAGGAGAGCAGCGTCGCCTTCTCGAAGGGCTTCTCCAGGAAATCGACAGCTCCGGCCTTCATGGCCCGGACCGCGATGGTCACGTCGCCATGGCCTGTCAGGATGATGACGGGCATCGTGATCCCGCGCTCGATCATGGCTTGCTGTACCTCGAGCCCGTCCATCTCCGGCATCCGCACGTCGAGCAGGACGCATCCCTCGGCGGCATGACGGACCTCCTTGAGGAACGCGACCCCGCTCGGCCAGGTCTCGACGGCGAAACCCGAGGTCTTGAGCATGAAGCCCGTCGACCGGCGGATGGCATCCTCGTCGTCGACGATATGGACCAATCTCTTGTCAATCATCATCCCCGTCCTCCATTCCGGCACGTACGAGCGTGAAGTGAAATTCGGTGCCGCCGCCGGGCGCGGGAAGCATCCAGATCCGTCCCCCATTGGCTTCGACGATCGTCCGGCAGATCGAAAGTCCGAGGCCCATTCCCTCTGTCTTCGAGCTCACGAAGGCCGTGAACAGCTGGGCGGCGATCTCCGGAGCCACGCCCGGACCGGTATCGGCGACGGTGACCCTGACGAAACCGGGCTGATCGGGCCGGCTCGACACGGTCAGCTTGCGGATAGCGCTCTCCGACATCGCTTCGATAGCGTTACGGATGAGGTTGATGAGCACCTGCTGGATCTGGACCTTGTCGACGAGAACCGGCGACGCATAGGGATCAAGATCGAACGCGGGCTCCACACCCTTTTCCTTCGCCCCCATCAATCCCAGAACGGCGGCTTCGTTGATCAGCGGAGGCAGGCGCTCCACCGTCTTCTCGATCTCGCCTCGTGCGACGAAATCCCGCAGCCGTCGTACGATATGGCCAGCACGGAGCGCTTCCTTGGCTGTGTCGTCGAGCGCTTCCCGCATCATCGGGAAGTTCTCGGGATCGGGGTGGTCGAGCAGATCGCGGACGGTTTCGGCGTAGTTCGCGACGGCGGTGATCGGCTGGTTGAGCTCGTGCGCCAAGGTGGAAGCCATCGTGCCCATGGCGCTCACGCGCGAGACGTGGATCAGTTCGGCCTGAAGGGATTCGAGCCGTTCCTCGGTGCGCTGACGTTCGGTCAGATCGCGGATGAAGCCGGTGAAGAGGCGCTGCGCGCCCTCGGTCGTCTCGCCGATCGACAGTTCCATGGGAAAGGTCGTGCCGTCCTTGCGTTCACCGAATACCACCCGGCCGATGCCGATGATCCGCTTCTCGCCGGTCTGGAGATAGCGCGCGAGATACGAGTCATGCCGCTCGCGGTCGGGGTTCGGCATCAAGCAACTGACATTGCTCCCCAGCAGCTCGGCTTCGCCATAGCCGAAGAGCCGTTCGGCCGCGGCGCTGAAAGAGATGATCACGCCCTGGTCATCGATAACCACCATAGCGTCCGGCACGGTCGAGAGGATCGAGCGCAGGTGGCTTTCTCGCGACAGCACCGCTTCCTCGGTCGCCCGTCGTTCGGTGATATCCGAGATGATCTTGGCAAAACCACGCAGCGTGCCGTCGGCATCGCGGAGCGCCGTCATGGTGACGCTGGCCAGAAACTCCGACCCGTCCTTGCGAACCCGCCAGTCCTCCTCCTCGATCTTGCCGGCGGAGGCCACGCGCGCAAGGTCATGTGCCGGCTTTCCGGCCTCAACCGCATCGGCCGGATAGAAAAGCGCGCTGCTCTTGCCGACGATTTCGGCTTCGGACCAACCCTTGAGCCGCTCCGCGCCCTCGTTCCAGATGGTTACGTTGCCGTCGACATCGAGCATGTAGATCGCATGGCCGTGGGCGCCGTCGATGAGCAGGTTGAGCTCCTCGGCGATTGCGCTGGCCTCCTTGCTGCGCTGCTCGGCGCGCGCATCGTTGGCGAGCGCGCGGTTGCGTGACCGATTGACCGCCCCGGCCAGGATGATGATTCCCGACGCCGTCAACGCGAAGATACCGGTCTCCACCAGTGCGCTCATGGCGAAGCCGTGGATGTTGGCGAAGTGGATGCCGATGGGAAGGGCTATGGCGGCAGCGACAGTTCCGGCGACAGGGCCCGCCCAGATGCTCGCCAGCAGGATCGGCAGCGCGAAGGGCAGGAAGGCCGCATGATCCCCGAGCCATGGCTGCGCGGCATATCGCAGCGCGGCGGTCAGGCCTACCAGCGCGAGCGCCACCCCGATACGGCCCGCGAAGGAGCGACATTCAAACCTGATCATCGGCATGGATTCCATTCGCGCGATGTCGGCCGACGGTCGGCTCGGCGCCATTCGTTCGGCCCGTCTCGCTACAGTTCGCTCATAATCTGTATTAGCATGACGGGGAATTTCGGGAAATCCTCGCATAAGTATTGTGCCGTATGGGTCGGTGGAGCGCTAACCGGCGAAACGGAGGTACGAAATGCGTGATTTTACGGATAGGGCTCAGCACGATATCTGCTGCGGAGATCGCGTTGTCAGGCGTGCGTGCGCTCGTCTTCGAACCGCCGCTCGAGCAGCTTCATACGGTCGACGATGCTGAAGAAGAAGGCGGTCGACCAGCCCAGCAGGATGATCCCGTTGGCGCCTTCGATGGCGCCCAGAACACGGCTGCCCCGCGGCAGGATAACGTCGCCATAGCCGATGGTGACATAGGTGGTGGTGGAGAAATAAAGTGCCCGCTCCCAATCGCCGAATATACTCAGATAGCGATAGGCAGCGGCCCACTCCCAGATCTCCGCCGTGTGGAGCCCGAACAGGCCGAAGGCGACCGTCATCACGACGGCGATCGATGTCAGCATGTCGATCATCGGCGACCGTGCGCGGCGGTGGCGGCGCAGCAGCGCGAGGAAGGCGGCGAGGCCGAGAAGGTGGAAGAACACCGTCGTCGCCACGATCAGCGAGGCAAGGAACAGCTGGTTTGCGAGCGTCATCCGCACATTGTTGGCCTGCCGCCGCGACCGACCAACTGGGGAGTCTACGTAGCGATCGCTGTGGGGAGGTCTTCTAATGTCGGGGCGAGCGGCAAGTCCGCATTCGCCACCGATCCAGAAGGGACCCGCACATGATCCTGCCACGGCTGTCTTCCGATCCCGTCCGCCAGCGCACCAGCATCGGTGTTCTGGCGCTCGCGGCGGTGCTCATGATCACCGCGACGGGCGCTGTCTTGGAGCCGGGTCACGACGCGACGCGGCAGAGCGCGTCGACCAGCGGCAGCGTTGCCGCCGCCGTCGGCTCCGCGCTTTTGCGCCACTGACGGACTCGGGGGCCCGCCCCGCGGGGAGGTGCCCCGCGATCTGGCGCTCCCGGCGGCCACCCCGTCGGCGCAACCTCTGCATCGGGCTCGCAGATCCCGACGGGCTGTGGAGATTACGAATAGGGTCGAGGCGACCGCCGCGCCATCACCAAGGCTGCTGCTGGCGATCGGCAGTGCCATCCACGGGAGGACGTCCCATGTCGATCCGCGATCTGCAGTCTTTGCTTCACGCCCGCTCGGTGGTCGTCGTCGGCGGCTCGTCCCGCCCCGGCTCGCTCGGCAGCGATCTTCTCGCCAACATCGCTGCAGGAGGATTTCGCGGTCCCATTTTCGCGGTAAACCCGAATCCGGTGGAAGCATCGGGCGTTCGCTGGTTCGCGTCGATCGAAGCGTTGCCGGAGGTCCCCGACCTAGCGCTGATCGTCACGCCGGCGGCAACGGTCGCCGCCATCGTCGAAGGTCTCGGCCGGTTCGGCGTTCGTGTCGCCGTCATTCTGTCGGCCGGCTTCGAAGCCGATGCGGCATCGCGCGCCGCCATTCTCGATCGGGCCCGGGCCTGCGGCGTGCGTCTCATCGGTCCCAACACGCTCGGCTTGATCGCACCCGGCAACGCGCTCAACGCCTCTTTCGCGCTCAGCGCGGCAAAGCCTGGCGGCCTGGCGCTCGTCTCGCAGAGCGGCGCGATCATTGCGGCGATGATCGATTGGGCTGCGCACCGTCCGATCGGATTTTCCGGCATCGTGTCGGTTGGCGACATGGTCGATGTCGATCTGGGGGACCTGATCGACCTGTTTGCCGTCGATCCGGCGACCGACGCAATCCTGCTCTATCTCGAGCAGGTGACCGCGCCGGAGAAGTTCATTTCCGCGGCGCGCGCCGCAGCCCGTCTGAAGCCGGTCATCGCCATCAAGGCGGGCCGGACCGCCGATGGCGCCGCTGCCGCGCGCTCGCACACCGGCGCGCTCGCCGGTTCGGCCGAGGTGTATGAAGCCGTGCTCGAACGCTGCGGCGTGGTCCTCGTCGACAGCCTCACCGGACTTCTCGATGCCGCCGAGGTGACCGCCAAGCTGAAACCGCCCCGAGGCAACCGGGTCGCAATCATGACGAATGGCGGCGGCGCGGGCATTCTCGCCGCCGATGCGCTGGGCGACGCCGGCGCGGTGCTTTCTCCCCTCGATGCCGTACAGCGCGCGCAGCTCGATGCGATCCTGCCTCCAGCCTGGTCGCGCGGCAATCCGGTCGACCTGCTCGGCGATGCGGGTCCCGCACGCTACGGCGCCGCGCTCAAGATCCTGTTGGGCGCATCGGGTACCGACGCGCTGCTTCTTTTCCACTGCCCGACCCGCGGATCGGCACCGATGGCCGTGGCCGAGGCGGTCGCCGCCGAAGTGCGCGCGGCGCGCGCCGCCGGCAGCCGCATGCCCGTCATCGCCTGTTGGCTGGGGGCGCCCGACGAGGCGGTGCGCGGCGTGCTGGCGGCGGCGGGGATACCCCTCTTCACGACCCCCGATGATAGCGTTCGAGCCTTTGGCTATCTCTTGGCGGCGGGTCGCGCACAGGCCGGACTCGTCGAAAGGCAACCGGCCCGAGGGGAGGTCCCGCCCGACCGCGCCGGAGCGCGCCGGCTCATCGCCGGCGTGCGGCAAGCCGGCCGGACGCAGATGACCGAGATCGAAGCCAAGGCGTTGCTTGCGGCCTATGGAGTCCCGATCATCCCGACCCGCTTTGCCGCGAAAGCCGAAAATGTGCTCGACGCATGTACCGGACTGGCGCCGCCCTATGCTGTCAAGATCGTCTCGCCCGATCTCACGCACAAGGCCGATGTCGGCGGAGTTGCGCTCGGGCTTTCGTCTGGCAGTACAGCCGCTACCGCCGCCTTCACCATGGCGGAGCGTGTCCATCGCCTTCATCCCGAGGCAAGGATCGAAGGCTTCGCCGTCGAGACGATGAGCACGCGCCCCCAGGCGATCGAACTTATCGCCGGGATCGCCAACGATCCGACCTTCGGGCCGGTGATATTGTTCGGCGCGGGAGGGCATGCCGTCGAAATCATCGACGACAAGGCGCTCGGATTGCCGCCGCTCGACCGCGCCCAGGCCGAGGCGATGATCGACAGGACGCGTGTCGCGCGCCAGTTGCGAGGCTATCGCACGCGCTTGCCGTCCGACATGTCCGCTATCGTCGATACATTATGTGCGCTTTCGGCGATCGCGGTCGATCATCCCGAAATCCTCGAACTCGACATCAACCCGTTGATCGCCGACGCCGATGGGGTGATGGCGCTCGATGCGCGCGCGGTCGTCAGTGTCGAGGTGTCACCGGCTTCCCGGCTCGTCATTCGTCCGGTGCCCGTCCTGTGGAGCGCCGATCTGGTCACGCGATCGGGCGCGCATATCCATGTCAGACCCGTCGTTCCCGAAGACGAGGCTTTGCTGGCCGAGATGTTTCGTCATGTGAGCGCGGAGGATCTGCGCTTCCGTTTCCTGTCGAGTCTTCGCGAGGTCGACCATGACCATCTCGCGATGATGACCCAGGTCGATTATCGCCGAACGATCAGTTTCGTTGCCCTGGCGTCCGATGGCGCCGCCATCGCCGTCGCGATGCTCGCTGCCGATGCCGACCGAAGTCGTGCCGAGGTCGCGCTCTCGACCCGCTCCGACTGGAAGGGCCAAGGGGTCAGCTACACGCTGCTGGAGCATGTCTTGCGCTATGCGACCGCCGAGGGCATCGCGACGCTTGAGGCGATCGAGAGCGCCGACCATGACGAGGCGATCACCCTTGAGCGCGATCTCGGCTTCGAGCCCCGGAGGAGCCCGGACGACCCCAGCCTGAAGATCGTCCGCCGTGTGCTGACCCCCTCGGCCGCCTGAGCGATGCGGAAGCGCAGGCGAAACGTCCTCGTCATCGACGGCCATCCCGATGCCGACATGGCAAGGCTCGGCCATGCCATGGCGGCCGCCTACCGTGCCGGTGCGGAAGCCGGCGGCCACGAGGTGCGTACCGTCACGCTGGCGACCCTCGATATTGCGCCTCTAGGCAGCCGGGCCGAATGGGAGACGGGTGAGGCGCCGCGGGCCATAGGCGCGCTGCAGCAGGATCTCCTGTGGGCCGATCATCTCGTCATCCTCTTTCCGCTCTGGCTCGGCGATATGCCCGGTCTGCTGAAAGGGTTGTTCGAGCAGCTCCTGCGCCCCGGATACGCCTTTGCCGAACAGGAAGGACGGCTTCGTCCCCGTCTCGCCCGTCGTTCGGCGCGCCTTATCGTGACGATGGGCATGCCGGCTCTGATCTACCGGCTATGGTTCGGGGCGCATGCAGTAAGATTGCTGAGGCGCAACATCCTCGGCTTCGTTGGGATCGGTCCAGTGCGCGCTAGCCTGTTCGGGATGATCGACCGGCGTGGGGCGGCCCGCCGGGCATTGCGTCGAACGGCGGCCCTGGGCCGGCGCGGGCGCTGACCACCTTCTCTTCGACAAGGAAAGGGCCGCGGAATCGCCGGCGGCCCTTTCCCGTTGCGGCTGTCAGGCGGCAAGCGTGATGTTGTCTTCCACCCGGGTGACCCCCGGCGCCCCCAAGGCGGCGCGCTCGGCGATCTGCCGTTCATGCCAGCCCTTGACCGAGCCGGCGAGGATCACCTTGTTGCCGTCGGTGTGCACCGTCACTGCGGCGGCGTCGGCATCTGCCTGCCGCTTGATGGCGGCGACGATCCGGTCCCTGACCACATTGGCATTGGCACGCTGCCGAATCTCGATGAGGTTGCCGACGCCGATGACGCCGTTGATCTTGCCGGCGACCTTCCGGGCCTCCTCCATCTGATAATGCCAGTCGACCGTGCCCGAAAGCGTCACCCAGCCATGCTCGACCTTCACCTGGATCGCGTTGTCCGGAATCAGCGCGCTCCACTTGAACATGTCGAGGATCCGTTGGGCGATTTCATGATCGGCGGTCTTCGGATCCGAGGCGAAGCGCACCTTGAGCTCCTCGGCCAGCGCACGCACGCCCGAGACGCGGCGCGTAGCCTTTTCGGCCGCCATCTTGCCGGCGTAGCTCGTCACATAGCCCGAAAGCGTGACGACGCCCTGGTTGACGGCGACGCCGATGTCGGCGCTATCGACGCTCGGCTCCCATTCCAGCTCGGCGATGACGTCGCGCTGCAATTGGCTATCGGTTTTCATGATGGAAGTCCTTTCGTTCGGGGGGATGAACGTCGTCCGACGCGGACGGCGGGCTCGTCGACGGTCGGATCGAGGGCCATCGGCAAGGTCAGCGCCACGACGGTGCCGCGGCCGGCGCGGCTGCGCAGGCGCATGGCGCCGTGGCTCGTTCGGGCGAAATGGCGCACCCGGCCGAGGCCCGTACCCCTGGCTGCGGCGTGGCGATGGCCCGCGAACGCCAGGCGGGCCCCTTCCGCATCCATGCCGACGCCATCGTCGGCGATCGTGACGCGCACGCGCTTGCCCTCCAGGCGCAGGCGCACGACGATCCGGCCGGGAGGAAGGAGTGCCGCGCTCGCATTCGCGACGAGTTCGAGGATCGCCGCCTCGAACAGAGCCGGCACGAGCTTCACGAGCGGCCGGGCCCTGGTGAGATCGAATCGAACCGTCGCGTTGTGCCCCGCGATCGCCCGGATCATCGGCGCCATGGCCAGAAGGCGGTTTCCGATATCGAACAATGTGGGAAGATCGATCTCCGAGGCACGGGCGAGCAGGTTCGACGTAAGCTGTCCGCCGCGCTGCGCGGCGTCTTCGATCGCGGCAAGGAGCGTGGCGCGCTGCGCGCCGGCCGGTCCGTCCGCGAGCATATGCTTGGCCGACGCGACGACCCCAAAGAGGTTGCGCAGGTCATGGATGAGGCCACGCTCGACCGATGTCGTGCGGGTGCTCAGCGAGTCGATGATCGTCATGGGGTCGCCCTACCGATGGTTTCGGGGGAATGATGCTCAGCCGTCGCAAGCGGATGAATCCGGGATGTCCCTAAGGGTTCGCAATCGAACCGCACGCCATGAGGTCGACCGCAACACCTCATCGCGCGATATCGATGCGCTCACCCAGATCGGCCTGCAGCTGGTAAGTGTACGTAGCGACAGAAGGCCACCGGCGGCGCAAGCAAAGCGAAACAGGAGATTCCGATGCAGCATCGCCGCGTCATGCGCCTGGCCCGTCCCGGAGCGCGTCTGGAAAGCGTCGTCGAGGCGATCCCCGTGCCCGGGCGGCATCAGCTGCTTGTCGAAGTGGGTGCCTGCGGCGTGTGCCGTACCGATCTTCACGTCTGCGACGGCGATATCCCCGCCCATTACCCCATCATACCCGGCCATGAAATCGTGGGCCGGGTGACGGCGATCGGCTCGGACGTCACGAATTTCCTGCCGGGCGATCGCGTCGGCGTCCCGTGGCTGGGCGGCACATGCGGTCGCTGCGCCTTCTGCCGCAGCGGACGGGAGAATCTCTGCGACGCGCCTGTCTTTACCGGATGCACCGTGGACGGCGGCTATGCGACGCATGCGCTCGCGGATGCGCGCTACTGCTTCGCGATCCCGCCCGAGATAGACGACGTCTCCGCGGCGCCGCTGCTGTGCGCCGGTCTGATCGGCTGGCGCGCGCTGCGGCTGGCGGGGGAAGGGAAGAGGATCGGTCTCTACGGATTTGGCGCGGCGGCGCATCTCCTGGCGCAAGTCGCTATCGGCCAGGCGCGCGACGTCTATGCGTTCACCCGGCCGGGCGACGATCGCGGGCAGTCCTTCGCCCGGTCGCTGGGTTGCGCCTGGGCAGGCGGGTCGGACGAAATGCCGCCGGCGCTTCTCGATGCGGCCCTGATCTTCGCGCCCGTCGGAGCGCTCGTGCCCTTGGCGCTCAAGGCCGTCACAAAGGGTGGCCGCGTCGTCTGCGCGGGTATTCACATGACCGACATCCCGTCCTTCCCCTACGCCGATCTCTGGGGCGAGCGCTCGATCCTGTCGGTCGCCAATCTGACGCGGGAAGACGGCGTCGGTTTTTTCCAGGCGGTCGGGCAAAGCAAGGTGCGCGCGGTTACGCATGTGTTTCCGCTGGAAGAAGCCGAAGCGGCGATCGCCAGCCTGCGCGAGGGACGTGTCGATGGCGCAGTGGTGTTGGTCCCGTCGCCCCTGGCCGGCCCCGCGAGCGATGTCGAGACCACCGTGCCGAGCCGCGGCGCCAGGGTCGGGGCATGATCCCAGAGGGGATTCCGCCGTTGCGCGGCGGCGCGATCGATCCGGAAATATCGGCGTTTCTCACCTCGGGGCAAGCCTTCGGCGGCGAGCGGCCGTCGCGGCGGATCGACACCCATGCTGCGAGCATATTCCTCACCGCGACCCGTGCCTGGAAGCTCAAGAGGCCCGTCAATCTCGGTTATCTCGATTTCTCCACGATCGAGGCGCGCCACGCCGCGCTCGTCGCCGAGGACCGGCTCAACCGGCGCACGGCGCCCGGGCTGTACCATGGGGTCCGCGCGATCACGCGAGACGGGCATGACGAACTCTCGCTCGACGGCCCCGGTACGCCTGTCGACTGGCTGCTCGAAATGGAGCGCTTTCCCGATGACGCCCTCCTGAGCGATCGCGCGGCGCGGGGACGGCTCGAACCGGGCATCAGTCTCGCGCTCGGCGACTCTATCGCGCGTTTCCACGGCATGGCGGAGATCGTCTTGGGACCCGGCGCCGCGCGGCGATTCCAGAAGGTCGCCGATGCCAATCGCGTCGCGATGGCGCGCTATCCCGACCAGCTCGATCCGGAGCGCACGCAAGTCCTTGGCGATCGGATTTCCGCCCTCGGCAAGGCGCAGGCCGCCCGCTTGGAAGCGCGAGGCCGGCGCGGGCATGTCCGGCGCTGCCATGGTGATCTCCACCTCGCCAATATCGCCCTCATCGACGGCAAGCCGACGCCGTTCGACTGCCTTGAGTTCGACGACGAGCTCGCCACGACCGACGTGTTGTACGACCTGGGCTTCCTGCTTATGGACCTTTGGCACCGGGACCTGCCGGTGGAGGCCAATCTTGTGGCCAACCGCTATCTCGATCTCATGCCAGCCGAAGAGGACGCGATCGGACTATTGCCGCTCTTCATGGCCGTGCGCGCGCAGGTTCGCGCGCATGTCGCGGCGGCGCGGTCGGTGCAGGGGCAGGATCGAACCGCTCGATCCGAGGCCGCGGAATATCTCCTCCTCGCCGAGAAGCTGCTCGAGCCGGTCAAGCCGAGCCTCGTGGCGATCGGCGGCCTGTCGGGCACCGGCAAGTCAACCGTCGCGCGACAGGTAGCGGGTGCGCTTGGACGCCCGCCCGGCGCGCGCATCCTACGCTCCGACGTGCTGCGCAAGCAGCGCGCGGGCCTTCTGCTCGAGGTTCGGCTTCCGCCCGGCGCCTATACGCCCGCAGAACGGCGTGCTGTCTATGCGGACCTTATGCACCATGCGCGCCTGGTTCTGAGCGATGGCCAGGCCGTCATCGCCGACGCCGTCTTTGCAGATGAGGTTGGCCGCGCGGCGATCGCCGCGGTCGCGGCGGAGGCACAGGTCGACTTCAGCGGGATCTGGCTCGATGCGCCCGAGGACATGCGTGCGGCGCGGGTCGCCTCGCGCGGTCCCGATCCCTCGGATGCGACGCCGGCGGTCGTGCATGCACAAGGTGCGGCATCGGCCGTACCGCCGGTGGACTGGATAGCGGTATCGGCCGTCGGTACGATCGATGAGATCGTCGCCGAGGTTCGTTCGAGGCTTAACCTCGATCTTTTCGGACCGGACCGGCCCGCCGGTCATCGGCACTAATGCGCCAGAAGCAGCGGTACCGGGCTGTTGTCGAGCATCGTGCGGGTAACGCCGCCGAACAGGGCTTCCCGGAAACGGCTATGGTTGAAACCGCCCATCACGACATAGGCGTAGCCCGAGCTGGCCTGGGCGAGGATGGCATCCGCGACATGCCTGACACCGGGACGGCGCGAAATTTGGGCATGGATGTCGTAGCGCGACAGATAGGCCGCCGCGTCCTCGATGGGCACCGCCGCCTGGCGATCTCCGAGCTCGATCAGATCGACGTCGCTGGCGCGTTGAAGGAACGGGACCGCCGCCTGAAGGGCCGCATGGGCCGGCGCCGAGCCATCCCAACACATGAGCGCCCGCCCGCCGACATCGATCCCGCGCGTGTCCTGCGGCACCGCCAGCACCGGTCTGCCGCTGGCCAGCACGATTTCGCCGACGGCGCTACGCATGTCGGGAACGGGAAAGGCGTCGATGTGGCGATTGACCACGATCAGGTCGGCGAGGCCCGCCGCGCGTTTGAGACTGGGGATGAGCGGGTCCGTCATATCGATCATCGACCAGGGCACATCCTCGCTGGCGAACCGGGCTTCGAGTTTCGCGCGATTGATCGTCTCGGTGGCGCTCTCCTCGGCCAGCAGGTCGACGGTGCCGGCGACGGCATAGAAGTCGCCCATCACGACGGGCATCAGCGCGACGTCTAGGCAGACGAGGTGGCCCTCGAAGGCGCGCGTCACATCGAGCGCCGCCTGCAATCTGGCTTCCTGGCCAGGGTCGTCATGAACGAGAAGCAGGATCGTCTTCATCGGTGCCTCCTTCGGCCGTGCGCGAAATAGCGATGTCCGTATCGCTATGGGCTCGGGCCGAGGCGAAAAATCGGGAATTATACGAATGGGGGGAGCGCGGCTGGGAGGATTGCGGATGGAGACATGGCCATCACCGTCCCATCATCGCCCGATGATCGACGGGTCCCATCCTCAGTCGCTGCTCTATGTCAGCCACAGCTGCCTGGTGCGTCCGCGGGACGACCTCGAAATCGCCAGGATCATCGAGGTCTCGCGCGAGAGGAACCGCGCCCTCGACGTGACGGGCGCCCTCATCGCGACCTACCGCTTCTTTGCGCAGATCCTCGAAGGTCCGGATGCGGCGCTCGACGAACTCATGGCAAGCATAGCGCGTGATTGGCGCCACCGGGAGGTGACGGTGGTTCGCCGCGAGGCGCTTTCGGCCCGTCGCTTCGATGGCTGGTCGATGGCCTATTCCGGGGCAGCGGGCTATGTCGACCGCGACATCGCGCCTCTCTTTACGCGATCGGGGCTCGGTTCCCTGCCCGACACAGACCGGCTCATTCGCCTGCTCCGCGAATTCGTTCGATCACCCTTGTGACCGCTACTCGGGATCGACGCCGGGACGCAGACTCGCCCGGCCGAAAGCCCCAGGGGCGTCCTCAATGGCCGAGCAGCAACGGCAGGGCGCTCGTGGAGAGCAGGCGCTTCGTCACGCCGCCGAAGGCTTCCATCAGGCGGCCATGGTTATACGCCCCCATGACCACATAGTCGGCGCGCCACCGCTCGGCCTCCTCGGCGATGAGACGGTCGGCCGCCTGCCGTCGGTCATCGACGGTCCGCACCGACGCGTGGATGCCGTGCCGGGAAAGATATTCGGCCGCTTCGGTGGGCTCGGCGCGCTCGCCGCCATCACGTGCCATGAAGATCTCGACCTCCTGGGCAAGCGCCAGCAGAGGCACGCTGGCCCGCATCGTCGCGGCGGCGGACTCCCGGCCGTCCCACGCGACCAGCGCGCGATCGAGCTTGAGGCGCTCGAGGCTGTCAGGCACCGCCAGCACCGGCTTGCGCACCTGCGTCAGGATCCGGCTCGCGATGTCGCGCATGTCGGGGTAGGGCAGGTCGTCGAGCTGGCGGTTGAGCACGATCATGTCGGCGAGGGTTGCCGCCGCGATGACGCTTTCGGCGATCGCGCCGGTGACGTCGGCCCAGTCCCAGGCGACATCCTCATGGGCGAGACGCGCGGTCAGCGCCGTCTTGTTGGCGCTTTCGCGCTCGCGTTCCTCGGCGAGGAGCATCGCGCTGGCCGCACCACTGTAAGGATCGCCGACGATCGCCGGGAAGACGGCGACGTCGATGCACCGCAAATGGCCGTCGAGCGCCCGCGTGACGTCGAGCGCCGCCTGCAACCGCGCCTCCTGGCCAGCATCGTCATGCACGAGCAACAGGATATTCTTCATTGCCGCCTCCATCTTGGCCGACAGCAGGCTAGGGCGCGCCCGGCCCGCCAGGAATGCGTGATGATACGGATGGAGCCGCCGCTCCTTCCGCGCGCGGGGCCTCGGCGGCCGCAGAATCCCCCTCCGCGCGCAGGGCGGCGCGGAAAGCCTCGAGCCGGCCCCGATAGCCTTCGGCATCGCCATAATCGAGAAAGGCGCGATAGCGCTCATGGGGAGGGCTGATCTGCACGGCGTGCTTGATCGGACACCAATATTGCTCGGTGCGGCTGGACACTTCGCGTACGTAGGCCACCACGCCATTGGCGTAGCCGCAATACAGACAGTTGAGCGCCTCGATGCCGTTCAGATAGGCGAGCCGGCCTCGATCGAGAGCGATGAAGTCGCCGCGCCGGACCCGCACGATGCCATAGGCCCGAAAGCAGATCGCCTGATACACCGTCGTCCAGATATCGATCAGGACGATCGGGACGATCAGCGAATAGATGATGGGAGCGGTCAGTACCGCGCCGAGCGACGCGCGGCCGAGATAGGGCGCGAGGCCCATGCGGAGCTTGCGGTGCTCGGCGACAAGACCTTTCTCGAAGGAGACCAGGCGGCCTTTGAGCGACCAGCCCAGCACCGTGCGGCGGCGCTCGATTTCCCGGTCCAACTCGCCCTGCAGCCGGACGATCTCGTCGGCCAGCGCGGTCATGCGCTTGGTCATGGCGTGATCAGCACCTTGAGCGCCTGCGTCTCGGCCGCACGGCCGAATGTGTCATATGCGTCGAGAATGGCATCGAGGGTGAAGCGGTGGGTGATGAGCTTCTGGGGATCGACCTTGCCCGCCGATACCGTCTTGAGCAGCATCGATGTCGTCGCGGTGTCCACCAGTCGCGTGGTGATCGCGATATTCTGCGACCATAGCCGTTCGAGATGAAGGTCGGCCTTAAGGCCATGGACGCCGATATTGGCGATGATGCCGCCCGCGGCGACGAGATCCTGGCACAGCTCGAACGTCGCGGGAACGCCCACCGCCTCGATCGCGGTATCGACCCCGCGTTGCGCGGTGATGTCGCGCACCACGGCTGCGGCGTCTTCTCGGGAGCTGTTCACGACATGGGTCGCTCCGAAGCGGCGCGCCATGTCGAGGCGATGGTCGTCGATATCGATCATGATGATCGTGGCCGGCGAGTAGAATTGGGCGGTCAGCAAGGTTGCCAGCCCGATGGGCCCGGCGCCGACGATCGCGACGCTGGCCCCGGGCTGGACCTTGCCGTTGAGCACGCCGCACTCGAAGCCCGTCGGCAGGATGTCGCTGAGCATGACGAGCGCCTCCTCGTCGGCGCCGGCGGGAATGCGGTACAGGCTCGTGTCGGCGTGGGGAATGCGCACATATTCGGCCTGCGTTCCGTCGATCATATTGCCCAGAATCCATCCGCCGGTTTCGCAATGCGAATACATGCCGCGCCGGCACGACTCGCATCGCCCGCAGCTCGAGATGCACGAGATCAGGACATGATCGCCGGGCTTGAAGGTCGATACGCCCGCGCCGACGGAATCGACCACGCCGACTCCCTCATGGCCGAGGACGCGGCCAGGCGTACAGCTCGGCACGTCGCCCTTGAGGATGTGGAGGTCGGTCCCGCAGATCGTGGTGTGCGAGATCCGGACCACCGCATCGCCCGGTGCGACGATTTGCGGCTTCGGGTGATCGTCGAGGCTTTTGAGCCCCGGACCGTGGTAGATGAGTGCCTTCACTGCGGGGCTCCCTCGGGTCGAATGCGCCTCGCGGTTTATGGGGGGAGGGCAAGCCCTCGAGACATTCGTAGATTCCCGCACGTCCGCTCTTGATACGCTCAATATATCCACTATTCTGGATATATGGATATCGAGTCGGCAATAGAGAGTCTTGGTGCGCTGGCGCAAGGTACGCGCCTCGATGCCTTCCGGCTGCTGGTGAAATGCGAGCCCGAAGGCCTCGCCGCGGGGGAGGTCGCCCGCCAGCTCGACACCCCTCAAAACACCATGTCGTCTCATCTCGCCGCGCTTTCGCGCGCCGGCCTGATCCGATCGGAGCGTCGAAGCCGCTCGATCATCTACCGCGCCGATCTCGATCGGCTGAGGGCGCTGACCCTGTTCCTCGTCAAGGATTGCTGCGGCGGCAAACCCGAATTGTGCGAACCGCTCGTCGCCGAGCTCGTCCCCTGCTGCTGACGGAGCCCATCATGACCGATCGCGTCTTCAACGTCCTGTTCCTGTGTACCGGCAATTCCGCCCGGTCGATCCTTGCGGAGAGCGCGCTCAACGAATTGGGCGCCCGTCGCTTCCGCGCCTATTCCGCCGGAAGCTTCCCGAAGGGCGCGGTGAATCCCGACGCGATCGCCCTGCTCGAGCGGATCGAATATCCGACCGCCGGCCTGCGTTCGAAGAGCTGGGACGAGTTTGCCGGACCCGACGCCCCGGTCATGGATTTCGTCTTCACCGTCTGCGACGACGCCGCGGGTGAGATTTGCCCGATCTGGCCGGGTCATCCGATGACCGCGCATTGGGGCATCGAGGACCCGAGCCTTGTGCAGGGAACCTCGGTCGAGCGGGAGACCGCCTTCGTCACCGCGCTCCGCTATCTCGAGAACCGCATCAAGCTCTTCGTCGCCCTGCCGTTCGATCGGCTCGACGCGATGGCACTTCGGGCGCGCGTCCGGGAAATCGGCCATGGCGAAGGTGCGAGCAGACGTCGCGGGGATGCCGCCTGATGTCCATCGATATCGTGATCTACCACAATCCCGATTGCGGGACGTCGCGCAACGCGCTGGCGGCGATCCGCAACGCCGGCATCGAGCCGCACGTCATCGAGTATCTCAAGACGCCGCCCAATCGTCCGCGCCTGGTTTCGCTCATCGCCCGGATGGGGATTCCGCCTCGCGCCCTGCTGCGCGAAAAAGGCACGCCCTTCGCGGATCTCGGCCTGGGCGATCCCACGCTCAGCGACGACGAACTCATAGATGCGATGATCGAGCATCCGATCCTCATCAACCGGCCGATCGTCGTATCGCCGGTCGGCGTGAAGCTATGTCGTCCATCCGAAACCGTGCTCGATCTTCTGCCGGATGCCCGGCGAGGCGCTTCCGCCGCGGAGGATGGCGGAAAGGACGTCGAGACTGCCGGCAACGGTGTCGGCTCGTGAACGCGACCGTCTCGGCCAAGCCTGCGATCGGCGGCTTCGAGCGCTATCTGAGCGCCTGGGTCGCGCTCTGCATCGTCGTGGGGATCGCGCTCGGATATGCCTTTCCCGCCCTTTTCGCCGCAATCGCTTCGGCCGAGATCGCACGCGTCAACCTCGTCGTCGCGTTGCTCATCTGGCTGATGATCGTCCCGATGCTGCTCAAGATCGACCTCGGCGCGCTGGGGTCGGTCCGCCGGCATTGGAAGGGGGTAGGCGTCACGCTCTTCATCAACTGGGCGGTGAAGCCCTTCTCGATGGCGATGCTTGGCACCCTGTTCCTGGGCGTTCTATTCCGGCCATTGCTGCCGCAGTCGGAGATCGGCCCCTACATCGCCGGCTTGATCCTGCTGGCGGCGGCGCCATGCACGGCGATGGTGTTCATATGGTCGAACCTGTGCGACGGCGAGCCGACCTATACGCTCAGCCAGGTCGCCTTGAACGATGTCATCATGATGTTCGCCTTTGCGCCTCTCGTCGCGCTGCTGCTCGGCGTCGCCTCGATCGCGGTTCCCTGGGACACGCTGCTGCTTTCGGTAGCGCTCTACATCGTCGTGCCGGTGATCGCGGCGCAACTCCTGCGCAACGCGCTGATATCGGTGGGCGGACAGCAGGCCCTCGATCGACTGCTCGGGGCCATGGGGCCCGTATCGCTGCTCGCGCTGCTGACGACGTTGGTGCTGCTGTTCGGCTTCCAGGGCCAGGCCATCATTGCCCATCCGCTGGTGATCGCGTTGATCGCGGTGCCGATCCTCATCCAGGTCTATTTCAATGCGGGGCTGGCCTATTGGCTCAGCAATCGCCTTGGTGTCGCCTGGTGCGTGGCGGCGCCCGCCGCGCTGATCGGCGCCTCGAACTTTTTCGAGCTCGCCGTCGCGGCGGCGATCAGCCTTTTCGGGCTGGATTCGGGCGCCGCGCTGGCGACCGTGGTCGGTGTGCTGGTCGAGGTGCCGGTAATGCTGTCGGTGGTCCGGATCGCGAAGGCCACGCGTCCTTGGTACGAGCGGCGCGTGCCGGCATGACCGCGGCATCGGCTTCGAGAGTCGGCTCGTCCCGCCTTCGCGTCCTTGCCGACCCCGACAATATGCCGGCGCTCGATCGCGCGATCGTGCGCCCCGATCTTGCCGCCGGCCTGGGGTCGCTCGATCGTCCCCCGCGCATTCTCCTGCTCTACGGCTCACTGCGGGAAAGGTCGTTCAGCCGCCTCGCGGTGGAGGAAGCGGCGCGGCTGCTGATCCTGTTCGGGGCCGAAACGAGGATATTCGATCCTTCGGATCTTCCGCTTCCCGATCAGGTGAAAGGGGACGATCATCCGGCGGTCCACGAACTGCGCGAACATGCGCTCTGGTCGGAGGGCATGGTCTGGTGCAGTCCCGAGCGCCATGGGCAGATTACCGGCATCATGAAGGCGCAGATCGATCATCTCCCGCTGGAGTTCGGCGGTTTGCGACCGACCCAGGGCCGGACGCTCGCGGTCATGCAGGTGTCGGGCGGGTCGCAATCCTTCAACGCGGTCAATACCCTGCGCCTGCTCGGTCGCTGGATGCGCATGTTCACGATTCCGAACCAGTCGAGCATCGCGATGGCGTGGAAGGAATTCGACGAAGCGGGCCGGCTGAAACCATCCGGCTATTATGATCGAATCGTCGATGTGATGGAGGAACTGGTGCGGTTCACCGTCCTCACCCGGGGCCATGCCGGCAAGCTCGTCGATCGCTATTCGGAACGCAAGGCCGCCGCGAGCGAGGGCGCAACAAGCGACCTTGCCACCAGATCGATCGCCTGACCCCAGCGATTCCCGAGGCGCAGGACTCTCCTCGGTCCTGGATGGACCGGAACATTACGTAAGGCGGCTTCCTCGCGTGATGCTTATCGCAATCGATCAGGCTTGGCCTTGATCGTCGAAGCAGGCCGCAACCCTGTGAACGAGCCCGATTCAGGTCAGCTGCGGAAGCGCGCGGCGCTTCCACTTCAGGCGACCAGGGCCAGAACGGAGCGACCCCATGACCCGTTTCACCGTAGCGTTCTACAACGAGCTGCCGGACTCGACCGGGCACGATCATCATGTATGCCAACGCACCATCGAAATCGCCGAAGCCCAGGACGAAGCGCAAGCCATCGAGCAGGCGATCGCCGAGTTCGAGCGGACCGAGGACGTCACCGACTGGCAACTGCACGCCCGAACGATCAAATGTTCGCCGTCGACAGGATGTTTGGCGGATCGCAACGCTGTCGCAGAGGCCTTGACCCAGCGGCTCGGCGATCTCCTCCGCCGCAGCAATAACGTCGAAGATGAGCTTCGGCACGGCCTGGATGCCGATTCCGTCGAGCAGGCAACCGACCTCGCCGATGACCAGGCCCTGGCAGAACTCGACGCCGTGTTGCTGAAGGAAGTCGCCGATATCCGTCGGGCTTTGCTGCGGATAGAGCGCGGAGATTATGGATCATGCGTTCGCTGCGGCGGACCGATCGGCGATGCGAGACTTGAGGCGCTCCCCACCGCTTCGCTTTGCATGGCGTGCGCCGAGGAAGACCGGCTCGCCTGATCGAGCACCCATCCACCACCGAGGATTTCGATATGAGCGAACATGGCCACGACCTTCACGCAGCCTTTCCCGACGACCACGACATACTGGTCGCCCTGAAAACCGATTCGGCGAAGTTCCGCGAGCTCTGGCTGCGTTATCACGCGCTGAATGAGGAGATTTTCAATTTGGACGCGGGGCTCGACGCCGGGGCCGACGAGCGCCTCGAGGCGCTCAAGAAGGAGCGTTTGGTATCGCTCGACGAAGTCGCCTCGATGATCGCGACGAAGAGGCAGGCTGAAAAGGGATGAACTGATTTTCGCCTGCGGAGATCGCCGATCGCGGCTCCGCGACCGCCGCCAGCTTCGGGCTACTACGCATGGCCGGCCGCGCGGTCCGCGTGGAAGGCATATTACAATATCCATGTTGCATGAGCTTTAACGTGACCCGACTCTCCTTCCCCGCTGCCCGCTTCCTTGTCGGCTGCTCGACCGTCCTGCTCCTGCTGAGCGCGGAAGCGGGCAACGGCGCCCTGCTGTCCGAGGCTTCGGGATCTCAATTGACCACGCCCGCAGTGGCGCGCGTCCCGTTGGCTGCGACCTGCTGGGTCGTACCAGGTGTCGAGGTGGTTCCGCCCGTGAAAGCGCGCAGTCCGCGCCGCAAGGCGGTCTCGGCACGCGCGCACCACCAGGTCCGCCGCCCCGTCAAGGTGCGCCATCGTCGGGCGGCCCGGACGCCCCTGGCGGCGAAGACATCGACGCCGCGGCCCCATGTGGAATGCTTCTATTTCGAGCCGCGCATAGTCACGGTCGAACCCTTCGCCGATGAGATGGCGCGGCTCATGGAGCCGGTCGCGACTGATGACGTCGCGATCCAGAAGCTCCTCCAGAAGCGCCAGCGCCGTCCTCGCCGCCATCGCCCGGAACCGGCGCTGCCGGCCGCCCCCGAGCCGGGGACCTGGTTGATGATGGTCAGCGGCTTCGCAGCGGTTGGAATCGCGCTGCGCCGGCGGCGGCTGTCGAGCGATGGGGGCGACGGGACCGAAGCACGTTCAGGATAAATGATCTCGGGCCGTGGCGGTGCTGAAACGGCCTCGGGTTCGTCCGGGGCGACTACCGGTCGCGCGCGCCGGGCATCGCCCAGCCGATATTGGCCAGCGCGCCGCCTTCGACGATCAGGTCGAGGGCGATCGCGAAGCCGAGCGGCCATAGCGACATTTCGGGCAGGCCCGCTCCGATCGCGGCGGCGACTCCCAATGTCGTGAGCCCCGACAGCGCCTCCCAACCGCGCAACGACGCGTCCAGGCGCGCGGCCGTGGCAAGCCGGCTGATACCGGCCATGGCCAGCGAACCGACCAGGATCAGCTCGATCCATTCCATTGCGACCAATGGCTGGAAGAGAATGGCCAGAGCCGCACATAGGTAGAGAAGGGCGGCGATGACGGTGAAGGTCGGCCATCCCCTGCGATGCGCCGCCAGGGCGTGGCTGACCTGCAGGACCCCGGCCGCCAGCATCGCGATGCTGATTTCCGCGGTGGAGAGCTTGTCGATCAGCACCAGGGCGACGCAACCGGTGATCCCAAGGATGAAAAGCGCCGCGCCGATCGAAACCGAACGCTGTCGCAATCTGGCCTCGTCACGGTCCGAACCGACGATGGTCTTGAACATGCTCACCTCCTGTGCCGACGATCAGTCTCCCCGCAGGCAGCGGCCGGCACCATTGGGAAATCTACGAAAGCGCGCCGTGCCCCGCTTGGGACAATCACCTATTCGAGCTCGTCGCCCGATCGGGCACGAGCGCCGTGAAGGAGAGATTTCATGGCGCTCGACATCCAGTTTCACGGCGCGGCCCAGACCGTGACGGGTTCATGCACCGAGGTCATCGTCGGCAATACCCATCTGCTCGTCGACTGCGGGTTGTTTCAAGGCCCCCGCAGCCTGGAGCATCTCAATTTCCAGCCGTTCGGCTTCGATGTGCGGTCGATCGACGCGGTCATTCTTACCCATGCCCATATCGATCATAGCGGGCTGCTCCCGCGCCTCGCCGCCGAAGGCTATGAAGGCCCGATCTGGATGACCCCGCCGACGCGCGATCTTATCGCTTATCTGCTCGCCGACGCCGCCCGCATCCAGGTCGGCGACGCACGCCATCACAATCTGCGCCGCGACCGCGCCGACGGGCGCAGGCAGGAACCGCTCTACACCCCGATCGATGCGGAGCGCTCGGTCGACCTCGCGCGGCTGGCCGAGCTGAACCAATGGTTCGAACCGTGCCCCGACGTGCGCGCCCGGTTCTGGGACGCTGGACATATATTGGGCGCGGCATCGGTGGAGATCGAGGCAGGCGGCGTGTCGCTGTTCTTCTCGGGCGATCTCGGCGGCAATATCGCGTCCCTGGAAGCACCGCCCTGCGGTCCCGCCGGGATCGATCATGTCATCTGCGAGTCGACCTATGGCGACCGGGTACGGCCCGACATCGATCTCGCCGAACGGCGGCGCGCGCTCAAGACCGAGATCGAAGGCGCGATGCGGGCCGGCGGCAACCTGATCATCCCGGTGTTCGCGGTCGAGCGTACCCAGGAACTGCTGCTCGATATCGCGACGCTGTTCGACGGCGGCGACGTGCAGCCCCGGCCGGTCTTCATCGACTCGCCTCTCGCGACGCGCATCACCTCGGTGTTCGCCAGCAGCGGGATCGAGAACACGCGAGACGGTGCGGTCTTTTCGCACAGTGCGTTTCACTTCACCGAGAGCAGTGCCGAATCGATCAGGCTCAACGCCATGTCCGGCGCGATCATCCTGGCCGGCTCGGGCATGTGCGAGGGTGGTCGCGTTCGCCACCACCTCGTCCACAATCTCGCCCGTCCGGACTCCACGATCCTGTTCGTCGGCTACCAGGCGCACGGAACGCTCGGCCGGCTCATCCTGGAAGGTGCCGATCGCGTGCGCATCTCCGGGCATGATGTCGCGGTGCGCGCACAGATCCGCTCGATCGACACCTATTCGGCACATGCCGATCGTGACGATCTGCTCGGTTGGATCGAGGCTCGGCGCCCGATCCGCGGCAGCCTGTTCCTCAACCATGGCGAGGCCGATGCGATCGCGTCGCTGGCGCTCGCCTGCTCGGGAAAGGGCGACGTGCGATGCCCGTCGCTGGGCGAGCGGTTCCATCTGAACCCCGGCGAACCCGCGCGACGCACGAAGACCGGCGATCCGGTCCTCCACGCATCCGTCGAACGCGATTGGCAGAACGACTATGCCGAGTTCTCGCTTCGGCTGAAACGGGAACTCGAGCTGATCGACGATCCCGCCGATCGTCGGCGCGCCATTGGCGAAATGCGGCAGGTTCTGGTCACGTATCAGCGTGCCAAGGGCAGGATCTCACAGCATCGCCACCAGCGTCGCGGCTGATAGCGCGGCGCCGGCGCCGAGCCAGAGGGCGGGCCTGTATCCACCGCGATAACCGGCGAATCCGAGGGTCAGTCCCGCCTTGGCCAGCATGTTGAGGAGCACCGGAACCGTGAGCGCCCCGGCGGCGGCGAGCGGCGGGATCCGATCGGCCGGCAATCCCGCGATCGTGAAAACGGCCGCGTCGACATCGAACAACCCGATCAGCGCCAGCACGACACCGAGCGCCAGATTGCCGAACCGCGCCAGGATCCAGTGACCGGCAAGCGATGCAAGGGCAACCACTAGGGCAAGCCCGATGGCCGCGCCGAGATCCAGGGGGTTGCCGATCGGAATGGAGGTTTCGGTCTCGGCGGGGTCCTCGACGGGGATGTGGCGAAGGCCGAGGAGGCTGCCCAGCACCGACAGGCCGAGCGCCGGTGCCAGGAAGATCGTCAGATGGGGCAGGATCGATGGAGCGAACATCGCCACGATCACGAGGATGCGCATCAGCATGATGATGTTCGCTGCGACGATGGCGGTGCCGAACAGCGATGATTTTGGCGCGGCATCGAGCCGGCGGGCCAGGGTGACCGTTGCGACCGTGGAGGAAACGACGGCGGCGGCGAGCGCGGTGACCACGACGCCGCGTCGGCCCGCTGCGCGCGCATGGAACAGGTAACCCACGAACGACAGGCCGGACACGAGCACCACGATCAACCACAGCTTGTGGGGGTTCCATGCGGCATAGGGGCCCATCGCCACGTCGGGTGCCAGCGGCAGGAGGACGAAGGCGATCACGGCGAAACGGGCCCCTGCCCGGATTTCGGGTTCATGCATGCCACGGAGCCAACGGTGGAGAGGCTGGCGGGAGGCCAGGACGATCGTGATCGTCGCGGCACCGGCGATCGCGATGTCCGGAGCGCCGGCGGTTGCGAGCGCGCCCAGTCCCAACGTCGAAAGAGCGGCGATCGTCGCGGTGATGCTCTGCCGATTGGGTTGCCGCGCGATCAGGACGTAGCCGGCGATGAGGCTCAGGCCGAAGCCGGCGATCAGTATCGCGGCGAGCAATGGCGGAAGCAGGGCCGAGATTCCGCCCCCGAGACCGAGCAGCGTGAACGTCCGCACCCCGGCGACGCGGCTGCCTTGCGCTCCCTCCCGGAGGGTCCAGCCCCGCTCAAGTCCGATGAGCAGGCCGGCTGCGCCTGCATAGCCCAGATTGACGAGGGCGGAGGGTAGATCGGGAATCGACAAGGGCTCCCCTCAATGTAGCTGGTCGCAACCACAGGCGATCGAGGAGCGCGCCGCTATGCGTATTTCCCCTTACGCCCGGTGCCGCGCGGTATCCGCGGTCGCGTGGCGATATCGGTCATCGGGCCAGGCTGGATCGATCAGGCCGCGAGGGCCGGAACCATGCCGGGGAAACAGTGGGCGAAGGAACCGTCGGTCGAGATCGCGGTCCGCAGCTCTTCATGGGTGAGGGGGGTGACGAAGCGGCATCCGGCGCGGGTCTCGGCGACCCAGAGAACGTCCGTCTCCCGCCAGCCGACCAGCGGAACGTTCAGCATCACGCGCGTTCCGGCCACGAGGCAGCCGGCTTCGGTGGCGAAGCCGCCACAGGACATGTTGGTGAGCGTGACGTCTGTTATCGCATCGCCGTCCGCGGTTTCGCTGTCGAGCGCGATGCGGACATGCGATTCGATCCTCACGTCGTGGCGCTTTTCCCGCAGGACGAATATCTTGTTGGAACGGCCGGCTTCATCATTGTGCGGCGTCGCGGCAGCTTGATCGATCATCGTAACCCTTCCAAGAATGGTGTCATCAGGGAAAGCAAATTACTGGGGGCCATCTAGCTTCCGTTACGGGAGCCGTGCAATTAGACATTAGGACGAAAGATATTTGGCCTCCGAACGACAGGGATGCCGCATCCCTGTCGTCGTCGCGCGACAGAGGCGCGCCATCGGCCTCGTACCGGCTACGGGGCGGCTCCCCCTTGGTTGTCGGGGACCGACGTAACGGCCGTTCCGATACGCACAAACCCGATGTTGTACCCATTTCAGCAGCCTTTAATCGAAGTTAACGGGCGTCGCCCGAGGGGGCTGATCGGTATGAACGGGCACGCCATCATGCCGGTGGCATGAACCCGCGATATGCCGGTCGCGCGGGGGGGAGCCGTCATCATTTGGGCGGCTGCGAAAGGACGGATGGGCTTTCCATGGCGAGATCGCATTCGGGTCGGTTCGCTCCCGGGGCCAGAAGCGGAGATCGGCGTCGATGGCGCCGCTGATCGACTTCAAGCCGGCCGCTCGGGCAGGCGACGGCCATGCGACGGGATCCGATCTTCCCGGATATCGCTATGCCCGGACTCAATGTGGCGGCGGTCGACTGGGATTCCTGCTCCCGGAGCGAGATATTGCCGACGACGGGATCTTCGGAGGCCTTCGTCAGAGGCGAGGGCGGGATGCGCAGCAAGTCGAAGTGATTGGCGAGCCCTATCGCGAGCTGGATCTTGCCGAGAGAATCCCGAGCACGCTCGGTGGATGTGGTCCGTTCATGAAGCGAGTCCCACGCGTGATGACGGGCATGGTCGCGCGTGGCTGGACAGTGTCGGGATGATGGGTTCATGCGCCTGCTTTTGATCGATGACGAACCACTGATTGGCGTTTTCATTCGGCGGGTCGCGGAGACGAGCGGTTTCGAGGTTCAGATCACCACCGAGCCGAACGCGTTCAAGGCAGCCTGTACCGCATTCGATCCCGACGTCATCAGCCTCGACCTTTCGATGCCGGATTGCGACGGGATCGAACTGCTGCGCTATCTGGCGGAAATCGGATGCCGGGCGCAGATCCTGATCGCCAGCGGCTTCGACCATAAGGTACTGGAGTCGGCGCGCGACCTGGGCGAGGCCCGTGGCCTCGCCATGGCGGGCGTCATCTCCAAGCCGATATGCCTCGCCGAACTGCATGCGCTGCTCGAAAGCGTGCGGGAAGCGTCGAGGCGTGACTGAGCCCCCGCCGCCGCCGGTCAGCATCGGCGCCTTCGCCGAAGCGATGCGCATCGGGCGGCTGTCGCTCGTCTACCAGCCGAAGGTCGTCATCGGTTCGAATGAGATATGGGGCGTCGAGGCGCTCGCCCGGTGGCACGATCCGGTGTGGGGCGACGTTTCGCCCGACATCTTCATTCCCCTGGTCGAGGAGGATGAACTCATCCATCCCTTCACACAATGGGTGGTTGCGACCGCTGCGGCGGACTGGGCCGACTGGCACCGGCGGGGGTTCACCACATGCATAGCCGTCAACGTCTCCGCGCGGAACCTCGGGAAGATCGACTTCCCCGATACCGTTGAGCGGATCTGCGCGGCGCATGGGATGCCCTGCGACCACCTGACGGTCGAACTGACCGAAAGCGCCACGCAGGATATGGTCCATCTGCTCGATACGCTGGGTCGCCTCCGGATCAAGCGGATCGGCGTTTCGCTGGATGATTTCGGGACCGGCTATTCCTCGCTCGTCCGCCTCAAGCAATTGCCCTTTTCGGAGGTCAAGATAGATCGCCTGTTCGTTACCGACGTGGACGTGACGAAAGCGGGCCGGGTGTTCATGCGGAATACGATCGACCTCGCCCACGAACTTGGCCTGCGCGTGGTCGCGGAGGGCGTGGAAACGGCGCCGGTAAGCAGGATATTGGCCGAACTCGGATGCGACCTGGGCCAAGGCTTCTATTTTGCCCGGCCCATGTCTTCGGCAGCGCTCCTGAAATGGGCCAACTTCTGATCGGGGATCGTCAGAGGCCGATCCCGCGCTTTCCCATCTCGGCGACGACTGCCTGGAGAAGGGGAGGCAGATTTTCCGTCTCCATGTCGGAAGCCGTTCGCCAGGTGTCGATCAGCTCTTCGTCGGTCATCTTGGCGGCTTCGGCGGCGAGCGCCGCGGGGTCGAGATCGGGCATGATGGAGCTCCTTGCCGATCTATAATCCTCTATCCCGCGGAATGATCCGCGACCGTCCGCGATTCATGCCGAGCCGCTATCGAAGACCGAAGATACGGCATTGGACGGTGGTCGCGCCGGTCGATGATAACCGACAGGATATCGGCAAGGCCGCCTCCCGCGCCGATCGCGGAGAATGGGATGGAAGATCCGCGACGGGCGTGGTCGCCGGACGACAGCGAGGAGCTTGGCGCCATGGGCATATTGCAGGATCGGGTGGTCGTGATCACGGGCGCGAGCTCCGGCATTGGCGAGGCCTGCGCCGTCGCCTTCGCCCGCAAGGGGGCCAAAATGGTCCTCGCCGCCCGGCGCGCCGACAGGCTGGACGCGCTGGTGGCGCGGCTCGAAGAGGCGGGTGGCGCGGCGCTGGCGGTGGCGACCGACGTGACCGACGAGGAATCGGTCGCGCATCTCTTCGCGCGCGCGGTGGACCGGTTCGGCGGGGTGGACGTGCTGGTCAACAATGCCGGCATCGCCGACAGCACGCCCGCCGACGAGCTCGAACTTGCGCACTGGCACAAGATCATCGACACCAACCTGACCTCCGCCTTCCTCTGCGCCCGCGCGGCGATCCGCGTCATGAAGCGCCGGGGCCATGGGCGGATCATCAACGTCGGGTCGATCTCCGCCCGTGTCCCTCGCGCCGAAAGCCCCGCTTATACCGCGAGCAAATGGGGCCTCGACGGCCTCACCCGCGCGCTGGCGATCGATGGCCGCGCGCATAATATCGCGGTTTCGATCATGCACCCCGGCATCGTCGCGACCGAACTGGGCGGTGGCGCCACCAAACGCCCCGCCGATCTCACCGCCGAGCCGGAGGATATCGCCGACGTGATCGTCCACATGGCCGACATGCCCGATCACCTCAATTTCTACGAAGCCCTGGTCGTCCAGAACAAGATTCCGTTCCTCGGCCGCGGATAAGCAGTCCCGCGCTCTTTCCCCGCCGGCCGCCGGCCATCGCCGCCAACCGGCCGTCGCGCGGCCGCCGGTTCGGACTCGACATCGCGGTGACGTCGATCGTCCCCGCCGGCGACTATCGGGACAGCTATCAGGGGTGGCGCGAGCTGCGCGGCATCGGTTCCGGGGCCATCCTCGTCCGGCCCGACACGCATGTCGCGTGGACGGCGCACGGCTTCTCGGTCGAGGCCGGCCGCGAGCTTCGGGATGGGGTGGCGACCTTGCTGGGACGCCAGCCGTAGCGCAGCGCTCTAAGCTGGCTCTGCCGATAGCGGATAGGCCCGGCCGACTGCGGGTTTCGGCCCCTCGTCGTCCTTGATCGGGAGAGAGGCGAGACGCCGGGCCTCCGCCGCGTCGAGGCCCAATGCGATCGCCATCCCCTCGGCAGCCAGGTCGATGTGATCATTGCCGACCTTTTCGACCAGTACCCGATGGATCGTCATGATCTGCATGCCCAGGCCGAGGTCGATCGCGACCGCCATAGGCATTCGCCGCAGCCGGCCGGTCTGGAAGGCGGCCTCGAATTCTGCGGCGATGAAATCCTTGGCGCCGGCGTTCAACGGCCCGGCCAGCGGCATCGTCCGCAGCAATATCCAGCCGCGCGCCGAATCCGCTACCGCGAAGCGGACGAACAGCCGGAAGAACAGGACGATCCGCTCGATCGGATTCTCCATGCCGTCGATCGCGCCAGAGATGACCGAGTTGATCGCGAAGGAAACGTCGTTGCCGACCGCGCGGAACAGTTCGTCGCGCGATTTGAAATGGTTGTAGAAGGTCCCGCGCGCCACCTTCGCTTCGGCGATGACGTCGTCGATCGTCGGCGCTTCGGCGCCATGGACGGCGAACAGCCGATAGGCGGCCTGCATCAGCTTGTGACGCGACTTGGCGCGCCGCTGCTCGCCTACCTCCACCCTGCGGGCGAGCTGGACGGGGTTCAGGCGCGACGAGCGGGCAGCCGTCTTGGCCTTGCGTCGGACCGGCTTGGCGGAATCGCTCGACTCCGGGCGCGACGCTCCATCCTTCAAAGATTCATTCTCCTTTGCCGCGGGTCGTGAAGGCCGCTGTCTTGACGATGTAGTTCAAGACCAACGAGCGCGCCACCCGGTCCGATCACGCCTGCGGAAAGGCCAACTGCATCGCGTGGCAGCAATATCCATCGCATTGATTTGTCTGAAACGCATATTGAAATATGGTCGACAATCATACAAGGTGGCCGCCAGTCGACTGGGAGGGTGCCGAATGGATCTGGAGAAGCGGGCGCTGGCCGCCGATTTGCTGCATGAATTCTGCTGGCGCGCGGACAGCGGGGCGGGGACGGGCATCGCCGAACTCTTCACCGACGACGCTACCGTGGCGACGCCGCATTTCCGCCTAGCGGGGCGCGAGCAGATCGACGCCTGGTTCAGCGAGCGCGCGAAGCCGGGCGAGCGAACGGTGCGCCATCTTCTCTCGAACCTTCGCTTCGACGAGCGCGAGGACGGCACGATGGAGGTCACCGCCTACTCGATGGTCACGATATTGCTGCCGACCGGTGAGGCCGCGCGGGTCGCGGTGGGTACCTCGACCGACGAGCTGGTCTTCGAGGGCGGGCGTGCGCTGTTCGCTCGTCGCCAGCTCGATATCGCTTTCGAGGGACGGCTGCCGGTGGACGGAGGCGCCGCATGAAGCTCGCGACGATATGGCTCGATGGCGCGGCTGCGCCGGCGATCGTCCGGGACGGGAGGGCGATCGCCTTCCGGCATCTGTCGCCGGAGCTGCCGGGCTCGATCGAGGCGCTGTTCGCCGGCGGCGAGGAGGCGTTCGCGCGATTACGCCGCGCGGCCGACCGGCCGGGCGAGGGGCTGTCGCTGGACGAGGTGCGGCTGCTTGCGCCGCTGTCTCGGCCCGGCAAGCTGCTCGGGATCGGCTTCAACTATGCCAGCCATGTCGAGGAGGTTCGCGCCAAGGGACTGCCGATTCCCGACCTGCGCAACCAGATCTGGTTCAACAAGCAGGTCAGCGCGATCACGGGCCCGTTCGATCCGATCCATCTGCCGGCCGTGTCCGAACAGCTCGATTATGAATGCGAGCTCGGCATCGTCATCGGCCGGCGTTGCCGCCACGTCCCCGAAGCCGATGCGCGCAAGGTCATCGCGGGCTATCTGGTGGGCAACGACGTCAGCGTACGCGATTGGCAGCTCAAGGCGCCGACCGCGACGCTCGGCAAGTCGTTCGATACCCACGCCCCGATCGGTCCCTGGATCACGACGGCCGACGAAGTCGCCGCCCCCGACGATCTCGCGATCCGAACGCTGGTCGACGGCAGGGTCGTGCAGGACGGACGGACGAGCGAACTGGTCAACGGCATCGATGCGATGATCGCCTATCTGACTCAGGTGATGACGCTCGAGCCTGGCGACATCCTGCTCACCGGAACGCCGAAGGGCGTCGCCGCCGGCCACACGCCGCCGACCTGGCTGCGCGAAGGGCAGATCGTCCGCGTCGAGATCGAGGGCCTCGGCCATCTCGAGAACCGGGTCGTGGCCGAACCCCTCGCCGAAACCACCTTCATCCAATGAGAAGAACCGCGATGTGCTGCCTGGAGGCAGGAGAATGAAGGCGGCGGTTCTCGACCGATTGGGCGCGCTGCCGCGCTTTGCCGATTTCGCCGAACCCGATGTCCGGGACGGCGAGACGCTGGTCAGGGTGTCCGCCGCCGCGGTCAAGCCGATCGACCGGGCGATCGCGGCGGGCACTCATTATGCCAGCCCGAAACTGCTGCCGGTGGTGTGCGGCATGGACGGGGTGGGCACCGACGCGCGGGGCGAGCGCGCCTATTTCATGGCGACACGCCGGCCTTATGGGGCGATGGCGGAGTTGGCTCCGGCCGCATGGACCGTGCCGGTGCCGGACGCGCTGGATACGGCCGCCGCCGCCGCGGTAGTGAACCCGGCGATCGCCGCCTGGCTGCCGCTCGACTGGCGCGGGCGGCTGGAGCCCGGCCAGTCGGTGTTGATCCTTGGCGCCACCGGCAATGCCGGCCGCATGGCGGTGACGGTCGCCCGGCTGCTTGGGGCCGGACGGGTCATCGCCGCCGGCCGCAACCGCGCGGTCCTTGCCGGGCTTGAGGCCGACGCGACCGTCGACCTGTCGCTGCCGCGCAAGGAACTGGTCGCGCAATTCTCGGCCGTGATCGGCGATGGGCCGGACGTGATCGTCGACTATGTCTGGGGCACGCCCGTCGAGGCGCTGCTCGAAAGCCTGGCGACGGGGGACCTCCATGCCGCTGGCCGGGGAACGCCGACCAGGCTGGTCTCGGTCGGGGAGATGGGCGGCGGCAGCATCACCTTGCCATCGGCCATGCTGCGCGGATCGCGGATCGAGTTGCTCGGCAGCGGCACCGCCAACATGCCGCCGCTCGACCGGATGAAGCGGATCACGTCGGACATATTGGCGCTGGCCGCGCAGGGGCGTCTTGCGGTGGACATCGAGACCTGGCCGATCGCCGACGTCGCGCAGGCCTGGCGGCAAGCGGAAGCCGCCGAACGGCGGCCGGTCGTCACGATCGGATAGACGGTGGAGGGGGGCGGCGCCCGATCCTTCTCAGGCCGGCTCGAATTCGCGAAGCCGGCTTCGCAGATTCTCCTCGACCGTGTCGAGATGCTCCTCGAACAGCCGTACCGCGCGGGCCTCGTCGCGGGCTACCAGCGCGGCGATGATCTCGTCATGCTGGTGCATGCCCTCGCTCGCGAGATGGGTGACGGTGCGATCGAGATTCTGCACCCGGATGATCTGGCGCGACGTGACCAGGTGGACGTCCGCCAGCGGTTCGTTGCCGCTGGCCAGGACGATCGCCCGGTGGACCGAATTGTTGAGCCTGAGGAAGTCGTGGATATCGTTCCGCGCCACGGTGTCGCGCATGTCCTCGTCGAGGCCGGCGATCCGGCCCAGCGTTTCCTCGTCGGCGTTGCGACATGCCAGGCGGACGGCCAGCAGCTCGAGCGCGCGGAGCAGTTCGAAATTCTGCATCGTCTTCTCGCGCGTCGGCGCTGTCACGACGGCGCCGCGGTTCGGCGTCACCTCGATCAACCCCTCCGCGACGAGGCTCTGGTAGGATTCGCGGAGCGGCGATCGCGAAATGCCATAGCGTTCGCACAGCGCGCGTTCCTGCAGCCGCGCGCCGGGGCGCCAAACCCCGTCGATGATCTCCTGCCGGAGGCGGTTGCAGACTTCGGACTGGAGGGAAGAGCGCTGGATGCGGGTGTCGTTCATGAACGCTGGGTATCGCATCCGGCATACTGTCGACAAGGTGCCATCCGTCGTCAGGCCCTGTGCATGTCCCAGGGCGTCTTCCCGTCCGGGAGTGTCGGTCGGCGGGTGATGGTGTCGAGGGGGATGCCGGCCTCGAAGTCGGCGATCATGGCTTCGGGGTCGAAGACGATGACCATGAAGTTCTCNTCAGGCCCTGTGCATGTCCCAGGGCGTCTTCCCGTCCGGGAGTGTCGGTCGGCGGGTGATGGTGTCGAGGGGGATGCCGGCCTCGAAGTCGGCGATCATGGCTTCGGGGTCGAAGACGATGCCCATGAAGTTCTCCTCATAGGCGCCCGAAGCGAAGAAGCGCTCGACGCCGTCGACGTCGAAGACGTCGTACTGGAGCTCGACCTTGGTGCCGTCGGGATCGCGATAGTACATCGAGATGGTCGGGCCGTGGTTGATCGTCCAGAAGGGTGCGATCCCCTCGGCCTTGAGCCGGCGATAGGTGGCGAGCAGGGCGCCGAGGTCCGCATAGGTGAAGGCGATGTGCTCGGGACCGGCATTGGCCATATCCTGATCCTTGAGGTCGGGCATGTTGATGATGCCGATGCGGTGGTGCTCGTCATCATAGGTCATGAAGCTGAGCTGCGCATTCTCGTAGGAGGGCTGCGCGTCGAGCACGCTCGACCACCACGCCTTGCTCGCCTCGAAGCGCGGCGTCCGGATCACCACATGCGCCAGCTTCGACGGCTTCACCGGCTCCGGATANGCGTCGAGCACGCTCGACCACCACGCCTTGCTCGCCTCGAAGCGCGGCGTCCGGATCACCACATGCGCCAGCTTCGACGGCTTCACCGGCTCCGGATAGGTGGCGGAAAGGCTCCGCGGCTCGGCGGTGGTCATGCTCGTCCTTTCGCGGTTCGCGGCTGACAGCGACATCCGTCGCTCATCAATCTGGATATTGTCGACCATAATACGATATTAATGTCAACAAGGGGTTGACGGATCGCGCCGAACATGGCTTGTTCAGGTTGTCCGATGGTCGACAATCATAAAGAACGCATCCGACAATGTTTACGAGCGGCGGGTGCGATCGGAGGATCGGGCGCAATGGCGCCACCAGGGAGGGAGCAGCATGAGGCACAAGAATCTTCGGCAAGCATGTCTGGCGGGCGCGGCGACGATCGCGCTGCTCGCGCCGCCGGCCATGGCGCAGGGCCTGCCGTCGCCCGCACCGGCCGGGGGGGAGCCCGCCTCGAGCGACATCGTCGTCACCGGTACGCGCGTGGTGCGCGACGGCTATCTCGCGCCGACCCCGACCACCGTCGTCGGCGTGGCGGAGATCCAGAAATCGTCACAGGTCCAGCTGGCGGACTATATCAACCAGCTGCCGCAGCTCTCCAATTCGCTGTCGCCGACCACCAATCGCAACGGATCGTCGTCGGGCGCGAGCTTTCTCAACCTGCGCGGCCTGGGGATCAACCGCACGCTCGTCCTGCTCGAC
This sequence comes from Sphingomonas sp. Root720, assembly GCF_001428605.1. Taxonomy (GTDB): domain Bacteria; phylum Pseudomonadota; class Alphaproteobacteria; order Sphingomonadales; family Sphingomonadaceae; genus Rhizorhabdus. The sequence continues at coordinate 618,373 of NZ_LMID01000011.1, forward strand.
GGCCGAAGGGTCACCCCCTCGTCGCTGACCGGCAATGTCGATTTCGCCCTGCTGCCGCAGGCGCTCGTACAGCGGGTCGACATCGTCACGGGCGGCGCTTCGTCGGCCTGGGGATCGGACGCGGTCGCGGGCGTCGTCAACGTCGTGCTCGACCGCGCGTTCAAGGGCCTCAAGGGCGAAATCGTCAACGGCATCTCGGACCATGGCGACGGCGGACAGTTCAAGGCGAACCTCAGCTTCGGGACGCCCTTCGCGGACGGACGCGGGCATTTCATCGCCAGCGTCGAGCATAGCGAGCTGAAGGACATTCCCCGGGCCGGCTCGCGCGGCTGGTACAAGGGATGGAACATCGTCAACAACCCGGCTTATGTCGCGGGCGGCTCCGCACCGATGCGGCTGCTGGTGCCCAATGTCGGCCTTTCGCGCTCGACGCCCGGAGGCCTGATCTCGGCGGGCCCGCTGGCGAACACCCAGTTCCAGGCCAATGGCCAGCCCGCGCCGTTCAATCCCGGCTCGGTCAGCGGCCTGCTCTCCTATGGCGGCGACGGCTATCTGGCGGGCCAGGACCAGCAACTGCTGACCCCGGTCAACTGGGACACCGTTTACGCGCGCGCCGAATATGAGGTTGCGCCGGCGCTCACCCTGTTCGCCGACGGCAATTATGCGAAGGCGGACTCCTCCTATTCGGTGCGGCTGTACCAGCGCGACGGCAATATCGCGATCAGCCGCCAGAACGCCTATCTCGATCCCGCGACGGCGGCGCGGATGGATGCGGCGGGGCAGACGAGCTTCCAGCTCGGCAAGATCCATACCGACCTTCCGGTGGCGAAGGTCAAGAGCAGCCGCGAGCTGATCGGCGGCGTGGTCGGCGCGACCGGCTCGTTCGGCGGCACCTGGTCCTACGACGCCTATTACCAATATGGGCGGACGCTGTTCGACACCGCCGCGATCAACAACGTCATCACCGCCAACTACAACAACGCGGTCGATGCGGTGGACCAGGGGCTGATCCGGAACGGGGTCGCCAACGGCAATATCGTCTGCCGGTCGAGCCTGGCGAACCCGGGCAATGGCTGCGTGCCGTTCAACGTCTTCGGCACGGGCAACATATCCCGGGCTGCAAAGGACTATATCCTTGGCGAGGCGACCCAGAGCACCGTCATCAAGCAGCAGGTGGCCGCCGCCAACCTGCGCGGCGAGCCCTTCAACCTGTGGGCGGGGCCGGTCTCGGTGGCGCTCGGCGTCGAATGGCGCAAGGAGGAGTATAATGCCCGGCAGCCGGATCCGACCTCGCTGGTCAACGGCTTTTTCCTCGGCAACTACAAGCCGTCGGCAGGCTCCTACAATGTCCGCGAGGGCTATTTCGAAGCGGTGGTCCCGCTGCTGGTCGATTCCGCGATCGCCAAGCGGGTCGAACTCGACGGCGCGGTCCGCTACACCGACTACAGCACCAGCGGCAGCATCGCCACGTGGAAAGCCGGCCTTTCCTGGGAGTTCGACGACCAGATCCGGCTGCGCGGCACCATCTCGCGCGACATCCGCGCGCCCAATCTTAACGAATTGTTCCTGGCCAGCGCGTCGCTCAACTTCGCGATCGTCGATCCCGTCACCGGCGGCAGCTATTCGGTACGCCGCGTCACCGCCGGCAACCGCGACCTCGGACCCGAGCGCGCCCTCACCAAGTCGGCGGGGATCGTCTACCGGCCGAACTGGCTGCCGGGCTTCTCGGCCTCGGTCGACGTCTATGACATCAAGATCGACGACGCGATCTTCACCCCCGACGCGCAGGTAGTGCTCAACCAGTGCCAGTCGGGGGTCCAGCAGCTCTGCGCCGCCATCACCCGCGGCGCGGGCAATCTCGTCACCGAGATCCGCGTGCTGCCGCAGAATGTCCTGTCCGAACGGGCACGCGGCCTCGACATCGACGCCTCCTACCGCGCCGGCCTGGGCGACGGGCAGCTGTCGATCCGTGCGCTGGCCAGCCATGTGTTCAAGCGCGAGGTCGACTCCTTCGGCACGCTCCTGCGCTATGACGGCGTGACCGGGGACGCGCTCGGCCTGCCGAAATGGCGCGCGCAGGCCACCGTCACCTATGATCTGGGCGGCCTCTCGACGACACTGACGGGGCGCTACGTCAGCGGCGGCGTCCTCAACAAGGCCTGGGGGCCGGCCGACATCGACGACAACAGCACCGCCGGCCGGACCTATTTCGACCTGTCGGCCAGCTACACCTTCGCCCGGACCCAGGGCACCGAGATGCAGATCTTCGGGATCGTCCAGAATCTGTTCGACACCGATCCTGCAGTGTCGGTCGCGACGAGCGGCAATGCCTTCAGCAGCGTCGGCACCAATGCCAGCTTCTTCGACACGATCGGGCGACAGTTTCGTGTCGGCGTGAGGTTCCGCCGATGAGGGCGGCACTCGCCGCCGTTGCGGCGGCGCTGGCGCTGAACGCGACCCATGCGGCCGCGCAGGCGAACATGGAAAGGTTCGCCGCCCCGCCGCCTTCGCGGGACGAGGTGATGCTGCAATCGGCCGACGAATTGGGCGAGACGCGGCATTTCTGCGCCGACGTGCCCGGCTTCGGCGTGCTGAGCGCGGGGCTGACCGGCTGGGAACCGCGCTGGCCGCTTGAGGTGCACAGCTGCAAGCTCGGCCTGCCCAAGTCGCATTATTTCTTCGTAGACCAGCTCGTGTCGCGCAGCGCCTTTATCGATGGCGGCCGTATCCGCTTCACCCGTTTCGATCTCTGTGCCGAGGTCCACCGTACCGGTGCCACGCCCGATACCGTCGTTCGGGAGGACAGCTGGGTGATCCTCGCGCCATGCAGCGACAGTCCGCGCCAGCGCTTCACGATGGCGGCCAATGGCGAGATCCGCTCGCAGGCGGACGGCGCCAAATGTCTGACCATCGGCGTCGAGGCACATGAGGCGGGCAATCGTGTGCCCGGGCAGCCCTGGCTCCAGCGCGCGCTGACCGTCAGTAGCTGCTCGCTCGCCGAGGCGCCGCGCCAGTCCTGGCGCCTTTCGGCGCCCGGCCCCGACCCTTCCTGAACCCAGCGACGCCGCAATTACGAAACGAGGGGAATGCATGATGAGACCGATCGCCAAACTGGCCCTGACCCTGGCCGCCTCCACGCTCGCGGCCGCCGGCGCGCAGGCCGCCCAGCTCGTCCAGGCAAGCCCGAGCGTCTGGTGGGTGAAGGGCGACCGCCCGGGTGCCGCGATATCGAGCGTGATCGTGACCAAAGACGGCTTGATCGTCATGGACGCGACCTGCCGCAGCGAGGGCAACGCGATATGGCTAAAGGGCGAGCTCAAGAAGCGCTTCAACCTGCCGGTGCGCTACGTGATCGAAAGCCACGACCATGAGGACCATATCTGCGACCTCGACGTGTTCGACGACACGGCCGTCACCGTCGCGCACGACAAGAACCGCGAGGCGATCGTCCGCGAGGGGCGCAACACCTCGGTCCCCGACATCACCTTCAGCAAGGAACTGACGATCTGGCTGGGCGGCAAGCAGGTCAGGCTGCTCTATTTCGGGCAGACCCACAGCGACAACCTGATCCAGGCCTATCTGCCCGACGAGAAGGTCCTGATCGCCCCCGACTTCATGCAGCGCGGCAAGGGGCTGATCCCCGACTTCCGCGACATGGACGTCGACAACATGCTCGACACCTGGAATTACGTCTATCGGATGTACGACATCGACGTGATCATCAACGGTCACGGCGGGATCTCGCCCAAGAGCGATATTCTCAACAACATCGAATATGTCACCGCGCTCCGCAAGGCGGTGCTCGACGAGATGGTCAAGGGCACGCCGCTGCCGAAGATGATCGACACCGTCACCATGCCCGCGTTCAAGGACTGGCGCGGCTATTCGATGTGGCTGAAGGCCGACATCGTGACGATGTGGGATTATCTCTACCGCAAGCGCGAGCCCAATGTCGGCCCGATGCACGGCGCTTGGCAGAATGTCGTGGACAAGATCATGAACGGTGCCGCCGAAGCGACCAACACCGCCAATCCGAACGCCGCCGAGGAGTGATGCGGACGGGATGGGGGCGCGTCCTCCCATCCGTTTTCCCGCGACGATGGAGAGGATATGAGCGAACAGCCCCGATCGGTCCGCCGGGCGATCAACCCGCCGTCGATGCCGGCGGCCCCGGGATGGAGCCATGCGGTCGCCGCCGGCGGCTGGCTGTTCGGTAGCGGGCTGATGGCGACCGACTATCGCGACGGCCTGCGCGTGGAAGCCAGGATCGACCCCGACCGGCCATGGTCGAGCGAGCCGCTCGACCATGAATCGCGGCTGATCCTCGACGATCTCGGAGCGATCCTCGAAGCGGCGGGCTGCGACCGGCGGCGCGACCTGGTTCGGCTTTGGCAATGGATCCGCGCGCGCTATCCCGACGACGCGATCTATGCGGCGGGCGAGCCCGCCTGGCCGGCCTTCCCGTCGGGCACGCCCTATGCCCGCAACCTCGCCGCGATGGTCGGCGATCAGCTGCGCTCGTCGACCGGCATCGGCGTGCGCCAGCTGGCGGTGCCCGAGGCGCTGCTGTCGGTCGACTTCATCGCGGTCGAGCCGCGTCCCGGCGTCGAGAAGCAGGGCTTCGCCATGCCCGACGACGTGCCCCAGCCCAGGATCGGCTATTCGCCCGCGACGCGGATCGGCGACTGGGTGTTCCTCGCCGGCTTCGGCGCGACCGACTTCAAGGGCGACTGGATGGCGACCGCGCATATGGGCAAGCCCGGCATGGTCGCGCCCGAGGCGCGGGTGAACCCCTATATCTGGCTGGGCTCCGAGATCGAGACGCAGACCGACTATACGCTGAGGACCCTGGCGAAGATCGCCGCGGCGGCCGGCACCAGCCTGGCCCGCTGCGTGAAGGCGGACGTGACGCTGCGCCACCCGTCCGATGTCGCGGGCATGGAACGCGTCTGGCGCCGCTATTTCCCCGACGAGCCGCCCGCCCGCAACCTCGTCACCGGCGCGGAGCTGGTCGTGAAGGGCGCGCGCGTCGAGATCGCGCTGCTCCTGCTTGCCGACGATTCCGGTCTCTCACGGCGCAGCATCACCCTGACGGACGGGCCGGCGCCGCCGGGCCATGCGCCGCACGCCGTCCATGCCGGCGATTTCCTGTTCACCAGCGGGCTGCTCGCGCTCGACGAAGAGGGCAGGGTGCCGGCCGCCTGGCGCGCGGGCACCGGCGTCCCGCATTTCCGTTCGCCCGCGCGGGAGCAAACGGAGGCGATCCTGCAGACGCTCGCGCGGCTGTGCACGGAAGCCGGAGCTACCCTCGCCGATGTCTGCAAGGTGCAGGCCTTCTTCGATGACCTCGCCCACCTGCCCGAGATGCTGGGCGGCTGGCGCGCAGCCTTTCCCCAGGACCCGCCGGCCTTGTCGGTGATGGCGATGGGCGGCGGCGACCCGCTGATCGCACCCGGCGCGGTGATGCAATGGGACGCGATCGTCCACGCGCCCATCCGCTGACCTCTTTCGACGGAGATCGTAACGCATGACCGCCGCCCGCACCTTCTGGATCTGCTTCGCCGTCGCGATGCTCGACGGCTTCGATACGCTGGTCGTCTCCTTCATCGCCCCCGCCTTCGCGAGCGAATGGGGGCTGGGCGAAGCGCAGGTCGGCAGGATCTTCGCGGCGGGACTGGTGGGCGCCGCAGCCGGCGCGATCGGCGGCGGCGTGCTGGTCGATCGTATCGGCCCCCGGCGGACCCTGCTCGGCTGCATCGCCCTGTTCGGGCTGCTGACTCTGGGTTGCGCGATGGCCCCCGACATGGGCACGCTCACCCTGTTGCGATTCCTAGCCGGCCTCGGTCTCGGCGGTGCGATCCCCGCCATCTCCGCGTTGGCGGCGGCGACGGTGGGGGCCGAGCGCCGCAGCGCGACGGTGACGCGCATGTTCCTCGGCTTTCCACTGGGCGCCGTGCTCGGCGGCATGACGGTCGCGGCCATGATCGGACCGTTCGGCTGGCGATCCGCGCTGTGGTTGGGCGGCCTATTGGCGTTGCTGCTGGTGCCGATCGTCTGGGCCCGGATCGAGGATGTCCGACCGCGGTCGCACCTTCCCGAAGCGGCCGGACCGGTGCGCGAACCGGTCCTCGGCGGCGGGCGTCGGATCGCGGGGCTGTCTCTGTTCGCGGGCGCCTTCCTGATCCTGCTCGTCGGCTATTTCCTCATTTCCTGGGCGCCGACCATCCTCGTCCGCGCGGGCGCGACGCCCGAGCGGGCGATCGTGGGCGCGGTGCTGCTCAACGTCGGCGGCATCGTCGGGGCGCTGGCGCTGACCCGCCTGCTCGACCGGCTGGGTCCGTTCCGGGTCGCCGGGCTGACCCTGCTGGCCGGCGCCGCCTTCACCGTCGCGCTCGGCGCCCGGCTTCCCAGCGCGGTCGTCGCGACCCCGTTGCTGGTGCTGGCGGGCGCCACCGTCATCGGCGCGCAACTGACGCTGCCGTCGCTCGCGGCCTCGCTGTTCCCATCCGCCGCGCGGGGCCGGGGCGTGGGGCTGACGATGGGCGTCGGCCGGCTGGGATCGATCGCCGGGCCGCTGATCGGCGGCGAGATGCTTGAGGCCGATCTGTCGGACCAGGTCCTGTTCGCCTGCATCGCGGTGCCGGTCCTGCTGAGCGGCCTGGCCCTCCGCTTCGCGCATGCGCGGCGCCCGGCGGGCTGATCGGCGTTCAGCCCTCCGGACGGTTTCGCTGTACCCAGCGGATTTCAGGGGGCTCCGGGCAGCGGAGCCTCGAACAGGCGCACCAGCACCGACAGGTCATCGTCCTGCGAGAGGCCGTCGATAGCCGACACGCCTTGCAGCAATTCACCGACCCGGTCGATCAGCGGCGTCGCGGTCCCGGCCTTCGCCGCCATCGCCTGCGCGAGCCCGACATCCTTCGCCATCAGCGCGACGGCGCCGAGGCGGGGCAGGTAGCTGTGGGCGGCCATGCGCGGCCCGAACAGCTGCAGGGGCATCGAATCCGCGAAGCCGCCCTTCAGCGCCTCCGGTAGGCTGGCGACGTCGACACCCGCCGCGCGCGCGACCGCGATCGTCTCGGCGATGGTGACGATGTTGCTGGCGACGATCATCTGGTTGCACAATTTGGTCGCCTGCCCGGCGCCGGCGGGTCCCATGTGCGACCGGTGGGCCGACAGCGCGTCGAGCAGCGGCGCCGCAGCCACGATGGCGTCGTCGCGGCCGCCGAGGAAGATCGTCAGCATGCCCTTGCGCGCGGCGGCAGGGCCGCCCGAGACCGGGGCATCGACCCAGCGCGCGTCCAACGCCTCGGCCCGTTCGGCGAAGCGCCGGTTGCGCTCGGCCGATCCGGTCGAGAGGTTGACGATCGTCGGCCGGTGTCCGGAGCGGGCGCCCAGCAGGCCTTCGCTCCCGAACACCAGATCCTCGACCGCGTCGTCGCTGGTCAGGCACATGCCGACGACGTCGCACCGATCGGCCAGGGCGGCGGGTGACGCCATCCAGACGGCGCCCTGTGACAGCACGGCCTCGGCCTTCGCGGCGGTGCGGTTCCACACATGGAGCTGACCGCTATGCTCCAGCAGTCGTTCGGCCATCGGACCGCCGATGTCGCCCAGCCCGGCGAAGCCCAGGCGGGTCACTGGTCGCGTTCCCAGACGACGCCGCCCGAATGGGTCACGGCGCCGAGATGGGCGGAGCCGACCGTCGCGCGATATTTCTCCAGCAGGCCACCGAGGCGGCGCTCGGCCCTGGGCGGCGTCGCCGCGCGGCGCGCCTGCAGCTCGGCGGCGTCCACCTCGATGTGGAGCGTCTGTTCGCCGGCGCGGGCGTCTATCGCTATGACGTCGCCATCGCGGATGAAGGCGATCGGGCCGTCGTCGGCCGCTTCGGGGCAGACATAGCCGATGCACAGGCCGCGCGTCGCGCCCGAGAAGCGGCCGTCGGTGACCAGCGCGACCTTCTCGCCATTGCCCTGGCCGTAGATCAGCGCGGTGATGCCCAGCATCTCGCGCATGCCCGGCCCGCCGCGCGGTCCCTCGTTGCGGATCACGATCACGTCGCCGGGCGCATAGGCGAGAGCCTTGATCGCCTCGAGGCAATGTTCCTCCGATTCGAAAACCCGCGCGGGCCCGCGATGCTGGAGCGTCTTGAGGCCCGCGACCTTGAGCAGCGCACCGTCGGGCGCGAGGCTGCCCTTGAGCACGACGACCCCGCCGGTCGGCGCGATCGCATCGGCCACGCTCCGCACCACGTCCCCATCGGGGTCGCGCGCCATCTGCAGTTCCTCGCCGATCGTGCGGCCGGTGACGGTCAGGCCGTCGCCGTGGAGGTAGCCGCCCTCGAGCAGCGCCTTCAGGATCACCGGCGCGCCGCCCGCATAGAAGACGTCGCGCGCCAGATAGCGGCCGCCCGGCTTCAGGTCGGCGATCAGCGGGGTGCGTGCGAACACCTCGGCGACGTCATCCATGGTGAAGGCGAACCCTGCCTCATGTGCGATGGCGGGCAGGTGCAGCGCGGCGTTGGTCGAGCCGCCGGTGGCAGCGACCAGCGCGCAGGCATTCTCGATCGAGCGGCGGGTGACGATGTCGCGCGGCAGCGGTGCGTCGGCCAGCACGCCGGCCATCAGCGCCTTGGCGCTGCGCCGGGCGAGCGGCGCGCGCTCGGAAAAGACCGCCGGGACCATCGACGATCCGAGCAGCGCCAGGCCGAGCGCCTCGGACACCATGCCCATCGTATTGGCGGTATATTGGCCCGCGCAGGAGCCCGCCGTGGGCAGGCACGCCTTGGCCAGTTCCTCCAACTCCTCGACCGGTTCGGTCCCGGCCAGCACCTTGCCGATCATCTCATAGGTGTCGACGATGTTGACGTCCTTGCCGTGCCGCTGGCCGGGCAGGGCGGAGCCGCCATAGAGGAACACCGACGGCACGTTGCAGCGGACCATGCCCATGATGATGCCCGGGATGTTCTTGTCGCAGCCGCCGATGCCGAAGATGCCGTCCCATTGATGGCCCCGCACCGTCGCCTCGACGCTATCGGCGATCAGGTCGCGTGAGATCAGCGAGAAGCGCATCCCAGAATGGGCGACGGACAGCCCGTCGGACACCGACACCACCGGGCATTCGTGCGGCGTCCCGCCATGCGCGTAGATACCGGTCTTGGCGTGCTGCGCCTGCGCCTGGAGAGTCAGGTTGCAGGGGCTCATCTCCCCGCCGGTGTGGATCACGCCGATATGCGGCCGGGCGATGTCCTCGTCGTCCTGCCCCAGCGCGTGGAGGAAGCTGCGCGTCGTGGTGCGGACGATGCCGTCGGTGATGGTCGCGGATCGATAGGGCGCCCTCGCCATGTGCAATTCCTTTGTCGGCCTCTTGCCCGAAGGCATAACAAGCTTGGCGTGTATTAAAAGTCCGACCGGACGGACATTTTCCCCCCGGCCCGGCGCTCCGTCAGGAATAGCCCGGCACCGTGGGGCGAATCGGCTCCGGCTGCAACTCCACCCGATTCTCGATGTGGCCCAGCCCCTCGATCTCGACCCGCACAACGTCGCTGGCCTTCATGTAGCAGGGCGGGTCCATCAGGCCGCCAACCCCGGCGGGTGTGCCGGTGGAAAGTATATCCCCCGGTTCGAGCGTGAAGGCGCTGGTCAGTTCCTCGATCATGTCGCCGATGCGCGCGATCATGTCCCCCGTCGACGCGGTCTGGCGAAGCTCGCCGTTGACATGGGTGGTCAGGCGCAGGGCATGCGGATCGGCGATCTCGTCCCGGGTCGCCGCCATGCTGGTCGAGCAGGGCGCGGACGTGCGGTGGCGCCTGCGGGGCGGAGGAGACGTCGATGATCTCCTCGCCCTCGACGACGCCATAGCCGACGCGGTTTCCGTCCTGGACGGTGACGATCTTCATGGGGGCTTCTTTCTCGTTCCTCTCCTCCGGCGCGCCAACGCCCCGAAAAAGCATCGTTGACCTTTTTGACGTTTATGTTCAAATTGATGAAATAGGTCAAATCGAAATGGCCGCCGCGAAAGGGCGGCCCGGTGACGAGGGAGAGTCGGGATGGTGTTCCTGCGCAACGCTTGGTATGTGGCGGCCTGGTCGGACGAGGTCTCCGACAACCTGCTGACCCGCAAGATCCTGAACGAGCAGGTCCTGCTCTACCGGAACGCGTATGGCGATCTCGTCGCCACCGGCAACACCTGTCCGCACCGCTTCGCGCCGCTCCATCTCGGCAAGCTCGTCGATGGCGCGGTCGAGTGCCCCTATCACGGGCTGCGCTTCAACGGCGAAGGCCGCTGCGTCTTCAATCCCGATGGTGACGGCCGCATCCCGGCCGGTGCGCGCCTGCGCAGCTATCCGATCACCGAGCGGCTCGGCGCCGCCTGGATCTGGATGGGTGATCCCGCGCGGGTCGACCTGTCGATGATCCCCGACTTCGAGTTCCTCGACGATCCGGACTACCGGACGGTGAAGGGCGTGCTGCACGTGCGGGCGAACTACCGCTACATCAACGACAATCTGATGGACGAGGCGCATCTGCACATGGTCCATCACGACTCGCTGGCGTGCGACATGGTGCGCCGCGCGAAGACCGAGCTGGTCAAGGATCCCGACGGTACGATCTGGGCCAATCGCTACGGCACCGACGGCGCGCCGCCGAACATCTTCGACATGATGTGGCGGATGACCCGCGACGATTATGAAGGGACGATGGACCATTGGGTCGAGGGCGGCTGGAACGCGCCGTCCTTCGTGCGCAATAACACCGGCGTGGTCCTGCACGGCCGCCCGCGCGAGGAGGGGCTGGAGACCAAGAACGCCCATCTGCTGACCCCCGAGACGGAAACCACGACCCATTATTTCTGGGCGATCTGCCGCAATTTCGAGACCGGGAACGATGCGCTGGACGACGGCATCCGGACGGGCACCGAATATGCCTTCGTCCATGAGGACGAGGTGATGCTCCACGCCGTCCAGGAAGCGATGGGCGAGCGGGAATTCTGGTCGATGAAGCCGGCGCTGTTGCAGGCCGACGTCGGTGCGGTCGAACTGCGCCGTACCCTCGACCGGATGATCGCCGCCGAACAGGCCGAGCATCCGGCGGCGACGCCCGCCCCGCGCGCCGAAGCGGTCGGCTGAGCCACTGCCCCACACCTCCTGCAAGGATTCAAGAACATGGCCACCCTGGTCGCACGTGACCTTTCCGCCACATATCCGGAGCCGGTGAAGCCGTCGAAGCTGGCGCATGTGGTGATCCGGACGCCGCGCTTCGAGGCGAGCAAGGCGTGGTGGTCGAGCGTGCTCGACGCGCAGCCCTCCTACGAGAATGCGCAGCTCAGCTTCATGACCTATGACGACGAGCACCACCGCAGCGGCATCATCAACATGCCCGACCTCAAGGATCAGGACATGGCCAATGCCGGTCCCGAGCACATCGCCTTCACCTATGCGGACCTCGGCGCCCTGCTCGCCACCTATCGCCGGCTCGAGGCCGAGGGGATCCTACCCTTCTAGACGATCAACCACGGCCCGACCATCTCGATGTACTATCGCGATCCCGACGGCACCAAGGTCGAGCTCCAGTACGACGTCTTCGACGTCGACGGCGTCGNNNCATGATCGCCGACTTCGAGGCCGGCATCCCCCTCGACACCATCACCCGCCGACCGACACTCCCGGACGGGAAGACGCCCTGGGACATGCACAGGGCCTGAGGGGAGGGAAGCCATGGACATGGAACAACCAGGCGACCCCGCTCCATCTCGGCGTCTTCGTCGCGGCGGCGGGCAATCATGTCGCGGGATGGCGCATCCCCGGCGCGATCACCGACGCCGAGGATTTTGGCGCCTTGCTCGACATCGCCAGGACCGCCGAGCGCGGGAAACTCGATTTCGTCTTCTTGGCCGATTCCCCGGTGTCGTCGGTCAGGGGCAATCCCAATTTCATCTTCGGGCTTGAGCCGACGACCCTGCTCGGCGCGCTCAGCGCCACCACCAGCAGGATCGGGCTGATCGCGACGGTTTCCTCGATCTTCACCGAGCCCTATAATCTGGCGCGCGCGATCGGCACCGTCGATCGGATCAGCGGCGGACGGGCCGGGTGGAACGTCGTCACCACCGGCCAGCCCGGCGTCGCCGAGAATTTCGGCCGCGACCTGCCGCCGCACGAGCTGCGCTATCAGGTCGCCGACGAATATCTGGCGGTGGTGAAAGGCCTGTGGGACAGCTGGGAGGCCGGCGCACGTGTCGCCGACGAGGCGACGGGGCAGTTCATCGACGAGAGCAAGCTCGACGTCCTCAACCACAGGGGCGACCATTATAGCGTGCGCGAGCCGCTCGGCCTCTCGCGCTCGCCGCGGAGGCAACCGGTGATCGTGCAGGCCGTCGTCGGGGTCGAGGCGCAGAAGATGGGGGCCGAACCCTCCGAAGCGGCCCGCGCCGCCGCCATTGCGGCCATCGAGGGGTTCCTGTCCGAAGCCGGTGGCCGCGCGGCGGCCTGACCTCGCAGCGCCGCGGCGATCCGACTCCACCACGGGCCGAGCCCGGTTTCAATCCTGCTGACGGCGGTCGAATCGGGACCGGTTGTCGTCGATCCGCTGCATATTGTCGCGGACCCATCCGCCAAGCCGCAGCCCTTCGGCGGCCAGCGAACGGCCGAGCGGGGTCAACGCATATTCGACCTGCGGCGGCACGGTCGGGTGAACCGTGCGATCGACCATCCCGTCACGCTCCAACGCCCGCAGGGTCCGGGTCAGCATCTGCTGGGAGATGCCCGTCACCGCGCGGCGCATCTGGTTGAACCGCAGCGGGCCGTCATGGAGGGCAACCACGACGGGCAGCGTCCAGCGATCGCCGATGCGGCCGAGCAGTTCGCTGACCCGCAGGCAATCGCCATGGGCCAGCACGGTGGTGGTCATATCCATATGACTAGGTCCCAAAAATATGCGTTCTTGGCCGGTCGGGCCGGGCCCCCTAGCTAGGTGGGGTCATAGACGGATTTGGATAGCCCCCCTCATGAAACTTCTCCATCTCGATTCCTCGATCCAGGGCGACAGCTCGGCCAGCCGGCTGGTGTCGGCGGCGGCGGTCGAACGCCTGAAGGCGATCCATCCCGGGCTGGAGGTCGACTATCGCGACCTTGCCGCCGCGCCGCTGCCCCACATCACGCTCGGCGGTTTCGCGACCGGGGAGGCCGTCGCCGTGATCGAACAGTTCCTGGCCGCCGACATCCTCGTGATCGGCGCGCCGATGTATAATTTCGGCCTTCCGACCCAGCTCAAGGCCTGGTTCGACCATATCCTGGTGGCAGGACGGACCTTCCGCTACGGCGCGGACGGCGTCGAAGGGCTGGCCGGGGGCAAGCGCGCGATCCTGGCGCTGTCGCGGGGCGGCATCTATTCCGAAGGCAGCCCCGGCGCGGGCATCGAGCACGCCGAAAGCCATCTGCGCGGGATGCTCGGCTTCATCGGCATCACCGATATCGAAAGCATCGTCGCCGAAGGTCTCGCCCTCGGGGCCGAGCAGCGTGAGGCGACGATCAACCAGGCGCTGTCGAGGGTCGAGGCGATCGAGGTCGGCGGCTTGTCCGCCGCCGCCTGATGTCCGGAGGCGTCGTCGGCCTGCGCGATGCGCCGCCGACGGCGGCTTTTACGCGCCCGAAAGGCGCTGGCGCAGCTTCGTCGCGGCGAAGTCGAGAAACATGCGGGTCTTGAGCGGCAAGGCGCCGCGCGCGGCGTGGATCAGGCTGACCGGCAAAGGCGGATTCTCGAACGTCGCGAGGATGATCTCCAGCCTGCCCGCCTCGACCGCCGCGGCGCATTGATAGTGCAGGACCCGCGTCACGCCGACGCCCTCGATCGCTGCCTCGACCGCCGCCTCGGCGGTGGAGACCGCCAGCCGCGGCACCAGGAGCACCTCCTCGACGCCCTGCCCGTCGGTGCGGCCGAAGCGCCAGGCCGGCGTCTCCGCCTGCATGTCGAAGCTGACGCAGGGCATCGCCGCGAGATCTGCGGGACGGCGCGGCGGGCCGAGCGTCGCGAGCAGCGTGGGACTGGCGCACAGCACCGTCCGCATCGTCCCGACGCGGGTGGCGATCAGGCTGCTGTCCGGGAGAAAGCCTATCCTCACCGCGAGGTCGACATGATCCTCGATCAGATGAAGGTTGCGGTCCGACAGCAGCAGCCGGACGTTGATGTCGGGATAGGCGGACAGGAAGTCGGTGACGATCGGCAGGATGTGGAGGCGGCCGAACAGGATCGGCGCCGTCAGCACCAATTCGCCGCGCGGCGCCTCATATTCGCCCGACGCCGAGCGTTCGGCCTCCTCGACCTCCGCGAGGATGCGCTTCGCCGCGACGACATAGGCGCTGCCCGCGTCGGTCAGGGCCAGCCGGCGCGTCGAGCGGACGAGCAGCCGCGCGCCCAGATGCTGCTCCAGTTCGGCGACCTTGCGGCTGACCGTCGCCAGCGGCATGCCGAGCGCCTTGGCGGCGCCGGTGAAGCTTCCCTTTTCCACCGTCAGCAACAGGATCGCCATGGCTTCGAACCGGTCCATTATCCCATAATATGAGAGAAATAATCTCGATCATAGCAGATTATAATTTCGTGTGAGAGGTGACACTCTCCTTCCGACCGCAGCAAATGCGTTGGAAGGAGCTTGAAGAAATGGCCTACGGCTTTCTCGACGTCGCCACGACGGCAAGCGTGCGCGCCGCCCAGGCGCAGATGGGCAGTGCGGGACTGTGGGAGGGTTTCGAGAGCGACCGCTCGTTCGACCGCTTCACCGAACGCGAGATGGCCTTCATCGCCGCGCGCGACAGTTTCTACATGGCGACGGTGTCCGAGACCGGGTGGCCCTATGTCCAGCATCGCGGTGGTCCTCGGGGTTTCGTCAAGGCGATCGACGACCGGACGCTCGCCTTCGCCGACTATCGCGGCAACCGGCAATATATCAGCGTGGGGAATGTCGCGGCCGACGACCGCGCCTGCCTGATCCTCGTCGATTATCCGCGTCGCGCGAGGCTCAAGATCTACGCGCATGTGGAGATCGTCGCGCTTGATGCCGATCCCGGGCTTGCGGCGCTGGTGGGCGATCCGGCAGGCAAGGGGCGTCCGGAGCGGATATTCCGCCTTCGCCTCGAAGCCTTCGACTGGAATTGCCCCCAGCACATCACGCCCCGCTTCACCGAAGCCGAGCTTGCGAGCGTGCTGGTACCCGTCCAGGAACGGATCGCGGCGCTCGAGAACGAGAATGCCCGGTTGCGGGCGACCCTCGACCTCCAAGGAAAGATATGATCATGGACAAGCAGCGCCCGCCATTGCCGCCCTTCCTCACCGAGGAGGACGCCGCGCTCAAGGTCAGGCTTGCCGAGGATGGCTGGAACAGCCGCGATCCCGGCCGGGTCGCGCTGGCCTATACGCCCGATTGCCACTGGCGCAACCGCGCCGAGTTCCTGCAGGGAAGGGAGGCCATCATCGCCTTCCTGGCCCGTAAATGGGCGCGCGAGCTCGACTATCGGCTGATCAAGGAATTGTGGGGCTTTCGCGGCAACCGGGTCGCGGTGCGCTTCGCCTATGAATGGCATGACGACAGCGGCACCTGGTTTCGCTCCTACGGCAACGAGCTGTGGGAGTTCGACCCGGACGGATTGATGCGGCGGCGGGTCGCCAGCATCAACGACAGCCCGATCCGGGAGAGCGAACGCAAGTTCCACTGGCCGCTCGGCCGGCGCCCGGACGATCATCCCGGTCTCGGCGACTTCGGTTTCTGAGGCTTTGGCCGATGGTGACGAAGGCCATTGGCAACGTCGGGCCTTGTCGCCATAGTCGAGACAATAAAAGCAGCAATGCTGATTTTATTGTGAGGGTGCCATGGACCTTGAGGCGAGGATCGTCAGGCTGGAGGCGGAAGCCGCGATACGGCGGCTGATCGCGGCCTATTGCTTCACCATCGACGATCGCGACCTCCCCGCGATCGCCGCGCTGTTTGCCGACGACGCGCGGGTAGCCTCGGAGGACGGGGTGATGGAGGCGCGCGGCATCGACGCGATCATGGCGCAATATCGTCAGCGCTTCTCGGTGCTCGGGCCGGGTGCGCATTATATGCACGACATCCTGATCGACCTTTCGGAGGGGGACCCCGGTACCGGCACCCTTTGGGCCACCGGCCGCGTCTCGGGCCATGCCGAATTGTGGCGGCGCGACCGGATGATGGTGGCGGGCCTGCGTTACCGCGACCGCTATGTCCGCACCCCGGCCGGGTGGCGCTTCGGGGAGCGGATCATCGGTTTCCTCTATTATGTCGATGCGGCGGACTATCCCGGCATCCTGGGCCATCGCGACCGCAACCGCGCCTATGACAGGCCGTTGCCCGCCGACTTCCCCGAAGCGCTGCCGACCTGGGGCAGCGCGGACGGGGCGGCGCATGGCTGAGCGGTCTGCCGTCGCGGTGGAGGACCATGGCGCCGTCCGGTCGATCCGCATCGATCGGGAAGCGCGCAGCAATGCGCTCGACGCCGCCGCGTCAGCCGCGATCGACGCCGTGGTGGACGCTGCCGAACGCGATCCCGCCGTCCACGTGCTGCTGCTGACCGGATCCGGCGACCGCGCCTTCTGCGCGGGTATGGACCTGAAGGAGGCGGCCGAGCGCGGGGCGGGTCAGGGGTTGATCCCAGGCCGGGGTTTCGCCGGGCTTACCGAGCGGCGGCGGACCAAGCCGCTGGTCGTCGCGATCAACGGCGCGGCGGTCGCCGGCGGGTTCGAGATCGCGCTGGCCGCCGACATCGTCATCGCCGCCGACCATGCGACGTTCGGGCTGGCCGAGGTGAAGCGCGGCCTGTTCGCCTTCGCGGGCGGCGTGCAGCGGCTGGCGCGCGCCGTCCCGCGCGCGACCGCGCTCGCCATGATCCTGACCGGCGAGACGATCGGTGCACGGCGTGCGTTCGATCTCGGGCTGGTCTCCGAAGTCGTCCCGGGCGGCGCGTTGCAGGCCCGTGCGCTGGCGGTGGCCCGGACGATCGCGGGGTTCGACCGCGACACGGTGCGCCGCGCCCTCGCGCTCCACGATTTCGCGGCGGACGCACCGATCCATGAAAGCCTCAGCTTCGGCCGCGCCTATGGCGAGGAGACGCTGGGCTCGGCGGCGGAGCGCGAGGCTGTCCGCGCCTATGCGGAGGGACGGGTCCCGTCCTGAGGTGCGGGAGCGGGTGTTTGGGAATGTTGCTTTCATGCAACGGTCGCGAACCGTTCCGCGGATTAAGCCAAAAGGAGGAAACCGGATCGCGATCGCATCGTTTACCGCCCGTTCGGAACTCCGATGCGCGGCCGAAACGTCTATTTGGTTCGAGGCCCTGTTTCGGGATCAGTCACCGGACTGTTGCAGTTTCGGGTGAACCCATGTCCGGTCGGACATGTTGAACAGGGGAACGACATGAGGAAACTAACTCTATTGGCAGCACTTGCCGCGACCGCGCTCGCGGCGCCGGCCTTCGCGCGCGACAACAGCTGGTATGTCGGCGTCGAAGGCGGCGTGATGCAGCCGCAAGACACCAAGTTCGACGTCGGCCCATCGCCGTTGTCGCCGGGTGGTCGCACGACGGTCGACAACAAGCTCGGTTACGATGTCGATGCGATCCTCGGTTATGACTTCGGCATGTTCCGGCTCGAGGAAGAGATCGCCTACAAGCGCAGCCGCGTGAAGAGCATCACCACGGGCCCGTCGCGGACCCCGGCTGGGCCCGGCGGCGCCGGAGCGCCTCCCGGCGTCTATCCGGACGCGTCGGGCAAGAGCGTCGCGTTCGGCGTGATGGTCAACGCCCTGCTCGATTTCGGCGACGAGGACGGCTTCTCCGCCTATGCGGGCGGCGGCGCGGGCATAGCCACGCTGAAGCTCCAGAACTATAATGTCTCGGGCGGCGATTTCATCGATTACGATGTCTCCAAGCGCTTCGCCTGGCAGGCCATCGCCGGCGTCCGCTACGCGGTCAGCAGCAATGTCGATGTCGGCCTGAAATATCGCTACTACAACATCACCAAGGTGCGGCCGCTCGATGCGGCGGGCGCTCGCTACGACGCGAAGTGGCGTTCGCACAGCGCGCTGGTGAGCCTCGTCTACAACCTCGGCGCGCCGGCCGCTCCGCCGCCGCCCCCGCCGCCGCCTCCGCCCCCGCCGCCTCCGCCCCCGCCGCCGCCTCCGCCGCCGCCGGTGGTTGAGGCCCCGGGTCCGTTCATCGTGTTCTTCGACTGGGACAAGTCGGATATCACGGCGGAAGCTGCGTCGATCCTCGACAATGCGGCCAACGCCTATGCGACGACCGGCCAGGCCCGCGTCCAGCTTGCCGGCCACGCCGACAAGTCNCGTCCGCTGGTCGACACCGCCGATGGCGTCCGCGAACCGCAGAACCGTCGCGTCGAAATCACCTTCGGCGCCGGCATGTAAGCGGCGATGTCATCGATCCGTCGATGACGCGAGAATTGGGGTCGGCCTTCGGGCCGGCCCTTTTTCTTTCCACCCGGCGGCGGCGTACTCCGGAGCCCGATCGCGGAGGCTTTTCAGATCGTCGCGGTGGATCCCAGGATCACCGTCGCCTGGCTCGACAGCACGCCGCCATTGCCATGGGCGAGGGCGATCTCGACATCGGCGATCTGGTTGGCCGCCTGGCCTCGGACCTGCCGCGCCGCCTCGACGATCGCGAACAGGCCGTACATGCCGGGGTGGCAGCAGGACAGCCCGCCGCCATTGGTGTTCACCGGCAGCCGCCCGCCCGGCCCGATCGCGCCGTCCTCGACGAAGCGTCCGCCTTCGCCTTTGGGGCAGAAGCCGAGATCCTCGAGGAACAGGATCGTGTTGATCGTGAAGGCGTCGTAGAGCTGGACGACGTCGACATCGCCGGGCGCGATTCCCGCCATCGCATAGGCGCGCGGACCGGACTCGGCGGCGGCGGTGGTCGTCAGATCGGCCATCTGCGAGATCGCGTTGTGCCATGTCGCGGCGGCGGCGGCGAGCACCGGGACGGGCGGCACCGGGCAGTCGCGCGCGCGGTCGGTTCGCGTCATCACGATCGCGGCGGCGCCGTCGGTGACGAGGCAGCAATCCTTGACCGAGATCGGGCTCGACAGCATCCGCGCGGCCAGCACCTCGTCGATGCCGAGAGGCCCCTTGGCGAAGGCCTCGGCATTGGTGTTCGCCCAGGCGCGCGCCGCGACCGCGACCTCGGCCAGCTGGCGGCGCGTCGTGCCGAACTCGTGGAAGTGGCGCGACGCCGCCAGCGCATAGGAGGAGACGGGGAAGAGCGGCTTGTAGGGCGCCTCCCAGCCATTGCTGCCGACCGGGGTCGACAGCTTGCCGCCCGCGCTGCGCTGGTTCGACCCATAGGCGATCAGCGCGGTGTCGATATAGCCCGCCGCCAGCATCGTCGCGGCGGTCGCGACATGGCTCATGAAGGCCGAGCCGCCGGTGCGGTTGCAATCGGTGAAACGCGGCGAGAGGCCGAGATATTCGGCGAAGCTCAGCCCGGCGAGGATATCGTCGGGCAGGCAGATGAACAGCGCATCCACCTCCCCCATCCGCATCCCCGCATCGGCGATCGCGAGCTGCCCGGCCCGGGCGGCCATCTCCAGCGTCGTCCAGCCGGGGCATTCGCCCACACCGAAGGTGGCGACGCCGGCGATCGCGGTGGCCGCGCGCGGAAAGCTGCCGCCCATGGTCAGGCCGCCGCGTCGAACAGGAGCAGCGCCGCGCCGTCGCGCTCGCCGATCCGCGCCCGCACCCTCAGCCCGATCGCGATATCCCCGGCGGCGATCCCCTCGACCTCGCTCATCAGCCGGACATCTTCGTCGAGATCGACCAGCACGATGGCACGGGGCGTCTCGGGCGGCTTCGGGTGGATCACGGTGACGGCGTGGACGGTGCCCATGCCGCTCGCCTCGATCCAGTCCCATTCGGCGTCGCCGCTGCCCGGCTCCATCAGCCGAGGCGGGAAGAAGACGGTGCCGCTGGCGCGGGCGCGCTGAAGCAGGAAGCGGCCGTCGGCGAGCGCCGCGCGCCAGTGGCGCTCGGGGCCGGTCTCGCCTCCGCTCATGCCGGCACCCGGTTGGCGCCGGCGATCAGGCCGTCGATCGCCGCCGCGTCGAAGCCGGCTTCCTCCAGGATCGCGCGGCTGTCGGCGCCCAGCGCCGGGCCGGGATCGCCGATCGCGCCCGGCGTCGCGGAAAAGCTCGTCGGGATGCCGGGGAAGCGCAGCTTGCCGAACTCGCTGTCGCGCTCGTTCCAGAAGCCGGTCGCCTCGAGATGTTCGTCGTGGAGCAGATCGGTCGGGGTCGCGATCGCCATCGCCGGAACCTCGGCGACGCGGAACAGGTCGAGCCATTCGGCGGTGGTGCGTTCCTCGATCACCTCGGCCAGCCTGTGCAGGACCGTGCCGATATTCTGGGTACGGCTGCGCATCGACGCGAACATCGGATCGCGCGTCCATTCGGGATCGCCGATCGCGTGGAAGAAGTTCCGCCAATGCTTGTCGTTGTAGATCATCACGCCGATATGGCCGTCCTTCGTCTTGTACGGGCGGCGGGCGGCGGCGGTGACGCGTGGATATTCGGGCGGCCCCTGCGGCGGATCGAACAGCGACCCGCACAGATGCTCGATCATCGTGAAGGAGACCAGCGTCTCGAACATCGGCACCTCGACCTCCTGGCCCAGGCCGGTGCGTTCGCGGGCGAACAGCGCCGCGATGATCGCATAGAGACCGGTCAGCCCGGTCACCTTGTCGGCGACGACGGTGGCCAGATAGGTCGGCTCGCCGCCCGACAGCCGCGCCTGCAGGTCGACCAGGCCCGACGCCGCCTGGACGATGTCGTCATAGGCGGGATAGTCGCGATAGGGGCCGTTCCGCGCGAAGCCGTAGAGGTTGGTGTAGATCAGCCCCGGATTGACGTCCTTGAGCGACGCATAGTCGAGCCCGAGCCGCGCGATCGCGCCGGGCCGCATCGAATGGACGAACACGTCGGCGCCCTCGACCAGCCTGACCAGCGCCGCGCGCGCCTCGGGCTGCTTGAGGTCGAGCGCCAGGCTGCGCTTGCCACGATTGACGTTCAGGAACATGCCGCCGCGCGTCGCGTCGGGGCCGGGCGGCAGATAGCGGGTGGTGTCGCCGTCGGGACTCTCGACCTTTATCACGTCGGCACCCAGATCGGCCATGATCTGCGTGGCATAAGGGCCCATCAGCACGCTGGTGCAGTCGATCACCCGGACGCCGGCCAGCGGTCCCTGCAGGCGGCCGCTCATGCGACATGCCCCCTTGCCAGCATCGGCGGGGGGCATAGCCTCATGCGCATGCACATGTGGGAGGCGAGGGCATGAAGGCTCATCTGATCGCGGCGGGAAAATTTCATGACATCGACTTTGCACGTCTCGAGTTGCTGAAGCTGCTGGCGGAACTGCCCGAGGTCCGGACCTCGGTGGCGTCGGACTATGGCGACCTCGCGAGCCTCGCCGCGGCGGACCTGCTGATCACCTACACCTGCGACCTGCTGCCCGATGCGGTGCAGACCGAGGCGGTCGCCGCGTTCCTGGCGCGGGGCGGACGCTGGCTGGCGCTGCACGGCACCAACGCGACGTTGCGCTTCGGTTCTGACGGTGTGGTCGACACGCCCGATGCGGCCCCGGTCTTCACCGGCCTGCTCGGGACGCGTTTCGCCGGCCATCCGCCGATCGCGCCGTTCAAGGTCTCCGTGACGCGCGGCGACCATGTCATGACCGCAGGCCTGCGCGATTTCCGCGTCGAGGACGAACTCTACCTGACTCACCGCACCGCCGCTATCGACGTGCTGCTGCACACCAGCTTCACCGGCTCCTGCCCCGAGTTCCGGGACTCGGAGTGGGACGAACCGCAGGTGCCGGTGCTCTATGAGCGGCGGGTGGGCGATGGTGCGATCCTCTACCTCACGCTCGGCCATTGCCGAGGCCATTATGATCTGCGCCCGCTGGCCGATTTCTGGCCGCATCCCCAACGCTGCTCGTGGAATTACCCGGTCTTCGCCGAGCTGCTCCGCCGAGGCATTCGCTGGGGCCTTCCGCAAACGGGCTAGGCCTTGGACAGGTTCGGGTTCATCGCCCGGATCTGGTCCTCGAGCAGGGCGAGCATCGGCTCGACCATCGCCTCGGCCATCGCCCCGGTCAGCACGTTGATCGCCATGCCTTCCAGCATGGTCTGCGACAGCGTCATGGCGAGGTCGAAGCGTTCGCGATTGCCCTGCCATTCGGGGAAGAGCGCGACCGCCTGCGCGTTGAAGCGCTCGCGATACTCGACCTGCAGCGGCTGCAGGATCTTGGCGAGATCGGCATGGGTGCGCGCGGCCAGCGCGAGTTCGTGGAAGGCGATGAAGGCGGGCTTCTGGACCTGCCGCCAATAGGCGCGGACCAGCGCGTCGACGTCGTGGTTCTCCGTGTCGGCCGCGCGGCGGAAGGCGCGCAGGCGCTTCTCGTGCAGCTCGACGATCGCCGCCTTGATCAGCGCGGAACCGTTCTCGAAATGGTGGAGCATCGCGCCGCGCGACAGGCCCGCCTCGGCGGCGACCTGCGGGGTGGTGGTATTGGCATAGCCGACTTTCACGATGCAGCGGATGGTCGCGTCAATCAGCCTGGCGCGCGTCTGCGCGCTCTTCAGCGACTGCTGGGTCTGGCCGCCCTGGCCGCGTTCGCGCGGCTGGCGGGCGGGGGAACCGGAACGTACAGCTGCCAACGCCATGAACTTCGATCCTTGCTCAAGAAACAATCATGTTTGTTTTTCATAGGGGCTGTCAAGCAGCCTTTGCAGCCTGTCCATAGCACAGCGGACACCCGATGATATGCCGATAGTTCGCCCCGAATAAAAAACATTCATGCATGTTTTCATCTTGCTCCGGTCGTGGAGGCGGTGCAGAAGAAGGGGGAGGCCGGGGACCCGGCGACAGGCGGAGAGGTGAAGGTGGATCTCGGTTTGCAGGGCAAGAAGGCGATCGTCGTCGGCGCCGCGCGCGGCATCGGCATGGCGGTGGCGGAGACGCTCGCGCGCGAGGGTTGCGACCTGGCGATCACGGCCCGGTCCGAGGACGGCGTCAAGGATGCGGTGGCGAGCCTCAAGCGCTACGGCACCAAGGTCGTCGGCAAGGCCGCGAATGTGAAGAAGGCCGACGATTACAAGGCATGGCTGGCCTGGGCGGTCGAGGCGCTCGAAGGGTGCGACATCCTGATCCCGATCACTTCGGCCGGCGGTGGCCTGGGCAGCGAGAAATATTGGAACAACGCCTTCGAGGTCGACGTGATGGGCCCGGTGCGCGCGGTCGACGCGGTGCTGCCGACCATGACCGAGCAGAAGTCGGGTTCGATCGTGCTGATCGCCACCACTTCGGCCGGCGAGGCGATGGGCGGTCCGCAGCCCTACAACGCGATGAAGGCCTCGCTCGTCACCTGGGGCAAGCAGCTCGCGCTGTTCCACGGCAAGGACGGCATCCGCGTCAATGTCGTCTCCCCCGGCCCGGTCGAGTTCGAGGGCGGCAATTGGGACATGATCAAGGGCACGATGGAGAAATTCTACCAGTCGCAGCTGCGCCAGCAGCCCGCCGGCCGGCTCGGTACGCCCGAGGAGATCGCCCGCTGCGTCGTCTTCCTCGCCAGCCCGGCGGCGAGCTGGTGCAACGGATCGCACCTCGTCGTCGACGGTGCATTCACCAACCGGACGCATTTCTGAGGGGCCGCGCGCGATGGACGTGAAGCGCAAGGTCGACGTGATCCGGGTCAATCCGCAGGACTGGCCCGACGGCACGCCCGCGTGGAAGGCCGAGGATCCCGACCTCGGCTACGACGTCATCCCGGCAGGCCGCTACACCTCGGCCGAGTTCATGAAGCTCGAATGGGACCGGGTGTGGACCAAGGTCTGGCTGCTCGGCGGCCGATCCTGCGACATCCGGGAGCCGGGGGATTACATCTGCACCGACATCGGCAAGGAGAGCGTGCTGATCGTCCGCCAGCAGGACGGGTCGGTCCGCGCCTTTCCCAATGTCTGCCTCCATCGCGGCAACAAGTTGCGGCCCGAAGGTCTCGGCAATGCCGAGGACTTCCGGTGCATGTACCATCACTGGACCTATGGCCTCGACGGCTGCATCACCCGCATCCCGGATCTCGACACCTTCCCGCAGGGCGGGCCTCCGGGGATGAAGCTGCCCTCCTATCCGTGCGAGGAATGGGGCAGCTTCGTCTGGTTCTCGCTCAACCCCGACGTCGGGCCGCTCGCCGATTTCCTGGCGCCGATGCAGCAGCATCTCGACCCCTATCATATCGAGCGGATGGCCTGGACCCGCGACGTCACCGTCGAATGGGACTGCAACTGGAAGGCCAGCGTCGACGCCTTCAGTGAGGTCTATCACGTCCAGGGCATCCATCCGCAGCTGCAATGGTATCTCGACGACACCAACGCGCAGATCGACGTCTACGAACGGCACAGCCGCTACCTCGTCCCCTTCGCCTGCGTGTCGGGCCGGGTCGCGCTGCCCTCGTCGATCCCGCCGGCGATCTACGAGATCATGGTCAAGGCGGGCATGGATCCGGCCGACTATGAAGGCCGGGTCAGCGACATCCGCCGCGACGTCCAGCTGTTCAAGCGCGAGCATGGTGCTGCGCAGGGCAAGGATTATTCGCGGCTCAACGACGACCAGCTGACCGACGACTATCATTACACGATCTTCCCGAACGTCTCGCTCAACGTCCATGCCGACGACGTGATGATGTTCCGGCAGCGGCCGCATCCGACCGATCCTGACAAGATGTTGTACGACATCTGGATGCTCGAGCTGGTGCCCGAGGGCGAGGAATGGCCCGAGCGTCCGAAGCACAGGCAGTTCAAGCATGGCGACCGCTCGATCGGGCAGGTGCTCGATCAGGACGCCTTCAACCTGCCGACGGTGCAGAAGGGCATGCACAGCGATGCCTTCCCCGGCCTCTGGGTCGGCGACCAGGAACTCCGCATCCGGCACTTCCACAAGGTGCTGGACGACTATGTCTATGGCCCGGGTGGCAAGACGCCGAACGACCTCTGAGGAAATGACGATGCAACTGAGCCGCGAGGATCTGATCGGCGCCTATCGCCGCATGGCCACGATCCGCCAGTTCGAGGAACGCCTGCACGAAGAGATCAAGTCAGGCGAGATCGCCGGTTTCACCCATCTCTATGCGGGACAGGAGGCGGTCGCGGTCGGAATCTGCGACCAGCTCACCATCGAGGACAAGATCGTCTCGACCCACCGGGGCCACGGCCATTGCATCGCCAAGGGCTGCGACGTGAAGGGGATGATGCAGGAGATCTTCGGCCGCGCCGGCGGCACCTGCAAGGGTCGCGGCGGATCGATGCACATTGCCGACCTGTCGATCGGCATGCTCGGCGCCAACGGCATCGTCGGCGGCGGCGCGCCGCAGGCGGTGGGCGCCGCGCTGGCGGCAAAGCTCGACAAGAAGGGCCGGGTGGCGATCGCCTTCTCGGGCGACGGCGCCTGTAACCAGGGCACCACCTTCGAGGCGATGAACATGGCCGTCGTCACGAAGGCACCCGCGATCTTCGTGTTCGAGAACAACCATTATTCGGAGCATACCGGGGTCGACTATGCGGTCGGCACCGCCAAGGACATCGCCAGCCGCGCCGAAGCCTTCGGGATGAAGGCCTGGCGCGCCAACGGCTGCGACTATTTCGATACCTATGAGGCGATGCGCGAGCTGCTCGACTATGTCCGCGCGGGGAACGGCCCGGCGGCGATCGAGCTCGATACCGAGCGCTTCTTCGGCCATTTCGAGGGCGATCCGCAGCGCTATCGCGGCAAGGGCGAACTCGACCGCATCCGCGAGGAGCGCGACTGCCTGAAGGCGTTCCGCGCGAAAGTCGCCGAAGCCAAGCTGCTCGACCTCGCCGAACTCGACGCGGTCGATGCCCAGGTAGCCCAGCTGATCGAGGCGTCGGTGGTCGAGGCCCGCGCCGCGCCCGCGCCCGATCCGGCGACGGTCGCCGACGATGTCTATGTCGATTATTACTGAAGGGGGCCGCTGACATGGCGATCATGACCATCCGCGACGCGATCCTCCAGACGCTCCACGCGGAAATGGAACGCGATCCCGACATCATGCTGCTCGGCGAGGATATCGTGGGCGGCAACGGCACCGCCGGCGGACCCGAGGCGATCGGCGGCATATGGGGGACGTCGGGCGGACTCTACGACAAGTTCGGCCCCGACCGGGTGATCGACACGCCGATCTCCGAAAGCGCGATCGTCGGCGCCGCCGCGGGCGCCGCGCTTGCCGGCAAGCGGCCGGTGGCCGAGCTGATGTTCGCCGATTTCGTCGGCGTCAGCCTCGACCAGATCTGGAACCAGATCGCCAAGTTCCGCTACATGTTCGGCGGCACGACCCGATGCCCGGCGGTGATCCGTCTCGTCTACGGCGCCGGCATGAACACCGCGGCCCAGCACAGCCAGTCGGTCTATGCGATGCTGACCGCGATGCCGGGATTGAAGGTGGTGCTCCCCGTCACCCCGGTCGACGCCAAGGGCCTGCTGACCGAGGCGCTGCGCGGCGACGATCCGGTGATGTTCTTCGAGCACAAGGCGCTCTACGGCGTGAAAGGCGAGGTGCCCGATGGGGATCATCGCCAGCGCTTCGGCGAGGCGCGAATGGTGCGCGAGGGCGGCGACGCGACGATCGTCACCTGCGGCCGCATGGTCAACTTCTCCGAAAAGGCGGCCGACAAGCTTGCCGCCGACGGGATCGGCTGCGACGTGATCGACCTGCGCACGACCAGCCCGCTCGACGAGGAGGCGATCCTGGACTCGGTCGAGGCGACCGGCCGGCTGATCGTCGTCGACGAAAGCCCGCCGCGCTGCAGCCTCGCGGCCGACATCTGCGCGCTGGTCGCGACCAAGGCGTTCACCAGCCTGAAGGCGCCGCCCGAACTGGTGACCGGGCCGCACAGCCCGATCCCCTTCGCCCGCGAGCTCGAGCGCGCCTGGGTGCCGTCGCCGCAGAAGATCGAGGCCGCGGTCCGCCGCGCCCTGGCGGCCGGCTGAGGGGGCGGACATGGCCAAGCTCAAGCCGTTCACCATGCCCAAATGGGGCATCGAGATGAGCGAAGGCACGATCGCCGAATGGATGGTGGCCGAGAACCAGCCTTTCGCCAAGGGCACGGTCCTGACGCTGATCGAGACCGACAAGATCACCAACGAGGTCGAGGCCGAGGCCGATGGCCGCTTCGTCCGGCTGATCGCCGAGGCGGGCCAGACCTATCCGGTCGGTGCCCTGCTTGCGGTGTTGTCCGACGGCGGCGAGGCCGATCCGGCCGAGATCGACGCGCTGGTCGCCGGCTTCAAGCCGGTCGATGCCAGCTTCGCGACCGATGGCGGCGAGACGGCCCCCGCCGCGTCGCCGTCGCCGGTCGAGGTGCCGGCGCCGGTGCCGACGGCGCCAGCCATCCCCGATGGTATCGCGATCAGCCCGGCCGCGCGCGACAAGGCGGTCGCCGCCGGGCTCGACGTGATCAGCATCGACGGTTCTGGCCGGGCAGGCCGGATCACCGCGCAGGACGTCGACCGGGCGATCAGCCCGCCGGCCCCGGCCGCGCTGGTCGGCGTGCTGCCGGCTACCCCGGCTTCGAGCGTCTTCGCGACGCCGATGGCGCGCCGGGTCGCGGTGCTGCACGGCGTCGCGCTCGAAAAGCTGACCGGCAGCGGTCCGCGCGGCCGCGTCCGCAAGGCCGACGTGCTGGCCGCGATCCCGGCACCGGCCCCGCCTGCCGAAGCTCCGGTGTCTACAGCGCCGGGCGAGGTCGAGGTGCTGCCGATGTCGTCGATGCGCCGCACGATCGCGCGGCGCCTGACCGAGTCGAAGCAGCAGATACCGCATTTCTACGTCCGCCGCCGGGTGCGCGCGGACCGGCTTCTCGCGCTGCGCGCCGCCGTCCAGGGGCCGCGGCCGAGCATCAACGACTATCTGATCAGGGCATGCGCGCTGGCGCTGGTGGAAGTGCCGGAGGTCAATATCCAGGTCCATGGGCAGGATATCCACCGCTTCGGCAATGCCGACATCGCCGTCGCGGTGGCAACCGGGAAGGGGCTCGTCACGCCGATCGTGCGCGCCGCCGACGAACTGTCGGTCGCGCGAATCTCCGAAGCGATGACGGGCCTCGCCCAGCGCGCGCGCAGTGGCAAGCTGAAGACCGAGGAGTTCAGCGGCGGCAGCTTCTCGCTGTCCAATCTCGGCGGCTTCGGGGTCGAGCAGTTCGACGCGATCATCAATCCGCCCCAGGGCGCGATCCTCGCGGTCGGCTCCGCCCGGCCCGAGCCGATCGACGACGACGGCGCGATCCGCATCGTCCCGGTGCTGCACCTGTCGCTGTCCTGCGATCACCGTGCGATCGATGGTGCCGACGCGGGGCGCTTCATGGCGGCGCTGGCGGCGCTGATCGAGACTCCGGCGCTGTTGTAGACCGTCCCTCGCGGGGAGGGGGCGGGGTGGGGCTTTCGCGTCTTGCCGAGATCAACTGCCACGCGCCGTCGTCTTGCCAGCGCAGGCTGCGCTGGCATCGCATGAGAGGTGCTCCCCTATCTCGCGAGATGCCAGCCTGCGCGGGGCCTTTGCGTAAGAGCCCATCTCCATTCTCGTCATCGTCATCCCCTCTGCCTTTCCGCCTTCGGGAAGAAAGACGAAGATGAAGGGAGATCCCGGCTTTCGCCGGGATGACGGAAGGGGACGGCGTTACGCAAAGATCCCGCGTAGGCTGGCATGACGATGAGGGGAGGGTGGCAATAGAGGGCTGGGCTTCCGCATGGACGGGACCTGCGTCAAGGCCACGACCCAACCATGGATATCTGGTCGGTTGAGGTGGCATTCCTTCGAACGCCACCGTCATTCTCACCCCAGCGACCGATAGAAGGCGAGCTTCATCTCGCCATCCACGCACGCCAGGATCGGCGGCACCAGCCGGTCGTGGAAGTCGATCTGCATATGATGGTCGAACGCCGCATCGTCGCGGAAGGTCGCGACGATCTGGAACAGGTCGGGGTCTTCGTCCGACTGGAACAGCTCGTAGACCAGCGCGTCGGGCTCCCGCTCGAACACCAGCCGCTTGAGTTCCGCCTGCAGTGCGATCAGCTCGGGCCCGCGGCCCGGCTTGGCGCGCAGCTCGGCGATGAAGCTCTTCCCCTTCATGCGGCTTCT
The DNA here is from genome assembly GCF_001428605.1 of Sphingomonas sp. Root720. Taxonomy (GTDB): domain Bacteria; phylum Pseudomonadota; class Alphaproteobacteria; order Sphingomonadales; family Sphingomonadaceae; genus Rhizorhabdus. The sequence goes on from NZ_LMID01000011.1 coordinate 647,581, forward strand.
CCCAGCCCGAGTTCCTCGACCAGCTGCGTGCGCAGTCGGAACTTCTGGATCTTCGACGTCGACATCGGCCAGTCGCTGACGAAGCGGACATGGCGCGGCAGCTTGAAGGTGGCCAGCTTGCCCTTGCAATGGGCGATCAGCTCGGCCTCCGACGCTTGCGCGCCGTCGACCAGCTCGACGAAGGCGGCGGGCACCTCGACATAGCGCGGATCAGGCAGGCCGACGACCTGCGCGAGCTTCACCGCCGGATGGCTTTGCAGCATCGCCTCGATCTCGGCCGCCGCGACATTCTCGCCGCCGACCTTCAGCATGTCCTTGGTACGGCCATGGAACATGATGTGCCCGCTTTCGTCGAACGAACCGATGTCGCCGGTGTGGAACCAGCCGTCGCGCAGCACCTCGGCGGTCTTCTCGGGGGCGTTGTAATAGCCCTTGAGCATGTTCGGGCCGCGCGCGACGATCTCGCCCCGCTCGCCCAGCCCGCAGTCGCGCCCGGTTTCGGGATCGACGATGCGGACTTCCCATTCCTCGAGCGGCACGCCGAGCCGGCCGGTGCGCAGCTCGAACGAATCGTCGATGTTGCTGGTGCAGATCGTGCCCGCGCCCTCGGTCAGGCCATAGGTGCCGACCTGGATGGTGTGCGGCATCGCCTTGGTCATCGCCTCCTTGATCCAGGCGGGCTGGACCGCGAAGTTCGAGTTCATCAGCCTGAGCTTCGACAGGTCGGTCGAGATGAAGGCCGGGTGGGTGATCAGGTCCTGCATGATCGTCACGAAGCTGGGATAGGCGACCGTCGCCCCTTCGCGCCCGAGCATGGCGAGCGCGGTCGCCGCGTCGAAATGCGGCACCGTCAGATAGGCGCCGCCGGCGTCGATCACCATCGTCAGCGGCAATATGCCGGCGATGTGAAAGATCGGCAGCGGCGACCAGACCTTGTCCTCGGCGGTCACCGCATAGCGCCGGCCGAGATTGCGGCTGTTGCCGACGATCGCGCGGTGGCTGATCAGCGCCCCCTTCGGATTGGCGGTGGTGCCGGAGGTGTAGAGGACCAGCGCGATCTGTTCGGGGTCGACCGCGTCGATCCGTGCGTCGAGCTCCGCGTCCGCCACGGAAGCGCCTTCGGCGAGAACGGCCTCGCTCGACACCATGAAGGGCTGGCAGGGAGGATCGATGCAGATGATCCGGCGCAGCAGCGGCGCGTCGTCCAGCGTCAGCGCATGCGGATCGGCATCGCCCAGCGCAGGGAAGGCGGCCTGGAGGCGCTGCGAGAAGTTGAGCTGGTCGGTCACCGCCCCGGTGGTGACGAGCGCGACGAGATCGGCGTCGCGGACGAGGAAGGCGAGCTCATGCGCCTGATAGCGCGCGTTGACCGGCACCGCGACCGCGCCGATCATGGTGATGCCGAACATAACCTCGACGAACTCGGGCCGCGTTGTCAGCAGGATTCCGACATTCTGGCCGGGCTCGACCCCCATCGCCAGCAGCGCCTTCGCCCAGCGGCGGGCGGAGGCATAGAGGCCGGCATGACTCAGCCGCCGGTCGGGGAAGACCAGCGCGTCGGCATCGCCGCGCGCCGAGGCGCTGGATCGCAGCATCGCACCATAGGTGTAGATCGCGCTCATCGGGCCGGCTCCAGATCGTAGAGCATCTCGCGCTCATAGCTGCCGTCCATGCAACCGATCATCTGTTCGATCAGCGGCTTGCCATGATCGGTTTCCATATGCGCCGCGTCGGCGGCCTCGTCGACGAACGATTCGTAGACCGCGAACATGCCCGGTTCTCCCAGCCGGAAGAATTTGAAGGCCAGCGTGCCCGGCTCTCGATCGACGAGCGCCTCCATCTGCCGGGCGAGCGAAACGAATTGATCCTCGCGCTCCGCCTTGATCCGGAAGCGCGACAGGAAGCTGTAGGCCATTCGGCGATCCTCTCCGCCATTCGACGCTCGGGCGCCATGTCGGGCCATTAGAAAACAATCATGACTGATTTTTCAAGGGGGCAATTTGCGATCCTGCGCTTTTGTTGCGACGCATCAACCCGCCGCGCCACGGGAGATATGTGGAAAAAATAAAACATGCATGACTGATTGCAATTTGTGTTGCCTGCGGTAATCTCCGCGGCGTCCAGCGATGCCGGCCGTCAAGAGTCCGGTTCAGGAGAGGAGGATGGGGATGTTCAAGAATCATTGGTATCTGGGTTCCGCGTGCGCGGCGCTCGTCGCGGGGCTGACGGCCATGCCGGCATCGGCGCAGACGGCGCCGGCCGAGGCCGCGCAAACGGCATCGGACAGCGCGCTGCAGGAAATCGTCGTCACCGCGACCCGGCGCGACTCCAACCTCCAGTCGACCGCGATCGCGATCTCGGCGGTCGACGAAAACCTGATCCGCCAGGCGAGCCCGCGCAACGTGGGTGACCTCGCCGCGTTCGTGCCGAACTTCTCGGCGGCGACGATCACCAACTTCAACGCGGCATCCTTCTCGATCCGCGGCGTCGGCCAGAACAGCATCATCGTCTATTTCGAACCGCCGGTCGCGGTGCTGGTCGACGACTTCGTGATGCCTTCGGTGCAGACCCAGCTCCTCGATACCTTCGACGTCTCGCAGGTCGAAGTGCTGCGCGGCCCGCAGGGCACGCTGTTCGGCAAGAACACCACCGGCGGCGCGGTCGTCGTCAAGACCAAGCGGCCCGAGCTTGAGAAGATCGAGGTCGAGGGCCGGCTGCAGGTCGGTGATTTCGGCACGGTGATCCCGCAGGCCTCGTTCAACCTGCCGATCGGCCAGACGCTCGCCTTCCGCGGCGTGATCGGCCACACCCAGTCCGATGGCTATTACAAGAATGGCGGCTGCTTCGGTCCCGTCACGCCCTTCGCCACCAGCGCGTTCGCCCAGAGCTTCGCGGGCCAGAGCGGCTGCGGCGACGGCCGCTCGCTCGGCGGGCAGGACGTCTGGAACGCCCGCGCCAAGCTCCTCTGGGAACCGACGCCCGAGTTCAGCGCGCTGCTCCAATATGAATATCTCCGCGACCGTTCGGACAGCGTTCCCTCGGTCAACCAGACCCCCGCCTCGAACGGCTTCCTGTTCCACTCGCTCGGCCTGGGCTCGGTGCCGAACCGCAACAGCGATCCGCTGAAGAATGCCGCGCTGACCGACCGTCAGGGCGCGCTGCTGCAGATGAAGAGCGGGCAGATCGTCAATGTCGACGGCGTCTACCTGAACATGGACTACAAGGCCGACTGGGGTACCTTCACCTCGGTCAGCGGCTATCGCAACCAGCGGTCGCGCCTGCCCAATACCTATATGGGGACCGCCCCGGTGTCGTCCAACGGCACCGTGCTGTCGCTGTTCGACGCGCAGCGCGACGACAACCGCAAAACCTACCAGCAGGAGCTGCGCTTCGCCTCGTCCTTCGACGGGCCGTTCAACTTCGTCGCCGGCGGTTTCTACCAGAAGGACAACACCACCTTCTGCGTCGCCCAGCTGCTCGGTTTCCTCGACCTCGCCAGCGGCGGGCCGGGCTTCGGCAACTGGAACGACAACCCCTATATCCTCTGCAACGCCCAGAAGGCGCGGTCGAAGGCCACCTTCGTCGAAGGTACCTTCAAGTTCACGCCGACGCTGACCCTGACGGGGGGCTTCCGCTACACCTGGGAGAACAAGACCTGGTACGGCCGCCAGCAGGTGTTCGCGCAGCAGCTCAACGGCGGGTTCGACAACGCGATCACGCTGGGCCACGCGCTCGACGCCAATGTGTTCGACTATACCGCCGGCGTCATCAAGGTGAAGGACAGCGCCAAGGAGCCGACCTGGCGGATCAGTCTCGGCTGGCAGGCGACGCCGGACATCTTCGGCTACGCCACCTATTCGCGCGGCTTCAAGGCGGGCGGCTTCAACGACCAGATCGGCAGTTTCCACCCGTTCGTGAACGCCGACGGCACCGACAATCCCACCGCCTTCGCGGCGGCGGCGTCGGCGACCAAGCCCGAACGCGCCGACAGCTACGAAGCCGGCGTGAAGACCGAGCTGTTCGACCGCCACCTGCGCTTCAACCTGACCGGCTTCTACGTCGAATATAGCGACCTGCAGAAACAGATCGTGGTGCCGCTGGTCGTCGGCGGGCAGCAGTTCCAGGTCACCCGCTTCTTCAACGCCGCCAAGGCGACGGTGAAGGGCCTCGAACTGGAAAGCACGCTGATCCCGATGCAGGGCCTCACCCTGCGCGGGCTCGTCGGTTATCAGGACGGCAAATATAAGAGCTATGTCACGCCGATCCCGGCGGGCTACGACCTGTCGACCGCGCCGCTCGACCGCCTGCCCAAGTGGCAGTGGACCGCCGACGCCACCTATGAGCTGCCGATCGGTGACTACAGGCTGCAGTTCAACGGCAACATCAACTATGTCGCCCGCAACCTGTTCACCCAGTCGATCACCAGCCCGGCGGAGAACACGTTCCTCAACGCCCGGACCCTGCTGAACGCCTCGATCACGCTCGCCGAAGCGGACAACAAATATTATGTCCGCCTGATCGGCCGGAACCTGTCCGACAAGCGCTACGTCACCGGTTCGCAGGTCGTCGGCGGCCTGTGGGCGAACGGACAATATGGCCCGCCGCGCTACTTCGGCGCGGAACTGGGCTTCAAGCTGGGCAACTGAGCGATGGAGCGGCGCCCGCGCGATGGCGATGCCAGCGCGACGGGCGCCGCTCCCGCCTTCTCAGGCCGCGGCCTCGGCGGGAAGGCAGACGGTGTCGAGGCCGAGCGCGTGGGTGAACCGGCCCATCGCCATCCACATGCCGATCGCCAGCGTCAGGTCGGTGATCTCCGCGTCGCTGTAGGCGGCGCGCATCTTCGACCAGAAGCCGTCGTCATAGCCGAGTTCGTCGGGCGAGAAGGCCATGCGCTCGGCGAGATCGACCGCGAGCCGCTCGCGGTCGTCGAGCAGCGGGCTGGTCTTCCACTGGTCCACCGCCGCATAAAAGGCTTCGTCGGGCCTGGCGCCGCCGCGCGCGACCAGCGAACGCGAGGGATCGCCGCCGACCGAGGCGAGATAGCCATCGAGATGGTCGGCCGCGCGGAAGCCCTGGCACACCAGGCAGCCGTTGATCTGCGCGATGCGGTAGCGCGCCGCCTCGGCGATGCGCAGCGACAGGCGCAGCGACTGATAGACGGCGCGCACGAAATCGCCGGCGGCCGCCCCGATCGCGGGCGAGTGCTGGCGCAGCGCATAGCCGAGCGGATCGGCCAGATCGTCGGCAGGGATATGGATGTTGGGCATCTGTCTCTCTCCTTCGGCACATCATCTTCACGGCAGAAGAGAAGCGGGCGTCGAGGAGCAGGCTATTGAACCGATCATAGCATCGTACCGGTCGCGTTGCACGACCGAAAATCCGTTCAAGTCTCTGTGAAATCGGAGGATATCTTTCGATGCATGCCGTCGTTCGTCTTGCGCTTCTCTCGACCTCGCTACCGATCCTGGCGCTGCCGGCGTGCAGCAGGCCAACTGTTCCCGCCAGCGGAAAGGCGGCAGTCGCGGCGGCCGATGCGGGGGCGGGGCCCGACGGATGGCGCGCGCAACTGGCCGATGGCAGCGACGGCCGCGACTGGCCGGCCTTCGGCCGCACCTATGGCGAGCAGCATTACAGCCCGCTGACCCAGGTCAACCGCGACACGGTGAAGCGGCTCGGGCTCGTCTGGTCGCTCGACCTGCCGGCCGGCAATCCCGCGACCGGACCGGTCGAGGTCGGGGGGGTGGTCTATCTCGCCTCGGGCTACAGCGTCATCCGCGCGATCGACGTCCGCACCGGCAAGCTGCTGTGGACCTATGATCCCAAGGCGCCCGAGGCCGCCGGGCACAAGCTGCGCCAGGGCTGGGGAAGCCGCGGCATCGCCTATTGGAACGGCAAGCTCTACACCGGTACCCAGGACGGGCGGCTGATCGCGGTCGACGCGAAGACCGGCAAGCCGGTCTGGTCGGCGATGACGGTCGGCAAGGACGACGGCCGCTTCATCAGCGGGCCGCCGCGCGTGTTCGACGGCATGGTGATCATCGGCCATGGTGGCGGCGACGTCGGGCCGGTGCTGCGCGGCTATGTCACCGCCTACGACGCCGAGACGGGCAAGCAGGCATGGCGTTTCCACACCGTCCCCGGCAACCCCGCCGACGGGTTCGAGAATGATGCGATGCGGATGGCCGCGAAGACCTGGTCGGGCGAATGGTGGAAATATGGCGGCGGCGGGACCGTCTGGAACGCAATCACCTATGACGGCGAAAGCAAGACGATCTTCCTCGGTACCGGCAACGGCTTCCCGTGGAACCGCAAGATCCGCAGCGCCGGCAAGGGCGACAATCTGTTCCTCTGCTCGATCGTCGCGCTCGACGCGCGGACCGGCCGGTACAAGTGGCATTATCAGATCAACCCCGGCGAAAGCTGGGACTTCAACGCCGCGATGGACATGGAGCTCGCCGACCTGGTGATCGACGGCAAGGCCCGCAAGGTGCTGATGACCGCGCCGAAGAACGGCTTCTTCTACGTGATCGACCGGACCGACGGGAAGCTGATCTCGGCGAAGCCCTTCGTCGCCACCAGCTGGGCGAAGCGCATCGACCTGAAGACCGGCCGCCCGGTCGAGGAGCCCAATATCCGCTATGAGGACGGCCCGGTCACCTTCCGGCCGACGCCGGTCGGCGCGCATAGCTGGCCGCCGATGGCATACAGCCCGCAAAGCGGGCTCGCCTATATTCCGGCGATCGACATGCAGGTGACCTATGACGATCGCGGCATCGACCGGAAAAACTGGAAGCCGGCCGAGGGAATGGCGCTCAACTACGGCGTCCGGATCGCGGTGGGGAAGGCTAGGCCGAGCGATACCACCGGCTATCTGGTCGCGTGGAACCCGGTTACGCAGAAGGAAGCGTGGCGTCTGCCGATGAGCGCCCATTTCAACGGCGGCCTGATGGCGACGGCGGGGGGGCTCGTCTTCCAGGGGCATCCCGATTCGACCTTCACCGCCTATGACGCCAAGACCGGCCGGATCGCGTGGAACTACGACGCCAAGGCGCCGGTGGTCGCGCCGCCGATCAGCTACAGCGTCGACGGGCGGCAATATGTCACGGTGATCTCGGGCATGGGTACCAGCGGCGGCATGTTCGGGCCGCTGCTCACCCAGTTCGGGATCGACTATCGCACCCAGGCGCGCCGCGTGCTGACCTTCGCGCTCGACGGCAAGGCGACCCTGCCGGCGAAGATCCCCTATACGCCCAGGGCGGTCGACGATCCCGATTTCCGGCGCGACCCGGCAAAGGTTGCGGCGGGTGGCGAGACCTTCGACATGCGGTGCGCCGTCTGCCACGGCGGGCTGGCGATCCCGGGCGGGACCGCGCCGGATCTGCGGACCTCGGCCATCATCCTCGACGCCGATGCCTTCGCATCGGTCGTGCATGACGGCGTGCTGGTGCCCAACGGCATGCCGCGCTTCGAGGAGCTGACCGCCGGACAGCGCGACGACCTGCGCCATTATCTGCGCAGCCGGGCGGACGATCTTCGCAAGGGCAAGTAGGAGAGGGCCCTCCTCCCCCAGCCGTCATGCCAGCGCAGGCTGGCATCTCAGGAGAGGAGCGGCCACCCTTATCTCCCGAGATGCCAGCCTGCGCTGGCATGACGATTTTGGGTGGGGTGCGGCGTGAGATGCCAGGCGGTGCGTCAGATCGAGACCACCGCCTCCTTCCCGTCCCAGCGGCGCGTCGCCTCATGGATCGCGCCGAAATAGTCGTGCATGTCCTGCCCGGCCTCGATCAGCTCGACCATCGTGCCCGGCCACAGCGTGTCGGTGTCGAGATAGGCGAAGCGCGACAAGGGCAGCACGCCTTCCATCGCCACCCCGATCCCGGCGGCGCGGGCGGCGGCCATCTGGGCGTCGTAGTCGTCGGCATAGGTGCCGACATGATGCGCGCCCTGCCGCCCGGCGGCGAGGAACTCGCGATAGGGGGAAGGATCGGAACCGGGCTGGATCAGCTCGATCATCGTGTCGCCGCTGTAGCTGATCGAGACCCCGCGATAGATGTCGTTGTCCTGCGGGATGCGCTGGCCGCGCACCTCGAGCCATTCGGCCTGGAGCGGGATCGGGAAGCGGACGAACGGACCGACGCCCATCGTCCGCGTCCAATGGATGATCGCCGCCTCCATGTCCTCCACCACCCAGCAGATCTGGAATATCCGCCCGAACAAGCGACTCATCGGCTCTCTCCCGTAACGGCCTTCAGTTTGGCCTTGCAAAACAATCATGCATGTTTTTTTATACATGTCGATCCGCGACGACGGAATCGAGGAGAGACGTGATGAACTACGATTTTCGGCTGTGGGACATTCACGTTGGGGCCCAGCACCCATTCTACGCGCACAGCTATGTCGACAACGGCACCGCGCGGCCGACGCCGGCCCGCTACCACGACCCGGCCTTCGCCGCGGAGGAGTGGGAGAAGGTCTTCGCGAAGAGCTGGCTCGTCGCCTGCCCGCTGTCGGACATTCCCGAGGAGGGCGACTTCGCCCGCTTCGACATCGGCCGCGAAAGCTTCATCGTCGTGCGCGGCGCGGATGGCGCGGTCCATGCCCATTACAATGTCTGCCCGCATCGTGGCAGCCGGCTGGTGCTCGACGATTTCGGCAGCGTCTCCCGCTTCACCTGCCCGTTCCACAGCTGGCAGTTCGCCCTGGACGGCGAGAATATCGCCGTTACCGATCCCGAGACCTTCCGCCCCGAGGTACTGTGCCACGATCGCGACATGACCTCGGTGCGCTGCGAGGTGGCGGTGGGGCTGGTGTTCATATCGATGGACCCCGACATCGAGCCGCTCAAGCAATGGCTCGCGCCGATCCTGCCGCAACTCGAACTCTACGACATCGACAAGATGTATGTGATCCAGCACCGCCGCTCGGACTGGGGCGCCAACTGGAAGGGCGGGGTGGACGCCTTCGCCGAGATCTACCATCTCCACGCCGTCCACCCGCAGACCCAGTGCCTGATGGACGACCGCACCCAGATCGACCTCTATCCCGGCGGGCTCAGCCGCCAGTTCGTTCCCTTCGCCCAGCCGTCCCCTCGGTTCGGCGACCAGGAGAGCGTGAACCCGGGCATCGCCCTGATGCTGCGCGACGCGGGCATCGATCCGGCGACCTATGGCGGGACCGCCCGGGAGACCCGCGCCGCCGTCCAGATCGCCAAGCGCGAGCGCGCCGCGCGCTACGGGCTCGACTATGACAAGTTCAGCGATTCCCAGCTGAGCGACAGCACCGTCTACAGCCTGTTCCCCAACGCCCAGATCGGTTGCCATCCCGAGGCGGTGTTCCTCCACCGCTTCCTGCCGCACGCGACCGATCCGAACCAGTTCACCTATGACACGATCATCCTCTACCGCCATGTCGACGCGCCGGGCTACACGCCGCCGGCCTGGATGGGCCTGAGCGAGGAGATCGACACCAGCGGCGCGACCCGGCCCGATGTCGTCCACACCGGCCTCGGCGAGCCGCCGGGCCTCGGCGAGGTGCTCGACCAGGATTCGGACCTGCTGCCGATCGTCCAGGCCGGCGCCCGCTCGCGCGGCTTTCGAGGGCCGCTGTGGAGCGAGCAGGAGGGCCGCCTGCGCCATTTCCATGCCGAGCTCGACCGGCGCATGGCGAAGGGAGAGCCGGCATGAACTACGATCTGCGCGGCTGGGCGGTCCACAAGGATTCGGAGCATCCCTTCGACCTGCCCGCCGGCCATATCGACAATGGATCGGCGCGGCCCGATCCCGTCCGATACACCTCGAAGGCCTTCGCGCGCGCGGAATGGGAGAAGGTTTTCGTCCAGGCCTGGCTGATGGCCGGGCCGGTCAGCGACGTTCGCGAGCCGGGCGACTGGATGAAGTTCGACATCGGCGTCGAAAGCTTCATCATCGTCCGGACCGGGGACGGCGGATTGGCCGCCCATTACAATGTCTGCCCGCATCGCGGCAGCCGGCTGGTCCAGGGCGACGTCGGGTCGCAGGACGCTTTCACCTGCCCCTTCCACAGCTGGCGCTTCGGCCTCGACGGCGTCAACGTCTCGGTCACCGATCCCGAGACCTTCCGGCCGGAAGTGCTGTGCCATGGTACCGACCTGTCCTCGGTGAAGGTCGCCGAGGCGGCCGGCATCGTCTTCATCTCGATGGCCGACGATCCGCCGCCGCTGGCGGAGTATCTCGGCCCGATCCTGCCGATGCTGGAGAACTACCGGATGGACGAGATGCACGTCGTCCAGCACCGGCGATCGGACTGGGCGGCCAACTGGAAGGGCGGCATCGACGCCTTCTACGAAAGCTATCATCTCCACGCGATCCATCCCCAGACGATGGGCATTCTCGACGACCGCACCCATATCGATCTCTATCCGGGCGGAATGAGCCGGCAGTTCGTGCCGTTCGGCCAGCCCAATTCGCATTTCCCCGACCAGGAGGGGATCAATCCCGGCATCGCCGCCATGCTGGGCGACGCCGGGCTCGACCCCGCAACCTTCCAGGGCAGCGCGCGGGAGAGCCGTTCGGCGATCGCCATGGCGAAGCGCGACCGCTCGGCGAAACTGGGGCTCGGCTATGAGAGGTTCAGCGACGCGCAGCTGACCGACAGCGTGATCTTCGGCATCTTCCCCAACGCGCAGATCGGCTGCCATCCCGAGGCGGTGTTCCTGCACCGCTTCAAGCCGCACGCCGAAGACCCCGAGCAGTTCACCTATGAAACGACGATCCTCTATCGCCATGTCGACCTGCCGGGCTATGGCGCGCCCTTGTGGATGGGGTTGGGCGACGACGTCGACCTGACCGGGGCGACCCGGCCCGACGTCGTCCACACCGGCCTCGGCGAACCGCCGGGGATGGGCGAGGTGCTCGACCAGGATTCGGACCTGCTGCCGATCGTCCAGGCCGGCGCCCGCTCGCGCGGCTTCCGCGGCCCGCTATGGGGCGAGCAGGAGGCGCGGCTCCGCCATTTCCATGTCGAGCTGGATCGCTGGATGGCGGAGTAGGGTTACGCCGGTCGAGGCGGTCTAGGCTCGCCCTCAGAAGAAATAGAAGCGCAGCGCCGCATCGGACATCTGCCGCCGCATCCGCGCATCGGGGACGATGCGGTAGAAGGTCTGCAGCGTTCCGGCATAGCCGATGCGGTCCTCGCAGCCGACGAAGGGCGCGTCGCTGCCCCAGAACAGCCGCTCGGGCCCAGCGACCTCGATCAGCCGCGCGGCATAGCCGGCCAGCGCGTCCTCCGGCAGTCGGAAACCCGCCGACAGCTTGACCCGCGTCCGGCCCCGCTCGACCGCGTCGAGCACCGCCCGGAAGCCTTCGCCCTCCATGCCGCGTTCGGCACGCAGCAGGCCGAAATGGTCGACGACGATATCGATGCCGCTGTCGTCGAGCGCGGGCAGGATCGCCGCCAGCTGCGCGCCGCTCAGGTTCAGCTCGATGTGCAGCCCGGCGTCCGCCAGCCGCCCGATGAATCGGCGGAAGCGGTAACCAGCGAGATCGGGCAGCGGCGCGGCGACAGGCAGCTGGTAGCGGATGCCACAGACGCCCTGCGTCTTCAGCGCCGCCATCTCGGCCGGCCCGGTGTCGGGATCGAGCATCACCGTGGCGCGCAGGCGCCTGTGCCGGGCCAGCACCGATAATGTATAGTCATTATACTCGCCGAACAGGCTGGCGGCGGTCACCACCCCGAAGCTGACGCCATGCGCGTCCAGCTCGGCCAGATAGGTTTCGACCGGATAGTCGTAATCGGGTCGGGTCCAGGCGCTGTCGGTGAACGGCATCGCCCGGGTGAAGACGTGGCAATGCGCGTCGATGACCGGCGGTTCGGGCGCGATCATCGCCGGGCTGCGAACAGCGCCTGCCCGTTGTCGTGCAGCACCTTCGCCCGCTCGGCGTCGGTCAGCAGCGCGGTCGCGGCGATCGCCTGCTCGACCATCTCCTCATAGCTGTTCTTGGTGTTGCCATAGTCGGACCCCCACATCACCCGCTCGACGCCGAAGCTGTCGACCATGCGGCGTACGAAGCGCTGCGGATCGATCCCGGTCTCGGCGAAGCGGTTGAAGTTGATCTGGGTGAATTTGAAACGGACGTTCGGGACGTAGAGCAATGAAAGATGCTCGGCCCCGATCGTCCCTTCGTCGCCCTTGTCGACGGCGGGCCAGCCGCAATGGTCGAGGCAGATCACCGTCGAGGGGAAGCGCTTCGCCAGCGCGATGACCCGTCCGAGCGCCGCGGCCGATGGCACTCCGGGCGCGTACATCAGCACCATGTGGAGGCCGAGCTCGTTCGCGACCTCCCACGTCTCCAGCGCCGCCGGCGAGTCGAGCCACGGATATTCGCCCTCGCCGTCGGGATAGCCGAACAGGCGCAGGCCGCTGACGTTGTGGCCGGTCGCGAGGGTGCGAAGCGTCGCCGGGGTCGCCGGATCGGCCGCCTGCAGGATCAGCACCGTCGAGAGACGGTCGGGATGCGCGTCGCCGACCGCCAGCGCGTAGCTGTTGTCGCTCTTGTAGACCGTGTTGTACTGGACCGCCGCGCCGCCGGCGACGCCAAGCCGGTCCCATAGCGGGATCAGGCTGGCCGGGGTTGCCGGGTTTGCGGCGATACGGGCGCGGACCGCTTGCTCGCCTTCGCGCGCGCCGGTGACGTCGATTGGGTAGCGCGCGGTATCGCTGGTGAAGAAGTGCGCGTGGGTGTCAAACAGCCGGGCTTGCGGCATCTTGGTCTCCGGATTGCAGGCGATGGGGCGATTGGCGGGCGGCGAGGCGGTTGGCGAGGTGCATGGTGACGGCGGGGACGACCGCGATCACCGAGAAGACGAAATAGGTGTCCATGCGGTCAAGTCCCGCGCCGACCAGGAATCCGCCGATCATGGGGCCGATGATCGCGCCGACCCGGCCGAAGCCGACGACGAAGCCGACCCCGGTGTTCTGGACGTCGCTAGGATACATCTTCACCGCGACGAGGAAGAGGCCGGTATAGGCGCCGACGACGAACAGCGTGGTGACCCCCGCCATCGCCAGCAAGGGCACCGGGTCGGGCGGCTGGATGCCGAAGATGACCAGCGAGACGGCCGCCAGCGCGAAATAGATCGCGGTCAGCCGGCCCTCGCCGATCCGCCGGGCGAACAGCCCCATGGTGAGATGGCCGAGCGCGCCGCAGGCGCCGGTGATCATGCCGCTGGCCGCCGCCAGCGTGGGCGACAGGCCGGCATTGGCGAGGATGGTCGGTTTCCAGTTGAGCAGGAAATAGCCGACGATCGCGTAGGTGAGCGAGGCGACCCAGACGAGGATGGTCGCCCGTCGCAGGTCGGGAGCGAGCAGCGCCTTGATGCTGCCACGCTCCGCGCGCTCGACCGGGAGCGGCGGGAAGTCGGCCAGCGGCGCCTTCCGGGCGCGGGCAAGCAGGCGGTTGAGCTTCGCCAGGTCGCCGGCCTTGCGGCGCTTGGCGAGGAAGTCTGGCGACTCGCCGAGCAGGACCAGGCTGGCGGCGAAGGTGATGGCATTGAGGATGCCCGCCGCGACGAAGATCGTCCGCCATCCCGAAAATTCGAGCGCGAGCACCGCGATGCCGCTCGCCGTCATCGTGCCGATGGTGAAACCGAGATGGAGGATGGCGAGCGAGATGTTGCGCACCTTGTAGGTGGTGACCTCGGCCACGGTGGTGTTGAGGCATACGACGAGCGTGCCTAGCCCGATCCCGGTGACGAAGCGCAGCACCAGCAGTTCATAGACGTTACCGGCGATGCTGGTCAGCAGCAGCGCCGCCGCCAGCGATCCGATCGCGGCGAGCATCACGGGACGGCGGCCGATCTTGTCGGCAAAGGGCGCCACCACGAAGGCGCCGATCGACAGCCCGACCGACGAGACGCCGAAGATCGTGCCGAGCACCGCGGGCGCAACGCCCCACTCCCTGGTGAGGACCGGCGCGGCGAGCGCGAGCGAGACGACGTCGAACCCGTCCGCGACGTTGCAGAAGCAGCAGAGCGCCACGACCAGATATTGGTAGGGGCTCATCGCCACCGCCAGCAGGCCGGGCCTTTCGTCCCCAGTGCCCCGCGATGTTCCAGCCACGCCTCTCTCCTGCTTTTCGGAACCCGCGGTCGCGCCGGTGCGGTACGGGTTTTTGCCTATATCTAATTTCATTCGTCAATATGCGATTTCACCGCTTGCGCAAACTGGAAACTGTATGTCATAAACAAGTATCGTTCGTCATATCATAATGAGTCAGGGGCGTGGCTCGTCGGTTGGCCGCAAGGCCGGCAACGCCGGCGAACGATGATCTGAAGGCAACAGCGGCACAGGAAGAACGGCCGCACCAAACCTTGGGGAGGATCGATGAAAAGGACTATTTCCGTATCCGCGCGCGTGCCGTCGGCCTGGTTGGCCGGTTCGAGCATCGCGGCGCTTTCGCTGCCGCTGCTGGCGGTCGCTTCCCCGGCCGGGGCGCAGGTCGCCAGTCCGGTACCGGCGACGGCCGAGAGCGACAGCCGCTACGACGACAGCCGGGAGATCACGGTTACGGGCTCGCGCCTGCGTACCGGCTTCACCGCGCCGACCCCGGTCACCGCGATCGGCGACGCGCAGATCGAAAGCCGCGCGATCACGACGGTCGGCGAGCTCAACTATGAAATCCCCCAGCTGCGCATCAACCAGAATATCGGCCGGTCGAGCGAGCCGGTCGGCCAGAACGTCGCCGATCTCCGCGCGCTCGGTTCGGCCCGCACGCTTCTGCTGCTCGACGGTCGCCGCCTTGCCGCGACCAGCCCGTTCGGCGGTATCGACACCAACATCTTCCCGGTCTCGCTGATCAACGGGGTCGAGGTGGTGACCGGCGGCGCATCGGCGGCCTATGGATCGGACGCGGTCGCGGGCGTGATCAACTTCTCGATCGACAAGAAGTTCGAGGGGCTGAAGGTCGACGCTTCCTACGGCCAGTCCAAATATGACGACTTCAGGCGGCCGGTGATCTCCGCGGCGGTCGGCAGGAGCTTCCTCGACGACCGGCTGCACGTGACGGCAGCGGGCGACTTCTTCCGCAACACCGGCCAGACCCGGGTGGCCAGCCGGCCCTGGGGCCGCGGCAGACCGGTGCTGTTCAACAATCTCGGCTATACGCCGACCAACGGACAGACGAAGAGCTTCATCGCCCGGGGTGCGACCTTCTCCCGCATGACCTTCGGCGGCCTGATCGTCGCACCTGCGACCAGCCCGCTCTACGGCATCCAGTTCGGACCGAACGGAACGCCGCAGCCGTTCAACTATGGCAGCCAGATCAACACGGTTTTCCAGCTCGGCGGGCAGGGCGATTCGCTCGAGGATGACGGCAATCTGATGCCGCACATCACCCGCTATTCGGGCTATGGACGGCTGAGCTACGAGGCTTCGGACAGCCTGTCCTTCTGGTCTGAGCTCCTCTGGTCGCGGGTAGAGGTCAAGTCGGACCTCGCTCCCAATTACGACAGCGGCACGTTGACGATCCGGCGCGACAATGCGTTCCTGCCGTCGTCGATCCGCGACATCATGACGGCCAACAACATCAACCAGTTCAGCTTCGGCCGCGTGAACCTGGAAGATGGCTTCTCGGAAAACAACAGCGTCACCCGCGCCATGCGCTATGCGGCGGGCGCGGAGGGCAAGTTCGGCGACGGCTGGACCTGGGACGCCTTCGTCCAGCGGTCGGACAACCGCTTCCGTCAGGAAAGCGTCAACAATCGCATCCAGGCGAACTGGTTCGCCGGGGTGGATTCGGTGGTCAGCCCGACGACCGGTCAGCCGGTCTGCCGCATCAACGCCGACGCGGGCACCGCCAACGACAATCCGGCCTGCGTGCCGATCAACGTGTTCGGCGCCGGATCGATCAGTCCGGCGGCGCTCGACTGGTATCGCGGCACATCCTTCTACGATGCGAAGATGAGCCAGAACGCGGCCGGACTGAACGTCGCCGGTGCCCCCTTCGCGACATGGGCGGGCGACGTGTCGCTCGCCTTCGGCGGCGAATATCGGCGCGAGAAGATCGACAGCAAGTCGGACGCGATCTCGCAGATCAGCGGCTGGCGGTCGATCAACCAGCAGCCCTTCTCGGGTAGCCTGAACGTCAAGGAAGTCTATGCCGAGGTCGGCATCCCGCTGGCCAAGGACATGGCCTTCGCCAAGAACCTCGAGCTGAACGGCGCGATCCGTTATGCCGATTACAGCTCGTCGGGCGGGGTCACCACCTGGAAGGTCGGCGTCAACTATTCCCCGATCTCGGACATCCGCTTCCGGGGCACGATCAGCCGCGACATCCGGGCCGCGAACGTCAACGAGCTCTATGCGGGCCGCAACCAGGTGATCAACACGATCATCGACCCGCGTGACAATGTGGCGAACTTCGTGACCCAGCTGACCGGCGGCAATCCCGCGCTCGATCCGGAAAAGGCGGACACCAAGGCGGTCGGCGTGGTGCTCCAGCCCGGTTTCATCCCCGGGCTCAGCGTCTCGCTCGATTATTACTCGATCAAGATCAAGGACGCGATCACCTCGGTTCCGGCGCAGACGATCGTCGACAACTGCCTGAAGCTCAACATCGACAGCTTCTGTCCGTTCGTCGAGCTCGACGGCGCCGGCAAGATCAGCCGCGTGACCGCGACCCTGATCAACACCCAGACGGTGAAGACCAGCGGTGTCGACTTCGAGGCGGCCTATCGCCGTCCGGTGGAATGGTTCGGCCAGGACGGCGGCATCAGCGCCCGCCTGCTCGTCACCTATGTCCGCGATCTCGAGCTCACCACCTCGGGCGTGACGATCGATTATGTCGGCGATCTCGCCACCGACTATAGCGGCCAGCCGCGCTGGAAGGCCAATTTCGACCTGACCTACAGCGGCGGTCCGCTGAAGCTCGGCGCCTATGTCCGCTATATCGGCAACGGCAAGTTCCGGTCCTTCTACGTCGACGACGTCGACCTGCCCGCCGATCAGAACCATGTGAAGGGTCGTGCCTATGTCGACCTGTCGGGGGCCTACAAGATCACCGACAATATCGAGCTCTACGGCAAGATCGACAACCTGTTCAACAAGGCGCCGCCGATCATTCCCAACAACATCGTCCAGCCGACCGTATCCAATTCGCAGATGTTCGATCGGATCGGCCGTTTCTACGTGGCGGGCGTCCGGCTGAAACTCTGATCCCGGCCGCCGGCCAGAAGGGGGCGGGCTCCGGCGCGACGACGCGCCGGGCCCGTCCCCTTCGTCTTCAACGACAAGGATATGCGCGTGTCCAGATCGCCCACCGACGTGATCCGCCAGACGCCGATGAGCGTCTATCAATATGCGATCATCGCGCTGTGCGTGCTCAGCTACGCTTCCGACGGGGTCGACGTCGTCACCCTGTCCTACGCCGCTCCCGCCTTGATGAAGGAATGGGGCATCTCGGCCGAGACCTTCGGCCTGGCCTATACGGCGACCCCGGTCGGGATCGCCATCGGCTCCTTCTTCCTGTCCCCGCTCGCCGACCGGATTGGCCGCCGCACGCTGACCCTTTGGTTGCTCGGCTCGCTGGTGATCATGCTGTTCCTGACCGCCGTCAGTTCCTCGCTGCTGATGCTGGTCACCCTGCGCCTGCTGACCGGCGTCAGCCTCGGGGCGCTGGTGGTCTGCCTCAACGTCACCGTGGCGGAGTTCAGCAACGAGGAGCGTTCGAACCTGCTCGTCGGCATTCTCCATACCGGCTATTCGGCCGGCGGGATGGTCTGTGGCGCGCTCGCCGCGCTGCTGCTCGAACCCCTCGGCTGGCGGTCGCTGTTCTACGCGGCCGCGATGCTCAGCGTCGTCAGTTTCCTGCTCAGCCTGTTCGTCCTTGCGGAATCGCCGATGTATCTCGTCGCGCGCCGCCCGGCCGACGCGCTCCAGCGGCTCAACGCGACCTTTCGCCGGATGAACAAACCCGAGTTCGACAGCCTGCCGCCAGCGCCCGAGACCGCGCGCGGTGGCAAGAAAAGCGCGACGATCATCCCGCGCGCGCTGTGGTTCGGCACCGCCCTGCTCTGTCTCGCCGGCTTCGTCTTCACGATCAGCGGCGGCTTCATGGCGAGCTGGCGGCCGAAGCTCCTCGACATGGCCCACATGACGATGACGTGGAACGGCATCGCCGGGGTTTGCACCCACGGCGCCGGCATCTTCGCCCATCTTTTCGTCGGCGCGATCGCGCGCCGGGTGGGGGAGCGCAAGATAGCGGTGATCTTCCTGATCGGCATGGGGCTGGCCTTCACACTGCTCGGGATGGTGCCCGACGGCGCGATTCTGCCGCTGATCGTCGCATCGGCCCTGTCGGGCTTCTTCAACGTCGGGGCGTTCACCGCGATCATGCTGGTGACGCTCAACTATTTCGAGCCCGCCGTCCGCAGTGCGGGTCTCGGCATCATGCTCGGCTGCTCGCGGGTCGGCGGGATCGTCGGGCCGCTGCTCGGCGGCTTCGCGATCGGCGCGGGGTTCGGCCGTTTCTGGACGCTGTTCCTGTTCGCGGTGATCCTGCTGATCCCGGTGGTCGCGGCGATCTACGCGCGGTCGAGCGCGAAGGGCGAGCCGGCGCCGGCGCATGGCTGACGAACTTTTCCCGTCATTCCGGCGAAAGCCGGAATCTCACTGCCCTTGGCGCTCGATTGCGCCATGGTCCGCAAAGGGAAGGGAGATCCCGGCTGTCGCCGTGATGAGGATATCGGGAGCCATGGAATGACGAAAGCACTTCAACCCGCCCGCTGGATCGCGGCTGCCCTGCTCGCCACCGCCACGATCGCCCCCGCGCAGACCGCGCGCCCGGCACTCGACTATGCCAGTGCGGCGAAGATCCGCGACACCTGCCTCGACTGGGCCGCGAAGAACGGGAAGCGCATGACCGTGGCGGTGATGGACACGCACGGCATGCTGGTCGTCTATGCGCATATGGACGGCGCCTCCTACCAGGCCGGCGAGATGGCGCGCTGGAAGGCGACCGCCGCATCGCGCTTCGGCAGGGCGACCGCCGACATCGCCAAGCTCAACCCGGCCCCGAACGTGCCCAATGTCGCGACGATTCCCGGCGGCGTCGCGGTCTATACCGCCGACGGCGTCGCGCTGGGCGGCGTGGGCGTGTCGGGCGGCCGGCCGGATGAGGATGTCGGCTGCGCCACCGGCGGGATCGCGGCGGCGGGGCTGAAGACCGACAAGCCGCCCCAGCCTCAATAGGCGTCGATTTCCTTCAGCGCCTCGGCGGCGAGACCCCAGCTTTCGACGCCGCCCGCTACGCCGATGTAGAGCGTGGTCTGCAGCAGAACCTCGCGGATGTCCTCCTTGGTCGCGCCGTTGGCGACCGCGCATTTGACGAGGCGCTTGAGCGGGGTGTGGCGGTTGAGCGCGGCGCAGATCGCCATCGTGATCAGGCTGCGTTCGCGCAGGGTCAGGCCCGGGCGGGTCCAGGTCTCGCCGAAGCAGGCCGAGGTGACGTAATTCTCCAGCGGCTCGTGGAAGTCGTCGGCAGCGTCGAGCCGCTCGACGCTGGCGGCGCCGAACAGCGTCTTGCGCATCTCGCGGCCGGCTTCGAAGGCGGGGTCGTCATGCTTGAGGGCCATGGTCTGGTTCCTGTCGTTCAGAGGAGGGTTCGGATCGATCGGCCCAGCTGCGCCATTTCGTCGCGGGCGGGGGCGGAGAAGCGGAGCGCGCGGAGGAAGCCGTGCGGCATCGCCGGAGCGGTGCGGATATCGGCCGCGGTGCCGGCCTTGCGCAGCGCGCCGGCATAGTCGCGGCCTTCCTCCAGCATAGGATCATGCTCGGCGACGATCATGGTCGCGGGCGGAAGGCCGGAAAGGTCGCGATTGCGCAGCGGCGGGACGAGGCCGATCGGATCGCGCGCGTCGCAGGCGCGCCAGGTGCGGAGCATCGCCTCGATGACGGGAAGGGTCAGCACCGGATCGACGGCGGCGCGGTGCGCCGCGCGTTCGGCGATGTCGAAGACGCCGTAGAGCAGCACCTGGCAGGCGATCGCCGGGCCGCCGCGATCGCGCGCCAGGATGGCGAGCTGCGCGGCGATGAAAGCGCCCGCGCTGTCCCCCGCGACGCCGATCCGCGCGGGATCGATCCGCAGGCCTTCGGCCATCGCGTGCGTCCAGGCGAGGCTGTCGAAGCTCGCCTCGATCATCGCGCGCGGGGTGGCCTCGGGCAGGCGCGGATAATGGACGCTGATCACCGTGGCGCCGCTCGCCTCGGCCAGCGCCATCGCCAGCGGCTCGTAGCTTTCGATGCTGCCGATGGTGAAGCCGCCGCCGTGGAAATAGACCAGCGCCGGTTGGGGCCCGTCGCCCGCCGGGCGATAGATCCGCACCGGCGTCTCGCAGCCGTCGCCGACGACGAAGCTCGAGGCGACCTCCATCCCCTCGGGACGGGGAATGGCGATGCGGTCGGCATGGCGATCGGCCAGCAGCCGCGCCGCCTCGAGCGGCGGGCGCTGTCCGGCCGGCGCCAGCCGGACCGCTTCGATATAGTCGGCGATCCCGTCCGCGAGGGTGGGGCCGGCCGTCACCTCAGGCCCAGAGGCGCTCGGATGCGAGCTTCGCGCCCTCGACCAGCGCCGACAGCTTCGCCCATTGCACCTCGGGATGGACCCGCGCCATGTTCCAGCCCTGCGAGAAGCCGCAGTCGGTGCCCGCGATCACATTCTCGCGGCCGACGACGCCGGCATAATTAGCGATCCGCATAGCGATCAACTCGGGATGCTCGACGACGTTGGTCTGGTGGCTGATCACGCCGGGGACGAGGATCTTGCCGTCGGGCAGCTTCACGTCCTTCCACACCGTCCACTCATGCTCGTGGCGCGGGTTGGCGCCCTCGATCACATAGGCCTGCGCCTTGATCTTGAGGATGATGTCGATCACCTCGCGCAGCGGCACGTCGGTGGTGTGCGGGGTGTTCATCGATCCCCAGCACATATGGTACCGGACCCGGTCCTCGGGAATGCCGCGCAGCGCGTGGTTATAGGCCTCGACCTGCCGTTCGGACGCGCGGCGCAGATCCTCGGGGGTCGGGTTGGGATTGCCGGGCAGCACCTGGTTGCGGGCCGGCAGCCCGAGGTCGAGCTGGACGACGAAGCCGGCATCGACGATCGCCTTATATTCGACGTGCATCGCGTCGGCGAGCGCATAGAGATAGGCCGATTCGTTCTCATAGACCTCGCCCGCATCGGCGTCGTCGCGCGCCGGCGTGGCCGACGGCATGAACGCCTCGACGAAATCCTTGCCCGCAAGCGCAGCCTTGTAGTTGTCGAGATCGCGCTGGAGCGCGTCCTGCCCGACATAGGTGATCGGCGCGGCGACGCGGACCCGGTTCGGGGGGGTCTTCGCGGCCTGGCGCGTCTTCTCCGCATCGAGTTCGGGCGGCATCCACATGGTTTTGTACATGGCGTTGTACTGCTTCATGAAGCCCGGAAATTCTTCGCTCAGCTGGGCATAATAGGGGCCCTTCGCCTCCGGCGGCACCTTCTCCAGCCCACCCAGCCGCTCGGTCACATAATTGTGGAAGCTGGGCTTGGAAATCTCGCCGTCGCTGGGGATGTCGATGCCGATTTCGGCCTGTTTCGCGACGACATCGGCGACGCCCTGCGTCACGTGCGCCTGGAAGGCGGCCTCGTCGACGGGCTCGCCCAGCGTCTTCGCCATCATGTCCCTGAGGACGGGGAGGGGGCGGATAAGACTCCCGACATGGGTTGTCAGGATACGGTCGGTGCTGCGCCTCACATCATCTCCTATGCTATCGGTTGGGCTCTAACACGCTGCCGTGAACGGCATGCGAATGAAAGCTTGGCTTATAGTTATCTTGGTGCCATGTTGAATGATATTTGTAAATAGCGACTCTGCGGAACGGGAAACAGCCGTTTTCGGGGGGCGCCCGGAGGAGTGGGAGAGGCAATGTTCAATGCCACGATGAAGCACAAGCTGGACGCCGGCGGGGTCGTGTTCGGCAGCTTCTTCAAGTTCGACTCGGCCCCGATGGCCGAGCTGTTCGGCCTGTCCGGCTTCGATTTCCTGATCATCGACGCCGAGCATAGCTGCTACACCCATGCCGGGATCGAGAACATCATCCGCACCTGCGAGCTGGTCGGGATGAGCAGCATCGTGCGCACGCCAGACGCGGCCGAGGCGAACATCCTCCATGTCCTCGACAGCGGCGCCAGCGGGATCCAGGTGCCTTCGCTCAGGAGCGCGGCCGAGGTGCGCGAGGCGATCGCCAAGGCGAAATACTGGCCGATCGGCGAGCGCGGATCGGCGCGGGGCTGCCGCGCGGCGGCCTATGGATTCTCGGGCGCCGACTATGAGCAGCGGGCCAATCGCGACACGCTGGTCTCGGTCCATGTCGAGAACAAGGAGATGGTCGAGGATATCGAGGCCTTGTGCGCGGTCGAGCATCTCGACGTGCTGTTCATCGGCCCCGGCGACCTCAGCCAGTCGCTCGGCCATCCGGGCAATGCAGGGCATCCCGACGTCGTCGCAGCGATCGACCGAGTGATCGAAGTCGCCGCCGGGCGCAAGCATATCGGCACCGTCGTCAGCAATGCCGAGCAGTTGAAGACCTATGTCGAGCGCGGCGTCAAATATATTGCCTGGCAGTCGGACCTCGTCATGGTGCGCAACATGCTCAAGGCGGCCGCCGCCAATTTCACGCCCTATCGCGCGGCCTGACGGAACAGAGGGAGACAGGCGATGAAACGACCGGCCGGCGGACGGGGCAAGGAACTGGCGGCTGTCGCGCCGCTGCTCGACGAGATCACCGAGGAGATCCTCTACGGCAAGGTGTGGGAGCGGCCCGAGCTGTCGCCGCGCGACCGCAGCCTGATCACCATCACCTGTCTGATCGCGCTCAACCGCGACCAGGCCCAGGGCCATATGGAATATGGCATCGAGAACGGCCTGACGGTCGAGGAGATCGGCGAGGCGATCGCCCATATCGCCTTCTATGCCGGCTGGCCGGTGGCGGTCAGCGCCGCACGCAGGCTGAAGACCATCGTCGACGCTAAGGGCGCCGAAGACCCCAGCAAATAGCCGCCGGGCCGCGCGAGCCCCGGGGAGGAGAGGACATATCATGGCAATATCCGATGCGCCGGCCGGAAGATCGGGTCCGATCGACGTCGAGACCTTCCTGGACGGGGTGAAATTCTCGCCTTTCCACATGCGGGTGATGCTGATCGGCGCGCTCGCCATGCTGGTCGACGGCTTCGATCTGGGCGTGCTGAGCTGGGTGCTGCCGAAGATCTCCGACGACTTCGGCGTGACCCGCACCTCGCTGACCTGGGTGTTGTCGACCCAGCAGGCGGGGATGGTGCTCGGCGCCTATCTGATCGCCCCTATCGCCGACCAGATCGGCCGCAAGCGGCTGCTGATGCTGTGCCTGCTCGCGGTCTCGGTCAGCTGCTTCGTGACGATCTTCGTGAACAGCGTGCTGGCGCTCGCGCTCTGCCGTCTGGTCACGGGCATGTTCGCCAGCGCGGTGATCGCCAATATAGTTGCGCTCGCCTCCGAACTGGCTCCGGCGCGGCAGCGCTCGACGATGGTAACGATGGTGCTGGCAGGCTCGATGCCGGGCGCGATCCTCGGTTCGGCGATGCAGGCATTCCTGCTCAACCAGCATGGCTGGCATATCGCTTTCTACATCGGGACGGCCTTGCCGCTGCTGCTGCTGCCGGTGATGCTGTTCTTCCTGCCCGAAAGCCCCAAATTCCTCGCATATCGCGATCCCGCCGATCCGCGGCTGCTGCGGACGCTCCAGGCGCTTGCCCCCGGACAGGGCGCGATCGAGATCGCCCCGCCGGTGCATACGGGCAAGGCCGGCGGCGTGGCGCTGGTTCGCGAACTGTTCGCGCCCGGGCTTGCGCTGCCGACCATCCTGTTGTGGCTGGGCTTCATCAGCTCGTTCGGCTTCATCAGCGCGGCGCTGTGGAAGACCACGGTGTTCCACGACCTGATCGGGCTGCAGTGGCAGCAGGTCGGCATCACCACCGCGCTCGGCACCGCCTTCGGCGCGGTCGGCATGGTGACGATCGGGATCATGATCGACCGCTTCGGCTTCAAGGCGATCGTGCCGTCCTATTTCATCGTCGCGTCGATGGCGGCGGTCGGCATGGCGATCTTCGCGCCGGGCTGGGGCATGTATGTCGCGCTGGCGATCAACGCCACCGCGCAGCACGCCGCCCATGCCGGGCTCGCCTCGATCGCGTCGACGCTCTACCCGACCCGCAACCGCGCGACGGGGGTCGGCTGGGCCTATGGCGCGGGGCGGGCGGCGTCGATCGTCGGACCGATGTACGGAGCGCTGGCGCTCGAACATGAATGGGGGGCGCTCGGCTATTTCTTCCTGCTGGCGGCACCGCTGGCCTCGGCCGGGGTGGTCATCCTCATCCTGCTGACGGTCAAGCCGCTGGCGAAGGTCGGGCATGTGGCGGGGCATTGAGCCAACATATTCATCCCTCCCCTTCGGGGGGGCTGGGGGTGGGGCGTTCGCGTCCCACCGAGATAACCGTCAGGGGGAGGAGGGGCCCCACCCCCAACCCCGCCCCTGTGCAGGAGAGGGGCCATCTGTCGGTCGTCAGACCCGCTGGACGCCGGCCCGGCTATATTCCTCGGTAAACTCCTCGATCTCGACCTCTTCGCCCTTATAGGCGTTGAGCGAGTCCAGCAGCCGGCTGAGATAATTGCGCAGCGCATCCTGCTCTTCCGCGTCGAGCGGGGTCAGGATGTCGCGTTCCATCGCGCGCGAATCCTTCTGGCACTGGCGCAATATCTCCTCGCCCGCGGGGGTGAGGCGGAGTTCGAGAAGGCGCTTATTGGTCGAGCTGACCTGCCGGTCGATCAGTGCCTTGGTCTCGAGGATCGCGATCTGCTTGATCATCGTCTGGGGCTTGACGTCGTAGAGCCGCGCCAGCTCGGCCGAGGAGGTGCCCGGCTTGGACGAGAGGGTGATGAGGATGCGGAACTGGACCGCGGTTATGCCGAGCGGCTGGAACACCGATTCCAGCCGGACATAGGCCTTGTACTGGACCTGCTTGACGAGATGGAGGATCGATGGCGGTGTGCGATCCTTCTTCGGGCGGGCGGCTTTTTCCATGGCCCTTACTGTCCGATCGCAGACGGCATGTCCAGCGCCTCCAACCCCCGCAAATGGGGCACCCGCGGCACGGGCGCCCCCGGACCGAATGGCGCTATTTGCCCTTGAGACGGCGGGTCGCCAGCGCCGCGCCCTCGGCCATCGCCGACAGCTTGGCCCAGACGATCTCCTCATGCCCGACGCGCGACCCGATGCCGCAGTCGGTGCCGCCCTGGATATTCTCCATGCCGACGAGGCCGGCGAAGTTGCACAGGCGCTCGGCGACCAGTTCGGGATGCTCGACCAGGTCGGTCATGTGGCCGACGACGCCGGGCACCAGGATCTTGCCCTCGGGCAGCTTCACATCTTCCCAGATGCGCCATTCATGCGCGTGGCGGACGTTGCTCGCCTCGAAGCTGTAGGCCTGGGCGTTCACCTTCAGCAGCAGGTCGACAATGTGGCGGAAGTCGATGTCGTGGACGTGCGGCCGATGGCCGCTGCCCCAGCACATGTGGAAGCGGACCTGGTCCTCGGGGAGACCCTCCAGCGCATGGTTGATCACCTCGACCGCGAAATTGAGATAGTCGCGATACTGCTCGACCGACCAGTCCGGGTAGAACATCCAGCTCGTCGCGAACTCGGGCTCGTCGACCTGGACGATCAGCCCGGCGTCGGTGATCGCCTTATATTCGTTCCGCATCGCCGCGGCGACGGCCATCATATAGTCGCGTTCGTCGCGATAATGGGCGTTGCGCGCGCCGGCGCCCGCGCTGAGCGGGCCGAGGGCGGCGATGAATCCCTCGACCTGGTCTTCCTTGCCCTTCAGCGCGGTCTTGAGCGCGTCGATGTCGCCCTTGATCGCGTCGCCGCCGACATAGGTCAGCGGAGCGGTGCAGACGCGCTCGGTCGACGGGCGCTTGGGCGCTGCGCCCGGGGTCATGAAGCCGGGGCGGACCGGGCCGCCCGCGCCCGCGAACCACAGGCCGGATTCGTAGAAGCCGGGGAAGTCGCGGCGATCGCGCTCGCCGGGACCCGCGCGCTTCGCGGCCGCCGACGGATCGCGCGGCAGCGTCTCCCACCCGGTGACCCGGCTCTGGATATAGCTGGTATAGCTGCCCATGTTGGCGGCCTTCACATATTCGCCGTCGTTGATGACGGTGACGCCGCAGGCGATCTGCTTGTCGACCACCTCCTGCACCGCGAGCGGCAGGCGCGCTTCGATCGCCTCGCGGTTGTCGTCGGCCTTGGCGAGCAGCGCGTCGAGGTCGGCGGGGCGGGGCAGGTTGCCGCCATGGGTCGTCAGGATCTGGTCGGTGGAACGGCGCATCTCTGTCTCTCTCCCTTATGGTTCGGGCCGGGCGGTTCAGCGCCGGCGCGTGAATTTCTGGATCTGGTGGCCGGCATGCGCCTCGTCGACCCAGCCGGGCCGGAGCGCGAAGCTGAAGGTCACTTCGGCGACATAGACGTCGCCGCGGCTGTCGACGGTGATGGCATGCGGGGCGATGAAATTGCCGGGCGCGTGGCGGCGTTCGGACGAACCGCCCCAGCGATCGAGCACCCGGCCGTCACGGTCGAGCACGCTGACCCGGCCCGGCTTGTCGTCCAGCATCTCGCCATGGACGAAGCTCTTCTTGCCCTTGGGCCGCCACAGCTCGGCGACATAGACCAGCCCGTCGGCATCGATCGCGAGGTCGCAGGGGCGCTGGACGTCGGTCCACTGGTCGAGATAGTCGCCGTCGGGCGAGAAGATCTGGATGCGGTCATTCTCGCGGTCGCAGACGAGGACGCGGCCCTCGGCGTCGCAGCCGATGCCGTGCGGCAGATGGAACTCGCCCGGCCCGGTGCCGATCTCGCCCCAGCTCTGGATCAGCGTGCCGTCGGCGGAGAAGCGGTGCACCCGGCAATTGCCGTAGCCGTCGGCGACGTAGAGCTCGCCGTTCGGCGCGACCGCCAGGTTGGTGCAGCGGTTGAACGGCCCGCCCGGGTAGCGGATGCACTCGCAGGCATGGACCTCATAGGGTGGCGTGGGCGCATAGCCGGTATCCGACGCCTGCCCCGGCACGCCCATCGTCATGACCGGCTCGCCGTCGAGGGTGAACACGCGGATGCTGTGGTCGCCATTGTCGACGCAGTAGACGCGATCGTCGGGGCCGATCGTCAGCCCGTGCGCCATCGAGAAGATGTCGTCCCCCCAGTGGCGCAGATAGTTGCCGTCGCGATCATAGACGAGGATGCGGTGCGGATAACGGGTGAACAGATAGACCCGGTCCTGCGAATCGACCGCCACGCCGGTGACGTCGCGATGACTGATTCCCGCCGGAATCCGTTCCCAATCGGCATCGACGTCGAAATCGGGTGCGGAAATATGGGCGACCGGCGGCATCTTGCTCCCTTCCTCGTTCCTCCTCCCGGCGATGGCCGGCGGAGCGGGTGGCGATCCTGTACGAAATCGCGGAATCGAATTCTACTATAATGAATGGCATATGACAAAGATGATTGACAGCCTAGCTGACGTCCTGTTCAATCCGTACAGAAACTGCCGCAGCCAGGGGAGGAATTTTGGATGACGGGCGCGGACTCCCGGTCGGTCGACGTCGACTCCTTTCTCGATGGCCTCAAGTTCAACCGATTCCACCTGACGGTGCTGGTCCTCTGCACCCTGCTGACGGCTATCGACGGCTATGAACTCTATGTGGTCGGCTGGGTGCTGCCCAAGCTGGCCGAGGATTTCGGCGTGCCGCGCACCGCGATCACCTCGGCGATGATCGCCCAGCAGGTCGGCATGCTGCTCGGCGCCTTCGTCATCCCGCCGCTGGCCGACAAGCTCAGCCGCCCGAGGGTGCTGATGTTCTGCTATGCGGGGATGATGCTCAGCGCGCTGGCGATCGTGCATACCCATTCGCTGGTGCCCTTCGCCGCCTGGCGCTTCATCGCGGGGCTGTGCGGCACGGCGATGGTGCCGATCCTCGTCACGCTCGCCTCGGAAACCGCACCGCAGCGGCTGCGCTCGACGATGAGCACGATCACCGTGTCGGGGACGATGTTCGGCGCGCTGCTCGGGGCCGGGATGCAGGCCTTCGTGCTGGAACCCTTCGGCTGGCGCGGCGCCTTCTGGATCGCGGCGCTGATGCCGGCGATCATGCTGCCGCTGATCTGGTTCCTGCTGCCCGAATCGCTGCGTTCGCTCGCGGCGCGCGACCCGGACGATCCCCGCATCCAGGCGCTGGCCGATCGGATGCAGCCGGCCGGCGAACCGCCCGTCGCCGTCCATGCCGTCGCGCGCGAGAAGCGCGAGCGCAAGCGGGCGCTGATCTCCGACATCCTCGGACCCGGGCGGCTGCTCAAGACCCTCCTGATGTGGGCGGTCGCGATCTCCAGCTTCGTGTTCATCACGGCGGGCGTGTGGAAGACGACGATCTTCAAGGATGTCGTCGGGCTGAACTGGCAGCAGGTCGCCGCGATCAACGCGACCAACACGGTCGCCGGCGTCGCCGGCATGATGCTGATCGGCTATTGCATCGACCGGCTCGGCTTCAAGCTGGTCATGACCTGGACCTTCCTCCTCGCGGCGGCCGGCGCGGTGATGATCGGCGTGCTGGCCCCGACCGCGGGCATGTTCGTCGCGGTGTTCCTGATGGCGATCTTCCAGCATGGCGGACAGGCGGGGATCGCGGCGATGGCTGCCGCGCTCTACCCGCCCAGCCACCGCGCGACCGGCGTGGGCTGGGCCTATGGCGCCGGCCGCATCGCATCGATCTTCGCGCCGCTGTTCGGCAATTTCGTGCTGGGGGAGGGCTATGGCCCGGTCGGCATCTTCGCGCTGCTGGCGGTACCGCTGGCCTCGGCTGGCATATTCTCCTTCTGGCTGATGAGCCTGCCCGACGCTCCGAAGATCACCCGCGCCAACCTGAAGCACTGACGCCGTGGCCATCGGCGAGGCAGCGGAGGGGCAGGCCCCGGTGGTCGACGGCCACGCCCATGTCTTCACACGGGCGATGCCGTTCGCGGCGGACGCCCATTCGCGGCCCGATTACGACTATGCGGTCGAGGACTGGCTCGCCGACATGACGCGCCACGGCCTGCGGTACGGCGTGATCGCCGCGGCCAGCCTCTATGGCGATCATAATGACTATACATTAGCGGCGCTGGCCGCGCATTCCGGCCAGCTGCGCGGCACGATCATCCTGCGGCCCGACGTCGACCCTCGAAGGTTGCGCGATCTCGCGGCGAAGGGGGTGGTCGGGGTGCGGCTGACCTGGCGGCGGCTGGCCGAGTTGCCCGACCTCGGCGCCGATCCCTGGCGGTCGCACCTGCGCGCACTCGCCGATGCGGGCCTCCATGTCGAGCTGCTGGCGGGCGGCGACAGCCTGCCGGTGCTGCTGCCCGCGCTGGCGCAGACGGGGGTTCGGGTCGTCGTAGACCATTTCGGGGTGCCGAGCCGCGACAAGGGTGCCTGGGGCGGCGGGATCGATGCGATGCTCCGGGCTGCCGAGCGCGGCGACACATGGATCAAGATCTCGGCCGGGTTCCGCATGGCCTATGAGACGGCCGAGGCGTGCACCGCGCGGCTGCTTGCGGAGGCCGGGCCCGGACGGCTGATCTGGGGCAGCGACGCACCGTTCGTGAACCATGAGCACAGCGTCGACTATGCCGCCGCGCTGGATCTCTACCGCCGCCTGGTTCCCGACGCGGCCACGCGCCGGGCGATCGACGAGAGCGCGCTCGCGCTGTACTTTCAATAACGGAGCCGAAGTGATGAACCGCAGGGAAAGGGCGATCGCCACCGCCGAGCTGGAAATGGGGCTCGCCGATTTCTGGCATGACGTCGACACCAACTGGGGACGACAGGCCGGCGACTATTATGCGCCGGAAGGAGTCTACAAATCGGGCAAGCTGCTGCTCGAGGGCCGCGAGGCGATCGAGGGCTTCTACAGCTGGCGCGAGGGGCGCGGCGCCCGGGTCGCGGTCCACGGCTTCACCAATTTCCGCGCGGAGTTCGACGGGGCCGGCGGTGCCACCGCCCACTGGTACATGCTGCTGTGGGGCGCCGACGGCGAGGCGCCGCTCGAAAGCACCGCGCCGACGCGCATCAGCCGCGCGACCGAGACCTTCCGCTGGGACGAGGCAGCCGGCCGCTGGCTCTGCACCCGGCGCGAACTGGAGAACCTGTTCAAGGGCGGCCAGCAGCTCAACTTCAGCTGACGATCGAAGGGGTCGGGAGAGGGGAGCACATGGCGGGGGGCACCATGTGTCGCCCGGAGATAGGGGGGTGGGCCTTTCTCCCCTCTCCCTTTTCCACCCCTCCAGGGGAGAGGGGAGGAAAGGCGTCAGCCCTGGAAGGGCAAGCTCAGTGCCTCTGCGACGGCCTGATGGCGGATCGCACCACCCGAGACGTTCAGGCCGGCGGCCAGGTGCGGATCGGCCGCCATCGCGGCTTCCGCGCCGAGATTCGCAAGCTTCTGAACGAAGGGTAGCGTCGCGTTGTTGAGCGCGAAGGCGGATGTGCGCGCTACTGCACCGGGCATGTTCGCGACGCAATAGTGGATCACGCCGTCGACTTCGAAAACCGGATCGTCGTGGGTGGTGGCATGGCTGGTTTCGAAACAGCCGCCCTGGTCGATCGCGATGTCGACGAGGACCGAGCCGCGCTTCATCGTCTTCAGCATATCGCGGGTGACCAGCTTCGGTGCGGCCGCGCCCGGAACCAGCACCGCGCCGATCACGAGATGGGCCTTGGCGACGGCCGCGGCGATCGCCGCCCGCGAGGCATAGGCGGTCTTGATCTGGCTGCCGAAATGCATGTCGAGTTCGGCGAGGCGATCGTTGTTGATGTCGTAGATGGTGACGTCGGCGCGCTGGCCGACCGCCATCTGGGCGGCGTTGATGCCGGCGACGCCGCCGCCGAGGATCGCGACCCGCGCGGGCGCCACGCCCGGCACGCCGCCCAGCAGCACGCCGCGGCCACCCTGTTCCTTCTCGAGATAATGGGCGCCGACCTGGATCGACATGCGGCCCGCAACTTCGGACATCGGCTTGAGCAGCGGCAGCGCGCCCGAGCGCGAGGTGACCGTCTCATAGGCGATGCAGGTCGCGCCCGACGCCATCAGTCCTTCGGCCTGCGGCTTGTCGGCGGCGAGGTGGAGATAGGTGAACAGCGTGTGGCGCGGTTCGAGCAGCGCGATCTCCGACGGCTGCGGTTCCTTGACCTTGACGATCATGTCGGCGCCCGCGAACACCGCCGCCGCATCGGCGACGATCGATGCGCCGACCTGCGCGTAATCCTGGTCCTCGAAGTCGATGCCGAGACCCGCGCGGGTCTCCACGATCACCTCGTGCCCGGCGGCGACCAACTCGGCCACCGAAGCGGGGGTTAGGCCGACCCGATATTCGTGGTTCTTGATTTCCTTGGGAACGCCGATCCGCATTGTCTTTCTCCCCTTGTACCGATGATCCAGCATAACGCGCCGTCGGCGGGAAAAGATCGTGAAGTGGTGGCGTAACGAACCAAATCCGCCGAGTGAATTGCGCGAATGCCGTCACTCGTGCGAAAATCTCCCGCATGGATCGGATCGACAGCAAAATCCTCGCCGAACTCGCCAAGGACGCGAGTCTCACCAGCGAACAACTCGGCACCCGGATCGGCCTGTCGCCATCGGCGGCGCATCGGCGGGTACGGGGTCTCGAGCAGGCGGGGGCGATCCTCGGCTATGGCGCCCGGCTGTCGCGCGAGGCGCGTGGCAATCCATCGACCATCTATGTCCAGGTAACCCTGTCCGACCAGCGGCAGGCGACGATGATGGCGTTCGAACAGGCGCTGGAACGGACCATCCAGGTCAGCGAGGCCTATCTGCTCAGCGGCGAATCGGATTATCTGATCAAGGTCGAAATTCCCGACCACGACAGCTACGAACGGGTGCATCGCGACATATTGTCGGCGCTGCCCGGCGTGCAGCGGCTGGTGAGCCAGGTCACCCTGCGCACGGTGATCGCCAAGGAATAGGGGCACCAACGGATCTCCGGGCGGACGGATAGCCGGACGGGGACGGCGCGCGGCGGCGTGGCTTGTTGCGGGGGCAGGGAACAAATGCTAGTTGCCCGCCGCTATGCGCCTGACCGGGGGAGGGAGGGCGCGGAATTGGGCGTGTTTCAAACATGAAGTCCATCCTCGCATGAGCAGCGACGCCGCAGTGGGCGCCGAACAGGCCGGATCGTCCCCGATCCACGCCGGGCATGCCCATGGCAGTCTCGGCGCGATGGTCGTCGGCGCGATCGGCGTGGTCTTCGGCGATATCGGCACCAGCCCGCTTTACGCCTTCCGCGAGACCTTCGCCGGCCATCACCCGCTGCCCCCCGACGAACTCCACATCCTCGGCGTTCTCAGTCTGATCTTCTGGTCGATGATGCTCGTGGTGACGTTCAAATATGTCGCGATCATCATGCGCGCCGACAACAAGGGCGAAGGCGGCAGTCTGGCGCTGCTCGCGCTGATCAACCGCAAGTCGGAGGGCAAGCGCTGGAGCAAGGGCATCATCCTGCTCGGCGTCTTTGCGACCGCGCTGTTCTACGGCGACAGCATGATCACCCCGGCGATCTCGGTGCTGTCGGCGGTCGAGGGCCTGACCACCGTCGAGGCCGGCTTCGCGCCGATGGTGCTGCCGATCGCGGTGGGCATCCTGATCGGCCTGTTCATGATCCAGTCGCGCGGGACCGCGAAGGTGGGGATGCTGTTCGGCCCGATCATGCTGATCTACTTCACCACGCTCGGCGTACTCGGGACCTGGCATATCCTCGGCAACCCGCACGTCCTGATCGCGCTCAACCCCTGGTATGCGATCCGCTTCTTCATGGAGGAGGGCACGCTCGCCTTCCTCGCCATGGGATCGGTCGTCCTCGCGGTGACGGGCGCCGAGGCGCTCTATGCCGACATGGGCCATTTCGGCCGCCGCCCGATCGGGCTCAGCTGGCTGACCTTCGTGGTACCGGCTCTGATGCTCAACTATCTGGGGCAGGGGGCGATGATCCTGTCGCAGGACATGGCGACCGCGCTCAGGACGATCCACAATCCCTTCTTCCTGCTGGCGCCCGAAATGCTGCGCCTGCCGCTCGTCATCCTCGCGACGATGGCGACGGTGATCGCCAGCCAGGCGGTGATCACGGGCGCCTTCTCGGTCACCCAGCAGGCGATCCAGCTCGGCTTCATCCCGCGCCTGCGCATCACCCACACCAGCGCCGGATCGATCGGCCAGATCTATATTCCGGCGATCAACTGGGGCCTGATGGTGATGGTGATCCTGCTGGTCATCTCCTTCCGCACCTCGTCCAATCTCGCCGCCGCCTATGGCATCGCGGTGACCGGGGCGATGGCGATCGACACCTGCCTGATCGCGGTGGTGCTGGTCCATCTGTGGGGCTGGAACAAGTGGCTGGCGGCGCCGCTGATCGCGGTGTTCGCGGCGGTCGACCTCGCCTATTTCGGTGCCAAC
Organism: Sphingomonas sp. Root720; assembly: GCF_001428605.1. Lineage (GTDB taxonomy): Bacteria > Pseudomonadota > Alphaproteobacteria > Sphingomonadales > Sphingomonadaceae > Rhizorhabdus. The sequence goes on from NZ_LMID01000011.1 coordinate 681,166, forward strand.
CTGACCAAGGTGCCCGACGGCGGCTGGTTCCCGCTGCTGATCGGGTTCATCGCCTTCACCCTCCTCACCACCTGGGCGCGGGGACGGCTGCTGATGATCAACCGGCTGCGCGAGGCGGCGATGCCGGTGAAGGTGTTCGTCCAGTCGGCGGTCAATTCGGCGGTGCGGGTGCCCGGCACCGCGGTGTTCATGACATCGCAGGCGCAGGGCGTGCCGCACGCGCTGCTCCACAACCTCAAGCACAACAAGGTGCTGCACGAACGCGTCATCCTGCTGACGGTGAAGATCGCCGACGCGCCCTATGTGGCCGGCGGCCAGCGTGTCGATTTCGCCGATCTCGGCCAGGGCTTCTACCGGATCGTGATCAACTACGGCTTCATGGAGGATCCCGACGTGCCGGCGGTGCTGGCGCAGACGCGGACATGCGGGCCCGATTTCAAGATGATGGACACCAGCTTCTTCCTCGCGCGGCAGACGCTGCTGCCGTCCGACCGGCCCGGCATGGCGATCTGGCGCGAGAAGCTGTTCTCCTGGATGCTGCGCAACGCCGAAAGCGCGATGGAGTTCTTCAAGCTGCCGACCAACCGCGTGGTCGAACTGGGTAGCCAGGTCGAGATCTGAGGGCTTTTGTCCGGCCCTCTCCGGCGAAGGCGGGGAGGGGGTGACCGTTTCCGAGGCGATGTCACGCGCTATAAGGAGCGATGCCCGCTCCCCCCGCCTCCGCACCCCAGGCCCCCATCATCGTCACCGCCACGATCGGCCCCGCGGACCTCGCCTGGGCGGACGGGCTGCGCCGCGCGCATTTCCCGCCCGAGCGAAACCGGCTCCCGGCGCATCTGACCCTGTTCCATCATCTGCCGCCGTCGCTGCTCGGCGAGGTCAAGCGGCTGCTGTCGGGGGAGGCGCGGACGGCCACCCAGCCGGCGGCGCGGGTCGCGCGGCTGATATCGCTCGGCCGGGGCGTGGCGCTGGCCGTGGACAGTCCGGGACTGATCGCGATCCGCGCGCGGCTGGCCGAGGCGTTGCACGGCGCGCTGACCCCGCAGGACGAGGCCGGCTGGCGCCCGCATATCACCATCCAGAACAAGGTCAGCCCGACCGAGGCGCGGGCGTTGCTGCAGGCGCTGCGCCAGGATTTCGCGCCACGCCCGATCGCTATCACGGGCCTCGCTTTGCACTGGTATCGCGGGGGGCCGTGGGAGCCGATCGCCGGCTATGGCTTCAGTCGATCTGGCCTATTCCGTCGCAGCTGAGGTCGAACGCGGTCAGCCCGGCATCCAGATAGCCGGCCAGCATCGGCATATCGAGCAGCTGCTCGATGATCGTCTCCGGATCGTCCTCGCTCGCGGCCTCGAGCGCCTCGTCCCACTCGCTGGCGTCATAGGTACCGCGACCGACCAGCGCGAGGGCCAGGACATCGGCGATCTCGTCCTCGGCGAGATCCTCCAGCAGCGTACGGACCTCGTCCTCGATCGCCTCGTTGGCCTCATCCTCCAGGACGGCCATCGGGTCGTCGCTGTCGGTGGGGTCCTCCTCGTCGTCCGTCTCGATCGCGGGGACCTGCGCCTCCAGCTCGCGCGCGCGCACGATCAGCCGACATACCATATCCAGCGAAACCGTCAGTTCCATTGTCCCATCCTCGTCCCCGGCAGTCCGGCCGGGATTTTCAACGTGGACGCGATGCTAGGGTTCCCGACCCGTCCGCATCAGGCGGGAAGAAGGGACTTCAGCGGGATCTCCGGATTGGCGAGCCCGGCCTTGTCGGGGGAAATACCGCCTGTCACGAGCGCCTTGCCCTGGACATAGTCCTTCACCGCGTTGACGCAGTCGAGGGCCAGTACCCGGCCGTCTTTCAGATAGATGACCGAGAAGCTGCGCGCCGCCGGATCGCCGCGGACGATCGTCTCGTCATAGCCGATCGACAGGCCCATCGTCTGGAGCCGCAGGTCATATTGGTTCGACCAGAACCAGGGCACCGCATGATAGACGTCGGTCCCGCCCAGGATGTGCTTGGCGGCAGTGGTCGCTTGGTCGTTGGCGTTCTGCACCGATTCGAGACGGATGCGCGCGCCGCCCGCGAAGGCGTTGGCGTGCATCGCGCAGTCGCCGATCGCATAGATGTCGGGCAGGCTGGTGCGGCAATATTCGTCGACGTCGACGCCGTTGCCGCCGGCGGCACCGGCCGCGATCAGCGGCTCGACCGCGGGGACGATGCCGATACCGACGATCACCATGTCGGCCGGGATCACGCTGCCGTCGTGCATCTGGACGCCGGTGACGCGGTCCTGCTCGTCGCCGAGGATACAGTCGACCTTGGCGCCAAGCTGCACGTCGACGCCATGGGCGCGGTGCTCGGCCTCGTAGAAGCGCGACAGCGCCTCGCCGGCGACGCGGGCGAGGACGCGGTCGAGCGCCTCGAGCACGGTCACCTTCTTGCCGAACTTGGAGAGGACGGCGGCGGCCTCGAGGCCGATATAGCCGCCGCCGATCACGACGACGTTGGTGGTGCGGTCGAGCTCGCCAAGCATGCGATCGGCGTCCTCGCGGGTGCGGACGCCGTGGACGCCGGCGAGATGGTGGCCCGAGCAGGTGAGCCGCCGCGGCGCACCGCCGGTCGCCCAGACCATCTTGCCATAGCCGATGGTCGACCCGTCGGTGAGGGTGACCTGGTGCGCGGCCGGATCGACCGACGCCACCCGCTTGCCGAGCAGCATGTCGACGCCGCGTTCGGCCCAGAAGGTGGCCGGACGGATCAGGATCCGGTCGAACGTCTTCTCGCCCGAGAAATATTCCTTCGAAAGCGGCGGGCGCTCATAGGGGAGATCGGGCTCGTCGCCGACGATCGCGATCGTGCCCTCGAACTTGTTCTGCCGAAGCGCCACCGCAGCCTGCGCGCCACCATGGCCGGCACCCACGATCAGAACGTCATATTGCGCCAATTCCGAATCTCCCAGGCTTGCTTCGTTCCACGCGCTCTCTATCGCGCGACGCGGCAATGTCCAGTTGACCGCGTTCACCACCCCGCTTATAGGCCCGCTCCACCGCATTCGCGGACGCTTTGGGGCGGAGTAGCTCAGCTGGTTAGAGCAGCGGAATCATAATCCGCGTGTCGGGGGTTCAAGTCCCTCCTCCGCTACCATCGCAAACCTCAAAGAAACCTCGCATTTCCGCCGCTTTTGCGGCCTTCGAGATGGCGATTTTTCTCACTCCCAAATCGTACTGATTGGTCACATTTAGGCCCATTTGGACCCATTTGGACCCCTCTTGTGAACGAGTTTGTGAACTGGTTTCGTCGTCTCTCAATGCCGAGATTCGCATGAGAAGACACGACTTCACCCCCGCAACGCTTGACGCAATGGCATTTGGCCGACGACCCGACCCAGCGGTGGTCGGCTTGACATTTGTGAACGCGCCAAGCGGCCGAAAGAGCTGGAGCTTCAGGCGGCGACTGCCTGGATCCAAGAAAATTCTCTCCCTGACACGCGATTATCCCGCGGTTTCGCTTGCCGAAGCGCGCGAGTGGGCAACAACGCTCAACGAGAAGATCGAGCGCGGGATCGACCCCCGCGAGGAGGCGCGTGCCGAGCAGGCCCATCTCGGAATGACGCTGAGCGCAGCCCACAAGCTCTACATGGCCGTCCTCACGCGCGGGGATCGCAAGAAGCTTAAGCCGCGCACGCTCTCGGACAAACAGCTCATCTTCGACCGGGACATCAAGCCGAGACTGGGTACTCAGCTAATATACGATCTTACCGACGATCAATGCTGGGAGGCGGTATACGACAAGGCGAAGGCCTCGAAGGATCGCGCGAACAAGATGGCGAGCGAGCTCAACTGTTTTCTGCGCTGGTGCAGCGGCCGCGAAGGGCGGATGGCCGGCATCGAACCATTGACGCACCCGGCACCAACGCTGACATCGACCTGGTTCTCCACCGGCCCCAAAGCCAATCAGCGGTTTCCTTCGGACCAGGAGATCAAGTGGCTGCTGCAAGCGCTAGTCGGGGAAGCCCTCCAATATCGTCGGGGCTTTCTGCTATTGTTGCTCACAGCCGGTCGGCGCACCGAGGTTCACTGCGCACCATCGTCGGAGTTTGTCGATGGCGTCTGAACCTTGCCTTCCGACCGATCCAAAAATGGGGACGTCAACGTCATTGCGTTGGGGCCGTGGGGGTGGAGCCTGACCCACACCAACCACGAATGGCTTTTCCCCTCACCACGTCTGGATGGTCCGCAACGTGGCGGATGGTTCCAGGCTCGCGATCGGATCCACGCCGCAATGGAGAAGCTGGCGGGTGCCGAAATCCCCTCGTGGCATTTCCATGACCTGCGACGGACCTTTCGGTCGAATGCGCGGCGCGTCGGCATCGATCGGGATATCGCCGAACTGATGCTCAATCACAGGCGGCACGGTATGGAAGGCATCTACGACAAGAACCAGCAGCTTGAACTTCGGGCGGCCGGCTTCGCTGCCTGGGAAAGGCACATTGTTGGGCTCGTCGTTGAGCTAAAACTGGTAGAGGAACTCAGCGTTCCTCCGGATGCAATCTCTTAGAATAGCAGCTAAAGCTGAGCTCGCTTTACCACAGCGCCCGGCTTTCGAACCAACGTTCCACGTCGGCGAGCTTGAAACGAGGACATGGTTTGCTGCCACTGGCGGCGAGGTCATATTCGCGCGGAAAGCCGCTTGAACGTTGTTTGCGTAAGCGATCGATCTGACAGCGCGAAAGACCAGCCATGCTTGCAAACTCGTTGACCGTGATCATGTGGCTCGATGGTGTATCTTTGTTCAACATATGCGGTTCCCATGGGCGCCGCATTGTGAGCCGAGCAATCTTCGAAACAAAGCGCCTCGCGAGGGTCACCGGCTGCCTTTCCGGGCCATGGTTTCGATTTTCCGCCAATCATGCGGGGACCTTTTAACTTCGACGCGTATCGAGAGTTCGAATCCCTCCCGCTCTTTCCGCAACGCATATACTTGTTCAGTAGTGTGCCGGCGTAACGCGTGCCCCCAAATTGCTATTGGCGGCACACTAAAGGGCCTTTTCCGAAATTAGCTCCGGGTCGAGAAGGGTTCCGGTCCATGAAGCGGAGAAAGCCCTTGGCACCTAAGCACAGTTTGCAGCTGCCCTCGGTGGCTGGCGTGACCCTAGAACCATTGACGGTTAGGGTTGCTGTTGCCTCTGAGCTAACGGGTCTCAGCGAGGCACACATCCGAACATTGATAAAAACCGGCGACCTCAAGGCTGTGAATATCGGGAGAACGTCTCTCGTGATCTACCAAAGTCTAAAGGCGTTGGTGTGGCAACGGGGCAGGGGCAGCCTCGTCCAGTGACGCTGAGCATCATATCGAATGTCGACATGCTGTTCGCTCGCCGTCTCTGATCAGGGGATTGACGAGCAGTCGCTGCGCGCTCGCGCTGCATTAGTTATGCGTGAACGAGCCTGTGAACCCGTACGGGATGCCGCACATCAGCACCCGCAGAAACGCGAAGCCGCCACCGCGCTGTCTGCGGATCGCGGCTCCGCGTTTACCCCTGGTTATGCGTTGAGAGTGGTGCGCGATGAGCAGGGTGGGTCGACACCCGGGCGACTGCTATATTGCATAGCCAATATAGCGCAGGCAATAAGCTGAAGCTGATGGAATAGCATCAGCGGAAGAATGATCAGGCCGAGCTGCGGGCTGGCGAACAGGACGCTGGCCATGAGCAGGCCGCTGGCGAGCGATTTTTTTGAACCGCAGAATTGAAGAACGATTTCGTCCTCTATCGTCATTCTCATCGAGCTGGTCGATCTCGCGACGGCGAATGTCGATATCGCGATCCGGTACGGCGCCGGTCCCTATCCGGGTTTGAAAGTCCAGCTGATGTTCGCCGATCGCTTTGCGCCGGTCGCCAATCCGATGTTAAGATAGTGGAGGGCGTCGATCTCGCCGGATGGCCGCTGATTGAGTTTGAATGGTGCCGCAAACGTCCTGAAAATCCGACCTGGGCGCGCTGGTGCGCTGCTGCGGACATAGCTGAGCCGAAGAGCGCCCGGCTTTGCGCTTCTCCGACGAGAGCGATGCAATCCAGGCAGCCGTTCCCGGGCAGGGGGTTGCGCTGGTGTCGTTGGCGCTGGCGAGGGACGAAGCTGAAAGCGGGGCAACTGGTGCAGCTATCCGGTCCGGTCATTTATGGCTTCCGTCATCATATTCTCATGCGGGATGACGAAACGGACCAGTCTGTAGCAGCACGTCGCGTGCTGGTTATCTTCCGAAGCTGAGGTGCTTATATCATGACATCTGGTAGCGTGCCGACCTCATCGATGGAGCATGTGCGCGGCGATTGGATACTCAATATGGCGGACGATCGCTTGTCTTGAGTGCGCGAGCGTTCCGTGGAACTCCTTTAGGCTTTAAGGATGTTGGCGAGGCCGTCTTTCGGGTATATGCAGGCTATGCGAGGTTCTGCTCATGTCTGACGTTTCGAGTGTCGCATTATCCACTATAGCTCCGCTGCCACTGGGGCAGAACTGGTTGCCGCTCGCGTCGCGCCCCTGCTTTTCGACCCGTAGCGTCGATCATGTACGGCAGTGGATGACGCGGAAAATGGCGCCGCACCGCTTAACTCTGGTCGACCGGGCATCCACAATCGATGCCTCGGTCAACCGGGCTACGCTCGGAGGCACGACGTTCACCGCGATGACGATCGGTCCATCCGTCATAGTCGAGCTCGATCGATCGACCCGGTTTATCATTCAGATCCCGCTCAATGGTACGATCCAGGCGCAGATCAACTCCGAGCGTTACGAATGCTCGGAGGGCGGAGGGCTCATTTATGCGCCGGAGGACCACCGGGTGATGCAATGGTCGAGGGGAATCACGGCTCTCGTCATTCAGATTCCGAAGGCACGCCTGGAGGCGCATCACGCGATGCTGCGCGGTGCCGCGGGTTCTTCGCTCGCGCTTGTGTCATCGATGAGCAATCTCTCGCCGGAAGGACGAGCATTTTCCGGATTGGTCGGTTTCATCCTGAACGGCCTAGACGCGGGTTTGTTCGATGCGCCCAATGTCGCGCTTGAGATCGAACGGATGTTGATGTCGCTGCTCCTGACCGGCCACAGCCAGTCGGTTAGTGTTACGCGCAGCAACCAGGCAGTCATTCCTTATTATGTCCTGCGAGCGGAAAGGTTCATGCTCGATCATCTCGAGCATGACATCAGCCTTGCCGACATCGTCGCAGCATCTGGAGTGAGCGAGCGTAGTCTGCAAACGGGCTTTCGTCGCGCCCACGGTACCACGCCCCTGCGCCACCTGAAGCTTCTGCGGCTCGAAGGCGCGCACCACGCCTTGCTCAATGGGACCCCAGGGACGACGAGGGTGACGGACGTGGCGACGCGCTTCAACTTCTGGCAGCTCGGGCGCTTTTCGGCCGATTACAAGGAGTTGTACGGCCACCTCCCGTCCGAAGCCCTACTCCTCAAGCGAGAAACCGGCGCAGCATTTAGCTAGATCCGTCGGCGCCACGTCGCACGACCACTGTCATTTCAAACATTTCTGCGGCGTGCGCATACGACTGCGGCGGTCGCATAGCCGTTGCTCGGCGGACCTGTCCTATTCGAGACAGATCGCGGGGGTGTCTGAATGGGATCGCTTCAATGCAGCGTCCGGTCGGCCGCTCCTCGATCACCCACGCTTAACGCTCGACAGGGTAGGTCATGTTCCATCTCGGTATGCTTTCGTTTCCAATCCAGACGCACAACAGCATCGGGACGTGGAAGAGCGAGAATTATCTTTTTGACCGGTCTTTCGACCGCCCGGAACTGTGGATCGAGGTGGCAAAAGCTTGCGAAGATGCACGGTTCGACTTCCTTTTCGCCGCCGATAGCGAGGGGATATTTGCCGAATATCAGAACAGCCGCGACGGCACGCTGAAAGGCGGGAAATTTGTTCCTGCCTTCGATCAGACGGTGGTGGCGGACTATATCCTCGCTCACACTCGCCATCTCGGTGTGGTCGCCACGGTTTCGACTACGGCCAGTCAGCCTTACCTGACTGCGCGACGCTTCGCGTCGATGGATCATCTGTCGCGTGGTCGTATCGCGTGGAATATCGTGACCTCGACCCATAAGGCAGGGGTGCTCGGGGTTGGCCTTACAGAGCTTCCTTCCCATGACGATCGCTACGCCCAGGCCGACGAATATGTCGATCTTTGCAAGGCGCTTTGGCAGGGCTGGGACGAAGGCGCCGTCGTCGTCGACAAGCATAACGATGTCTTCATCGATCCGACGAAGGTCCATGACATCCACTTCGAGGGGCGCTTCTACCGCAGCTATGCGCCGCTCAATCTCCATCGCTCGCCTCAGGCCGGGCCGGTCTTGGCACAGGCCGGTGCGTCGAAGGTCGGCATCGCCTTCGCCGCGCGCCATGCCGAGCTGATGTTCGCGATCCAGCCCTATCGAGAGGGCATGAAATCCTATCATGATCGCGTGAAGGCAGCCGCCGCCGATGCAGGGCGCGACCCCAGCTCGGTCAAGGTGATGTTCGCGATGAACGCGTTCGTCGGCGAGAGCGAGGCCGAGGCCCGCGAAAAATACGATCGCCATCGCGCCATGATCACGCCCGAGGGCGCGATGGTGACGATGTCGGGGCTACTCGGCGTGGATCTCTCTACGGTCGATCCGACAGCTCCGATCTCAGAGCTCCAAGTACCTGGTGCTCAGGGACATATCGAAGCCTGGTCGAAGAGTGGCCACAACACCGTGTTCGATGCCACGATAGGCCACGCAGCCGGTGCGGGCATGGCTTTCGTCGGCACTGCCGAACAGATCGTCGAACAGATGCACGATGTGATGGCATATGTCGGGGGCGACGGCTTCGTCTATCACCCGCTCTATTTGCCTTATGATCTTCTCGAGTTCACCGGGAAGGTTGTCCCACTTCTCCAGAAAAGCGGCCTGACACGCAAGGATTACAGCGGCGGCACGCTTCGCGACAATCTCGTCGCATTCTGATCCGAGAATAATCGAAAACAAACATCGAAGGGGAATCCAGTCATGAAGCCAACTCGCGTCATGCTTTTGCTATCAACGGCACTTTGCCTCGTCGCATCGCCAGCCTTCGCACAGGCGGCGAACGATGATGGCACGACCGAGATCATCGTTACCGCCCAGAAGCGAAGCGAGCGCCTGAGCGAGGTGCCGCTGGCGATCACCGCGGCAACAGGTGCGCAGTTGCAGGTGCAGGGCATCACGACGACCGCCGATCTGACGAAGATCGTTCCCAGCCTGACCGTGCAGATCAGCGAATATGGCGTTCCGGTCTTTTCGATCCGCGGTGTCGGCTACAAGGACTTCTCGATCGGAGCGACGCCGGCCGTCGCGACCTATATGGATCAGGTCTCGCTGCCATATTCCGTTCTGACGCGCGGCGCGACGCTCGATCTGGAGCGTGTCGAAGTCCTCAAGGGACCACAGGGCACGTTGTTCGGGCAGAATTCCACCGGCGGTGCGATCAACTACATCGCCGCCAAGCCAACGGATAGCTTCCATGCCGGCGGGCTGCTGAACTATGGCCGCTTCAATCGTGTCGAACTCGAAGGCTTCGTCAGTGGCCCGCTCAACGACACGTTAGCCTTCCGCCTCGCGGTGCGGCACGAGTCCCAGGGCGCTTGGCAGAAGAGCTTCACCCGCGACGACGAACTCGGCCGCGTGGACTTCACCAATGCGCGCCTACTCGTCGATTGGAAGCCGACGGAGACACTCGGCTTCCAGTTGAATGTCAGTGGTTGGCGAGACCAGTCGGAAACACAGTCGGCCCAGTTCCAGCGGTTCACGCCATCGCGTCCGACGCCGGGCCCTCTGACCCAGGGCGTCTTCAATGCTCTCACCAATTATCCCGTTTCTCCTCGGAACAACCGCGCGGCGGATTGGGACAACGGTGTCAGCTTCGAGCGAGACGACAAGTTCTACATGCTGTCCCTGCGCGGCGACTGGGACATGGCGAGCGACCTGACGCTCTCGTCGATCACCGGCTATGTCCACTACAAGGGTGAAGCTCCCTTCGATTCCGACGGAACCGATTATCCAAACCTGCGCATCCACAAGTACGGCTTCGTCGAGTCATTCTCGCAGGAGCTGCGTCTGTCCGGTTCCTCCGGCCCGCTCAAATATATGGTTGGTGCCAACTATCAGGATGAGACGGTCAACGAATATTCTCACGACATCTTCTTCTCGAGCAATGTCACCGCAGGGCCCTATTATTTCCCGAGCGGCGACCGGATCAATAATCAGAAAATCGAGACGAAATCGATTTTTGGCAGCCTCGATTATGCCATCACGCCAACACTGACCCTGTCCGGATCGGCACGCTATTCCGACCAGAAGCGTCGGTTCGAGGGATGCTTCGCCGACTATGGCAATGGCCAGGCTGCGCTGGCCTTCAGCGTGTTCAGTGGCGTGGTACTGCCCAACGGATCGTGCCTCACGCTTGAAGATTCCACGCTTAAGTCGCTGCCGATCGTCGCCTCGGATCTCGATGAGGACAACGTCTCCTGGCGTGGCGTGGTCAGCTGGAAGCCCGCTACCGATACCTTGCTCTATGCAAGCCTTACCCGTGGCTACAAGGCTGGCAGCTATACTGTGCCCGCAGCGGCGTTCGCTTCCCAATTCACGCCGGTCACGCAAGAGTCCGTGCTGACCTATGAGGCTGGTGCCAAGCTAGGTCTGTTCGACCGCAAGGTTCAGCTGACGTCGGCCGCTTTCTACTACGATTACACGAACAAGCAGCTGGCCGGCACCGTGATCAATCCCTTCTTCGGACCGGTCTCCCAGCTGGTCAACATTCCCAAGTCGCGTGTTTATGGCGCGGAGCTGGAGTTGCTTGTGACGCTTGTACGCGGCCTTCGGCTGAGCGCGGGGGCCACCTATCTCAACTCGCGTGTAAAGGAGGATCCGCGTCCGCCGGCGCAACCACGCGATCCTCTGGGCCGGGTGAACAGCTTCGTGGGCGAGAGCTTTCCCAACACACCGAAGTGGCTCCTGGTTGGCGATGCCCAATATGACTTCCCGATCCGGTCGGACATGGACATGTTCGTCGGCGGTAACATCTCCTATCGTTCGAGCACGGCTGCGGCGTTCGGCGACGGGCTTGAATTCGCCATCGCCGGCTATAGCCTGATCGATCTGCGGGCTGGCTTTGCGGCACGAGATGGGCTCTGGCGGGTTCAATTCTACGGCCGCAACGTGACGAATAAATATTACTGGACCGGCGTGCCGCGAAACCTGGACACGATCGTGCGCTTTGCTGGTCAGCCCGCCACCTACGGCGTGCAGGTCAGTTTCCGTCTCTAGTCGATCCTATCGGCGATGAGCCTAAAATACGCCGGCCTAGGCGGCGCGTGCCACGCAGGGTTTGATCGCTCCGGCTGATCGAACCCTGCGCAGCTTGCTCAAACATTAGACGGACATCATGCCGGAGATGAGGGCCTTCCATCCGCTGGGACGGCGACGATGGAGTGGCTTGCGGTGGGGCGAGGTGCGGATCCCCGTCGCATCCGGGCTCGGCGGCCTCCTCTCTCTCGCGAGGCTGCGCCCGCCGAATAATCGCTGCGGTTTGCCAATAGCGATCGTTCCATCGCATTCGATAAGGATTGGCCATGGTAGCTTCCCCGTCGCAAACGTCCGAATGGCGCGAAGGCTGGCGCCCCCTGGCGGCTGCGGCTGTAGGGATAGGCACCGGCTATAATCTCTTCATGTATACCGCCGGCTTGTTCATCCTGCCGATGCAAGCGGAATTCGGTTGGTCCCGTTCGGAACTGGCCTTCGGCCCGATGGTGGGGTTGATCGCTGCCTTTTTCATGCCGATGACCGGCTGGCTGACCGATCGCGTCGGCGCGCGACGGCTTGGGATGATTGGCCTCGCGGCGATGGCAGCCTGTTATGTCGGCCTCGCGCTCGCACCGCCCAGCAATGGCTTCTTCCTTGCAATGGTGCTGGTGATTGCGGTGGTCAGCCCCCTCTCTAGTCCGGTCAGCTTCACCCGCGGAGTGCTGCCATATTTTAGGCGTAACACCGGTGCGGCGGTAGCCATCGCGATGACCGGCATCTCGGTGGCTGGCTTCGTGCTCGTGCCGCTGGTCGGGCTGGTGATCGCCGATTTTGGCTGGCGGCAGGCCTACTACGCGCTGGCTGCTACATTGCTCGTTCTGGCCTTGCCGATCATATTTGCCTGGTTCAGCGAAAAGCCGGGCAACGACGAACTGCCCGCCGCGCGGCGTGGCAACCCGCTCGCTGAACTCAACGGTGCTGCGCGCGACGGTCGCTTCTGGATCATGGTGGTGGGCTTCGGCGCGGCCTCGCTGCTGCTCGGCGGAGTTCTCAGTCAAACGCAACCGCTGCTCGTGAGCCACGGTCTCAGCTTGCTCGCCGCCACAGCACTGGTCACCGCATACACGGTCACCATCGGCATCGGCCGTCTGTGTGCCGGTTTCATGCTCGACCGCTTCCATCCCCACTTGGTCGTGCGGGTGTGTCTACTGTTGGCCGCACTCGGCGGGCTGGGGGTAGCGCTGATGCCCGATGACGCGCCGATCGCGCTGATTGCTCTGTGCATCATGTTGATCGGTTTCGGACATGGCGCGGAGAGCGATTTCATCGTCTTCTTCAGCGTGCGTATTTTCGGGGAAAAGATTGCGTCGACCTTATTCGGGGTGATGGCTTTCGTGATCTCGATCGGTATGGCGGTAGGAGGCCTGATTTTCGCGCAGGTGTACGATCATACTGGCAGCTATCGTCTTGCGCTCGGCGGGACGGCGGCGCTGATGGCGGTCGCGGCGGTTCTCATCGGCCGGCTGCACGTGACCCAACGGACATGATGCTGGCGGATCTCCCGCGGGTCGCCGCGCACTTGTTCGGTGACAGAACCGCGGTGATCGCCGGCGAGCACCGGCTTAGCTTCGCGGAGATCGACCGTCAGTCTGCCTATCTTGCGGGTGCTTTAACAGCCCGCAGGATCGTCCCAGGCGACCGGGTGACGCTGTACGGCGAGAATAGCTGGGAATGGATCGTCGCTTATTATGGGATCGCGCGCGCTGGCGCCGTGATCAATCCGGTCAACATGCTTCTGACGCCGCAGGAGGTGCGATACATCGTCGACGATTGCGATGTTGGCACCGTAATCGCGAGCCCCTCGAAATTGGCCGATCTCGTTCCCGCGCTGTCCGGAAGCGGCGTGCGCATCATGCTGTCCTATGCTGATATTCCCGAACTGATCGCGGAAGAAATGCTCGAACCGAACGTCGCTCGGTCAGAAAATGATCTCGCGACGATCGCCTATACCTCGGGCACGACGGGCCGGCCAAAAGGTGCACTGCTCACGCATCGCAGCATTGTGACGAATGTTCGCATGACCGCGGTGATGCACGGCCGCTCAGCGAACGATATCATCGTCACGGCCCTGCCGCTGCCGCATGTCTACGGCAATGTCGTTATGAGCAGCACGGTCCTTTCAGGAGCCACCTTGGTCCTTCACACTCGCTTCGAAGCGGGTACCATCCTCGATTCTATCGCTGCTCACCGCGCGACGATGCTCGAGGGCGTCCCGACCATGTATCATTATCTGCTGCAGAGCCCGGCGCTGGCACAGGCCGATCTTTCATCGCTTCGGCTGTGCACTGTCGGCGGTCAGACCATGCCGGTGAGCGTGATGGAAACGGTCGAGGCGCGCTTCGGCTGCCCGTTGATCGAGCTTTGGGGGATGACCGAACTCGGCGGACTCGGCACCACCCATCCCCACACCGGCCCTCGGCGCCACGGTTCGATCGGCGTGCCCTTGCCCTTCATGGAAGCCCGGATCGATGCACCGGAGGAAGGCGTCGGCGAACTGCTGGTGCGCGGCGCGATGGTGATGCAGGGCTATCACAATGCTCCCGAGCTGACCTGCGAGACGATCGATCCCGATGGTTGGTTGCGCACCGGCGATCTCGCGCGGATCGATGGGCAGGGATTCATCTTCGTCGTCGATCGAAAGAAGGACATGATCCTGACCGCGGGCAACAACATTTACCCGGCCGAGCTGGAGCGGGTGATCGCGATGCATCCCGGTGTCGCCTTCTCCGCCGTCGCGGGCCTTCCCGATGCCGCCAAGGGTGAGGTACCGGTCGCCTTCATCGTTCCGCGCGCCGGCGCGACACTGAGTGCTCACGAGATGGATGCCCACTGCCGGCTCCACCTCGCGCCCTACAAGGTGCCGCGCGCCTACCGCTTCGTCGACGACCTGCCGAAGACCAGCACCGGCAAGATCATGCGGCGCGCGCTCGCCGAACTTTCCACGGACAACGACACGATCGCGAGGACAGGATCATGACCGACTTCTTCAGACATCATGTGATGACCATCGACGGCAAGCCGGCGACGGCGGGCGCGACGATCGACGTCATCAACCCCGCCACCGAGGAGGTGATCGCGGGCGCCCCTGATGCCAGCCGCGATCAGCTGGAGCAGGCGGTGGCCGCCGCGCAGCGCGCCTATCCGGCGTGGCGCGATACGCCGCTGGCCGAGCGCCAGGCGCTGGTCGCGAAGATCGGCGACCTGATCGAGGCGCATGCCGAGGATTTCATGCGGCTGCTGACGATGGAGCAGGGCAAGGCGCGAGCGGGCGCCGAATGGGAGATTTTCGGATCGGCCGCCTGGTGCCGTGCCGTCGCCGCCCAGACACTGGAGGTCGAGACGGTCGCCGACCAGCCCGATCGCCGGGTCGAAACGCGGCGGGTGCCGATCGGTGTCGTGGGGGCGATCACCCCGTGGAACTTCCCGATCCTGCTCGCGATCTGGAAGATCGCCCCGGCACTGGCGACCGGCAATGTGATGGTGCTGAAGCCGTCGCCGTTCACGCCGCTCGGCACGCTCAAGCTGGGCGAGCTGCTGCAGGGCGTGCTGCCGCCGGGCGTGCTCAACATCGTGTCGGGCGGCAACGATCTCGGTGCGTGGATCACGCAGCATCCGGCGATCGGCAAGATCAGCTTCACCGGATCGACCGCGACCGGGCGTCGGATCATGGAAAGCGCGTCGGGCAATCTGAAGCGGATCACCCTGGAACTGGGCGGCAACGATCCGGCGATCGTCATGCCCGACGTCGATCCGAAGACGGTTGCCAAGGAGCTGTTCTGGGCGGCCTTCCAGAACAGCGCGCAATTCTGCGTCGCGGCCAAGCGGCTCTATGTCATGAGGATATCTACGACGCGGTCCGCGACGAGATGATCGCCTATGCGCNCCGGCGATCGTCATGCCCGACGTCGATCCGAAGACGGTTGCCAAGGAGCTGTTCTGGGCGGCCTTCCAGAACAGCGCGCAATTCTGCGTCGCGGCCAAGCGGCTCTATGTCCATGAGGATATCTACGACGCGGTCCGCGACGAGATGATCGCCTATGCGCAGACGGTGAAGGTCGGCGACGGATCGCAGCAGGGCACCGATCTCGGCCCGATCCAGAACCGCATGCAATATGAGAAGGTCAAGGATCTGCTCGCCGACACGCGGCGGATCGGCGCCAATATCGTCGCCGGNGGCACCGATCTCGGCCCGATCCAGAACCGCATGCAATATGAGAAGGTCAAGGATCTGCTCGCCGACACGCGGCGGATCGGCGCCAATATCGTCGCCGGCGGTGAGGCCGGCGAAGGGCCGGGCTATTTCATCCCGGTCACCATCGTCGACAATCCGCCCGACGACAGCCGCGTCGTGACCGAGGAAGCGTTCGGCCCGGTCCTTCCGCTGCTCAAATTCTCCGACGTCGACGATGTGATCGCGCGGGCGAACAGCACCGAATATGGCCTGGCCGCATCGGTCTGGTCGAAGGATACCGCTGCCGCGCTGCGCATCGCCGAGCGGATTGAGGCGGGGACGGTGTGGATCAACGAGATCCACGTCTTCGGCCCGCACATCGCCTTTGGCGGGCACAAGCAGTCGGGCATGGGCGTCGAGAACGCGCTCGACGGCCTGGCCGAATATACCAATCCGCAGACGATCACCGTGAAGGAGATCACGGGATGAAACGAGCGCGTCCATGAGCGGAATGGCACGTGACTGGAGCAGGTCCACACGGCTTGCCTGGTTCAGCCTCGGCAACTTGCCGGTTGTCGAGATTGGTATGATGTCGAGCGCCGATTTCGCGGTCATCGATCTCCAGCATGGGCTGTGGGATCGCTTATCGGCGCACAATGCCGTCGGTTTGATTGGTGGTTCGCGTGCGTTGATCCGATCGGCGAATGGTGATGACGCGGCGATCTCCCAAGCGCTCGATACGGGCGCCGCGGGCGTGATCGTTCCGATGATCGAAACAGCCGCGCAGGCTGCCGCCGCCGTGCTTGCGGCAGGCTTCATGCCGGCGGGGCGCCGCTCTGCCGGCGGCGTCCGCCCGATCGTGAACGGTCTCGGAAACTATGTCCGGAGCGGCCGTCCAGTGATTGGCATCATGATCGAAAGCCGGACCGGGGTGGAAAACGCGGAGGCGATCGCGGCGGTCGACGGTGTCGACTTCATCTTTATCGGCTCAGGCGATCTCAGGCTCTCGCTGGCTGCCACCGACGATGCCGCATTCGATCGGGCATGTGATGCGATCCTCGTTGCCTGCCGCGGTGCGGGGAAACCTTGCGGCATTTTCACGCCTGCCGGACGCAGTTGGCGGGAGATGATCGAACGCGGTTTCAGCATCGTGACGACCGCAGACGATATTGGTGCGGTGATGGCTGGGTTTGCAGACCCAGCGACCGGGGAGCAATGAATGGTGTACGCTTGTGTCGAAGAGTTGATCAATGTCCTCGAGCCCGACACCATCACGCCGGCCGAAGCACTGCATGACCGCCGGATGGCTGACTGGAGCGGTTATGCTGGGGGGACGGGCGCTGCACTTGTCCGGCCCCGCACAACGGAGGACCTCTCTCTCACGCTGGCAATCTGCAACCGCCATCGTGCACCGGTGATCGTACAAGGCGGGTTGACCGGGCTCGCTGGCGCCGCGACTTGCCAGGATGGCGAGATCATGATCAGCCTCGAACGAATGCGCGCGATTGAGGAGCTCGACCCCGTTTCCGCGACGCTGACTGTTCAGGCGGGTGCCGCGCTTCAGCATGTGCAGGAAGCGGCAGAAGCGGCTGGCTTTTATTTCCCGCTCGATCTCGGTGCGCGCGGTAGTTGCACCGTCGGAGGGCTGATCGGGACCAATGCCGGCGGCAACCGCGTGATCAAATATGGCATGACCCGCGCCCATGTCCTAGATGTCGAAGCCGTGCTGGCCGATGGCAGTGTGATTGGCGGCCAGCGTAAAATGCTCAAGAATAATACCGGCTACGATCTCCCCGGCCTTTTGGTCGGCAGCGAGGGGACTCTGGCCGTTGTCACCCGCGCAGTCCTGCGTCTTCAGGCGCCAACTGTAAAGTCTACCGCCTGGTGTGGTCTCGCGAGTTTTGAAGCGGTAACGGCGTTGCTCCGACGCGCGCAGGAGCGTCTGTCCGGAGGGGTTTCGGCATTTGAGCTGATGTGGCCGAGCTATTATGGCTTCGTTCTCACAAATTTTCCGAAGCTGCGCCGGCCTCTGGAGGGTAGCCACGCCTTCAACGTCTTGCTGGAAACCGACGGCAGCGGCGCGGCGAACCAGCAAGATGAGTTCATCGCCTTTCTCGCCGACATGCTGGAGGACGGGCTTATCGCCGACGCGGCGGTCGCCAATTCCGATCGCGATGCGGCCGATTTCTGGGCAATCCGAGATGCGCCCGGAGAATTTCCCCGGATGATGCCGGAGATGGTTGCGTTCGACATCAGCTTCGCCGTCTCGCAGATGTCGGAGGCGGTCGATCGCATCACCGGGATGCTGGCCGCCGCTTTCCCGCAAGCTACCGCTTTGTTCTACGGCCATATCGGCGACGGCAACATTCACCTGATTGTCGATCCTCTTGTGACCGACGCGGCGACCAAGCGCGCCATCGAGCAGGACGTCTATGCGATCGTCGGCCAATTGAATGGCGCTGTTTCCGCCGAACATGGCATCGGCCTCAAGAAGCGCGACGTTTTGCCGCAGAGCCGAAGCGCAAGTGACCTCGCGGCTATGCGTGCGATCAAGGCGGCCCTCGATCCCAACCACATCCTCGCGCGTGGACGGATTTTCGGCACTGTTGCGTGACTGAAACCCATCCGGCTAGGTGCCGACTCCATGCCGGGCGCAGCATAGAGCGCGCCGTCACGATCGCTGATATCGCGGCGATGGCCCGACGGCGTCTGCCGGCCTTCGTAAAGGAATATCTCGAGGGTGGCGCGGAGGGGGAGCGATCGCTCGCCGCCAATCGCGATGCTTTCGCATCGCTTGCCTTGCGTCCTCGGGTGCTGACAGGCGGGGGCGAACCACCTCCGGCGACGATCTTCAGCCGCTCCCTGCCGCTTCCCCTTATAATTGCACCGACGGGCTTCAACGCGCTCCATTGGCGGCGACCGCGACCTTGGAATAACTCGGCATGCGGCCATTGTCGTCGGTCTCATCCAGAAAGGCATCCATGCGTTCGAGAATGCGCTTGGCGACGCTGGACGCCTGACCCATCCATATCGGTGTGCCGAAAATCAGAATGTCGGCAGCGAGGATCTTTTCCCGAATTCCGGGCCAAGCATCGCCAGCACCCTCATCGGACAGCACGCCAGGATGGGCATTGTGATCTGCGATGCGAATTGTCTCGGCGATCTCCACGTCTTTTGCCGTAAATGCCTTTGCCAGCACCGCGATCATAGCGTCGGTGGAACTGCTTTCGCCGTTGGCGGAACGCTTAAGGGTGCAATTGATAGGTTGGGCTATAAGCGCCATGGTTCTCGGCCCGTATAAGATGCAGGGTACAGACGAACCGCGGACAACGGCGTTTCCGGCGCAGGCTCATCAGCCAGGAGGCCTACGCAAAATCGCTCCTCTTGCTGATGTTCTCTTTTGGGCTCTCCGTATCGTGGACGGTGCTGTCCTTGCCCCGCACGGGTGCATTAGCTATATAGTTAGCCAAGGAGATTCCATGACCCAGTTCTCGGTCCACGATGCCAAGACCAACCTGTCCCGCCTGATCGCTGACGCGCTCGCCGGCGGGGAGGTGGTGATCGCACGCGGCAACGTGCCGGTGGTGCGTCTGGTGCCGGTCAATCCACGCGGGCGTCGGCGCTTTGGAGCACTCAAGGGCAAGATCGCCATGGATGCTCGCTTCAATGAGCCGCTGCCCGAGGATGAACTGGGCGGGTGGAATCTGGCTTGAGGCTGTTGCTCGACACCCATGCTCTGATCTGGTGGCTTGCGGGTGACGATGCGCTGAGCTCGGCAGCGCGCGAGGCCATCAGCGGCGAGAGCAATCCCGTCGCGGTCAGCGCTGCCTCCGCCATGGAGATCGCCACCAAGTACCGCATCGGCAAGCTGCCTAACGCGGCGCTTCTGGCGCAGGACTTCGAAGGCATAGTCGCTGAGCAGGGTTTCGACGAACTTGCCATCAGTGTCCACCACGCGCAACTAGCCGGGGAAATGAATATCCCTCACAAAGACCCGTTCGACCGTCTTTTGATCGCGCAGGCGCAGGCTGAGGACTTGGTGCTGGTTTCCAATGAGGCACTTTTCGACGGCTTCGCGATAAAGCGCCTTTGGTAAGGTACGGCCGTTACGTTTGAAAGCCCACGCGATGTGCCTCTCTCCATGTTCTGACGGAGGGCATGCGCGCAGTTCCTCTCAGCAGCGGACGCGTTTGCGCCTGAAACATGCGTCAGGACGCGAAATCCTCAGCCGTCCGAGCGCCCAGGAGGGAGGAACGCGCAAGCTGCCAAATTGACTTGATCACTAGTTTCACCGAGATGTGAACTTCACTAAGTCTGCGAAACCATAAGCTCCTGGGAATACTGGTTTGTCATCCCGCCGCTCGCGAAGGAGAACTCCGCATCTCGATGACAGCCTGCGCTCTGATCTTGGATATTCGCTGGTCGAGTCCAGCTCCACTACAGTGGGCATTAATGCATACACCCACAGCGTCCGCTACGCGATTGTAATCAGACGTTCAGAGGATGACGTTGCGATCCCAAAACCCGCCGTTCGTTCATCTCCTGGAGAAAGGTCGGCTTTTGGGACTTTTCGGCCGTTCCGTGGCGACGTGTTGAACGGCAGGTCTGGCCAGAAGCCGACGTCGGGCGCTTGCCCGACCGGCACGGCAGAACGAGGGAGATTGGGCCGGAAGCGGACAGGCAGGTTCCAAGCGGCAATGTTCGGCTAGCTGCCTCTAGTTTATCCGCAAGCTAAGGCCAGCCGTCAGTGCGACTTCGACTTGCTGGATGAGATCGAGGAGGGCGCAGATGACCTTTTCAAGCGTGACTTGCGTCAAGCGCTCAAAACCCGCGCGCTCGACGCGAGGCTACCGATCCAACTCGCGACCTCGAGACTATTCTACGACAGCATAAAGGGCGAGGATCCGGCTACGCCCGTCGGCTAGGAGTGTCCTCCACAGGATTATTGAGAAATTTCCCGGTGCGGAGCTTAAAGCGCTGGACCTTACCGCTGGGTGTTTTCGGCAGCTCGTCGACGAAAGCGATTTCACGAGGATAGGCGTGCGCGGCCAGCCGCGTCTTCACGAACAGGCCGATCTCGTCGGCCAAAGCGGGCGACGCTTCGGCTCCCGGAGTCAGCCGGACGAACGCCTTTACCAGCTCGGTGCGCACCGGATCAGGCTTGCCGATCACCGCCGCCTCGATGACGGCGGGATGTTCCATCAGGGCGCTTTCGACCTCGAATGGGCCGATGCGATAGCCCGATGAGGTGATGACGTCATCGTCGCGCCCGACGAAACGGAACGATCCATCGGCCAGGCGCACCGCGCTGTCCCCGGTCAGATAATGATCGCCGAGAAAGGGCTGTTCCTCCCGTCCGGGATAGCCGGTGAACCAGAAGAGCGGCGATGATCGCCGCACCGCGAGTGTGCCCGGCTCCCCGGCGTCGCACGCGCTCCCATCCTCGCGGATCGTGGTGACCGCGAAGCCCGGCATCGGATAGCCGAGCCCACCCCGGTCACGCGGATGATCGAGGCCATTATGGTCGCACAGCACCATGCCGAGTTCGGTCTGCCCATAATGATCGCCGGCCCGGCACCCGAAGGCGCGCGCCAGCCACGCGCCGGTTTCGGGATCGAGCGGTTCGCCCGCGCTGCTGATCGCCCGCAGCGCGCGCGGCGGCGCGAGATCGCTGGCGGCCATAGCGCGAAACGCAGTCGGCGCGCCGGCCAGGTTGGTGATGCCGAAACGCGCGATCAGGTCATAGGCCGTCTCGACCGAGAAACCCGCCTCGCTCATCGTCGCGGCCTGGCCGAGCAGCAGTGGACCGCACACCGCATAATAGAGGCCATAGGCCCAGCCCGGATCGGCGAGGTTCCAATAGCTGTCTTCATCGCGAAGCCCGATGCCGAAGCGCATATAGGCCCAGATCGCGCGGAGCATGTGGATCGGAACGGCGACCCCCTTGGCGCTGCCGGTCGTCCCCGATGTGAACAGCATCAGGAAATGATCGCCAGCCGACAGCGGCACGGGCTCCACATTCCCGGCACGCCCGTCGAGTGCAGCCGACAGACTCTCGGCTCCAGTCGGTTCGTCGGTCACGAAAATGCGAACATCCATGCCGTCCAGCTTGGGCCGGTTGCAGCGATCGGTGATCACGACGCGCGCGCCGCTGCCGTCCAGCCGGGTGGCGATCGCGCCGGGGCCGAAGGCGGTGAAGAGTGGCTGATAGACCGCGCCGATACGCAAGGTACCCAGCAGCACGACGAGCAGCTCGGGCGTGCGCGGCAACAGTCCCGCGATCCGATCGCCGTGGCCGACGCCGAGATCGATCAGCAACGAGGCAAATCGTGACGATCGCGCGCGCAACTCGTCATAGCCGATCTCGACGGCACCGCCGTCCTTCGACACCCAGCGCAACGCAGTGCGCCCCTGCCCGCACCAGCGGTCGCATAGTTCGAAGCAGGCATTGATTGCGCCATCGGGATCACCCGCCAGCATGTCATGGCCGAAATGCTCGCTCAGGCACGCATAGGCATCGGCATAAGCGGGCTGCGTCACGCGTCGGCATCCGCGATCTGCCGCCGCTCCGCGCGGATCAGCTTGGACAATATCCGCCGCGCCTGGATGCCCGCGACATCGGTTTCGAGGATCGCGGGTTCGAGGTCGAAGAAATCCTCGCCGTTCATCATCTCATAGCAATCATGGATGACGGGTTCGTCCTCCTCGACAAAAGCCTTCGCCGCGATCGCGCCCATCGCCCGGGTCTTTTCCTCGTCGTCCAGCTCCACATTGCGGTAGAGCGCGAAGAAATAATGGCAGCTGTTATCGGTCTCCGGCACGATGAAATGGGCGCTTGGAATCTGGACGCCGGTGCCCTTGGCCATACCCAGCTCGGTGGTGCTGATATCGAGGATCAGCGCGCCCGCGGGCTCCCAGCGCATGAAGGCGAAGATGTCGCCGCGCTCGGAATGGAAAAAGGGCTTGAACAGCGCGGTCGGCGGCGAATTGAAGAAGCTGTAATTGGAATGGACCGTCGTACCTTCGGTCTTGAAATCATAGACCAGCGACGATCCCAGCGAATGTTCGGGATCCACGCCCACCGTGTCGGGGTGCAGATAGGTGCCGTGGGTCAGGTCGAGCAGATTGTCGATGACGAGCTGATAGTCGGCCTTGATCTTGAGATAGCCGGTGAGCCCCGCCCAGCCCTCGGCGCCGCCGCAGAAATAGAGATCGATGATCTGATCCTCGCGCGCCGCCGCCGGATCCCCCATCCAGACCCAGAGCGCGCCGTTGCGCTCGACCAGCGGATAGCTGCGGGTATGCGCGCGCGGCGGTATCTTGCCCTGACCGTGCGGGTTGAGAGTACAGGCGCCGTTCCTGTCAAACTGAAGGCCATGATAGCAGCATTGGATCACGTCTCCGATCACCTTGCCCTGCGCCAGCGGCGCGAAACGGTGCGGGCACCGCCCGGCCAGTGCGACCGCGCTGCCGTCGCTGGTGCGAAACAGGACCAGATCCTCGCCGATGATCTTGATCCCGATCGGCTTGTCGGAAAGGTCCGCGCCCCAGCCGGCGCAATACCAGCTGTTCCTCAGAAACTCGCCCATCTCACCCTCCTGTCATATTCCGGTTCAGTGGCTTGCGATGTGCAGCCCATTGTTCGTCAGCGCGCCGTGCAGGGCATCGGCGAAAGAGGTCGGCGGGCGGCCGAGCAACATGCCCAGCACCCCCGCATTCCCCACCAGCCCATGGCGATCATAATGGTCGAGCATCGCGCGAAGCTCAGCCGCCTGTGCGCTTCCGAAGCCCAGCCGGTTCGAGACGCTGGCGACGATTTCCTCCCGGTTGCCGTTCTCGGCGTAGATCGGTCGACCGATCAGGCGGGACAGGCACGCCGCCATCCCCCGCACGTCCAGCCGATCGGGGCCCGCCAGCTCGTAGGTCGCATGGTCGTAACCCGGCTGCGTCAGGATCGTCGCGCTGACCTCCGCCAGATCGCGCAGCGCGACCGGGTTGAACGGCCGCGTCACGTCGAGGCCGGGCGCCAGCCGGGCGCGGTCCGCATCGAAGAAGGCGAGCACAGTCTCGGCGTACATCGCCGGCTGAATGATCGTCCATGTCAGGCTCGAATGGCGCAGATGCAGTTCCACCCGCGCCTTGCGCGCATGGTGGGGCATGTCCGGCGTCGCGGCATGAAGCACCGAATGGTAGAGGATGTGCCGGCACCCGCTCGCCTCCGCCGCGGCGATGACATTCGCTCCGAACGCTTCTTCCCGGCTTTCGAACACCGGCGGGATATAGAGCAGAGCGCCTACCCCCCGCAGCGCGTCGGACAGCGAAGCCCGATCGTCGAGGTCCGCCACGCGACAGTCGACCGCCTCGGCGAACAGGCCCGCCTGCTCGCGTCGCCGGATCAGCGCGCGGACCGGAATGCCGCCCCGCCGCTGCAATTCGGCGATCGCGGCGCGACCGGTCTGTCCAGCCGCGCCGATCACCGCGACGGCATCGCCCGCCATCGCCGCCATGTCAGTGCTTGTGCCCGGACGCGCACAGGCCCTGTTGCCCATAATGGCTGTGGAGCTTCGACATCTTGTCGAACAAGCCGATGATATCGCGCGACGATGTGTCGCCGTCGATCTCGCGATAGATGGTATCGACGGTGACGGCGATCCGCTCCGGATCTTCCCAGGCGCCGAATTCGGCCAGCGCGATATCCTGCGCGGCTTCCCAAGCATCCATGCCTGCGGCGTGCCGCTTGCGCGTCTCGGTCTCGACATAGGCGAGATAGGTGCGCATCGCCCGCACGCCCGCCTTGTCGGTGATCGGCCCATGGCCGGGCACGATCGCCTCGACATCCATCGCGAGCATCCGGTCGCACGCCGCGATCCAGTTACGGACGGGCCCCGCCCACATGATCGGGGTGCCCTCCACGAACAATATGTCGCCGGTGTAGAGTATCCTGTCAGCAGGAACATGGACCAGAAGATCGCCGCCGGTATGCGCGGGGCCGACCTGGATCAGATCGACCTGCTTGTCGCCGACCATGATCGTCTTGTCGCCGGTGAACGTCTCATCGGGCAGGCGCAACTTCACGCCCGCGAAATCGAACGGCCCGAAGATCAGCTGCAGATACTCGCCAAGCGCCCCCATCTGTGGGGCCTGCGCCATGATCGCCGCCAGCATTTCGGGCGGGGCCTCATGCTCCATCTCATGCGCGCCGGCCTCGGTCGCGATGACTCGCGCATTGGCGACCAGTCGGTTGCCGAAGGTGTGATCGCCATTGGCGTGGGTGTTGACCAATTGGGTGATGTCGCCCGCGCCCAGCCGGGTCGACGCCTTGATCGCATCGAGCATCTCGGCGGTCAGGCGCTCGTCGAACAGCGTGTCGACGAGCAGCGACTGATCGCCGTCGATGATCAGTCCGGCATTGCTGTAGCCCCATGTGCCCGATGGCTGGAGATAGGCGAAATGCCCGTTGCCGAGATCGTGCAACCCCTTGGTGAAAGCTGTCAAAACACTTGCCTCTCTCTAAAGCGCCGGCCCGTTGTCCGACTTATACAATTGTCCAATACATCAATTTGCGACACAGACCGACGAAATGTCCATTTTTCTGGAGAATTCTCGAATTTCTGCAAAATGACGTCACGATCTTGTGGCATGCCGCTTTGATTCTCGCAACTCTATATAGACAATCGTACATCAAGGAGATAGAGAATCGTCGTGCACCAAGGCGTCGTCGCCCCACAGCGGACGAAAGCCGACATGGGCATGAGGAGGGGAAAAATGATGAAGTTCCTGATGTCGTCCTTGATGGCGACCACCGCGATGATCAGCGCACCGGCTACCGCCCAGCAGACGGTCCCGGCCGAAGCCGGCGCATCGGCACCTGCCGACGACTCGGCTATCGCCGACATCGTGGTGACCGCGCAGAAGCGGTCGGAAAGCGTCCAAAACGTCGCGCTGTCGATCGCGGCGCTGTCGGGCGAAAGATTGAACGACCGACATATCGACGGCGTCGCGGGGCTGGCGACGTCGGTCCCCAACATGAACTTCGGCACCTATGGCGGCGCCGCGCGCATCTCGATCCGCGGCATCGGCTTCGACACCATCAACCCCGGCGGCGAAGGGCGCGTCGCCTATCATCTCGACGGCGTCTATGTCTCGCGGCCGGGCGCTACTTTCGGCACCTTCTTCGACATCGATCGCGTCGAAGTGCTGCGCGGACCACAGGGCACGCTTTATGGCCGCAACGCCACGGGCGGCTCGATCAACGTCGTCACCCGGCGGCCGACCGATACGTTCGAAGGCTATGTCCGCGCCGGATATGGCAATTACAGCGACATCACCACCGAAGGCGCGATCGGCGGACCATTGAGCGACGCAATCGGATTTCGCATCGCCTTCTCGACCCAGGATCGCGACGGCTATGGCAAGAACATCGTCACCGGCACCGACATCGACGACGCCAAGCATCGCGCCGCCCGCGCCACGCTGTCCTTCAAACTGGGCGAGGTCGGCACGTTCGACCTAAGCGGCGATTATTATCACGAGAACGACCGCAACTACGGCAATCATTATCTGGGCCAGGCCAATCCGTTCATCACCCCGACGGGTTTGTTGTTCGGCGGCTTCATTCCCGCCCGCCGGCGGGACATCGCGAATAATTTCGATCCGTCGAACAACCGTACGTCCTGGGGCGTGGCGGGGCGCGCGGAATTCGATCTGGGCGCGGCGACGCTGCGATCGATCACCGCCTATCGCCATAGCAAATATACTGTCCGCACCGATCTGGACGTGACCAGCGCGCCGTTGAGCGACTTTTCCTTCTTCGAACATGGCCGGCAGATCAGCCAGGAGCTTCAGTTGTCGGGCGACAGCGGTTCGCTCAAATATATCGTCGGCGGCTATTATTTCGACGAGAAGGTGTTCGGCGGCTCGGCGATCCCCCTCGACGCCGCTATCGTCGGCCTGCCAGCCGGCACCGTTCAAGGCTATCGGGTCGAAGGCGATTTCCGCACCAAAGCCGTGGCCGGTTTCGGCCAGGTCGATTATGCTGTCGCCGAATGGCTGACCGCTACGTTGGGCATGCGGTACAGCTGGGAACGGCACAGCATCGACGACTTCCTGCAGTTTGATCTGTTCCGGCCTTATCCGCCGCGCCTGCCCAACCTGCCGCTGTTCACGCGCTCGGCCTCTCGCTCCGAAAATGCCTTCACGCCGAAGGCGGCGCTCGAATTCCGCCCGCGCGACAAGCTGCTCTTCTATGTGTCCGCCTCAAAGGGTTTCAAGAGCGGTGGCTATAATGCCGGCGACGCGAACAACGGCTTCGCACCTGAAAAGCTGTGGGCTTATGAGGCGGGCATGAAGGGGACGTTCGCCGATGGCCGCGTCCGTCTCAACTTCGCCGGCTTCTATTACGACTATCGCAACCTGCAGGTTTCCAAGGTCGTCTTCGCCAACGTCCTGATCGAAAATGCCGCATCCTCGACGATCTATGGCGCTGAGGCCGAATTGACCGTCGTGCCGGTCGAGGGGCTGCAGTTCGAGGTCGCGCCGGCCTGGCTCCACTCGCGATACAAGAATTTCCAGTCCGCCAATCCCGCCGATCCGGGCAATTCAACGCCCGTGGTGCTCGACGGCAAGCAGTTGACCCAGGCGCCGGAAATCTCGCTGAACATGGCTGTGCAATATAGCCATCGCATGGGCGAGGGTAAGGTCACGTTGCGCGGCGAAATGGCGTTCCAGGATCGCATTTGGTTCACGCCGTTCAACGAGAAACCCGCATCGCGCGTACCCAACACGAAGCTCAACGCTTTCCTCAATTATCGGTGGCGCAATTTCGATCTGTCGATCTACGGCCGCAACCTGACCGACAAGACCACGATCGCCAACGGCCTCGTCAGTTCGGTGACGGTGGGCCTGCCGATCACCGGCACGCTCGATGCCCCTCGCACCTACGGCATCCAGCTCGGCTATCGCTTCTGACCGCGACCATGACGACACCGGGCCGCTCACGGGCGGCCCCGCCTTTTTGAGGGCATACCGACATGCGCCTGATCACCTATATCGACGACGGCCGCCAGCGCCTCGGCTCATGGATCGACCAGGATCGAAAGATCGTCGATCTGGACATCGCGTCGCGCCTCCACGGCATTTCCGATCCGTCGCCCTTCGCCTCGATGCTCGCCCTCATCGGAGCGGGCGATGCCGCCTGGGATCGGGCACGCCTGCTTACGGCATCGCCGCCCGACGACGCCTTGCGCGACAGCGCGGCGCATCGGCTCTGCGCGCCGCTGCCCCGCCCCACCCAGGTCCGCGACTTCCTCTGTTTCGAGAAGCATCTCGTCGGCGCGTTCAAGGGTATGGCGAAGGTGGTCGCCCGACGATCCGATGATCCCGAGGCGCGGCTCCGCGAGATCGATGCGCGCGGCGACTGGCCCGTGCCGCCTATCTGGTACAGGCAGCCGGTCTATTATGCCGCCAACCGGTTGGCGATCGCCGCGCCCGACGAGGATGTCGTCCGCCCGGCCTATTGCGAACTGTTCGACTATGAACTCGAATTCGCCGCCGTGATCGGGCGTGGCGGCAAGGATATCGCCCGCGATCGGGCTCGCGCGCACATCTTCGGCTACACCATCTACAATGACTGGTCCGCCCGCGACGAGCAGGGCGAGGTAATGCCAGGCATGCTCGGCCCCGGAAAGGGCAAGGATTTCGATCAGGGCCTCACCCTCGGCCCCTGCATCGTCACCGCGGACGAGATCGACGACCCCTATGCGCTCACCATGAAGGCGCGCGTCAACGGCGAACAATGGTCGTTCGGCAATTCGGGGGAGATGCATCACCTGTTCGAGGATTGCATCGCCGACGTAACCCGTTCGCAGACCCTCTTTCCCGGCGAGGTGCTCGGATCGGGCACGGTGGGCAGCGGCTGCGGGCTGGAACAGGATCTCTTCCTGAAGGATGGCGATCTGGTCGAACTGGAGGTCTCTGGAATCGGCGTGCTGCGCAATCGGGTCGTGTCGCCGGGCAGTTGATCACCATCGTGCGATTGGGCTTGGTGCTGATCGGGCCGTGACCTAGACAGTCGCCCTGTCGACAAGCGTTGGAATGTTATGCCGCCATCGGAAACGAACAGGGATGAACCCACCCCGCGCGATCGGATCATCCTCGCGGCGGAACGGCTGTTCGCCGCCAAGGGTCTGCATGGCGCCGGGCTTCGCGAAATCGCGCGCGAGGCGGCCGTCAACGTCAACCTGATCGGCTATCATTTCAACACCAAGGAAGAACTGTACGTCGAGGTGCACCATGTCCGCGCGATACAGTTCAACAGCCGGCGCGAGATCCTTCTCGAAGAGCTGCATCAACGCTATCCGTCGGGCGTTCCCCCGGTCGCGGGGGTTATTCGTGCCTTCATCCGTCCCTTCTTCGAACTGAAGGCGGAGAATCCTGAAGTCTGGACCAATTTTATCCGCGCCTACATGCGCGAGACGGGGACGGAAATCTGGCGCGTCGTCAACGAAAAGTCGCTTGCTGTGGTCATGCGCCGCTTCGCCGACGTCCTCCAGCGCTCGCTGCCTGCGGCGCAGAGGAGCGACATCGTCTTCGTCCTAGGTATGGCGATCCACAGCGCCGTCATGGCCGCCGATCCCGACGAAGCCGCCATCGTCGGCAAGGGCCTCGCAAGCGATCTGTCGCCCGATCATCTCGAAGAACGCCTGGTCCGATCCTTGACGGCGGCGGCGCTACAATTCTCATGACCGTAGCTCTCGATAATCCGAAGTAGGCGGGGCCGAAGCTCATTGATGCAATAGCACCTTTTCTGCATGCGATGCCGTCGCTCATTGCAAAGCATCATTGAGAAGCAAGATCGGCCTTGGGGGACTTTAACTTGACCCGGTATGGCACGTCCGCTCTCGGGTACCGCAGCTCGCCCACGAACGACCGGAAGGAGGGCGCATAGCCGACCGGCTGGTTTGCGCGACCCGGGCGAAGTCGGCGAGGCTGCGGGTCAGCCGGTCGATCTTGTAGACGACGATGCAGTCGACCTTGTCCGCCCTAATGTCGTCAAGCAGTTGCCGAAGGGCAGGGCGGTCCATGTTGCCGCCGGATAGACCGCCATCGTCATAGGGGGTGAGCACGAGCTTCCAGCCCTCATGGCGCTGGCTGGCGATGTATGCTTCACAAGCTTCGCGCTGCGCATCGAGGCTGTTGAACTCCTGCTCCAGGCCTTTCTCGTCGGATTTGCGCGTGTAGACCGCGCAGCGGATCCCTTTGCTGTCACTAGGCCGGCGCATCGGATTTCTCCTTCAGGCCGAAAAAGCGCGGACCGGACCATGCGGCCCCGGTGATCTCGCGGGCGATGGGCGTGAGCGAGCGGTAATGGCGGTCTGAAACTGGAAGCCGTCGTCGAGCACCAGAATATGATAGATTGTGCCATGCCATTGCCGAACGAGCTTCGTGCTCGGTTTCAGGATCGGCCCCCTGCCGAGATCGATATCGCCGGTCTCAAGGAGTTGTTTGGCGAGGCGTTTCAGCTCACGATTAATGGCGGGCGCAAGCCCGCCGCTAAGCCTCTCCTGCATCTTCCAGGCAATCGCCCGGCTTGCGAGATCGCGGCCCAGGCCAAGCGGCATGAGCCGCCCCCTATGATATTTCCGCCATTCGGTGCGGCGCTGGGCCGGGGACAACGTCGCAAGCCCACCTAGCTGATCTTCCAGGCTCGCCATCAATTGGCCAGCCGATATGAAGTTTCACCCGTACGGCGCGTTTCCTTAAGCAGCTCTCGCTTCTTTCGGACGCCCGACAGAAATGCGCGTGCGCTATGCGGCTGCCAGTGGGTCGCCTCCATGATTTCAGCGAGAGAGGCCGCGCGATTGCGGGAGAGCAGCTTCGTAACCGTGGCGGCCTTCGATAGCCGGGCGGCGGTGTCTCGAACAAACCCGTCAGAAACACCATATGGTGGTCCTGACTCGCTGGCAAGGGTGGTCTTCCGCAGACCGTACTGCGGCCGAAACGACGCTCATAATGGATTTGGGTCGCACCGCTTTTTAGCCCCCGGCATGCCGGTGCGATCTGGATGACAGTGTTTTCCGAAAGAGCCGCGCTGATTTGGGTGCATGGACATTTAATTACCAGACTATGCCGCTATGCCTCATCTCGACGGCGGCTACACCGGATGCTACGATTGACTGGCCAAGAGGAGCGGAGATCCAGGAGATCCGGGGGTGAATTTCGACTGGAACGACCTGCGCTTCTTCCTGAATCTCGTTCGAACGAACAGCTATCAGGGCGCGGCCCGTCGTCTGCGGGTTGATCACACGACGGTCAGACGCAGGATCACCTCGCTAGAGGATGCGCTCCAGGCCAGGTTATTCAGCACCCGCGAGCAACCGCTGGAACTGACGGCGGCGGGCGAGCAGATGCTGCGCTATGCCGAGTCGATCGAGGCTCTGACCCAGCAAGCGACCGAAAGCCTGAACGGCGCCAACAATGAACTGATCGGCACTGTGCGCATCGGCGTGCTCGACGGCTTCGGCACCTGCTTCCTGACCCCGCGGCTGAAGCCGCTGCTTGACAAGCATCCGCAGCTGAAGATCGAACTGGTCGTGCTATCGCGGCTGTTCAACCTGTCGAACCGCGAGGCCGACATCGCGATCGCCCCGGCGCCGGCCGAGCAGCGCCGCCTGATTGTCCGCAAACTGACGGACTCGCGTCTCTTCCTCTCGGCGTCGGATGATTATCTGGCCGAGCATCCCATCGAGAAGCTGGAGGATATCTCCTCGCACCGGATCGTGACCTACCTGCCCGAACTCGTCTTCTCGCCGGAGATGGACTATCTGAACTTCATCGATCCGCCGGTCAGCCGCACCTTCGAGGCGACCAACGTGATCGCGCAGCTGGAGGCCGTCGCGGGCGGGATCGGGATCGGCCTGCTCCCCTATTTCATGACGGCGCGCTATCCGAATGTGCGCCGGGTGCTGCCCGATCGTTTCTCGCTCGACCGCGAATATTGGCTGGTTGCGCATCCCGACACGATCAACATCGCGCGAATCCGCACGGTCATCGACTATCTCGTCGCGATCGTGAAGGCGGACCACAAGCTTTTCACCGGCGAGCTGGACTGAGTTCGGCCGCATCGATCCCGACGCATTTGCAAAGGGGCTTGGCATTTTTGAACGTTGCGGCTGTCGGGCGGCTCGCCCTAGCCTGCGATCCAGATAGAAGATTGGACGAGGATCGCCATGACCATAGCAGCGTCGAAGGATATCGACTGGCAGACCGCCAACCCTTTGTCAGCGGACATCGCGCAATGCCCCTACGGCTATTATTCGCAGATCCGCGACAATGCACCGGTGCTGAAGGCGCCGGGCACCGATTTCTATATCGTCAGCCGCTATCAGGACGTGGCGGAGGTGCTGAAGCGGCCCGAGATATTCTCTGCGGACTATCGATCGCTGTTCAATCGCCATCCGGACGTCGCCCAGATTCTCGACCAGGGCGTGCCCAGCGTCTCGACCTTGGCGACCCTCGATCCGCCCGACCATGCGCGTTACCGTCGGCTGGTCAACAAGGCTTTCACCCCCGGTCGGGTCAACGCGATCTCGGATCGCATCGTTGCCGAGGTCGAAACCCTGATCGACGGCTTGATCGAGGCGGGTGAGGCCGACATCGTCGGGCAGTTCGCGGTACCGCTGACCATATCGATCACCGCCGATCAACTGGGCGTGCCGCGCGAGGACATCTGGAAGTTCAAGCGCTGGTCCGATGCCCGCGTCGTCCAGTTCAGCCTCGTCACATCGCTGGAGGAGGAATGCGAGGCCGCCCGCCGCCGGCTCGAATTCCAGCGCTATTTCGCCGATCTGCTCGACCGCAAGCGCGCCGAGCCCAGCGACGACATCATCTCGGTGCTGGCCACCACCCATTTCGACGATCTTGATCGCGAGCTCGACCTGCCCGAGTTCATCTCGATCGCCGAGCAACTGATGACGGCGGGCAACCTCACCACCACCCACAGTTTCGCTTCGGGGCTCCTCATGTTGCTTCAGAACCCGGACGAGATGGAGCGGTTGCGCGCCGAGCCGGCACGGATGCGGCAATTCATCGAGGAGCTTTTGCGGCTCGAATCTCCGGCGTCCGGCATCTGGCGGGTGGTTCGCGAAGATACCGTGCTGGGCGGCGTCGCCCTGCCGGCGGGGGCGGCCGTCCATCTGCGACTTGCGTCGGCCAACCGCGATGAACGCCAGTTCGCCGATCCCGACCGGCTCGATCTCGACCGATCGAACCTCGCCACCCATGTCGCCTTCGGCGGCGGCACGCACTTCTGCATCGGCTTCCAACTCGCCAAGCGCGAACTGGAGATCGGCTTCAACGCGCTGCTGCGGCGGCTGGCCAACATCCGCCTCGCCATGCCGACAGACGATCTGGCCTATATTCCCAGCTTCACGGTGCACGGGCTCGAACGGCTCGACATCCGTTTCGATCGGGCCTGACGGTGGCGGGCGGGCGGCTGCGCGGGCGGCGAATTCTGATCTCGGGCGCGGCGCAGGGCATCGGCCTTGCCGCGGCCGAGGCCTGTGTCGCGGAAGGGGCGCGGGTCGTGCTGCTCGATCGCAACGCCTCGGCGGTCGAGGCCGTAGCGACCCGGCTCGGGACGGCGGCGATCGCGGTGGCGGCCGACATCGCCGACGAGGATGCCGTGGCGCAGGCGATCGCCCGCACCGCCGAAGCTCTGGGTGGGCTCGACGGGCTGGTCAACTGCGCCGGCGTGGTGGGGCAGGGACTCCTGGCCGAAACCAGCCTTGCCGAATGGCGGCGGCTGATGGACGTCAACCTGACGGGCACCTTCCTGGTGACGCGGGCCACGCTGCCGCTGCTGATGGCGGCGGCTGGCGGAGCGATTGTCAATATCTCGTCCAACCAGGCCTTGCGACCCGAGGCGAAGCTCAGCGGCTATGCCGCCGCCAAGGCGGGGGTGGTCGCGATGACCCGGTCGCTGGCGGCCGAACTCGCACCCGCGATCCGGGTCAACTGTATCTGCCCCGGCACGATCGACACGCCGATGTCGCAGGCCGCGATCCCGGCCGACGCACCGATCGAGAACAACGCGATGCGGCGGCGCGGTACGCCCGAGGAGGTGGCGAGCATGATCGTCTACCTGCTCGGCGACGAGGCGGGCTTCGTCAATGGTGCCACCCTCGCGGTCGATGGCGGCCGGACCTTCCACTGATCATCCATCGGTCTCGCCAAGGAAAAGTCCGCGGCTCACCTGAACCTGATCGGCGATGAAGTCGATCACGGTGCGGATGCGCGCCAGCTTCACAAGGTCCGGATGGACGATCAGCCAGAACTCCCGTTCCAGGCTGAACTGGTCGACCAGCACCCGTTCGAGCCCGCTCTCCCCGGCGGTGACATAGTGGGGCAATATCGCCACGCCGATCCCGGCCTTGGCCGCCCGCAACTGGCCGATCAGGCTGGTGGTCTCGAACGTGTCTCCGATCGGTGCGTCGAGATAGGTCGAGTAATCGAGTTCCGGCGCATAGAGCAGGTCGGGGATGTAGGTGACCAGTCGATGCTTGGCGAGCTCGTCGAGCGAACGGAGCGGCGGATATTTCGCGAGATAATTCGGGGAGGCGTAGAGGCCGAGCCGGGTCGCGGTAAGCTTGCGGACAATCTGCCGGTTCTGGCTGGGCGGCGACAGAGCGATGGCGATGTCCGCTTCGCGCTTCGACAGATTGAACACGCGCGGGATCGCGACCAGTTCGATCTTCAATCCCGGATGTGCCGCCAGGAGCGGTTGCATGCGCGGCGTCAGGAACCAGCTGCCGAAGCCATCGGGTGCTCCGATGCGTACGGTACCCGATATCTGCACATCGGCGTTCATCACCCGCTCGGACGCTTGCATCGCGAGCGCCTCGATCTCCTCCGCGAAGGCCAGCAACCGTTCGCCTTCCTCTGTCAGGACGAAAGGCTGCTCGCGGCTGCTTAGCAACCGCGTCTGCAGCGAATCCTCCAGCGCCGCGATGCGGCGGCGGACGGTGGTGTGATCTGCCTTCAGTCGGCGAGCGGCGGCCATGTGGTTGTTGTTGCGAACCAACTCGATGAAATAGCGCAGGTCGTTCCAGTCGAAACCGTCCAACTCCCGCTCCCTTCCTGCCCGCGACCAGCCTTCGGTGCAGGATAGGACAGAGTGTTGGCGGGGCGGCACAATGAAATATGCGAAGCCGCGTCGCATATAAACGACAGGTCCGGCCGCCGCGGCGCCCGGTGTTTCACGATGGGGGAGGGTTGTCGATTTGGCGTGGTTTTCCGCGGACCGGTGCGCCGACGGCTTCTGCGAAATATCTTCGCAGAAATGCTGCTTTCACCATTTCGGAGGCTCTCCTACTCCGGCCTCGATAGCAAAAAGGGGAGAGTTTATGCGTCGTCGCCACATTCTCGCGAGCGCTTCGTGTCTGGCCATTGTCCTGGGATCGCCTGCCGGGGCACAGGCGGTGGATGATGTCGGCGTGAACGATATCGTCGTCACCGCGACCCGCCGTGCGACCAACCTGCAGGACACCCCCGTTGCGGTGTCGGCGGTCGACCGTAACATCATCGATCAGGCCGCGCCGCGCGACATCAGCGATCTGGCCGCCTATGTTCCGAACTTCTCCGCCGCCCGTATCACCGCCTTCCCGGCCGCGTCCTTCGCGATGCGCGGCGTCGCGCAGACCGACGCCAATGTCTATAACGACCCGCCCGTCGCGGTCCTGATCGACGACTTCGTCGTGCCGACCGCGCAGGGGCACCTGCTCGACACCTTCGACATCGCCCAGATCGAGGTGTTGCGCGGCCCGCAGGGAACACTGTTCGGCAAGAACACCACTGGCGGCGCCGTCGTCGTCCACACCAAGCATCCCGATCTCGAAGGCTTTGGCGCAGAGGCACGGGGCCTGATCGGCAGCTTCGGCACCTACAAGGCGCAGGCGTCGCTCAACCTGCCGATCAGCGAGGGCGTGCTCGCCCTGCGCCTGGTCGGCGGATATGAGAAGTCCGACGGCTTCATGCGCAACGGCTATTGCTACGGCCCGCTCACCCCGCTGGGCCCGTCGCCCTTCGCCGGCGCGACCGGGTGCGGCGATGGCAAGCGGGTCGGCGGTCAGGACATCGCCAGCGGCCGGGCCAAGCTGCTCTGGAAGCCCAGCGATTCCGTTTCCGCGCTGTTGCAGTACGAAATCCTGCGCGACAGTTCGGACGCGACCCCGACCGTCAGCGATACGCCCGCTGGCGATCCGACCTTCCTGTTCAACCTGCTCGGCCTCGGGGCGAACAGCGGCAATCCGCACAAGCGCGCCGGCGTCTCGAACCGCCGTGGCTTCCTGGTCGGCGTGGGTGCCGGGCAGACGATCAATGTCGATGGCATCTATCTGAATGTCGACGTCGAGACCGACGCTGGTACCTTCACCTCGGTCAGCGGCTACCGGTCGCAGCGCTCGCGCCTGCCGGGTACTTTCCCGGGCGTAGTTTCGCCGGTGTCGGCGTTCGATGGCAACCGCTCGGACGATCACAAGACTTTCCAGCAGGAAATCCGCTTCTCGTCCTCGTTCGAGGGGCCGTTCCAGGTAGTCGCTGGCGGCTTCTATCAGAACGACAAGACCGACTTCTGCGTCGGTCAGGTGCTCGGCTTCCTCGACCTTGCCGGGGTGACCAACCCTTATGGGCCGTTCAACACCAACCCGCAGGTGCTGTGCAACAACCAGCGGGCAAGTTCCTGGGCTGGTTTCGCCGAGGGCACCTACGACATCACCGACAAGCTGAAGTTCATCGCCGGCTTCCGCTACACGGTCGAGCGCAAACGCTGGACCGGCCGCAACCAGGTCTTCGTCCAAGATCTCAAGGGCGTGTCCGATCCCAGCTTCACCTGGGAACAGCTCGGCGGCCTGATGAACGCGGGTGACTTCAAGCGCTACCCGACCGGGGTGCTGACCGACAAGCAGACTTGGAAGGAGCCGACGTGGCGCGCCAGCCTGTCCTATCAGTTCACCGACGATATCTTCGGCTACGGTACCTTCACGCGCGGCTTCAAGAGCGGTGCCTATAACGACCAGACCGGCACCTCGGGCGCTCCGCTGGTGCCGGATCAGATCCGGCCGACTGATCCCGAGATCGCCGAATCCTATGAAGCGGGCGTGCGCACGCAGTTCTTCGATCGGCGTCTGACCATGAACGTCACCGGCTTCCTCGTCGATTACAAGAACATGCAGCGCCAAGTCGTGGTGCCGGTCACCCGTCCGGACGGAAGCCAGTTTCAGGAGATCAAGCTGTTCAACGCCGCGGCGGCCCGGGTGAAGGGGATCGAGGCGGAATCGGTAATCCGGCCCACCTCACAGCTCACCCTGCGCGGCGTGCTGGGCTATCAGGACGCGAAATATCGCAGCTTCGTCAGTCCGCTGCCGACGGGCCGCGATCTCGCCGACTCCCCGGTGACCCGCGCTCCGAAATGGCAGCTGACGGGGGCCGCGACCTACCAGGTGCCGCTGGGCGACTGGAAGCTGCTGTTCAACGGCACGGTGACCTATCAGGCGAGCAACGCCTTCACGATAGACCTGAACAACGCGGCCTTCGACTCCTATCTGGATGCCCGTACGCTGGTGAATGCCTCGATCACTCTGGCGCAGGCCGACGATCGCTACTTCGCACGGCTCATCGCCCGCAACCTCACCAACGTGACCTACAAGACCGCGAGCCAGACGGTCAGCGGCCTGTGGATCATGAGCAACTATGGCGAGCCGCGCTTCCTAGGCCTCGAACTCGGCGTGAAGCTGGGGAACAAGTGACGTGACGGATCGCCGGCTATGGCGGCCGGCGATCGACCGACAGACGGGAGATGACAGTGCTCGAGGCAGGACAGATCGAGGTTCGCAACGCCGACAGGCTGTTCATCGGGGGCGAATGGGTGAAACCCTCGTCCGACCTCCAGTCGCGGGTGATCTCACCTTCGATGGAGCGGGAGATCGTTCGTGTCGCCGCCGCCGACCGGGCGGACATGGACCGCGCCGTCGCGGCGGCGCGGTTCGCCTTCGATCACGGCCCGTGGCCACGCATGGCGGCAGCCGATCGGGCCGATCTGATCCAGGCGCTCTATGATGGTATCCAGCGCCGCTGGGAGGCGTTCGCTCATGCCTGGACCGCGCAGGTGGGAACCCCGATCGCGCTGTCCCGCTACGCCACCCAAGGCGGCGGCGGCATCCACCTCGCATATTATGCCGACCTGATCCGTCGCCATCCGCTGGTCGAACGGCACGACCGCGCGACCGGCGGCCAGGCGCTTGTCGTCCGGGAGTCGGTGGGCGTCACCGCGGCGATCATTCCCTGGAACGCGCCGTTGCTGTTGACCACCAGTAAGCTCGGCCCGGCTCTGGCGATGGGTGGCGCCGTCGTCGTCAAGGCGGCACCGGAGACCCCGGTCGAGGCGCACATGCTGGCCGAGATCGTCGAGGAGATCGGCTTTCCGCCCGGCGTGATCAACATCGTCTCGGCCGATCGCGCCGCCAGCGAATATCTCGTCCGCCATCCCGGCGTCGACAAGGTCGCCTTCACCGGCAGCAGCGCCGTCGGCAAGCATATCGCCGGCATCTGCGCCGAACGGGTGGCGCGCTACACGCTCGAACTCGGCGGCAAATCGGCGGCGATCGTGCTGGAGGACATGGACCCGGCCGATGTCGTTCCCGGCCTCGTCGCGGGCAGCACCTTCCTCGCCGGGCAGGCCTGTTCGGGCCTCACCCGCATCCTCGTCCCCGCGCACCGCCAGAAGGATTATGTCGAGGCGCTGGCCGAAGCTTATCGTGCGATTGCGGTGGGCGATCCCTTCGACGGCGGCACCCAACTCGGCCCGCTCGCCATCGCGCGCCAGCGCGACCGGGTGGAGGATTTCATCCGCAGCGGCGTGGCCGAGGGCGCCCGTATCGCCACCGGTGGTGGCCGGCCTAGCGGACTGGACAGCGGCTACTATGTCGAGCCGACCGTCTTCTACGGTGCCGACAATGCCATGCGTATAGCGCGGGAGGAGATCTTCGGCCCGGTGGCGACGGTGATCGCCCATGATGGAGAGGCCGATGCGATCGCGATCGCCAACGACTCCCCCTTCGGCCTCGGTGGGGCGGTGTTCACCAACGATGCCGATGCCGCCTACCGGGTGGCGCGCGGCATGCGGACGGGCAATGTTTCCCACAACGGCTGGGAATTCGATCCCGCCTATCCGTTCGGCGGGTTCAA
Source organism: Sphingomonas sp. Root720 (assembly GCF_001428605.1). Classification (GTDB taxonomy): domain Bacteria; phylum Pseudomonadota; class Alphaproteobacteria; order Sphingomonadales; family Sphingomonadaceae; genus Rhizorhabdus. The sequence continues at coordinate 719,939 of NZ_LMID01000011.1, forward strand.
GCAGTCGGGCGTCGGTCGCGAAGGCGGCTTCGAGGGCTTGCACGTCTATAGCGAAGTGAAGACGATCTACATGTCGGCGGCCCCAGGCTCGGTCCGGGCGGATGGTCATGTCGTTGATATTGGGAGCCTATGACATGAAGCGCGGTTTGCTGCTGGCTTTCGCATCGACGCTGTCGCTTCTTATCTATGCGGGATCACTGGCGCCAACGGTCGCGACCGGCGTCCAGGCCGGCCGCACCGTCGACGATGCGCTGCTGTCGGACGAACAGGATGGCAACGACTGGGCGGCCTATGGACGCACGCATTCGGAACAGCATTACAGCCCGCTGACCGAGGTCAACGACAGGACGATCGGCAAGCTGGGGCTTGCCTGGTCGATGGAGCTTCCGGGTGTCCACAGCGCGGCGACGGTGCCGTTGGCGGTCGACGGCGTCCTCTATTTCGTGGTCGACCAGAGCATCGTCCATGCGGTCGATGCCGTCACCGGCCGCCTGTTGTGGAAATATGATCCCGAAGCAGCGAAGGTCGCCGGCCACAAGCTGCGCCACAGCTGGGGCCCGCGCGGCATCGCTTTCTGGAAGGGCAAGGTCTATGTCGGCACGACCGACGGCCGCCTGATCGCGATTGACGCCCGCACCGGCGAGCCGGTGTGGAGCACGATGACGCTCGATCCCAAGGACAGCAGCGCCATCACCGGTGCGCCGCGCGTGTTCGACGGTATGGTGATCATCGGCCAAGCCGGCGCCGACGTCACGCCGATCCGCGGCTATGTCACTGCCTATGACGCCGAGACCGGCAAGCAACGCTGGCGCTTCTACACCGTGCCCGGCGATCCGGCGAAGGGCTTCGAGGATGATGCCCAGCGGATGGCGGCCAAGACCTGGACCGGCGAATGGTGGAAGATGGGCGGCGGCGGCACAGCATGGAACGCCATCACCTACGATCCCGATTTCGATACCGTCTATATCGGCACCGGCAACGGTGCGCCGTGGAACCAGAAGATCCGCAGCCCGGGCGGCGGCGACAATCTGTTCCTCTCCTCGGTCGTGGCGCTCGACGCGAAGACCGGCAAATATCGCTGGCATTATCAGGAAAATCCCGGGAACACCTGGGACTATAATTCGGTGATGGACATCACCCTGGCTGACCTGACCATCGGCGGCCAGCGGCGCAAGGTGCTGATCCATGCGCCGAAGAACGGCTTCGTCTATGTGATCGACCGCAAGGACGGAAAGCTGCTCTCGGCCGAGAAGTTTAGCAAGGCGACCTGGGCCAAATCGATCGACCTGTCCACCGGCCGTCCGATCGAGGATCCGGATGCGCGTTTCCAGGGCAAGGATGCCGTGATCTGGCCGGCGTCCAGCGGGGCGCATAGCTGGCAACCGCAGTCGTTCAATCCGCGCACCGGGCTGGTCTACATCCCCACCATGGAGCTGATGGCGCTCTACAGCGACAAGGGGATCGAGCCGCAGCACTGGCGCTTCAACGAGGGCCAAGTCAATCTGGGCGTCTCGGATTATCTGAGTGATGGCCCCGCCAGCCTGGGCAAGAGCACGATCCAGGCCTGGGATCCGGTCAACCAGCGTAAGGTGTGGGAGCGTCCGACCCCCGGCATCTGGAACGGCGGCACGATGACGACCGCCGGCAATCTGCTGTTCCAGGGCCAGGCCGACGGCAAGTTCGTCGCCTATGCCGCTGACAGCGGGAAGCCGCTCTGGTCGTTCGACGCGAAGATGGGGATCAACGGCGCGCCGATCACATATCGCGCAGGCAAGCATCAATATGTCACCGTCGTCGCGGGCTGGGGTTCGTCGGGCCCGGCCTATATGGGGTCGCTCGCCGCGCAGCACGGCTGGGTGTCGCGGGTCCACACCAATCGCGTGGTGACCTTCCGGCTCGACGGCAAGGCGCGCCTACCCGCGAATCTGCCCGCGCCGCAGCAAGTGACACCGTTGCTCGAGCCGTCCTTCGCGGTCGATGACGGCAAGGCGCAGGCGGGCCGGGTACTCTACGCGCGCACCTGCCTGATGTGCCACGGTGCTGGCGCCGTCGCGGGGGGCTTCGCGCCGGACCTGCGCGCGTCGCAGATCCCGCTCGATGCCGATGCCTTCCGCCAGGTCGTGCATGACGGCGCGCTGCTCGAACAGGGCATGCCGGTCTATGACGAGTTCAGCGACCGGGACCTGGAGAATCTGCGCCATTATCTGCGCTGGGTTGCCCGCAACCCGGTCGAGGATCCTAAGACTCCGGCCGCCAAACGGTGAGCCGGGGTACCGCGCTTCGCGCCGTCCGAGGGGGGAGGGGGACGCAAAGCGTGCAAAGCCGCTTCGCATATAATCCACATGCGGGCGCGGCCGACGGGGACTAGGTGTGGGATCACCGGCCGCCGGATCGAGGCGGCGCAGCGCAGAGGAGCCCATGTCGCACCAACCCCATCAGGATTCACTGCTCGCGACCGTCGATGTCGATCCCTATCCCTTCTATGACGACCGCCGCGCGCAGGGCGTTGTGTGGGATCCGGAGATGCAGGGCTGGCTCGTCACCTCCTTCGAGCTGTGCAAGTTCGTCGAATCTCGCGAGGACCTGTTCCGGCATCCCTATGCCGATGCGGACGAGACGCTGACCTTCATCAAGGGCGGTCGTCGCAACATCACGATCCTGCAGGGCGAGGAGCATGGGCGGATGCACCGCTATCTCTTCAAGCTGTTCACGCCTGTCGCGGTGAAGAGCTACGCGGCCGACCATGTCCTGCCGATCCTCGACTATCTGTTCGACCGGTTCGCTGAGCGCGGCTCGGCCGATCTGGCTTTCGAACTGGCGGACCAGTTGCCGCCGCGCGTGCTCGTCTCGCTCTTCGGCATGGACTGGCGCGACGATGCGCTGGTCGATGCGATGCTGCGGCTACACGGCGTCGTCATGCACTGGATCGGCGGCACCAAGGACGCGGCCAGCACCGCCGCCGCCGAAGCCGCGGCATCGGAACTGAACGAACTTCTGCTGCCGGTGATCCGCGCGCGGCGCGAGCAGCCCGGCAACGATCTGATCAGCCGCCTCTGGGCGGAGGCGCCCGCGCTGTTCGACGACATCAGCGACCAGGACATGCTGTCGATCTGCCGCGAACTGTTCCTGGGCGGCAGCGACACCAGCGTCCATGCGATCGCCAATGCCATCTATCTCCTGCTGACGGAGGACGGACTGAAGGCGCGGATCGCGGGGGGTGGCGACAAGGCGATGGCCGCCTTCGTCGAGGAGGTGATGCGCCTGTATGGATCGGTCCAGCACCGTTTCCGTCTCGCCAACCAGGATATCGAGCTGGGTGGTGTGGCGATCGCCCGTAACGATCGGGTGATCGCGATCAACGCCGCCGCCAACCGCGATCCGGAACGGTTCGCCGATCCGGGGGCGCTCGATCTCGATCGGTCGGCGGTGCGCGACCATCTCGCCTTCAACGCCGGCCCGCGCGCCTGCGTCGGATCGTCGCTCGCCCGGTCCGAGATCCGCGAGGCGGTGGCGATGGTGCTGGATCGCCTGGCGAACGTTCGGCTCGATCCGACTAAGCCGGCGCCGCGGTTCGCGAGTTTCTACGTGCGGTCCTTCCGGCCGCTGCATGTTCTGTTCGACGCGCCCGGCGCGCGGTAATTCACGGAGACCAAGGTGCAGGATATCATCTTCCGCAACGCGACTGTCGTCGACGGGCTGGGCAACGATCCGCAGCGGGGCGACGTGGCGGTGAAGGACGGCCGCATCACCGCGATCGGCCGGGACATCGCCGGCGATGCTGCCGAACAGGTCGATGCCGACGGCCTCTATCTCTGCCCGGGCTTCGTCGACGTCCACACCCATTACGACGCCCAGATCAGCTGGGATGCGACGCTCTCGCCCTCGTCCACATTGGGCGTCTCGACCGTTGTGATGGGCAATTGCGGCTTCGGCATCGTGCCCTGTGCGCCGCCGCACAACGAGACGATCATGAAGAATCTGTCGGTCGTCGAAGGGATGGACCTCGACTCACTCAGACAGGGAATACGCTGGGACTATACCGACTATCCGAGCTATCGGCGCTTCGTCGAGGCGCAGTCCCCCTATCTCAACATCGGTGTGCTGATCGGCCATTCGGCGGTGCGGCTCGACGCGATGAACGAGGCGGCGAGCGAACGGTGCCTGCCGACCGCCGAGGAACTGCACCGAATGCGCGAGACCGTGCGCGAGGCGATGCGCGCCGGCGCGATCGGTTTCGCCTCCTCCTTCTCGCCCAACCACAGCGGCTATGGAGGCGTGCCGATGCCGTCGACCATCGCCCAGGAAGAGGAACTGCGCTCGCTCGTGGACGTACTTCGCGAAGAGAATTGCGGCATCTTCCAGATCGCCGCGGGCGCCCGCGCCACGGTCGACTTCCTGGAGACGATCGCCGAACAGTCTGGGCGCCCGGTCTCGATGAGCGGCGGCATGACGCTGTACAGTGAAAGCCAGCCGGCCCGCGCGGTGGCAACGCTCGATCGCTGTCGCGAGGCGATGGACCGCGGCAATCCGGTCTATGGGCAGGTCTCCTGCCAGCCGCTGTCGATGGATTTCACCCCGCGCGATCCCTATCCCTTCTATACCTATTCGGCGCTGAACGCGGTGCGCAACGTCAACGATCCGGCCGAGCTGCGCCGGGTCTACGCCGATCCCAGCTTCCGTGAGGCGTTCCGCGACGGGCTGCGCAATCCCGATCCCGCCGCCGCCTTCTCGGGCAATTGGGCGCGGGTGCTGGTCAGCGTGCCGGCGACCGATCGCAATGCGGGGCTTCGCGGCCGGTCGGTTGCCGAGATCGCGGCCGAGCGGAGCGTCGATCCGATCGACGCTTTCTTCGATCTGGCACTGGATGAGGATCTCGACACCACCTTCGTCGGCCTGCTCTACAACGCCGTCGACGAAGGCGTCCGCCCGCTGCTCGCTCATGAGGCGAGCATCATCGCCCTGTCCGATGCCGGCGCGCATCTCGGTTTCCTGTGCGACGCGGGCTACGGTCTCTACATGCTAGGCCATTGGGTACGTCAGCGTGGCGATTTCGAATGGGCCGACGCGGTCCGTCGCCTCACCAGCCTGCCGGCCGACCGCTATGGCATCCGCGATCGGGGCCGGGTCGCCGTAGGGGCCCATGCCGACCTGCTGCTGCTCGATCCCAAGACAGTCGGGGTGAGCGGGCTCGTCCAGCGTACCGACATGCCGGGCGGTTCAAGCCGCATGGTGCGCGAGCCTTATGGCGTGCATGGCCTGTGGGTGAACGGCGTACGGGTGGCCGACGGCGACAAGGCGTTGGCGCTCGGTCGCGGGCCGGGCCGCGTGCTCGACCGGTTCAACTGAGCGGAGGACGGCCGATGAACGAAGCGGATTTACCCGATTATGCCGGCCTGATGGCGCGTAGCGATGCGCCGGCCGGCTCCTCCTGGGGCCTATTCGGCGCGGATGACGAACTGGGCACGATCAATTTCCAGACGCCCGAGCGGATCAAGGCCGCCGCCGCCTGCATCCGGCGCGGCGCGTTGTTCAATCTCGATTGCCCGCTCGACGCCTTCGATCCGCCGACCTCGCACCAGCGCAGCACCTGCAGCCACACCATCTTCGGGAACAATCCGCACCACCGCGACGATTTTCTCGACGGCTTCTACCTGCAGGCGGGCACCCAGATCGACTCGCTGCGGCATATGCGCCACCCGATCCACGGCTTCTATAACGGCGCGCCGGATGGGGCGATCGAGGTCGGCAGCGCACGCAACGGCGTCGGTCGCTGGGCCGAGCATGGTATCGCCGGCCGCGGGGTGCTGATCGATCTGGACCGGCATTACAGGCGTCTCGGCACGCCGCTCGACCAGCGTTCGAACCAGCCGATACCCGTTTCGACGCTGGACGATGCGGCGAAGGCGCAGGGGGTGGAAATCCGGCCCGGCGACATCGTCATGCTGCGCACCGGCTGGCTCGACCATTATTTCCACGGCATCGACGACGAAGAACGTCGCAATTTCTACAAGGGGCTATGTTCTCCCGGGCTTCTTCAGTCGCGCGAAACGCTGGCCTGGCTGTGGGACAAACGGGTGTCGGTGATCGCGGCCGACAATCCCGGCGTCGAGGCGATCCCGCCCGATCCGTCATCGCCCTTTGCCGAAGAGCTGAAGGGCGTGCCGGGCGTGTCGGGCGATATGCAGCCCCGGCTGATGCATCCCAATCTGATCGCGATGCTGGGTCTGGTTCTGGGCGAGCTATGGAATCTCGAGGCGCTGGCCGAGGATTGCGCACGCGACGGCGTGTGGGAATGTTTCCTGACGATCAAGCCACTCAATCTGCGCGGGGGCGTGGGCTCCCCGGCCAACGCCACCGCGATCAAATAGGGCGCGATCATGTAGGGATCAGGCCGCGCTTTTGCGCAGCGCATGATTGTCGGGATCGATCTCGATCTCCGAGCGAGCCAGCCAGTTGGTGACATGGTGGCGGTGGCGGATCTTCCAGTCGCCATCGGCACCGCGCACCCACTGGTCGTGATAATAATTGCAGCGCGTATGCAGGCTGTCGTCCTCGGCGATGTTCAACGCGAGCAGATAGGTGGTGCTCTTCGCGCTGTCGCCGTCGAGCGTGATGTCCATGTTGCCGATGAAGTGGGATCGCGCGAGCAGCTTTTGCACCTGACAGGCGGGAGCGAATTGATAGGCCTTGAAATAGTTGACCAGCGCCTCGATCCCATCGATCTCGTTATAATTGTAGGTCGCGCGGACATCGTCGGTGAAACAGTCGCGCAGCTTCTCGACGTCCCAGGCATCGATGATCCGCGAATAGTCGTGCAGCTTGGTGCGGATCGTCTCGCGATCCAGCAATGAGCGGACCTGTCGTTCGAGGTCGATCATTTCACTCTCCCTTGGTTCCGACCGGCCGGTCGCCGGCGAAGGTCAGTTGCTGGTCGATCGCGCCGAAGATCGAGCTGCCGTCTTCGTCGTGGCATTCGATGCGGATGCGATCGCCGAATTTGAGGAAGGGCGTCCGCGCGCCGCCCTGTTCGAGAATCTCGATCGCACGCTTCTCCATCAGGCAGGCCGAGCCGGCGGCTTGATCACGATTGGCGACGGTACCCGCGCCGATGATCGATCCCGCCTCTATGTCGCGGGTGCGGGCGAGGTGGGCGATCAATTGCGGAAAGCGGAACAGCGCGTCGAGATCGCCGCGCGGGCTGCCGATGCGTTCGCCCCGGACGCTGACCTCCACCGGCCGCGCCAGCATGTGATCGCGCCAGGCGGCACCGAGCGTCTTCGGCGATACGGCCGCCGGCGAATAGGCGTTGGCCGGTTTCGAAATCAGCACGCCCAGGCCCTTGGCCATTTCCGGAATCTGCAGGCGGCGCAGCGAGAAGTCATTGACCAGCAGCACAAGCTTGATGTGTCCGGCGGCCTGCTCGGGCGTCACCCCCATCGGGACGTCGTCGGTGATGACGCAGATGCCGGCTTCGAGATCGGCGTCCCAGTCATCGTCGAAACACCAAAGCGGCGAATGCGGCGGCACGAAGCTGTCCGAGCCGCCCTGATACATGCCGATCTCTTCATAAAGCTGGGCCGGCAATTCGCGGTTTGTTGACTTGCGGCAGCGTTCGAGGTGGATAATCCACACGCTCGCCTCGCACCAGAGATAGGCGCGGGGCAGGGGGGAATGGGCCTCGGCTTCATCGAAGGCGAAGCTGTCGGGGTGCCCGCCCTCGTTGAGCCGGTCATAGACGGCGTCGAGCAGCGGTTCGCAACGATCCCAATCCTCGATCGCCGCCTGCAGGGTCGGTGCGATGCCCGGCACCTCGACCGCCCGGCCGAGATCATGGCTTACCACGACCAGCGTGCCGTCGCGACCTCCCCGGACGAGCGATGCGAGTTTCATCGGAGGCTCCCCTCAGTCCGCGACGGTGTCGACGGTGTCGTAGTCGGCGGGGATGCACATTTCGAGGACCAGATAGTCCCGCGAGAAGGCCGGTACGTCATGTTTCATCCGCGCGCCCAGGCACATGGCGTCTCCGGTCAGCATGCGTACCGACGGCCGGTTCTGCACCGCGAGATCCGCCCAGCCGCGCAGCACGTAGAAAAGCTGGCCCATGCTGTGCGAGTGCCAGCCGGTCCCACCGCTTTCCGACGGCTCGGTCGCGCGGACGATGTGGATGTGAATGCGGCGCTGGGTGGCGTCGGCGACGCCGAGGTCTCGATATTTGAAGAATTTCCGAGGGCCGTCGCCGGAGATGTAGACGTCCTCGTCCTCGATGCTAAAGGTCCACTCGCCGTTGCCGCCTCTGCCGAAGGCTTCGTCGGCACCGCTCGCGCCCTGCATCAGGATGATCTCGGCGTCTTGCGACAGGCCCAGCGTGACGGATCCACCGGTGCCGTAGCGCGTCGCGGCGTCGAGCTGGTTCAGCTGGGCGACGCCGCCGTCATGGGCGAGGGTTACCCGGCCGGCGAGCACAAACAGGAAGACGAAGGGGGCGTCGGCGGAGATCAGGCTGTCCGATTGGGTCACCACGCCGGCCGCGCGCAGATGCTGGCCCAGCAGCACCTGATGGCTCGCCTGGTCGAGGCTCAGGTCGCGCTCGACCAGGCCGCTTGCCGTGTCGGTTCGCCACAATGCGGGGGCGATCGGCGAATAGCCGAAATCCTGCACGATGGTGGGGAAGGCCTCGGGCATCCAATCTCTCCTCATTCTATGATGTCAGCGCTCGCCGCCGGGTACGGAGGCGCCGCGCAATGTGGGCATCAGGCCGGTCGCGACGCCGCCGTCGACGGCGATGTCGACGCCGGTGACGTAGGCAGCCTCGGGGCTGGCCAGGAAGGCGATCACCCGCGCGACGTCCTCGGGCGAACCGATGCGCCGCAGCGGGATGTGGCGCGCGCGTTCGGCGCGTTTGGCGGGGTCGGAATAGACGGCGTCGCTCATGCCGGTGTGGATCATGCCCGGCGACACGCAGTTGCAGCGTATCCCGTCTGGTCCCCATTCATAGGCGGCTTGGCGGATCAGCATCAGCAGCGCGGCCTTGCTTGCACTATAGGCGCCGTGCGGCGGGGTGGGTTGGGTCGCCGACAGCGAAGCGGTGGCGACGATGCAGCCTTGCGCGGCTTTCAGCATCGGATGGCAATGGCGGGCGATCAGCCAGGCCGCGCGTGCATTCACCGCGAAGGTGCGGTCCCACATATCGGTTTCGAGCAACTCGAGCGGTGCATTGGCCAGCATCCCGGCGTTGTTTACCAGCACGTCGAGCCGGCCATCGAAATGGCGGTCGGCCGCTTCGGCGATCGCTCGGGCGCTATCGGCCTCGGCCAAATCGGCGATCAGGGTGACGCTTGCACCCGCATTCTCGCCGAGCGCCTCGATCGTGCCCGACAGTCCATCCTCGATCCGATCGACGAGCAGGAGCCGGGGACGTTCGCCGCGGACCCGCGCCGAAGCGGCGAGCGCTACCGCGGCAGCACGACCGATCCCGCTGCCGGCACCGGTCACCAAGATGGTGCGGTTTGGCCGATCAGAAACCGACATTGTCCCCTCCTTTGGTTGCGAGCATCGTGCGGGCTTCGTCGGCCGTCGCGATCGGGATACTGAGCGCCTCGAGGATGCCGCGGATCTTGCGGACCTGATCGGCATTGGAATGGGCGAGCTCGCCCTTCGCGATATAGAGGCTGTCCTCCATCCCCACGCGCACGGACCCGCCGAGGATCGCGCTGAGCGTGACGAAGGGAAGCTGGTGCCGTCCGGCCGCCAGCACCGAGAAGAGATATTGATCGCCGAACAGCCGGTCGGCCGTCGCCTTCATCACCATCACGTTGTTCGGATCGGCGCCCATCCCGCCGGTGATCCCGAACACGCACTGCACGAAAAAGGGCGGCTCGATCAGTTTGCGGTCGACGAAATAGGCGAGGTTGTAGAGATGGCCGAGATCATAGCATTCGAATTCGAACCGCGTGCCTTGAGCGCCGAGTTCGGAGATGCCGCGCTCGATCTGCGCGAAGGTGTTCGACAGTATGAAATCGCGCGTGCCTTCGAGATAGGGCTTCTCCCAACCATGCTGGAAGCTTTCCACCCGGCTCGCGGCATCGGCGATGTTGAAGTTGATCGACCCCATGTTCATCGACGCGATCTCGGGCTTGGCCCATTTTGCCGCTGCCAGCCGCTCGTCGAGCGTCATGCCGAGTCCGCCACCGGTGGTGATGTTGATGATCGCGTCGCTCTGCTGCTTGATGCGCGGCAAGAACTGCCGGAACAGCGCCGGTGACTGGTCGGGTCGGCCCGTTTCGGGGTCGCGTGCGTGCAGATGGAGCATCGCCGCCCCGGCCTCGGCGGCGGCGACCGCCTCCGCCGCGATCTGGTCGGGCGTGATTGGGAGATACGGCGACATGGACGGGGTATGGATCGAGCCCGTTACCGCGCAGGTAATGATCGCCTTGTGTTCCGCCTTCGCCATCCGTCTGCATTCCCTGTCAATCTGCCATTCGGTGGCGTCGTGATGCGGGGCGGCCTTTCCGACCGCCATAGTTCATTTTCGCAAACATGTTTTGTAGTCGCCGACGAGCCGCTGGGCAGTCGGTTGTCTTGCGATGTGCTTTTGCAGAAATGCACCTTTGGCCGCGTGTCACGCGGCTCCTAGGATTTTTCGGAAGAGGCGGCATTCCGGCCGCCAGCCGAGAGGGCGCCAGATGCCGACGACGGTCTCGCATGGTTGCGAACTACATTATGAAGTTATCGACCTCGTTGCTCCTTGGGTGGAGGAGCCCGAGACGATCCTGTTCAACCACGGCCTCGGATCAGGAGCTGCGGCGTGGGCCGAATGGCTGCCCGCACTGGTCGATCGCTACCGCATCGTCCGCTTCGATCTGCGGGGGCATCATGGGTCGAAGAAGGGGGCAGAGGATCAGCCGGTCAGCTTCGGTATGTTGTGCGACGACAGCATCGCCGTTGCCGACGCCGCCGGGCTCGATCGCTTCCATTTCGTCGGGGAGTCGGTGGGTGGAACGATCGGGCTGATGCTCGGCATCTCGCATCCCGAACGGCTGCTGACCCTGACCGCCAGTAACGCTGCGCATCGCGGCGAGGCGATCGAGTCGATCGAGCCGTTTCGCAACTATATTGCCGAACAGGGCATGGTCGGCTGGTCCCGCGCCATGATGCCGAAACGCTTTCCCGCAGGCGCGCTCGATGCTCGGGTGGCCCGGTGGTACGAGGCGCAACAGGCCGATCTGTCGCCCAGCATATTCCTCGATACCGTCGCAGCGCTGGTGGAAGTCGATCTTTCGCCCGACCTTCCGAAGATCGCGGCGCCGGTGCTGCTGCTCCAGGGCGATCACAGTCCTTTCATCCCGGTGGGAGTGACCTGTGCGTTGGCTGCGCTGGTGCCAAACGCCCGACTGCAGATATTCGCCCATGCCCGTCACGGGCTGCCGGTTTCGCACGCGCGGTCGTCCGCCGCAGTTTTGCGCGCTTTCCTGGATTGTCGGCAGGAGCCGGGTAGAGTGTCGGCATGATCGCGAAAACGGCGCCTGCGGGCAGCATCCGGGCGGGGCTGTATCCGCTTTTCATTCTCACCCTGGCCTATACCTGCCATTTCATCGACAGGACCGTCATCTCGATCGTGATCGAACCGCTGAAGCATGAGTTCGATCTGAACGACAGCCAGATCGGCTTCCTGAGCGGTCTCGCCTATGCGATTCCCTTCGCGATCGTCGGCATCCCGATCGGGTTGCTGATCGACCGGATCAATCGGCGCAACCTGCTCGCGACGGTCCTGACGATCTGGAGCGGCTTCACCATCCTGGTCGGGTTCGCGCGCAGCTACACGATGATCCTGGTGGCGCGGATGTGCGTCGGCATGGCCGAGGCCGGCGCAAGCCCCTCGGCCCTGTCGATGATCTCTGACATGTTCGCGCCCAACCGGCGCGCGACCGCGGTCAGCCTCTATTACCTCAGCGTCGCCTTCGGCACCGGGGGCAGCTTCATTATCGGTGGCGTGGTCGCGGCCCATTATGGCTGGCGGGCGGCCTTCTGGGTCGCGGGCGTGCCGGGCTTGCTGCTCGCGTTGCTCATGGTGCTGACCATGCGCGAACCGAAGCGCGGTGCCATGGACATGGCAGCCGATACCCCGCCGCCACCGATGGGCGCCGGACAGGCCTGGCGCTTCGCGCGCCGGCAGGCCGCCCTGCTGCACATCAGCGTAGGCATGATCATTTCGAACCTGGTGCTGTCGTCCTTCCTCGTCTGGATCGCCTCGTTCCTGATCCGGGAGCATGGCTTCGACATCAAGGGTGCCGGGTTGATGGTCGGGATCGGCGCGGGCCTGTTCGGTTCGATCGGATCGGCTCTCGGCGGTTCGCTCGCCGACAAGCTGACCCGCGGGCGACCGGCCCGGCTGGCGTTGGCTCCGGCCCTCGTCGCGCTGTGCGTGGGACCGATCACGGCCGCCATGGTCCTGTCGAACGGTACGACCGGCGCCGTTGTCGCGATGATGGTGCTGGCGATGTTCCTCAATGCCCATTTCGGTCCGGCCTACAGCCTGGTGCTCAGCCTTTCGGCCTCGCCGATGCGCGGCGTTTCCATGTCGGCGCTTCAGGTGGCCACGAACCTGTTGAGCTTCGGATTCGGGCCGTTGCTGGTCGGCGGCCTTAGCGACGTCATCGGCGGGGCGCATTCGCTCAAATATTCGATTCTGATCGTGTCGATGCTGAGCCTGTGGGCGAGCCTGCATTATGTTCTCGGCTCGCGGTCGGTGGATGCTGGCCTAGCGCGCGTGAGCGCCTGCCACGAAGGCACATTGGCGGATGGCTGATCCCTATTTCTATGCGGTAGAGGACGGCCATGACCTGATCGCGAGCCCGCTGCGCGCGATCATCGCACCGCGTCCGATCGCTTGGGTCTCGACGGTGTCGGCCGCGGGCGTCGTCAATCTCGCGCCCTACAGTTTCTTCAACATGATCAGCGAACGGCCGCCGATGCTGGTAATCGGCAGCGACGGCTGGAAGGATACGGTCGCCAACATCGATGCCACGGGCGAGTTTGTGGTCAACAGCGTCGGGCGTCCGATGGCGGAGCAGATGAACCTGACCTCGCTGTCCTATCCGGAAGGCAGCAGCGAGGCGGCGGAGGCGGGAATCGCGCTCGCGCCCAGCCGGCTGGTGCGCGCGCCCCGCGTCGCCGGGGCGCCAGCATCGCTCGAATGCCGACTGATCGGCATCGATCGGATGGTGGACATAGACGGCGCGCCGACGGCGACCCGGCTGATCAAGGGGCAGATTGTCGGGGTTCACATCGCCGCCCACGCCTTGCGCGATGGTCGTTACGATGCGTTGGCGGCCAAGGCGATCGGACGTTGCGGATATCGTGGTGATTATTTCGAGGTTTCTCAGATGTTTGAAATGATCCGGCCGGGTTCGCCCCCTTGATTGCAGGGACGCAAAACATGTCCGCAAAACTGCGAGCAATTTGGCCTTGATCGATCGAGGCGTGTGAGAGACGGTCTCGACCATCGAAGATTTGCACCGGCGCCCCACAGATGAGCGACCGGCCGTGGAAACATAAAAATCCTGATCGGAGGGGAAGATGAAGAAGATATCGCTGCTTGCCAGCTCGGTGGCGTGCGTCCTGAGCACGTCGGGATTTGCCCAGACGATCGATAGTGCCGCGACGACTGCGCCGCAGGCTTCCGAAACCGATTCCGGACTTGGCGAAATCGTCGTGACCGCGACCCGCCGCGCGACCAACCTTCAGGAGACACCAATCGCGGTGTCGGCTATCGACCAGGCTGCGATCAACAGCGCCGCACCGCGTGACATCGGCGATCTCGCCCGGTTCGTTCCCAATTTCTCGGCGGCGAAGATCACGGGCTTCAACGCGGCGTCCTTCGCTATCCGTGGCACCAGCCAGACCAGCATCCTCGTCTATAACGAGCCGCCCGTCGCGGTGGTGGTGGACGATTTCGTTGTGCCGCATGTGCAGAGCCAGTTGCTCGATACGTTCGACCTCGAACAGCTCGAAGTGCTGCGCGGTCCGCAGGGCACGTTGTTCGGCAAGAACACCACCGGCGGCGCGGTCGTAGTCCATACCAAGAAACCGAGCCTGACTGAGTTCGGCGCGCAGGTGCAGGCGCAATATGGCAGCTTCAACAACCGCCAGCTTCAAGCGGCGATCAACGTCCCGATCGTTGATGACAGGCTCGGCCTGCGTCTGGTGGGAAGTTGGGGCAAGTCCGACGGCTATATGCGGCTTGGTGCCTGCTATGGCCCGATTACGCCGGTCGGTACCTCTCCCTTCGCCGGGCAGACGGGTTGTGGCAGCGGCAAGCGGCATGGCGGCGAAGACGCCTTCTACGGCCGCGCCAAGCTGCTGTGGGAACCAACCGACAATATCCGGGCGTTGCTGCAATATGAGCGGGTTCGCGACCATTCGGATACGCCGGTCCAGGTCAACGAGACACCAATCGGCGATCCGGCCTTCACGATGAACCGGTTGGGCTTCACCCAGGATGCGGGCGATCCGATCAAGAATGGCGGCCTGACCCTGCGCAGCGATGCGCTGATCGACATGGACAAGGGGCAGCGCGTCTTCATCGACGGCTATTATCTGAACGTCGATTGGGACGTGCCTTTCGGCACCTTCTCCTCGGTCACCGGCCACCGCAAGCAGCGCTCGCGCCTGCCGCAGAGTTCGATCCCGGAAAATGCGCCGCTGTCGCTGTTCGACTATGATCGCCAAGACAACCGCCGTACCTGGCAGCAGGAATGGCGCTTCGCATCGAAGCTGGAGGGCCCGTTCCAATTCGTCGCGGGCGCCTTCTACCAGCATGACAGCGTCGATTATTGCGTTGCCCAGGTGCTGGGTTACCAGGACCTGCTCGGCCAGACGACGCCCTATGGCGCCTATAACGACAATCCGCTCGTGCTGTGCAGCAAACAACGGGCACGCAGCTATGCCGGCTATATCGAGGGCAATTACGAGATCACCGATCGCCTGACCCTGACGGCGGGCGCGCGCTACACCAATGAGCGTAAATTCTGGGCGGGCCGCCATCAGATCTTCGTCCAGATGCTGAGCGGGGTGTCCGATCCGGGCTTCACCTGGCGGCAGCTTGGAAACCTGCTCGACGCCGGCGATTTTGAGCGCTTTCCCTTCGCGGTGCTAAGCGATCGACGGACCTGGAAACAGGCCACCTGGCGTGGCAGCCTGTCTTACAAGGTCAATGACGACGTCTTCTCTTATTTCACCTATTCGCGCGGTTTCAAGAGTGGTGCCTATGGCGACTCCCCTGGCAGTTCGGGCGCGCCGCTGGTTCCCGCCCAGATCAAACCGACCAACCCGGAGACCGCCGACTCCTTCGAACTTGGCGTCAAGGCGGAGGCATTCGACCGGCGGCTCCGATTCAACCTCGCGGGCTTCCACGTTACCTATAAGGATGCCCAACGTCAGGTGGTCGTGCCTGTGACCCGGCCCAACGGCACGCTGTTCCAGGAAACCCGCTTCTTCAATGCGGCCAAGGCGATCGTTAAAGGTATAGAGGCCGAAGCGACCGCAATCCCGGTCGAGGGGCTGACCCTGCGCGGCATCCTTGGCTATCAGGAGGGCAAATATAAGGAGTTCGCTAGCCCGGTGCCGACCGGCCGCAACCTCGCCGATACGGCGCTGGCGCGTACGCCAAAATGGCAGGCGACGGGCGGCATCAACTATGCGCTGCCGGTGGGCGATGTCGGCAAGGTCGTCTTCGACGCCTCTGTCGCGCATGAAAGCCGCAACCTGTTCACGCTTGATGTGCGTGTGCCCACCAACGACGCCTATCTCGATGCGCACACGCTGATCAACGGATCGATCGGCTTCACTGATGCCGGCGAGCGCTATCAGGTTCGCATCATCGGACGGAACCTGGGTAACCAGCGCTATCGCACGGGGTCACAGACGGTCGGCAGCCTGTTCCGCTACTCGATCTACGGCGAGCCGCGCTATTATGGTCTGGAAATCGGCGTGAAGTTCGGGGGCGCACGCTAGAAAAATTTAAAGACCGATCTAAATCAAAGGCGAGTTCCAACTGTCATTAGAGAATATATTTTTTCTAACGGGGAGGGCGTCGGAGCTCTCCCCTCGGTTTTTCCTGTAGTTCCGCGCTGCGTTCCGAAGGGCCCCGCCTTGGAAGAAGGGGATTCCGGAGGTCGAGGCGGCCTCTAAATACCTCCCACCGGGTCTATCTCAAGCATTCGATCGGGGAACAGGCCTCTCAGAAACGACCATCTATTTGAAGGGAGGACCTGACCGCTTTGCGCCCTTATTAAGTTGGAAAACCCGGCGCGGGAGCGTTTGGGGTGTGCTCCACGGCAGACGCGAGCGGCGTTCCGCGCCGGACAGACCAGTGCCTGCCTTGCCACGGGGATGATCTTGGCCATTTTCCGCAAGTTCTGTGCTGCGGCGGCCAGGTGGAACTCGTCTCTTGCGCCATTTGGCCCTCACAGGGCCAGGCGATCCAGCTTCAGGATGCGCTGAGGTGGGCGAACAGCATCTCAACCTTCTTCCGCTGGTGGGCGATATCGCGGGCTAGGTCGCGCGCGCCTTGGTGGATTGACCGGACAAGCTTGGTCCCCGGCTTCATCGAGCGGTCCTTCGAGGTCGCGACCCAGGCCAAGCGGCATCAGCTGACCCTTGTGATATTTGCGCCATTCGGTGCGGAGCTGGGCCTGCGGCAATGTAGCGAGCCCGGCCAGCTGGTCGTCGATCGCGGCCATCAGTGGGCCAGCCGATAGCTGGTCTCGCCGGTGCGGCGGGTTTCCTTGAGAAGCTCCTGCTTCTTGCGGATCCCCGACAGGAAGGAGCGGGCGCTATGCGGCTGCCAGTGGGGGGCCTCCATGATTTCAGTGAGCGTGGCGCCGCGATTGCGCGACAGCAGCTTGGTGACGGTGGCGGCCTTGGACGGTCGGGCAGGGATGGGGGCAGCGGGCGCGACTTCGGTGGGCTGCGGGATATCTTCCATGGTGGTTCTCCTCGGGATCGCGTGATTGCGCCCCACCACCAAGAGCCCCGTCGGTCGGACCGATCGGGGCAGTGCGGCCCACTTCCGGGGCCGCGATTCACCAACAGCCATAGTGCTCAGTTTTGGACCGAAGTCGAGTGGATCGTCGGATGCCCGATCAGGCGTATGAGTACGAAGCAGGCTGTGACGGACTCGACGATTTTACCAAACAATACTCGGGCTAAATCTCGGGTGTCGCCGATACACACTGCCGGAGCTTCGTGATGATGGTGTCGGCATCGGTCGCATCGGAGAAATGGAGCATATAGTCGCCAGTCGGGCCAATGAGATAGGCGATCGCGGTATGGGCGATCTGGTAGTCGTCCGAGTCCGCGCGGATTTCTTTGCGTTGAGCAAAAATCCGGAAGGCGGACTTCGCTGCGTCGATGGCCGGCTGGGGACCGGTCAATCCCAAGAAGCGCGGATAGCCGGCTTCCAGATAGGCACGCATCGTTTCCGGCGTATCCCTGTCCGGATCGACCGTGATGTAGAGCGGAGCGATGCGCGCGGCCAAGGGGCCGAGCCTGTCCAGTACGGTCGACAGCTTCGCCAAGGCGCGCGGGCAGACGACCTTGCAAGAGGTGAAACCAAAATAGACCAGCATATAGCGGCCACGAAAATCCTGTTCGCTCACGTGCCGACCATGATGGTCGACGAGCGCAAAGCCGGGGCTGTCGGGTGCCCCTACCATGATAGCACCAGAGTTGTGCCGCGCGCGATTGTCAGCCGTAGCTCGAGACGGTCGCCATCCACATCCGACCGCATTTCGTCATTGGCGTCATGGACAATCGCGGGCATGCCGCCGACGAGCGCGTTGTCGAAGGCCAGGGTCGCATCGACGGGTCCTTCGATCGGTTGCAGCGTCAGGGCTAGCATCCGCCGCTCGGCGTCGTAGATGGCCCGCCGGACGTCGATGCCCGGCGACAGCGCGGCCAAGGCTGGCGCCGCGAAATGCGCGTCAGTCAAAGGGCCCTCGAACAGCTTGCGCAGGCCGCCCTTCACGTTGAGGCGGGCATAGCCGAGCAATACGTTGCCGGTATGCGGGTCCATCACCGACATCCGGCCCTCGGCATCGGTCGGCGCGTCGTGCCGTGGGTAATAATAGGCACCCTTTTCCCGGACCGGATTCAGGAAGCGATCAGCATAACCGAGCAGTCGGGCCAGAGCCTGGTCGTCGCCAACCTCCGATGCGGCGACGGCTGCCCAGCCATGGTCGCGTGCTGAAACCAGCGGCGACATATCGATCTTATACTGCACTGTCGGCGGAACCCATAGCGTATCATGCGGAGCCGCAATGCCCCAGCGCGCAATATGGTCGGGAAAGCGCTCCTCGACGAGCTCGGGCTTCCAGGCGTGCATCAGGGCCGCCAGCCAGAAATCGACCCAGGGCGCCTCGGGCGGCGTCACGACGACCCGCTCCTGTTCCATCACCATCATGTTAAAATGACCGTCTTCGGTCAGGATGCCGAAATCCTCCCACGCGCGCTCATAGCCCTGCATCACTTCATCGGCGCGGTCGGTGCCGTAGACGAGGTCATGCATGCGGAAGCCCAGGATTGGCGGCTGGTTGCAGATCTGGAAGACGCAATTGGGTTCGCAGGCTATCCCCAGAAAGCCGCGCTCGACCATGCCCCAATAGAGATGCTCGCTCAGCGAGCGCTCGTCATAGGGAAAGCGCAGGCTGCCATCGCCCCAGAACATGGCCTTCACCGCGAACGTCAGCGCTCCTTGACGGGCATAGCGATCGTCGCGGAAGATGTAGTGATACATCAGCGCCATCGACTGGATGTAGGCGCTGTACATGATGTTGTCGTTGCCCACCGGGTTCCACTGGGCGGGAAGCTCGCCCTGGGCCCGGTTGATCGGTCCGTTGCCGGTGCTGACATAGTGCCAATAGGACCAGACGTCGGGCGAGAGCATCTTCTCGATCAGCTGTTCGAACGGCTGCTTGAACAGGCCGGGCGCGGCGGGCAGGCGGTGGACGTGCGCCAGCGCCAACGCATAGCTCATATAGGCGAGCTGGAAGCGCAGGCCGCCGAAGTCTTCCTGCATCGTGGTCGGTCCCATCATCCCCGACCAGTCGTCGGGAAGCTGCCCCGCAAGGTTGAGCATGCGGCGCAGACTGCCGAGCTGCAGGTCGTCGAGTTCCGGCAGCCTGTTCGCCCAGGCAAGGGCGTTGGGATCGGCTACGACGGGGGAGAGCGTGGACACGAATCTATCCTCTCACGAAGAAGGGCTGGACGCACCCGCCGATCAATGGGAGTTTGCACTTCAAAATTAGACATATAATGTCATTATGGATTGATACATGTCAATCTGGAGTTCGGGCTTTCCAACCGGTGGGGCGACTTTCTATGGATGACCGCATGACAAGGCGGCAGGAAATCGGCGCGGAGCGGCGCGAACGGACTCGGCAGAGGTTGCTGGCGGCCAGCGCCCGGGTGGTTGCCGAGCTCGGGGAGAAGAAGGCCAGTATCGACGACTTCATCCGCGCGGCCGGCGTCGCCCGGGGGACCTTCTACAATCATTATTCGACCCGCGAGCAACTGATCGACGATCTGTGGGCGTCGATCGGCCAGGCGCCATTTCACCAGATTCAGAAGGCCTGCGAGTCGCTCGACGATCCGGCGGCGCGGCTGGCCACCGAGGCCCGGTTGGTGTTCGCGTCGGCGACGCAGAACGAAGCCTGGGGCTGGCTCGTCTATTCGATGTCGGCGGACAACGACACGGTGTCGGAGGATCTGCTGAGCTATCCCCGGCCCGATCTGGAGATCGGACGCAAGCAGGGCCGGTTCCAGTTCGACGACCTGTCGGCGGCGTGCGACCTCGTCGTCGGATCGGTGCGCTGGGGACTGCGCGCGGTGCTCGAGGAAGGGCGCCCGCTGCGCTGCGGCGACTCGCTCTGCGTTCTGCTGCTCAAGGCCCTGTCGATCGGCGATGCGGAAGCGCGGGAGATTGTCGCGCGGCCTTTGCCCGAACTGCCTGTCCTCTCGCCCGCGACCGACCCGGCCTGAGCGCCCATTGCCGCCCTCGAGGGTGGTCGATCGATCCTGGTTTCGCCTTTTGGCCTGTGGCTCCGCTGCGGTCGCCTCTTCGCGTGCGTCCCGATGACCGGCATCGCGAGCGGCATCATCCCTGAGCATTAGCAATCCAAATTAAACTTTAAATGTCCATATTGACGACTGAAGTATAACTGTTATCTTTAGGATCATAGTCGGGGAGAGCGATGGCACGAGCTGTGCCCGGCACCCGCGATCGCCTGGAGAGGATGGTAATGACGAGCATCGCTGCGGCCGTGGTTCGGGAAAAGGGAGGGCCGTTCGGCATCGAGCGGATCGAGCTGGACGAGCCGCGCGACGACGAAGTGCTCATCCGGATCAGCGGTGTCGGCCTGTGTCACACCGACCTCGTGGTCAGGGACCAGTATTTCCCGACCCCTCTGCCGGCGATACTGGGTCATGAAGGATCCGGCGTGGTCGAGAAGATCGGCCGTTCGGTCACCAAGGTGGCGCCAGGCGATCATGTCGTCCTGACCGTCGCCAGCTGCGGAACCTGCGCCAATTGCCTTAGCGGCCGGGGCGGTTACTGCAATGATCTCTACGGTCGCAATTTCAGCGGGCGGCGGCCGGACGGCTCCACGCCCTGCCATGATGCGCACGGCCATGAGGTCAGCGCCTATTTCTTCGCGCAATCCTCCTTCGCCGATCATGCGCTCGCCTCCGAACGCAATGTGGTGAAGATCGCCAAGGACGTGCCGATCGAGCTGATGGGGCCGCTGGGATGCGGCCTGCAGACCGGCGCAGGCGCGGTGATCAATGCCCTCAAGCCGGAGGCCGGCACCAGCATCGCCATCTTCGGCGCCGGGTCGGTCGGGCTGGCCGCGGTCATGGCGGCGCGGGTGGTCGGGTGCACGCGGATCATCGCGGTGGACCTCAATGCCGAACGCCTGGCGCTGGCCCGGTCGCTGGGGGCGACCGACGTGATCGACGCAGGCGCCGGATCGGTGGTCGATGCGATCCGCGAACTGACCGGTGACGGCGTCCAATACTCGCTCGAATGCACGGGCTTGCCCGCGGTCGCGCGCCAGGCGGTCGATGCGCTGCGCCTGACCGGTACCTGCGGCATCATCGGCGTTTCCCCGCTGGGGACCGAACTCACGCTCGACATGAACGGCATCCTGTTCGGCCGGTCGGTGCGCGGCATCATCGAGGGCGACAGCGTTCCCGACATCTTCATTCCCCAGCTGATCGAACTGTGGCGGCAGGACCGCTTCCCGTTCGACAGGCTCGTCCAATATTATCCGCTCAGCCGGATCGAGGAGGCGGCCGCCGCATCGGAGCGCGGCGACGTGCTGAAGGCGATCCTCGTGCCGGGGCAGTAAGCCGATGCGCGCAGCGATGTCCGGCCTCGCGCGGCATGGCGCGGATCGCTTCGGCGATCGGATCGCCGTGTCGGTGCTGGGGAGCGGGGAGGAGATCAGCTTCCGCGAGATCGACGATCTCGCCGGTCGCTATGCCGGCGGTCTCGCGGCCCTGGGGATCGGGCGGGGCGACCGCGTGATCATCCACCTGGCCAACGGGATCGGCTGGATCGTCGCCTATCACGCGCTCGCGCGGCTGGGCGCGATCGTGGTGCCCGCCAATATCCTGCTGTCTCCCGCCGAAGTGGCGTTCATCGCCACCGATTCCGAAGCATCGCTGATCATCCTCGGCGCGGAGCGGAAGGTCGATATCTCGCAAGCGCTGGTCGATCTGGTCGGCCGCGACCTAGCGGCGATCGTCCATGCCGACAGCAGCCGCGCCGGGATGCCGCCGGCGATGCTGGGGCATGATTACCGCGCCCCCGTGTCGGTGGAACCGGAAGACGTCTTCACCATCGGCTACACCTCGGGAACGACGGGGCGGCCGAAGGGCGCGACCCAGACGCATGAAGCGGTCTTCCTCAGCACCGCGATGACCGCGACCGTCCATGTCCGGTCGGCCGAGGACCGCGTCCTGACGGCGCTGCCTTTTCCCCATGTCTACGGCAATGTCGTGATGAACGCGGCCTTCCTCGCGGGGCTCAGGCTCTATGTCCTTCCGCGGTTCGAAGCCGGGGCCGCGCTCGCCGCGATCGAAGGGCAGGGCATCACCCTCTTCGAGGGCGTGCCGACCATGTATTACCAGATGCTCTCGCATCCGGCCTTTTCGGCGACCGATTTCGGGGCGCTCAGCCGCTGCACGGTGGGCGGTCAGACCATTCCCGTCTCGGTCATCGAGGAAGTCTCGGCGAAGATGGGATGCCCGGTGCTGGAGCTCTGGGGGATGACCGAGGTCGCCGGCCCGGCCACGACCCATTCCCCCTATTGGCCGTCGCGGCCTGGCACCATCGGTCTCCCCTTTCCGGGTTTCGAGGTCCGCATCGCCGACCTCGACGATGCCGAGCGGACGGTGGCGGCGGGCGAAGCCGGCGAGCTGTGCGTGCGGGGGCCGCTGGTGACCCGAGGCTATTGGCGGAATGCCGACGCGACCCAGGCGGCCATCGACGCGGACGGCTGGCTGGCGACGGGCGACGTCGCGGTGCGGGAGCCCGACGGCTATCTGCGGATCGTCGACCGCCGCAAGGATCTCATCATCACGGCCGGCTACAACGTCTATCCGGCCGAACTCGAACAGGTCATCGCGATGCACCCCGCGATCGCCATGGTCGCCGTCGCGGCGATCCCCGATCGGGAAAAGGGCGAGCTTGCGAAGGCCTTCGTGGTGCTTCGGCCCGGCATGGCCTGTGACGCGGACGAACTGGCGGCCCACTGCCGCCGGCACCTGGCCGCCTACAAGCAGCCGCGCGCCTTCGCCTTCGTCGACGAACTGCCCCGCACCAGCACCGGCAAGATCCTGCGGCGCGCCTTGCGCCCGGAGCCGGCGATCACCGAACCGCTATGAAGGACCCACGGATGAGCATTGATTTCTTCTCCGGCTACCAGATGACGATCGACGGCCGTGCGGCGGATTCCGACCGGCGGATCGAAGCGATCAATCCTGCGACCGAGGAGGTCATCGCCTCGGTCCCCGATGCGAGCCGCGGCCAGCTCGACGCCGCCGTGGCTGCGGCGAAGGCTAGTTTCCCGGCATGGAGCGCCCGTCCGCTGGCCGAGCGCCAGGCGCTCGTGGCCAGGATCGGCGATGCGATCGAGGCCAATGCGGAGTCGTTCATGCGCCTCCTGACGATGGAACAGGGCAAGGCGCGCGCCGGTGCCGAATGGGAAATCGGCGGTTCGGTCGCCTGGTGCCGCGAGATCGCCAAGCAGGAGCTTCCGGTCCATGTCGCCGAGAACAGCGGGGGGCGGTCCGTCGAGACGCGGCGGGTGCCGCTTGGCGTGATCGGCGCAATCACACCCTGGAATTTCCCGGTGCTGCTGGCGATCTGGAAGATCGCCCCCGCGCTGGTCGCCGGCAACACGATGGTGGTGAAGCCGTCCCCGTTCACGCCGTTGTGCACATTGAAGCTGGGTGAAGTCCTCCGTGGCATCCTGCCGGACGGGGTGCTCAACATCGTCTCGGGCGGCAACGATCTCGGCGCCTGGCTGACGCAGCACCCCGATGTCCGCAAGATCAGCTTCACCGGTTCGACCGCGACCGGCCGGAAGATCATGGAATCCGCATCGGGCAATCTCAAGCGGATCACCCTTGAGCTCGGCGGTAACGATCCGGCGATCGTCATGCCCGACGTCGATGTCGAAGATACGGCGAAGAAGCTGTTCTGGGCAGCCTTCCAGAACAGTGCGCAGTTCTGCGTCGCGGCCAAGCGCCTCTACATCCATGAGGACATCTACGCCGACCTGTCGGCCGCCCTTGTCGACTATGCCGCCACGGTGAAGGTCGGCGACGGGCTGCAGCAGGGCACCGATCTGGGCCCGATCCAGAACCGCATGCAATTCGACAAGCTCAAAGCGCTGCTAAAGGGCGCTCGCGAGCAGGGTCTGCAATTCCTGGCCGGTGGGGACGTCGCCGAGGACCAGGCGGGTTTCTTCGTTCCAATCACCATCATCGACAACCCGCCTGAGGACAGTGACGTGGTGGTCGAGGAAGCCTTTGGTCCGGTGCTGCCGCTCCTGAAGTTCCGTGACCTCGACGATGTGATCGCCCGCGCCAACGATACCGAATATGGTCTTGCCGCGTCTGTCTGGTCGCGTGACGTCGAGGCGGCACGCGGGATCGCCGAACGCATCGAGGCAGGCACAGTCTGGATCAACGAGATCCACAGCTTCTCGCCGCATGTCGCCTTCGGCGGTCACAAGCAGTCCGGCATCGGGATCGAAAACTCGCTGGAAGGCCTTGCCGAATATACCAACGCTCAGACGCTGGTGATCAATCGCGGCAAGGCCGCATAGTCATGATGGCCGGCCTGTTTCCCCCATTGTCCCGCCGGGCCGCGTTGCGGTCGATCGGAAGGGCTGCCCTGTGCGCGGGGGTGATCGGCACCGGCGCGGGTTCGTCTTCCGCCGGCGCGCGCCAATTGCCGGTGCTGGACGAGAAGCAGCGCGGCCAGTTGGCGTTCATCGATCACCTGTCCCGGCAACTGCCGAGCGACTGGGCGCATATGGGATCGGCTGAGCCGGGGCAGGGCGGGTTCGATGCCTATCGCTACCAGCTGGCGATGATGAGCTATGCGCTGTCGCTGGCCCATTATCATCACACGCCGGCCTGGCCCGAACATCATCAGGCGGTCAGCCGCCGTCTGCTCGACAAGATGATGCAGTTCGACGTGTGGGGTTTCTGGGAACTGACGAGCCGGGGCGTGAAGGCGCTCGAGCCCGATCTGGTGACCTTGCGCGAGAGCCAGCTCGATCCCGTCAAGCTGCAGAACATCATGTATAGCGGCCACCTGTTCCAGATGGTCACGACGCATCACATGCTGTTCGACGATCATAGTTTCGAGAAGCCCGGGTCGATCCTGTTCGATTATCGGCCCGTAGCGCGCGGCATGGGGCCGCAGCGGTTCGAATATGACGTTCACAGCCTGGCGCAGGTGCTGATCGATCAATTCCGGATCAACCAGTGGCGCGGCATCGAATGCGAGCCCAACGCGATCTTTCCCGAATGCAACCAGCATCCGCTGCTGGGCTTCAAGCTCTACGACCGGCGTTACGGGAGCGAGCATTTCCCGTTCATCTCCACCCGCTTCCGCGAGCAATATGATCAACTCGGCTATCTCGACCGGAAGAGCGGATCGGTGATGGCCTTCTTCCTGGTCAAGCAGGAGAAGGTGGTGCGTGCCGACAGCGCCTGGTCGGATGGCTGGACGGGCACCTTCCTGCACGGCTGGGACCGCGCCGAACCGGAAAGCTGTTTCCCTCTCCAGCGCGATCGCTTCCTCGTGCGCTTGCCCGACGGGACCGCCACGGTCCGGGCGCACGATCAGGATCATGATTATAGCCATGGCCATGGTTTCATGGCGGCGCTGGCGGCAGAGGTCGGCGATCTCGACAGCCGGGATGCGCTGCTCGCCTATGCCGATGCCTATTGGAACCCGACCTGGGACGGGCCCGCCCTGCGCTATCCGCGCGAAGATCGCTATCGGCTGTCCGACGACGGCGCCAATGTCTGGCGCCGCGTGCAGCCGATGACTGGCAACGGCCTGATCGCGCTGGCGCGCATGGGCGGGCGCGACCGGCTCTACACGATGTTCGCGCAGCCGATCGACAAGACCCACTTTGCGCGTCCGCGCCTGGCTGGGGTCGACTATCCGACGGTCCAGGTCGCGGCGGCCGGATATGAGGGCGGTGCGCTCAGGATCGAGCTTCGCCGCGCGCGGGACGCCGTGGCGGCGGACATGTCCACGAGCTTCAGGATCGAGAATGTCGATCCGCGTAAGGAAGGCTTCGTGCTTCGCGACGGCAAGCCTTTCCTGACCTTCGCCGATGGTCGGGTCCGCATGCTGCCAGGCGGCGGCGAAGCCCGGATCGATCCGGCGGGCGCCATCGTCATTTCGACGCCCATCGGCCGGGACGGCGTGTCGTTCCGGTTGACGGAAAAGGGAGCAAACGAACCGGCGTGATGGTCCGGTCGCACTAAGGGGAGAGGTCATGAAGATCAGGTTGAATAACGCGCTGCGGAGCACCGTCGGCGCGATGGGGATCGCTGTTGCCTTGTCAACACCGGCCCATGCGCAGGAGAGCGGCGAGCCGGCCCCGATCGAGGAGATCGTGGTGACGGGATCGCGCATCGCCCGGCCGGACTATGCTGCGACCAGTCCGACGATCTCCGTGGCGGGAGACAGTCTGACCAAGACGGCGGGCGCGACGCTGGATGCGGTTCTCAACCAGTTGCCGCAATTCACGCCCTCGCGCGGCGCGACCTCGGGTGGTTCGGCGCAGGGCGGCGCCGGTCTCGGCCAGACCACGGCGAACATCCGCGGTCTTGGTCCGCGCCGGACGCTGGTGCTGCTGGACGGCCGCCGGGTCACACCTAGCAATCCCGACGGCACGGTCGACCTCAACAACATCCCCGACGCCCTGATCGGCAATATCGAGGCGATCACGGGCGGTGCCTCCGCGGTCTATGGTTCCGACGCCGTTTCGGGCGTGCTCAATTTCCGCCTGCGGCAGAATCTCGAAGGCCTGCAGATTGACGCCAAGACCGGCGTAACCGAGAAGGGTGACGGCGCAAACCGCGACATCACCGCGTCCTGGGGCGGTAAATTCGCCGATGGGCGCGGCAAGGCGATGCTCAGCTTCGGCTATCACGACCGCGACGCCGTTCGGGCGAACAGCCGCCGCTTCTTCTCGCAGGTGAACGGCAACTTCATCCCGCCGAGCGCGATGATCCCAGGGGACGCCGCCAATCCCTTCAGCTCCGCTGCGCTGGCCGCGCAGTTCGCACAGTACGGAACGCCCTTCGTCGGAGGCGCCGTGCCGACCCAGATCGGCACGGTATCGAGCCTGTTCCTGGGCACGAACGGCAGCGACGGAACGCTGTACAGCCTGTTCAACCTGGGCGTCTTCGGCAATCCCGCCGGCTTCGCCAATTACAAGGGCTCGCTGGCACCCGAGGACGCCTTCGATCGCGGCAGCCTGCTCAACACCAATTACTCCTCGGGGCGTTTCCTGGTGCCCGACCTGCGGCGCTACAATGCCTTCGGCAGCCTCGATTACGAGCTGACCGACGCCATCACCGCCTATGCCCAGTTCAACTATGCTGAGAACACCGCGCGCTCGCCGCTGGAGACTGTGTTCACCGGGCAGACCTTCGGCATCTATGTTCCGATGTCGAACCCGTTCATCCCGGCGGACCTGCGGGCATTGTTGAACACCCGGCCCAACCCGAACGCCGCTTTCAACATCTACAAGGGCTTCACCGACGATTCGATCGGCGCACGTAATGCCGAGGCGCGCTATGTGACGACCCAGTTTCTCGCGGGCCTGCGCGGCGAGCTTCCGGGGACCAGCCTGACCTGGGACGTCTATGGATCGCGCGGGCGGGTCGAGACGACGGAATCGCTGGAAGGGGCGAGCCTCACCGCGATCCAGCGGCTGCTGGCCGAGCCAGGGCTGTGCAGCGGCTATAATGTCTTCAGCGATGCCCCGCAGCCGCAGGATTGCGTCGACTTCATCCGCCGCACCGCGCGCAACCGCACCGAAACGCGGCAGGATCTGGTCGAGGCAAATCTCCAAGGCAAGCTGCTCGACCTGCCGGCCGGCGAGATGCGCTTCGCCATCGGCGCGGGCTATCGCAAGACGTCCTATTCCTATGATCCGGACTCGCTGTTCCTGGTTACCGTGACTGACGGTCCGGCCGGGGTCCGCGATCCCGCCACCTCCGATTTCCTCGGCAATCTCGGTTCGCCGCCGGCCGCGGGATCGACCGACGTTTACGAACTGTACGGCGAGCTGCTCGTCCCGCTGCTCAGGGACCTGCCCTTCGTCCAGGAACTCAACCTCAACGTCGCAGGCCGCTACTCGCGGTACGATACGGTCGGTTCGGTCTGGACCTACAAGGCCGAAGGCGATTGGCGGGTCGGCGGCGGCTTCCGGGTGCGCGGTGGCTACAACCGCGCCGTCCGGGCACCGAGCGTCGGCGAGCTCTACAAGGCGGCGGCCGGCGGGTTCACCCAGATCGGCGACCCGCGCAACGGCGAGGGCGATCCCTGCTCGCTGGGCGGCTCGTATCGCAATGGTCCGAATGCCGCGCAGGTCCGGGCGCTCTGCCTTGCCGCGGGTGTCCCGGCTTCGACGGTCGACAGCTACAATTACAACTACCCCGTCGCCGTCTCGCGCAACCTGTCGAACGCTGGCCTGAAGGAAGAGAAGGCCGACACCCTGTCGCTGGGTGCGGTCTGGACCTCGCCGATGAGCTCGCCCTGGCTTTCCGGCCTTCAGATCTCTGTCGACTATTACAGCATCAAGATCGACAACGCGATCGGCGAGGTGCCGGGCAACATATCGCTGGCCAAATGCTTCAACCGCGACGGGTCCAATCCCAATTATGCTGTCGATAATTTCTACTGCCAGCTAATCAGTCGCGATGCCGGCAGCGGCGTTCCGATCGAGATCGCCATCCCGACACTGAATCTCGCGACCTTCAAGACCACCGGTCTCGATTTCCAGGTCGACTGGCGGATCGGCCTGGCCGACATCGGCTTCGGCGAAAATGCGGGCACGGTCCGCCTGAACGCCGTGGTGAACTATCTCCGCTCGTTCGACATCAAGGCCGACGCCCTCGCGCAGACGCGTGACTATGCCGGTACGATCGGCGACCGGCAGATCGATGCCTTCGGCATCTCGAAGCCGAAATGGAAGAGCACGGTGACCGCCGGCTATGCTAATGGCGCGTTCGACGCCCAGCTGCGCTGGCGCTTCATCGACGCGATGCGGGATTCGGGGCGTGTCACCGGTGCCGCGACGCCCGGCGTAAAGTCGGTCAACTATTTCGATCTGAACGCCGGCATCACGATCAACAAGGATTATCGCCTGACCTTCGGCGTCGATAACCTGTTCGACAAGGCGCTGCCGCAGTGGACGGGCTTCGGCGCCACCGACCAGCAGACCTACGACGTGCTCGGCCGGAAATTCTACGCCGCGATCCGCGCCAACTTCTGATCGGATCGTTGCGGGACGGGAGGGCTCAGCCGAGCCTTCCCGTCCTTTTTCTTCATGTTGCGAGCAGCCGCATCGTTACCGCAGCGGGCGCAGGCCGGCGGCCGCGATGCCGGCGAGGGCGCATTCCTCGTCATTGTCCGACGTGTCGCCGGTGATACCGACCGCGCCGATCGGGCGATCCTGGTCGTCGACGATGATCAAGCCACCGGCGGCTGGGATCACGCCGAGCGGGGCAAGCGCGGCGAGGGCGCCGATGAACGAGGGGCGCTCCTGCGCGATCTCGCCGATGTTGCGGGACGACGTGCCGAGGCCCAGAGCACCGGCCGCCTTGGCGATCGCGATGTTCGGGCGCAGCGTCGAGGCCCCATCCTGGCGCTCCAGCGCGATGAGATGGCCACCGGCATCCAGTACGGCGATGCACAGCGGCTTGAGGCTGCGCCCGTTGCCGTGGTTGGCGGCATTGGCGATGATGGTCCGGGCCTGTTCGAGCGAAAGCTGGCTCATGGGAAATCTCCTCCTGCAATTCGGATCAGATGAAAGGGGCGTGTACGATCGCTCCGCGGCCGAGGCCAGATGGCGCCGGCGTCGACCCCGACGGGTCAGAAGGCATCGAGCGGGATCTTGAGGTAGCGCAGGCCGTTGGCCGCGGGCGGAGGGAGATCGCCGGCGCGCATGTTGACCTGAACCGAAGGCAGTATCAGCTGCGGCATCGGCAGTGCGGCATCGCGTCGCGACCGCATGGCGACGAACATGTCTTCGGTCACGCCGCGATGCACATGTACATTGTCGGCGATTTCGGCGGCGATGGTGGTTTCCCAGCAATGCTCGGATCGGCCGGCGGTCAGATAATCATGGCACAGGAACAGTCGGCTATGCGGCGGAAGCGCGAAGAGCCGCTGGATCGAATGATAGAGCTGCGCCGCGTCGCCCCCCGGAAAGTCCGCGCGCGCGGTTCCGAAATCGGGCATGAAGATGGTGTCGCCAACGAAAAGGGCATCGCCGATCACATAGCCGACACAGGCCGGCGTATGGCCCGGCAGATGGAGGACCATCGCGTCGATGGTCCCGATCGCGAACGGCTCCCCGTCCTCGAACAGCCGGTCGAACTGGCTGCCGTCGGAAACGAAATCAGGCCCGGCATCGAACAGTGGGCCGAAGGCCTTCTGGACGGCGCTGATCTCGCGACCGATGCCCAGGCCACCGCCCAGTCGCTGCTGCAGCCAGCAGGCCGCCGAAAGATGATCGGCATGGACGTGGGTTTCGAGGATCCAATCGACCCGCAGACCCTGTTCGCGGACATGATCGACGATCATCTGCGCCGATCTCGTCGACGTCCGCCCGGACGCCGGATCGAAATCGAGCAGGCTGTCGATGATCGCCGCGGTGCCGGTCGCTGGATCGTGGGCGACGTAGGAAACGCTCTTGGTGACCTGATCGAAGAAGGCCTTGATGACCGGCCGCTTGTCGGACCCGGTGCTCGCGATGAGCGTGCGAGCGCGCTCGATGACGGGATCGGTCGGCCCTCGCGTCGTCATCAGCGCGCCTTGGCTTCGGTCTCGTCCTGGAAGCCGTCGCGCCGCGCGGCCCAGGTGGTCAGGTTCAGCTTCGCGTTGCGCCACCAATAGGGCATGTCGGGATCGAGTTCCTCGTCGCTTTCCCGCATGCCGTCGTCGCGCAGGGGGCAGGGCGCGCTGGGGCGGGCGGCGAACATATCATACCAGCGCTGGAGCCTGGGGTGGGCGTCGGTGAGCAGGCTGCGCCCGTAATTCGACATTTCATGATAGAGGAGCGGGAACAGCGCGCAGTCGGCGACCGTCACGTCCTTGCCCATCACGAACGGGCCTTCCTCGTCGGCCAGTGTTTCGAGGCAGTCGAGCGAACGATTGAAGGCGGGGCGCATCCATTCCGCCGTCTCCTTGCTCTGCTTGACGGCGCGGGCCCATTGCGGCCAGCTGTTCGCCAAGACGGGGCCTGCCCGGACGTTGAGATCGTTGCAATGCGCGACGTAGGCGCGGATCCGCGCCCGTTCGACCGCATCTCGGCCGATCATGCAGGGATCGGGATAGAGTTCCTCGAGATAATAGATGATGGCCATCGAATCCGTGAGCCATCGCCCATCGTCCAGTTCCAGAGCGGGCAGGGAGGCGGTCGGATTTTTCTCGCGGATCCAGGGCGCGTGGATTTCACCCCGGGCATAGTCGATCGAGATTCGATCGATATCGGAGATGCCCTTCTCGTCCATGTAGATGGTGACGCGACGGGGGAAGGCACCCCAGTCCAGGCCGATAAATCGCATGTGAAGCTCCCTCGTCACAGGTTTTCTGGCGATCGGCCGTCCTGCGGGGCCGCTCGCTATGTCGGTCAGGCGAGGCGCATGCCCGTCATCGTCTCGCTGAGCGACCACAGCCGTTCCGCGACATCTTCGTCGCAGGCATGGTCGCTGGGCCTTACCGCCGCACAATCGTCGAAATAGCCGCCGTTTCCGCCGGGCAAGGATGGTGCGCTGGCCAGATGGACCGCCGTCTTCGCACCCTCGTCGGGCGACAGGAAGCGAATGCGAAGGATTGCCACGAAGATCTTGAACCAACCCCTGAGATCGCGGGTGAAGGCCGTGCGGACATGGCCGGGGTGCACCGCATAGGCTTCGACCCCGGAGCCTTCGATCCGCCTGGCCAGGGCACGCGTGAACAGGATGTTGGCGAGCTTCGACTGTGCCAGCGCACCGGTCACGGTGTAGTTGCGCGCAAGGTTGGGGTCGTCGAAGTCGAACAGCGCCTTGCGATGGACTTCGGACGCGATCGTGATGATCCGTGCTGGAGCCGAGGCCCTGAGCCGGTCGAGCAGCAATCCGGTCAGCAGGAAGATCGACAGATGGTTGACAGCGAAGGTCGTCTCGATGCCGTCCGGCGAATAGCTGAGGTCGCTGTACATCGCGCCGACATTGTTGACGAGGATGTCGAGCCGGGGCGCCTGGGCTAGAACCGCTTCGGCGAGGGCCCGGGTTCCGGCCATGCTCGCGACGTCGGCAACGACCAGGTCGAACAGAGCTCCCGGACGCTTCTTGCGCAGCTTGCGGAGGGCTTCCTCGCCGCTCTTCCGATTGCGAGCATGCACCAGAACGCGCGCGCCCTTGTCCGCCAGTTGCCCTGCCACGGCAAAGCCGATGCCCTTGGTCGCACCGGTGACCAGCGCCGTTTTCCCTCTAAGCTCATGCATGCCGATATCGCCCCTCGTCGCCTGCTCCACGGTGTCGGGAGCGGGCGGGTTCGGCGCAACGCCGATCAGGGGTAGGGTTCACGCGATTTTTGAGGGGTTGGAAGGCGCCGTTCGCGGATGCGTCGGGCGATGGGAGTGGTAAGCCTGGTGATCCGGGTGGCGTGGATTGCGCCGCTTTCCGAAACATGATCGGTCGGCCCCATATCTCCATGTGGTGGACATCCGATCATGAACATCGAAGCTTGCCCGTTTACCGTCATAGCCTTCGAGACGCTCGAAGCCTCGCACCTGCCCGGTGACAGCGGCGGCGCAGATTACCGTCAGAAGGATGCCGGCGATATCCGCATGAGGATCGCGGATTACAGCGCGGGCTATGTCGCCGACCATTGGTGCGACATCGGCCATTTCGGCTATGTGCTTTCCGGCACGGTCACGATCGAATTGAAGGACAAGCCTTCGGTCGAGTTGAAGGCCGGCGAGGCCTTTCTCGTATCGTCCTTCGGCGATGCGGCGCACCGCGTCTGCACGGACGGGCCCGCGCGGCTCCTGCTGCTCGACTGACAGAATACTGGACGACGATCGGTCGTCGGGTGTCCCCGCGCGATCGTCCGGCAAGAAGGCTGGAAGCTATGAGAATTGGAATAGACGTGGGCGGCACCAACACGGATGCCGTGTTGATGGACGGCCGATCCGTGGTGGGGGCGGTCAAGGCTTCGACGACCGGCGACGTGAGCAGCGGCATCTTCGAAGCGGTGCGATCGCTGATCGACGCCACCGCGATCGACGTCGCGCAGATCCGGTCGGTGATGATCGGCACTACCCATTTCGTGAACGCCTTCGTCGAGCGGAAGAACCTGCGCCCGCCGATGATCCTGCGGATCGGCCTTCCCGCCGGACGGGGCGTGCCGCCGACCTCCGGCTGGCCGGCCGATCTGCGCGCGGCGATGCGTGCGCATGTCGTCCAGGTCGAGGGCGGCTTCCAGTTCAACGGCGCGCCGATCCTGCCGCTGGACGAGCGGGCGATTGCCGAGGCGGCACGCCAGGCCCGCGACGCGGGGCTGAGCGCGGTCGCGATCTCCTGCATCTTCAGCCATGTCGACGACAGCATGGAACACCGTGCCCGCGACATCTTCGCACAGGAAGCGCCGGACATCGCGGCGACGCTGTCGTCCGAGGTCGGACGCGTCGGCATGCTCGAGCGCGAGAATGCGGCGATCATCAACGCATCGCTGGTCGACATGGGGCAGAAGGTGATGATGGCCTTCCAGTCGGCGCTCGCCCAGCTGGACATTCATGTGCCGATCTTCGTGAGCCAGAATGACGGCACGCTGATGAGCGCCGAGAACGCCGCCCGCTTTCCCGTGTTCACCTTCGCGTCGGGCCCGACCAACAGCATGCGGGGCGCGGCCTATCTGTCCGGCAGGCGCGATGCGATCGTGGCCGATATCGGCGGCACGACCACCGATGCGGGCGTGCTCGTCAAAGGCTTTCCCCGCGAGGCGTCGCTGGCGGCGGACTTCGGCGGGGTCAGGACGAACTTCCGAATGCCGGACGTCGTCTCGGTCGGCCTGGGCGGCGGCAGCATCGTGCGGCGAACCGGCGGGGCCACGACCATCGGACCGGATTCGGTGGGGTATCGGCTGATGCGCGAGGCGATGGTGTTCGGCGGCGAGACGCTGACCACGACTGATATCGCCGTAGCGGCCGGCTATGCCGATGTCGGCGAACCCGGGCGGGTGCGGGGGCTCCCCGCGGAGGTCGTCAAGGAAGCGCTGGCCGCGATGCACGCCCAATTCAACGACGCGATCGACCGCATCAAGAGCGAAGCGGCGGACATTCCGCTCGTCCTGGTCGGCGGTGGCTCGATCCTCATCTCGGAGAAGATCCCCGGCACGACCGAGACGATCGTCCCGACCAACGCATCGGTCGCCAACGCGATCGGCGCTTCGATCGCGCAGGTGAGCGGCGAGATCGATCGCGTGTTCCTCTACGCCGATCACGGCCGCGAGGGTGCGCTGGCGGAGGCCCGCGCCGAAGCGACGCGCCGCGCGATCGAGGCCGGGGCAACGGCCGACACCGTCGAGGTGGTCGACGTCCTCGAACTCAACCTCACATCGATGCCCGGCGATGCCGTGCGCCTACGCGTGCGCGCCGTCGGCGATCTTGCCAGCACTCAGTCGCAGGGGGACCGCGCGTGCAACTGACCATCGAAGACATGAGCGATCTGGCACGGGGGGCGGCCTTCCTCGCCTGTGGCGGCGGCGGCGATCCTTATCTGGGCCAGCTGCTGTGCGAGCATGCGATCGAGACCTACGGCATGCCGAAGGTCATCGGTCTCGACGAGCTGCCCGATGACGCTGCCGTCTACGTGCTGGCGATGCACGGCGCCCCCACCGTGATCATCGAGAAGCTGTTTTCCGTCGAGGATTTCGACATCGCGCTGGCGCAGCTCGAGAAATATACCGGCCGGCCGGCGACGGTGGTGATGTCGGGGGAGGCCGGCGGCTTCAATGGCCTGCTGCCGATCGCCATCGCGGCGCGGCGCGGCCTGCCGGTGCTGGATGCCGATGGGGTCGGCCGGGCGGTGCCCGAGGCGCACATGACGACGTTCAACGCCAACGGCATCAGCCTGTCACCGATGGCGATGGCCAACGAACATGGTGAGAGCGTCATCATCAACGCCCGCAACGCCTATGCCGGCGAGCGCGTGGCGCGCGCGGTGACGATCGAGATGGGCCTGTTCACCGCGATGGCGCTCTATCCGATGACCGGGGAAGAGGCGCGGCGCGCGTCCGTGCCCGAGGTGCTGACGATCTCCCTCCGGATCGGCCGCGCAATCCGGGAGGGGCGGTCCAGGGGACGTCCGCTGGAGGCTCTGTTCGACACCCTCGGCACCATTCCAACTCATGCGCATCATAAGCTGCTGTTCGATGGAAAGATCGTCGACGTCGATCGCGAGACTTCCATGAAGGGGTTCACCTTCGCCCGCTACAAGCTCGCGCCTACCACCGGCGAAGGCGAGATGGTCGAGATCATGGTGCAGAACGAGAATCTGGTCGCGCGCCAGGGCGGCAGGATCCTGGGCATGGTTCCCGACCTTCTCGTCCTAGTCGATGCCGAGACGATCGAACCAATCACCACCGAGACCGTGCGTCATGGCCAGCGGGTCAAGCTGATCGGCGTCAGCGTCGGTCCGATGCTGCGCTCTCCGGTGGCGCTCGAATGGTTCGGCCCCAAGGCGTTTGGCCTTGAGACGGATTATATCCCGATCGAGGAGCTGATGCATGGTTGATCCCCGACGGCGGCTGTGGCCCGACCCCGCGATCGAGCGGGATTTCACCGGCTATGGGGAACGCCTGCCCGATCCCGAATGGCCGGGCGAAGCCTTCATCGCGGTGAACTTCAACCTCAATGTCGAGGGCGGGGGTGAGCTCTGCCCGCTATGGGGCGACGCCACGTCGGAGGGCGTCATGAACGACGTCGGCATGCCGGCCATGCCCGGTTTGCGCGTGCCCTACACCGAAAGCACCTTCGAATATGGCAGCCGGCGTGGCGCCTGGCGCCTGCTCGACATCTTCGACGAATATCGGGTGCCGATGAGCGTTCTCGCCGTGGCCCAGGCGTTCGAGCGCAACCCGGCGCTCGCCCGGGCCTGTGCGGCGCGGGGGCATGAGATCACCAGCCATGGCTATCGCTGGATCGACTACACCGCCGTGGGGCCGGACATCGAACGGGAGCATATCGCCCAGGCTGCGAAGAGCCTCGAGCAGAGCTCCGGACAGCGGCCGCTGGGCTGGCTGACCGGGCGACCGAGCATCAATACGCGGCGTCTCTCGCTCGATGTCGGCGGGTTCCTCTACGATCGCGACTGTCTGAACGACGAACTGCCTTATTGGGTGGGCGTCGGCGATCATACGCATCTGATCGTTCCCTATTCGCTCGAAACGAACGACAACGGCTTCGATTGCGCGCGTGGGTTCAACAAGGCCGACGACTTCTTCATCTACATGCGCGATGCGTTCGACGCGCTCTATCGCGAAGGCCAGCGCGGCTCGCCGCGGATCCTATCGATCGCGCTGCACGATCGGCTGATCGGGCGCCCCGGCCGCAGCGAGGGCCTGCGTCGCCTGCTCGACCATATGCGGGGTTTCGAACGGGTCTGGTTTTGCCGGGGCGTGGACATCGCCCGGCATTGGCGCGACAATTTTCCGGCTGCGCGGGGGTGATTGGGGCAGCCCCACCCCTTTGCCACCACTTCCTACCTATTGCCGTTGTTCAAGCCCGTGAAGGCTTCCCCCATGCTGAGGCATGGGAGATCCGCGAATGACCGACAAGATACTGCTCAAGGGCGCAAAGATTTTCGATGGCGTTGCCGACGAGGTCCGTCAGCAGGACGTGCTGGTCGTCGGCCAGCGGATCGCCGAGGTCGGCGCGATCGAGGCGGGCGATACCGCGATCCGGACGATCGACGTCTCGGGCATGCTGGTGATGCCGGGACTGATCGACGCGCACGTCCATATCTGCGGAGCGGAACTGCCGATCATCAACGCGACCAGCAGTCACTGGA
Source organism: Sphingomonas sp. Root720 (assembly GCF_001428605.1). GTDB lineage: Bacteria > Pseudomonadota > Alphaproteobacteria > Sphingomonadales > Sphingomonadaceae > Rhizorhabdus. The sequence continues at coordinate 756,821 of NZ_LMID01000011.1, forward strand.
GCTATCTGTCGGCTTTTGCCTTCCGGCTCATGGAGCGCCGGCTGATGGCCGGTTTCACCACGTTGCGAGACATGGGTGGTGCCAATGCCGGCATCGGACGGGCGCTGCGCGAAGGCCTGGTGACGGGACCCCGGCTTTTCTATTCGGGCAAGCTGCTGTCCCAGACCGGGGGGCATGGCGACGCTCGGCCGCGCGACTATGACATGGCATCGGTGCTCGGAAATTGCTGTTCGGGCAGCGACAAATTCGCATGGGTGGCCGATGGCGTCTCGCAGGTCCGCCGCGCGGTGCGCGAGGAACTGCGGCTCGGCGCAAGCCAGATCAAGATCATGGCGTCCGGCGGCATATTGTCGCCCGCCGATCCCTTGCACAGCCTGCAATTCTCCGAGTCCGAAATCCGCGCCGCGGTCGAGGAGGCGACGAACCACGGCACCTATGTGAGCGCGCATTGCCATCCCGCCGGCGCGATACGCCGTTGCGCCGAATATGGCGTGCGGGTGATCGAGCATGCCACGATGATGGACGAGGTCGCCGCCGAGGCGATGATCGCAAACGATTGCTACGCCGTCCCGACCCTGTCGCTCCTTGGTATCCTGAAGAAGGAGGGCAGGGACATGGGGCTCGATGCGGCGAATATGGAGAAGCTCGACATCGTCCTTGCCCATGCGCAGGACAGTCTCAAGCTGCTGCGCAAATCGGGCATCCCGATGGGGTTCGGTACCGATCTGTTCGGCAAGGCCCATGACCGCGAGGGCAGCGAGTTCACGCAGCGGCGCAAGGTCGACGCGCCGATCGACATCCTCCGATCGGCCACATCGATCAACGCGGAGATCCTGCAGCGGGGCGGCGAGCTGGGCCGGGTCGCTCCGGGCGCCCTGGCGGACCTGATCGCGGTGAAGGGCGACCCGCTTTCGGACATCGCCGTCCTCGAAGATCCCGACAATGTCGCGATGGTGATGATGGACGGGGCCTTGCGCAAGGACGAGCTGCGGCGGGCGGCATGACCGGCCGGATCGCTGGATCGCCGGAGCGCTGGCGCGGTGTCGTTGGCCACTCGTCCGGCTTTCCATCCCACTCTCGCGCGCGGTTGAGGCCGCGTCGGAGCGCCCGCTAGAAATCGACTGCGGAAATTAGAGGCTCCGAACGGAGAATGATTTAGATGAGAATCGGAATTGACGTCGGGGGAACGAATACCGACGCCGTATTGATGGATGGAAGCAAAGTAGTTTCCGCCTGCAAGTCGCCGACGTCGTCGGACGTGCGCGGCGGCATCATCCGGTCCTTGCGGACATTGCTAGACACTTCGAAGGTCGAGCGTTCGGCGATCGACTATGCCGTCATCGGGACCACGCATTTCACCAATGCGTTCGTCCAGGCACGCGATCTGAACCCGGTCGCGACGATCCGCCTGGGAGCGCCGGCAACGATGGCGCTGCCGCCCTTCTCGGGCTGGCCGGCGGCCATGCGCTCGGCCATCGAAGGCGTGACGGCGATCATCGGCGGCGGCAACCAGTTCGACGGCCGCGAAATCACGCCGCTGGACGAGAAGGCGCTCGTCGGCATCGCGCGCGAGATCAAGGCGAAGGGCCTGACGGCCGCGGCGATATGCTCGGTCTACTCGCCGACCAACGCCGCCTTCGAGCTCCGCGCCGCGGAGATATTGCAGAACGAGCTTCCCGAACTGGGAATCTCGCTGTCGCATCGTATCGGCCGTATCGGCCTGCTCGAGCGCGAGGCGGCGACGATCATGAATGCCTCGCTGCTGACTCTCGCCGATCATGTCGTCGATTCGTTCAAGCAGGCGTTCGTCGAGATGGATCTCGACGTGCCCTTCTACGTCAGCCAGAACGACGGCACGATCCTGAGCGCGGCGGCGGTGTCGAAGACGCCCGTGCTCACCTTCGCATCGGGGCCGACCAATTCGATGCGGGGTGCCGCGCTGCTGAGCGGGCTTTCGGATGCGATCGTGATCGACATCGGCGGCACGACATCGGACATCGGCGTGATTCATTCCGGCTATCCGCGGGAATCGAATATTCCGGTCGACATCGGCGGGGTGCGGACCAATTTCCGCATGCCCGACATGATGTCGATCGGCCTTGGTGGCGGAAGCCTCGTGTCGGTCGAGGGCGACATGGTTTCGGTCGGGCCGCGCTCGGTCGGCTACCGCCTGATCGAGGATGGACTGGTGTTCGGCGGCGCGACGCTGACGGCGACCGATATCGCGGTCGCGTCGGGCCTCGCCGATGTCGGCGACGTCTCGCTGGTTCGCCATCTCGACAAGACGATGCTGCAACGCGCCCGCAATGCGATCCGGCGCCTGTTGGAAGACGGGATCGACCGGATGAAGTCTTCCTCGCACGAGGTGCCGGTGGTGCTCGTCGGCGGCGGTGCGATCCTCGTGGAGGGCGACCTCCACGGGGCGGCCGACATCGTCAGGCTCGACCATGGCGGGGTCGCCAATGCGGTCGGCGCCGCGCTCGCCCAGGTGGGCGGCGAGGTCGACCAGATCTATGTCTACAGCCAGGTCGGGCGCGACAACGCCTTGCAGGGCGCGCGGGAACTGGCGCGGTCCAGGGCCATCGAGGCGGGCGCCGACGAGCGCACATTGGAGATCGTCGAAGTGGACGAAGTGCCTATCGATTATGTGCCGGGCCAGGCGGTCCGCGTCCGCGTCAAGGCGGCGGGCGACCTGGTGGCGGGAGGGGTTCAGTGAAGACGCTGCGACGGGAAGATATCGAGGATTTCGCTCTTGGCGGAGGTCTGTTCGGCTGCGGCGGGGGCGGGGATACCTACCTTGGCAAGCTGATGCTCGAAATCGAAATGGAGCGCTGCGGCGAGATCCCGCTGCTGTCCGTCGACGAGGTGCCCGACGATGCGATGGTGGTGCTGACCGCCGTCGTGGGGGCACCGAGCGTCTTTCTCGAAAAGGTGCCCAATGGCGGTGAGGATCGCCGCGTCATCGAGCAGGTCGAGAAGGAGTGCGGCAAGCCCGTCTTCGGGATCCTGATCGGCGAAGTGGGCGGGCTCAATTCGATCCTGCCGGCGGTCACCGCGGCGAGGCTCGGCCTGCCGCTGATCGATGCCGATCCGACGGGGCGTTGCGTCCCTTCGGTGCATGCGACGGCGTTCAACATCAACCATCTCGACATCTCGCCGATCGTCATCGCCGACGAGTTCATGAACACCGTGGTGATCCGCACCGACGATCATCTGAAGGGCGAACGCCTGACCCGTTCGATGATCGTCGAGATGGGCGGGAGCGCGATCTTCGCCTTCTGTCCTATCAGTGGAGCGCAGTTGCGCAAGATCGCGCTGCCCGGCGCGGTGACGCATCCGATCGCGGTCGGACGGGCCATCCGCGAGGCGCGCGCATCGGGCAAGAGTCCGTTCGAAGCGGTGGCCAGGCTGCTCACCGATACCCCGCTCTACGGCTGGGCCGATACGCTGATCGAGGGCAAGATCGTCGACGTGCACCGACGCAGCGATACGGGGTTCACCATCGGCCGCACGGTGATCCGGTCGCTTGGGGGCGGGCAGGACGAGCTCGAGCTCGAGTTCAAGAACGAGCATCTGGTCGCGCGGATCAACGGCGAGGTTCGCGGCACCGTGCCCGATCTCATCACCGTTCTGGACAGCGAGACCGGCGAGCATATCGGCACCGACCGCCTGCGCTACGGGCAGCGCGTGACGGTGATGGTGGCCCGCGCGCCGGCGATGTGGCGGACCGAACGGGGCCTTTCGCTTCTCGGACCGCGAGCATATGATATCGATTGCGATTATGTGCCCGTAGAGATGCTCAATGATCGATCGTCGAAGACCATCCGATCAGAAGAAGACCAGAGCGCCGAGTGCGAAGCATGACGGCTGGTCCGACGAGCTGCAGGCGGTGAGCATGGCCTTTCGGGCGAACATTCCCGAGGTAGCGCCCCGACCGCGTCTCATTGCGAGCATCGAACAAGCCTTGTCCACCGGCGACCTTCTGGTCGTCGGTGGTGCCGGTTTCGGCAAGCGCGCATTGTTGCGCACCTGGGCTGCGCAGGCTGGATCGCAGCCGCTTGTCTGGCTCTCGGACGACGCCGAGCTGCCGCCCCCCGAATACGCCGCCATCGTCATCGCGAGCGATCGGAACGGGGCGGTGCTCGATCGCCTCGGAGAGAGCGGCGAACGTGCCTGGAAGCTGATCGTCGTTGCGGGCCAGTGCCCGTCCCGGGACCTTTCGGTCGCCCAGCTCAACGGAACCCTGTCGATTCTCGATGCCGAGCAGTTGCGGATGAACGGCGACGAGGTGCTGGTCGCCCTGCCGGGCATCAGCCATGCTGCCGTCGCCCGCATATTGGAATTGACCGGCGGGTGGCCGATCGCGGTCCAGGCCATCGTGACCCGGCTGAACCGGGGCCAGGGCGGCACGGCGGAGATGGACAGCGTCTTTGCCGGGCTGTCCGCGGCTTTCCACGATTTCTGCGAAAACCATATCCTGGCCGGAGCGACCGCCGAGGAGCGCCGCCAGCTCGGCATATTGTCGGCGATGCTGGAACTGGACGGGCCGGTCACCGATCTTCTGGTCGGGAGCGGGCAGGGGAGCGGCGCGCTCGACGTCGGTCTGAAATTCGGGCTGATACGCCGCATGCCGGACCGCGCTGCGCGCTGGCAAATGTGCCACCCCGTCCTCGCGCGGCATCTGGGCGAGATCGAGCGGGAAAAGGGTTTCGGCGCCATCCGCGCGCGCCATAATGCGGCGGCGGATTACTTCTCGACGATCGGCGAACATGAAACGGCGATCGTCTACGCACGCTATGCCGAGAACTGGGCGCAGCTCGCACGATGGGTCGAGCATAGCGGCGGCTGGCGGTTGGCTGTCGACTGGCGCAATCGGCTGTCGAGCCGGGACTGGTTGCACAGTTGCGTCGAGGATCTCCCGGAAGAGTTCGTCGAAGCAAGCCCGGCCCTGCGCCTGGCGCGGGCGATGCTGCGATTTTGCTCCGGCGAAATCCGGCAGGCGATGCGCGACTATGACCTGCTCGTCAGCCAGCGCGAGAGCCTCGGCGCCGATCTTCAGCTCGAGATCGCCATCGTCGGGCAGTTGATGCGCATGCTCGAAGAGCGCCCGCCGTCGATCGAGAGCCGGCGGGAGATCGAGCAGTGCCTCGAGCAGATTCCGTCGAGTGACATCATGACGGTCGCGCTGATGGAGAATGCGCTGAGCATCGCGGCCGCGCAGCGCGGCGAAACCGATGATGCGCTGGAGTCGGGGGAACGCTCCCGCCGTCTTTACACCCGGCTGGGGTCCGAGGTGCCGATTGCGGTGGTGGGGCTCGTGCAGGGGCGCGCCTGTTCGGACGCAGGGATGCGCAATCTCGCAATCCAGTATTTTCGGGCATCGCTCGAGGCCGTTCAGCAGCGGCTTGGCTTCAACTCCGACCTGGCGCGCTGCTCCCGCGCGCTGATCGGGCAGGAGGCGTTCAAGGGGAACGACATCGCGACCGCGCAATCGTGCCTCGCCGATGCGCTTCCATGGGTCGAGGCGCAGGAGCCGGTGTTCCACGCGGCGACGTTCCTGACGTCGGCCAAGCTTGCGGTGCTCGACAAGGGGCTCGATGCCGGCGCCGACATCATCGACACCTGCATCCGCTTCGCGCAGCGACGGGGGCTCGGACGGCTCGAACGGCTCGCCCAGATCTGCTGGCTCGAACAGCTGTGCGGTGCCGACGAAGCCAAGGCGGCAGGCCGCCTGGCCGAACAGGTCAGCCTCCAGCAGCTCACGCAGAACCGCGATGATCGGCTGCTGGCGCTCGCGGCGACGATGATGCTGGCAGAGATCGAGATCGGCAGCGACGAGCCGGCAGCCGCCCTGGCCCGCCTGACTGCATTCCGGCAGTCCGATCTATGGCTCGAGAACACGGCGTCGCGCAGCCAGTGGCATGTTCTGTCGAGCCTGGCGTTCGCACGGCAGAATGCGATGGAGGCTGCGATCCAGGCGGTTGGAGAGGCGATCCAATACGCCATGCCCGAAGGCCTCACCCGACTGTTCATCGCTCGCGGCCGGGACATCTATCCGATCCTGCGCGATCGCCAGCGGACCCAGCAACGCAAGGGACGGTTCGCCAATCATGCCGAGGACGAGTTCGTCACCGATATCCTGATGTCGATCCGGCGGGAGCGGCGAATGCACCGCCTCGCCGTCGAAGGCGTGTCGTTGACCGCCAAGGAAGAAGAGATCGCCGATCTTCTGATCAAGGGGCTGTCGAACAAGGAAATCGCACGGCTGCTCGATGCCAGCGACAACACGGTGAAGTGGCATCTGAAGAATCTCTTCAGGCTGTTCCACGTCACCAGCCGCTCCGAGCTGGTGACGTCCTACCTGATCAATCTCCAGAAGCGCACCGAGCATAATGTCAGCGTGTCGATGACCAGTTTCCGCATACAGTGAGCGGCGGCGGCGCTCGGCGGTCAGACCGCGCGCGCCCACCAGCCCGTGAACCACAGGCTGCGAAAAAATGGTGAGATGACCTCGAACCCCGCATCGTGGAGCAATGTGCGGTTCCTGGCGGGATCGACCACGCGCTTCTCGATGGGGGAGCGCATGGCCCGGGCAAAATCGGCCGGCCTCGTCGCGACATCCTCGGGCAGGCCCAATATCGCGCCCCTCTGGCGAAAGACGGGTGCGATATTGTCGGCTTCCAGATCGCTTTCGATGCTCACATCGACGTGGATGTAGGGAGCCCCGGCAGGAAGCCGGGCCCGGATCGCGCTCAGATAGGCGGCTTTCGCGCCGTCGTCCGGCAGGAAATGCATGACGAGGACGGAGGTCGCGGCCGCGAACTGACGGTCGGCCGGGACGTCGTCGACATACCCCTTGATCAACGAGACGCGGTCCGCGCTTCCGGCCGGAAGGTGGTCGCGCGCCAGGTCGAGCATCGCCTGGGAGGGATCGACGCCGGTCAGGCTGAACGCGCCCGGGGATGCCAGCAAGGTTTCGAGTTCGCGCCCGCCGCCGGCGCCGACCACAAGGATCTCCGCATGGTCCGGCAGGCTGTGCCGGAGGATCGCATCGATATTCTCGTAGAGCGCTGCGATGCCGGGGACGATGTTCTGGAACGTCCGGTAGTCGGCGACCGGAACGGGTGGGGTCTTGTCGAAATCCATGCTGCCGATCCGATCAAACCGCCGCGATGACCGCGACTTCGACTTTCCATTCGGGTCGGGCGAGGCGCGATTCCAGGCAGACCCGGGCCGGCGTGCGCCCCTGGACGACCCAGGCGTCCCACACGTCGTTGAACGTCGCGAAGTCGTCCATATCGGCGAGATAGACGCTTGCCATGATGATGCGGTCGCGTCCGGAGCCCGCCTCGGCGAGCAGCTTGTCGACCTTTTCCAGAACCAGGCGGGCCTGAAGCGCGACGTCGGGCGCGCAATCGGGTTCCGGCAGCTGGCCGGCGACATAGGCGGTGTTGCCGGCGATGACGATGTGGCTGAGCCGGGGGCCGCTATTCTTGTAGATCAGGTTCATGACATGGTCTCCTTCGCCCAAGCCATGCTGTCCGAGCGGGTGTCGCGGCAAGGATGATCGCGGGTGGAAACATGACCAAAGCGAAGGGGGCACGGTGCCGATCGCGCCAGGCCGGGGCCCGAAGGCCCGGCCGTTACAAATGACCGGGCGGCCGTGGCTTCCGGCCACCCTTATCCTCATCGGAGCCACCCGAATGGACCGGGATTTTCGGCCAGCGTTCGAAGCATAGTCGGCGATAGGAGCCATTGGTGCCGAAAGGGGAATGATGAGGTCCACACAGCGCGTATTGAGCCTCGCCTTCGCCAACAGCGTCGGTTTTTCGGCGACCACGGCGATGGCGTTGTGGATCACGACCATCGACCGGTTTCTGTCCGTGCCGGTCTGGTGGGGCAGCGTCGTCGGTTCGGCGCAACTCGGTGCTGCTGCCGTCGTCAATCTGGCCGCGCCCTATCTGTTCCGTCGCATGGCTTGCGAGGATCTGGCGAAGGTCGCGGCCGGCGCCGCGGCGCTGTGCGGAGTGGTCATGGCCAGCAGCACGAACAGCTGGATCTTCGCTGCCGCCGCCATCGGTCTGGGCATGGCGTTGGGCTTGTTGCTGAGCGGTTCCAACGCGCTGCTGGCGCGCTCGCATAGCGTGCAGAGCAACTATGCGACGGCGCAGATGTGCGAGGTCGTCTTCTCGTCGACCTTCTATGTGGTGGCCGGAAGCCTTCTCGCGATGTTCGGCCTCCGGTCTGTGTTCGGCCTGCTGGCCGTCATGGCGCTCGCGGTGGCGCTGCTCATGCACAGGCTTTCGATCGGGACGAAGAGCCCGCGGGACGCGCCGGACGCAACGCATGGCGGGCCGAACTGGCGCGTCCCGGTTGCCATGCTCGCCTTCGTCACCTTCTTCATCGGGCAGGGCGCCTTCTATCAGCATCAGATGGCGATCGGCGGACAGCTCGGGATCGGGGCGATCGACATGAGCCGGCTGATGGCCATCGCGACGGTAGGTGGCATCATGGGCGCCGTGACGAGCAAGTTCGTCGGGGTGCGCTATGGCGTGGTCGCGCCGTTGATCCTCACCACCTGCAGCCTCGCGACGATCCTGGTCTTCGCCGTCCGGACCGACAGCCCGATCCTGTTCGCCCTGTGCGCGATCCTGGTGCAGGCGCTGACCATGGGCACGGTCCCCTATGTCTTCGCGATATTGGCCGGGCTCGATCCGACCGGTCGACTACCTTCGCGCGGGCCGGCGCTGCTCCTGATCGGGGTGGCCGGCGGGCCGCTGCTCGCCGAAAGCTTCATCCGCATCGGCGGCTATCCGTTGGTCGGCATCGTGGCGTCGGTGCTCGTCCTGCTGGCGGGATGCCTTTTCGTGCTCGGGACGTGGCGGCAGCCGTCCCCCGCGACGATCGGCGACATGGAAATGGTCGTTCCGCCGGCTTGATCCGGCCGGAGCGATACCGCGCCCGCGCGCCATCCGGGCCGCGCTTTTTCCCCTAGCGACAGGACGAGAAGACCCATGTCCGAAGATCTGATCATCATAGGCGGCGGCATCGCCGGGCTGAGTGCCGCGCTGCTGTGCGGCAGGGCGCGGCGAAAGGTGGCCGTGATCGATGCCGGCCGACCGCGGAACCGGTTCGCCGACCATTCGCACGGCGTCTTCGGATGGGACGGCGCGGGTCCTGCGGACATGACGGCCCGGCAGCGCGACCAAGCGCTCGGCTATCCGTCGGTGCGGATCGTCCAGGGCGAGGTGTCGGCGGTCGAGCGGAGCGGAAAGGGGTTCAGGGTCCTCACCACCGGCGGCGACGTCCTTCAGTCCCGCCGCCTGCTTCTCGCGGCTGGTGTCAGCGACATGCTGCCCGATATCGAAGGCATGGAAGGCCGATGGGGCAAGACCGTGCTGCACTGCCCCTATTGCCACGGCTATGCGTTCGCCGATCGTCCGACGGGCGTTCTCGCGACCACCCCCATGGCGGTGCATCAGGCGCTGGTCGTGGCGGATTGGGGGCCGGTGACCCTCTTCACCAGCGGGCTGATCGAGTTGGACGAGACGCAGCGGGCGCGGCTTGGTGCCCGCAAGGTCCTGGTCGAGACGGGCCCGGTGCGGCGGCTGGTCGGTGGCGATGGCGCGCTGGAGGGCGTCGAACTGGACGACGGTCGTCGGATAGCGGTGGACGTTCTCTACACGGTCCCGCGGATTAGCCTGGGTCTGGACTGGCTCGATGGTCTCGGCGTCGTGGTCGACGAGGGGCCTTTGGGGCCGATCGTCCGGACCGACGAGCGCCGCGCGACCACGGCCGGTGGGATCTATGCGGCAGGCGACTGTGCCCGCCAGCCCCATAATGCCAGCTTCGCCAGCGCGGATGGCGTCGCGGCCGCGATGGCCATCCACATGTCGCTCATCGAGGAGGAGATCGCACGGGCCTTGTGAGACGGCCCGCCACGGCCGATCGGGGATCGGCCGTGGACGACGGGTTCCGCCGCGAGCGGCTTAGAGAAAATCGCGCAGCGGCGCGATCGGGACCATGAAATCCGGATAGGCTTCGGGGGCCGCGCTGGGGCGCTGCAGGAAGCGGTTGAAGATCGCTTCGAGCTTGGTGAGCTCCTTCGGAAGCCGCAGCTTGTACAGATCGCGCATGAACTGTTCGGACGCGAAGAAGGTGACGTCGGCGATATTCGGCGTCTCACCACCGAGATAATCGCCGCCACCGGCCATCCCCTCCAGGCTGGCCAACACGCGCGCATATTCGAAGTGCATCGCCTTGGCGACTTCGTCGCTGGGCTTGCGCCGCTGCACGAAGAGCGGGCTGCCATAATAGGTGCAGATGCCGGCGAAGTTATAGGCTTCGTTGACGAGCGCCAGCTGGTCGTGGGTGCGCGCCTGATCGGCGGGCGTCCCGCCGATCATGTCGGGCGACGGATGAAGCTGCTCGAGATACAGCAGGATGGTCGAGGACTGGCAGATGACGCGGCCATCATCTGTCTCCAGGGCCGGAATGGTGCCCGTCGGGTTCCGCGCCAGATAGTCCGGCTTGCGATTGTCGCCGGCGACGACGTCGAGTTCGACCATCTCGATCCCGGAAATTCCCTTTTCCTTGAGATAGACGTGGATGCGCCGGGGATAGATGCCCCAGGGGAATTGATAGAGTTTCATGTTCGTCTCCAATCGTGGTTCGGGGAAGGGGGGAGCGCGCGGGTGCCGTCCCGCATCGGCTTGCCGAAGCGCGCGACGAGCGCCTCTCCGGCCTGCTGGGCCTCGCGCCAGAGGGCATCTTCGTCGACGGTGACGCACCGGCCGTTCTCGACCACGATCCGGCCATCGACGAGGACGGTGTGGACGCCCCGCCCGTCGGCGGACCAGATCAGCTGATTGACGACGTCGAGGAGCGGGCGCCATTCGGGCCGGTCGGTATCGTGCAGGACCAGGTCGGCGTATTTGCCGACCTCGATCGACCCGATCTCATCGTCGAGCCGCAAGGCTCTGGCGCCGCCCAGCGTCGCCATTTCGAACACCTGCGCGGCTGGGAAGATGGACGGATCGCGCCTCGCGTCCTTGAACAGACCCGCGACGGCATGCGCGGCACGCATCAGATCGGCGTGGTTGGCCGAATTGGCCGCGTCGGTGCCGATGGTCACATTGATCCGCCGATCGGCCATCTCGGGAAAGCGGCCGATCTGGGTGACGCCATAACCACAGCGCATCGCCGAGGTGGGGCAGTGGCTCACATGCGCACCGCTCTGCGCGAGGATGTCGATTTCGGAATCGCTCGCATGGACGAGGTGGGTGACGACGGGCCGCTGATCCATGACCCCGATGTCGGCGAGCCGTTCGAGCGGTCGCCGGCCATAGCGGCGATCGAAATCGCGAATGTCGATCGCATCCGGCGACATGTGGAAGGCGAAGCCGGCGGCATGCTCCATCGCGAGGGCGGTCGCGGCTCTCCAGAGATGTTCGGTGCCCGTGGTGTGTCCGACGAGGATCGCCCAAGCGGCAATGAGGCCACCGTCTCGATCGGGATAGCGTTCCAGCTGATCCTGAAGACGGGCGATCGCCTGATCAGTCGTCTGCCGATAGGGCGCGGGTTCGTCGGGAACGTCCCAGATCCAGCCGCCGACCCGTCCGCGAATGCCGGTCTCCAGCAGCGCGTCGACGGTTTCGTCGAGAAACTGGCTCGAGCCCGCCTCGAGGAAGCAGGTCGTGCCGCTGCGCAGCATCTCCACCGCTGTCAGGCGGGCTGCCAGCCGATCGTCCCCCGGGCGTCGCGCGGCGAGCAGGGGCCCTAGCCATTCGAACACATGCTCCTCGAAGCCGAGGTGGTCGGGAATGAAGCTCTTGAACAGCGTTTCGCCCGTGACGTGGATGTGCGTGTTGACCATGCCCGGCGCGAGTACGAAGCGCTGACCACCGATTTCCCGAGCGCCGGGAAAGCGGCGGCGCAGGTCGTCCGGCGCTCCGATCGCGCATATCCGCCGTCCCCTGACCGCGACGGCCTGATCGAGCAGGATATCGCGCGCGGGATTCATCGTGACGATGTGCCAGGCGCGGATGATGAGATCGGCTGTCTCTTGCATCATGCGAGCTTATCGGTGGCCGTCAGGCGGGGGGGAAGCGACCCACTCCAAAAGCCGGCCCGGCCCCCCGTCGCCGTGCCCGCCGCCATATTGGCCGTCAGGGGGTCGGATGGCGGAAGATGCCTGTCTCGACGTTGCGTCGATACCAGGCCTGCAATTTCGGGCAGTTGTCGGGGATCGGTTCGATGCCGATGTCGCAGGCATACCAGATGCAGGCCGCCACGATCAGATCGGGGAGATAGGCTTTTGGCCCCAACAGGAAGCTGTCGCCCGTGGCGTAGCGTTCGACGATGCCCATCTTCTTGCCATAGGTTTCGAGCAGGGCATCCGGTGCCGGCGATCCCGCATGCCACATCGGGCCGTCATAACCGGGCAAATCGCCGATATGACTGGCTGCCAGCATGAGGTGGCCTTCGTCGATGATCTGGCACAGCGAGCGGACCACGCCGCGCGCGACCGGGGTTTCTCCGCACAGGGAGAGTTCGGCGAAGCGACGATCCAGCGCCTCGCCCACGCTCAGGAAGGAGAAGGTCGGTTCCAGCTCGTCCCGATAGGCGATGAACGCGGACACCAGAAAGCGCTCCGCCACGACGGGATGATCGAGTTCGTCATAGCGGCCCAGCCTGACCTTGAGGTTGGGCGCCACCCGGAACAGCGCCTTCACCAGATAGGCGTATGGCGCCCAGTCTTCCACATAGATGGTCGGTGTCATATCCGCTCTTTCACCATGCCATTGCTCATTCGGTGGATGTAGCCGGGCTCCAGCCGGTACGGCTCCAGCGGGTAGATCGCGCCGAAGCGCTCGTACCAGGCCGTGAGGTTGAGGAGGTGCGGCGGAAAGAAGCGGTCGTAGACCGGCCGGATATATTCCAGCATCGTATAGAGCATGATGTCCGCGATGGTCGGGACGTCGGAGGTCAGGAAGGCGTGCTGCCCCATGACCAGGCTGATCTGCTCGCACCGGCTCCAATCCAGCCTGTCCGTCACCAGCGATGCTTCCGGCGCCCGGACCTTCTGATAATAAGTGAGGTAGGGCGTGGTCGTGGCCAGCGATATCTTGCGATAGGCCATCACGTCGTTGATCAGTTGCGCCTGGGTTTCCAGCCGCCTGCGTTCACCCTCGTCGCGTCCGCCCATCGGCGGATCCGGGAACATCTCCTCGAGATAATCCATGATGGCGGACGATTGGGTGATCGACACGCCGCCGTCGGTCACCAGCACGGGCAGGCTTCCCGCAGGCGTCAGGGCCAGAAATTCCGGACTCGTCATTGCCTCCCGATCAAAGATGTCACGCTCTTCGATCTCGATGCCGCCGATGCCCTTCATTTTGAGGTAGCACAGGATGCGACGCGGGAAGGGGCCTTCGGGAAAGATATACAGCTTCATGCACGGGGCTCTCTTCGGACCGGCATGCCGCGGTTGCGGCTGCTGCCATGGTCCTAAGCGGAGCGCGGACGCGCGGGCACAGGCTTTACGAGTGGGTTGTCCTGAGATTCAGGTGGCGGCCACCGCGGCACGGACGGGCGGCGTGGAGAAATCCCCTCCCAATTAGCGGCCCTACCACACCATAATCCGATGGCGGCCGATCCGTAGCCGCCTAGCTTCAACGACAAGGATGGGAGCCAGCATCGGCCATGGGCGCGGGCCTGCACGGGGTGGCGCCTGGCATGTCGGCTTTTCGAAGAAGGAGACGGACGTCGTGGCAATCGCGTTTCAACCCATTCAGGACGGTTTCGCGGCGCGGGTGACCGGCGTGGCGCTGGCGAGCGAACTCGATCGGGAGACCGTTGCGGCGATCAACGACGGCATGGACCGCTATGCGGTGCTGGTGTTCAATCGACAGCCGCTGGAGCAGGCCGAGCAGATCGCCTTCGCCTGCCGCTTCGGCGCGCTCGACCTCGGCCTCCGCAAGGCAGTGATCCATTCGAAGGACCGGACCTACGCGGCCACCCGCCTCGATTACGAGGCGCTGATGGACATCTCGAACGTCGACAATGACGGTGCGCTGTCCGGCCCGGAAAGCCGCCGCATGCTTTCGAATCTCGCTAACCAGCTGTGGCACAGCGACAGCTCGTTCCAGCAGGATCGGGTCAGCTATTCGATGTTGTCGGCGGTGATCTGCCCGGCATCGGGCGGCGACACCGAATTCGCCGACATGCGCATGGCGTATGACGCGCTCGACGACGCGACGAAGGCCTATCTCGAGCCCCTGGAGGCGGAGCATTTCGCCTTTCATTCGCGCGAACTTCTCGGCGCCTTTCCGACCGAGGAGGAACGCGACAGCATTCCTCCCGCGGTCTGGCCGATCGTGAGCAGACTGAGGAACGGCCGGCGTTCGCTCTTCATAGGAGCGCATGCGCGCAAGGTGCTGGGAATACCCACGGCTCAGGGACGCATGCTCCTCATGGACCTGCTCGAACATGCCACGCAGCGATCGTTCGTCTATCGACATCAATGGGCGCCCGGCGACCTGGTGATCTGGGACAATCGGACCACGCTGCATCGGGGTAGGCCCTACGACACGTCGCAGCGCAGGGAATTGCGACGGACCACCATCCTGGAGGACGCCGCCTGATGGCATCCGGCGCACCCCGCACGGGCGTCCGTCGCGCCTGGGATGGGCGCGAACGAATCGTCATCGGACGAAGGCGGCGACCACTTCGCAGGATGAGAGCGTGACCGGCGGCGGCGCACGCTGGCCGTCACCCGTCCGGGCCTGGTCAGTCGTGATGCTCCTGGCAATGCTCTATTGCCTCTCGTTCATCGACCGGATGATCCTGACCCTACTGGTCGGGCCGCTCAAGGCGGACCTCGGCCTGACGGACACGCAACTCGGCCTGCTTCATGGGCTGGCTTTCGCTATGTTCTATGCGACCTTGGGCTATCCGCTAGGTCTGCTGGCGGATCGCATCAGCCGCAAGTGGCTCATCATGACCGGCGTGCTGCTGTGGGTCTCGATGACGGCCCTCAGTGCCTTCGCTCAATCCTTCTGGACGCTGTTCCTGTGTCGCATGGGGCTGGGGCTGGGCGAAGCCGCGCTGTCGCCGGCCGCGCTGTCGCTCATCGCCGACTATTTCCGTCCGCAGATGCGCGCGCGGGCGGCCAGTGTCTTCATCACCGGAGCCTCGGTGGGCGGTGCGCTGGCAGTAATGGTCGGCGGCTGGCTGGCGGGAGTTGTGGGGCAGGGCGGCTCGGTCCATCTTCCCGTCTTCGGTGACCTCCGGACCTGGCAGCTCACCTTGCTGGCGGTGAGCGCCCCGGGCTTCGTGCTGGGCCTGCTCGTCATGCTGATACGCGAGCCCCCCCGGCGCCAGTCCGTCGAGACGCAGCAGACGAGCGGCATCCTCGCCTATCTGCGTTATCGGCGTCGGCTCCTCTCGTTTCACATCGGCGGCATGGGGCTCTGTGCGGTCTGCACCTATGCCTTCAGCATGTGGATTCCGACCCTCCTGATCCGCGAACTCGGATGGACTCCCATCGATGTCGCCGGTCTTTATGGCCCGGCCTTGCTCGTCGCATCGGTGGTCGGCATGATCGGCGGCGGCATGCTGGCGGACCGGGGCGTCCGGGCGGGCGATCCGGGCCGGACGCTCAAGATCGCTTTCTGGAGCATGATCCTGCTGATGATCTCGGCGATCCTGATCACGATCGTCGCGCGCGATACGATGTCGATGATGGCCAGCCTCGCGCTGTTCAACATGGCCGGGGCGGCGCCGTTCGGGGTCAGCCTCGCCGCCCTGCTCGCGACCACGCCCAACCGTTTCCGCGGCCAGATCACCGCGCTGTATCTGTTCGGCCTGACCTTCGGGGGATTTGCCGTCGGTCCGCCGCTCGCCGGACTGTTCAGCGATCATCTCTTCCCGGCGAGTTCGGGGCTGGCCCATGCGCTGGCCCTGCTGGCGGCGCTGTCGCTGCCGTTGGCGGCCGTGTTGCTGGGGTGCGCGATCAAGCCCTATCGCGCCGCGGTCGAGGACCTGAAGCTCTGGGAAAACCTGCCGGCGGAGGCCGATTCCGGCGCGTCGGCCGCGCCCACCAGCATTTCATGATGCCGGCAATCATTTCCTTGTAACGGGCTCGGAATTGGCTGTCTTGGTCAATGGCTGGCCAATAATATCCGATGTGGATCGAGCCCACCCATTAAATACCATAACCACCCATAGATCCCGGATCGGAAACCGACTGTATCAAGATACTATCATCCTGAAAATATCGTCCCAGTAGCGACTTGAATTAGAAGGCTTTCTATAAAAAGGGGATAGGAAACATGTATTTCAAAAAGATGAACGGTCTTGCCTCTGTGAAGGGGGCTACATGTTTAGCAGCCATCGCCGGGGCGATCTGTATACCCGCGCCGTCCGCAGCGCAGGCCGCCGCCGATGAGGCCAGCGCAGGCGGGGCGATGGACATCGTCGTCACCGCCCGCCGCAAGAGCGAGAATATGCGCGACATTCCGGTCGCCATTTCCGCCGTGAGCGGCGACCAGCTCAAGACCGCGAACATCGCGGCCATTCGTGATCTCGTCGTGACCCAGCCCGCATTGTTCGTGTCCTACGGATCGGCCGCCCCGTTCACGCTCATTCGCGGCTTCGGTTCGGGATCCAACGGCTCGTTCGATCAGGCCGTCGGCAAGTTCGTCGACAATGTCGTCTATGCCCGCGATCAGGATGCGCGGATCCCGCTGTTCGACATCGATCGGGTCGAAATCCTGAAGGGCCCGCAGGTACTGCTCTACGGCACCAGCACGACGGCAGGTGCGCTCAACATCACCACCAAGAAGCCCGGCGATCAGCTGGAGGCCGATCTGTCGACCTCTTACGAGTTCAACAATCGCGAAATACTGACCCAGGGCGGCTTCACCATCCCCGTCGCGGAAGGCCTCAGCGCGCGCTTCGCGGGCTTTTACAACCGGCTTGCGAAGGGGTGGATCCGCAACGACATTTCCGGAAAGACCGAGCCGCGCGACAACAAATATGCGCTGCGCGGAACGGTGAAGGTCGAACCTTCGCCCAACCTGACCTTCTACCTGAAGGCGGAATATGATCATTTCAACCAGAAGGGCGGCGTGCTGCAGCCTTATGTCCAGAATGCGATCCCGGCGATCGCCTTTCCGGAAATCAAGCTGGATGGGCACCGATCCGTTACCAACGATGTCGCGCCCTTCGGCAATACCGACTTCTTCCGTCTGCGGAACCAGACCTACCAGATCGATGGACAGCTGATCCTTGGCGGCGCGACGATCGCCACCACCACCGCCTATCGCACGGAGCTCTATCGGATCGGTATCGATGCCGATGCTTCTCCGCTCGCGCTGTTCCACGCGCTCGTGACCACGCATTTCAATCAGTTCAGCCACGAAGCGCGGATCTTCGGCGATGTCGGCAAGCTGGAATATCTCGCCGGCGGATATTACGAGCGGAACCGGTTCAAGATCGCCAGCGCCAATTTTTTCAACATCCAGCCGCTGGGCGCTCCCACACCGCCCGTCGGCCGCTATTTCATCCTCGACCGGGTGACCCACACCTATTCGGGTTATGCGGACCTCACCTATCATCTGACCAGCAAGTTCAGCGTCGAGGCCGGGGTCCGCTATACGAAGATCAACATGACGGCGGATCAGTCGGCCATCGCCTTCTCCATCGTGCCCGGCATGGACGACTTCACCGAGGCGCAATATCTCGCCCAGCAGAACAGCGCCCTCAATTCGGCTTTCTCGCGGTTCGGCGGAGCGCCGCACGCCTTCTTCGGCCTGAAGAACCGCGAGGATCACTGGCAGCCGCAGGTCGTGACCCAATATAAGTTCAGCGACGAACTGATGGCCTATGGCAAGTTCGTCAAAGGCGCGCGGTCGGGCGGTTTCGACGGCGTCTATTCGGGGACCGACCCGAACCAGGCGGGTCGCTTCGGTCCCGAAGCTGCCAAGTCGTTCGAGATCGGTCTCAAGGGGCTGGTGCTGAACAATCAGCTGAGCTTCTCGATCGATGCCTTCCGGACGACCTTCAAGGGGCTGCAGGTCTCGGTGTTCGACGGGGTCGCATCCTTCCAGGTGGCGAACGTCGGCAAGGCCCGGACTCAGGGCGTGGAGGCGGAGCTCCTATGGAAGCCGGTACGAGGTCTCTCGATCAACCCCGTCTTCGCCTACACGGACGCCAAATATCTGAGCTATCCGGGTGTCGCCTGTTATTATGCCCTGCAGATCGCGACCCCGGCCGGGCAGGTATGCCGACAGGATCTTTCCGGCACCGCGACCGTGATGTCGTCCAAGTGGAGCGGCGGCGTTCGGATCAACAACGAACATGCGATCTCCGATGATCTGCAGATGATCGAAGGCTTCGAAGCGTTCGGGCGCAGCCGCTACATGGCGGGGACGATCAACAATCCGAACCATTACCAGAACGGCTATGTTCAGATTAACGCCCAGTTCGGCCTCAAATCGACGGACAAGCGTTGGGAAGTCGCGCTGTTCGGCAAGAACCTGACCGACAAGCAGTTCAAGGAGTTCGCGGCGCAAACGGTGATCGCGTCGGGTGGCGAGATGGCGTCGATTTCGCGCGGCCGTCAGATCGGCCTGCGCGTCCAGCTGCAATATTGAGGTTCGGCGAGCGGTCCTGCGAGCCGCTCGCCATCCTTGGTCGAACGTTTCCGCGCCGTTGGTGCGGGAGCGTTCGGTCGATTGGTGCGGCACCACCCGTAAGCTGTGCCGAACCACTCGCGGGACCGCCTTGGTCGGGATCGCACCTGCAGACAATCTCTCGGTCGTAAACCGAACCGGAGCCTTTTCATGCGCATGCGCCAGTACAAGTCGATCCAGTCGTGATTCCGCAATCGGCGCCCGCGGAGGCGAGTTCGGGCAAGGTTCCGTGGCTGCTGCTGCTGCGCCTTGCCATCGTCAATTCGATCGGCTTTTCGGGTTCAACATTGGTCCCCGTATGGGTGAGCGGCATGGGGGAAAGGGTAGGGGCCGAGCCATGGTTCGGGGGTTTCGTCGCCACCAGCCAGCTGATCGCGACCGCCCTGTTCAACCTGCTGACGCCCGTCCTTTTCGCGAAAGTGCGCCCCGACCGGCTCGCGAGGATGATCCTGCCGGCGGCGGCGCTGATCTATCTTGCGACCCAGGCTGCCACCCCCGAGCTCCTCTTCGGGGCCTGCCTATTGGCGGGCGGGCTGCTCGGCATCGTGCTCAACGCGACGAACCGGATCGTGGCGGAATCGGTTCATGTCCAGAAGGGCTATGTGATCTTTCAATTGACCGAGAGCGCCTTTTCGGCAGCGTTCATCATGGTCGGGACGCTGGTCGTCGCGACCACCGACATCGTGCGTATATTCCTGTGCAACGCGCTCATATGCGTCGTGGGCGTGGCGCTGCTCCACAGATTGCCGGTGAAGCGTATCGCACCGCAGGTCGACCAGGGCATCAAGGCGACGATCAGCCCGATGGCGATCCCGGCCCTGTTCGCGATCACGCTGTTCTTCATCGGCCAGAACGGCATCCTGTCCTATTCGGTCCCGCTTGGGCGGCTGATGGGGCTGGAGCCGTCCTGGGTCACCGGGACGATCTCGATCGGCCTGGCCGTGGCGCTCATCGGCGCGATCCTGGCGGATGTGGTCGGCGAACGCTGGGGCATGCGCCTGCCCATCGTCGGCTCGACCCTGGTGCTTGCGCTGGTCTTCCAGGTCATGACGCTCGGCGGGGACAGCAACCTGTTCCTGGCGGGGCTGTTCTGGATGTCGACGACGACGATGTTCATCGTCCCCTATTTCTTCACCCTGCTCGCGAAACTTGACCGATCGGGTCGGATCGCATCGGTCGGGCCCGCCTTCCTGGTGGCGGGCGTCGCGTTGGGATCGGGCATGGGGGCGCTCGTCAGCGCCCGGCACTCGGCCATGTGGATCGGGCCGGCGGCGGGGATTTCGCTGCTGCTGTCGGCGCTGCTCATCCTGCTCGCGACCCGTCGGATGCGGTCGGCCGCTGATCGATCGGATCGGTGACGATGCTGTCCTCCGGGCGTATGAAAAGCCGCGCCTTCCCGGAGGGGAGGGCGCGGCGGTCTTTTGGGCGATGTAGAGGCTGGTCGACGATCGGCGGCTTTCGATCGACGATCAGGTCGGTGCGGCTTCGTCCTGGGCGAAGGATTTGATGTCGAGCGGTTGCTCGGAAAAATAGACCGTTTCCAGGATGCTCGATATTCTGTCGTCCTCGACCGTGAAGAAGCAGAAGTCGTACATGCGGTTCTTCTTGCCGGTCTTGTCCTCGAAATCGACGGTATAATAGCCGACGACGTTGTCGCCCTCGACGACCACGCGCTCGAAGGGAATGTTGAACCTCCACTTGGCCATCTGCGCGCGCAGATCCAGCGCGTGCTGCAGATGGGTCGCGTGATCGTGGCAGATTATGTCGCCGTTCAGGTACATCGGCGCTCGCGGCGTGAAGATCGCGGCGATATGCGCCAGGGTCATGTCCTCACCGGTCGATCCCACCCGGTTCAGCCAGCGAAACAGCCGATAGACGGCCTCCAGCTTTTGCTCTCGTGCCATGATGAAGTCCCGTTGCGCAAAAGCCCCGCATGGCGGGGCCCGGAATCATGTGAAAAAATGGCCGGGGCTTTTCAACCCCGGCCAGTCGGACGTTGACGCCGTCAGAAGCGGACGTTGGCTTCGATGCCGTAGGACCGCGGGGTGTTCATGGTCCGCAGCGTCAGCACCGGGCCGCCGAGCGGCGCGAAGTTGGCTGCGTTGGGGCCGACGACTGTCGGGAAGCGGGTGTTGGTGATGTTCTTGGCGAACGCGCCGATCGACCAGTGCTCGCTGTCGAGGAACAGTCGGAGATCCGCTAGATTTTTCGGTCCTGTGCGGAAGCTGTTGTCCGCGGACCAGTAGATCGGTCCGCGGCGTTCGAAGCTGACGAACGGACGAAGCTCTAAGTCGCCGCCCAGCGGGATGCGATATTGCATCGAGCCGGTCACGCTATAGCCATTCGACTGGGGCGTCTTGTTGTCGATGGTGGCTGGTTGCGCAGCGAAGCCCTTGATCACGCTGTCGGCGGTACCGATCCCGAGCGTCACATCGAGCCGGTCGATGGGGCGAGCCGTCATTTCGAGCTCGAACCCCGTCTTGCTGGTCTTGTCGATATTCGTCAGATTCTGCGCCGGCGGATTGGTGGTGACGAAGTAGATCTGCTCGTTCTTGAGCTCGATATAATAGACGGCGCCGCTCAGGAATAACCGGTTGTCGAGGAAGCTGCCCTTGAAGCCGAGTTCGTAGCTCCAGTTGGTTTCCTGGGCATATTGGCGCTGGGTGCTCGTCGCCGCATTGAACCCGCCGCTGCGGAAGCCGCGCGCAACGGTCGCATAGGTCTGGAAATTCTGATCCCAGTTATATTTCAGAGACATCTTCGGCTGGAGCGCCTTGAACGACTTCGCCACCGCATTGTTCGGCGGGGCGGTCGAGCCATCGTCGTCGGAGCTGCGCTTGTCATGATCGTAGCGCAGTCCGAGCGTCAGCTGGAACGCCGAGCCGATGTCGGCCGTGGTCTGGCCGAAAACGGCGTAGGCCTTGCTCCGATTATGATCGTTGCTGTCCTGCAGGAACACGGTCGGATTGAGCTCGAACGGAATCACCAGGACGCGCCCGGTCTTGCGGTCCTGGTAGAAGCCGCCGACGAGCCAGGTGATGCCCGAGCTGTTGTTCGAAGCCAGGCGGACTTCCTGCGAAAAAGCGTCGATATTGATCCGCACGTCCTGCGTGAGCGCGGGCAGCGTGGAGAAATCGCCGTCCCCATATTGGGACTGGCGCGCGCGGTTGCGGTAGCTGATGGATGACAGCGTCGCGCCGCCGAAATCATAATCGACCTTCAGCGACCCCTCGTACAGTTTCCTGTAAAGGTCGAGATCGAGGTTGGTGGCGAGGTGCGATCGCTTGTCGTTCAGGTCCGACTGTCCCAGCACGAGTTCGTTGCCGAACGAACCGAAAACGGAATCGGTGTAGCTGCCGCGGAGTTCGACGTTCAGGGCGCCGCCTTCATTGTAGATCAGCGCCGCCCGCACCGACTTGTCGTCGATCATGTTGGCGTTGCGGCGGGTTCCGACATTCGGAAAATAGCCGTTGAAGGCGGGATCCGGGAAGGTCGTGATCCGCTGCGCGGGATCATTCTTATAATTGCCGTCGAACTTGCGATAGGAACCGCTCAGCGAGAAGTAGAGCGCATCGCGGGCGATCGGCCCGGAGACATTCGCCTGGGCGACCTTGTCATCGCCGTTGGCGTAGGAAATTTTCGCCATCGCCGACAGGGCGTTGGTCGGCTTCTTCGTGGTGATGTTGATGGCACCCGCGATCGCGTTGCGGCCATAGAGCGAGCCCTGGGGACCACGCAGCACCTCGATGCGGTCGATGTTGACCAGATCGATGTTCAGAAAGGTGAGGTCGCTCAGCTGCACGCCGTCGATCACGATCGCCATCGGCGCTTCGGCGCCCTGCGGGGTGGTGATGCCGCGTGCGGTGAGCACCGTATAGGCCGGCCCGAAGCCGGTGTTGATGTTCACATTGGGGGTGAACTTCGAAAAATCCTCCACGTTCCGGACGCCCGCATTCGCGATGACGGTGCTCGATATCACGCTGATGGATTCCGGAACCTTCTGGAGGTTCTCCGAACGCTTGCGCGCCGTCACGACGATGTCGCCGGCGCTGCCGCCTTCAGCCCCGCCGGTCTGCGCCAGCGCCGACGTCGAGATCGCCGCGGTGGACGCCATGAGGATCGCGATAGTTCCACTACTGATTTTGATCATTGATTTCCCCTTTCGCGTCCCGGGGCATGTTCTGGGCTCCCGGGAAGAGATGGAAATGCTACGCGAGGGGTAGGGAATGGCCTCATCCCCATAAAGGTGGGTTGGCAGCAGAATAGAGGGGGAGCGCCGTTCGTCTCCCTGCGCGACCAAATAGCGCACCCTCTCATTTCCAGTGCGAAGCCGGATTAGCTTATCAGGATTGCCCTCGCGACTGTCATTCGGACCTCGCTATATTATCCTGGCCGGCACGTTCCGCCTGGTGATCCGGCCGCAGCCCTCGGACCTGGCAGGGGATAGCCTGAAACACCGAGCCCGCCGATGGCCGATCGACGAGTTTCTCGTCGACGAGCAGGTTGAAATTGGCACCCGGCAGCCGGCCGGCGATCTTCCAGTGCGGTTCTGCTACACGGTGGTCCCATCCATGCGGCAAGCAGAGGCTGCCCTGCATGATCTCGTCGGAGATCCGGATCTGGGTGGTCGCCGCGCCGGTTGCCGTGCTGACTTCCGCCCAGTCGTCGTCGACCAGCCCGAGCTGCGCGGCATCGACGGGATGGATGAGCAGATGATGGTCCGGCCTGCGCGCCATCAGGCGAGGGAGATTGTGCATCCAGCTGTTGTTGGAGCGAGCGTTGCGGCGACCGATCAGCAGATGCTCGTCATCGCTGGCCTGGTCGAGCAGGTGGCCTATGTCGTCGAGGATCGCCGGACAGGCCAGATCGATGCGCTTGCTCGCGGTCATCAGCCGACCGGGCATGCAGGGTTGTAGTGGGCCGAGATCGATACCGTTCGGTCGGGCCAGCAAGGCATCGACGGTGATGTCGGGACGCGGGCTGCGCGCCAATATGGCGGCGAGCATGGCCTCCGGCGTCGAAATGGGCGTAGCGGGCCTATTGCCGCGAGACGCGAGGCGCCGGGTCAACTCTTCTAATATCTCCCAGTCCTGCCGCTCGTCGGGGCCTGCCGGTAACAGCGCGCGGGTATAGCGGGCGGAGTTGCGGACACCGAAGCGGGCCGTGAACATCGGGTAATGATCGCGCTGGAGCAGCGAAACCGGTGGAAGCACGATGTCGGCCAGTCGGTTGCTCTCGTTCAGATAGAAGTCGATGGCGACGAAAAAATCGAGCGAGCGTAACGCCGTGGACATCTTGTTGCTGTTCGGTGCGGACCGCACCGGATTGCCGGCCAGCGAGACAAGTGCACGAACGCGGCCCTCGCCGGGGGTGAGGATCTCCTCGGCAAGTGCCGCGACGGGCATCAGGCCGCTGAACTCCGGATAGGCTGAAACCCGGCTATGCCATCTCCCGACGGCGCCCGCATCGGCTATCGACGGCATGTCCGGTGCGACATGATCGGCGAACATGACGCCGCCCGGACGATCGAAGTTGCCGGTCAGAAGATTGAGGAGCTGGATCGCCCATTGGCACAGGCTACCGAACCGCTGCACCGATATGCCGATTCGACCATAGCATGCCGCGCCTTTTGCATCGGCCAGATCGCGTGCGAGCGCGCGGATCACCTCCGGTGCGATGCCGGTCCGCAGAGCGGCGCGTTCGGGCGAAATCGTGGCGCAATGTCGCCGTACCGCCTCGAGACCATCGACATGATGGCTCATCTTGCCGAGATCGACGCGTCCTTCCTCGAACAGGACATGGATCATCGCCAGCAGCAGGAAGGCGTCGGTTCCCGGTCGGATGAAATGATGCTCGTCCGCGACCCTCGCCGTTTCGGTGCGGCGCGGATCGATCACGATCATTCGTCCACCCCGCGCCCTCAGTGCCCGCAGGCGTCCGGGAAAGTCGGGAACCGTCATCATGCTGCCGTTGGAGACCATAGGGTTGGCCCCGATCGCCAGCAGGTGGCTGGTTCTATCGATGTCCGCGACGGGCAGCAGGAACTGATGTCCGTACAGAGCGAGCGCGACCAACTGCACCGGAAGGATGTCGAGCGACGCAGCGGAATAGATGTTGCGGGTGGCGAGTTCGGCCAGAAACGGCGGGTAGTGGCTATGGATACCCAAATTGTGGGCGGTAGGATTGCCGCCATAGACGGCGATGCTGTCGCCGCCGTGGCCGGAGCGGATTTCGTGAAGCCGATCGGCTACCCGGTCCAGGGCCTCGTCCCAGCTACATCGTCTCCAGTCATCGCCATGTCGGATCATCGGCGTTCGCAGGCGATCGGGATCTTCAAGTAGATCCTTCAGCGCCACACCCTTGGGGCAGACATGGCCCCGGCTTGCCACATCGGCCGGATTGCCGCGGATCGACGTGACGGTCTCGCCGTCCAGTTCGACCAGCAGCCCGCACCCCGCCTCGCAGATCGGGCAGATGATATGCGACGACCGTTTTCCCGCCGACGGGGTAGGGGTCATTGCCCTGTGGTGTTGTCGAAGGCGTCAAGGGCGCGGGTGGAGTAGACCAAGGCTGCACCGGCGTTCATGGACACCGCGACGCCTAGGGCTTCGGCCAGTTCTTCGCGGCTCGCGCCAGCCTTCATAGCCTCGTTGCTATGGACTGAGATGCAGCCGTCGCAGCGCGTTGTCACGGCGACCGCCAAGGCAATGAGCTGGCGGGTCTTTTCATCGAGCCGGGCGGTCTTGCGACCGGCACCGGAGGCGGTGAGATAGCCCGCCACGGTGTCGGGAGACAGTTCGTGCAATTTGCCGACATTGGCGAGCAAATGATCGCGGGTATCATTCCAGTTCATGGCTTTCTTCCTGTGGTGGCGGAAGCCCCAAGCTAAATGACCGGCTGGGCTCTCACAATTGAGCCAACTAGGGCTGCGATATCGGTGCTGCTATTAATTCTCGAAATAAATCAGATGGATCATTGGGTTAAGGAAATTTTGTGCTCGGCGTCCCATCCCTTATCGATCAGACACCACACTAATTTTGTACAGAGTTCCGTTGGCGGGCATGTCGGCCTTGAGTGGCGCATTTTTACAGTCTGAGAGGAACTCAGGCAGGATGTTGGACGAACTGCAATAGACGCAGCGAGGCACCCGGACACGGGCTGAGGAATTATGGCCTTTGGCCAGATCGCAAGTTGGAAGCGCCTCGCTGTAGCCGACTAGAATGGGGCACATTGGGCCTGCTTCCTGCCGCGAAGCGAGCAATCAGACCCGTGCTCCCGCGACACTCGGGAGCGGGGCCTAGTAACCTCTCTACGCAGACTCGGTCACCAGTTTCTGGAGGCCGGGTGGCATGCGCGTATGTCCAGCCGGCAACGGTAAAGGCGCATGCGCCTGTGCGTAGCAGGTTACTAACATCCGGCTTTGGCCGTCGCCCCGAGAGGACATAGGCGCGACGAGACAAGCCGAGGCCAAGGCGTCGCCCGAACTGGGGACGTCGTGAAGAAGACATCACAGCCTGATACCGGAGCGCGCCGACGCATGCGCGGCCTCTGGCGGCCAACAATCTCCGTGGCATCGCTGACAGCGCTTGCCCTGACCGCAGCCTGCTCTCCGCAGGCGTCTGATTTGTCAATGGAATCGAACAAAGTCGATGCGGTGCAAAACAGCCAACAAGCGGTGAACTCTACGCCCTGAATGCCTCTGGCTCGTGCACTTGGGTCCATCTCACACCTGCCGAATGCGGGGCCGCGATCAATGAGATCCAGGACAATATCGGGCAGCGGATCAGCGGTTGGGAGAAGTTCCGGGATGGCCTGATCATCCAGCTGCAAGACGGCACGAAGATGTCTCTGGTCGCGGCGTATCGATTGCCTCGACCCGCCATATACGCCTTTGTCGCGATTGGCCGCGGGAATGCGGGGCTTTCGTGCTGGGCGGCGCATCTGGTGCAGTGCGTGGAGACGTTTTTAGACAGGCATGGTTGGGCTTCTGCGCGGCTCTTCTCAGCTACCGCTGATTTGTGGTCGGCAGATGCGATGCAGTTGAGACGTCAGGCAGATGCTGCGTGCACCTTTCGGTGCGATGTTTTCCTATAAAGTGGGGGCTTATAGAAGGCGGCCCATCGCGGCTGCAGCTTGATGCGGATCGCCTCGGGCGACCGCCTATTTCGCTAGGTGAGGCCGCCGTGTCGGCAAGCGGGGCGGGGAAGCGGACGACCGCTTTCGCCGACATAGCGGACGATCGGCGAGCCCTTCCGGTTTACCAAAAGCGGACCGTCGGCTTTTAGGCGCGGCCGCGGCAGCTTAGCGTCAGCTTGGGGGTGGATTGCTGTCCGTCCGTTTACGGGCGGCTCAACGTGAAACCTGCCGTCTCCTCGGTCAAGCGTCCGTCGCAATCTGCACATAGGTCGGAACGAGCATGTTTCTCCTGCGCGTATCCGAGCGGGTCGATCCGCGGCTGTCGCGGGCGAAGCGTCACGCGGGGAAGCGTTCGCCGGTCAGCGCCTGCACGTAGAACTTCTTCAGCATGACCAGTATGTTCTTCTTGACGTCCTCGCTGACGTCCTCGTGGTCGTATCCGAACTCGCCGATGAGGGTCTCGGGATAGGACAGCGACTTGGACAATATCAGCGAGGAGAAGCGCAGCTCCTCGTCGGAGCGGAAGGAGCCGCCCAGCTCGGCGATGAGGTCGTGGATGAACTTGAACCAGTTGGCGCGGTGGACCTTGTACTGGAAGGTCCGCTTGGCCGAGAGGTCGGCGATCGGCCCCGCCTGGAGCAGCGAGAGCTCCGGCCGGTCGAACCATATGTTGAAGACGATTTCGATGAACCGTTCGAGCTTGGCCTTGGGATCGGTGAATTTGTTGACCTCCTTGATGACCCGCTCGTCCAGTTCCTTGATGAGGTTCTCGTAGCAGGACCAGAGGACCTGCTCCTTGTTCTTGAAATGATAATAGATCGCGGCCGGCGTGATGTCGCATTCGCTGGCGATGTCCGGCATCGACGTGCCGCGATAGCCCTTGTTGTAGAAAAGCTTGATGGACGCTTCGATGATAGCGGCTTTGGTTCCGTCTTCTACGTCCATTGAACGCTCCATAAGGGGTATGGATTCGGGCAATCCATCTGTGTCTGTTCTTCGGGAATGGGCCCCGGCGGGGCGGAGGATCGGCTGCGCCGACGCCATCAGATCATGATGATAGGATGGTCGCCCCCGCCAACTGCCATGCCCGAACGCCTATGCAATATCTGCCGGCCACTATGCCAGAGAATAGCGCCGCGTCCATGATTGATCGTTCATTCAGTGCGTTGCGCGTGTGTCAGGCGCCGATGCGCGACAGGGCGAGGCCGGCCAGCGCGGCGCCGATCACGGGCCCGAGCACCGGGATGGGGGCGTAGCGCCAGTCGGAATCTCCCTTGCCGGGGATGGGCAGCAGCGCATGGGCGATGCGTGGGCCGAGGTCGCGGGCCGGGTTGATCGCATAGCCGGTGGTCCCGCCCAGCGACAGGCCGATCGCCCAGACGATCACCGCGACCAGATAGGGCGCGACGCCGTCGGCCAGGCCGTGCGGCGCGACCGCCGGGGACAGCATCGCGCCGATCGCGAAGGTCAGCGCGAAGGTGCCGATGATCTCGCTGATCAGGTTCGCCTTGACGTCGCGCAGCGCTGGCGCGGTGCAGAAGGCCGCGCGCTTGATCGCCGGATCGGCGGTGCCCCGCCAATGCGGAAGATAGTGGAGGAAGACCAGCGCGGCGCCGAGCATCGCGCCGAGCAGCTCGCCCGCGATCGCCTGCGGGATGCCGGTCCAGTCGCCGTGCCGGACCGCCATGCCGATCGCGAAGGCGGGGTTGAGATAGGCGGCTGCGCTGCCGCATGCCTTGGCGACGACGATGCCGACGAACACGGCGAAGGCCCAGCCGGCGGTGATCGCCATCCAGCCGGCATTCTCCGCCTTCGACGCCTTGAGCAGTGCGCCGGCGACGACCCCGTTGCCGAACAGGATCAGCGCGGCGGTACCCAGCAATTCCCCGAGGAAGATATTCACGCGGCATCGTCCGCCGCGGCCTGCGGCCGATCGATCCAGCCGAGCGACTTGCCGATCGCCTTCTTCCAGGACCGCTGGTGGTGGGCGCGGAGATCGGCCGGCATGGTCGGCCGCCAAGTCGCGTCGACGCCCCAATTGTCGCGCAGCTCCTGCGTCCCCGACCAATAGCCGACCGCCAGCCCCGCCGCATAGGCGGCGCCGAGCGCGGTCGTCTCGGTGATGCGGGGGCGGACCACCGGCGCGCCGAGCATGTCGGCCTGGAACTGCATCAGCAGCTCGTTGGCGACCATGCCGCCGTCGGTCTTGAGCGTGGCGAGGCGGATGCCGCTGTCGGCCTCCATCGCCGCGACCACGTCGCAGACCTGATAGGCGGTCGATTCGAGCGCGGCGCGGGCGATGTGGCCCCGGTTCGAGAAGCGGGTGAGGCCGGCGATCACGCCGCGCGCGCTGTCGTCCCAATAGGGGGCGTAGAGGCCGGAGAAGGCGGGCACGACATAGACGTCGCCATTGTCGGGCACCGATCGGGCGAGCGCCTCGATCTCGGGCGCGCTGTCGAACAGGCCGAGATTGTCGCGCAGCCATTGGACGAGCGCGCCGGTGATGGCGATCGCCCCCTCCAGCGCATAGCGGGGCGGCTCGTCGCCGAACTGGTAGGCGAGGGTGGTGAGCAGCCCGGCCTGCGACCGGACCGGTTCGGTGCCGGTGTTCATCAGCAGGAAGGAGCCGGTGCCGTAGGTGTTCTTCGCCTCGCCCGGCGCGAAGCAGGCCTGGCCGGCCAGCGCCGCCTGCTGGTCGCCGAGGATGCCGGCGAGCCGCGCGCCGTCGAGCGGCGGCGTCCGGATCGTGCCGTGCGCGCCGGACGAGGCGACGATCCGGGGCAGGCAGGCGTGGGGGATGCCGAAGGTCGCGAGCAGCTCGTCGTCCCATCGGCAGGTCGCGAGGTCCATCAGCATGGTGCGGCTGGCGTTGGTGACGTCGGTGAGGTGGACGCCGCCGTCGGGGCCGCCGGTCAGGTTCCACGCCAGCCAGCTATCGATCGTGCCGAACAGCGCCCGGCCCGCCTCCGCCAGCGCGCGGGCGCCGTCGACATTGTCAAGGATCCAGCGCAGCTTGAGCGCGGAGAAATAGGTTGCCAGCGGCAGGCCGGTCTTGTCGCGGAACCGGTCCTGCCCGCCGTCGCGGAGATAGTGCTGGACCAGTTCGTCGGTGCGCGTGTCCATCCACACCAGCGCGTTGTACAGCGGCCGGCCGGTTTCGCGGTCCCACAGCAGCGTGGTCTCGCGCTGGTTGGTGATGCCGACGCCGGCCAGGTCCGACGCGGTCAGGTTGGCGCGGGCCAGCGCGGCGCCGATCACCTCCTGGGTGTTCGCCAATATCTCCAGCGGATCATGCTCGACCCAGCCCGGCCGGGGATAGATCTGGCGATGCTCCTTCTGCGCGACGGCGAGGATCGCGCCCTGCCGGTCGAAGACGATGAAGCGCGAGCTGGTGGTGCCCTGGTCGATCGCGCCGACGAACTGGGTCATGGGTTTGTCCCTTGTGGCGAAAGCGGCGGCGCGGCGATGCGGTCCAGCCGTTGCGCGACCAGCGCGGCGGTGCCGGGCGGGACGTGCAGGCCGAGCTTCGAGCGCCGCCAGAGGATGTCGTCGGGATGCCGCGCCCATTCATGGGCGACGAGATAGTCGACCTCGGCCTCGGTCAGGCCGCCGCCGAGGTCCGCGCCGAGGTCGTCCATCGTCGCGGCGCCGCCGAGCAGCGCCTCGACCCGCGTCCCATAGGCCTTGCCGAGGCGGCGCAGCAGCGCGGGCGGCAGGCCGGGACGGCTGGCGACGAGCGCGTCCGACCAGGCGTCGAAGGATCCGCCGCCGATGTCGCCGCCGGGCAGCGGCGCCTGCGCGGTCCAGCCCGGCGCGACGGGGCGGCCGAGCGTGGGCAGCAGCTTCGCCATCGCATGCTCGGCGAGGCGGCGATAGGTGGTGATCTTGCCGCCGAACACCGACAGCAGCGGCGGTTCGCCGCCGCCGCCGTCGAGGGCGAGGAGATAGTCGCGGGTGACCGCCGAGGCGCTCGCCGCGCCGTCGTCGTGGAGCGCGCGCAGGCCGGAGAAGCTGTGGACGACGTCAGCCGGGGTCACCGGCGTGCGGAAATAGCCCGAGATGTTGGCGCAGAGATAGGCGACCTCCTCGTCGGAGATCGCGACCTCCGTGGGATGGCCGTCATAGGGGATGTCGGTCGTGCCGATCAGGGTGAAGCGGTCCTGATAGGGGATGGCGAACAGGACCCGGCCGTCGGGATTCTGGAGGATGAAGGCATAGTCGCCGTCGAAGCGGCGGGGCACGATGATGTGGCTGCCCTTGACCAGGCGGATGCGGGCGGCGTCGCGCCGGCCGAGGCGGGTCTCGAGCAGCTCCGCGACCCAGGGGCCGGCGGCGTTGACGATCGCGCGGGCGGCGACGGTGGTCCGCGCGCCCGAGCCGCGGTCCTCGATCCCAGCCTGCCAGACGGAGCCCGTCCGGCGCGCCGACAGCAGGCGGGTATAGGGGCGGATCAGCGCGCCGCGCTCGGCGGCGTCGAGCGCGTTGAGCACGACCAGCCGGCTGTCGTCGACGCGGCAGTCGGCATAGGTGAAGCCGCGCCGGTAGCCGGGCTTGAGCACGGCGAAGCCCGGATGGTGCGGGGCGACGACGGCGCGCGACGCGGGTAGCCGGCGGCGGCGGGCGAGATGGTCGTAGAGGAACAGCCCGGCGCGGATCATCCAGGCGGGCCGCTGCCCGGCGGCATGCGGGAGGAAGAAGTCGAGCGGGGCGATCAGGTGCGGGGCGATCGCCATCAGCCGCTCACGCTCCTGCAGCGATTCCCGCACCAGCCGGAACTCATGATATTCCAGGTAGCGCAGCCCGCCATGGATCAGCTTGGTGCTGGCCGAGGAGGTATGGGCGGCGAGGTCGTCCTGCTCGACGAGCATCGTCGACAGGCCGCGCCCGGCCGCGTCGCGGGCGATGCCCGCGCCGTTGATGCCGCCGCCGACGATCAGCAGGTCGACCGCCAGCGTCATATCCTCTCCTCTTTGCGATGCTTCTTGCGGATAAACTGAATGGTCATTTAATAAACTGGCTCCCGCCTGCGCTGTCAAGAGGCCGGCCGCCTCCCCCGGATATTTCCGCATGGAGGAATGGATCGGGAGCGCGTCACGCATCATTGACTCGCTGAGTATCATTGTTTTACTAAATGATCGTTCAGTTAACAATATATCCGACGCGATGGAGATTCTGATGACCGACCTGTCCAATGGCTTTGGCGATCATGCGGAGATCGCGCGTCTGATCGGGCGCTATGTCGACGGCGCGCGGGCCGGCGACAGCGGGCCGATGCGGGAGGTCTTCTCCGATGAGGCGACAATCTGCGGCTTCCTCGGCCCGGACAAATTCGCCGGCCCGATCGAGATGCTGTTCGCCTACGTCGACGGGGCGGGGCCGTCGCCCGACATCGTGGTCTCGATCCGGTCGATCCAATGCCTCGACGGGATCGCCTCGGCGGTGGTCGCGGCGCGGCATTGGGGCGGCCACGACTTCGAGGATATCCTGTCCTTCGTGAAGTTCGGGGCCGAGTGGAAGATCGTCGCCAAGACGTTCCGGCTGGTGGCCTGAAGCCGATCGGATTTAGATAAGGAGAGGATCGATGCAGCGGCGGGACTTTCTCTTGGCATCGATCGCCGGGATGGGGTGGATGCAGGGATCGGCATATGCGGGTCGGCGTACGGCGAAGGCGGCTTCGCCCGCGCCGGTGGTGCGGACCAGCGAGGGCCTGGCGCGCGGCGCGCGCAGCGGTGGCGTCTCGCTGTTCAAGGGGCTGCGCTACGGCGCGCCGGTCGGCGGGCGGGCGCGCTTCAGGCGCGCCGCGCCGCCGCAGCCCTGGCCGGGTATCCGCGATTTCCGGGACTTCGGCGATCGCGCGCCGCAGCCGGGCAAGCATTCGCCGCAGATCGGCCTGCCGGCCCCCGATGCCGGGCCCTGGGCCTCCTTCACCGATCCCGCGCCCGAGGGCGAGGATTGCCTGCGGCTCAACATCTGGACGCCCGAGGCCGACCCCGGCGCGGCGCGACCGGTGCTGGTCTGGCTGCACGGCGGCGGCTTCCGCGAAGGATCGGGTAGCATCAACGCGAGTGACGGGCAGGTGCTGGCCGCCGAGAACGGCGTCGTCGTCGTGACGCTCAACCACCGGCTCGGCGTGTTCGGCTATCTGTCGCTCGACCATCTCGATCCGGCCTTCGCCGATTCGGGCAATATCGGGATGCTTGATATCGTCGATGCGCTGAAATGGATTCGCCGCAACATCCGGGCGTTCGGCGGCGATCCCGACCGTGTCGCAATCTTCGGCGAATCCGGCGGCGGGGCCAAGGTCTGCGCGCTGATGGCGATGCCCGAGGCGCGCGGCCTGTTCCACGGCGCGATCACCCAGAGCGGGGTGCTGGTCTGGGGCATGGAACGAGCTCAGGCGGCGGAGGCGGCGAACGCGCTGCTCGATAAGCTCGGCCTCGGCCGCGATCCGCAGCGGCTGCTCGACCTGCCGGCGCAGGCGATCCTCGACGGTGTGGCTGCGCTCGGCGACGGATGGGCGCGCAAATTCCTGCCGGTGATCGGCGGCAGCCTGCCGAACCATCCCTTCGCCGAGGGCGTCCCGGCGGCGAGCCGCGACGTGCCGATGATCATCGGCACCAGCCGCGACGAGGCGACGATCCTGGTCGGGTCGCCGCCGATCTTCGCGCTCGACTGGGACGGGCTCCGGGCCGCGCTGGCGAAGATGTTCCCCGGCGACATGGCGGTGCTGGTGGCCGGCTATCGCCGGCTCTATCCGGCCAAGGGCCCAGCCGACATCTTCTTCGCGGTGATGAGTGAGTTCCTGATCGTCCGCTCGTCCGCCTATGTCGCCAATCTCCGCGCCGCCGGGGCGAGCGCGCCGACCTGGGTGTACAGCCTCGAATGGCCGACGCCGATCATGGGCGGGAGGTTAGGCGTCCCGCACGGGCTGTCGGTGCCGCTGGCGTTCGGGACGATGGCGCAGGTGCCGAGCATGGTGCCGGTCGATGCCGGCTCGACGGCGGTGTCGGCGCTGATCCGGCAGGGCTGGTCGAGCTTCGCGGGCGGCGGCGCCCCCCGGCCGTCGTCGATCGCCTGGCCGCCCTATAGCGCGGCGGGGCGCGAGGTGCTGGCGATCGACGCGGCGCCGTCGATCGTCCGCGATCCGCGCGGCGCCGAACGCCGCCTGCTCGCCGAGCTGCCCTGGTTCGACACAAATGGCGACCATCGCGCCGCGCCGGCCGCCGCGAAGGACATGTGGTGAGCGCCGGGGTTCCGATCGTCGACGCGCCGCTGGTCCACGACTGGAAGGCCGCGATCGCCGAGGCGCCGGTCTGGGACGAGCACGGCCAGGCCTTCTGGTGCCTCGACAATGTCAGCGGCGAGATTATCGAACTGGGAAGCGACTGGAGCATCCGCCGGACGATCCGGCGCGGCCGCCCGACCGCCGCCGCCCTGCTGCGCGCGGACGGCGGCCTGCTGCTCGCCGAAGGCTGCGCCTTCACGCTGCTCGACGCGGACGGCGGCGAACGGCCCCTCGCGACGATCGACGCCGACCCGTCGTCGGTGAGGATCAACGAGGCGGCATGCGATCCCCAGGGCCGCGTCTGGGCGGGGACGGTAGACGCGGCGCTGTCGATCGGCGGCGGCGCGCTCCATCGCGTCGATGGCGAGGGGCGCTGCGTCCGCGTCCTCGAAGGGCTGACGATCGGCAACGGCATGGGCTGGAGCCCTGACGGCGCCACCTTCTACTTGGTCGATTCGCCGACCGGCCGGGTCGACGCGTTCGACTTCGACGGCGCGGCCGGCGTGCTGGCCAACCGCCGCACCGTGCTCAACTTTGCTGTAGGCGAGGGCTGGGCGGACGGGCTGTGCGTCGATGCCGAGGGCTGCCTCTGGGTCGCGATCCCGCTGACCTCGGAAGTGCGCCGCTATTCGCCCGATGGCGTACTGCGGCTGCGCGTCCGGGTAACGGCGCCGTTCGTGACGAGCTGCGCGTTCGGCGGCGCGGACCACGCGACGTTGCTGATCACTACCGGCGCGGTCGCGCTGCCGCGCCGGATGGTGGCGGCGATCGGCTTCGATCCCGGCACGGCAGAAGGCGCCGCGACCGCACCGGGGGCGGGCGGCCTCTTCGCGCTGAAGCCCGGCGCGAAAGGGCTGGCGGAACCCGCCTGCGGCTTCTGACGATCCGCTGAAAAGTGAATTTGACAGCCCGACGGAACTGACATAATCAGCTTACTAAATATTCAGTAAGTTTATGAGGCAGACGTGGACGAGAGGCTGGAAGTGAGCGGGACTGCGGTGAAGATCGAACCCCACATGTTGGCCATCCTCGCGAGGAAGTTCAACGTGATCGTCAACGAGATGAACCACACGCTGGAGAAGGTGTCGCGGTCGGCGGCGCTCAATCTCGCGAAGGATTTCTCGTCGGCGGTGCTAACCAGCGAGGGCGACCTGTTCTGCCTGACCCAGGCGATCCCGATCATCGTCGCGTCGTGCAGCATGGCGGCGAAGCAGATGACCGGCCTGTTCGGCGATCTCCGCCCCGGTGACTGCTTTCTCAACAATTCGCCCTATTACGGGTCGAGCCACCATGGCGACTTCGCCTATATGGCGCCGGTCTTCTATAAGGGCGAGCATATCCTGACGACGCTGAGCGTCGCTCACCAGGCCGATATCGGCAACAGCCAGCCGACCACCTTCATGCCCTTCGCGAAGGACCTGTACGAGGAAGGCGCGCTCGACTTCCCCTGCGTCCGCGTCCAGCGCGACTATGCCGATGTCGAGGACGTAGTGCGGATGGCCAGGATCCGCATCCGCAATCCCGAGCAATGGTATGGCGATTATCTGGCGGCGGTCGGCGCAGTGCGGATCGGCGAGAAGCGGATCATCGAGTTATGCGACAAATATGGCGCCGCGACGATCAAGGCGTTCCTCGCAGAATGGCAGGACTATTCGCGCCGCCGCATGGTCGACGAGATCGGCAAGCTGCCGCGCAAGAGCTGGGAAGCCACCAACGCGCACGACCCGATCGAGGGGCTGGCGCCCGACGGCATCCCGCTCAAGGTCAGGCTCTCGATCCTGCCCGAGGAGGGCAAGATCCAGGTCGACCTGCGGGACAATATCGCCTGCCTCGAGGCCGGCTATAATCTGAGCGAGGCGACCACCCGGTCGGCGGTCGTCACCGGCATCCTCAACAACCTGTCGTCCGATCTGCCGCGCAACGACGGCGTCTACAACTGCATCGAGATACTGGCGCGCGAGAATGCGATCGTCGGCGGGGTGCAGCCGCCCTACAGTACCTCGATGGCGACGGTGGGCGTCGCCGCGCGGCTGATCAACCTGATCCAGTCGATGTTCGCCGAGCTCGGCCCCGACAAGGGGCTTGCCGAGGGGGCCACCTCGTTCAGTCCCAGCGTCGCCTCGGTCTGCGGCAAAGACTTCCGCTACGACGACCGGCTGTTCGTCAACGCGGTGATCTACGGCTTCGGCGGCGGGCCCGCGCTGCACGGCCATGACGGCTGGCTGACCTATCTGGGCCCGCCCGGCGGCTGCCAAGTCGACTTCATCAGCGCCGAGATCTTCGAGCTCAAGATGCCGATCATGTTCGGCTGCTGCGAGGTCGAGACGGACAGCGGCGGCGCGGGCGAGTGGGACGGCGCGCCCGGCATACGCTGCCTGATGCGGCCGCGCGGCAACCCGGCGCTCTGGTCCTATTTCCTCGATTCCAAGGTCTTCCCGCCGAAGGGGCTGCACGGCGGCCATGCCGGCGCGCCCTCGGCCGCGTGGAAGGTCGATGCGGCCGGCAACGAGGTCGCGATCCCCGACATCTCCAGCGAGGAGATCCAGCCGACCGAATGGATCGGCAGCCTGTGGCCGGGCGGCGGCGGCTTCGGCGATCCGCTCGATCGCGATCCCGAACGGGTGCGCCACCGCGTGCGCAACGGCTGGGTCTCGCCCGAAAAGGCGCGGGCCATCTACGGCGTCGCCCTCGACCTGTCGGACGAGGACTGTCGCGTCGACCAGGAGCGGACCGCGCAGCTCCGCCTGGAACTCCGGAATAGATAAGGGTCAACAGACATGCGTTTCAGGGTGTGCTCCGACGTGGGCGGCACGTTCAGCGATCTGTTCGTGTTCGACGAAAACAATGGCGAGTGGAATATCTTCAAGGCGTTCACCGTCCCGCGCCGGCCGAGCGACGGCATCATGGCGGGGCTGCGCCAGGCGGCCGATCATTATAAGCTGACGCTCGACGGCTTCCTGCGCGACTGCGTGTCGCTGGTGCACGGCTCGACGGTGGCGCTCAACGCCCTGATCGAGGGCAAGGTGGCGAAGGTCGGGCTGATCTGCACCCGCGGCTTCCGCGACATCCTGACGACGCGGGAGCAGGGCCGCAGCGAGCCCTTCCTGTGGAAGACCGACTATCCCGATCCGTTCGTGCCGCGCTACCTGACGCTGCCGGTCACCGAGCGCGTCAATTCGGAGGGCGGCGTCGAGATTCCGCTGAACGAGGACGAGGTCCGCGCGGCGGTGCGGCAGCTCAAGGGTCATGGCGTCCAGGCGATCGCGGTTGCGCTGCTCTGGTCGATCACCAACGGCGACCATGAGCGCCGGATCGAGGCGATCATCCGCGAGGAATGGCCCGAGGTGCCGGTCGTCCTCAGCTCGCAGCTCAACCCGATCCTGCGCGAATATCGGCGCACCTCGTCGACCGTGGTCAACGCCTCGCTGCTCGACGTGATCCGCACCTATGTCTCCGACCTGCAGGCGCAGCTCAGCGACAACGGCTATGCCTGCCCGCTGTCGCTCGTCACCTCGGCCGGCGGCATCGCCAGCGTCCAGGATATGATGGAGCGCCCGATCTACAGCATCAATTCAGGGCCTTCGATGGCGCCGATCGCGGGCCAGACCACGGTCGCGATGGAGCAGGGCATCGACAATGTGCTGGTCGTCGACATGGGCGGCACCAGCTTCGACGTCAGCGTCGTGCAGGACGGCAAGATCAACCTGTCGCGCGAGATCGTGATGGGCGGCTGCTTCCTCGGCGTCGACCTGGTCGACAGCCGCAGCGTCGGATCGGGCGGCGGCAGCATCGCCCGCGTCGACGCCGGCGGGCTGGTCCATGTCGGGCCAGAGAGCGCGGGCGCCAATCCGGGGCCGGCTTTCTACGGGCGCGGCGGCACCCGCCCGACCGTCAGCGACGCCGACCTCGTCCTCGGTTATCTCAACACCGAGGCGTTCGCCAGGGGCGGCACCCCGCTCGACCCGGCGCTGTCCTCCGCGGCGATCGAGGAGCATGTCGCGAAGCCGCTCGGCATCGACGTGGCGCAGGCCGCCTTCACCATATGGAGCACCGTCAACAACGACATGCAGGCGGCGATGCAGGACCTCGCCATCTCGCGCGGGATCGACCTGCGCGACTTCGTAGTCGTCTCGGGCGGTGGGGCTGCGGGCATGCACATCCAGGCGATGGCGATGGAGCTCGGCATCAGGGAGCTGATCATCCCCAAGGCGGCCGGCGTGCTCAGCGCCTATGGCGGCGCCTTCGCCGACCTGGTGAAGGAGTATAGCGCGATCGCCTTCGTCGAGAGCAACCGCTTCGACTTCGCGGGCGTCAACGCCCTGCTGGAATCGCTGGAGAGGAGCGCGGTCGCATTCCTCGACGGCCATGGCATCGATCCCGCCGACCGCCGCCTCGAATATTATGCCGAGGCCCGCTATCCCGAGCAGATCTGGGAGCTGCCCGTGCCCCTGCGGACCGGGCGGATCGCCGATCAGGCGCAGCTCGACGCGCTGGTCGCCGACTTCCACGACATCCACGAGCGGATGTACGCGGTGAAGGACCCGTCCCAGCCGATCGAATGCCTGCACTGGAAGGTCCGCGCGATCGGCGCGACGCCGAAGCCGGCGATCCGCAAGCTGCCGTTCGGCGGCGAGGGCGCCGATCATGCGCTGAAGGGAACCCGCAAGGCCTTCTTCAAGGATCTCGGCGGCTTCGTCGACGCGGCGGTCTATGACGGCACCAGGCTGACCTGCGGCAACCGGATCGAGGGGCCGGCGGTGATCGAGGAGCCGACGACGACGGTGGTGGTCATGCCCGGCACGGCGATGACGGTCAGCGAATATGGCAGCTATGTCTCGCGCTTCGCCTGATCGCGCGATGCGGATCGTCCGCTTCCGCTATCTGGGCCGCCGCCGCTACGGCCTGCTCGACGGCGATGGCGTCCGCCCGCTGTCGACCAGCCCGTTCCGCGCCTTCCAGCAGGGACGCGACCTGGCCGGCTGTGTCGAGGACGGCGTCGTCTTCGGCCGCGACGAAGTCGTCCTGCTGCCGCCGTGCGAGCCCGGCAAATATGTCGGGATCGGCATCAACTATCGCGCCACCGCCGAAGCGCTCGGCATGGCCGTGCCCGACGAGCCGGTCGTCTATGTCCGCCCGCCGAGCTGCATCATCGGCGACGGCGACAGGATCGTGCTGCCCGCCGACGGCGACGTGGTGTGCGAGGGCGAACTCGCGGCGGTGATCGGCCGGCGGGGGCGGGACGTCGCCGAGGGCGACGTCGCCGCGCACGTCATCGGCTACACGCTGACCAACGACCTGATGGACGTCGCCCGCTTCCACAAGGACAAGGGCAATCCGAGCCTCGCCAAGGGGCGCGACGGCTTCGCCCCGCTCGGCCCCTGCATCGCGACCGGGCTCGACCTCGCCACGGCGGAGCTGGTGACCTCCGTCAACGGTGAACGGGTGCAGGCGGGCTTCGCGCGCGACATGCTGTTCGGGGTCGAGCGCTGCGTCAGCCACATCTCGCGCTTCATGACGCTCGAGCCGGGCGACGTGGTCGCGCTGGGCTGCCCGCCCACGCCCGCGCGGATCGCGCCGGGCGATCGCATCGAAATAGGCTGCGCGCCGATCGGGACGCTCGCGAACGAGGTCGCGGGCGCGCCACGGACATAAGGGAGACGGGAATGTATTATCCGGGACTCGAGGGGAAGAACGTCCTGCTGATCGGCGGGCATTCGAACCTGGGCCAGCATGTGACCTGGCATTTCGCAGAATCGGGCGCGAACATCGTCATCGGCGCGCGCGACCTCGACCGTGCCGAGAAGGTCGCCGCGCGGGCGCGCGAGCTGGGCTCGGGCAAGGTCTCGGTCGTGTCGGTCGACGCGACCGACTGGTCGTCGGTCGAGAATGGCATCGCGGCCACCCGGGCGATGGGGAGTATCGATATCCTATATCATGGCGTGGCCTGGGACATCCTCAGCCATTTCCTCGATCTCGACCCGCAGCTCTGGGACAAGATCTACGAGCAGAATTTCAAGAGCGTGCTGACCGCCTACAAGATCGTGCTGCCGATCATGATCGAGCAGAAGGGCGGCTGCGTCATCACGATGAGCAGCGTCATGGGCCGCAAGCCGACCCCGATCGAGCCGGTCTATGGCGCGCTCAAGGCCGGCCTGATCCACCTCGCCCAGACGCTGGCGCTCGACGTCGGCAAGCATGGCGTCCGCATCAACGTCGTCGCCCCCGGCGGCACCCCGCCCGCCGACCTGAGCGAGGTCAGCGCCAATAGCTGCTTCCGCGGGTTCATGGGCGACATGGAGCAGTTCAAGGCGGTCGAGCAGGGGCT
Organism: Sphingomonas sp. Root720; assembly: GCF_001428605.1. Taxonomy (GTDB): domain Bacteria; phylum Pseudomonadota; class Alphaproteobacteria; order Sphingomonadales; family Sphingomonadaceae; genus Rhizorhabdus. Next base: position 797,265 of record NZ_LMID01000011.1, read on the forward strand.
GGCGGCAGAGGTTCCGCTGCGGCGGCTCGGCCGGCCGGAGGATGTTTCGCACGCCGTGCTCTACCTCGCCTCGCCGGTGACGGGCGGCATGCAGACCGGCCAGGTGATCGGAGTCGACGGCGGCGTCTGGATGCCGAAATAGGCGACATTTTAACATATTGAATTTCAAAGATATTTCATTGAAACGCTGCCGCGAAACGCTCTTGACAACGAAGCTGTTCGGAATAAACTTACTAAACATTCAGTTAAAAGATGTGGGCGGGAGCAGAGGGAGGTCGGCTATGGCGGGCAAGGATGTTTCCCGATCGAGATGGATGGGCCGATGCCTGGCCTATGCCGCCGTCCTACTCGGCCTGGCCGTCGCGTCGCCACAGGCGCGCGCGGCGGACGCGGTGGCCGCGCCGACCGTCGAGACGGTCGCCGCCCGCGACATGCATTGGCGGGTACTGCGCTGGGGGCCGCGCGACGGCATCGGCGTGCTGCTGCTGCACGGCTTCCCGCAGGATGCCGACAGCTGGCGGCCGGTGGCGTCGGCCCTCGCCGCCGCCGGCTACAATGTCGTCGCCTTCGACCAGCGCGGCGCGTCCGCCGCGACGCTGTCGCGGTCCGGCGACTATGTCTTCGACAATTTCATGACCGATGCGCTGGCGGTCGCCGACGCCACCGGGCTGCGCCGCTTCCACGTCGTCGGCTTCGGCTGGGGCGGGGCGATGGCGTGGATGGTGGCCGCCTATCATCCCGATCGGGTGCGCTCGATGACGACGCTGCGCTATCCGCATCCCGCCGCCTTCGTCGACGGGATCGAGCATGATCCCGAGCAGCGGGCGTCGTGGGAAGCGGTGCGCAAGGAGATCGGTCCCGACAATATCGACAAGCGCGCCGCCGCGCTGCTCGCCGACGGTGCGACCGGACTGCGCGCCTTCCTGCGCAAGAGCGGCCTGCCCGAGGATGCGACCGACCGTTATGTCGCGCGCCTCTCGCAGCCGGGCGTGCTGGTCGGCGGCCTGTCCTGGGGAACCGCGCTGGTGCCGGCGCAGTTCGCCGCCGTGCCGCCGGTGCGCGTGCCCGCGCTGTTCGTGTGGAGCAAGGGGCCGGCCGTCTCGGCATCCACGGTCAAGGCGTCGGCACGCTATGCGACGGGCCCCTATCGCGTCGTCGAGCTGAAGGACGTCGGTCATTTCATGATCGAGACCGCGCCGCAGACCGTCGCCGCGCCCATCCTCGGCTTTCTCCGGGAGGTCGACGCTCCGCCTGCCGCGCGGAAGTGATCGTCCCGGCCGATTTCAGGAAACACCGACATGGCTCTGCTTGATGCCCTGTGCCGCCGGCGCCTGCGCGCGGCCCATTCGATCGACGACCTGCGCGACGCCGCGCGGCGGACGCTGCCGCGGATGGTGTTCGACTATGTCGACGGCGGCGCCCAGTCCGAAAGCACGATGCGGCAAAACCGCGCCGCGTTCGAGCGCCATCGCCTGCTGTCGGCCGCGCCAGTCGACGTCAGCCGGCGGAGCACCGCCACCACGCTGTTCGGGCAGTCGCTGGCGATGCCGCTGATCATCGGCCCGACCGGCTATGCGTCGGCCTTCTGGCCGAAGGGCGATCTGGCGCTGGCGCGCGGCGCGGCGGCGGCGGGCGTGCCGTTCGTCGTCAGCAACGGCGCCAATTCGCGGCTCAGGGACATCGCCGAGGCCTCGGGCGGCCAGGCCTGGCTCCAACTCTACATCGCCCATGACAAGCAGTCGACGCTGGGCCTGATCGGCGAGGCGCGGGCGCTTGGCTTCGAGACACTCGAGGTGACGGTCGACACCGCCTTGCCGGGCCGGCGGATCCGCGACATCCGCAACGGCTTCACCGTGCCCTATAGCTGGACCCCGGACAAGGTCGTCGACGTGCTCCGCCATCCCGGCTGGATGCTGCGCGCGCTGCCGCACGGCGCGCCCCGGCCCGGCTTGATGCCGATGGAACAGGGGCGGAGCTGGGCGACCGTCTCCGAATTCGTCCGCTCGCAGATCAACCCCGCGATCGGATGGGACGACCTCGCATGGCTGCGCGACCAGTGGCCCGGCACGCTGATCGTCAAGGGGCTGCTTGATCCGGGGCAGGTCGAGCCGGCGATCGCGGCCGGCTATGACGGCATCGTCATCTCCAACCATGGCGGGCGGCAGCTCGACGGGGCGGTGTCGACGCTCGACGTCCTCCCCGATTTCGCTGCCGCCGCCAAGCAGCGTATTCCGCTGCTGATCGACAGCGGCGTCCGCACCGGCACCGACATATTGAAGGCCGTCGCGCTGGGGGCGAGCGCCGTCCAGGTCGGGCGCGCCACCCTTTACGGCCTGTCGACCGCGGGCGAGGCCGGGGTCGGCCACGCGCTCGGCATCTTCCGCACCGAGCTCGACATGGCGATGGCGCTGGTCGGCCTCAACCGGGTCGCCGACGCGACCCCGGCGATCGTCCGGACGATCGCATGATCCGCAGGCCGCCGGCCGGCCGCACAATATCCACCCTATTTGTATAGACATTATAGAAGGGGAGTGTCCAAGATGAAGAAGAAGTCGATCCAGGGAGCGTCGTTGGCCGCCATGCTGATGGGCGTCCTGTTGCAGGCCCCGGCCTGGGCGGCCGACCGCGAGGCCGATGCCGCCGCCGACAGCGGCGAGATCATCGTCACCGCGCAGAAGCGCGCCGAGCCGCTCCAGAAGGTCCCGGTCTCCGCCTCGGTCGTCTCGGGCATCACCCTCCAGAAGCAGGGCGTCGGCTCGATCCAGGACGCCGTGCAGCATGTGCCGGCGGTCTATGTGTCGCAGGCCGGCCCCGCCAACCTGCTGTTCATCCGCGGCGTCGGATCGGGCGACAACAACCCGCTGTTCGAGCAGTCGGTCGCGACCTTCGTCGACGGCATCTATCGCGGCCGTTCGCGCTCGACCCAGTCCTCCTTCCTCGACATCGAGCGCGTCGAGGTGCTGAAGGGCCCGCAGAGCGTCTATTTCGGCAACAACTCGATCGCGGGCGTGTTCAACATCGCCACCAAGAATCCCGGCGACCATTGGGAAGGCTACGTCCGCGGCCTGTATAATTTCAACTTCGACAATGCGACGATCGAGGGCGCGGTCGGCGGGCCGGTCACCGACACGCTCGGCATCCGCGTCGCCGGGCTGGTCCAGCGCGGCGACGGCTGGCTGCTCGACAAGAGCAGCGGCATCCACATCCCGCGCGTCCGCAACTATGCCGGCCGGGTCACGCTGCTGTGGAAGCCAACCGACCGGCTGTCGGTCAACCTGAAGGCGCATGCCGAGCGCGGGCGCCAGAAGGGCGGCCTCGCCGCCAAGCTGACGAACTGCCCGCCGCTGCCGATCTTCACCAACGTCAACTTCGGCTGCACCGCGGCGATCGCCGCCGGCGACGACACCCGCCCCAATTATGTCCGCAGCCAGAACCCGGACCAGGGCATCGACTTCGACGCGCAGTCGGCGATCTCGACGATCAGCTATGAGGCCGATCCGTTCACGCTGACCTCGGTGACCGGCTATTACCATCACAAATATAATCTGAAGCTCGACGTCGACGCGGCGAGCCCCGACCTGGCCAACTTCACCGTGCCCGAGCGGTTCAGCCAGTTCAGCCAGGAATTCCGAGTGGCGTCGAACGGCACCGGCCCGTTCGACTATATGTTCGGCGCCTATTATGAGCATGACAGACTGCGCGGCCAGATCTACGCGAACTACGGCTTGTTCTCGCCGATCCTGCCGGGGCTCGTCCCGCCGCTCGCGCCCTATCTGCCGTTCGGCCAGGCCGACGATTTCCGCCAGACCTCCGACATATACGGCCTGTTCGCGAGCGTCGTCGTCCGCCCGACCGACAAGCTCGACGTCACGCTGGCGGCGCGCCAGTCGTGGGTCGACAAGCATTTCGGCATCAACCAGTATTTCGGCACGGGGACGCAGCCCTTCGGTCCGATCATTCCGCTGCCGGCGGCGCTCGCGCCGATCGGGGCCGCGGTCGGGCAGCAGCTCGGCCTGGGGGTCGCCGGCTATCGCGCCGAGAACCGCTCGGATGCGCATTTCAGCCCGTCGATCACCATCGGCTACGACGTCGCGCCCGAAATCCGCGGCTATGCCAAATATGTCAACGGCTTCAAGGCGGGCGGCTATAACGGCCTCGAGCATACCGGCCTGCCGGGCACGCTGTCCTTCGGGCCCGAATATGTCGACTCCTACGAGATCGGCCTGAAGACCCAGTGGTTCAACCGCCGCCTGACCTTCAACATCGCCGCCTTCCGCAGCGATTTCGAAGGGCTCCAGCAGTCGGCGATCGGCACCAACGGCGTGCAGGGCGGCATCTTCCCGGTCGTGCGCAACGCCAAGGGCGCGCGCTCGCAGGGGATCGAGACCGACATGGCCTGGCGCGTGAACGAGCATTGGAACACCAGCCTGAGCCTGACCTGGCTCGATTCCAAGTTCACCGATTTCAAGAATGCCGGCGGATCGCCGACCGACATCGCGCTCGGCCATCCGACGATCGATCTGTCGGGCAAGCGCGGCCGCTACGCTCCCGAGCTGAGCGGCAATTTCAACGTCGAATATATGTTCGACCTCGGACAGTCGCTGCAGGTCAAGCTGCGGCCCGAGGCGAGCTTCACCACCCGCTACAATATCTCGCCGAACAACGATCCGCTGCTGTGGCAGGAGGGCTTCGTCAAGCTCGGCGCGACCGTGTCGGTGGCCAACCCATCGCAGGGCTGGGAGTTCTCGGTCATCGGCAAGAACCTGACCGATCGCCGGATCATGAACTTCGAGGCGGGGAGCAACGGATCCTATATCATCGGCACCGAGGAGCCGTGGAGCATCTCCGCCCAGCTCCGGTACGACTTCTGATTTGAGAGCATCTCTCGGCCCCTTGGTCCGGCGCGCAGAACGACGGGCCAGGGGGGCGAGCGCTCATTCGAGCCGCTTCGGCGCCGGCCGGGGAGCGGCGAGGCAGGGCGGCGAGAATCGCGCCAGTTCGTCACGGCAGGCGAAGCGTGTCGGATTGGTTCTGAATCGTCGCCCGGTGCGATGCCGATCACCTCGGAGAAGCGCTCATATTGCCGGTCGCGAGGATGAATCGATCGTCTTGGGTCGGATAGGTCTGGTAGGGCACGATGTTGGGATGGGTGTTGCCGAGCCGCGTCGGTGCGATGCCGGAGGCGAGATAGTTCATCGCCTGGTTGGCCAGCGCCTCGACCAACTGACCGCACACCTCAGCGACTACAACTATGGGCACCGCCTCAAGACCTTATGCGGCCTCACGCCTTGGCTCTGGTCAAGCACCTCGACGATCCGGGCAAGGTCAGCGAGGCTGCGGGTCAGCCGGTCGATCTTGTAGACGACGATGCAGTCGACCTTGCCGGCCTTGATATCGGCGAGGCGCTGTTTGAGGGCAGGGCGGTGCATAGTACCGCCCGACAAACCGCCATCGTCATAGGCGGTGGGGACGAGCTTCCAGCCCTCGTGGCGCTGGCTGGCGATATAGGCCTCGCAGGCCTCACGCTGGGCGTCGAGGCTGTTGAACGCCTGTTCCAGGCCCTTCTCGTCGGACTTGCGCGTGTAGACCGCGCAGCGGATCGGCTTGCCGTCACCGGGCGGCATCGGGCTTCGCCTTCAGGCCGAAGAAGCGCGGGCCTGACCACGCCGCCCCGGTGATCTCGCGGGCGATGGGGGTGAGCGAGCGATACTGGCGATCCTGGAACTGGAAGCCGTCCTCCCGCACCAGCACATGGTAGATGGTGCCATGCCATTGCCGGACGAGCTTGGTCCCCGGCTTCATCGAGCGATCCTTGCCCAGATCGATGTCACCGGTCTCGACGAGTTGCTTCGTCAGGCGCTTCAGCTCGCGGCGGGTGGCGGTGGTGAGGCCGCCGCGGACGCGCTCCTGCCTCTGCCAGGCGATGGCACGGCTGGCGAGGTCGCAACCCAGGCCGAGCGGCATCAGCTGGCCCTTGTGATATTTGCGCCATTCGGTGCGGAGCTGGGCCTGCGACAATGTAGCAAGCCCGGCCAGCTGGTCGTCGATGGCGGCCATCAGTTGGCCAGCCGATAGCTGGTCTCGCCGGTGCGGCGGGTTTCCTTCAGAAGCTCCTGCTTCTTGCGGATCCCCGACAGGAAGGAGCGGGCGCTATGCGGCTGCCAGTGGGGCCTCCATGATCTCGGTGAGCGTCGCATCCCGATGGCGCGAGAGCAGCTTGGTGACGGTTGCGGCCTTGGAGGGCCGGGCATAACGGGTGCGCTGTCGACCGTCTGCGGGATGTCTTCCATGGTGGTTCTCCTCAGGGCGCGTGATTGCGTCCCACCACCCGGAGCCCCGTCGGTCGGACCGATCGGGGTGGCAGCACCGTTAAGGGCTGCGATCTAGTAGCAGCACCAGTGCTCCGTTTTTGAGCGAAGTCGAGCGGATTGTTCGGGGTGTCGATCAAATTTAGTTTTGCGCTGTTCGCTAACCTCGAAAGTGAGCGTGAGGCATCTTCCCCTGACGAAAATCAAGCGCGCCTAGGTAGTGGGCAGGTCGACGGAGCGCGATAAGACAGCCGAAGGCCAGCGCCGCGATGACCATCATGAAAACACCTGGACTGCTCTTCACGCCGAAGGCTGCGATCGAACCGGTAATGACGATGGGGTCAGCGCGCCGAACAGCGTTGTGGCGATATCGTGCACGATCGCCACAAAGCTGGTCCGGATAGACACCATCGTCCGCTCGCGCTTCAATCCCAGCCCTTCATGGCTTCCAGCCGATTTCTCGAAGGTTCGCGCGAATAGCCTTACAAGAGCATCCGGTAACGCACTTTTGGGAAGCTCTCGCTAAGCCGGGACGTCCGAAATCCTTTCTAAACCTAAAGTTTTAGATTGATTTCAACGCCATATGTACGGGGTGGCGCGACCGATCGCTGGTCGCCGAAATCGACCGCGCTCTCATAGACCGAATAGCGGGTGTTGAGCAGGTTGCGGCCGAACAGGTTGACCCCCCAGCGATCGTCGGGCGATCGCCAGCCGAGTTGCCCGCTCACCAGCCAATAGGCATCCTGCCGCAGCCGGTTGTCGGCGTCCCATGCGAAGCCGTCATTATAGGCCAGGGTGCCGTTGGCGTTGAAGGTGCCGGCGTCGGTCTTCAGACTGTAATTGCCGCCGGCGGTGAAGGTATATTCAGGGGTGCGGGCGACGTCGTTGCCCGAGACGTCGCAGCGAAAGCGGCGGTTGCGGGTCGTCGCCAGTCGCTCGGTGCACTGCGCGCTGGGATAAGAGGTGTAACGGGCGTGGGTCCAGGCGCCGCCCAGCGAGATCGACCATTCGCGGGTGATCGACAATTGGGCGTCGAGGTCGATGCCGTAGATCTTGGACTTGGCGGCATTTGACGTCTGGATCGAAGTTCCGTTCGACACCGGCAACTGCAGGTCGTCATACCAGTAATGATAGCCGGCGATGGCGAAACGGAAGGCGCGTGACAGCGATCCCTTGGCGCCGACCTCGACCGCGTCGATCGTTTCCGGCTCGAAGGCGGGCGCTGTGCCGCTGGTGGCGTTGAAGCTGCCGCTTTTGAAGCCACGGCTGTAGGAGGTGTAGAGCAGGATATCCTCGGTGGGCTTGTAGTCGAGCACCACGCGGTAGCTGGGATCCTTGAAGGTCGCTTCCTTGGGCACAATGGGCGTCGCGCTGGTCGGCGTCGGCGGGACGAAGGGGCTGCGCGTCACCACGGTGCCATCGGCGGCGGCAAAGCGGAAGGTTGTACCCGTCAGCCGGCGCTTGTCGATGGTGTAGCGGGCGCCGGCGCGCAGCCGGAGCTTCTCGGTCAGCGCATAGGTCGCCTCTCCGAACGCCGAATAGGAATTGGTGCGCACGACGTTGCTCAGCCCGACCCCGCCGCCGAAAGCGGTTCCGAACAACCCGAGGCCGACCGGGTCGCGGAAGCCGTTGCGGTCCTTCATGTAGAAGCCGCCGAGGATCCAGGTGAAGGGCTTGTCGGGTGCCGACTGAAGCTGGACCTCCTGGGTGAAGGTCTTGAACAATTCGTTGGTCTGCACATCGGTCGCGGAGGTGACCGACAGGTCGTTGTCGAAGCGCTGACGTGCCTCGCCATGGCGATAGGCGGAAATGCTGACGAGGGTCAGTTCGTCGGACAATTCGGCATCGACCCGTGCGGAGACGCCCCAGCCCTTGGCCTTGTAGAGCGGATCCACGCCGGTGTTGGTGTCCCAGAAGCCGGCCGGTGTCCGGGCACCATCGAGATTGACGACGCCGGGCAGGGCGACGCGCGCGTCGCTGCGGTTCATATTTTCCGAATAGTCGCCGGTCAGGACGACACGGATCGGGCCGGAATTGTCATAGACGAGCTTGCTGCGCACGACGGTATATTCCTCGATGCCAACGTCCCGGCCCGAGGTCAGGTTGGTGCCATAGCCTTTGCCTTGCCGCTGCGCAGCGACCGCCACGTCCATTGCGATGGCATCCGACAGCCCGGTGCTGGCGTAGATCTTGCCGGCGACGGTTTCGAAATTGCCGTAGCTGAGCGATCCCTCGACCGTGGGGGTGTGGGTCGGCGTGCGGGTGATGATCTGGATCAGGCCGCCGGTGGCGTTGCGCCCGAACAGGGTGCCCTGCGGCCCCTTCAGCACTTCGACATGGTCGATATTGTTGAGCGCGCTGAAGCCCATCTTGGCGGCGGCGATGTAAACGCCGTCGACATAGGTCGCGACAGCGGCTTCCTGTCCTGCGGTGCCGTCGGCCGACCCCACGCCGCGCAGGAAGATGATCTGCCCGCCGGCCTGCTTGGCGACGGCAAGACCCGGGGTCACGTTCGCCAGGTCGATGGTGTTCTCGACCCGGGCATTGGTCAGGCTTTGCTGCGAGAAGGCCGAGACGGCGATCGGCACGTCGCTGAGCCGCTCGGAGCGGCGGGTGGCGGTAACGATGATGTCGTTGACGGCGGCGGTGTCGGTTGTGGCGGCTTCTGCGGGCGCCGGGGATGGTATCGCGGTGGTCTGCGCCGCGAGCGGTGCCAGCGGCGCGGCCAGCAAGGCGATGGTGGCTGCGGTCGCCCGGAGCCGGACGGGCAGCGCCATGCAGATCGGGCGCGACGGTGCGAAGTCATGAATGACGGTCATTGGCATCCTCCCCATTCACCGGCCCTTCGGCCGGCGGGAGATCGGCGACCCGCCACGTGCGGTTCGCGTCTCCCAGTCTCTCCGGGCCGCGCCGCACGATTCTCTCGTGTCGGCTACGTCCCTGGATATCGTTCGATCAGCGTTTCATCGGTCAGGCCTCGATCGCCTCGCCGACGGTCATCGCCGCCCGCGCTTCGGGCGCTGCCCGGCGGCCGCGGATGAGCTCGCCGGGCAGGGCGCCGCTATGCTCGCCGTGGCGATAGACGATCCGGCCGTTGACGATGGTGGCGACATAGCCGGTCGCCTCCTGCGTCAGCCGTCGCCCGCCGGCCGGCAGGTCGAAGCTGATGCGGGGGCCGTGCAGGACCATCGCATCATGATCGATGATGTTGATGTCCGCTTTGTAGCCGGGCAGCAGCACGCCGCGATCGTGCAGGCCGACCATCGCGGCGGTGTCGTGCGACAGCGCCTTGATCACCTGCGGCAGCGGCAGCCGCTCGCCTTGCGTACGGTCGCGGACCCAATGGGTCAGCATGAAGGTGGGATAGCTCGCGTCGCAGATCGCCCCGCAATGCGCGCCGGCATCGCCGAGGCCGAGGACGGTGTGCTGGTGCCGCATCATTGCCAGCACGGGTTCGAGATTACCGTCGGCATAGTTGGATGACGGCAGATAGAGCGTGTCGGTGCCGTCGCCGGCGGTCAGCACGTCGAAGGCGAATGCGGCTGGGGACAGGGAGAGACGCGCGGCTTCGGCCGCGACCGAGCTGTCGGCCGAGGGTTCATAGTCGGGGCGCGCACCCATCACGAACATCCGGTCGAACTGCCGAACCGACGCCAGCAGCGGCACCGGTGGGGGCAGGGGCTCCTCCTCGATGATCCGCTGCCGCCGGGCTGGTTCGCGCATCGCGGCGAGCCGATCGGGAAGCGGGAGATGCGCGATCTCGCGATAGGCGGGGGAGAGGATGAAGGGGTGCATCGACAGTTCGAGCCCGAACAGCATGCCGACACCGCGTGGTGTGACCTGTCCCTTGACCGAGGCGCCGTCGCGATTGGCGGCATCCATTAGCGCGAGGACCTCCCGCCAGGCATCGGGAGTGTCGTGGAACTGAACGGTGGGCACCATCAGCGTCTGGCCGGTCTCCCCGGCGACGCGCCGCAGCAGGCTGAACTCGCCCGCGACGTTGCGGCCCTCGTCATAGTCGGTGGCGATCTCGATGATGCCGCCGCCGGCTTCCTTCATCGCCGTGGCGATGGTCTTCAACTCGCGTTCGCCGGCGGCGAGGGTCGGGGCCTTCTCGCCATCGCTGCTGCGGTGGAAGATGGTGCGTGACGATCCGAAGCCGAGGGCGCCAGCCGCCATCGCCTCGCGAGTCAGCGCGGCCATGCGGTCGAGATCGTCCTGGGTCGCGGCGCCCGTCGCCGCCCGCTCGCCCATCACATAGACGCGCAGCGCCGAATGCGGCAGCAGGCTGGCGATGTTGATGTCGTGCGACCGGCGTTCGACCGCGTCGAGATATTCGGGGTAGGTCTCCCATTCCCAGGTCAACCCCTCGGTCATAACGATCTCGGGAATGTCCTCGATCCCCTCCATCAGGCAAACGAGCCGGTCGCGGTCCTCGGCGCGGCAGGGGGCGAAGCCGACCCCGCAATTGCCCATCAGCGCGGTGGTGACGCCGTGGTAGCAGGACGGGATCAGCCGATCCTCCCAGATCACCTGGCCGTCATAATGGGTGTGGATGTCGACGAAGCCCGGGGTGACGAGCTTGCCGCGCGCGTCGATCGCCTGCTCGGCGGCCCAGCCATCGAGTGTACCGATCGCAACGATACGGTCGCTGCGGACCGCGACGTCGGCGACATAGGGTTCACCGCCGTGACCGTCGACGATCGTGCCTTGGCGGATGATCAGGTCGGCCTGTGCCATGCTGGGGTCTGCCCGTTCCACGTCCGAAAGGTCAGGCCGCGCGCTTCTGGTCGAGCGCGGTCAGATCGATGCCGAACAGTTCGGCGGCGTTGCCCGACAGGATCGCCTGCTTCTGCTCGGGCGTGACGAAGCGGGTATGCTCCGCGAGCAGCGACTGGCTGGTTGGCCAGGTCGAGTCCGAGTGGGGAAAGTCGTTCGCCCAGAGCAGGCGGCGCCAGTTGACGAGGTCGGCGTTGCGGAACGCCAGCGGATCGTCCTGGAAGGTGAAGTAGAGATTCTGGAACAGATAATGCGACGGCATCTGCTTCAGGTCGCCAGTCGGCAGGTGATGCCGATGCTCGGTATAGGCGCGGTCGATCTTGTGCGCATAATGCGCGATCCAGCCGCCGTCGCCTTCGACGCAGACGACCTTCAGGTCGGGATGACGCTCGAACACGCCGCCGAAGATCAGCATCCCCAATATGTCCTGCACGCCGCGGACATGGTTCATGAAGGTGTTGATCTTAGATCCGCGCACCGGCGGGGTGAAGCCGCCCGCGGCGATGATGTGGAAGGCGACCGGCAGGCCGCTGTCGACCGCCGCCGCCCAGAAGTCGTCATAGACCGGGGAATCGTAATCCTCGACCCCGGGGACGCCCGGCATCATGATGCCGCGCAGCCCCTGCGCCTTGATCCCCGCGAGATCCTCGATGCCCGCTTGGGGGGTCTTCATCGCGGTCTGGCCCATGCCGAGCAAGCGCGAGCGATCGAAGTCGCAATAATCGCTGAGCCAGCGATTATAGGCCTTGAAGCAGGCGTCCTTGTAATCGAGATCGGGATGGTTGCACAGGATCATTCCCACCGTCGGGTAGATGACCTCGGCCGAGACCCCGTCGCGATCCTGGTCGGCGAGGCGGTGCGACGAATCCCAGCCACCCCGATGCAGGTCGAGATAGCGGCGCATCGCCTTCTTGCGCTCGGCCGGCGCGATGCCGGCCGCGGCGGCGCCACCGATCGCGATCGTCCCCATGCCCTTGATGGCAAAGGCGACGCTATCGTTCTCCTCGACCACGAAGGGGGCGTCATCCTTGTACCGCGCGTCGATGTAGCGGGCGTAGGTGTCGGTCGTTTCCGTAATGTGAGAATCGGCCGAAATGATCGGATAGCTCACAATCTCTCTCCTGCCAGGAAGACCGTCTGGTCCTCTCCGTACCGTCGATGCGGCATTAAAATTGTCAGGTGACAAATTGCATTCATTTTGGCAGTTGTCAATTATCGAAGCGTGACGATGCCGCCGGGCATGCGACGTGGCGATAACGGACGACCTGCAAACCCGTTGACCCTGCGGGTGAAAAAGGCGGGCGCCGGGGAACAGCGAGAGGTTGCTATGGCCGATTATGACGTGGTTATCCGCAATGGCCTGCTGGTCGACGGAACGGGGGCGGGACCGCTGCGCGGCGACCTAGCCGTGCGCGATGGCCGCATTGCGCGAATCGGGTCGATCGAAGAGCAGGGGCTATGGGAAATGGATGCCGAGGGCTGTATCGTAACCCCCGGATTCATTGACGTTCATACACATTATGATGGGCAGGCGATCTGGGCCGAACGGATGGTCCCGTCGTCGGCGCATGGGGTGACGACGGCGGTTATGGGCAATTGCGGGGTCGGATTCGCTCCCTGCCGAGCCGAAGACCGGGCGATGCTGATCGCCGCGATGGAGGGGGTGGAGGATATCCCCGAGATCGTCATGACCGAAGGACTCGCCTGGGAGTGGGAGACCTTCCCCGAATATCTGCAGGCGGTGGCGGGGCGGCGGCACGATATCGACCTGTGCAGCTATATCCCGCATTCGGCCCTGCGTGTGTATGCAATGGGTGAGCGCGGCGCGCTACGCGAGCCGTCGACGGCCGAGGACCGCGCGCGCATGGCCGCGCTGGTGCGTGAGGCTGTCCGGGCCGGTGCCTTCGGGTTCGCGACGTCGAACTTCGCCTTCCACCGCCGGATCGACGGTGAGCTGATCCCCTCCTTCGACGCGGCGGAGGCCGAGTTGCTCGACATCGCGCGCGCCGTCGCCGACGCCGATGGCGGCATCTTCCAGATGGTGCTCCACCTCGACCAGGCTGACGCCGCCGACACGAAGCGATCGATCCAGATGCTCGGCCGCATCTCGCGCCAGGCCGGGCTAGTCGTTACCTTCACCCTGGCACAGGACAATGCACACCCCGACCGCTGGCGCGCGATATTGGGCTGGATCGGCGAGGAGGTCGCCGCGGGCGCGGACCTGCGGCCGCAGATTTTCCCCCGGCCGGTCGGCATCATCATGGGCCATGAACTATCGCTCAATCCTTTCAGCGACTGCCCGACCTACAAGGCGTTGCCCGCGACGATCGACGCCCGGCTGGCGCGGCTGCGCGATCCAGCGGTGCGGGCGCAGCTTCTGGACGAGATGCCCGATGCGCCGGTGCTGCCGATCCACCAGTTGTCGCGCAGCTACGACCGGATGTTCCCGATGGCCGACCCGCCCAGTTACGAGCCGCCGCTCGACAGCAGCGTGACGGCGCAGGCGGCGGCGCGCGGCGTCAGCCCCGAGGAGGTCGCCTATGATCTGATGCTGGCCGACGGGGGGCGGGGGCTGCTGTTCATCGCTGCGGCCAATTATGCCGATGGGGACCTGCGGCCGGTGCTAGAGATGATGCGCGATCCCCATGTCGTGCTCGGCCTGGGCGACGGGGGCGCGCATTACGGCCTGATCTGCGATTCGAGCTATCCGACCTTCGTTCTCACCTATCTGGCACGCGACCGCCCGGGCGACCGGGTCGACCTGGCCCAGGCGGTACGGGCGCTGACCGACGTGCCCGCGCGGTTGATGGGGCTGGCCGATCGCGGGCGGCTGGCGCCGGGGCTGAAGGCCGATATCAACGTGATCGACCATGAAGGGCTGACGCTCGACCTGCCCCGGGTGAAGTTCGATCTCCCCGCCAGCGGCCGGCGGCTCGATCAGGCGGCGAGCGGCTTCCGCTGCACCCTGGTCGGCGGCCGGCCGATCCTGATCGACGACGAACCCACCGGCTTGCTGCCCGGCCAACTCGTTCGATCGGGCGCGGTGCGGCGAAGCGCCGGGGCGGGAGTTGGGAGCTGAGCGCCGTGCAGGCGACGCCGGGCGATGGCGAATGGCGGGCCGGCTGGCGGCCGTTGCTGGCGAGTACGGTCGGCTTCGGCAGCGGCCTCGGTCTCGTCACCTATCTCTCCAGCCTGTTCATCCTGCCGGTGCAGCGCGAGAGCGGCTGGTCGACCAGCGCGGTCACCATCTCGCCGATCATCAGCCTGCTGGTCGGGCTTTGCTCGCCGTTCGCCGGCATGCTGGTCGATCGCTGGGGCAGCCGGCGGATAAGCCTGATCGGGCTGGCGCTGCTCGGCGCGACCCTGTGCCTGCTCGCGATGGCCCCGCTTCGGCCAATGACGCTCTATGGCGCTGCGGCGGCGATCGGCCTCGTCGGCGCGCTGTCGAGCACGACGCCATTCCTGCGCTGCGTGGCCGGCTGGTTCCCTAGGCGGACCGGCTTCGCGCTGGGCCTCGCGATGAACGGGGTGCCGGTGATGGCCTTCGTCGTGACGCCGCTGGTGAGCTGGATCATCTATGCGCATGGCTGGCGGAGCGGCTATCTGGCGCTGGCGGGGGTGAGCCTGCTGGTCGGCTGGCCGCTGGTCTATGCATTGCTGGCCGACCGCGCCGGATCGGCGCCAGCGGCGCGGCGCGGCGGCGACGCGTCCTTGCGTCCGGCGCTCCGGCAGCCGGCCTTCTGGCTGGTCACGCTGGCGATCGGGCTCGCCTCGATCCCGCTGGGCGGCTTCCTCGCGAGCCTACAGCCGATGCTCGCCAGCAACGGCATCCCGATCCGCGACGCGACGATCCTGGGCATGGTCTATGCGCTGTCGATCATGCTCGGCCGGCTGCTCGGCGGCTATTGCATGGATCGCTTCTGGGATGGCGGGGTGGCGCTGGGCCTGATGCTGCTGTCGGGGGCGGGCGCGCTGATGCTGGCGGGCGGGGTGATGCCGATGCCGCTGTTGGTGGCGGCCGTGCTGCTGGTCGGCATGGGGCAGGGGGCGGAGGCCGACATGATCGGCTATTTCGCGCTGCGCCTGTTCGGCCTCGGCGCCTACAGCACGATCGTCGGCCTGTGGACGATGGTGGCGTCGCTGACCATCGCGCTGGGCGGCATCAGCTTCGCCGGGATCTACGATCATGCCGGCAGCTATGCCGGTGCGTGTTTGCTGGGCGCGGGCTGCTTCCTGCTGTCGGGGCTGCTACTGTTCGGCACCCGGCTGACCTATCGCCAGGATTGCCGCGCTTCGGTGCCGGCCGCGGCCTAATCCCGCGCGCCGACGAGATTGAGCGGGGTCCCATCGACGAGGAAACGGCGGATATTGTCTAGGGCGAAGCGGTCGGCGCGGTTGCCGAGCCCGTCGCCATAGGCCGAGGCATGCGCCGTCATCCAGACGCGCGGATGCGACCAGAGCGGATCGTCGGCGGGAAGCGGCTCCAGCGGTGCGACGTCGAGGATGGCGTGGGCCGGGCGCCCGGCGTCGAGCGCCGCGATGAGCGCATAATGGTCGACCAGGCCGCCGCGACCGACATTGATCAGCACCGCATCAGGCTTCGTCGCCGCCAGCGCCGCCGCGTCGATCATGTGCCGGGTCGCATCGGACAGCGGCAGCGCCAGCACCACCACGTCCGCTCCGGCCAGTTCGTCGCTCAGCCTTTCGGGATGGGCGATGCGGTCGGCGGCGGGATCGGGGGACGGATCGCGCCGCATGCCGACGATCTCCGCCCCGAACGCCTTCGCGCGGATCGCGATGTCGCGGCCGATCGTGCCGAAGCCGACGATCAGCCAACGGGTTCCGTGGATTTCGCGGAAAGGGAGGGCGCGCCAGTCGCGCGCGGCCTGCAGCGCATGGCGCTCGGGCTCGCGCTGGAACAGCGACAGCAACCGGGCCATCACGAACTCGGCGATCCCCAGCGACTGGACGGTCGTCCGGCTCACCGCCACGCCGCGATCGGCCAGTTCACGCAGAAAGGGGGCATCGAACCCCGAACTGGCGCTCTGCACCCAGCGCAGATTGGGCGCGCGGCGAATGGCATCGTGGAAGATGGGGGCGGCGTCGGACAGCCAGGCCCGCGAATCGAGCAGGGCGCCCTCGACCAGCGACAGCAGATCGGTGGCGGTCGCCGTGTCGCAGGAGAGGCGCCCGTCGGCATGGGCCACGACGATGTGCGCCGGCAGCGCCGCGAGCGCGGACGCCATCGCGGTCCAGCTCGCCTCGAAGACCAGAAGGCCGGCCGTTCGATCGGTCGTCACGTCATATCGCTCCTCGGGATGGGGGACGATCCGTGGGGCGGTCGGCGCGCCGCCCGGGCTGCGATCGTTGATAGCTGTCGTGCCACGATAATTGTCAGATGACAATTATTCTATTGCCTTATGGTCGATCTGTGCGAATGGCGTGGATGTGCAGGCGATCGGGAGCGAAGAAAGCACATGAGTCAGGCCGGAACATCGACTTCGCGGGTGAGCAAGCGGGAAGCGCTGGAGGCGGCCCTGCTCGATGCCGCCGAGATGCTGTTCGGCAGCCGCTCGGTCGAGGCGGTCTCGATGCGCGAGATCGCGGTCGCGGCCGGGACCAGCAACCATTTCGCGGTCCAGCATTATTTCAACACCAAGGACGAACTGATCCGCGCGATCTTCCGCCGGCGTGCGGTTTCGATCGAGGGCCAGCGCGCCGAGCGGCTGGACGCGCTCCGCCGGTCGGGGCGCGGCGAGAGTGCGCGGGGCCTGCTCGAAGTGCTGTTCCTGCCGGTGATCGAGGAGCTCGATCACCATGGCAACCGCAGCTATGCGCGCTTCTTGCTTGGGGTGATGTGGGCGCATCCCTATATGCAGTTGCGCGACGAGATGAACGAACTGTTCCCTGTGTCCAACGAGGTCATGGCGCTGATCGTCGAGGCGGTACCGCACCTGACCGAGGAATTGTTCGCCGCCCGCATCTCCGCCAGTGCCACGCTGTTCCTGCAGGCGTCGCTGCACTGGGACCATGGTGGCGGCAGCTGGCAGAGCGCCTATCGCGATTTCGACGAGGCGGTCGCGGACGCGATGTCGATGGCGGTCGCGGCGCTCGAGGCGCCGGTCGGCTGATCGGGCCATCCGCGACGTCAGGCGGGTTCGATTCCGAACTCGGCCAGAACCTCGGCGGTATCGGCGCCCAGGACCGGGGCATGGCGACGGACACTGGCCGGAGTCTCCCCGAAGCGAGCGGGGTGCGCCGACAGGCGATAGGGGCCGATCACCGGATGCTCGCTGTCCTCGATCGTGCCTAGCGCGATGACATAGGGATCACTGGCGACGTCCTCCGGCCCGTTGACCGGCGCGAATACCGCGTCATTGGCTTCGAGCCGCTCGACCCATTCAGCGCGAGAGCGTCCCTGAAAGGCGCCGGAAAGAATGGCGTTCATCTCCTCGACGTTGATCAGCCGGTCCTTGAGGGTCAGGAAGCGGGGATCCTCGATCAGATCGGGCCGTTCGATAGCGGTGCACAGCCCCTTCCACTCGGGCTGGGCGAACATGCCGACGATGATGTGACCGTCGGCCGTCGGGAAGATGTAGCGGACCGACGAGGGGAAGGATCCGCGCTGGACCAGGTCGCCGGTCAGGCTGGCGTCGGCCATCACGTCGGGCCATAGGAAAGCGATGGCGGCATCGAGCATGCTGATCGTCACATGCTGGCCGATACCTTGCCGCTCGCGGGCGAGCAGCGCGGCGGTGACCGCTTGCCACACCGTCATCGCGGCGATTTTGTCGGTGATGATGGTGTTGACCATCGTCGGCTCGCCGGTGCCGCGCGGCGCCTGCATCTTGGCGAAGCCGGCCAGGCCCTGGACGACGATGTCGTAGACGCGCCGCTGGGCGCCGCGGCCTTCGCTGCCGAGCCCGTCGACCGAGACATAGATGATGTCGGGGCGCAGCGCCTTGACCTGTTCATAGCCGATGCCCAGCCGCTCTGCGACGCCGGGGCGGAAATTCTGGACGATCACGTCGCACTGAGCGGCGATCTTCTGCGCGGCGGCCTGGCCCTCGGCGCTCTTCATGTCGAGCACGATCGAGCGTTTGTTGCGGTTGCTGTTGAGGAAGAGGCTGGCCATCCCGTCGATGTCGCGACGGAAATTGCCAGCGACCCTGGTCTGGTCGCCGCCCGCCACTTCGAGCTTGATGACCTCCGCCCCCTGGTCGCCGAGCAGCATCGTCGCCCATGGCACCGAGATATTCGCGCCCAGTTCGAGGATGCGATAGCCGTCGAGCGGGCCTTTCGCCGGACCATTTTCAGGGGTCTTGCCGACCATCCATCTTCTCCCGATATATGCTTGATCAATTGCATACAGCAGATGTTCAGGTCAAGGAGGCGCTCCTGCTGGCTGCCGGTTTTTCGATCATTGGTACGGATTTTCGGGATTTTTCCCACCGATGACGGAAGGCTTGCGCTGTCGCGATAATCAATGCATACATTTTTTAGCCGGCCTGTGCCGCGCCGTCGGACCGGAGAGTCCGGCGTCTGGAGAGCGATGTACGATGATCGATCGATTTCCGCGCGCAGAATCCGGTTTGCATCCAGATTGCCGCTAGAGGGACATCGCCATGCCAACATCTTCCGCCGCCGCGATCGCGCCTGCCCGGGAACCGGCAGGGGGCGTCCGTACCGAGTTGCTGGCGGCCAGCGATGCGCAGATCGACGATGTGGTGCGCTATTCCGATCCGATGTCGCTGCGTGGCCTGATCTACCAGTTGACCGGTGACGAGCAACTGGCGGCGGTCGAGACCGTCAAGAACCGCGTCTTCCTGGCCGAGGCCTGGAATGTCGCGACCGAGGAAGGCGTCGCGCTGATCCAGCGCAAGGCCGCCGACTTCCTGAAGGCCTATCGCGATGCGGGCGCCGGGCCGATCGGTCCGGGCCCGGCCGATCGGTTGCCGCGCAGCCTGCATCTGGCGGCGGGCGATCCGATCCCGGCAGACGAGCTTGGCATGTGGATCGAGGAAACCGCGATCGATCGCTGGGCGCGGGGCCTGAACTGGCCCGCGCAGCCGACCGCCGAGCAGCTTGCCGGCTTCTCGGTCATCGTCATCGGCGCGGGGATGGGCGGGCTCAACGCCGCTGTGCAGCTCAAACATGCCGGTATCGACTATATGGTGCTGGAGAAGAATCCCGAGGTCGGCGGCACCTGGTTCGAGAACCGCTATCCCGGCGCGCGGGTCGACACGCCGAGCCGCGCCTATACCCATATCTTCGGCGCCGATTTCGTCTTTGACCATCCCTTCTCGCCGCAGGAGGACAATGAACGCTACTTCAACTGGGTGGCCGATCATTTCGGGGTGCGCGGGGACATCCGCTTCAACACCGAAGTCTCATCGATGCGCTGGGACGAGGCCGCGAAGCTGTGGCGGATCGTCGCGCGCGATGCAGAGGGCGAGAAGCATTACACCGCAAATGCGATCATTTGCGCGACCGGGCTGCTGGCGCGACCCAACCTGCCCGACCTGCCCGGCATGGGGGATTTCGCAGGGCCGTCCTTCCACACCGCGCGCTGGCCCGCTGACCTCGACGTGTCGGACAAGCGGGTGGCGGTCATCGGCACCGGAGCGACCGGCTATCAGATGGTCCCCGAGCTGGCGAAGATCGCCAAGCATGTCGTGCTGTTCCAGCGCAAGCCGCAATGGCTGTTCCCGGTTCCGGGCTATCTGAGCGCCTTGCCCGACCAGGTGACCTGGCTCGACCGGAACCTGCCCTATCACATTAATTTCCTGCGCTTCCGTACCAACTGGCTGACCGGCGAGCATGTCTATGGCGACGTGTTCACCCTCGATCCCGACTGGAAGCATGATCTGTCGCGCAGCGCGCTGAACCACGAAATCCGCGAGGGCCGGCTTGCCTATATCCGCGAAAAATTCGCCGGCCGGCCCGACCTGATCGAGAAGATGATCCCGCCGCATCCGCCCTTTTCGGCGCGGCCGATCCTCGTCGATGCCGACTATAACATCTATGACGCGCTGCTCCGCGACGATGTCGACCTGGTGTCCGCCGGGGTCGACCGGATCACCGCAGACGGTGTCGTTGCCGGCGGCGAAACCCATCCGGTCGACGTCGTAGTCTATGCGACCGGCTTCAAGGCCAACGACCTGTTGTGGCCGATGGAGATCGTCGGCCGCGACGGGCTGACCGTCGAGCAGTTCTGGGACACGGACGGTTGCCGCGCCCACATCGCCGGCAGCATGATGCCAGGCTTCCCGAACTTCTTCATCCTCTACGGCCCCAACACCAACCCGGCGCATGGCGGCGGCATCGTCAACCATGAGGAGATGGTCACCCGCTTCGCGATGGAGGCGATGGCGCATATGATCCTGAGTGGTGACAGGGTCGTCGACGTCAGACGCGACGCCTTCGACCGCTACAATGCGCATCTCGACAAGCGCGAGGTGCTGAAGATCTACACCGACAGCCGCGCGCAGAATTTCTTCATGAACAAGCATGCGCGATCGTCGGTAATGTGCCCGCTGGGCCCGTCGGAAATGTGGCGGATGTTCCGCGACGATGGACCGAACGACATCGTCTTCGGCCGCTGATCCGTTTCGCCAGGAGAGCCTCTCATGTCTGTATTGGACCGGATCGATCCGGAATATCTGCCCATCGTGAAGATGGTCCCGATCATCGACCTCGAGGATGTCGCCCAGGCGCGCGCCGCGCTGAAGGCGGTGTTCGAGGCCGCGGGCACGGCGCCGGCCGATCCCCGCGTGGCGAGCGCCGATCATCATGTCCCGGGCTGGGAAGGCGCGCCCGACGTGCTGGTGCGGACGTTCCGTCCCGTCGATGCGGTCGGCGACCTGCCGGCGCTGCTGTGGATCCAGGGTGGCGGCTATGTGCTGGGCGCGGCGGATCTCGATGATGCGTTGTGCGGGCAACTGGCGATCGAGCAGCAATGCCTGGTTGCGTCGGTCGCCTATCGCCGGGCGCCCGAGGCGCCGTTCCCGGCCGCGAGCGACGATTGTTACGCTGCGGCGCGCTGGCTGTTCGCGCAGGCCGGGGCGCTGCATGTCGATGTGTCGCGCATCGTCGTGGGCGGCGCGAGCGCAGGGGGCGGGGCGGCGGCCGCGCTGGCACTGCGCGCGCGGGACAGCGGCGATTTCGCCTTCGTCCACCAGTTGCTGGTCTACCCGATGGTCGACGATCGCAACGACAGCGAGTCCGCGCGGCGGATCACCGATCCGGAATTGTGGTCGCGCAAGAATAACGGGCTCGCGTGGAAGGCCTATCTGGGCAGTGCTTATGGCACCGACGACGTGTCGCCTTATGCCGCACCGAGCCGTGCGACCGATCTGGGCCGGCTGCCTCCGGCGACGATCTTCGTCGGAGAGCTCGACGTCTTCCTTGACGAGAGCATCGACTATGCCCGCCGCCTGATCGCGGCCGGGGTGGCGACCGAGCTGCACCTTTATCCGGCCGTCCACCATGGCTTCGACGTCCACAAGGCCGACGCGGTCACCTCGCAGCGGTTCATCGCCGATCGCCGTCATGCGTTGAGCCGGGCCTTCGCCACGGAGGCCGCGCGATGATCGTCGCGGCATCCCAGTCGATCGCCCTGATCACCGGCGCGGCCACCGGTATCGGCGAGGCCGCGGCGCGCGCGCTGGCGGCCCGCAACATGGTGGTGGTGGGGACCGACGTCGACGTCGTCCGTGGCGAGAAGCTGTTCGCCGCGCTCGGTGCGCCGCACCTGTTCCTGCCGCTCGACGTCCGCGATCCGGCGGCTTGGGCCCGCACGGTCAGGGAGATCGTCAACCGCTTCGGCCGGCTCGATTTCGTCCATCTCAACGCTGGGGTGATGAGCCGCCCGAAGGGCGCGCCGCTGATGGACGATCCGCTGACCTGGTTCACCGCCGAAGGCTATGCCAAGGTCATGGACGTTAATCTCGGCGGCGTGGCGCATGGCATCAAGGCCGCGCTCGAGGCGCCGGGCCTGTCGCGCATCCTGATCACCGCATCGGGGGCGGCGATCCTGCCGCTCGACCTCGATCCCTATTACACCGCGTCCAAATATGGTGTGCTGGGGATGGGGCTGGCGCTCGCACCGACCCTGGAGAAGCGCGGCGTGCGGCTGGACGTCCTATGTCCCGGGGCGATCGGCACCGACCTGACCGCGCCCGATATTCGCGCCGCCATCCATCAGGAGCCCGCGGGCTTCATCGGAGAGGCGGTCGCCACCCTCGCGACGACCGACGAGCCGGGGCCGGTGTGGCTCGCCTTCACCGAGGCCGAGGGCCTGAAGCGGTACGACGTTCCGGCGCTGCCGGGGCTTTCAGGGGCGCTAGACGTGACCGATCAGGCAAATGCACACAATGATCGTAATGTCGTCCCGGCACCTCGATCCTCTGTCAATTGAAAAGCTCGATTATTCGGTAGATTTGTGGGTGTTCCGTATGGCGCCGCGATAACCGGCAGCTCCCTTCAAAAATGGATTGCCTACAATCCTATTATTGCATACATGTTGGGGCGTTAAGAAAAACCGCCAGGAGGCGGTGCGAGACGCCGGGGAGAGGAAGACGATGAAGCGCAACACGACGGCTCATTGGATGGCGGGCGTTGCCGCGATCCTGGCCTATGCCATGCCGGCCCACGCTCAGGACGCGGATGCCGCTCCGGCGGAGCAGCAGGACGGGGGCATCACCGACATCGTCGTGACGGCCAACCGCCGCGCCGAGCGGCTGCAGGATGTGCCGATCGCCGTCGCCGCTTATGGTTCGCAGGAGCTGAAGGCTTCGGGCGCCAACACCGTCCAGGATCTGGGCAACCTGACCCCGGGCCTGACCATCGCCAACCAGTCGGCGGGCATCACCCCCTTCATCCGCGGCATTGGCGCGGTCGACAACACGCTGGGGCAGGAGGGCGCGGTCGCGGTCTATGTCGACGGCGTCTACATTCCGTCGGCCTATGCCTCGCTCTTCTCGTTCAACAATATCGAGCGGGTCGAAGTGCTGAAGGGGCCGCAGGGCACGCTGTTCGGCCGCAACGCGACTGGCGGCCTGATCCACGTCATCACGCGCGACCCCGGCCAGACCACCGCGTTCGAGGGCAGTCTTTCCTACGGCAATTATGACACGGTGAAGGCGCAGGCCTATGGCGCGGCGCCGCTGTCGGATACGCTGTCGCTGAGCGTGGCGGGCATCTTTTCGCACCAGGGCAATGGCTTCGGCCGCAACACGACGCTCAACCGCGACGTCGGCTTCGCCGGCAATGATCGCGCGGGACGGAGCAAGCTCGTCTGGAAGCCCACCGATGACACGACGATCAAGTTCGCGGCAGACTATGCGGTCACCAAGCATTCGGACCAAGGTTCGGCCAAGACCTATCTGCCCGGCTCGATCTCGAGCGTCGACGGGCTCAGCGGGGCCGGCGGCTGGTGGGACGTGCGCGGTGGTGCGATCGAGGGCATCCAGACCAAGCAGGGTGGCGCCTCGCTCCATGTCGACCATGATTTCGGCGGAATCAGCCTGGTCAGCATCAGTTCGTGGCGCAAGTCGAAGGTCGTCCAGTCGTTCGACAATGACGCGACGCCCGCGGTCGTGCTCGATGCATATATCGATTCCCAGCGCACCCGGACCTACAGCCAGGAACTCCAGCTGCTGTCCGATCCGAGCGCCAATCTGAAGTGGATCGTCGGCGCCTTCTTCCTCGATGATCGCTCGTCCTTCGCGGCACCCAACGGTCTCGGCCTGTTCGGCAGCGGGGTCGGAACCGCGGTGCTGATCCAGAACACGATCAAGACGCGTTCCTATTCGGCCTTCGGTGAACTGACCGTCCCGCTGGGCGAAAGCACCGAGATCACCGGCGGCATCCGCTACACCAGCGACAAGCGGACGATCTTCGGCAAGACCGATGTTCTCACCGCCTCGGTACCGGGTGCGCCGCTGCTGGTCAGCGTGCCTTCGCCGGAACAGAGCAGCCGCGAGAAGAAGCCGACCTGGCGCTTGGTCGTGAACCACGACTTCGCCCCCGACGTCATGGGCTATGTCTCCTACAATCGCGGCTTCAAGAGCGGCAATTTCAACGCCGTCACCGCGACCGACGCGCCGTTCAAGTCCGAGACGGTCGACGCCTACGAGGTTGGCCTGAAGAGCAAGCTGTTCGACAACCGCCTGCGGTTCAACGCTGCCGGCTTCTACTACAAATATAACAACCTGCAGCTTTCGGTGCTGCAGGGCTTCAACCTGGCGACGATCAACGCGGCCAATTCGCGCATCTACGGTCTCGACCTCGACGGCGAATTCGCCTTCAATCGCGATTTCCGGATCCGGTTCGGCGCGGCCTATCTGAACACCAAGTTCGAGGATTTCCCCAACGCCCAATGTTCAAGCCGCAGCGCCGTCGGTCTGACCACCCAGTTCGTCTGCGACGCCTCGGGCAACCGGCTGACCCGCTCGCCGAAGACGACCTTCACGATTTCGCCGTCCTATGGTTTCGACACCGATGTCGGCCGGATCGATCTGTCGGCGACCTACGCCTATAATAGCGGCTTCTTCTGGGAACCCGACAACCGCCTCAAGCAGCCCTCCTATTCGCTGCTCAGCGGCCAGATCGGCTGGACCGACAGCAGCGGCCGCTATGGGGTCAGGGCGTTCGGCAAGAACCTGACCAACGAGAAATATGCGCTGTGGATGGTGGCCTTCGCCTTCGGTGACGAATATGCCGCAGCCCCGCCGCGGACCTATGGCGTGGAGCTGAGCGTCAAGTTCTGACGCCGCCCCAGGCCAATTCGCGCCCGCGACGCTCAGCCGGCGTCGCGGGCGCCCCCTTGTTCGGAGGAGCGCGATGACCGGCCGCCAGCAGGAAGCAAACGGGCTCCCCGGCCAGATGCAGCAATGGGGGCTGACCCTCGACAAGCTGATCGTGCAGGCGGCGCGCTGGCACGGGAAACGCGCGATCGTCTGGCGCCAGGCCGACGGATCAATCGGGCGGTCGGACTATGCCGCGCTGGAGCGGGACGCCCGGCGCCTGTCGTCGGCGCTGCTCGCCGCCGGCATCCGGCCCGGCGATCGCATCGCGACCCTGGCCTCCAACAATTTCGACCATCTCGCGCTTTGGTATGGCGCGATGGGCGTCGGCATCGTCTGCCACACGCTCAACCCGCGGCTGCACGCCGACCAACTAGTGTTCATCGCCAACCATGCCGAAGATCGGCTGCTGTTCGCCGATGTGGGCCAGGTGGCGCTCGTCGAGCAGATATTGCCGCGCTGCCCGACCATCGAGGCGGTGCATCTGATCAACGGGCCGGCCGAGGGCGTGGCCTTTCCCGGCTTGTCCGCCTTCGTCGGCGACGCGTCGGCCGAGGTCGTCTGGGGCGGCTTCGCCGAGGATATGGCGGCGGGGCTCTGCTACACGTCGGGGACGACGGGCAATCCCAAGGGGGTGCTCTACTCGCACCGTTCCAACTATATGCTGGCGATGAACACGAGCCTGCCCGACGCCTTCGCGCTGTCGAGCCGCGACGTGATCATGCCGGTGGTGCCGATGTACCATGCCAACACCTGGGGGCTCGCCTTTAGCGCGGTGATGGTCGGGGCGAAGCTGGTGCTGCCGGGGCCGCTGCTCGACGGCGCGGCGCTGCACGAACTGATCGAGGGCGAAGGGGTGACCTTCTCCGCCGGGGTGCCGACGGTGTGGCAATCCTATGTCGACCATCTGGCGGCGATCGGCGTCGATCGGTCGGGGCTGAAGCGGGTGGTGATCGGCGGGGCGGCCTGTCCGGTCGCGCTAATGGAGGCGCTTGAGGCGCTGGGGATCCATGTGATCCACGCCTGGGGCATGACCGAATTGTCGCCGGTCGGGCTGGCGGCGACACCGACCCCCGACAGCCTGGCGCTGCCTGTGGCCGAGCAGCGGCAACTCGCCGCCAAGCAGGGGCATCCGGTTGGTATCGATGCGATGATCGTCGATGACGCGCTGGCGCCACTGCCGCATAATGGCGAGAGCGCCGGGCGGCTGATGGTGCGCGGGCCTGCAGTCATCGATCGCTATTATGGCATCGCGGACAGCGCTCTCGAGCGGGGCGGCTGGTTCGACACCGGCGATATCGCGACGATCGATCCGCAGGGATTCGTGCGGATCACCGACCGGTCGAAGGACATCATCAAGTCGGGCGGCGAGTGGATCAGTTCGGTCGATATCGAGAATATGGTGATGGCGCACGCCAATGTGGCGCAGGCCGCGGTCGTCGCGATCGCCCATCCCAAATGGGGCGAGCGGCCCAAGCTCTATGTCCAGGAGCGCCGCCCCGGCGAAAGCGCGCCCGCCGATTTCATCGCCTTTCTCAACGGGCGGATCGCGCGGTGGTGGATGCCCGACGAGGTCGAGATCATCGACGCGATCCCGATCGGATCGACCGGCAAGATCGACAAGAAGGCGCTGCGGGCGCTGGCCGCCTCCGGCGAGGCGGCCTGATCCCGGCAATCAGTCCTGCGCGACGAGCGCCGGATCGATCCGGTAGATCTCCATTGCGGTGCCCTTGAACAGCCGGGCGCGCTCGTCGGCGGTGAAGCCGGCGCTGATCCGCTTAAAGACGTTCCAGATCACCGTGAACGAGGCGTTGTGCGAGTCGACCGGCACATTGCTTTCGAACATGCAGCGGGCAGGGCCGAACAGGTCGATCCCGGTCAGCAGATAGTCGCGCTGCGCCGCCGCGAGGTCGGCCGAACCGAGCGGAGCGCCACGGCCGGCCGCGTCGACGCCCGCCGGCCGCCGACCTTGACCGACACGTTCGGGCAGGTGGCGAGGGTGGCCATGTCGGCCTTCCACGCGGCGAAGGAGGCCTTGGGATCGGCGGCGAAGCGGCCGATCGTCAGTGGTCCGCCGAGATGGTTGAGGATGATGCGCGCGTCGGGGAAGGCGCGCGCGAGGTCGACCAGCTCGGGCAATTGCGATTGCAGCAGCCAGGCCTCGAAGCTCAGGTCGCGCCGGACCAGTTCGGCGAAGCCGGCGCGGAAATCGTCGCGCAGCATCAGTCCCGCGCCATTGTGATGGCTGTGGGGTACGTCGGGATCATAGGCGACCATGTGGCGGATGCCGCGAAACCGGCGGGTCGCGGCGGCATGGGCGTCGAGCACCTCGCCGACGGCGGCGCCCAGCCGCAGGTCGGCGCTGGGAACGATCGCCGCGCAGATGCCGACTTCGGTGCCGCCCCGGGCGAGTGCCGCTTCGGCGATGCGCGCGGCATAGTCGGTTTCGCCGACGACGCGGAGCTGCTCTGGCCCGTCGGTCCGGTAGCTGGTGTGGGAATCGACGAACACCGTGCCGACGATGCGGTGGCCCGACTGCGTCTTGTCTGCGAGAAGATCGCCATCGTCATAGGGATCGAAGGGCGGGAAGGGCTGGTTTTCCCAGACATGGTGGTGCGCGTCGACGATCGCGATATCGGGTTCCAACGCGGTTTCGACGATCTGGTCACGCCATGCTTTGCGGGACATGATTTCACCCTCTCCCATTATGATTGCATACATGTTGTCTGGATGCAGCCAATTTGATACGGCAAACTGGAAGGATAAATCCAGATTGTCCACATTTTGTTGGGAGGGGGGCGTCATGACCAAGACATTACTGCTGTTGCCGGGGGATGGGATCGGGCCCGAGGTGACCGAGCAGAGCCGCCGCATCGCCCAGGCGATCGCCGATAGCGGCGCGATCGCCCTGACGATCGACAGCGGCGATTTCGGCGGCATGGCGTTCGACCGGCATGGCGCTCCCTTGCCCGACGATGTGCTGGCCCGGGCGTTGGCCGCCGATGCCGTGCTGATGGGTGCGGTGGGCGGCCCGCAATGGAAGGATTGCAGCTATGACGTGCGGCCCGAGGCGGGGCTGCTGCGGCTGCGGGCCGAGATGAACGCTTATGCCAATCTGCGCCCGGCTTATTGCTTCGCGCCACTGGCGAGCGCGTCGACGCTGAAGAGCGAGCATGTCGCGGGACTCGACATGCTGTTCGTGCGCGAACTGACGGGTGGCGTGTATTTCGGCGCGCCGCGTGGGATCGAGACGCTCGACAATGGCGAGCGGCGTGGGATCAACACGCATGTCTATACCAGCGCCGAAATCCGCAGAGTCGCCGAGATCGCCTTCCAGATCGCCCGAACCCGCCGCAACCAGGTCTGCTCGGTCGAGAAGGGCAATGTGATGGAGGCCGGGCTGTTGTGGCGCGAGGAGGTAGCCGCGCTCCACGCCGAGAAATATGCCGATGTGGAGCTGAGCCACATGCTCGCCGACAATTGCGCGATGCAGCTGGTCAAGAATCCGCGCCAGTTCGACGTCATCCTGACCGATAATCTGTTCGGCGACATATTGTCCGACACGGCGGCGATGCTGACGGGATCGATCGGGATGCTGCCATCGGCGGCGATCGGCGATCCGGGAGCACCTGGCTTGTACGAGCCGATCCATGGATCGGCGCCCGACATTGCCGGGCGCGGCGTGGCCAACCCCTGCGCGAGCATATTGAGCCTGGCGATGGCGTTCCGTCACAGCCTGGGCGTGCCCGAGATCGCCGACCGGATCGACGCAGCGGTAGCGAGCGCGCTCGATGCCGGCGTGCGGACTCCCGACCTGGGCGGCACCGCCAACGCGGCGGGGATGGGCGATGCGGTGCTCGCCGCGCTGGCGCTGCCCGTGGGCGATCCGGTGGGGGCTTGACCATGGCCGGGCCCCGCACGCTGTACGAGAAGATATGGGACGATCATGTCGTCCACCGCCGCGACGACGGCACCTGCCTTCTCTACATCGACCGTCACATCATCCATGAGGTGACGAGCGCGCAGGCGTTCGATGGGCTGCGCGCGGCGGGGCGCAAGGTCCGCCGGCCCGACCTGACCCTGGCGGTGCCCGATCATAATCTGCCGACGACGGCGCGGGTCGATGCCGCCGGCGCGCGCCTGCCGATCGAGGACCCCGAATCCGCGGCCCAGCTCGCCGCGCTGGAGCGCAACGCTCCGGCCTTCGGCATCCGCTATATCGACGCGGTCGCGCCCGAGCAGGGCATTGTCCATGTCGTCGGCCCCGAGCAGGGCTTCTCGCTGCCGGGCACGACGCTGGTCTGCGGGGACAGCCACACATCGGCGCATGGCGGCCTCGGCGCGCTCGCCTTCGGCATCGGCACGTCCGAGGTCGAGCATGTGCTGGCGACCCAGACGCTGCAGCTCAAGCCGTCGCGGACGATGGAGGTGCGGATCGACGGGGGTCTGGGCTTCGGCGTCACCCCCAAGGACATCGTCCTCGCGTTGATCGGCCGGATCGGCGCCGGGGCCGGCGCAGGCCATGTCATCGAATATACCGGCGAGGCGGCGCGGGCGATGTCCATCGAGGGACGGCTGACGGTTGCCAACATGTCGATCGAGGCGGGCGCGCGGGCGGGGCTGTTCGCACCCGACGAGAAGACCTTCGCTTATGTGAAGGGCCGGCCGCTTGCGCCGCGTGGGATCGACTGGGACGAGGCGCTGGCGCAGTGGCGCACGCTGTCGACCGATCCGGGCGCCGCCTATCACAAGCGGGTGGCGATCGCCGCCGACGCGATCGCGCCGACGGTGAGCTGGGGCACCAGCCTCGACGATGTCGGGGCGATCACCGGGATTGTCCCCGATCCCGACAGCTTCGACGAGAGTGCTCGGCGCGACACCGCGCGCAAGGCACTGGCCTATATGGGGCTGGCGCCGGGGATGCGGCTGCAGGACATCGCGGTCGAGCATATCTTCATCGGCAGCTGCACCAACAGCCGGATCGAGGACCTCCGCGGCGCGGCGGCGGTGCTGCACGGTCGGCGGCTGGCGCCCGGCATCAAGCGCGCGCTGGTCGTGCCGGGGTCGGGGCTGGTCAAGCGGCAGGCCGAGCAGGAGGGGATCGACCGCATCTTCATCGAGGCGGGCTTCGAATGGCGCGAGCCCGGCTGCTCGATGTGCCTGGCGATGAACCCCGACAAGGTACCGGCCGGCGAACGGTGCGCATCGACCAGCAACCGCAACTTCATGGGCCGGCAGGGGCCGGGATCGCGCACGCATCTGATGTCACCGGCGATGGCGGCAGCGGCGGCCGTGACCGGGCGCCTCACCGACGTCCGCGACCTGATGGGAGCACAATGATGCAGCCGGTCGACCAGATCCACGGGCGGGCCTATCCGCTCGGCCGCGACAATATCGACACCGACATCATCCTGCCGGGCCGCTTCCTGAAGACGATCACCCGGGCCGGGCTGGGCGGCGTGGCGTTCGAGGTGATTCGGGCTGAGCCGGGCAACGCACTCGACGATCCCGCTTATGCCGGTGCCCCGATCCTGATCGCGGGCGAGAATTTCGGCTGCGGATCGAGCCGCGAACATGCGGTGTGGGCGATGATGGATATGGGGATCAGGGCGGTCGTCGCCCGGGGCTTCTCCGACATCTTCGCGGGCAACGCGTTCAAGAATGGGCTGCTCACCGTCGTCCTCGATCCGGATGCCGTCGACCATGTTCTGGAACAGGCGCGCGCTGGGGCGATCGATATCCAACTGGGCGACCAGCGGGTGATCCTGCCCGATGGCACGAGCTTCGCCTTCGCGATCGATCCCTTCCGCAAGCATTGCCTGTTGAACGGTCTCGACGAGATCGGCCTGAGCCTCGATCTCGAAGACCAGATCGCTGCGTTCGAGCGACAAATGGCGGAAAACCGCAAATGGCTGTTGGTTCCCGCATGAAAGGACGGCGCAAGGCTCCGAAACCGCTTGAAAAAGGGTGGCGCCCCGCACAGCGTTCCGCCAATATCGCTCAATGTCGAAGGCCATAACCATGGAACAGACCGGCCTCGTCCGTCAGCAGATCGTCGTCGACCGCTTGCGTGAGCTGATCATGAGCGGCGAACTCGCCGGGGGCGACCGGCTGCTCGAGATCGCGCTCAGCGAAAAGCTCCAGGTGTCGCGCACCCCGATCCGCGAGGCGCTGATCATTCTGTCCGAGGACGGGCTCGTCGAATATCGGCCCAATCGCGGTTATGTCGTGCGGACCTTCACCCTCGATTATATCATGGATGCCTACATCATCCGCGAAACCCTGGAAGGCGTCGCCTGCAGGCTGGCGGCGGAGAAGGGCATCAGCGAGGAAAGCTATCGCAAGATGGAGGCGGTGCTCGGCGAGGCCGACCGCATCCTGAACGAGGTCGGCCTGAAGGACGAGGCGCGCGCGCCGCTGCGCGAGATCAACGACCAGTTCCACCGCTTCATCGTCGAGGCGGCCGACAATGCCGTGCTCGGTCAGGCGCTGAGCAGCGCGACCAACATCCCCTATTCGTCGAGCCGGGTGGCGCACTGGTATAGCCAGGACGATCCCGAAGGGTTGTTCCAGCTCCGCTCGCTCCACGCGCAGCATCACGCGATCCTGGTGGCGATCCGCGCGGGCGAGGGCTATCGCGCCGAAACGCTGATGCGCGGCCATATCGCCGGCTCCGCCGAGGGCATCCGCCGCCGGCTGGAGGAGCGCGCGGCCGAGGTGGACGCCGCGTCGGCGGCGAACGGCTGAGCCTTCCTCGACCTATGATCGGTAGCCTTTGAGGGCGGCGGATGGTGTCATCCGTCGCGCTCGATCTTTTCAGCGCAGATGATAGTCGGCCGGGTCGGGCTCGTAGAGCATCTCGTGGATGTCGGCGACCGGCCAGGGAGAGTTGACCACCGAGCGGCCGCTGTCGGTGAGATAGTAGAAGCCCTTGCCATAGCTTTCCCACAGCAGCTTCTTGTTCTGCGCGTCGAGCCGCTGGTTGAAGTCGCGGAAGGCGTCCTGCGTCACCTCGATCGATGTCGAGCCGCTCTCGATCACCCGGACGATCGCCTTCAGCGCATAGCGGGTCCACATCTCGGCCATGCTGTAGAAGGAACCGGCGCGACCCTGCGCGCTCGGCCCGAAGAACATGAAGAAATTGGGGAAGCCCGGCATGTCGATGCCGAGATGCGCGCGCGGCCCGTCATGGCCCCACAGGTCGTCGAGCGTCGTGCCGTCGCGGCCGACATAATGCGCCGGCCACAGATAGCGGGTGGTGGCGAAGCCCGCCGCGCAGACGATGACGTCGCACGGATGGACGGTGCCGTCCTTCGTGACGATCGCATCCCTGCGGACATGGTCGATCGGCGTGGTGACGAGATCGACATTCGGCTTCAGCAGCGCGTCGTACCAGCCATTGTCGACGGTGGGGCGCCGCGCCATCGGTGGATAATCGGGGATCATCTTCTCGACCAGGTCGGGCCGTTCCTTCAGACGCTCGCGGACGAAGCCGACGGCATTCTCGCGAAGCTGATCGTTGCGCTGGTTGATGATGCCGCCCTTGGCCTGCCATTCAGGGTCGAACTCCTGCAGCTTTTCGAGCTGGGCGTTCAGGAAGTGCATGCCGTAGCTGTACCAGTGCCAGTAGAGCGGCACATGGTCGAACAGCCATTGCATGTCGGCCGGCACCGCGTCGCGATAGCCTTCCATCGGCAGGACATAATTGGCGGTGCGCTGGAACACCGTCACATGATCGGCATGGCGGGCGATATAGGGCATCACCTGCGCGCCGCTGGCGCCGGTGCCGATCTGGGCGACCCGCTTACCGTCGAGCGGGCCGACATCCTGCCAGTCGGTGGTGTGGCGCATCAGCCCCTCGAAACCCTCGATGCCGGGGATGTCGGGCAGCTTGGGGGTGCTGAACAGGCCGCTCGCGCTGATGATGAAGCGGGCCTTGATCCGCCGCGCCTCCTGTCCGTGCGTGCGGATCTCGACCGACCACATCGCCTCGTCCCCGATCCATGTCGCGGACAGCAGGTCGGTGTTGAGCAGCAGCTTGTCGCGCACGCCGTATTTGTCGGCGCAGTGGTTGAGATAGGCGCGGGTCTCCGGCCCCGATGCGAAGAACTCGCTCCAGGGATAACGCTTCTCGAACTTGTACTGGTAGATCATGCTCGTCGAATCGACGCGCGCTTCCGGGTAATTGTTGAGGTTCCAGGTGCCGCCGACATCGTCTTGCCGCTCGATCACCTGATAGGGGATGCCGAGCTGTTCGAGGTGGATCGCGGCGGAAAGCCCGCTGACGCCGGCGCCGACCACCAGCACCGGATAATCGGCGAGGATCTCGGCGGACGGCTTGTCCGTCCAGTGGACGCCGCGCGGGAAGGGATCGAAGGCGGCTTCCTCCGCGCCGAAGCGGAAATCGGCGTCGGACAGCGGGCCGTGGCCGAACAATTCCATCGTCTCGCGAATATGGGCGCGGTCGAGGCGCCCCGCGTCGACCGGTTCGTCCCAATGCGCCATCAGCCAGTCGAAGGCGCGGTCGCGCACGTCCTGGTGAAAGCTCTCGGGCAGGGTGTAGGTGAACAGAGCCCCCGCCCACAGCGCGGTCTCCTGCGCCGTCATCGCCGCGAGCGACGGATCGCCGCTGAGATGGTAGAGGGTCAGGCGAAGGATGTTCGGATCGGCGAGCGCCAGCGCGGCGCGCAGGCGATCCGGATCGGGGCGTGCGGCTGTGTCGTCGGCGATCGCGGACGGACGGGCGGCATTCATCGACATCCTCCTTGTTGGGCCGTGCGATTCCCATCTATCGATCCAGGGCGGCCCTTTGTTGCGAAATGTATGCAGAATGGTTGGCCGAGGCAAGGTTTTTTCCCGTCACGGCACTTAGAAAGTCCGATTTTATCGGAAATTGCTAGTTGATGTGGCGCCTTGGTTTTAGGTTGCATACATAATATTCGCGTGATAGCCCTCGGAAAGACAAGGAGATGGCTGAGGGATCGTGGCGCCCGTCCGATCCCGATCGATGCCCGCAGCATCGCCATCGATGGGAAAGAGGATGAAGGCGATGGATGCCACCCTGTCGAGCAGCGCTCCCGTGCTGGATATCGACCAGTTCACGATCGAGAATATCCTCGATCCCTATCCGTTGCACGAGACCATCCGCGAGCATGCGCCGGTATCCTATGTCGAGAAATATGCGACCTATGTGACCGGCCGCTATGACGAGGTGAAAGCGGTCCTCAACGACTGGGAGACCTTCACCTCGACCTATGGCGCCGGGCTGGCCGATATCCGCAAGCCAGACAACTGGCGGCAGCCGGGGCCCGTGGTCGAGTCCGATCCGCCCGACCATACCGGCATCCGCAAGGTCCTGACCAACATCATCTCGCCCCGCGTGATCCGCGGCTGGCAGGAGGATTTCGCTACCTATGCCGCGACCCAGGCCGACCGGGTGGTGGAGATGGGCGAGATCAACGGCGCGAAGGACATCGCCGAGGATTTCGTGATGACGGTATTCCCTGCGTCGCTGGGGCTGCAGTCGCACCCGCACAACATGGTGATCGTCGGCGACTTCAACTTCAACGCGCTGGGCCCGCGCAACGCGCTGTTCGAGGAATCGAACCGCAAGCTCGCCGGGATCATGGACTGGTATGAGGAAACGCAGGGCCGCGAGCTGATCCAGCCGGGCAGCTTCAGCGACCAGGTCTATGCCGCCGAGGATGCGGGTCTGGTCGAGAAGGGCGTCGCCAAGGGCATGGTCCGCACCATGTTGCGCGGCGGCATGGACACGACGATCAGCGGGATCGGCAGCTCGCTGCTGCTGATGGCGCGGCATCCGGAGATCTGGGCGAGCCTGCGCGAGAACCGCGGCCGGCTGAAGATGGTGTTCGAGGAGACGATCCGCCTGGAGGCACCGATCCAGTCCTATTTCCGGACGACCACCCGCGCCACCGAACTGGGCGGCATCGCGCTGGAGCCCGAGACGAAGATCCAGATCTTCATCGGCGCCGCCAACCGCGACCCGCGCAAATGGGACGATCCCGACCGCTACGACATCAACCGCACGATGGCCGGACACCTGGCCTTCGGCGCGGGCATCCATGTCTGCATCGGCCAGCTGATCGCGCGCATGGAGGCCGAGGCCGTGCTCGGCGCGCTGCTCGACCGGGTCGAGCGGATCGAGCTGACCGGTGAGCCGGTCTATCGCCCGCTCAACACGCTGCGCACCCTGGAAGCGCTGCCGCTGCGCCTCGTTCCGGCCTGACGACGACACGATAAAAGGGGAGGGAGCGATGCCGGACACGGTAGCCACGGTCGTGACCGAATGGGTCCATGTCAGCTATGCCGAACCGACACCGATGCGTGAGGTCTATGGCTATGCCGGCACGCAGGGGACGATCAACGTCGAGGGGATCCGGATGCTTCCGGGCAGTCGCCCGTCGAAGACCTTGCTGATCTTCATGCATCCGGCGTCGACCCTGCAACTGCTGCCCGTGCCGCGCGCGATGGCGGCGGCGGGGCTACATGTGCTGTGCGCCGGCAGCCGCTATGCGCGCAACGACACGCCGCTGATCATGGAGAAGCTGCTGCTCGATTATGGCGCCTATGTCGGCCATGCGCGCGAGGTCTGGGGCTATGAGAAGATCATCGTCTGCGGCTGGTCGGGCGGCGGATCGCTCAGTGCCTTCTACCAGGCGCAGGCAGAGAGGCGGACCGTGACGCACACCGCCGCCGGCGATCCCATCGACCTGGGCGATCTCATCCCCGGCGATGCCTTCATCTGGCAGGCGGCGCATCTGTCGCGCGCCGATGTCCTCGCCGACTTCATCGATCCGTCGGTGCTCGATGAGAATGATCCGACGATCCGCGATCCCGAGCTCGACCTCTACGATCCGCGCAATCCGCACCAGCCGCCCTATGACCAGGCTTATCTCGACCGTTTCCGCGCGGCGCAGCTTGCCCGTGTCCGGCGGCGCACAGCGCTGGTCAAGGAACTGCTCCACGATATCCGCAGCGGTCGCACGGGCGAGAATGAGCGGGGGCTGCTGACCCATCGCACCCTGGCCGATCCGCGCTGGCTAGATCCGACGATCGATCCCAACGACCGCCGGCCCGGTTGGTGCTTCCTGGGCGAGCCCAAGGCTTCGAACAGCTCGCCGGCCGGTGTCGCGCGCTTCTCGACCCTGCGCGCCTGGCTGTCGCAATGGTCGATCGACGACAGCCAGGCGCGCGCGCTCGACAATGCCCCGTCGATCACGGTGCCGCTGCTGGCGATCGAGAACAGCGCCGACGACGCGGTGCCGCAGCCCCACACGCGACTGTTCCTCGATGCGGCAGGCAGCGCCGACAAGCGGATGGAGACGATCGCGGGTGCCGATCATTATTATGCCGGCCAGCCCGAGGAGCTTGATCAGGCGGTACGGATCATCATCGACTGGTTGCGCGAGCGGAAGCTACTGGAGGATTGAGGCTTTCGGCCCATCACTCTGCTTGCGCGCGGGGGAGGT
Organism: Sphingomonas sp. Root720; assembly: GCF_001428605.1. GTDB lineage: Bacteria > Pseudomonadota > Alphaproteobacteria > Sphingomonadales > Sphingomonadaceae > Rhizorhabdus. Next base: position 833,652 of record NZ_LMID01000011.1, read on the forward strand.
AGGTCGCGCGGTCAAGCCCTTCCCAATTGCCGCGATCGCCGAAGCGGGCGCCGTCGCCGAGCAGTGCTTCGGCCAGCGCGGCGGGCATCGCGGCCTGCCGGATCGCATCATAGCCGGCGACACGCGCCGCAGCGTCGGGCCAGCTCAGGAAGACCGTGGCCATCGGCAGCGGACCGAACAGCAGGTTGCTCGCGCTGACGGCGGAGGCGCCGGCGTCGCGGAAGCGCGGGAAGATCTCGGCCTCGCACAGCGCCATGAACGCGGCACCGAAGCCGATACGCGGCTGGACGAGCCAGAGCGCTTCGCACCCGCCATCGGATGTGAAGCCCGGCACATGGCCGGGCCATGGCGCGATCATCGTCAGGGTGGTGCGGGTGACGATCTCGGGCGTGCCTTCCGCCCGCCGGGCCGCGGCGAACAGCGGAGCGAAGCTGGTCCAGGCTGCTAGGCGCCGCTCGAAGCTCGGCCAATCGATCATCCAGGTCAGGGTCGAGCTCTCGTCCCGGTTTTCCCAGATCGCGCGCGGGGCGGGGATGCCATGCTCGCGGAACATCGGGAACAGCATCTCGTGCATGCGGACGTGCATCGCGTCCATATGACCCGGCTCGATCGCGTAGCGGCGCAATTCGGTCAGCATGACGTCCTCAGGCCGCGGCGCGGTCGCTCACCCGCTGCCGGGCGACGGCGGGGAGATGGGCGCCTTCCTGGTGGAGCATGTCGGCGCGCTGATAGGTGATCCGCCAGCCCTGTTCGGTGCGAGCCAGCCGGTGATGATAGGTGCCGTGAACCAGCCACACTTCCCCATCGAGCGTGTGGATCGCCCGCACCTGCGCGCGCGACACAGCCTCGTCGCCGTTGACCCTGATCTCGAAATTGGTCGTCTGGTGCTGGCGCTTGTCGAAGCCGGGGAGGAAGGCGGCGAGATTCTTGCGGTGATCCTCGACCGGGATATTGGCGCTTTCCGGACCCGATACCGCGCTATAGTCGATGACCGCGCCGGGCTTGTAGAGCGCGAGTGCGGCCTCGGGCTCGTCGAGGTCGGAGTGCAGGGTGACCGCGCAGATGACATCCTGGATTTCGATCCGGTCCTTAAGTGCGCGCAGGGGGCTGGGCAGATTGTCTTCGCTCACAAGTCACCTCTCCATGCAGCCGTAATCGGCCGATCCTTACGGAAATTAATTGCATACAGCTATTGCGCGGTCAATCGCCGGAGGCGCTACGGATCGTCGCTGAAAGCAAGAGTTAAACGCCTAAGTCACCGAAAATCTTAATTTTTGCGTGAGGCCGCGGCTTTGAAAATTACGATGATAGAAGTAAATGATTATATTGTGTGCAATATGTGAAGTGTGTAACCTGCATGCCAACGACAAGAAGCGGGCCGCCGGACATGGCGCATGTCGAAGGGCCGGCTCTGATATGGAAGGGTGCCGTGGGTCTCGAAAATGCCACTCCCGCGCTGGCCGCGACGAAGGCTGGGCTGAGCTATCAGCTGGGCTTCGCGAACGAGTTCGCGACCGAAGCCTTGCCCGGTGCCTTGCCGGAAGGGCAGAACAGTCCGCAGCGCCCGGCCTATGGCCTGGTCAGCGAACTGGTGTCGGGCACGGCCTTCTCGGCCCCGCGCGCGCTCAACCGGCGCAGCTATCTGTTCCGCATCCGACCATCGACGATCGCGGGGGCTTTCCAGTCGATCGAGCATCCGACCTTCCTGACCCCGCCGATCGCGCCCGATCCCTATCCGGGGGCGCTGCGCTGGGGGCCGGCAGGCATGACGGCGCCATCGGGCGATTTCTTCGACGGCCTGTTCACCTTCTGCGCCAATGGCTCGCCGCGGCTGCAGCACGGCATGGCCTTCCACCTCTATCGCGCCGGCCGTTCGATGGAGCAGCGAGTCTTCTCCAACGCCGATGCCGAGATGCTGATCCTGCCGCAGGAGGGGGCGATCCGCCTCGTCACCGAAGCCGGCATCATCGATCTTGCGCCGGGCGAGGTCGGCATCGTTCCCCGGGGCATGAAGCTCCGGGTCGACCTGCCGTGCGGGCCTGCGCGGGGCTTCGTCTGCGAGAATTTCGGCCTGCCCTTCGTGTTGCCAGACCTGGGTCTGATCGGCTCGCACGGCTTGGCCAATGCGGTCGACTTCCAGGTTCCGGTCGCGGCCTATGAGGAGGGCGACGGCCCGGTCGAGCTGATCCACAAGCTGTGCGGGACGTTCTGGACCGCGGAGCTCGATCATTCGCCGTTCGATGTCGTTGCGTGGCGCGGCAACTGGGCGCCGGTCAAATATGACATGACGCGCTTCATGGTGATGGGCACGGTCGGCGTCGATCATCCCGATCCGTCGATCTACTGCGCGCTGACCTCGCCGTCGCACCAGGTGACCGGCGGCAATGTGGACTTCATGATCCTGCCGCCGCGCTGGGTGGTGGCCGAACATACCTTCCGGCCGCCTGGCTATCATCGCAATTCGGTGGCCGAGATCCTCGGTCTGATCGAGGGTTCGAACGAATCCCGCGCGGGCGGCTTTCCGCCGGGGTCGATCAGCCTGCACAATCCCTGGACCGCGCATGGTCCGGACGTCGGTACGCTCGAGGCCGCTCGGGTGGCGCCGTTCGTCCCGCAGAAGATCGATGAAGCCCTGATTTTCATGCTTGAAACCCGCTACCCCCTCGACGTCGCTGCGCAGGCGATGGATGCGGACTTCCGCATCGCAAATTGCGAAAAGGCGTGGGGCGGTTTCACCAAGCGCTTCCCCAGCGAGGCATGATGCCACGGGCAGACAGGCAGGGATCGAGGATATGACGGATATTGCCCTGATCGTGGGCGGCGGCAGCGGGATCGGCGCGGCCAGTGCGCAGGCGCTGGCGGCAGACGGCTGCCAGGTCGCGGTCGCCGATCTGCGCGCAGCGGCGGCCTGCGAGGTCGCCGATTCCCTGCCCGGCGGCCATGGCCGAGGCTATGCCGCCGACGCGTCGGACGAGGGCAGCCTCGTCGCGCTGTTCGACGCGGTCGAACGCGACATGGGGGACATCCGCGTCGTCGTCGTGGCGGCCGGAACCCCGGGCTATATCGACGGCGTCCGGCCGACCATCCGCACCATGCCCGTCGACGCCTGGGATGCGGTGATGGCGCTCAACGCGCGCGGGCCGATGATCTGCATCCGCGAGATGCTCCGCCGTCGCGAGGCCCGGCCGGTGGCCGATGCCCGCATCGTGCTGATCGGATCGATGGCGGCGCAGGCGCTGGCGATCAACAGCCCGGCTTCCTACGTCGCCTCGAAGGGCGCGATGATGGCGCTGGCCCGCGTCGCGGCGGGAGAAGCGGCGCCGCTGGGCGTCAGCGTCAATGTCGTGGCGCCGGGGGCGGTCGATACGCCGATGCTGCGCGGGGTCATGCCCAAGGAACGCGACGAGGCCTATTTCGGCGCGACCATCGCCGGCCGCGCCGGTTCCGCCGAGGAGATCGCCGCGGCGGTCGCCTTCCTCGCATCGACCAAGTCGTCCTACATCAACGGGGCGTGCATCGATGTGAATGGCGGCCTCTTGATGCGCTGACCGGAGATGACGATCCACATCCTGACCAGCGACCTCGTCCCGGCGGAACAGCTCGGCGCCTATATCGGCCAGGACTGGTCGGCTGCGCCGAACATCCGCGCGGGCTGGTCGGTCGCCTTCGGGCCGGTGACGCGGGTCCTGTTCCTCCAGGAGCAGGATGGCTTGGAGCCGCCTGCCGCACCAATTGTGCCCTCCGCCTTCGTGATCGAGCGGCGCGAGCGGCAATGGCTGCGGGCGCGCAGCCCCCTTCATCCGAGCCCGGCCGATTTCGGCGTGATCGAGCTGCGCACCTACAGCGCACGTATGGGGCAGGGGGATCGCTTTCTCGACCTGATGCTCCGAATGCTGCCGGTGCGGCAGCGTCATTCGCCCAATGTCGGCGTCTGGTCGTCGCTGTCGGGGCGGTGCGAACAGGTGCTGCACATGTGGGGCTATCGCAGCCTCGACGAGCGCGCCGCCGTCCGCGCGCATCTGAAGGAGGATCAGGTGTGGGGCGGTTACACCGCCACCATCCTGCCGATGCTCGAGGAACTGCAATCGGTGATCCTGACGCCGCTGCCGAACTGCTGATCGGACGAAGCGGCATTTACGAAACGGCGCGAACGCCATGATGGAGAGGAAGCGACATGGGTAGACTGACGGGAAAGATCGCGATCGTCACCGGCGGCGGGTCGGGGATCGGCCGGGAAATCTGCCGCCAGTTCGTCGATGAGGGCTGCGCTGCGCTCGCCATCTTCGACATCGACGAGGCCGGCGCGCAGGAGACGATCGCGCAGATCGACAACGGCCAGGCCAAGATCCTCGCCTACAAGGTCGACGTCGGCGATCTCGCCACGGTCGATTCCGCCGTTACCGCCTTCCACGCTGCCGCCGGCGACAGCCCCGACATCCTGGTCAACAATGTCGGCTGGGACCAAGCCTATTGGTTCCTGGAGAGCCAGCCGGACTTCTGGGACAAGCTCATCCACGTCAATTTCAAGGGCGTGCTCAACACCTGCTGGACCGTGCTCAAGCTGATGGCGGCGGCGAAGCGCGGCGGACGGATCATTAATGTAGCATCGGACGCTGGCCGGCTAGGCGCGGCGCACGAGGCGGTCTATTCGGGCTGCAAGGGCGGCGTGATCACCTTCACCAAGGCGCTGGCCCGCGAGCATTCGCGCGACAATATCCTGTGCAACGTCGTCAGCCCCGGCGCCACGCGCACGGCCGGCTACGACAATGTCAAATATAGCCGCCCCGACCCGGAGCGCTTCGACGAGAAGAACGAGCGCCAGATCCCGCTCCGCCGCATCGGCGAGCCGGGCGAGGTCGCGGCGATGATCACCTTCCTCGCCAGCGACGACGCCTCCTATGTTCAGGGGCAGATCATCAGCGTGTCTGGCGGCCTGACGATGGTCGGATGACTTATTCTGTGGCCTTAGCGCTTCGGGCGAGAGATTAACCGCTGCGATACGATGCTGCGTGAGCGACAGCTGAATCCAATTGCCTCATCGCCTTCTAAAGCGGATTTCAGGTATCCCGCGCTGGGAGCTGGCGGAGCACAGCTTCCTAATCCAGTAAATCGCTTCACAATCGATTTGCTTCTTTTCCGGACGGCGGCCGCAGCCGACGTCATCGATGTCGTCGGAAGATCGGCCTCGAAATGGAGGCCGCAAGGATGCACGCGGAGCCGTGGGGCGGAAAGATGGACCACCAGCCGGGAAAAATGAGACTTACGTAAATGGTCTCGGCGGGCAATCCGAAGCGCAAAGCGGGGTGGGTGGCGTTGATGCCGAAAGCAAAAGGCAAGGCCGAGGCAGAGATCCGGCCAAGCCACATTATGATCGCTAACAGTATTTACAGTGCGCGCCGCCGGCGAGGGCTGACGCTGGCGCTCGGCGTCCAGGTCGGCCAACTGTTCGGCGAAACGACAAGCGAGGACGCGATCCTCGTCGTTCGCGGCGACGAGCGTATCGACATGAAGACCGACGAGCAGCCCGGCATGGGCCTGCTCCAGGTGATCCTGCCCGCCAGCAACCGCGCGGCCTGAGCCTGTTCCTTATCGAGCCCGGTCAGGAGGTGAACAGCCGCGCCGCCGATCATCCCGGCGACGAGACCGTCTATGTCCTGTCCGGCGCACTGGTGATCGACGTTCCCGACCGTAGCGTCGGGTTGCGCGAGGGGGCTGCGTCCATTTCGACGGCCATTTGCGCCACGACATCCGCCAGGTCGGCCGCGCCAAGGCGCGCGCGCTGGTGATCATCGCGCAGAATCTCTCGACCCGCTCCGAAGATTGATCGCGGAAGCGATACCCCCGGAAATGCCATGAACGGACTGGCCGGCCAGTCCCGCTGATTCGCCGATAGACGCTGCCCGGCCGCCGTTGGCGCGGAGAGGGATCAAGGCGCATGTCATGTAAAAACAACATGTTGCCTCGCGAAACCGGCGGTCCGTGGGGACTTTGCACGTCGAATTGACATCTTCAAGGGAGGTGATAATCATCAGGTCAACAAGTTGACCAAAGAACAATTAGGCTATCAGGGAGTCTACGAAGATGTCGATGCTCGGAATCCACGCTTTTCCTCGGTCCGGCCCGTCGCATCGGCGCCCCCTGCTGATCGCGCTCTGTGCGGCCGCGGTCTTTCCGGTCCTGCCGGCGCAGGCGCAGATGGCGCCTGAGACCGGGGCGGATGCGGAGCTGTCGAGCGAGATCGTGGTGACCGCGCGCCGCCGCGATGAATCGCTGCAGACGACGCCGGTCGCGGTGACTGCCTACAATGCCGCCCTGATCGGTACCCGCAGCATCGCCAATTTGCAGGATATCGGCCGGCAGACCCCGAACCTGCAGATCTCGGCTGGCCGTTCGAGCAATTCGATCGGCTTCATCTTCATCCGCGGCATCGGCCAGGCCGATGACAATCCCTCGGCTGATCCGGGCGTCGCGCAATATGTCGACGACGTCTATCTGGGGCGGCTTCAGGGGGCGCTGCTCAACGTCAACGACGTCCGCTCGATTGAGGTGCTGCGCGGCCCGCAGGGGACACTCTACGGCAAGAACACGATTGGTGGCGCGATCAAGTTCACCTCGAAGGTGCCGGGCGACGCGCTGGAGGCCTACGCCTCGGCCGGTTACGGCAATTACAACGCCTATCGTCTCGCCGGATCGCTGAGTCTGCCGCTCGTCACCGGCAAGCTCGCCGCGCGCGTCTCAGGCGAATATGTCCGCAATGACGGCTTCATGCGCAACCTGTTCGACGGGACCCGCACCAACAACACCGATCGCCTGTCGGGCCGTTTCATGCTGCGCGCGACGCCGACCGAAAACCTGGAACTGCTGCTGTCGATCGACGGATCGCGCGACCGATCCGATCCCTATCACGGTTTCCTGACAGCGACCGCGCCGACCACGATCAACGGTCTGCTTAACCGCGTCATCGGACCGGTGAACAGCTATGTGAAGCCCGTCGGCGGCAACATTTGGCGCGGTTCCTACGATGCCCAGTCCGATCCGGCCTTGGGCGAGTTTGCGCCGCCCAAGGAGGACATCTGGGGAGCCTCCTTCCGCGCGACGATCGGCGATGAGGATTTCAACCTGAAGTCGATCAGCGCCTATCGCGAGATCAACCGCAAGCGGGTGATCGACGCCGACGCGAGCCCGTTCATCATCGAGAATTTCGCCGATCACCTGAAGCAATGGCAGGTCAGTCAGGAGTTCCAGCTTTCCGGCCAGTTCGCCGATGGCGCGGTCAAGTGGTTGGGCGGCCTGTTCTATTATCAGGAGCATGTCGACCAGATCACCAATGGCAACTTCTTCCCTGGTCTGATCGCGATCAATCCGGCGCTCGACCAGACGGTCCGCCAGTCGCTCGGCCTGAAGACGAAAAGCTATGCCGCCTTCGGCAATGCGAGCTGGGACATCAACGACCGCCTCTCGGCGACGGTCGGCGCCCGCTACACCAGGGAGAAGAAGCACATCACGGTGAGCTCGCGGCGGCTGACCACCGGGCTGCTGTTCTTCGGTCCGCTGTCGAACGACGACACGTTCAACGATTTCTCGCCGAAGTTCGAGGTCGACTACAAGTTCACGCCGACGCTGTTCGGCTATGCCAGCGCTTCGAAGGGCTTCAAGAGTGGCGGCTTCAACGGTCGGGCAGGGCCGTTCGGCACGCTCGATCCCTATCTGCCCGAACGCGCTTGGGCCTATGAGGCGGGGATCAAGTCGCAATGGTTCGACAAGCGACTGACCCTGAACCTCGCGGCCTTCTACACCGATTATTCGGACATCCAGCTGCAGGTCATGACCGTCCAGAACGGCAATCTGTTCCAGCTTACCACCAATGCCGGCAAGTCGCACATCCAGGGTCTGGAGGCGGAGGTGACCGCGCGGCCGACCAGCTGGCTGACCCTCTATGCCAGCGGCGGCATCACCGATGCCAAATATGACCGGTATTTCGATGCCGTGAGGGGCGACGTATCCTTCCTTGAGTTCGCCTACACGCCCAAATATAACGGCATGATCGGCGCCACCTTCGACGCGCCGCTACGCGACGGCGTCACCGGGCTGCTCGACGTCAATTACAGCCGGCGCAGCCTGACCTATTATGATCCGCAGAATACGCCCTCGATCGCACAGCCGGCCTACGGCCTGCTCAACGCCCGCGCCGCGATCAAGGTTGAGCGGCCGAATGTCGAGCTGGCGCTGTTCGGCAAGAACCTGACCAACCGCCACTATATCCAGAGCGGCGTCTCGTTCCTCGACAGTTTCGGTCTCGCTCTAGCCTATGCTGGCGCGCCGCGAACTTACGGCATCGAGCTGAACTGGCATTATTGAAGGACGGGGCCGGTGGCACCGACGGAGGGAACAGGATGATACATCTGTATGCGGCACCAGGAAGCTGTTCGATCTGCGCGCATGTCGCGCTGATCGAGGGCCGGCTGGACCATCGGGTCGAGCATGTCGTGCTGCGCTCGCCGACATCGCCGCTGCCCGCGGTGAACCCGCTGGGCAAGGTGCCGACAATCGTCGTCGACGACGCCGAGACGATCACCCAGTCGTCGGTGGTGCTGCCCTATATCGCCGATCTCGCGCCAGACAGCGGTCTGTTACCGAGGCCTGACAGCGCCGATCGACGCCGGGTGCTCGAATGGTTGGGCTTTCTCAACTCGGATGTCCACCCGGCGCTGAAAATGCTCGCCGGGGCGGAGCGCTATTGCGCCGATCCGGAATCGCTGCGTGACAGCTATCGTACCATCGTGGCGAGCTTCTTCCGGGTGATCGAGGATGCGCTGGCGGAGCGCGACTGGCTGGTCGGCGACCGCATGACCATCGCCGACATCTATGCCGCCGCCGCCTATGGCTGGGCGCGCCAGTTCGGCATCTCGCTCCACGCCTATCCCGCCTATCGGAAGCTGTCGGAGCGGTTCGAAGCCCTGCCGAGCGCGATCACGGCGCGGGCGATGGAGGCTGAGTTCGTCGCGTCGACGATGACCCGGCATGCTTTCATGTCGCCCGAATGGTTGGAGATGGCGCGTGACGAGCTGGCGACCGCGATCGCGATCGACGCGCGGGCCCAGAAGCTGCGCTTCACGGTGGTCGAGCGCTATATCGACATGCCCGACCATGCGCCACGCCCCGAAGCGGGCGAAGCTGCGCTGTGGCTGGAGGTTGATCGCGGCGCAGTCACGGTCCGTTATGGCATCGAGGGGCATGAGACCGCCGATCTGGAGATCGACTGCGGCTTCGACGATGCCTGGCGTAGCGTCTGCCTGCGCCACGGGCCCGAGCTCGAGAAGCTCAACGCCGGGCGGCTCGCCAGCGGCCGGTTGAAGGTGCGCGGCAATCCCGGTGCGGCGGGGCCGCTGTTCAACCGGGTGCACGACCGGATCGCCGACCGCACCATCGCGCCGCCGCGCAATGACTGAGCCGGCCGCAGAACAGGAGCGGCCGATCGGCGTGCCGCTGCTGCTGTTCGGCCTCTGTTTTGTCTTCTCCTATGCCGATCGCTATGTGTTGAGCCTGCTGCTGCCGGCGGTGCAGCGCAGCTTCGCGATCAGCGATACCGGGGTCGGCCTGCTCCAGGGGGCGGGCTTCGCGCTGGTCTATGCGCTGATGGGCCTGCCGGTGGCGCGGCTGATCGATCGCGGCAACCGGGTGCGGATCGCCGCCGCCTGCGTCGCGATCTGGAGCATCGCGTCGATGCTGTCGGCCGCTGCCGGTTCCTTCGCGATCCTGGCGCTGTGCCGCATGGGCGTTGCGGCGGCGGAGGCGGGGCTTCCGCCGGCCGCCATCTCCTATTTCCGGGATGGCCGATCCAACGCGGCGGCGGCGCGGGCGAGCAGCTTGTTCATGCTCGCCCCCTTCGCTGGTGTGGGGCTGGCGTTGTTCGGCGGAGCGGCGCTGCTGGCGCTGTTCCGGGGCATGGGCGCGGGCGAAGACGCCTGGCGCTGGGTATTGCTGCTGATCTCGGCGCCCGGCCTGTTGCTCGCGGGCCTGCTGGTCGTGATCCTGTCCGATCCCCCAGGTCGGCGCGCTACGTCAGGGCAGGCAGAGGCGCCGTCGCTGCGTCTGATCGGCACATTGTTCGCCGAACAGAAGGCGATGGCGCCCTATTTCCTTGGCGCGTCACTGTTCGCCCTGTTCAACAACGCGCTGATGGCCTGGTATCCCAGCTATCTGGTGCGCAGCTTCGGGCGCGATCCGTCGTTGGTCGGAAGGGTCACGGGGCCGGCCTATATGATCGCGGGGATCGCGGGCGCTTTGCTGGCGGTGGCGCTGGTCGGATCGCGCGCCCGGCGCGGCGTCGGGCCGGTCGCGGGGCTCACGGCGCTGGTGCTCGCGCTGCTGGTGCCGGTAGCGGGGGCGATCACCATGGCGCCCAGCTTTGACGTCTCGATAGGCTGCTATGTGCTGTTCGCCTTCCTGTCGGCAATGTTCGCGTCGCTGTTCATCGTGCCGGTCCAGCTGAGCGCGCCGCCCGCCATCCAGGCACGCTCGATCGCCGCGCTGCTATTGTGCTGCGGCCTTTCGGCCAGTGTCGGAACGCTGCTGGTCGGCCTGCTGACCGATCATCTCGGTCTGGGGCTGGGGAGGGCGATCGCGGTCATATCGCTGCCGGCCGCCGCTCTCGGCACGGTGGCCTTGCTCATCGCCCGCCGACGCTTTTAACCGTCGTCCTGCGCCACCACGATCAAGGCAGAAGCCGGCGCGTCGTTCAGTGCGCGCAGCCGGTGGCGGATATGGCCTTCGAACAGCAGGCAGTCGCCCGCGTCGAGCGCGATCCGCCGGTCGGGCAGGCTGATCTCGATCGCACCCGTGAGCGTATGGATCACCGTCTCGCCCCCCTGTTCGGGATCGCGGTCGAGGGGCTTGTCGGTGAGGGTGAGCAATACCGTCGCCAGGCGCTTGCCGCTGATCGTCGCCGGGACCGCGCCGCGATCGGCTGCGCGCAGGATCCGCAACTCCCCTTCGTCGACGGTCTCGCCGAGCAATTGCGCCACCGGCGCCTCCAATATTCCTGAAATGCTGAGCAGGGCGGCCAGCGAGGGCGCCTTCTGACCGCGCTCGATCCGCGAGATATAGGCTTTGTCGAGGTCGGTCGCGTCGGCAAGCGCGGACACCGTCATTGCCCGGCGGCGGCGAACGGCGCGGATGTTGGCGCCCAGTTCGCGGGCATCGGGGCCGCTCCGGCTCTCTCCTTCGTCGCAGTCGCGGTAGATCATCGCTGGCCGGCATCCCCCGGGCGCGGCATCGCACCCCTGACGATGGACTATCAGTCTATTGCCTTTTGGGCAACACGTTGATCAGCTGTGTCTTCAAGCCTTGGCGGCAGCGTTCTTGCGCTTCGGCGCGGCGTTGCGCCGGGCAAGGCCGATGCGGATTTCCACCTCATGCTGGTCGCGGTGGACCAGACGGAGAGCGGTCTTGCCGTCGCCGCGCTCGATCGCGTCGATCAGTTCGTCGTGGAGCATCTGGATCGCATGCGCGGCGTTGGTGGCGACGATCGGGCCGGTGAGCTTGACGAGAGATTTCAACGCCTGTTCCCAGCGCGAACGATTGGCCTGCCAGATTTCGAGCGCGATGCTCTCGCCGGCGGTTTCCAAGATGGCCATGTGGAGATCGGTGTCGGCGGTCGCGATCTTGTCGAGATCGCGCGTGTCGACCTGCTTCTTGGTGATCTCCAACAGCCGGCGGATCTTCTTGACCTGCGCGGGGCTGCGGCGCTGCGCGGCGCGCTCGGCGGCGGGCGCCTCGATCCTGTAGCGGAAGTCGTAGATGGCCTCGACCTCTTCCAGGCTCATCTCGCTCGGCACGGGCTCGAAGCGGCTGTTATCGACGACATAGGAGCCAGAACCCGTCCGCGTCTCGACCCGGTTCAGATGACCGAGCACCCGCAGAGCTTCGCGGATCGTCGAGCGGCCGACGCCGAAATCTGCGCCCAGCCGCGCCTCGGAGGGGAGGCGCTCGCCGACCTTGAACAGGCCCTTGTCGATCGATTCCTGGATTGCGGTGATGACTTGGTCGACCAGATAGTGCGGCTTGACCTGCTGGGCATAGAGATTTGGACGGTCGTCTTTTGTCATTACAGCCCTGCGCCCAACTCGCGATGGGGTCTCATAACAACAGTGCCCGCTCGAAGAAAGTGGTGCGGCCGTTCGGTCCGATCAATAGAGTTCGTGTTCGAGACCATGGTTGTAGAAGGCGTCGAGCTGCTCGACCGACATCTCGGTGATCTTCGCCATGTCCGACAGGACCTTGCCGACCGACGGGAAGCCGGACGTGTCGGGCCAGGTCTCCGGTTTCCACAGGCCCGAGCGGCGGAACGCCTTGCCGCAGTGGAAATAAGCCTCCTCGACGCTGACCTTGACCGCAGCCTTGGGCGTCTTGCCCTGTTCGATGAGCCGATCGAGCACGGCGGGATCGCGGGTGACGATAGCCGCGCCGTTGATCCGCATGAAGACGTCTAGCTGCGGTGCCATGAACAACATGCCGACCCGGCCGCTCTCTATCACGTTCGAGAAGGTCTCCATCTTGTTGTTGCCCGGCCAGTCGGCGAAGGCGAGGGTCTTGCGGTCGAGCGGCTTGATGAACCCCGGCTCGCCGCCGCGCGGCGACGCGTCGAGGCCGCTGGGCGTATCCGACGCGATGCACACGATCGGCGCGAGCTTCATGTAGTGCAGCATGTGATCATGCAGGAAATCGAGCTTCGATCGCAGGATCAGCGGGTTGGGCGCATCATAATGGATGCGCAGTTCATCGATCGTCGCGATCTGAAAGGGATCGTCTTCGGCCATGATCGTCTCCGTCGGATGCTATGTCGTGATTAGTGGATGAATTCTTCGGACGGATGGCTGCGCGGCCAGTTGCGGACCATCTCGAGATAGCGGGCGAGCGTCGTGTCCTGCTTGGTCAGAGAGCCGACCTTGAAATGCATCTTCATGGCGATCTCCGAATCCTCCATCGCGATGGCGGTCTCGAACTCGTGGCATTCCGTCAGGAACGCGCGGACCTCCACTTCGTCCTCTGTCCGTTCGCCGGCAAAAACCGAGAACAGCCGGCTTTGCTGCGGCGCAGGCAGTCCGAAAGCCGCAAGGAAGCCGAACCAGCGGCCGTCGAGCGTTCCGGTCTGGAAGAAGATCGACGTGCCGATGATGCCGCCGCGCACTTGCATATGGCGACCGCCCCAGATGCCGTCGATGTCGTAGAACATGCTGTGGTCGGTCCATTCGACCTCGCGGGCGATGCCGCCGGGCAGCACTTCGAACTTGTGGAGCAGCAGCAGGTGCTGGATGTCGGGAGTCTGGGCGCAGATCACCCACGGATCGACCGCCATCGGCACCGGAAATTCCTGCGTCTGGACGACAAGATCGGCTTCCGGAAACGGCCATTCGGGCAGGTCGTAATGTGGTTCTTCGCCGTTGAAGGCCCAGACCAGGCCGTGCTTTTCCAGGGTCGGAAAGGCGAAGAGGTTGGCGCGGGCAGGTGCGGGGTCACCGCAGCCCGTCTTCTTGCAGGCGCCGGCTCGGTCGAATTCCCACATATGATAAGCGCACTGGACATGGTTGCCTACGACCTTGCCGACCGACAGGTCGGCGCCGAGATGGGTGCAATAGGCGCTGGTGACCTGCGCGATGCCGTCCTCGCCGCGAAAGGCGACCACCCGGCCGCCGAGGAAGGGATAGCCCTTCACTTCGCCTGGGGCGAGATCGTTGCTCATGCAGATCGGAAACCAGGCCTGGGTGTAGAGGCCGTTGTCGCCTTCCAGCGGGACCTGGGGCCCGAGGGTGCGGCGGCGCGGCGTCTGGGCGGTGGCCGGCTTGACGTGGGTAGCCATGATGGATGCCTTTCAGATGCGGAGGAGGGCGGTCAGCCCGGCAGGGCGGCGTCGACCTCGATTTCGACGAGAAGCTCGGGAAGCAGGAGGCGGCGGACCTCAACCGCAGTGGCGGCGGGGAAGGTGCCGTCACCGTAGAAGGAGCGACGCAGCGGGATCGCCGCGGCCAGCGCATCCATGTCGGTTACATACATCGTCTCGCGGACGATTGCCTCGAAACCGACGCCATAATGATCGAGCGTCCTGCCGATCGCACCATAGACGTGGCGAAGCTGCGCCTCGAAGTCACCCGCATGGACCGAAACGAAGCCGTCACCCATGCTGGCGGTGCCCGACAGGCGGAGCATGTTCCCGTGACGCACGGCCTGGGCGAAGCCGATCTGCTGCTGCGCCTCCTGCCATTCAGGCATGTAGAATCGATCGTCCATTTTTGTCTCCATTTGTCTGGCTGTCTGACAGATTTGATAGAGCGGCGTCAACCTGCACTGTAGAAAATCCGTCGCTTTCGAGCGATCTGACCGAATTGTTGCCTCGATTGTCGGTGAGGCTTGTCAAGCACGGAATCTGCTGTAATCTGTCTGACAGCCTGACAAGAAAACTGCCGAAGGGCGATCGGGTCAAAAGGGAGATAACATCATGCGATATTCACGGCACAACCGACGGCTCGCGGCGAGCGTCGCCCCATGGGCGATGATCCTCGCGATCGGTTTCGCGGCGGAGGCGCCGGCTCTGGCGCAGGCGACACACGCCCTTCCGGCCGTCGACGAGTCCGACGGGGCGACGAAGGAGATCCTCGTCAGTGCCCGGCGCCGCAACGAGTCGGTCCAGTCGGTGCCGATCGCGATCACGGTGCTGACCGCGCAGGATATCGCCCGCTCGGGGGTCGAGGGGGTTGGCGACATCGCCAATCTCTCCCCCAATGTCAGCTTCGACAATGCGCTCAATCTAGGCACCAATTACCTGACGATCCGCGGTCAAGGGCAGAGCCAATATTCGCCGCCGCCCGCCGCGATCGTCGTCGACGGGGTGCTCACCATCTCCCCGCTCCAGTTCAACGTTGACGAGTTCGGCTTGCAGCAGGTCGAAGTACTGAAAGGCCCGCAGGGCGCGATCTACGGTCGCAACGCAATTGCCGGCGCGATCAACATCAGCAGCCTCAAACCCGGCGACAGCTTCGACGCCCGTGTCATGGCCGGCTACGGTCGGGGTCAGGAGTGGAAGGCCAAAGCGATGGCCAGTGGCCCGGTGGTGACCGATATGCTCTCGGTTCTGGCGGGTGTTTCCTTCACCGACCGGCGCGGCCAGGTGAAGAACGTCACGACCGGCGAATATTCGGACAAGATGAAGGATTTCACCGGCCGCCTGCGCGCGATCGTAAAGCCGTCCGAAGGTCTGGAGCTCGACCTGAAATACACCTATTCGGACGCCAAAGGCCGCGATCCGGGCTATATCACCAGCCGCTCGGGCAACCCCCGGATCAGTTCCGATCCGTTCGATGCCAACCGGATCGGCAGCAACCCCCGCAAGTTGCACGATCTGTCGGGCCGGGCGACCTATGACACCGGCATCGGCATGCTGACCGCGGTGCTTGCCTATGTGAACGTCAGGGAGGATCTCCTTGCGGACTTCGACTTCTCCCCGCTCGACATCTTCGCGGTCCACCAGCGTCAGAAGGAAAGCGGTTTCTCACAGGAATTGCGGATGGCTTCGCCGACCAGTGGAAGCCTGCGCTGGCTGGTGGGCGGCTATCATGTTCGCTCGAAGCGTCGGCTTGGCGCGGACATCTTGGCCGATCCCTTCTTCCTGGGCGTCACGCCCGCGCCGACCCAGGCCGATTTCCTGATCGCCAGCAGCAACGACCTCAACCGGTACGAGACTTGGTCGGGCTTCGCGAACGTCGAATATGATCTGTTGCCCAACCTCGAAGTGGCGATCGGCGCCCGGTACGATGACGACAGCCTGCACCAGTTCCCCAGTGCGAGTGCGGACAAGAAGACGAGCTTCACCAAATGGCAGCCCAAGGGCACGCTGACCTACAAGCCGCTGCCCGGCCTGATGGTCTACGGTTCGGTCGGTCGCGGCTTCCGCAGCGGTGATTTCAACGCCAGCGGATCGAGCTTCGGCAATCCGGTCATCGCGGCCGAGGTGGCGACCAACTACGAGGTCGGCGCCAAGGCCCGCCTGCTCGACGGCACCCTGTCGATCGAGGGCGCTTTCTTCCGCACCGATTTGAAGAACGGTCAGTTCAAGATTTTCGACGCGGTTGGCGCGACCAATGTCGGTATCAACATCGACAAGACCCGGCTTCAGGGCTTCGAGATCGCCGGCGCCCTGCGTGTCGTGCGCGGCTTCACCTTCACCGGCAGCTTCGGACACACCGACCCGAAGGTCACCGCGTTCACTCTGCCGCCCGGCTATGGCGGCGCGATCAACTATATCGGCAACCTGCCGCCGCGCATTTCGCGCTACACGGTCAATGTCGGTTTCGACGCGGAGATTCCGATCGGCGATGGCCTGACCTTCTACGTCCGGCCCGAATATCGCTTCACCAGCAGCTATTATTGGGATCTCGAGAACCAATATCGCCGCCCTGCGGTCGACCTGGTCGATCTGCGCGTCGGGATCGAAGGGGATGAGGGCCGCTGGAACTTGGCCGGCTGGGTCAAGAACGCGCTCAACCAGAAGGTGACGGGTGACTATCAGCCCTTCACCAACTCGGGCCATCCGCTCGGCATCGACGCTTATTACCCGGCGGTCGGCTCCACCTATGGAATGGAGCTCAGCTACCGCTTCTGATGACCGGGCGGGGTGGCCGCAGCTGCCCCGCTCACGTCGTTCGCGAACAGAGGAGGAGAGAGAGGATGTTCCTTCAAAACGCATGGTATCCGGTCGCCTGGTGCGACGAGATATCCGCTGACGCCATCCTTGCGCGCAAGATCCTTGGCCGCGAGCTGGCGCTGTATCGCGATGTCGAGGGGCAGGCGCGGGCGATGGTGAACCGCTGCCCGCACCGCTTTGCGCCGCTCAGTCTGGGCAAGCGGATCGGCGATGCCATCCAGTGCCCCTATCATGGGTTGCATTTCGGGCCGGACGGGCGCCGTGTCCACAATCCCCATGGTGACGGCGCGGTGCCAGACATCGGCGTGCAGGCCTTTCCGGTGCGCGAGCAGCATAAGCTGATCTGGGCGTGGATGGGGAGCCGGCGCTCGCGACCGACGTCATCGCGACAACGAATATGCCTTTCTCGACGATGTCGATCTGTCGGTGCTGGCGCGTGGCTATATGCCGCTCGGCTGCGACTACCGGCTGGTGATCGACAATCTGATGGACCCGGCCCATGTCACCGTCCTGCACGGTAGCAGCCTGGCGAGCGAGGCGCTGACCCGCGCCGAACCCCGCGTCTGGCGCGATGGCGACGGGATGCGGGTCGAAAGCTGGGCGCCGAACGGCAAGCCGTCTTTCATTTTCGGCGAGTTCCTGGGGGATCACGAGCAGCCGATCGATCATTGGGCGGCGTCGCGCTGGCAGATGGCGGCGCTGCTGTGTGTCGAAGCCGGCATCGTCGCACTCGGCGGAGCGGGCGAAGACGGACTGAGCATGCGGGTAGCGCATCTGATCACGCCCGCGACCGAGACCAGCTCTCTCTATTTCTCGGCGGCCGGGCGCAATTTTCGCCAGAACGATGCCGAACTGTCGGCGCAGATCCAGGCAGGCATGCACGCGATCTTCGACGGCGAGGACAAGTGGATCCTTCAGGCGATCGAACAATCGATGGGCGGCGAGGATTTCTGGGCGCTGCGCCCCGCGATCCTGCCGCTCGACAAGGGCGCGGTGATGGTCCGCTGGGCGCTGGAAAGCGCGATCCGGGCGGAGCGAACCCCGAAGGCGGTCGCGGCGACGGCGAACGCCTAGCCCTCGGCGGGCAGTGCCACGATCGCGTCGATCTCGATCAGCCATTCGGGCAGGCCCAGCGCGGCGACGCCCAGCAAAGTGCTCGCGGTGATCGGCCAATCGTCGCCGAAGATCTCGCGGCCGGCGCCGAAGATCGGGCCGATCAACTCGGCGCTGTGATCGACGACGTTGATCGTCATCTTGACGATATCGGCGGGCGACGCGCCGACCGCCGCTACCGCGTCGCGGATATTGGCGAAGCACTGGCGGGCCTGGGCGGCATGGTCACCGACCCCTATGAAGCTGCTACCGGCGTCGAGCGCCACCTGCCCCGCGATGAAGGCGAGGCGGCCGGCCGGGGCCACCATGATCTGGGCATAGAGGCCCATGATCGGCGGCGCCAGCGTCGGCGGATCGAGGCGGGTTACCCGGCTCATGGTCGTTCTCCCTTGGTGACAATGGCGGCGATGCGGTCGGCGACCGTTTCGCCGTCGGTGATGATCGCCATGTGACCGGCGTCGATCGCGCTGACCTGCCAGCCATTGTCGGCGGCGAGCCGGGCGGTCTCCTCGAAGAAGGGGAAGCCGGTAAAGCGGACATAATGGCGTGCGCAACCGGCGGGTTCCTGTCCCGCCCGGCGGGCCTCGCGGTTGGCGAGCGCGGGCAGGGGGCGAAGGCGCTCCATCAGCCGAGCGGTGTCGGCCGTGTCGGGCAGGCCCAGAAAAGCTCTGTCGGGCGCCTGGACGAGATAAGGCGGCTCGGTCGTGGTCAGGGGGGCGAAGCCCTGTTCCAGTTCGGGATGGCGGCTGAACACCGACTCCCCCGGCGCCAGGGTGAAGCCATCGAGTGCGATCAGCATCTTGACCCGATCGGGCAGGTGCGCCGCGACCTCGGCCGCGACGGCGCTGCCGTAGCTGTGGCCGACGAGGGCGATCTCGTCGCCGTCGATGAAGCGGAGATGCTCGATGACGTCGGCGACGTGCGCCTGCAGTCCGGTCTCTTCAGTGCCGAGATGGGCGCGGTCGCCCATGCCGGTCAGGGTCGGCGCGGAGGAGGGGAGGCCCTTGCGATCCAGTACGTCCTGGACACGGCGCCAGCACCAGCCGCCGAGCCAGGACCCGTGGATGAGGACGATGGTCGGGTTACTCAGTGCCAAGGTCGGTCCTCCCGAAAACGGTTTTATCAATACGATGTCCAATAGGCAATGGAATGAACGGGCAAGAAGCGGTTTTACCTCCGGCCTCAAGGGTGAATTTCGGTCGCTCCATAATCGTATAGGGCGTCGCAAAATATCTGTCAGACAGCAAGACAAATTTAGTTTGCTCATAGGGCAACATGTTGTCAAATGCCTGCGGGAGACTCGAAACGGGGAAAAATCGATGCACCGCATGAGCCTGATCCAGAAATTACTGTCGGCTTCAGCCCTGACCTGCCTGGTCGTTGCCGCCGGGCCAGCGCTGGCCGCCGCTCCATCCGCCGCCGCGCAGGTGCCGGACCAGCTCGAGGGCGGCGAGATCGTCGTCACCGCCGAAAAGCGTTCCGGCAGCGCGTCGCGTATCGGCTTGTCGATCACGGCGCTCAGCGGGGAGGCGATCGAAGCCGCGCGGATCAGCGACACGCCGCGCGGCCATATCAATTCGCTGTCGCAGGAGATCCGCCTGTCGAAGAGCACGCCCGACCTGTCCTGGACGGTGGGCGGCTATGCGTCGCGCGATGACATCTTCGAAGGGCAGGTCGCCTGGCTCGACAATTTCTCGACGGTCCAACTGATCCGCTTCGTCGGCGGCACCGTGCTGGTCGCGGCGCTGCTCAGCCGCCCGCTCAGGCGCGAAGACGGCTGAGTAGACCGCACCCTCGCTGAAACCCTGACGACGGCCTGTCCATTATCTGTCACCTGAGTGACTTGCTGGCCGGTCTGATGCGACAGCCGGTGGATTTCCACCGGGCCGTTCCCTTCGCGATCTTTTGCGAATGGCGGCCTTGGGATGGACGCATGTCGCGCCGCCAGCGGAAGAAGGTCGAAATGCTGTTCGCCCACCTCAAGCGCATCCTGAAGCTGGATCGCCTGCGCCTGCGAGGCCCAAATGGCGCAAGAGATGAGTTCCACCCGGCCGCCGCCGCTCAGAACCTGCGGCAAATGGCCAAGACAGGTCTCCGTACCAATCACTCGGACAGAGCCAGATTTAGGAAGTAGAGCCAGACCTGTCGTGGTCGCACTAAGCGCGCCGTCGTGCCCGCCAAACACAAGCTCAGCGTCCAACAGGCCGAAGAGCTGAAGGTGCCTGGAATCTGTTCGCCGATTCCACTCGTGAGTTGAGCTACTTCTCATCCGGCGGCCAGTGACAAGGTCGGACGGATCCGCCGGCGGTGGTAGATCGCATAATGATGAGATAGCGCCCGTCGCTATTGGGTGTTCGACAACTGGATCTCGAGCGCTTCGACCTGGCGGCGGATCGACTGCAGGGCTTCGACCGGCGAGGATGCCTGCGCCTTGGAAGCGG
This sequence comes from Sphingomonas sp. Root720, assembly GCF_001428605.1. Classification (GTDB taxonomy): domain Bacteria; phylum Pseudomonadota; class Alphaproteobacteria; order Sphingomonadales; family Sphingomonadaceae; genus Rhizorhabdus. The sequence continues at coordinate 853,902 of NZ_LMID01000011.1, forward strand.
TCGTTGGCGCGCCTGTCACCGTGTTGACCGCGAGGTCGGCGATCGACCTCACCGTTGTCTCGATATCCGCCGGGCTGGAGGGTGTGAACCACCAGGCGACCCATGTGCACATGCCGATCAGCGAGAAGGCCGTCGTGCTGGGGTCGATCGGCTGGAACTCGCCAGCAGCCACCCCCTCGGTCACGACCGCCACGAAGGCGTCCCGAACCGCGCGTTTCGCCGCGCGATGCTTCTTGAAGAGCTCCTCGGGCAATTCATTTTCGCATCTGTCGAGCAACCGGAAGCGCTGAGGGTGTTCGGCCACGTTGCGGACGGTGGGGATGACGACCCGCCTGAGCTTCTCCGTCGCCGTCAGCTCGGCATTGGCGACGACCGCCGCGAGTTCGTGCGCCCGCGATTCGGCGAACTCGGCCACCAGCTTCGCGATGATGTCCTCCTTGCTGCGGACATAATGGTAGAGGGCCGGACGGCTAAGGCCCATCGCATCGGCGATGTCCTGCAGCGATGTGCTGCCATAGCCCTTCGTCGAGAACAGTTCGGTCGCCACATTGTAGATCTCGGCATCGACGAGCTGCCGCCGGCGGCCGGACGGCTCGGCGCGCGACTTGGCGGCAGGGACCGTCTTCGCGGCCGTCGCTCCGGCGCTCCGCTTCTTGCCTTCCGTTACTGCCATCCCGCGCTCCCTGATACCGGCCCGTTCAATCAGCAAGTCACTGGCGCGGTCAATTAAAAAAATCGACGCCCGCGTCGAATCCCTTGACGTTCGACGCTATCGTTGTATTTTCGACAAAATAGTAAAACTAGTGGAGGGCGACGCGATGCGCGGCGGTACATATCGGGTTGGACAGATCGTCCCCAGCTCCAACACGACCATGGAAACCGAGATCCCCGCGATCCTGCGCGGTCGCGAGGCGATCCGGCCATCCGAGCGGTTCACCTTCCACTCGAGCCGCATGCGCATGAAGAAGGTGACGCGCGAGGAGCTTGCCGCGATGGACGGCGATTCCGATCGCTGTGCCCTCGAGCTTTCCGACGCCAGCGTCGACGTGCTGGGCTATGCCTGCCTCGTCGCGACGATGAGCATGGGGCATGGCTATCATCGCCAGTCCCAGGAACGGCTCCACGGGCGGACGGTCGAAAACGGCCATCCGGCGCCGGTCGTCACCAGCGCCGGCGCGCTGATCGACGGGCTGGGCGCCCTTGGCGCCAGGAAGATAGCGATGATCACCCCCTATATGAAGCCGCTCACCCAGGTCGTGGCCGACTATATCGAGGCGGAGGGGTTCACCGTGGTCGATCGCGTCTCGCTCGAGGTGGAGGACAATCTGGCGGTCGGCCGTCTCGATCCGCTGAAGCTGATAGACATCGCCAAGACGATCGACCTGTCGCAGGCCGATGTCCTGGTGCTTTCGGCCTGCGTGCAGATGCCGTCGCTGCCCGCCATCCAGCTCGTCGAGGACGCGATCGGAAAGCCGGTAATCTCCTCGGCGGTCTGCACCACCTTTCGAATGCTGGAGGAACTGGGCCTCGAGACGGTAGCGCCGGATGCGGGAGCGCTGCTCAGCGGCGCCTACGCTCGCCGGTCCCCGCCCCGCGCCGCGTCTTGAGTCGCGCAATGGCTCGCACCTCCACCGCAGGCCTGCGCGGCGCGTTCTGGGACCCGTCCCGGCTTCCGGCCGGCGCGCGGCTCTCGGTCCATCCGCTCAGGACGCAGGATGGCCAGACAGTCAGCGGATTCCTCCTCGCCGCCGGGGGAGAGCGCACCGTCTGCGTGATCGCGCACCCGCGCGAACATCTGGTGCCGCATTACCTCGCCGCGGAACTGGTCGCCGGCGGGGTCGCCGTCTTCCTCCAGGCGCCGCGCCTGACCGGCAACGACATCCGCCTCGAGCACGAGATCGCCCTGCACGATCTCGCGGCGGCGATGGGCTTCCTCCGGGGCCGCGGCTATGAGAAGATCGTCGCCCTAGGCAATTCCGGCGGCGGCCCGCTCTGGGCGCTCTACAACCAGCAGGCGCTGCTCGCGCCCGCGCGGCGGATCGCCAGGACACCGGGCGGACGCCCGACCAAATTGTCCGATACGAGCCTGGCGGTGCCCGATGGCATCATATTCGTATCGGCGCATCTGGGTCAGGGCGCGCTGCTCATGAACGGTCTCGATCCGTCGGTAACCGACGAGGGCGACGCCTTTTCGATCGATGCGGCGCTCGATCCCTTCGACGTGGCCAATGGCTATGCTGAAGAGGGGCAGGCCCGCTACGCGCCGGAATTCGTGACCCGCTATCGCGCCGCGCAGCGCCAGCGTGTCGAGAAGATCGATGCGTTCGCCTTTGATCAGGTGCGCCAGCGCGCCGAAGCGCGGCAGCGCCTGAAATCGGGTACCGGCCGCCGCGGCGACGAGGCGCGCGCCGCCCATACGCCGATCTTCCCGATATGGCGCACGGATGCCGATCTGCGCTGCTGGGACCTGTCGATTGATCCGTCCGAACGCCATGCCGGGTCGCTGTGGGGCGCCAATCCTTTCGCGTCGAACTATGGCAGCATTGGCTTCGGCCGCGTCTGCACGCCCGAAAGCTGGCTTTCGACCTGGTCGGGCATCCATTCGAACGCGTCGATGGCAAAATGCGCGCCGGCGATCGAGCAGCCGACGCTGCTGATCGAGTTCACCGGCGACAACTCTACCTTCCCGAGCGAGGTCGACGCGCTGTTCGACATGGTGGGCGCCACCGACAAGAGCCGCGCCGCGTTCGCCGGCGATCATCATGGCCGTCCGCTGTCCGAGGACACGCCCAATCCCAAGGTCCAGGTCGGCGCCCATCTGTGCGGCTGGCTCGGCGATCACTTCCCCCTCGCAAACACGGCGGCCTGAGGAGATGACGATGTCCGGAACCCCGACGATCCTTGGCGGTGTGCATCACACCGCAAGGCCTACCTGGAAACTCAAGGAAACCGTGGACTTCTACCACGACATCCTCGGCCTTCCGATCGTCCATGCCATCTCGGCGGTCGGCTGGGGTCCGGAAGACCATCCCGACTTCATCCACCTCTTCTTCGGCTCGGGATGCGACAGCACCATCGCCTTCTTCTACTATCTCGGCACGGCCCGACCGGACGACGCGCTGCCGTTCGACAATTGGCTCTACAAGTCGGTCCACACCGCCTGGCGCGTCGAGACGCGGGAGGAGCTGCTGGCCTGGAAGGAACGTCTCGAGGGCCAGGGCCTGGACGTGCTGCAGGTCCGCCACGAGATCATCGAGTCGATCTATGTGACCGATCCCAACGGCTATATGATCGAGTTCACCTGGCAGGTCCGCGAGATGAACGAGCATGACGGGCTCGACGCCGAGCTGACGCTCGCCGCCGCCATCGCCATCGAGGAGGAGACGGGCAAGCCGGTCGCCGACGTCGAGACGGTGTGGCGCCGCAAGGCCGACCTGGTCACCGCCCGTCTGGCACAGGCCGCCTGATCATGCCCGCAATCTATGTCCTCGACGTTCCCGAATTCCGCGCGCTGGCCGATGTCGCGCGCACGAAACCCCATTATCGCGTCACCGAGCCAGGGCTCGGATATCTGAAGATCGAGAGCGACGGCGACATCCTGTTCGACCGCAAGGAACTCGGGTTCAAGCCCGCCATCTGGTACGGAGCCTTCACCGGCGGCGTCCACGGCAGGATCGCCGAATTCGGTCGTGACAGGGTGCGGATCGTCGCCGATGGAGAGGGGCCCGCTAAATGAAGATCGCGATCGTGGGGGGAGGCCCCGGTGGCCTGTTCTTCGCCAGGCTCTACAAGCGGCATAATCCAGCTGCCGTCATCCGTATCTTCGAACAGAATCCGTCGGACGCGACCTTCGGCTTCGGTGTCACGCTCGGCGGAAGTTCACTCGGCAAGATCGCCGATGCGGACCGCGATGTCGCCCGCAGGCTTTCGGAATCGATGGTGTTCGACACCGCGCAGAAAATCCATCTGAACGGCGAAGAGATCGTCATCGACTATGCCAAGCCCGGCGGCAGCATCGCCCGCCTGCGCCTGCTCGCCATCCTGCGCGACAGCTGCCTCGAACTGGGCGTCGATATCGCGTTCGACACGCGGATCGCGAGCAGTGCCGAACTCGACGGCTACGATCTTGTCGTGGCGGCCGACGGCATCAATTCCACCCTCCGACAGCAACATGCGGCCGCGTTCGGAACGCAGACGCGGGTGCTGACCAACCATTTCGCCTGGTACGGCGTCGGCCATGCGATGTCGCCCAACGCGCTGGTCTTTCGGGATACCAAGGGGGGGCGCTTCGTGGCCCATTATTACGCCTATACGCCGGACATGAGCACGTTCGTCGCCGAATGCGACGACGCCACCTGGCAGGCCGCCGGCATGGACAACATGGACGACCAGCAGCGCCGGCAGCTGGTGGAGGAGGTCTTTGCCACCGAACTCGAGGGCGCTCCCCTGATCGAGAATCGCTCGATCTGGCGCCAGTTTCCCGCCGTCACCAATGCCCGCTGGCGTCACGGCAATATGGTGCTGATCGGCGACGCGCTGCGCAGCGCGCATTTCTCGATCGGATCGGGAACGCGCCTCGCCATGGAGGACGCCCTGGCCCTGTTCGAGGCTACCCTCGATGCGGCATCCGTCGCCGATATCCTCGACCAGTTCGTCGCGCTCCGGAAGTCCGGCCGCGATCAATTCGGGGAGGCGGCGGAACGCAGCTTCGAATGGTATGAGCGGATGGAGACGGTGATGTCGCAGACCGTGCTGGACTTCAGCTATGATTTCCTGACCCGCACCGGTCGCGTCGATGCCGCCCGGCTCGAGACCTACGCTCCCGGCTTCGCGAAGCTCTATCGTGAAAACCGGGGCCAGCTGGATTGCGCATCATGATCGAGACGATCGACGGCATCGTGTCGTTGGCCCCCTTCATCGCGCAGCGACGCGTGGGGTTTCAGGACTGCGATCCTGCCGGCGTCGTCTTTGCCGGCAATTTCTACGATTTCGCGCTGTGGACCTACGATCTCTATCGGCATCGGGCGCTCAATGGCGCATTCGCCGGCGTCACCGCGCCCATGAAGGCCGCATCCTTCGTCCACCGCTCGCCGCTCTGGCCGGACGACATGGTCCGGTTCCAGGTGACGCCGTTGCGCGTCGGCCAGACCACCTTCACGCTGGCGCTCGCCGGCACCTGTGGGGACCGTGCCGTCTTCGACGTCGAGATGAATCTGGTCTGCAAGGAGGAGGCGGCGTGGCGCGCGCGTCCGGTGCCGCCGGTGCTGCGCGCGGCGCTGATCCGCGCCGGTGCCGTGGAGAAACAACCCGAGCCGAACGAGGAAGTCCGATGACGGGCGTGAAGAATCCGATTCCGGGTGTCGTATACATGCCGGCAGCCGATCTCGAACATTATGTCCGTGAGGGCGTGCTGACCGACGAGACGTTCATCGCCGCCCTCCGCCGAAGCTTCGCCGCGAATGCCGACCGCGTCGCCATCTCCGAGCCCGGCATCGAGGTCACCTATCGCCAACTCGACGAGTTCAGTGATCGCGGCGCCGCCGCTTTGCATCGGCTCGGGATTCGTCCGGGCGACCGCGCGCTCTTCCAGGTCCGCAATTGCAAGGAGGTGCTCTACGCCTTCATCGCCTGCCTGAAGCTGGGCGTTATCCCAATCTGCGCGCTGGCCGCGCACCGCCAGGCGGAAATCCGCTATCTCGGGAACCATGGCGGGGCCAAGCTGCATTTCATCCACAGCGACGATCCGAAATTCGACCTGGCCGATTTCGCCGACGGGCTCCGCGCGGACATCCCCGGTCTTGCGCATGTGCTCACAGTGCGCGGCCCGGCGGATAGGCCTGGGATCCTGTCCTTCGGCGATCTGATCGCCGCCGAGGACCCCGCCGCCGCCCGGGCGCTGGTCGATGCGATCGAGCATGATCCCTATCAGGTCGTGCTGTTCCAGCTGTCCGGCGGTACCAGCGGCATTCCCAAGATCATCCCGCGGTTTGGCAACGAATATCGCTACACCGTGCAGAGCGTGATCGACTGGCTGGGGTTCGATAGGGACATGGTCTCCTTCACCCCCAACCCCCTCATGCACAACGCGCCTATGGCCTGCTACTGGGCCCCCGCGCTGATGCTGGGCGGGGAAGTGGCGATTGCGACGGGGCCGACACTGGACGATATCGAAGGCGTCCTGGCCGAGCGTCGGCCGACCTGGATCGCGATCGCGAAGGTCCAGTTGGTCCGCCTCGCGGAGATCGGCGCGTTCGACCGGCTGAGCTTCGACAATGTCTTCGGCTTCATCATCCTCGACAGCGCCGAGAGCATGCGCAGGATGATCGGCGCCCCATGCATCCCGATCTTCGGCATGACGGAGGGCCTGCTGGCCTTCGCCCGGCCGAGCGACCCGGAAGAGGCCCAGCTTCACAGCCTTGGCCGCCCGACCTCGCCCTATGACGAGCTTCGCATCGTTGAGCCCGGCACCGAGGTCGAGGTCGTCGACGGACAGACCGGCGAACTCCTGGTCCGTGGCCCCTGCACGATCCGCGGCTATTTCGACGCGGCGGATCGCAACCGGGAGGCGTTCACCGGTGACGGCTTCTACCGATCGGGCGATCTCATGCGCTTCCTGACGATCGACGGCGAACGCTATCTCGTCTTCGAGGGCCGGGTGAAGGACGTGGTCGATCGCGGCGGAGAGAAGATCAACTGCTCCGAAATCGAGGAAGCTCTCATCCTGCATCCGGCGGTGGGCGCGGTCGCCTGCGTCGCGATGCCCGACCCGCTTTATGGCGAGCGGATGTGCGCCTTCATCGTCGCGCGCGGAGGCGCGGAGCCGCCGGGCCTCGACGAGGTCGGGCAATATCTGCAGACGCAGGGCCTGGCCAAGTTCAAGTGGCCCGAACGCATCGAGATCGTCGCGGACCTGCCGATGACGAGCTCGAACAAGGTCTCGAAGCCTATCATGCGCGAGATCATCGCGAAGAAGCTGAAGGACGAGGCCGTCGCTGCGGCGAACGGGACGATTCCGGCATGACCATCGACTTTCAGGGGCGCACGGTCGTCGTCACCGGGGCGGGCTCCGGGCTCGGGCGGTCCCACGCGATCGGCTTCGCGCGTCTCGGCGCCAACGTCGTCGTCAACGATATCGGACCCGAGCGCGGGAGCGCGGCGGGGCAGTCGGTGGTCGCGGAGATCGAGGCGCTAGGCGCGGAGGCTTTCACCGACGGAGCCGACGTCTCCGATTTTGCGCAGGTCTCGGCGATGGTCGAACGCGCCGAGGCACGGTGGGGCGGTGTCGACATCCTGGTCAACAACGCCGGCATCCTGCTCGACAGGTCGTTCGGCAAGATGACGATGGACGAGTTCCGCCGCGTCATCGACGTGCACCTCATCGGTTCCGCGAACTGCGCTAAGGCGGTCTGGGCCGGCATGCGCGAGCGTAGCTACGGGCGCATCATTTTCACCACGTCGGCCTCCGGAATATATGGCAATTTCGGCCAGGCCAATTACGGCGCGGCGAAGGCCGGCCTGGTCGGCCTTATGAACGTCCTCCATATCGAGGGCGCGAAATATGGGATCCGGGTCAACGCGCTGGCGCCCAGTGCCGCGACGGCGATGACCCAGGGCCTGTTCCCCGAACAATCGATCGAACGGCTGCAGCCCGAAGCGGTAACGCCCGGCGTGCTGTTTCTCGCCAGTGAACAGGCGCCGTCGCGGGTCATCCTGTGCGCCGGCGGCGGCGTGTTCGCCCGCGCGACGATCGCCGAGACCGAAGGCATATTCCTGCCGCCCAACGCGCTGACCGCGGACGCAGTGGCGCAGCATTTCGACGCGATCGTCGATGTCGCCGGACAGCGCGACGTGCGCGACGCCTATGATCAGAGCCTGGCTTATAGCGACCGCGTCAGCCGCTTTACGGAGGCGACCGCGTAGCGCGAAAGGCGTCAATTTCCATTGACGTGGATCAACGTATTCGTCAATTTATCGACATCAGAGTCGATAACAAGACTCGGACTTGGAGAGATTCGGTAATGGGCCATGTGATCGGCATCGATGTGGGAGGCACGTTCACCGATGCCGTCGCAATTGGACACGACGGCGGCATGGTGTCCGCCAAGACGCCCTCCACGCCCCCGGATTATGGCGAAGGGGTGGTCGCGGCGGTCGAGATCCTTGCGAAGGAGCTCGGACTGTCGACCGAGGCGCTGCTCGCCGATACCGACTATATTTCGCACGGGACAACTTCGTCCCTGAATGCGCTGGTGATGCGCAAGGTGCCCGACGTCGGCTTCATAACAACGATGGGCCACCGGGATTCGATCTACATCATGAACGTCGAGGGCCGCTATCTCGGCAAGCCGCAGCATGAGGTCCAGGACATCATGCGCCAGTCCAAGCCGCGCGGCATCGTGCCGCGTCGGCTGGCGCGCGAGGTGGTCGAGCGGATCGATCGGGCGGGCTCGGTCGTGGTGACGCTCGACGAGGACCAGGCGCGACAGGTCGTTCGCGACATCCTGGCGCAGGGCGTGCGCGCGATCGCCGTATCGCTGCTCTGGGCGTTCCGCAATCCCGTCCACGAACAGCGGCTGCGCGAGATCATCCGCGAGGAAGACCCCGACATCTACGTCGCGCTGTCGTCCGAAGTGTCGCCGCGCATCCGCGAGTTCGCGCGCCATTCGACCACGATCATGAGCACGCAGATTGGCCCGGGCCTGGCACTCTATCTCTCCGAACTGGAGGGGAAGCTTCGCGACAGAGGCCTCAAGGGATCGCTGCTCGTCATGCAGAGTTCCGGCGGCGCGATCGCGGCGAGCGAGGCCGCGGCGTCCGCGATCACCACCATCGGCGGGGTGCTGACGGGTGGCGTGGTGGGTTGCGTCCAGCTCGCCGGGCAGCTTGGCCACAAGAATGTGATCGCCACCGATGTCGGCGGCACCACCTTCCTGGCGGGGCTGATCGTCGACGGTGAGCCGGTCCGTTCGTCCGAGACGATCGTGAATCAGCATCCGGTGAACGTCCCTTCGCTTCGCGTCGAGGCTATCGGCTCGGGTGGCGGTGCCATCGCCTGGCTCGACAGCGGTGGCAACCTCCATGTCGGTCCGTCCTCCGCGCAGGCCGTGCCAGGGCCGGCTTGCTATGGCGCTGGCGGCACCGAGCCGACCAACACCGACGCGAACCTCGTCCTCGGCATCCTGCCCGAGACCGGTCTGCTGGGCGGACTGCGCCCGATCCGCAAGAATCTCGCCATCGAGGCGATACGGAGCCGGATCGCGGAACCGCTGGGGTTGACCGTCGAGGAGGCGGCCGCCGCGATCTACGCGGTGCAGAACGCCCAGACGGGCGACCTGCTGCGCAAGATCGTCGTCGAAAGCGGCTATGATCCGCGCGACTTCACCATCTACGCCTTCGGCGGCGCCGGCCCGGCCCACTGCGCGGCCTATGCGGCCGAGGTCGGCGTGCTGGAGGTCGTGGTGCCACTGGGTCCGGTGGCGTCGGCCTTCTCGGCCTTCGGTCTGGCGGTTTCCGACATCGTGCTGGTGCGCGAACATTCCGACCCGATGACCGCGCCCTATGATCCCGTGCGCGTCCAGGCCAATTTCGAACGGCTCGAAGCCGAAGTGCTCGGTGCCATGAAGCGTCAGGGCATCCCGCTCGACCGGGTCGAGCTGCACCGCGAACTCGACATGCGCTATGGCCTGCAGATGGGCGAGGTCACCACCCCGGTCGCGTCCGGGACGCTGGACAATGTCGCGCTGGCCGGAAGCGTCGAGGAGTTCGAACGCCGCTATGCGCGGCTCTATGGCGAAGGCTCTGGTTTTCGCGAGGCCGGCGTCCATGGTATCACCTTCCGCGTCCGTGGCGTCGGCGTGCTCAAGGTCGATCCCGACTTCGAGGAACTCGAGGCGGCGCCCTCCGAGGACCCGTCGTCGGCGCTGCTCGTCGAGCGCCCGGTCTGCCTCGACGGCCGCAAGGGCTTCGTGACCACGCCCGTCTACGATTATCGCAAGCTTCGCGCCGGCCACATCATCCACGGACCGGCGGTCATCCAGGTTCCAACGACGTCGGTCGTGATCCCCGGCGGCATGCGTGGGGAGATCGATCGGTTCGGCAATCTACGCATCCAGACGCGAAGCAACGTCGTCCAGCTTCCGACGCAGAGGAGTGTTGCCTGATGATCCCCGGTTCGGAAATCTTCGCCAGCCGTCCGATCGATCCGGAGGTGCTCCGCCGCTCGCTTCCACCGAAGCTCAAGGTCCACAGCGTGACCCAGGAGCAGATCGATGCGCTCGATCCATTGACCTATGAGGTGGTGCGCCATCGCCTCTGGTCGGTCACCGACGAGATGGGCGAGACGCTCAAGCGCATGTCGGGTTCGCCGATCGTCACCGACGCGAACGACTTCGACTTCACGATCAACGATGAGATGGGCCAGCAGGTCCAGGTCGGCCTCTACAACACCATGCTGGTCGGCGCGATCGACCTCGCGCTTACCTGGACGCTGCAGAACCGCGCCGAGAATCCCGGGATCGAGGAAGGGGACATGTTCCTCACCAATGATCCGTGGGTCGGTGGGGGACTTCATCAGAACGATGTGCTGGTCTACCAGCCGGTCTTCTACAACGGCGAACTCTTCGCCTGGACCAGCGCGATCTGTCACCAACCCGATCTCGGCGGTTCGGTGATCGGTTCGCATCCTATCGGCAATGTCGACGTCTTCTCCGAATCGCTTCCCACCCCGCCGGTCAAGATCGTCCGCAACGGTGAGCTTCAGCGCGACGTGATGGACGTGTGGATTCGACGCTCGCGCGTTCCGATGATCATCGGCCTGGATCTGCGCGCCAAGGTTGGGGCCAACAATATCGGCCGCAAGCGCCTTCTCGCCGTCATCGAGCAATATGGCCCCGATGTCGTGAAGGCCGTCATGAAGCGGATGATGAATGACGCCGAGCAGCGGCTGCGCGAGAAGCTGCGCCAGGCACCCGACGGCACCTGGACCGCGACCGGCTATCAGGACCAGGCGTATGAGGGCGATCGCGTCTCGCACCGCGTACAGCTCTCCATGACCAAGACGGGGGACAGCCTCCTCTTCGATTTCACCGGGACCGACCAGCAGGCCGGGGTGATCAATTGCACCTATGGCGGCTGCCGTGGCGGCATCATGCTCGCCTTCCTGCCGATGCTGGCCGGCGACATTCCCTGGTCGGTGGGCGGCCTGATGCGCTGCTTCGATATCATCGCGCCGGAGGGAACGCTCGCCAACGCCACCTTCCCCGCGGCCGTAAACCGCGCGCCGCTGGGCACCGGCTGGACGATCGGCAATCTCGTCTCGCAGACCCTGTCGCAGATGCTCGACCGCAGCGTCGAACTGCGCAAGAATGTACAGGCGAGCTGCTGCGGAACCTATAATTTCGCGTGCATCGCCGGCATCGACGAGCGCCACGAGCAGCCGACCCCGTTCATCAACGTGGTGATGGAGAGCGTCGCGGGCGGCTATGGCGCGCGCACCGCGCAGGACGGCATCAGCACCGGCGGCCTGTTCTGCATTCCCATGGGCCGGGTGCCCGATGCGGAGATCACCGAACTTCTCTATCCGCTGCTGGTTCTGTGGCGCCGCGAAGAGGTCGACACCGGCGGCGCCGGGCGCCAGCGCGGCGGGGCAAGCTCCGCCATCGCGCTGACCCCGCATGGCACGTCGATCCCGGCGTCGGTGGGGCTGGCGTCGTCCGGCAAGGCGACCGCGCAGAGCCCCGGCCTCGCGGGCGGTTATCCCGGCGGCCTCGGCTATGACGTGATCGTCCACGGCGCGGGCGTAACCGACAGCTTCAAGGCGGGGCGGATGCCGACCAGCCTGGAGGGACTGCCCGGCACCGCGGAGGCGACCCAATGCTTCGCGGAAACCATGCTCGAGCCCGGCGATCTGCTGTATCTGAACTGCCAGGGCGGCGGCGGCTATGGCGATCCCCTGCTGCGCGAGCCGCAGGCGGTGGCCGAGGATGTCGAGGACGGTCTCGTCAGCATCGAAGGCGCGCGCCTGCTCTACGGCGTGTTGTTCGATCCCGCAGGGGCCGTGGATGCGGTGGGCACCAGTCGGCGCCGCGACACGATACGGGCCGAGCGGCGCAGCGCATCGGTGGCGCCGGCCGGGCTTCCCGACGTCCGTCATCAGGGGCATGGCCATCTGCTCGACGACAATCTCCTTATCAAGAGCGAGGATGGCGGCATCGTCACCTGCCGCCATTGCGGCCAGCAGCTCAGCGACGATCAACAGCATCTCCATCTGGCGAGCCTCTCGATCGACAGCCGGGCGGCGGGGCCGAGCATGCGCGCCACGCCCGACCAGTTCATCGACGAGCCGGTGACGCTGCAGCAATACTTCTGTCCGTCCTGTCTGACCGCAGTGCACACCGGGATCGCACCCGAAAACGCGTTCACATCGGTCAGTGGTTTCGCGCTCGCACATTGAGTGGGCTGTATCGAGTAGGGGCCGCTTGCGCTTGCCACATTGGAAAAGACAATTTGCTCGAAGTGACTGTTTCGCACTGCTTCGCTGGCGTTAAAAGCGAAGAATAAACCGATCGCGGTGGAGAAGTCGTCTCCGTCCTGATCTCAACAAAAGCGCGGATTACCGCGCATATTATCCGGGAGAACTGGGATGCCTGTGGCTTCTTTCAGAACGATGGCGGCTGTCTGCTTCATGGCCGCTTCGTCGACGATGGCGATCAGCGCCGCTCATGCGCAGGCCGTGTCCGACGCCGCGCCGGCAGCAGATGCCGCCGATATCGGCGTGGGGGGGCTGCAGGAGATCGTGGTCACCGCCGAGAAGCGCGCCACCAATCTGCAGAAGACGCCGATTTCGATCACCGCGCTGAGCGGCGATTCGATGCGCAAGGCCCAGATTCGCACCCTGATCGACGTGAAGAGCCTCGTGCCCGGCATGCAGATGGGCGAAACCGACGGCTATGCCCAGATCACCATCCGCGGCATCGGCATCGCAAACTTCGTGCCTGGCGCCGACAGCGCCGTCGCACTCAACCTGAACGATGTCTATGTTTCGCGCCCGATCGCGCAACTGACGGGCCTGTATGACCTGTCGTCGCTCGAAGTGCTGCGCGGACCGCAGGGCACGCTGTTTGGACGCAACGCGACCGCCGGCGCCATCAACATGACGACGACCCGGCCGACCGACAGCTGGTCGGGCTATGGGCGGCTCACCGTCGGCAACTATGCCGCGGTGAATGCCGAGGCCGCCGTCGGCGGTCCGCTCGGAGAGACGGTGGGTATCCGCGTCGCCGGTTTCATCGACAAGCATAATGGCTATGGCCGCAACGAGACCACCGGCAACGAGGTAGCCGACAAGGACGCGCGCGGCATTCGCGGCACGCTGGTGTTCGAACCGACGCCGGACTTCAAGGCGACGATCATCGGCGAATATTTCAAGGAGAGCGATCGCGGCGCGGCGCTTCACTATCAAGGCTCGGCCGGCCTGATCCCGCTGCCCGGGACGAGCGGCCAGCCGATCCTGTCGCTGCTGCAGGGCGGCTTCGTCACCACCGATCGCCAGAACACCGTCACGCCACTGGATTCGGCATTCCGCCTGCGCACCTCGGCGGTCACCGGCATCCTCGAATGGACGAGCGGCCCGTTCGGCGTGAAGTCGATCACCGGCTATCGCGACCAGGATTCGCGGACCTTCACTCCGCTCGACGATGGCAGCACCGCGAACGGCTTCTACGTCGCGGGCGAGCCGGCGAAGCAGTTCAGCGAGGAACTGCAGTTCCATTATAACACCGACCGTCTCCATGCGACCGGGGGCGTCTATTATTTCCATGAGAAGGACGCCTCAAACCCGGGTGTGTCGCCGTTCAAATATTCCGCCCTCCAGCGGTTCTTCGGACCCATCTTCGGCATACCGCCCATCCCCGCTGACCAGGACTATTATGTCGATTTTGTCGAGATCGGCGGCACGCTGAAGACGACCGCCAAGGCGGCGTTCGGCCAGCTGTCCTACGAAGCCACCGACGGCCTGACGCTGACCGCCGGCATCCGCTACAGCCATGAGAAGAAGAGCGCGGCGCTCAACAACAGCTTCAGCCTGACCGCCCCCTGGACGCCGCAGACACCGCAGCCCGCGGTCAGCTATCGGGACTCGACGACCTTCTCGTCAACCACCCCGAAGTTCGGCATCCAGTATCAGGTCGATCCGCGCACCCTGGTCTATGCGACCTATTCGAAGGGTTTCAAATCGGGCGGATATGACGTCACCGCGGTGGCTCCGCCGTTCAAGCCCGAGAAGCTTACCGACTATGAGGCGGGCATCAAGACCACGCTCCTCGACAATCGGCTGCGCATCAACCTGGGCGGCTTCTACTATGATTATTCAAATCTTCAGGTCGCCCAGGTCATCGGCTCGTCGGTCTTCACCACCAACGCCGCCACCGCCCGCATCTACGGCGGTGAGGCCGAGGTGACATTCGCGCCGACGAACAACTTCCAGCTCGACGTCGCGGCCTCCTATCTGCACGCCCGCTATCGGGAATATTGCGGACCGTCGTCGGTTCAGGTGGCGTTCCAGACGCCGGCCGGCATTTGCTCTCCGACGGCGGGCGCCTTGCCCGCCTTGGGCGTGATCGACTTCAGCGGCCGCAAGCTCAACAACGCGCCGACCTTCAGCGGCCACACCGCGGCGACCTACAATTGGGACATGCCGAACGGCAATTTGTCGCTGCGCGGCGAGCTGGAGTTCACCACCCGCGTCTACTTCACGCCCGACAATGTCGAGATGATTTCCCAGTCGGGCTATGTGAAGCAGAACGCCTTCCTGACCTACACCAGCAACGCTGGCTGGCACGTGACCGCCTATGCCCGCAACATCAGCAACAAGGACACCTGGACCAGCGGCCAGGTCTCGACGCCGATCCTGGGTTCGCCGGTCCATGGCGCGGTATCCCCGCCGCGGACCTTCGGCGTCGAGATCGGCACTAAGTTCTGATGTCCTGACCGCGGGGCGGGGACTCCGGTCCCACCCGTTTCGGCCGCCGTCCGCATGTTTCATGCAGGCGGCGGCCGGACTGTTTTCGGGGAGAAGCGATGTGACCGACATGCAGGGCCGGACGGCCGCGCAATCGCGCAGGACGGCGTGGCTGATCGTGTTCCTGCTGTTCCTCGCGCAGATGCTCAACTATTTCGACAAGACCGTGGTCGGCGTGGCGGCCACGTCGATCATGGCCGAGCTGGATCTGACGTCCGAACGCTATGGGCTGGTCGCCAGCGCCTTCTTCAGCCTTTACGCGGTCACCGGCGTTCTCGTCGCGCTCTTCGCTGCGCCCCGCTTCAAGCCGCGGTCGATCATGGCGGTGCTGCTGGTGATATGGTCGCTCGCACAATTGCCCGTGCTGGTGTCGGCGAGTTTCACGACGCTGATCGCGGGACGCGTTATCCTCGGCATGGGCGAGGGGCCCGGTACGCCGACATCGATCAATGCGTGCCATGAATGGTTTGCGCCGGCCGAGCGCAACATGCCGACCGCGCTGTCGCTGTTCGGATCGCAGGTGGGATCGCTGCTCGCCGCGCCGATCCTGAGCTATATCATCGCCGGCTTCGGCTGGCGTGCGGCGTTCCTGGCGTGCAGTGCCGCCGGTTTCGTGATCCTGGTCCTCTGGCTGCGCTTCTCGGCGGATGGCCCGGAAGCCGCGCATCGAGAGGTGGGACCCGCCACCGGGTCTTCCAGCCCTATCCGTCAGCGCGATCTCTGGGCCGACCCGTCTGTCATCGGCAATTTCGTGGCCGGCTTCGCGGCCTATTGGGTGGTCGGCTTCACGGTGGCGTGGCTGCCCCTGTTCGTACGCAATCGGCTCGGCCTGGGCCTGATCGAATCCGGCTGGGTGCTGTCGGCCATCTATCTGGTCCAGGCGTTGCTGCTGTTGCTGATCGCCTTCGGGTCGCAGCGCATGCTCCGCGCCGGCGCGACGTCACGCGCCGCGCGCGGCATCGTGATGGCATCGTGCCTGTTGATCAGCGCAGCCGCCTTCATCGGCGCGGCAATGGCGACGGACGCGCATCTCGCGGTCGTGCTCGTCACGATCGGGACCGCCTTGCCGCTGGTGATCTTCACGCTCGGCGCGGCGATGCTGAGCGAGGTGTCGCCGACGGCACATCGCAACCGGTTGGTGACGATCATCTTCTCGATCGTGACGCTGTCCGCGATCCCGTCGCCGCTGGTGACGGGCGCCCTGGTCCAGGGCGATCTGGGCTGGGATCGCGCCTTCCTGGTACTCGCGGCCGTCACGCTGATCGGCGGCATCATATCCTGGGCGACGCTGCGGCCGGAACGGTCGATCCGCCGCCTCGTCGCCCTGGAAGGCTAAACGCCCTCTAGCGGCCGTAATATCGGTCGAGGATCGCGAAGCGGTCGCGGCGCGTCGGGACATCCGCCTCCGGCGCGTGCGCCATCTGCATGGCGGGGCCGTCCTCGCCCTCGAAGGCGGGCCAGGTGGGCAGGCCTTCGCCGTTCGGATCCCCGGTCTTGGCGAAGTTGAACCAGTAGCGCGAGACGATGTCGGACAGCGTCGCATCGGCATCCGCCCATGGCCAGTCATAGGCGGCGAGCGTGCCGAAGACATAAGGCATTTCGGCGCCGTGCGCGGCGCCGCGACGGCGCTCGATATAGATGTCCGGGATCGGCAGTATCTGGGTCCAGTCATAATAGAAGACGGGCTTGCTGCCGTTGGCCGCAAGGCCGCGCGCCATGCTCCAATTGTTCCAGCCGAACACCCTGTCGGCGATCATGTCGCCGCTCGCGGCATAAGCGGAGGCGTCGTCGTTCGCGGCGTAGACCGCAAGGGCGTCGTCGGCCAGCGAGCCCATGTCGCCGCGGACATAGGCCTCGTACTCCGCCAGCGTCTCGATGCCCGGCAGGCCGGTATCGTCGTCGAGGGTCGAGCCGGTGAGGAGGCCGACATCATTGTGCCGCCCTGCGGCGATGATCGTGCCCGGGCTGTCGGGAAGGGCATAGCCGTCGACGATCGGATATTGCGTGTCGGACACGCCTTCGCCGAAGCTGCCGCCCAGCGCGTCCATCACCCAGGGGCCTGGTGTCGGCGGGACTGGCGCCATCAGGATATCCTCGAAGGACAGCTGGCGCAGCGCGTCGAGATCGCCGACCTGCAGCGCGTCTGTCAGCGCGGTACCGCGCTTCTCCGCCGCCTCGAGCGTCAGCAGCCGGTCGAACACGCCGCTGTCCTTCGCGGCGGGCGCCATGAACCCGCCGCTGCTGGCGATCGCGCGCTGGAACAGGCCGCGGGACAGCGGGGAGGCGATGTGCAGCGAACAGCTCGCCGACCCCGCCGAAACGCCGAAGATCGTGACATTGTCCGGATCGCCGCCGAATTCTGCGATATTGTCGCGCACCCAGCGCAGCGCCGCGACCTGGTCCATGAAGCCGTAATTGCCTGACGCGCCATGCTCGCTTTCGGCGGTGAGCCATGGATGGGCGAGGAAGCCGAGCCGGTTGAGCCGATAATTCACCGTCACCACCACGGCGCCCATTTCGGCCAAGTGCGAACCGTCGAACACCGGAGGGCCGTCCGGCTTGGCGGGCACGCGCGAAGAGCCGAAGATGAAGGCGCCGAGATGGAACCAGACCATGACCGGACGGCGCTCGGAGCGGCTTTCGGCATTGGTCCAGACGTTGAGCGTGAGGCAGTCCTCGCTTTGCGGCAGGTCGCCTGGAAAATAGAGTGAGTTGGACGCCGGAAGCGGTTGCCGCGCGACCGGCGAAAAGCGGTCGGCGGCGCGAACGCCCTGCCATGTCGGCGGCGCCTGCGGGGGCCGCCAGCGCAGCGGCCCGACCGGGGGCGCGGCATAGGGAATGCCAAGGAAAGCGCTGCCACTGCGCGATCGAATACCCGACAGGCGGCCTTGTACGGTGCTTGCGGCTTCGATCATGGACCTCTCCTCGGCAGCGCCGGATATCCCGGGCGTCTGGCCGATACTCCCCGCTCCTCGCGCGAAAGCAAATTCCGAACTGGAAAAAATGCTTTGAGCCTCGGGAACGCAGAATCTGCCTGCCCGCAAGGTCTCTTCGGTCCATGATCCTTTCCCGAGCGGAAAAGCGAAAAAGGAGAGGCGCGTGCCGGAAGCGAAGGAAATCGCCATCAATGCATTTTCGATGGCGGCTCCGACCCAGTCTTGGGCGGGGCTGTGGGCGCATCCGGCTTCCAACGGTCTCGATTACAATGATCTCGATTTCTGGACCGACCTGGCAAAGCTGTGCGAACGGGGCCTGATCGACTGCGTGTTCCTGGCCGACATCCTCGGCGCCAACGATGCCTATGGCGGCACGCCGGACGCGGCACTCCGATCCGGCACGATGCTGCCGAACAACGACCCGATGATGCTGGTCTCGGCGATGGCGGCGGTGACGAAGAATCTCTCCTTCGGCATCACCGGCAACACCACCTATGAAACGCCCTATCTGCTGGCGCGCCGCTTTTCGACCCTCGATCATCTTACCAAGGGGCGTGTCGCCTGGAACGTCGTCACCGGCATTCTACAAAGCACCGCCAAGGCGGTCGGCGCCGGGAAGCAGACTGGGCACGACGCCCGCTACGACATCGCCGACGAATATATGGAGCTGATGTACAAGCTCTGGGAAGGAAGCTGGGAGGACGGTGCGGCGGTGAGGGACAGGGCCGCGCGTGTCTTCGCCGATCCGTCCAGGGTGCACGCCGTCCGCCACCATGGCGCCCATTATGACTGCGAGGGCATCCATCTCGCCGAACCGTCGCCGCAGCGGACCCCGCTGATCTACGCGGCAGGCGCCTCGACGCGCGGGCGGGTCTTTGCCGGACGCCATGCCGAGGCGACGTTCATGTCGACCAACAGCATCGCGTTCGCGAAGAAGACGGTTCAGGCCTATCGCGAGGAAGCGGTGAAAGCCGGCCGCCGGCCGGACAGCCTGAAGGTCTTCAACGCCGCGACCGTCATCGTCGCCGAGACCAGCGCCGAAGCGCGCGAGATCGAGGCCGACATCGCCCGCTACAGCGACGAGACCGGCAATCTCGCCATGTTCTCGCAATGGTTGGGCATCGACCTGTCGAAATATGCCCCCGACGATCCCATTACCTATGTCGAGAGCAATGCCATCCAGTCGATCATGGAGGCGATGACCAAGGAGAGCGGCGGCCGCGAATGGAAGGTCCGCGATCTTGGCGCCTTCGCGAAGGTCGGTGGACGCGAGGCCTTTTTCGTGGGCTCGGTCGACGAGGTCTGCGATGAGATGATCCGCTGGCGTGACGAGGCCGATATCGACGGTTTCAACCTCGTCCGCACCGTCGAGCCGGGCGGGCTGACCGCGTTCGTCGACCTGGTCGTGCCCGAGCTTCAAAACCGGGGTGCCTACAAGACCGCCTATCGGCAGGGTTCAATGCGCGAGAAATTCTTCCCCAGCACCGACGGACGCCTTCCCGCGGAGCATGTCGGCTCTTCCTTCCGCGCTGGCGCTGGCGCCGCCGCCCGGGCGGCGGAGACGGTGCAGGAATGAGCGCGCAGGCCTATCTCCGCAATTGCTGGTACGTCTTCGCCTGGGCGGACGAAATCGGCGCCGCGCCGCTCGGCCGCACGATCATCGAGCTGCCGATCGTCGTCTACCGGGGCAAGGACGGGCTGGTCGGCCTCGAGGACATGTGCCCGCACCGCTTCGTGCCGCTCAGCCGCGGCGGCGTGGCCGACGGCGTGCTCGAATGCGCCTATCACGGCCTTCGGTTCGACGGCTCGGGGCGGTGCGTCCTCAATCCCCTGGGCGATCCGCCCGAGGCCGCCCGGGTGCGGGTCTACCCGGTCGCGGAACGCCATGACGCGATCTGGGTGTGGACGGGGGAACCGGGCCAGGCCGATCCTGAGCTGATCCCCGACTTCGGTTTCCTGACCGATCCCGCCCGCGCCACGGTCACCGGCTATACCTATGCCCATGCCGACTATCAGCTCGCGATCGACAATCTCACCGACCTGACCCATGTGCAGTTCGTCCACCGCGACTATCAGGCCTCGGAAGCCTATCCGCGTCTGGAACATCGGACCTGGCAGGAAGGCGAAGACGTCTTCCGCGCGATCACCTTTCCCAATGGCCGTCCCGCGCCATTCTTCGCCGGCATTATGGATGCGGAGAAGCAGATCGACGTCACCATGGAAACGCGCTGGAGCGTGCCTTCGCTGGTCAAGCTCACCGCGCGGGTGACTGAGCCCGCCAAGCCCGAAGCCTATCTCATGGGCAATGACAGCGCGCATCTGGTCACGCCCGAGCGTCCGGGCGCCTGCCACTATTTCTACGCGCACAGCCGGGACTATGGTGTCGGCGATCCGGAGGTCGACGAGCGGGTCCGCGAATGGCAGCGGATCGGTTTCGGCGAACAGGACAAGCCGATCCTCGAGGCGCAGCAGGCGCGGGTTCGGGACCGCGACCTGCTCAAAATGCGCCCTGTGATCCTTCCGACCGATGCCGGCGGCATCCGCGCCCGGCGCATCCTCGCCAAGCGGATCTTGGAGGAGGACCGGGGCGCGGCGCCCGCGGCGAGCCAGGCGTCAGTAGACGGAGGTCTTATCGACCGGTGATGCCAGTGCTGCGCCCCCCGCGCCGAAACGCCTGGCGAGCGCCTCGGCGCCCCGCGCCAGAATGGTGACATCGGTCCCAACCGCGACGAAGCACGCCCCAAGCTCCAGGTAACGGCGCGCCAGCCTCTCGTCGGCGATCAGCATGCCGGACGGCATGTCCCGTGCCTTCAGCCGTGCGATCGCATCCTCAATGGCCTGCTGCACCTCGGCATGACCGGGGTCGCCGAGATGGCCCAGCGCCGCAGCGAGGTCGGACGGCCCGACGAACACGCCGTCGATGCCGGGCGTGGCCGCGATCGCCTCGAGCTGGTCGAGACCGGCGACGCTCTCGATCTGGACCATCAGGCAGATCTCCTGCTGTGCCTGGTGCAGATAGCCCGGCGTCCTGTTCCAGCGGCTGGCGCGGCCGATCGCCGAGCCGACCCCGCGGATGCCCTCGGGCGGATAGCGCGTGGCGGCGACCATGCGCGCCGCCTGGTCGTTGCTCTCCACCATGGGGATGAGCAGGCTGCGCGCGCCCAGGTCGAGATATTGCTTGATGAGGACGGGATCGCCCACGGGCAGCCGCACGACCGGTTCGACCGGCGAGGCCGCGACCGCCTGAAGCTGCTGGAGGACGAGCGGGAGGTCGTTCGGGCCATGCTCGGCGTCGATCAGCAGCCAGTCGAAACCGGCGCCCGCGCAGATCTCGGCGGTATAGGGGCTGGCGAGCGCCTGCCACAATCCGATCTGTGGGCGGCCGGCGGCCACTGCTTCCTTGAAGGGGTTCATGCGAACCGCATTCCGATCGAACCCAGCGGGCCATAGTCGACATGGAAGCTGTCCCCGGGCTTCACGAACAGCGGTGCGGTGAACGATCCGCCGAGGATGATTTCGCCGGCCGCGAGCTTCACGTCGAAGCGCGCGAGCCGGTTGGCGAGCCAGGCCGGGCCGTTGGCGGGATGGTTCAGCACCGCGGCGGCCACGCCCGAATCCTCGATCGCGCCATTCTGGTAAAGCACCGCCGAGACCCAGCGCAGGTCGATCGCATCGGGCCTCACCGGCCGCCCGCCCAGGACGATGCCGGCATCGGCGGCATTGTCGGAGATGGTGTCGAGGACATTTCGCGTCGTGCCGGTCTCGGGATCGATTCGCTGGATGCGGGCGTCGATGATCTCGACCGCGGGGACGACATAGTCGGTGGCGTTCAGCACGTCGAAGATCGTGCAGCCGGGGCCTTCGAGCGCCTCGCGCAGGATGAAGGCGAGTTCCACCTCGATTCGCGGCTCGATGAACCGCTCGATCGGGATGGTCTGTCCGTCATGGAACAACATGTCGTCGAGCAGCACACCATAATCGGGCTCGGTGATGTTGACGGCGCGCTGCATGGCGCGGCTGGTGAGGCCGATCTTGTGGCCGATGCTCCGGCGGCCGCCATCGATTTTCTGCCGGATCCACGCGTGCTGGATCGCATAGGCGTCTTCGATCGTCATCTCGGGATGCGCGAGCGAGAATTGTCCGATCTGGGTCCGGCTCTTTTCGGCTTCGTGGAGGCGCGACGCCAGCGTCTCGATCAGGGAGGGAGAAAGCGACATGACGATCTCCTCAGCCGCGCAGGCCTGCCTGTACAAGCAGCGGCGAGACGCCGTCGATCCAGCGGCGCATGCCGTCCTCGAACCCCACCCAGCCCAGCAGCACGCCGTCGATGCCGGCCGAAGAGAGCATTTCGAGCCGCGCGGTGATCCGGTCCGGGGTGCCGACCAGCTCGAAGCCGCCATTGCCCGCCTTGAAGCGGAAGCGGAGCTGTTCCATCACGTCCTTGGGCATCAGCTTGGTGTGCATGCCCTGTAGCTCCATCCAGCCGTCCAGCGCGCGATCGTCGCCATGGTCGACGGCATAATGCTTCAGATAATCGCGTGCCTCGGCCTCGGTGTCGCGCTGGACGACATAGGCATAGGTCCATACTTGGATGTCGCGGCCGAACTCCTCGCGCGCGGTCGTGCGGTAGAGATCGACTTCGGCGCGGATCGCTTCGGGTTCCTCCGACTTGACGATGACGAAGGCCATGTCCGCATATTTGGCCGCGAACAGCCGGCCGCGATCGGAGCCGCCGGCATTCATGATCGGCGGAAAGGGGCGCTGGAGCGGCTTGGGGAAGCTTACCGCCTTGTTGATCTGGTAATAGCGGCCCTCATAGTCGAACTCGTCGTCCTCGCTCCACAGGCGACGGACGATCTCGATCCACTCGGCGGCCTGATCGTAGCGGTCGTCATGCTCGCGCATGGCGGCACCGAACATGTCGAGCTCGGGCTTGTTCCAGCCCGCGACGACGTTGAGGCCGAAACGCCCGCCGGAGATCTGGTCGATCGTGGCACATTGCTTGGCGGCGGCGATCGGGTGGATGGTGGGCACGTGCGACGTCGCGAACACGCCGCCTCGCTCGGTGGCCTGGCTGGTAGCAGCCGCCCAGGTATAGGGATCCATGGCGAGCCCGCTGCGATGCGTGGGATCCTCGGGATGATAGCCGCGCCAGCGGGCATAGGGGACGTTCGCCTCGAAGCCGGCCGCGTCGGCGAGCTTCGACACCGCAACCGATTCGGACCAGCGGGCGTTGGGCGCCTCCGGCACGTTCGTCATGCTGATGCCGATCCCGTTGAGCCCGAACAGCCCCAGTTTCAGTTTATTATCCCCGAACAGCGGATTCGTCGCAGCGCGGGGATCGTCCTTCCAGCTTTTCAGCATATGACCTCTCGTCGGTTATCACCGGTTATGTTCCCCGGACAGTGCAGAGGCTGGCGCAATTGAGCAATTTCCTCCGGGCAGGGATCGCATTCCAAATTGGAAAAGATCAGGTCCGCACCATCCGCATCGCCGATCTGCGAGGGCGATGAATTTCCATTTATGCGTCGGTTCTGAGTTCCGGCTTTCCAGAACGGAAAGACAGAATTGCAATCGCACCGCCTGTTCATGGCCGCCGCCGCCGCCCTAATCTGCGTTCGAGAAACAATGGGACGAGGATCGGATGCGGCTGGCCACATGCCTTTACGACGGACAGCAGCGCCTGGCGCGCGAGCACGGGGGCGATCTCGTCCTCCTGCCGCCCGAAATGGGGACCAGTCTTCGCACGCTGCTGGCCGAGGGTAGGATCGACACGCTGCGCGATGCGAAGGGCACCGTCGTGGCCGCAGACCAGGTCCGCTTCCTCCCTCCGATCCCGGACGCCGACAAGATCCTGTGCGTCGGCTTCAATTATCGCGGCCACCTGACCGAAACCGGCACGCCGATCCCGGAGCATCCCTCGCTGTTCGTGCGGTTCGCATCGAGCCAGGTCGGCCATGGCGAGCCGGTGCTGGCTCCGTCCGACTCCGAACAGTTCGACTATGAGGGCGAGCTTGCCGTGATCATCGGCCGCCGCGCTTGGCGGGTGTTGGAGGCGGACGCGATGTCCTACGTCGCCGGCTATAGCTGCTTCGCCGAGAATTCGGTGCGCGACTTCCAGAACCACGCCAGGCAGGCGACGGCAGGCAAGAATTTCCTGCGCAGCGGCGCCGTTGGGCCTTGGCTGACTACCACCGACGAGGTCTCCGATCCGTCGGAGCTGACCCTGGTGACGCGGGTGAATGGCGAGGTCGTGCAGGACGAGAGCGTTTCGCAGCTGATCTTCGGCGTGCCCGCGCTGATCGCCTACATAACCCGCTTCACGGAACTGCTGCCCGGCGATGTGATCTCCACCGGCACGCCCGATGGCGTCGGCCTTTTTCGGGACCCGCCCAAATGGCTGCGCGTCGGCGACGTGGTGGAGGTCGAGATCGAAGGCGTGGGCCTGCTGCGCAATGCGGTCGTCGGCGAAGACTCCACCGGAGCGGAGGCCGCACGGTGAGCGCAGCCCCGGTACGTGGTCCGCTGCGCTGGCTGACCGAGACGCAGGTCGCGGACCTTGTCGACATCAATGACGCGATGGCGGCGCTGCGCGTGGGCTTCGTCGAGGAGGCCGACGGCATTGCCAGGACGGTCGACAAGGCGCTGGGCACCTGGGAGGGCGGCGCGATGCACGCGCTCGGCTCGATGATGCCGAACGAGCATTTCGCCGGCTTCAAGACCTGGGCGCATACCGCCGCGGGCGCGACCGCCATCTACGCACTGTTCGACATGCGCAACGGCCGTTTGCTCTCCGTGCTCGAGGCGGCCACGCTCGGCCAGATCCGCACCTCGGCCGTGTCCGGGCTGGGCGCCGATCTCCTGGCTCCGCCGGAGGCCGACGAGATGGCGATCATCGGCACCGGCGCGCAGGCGCTGACCCAGGTCGCCGCCGTCACCACGGTGCGGCCGATCCGGCGCCTGCGGGTGTTCAGCCGTCGTGCCGAACCCCGCGCCGCCTTCGTGCAGCGGGCGCGGGAAGCGTTCGGCATCGAGGTGATCGACAGTCCGACGATCGAGGCTGCGGTCGACGGCGTGCCGCTGGTCACGCTCATCACGCGGTCGAGCGAGCCCTTCCTCACGGCCGGGATGCTCGCGCCCGGCGCGCTGGTGATCGCGGCGGGCGCGATCCTGCCGGCCCAGGCGGAATGCCATCGCGACGTGTTGCGGGGCAGCGGCCTCGTCGTGGTCGACAGCCTCGGTAATGCCCAGCGCGGCTCGCGCGAGTTGCGCGACCATTTCGGCGAGGGCGCGGACGGCTGGAGCGGTGTGCGTCCGCTCGGCGCGATATTGCGCGACGGCGTCACCCGCCCGGCGGGATCCGCCTTCACCTTCTTCAAGCCGATGGGCAGCGGCCTGTCCGACTTGGCGGTCGCGACGATGGCCCACGAACGGGCCAAGGATCGCGGCGTGGGTCTGATCATCGATCAGCCCAGCAGGGTAATGCCGAAATGGCGCGCGGCGACCGCCGCGCCTATGGAAATATGAGAGGAGATGGTGCGATGGACGGCCGTGCGAGACTGATTGATGTCACTGGTGAGAAACCCGAAGCGCCGGAAACCTGGCCTTCCGTCATCATTCGCCGCGAAGAGATCGAGGGCGAGATCGAGCGCCTTGCCGATGAGGCGCGGCCCGACAACGGCGTTCGATCGGTCAATCTGGTCCACCCGCTTGCCACCGCTCCGGGGCTCGGCCTCGCGCCCGGCATCGATGCGCGGATCGAGGTGCTCAAGCCGGGGGAAAGCACCGTCGTCCGCCGGTCCAATGGAGCCTCGGTGACGATGAACATCCGCGGCGAGGGCCATGCCCGGATCGGCGGCAAGACGATCGACTTCGTCGAGCGCGACGTCTGGAACACGCCGTCGATGCATCCGGTGGTCTACACCAACCATGGGTCCGACCTGCAAGCGCGGCTGACCTTCTCCAACCGGCCAATGCTCGAGAAACTGATGGTGTTCTATGCCGAGCAGGCGGATGCGATCGGCGAGGAGGAGAACTGGTTCCGGTCGCTCAAAGAGGGCAGTGCCGGGCCGCGCGCTAAGGACAGCGCACCGATCGTCCCGATCGACGACGGCGCCTTCCTGATGCCCTATGAACATCTCGTTGATCCGGACACGGTGACCAACGAGGCGCTGGTGTGGCCGTGGCGCGTTGTCGAGCCGAAGCTCGCCAATGTCCGCATGATCGGCGACGGCTATACCGGCCGCCGCCTCTATATCCTCTACAATCCGGCCACCGAGCGGCGCAACGGCACGACGCACAGCTTCTTCGCGTCGATCGCCTCCTATCCCGGCGGAATCGTCGATCGTCCGCACCGCCACAGTTCGGCGGCGATCAACTATTGGTTCGGAGGCTCGGGGCGCAGCACGGTGAGTGGCGACAAGCTCGAATGGAAGGCCGGCGACCTGATGCTCTCGGCGCCGGGCTGGGCGATCCACAACCACGCGTCCGGTCCCGACGGCTTCTATTCGCTGACCATCCAGGACCATCCCCTGATGATCGCGCAGGAATCGCTGATCTGGCAGGAGACGATGAAGGATCCGATCAAGAATCTCGGCACTCAGATCGGCTTCCAGACCAACATCGCCGAGTTCGCGCACAGCTGAGACCGGGGGATTTGCCATGACGACGATCCGCCCCCTGTCGCTCGACGAGGTAGACCCGAAGCTGCGCGAGATGCTGCAGCCGACGGTCGACCGTCTCGGCTATTTCGGCGAGTTCTTCCAATATGTCGGACACGCGCCAGGCGTGGTGACGGGCTTCATGCAATATAGCGGGGCGCTGAAGGGTGCGCTGCCCGATGACCTGAACGAGGCTATCGCGCTGACCGTCTGCACCGAGCTCGGCTTTGCTTATGAGCGAATCCAGCATGAGCGGCTTTCGCTGAAGCTGGGTCTCGACCGCGCCTGGATTGCCACTCTGGTCGGTCGATCGGACGAGGGCGTGCTCACGCCAGCGCAGGACCATGCGCGCGCGCTCGCACTCGCCATTCTCGCGGACCGCCTCGACGATGCGCGGGCCGCGCTCGCCGCATTGGCGTCGGAAACGAGCGAAGCCGTGGCCATCTCCGCGTTGTTCCAGGTCACGCGCTTTCGCGACGTCTGCTCGGTCGGACGGCTCCTCGACATGAAACTGCCCGTCGGCTCGATTTTTTCTGAAGAACCGCTAGACAACGCCAGGTGAGGATCGACCTCGAGCGCGGCGGAGGCGGCGAAATGGTGAGGAGTGAGGCGAGCGGGCTGTACCGGTCGACGATCGATAATCTGAGCGCGCTCAGGGCCTTCGTAGCGGTCGTCGAATGCGGCAGCTTCTCGGAGGCCGGCTATCGCCTCAATGTCGTTCCCTCGACGATCAGCAAGCATGTCTCCCTGCTGGAGGAGCGGTTGCAGGGCCAGCTGCTGCTCCGCTCCACCAAGCAGCTGTCGATCACTGAGCTCGGGCGGCGCTTCTACGAGCGCTGCCTGACGATCCTCCACGAAGTCGAGGAGGCCGAGAACGAGCTCGGCGAATATCAGAGCGAGCCCCAGGGCAAGCTTCGCGTCACCGCGGGCCCCACGTTCGGCGCCTATTATCTGCCGGCTATCATCCCGCAATTCCTGGCGCGCTATCCGAAGGTGAGCCTCGATCTTAAGCTGACGCCGGACACGCTGGACATGATCGACAATGCGATCGACGTTGCCATCCGGATCAGCAGCAATCTCGATCCCAGTCTGATCGCGGTGAAGCTCGCCCCCAACATCCGCACCTTCTGCGTCGCGCCATCCTATATCGAGGAACACGGCCTCCCGGCTTCGCCGCAGGAGCTGGTGCGCCACAATTGCATCCTCGCCAACGAGACCGCGCGCACGGCGAAATGGCCGATCAAGGGCGGAGACAATGGCGAGTTCGTATCCGTCACCGGCAATCTGGTGATCAACCACGGCGAGGTCTATCGCCGCGCGATCCTGGACGGGCTCGGCGTCGGCCATTTGTCGCGCTTCCTGGTCTATGACGACATCAAGGCGGGCCGGCTGATCGAGCTGTTTCCCGACCTGCGCATCATCGCCAGCCATATCTACGTGGTCTATCCGGAACGGCGCAACCTGCCGCTCAAGACCCGCGCCTTTATCGATCATGTACGGGAGGCTTTCCGGACGCCGCCGGAATGGACGGTCTGACCCGCGGCTCGCGCCCGTGGGAAAGGCTGATGGCCGATGGCTGAGCACCACGCTTCATGCCTCGCCGATCTGCGGCAGATGGTCGGCGCGCGTCATGTCCTGACCGGCGATCGCGAGACCAGCCGCTATCGCACCGGCTATCGCTTCGGCGGCGGGCCGGTGCTCGCCGTCGTGATGCCAGGCAGCCTCGTCGAGCAATGGCGCGTGGCGCTGCGCTGCCGTGCGGCCGACATCGTGATGATCGTGCAGGCGGCCAATACCGGGCTCACCGGCGGGTCGACGCCCAGAGCCGAAGGCTATGATCGCCCGGTGGTCATCATCAGCACCCGGCGGATCAAGGGGGTGCGGCTGATCAGGGATGGGGATCAGGCGATCTGCCTGGCCGGGGCGACGCTGTACGAGCTGGAAGGCGCGCTGTCGCGGATCGGGCGGCAGCCCCATTCGGTGATCGGTTCCTCCTGCATCGGCGCATCGGTGGTCGGCGGCGTCTGCAACAACTCGGGCGGGGCGCTGGTCCAGCGCGGGCCGGCCTATACCGAATGGGCGCTCTACGCCCGGGTGGAGGCGGATGGGCGGCTCGCGCTGGTCAACCAGCTGGGCATCGACCTGGGCGACGATCCGGAAGAGATGCTCGCCCGGCTGGAGGAGGAACGCTACGACCCCGCGGACATTCGCGACGATGCCGGGCGCCAGGCGTCGGACACCGGCTATGCCGCGCATGTCCGCAAGATCGACGAGCCCACCCCCGCACGCTTCAATGCCGATCCGGGCCGCCTCTATGACGTCTCGGGCAGCGCCGGCCATCTGATTGTCTTCGCGGTGCGTCTCGATACCTTCCCGGACGATGGCGACAGCGCGACCTTCTACGTCGGCACCAACGATCCTGCCGTGTTCACCAGCCTGCGGCGCGACATGCTGGCGGAGTTCGCCGCGCTGCCGGTGACCGGCGAATATATCCACCGCACCGCTTTCGACATCGCCGCCGTCTATGGGAAGGACGTTTTCCTGGCGATCGAGAGGCTCGGTACCCAGCGCCTGCCGGCGCTGTTCGCGGCGCGTGCGTGGGTGGATGCGTTCACGGCGCGGATCGGGCTGGGTGGCATCCATCTCAGCGATCGCGTGCTGCAGGCCGCGAGCCGATTGTTTCCGCAGCATCTGCCGGCGCGGATGCGCGCGTTTCGCGATCGCTTCGAACATCATCTCATCCTCAAGATGGCAGGCGCGGGCGTGGAGGAAGCGCGCCGATATTTCGCCGATCGCCTCGATCATGCCCACTCCGGCATGTTCGAATGTACGGCCGACGAAGCGCGCAAGGCCTATCTGCATCGCTTCGCCGTGGCCGGAGCGGCGGTGCGCTATCGGGCGGTCCATTCTCGCGAGATCGCCGATATCGTGGCGCTCGACATCGCCCTGCCGCGCAACACGACCGACTGGGTCGAGCAACTGCCGGCCAAGCTCGACGGGCGGATCGCCCACAAGCTCTATTATGGTCATTTCTTCTGCCAGGTCTTCCATCAGGATTATCTGGTCGCCGCCGGGCATGACCCGCATGCGCTCGAGCGTGAGATGCTGACCTTGCTGGACGCGCGGGGCGCGGAATATCCCGCCGAGCACAACGTCGGGCATCTCTATCCCGCCAAACCCACGCTCGCCGCATTTTATCAGGCGCTCGATCCCTGCAACGCGCTCAATCCGGGCATTGGCCAGACCTCGGCCTGTTCCGACTGGCGGTGAGGCGGCCTCTTTGCCGACCCGAGAGCCTGTGCTACTATTGTGTCGAATAATAGACGATAGTGTCGAGGAGGGCGTTGTGGGTTACGCGATGAATGCCTGGTATATGGCGGCCTGGTCTTCCGAAGTGGGCGAAGGCCCGCTGGCGCGCAGGCTCCTGGACATCCCGGTCGTCCTGTTCCGCCGCGACGACGGCAGCGTCGTCGCCTTGCACGATCGCTGCCCCCACCGCTTCGCGCCGCTTCATATGGGGCGCTTCGCCGATGGCCAGGTCGAATGTGCCTATCACGGGCTCCGGTTCGATTCGGCCGGCGCATGCGTCCACAACCCCGCGGGAGAAACGATACCCCCGCAGGCGAAGGTCCGGACCTTCCCGGTCCATGAGCGGCATCACATCCTGTGGATCTGGATGGGGGAGGCCGCGCTCGCCGATCCGGATCGCATCGCCGATCTGTCGTGCATTCCCGAAGACCCGGGCGAGTGCGCCAATATCGGCAACCATCTCCACGTCCGGGCGAACTACCTGCTCGAAATCGACAATCTGATGGACCTCAGTCACGTCAATTATCTGCACCGCGGCACCCTCGGCAACGACAGCATGCGCGGTCACAAGGTGAACGTCCACGAGGAGAATGGCGCCATCCATGCCGATCTGTGGATGCCGGGCACCATCGCGCCGATCTACAGCGCGCTGTTCGGCCGGCCTTGTGATCAGTGGACCAACATCGTCTGGATGGCGCCGAGCGCCATGCGGCTGGATTATGGCGCCGTTCCGCCCGGCGCGCCGGCCGTGCAGCAGCCGGAGGATGTCGCCGTCCACATCCTGACGCCCGAAACCGAGCGGACGACCCACTATTTCTATGGCACCTGCGGCGTGTTCGGCCCCGAGCAGCGCGAACTCGCCGAGATGATCCGCACCGCGCAGACCGCCGCCTTCGTCACCGAGGACAATCCCATGATCGAAGCGGTGGACGAACGGATGGAGGGCGCCGAACTCTGGTCGCTCCGGCCCGCCATATTGAGCAGCGACGTCGCATCGGTGCGGGTGCGGCGGGAGATCGAAAAGATGATCCGCCGGGAAAATCGGTCGGAGTCGGCGGCCGAAGGCAATGTGGAATCGGCCGTCGCGTGACCTGACCGGGATCAGCCCTGGCCAACGTCCGGGCGACGCATCTTGAACATCGAACCGGGGTCGATCGCGGCATAATCGGCCGCATAGCCCGCGCGCATGATCGGCTCCGCGGCCCCCGTGTCCACGATGCCCTCCGTGATCAAGTCGTCGCGGATGTGGACGGCGAGCACCTGGCCGATGGTGAGCCATTGGTCGGCTTCGCTGCCGTCCAGCGCGGTCAGGCGCAGGATCTGCGTCACCCTGCATTCGAGCGCGGCGGGGCTTTCGGCGACGCGAGGCGTTCCGATCGCGATCCCGGGAATGGGCGTGAGTCCCGCGAGATCGAACTCGTCCACGTCCGAACCGACGGCGGCGGACGTCATGTTCATCTTTTCCGCCAGGGGGCGGGTCACCAAATTCCAGACGAACTCCCCGGTGGCCTGCGCATTGCTCAGGCTGTCCTTCCGCCCGCCGCTGGAAAAGGCGATCAGTGGGGGGCTGTCGCAGATCATGTTGAAGAAGCTGTAGGGTGCGAGATTGAGAACGCCTGTGGTGGAGCGCGTCGAAATCCAGCCGATCGGACGCGGCGCCACCAGCGCCTTCAGCGGGCTGTGCGGAAGGCCGTGCCCCTGATCGATCATGTAGGAGAGGAAGTCGGACATGATCGGGGCATGGCTTTGGCATGCTGCCCGGTCAACGCCGATGGCGGAAATTATCATTGTTGGTTTTGGAAATTGAGCGCGGTTCGTTTTGGGCTATGCGGGCTCGGCATAGCGTCCGCCGCGGCCGAAGATCTTCGCGTGGCGAACATGATCCATTCGCACATTGATCGGCAGGTCCATCGTGATCGCAGCGTCCATTTCCGATTACAGAGCACTCGCGCGGCGGCGACTTCCGCCCTTCCTCTTCGACTATATTGATGGCGGGTCCTATGCGGAGGTCACGCTGCGCCGCAACCTGGCCGATCTCGAGGCGATCGCGCTGCGCCAGCGCGTGCTCACCGGCGTCGACCAGGTCGATCCGTCGACCGAGCTGTTCGGGCGGAAAGTGGCGCTTCCAGTCGCGCTCGCGCCCATCGGCCTTGCGGGGATGAATGCCCGTCGCGGCGAGGTGCAGGCGGTTCGCGCCGCCGATGCGGCGAACATCCCCTTCTGTCTGTCGACGGTTTCCGCCTGCCCCCTCGACGAGGTGGCGGCCGCCGCAAGCCGGCCGTTGTGGTTCCAGCTCTACATGATCCGGGATCGGGGCTTCATGCGCGATCTGCTGGAAAAGGCGAAGGCGGTCGGATGTTCGGCGCTGGTCTTCACCGTCGACATGCCGGTGCCGGGTTCGCGCTATCGCGATTACCGCTCGGGCCTAGCCGGTGCTCCCGGGATCGCGGGATCGTTGCGCCGCGGCTGGCAGGCTATGCGGCGTCCCGGCTGGGCGTGGGACGTCGGCGTGAAGGGACGACCCCATCAACTCGGCAATGTCGCGCCGGTCCTCGGCGCCAACAGCGGGCTCGAAGACTTCTTCGCCTGGATGCGCGACAATTTCGATCCATCGGTCAGCTGGCGCGACCTTGATTTCATTCGGCAGACGTGGGGCGGACCGCTGATCATCAAGGGCATCCTCGACGCCGAGGATGCGGCGGCGGCGGCCGATGCTGGGGCGGACGGGATCGTGGTCTCGAACCATGGCGGACGCCAACTCGACGGTGTTCCATCGACGGCCCGCGCACTGCCGGCGATCGCCGAAGCGGTCGGCGACCGTCTGACCGTGCTGGCGGATGGCGGCGTGCGCTCCGGCCTCGACGTCGTGCGGATGCTGGCGCTCGGCGCGAAGGGAGTGCTGCTCGGCCGCGCCTGGGCCTATGCCCTCGCGGGCGGCGGCGAGAGGGGCGTTGCGCATATGCTGAGGCTGATCGAGGCCGAGATGCGCGTGGCGATGACGCTGACGGGAGCCGGCCGGATCGCGGATCTCGGCCGCGACAGTCTGGTCGCGCCCCACCCCTGATCGAGCTCCTCCCACGCCTTGACATAAATTCAATGGTGCATGGAAAAATCGCCCTCTTCGGCGGGAGAGGCCAACACGCTGCGCTATATCAGTCAGCGCGCCGCGCGCCGATTCCGGTGCCTCTGCGCGACGCTGGAGGTGCCGTGGGGGGCGCGGGACGGCGCATGGTATCCCGTGTTCAGCTCGATCCCGACCGGCAGAAAGCCGGGATCGGTCGCAAGCTTCCTGTGGTTGGCCGGCCAGGCGACGCGGTAGTCGTCGGCGACAGCAGCGATAGTCGACCAGCGAGAACCGTGGGGGGCGACGAAGGGCAATAACGAGCCGGCGATGAGCATGACCGCCGCGGGGTCAACGAGCAGGCGCGCTCGTCCGCGGAGACAGGATCGGCTGGTGCTGCCGGCGGCAGCGGGAACGGTCATTTGTAATAGCCTGCCGCTGCGATCTGGCGCTGCGTCGCAGCCTGCGCTTCAACCAAGACACCCCCCCAGGCGCTTCCATCGATAGCAGGCGGGTATCGCATGATAAAAAGCATCATCGTGAGATATATCTCCACGCTGTCATAACCGGACCGAGAGCCCTCAGGGGACTTGGTTACAGGAGATGGCGATGGTTGCTGCAGAGACCCCAGGGAACGGGACCGCGCAGGGTTCGGACGGGATCGTCTCGCCCATCAAGCTGGCCCATATCGTTTTCAAGACATCGCGCTTCCAGGAGATGATCGACTGGTATCGGCTCGTCCTGAACGGCTCGATGGCGTTCGAGGACGAAGGCATCGCCTTCCTCGCTTATGACGACGAACACCACCGCGTCGCCTTCATCCATGTCCCCGGCCTCGGCGAGCAGCCGGGTACTGCGGCGGGTATGCACCATGTCGCCTTCACCTATGGCTCGCTCACACAGCTCCTCGACAATCATGCGCGACTGGCCGAGCGGGGGATCGAGCCGGCGTGGTGCGTCAACCACGGGCCGACAACCTCGCTTTATTATAACGATCCGGACGGCAATCATCTCGAATTCCAGGTCGACAATTATGCGACGGTGGAGGCGGCCGGGGAGTTCTTCTTTACCGATGCCTTCGCGACCAATCCGATGCCGCGCAGCGAGATGCTGGGAACGCCCGCGCGCAGGCCGGCTTCGAAGCGAAGGCTCGGGACCAGCTTGCTGACGTCGTCGAGATTCTTGATGCCTGCGGCTTCGATCGTGGCGGAGGTCAGCACCGACATGGCAGCCGGAGCCTCCTGGAGACGCTGGTCGCGGCGCAACGCGGTCACCACGATGTCCCCGGCCGCCGCCGTCGCATCGGCGCTGTTGGTGATCGCTTCGGCGGGCGCGCGCTCCTGGGCGAGGGCGTTGCCGGATGCACCGATGGCGATGGCTAGAGCCGCCCAGCAACATGAATGGGTAAACGTCTTCATATGGTCCCCTCCCGAGCTTGCACGCCTTTTTTCCGGCGGATTATTCGCGCGTCGCCGTGTCCAGCCGATTTGCCTTCTCGGACGACAATAAGCGCAGGACGTCGAGTAGCAGTGCCCGGAGATCGACGCTGACGCCTGATCCTGTGACATTCAGCTCCTGGCGATCCGCCACGCCATAATCCCGACGGGGCGGGACAACTACGGCCGGAAAGGGGAAAGGAGAGGCGCTCCGGCGACCTATTTCGGATCCTGCCATTTCCGGACGGCGCCGATCGAAGGCACGCGGCGGCATATCGGACCTCGATCAAGGAATATGCCCGGTCGACCTGCGCCATTCCCGCACCCGTGTCACACAACCATGTTATGCTGGAAAGCCGCTGGCCACCGCCAAGCCTCTTCTTGCCGGTGCCGCCTTGGGACGGTGGGCGATGGGCGGCGACCGTCGCCGACGGGCTCGGCCCGCGGCAATATGCCGCCGCCGCTGCGACCGGGCCGGGATGCATCGACCTGGTCCGGTCCCGGTCGGCAGTTCCGATATCCCCGCGCAACGGACGAGTGTCGCCAGCATCGAGGATGTCGATCCTCATAGGGGGCCGGGCGGGGCGATGATGAGTCCCCGAGGCTTGGGATTTTCGATGATCAATGTGCCAAAGCGGTCTGGCCGCCGGTGAGATGTCGGCGCCACGCGGCTCCTGTGCACGAAAGAACCACATAATGTACGCATTCGGCGCCGCTTTGGGTTGGGAGCGTCGCCTCCGGCGGACTAGGCATGGCGCCGATGGAATGCGGAGAGGTGCCGTTATGAAGATATTGATCGTCGGTGCGACGGGTTATGTCGGCTCGCATGTCGCGAAGGCCTTCGCCCAGCGTGGCCATGAGGTTTCCGGCCTGGCACGCGATGCGGGCGGCCGCCAGCGCCTGGCGGGGGCCGGCCTCGGCGCGCGCGACGGTTCCCCCGGCGATCCCGCTTCGCTGGCTTCGGCGGTCGCCGGCTTCGACGTGGTCGTGATGGCCGGGATGGTGCCGTTCGAGGACGAACTGGACATCATGACGTCGATGGTCGGTGCCTGCCGGGCGGGAAAGGTTCGGCACCTGCTCTTCACCTCGGGGACCGGCGTGCTGTCGATCGAGGCTAAGGACGGAGCGTGGAGCCAATATACCTTTGCCGAGGACGATCCCTTTCCTTTTCCGGCGCGGCACAACCGCACGGTGCGGATCAAGACCGAGGCGGCGGTGCGCGAGGGATCGGACGCCACGCTCAGCACCTATGTGATCCGGCCGCCGCTGATTTATGGCAATGCGGGCAGCATCCAGATCCCGCAAATCTTGGAGTCCGCCCGCAAGACCGGCATGGCCTGCTATCTCGGGCATGGGCTGAACCTCTATTCCGCCGTCCATGTCGAGGATCTGGCGGAAGCATATTGCCTCGCCGTCGAAAAGGGCAGGCCCGGCGCGCTGTATCACACGGTCTGCGGCGAGGCTAACTTCCGCTCGATCGCGGAAGCCGTCGCCAGCGTGGTGGGCTGTGGCACCAAGAGCCTGAATTACGACGAGGCCTGCCTGCTCTGGGGCGATGTCTGGGTCGATCTTGCGCTGGCCGTAAACAGCCGTTCGATCGCACGACGCGCGGTCGAGGAGCTGGGCTGGAGGCCGCGCCATCTGGACGTGATCGAGGACATCCGCAACGGTTCTTACCGTGCCGGCTATGTCGCCTCGCTCGAGACCGGGCAGCACGAATATAGCTGGGCGAGCCACGGCTGAGAAAGGACGGATTTGGCGCGGATATTATTGACGCGGCGCTGGCCCCGCGCGGTCGAGGACGAACTGGCGGCGCGCCATGACCTCCATCGCAACGACAGCGACAGGCCGATGAGCCAGCAGGCGCTGGCGGAGGCGGTCCGCGCATTCGACGTGATATGTCCTACGGTGTCGGACCGGATCGACGCCGCTGTGATCGGGCAGGGGGGCGGTGCGCGCATGCTCGCCAATTTTGGCGCCGGGGTCGACCATATCGATCTGGCAGCGGCGCGGGCGGCTGGGATGATCGTGACCAACACCCCCGATGTCTTGACCGAGGCCACCGCGGAATTGGCGGTGCTGCTGATGCTGATGGTCAGCCGCCGGGCCGGCGAGGGGGAACGCGAGCTCCGCTCGGGGGAATGGACCGGCTGGCGGCCGACCCATCTGCTCGGCCGCTCGATGCACGGACGAACCCTCGGCCTGATCGGTTATGGCCGGATCGCGCAGGAGACGGCCCGTCGCGCGCAGGCGGCCCTCGGCGTCCAGCTGGCTTATTACAGCCGCCGCGCTCTGGATCCCGCTCACGATCCGCTGGGCGCCCGCTATTGCCGATCGGCCGAGGAACTGGTGGCGGGGGCCGATATCGTCTCGCTTCACTGCCCCGGCGGTGCGGCGACGCATCATCTGATCGATGCCGCGATGCTGCGCCGGATGAAGCCGGACGCGGTGCTGATCAACACCGCACGCGGCTCGGTGGTCGACGAGGCGGCGCTCGCCCAGGCGCTGACCGAAGGACGTATCGGCGGGGCGGGGCTCGATGTCTATCAGGGCGAGCCGGCGGTCGATCCGCGCCTGCTCGCAGCGCCCAATCTCGTGCTGCTGCCGCATCTGGGCAGCGCGACGGTCGAGACGCGCGAGGCGATGGGGTGCGCGGCGGTGAACAACCTCGAGGCGGTGCTCGACGGCCGCGAGCCGCCCGATCGTGTCGTCTGACGCCGGCATCGCGCTGAGCGCGATCGGAGACGCCGTCCGGACCGCGATGGCCGGTGCATCGCGTCGCCCCTTCGTGCTCGGCATCTGCGGCGCACAGGGGAGCGGCAAGTCGACCCTGTCGAACGCCTTGTCCGCCTGGATGCGGGAGAAGGGCGTCCCCACGGCGGTGCTGTCGATCGACGATCTTTATCGCACGAGGGCCGAACGCGAGCGCATGGCGCGCGAGATCCATCCGCTGTTCGGGGTGCGCGGCGTTCCGGGTACGCATGACGTCGGCCTCGGACTCGACATCGTGGCCGCGCTCACCGTGGGAAGGGAGGCGGCGCTGCCGCGCTTCGACAAGGCGCGCGACGACCGTGCGCCGGCCGATGCCTGGGAGATCGCCCCGGCCGATACCGCCTTGCTGATCCTGGAGGGGTGGTGCGTCGGCGCCCGCCCCGAGGAGGATGGGGCGCTGGTCGAACCCGTCAATGAACTGGAACGCGTGGAAGACGGCGAAGGGCGCTGGCGCCGTGCCGTCAACAGGGCGTTGGCAGGCGACTATCAGGCGCTGTTCGCCCGCCTCGACATGCTGGTCCTGCTGGCCGCCCCGGGCTTCGAGGCGGTGCGCGACTGGCGCGTCGAGCAGGAGCACGGGTTGGCGCGCTCGGCCGGTGCCGACGCCTCTGGCGTGATGAGCGATGCCCAGGTGGAACGCTTCATCCGCTTCTACGAGCGGCTGACCCGGCACATCCTGTCGGAAATGCCGGGCCGCGCCGATCTGGTCGTCCGGCTCGCCAAGGATCGCACCCCGCTGTCGATCACCGTGCCGGCAGCGCATAGCCGATGATATAGTCGCCGAGCACCGAACCCAGCGCCGGATGGCCGCCCGCCGCGATCACGACGAACTGGCGCCCGCTTTTCGGCGAGACATAGGTCATCGGCGTGGCCTGTCCGCCGGCGGGCAGGCGGACGTGCCACAATGCCTTGCCGCTCCGGACGTCGAAGGCGCGGAAGTCGCCGTCATGGGTCGCGCCGACGAACAGCAGGCCGCTGCGCGTCGCCAGCGATCCGCCATTATTTGGCGTGCCGACCGGGATCGACAGCATCGATCTTATCCCCCATGGGCCGGCGGCGCGGCCGTTGCCGAAGCGCTGCGCCCAGACCAGCTTGCCCGATCGCAGGTCTATGGCAGAGAGCATTCCATAAGGCGGCTGGTTGCAGGGGATGCCCAGCGGCGTACGGAAGATCTGGATATGCGCGGCATAGGGCGTTCCGCCCTGGCGTACCGGTCCGCCCACCTCTCGCGCCACGAACTGCCTGACCCGGGCATTGGCCTCTGCGCGCGTCAGCAGCCGGTCGTAATTGGCGACGCGGTTCGAATTGACGAACAGCAGCTGCCGCTCGGGATCGACCGAGATGCCGCCCCAATCTATGCCGCCATTGAAGCCGGGATAGGCGATGCTGGGCTGGAGGCCCGGCGGGGTGGCGGTCCCTTCGTAGCGCGATTCCTTGAAACGGATGCGGCACCAGAGCTGGTCCAGCGGGGTGATGCCCCACATGAAGCGCTCGGTGAAATCTGGGCCGGCGAAGGACGGCATGCCGACCGAAAAGGGCTGGGTCGGGGCCAGCCGCTCCTCGCGTACCGCGCCGCGCTGGGGCACAGGGCGTTCGTCGACCCGGCTCAGGGGCTTGCCGGTCGCGCGGTCGAGGATGAAGATCTCGCCGCGCTTGGTGGGCTGGATCAGCGCCTGGCGGACGCCGGAGGGGTAGCGGATATCGACCAGCGTCGGCTGCGAGGCGACGTCCCAGTCCCACAGGTCGTGATGCGCGGTCTGGAACACCCAGCGGGTCTTGCCGGTCGCCGCCTCGATCGCGACCACCGACGTGCCGAACGCCTCGTCGAACGGGCGACGCCGCCTGCCGAAATAGTCGATCGCCGGATTGCCGGTCGGCACATAGACCAGCCCCAGCTTCTCGTCGGCGCTGAACGGCGCCCAGGCGTTGGGCGTGGAATGGGTATAGGTCTCGCCCGGCGGGGGCAGGGTCCGCCGGTCGGGACGGCCGATATCCCAGGCCCAGGCCAGTTCGCCGGTGACCGCGTCGAAGGCGCGCACGACGCCGGCCGGCTCCCCCCAATATTGCCCGTCGCTGACCCAGCCGCCGAGCACAACCTTGCCGCCGACCATCGTCGGCGCCGAGGTTACGGCATAATAGCCGGCCGGCGACCTGCTGAGCCCCGTCAGCAGCGACACCTGTCCGTTGCGGCCGAAGCCGGGGCACAGCCGGCCCGTCCGCGCGTCGAGCGCGATCAGGCGCGCGTCGGTGGTGTTGGTGATGATCCGCTCGGCGCAGGTGCCGCTCGCGCCGGGCGCGCGGAAATAGGCGACGCCGCGGCAGACATGATAGGGCACCTTCTCGCGATTCACCTTCGCGTTGAAGCGCCAGCGCTGGCGGCCGGTCTCGGCGTCGAGCGCGATCACGTCGTTATAGGCGGTGCACAGATAGAGGCTGTCGCGCACCTTGATCGGGGTGACCTCCAGGCCATGGGTTTCGCCGACGCGGAAGGTCCAGGCGGGCTTCAGGCCGGCGATGTTGGCGGGAGTGATCTGGTCGAGCGCGCTGTAGCGGCTGCCCCCTTCGTCGCGGCCATAATGCAGCCAGTCGCCGTCGACCGCACCGCCGCGCGAGGCCGCCGGGATGCTGCCGCCGAACGCTACGGTCCGATCGATCGGATCGACCGGATCGGGTGTGCGGACCGTGGCCAGGCCGATGCCGGCCAACAGCGCGGCCAGTGCGCCGAGCAGCAGCGGGCGGGGCCGGGCGAGGCGCGCGACGGTGGGGTTCGGCGTGGCGATGCCGCGCTGGATCGCGGAGAAGAGGAAGGGGATGCCGAGCACCGCGGGCGCCACCAGCCGGGGCATCAGCGCCCACCCGTCGAAGCCCGCTTCCCACAGCGCCCAGGGCAGCGTCGCGAACAGCAGCAGGGCATAGGCGAGCGGGCCCTCGGTCCGGCCGCGCCACAGCCACAGCCCGCTCGCGAGCAGCGCAAGCCCGGCCAGGGCATAATAAGGCGAGCCCCCCAGCAGGAGGAGATAGCCGCCGCCGGCGAGCAACGGCAGCGCCGTCACTCCCAGCACCAGGGCGAAAATCCTCCGCGCGACCGCCGTCGGCGGCCTCTCCTGCTCCCCCTCCGTCATGGTGTCCCCGTCAGGCCAGTTTCTGCATGATGTTGATCATCGTCACGCCCTCGGGTCCCGCCCGCCAGCCATGCTCGTTTCCGGGCAGTACGACCGAAT
The DNA here is from genome assembly GCF_001428605.1 of Sphingomonas sp. Root720. Taxonomy (GTDB): domain Bacteria; phylum Pseudomonadota; class Alphaproteobacteria; order Sphingomonadales; family Sphingomonadaceae; genus Rhizorhabdus. The sequence continues at coordinate 894,313 of NZ_LMID01000011.1, forward strand.
CGCCCTTGGTCAGCGTCACCGAACGGCCTTCCTCGAGCAGCAGCTCGACCGACCCCTCGATAATGATGTTGATATCGAGCGTGTCGGTGGCGTGCATCGTCGAGGAGTCGACGTTCGCTCCCCAGGTCTGGTGGCGGACGCGGAGGCCCTTGCCTTCCGGCTCGATGCCGAACGGCTGCGGGCTTGCCATCGGATCGGCATCGTCGGGACGGGGCAGGCCGGTGGTTTCCCAGATATCGACGGCACAGCAATGGCCGGCGGGTACTTCGGCGGGGAAGGTCTCGGCGTGATGCATCTGCAACTGGCCGACCTTGGTATTGGTGACATGGTGGATCGACTGCGGAGGACCGTCGTAGAGTATGGTGGATTTGCCGTTGGCGTCGACGCCGGTGATGACCCTGCGCATCGTCCCTCTCCTATTGCGTATTGCGGGCGATGTTCACGCCCGTCGTGACCAGTCCGCCGTCGGCGGACAGGGTGTTGCCCGTCAGCCAGCGCGCGTCGTCGCTGGCGACGAAGGCGACGATGTCGGCGATGTCCTGCGGCTGGCCGACCCGGCCGAGCGCGGTCCAGCGCGCGAACAGGCCACGCCAGTCGCGGCTGTCCTTGCGCTCGTTCGCCTCGAACAGCTCGGTGACGGTCGTTCCCGGCGCCACTGCGTTGACGGTTATCGCGCGCGCGCCCAGTTCCTGCGCAGCCGATCGGGTGAAGGCTTCCATCGCACCCTTGGTCGCCGAATAGACCGAACGGCCATGGGCGGGATGGCGCCCCGCCGCCGAGGAGATGTTGATGATCCGGCCATGCGGGCTTGCAGTGACCCGCGCGAACTCGGCGGTGGTGAGCAGGACCGCGCGCAGGTTGAGCGCGAGCTCGAAATCGATCCGGTCGGCCGTGAAATCCTGGACCAGGCCATATTCGGAAACCGCCGCGTTATTGACCAGGATATCGAGCGCACCGTGCAGGCCGAAGGCTGCACGGACGATCTCGATCGGCGCCTCGGCGGTCGACAGGTCGCCCAGCACCACCGAAGCGATGCCGCCGGCGGCACCGATCGCCTCGGCCACCTTGGTCGCCTCGCGGCCGTCCTTGCTGGCGTGCAGCACCACCCGGGCGCCGTCGGCGGCCAGTCGCACCGCGATGGCGGCGCCGATGCCGCGCGACGAACCGGTGACCAGCGCCACCCTGCCGCTCAGGCATGCCTTGCTCATTTGTGGCCACCCGGACCCGTGGGATAGTCGGTGCCCTTCCTCGAGGGCGCATTGGCGAACAGATCCCAGCTATAGTCGTCGGCGGTCGCGCCGTAGCTGCGGACCGGCATGGCCGAGAAGGGGAATATCAAGTCGTTCCAGGGCACGCTGGGCCCCGCATCGCGGCACCAGTCGTAGACGGCGACGCGGTGAATGAACTTCCACCTGTCGCCGCGCTTCTCGAGCCGGTCGTTGTAGCGGCCGCCGAGATAGACATCGCGTGTGGCCTCGCCGTCGCCCATCCGGTGATAAGCGAAGAAATAGGTTTCGCAATTGGCGAGATTGCCGTGGATCTCGATGCAGCTCTGGCCGAGCATATGGCCCATTCGCAGCGTGGGCCACATCGGCAGCATGCCGTCGGCGAAGCCCCGGCCGGTGTCTTCGACCACGCCGTGGTCGTCCCAGCCCTCCGGCCAGTAGGTCGAGGCGATCAGGTCGGCGTCCTGCCGATCCATTCCCCGGCTGTAGCGCGCCATATTGTGGCGGATCTTCTCACGGTCGAGCAGCTCCTCGACGGTGATCTCGGTTTCTTCCTGGCGCACGATCGCTCTCCATCGTCTTTTTTGGGAGGGGAAGGGCCGACGGCGTCAGCGCCGGAGCCCGGCCTGTCCGAGCAGCGGCATCACGCGCTCCTCGAAATATTTGAGCTCCTCGACATAATCGATCAGCCCCAGGAAGACGCCGTCGATGCCGGCGGCCTTCACCGCGCGGAGGCCGTCGACGACCTGTTCGGGCGTCCCGACGATCGCGTGGCTGCCGGATCCGGCGACGAACTTGGCGAGGATCTCGGGCTTGAGATGCTCGCCGAAGGTCTGGATATTGAGGCCACGCGCGAAATTGCCGGCGGCGGTCCAGTCGCCATGGTCGATGATCGACTGATATGCGGCCTTCGCCTCGCCCTCGGTGTCGCGGCACACCACGATCACCATCGTCACCATCTGGAGCGTGCGGCCATGGTCGTTGAACGCGGTCGCGCGGATGCTCTGGCAATAGCGCGACGCCTGCTCGGAGGTCGTGAAGACGGTGTAGTTGACGTCGGCATAGCGTGCCGAGAAGTCGATCCCGGCGGGCGACCCACCGGCGTTGATCACCACGGGCCGCATCTGGATCGGCTTGGGCGCGGCTTCCAGATTCTTGAGCTGGAAATAGTCGCCGTCATAGTCGAACGGCTTGGTCTCGGTCCAAAGGCGGTCGACGATCTCCAGCCATTCGGCCCCCAGCTTGTAGCGGTCGCCATGCTCGCGCATGCGCACGCCCAGCATCGCCATCTCGGCCTCGTTCCAGCCCATCACGACGTTCAGGCCGGCGCGGCCGTTGGAGATATGGTCGATCGTGGTTATCGCCTTGGCGGCGGCGACCGGATTGACGACCGAAGCGTGGACGGTGGCGAAGGTCATCACCTTGCTGGTGCGCGCGGCGAGGCCGGCGGCGTAGGTCAGCGTCTCGAAATTTTCACCCGCCCAGTTGGTGGTGCCGCCAAAGCCCTGCCAACGGGCGACGGGGACGATCAGCTCGAAACCCATTCGGTCGACCTGCTCGGCGATCGCGAGGCTGTGCGGCCAGCTTACCTCGAACGAACTCGGCGGTTCGCTCATGAACACCGATCCGTTCGAGTTGATGGAGAAGACACCGAACTTGAGCGGCTGGTCGTTGAACAGCGGCACATGTTCGGCCCGATAGGCGGCCAGCTCCTCATGGGCCCGTCGCTTCAGCTGCATGTCGTTCATGATGATCCTCTCCGTCGGCCGCGGCGAGCTGCGGCGTGAGCGCACGAGGTCGTTCTAACCGGCGCCCTTCGCGTCATCGCGGCCCGTGGTCTTGGATCAGCGCGCCTTATTTACGCATTGTGATCGCGGCCTTTGGTAAATCGCGCGCACTTTGTCCCGAGAAGCAGGCTCTAATCGAGCTGGAAGTCGGGATCCTGCAGCACCCATTTGTGGCCCCAATGCGAACCCAGGGTGGTTTCGAAGAAGATCTCGTTCTCCCACTCCTTGGGCGGCGCGCCCCATCCCAGCTCGATGATGAACTTGCCCGGGGTCATCATGTAGAAGGAGATCATGTCGTCGTTGACATGCTTGCCCAGGGTCATGGCCAGCGGGACATTGTTCGCCTGCTGCCGGTCGAGCGCGCGGCCGACATCGTCGAAATCGGCGAACTCGACCATCAGGTGGACGCAGCCGACGTCGCTCGGCATCTGTGCCAGCGCCAGGCTGTGCTGGCGCCGGTTGCGGCAGTGCAGGAAATAGAGTTGGACGGTCAGGTCCTCGGTGATCGGCTGGAGCAGGCTGTCGGATGCCTCGAAGCCCATGACCGTTGTCCAGAACTCCAACGTCTCCTCGATGTTGAGGGCGGGAAGGACGGTGTGGCCCAGGCCGAGTTCGCCGGTGACGAAGCGGCCCGTGCCGATCGGCGAGACGAAGGGCTGGAAGTTGGATATCGGCCCCCAGCCGGCCTCGTGCCGGTTGCCGGCGGGGTCGCTGAAGCTGAAGAAATCCTGCACCTTGCGCAGCGCGCTGTCCTCGCGCGACCCGTTGGTTAGCGGCACGCCCGCCGCTTCCAGGCGCGTGCGGAAGCCGTCGAAATCGGCCTTGTCGCGCAGCAGCCAGCCCGAGGCCACATAGCGCTCCTCGGCACCGGGCAGGATCAGGAAGCGATGATTGCGGCGATCCATCTTCAGATAGAGCGCGCCGTCGGGACCATCGATCGCCTGCATGCCCACGACCTGTTCGGCGAAATGCCGCCATTGGTCGATCTTCGCCGACCGCAGCACGATATAACCAAGTTCGCTGATTGCCATGACGTCCTCTTCCCCCGACTTTTTTCGAGGTTCGGGGTCGGGTTTAGGACGTCCGGACATGGCGAGACATCGCGGGGGTGTTGGCAAAATGAGCAACATATGGGCGATGCGCGCAACCAATATGGCGGCGAACCCTGCGTGCGCGTAATAAGGTGCGGGCAAAGAACGTGGCCGGGAGAGGAAATGGAGCGACGGAAAGCGTCTGCGCGTGCGGTGTTCCGCTCGCCGCATCCGATATCGACCGGGCTGGCCACCATGCCACGTCCGGCGCGACGCGTTGCATGATGGCACCGACCCCGTCGGTGCCTGTCGCGGGCGGCGCCCCCTTTCCGGTTTGCATGGGAGTTGGTGAATGAGTGGCTTGAGTGGCAAGACCGCCCTGGTGACCGGATCGAGCCGGGGCATCGGCCGCGGCATAGCCGAGCGGCTGGCGCGCGATGGCGCGACCGTCGCGGTCCATTACGGACGGGACGGGGCGGCGGCCGGCGAGACGATCGCCGCCATCGAGGCCGCCGGCGGACAGGCGTTCGGGATTCAAGCCGACCTGGCCAGCATGGACGACATCAGGAAGCTGTTCGTGGCTTTGGACGCCCGTGGCGGAAAGCTCGACATCCTGATCAACAACGCCGCGGCGCTGACCAGCGCCTATATCGAGGACACCACCGAGGAGATCTTCGACCGGATCGTCTCGACCAATTTGCGCGGCACCTATTTCGTCACCAAATATGCGCTGGAGCGGATGGGCGAAGGTGGCCGGATCGTCAACATATCGTCCAACTGCACCCGCATCGCCTATCCTGAGGTGTCGGTCTACGGCCTGACCAAGGCGGGGATCGAGAATATGGCGCTGGGCCTTGCCCAGCAGCTCGGCGCGCGGGGCATCACGGTCAACACCGTGGTTCCGGGGATCGTCGATACCGACATGAACGCCAGCTGGTTGTCCGACGACACCAAGGCGTATGTCTCTGGACTCACCGCGTTGCGCAGATTAGGTTCTGTCGAAGAAATCGCCAATGTCGTAGCTTTTCTGGCATCGGATCAGGCAAGTTGGGTTACGGCCCAGACAATAGAAGCGAGTGGTGGCTGTCGTATATGACCGATCGCTGGTGAAACGCGGCGAAGATAAAAACATGCCGTAACGTCGCCGGAGGGTGGAGGAGAGAGGAATGAGCGCACGAGCATTTAATGTCGCGGCGCATATGGAAGTGCCGGGAGTCGACATCCAGGTGTTGGACTATCGCTGGAACGTCGGCGAGCAGATCCAGGAGCTGGAGCATGACTTCATCCTGCGCTACCGGCCGTTTCCGGCGCAGGTGAGCGTCGCGGCGCGGCTGCCCGAAGGCGACCTCCAGAATTTCGGCCAGCTGATGTTCTTCCCGGCGGACGTCGAGATCCGCACCGCGAGCGCGAACAACAACGAGTTGACGCGCAACATCATGTGCCGGTTCGACGCCGGCTGGTTCCGCAAGGTCTGGTCGGGCTCGTCCAACTGGAGCAAGGAAGAGCTTTCCCGCTGCTTCGACATGCGCAACCTGCGCATCGAGCAGGCGATCCAGCGGCTCGGTGCCGAGGCGGCCGACCCCGGCTTCGCCAGCTCCCTGATGGTGGAATCGCTGGCGACGGTGATCGCGATCGAGATCGCGCGCTATTTCGAGGACATGAAGGAGCCGTTGCGCGTCCGCACCCGCGACGGCAAGCTGTCGCAGGCGGACCTCAACCGCATCTACGAATATGTCGACAGCTTCAGCAATCGCTGTCCGAGCATCGAGGATATCGCCGATCTCTGCGATATTAGCGCCGCGCATCTGCGCCGCTCGTTCAAGAAGACGACCGGCAAGACCGTGCATGAATATGTCGAGGAACTGCGGCTGAAGAAGGCGCAGTCGCTGCTGGCGGAGACCGACCTGCCGCTCAAGGAAATCTCCTACCGGCTCGGTTTCGCCGATTCGAGCACCTTCTCGTCGACCTTCAAGCGCAGCTCGGGCGAGACGCCGAGCGGCTATCGCTACCGTTTCCGCCAGTGATCGGATCGGGGTGCCGCCATCCGGCACCCCGATCAATTTTCACACAGAATGCACCGATCGCCAAAGGCCCCTGCGCTGTAGCGGGGCATCAAAGCCGCTAATCTTCCTGGAGTTTTAGGATCGGGAACAGCCGGGTCGCCGCCGACATGCCTGTCGGTTCGCGCAGGCGGTTCGCCATAGCGGGTGTGTAGGCGAGCATGAATTATCAGAGCGAGAAGACCCTTTTCGGAAGCGCCGGCGGTGATCTGCCTCCCGAGCGTTTCGCCAGGGGCTGGCACTGCATGGGCCTCACCGCGCTGTTCAAGGGCGGCAAGCCCCACACGCTGGAGGCCTTTGGCGGCAAGCTGGTGATCTTCGAGCAGGCCGACGGCACGATGGCGGCGCTCGACGGCTATTGCCCGCATATGGGCGCCGATCTCGGGACCGGAACGCTGGTCGACGGAAACGTCGCCTGCCCATTCCATGGCTGGCAGTGGAACGGCAAGGGCGAATGCGCCCATATCCCCTATTCGCCGCGCATCCCCCGCAAGGCCCGGATCAAGTCCTATCCGGTGATGGAGCAGAACCAGCAGCTGTTCGTCTACAATGATCCGGAGGGCAACCCGCCCCCGCCCGAGGTCGCGATTCCGGCGATCGACGCGGTGATGAACGGCGAGACCCTGCCGTGGGAATGGCAGACGATTCACATCCCGACCAACTGTCGCGAACTGATCGACAATGCGGCCGACGCGACCCATTTCTATTATGTCCACGGCTGGAGCGTGAACCGCTTCGAGAATATATTCGAACGGCACATGGCGACGCAGAACGCCTGGTTCGAAGCCCGCAAGGACGTCAATTTTGGCGAGGTCGAGACCGACAAGAGCGATTTCGACTTCCGCAGCTCCGCGACCTATTACGGTCCGGCCTATATGATCGTGAACCAGACCGCCGAATATCTCGGCAAGCCGGTCGAGCTCTACCTGATCAATGCCCATTATCCGGTGTCGCCGAACAGCTTCATGCTGCACGCCGGGGTCACCACCAAGCGGGTCGAGGGCGTGTCGGAGGAGGAGAGCATCGCGCTCGGCCGGTCGTTTGGCAAGGCGGCGGTCGATGCCTTCTTCCAGGATGTCGAGCTGTGGAAGCGAAAGGCCCGGGTCGACAACCCGATCCTGTCCGAGTTCGACGGCCCGATCTACCAGCTTCGCCGCTGGTACCAGCAATTCTACGTCGACGCCGGCGCGGTGACGCCGGAGATGACCGACCGTTTCCACCTCGACATGGATCTGACCGTCCCGCTCGAATGCTGGGCGGCGGACCAGGCCAAGTTCAAGGGGGAGTGAGCGACATGAACATCCTCGCCCCCGCCGCCGCCGAGACCGCCTTCCCGGTCGGCAAGTTCGCCGAGGTCTGGAACGGAACCTTCCGGTTCCATTATCATGAACTCAACCAGCCCAACGACAAGCCGAGCTTACTCTTCCTGCACGGCAGCGGACCGGGCGCGAGCGGCTACAGCAATTTCCGCAACAATTACCCGGCGATGGCCGAGGCCGGCTATCACTGCATCGCGGTCGACTATCTCGGCTATGGCCACTCGGACAAGCCGCGCGACTTCGATTACAGCACCGAGAACCAGGTCTCGATGCTGCACGAGCTGGTGCAGCAATTGGGCGTGACCCAGGTCGTTCCGGTCGGCAATTCGCTTGGCGGCTTCTACGGCCATGCCTTCGCGCTGACCTATCCCGACATGGTGCCCAGGATCATTTCGATGGCGCCGGGCGGCGTCCACGAGGAGAGCACCCGCCTGTCGTCGCCGGGCCTGCAGGCGATGGCGGCGGCGGTCGGCGCGGGGCCGCAGAACTTCACGGCCGAGAGCTTCCGCACGCTGCTGACGCTGATCGTCCGGGATCCGCGCCACCTCACCGACGCGGTGATCTCCGAGCGGCTGCCGATCGCCCAGAGCCAGCCGATCGAGATCTACACCCGCGCGATCCACCGCCCGATCTGGGATCGGCTGCACGAGATCAAGGTGCCGGTTCTCGCCTTCTGGGGCTATCACGATCAATTCCTGTCGGTGAACCACGCCATGATCATGCAGGAGAAGATCGACAATTGTCGGGTGATCATCTCCAACCAGGCCGGCCACTGGTTCATGATCGAGGAGGCCGAGCTGTTCAACAGCGCCTGCCTCGCCTTCCTGGCCGAATGACCGGAAGCGGAGAGCGCGCATGACCGAGGCCATGACCCAGGCGGCCGTTGCCGACACGCTGGCGATCCAGTCGCTCAAGGCGCTCTATTGCGAAGGTGCCGACCTGTTGCCGACCGATGCCGGCCGCGCGGCGGAGGTGCTGCGCGGAGTCTTCGCGCCCGATGCCGTCGCCGATTACGGCAATGGCCTGCTCGAGGGCCGCGATGCGATCATCGCTTTCCTCGTCGACGGGATCAGCCCGGTGCGCGACTGGCTGTGGCACGCGATCCATTCGCCCTTCGTCGAGGTGCGGGGCGACGAGGCCGAGGCGCGCTGGACGATCGTGGCGATGATGCGCGACAAGGGTTCCGATGCGATCGAACGTGCCTATGGCCGCTATGCCGATAGCCTGGTCCGCACCCCCGAGGGCTGGCGGATCGCCACGATGCGGTGGATCGAGGAAGCGCGCTGCTGAGGCGGTACGTCCGACGGAAACGGAAATGAAAGGGCTTCGGGTCTCGCGACCGGAAGCCCTTTTCTCATTCGGCGGCGATCAGCCGGCCTTGGTCGCGCATCACCCGGCGCAAGCCGTCGGCGATCTCGTCCTTGCCCGCGCAGGCGGCGGTTTCGAGTATCTTGGAGATGCTCGGCGACGCCTCCCCGCCATGGACGCGCTGGATCGGCTGGTCGAGCCAGTCGAACAACCGGCGCTGGGCCTCGTCGGCGAGCATGCCGCCATAGGAGGTGCCGATCGACCCTTGCTCGACGATCAGGATATTGTTGGTTTTGCGGACCGATGCCTCGATCGTCTCCCAGTCGAGGCCGGCGCGATCGAGACTGCGCAGGTCGATCACCTCGGCATCGAAGCCCGACGCCTCGACCTCGGCGAGGGTGGGAGCCACCATGGCCGAATAGGTGAGGATCGTCATCGCGGTGCCCGGGCGGACGACCTTCGCCTTGCCGAGCGGGATGAAATAGTCGAGGTCGTCGGCCGGGGCGGGCCCCTTGCCGTTATAGAGGTCGACATGCTCGATCACGAGCACCGGATCGCGGCACAGCAGCGCACTGTTCATCAGGCCGACATAGTCGAACGGCGTCGACGGCGCGACGACGCGCCAGCCGACCGAGGTCGCGAAGATGCCGGCGGGGTCCATCGAATGCTGCGATCCGTAGCCGGTGCCCATCGCGATCTTCATCCGCATCACCAGCGGCATGTCGCTTTCGCCACCGAACATGTGGCGGGCCTTGGCGATCTGGTTGAAGATCTGGTCGGCCGCGACCCACAGAAAGTCCGGGTACATCAGCTCGACGACGGGCAGGAAGCGACCGTCCATGGCGATGCCGCCAGCCAGTCCGCAAAAGGCGTTCTCGCTGATCGGCGTGCCGAGCACCCGGCCGGGGAACTCGGTCGACAGGCCCCGGGTGGCGCCGTTGGTGCCGCCCTTCAGCCGGTGGATGTCCTCGCCCATGATCACGATGCGTGGATCCTGACTCATGCGCCGATGCATGACGTCGGCGACGGTCTTGATATATTTCTCGTCCTCGACGATCGCCCCGGCGAAGCTCTCCAGTTCCTCGTAGCGGACGCCGTCGAATTCGGAGAGGTCGCCGCGGATGCCGACATCGCGGAACTCGGCCGGCGGCCAGAGAGCCGGAATGATCCGCGTCTTGCCGTCGACCTTCTCGAGCAGCTCGGCCGCGACGTCGTCCATCAGGGTCAGGCAGCGGCTGCGCAGGGCGGCGACCTCGTCCTCGCCGGTCAACTGGCGCTGCTGCATCTTCGCGGCGACCATCTCCAGCGGATCGCGCGCGCGCCAGGACGCCTCCTCCTCCTTCGACCGATAGCCGAAGGCACTGCCCGGCAGGGCGCCGTTCTGGTGGAAATAGCGATAGCAGTCGGCCTCGATGATCGTCGGGCCGTCGCCCGAGCGCATCACCGCCAACGCCTCCTCCATCGCCAGATGAACGGCGAGCGGGTTCATCCCGTCGACCTTCCAGGACGGGATGCCGAAGGCCAGCCCGCGCGACGACAGGCGCGGTTCGGCTGTCACCTCGTCGACATGGGTCGAGACGGCATAGGCGTTGTTTTCGATGAAGAAGCATAGCGGCAGCTTCCACGCCGCCGCGATGTTCATCGCCTCCAGCACCGAGCCGATATTGACCGCCCCGTCGCCCAGATAGTTGACCGCGACGTCGGCGGTGCCGGCATGGCGATGCGCCCAGGCGGAACCCGCGGCGAGCGGCGCGCCGCCGCCGACGATGGCGTTGGTGCCCAGGTTGCCGGCCTCCAGCCAGCGCAGGTGCATCGATCCGCCGCGCCCCTTGCAATAGCCCTGGGCTAGGCCGCAGATCTCGGCGAGGGTCTTCTGCATCAGCTCGCGGACGGGTTCGCCGAACGTCGCGCGCGGCTCCATCTGCGGGGCGAGATGGACCAGCGACTTCGCGAGGAACTGGTGGTGGCCGCGGTGCGATCCGTTGATGTGGTCCGACGACCGCAGCGGCAGGATCGACCCCACGGCACCGCCTTCCTGGCCAACCGACGAATGGGCGGGACCGTGGACCAGCCCCTGCGCCGCCAGTTCGAGAACCTTCTCCTCGAACGCCCGGATCAGGTGAAGCTCGGTCAGCATCGTGCCGAGCAGCGCCGGATCGGCGGCATCCCAGTCGCCATCGGTCACGTGGATCGCGCGCCAGGGGGCCTTGGGGATGAGATCGTCGTGGGTCGCCATTATTCGCCGGCCTCCGAAGCCATGTTCCTGCGGGCGATATGGGCGGCGGCGGCATAGCCGAAGGTCATCGCCGCGCCGAGCGTCGCGCCCGCGCCGGGATAGGCCGGGCCCATCACCGAACCCGAGCAGTTGCCGATCGCATAGAGTCCGTCGATCGGCGCGCCGTCCTCATGCAGCACGCGGGCCTGTTCGTCGGTACGCGGCCCGCCCTTCGAGCCCAGGTCGCCCAGGTCGATCCGCACCGCGTAGAAGGGCGCCTTGGCGACCGTTCCCAGATTGCGGTTCGGCTTGTGCGCGGGATCGCCGAAATATTGGTTGTACTGGTTGCCGCCCCGGCCGAAGTCGGGATCCTCGCCCTTGAGCGCATGGTCGTTGAACCGCCCGACGGTCGCCGCGAGCGTGTCCCCCGGCACCCCGATCTTGGTCGCCAGCGCGTCCAGCGTCGCCGCCTTGTAGAGGAAGGTGTCGAACCAGTCGGGCGGCAGCTTCGCGTCGGGCAGCGCCCAGCCGGGCTGGAGACCGCCGAGCGGATATTTCGCCCGGAACTCCGCGTCGAAGATCAGCCAGCAAGGCAGGTTGGCGCCGCTCTCGGCATTGTCGCGCAGCATCGCCTTGCCGAACTGGTGATAGGAGCAGACTTCGTTGGTGAAGCGCTTGCCCAGCCGGTTGACCGCCAGGCTGTGCGGATAGCCGCGCTCGAAGAACAGCGCCTGGTTGCGCACCATGTTCGGCGCGTTGCGATAGGGGATGCTGATCGTCGGCGCCCACCAGGCCTCGTCGAGGAATTCGACCGCCGCGCCCGCTGCGCGCACCGCGGTCAGCGCATCACCGACATTGTTGTCGCGCGGCGTCGCGCTCCAGCGCGCTTCGGTCGCCTGCGGAAAATTCTCGGCGCGCATCTGCTGCGATTGTTCATAGCCGCCAGAGGCCAGTATCACCGCCTTGCCCGCACCGATCCGCACCGGCCGTCCCTGCGCGAAGGCCTTCACCGCGACGATCCGGCGGCCGTCGAGGTCGAGCCCGGTCATTCCGGTGTTGAGCGCCAGCGGAATGTCGCGATCGATCATCGCCTTGCGAAGCCCGCCGATCAGCGCGTTGCCGATGGTCAGCAACCGGTCGCGATGCGTCCGCTTCCGGAAGCTGCGATCGCTCCAGTAGCGCCACAGGGTGCGGGCGACGACGCGCTGCCAACCCTTGGCGCGCGAGACGATCATCCCGCCGTCGAGCAGGTCGAGCGAGATCTTGTCGAACATCTTGAACTCGGGATAGCTCTCCCGCAGCCGGAAGAACTCCTCGCCCAGCGCGGCGCCGTCCATCGGCCGGACGAACATCGTGCGACCCGACGGCAGGGCGCCCTCGACGGTCGGATAATAGTCCGGGTGGCTGATATGGGGATCGACATAATAGTCGATGCCGAGCTTGGTGAGATAGTCGACCATCTCGGGCGCGAGCTTCACATAGCGGCCGAGCTTCGCTGTCGGCACCTTGCCCTCGGTAACCCTCTCGAGATAGCCCAGCGCCTTGTCCGGATTGTCCTTGTCGCCCAGAAACGCGTTGTTGGGGATCCAGATCGCGCCCCCGGAGACGGCCGAGGTGCCGCCGTAGCGGTCCGATTTCTCGATGACGATCACCCGCAGGCCCAGGTCGTGCGCGCGGATCGCCGACAGCATGCCGCCGGCGCCCGATCCCACCACGACCACATCATATTCGGACGCATCGGGTACAATGAAACTCATCTCGATCCTCTCGCGGGATCCCCGCGCGGCGATCCCATGTTCGTGGTGCCGGCGCCGCCGCGGCGGGCGCCGATGGGGTCGGGGGGCCGCCGATGCGGCGGCCGTCAGAGGAAGATGTCCTGGTTCTCGTGGCCGAGCAGCGTGGCGCCGAAATTGGCACCCCATAGTTCGTGGCTGTTGGCCTGGTGCTGGCCGCCCGACTGGATGTCGGCCAGTATCCGCGCGAACGGCTTGTCGAGGAACAGCCCGCTGCCGCCGGCCACCCGGAACAGCTTGCCCGCGACGTTGGCGCAGCGGCTGGCGACTTCGGACGACTGATATTTGAAGCGCAGGCGATCCTCGATCGCCGGGGTCGTGCCGGCCGCCGCATGCGCCTCGAGATGGTCGAAATTGGCATAGAGCGTGTTCTTCAGGTCGGCGATCGTCGCCGACGCCTCGGCCACCGCGACCTGGGCGAAGGGATTGTCCGCGGTCTTGCCGCCGAACGAGCCGAGCTTGCCGCTGGCGAAGCCGATCACCTCGTCGAGCAGCGCCTGGAGCGCGCCGATCGATGCGGTCGATACCGATCGCAGGAACACCTGGCCGAACGGCAGGCGATAGAGCGGCCCGCTGTTCACCGCATTGCCCGGGCTGTCGCATTCGAAGCCCTGGCGGTGGGTGTGGGTGCGATAGTCGGGAACGAAGGCGTCCTTGACGATCACGTCATGGCTGCCGGTGGCTTTCAGGCCATGGGTGTTCCAGGTCTCGACGATCTCGACATCCTCGCGCGGGATCAGGAAGGTGCCCATATTGGGGATGCCCTCGCCGCCGCCGGGAAACAGGCCGCCCAGGAAAAACCACTGGGCGTGCTTCGAGCCGCTGGAGAACTGCCAGCGTCCGGTGAAGCGATAGCCGCCCTCGACCGGCACGGTCTTGCCCTTGGGCATATACGTCGACGCGATGATCGCGTCGGGATCGTTCTCGAACACCTCGCGCGCGGCGCGGTCGTCGAAGAGGGCGATCTGCCAGTTGTGGACGCCGATCACGCCGTAGATCCAGCCGACCGACATATCGCCTTCGGCCAGTGCCATCTGGACGTCGTAGAAGACCTTCGGGCTCATCTCGTAACCGCCCCATCGCTTGGGCTGGAGGATACGGAACAGGCCGGCCTTCTTGATGTCCTCGATCGTCTCGGCGACGACATTGGCGCCCGCGTCGCCGGCGGCCGCGCGTTCGCGCAGGACCGGTATCAGGCTGCGGGCGCGCTCCACCAGTTCGGCGGGAGACGGGCTTTCGCCCTGCATAACCTTCAAAGCTGCCTCTACCATAGACGCTCCCATGCTTGTTTGCCGCCGGCCGCGCCTCGTTCGGGCAGCCGGCCTCCAGGATGGAAGGAAGCTTAGTCCGGCGCCTTGCGGACCGCAGTCGACAAGCTTGTGACAAACCGATCACTGCATTGACGTTTTGAGCCTCGCCCCGGCGCGCTGCCCGGGCCTCGCGTCCGGATTGGCAATGCTCTGCGCAGCTTGGCCATGGCGCCGCGCCTTCCGCCCGGCATCGCCCGCTGAGACAATCCGCCGCGAAGTAACGGAGCGGGAGCGGCGTGAGCGACAATCATCATTGGCTCGAGGTTCTGGACGTCATCGAGGAGAGCGAGGACGCACGATCCTTCATCCTGGCGGTGCCGGCCGAAAAGCGGGATCAGTTCGGCTATCGATCGGGGCAGTTCCTGACGGTTCGGTGCCACACCGAGGAAGGCGCGTTCGAACGCTGCTATTCGCTGTCGAGCGTTCACGGCCTCGACGAGCATCTGCGGATCACGGTCAAGCGCGTGCCGTTCGGACCCGGGTCCAACTGGATGATCGACAAGGTCCGCAAGGGCGACCAGCTGTCGGTGATGCGGCCGGCCGGCATGTTCGTCGCGCGCGACGGCGATCGCGATCTGTCGCTGTTCGCGGCCGGCAGCGGGATCACGCCGATCCTGTCGCTGGCGCGCGACCGGCTGCGGCAGCCGGGCGGCAGGGTCTCGCTGTTCTACGCCAATCGAGACGAGCGCTCGGTGATCTTCAAGGCGGAATTGAACCGGCTCGCCAACGACCATCCCGATCGCTTTTCGGTCACCCATTGGCTGGAGACGGTGCAGGGCCTGCCGACGCATAAGCTGCTGGCGGCCCATGCCGCGCATCTGGCCGAGCGCGAGCATTTCATCTGCGGCCCCGCGCCCTTCATGGACGCCGCCGCCGCCGCGCTGGACCAGCTCGGCGTCGACCGGCACCAGGTCCACCTCGAACGCTTCGTCTTCGCCGCGGCCCAGCCGGTCACCAGCGTCCCCGGCCGGGATGCGCCCGCCGCCGATGCCGCGCGGCTCGAACTCACGCTCAACGGCAAGACCGAGACCATCGACTGGGCGGGCGGCGCGCTGATGCTCGACGCGATGCAGGAGGCCGGGCTCAGCCCGCCCTATTCCTGCCGGTCGGGGTCCTGCGGCGCCTGCATCTGCCAGCTTGACGCGGGCGAGGTCGACATGATCCAGAATCAGGTGCTCGACGACCGCGATCTGGCCGATGGCCTGATTCTCGCCTGCCAGGCGGTCGCCCGCTCGGCGGAGGTAAAGGTCACCTTCTGAACGAGATGAAGAGGAGAGGGACGGGGATGTACAAGGTCATGGCTTTCCTGGCGCGCAAGCCGGGCATTTCGCGGGAGGAATTCCGCGCCTATTACGAGGCGAACCATGCACCGCTGGTCGGCCGGCTCGCCCCAAGGATGGCGGTCTACCGCCGCAACTATCTCAACTTCGACGAACCCTTCAAGCGCGACGAGGATCAGATCGGCTTCGATGTGGTGACGGAGATGGAGTTCGAGGACCGCGCCGCCTGCGAGCGGTGGTTCGACGCCTTCCGCGCGCCCGGCGTGTTCGATCAGGTGGCCGAGGACGAGGAGAAATTCCTCGACCGTGGCCGGGTGATGGTCTGCGCGGTCGACGTCGAGCGATCCGAATGAGCGGCGCCGGCCGGCTCGCGGGCCGGGCCGCGATCGTCACCGGCGCGTCGAGCGGGATGGGGCGGGCGATCGCCGCCCTGTTCGCCGACGAAGGCGCCCGGGTGCTGGCGGTGTCGCGGGACGCGGACGCGCTCGCCGCCGCGCATGGCGGCCGCGCGGCGGTCATCCCGTTCGCTGCCGATGTCGCCGCCCCGGACGCGGCCGGGAAGATCGTCGACGCCGCCACCGGGGCGTTCGACGGGATCGACATATTGGTCAACGCCGCCGGCCTGTTCGAGATGGTACCGGTGGAGCGGATCGACCGCGACCATTGGGACCGGACCTTCGCCACCAACGTGACCGGCCCCGCCCGGCTCTGCGTGGAGGCGATCCCGGCGCTCAAGCGGTCGGCGGCCGGCCGGATCGTCAATATCGGCTCGGTTTGCGTGCGGCTCACCCAGGCGGGGATGGGCGCCTACAATGCCAGCAAGCATGCACTCACCGGCTTCACCCTCAACCTCGCGGTCGAACTCGGTCCCCATGGCATCACCGCCAATATCGTCCAGCCGGGTACGATCCTGACCGGGATGACGCGGCCGATCGTGCAGGATCCGGCGATCCTCGCCTATTTCGAGAGCAAGACCGCGATGCGGCGCATCGGCCAGGCCGACGAGATCGCGCATGCGGCGCTCTATCTCGCCGATCCGCATGCCGGCTATACCACCGGACAGATCATCCATGTCGACGGCGGCTACAGCGTCGGCGTCAACGACACGGGGCTGGGAGCGGATCATGGCTGACGCGAAGGGGCTGCCGGGGCTGCGGGGAACCGACCATATCGGCTTCACCGTACCCGACATGGACGAGGCGATCGCCTTCTTCGTCGATGTGCTGGGATGCGAACCCTTTTACGAGCTGGGGCCCTTCCAGGCCGAGGACGACTGGATGGAGACCCACCTCAACGTCCATCCCCGCGCAGTAATGCGAAGACTGAAATTCCTGCGCTGCGGCAACGGCTCGAACTTCGAACTGTTCGAATATCAGGCGCCCGATCAGCGTCGCGCACCGCCGCGCAACAGCGATGTCGGCGGCCATCATCTCGCGCTCTATGTCGACGATATCGGCGCCGCGGTGGCCTATCTGCGGGGCACGGGCATCCGCGTCCTCGGCGAGCCGACCGTGCGCACCGCAGGGCCGAGCGCGGGGCAGAGCTGGGTCTATTTCCTGTCGCCCTGGGGCATGCAGCTGGAACTGGTCAGCTTCCCCAGCGGCAAGGGCTATGAGGCGGGGACGGATCGTCGCCTCTGGCATCCGGCCAGGCCGGCCGCGTGAGGGGAGGCCGCCCGAAAGCGGCCTCGCTTTCCGATCAGCGCTTGTCGAAGCCCAGCCAGAGCTGCTTCAGGCCGAAGGCCACATAGGTCGTGGTGTAGTCGTAGCTGTCGTCGCCGCGGGTCGCGCGGAAGTTCTTCATCCGGGTCACCAGCGCCTTGAAGGCGATGCGCATCTCGCCGCGCGCCAGCTGGTTGCCGATGCACATGTGGATGCCCGCGCCGAAGGTCAGGTGGCTGCGCATGTTGGGGCGTTCCAGATCGACCGTCTCGGGATCGGGAAAGATCGACGGATCGAGGTTCGCCGCGCCGAAGCGGGTCTCCAGGATCGATCCCTCGGGGATCGCGACCCCGCCGATCTCCATATCGGCGGTCGCGCGGCGGAACATCACGGTGGCCGGCGCCATGATGCGCAGCGTCTCCTCGACGAAGGCGTCGAGCTTGGCGTCGTCCTCGCGGATCTCGTCGGCCAGCTCGGGCCGCTCGATCAGCAGCTTCACCCCGCCGGCGATGGCGTTGGCGGTGGTTTCGCCGCCCGCAAGGAACAGCAGGAACAGGATCGAGATCAGCTCGCGCATGTCCAGGGTGCGGCCGTCGACCTCGGCATGGACCAGCGTGCTCAGCAGGCTGTCGTCCGGCGTTTCGCGGACCCGCTCGACATTCTTGGCCAGATAGCGGTGCAGCTCGGTTACCACCGGCACGATCTCCAGCTCGCGCTGCGGATCGAGCGCGGGGTTGCTGGATTCGAGCGACAGGTCGTTCCAGCGCTTGAACTTGTCGAGATCCTTGTCGGTGACGCCGAGGATATCGGTGAACACCGTCAGCGGCAGGCGCATCGCGAACTCGTCGAAGAACTCGACCTCGGGCTTGTCGATGAAGCGATCGATCAGCTCGTTGGTCGATATTTCGATCTGGGGTTCCAGGCCGAGAACCTTGGCGCGGGTGAAGGCCTTGTCGACCAGCGTACGGTACGCCTTGTGCGACGGCGGATCGTTGGTGACGAGCGTGTCCATCGGCAGATAGCCGGTCTCGCGGAAGATGCGGTCCACCTCGTCGCTGACGCTCGACTTGCGGGTCTGGATGACGCCGGTCTTGCAGGACAGCGTCTTGTTGTTCATCACCGCCTTGCGGACGTCCTCATAGCGGGTGAGCACATAATTGCCGCTGACCGGATCCTTGTAGACCGGATGTTCCTCGCGCAGCTGATGATAGACGGGGAAGGGGCATTTGCGCGTCTCGGGATCGGTGAAGGTGATCGGGCAGCGGTCGCCCGATGCTTCGCCCTCGAGAATCGTCTGATCCATTTCCAAAACTCCCATTCCGGCGTTCGACCGGGCTTGAACTCCCCGAATTCCTAGGCGCGCGCGCAGGGGGCGGGCAAAGCGATCCTCTTTTCGAAACCGCACTTATGATAAGGATTCCGGGTGCCGCCGCCGACGGCGGGAGCGCGATGAGCGGGATCGACAATAAGGAGGCGGTTTTCGAAAAACTTGCCGATTGAGTTCGCGCTGGGCGGGGATAGCTCTCCTGCAGGTGGCTGCAAGCGTCGGAGAGGTCAGATCATGCGTTCGAAACCGACCGTCCTGCCGGCCCGATCGGTCGCGGTAGGATCAGCGCGGGGGAATGGGACGTTCGCGTCCGGCTCGTGGCCGTCATGCCCGACAGGACGGCGTCTGGAAGTTGCAGAGCCGAAAGCTCCAGAGCGCCGGGATACCGGCGTGACCATCGAGGAACCTACATCATGACCCTGCAGATCAAGCCCGACAGCGCCGACTATGTCGCGAGGATAAGCGGCGTCGACCTCAGCCGGCCGCTGGACGAGGCAAGCGTCGGCGCGATCGTCGAGGCGAGCGACAAATATGCGGTGCTGGTCTTCCACGACCAGCCGTTGACCGACGAGCAGCTCGTCAATTTCGGCGCCAGCTTCGGTCCGCTCGATGTCGGCCTGCAGGAAAAGCTGATGAAGAAGGTGCAGGATCGCTACGCCAGCGCCGCGATCAGCGACATTTCCAATGTCGACGGCAGTTCGGGCGATGTCGCCGACCGCAAGCACAAGCAGGCGATCATGAACGTCGGCAACCGCTTCTGGCACAGCGACTCTTCTTATGACCGCCATCCGTATCGCTATTCGATCCTCACCGCGAAGACCGTAGCGAGCAAGGGTGGGGCGACCGAATATGCCGATCTGCGCGCCGCTTACGACGCGCTCGACGAGGACACCAAGGCGCTGATCGCCGACCGGACCGCGACCTTCTATTCGCATTTCACGCGGCAATGGCTGGGGATCGAGGACCGGCCCGAGGATCTGCGCGTGTTCCCGCCGGTGCGCTGGCCGATGGTCCGGACCCATCCGGGATCGGGCCGCAAGCTGCTGTGGTGCGACAGCAAGGTCTGCGAGATCTCCGGCATGTCCATCCCGGAGGGCCGGGCGCTGGCGCATGAGCTGATCGAGCATATCGGCCAGCGCGAGCGGGTCTATTCCCATTATTGGCAACCGCACGACGTCATCCTGTACGACAACCGATCGGTGCTGCATCGCGGCCGTCGCTTCGACATGACCGAGCGCCGCGAGATGCGCCGCGTCGCCACCGTCGACAGTTCCGAGGCCCTGGAGCAGGCGCCGGTCAGCGTCGCGCTGCCGGCGGGCATGCTCGCCGCCGGCTGACCTGCGGACCCGGCGCGTCGTGCGGCGCGCCGGGCATCGGGCTGCTAGAGGCGTACCATCCGCATGCCGTCGGGCTGATAGCGGTCGCCCGCCGCGACGCCCACCGGCGCGGCATCGTCGAGCTCGGCGAGATCGGCGGCGGACAGGCGCAGGTCGACCGCCGCCATGCTGTCCTCCAGCGTCACGCGCCGTTTCGCCCCGGGAATCGGCACGATGTCCTCGCCCTGGGCGAGCAGCCAGGCCAGCGCGACGCGGGCGGGCGAGGTGCCGTGGCGAACCGCGACCTGCCGGACCCGCGCGACCAGCGCCAGGTTTCGGTCGAAATTGCCTTCGGCGTAGCGCGGGTCGCTCAGCCGATAGTCGCCGTCGCTCAGGTCGCCGCGCGAGGCGAAGCTTCCCGTCAGGAAGCCGCGCCCCAGAGGCGAGAAGGGCACGAACCCGATACCCAGCTCGCGGGTCACCGGCAGGATGTCGTCCTCCACCGCGCGTTCCCACAGCGAATATTCGGACTGGAGGGCGGCGATCGGATGTACCGCATGCGCCCGGCGGATCGTGTCGGGCGCGGCTTCGGACAGGCCCAGGTGCAGGACCTTCCCTTCGGCCACCAGCTCGGCCATGCCGCCGACGCTTTCCTCGATCGGCACGTTAGGGTCGACGCGATGAAGGTAGAAAAGATCGATATGGCCGGTGCCGAGACGGCGGAGGGCCGCCTCGCAGCTGCGCCGGGCATTGGCCGGGCCGCCGTCGAAACCGCCGACCTGGCGGCCGCTTTCGTCGTAGCGCATCGAATATTTGGTCGCGAGCACCAGAGCGTCGCGGCGGCCGGCGACCGCGCGGCCGAGCAGCGCTTCGTTGGCGCATGGACCATAGGCCTCGGCGGTGTCGAAGAAGGTGACGCCCAGGTCGATCGCGCGGCGGATGGTGTCGATCGCCTCCCTCTCGTCGATCGCGCCGTAATTGCCGGCCGAATTGCCCGACATCGGCATGCAGCCGAGCCCGAGCGCCGAAACCGAGAGGCGGGGGCCGAGGCGACGGTGGTGCATGCTGCTCTCCTTGCTGATCCGGCCCGCTTGGACCCACCGTGCCGACGCGTGCAAGCATGGCCGGTGCGATCGGACGGTGCCCGTAAGGACTGGTCGCTTTTCCTAAACCGCCTCGTTGGCCGGCCGAGGGCTGGCCCGGTATCCTCGTGCGAAAGGAGGCTCGATGACCCATCCGATCAGCCGTATCGATCATGTCGCGATCACCGTCGCCGACCTCGATCGCTCGACCCGCTTCTACATCGACGTCCTCGATGCCGCGATCGTCCGCGATTACGAGATCGACGGCCGGGTGATGGTGCGCCAGCTCCGCATCGGCGGCGCGATGGTCAATCTTCATCAGGCGGGGCACAGCCATCCGTTGGTCGCCGGCCGCCCGACACCGGGGGCCGTCGACATCTGCTTTCGCTGGGAAGGACCGATCGCCGCAGCCCAGGACCGGCTGGCCCGCGAGGGCGTCGCGATCGAGGACGGGCCGTCCGAGCGCCATGCCTCGAACGGCGCGGCCGGACTTTCGGTCTATTTCCGCGATCCCGACGACAATCTGCTCGAACTGCTGACGATCACCGACGGAGAGGGAGACCGGGCATGAAGCTGCTATGCCTGCTGAAGCGCAAGGCCGGGATGAGCGCGGAGGCGTTTCGCGCTTATTATGAGGCGAACCACGTCCCGCTGATCACGCGGCTGCTGCCCTTCTTCACCGCCTATGAGCGCAACTATCGCGACGCGCGCTACGATTTCGCGCCCGCGCATGTCGACGACCGGTTCACCGGGCCCGACTTCGACGTCGTCACCGAGATCAGCTTCGCCAGCGTCGAGGATTATCAGCGCATGCTGGACGCGCTCGCCGATCCCGCGATCGGCGAGCCCATCCGCCGCGACGAGGAGAAGTTCCTCGATCGCGGCTCGCTGGCGCTCTACATGGTCGAGACGCTGGCCTCGCGGGGCGCCGTCACGCCTTCGTGAAGCGCTCGACCAGGTCGAGGCCGCGGAGTTCGGCTTCGCGGCCGATCACCAGCCCCGACCGGTCGAAGCGGTCCTGGTCGAGAATCTCGTCGTCAAAGGCATCGCGGATCGCTTCCGGGGTCGGCGTGCGCGAGCAATAGCCGGGCGTCTCGACCACCTTGATGCGGGTCGTGGTGCCGGCCATGACGCCGAAGATCTCGCCATTGGCCTTGCAGTCCTCATGCGACAGCCAGACCACCGTGGGGGCGACCAGCTCGGGCTCGAAGGCGCCCGCGGGCATGCGCTCCACTATGCCCTCGATCAGCTTGACGGGGCGGGTGATGCCGCCCGGCGCGACCGCGTTGATCGCGATGCCGTGCCCCTCCGCTTCGAGCGACAGGGTGCGCGTCAGGCCGTGGATCGCGGCCTTGGCGGCCGAATATTCCAGGTTGTGGCGCGAGCCGAGATAGCCGGTGTGCGAGGCGGTGTTGACGACCCGGCCATAGCCTTGATCGACCATGTGGGGCCAGGCGGCGCGGATGACGTTGACGCTGCCCATCACATGGACCTGCCAGATGGAGGCGAAGCTCTCGCTGCTCGTCTCGACGAAGCCGTGGCGGGTGAAGAAATTGCCGGCATTGTTCACGACGATGTCGATCCGGCCGAAGCTGTCGATCGCCTGGCGGACCATGGCGCGGGCGCCGTCCTCGGTCGCGACCGTGTCGAAATTGGCGACCGCGGTGCCGCCGTCGGCCTCGATCTCGGCCACCACGTCGCGGGCGGGCGTCTCGTCGCCGCCCTCGCCGCCGAGCCCGACGCCCGGATCGTTGACGACGACCTTTGCGCCATGCGCCGCCAGGAGCCGGGCATGTGCCCGCCCCAGGCCGCGTCCGGCACCGGTCACCAGGGCGACCCGCCCGTCCAGTCGAAGCTCACCCATTTCGCTCTCCTCATCGCATATCCGGTTCGACGCGCAGCTTGGGATCGCATCTCGCGGTGGATCAACGGCGGGTGATTGCGTTTGCCGTCTTGCCCTTGTCTTTTCCGGCAGACGGGCGGCCGGTTGCCCGGATTCTTCATATCGTGCTTGGAATGGCACAGTGGTCGCTTTGGCGACGTCCGCCCTTTTGAGGCAGAAACGCGACGAACGAGAGGAGCTTCCCATGGACACCGTCGAGCGCCTGGCCGCCGTCGAGGCGATAAAGATCCTGAAGGCGCGCTACTGCCGCTATGTCGACACGCAGGACTGGGCGGCCTTCCGGACGCTGTTCGCCGACGACGCGACGCTGTACTTCCCCGAAAATTACGATGCCGCGTCGTCGATCGACGATTTCATGCAGGGGGTGGGGCCCGCGCTGGAAGGCGGGGTGACCATCCACCATGCCGTGATGCCCGAGATCGAGATTCTCGATACCGACGAGGCGCGGGGGATCTGGGCGATGCGCGACGCGCTCTACTTCCCGCCCGGTGCGCGCGGGCTGGCCGGTGCGAGCGAGATCCACGGCACCGGCCATTATCACGAAACCTATGTGCGCCGGGACGGGCAATGGCTGTTCGCCTCGATCCGGCTGTCGCGGCTCCGGCTCGAGGTCCAGGCCCAGCCGCGCGCGGTCGCCTGAGGGAATATCCACCGATGAGCGTCGATTCCCGCCCGCTGTTCGAACCGCTGCGGATCAACGACATGCTGACATTGCAAAACCGCATCGTCATGGCGCCGATGACCCGCAACCGATCGCCCGAAGGCGTGCCGGGCGAGGACGTCGCGGCCTATTACCGCCGCCGGGCCGAGAACGATGTCGGCCTGATCGTGACCGAAGGGGTCGCGGTCGACCATCCGGCGGCGGTCGGCAATGCCGGGCTCAAGGAATTCGCGGTCCCCGACATGTTCGGCGAAGCGGCGCTGGCCGGCTGGCGGTCGGTGGTCGATGGCGTCCACGCCGCGGGCGGCCGCATCTTCCCCCAGCTCTGGCATCAGGGCGTCATGCGGATCGCGGGCAGCGGGCGCTTTCCCGATGCGCCCTCGATGCGCCCATCGGGCATATGGGGCCCGCCGGGGCGCCGCACCTCGTCGGCCGCCGACTATGTCGAGGCGATGCTGCCGCCGACCCAGCCGATGACCGAAAGCGAGATCGCCGACGTCATCGACGCCTTCGCCCGCAGCGCGCGCAACGCCAAGGCTGTGGGCTTCGACGGTATCGCGCTGCATGGCGGCCATGGCTATCTGTTCGACGTCTTCTTCTGGCCGGACACGAACCGGCGGGACGACCGCTTCGGCGGCGACCTGGCGGGGCGCGCCCGGTTCGCGACCGAGGTGATCCGCGCGATCCGGCGCGAAGTCGGCCCCGCCATGCCGATCATGTTCCGCTTCTCGCAGTGGAAGCAGCAGGATTTCGACGCCCGGATCGCCGACACGCCCGATGAACTCGGTGCGTGGCTGGGGCTGCTCGTCGATGCCGGCGTCGACATCCTCGACGCCAGCACGCGGATGTTCGACGCGCCGGGCTTCGAAGGCAGCGACCTGAGCCTCGCCGGCTGGACCCGCAAGCTGACCGGCAAGCCGACCATGGCGGTCGGCAGCATCGGCTTGAGCAAGGATCTCTACGAACGCCCCTCCGAGACGCAGGCGATCGCGGCGAGCGGACTCGATCGGGTGATGGCGCGGATGGCGGCCGGCGAGTTCGACCTGGCCGGCGTCGGCCGCTCGCTGATCGCCGATCCTGAATGGGCGGTGCGGGCGCGCAGCGGCGAGCCCTTCAAGCCCTATACGCTGGAAGCCACCACGCGGCTCTACTGAACGGACGCCGCGGCCGCGCCGCCTTCAGTTGAGATGGGCGGTGCGATACTCGCTTGGCGACATGGCGGTCAGGCGCCGGAAGCTGGAGGTGAAGGTCGCCTGATGGGTGAAGCCCAGCTCATAGGCGATTTCCTTCATCAGCATGCCGCTGTTGACCAGCAGGTCCTTGGCGCGCTCGAGCTGGACCTCCTCGACATAGGAATGGACGCTCCGGCCCGTGGTCAGCTTGAACCGGTTGCGGAAGCTGGACAGGTTCATGCCGCATACGGCAGCGAGCTGGCCGGCGGTCGGGCAACCGCCCCGCGCGCTGTGGATGAAGTCGAGCACGCGCTGCAGGTCGGCGTTGGACAGCGCGCTGGTCCGCTTGGGCATGTCGTCGGCGACGGGTCCCATGCGACGGAAATAGCGGCTGATGTCGACGACCAGCGTCGCCAGCAGGCCATCGATCAGCAGTTCGTTGGCGAACCCCGGATGCAGCATTTCCTGCCACAGCCGCCGCAAGGTCAGTTCGATCCGGCCACAGCGTATGTCCTGGCATTCGGCGAGCTGGTTGTCGCTCCAGTTTTCCAGCTCCCCCAGCATCCGGCGTTCCAGCTCGGGCTGGAAATGGCAGACCAGGTTGCGGGTCGATCGCAGCGGGTTGGACGGCCGGGCGCGAAACGGAACGCGCCCCGGCAGGAACATCAGCTTGCCCAGCTTGACGAAATCATCCCGGCGCCCGAGCCGCCAGGACGAGCTGAAATAGTCGGGGGTGATCCGCCAGCGGAGCAGCGACCGATCCTCGCACCCTTCCAGCTCGGTGCCGTCGAATTCATAGTCGACGATCTCGATGGCGGCGCCGCTGGTCGCGCGCTCCACGAAGACGTGCTTGTGGTAGCCCTTGCCGCCAAGCTGGGAATGCGCCGCGTCCACGCCTCGTCCTCTCGCCATCGCGGCCCCCGACTCTCGATCGTTCGGTCGGCCGCATCCTGATGTCTCTTCCGTGCCGGTAGGTCGGAACGGGGATATCGTGCATGATGCGCGGAGCGATGGGAGCCGTCAAATGGCGATACCGGCGCTTTCTTGTGGAAAACGCGCGCGCCGGGGAACGTGCCGGGGGGCGGCGGTCGCGACCGTCAGGGCAGGTCGAGAACCTCGACCTTCCGGATCTCGAAGCCGGTGACGTAGCGTTCGACGATCTCCAGCTCGATGCGCTCGGGATCCTCATAATAGGCCTTGGCGGCGGCGTCGAAGTCGCCGTCATGGTCGATCGCCCAGGTGAACATGTTCTGCTCGCGATCGGCGAAGGCGAATTTGATGCCGAAGCCGTGGCGACGGCGAACCGTGACGATGCGGCGCCAGACCTCCAGGAATTGCTCCCAGCCGTCCGGGGTGATCTGATAGCGCTTGAGTTCGGTCGCGGCCATGCCAGTCCTTCCTTGTCGGTTACCGCATCCTAATGGCGGGGCCGCCGCGATGCCGCGTCCGTCTCTTATGTTTTGCGGTCCCGCGTTTCGGGATGCCGTCATCCGCGGTCACGCCGCCGATCCGTAGAGGGTCGTCCGCTGGCGGTGCGGCCGGCCGATGCTGAGCGCGAGCGCGCCGATCTCCTCCGGGCCGAACTGCTGCCCGTTGGTGCCGCCGGCGGCGCGGGTGATCGATTCGTCCATCAGCGTGCCGCCGATGTCGTTGGCCCCGGCCTGGAGCATCGCCGCCGCGCCGTCGCGACCCATCTTCACCCAGGACACCTGAATATTGTCGATCGTGGCGTGGAGCGCGATCCGCGACACCGCGTGCATCAGGATCGCCTCGCGATAGCTCGGGCCGCAGCGGGCTCGGCCCTTCTGCCAGATCGGCGCCTCCATATGGACGAAGGGCAGGGGAACGAACTCGGTGAAGCCGCCGGTCTCCTCCTGCAGGTCGCGGATGCGGAGCAGATGGCGCGCCCAGTGGGCATAGGTGTCGACATGGCCGAACATGATCGTCGCGGTACTGCGCAGGCCGATCCGGTGCGCGGCGCGCATTACCTCGACCCATTCGTCGGCGGTGACCTTGTCGGGGCAGAGGATCGCCCGCACCTCCGGATCGAGGATCTCGGCGGCGGTGCCGGGCAGGGTGTTGAGCCCAGCGGCGGCGAGCATCTCCAGATAGCGCGGCAGGGGCAGGTCGAGCGTTCGCGCGCCATGCATGATCTCCAGCGGCGAGAAGGCGTGCACATGCAGGCCCGGCGCCGCGTCGCGGACCGTCCGCAGCACGTCTAGATAGGTGTTGCCGTCGAAGCTCGGGTGGATGCCCCCCTGCAGGCAGACCTCGGTAGCCCCCCGCTCGGCCGCCTCGGCGGCCCGGCCGGCGATCATGTCGCGGTCGAGTCGATAGGCGGCGCCCCGCGCGGCACGGGTGCTACCCTTGGAAAAGGCGCAGAAGCTGCATTTGTATAGACATATATTGGTGTAGTTGATGTTGCGGTTCACGACATAGGAAATCTGCTCGCCTACCGCGGATCGGCGCAGGCGATCGGCCTGGTTTGCGATCGCGGCGACATCGGCGCCTTCGGCCCGGAACAGCGCGACGACGTCGGCCTCGTCGAGCCGCTCGCCGCTGCCGGCCGAGGACAGCACCCGGTCGAAGGCCGACCGCGAGGAGCCCGTGTGAAGGATCGCCGGAATCGCGTCGCCGCGTCCCGGCGCCCAACCGTCGGGCCGGGGGAGACCGCGCCCGTCGACCGTGCGCCAGATGCGCGGGGCGAGACCGGGGTGGATCCAGCGCGCGGGATCGAGCGCATGGCGCGGTCCGATGGCGAGCCGCTCGACGAGGTGACGGCCCGCCGCCCGTGTCGCCTGTTCGAGCAGGTCGCGATGCGGCCAGGGTGCTTCGGGATTCACATGGTCGGGGGTGAGCGGCGATACGCCGCCCCAGTCGTTCGCGCCGGCGCGCAATATGTCGGCGAGCGTCTCGGGCGCCTGCAGATTGGGCGGCACCTGGATGGTCATCGCGGGCCCCAGGATCAGCCGCGCCGCCGCGATCGTCCAGAGATGCTCGTCGATCGACGGTTCGGGGTGATCGGCCATCTGCGTATCCGGCTTCGCGCGGAAATTCTGGATGATCACTTCCTGGATATGGCCATGGCGGCGATGGATGTCGCGGATCGCGGCCAGTGCCTCGATCCGCTCGGCGCGGGTCTCGCCGATGCCGATCAGCAATCCGGTGGTCAGCGGCACGCGTGCCCGGCCGGCGGCGCGCAGCGCGGCCAGCCGACGCGCGGGGTGCTTGTCGGGCGATCCATGGTGTGGCCCGCCCGGTTCGCACAGGCGTTCGGACGTGCTCTCGAGCATGATCCCCATCGATGCCGCATGGGGCCTGAGCGCGGCATAGTCGGCGGCGGTCAGCAGGCCGGGGTTGAGATGGGGCAGCAGGCCGGTCTCCTCGACCACCGCCCGCGCCATCTCGGCGAGGTAGGAGAGGGTGGTCGGATGGCCGCTGTCGGCCAGCGCCTGCCGCGCCGCGCCATAGCGCGCCTCGGGCCGGTCGCCGAGGGTGAACAGCGCCTCGCGGCAGCCGAGCGCCTCTCCGGCCCGGGCGATGGCGAGCACCTCGTCGCGCGACAGAAACGGCTTCTCGACCTCGCGCGGCACCTTGGCGAAGGTACAGTAGTGGCAGACGTCGCGGCACAGTCGGGTCAGCGGGATGAACACCTTCGGGGAATAGGTGACGACCGAGCCATGGCCTTCGAGCGTCAATGCCTCGCTGGCCGCCATCAGCGCGGGCAGCGGCAGCATTTCGAGCAGCGAGGCGAGCTTCGGCGTGACCGGGCCGGATCGGCGGCGCGTCATGCGACGGCCATTCCCAGCGCATAGGAGGGATCGTCGGGCGAGCGCCGCCCCGGCGCCAGCGCCTCGGTGAGCGGTCCGCTCCATTGGCGGTCGACCGGATCGATCCGGTCCCAGTCGCCGATCACCGTGCGGCGCGCGATCTTCCATTCGCCGTCGCGCCGCTCGAAGCGATCGATGTAGCGGCCGGCCCCCATCATGTCGTGGAGCGCCCCGTCGATCGTCCGGCGGTGGACGGCGATGACATAGGATTCGCCGTGGGCGACGTCGGCACCGTCGAAGCGGACCAGGCTGTTGGAGAGGAAATGGGTGCAGCAGGCGACCGTGTCGCGATGGCCGGAGAGGACCCAGTCGGCGAAGGCCTCGGGAGATCCCCGGAAAGACCCGTGGTCGTCCCAGCCGTCGGGATGATAGACCGACAGGATCAGGTCGCGGTCGAGCCGGTCGACGCCGCGACAATAGCGCATCAGCAGATCGTGGATCGCCTGGCGGTCCTCGATACGGCCGATCCTGTCCCGCATGGCGGCCATCTCGTCATCCGTCTCCACGTGGGGACATCCTTTTCCCGGGTTTTCAGGCAGCATGACAGGGCCGATGGCGGGCGCAACCGAGACACATTTGCGAGAATGGCATATTCTTTGGCTTTCTGCGGCGGGCGAGCGGCGCGCCAAAGCGATCACCGGATTTCGCAAGCCGAGCCGGCTCCCCCCGGCCAAGCAGACAGGCTAGTCCTCGATCATGGCGGTCCCGGATGGCCGGGGCGCCGCAGGAGGGTGAGCGCGTCATGGGTTCAACGATGGCGGCCAAGATTCTGGCGCGAGCGGCGGGGATCGAGCGGGCCGAGACAGGTGCGGCGGTGCTGGCGAAGGTCAGTCTGATGACCTGCCTCGACGGCACGACCTTCATCGACACGTTCCGCAAGCGGAACCTGAAGGTCTGGGATCCGTCGCGGCTGATCTTCTGCTTCGACCATTTCTTCCAGCCCGAATGGTTTCCGCAGCAGGCTGGCAAGGAGCATCCCAAGATAAAGAGCTTCGCGAAGGAACAGGGCGTTCCGGCGGAAAATATCTACGATGTCGGCCGCAACGGCATTTCGCACCATATCCCGGTCGAGCAGGGCTGGGCGCTGCCCGGTGCGGTCTGCATCGGCGCCGACACCCAGAGCTCGACGATGGGCGCGGCCAACTGCTTCGCTTTGCCGGCCCTGTGGGGTGTCGATCCGATCATCCTGACCGGCGACATCTGGATGATCGTCCCGCAATGCGTCCGGATCAACCTGACCGGCAGCCTGCCGCAGGGGCTGAACGGCAAGGATGTCGTCTATCGGCTGATCGACGACCTGAGCGAGACCGTAGGCGGCAAGGTGTTGGAGTTTTCGGGCCCCGGCGTGGCGAGCCTGCCGATGGACTTCCGGCTGGCGATCGCGAACGGCGCGGTGCAGATCGGCGCCCTGACGATCGTCTTCCCGCATGACGAGGTGCTGGCCGACTATCTCGACGGTCGCGCGCGGGAGGGGTTCGAGCCCGTCGCCGCCGATGACGATGCCGATTATGTCGCCACCTACGACTATGACCTGTCGAGCTTCGACACGCTGGTCGCGGGGCCTCATGACATCGAACTGGTTCGCCCGCTCGGCAATGTGCTGGGGCTGGAGGTGACCGCCGCCAATATCGGCTCCTGCTCGAGCGGGCGGCTGTCCGATCTGCGGCTGGCGGCGGAGGTCCTGCGCGATCGCAAGGTCCATCCCGCCGTGCGGCTGGTGGTGACACCGATCTCCGCCGACACCCACCGCGAGGCCGCCCATGCCGGATTGCTGGAGGTGTTCCTCGACGCCGGAGCGACCGTCACCCAGCCAGGCTGCGGCGCTTGCTACAGCGGCAATCTCTCGCCGCTGAAACTGGGCGACGGGGAGCGCTGCATCTCGACCTCGGTCGAGACGCTACGGGGCCGCATGGGTAGCCAGGAGTCCGAAGTGATGCTTGCCAATGCCGCCGTCGTGGCGGCGTCGGCGATCGAGGGCCGGATCGCGGACCCCGCCCCTTATCTCGCGCGCGCAATGGAGGCGAGCCATGAAGCTTAGTGGAAAGGCCTGGGTGTTCGGCAACGGACTGGGCGCCACCGACATCGTCTCGGCTCGACATGACAAGGCGGGCATGAGCCATGATTGGGCCGAGTGCCGCAAGCATCTGATGGAGGAAGTGGACCCGGCGTTCAGCGCCACGGTCGCCCCCGGCGACATCGTGATCGCCGGCGAGAATCTCGGCCGAGGCCATGCCCATTATTACACGGCCGCCGTGATGGCCTGCAAGGAAGCGGGGATCGCCGCGCTGCTGTGCGAGGGCGTGAACGCGCTGTTCCAGCGTGGCGCCATCGACCAGGGTTTCCTGACATGGGCCTTCCCCGGCATCACGAGTTTCGCTGCCTCGGGGGACCAGCTGGAGATCGATCTGGCCAGCGGCGAGGCAACCAACCGCACCAGCTGCGCGACAAGGCGGTTCGAGCCGGTCTCGCCGCTCATCCTCGATATCGTCGAGGCGGGCGGCAGCCTCGACTGGGCGCTCGGCCGGGTCGGTGCGGCCGCCTGATCCCTTCCCTCGATCCAGACAAGACAGGACCGATACTGCATGCGCATGTCCACCAAGCTCCGCGCCGAACTGGCCAAGGGCCTCGTCGTCGCTCCCAGCTGTTATGACGCCCTCTCGGCACGGCTCGCCGAGCAGGCCGGGTTCAAGGCGATCCACATGACCGGCCTCGGCGTCGAGGCGGCGCAGCTCGGCGCCCCCGACCTGGGCCTCATGACGATGAGCGAGATCGCGCAGCATGCCGCCCGCATGGCCGCCGCCGTGTCGATCCCGATCCTGGCCGACATCGACACCGGTTTCGGCGGCGTCCTCAACGTCGGCCGCACCATCCAGGAGATGGAACGCGCCGGGGTGGCCGGCGTGCACCTGGAGGACCAGGCGCTGCCCAAGCATTGCCCGCTGCTCGCCGGGCGCAAGGTCGTCAGCCGCGCCGAGGCGGTGGATCGGGTCAAGGCGGCCCTCGATGCGCGGACCGACCCCGATTTCGTCATCGTCGCGCGCACCGATGGCGACACCATCTCGTTCGACGAGGTGGTCGAGCGCTGCAACCTGTTCCTGGAGGCCGGCGCCGACATGGTGATGCCGATCATCATGCAGGTCGAGGGCGAGTCCTATTTCGGCCTGCCGCCCGCGGAGCAGATGGCGTGGGCCCGCCGGCTGATCGGCGCTATCGACGGGCCGGTGATGAACATGGGCGGCAGCCCGCCGCCCGGCTACACCACCGCCGACCTGGCCGATGCAGGCTATGCCTTCACCATGTTCGCGGGCACCGCGCTGGGAGTCGCGGCCAACGCCGTCGCCGCCGTCTTCCGCGACATGATGGAGAAGGGCACCGACGCGCATTATGTCGCCGCCAATCCCGGCCCCTATCACGACCCCCTGGCGCTGATGCGCGTAGCCCGGCTCGACGAGTTCGTCGCGCTGGAGCAGCGCTACCAGGCAACGCTGTAGTCTCCCGATGGCGGCTTATCTGGTCGGGGCGATCGACGTCCATGACGCGGCGGGCTATGCCCGCTATCGGGACGGCGCGCTTCCGCTGATCGCGGCGCTCGGCGATGTCGAGCTGGTGTCGGGCGACGATCGCCCTCTGCTGTTCGAAGGCGCGCCGCCCGCGAACCACCTCTTCATCCTGAAATTCCCCTCGCTCGACCGGGCAAGGGCGTTCATGGAATCGGAGGATTACGGTCGCTGCATCCCGTTGCGACACGCCTCTGCCACGACCCGTTTCATCATGGCGATGCGGGGACCGGACGGGGGCTGATCCCGTCCGGCCCCGGCACCCGTCACTGGGCGGTATAGCCGCCGTCGACGGGCAGGATCGCACCGCTGATGAAGCGGGCGTCGTCGCTGGCCAGGAAGGCGGTCGCGGCCGCGATGTCCTCCGCGGTCGGCGTGCCCGGCATCGGGTTCATCGAGGTCAGGTAATCGACGAAGCCGTCGGGATCGTCCGCGACCTGGCGCATCCGCTCGTTCATCTCGGTCATCACGCCGGTCGGTGCGACCGCGTTCACCCGGATGCCGAGCTTGGCATATTCCAGCGCGCCTTCGCGGGTCAGGTTCGACACGCCCGCCTTCGCCGCCGAATAGGGCGGCAGGTTGGCGCAGGCGACGATGCCCGCCACCGAAGAGATGTTCACCACATTGCCGCTGCCCTGCTTCACGAACTGGGCGAGCGCATATTTCATGCCGTAGAAGACGCCGCTGAGGTTGATGTCGAGCACGCGGCGCCAATTCTCCATCGTGCAGGCGTGGATCGGCGCCTGTGCGGACTCGATCCCGGCATTGTTCACCATGATGTCGAGCCGGCCGTGGGTTTCGACCGCGAAGGCGATGGCCGCCTCCACCGATGCGGCATCGGACACGTCGGTCCGGACGAAATGGCCGCCGACCGCCGCCGCCGTGGCCTTGCCCGCCGTCTCGTCGATGTCGGCGACGATCGCTTTCGCACCCTCGGCGACGAAGCGTTCGACGATGGCGCGTCCGAAGCCGGCCCCGCCGCCGGTAACGAGTGTGA
Source organism: Sphingomonas sp. Root720 (assembly GCF_001428605.1). Classification (GTDB taxonomy): domain Bacteria; phylum Pseudomonadota; class Alphaproteobacteria; order Sphingomonadales; family Sphingomonadaceae; genus Rhizorhabdus. Next base: position 927,148 of record NZ_LMID01000011.1, read on the forward strand.
TCTTGTCCTTGAGGTTCTTCACCTGTCTCTCCTGCACTGCGGCCCTGGCCGTCTGGATCGTTGCGCAGGTTATGGCAGGCTCGGCCCGGCGGCAGCGCCGGCCCGTTGGCGATATCGATCGTCTGTTGTTCAATCGGTACAATCGCCGCCCGCCCGGTGGCGCGGCGCCGCGCAGGTGGGCAGACTGCGCCCGCCGATGGGAGAGGAGCGAGATGAAATATCTGAGCGTTGACGAGGCGCGCGCCATGCCGGGATTGCGGCTGGTGCTGTCCGCCCATGTGCCGGGGCCCTGGGGCGAGGCCGCCAAGGCGATCTTCAAGGCGCGGGGCGTACCCTATCATCCGGTCGAGCAGAAGATACTTGAACCCAATGACGATCTCGTCGCCTGGACGGGCTCGCGCAATGCGCCGACCGCGATGCGCGACGAGGATCCGCCGGTCAGCAACTGGCTCGACCTGCTGATGCTCGCCGAGCGGATCGGGACCGGACCATCCTTATTGCCGGATGCCTCGATCGATCGCGCGCTGTCGATCGGCATCTCGGCCGAGATCTGCGCCCCGCAAGGCTTCGGCTGGGCGCGGCGCCTGTTGATGTTCCGCGACAATTTCGGACCAGGCGACGTGGCGCCCGATGCGCCGCCGCACGTCCTGCACATGTGTCGCCAATATGGCTATACGGCTGCCGCCGCCGGGGAGGCTGTCGACCGGATCGTCGCGATCCTCGGCATGCTCGCCGGAAGGCTCCACACCCAGCGTGCCGCCGGATCGGATTATCTGGTCGGCGACCGGGTGGGCGGCTGCGACCTGCACTGGGCCTGCTTCTCGAACATGATCGCGCCGCTGCCGATCGCCGACGCGCCGATGCCGGAGGCGCTCCACAGCCGCTATGCCGACGCCGGCCCCGAAATCGCCGCCGCGCTCGACCCGATCCTGATCGAGCATCGCGACAGGATCTACCGCCGTCATATCGGCCTCCCGCTGGACTTCTGAGCCATGATCGATCTCTATTATTTCCCGACGCCCAACACCTGGAAGGTCGCCATCCTCCTCGAGGAACTGGAGCTGCCCTATCGGATCCACCGGATCGACATCACCAAGGGCGAGCAGTTCGCGCCCGATTTCCTGAAGGTGAGCCCCAACAACCGGGTGCCGGCGATCGTCGACCATGATGTCGAAGGCGAGCCGCAATCGGTGTTCGAGTCCGGCGCGATCCTGATCTACCTTGCCGAGAAGACCGGGCGCTTCCTGGCGCCCTCGGGCCCGGATCGGGTCCGCGCCCTCGAATGGCTGATGTGGCAGATGGGCGGTCTCGGGCCGATGGCGGGGCAGGCGCATCATTTTCGCCGCTACGCCGCCGAAGGCAACGACTATGCGACCGACCGCTATGTCAAGGAATGCGCCCGTCTCTACGGCGTGCTCGATCGCAACCTCGCCGATCGCGAATGGGTTGCGGGGGCGGATTACGGCATCGCCGACATGGCCTGCTGGGGCTGGGCCTGGTTCCACCCGATGCACGGCCAGTCGCTCGACGATTTCCGGCACGTCGCGCGCTGGTTCCACGCGATGGGAGCGCGGCCGGCGGTCAAGCGGGCGCGGCTCGTGGGCATGGGCGAGGTCGCCGAAGACGTCCGTGCGCTGTACGAGGGCGCCTGGTACAAGGCCCCGGTCGACTTCCGCGCGGACCAGACCCAGGTTCGCTGAACCCAGGTCGCTCGGCAACGGCGATGGCGCGATGGGCGGGAGGAGCTCAGCCTCCCTCGCGCCGGAAGGCATCGACCATCTCGCGGATGCCGTCCTCCAGCCTGTAGCGCGGCGTATAGGCGATCTCGCGCCGCGCCCGGCCGCCGTCGACGAGCGGGATGGCCGGGATATAGGCCGGTACCGGATCGGTATGGACCGCGACGCCGGGGCAGAGCCGCCGGACGATCTCCAATATCTCGGTGTCGCTGTAATCATGTTCGGCCGGGACGTTGAAGATCGCATGTTCGGTCTTCGGCCCCAGCATCGCCTCGATCAGCAGGCCGGCCATGTCGCGGTTGTACATCGGCTGGTGAAGGCCGCTGGGCGACGCCATGATGCCGGTCGCGCGGCCGAGCGCGGCTTCGCGGATCGCGTTGTTGAAGACGCCGGTGCCCCCGGTCAGCCGGCCGAGGCCATAGCTGAGCGCGGGGCGGATGCCGACCACGTCGAGGCCGAGATCGCGATAGCCGTCGGCGATAACCTCGCACCCCCATTTCGACGCGCCATAAGGCGAGCGCGAGACGGTGGCGTAGTCCTCGTCGACCGGGGTTCCGTCATAGCCGGAACCAACGCCCAACGCGACGACGCTGCTGGTCCACACGACGCGGCGGACGTCGAGCGCCAGCGCCGCGTCGAAGATGTTGGCGCTGCCCACCGCGTTGACCTTGAACGCGCCGGCGGGATCGAGCTTGGCCTGGTCGGTGATGAAGGCGGCGAGATGGAGGACATGGTCGACCGCGTTCTGCCGCATGACATGCAGCAGCTTGGGCAGGTCGGTGACATCGCCCGACACCACCGTCACGCGCTCCCCGAAATGGGCGATGTTCGCGATATTGGGCTTCAGATCATAGACCACGACGCGGTGGCCCTGCTCGACCAGGGCTTCGGCAGCGCACCAGCCGATGAGGCCGGTCCCGCCGGTGATGAGGATGCTTGCCATGATGGTCTCCGGTTCGGCGGTCAGACGGTGATGTAGTCGCTGCGGTCGATCGCGGCGTCGGCCTCGGTCCGGCCCAGGCCGTAATCCCCCTCGATCGTGGTGCGCAGCATCCACCGTTCCTCGTCGGGCGGGCAACCGGTGGCGCTGTGCAGCACCCGCCAATTGTCCCACAGCACCATGTCGCCGAGCTGCCAGTCGTGAAGGTAGACCTCTTCGCTGCGGACGATATGGTCGGCGACCTCCGCCAGCAGCGCGTCGCCCTCGGCCGTCTCCATTCCCTGGATGCCGACGGCGAACCAGGGCGAGACGTTGAGCACCTTGCGGCCCGTCTCGCGCTGTTCGTAGACCATCGGGTGGATCACGCGCGGAAAGTCGTCGAGCCGGGCCTGGATGCTGGCGACGTCGGGGCTGATCCGCACCATCTTCGCGTCGGTGGTACGGCCGAAGCGCTGGTGGGCGGCGTCGAGGTCATATTTGTAGATGACGTTCAATCCCTCGATCCGCGCCTTGAGCGCATCGGGCAGCGTCCGATAGGCGCCGATCTTGTCGATGAAGCCCGTCTGTCCGAGCCTGCTGGGCAACACCAGCGGGCGCAGGATACCGCCGCGATTGATGCGGTCGACATAGATCAGGTCCGAATGCCAGGGCAGCCAGGTACCGCGCAGCTCGCCGTCGACGTCGATCAGCCAGCCGGTCTCGGGCCGGTAGCGCACCGTCATCAGTTCGGGATGCGCGGCGCGCGTCTCGCGGGTCGGGTGCTGGACCAGGGTGCCGAACACGCGACTGAGTTCCAGATGGACGTCCTCGCCCTCCAATCCGTGAAAGACGAGAACCCCCTTGTCGGTCCATATCTCGCGCAGCGCCTCGCGGACCCGCGGGTCCGACAGGCGGGTGGGATCGAGGCCGGTGATCGCGGCGCCGAAGGGCAGGCCGTCGCGCAGCGCGCTGGTCTGGAACGGGGCTTCCATGTCGCTTGTCATCCTCGTCCTTCGGCGGCGTGGCGGGGAGCGTCACCGGCCGCGCGATGATCGGCGACCAGGCGGCCGACCGTCCGGCGCAGCAGCATCAGTTCCATTTCGACGATCAGCATGTCGGCATCGTCATAGGTGAAGCCCGCCGGCGCGAGCATGTGCTTGCCCGCGGCCCGGGTGGCGGCCAGCGCGCGTTCCCACGCCGCATCCATCAGATGGCCCTGGGTCGAGAAATCGATCGCCATGTCGGCGGACAGGTCGCCGGGACCGAACATCACCAGGTCGATCCCGTCCACGGCCAGGATCTCCTCGACATTCTCGATCGCCTGGCGCGATTCGAGGATCGGGATGACCATGACATTGTCGTCGGACGCATGGACATGTTCGGGCCAACCCTCGAGCGTGTAGCGGCCGGCGCGGCAGGCGGGGCACATGCCGCGCCGGCCGCGCGGGGCGTAGCGGCTCGCCGCGACCGCCGCGCGCGCCTGTTCCGCGGTATCGATGTGCGGCACCATCACGCCGTCCGCACCGGCGTCGAGGGTCGCCTGGATCAGCGTGGGCGCGTTTTCGAGGATGCGCACGAAAGCGATCATATCGCCGGCCCGCGCGGCGCGGACATGCTGCTCGACCTCGATCCGGCCCAACCGGCCATGCTCGCCGTCGAGCATCACGAAATCGAAGCCGGCATCGGCCATGATGTCGGTCGAGGCCGGATCGAGCGACGATATGAAGATTCCGAAGGGCTGCCGCCCGTCCGCGACCATCGCGGACAATCGGCTGCGGGCTTCGAGCAGCTTTGCCATCTCGTTCCTCCCTGCTGTTGGTTCAGGCCGCCATGCGCGGCTTTGCGGTGAAACGGACCGGCAGGCTCTTGAGCACGGTGTGCTTGTTCGAGACGAGCCACTCGCAAGGTCCGGCGACTTCCATGTCGGGCACATGATCGAGCAGCGCGGTGATCATGAGCTGCATTTCCATGCGGGCGAGATGCCGGCCGATGCAGCTATGCTCGCCCACGCCGAAGCCGAGATGCGGGTTCGGCTTGCGGCCGACGTCGAAGCGATAGGGATCTTCGAACACGGTCTCGTCGCGGTTGGCCGACACGAGCCAGGCCACCACCCAGTCTCCCTCGCGGATCGTCCTGCCGCCGATTTCGACGTCGCGGGTGGCGATGCGGAATTTGTGCATGGCCGGGTTCACCCAGCGCACGATTTCGTCGATCGCGAGGTTCATCAACTCGGGCTGGTCGCGCAGGCGTGCCATCTCGCTCGGGGTGTTGAGCAATTCGAGCATGCCGATCGAAACGGTGTCGCGCGTCGTTTCCAGCCCAGCGGCGACGATCGAGAAACACCACCAGCCGACGTCGCGCTCGCTCAGCTTCTCGCCGTCGATCTCCAGATTGCCGATCACGCTGGTGAAGTCGTCGGTCGGCGCGCCGCGCCGGCGCATCGCCAGCTCGAACATATAGTCGAACAGCGCGCGCATGTTGGTCTGCTGCGTCTTCAGCGGATCGCCGTCGATCTGGTAGAAGGGGTCCTGCGCGCCGAGGAAGGCGGCGCAATGATAGCGGATGCGTTCCTGGTCGCGCTCGGGAACGCCCATCATCTCGCAGACGATCCGGGTCGGCAGCTGGGCGGCGACATCGTCGACCAGATCGCATTCGCCGCGCGGCAGGATCTCGTCGATGATGCGGTCGACGCATCGCTGGACGCGCCCCAGCATCGGGGCGAGCGTCGGCGCCGAGAAGAATTTGTTGAAGGGCCGCCGCAGGGTCATGTGGCGGGGCGGGTCGGTGTGGGTGGGGATGAAGCCATAGCCGCCGGCGATCCTTTCCGCTTCGTCGGGCTCCCGCGCGGATAGCGGCATCAGGCCGCCGAGACGGGAACTGAAGCTGTGCGGATCCTTCAGGATCGCGACGCAATCGGCATGGCGGCTGACCGACCAGAAGGGGCGGGCGGCGGTGCCGTCGGTCCAGCGCACCGGTTCCTCGGTGCGCAGGCGCCTGAACAGTTCGTGATGCCCGCCCCCCGCGAAGAAGGCGGGATCGGTCAGCTGCCGGTCTATCTCGTTCGGCAAGGTGTCGCTGGTCATGTCGATCTTCCCATGGGGCGTTCGGCCATTGGGTATCGCATCCGCGGCGAATGCGGCCGGTGCGCCTTTTAAGGGAAGTGGCGACTTCTTTGGGCGTTGGAGCAAAAGGCCGTCGTCGGATGGCGGCGGCCCATGCGGCCATGATAGCGCTCGCGGCCTATTCACGGGACAAGGGAGCGAGCGGAATGTTGGCCAGCGTGATCCGGACCAGGCCCGGGAAGCAGTTCGTGCAGTTCATGCGTGGCGATACCGGCAAGAAGATCGACAAGTTCCTGGTCCGGACGACGGGCTTCTCGCTGCTGATGAAGACCTTCTCGGCGATGGTCGGTTTTCCGCCGATGCCGGTGCTGATGATCTACACGATCGGACGGAAGTCGGGCGTCGAGCGGTCGACGGTGATGCCCTATGTCGAGATGGACGGGTTGATCTACCTGATCGGATCGAACGGGGCGAAGACCAACGATCCGTTCTGGATGGAGAATCTGCGCGCCAATCCGCGCGCGAAGATCATCGTCGACCGCAGGACCAGCCTGCGCCGGGCCCGCTTCCTCGACTTCGATTCCGATGAGCGGGCGAAGCTCTGGGCTTTCGCCGAGACCAAGACGCCGCAATATGCGACCTACCAGAACAGCACGACACGGCCGATTCCCGTCGTCGCGCTCGAACCGGCCTGAGCGCGACGCTCAGCGGAAGGCGGGCATCACCTCCCGCCCGAACAATTCGATCTGCGCGCGCAGCCGCGCATAATCCTGTCCATGCGCGCCGCGTCCGAAGTCGACGATCAGATAGTCGCAATCGGTCGCGGCAACGCAGGATCGCAGCGCCGCGATGCAGTCCTCCGGCGTGCCGCCGACGATCTGGTCGGGCGGCAGATCCGACAGGCGCAGGCGCTTGCCCGAGCCGAGCTTGGCAACGAAGGCTTCGTCGAACGGAACACCGAGGCGGACATAATCGCGATAGACGTCCAGGATCGGCGGCAGCCACTCGTCCTCGACCTGCCGCCGGGTCGGTGCGATGCCGATCTTGCGGTTGAGCGCGACCGCGCCCGGGCGGCTGGCGATGCGGCTGTCCGCGCGGAACCTGGCGATCTTCGGGCCCAGCGACGCCGCGCTTTCGATATTGTCGGTCAGCCAGCCGTCGCCCAGGCGCGCGGCGCGCGCGATCGCGCCGTCGACCTGCGCACCGATCCATATCGGCGGCGACGGCTTCTGCACCGGTTTGGGGCTGACGTCCGCGCCGTTCACCGTGAAATGCTTCCCATCGAAGCGGACCGGCTCGTCGCTCCACGCCTGGCGCAGGATCGCGATCGCCTCCTCGAACCGGCCGACGCGCTTCTTGTAGTCGAGGCCGATCTGCTCGAATTCATAAGGGCGATAGCCGATCGCCGCGCCGAGGATGATCCGACCGTTCGATATCTCGTCGACCATCGCCACCTGCTCGGCGATATCGAGCGGGTCGTGCAGCGGCAGGATGCAGATGTTGGTGCACAGCCGCAGCGTCGAGGTGCGCGCCGCCAGAGCCGCCAGCGCGACCATCGGCTGCGGGGAGTCGATACGCTCGGGGGTGAAGCGGTGATGACCGACGGTGCCGAGGTCGAAACCGAGATCCTCGGCGAGCGCGGCGAGCTCATAGGTGCGCTCCCATCGGATCTTCCATCCGCCATGGGGTTCGGTGGCGCGCGGAAAACCGGTGAGGGTGGGGATGGAAAGGCCGAATTTCACCGTCTGTCTCCTGCGCCATGATCGGTCGGCCATGGCTTAGCGGGCGCGGCCGGGTCCCATCACCGCCAATGGCTTAGGTTTCCGCGACAAGCCTTTGCCATTCCGCCGCCTGCCCTTGCCGCGCGGGCGCCGGCTGTGCGCATGCTCCACCACCACAGCCGGAACATGGAGGCGAGGATGATCGAGCTGTTCTATTGGACGTCGGCGAACGCGCAGAAGATCCTGATCTTCCTGGAAGAGGTCGGCGGCATGTTCACGCTCACGCCGCTGAATGTCGGCAGGGGCGAGCAATATCTGCCGGACTTCGTCCGCATCTCGCCGAACAGCCGCATTCCGGCAATCGTCGACCATGCGCCGGCCTTTTCCGACGAGCCGCTGGCGATCTTCGAATCGGGCGCGATCCTGATCTACCTCGCCGAGAAGTTCGGCGCGCATCTGTCGGCCGATCCGGTGCGACGGATGGAGACGCTGCAATGGCTGTTCTGGCAGGTCGGCGGCCTCGGCCCGATGGGCGGCCAGATCGTCCACTTCCGCAATTACGCGCCCGAGCCGATCGACTATGCGCTCAAGCGCTACGGGGCCGAGAACGAGCGGCTGCTCGCGGTGCTCGATCGTCGCCTGCAGGGCCGTGACTATATCGCCGGTGCCTATTCGATCGCCGATATGGCCTGCTTCCCGTGGATCTTCGCCCATGCCCGCCGCGACCAGATCGACCTGGACGCCTTGCCCGACCTCAAGCGCTGGTTCCTGTCGATCCGCGAACGCCCGGCGGTCGAGCGCGCCTATGCGACGATGGCGGACTTCACCGGCGGCCCCGTCGTCAAGAACCACGCGATGATGGACGACGAAGCGCGCCGCATCCTGTTCGGTGCGCATGCCGTCAAATGACTATGTGAACGCACCGGGACGATACGGCCCCGCCGGCGGATCGCTTCGGACGGAATTTCAGCGAAAATCCCGCGGATTTTCTCCACAATCTCTTCCGCGCGCGAGCATGCGCGCATAGCGCGGGGGGGATGCGCCGAAATCCAAAATGAAGCTCTCATCCGATAATCGAAACGGGGAAGGCAAAAGAGCGCGTTGGTCTAAGAAAGCATCGTCGGACGCGTTCGTCCGCCGCAAATCTCAGGGTCGAAGAATACCCGTTCAGGCATTGGGGAGGACCGCATGATTTCCAGAAAGATTCTGCTGCTCTCGGCATCGGCGCTGGCCGCGATGCCGATGGGCGCGTTCGCGCAGGATGTCGCGCCGCAGGCTTCGGCTCGCGATACGGACACGGCCGAGATCGTCGTGACCGCGCAGCGCCGCGAACAGTTGCTGTCCGACGTGGGCATGTCGATCAGCGCGATCGGCGGCGAGGCGCTGCGCACCCGCAACTTCACCGATGTCGGGGACCTGTCTAAGCTCGTTCCCGGCCTGTCGGTCAGCGACAGCGGCTTCAGCACGCCGATCTACACGCTGCGCGGCGTCGGCATCAACGAGCCGTCGATCGGTTCGAGCTCCTCGGTCGCCATCTATGTCGACGAAGTTCCGCTCGCCTATCCGGTGATGACGCAGGGCACCACGCTCGATCTGCAGCGGGTCGAGGTGCTGAAGGGTCCGCAGGGGACGCTCTACGGCCAGAACTCGACCGGCGGCGCGATCAACTATATCGCCAACAAGCCGACCGACGAATTCTCGGCCGGTATTTCGGCGACGCTCGGCCGCTTCATGCGCGGCAATGTCGAAGGCTTCGTCAGCGGCCCGCTCGCGCCGACCCTGAAGGCACGCGTCGCGGTACGCGGCAGCTTCGGCGACACCTGGCAGCAGAGCCTCACCCGCGATGATGGCCTCGGCAAGGTCCGCAACTTCACTGGCCGCGCGATCGTCGAATGGGAGCCCGCCGAGACCTTCAAGGTGACGTTCAACGCCAATGGCTGGATCGACAAGTCGGACACCGTGGCGCCGCAGCTCGTCTCGGTCTTTCCGGGCAATTCGTTCAATGTCGACCGCAACCTGGTGGTGCTCGATGCCGGCAACCCCGCCAGTTGCAGCGCCCCGGTCGGCCGCCTGCCGGGCTGCCCGATCAACGCGCGGACCGGAGCGCGGATCACCGCCGCGACCGATCCGGTCGTCACTCGCCCGGGTCTCCTGCCCGGCAGCAACGCCCGCCGGGCCGACTGGGACGCGGGCCAGGATTTCGATCGCGACGACAAGTTCTACCAGGGTTCGGTGCGCGCCGAATGGCAGCTCAACGACGAACTGGCGCTGACGTCGATCACCTCCTACGCCCATCTGAAGCGTGAGCAGAACGCCGAGTTCGACGGCACGGCGGCGTCGGAAAATCTCCGTAATTTCCAGCGCGGTACGATCAAGTCCTTCGCGCAGGAAATCCGCTTCACCGCCGATTTCTCCGGCGTCCACTGGCTGGTCGGCGCCAATTATGGCCGCGACCGCACCAGTGACGACGTCGCGCAGTTCCTCCGCAACGCGTCGGCCGTGCAGAATCTGTTCGGCTTCACGTCGAACGGCGGCGAGATCTTCGCGCGTCAGCGGATCAAGAACTGGGCGATCTTCAGCAGTATCGATATCCCGATCACCGACCGGATCACCGTGTCGGGCGGCATTCGCCTGAGCGAGGACACCCGCAAGTTCCGCGGCTGCGGCGCGCCGATCGACGATTTCTCGGGCCCGGGCTATACTGCGCTCGTCAACACGTTCCGCGGCGGCGCCGGGCTGGCCCCGATCGCGCAGCTCCGGGCCGGGGACTGCTATTCCTTCTACACGACGGCGGCGACGCAACAGCAGGATACGGCGGGCCTGCCGCTGCTGACCCCGGGCTTCGCCAACCGCACGCTGAAGCAGGACAATGTCCCCTGGAACGTCAACCTGAACTACAAGCCCTCGTCGAACTCGCTGCTCTACGGGCGGGTCAGCCGCGGCTTCAAGGCCGGCAACTTCTCGACGCTCAACACGACCGACAACGTTGCGTACAACCCGGTCGTCCAGGAAGAGCTCACGGCCTATGAACTGGGCGGCCGCTTCAATCTCGGCCGGCTGTTCCGCTTCGAAGCGGCGCTGTTCCGCTACGACTATACCAACAAGCAACTGCGCGCCCGCGTCTTCGTCGGCCCGCCGTTCGGCAACATCAACGCCCAGGACACGATCCCCAAGTCGCGTCTGAAGGGCTTCGAGGCCTCGGCCACGCTGCGTCCGATGGACGGACTGACCCTCGGCGCCAGCGGCACCTATATCGAGAGCAAGATCCTCCGCTACACCGGTCAGACGGTCGACGGCGTCCTGCAGGACCAGTCGGGATCGCCGTTCAATTTCACGCCGAAATACAGCGTGAACGGCGACATTAACTATGAACGGCCGGTCAGCAGCAGCCTCAACGGCTTTGTCGGGGTGAACGTCTCCTACCGCAGCAGCACCTCGGCTGTGTTCACGCCGCCGACGCCGCAGCCCAATCTCGAGCCGTTCGATATCAAGGACTACATGCTGGTCGACGGCCAGCTCGGCGTCGAGGATGCGGACGGCCGCTGGAAGGCGTTCATCTGGGGCAAGAACATCTTCAACAAATATTATTGGACGAACGTGATCCGCGTGTCGGAGGTCATCGTCCGCTTCCCGGGCATGCCGGCGACCTACGGGGCGACCGTCTCGTTCAAGTTCTGACCAAGGCGGGGGCCGCCGGACGAGGCGTCCGGCGGCCCTTTCCGTTCCGGGAGCAGGTGTCCGAATGACCCGATTGGCCGAACCGCCGCCCCTCGACCAGCCCGACCTCGGCGGCGGAGGGGCGTCCGGATCGGCGGCTGCTCCCGCATTGGCCGACAGTCCCGCCTATCGGCCGGTGGCGGCCTGGTGCTCGGTCGGCATCCTGTTGATCTTCTCGCTGTTTTCCTTCCTCGACCGGCAGATCATCGCGCTGCTCGTCGACCCGATCAAACAGGATCTCGGGCTGACCGACACCCAGCTCGGCCTGCTGCAGGGCCTGGCCTTCGCGCTGCTCTACGCGGTCGCGGGCCTGCCGATTGGCTGGGCGGTCGATCGCTATCCACGCCGGATCATCCTGTTCGCCGGCATCGCGATATGGTCGGTCGCTTCCGCTTCCTGCGGGCTGGCGCGCAACTTCTGGCAGATGTTCATCGGCCGCACCTTCGTCGGGGTGGGCGAGGCCAGCATGGGCCCGACCGCCGTGTCGCTGATCAGCGACCTGTTCCCGCGCGACCGGGTGGCGACGCCGCTCGGCGTCTACTCGGCCGGCTTCTACATCGGCGGCGGCGTGGCGCTGACCGTCGGCGGCTGGGTCGTCAGCCTTTTCTCCGGACAACCGGTCGTCGACCTTCCGATCATCGGGGCGACCGCGCCCTGGCAGGCGGTCCTCATCGCCACCGGCCTGCCCGGCGTGATCGTGGCCTTCCTGGCCTTCGCCATCTACGAACCGCGATCGCCCGAACATCTGCGCAGGATCCGGTCGCGGCCCGCCCAGGCGAGCGTCGCCGCTTTCCTGCGCGGACGCTGGCGTCTGGTTTCGCTGGCCTATGGCGGCTTCGGCATCGCCGCCTTCGTCAGCTACGCGATCACCGCCTGGACGCCGACCTACTTCATCCGCGTCTTCAAATGGTCGGCGACCGATGTCGGCTGGACCTATGGATTGATCGTCGGCCTTTCCGGGGCGTCCGGCGCCTTCCTCGGCGGCGTGCTCATGGATCGCATCTATCGCGGCGGCCGGACCGACGCCTATTTCCTCGTCGCCGGGATCGCTTCGCTGATCGCGACGCCGTTGTTCGCGGGCGCTTTTTTCGTCGCGTCGCCGAACGTCGCCCTGATGATGCTCAGCGGCGGTCTCGTGATGTTCGGGACGATCTCGGCCGCATCCTATTCGACCTGGCAGAAGATCGCGCCGCCCGCGGTGCGTGGGCGGGTCACGGCGACCTATATCCTGATCGGCGCGATCGTCGGGTCGGGGCTCGGGCCGCTGTCGACCGGGCTGGTCACCGACTATGTGATGCGCGATCCTCTTGCGGTCGGCTATTCGATCGCATTGATCAGCGGATTGTCCTTTCCGGTGATGGCGCTGCTGTTCCTGACCGGACGCGGACAGATGCGGGCGCTGACCGACTGAGACCGTCCCTGCCGTCGGCGAAGGCGGAGGTTGGCTAAGCGCGCGCCTGGGTGCGGAATTGGCTCGGCGAGCAGCCCACCATTCTTTTGAACGCGACCGAGAAGCTGCTCGGCGAGGTGAAGCCCAGCCGGTAGGTGATTTCCTTCATCGACAGATGGCTGTTCGCGAGTAGGCTCTTGGCATGTTCGACGGTCGAGACCGAGATGAACTCGAGCACCGACTGGCCGGTGGTCGCGCGGAAGCGGCGGCGGAAATGCGAGACGCTCATACCCAGCTCGCCCGCAAGCGCGGCCGCGGTAGGAATGTCGCCCTGCCGTGCCTCGACCATGGCGAGGATGCGGTTGAGCTGGGCAGGCGACAGCCGGCCCATCCTGGCTTCGGGCATGGCGCCGAAACCGGCGGTCCGTTGCCCGCCACCGTCCCGGATGATCTCGATCACGGCGGTCTGCAGCAGCGACTCGATGAGCGCGTCGGAGGCGAAGCCCGGCTCCAGCAGTTCGAGCGAGATCCGGTGCAGGCAGGCGCGGGCGTTGCCGTTCTTCACGCCCAGATATTTGTCGACCTCCACCTCGCCGACATCGAAGCTCTGGCCGAGGAGCTTTTCGATCCAGTGTTGCGAGAAGCTGCACTTCAGGGTGCGCGCGTGATGGTGGCCGGGGTCGTCGACGAAGACCTTCAGCGTCGATCCCGCCGGGAACAGCGAGACGTGGCCCAGATGGTGCGCGGATCCCCCGCTCAGCGATCCCCGCAGGTCGAGGCTGAAGGGCAGCAGCCGATAATGGATGCTGTCCAGCCGATCCTGGTAGATGAAGGATTCCTGCCACTGATAGTCGATAATGCCGATGGCGGCGTCATCGAGACGCCGTTCGGCGATAATGGTCGACGGGCATTTTTCAAGGACGGCCTGCATCGCGGCACCTCAGCCTGATCGTCTGATTCTTCCGTAGCATTGCCGCTGTCGCACGAGGTGACAAGAACTGGCACCCCTGTATCGCGCGGGACCGATGCGCCAGGCAATATCCATGACTTTGGCATAATGCGTTTTTATGTGGCGGATGGCCCGCGGGCGCGGTGTGCAAGGCTTTCGAAAATCGACTTTTACATTTTCGATTGGGCCCGGGCGATTGTCGCCCGCGATCCTCCGCTTCATCACGGAGGCACCAATGATGGTCCGCGTCCCGTTCAGGACGATGCGCCGGTCGCGACCGGCCGAGCGTGATCTGGAACTACACCAGGCCGAACGCGACGACGGACGAAAAGGGGGGAGAGGATTGATGCGTAAATATTCCGGAATTCGTCGCCAGTTGCTGTCGGGCCTGGCGGTCGTCGCCACGATCGGCCTGCCCTCGCTCGCTTCGGCGCAAGCCGCCGATGCCGACGACAATGACGGCCTGCAGGAAATCGTCGTCACGGCCCAGAAGCGGAGCCAGAACCTGCAGGACGTGCCGGTTTCGGTCAGCGCGGTCGACGGCACCGCGCTGGCATCCGCCAACATTACAAGCGCGAACGACCTCGGACGGCTCGTGCCGTCGCTGACGATCTTCGCCACCTCGGGCTCGGTCCAGCCGTTTCTGCGCGGCATCGGCAACCCCGGTTCGCTGGTCGGCAACGAGGCGAGCAACGCCGTCTATATCGATGGCGTCTATCTCGTCCGGGTGCCTTCGACGCTGCTCCAGCTCAACAGCATCGCGCGGGTCGAGGTGCTCAAGGGGCCGCAGGGCACGCTGTTCGGTCGCAACGCCAGCGGCGGCCTGATCCACGTCGTCACCCGCGATCCGAGCCAGACGCCGGTGATCGAGGGCAGTATCGGCTACGGCAACTACCAGACGACCCGCGCCAGCATCTATGCCTCGACCGGTCTGGCCGAGGGGCTCGCCATCGATGTCAGCGGCCTGCTGATCGACCAGGGCGAGGGGTGGGGCAAGAATGTCGTCGACGGCCGCGACTGGGGCCGCGAGAACACCAAGGCGATCCGGAGCAAGTTGCGCTGGGAAGCCGGGGACGAAACGACGATCACGCTGACCGGCGACTATAACCGCTCGAACAACGATTTCATCGCGCAGAGCCAATATCTGCCGGGCGTCCAGCGCGGTTATGACCTGCCGCCCTTCGGCCTGCAGCCGCGCCTCGGCTTCTACGATATCGAAGCGAACGACACGCCCGTCAGCCGCAGCCGCAACTGGGGCGTCTCGGGCAAGCTCGAGCAGGATCTCTCCTTCGCGACGCTGACCTCGATCACCGCCTATCGCCGCGACAAGAGCTTCATCACTTTCGATTCCGACTTCGGCCGGCAGAATCTCCTGCGCGCCGACCTGTTCGGCCGGGTCCGGCAGATCTCGCAGGAACTGCAGCTCGCATCGCGCGAGGGCTCGAGCATCGACTGGCTGGTCGGCGCCTTCTACCTGGATTCGCGCTCGGCCTATGTGCCGTCGCGGTTCACCGGCGCGGCGATCGACTTCGCGGCCGGCGGCCTGCCGGCGGTCAGCGACACCTATGGCCGTTCGAGCACCAAGTCGGCCGCGGTCTACGGCCAGGCGACCGTCCCGCTGATGGAGCGGCTGAACCTGACCCTGGGCGGCCGCTACACGCGGGACAAGCTCCGCGGCAGCGGCCGGGGGGATTTCTACCTGGTCGGCAGTCCGGTCGTTCCGGGGGCGACCATCACCGGCGCACAGACCTTCAAGAAGTTCACCTACAAGGCGTCGCTCGACTACAGGCTGGACGACGACCTGATGGTGTATGCGTCGCAGAGCCGCGGCTACAAGGCCGGGTTGTTCAACACGCTGCCCTTCCTGCCGACCGCGGCGAAGCCGGAAATTCTCGACGCCAGCGAACTGGGCTTCAAGTCGGAGCTGTTCGACCGGCGCCTGCGGTTGAACGGCGCGGCCTTCTATTATGACTTCAAGAACGCGCAGTTCCAGCAGTTCGACGGACCGACCGTGATCATCATCAACGCGCCCGGCGCGCGGATCTACGGCGGCGAGCTCGAAGGCCAGGCCGCGCTCGGCCGCGGGCTGACGCTGCGGTTCGGCGCGGGATATCTGGACTCCAAATATACCGACTTCCCGAACGCGCAGACGCCGGTTCCCAATCTCAACACCAATCCGGCGCTGGGCCCCGTCGGCGGCTATGTGAACGGCTTCGCGCCACTCGACGCCACCGGCAACGACATGGTGCGCGTGCCGAAATGGACGCTCAACCTGGGTCTCAACTACGAACTGGTGACCGAGGCGGGCAAGTTCAATTTCGACGTCAACTACGCCTATAATGACGGCTTCGCCTGGGATGCCGACAATGCCCTGCGGCAGTCTTCCTATTCGCTCGTCGACGCGCAGGTGAAATATACGCTGCCGGGCAAATATGAGCGTTTCGCGGTCCGCGCCTGGGCGAAGAACATCACCAAGGAAAAATATTACGTCGCGCAGGTCCAGAGCGATGGCGCGCGCGGCAGCTCGGCGATGCCCGGATCGCCGCGCACCTATGGTCTCGACCTGCTCTTCTCGTTCTGAACCTTCGAGGCGGTCCGGTCCGGATCGGGCCGCCTCCCGTCCTGCAAGGAGCCGCCATGGCCCAGCCGACCGACGCTTTCACCGGCGGTATCCTCAACCTCACCGGCGTCCGCCCCGGGGCGGCATTCCGATATGACGGGCTGAGCTTCCCCGACATGACCGTCTATATGGTCACCTTCCGCAGCAGCTATGAAGCGATCGAGAAGCTGATCCTTCCGCCGCCGCTGAAGGTCGACCGGTCGAAGCCGCCCGAGGTTCACGCCTGGTATTTCACCAGCCGCAACACCCTGCCCATGGACGGGCGGGTGACGCCCTATCACGGCTTCCAGTTCCGCGGGCACACCGCGTTCGAAGGCGTGAAGGGTTTTGCGGGCTGGGAATATATCGACAGCCTGGACGGCGATAAGACGCATGTCGACATCATGGGCCCCTGGGGCGTCTATTTCGGCATGCTCAAGAAGTTCGCCGACATTCGCTTCGTGCCGACCAGCGTCGACGCCTTCGAGGTGACGGTCAGCCGGCGGGGCCAGCGCCTGATCACGATGCGGATGCGTATCGGCGCCGAGCTCGATGCCGCGGGCGTCGCCGCGATGAATGCGGGCGGGTCGGAGACCCTGACGGTGCGCGAGATACCCGATGTCAACTATGCTGGCTTCGTCGACCGGACGGTGTGCTGCTCGCCGACCGATCGCAGCAACCAGGTGCTGCGCGCCTGGCAGGCCGAGGACGCCTTCATCGAATTCGGTTCGCTCGAGCAGGATCCGCTGGCGGAGCTGGCGCCCGAGGGGCCGATCCGGGCGGTCGCCTTCAACGCCACCGCGTCGGTCGAGACCTTCACCGAGATGCGCGTCCTGGGCACCTTGCCGGGTCATCCCGGACATTGATCGGCAGGGGAGAATCTTGCTCGCAATCGTCATCGGATCGGCGCTGGCGCGCTGATGCCACCGTCATAGGGTAAGGAAGCGAAGGACGACGACGGGAGAAGGCGCGGATGACGGCGAGCGGCAATGACGGAAAGGCGCGGGACGCGAAGATCCGGATCGGCATCCTCGGGGCGAGCGCCAACCCCTTCGCCTGGGCGAGCGCCGCGCACATACCGGCGCTCCGGTCGCTTCCCGAATATGAGCTGGTCGCCGTCGCCTCGCGCAACCAGGACAATGCCGATGCCGCCGCCGCCAAGCACGGCATCCCCCGCGCCTATGGCGATTATCACGAGATGCTCGCGCAGCCCGATCTCGACATGATCATCGTCAGCACCGGTTCGGCGCATCATCATCAGTTCGTGATGCCGGCGATCGAGGCCGGCAAGCATGTCTTCTGCGAGTGGCCGTTCGGGACCAGCATGGCGCAGGCGCTCGAGATGCGCGACGCCGCGCGGGCGAAGGGCGTGCGCACGCTCGTAGGTCTGCAGAATCGCTGCGCGCCGATCGTCGCCTATGTCCGCGACCTGATCGCGCAGGGCTATGTCGGCACGCTCTGGTCGGTGAACTTCGACCGTGCCAACGATCAGACCGCACGGATGGCCGTCAGCCAGGCCTATGTCGACTTTCTCGAACAGGCCAATGCCGGCCTGCGCATCATGGGCGGTCATGCGCTCGACACGCTGGCCGCCTATGTCGGCGAGTTCGTCGATCTCCAGGCCTATATGACGATCGGGATGAAGGAGATCCGGCTGGACAGCGGCAAGGTCGTGCCGATGACCCACAAGGATCATATCCTGGTCAATGGCCGACTGGACAGCGGGGCGGTGGCTTCGATCGTGATGAAGCAGAATTCGCCCACCTATAAGCCCTTCCACCTGGAGATCAGCGGATCGGGCGGCGCGCTGATCATCACCACCGAGGGCGACCTCGATCCCAGCGAGCGCCACCCCGGCGTCCCCAATGATTACCTCATCTACGGCACGCCGAAGCTTGGCGGCGCGTTCGAACCGCTGAGCATCCCGCCCCGATATCGCACCGTGCCGGGAGAGACGCCCGATACCCAGCCGCTCAACGTCGCGCACATGTTCCAGGACTTCGCCCGGGCGCTGGTCGAGGATCGGCCGGGCCCGCTCGATTTCGACCATGGCGTGATGCGGCACCGGCAGCTCGAAACCATCGCCCGCGCCGCCGAAACCGGCATGCGGCAGCCGTTCTCCGCCGGATAGGCGCGACCCGATGGTGCCGCCGTTGCCGATCGAGGAGCCTTGACCGTCGATGGCAAGCACCGCATCGACGGAGGCGATGTCCACCGCGCCACCCTCTGCCCCGCCCTCCGCATCGCCAGAGACCCGCGAGCAGCTGATCGCGACGGCGCTGCGCATCTTCGCGGGGCAGGGCTATGACGGCGCGTCGACCCGCGACATCGCCCGCGCGTCGGGTGTCGCCCTGTCGGCGATCAGCTATCATTTCGGCAGCAAGCCCGAACTCTATGCAGCGGTGGCGGATCGCGCCGCGACGGTGATGTTCGCGCCGATCGAGGCGCATGTGGCGCGGGCCGAAGCGATCGCCGCCGCGCGACCGACGCGCGAACAGGCGCGCGACGCGCTCGTCCAACTCATCGACGCGGTCGCGGTCTCGCTGCTGGCGACCGGGCATGAAGCGGAAGCGGCCAACCAGTTCGGC
Organism: Sphingomonas sp. Root720; assembly: GCF_001428605.1. Classification (GTDB taxonomy): domain Bacteria; phylum Pseudomonadota; class Alphaproteobacteria; order Sphingomonadales; family Sphingomonadaceae; genus Rhizorhabdus. The sequence goes on from NZ_LMID01000011.1 coordinate 945,829, forward strand.
ATGCGCGAACTGGCGATCGGCGGTCCCGAGGTCGATCGGATCCATCGCGGCGTCGTGGAGCCGATCGTCACCGCCGCCGCCGCCCTGCTCGCCGCGGCGCTGGGCGGCGACAGGCGGGATCATGGCCTGGTCGCGACCACCTTGTTCGGGCCGATCACGCTGATGCGCCTGCTCCACAACCGCAGCCTCGGCGACATGGCATCGGCCGAAGCCGAAGGGCTGCTGGCGACCGTCCGTGCCGTCAGCAAATGCAACGCGATGATCCTTTTCGACAAGTGAAAAAAGCCTCGATGGCTTGGTAGCTTTTCGCCTGGAGGGTATAGGTCGGTCGATCGACCTAAACGATAAAGGAGGGCGGGATGGACCAGCTGATCGACATGAAGGACGTACCGGGCCATGTCCCGCCCGAGTTGATCTTCGACTTCGACCTGCACCGCGATCCCATGCTGGACCGGGATCTCCATCGCGGTTATTTCGCGCTCCACGCCGATGCGCCGGGCCTGTTCTACACGCGCCGCAACGGCGGCCATTGGGTCGCGACCAGCTATGACATCGTCCGGACGATGATGCTCAGTCCCGCGATCTTCTCCAGCAGCGGCACCGCCGTTCCCGCGGCGCCGCCGGAACTGGCCGTGCCGTTCCCGCCGCTCGACATGGACGATCCCGAGCATCGCAAATATCGAGCCCTGCTCAACAGGTTCCTGGCGCCGTCGGTGGTGCGGCGGATGGAGGCCACCGTCCGGACGCTGGCGCGCGAACTGATCGCCGATATCGTCGCCGGCGGGCGGGCGTGCGAATATGTCGAGCAATTCTCGTCGCGCCTGCCGGTCGGCATCTGGATGGCGATCATGGGCATGGACTTCTCGCGGCGGCGAGAGATCATCAACTGGGTCCACGTCATCATCGGCCATTATTCGGACGGCGACCGGGGGCGGGTGATGGAGGAACTCTACGCCTATCAGGGGCAACTCGCCGACGAGCGGGAACGCAATCCCGGCGACGATCCGATCAGCTTCCTGCTTCAGGCCGAGGTCGATGGTCAAAAGCTCAGCCGGAAGATGGTCCTGGACATCTGCAACCTGCTGTTCACCGCGGGGCTCGATACCGTTACCAACGCGCTGACCTTCCTGACCCGCTTCCTGGCCGAAAACCCGGATCATCAGCAGCGGCTTCGCGACGACCCCGGCACCATTCCGAGGGCGATCGAGGAGATGCTGCGCCGGCACGCCTTCGTGAACACCGGCCGTCGGGTGATGAGCGACACCGAACTGGGCGGCGTCGGTCTGCGCCGCGGCGACCATGTGTTGGGCGCGCTCGCTGCGGCGACCAACGATCCGAGGCAATGGGAAGACCCGCTGACGGTCGATTTCGACCGTGACGCGCGGGGCCATCTGGCCTTCAATACCGGGCCGCATGCCTGCGCCGGCATCCATCTCGCGCGGCTCGAACTGCGGGTGTGCCTGGAGGAATGGCTGGCCGCGATCCCGACGTTCCGGACCGCGCCCGATTATGTGCCGGTGGTGCGCAAGGGGCAGACCATGGGGCTCGAAAGCCTCGATCTCGTCTGGTGAAACCGAAACGGGCTCCGACGCACCGCGCCGGAGCCCTTTCCATCGCGGCTTCAGAAGCTGAAGTCGACCGAGACGCCGTAGGTCAGCGGCGCGCCGGCCAGAAAGGGATAGCCGGGGCCGCCTTCCTGGGTCAGCGCGAGCGAGACATATTTCTCGTCGAACAGGTTCTTGCCCCACAGCCGGAAGGCGAGATTGTCGTTGGGGGCGAACGTCACCTGGGCGTTCACCAGGTCGTAGGACGGCTGGTGGAGCAGGTTGTCCGGTTCGAAGTCATAGCCGCTGTTGTGATAATAATCGGCGCTGAGGGTCCAGCGTCCGCCGGCGCCATCGAAGCCGTAATCGGCGCCGATGTTGAAGGTCGCCCTGGGAGCCAGCGGCGTGCGGTTGCCGTCGGCGACGATGTTGAGCAGCGGCGATACCGCACCGCCCGTTGGGGAGGGCGGGCCGCTCGGTGCGCAGCGAACGCATAGGCCGGTCGTCGGATCGATACTGCCATAGGACGTATATTTGGAATCGAGCCAGGTGAAGCCGAAGCGCGCGGTCAGCGCGTCGGAGATCGCCGCCTGCCCGTCCAGTTCGAAACCATGGACGCGCGACCCGTCGGCATTGGACAGCGCCAGCGATCCGTTCTGGAGCAGCTGCACCTGGGGATCCTGGACGTCGTAGAAAAAGGCGGCGGTGTTCAGCCGGACGCGCCGGTCGAACAGGTCCATCTTGAAGCCGACCTCATAGGCATCGAGCGTTTCGGGACGCTGCGGCGGCGCCGAAAAGGGGATCAGATTGTAACCTGCCGACTTGTAGCCCCGGCTGAACGACGCATAGCCCAATATGTCCGGCGTGAACTTGTAGTCGACCGAGGCTCGGAAGGTGACCTTTTCGAAGGTCGTCTTGTCGGACGCGGTGGCGATGGGAATCAGCGGCGTGCCGGGGTTGAGCACGGCGTTGCGGGTCGCGAGGTTCTGGATGCCGTTGCCGCTGAGTTCGTCGCGCGTGTAGCGGAGGCCGCCGGTCAGGCTGAGCCCCGGCGCCACCTCATAGGTGGCCTGGCCATAGCCGGCATAGGATTTCACGTGCTGGAAATTCTCGAGGAACAGATGCGCCCCCGGGAAGATCGTTGCGTCGAACAACAGGCCTGAAAAGTCGTTCGGATAAGCCGTCTTGGTGTCATAGTAGAACAAGCCGAGCAGCCAGTCGAAGCGGCCCCCCGAATGGCCCAGCTGGAACTCCTGCGTGAACTGTTTCAGGTCCGCGCGCTGGTGGTAGATGAAGTCGGGCAGCGGACCATAGTCGCCATCGCCCTTCGCGCGCTCCTTGTCGCGCGTATAGGCGGTGATGCTCGTCAGCCTGGCGAAGCCGAAATCCTGTTCGGCGCGCAGCGACGCGCCCCAGAACTGGGCCATCAGGCGGCCGTCGACATCGGAATCATGATCGTAGAAATCGTCGAGCGACGGTGTGATCAGGCCCGGCACCGTCCGGGTGCCGCGCGTGAAGCCGGGAAAGCTGTTCCCCTGGCTTCCCGACTTCGAATAGGAATAGAAGCCCGACAGCACGAAACGCGTCGTCTCGCCCGGCTCGAACAACAGCTTCGAGCGCGCGGTGAAATCGTCGACGAAGCCGACCCGGTTGCCCGTCGCGCGATTGGTGCCCCAGCCGTCGCTCTGCCGGGTTCCGCCGACCGACAGGTCCGCCGCGATCTTCTCGCCCAGCGAGCCCGTGACATAGGCGTCGCCGTGGAACATGTCGAAGCGGCCATAGCCCAGGCTCCCGCGCATGGCGAAATCGTGCGACGGATCGGGCGTGACGATGTTGATGACGCCGCCCGAGGAGTTGCGCCCGAACAACGTGCCCTGCGGACCCTTCAGCACCTCGACCCGCTCGATATTGTTGAGGGTCAGGAAGCCCGGTGGCAGGCGGGTATAATAGATGCCGTCGAGATAGACCGCGACGCTCGATTCGTTGCCGACCGCCGCCGCCGTGCTGCCGATGCCGCGCAGGAAGGGGATGACCGATCCGCCGCCGCCGGGCTGGATCTGCAGGCCCGGCGTGGTCAGCGTCAGTTCGCCGACGCTGGTGATGCCGCGCGCCTTGAGCGACTCGCCGGTGAAGGCAGTGACCGACAATGGCACGTCCTGCAGGTTCTGCGCCCGTTTCTGCGCGGTGACGACGATCTCTTCGATCTGCGGCCCGCTGCTCTCGTCCGGCTGCTGCGCCTGCGCCGGCTGGTGGATCATTACGCCGGCGCATGCGGACAGCAGCAGCCAGCGGATATCTTTGCTTCGCATATCCTTATCCCCTCTCCAAAAGGCACGGCCGTTCTTGGTGACGGCCATTGTCGTCATCGGTCCCACCGGGATGTGGTGAGCCGACGCTGGATTTATGACTGCAATGAAAGAGGCGGGATGCTCGCGCACCTTTGTGGAAGCGCGTATAGATTGCGAAAAGCGATCCTAATTCCGAAGGACTTTCGAATTACGATCAAGATTTCACAAAATGGACTTCATAGTAACGTTTCTTAACTGTGGAAATTTGGCATTTTATTTGCCTATTGGGCCAGGATGACGTTACCGCCATGGCGATGTGGGGCCGGCGATCTATAGCTTCTCTGCAAATATACCAGCGTCACGATGGCGCGGGAGCGAATCGGGAGGGGTTGGAATGCGTGCGGCCAAGGCAGTAAAGCAATGTTCGGTCGCGGTGCTCGCCGCCATGACGCTGATATCGGCCCGGCCCGCCGTGCAGCCGGTCGAGTGGCCCGTCTATGGCCGGACCAACGCCGCGCTGCGCTTCGCGCCGATCGCGCAGATCGATCGGACCAACATCTCGCGTCTCGGCCTCGCCTGGTATCATGAATTCGACACCGATCGCGGCCAGGAGGCGACGCCGATCATGGTCGGCGGGGTGCTGTATGTCAGCTCGGCCTGGTCCAAGGTCTTCGCCTTCGATGCCCGCACCGGACGGCAGCTCTGGTCGTTCGATCCCGAAGTGCCGAAGCCCACTCTCGCCAAGAGTTGCTGTGACGCGATCAATCGCGGCGTGTCCGTGGCGAACGGGCGCGTCTTCGTCGCCACGCTCGACGGGCGGCTGATCGCGCTCGACGCGAAGACCGGGCACAGGCTCTGGTCGACGCTGACGGTCGATCCGTCGAAGCCCTATACGATCACCGGCGCGACCGAGGTCGCGGGCGACCTGGTGCTGATCGGCAACGGCGGTGCCGAATTCGGCGTGCGTGGCTATATCTCGGCCTATCATGTCGCGACCGGCCAACTCGCCTGGCGCTTCTACACGGTCCCGCATCCGGACGGGAAGCCGGACGGCCAGCCCTCCGACAAGCCTTTGCGCGAACTGGCCGGGCCCACCTGGTTCGGCAAGGGCTGGCGCGAGGCCGGCGGGGGCGGAACCGTCTGGGATTCGATGGCCTACGACCCGGAAAGCGGCGTGCTTTACTTCGGCGTCGGCAATGGCGGCCCCTATGACTGGAACATCCGCTCCGACGGCAAGGGCGACAATCTCTTCCTGTCGTCGATCGTCGCGGTGAAGGCGGCGACGGGCGAATATCTGTGGCACTACCAGACCACGCCCGGCGACAGCTGGGACTATACCGCGACCCAGCACATCATGCTGCTCGACGCCGAATGGCGCGGCCGGCCGCGCAAGCTGTTGCTGCAGGCACCGAAGAACGGCTTCTTCTACGTCCTGGACCGTACGACCGGCGAGCTTCTGTCGGCCGAGCCCTATGCCGAGGTCACCTGGGCGAAGGGGATCGATCCGAAGACCGGCCGGCCGATCATGGCCCCCGGCGCGCATTACCAGGACAAGCCCTTCCTGCAGTCGCCCTCGGGGCTTGGCGCGCACAGCTGGCATCCGATGGCCTACAGCCCGCAGAGCCGCCTGGTGTACATACCGACTCAGGTGATGGCGCAGTATTTCGCCCGCGATCCCGCCTTCACCTATCGCCCCGGCCATATGAACGTCGGCATCGATACGCGTACCCTGGCGGTGCCCGACGATCCCGCCGAACTCGCCCGGATGAAGGCGTCGGTCTATGGCGAACTGATCGCCTGGGATCCCTTCGCGGGAACGGTGCGCTGGCGCGCGAAGCATCCGTTCTTCGTCAATGGCGGCGTGCTGGCGACCGCGGGCGGGCTGGTCTTCCAGGGAACCGGGGAGGGGACGCTGAAGGCTTATGACGCCACCAGCGGTGCCACGCTCTGGTCCTATCCCACCGTCAACGGCATCGTCGCGCCGCCGATCAGCTACGCGATCGACCGGCGGCAATATGTCGCGGTGATGGTGGGCTATGGCGGGCCAAGCGCGATGTACGGCACCATCGTTCCCTACCGGCCGCGCCTGCCCGGTCGCTTGATGGTGTTCGCGATCGACGGCAAGGCGAAGGCGAAGCCCTACGACATCCCGCAACCCGCCCCGGTCGACCTGACCGGGGTTGTCACGAGCGGCGATCCGGTGCGTGGCCTGGCTGCCTATAACGACACCTGCCTGGTCTGCCACGGCTTCAGCGCGCGCGGACGCTTCACCGCGGACCTGCGCCGCTCGCAGATCGTCAAGGATCCGGACAGCTTCCGGGCGGTCGTGCTCGACGGGGCGTTCAAGGATCTGGGGATGGTCGGCTTCGGCCGATATATCCGCCCCGAGGGCGCCGAGGACATCCGGGCCTATCTGATCCAGGAGGCGCGCAAACTGGCCGATCGCGGCGACCCCGACATCTGGGAAGCGCCGCGCTGATCCTGCCACGCCCATAAAAACCCCATCCGCCGGAAGGGCGGACGGGGCAGGCTGGCTTCGCGGAGGAAGAGCCGGTCAGTCGATATTGATCCACACCGACTTGACGTTGAGATATTCGTCGAGATGGTGCTTGCCGCTCTCCGAGCCGTAGCCGCTCATCTTGTAGCCGCCGAACGGTACCGCCGGATCCATCGCCTGATAGCAATTGACCCACACCGATCCCGCGCGGATCAGCCCGGCCAGCTTGTGCGCCTTCTTCACGTCGCGGGTCCATACGCCGCTGCCCAGGCCGAACACGGTGTTGTTCGCGCGCTTCACGACCTCCTCGACATCGTCGAACGGGATCGCGGAGATGACCGGGCCGAAAATCTCCTCGCGGGCGATCGTCATGTCGTCGTCGACATCGGCGAACAGCGTCGGCGGCACGAAATAGCCTTTGGCCAGGTCCCCGTCGGTGAGCCGGCTGCCGCCCGCGACCGCGCGTGCGCCTTCCCTGGCGCCCGCTTCGAGATAGCCGGTCACGCGCTCCAGTTGCCCCTGCGAGACCAGCGGACCGATCATGGTGGAGGGGTCGAGGCTGTTGCCGACGCGCAGCGACTTCGCGAAGGCTCCGACCTTCTCGACGAACTCGTCGTAGATCTGGCGTTCGACGAACAGGCGGCTGCCCGCGCTGCACACCTGGCCCGAATTGGCGAAGACGGCCATGGCCGCGCCGGGCACCGCCGCGTCGAGGTCCGCGTCTGCGAAGACGATGTCGGGCGACTTGCCGCCGAGCTCGAGCGTGAGCCGCTTGAGATTGCCGGCCGAGGCCTGGACGATCCGCTGCCCGGTCTCGCACGATCCGGTGAACGCGACCTTGTCTACGTCGAGATGCGCGGCGAGGGCCGCGCCCGCCGTCTCGCCGAAGCCGGTCAGGATGTTGACGACGCCTGGCGGCACGCCTGCTTCCAGGCAGAGCTCGCCGAGGCGCAGCGCGCTGAGCGATGCCTGCTCCGCCGGCTTCAGCACCAGCGTGCAGCCGGTGGCGAGCGCGGGCGCGATCTTCCACGTGGCGTTGAACACCGGGCCGTTCCACGGCACGATCCCGCCGACGACGCCGACCGGCTCGCGCATCGTGTAGGACAGGATGTTGCCCGGAACCGAATTGGGCAGCGTTTCGCCCTGGATTCCCGTCGCCATGCCGGCGCAGAAGCGGAAGGTGTCGACGACCAGCCGCTGCAGGAAGGGGAGGGCGGCGATCGGCGAGCCCATGTCGATGGCGTCGAGCAGGAACAGCTCCTCGAAATTCGCCTCGATCAGGTCGGCGAGCTTGAGAATGACGCGCTGTCGCTCGGCCGGCTTGAACCTGCTCCACGGGCCTTCGAAGGCGCGCCGGGCGGCGGCGACCGCCAGATCGACATCCTCCCTGCCGCCCTCGGCGACCGGATCGAGCGCTTCGCCGGTCGAGGGATTGAAGGAGCCGAAGCTCTTGCCCGATAGGGCCTCCACCCATTTCCCGTCGATCAGCAGCTTCTTCGGCTTGCCGTTCAGAAAGGCGGGGCGGGTCTGGATAGGATTATGTTGGTTCATCGAATTCTCCTAAATGTCGGAGATCCGCACGCTTCTCGTGGTGGCGCGGTGCCCGGCGCCGCCCGACGCGCCCCGACAGTCGAGGGCGGATCATGGCGCCGAAACAAGGTGGGATCGTCGACCGGGCCATAGTCCCGCACGGGCGGGGGCGGGGCCAGTTCCGAGTCTTTTCAGATGCGACTAATGCTTTCCCGATTGGACTGTGACCGGTCGGTACGGGGTCGTTCGATCCTTCCGGCATGGTCGGGGATCGTCCGGATCATGGTTCGGCGATCGAGCTGTCGGGTAGAGATAAGGCGATGAGCGCCGGTCGCGATGCGACCGTTACCGGAGCGAGCGGCTCGTCAGCAGGGCACCGCCGCTTCCCGCGAGCGCCAGCAGCAGGAAGGCGAACAACAGGCCGTAGCCGTCGTGCGACTGGTCGAACAGCGTGAGGGCGAGGGCCGGCGCGAGGATCGCGGGAACGGTGTTCGCCGCGTTCATGATCCCCAGGTCGCGTCCGCGGTGCCGGTCCGACGGCAGGATCTGCGCGACCAGGGCGATGTCGATCGTCAGGAAGCTGCCGAGGCCGGCCACGAAGACGGTATAGCCGAACAGGGCAGTGACCCAGTCGCTGCGGATGAGAAGCGCCGACAGGCCGACCATCATCAAGGCGACGGCGCCGAGAAGAAAGGGTCTTCTTCGGCCGGATCGATCCGACCAGCGGCCCGCGCCGATCGACGTCACGGCGCCGACGAACGTGGCTATGACGATGATCCCCGCAAAGCCGGTCTGCGCCGATATGTCCGACGGCCCGTCGCCACGAAAGACCTCGTCCTTGAGATAGAAAAGGAAATAGCTGGTCATCACATTGCCCGAAAGCTGGACAAGGCATTTGGCCACCCACAGGCTGAAGAAGGCGCGCCAGCCGCGCTGGGGCAGCGGACCGCCGCGTCTATGCGGATCATCGGACGTATCGACGTCGCGCCAGTGGCCGAGCGCCGCGATCAGCAGCGGCAGGACCAGTGCCGCGGTGAGCATGGTGACCGCGATCAGCCGGGCGCCGTCGGTCGCGAACAAGGGCAGGCCCACCAGGCCCGAGGCAAGCGTGCCCGCGGGAAGCGCCAGATTGGCGAGCCCCGACACCCGCCCTTTCAAATGGTCCGGCACCTTGTCCGCCAGCAGCGCGCCCAGCGGCCCGAAGAACATGTTGAAGAAGAGCTGGAAGAGCATCAGGCCGATGCCGAGCACGACGGCCTCGGAGGCGGTCGCGATGACGGCGTAGGACAACCATGTTCCGGCCAGGCCGGCCCAAAGCCAGGGCATGCGCGTGCCGATGCGGGCGCGGGTCCAGTCGCTGGCCATGCCTGCCGCGACATTGGCGATGGTGGCGACCAGCACGCCGGCGAGGAGGGCCTCGCTCAGCAGCGTCACCTTGGCCTCGCCCGCCAGCGCCTCGGCGCGCAGCGGCAATATGATCGTCAGCAGCGGCAGGAAGGCGATATAGGCGCCGGCATTGGCGAGCGGATAGAGCCAGAGGAACCGGCGCTGGCCCGGGTCAGTCATGCGGGGGCGCGGTGGAGCCCCGCACGACGAACTCGAAGGGGAGGATCTGGGAATCCGCACCGGAGTCGGACGATCCCTGCTCTCCGATCAGAAGCGACGCCGCGCGCTCGGCCATCGCCGCGGTCGGCTGGCGGACCGCTGTCAGCGGCGGAAGGCTGAAGCTGATCGGCGGGGTGTCGTCGAAGCTGATGATCGACAGGTCCGACGGGACGGCCAGGCCGGCATCCTGGGCACGGTGCAGCACGGCCAAGGCCTGTTCGTCGCTGCTGGCGATGATCGCGCTGGGCCTCTGTTCCAGCGCCAGCAGCGCATCCGCGGCGGCGAGCCCCGATTCGAAACTGAACTCGCCCTGCCGGATCCAGCGTTCGTCGATCGCGGCACCCGCGGCCGCCATTCCCGATCGAAATCCTGCGAGTCGTTCAGCGCTGACGGCATAGTCGGGGCTACCCGTCAGAAAGCCGATGCGGCGATGGCCGAGGTCGATCAGGTGCCGCGTCGCAACGGCGGCCGCCTCCTTCTCGTCCATCATCACACGGAATCCCCGCGCATCGCCGTCGCCGGGGCTCATCCGCGCGAAGCGCACGCCGCGGCGCTCCAGCTGGTCGAGGATCCTGACGTCCTGCGAATGCGGCGGGGTCAGGATCACGCCGTCGGGTCGCAGCGAGGAAATGACCGCGTCGATCCTGGCATGCAAGCCACTCGAATGGCCGTCGAGCAGTTCGATCAGCAGATGATAGCCGTCGCGCTCGCAGCGCGGCATCGCCCCGAGCAGCATCTGCGCGACCCAGTCGCTGCCCCGGCCCGCGCGCCACTTCTCGAGCGTGGGTTCGCGGTCGTTGAACGCGACCAGCAGATAGGATTTCGATCCGCCCATGCGGCGCGCGGCGATGTTGGGAACATAGCCGAGCTTCTCGACGGCGGCCCGCACCCGCTCGCGCAGCGCGTCGGTGACGTTGGGGCCGTTGTTGATGACGCGCGACACGGTCTGCAACGAAACGCCGGCTTCCTCGGCGACGTGCCTGATCGTTACTGATCGCATCTGCACCCCCGGGTACGCGGCTGGCTCCAGCCAGATCTCCGCGCGGTCTATCCGACGATATCGGCCGAACTGCAATCCCAAACTGGACCGATATTTATTGTTGTGAACGTTCTTAATTTCTGCTTAAAGGCGATTCATACGAGGTCAGGGAGCCTCGACGCGAGAGAGGAATGCTCATGGAAAGCACGGCCTAGACGCGCACCGCGCGGTTACATGGTATCAGTAGAGAATTATCGCCTTGATCGTCGTGCCATCGTGCATGGGCGAGCGATTTCTGCTGCCATTCATTTTAGAAATCATCGGATCATCTATAGTTCCGACAATAATGATTGCGCCGCCGGCGTGCGGCCATGGGAGATTCTTATGCACAACAGGGCCCTTCTCGCTGCCGGCACCGCAATCGGCGTGGCGTTCTCCTGGGCGCAGATGGCGTCTGCGCAGTCGGCGGTCACCGCCGCGGCGCCGGCGGCCGACGACCAGAACGGCGTCGGCGACATCATCGTAACCGCCACCCGCCGCGAGACCAGTCTTCAGCGTACGCCAGTTGCGGTGTCCGCCTTCAGCCAGGCGACGCTCGACAAGCAGCAGGTAAGCAACGTAACCGATCTCGCGCGCTTCGTGCCGAGCCTTCAGTTCACCCAGCAAGGCGACCAGTCGGCCGTGCTGCTGACCCTGCGCGGCATCGGTAACGACAGCGCCTATACGGAAGTCGCCGACCCCGAGGTGGCGATCTATGTCGACGGCATCTATTCCCCGCGCTCGCAGGGCGCATCGACGCTGTTCTACGATCTGGAGCGTGCCGAGGTGCTGCGTGGTCCTCAGGGCACACTGTTCGGCCGCAACGCCACCGTCGGTGCGCTGAACCTGATCTCGGCCAGGCCGACCTTCGACGACGTTCATGGCAATGTCGAGCTGACCGCTGGCAATTACAGCCGGTTCGGCGCACGCGGCATGATCAATCTGCCGGTCAGCGATACGCTCGCCTTCCGCGTCGCCTTCGTGACCGAGCGGCATGACGGCTATGCCGACTATCAGCCGGCGCCGAACGTGCCGAACGTCGACAAGTCGGCCTTCATCTCCAACGGCAAGAAATATTATGCCCAGGACCAACAGTCCGCCCGGGTCAGCATGATCTTCCGCCCCAGCGAAAGATTCCGCTGGTTCCTGAGTGCGGAAGGCTTCCTCGATCAGGGCGCCCCGGTCATCGGCCTGCTGCAGACCCCACGCGCCGGCACCAAGCGCTGGTCGACCCTGAGCGACACCGCGCCCGACACCGACCGCTACTCGGTCGCGGTGCGGAGCACGATGGACTACGACATCACCGACAGCGCCCAGATCAGCTATATCGCGGGCTTCTCGCGGATCGGCGGCAGCACCCAGACCGATGCCGATGCCGGGGCCCTGCCGCCGACCGGAGGCTTCGATCCCGCGACCGGGCTACAATTGTACCTCGGTGCGTTCGGCGAGAACCGCACCGTCAATTCGCGCTACGACTTCCAGAGCCACGAGCTTCAGCTCAAATCGACCGGCGACAACAAGCTCGATTATATCATCGGCGCCTATTATTCTCACGAGGTCAACAAGATCCGCTTCGACGTCGATCAGCGCGACGGCTATCGCGGCGGCTCGACCCGCGCGTTCGTCGGCAGCTTCATCCAGGCGCATCGCCAGATCGATTCCATGGCCGGCTTCGGGCAGGCGATCTATCACTTCAACGACAAGATCCGCCTGACCGGTGGCCTGCGCTACACCCGGGACAAGAAGAAGGATGTCGGCGGCCGCAACGTAACGGCCTTCGGCTGCCCGACGCCGACCGATATCTCATGCTCGGTCAACATCTTCGGCCAGTTCCCGCACGCCACCGCGGCCGAGCTGGTGGCGCTGCTCAACGCGCAGGGCGGCAATTTCTCGATCTCGAACAACGACGTGAAGGGAAGCTGGAACAAGCTCACCTGGCTCGCCCGCGTTGATGCCGACCTGACCGACACGATCCTGGGCTATGCCAGCGTCAGCACGGGCTTCAAGTCGGGCAACATTCAGGATGGCGGCCAGACCACCGATCCCGAAAGCATCACCAACTATGAGATGGGCTTCAAGTCGCGCTTTTTCGATCGCCGGCTCACCCTGAACGTCGCCGCCTATTATTCCGACTTCAAGGGCTATCAGGTAAACCAGGTCGTCGCGACCCGCGACGCCAACGGCAACACCATCGCCAGCCAGGTCGTCACCCAGAATGCAAAGGGCGCGACCTCCTACGGCCTCGAGGGCGAGCTGGTCGCCGAGATCACGCCGAACGACCGGATCCAGATGTCGGGCACGCTCCAGAAGACCAAGCTCAAGACGCTGCTCAGCATCGACGCGCGCTTTGACGACTCCGCCAACGTCACTGCGATCCGCGACCTGAAGGGCAATGAACTTGCCCATGCGCCGCGCTTCTCGGGCACCGCCAGCTACGAGCATGATTTCGAGCTGGCGAGCGGCGGCCGCATCACGCCGCGCGCGGCGATCCATTATGAGACGCGCAGCTGGCTGTCCTTCTTCAACGGCGACCGGACCACCCGGACCAACGCCGCAGGGCAGCAGGTCTATTACGGGTCGAGCTTCGACAAGCAGAAAGCCTATACCCGCACCGATCTGGCCCTGCGCTACACCGCACCGGCCGATCGCTACAGTGTCGAGGCCTTCGTCCAGAATCTGGAGGACAGTCACGTCCGGACCAACGCCGCGACCTTCGGACCGACCCGCTACGCGCCGGTGTTCCTGTCGAACCTGCAGCCGCCGCGCACCTGGGGCGTCCGCGCCAAGGCGTCGTTCTGACCCCGATGGCCATGACCAGAACGCTGACGTCGATCATGCCCCAATTCCCGCGTCAGCTTCCTCGTGCGACGGTGCGTTCCCACGCACCGTCGCCTCTTTGCTTCCGAAGGCCGTGGCTGCTGCTCGGCGCGGCGGCGCTGTCGCTGTCGGCCGCCGCTTCGGCCCATCGGTGGGAGGATCGCTCGCTCGGCGCGGGCGAGCGGGCCGCCGCGCTGGTCGCGGCGATGACGCCGGCGGAGAAGGTCGCGCTCGTCCACGGCTATTTCCCGCCGCTCGCCAGGCCGGCGAAGGAACTGGGGATGATTCCGTCGGCCGGGCATATCCCGGGCGTGCCGCGCCTGGGCATACCGACCCTGCGCGAAAGCGACGCGAGTCTCGGCGTCGCCAACCAGGTCGAGCAGCGCAAGGGCGACACCGCCACCGCCCTGCCCGCCGGCCTCGCGACCGCCGCCACCTTCAACCCCGAGCTCGCGCGGATGGGCGGTGCGATGATCGGCGCGGAGGCGCGCGCCAAGACCTTCAACATCCTGCTCGCGGGCGGGGTGAACCTGACGCGCGATCCGTGGAACGGCCGCAACTTCGAATATCTCGGCGAGGATCCGCTGCTCGCCGGCGTGATGGGCGGCGAAGCGATCCGCGGGGTCGAGAGCGCGCATATCGTATCGACGGTCAAGCATTTCGTGCTCAATGCGCAGGAGACGGGGCGTCATGTCCTCGATGCGCGGATCGGCGAGGCGGCCTTGCGCGAAAGCGACTTGCTCGCGTTCCAGATCGCGATCGAGCGCGGTCGGCCCGGCTCGGTGATGTGCGCCTACAACAAGGTCAACGGCGATTATGCCTGCGAGAACGACGCGCTGTTGAACGGCGTCCTCAAGGGCGACTGGAAATATCCGGGCTGGGTGATGTCCGACTGGGGCGCGGTCCATTCGACCGAGAAGGCGGCGCTCGGCGGTCTGGACCAGCAGTCAGGCCAGGAGCTCGATCGCGGGATGTTCTTCTCCGAGCCGTTCGAGAAGGCGGTCGCCGCGGGACGGATCCCGCAGGCGCGTCTCGACGACATGGTCCGTCGTATCCTGACGGGCGTCATCGCGAGCGGACTGATGGATGATCCCGTCCCCGAAACGCCGCAGCCGATCGACCTCGATACCCATGCCGATGTCGCGCAGGCCGTCGCCGAGCAGGGCATGGTCCTGCTCAAGAATGATGGCGGCCTGCTGCCGCTGGCGAAGGACGCGCGCAGGATCGTGCTGATCGGCGCGCATGCCGACGTCGGCGTGCTGTCGGGCGGCGGATCGTCGCAGGTCCGGTCGACCGGCGGCGCACCCGTCGAGATCGCGCTGACCGAGGGCGAGGCGGCTTCCTTCGCGCGGATGACCTGGCATGCGTCGTCGCCGCTCGAGGCGATCCGCGCCGCCGCCCCCCATGCCGAAGTGACCTATGTCGACGGCACCGACGCCAAGGCGGCCGCCGAAGCCGCGCGCGGTGCGGACATGGCGATCGTCTTTGCCTGGCAATGGCAGAGCGAAGCCCAGGACGTCGAGACGCTCTCGCTGCCCGACGGGCAGGATGCGCTGATCGATGCCGTCGCCGCGGCCAACCGCCGGACGCTCGTCGTGCTCGAGACGGGCGGACCCGTGCTGATGCCCTGGGTGGAGAAGGTGCCGGCGATCCTGCAGGCCTGGTATCCGGGCCAGCGCGGCGGCGAGGCGATCGCCGATATCCTGGTCGGCAAGGTCAATCCGTCGGGCCGCCTGCCGATCACCTTTCCGGCCTCGGCCGATCAGGCGCCCCGGCCGATGCCGATGGGGCTGGCCAATCTCAAGGCCGCGGTCGCGCGGCGCAAGGCCGGAAACACGATCGACTACGGCATGTCCGCCGGTGTCGCCCCGTTCGCCGTCGACTATCGCGAGGGCGCCGACGTCGGCTATCGCTGGTATGAGAAGACCGGGCAGAAACCGCTGTTCCCGTTCGGCTACGGTCTCAGCTACACGCGCTTCAGCTATGGCAAGCCGATCGTCGAGAGCGGCGCGGCCCCGGTCGTGACGCTCGACATCACCAATGACGGCGGTCGCGCCGGCGCCGACGTCGCCCAGGTCTATGTGCAGGGCCCGAAGGGGAATAGTCGGTGGCGCCTCGCCGGCTTCGCGCGGGTACCGCTCGAGCCCGGCCAGACGGGGCACGTCCGCATTCCCCTCGAACCACGGACGTTCGCGCGTTTTGACAGCGCGTCGAAAAGCTGGATCGTCGATGGTGGCGCGCGGCGCTTCCGGATCGGGCGGTCGGCGACCGACATGATCGCCGAAGGCACGATCGATCTCGCCGCCCGGCGGATGGCGCCATGAACGCGGCGGGCGGACCGATCGCCGTCGGCGGCAGGGAGAGGAATTGATCATGGGTCCGGCACCGGTTTCGGCAGCGACGGCGGAGGACGAAGCTCCGGCACAGGCGACGGGTTCGCTCGTCGGCCTGCGCTGGTTCGTCTTCGCCCTGTTCTTCATCTTCGGGGGGATCACGAGCCTCAACGACGTATTGATCCCCAAGCTGAAGGGGCTCTTCACGCTCAGCTATCACGAAGCCATGCTGGTCCAGTCGGCCTTCTTCGCCGCCTATTTCATCATATCGCTGCCGGCGGCGCTGATCGTGCAGCGGATGGGCTATATGCGCACCGCCTCGATCGGCCTGCTCACCATGATGGGTGGCTGCCTGCTGTTCATCCCCGCCTCGTCGTCGGGCACCTTCTCGCTGTTCCTGATGGCGCTGTTCGTGCTCGGATCGGGCATAACCATCGTCCAGGTGGTCGCCAACCCGCTGATCTCGATGCTGGGCGCGGCCCGGACCGCGCATAGCCGGCTGACCTTCGCGCAGGCCTTCAACTCGCTCGGCACCACGATCTTTCCGCCGGTCGGCTCGATCGTCATCCTGGGCAGCCTCGCGACGGTCGACCCGCAGACATTGTCGGGGGCGGCGCTAGAGGCGTTCCGCATCGCCGAAACCCGGACGATCGTGCACACCTACATCGCGCTGGCGGCTGCACTGCTGATCATCGCGGCGGTCGTCTGGCTGGGGCGCAACCAGCTGCGGGAGAAGCGGTCGGACGACAATATCCTCGCGGCGTTCGGCCTGCTTGCGCGGCCGCGCTTCGCCTTCGGCACGCTCGGCATCTTCCTCTATGTCGGGGCCGAAGTCTCGATCGGCTCGTTCATCGTCAACTATCTGGCGCAGGGCGACGTGCTCGGGCTCGCCGCCGAGGACGCGGGCAAGCTGCTGGTGTTCTACTGGGGCGGCGCGCTCGCCGGCCGTTTCCTCGGGGCCTATGCGCTGCGCGTCGTCGCGCCCGCCAGGGTTCTGATGGCCGTCGCGGCGGGTGCGATCGCGCTGATCCTGATCTCGGCGAACAGCACGGGCGCGCTCTCGGGCTGGTCGTTGCTCGCGGTTGGGCTGATGAACTCGATCATGTTCCCGACGATCTTCAGCCTTGCCAGCGAAGGGCTGGGGAGGCGCGCCGCCGAAGGCTCGGGTATCATCTGCATGGCGATCGTCGGCGGCGCGATCGTGCCGCTGATCGCGGGGCGGGCGGCCGACGCCGCCACGCTGCGGTTCGCGCTGATCGTGCCGGCGATCTGCTACATGCTGATCGCGCTGTTCGGCCGATATTGCCACCGCCATCCCGCGGCCCCGTCCAGCTGACATGCCCGCGCCGCCCGATCGGACGGAGCCGCGCCGCCTTGTTCCCGCAACCTGCCCCAACCGCCGGACGCCAGCGCGTCGAGGCCCGATGTCGGATCGTTCCATGAAGAAGCTTTCCACCGCCGCCACCCTCGCAGCCCTCGTCCTGGTAGCGGGTTGCGGCAAGCAGCCGGCCGCGGATCCCCATTCGCCGGTCGCGCATGCCGAACTCTGGCCCGAGGTGCAGGCGCAGCCCCGGCGCGATCCCGCAGTCGAGGCGCGGATCGACAAGCTGCTGGCGGCGATGAGCGTGGCGGACAAGGTCGGCCAGCTGATCCAGGTCGATATCGGCAGCATCGACCCGGCCGATGTCCGCCGCTGGAAGATCGGAGCGGTGCTCAGCGGTGGCAATTCGGGACCTTATGGCGACGACTATGCGCCGCCGGCCCAATGGCTTCGCCTGGCGGACGAATATTATGACGCGTCGATCGCGCGCACCGATGGCCGGCCGCCCATCCCGATCATGTGGGGAACGGATTCGGTCCACGGCAACAACAACATCGTCGGCGCGACCCTCTTCCCGCACAATATCGGGCTCGGCGCAGCGCGCGACCGCGACCTGATCCGGCGGATCGGCGCTGCGACGGCGCTCGAGACGGCGGCGGCGGGGATAGACTGGACCTTCGCGCCGACGCTGGCGGTGGTGCAGGACGATCGCTGGGGGCGGACTTATGAAAGCTTCTCCGAGGAGCCGGCGATCCCCACCGCCTATGCGGGGGCAATGGTCGAGGGCGTGCAGGGCAAGGTCGGCACCGCCGACTTCCTGTCGCCGACGCATGTGATCGCGACCACAAAGCATTTCCTCGGCGACGGCGGCACCGGCGGGCGCGACCAGGGCGACGCGCGGATATCCGAGCAGGACCTGCGCGACGTGCATCTCGGCGGTTATCCGGCGGCGCTCGAAGCGGGCACCCAGTCGGTGATGGCGAGCTTCTCGAGCTGGAACGGCGAGAAGATGAGCGGAAACAAGAGCCTGCTCACCGACGTGCTCAAGGGCCGGATGCATTTCGACGGCTTCGTCGTCGGCGACTGGAACAGCCATGGCCAGGTCAAGGGCTGCACCAACGAAAGCTGCCCGCAGGCGATCAACGCCGGGCTCGACATGTTCATGTATTCGGGGCCGGGCTGGAAGAAGCTCTATACCAATACCCTCGCCCAGGTGGAAAAGGGCATCATTCCCATGGCGCGGCTCGACGATGCCGTGCGCCGGATCCTGCGCGTCAAGATCCGCGCCGGCCTGTTCGAGCGCGGTCGCCCCTCGTCGCGGGCGATGGCGGGCAGGTTCGATGCGATCGGATCGCCCGGGCATCGCGCGCTGGCGCGGCGGGCGGTGCGCGAGTCGATGGTGCTGCTGAAGAACGAAGGCGTGCTGCCGCTCCGGCCCGCCCAGAACATCCTCGTGGCGGGGGAGGCGGCCGACAGCATCAGCCAGCAGTCCGGTGGATGGTCGATCACCTGGCAGGGAGCCGACGTGCCCAATTCGGCCTTCCCCAACGGCCAGTCGATCTGGAGCGGGATCGCCGCGGCGGTGAAGGCCGCGGGCGGAAGCGCGACGCTTTCGCCCGACGGCCATTTCGCCGGGAAGCCCGACGCCGCGATCGTGGTGTTCGGCGAGAAGCCCTATGCAGAGTTCAGGGGAGACCGCCCGACCCTCGAGTTCAGTCCCGAGGACAAGGCGGACCTGGCCTTGCTGCGCCGGCTGAAGGCGGCGGGCATCCCCGTCGTCGCGGTCTTCCTGTCGGGCAGGCCTTTGTGGGTGAACGCCGAGATCAATGCGTCGGATGCCTTCGTCGCGGCCTTCCTGCCCGGCACCGAGGGCGGCGGCGTGGCCGATATGCTGTTCCGCGCGCCCGACGGATCGGTGCCGCATGATTTCCGCGGGCGCCTGAGCTTTTCCTGGCCGAAGCGACCCGACCAGTACCGGCTCAACCGGCGCGACCAGGGCTATGATCCGCTGTTCGCCTATGGCTATGGCCTCAGCTATGCGAAACCCGGGCATATCGGCCCGCTCGACGAACGCCGGCCCAAGGGCATGGCCGCCGGCACGCCGACCGCCTTCTGGGCCAGGGGACGGATGCCCGACGGGTGGAGCTTCCGGACCGCACCGGACGGGGCGCCGATCGAGATCAAGGCGATCGACCGGATCAGGCAGGAGGATTCGCGTCGCTTCGCCTGGGCCGGGCCTGCCGAGGTGCGGATCGAGGCGGGCAGGGCGCTCGATTATGCGCGCGAGACCAATGGCGAGATCAGCCTCGTGGTCGACTATCGGCGCGACAGCGCCGGCAGGGGGCCGGTCGCGATCGGCATGGGCACGCGCGATCGGCGCCAGTTGATGACGGTCACGCGCACGATCGCCGGCGCGAAGCCCGGCGCCTGGTCGACGCTCGCCATTCCGCTGGGCTGCTTCCGGCGCGACGGCCTCGACATGTCGAAGATCACGACGCCCTTCATCCTCTCGGGCGGGGCGGGGCTCGCCTTGTCGATATCGGACGTCCGCATCGACTATCGATCGGTGCCGATGACGGTCTGCGGGGACCGATAGGGTCTTCGATGCCGGACTCGGCCAAGACGCTTCTCCTGTTCGGTGCGACGGGCGATCTCGCGCGGCGCATGGTGCTGCCGTCCCTGTTCGGGCTCCATGCCGACGGGTTGATCTCGCCCGACCTGCGGATCGTCGGCACCGCGCGAACCGACGAGGATGGCGATGCCTTCCGGGCGATGACGGGTGCGGCGCTAGAGCAATATCTGCCGGTCGAGGCCCGCGACCCGAAGGATATCTCCACCTTTCTCGAACGCCTCGATTATGTGCCGCTCGATGCCTCCAGGCCGGAGTGTTTCGGGCCGCTGGCCGACGCGGTGGGATCGCGCAGATCCGACGATGTGGCGATCTTCCTGTCGACCGCACCCTCGCTGTTCGAATCGAGCATCGCGGGGTTGTCCCGCGCAGGGCTGGCTGGTTCCAATGTCCGCCTGGCATTGGAGAAGCCGCTCGGCTTCGACCTCGCATCGAGCCGGTCGATCAACGATGCGGTCGCGCATGTCTTCTCGGAAGCGCAGATCTTCCGGATCGATCATTATCTGGGCAAGGAGACGGTGCAGAACCTGCTGGCGCTGCGCTTCGCCAACAGCCTGTTCGAGCCGTTGTGGCGCGAGGGCGGGATCGACCATGTCCAGATAACCGTGTCGGAGACGGTGGGGCTCGAAGGCCGGGTCGGTTTCTACGACGGTGCAGGCGCGATCCGCGACATGGTGCAGAACCACATGCTCCAGCTGCTCGCGCTGGTCGCGATGGAGCCGCCCGCCCGATTCGATGCGACGGGCATCCGCGACGAGAAGGTCAAGGTGCTGCGCTCGCTGCGGCCGATCGACCGGGCGACGGCGGCGAGCCACAGCGTGATCGGCCAATATGGCGCGGGCGCGATGGCGGGGGGGCCGGTGCCGGGCTATGTCGAGGAGCTCGGCAAGCCGTCGGCGACCGAGACCTTCGTGGCGCTGAAGGTCAATATCGACAATTGGCGGTGGCGGGGCGTGCCCTTCTACCTGCGCACCGGCAAGCGGCTGCCGAGCCGCCAGTCGGAGATCATCATCCAGTTCCGCGATGTGCCGCACTCGATCTTCGGTGCTCGCGCCCTCAAGCCCAACAAGCTGGTCATCCGGCTGCAGCCCGAAGAGAATATCCGGCTCCTGCTCATGGCGAAGGAGCCGGGGCTCGACCGCGGCGGCCTGATGCTGCGCGAGGTGCCGCTCGATATTTCGCTACCCAACGCCTTTGCCGACAGCCGCCGGCGGATCGCCTATGAACGGCTGCTGCTCGACCTGGTCGAGGGCGACCAGACGCTGTTCGTGCGGCGCGACGAGGTGGAGGCGCAGTGGGAATGGGTCGATNCGGATCGCCTATGAACGGCTGCTGCTCGACCTGGTCGAGGGCGACCAGACGCTGTTCGTGCGGCGCGACGAGGTGGAGGCGCAGTGGGAATGGGTCGATGCGATCCGCGATGGCTGGGCCGCCAACGGCATGAAGCCCAGGCCCTACACCGCGGGCACCTGGGGCCCGTCGGCCGCGATCGCACTCACCGAGCGCGACGGCGTCACATGGCATGAGTGATCAGGCCGTACCGATGATCCTTGCCGGATTCGAAGTGCCCGAGGGAGTGAGACGATGAGCCTGCACGCAGTGGTCGAGGCGGTGACGTCGCGAATTATCGAGCGGTCCCGCGCGGGCCGTTCGGCCTATCTCGACCTGATCGNGCGTGGGATGGCCCCGGCATGGGAGAGTGAGACGATGAGCCTGCACGCAGTGGTCGAGGCGGTGACGTCGCGAATTATCGAGCGGTCCCGCGCGGGCCGTTCGGCCTATCTCGACCTGATCGCGCGCGAGCGGGACAGCGGTGTGGACCGCCCCAATCTGTCGTGCGGCAATCTGGCGCATGGCTTTGCGGCGTCGGGCGAGGACAAGCCCGCGATCCGCGACGGCGGCGCGATGAACATCGGCATCGTCACCGCCTATAACGACATGCTGTCGGCGCANTGGCTTTGCGGCGTCGGGCGAGGACAAGCCCGCGATCCGCGACGGCGGCGCGATGAACATCGGCATCGTCACCGCCTATAACGACATGCTGTCGGCGCATCAGCCCTATGGCCGCTATCCCGAGCAGATGAAGCTGTGGGCGCGCGAGGCGGGGATCACCGCMCAGGTGGCGGGCGGGGTCCCGGCGATGTGCGACGGGGTGACGCAGGGCCAGCGGGGGATGGAGCTGTCGCTGTTCAGCCGCGACACCATCGCTCTGTCGACCGYGGTGGCGCTCAGYCACGGCATGTTCGAGGGCGCGGCGCTGCTCGGCATCTGCGACAAGATCGTCCCCGGGCTGCTGATCGGCGCGCTGCGCTTCGGCCATCTGCCGACGATCCTGGTGCCCGCCGGGCCGATGCCCTCGGGGCTCGCCAACAAGGAGAAGCAGCGCGTCCGCCAGCTCTATGCCGAGGGCAAGGTCGGGCGGGCCGAGCTGCTCGAGGCCGAGAGCGCCTCCTATCATGGTGCCGGCACCTGCACCTTCTACGGCACCGCCAATTCGAACCAGATGATGATGGAGGTGATGGGCCTCCACATCCCCGGCAGCGCCTTCGTCAATCCGGGGACGAAGCTGCGCCAGGAACTGACCCGCGCGGCGGTCCATCGGCTCGGTGCGATCGGCTGGGACGGCGACGACTATCGGCCGCTGGGGCGCTGCGTCGACGAGAAGGCGGTCGTCAACGCGGCGGTCGGCCTGCTCGCGACCGGCGGCTCGACCAACCATGTCATCCATCTGCCGGCGATAGCGCGCGCCGCCGGAATCGTCATCGACTGGGAGGATATCGACCGGCTGTCCKCGGCGGTGCCGCTGATCGCCAGGGTTTATCCCAACGGCGCGGGCGACGTGAACCATTTCCAGGCGGCGGGCGGCATGGCCTATGTCATCGCGACCCTGCTCGACGGCGGCTATCTCCACCGCGACATCCTGACCGTCGCTGGCGACGACCTYGGCGCCTATGCGAGGGAGCCCCGGCTCGACGGCGAAGCGCTGGCCTGGGCCGATGCCCCGGCCGARCCGCTCGAYGAYGCGATGCTGCGCCCGCACGGCCGCCCGTTCCAGCCCGACGGCGGCATGCGGCTGGTGCAGGGCAATCTCGGGCGCGGCACCTTCAAGACSAGCGCGGTCGAGCGGRGCCGCTGGACGATCGAGGCGCCGGCCCGCGTGTTCGACGACCAGGACCAGGTCACCGCCGCSTTCAAGGCGGGCGAGCTCGACCGYGACGTGGTGGTGGTGGTGCGCTTCCAGGGCCCGAAGGCCAACGGCATGCCCGAACTCCACAAGCTGACCCCGCCGCTCGGCGTACTGCAGGACAAGGG
>NZ_LMID01000012.1 GCF_001428605.1 Sphingomonas sp. Root720
ACAACGACGTCTTCTACATGGACAACACCATGATGCTCCTCGGCGACGCCAAGAAGATGGTCGAGGAAATCGTCAAGGCGATGAACCACTAGGCGGGGCCGATGGTGGAAGAAAGAGTGGGCTGCATCAGCCGCTGGGGCTGTTAAAAAACGATCAGCCGTTTATAAGCATGGCATCTGAGTTATCGCGAGGTTCGAATGCGGACGGTTGGATCGAAGCGCGACACCACATGGCCGGTGATCAGGAATACAGCCATTCAGCTGATCCACAAACTCGGTTATGACGGAATGAACGTCCGGCTGTTGGCGAGCGAGACCAATTTGCAGCCCGGATCGCTCTATAACTATTTCAAGAGCAAGGAAGAATTGCTGTCTATGATCGTCTGCGCGATCATGGAGGATCTGCTGGGGGAGATCACCGCGCGGCTCGAGCTTTGCACCACCCCGGTCGACCGGCTCAAATGCTTCATCGACGTGATGGTGATGTGGCACACCGAGCATCGCAAAGAAGCCTTTGTCGCCCATATGGAGATACGCAACGTATCCAAGGACCGCTACGAGGAATATGTCGACCTGCGTCAGGCCTTCCGCACCATCCTCGAGCAGATCCTGACCGATGGCGGCAAGGTCGGGGACTTCGCGATCGACGATTTCGACATCACCTGCCTCAGCATTCTGTCGACCTTGGCGGCGATTCCCAACTGGTATCGCGAGAACGGCCGGCTGACCCCCGCCGGCCTCGTCCGGTGGCATATTGCAGCCATCTTCCGGATGATCGGCGCAAGCGAAGCGGCAATGGCGGCGGCGAAGCCGACCGCCAAGCGCGCCCAGGGATGACGACCGTCTCCACCAATGCCCCTGCCGCGCCGGGACAGGAAGATTTCGTCCGACTCTTCAGCACCCTCGGCAAATGGGCGCTGGTCACCGGTGGCGCGACCGGCATCGGCCGGATGATCGCCTCGGCACTGGCCCGCTCGGGCGCGAACGTCATCATCGCGTCCCGCAAGGAGAGTGCGTGCCGTCAGGCGGCGGAGGAAATTGCGGCCGAGGCGCCCACGGGCGCGCTTTTCGCCATCGGCGCTGATGTCGGCACCAAGGAGGGCGTCGCCGACCTGTGCGAAAAGGTCGCTGCCCTGACCGACGGCCTCGACATATTGGTCAACAATTCTGGCAAAACATGGGGCGCGCCCTTCGAAAGCTTCCCCTACGAGGCGTGGCAGTCGGTACTGTCCGTGAACCTGACCGCTCCCTTCGCGCTGACCCAGGGGCTGCTGCCCCTCCTGCGCCGGAACGCCCAGCCCGACGATCCAGCGCGCATCATCAATATCGGTTCGATGGTAGGCACCCAGCCCATCGCGGAGGATGCCTATTCCTATGCCGCTTCGAAGGCGGCCCTTCACCATCTCACCCGGATCATGGCGCATGAGCTGGCCGGATCGTCGATCACGGTGAACGCGATCGCGCCCGGTGTCTTCGAGAGCCGCATGAGCGCCTATGTGACGCAGGACGAAGATCGACTCGACAGGGTCGAATCCAAGATACCGCTGGGCCGGCTCGGCAACGCTGCGGATCTGGCTGGGCTCGTCCACATGCTGTGCGGACGGGGGGGGGCCTATATGACCGGGGCGATACTGAACCTCGACGGCGGTCTCGGCATCGTTCCACCGGCCTCGATCTTCTCCTAGAGGGCCGCTGCCGCCCGAGCGGGGCGGATCAGTTGCGGCCCGTTTCTCGGAAGCCGGCCACGCCGGTCTGCGCCGCCTTGCTGCGTGCCACGTCGGACACCAGTTCGCGCTCCAGCCGGAAGGCGTCCTCGATCGAAAGGCCCGCGCCGCGCCATATCGCCCGGCGCGCGGCATGCTGCGCCTCCAGGCCATGGCGTGAATAGCGGGCGGCGAGCGCCAGCGCGGCATCGAGCACCGGCTCGCCTTCCGCGCTCATCGCCGTGATCAGCCCGATCTCGAGCGCGCGGGCGGCGCTTATCGGTTCGCCGTCCAGGATCATCTCGGCGGCCCTGGCTGCGCCGACGAGGCGTGGCAGCATTTGTGTGCCGCCATAGCCCGGGACCAGGTTCATCCGGATCTCCGGCAAACCCAGCGCGGATGCGGGAGAGGCGACGCGGAAGCTGCAGGCCATCGCCAGTTCCAGCCCGCCGCCCAGCGCGAAGCCGTCGATCGCGGCGACGATGATCTTCGGAAAATCGAGCAGGCGCAGCATCAGTGCATGCATGCGGTCCACGCGCGCGATCGCATCGATGCCGCTCTCCTTCAGGTCGGCCCCGGCGCAGAAGGCGCGGCCATTGCCGGCAATGACCAGCGCGCGCTTTCCATCGTCGGCCTCAATCACGTCCAGCGCCGCGTCGAAGGCGTCGAGCAGCTCGCCGTTGAGGGCGTTGAGCGCCTTCGGCCGATCGAGCGTCAGGATCGCGCAGCCGCCGTCGCGAGCATCCGATATGATCAGCATATGCCCTCCCCGCCGGATTAGCCGAGTATGTCCGAGGCTTTCAATGACCGGACTTCCTCCGCCGCAAGCCCCAGTTCGCCCAATATGGACTCGCCATCTTCTCCATAACGGGCCGGCGGCCCCGCAACCCTGCCGGGCGTGCGGCTGAAGCGCGGTGCGGGCGAAGGCTGGACCAGCCCGTCGCGCGTGGTGAAGGCGCCGCGTGCGACGTTGTGAGGATGCAGCGGGGCTTCATTCCAGTCGAGCACCGGCGAGAAGCATGCATCTGACCCGCCCAATATCTCGACCCATTCGTTGCGGGTGCGGGTCGCGAACAGCGCGGCGAACCGTTCGCACCATTCGGGCCATCTCTGGCGATCCATCTGGGGATGGAATTCGGCATGGTCGAGGTCGAGGAGGTCGAGCAGCAGGGTGTAGAAGGGCGGCTCGATCGCGCCGACCGCAATGTGCCGGCCATCGGCGCAGGCATAGGTGCGGTAGAAATGCGCGCCGCCATCGAGGAAATTGCTTTCGCGCTGCAGATCCAGCGCGCCTTCCGCATTTAGGCTGTAGAACAGCGAACAAAGCAGGGCGGCACCGTCGCTCATCGCGGCATCTACGACTTGCCCTTTGCCCGAACGGGCGGCTTCCAGAAGCCCGCAGGCGATCCCGAAGGCCAGCATCATCGCACCGCCGCCATAGTCGCCGACCAGATTCAGGGGCGGCACCGGGCAGCCGTCGCGCGTCCCGATCGCATTCAATGCGCCGCTCAAGGAGATATAGTTGAGGTCGTGACCGGCGGTCTGCGCCAGTGGGCCGGCCTGTCCCCAACCGGTCATCCGGCCGTAGACGAGTCGCGGATTGGCGGCCAGGCATTCGTCGGGGCCGAGGCCCAGCCGCTCCATCACGCCGGGCCGGAAGCCTTCGATCAGCGCGTCGGCGCTGCGGATCAGCGAGAGTGCGATATCCACGCCGGCCGGTTTCTTCAGATCAAGCGCGATGCTGCGGCGGCCGCGCAAGGTGATGTCGAAGCTCGCCGAACGGTCTGCGGCGGGCGCTGGTGCGCTCCGCTTTCGCTCGATCCGGATCACATCGGCGCCCATGTCGGCGAGCATCATCGCGCAGAACGGACCCGGGCCGATACCGGCGAACTCGATCACGCGCAGTCCGTTCAGTGGGCCGGACATGGCTTTCTCCTCGTCGTCATCGCCATCATGGCGGGCCGTCCCGGCCTATTTCCGTTCGGCGGTTTCGCTTGCCACGAAATAGTCGCGATATTGCTCGCGCAATTTATATTTTAGCACCTTGGAGCCCAGCGTCGTGGGGATCTCGTCGACGAATATCACCGCCTTGGGCGCCTCGAATCCGGCCAGCCGAGCGCGGCCATAGGCGATCAGTTCCTCTTCGCTGCAGCTCTTCCCCGGAGCGAGGATGACGAACGCCGTGACGGCTTCGCCCCAGCGCGGATGGTTCAGACCAACGACGGCCGCCTTCTCGACCGCCTCATGGCCGCGCATCACGCCCTCGACCCGGATCGTCGACACATTCTCGCCGCCAGACTTGATGACGTCCTTGTAGCGATCGACCATGACGAACAGGCCGTTCTCGTCATAGATGCAGGCATCCCCCGAATGAAACCAGCCGCCGCGGAATGCCTCCTGCGTCGCCTGCTCATTCTTGTAATAGCCGGCGGTCATCGCCGGGGTGCGATAGACGATCTCCCCCGCGACATTGGGTGTGTCCCGCTCGATCAGCCGCCCTTCCTCGTCCATCAGCCCGGCGGCAAGGATCGGCGCGGGAAGCCCGGTATGGTTGATAGCGGGGGCGGAGGCGCGATAGATTTCCGGCCATTTGTCCGGATAAAAGCGCGTGCAGGGCATGGCTTCGGTCTGCCCCAATATCTCGACAAGCTGGACCTGCTCGCCGCATAGTGCCTTGAGCTTGTCGGCCGTCGCAGGATCGAGCGCGGCCCAGGCGAACACCACCGAGGTCAGGCTGGTGATGTCATAGCGGCCGGGCTTGGCCTCGATTTCGGCGATCATCTCCTCGATGAACTGCGGCGAGCCGGCCCACAAATGGGTGGCGCGTTCGTCGCTGACCATAGTGGCGAAGTTCGCCCCCGTGGCCTGCCGCCCCATGATCAGCGTCCCGCCGCATAGAAAGGCGGGGAAAGCCTGGGTCTGGTCAGGGGCATGATAGATCAGCGGCAGCACGCTGCAGGTTCGCATGTCAGATTCGAACCGCAGGCCGCGCGAGAAGGTGAGCGCGTTGCCATAAGCGCCGATATAGGAGCAGTGGTGCGACATCATTACGCCCTTGGGCATCGATGTCGTGCCGGAGGTCGGCAGGATCTCCCAGATGTCGTCGCCATGGATCTCGACGTCGGGCTCCTCGATCGATGAGTCGTCGACGAACTTCTCGAAGCTTACCCAGCCGTCCGGGATGTCCAACCCGCCTATGGGGATCATCACGCCGGTGAGGCCGTGGCGGGTGAACGTCGCTTCGGCGGCGGGCCACAGCTCACGATCGACGATGGCCAATTTGGGCTCCAGCGTCGAAAGCAGGTGATCCTGAACATCGGGCGCCATCCGCGGATTGATCGGCGCGCCGACCATGCCGGCCTTGGCGATGCCGAATTTGGAGATATAGGCCTCGACCGAATTCTCGCAAAAGAACACGACGCGGTCGCCCCGTTGCAGGCCGCGGGCGATCAGCGCGTTGGCGATGCGATTGGCCAGCTGATCCGCCGCGCGGTAGGTCAGCCTCGCGAACCGCTCCGAGCCGCACGCGTCGGCGCTTGCCACGATCGCCTTCTTGTCCGGGTAGCTCCAGCACATGCGTTCGAACATGTCGCCAACCGAGGTTCGCTCCCATCGCTTCGACGGGTGGCGGCCGTACAAGCTCACCACATCGAACTGATCCATGCCCTGCTGCCCGTCGGACGATCCCCCCATCACACCCTCTTCACCTGATTGCTGCCGAGCGGTCGCGTCCGGCTAGGTAAGCGTCGATCCGGCGGCGCACGCTCACGCCGCCGGTCCCTTAATGTTCAGTCAGCCTTCTTCTTCGGCGGCCCCTCCAGGAAGGTCGGCTCGTCATTTTCGCCATAGACCCATTCGAAAGCCGCGCGCGGACCGTCGCGCTTCACGCGGTTCAGGGTCTCTCCGAATTTCGAATCCATGTGGGCCATGTGATCGAACATCACATTGGCCTTGAACATAGGATAAGCACCCATGACGTCATAGACCATGTTCGCGCCCTGCTTGAGGAGCGAAAGCAGCGACAGATCGGTCTTGGCGATCTTCTGCGCGAGCCAGTCGACATAGGCTTCGAGCTCGTCAGCGGGGACGCTCTTGTTCACAAGGCCATATTCCTCGGCCTTCTTCCCGTCGATCGTGTCACCGGTGAGGAACAGCGCCTTGGTCCGGCGGATGCCCATGGTCAGGGTCCAGAGCGCCATCGAGGGGTCGAGCGCCATGCCGCGATTCTCGTTCGGGCCCATCAGCGCGTCATCGGCCGCGACTACCAGATCGCAGAAGGCGAGAAAGAGGTTCGCGCCGCCGTAGCAATAGCCCTTGACTTCGAGGACGGTCGGCTTGGCGAACTCCCAGATGTTCCGCTGGAACCACATGGCCAGCTTGTTGAGCTCGCGGCGGTCGGTATGAGCCCCCACCTCATGATAGAGGTCGGCGATTTCGACCACCTCGGAACCGCTGCAGAGCGCCCGGCCCGCGCCGCGGAAGACGACGACATGAACGCTGTCGTCGGCCTCATACTCCTGCATCGCATCGCCGATCTTCTTCATCATCGAATTGCTCAGCGCGTTCAGCCGTTCGGGAGCATTCAATATCACCGTCGCTACCCGGCCGTTCCGCTCGAACAGGACATCCGACGATGCCGTTTCCCCCGCGTCTGCCATCTTCATGCTCCCTCTATTGCCAATGAGTTGCGGCACCGCAGCCTCGACGGCGAGGTGCAGGACGATCCTTATAAGCGACGGCCATTCCCAACGAATCCGAGCGATGGCGCCAGCTTGACGGGCATCATCCTAAGCCATAAAGAAAAACGGTCAACCGTTTTATTAAGGTGCGCCTGATGGAGGATCTGATTTGCCCCGATGGCCCTGTCGACACCGCCGCAGCCGTGTCCGTCACCGGGGCCATTCTCTCCCGCCGGTCGGTGCGAGGATTTCTCGATAAGCCGGTCGATCAGGACGTGCTGCGCCGGATATTGAAGCTGACGGCGCGGGCGCCGTCGGGGTGCAATCTCCAGCCCTGGCAGTTTCATGTGGTTACGGGACAGGCCCTTTCCCGGCTCAAGGCGCTGATGCGGACCCGCGCGACGGAGGCGCCCCGCGGCGAGCCGACTGAATATGATATCCTGCCAGAGGAAATGCCCGCCATCTATAGCGAACGGCGCTTCGAGGTCGGTTTCGGCCTGTACGACCGGCTTGGCATAGCCAGGGAAGACAAGCAGGGCCGGGCGCAATGGTCCGCCTATAATCTGCAGTTCTTTGGCGCCCCGGTCGGCCTGTTCTGCAGCATCGACCGGCGCATGGGGCCGCCGCAATGGGCCGATATGGGCATGGCGCTGCAGACGCTGATGCTGCTCCTACGCGAGGCAGGGTTGCACAGCTGTCCGCAGGAAGCGTGGAGCCTCTACTCGCGGACCATCGGAGACTTTTTGACCCTTGCGCCGGAGCTGATGCTGTTCTGCGGCATGGCGGTCGGCTATGCTGATCCCGACGCTCCCGCCAACAGCTTCGTCGCGGGCCGGGCGCCGCTTGAGGATTATACCGTCTTCATAGACGAGTAGGGTGGCCGGCGCGAGGTCGCCGGCCTTATTCGAGGCTAGAGAAACGCGCCGATTGATGCGCCGCCGCAAGCGTAGAGCGTCTGGCCGGTTACGAAGCTCGCCCCGCGCGACGCCAGGAACATATAGCAGACCGCGATCTCGTCGGGCTCGGCGACCCGCCGCATCGGGGTGCGGCTGAGCATCTGCTCCTGCGCCTTTTCCGGCTGCATCCTGAACATCCCGCCATCGACTCCGCCCGGAGCGACGCAGTTGACGGTGATGCCGTGCCGGGCGAGTTCGATGGCGGCAGTCCGCGTCATCGCCTCAATCGCGCCTTTGGCCGCGACATAGCTCATGCCCGTGGGCGAGCCGCGGGCCGCGACCGAGCTTGTGTTGACGATCCTGCCATAGCCGCGCTCCTTCATGGCCGGCGCGAAGGCCCACATCATGTTCAGCGTGCCGCGGGCGTGGGTAGCGAGGGTGAGGTCGAAATCCTCTTCGGTCACGTCAACGAGCGGCGCGTTGCGGGTCGCGCCGGCAAGGTTGGCTACCACCGTCGGCACACGCCTGCTTTCGGTCAGCCGCGCGCGCAGTGCCTCGATCTCTTCGCGCCGGGAAACGTCGCACGATGCCGCCTCCGCCGAAAGGCCCCGGGCGGTCAGCTCTTCGGCAACGGACACCGCCGATTCGCCGATGTCGACCACCACCACATGCGCGCCGCCATTCGCCGCCCGCGCGCACAGGGCGCGCCCCAATCCTCCGGCGCCGCCCGTGACCACATATACATCCACGCCGGTCTCATTCATGTTCGCCTCCCACTGGATGGACAATTCGATTGAGACCACTTAAACAAACGAACGAGCGTTTGTAAATTGCATCTGTTCGATCGGGGGACCGGCGATGGAAGAGGATGGACGATGAAGGCTTTCGAAGCGGCGCCGGCCGGAGAAATGCCGCGGTGGCGATGCGTCGACAGGGATCGCCCGCAGCTTGGCCGAGGGCAGGTTCTCGTTCGGCTAAAGGCTGCGTCGCTCAACTATCGCGATCTGCTCTTCTCCGATGGTCGGCATGGCTTCCCCGTCGCTCCGCCCGGCCGCATACCGCTGTCCGACGGTGCGGGTGATGTCGTCGAGATCGGCCCGGGGGTTGACCGCATCACGCCGGGTGACCGGGTCGCGGGCCTGTTCGCCCAGAGCTGGTTCGGCGGATCCCATTCGCGCGAAGGCCGGGAGAATACGCTGGCGGGGGCGCTGGACGGCGTGCTCAGCGAGTATCGCGCGTTCGACCAGCATGGGTTGGTTAAGCTGCCCGGACACTTGTCGTTTGACGAAGGCGCGACATTGCCCTGCGCCGCGCTCACCGCCTGGAATGCCCTCTATGGGCTGACGCCGCTGCGTTCGGGCCAGACGGTGCTAGCGCTGGGCACGGGGGGCGTGTCGCTGTTCGCGGTCCAGTTCGCCAAGGCTGCGGGCGCGCGTGTCATCGTCACCTCGTCAAGCGACGCGAAGCTTGCCCGGGTTCGGGCGCTCGGCGCCGATGATGTCATCAACTATGCGCGGCACCCCGATTGGAGCGCCGAGGTTCTCCGCCTTACCGGAGGCCAGGGCGTGGATCATGTGATCGAGGTCGGCGGGGCGGGCACGCTGCCGCAATCGATCCGCTGCGCCGCGCCGGGTGGGATCGTCAGCATCATCGGGATGCTGGCCGGTGGCGAGTCGATCGACCCGATGTCGATCCTGTCGGCCAACTGCATCCTGCGGGGCGTGCTGGTGGGATCGCGCGAGATGTTCCAGGCGATGAACCGCACGATCGCGTTCCACGGGATCCGCCCGGAGATCGACCGGGTTTTCGACTTTGAGCAGGCCAATGAGGCGCTCGCCTATCTCGACCGGGGCGCCCACGTCGGCAAGGTCGTGATCCGTATCGGCGGGAGTGAAGCCTGATGTCAGGAAATGTCATCCTGATGGCCCTGATGAACGCGGCGCCCGGCCAAGACGAGGCGTTCAACCAATGGTATGAGGAGCGCCATGTGGTCGATGTGCTGAGCATCGACGGGATGGTACGGGCGACCCGCTACCGCATCGCCGGAGCCGTCCATGCCGAAGGCACGACGCCTTGGGCCTATCTCACCATATATGAGGTGGAGGCCGCTGCCGCCGCCTCGGCCGCGCAGGAGTTGGGGCGGCGGCGCGGCACGCCGGCGCTCGAGATGAGCGACGCAATGGACGAGGCAAGGCTCGGTTGGTTCTTCGAGAAAATCTCTGAACGGGCGGCTGCCGTCTGACGTGTGCCCTGCCATCGGAAAGGCTCTAGCATGAAGATGATCATCACGGGTGCGGGCAGCGGAATCGGTCGGTCGGTGGCGCGCCTTGCGGCGCAGTCTGCTGGGAAGGACGCTGAACTATTTCTGGTCGATCGCGATCAGGCGGGGCTCGACGCCGCCGTGCAGGAAGTCGCCGCGCTGGGCGGACGCGCCATCCCCTTCACCGCGGACCTGTCGAAGCCGGAAGCCTGCACGGACAGCGTCCGCGCCGCCGAAGCCGTGCTAGGCGGACTGGACAGCCTCGTCAGCAATGCGGGCATCGTCCGCAGCGGCCCGCTCAAGGATCTCGATGTCGAAACGTTCGATCTGCTGTTCGATATCAACACGCGACCTACTTGGCTGCTCGGCAAGGCGGCCTATCCGTTGCTGAAGGCGAGCGGCGGCAGCATCGTCGCCACGGCTTCGATCGCAGGCGAGTACGCCACCCCGCCGCTGGCCACCTATAGCGCCAGCAAGGCGGCGCTGATCATGCTGGTGAAGCAGATGGCGCTCGAATGGGGCCCTGACGGCATAAGGTGTAATTGCGTGTCGCCGGGGCCGACCTACACCGGCATCACCCAGGGCGCCTTCAACGACGCGAGCGACCCCACCCAGTTGCTCAACCGGCAGCGGCGGGAGGCGGCGGTGCCGCTGCGCAAGCTCAGCCAGCCGGACGAGGTCGCCGAAGCGATCCTGTTCCTGGCAAGCTCGAAAGCGGCGCAGATCACCGGCGTCAACCTGACCGTCGATGGCGGCCTCACCGCCGCGCTGATGCCGAACACGGGCGGCGGGCAGGGCCATTGAACCTTCAGCCCGCCACGCGGTGAGTGCTGTGTCGTAGAGTCATTGGCGAGCCTAGCCGCGTATGGGCCGCCGCCGACCAAGCCGGCAACGGCCCATCTATCTTACATCCAGGTTCCCTTGTCGGCGCCGTGGGCGGCGCCGGCGGCGAAGGTGACGTTCAGCGGCCGCCACGAGCGCACGAAATGCCCCCCGAAATGTGGTGGCGGGGCGGTCGGGTCGAGCTTCAGGTCAGGCAGATTGTCGAGGATCGCGCCGACCGCTTCGTTGATCTCGGCCCGCGCTAGCCCCATGCCGACGCAGGAGCGCGGCCCCTTGTTGAACGCGAGATGGTCGGCGGGCAGCCGGCGGTTCAGATCGGCCATGTGGGGGCATGCGAATTTCTCGGGATCGCGATTGGCGGCGGAGTGCAGCAGGACGAGCTTCTCGTCCTTCCTGATCTGGACGCCACCCACCTCGATATCCTGATTGGCGACGCGGAAGCGGTACATGATCGATCCATAGAGCCGCAGTGCTTCCTCTACCGCGACGGGGAGCGCGGCCTTGCGGTTGGTCTCGACCGCCGAGCGGACCTCGTCGTTGGTCAGGATCAGATAGAGGGTGTTTGCGATGCCATGGACGGTGGTGTCGGCGCCGCCCAGGAACAGTTCGCGGCAGATGGCGGTCGCATCCTCCTCGGTCAGATCGTCGCCATATCCGGACGGGGCTTCCTGCCAGACGCGGCTGATGAAATCGTCCTGCGGGTTTTCGCGGCGATCCCGGATGTAAGGCAGGAGCATCTCGTTGAGCTCCTTGGAGATTGCCAGGCCCTTCTGGACAAGCTCCTCGGTGGCAAAGAGTGCGCCCAGCACTTCCATCATCTGTTCGTGCAGATGCAGGATGCGCTGGATTAAGGCGTCGTCCTGCCACGGCATGCCGAGCAAGGCGGCGATCACGCGCGACGGGATCTGGTCGCCGAAATCGGTGGTCAGGTCGGCCTTGCCGGCGCGCGCGAGGACGCGCTGGATCATCATGTCGACGATCGGGACGACATGTTTCTGGCGATAGCTCTCGATAAGGCGGGGGGTAAGTAGCTGGAGTACGAAACGGCGCATGCGTTTGTGTTCCTCGCCCCCCAGCAGGGCGATGTTGCGGCCGCCGCCCTTGATCTGGACGACTACCTCCGGGACGGTCTGATAGGGATTGCGGAACTTGTCTTCATTCTGCTCGATCCAAGCGCAGTCCTTGAAGCGGAGGACCGCCCAGCCGCCCATGCCCTCGTCCCAGATCACATCGCCCTGGGATCGGGCGGCCTCATAATATTCCCAGGGTTCGACATCCTCGACGTTCAGGACCGAGAAGGCGCGGCCATCTCCAGACGCAGCATCCGACATCGCAAATCTCCTCAAAGTTCGAATCCAGATATCAGGATCGACTTAAAAATACAAACGGCCGTTCGTATTTTTAAGTGCGGTTTCGCGCAACTTACCCGCGCGCAGCAGGCGGCCCGGCCGGGCGCCGGTCAGTTCGTCACCTTCCGCGACGACGACGCCCTTCACCAATGTGGCGAGATAGCCGCACGAGTCCTGGAGCAGCCGCTGCCCGCCAGCCGGCAGATCATGTGCGACCCGGGTTTGCAGGAGCTGAAGGCGAACGGGGTCGATCAGATTGATGTCGGCGCGGCGTCCCGGCGCGATGACGCCACGGTCGTTGAGCCCGAGATGCGCCGCTGGCGCGCCGCTCATCAGCTGGACGATACGCTCCGCCGTCAGGCCGGGTCCGGCTTTCCGCCGGTAGGGCCAAAAGGACAGGGCGAAGGTGGGGTAGCTGTAATCGGTGATGACGTTGACATGGGCGCCCGCGTCACCAAGCCCGATCATCGATTGGGGATGGACCAGCATTTCCCGGACGTCGTCGAGGTTACCGCCGCCATAGTTGAAGATCGGCAGGTAGAGCAGCGCGTGCCCGTCACGATCCAGAAGCGCGTCATAGACCGCTTCTACGGCGCTGATGCCCCGGCGGCGGGCTTCCGCCTGGAGCGACCGGTCGTGGCCAGCCTCGAAATCGGGCACGCCGCGATCCGGAAAGATACGTGCGGCGTAGCGATCCATATCGCCCAGCAATTGATCGAAGAAGGCCGGCGCAGCATTGCCCTTGCCCGCATAGGGCACCGGCGCCTCGGCGAGCAGTCGGGTTCGGAAGCCCGGATCGCGCATTGTGCGCACTTGCTCTGCCAGCGGAAGAGTAGCGATCGCCTGGAAGGAAGGGTGGGCAACGAAGGGATGGAAGGAAGATGTCAGCCCCATCAGCACGCCGACGCCGCGCGCCGCGACCTGGAAGCGGATGTCCAGGCCGCGGGCCAGCGCGGCCTCGGATCGTTCGACCACGCGACGCCATTGGTCGCCGCCCCCTTCCCGCTGCAGGAGGTTCAACGAGATCGGCCGGCCCGATGCTTCTGCCATCTGCTCGACCAGCGCGAACTCGGCGTCGAACGCGGCGGGACCTTCGGCCTGATCGAAGTCCGAAGTGATCTGGAGGACGCGATAATCATGATCGCGGAGGCATTGGGCGATAGCCGTCAGCTCGCGAGCGCCGGCGATCGACGCCGGGGTATCCCGGCCGTCCGCCATGCGGTGCGCGTCGTTCCGTCCCGTCGAAAAACCGAAGGCGCCCGCGCCGAGCGCGGCCGAGACCAGCTGGCGCATCCGGGCGATATCGTCCTCGGTCGCGATCTCCCGGCTGAGCGCGCGCTCGCCCATGACATACATGCGAACGGGATCGTGCGTGACCTGGGCACCGATATCGATCGACCATTGCCGGTGATCCAGACGGTCGAGATAGTCGCCGAAACTCTCCCAGTCCCAGTCCAGCCCCGCATTCAGGACAGTGCCCGGAATATCCTCGACGCCCGCCATCAGAGTGATGAGATCATCCTGCCGGCCCGGCGCGACCGGCGCGAAGCCGACGCCGCAATTGCCCAATATGGCCGTGGTGATGCCGTGACGGGCCGACTGGACGAGTTCGTCGTCCCACATCGCCTGGCCATCATAATGGGTGTGGGGATCGATGAAGCCCGGCGTCAGCAGGGTTCCGTCGGCATCGATGGTGCGATACGCGGTGTCCGGCGCTTCTCCGACCGCGACGATGACGCCGCGGCTGATCGCGACATCGCCGCTGAAGCTGGGCTCGCCGGTCCCGTCGACAATCGTTGCGCCGCGGATCTTGAGATCATAGACCATGGATCCTCCTGTTCTTTCGGCTTGCCTTCGCTCTCATCGCCAGATGGCGGATGCCTCTCCGGCCAAGGCCAGACCTTGCCGATAACCAGCCTCGGCTGCGCCGGGCCGGCGGTCGGCATCGAACGGGTTGGTTCCGATCGCTTCGCTACTGGCTGGATCGGGTGTGATCAGAAGACTTCGCGTCGCGGCAAACGCATCGAGCTGGCTCTGAACCGACGCGCCGGAGAAGTTCATCGTCATCGGCGAGATGACGAGGCAGCGGGCGAAGGCGGACGCGAGTTGGGCATTGCTCACCGAGACACTGCCCCCGTCGATCCACAGGGTCTCGCTTGTCTGGACCACGGGCCAGATGCCCGGCGCCGCACCGCTCGCCGCAGCGGCATCGACGATATCTACCCCGGACGCCCGGTCGAGAAGATGCAGCTTGCCGGTGCGCACGTCGATTGCCGTCATGCGCAGACAGCCGGAGGGCCATTCGGCGGTTGCCAGCCGCTCGCGGACGACCGCCATGCGCGCGGCAGTGTCGGTGGTACGGGCGTCGATGGCAAAGGCGCCGAGCTGCCGTCCGGCCTCTTCCGGATCGTCGGCATAATCGCCCAGGATCGAGGTCAGCGCGCCGATCACCTCGGGTGGGAAGTCGGCCGAAATTTCGCTGGCGGCGCCGGTCAGCTGCCGCTCATAGGCCCAGGCGATGCCGCGCGGATCGAGCAGCGCGGCGCCCGCGAAGGCCCCCGCCGAGGTGCCGATCACCTCGTCGGCCTCGAGCAGCGGCACACCCGCGCCCAGCAAGCCGTGGAGGACGCCGATTTCCCAGGCGAGGCCCGTCACGCCGCCGCCGCCCAGGATCAGGCCGCGCTGCTTGGTTGGCATCAATTCGTCCATATGCTTTCTCCGCGGCGGCGCGCCGCCGGTGCTCCTACCGAAGAATGAAGGCGTCCTTGCGAGGCTCGCGCGTCATCTTCCAGAAATCGACGTGCCGCCACGGCGTGGGCAGGATCGGCCGCCCCTTCTGATTGGTGTAGTAGGTGTTTGCGCGGCGCTCCCAGACCCAGATCGAGCCGGCCATGGCTTCGTCCAGCTTCCGGTTATGCTCGTCATGCGCTTCCTGGGTGACCTCGATTGATCGGGCGTCCTCCTCGACCAGCATCTGCAGGCATTCCATCGCATAATGGTTGACCACCTCGGCCATGAAGTTGTGGCCGCCGGCATGCGCCGCCCCGGTGTGGGGGCCGGAATTGACGAACAGGTTAGGGAAACCCGGCACCAATCCGCCGAGATAGGATGACGGGTTATTGTCGCGCCATAGCTGGCTCAGGCGGACGCCGTCGCGGCCGACCACCTCGACCGGCGACAGCCAGTCGAGCGTCATGCCGGTCGCATAGATGATGACGTCGAGCTCGATCAGCTTGCCCTCGGACGTCAGAATTCCGTCCGGTACCACGCGCGCCAGTTTCGACGTTTCGAGATCGACGTTGGGCTGGCTGAGCGCATAATAGAAGCCGCCCGGCGCGAAATCATAGGGATCGCGGACGATGCGTTTGCCCAGCGGGGCGTAATCGGGGGTGAGCTTGCGAGTCAGCTCGCTATCCTCGCCGAAGCAGGAATGGATGTAGTTCAGAAAGAACTGCATCGCCGCGTCGTTGGCCGGCGAGATCGACTGGTGGGTCTTGGCCCATTCCGGATCGGCGCGAACGACCGGATAGCCCACCGCGTCGCCGAAGCTCCAATAATCCTTCAGCCGGTCCCAATGGAGATAATAGGGCAGGTTTTCCCGAGCCCAACGCTTGCCCGGCGCTACCACGCCATCACCGACCCGATTGGGCGCGATCCACATCGGCTGGCGCTGGAAGATTGTCAGATGCCCCACCTCCTGCGAAATCTTACCGATCACCTGCACGCCGGTGGCGCCGGTGCCAATGATACCGACGCGTTTGCCGCGCAGATCAACGTCGTGCCGCCAGCGGTTGGCATGTATCGAAACGCCCTTGAACGTCTCGCGTCCCTGCAGGTCGGGATAGAGCGGGCGATTGAGATGGCCCAGGCAGGTCATCACCGCCGCCGCGCGATATTTATAGGCGTCGCGGCCGTTGCGGACGATCGTCAGTTCCCATTCCTGATCGGTATCGATCCATTCGACGCGCAGGATCTCGCTGTTGAATTCGATTCTGTCGCGGAAGCCATATTTGTCGACTAGCTTGTTGAGATAGGCGAGATATTCGGGGCCAGTCGGATAATAGGAACTCCAGGACGAGTTCATCTCGTAAGACAGTGAATAATAGACTGCGGGGGTGTCGACCGCGACGCCCGGATAGTCGTTCAGGCTCCACACCCCGCCGACCTTGTCGGTGCTTTCGAAGATGCGGAAGCGGAAGCCCCGGTCTATCGCCTGCACTGCGGCGGCAAGGCCGGTCATGCCTGCGCCGATGATCGCCAGCTCGATCCGCTCCGCGGGATGCTTGCCGCTTTGCGGCAGGACCGGCAGCGGGCGAACGAAGCCGGCCTGCTCCAGAAACATCTCTGTATTTTCCGGATTGACGGGCTGGTCGACGACGAGCGAGGCCATCTTGATGAAGGTGTCGGAGTCGAGCTCGTAGCCGCTCAGATATTCGGTCTGCTCCGCCGGATCCTTATCGAGCGCCGCCACCGCGAGGTCAATCAGCTCGTTGCGCGATTGATCGGAAATGACGGCGGCCGTCGATACGCCGGCGACGGTGTCGACATGCTTCACGCCGGGCTGCAGTTCGCCGCGGTCGACCTTCTTCAGTTCCGGACCGTACCGATCCAGCAGGCCGGTATCGCGAGTGATATGGACGAGCGCCATCAGCAGCAGTGCAGGATCGACTTCGGCGAGGTTATGGCGCAGATCCTCCGTTGCGAGGCGGCGGCGGGGCACGACATGGGTGAATTTGTCATGCAGCAGGCTTTTCCCTGCTTTCGGCTTCCTGTCCGTGTCTTGCTTAGGTTGCGTCGCCATCTGGGCCCTCTTTCCGAGGCTGGAGATTATCCAGCCTGCTTTTCTTGTGATGTGGTGAATTCGATTTCAATCGCTTGGTCGTGCTCGCCGAGCGCGGGAACGTGGACTGCGCCGATCTCCCAGTCCGTCCAGCGGACCGGAGGCGCCGGCAGCGACACGACGCCTTCCGGGCTGTCGACAGATATCCGGCGCAGATGCGGATGAAGCGAAAGGCCCGACACGTCATTGAGCATCGCGAAGGCGATGCGTGCTTCGTCGAGTAGCGCGGCCATTTCCGTTGCGCTGCGCCGTGCGAAAGCCCCGGCGATGATCGCGTCGACCTCCTCCCGCCGGGATGTCCTGGCGCTGTTGCTCGAATAACGGTCGTCGGACAGCAGCTGGTCCTCACCGAGAACCTGACGTACCAGCGTCGTCCATTCCCGTTCGTTCTGGATCGCGATGACGATGTCCTTGGCATCGGCGCAGCGGAACACGCCGTAGGGCACGATGCTGGGATGGGCGATGCCGACCCGCGAAGGGGCGCTGCCGCCATAATCATGGTGCAGCAGCGGCACCGCCATCCAGTCCGCGACGCTGTCGAACAGTGATATCGACAGGCTGGCGCCGCAGCCGGTGCGCTCGCGGCGCAGCAGCGCCTCGAGGATGCCGCTGTAGGCGTTGAGGCCGCAGGTGAGATCGACGATCGATATGCCGACCCGGCCGGGCGCGTCGGGTGTTCCGGTGATCGACGCCAGGCCGCTCTCGCACTGGATCAGCAGATCGTAGGCCTTGCGATCCTTCAGCGGCCCATCGAGGCCGTAGCCAGAGATGTCGCAGGTGATCAGGCGCGGATTGCGCTGGCGTAGCATGGCCGATCCGAAGCCGGACCGTTCCGCCGCCCCCGGCGCCAGATTCTGGATGAAGATGTCGGCCCGGTCGATCATCTCGGCGAGAAGGGCGGCGTCCGAATCCTTCTTGAAATCGAGCCGGACCGATTCCTTGCCGCGGTTGAGCCAGTCGAAATAGGCACTGCCGCCGTTGACCACCCGATCATAGTCTCTCGCGAAATCCCCTTCAGGCCGTTCGACCTTGATGACACGAGCCCCGGCATCCGCCAGCCGCGCCGAGCAGAGCGGCGCAGCCACGGCTTGCTCGACGCTGACCACCAAGATATCAGACAGCGGGGACGCCATCAGAAGGACTTCGGCAGGCCGAGCACATGCGTCGCGACATGGCTGAGGATCAGGTTAGTGGAGATCGGCGCGACCTGATAGAGGCGCGTCTCGCGGAACTTCCGCTCGATGTCATATTCTTCGGCGAAACCGAAACCACCATGCGTCTGGACGCACATGTCGGCGGCGAACCAGGACGCTTCCGACGCCAGCAACTTCGCCATATTGGCCTCCGTGCCGCAGGGCTGGCCGGCATCGTAGAGCGCGGCCGCCGTGCGGACCATTTCTGCCGCCGCAGTCATCAGCACATAGGCCCGCGCAATCGGGAACTGGACGCCCTGATTTTCGCCGATCGCGCGGCCGAACACGCGCCGGTCCCGGGCATAGGCGCTGGCGCGGTCGATGAAGAAGCGGGCATCGCCGATGCATTCGGACGCGATCAAGATCCGTTCGGCGTTCATCCCGCCCAGGATATAGCGGAATCCAGCGCCTTCCTGTCC
Organism: Sphingomonas sp. Root720; assembly: GCF_001428605.1. Classification (GTDB taxonomy): domain Bacteria; phylum Pseudomonadota; class Alphaproteobacteria; order Sphingomonadales; family Sphingomonadaceae; genus Rhizorhabdus. The sequence goes on from NZ_LMID01000012.1 coordinate 18,182, forward strand.
GATCAGCGCGCTCGCCGGAATTTCCAGATTGTCGAAAAACAGTTCAGTCGTTGCATGGTTGAGCATGGTGCGGACCGGCCGGATCGTCAGGCCGCGGCCGATCGCCTCGCGCATGTCGACCAAGAACACGCTCATGCCGTCGCTGGGCTTGGCGCCCTTTTCCCGCTTCTGGGTCCGGGCCAGCAACACCATCAGGTCGCTATGTTCGGCGCGGCTGATCCACAGTTTCTGACCGTTGACCACATAGCTGTCGCCGCGGCGTTCGGCGAAGGTCTCGATCCGGGTGGTGTCGGTGCCGGCGGTGGGTTCGGTGACGCCGAAGGCCTGCAGGCGAAGCTCACCGCTGGCGATCGCGGGCAGATAGCTGGCCTTCTGCTCTTCGCCGCCGTAGCGGAGGATCGTCCCCATCGTGTACATCTGCGCATGGCAGGCGCCGCCATTGCAGCCCGAACGATGGACCTCCTCCAGGATCGCCGTGGCGGCGCCGATGCCGAGGCCGGACCCGCCGAACTCCTCAGGGATCAGCACGGACAGAAATCCTGCGTCGCTCAGCGCCTTGACGAAAGCCGAAGGATAGGAGCGGTCTCGGTCGAGCTCCTGCCAATATGGCCCGGGGAAGTCGGCGCATAACCGCTTCACCGCTTCCCGAATCTCCGGATAATCTGCGTTTTCCAAGAAAATCTCCCTTCTCCGGGAAGATAACTGTTCACAGCGATGCCTCAAAAGGCCAATTGGATATTCCCGACATGCGCATTTGGCATGGGGGGGGGTCGGCTATAGCCGGCTATCCTCTTTCACCATCGCCGCACCCTTTTCGCCGATCATCAGGCAGGTGGCGTTGGTGTTTCCCGAAATGACCGTCGGCATCACCGATCCGTCGATGATGCGAAGGCCATCGATGCCGTGAACGCGCAGGCGGCTGTCGACGACGGCGAGCGCGTCTTCGCCGATCTTGCAGGTGCCCGAATGGTGCCAGGCCGAAAAGGCGGTCTCGGCGATGAACGCCAGCATCGCCTCATCGTCCAGCTCGCGCCCTGCGGGCTCGGTTTCCTCGACGATGAGTCCGGCCAGCGGCTGTTGCGCCGCGATGCGCCCCACTAGGTGCATGCCATCGCACATCGTCTTGCGGTCGTTTTCAGTCGCCAGATAATTGGCGTAGATCGACGGAAGATCGCGTGGATCAGACGACCGGATCCGCACATGGCCCCTGCTCTCCGGTCGGTTCTGGTAGACGCTGACGTGGAAGCCCGAATAATCGGCCAGTTCCGCGACCCCGGCCTTGGGGGCGAAGGGGCACAGGAACATCTGTACATCGGGCGTGTCGAGAGCGGGGCGCGTCGACGCATAGGCACCGGCGAGCGCTGCGCCGATGGCCAGCGGGCCGCGGCGGGTGGTCAGATATTGGAGGGCCATGGCGGCCTGGCGCAGCGGGCTGCGCATGATCATGTTGAGCGTGTCGTTGCTCGACGTCTTCCAGACGCGCTTGGCGATGACATGATCCTGCAGATTCTCGCCCACGCCTGGCAGCTCGTGCACCACCTCTATCCCATATTCGCGCAGCAGTGCCGCAGGGCCGATGCCCGACAGCTGCAGGATGTGGGGCGAATTGACCGCGCCCGCGCTGACGATGATCTCGCCGGCCGCCGCCGCGCGGTGCATCGTCCCGCCGCGTTCGAAGTGCACGGCCACGGCGCGCTTGTCCTGGATCTCGATCCGGGTCACGAGCGCTTGGGTCAGGATATGCAAGTTCGGCCGGTGACGGGCAGGACGCAGATAGGCGGCCGATGTCGATGCGCGCCGGCCCTTGCTCGTGGTGAGCTGATAATAGCCCGCGCCCTCCATGGAGGGGCCGCTGAAATCGTCGTTGCGGGGGATACCGATCGCCGCCGCGGACTGGATGAAGGCATCGGCCAGCGGATTGCGCCAGCCGCCGTCCTCCACCGCAAGGGGCCCATCGCCGCCATGATAGTCATCGGCCCCGCGCTGCTGCCGCTCGGCCTTCTTGAAGAAGGGCAGGATCTCTTCATAGGACCAGCCACGCGCCCCCATCTGCCCCCAGAGCGCATAATCGGTCGGGGCGCCGCGCACATAGACCATGCCGTTGGTGGAGCTCGATCCGCCCAGCACCTTGCCGCGGAACCAGGGTATGCGGCGATCGCCCAGCCGCGGCTCGGGGTCGGTCTCGTGCCGCCAGGTCGTATCCTCAGCGAAATGAACCTTGGCGAAGCCGAGGGGGATATGGAACCATATGCCGCTGTCCTCCTTGCCCGCTTCGAGCAGGAGCACCCTGGTACGCGGGTCCTCGGACAGCCGCGCCGCCACGATGGCGCCGGACGAGCCGGAGCCGATGACGATGAAATCATAATTCGTGGTTTCCATGGCGGGCCTCCGAAAGATCGCGACGGCGCCGGGCGGCGTGCCGCGCGGAGACGGCCGCCGTGGACGAACGTAGCTAGAATTTATATCCGAGCGTGGCGCCATAGGTGGCCGGCATGCCGGTCACCCTGGCAACGGTGTCGACCACATGGGTCACCGAGGTCAGGTAGAACTTGTTGGTGATATTGCGGCCCCAGAGCTGGACCGTGAACCGATCAAAATCGACGCCCGCACGCAGGTCGAGCAAGCCATAGGACGGTATCAGGAACTCACGGCTGGCGCCGAAGGCTGCGACGCTGCGGCTGCGATAGGCATAGCTGGCTCCAAGCCGCAGCACGGCGCTGTCGGAAAGCCGCCGCTGATAATCGGCATCGAGTGAGAGCTGCCATTTCGGCGTGTTGGGAAAGCGCTCGCCATCGAGATTGACCGGCACCGCGAAGGGATCGAAGCTCAGATAGCTGCCGCGAACCTTGGAATCGACATAGGTGCCGCCGGCGTTGAGCGTGAGGCCTCGCGCCGGGCGCAGCGTAAGGTTCAGCTCGCCGCCATAAACACGCGACTTGGGAATGCTGATTTCGCCTGGATTGGGGCCGAAGATCGTCAGCACATAGCCGATCTGCTGCTTGTCCTTGTAATCATAATAGAAGCCGGCGCCGGCCAACTGCACCGCGCGATCCAGCAGCGACGCCTTGAAGCCCAGCTCATAGGCCAGCACCGATTCCTGCTTTACCGGAACGTCCTGGCTGGCCAGCGTGGCGGCGACGGTCGGGAAGGTGCCGGCTTTGTAGCCCCGGGTTATGTTTGCGTAGATCAGCTGGTCGGGCGACGGCTTGTAATTCAGGCTGAGCCGCCACGACAGATTGTCCTCATGCAGCCCGTCGCGCACGAGCCCCGGCTGGAAGGTGCCGCCGACATCGTCCAGCGTCACGCACCCGCCTGGCGGGATGGTGGCCCCGGACAGGCCCGAGAAGGCGCCCGCCATCACCCCGTCGCCGCTGTCGCGCACGCAGCCGCTGAAGCGGTTGCGTGAATCCGTGTAGCGGGTCGAGCCTTGCGCGGTCAGGGTCGGCGCGATGTCGAAGTCGACGCTCGCAAAGCCGGCAAGCGTCCGTATCCGCTGGTGGTTCGAGTTGAAGAAATTGGTCGCGGTGAGGCCGAGGATGCCAACCGAGGACCCAGTGGTGAAGCCGTTCTGATCGTCCTGGGTGCGGTCATGGGCGTAATTGCCGCCGACCAGCCACCGCAATGTCCCTCCGGCGGACTTGCCCGCGATCCGCAGCTCCTGCGAGAAGGATTCGATCCGGGAATTGAGCGTCATCCGGAAATCGGTGACGTTGGTGCCGTCGGGATCGATCGGCGCCCGCTGCTTGAAGTCCGAATAAGCGGAGATCGAGGTCAGCGTGACATCGTCGGCGAGATCGAGATCCGCCCGGACCGAGGCCTGGCCCATGCGGTCGTCGCTCCTGAAGCTGGTGGCGGGGTCCCAATCCGCGATGCGCGCCTTGTCTGGCGCGGCCGAATAGGCGGTCAGGGCCGGGAAGAGACCGGTATAGCCGCCTCCGGCAGCCGGAACGGCCGGCGAGAAGCGCATGAACTGGGCGGCCTGGGAGTCGCTCTTGTTCCGCCACCCGTTGAGGTTGATCTGGATTCGCAGGCGGTCGGTGGGATCGAGGTCGATCAGCAGCCGGGCGGTCGTAAAATTGCGCTGGCCCAGGGCGTCCTCGCGCGTCTGGCTCTTCTGCCAATTGCCCCGCTGTTCCGTCCTCACCGCGAGCCGGGCCCTGACATTCTCGCCCAGCGGACCGCTGACAAAAGCCTGCGCATCGAGCTGGTCAAACCGCCCGTAGGTGAGCTCCGTCCCGCCCCTGAGCGTGTCGGTCGGCTTGGCGGCGATATAATTGATCGCGCCGCCGGTGGAGTTCTGTCCGAACAGGGTTCCTTGCGGGCCCTTGAGCACCTCGACCCGCTCCAGATCGAGCGACGCCCCCGGCGTCATCACCGAATAGGACAGTGGCACCTGGTCGACATAGACGCTGACAGTCGGTGCGACCGCGACGGCGAGATCCTTCAGGCCGATCCCGCGGATTGTGTAGACCGGCGAGCCATAGTCGCTCGGCTGATAGGTGAGGCCAGGCACAATCTTAGCCAGATCGGCGACGCTGCTTATGCCGCGCTGGGCAAGCTGCTCGCCCGTCGCGGCCGAAATCGACATCGGCACGTCGGATAGCTTTTCCGAACGCTTCTGGGCTGTGACGACGATATCGCCGACGGTATCGGCGGCTGAGACCGGGGCCTGAGCCAGGGCGGGGGCGCCGAAGTTCCCGATGCTCAACGCGCACACCGACAGCAGTTTATACCGGCTCCTGGCCACAGGCAGTCTCCCACATTTTCTAATTTCGTTGTCCGAAGCATAGGAATTGACTTCCATGCCGTAAAAGACTTATGCGCGATGAAGGCCATGCCGGCTTTGCATGAGGATTGCGATGGAACTTCGACATCTGCGCAATTTCGTCACAGTCGTGGAGCAGAAAAGCATCTCCAAGGCGGCGAATATCGTCCGGCTTGCGCAGCCGGCCCTGTCGCGCCAACTCCAGGCGCTGGAAAATGATCTCGGCGCACCGCTGCTCGTTCGTCATGGCTGGGGCATCACGCCGACTCCCGAGGGCGAGGTGCTCGCCAAATCGGCCCGGAGCCTGCTCGATCAGGCCCAGGCGGTGCGCGATGCGGTGGGCGCGGCGTCGGGGTCGCCGTCTGGTAAACTCGCCATCGGCGTGCCAAGCTCCATGGCCGAGATCGTGCTGCCCGAGCTGGCGCTCGCCGCGCAGCGGGCACTACCGCGCGTCGAGTTGCGGCTGGTCGAGGGCTATAGCGCGACGCTGCGGCAGCGGCTGCTGACCGGTGAGCTCGACGCCGCAATCCTCTATGCCGACCGCCGACATTCGTCGCTGGTCACGCGGCCGCTCTTAACGGAATCACTGGTCGCCTTCGGACCGGCGGGAGCTTTCGGCACCGAGGCCGCAATCTCCATCGAGGATCTCGTCGCGCGCAATCCGATCATGCCAGCCTCGGCCAACCAGCTGCGCGCGCTGTTCGAAGAGGCGGCCGCCAATATCGGGCTCACAGCCACCGCGGCAATGGAGGTGGATTCTGTGCCGGCGCTGCTCGCGCTTGTCGCCGCAGGTGCAGGCGTTTCGGTTCTACCCTATTCATCGATTCGCCACGCCGTCGAGAAAGGACGGGTCAGCTATGCTCGTATCTCGCCGCAGAAGCTCGATCGCCAACTGGTGCTCGCCCGGACGCAGGAACGCATCGAAACCCCATCGTGGAATGGCATCGTCAACCTGCTCTGCGAAATACTTTCCGCCGGAGAGCAGGCCTATCGCTGGCAGGTCGTCAAGACGGAATAAGGCCTGCGCCGCGGCCTGGCGCGGTCCTAGCGCCCAGCGGGCAGGCGTGCCTTGCGGAGCAGCGCACGGCAGGCGCGCAGGCTGGCCGCGTCAACCATCTTGCCGCCAACGCTGACCGCGCCGCGCCCTTCGCGCAGGCCAGCGTGATATTCGGCCATCACCACTTGCGCTTGGGCGATCTCATCGGCCGAGGGGGAGAAGAGGCGGTCCACCGCCGCGGGTTGCGACGGATGAATGCACCATTTGCCGTCGAAGCCCATGACCCGGGCGATGCGCGAGGCCCGCTCGAGGCCCTCGCCGTCCCTTATCCCCGCAAAGGGGCCGTCAATGGCGCGCAACCCATTCGCCCGCGCCGCCGCGACGATCGAGACCATTGCGTGGTGCCAGCGGTGGCCGGGATAGAGCGCGTCATGCTCATCAAAGCCGCCGATCGTCGTTTGCGGCATCTGCATTGATGCCGAAAAGTCGCCCGAGCCGAAGATCAGTGCCTCCAGCCGCCTGCTCGCCTTCGCGATCTCGCGAATCTCGACGAGGCCGGCGGCCGTCTCGATCAAGGCTTCGATCGCGATCGGCTTTCCGCCACTCGGCGTTCCTATCTGCGTGAGCAGCATGTCGACGAAGCGGATGTCGTCGCGCCCCTCGACCTTGGGAACGACGATCAGGTCGAGCTTCCCGCCCGCCTGGCTCGCCAGTGCGATCACGTCTTGATAGGCGAATGGCCCGTCGAGAGCATTGATCCGGACCATGACCGTCTTACCGCGAAAATCGAGGGCGTTGAGCGCATCAACGGCATGTTGCCGGCCCGTCGACTTCTCGTCCGGCGCGACCGCATCCTCGCAATCGATGCAGATCGCGTCAGCCTCCGCCGCGGCCGCCTTGGCGATCATTGCGGGATTGGATGCGGGCACCAGCAGGACGGAGCGGATAGCGCGATCGGCCGCGTCCTCGATCATCGCGGTCGCCATGTGATGCTCGCCTGCATCCCGACGCCGCCATCCGCGATCGCGGTGAAGAGCTGGGTCAGGTCGGCTGTCGCATTCACGCCGTTGACGCTGATGGAATCGAAATCGAAGAAGGGCCGGACTGCCCGGAAGTCGAAATTTAGTGGCTCGCGGCCGGCATTATGCCGCGTCGCCGCGTCGAACAATAGGCTGGCTTGAAGCGGCCCGTGGACGACGAGCCCGGGATAATGCTCCACATCTTTGCAATATTGGCGGTCATAATGGATGCGGTGACCGTTGAAGGTCAGCGCCGAATAGCGGAACAGCAGGACCGGATCGGCGGCGATCGGTTCGGACCAGTCGGCCGGCGGTGGATCGACCCGCGGCGGCGGCGTGAACCGTTCCGGAATGCCGAGATAGACGATGTCATGCTCGTCGCGGATCGCGAGTTGTCCGTCCACGGAGATGTCGTGCCGCACCGTCACGAACACCAACGCGCCGGAACGGCCGAACTTTTCCTCCACGCGCAGGATCGTCGAGCGGCGCTCGGCGATATCGCCGATGCGGATCGGCCTGTGAAAGGTCATGCGACTGCCGGCCCACATCCGCCGCGGCAGATCGACCGGCGGCAGGAAGCCGCCACGCTTCGGATGGCCGTCGGGCCCGACCTCGCTCATCGGGGCGCGGGGAAGGAAGTAGAGCCAGATCCACGGGCCGGGCAGCGGCGTTCCATCGTCATAGGCGCGATCGTGATGGTCGAAGGTTGCCGCCAGGGCACTGGCCGGCGTCCCGGCGATCAGGTCGCGCATCATTTCGTGGCGCCCCACCCAGGCGCCATATCGGGAAGAAGTCATTGATCTTGGGCTTCCGAAGGGACGCGCACGGGTCAGCGGGCGGCGAGCGCTCGCGTGTGCACGGTCGTGGACGGGATGGCGTAGAAGGGCATAACATGCTCGCGCCAGTAGCGGCCGGCATCGGTGTCCCGCATCGCCAGATGGGCTTCGACGCTTTCCCACTGCGCGCGCAAATAATAGCATCGCGCATCTTCGATTTCGCGCTCGACCGTCATCGTGTTGCAGCCGGGCACGTGCGAAAATCTCGCGATATAGGTGGCCACCGCTTGTTCGAAGGCCTCGCTGTTCGCGCTGTCGATGGTAAGCTTGGCGATCTCGTTGATCATGATGCGGCTCCGGCTAGAGGATTGTTCACCGCGTTCCAGGCGTCTTCGAAATAGCGTCGCGGATTGTCCATTACGATCTCGTCTAGCTGCGCCTGGGACAGGCCCATGCGGCGAAGTTCGGGGAAGATATTTTCGAAAAGATGGGTGAGCTTGTGGTTGGGCATGGCCTTGCTCAGTTCGGCCGGGTCGATATTGCCCATCGCCCCCTGCCAGCAGGCGATCGAATCATGCGAGACGACGACGCGATGGCCGTGGCCCGCTTCGACCAGCGCGGCGAGATTCTTCATGCGGACGGCGTCCGGCACCTCAAATTCGATACCGAACCGGTCGAAGCCGACATAGGAATCGCGTTCCGCGAGCGATGTCTGATAGCCTAGGTCGGCGGTGCCACAGCTATGCCCGACGATCAGGCTGGACGATCGGACGCCTTCGCCGGTGGCGATATCGATCTGGTCGTGGCCGCAGGTGCAGCGTTCGGTGTGCGAGATCAGCGGCACGCCGCTATGCTTGGCCGCACGCGCGGCGGCGGTAAGCACCTTACGCTCATAGTGCGTCACCGCGCCGTCGCCGGTGGCGATCTTGATCACGCCGCAGCGTATGCCCGTATCGCCGACGCCATCCTCGATTTCCTTAAGGAAGACCTCGGTGATCTGCTCCACTGACAGCGCGTTGAAGGTGTAGGTGATCCCCATCGATTCGGCATAGGCGCCAGTCGCGCAGATCAGGTTGATGCCGGATTTCTGGGACACTTCGGCATAGAGCTCCACGTCGCGGCCCATGTCCATCGGGCAGGGATCGATCACCGACCGTACGCCATGCGCATGCAGCGCCTGGAAGGCGTCCACAACTCGCTCGACGGCTTCCTGTCGCCTGAACACCGGTTGGCGCGCATCCATGAACCAGCCGGGGAAACCGATCAGCACATGCTCGTGGACGAGGGTGCGGCCCAATTCGGTACTGCTCAACGGTCCCGTCACCGTGTTGACCTTGATGCCCATACGACTCTCCTGCCGGTCTTCGCGCCGGACCCTGTCCTTACTGGGCTGCACCGATAGCTAGAAAGACAAACACGACATTGCCGGCATGCCCTCATGGCATCACGGCTTCGGCGGCTTTGGCCGGGCTCGCGACAGACCGCATGATGAAAAGGAGGCCGGAGAGCGAAACGCCGGCGCCGACAGTCATCAGCATCGTCACTGGCGCTCCCAGGAAGATATGCGCGGCGACCACCGCAACGAGCGTCGACGCCAGGCTGAGCGGCATGATGATCGAGACATGATGACGCTGCAGCAGCCAGGCCATGCAGGCGGGGGCGACGAGCGTGGAGCCCAGCGCGGAGAAGGCGAGCCCCATGGCGACGTCCAGGCGCATATGCTCCAGGCGCACGGGGCCATCGGGCTCCACGCCGAGCGCCAGCGGCACAAGCATTGCGCTGCCGATCAGGCCCGACCAGGCGAGAGTGTTTGGGACGGCAACGCCGCCCAGACGGCGCTGCAGCAGCGAGGCCACGGCAAGCAGGGCGGCGTTCAGGGACATCAAGGCCAGACCGGGCAGATCATCGGCGACTTGGGGGTCGAACAACATCAGGCCGACCCCGCCGAGCGCGAGCAGGATTCCAGCCACCTGCATCACTGTCGGTCGCTCGCCCAGGAACAGCACGCTCAATATGACGGCGATCGGCACCGATAGCTGGCTGGCGATCGCCAGCGCGCCGACATTGTCGGCAAGGCTCAGCGAGAGGCTGACCAGCGCGAACATGAGGCCATAGTCGAGCCCGAGGAGAATGAGCGTGCCGGTGCTCCCGCGCACGGGCTTCAGCCAGGCGGCGCAAAGAAAGAGCACGACCAGCAGCCGGACGGCGGCGGTGGTGAGTGGGCCCAGGCCGGTCAACGCGATCTTTACCGCGATGATGTTCAGCCCCCACAGCAGACTCATCACCAGCGAGGTGGCGATGTCCGCCGCGCCAAAGGTCGCCGCGGCCCTGGACGGGGCGGACATGCGCGGCCTCAGCCGGCGATGTGCGAGGGCCGCCCTTCCAGGACGATCGTCTTCGTCTCGAGATAGGGAAGCAGGCCCTCCGTCCCGCCTTCCCGACCGACACCCGACTGCTTGAAGCCGCCGAAGGCGATGCTGAAGTCGGTGCGCCAGACATTATGGCCGACGGTGCCGGACAGCAGTCTCCGCGCGACGCGGTAGGCGCGATCCGGATCGTTGGTGAACACCGAATTGTTCAGCCCGTAGATCGTGTCGTTGGCGGTCTCGATTGCTTCGGCTTCACTGTCCACCGGAATGACGCTGAGGACAGGCCCGAATATCTCCTCGCGCGCAATCGCGAAATCGTTGCGGACATTCCCAAACACCGTGGGTTCTATGAAGAAGCCGCGATTGAGGTGGGTGGGCCGGCCCCCGCCCGCTGCCAGCACGGCGCCCTCCTCCTTGCCCTGGGCGATCAGTTGCTCGATGCGGTCGCGCTGGCGCCGCATCGCGACCGGGCCGAGGTCCGACGATGTCTCGAACGGGTCGCCGACGCGCATAGCGCCGAAAGAGGCGCCCAGAGCTTCGACAAGACGATCATGTTTCTGCCGGGGGACGATGATCCGTGTCAGCGACGAACAGACCTGGCCGGACAAGAAGCAGGCCGGCTGCGCGATAGCCTGCGCCGCCGCCTCGACGTCGTAGTCGTCCAGAATGACGGCGGCCGACTTGCCGCCCAGTTCGAGGGTGTAGCGGGTGATCCGATCGCCGCACAGCGCCGCAATCCGCCGTCCGGCCGCAGTCGAGCCGGTGAACGCGATCTTGTCGATGCCCGGATGGCGCACCAGCGCCTCGGAGACGTCGCGATCGGCGGTGATGATGTTGAGGACGCCGGCCGGAAGGGAGACCGCTTCCGCGATCTCGGCCATGAGATAGGCCATGCCGGGCGCCTCGGGCGACGCCTTGATGACGACGGTACATCCGGCCAGCAGGGCGGGCGCGATCTTGTTGGCGATCAGCGCCAGCGGGTGATTCCACGGGATGATCGCGGCGACCACGCCGACCGGTTCCCGCGTCAGCAGGCCGGTATGTCCCCCGGCCAAGGGTTTGTGTTGTTCCTCGAAGGGGAAGGTTTCCGCGAGGCCGGCGTAATAATGGAACGTGTCGCCGACGGCATTGCCCGCCAGGGCCGCAACGCTTTGCAGCACTCCTGTCTCGTTCGGCCAGATTCGAGCGATGTCGCCGCTTCGTTCGGAAACCGCACGGCCGATGGCGTTCAGGAAAGTGGCGCGCTCCGCATGGCCGAGACGCGGCCACGGGCCGCGGTCGAACGCATCGCGTGCCGCCGCGACCGCGCGGTTCATGTCGCTTTCGCGCGCCTCGGCGACGCTGGCATAATATTCCTCGCTGATCGGCGAGACGAGATCGAACCGGTCGCTCGAGCTTGGATCGACCCATTGGCCACCGATAAAAAACTGGTCCCGATGGCCGTAGGGAACATCGATTCCTCTGCCGATCGTCGTCGCCATCGCTCTCTCCCGCCTGCTGGATCCCGCGCCGTCATTCATGCGACGCCATGCTCGCCGAAATGCGACCGAAGTAGATCATAGAAGGCCGTGGCGATGCCACATAAGACTTAAGCGCTATGGTAGCCATGCAGGATCGGTATGCCAGCGCAGTAATAAAAACGTACGGCCGTAAGATTCTTGTTGCCATTGGTCTTCATTGATGGGCAATCTCGCATGGCAGGCGCAGAACGCCGCACGTCCTTCAGGAGAGGATCATGATCCGCATGTCTCGCAGACGACTTGTCATCGCCGCGCTATTGTCAGGCGCGCAGCTGGGCCCCGCGCTCGCCGCTCCGGTCGAACCACAGGACGAAGCTGCGCCCGGCGAGATCATCGTTACCGCCCAGAAACGGGAGCAGACGCTGAGCGACGTTCCGATGTCGGTCACCGCGTTGAGCGGCGAGCAACTTTCGATCCGCGGGATCGCAAGTGTCGAGAGCCTGGTAAAGGTCACCCCGGGCCTGAGCTATGTGGAAAGCGGAAATGGCGTACCGGTATATTCGCTGCGCGGCGTCGGCTTCTTCGACAATGCGCTCGGCGCGCGTCCGACGGTCAGCGTCTATCAGGATGAGGTTCCGTTACCCTTCCTTTCGATGGCGCAGGGTGCCGCGCTGGATCTTGCACGGGTAGAAGTGCTGAAGGGGCCGCAGGGCACGCTGTTCGGACAAAACGCGACCGGCGGGGCGATCAACTACATCGCCGCGAAGTCGACGCGGGATCTCTCGGCCGGGCTGACGGCCAGCTACGGCCGCTTCGGCACGATCGACGCCAATGGCTATGTGAGCGGACAGCTAGCTTCGGGCGTCGGCTTCCGGGCGTCGGGCCGGGTGCTGCGCGGCGGCGACTGGCAGCGCAGTGTGGCCCGCGACGCATCGCTGGGCCAGAAGCGTTTCTATCAGGGAAGGCTGCTGCTCGAACTGCAGCCCGGTGAGCGCACGTCGATCAGGCTGGCTGCCACCGGCTTCCGCGACAAATCGGACACGCAGGCGGCGCAGCTGCAACAGCTGATCGTCCAGGTGCCGGCGTTCGCGGCGAATGTGCCGCTCATCTTCACCTTTCCGAAGGCTCCTGCCGACAATCGCGCGGCGGACTGGGATGCCGGGCGCGACTATGGCCGCGACAGCCGTTTCTACCAGTTCTCGGCTAGGGCCGAGCATGAGCTGGGCGACGCGTTGCGGGTAACCTCGCTGACCGCCTATGCCCATATGAAGGTCCACCATCTGGTCGATCAGGACGGGATGCCCGTCACGGCGTCGCTCAACGATATCAGCGGTCGGCTGTCCTCCTTCTACCAGGAGCTGCGCTTTTCGGGCGAGTCGGGGCCTGTGCAGTTCGTGGTCGGCGGCAATTACCAGCGCGACAAGACCGACGAGTTCGATCGGCTGCGATCGCCTTACACGACCTTCCACTTCTCGTCGCTCCCGCTCGGGACGGGGAGCGCGCTCGATCTCGACAGCCACCAGCGAGCCCGGACGATCGCCGCTTTCGCCAACGTCGATGTGGAACTGAACAGCCGGTTCACCGTGCATGGCGGTCTACGCTACACCCGCGACAAACTCCATCATGAAGGCTGTCCGCTTGCCGGCGACGCCGACACCGCGAGGACCTTCAGCAGCCGGTTCAGCGCCCTGCGCGCGCAGCGCGGTCTGGGGGCGATCGTCATTCCGGTCGGTGGCTGCCTGTCGCTGAACGACACGCTGACCCCGACCCGCGACGACGGCGACCTGAAGGAAGACAATCTATCGTGGCGCACCGGGCTTGACTGGAAGCCGGGCCCGCGCACCTTGGTCTATCTGAACGTCAGCCGCGCCTACAAGGCGGGCAGCGCGTCGCCGATCCCCAGTTTCGGCGTACAGGCGCTCGCCCCGGTGACGCAGGAATCGGTGCTGGCCTATGAAGCGGGTTTTAAGGTTCCCATCGTCGCGCGGATGCTGGAGGCGACCGGCGCGGTCTTTTACTATGACTATTCCGACAAGCAGCTGCTCGGCCGAAAGGTTGTGGAGCCCAATATCCTCGGCGCGCTGCCGGGTGTGGTGAATGTGCCGACGTCGCGCATCAAGGGCGCGGAATTCCAGGTGAACGCTTATCCGTCGAGCGGGCTGACGCTGTCTGTCGGCGGCACCTACATCAATTCCGAGGTGACCGGCGACTTCAACAACTTCACTATCCTTAGCGTGCCGAGGAACTTTAAAGGCGACAGTTTCCCCTATACGCCCAAATATCAGCTGGTCGCAGACGGCCAATATGATGCGCCGCTCGCCGGCGATCTGAACGCGATGGTGGGCTTCACCATCAATTACCGCAGCGAGACGAATGCGGGTTTCGGCAGCGATCCACGCCTGAAAATCCACGAATATTCGCTTATCGACGCCCGAACCGGCATTCGCGCAGCCGACCGGTCCTGGTCCGCCACCGTCTTCGTGCGCAATCTGATGAACACCTATTATTGGACCAACATCGCGCGTCTATCGGACGCGATCCGCCGCTATGCCGGGCAGCCGCGGACCTATGGGCTCGAACTGAGCACCCGATTCTGATCGTCCGGATGGGCGGGGCGGTCCGAGGGCCGCTCGCATCTAGCAGGGAAGCGTCGTGACGATGGATCGAAACGAGCTACGCGACGGATGGCGGCTGATCGTGGCGCTGCATATCGCGATCGCCTTCGGCGTGGCCGTGATGCTGCCCTTCTCCATGGGGGCTTTCGTCGTGCCGTTGTCGGGCGAGTTCGGCTGGAGCCGGCAGCAGATCGGATCGGCGGTGTCCATCTTCGCCGCCGGCTGCGTGCCGATGAGCTTCGTCGTCGGATATCTAGCCGATCGCTTCGGCGCGCGAAAAATATTGATATTGTCGCATATCGGTCTGGCGCTGTGCTTCGCTCTGTACGCCGGCGTGCAGACCTTGTGGCATTTTCACGCCGTGAGCATCCTGGTTCCGCTTCTGGGCGGCGGAACGCTGGTCATCAGCGCCACTAAGTTGCTCAACGAGCATTTCGGCCGCCACCGCGGCCTGGCGCTAGGGCTGGCGCTGGCCGGCTCCGGCGTCGGGGCGCTCATCGTCCCGCTATTCGCGACCTGGCTGCTCCAGGAACTCGGATGGCGCGCCGCCTTCGCCGGGCTCGCGCTGCTGCCGCTGCTCATTGCCGCCCCGCTCGTTTTCCTGTGGGTGCGCGACGACAGCCGCACCGCCGCCGGCAGCGGTTGGATCGGGGCGGGACCGGCGGAAACCGTGCCGGGGCTCCGCTTGGCGGAAGCCTTGCAGGACTATCGTTTCTGGATCATCGCCATTTCGTTCATCGGCGCATCGGGCGCCTATGTCGGCGTGGTCAGCAGCCTTGTGCCGATCCTGGCCGCGCAGGCATTCACTCCCTTGGCCGCCGCCAGCATGATGAGCCTGTTCGGCTTGTCGATGCTGATCGGGCGGCTGGTGACGGGCATCATGCTCGATCGGCTATGGGCGCCGCTGGTGGCGCTGATCCTGTGCCTTCCGGCCAGCCTATCGCTGCTGTTGTGGGACGCCGCCGATGGCCGGGCGATCGGGTTGCTGGTATTCCTGATCGGTTTGGCCTCCGGGTCCGAATATGACCTGAGTGCATTCCTCGTGTCGCGATATTTCGGGCTGCGCGACTATGGGAAAATCTATGCCGCCATTTTCGCGGCCTTCGCGATCGGGGGTGTCGCGGCATCGCAACTCTATGGCTGGGCGTTCGAGCTATGGGGATCCTATCACTGGGGGATAATGGCGTCGGCCGGCGGCTTCGCGGTCTGCGCGCTGCTGCCGCTCATGCTCGGTCGGTATGTGTTTCCAAATAAAATCATAAACTCATCAGAATAGATTAGGAAAATCTCCAAATCTCTAAATATTACGGCATGCAATTTCGGCATGCATCACATAGTGTATAAGTCTTATGAGTTATCGATCGGCTCCTGTAAAGAACTCGAGCAATGAATCTGCAGAGGTGGTGTGGGCCTGGGGTGCATCGACATTCGCGGTAAAGATCACCGCGACATATGACGGCGGTTCATACCCAGAACGGCCCCGCCATCTTCCGCATGATCAAGAAGGAGATGATGCAATGAACGGCATTCGCAGCATATCTTTCTCCGGGCCGGCCTGCGCTTCGCAGCGACGGCATCCGCGAAGGCGAGCGGACCGGCGATGAAAAACAGCCACACTGCCCGGAATCTCCCCATGCGAGGGTGATCCGGTCGGCCAACCGTTAAAAGCGAATCTCGAGGGGAGAGGAAATGAAAAAATTACTTCACGGAGCTTCGGCTCTATCAATGGCCATCGCGGTCTGCGCGCCAGCCTTGGCGCAAGATGCTGCTCCGGATGACATGACCGGCATCAGCGATATTATCGTAACGGCGACCAAGCGTTCGCAGTCGGTTAATAGCGTGCCGATGTCGATCACGGCCGCCACCGGCGATCAGCTCAAACAGCTCGGCGTCGTCGATGTTGCCGGCCTTGCCAAGGTCGTTCCTGGCTTTTTCGCACAGGACAGCTCATATGGCACGCCGGTCTATTATCTGCGCGGCGTAGGCTTCTACGAGCAATCGGTTCTCGTGAAAGCGCCGGTCGGCGTCTATGTCGACGAAGTTCCGATCCCCTATCCGGTGATGGGCTCGGGCGCGTCGTTCGACCTTGAGCGCGTCGAAGTGCTCAAGGGGCCGCAGGGCACGCTGTTCGGCGCCAATGCCACGGGTGGCGCGATCAACTATATCGCCGCCAAACCCACGGATGCGTTTAGCGCCGCGATCAATGGCGGATATGGCCGCTTTGACGCGGCGCATATCGGCGGGCATGTCAGCGGCGCGGTGAGCGAAAGCCTGAGCGCTCGCTTGTCGCTAAACCATGAATCGAGCGGAGATTGGCAACGCAGTCAGACCAGCGACAGGACGATCGGCTCGCGTAATTTCACCCAGGGCAGGCTCCAGTTGCTGTGGAACCCTACAAGTGATTTCACCGCGCACCTGACCGTCAGCGGCTTCCGCGACAGGTCCGACACGCAGCAGGCGCAGCAGGTCGCCACCTTCAAGCAGACGCCGACCGCCGTGCTCGATCCGGCGCTGCTCGCCCAGCCGTTGCCTAACGACGCTCGCGATGCAGATTGGAACGAACGCTTCCCACTGAAGCGCAACAACCGCATGTATCAGGCGGCGTTGCGCATGGACTATGATATCACGAGCGACATCACGCTCACCTCGATCAGCGCCTATTCGCATTATCGGCAGCTGCAGGGACTCGACACCGACGGCGTTGCGGTGAGCGCGGTCAATCTCCAAGTCTCTGCCCATATCGACAGCTTCAACCAGGAGTTGCGCCTGGCCGGCAAGGCCGGTGGCCTGCAATGGCTGCTGGGGGGCAATTATGAACGCAGCACCGCGTTCGAGAATACGTTGAATGATCCGTCGCGTAACACGTCAGCGGTGACGTTCAGGGCTCTCGGCCTTCCGGACATCGACCTCGTTTCTTTCGAGGGGCACACCAAATTTGAAAGCTGGGCCGCTTTCGGCAATGTCGATTACGATATCGGCGATATGATCACCCTGCATGCAGGTGCGCGCTACACGAAGACCGACCTTGATTTCACCGGCTGCCTGAGAACCCAGGGCAACAATACCTTTGGCACGGGCGTCGCGACTTTGCTGGGATTGCCTCTCCCCGTCGTGGGACAATGCGCGACCGTCCTGGCGGTGGCGCCAGTCCCCCCGGCAACGACGCCGACCCGCGCGTTTGGGCAGGTGAGCCAGTCCTTACCCGAAGACAATGTTTCCTGGCGTGTCGGTATCGACGTCAAGCCCGCCGCGGGTCATCTGATCTATGCCAATGTAAGCCGCGGTTACAAATCGGGTGCCTATACCAGCCTTTCCGGCACGGCTGCCGGTCAATATGCGCCAGCGGTTCAGGAAGAGCTGACGGCCTATGAGGTCGGCTTCAAATCAAGCCTGTTCAATCGGATGCTGCAACTCAACGGCTCGCTGTTCTATTATGACTATAAGGACAAACAGCTACGTGGCCGAATCGATACCGGTCCCCCCTTCCGCTTCCTTGAAGCGCTGATCAACATTCCGAAGTCCCGCGTTAAGGGTGCGGAATTCCAGATCGTGGCGGCGCCGACCGACGGGTTGCGTATATCGCTTGGCGGCGTCTACCTCGACAGTAAGATCACGGCCACTTACAGCAACTTCACCCAGTTCGGGCAGCTAGCCTCGTTCAAGGGCCAGCGCTTTCCTTACACGCCGAAATGGTCGCTCAATGGCGACGTCAGTTATGAGTTCGGGATAAATGACGGGCTGGACGGTTTTGTCGGCGCCAATCTCACCTACAAGAGCTCGACGAGCGGCGATTTCGTGCCTGATCCCCGCGTAGCGGTTGACGGCTATGCCTTGTTGGACCTCCGCGCCGGCATCAAGGGCCCCGACGACAAGTGGACCGTCAGTCTTTATGGTCGGAACGTCACCGATAAATATTATTGGTCGACGGCGACGCGACGTGCGGACTCGGTGGTCCGCTTCGCCGGAATGCCGGCTACCTATGGTGTCGATTTCAGCGTGAAGTTCTGACGCCGGCTAAGGACGCCTCGGTCTCCGGGGCGTCCATGCTCCAAGCAAAAGGAAAGGGCGTGGCGCTATGAGCGCCACGCCCTTTCCTTTTGCTTCAGCTTATGACGGGCAGCCTGTTCAGGGCGGTGCCTTTTCTAACGATGGTCGAGGCCGAGAGCGTTCAACGATCCGCTTATATCGAATCTTGCGGTCCAGCCTATTGACTTGCCGCGATTTCCCGGTCGGCAGATGCTTCAACTACCGGGAAATCGCTTCGGGCCCGGCAGCCAGGGCGCAGCCCCAGCCGCCGGGCCGCGGGATCAGATTCGCCGGTCCATGCCCTGCCAGAAGGGCTCGCGCAGCTTGCGCTTGAACAGCTTGCCCGACTCCTCTCGCGGCAGGTCGGTCGCGAACTCGACCGTCTTGGGCGACATATATCCGGGAACCTGCTCACGCAGATATTCGCGGACAGTGGCGGCGGTAACGGCCGGGGCGTCGGGCTTGAGCTCGATCACCGCATGAACGCTTTCGCCGAACTCCTGGTCGGGAATCCCGAACACGGCGCAGTCCGCCACGCCCGGCATCTTGTGAAGCGCCGCCTCGATCTGGGCCGGGTAGATGTTCACCCCGCCCGATATGATCATGTCCTTCACCCGGTCGCAGATGAACAGGAAGCCGTCCTCATCGAGATAGCCCATGTCGCCCGCGCCAATGAAGCCGGGCACCAACTCCATGGCTCGGCGGTCTTCATCGTGGTTGAGATAGGTCATGTCGCCGGCCCCCTGGATTCGGCAGACGATTTCGCCCACCTCGCCGGCCGGCAGCTGATTTCCATCGCGGTCGACGATGAGCACGTCGGTCCCCGGCGGCGCCTTGCCGACTGTTCCGGGATGGGCGAGCCATTCTTCCGAGTTGCAGAAGACGACGTTGCCGACTTCGGTCGCGCCATAATATTCGTGGATGACCGGCCCCCACCAGGCGATCATCTCGCGCTTGATCGCCGGTGCGATCGGCGCGGCGCCGTGGACGACATAGCGCAGCGACGAAAGATCATATTTGCCGCGCACCTCGGGCGGCAGCTGCAAGAGGCGATAGAACATGATCGGCACCATGTTTAGATGGGTGATGCGCTTCGTTTCGATGATCCGCAGCAATTCTTCGGGATCGAAGCGCGGCATGATCGTGACGCTCGCCCCGGCGCGCACGGTGAAGTTGGAATGGGCGTTGGGAAGGCCGTGGTACATCGGCCCAGTGACCACGGTGGAGATTTCGCCGGCCTGCCCATATTCGCCCAGGAAACCATAGGAGCGGGCCATTACCCCGGCGATGATTGCCATCTCCGCGTCGCCCATGATCCGCTTGACGCCCTTGGGCCGCCCCGTCGTTCCCGACGTGTAGAAGACGATCTGCGGCAGCGTTTCGGGTGGGTGGCGGCGACGGGGAAATCCGTCGCGGAACGGGGCCCACGGCGTGGCCCCGGCGGGCAGCGATGCATCGACCGGGGGCAGGCGATAGGTCTTGCGGATCAGATCCGGGGTTTCGACGACAAAAATCCTGATATGTTCGGATATGCCAGAGCGCATCTGTTCCAGCAGGTCGGAATGGATAAACAGCGCGGATACGCCGGAGTCCTCCAATATATAGCGCAGGTCGTCCGCCACGCAGTGCCAGTTGATCGGCACCGTGAACGCGCCGAGGCTGCCGGCGGCCATCGACGCTTCGATGAAGGCGGGCTCGTTGCGCATCATCACGGCGATGCCGTCGCCCCGGCGGATGCCCACGCTGGCCAGTGCCGAAGCGGCCCGTTCGATACGTTCATCGAACAGAGCACGGGGAAGCACTTCCTCTCCAAAGCTGATGGCGCTCATCGGTTTTCTTCTCCTTGGTGGCCCGCCATGCGATGCCGGCATCGATCTTGTTCCGGCTGGACCGGCCCGCGGGCGGCACCGGAAATTTCGCCGCAGGTCGCGACGCTTCCCGCCCGGGCGGAATATCGTCGTTGATACCCGGTAGTGAAGCATTCCGGCGATGGGAAAGGCCGAATTGCTATTCCGCCCATGCCGCCCGGCTATCGCCGATCCTGCGGACGCGACAAACATGATGCATGCCATATCAGCATGAATGGCAGTGCAATTTTATATGATGGGTATAGCTTTACTATGAAGCACTATCCCCTTCCGAGCGGCCCAAGGTCGCCGAGGAGAGAAGGATGATTTTTCCGAAAAGCCCCTGCTCCGCCAGCCTATGGGCAGCGGCATGACCAAAGCCGCCGCCCCTATGGGATTTTCCGGCTGGAAGATCGTCGTCCGCTGTGCCTTGGCGCAGAATCTGGCAACCGGCCTCGTCTTCGGCTCCTTCGGCCCGATGCTGGCCAGCACCGAGCAGCATTTCGGCGTGTCGCGGACCGCCGCCACCTTCGGCATGAGCGTAACCACGGCGACGATGGGCATATCCTCTCCGCTGCTCGGCAGCGTCATGGGCCGCTTCCCGGTGCGCATGAGCATGGTGTTCGGCGCGCTGCTCGGCGCGCTGGGCTTCGCCGGGCTCGCTCTTCTACCCAGCTTCGCCCTCGCCCTGTCGATGTACGCGCTTATCGGCGCGGGCGTATGCTTGCTCAGCATCCTCGGCCCAGTGACCATGGTGAACCGGTGGTTCGTAGCGGGCCGGGGCAAGATGCTGGGAATCATCAACCTGCCGATCACCGTGTTCCTCCTGCCCTTCATCCTGGCGGTGGCGCTGCCCTTGTGGGGCCGCTCGGCGCTTCTGCTTGCGATGGCGGCCGCGTTCCTCCTTCTCATTCCCCTGCTTCTGACCATGGCCGAGACGCCGGGGCAGATCGGCGAGCGCCCCTGGGGCGAGGCTGCAGGCGCACGGGCGGGCGGCGCGACCCTGGCCGTCCGGGCCAGGCAACCCGCCAGTCGCATTTTGCGCATGCCGGAATTCTGGCTGCTTTCGCTTGGCGTGGGAGTCGTCACCGGCACCACCACGGCCTTTGTCGTGCACATCGTTCCCTATGGTGCCCATAACGGACTTTCACCCGAGGCGTCCGCCGCGCTGATGTCGATCTATGCGGGGTCCGGCCTGGTTGGGGCGTTGTTGCTGGGCTGGATCGTTGACCGGCTAGGCGGGGCGGCGACATTGGGGATCACCGCGCTTCTGCAGGCAGGCCTGTGGATCGTCATACCGCAGACGTCGGGCTATGCACTGTTCCTGGCGGCGGCCGTGCTGGGGATCGTCGCGGTGCCGATCAACGTGCTGCACCAGTCGGCGTTGAGCGAATTGATCGAGCCTGCCGAAATCGGCCGGGCATTGGGCATCAGCTATGCGCTGAAACTGCCTTTCATCTTCGCCTTCGCGCCGCTCGCTTCCTTCCTGTTCGAATCCTCGGGGGGCTATCATATCCCTTTTTGGACGATGGGAAGTGCGCTGTTCGTGGCGGTCTTTCTCTTTGCCGCGGCTTATTTCGTCACACGATGTGAAGGCGCCACCCCCACCGAACAAGCAATATGACAGGAAGGTAACAACGTGACAGGCATCAAGGACAAGGTCATCGTCATCACCGGCGCGGGCAGCGGGATCGGCCGGTCAGCGGCGCGCCTGTTAGCCGAGCGCGGCGCCAAGATCGTCGTCGGCGCACGGCGGGCTGAAAAGCTTGAATCGCTGGTCCAGGAAATCGAGGCGGGGGGCGGCGTCGCGAGCTTCAAAGTCACCGACACCGCCCGGCGCGAGGATGTCGCGGCGCTCGTCGCTTATGCGTGCGAGTTGCATGGCAAACTGGACGTGCTGATCAGCAACGCCGGTGTCGCCCCAATCTCCAAGCTGGAAGATATGCGGGTCGAAGACTGGGAGACGATGGTCGACATCAACTTCAAGGGCGTTCTCTACGGCGTCGCCGCGGCGCTGCCGATCTTCCTACGCCAGGGGTTCGGGCATTTCGTCAACACCATCTCCACCTCGGGGCTCCAAGTCAGCCCGACGATGGCGGTCTATGCCGCGACCAAGAATGCGGTTCGGACGCTGGGCGAAGGGCTGCGGATCGAATCCGAGGGGCGCTATCGTGTCACCGGCATCTCGCCCGGTTTCGTCGCCACCGATTTCGTCCAGTCGATGACTAACCCGCAGGTCGCGGCCGCGATCCAGGAGCGTATGGATGCGATCGCGCTCGAGCCGGAGGCAATCGCGCGGGCGATGATTTATGCGATCGAGCAGCCCGATCACGTCGATGTCGGGGATCTTGTCATACGCCCCGCCGTGCAGAACTGATCGTCCCCGCCGAAAGCGGAAAGCGCGGCACAGCGCGTTAACGGTTGTCCAGGAGAGAGAAGCCCATGACTCTACCAGCGTCCATGCGCGCCGTCGGCATTCGGGGCGGCAAAGGCGGGCTTGACGCGCTCTATATGCAGGATTTGCCGGTGCCCGTCCCGGGACCCGGCGAGATCCTGGTGAAGATAATGTCGGTAGGGATGAACCGCGCGGACATCGCACAGCGCGAAGGCCATTATCCGATGCCGCCGGGGATTTCCGACGTGTTGGGGCTTGAAGTCGGCGGCGTCGTCGCGGCGCTGGGAGATGGGGCCCGGCGATGGAAGATCGGCGACAGGGTCTGCGCCCTGCTCGGCGGCGGCGGATATGCCGAATATGTCGCGGTCGACGAGCGGCATGTGCTGCCGGTGCCGGACTGGATGGATCCGGCGGAGGCAGGCGCGCTTCCCGAGACTATCTTCACCGTCTACGCCAATGTCTTCGAACGCGGCCGGCTAGCCCCAGGCGAAACCCTGCTGATCCACGGCGGCAACAGCGGCATCGGCGTGACGTCGATCCTGCTCGCCAAGGCGATGGGCGCGCGCACGATCGCTACCGTCCGCGGGCCCGAGAAGGCGGCAAAGACCCGCGCCCTGGGCGCCAATCTGGTGATCGACGTGACGGCCGAGGATTTCGAAGCGGTGGTCACGTCGGACGGCGGCGCCGACGTGATATTGGATATGGTCGGCGAACCCTATTTTGACAGGAATATCGCCGCCCTCAAGCTGGACGGCCGTATCTGCTTCATCTCCGCCCAGGCGGGTATGTCCGCCCGGCTCGACTTCATGCCGCTGCTGCTCAAGCGGCTCACCGTTACCGGCTCTACGCTGCGAGCGCGCAGCGCCGACGAAAAGGCGCGGCTGGCGCGGGCGATCGAACGGGACGTGTGGCCGGCGATCACGGACGGCAGCATCCGCATGCCTATCGACCGCCGGTTCGCCCTGGCCGATGTCGCCGATGCGCATGCGTGGCTGGAGGCGGGCGGCCAGTTCGGCAAGGTGGTGTTGATACCATGATGGCGGCGGCCGAAAAGGCGGCGCCCGATTTCGTCGAGAGGAGGCTGTGTTGAGCAA
The DNA here is from genome assembly GCF_001428605.1 of Sphingomonas sp. Root720. Classification (GTDB taxonomy): domain Bacteria; phylum Pseudomonadota; class Alphaproteobacteria; order Sphingomonadales; family Sphingomonadaceae; genus Rhizorhabdus. The sequence goes on from NZ_LMID01000012.1 coordinate 41,545, forward strand.
GCGGTTTAGCGGGAAGGTCGTCGTGGTGACGGGGGCGTCGTCGGGCATCGGCCTGTGCACGGCGGGGATGTTCGCCGGGGAAGGCGCCATCACGGCGCTGGTCGATCTCAACCTGCCCGATGCCGAGAAGGCCGTCGCCGCGATCGTCAGCGGGGGCGGCGAGGCTATCGCCTTCCGCTGCGATATTTCCGACGAGGCAGAGGTTCAGCAGGTCGCACAGGATATCGTGTCGCGCTTCGGGCGGATCGACGTGCTGGTGAACAATGCCGGCATTTCGATCACCGCCGTCGCCGAGCGCTATGACCGCTTCGCCCAATCGGTGGCGGTGAACCTTTCCGGCGCCTTCTACTGGTCGCGCGCGGCGGGCCTTGCCAGCATGATCGATAATAGGAGCGGAACGATCGTGAACATCGCCTCGATTGCGGGTCTGGCGGCGATCCCGAGCGATATCGGCTATGTCTCGGCCAAGCATGGTATCGTCGGCTTGACCAAGGCGCTCGCGGTCGAATGGGCGAAATATGGCATCAGGGTCAATTGCGTCGCGCCCGGCATCACGAAGTCGGACATGGCTCAGGCCGCGATCGACGCGGAGCCGGTCTTCATGGCGGAGCGGATCGGACGGGTGCCGCTGGGCCGGATGGGCGATGCCGAGGATCAGGCCCGTGCTATCCTTTTCCTGGCGTCGGACGAGGCTGGCTACATCTCGGGTGTGACGCTGCCGGTGGACGGCGGCCAGATGGCTCTGCATTCGGGCATGCCGCAGAAGCGGTGACAGCATCGGCATTCCGCATAAACTATGGGGTCTCATGAGGATATCGACCGCGAAAGAGGGTCGAGATGCTGTTCGCGCACCTCAAGCGCATCCTGAAGCTCGGGCGCTTGCGGCTGCGAGGGCCCAACGGCGCGAAGGACGAATTCCTTCTCGCCGCCAACGCCCAGAACCTCCGCAAGCTCGCCAGATGGTCCCGCAGCCCGCCATAGCCGGAGCACGATGAGCGCAGACGCCGTTCGCCTGCGTCACTCAGCCATCATGCCGACCGATGGCCGGAGCCGCCTTTTTCAACACAATTCAGAGCAAAGCGGACCCTTTCCTTTATCGGTTGAGCAGGCCGGTAACGCTGAATTGGTCGATGAGGGTGCCGCTCATCACGTTTGGGCAAGCGAGCCTGTTAAGCAGGAGCCCCGAAGCACCTGCCGACCAAGTCGAGCCGTTTCCGGACCGGTGCCCGAACGGCCACTCCATCCGACTACCAAAACAACGAACGCGACGCCTGACGACCGCAATCGCCGCGCGTGACGGACTGCATTTCCCCTATCTAGAACGATTGAAGGCCACCGCCCCGCAAACCGCCTGCATCACCCTGCACGAGGGCGACAATTTCGAACCGGTCCCGGCTACCAACGCCGTCGTCGAGGCTCTGGCTGCCGGACCGCCTCGGTAATTGGGCCACCGATCGTTCAGAGCGGCAATCGCGATGGCTGTCCCGATCCTAAAGCGATCCGGAGCGTCTTGCGTTGGCGCAACAGGCGGATCGGGCCCCAGTCATCGGGCGACAGCTTGCTGGCGTCGGCGAGGAGCGCGCGCAAACGCGTGAGCACGATCCGCGTCTCAAGCCGCGCCAGATGTGCGCCCAGGCAATGCGTCACCCCCGATCCAAAGCCCAGATGCGCGCCATCGCTGCGCATGGGGTCGAAGCGATCGGGATCTGCAAACCGCTCCGGATCGCGGTTGGCATCCGCCAGCATCAAATAGACGAGATCGCCGCGCGCAATGCCATGGTTACCGATCTCCATATCCTCGGTCGCGACCCGCCCGATACCGCGCACCGGCCCCTCGAACCGCAGCACCTCCTCAATCACCGCCTCGACCGACAGCGCGCCGTCGCCAAGCTGCCCGGCCACATGCGGATGATCGATCAGCAGCCCGATCGAATTGGCGATGAGATCGCGGGTGGTGGCGCTGCCGGCGTAAAGCAGCATGGTGCCCCAATAGGCGACGAGCGCCGGCTCGATCCCCTCAGCAGCAGCTACCTGGCGGATCGCTTCGGCCATGGGCGTGGCGCGCGCCTGTGCAAGTCCGGCCCCGATCCAGCGTGAAACGGTTGCCTGGGCGAAGCGGGCATGCTGCCGCTCCGGCTCGGTCGAGCCGATGTCATGGCCGCGCGTGATCGCTTCGAATAGGGGGCGCAACCGGCCATGGTCGCCAGCCGGAAGTCCAAGCAGTTCCGCCATCACCGCCACCGGCAGGGGAAAGGCGAGGTCCCCCACCACCTCCATGCCACCCCGAGCCTCAACCTCGCGCACGACCGTGTCGACGCGGGCTTCGATGAAGGTGGTCAGCGCCGCTATTTTTTCGGAGCGGAGTTGCTGCGCCAGACTCTGCCAGAGCGGACGCACGCGATGCGACCTTTCGCCGCTGGCAGCCTGTGCAACATGGGCCGCCGCCTCACCCACCGCGAGCGGCTTGTGGATCACCAACCGTGCGTCGTTCAGTGCGTCGCGGACGTCGCGATAGCGGGTCAGCAGAAGGGGCGGTCGGGTCATTCGGGCGTGCGGGCGTTCACGACCACATAGGACAGCACCGGCAATTCCTCTATCTCGCGAACGAAGCCGAGAAGCCGATTGAACGTGATCGCATCGATCCGCTGTTCCAGCAACTCGCTCAGGGCCTTGCTCTTGTAATAAGCAACAAAGGCGCGCCAGCTGGTCTCGGTGATATCTTCAATGACGACATCCTCGAAGCCGCACGACTCCCAAAGCGCGCGATAGCTATCGAGGTCCGGATAGCATTCCTGCCCGGCCAGCACCTTCGGAAACGCCTTCGGCTCCTCGCGGAACACCATGTCGGCGACAACGATCTCTCCGCCCGGCTTCAGCACGCGGCGCGACTCATTCAAAAACTCGCGCCGTCCCTTGAAGTGCAGCGCCGCCTCGACACTGGCGATCGCGTCGAACATCGCGTCCGGAAAGCGCATCTGCTCCGCTGGCATCACATGAAAATGCGCTCCGGGTACCCGGATCCGACACTGCTCGATCTGATATTCGGAGACGTTGATGCCGTGCACGCCCTCCACCGGGAAATGACGCGCCAGATATTCGGTCGTGCCGCCCAATCCGCAGCCGACGTCTAGTAGCGGCCCATCGCGTCGGCTGATCTTGCCGACGAGCAGCGCCATCATATTGTCGCACGCCTCCGGGAAGTCGGTCGTCCCGGGAAGGAACAGGCCCAGATTGGCATATCCCGAGTCCGCCCGTTCCCCGACATAGAGCGAGCCATCCCGAAAAAAGCGGTCATAGGACCCGGTCAGGGTCTGCTGATATTCGGTCGGCATCAAGATACTCCGTGGGTCGTAAACGGAATGGATCGCGCTTCGTGCAGCAGCCAGGATTCGCGCCATTGGATGGGACCGGACAGGCGCATCCCTGCGGCCAGCTTCTGCATGGGATCGAGCAGCGCCCCGATCTCGAGCCGCGCCAGCGCCGCGCCGAGACAATGATAGCGCCCCAGTCCGAAGGTCAGCGACGGCGCCGGCGCTTCTCCTTCGGAGGCCCGATGCGCCGAGCCGACCAGGAGATAAGCCTTTTGACCCGGCCGGATTACGGCCTCACCCAGCCGCAACTCCGCGAGGGCTACTCGCTTGAGCGCGAGCAACGGCGTGTCGAGCCGCAACAGTTCTTCGACCCCTGGAATTTCGCCCGAGCCATGGGGCGCCTCTGCCGCCTCTATCAGCCGTGCCAGAATATTGGCGATGCAGGCGGCGGTAGTAGTGGTGCCGGCGGAGAACAGCTTGCTGCACGTATCGACCATGCTGGCCTGCGGCAGGTCGAACTCCGCCTGCGTGGTACGCAGCAACGCCATCAGCTCGGTCGCCGGCGCGCCGCGCCAATGCTTCTGGAAGTACAGGGCAAGCACCCGCGACGCCGGAGCTGCGAGGGCCGGACGTCCGTCCCATTCGAGATCGAAGCCCTGTATCAGTCCCTCGGAGACCTTCTGAAGCGCGGGCAGGTCGGATGCGGGGATACCGAGCAGCGATGCCATCACCCGCGTCGGAAGAGCCTGGGCGAGAAGGGGAACGAGATCGCCTTCCGCATGCGCCGCGACTGTCGCCAGACAGTCGTCGAGCGCGGTCGACACGGTCTGCGCGAGCAACGGACCGGAGGATGCGAACCACCCGCGCAGCCGCCGCACCACCGTCGCACGGAACGGATCGGAGCGATCTGCGAAGGACGTGCCCTGCGTGATGCCGAGGCGATCGTCGCGCAGCAGGGCCGCGATGTCCGCACGCGCCGAAAAGAACCAGGCATCGCGTTCCGGGGCATGATAGCGGGGCGCCACATCCCGCAGGCGGGCAAGGTCGGGAAAGGGATCGCGTGCGTAGTCGGCACCGGGCGCGCCCGGACCGAATGGCAGGGCCGGGGCGCTCATGGCTGTTTCCGCACCAGGTAAGGACCGACCACCAGCGCGTGCAGCCCGGTGTCGCGAAACAGCTCGGCCGCCTCAACCGGGGTCTCGACGATAGGCTGCCCCCGGCGGTTGAGCGACGTGTTGAGCAGCATGCCGATGCCGCTACGCGCCTTGAACGCCGTGAGCAGGGCGTGGAATGTCTCGTCCGTTTCCCGGCGCACCGTCTGCACCCGCGCCGTGCCATCGACATGCACGACCGCGCCGATGCGGCTGCGCCACGCCTCCCGCACCGGTACGACGAACAGCATGTAGGGGCTGTCGCGATCCAGCTCGAAATAGGTCGCCGCGTCCTCGGCCAGCACGGCCGGCGCGAAAGGACGGAAGTCCTCGCGAAACTTCACCTGGGCATTGATGTAATCGCGCAGCTCGGCACGGCGGGGATCGGCCAGGATGCTGCGATGACCCAAGGCGCGGGGACCGAATTCGGCACCGCCGCGGTGCCATGCCACCGTCCTGCCCTCGGCGAGCAGTTCGGCCATTGCCTCTATAGGGTCGGCGGGCCGCGTGATGATCAGGTCGTCGCCGGCCACCTGCAAAGCGCGCTCGATCTGCATGGTATCGCCGTCGTAGCTGCGCCCGAGGAACGGGGAGCCGTCATGGCGCGCCGGCTCGCCCGTCAGGATGCCATGCCAGCCATGATAGGCGCAGCCGAGCGCCAATCCGGAATCGTCCGCGGCGGGCGGCACGAACATCTGTTCGAACGGGGTTTCCTGGAGGATCCGCGTGTTGGCGACAGCATTGAGCGCCACCCCGCCCGCAAAGCACAGATTGGGGCTGGGATGCAGAGCGTGGCGCGCACGCGCCAGCTCGACCAGAGCGCGCTCGACCTCGCCCTGCACCATGTGCGCGACATCGGCGAAATATTGGAATCGCGCCTTGAAGTCCGCCGCCGAATGCATCCGCGCGCGGAAATCCTGCATCCAGCCATAATCGACGAACAGCCGTCCGTCGCGAATGTCGAAGATGCGGTGGCGAAAGCCACCAGGCTGTCCATAGGGCGCCAATCCCATCAGCTTGCCGAGGTCACTGGTGCTTCCCAGGACGTAGCGGCTGGCCCCGGCATAGACGCCGCCGATCGAATGGCGCGTGGTGTCGGGGTGCATCGGATAGTCGCACTGAAAGCGGCCGAGCGGCGAAAAATCCTTGAAGACCGACTGAATCCCGGTGCCGGAGGCGGCGTAATAGCTGTCCTTTTCGAACCAGAGCGCCGCCATTTCGCCTTCGGGCCGTTCGGGCAGGATCGCGCCATCGAGATCCATGCAATCCTCGAACGCGTTGCCGCATCCGTCAACTGTCAGAACCGCCGCCGTGTCGAACGGGCTCAGGTAGAAGGCGCTGCACGCGTGGGCGAGATGGTGGGAGATCGTTTCCACCGGCACCCCTTCCGGGATCGTCCGCGCGCCGCGATACCAGTGATTGCCATAGGCGAAGCTGCCGAAATTGGCGTTCTGCACGACCAGCGCGATCTCGTCCCAGCCGATGCCGGCTGCGTTCAGGCAATAGGCGATCGCAAGAGCATCGTTGCCGCCGTCATTCTTGACCTTGGTCAGCCGCTCCTTCTCGATCGCAACCGCGACGCGTCCATCCTTCAGCAGGCAGGCGGCACCGTTGTGCGACAAACCAAGCCCCAGGACATAAACGGATTTGGACGATGCCATTTAGGGTTTGCGCTCCGACAGGTGAGCTGGTGCACTAGGATATTCCGCAATAGCCCGCAAAGCGTTTGCCCGCCATTGACGTGTCTGCAGCTCCGCTGGCCTTGGGGTGGCATTCGCGTTAGGTGGACGGGATGGAGCCCAGCGCAGCCCTCCTGGAATTCTTTCGCCCGATCGACCCTGCCGATATCGCCGAGGCCGCGAGGCAGGAACGCCGCCTGCATCGCCAAACCGGGCGCACCGAGGCCTTTTCGCGATTGTTGCCGTGGGAAACGCTCGGCACCCTGATCACCGCGGAGGCGCTGCGGGCGGGCCAGGTAACCATCGCCCGCCAGGGCCGCCCCCTGCCCATCGAGATGGTCAGCGCCGGTACCGGCGGGCTGGCCCCCGATGCGATTCAGGCACTGTGCGCTCAGGGGGCCAGCCTGGTGTTCAACGGTGTGGAGCGGCAGGTGCCCGCCATCGCCGCGATGAATGCAATGGTCGAGCGCTATCTGCGCTGCAACACGCACAGCAATGCCTATGCCAGCTTCAACCGCGAAAGTGCCTTCAAGGCGCATTTCGACGGGCACAATGTGCTTATCCTGCAGTTGCAGGGGCGCAAGCGATGGTGGTGCTATGGGCAGGCGGAACGCTACCCGGTGGTGGGCCGGACCTTTGCCGGACCGGAGGCGTTGCCGCCAGCGGAATGGGAGGGCGTGCTGGAACCGGGCGACCTGCTGTACCTGCCGCGCGGCGATGTCCACCGCGCGCAGGTGGAAGGACCGAATTCGCTCCACCTGACCGTGAGCATGAGTCCGCCGACGGGCGCCGATATGCTGGCATGGCTGGGACGTGCGCTGTCGAACGAGGATATCGGGCGGCAATATCTGCCCGTAATTGGCGACCGGCAGGAACGCGGCGCGCATCAGGCCGCGCTTCGGGCCGCCTTCCACCGGCTGGTCGACACCCTGGACATCGACAGCTTCCTGGTCGAAGCCGATCGCGAACGCGCGGCTTTCCGCCCCTTCTCGCTCGGGCTCGGCCAGGCCATCGCGCCCGACATGATCGTGCAGCCCGCCCTTCGGCGCAGGGTCCCGCTAACGCCGGGGGACGGTCCGCATGGCGCGCTTCCCGAGCCGGAACGCGCGGTGCTCGCGCTGCTGCTCGTCGAGGACTCGCTCACCGTGCGGCGGATCGCCGAAGCGTTGCCGGCGTTCGACGTTCCAGCCGCGCTCGAAGCCCTGGCGCGCAAAGCCTTGGTGTTTCTTTTCGCTGAAAGCTGAAGGCGTTGAGCCCGCCGCGGTTGTCTTGGTCGCGTGGCGGTGCTAAGCGATGCCGCGCAAGGAACAGGGCCTTGGGAGGACATATCATGGACAATCTAATCAATAATGACCGTGAGCCTTCCGAGGATTCGCGGCTCGTCTATGTGAAGCCCGAGCTGATCGACGCGGGCAAGATTGCCGACGTGACGCTCAGCAACGGCAACGACAGCGGCAGCGACGGCGGATATTCCTGAGGCGTTCCACTCTCGATATGCGGTGGGGCACATCGAGGGACGACTCGCAAGTCGCATCATCCCTCCGAGGCAATGACGTGCTGCGTTGCCTGACGGTCCGATCCCCCGCTCAGCCCATCCCTAATTCAGCCATTCACAAGGATCTTCCATGTTCGTGAGAAGCCAGAGCGCGCTCTGGACGGAGTTGGACGGCCAGTTCATGCTCATGAACATCGAGGATGGCTCCTATTACGAGATCGCCGGCATTGGCGGCGTCATCTGGCACATGCTCGAGACACCACGCTCGGAGTCCGAGATCGTCGATGCGGTCATCGCTGCCTATCGGGTCGAGCGGGACCAATGCATCCTCGACGTGCGGGCCTTCCTCGAGAAGCTCGTGGCGTCGCATGTCGTGATCGAGCAGGCAGAGACTGCCGGCGCCGCGCATCCATCGGAATGAGCTTCATCGCAGGGATCGTCAGGCACGATGCCCTGACCATCCCGGACGAATGGATTGCGGCGCTTGCAGCGTCTTCCGGACGGACACTACAGACCCAGCGCGTCGGCGCTGACGCTGTCTTTCTCGGCAATGACGATCGCGTGACGCACTGCGATAGCACGCTTTTGCTGTGCGATGGCCATATCGATACGCGCGATGGCGTCAGGGCCACAGACCCGCTGCCGCAGGATATCGCCGCGAGCGCATGGGGCGGGGACTTTACGCTCGCCAGCTGGTCACGCGAGGCGCGCCGCCTAGTCCTGCGTCGTTCGCATCTGGGAAGCTGCTCGCTTTTCTACGCGGCGCAGGACGGCCTCTTCGCCTTCGCATCGACCCTGCCCGCACTGCTGGCCCTGCCCTGGATGCCGCGCGCCCTCGACGAGGGAGCGATTTGCCGCACGCTCTGCTTCGACGGCACCGGTCCCGCGAACGAAACCTATCATGCTTCAGTCCGACGCCTGCCCGGTGGGCATAGCCTGACGCTGGAGCAGGGAACGCTATCGCTCGCCCCCCTGCCCGCGCCCTGGGAGGAGGTCGCGCCATGTTCGCCCGGGAAAGCTGATGCCGCCGAGGCCTTGCGCTCGCTGCTGGTCGACGTGGTGGATTCGCACCTGACCAAGGGAAGGACGATCGCAGTGCATCTCAGCGGCGGGCTGGACTCGACAGCCATCGCCTGTATCGCTGCCAGGCGGCTGAAGCAGCAGGGACGCCGCCTCCTGGCCCTATGCTCGGTCCTCCCTACGGGCCATGTCGGCCCCGAGTCGGACGAGCGGCGATTCATCGAGGCTGTGCTGGAGCAGGAAGACAATATCGATCCCGTCTGGGTCGTCCTTCCAGAACAGGCGGACCCCTTCGGTGCGCTTCCCCGCTGGTTCGATCATCTGGGCGAACCCCATCACAGCACCGTCACCCATGCCGAGGACATACTCGGCAGGACCGGGCAGGCGCATGGAGCCGACATCGTCCTGAGCGGCTTTGGTGGCGATTTTTTCATCTCCGCCGTCGGCGTGCCGACTCCGGAACTGCACCTGCGGCGCGGACGGTTCGGCAAGGCCCTGAGCGAATTGCGCCGGATGCGGCGGATGCACGGTACCGGATGGTGGCGCCTGTTGCGCAATCATGTCGCGCGGCCCTTGGCAGGCTGGTGCTTCCGCCTGTGGCCCGCTCCGGCGAAGGACGGAGACTGCGCCGCGCCGGCGCTCATCCGCCGGGTCGTCGCGCGCGAAGGGCGGCGGCCGAAGTCGTCGATAACGCGGAAGCTCCGCAAGCTTCCGCATGATGAAATGGATTTCATCCTGGAACCGGGGCATCTCGAACGCCTGTTACCCGGCATGCGTCGAATCTTTGCCGAGGCCTTCGGCCAGGATCTGCGCTTTCCGCTGCTCGACACCCGGCTGATCGCCCTTGTCCGCGCGCTTCCCGAAGAAGAGCTGCATCGGGACGGGCAACCGCGCAGCTTGATGCGCCGCGCTACGGCCGGTATCCTGCCCGAGATGGTGCGCCTGCGGCCCGACAAGGGACCGGCCTTCGACCCCGCGCTCGCGGCTCATTGCGCCGCTGCGCGGCCGGCCTTGCGCCACTGGGCGGAGACCGCGGCGTCGCCACGATGTTGGGATTATGTCGATCGCACGCGTTTCCTCGGCGCGCTCGACCGGATTGTCCCCACCGACCGCCACGGGTGGCAGCGCCAAATGTTCTCCATGGTCCTGGTCGGCGGGCGCTTTGCAAAGTTCATCGACTGGTATGACCGCCAGCAGGGCCTTCACCGATGACCTCGCACTGCAGCCGCCTCTATGGCCTCACGATAGACAGCCCCTTCCCACTACCCGGAGCGCTTCCGCTTACTCCCGCACAAGTGCCGGACGTAACCATCGTCTGGGAGGGAGAAGGGGTGTGGCGTGCGGCTGCGCGAGCGATCCCCATCTCGTCTGCCGGCCCGGGAGCCGCCCGCCTGGGCGAAACCGAAGACGGCGCCCTGTACATCGAATGGCGGCGCGAATTGCAACTCGTGATCAGCCCGTCCAACGATCGCATCGCGGTCATCTGCTCGGCGGCGAAGCTGGAGTTCGTCCCGACGGTATTGGTCGGTATCGGGCTCGGCTTGTTGCTCCACCGGCGCGGCGTCACGTGCCTGCACGGATCGGTCGTGTCGGTAAATGGTCGGACCATTGCGTTGCTCGGCGACAGCGGTGCAGGCAAGTCCACGGCCGCAGCCGCGCTGGTGGCGGCGGGCGGGACGCTGGTCTCCGATGATATCGCCGCCCTGCTGGCAAGCGGGGACGCGTTTTCGGTGGCGCGGGGTTGCACCAACGCGCGGCTGGGCGCCGCCGCGAGCTCTCGAATCGTGGGAACCGGGCCCTCCTTGGCGACTGCTCCGTGGATAGAAAAGCTGCTTTGGGATGTCTCTGACCGCGATCTCTCCCTGTCCCTGCCGGATCCCCATCTGGATGCACTTTATCTGCTGGGGCAGGCAGCTGATGGCGATAGCGTGGCTGTCACCCCGCTTCCGCCGGCACGTGCGCTGCCCCGGCTGGTCAACTGCTGGTATCCGCAAGGCTTCACTCGGCTTTTGACGCAGGCCCGGTTCGACGCGCTGCGAGCGGTCGCGGCGCGGGTGCCGATGTTCGAAATCCATTACCCCCGCCGCTGGGACATGTTGCCCGCTCTGACCGCCGCGCTGGGCGCGTGACGGTGCAGAGTCTGGCGCCGATATTGCGCTTCGTGCTGGCCGAGCGCGGATGGCCCGGCTCCGACCGTCTCGAATGGATGGCCGAGCACCTGCCCGCCGTCGCCACCGCAGGCCTTGAGGTCTCTCTCGCAGGGGATGGAGCGATCGACCTGCAACAACGGATCCAGGGCCAGGAAGAGATCGCCCGCCTGACGCGATGGATCGACCGGACCCAGCCGCAGGGCAAGGCTTGGCAGCGGCTGGCCGCCGCGCTCCCCATGATCGCGGATGACGTCCTGGAATATTGGCTCGAGCTCGATGCTCCGGCGGAAGAAGCCTCGGCGGCGCCCCCCTTGTCGGTGTTCGTCAAGCTCGGCGACCCCTCCTCCGCCGCCGTTGCTCGGGTTCTCGAAGGCTTCGACATCCGCCTTCCGCCCGCCCGGCTGGAGGCCCTTCAGCGCTGCCTCGCGGCATGCGAGCCGGATGCGCGCCTGTCCCATCTGGGCTTTATGCTGGGGCGGGGGGGCGCCCCGCTGAGGCTGATCGTGGAAGGGGTTCCCCCCGATGGCATCCATGCCCTGCTTACCCGATCCGGCTGGCCCGGGCCTATCAACAGCACGGTGGCCCGGATCGACCGGCTGTTCGCCCATGCGGACCGGATCCGCCTCGCGCTCACCCTTGCCGATGGGCTCACGCCAGACATCGGGCTGGAATGCTTCGTGGGCGAGCCCGCCGCCAATGATCCGCGATGGCGCAGCCTGTTCGACACGCTGGTGGAGGAGGACTTGTGTACGCCTGTACGCCGGGACCAGATGCTTGCCTGGCCCGCCAGGCTCACCCCATTGTCGTCGCGCCACTGGCCGGAAGCACTCATCACGGACGCCCTGCTGCGCGCCGAAGCTGGCTCCCGCTGGCTCGACTGCCGCATTAGCCACGTCAAGGTGACCATCGCCCCCGGGCAGCAGGCACCCGCAAAGGGATATTTCGGGTTCATCGACGTCCACTCCCCAGCCGCCCTCGAGAGGGAACCCCCGCTCCGCACGGCCACGGCAGAGGCGCATGCGGCCCTAGAGGCCGCCACCGCCTTCCTGATCGCGGCACGCAATCAGGCAGGCTGGTGGCTGGACTATGACGGCTTTTCCGAGGGGCCAGCCGACGAATGGGTGACAGCCTATATAGCCCATATGCTATACTGCGGGGGCGATCCCGATGGCCGTGCTGCCGCGTTGCGCGCATGGCATTTGCTGAAAGCCCGCGTCCGCCATGGCTGGGGATGGAACTTCCTCCAGCCAGCGGATGCCGACAGTACCATCTGGGGCCTGCGCCTGGCCTCTGCGCTCGACAGGGGCGATACACCGGAGGCGTCGGAAGCGACCGAATTTCTTCGTCGACACATGCAGGAGGGCGGCGGATTCGCCACCTATCGCAGGGACGTCTATGCGGGCTGGTCCGATGGCAAGGCGGTCAACCCGGCTTGGTACGATGCCCATGGCTGCGTCACGGCGGCAGCGGCGCACGTGCCGGGCGTGGGCCCTGAGGCACTAGCCCATTTGCGTGCGATCCAAGGGATGGATGGTGGCTGGCAAGGCTATTGGTGGGAGAGTGATCGCTATGCCACCGCGCTGGCAGCCGAAGCGCTGGCGGCGCAGGGGGGCGCGGGCGACGAAGACCGGGTGCGGCGCGCGGTAGCAGCGACGACAGCTTGGCTGGAGGCGCCGGGAGGAGCCGCCGACTGGCTGCACGAGCGCCCGTTCGAGGCCGCATGCGCGCTGCGCGCGCTATTGTTGAGGCCGCTTGACGGAGGCGGACATATCGAGCGTCTGGTAGACGGGTTGCTGGCCACACAGCGCGTGGATGGCTCCTGGTGCGCCTCGGCTGCGCTTGCGATCCCGAACCGGCAGGGAGACATCGTACAGGCGATCGACAATCGCCGCTGCTTTACGACCGCGACGGTGTTGGACGCGCTGGGGTGCTTCGAGCGCTGGAAACGGGCGGGTCGCTGACGGCTACGGGCGCTTTGCGTTCCCGCAGCGCCCTCAGCGCCCAGTCGTGTCGAAACGCCTGCTGCAGATCGTTTTCATCGAAGTCCAGGCCGCGCTCCCCGGCCAGGCGGAACAGCGCGCCGACATCGTCCTGCCGAGCCCGGAGATCGGATCGCAACACCTCGTCCGCGCGGGCGACGGAAAGAAACAACAAGGCATTCTGCACGGTCATGCCGCGATAGTCGCAGCCGATCGCGCCTCCGTCAAATCGGCATAAGCCGTCCTGGTCTGCGTGCGAGATGCGAGCAGGGCCGGGGCCTGAGTGATGTCTCCTGTCTGGCCGGGCGTGAGGATGAAGCGTAGCGGGCGGCCGAGCGCGTCGGCCAGCATGTGGACCTTGGTAGTCAGTCCACCTCGGGAACGCCCCCGCGCCTGGCGGTGGTCGCCTCCAGATCGACGATCACGGCATGGTCGAGGTCGAGGTCGAGGTCGATCAGATAGTTGGTCGAATAGGCGAAGAAGGCCCGGTCGCGCGACGCAGCTGTCCACCGCGCCGCCGGATCGGCCACCGCCAGTTGCGTGGGCGGCACCGGCGTCGCGCCGCCGAACACCGCATCGTCAAGCACGGCCAGATATTCCCACACCGCTTGGCTGGCGCTGGCCGGCGGCAGCTGCCCGGCATGATCGACGACATGCTGCCGGCTGGCGTCGGCCCGGATCAGGCTGGCATCGACCGCGAAGCCTTCGCCGCCCACCAGCTCCTCGGCGATGCAGCGCGCCGCTGTTGTCTCGAACAGCCGGCGAAGCAGGTCGCTGTCGCGGAACCTGCCGTGCCGGTTCTTGGAGAAGGTCGAGTGGTTGGGTACGTTGCCCTCCAGCCCGAGCCGGCAGAACCAGCGATAGGCCAGGTTCCCATGCACTCCCTCGCACAGCCGGCGCTCGGAGCGGATGCCCATGCAATAGCCGATGATCAGCATGCGCAGCATCAGCTCGGGATCGATCGAGGGACGACCCGTCTCGCTATAGAAGGGGCGCAGCTGTTCGCGCAGATCCGACGGGTCGACGGAGCGGTCGATCGAGCGCAGGAGGTGGTCCGCCGGCACGTGCCGCTCCAGGTTGAAGCTGTAGAACAGCGCCTCCTGCGACATGGTTCGCTCGCCCATCATCCGCTCATCTCCCACCGACCGACAGGAGTGAATCAGACGTCACCGCTACTTCAAGAGCGCATTTTTCAACACGATCCTCTGCAAAGCCGACATTTCGGCGTTGCACTTGCACGGCGTATATTGGCCGGCAGGAGCCCCACAGACTTCGTCCCGCCGCCGCCGGGGGCAACAAGGAGGAACAGGCGGTTGGCATCGGCGATCTTGTGCGGTTTCGGCCGCGGTTTGGCGGTTCGGACCTTGGTGTCAGTGAGCATGGCTCGGTCTCCTGAGATACCTCGTTTTTCGACCGGCGACACCTCGTTTCGGGCCTTCCGAGTCACTGGATTGGCATGGACGGGCATGGACGGCCGAGGCCGAACCAATCTTCTAAGTGTCAGTATTCAGGAAGAAAAGGTCGACCCCAGTGGTCCTTTTGCGGACCGCTGTGGAGAGGTCCGTGGCGGAGCGGGAGGGATTCGAACCCTCGATACGGTTTTGCCGTATACTCACTTTCCAGGCGAGCGCCTTCGACCACTCGGCCACCGCTCCGCATGCTCTGGAAGGCCGGTTCCCTAGCGGGTGGCGAAGGGTTCCGCAAGGCGTTGGAGCATGTATCATGGCGGCATGACGAACCGCCTCCGCATCGCCCTTCCGTCGCTCTCGGCGGTACTGCTCGCCGCCGCGCCGCTTGTCGCGGCCTCTCCGCCCGCGCGGCCGCTGTCCTCGGCCGACATCGTCGCGCAGGCGCCGGCCGGGGCATGGGCGGCGATCCCGGCCGAGGATTTGCTGGTCATCGACTTCGACAATGGCCGGCGGGTCGTCATCGCCCTCGCGCCCGCCTTCGCGCCGGTCCATGTCGCCAATATCCGCAGGCTGGTGCGCAGCGGCTGGTTCGCGGGTACCACGGTCAACCGCGTGCAGGACAATTATGTCACCCAATGGGGCGATGCGACCGAGAAGAAGCCGCTTCCCGAAGGCATCGCCGCAAGCCCGCCCGCGGAATATGCGCGCCGCCTCGAAGGGCTCGGTTTCCGCGCGATGCCGTTCCGCGACGCCTATGCCGACAAGGCCGGCCATGCCGGCGGATGGCCGGCGGCGAGCGACGGCCAGCTCGCCTGGCTGCCGCACTGCTACGGCATGGTCGGCGTGGGGCGGAACATCGCGCCCGATACCGGGACCGGAGCGGAACTCTACACGGTGATCGGCCATGGTCCGCGCCATCTCGACCGCAACATCGCAGTCGTCGGCCGGGTGCTGTCGGGGATGGAGGCGCTGAGCGCGCTGCCGCGCGGAACCGAGGCGCTCGGCTTCTACAAGGACGGGACGCCGCGTCCGGCGATCGCGGCCGCGCGCCTGGCTGCGGACATGCCCGAAGCCGAACGCCCGGCCTTCGACTTGATGCGCAGCGATTCGGCGAGCTTCGCCGACTGGCTGGCCGCGCGCGCCAACCGCAAGGACGAATTCTTCATCCGGCCGGCCGGAGCGCTCGACATCTGCAACGCGCTGCCCCCGGTGCGCGACGCTCAAAGGCCATAAGCGTCAGCCGGGCCTTCGCTGCGGCAGCGATGCGTTTCCAGCGATGCGCTTGTGATGCGACCGTCCAAAGGAAAGGGCCCGGGGATCGCTCCCCGGGCCCTTCCTGTTCCGATGACCGGATGGCCGGCGGATCTCCTCATACTCACCATCGCAGCGGACAGGTGACCCGTCCGCTGCGATCGCTCCGTATTTAGAAGTCCATGCCGCCCATGCCGCCCATGCCACCCATGCCGCCGCCCATGGGCATGGCAGGCTTGTCCTCGGGCGATTCGGAGATCGCCGCTTCGGTGGTGATGAGCAGGCCGGCGACCGAGGCCGCGTCCTGCAGCGCGGTGCGAACGACCTTGGTCGGGTCGATCACGCCGGCGGCGACGAGGTTCTCGTAAACGTCGGTCGAGGCATTGAAGCCCTTGGTCTCGTCATTCTCGCGCAGCAGATTGCCCGAGATGACGGCACCGTCATGACCGGCGTTCTGCGCGATCTGGCGCACCGGCGCCTGGATCGCCTTGCGGATGATGTCGATGCCGCGGGTCTGGTCGTCGTTGACGCCCTTGAGGCCGTCCAGCGCCTTGGTCGCGTACAGCAGCGCGGTGCCGCCACCGGGGACGATGCCCTCCTCGACGGCCGCGCGGGTCGCGTGCAGCGCGTCGTCGACGCGGTCCTTGCGCTCCTTGACCTCGACTTCGGTCGAGCCGCCGACCTTGATCACGGCAACACCGCCGGCGAGCTTGGCAAGACGCTCCTGGAGCTTCTCCTTGTCATAGTCGCTGGTGGTGTTCTCGATCTGGCGACGGATCGCGTCGACCCGGCCCTTGATCGCGTCGGACGCACCGGCACCATCGACGATGGTGGTGTTGTCCTTGTCGATCGTGACGCGCTTGGCGGTGCCGAGCATGCCGACGGTGACGCTCTCGAGCTTGATGCCGAGATCTTCCGAGATCATCTCGCCCTGGGTCAGGATCGCGATGTCCTCGAGCATCGCCTTGCGGCGGTCGCCGAAGCCGGGTGCCTTGACGGCCGCGACCTTGAGGCCGCCGCGCAGCTTGTTGACGACGAGCGTGGCAAGAGCCTCGCCCTCGATGTCCTCGGCGATGATGAGGAGCGGACGGCCCGACTGCACCACGGCCTCGAGGATCGGCAGCATCGACTGAAGGTTCGACAGCTTCTTCTCGTGGATGAGAATGTACGGATCGTTGAGCTCGACCAGCATCTTCTCGGGATTGGTGATGAAGTAGGGCGACAGGTAGCCGCGGTCGAACTGCATGCCCTCGACGACGTCGAGCTCGAAATCGAGACCCTTGGCTTCCTCGACGGTGATCACGCCTTCCTTGCCGACGCGCTCCATCGCCTCGGCGATCTTCTCGCCGACGACGGTGTCGCCATTGGCCGAGATGATGCCGACCTGGGCGACTTCATTGGTGCCGGCAACCGGCTTCGAACGCTTCTTGAGGTCCTCGACGACCTTGATCACGGCAAGATCGATGCCGCGCTTCAGGTCCATCGGGTTCATGCCGGCCGCGACCGACTTCATGCCCTCGCGGACGATCGCCTGGGCGAGCACGGTGGCGGTGGTGGTGCCGTCGCCGGCGATGTCGTTGGTCTTCGAAGCGACTTCGCGGACCATCTGCGCGCCCATGTTCTCGAACTTGTCCTTAAGTTCGATTTCCTTGGCGACGGTGACGCCGTCCTTGGTGATGCGCGGGGCGCCGAACGACTTGTCGATGACGACGTTGCGGCCCTTCGGGCCCAGCGTGACCTTCACCGCGTCGGCGAGGATGTCGACGCCGCGCAGGATGCGCTCACGGGCGTCGCGCGAAAACTTGACGTCTTTCGCTGCCATGATCTGAATTCCTTCTTTCTATCGCGTCACCCAGCGGAAGCTGGGATCTCGGTTCCTTTTCCGTCCCCGGCGAAGGGAGATCCCGGCGTTCGCCGGAACGACGGACTATGTTGGTGGCTTAGCCGACGATTCCCAGGATGTCGGATTCCTTCATGATCAACAGGTCTTCACCGTTGATCTTGACCTCGGTGCCGGACCATTTGCCGAACAGGATCTTGTCGCCGGCCTTGACGTCGAGCGGGGTCACCTTGCCATCCTCGGCCTTGGCGCCGCCACCGACGGCGACGACTTCGCCTTCCTGCGGCTTCTCCTTGGCGCTATCGGGGATGATGATCCCACCAGCGGTCTTTTCCTCGGCTTCCACGCGGCGGACAAGCACGCGATCGTGCAGCGGACGGAAACTCATGCGCTTCACCCTTTCTAACAATCCCTCGGCGACGACCGGGTCGGCCCGCCGAATCCCTCAGACTGGAAACTTTTAGCACTCACCGATGGCGAGTGCCAACAGGCATATGTGTGGCACCCGATGCGCTGTCAAGCGGACCCCTCCCGCATTTTTTCGACTCCGGGCGACCGCGCCTCTTCACGCGGCTATGGCCGCCGCGATATGGGAGGCCCTCCTGACGGTCCAAGCTGGGTGATGCGCAAACTTATCTCGTTCAAATACCCGGCGATCGCATTCGGTCTGGGGCTCGCGTCCGCGCTCGGTTTCGCGCCGCTCAGCTGGTGGTTCGTCACCCTGCTGTGCATGGCCGGGCTGATGGGACTGCTGATGCGCGCGACGCGCGCGCGCGACGTTGCCTGGCGCGGCTGGTGCTTCGGCGTCGGCCATTTCGCCTTCGGCAACAACTGGATCGCCACCGCCTTCACCTTCCAGGATGCGATGCCGCACTGGCTCGGCTTCATCGCGGTCTTCGTGCTTGCGCTCTATCTCGCGGTCTTCCCGATGCTGGCGGGGCTCGGCGCCTGGGCGCTGCACCGGCTGCCCCTGCTGGTCGAGGCGCGGCGCATCCGGATCGAGCGCGAGCGGCGTCTCGACAAGCTCAAGGGGCTGATCCCGGCCGGGATGGAGCCTTCGCCGCCGACAGCGCCGGCCGCCCTACCCAGCCCCTATGCCTTCATCCCGCTCTTTGCGGGCTGCTGGATCGCTGCCGAATATCTGCGCAGCGTCGCCTTCACCGGCTTCGCCTGGAACCCGCTCGCCGCGATCATCGTAGCGCCGACGACGGCCGAACCGGCCTGGATCGGGCTGACCCGGCTGGTCGGCACCTATGGGCTGTCGGGCTGGATGGTGTTGCTGTCCGGCATCTGGCTGCTCGCTTTCCTGCCGGGAACGAAGCGCCAGCGCTGGCAGCGGGTCGGCTGGGCGCTGCTCGTCGCGATGCTGGCGCAGATCCTGTCGGCCTGGCTGCTGCGCCCGCTGCCGCCGCGTACCGCGCCGCGGCTGCTGGTCGTCCAGCCCAACATCAACCAGAACGAGAAATGGGACCCGAAGCTTCAGCTCGCCAATTTCCGGCGGCTGAGCGAGCTCACCGGCAAGCCGGGCCCGAACCCGCGCCTGATCCTCTGGCCCGAAGCGGCGACCGCCGACTTCCTGGAACTCGATCCCGAGGCGCGGGCACGGATCGCGGCCCTGCTCGGTCCCCACGACCGGATCCTGCTGGGCGGCGACACGCTGATCTTCGACAAGGCGGGCGAACTGATCGGCGCGCACAACAGCCTGTTCGGGCTCGATGCGCGCGGCCATATCTTCGCACGCTACGACAAGGCGCACCTCGTCCCCTACGGCGAATATCTGCCGGCGCGGACGATCCTGTCGGCGATCGGCCTGTCGCGGCTCGTGCCCGGCTCCATCGATTTCTGGTCGGGCCCCGGCCCGGCGACGGTCACCGTGCCCGGCTTCGGCAAGGCCGGCATCCAGATCTGCTACGAAATCATCTTCTCGGGCCAGGTTGTCGATCCAGGCAACCGTCCCGACTTCCTGTTCAATCCGTCGAACGATGCCTGGTTCGGCCGCTGGGGCCCGCCGCAGCACCTCGCCCAGGCGCGGCTGCGCGCGGTGGAAGAAGGGATTCCCGTGATCCGCTCGACACCGACCGGCATCTCGGCGGTGGTCGATGCCGATGGCCGGCTGCTGCACAGCCTGGCCTGGCACAAGCCGGGGGCGATCGACGCGGCGCTGCCCGCGCCCCGCCCGGCCACGCCCTTCGCGCGCTTCGGCAACCTGCTGCCACTGCTGTTCTCGGCGCTGCTGATCGCAGCCGGAATTGCCATCGCGCTCAAGCGCCGCTAAGGGGCATATAACGAAGTCTTTATATCCTTATTTCCGTTCGCGCGGTATCGGGCGACGGTCATTCCAAGAAGGCTCATCGATATCCATGCGTAGCAACTATCTCTTCACCTCCGAAAGCGTGTCCGAAGGCCATCCCGACAAGGTCGCCGACCAGATCTCCGATGCGATCGTCGACCTGTTCCTGTCGAAGGACCCCGAGGCGCGCATCGCGTGCGAGACGCTGACGACCACCCAGCTCGTCGTGCTGGCGGGCGAAATCCGCTGCAAGGGCGTCTATGAGGATGGCGCCTGGGCCGCCGGCGCGCAGGAGGAGATCGAGAAGACCGTCCGCGAGACGGTCAAGCGCATCGGGTACGAGCAGGACGGCTTCCACTGGCAGAGCTTCCGCTTCGAGAACAACCTGCACGGCCAGTCGGCGCACATCGCCCAGGGCGTCGACGCCAGCGGCAACAAGGACGAAGGCGCCGGCGACCAGGGCATCATGTTCGGCTTCGCCTGCGACGAGACCCCGGACCTGATGCCGGCGACGCTCTACTACAGCCACAAGATCCTCGAGACGATGGCGGCCGACCGCCATTCGGGCGCCGCGCCCTTCCTCGAGCCCGACACCAAGAGCCAGGTCACGCTGCGCTTCGAGAATGGCAAGCCGGTCGCGGCGACCGCGGTGGTCGTCTCGACCCAGCACGGCAAGGGCTATGACGAGGGCGCCGGCGAGGCCGAGCTCAAGGCCTATGTGAAGAAGGTGGTGGCCGACGTTCTGCCGGCGGAGCTCCTGTCCGACCAGACCGTCTATCACATCAATCCGACCGGAAGCTTCGAGATCGGCGGCCCCGACGGCGACGCCGGCCTGACCGGCCGCAAGATCATCGTCGACACCTATGGCGGCGCGGCACCGCATGGCGGCGGCGCGTTCAGCGGCAAGGACCCGACGAAGGTCGATCGGTCGGCTGCCTATATCACCCGCTATCTGGCGAAGAACATCGTCGCCGCCGGTCTCGCCCGCCGCTGCACGATCCAGCTCGCCTATGCGATCGGCGTGTCGGAGCCGCTTTCGCTCTATGTCGACACCCATGGCACCTGCGCCGAGGGCGTGACCGACGCCGCGATCGAGACCGCGATCCAGGGGATCGAGGAGCTGGGCCGGCTCACCCCGCGCGGCATCCGCACCCATCTCGGCCTCAACAAGCCGATCTATCAGAAGACCGCGGCCTATGGCCATTTCGGCCGCAAGGCCGAAGGCGACTTCTTTCCCTGGGAACGGACCGATCTGGTCGACAAGCTCAAGGCGGCGCTCGCCTGACGTCGAACGGGGGCGGGCCATCCCGCCCCCTTTCGTCCTGCGGGGCGGGGCAGGCCAGGCTTCGCTTTAGCGCCGCCGATCGTCGCCGGTGCAGCAAAGTTCTTCCACCGGAAGCTACGACCCTCTAGGGCATCATCGTCTATGGCGACGCGGAGCATGCCCATGTCCGATCTGGCAGCCTTCCTGCGTGCCTGGGCGAAGGACCCGCTCGGCATAGCCGCCGTCGCGCCCTCGAGTCCGTCGCTTGCCCGGCTGATCACTGCCGAGATCGTGCCGGAGATGGCACCGGTGATCGAGCTGGGTCCGGGCACCGGCGTCTTCACCAAGGCGCTGCTCGCGCGCGGGCTCAAGCAGTCGGACCTCATCCTGATCGAATATGAAGCCGATTTCGCCAACCTTCTCGCCGCGCGCTTCCCGCAGGCGACGGTGCTGCGCGGCGACGCGGCGCGGGTCCGCCGCCATCGTGGACTGTTCGACGGCGAGCTGGCCGGGGCGACGATCTCCGGCCTGCCGATCCTCAACATGGGCGCGCGCCAGCAGATGATGATCATGCGTGGCTGCTTCGAGCTGATGCGCCCGGGCGGCCGCTTCTTCCAGTTCACCTACAGCCCGATCAGCCCGATCCGCCGGCCCGTGCTCGACCGGCTCGGCCTCAAGGCACGCCGCCTGTCGAGCACGCTCCGCAACCTGCCGCCCGCCGCTGTCTACGAGATCAGCCGCATCGATGAATGAAGTCGCACGAATGACCCCCGCTGAATGACCCCCAATGAATGACCCGCTGACGATCCGCCGCCTCTACGGCCGGCGCCAGGGACATAAGCTCCGCCCGGGCCAGTCCGAACTGGTCGAGCGGCTGCTGCCCGCAATCTCGGTGCCGGCGGCGGGCGACCTGACCGCCGGCGCGCTGTTCGGCGACGCCGAGGGAGCGGATCGCCCGCTCGAACTCGAGATCGGCTTCGGCAAAGGCGAGCATATGGCCTGGCAGGCGGGCCAGCGGCCCGGCCACGGCTTCATCGGCTGCGAGCCCTTCCTCGACGGCGTTGTCGGCGCCTTGATGAAGGTCGACGAACTCGGCCTCGCCAATGTCCGCATCCATATGGGCGATGCGATCGAGGTGCTCGAGCGCCTGCCCGACGCATCGCTCGAGCGGGCCTGGCTGCTCCACCCCGACCCGTGGCCCAAGGCGCGCCACGCCAAGCGCCGCTTCATGAACGCCGGACCGATCGGCCTGATCGCCCGCAAGATGAGGCCGGGCGGCGAGTTCCGCTTCGGCACCGACCATCCCGTCTATGTCCGCTGGGCGATGATGGTGATGGGCCAGTCGCCCGACTTCGAATGGCTAGGCGAGCATCCGTCCGACTTCCTCGTCCGCCCCGACGACTGGCCCGAAACGCGCTACGAGGCCAAGGCCCGGAGCAAGGGCCATGAGGTCTGGTATTTTCGGTACAGGCGGCGGTAGGGTTGGGCGGTTCAAGCTACCCCCCTGCCGTCATTGATTCCCTACGACAGACGCCCACCAACGGCGCGGCCGGGTGACGGCGATCGCGGACGTCGGCGGCCGTGGCGCACGGCGCGCATATCGCGGCTCACAGCGCGATGACCAGCTTCCCGCTTCGCGCCCGCGAGCAGCAGGCCATCATGCGGCGACCGGCGGCGCGCTCGGCCGCGGTCAGCACCGCGTCGCGGTGGTCGGGCTCGCCGGACAGGATCTCGACCTCGCAGGTACCGCACAGGCCTTCCTCGCAATCGCTGGGCAGGTCGATCCCGATGGCGCGCGCTGCCTCGAGCAGGCTCTGGCCGGCCTTCACCTCGATCGCGAGTTCGCTGTCGCGCAGCTCGACCTCGAAGGGTCGGTCGTCGGTGCGCTCGCCCTTGCCGGCGACGGCGAAGCGTTCGGCGTGGAGCCGGTCGGGACGATCCGCGACGAGCGCCTCGATCGCCGCCAGCAGCCGCTCCGGCCCGCAGGCGTAGATCCGGGCGTCGGCATCGTCCCGGACGATCCGCTCGAGATCGAGCCGCTGGCCATCGGCCTTGGCGTGGAGCACCGCCCTGCCCGCATGATCGCGCATCAGCCGCGCGAGATGACCGGCGGCCGCGCGCGATCGCACCGCATAATGCAGCACATAATCCTTGCCGATCTCCTTCAGCCGATCGGCCATCGCCAGGATCGGGGTTATGCCGATACCAGCGGCGATCAGCAGATAGCGGTCGAAGCCCTCGTCCAGCCGGAAATGGTTCCTCGGCCCGCGCATCCGCACCGTCATGCCGACATGGACCGCCTCGTGGATATGGTCCGATCCGCCTCGCCCGTTCCGATCGCGCAATATGCTGACCTGCAGGCCGCTCCGATCGGATGGACGGCCGCAGAGCGAATATTTGCGGACATAGTCCCCGACCATCAGGTCGATATGGGCGCCTGGCGTCCAGGCGGGCAGCGGATGTCCCCTGGCATCTTCGAGCGTGATCGTGACGATATCGTCGGCATCATGATCGACCGCCGTGACGCGCATGTCCCGCGCGCCGACATTGGCCGTCGGCGCACCGATCGGAAAATCTGCGTGCCTATCGAGGACCGATCGATCGTGCCGTTCGGGATTCCGCGCCGGATCCCAGCGCACCAGCAGATGATCGGGCCCCCGGAACGAGGTGTTCGGAAGATAGGTGAAGCTCTGGTCCGGCACCAGTTCGACATGCGGGATCCGGCGGCTGATCTCCTCGAAGAAAATGCGCATCTCCATGCGCGCCAGATTCTTCCCCATGCACTGGTGGCTGCCATAGCCGAAGGTCAGATGATCGGTGGTGTTGTGCCGATGGATGTCGAAGCGGTCCGGATCGTCGAAATGCCGTTCGTCGTGATTGGCCGAGCTGCTGACGATCAGCAGCCTGGCGCCGGCCGGAATGTCGACCTCCCCGATCCGCGCGTCGACGGTGGCGATCCGGCGCCAGGCGACGACGGACCCGGCATGGCGCAGGCATTCCTCCACGGCGTTCGGAATCAGCGAGGGGTCGGCGCAGATCGCGTCCCACGCACCGCGGTGCTCGAGCATCAGCCTGAAGGCGTTGGCCGCCGCGTGCGCCGTGGTCTCGTGCGCCGCTACGATACCCGCCATCATCATCGAGTGGAGGTAGGAATCGGTGACCACCTCGGGCAATTCCCGCTGTTGCCGGATTGCATATTGCATCCAGCCGGGCCCTTCGGGATCGGCCCGCATCCGGTCCAGCACATCGCCCGCGAACTGCCAGAACTTCCCGACCGCCTCGGCCACCGCCAGCTGTTCCTCGGGCCTGGGCCGTCCCCAGGTGTTGACCGTGTGCGCGATCGAATATTCGCGCAGCCGGCTCATGTCCTCCTCGGGCACGCCGAGGAAGTGCAGCGCGACGGTCAACGGGATTTCCCACAGCATGTCGTCGACCAGGTCAGCCTCGCCGCGATCGATCAAGCGATCGATGTAGCTCCGCGTCAGGCGCCGGACCATGGCTTCGTGGTGCGCGAGCTCTGCCGGCTCGAACGACTGCATCAGCGCGCGGCGGCGGGCCATGTGCGCGGGCTCGTCCTCGTTCACCAGCGTTCGGTTCATCGCATAGCCGTAGCGCGCGAGGACGGCGTTCGCCGCGTCGGAGGTGGGCGTCATCTTCTCCAGCGCGACCGCTGGCGAGAAGGTGATGTTATCGCGGAAGACCGCCTTCACATGCTCGTAGCGGCTGACAACCCAATAGCCGAGCTTCGGCGCGAAGAAGACCGGTTCCTGCTGGCGCGACCAGCGCAGGGCTTCGGCCGGGTCGAGCTGGTAGGGGCCGTCGAACATGTCGAAGTCCATCGCCCGATCCGAAGCCGGGCATCCGCGCGGCGACGCGGGCGGTGCGCCGACCGGACATCCGCCGCCCTGCCCGGCGCGCTGACGATCGGGATCGCTCACGACATTCTCCCACTCGAACCAACGCACGACCGGCCCATAAATCGACTGGTCAGGCGTATCTTTCTGAGATACGCGTATCTCAATGGGATATGATTTGCAATTGGATCGCTCTACCGACGATGGGGTCGGCGAAGAGGAAAGCCGGGGCGGCCTCGGCATCCAGTCGGTCGAGATCGGGATGGCCTTGCTGACGACGCTGGCGGGCGCCTTGCTGCCGCAATCGCCCGCAGGTCTCGCGCGTGCCTGTTCGATGTCGCGGACCAAGGCCCATCGCTATCTGACGAGTCTCGAACGGTGCGGCTATGTCGAGCGCGAGCCGGGATCGGGCCGCTACAGGCTCGGCGGCGCTTCGGTCCGTCTCGGGCTGGCCGCCCTCGCCCAGCTCGATTTCACCCGACTCGGATCGGAAAGCCTCCCCGCCGTCTGTCGCGATGCCGGAGAGACGGTATTCCTGTCGGTCTGGGGCCAGCATGGGCCGACGATCGTGCGGTGGGAGGAGACGGGGCAGCCGATCGCGGTGAACGTCCGCGTCGGCTCGGTGATGCCGTTGCTGCAATCCGCCACCGGCCAGGTCTATGGCGCCTTCCTGCCGCGGTCGGTGACCGATCCGCTGCTGGCGGAAGAACTCGGGCGCGGGCTGGGACGGAGCTTGGGAATCGAGTGCGGCGAAGACGCCACGCGGTTGTTCGCGCGGGTCGCCGATGCGCGGCTGGGCCGGGTGGCCGGTGCCTTCCTGCCCGGCATCCATTCGATATCTGTGCCGGTGTTCGACCAGGCGGGGAAACTCGCCGGAGCAATCACCGCGCTCGGCCTCGCCGGCGCCTTCGCGGAGGCCGACGACGGACGCGTGGTGACTATGCTCCGGCTCTGGGCACGGCGGCTGTCCGACCGTCTCGGCGCACCCGCCGACCCAGGAGACGCATGATCACGTCGTCGTGACCGGCGCCGGCGCGGTCGTCAGAGCCCGCCCCAGAAGTTGGAGGGGACGTCGAAGGCTCCATCGCTGTACATCTTCGAGCCTATGTCGTCCTCCGACAGGAACCAGGCTCCGTCGAGGTCGACGATCTCGCAGCACTGACCGACGATGAAGGCCGGTGCCATCGCAAGGCTCGATCCGGCCATGTTGCCGACCATCAGCCCGATCCCCAGCTTCCGCGCCAACTCGATCATGCGGAGCGCCTCGGTCAGCCCCCCGCATTTGTCGAGCTTGATGTTGACCACGTCGAAGCGGTGGCGATGCTCCTCCAATTCGACGCAGTCGAGAATGCTTTCGTCGGCGGCGACGGGCACGGGGCAGCGCCAGCCGTCGAGCGCGGCCTCCTCTCCCCGCCGGACCGGCTGTTCGAGCAGCGACACGCGCGTCTCGACCAGGATCTCGGCCAATGCGTCGAGTCCGCTCGCCCCATAGCCCTGATTGGCGTCGACCCCCAGCCAGATGTCGGGCCGTGCCTTGCGGACCACGCGCATCCGCGCCGTATCGGCGTCGAGGTCGCCGTCCAGCTTGAGCTTGAGCGCCTTGACGGGCGGGAAGCCAGCGAGGCGATCGAGGATCGTTTCCGGTGTGTCGGCCGGCAGCGTGAAGGTGGTGACCAGCGGGCGGACGCCGTCGAGTCCGGCGAGCCGCCAGACTGGCTGGCCCGTCTGCTGCGCTTCGAGATCCCATAGGGCGCAATCGAGCGCGTTGCGGGCACCGCCGGGGGGGAGCAGCCGCTGCAATTCGGCGCGCCCTGCCCCGCCCTCGATCGCGGCGCGTACCCGCTCGATCTCTTCCGCCATGTGGGCTGGATCGTCGTCGAGATAATAGACCCCGGCCGCCTCACCTCGCCCGGTGTCGCCGCCCTCCGCGATCGAGGCGACGACCGACGGCATCGAATCGAACTCATAGCCGGCGATCCGGAACGTTTCGCGCATCCGGTTTTCGATGCGCCGATGTGCCAGGGTCCGCCGGCTCACGGGCGGATTTCCGAAGAGGAAAGAATGGGAAGGGCGGCTGGCCCGGGCCGTGCCGGACGTTGGAAGATCGTTACCATGGCCACGACATCGCACAGCGTGCATCTCGTTTCAATATTAGAAACAAATTAGGCCAGCAGAAACATCACATATCGGGCGTGGCGATATCCTCGGGAGCAATGCCGTCCCAGCGCTGGCTTGCCGTTTCCGCGAAACGCTGGATGCCGGGCCCCGCGCAGATCGAGAGAACCTGGCAGGGCTCCTCGCTGACGCGAACATAGGCATGCGCCATTCCGCTGTCGAAGTAGATCGAGTCGCCCTGCTCCAGCCGCAGCGGGGCGTAGAGATCCGAGTGGAGTTCCATCGCCCCCGATACGACATAGAGATATTCCTCGCCTTCGTGCCGGGCTATGCCACGATATTCCTGCAGGCTGCGAGCCTCGACGTCGATGATCATCGGCACCATCATCTTGCCGAGAAGGTCCGCCGCTAGATAGCGGTGCTGGTAGCGCTCCGAACTCGACGCCGGCCATTTTCCGGCGCGTATGATGCTGCGGCGGCCCACGGCCTGAACGGCTGGACGTTCCGCCGGCGCCGCCGCGACGAGCGTGCCGATATCCACGTCCAGCGCCTGCGCCAGCAGGACGAGCTTGTCGTAGCTCATGCCCATCTTGCCGTTCTCGAGTTTCGACAATGTGGAGAAGGGCAGGCCCGTCCGGGTGGCGAGTTCGCGCAGGGTCAGCCCCTGCCTTAGGCGCGCGGCCCGGATCGCAATGCCGGGCAGGGAACTGTTCTGTGGTGTTTTTGCCATGATCTGTGGCGACGATTTCTATCGCAAACAAAGCCTCTTGTGAACTGGCGCGATGCCGTGCAAGAAAATCGTTGCCAAAATTGAAACAAGCGTCATTCTGAGAGAACGCGAAAAAATAGGGAGCTATGTAATGGCGGTGAAGCTGAAAGCGTTCTGTCTGGCCAGCGCGGCATTGATCGCGGTCGCGCCGGCGGCAGCGCAGCGGACCGACGCATCGAATCGGATGGTCTCGCCGGGGGGCGGCGACCAGATCGACGAGATCGTGGTGACGGCGCAGAAGCGGACCGAGCGGCTGCTCGATGTTCCCCAGTCGATCTCCGTGGTGTCGGCGGCGGCGCTTGAGCGACAGCAGGTCAGGAGCATCGCCGACTATGCGCAGCTCGTCCCAGGCCTGAACATTCAGCAGACCACGCCGGGCCAGGCCCGCGTCGTGCTGCGCGGCATCAACACCGGCGGCGCCAGCCCGACGGTCGCCATATACGTCGACGACATCCCCTTCGGCGCCAGCACCGGCCAAAGCAACGCCGCGAACTCGGCCAGCGACATCGATACCTTCGACATCGAGCGGATCGAGGTGCTGCGCGGCCCCCAAGGCACGTTGTACGGCGCCAATTCGCTCGGCGGCGTAGTCAAATATATCACGACGGCACCGAAGTTCGACAAATTCGAAGCCAAGGGGCAGGCCGGTATCGAAAGTGTCGACGGCGGCAATATGGGCTGGTCGGTCAACGGCGTGGTCAACCTCCCGGTTTCGGACCAGATCGCGGTGCGTGCCTCGGGCTATTATCGTCGCACCGGCGGCTTCATCGACACGCTGGGCCTGGCCCGCAAGGATGCCAATGATTTCGACAGCTATGGCGGCCGCGGCTCGGTGCTGCTCAAGCCGACCGAGACGCTGACGGTACAGCTCTCCGCGCTGTTTCAGAACCTGCGCGGCGACTCGCGGGCTTCGTTCGACGCCGATCCGGTGACCTTGAAGGCGCAGACGACCGATCCGGCGACAGGCGCCCCGGTCAAGGGCCTGACCCGCACCGAACTCTATGCCGAGAACACCAGCGCCGATTACCGGCTGTACGACGGCACGGTCGACTGGGACGCCGGCTTCGCGACGCTGACCTCGGTGACCAGCTACGGCAAGCTGAGCACGCTCGACAAAAGCGACGCCACTTATCAGCTGCCCGGCGTCGGCGACGCGATCTTCGGTACGGCCCCGAACACGCGCGGCATCCTCTTCCCGTCGCAGACCTCGAACAAGAAGTTCACCCAGGAACTGCGGCTGTCCTCTCCCGACAACGACAAGGTCGAATGGCTGGTCGGCGGCTATTTCACGCGCGAGAAGGGCCGGATCTACCAGCAATATATCCCATTCGACCTGGCCACCGGAGATCTCGTCGATCCCACGCTGGTGCTGCCGGTCGGCCCCGGCGGCGCGAACGTCTCCTTCCCGGACTTCCTGATCGCCCGGCTCGACTCGCTCTACAAGGAATATGCCGGCTTCGGCAGCGTGACGTGGCATGTCGCGCCGCGCTTCGACCTGACCGGTGGCGTTCGCTACAGCCACAACAAGCAGTCGACCACCCAGATCCTCGACGGTTCCTTCGTGCCGCTGTCGACGGGTGTCGTTGGCCCCGACATCAATCGTGGCAAATCGTCGGAAAACGTCTTCACCTGGTCCTTCTCGCCCCGCTTCGAGTTCAGCGACCATGCCTCGCTCTACGCGCGGGTTGCCAAGGGCTATCGCCCGGGTGGGCCGAACGTCGTGCCGCCGGGATCGGGGCCCGACTTCCCGCGCCAGTTCGATGCCGATACGCTGATCAGCTATGAGACCGGCATCCGCGCCGAGACCGCCGATCGCACCGTAATGGTCGATGCCTCGGTCTATTATCTCGACTGGAAGAACATCCAGACGACGGTCGTCTATCAGACCAGCATCGGCCCGATAAGCGGCGACGGCAATGGTGAGAAGGCCAGCAGCAAGGGTGCCGAGATCGCGGTCACGGTTCGCCCGACCCGCGGCTTCGAGGTTGCGGCCACGGTCGCCTATAACGATACCAAATTGAAGGCCGATCTGCCTGGTATCGACCTGGGCCTCGGGGCGCTGGTGGCACCGGGATTAAAGGGCGACTCACTCGCTTATGCGCCCGAATGGACCGCCAATGTCTCGGCCGACTATCGCTGGTCGCTGGGCGGCGACACCACCGCCTTCGTCGGCGGCAACATCCGCCTGATCAGCGACCAGGCCGGCGATTTCGACGCGCAGTATCGTTTCGATCAGGGCCGCCGCCTGACGCTCGACGGCTACGCCACGGTCGATCTGCGCGCCGGCTTCGAAACCGGACCCTTCAACGTCCAGGTCTATGTACGCAATCTCACCAACTCGCGCGGGCTGGTAAATGCGGGTCAATATCTGACCCGGCCGGGCACGCTCGTCCAGGCTTCGCCGATCCGCCCGCGGACCATCGGCGCCATTGTGGGAGCTTCGTTCTGATGACCCGATATCAGGGAAGCCCCGGCCGCTTCCACCGCCTGTTAAGGCGCGCGGGGGTGCTACTCGCCGCAATGGCGCTGCCCGCGACCGCGCAGTCGCCGACGGATCTCAATCCGGCGCGGACGGCGGTCGCCGCGACCGCGGCGCCGGTCGGGGCCGGGCCGGTCGTCACCGGCCGGAACACCGCCGCGCTCACGGCGGGCGACGTCAACGCCTGGCTCGACGGCTTCCTGCCCTATGCGCTCGACGCGGGTGCGGTCGCGGGCGCGGTGGTCGTCGTCGTCAAGGACGGACAGGTGCTCACCGCGCGCGGCTATGGCCATGCCGACATGCGCACCCGCAAGCCGGTCGACCCCGCCCGGACGCTGTTTCGTCCGGGCTCGATCTCCAAGCTGTTCACCTGGACGGCCGTCATGCAGCAGGTCCAGGCGGGCAAGCTCGACCTCGACCGCGACGTCAACGCCTATCTCGATTTCAAGATTCCCGAAGCCTATGGCAAGCCGATCACGCTGCGGCACCTCATGACGCACACGGCAGGCTTCGAGGAAACCGCCAAATATCTGATCGTCGAGAAGGCCTCGCAAAAGCACACGCTCGGCGAGGTGCTCAAACGCTGGGTGCCGACGCGCATCTACGCTCCCGGCGCGATGCCGGCCTACTCCAACTATGGCGCGTCGCTGGCGGGCTATATCGTCGAGCGCGTCTCGGGCGAGCGGTTCGAGGATTATGTGCAGCGGCACATCTTCACGCCGCTAGACATGCGCCACTCCAGCTTCGAACAGCCGCTGCCGGCCCGGCTCGCCCCGCTGCTTTCGAAGGGCTATGACCTGGCGTCGGAAGATCCCAGGCCGTTCGAGATCATCGAGATGGCACCGGCCGGGGCGCTCTCCTCGACGGGCGACGACATGGCGCGCTTCATGCTCGCCTTCCTCGACAATCGCGGCGCGCTGATCAGTCCCGCCATCCGCCAGCGGATGTTCGCCGACGTCAACCGGCCCATTCCCGGCCTGCCGGCGATGGCCCTCGGCTTCTATCATGAGGACCGGAACGGGCAGGTGATCGTCGGTCATGGCGGCGACACCAACTGGTTTCATTCCGACCTGCACCTGATCGTCGACCAGGGCGTCGGCCTCTACATGTCGTTCAACAGCGGCGGCAAGGACGCTGCGGCGCACGTCATCCGCCAGCGCATCTTCGAACAGTTCATGGACCGCTATTATCCCGACGAGCGGCCCGCGCCGCCGACGGTCGCGACCGCCCGGGACCATGGCCGCCTGCTGGCCGGCCATTATCTGAGCAGCCGCGCCTCGACCTCCAACTGGCTGCGCCTGGTCGGCATGCTGGGCGAGGCCGAGGTGAGCCTGAACCCGGACGACACCATCTCGGTGTCGGCGCTGACCAACCCGGCCGGCGTCCCCAAGCGCTGGCGCGAGGTTGCACCCTGGCAGTGGCGCGAGGTGGGCGGCACAAGCCTGCTCGGCGCGACGGTCGAGAATGGCAAGGTCACCAGCTTCTCGATCGGCGAGTTCGCACCGATCTTCCTCTTCCTTCCGGCGACCGCGGACATGGATGCCGGTTGGATCATCCCGACGATCCTCGCCGCGCTCGCGATCATGCTGCTGACCGCGCTCGCCTGGCCGGTCGTGGCGATCCTGCGCCGCGTCTACGGCCACCGCTCGCCGCTCGCTGGCCGCCCGTTGCTGCTCGACCGGGTGATGCGCGGCTCGGCCGTGGCGGCGCTGGCCGTGGCGGCGGGCTGGATGGGCATGCTCGGGGCGATCGACTCGGATGTCGGGCTGCTCGACGGCCGCCTCGACATCTGGATGCGGTTGATCCAGCTGATCGAGATCGTCGGCATCGTCGCGACGCTGGTCTCGGTCTACAACGCCTATATCACCGTCCGCAGTCCCGACCGCACGCTGTTCGCGAAGCTGTGGTCGGTGCTGGTGCCGCTCGCGGGGCTGTTCCTCGCCTGGATCGTGATCAGCAAGGGCCTGCTGACCTTCGGGCTAGACTATTGACGTGACGGCCGGTCCCTTTGCCCCGTCACCCGCCGCGCCGGCGGCCCCCACGGGGGTCGCCGGCCGGACATTGTTCGGCCATCCGCCCGGCCTGACCAGCCTGTTCCTGACCCAGATGTGGGCCGAATTCTCCTATTTCGGCCTGCAGGCCCTGCTCGTCTACTACATGACCCGGCACCTGAACTTCTCGCAGGGGCAGTCGTCGCTGATCTACGGGCTCTATGGCGCGGCGGCCTTCTTCAGCCCCTTCTTCGGCGGCATCGTCGCCGACCGCTGGCTGGGCCGGAAGCGCAGCGTCGTCCTCGGCGGCGTGCTGATGATGATCGGCCATTTCCTGATGGCCTTCGAAGGCCTGCTGTTTCCCGCGCTCGCGCTCGTCGCGCTCGGCAACGGCCTGTTCATCCCGCCGCTCGCGGTGCAGGTGGGCAGTCTCTATGCCGAGGATGATCCCCGGCGCGCCCAGGCGTTCAGCGCCTATTATATGGGCATCAACCTGGGCGGCCTGCTGGCGCCGCTTGTCTGCGGCACGCTCGGCGAGCTCTATGGCTGGCATTGGGGCTTCTCCGCCGCGGGAATCGGCATGGCCGTCGGCCTGGCGATCTACCTCGGCTCCGCCCGGCTGCTGCCCCCTGAACCGGTGCTTGGACGGGCCGGCGGCGGCACCAAGGCTCCGCTCGGCCCCGCAGACTGGCGCAACCTCCGCCTGCTGCTGGGAATCGTGCTCGTGATCGTCCTGTTCCGCATCGCCTATGAACAGAGCG
This sequence comes from Sphingomonas sp. Root720, assembly GCF_001428605.1. GTDB lineage: Bacteria > Pseudomonadota > Alphaproteobacteria > Sphingomonadales > Sphingomonadaceae > Rhizorhabdus. The sequence continues at coordinate 74,353 of NZ_LMID01000012.1, forward strand.
GCAATGTGATCGCGCTGTGGGTGGCGCACCAGACCGACCGGCACGTCACCATCCTCGGCCACGGAGTTGAGGTTCCCGCCACCTGGTTCCAGGCGGTGAACCCGCTCCTGATCATCCTCCTCACCCCGCTGCTGATGCGCTGGTGGCGCCGCCACGACCATGACGGCACTCCGGCCGCGTTGCTGCGCCGGATGAGCCTCGGCTGCGCGATCTCCGTGTTGTCGATGCTGGTGATGGTGGCCGCGGCGGCCGTCTATGGTTCGACGGGGCGGCCCGTCGGGTCGGGCTGGGTGCTGGTCTATTTCCTGTTCCTGACCGTGGGCGAACTGCTGACCCTGCCCGTCGGGCTCAGTCTGATCGGGATGCTGTCGCCGGTGCAGATCGCGGCGATGCTGATGGGGGCTTGGTACATCGCCAAGTTCCTCGGCAGCCTGCTCGCCGGGATCATGGGCGCCTATTGGGGCGTCATCCCCGCCACCGCCTTCTTCGCGATCGGCGCGCTGTCGGTGTCCGCCGCTGCCGTGCTCCTCCAGCTGATGAGCCGCCAGGCGCGCCTGTCCGCCGACTGATCCGTCGTCGGCCGCGATACCGACTCTATTCTCTGGTCAGGATTACTCGGTTCAATTACCTGCCGAGTGAAGCACGATGCAGGGGTGGCGGCCGTCCATATGAGCGAGGCAAAGACGTTGGGCAGCCTGGTGGGCGCTATCCGGCGCGACCGGAAGTGGACGCTCAAGCAGATGAGCGACGTCGTCGGCATTCCGCTTTCGACGCTCGGCAAGGTCGAAAGCGACAAGCTTTCGCTCAGCTATGAAAAGATTCAGCTGCTTGCCAGGAGGCTGGGCATGTCGATGGCCGATTTCTTCGGTCAGGCGGACGGAAGCGAGCATGGCTCCAAGCCGGTGACCGCGCGGAGGAGCCTGACCGGCACCGGAAATTCGGTAACGATCGAAACCCATAATTATCGCCACGACTATCTCTGCTCGGATCTGACGCACAAGCGGATGGTGCCGATCGTCACCGAGGTGAAGGCCCGCACTCTCGAGGAGTTCGGCGAGCCGGTCAGCCATCCGGGAGAAGAGTTCGTCTTCGTTCTGGAGGGCGCGATCGAGGTCCATCTGGAATTCTATACGCCGACCGTCATCAGGCAGGGGCAAGGCATCTACATCGACAGCCAGATGCGCCATTGCTACATCCTGCACGATTGCGACCGCGCGCTGGTACTGGGCGTGTGCGCAGGCGACGATGCGGACCTGCAATCGACTCTCGTCGATCTCGCCAAGGCCGACCAGGAAGCGATCCAACCCGCCCGCGGGTAACGCGCTCGACATGTCGACGGCGACCAGTGAGCCGCGCTCGCGGGGCCGGACGGCCGGGCCGCGCGGCAAGATGGAGGCGCCCGCGCCGGGGCGAGGTCAGCTGTTCAAAAGCGGCCCAGTCCTTCCGGCACCTCATAGCCCCATTCGGCATATTTACGCGCGATCACGTCGGCCATCAGCAGCAGCGGCGACGAGCGGTCGGCAATGCGGTGGCTCATGATGATGGGGGATGTCGCTCGCTCGGAGAGCGGGCGGTAGCGGACGTCCTCGACCCGCGAGCGACGCACCGAGTCGGGGACGATGCAGATCCCCTCCTCGGCCGCGACCAGCCCGATCGCGGTCTGCAGCTCGCGCGCCTCATGGGCGACGCGGGGCGTGAAGCCATTGTCGCGGAAGAGCGATATGACCTGGTCGGCATAGCTCGGCCGGGGCTCGCGCGGGTAGAGGATCAGCGGTTCGTCGGCGATATCGGCCAGCGGCAGCGGGTCTTCGGCATCGGCCAGCCTATGGCTGGCCGGCAACGCAGCGATCAGCTCCTCCTCGCGCAGGATCACCCGTCGCACCGCCGGATCGTCGAAGCGGATGCGGCCGAAGCCGATGTCGATCCGTCCTTCCTTGAGCGCGGCGATCTGGTCGAGGCTCACCATCTCGACCAGATTGAGCTGGATGTCGGGCGCGGTCGCGCGGAACTCGCGGATCAGCGCGGGCAGGCGCGCATAGATGGTCGAGGCGACGAAGCCGATCACGCAGTGCCGCTTCTCGGACGACAGCGCGCGGCCCATCATCGAGCGCATCTCCTCGGCCCGGCTAAGCAGCTGGACCGCCTGCTCGTAGAACAGCCGGCCGACCGGGGTCGGCCGAAGCGGCCGGGCCGAGCGGTCGATCAGCTGCGCGCCGACCTCCTCCTCCAACTGCTGGATCTGCCGGCTGAGCGGTGGCTGGGCGATGTGCAGCCGCTCCGCGGCACGCGTGAAATTGCCTTCATTGGCGACGGTCACAAAATATCGAAGCTGCCGCAAATCCACTGCACCATACCTTCAAAGCATCATTTTCAGACTTCATCAGTCTTGGCCCAGACCGTCAATTCACCGTAATATCTGGACAACAAGCGCAGGATGAGACCATCTGGCCGAAGAAAATCCATACCTTAATGGTAGATTTTCCGCCAGCCCGCATTCCATCGACGAGGGCTGAGGCCGGACCGGTCGTCCGCGCGCAGCAGGAGAGGACGCATGCCAGGCCTTTTGGAGCGAATCGAGGGTGCCGTCATCGAGGACCGCGAGCGCGGGGTCTATCGCTGCCGGCGCGACATCTTCACCGATCCGGAGATGTTCGAGCTGGAGATGAAGCATCTCTTCGAGGGCAATTGGGTATTCCTGGCGCATGACAGCCAGATCCCCGAGGCCAACGACTATTTCACCACCTGGATCGGCCGCCAGCCGGTCGTCGTCACCCGCGACAAGGCGGGCGAGCTCCATGCCCTGGCCAATGCCTGCGCGCACCGGGGCGCGATGCTGTGCCGCCGCAAGCATGGCAACAAGGGCAGCTTCACCTGCCCCTTCCACGGCTGGACCTTCAGCAATACGGGCAAGCTGCTCAAGGTGAAGGACGGCAAGACCGGCGACTATCCCCCCGGCTTCAACACCGAGGGATCGCACGATCTGAAGCCGGTCGCGCGCTTCGAGAATTATCGCGGCTTCCTGTTCGGCAGCCTCAATCCCGACGTCCTCCCGCTGGAGAAGCATCTCGGCACCACCCGCACGATCATCGACCAGATCGTCGATCAGGCACCCGAAGGGCTGGAGGTGCTGCGCGGCAATTCCTCCTATGTCTTCGACGGCAACTGGAAGCTCCAGATGGAGAATGGCGCCGACGGCTATCATGTCAGCTCGGTCCACTGGAACTACAGCGCGACGATGAGCCACCGTAATTACACGGCCGAAGGCACCCGTACCGTCGACGCCAATGGCTGGTCGAAGAGCGTCGGCGGCGTCTACGGCTTCGAGAACGGCCATATCCTGCTGTGGACCAACCTGCTCAATCCCGAGGTGCGGCCGGTTTATGCGCATCGCGAGGCGCTCGAACGGCGGCTCGGCAAGGACCGCGCCGATCTCATCGTCGGGCAGACCCGCAACCTGTGCGTCTACCCCAATGTCTATCTGATGGACCAGTTTTCCACGCAGATCCGGGTCGTGCGGCCGATCGCCGTCGACCGGACCGAGGTGACGATCTACTGCTTCGGCCCGAAGGGCGAAAGCGACCGCGAACGCGCCACCCGCATCCGCCAATATGAGGATTTCTTCAACGTCAGCGGCATGGGCACGCCCGACGACCTGGAGGAGTTCCGTGCCTGCCAGACCGGCTATGCCGGCACCGGTGCGCTGTGGAACGACCTCAGCCGCGGCGCGGTCCGCTGGATCGATGGCCCCGACGACAATGCCCGGGCGATGGGCCTGGCGCCGCTGCTGAGCGGCGAGCGCAGCGAGGACGAGGGGCTTTTCGTCCGGCAGCACCATTATTGGGCGCAGGCGCTGCGCGAAGGCTTGATCCGTGACGGCCACGCTGCCGGAGCCGAGGCCGAACGCTCGGCGGGGGTCGCCGCATGACCGCGTCGCTTCCGGAGGTCGCCAACTTCCTCTACCGCGAGGCGCGCCTGCTCGACGATCGGCTATGGGACGAATGGCTGACCTGCTATTCGCCCGCGGCGGTCTACTGGATGCCGGCCTGGGACGACGACGACCGGCTGGTCGAGGATCCCGAGAAGCATATCTCGCTGATCTACTATCCCAATCGCGACGGACTGGAGGACCGGGTCTTCCGGATCAAGACCGAGCGGTCGGGCGCCAGCACCCCGGAGCCCCGGACCAGCCACAACATCGCCAATATCGAGCTGCTGGGCCAGCGCGGCGACCAGCTCGACCTGCGCTTCAACTGGCACACGCTCAGCCACCGCTACAAGGTCACGGACAGCTTCTTCGGTACGTCCTTCTACACGCTGGAGCTGGGCGGCGCGCAGCCGCTGATCCTGCACAAGAAGATCGTGCTGAAGAGCGATTATATCCACCAGGTCATCGACATCTACCACGTCTGATGCCGGCCGCGCCGAAAGGACAGCATGACATATCGCATCGCACTCACCTTCGAGGATGGCGCCACGCGCATCATCGACTGCCGAGCGGGCGAGAAGCTGCTCGACGCGGCCTATCGGCAGAAGGTCAACCTGCCGATGGATTGCTCGGACGGGGTCTGCGGCACCTGCAAATGCCGGTGCGAGCAGGGCAGCTATGATCTGGGCGACGACTATGTCGACGATGCGCTGACCGCCGACGAGGCGGCCGCGGGCCTGGTCCTGACCTGCCAGATGGTCCCCGAGTCCAACTGCGTGGTCGCGGTGCCGGTCCCGTCCTCGGCCTGCAAGGTAGCGCCGGCCGAGCACGGCGCCGAGGCGGTCGCGGTCGAGCTCGTCTCGGACAGCACGATCATCCTCACGCTGAAGCTCGACCGGCCGGACGCGCTGGGCTTCCTGCCGGGCCAATATGTCAACCTGACCGTCCCCGGCACCGGCCAGCACCGCTCCTATTCGTTCAGTTCCAGGCCCGGTGCCGGCGAGGCCAGCTTTCTGATCCGCAACCTGCCCGACGGACTGATGAGCCGGTGGCTGGCCGAGGAGGCGAAACCCGGCGCGCGGATGAGCTTCGTCGGGCCGTTCGGCAGCTTCTTCCTGCGCGCCGTCGATCGACCCGTGCTGATGCTGGCGGGCGGGACCGGGCTGGCGCCCTTGCTGTCGATGCTCGAGATACTCGCCGACGAGGGCACCGACCAGCCGGTCCACCTGATCTACGGCGTCACCCGCCCCCGCGACCTCGTCGAGATCGACCGGATCGAGGCACTGGCTGCCCGACTGCCGACCTTCAGCTGGGCAAGTTGCGTCGTCGATCCGAACGGCGACCATGTCCTCAAGGGCTATGTCACCGACCATCTGGGCGACGAACATCTCCATGGCGGGGATTGCGACATCTATCTGTGCGGCCCCCCACCGATGGTCGAGGCGGTACGCGGCTTCCTGCGCGACAAGGACGTGGAGCCCGCCAACTTCCATTACGAGAAGTTCGCCGCCAGCGATCCGGTGCCGGCATGATCTTCCCCGGTCGCTTCGCGGGCAAGGCGATCGTCGTCACCGGCGCCGCCCAGGGGATCGGCCGCGCGGTGGCACTCCGCGCGGCGGCGGAGGGCGGCCGGGTGCTGTTCGTCGACCGCGCCGATTTCGTCGGCGAGGTCGCGGCCGAGGCAGGCGACACGGCCCATGCCTTCGCCTGCGACCTCGAAACCCATGAAGGCGCTGTCGCGGCGATGGCCGAGGCCGCACGCCGGTTCGGGGGCATCGACATATTGATCAACAATGTCGGCGGCGCGATCCGCATGCGGCCTTATGCTGCGTTCGAGCCCGCCCAGATCGAGGCCGAGATACGCCGGTCGCTGATGCCGACGCTATGGGGCTGTCATGCGGTTTTGCCGCATCTGCTGGCACGCGGCGGCGGGACGATCGTCAACGTCTCGTCGAACGCGACGCGCGGCATCCACCGCGTCCCCTATTCGGCGGCCAAGGGCGGGATCAACGCGCTGACCCGAAGCCTGGCGATGGAATATGCTGCGCACAATATCCGCGTCGTCGCGACCGCGCCGGGGGGCACCGAGGCGCCGCCGCGCCGCATCCCGCGCAATGCGGAGGGCGACAGCGCCGAGGAGAAGGCGTGGATGGCCGAGGTCGTCGACCAGGTGACGACATCGACCTTCACCAAGCGCTACGGGTCGATCGACGAGCAGGTCGCGCCGATCCTGTTCCTGGCGTCGGACGAGGCGAGCTACATCACCGGCGACGTGCTGCCGGTCGCGGGCGGCGATCTCGGCTGAACCGATCGGCCTAACGCCGCCGGTTCGCGACCATCCGGTCGTGCAGGCGGCGGATCGTGTTGCTGCCGGTCGAGACGAACCAGCCGGGGATCAGCGCATGGACGATGCACGCCACTCCCGCGAAGATCATCGACAGGCCGAAACCCGACGCATGCACCATATGCTGGAAATAGGTTTCCCCCACCGATGCGGGATGATCGGTCAACAGACGTCGCACAGAGCAGCTCCCCAATATTGATATGGGAGTAGAATTATCGCTATAATCTGGGAATTACTCTCTTCGTTTCCGGCATTTTGCCGATATATGCAGAAAGAATATCCTATCCATGGCCCATAAGGAGGAAATCTCTCTCGACCGGTTCGATCGGCGAATCCTCCAGGAGCTCCAGCGCGACGCGACCCTCTCCAACGCCGAGCTCGCACGGCGGGTCGGCCTGTCGGCGACGCCCTGCTGGAATCGGGTGAAGCGCCTGCAGGAAACCGGCATAACATCGGGCACCGTCACGCTGGTCGACCGCGAGAAGATCGGACTCGGCATTACCGTCTTCGTCGCGATCAAGACCAATCATCATTCCAGCGACTGGCTGTCCGCCTTTGCCGAGCATGTGAGCAGTCTTCCGGAGGTGACCGAATTCTACCGGATGAGCGGCGAGATCGATTATCTGCTCAAGATCGTCGCCGCCGACATCGCCGACTATGACCGCATCTACAAGAAGCTCATCGACGGCGTCACGATCAGCGACGTCAGCTCGTCCTTCGCGATGGAGCAGATCAAATATACGACGGAGGTCCCCGTCTGACGGCCCCGCTCGCCGGTCCTCAGCCGACCGGCGGCACGACGCGCGGCAGGACGACAGGCAGGTAGAGCGACAGATAGGCACAGGTGGCGCGGGCCGCCTCGCCGTCGAATTCGCCGGTGATATGGCCGTGCCGGATCACCGACAGGCCGAAGAAGAGATCGGCGATCTCGATCCCGCGAAAGAATATCTCGGGCGTATCGGCCAGCTCGGGCAGCTGGAAATGGGCGGAGATCTGGTCCTTGAGCAGGGCGGCGACCGCAAAATCGTTCTGCCTGTCCTTCAGCTTGATCGCCGACGGGCTCTTGGGTCCGATCAACAGCTGCATCGCGTCGCGGTTGCCGTTGAAGAAAGCCGCGCCCCGACCGATGAAGATGGTCGCGACCTGCCGCCAGTCATTGCACCCGTCGGTCGACAGCTGCTCGAGATAGGCCTGCAGTTCGAGTTCCATGTCGCTTGCCGCGGCCTCGAACACCTCGAGCACGTGCGAGAAGAAATGGTAGGCCGAACTTTTCGGAATGCCCGCTTCATCGGCGATGTCGGTCAGCGAAATCTCGTCGATCTCGTGCGCGCGCAAGAGTTTCCGACCCGCTTCGACCAGCGCGGCCCTGCGCGTCCGTCCCCGTTCCTGCGTCCGTCTGGCCAACCCGCTCATAACTCCACGAGGCCGCTATTGCGCCGGCCCGATCGCTGAACTGGGAGATCGGTCCAAGCGAGTCAAGTCGAATCTAGACCGAACTAAATTCGGCTATTTTACCGGAAGCCCTCACCGGAATGGCGCGGAATCGCCTTTACAAATCGCGGGCACTCGACGTATTTTACTCGAAACAATTCGAATAACCCGGGAGGGAAAGGGGATATATGAAGACCGCACCACGCCCGATGCACCGCTGGGTGAAGCTTGCGCTGCTGGCCGGAACGATGCTGGCGCCCGTAGCCGCCATGGCGCAGGACGCCGCCGACGACACCGGCGAGATCGTCGTCACCGCGCAGAAGCGCGAACAGAAGCTGCAGGACATCGGCCTGTCGGTCACCGCGATCGGCGGCGCCATGCTCGATGCGGTGGGGCGTCAGGACATGACCGCGCTCGCCGCCCAGGTGCCGGGCCTGCAGGTCGCCTCGTACAGCCCGACGATCACCGTCTTCAACATCCGCGGCGTGTCGCAGAACGACTTCGCCGATTCGCAGGAGGCGCCGATCGCCTTCTACAATGACGAAGTCTATGTCAGCGCGCTCGGCGCGATCAGCGGCCAGATGTTCGACCTCGAGCGCATGGAAATCCTGCGCGGCCCGCAGGGCACGCTGTTCGGCCGCAACGCCACCGGCGGCCTCGTCCAGGCGATCACCAAGCGCCCGACCCGCGAGCTCGAAGGCTATGCCACGCTGACCGTCGGCAGCTATGGCCAGATCGCCAGCGAAGGCGCGATCAGCGGCCCGCTCAGCGAGCGCGTCCGCGCCCGCCTGTCGTTCACCAGCGACCATCATGGCGGCTATATCGAGAACCGCGTCGGTCGCGACATCGGCAATGCGCGCTTCTATGGCGGTCGCCTGCAGGTCGAGGCGGACGTCGGCGACAGCGGCACCCTGCTGGTCAAGCTGCAGGGCCTGCGCAACGACCATGAGACGAGCGGCGGCCTCTACAGCCATGTCGCCGCGGGTTTCGACGCCGACGGGCTGGGCTTCGCGCTCGGCCCGAACGAGGATTTCTGGGGCACCTGCGGCGGCTGCGACGCTTTCGGCTACAAGGAGCCCGACAAGGACCCCTTCACCGGCTCGTTCGACCGGATCGGTTTCTTCGACCGCAAATATTGGAGCGCCACGGTCCGCTACGAGCAGGATTTCGGCGGCGCCAAGCTGACCTCGATCACCGATTACCAGGACCTGCGGAAGCGCTTCGGCGAGGATTCGGACATGCAGCCGAGCCCGATCTTCCACTATGACACCGCGCAGGATCTCTACCAGCTGTCGCAGGAACTGCGCCTGTCGGGCGACACCGATCGCTTCACCTGGCTGGCCGGCGTCTACGGCCTGAAGATCAAGACCGACAACGACTATCAGATCGACGCGGCGCCGATCCTCGGCCTGCTGGAAAATTATGGCGGTCGGCAGAAGACCGATTCGATCGCGTTCTTCGGCCAGGCGGAATATAAGCTCAGCGACCTGCTCAGCTTCACGGTCGGCGGCCGCTACAGCTGGGACCGCAAGACCTATGATTTCGCTCATGCCGAGAATGGCGTGCAGGATTTCGTCTTCAACCGGGCGACCGACCCCGATCTCGCCAAGCAGACCTTCAAGAACTGGTCGGGCAAGGTCCAGGTCGACTATCGCCCGACCGACGACGTGCTGATCTACGCCAGCGTCAACCGCGGTACCAAGAGCGGCGGCTTCGGCGTCCAGGCCTTCACCCCGATCGACCCGGCGACGCTGCCTTACGACCAGGAAGTGCTGACCAACTACGAGGCCGGCTACAAGCTGACGCTGCTCGACCGCAAGGTCACCTTCAACGGCGCGATCTTCCACTACGACTATAAGGATTATCAGGCCTTCACCCTGCAGGGCCTGTCGCAGATCGTCGCCAACGTTCCCGCGCGGGTGACCGGCATCGAATCCGAGCTGGTGCTCCGCCCGGCACGCGGCCTGATGCTGTCGGGCTTCCTCACCTGGCTCGACACCAAGGTGAAGGGCATCACGCTGCCCAGCGGCCGCGTCACCGACCGCAAGATGCCGCAGGCGCCGAAATGGAGCATCGGCGGCATGGCGCGCTACGCCTTCCCGGTCGGCCCGGGCCAGCTCGCGCTGCAGACCGACTGGAAATATGATGCGTCGCTCTACTTCTCGACCTTCAACGCGCCGATCGACCGCGAATCGTCGCGCATCGTCGGCAATGCCCGCATCTCCTGGGCGACCGACGACGATCACTGGACGATCGCGGCCTTCGTGAACAACCTGACCGACAAGGAATACCGGATCTACAATCTCGATCTCGGCGCCTCCTTCGGCTTCGCCAACCAGAGCTATGCGCGTCCGCGCTGGTTCGGCGGCAGCGTCGGCTACAGCTTCTGATGATCGGATCCCGGGAGAAAAGGCCGGTGCGGCCGATCGTTGGAATCGCCATGCTGCTGACGGGGCTGGCCGCGCTGCCGGCCCCGGCTGCCGCCGCCGCAGGGAATGCCGCGAACGGCGCGACGATATTCAAGCGCTGCGCCGTCTGCCACAGCGTCGAGCCCGGCAAGCGGGCCGGCATGGGTCCAAATCTGTCGGGAGTGATCGGGCGCAAGGCGGGGACGAGCGACTTCGCCTATTCGCCCGCGATGAAGGCGGCCGCCGTCAAATGGTCGCCAGCCGCGCTCGACACTTTCCTGACCCGACCCGCCGCCATGATCAAGGGCTCGCGCATGGCGTTCGCGGGCCTGCCCAACCAGCAGGATCGGGCGGACGTCATCGCCTATCTCGCTACCCGGAAATAGCCCGACCGCCGGAGGACCATGATGAAGACACTCACCGCTCTCGCCGCGCTCTGCCTCGCCGCTGCGGCCCCGGCCTGGGCCCAGCTCCAGCCCGAGGAGCTGAAGTTGGAAAGCCTGGCCGAGACCATGCAGCCGCACTGGGTCTGGCTGAACGACATATCGTTCGACCGCATGCTCGACGGCCGCGCCTATCTGGTCGATGCCGACGCGGGCAACATGCTGGGCATGATCAGCAGCGGCTATGGCCATGGCATCCTGATGCTCGCCGAGGACGGCAAGACTCTCGCCGTTCCCTCGACCTTCCTGGCGCGCGGCACCCGCGGCGAGCGCACCGACGTCGTGACCTTCTACAAGACGTCGGACCTGACGCCCGGCGCCGAGCCGGTGATCCCGGCCAAGCGTTATAACGGCATGCCTTTCCTGTCGGTGTCGCCGGTGATGCCGGGCGGCCGCTTCGGCCTGGTCTACAACTTCACCCCCGAGCAGTCGGTCACCGTGATCGACATGCAGGCGCAGAAGATGGTCGGCGAATATCCGACGTCGGGCTGCAGCCTGGTCTACCCGACCGGCCCGTCGAAATTCTTCCTGATCTGCGGCGACGGCGCGCTCCAGGCCGCGACGCTCGATGCCGAGGGCAAGGTGACGCTCGGCAAGACCTCGAAGAAGCTGTTCGCCGACGACGATCCCGTTACCGAGAAGGGCGTGTGGACCGGCAGCCAGTGGCTGTTCTTCACCTATTCCGGCAAGGTCTACGTCATCGACCACGGCAAGGACGTGCCGGCGATCGCCAAGACCTGGTCGCTGGCAGGGGCGGACGGGAAGGACTGGCGCCCCGGCGCGCTGCAGACCGCCGCCTATCATCGCGGCACCGGCCGGCTCTACGTGCTGATGCACAAGGGTGGCCTCGACACCCACAAGGAGCCCGGCACCGAGATCTGGGTCTATGATGCCGCCAAGGGCACCCGCATCGAACGCATCCCGCTCGAGACCCCGGCGATGTCGGTGGCGGTCAGTCAGGACGACAAGCCGCTGCTCTACACCACCATGTTCGGCGAGACCGACCTCAAGGTCCGCGACGCGATGACCGGCAAATTGCTGCGCAAGATCGACGGCTTCGGCCCGACGATGACGATCATCCAGCCGGCGCCGGTTCCCGCGAAGTGAGCGGCATCGACATCCTCCCGGTGTTGGTGGCGGACGTGCTGCTGGGCGGGCTGTTCCTGCTCGGCGGTGCGGCCAAGGCGAAGGACTTCGCCGGCTTCACCGGTACGCTGGCGGCTTATATGTTGGTACCCGAAGCGCTGCTCGCTCCCGCCGCCGCCGCGATCGTCGCGGTCGAGCTGGCGGCGGGCGTCGCCGCGATCGGGGCGGTTGCCGTCGGCAGCCAGGCGGCGATGGGCGTGATCGCCGCGCTGCTGCTGCTCTACGCGGCGGCGATGGGGATCAACATCGCGCGCGGTCGCACCCATATCGACTGCGGCTGCCTCGGCTTCGGCACCGCCCGTGCCTCGCTTGGCTGGGAACTGGTCGGGCGCAACATGCTGCTCGCGGCGATCGCGCTGGCGGTGTTCGCGCTGCCGGTGGCGCCCCGAGCGCTCGGCGCGGTCGATGCGATCTCGGGCCTCGGCGCCATCGCCGCCCTGGCGCTCCTATATCTTGGTTTCGGACAATATAGTGCGGTGCGCTTGCACGGGAAGGCGGTGCTCAAATGAATGAGATCTTTCTGACGGCGTTCGCGCTGCAATGGGTGGTGATCGTCGCCATGGGCCTGCTGATGCTCGGCCTGTTCCGCCAGGTCGGCATGCTCCACGAACGGCTTGGCCCGGTCGGCGCGCTGACCCTGTCGGGCGGTTCCAGGGTCGGTGAGGTTGCCCCCTCCTTCGACCTGCCGAGCCTGACCGGCGGCGACGTCGTCGTCGGGGGTGCGGCCAGCGACGGGCGTTCGACCCTGCTGTTCTTCGTCTCGCCGACCTGCCCGATGTGCAAGTCGATGCTGCCGATCGTGACGGCGATCGCGCGCGAGAATGCCGACACGACCCGGCTGGTCTTCGCCAGCGACGGCGACGAGCCGGCGCAGATGAAGATGATCGTCCAGCAGAAGCTGGCCGACCACCCCTTCGTCCTTTCGACCGACCTCGGCCGCGCCCACGGCGTCGGCAAGCTGCCCTATGCCGTGCTGCTCGGCCCGGACGGCACGGTCGCGTCGAAGGGACTCGTCAACAATCGCGAGCATGTGGAAAGCCTGTTCGAGGCTCAGCGCACCGGCATCGCGTCGATCCAGGAATATGCGGCGCGCCGTGACGCGCAGCGGGCACATACGGGAGCTGCCAAATGACCAGGCTGGACAGGATCATGGAGCGGATGAGCCGCTCGACCGCGCGCGGCATCTCGCGCCGGAGCTTCTTCGGGCGGGCGACGGCCTTCGGCTTCGCGGCGGCGATGCCGCTTCTCCCCGTGTCGCGCGCCAATGCTGCGCAGCAACCGGGCGAGAGCGGCGATCCGCAGTCGTGCGATTACTGGCGCTACTGCGCGATCGACGGCTTCCTCTGCTCGTGCTGCGGCGGCAGCACATCGTCCTGCCCGCCAGGCACCGAGCCGTCGCCGATCACCTGGGTCGGCACCTGCCGCAACCCGGTCGACAACCGCGACTATGTGATCAGCTACAATGATTGCTGCGGCAAGTCGGGCTGCGGCCGCTGCATGTGCAACCGCAACGAAGGCGACAAGCCGATTCACCAGCCGTCGGGATCGAACGACATCAACTGGTGCCTCGGGACCCAGGTCGGCATGATCTACAACTGCTCGACCGCGGTCGTGCTCGGCGCCGCCGACTAGGGCAGCCGATGCGTCCGCGTCTCCTCCTCGCCGCATCCCTGTTCTGCGCCACGGCGGTCGTCGTGGCGCAGGCGGGGGCGACGGCCTCCGGCGGCACGGCGCCGAACATGGCGAGCAACGGGCGCAAGCCGCACGTCAACTATATGACCGAATGCCAGGGCTGCCACATGCCCGACGGCCGCGGCATCGCCGGCCATGTGCCGTCGATGAAGGGCGAGGTGTATCGCTTCCTCGACGTCCCCGGCGGCCGGGCCTTCCTCGTCCAGGTGCCGGGGTCGGCCAATTCGAAGCTCAGCGACGCCGACCTGTCGTCGCTGCTCAACTGGCTGATCCCGAAGATGGGCGGGCCGGCCGAGGGAGCCTTCAAGCCCTACACCCCCGAGGAGGTCGCCGCCTATCGCGCGCGGCGGATGGTGGACGTCGTCAACACCCGCGCGGCGCTGATCACGCGCTTCCCGGCCGAGGCTCCGAAGGCGAACTGACGCCGGCTCCCCTCCCCGTCATGCCGGTCTCATTTCAGCATGGCCAAGGCGTTGGGAACCGGTCAGCCCTTCACGTCGCGCATCAGCCGGTAGAGCGTCTCGCAGTCGGCGCCGCAGCCGCCGGCGCCGCCCAGCTTCTGCTGGATGCGACGCACGGTCTCCTCCGCCGCCGCGTCCGAATCCGCCGACAGTTCGAACAGGACGAGCTGCTTCGGCACCGTGACCGGATCGTGCATCAGCACCTGGTAGAGCGTGTAGGGCACCGCGCTGCCCGCCAGCCCGCCGTCGACGACGGCGCGGATCGCCCCCGCCGACACGCCCGCCGAGCGATGGAGATAGAGATGCGTCGGCCTGGCCGCGCCGTCCTTGCGCGCGCCGTCGCCCGCCCGCTCGTAATAGAGGCGCTCGGTGACCTTGATCAGCGGCGTGCCGCGCCCGACCTGGTCCATCCGCCAGCTCGCCATCAGCATCGCGATGATCGTCTTGTCGATGTCCGGCGACATGATCTGGTAGAGCGCGACATAGGGCTTCTCGCCCGTAAGGGCGTGGCCGCGCCGCGCCCGCTCATAGCCGGGCACCTCGAGCACGTCGGGGATGTCGATATCGTCGTACCAATGATCGAACTCGGCGGCGCGCGCCGGATCGAGATTGTGCGACTTGACCATCATCAGCCATTCCTGTGGCTCGGCGGCGGGAGCCGCCGACGCCAGCATCGTCAGCAGCAGTCCGGCGGCCGCGCCGCGCAGCAGCGCCGGACGCCGCCTCATTTCGCCAGTCCCGCGACCAGCCGGTCGATCCACTGGCGGTGGAATTCGGCCGCCTCGGGTCCCGGTTGCCAGGCCTCGGCCATCTCCAGCACCGGATCGACGACGGCGGTCCGCTCACCGCTCAGCGCCTCCAGCACGGCATGGCCGCAGAAGGGCACATAGGCCTCGGCATAACCGCCCTCATGAACGATGACGAGCTTGCCGCCGCACAGCCGCGCGGCGGTGTCGAGCATCTTCTGCGTCAGCAGGCGATAGCTCTCGCTGTGCAGCAGCATGCGGGCAAGCGGGTCGACGCTGTTCGCGTCCAGCCCGTTCGCGACGATGATCAGCTCGGGCCGGAAATCGTCGAGCGCCGGGATCACCAGGTCGTCGAACGCCTGGACATAGGCGTCATGCCCGGCCCCGGCCGGCAGAGGTATGTTGAGGTTGTAGCCGAGGCCGGCGCCTTCGCCGCGATCCTCGGCACCGCTATAGCCCGGCGGGAAGCAGCGGTCCTGGTGGATCGAGATGGTGAGTATGTCGGCGCGGTCGTAGAAGATCGACTGGGTGCCGTTGCCGTGATGGACGTCCCAGTCGACCACCGCGACCCGCGAGATGCCGTGGCGCGCCTTCGCCGCCTCGATCGCGATCGGGATGTTGGCGAGCAGGCAGAAGCCCATCGGCGTGTCGGCGAGGCAATGGTGGCCCGCCGGGCGGCAGAGCGCATAGGCATTGTCCACCTTGCCGCCCAGCACGTCGTCGACCGCCGCGATAGCGAGCCCGCAGGACAGCATCGCGATCTCGAACCCGCCCTTGCTGAACGGCGCGAGATGGCCGAGGTCGCCGCCGCCGGCGTCGCTCGTCGCCTTGAAACGGTCGATATAATCGCGCGGATGGACGCGGCAGACATCCTCGACCGTCGCCGCCACCGCCTCGGGCATCGTCAGCTTGCGGGTCAGGCCCGATGCGTTGGCGAGGTTGAGCAGGCGGCGCTTGGAATCGGGCGTGTCGGCGCCCGCCGTGCCGCTCGGCGGCTGCACCCAGTCGCCGATCGGCAGGAACAGCGCCTGCATGCCGGTGGCGTGCCAGAAGGTGCGCTCGTCGGTGTAGAAGCCGGTACGGGACATGGGTGTTCCTTCGTCTCTGTCAGTTGGCGGTCAGCGGCGGCGGATTGGCCGCGTCGTAGACGAGCTCGCCGTCGACGAACGTCATCCGCACCCTGGTGTCGTGGATCTCGGTGACCGGAACCTTGAACGGGTTCTTCTCGGTCACGACGATGTCGGCGTGCATGCCCGGTTCGATCGAACCGACCAGGTCGCGGTCGCCCATCGCGGCGGCGGCGTTCTCGGTATAGATGCGCAGCGCCTGCTCGAGGGTGACGCGCTCGTCGGGGGCGATCGTCTTGTCGCCGCCGCCCGGCTTCTGGCGGGTGATCATCGTCTCGATCGCGAGCCACGGATTGACCGAGGGGACGACCGCCCAGTCCGATCCGGCGATGATGTTGGCACCGCTGTCGAGCGCTTCCCTGATCGGGATGAAGCGCTTCATCATCTCGTCGCCGACCGCGTTGCGGACATCGACGTCGGTGATCTGGGTCGGATACCAGATATAGGGCGAGAATTCCCAGGTCAGGTGCAGCGCCCGCGCGCGCGGGATGTCCGCCCGGTCGACGAAGGTGCTGTGGCCGATCTCGTGCGCCGAGCCGCCCCAGCCGTTGACCTTGCGGGCATGTTCGACCGCGTCGATCGCCGAGCGCACTGCCCCGTCGCCGACCGCATGGAACTTCACGTGCAGGCCCATCCGGTCGAACCGCGCGACGCCCTCGTCGAGCGCCGGCTGCGGGATCATCAGCATGCCGGTCTTGTGCGGATCGCTGTGATAGGGGTGCAGCATCGCCGCGGTCAGGCTCTCGGTCGGCACGCCGTCCATGAAGATCTTGACGCAGTCGGTCTTGAAGCGCGGTGCCGCATAGTCGGCGCGGGTGCGGATCAGCCTCTCGCCGTCGGCGTCGCCGGGCGACCAGACGATGCAGCCCCGCGCCCGCTGCTTGATGATGCCGTCCTTCGACAGGCCGGACAGGGTGCGGACATTGCCGACCCGCACCGAGGCATCGGTGAAGGACGTGATGCCGAAGGACAGCATCTGCCGCGTCGACAGGGTCATCGCCTTGCGCTTCAGCGCATCGGACGGCTCGGGCATCGCCTTCTCGATCAGGTCGGCGGCATTCTCCCGGAACAGGCCGGTGGGCTCACCCTTGGCGTCGCGCTCGATGATGCCGCCGGCCGGGTCGGCGGTGGTGCGGGTGACGCCCGCCGCCGCGATCGCCTTGCTGTTCGCCCAGACGCTGTGATGCGCCTCGTCCGACAACATCACCGGGTTGTTCGGGGCGACCTTGTCGAGGAAGCCGCGATTCTGCTCGCCCTTGGCGAAGGAGCCCGCCGACCAGTTGCCGCCGACGATCCAGTCGCCGGGCTTGGCCTTCGCCGCGCATTCCTTGATCCGCGCCGCGATCACCGCCGGCTTGGCGGCATAGCCGAAGCCGCAGGCGAATTGCTCCAGCCCGGCGAACTGGGTGTGGACGTGCATGTCGTGTAGGCCGGGAAACACCGCCGCGCCCTTCAGGTCGACCACCCTGGAAGCATCGCCCCGGAAGGGCTCGATCGCCCTGGCGTCGCCGACCGCGACGATTACCCCGCCCCGGATCGCCAGCGCCTCGGCCCAGCCCTTCGGGGTGTAGACCTGCCCGTTGAGCAGGATCGTGTCGGCGGGCGCCTCGGCCATCGCCGTGCCCGCCAGAAGCAATGCGCCGAGCGCGATCGCCTTCGCCGCCATAGCCATCGCGGTCTCTCCCTCTTATTCGACGGTCAGCGGCGGCGGGTTGGCCGCGTCATAGACCAGCTCGCCGTCGATGAAGGTCATCCGGACCTTGGTGTCGTGGATCTCGGTGGCCGCCACCTCGAACGGGTTCTTGTCGACGACGATGATGTCCGCCCTCATCCCGCGCTCGATCGAACCGACCATGTCGCGGTCGCCCATCAGCCGGGCGCCATTCTCGGTGAAGATCCGGATCGCCTGGTCGACGGTCACCCGCTCCCCGGCGCCGATGCTTTCCGTGCCGCCGCCGGGCGACTGCCGGGTCACCATCGTCTCGATCGCCAGCCAGGGATTGACCGAGGGCACCACCGGCCAGTCCGAGCCGACGACGACATTGGCCCCGCTGTCCAGCCCCTCCTTGATCGGGGTAAAGCGGTCGAGCATCTCGTCGCCCACCGCGCGGCGGACATCGACCGAGACGATCGGCGTGGGATACCAGATATAGGGCGAGAACTCCCAGGTCAGGTTGAGCGGCCGCGCCCGCGGGATGTCCGCGCGGTCGACGAAGCTGTTATGCGCCAACTCGTGCGACGAACCGCCCCAGCCATTGGTCTTGCGGGCATATTCCACCGCGTCGATCGCGGCGCGCACCGCGCCGTCGCCGGCGGCGTGGAACTTCATGTGCAGGCCCATCCGGTCGAACCGCGCAACCGCCTCGTTCAGGGCGGGCTGCGGCACCATCAATATGCCCTTGGCCTTGGGGTCGTCGGCCGCCGTTCCCGGATAGGGATGGACCATCGCCGCAGTGTGGCTCTCGGTCGGGACGCCGTCGAGCATGAACTTGACGCAGTCGGTCTTGAAGCGCGGCGTCGCATAGCTGGCGCGCGTCTCGATCAGTCGCTCGGCCGCCTCGTCGCCGGGCGACCACAGCACGCAGCCGCGCATGCGCTGCTTGATGATCCCCTCGCCCGACAGGCCGGACAGCGTCTTCATATTGTCGACCGCGATCAGCGCATCGGTGAAGGACGTGATGCCCTGTGCGAGCATCTGGCGCGCGGCCAGCGTCGCCGCGGCGCGCTTCGCCGCATCGCCGGGCTCGGGAATCGCCCGCTGCATCGTGAAGGACGCCGCTTCGCGCAGCACCCCGGTCGGGTTACCCTTCGCATCGCGGTCGATCACCCCGCCCTCGGGGTTCTTCGTGTCGCGGGTGATGCCGGCGAGCGCCAGCGCCCTGGAATTGGCCCAGCCGCTATGGTGCGATTCGTCGAGCAGGAAGACCGGGTTGTTGGGCGCGACCTTGTCGAGGAAGGCGCGGTTCTGCTCGCCCTTCCCGAACACCGCGCCGACCCAGTTGCCGCCGACGATCCACGCGCCGGACTGTGCCTTGCTGGCACATTGTCTCACCCGCGCCGCGATCTCGGCGGGCTTGGCGCCATAGGGGAAGCCACAGCTATATTGCTGGAGCCCCGCCATCAGGAGATGGGCGTGCATGTCGTGCAGCCCCGGAAGCACCGTGGCGCCTTTCAGGTCGAGGACCGTCGACGCATCGCCCTTATAGGCATCCACCGCCTTGGCGTCGCCCACCGCGACGATCACGCCGTCGCGGACCGCAACCGCTTCCGCCCAGCCGGTGGGCGTATGGACCCGGCCGTTCAGCAGGATGGTATCGGCGGGCTTCTCCGCCGCGAAGGCCGCCGTCGCGGCCGCCAGCGCGAGCACTCCGCCCGCCATCAGCTTCGCCATCATCCGCATCGCCCGTCTCCCCTGTCGATCATAAGGCGGCCAACCCCTCGGTCTCGGCCTTCAATTCGCGCAGGAAGGCTTCGAGTTCGGCCTTGCGGCCGGGCAGCAGCGCCTTGCCCGCCGGGGACAGCACCCGGTCCGGAACATTGGCGAGATTGGCTTCGAGCATCTTCGCCATCGCGGGCCCGTCGGGCTGGCCCCCCTGCGGATCGGCCAGCGCCATAACCCGCGCTACGCCGACCGCGCCGAGCCAGTCGAGCGCATCGGCATCGTGCAGGTAGAGTGCCTCTGGCGTCTTCGGATCGCGATCGAACATATGGGTGCGGATCGCCGCGCGGACGGCGTCCAGCTTGCGCTCGGGAAAGCCGCTGCCCTTCAGGATCGTGTCGACGGTGTCGGCGGCGCGGTCGGCATGGTCGACGTCCTTCGCCTCCCATTTCGGGAAGGCGGCCATGTCGTGGAGATAGGCCGCCGCGAACAGTACGTCGTCGTCGAGCACGACGCCGTCGGCGCGCGCCATCTGCCGCGCCAGCACATAGTCGCGCGCGCTGTGCGAATAACCCCAGGCCGGGTTGCGAAACTCGGCCGCCGCCAGCGCGCGCACCGTGGCGCGCCATCCCGCCTCGGCACGGTGCCCGACCGTCGACGCCCGCACCGGTACATGCTCCATCACGCTGTACTTCAGGAAGAAGTCGGCCTGCTTATAGCTCGGGTAGAGCGCGATCATCTGCGCCATCGCTTCGTCGGGCGTCTTCGCCTGTGCGGTCACCTTCAGGAAATCGTCGATATAGCGCACCGATCGATCGAAGATCCGCATGTCGCTCGGGTCGCCATGCCCCGGATAGACGATCGGGTTGAGCGTCGCGTAGCGCGCCTTGATCTTCAGCAGCTCGGCGCGCCAGTTGTTCAGATCCTCGCGGCTGATGTCGTCGCCCATCCAGAAATGGACGCCTTCATAGCCGAAGTCCGACAGGAACAGCGCGTTGAGGTCGGGGCTGTAGACCGTGGTGATATGGGGCGCCTCGGCGCGCATATGATCGGTGTCGAGCTCGAGCGTGCCGCCGCCGGCCATCTCCAGACGGGGTGACGCCAGTACTCCGATGGTGCGCTCATAGTCGAAGCCGTCCGGATGCTCTGCCGTCCTGGGCTTCAGCGCGGGGTCGAGCGGCGGCTCGGCGCCGGTCTCGCCGCCCGTGTCCATGTAGATCGCGTAGCGCTTGATGTCGGCCTTGATGTCCTCGTTCGCGACGACGATGCGCGCGTCGGGGAAGGCCTCGCGGAACACCGCCATGCCGGTGAAATGGTCGGTATGCCCATGGCTGATCAGGATATGCGTCAGCGGCAGCTTCATCGCCTTGATCATGGCGACGAGCTTGCGCGCCTCGGCCGCCTTGCGCTGCACGTCCATGACGACCAGCGAGCGGCCGTTGGAGAAGATGAACGAGTTCACGGTGGCGAAGTCGCCCTTGTAGACCGTGACCGTCAGCTTGTGCCGGGCCGCGGCAGCCGGCGGCGCGGCGGGCAACGCGATAGGCGCCGCCGCCATCGTCGTCAGCAAGGCGAGCGCGCCGGTGCGGAGAGCGGCGCGCACCACCTCGCGGGCCGTCATTTCCCGGCGGCTCCCGAGCGGTCGAACACGACGGCGCCGTCGATATAGGTCTGCTGCACCTTGATCGTGTGGATCTCGGTCGCCGGGATCTTGAACGGGTTCTTGTCGACGACGATGAAGTCGGCGCGCTTGCCCGCCTCGATGCTGCCCAGTTCCTTGTCGAGGCCCATCCGCTTCACCCCGTCGATCGTGAACATCTGGATCGCCTGGGCGACGGTGATCCCCTCGGCCGCGCCGAAGCTCTTCGCGCTGCCGCCGACATTCTGGCGGGTGATCGCGGTCTCGATGCCCAGCCAGGGATCGGGTGCGGGGATGACCGCCCAGTCCGATCCGGCGACGACCAGCGCACCGGCGGCGAAGCCCTCCTTGATCGGCCAGACCCTCTCGATCCGCTTGGCGCCGACCGCCATGGTGATGTCGTCGTTGATCGGCTGCGGGTCCCACAGATAGGGCGAGAATTCGAACGCCGCGTTCAGCGCCTTGCCGCGCGGCATGTCGGCCGGATCGACGAAGGTCATATGCCCGACCTGGTGGATCGGGCCGTTCATGCCGTTTGTCTTGCGGGCATAGGCGATCGCATCGAGCGCGGCGCGCACCGCCGCGTCGCCCGCCGCGTGGAACAGGACGTTCAGGCCCTTGCGGTCCCATTCGGCCATGCGCGGATCGAGTGTCTCGGGGGTAAACAGCAGCAGCCCCTTGGCGGGTGCGTTGGGCTGGCCTGCCTCATAGGGCGCCAGCATCGCGCCGGTGTGGCTTTCGGTCGGTACGCCGTCCGCGAACACCTTTACGCAGGTCGGCTTGAACCGGTCGCGCGTGTAGGTGGGGATTGCCGCGATCGTCGCGTCGAGATCGGGATTCACATGGCCGGCATGGCTATAGGCGATGCACGCCTGGACGTGCTGCTTGAGTTCGCCCTTGTCGTAGAGCGCGGCATAGACCTCTAGATCGTCGCGGAAGGCCATCGCCTCGACATAGCCGGTGATGCCGTAGCCCAGCAGCATGTCGATATTCTTCTTCAGCCCCGCCAGGGTCTGGCTGGCGGGCTGCGGCGGGACATGACGCAGCACCAGATCACGCGCGGTCTCGCGCAGGATGCCGGTCGGCATGCCGGCCGCGTCGCGCTCGATGATGCCGCCCTCGGGGTTCGGCGTGTCCTTGGTGATGCCGGCGACCGCCATCGCCTTCGAATTGACCCACAGGCTGTGGCCGCTGATATCGAACAACAGCGTCGGGCGGTCGCCGGAAGCGGAGTCGAGCGTCGCGGCGGTGATCGGCGTGCCGGTCAGGACCGATGCCTGCCACTGGCCACCCGTCACCCAGTCGCCCTTCACGCCCTTCGCGCAGTCGGCGACCGCGGCGAGGAATTCCTTCGGCGGCAGATCGGGGGAGATGCGGCAGCCGCCCTCGCCGCCCTTTGCCTCCAGCACCGGGTGGACGTGCATGTCGTAGAGCCCCGGCAGCACGGTGCGGCTGGCGAGATCGACCACCGTCGCACCGGGGGCGGCCTTGCGCACCTCGGCATCGCTGCCGACCGCGACGATCCGGCCGTCCTTCACCGCGAAGGCGCTCTTCCAACCGGCCGGCGTATAGACCTGCCCGTTGCTGTAGACGGTCGTCGTCGACGACGCATGCGCGGCCGTCGCGAGCCCCGCGACCGCAGCCGCCGTCATCAGTGCCCGGATCCCCTTACGGATCGCGCCCGAGCCTGAAATCATTCCAGAAACCATGATCGTCTCCCTGGATAGGACCGTCGTCCCGCCGCTGCCGGCAGGCTCTATTTTTGATAGATCAGCTCACCGCCGACATAGCTTTGCGTGACGACGACCTTGTGAAGGTCGGTGGCCGCGATCTTGAAGGGATTGCGGTCGAGGATGATGAAGTCGGCCGCCTTGCCGGCCTCGATCGTGCCGTGGCTGTCGGCATAGCCGAACTGCCGGGCGGCATTGATGGTGAAGATGTCGATCGCTTCCTTGATCGTGATCGCTTCGTTCGGGCCATAGCTCTCGCCCGGCCGCTGGCCGTCGGGCGCCCGGCGCGTCACGAGCGTCTCGATGCCGATCCAGGGATTGGCCGACGGGATCACCGACCAGTCGGAACCGGCTACGACCAAAGCGCCAGAATCCAGCCCCTCGCGCACCGGCCAGACCCGCTTGATCCGCTCGGCTCCGGATGCCTTGATGATGTCGTCGTTGATCGGCGACGGGAACCACAGATAGGGCGAGAATTCGAGCGTCGCCCGAATCGCCTTCGCCCGCTGCATGTCCTCGGGCTGGATGAAGGTCAGGTGGCCGACGTCATGGGTGGGGCCGTTGGGGCCGTTGGCCTTCCGCGCGGCCGCGATCGCGTCGAGCGCGGTGCGCGATGCCTGATCGCCGGCGGCATGAAACTTGACGGTGATACCTTGCTTGTCGAGCCGGGTGACCAGCGGATCGAGCTCCGCCGGCTGCACCAGCAGCAGGCCGCGCTGCGGATCCTTGACCTGGCCATGCTCGTCGGGGGCATAGGGATCGATCAGCGCCGCAGTGTGGCTTTCGGTCGGGACGCCGTCCTCGAACACCTTCACGCAGTCGAGCTTGAACTTGGCCGACGTGTAGCGCGCGCGATCGGCGATGATCTGGTCGAAGCTGCTATTGTCGCCCCAACCGCGCCCGTAGACGAGGCAGCCGCGCACATGCGCCTTGAGCTGGTTGCGCGCGGTCAGCGTCTGATAGGCGCTCAGCCCTTCCGGCGTGACCACCGCATCGACGAGGGTCGTGACCCCGTAGGATACGAGCATGTCGATACCGGTCTTCAACGCCTGGGCATTCTGCTCCGGGGTGGGCGCCGGGATCTTCTGCCGCACCAGCTGCGCGGCGCTTTCGCGCAGCAGGCCGTTGGGTTCGCCCGCCGCATCATGCTCGATGATCCCGCCTTCCGGGTTCGGCGTGGCGCGCGTGATGCCGGCGGCCTTCAGCGCCAGGCTGTTCGCCCATGTGCTGTGGCCGCTGATGTCGGTCAGCGCGACCGGATTGTTCGGGGCGATCCTGTCGAGCATCTGCCGCGTCGGCGAAGCGTCGCCGAAGGAGCTCGCGGCCCAGCGGCCGCCCGAGATCCATTCCCCCGGCTTCGCCGCTTTCACGCAGGCTGCGACGACATCGAAGATCTGCTGGGGCGACGAGCCCTGTTCGAATTTGCACTGCTGGAGCGCGAGCCCCGCGCCGAGCGGATGGACGTGCATGTCGTGGAGACCGGGGATCACCGTCTTGCCGGCGAGATCGACGGTCTTGAAGGCGGGATAGCGCTTCCCGAGCGTGGCGGCGTCGCCGACCGCGGCGATGCGGTCGCCCTGCACCGCGATGGCATCGACCCAGCCCGAGGGCGTGTAGACCTGGCCGCCGGTCAGCAGCATGTCCGCCGCCTGGGCCTGTCCGGAAACGATCAGTCCGATCAGGATCGGCGCAGCCATAGCCACCCGCTGGATCCCCTCGCGGATCGCGGCCGAGCCAGAAACCATGATCGTCTCCTTGTGATGGGGTGGGAAGGAGCCGCGACCGCAACGCGGCGGCCGCGGCTCCCCTCCTGCTTGCGCCTGGTCAGAAGCGGTAGGCGATGGTCGCGCCGAAGGTGCGCGGACGGACGACATAGGACTTGTAGATCGTCGCATTGTTGTTGTCGCGCGCGCGCCGGCCCTGCCAGACGGCCTGGTCGAGCAGGTTGTTGACGAACAGCGACATGTCGATGCCGTTGATGCGGTAGCCCGCGCGCATCGACAGCGCCTTGAGCGCCGGCGCGTTGCTGAGCGTCGGGTCCGAACCGCCGTTGCGCGGATCGATGCCCGGGGTCAGGCTCGACTGGCGCGAACGATAGTCGAAATCGGCGCGCACATAGGAGTCGTGATGCTCGCGCAGCGACAGTTCATACTGGCCGTGCACCGAGACCGTCCACGGCGGCGACGTCACATGGTTGCCCTTGGTCACCAGCGGCACCGTGGCGAGCGGACCGCCGAAGAAGGTGTCGAGGAACTTGGCGTTGGTGTAGCCGACCTCGGCCTGGACGGTGAAATCGTCGGTCAAACGATAATCCAGCTGGAAGTCGAAGCCGCGGCTGCGCGCCGAACCGAGATTGCCGGTGAACTGGAAGCCGCAGCCGCCGAGGCCAACGACCTGCTGGATGTTCTTCCAGTCGATCTGGTAGACGCTGCCCTGGACGCCGAGGCGGCTGGTGCGGGTCTTCAGGCCGACTTCGTAACTCCACACCGAGTCTGACTTGTAGGTCTGCGGACGCCCGTTCGGATAGCCGAGCGGATCGAGGTCCGACGCCTGGCAGGGCGTCCCGACCTGCGGATTATAGCCGCCCGGACGGAATCCCTTCGACGCCGAGGCGTAGACCAGCGTGCTCTGGGTCACCTGGAACTCGGCGCCGAACTTCGGCGTGAACGGCTTTTCCTTCTGGCGACCGACGTCGGTCACCGCCGGGCCGACCACGGGGCCCTGCGCGAAGGAGTTGATGTTGAACTTGGTCTGGCCGTAGCGCAGGCCGACCGTCAGGGTCAGCTGGTCGATCGGCTTGTAGTTGACCTGCCCGAAGGCCGCGAGCTGCTCGTCCTTCGAGCTGGTCGCCTGGTCGTAGATCAGCCGGCCGTTGACGAGCGGCGGGAAGATGCCCTGCAGGAACGGCGCGTACTGGAACAGGAAGGGATCGTCGACCGTCTGGATCGAGGTCTGCTTGGCCTTCTGGTAAAAGCCGCCCACCTGCCAGCTGAGCGGCGATTCGCGATTGGACGAGGCCAGCCGGATTTCGCCGGTGGTGATCTTCTGCGTGTTGACGAAGTTGCTGAAGCCCTGCTGGCCCGGCAGCAGCGGCAAGGTGACGCCGGTGAACAGGCTCTGGTCGAACAGCGTGTAGTCGGACCGGAAGCTCTGCCGGCGATCGAAATAGGAGCCGATCGCCGTCAGGTCGACGCCGGCGAAGCCATATTGGACGTTGAGAGTCGGCAGGTAGAAGCGGTCGCGACCGTTTTCCTGGACCCGGTTGCCGTTGAGGATCTGGCCCTTGTCATAGTCGGAGAACTGCTGGTCGGGCACCGACGGGTCGGCGCGGACATTGTCCCAGGATTCGGGGCTGTCGTTGGTGTAGATGCGCTGATAGGCCAGCGACGGCGTGATCTTCAGTTCCGGGGTCGGTTCCCAGACGAAGGCGATCCGGCCGACATAGCTGTTCTGATAGTTCGCATCGTCGGCGACGACACCCTTGTCCTCGAAGCGGACCCGGTCGACATAGCCGCCGTCGCGGCGATAATAGCCGCTGATGCGCACGCCGAGCTTGTCCTGGATCAGCGGCACGCCGAGCGCGAGGCCGCCCTCGTAGCTGGGGCCGCCATCCTCGGTGAGCGCGAATTCGGTGCGCGCGTAGCCCGACGACTTGGTGGTGCTCGG
Organism: Sphingomonas sp. Root720; assembly: GCF_001428605.1. GTDB lineage: Bacteria > Pseudomonadota > Alphaproteobacteria > Sphingomonadales > Sphingomonadaceae > Rhizorhabdus. The sequence goes on from NZ_LMID01000012.1 coordinate 100,490, forward strand.
CTGGGGCGAGATGAAGCGGATCGTGCCGCCCTCGGAGCCCGCGCCGAACAGCGTGCCCTGCGGACCGCGCAGCACTTCGACGCGCTCGAGATCGAAGATCACCGGATAGGCGTTGCCGCCGCTATAGCCGAGCGAGCGGATCTGGATCGGCGTATCGTCGATGTAGACGCCGGTGGTGGCGGCGCCGGCGGTCGAGTTGATACCACGGATCGAGATGTTGGTGGTGGTGTTGGTCGCCTCGAACACGACGCCCGGCGTCTGGCGGATCACGTCGGCGAAGTCGCGGACGCCGCGGCTGTCGAGCTTCTCCTGCGAGAAGGCGCTGACGCTCAGCGGAACCTTGCTCAGCGATTCCGACTGGCGGGTCGCGGTGACGACGATGTCGCCGCTATACTGCTCCGCTTCGACGGGCTGTTCGGTCTGGGCGAGTGCGATGGCGGGAAGCATCAGCGCCGAAAGCGCCACCGATGATTTCGTCCAACCCAGGAAAGCATGCTTCTTCATAAAACCCCCTTCTGTCTGCCTTGATCCGTGGATGATAGGCTTGTCCCTGTCGTCTCCGGCGCCGCTGTGGCGGTCTGCCGGTCCCGGGCGGGGTGGTGGCCCCGCCCTGGCCGTCAATGTCCGGTCACTGGTGGATGACCTGGACGGTGGTGAACTCGGCGAGGCCGAGCTTGCCGAACTCGACGCCGATGCCCGACTGCTTGACGCCGCCGAACGGCGCGTCGGGGCGGACCATCGCGTGGTTGTTGATCCACGCGCTGCCGCATTCGAGCCGGCTGGCGATCGCGACCGCCTTGTCGGTGTCGCTCGACCAGACCGAGCCGCCGAGACCGTTGGGATTGTCGTTGGCGCGGGCGACGGCGTCGTCGAGGTCGGTATAGCGGATGATCGGCAACGCCGGCCCGAACTGCTCCTCGTCGACGATGGCCATGCCTTCCTTGACGTCGGCGAGCAGGGTGACCGGATAGAAGAGGCCGTCGCCCTCGATCGGGGCACCGCCGCACAGCACGCGCGCGCCGCTGGCCTTGGCGGCCTCGACCAGCATCTTGACGCGTTCGAACTGCATCTTGTTCTGGACGGTGCCGAGTTGGCTGTCGGGCGACATGCCGTCGCCGGTCTTCACGTTCCGCGCATAATCGAGCAACCGGTCGCACAGCTCGTCATAGATCGAGTCGTGGACGTAGAGCCGCTTGATCGCGGCGCACACCTGGCCGTTGTTGATGAAGGCGCCCCAGAAAAGCTTCTCCACCGCGCTGTCGAGATCGACGTCGGGCAGGACGATCGCGGCATCGTTGCCGCCCAGTTCCAGGGTCAGCCGCTTCAGCGAGTCCGAGGCGCTCGCCATCACATGCTTGCCGGTACGGGTCGAGCCGGTGAAGACGATCTTGTCGATGTCGGGATGCGAGGAGATCGCGCGCCCGAGATCGTCGGATCCCGCCACCGCGTTGAGCACGCCCGGCGGCAACGCCTGCTGCATCAGCTCGACCATGCGCAGGGTCGCGATCGGGGTGTAGGGCGACGGCTTGATGACCACCGTGTTGCCGGCGCGCAGCGCCGGCATGATGTGCCAAATCGCGATCATCACCGGGAAGTTCCACGGGGTGATCGACGCGACCACGCCGATCGGCTTGCGATAGAGCGCGACCCGGCCCTGGGCGTCGTCCTGGATATATTCGACCGGCAGGTCGAGCGCGGCGGTGTAGCGGGTCCACGCGGCGGCGCCGCCGAGTTCCCATTGCGAACCGAGGCCACTAAGGGTCTTGCCCTGCTCGCGGGTGATCAGCTCGGCGAGCTCGCCCGCATTGGCGTCGAGAATGTCGGCCAGCGCGTTGACCGCCGCCTTGCGATCCGCATCGGGGGTCGCCGCCCAGCCCGGAAAGGCGCGCCGCGCCGCCGCGACCGCGCGATCGAGATCGGCGGAGGTGCCCGCCGGGCACAGCGCGAAGGTACGGCCGTCAGCCGGATTAATCACGTCGAGATGATTGTCGGTCGAAACCGACATGCCGTCGATGATGAGGGGATATGCCTGCGTCATGTTCACCGTTTTTCCAAAACCCTTGCACCCGACCCCGGTAGCGCCGGGACGCACGCTCCCATCGGCCCGAGACATGCTCGACGGCATGCGGCCCAGTAGGGAACTCGAACATTAACCCGTAAATCTTCGACTTAAACCTCAATGGCGACTCGCCGGAGCGAGTACGCCACCGTCCGCCAGAACCAAATCACCCAAATGTCCGGCAGGTTTGCTTGTATGCTGCGATCGTTTCCCGCGTCGCCCCTGCCCTCACCCTGATTTCGTATAAAATCGAATTTCTTCGACTATCTGCAAAACGGGAGGGCTTGTCAACAGGCCGAAAAGCATGGAAACGGGGCCATGATCACGACCGTGAAAAGCCGCCCGCCGGCCCGCAAGGCGACACAGGCCCGGGGCCGCGCCCGGCGGGTGGAATTGCTGGAGGCGGCGCGGGCGATGCTCGGCACGCAGAACCTGCACCAGATCGGCATGATCGCGGTCGCCGAGACCGCCGGCATTCCCGCTTCCTCGGCCTATCATTTCTTTCCCGAGATCGGCGATCTCTGGAAGGAGCTGGCCCGCACCATCGCCACCGCACAGACCGCGCTCGACCAGCGCCTGTCCCGGACCGAGGAATGGGAGGCGGTGGTCGAGCGTTCGCTCGAAAACCACCAGCGCGCGTTCAACGCGGACCGCGCAGCCCGCCAGCTGATGCTCGGCCCGCACACCGCGCCCGAAATCAAGCATGCCGGCTGCAAGGAAGATTTCCGCTTCGGCACAGCGCTGTGGCAGGCGATGCGGCGGCAGTTCGTGCTGCCGGGCCTGGCCGACTCGCGTGAGCTTTTCTTCAAGACGCTGCTGATCGCCGACGTCTTCTTCTCGCTGTCGGTGGCCGAGCAGGATCGGGTCAGCGACGAGGCGCTGGCCGAGGCCAAGCTGGCGACCATCGCCTATCTGCGCGCCTATCTCCCCACCCGGCTGGCCCGCGTCGAGGATGACGGCGATATTCCGCCCCTGCCCGCGACCGAGGCTTGGGGAACGCTGGACTCGTCCATCTGATCAGCGCGCCGGCCGCGCTATGCGGCACCAGGCGCGCTGCTCAACAGGCTTCGTAATTCCTGCCGAAATCGGGCGGCGGGGGACCGTCCGCCGACCACAGGAACATACCCTCCTTCTTGGTCCATTCCTGGGGCGTCCAGTCGAATGCGTCGGGGATGAAATCGATGTCGTGGAAATATTCGGCCATGCCGTTCCATGGATCGCGGAAATAATGGAAATAATTGGAGCCGATCGCGTGCCGGCCCGGTCCCCAGGCATGCTTGTAGCCCTTGGCCTGCAGCTTCAAGGCGCCGAGCGCGGCCTCGTCGATCGACCCCATCTCGAAGCTCGCATGATGGAAGCCCGGCGCGTTCGAGTGGAGCAGCCCCAGCACATGATGGTCGCTGTCGCCGCCGGTGCGCAGGAAGGCGCCATAGTCGTCCTGCAGCGTATCGCTGAGCCGCATGCCGAGCAGCGCGCAGTAGAAACGCGCCTGGCGCGGCACATCGGGGGTGAACAGGATCAGATGGCCCAGCCGGCGCGGCCTGGTGGCGATATCGGGGGTCGGGCAGCCACGTATGCCCGCACGCGGATAATGGCCCGGCCGGTTGACGTCGGGCGCCGCTTCATGGGGCCGCACCTCGGGCTCGGCGGCCTGGACGTTGACGAGGACATGATCGGGATCGTGGAACCACAGCCCCTCGGCCGCGCCCGGATAGGGCGGATCGACCAGCGCGACCCCGGCCGCCTCCAGCCGCCCCTTGATCGCCGCCAGCCCGGCCGCATCGGTGCCGAAGGCGATATGGTGGAATTTGCGGTCGCGTCCCGTCTCGACCAGCACGACCTGGTCCTGGTCGCGGCCGTGGCAGCGCATAGCGACATGGTCGGGCCGATCGATCGTCTCGAGGCCGAACGCCTCGTAGAAGTCCACGCCCGCCTTCAGCGCGGGCACGCCGAGCGCGAAATGCCGAAGCGACCTGATCACCGTGCTGCTCCTCTCCCTGCGGGCCGCCGCATGCGCCGCCCGGTCCTCGATCCACCGTCGGGCGCGGGCTATGCCGCCGCCATATCCGTCGCGGGCGCCGCCGCGGCGATGCCCATTCCCGCGTTCCACTGCGGAATATCGTGATAGAAGATGTGCCGCGCGGCAAATGGTCCCGCCGCAGCCATCGCCGCATAGGCGGCAACCCAGTTGCGCACCTCATGCCCCCCGCAGCCCGCGATACGGGTCAGTTCCTCCTCGCCCAGCCCGTCGAGCATGGCGAGGTCGCCCGCCGCCATGCCGGCCATGAAGGCGCGGTCCCAGCCGGGATTGAGCGGGGTCGCCCGGCCCTCGCCGCGCGCCAGCCGGCGGGCAGCCTCGAAATTGGCCTGCTCGCGCGCGCGGCGCGCCTCGACCGGCGGGTTGCGACCGGCGATCAGCATCTCGGCGACCGGCGGCGGCGCGGTGGCGATGCTGGGAATCGGCGGATCGTGCGACAGTCCGCCCGATCCCAGGATGAGCACCCGCTTGTCCAGCCCCGCCGCCCAGCGCCCCACCGCCTCGCCGAGCGCCCGCACCCGGCGGAAGGACGGCAGCGGCGGGCCGGCGCAATTGACATGGACCGGCAGTACCGGCCAGGCGTCGATCCGTCCGCCGAGCAGCATCAGCAGCTGTGCGAAGCCGTGATCGGCCTGCATCCGGTAGGACAGGGCAACGTCGACATCGGCACCGCGCACCGCGCGGACGCAGTCGAGCGCAAGGTCTTCCGGAATGTCGAAATCGCCGCCGCCGATATCATAGTCGCCGATCGCGGTGGCGCGGATGCCGACCGTGAAGGGCGGCAGCATGTCGTAGAAGAAGCCCTTGAAATGATCGGGCGCGAACTGGACCACCAGTTCGGGATCATAGGCGCGCACCTCCTCCGCCAGCGCCGCGAAATGGGCGCGGACCGCCCGGTCGACGGCCGGATCGGCATCGACATGGTCCATCAGCGGCGTGTGCGACGCGCAGATCAGGCGCACCGTCATCCCGCGGACACCGATCGGGCCGCGACGCCCGCCCCCGCATGGCGGGCGAGGAAGGCGAGATGGAGCGCGTTGAACGCGTCCGCCTTCTCCCATTGCGGCCAGTGGGCGCAGTCGTCCATCACCACCAGCGGCTCGGCGCGGGGGATGGCGGCGACGAAGCGCTCGCCGGTCGCAACCGGGGCGGTCGGGTCATGGTCGGTCCAGATCACCAGGGTGGGCGCGGCGATGCGCGACAGGCTCTCGTCGGTCAGCACGTTGCGCATGCGGACGTCCATGTGCTGCAGGCAAAGGATATGCTCCATCGCCGCGACGAAACCGGGCTGGGTATAGATGCGGTAGCGCAGTTCGACGAGGTCGTCGGTCACCCGCGACGGATCGTTCATCAGCCATTCGAGCCGGGCGCGCACGGTGGCGGGGCTCGCCTCGGCCACCGCCTTCATCGTGACGTCGTAGACCCGCCGCATCACCGCCGGATCGGTGTTGAGACCGCCGGCGGTATTGAGCGTCAGGGTCGCGACCCGGTCGGGATGGTCGATCGCGAACTGGGCGACGATCCAGCCGCCCAGCGACTCGCCATGGAGATGCGCGCGGGCGATCCCCATCGCATCGCAGAAGTCGAGCAGATGGCGGACATAATGGCGGATCTCGTAATCATGGGCGGGCTTGGACGAGAAGCCGTGCCCGATCATGTCGAGCGCGACGGTGCGATGATGGTCGGCGTGAGGCAGCAGATTCCGCGTGAAGGCCTCGAGATGGCCGCCGGTGCCATGGACGAAGATCACCGCCTCGTCGGCATCGCGGTCCCCCGCCTCGACATAGCGGGTGTGTACGCCGCCCGCATCGACATGGTCGAGACGGATCCTGCCCGCCGCCAGTTCCGGCCACAGAAAAGCCATTGGCATCCCCTTCCTCTCGTCCACATACTAGCATGCAAGCATTCATTGTAAAGTATGCTGTCGGTGGCGAACGTCCTGCGGTGGCCATTCTCCGGCGATAGCGACTTGATCGGGACGGCGGACTCGTTAGGCGTGACGCGCTTGCATGCTGGAAGAAGGACGGTCGTGAGCAAGAACAACCAGATCTACGACCTCATCGTCGAGGGCCTCGTCACCGCGCGCTATGCCTTTGGCGACCGCCTGCTGGTCAAGGAACTGGCAATGGAGACGGGCGCCAGCCGCCAGCCGATCATGTCGGCGCTCAACCGGCTCAGCGCCGACGGATTCGTTCGCATTATCCCGCAGGTCGGCTGCCAGGTCATCGACCCGACCCGCGACGAGATCGCCGACTTCTTCCTGATGTTCCAGCGCATGGAGGGATTGTTCGCCGAACTGGCGGCGCGGCGCCGCACCGACGCCCAGATCACCGCGCTCCGCCGCCTCCAGCAACGGCTGATCGCGATCGGCCAAACCGGCGACGCGGCCGCCCATGCGGAGATCAATCGCGAGTTCCATCTGCTGGTGCACGAGATGGCCTGCTCGCCGATGCTCGGCGAGAAGCAGCGCAGCAACTTCAACATGTGCGATTTCTTCATCACCCATTCGGCGGGGTTCGAGGCGTTCATGTCGGACGCGGTGCACGAGCATGAGCCGATCATCGACGCGATCGAGCGCCAGGAACCCGAGCGCGCCCGGCTGGTCGCGACGGCGCATCTCGCCGCCGTCGGAAGCGCGGTGCTGGCGGGGCTCACGGGCCGCTGACGCTTCTCGCATTCACCGCTTCCGTGTCGAACACGGTCGGGGACTGTTCCCCTTAGCCGCCGTCCCTCGACCCCGGACGAGCGGAAACGCCCGATCCTACTCGGCCGCCTGGACCCGGTCGGCCGGGCCGATCACCCGGCCGTCCTCGAAGCTGATCACGCAGTCGCCATCGATCCCGCCCGCGCGCCAGGCGGCGATGATCCGCTCATATTCGAGCGGGCCCCCGCCGAACGTGCCACCGACGTAGGTCGGCCGCTCGCGGAAGCGGCCCTCGTTGTTGAGAAAACCCGGCGTGCAGTCCTCGTAGAACTGGTCATGGTCGACATGCGCGGTCGCCATCGCCGCCAGCCAGCGCGCTTCGGCGTCGCGCGTCACCTCCAGGCTGCGGATGCCGCGCGTCAGGCACGCTCGGATGAGTTCGACCGCATGGCTCGCCTGCATATCGAGCGTGTGGGTGAAGTTGAAGGCAGTCGTGCCCTGCGCGGTCCCGCCGACGATGTGCAGGTTCGGGAAGCCGTTCATCTGCGTCCCGTGCAGGGTGCGCGCGCCATTCGCCCATTTGCGGTCGATGTCGATCCCGTCGCGGCCGACCAGATCATATCCGCCCACCTTGTGCGGCGGTGCGCCGACATCGAAGCCTGTCGCGAAGACGATACAGTCGACCCGATGTTCGCGCCCCGCCGCGACCACACCCCGCGCGGTGATCGCCTCGACGCCCTTGCCGCCGGTGTCGACCAGCACGACATTGGGACGGTTGAGCGCCTGCAGGAATTCGTCGCTGTAGAGCGGGCGCTTGCACAGATAATTATACCAGGGCTTCACCGCTTCGGCGACCGCCGGATCGCGAACGATCTCATCCACGCGCGCGCGGATCTCGTCCATCTTCGCATAGTCTATCCCCTGGACGATCGCGTGCGGATCGTCGGCCGATCCGCTTTCCGCCCGCGCCCTCATCCGGGCGCCGATCCGCTTCCAGAAGTCGGTCCAGCCGTCGCCGACCATGTCGACCGGCTGCGCCTGGCCGGTGATGATCGACAGGAAATTGTTCATCCGCTCGCGCTGCCACCCCCTGGGCTGCGCCTTGAACCAGGCGAGGTCGGTCGGCGCATTGTCGCGCGCGTCGACCGCCGACGGGGTGCGCTGGAACAACAGCAGGCTTTCGGCATGCTCGGCGAGCCGGGGAACGATCTGGACCGCGGTGGCGCCGGTGCCGATCACCGCGACGCTCTTGCCGGCGAGTCCGCTCTGCCCCCCGCTCGCGTCGCCGCCGGTATAGCGATAGTCCCAGCGGCTGCTGTGGAAGATGCGGCCTTCGAAATCGCGGATGCCGGGCAGGCGCGGCAGCTTGACCTTGGCGAGCGGCCCCTGCGCCACGGCGACGAAGCGGGCGCGGAGCAGATCGCCCCGGTCGGTCGTGACCTGCCAGCGCGCCGACGCATCGTCCCACACGATCCGATCGACCTTGGTCTGGAACAACGCCCGATCGTAGAGGCGGTAATGCCGCCCGATCGCGCGGCAATGCTCGAAGATCTCGCCGCCGGTCGCATAGCGCTCGCGCGGGACGGTGCCGACCTCCTCGAGCAGCGGCATGTAGATATAGGATTCGATGTCGCAGCGGACGCCGGGATATCGGTTCCAGTACCAGGTACCTCCGAAGTCGCCGCCCTGCTCGACGACCAGGAAATCGTCGATCCCGGCGTCGGTGAGCTTGGCAGCGGTCAGCAGCCCGCCAAAGCCGCCGCCGATCACCGCGACATCGACCTCGCGCTCGACCGGATCGCGAACCAGCGGCGATTCGACATGGGGGTCGCGGACGAAATCCTCATACTCGCCCGCCGCATCGACATATTGCGCCTCGCCGTCGGCGCGCAGCCGCTTGTCGCGCTCGGCCAGATAGCGGGCGCGCAAGGGATCGGAAGCGTGCGGTGCGGCGGGTCCGGTCATCATCATCCCCTCGGCTGGCCGCTTGCAGCGGCTCTGCATCTCGTGGCTTCATGGGGCGAAACCTCTTGAGCCCCGTCACCGGCCATCATATGAGAAGCAAAACTAGCATGCAAGTATGCAAGATTGGGGAGGATCGCGATGGACCTGGGTATTAAGGGCAGGAAGGCGATCGTCTGCGCGGCGAGCCACGGGCTCGGCCGCGCCTGTGCGATGGCGCTCGCCCGCGAAGGGGTCGATGTAGCGATCAACGGCCGCGATCCGGAAGCGCTGGCACGAACCGCGGCGGAGATCCGCGCAGAGGCGGCCGGCGTCGCCGTGCACGAAGTGGCAGGCAGCATCGTCGACCAGCCGGTGCGCGAGGCGCTGGCCGCCGCGTTCGGCGAACCCGACATCTTGGTCAACAATGCCGGCGGTCCGCCGCCCGGCGACTATCGCGACTGGGACCGCGACACCTGGATCGCGGCGGTCGACCAGAATCTGCTGAGCGCGGTCGAACTGATCCGGATGACCGCCGACGGCATGGCGGCGCGCGGCTTCGGCCGGATCGTCAATATCACCTCGTCGGCGGTGCGGGTCCCGATCCCGGTGATCGGCCTTTCAAATGCGACCCGCGCCGGGCTGACCAACTTCGTCTTCGGACTGGTGCCGCAATATTCGTCCAGGGGCGTGACGATCAACAACCTGCTCCCCGGGCCCTTCGACACCAACCGGCTGCGCCACTCGAAGGAGATCACCCGCCACCTGACCGGCAACGCGGTCGCCGGGCGGATCGGCGATCCCGCGGAGATGGGCGCGACCTGCGCCTTCCTGTGCAGCGTCCATGCCGGCTATATCAACGGCCAGAACATCCTGATGGACGGAGGCCTCTACCCAGGGGCCTTCTGAGCCGACGCTGCCCGGTCGAGCAGCGCCTCGGCCTGCTTCAGGTGTGGCCGGTCGATCATCTTGCCGTCGAGCTTCAGCGCGCCCGCGCCGGGGTTCGCCGCGAACATCGCGATCACCGCGCGGGCATGGGCGATCTCGGCCTCGCTGGGGCTGAACCCGGCGTTGATGATCGCCACCTGCGAAGGATGGATCGCCATCATGCCCGTGAACCCGTCGCGCCGGCCGCGCGCCACATAGGCCGCCAGCCCGGCGGTATCGGCGATGTCGGGATAGACGGTCTCGATCGCCGCGACGCCGGCGGCGTGCGCGCCGAACAGGGTGAGCGCGCGAACCACTTCATAGGGCGGGGTATAGCTGCCGTCGGGATTGCGCGAGGTCGCGGCACCGATCGCGGCGGGCAGGTCCTCCGCCCCCCAGGTCAGGCCGGCGAGGCCGGCGGCCGCTTCGCCATAACTGCCGAGGCCGAATATCGCGGCCGGCGTCTCGCTGGCGATCGGCAGGATCGGCGGAGAGGTGCCGCCCGTCATCTCGACCAGCTGCCGGACCGAGGCCGCGCCCAGCGCCTTGGGCAGCATGATCCCGTCGGGACGCGCTGCGAGCACGGCGTCGAGATCGGCGCGGACATGGTCGGAATCGAGCGGGTTGATCCGCACGAAGCAGCGGACCTGCCGGTCTCCGCCCAGCCATTCGGCGATCGCCGCACGGGCCCGGGGCTTGTTCTCGGGCGACACCGAATCCTCTAGGTCGAGAATCAGCGCGTCGGCACCGCTGGCGGCCGCCTTGGGGAAACGCTCGGGCCTGTCGCCCGGCACGAAGAGCAGGGAACGCATGGTCATCGCGGGTCCATTGCTCCGCCATCATCTGCTTGGCAACCGCGCCGCCATGAAAAAAGCGGCGCCCCCACGAAATTTCTCGGCTCCCGGTTCAGGCGCGCTCGCGCAGGCCAGCCTGCCGATCGGGATCGGTCCCGCGAACGGCGATTCGGCCCGACGACTCCGCGTGGAGAAGGCCCATGGCTCCGGCCTCCCGCGACATCGTCGGCCGCCTATCTCAGCCCGGCGTTGATCCTGTCGAGCGCCGAAGCCCCGGGCACCAGCTCCTCGTCCGACAGCGCGTTGAGCGGCCGTTTCACGGTGCCGAGCGCGTCGTGCAGGTCCTCGGCCTCGGGATCGACATAGAGCAGGCCGGTAACGATCTCCCCCGCCGCATGCGCCTGCTGGAGGTAGGAGATCGCGCCGACATGGTCGGTCGGGTCATAATCCTCGGCAACCTTGCGGAGCAGCAGGACCGAGCCGTCATGCTGGGTCACCTCGGTCAGCGACCCGGGCTCGTAGCTGGCTTTCACCGCCATCCGCGCCATCAGCACGTCGAGCCGGTTCACCGCCTCGTTATGCTCGCGCACCCAGTCGAAGCTCTTGGTCGATCCCTTGTGGTTGTTGAAGGCGATGCAGGGGCTGAGCACGTCGATGAAGGCCGCGCCCTTGTGGGTCAGCGCCGCCTTGATCAGCGGCACCAGCTGGTCCTTGTCGCCCGAGAAGCTGCGCGCGACGAAGGTGGCGCCGAGCTGGAGCGCGAGGCCGACCAGATCGATCCCGCTGTCCGAGTTGACCACGCCCTTCTTCGACTTGCTGCCCTTGTCGGCGGTCGCCGAGAACTGCCCCTTGGTGAGCCCGTAGACGCCGTTGTTCTCGACGACATAGGTCATGTTGACCCCGCGCCGCATCGCGTGGGCGAACTGGCCGAGGCCAATCGAGGCGCTGTCGCCGTCGCCCGACACGCCGAGGTAGATCAGGTCGCGGTTGGCGAGGTTCGCGCCGGTCAGAACCGACGGCATGCGGCCATGGACGGTGTTGAAGCCGTGGCTGGCGCCGAGGAAATAATCGGGGGTCTTCGACGAGCAGCCGATCCCCGACAGCTTGGCGAGACGGTGCGGCTCGAGGTCGATCTCGAAACAGGCCTGGACGATCGCGGCGCTGATCGAATCATGCCCGCAGCCCGCGCACAGCGTCGACACCTTCCCCTCATAGTCGCGCCGGGTGAAGCCGAGCGCGTTGTGCCTGAGCGACGGGTGATGGAATTGCGGCTTGGCGATATAGGTCATCTCACCATCTCCCCGGCGGCGCGGGCCTTGGGAACGCCCATGCCCTTGGCCAGCTCGGCCTGGATGAAGCGCGCCGTGATCGGCGAGCCGTCATAGTTGAGCACTTTCACGAGCCGGGCCGGATCGACCCCGCCCTCGTTGATCAGCAGCGCGCGCAGCTGCGCATCGCGATTCTGCTCGACGACGAACACCAGCTCGTGCGCGGCGATGAACTCGAACACCTCGCCCGGAAAGGGGAAGGCGCGGAGCCGCATCGCGTCGACCGCGATCCCGCCGGCATCGAGCCCCGCCAGCGCCTCGTCCATCGCCGGGCTGGTCGACCCGTAATAGATCACGCCATAGCTGCTCTGGCGCGCGGCCCGGCGCACGATCGGCGGCGGCACCAGCGCCTTGGCGCTGTCGAATTTGCGCAGCAGCCGCTCCATATTGTCGACATAGACCGCGCCCTCCTCGCTGTAGCGTGCATAGGGATCGCGCGAGGTGCCGCGGGTGAAGTAGCTGCCCTTCGACGGATGGGTCGCCGGCAGGGTGCGCCACGGGATGCCGTCGCCGTCGACATCCTTGTAGCGGCCGAAATCGGCGCCACCCTCCAGCATCTCGGCGGTCATGATCTTGCCGCGGTCGAGGCCGCGCTCCTCGTCCCACCGGAAGGGCTCGATCAGCCATTCGTTCATCCCCATGTCGAGGTCGAGCATAACGAACACCATCGTCTGGAGCCGGTCGGCGAGGTCGAAGGCGAGCGCGCCGAACTCGAAGCACTCGTTCGGCCCCTCGGGGAGCAGCAGGACATGCTTGGTGTCGCCATGGCTCGCATAGGCGGCGGAGAGGATGTCCGACTGCTGGGTGCGGGTCGGCATGCCGGTCGACGGACCGCCGCGCTGCACGTCGAAGATCACGCCGGGGATCTCGGCGAAATAGGAAAGGCCGATGAACTCCTGCATCAGCGAGATGCCGGGCCCCGAGGTGCAGGTGAAGGCGCGCGCGCCGTTCCAGCCGGCGCCGGTGACGATGCCGATCGAGGCGATCTCGTCCTCGGCCTGGACGATCGCGTAGCGGGCTTCTCCGGTGTCGGCATCGTGCCGGAGCTTGCCGCAATAGGCGGTGAACGCCTCGGCGAGCGAGGTCGACGGGGTGATCGGATACCAGGCGCAGACCGTCGCCCCGCCATAGACCGCGCCGAGCCCCGCCGCGCTGTTGCCGTCGACGAAGATGCGATCGCCCACCGCATCGGCGCGGCGGAGCTTGAGCCCGAGCGGCGCGAGATGCTCGCGGGCATGGTCGAAGCCGATGCCCAGCGCCTCGATATTGGCCGGTATCAGCGCGGGCTTGGAGGCATATTCCTCGCCCAGCAGCGTCTCCACCACCTCGCGCTCGATGCCGAGCAGATAGGTCAGCGCGCCCAGATAGATGATGTTCTTGAGCACCTTGCGCTTCGACGGCTCGGCATAGGCGGCATTGCACAGCGCGGTGAGCGGGATGCCGACGATGCTGATGTCCTCGCGGAACCTGTCCGGCGGCATCGGCTTGGTGCTGTCGTAGAAGAGATAGCCGCCCGGCTCGATCTCGGCGACGTCGCGGTCCCAGGTCTGCGGGTTCATCGCGACCATCAGGTCGACCCCGCCGCGCCGGCCGAGCCAGCCGTCGCCGCTCACCCTGATCTCGTACCAGGTCGGCAGGCCCTGGATGTTCGAGGGGAAGATGTTGCGGGCGCCGACCGGCACCCCCATTCGCAGGATCGCCTTGACGAACAGGCCGTTGGCCGAGGCGGAGCCCGATCCGTTGACGTTGGCGAATTTGACGACGAAGTCGTTCACGGCGGCGATCGGGCGGGTCATCGCGCGCATCCTCCCGCATGGCTCATCTCGATCAGCGTCTTCTGCATGTCCCAGGCGCCGGTCGGGCAGCGTTCGGCGCACAGGCCGCAGTGCAGACAGACATCCTCGTCCTTCACCGCCACCCGGCCGGTCGGCAGGGTCGCGGATACATAGAGGTCCTGCGCCGGGTTCAACGCCGGCGCCTTGAGCCGGGGCCGCAATTCCTCCTCCTCGCCGTTGACGGTGAAGGTGATGCAGTCGGTCGGGCAGATGTCGACGCAGGCGTCGCATTCGATGCACAGGGTCCGGGTGAAGACGGTCTGCACGTCGCAGTTGAGGCAGCGCTGCGTCTCCGCCCAGCTCCTCGGGTCGTCGAAGCCGAGCTCGACCTCGGCCTTCACGTCGTCCAGCGCCTCGGCGAGCGGGAGCAGCGGCACCTTCTGCCGGTCCTCGGCCGAGACGTCGTTGTCGTAACTCCATTCGTGGATGCCCATCTTCTGCGACGAGAACGCGACGCCGGGCGGCGGCCGGAGGCGGAGGTCGACGCCGCGGCAGGCATGGTCGATCGAGATCGCCGCGTCATGGCCGTGCGCGACGGCCCAGATGATGTTCTTCGGCCCGAACGCCGCATCGCCGCCGAAGAAGACCCGGGGATGGGTCGACTGGAAGGTCGTCTCGTCGACCACCGGCATGTTCCACCGGTCGAAGTCGAGGCCGATGTCGCGCTCGATCCAGGGGAAGCTGTTCTCCTGCCCGATCGCGACCAGCACGTCGTCGCATTCGATATGCGCGTCGGGCTCGCCCGTCGGCTCGAGCCGACGGCGCCCCTGCTCGTCGAGCACCGGCGCGACCTTCTCGAAGATCACGCCGGTCAGCTTGCCATCCTCATGCGTGAAGGCCTTGGGCACCATGAAGTTGAGGATCGGGATGCCCTCGTGCTGGGCGTCCTCCTTCTCCCACGGCGAGGCCTTCATCTCCTCATAGCCCGACCGGACGACGACCTTTACCTCCTCGCCGCCAAGCCGCCGGGAGGTGCGGCAGCAGTCCATCGCGGTGTTGCCGCCGCCGAGGACGACCACCCGCCGGCCGATGCTCTCGACATGGCCGAAGGAGACGCTCGCCAGCCATTCGATGCCGATGTGGATATTGGCGGCGGCCTCGCGGCGCCCGGGGATGTCGAGGTCGCGGCCGCGCGGCGCGCCGGTGCCGACGAAGATCGCGTCGTAATCCTGCGCGAGCAGGGCGGCGAGGCTGTCGACCCGTTCGCCGAGCCGCATCCTGGGCCCGAGCGCTGTGATGAAGCCCATCTCCTCGTCGATCACGCTTTCGGGCAGGCGGAAGCGCGGGATCTGGCTGCGGATCATCCCGCCCGACTTGGCATCGGCGTCATAGACGGTGACGTCGTAACCGAGCGGGGCGAGGTCGCGCGCCACCGTCATCGAGGCGGGGCCGGCGCCGATGCAGGCGATCTTCTTGCCGATACGCTTCTTGGGCGGCGTCGGCATGCGCGCGGCGACGTCGCCCTTGTTGTCGGCGGCGACGCGTTTCAACCGGCAGATCGCCACCGGCTCCTCGTCGACCCGGCCACGCCGGCAGGCGGGCTCGCAGGGGCGATCGCAGGTCCGGCCGAGAATCCCCGGAAAAACGTTGGATTTCCAGTTGACCATATAGGCGTCGGCATGACGCCCCTGCGCGATCAGGCGGATATATTCCGGGACGGGAGTGTGGGCCGGGCAGGCCCATTGGCAATCGACGACCTTGTGGAAGTAATCGGGTGCCTCGGTGTTGGTAGGCTCCAACGCGTACAACTCCTCTCCACGCGCTCCTGCGCGTAGGCGGAAAGGACACTCCCTCTCTTGGCGGGGAGTTGGCCCTGTGGCCGCACAGGAGCTACGCCAGGGTCTTACCGCGCGTCGATAGGCCTCGCCAAGCCCGCACCATGAAAATTATGGTGACTTCCGCCATTCCGGCCAATCGACACGTACGGGCGCCCGTTCTATCGCTGGCGCGGTGATCCGGAATCCAGCCCTGTGAGATATGATCGCCGCCGGCACGCCGCCCGCAGCACCGACAGCTACGTCTTCCATCAACTGATCCCCTATATCGGCAACAAGCGGAAGCTGCTCCCGCTGATCGGCCGGGCGATCGAGGCGAGCGGGATCGCGCCGGGCGACGGCTTCGTCGACCTTTTCGCCGGCAGCGGGGTGGTCGCCCGCTACGCAAAGGCGCGCGGCTTCCGGGTGATCGCCAACGACTGGGAACCCTATGCGGAGGCACTCAATCGCTGCTATGTCGGCTGCAACGCGGCCCCCGCCTATGGCGACCGGTCCTATGCGGAGATGATCGCGCGGCTGAACGCGCTGGCGCCGGTCCAGGGCTGGGTGACCGACCATCTCTGCCCCGACGACGACGACCGTTACGAGATCGGTCGCGATCGACTGTTCTACATGCGCAAGAACGGCCTGCGGATCGATGCCATCCGGACCGAGATCGAGCGGCTCGCCATCGCCGAAGGGCTCGATCCGGCGCGGATCGCCTGCCTGCTCGCCCCGCTCATCTACCAATGCTGCTACACCAGCAACACCTCGGGCGTCTTCAAGGGCTTCCATGCGGGCTGGGGCGGCAGCAACGGCACCGCGCTCTACCGGATTCGCGCCGACCTTGCGCTGGAACCTGCCATCTTCCTCGACAATGGCCACCTCAACGAAGTGACCCGGCTCGACGCGCAGGGCTTCGGCCGGGAGCATGGCCGGAGCTACGACTTCGTCTATATCGACCCGCCCTACAACCAGCATCCCTATGGGTCGAATTATCACGTCCTCAACAGCGTGGCGCTGTGGGACAAACCGGCCCTCAGCCCCAAGATCAGCGGCCGGGGCGACAAGTCGGGGATCCGGCTCGACTGGCGGACCGAACGGCGCAGCCTCTACAACAGCGCGCGGCACGCGACCGAGGCCTTTCGCGCGCTGATCGACGGGCTGCCGGCGCGCTTCATCGCGATCAGCTACAGCACCGATGGCAACATCCCGCTGATCGACATGGCCCAGGCCTGCTGCGACCGGGGGGCGGTCACGCCGTTCATCCAGCCTTACAAGCGCTACCGGGTCAGCGCGCAGCGCTTCTCGCCCAAGCCGCTCAATGCCGAGTTCGTGCTGCTGATCGACACCGCCGCGCGCGACGCGCGCTCGGCCGAAGAGATTTGCGACGCGATCCTCGCCGAGGAAAGCCGCGCGCTCGGCAGCCATCCCGAACTCGCCGCCGGGCGGGGAGAGGCGTAAAAGCGGCGAAGGCAGGGCGATCCCGGCGTTCGCCGGGATAACGACGAAAAGGCGGAATGGATTTATGCAAAGCCGCCCGGATGCTAGGATGGCTTCCGAGGGGGATCGACATGCCGCACCTGCCTGATTTCGAAGCCTGGGCGATCTTCGCCAAGGTCGCCGAGAAAGGGTCCTTCAGCCAGGCGGCAGAGGATCTGGGCCTGGCCAAGACGACCGTCTCCAAGGCGATCAGCCGGCTCGAGCAACGCATGCGGACGACCCTTCTCCACCGCACCACGCGCAAGCTGTCGCTGACCGAGAGCGGGCGGCTGTCGCTCGACCGGGCACTGCGCATCCTGGCCGACGGCGCGGCGATCGAGGCCGACATCCTCGAGGAGGCGGCCATCCCGCGCGGGACGATCCGGATGGCGACCTCGACGACCTTCGGGGAGACCGCGCTGGCGCCGGTGCTTCCCGCCTTCATGGCGGCCTATCCCGACATAAGGCTCGACATCACCTTCACCGAAGGCAAGGTCGACATCGTTGCCGAAGGTTATGACCTCGCCATCCAGATCGGCGACAATGCCGACGACAGCTCGCTCCGCATCAGCCGGCTGTTCACGCTCCGCCGCCGGGTGAGCGCGGCCCCATCGCTGATCGAACGGGCCGGCCGGCCGCCGCACCCGTCCGATCTCGCCCATTACCCGATGCTCATTTCCACCCATGTCCCCTGGGGTCGCGAGGTCGATTTCACCGGTCCTAACGGCCAGCATGTCCATGTGCCGGTCTCGGGCGCCCTGCACATGAACAGCACAATGGGATTGATGCACGCGCTGATCGGCGGGGTCGGCGGCGCCGCGATGCCCGAATATTTCATCTGGGAAGCGCTCGAGGACGGACGGCTCGTCGACCTCTTCCCCGGCTGGACGGTGCCGTCGGCGCCGATCTGCGTGGTGACTCCCCCCGGCCGCGCCCGGCCCGCCCGGGTGCGGGTCCTGCTCGACTTTCTGCGCCGGCAATTCTCCAGCCAGCCCTGGGCCCACGGCATCGAGAACTGATCCCGCCCGCAATGGGGCGGCGGTGGGCAACGAGCTCGGCCCACCCTCCGAACGAGCGAAAGATGGGCGTCTCCCCACTCCGGACAGCCCTTCCTCATGCCCCACCCGTGGGAGATAGCCCATGAAAAGCGTGGGAGTTAATGTGGTTTACCCAATGATATCGATGCTTATCCTTCAATAAACGGGCACGATATCCACCATATATTTGCCCGACTTTTGAATAGTCACAATATCGGGTGAATAAAAAATGCTCGAATTCGCAGCGGATGCCGTCAACAACCACGAGGCCGATGTCACGACCGACACCGCGCCCGCACATCTTCCGACGCTCGACATTGCGAGGATGCGGGGCACGCCCGAAGAACGCACCGCCGTCGCCGCCGATCTGCGCGCGATTCTTCACGAGCATGGTTTCTTCTATCTTTCCGGCCATGGGGTCGATCCGGCGCTGGTTGCCGAGACCCTGGCGGCATCGAAGCGCTTCTTCGCGCTTCCCGAAGCCGACAAGCTCGAGATCGAGATGATCCGCTCGCCGCAGTTCCGCGGCTATAGCCGAGCCGGGGCCGAGCTGACGCAGGGCCAGCCCGACTGGCGCGAGCAGGTCGACTTCGACTGCGAGGAGGCCGCGCTCGAGATCGGCCTCGACACGCCCGCCTGGAAGCGGACGATCGGCCCCAACCAATGGCCATCGGCGATGCCCGAGCTCCGCGACGTCATCTCGCGCTATCAGGCCGAAGTCACCCGCGTCGGGCTCGAGGTCCTTCGCGCGGTCGCCATCGCGCTCGGCCAGGACGAGGACGTGTTCGAACCGATGGTCCGGCCCCGCCCCCGCCAGCACCTGAAGATCCTGCGCTATCCCGGCCGGACGTCGGGCGCGTCGGACCAGGGCGTCGGCGCGCATAAGGATGGCGGCCTGGTGACGATCCTCCTCCAGGATCGGCTGGCCGGGCTGCGCGTCCAGGCCCAGGACGGCAGCTGGATCGACGCGCCGCCGGTTCCGGGCACCTTCGTCGTCAACACCGGCGAGCTTCTCGAGCTGGCAACCAACGGCTTCGTCTGCGCCGACGTTCATGCGGCGATCTCGCCGCCCGCCGGTACCGAACGCTACTCGATCGCCTTCTTCCTGGGCGCCGCGCACGAGGGCAGCATCCCGCTGATCGACCTGCCGCCCGAACTGAAGGGTTCGGAACGGGGCGTCAGCTCCGACCCCGGCAATCCGATGTTCCGCGACGTCGGCGCCAATCACCTGAAGGCGCGGCTGCGGTCGCACCCCGACGTGGCCCGCGCCCATTATGCGGACGTCGCCTGACCGCGAACGCGCCGCGCTCGCTCAGGCGAGGCGGATGCTGACCTTGGCGTCGCCGCGAACCGCTTTCGAATAGGGGCAGAGCGCGTGCGCCGCCGACGCCAGCCGTTCGGCGACGGCATCGTCGAGGCCGGACAGGTCTACCGACAGCTCGATCGCCAGCACCGCGCCCCCACCCGCACCCACATCGTCCAGCGCGACGTCGGCGGTGACATGGCTGTCGGGCGCGATCGCGATGCCCTCGGCATCGGCGGCGCGACGGATCGCGGAGAGAAAGCAGGCGGCATAGGCCGCCGCGAACAATTGTTCGGGATTGGTGCCCTTGCCGACCGGATCGGCGGGATCGTCGAGCCGGATCTTGAGCCGACCGTCGGCGCTGGCCGCGCCGCCGACCCTGCCGCCGATGGCGGTGGCCTGGGCCTGGTAGAGGGTCGTCTTCGATCGCATCGATCGGGCCTTCCCGAGAGGGGCTGGAGAAGGGTACGCCGCCCGGCCAGGGGGGTTCAGGGGGGAATGCCGGGCGGCGCTTGGAGCCATCTAATGATGAGCCGGCGAAACGATTAGCCGGCCGATCATCATTTCACTGGTGCCGAAAAGGCATCAATCCGCCTCCGCCGCGGCGGGCACAACGCCCGGCTGCCCGCATCCGTAACGATTAGAAACTAATCGCCATCTCTATTGTGCACATTTGGTGGATAATCCCTCTGCGCGGCGCGGCCTATCTGCCGTATCGTTCACCGGCTCAGGGAATCCGCCATGCCCCGTTCGACCCCGCTCCGCCGCCCGGCGCTGATCGCCGGCCTCGTCGCGACCCTGCTGTCGGGCTGCGCCGCCGTCCCGAAGGTCCAGCCGCAGGTTCAGGCCGCCTCCGCCGCCGCGGTCGGACTCGGCGATGCCGCGCCGCTGCCGGCGGCGGGCGACTGGTGGCACGGCTTCGGCGATCCCCAGCTCGACCGGATCATGGCCGAAGCGCTCGCGGGCAATCCTTCGCTCGACGCCGCGATGGCGCGGCTCGCCCGCGCGCAGGCCGGGATCGCCGCGAACAAGGCCGGGCTGCTACCGCAGCTCAGCGGCGACGCCTCGGCGATGCGTCAGCGGCTCAGCGAGAAATATATCATTCCCCCGCCCTATGGCGGCAGCACCCGCTGGATCGGCAGCGCCCAGGCCAATCTCGACTGGTCGCTCGATCTCGCCGGCCGGCAGAAGGCGCTGATCAGGCAGGCGGGCGCCTCGGCCGAGGCCGCCGCGCTCGACGTCGAGGCGGCGCGCGTCACGCTCTCGGGCGCTGTCGCCCAGGCCTATGTCGATCTCGCCCGCGCGACCGGGCAGGCGAGCATCGCCGGCCGTTTCGTCGCGTCGCGCGAGGAGCAACTGCGGCTCGCCGGCACCCGCAAGCGCACCGATCTCGGCAGCGATTTCGACCTGCGCGCCGCCGAGACCCTGCTGGCGGAGGCGCGCCAGGCGCAGATCCGCGCCGATGGTGCCCGCCAGCTGATGATCCACGCCCTCGCCGCCCTCGCCGGACGCGGCGCCGATTATTATGCCGGGATCGCCGATCCGTCGCTGGCGCTCGACACCGCGCTGCCGGTGCCGGCCGCGCTCCCCGCCGACCTGCTCGGCCGCCGCCCCGACATCCTCGCCGCCCGCGCGCGGATCGACGTCGCCGAGGCGGGGCGCGAAGTCGCGCGCGCGGACTTCTACCCCGACCTCGACCTGAAGGGCCTGGTCGGCCTGCAGGCGCTCGGCCTCGGATCGCTGTTCACCGGCGGAGCCGCGACCTACGGCGCCGGCCCCGCGCTCCACCTGCCGATCTTCGAAGGCGGCCGACTCAAGGCGAATTACAAAGGCGCGATCGCCGGGATCGACGAGGCGATCGCCGGCTATAACGGCACCGTCCTTGGCGCTGTTCGCGAGACCGCCGACGCACTGTCCGCGATCGGCACCAACGCCGCCGACGCCGCCGAGCAGCGCAAGGTCGTCGCCGGCCTGGCGGAGACCGTGCGGCTCGACGAGGTGCGCGTGCGCACCGGGCTCGGCGCGCGGCTCGACGTGCTCGATGCCGGCGACCGGCTGCTCGCCGCCAACCAGCGCGCGGTCGACCTCGCCGCCGACGGCGCCGCCGCGCGCGTCCGCCTGCTCGTCGCGGTCGGCGGAAGCTTCGATCCGCTGGCCCATCCGAATCTCGCGTCGGCCACCGGCGCCGCCGCAACCGGGAGATAATCCGTGAACGCCCACACCCAGATCCAGAAGGACGAGGCCGCCGAACGGCAGGGTGCCCTTCGCACCCGCAAGCGCGGCTTCCTGATGCTCGGTGCCGCGGTTCTGATCGCGGCCGCAGGCTATGGCGGCTATGAGCTGCTGGGGCCGAGCACCGAGACCACCGACGACGCCTATGTCGCCGGCGACGTGGTGGCGATCACCGCGCGCGAGCCGGGCACGGTGCTGGCGATCAACGCCGACAGTACCGAGAGCGTCAGGCAGGGCCAGCCGCTGATCGAGCTGGATTCCGCCACCGCCGACGCGCAGATGGCCTCGGCCGAGGCGAACCTCGCCCGCGCGGTCCGCGCGGTCCGCTCCGACTTCTCCAAGGTCGACGAGGCCGGTGCCGAGGTGGTCCAGGCCGAGGCAGAACTGGCCCGCGCCCGCAACGACCTGTCGCGCCGCCGCGCCGCCGCCGCCGAGGGCGCGGTCTCGGGCGAGGAGGTCGCGCACGCCGCCGACAGCGTCCGCACCGCCACCGCCACGCTCAACCTCGCCCGAAGCCGGCAGGCGCAGGCGCGCTCGACGGTCGAAGGCACCAGGGTCGGCACCAATCCCGACGTGCTCGCGGCGGCCGCCGCCGTCCGCCGCGCCGCGATCGTCCAGGGCCATATGCACCTGATCGCGCCACTCGACGGCGTCGTCGCCCAACGTACCGTGCAGCTCGGCCAGCAGGTCGCACCGGGCACGCCGCTGATGGCGGTGGTGCCGCTCGACCGGCTGTGGATCGACGCCAATTTCCGCGAGACCCAGCTCGCCGACCTGCGCGTCGGCCAGCCGGTGGAGATCGAGACCGACATCTATGGCGGCTCGGTCACCTATCATGGCAAGGTGCTCGGCCTCGGCGCGGGCAGCGGCAACGCCTTCGCGCTGCTGCCGCCGCAGAACGCCAGCGGCAACTGGATCAAGATCGTCCAGCGCGTCCCTGTCCGCATCGCGCTCGATCCGAAGGAACTGCGCGCCAACCCGCTGCGGATCGGCGTCTCGGCCAAGGTCACGGTGGACACCGACGATCATCGCGGCGTTCCCGTCGCGCGCGTCGCCGCCCCGCCCGTCCCGCGCTCGGCCAGCCAGGACGGCGGCCCCGGGGTCGAGGCCCGCATCGCTTCGATCGTCGCCGCCAACAGCGGCCGGATCCGGTGACCGCCGCCGCCTCGACGGGGCAGCCCGCACCGCTGGGCGGGATCGCCCTCGGCGCGGCCTCGATCGCGCTGGCGCTCGGCACCTTCATGCAGGTGCTCGACACGACCATCGCCAATGTCTCGCTGACCACCATCGCCGGCAATCTCGGCGTCAGCTCGGATACCTCGACCTGGGTGATCACCGCCTTCGCCGTCGCCAACGGCGTGACCGTGCCGCTGACCGGCTGGCTGATGCGGCGCTTCGGCGTGGTGCGCACCTTCGTGGTCTCGGTGGTCCTGTTCACCTTCGCCTCCTTCCTGTGCGGCATCGCCTGGAGCCTGCCCTCGCTGATCCTGTTCCGCATCCTGCAGGGCGCGGTATCCGGGCCGATGATTCCGGGCAGCCAGGCGCTGCTGATCTCGATCTTCCCCGCCGAGCGCCGCTCGACCGCGATCGGCATCTGGTCGATGACCACCCTGGTCGGCCCGGTCGCGGGCCCGATCCTGGGCGGCTACATCTCCGACAATTATCACTGGGGCTGGATCTTTCTGATCAACGTCCCCGTCGGCCTCGCCGCAGCCTTCGTCTCCTGGCGCTTCATGAAGAGCCGCGAGACCGAGACCGCGAAGGTGCCGATCGACACGGTCGGCCTCGGCCTGCTCGCCTTCTGGGTCGGCTCGCTCCAGATATTTCTCGACCTCGGCAAGAACGACGACTGGTTCCACTCCCCCTTCATCACGACGATGGCGCTGCTGGCGGCGATCGGCTTCGTTGCCTGGCTGATCTGGGAACTGACCGAGCAACGCCCAGCGGTCGACCTCTCGCTGTTCCGCAACCGCAATTTCGCGCTGGGCACCGCCGCGCTGACCCTCGGCTATGCGGTGTTCTTCGGCAACACGCTGCTGCTGCCGCTCTGGCTCCAGCAGCAGCTGGGCTACACCGCGACCTGGGCGGGGCTGGTCGCCGCGCCGAGCGGGATCGTCTCGGTGATCGCGACCCCCTTCGTCGCCCGCATCTCGGGCAAGGTCGACGCGCGCTGGCTGGCCTGCTTCGCCTTCGTCGCCTTCGCGATCTCCTACCAGATGCGCAGCGGCTACAGCGCCCAGACCGACTATTGGCACTTCATGCTGCCGATGCTGGTGCAGGGGCTTGGGATGAGCACCTTCTTCGTGTCGATGCTCAGCATCTCGCTCGACGGGGTATCGGCCGACAGGACCCCCTCGGCGACCGGCCTGTCCAACTTCGCCCGGATCACGGGCGGCAGCTTCGCCGCGTCGCTGGTGACGACGATGTGGGACCGGCGCGAGGCGCTGCACCAGAGCCGGCTGG
Source organism: Sphingomonas sp. Root720 (assembly GCF_001428605.1). Lineage (GTDB taxonomy): Bacteria > Pseudomonadota > Alphaproteobacteria > Sphingomonadales > Sphingomonadaceae > Rhizorhabdus. Next base: position 124,327 of record NZ_LMID01000012.1, read on the forward strand.
CCGACGCGAGCTCGCCCTTCGACCCACTGTTCCGCCATGCGGTCGACGGCTTCGGCCAGATCGGGCTGAGCGCGCAGCAGGGCTATGCGGCGCTCACCCGCGAGATGGTGGGCCAGGCCTATCTGCTGTCGTCGAACGACATCTTCCGGGTCAGCGCCTGGGCGATGATGGCGATGATCGCGCTGGTGTGGCTCGTCCGGAAACCGGCCCCGCTGAGCGGCCCGGTGGCGGCGGATTGAGTCACGTCGTCATCCTGGCGAAAGCCGGACTCCGCTGGCTGACGAGACGGGAACCCCTGCCATCGCAGGGACATGATAAAAGGGGGGAGCCAGGCCCTCCCCCTTATCAATAGCGTCGCAGCAGCCCCGCGAGCTTGCCCTGGATACGGACCTGGTCGGGCTTGTAGCGCTGCGGATCATAGGCGCGGTTGGCCGGATCGAGCCGGACCATCGCGCCCTCGCGGCGGAAATATTTGAGCGTCGCCTCGGCGTCGGCGATCAGCGCGACGACGATCTCGCCGTCGCGGGCCGTCTCGGCGCGACGGATCAGCGCATAGTCGCCGTCGAGGATGCCGGCCTCGACCATCGAGTCTCCCGACACCTCGAGCGCATAATGCTCGCCCGGGCCGAGCAGCGCGGCGGGCACCGACAGGCTGCTCTGACCTTCGAGCGCCTCGATCGGCATGCCGGCGGCGATGCGGCCGTGCAGGGGGATCTCCAGCACATTCTCGTTCGCGGCGTGTGGAACGGCCGGCGGCGTCGCCTTGCTCGTCTTGGCGGGGGCAGGCGTGCTCTTCGCGACCGCCGTCTCGGGCATGCGCAGCACCTCGAGAGCGCGGGCGCGGTTCGGCAGGCGGCGGATGAAATGGCGTTCCTCGAGCGCGCTGATCAGGCGGTGCACGCCCGACTTCGACTTGAGGTCGAGCGCTTCCTTCATCTCCTCGAACGAGGGGGACACGCCGGTTTCCAATAACCGGTCGTTGATGAAGCATAGCAGTTCATGTTGCTTGCGGGTCAGCATGGCGATCGCCTTCGTCGGGAACGGACGGAGAACATTTAGGCAACCGGCCGGAATCTGTCAAGCGATCGGGAAAATCGGCACCTCGGCTCCGGGCTCAAGGGCCGGGGCGTCGGGCGGCCGGGCGATCAGGAAGGCGGCCTCGACCAGCGCGGACAGGCCCGCGCTGTCCTGACCCGCCAGTGGGACGGCGCGGCCGTCGACCCAGTGGCCGCGGAAATATTCGGCGCGGTTGCCGGTCGCGGCGAGCGGTGCGCCGAGGCGGGCGATCATCGGTTCGGGCACCGGCGTCGCGGCGCCGAGCAGGTGCGCGATCAGCGGCCGCGCGAACAGCATCGCCGTCACGAAGGCGGAAACGGGGTTGCCGGGCAGGCCCAGCACGACCGCGTCGCCCAGCGTGCCGATCATCACGGGCTTGCCCGGCTTCATGCGCACCCGCCAGAAATCGATGCTGGCCCCCGCCTTCTCCAGCGCGGGAAGGACGAGGTCATGGTCGCCGACCGAAGCGCCGCCGGTGGTGACGATGATGTCGGCGCTCCCGGCCATCGCGGCGAAGGCGGCGGTGATCAGGTCGAGATCGTCGCGGACGATGCCATGGTCGCGCACCTCGCAGGCGCCGGACCCGAGCAGAGCCGCCAGCATCGGCCCGTTCGACGCGGGCAGCATCGCGCCCGGGGTCGGTTCGCCGGCGGGCAGCAGTTCGTTGCCGGTCGACAGGATCGCGATCCGGGGGCGCCGGCGGACGGCGATGGCGCCGTGGCCGCCGCTCGCCGCGAGCGCGATCGCCGCCGCGCCGATCGGCATGCCCGGCGGCAGGAGCAGGTCGCCCTCGGCGAAGTCGCTGCCCCGGCGGCGGATGTGCGCCCCGATCCGGGGCGGCCCCTCGCCTGCCATCGCCAGCCGGTCGCCGTCGCGCGCGGCCTCCTCCTGGACCAGGATCGCGTCGGCGCCCTGCGGCAGCGGCGCGCCGGTGAAGATCCGCGCGGCCTCGCCCGGCGCCAGCGCGCGATCGAGCCCGCCGCCGGCCGCGCTCTCGCCCACCACCGTCCAGGGGCCCGGCCGCTCGTCGAAGCGGATCGCATAGCCGTCCATCGCCGACAGGTCGGCGGCGGGCTGGGTGCGTCGCGCGCGCACGTCCCCGGCGGTATAGCGGCCGGCCGCGTCGGTCAGCGCGACGGTCTCGATCGCGAGCGGCGGCTTCAGCGCGAGCATGCGCGCCTGCGCTTCGGCAACCGCGATCATCGCCATCAGCCAGCTTTCCAGTCGCCCGACCGGCCGCCGGTCTTGGACAGCAGGCGGACGCCCTCGATCCGCATTCCCCGGTCGAGCGCCTTGGCCATGTCGTAGACGGTCAGCAGCGCGGCGGTGACGGCGGTCAGCGCCTCCATCTCGATGCCGGTGGTGTAGGTGGTGACGACGGTCGCGGTTGCACGGATGCCGTCGGCCTCGATCGCGAGATCGACCGTCACGCCCGAGATCGGCAGCGGATGGCAGAGCGGGATCAGGTCGGCGGTCTTCTTCGCCGCCATGATCCCGGCGATGCGGGCGACCGCCAGGACGTCGCCCTTCTTGACCGATCCGGCGCGGATCGCGTCGAGCGCCTCCGGGCCGATCAGGATGCGTCCTTCGGCTACCGCCTCGCGCTTCGTCTCTGCCTTGGCCGACACGTCGACCATGCGGGCGGCGCCCTCGGCGTCGATATGGGTGAGCCCGGATGTCATGCCCCGGTCAGCAGCCTGCGGGTGGCGGCGGCGACGTCGTCGTGCCGCATCAGCGCCTCGCCGACGAGGAAGCAGCGCACGCCATGCCCGGCCATCGCGTCGAGATCGGCCTTCGAACCGAGGCCGCTTTCGGCGACGAAGGTGCAGCCCTCGGGCGCGCGGCCGACCAGTTCGTAGGTGCGCGAGAAATCGACGGTGAAGTCGCGCAGGTCGCGATTGTTCACCCCGATCAGGCGCGAGCGGAGCCGGAGCGCGCGGTCGAATTCGCTATCGTCGTGCACCTCGACCAGCACGTCCATGCCATGCTCGATCGCGGCAGCTTCGATCTCGGCCATCTCTCCGTCGTCCAGTGCGGCGACGATGATCAGGATCGCATCGGCGCCCAGCGCGCGCGCCTCGGTCACCTGCCAGGGATCGACCATGAAGTCCTTGCGCAGGGCCGGCAGCGCACAGGCGGCGCGCGCCGCGACCAGATAATCGTCATGACCCTGGAAATAGGGGGCATCGGTCAGCACCGACAGGCAGGCCGCTCCGGCCGCCTCATAGGCGCGGGCATGGGCGGGCGGATCGAAGTCCGGGCGGATCAGGCCCTTCGACGGGGAGGCCTTCTTGATCTCGGCGATCAGGCCGTAGCCGCCCTCGGCCACCTTGCGGTCGAGCGCGGCGCGGAAGCCGCGCGGTGCGCCGGCGGCGTTCGCCCGCGCGGAAAGATCCGCGAAGGAGGTCTCCGCCTTGCGCCGTGCGACATGGTCGCGCTTGGCGGCGCAGATCTCGGTCAGCTTGTTGCTCATCGCCGGGCGGCATAGCGGGCGGGCGATCGGGGGTCCAGATTTTGTGAGATAGCCGGAACCCCAAACTCCTGATCAGATCGCGTTCAGTGCCGCCATCGCCTCCGCCGGCAGTTCGAGTGCGGCCGCCGCGAGATTCTCGTGCAGATGGGCGACCGAGGCGGTCCCGGGTATCAGCAGCAGGTTCGGCGAGCGCCGCAGCAGCCAGGCGAGCGCGACCTGCATCGGCGTCGCGTCCAGGCCCGCCGCGACCTCGGACAGCGTGGAAGATTGCAGCGGGGTGAAGCCGCCCAGCGGGAAGAAGGGGACATAGGCGATCCCCTTGGCCGCGAGGTCGTCGATCAGCGCGTCGTCGTCGCGGTGCGCGATGTTGTACATGTTCTGCACGCAGACGATGTCGGCGATGCGGCGGCCTTCCTCGATCTGCGACGCGGTGGCGTTGCTCAGGCCGATGGACCGGACGAGGCCTTCGCGCTGGAGCTCGGCCAGCACGGTCAGTTCGGGCTCGATCGATCCTTCGCTCGGCGCGTGGATATCGCCCATGACGCGCAGGTTGACGATGTCGAGCCGGTCGAGGCCCAGGTTGCGCAGATTGTCATGTACGGCCTGACGCAACTGGGCCGGGGCCATTGCGGGCAGCCAGGCGCCCGCGCCGTCGCGGCGGGCGCCGACCTTGGTGACGATGACGAGATCGTCGGGATAGGGGGCCAGCGCCTCGCGGATCAGCCGGTTGGTGACTTGCGGACCGTAGAAGTCGCTGGTATCGATATGGTTCACGCCGGCATCGATCGCCGCACGCAGCACCGCGATGGCGCCGCTATGGTCCTTCGGTGGCCCGAACACGCCTGGGCCGGCCAATTGCATCGCGCCATAGCCGAGCCGCCTCACGGGCCGGCCTGCGAGGAAAAAGCTGTCGTCGACGATGGCGGTGGGCATGGCGGTCTCCTTCATGCCCACCATCTAGGGCTTGCCGCGGCGTTCGATTAGTTGCCAACATCTGGACAGGTTGTACGGGAAATCGAACGATTCGCACCGATCTGGAGGAACTGAATGCCTTTGTCGCGGTCGCCCGTGCAGGCGGCTTCCGCGAAGCCGCGCGGATAAACGGCGTCAGTGCCTCGGGCATCAGCGAGGCGGTGCGGCGTCTGGAAGCGCAGTTGGCAGTACGCCTGCTCAACCGCACGACGCGCAGCGTGGTGCCGACCGAAGCGGGGCTTCGCCTGCTGGAGCGCCTGGGCCCGGCGCTGCGCGAGGTCGAGGCCGCGCTCGACGTGGTCAACGGTTTCCGCGATAGGCCGGCGGGCACGCTCAGGCTCAACGTTCCGGTCAGCGTCGCGCGGCTGGTGCTGCCCGCCATCGTCATACCCTTCCTGAAAGCCTATCCGGAGATTCGGATGGAGCTGGCCGCCGAGGACAGCTTCGTCGATGTGCTCGCCGCGGGCTGCGATGCCGGCATCCGCTATGACGAGCGGCTGGAGCAGGACATGATCGCGGTGCCGATCGGTCCCCGCGTCCAGCGCTTCGCCACCGCCGCCGCGCCCGCCTATCTCGATGCGCGCGGCCGGCCCGAGCATCCGCGCGACCTGCTCGACCATGCCTGCCTGCGGGGGCGCTTCTCCAGCGGGGCCATGCCGCCCTGGGACTATGTCCGGGACGGGGAGATGGTGCGCATCGAACCCAACGGCCCGCTGGTGGTGAGCCCCGGTGGCGCCGCGGAACTGGCGATCGAGACCGCGATCGCGGGGCTGGGCGTCATCCACCTGTTCGAAGACTGGCTGCGGCCGCATATCGACAGTGGCGCGCTCGAACCTGTGCTGGAACCCTGGTGGGAATCCTTCCGCGGCCCGTTTCTCTATTATCCCGGACGCCGCCTCGTCCCCGCGCCGCTGCGCGCTTTTGTCGATTTCATCAAGGCCCGCTGATCCGCGCGCCAGCGACGGAGCGGTTGCCGTTCGTCGGGGCGACCATCGCCGTCGCCGGAATCGCTCGCCGGACATAGCGGCGGCATCTTCTCGCGATCGCCTGTCGGACGCGCGCACCTCAGCCGCGGTGACGCGCCTCCGACAAGTCGAGTTCGCGGGTGAGCTTGCGCGCCGTCTCGCTGCCGATCTGTCGCGCCCGGGCAAGTTCGGCGAGCGCGGCGCGTTCGGCCTTGACCCCGACGAGGCCGAATTCGCGGACGAGCCCCTCTTCGGCGCGCGTCGCGTCGGACAGGCCCTGGCTGCGGCTTTCGATGCGTTCGCGGTAGAGGTCCATGACCCGGGCGCCGGCTGCGGCGTAGCGATCGGCCTCGCCATGGTCGACCGCCAGCGCATGCTGACGATGTTCGATCGCACGGATCGCCGCCTCCGCCGCAGCCACCCGCGCGGCATCCTCCTCGGCCTGCCTCGACGGCTCGGCGGGCATGGTCAGTCCCTTGAGCAGCATCGGCAGGGCTATGCTGGCGATGACCAGCGAGACGATGATGACCCCGGCGGCGAGGAAAATCGCGAGATCGCGCGCCGGAAAAGGCGTGCCGTCGCCGAGGGCGAGCGGCAGCGTCAGGACGCCCGCCAGGGTGATCGCGCCGCGAACGCCGGCGAACGACATCGCCGCGACCAGGCGCCAGTCGGGGCTGTGGAGCGCGGTTTGCCGGTCGCGCTTGCGCAGGATGGTCAGCTTGAGCGACGCCCACACCCACAGGAAGCGCAATGCGGCCAGGCCGGCGACGATCGCGATGACGTAGACGCCCAGCCATATCGGCGCGCTGTGTCCCGTCAGCGCGACGGTCTGCTCCGCACCGGCCAGGATCGCCGGCAACTGCTCGCCCAGCAGCACGAAGATGATGCCGTTCAGCGCGAACTGGATCGTATCCCACACCGAATTGCGCCGCATCCGCGTCACCGCCATCGTCTGGCGGGAGATTTCGGCGAAGCTCATCGTCACGCCCGCGCTTACCGCCGCCAGGATGCCGGACGCGTGCCAATGCTCGGCCAGCAGATAGGAGCCGAAGGGGATTAGCAGGCTGACGAGGATCTGCGAGCCGGTGTCCTCGCCCCAGCGCCGCGTGACCCAGGCCTTGACGCGGGTGACGGCCAGGGTGACGGCCACGCCGATCGCGAGCCCAACCCCGGCGACCCACAGGAAGTCGAGTGCGGCGCTACCGGCGGAAAAGGTGCCGGTCAGAGCTGCCGCGACGGCAAAGCGCAGGCAGACCAGGCCCGAGGCGTCGTTGAGGAGCGATTCCCCTTCGAGGATGTGCATCATCCGCCTGGGGATCGGTACGCGGGCGGCGATCGCCGAGACCGCGATCGGATCGGTCGGCGAGACGACGGCCGCCAGCGCGAAGGCGATGGCGAGCGGCATCGCGGGGATCATCCAGTGGATGAACAGACCCATGCCGAGGACGGTCAAAAGGACGAGGCCCAGCGCCAGCTCCACCACGGTCGAGACGTCCTTGAGCAGTTCGTCCTTGGGGATGCGCCAGCCGTCGAGGAACAGCAGCGGCGGCAGGAAGAGCAGCAGGAACAGCTCGGGATCGAGCTCGACGCGGTAGGAGGTCGACAGGCCGATGCCCGCGCCCAGCAGGATCTGTACCAGCGGCGTCGGCACCGACACCGGCAGCATCCTGGACAGGGCGCCGCTGACGACGACCGCCAGCAGCAGGAAGAGCACGATCGATACCGTTTCCAAACTCTCGCTCCGTTGAGGGGGGGCTTCCGCACGGTCGCCGGACGCTGGTTCCTACCAGCCATACGCTCCGGAAGGCGCCGTTATTCCGCTCATGCCCGTTTATCGTGACGCTGCCGGTCCTGGGCTTCGTCCCGAGCCGGCTGTAAAGCCCTTGGCGCTGGTCCGCCACAGTGCGAAGGCATACCGGTCGGCGGCGAGCGCGTCGCCGCTCCGACGGGGTGAGCCCCGCGGGAACGGCCTGCAATCGCCCGCGCCGGAAGGCGCCGCTCGTAGAAAATCACTCCGCCGGCTGGTTCACGGGGACTCCTCCGCGATGCAATGCCCGCCGACGGTTCGGCGGCCGCGAGGGACTGGCAAGGTGGGCGCGCCGGGCCTATCTTCGGTCCATGACGGTCGGACTCGACCACAGCATCATCTGGTGCAGCGACAAGGATCGCTCGGCGGGCTTCCTGGCGGAGATGCTCGGGCGGCCGGCGCCGGTGCCGTTCCTGCATTTCCTGGTGGTCGACATGGACAATGGCGTCTCGCTCGACTTTATGGAGAAGGAGGGGACGGTCGCGCCCCAGCATTACGCCTTCCTGGTCGACGAGGCGACGTTCGACGCCGTGCTCGGCCGGATCGCGGCGAAGGGCATCGACCATTGGGCCGATCCGGCGCGGACCCGGCCCGGTGCGATCAACAGGCATGGCGGCGGGCGCGGGGTCTATTTCGCCGATCCCGACGGCCATCTGCTCGAAGCGATCACCCGGCCCTATCCGCGCGACCGCGGTGGCGACGAGTCTTTTCGCCGCCCGTAACGAATAAGCTTGCGGCGGCCATCAAGCTGCACGATCATGCCGGGGGGCGGGCGACACCTTGAAAAAGGAAGGTGATCGATGGTTTCCGCGCATCCGGGCCTCGTCGAACGGGCCAAGAACATCCTCGTCACCCCCAGGACCGAATGGCCCGTCATCGACGCCGAACCGTCCACGGTCGGCGGCATCTACAAGAATTACGTGCTGGTACTGGCGGCGATACCGGCGATCGCCGGGCTGATCGGCAACGCGCTGTTCGGCTATTCGGTGCTGGGCGTGGCGTACCGGGTGCCCATCGTCACCGCTCTGTCGTCGGCGATCGCGACCTATATCCTGTCGCTGGTCAGCGTCTATGTGCTGGGCCTGATCATCGACGCGCTGGCGCCGAGCTTCGGCGGCACCCGCAGCCAGGTGCAGGGCTTCAAGGTCGCGGCCTATTCCAACACCGCCGGATGGGTGGCGGGTATCTTGTCGATCATCCCGCAGCTCGTGCCGATCGCCGGGCTGCTCAGCCTCTACGGCTTCTACCTGCTCTATCTTGGCTTGCCGGTGGTGATGAAGGCGCCGAAGGAAAAGGCGCTGGCTTACACGATCGTGACGATCGTCGCCGCGATCATCCTGTTCGTCGTCGTCGGCGCGGTGGTGGGGGCGGTGGGCAGCATCTTCACGCCGGTGATGCCCGCCGGCGCCCACATACTCTGATCCCCGAAGGGGTGGGGCCCGGCCACCGCAAGGCCGGGCCCCGCGACGGCCGGGCATTCAAGGGACGTGGAAACCCTGGATGCCGACCGTCGCTTGAGCGACGGCCGAAGGGATCGGCCCGCCTCAGGGATATGTATTGCTAATGAAAATTATTCGCAAGTTTATTCGGTGCCCGCGCCGATGCCTCTCCTCCTCGATCAGAACCGATAGTTGAGGCTGAACACCGCCGACCGGGTCGCGGCGGGTTGCGCCCAGCTGCCGTTGAGCGAGTTGCGCACCGTCGTCACATATTTCTCATTGGTGAAGTTCTGGACGTTCACCTGCGCCTTCAACTGATCGGTGATCGGATAGGAGGCCATGAACCGGTGGATGGTGTAGCTCGGCACCCGATAGGCAACATAGCTGCTGGCGGCCAGCTGCGCGAGCGACGGCTGGTTGAGCAGGAACTTGCCCTGGTAGGTCAGCCCGTAACCGAGCTCGAGGCCGAAGTCGAAGCGATAGGTGGTGAACAGGCTGCCCGAATGCTTCGGCGTGTTGGTCAGCGAATAGCCCTTGGTCGGATCGGGGAAAGCGGCATTGTTGCCGCAGCCGCCGGTCAGCGTGGCCGGGTTGAGCCCGGTGCCCGGGTTGGCGAGGCAGAAGTCCGACACCCCCTGCAGGATCTTCGATTTCAGGTACATATAGTTGGCCGAAATCGTCCAGTTGCCGGTGATGTTGCCCGACGCTCCAAGCGACAGACCCTCCACCCGCTGGCCGCCGTCGAGCGTCTGGTCGGGCAGGCTCGGATTGTTCGAGTTGACCTTGATCGAGTTGCGCTCGTTGCGGAAGATCGCGGCGGTCAGGAGCAGCCGGGCATCGAACAGGTCGGCCTTGGCTCCGATTTCCCAATTCTCTGTCGTTTCCGGCTTCAGCCGGCAATTGGCCGCCGAGCAGGCGCCGTCGACCGAGGCCTTGGACGGCAGCTTCGAGTTGCCATAGGCGAGATAGAGGCTGGTGTTCCGCGTCGGCTTGAGCACCGCGCCGATACGGTAGGAGGCGAGCTTGTCGCCGAAATTGAACGGGCCGGTCGCGGTATTGAGGTCGCCGAGATTCGCGGCACCCGCCGTCGTGACGTAGCTGAGCGTCCGGTTGGAGCCCTTGACGTCCTCATAGCGGATGCCGCCGTTGAGCTCGAACCAGTCGGTGAACTTCATCGTATCGAACAGATAGGCTGCGTAGCTGCGCTGCGTGCCGAAATTGCGGCTCGCCAGGATGAAGTTGATCGGGCCGGTATAATCGTTGTTGCCATAGGCGAAGCCGGCCGGGCCCTGGACGGTGGCCCCCGGGTTCGAGATGCTGACCAGCGGGAAAGCCGGGATCGAGCCGTCGGCGTTGCGCGGCAGCGTGCCCTGCTTCTGGCGATAATCCTCCCACAGTGCTGAGACGCCGAGCACGATCGAATGCTCGATCCCGCCGGTGTCGACCGTCGCGGTCAGGTCGGTCTGGCTGTAATGGGTCTCGTTGTTGATGAAGCGCTGCACGCCGCGGCCGCCGGTAGGCAGGTAATAGCCGGCCGGGACGGTGGCGGGACAGGCGGCGCTGTTGCCGTTGATGTCCATCGGCTGGAGGCCGGTCGACGCTAGGCAGAAGGTGCCGTTCGGCTGGCTGGTGATCGTGTTCTGGCGGATCTTCTCGTAGCGGGTGAGGTTGCGGATGCTCAGCCTGTCGCTGAACGCGTGACTGAAGATCGCCTGCAGGGCGTTGGTCTTGCTGTTCTGCCGGTCGAGATTGGCGAAACCATAATAGCCGCCGCGATCGAAGTCAGACAGGATGCCGCCATTGTTCGCATAATAGCGGATGCCATATTGGGGCATCGCCTTGTCGTCGAGATGCTCGGCCTGGAGCGTCAGGCTGGTCGGGCCGTCGATGCCGATCGTGATCGCCGGCGCGAGGCCCCAGCGCTTGTAATCCTCGACGTCGCGGCCGGGCACGTCGTTCTCGTGATAGACCGCGTTGAGGCGCACGGCGATCAGGTCGCTGATCCGCTGGTTGGTGTCGACGGTCGCGCGATAATAATTGTCGGTGCCGACGCCGGCGCTGAGCAACGTCTGGTCGTCGGCCAGCGGCCGTTTGGTCACCAGGTTGATGGTGCCCGCGACCGAGCCGCCGCCGTTCATGACGGAGTTGGCGCCGTTGGTCACCTCGACCTGCTCGATATTATAGACTTCGTTGCGGTTGAGGAACGCCCCCGAGCGCACGCCGTCGACGGTGACGTCGTTCTTGGCGTCCTGGCCGCGCAGGATGATGCGGTCGCCATAGCCGAAGCCGCCTTCGCCGGCGCCGAAGGTGATGCCGGGGACCGTGCTGAGCACGTCGCGCAGCGTCAGCAGATTCTGCTGCTGGATCGTCGCCTTGCCGATGACGGTGATCGTCTGCGGCGTGTCGAGGAGCGGGCGGGTATATTTGGGTGACTCCGGACGATCGACCTTGACCGTCTCGTCGATCGCCGATGCGCTGACGGTCATGCCGCCGAGCCGCTTCTCGCCGTCCGCCGGCTTCTCCGCCGTCTGCGCCACAGCCGGCGCGCTGGCGATGAAACCGACGCAGGCCAGCGCCAGAAAGCTGCTGCCTGCCATATCCCTGTTGGTCATCGGGTCCCTTCCCTGTCGTTACACAGGAGGGCGACTATCGCTATTGAAAATGATTCGCAAATTCTTTGTAAGAACGATTCTCATTTGCAGTTATGCATGAGTGCAGATTTACGTATGCATGGACCCGCCTCTATTGCCGGGAAGGGCGGCGGGCGGACGCGCGGAGGCGGGCTCAGACTGTAGGCGCGGAAGGCGGATCGGCCAGCATCTCGTCGATCTTCTCGGCCAGCGCGTCGAGCGAGAAGGGCTTGGCGATCATCGCCATGTTGGTGCCGAGGAAGCCCGAGCGGATCGCCGCATTCTCGGCATAGCCGGTGACGAACAGGATCGGCAGCGCCGGACGGTGATGGCGGGCGGTGTCGGCGAGCTGCCGCCCGTTCATGCCGGGCAGGCCGACGTCGGAGATCATCAGGTCGATGCGCCGGTCGGATTCGAGGATCGGGATGGCGGTCAGCCCGTCCGCCGCCTCGATACCGGTATAGCCGATCTCCCGCAGCACCTCCCCGATCAGCAGCCGGACCGACGGATCGTCCTCGACGACCAGCACCTGCTGGCCGGTGCCGCGCGGAACGCTCGGGATCGTCCGCTGGCTCACGGGATCGGCGTGGCGCGCGGCCGGCAGATAGATGCTGACGGTCGTGCCTTCGCCCTCGACGCTGTCAATCGCGACATGGCCGCCATTCTGCCGGGCGAAGCCATAGACCATCGACAGGCCCAGCCCCGTGCCCTGGCCCAGCGGCTTGGTGGTGAAGAAGGGTTCGAACACCTTTTCGCGCAGCGCTGGCGACATGCCGACGCCGGAGTCCGACACGCTCACCACCACATAGGCGCCCCCCTCGGCCTCGGGCATGTGCGACGCCGCCTCCGCGTCCAGCTCGACGAAGCGCGTGGCGACGTCGAGGGCGCCGCCATCGGGCATCGCGTCGCGGGCGTTGATGGCCAGGTTGAGGAGAGCGCTTTCGAGCTGGTTGACGTCGGCGATCCCGGCCGGAATCGCGGGATCGAGCTGCATCGTGAGCGCGATCTGCTCGCCGATCGTGCGGCCGAGCAGATCGCCCAGCGAGCCGACCAGGGCGTTGACGTCGATCGCCTTGGAGTCGAGCGACTGGCGGCGGGAGAAGGCGAGCAGCCGCTGGGTCAGGGCCGCCGCACGCATCGCCGACGTCGTCGCAGCGTCCATGTAGCGGTCGAGATCCTCGTAGCGCTGCCGGGCGATGCGGCGGCGCATGATGTCCATCGATCCGATCACGCCGGTCAGCATATTGTTGAAGTCGTGGGCGATGCCGCCGGTGAGCTGCCCGACCGCCTCCATCTTCTGGCTCTGATGGAGCAGCTCGTTGGCGCGCTGGAGCTCCTCGGTGCGCTCGCGCACCATCGCGTCGAGCTCCTCGCGGCCCTGCGCGAGCACTTCCCGCGCCTCGACGATCTCCTGGATATCGGTGCAGGTGCCGAACCAGCGGACGATCTCCCCCCGATCGCGCATGGGCTGGGCACGCCCCAGTACCCAGCGATAGCACCCCGATCTGTGCCGTAGCCGATATTCGATATGATAGGGTTCGCCGGTGGTCAGCGAATGGCGCCAGCGGGTCAAGGCGCGCTCCCGGTCATCGGGATGGAAGAGCCCGTTCCACGCCTCGCCGTCGGTCGAGCCCTCGGGCACGCCGGTATAGTCGTACCAGCGCTGGTTGTAATAATCATGATACCCGTCGGGCAGCGTCGACCAGACCATATGGTCGATCGAATCGGCGATCGCCTGGAACTTGGCCTCGCTCTCGCGCAGCTCCTCCCGGCTGCGGGTCAGCGCCTCGGTCCGCGCCTCGATTTCCGCCAGTCGGTCGCGAATCTCGAACTGCCGGCGGCGCGACCGCATCGCCGACGAGACCGCGCTCACCAACGAGACCGAACTGAGCGGCCGTTCAAGCACGGTGAAATTGTCGATCACCTCGGAGATGCGCAGCACCGCCGCCTGACCGGCCGGCACCGGCCCCGTGCGCCGCGCCGCGAGCACGACGAACGGGATGTCGGACCAGGCCGGCTGCGCGTCGAGAACGCTGTGAAGCTGGGAGCGCCCGGTCGCGAGCGCCTCCTCCGTCAGGACGACGGCCCCGACGCGGTCGTCGATCAGCGGAGCGATGCCGGCGAGGTCCCTGCCGGTCACCGCATCATGCCCCTCGCGGACGAGCAGGTTGGCGATGCTCTCGGCATCCCGCCCGAACGGCGCGACGATCAGGACCTTCTGGCCGGGCTCGGCACGTCTATGAGGCACCGCGATCTTCCATCAGCGGAGCCGCGGACCCCACATATTCGGGGGTCCCGGTCAGCACGCCACGGAAAGTGGTGAGCGGTTCGCCGATCCGGATGCCCTGCGCGTCGATCCGCAGCTCGCGGATCGCGTCCTCATGCGCGCCGCCCCGATTCTTGAGCAGCGAGATCGCCTTGCGGATCCGGCCCTCCGCCTCGAAGAACCGGATCAGCATCACCGCATCGGCGATGTAGGAGATGTTGAGACTCGTCGACATCGTGCCCACCAGCCCATGCTGCGGATTGATCAGGAAGGTGACGACGCCGTGCTGGTTCAGATAGGACAGCAACTCGTGCATCTGCAGGACGAGCTGCTGTTCCTGCGACATCGACGCGAGATAGCCGTTGAGGCTGTCGATGACGATCATCCGCACGCCGCGCTCCTCGACCTCCCTGCGGACCATCGTGGCGAACTCGCCGGGCGACAACTCGGCCGGGTTTATCTGCCGGACGGAGAGCTCGCCTGAATCGATATGATCCTGGAGGCTTCCTTCGAGATTGCCGCTGCGGGACAGCAGCGTGCCGACCCGCTCGTCGAACTGGTACACCGTCGACCGCTCGCCGCGCCGGCAGGCGGCGGTCACGAACTGCATCGCGATCGTCGTCTTGCCCGCGCCCGCGGGTCCGGTGATCAGCGTGCTCGTGCCGCGCATCGGGCCGCCGCCGAAGAGATTGTCGAGCTCCGCGATCCCGCTGGACGTGAGGGTTTCCGGGAAATCCTGGAAATGGTCGGCGGCGATCAGGCGCGGGAAGATCTCCATCCCGCCCGTGCGGATCAGCAGGTCGTGATAGCCGGCGGTAAAATCGACGCCACGCATCTTCTGAACCTGCATCCGCCGCCGCGCCGGGCCGAAATCGAGGGTCAGGCGCTCGAGCGTGACGACGCCGTGGCACAGGCTGTGGAGATGCGTGTCGCGGCCGCCCTCCATCGACGTCAGGTCGTCGATCAGCACGACGGTCGCATCCCGGCCCGTGAAATATTGCTTCAGCGCGAGGACCTGGCGCCGGTAGCGGAGCGGATCCTGCGCCAGCAGCCGCAGCTCGGACAGGCTGTCGAAGACCACGCGGCGCGGGTTGATCCGCTCCACCTCGTCCTCGATCAGCTTGACCGTCTCGCCGAGCTCGACTTCCCACGAATAGAGCACGGACTGGTCGCGCGCGCTGCCGAGCACCTGTTCGGCCGACGCCAGTTCGAACAGGTCGATACCGGCGAGATCCCAGCCGTGCGATGCCGCGACGGCGTGGAGTTCCTCCTTGGTTTCGGAGAGGGTGATGTAGAGGCAGGCTTCGCCCCTCGCGACGCCGTCGAGCAGGAACTGGAGCGCGAAGGTGGTCTTGCCGGCACCGGGCGAGCCTTCGACGAGGTAAAGCCGTTTCGGGGGAAGGCCACCCTTCAATATCGTGTCCAGGCCGGCGTTGCCCGTGGAAATCCTGCTCGACATCAATGCCCAACTCTAAAGTACGACGACGTGATCATTGCGAACACGTAAGGGCCCCGCGCGGTTCCGCAGGGCCGCCGTCGCGGCGCGAGCGTCAGGCGAAGGCGATCCAGCGGGCGAGCAGGGCCCCGGCGGCACCGCTGTCGATCGCCTCGGCGCCGATCGCCACGGCGGTGCGCCAGTCGCCGGCCCGGCCGGCGACGATCAGCGCGGCGGCGGCGTTGAGCAGGACGGCGTCGCGATAGGCGCCGGCCTCGCCGTCGAGCAGGCGCTGGAGCGCGGCGCCGTTATAGCTGGCGTCGCCACCCCGGATCGCGTCGAGGGGGTGGCGCGGCAGGCCCGCGGTTTCGGGCTCGAAGCGCTCATGGCCAAAGCCGATCCCGCCCAGCCGGAAGATGCTGCTCGGCCCGCCGATCGACAGCTCGTCGAGCGGCTCGTCGCCCGACACCATCATCGCCGCGTCGCAGCCGATCCGGTCGAGCGCGCCGGCATAGGTCGAGAGGTAGTCGGGCCGGGCGACGCCGATCAACTGGCGGCGCACCCCGGCCGGATTGCAGATCGGGCCGGTCAGGTTGAAGATCGTCCGCCGGCCGATCCGCTTGCGGATCGCTGCGAGCGGTTTCAGCGCGGGATGGTGCTTCTGCGCGAACAGGAAGCAGATGCCGAGCTCGTTCAGGCTGGCCTCGGCCCGGTCCGAGGCCCGGTCGAGATCGAGGCCGAGCGCCTCGAGCGTGTCGGCCGCCCCGGCCCTGGAGGAGGCGGCGCGGTTGCCATGCTTGGCGACCGGCACGCCCGCCGCCGCGGCGACGATCGCGACCGCCGTCGACACGTTGAGGCTATGGGCGCCATCGCCGCCGGTGCCGCAGACGTCGATCGCATCGGCTGGCGCCGATATGGTGATCATCCGCTCGCGCATCGCCAGCGCCGCGCCGGCGATCTCCGCACTGGTCTCGTCGCGCTCGGCGATCCCGCTGACGAAGGCGAACACGCTTTCCTGGTCGAACGCTCCGTCCAGGATCGCCGCGAATGTTTCGTAGGCGGTCTGCTGGTCGAGCGGGGAGGACGGGTCGGGAAGAGGCGCGGCCTTGGCCAAGGTCAGGCGCGCTCCTTCACCGCCATGCCGGCGCTGCGCATGAAATTCGCGAGCATCGCATGGCCATGTTCGGTGGCGATGCTTTCGGGATGGAACTGGACGCCGTGGATCGGCAGCGTCGCGTGGCGCACGCCCATCACCTGGCCGTCGGGGGTGCGCGCGTTGATCACCAGATCGGCGGGCATCGTCTCCTCGGGCACGACCAGCGAATGGTAGCGGGTCGCGGTGAACGGGGACGGAAGGCCCTGGTAGAGGCCGGTGCCGTCGTGGAGGATCGGGCTGGTCTTGCCGTGCATCAGCTCCGGCGCGCGGACCACGCGGCCACCGAAATGCTGGCCGATCGACTGGTGGCCGAGGCATACGCCGAGCAGCGGCCGCCTTTCCGCCGCGCAGGCGCCGACCAGCTCGAGCGAGATGCCCGCCTCGTTCGGGGTGCAGGGGCCGGGCGAGATCAGGAAGGCCTCGGCGCCGCTCGACATCGCCTGGCCGACGCCGATCGCGTCGTTGCGGACGACCTCGACCTCGGCGCCCAGCTCCATCAGATAATGGACGAGGTTCCAGGTGAAGCTGTCGTAATTGTCGATGACCAGGATCATGCTTCTGGCCCCTAACGGCTTAGCGCCGGCCGTGGAAGTGCGTTCTCTCCACCGGCATCCGGGCGAACGCCGCGACCGCGTTTTTCTTCCGCATTGCCTGTCGCCCGAAGGCCGTGCGATCCCGACTTTCGCCGGAATGACGATCGCTATAGCGTCGCGCCACGTTCCTCCTGGAGTGCTCCATGACCAAGCGACATATTCTCGGTGCGGCGGCGCTCGTCGCCCTTGCGGCCGGCGCCTTCGCCCAGACGCCGCCGATGACCCCGGACATTCCGGCGAAGACGTTCGACGCGGCGACCCCGCAGGCCGACTATGTCCGTCGCGAGGTGATGATCCCGATGCGCGACGGCAAGAAGATGTTCGCCGTCATCGTCATGCGCAAGGGGGTGACCGACGCGCCGATCCTGCTGACCCGCACCCCCTATAACGCCGGCAAGACGGCGAGCCGCAACCCGAGCCAGAAGATCGAGGAGATCCTGCCGGTCTCCGACGCCGAGTTCGTCGATGACGGCTATATCCGCGTCTACGAGGACGTGCGCGGCCGCAACCGCTCCGAAGGCGACTATGTGATGAACCGGCCGTTGCGCGGCCCGCTCAACAGCACGAAGGTCGACCATGCGACCGATGCCTGGGACACGATCGACTGGCTGGTGAAGCATGTCCCCGAAAGCAACGGGCGGGTCGGCATGACCGGATCCTCCTATCCCGGCTTCACCACGCTGATGGCGACGATCGACCCGCATCCGGCGCTGCGCGCGGTGGTGCCGATGAGCCCGATGGTCGACGGCTGGATCGGCGACGACTGGTTCCACAACGGCGCCTTCCGCCAGAACAGCTACGACTATCTCACCGGCCAGATGGCGTCGAAGGACGATGGCGATCCGGTCGCATCGGGCAGCGGCGACCGCTATGCGCTGTGGCTCGGGACCGGATCGGCGGGCGACTATGCCAGCGCCTATGGGCTCGGCGCCTTCCCGGTCGCGCGCAAGTTCGCCGAGCACCCGGCCTATGACGACTACTGGCGCCAGCAGGCGGTCGACCGGCTGCTGGCGGCGCGGCCGTTCACCGTGCCGATGATGCTGGTCGTGGGGCAGTGGGACCAGGAGGACAGCTATGGCGCCGCGGCGGTCTACCGTGCGCTCAAGCCCAAGGACAAGGACGGCCGGCTCCACCTCGTCGTCGGCCCCTGGCGCCACAGCGGAGTCAACTATGACGGCTCCTCGCTCGGCCCGTTGCGCTTCACCGGCGACACCGCGCTGCAGTTCCGCCGCGACGTGATGAAGCCCTTCCTCGACCAGTTCCTCAAGAGCGGCGCGCCGAGGGTCCCGACCCCGCCGGTGCTGACCTATGACAGCGGTCGCAACCGCTGGCAGGCGACCGCGACGATCTTCGACACCAAGCTCAAGCCGCTCTACCTGCGGGCGGGGGCGGCGCTCGATTGGGACAAGGGCCAGGCGGCGGGGAAGGACGACTATGTCTCCGATCCCGCCAAGCCGGTGCCCTTCCTGCCGCGCCCGATCGACTGGGGCAACGCCGACGTCTGGAAGCCCTGGCTGGTCGCCGATCAGCGCTTCGCCGACGGCCGGCCCGACGTGCTGACCTATGTCAGCGAGCCGCTGGCGGCACCGGTCCACATCCTCGGCCGGCCGCTCGTCGACCTGTTCGCCACGACCAGCGGCACCGACAGCGACTGGGTGGTCAAGCTGATCGACGTCTACCCCGAGGAGATGAGTTCAGATCCGAAGCTCGCCGGCTACCAGCTCGGCATCGGCATGGAAATCTTCCGCGGCCGCTATGTCGACGGCTTCGACAAGCCGCGCGCGCTGGAGCCGGGCAAGGCGGAGAATTACCGGTTCGAGCTGCCGACGGTGAATCACAGCTTCCTGCCAGGCCACCGGATCATGGTGCAGGTCCAGTCGAGCTGGTTTCCGCTCTACGATCGCAATCCGCAAAGCTATGTGGCGAACATCTTCGACGCGAAGCCCGGCGATTACCGCAAGGCGACCCAGAGCATCCTGACCGGGGGCACCGCCGCCAGCGCGATCCTGCTGCCGGTGGTCGATTGAACAATGGCGTGTTCGTGCGTTGAGCAGGGATGGATAGCGATCGGGACCATGATGTCGTCATCGTCGGGGCGGGCGCCGCCGGCATAGGCGCGGCGCGCACGCTGGCGGGACGGGGGCTGAACCTGCTCGTGGTCGATGCGCTCGATCGGATCGGCGGCCGGGCGCACAGCGTCCGCTTCGGCGACTGGGCGGTCGACCTCGGCTGTGGCTATCTCCATTCGGCCGAGCGCAACGGCTGGGTGCCGATCGGCGAGGGGCTGGGCTTCACCATCGACCGGTCCGATCCGGGCTGGGACCGGCAATATCGCGACCTCGGCTTTCCGCCCGACGAACAGGCGGCCGCCGGCGCGGCGTTCGACGCCATCGCTGCGCGGCTGCGCGCCGATCCGCCGGCGTCGGACCGCGCGGCCGACGCGCTGATCCCCGGCTGTCGGTGGAACGCCTATGCGGAGGCGCTGTCAGCCTACATCAACGGCACCGATTTCGGCCAGGTCTCGGCGCGCGACTATCTCGCTTATGACGCGGCGGCGAGCGACAACAACTGGCGGGTCCGCGAAGGCTATGGCGCGCTGATCGGGGCGGCGCTGCCTGACGGCATCGCGCTCCGGCTCGGCTGTCCGGTGACGCTGATCGACCATGAAGGACCGCTGCCCAGGCTGGAGACCGCGGCGGGCACGATCGCCGCCGCCCGCGTGATCGTCACCGTGCCGACATCGGTGCTGGCTTCGGGCGCGCTCGCCTTCCGGCCGGCGCTCGACGCCAAGCGCGATGCCGCCGCCGCCCTGCCGCTGGGCCTCGCCGACAAGATCTTCCTCGGGGTCGACCGGCCCGAGGATTTTCCGCGCGACGCGCATCTGATCGGCAATCCTCACAGCGCCGAAACCGGCAGCTACCAGCTCCAGCCGATGGGCCATCCGGTGGTCGAGGGCTTCTTCGGGGGCCGCGCCGCGGCGATGCTCGAGCAACTGGGGCAGAAGGGTGCGGCGGCCTTCGCGATCGACGAGCTGGCGGGGCTGCTCGGCAACGGCGTCCGCGACCGGCTGACCCCGATCGGCGGATCGGCCTGGGGATCGACGCGCTGGATCGAGGGCGGCTACAGCCATGCGCTGCCGGGGATGGCGGACCGGCGGGGCGTGCTCGCCGCACCCGTCGAGGGCCGCATCTTCTTCGCGGGGGAGGCCTGCTCGGCGAGCGACTTCTCGACCGCGCACGGCGCGCTGGAGACCGGGATCGCGGCGGCGCGCGCGGTACTGGCGAGTCTGGCCTGACGGCTCGTCACCGCGGCAAGAACCAGGATCGGGTTGCCGGGCACGGCGGGGCGCTGCAGCAGGCGCGCAGTGCGGATCTCGGCCACCGCCTGCCTTCACTCCCGGAAGGTCGACCAGGGATGGCGGCCGACCGCTTCCGCGACGCTCGTCACCGTTCCGCGATCGAGGTCGATGGCGAGCCCGCCGGTCCGGGCCAGCAGCGGGCGATCGATCTTCAGCCAGCGGGGGGTACAGCCACGCGGCAGGCGCCGCTCGCTGATCGCGATGTCGGCGCTCGCGCAGGCCCGCGCCAGCCGGTTCCAGTCAAGCCGATAGGGGCTTCGCGTCGCCAGGATCCGCCAGCGCCGCCCATCCCGCCGCATATCGGTGATGCATAGGTCGGCCGAGCAGCGCGCCTGCATCAGCGCGTCGACCGGCAGCGCGTCGCCGTCGACGCCCGCCGCCTCGCCCAGCATCCCGCGGACATAGTCGCCCGCGCGATCGCGCAGCAGCGCCACCCGCCCGTCGCCCAGAACGAAGGCGACATGGCGGCCATCGCCTGTCACCAACAGTTCGGGGGTCGGCGACAGCAGCGTCCAGACCGCCCCCGCCGCGAGCGGCAGCAGCCCCCAGCGCCGCGCCCGCGTCCGCCACAGCGCCAGCCACAACCCGCCCGCCACCATCAGCGCGAAGGCACCCCAGGCCATGGTCGGCAGCATCGTGACCGCGCCCGGGGCTGCCGCGACGGTGTGCGCGATCCAGAGCAGCAGCGCGAGCCCCTGCGACACCAGCCACCAGGCGGGCGCGCCGATCCCGACGGTATCGAGCAACAGCCCCAGCGCCTCGAACGGCATGATCACGAAGGTGGTCAGCGGGATCGCCACGATATTGGCGAGCGCCCCGTAGAGCCCCGATTTGTGAAAGTGGAACAGCGCGATCGGCGCCAGCGCGGCCTCGATCACCAGGCCCGTCAGCAGCAGCACCGCGAGGCCGCGGCCGAAGCGTATCGCGGCCCCCTCTTCGCGGCGGGCGGCGAAGGCGGCGACGCGCGGATGATCGAGCGTCGCGACCAGCGCGGTCACCGCCGCGAAGCTGAGCTGAAAGCTCGGTCCTGCCAGCGCTTCGGGCCAGAACAGCAGCACGATCAGGGCTCCGGTCGCGACCAGCCGCAGGGTGATCGCCTCGCGTCCCATCGCGATCCCGGCGAGCACCAGCAGCGCGGCGACGCAGGAGCGGATCGTCGGAACCTGCGCGCCCGACAATAATGTATAGACGATACCGGCCAGCGCCCCCGCCCCCGCCGCGATCAGGAGCAGCGGCGCGCGCAGGGCGAGCGCGGGGCTGAGCGCCAGCAGCCGCAGGGTGAGCAGCAGCACGCCCCCGACCACCGCCGAGACATGGAGTCCCGACACCGACAGGAGGTGGGCGAGGCCCGAGCGGCGCAACGCCTCGGCATCCTCCTCGGCGATCGCGCCCTGGTCGCCCGTCGCGAGCGAGGCGGCGATGCCCCCGGCGCTGGCCCCGGTCACCCGCGCCTCGATATGCTCCGACAGCCGGGCGCGCCGGTCGGCCAGCCAGGCGAGCAGGCCGCGCTCGCCCCCCGCCGGCTCGATGCGGGGCGGATCGAGCGCCTTGCCGGTGGCGCCGATCCCCAGGAACCAGGCGGCACGCGCGAAATCATAGGCGCCGGGCACCGCCGGCGGTGCGGGCGGCATCAGCCGGGCGCGCACCGCGATCCGCCCGCCCGCCGCGACCGGGCCCTCGAGGTCGGCCTGGTCGACGTTCAACCGGATGCGGTGCGGCATCGACAAGCCCGGATCGGGGGCGATCGTCAGCCGGGTCAGCGCGCGCGCCGGCATCCGCTCGACCGCCTCGATGCGGCCCGCGACCCCGGCCACGACAGGCCGGTCGATACGCGGCGCCGCCACCCAGTCGGCGCGCGTCCAGACCAGCACCAGCCCGGCAAACGCCGCGAGCCCGCCGACGAGCAGCATCCGTCCCGCCCGCCGCCCGGTCCCGATCGCCGCCCCGCACAGAGCGAGCCCGGCGAGTCCGGCCAGCGCCGCCAGCCAGCTGTCGCGACCCGGCAGCGCCAGCCACAGCGCGATCCCGCCGCCGAGGGCGACCGGCAGCCACAGCGCCAGCTGGTCGCGCTCCGCCTCCAGCCAGGCTTCGAGTCGCGCGGCGAGCGCGCCGGGGCGGGGCAGGCGGCCGGCGGGCCAGACAGGAAACACCGTCCCGAAAAGCCCGGCTTTCAGCATGGCAGCGATCGCCCCCCTCGATTCAGGCCCATCGGCCCGTGCGTCAATTTGACCCGGCAGGAAAATGCTTTACGGGGCGCATCGACATCGCAGGCCATCGGACCCGATCTTGGAGAAAGCGCGCGTGGGCGCAAGCATGGAAAAGCAGACAGTCGTCACCCGTTTCGCGCCGTCGCCGACGGGCTTCCTCCATATTGGCGGTGCCCGCACCGCGCTGTTCAACTGGCTGTTCGCGCGCCACCATGGCGGCCAGTTCCTGCTCCGCATCGAGGATACCGACCGCGCCCGCTCGACCGACGCGGCGATCGAGGCGATCCTCGACGGCATGACCTGGCTTGATCTCGACTGGGATGGCGAGGTCGTCTACCAGTTCGCCCGCGCCGAACGCCATGCCGAGGTCGCCCGCGAACTGCTGGCCAAGGGCCATGCCTATCGCTGCTACGCGACGCCGGAGGAGCTGGCCGAGCTGCGCGAGCAGCAGCGCGCCGCCAGGCAGCCGCTGCGCTATGACGGCCGCTGGCGCGACCGCGATCCCTCCGAGGCGCCCGAAGGCGCGCCCTTCGTCATCCGGCTGAAGGCCCCGCGCGAGGGCGAGGTGACGATCGACGACCAGGTCCAGGGCCTGGTGACGGTCCAGAATGCCGAGCTGGACGACATGATCCTGCTCCGCTCGGACGGGACGCCGACCTACATGCTCGCGGTCGTGGTCGACGACAACGACATGGGCGTCACCCATGTCATCCGCGGCGACGACCATCTCAACAACGCCTTCCGCCAGCTCGCCCTGATCCGGGCGATGGGATGGGCCGAGCCGGTCTACGCGCATATCCCTCTGATTCACGGGGCCGACGGCGCCAAGCTGTCGAAGCGGCACGGCGCGCTGGGCGTCGATGCCTATCGCGACGCGCTCGGCTTCCTGCCCGAGGCGGTGAACAATTATCTGCTGCGGCTCGGCTGGGGCCATGGCGACGACGAGATCATCAGCCGCGAGCAGGCGGTCGAGTGGTTCGATCTGGCCGGGGTCGGCCGTTCGCCCTCGCGCTTCGATTTCAAGAAGCTGGAGAATCTCAACGGCCATTATATGCGCGAGGCCGACGACGCCCGGCTGGCCGAGCTTATCGCCCCCGGAGTCGCGGCGCAGGCGGGCCGGGAGTTCGATTCGAACGATCATGACCTTCTGCTTCGCAGCATCCCTTTCCTGAAGGTAAGAGCGAAGGATATCAACGAGTTGACCGAAGGTGCGAGCTTTCTGTTTCGCACCCGCCCGCTCGATATGGACGAGAAGGCCGCATCGCTGCTAGACGGACCCGGCAAGGCGTTGCTGGCCGAGGCTCGCGAGGCGCTTGCCGCTGCTGACGACTGGTCGGCGCCCGCTCTCGAGGCGGCGGTCCGGTCGGTGGCGGAACGCGGGGGGATCGGCCTCGGCAAGGTGGCGCAACCGCTTCGGGCCGCGCTCACCGGCCGCACCACGTCCCCCGGCATCTTCGATGTCCTGGCCCTCCTCGGCCGTGAGGAGAGTCTGGGGCGGCTCGACGATCAGTTGGGGTGATCGGGCGCAAGGATTGAACCGGGACTGCCGCTCGCGGCTAGGGGCCAACGACAGGAGATTGGAACATGGCGGATAACGTGAAACTGGAACTCGGCGGCAAGACGTCCGAATATCCGGTCCTGTCGGGAACGGTCGGCCCCGATGTCGTCGACATCCGCAAGCTGTACGCCGCGACCGGCGCCTTCACCTATGACCCGGGCTTCACCTCGACCGCATCGTGCCAGTCGGCGATCACCTATATCGACGGCGACGAGGGCGTCCTGCTCCACCGCGGCTATCCGATCGACCAGCTCGCCGAGCAGTCGAGCTTCATGGAGGTCTCCTACCTGCTGCTCAACGGCCAATTGCCGAGCGCCAAGGAGCTGGAGGACTTCACCTACACGATCAGCCGCCACACCATGCTGCACGAGCAGCTGGCGACCTTCTATCGCGGCTTCCGCCGCGATGCGCACCCGATGGCGATCATGTGCGGCGTCGTCGGCGCGCTGTCGGCCTTCTACCACGACTCGACCGACATCAACGATCCCAAACAGCGGATGATCGCCTCGCACCGGCTGATCGCCAAGATGCCGACGATCGCGGCGATGGCCTATAAATATTCGGTCGGGCAGCCCTTCCTCTATCCGAAGAACGACCTCAGCTACACCGGCAACTTCCTGCGCATGACCTTCGGCGTTCCGGCCGAGGAATATGAGATCGATCCGGTGATCGAATCGGCGATGGACAAGATCTTCATCCTCCACGCCGACCATGAGCAGAACGCCTCAACCTCGACGGTCCGCCTCGCCGGTTCGTCGGGCGCCAACCCGTTCGCCTGCATCGCGGCCGGCATCGCCTGCCTGTGGGGCCCGGCGCATGGCGGCGCCAACGAGGCCGCGCTCAACATGCTGCGCGAGATCGGCACGCCCGACCGCATCCCGGAATATATCGCCCGCGCCAAGAACAAGGACGATCCCTTCCGCCTGATGGGCTTCGGCCACCGCGTCTACAAGAATTTCGACCCGCGCGCGAAGGTGCTCGGTAAGGCCGCGACCGAGGTGCTCGACAAGCTGGGGATCAACGACCCGGTGCTCGACACCGCCCGCGAGCTCGAGCAGATCGCGCTCAAGGACCAGTATTTCATCGACAAGAAGCTCTATCCGAACGTCGATTTCTATTCGGGCGTGATCCTGTCGGCGATCGGCTTCCCGACGACGATGTTCACCGTCCTCTTCGCGCTCGCCCGTACCGTCGGCTGGGTCGCGCAGTGGAACGAGATGATCTCGGACCCCGAGCAGAAGATCGGCCGCCCGCGCCAGCTCTACACCGGCGCGGCGAACCGCGATTACGTGCCGGTCAGCCAGCGCTGATCCGATCCCATCGAAGACTGAAGCAGGCCGGGGCGAAAGCTCCGGCCTTTTTCTGTGTCCGCCTCTCCTCTCCCGGGATAACGGTTTTCCGCTACTGCCCCGCCGGCAAGGTCAGCACGAAGCGGGCGCCCTGCCCCGGCGCGCTATCGACGCCGAGGTCGCCGCCCATCGCGCGGGCGAGGCGGCGGGAGATGTAGAGGCCGAGGCCGCTGCCCGTGCCGTCGCGCAGGCCGAGCCGCTCGAACCGTTCGAAGATGCGGTCCTGGTCGCCCTCCCCAATGCCCTCGCCCGCATCGGCGACGATCGCCGCGGCGATGTCGCCCTCGCGCTCGCAACGGATCCAGACGCGGCCCCCGGGCGGCGAATGACGGATCGCGTTGCTCAGCAGGTTGATCAGCACCTGCAGGATGCGGCGCACGTCGCCGAACGCCATCACCGGCTGGCCCGGCAGCGGGCCTTCGATCGTCACCCCCGCGCCGGCCGCGCGCACCGCGAGCAGGGCGGCGGCGCGCTGGGCGGTCTCGACCAGATCGACCAGGTCGACCTCAGGCCGGAAATCGGCGCGCTCGATCGTCTGAAGGTCGACGAGGTCGTCGACCAATGCGAGCAGGTGGCGGCCCGCCCCGGCGATATCCTCGGCATAAGCGGCATAGTCGCGCCGCACCGGTCCATCGCCGCGCCCCGAGATGTTGTCGGCATGGGCGATGATCCGGTCGAGCGGCTCGCGCATCGCCTGGCTGAGCTGGTTGCCGAACGCCTCCTCGAGCGGGGCGGGATCGGGCAGGCGGAACGACGGTGCCGCGTGCGGCGCGCGGCGGCTGACCAGCAGCTGGTAGCCGGCGAAGCCCTCGGTCTCGCCGAGCAGCGGCACGCCCGCGACATGCACGGCGATGCCCGCGCCGAGCCGGAAGACGGCGTCGTGATCCTCGAAGCGGTCGGCTGTCCGCGCCGCGGCGACGATGCTCGACACGCCCTCCTCGACCGGGCTGAGTGCGAACAGCGCCTCGACCGGCTGGCCGACCGCGCCCGGCAGGTTCGACGGCGGGTGGGTGATGCGCAGCATCGCGTCGGTCTCGACGATCCAGTCGGCGGTCGCGCGGCTGAAGTCGCGCCAGCGCAGCGCTTCCAGCGTGGCCGGGGGCTGGATCGCCGGCGTCTCCTGCCAGCCGGTGATCGCCAGTTCGGCACCGGTTCCGTCGGGCCGCGCCCGCACCCACAGCTCGACATCCTGGTCGCCCTGCGCCGCGATCACCCGGCGCGACAGGGCGATCCCGAGCCGCCGCGCCAGCCGCGCGACCGAGGAGAGCTGCGGGACGGCAAGCGGGCCGCCCGCCACCCCGCCCGCCCGCTCGTGCAGACGGGACAGCGGCGGATCGGCCTCGATCAGCCGCCCCCGTCCGTCGACCCTCCCGATCACGGGGCGGACGCTGTGGGGCGCGTTCATCGCCGCCGGCCGCCTTCGCCGATCTCGATCACCGCGCGGCGATAATTGGGGTCGAGCCGCCAGATCAGCACCGCTTCGGCCGCCTCGCGCTGGCCAAGCGCATCAAAGGCGTCGGCACGCGCGACGAGAACCTCCTCGTCGATGCCCTCGGCCGAGCCGATCCGCCACAGCATCGTCACCGCGGCCTCGCGCCCGCAATCGATCGCGCGCAGGACGGTACCCAGCATCATCCCCGACATGTCGGTGACCATCGACCAGACCCCGGCCGAATCGATCCCGGCGCGGCGCGCGATGGCGGCAGTGAACAGCGCCAGCCAGCCTTCCTCCAGCGCGTCGGCGAGCAGCTTGTCGTCGATCAGCCCGGCCTGCCACAACAGCCCGGCGAGCGCGTCGGCACGGCCATCGAGCGTGTCCGCATCGTCATGGTCGACGAGCAGCCCGCGCACCGCGCCGGCGAGCAGCAGGTCGGCCTGGCTGTCGGGCATGGCGTGGTGGCGGATCAGATAATGGCGCAGCGCCGCGGCCACCGCCCAGAGCAGCTTGCGATGCGGGCCCGGTGGAAGATCGGTGCGCGCCAGTGCCGGATCGCCGAACGGATCGTAGCGGCGGCTTTCGGCGACGAGCAACGCCATGGTCGCCTCGGCGATCTCGCCATCGCCAAGGTCGAGCAGCCGCTGGGCCAGATCGGCGACATGATAGGGCGAATCGCGGCCCAGAGCCAGCGCGAGGCGGTGCTCGTCGACGCGGCGCAGTATCGCCGCGACCAGATCCGCCTCGCGCAGCAGCCCGGTCCGTTCGAGCAACGGCTGCGCGATGGGCGTCGTCGTCGATCCCAGGGCGGCGAGCAGTTCGGGACGCGGCTCGTCCGCCAGCGACTCGATCAGGCGGATGCGCAGGTCGTCCTCGATGGCGCCGATCAGCGCCCGCATCAGCTGGGCGACCTGGGCGCGATGCTGGTCGGAGAGGTCGGGGGCGCCGTCGCGAAACAGGTCGATCGCGGCCCGGCCGACCCGATTTTCGGCACTGTCCAGGGCGCGCGCGGCATCGGTCAGCCAGCGCGCCGACGCAGCCTTCCCCATTTCCTGCCGTTCGTCGTCCAGCCCCATCATGCTTCGTTCATATCGAGATGTCGTTAAATCGAAGCTAAGCCCTCAAATGTCACAAATACGAGCGCTCTTCCATGCCGTAAGAAACCTTTCGAGAAAGGATAGTACGGCATAGACGGTGAGCGCGGCCAGCATCCAGCGCCAGCCGCCCAGCACCGCGAGCAGGGGTGCGACCCAGACCAGCGCATCGCCGCTCGCCAGCCAGCGCGGCGCCGGCACCGGGCGGATCGCGGCGACGACCACGTCGAGCGCAGCCGCGCCGGCCAGCGCGGCCGGCAGCAGCGCCGCGACAAGCCACCAGCCCCAGCCGCCCTCGGCCGCGAGAAGCCGGGTGAGAAGCACGAGCACCGCGAGCGCCGCCGCGTGGCGGGCCAGCGCGGTCAGCGCGGCCGGTTCGGCGACGCCGCCCCAGATCCGCGTCATGCGCTGCGCCGCCGATGCCGTCGCCGCCCCGATCGGCAGCAGCAGCGCGGCGCCCCAGAACAGCTTGCAACCGGCCAGCAGCGCGGCAAGCCAGGCGATCCCTACCGCGGCATAGGCGACGAGCCGCTGGTCGATCTGGCGCGCGATCAGCGGCCCGATCAGCGGCGCCGCGACCAGCCGGTGGAGATGGAGCTCGACCCAGTTGCCCTCGCCCGGATCGGCGCGGCGCATCAGCCCCGCCTCGATCGGCCCGATCGCCGCGGGGCCGATCGCGAGCACCGGGGGCGGCAGCGGCCGCTCGCCGCTGGGGTCGAGCGCGTCGATCCGCACCGCGTCGGCCTGCACCAGCCGGCGCAGCAGGGTCGAGCTCAGGTCCCAGTCGCCGAGCATCCGCGCGGTCGCCTCGAGCGTCGCCTTGTCCATCAGCGCATAGCCGGCCCAGCGCTCGGCCGCGTCGATCCGCTCGAACGCGGCATAATCCTGTGTGTCGGGCAGCGCGAGCAGCGCGACGCCCGCCTCGTCAGCCAGCGCGTCGATCGCGCCCTGCGCGGCGACCGCGCCGTCGGCGACCAGCATGATCCGCTCGGCGGGGTGGAAGCGATCGATCGCGTCGGCGACGCTGCGCGCTATCTCGATCCGCGCGCCCTGCCGCCGCAACCGGTCGATCGCCTGGGCGAGCACCGCCGGCACGCGTTCGACCAGCACGACGATATGTGCCGCCCCGGCCGCAGTCGCCAGCCCCGCCTGATGCTCGATCAGCGTGCGGCCGGCGAGCGGCAGCGTGGCGCGCAGCCCGTCGCCGATATCCGTCTGGTCCTGCGCGGCAATCAATGCTGCGAGCGGCAATGAGCGGTCCCCCGTCGGCAAGCCGCCGGGATAGAAGCAGTCGCGCGATTCTGCAAAGCGATATGGCGCGGAAACTGTGCGGATTCGGGTCGACCCGGTCGGGCGGCCTGTCAGCGGCAGTCGGCCAGCGCGTCGGCGACCGCGTCGAGCAGCAGCGGATCGGGCCCCGCATCGGCGGCGCGGGCGGCCACCGCCATCAGGTCGACCAGGTCGAAGCTGGCGGCCAGGCCCTGCAGCTTCAGCGCCTCGTCGCGCCAGGCCGCGACCCCCGGGGCCTGCGACATCGCCGCGACATGCCGGGTTGCCGAGGCGAGGAACAGCGCGCGCAGTTCGGCGACGAGCTTGCCGTCTCCGCCGACCGATTCGGCCAGCATGCTATCGAGAATTCCGGGGGCGATGCTCATCCCCGCATAGGAGACGGGAAGAGTGAAGATTCGGTTAGTCGAGGCTATCGCTCGACTCGCGATTCCTGTAGATGGAGAGCGCATGGGGAAGGCACCGCATCCGCTGGATCGCTGGCGGGCCGCAAACGCGGCCGAGGCGGACGCCGTTCGGGCTGCGGCCGCGACCGGCGAGCCATCCCCGTCCACCCCCGAGGACAGGTCCGGCGGCGAGCTGCTGCTGGGCGAGCCCCACCATCCCGCTCTGGACGCCACAGCGACGCTGCCGCCGCGGCGCCTCGGCGACGTCGCGATCGGGGTACTGCTGGGCCTCCTCGGCGCGGGCTGGATCGGCTTCCTGGTGGGCGGCGTGGTGCCGACCTCGCCCGACCTTCCCGCGATCGCCAACAGCATCGCGCTGGCCAGCGGACCGCTCGCACTGCTCGGCATCCTCTACATCCTGCTTCAGCGCGGCGCGCGGCGCGAGGCGGCGCGCTTCGGCGAGACGGCGCTGTCGATGCGGCTGGAAGCCCGCCGGCTGGAAGAGGCGGTCGCCCGCGTGACCGCCGCGCTCGACGACCGCCGCGCCGACCTGGGCAGCCACACCAGTGTCCTCCTCGACGAGGGCAACCGCGCCGCCGAGAAGCTGCAGCAGATCAGCATGGACATGCGCGACGAGACCGACCTGCTCGCGCGCCAGACCGAACTGCTCCACAATGCCGCCGGGGTCGCCCGTTCGGACATGAGCGGACTGATGCTCGACCTTCCCCGCTCGCTCGACATGGTCAGGGAAGTGTCCGACCGGATCGGCTCGATCGGCGGCACCGCCCGCGATCATGCCCAGGGCCTGTCCGACGCGCTGTCGGCGATCGTCGCGCGCAGCCATGAGGCGGACGAGATGATCGGTGCCGCGTCGGGCCGGCTCGCGACCCAGATCGGCCGGATCGAGACCCGCACCGAGCGCACCACCCGGACGATCGAGGAGACCACCTCCGCGCTCGGCCACGCAATCGACGCGACGCTCGACAAGACCGCGCTCGCGATCGAGCAGACCCGCACCGGCCTCGACGCGCAACGCGAGGCGATGGCCGCGATGATCGACCATGGCCGCGCCGCGCTGGACGAAGCCGGCACTGCGGCCGCCGCCGCTATCGCGCAGCGGCTGACCGACATGGGCGGCCTCGCCAACGCGCTGTCGCAGCAGCTCGTCCAGCAGGACGAGGATGCGCGCCGCCTGTTCGCCAATCTCGAACATGCGCTGGGCGCGATCGAAAGCCGCTTCGAGGCGCTGGGCGCGACCGGCACCGAGCAGACCGCCGACCTCGCCGAACTGGTTGTCACGCTGAGCGAGCATGTCGACGGCCTCGGCCAGGCGGTGACCAACAGCCTGGCGGGCGCGCGCACCCTGACCGACCGCGCCAACGCGCTGCGGATCGCCTTCGATTCGATCATCGGCAATGTCGAGCGCGACCTGCCCCAGGTGATGCACAAGGTGGAGAGCGAGGCGGCGCGCGGCGACGCGACGATGCGCGCGATCACCGCCCAGGCCGAGCAGCTCAGCCAGACGGTCGAGCGCGCCACCGACCGGCTCGGCTCGGCCGACATGATGATCGACCGGCAGCGCGACGCGATCGCCGGGCTCGGCGACCTTGCCGCGCGCCGCATGGCCGGCATCGCCGCCGAGGGCGATGCACTGCTCGAACGCCAGCGCGAGCTGTCCGACGCCTTCGCCGAGGAGGCCAATGCCCGGCTCGAGGCCCTGCGCGACCATTCGAACGAACTGGGCCGGCTGATCGCCGAGAGCGAGGCCAACATGCGCTCGCTCTCCGAACTGTCGGGCGGGCGGCTGGTCGACGCGATCCTCAAGGTGCGCGAGACCGCGTCCGAGGCCGCGCGCGGCGCCCGCGCGGCGCTCGAATCGATCATCCCCGACGCTAGCGAGAAGCTGGCGCGCAGCGGCGCCGAGGCGATCGAGCGCGCCTTCGGCGACCAGATCACCCAGCGCATCCACCTGATCTCCGACACCGCCGAGGCCGCCGTCGTCGCCGCCAACATGGCGAGCGAGCGGCTGCTGACCCAGATGCTGTCGATCACCGAGGCCGCCGCCTCGATGGAGAAGCGGGTCGCCGAGGCCGAGACCCGGCATGACAGCGTGTCGCAGGAGACGGTCAGCCGCGAGGTCGCGATCCTGATCGAGCATCTCAACTCGGCGGCGGTCGACGTCACCAAGCTGCTGTCGCACGACGTCCCCGACGGCGCCTGGAAGGCCTATCTCCACGGCGACCACGGCGCCTTCACCCGCTCCGCCGTGCGCCTGCTCAAGCGCGACGAGGCGAACGGCATCGCGCAGCTCTACGATGGCGATCCCGCGTTCCGCGAGCATGTGAACCGCTATATCCACGATTTCGAGACGCTGCTCCGCCGGGTGCTGGCGAGCCGCGACGGCGGCGCGCTGGCGATGACGGTGCTGTCGTCCGACATGGGCAAGCTCTACGTCGCCCTCGCCCAGGCGATCGAACGCCTGCTTATATGACCTTTCCCGATCCTCCTCGCCGAAGCGGGGAGGATTGAAGAAGGCGGCGTCCTGCGGCACACAGCCGGCATGGCCGAGATTAAGCTCCACGACAGTTGGAAGACACCGCTCGCCGACGAGTTCGCGGCGCCCTACATGGCCGCGCTCAAGGCGTTTCTCACGAGCGAGCGGACCGGCGGCAAGCGCATCTTCCCCGCCGCCGGCGAATGGTTCCGCGCGCTCGACCTCACCCCGCTCGACAAGGTCCGGGTCGTGATCCTCGGCCAGGATCCCTATCATGGGCTCGGCCAGGCGCACGGACTGTGCTTCAGCGTCCGCCCCGGCGTCCGGCCGCCGCCCAGCCTCGTCAACATCTACAAGGAACTGCACGCAGACCTCGGCATCGCCCGGCCGGGACACGGCTTCCTCGAACATTGGGCGCGGCAGGGGGTGCTGCTGCTCAATTCGGTGCTGACGGTCGAGATGGGCATGGCCGCCTCGCACCGCGACCGGGGGTGGGAGACGTTCACCGACGCGATCATCCGCCTCGTCAACGCCAAGCCCGATCCCGTGGTCTTCATGCTGTGGGGCAGCTACGCGCAGAAGAAGGCGGCCTTCGTCGATTCGACCGACAGGGGCGGACGCCACCTGGTGCTGAAGGCGCCGCACCCCTCGCCGCTGTCGGCGCATGCCGGCTTCTTCGGCTGCCGGCATTTCTCCAAGGCCAACGCCTTCCTCGCCGACCATGGTCTGCCGCCGATCGACTGGGCGCTGCCGCCGGTCGAGGCCGCGGCATGAGCCCGCCATGGCCGCGGTCGACGCCGGGCTGATCGCGGGCTGGCTCGCGGCGCGGTCGGCGGTGCGCGGCCTGCCCGCGCCGGTGTCCGATCGCGGCGGCTGGCGGGTCGACACCGGCCTGCCGGGCGAGACGCGCCGCCATGTCTTTCCCGCCGCCTGCCCCGGGCTGGTCGCGCTGGGCGCCGCCATCGACGAGCCGCTGGTGCTGCTCAAGCTCGCGGGTACCCATGCCGAGCTGGCGGCACTGCTGCCGCCGCGCTGGCGGCTGGAGCCGCTCGCCCATGTCATGACCTGTGCGGGCGGCTTCGGCGGCGGCGACCTGCCCGACCTGCCGCGCGGCTACCGGCTGCTGCTCGAGCGCGACGGCGACCGGGCTTTCGCGCGGATCGTCGCCGCCGACGGCGGCACCGCGGCCAGCGGCCATGCCGCCGAGCGCGACGGGATCTTCATCTACGACCGGATCGCGACCGAAGCGCCGCACCGCCGGCTGGGGCTCGGCCGCGCGCTGATGCTCGCCCTCCAGGGCACCCGCCGCGCATCCGCCTCCCGCCAGGTGCTGACCGCCACCACCGACGGGCGCGCGCTCTACACGGCGCTCGGCTGGCGGGTGCATTGCCCGTGGAGCACGGCCGCGATCCCGGCCCCGGCGTCGGCCGCGTAACGAGCGGAGCGATCGCGCGCCGTCCGCGTTCCCCCTCCCCAATGTGAGGAGAGCTGCCATGAACGGACGGACGGGCGAACGGACCTTGGCCGAACTGGCCGAGAAGATGCGCGACATCGATTTCGCGATGTTGTCGACCCGGACCGCGGGCGGCGCGATCGGCGCGCGGCCGATGAGCAACAACCGCGAGGTCGATTATGACGGCGACAGCTATTATTTCACCTATGAAGACACGCTGATGGTCGCCGACATCCGCGCCGAGCCCAGGATGGGCCTGAGCTTCCAGGGCAAGAGCGGGTTGCTCGGGCTGCGCCCCTTCTTCGTCGCGGTCGAGGGCCGCGCCGACATCGTCCGCGACGGCGACCGCTTCGAGGAGCATTGGAGCAAGGACCTCGACCGCTGGTTCCCCGACGGCATCGCGACCCCCGGCCTGGTCATGATCCACGTCCGCGCCGAGCGCGTCCATTATTGGGACGGCGAGGACGAGGGCGAGGTGGTTCCGACCGGGCGGGCGGGGGCGTAAGCATGAGCGCCTAGCGCGACCGGCTGGGCCGCCGCCGCCGCATCGCCTCGCATGCGTCATTCCGGCGGAGGTCGGATCTCGGCGGCTCCCGCCTCGCGCGCGTCTCCACTCTCCCGAGATCCCGGCCTCCGCCGCGATGACGGCCGGAAGGGTGGGCTCAGGCCGCCCGATCGAGCAGCGGCCCCATCGCGACGATGTCGCCGGCGCTGAACAACAGCCGGCCCGGCGTCGCGCCCTCGACCGCGTGGAAGAAGAAGGGGGTGCCGAAGCCTCCCCCCTCGACGAGCTGCGCCGCCATGTCGGCGGCCACCGCCATGACGAGGTCGACCTGGGCGCCGCTGTCCGACGGCACGGTCGCGTTCAGCCTGCGGTCCATATAGGCGCGATACTCGGCCAGGGTCGTCTCGGGCCGGTAGAGATAGTTGAGCTCGCGATAGGGCTCGCCCGGCCAGGGATAGACGACGTAGCGCATCTCGAGTTTGCGGAAGCCGTCGGGGAATTGCTGGTGGACGACCTGGCAGACCGCGCAGTCCTTGTTGGTGAACATGTAGCAGATGCCGTCCGACGGCGCCTCGCGCGCGGGCTCGCGGATGCTGGGCAGCATGGCGAGCTGGTCCCAGAAGGGCGCGAGCGCCGCCTGGAAACCAGCCTGCGCGGCTATCCCCGCGTCGCCGGCGCGGGCGATCGACGCCCTGCCCGCGAGCAACAATCCCGGCACGGCGGCCAGCAGGCTGCGCCTGTTCAACATGTTGGTCCCCCGACCTGATCGTCACCGATGCGACGCAACCGGTGTAGCGCGGCGCGCGGCGGCTGAACAGCATCCCCCGCACGCGCCGCCACACCCGTCGCCCGCTCTACCTCCGGACGGAGGCGATGGCGGGGAACCTTGGTGGCGCCCCGCCACGCTACCCCTTCGACCATGTCCGCTATCTCGGCGACCGTCTCCGCGCGCGGCTTCAGCGCTGCGGCGTACGCCTCGGCTGGCTTACATTCTGCGCGACGTCCGCCGCGGCGGCGCCGGTGAAGGCCGCTGAGGTCTTATGCAGATCGTTGGTTCCGTGCCAAAGCTTCAACACCGGGTCCGTGACGGGGTTCCCGAAGCCGTTGTGGACGCCCTCATGAATATGCTTCGGCAGTATTTTCATGTTGGCCGGATGGTTGCGCCACAGCCCCTCGATGCGCCGGGCTTCGCGGGACGTCGGAGCCGCTCCCTTCATGGGGTAAACATGGTGGATCACGAACTCTTCGGTATTGCCCGCCAGATTTCTGGCCTTTTGTTCGATCTTCCTGATCCGGCTAAGCTGCGTACTCGAACTGGCGAGAAGCCGCGCCTTCCTCATCTTGTTCACCGCTCTGGTCAGTTTCACGACCCTTGCTATTGGCGCGAAGGGCGAGATCTCGGCCGCGAGCATGGCCGTGTTGAACGCGGCACCGGCATAGTCCCCGTCCTGGAGATCGGCGGCCGCTTGCCAGGCGCTACCGACGACGGGAACGTTGGCATAATAGCCGGGGTCGGGAATATCGGGGATATTGGCGCGTGACATGTCGAGCGCGTGTTGCACGCGCTGTTCGAAACTCATGTTGGGTGGTGTCGGCCGGGCGGCCGGATTGCGAGGCGCGCCGGCGGCCGCCAGGGGCCGCGGCTGCCGGGGTGGCAAGCTCATCGTCGATTGCTCCGTTGAGGAACGGTGCGCGGGATCGCCGCGCAGACAAGCATCTGCGAACCGCGTCACCGACTGTTGGATTGGGGGCGCCTGCTCGTGCCGGACTTGTCCGCTAGCCGCGCGGGTGACCGAAGCATTCGTTCAAGGCATGCCGACCCTTGCACGAAACATGTTCCGTGTCAAGAACAAAATGGGAACATTGGCTAGATCAGAACAGGCTCGTCGCCTGTCTGTAAGTGTCCTTCATCATCGTCGCCAGGTCGGGCGCCGCCCAGATCGCATCCCCCTCGTCCGGAGAATCGGGTTCCCAGTCGGCGATGAGACGGGATTTAAACTCTGCCAAGCCGATCGGATCGATTTCCTCGAGCTCGAGATCGAACTCCGCGGCAGGCGTGAACAACTGCCACCAGCGCTTTTTCGCGAGCGGACGAGCGAGAATGAGTGACCGGACAATCCATCGCCGCTCATGGTTGTCGACCAACTCCATTCCGATCAGCGTTTCGCGGCGAACATGGTCCGGAGGACAATGCGTCAAACCCGCGAGGCTATCGAAGAGCAGCGCGCCTTCCTTGTCCGTGAACCCGGCCAGCGGAAATATGAAATCCGTCTCCGACGCCTTGATCGTCTTTCCGACGCTCGATGGCTTTCGGTCACGAAGCGGTAATGGCGTTCGACTCTTGCGGGGACGACAAGCGGGCCGAACTCTTGGCGGAACAGGTGGAAGCTCTTCGAGCATATATTCCACACGCCAATTGGGCAGCGCGAAGCCTGTTAGCTCCGAATATTCAATTCTCTCGATCTTCCGAAACGACCGGACGATCCATCGACGCTGCGAAGCATCGATGATTTGCATGTCGGAATACGCACCCCTCTTTGCCCGGGCCGGAATGACGCGCGTAAGATCGTTCAGCTTGCGACATGTCCAGCGCTCGCCGTCGCCCTCGATAATCTGGACAGGGAATTCGAACGCGATATCGTTTGAGCTGACGAGCGCCATCTCGGTTTTCCTCTAAACGCCAAGGGAAGTTCCATCGTCTCGACGCGAAACACAAGCCGCATCGGCCGCAAAACGAGCGTGGAACGGTCTACCCCTCCAGCACCCAGCGGCCGAGGTCGACATGCTCGGTCAGCCCGACGAGGCTGTGGACCAGCGAGAACTCATGCGCCCGCCAGCTGATCGGCAGGATCGCGCGGCGTTGGCCGGTCTCCTGCCCATAGGCCAGCGTGACATGGGGTTCGAAGCGGAAGCCGCGATTGGGCCAGATGCCGGCGTCGGCGACGGCGAGCTGGAGCTTCCGCTGGAAGGTCTTGAGCACCGGCATCGGCTCGCCCGGCGTCAGGCAGGTGACATGGCCGTTGCCGACCAGCTCGTTCATCGCGATCCGCAGTGCCGGCCCGCGCACCCGGGCGGCGGCGGCGCACAGCGCATCGACGAGGCCCCGGGTGGGGGTCATCGGCAAGTCGAGCGACCAGAGGGTGAGGTGGAGCCGGTGGTCGAGCACATGGCTCCGCGCCACCCCGATCCCCCCGCGCACATCCGCGATCTCGGCCACCGCCTCCGCGCTTGGCTTCAGCGCGAAGAACAGGCGATGGAGAAGGATTTCGTCACTGTCGACAGACCGCAGAAGACTCATGATGTTTCTCCTTTGTTCTTATCGATACAGGATCATCGATAAGAACAAAAGAAGAAACATGTCGCGGACAAAGGAGTTCGATCGGGCCTCTGCTGCCGACCCGGTCAGGGGTGGAAGCCACCCCAGTCTGCTAGCCCGAGGATATGGGATATGTCCCCGTTAGTCTGGGTGTCCGCAAGACTATCCAGCAGTTCGCGGATCTGCTCATCGTCTTCTCCCATCGCCCTGAAGTCGATCACCGATCGATCGCAAACGCGCTGGCGGACGACGTCGAAGGCGACATGGCTACCCTTTTCGAGCCAGAGGTCGGCGCGGAAAGTCGGGATAAGCAAGCGCCTCACGATATGCCACCACCGTAGCGGCGGCGGCTCATGGACATCGACGGCGCGCACGAACCATTGCTCGCCATCGTTGTCGACCAGTTCCAGGCCGATGAGAATGCCACCGTCCAACACCCATGCCTGAAAATCGGTGAACCAGCACTCGTCGTCGAAATATTCGATGTCGCCGGTGGTGCGAAAAGCCATCACCGGATAGGCCAGATCCGCATCGATATGCCGGGTCAACGTCATCATGGCATGCTCCTCATGACATCGCCATAGACTGGAACATATCGGAAACGAAATCAACAGCGAGGATTCCTGATAGCGAAGGACGGATCTCTCCTTGTCGGGATTATCGACGACGCGCTGCAGGCGGTGGGGGCTGGCGCTCTTCCGTCACGGCTTCCACGCCGTCAGCGCCCTTGCCGACGACACCCGCCGCCACACCCTTTTCCAGTTCGTTCGTACCGTGCCAGACTTGACGCAAGCGACCGGCGCCGTTGTTGCCATGCGCCAAGTGGTGGTTGCTCTGGCTCATGACCTTGAGCAGCGCAGGATGGTTCCGGATAAGGCCAGGCGTAAACCGCGTTGCTTTCGGAAGAAGGTCCCATTTGCCCAGGGGGATCGTGTGGTGCAGATGTTCGCCGGCTTTCTTCAGCCCGGTCTTGGTGTAGAGCTTGGCCAATTGAGCGGCGGTCAGGGACGATAGAGGCCTGCCGTTGTTGGCCGCTTTCAGGACCTTCATCACCCGCCCGACCTTGAGGACCGCTCCAATGGGTAGCGCGTCGGCGACGGCCATAGCGGTGTTGAAAGCGGCGCTACCATAGTCGCCGTCCTGAAAGTCGGCCGCCGCTTCCCAGGCGGGTCCGACGACGGGTAGGAGGGACGCGCCCGTTCCCGGCCGTGCGATCCTTCCGTTCCAGTTGGTGACCGCCTTTCTCGACTCGTTGAGCGCCCTGAGCGCCCTGGTCTGCCAATCGTGAGGCTCCTCCTGCGATGCCGCTATTCCGCCCGTCGGGCGCAATCGCTGCGAATAGTGAGTCATGGCTTCAACGTCCTGTTCTTGATGGCACGCGACACGTCATCGATGACGCCATCGCGTCATCCGACAGAGGTCTGCGTTGGGGAGAAAGCCGTGTGTCAGTACCGGACTTGTCCGCTCAGGGAGCGGGTGAACGGATACCGATTTCTACGGTGGCAGAACACTTGCACAAAACATGTTACGTGTCAAGAACAAAATAGGAACACGCGGTTTGTCAAATTGCCATTCTGACGATCAACGCCAGCATGTTGCGGGAGCCATGAGCAACGCCTCGTCATTCCGGCGAAAGCCGGTAGATCATTGATCCTGGACCTGCGGGCAGGCGCATCTCCCGGTAAGAGAAGGGAGATCCCGGCTTTCGCCAGGATGACGGTCGGGGGATTTTCGGACGCAACCGCTTATACAAGGTCCCGCATATCGCTATCAGCTCCAACTGATCCGATCGGGATTGATGACCCATTGCAACGCCGCGTAGCGGCGCTGGGCGGACTCGACCTTATAGGCGTTTTCATCGGAGGGATCGCGGGCATATTCCGCGTCGGCGTGACGGGAGAGGTCACGATATCGCTCGGCCATGCCCGCGAGCTCCCGCGCGGACCTCAGTTCTGCCGCCAGGAACCGCTCCACGCTCATGGAGCCGGCCGGCGGCACGGTTTCGATGATCGTGGATATGTCGGGGTCCTCGCCAGCAGGCGACATATCGGCGGCGCCGAGCGCCCAGAGCAGGGCTATCAGCCGCTCTACCTCCCACCCCGCCGCAGCGCGGCGCTGATCCGTCAAACGGAATTTGGCGAACAGGTCGACTTCATCCGACGTCATGACAACAGGCAGAGCCTGTTCGGCGAGCCATTCGACAATCTTGAGCCTGTCCACACCGAGCGACAACTGGACAGCGGCGGACAGAAGCAGGGCTCTGCCAGCCACTTCGGATGCCGATCGAATCGGGATGCCGCGATTGCCGGACAGTATCCGGCAGCCCTGCCCCCGCAGCGTGATCTCGAAACAGGCCTCGCTGAGCTGTGCCATGGTCGACGCCGACCGAATGCCAGCCAGCGCCTCGTCGCCCTCGTCGAAGATCCGCACCGCCTCCGCTTCGACACGCGCCCGCGCGGCAAGGAAGTCCTGGGGCTCGATCTCCTGAAGCTCAACCTCGAGTTCTTCTCGGTCGGCGTCGGCCCGGCCGAACCGCCACCACCTCTTCCGGGGTGGCTCGGCCGGGACCAGCCCCGAAACGACCCAGCGTCGTCCGGCGCTGTCGACGATCTCCAGTCCCAGATGGCGGTCCTGGCCCGCGAGCCAGCCCGTCTTGCCGAGAAGAAGCGCCTTGTCTTCGAACGGCATCACGTCCCCGTCCCTGGGAAAGCCCAGGACAGGGAATGCAAAATCCGCCCGTGTCATGAAGATACCCGCCATATCGCCTCCCCGAATCGGAACGTAAGGAGAACGATACTGGCCGGAGCGTCAATTGCAACCCGCTGATGGCATCAGAAACGGATCGGACAGGTCAGACGGAGATCGCTCACTCCGCCGCCGGCAGGTAGATCTCCCCGCCCTTCTCCTTGAACACCTCGCTCATCGCGCGCATCCCCGCCTCGGCGTCGCCCGCCGCGATGAAGCTGTCCACCGGGGCGTTCTTGGTCGCGGCGAAGTCGCGGACTTCCTGGGTGATCTTCATCGAGCAGAATTTCGGCCCGCACATCGAGCAGAAATGCGCGGTCTTGGCGCCTTCGGCCGGGAGGGTCTGGTCGTGATATTGCTCGGCCGTGTCGGGATCGAGCGACAGGTTGAACTGGTCGCGCCAGCGGAATTCGAAGCGGGCGCGGCTCAGCGCGTCGTCGCGCAGCTTGGCGGCCGGGTGGCCCTTGGCGAGATCGGCCGCATGGGCGGCGAGCTTGTAGGTTACGACGCCGACCTTGACGTCGTCGCGGTCGGGCAGGCCGAGATGCTCCTTCGGCGTCACGTAGCAGAGCATCGCCGTGCCGAACCAGCCGATCATCGCGGCACCGATCGCCGAGGTGATATGGTCGTAGCCGGGGGCGATGTCGGTGGTCAGCGGCCCGAGCGTGTAGAAGGGCGCCTCGCCGCACGCCTCGAGCTGCTTGTCCATGTTCGCCTTGATCTTGTGCATCGGCACATGGCCGGGGCCCTCGATCATCACCTGCACATCGTGCTTCCAGGCGATCTGGGTCAGTTCGCCCAGCGTCTTGAGCTCGGAGAACTGCGCTTCGTCATTGGCGTCGGCGATCGAGCCGGGACGCAGGCCGTCGCCCAGCGAGAAGGCGACGTCATAGGCCTTCATGATCTCGCAGATTTCCTCGAACCGCTCGTAGAGGAAGCTTTCCTTGTGATGGCTCAGGCACCATTTCGCCATGATCGAGCCGCCGCGGCTGACGATGCCGGTGACGCGCTTTGCGGTCATCGGGATGAAGGGCAGGCGGACGCCGGCATGGATGGTGAAATAGTCGACGCCCTGCTCGGCCTGCTCGATCAGCGTGTCGCGGAAGATTTCCCAGGTCAGGTCCTCGGCGACGCCGTTCACCTTCTCCAGCGCCTGGTAGATCGGCACGGTGCCGATCGGCACCGGCGAGTTGCGCAGGATCCATTCGCGGGTGTCGTGGATGTTGCGGCCGGTCGACAGGTCCATGACGGTGTCGGCGCCCCAGCGGATCGACCAGACCATCTTGTCGACCTCGGCCGCGACGTCGGAGGCGACCGCCGAATTGCCGATATTGGCGTTGATCTTGACCAGGAAGTTGCGGCCGATCGCCATCGGCTCCGATTCGGGGTGGTTGATGTTGCTGGGGATGATCGCCCGGCCGCGCGCCACTTCGCTGCGGACGAACTCGGGCGTGACATAATCGGGGATCTCGGCGCCGAAATCCTCGCCGTCGCGCAGCAGCTTCTCCTTGAGCGCGGCGCGGCCGACATTCTCGCGGATCGCGACATATTCCATCTCGGGGGTGATGATGCCGCGCCGGGCATAATGCATCTGCGAGACGTTCTGCCCCGCCTTGGCGCGCAGCGGGCGCTGCACCACGTTCGGGAAGGGGGTGACGCCGCCCGAGCGGTCGGGGCCCTTCAATCCATTGTCCTCGGGCTTGATGCCGCGGCCGTCATATTCCTCGACGTCGCCGCGGCCGACGATCCAGTCGCGGCGCAGCGCGGGCAGGCCCGCCATGATGTCGATATGGGCGTTGCCGTCGGTATAGGGGCCCGAGCAGTCGTAGACGCGCACCGGCACCTCGTTCGCCGACGGCTCCAGCGCGATCTCGCGCATGGCGACGCGCACGGGCGGGCGGGACGCATTGGGGGCGCCCTCGACATGGATCTTGCGCGATCCCCGGATCGGACCGGTGGTCACCTTCATTTCGGTACGCGCGGGGATATCGGCCATGTCGAGCACTCCAAAGGTGGCTCGCATCGCGCAAAGGGAAGAAACACCGCTGCCGGCACTCCCTTCCTACGCCGGTGCGAGCCGGATCAGGTTCAGCGGGTCGTGGGCATCGCAGCCCACCTCTCAGCCTAAGGCTCCCCGGGGATGCCGGCGATGGTAACGGAAGACGCGGCCGGGCGAAAGAGGCGTCTGCGTACTGGTATCGCGCGCAACCAATGTATAAGCCGGCGCCATGAGCGGCGTTATGTGCGATCTCGCCATCATCGGTGGCGGCCTTTCGGGCGGGCTGATCGCCCTGGCCGCGCGGCGGGCGCGCCCGGATCGGCGCATATTGCTGATCGAGGCGGCGCCGTCGCTGGGCGGCGCGCATCTGTGGTCCTTCCTCGACAGCGACATCGCGGAGGAGGACCGCCCGCTGCTCCAGCCGCTGGTCAACTATGGCTGGCGCGAGTTCGCGGTGGTCTTCCCGCAGTACAAGCGGGCGCTGCCCTTTCCCTTCTACAGCATCCGGTCCGACCGGTTCGACGCGACCTTGCGCGAGGCGATGCCGGCCGAGAGCATATTGACCGGGCGGCGCGCGCTGGGGGTCGCGCCCGACGGCGTGGTGCTGGAGGACGGGACGATGATCGGCGCGGGCGGCGTCATCGACGCGCGGGGGCCCGCCGACCTGTCGCTGCTCGACCTCCATTACCGCAAGTTCGTCGGCTATGAGCTGACCCTCGACGGCCCCCACAGCGTGCGCCGCGCCACGCTGATCGACGCCGCCGCCGATCCGGCCGAGGGCTTCCAATATATGGAGATGCTGCCGATCGAGGCCGACCGGCTGTTCATCGAGGACGTCCGCTACGAAAGCTGGCCCGACATCGACATGACCGACCATGGCAACCGCATCGTCAACCATGCGGCGCGGTTCGGCTGGCGGATCCGCGGGTCGGCGCGCGGCCAGGCGGGGATATTGCCGATCGCGCTGGGCGGCGACTTCGCCGATTACTGGCGCTCGGGCGGCGAGGGTGTCGCCAAGGTCGGGCTGCGCGCCGGGCTGTTCCATCCGGTCAGCGGCAATTCGCTGGCCGATGCCGCGCGCACCGCGCAGCTGGTGGCGCAGGCCGACGACTGGTCGGGGGCCGCGCTCCACGCGATGCTTCACGACCATGCCGCCCGCGCCTGGGCGAAACGCGACTATTATCGCCGCTTCGCCCGCCGGATGCTGCGCGAGACGCCGCCGCAGGAGGGGTACAGGATGCTCGAGAGCCTCTATGCGATGGACGCCGACCTGATCGCGCGCTTCCACGGCATGCGGCTCGGCTTCGCCGACCGGATCGCGCTCGGCCTGGGCGACGGGCCGATGCCGCTCCGCGCGGCGGTGCGGGGCCGATGATCAGGACGCTGTGCGTGTTCTGCGGGTCGAGCCCCGGCTTCGACCCGGCCCACGGCGCCGCCGCCCGCGCGCTCGGCGCCGCGCTGGCCGGCGCGGGGATCGACCTGGTCTATGGCGGCGGCCGGGTCGGCCTGATGGGCATGGTCGCCGATTCGGTGATGGC
This sequence comes from Sphingomonas sp. Root720, assembly GCF_001428605.1. Taxonomy (GTDB): domain Bacteria; phylum Pseudomonadota; class Alphaproteobacteria; order Sphingomonadales; family Sphingomonadaceae; genus Rhizorhabdus. Next base: position 167,843 of record NZ_LMID01000012.1, read on the forward strand.
GGCGGGCGGCCGCGTCACCGGCGTGATCCCCCGGGCGCTCGCCGACCTGGAGGTCGCGCATCGCGGGCTGACCGAGCTGCACGTCGTCGGATCGATGCACGAGCGCAAGGCGCTGATGGCCGACCGCTCGGACGGCTTCATCGCGCTGTCGGGCGGGATCGGCACCTTCGAGGAGCTGTTCGAGATCTGGACCTGGGGCCAGCTCGGCGACCATGCCAAGCCGGTCGCGCTGCTCAACGTCGCGGGCTTCTACGACAAGCTGGCGGGCTTCCTCGACGATGTCGTCGCGGCGGGCTTCCTGCGCGACGCCCACCGGTCGATGCTGATGGTCGACGACGACCCGGCGGCGCTGGTGCGGCGGATGCAGGACTATCGGCCGCCCATCGTCGAGAAGTGGATCGGGCGCGAGCAGCGGTGAAGCGATTGGAAAACTGAAAAGTGAACGTCATGCCAACGGCGGCTGGCATCCATGTCTGTTTTCACCCGCGATGGTCATCAAGGAGACGAGAGACATGGACCCCAGCCTTCGCTGGCATGATGGAGAAAAGGTCATCCTCCGCTTCCATTCGTTCATGGCGCATCAAGCCGGCCCGGCGCAGAAGCGCGCCGTTCCGTTCCCGAAAGATCAGGCCATGGTCCGTCCGCTCGCCCTTCTCGCCCCCGTCGCCCTGCTCGCCGCGCTGGCCGGCTGCGCCACCGTCTCGCCCGAGGCGCGGGTGCGCAGCAAGCTGATCGAGGCCGGCATCCGCCCCCCGGTCGCCGGCTGCATGGCCGAGCGGATGGTCGACCGGCTGTCGCTGGTCCAGCTCAAGCGGCTCCAGTCGCTCGGCGGACTGGACAGCCACGACGTGCGCGGGATGAGCATCGACGAGCTGGTCCACCGGCTGCGCGCGCTGCAGGATCCGGAGATCGTCTCGGTCGTCCTCAAGTCCGGAATCGGCTGCTCGATCGCGGGCTGATTGCATTCGCGAAAGAATCTCTATCGCGGCGCAATATCCGATTCGCCCATGTTGGGGTTTTCAACGCCGCCCATTCATGCTTTAGCGCCTGCCGATCCGATCGGTTTTCAAGGGACGCTCACGCATGAACATCCATGAATATCAGGCCAAGGAACTGCTCGCGAAGTTCGGCGCCGCAGTCCCGGCCGGCTACGCCGCGCTGACCGTCGACGAGGCGGTCGAGGCGGCGAAGAAGCTCCCCGGGCCGATCTATGTCGTCAAGGCGCAGATCCACGCCGGCGGCCGCGGCAAGGGCAAGTTCAAGGAACTGCCGGCCGAGGCGAAGGGCGGCGTCCGCCTGTCCAAGTCGATCGACGAGGTGAAGGCCAACGCCACCGACATGCTCGGCAACACGCTGGTCACCATCCAGACGGGCGAGGCCGGCAAGCAGGTCAACCGCCTCTATGTGACCGACGGCGCCGACATCAAATCCGAATATTATCTGTCGATGCTGGTCGATCGAAAGACCGGCCGCATCGCCATGATCGTGTCGACCGAGGGCGGCATGGACATCGAGGAGGTCGCCCATTCGACCCCCGAGAAGATCCGCACCATCGTGATCGACCCGGCCGAGGGCTTCCAGCCGCACCATGGCCGCGCGGTCGCCTTCGCGCTCAAGCTGAAGGGCGATCTCAACAAGCAGGCGGTCAAGCTCGCCGAGCAGCTCTACAACGCCTTCGTCGCCACCGACATGTCGATGCTCGAGGTCAATCCGCTGGTCGAGACCACCGACGGCAAGCTGCTCGTCCTCGACGCGAAGGTCAGCTTCGATTCGAACGCGCTCTACCGCCACCCGGACATCCTCGCCCTGCGCGACGAGTCCGAGGAGGACCCGGCCGAGATCGAGGCGTCCAAATATGATCTCGCCTATATCAAGCTCGACGGCGACATCGGCTGCATGGTCAACGGCGCCGGCCTCGCCATGGCGACGATGGACATCATCAAGCTCAACGGCATGTTCCCGGCCAACTTCCTCGACGTCGGCGGCGGCGCCTCGAAGGAGAAGGTGACGGCGGCGTTCAAGATCATTCTCGCCGATCCCGCGGTGAAGGGCATCCTCGTCAACATCTTCGGCGGCATCATGAAGTGCGACATCATCGCCGACGGCATCGTCGCCGCCGCCAAGGAAGTGAACCTGTCAGTGCCGCTGGTCGTCCGCCTCGAAGGCACCAACGTCCAGCAGGGCAAGGACATCCTCGCGGGTTCGGGCCTGCCGATCGTCGCGGCCGACGACCTGGGCGACGCCGCGCGCAAGATCGTCGCCGAGGTGAAGAAGGCGGCCTGAGCATCCCGTCACGGGCCGGCCAAGCATCCCGTCGCATTTGCAAAACGGTAGTTCGCAGTTTCGCAAGTTCGCATTTGATTTGACCGGCCCGAGCGGCAATGGCGATCGGGCACCGGCCGTTTCCCCGAGGAGCGGCCCCTCATGGATATGGATACGGCCTCCCCAGGGCAGATGCCAAGGCCAAGGAGTGAAGCTATGAAGGTCCTCGTACCCGTGAAGCGGGTGATCGATTACAACGTCAAGCCGCGCGTCAAGATGGACGGCACCGGCGTCGACCTCGCCAACGTCAAGATGTCGATGAACCCGTTCGACGAGATCGCGGTCGAAGAAGCGATCCGCCTGAAGGAAAAGGGCGTCGCGACCGAGATCATCGCGGTGTCGATCGGCGAGCAGAAGGCGCAGGAAACGCTGCGCACCGCGCTCGCGATGGGCGCCGACCGCGCGATCCTGATCGTCAGCGAGACCGAGGTCGAGCCGCTCGGCGTCGCCAAGCTGCTCGCCAAGATCGTCGAGGAGGAGGCCCCCGGCCTCGTCATCCTCGGCAAGCAGGCGATCGACGACGATTCGAACCAGACCGGCCAGATGCTGGCGGCCCTCACCGGCCGGCCGCAGGGCACCTTCGCCTCGAAGGTCGAGGTCGAGGGCGACATGGTCAAGGTCACCCGCGAGGTCGACGGCGGCCTCGAGACGGTCAGCCTCAAGACCCCCGCGATCGTCACCACCGACCTGCGCCTCAACGAGCCGCGCTATGCCTCGCTGCCGAACATCATGAAGGCCAAGTCCAAGCCGCTCGCGCAGAAGACCCCGGCCGACTACGGCGTCGACGTCACCCCGCGCCTCAAGACGCTCAAGGTCGCCGAGCCGCCGAAGCGCTCAGCCGGCATCAAGGTCGCCGATGTCGATGAACTGGTGGCCAAGCTCAAGGCTCTGGGAGTTGCGGCATGAAGACGCTCGTTTGGGTTGAGCATGAGGGCGGCGCCGTCAAGGACGCCACCCTCTCGGCGATCACCGCCGCGTCGAAGCTGGGCGAGGTCCACCTGCTGGTCGCGGGCGAGGGCGTGGGCGGCGTCGCCGACGCGGCCGCGAAGATCGCCGGCGTGGGCAAGGTCCATGTCGCCGACGGCGCGGCCTATGCCAACGCGCTGCCGGAGAATGTCGCGCCGCTGGTCGTCGAGCTGATGGGCCATCACGACGCCTTCGTCGCGCCGGCCACCGCCAACGGCAAGAACATCGCGCCGCGCGTCGCGGCCCTGCTCGACGTCATGCAGATCTCCGAGATCCTCTCGGTCGAGAGCGAGGACAGCTTCACCCGTCCGACCTATGCCGGCAACGCGATCGCGACGGTGCAGTCTTCGGACGCCAAGAAGGTGATCACCGTCCGCGCCACCGCTTTCGAGAAGGCGGCGCGCGAGGGCGGCTCGGGCAGCATCGAAGCGGTTTCGGGCGGCGGCGACGCCGGCCTCTCCAGCTTCGTCGGCGCCGAGATCTCCAAGTCCGAGCGCCCCGAGCTGACGTCGGCCAAGGTGATCGTCTCGGGCGGCCGGGCTCTCCAGAACGGCGAGAACTTCCACGCGATCATCGAGCCGCTCGCCGACAAGCTCGGCGCCGCGGTCGGCGCCTCGCGCGCTGCGGTCGACGCGGGCTATGTCCCGAACGACTATCAGGTCGGACAGACCGGCAAGATCGTCGCTCCCGAAGTCTATGTCGCCATCGGCATCTCGGGCGCGATCCAGCATCTCGCCGGCATGAAGGACTCGAAGACGATCATCGCGATCAACAAGGACGAGGAAGCCCCGATCTTCCAGGTGGCCGATTACGGCCTCGTCGGCGACCTGTTCAAGGTCGTGCCGGAGCTGACTTCCAAGCTCTGATCCGATCAATCCGGACACGCGAAGGGCGGGCGCCGCAGGGCGACCCGCCCTTTTTGTTTGGACCGCATGCCGCGCCGCTCCGGCGGACCCCGGAACAAACATCGCTGTTCCGGGTTCGTAAGGACACCAGCAATTCTAAACACAAACGGGGAGGACCCCATGCTGATTCATATCATTATCGTACTCATTATTGTCGGCGTTCTGCTGTGGTTGATCAACAACTACATCCCGATGGACGGCAAGATCAAAAGCATCCTGAACGTCGTCGTCGTGATCGTCGTGATCCTGTGGCTGCTCCAGGCGCTGGGGCTGCTCAGCGGCGTCGGCATCTAACCGGTCATTCCCCGGCGCTCTCTCCGGTTTCCCCTTTCCCGGAGAGAGCCTCGGGGGAATGTCATCCGACACCTGACCGTCGCCCCGGCATAAGCTGGGGCGACGCTTTTGGGGCGGGGGCGGATCAGCCTATTCGGCGGCCGCCTTGAGATCCCTCACGAACATCGCATATTCCTCCTCCGCACGCGCCTTGTCGGGCATGCGCAGCAGGAAGCTCGGATGGATCGTCGCGCGCGCCAGACCGCCGTCGGGCAGTTCCAGCGCGCGGCCGCGCACCGAGCTCAGCGTCGTGGCCTTGCCCAGCAGCGAATGGATCGCGGTCGTCCCCAACATGACGATCCGCCTCGGCGCGACGATCGCGCGCTCCTGGTCGATCCACCAGCGGCACGCCTTGATCTCTCCGGCATTGGGCTTCGCATGGATGCGGCGCTTGCCGCGCGGCTCGAACTTGAAATGCTTGACCGCGTTGGTGACGTAGGTGCGCGCCCGGTCGACCCCCGCCGCCTCGAGCGCTTCGTCGAGCATCCTGCCCGCCGGCCCCACGAAGGGCTTGCCGGCAAGGTCCTCCTGGTCGCCCGGCTGTTCGCCGACAATCATGAGGTCGGCATCGACCGGTCCCTCGCCGAACACCGTGCGCGTCGCGCATCGATACAGGTCGCAGCGCGTGCAATGCGCCGCTTCCTCGCGCAGCGCTTCCCACGCCTTCCCCGCATTGCCGGTAGCCTGGGCCCTGGGCACGATCCTCTCCACCATCCTCGTCTCGCGCGCCTGGGCGCCCGCGACCAGTTCGGGGATCAACGCGGTTTCGGGCATGTTGGCCCAATATTTTCGCGGCATCTCCTTGAGCATCGTTCCGACCTTCAGCCGGGCCGGGTTGAAGATCGACGCATAATAGCCCTTCCACAGCGCCTCGACCGGGTCCCCCGCCGGCGCATCGGCGCGGGTCGCCCCCGGCCCCTCGCGCAAGCTGCCGCCGTCCCAGTGGATCGACAGTTCGGGGGTCAGGATCGACCAGCGCATCGTCGCGAAGCGGCGCGCGAAGAAGCCCGCATTGGCGCGGACGATATGATGGTCGGGCTCGAACCAGGCGACATAGGCGCCGTCGATCTCGCGGAAGCGGACGAAGGCGCGCATCTTGTGGATGTCCCGGCGCACCTCCTTCGCCAGCTGTTCGAGCCGCCGCCGCAGCGGATCGGCCTCGTCCGCGATCGCGGCCGGTTCGTCGCGCAGACGGAGCAGCATCGCATAGAGCAGCGCGAAGCGCTCGGGGTCGCGGTGGAGCACCACGGTCTCGGCAAGATCGAGGAAGCGCTTCGACACCGCGAAGGGCGCAAGCCTCGGCGGCGGCAGCGGATCGCCCGCCCCGCCGAACAGGTCGACGCCCTCGCCCTCCACCTGCCAGACAATCGCGTCGGCCGCGACTCCGGCGAGCGCGGCCGCCCGCGCGCCATCGCGCCAGCCTTCATAGTCGTCGGGGCGGGACAGGGTCATGCGGTGCATCGATATCATTCTCCGTCCGTCACCCAGCGAAGACTGGGGTCTCAGGAGACGAGCGCGCGGCCAACCTCCTGAGATTCCGGCCTCCGCCGGAATGACGCATAAGCGAGCAACGCGCTCAGCCGCCGAACAGCTCCAGCTGCTCGACCAGCTTCGCCTTGAGCTCAATCCGATCGATCAACGCCGTCGGCCGCCAGTCGCTGGTGACGATGAACGGTCGCAGCTTGGCGATCGAGCGCGACAAGCGCCCGACATCGGCGAGCCCGAGCCGCCGCCAGCGCCGCGAGGCGAGGATCGCGTCGACCGCCTTCACCCCCAGTCCCGGCACCCGCAGCAGCAGCTCGCGCGGGGCGCGGTTGACGTCGACCGGGAAGCGTTCGCGCGCCTTCAGCGCCCAGGCGAGCTTGGGGTCGATGTCGAGCGGCAGCATCCCCTGCTCGTCGGTCGCATCGGCGACCTCGGCGGGGCGATAGCCGTAGAAGCGCATCAGCCAGTCGGACTGGTAGAGCCGGTGCTCGCGCATCAGCGGCGGGCGGCGCAACGGCAGGATCGCCGAGGCGTCGGGAATCGGGCTAAATGCCGAATAATAGACGCGGCGCAGCCCGAAGCGATCGTAGAGGCCGCTCGCGGTGGTCATGATGTCGCGGTCGTTGGCGGCATCGGCCCCGACGATCATCTGGGTCGACTGTCCGGCGGGGGCGAAGCGCGGCGCCGATTTGTAGCGCTTGCCGGCATCGGCGCCATCGTCGATCGCGGTCTTCATCCCCGCCATCGCGCCGCGGATCGTCTCCCCCGACTTCTCGGGCGCGAGCCGCTGGAGGCCGGCGGCGGTCGGCAGCTCGATGTTGATCGAGATGCGGTCGGCATGTCGGCCCGCCGCCTCGATCAGCGCCGGATCGGCGTCGGGAATCGTCTTGAGGTGGATATAGCCGCGGAACTGGTGGTCCTCGCGCAGCGACCGGGCGACCTCGACGATCTGCTCCATCGTATAGTCGGACGAGCGGATGATGCCCGAGGAGAGGAACAGACCCTCGATATAGTTGCGCCGGTAGAAGGCGAGGGTCAGGTCGACCACCTCCTTCGCGGTGAAGCGCGCGCGGCGGACGTTGGAGCTCTTCCGGTTGATGCAATAATGGCAGTCGAAGATGCAGCTGTTCGTCAGCAGGATCTTGAGCAGCGAGATGCAGCGGCCGTCGGGCGCATAGGCATGGCAGATGCCCATGCCCTCGGTCGACCCGATCCCCTTCGCCGCGCCGGCCGAATCGCGCTTCGCCGTGCCCGACGACGCGCAGGACGCGTCATATTTGGCGGCGTCGGCGAGGATTTCCAGTTTCTGGCGGACATCGAGCTGGGCCATATGTTCGTCATATGTTCCAAATCGCTCCCTGTCCAGCACGACCGATACGCCCGCCCCGCGAGGGGGCGGGCGCAGCCGTCAGCGGGTCGCCTGGACCGCGGCGCCCGGCGCGCTTGTCGCCGGCAGCAGCGGCCGCTCGCCGTCGCCGACGATCGCGAAGGCCGACCAGTAATAGGGGTGCGACGTATTGGCGTCGTCCATCAGGCCGATCTGCGCCTGCCGCATCGCAGTCGCCATCGCGGTCCCCGGCGGGGCCGTGAACAGTCCGCTGATCAGCCGCTTGGTCGCGTTGAAATCGTCCGGGACCGGCCAGTGGCTCGCGATCACGGTGCGGGCGCCCGCGCCGACGAAGGCGCGGACCAGGCCGTCGAGCGCGAAGTTGCCGCCGGTGGTGATGCCGGCCTCGCGGGTGGCCGAGATGGTCGCCATGCCCGCCGTGTCGCAGGCCGACAGGACGACGACGTCGGCGTCGAGCTTGAGGTCGAAGATCTCCTTGAACGACAGCAGGCCGTCCGAGGTGCCGCCGCCGAAGCTGGTCAGCAGCGCCGGGCGCGCCGGACATTCCGGGCGCGGGGCGGTGACCAGGCCGTGGGTCGCGAAGTGGATGATGCGATAATCGGCGAGATCGCTCAGCCCGGTGATCGCCGAGTCGGAGAAGTCGCCGCCGGTGATCAGCTTCGACTTGTCCTGGCCGATGATCCCGCTCGCCAGATAGAGTTCGGACGAGGAGATCGGGTTGTTCCAGTTGCTGAGCGGCCAGGCGCAGGAGTCGGTCATGGCCGGCGGCGGGACGAAGAAGGGGTTGAGCGCCGGCCGGGCATTCTCGCCCATGCCGAGATAGCCCTTGGTCGCCTTCGAGGCGGCGACGCCGCGGCCGTCGACGAAGGAGCGCGGGGACACCACGGTCGAGATGTCGCGGTCGCGGCCCAGCCAGTTGACGCCGCGGAAGTCAAAGTCGTCGGCATTGGGCTTCTTGAGCCGCGCCAGATAGGCGTCGACGCCCGACTGGTCGATCGGCAGCAGGTTGGCCGGAAGCTGGAGCAGCGGGCCGTCGGGCTCGAACACGAGGTTGGTGACCTTGTGCATGTCCGCGTCGACCGGCCCCATCAGGGTCAGATAGAGCTTGCGGGCGAGGACGACGTCGAACGGGTAGGTCGCGACCTGGCCATTCTCGATCTTCACCACCGAATCGCGGATCTGCGCGACGGTGTCCTCGAGTTGCTTGGTCGTCATGTCGAGCTTCCAGGCGCGCGCGACGTCGCGGGTGACGAACATCGCATAGGCGTCCTGGCCGACCAGCGTGGTCTTGTAATAGCCGTCGCCCGGCCGCAGCGCCTTCTGCAGTTCCTCGACCGACATCGTCTGCGGCGACAGCACGCGGTAGCGCGGGAACCTGGCGAGCTTGGCCTGCAGCACCGTCTGGTCGCGCGAATAGCGGGCCAGGCGAGCCTGCGCATCGGCCAGCGCGGGTCGTTCGGCGGGGTTGGGCGCAGCCGTCATCCGCGCGATCTCGCCGGTGGCGCGGGCGATGTAGCGCGACAGCGTCACCGACTGGCGGAACAGGCTCGACGCCTCGTCGTCACCGCCCGACAGCTCGCGGGCGAGCAGCGCCTGGGTCTGGGCGATGCCGGGCCGCAGCATCACCTGGCTCGCGCCGAACATCCGCGACACCGCGGTGGGATCGGTCGCCGAGCGTTCCGCGAGCAGGCGGAAATAGGGGCGCAGCAGCGTGCGGATCGAGGCCATGGCGCCCGGCAGATTCTCGGCCGCGGCGATAACCTCGCCATACATGGTGCCAGCGCGGTCGGCCTGGTCGTGGCGGCTGAGGAAGCCCGCGAAACGCGCCTTGGCGCCCAGCGAGACCGCCGTGTTCGGATGCTGGATCTCGACGACCTGGAGCGCGTCGGCGTAAAGGCGCTCGGCCTCGGCGACATTGCCCTCGGCCTCGGCGACCAGCGCCAGTTCCGACTGGATGCTGGCGCGCAGCCAGCCGGTGCTGTTGAGCCGGCCCTCGCGGATGTCCTGCATCGCGTCGACCGCCTCGGCGAAGGCAGCCTTCGCCTTGGGGAAATCCTTGTTGATGCGGTAGGCGGTGCCGCGCAGCTGGAGCGCCTGCACATCGAGGATCTGCGCCCGTTCGAAGGGCTGCAGCTGGCCGTCGAGCGCGCCGAGCTGGCTCATCGAGCTGTTCTCACGGTTGAGGTCGTCGGCGATATCGCCGCTGATCTCGCCCTGGGCGAGCTTGGCGTCGGCGACGCTGCGCGACTCGATCTCCGCCACCGGCTTGTTCAGTTCGGCGATCGCCTGCTTCAGCTTGTTCTGGTTCAGATAATGGATCGCGTAGAAGTTGCGCAGCATGCGTCCCAGCACGGGATCGGCCAGCGCGGCCGGGGTCGCGGCGCGCGCGAACAGAGCGTCGGCGGTGGTGAAGTTGCGCTGGTTCGATTCTTGGATCGCCTGGTTGGCGAGATATTCGGACAGCCGCGAATCGGCCTGGGGCTTCGAGGTATCGCGTTCGACGAGCGCCTCGAAGAACTCGGACGCCTCGGCATAGGAGCCGTCATTGTTGCGCGAATAGGCTTCGGCCAGCGCGCTCTCGCTGTCGAGCGCGCCCGCCTGGACCCGCGCGAAGGCGGCGGGATCGCCCGCCGAGGTCGTCGCGACCTGCACCTCGCCCTTGACGATCGCGTCGGCGACGATCGTGCGCAGGCCGAGCTGGAGCGCGCTGTCATAGCCGCCGAGCCCGTCGGCGACGTAGATCGTCCTGCCCTGGGTATAGGCATAGGTCTTGTAGGAGAGCTGGTTGGCGTCGACGCATTCGCGGACCCGGACGGTGCCGAGACCTTCCATCGCGACGCTGGTCGCTTCCTGGCAGGTCACCGGCGACTCGGTGTTGGCGATCACCCGCGCCACCGCGTCGTCGCCGCCCTTGCGCAGCGCGAACAGCCGGCCGACCGGAGCCGCCGCGTCGCGGCAGACGATCCGGTAGCCGCGGTCGAACATCGTCGACAGCACCGGGCTGACCGTGCGGATCTGCGCGGTGCAGAGCACCCCGCTCGAACCGATGCGGAAGCTGTTGCGCAGCGACAGGCCGCCGGGCTGGCTCGCCGCCGGGGCTGCCGAGGGAAGGCCGAGCGCCGCCGCGGCGAGCAGGCCGAGGCCCAGGGAAAGACGGTTGTTCCGCATCACTGGTCTTTCGCTCCATCCGGGGATTTTCCATTGGAAGGCTGCTGGCCGCCCGCGCCCGCCGGCTGGTCGGTCGCGCCGCCCGGGGACTGGTCGTTCCCTCCGCCCGAGCCCGAATCGCCGCCTCCGCCCGAGGATGCGCCGCCTCCGCCACTCAAGGGCTGGCCGCCCGCGCTGAACGACGGGCCCTCGCCGCCGCCCGACGAAGGCACGTCGCCCGCGCCGCCCAGCGACGCGCCACCCGCTCCGTCGCCGGGCGAACCACCCGCTCCGGCCGGACCGTTCGGCGCCGAACCCCCCGGTGCCGCCCCGCCCGTTGCGGGCGGCGACAGTCCGTCGGTCCCGCCCGGCGCGTCGCCAAGGCCGTCGGCGCCCTGCCACAGGCTGCTGTTGCCGCTGCTGAGCACCGGCGTGTCGATCTGCGCGCCGCCCGATCCGATGTTGCTCGTATCGATCAGCACGTTCGGGCCGCCGACCGCGCCGCCACTGGCGGTCGAGCTGCCGGCATCGCTGTCCTCGTCGCCACCCTCGTCGGCAGTGCTGTCGCCCCCGCCCGAAGCGGACGAACCGCCGGAGCCGCCCGCCGAGGCCACGCCCGTACCGGCGCCGGACTCACCACCCGAGGAGGTGCTCCTGATGCTGCCGCCGGCGACGCGCGTTCCCGTCAGCGATGCCTGGATGCTCGCGGCGATGTTGGTCGTCTCGGTCGTTACCGTCTCGTTCACCTCCGGGTCGTCGATCGCCGGCGGCGGCGGCGATACCGGCGGCGGCGGCGATACCGGCGGCGGCGGCGGCGATACCGGCGGCGGCGGCGACACCGGCGGCGGCGGCGATACCGGCGGCGGCGGCGACACTGGCGGCGGTGGCGATACCGGCGGCGGCGGCGACACCGGCGGCGACACGACTGGCGGCGGCGGCGATGTGAACCGGTCGACGATCGGACCGCAGGCGCCCTCGCCCACATGGCAGCCATCGGTCTGGAAGTTGATCGTTCCTGCCGCATCGTCGCGATAGAAGTTGAACGACGAGTCGGACGTGTAGGCGAGGAAGTCGCCGCCGAAGCTAATGTCGCTCGAGCCGGCAGTCACTTCGCTCGGCATCTCCGACGGCAGGCTGCCCTCGGCATACAGCGTCGTCGAACCGTCCACGCTGATCGTGCCGCCATCGGACGTCACGCCATCGCTGAACGGCGTCGTGCCCTGCTGCGAATTGCTGATCACGATCCGGCCAGCCTGGGTGCTCCCGCCTTCGGACAGCTGCTCCAGGCCGGAAACGTCGGCGAACAGCGAACCGCTGATCTGCACCGAACCAAGTTCGTTCGGCGACCCGTTGCGGCCGCCGGCCAACACGCCGGCAAAACCGCCGATCGCGCCGCCGTCGATTCCGTCGAGAGCCTCGCCGCCGCCATTATATCCGCCGCGGCCCACCGTGCCGGTGGCGTAGAGGTCGACCGACTGGTTCACCGAGGCCTGCACGCCGTACCCCGTCAGGAATACCGATCCGCCGACACCGATACCGCCGTCGCCGCCGGCCCCGCCGTTCATGGTGTCGCCGCCGTTGCCGCCGCTCTGCGCATAGCCGCCGTCGCCGCCCTGCCCGCCATAGCCCGAAGCGTCGGCGAGCACCGAGCCGAAGGCAGCGCTACCCGTGGTGGTCGAACTCGAGGGACCGCTGACCGTGCCGGCCTGGGCGAGGCCGCCGGTGCCGGTGCCGCCGGCGCCGCCATCGGCAACGATGATCGATTCCCCACCGCCGCCTGCGCCGCCCCGGCCGCCTTCACCGATCGACATCAGATAGGCGCTGCCGATATCGAGCCGTCCCGTGCCCGCCTGCGCGGCGATGAGGACGACTCCGCCCGTACCGTCGCCGCCTGCACCGCCGGGAAGGCTATCCTGGATCGCGAAGCCGCCGGAACCACCGAAGCCGCTGGTATCGACCAGCACCGAAGACCCCGATATGACGCCCTGGACCGGGGTATCGCCGGTCAGGCCGACGGCCTGGGCGAGGCCGCCGAAACCGTTGCCCCCGCTGCCGGTATTCGCGGCATCGTCGAAATCGCCATCCCCGCCGATGCCCCTCGCGACGAGCTGAACGCCGGCCGGATAGAGGCCTTCGCTACCCCCGCTGTCCAACGGCCCGATAGGCGGCTCCTCGCCGCCTGGGGGCAGGGGAGGCAACTCTCCGCCCTCGGGGGGCTCGAGAGGCGGCTGCTCTCCGCCCTCGCCCTCGCCCGTGCCGTTGAAGGTGATCGTGCCCTTGGTGGCGAGGGCCAGCGCGCCGCCGAAATCATTGCCCTGGTCGATGCCGCCATAGCCGGCGCCGCCGTCACGCCCCTTGCCGCCCTGGCCGCTGGCATCGGCGGTGGCGTTGCCGTTGAAGGTCATGGTGCCGCCAACCACTTCGAAACCAGCGAGACCGCCGCGGCCGACGCCGCCCGTCGACGGCTGCGCTCCGTTCTCGGACACCACATGATAGCCCGCGTCGCCGCCGGTGCCGAAGGCGGACATCAGCACGTCGCCATTGGCGGTGAGCTCGCCGCCGGCCGTGCGGATCGACAGGAGCGCCGTGCCGCCCTGGCCGGTGCCGCCGGTCGTCTTGCCGCCGCCACCCTGGCCTTCGGCGAAGAAATAGACATCGTTGAAGGTGAGATCGCCGGCACCGTCGCCTGCGATCAGCTTGCCCCCCGTTCCGAGACCGCCGGTGCTGTCGGTCGAAAGACCGCCCGAGCCGGTCGCGTCGGCATATACCGAACCGTCGAACTGAATCGTCGCGCCGCCGTCGACGGCCGCGATCGACAGCTGGCCGCCCGTGCCGGCGCCGCCGGTGCCCGTGGAGCTTTGTCCGCCGGTCCCCCTGAGATAGAGGTCGAGCCCGATCGAACCATCGGCGTAGGAGTGGATCGCGCTGCTGTTGCGCGCCTCGACGACGAACTCGCCACCCGTCGCCGTACCGCCGCCGGAAGAGGCCAGTTCGGACATGCCGCCCGAGACGTCGCCCGTCGCGTAGCCATAGAGGTTGATCGCGCCGGTGCCGCTCGCATAGAGACCGGCCGATCCGCCGACCGCATTGCCCGACGATCCCGATCCGAAGGTATAGCCGGCGACGCCATAAGCGTTGAACGTCGCGTCGACGCTCGACTGGCCGCTGCCGATGTTGATCGTGCCGCCCGAGGCGCGCAGTTCGACATGCCCCACCGGCGCTCCGGCGCTGGGCAGGATGCTCAGGGCATCGCCGCCGACGCCCGATCCGCTGCCGCCGAAGGCGTTGGCGGAAAGGCTGATCGATCCCGAGGTGACATTGACGCTGCTGCCGGTCGTCGCCTCGACGCTGACGATACCGCCGCGCGCGTCGCCGCCCACGCCGCTGCCGTTGCCGCTGCCGCCCGTGCCGTTCGCCGACGCGAAGAGGCCGCCGCTGAAGGTAATGTTGCCGCCCGCGGCGAGGACCGAGACGGTGCCGCCGCTGCCCATACCGCCCGTGCCGCTGCCGCCGGTACCCGATGCGGTGAGCGTGACACCATTGTCGAACAGCAACGTACCGTTGGCGGAGGTCAGGTTGATCGCGCCGCCCTGCGCGCTTCCGCTCGATCCGGTCCGCGACGCGTCGATCGAGACGCTGCCCTGGAAGGTCGTATCGGCCCCGGCGTAGATATTGACCGGTCCGCCGCCGGACGTGACGTTCAGGCCTCCGGCCACGGTGAGCGGGACGCCCGACCGGATGCTGAGCGGATCGGCCAGCGAAGGCAGGCCGCTGATGCTGACCGATCCGCTGCCGGCCCCTGCGGAGACCTCTCCGACGCCGCCGAGCGACCCGAAGGCGATGTCGCGCCCCGCCGACAGGACGATGCCGCGCTCGGTGGCCTGGGCGCCCTGTGCCACTTGGAAGCCGATGCTGCCGCCGAGCAGCATGGTGATGGCTTCGTTCTTGGGCACCGCGACGAAGTAGATCGGGTGGGCGAGGCCGTCCGCCGTGTTGATGACCCCCTGGCTGATGCCGCTATGAGTGATCCCGTCCGTCGCCAGGTCGGCACCCTCGCCGATTTCAATGTCGAACAGGCCGCTGGAATCATTGATCGACAAGCGCGCCTGCCTTGCCGAGATATAGGCGATGCCGCCCTCCGATTCGACCGTGCCGCCCTGCTCGATCTTGGGCGCCAGGACGGCAAAATAATTGTTGGTGGTGATGCTGGCGCTACTGTCGATCGTGACCGCCTGCCCGGCAATGCTGGTCTGCGTGGTGACGGCGGTAACATAATTGCCGCCGTCGAATTCGAGCCCATTCGGGACGTCGATGTCCGCCGTCGTCAGCAGCAGCCCGCCGACATCGAAGCTGGCGCCCGACCCGACCAATATGCCGTTGGGGCTGTAGAACCAGACATTGCCCTTCGGGGTGTCGGTGGTGATGGTGCCGTTCAGCGCGATCGACCGGCCGGCGGCGCCGCCGGTCGGGACGATCCGGTTGAGGACCGTATAGTCGCCATCGCCCGCCACGGCGCCACCGGCGACATAGTTGACGGTGTTGCCGGACGGGAGGAAGTCGATCGGCCCGCTGGTGCTGCTGGTATCGCTGGGGGTCCAGTTGATGAGGGCGGAAGGCGCGTTGACCGTGATCGTCGCGGTGCCGCCGCCCGTATCGCTGAAGGAGAAACCCGCATTGGGAGCGAAGCTGCCCTCGAAGCCGTTGGCCGCGAGCGTCTCCTTCGCCGGCAGGGCGAGGATGGTCGCAACCGCGAGGACCGAGGTCAGCGTTCTCGAATAGCGCCGGGCCGGCCCCCGATTGCGCCGGGCGAAGGGATCGGCGGAACAAGCTACCTTACGCATAATCAGTTACCCCACGGCCAGAGCTTGGTCGTCACAGATACGAGGAAACGCGGATCATGGTTGTGGGTCTGGAGACCCGCGGCCTTGAGCGGCACGGCGATCGTGCCGTCGATCCGGAAGCGATTGTTGAGGATGGCCCGGAAACCGCCGCCCACCGACGCGAGGAAGTCGGGGTTGGCGGGAAGCGGCACGGTGAAGGCATTGTGCCTGTTCCACACCCAGGCGAGGTCGGTGAAGACGAAGGGCAGCACCGACAAATTGGTTTTCTCCAGCGGCTGGACGCGCGGCAGGCGCAGCTCGAAGCCGCTGCCCACGCCGCTGTCGCCGATGATCGTGCCCGGATCGTAGCCGCGGCCGATCGAGAAGTTGCCCGCCGAGAATTCCTCGAAGCTGAACAGCGGATCGAAGGCATATTGGACGCGCGGCAGCGCCGCGAACCAGAAGCCCTTGCCGAGATTATACTCGATCGCCGCCGAGGCGCGGATCAGGCTGGACGTCGGATCGCCGTCGGTACGGGCCGGGGTGACCGCGGGGATCGGAAAAGCCGGACGCGGCGAGGCGTCGAACAGATCGAGGCCCTGGCGGAACTCGACCGAGCCCGAGGCGCGCCATGTCGGCACGCGCCGCTCGGCCACGTCGCCCGCGTCCATGTCGAGCCGCAGGAAGCCGACCCGCAGTCGGTCGCGGGTCAGGTCCCGGCCGCCGAACCGCACCGTCTGGTTGACGAAGTCCATGCCGCCCGCGCCGACGATGCTGAAGCGCTGCGTCCGTATCAGCGGATAGCGGACCTCGCCGGTCGCGAACAGCGTCCGCGCGGTCAGGTCGATGCCGGGGGAACTCGCCACCTGCACGTCGGGCTTCGACCAGGCATAGGTGAAGTTGCCGCCGACCGTCAGGCCCTCGCCGCCGATCCTCGTCTCGTAGCCGAGCTGGACGAGCTGCTGCTCCTTGAAGTCGGCGGTGGTCGACGCCGAGAGGGTCAACCGGTCGGCGCCGAGCAGGCCGGTGGCCTGCGCCTGCACCGCGCCGGTCCAGCGGCCCGAGCTGCGCGCCGAGAAATTCTGGACGCTGGCGTTGACCTCGAGCGGGGTGTGGATGACGCTGATCTCGCCGACCAGCTCGCCGGGCGTGGTGCCCGCCGGCTTGAGCGCGAGACGGACCTCATAGCCCGGCATGTCGCGCGCGAGCAGCAGATAGCGCTCGGCGACATAGCGGTTGAACACCTTTTCCTCGGTCAGGTGCGACAGGTAAGAGGCCAGCACCTTCTCCGCGGGGCCGGCGTCGCCGCGCACCCGGATCTGCACAACCTTGGCGAACAGCACCTCGAAGCGGACGACGCCGTCCTCGATCTTCTGCACCGGCACCAGCACCGCGGCGAGATAGCCCTTGCGGCGCAGCGCGGTCGCCGCGGCATCGCGGATCGTGCAGATCGTGCTGACCGGCCGGTCGGCGCCGAGCAGCGAAGCATAGGATTGCTTCAGCTCCTCGGGGCTGACGCCTTCGAGATTGCTGAACTGCGCCTCGTTGATCGTGACCTTGAGATCCGCATAAGCGGGCGAGTCGAGCGCGCAGGGGGCACGCTCGATGTCGCCGTCGATCGTGAGCCGCGAGGGAGCGGGTGCCTGCTGCCGGGTCCTGCTCTGCAGTTCGTCGCGGCCGGGCGCGATCTGCTGCCCGGTCGTCGGCGCCACGATCTGGGCCGATGCGATCTGGGATGACGATGCGACGAGCAGGGCCGAGACGACGGCCGTCGAGAAGAGCGAGCTACGCAAAAAAATGCCCCCTGAATACCCCTTAGCGGCGATCCCCATCGCCGACGTGCCCCTCGACACTATCCGGATTTCGCCCGGATGTCATCGCCCTATTACAAGTGCATCAATGCCTTGCATCCCCCGGCCGGGGGATGCCGCGCCGATTTTCGCACGGTTCTGCATAGCGGCCATTCGCGCTCGAACCACGCACAAGAGCACGCTGACGCGCATCCGACCCGGATGTTGCCGCGCCGCAACACCGGCTTGCGCGATGCCGCCCGCCGGCCTAGAGCGCGCGGCGCGACAGGAAAGGGAATTCGGAAGCGGGAAGATCCCGCAAGCCGAAGCTGCCCCCGCAACTGTGATCGGTGAGCGATCGTCCATCTGCGTCACTGGATGCCTCGGCATCCGGGAAGGCCGGGCGAGAGCGATGACCCGAGAGCCAGGAAACCTGCCGGTCGCGGTCGTTCCATCATGCGGGCGGGGTGCACCACATGATCGAGGCGAAATCCTCGCGTGACGACGTCGACTGGGGTCGCGCGCGGGGGCATCATCTTCCGAAACCGTCCGCGCGGGATCCCGATGGATAGTTCCATGGGAGGACCTACATGATGCGGACATTCACGACGGCGCTGATCGCGGCGCTGGTCATTCTGCCGGGCACCGCACGGGCCGAGGAGGCCGATGCCGATTCGATCGTCGTCACCGCCACCCGGACCGAGACGCGGCTTTCCGAGGTCGGCAAGTCGATCAGCGTCATCGACGCCGAACTGATCGAGCAGCGCCAGACCGTGCCGCTGGCCGATCTGCTGCGGACGCAGCCGGGGATCACGATCCAGCGCAACGGCGGCCTCGGCGGGGTGACGAGCCTGTTCATCCGCGGCGCCCAGTCGGACCAGACCGTGGTGCTGATCGACGGGGTCAAGCTCAACGACCCGGCGGCGCCCGGGGGCGGCTTCAACTTCGCCGACCTGCTGACCGACAATCTCGAGCGGATCGAGATATTGCGCGGGCCGCAGTCGGTGCTGTGGGGCAGCCAGGCGATCGGCGGCGTGATCAACCTGATCACCCGCGCGCCCACCGACGATCTCGCCATCCGCGCCAGCGGCGAATATGGGCGCTACGACAGCGGCCGCATCAGCGGCGCGGTCAGCGGCAAGGTGGGGCCGACCGCGATCAGCGCGGCCGCCGGATATCTCACGACCGACGGCATCTCGGTCGCCGACGGCGGCGCGGAGAAGGACGGCTACCATCTGTTCGGCGCGCACCTGAAGACCACCACCGCGCTCACCGACCAGCTCTCGCTCGACCTGCGCGGCTTCTATACCAGGAGCAAGGTCGACCTCGACGGCTTTCCGCCGCCGAACTACACGATCGGCGACACCGACGAATATCAGCGCCAGCAGCAGATCGTCGGCTATGCCGGGCTCAACGCGGGGCTGTTCGACGGCCGGCTGAACAACCGTATCGCCGTCTCCTACACGCGGATCGATCGCGACAGCTACGACCCGGCGGCGGTGCCGGTGAAGAATTTCGACGCGCGCGGCCGGAACCTGCGGTTCGAATATCAGGGCGTCGCCGACCTCCGCATCGTGCAGGCGACGTTCGGCGCCGAACATCAGGAGGAGAAGCTGCGCACGATCAGCGCCTATTTCGGCCCGCCGGCAACCGCAGGGGCCAAGGCGAACATCGACAGCGCCTATCTCGACCTCCGCGCCAGGCCGGTCGTCGGGCTGAATCTCGGCGCGGGGATCCGCTACGACGATCACAGCCAGTTCGGCGATGCGACGACGCTCGGCGCCGACCTTGCCTATACGCCGAACGGCGGCGCGACGATCGTCCGCGCCAGCTATGGCGAAGGCTTCAAGGCGCCCTCGCTCTATCAGCTCTACGGCGATTACGGCACGCCCGGCCTGCAGCCGGAAAAGGCCAGGGGCTGGGACGCCGGCATCGCCCAGAAGCTGATCGGCGACGCGGTCGAGCTGCGCGCGACGTGGTTCCAGCGCAACACCGACAATCTGATCGACTTCGATCTCGGCACCTTCACCTATGCCAATATCGTCCGGGCGCGGGCCCGCGGCGCCGAGGCGGAGCTGCGCATCGCACCGACCGACGACCTGCTGTTCACCGCCAACTACACCTTCACCAACGCCCGCAACCGCGAACGCAGCGATCCCAATTTCGGCAGGCAGCTCGCCCGGCGGCCGCGCCAGACGGTGAACGTCACCGGCGACTATCGCTGGCCGTTCGGCCTCGCCACCGGCGCCACCATCACCCATGTCGCCGGCAGCTTCGACAATGCGGCCAACACGACCCGGCTGGGCGACTATGTACTCGTCGACCTGCGGGCGGCGATGCCGCTGAGCGATGCCATCGAGCTGTACGGCCGGATCGAGAATCTGTTCGGCGAACGCTACCAGACCGCCGCCGGCTACGGCCAGCTCGGCCGCGCCGCGACCGCCGGGGTACGGCTGCGCTATTGAAGCTAGGGCCGGGAACGGACGAAAAGGCCAGGACCGGCCGCCTGTCGGCGCGCCGGTCCTGCATGCCGCGATCCTGGCGTCCCTGCCGTCCGGCATGGCGGGATTTGGGGGACCTCCGCCACGCGCGCGCCGGGCAGACCGCGACCCCATGGCTATAGGAGCGTGCCGTCGGCCCGCCCATTGCGATCAACTACGCTAAGGGCTGCCCCTTATCCGCAGGTCGCGGCGACCGTTCAGGCCGTGGGCGGCCAGCCGGCGACCGCCGCGGTCCGGATCGCCGCCAGGATCGAGGGCGCATCGAGCGCGGCCAGCGCCCGCGCCCGATGGATCTGCACCTGGCGTGGATCGAAGCCCAGCGCCCGGGCGATGTCCTTATTGGTCTGGCCGCGGATCAGCAGCGCCAGCACATCGGCCTCGTCCGGCGTGAGCCGGGCGAGCCGCGCCCTCGCCTCGGCCACCAGAACCTGCGGCTCGCTCCCTCGCTCGAGGAGGTGGAAACCCCGGTCGACCGCGTCGAGCAACGCGCGCATCTCATAGGGCTTGTGGAGGAAGTCGACCGCGCCGGCGCGGAACGCCTCGATCGCCATGGCGAGGTCGCTATAGCCGGTGACGACGATCAGGCGGAATCGGTCCTGCCGTTCGGCCAGCGCGCCGATCACCGCCGCGCCGCTGACTCCGTCGAGCTGCAGGTCGAGCACCACGCAGCCCGGATCGATCGCGTCGATCGCGGCGAGAAAGGCGTCGCCATTGGCATATTCACGGCATTCGAATGCGCCATGCGCCTGAACAAGGCTGACGATCGAGGCGCGTATGATCGCCTCGTCGTCGACGATATGTATGACCCGCCGTGCGGTCATGGCGTGCCAGCGCCGCGCACCATCAACTCTTTCCCGAAAGCCCTGCGTTTATAGATACTTATTCTAAGTAGAGGAGCTCGATGAAAAATCCACATAAATTTGTTTCGGTAACGAAATTTTCATCGATTTTCATCATGATCGAGCAGCGTATCGAAAGATATGGCAAAGTTCGGGAGAGGTAATCCCATCCGCTACGATCTCCGCAATATCCATTTCATAGACAAATTTCGGTTTGAAACGAGGAAATTCGAAGATGTTCGGATTATAAACGGCAAGATTCGAGCATCTTCACGCAATTTTTTAACATATTGGGCTACCAACGTCCGCTGGACCGATATCGATCTTGCCGGGATCGCGATCATTTCTATGAACCCGGCCGGTCTTCTTCGCCTCGTCGGCAACGCGCGGCGATCCCGGGCCGGGATGCGATGCCGGCAGCGCCGGACCGGCGCACACGGCCGGATCATCGTCGACCACGCGGACGCGGGTTGGATGGGCGGGAGGCCATGAACCGGCTATAGTTAATGGCCGAAGACCCGCTTCTCCGGGCTTGTACCTAGGCAATTGCCGTTACGGCAACCGGCGATTTCGGAAATGCGCCGATTTTTCCGCCTCCCGATCCATCGGAAACGCGCTGTTAACGGCTTCCGGCTACCAAGTGGGGGTGGGGCGCGACGCCCCGAACGACGGGAATGACGCGTGCCCAAGACCATCCTGACCGTGGACGATTCGCCTTTCATCCGGAAACTGCTCCGGGTCGCCCTGTCGGGGCAGGGCTTCCTCGTGGCCGAAGCCGAGGACGGCGTCGCCGCGCTCGAATGGCTCGACGCCCATGACCGGCCCGACGTGATGATCACCGACATCAACATGCCGCGCATGGACGGCTTCGGACTGGTCGAGGCGGTCCGCGCGCAGGGCCGCCACGACACCATGCCGATTCTGGTCCTGTCGACCGAGAGTTCCGACGACAAGCAGGATCGCGGCCGCACCGCCGGCGTCGACGGCTGGCTCGTCAAACCGTTCAATCCCGCCCAGCTCGCCAGCGCGATCGAAAGCGTTTCGTCGTGAGGAAGCTGCCGGCATGATCCCCGTTCGGACCAAGGCACGTGTCCTGATCGTCGACGACTCGCTGATGATGCGTGCCTTCTTCGGTTCCATTTTCGATCGTTCGCCCGGCATCGAGGTGGTGGGGACCGCCGCCAGCGCCGACGAGGCGCGGCGGATGATCGTCCAGCACCGCCCCAACGTCATGACCCTCGACGTCGAGATGCCGGGCATGAACGGCCTCGAATTCCTCGAGGAGGTCATGCGCGACCGGCCGATGCCGGTGGTCATGCTGTCCTCGCTCACCCAGAAGGGCGCGGAGGCATCCTTCCAGGCGCTGGAGCGGGGCGCGATCGACTGCTTCCCCAAGCCGACCTCGGACAACCGGGAGGAATTCGCCCAGCGGCTGAGCGCGCTCGTCATCGCCGCGGCCAACGGCTCGGCGCGCTCGGCCCGCTACGCCAAGGACGCACCCGCCCGCCCGCCGGCATCGCAGCATCATGTCCCGGTGTTCGACTGGAACGGCAGGATCGTGGTGATGGGGGCCTCGACCGGCGGCGTCGACGCGCTGCTGCAACTGTTGCCGGGCCTGCCCGCCGATTGCCCGCCCACCGTCATCTCGCTGCAGATCGATCCCGATTTCGTCGCGCCGCTGATGCAGCGGCTCAAGGCCCGCTGCAGCGCCAAGGTCGTCCTGGCCGAGGACGGCCGGCCGCTCAGGCGCGGCGAGATCCAGATCGCCTGCGATCCGGCCACCCATGCGGTGATCGACCGCTGGCCCGACCCTTCGGTCAAGCTGCTGCGGTCGGACCCGGTCAACGGCGCGCGCCCCTCGGCCAGCCTGCTGTTCGCGACCGCCGCCAAGACCGCGGGCTCCCATGCGGCCGGCGCTATCCTGACCGGGATCGGCACCGACGGCGTCGCGGGCATGAAGGCACTTCGCGCCAGCGGAGCGCTCACCATTTCCCAGGATTCGCTGACCTGCCTCGTCGACCAGGCCCCCGCCGCCGCACGCGCGGCGGGCGCGATCGAACGCGATCTCCCGATCGAGGCGATCGCCCCGGCGATCCTCGACGCCTGCCGCCGCGCGGCGGACGCCGCCGCCTGAGGAGGAGCATCCGATGGCGTCGATCGGCCGACCCGACCTGCTCGCGATGCTCGCCGACGAACTCGATGCGGCGCGCGCGCAACTCGAAGCCCTCGGCCTGGTCCTGATCGACGACCCCGCCCTCGCGGCCCGCCACGTCACCGAGCTGCAGGCGCTCGACCATGTCGGCCAGCGCTGCGCCTCGGTCGCGGCGATCCTCCGCGCCGACGACCTCCAGGCCGCCACCCGGGACGCCAGCCTGGAAAGCATCACCGCCCGGCTCGCCGGCCTGCGGCCGCACTGACCGGCCGAGCGCGCCGGGGCTCAGTCCCCGGCCGCGAACAGGGCGATCAGCTGCGGCGCGATCCCGTCGATGTCGTGGCGCGCGACGATGCGCTTGCGGCCCTCGCGCCCCATCCGCGCCAGCTCGGTCTTGCCCGCGTCCATCGCCGCGCCGATCGCGGCCGCGAGCGCCGCGCCGTCGCCGGCTTCCACCAGCCAGCCGCATGTCTCGTCGACCAGTTCGGGGATGCCCGCGATTCGGGTGGTGATCACCGGGCGGCCGAGCGCGAACGCTTCCATGATCGCGATCGGCAGGCCTTCGGCATGGCTGGGCAGCAGCAGCGCCCGGGTCTCGCGGATGCGGCGGCGCACCTCGGCATTGCTACGCCAGCCGAGCAGCTTGATTCGCCCGCCGGTCCCGGTCGCGCTGATCTCGCGCTCGATCGCGGCCCGGCTCTCGCCGTCGCCGATCAGGACCACCGACAGGCCGGGATGGTCCCCGGCGGCGGCCGCGATCGCCGCCGGTATCTCAACCTGCGCCTTTTGCGGGCAGAGCCGGCCGACCGACAGCAGCCGCACGCTCATCGACGGCGGCGGCGGGGTCGGCGGATAGTCGCGCAGGTCGAGCCCGCAGGGAATGACGCGGATCCGTTCCCACAGCGTCTCGGGCAGGTGCGCGCGCAGCCGGGCGGCGCAATAATCGCTGATCGCCACCACATGGTCGGCGTGGAGCGTCTTTTCGGTCAGGCTGTTCGCGGCCAACGCCTCGAGCTCGTCGGGCCCGTGGACGGTGAAGCTGTAGCGAGGCCCGCCGAGCAGCCGGCACAGCATCGCCACCGCCGCCGCATTGGTCGAGAAATGGGCGTGGACCCGGGTGATGCCGAGCGCGGCGCAGCGCTGCCGCAGCCGGATCGCCTGCGCCAGATAGGCGGTGTGGCGGACCACGCCGCCGGCCGCCGCGCGCCGGAGCGCCCCCAGCGTCTCCAGCGCCTCGCCGAAGCCGCGCGGATGGCGCACGGCATGGGCCGCCAGCCCGCGCACCAGCCCGGCGCCGTTGCCGGTGAGCAGATATTCGGTCCGGCCGCGTTCGGACATGTCCTGCGGATCGACCAGCCGTTCGGACCAGTGCCGCACCGCGAAGCGCTTGACCGGCACCCCGGCCCGCTCGATCGCGGCGATCTCGCGCCGGATGAAGGTGGTGCTGGTCATCGGATAGCTGTTGAGCAGATAGGCGAGCTTCATGCGCGGCGGGCCTCCTCGACCAGCCGCGCGACCTCGATCATCCGCGCATGGCTGACGATGGGGCTTTCGATCCGGCCAGTGCGGTGGAGCGCGGTGAAATGCTCGATCTCATGGAGATAGGGGTTGGCGCCGAACGGATGCCAGCATGCCGACCCCCGGCTGCCGAGATCGGCGAGCCGGCGGACCAGCGGATTCTGTCGCAGGCGCCGCCGCAGCCGGCCGGGGCGGGGCTGGCCGGCGTCCATGAAGCGCAGCCGCTGCGCCGTCAGCAGCGGCGGCTGCACCTCGACCACGCCCCCGTCGCCGGCGATCCGCAGGCTGTTGTCGAGCCGTTCGGTGAAGGAGACCGCGAGGTCCGAACGGCCGCCCGCCTGGTGGTCGAGCACGAAGCCGGCGGCGACGTCGCGCCCGTCCCCGTCGCGCTCCACGGTGCAGCGCATCGTCCCGACCGGGCCGAGCGCGATCAGCGCCAGCATCAGCGGATAGACCGCCCGGTCGGCGAGCACCCCGCCGTCCGCCTCGAACAATCGGGGATGATCGGCCCGCCGCAGCGGATAGCCGAAGCTCGCCTCGACCCGCGACGGCGTGCCGAGCCGGCCCGACCGTGCCGCCTGCAGCGCCGCCGCGACGGCAGGAAGGAAGGGAGTGGCCACCGCCTCCATATAGAGCAGCCCAGTTCGTTGCGACACCGCAATTACCTCGGCCGCCTCGGCGGGGCTCATCGCACAGGGCTTCTCGCACAGCACCGCCTTGCCCGCGGCGAGGGCGGCGATCGAGCGGGCGGCATGATCGCGGTTGCGCCCGGCGATATAGACCGCCTCGGCATCGGCCTCCCCGACATCGCCGATCAGGCCGCGCATCGCCCCCGCCATCCGGCCCCGGCCGATCACGGCGAAACGCAGCGGCGCGGTCAGGCGTCCCACTCCATCGGCGCGATCGGGGCGAAGCTGGTGCGCGGGCGGTGGTCGCCGCCGGCCTGCATCGCCAGCGCCAGTTCGGTCAGGTGGAGCGCGAAGTCCCCAGCGAGCCGGGGCGGCCGGCCGGCGGCGATCGCCTGCGCCATCTCCGCCACGCCGAGTGCGAAGTTCATCGAGGCGGCGCCGCGCCGTCCGACCATCGGATGGCTGGCACCCGCCGGCCGGACGGTCGTCGCGAACGGGCTGTTGATCAGCCGGCGGCGGATGACGTGCCGCCGCCGGATGCGGACGGGCGCGCCGTTCGCCCAGGCTTCGTCGACCTCAAGCACGCCGTTATCGCCGAATATGCGCAGCCGGTGATCGTGGCGCGCGACGATCGAGCAGGTGAGCCGCGCCACCATCGCGTCGAAATGGAGCGTTGCCGACGCGAAATCGGGGGTGGCATGGCCGGCGCCGGTCTGGGCGGGATCGAGCAGCCGCGCCGACCCGCCGACGATCCGACGCACCGGCCCGAACATCGCCATCAGCCAGGACAGATAATAGCCGGCATGTTCGAGGGTGCAGCCCGTGCGGAACTCATCGGCCGCCGGCCAGGGCGCGCCGCTCGCCGAGCGCCAGCGCGGGTGCGGCGCGGCCGGCAGGAAATCGTCGTCGAGCTCGGCATAGACGAGGCGCGGCGTGCCGATCCGCCCGTCGCGGATCGCCGCCCATGCCGTCTGCGCGGCCCGTCCGAGGACGCTGCACGGCGCCGAGGCGAGATGGCGCCCGCTGTCGCGCGCGTGGCGGACGAGCGCCTCGGCCTCGTCGAGGTCGAGCGCGAGCGGCTTCTCGCTCCAGACATGGCAGCCCGCATCGAGCGCGGCGCGGGTGACGGCCGCGTGTGCGTGCGGGGAGGTCAGGTTGAGGACGATGTCGGGCGCGCGCGCGGAGAGCGCGGCGAAGCCCGTCGTGGGCTCGACCGACCAGTGGCGCGCGAAGGCCGCCAGCCGTCCGGGATCGACGTCCCAGGCGCCGACGATCTCGAATCCCGGGAAGCTGCGCAGCGACGGCATGTAGAGATCGGCCACATAGCCGGTCCCGACGATCGCGATTCGGCGCCCCTGCCGATGGTCCCCCGCTGCCATCCGGCAAGCCTAGGGATGGCGGCGGCCGACCGCAATGCCCGGCGGCTGGCATCCGATTGTCGCACATATATCAATGCCATGGGTGGCCCGCAGGTCCCGGCGGCGGATTGTTACGTTATCTGTCACGGTGGCTTCATCGACTGCGCGCATCCCGTCCGCAGTGTCGGGTTTTACACGGTCGAGGATTGGCGATATGATCGGCACCATGGAATCGGACCGCATAGAGAAGCTCACCGAGGCGCAGCGCGTATGCCTGCGCATGGTTCTCATGCATCTTTCGTCCAAGGACATAGCCCGCGAACTGGGGATTTCCCCCCACACGGTCGACCAGCGGCTGCGCATGGCGATCCAGATCCTGGGCGTCGCGAACCGCTTCGAGGCGGCCCGCATCCTGGCGAAATACGAGACCCCGAACGCATATCAATCAGCCGTATATCAATCGTCGCATGTTGCTCCTCAGCCCGTCCATGCCACTGTCGGGTTGTCCGACATTCATGGGGTTCGGCAGGGAGATGGCGGCTACCACGGCAGTGCGGTTCGGGAAGAGCAGATTGCATTCCGGACCCCCGCATTCGCCACCGGCGGCTTCGTCAACCTGCCCATCCCCACGCCGGGGAGGGAGCGTAATGACTTAAGCATCGTGCAGCGGCTGGGGTGGATCGTTTCGATCGCTATTGCCTCGGCGCTTGCATTCGGCGGACTTCTCGCCGGCCTCGATGCGCTGAAGCGCCTGTTCCAGGCCTAAGCGCACCCAACACTGCCATCGTCGAAACAGGGACGCGCAGCCTCGGACGGGCTGCGCGAAGGGAGCAGCACATGTTCAATCGTCAGACCATTCTCAAGCGTCGCGAAGTTGCCCAGGGCGTTGCCGACCGGCTGATGGCCGCGGAGCATGCGATCGATATCGCCATCGCCCGGACCGCCGAGCTGACCGGCTTCATTCCCTCCGCCCGCGCCGAGGCCGACCTGGCCTGCGAAGTCGCGCAGGAAGCCCTCGAATATGCCGCGGAAAGCTTCTCGACGCTGGTCAAGGCCCGTGCCCAGATCATCGCCAGCCACCGCGAACTCGCCGTCACCAAGGACGAGATCGGCCTGAAGACCTACGGCCTCGGCGGCCTGGTCGGCAAGCCGTTCAACTCCGAGGTCCGCCACCTCACCGAGGTTGCCGCCGCCTGAAGCGCCTGACGCTGGATCGGGGCGTCGCAACCCATGCTTGACCGGGGAATGTCCTTATGATTCGG
Organism: Sphingomonas sp. Root720; assembly: GCF_001428605.1. Lineage (GTDB taxonomy): Bacteria > Pseudomonadota > Alphaproteobacteria > Sphingomonadales > Sphingomonadaceae > Rhizorhabdus. Next base: position 195,218 of record NZ_LMID01000012.1, read on the forward strand.
TCACCGCATGTTACTCGCCCTGATCTTCCAGCTCTTCTACCTGATCGTGCTGGTCGCCGTCGCCTCCTATGCGGGATGGCGTGGCGGCTGGCCCGAGCGGGTCGGAGCGGCGATCATGGTCGTCGGTTCGATCCTTACCGTCGTCGCCGCCAACTCCTTCTATCCGGGATGGCGGTCGCCGGAGGCGGGGATCATCATCGTCGACCTGCTGGTCCTCGCGGCCTTCGGCAATCTTGCCCTCTCTAGTGATCGATATTGGCCGATATGGGTAACATCCTTCCATTTGATCGCGGTGACCATCCATCTGGCCAGCCTCGCCGATCGCTCGGTGGCGGCCTTGGCCTACGCGAACGCGCAGGAATTCTGGGCCTATCCCATGCTGGTGGGCATAGCGGTCGGAACGTGGAACTTCCGCCGGAGGCAGGCCTCGATCCCCAGGGCGAATGTCGCGAGATATTAGAGGCGCTGCTGCAGCCGCTCGACGTCGCCCATAGCGGCGCGATCATCGACGAGCTGCTCGACGAATTCGGCAGCCTGCCCGCGGTGCTCGCCGCCGAGCCCGCCCTGCTCCACGCCTGCCTGCCCGAGGACGGCCAGGTCGTCGACTTCCTGGTCGCGATGCGGGTGGCGATGCTCCATTCGCTGCGCACCAAGCTCGGCCAGAGCCCGATCCTGTCCACCTCGGAGGCGCTGACCGAATATCTGTTCGCCGCGATGGCCTACAACACGATCGAGCATCTCCGGGTGCTGTTCCTCAACTCGACCAACCGGCTGCTGCGCGACGAGGTGATGGCGCGCGGAACGGTCAACCAGGCGCCGCTCTATCCGCGCGAGATATTGAAGCGGGCGCTGGAGGTCGGCGCGACGGCGATCATCGTCGTCCACAACCATCCGTCGGGCGATCCGACCCCCTGCCAGGCCGACGTGAAGGCGACGGCGCATCTCGTCGCCGCCGCGCGCACGCTCGACATCGCGGTGCACGACCATCTGATCGTGGCGCGTACCGGCTGGCGCAGCCTGCGGGCGGAAGGGTTGCTCTAGGGAATGTCCCAGCCGTCGGGGAAGAAGAGTAGTAGCGTCATGGAGACCAGTATGATCCGGGACTTCGCCAGGAGGGTGATCGACGATTTCGGCGATCAGACCGACACCTATGTCGCCAGCCGCATCGGCGTGCTGGTCCGCGACGGCGACAGCTATGGCGTGGGGCTGTGGAAGGCCGTCGCCTCCGAGATCGAGCGGATCCGGCTGCCCGAGGCGAACATTCCCCGCAGCCGCCACTGAGGCAGGCGCGACGCGAAGAGCTTTCGGCGAGAGCCGAACAAGGTACCCGGCCGGCTGTCCTCCCCCCGATCCAGCCGGCCGGGGACACAGGGAGGACTTCCAGCCCCCACAGGGCGGCGGACCGGCAAGGGGCTTGCGGTCCGTCGCCCGACCCGGGGGCTGATACCCCATATCAGGGATTGATATCGGCGCCCGGCGCCTATCCGGCGGTCAGGCGATGCCGCATCGACACCTCGAGGACGATGCCGCGCGTATTGTGGCCCATCCAGGCGTCGGCCATCGCGCCGATGTCGAGCGCGATCCCGCCGAGCCGCTTGATCCGGTCGCAATAGACCTTGCCCAGCAGGCCGCCGGCGACGAGGAACACCGCGCCTTCGTAGGGCACCTCGATCTCCGCCATGATCCGGTCGAACACCGCCGGGAAATGCGTGCCGCGATCGGCCGCCTCCTGCGGGCGGCCAAGCCGGCTCTCGCCCGGGATGAGATGGGAGACCGTTCGCGCGATGCCGAGCCGGCGGCCGAGCAAGGTCGCGAGATCGGCATGCGGGGCGATCACGCCGAGAAAGTCGAGCCCGGTCAGCAGCGAGGCGAAGAAGGGATCGCGTTCGTTGAGGATGGTGTTCGCGCCCGCCTCGCTCGGCCGGCGCCGGCCGAGCGGCACGATCCGCGCGGCGTGATGCTCGAGCGCGACGAGGCTGCCGAAATGCTCGCGCTCGGCGTCGAAGCGGAAGGGCGAGGTCAGCCCCAGCAGGTCGGCATTGGCGATCGCCGCGTCGAGCTGCGCCGACAGCGCCGCGAGCCGGGCTGGGTCGACCGCGAGCAGCTCCTGCCCGAACCAGTTGCGCCAGATGTGGCGGCCGATGAAGTCGGCCTCGCCGTCGCTCAGCGACGCCCTGAGGTCGCGGTGCAGCCACACCAGCATGCGCGCCTCGCCGTCACCCAGGCGGATCCAGCTATAGGGCCGCCGCCGCGCGATCGCCCGGCCGAGCTCGCCGGCCAGCGCGTCGGGGCCGACCCATTCCGCCGAATGCTCGCGCACGCGGGCCGCCTCGACGAGCGGATCGCCGCGATAGGCGGCCGAGAGCCGGAGATGCGCCGCCATCGCGCCCGCCGCGCGCTGTACCTCGGCATCGACCGCCGGCAGCCCGTCGAGCGCGAGCAGCGCGCCGAAATCGGCGACGAACGCAGGGTCGCGATAGCCCCGCGCGAAGGCCAGGACAAAGGGCGTGACCGCGAGGTCGGGCCGCCCAAGCGCCCGGAGCCGCCGCCCCTCCTCGGCGAGGCCCGGTCCGTCGTCGGTCCGGAAACCTCTGGCGGCGGCGACGATCGCCTCGGCGCAGCCCGGCCGACCAGCTTCGAGCTCGATCGCGGCGAGGGCGGCGAGCAGCCGTGCATCGGGCCGCGCGCGCAGCATCGCGCCGCGCAGCCAGCGGGCCGCCCCGTCGAGATCGCCCATCGCCTGGAGCTGGCGGGCCAGGGCGAGCTGGAGCGGGGCGGTCGGCCCGTCGAGGGCGAGGCCGCGCTCCAGCACGGCGCGCGCCGCCGCTGCATCGCCGAGGTCGTCGAGCATCGCGGCGGCGCGGATCAGCAGTTGCGTGCCGTGGCCGCCCAGCGCGATCGCCGCATCGATCCCCGCGCGGTCCGGCCCGGCGTCGAGCGCGGCCCAGGCCGCCTCGATCGCCAGCAGGTTGTTCAGGAAATCGGCCGTCGCGGGGCTGGCCGGCATGGGATCAGTTCTCGTCGCCCATCCGGAGCGCGGCGATGAACGCCTCCTGCGGGATGTTGACGTTGCCATATTCGCGCATGCGCTTCTTGCCCTCCTTCTGCTTGTCGAGGAGCTTGCGCTTGCGGCTGGCGTCGCCGCCATAGCATTTCGCGGTGACGTCCTTGCGCATCGCCGCGATCGTCTCGCGGGCGATCACCTTGCCGCCGATCGCCGCCTGCACCGGGATCTTGAACAGGTGGCGCGGGATCAGGTCCTTGAGCCGCTCGCACATTCCCCGGCCGCGCACCTCGGCGGTGCCGCGATGGACGATCATGCTGAGCGCGTCGACCGGCTCGCCATTGACCATGATGCTCATCTTGACGAGGTCGCCCTCGCGATAGCCGATCTGGTGATAGTCGAAGCTGGCATAGCCCCGGCTGATCGACTTGAGCCGGTCGTAGAAGTCGAACACCACCTCGTTGAGCGGCAGTTCGTAGGTGATCTGCGCGCGGCCGCCGACATAGGTCAGGTTCTTCTGGATGCCGCGCCGGTCCTGGCACAGCTTGAGGATCGAGCCGAGATATTCGTCGGGAACGTAGATGGTCGCCTCGATCCACGGCTCCTCGATCATCTCGATCCGGTTGGGATCGGGCATGTCGGCGGGATTGTGCAGCTCGATGATCTTGGCGTCCTCGGTCTTCGAATGGCTGAGGTTGAGCCGGTAGACCACCGAGGGCGCGGTGGTGATCAGGTCGAGGTCATATTCGCGGGTCAGCCGCTCCTGGATGATCTCCAGGTGGAGCAGCCCCAGGAAGCCGCAGCGGAAGCCGAAGCCCAGCGCCGCCGAGCTTTCGGCCTCGAAGCTGAACGAGGCGTCGTTGAGGCGCAGCTTGTAGAGGCTCTCGCGCAGCTTCTCGAAATCGGCGGCGTCGACCGGGAAGAGGCCGCAGAACACCACCGGCTGGACCTCCTTGAAGCCCGGCAGCGCCTCGGCGGTCGGCTTCTTCGCGTCGGTGATGGTGTCGCCGACGCGGGTCTGGCTGACCTCCTTGATCTGCGCGGTGATGATGCCGATCTCGCCCGCCGCCAGCTCGCTCAGCTGCTCGAGCTTGGGCCGCATGCACGCCACCCGGTCGACCAGATGCTGGGTGCCATGCTGCATGAACATGATCTGCTGGCCCTTGCGGAGGATGCCTTCGACCACGCGGACCAGGATGACCACGCCGAGATAGGGATCGTACCAGCTGTCGACGAGCATCGCCTTGAGCGGCGCGCTGCGGTCGCCCTTGGGCGGCGGGATGCGGGTGACGATCGCCTCGAGCACCTCGTCGATGCCGATCCCCGACTTGGCCGAGGCGAGCACGGCATCGTCGGCGGGCAGGCCGATGATGTCCTCGATCTCCTTCTTGACCTTGTCGGGCTCGGCGGCGGGCAGGTCGATCTTGTTGATGACGGGCACGATCTCATGGTCATGCTCGATCGACTGGTAGACGTTGGCGAGGGTCTGTGCCTCGACCCCCTGCGCGGCGTCGACCACCAGCAGCGCGCCTTCGCAGGCGGCAAGGCTGCGCGACACCTCATAGGCGAAGTCGACATGGCCCGGCGTATCCATCAGGTTGAGGACATAGTCCTTACCGTCGCGCGCCTTGTAGTCGAGGCGCACGGTCTGCGCCTTGATGGTGATGCCGCGCTCCTTCTCGATGTCCATGTTGTCGAGAACCTGGGCCGACATCTCCCGGTCGGTCAGGCCGCCCGTGCGCTGGATCAGGCGATCGGCAAGCGTCGACTTGCCATGATCGATATGCGCGATGATCGAAAAATTGCGGATGCTGTCGAGCGGAACGGTCACGAAGGTCTCGATGAAAGCGGGATGATGGCGCGGGCCATAGCAATGCCTGCGCGCATAAGCAAAAGACCGATGACCCTGTGCCGCTCGTCATAGCCGGGCCATGCGAATTCATGAAACGTAAGGCCGGGCCGGACCGGTGGGTCGCGTAATGGGACGACATGGTTTCGGTCAGAACAGAGAACGGGGGTTCTTCATCATGAAATACGTCCTTCCGGCGGCGATTCTTGCCGCCGTCCTGTCGGCGCACCCGGCCTTCGCGGCCGATACGCCGGTCACGCTGGCCAAGTGCGACAAGCCGATCGGCAGCATCGCCGTCGTCGATGGCGACACCCAGGGCTGGACCAAATATGGCCTGAGCAGCCCGCGCGACCTGATCGCCGCGATGGCGGCACAGAGCGGTTGCTTCACCCTGCAGGCGAACGGCGGCGGCGCGCCCGCCGACTTCCTGCTGAACGCCATCGCCGGCGACAAGGAGGAGGTCGACCAAGGCACCAACCTCGCCAAGACCGCGCTGACCGAAGGCCTCGTCCGGTCGGGCATGGCCGGCAAGATGATGGGCAGCGTGCCGTTCGGCGGCCAGGCGCTGAGCATGTTCGGCGGCTTCGGCGGCAAGAAGAAGACCGTCGCGGCGGGGCTGCGGGTGATCAGCCCGGCGACCGGCCAGACCGTCGCCACGGGCGTCGGCGAGCAGACCAAGACCCAGGTGTCGATTGGCGGCCTCGGCGGAATGGGCGGCAATCCCTGGGCCGACGCGGCGCGCGAGAACATCATCGCGCGCGGCTATGGCGACTATGTCAACAGCGGCTACGCCAGCTCGAAGGACGGCCAGATGCTGGCCAGCGCCTTCGTCATCGCCTTCAACAACGTCGTCGCGCAGCAGGCGGCGCTGGTGGCGGTCAAGCCCGCCGCGGGCCTGGCGGGCGCCGGCGCGGCGGGGATCGCCCCGGTCGCGACCAAGCCGGGCTTCACCACCGCGATCGACACCAAGCTCTACGCCCAGCCCGAGGCGACCGAGGCGGTCCGCGCGCTGCGCGCCGGCACCGCCCTGACGCCCACCGGCGTGCGCGAGGGCCTCTTCGTCGAGGTCAGCGACGCTTACGGCACCAAGGGCTGGGTTTCGGTCGAGGATCTGAAATAGGGCCGGGGCGCGCCGCGGCGCGTTCGCCCCGGGCGAGGCCTCAGGCCGATCCCCCCAGGGCGCGGACCAGCGCGACGCTCGCGCGCATGCGCTGCGTCTCCGCCGACAGCAGCGCGCGCTGGGCGTCCAGCGCGTCGGTCTGCGCGGTCACCACCTCGAGATAGTCGGCGGCGCCGTCGCGATAGCGGGTCAGCGCGAGCTGGCTGGTCCGCCCGGCCGCCGCGGCGGCGCTGCGCTGCCGGGCGATCTGGTCGGCGAGGTGGTGGTCGGCGGCCAGCGCATCCTCGACCTCGCGGAAGGCGGTCAGCACGGTACCCCGGTAGTCGGCGGCCAGCGCGTCATATTCGGCGCGCGACATGCGGACCTGCGCCTTGCGCCGGCCGCCGTCGAACAGCGCCAGGACGGCCGAGGCCGGCCCCAGCCCCCAGAAGCTGTTGGGCGTCGCGAACAGGTCGCCATGGGTGGTCTGGTAGCCGCCGCCGAGGCCCAGCGTCAGCGTCGGGAAGAACGCCGCCCGCGCGACGCCGATCCGGGCGTTGGCGGCGAACATCCGCCGTTCGGCCGCCGCGACGTCGGGCCGCCGCTGGAGCAGCTCGGACGGCGCGCCGGCGGGCACCGTCGGCGACAGCAGCGGCTGGCTGCGCACCGGGATCGCGAAGTCCGACGCGACCGCCCCCACCAGTGCGGCGATCTCGTGCTCGGTCGCCGCGCGCTGGTTGGCGATCGCCGAGATCTGCGCGCGGGCATTGTCGAGCACGGTCCGCGCGCGATTGACGTCGATGCCCGATACGATGCCGCCATCGTGGCGCTTGGCGGTCAACTCATAGGCCCGACCGAAGGCGTCGACGGTCTGGCGCAGCAGTTCCGCCTCGGCATCGAGCCCGCGCAGGCGCGCATAGGCGTCGGCCACCGCCGTCTGCAGGCTGAGCCGGGCCGAGGCCAGGTCGTCGCCGCTGGCCTCGGCATCCGCCCGCGCCGCCCTCGCGCTGTTGCGGATGCGTCCCCACAGGTCGAGCTCATAGTCGAGCGTGGCGCCGACGGTATATTGATCATAGGTCGGCGCGACGCCGGTGCCGTTGAAGCGGTTGCCCGACAGGCGCTGGCGGCCCGCATCGGCGGCCGCGTCGATCCGGGGAAAGAGGTCCGCCGCCTCGATCCGCGCCGCCGCCCGCGCCTGGCCGTAGCGGGCGAGCGCCGCCTCGAGCGTCGGGCTGGCCTGCGCGGCGCGCGCGATCAGGTCGTCGAGCACGGGATCGTCGAAGGCCTTCCACCACTCGCCGCGCGCGGCGGCGTCCATCGGCCGGGCCGCGGTCCAGCCTTCGACCTCCTTGAAACCCTGCGGCACCACGGTCTGCGGGGGGCGGTAGGCGGGCGCCATCGAGCAACCCGCGAGCAGGACCAGCGCCAGCGCCGCCGCGCCCCGCTCACCCCGCATGACCGGCATCCCGCGGGCCGGCGGCCGTCTGCACCCGCACCCGATCGCCGGTGCGGATCGCGTCGGGCGGCGTGTCGATCACCCGGTCGCGGGGCGAGACGCCGGCGGACAGCAGCACCTGCGCGCCCTCGTCGCGGGCGATGGTGACGGGCTTCAGGGTCACCCGGCCGTCGCGGCCCACCACGGCGATCGTCGGGCCGGCATGGCCGTAGAGGATCGCGCTGCCGGGCAGGCCGATGCCGTTGCCGTTGCCCATGCCGACCTGGAAGCTGACCTGCGCGAAGGCGCCCGGCTTGAGCGCGCCGTCGCGGTTGTCGGCCTGGAGCTCGACCAGCACCGCGCCCGACTGCGCGTCGACCGCGCCCGCGCTGCGCGTCAGCGTCGCGGCGAACGAGCGGCCCGGATATTCGGGCAGCGACAGCGTCGCCGCCATGCCCGGGCGGATCGCCGCCGAATAGCCCTGCGGCACGCGGACATAGACGCGCATGCGGTGGGTGTCGGAGATGGTGAAGAGCGGCTGCGCCGCCGCGTTGCCCGCGACCACCAGCGCACCGATCTGCGCCGAGCGGCTCGTCACCACGCCGTCGAACGGCGCGGTCAGGCGGGTGAAGCCCTGCAGCGCCTTCAGCCGCTTCACATTGGCGAGCGCCGCGTTGGACAGGGCGGTCCGCGCCGCGAGGTCGCCCGCCTTCTCGTCCGATTCCTGGCGCGACACCGCGTCCTGCGCCAGCATCGCGCTCCAGCGCTTCGCGGTGGTGTCGGCGAGCCGCTGGTTGGCCAGCGCGGTCTGGTAATCGGCCTGCGCCGCGGCGAGCTGCTGGTCGACCTCGGGCGCGTCGAGGATCGCCAGCGACTGGCCCGTCCGCACCTTGTCGCCGATATCGGCCAGCCAGCGGCGGACATAGCCGTTGGTGCGCGCATAGATGGCGGCGCTGTTGAAGGCCTGGACGTTGCCGGGCAGGAGCAGCTTGCTGCCGTCGGCGTCGATCGTGGGCGTGATGACCGAGACGGTCGGCATCGAGGCATCCGCCGCGGTCTGCCGCAGCTCGTCGGTCGCGCTGATGCGCGCGGTGACGCCGAGGCCGACGACGACCAGCGCGACGATCGCCGCCCCGATCCCGACCCGCTTGAGCGTGCGGCCGTCGGGGCCCTGCTCGGCCGGGTTCTCTGCGGTGCTGATGGGCTCAGACATGACTGGGCTGCATTTCCATGGAGGTCGCCCTGGCGCCATGCTTGCGATGCATCAGGGCGAAGACGGTGGGGACGAAGAACAGGGTGGCGATGGTCGCGCAGATCAGGCCGCCGATGACGGCGCGGCCGAGCGGGGCGTTCTGCTCGCCCCCCTCGCCCAGGCCGAACGCCATCGGCGCCATGCCGATGATCATCGCCAGCGCGGTCATCAGCACCGGGCGGAAGCGCACCCGGCCCGCCTCGAGCGCGGCGCGCGTCGCGTCGCCCAGCTCGGCAAGCTTCTCGCGCGCGAAGCTGACGACCAGGATCGAGTTGGCGGTGGCCACGCCCATGCACATGATCGCGCCGGTGAGCGCCGGCACCGACAGCGTCGTGCCCGTCGTGAACAGCATCCAGACGATGCCGGCCAGCGCCGCGGGCAGCGCGGTGATGATGACGAACGGATCGACCCAGCTCTGGAAGTTCACGACGATCAGCAGGTAGATCAGCACGATCGCGCCGAGGAGACCGAAGCCGAGGCCCGAGAAAGCAGTGTTCATCGTCGCATATTGGCCGCGGATCGTGACCGTCACGCCCTTGGGCTGGTCCTTCTCGAGAGCCTTGATCGCGCTCCGGACGTCGCCGGCGACCGCGCCCAGGTCGCGTCCCTGCGTGGTCGCGAAGATGTCGAGCACGGGTTCGATATTATAGTGCGAGACCACGGGAACGGTGTTGGCGCGCCGGATCGAGGCGAGCCCGCCGAGCGGCTGCACCGCCGCGTTGAGCCCGCCCGACACGGGCAGGTTGGACAGGTCGCCCATCGTGCCGACGAGATATTCGGGCGCCTGCGCGACCACCGGATATTGCACGCCGTTGTCGGGGTTCACGAAGAACACCGGCGCGGTCTGCGAGGTGCCGGCCAGCTGGCTGGCGAGGCTGGTGGTGACGTCGCGTTCGGTCAGCCCATATTGGCCGGCGCGCGAGCGATCGACCTCGACGTCGAGCTGCGGCGCCCGGCCCGGCTGCTGGATGCGGGCATCGGCCAGGCCCGGGATGGTCGCGATCTTCGCCAGCAGCATCTGCGCATAGGCGCGGTTGGCCGCGGCCTTCTTGCCCGATATCTGGATATCGATCGGCGCCGGCGCGCCGAAGTTCAGGATCTGGCTGGTGATGTCGGCCGGCAGGAAGGAAAAGGTCGATCCGGGGAAGCGCCGGGGCATCTCGCGCCGCAGCTCGGCGACGATCTCGTCGGTCGGGCGGTGGCCCTTCCGGAGCGCGATCAGCACGTCGCCGTCCTGCGGGCCGATGGTGCCGCTATTGTTGTAGACGGTGTTGATCGAGCTGACCGGCAAGCCGATATTGTCGGTGATCGAGGCCAGCTCCCCGGCGGGCACCAGCTTGCGGACCTCGCGCGCGATCCGATCGAACCGGGCGGCGGTCTCCTCGAGGCGGGTACCCGCGGGCACGCGGACGTGCATCGCGATCTGCCCCGAATCGACCGACGGGAAGAAATTGCTGCCGAGCATCGGCAGAAGGGCGAACGACAGGATGACGACGGCCAGGAAGCCCAGCAGGAAGGGCTTGCGCGCGTTCAGCGCGCGGTGGAGCAGGCCGACATAGCCGCTGCGCACCCGTTCGAAGCGATGCTCGAAGCCGCGCTGGAACCGCACCAGCGGGTTGCGGGACGCCGGGGTGCCCGCAAGATGCTCGTCCTCGTCGCCGGCGCGGTGCGGCTTCAGCAGATACATCGCCATGGTCGGCACGAGCGTGCGCGACAGCACGAAGGACGCGATCATCGCGAAGACGACCGACAGCGCCATCGGCACGAACAGAAAGCCCGCGACGCCGGGCAGGAAGAACATCGGCACGAACACGATGCAGATGCAGAGCAGCGAGACGAAGGCGGGGGTGACGATCTGCGCGGCACCGTCGAGGATCGCCTCGATCACGCCCTTGCCCTGCTCGAGGTGCCAGTTGATGTTCTCGATCGTCACCGTGGCGTCGTCGACGAGGATGCCGACCGCGAGCGCGAGCCCGCCCAGGGTCATGACGTTGAGCGTCTGGCCGAAGGCGGCGAGCGCGGCGACCGCGCCGAGGATGGCGAGCGGGATCGACAGCGCGATGATGACGGTCGAGCGCCAGGAGCCGAGGAACAGCAGGATCATCAGCGAGGTCAGCGCGGCGGCGATCGCGCCCTCGTGGATGACGCCCTGGACCGCCGCCTTGACGAACAGCGACTGGTCGCCGACCGGCAGGATCTTCAGCGTGTCGGGCAGGGTCGCGGCGATCCGCGGCAGGTGCTCCTTCACCCCGGCGACGATCGCCAGGGTCGAGGTGGCGCCGTTCTTGAGCACCGTCAGCAGCACCGAGCGGCCGCCCTCGACATGGACGATATTCTGCTGCGGCGCGCTGCCGTCGCGGACATAGGCGACGTCGCGCATGTAGATCGTCGCGCCGTTGACGACCTTGACCGGCAGGTCGTTGAGCGCCTCGATCGAGGCGGGGGCGTTGTTCAGCCGGACGCTGTACTGGGTTTCGCCGATCTTCACGAAGCCAGCGGGGTTGATCTGGTTCTGCGCCGCGATCGCGGCACCGACGTCCTGGGCCGACAGCCCCTTCGACTGGAGCGCGAGCGGGTTGAGGTCGATCTGGACCTGCCGCTGCTTGCCGCCCGAGGGGAAAGGCATGGCGAGGCCGGGAACGGTGACGAGCTGCGGCCGGATCTGGTTCTGGCCCAGGTCGAACAGCTGCTGTTCGGACAGGCCCTTGCCCGACAGGGCGAGCTGCAGGATCGGGACGGTGGACGCGCTGTAGTTGAGGATCAGCGGCGGCGTGACGCCCGGCGGCATCTGGCGCAGCACCGTCTGCGAGATCGAGGTCACCTGCGCGGTGGCGGTCCGGATGTCGGCGTTGGGCTGGAAGTAGATCTTCACGATGCCGACGCCCTGGAGCGACTGGCTCTCGATATGGTCGATGTCGTTGACCGTGGTGGTCAGCACGCGCTCATAGGGGCCGATGATGCGATCGGCCATGTCCTGCGGCGGAAGGCCGGCATATTGCCACGCCACCGCGATCACCGGGATGCGGATGTTGGGGAAGATGTCGACCGGGGTGCGGATCGCCGCCAGCGTACCGCCGATCGCGATCAGGATCGCCATGACGATGAAGGTTAGCGGGCGATGCAGCGCGACCTTGACGATACCGATCATTCACGACTCCGGGATGCACCGTCGGCGGAACCGATGCCGCGATGCAGTGCCATTCGCCTCTCCAGAGGATGCCGCGCCTCTCCGGGCGAGAGCAAGACGATATCGAACCGTTCCGGTCGAGCGCCGGACCTGCTCCGGGATGCGGCGGCGCTGCGTGGCGGCGTGCGGGGGCTGGTCGTCACCCGGGCATGTCCGCGGCGATCGGCGCTGCCACTTCCCCGCCGCCCATGCCGCGTTGGACAATTCGCGTCTAATACATAATATGCCTCGATCGATATCTTTGGGGAATTGATCGATGGACTTGCGGCATTTGCGCTATTTCCTCCACGTGGCCGACGAGATGCATTTCGGCCGCGCGGCCCAGCGCCTGGGCATTTCGCAGCCGCCGCTCAGCAAGCAGATCCGCGCGCTCGAGGACGAGCTGGGCGTGCGGCTGTTCGATCGCACCAGCCGGCGCGTCCGCCTGACCGAGGCCGGGCGCCTGTTCGCGCCCGAGGCGCGCAAGGCGCTGGAACAGGCCGACAAGGCCGCGCAGATCGCCCGGCTCGCCCATCGCGCCGAGATCGGCCGCCTCGGGCTGGGCTTCACCACCTCGGGACCGTTCGTGCCGCTCGTTGCCCGCGCGCTGCACCGCTTTCGCCAGAGCTATCCCGATGTCGAGCTGATCCTGCGCGAACAGGGCCGCGACGAACAGATCGAAGGGGTTCGTACCCGCCAGCTCGATATCGGCATCGTCCGCGACTATCGGACGCCGGTCCTGCCCGCGGGCATGGTGGCGCAGTGCCTGCAGCGTGAGGAGATGATCCTGGCGCTGCCCGAGGACCACCGGCTCGCCCGCCGGGCCGAGCCGCCGCGCATCGCCGACCTCGAGGACGAACCGCTGGTTCTCTACGGGCCGCCCAACGGAACGGGCTTCACCGAGCATTTCTTCGCGCTGTGCGAGGAGGCCGGGTTCGTGCCGAAGATCGCCCATGAGGCGCGAAGCCTGGCGACGTTGCTGGGGCTGGTCGCCGCCGGCTTCGGACCGACCATCATCGCCCAGTCGATGGCCCGGCTGCATGTCGAGAATGTCGTCCACCGCTCCTTCGCGATGCCCGCGCCGAGTTCGCTGTGGCTGATCCACAACGAGGAACTGTCGCCGACCGGCGAGGCCTTCCGGAAAACCATCCTCGAGGAGCGGGCCAGCGGCCGCGCCGATAGCGCATGACGACAGCTCTCGCCGCGCACGTCAGGGCACTCGAAGCGCATCCGCGTGTTATTGGCGCATGGCACTCCCCACCCTGTCCTTCGACCAGGCCTCCGTCGCGATCGTCACCGGCGGCGAATCGGGGATCGGTCGCGCGGCGGCGATCAAGCTGGGCAGAGCCGGGGTACCGGTCGTCCTCACCTATTTCGAGGACGCCGCCGCCGCCGACGCCGTCGTCGCCGAGATCGTCGGGCAGGGCGGGCAGGCCGCCGCGGCCAGGACCGACATAAGCCGGGAGCAGCCGGTCGATGCGGTCTTCGCGCTGGCGGAGCAGCGGTTCGGCGCGGTCGATCTGCTGGTCAATTCCGCGGGCCTCAACATGTCGGGCGTGATGGTGCAGGACATGGCTCTCGCCCAGTTCGACCGGCTGATCCGCACCGACCTCTACGGCCCGTTCCTGACCTGCCGGCGCCTGGTGCGCGCGCTCGGCAAGACGGGCCGCGGCGGCCGGATCGTCAACATATCGTCGATCCACGAACGCGCGCCGCGCGCCGGCGGAGTCGATTATGACGCCGCGAAGGGCGGCCTGGCGCAGCTCACCGCGACGCTGGCGCTGGAACTGGCGCCCCGGCACATCGCGGTGAACGGCATAGCGCCCGGCATGATCCTGACCCCGATGAACCAGAGCGCGCTCGACGACCCCGGCGAACTGAAGCGCAAGGAAGCGGCCATCCCGTGGGGCCGCGCCGGCACGCCGGACGAGGTCGCCGACCTCATCCTGTTCCTTCTGTCTCCGGCGGCCGGATATATCACCGGGACCACGGTCGCGATCGACGGCGCCTTGTCGCTCACCGTCGCGCAGGGCGCCTGACGCGATGGTGGCCTATGCCGTGGAGGAACTGCAGGAGGTGACGCTGGACATCGCCGGCCCGGACGGGCGGCTGGCCCACCACGACCTGATGAGTCCGTTCGTCTGGACCGAAGGCCCGGTCTACCGCCTGCTGGTCCGGGTGCTGCCCAACCCGCTGGGTCCGGCCGATCCCACGGGCGTCATCTGGGCGGGGGAGTCCGACAATGGGACATGCTTCCGGATGCAGGACTCCGCCGCGATCGTGCCGGGGCCGAATCCCGACGACGCGGGGGGATGCGAAGATCCGACCGTGGTGCGCGGCGAGGACGGCGCCTATCTCGTCTTCTACACGGGCGTCGACGCCGCGCGATCGCAGGGCGCGTTGCTCGTCGCGAAGGGGCCGAAGCTCACCGCGCTCCACGAACAGCGCGTGATGCTCAAGGCGCCTCGGGGGGAAGGCAATATCAAGGAAGCCACCCTCGCACAGGGTTCGGACGGGCGATTCAGGCTGTTCTACGAATATGCCAGGGACGACGCCTCGCGAATCGGAATGGCGGTCGGCCCGACGGCCGAGGGACCGTGGACGGTGGTCGACGATCCCTTTTCGATCCGCGAGGACGCCTGGGACAATTGGCACCTCTCGACCGGCCCGATCGTCCAGCAGCAGGGGCGCGACCCGGTCATGTTCTACAACGGCGCCACGGCCGACGCGCGGTGGCGGATCGGCTGGATCAGCTTCTCCCCCGACTTCGGCCGCGTGACCGGGCGCGGCATCGAACCGATCGTCATGCCGCCCCCCGCGAAGAGCCGCGACGCGACCGACATCGCCTTCGCGGCATCCTGCCTCGTGATGGGGGAGGATATCTGGCTCTATTACTCGCTGGAGGACAGGATCCTGCGGCGGGCCCGGATTCGCCGCTACGGGCGATAGGGCGATCCGTGGCGCCCGCGCGCCGCGCGAAAGTGGCATTGCGGGGACCGCAGGCCATGCTTCCAAATGTTCACTATTGGACATAGATGTGACTGCGCCATGCCTTGGCCGAGTGTCGCGAACGAGTCCGGAACATGCTCGATCCCGCATGGTTCTCCGGGCCCTTGGATGAAGGAGCGAAGATGGTTTGCCCGCAGCGAATTCTTCTCGTGGAGGATGAGCCTCTTATCCGCATGCTCGTGGCGGACGATCTCGAGGATGCGGGCTACGCCGTCGAGATGGCGGAGAATGGAACGGAAGCGATAGCCATCCTCCAGCAGTCGGCCTCGACGTTCGACGCCCTTGTGACGGACGTGAGATTGGGCCTGGGCCCGGATGGGTGGCAGGTGGCCAAGCTGGCGCGCGGCCTCAATGCGGCGCTGGCGGTGATCTACATGACCGGCGACAGCGCCGCGCTCGCGGCGGCGCATGCCGTGCCCGAGGGCATTGTGCTGCAAAAACCGCATTACAGAGCGGAACTGCTCGCGGCGCTCGACCTCCTGTTGCTCGACCCGCATGCCATTGGCGAAGCCGATCGGCGTGGGCCAAGGGTCGAAGGCTTTCCCGAATCGTCGTTATACAGCTGGATCTACATCAGCCGCAGCCTCCTCGGTCCGTCCGATACCGACGCCGGCGTTCGGGCGATCGTTGAAGTGTCCCGCAGGAATAACGCACGGCTCGATCTCTCGGGCGCCCTGATGCTCGCCGAGCGTACCTTCGCGCAGGTGATCGAGGGCCCGCAAGCGAATGTGATCAAGATCCAGAACAAGATTCTGGGCGACGATCGACATGCCGACGTCAAGACGTTGTGGGACGGCAGGATCGAACGGCGACGCTTTGCGGACTGGAACCTGGCCTATGCCAGCTCGTCGCCCTTCTTCCGCTCGATCCTGGCCGAGATAGCCTATCGCAAGGATCACACCCCGTCGGGGACGACCGTCGCAAGGCTGATGTCCCGCTTGTCCAGCGGGTAAGGCCCATCCTCGGGCCCCCGAAGGGAAAATTCAGTTATACGATGACTTGGGACTGTTTGGTGCGGTCGAGAAGACTCGAACTTCCACGGCCTTTCGGCCACAACGACCTCAACGTTGCGCGTCTACCAGTTCCGCCACGACCGCACACCGAGGAGAATCCCGGAAGCCCGGGATGCTGGCAGGCCCGGGCCACTAGCAAAGCGTTTCGCGGGGCGCAATGGGCCATGTCGAGAAATATCCGATCCCGCCCGGCAGGCGCCGGCGGGCGCGGTCAGTAGAGGAACATCGGCATGCCTTCGACATGGGTCAGCTTCGGCCGGTAGCGGGCGGGATCGTAGAGCCTGTCGACGTCGACCGTCTTGGTGCCGCCGAGCAGCGTGTCGATCGGGACATGGCAGTAATTGCCGTCGCGCAGCGCCAGCATCCGCCCGGTCTCGCCCGCCTCGATCTTCTGGATGGCGAGGCCGCCGAACGCGAAGCCGACCATCCGGTCGAGCGCGTCGGGATCGCCCGAGCGCATCAGATAGGCGAGCTGCTGGACGATCGTCCCTTCCTTCGCCCGCTCCTCGATCATCAGCGCCAGCCGGCGGCTGACCGCGGCCTCGCTGCGCTGGGTCGCCGACAGCTTGCGCTCGCCGTCGGCGGTCTCGTCGCCGACCAGCTTCGCGCCCTCGGAGATCACGCACATCGCATAGGCGCCCGGACGGCTACGCCGGTCGGCGGCGAGCAGCGGCAGCAGCAGCTCGGGATCGGCCGGCACTTCGGCGATCACCGTACGGTCGACCTGGGCGAGGAAGCCGGCGAGCAGCGCGGTCTCGCCGCTCCGCCGCCCGAACAGCTCGACGATGGCGATCCGCTCGTGACTCTCGGCGGTGGTCCGGAGCGCGTTGATCGCGTCGACCGACCGGGTGATCGCGGTCGAGAAGCCGATGCAATAGTCGGTCCCGAACACGTCGTTGTCCATCGTCTTGGGGATCGAGACGACCGGGAAGCCCTGTGCCGACAGATGCGCCGAAAAGCGCAGGGTGCCGTCCCCGCCGAGCGTGATCAGCGCGTCGACGCCGAGCGCGTCGAGCACCTTGAGGACATGGCCGGTGCGGTCGCCGCCCGGCACGGTGCGCGGATCGGTGCGCGAGGTGTGGAGCATCGTCCCGCCCCGCCGGTCGATGCCGCGCACCGCCTCGCGGTCGAGCACGATGCTGTGGGCGGCGACGCTCTCCGGCGCGTCGGGGTCGATCTCGAGGAAGCCCTGCCAACCGCGCTTGAAGCCGATCACCTCCCATCCGCGGTCGAGCGCCGACAGCGCGATCGAGCGAATGCAGGGATTGAGTCCCGGAACGTCGCCGCCGCCGGTCAGCACGCCGATGCGCATGGTTTCATCATCCTTCTATTGCCGTCACCCCAGCGGAGGCTGGGGTCCATGTCTCTCCTCACACGCGATCGCATCTGAGAAGAAAGCAGACATGGATGCCAGCCTTCGCTGGCATGACGTTTGGGGGAAGCGATCGATCCCCGCAATCGCTGGGAAGAGCGGCGATGCCGCGCCGCCCTAGCTTCCGGTCGGGCCGATGAAGCTCAGATGGAGGTTCTTCGCGCCGCGCGGTATGTCGACGGCGGCGCTGTCGAACTCGGCCGATCCGCCGGGGACCAGCATCGGCACCGGCCGGGTGATCGTCCAGCTGTAGACGGTGCGCCCCTGGGTGTCGCGCAGCTCGGCACGGATGTCGCGCACCGGCTGGGGCTGGTCGGTCGGGTTTACGATCCGGCCGGTCACCGCCAGCAGCTCGTTGCCGCTCGCGGTCTCGCGCCGCTCGGGCTTGCCGGTCATCTCGATCAGCAGCGGCACCGGCGCGGGGACGAGGTCCAGCCGCTCGGCCAGCTTGTCGGGCCCCACGGCGACGACCGCGCCGATCGCCGCGACCAGCACCAGCGCGATGATCATCGAGACGATCGTCAGCAGCTTCGCGGTATTGCGACGCTGCCGGCCGAGGAGCGCGGGCACCCGGTCGTGGATGGGGGCGACCTCCTCCGGTTCGTCGTAGCGCGCCTGGACGTCGGCCTCGGGCTGCTCGCTGTCCGCGGTCGCGGGCGGCGGCACCGGCTCGACGGTGGTGGGCGCCGGCGGCTCGGCGGGGGAGCCGGCGGGGGCCTCGGGCGGATCCTGGAACCAGCTATGGCGGCAGCTCGCGCAGCGCACCTGACGTCCGGTAGCCCCGATGGAGGCATCGGGGACGAGATAGCGTGTCTGGCAGGCGGGACAGATGAGTATCATGCGCTCCCTTCCCTAACCCTGACAGGACTCCACCTGCAAGCATTTGCGGGAGGGACGATGCTGTGCCATGGCTCGCCCATGCGCAGGGTGTCGATAGGATGAGGCTGGGCGGATGAGGCCGGGCGCCGCCAACATCGTCCAGTTCGAGAATGTCGGCCTGCGCTACGGGGCCGGCGCCGAGACGCTGAGCGACCTCAGCTTCGGCCTGGCGGCGGGCGCCTTCTACTTCCTGACCGGGCCCTCCGGCGCGGGCAAGAGCTCGCTGCTGCGGCTGATCTACCTGGCGCAGCGGCCGAGCCGCGGGCTGATCCGCATGTTCGGGGAGGACGTCGTCACCCTGCCCCGCGCGCGCATTCCCGGATTCCGCCGCCGGATCGGCACCGTCTTCCAGGACTTCCGCCTGATCCCGCATCTGTCGGCCTATGAGAATATCGCGCTGCCGCTGCGGGTGAACGGCGTCGCCGAGGCCGATATCGACACGCCGGTGCGCGAGATGCTCGAATGGGTCGGCCTGTCGGGCCGCGCCTATGCCAGGCCCGCCACGCTGTCGGGCGGCGAGCAGCAGCGGGTCGCGATCGCCCGCGCGGTGATCGGCCGGCCCGAGATCCTCGTCGCCGACGAGCCGACCGGCAACGTCGATCCCGACATGGCGGGGCGGCTGCTCTACCTGTTCGAGGCGCTCAACAAGCTCGGCACGACGATCGTCGTCGCCACCCACGACCTGCACCTCATCCCGAGGGTCCACCACGCCCAGACGATCACGCTCGAGGATGGGCGGCTCGAGGGCTCCCGGCCCGTCGAATCGGTCGGGGGTGCCCGCTGATGCCGCTGTTCGGCAGAGGATCGGGCAACTGGCTGACGAGCGCGGCGGGCCGCCGGCTGCTGCCCGAGGGCTGGCTGTCGGGGCCGATGCCCTGGGTGATCGCGATCATGATGTTCCTGATGGTGCTGGCGGCGGCCTCGGGCCTGGCGCTGGGCTTCGCCGCGCGCGGGCTGGATTCGCATCTGTCGGGGCAGATCACCGTCCAGATCGTCGACGCCAACCAGGCCCGCCGCGACGCGACCGCCGACCGCGTCGTCGGTGCGGTGGGCAGGCTGCCGGGCGTCGCCATCGTCCGCCGGATCAGCGACCGCGAGATGACCGAGCTGCTGCGCCCCTGGCTCGGCGCCGGCCTCGCCGACAACGACCTGCCGGTGCCGGCGATGATCGACGTCAGCTTCGCCCCCGGCGCCGCCGACGCCCAGCGCGCGGCCGAAGCGGCCGTGCTGGCGATCAGCCCGCGCGCGCGGATCGACGATCATGCGCAATGGCTGGCGCCGCTCGCCGGGCTGATCGCCTCGCTGCGCTGGCTCGCCGCCGTGCTCGTCCTGCTGATGGCGGCGGCGGCGGCGTTCACCGTCGTCCTCGCCGCACGGTCGGCGCTCAACACCCACCAGGCGACGATCGAGGTGATGCACCATCTCGGCTCCACCGACGCGCAGATCGCCCAGCTCTTCCAGCGACGCATCGCGACCGACGCACTGTTCGGCGGGATGGTCGGCCTTCTGCTCGCCTCGCTGGTGATCTTCGCGGTCGGCGACCGCATCGCCAAGGTCGGATCGGACCTGATCGGATCGGTCGACCTGCCGCTCGCCGCCTGGGGCGTCCTGGCGCTGCTGCCGCTCGCCGGTACCCTGCTGGCGATGGTCGCGGCGCGGATGACGATCATCCTCGCGCTGAGGCGGCGGCTGTGATCGTCCGCGCGGCGGCGGCCGCCCTCCTGCTGTGGATCGCCGGCTTCATGGCCTTCGCGCTGTTCCTGCCCCAGCCCGCCCCCGACGGGATCGTCACCGACGGCATCGTCGTGATGACCGGGGGCCGCGGCCGGGTCGAACGCGGCCTCGCCCTCCTCGAGGCGAAGCGCGCGAAAAGGCTGCTGATCTCGGGCGCGGACCGGCGGGTCCGCCCGCACGAGCTGGCCCTGCAGTTCAAGGCGCCGATGGCGCTGGTCGCCTGCTGCGTCGATCTCGGCCATGAATCGGTCGACACCCGGTCCAACGCGGCCGAGGCGACCGACTGGATCGCGCGGCGGCGCTACCGGTCGATCCGGCTCGTCACGTCGGACTGGCACATGGTGCGCGCGCGCTTCGACCTGAAGAACGCGACCGGCGACGGGCTGGAGATCGTCACCGACGCGGTGCCGACCGAGCCCGGCCTCGTCGACCTCGTCCGCGAATATAACAAATATCTGCTGCGGCGGGTCGCCGCCCTGATCGGAATATGATGACAGCCCTGCGCTCGGCCCTGTTCGCCCTCTTCTTTTACCCCGGGACGGCGGTAGCGGTGCTGACCGCCTTCCTCGTCGCGCCGTTCGGGGACGCGCCGCTGCGCCGCCATGCGCTGCGCTGGGCCTGTTTCCACCGCTGGTGCGCGCGCCTGCTCCTCGGCATCCGCGCGCGGGTCGAGGGCACGATTCCGCCCGGCCCGCACCTGTTCGCCGCCAAGCACCAGTCGATGTTCGAGACGCTCGAACTGCTGCTCGTCGTCGGCGACCCCGCCACCGTGCTCAAGCGCGAGTTGGCCGACATCCCGCTGTTCGGCCGGATCGCGAAGCGCGAGGGCGTCATCCCGGTCGACCGCGCCGGATCGGCCAAGGCGCTGCGCCGGATGATGCGCGCCGCCGCCGCCGCGCGCGACAGCGGCCGCTCGATCCTGATCTTCCCCGAAGGCACCCGCGTCGCCCCGGGCGATCAGCCGCCGCTCCAGCCGGGCTTCGCCGGCCTCTACAAGGCGCTCGGGCTGCCCGTCGTGCCGATCGCGCTGGACAGCGGCCTGATATGGCCGCGCAACAGCTTCCTCAAGCGCCCCGGCATCATCACGATCCGCTTCGGCGAGCCGCTCCCCGCCGGCCTTCCCCGCGCCGAGATCGAGGCGCGGACCCACGCCGCGATGAACGCGCTGGAACGCTGACGTCCGTTAACGGAAAAGGGCGCCGGCATGCCGGCGCCCTTCCCTGGCAGGCCCGGATCCGGACGGGAGCGTCCCGCGCTCTTCCGTCCCGATCGGTCGGGCCCTTCTAGCGCCCCGTCAGAAGCCGAACACCACGCCCAGGGTGCCCTGGTTGTTGATGATGTCCGATTCATAGTTGGTCTGGGTGAACTCCGCGCGGAGCGACACGCGGTCGGTCACGCCGGTTTCGATGCCCGCGCCGTAGCGCACGCCGTCACCCCAATCGCTGAAGCCGAAGGCCGCGATCTTGCTGCGGGCATAGCCGGCGCGCGCATAGAGCGCGGTGCCCTCGTTGAGCTTGTAGCCGAAGCGGGCGCCGACGCCCCAGCCCCATTTGGCTTCGATGCCCGCGGCATCGGCGGTGTTCAGATCGACATTGGCCTCGACGCCGGCGAACGTCGAGCCACCGAGCGGCAGGTTGTAGCCGCCGAACGCGGTCGCGCCGACGCCCGAGAAGCCGAGACCTTCGAGCGCGCCCGAGCCCTGGACGTTGTCGAGCGTGATGCCCGCGCCGACATAGGGCCCGGCGAAATCGGCGGCGAAGGCCGGAGTCGCGACGATAGCCGCGGCGGCGGCCGCGATATGGATCATTTTCAAGATAAGTACCCCTTGTATCGAACATTCCGTCTTCGGGGACGGATTTGTTAGCAACTCATTGAAACTTCATGTTTCTGTCTAACGGTTGCGGGGATGCAGCTAATAAAGCGAACATATTGTTACAAGAACGGAATGAGCCATTTGCGACGAGATTTCGCTTGGGCGGCAAAATTGTCACCGGCCCGCGCCCGACCCGGCGCGCGCCGCCCTGCCCGCCGGCTCAGTGCGAGCGGCCGAAGTCCGGGGCGGCGTCGTCCTGGCCCTGCTCGATGATCGAGCGACGGACCGCGCGGGTCCGGGTGAACAGGTCGAACAGCGTGTCGCCGTCGCCCCAGCGGATCGCCCGCTGGAGTGCGGTCAGGTCCTCGCTGAAGCGCTGGAGCATCTCCAGCACCGCCTCCTTGTTGGCGAGGAACACGTCGCGCCACATCGTCGGGTCGGACGCGGCGATGCGGGTGAAGTCGCGGAAGCCGCCCGCCGAATATTTGATCACCTCGCTCTGCGTCACCTCCTCCATGTCGGACGCGGTGCCGACGATGGTATAGGCGATCAGGTGCGGCAGGTGGCTGGTGACGGCGAGCACCCGGTCATGGTGGCGCGGGTCCATCGTGTCGACATTCGCGCCGAGCCGCCGCCAGAATTCGGCGACCCGCTCGGCCGCCACCGGATCGGCGCCCTCGGGCGGGGTGACGATGCACCAGCGGCCCTGGAACAGGGTCGCGAAGCCCGCGTCGGGCCCGCTATTCTCGGTGCCCGCGACGGGATGGGCGGGGATGATCGTCGCGCCCGGAAGCGCGCCGCCGAGCGCCGCGAGCACGCTTTCCTTCGACGAGCCGACGTCGCTGACGATCGCGTCGGCGGGCAGGTCGTCGGCGATCTCCGCCGCCGCCGCCGCCATCGCCCCGACCGGCACGCAGAAGATGACGAGATCGGCATCGACCACCGCCGCGCCCGCCGTGTCGGTGACGTCGTCGCAGAAGCCGATCTGGCGCGCGCGCTCGCGCACCTCGGGGCTGGCGTCGTGGCCGGTCAGCCGCACCGTCGGCATCTGCGCCTGGACCGCGCGCGCGATCGAGGAGCCGATCAGCCCCAGCCCGACGATCGTGACCCGCGCGAAGGGCAGCATCAGCCCGCCGCCCCGGCCAGCGTCCGGATCACCGCCATCAGCCCGCGGATCTCCTCCTCGGTGCCGATGGTGATGCGCAGCGCCTGGGGCAGGCCCTGCCCCGGCAGCCAGCGGACGATATAGCCCGCGTCCATCAGCCCTTTATAGGCCTGCTCGGCGGTCAGTTCGCCCTCGAAAAGGACCAGCGAGAAATTGGCCTTGCTCGGTACCGTGCGCAGGCCCTGGTTGCCGAGGCCCGCTATCTCGCCCTCGAACCAGGCGCGCCACCGTGCATTGTGCGCGCGGCTGCGCTCGACGAAGCCGGTGTCGCCCAGCGCCGCGATCGCCGCCATCTGCCCGGCGGTCGTCACGTTGAACGGCGCGCGGATGCGGTGCAGCGCCTCGATCACCGGCGCGCCGGCATAGCCCCAGCCGATCCGTTCGGCGGCGAGGCCGTAGATCTTCGAGAAGGTCCGCGTGACGAGCACGTTGGGCGCCGACCGCGCCAGCGCGAGGCCGCCATCGTCCTCGTCTGGCTCGAGATATTCGGCATAGGCCTGGTCGATCACCAGCAGGCAGTCGGCCGGGGTCGCGGCGTGGAGGCGCGCAATCTCCTCGCGGCGCGCATAGGTGCCGGTCGGGTTGTTCGGATTGGCAAGGAAGATCACCCGCGTGCGCGGCGTGATATGCGCGATCATCGCATCGATGTCGGTCGCATAGTCGCGGTCGGGCGCCTGCACCGGCACCGCGCCGACCCGCTGCGCCGCGATCGGATAGACCGCGAAGCCGTAGCGCGCGTACAGGATTTCGTCGCCCTGGCCGGCATAGGCGCCGGCGGCGAGGTGGAGGATCTCGTCCGATCCGGTGCCGTAGATGACCTGCGCGGGATCGAGCCCGCCATGCGCGGCGGCGATCGCCTCGCGCAGCGCCGCCGCCGACGCGTCGGGATAGCGCTCGAGCGAGGCGGCCCCGGCGGCGAAGCCGGCGCGCGCCGCCTCGCTGGTGCCCAGCGGATTCTCGTTCGAGGAGAGCTTGGCGACCTTGCGGCCGTCGTCGGTGGCCGACCGCCCCGGCACATAGGGGGCGATCGCTTCGATCCAGGGCTTGGGCGCGAGGGTCTTGGTCATGCGCGCGCTTTACGGGGGAAGGGGACGGGCCGCAATGCTTGCGGTGCCTCTTCCCCCAAGCACGTCACCCCAGCGCAGGCTGGGGTCCATGTCTCTTATCGGCCAGATGGCACCTGAGAAGACAACAGACATGGATGCCAGCCTCCGCTGGCATGACGGAAGGAGGTGACGGCACCGCCCGTCCCCTCATTGACACTCCCCCGGCCCCGTCCTAGCGCCGAAAGTCCATGACCGACGACAGCCGCTTCGGCCTCGCCCGTTCCGCGACCCTGCCCGGCCCGCTGAGGCTGGACGGCGGCGCCAGGCTGGCGCCGGTCGAGATCGCCTATGAAACCTATGGCAGCCTGAACGGGGACGGATCGAACGCGATCCTGATCTGCCACGCGCTGACCGGCGACCAGCATGTCGCCTCGACCCATCCGATCACCGGCAAGCCGGGCTGGTGGACGCGCATGGTCGGGGCGGGCAAGCCGATCGATCCGGCGCGCCACTTCATCGTCTGCGCCAATGTGCTGGGCAGCTGCCTCGGCAGCTCGGGGCCGGCCACGCTCGATCCGGCGACGGGCACCCCCTATGCGATGCGCTTCCCGGTCATCACGATCCGCGACATGGTCCGCGCGCAGGCGATGCTGCTCGACCATCTCGGCGTCGGCACGCTGGCGGCGGCGGTGGGCGGATCGATGGGCGCGATGCAGGTGCTGCAATGGGCGGCGACCTATCCCGAGCGGGTCCGCTCGGCGGTCGCGATCGCCGGCGCGGCGCGGCACTCGGCGCAGAACATCGCCTTCCACGAGGTCGGCCGCCAGGCGATCATGGCCGATCCCAAATGGAACGGCGGCGATTATTACGCCGCGGCCGACCCGCCCGCCGCCGGCCTCGCGGTGGCGCGGATGGCGGCGCACATCACCTATCTGTCCGAAGCCGGGCTGACCGAGAAATTCGGCCGCCGCCTGCAGGCGCGCCCGAACAACGCCAACGGCGCCAAGAGCTTCGGCTTCAACGCCGACTTCCAGGTCGAATCCTATCTGCGCCACCAGGGGATCAGCTTCGTCGACCGGTTCGACGCCAATTCCTATCTCTACATCACCCGGGCGATGGACTATTTCGACCTGGCCGAGGAACATGGCGGCCTGCTCGCCAACGCCTTCCGGGGATCGAAGGGGACCCGCTTCTGCCTGGTCAGCTTCGACACCGACTGGCTCTACCCGACCGCCGAATCGCGCACGATCGTCCATGCGCTCAACGCCGCTGGCGCGCCCGTCAGCTTCGTCGAGCTGAGCTCGCCCTTCGGCCACGACGCCTTCCTGCTCGACGTGCCCGAGCTCAACCGGGTGGTCGACGGCTTCCTGCGCGCGGGGGAAGCCGCATGAGCCCCGCCCGCCCCTCCGGTTCGCCGCGATGAGCGAGCTGCGCCCCGACCTGGCGATCATCGCCGCGCACGTGGCCCCCGCTTCGCGCGTGCTCGACGTCGGTTGCGGCGACGGCGAGTTGATGGACGTGCTGCGCGGCCGGGGCTGCGACGCGCGCGGGATCGAGATCGATCCGGCCAATGTCAGCCTCGCGGTCGGGCGCGGCCTGTCGGTGGTGCAGGGCGATGCCGACACCGACCTGGTCAACTATCCCGACAACGCCTTCGACTATGCGATCCTCAGCCAGACGCTGCAGACCGCCCGCGCGCCCGACAAGGTGCTCGGCGAACTGATGCGGATCGGCCGCCGCGCCTTCGTCTCCTTCCCCAATTTCGCCTATTGGCGGGTGCGGCTGAGCCTGGCCTGGGGCGGCCGCATGCCGGTCACCCCGGCGCTGCCGGGCAGCTGGTACGAGACGCAGAACATCCACCAGCTGACGATCGACGATTTCCGCGCCTTCGTGAAGGAACGCGGCATCACCGTCGAGCGCGCCTGGTTCCTGTCGGGCGACCGGCGGCGCGGCGAGGCGGCCGCGAACCTGCGCGCCGAACATGCGGTGTTCCTGCTGAAGCGCTGACGGCCCACCGGTCGGGAGACGAGAATGACGACGCCAGAATCCAGCGACGGCGCGACGATCGAATTCTGGTTCGATTTCAGCTCGCCTTATGCCTATTTCGCCGCGCACCAGATCGAGCCGCTCGCCGCGCGCCACGGTCGCGCCGTGGCCTGGCGGCCGTTCCTGCTCGGCGCGATGCTCAAGCTGACCGGGATGGCGCCGCTGACCGAGCAGCCGGTGCGCGGCGATTATGGCCGCCACGACTGGGCGCGCCTGTCGCGCCTGCACGACCTGCCCTTCCGCCTGCCCGATCGCTTCCCGATCCTGTCGGTGGCGCCGGCCCGCGCTTATTATGCGGTCGAGGCGACGGCACCGGCCATCGCGCCGCAATTCGCGCTCGACCTGTTCCGCGCGCTGTTCGGCCAGGGGATCGACATCACCGCTCCCGAGCGGATCGGCGAGATCGGCGCGGCGCTCGGTCTCGACGGCGCCTGGCTGGCCGCGGCGGCGCGCGATCCGCAATGGAAGGAGGCGCTGCGGCTGCGCACCGACGAGGCGATCGCCAAGGGGGTGTTCGGGGCGCCCTTCGTCCGGGTCGGCGAAGAAGGCTTCTGGGGGTCCGACCGGCTGGGGATGGTCGAGCGCTGGCTGGAAACCGGCGGCTGGTGACGCGGCCCCGGCCGACCAGCACTGGACAAGGGACCGGCCGCTGATAGGGTCTCCCGTTATTGTATAGACAAAAGAGGCTCCAGCCCGTGAAACCCGCTCATGCCATCGGCGCGCTCGCCGCCGTCGCCCTGCTCGCATCGCCGATCGCCCTGACGGCCCAGGCGCCAAGCGCGCCGACCTCGACCGCTCAGGCGCAGAACGATCCCGCCTTCGCGCCCGAGAGCTTCCGCGCCACCGTCGCCTTCCTCGCCGACGACCTGCTCGAAGGCCGCGACACCGGCAGCCGCGGGCACGAGATCGCCGCGCGCTATGTCGCCAGCCGGTTCGAGGCGCTGGGGCTGAAGCCGGGCGGCGACGGCGGAAGCTGGTATCAGCGGATCACCTTCCAGCAGACCGACCCGGGCACGACCCCGGGCAGCATCGCCATCACCGGCCCCGGCGGCGCGACCCAGCGCTGGACGCACGGCACCGACGTGCTGGTCGGCCTCAGCCCCAACGAGCCGGCGCTCGACATCTCGGCGCCGCTGGTGTTCGTCGGCTATGGCATCGAGAACAAGCGGCTGGGCATCGACGACTATGCCGGGCTCGACGTCAGGGGCAAGATCGTCGTCACCCTGCGCGGCTATCCGAAGGGGCTGCCGAGCGAGGAGGCGGCCCACGCCGCCGCCACCAAGGCGCAGGCGGCGCAGGCGCATGGCGCGATCGGCATGGTCGGCGTCGGCACGATCCTGTCGATGAAGACCCGGCCCTGGGCACAGAGCGTCCACTTCGCCGACGAGCCGAGCTTCGCCTGGGTCGGCGCCGACGGCAAGGCGTTCGACGAGGCGCCCGGCATCCGCATCACCGCCACCGTCAACGAGCCCGCCGCGCTGGCGCTGTTCGAAGGCGCGCCCCGGACGCTGGCCGCGATCCGCACGTTGGCCGACAAGCCGGGCGGGCGGCCGAAGGGCTTCGCGCTCACGACCCGCATCCGCATCCAGAGCGACAGCAGCACCAAGCGGGTGACCAGCCCCAATGTCGTGGCGATCCTGCCGGGCAGCGATCCCGCGCTGAAGGCCGAATATGTCGTACTGTCGGCGCATCTCGACCATATCGGCATCACCCCCGCCAGGCCCGGCGACACGCCCGATACCGACCGCATCAACAATGGCGCGCTCGACAACGCCGCCGGCATCGCGACGATGCTGGAGGTGGCGCGCGCCGCCGCGTCGGCCCCGGTCGCCCCGCGCCGCTCGCTGATCTTCCTCGCCTCGACCGCCGAGGAGAAGGGTCTGCTCGGCGCCGACTATTATGCGCGCCACCCGAGCGTGCCGATCTCGGCGATCGTCGGCAATGTCGACCTCGACATGCCGCTGCTGCTCTACCGCTTCACCGACGTCACCGCTTTCGGCGCCGACCATTCGACCCTGGGGCCGATCGTCGCCGGGGCGGTCGCGCCGATGGGAATCGGCCTGTCGCCCGATCCGATGCCGGCCGAGACGATCTTCGTCCGGTCGGACCATTATATGTTCGTCAAGCAGGGCGTCCCCGCGGTGTTCCTCGCCACCGGCTTCGCCAATGGCGGCGAGAAGCAATGGGGCGCCTTCCTGGGCGGTGCCTATCACCATCCCGGCGACGACATGAACCAGGAGATCGACTGGGATTCGGGCGCGCGCTTCGCCGAGGCGAACTACCGGATCATGCGCGCGATGGCCGACGCCGACACCCCACCGCGCTGGTATGCGAAGGACTTCTTCGGCGACAGCTTCGCACCCAAGGCGGCGAAAGCCCCGCGGCCCTAACGAAACCTGCTCAGGTCGAAGAAATCGGCGGTGATCCAGCCGTTCACATAGTTGACGTAGAACAGCGCGAAGACGACGGCGGAGACGATCGTCGTCCACAGCACCGTGCGCCACATCGAGAAGCGCGGGGGGGCGCTTTCGGCCTGGCCGGGAACGAACGCCTCGGGCTCGGCGCCGGTGCGCAGCCGGAAGGGCAGCACCAGGAACAGGCAGCCCCACCAGAACAGCATGTAGATCGCGGTGATCGAGGTGAACTTCATCGCCGCCTCCTACACCCGGATGATCGACACTTCGACCACCGGCTTCTTGCCGGTCCAGCTGGTCGCCCGGCGGCGCACCGCGAGGCGGACCGCTTCCTTGAGCTTGGCTTCGTCGCGCCCGCCCTTGGCCACCGCGTCGGCCGCGGCGTCCGAGGCGTCGGCGACGAAATCCCCGCGATCCTCCTCGACCGGCAGGCCCTGCAGGTGGAGGACGGGCTCGCCCTTCAGCCGCCCGCTCTTGTCGAGCGCGATCGTGACCCCGATGAAGCCGTAGAGGCCGACGCGGCGGCGCTCGTTCATCGTCGATCCGTCGGCGGGCAGGATCACGTCGCCGTCGAGAACGAGACGGCCGACCCGCTCCTGGCCGATCGCCCTGGGCCCGTCGGGAGCGAGGCGGACGACCGTGCCGTTCGACTGGACGATGCCGTGCGGCACGCCCAGTCCCTTGGCGAAGCGGGCCTGCTCGGCCATGTGGCGCAGTTCGCCATGGACCGGCAGGATGATCTCCGGCCGGATCCATTCGTACATCGCCTTGAGCTCGGGCCGTCCCGGATGGCCCGAGACATGGACCTCGGCCTGCCGGTCGGTGACCATGTCGATCCGCTTGGCGGCGAGCGCGTTCTGGATGCGGCCGATCGCGATCTCGTTGCCGGGGATCTGCTTCGACGAGAACACCACCGTGTCCCCCGCCGACAGCTTGATGGGGTGGCTGTCGAAGGCGATCCGCGACAGCGCGGCGCGCGCCTCGCCCTGGCCGCCGGTGGCGATGATCATCACCTCCTTCGGCGGCAGGCGCATCGCCTCGTCGACGTCGATCAGCGGCGGGAAATGCTTGAGATAGCCGCTCGCCTTGGCGACGCGGATGATGCGGTCGAGCGAGCGGCCGGCGACGCAGAGCTTGCGGCCGGTGTCCTGCGCGACCTCGCCCAGCGTCTGGAGCCGCGCCGCGTTCGACGCGAAGGTCGTCACCAGCACCCGCGCCTTGCACGCGCCGATCACCTCGTCGAGGCCCTTGCGGACGTCGGCCTCGGACCCCGACGCCTCCTCGTTGAAGACGTTGGTCGAATCGCAGACCAGCGCGAGGATGCCCTTGTCGCCGATCGCGGTCAGTTCCTCGGCGGTCGACGGCACGCCGAGCAGCGGCGCGGCGTCGATCTTCCAGTCGCCGGTGTGGAAGACGCGGCCATAGGGCGTCTCGATCAGCAGCGCGTTGCCCTCTGGGATCGAATGGGCGAGCGGGACATAGGTGAAGCCGAACGGGCCCAGCTGGAAGCTGCCCTCATTCTCGATCACGCGGAGCTCGACCTTGCCGGTCAGCCCTTCCTCGTCGAGCTTTCCCTTGATCAGCTCGGCGGTGAACCTGGTCGCGTAGAGCGGCACGCCGAGATCGGCGGCGAGATAGGGGATCGCGCCGATATGGTCCTCATGGCCATGGGTCAGCACCACGCCGAGCAGGTCGTTGGCGCGTTCCTCGATGAAGGCGAGGTCGGGCAGGATCAGCTCGACCCCCGGATAGCCGGGGTCGGCGAAGGTCAGGCCGAGGTCGACCATCACCCATTTGCCCTGGGTGCCATAGAGATTGACGTTCATGCCGATCTCCCCGGAGCCGCCAAGCGCCAGGAAGAGCAGTTCGTTACCGGGTTTCGTCACTGTAGGTTTTTGTCCAATCTGTTCACGTCTTGGCCTTGAGGCGATCATATATGATGCCGAGCCCCTGGATCGTCAGATCCGGTTCGATGCTGTCGAACAGCTTCACATGCCGTTCGAACAATGTGGCGAGGCCGCCGGTGGCGACCACCCTGGCGGGGCGGCCCACTTCCGCCTTCATGCGCGCGACCAGCCCCTCGATCATCGCGACATAGCCGAAATAGATGCCGATGAGCATCTGGTCCTGCGTCGTCCGGCCGATCACGCTCGCCGTCTCGGGCGCCTCGATCGCGATGCGCGGCAGCTTCGCCGCGGCGGCGACCAGCGCGTCGAGCGACAGGTTGATGCCCGGGGCGATGATCCCGCCCTTATAGGCGCCGCTATAGTCGACCACGTCGAAGGTGGTCGCGGTGCCGAAGTCGATCACGATCAGGTCGCCCGGATGGCGGGCGTGCGCCGCGATCACGTTCACCGCGCGGTCGGCGCCGACATTCTGCGGCTCGTCGACGTCGAGGGTGATCCCCCATTCGACCGGCGGCCGGCCGGCGACCAGGGCCTCGACCCCGAAATATTTCGATGCGAGCACCTCGAGATTGTGGAGCGCGCGCGGCACCACCGTCGCGATGATCACCGCCTCGATCGCCGACCGGTCATGGCCTTCGAGCTGGAGCAGCTGGTGAAGCCACACCGCATATTCGTCGGCGGTCCGGCGCGCGTCGGTGGCGATCCGCCAGCGCGCGACGATCGCCCCGCCCGCCTGCCCCGGACTCGATCCGGGGTCGACCAGCGCGAACACGATATTGGTATTACCAGCGTCGATCGCAAGCAGCATGCTTCGTCCGAGTCCTTCTGTCCGGGCGGGCTATAGCAGGAAAACGTCGCCGGCGTGCACGAGATGGATGCGCCCGTCGGCGCCCCGCAGGCGCAGCACCCCGTCGGCGGCGAGGCCGTCATAGAGCCCTTCGAGCGTCCCCTCGGGCGCGCGCACGCTGAGCGCGGTGCCGGGCGGATGCGCGCGCGCCTGCCAGCGGGCGAGCACCACGCCAAGGCCCTCGCCCCGCCAGCGCGCCAGCCAGGCGGCGAACACCGTCGCCAGTTCGGCGGCGAAATCGGCCGGATCGGGCGGCGACAGGCCGAGCGCGGCGAGACTCGTCGCCGGACGGTCGATCGCCTCCGGGTGATGGGCAAGGTTGACGCCGATGCCGACCACCACCGCATCCTCGGCACCCTCGAGCAATATGCCCGAGATCTTGGCGCCGTCGACGAGCAGGTCGTTGGGCCATTTGATCGCGAGCCGGTCGGGACCCAGCCACGCCTGCAGCAGTTCGTCGAGCGCGACCGCCGCGACCATCGCCAGGCTCGGCGCCGGGGGATCGCCGCCCAGGCGGCGGACCAGCGTGCTGGCATAGAGGTTTCCGGGCGGCGACACCCAGGGCCGCCCCTGTCGCCCGCGCCCGCCCTCCTGCCGGTCGGCGCGCAGCCACGCTCCCTCGGCGGCGCCCTGGCGGGCGAGCGCCATCATGTCGTCGTTGGTCGATCCGGTGACGGCGACGTGGCGGATGGGTCGCGCCATCGTCACGCCCGTTCCGTCCGTGTCGAGCCCCTCGACGGCCTGCACGGCAGGCGCCCGGGACGAACGTCGGCCATCGGCCGCGGTCGAGAGAGGTTCCGCGAGCCCAGGTCCCTCACCTTCGCCCGGGACGAACGGCCTTTGCTCAAGCCGCTCAGAACAGCGCGCGCGCCGCCGCCATGCTCGTCGCGTCGAGCAGCGGGATGGCGAGATAGCCGAGCGGCGAGACGGCGAGCGCCGCGAGGGTGATCAGCCCGCCTTCGAGCCTCGACGCGGCCGGCGCGAATTCGGGCGCGGGGTCGTCGAAGTAGATCGTCTTGACGATCTTCAGATAATAGAAGGCGCCGATCACCGAGGTCGCGATGCCGATCATCGCCAGCGGCCAGAAGCCGGCGCGGACGAGCGCGTCGAACACCAGGAATTTGGGCCAGAAGCCGAACAGCGGCGGGATGCCGGCGAGGCTGAACATGAAGATCGCGAAGGCCGCGGCGAGGCCGGGACGGCTGCGCGACAGGCCCGACAGGCTGGTGATCGTCTCGACCGGCTGGCCGTCGGCGCCGCGCATCTGCAGCACGCAGATGAAGCTGCCCAGGGTCATCGCGACATAGACCGCCATATAGGTCATCGTGCCCGCGACGCCTTCGGCGGTGCCGGCGGCGAGGCCGAACAGCGCGAAGCCGACATTGTTGATCGACGAATAGGCGAGCAGCCGCTTGATGCTGCTCTGGCCGATCGCGGCGACGCCGCCGAGGATCGTCGAGGCGAGCGCGGCGAAGATCACGATCTGGCGCCAGCTGTCGGTGCCCGAGCCCATCGCCTCGACCGCGACGCGCAGCAGCAGCGCCATGCCCGCGACCTTCGGCGCCGAGGCGAAGAAGGCGGTGACCGGGGTCGGCGCGCCTTCGTAGACGTCGGGGGTCCACATGTGGAACGGCACCGCCGAGATCTTGAAGGCGAGGCCCGCGAAGATGAATACCATGCCGAACAGCTGACCGGTGGTGATCCCCTTCGCCAGCGCGTCGGAGATGCCGGCGAACAGCGTCGTGCCGGTAAAGCCGTAGATCAGCGAGATGCCGTAGAGCAGGATCCCCGAGGCGAGCGCGCCGAGGACGAAATATTTGAGACCCGCCTCGGCCGAACGGGTGTCGCGGCGCAGGAAGCTGGCCAGCACATAGGCCGACAGCGACTGCAGCTCGAGCCCGACATAGAGGGTCAGCAGGTCGCCCGCCGACACCATCATCCCCATGCCGACCGCGGAGAAGAGGATCAGGATCGGATATTCGGCGCGGTAGCCGCCGCCCGACCGGTCGAAGAAGCCCGGCGCCACGATCACGCAGACCGCCGCCGAGATGTAGACCAGCAGCTTGGCGAAGGCGGCGAAGCTGTCGGCGATGTAGAGTCCGTCGAAGCCCGGGCCGCCGTTGCCGGCGGGGCCGGTCAGCGCGAAGCCGGCGGCGGCGAACAGCGCCACCGCGCCCCAGCCGATCGCGCGGGCGAAGCCGTCGCCGCCGAAGGCCGCGACCATCAGCAGCAGCATCGCGCCGATCGACAGGATCAGCTCGGGAACGGTGAGAGCGAGGGAGGCGGTCATCGACATCAGTGGTGCGCCTCCGGGTGCGCGGCAGCAGGTTTCGAGTGACCGATCGCCACCTTGGCGTCGCTGTCCGGCGCGGCCGGCGCCAGGCGGGCGAGCACCGCGCCGACGTCGTTGCGCATCGGTGCCAGGAAGCTTTCGGGATAGACGCCCATCCACAGCGTGGCGAGCGCGAGCGGCACCAGCAGGGCGAGCTCGCGCGGCGTCAGGTCGGGCATCGCCGCCGCTTCGGGCGTGCGCGCCGAACCATAAGCGATGCGGGCGTAGAGGTAGAGCATATAGGCCGCGCCGAGAATCACGCCCGTCGTCGCGACGAAGGCGACCCAGGACGAGATCTCATAGGCGCCGACCAGCGACAGGAATTCGCCGACGAAGTTGCCCGTGCCCGGCAGGCCGACCGAGGCCATGGTGAACAGCAGGAACAGCATCGCATATTTGGGCATGTTGTTCGACAGGCCGCCATAGCGGGCGATCTCGCGGGTGTGCATGCGGTCGTAGATCACGCCGACGCACAGGAAGAGCGCGCCCGAGACGAGGCCATGACCGAGCATGACCATCAGCGCGCCTTCGATGCCCTGCCGGTTGAAGGCGAACAGGCCGATCGTCACGAAGGCCATGTGCGCGACCGACGAATAGGCGATCAGCTTCTTCATGTCCTCCTGCACCAGCGCGATCAGGCTGGTCACGACGACGGCGATCATCGACAGGCCCATCACCAGCCACATCAGCTCGGCGCTGGCGACCGGGAACATCGGCAGCGAGAAGCGGATGAAGCCGTAGCCGCCCATCTTCAGCAGCACGCCGGCCAGGATGACCGAACCCGCGGTCGGCGCCTGGACGTGCGCGTCGGGCAGCCAGGTGTGGACCGGCCACATCGGCATCTTCACCGCGAAGGAGGCGAAGAAGGCCAGGAACAGCCAGGTCTGCGCCTGCGGCGGGAAGTCGTAGGCCATCAGCGCGGGGATGAAGGTGGTGCCGGCCTCGTTCACCATCCACAGCATCGCGATCAGCATCAGCACCGATCCGAGCAGCGTGTAGAGGAAGAATTTGTAGCTGGCGTAGATGCGGTCGGCGCCGCCCCAGATGCCGATGATCAGGTACATCGGGATCAGGCCGGCTTCGAAGAAGATGTAGAACAGGAACAGGTCCTGCGCCGCGAACACGCCGATCATCAGCGTTTCCATCAGCAGGAAGGCGGCCATATATTCGGGCACGCGCTTCTCGATCGCCTCCCAGGAGGCGGCGATGCAGATCGGCATCAGGAACACCGACAGGACGATCAGCAGCAGCGCGATGCCGTCGATGCCGAGCGCCCAGGCGAAGCGCCCGAACAGCGCGACATTCTCGGTGAACTGCCACTGGGCGCCGCCGATCTCGTAGCAATGCCACAGCAGGATGCCGAGGCCGAGGTTCACCAGGGTCGCGACCAGCGCGATCCAGCGTGCCCCCTTCGCCCCCGCGAACAGGCAGGCCAGCGCCGCCACCAGCGGCAGCGCGATCATCACGGAAAGGATAGGAAAGCCCATCGCGTCAGCCCACCATCGCCCAGGTCGCCGCGGCGGCAAGGCCGAGCAGCATCACCAGCGCATATGTATAAAGATAGCCCGACTGCGCGGCGCGGGCGGCGGTGCCGGCCCGCACCACCAGCGCGGCGACGCCGTTGGGGCCGAACCGGTCGATCGTGCCCTGGTCGCCCTTCTTCCAGAAGAAGCGGCCGAGCCAGAAGGCCGGGACGACGAACAGATAATGATAGAGTTCGTCGAAATACCATTTGTGCAGCAGGAAGTCGTACAGCACGTGGAATTGCGACGTGAAGCGGCCCGGTATCGTGCGGTCGAGCACATAGGCCCAGATCGCGATCGCCAGGCCGATCAGCATCACGATCGTCGCCGACAGCTTGGCGAACGCCGGAATGCCGTGCATCGCGTGCATCAGATGGGCGTCGAAGGCGATGCTGCCCGCCCAGAAGGCGGCGCCCTTCTCGGGATCGAGGAACCACGGGGCGAAGAACCAGCCCGCGAAGATCGCCCCCATCGACAGCACGACCAGCGGGATCATCATCGGCGCCGGGCTTTCATGGGGATGATAGCCGAGGTCGCCCTCCACCGCGCCGCCATGGCCGTGGCCGTGCGCGGCATGACCATGGCCATGATCGTCCTGCGCGTGCGGATCGTGCCCGGCATCCTCGTCCGCGGGTGCGTCATGGTCATGGCCGTGGCCATGCGCATCGTGCACCGCATGCTGGATATGCTCGGAGCCCGCCCAGCGCGGCTTGCCGAAGAAGGTCAGGAAGACGAGCCGCCACGAATAGAAGCTGGTCAGCAGCGCCGCGACCACCGCGACCGCGAAGGCGATCCCACCCGAGGTCGATCCGCTGGCGAACGCCGCCTCGATGATCGCGTCCTTCGAATAGAAGCCCGCGAAGCCGAACACGCCCGCGATGCCGACGCCCGTGATCGCCAGCGTGCCCGCGGTCATCGCCGCGAAGGTCCAGGGAATCCTTTTCCACAGGCCGCCATAATGGCGCATGTCCTGCTCGTGATGCATCGCATGGATCACCGAGCCCGCGCCGAGGAACAGCAGCGCCTTGAAGAAGGCGTGGGTGAACAGGTGGAACATCGCCGCGCCATAGGCGCCGACGCCCGCCGCCATGAACATGTAGCCGAGCTGCGAGCAGGTCGAATAGGCGATCACCCGCTTGATGTCGGTCTGGGTCGTGCCGACCGTCGCCGCGAAGAAGGCGGTGGCCGCGCCGACATAGGCGACGACATGCATCGCGGTCGGGCTGACCTCGAACATCGGCGACAGGCGGCAGACCATGAACACGCCGGCCGTGACCATCGTCGCGGCATGGATCAGCGCCGACACCGGGGTCGGGCCCTCCATCGCGTCGGGAAGCCAGGTGTGGAGGCCGAGCTGCGCCGACTTGCCCATCGCGCCGACGAACAGCAGCAGGCAGAGCAGCGTCATCAGGTCGACCCGCGCGCCGAGGAAGCCGATCGACGCATCGGCATAGCCCGGCGCGGCGGCCAGGATCTCGGGGATCGAGACCGTGCCGAACACCAGGAAGGTGCCGAAGATGCCGAGCGAGAAGCCGAAGTCGCCGACCCGGTTGACCACGAAGGCCTTGATCGCGGCGGCGTTGGCCGAGGGCTTCTGGTACCAGAAGCCGATGAGGAGGTAGGAGGCGAGGCCGACGCCTTCCCAGCCGAAGAACATCTGGACCAGGCTGTCCGAGGTCACGAGCATCAGCATCGCGAAGGTGAACAGCGACAGATAGGCGAAGAAGCGAGGCTGGCTCGGGTCCTCCGCCATATAGCCCCAGCTGTAGAGGTGGACGAGGCTCGAGACGGTCGTCACGACCACCAGCATCACCGCGGTCAGCGTGTCGACCCTGAGCGCCCAGTCGACCATCAGGTCGCCCGAGTTGATGAAGGTCAGCACCGGCACGACATGCGCGGTCGCGGCGCCGGTCAGGAAGCTGACGAACACCGGCCAGCTCAGCGCGCAGGACAGGAACAGCGCGCCGGTGGTGATGCTCTTGGCGACGAGGTTGCCGAGCATGCGGTTGCCGAGCCCGGCGACGATCGCCGCGAGCAGCGGCAGGAAGACGATGAGCGTGATCATGCCCGAACGGCCCCCGCTTCCACAGACGTCGTCCCGGCGAAGGCCGGGATCTCAGGAGAGATGCGCGCGCAGGAGCCGCACGCGATGCCAGCCTTCGCCAGCATGACGGAGATAGTCACCATCACCCCTTCATCCGGTTGATGTCGTCGACCGCGATGGTGCCGCGGCCGCGGAAATAGATGACGAGGATCGCCAGCCCGATCGCCGCCTCGCCGGCGGCGACGGTCAGCACGAACATCGCGAAGACCTGGCCGACCAGGTCGCCCAGATAGGCGGAGAAGGCGACGAAATTGATGTTCACCGACAGCAGGATCAGCTCGATCGCCATCAGGATGATGATGACGTTCTTCCGGTTGAGGAAGATACCGAACACCCCCATCACGAACAGGATCGCCGAGACGACCAGATAATGCTGGAGCCCGATCATGCCGAAGCCCTCCCACGCGATGCGCCCTTAGCGGGCTGCAGGATCAAAACGCGAAGCGTCACAGCTCCACCCCCTGGCCGACGGCCGGCTTGACGTTGCGCGTGGCGTCTTCGGGCCGGCGCATGTTCTGCGCGCTGACGTTCTGCGCCTTCACGCCGCCGCGGGTGCGGTGGGTGAGGACGATCGCGCCGATCAGCGCGACGAGCAGGACGAGGCCCGCGCCTTCGAAGATATAGAGATAGCGCGTGTAGATGAGCGTCCCGAGCGCCTCGATATTGGGCACTTCGGACGGGGTCGGCGCGACGCGCGTCCCCATGTCGACCCCGCCGGCCGACCAGGCGCCGACCGCGAAGATCATCTCCGCGGCGAGCACCAGCACCAGCAGCACGCCGAACGGCAGATATTGGGCGAAGCCCGCGCGCAACTCGGCGAAGTCGATGTCGAGCATCATCACGACGAACAGGAACAGCACCGCGACCGCGCCGACATAGACAATCACGAGCAGCATCGCGATGAACTCGGCACCGACCAGGATCATCAGGCCCGCCGCGTTGAAGAAGGCGAGGATGAGCCACAGCACGCTGTGCACGGGGTTGCGCGCCAGGATGGTGAGCGTCCCGGACGCGATCACCAGCGTGGCGAACAGATAGAAGGCTATGGTCTGGATCACGGCTTTCTCAGTGCCCCTTCGCGAACGGCTGGCGCTTAACGGTACGGCGCATCGGCGGCAAGGTTGGCGGCAAGCGCCGGTTCCCAGCGGTCGCCATTGGCGAGCAGCTTGGCCTTGTCGTAGATGAGTTCTTCGCGCGTCTCGGTCGAATATTCGAAGTTCGGACCCTCGACGATCGCGTCGACCGGGCAGGCTTCCTGGCAGAAGCCGCAGAAGATGCACTTGGTCATGTCGATGTCGTAGCGGGTGGTGCGGCGCGAGCCGTCGTCGCGCGGCTCGGCCTCGATCGTGATCGCCTGCGCCGGGCACACCGCCTCGCACAGCTTGCACGCGATGCAGCGTTCCTCGCCGTTCGGGTAGCGGCGCAACGCGTGCTCGCCGCGGAAGCGCGGGGAGAGCGGGTTCTTCTCATAGGGATAGTTGATCGTCGCCTTGGCCTTGAAGAAATACTTCAGGGTCAGCCAGTGCGCCTTCACGAACTCCCAGAGCGTGAACGACTTGATGATGTGCGCGAGGCTCATCTCAGACTCCGTAGCGGGTGAGCATCAGCCACCCCGAAACAAGGAAAACCCAGAACAGCGACAGCGGCAGGAAGATCTTCCAGCCCAGCCGCATCAGCTGGTCGTAGCGGTAGCGCGGGACCGTCGCCTTCACCCAGGAGAAGACGAAGAAGAAGAACAGCAGCTTGGCGAAGAACCAGACGATGCCCGGTACCATGTAGAGCGGTGCCCAGTCGACCGGGGGCAGCCAGCCGCCCCAGAACAGGATCGCGTTGAGGCCGCACATCAGGATGACGTTGGCATATTCGCCGAGCCAGTACAGCGCGAAGGCCATCGACGAATATTCGGTCTGGTAGCCCGCGACGAGCTCCGATTCGGCCTCGGTCAGGTCGAACGGCGCACGGGCCGTCTCCGCCATCGCCGAGATCAGGAACACCACCGCCATCGGGAAGAGCAGCGGGTTGAAGCCATAGCCGTTGATGAAGCCGAACACATGGGCGCGCTGTCCCTCGACGATCGCCGACATGTTGAAGCTGCCGGTCCACAGCACGACCGAGATCAGCACGAAGCCGATCGAGACCTCGTAGCTGACCATCTGCGCCGCCGCGCGGAGCGCCGAGTAGAAGGGATATTTGGAGTTGGACGCCCAGCCCGCGATGATCACGCCGTAGACGCCGATTGACGACGCCGCGAGGATGTAGAGCAGGCCGATGTTGATGTCGGCGAGCACCACGCCCGGCGCGAAGGGGATCACCGCCCAGACGATCAGTGCGACCGTGAAGGTGATGATCGGCGCGAGGATGAACAGCCCCTTGTTCGCGGCCGCCGGGATGATGGTTTCCTGGAGGAACACCTTGGCGCCGTCGGCGAAGCTCTGCAGCAGGCCCCACGGGCCGACCACGTTCGGCCCGCGGCGCAGCGCCATCGCCGCCCAGATCTTGCGGTCGGCATAGATGATCATCGCCACCGCGAGCATCAGCGGCAGCGCGATGACGAGGATGCCGATGATGGTCGAGGCGAACCAGGCCCAGTCGTACGGCAGGCCCCAGCTCTGGAAGAGAGCGGTCATGCGGCGCACTCCGCTGCCGTCACCCCGGCGAAGGCTGGCGCCTCCGGCGAGATCGACGCGCTTGAGCCGCACGAGATCCCAGCCTTCGCTGGGATGACGAAATGGGGGAGAAGGTTCATTCCGCGGCCTCCGCGAAGCTCTGCCCATGGAGGAGTTCGGCCGAGCAGCGCTGCATCGTGTCGCTGGCGCGCGCGATCGGGTTGGTCAGGTAGAAATCCTTGACCGGATAGCCCACCGGGCCCGACGCGGTGGCGGCGAGCGCGGGTGCCGACCATGCATAGGCGGCGAGGCCCTCGATGCCCAGCGCGGGCACCTCGGCGACCATCGCGGCGCGCAGCGCGTCGAAGCTGTCGAACGGCAGCTTGTGGCCGAGCACCTCGCTCAGCGCGCGCAGGATCGCCCAGTCCTCGCGGGCGTCGCCCGGTGGGAAGACGGCGCGGTCGCCCCGCTGGACGCGGCCCTCGGTGTTCACATAGGTGCCGGGCTTCTCGGTATAGGCCGCGCCCGGCAGGATCACGTCGGCCGCGGCCGCGCCGGCATCGCCATGATGACCGATATAGACCTTCAGGCTCTTCGCGAACTTCGTGGCGTCGACGTCGTCGGCGCCGAGCAGGAACAGCAGCTTCGGCGCGGCTGCGGCGAGGTCGGCGACGCCGCCCTTCTGCGCATAGCCGAGCATCAACCCGCCCATCCGCGCGGCGGCGAGATGGACGACGTTATAGCCGTTCCAGCCGTCCCGGATCAGGCCGAGCGGGCCGGCCAGCGCGAGGGTGGCGCCCTGCGCCCCGGCCTTCAGCGCGCCGCCGCCGACGATCAGCGCCGGGCGCTCGGCCTTGGCGAAGGCCTCGGTCACCGCGTCGGGCAGCTGGCCGAGCAGACCCAGGTCGTTGCCGAGCCACTCGGTGCGATAGGTGAGGTTGAGCTCCTCGCCGATCGCGAAGACCTTCGCCCCGCGCTTCACCGCCTTGCGGACGCGGGTGTTGATCAGCG
This sequence comes from Sphingomonas sp. Root720, assembly GCF_001428605.1. Taxonomy (GTDB): domain Bacteria; phylum Pseudomonadota; class Alphaproteobacteria; order Sphingomonadales; family Sphingomonadaceae; genus Rhizorhabdus. The sequence continues at coordinate 235,844 of NZ_LMID01000012.1, forward strand.
GCGCCTCCCAGCGGAGGTTGGTTCCGACCAGCAGGATCGCGTCGGCGGTCTCGATGCCCGCGATCGTGCTGTTGAAGTTCACCGCGGCGAGGCTCGACGTGTCGTAGTCCATGCCGGTCTGGCGACCTTCGAGCAGGGTCGAGCCCATGCTCGCGAGCAGCGCCTTCGCGGCGTACATCGTCTCGCAGTCGAGCTGGTCGCCGGCGATCGCGGCGACCGACGAACCCGCCCTGACGGCCTTGATCGCGGCGAAGGCCTCCTGCCAGCTCGCCTCGACCAGCTTGCCGGCCTTGCGGACATAGGGCTTGTCGAGACGGCGGCGGACGAGGCCGTCGACGGCGTGGCGCGTCTTGTCCGACGCCCATTCCTCGTTCACGTCCTCGTTGATGCGCGGCAGCACGCGCAGCACCTGGCGGCCGCGGCTGTCGAAGCGGACATTGGTGCCGACCGCGTCCATCACGTCGATGCCGAGGGTCTTCTTGAGCTCCCAGGGCCGCGCCTCGAAGGCATAGGGCTTGCTCGTCAGCGCACCGACCGGGCAGAGGTCGACGACATTGCCCGACAGCTCGCTGGTCACCGCATGTTCGAGATAGGAGGTGATCTGCATATTCTCGCCGCGGCCGATCGCCCCGATCTCCTCGATCCCCGAGACCTCCTCGGCGAAGCGGACGCAGCGCGTGCACTGGATACAGCGGGTCATCGTCGTCTTGACGATCGGGCCCATATATTTGTCGGTGACGGCGCGCTTGTTCTCGGTGAAGCGGCTCTGCCCCTTGCCATAGGCGACCGACTGGTCCTGCAGATCGCACTCGCCGCCCTGGTCGCAGATCGGACAATCGAGCGGGTGGTTGATGAGGAGGAACTCCATCACCCCCTCGCGCGCCTTCTTGACCATCGCCGACTGGGTGAACACCTCCTGCTTGTCGGCGGCGGGCAGCGCGCACGACGCCTGCGGCTTCGGCGGCCCGGGCTTCACCTCGACCAGGCACATGCGGCAATTGCCGGCGATCGACAGCCGCTCATGGTAACAGAAGCGCGGAATCTCCTTGCCCGCGGCTTCGCAGGCCTGGAGCACCGTGGCACCGGCGGGGACTTCGACTTCGATCCCGTCTACGGTCAGCTTGGGCATTATTGCGTTCCTGCGGTAGAAATTGGGGCCTGGCGGGCGGCCCTGCGATACAAAGCTTCGGCGAGTGCGGCGCGGAGCGACAGACGATTGGCCTGCAACTTGGCACCCGTGACCAGGCATTGCCCGAACAGATCACCCAGACCGGCAAAAGCCGTCTTTTCCGCCTCGCTGTCCGGTTCGGTCCGGAGCAGCGCGATCAGGTCGGCGGGACGGACCGACGCCGCGCAACCGGCCATTTCGTCCACCGCCGGCGCACGTCCCGAAACGCCGGACCAGCGACCGTCGAAGGTTCCGATCGGTTCCGGCTCGGCAACCAGGGCCACGCGACCCACGGCAATCAACTGCTCCGCCACGAAACCACGTTCGACGTCGACCGGAATGTAGGTCATCCGGAAACCGCTGGCGACCGTGGGAAAATCCTTCATCCCGCACCGGACATTGTCGAACAGCCGGTCGCGCCACTTCGCGAAATCGGTGGCATCGGTGGCGGCCAGATAATGGGTCGCTATTTCGCGGCGGCGATCCACCGTGCAGGTCACGAAGGCGCGCGACGCACGCCGCGACTGCTCGGGGGACATCGGCAAACGCTGCGCCCGGACGTCCGACAGCGGCAGGATCGCGGAAGCCGCGATCGCCGCTGCCGTCAGGCCGGCCGTCGTGGATGCCGCCAGCCGCATCACTTGCTGGCGAGCGCCGAGGCGGTTGCGCGCTGGTAAAGCGCGTCAGCCAGCGCCGCGCGCAGCGACTGGCGGTTGGCCGACAGGGTGGCGCCTTGCGGCAGGCAGGCGCCGAGCGTCGCGCTGAGCGCACGGACCGCGCCGAGCTCGGCATCGCCCTCGGGCTTCGCATCGATCAGTTCGCGGACGCCGGCCGGGTTCTGGTCGACCGTGCACACCGCCATCTCGTCGACGGTCGGGTTGCGGCCGGTCGCGGCGAACCACGGCCGCTGGTAGCTGGTTTCGCCCTGCACCGGCTGCAGCGCGCGGAACTTCGCGCTGTCGGCCAGCGCCTGCTCGGCCAGCATGCCACGCAGGATGTCGGCGGGAACGACCACCGCCGCGCCCTCGACCTCGGCCGACTGGACGCCGATGTCGCGGCATTGCTGGCTGCGCGTCAGGGTTTTGTAATAGCGCTGGAAGTCGGCCTCGTTGCTCGTGCCGAGCGCGCCGACGACGTCGGCGCGGCGCTTGGCGTAGAGGCACTTGGCGACCTTGTGGCCGGTCAGCGCGACATCGGCGCTGAGCGTGGCCGCATAAGCGGGCGTGGCGGCGGGGGCGATCGTCGCGCCGGCGGCCATGACAGCAAGCATGATCCGTTTCATTCGGCAGCCTCCATCAACGCGCCGCCATCATTGCCCCGCTCCCGGATACGGCGCTCCACCTCGGGACGGAAATGACGCAACAGGCCCTGGATCGGCCAGGCGGCCGCATCGCCCAGGGCGCAGATGGTATGACCCTCGACCTGCTTGGTGACGTCGAGCAGCGTGTCGATCTCGTCGACCCGCGCCTCGCCGGTGCGCAGCCGCTCCATGACGCGCCACATCCAGCCGGTGCCCTCGCGGCACGGCGTGCACTGGCCGCAGCTCTCATGCTTGTAGAAATAGGACAGGCGGCTGATCGCGCGGACGATGTCGGTCGACCTGTCCATGACGATCACGGCGGCGGTGCCGAGCCCCGAGCCGAGCGCCTTCAATCCGTCGAAGTCCATCGGCGCGTCCATGATCTGCGCGGCGGGCACCAGCGGCACCGACGAGCCGCCCGGGATCACCGCGAGCAGATTGTCCCAGCCGCCGCGGATGCCGCCGGCATGGGTCTCGATCAGCTCGCGGAAGGAGATGCCCATCTCTTCCTCGACGACGCAGGGCTTGTTCACATGGCCCGAGATCTGGAAGAGCTTGGTGCCCTTGTTGCCCTCGCGGCCGATGCCGGCGAACCAGGCCGCGCCGCGCCGCAGGATGGTCGGCGCCACCGCGATCGATTCGACGTTGTTGACCGTGGTCGGGCAGCCATAGAGGCCCGCGCCCGCCGGGAAGGGGGGCTTCAGCCGCGGCTGGCCCTTCTTGCCCTCGAGGCTCTCGATCTGCGCGGTCTCCTCGCCGCAGATATAGGCGCCCGCGCCGCGATGGACGAAGACGTCGAAATCATAGCCCGAGCCGGCGGCGTTCTTGCCGAGCAGGCCGGCGGCATAGGCCTCCTCGACCGCCGCGAACAATATCTTCGCCTCGAAGATGAACTCGCCGCGGATGTAGATATAGGCCGCCCGCGCGCGCATCGCGAAGCCGGCGATCAGCGCACCCTCGATCAACTTGTGCGGATCGTGGCGGATGATCTCGCGGTCCTTGCACGAGCCGGGCTCGGATTCGTCGGCGTTGATCACCAGGAAGCTCGGCTTGCCGGGCTTGGGCTCCTTGGGCATGAAGCTCCACTTCATGCCGGTCGGGAAGCCGGCGCCGCCGCGGCCGCGCAGGCCCGACGCCTTGATATCCTCGATGATCTGGTCCTGGCCGCGCGCCATCAGCGCCTTGGTGTCGTCCCAGTCGCCGCGCTTGCGCGCCGCCTCGAGGTTCCAGGGCTGGAACCCGTAGACGTTGGTGAAGATGCGATCCTTGTCGTCAAGCACGACGACTACCCCCAATGAAAAGCGTCACCCCAGCGGAGGCTGGGGTCTCAGGAGAATAGCGCGCGTCCGGGACGCACGAGATGCCAGCCTTCGCTGGCATGACGGCTTGGGAAAATCGCGTCATGCCGACTTCCCGAAGAATTTCGCCGCGATGAAATAGACCGCGACGCCGATCGCGATGGCAATGGCGATGCCGAGCAGCTTGAAGGTCACCTTGATCAGGATGACCGCCAGGACGATCGTGACGATGATGGCGATCAGGCCGCTCATGCCGGAACATCCCCCGCTACCGGCCAGCGGCCGCGATAATCGTGATTCTCGCCGACCATCTCCTTGAGCGTGGTCGGGCCGCCCTCGGGGCAGCTCGTCTGGCGCTCGATCTGCGGGCCGACCTTCGGCTGCTCGCCCCGGGCAAGCGCCTCGAGGATCGCGGTGGTCGTCTCGAAGGTGAGGTCTTCGTAATTGTCGTCGTTGATCTGGACCATCGGCGCGTTGGCGCAGGCGCCCAGGCACTCGACCTCGGTCAGGGTGAACAGCCCGTCGGGGGTCGTCGCACCCTTCTTCAGGCCCTTCCTGGCGCAGGCGTCGAGCACGTCGTCCGAACCGCGCAGCATGCACGGCGTCGTCCCGCACACCTGGACATGGTAGCGGCCGACCGGCGCCAGATTGTACATGGTGTAGAAGCTGGCGACCTCGAGCACGCGGATATAGGCCATGCCGAGCTGCGCGCCGATATATTCCAGCACCGGGATCGGCAGCCAGCCCTGGGTCTGCGTCTCGGCGCCGACCTGGCGCTGGGCGAGGTCGAGCAGCGGCATCACCGCCGACTGCTGGCGGCCCGGCGGATAGCGGGCGATGATCTTCCCGGCCTGCTCGGCATTCTCGGCGGTCCAGGCGAATCCGCCCCAGCGCGCGCGGGTCTCGGCTTCGTCGGGGATATGGGCTGCGTCGGCCATCAGCGCACGAACTCCACGCGCGACACCTTGTCGCCTTCGAAACTGTAGATGCTCATCACCTCGAACGGCTCGGCGGTCGACGAGCGGAACACCTGCTCGTGCAGCACGACATAGTCGCCGAGCTGGTAGCCGGAGAGGATGTCGGCGCGGTTCTCGGGGAACTCGGCGAACATCGCCTTGAGGCCCGCGCGAACGCCTTCCTTGCCGTCGCGCACGACCGCACCCCGATAGCCCGCCTCGGCCGCATCGTCGGTCATCAGCGCGACATAGGCGTCGGCGTCCTGCGCGTTGTAATGCGCGATCATCGCCTCGGCGGTTGCGAGCCTGCTCACCGGTCGCACTCCCCGAACACGACGTCGATCGCCGAGAGGACGGCGGTGGTGTCGGCGAGCATGTGCCCCTTCATCATGAAGTCCATCGCCTGGAGATGGCTGAACGCGGTCGGCCGGATCTTGCAGCGATAGGGCTTGTTGCTGCCGTCGGAGACCAGATACACCCCGAACTCGCCCTTCGGGCTCTCGGTCGCGACATAGACGTCGCCGGCGGGGACGTGGAAGCCCTCGGTGTAGAGCTTGAAATGGTGGATCAGCGCTTCCATCGATCGCTTCATCTCGCCGCGCTTGGGCGGGACGACCTTGCGGTCGAGGCTGGCGATCGGCCCTTCGGGCATCTCGTTCAGGCACTGCTTCATGATCCGGGCCGACTGCCGCACCTCCTCGATGCGGACCATGATGCGGTCGTAGCAGTCGCCCTTGGTGCCGATCGGGATCTCGAAGTCCATGCGGTCGTAGACGTCGTAGGGCTGCGCCTTGCGGATGTCCCACGGGATGCCCGCGGCGCGGATCATCGGCCCCGAGAAACCCCAGGCGAGCGCATCCTCCTTGCTGACCACGCCGATGTCGACGTTGCGCTGCTTGAAGATGCGGTTGTCGGCGAACAGCGACACCGCGTCCTCGAACAGGCGCGGCATGCGATCGTCGAGCCAGTCGCCGATGTCGGTCAGCAGCTTGAGCGGCACGTCCTGGTGGACGCCGCCCGGGCGGAACCAGGCCGCGTGCATGCGGGCCCCCGAGGCGCGCTCGAAGAAGTTGAGGCAGTCCTCGCGAATCTCGAACAGCCACAGGTTCGGGGTCATCGCGCCGACGTCCATGACGTGCGCGCCGATGTTGAGCATGTGGTTGCAGATGCGGGTCAGCTCGGCGAAGAACACCCGCAGATATTGCGCGCGAAGCGGCACTTCGAGCTGGAGCAGCTTCTCGATCGCCAGGACGTAGCTGTGCTCCATCGCCAGCGGCGAGCAATAGTCGAGCCGGTCGAAATAGGGCAGCGCCTGGAGATAGGTCTTGTACTCGATCAGCTTCTCGGTGCCGCGATGGAGCAGACCGACATGCGGGTCGACGCGCTCGACGATCTCGCCGTCGAGCTCCATCACCATGCGCAGAACGCCGTGCGCGGCCGGATGCTGCGGACCGAAATTGATCGTGTAGTTCTGAATCTCGATCTCGCCCTTCTGGGCCTCGGGAGTCAGGGTTTCATAGGTCGAGGCCATCAGAGCATCCCCGCCACGATATCCGTCACCCCAGCGAAGGCTGGGGTCTCAGGAGATGAGGGCGCGCGTAAGCCGCCCGAGATGCCAGCCTGCGCCGGCATGACGGTGGGAAGAACAGCCATCACTTCTTCGCTCCGTCGCCGAGCGGGTCGGCCTTGCCCTCGCCGGTCTGGGCGGGGCTGTCGGTGGTCTTGGGCGTGGGCGGCGGCGACGTGGCGACGACCGGCTCGGGCGCCGTCTTGGCGGGCGCCGGGGTCGGGGCTCCGGGCTCGACCGGCGAGACCTTCTCGTCGCCGGGCAGGATATAGTCGGCGCCTTCCCACGGGCTCATGAAGTCGAAGCTGCGGAAGTCCTGCGCCAGCTTGACCGGCTCGTAGACGACGCGCTTGTGCTTTTCCGAATAGCGCAGCTCGACATAGCCGGTCAGCGGGAAGTCCTTGCGCTGCGGATGGCCGCGGAAGCCGTAGTCGGTCAGGATTCGGCGCAGGTCGGCATTGCCCTCGAACAGCACGCCGTACATGTCGAACACCTCGCGCTCGAGCCAGCCGGCGACGGGCCACAGCCCGGTCACGCTCGGCACCGGCGCGACCTCGTCGGTCGCGACATGGACGCGGATGCGGTGGTTCCTGGTCACGCTCAGCAGGCAGTAGACCACCTCGAACCGCTCGGCCCGATCGGGATAGTCGACCCCGGCGATCTCCATCAGCTGCTGATAGGCGAGCTCGTCGCGCAGGATGCGCATCGTCTCGACCAGGCTCGCGCGCTCGACATGGAGCGCGATCTCGCCGACGCATTCACGCGTCTCGACCAGCCGGGCGCCGAGCGCGGCGGTCGCCGCCTCGATCACCCCGTCGTTCGAGGCGAAGCGCGGGAAGGTCATCGAGCTGCTCACCGTTGCGCCGCTCACCGTTCCAGCGTCCCGACCCGACGGATCTTACGCTGGAGCTGCATGATCCCGTAGAGCAGCGCCTCGGCGGTCGGCGGACAGCCGGGGACGTAGATGTCGACCGGCACGATCCGGTCGCAGCCGCGCACCACCGAATAGCTGTAATGATAATAGCCGCCGCCATTGGCGCACGAACCCATCGAGATGACATATTTGGGCTCGGACATCTGGTCGTAGACGCGGCGCAGCGCCGGGGCCATCTTGTTGCACAGCGTGCCCGCGACGATCATCACGTCCGACTGGCGCGGCGAGGCGCGCGGCGCCGCGCCGAAGCGCTCGAGATCGTAGCGCGGCATGTTGACGTGGATCATCTCGACCGCGCAGCAGGCGAGGCCGAAGGTCATCCACCACAGCGAGCCGGTGCGGGCCCACTGGAACAGATCCTCGGCCGAGGTGACGAGGAAGCCCTTGTCGTTGACCTCGGCCTGGAGCGCCTTGAAATAATCGGGATCGGGCGCGACGACGTCGCCGAAGCCTTCCGGCTTGTGCGGGTTCAGCGCGCTATCGAGGGTCACTCCCATTCGAGCGCTCCCTTCTTCCATGCATAGACATAACCAATCGTCAGCTCGACCAGGAAGACCATCATCGACAGCCAGCCGACGAAGCCGATTCCACCGAGCGACACCGCCCAGGGATAAAGGAAGGCGGCCTCGAGGTCGAAGACGATGAACAGGATGGCGATCAGGTAGAAGCGCACGTCGAACTGGGCGCGGCTGTCCTCGAACGCCGGGAAGCCGCATTCATATTCGGCCAGCTTCTCCGGATTCGGCTGGTGCGCGCCGGTCAGCCGGCCGACCGCCATCGGCAGGAAGACGAAGGCGCTCGACAGGACGAGTGCGACGCCCAGGAAGAGCAGGATCGGCAGATATCCGGCGGCGACTGACGCCATGAACAGGCTCCGAGCTGTGGACCGGGAATCCGGCCTTTGGCCGGACGTTTAGGCTTGCGGCATTTGCGAAGCAAGCCGTGGAAGGGTGAGAATGATTCGCAACTGGGTCACGGAATTCCCGGGGTTTCGAGGCGCGCCCGACAGCCATGGGAAAGCACGGCCCTTCGCCATCCTCTTCCTCTTCCTCCCGGCGAAAGCCGGGATCTCGCGTCCACTTCGTCTTTCGTCCCGGAGGGCGAAAAGCAGGGAGATCGCGGCTTTTGCCGGAATGGCGGAAGACGTCGCCGTCGCGGGACCGACGAAGGACAGGGCCCTCGGCGGCGCCGAAGCCTCAGAGCCTCTTCAGGCCCTGCGCCACCAGCTTGTGCATCCGCGTCGCCAGGCCGTCGTTGGTCACCAGATATTCGTTGCGCTCGTGCATCCGGTCGCCGCCGCGATAGTCGCTGGCGAAGCCGCCCGCCTCGCGCACCAGCAGCAGGCCGGCCGCCACGTCCCAGATGTTGAGATCGGCTTCCCAATAGGCGTCGTAGCGCCCAGCCGCCACCCAGGCGAGGTCGAGCGCGGCCGAACCGAAGCGGCGGATGCCCGCGACCTCGGGGGCGATCGAGGCGAAGATCGCGGTCCATTCGCGGATGTCGCCATGGCCGAGGAAGGGAATGCCGGTCGCGACCAGCGCTTCCGACAGGTCGCGGCGCGACGAGACGCGCAGGCGCCGGTCGTGCAGCCAGGCGCCCCGGCCCTTCTCGGCCCAGAAGCTCTCGTCGGTGAGCGGCTGGTAGACCAGCCCCTGCGTCACCTCGCCGCGGGCCTGGCCGGTGCGCGGCTCCTCGACCGCGATCGAGATCGCGAAGTGCGGCAGCCCGTGGAGGAAGTTGGAGGTGCCGTCCAGCGGATCGATGATCCAGCGCGGCTTCGACGGATCGCCCTCGATCTCGCCGCCTTCCTCGAGGATGAAGCCCCAGTCGGGACGGGCGCGCTTCAGTTCCTCGACCAGCGTCTGCTCGGAGCGCTTGTCCGCCATCGAGACGAAGTCGGCCGGGCCCTTGCGGCTCACCTGGAGCTGCTGGACCTCGTTGAAATCGCGCCGCAGCCGCGGCGCCGCCTTGCGCGCGGCACGGTCCATGACGGTGATGAGGCCGGAGTGGGCAACCATGTCTTTTTCTCCCCCTCCCTTTCAAGGGAGAGGCTAGGGGTGGGTGACGAAACCGGGAACCCGATGCCCCCGGCGGAACATGCCCTCCCCATCGGGGAGGAGAAAGCTTCGCTCAGTCCGCGCGGCGGACATATTCCTGGCTGTAGACGTCGACGACGATGCGGGTGCCGCTGGCGATATGCGGCGGCACCATCACGCGGACGCCGTTCTCGAGCAGCGCCGGCTTGTAGCTCGACGATGCGGTCTGGCCCTTCACCACCGCGTCGGCCTCGACGATCAGCGCCTCGACGGTGTCGGGGAGCTGCACCGAGATCGGGCGCTCGTCATACAGCTCCATCACGACGTCCATGCCGTCGTTCAGAAAGGCTGCGGCGTCGCCGAGCAGGTCGCGCGGCAACGTGATCTGCTCGTAGCTGTCCTTGTCCATGAAGGTCAGGTCCTCGCCCTCGGCGAACAGGAACTGGAAATCCTTGGTGTCGAGGCGGACGCGCTCGACGGTCTCGGCGGACCGGAAGCGGACGTTGTTCTTGCGCCCGTCGATCAGGTTCTTCATCTCGACCTGCATATAGGCGCCGCCCTTGCCGGGCTGCGTATGCTGGATCTTGACGGCGCGCCAGATGCCGCCTTCATATTCGATGATGTTGCCGGGACGGATGTCCACGCCACTGATCTTCATGGATGTCACCTGAGACTGTGAGGATTTGAAAGAGCCGGCGGGCGCCATAGCCGTAAGCCCGCCAAATGGCAACTTTGCAGCGCTTCTCCCCGGGTCAGGACGCCACCCGCCCCGCCGCCCGCGCGGTCCAGCGGTAGAGTCCGACCAGCAGCGCCACCACCAGCACCGTGCCCGCCGCCATCGCGGCCCCCGCATGTCCCTCGCCGATCAGCGCCAGCGGCGCGCCGCTGCCGGTCGCCACGATCAGCCCGGCGAGCAGCACGCCGAACAGGCTCTCGCCGACGATGAAGCCCGAGGCGAGCAGAACCCCCATGCGCTGCGCCACCGGATCGCCGCGGCGCTTGTCGTAGCGCCAGCCGATCAGCGCGCCGATCACCACCGGCAGGGTCGCCGACATCGGCAGGTAGATGCCGATCCCGACCGCGAGCGGGGGCAGGCGGAGCCAGCCCTTGCGCCCCATCAGCCCGTCGAGCGCGACCAGCAGCAGGCCGATCGCGGCGCCGATGAAGATCATGTTCCAGTCGAGCCCCTCGCCCAATATGCCGCGCGCGAGCCCCGCGATCAGCGTCGCCTGCGGCGCGGGCAGCGGATTGTCCGGGATCGGCAGGCCGGTGCCGGGCAGCGGCGCGAAGCCATAGGCGGCGTTGAGCAGGTCGAGGATCGGCGGGATCACCGCCGACCCGGCGACGACGCCGACCATCAGCGCGACCTGCTGCTTCCACGGGGTCGCGCCGATCAGCTGGCCGGTCTTGAGGTCCTGGAGGTTGTCGTTGGCGATCACCGCGCAGGCGAGGACCAGCCCGGTGACGAACAGCGCGAAGGCGACGAGTTGCGGCCCCGCCTCGGCCCCCGCCAGCGGCTGCACCGCGACCGCGAGCAGCAGCGCCGATCCCAGCACCGCGAGGATCGCCAGCCCCGACACCGGACTGTTCGACGATCCGATCAGCCCCGCCATATAGCCGCACACCGCCGCGACGAAGGCACCCATCAGCAGCACATAGACGTAGAAGCCGAGCGACAGCGGCAGCGCCTGGGCGGCGAGCGGCCCCTCTCCCGCGAAATGCCACAACAGGCCGATGATCGGCGGCGCCATGCCCGCGACGATCACCGCCAGCCAGCCGACCCCGATGTCGCGCTCCTCGACCGGCAGCAGGTCGGCCCCCGCCGCCTTACGCGCCTTCGATGCGGCGATCGCGCCGGCCATGCCCCGCCACAGCGGCCGGGCCAGCTTGCCCAGCGTCCAGATCGCGGCGGCACCGATCACCCCGGCGCCGAGGAAGCGGACCTGGCTGCCGAACACCGCCAGCGCCGCCGCCTCGGCGGGGCCCGGCGCGCCGGCGATCGCCGACAGGATCGGGGTCGCGACGCCGAAGGCGATGACGACGCCGAGCCCCATCGCCAGCCCGACCGACAGGCCGACCAGATGGCCCGCTCCGAGCAGCGCGAAGGACAGCGACGCCGAGACGCCGGTGGCGGCGTCGCTCGAGCCCAGCCGGAACCAGGTCGATGCCTCGGTCGCCACCAGCCGCGTCGCGCCCAGCACCGCGAACCCCATGGCGGCGACCGCGCCGACGACGATCGTGCGCAGGCCGACGCGCGCCTCGGCCGCGCCCTCGCTGGTCTGGGTGCCGACCCGCAGAACCTCGGCGGCGGCGACCCCCTCGGGATAGGGCAGGTCCGATCCGGTGACGAGCGCGCGGCGCAACGGCACCGACAGCACCACGCCCATCATCCCGCCCGAGGCGCAGAGCAGGAAGGTCTGCCAGAAGGGGAAGCCCTGCCACCAGCCGATCATGATCAGGCCGGGCAGGACGAAGATGATCGAGGCGATGCAGCCCGCCGCCGAGGCGACCGTCTGGACGATGTTGTTCTCGAAGATGGTGGCGCCGCGCACCAGTCGCAGCACCGCCATCGAGATCACCGCCGCCGGGATCGAGGTGGCGAAGGTCAGCCCGACTCGCAGGCCGAGATAGACATTGGCCGAGGTGAACACGAAGGTGATCAGCGCGCCGAGCAGCAGCCCCCTGGCGGTAAGCTCGCGCAAAGCGCCGGTTTCCGCTCGATTTTCCGCCATGCCCATTCCGATCCGTCGTTCGGCGACGACCATGGCGCCCGCGGCGATGGCTGGCAATCCACGCCGCCCGCGTTCGCACCTGCGAGCAAAAACCGAGGCACCTGCAATTAGCTTACATCGCTGAATATAGAAAATTGGCTGTTTTCCAACGATTTGGAACTTTTTTCGGCGGTGCCGCGATTTTTCGCTTGCGTTTTCACGTTCGCACCTGCACAAAGATCGGGCCTTTCAGGCATCCTCTCCTAAAACTTTCAAGGCCGGTCCTTCGGGATCGGCCTCTTTTTTTGTGCTCGTGGCGGGGTAGCTTTCCGTCCCGCCAGCGGAGACTGGCATCCATGTCCGTTTTCACCCGCGTGATCATCAGGGAGACGAGAGACGTGGACCCCAGCCTTCGCTGGGGTGACGTGGTGACGTACGCCCCCTCCCATCGCCAGGGTGGGGAGGGACAGCCGCCTCAGCAGGCCCCGAGGATGAAGCTGCGCACCTGCGGGTAGATCTGGTTTTCCCATTTCCGGCCGCTGAACACGCCATAATGGCCGACCCCGGCCTGGAGATAATGGCGCTTCATATGCGGGCGCAGGCCCGTGCACAGCTCATGCGCCGCCGCGGTCTGGCCGACCGCGCAGATATCGTCGCGCTCGCCCTCGACGGTCAGCAGCGCGGTGCGCCGGATCAGGCCGCAGTCGATCCGCTGGCCGCGATAGTCGAGCTCGCCCCTGGCGAGCAGCGCGCGCTGGAACACGCGGTCGATCGTCTCGAGGTAGAATTCGGCGGTCAGGTCGAGCACCGCGAAATATTCGTCGTAGAAGTCGCGGATCGGCCGGGCCTCCTCGACCTCGCCGTCGGCGAGGTGCTGGTAGAGCGCGCGGTGCTGGTCGAAATGGCGGCCGGCGTTCATCGCCATGAAGGCGGTGAGCTGGAGAAAGCCGGGATAGACCTTGCGACCGCCCCCGGCATAGCGCCCCGGCACGGTGTGGATCAGATTGTCGGCGAACCACTGATAGTCGTGCTGGTTGGCGAGGTCGTTGACCGTGGTCGGATTGGCCCGCACGTCGACCGGCCCGCCCATCAGGGTGAGGCTGAGCGGCGTCGCGGGATGGCCGTCCTTCGACATCAGCGCCACCGCCGCCAGCGCGGGCACGCAGGGCTGGCACACCGCGACCATATGGGCTGCCGGCCCGATCTCCGCCATGAAATGGACGAGGTGATCGACATAGTCGTCGAAGCCGAACGCCCCCGCCGACGGAGGCACGTCGCGGGCGTTCTTCCAGTCGGTGATGTAGACGTCGTGATCGCGCAGCAGCACCTGCACCGTATTGCGGAGCAGCGTGGCGAAATGGCCCGAGATCGGCGCCACGAGCAGCAGCTTGGGCTGGGGAAGGCCGCCCTCCTCCTTGGCGAAGTGGAGCAGGTCGCCGAACGGCGTCGCGGCCACCACCTCCTCGCGGACCGCCACCTCCATATTGCCGGAGATGACGCTGTCGATCGCATAATCGGGGCGTTCGGCGCCGAGCCGGGTATGCACCGCCATGTCGAGCGCGGCGAACAGGCTGCTGGCGATGGGCTGCTGCCCGAAGGCGCCGAGGAAAGGCCGGGCCCGCAGCCCCGCGGCCGCGAATTGCCGGCCGGGTTCGGCCAGGTCGGTCATCGTCTGGAAAAGCTGATACAGCATCGCGACCTATACCCCCGGCGGGAGGCTAGACCGCCCATGCGATCGCATCCAGCCTTTTATGCTGCACCGCGCCATAAAATTTTGACGCCCCCGCACATTCGATGCATGTTCCCTGGACAAGGGGGATGCAGATGCCGCGAGCCGTCCTGACCATTTCGAGCCGCAACTATTCGTCCTGGTCGCTGCGCGGATGGCTTCTTTGCAAGCTGGCCGGCCTCGACGTCGGCGAGGAGATGGTGTCGATCGACTCGCCCGGGCAGCGCGCCGAGCTGCTGCTGCTGTCGCCGTCGGTGCTGGTCCCCCGGCTGACCCATGAGGGCGCGAGCGTGTGGGACACGCTGGCGATCGCCGAATATCTCGCCGAGACCTTTCCCGAAGCCGGCCTCTATCCCGCCGACAAGCTCGCCCGCGCGCATTGCCGGTCGGTGTCGGGGGAGATTCATTCGGGCTTCTACAACCTGCGCTCGGCGCTGCCGATGAACCTCAAGGCGCGGCACGACAGCTTCCGCCTGTTCACGGGCGCCAAGTCCGACATCGAACGGGTCCAGGCGATCTGGCGCGATTGCCTCGAGCGCTATGGCGGCCCCTGGCTGTTCGGCGCGAAGCCGGGCGTCGCCGACGCGATGTTCGCCCCGGTCGCGACCCGCTTCGTCACCTACGCCATCCCGCTCGACCCGGTCTGCGGCGCCTATGTGAAGACGATCACCGACTGGCCGCTGATGCGGGAATGGACCAGGGCGGCGCTGGCGGAGCCCGAAGAGGTCGAGGAACTCGACGCGGAATTCTAGAAGGGGTTTAGCCCCGCTCCGCCAGTCCCCGTTCCCACCCCAGCGCGTGCGCCACGATCGTGTCGAGGTCCGCCAGCCTCGGCCGCCACGGCGTGGTCGCCAGGATGCGGGCATTGTCGGCGATCAGCGCGTCGGGATCGCCGGCGCGGCGCGGTTCCATCCGGCGGGGGACGGTGGTGCCGGCGATGCGGTCGACCGAGTCGAGCACCTCGAGCACCGAGAAGCCGCGACCATAGCCGCAGTTCATCACATGGCTGTCGCCGGGCCGGGCGACCAGCGTGTCGAGCGCGTGGAGATGCGCGTCGGCGAGATCGCTGACATGGATATAGTCGCGCACCCCGGTGCCGTCGGGGGTCGCATAGTCGGTGCCGAACACCGCCACTTCGGTCCGCTTGCCGAGCGCGGCCTCGACCGCGACCTTGATCAGGTGGGTGGCCCCCGCGGTCGACTGGCCGGTGCGCCCTTCGGGGTCGGCGCCGGCGACGTTGAAGTAGCGCAGCGCGCAATAGTTCATCGGATGCGCGGCGGCGACGTCCCCCAGCATCGCCTCGGTCATCAGCTTCGACATGCCATAGGGGTTGATCGGCACGGTCGGCATGTCCTCGCGCACCGGGATCGCGTCGGGGATGCCGTAGGTCGCCGCGGTCGAGGAGAAGATGAAGTGGCGCACCCCGCCCTTCACCGCGCTTTCGATCAGCGAGCGGCTGTTGGCGGTGTTGTTGCGATAATATTTGAGCGGGTTCTCGACCGATTCGGGGACGACCACCGATCCCGCGAAATGCAGGATCGCACCGATCCCGTCCTCCGCCAGGATGCGCGCGACCAGCGCCTCGTCGGCGATGTCCCCCTCGTGGAAGCGCGCGCGCGGATCGACCGCCCAGCGGAAGCCGGTGACGAGATTGTCGATCACCGAGACCCGCCAGCCGGCATCGAGCAGCGCGAGGACGGCGTGGCTGCCGATATAGCCGGCGCCCCCGGTGACGAGGACGGCGAAGGGCTTGGGGCCGGGATCGGAATGGGGCTCGGACCGGGTCGTGCTGCTGCTCATGTCCCTGAATATCCCCGGCGCGCGTTACGGGTCAAACCGTGCCGCGCCGCACCCGTTCCGACCGCCCCTCTAATCCGTCACCCCGGCGCAGGCTGGGGTCTCGTGAGGCCCTTGCCGCATGCCCTTCCCCTCCCCTCCGGAGACCCCAGCCTGCGCCGGGGTGACGAATGAGCGGCGCGCCTCAGCGCGGGAAGACCGGCACCAGCCCTGCCGCGAAGGCGATGCGAACCGCCTCGGCAACGCTGCGCACGCGCAGCTTGTCCATCAGGTTGGCGCGATAGATCTCGACGGTGCGCGGGCTGATGTCGAGCTCATAGGCGATGATCTTGTTGGCCTTGCCGTCGATCAGGCCGAGCAGCACGTCGCGTTCGCGCGGCGTCAGCCGGTCGATGCCGTCGCGCGCCGACTGGATCGCGCTCGCTTCCTTCTCGCGGTCCTCGATACGGTCGAAGCCGTTGTCGAGCGCGTTGAGCAGCATGCGGTTGTCATAGGGCTTCTCGATGAAGTCGATCGCCCCCGACTTCATCGCCTCGACCGCGACGCCGATATCGCCCTGCCCCGTCAGCAGGATCGTCTCGAAGCGGTTGTCGAGCTTGCGCAGCCGATGGAGCACCTCGAGCCCGTTGAGGCCCGGCATGTTGAGATCGAGCAGCACGCAGCCCGCCTCCATCGACGGGACCTCGTCGAGAAAGGACTCGCCCGACGCGAAGGCGCGGGTGACGAAGCCCCCCGCGACGTCGAGCAGCACCTCGACCGACTGGCGGAGCGCGTCGTCGTCGTCGACGATGTAGATATGCCTCGGGTTCATCGCGCCGCCTCCTCTTCCATCACCGGCAGGGTGAAGCGGAAAATCGCACCGCCGTCCTGCGCCGAGGCGGCCGACAGCTGGCCGCCATGCGCCTCGATGATCCGCCGCGAGATCGCCAGGCCGAAACCGAGCCCCTCGCGCTTGGTGGTGGCAAAGGGGCTGAACAGCCGCTCGAGAATCTCCGGCGCTATCCCCGGCCCCGAATCCTTCACCATGAGCTCGATCAAATTATCTCTCGCCATCTTCGTTGAAATCAGCAGCTCGCGCCGCCCGTTGCCCTGCGTGGTCATCGCGTCGGCGGCGTTGCGGATGAGGTTGACCAGCACTTGCTGGATCTGGATCCGGTCGCCCAGCACGATCCTGCCCTCATTCTCGAAATCGTAGAAGAGGCGGATGCCGAAGCTGCTGCTGTTGAACAGCGCCAGCGCCGCCGCCTCGCGCACCAGGCTGGTCAACGGCTCGGCGCGCATGTCGGCTTCGCCGCGCAGGATGAAGGCGCGCAGCCGGCGGATGATCTCGCCCGCGCGCGACGCCTGTTCGCTGGCCCGCTGCAGCGCCTGGCGCAGGCGGGCGACATCGGTGCCGTCGCCGCTGTCGAGCATCAGGTCGACCGCGCCCAGGAAGTTGACGATCGCCGACAGCGGCTGGCTCAGCTCATGCGCGAGCGCGCCCGCCATCTCGCCCATCATGCCGAGGCGGGAAACCTGGGCCAGATCGTTGTTGAGGCGGTGGAAGCGCTCCTCGGTCGCGATCGTCGGGCGCATGTCGCGGCCGAACACGACATACATGCGCGTGCCCTCGACGAAGGCGTCGCCCAGCACGAAGGAGATCGGCACATGTTCGCCGTCGGCGCGCCGCACGTTGACCGGCACCGGCCACTGCCCGCCAGGGCCCAGCTTGCGCGCCCGGGCGAGATCGCGGCGCATCGCCGCGGGGCCGCGCCGGTTTTCGACCAGATCGCTGAGCGCGACGCCGATCAGCTCGCCCTCGCTATAGCCGAGCAGCTGGCAGGCGGTGGCGCTGCAGGCGCGGACATGGCCGCGCGCGTCGCAGACGAACATCGCGTCGGGAACGGTCGCCAGGATCGCCTGCCGCTCGGCCTCGCCCGCGCGCAGCTCCTGCTCGCGCTCGCGCCGCTCGGTGACGTCGAGATGGGTGCCCAACAGGCGGACCGGCCGGCCGTCGCGGCTGCGAATGATGCGCGCCCAGCCCTCGGCGCGACGCGCGGCGCCGTCGGGGTGGCGGAAGTCGAAATCGAAATGGGCGCGGTCCTGGCCGTTCGCCACCGCCGCCTCGACGACCTCGCGGACCTGGCTGTCGAGCGCCTCGCTCCAGTAGCGCGGGCCGGTCCCGGCCTCGTTGCCGCCGAGGCCGAAGAAGATGTCGCCGCTGGTCGTCCAGATCGGCTGGCCGGCGACCAGGTCATATTCGTAGATGAAGATGCCCTGCACCGCGACCGAGGTGGCGAGCCGCGCCTCGCTCAGCCGCAGCGCCTCCTCCGCCCGGCGCCACTCGGTGACGTCGGTGACGGCGACCACCGCCGAATGGCGGCGGGTGCCGTTCTGGACCAGCTTGGCATGGTCGTGGACGATCAGCTCGTGGCCGTCGCGATGCCGCTCGACCAGTTCGACGCTCAGCCGCCCGGCCGCCCGGAGCTGTCGCCACAGCTCCTCCATCGACACCGGCATCTGGGTGCCGAGCAGGTCGATGCGCTTGCGGCCGACCGCCGCCGCGGCGGGCCAGCCGTAAAGCTCCTCGCAGCCGCGCGACCAGTGACGGATCGTTCCCTCCTCGTCGACCACCATCACCGCGGCGAGGTCGACCGCGTCGACCAGGTCGCGCCGTTCGATCAGGCCCTGTTCGGCGACATGTGCGCGCCACGACCACATCATGGCGCCGGCCGAGGCGACGCCCGCGACGATCAACAGGGCGATCTGGATCGTGTCGGCCCGGCCGAACGGCGGGTGCAGATAGGCGGCCTTGACGATCGCCACGACGATGATGGCCGCGAACAGCGCCATGAAACCCAGGGTCCGGCGATCCGCAGCCATGCGCGGCCAGCCGCGCGGCATCAGGTCTTGGGCGCGCGTCTGCGTAGTCCCCTCTTGTTCTTTCAGGTGCGAGCCTTGTCGGGAACAGTCTATCATCGGCATAAAACAGCGAAAAGGCGAACATTTACGAGCTTTACGCCAGCCCGCGCGCCGCTTAGCTTGGGCGATCGTCCGCCATCGCCAGGATTGCCCTCGCCTGATCGAGGTGCAGCCGTTCGACCATCTCGCCGCCGACGCTGATCGCCCCCTTGCCGGCATTTTCGGGCGCGGCGAAGCCCTCGACCGCGGCACGCGCCCAGGCGATCTCCGCGGCATCGGGGCCGAAGGCGCGATTGGCCGGCTCGATCTGGCGCGGGTGAATCAGCGTCTTGCCGTCGAAGCCGTAGCCCCGCGCCTCGGAACATTGCCGCACCAGCCCCGCTTCGTCGTCGAAGGCGTTGTAGACCCCGTCGAGGATGGCAAGGCCATGGCCCTTCGCCGCCGCGACCGCCATCGCCATCATGCCGAGGAAGGGGGTCCGCTCGACCGTGAGCCGCGCGCCCATCTCCTTGGCGAGGTCGTTGGTGCCGAGCACGAACGCCCCCCCGGCCGGCCGGGCCGCCATCGCCTCGGCGATCGCCTCGAGCCGGAAGATCGCGCGGGTCGTCTCGACCATCGCCCAGAAACCGGTCGTGGCCGGCGCCGCCGCGATCGCCCGGTGGTAGCGCAGGACCGTCTCGGCATCGCCGACCTTGGGGGCGAGGATCGCGTCGGCGCCCGACGTGGCGGCCGCGGCCAGATCATCCTCGGCCCAGGGCGTGCCGAAGGCGTTGACCCGGATCACCAGCTCGCGGTCGCCGAAGCCGCCCGCGCGCACCGCCGCCACCGCATTGGCGCGCGCCTCGGCCTTCGCCTCGGGCGCCACCGCATCCTCGAGATCGAAGACGACGACGTCGCATGGCAGCGAGCGCGCCTTCTCGATCGCACGGACGTTCGATGCGGGCATGTAGAGCGCGCTGCGGCGCGGACGGATGGTCATGGCTTCCCCTCTCATTCCTCCCCGATATGGGGAGGGGGACCGCGCAGCGGCGGAGCGGCGGCGCGAAGCGCCGTGTGCGGCGTCGCCCCCTCCACCACCTCGGGCGGTCCCCCTCCCCTGCATCGCAGGGGAGGAATTATCAATGAACGAAGCGGGCGACGACCTCGCGATAGGAGCGGCTGACCTTCACCTGCGCGCCCGAGTCGAGCACGAGGAAGCATTCGCCGTTGGTGTGCGGCTTGACCTGGCGGACGAGGTCGAGGTTGACGATCGTCGAGCGGTGGACGCGCTGGAAGCGGCGCGGATCGAGGCGCTTCTCGAGGTCCTTCATCGTCTCGCGCAGGATCAGCGTGTTGTCGCCGGTGTAGATGCACATATAGTCGCCGGCGGCGTCGATCCGCTCGATCGTGTCGACGTCGACGCGGAAGATCTGGCCGCGATCCTTGATGTTGATCATCTTCTCGAAGCGATTCGACGCGGGCGCGTCGTCGCCCTCGACATAGTTGTCGGCGGCGTCGGGCGCGACCTCGGCCAGCACCTCCTTGAGCCGGCCGACCTCCTCGACCCCTTTCTTCTCGGCGAGGCGCTGGCGCACCCGGTCGAGCGTGTCGGCCAGCCGCTGCTCGTCGACCGGCTTGAGCAGATAGTCGAGCGCCTGCGCCTGGAATGCCCGGATCGCATGGTCCTCATAAGCGGTCACGAAGACGAACAGCGGCGGCTCGACCTCCATCAGCCCCTGGATCACCGAGAAGCCGTCGAAACCCGGCATCTGGATATCGAGGAAGACGAGGTCGGGCTTGTGGGTCTTGATCGCCCGGATCGCCTCGCGGCCGTTCAGGCAGGTCTCGATGATTTCGACATCCTCGTGCGGCGCCAGCCTCAGCCTCAGGCCCTGAATGGCGAGCGGCTCGTCATCGACGAGAATGGTTCGGATCGTCATGCATTGTCCTTGCGCTGTTTCGCGGTCTGGAAGGGGATGTCGATGACGACTCCGAAACCTTCCTGACGGTCAGTCTGGACCTCAAATCGCTGGTCCGTTCCATAAGCCTGCGCCAGCCTGTCGCGAATATTCGCCAGACCGACGCCTGTGGAGTAGGTGGGGCGCGTCACTCCATCGGTCAACCCCGGCCCGGTGTCCGTGACCGTAATGATCAGGCGCCGGTCCGGTTCCATCCCCGACAGCCGCGCCGCGACGAAGATGTCGGCGCCCTGCTCCAGCGGCGTGACCGCATATTTGATCGAATTCTCGACCAGCGGCTGGAGCAGCAGCGAGGGCAGCCGCCCCTCCGACGCGGCCGGGTCGACGTCGAAGTCGGCGCGCAGGCGGTCCTCGAAGCGCATCTTCTCGATATCGAGATAGAGCTTCAGCGTCTCGATCTCCTGGGCGAGGCTGACCGTGCCCTCGGGCTCGTTGGCCAGCGTGTAGCGCAGGAAGGACGACAGGCGCGACAGCATCGCATTGGCGCGCTGGGTCTCCTTCAGCAGCACCAGGGTCGAGATCGAGTTGAGCGTGTTGAACAGGAAATGGGGGTTGAGCTGGTAGCGCAGCATCGCCAGCTGCGCCGAGCTGGCCTGGCTTTCCAGCCGTTCGACCCGGTCCGACTGCTGTTCGAGCAGCAGGTAGAAGTTGATGCCGTAATAGAGCGAGGACCAGGCCGCGAGCAGCGCGAGATCGAGCAGGATCGCGCCGAAGAACTGGATGCCCTTGGGCATCTCCTGCGGCCGGTAGAAGGTGGCGTGCGCCCAGGTCTCGATCGAGGAGAAGACGCCCGCGGCGAGGACCAGGATCAGGATCGACACGGTCCAGGTGACGATCGGCTTGAGCTTGATCAGCCGGCGGAAGGCCGAGGCCATCAGCAGGGTCAGCGAATAGCCGGTCGCGGTGGTCAGCGCGGTGGGCACGACGAACAGCAGGCCCATGTTGTTGGCGAGGCCGCCCAGCGCGCGCAGCACGAAATAGCCGCTCCATCCCGCCGACTGGAGTACCCAGAAGGCGCGATTCTTGTCGTCGAAGAAGGGCTTTGAGCCGATAAAGGAGAGTGCCATCGGACGATGGTCTTACTGGAAAGACGCGACGGGATGAAGCCTGTCGGCGATCATCGTCCGCCGCCTCGTCCGGCGGCACTGGCGCGCGGGGCGTGGTCTGGCATAAGCGGCGGCCGATGACCGCCTTCAAGCTCCCCCGCCCCGCCCTGGTCCTTGCCGTCGCCCTGATCGCCGGCTTCGCGCTGTGGACGCGCGTCTGGAACATCTGGGCCGAGCCGATGTGGCTCGACGAGGGCTACAGCGCCTATGCCGCGGCGAAGGGCTGGGATTTCCTGTGGAACGTGGTTCCCCGCTACGAGACGCATCCGCCCTTCTATTATTCGCTGCTGCGCGCCTGGACGCTGGTCGCGGGCGACGGGCTGGTCGCGCACCGGCTGCTCGGCGTGCTGTGCGGGATGGCGACGCTGCTGGTCGCGGCGCTGGCGGCGCGGCGGCTGGCGCGAATCGCCGGGGTCGACGCCGCCTCGGCGGCCCCCCGGATCGCGCTCGCCGTCGCGGCGCTGGTCGCGGCCTCGCCGGTGCTGATCTGGATGACGCGCGAGATCCGGCCCTATCCGCTGATGATCCTCGCCTATGCCGGCGCGACCCTGGCCCTGCTGGCGATCGCCGAGCGGCGCGCGGCCGGGCTGCCGCTCGCGGGTCGCGCCTTCGCCGCCTGGCTCGGCTGCGGGCTGGCGATGCTGTGGCTCCACAATCTCGGGCCGCTCTACGCCGGGGCGATGGGCCTTGCGCTGCTCTGCGTCGTGCGGGTGCGGACGATGGACCGCGCCGACTGGCTCTGGTTCGCCGGCGGCCATCTGCTGGCGATCGCGCTGTGGCTGCCCGCGCTGTTCATCCTGCTCGACCAGGCGCCCGAATGGGTGAAGGCGACCTGGCTGAAATTCTCCACCGTCGACCTGTGGCGGCGAGCGACCTACATGTTCACCGGCCCGCACGACGACATCCGCGCCGCCGCCGCGATCCTGGCGGTGTTCGGCGGCGCCCTGCTGTGGCGCGCGCGGCAGCGCCGCCTGCTCGCCGCGCTGCTGATCCTGGCGCTGCTGCCGGTCGGCGTGTCGCTGGTCGTGTCCCACTATGTCACCCCGGTCTTCATCATCCGCACGATGACCGCGCTCGCCATCCCGGCGCTGCTGCTGATGGGGCTGGGAATCGGCTGGACTCCGGCCGGCGAAGACCGGCGGGGCTTCGTCCGGCTGCTGCCCGCCGCCGCGCTGGTCTGGGTGCTGGTCGGACAGGCGGTCATCGACGTCGAGGCGCGCTTCGGCCATCTGCAGCGCGACTGGTACCGCGCCGTCGAATGGCTCGCGCCGCGCTTCGGTCCCGGGGACGTGGTGTTCGCCTATCCCAACGAGGGGGCGCTGCCCTTCGACCGCGCGGTGCGCGACCATGGCCTGGCGATGCCGAGCCGCCCGATCCCGACCGAGGTGCCGAGCCTGAACCCGCCGCCGGGGAGCTGGTATGTCAGCGGCTCGCGCGGCGTCCCCTCGCTCGACCGGGTGCAGCTGCGCGCGATCGCCCGCGCGCCCGCGACCCGCGCCGTGCCGACCATCTGGCTGCTGCGCCTCGGCCCCTGGGCCTATGACAAGGGCGACGTCTTCCTCGAGGAGCTGTCGCAGGGCCGGGTCGAGGTCGGGCGCTTCAAGGACGGCGCGATCGACATCGTCGGGCTGCGGCGCGACGACGCCCCCGTGCCCGTCACCCCAGCGAAGGCTGGGGTCTCAGCAGAGGGTCGCGCGCGCTAATCCTATGAGATGCCAGCCGCGCGGGACCTTTGCGTAAACGCCGTCCCCTTGCCGTCATCCCGGCGAAAGCCGGGATCTCCCTTCTTCCTCGTCTTTGTCCCGGCGGCGTGGAAAGGCAAGGGGATCCCAGCCTTCGCTGGGATGACGATTAAGGCACTGGAGACGGGGCCCTTACGCAAGGATCCCGCCTGCGCTGGCCTGACGACAGGGGCGACGTCGAATCAGCGCCCGTCGCGGCGGCCGAGCAGGCGCAACCGCAGCGCGTTGAGCTTGAT
The DNA here is from genome assembly GCF_001428605.1 of Sphingomonas sp. Root720. GTDB lineage: Bacteria > Pseudomonadota > Alphaproteobacteria > Sphingomonadales > Sphingomonadaceae > Rhizorhabdus. The sequence goes on from NZ_LMID01000012.1 coordinate 259,283, forward strand.
GAAGCCCGCCGCGTCGCGCTGGTCGTAGGCGCCGGCGTCGTCCTCGAAGGTGACGACCTTCTCGGAATAGAGCGTGTTGGGCGACTTGCGGCCGACCACATGGACCCCACCCTTGTAGAGCTTGAGCCGGACGGTGCCGGTCACCTTCTCCTGGCTGTGGTCGATCGCGGCCTGGAGCATCTCGCGCTCGGGGCTGAACCAGAAGCCATTGTAGATCAGCTCGGCATAGCGCGGGGCCAGCTCGTCCTTGAGATGCGCGGCGCCGCGATCGAGGGTGATCTGCTCGATGCCGCGATGGGCGAGGTGGTAGATGGTGCCGCCCGGGGTCTCGTACATGCCGCGCGACTTCATGCCGACGAAGCGGTTCTCGACCAGGTCGAGCCGGCCGATGCCGTGCCTGCGGCCATAGTCGTTGAGCGTCTCGAGCAGCGTCGCGGGGCTCATCCCCTCGCCGTTGATCGCGACGCCGTCGCCGCGCTCGAAGTCGATGGTGATGATCTCGGGCTGGTCGGGCGCGTCCTCCGGATTGACGGTGCGCGAATAGACATAGTCGGGCACCTCCTCCCACGGATCCTCGAGCACCTTACCCTCGGACGAGGTGTGGAGCATGTTCGCGTCGGTCGAGAAGGGCGATTCGCCGCGCTTGTCCTTGGGCACCGGGATCTGGTGCTGCTCGGCGAAGGCGATCAGCGCGGTGCGGCTGGTCAGGTCCCATTCGCGCCACGGGGCGATCACGCGGATGTCGGGGGCGAGGCCGTAATAGCCGAGCTCGAAGCGGACCTGGTCGTTGCCCTTGCCGGTCGCGCCATGGCTGACCGCGTCGGCGCCGACCTGACGTGCGATCTCGATCTGGCGCTTGGCGATCAGCGGCCGGGCGATCGAGGTGCCGAGCAGGTAGAGCCCCTCGTAGAGCGCGTTGGAGCGCATCATCGGGAAGACATAGTCCTTCACGAACTCCTCGCGGAGATCGTCGATGAAGATGTGCTTGTCGGGCACGCCCATCAGCTTCGCCTTGGCGCGGGCGGGCTCGAGCTCCTCGCCCTGGCCGAGGTCGGCGGTGAAGGTCACGACCTCGCACTGGTAGGTCTGCTGCAGCCATTTCAGGATCACGCTCGTGTCGAGCCCGCCCGAGAACGCCAGCACCACCCGCTTCACATCGCTCATCTCTGTCTCCGTCCGCCCCGTCGTCCGGGCGCGGCGGCGCCTTGCCATGCGTTAGGCCGCCGTTCAAGCTGATAGCGGCACAAGATGGCGAAACGGCTGCAACGCGGGAGAATGAAATGCGTCTCGGTGCCATGATCGCGATACTGACGGCCGCCGCGCCGGCGGCGGCCCAGGAGCTGCCGATGACCAGCGAGGGGCTGAGCAGCGCGCTCGCCCAGTATTTCGCGGGTGCCGACCGCAACCGGGACCAGCGCATCGACCGGGGCGAGGCGGGCGAGGCGCTGGGCTATGCCCGGTCGCTGCTGACCGCGAAGCGCGAGCTGGAACCCTTCACGATGGACGTCGCCCCCGACGGCACCCCGCGCCTGTCGCTCAACGAGAACGGCCCGCTGAGCACGGCCGGAATGGTCGACATGGCCTATCGCCTGGCCGATCGGGACGGCGACCAGCGGCTCTCGCTCGCCGAGGTCCAGGCGGTCGGCCGCGCCGCCTTCGACGCAGCCGACGCGGACCATGACGGCATCCTCGACGACCAGGAGCGCCAGGCGGCGATGGAGAAGCTGACCCTGTTCCGGAAGGGCCTGTCCGCGGCGGACTGAGGCGCCAAGCTCCCCTCGGCATGACGATTTGGGGAGGACGCCTGAACGCCGGTTCAGGAACGGGGCAGCGATCCGCCCTTATATTTCAACGCCGACACAACAATTTCAGCATCGAACTATGGGGGCAAGATTCGGCCCCTAGACCGCATCTCAGGGCGGACCGGCCCTTTCCTGTTGTGACCGGTCCGCCCACCCCATCTACGCTTACGGAGGATGCCCCGATGAAGAAGTCTCCCCTGATCGCCGGCGCCGCGCTGGCCGCCCTGCTCGCCGGTGCCGCGATCGCCGCCCCCGGACCACGCGGCGACGGCCCGCCGCCGCCCCAGACCCGCGCCGAGGTGCAGGCGAAGGTCGCCGAGCGTTTCAAGCGGGCCGACGCCAATGGCGACGGCTTCGTCACCAAGGCCGAGGCCGACGCCGCCCGCGCCAAGATGCGCGAGGCGTTTGCCGAGAAGCGCCAGGAGCGCAAGGGCGAGCGCTTCGCGATGCTCGACAAGGACGGCAATGGCTCGCTGTCGAAGGACGAATATCTCGCTCCGCCGCCGCCGCGCGCCGGCAAGGAAGCCGGCCGGCCCGGCCGCGACGGCAAGCATGGCCGTCCCGGCTGGGGCCGGATGCACCATGGCGGCGGCATGGCGATGATGGGCCACTGGTTCGATCGCGCCGACGCGAACAAGGACGGCAAGGTCAGCCTCGCCGAGGCGCAGGCCGCGCCGCTGGCGATGTTCGACCGGGTCGACACCAACAAGGACGGGACGATCAGCCCCGAGGAGCGCACCGCCGCCCATGAGGCGATGCGCGCCAAGTGGAAGGAGCGCCGCGAGGCGGCCAAGCCCTCGCAGGGCTGATCTCCATCCCTCTGCCAACCTTTTCCCTCTCCCGCTTGCGCGGGAGAGGGTTTTGCTATGGGCGCCCGAGCTGGGCGCGAAATCCCGCCGCCGCCATCTCGGCGAAGGCGCGCAGTTCGTCGGCGGTCGCGCCGTCGCGCGCCGCGGCCGACAGCCCCTTGAGCGCGGTCGTGACGGTCGCCGCCAGCCGGTCGGCGCGGTCGGGCGCCTCGCGGGCGATGTGCGCCGCGATCGCGGACTGGCTTTCCTCCATCTTGCGCCGGGTCAGCGCCACCGCCTCGGGGTCGCCGCTGCCCCGCGCGCCGTCGATCACCAGGCAGCCGGCGATCCCGTCCTTGCGCGCATAGAGGCGCGCCGCGTCGTGCAGCACCCGCTCGATCGCCTCGGCGACGCCGCCGCCCCCCTCCAGCGCTTCGGGAACGAAACGGCCGAAGCTCCCCGCATAGCGGTCGAGCACCTTGTCGAAGAGCGCCGCCTTGCTGCCGAAGGCATTGTAGAAGCTCGGGGGCGTGATGCCGAGCGCGCGGCCGATATCGGCGACGCCGACGCCGTCATAGCCCTTCTCCTGGAACAGCGCCTGGGCGGTCGCGATGGCGGCTTCCGGGTCGAAGCCGCGCGGCCGGCCACGGCCTTGCGGTTTTTTTATATCGGCCACTATAAAAACCTCTTGCATCGGCGATTCGATATTTATATAGCGATCACTATAGAAATTGAAAGGAACATCCCATGTCGAATATCGCTTCCCGTAAGGTGGTCGTGCTGGGCGGTAGCCGGGGCATCGGCGCCGCGCTCGTCCGCAGGTTCGCAGGCGCCGGCGACAGCGTCGTCTTCAGCTATGCCGGATCGGTCGATGCCGCCGCCGCGCTGGCCGAAGAGACCAGCGCCAGGGCGGTCCGGGTCGACAGCGCCGACCGCGACGCCCTGATCGCAGCGGTGGCGGCCGAGGGCCCGATCGACGTGCTGCTGGTCAATGCCGGCACGCTGGCGATGGGCGATCCGCTGACGCTCGACCCCGACGCGATCGACGCGATGATCGACGTCAACGTCCGCGCGCCCTATCATGCGGCGGTCGAGGCGGCGCGGACGATGCCCGACAATGGCCGCATCCTGATCATCGGGTCGACCAATGGCGACCGCATCCCGTTCGAAGGCGGCGCGGCCTATGCGATGACCAAGGCGGCGACCCAGGGCATGGTCCGTGGCCTCGCCCGCGACTTCGGCGCGCGCGGCATCACCGTCAATGCTATCCAGCCGGGGCCGACCGACACCGACATGAACCCGGCGACTGGCCCGATGGCGGACACGATGCACGGCTTCATGGCGATCAAGCGCCATGTCCATGCCGGCGAGATCGCCGACTATGCCGCCTTCCTGGCCAGCACGTCGGGCGCGATGATCACCGGATCGCTGCAGACGATCGACGGCGGCTTCTCGGCGTAGAGCGATTTCGCGGCAGATGGAAACATCTGCCGACCCGGACATCGCGGCAGGGGCAGCGCCCTCTCCCGCCTTCGCGGGAGAGCGGCTATTTCAGCCCTGCTTGAACAGCTCGGGATCGTCGAGCCGCATCGGGAAGGCCCAGAGCGGCGTCGACCCCGCCTTCATCGCCGGATCGGCGACCCGCATATAGTCGGCGCACAGCGCGTCCCACTCGGCGACGATCGCGCGGGTCTCGTCCGAGTCGGGGTCGAGCGGCAGCGCGGCCTGCACCCGGGCGTTATAGTCGACCCAGGCGGCGGCATGGCCGTCATGGTCGAACGCCGGGCCCAGCCTCTGCTTGGCCGCCTTCCATTCGGCGAGTTCGTCGCCCACGAAGCATTCGCCGAGAATCCTCTTCCAGGCACCTTCCGCCATCGGCTCTCTCCCCTGTTCGAGAGCAGCCTAGCAGGCCCCGCCGGTCAGCGCGGCAGCGCCGCTTCCTTTTCCGCCATATAGGAACGGGTGATCGGCAGCGCCCGGCGATCGCGGACATACTGGACCTGATAGTTACACAGATTGCCGTGGTAGAAGGCCGCCCGCGCGCCTGCGAGATAGAAGGTCCACATCCGGAAGAAGCGCTCGTCGTAGAGATCGACGATCGCCTCCTTCGCCGCCACCGTGCGGTCGTACCAGCGGTCGAGCGTCATCCCGTAATGGAGGCGGAGCGTCTCGACGTCGGCGACGATCATCCTGGCCGGCTCGCTGGCCGCGACGATCTCCGACAGCGCGGGGTTGTAGCCGCCGGGGAAGATATATTTGAGGGTGAAGGCGTCGGTCTTGCCCGGCCCGCCGAGCCGTCCGATCGTGTGGAGCAGCATCACCCCGTCGTCGGCCAGCAGCTCGCGGCACTTCATGAAGAAGGTCTCGTACTGGGGCACGCCGACATGCTCGAACATGCCGACCGAGACGATCCGGTCGAACCGGCCCTCGAGCGCGCGATAGTCGACGAGCTCGAACTTGACCCGGTCGGACACGCCCGCCGCCTCGGCGCGGGCGCGCGCGACCTTCAGTTGCTCCTCGGACAGGGTGATGCCGAGCACGTCGACGCCCGCGACGCGGTTCAGGTAGAGCGCCATGCCGCCCCAGCCGCAGCCGATGTCGAGCACCCGCTGGCCCGGCTTCAGGTGGAGCTTGGCGGCGATATGCGCCTTCTTGTCGGCCTGCGCCTGTTCGAGATCGTTGTCGGGATCGGTGAAATAGGCGCAGCTATATTGGCGGTCGGCATCGAGGAAGAGATCGTAGAGCCGGTCGCTCAGGTCGTAATGATGCGCGACGTTCGCCTTGGAACGGCTTGCCCAGTTGATGCTCTGGATCTGCGCGCGCAGCCGGTCCCGGACCAGGCTGCGCAGGGTGCCGCGCAGGGTGACCCTGCCCTCCTCCCACTTGCCGTTGGAGCGGACGAGGTCGACGAGGTCGCGGATGTCGCCCTGCTCGATCGTCAGCCGGCCCTCCATGAACGCCTCGGCCGCATGGAGATGCGGGTTGCGGGCGATGAAGGCGGTGACGCCCTTGTCGACGAAACGGATGGTGACGGGTTTGATCGCGGGATCGGGGGTGCCGTAGCGGCGGACCGAGCCGTCCGCCATGATGATGGTCATTTCACCGCGTTTGAACAGGTGGCCGGCGAAGCGGTCGAATAGCGACATAGGTCAGGGTCTCCGGAACCTATTCAACCGCTGCCCGCGAAACGATGCAAGGGGTCATGTGGCGAAAATTTAACGGTTAAACGGAGGGAATATTTCGAAGGCCGCCGCGTAACCGCGCTGATCCCGCCGCTCCGGGCGGGGGTGTGCCACCGATCCTGCCCTCAGCGCAGCTTGGCGATGTTCAGCCCGTCGGCCTTGGCGCGGTCCTTGGTCGATTCCTCGCTGCGCTTGAGCGCCTTGGCGATGGCCTTGAGCGCCATGCCCTTCTTGGCCAGCAGATGCAGCTTCTGGATCTCGTCCTGGGTCCAGGGCTGGCGATGCCGCTCGAAACGATCCCCCGACATCAGCCCAGGGCCGCCTGCTTCTCGGCCGCGAGACGGTCAAGCTCGGCGCGGCTCTTCTTCTCCGACGCCGACTTGAGCTGGCCGCAGGCGGCCATGATGTCGCGCCCGCGCGGGGTCCGCACCGGGGCGGAGATGCCGCCCTTGAACACGATGTCGGAGAAGCGGGCGATCCGGTCGCGGTCCGAACATTGATAGTCGGAGCCGGGCCAGGGATTGAACGGGATCAGGTTCACCTTGGCGGGCAGCTTGTACTTCTTGATCAGCCGGACCAGCTCGCGCGCGTCGTCGTCGCTGTCGTTCTTGTCCTTGAGCATGACATATTCGAAGGTGATGCGCCGCGCATTGTTGGCGCCCGGATAGTCGGCGCAGGCCTGGAGCAGCTCCTCCAGCCCATATTTGCGGTTGAGCGGAACGATCTCGTCGCGCACCGCCTTGGTCACCGCGTGGAGCGACACCGCCAGGTTGACCCCGATCTCCTCGCCGGCGCGCGCCATCATCGGCACCACGCCCGAGGTCGACAGCGTGATCCGCCGCTTCGACAGCGCGAGGCCGTCGCCGTCCATGACCAGCTTGAGCGCGTCGCGGACATTGTCGAAATTATAGAGCGGCTCGCCCATCCCCATCATCACGATGTTGGTGAGCATCCGGCCCTCGGGCTGCGACGGCCATTCGCCGAGCGCGTCGCGCGCCAGCATCACCTGCCCGACGATCTCGCCCGGGGTCAGGTTGCGGACCAGCCGCATCGTGCCGGTGTAGCAGAAGCGGCAGTTGAGGGTGCAGCCGACCTGGCTGGAGACGCAGAGGGTGCCCCGGTCGGCGTCGGGGATGAACACCATCTCGTAATCCTGGCTCCCCTGCCCGTCATTGGCGTCCGAGCGGAGCAGCCATTTGCGGGTGCCGTCGGTCGAGACCTGCGCCTCGACCACCGACGGCCGCGACACGGCGAAGCGCTGTTCGAGCCAGACGCGCATGTCCTTGGCGATGTCGGTCATCACCGCGAAGTCGGTGGCGCCGCGATTGTAGATCCAGTGCCACAGCTGCTTGGCGCGCAGCTTGGCCTGGCGAGGTTCAAGCTGGGCGGTCTCGAGCGCCATCCGCAGGTCGTCGCGCGACAGGCCGAGCAGGTCGATGCGGCCGTCGACCCGCGGCTTCAGGTCGCGCGGAACGGGCACAGGATCGATATGGCCGGGAATCGGCATGGTGAGCGGCTGCGGGTGATTCATCGCCGTCCCATAGTCGATCGCGCGCCGATTTTCCACTGGGCCGCTCGGGGAAGGCCCGGGCGCGGGCGGATCAACCTCGCGCGGTCCGCCGGTGGCCGGCCCAGGCGCGGACGATGGCGGCCAGCACCGCGAGCGCGGCGATCGCCTCCAGCGCGGGAAAGACGAAGGGCAGGACCAGGATCGCGAGCGCGAAGAGCGGCAGGACCAGACCGGCGCCGCCGCCGAGGACGAAGCGGTCGCGCACGAACCAGATGCCGCCCATGTAGAGCGCGAGCGGGATCGCCACCGCGAGGTCGCCGGTGCGCAGCGGCACATGGGCATGGCCGGCGACGATGTCGACCAGCACCGCGAAGCCCGCGCCGACCGCGGCCCCCGCCGCGAAGATCGGCAGATGGCCGTACCCCCATAGCAGCGCGCGGCGGAGCCCCGATCCCTGCAGCTGTTCTTCCTCGCAGAAATAGAGCCACCACATCGCGAAGGTGATCGCCAGCGCCGCCAGCGCGACATGGACGAGCCGGGCGTCGAACCCCTCGCGCGCGGCCGCCTGGAGCGCGAGCGAAGCGCCGAGCAGGATCTCGCCGAGCACGATCAGGGTCAGCAGGCCATAGCGTTCGACGATATGATGGCGGTGCCAGGGGGTCGTGACGCTACGCTCGGCGAAGGCGGGCACGGCCAACTCGAACAGGAAGCCGAGCAGCATCAGCGGCACGAACGCGGTCGAACCGGGCGAACCGATCGCGACGAGCCCCACCCAGTAGAGCTGAACGACGAGGATGCCGCCCGCATAGCGCAGGTTGGTCGTTCGCCGGGCCCGATCCGCCCCGGCGGCGCGTAGCCACAGAAGCGCCATGGCGAGGCGCATCACCACATAGCCGCCGACCACCAGATCGATGTCGAGCGACCGGAACAAGGCGTCGACCCCGGCGGCCAGCGCCAGCGATCCGGCCATGATCACCATCGTCAGCAGCCTGAAGACGACGTCGTCATTGTCATAGGCCGACGCGAACCAGGTGAAGTTCATCCAGGCCCACCAGATCGAGAAGAAGGCGAGCGCGAAACGCAGCACGCCCTGCCCCGCATGCGCCTCGGCGATCGCATGGTGGAGGCCCTCGGCCGCGGTGGCGATCGCGATCACCGTGACGAGGTCGAACAGCAGTTCGAGCGGGGTCGCGGCGCGGTGCGGCTCGGCCGGATCGCGCGGCCGCATCGGCAGGATCGCCCGTTTGCGTTCGCTCATGTCATCGTCCCCCCATCCGCCATCGACCCGCCTCCTGCCTGCCAGCAAGCCGCGCGCAGCGTCAATCGTGGCGGACGGTCTGGCCCCATATCCCGGCTTCGGTCGCGACCGATATGGCGTATTCGACCATATTTCGCTTCCGCCGGTTCCGGCAGGCTGTATAGCGGCCCCGTCGTCGGAACCGCTGTCGAATCCGGAGAGAAGAAGTGACCAAGTCCGCAGCCGAGGTCATGCACGACGTGATCGTCGCGGCCGTGATCGATGGGCTCGGTGCCCTGCGCACCGCATCGAAGGGCGTGCCCAATGCGCTGTTGCGCGATCTGGCCGCGATCCATCCCAACACCACTTTCCAGGATCTGCCGGCGGACCTGCAGGCGTCGATCCAGACCAGCGTGCGGGCCGCCTTCACCAAGCTGCAGTCCGAGGGCTACACCGTGCTCAACCCCAAGGTCGCCGGCGTCACGCCGCGGCCGGCGCCCCGCCCGCAGGCCGGGCCGGGCCGCGGGCCGGGTGGCGGCGGACGTCCCGGAGCGCCGCGCGACCAGCCGCGCCGGCCACGGCCCGATCGCCCGCCGTCGGGCAAGCGGCCGCCGCAGCGCTGAGCGCCGACCGTCCCCGCTTCCGCGGGAATGGCGAGCGGAAAGGACGAAGCGATGCCCCCTTCCCGAAGGAAAGGGGCACCATGATGCTGCGATGCTTCGACCGCCGCCGGGGTCTTACGGGACGATCACATAGTCGGGGTTGGCGATGCCGAACACCGCGTCGCGATCGGGCGCGGGCGGGTAGATCCAGACGCCGTTGATCTCGCGCTTGATCGCCTTGCCCTCGTCGCGGGTGAAGCGGACCTTGCGGTCCCAGCCCTCGGTATAGAGCGCGCCCCATGGTCCGAGGTCGAGGCAGGTGACATATTTGGGCTGGCTGTAGGGATGCAGCGGCAGGCCGACCAGCTCGGCGGCGGCGTTGTGACCGGCGACCCGGCCCAGGCTCATCGCATGCTGGCAGGACATGACGTTGACGTTGCCCTGGTCGTCGGTCGCGACCTGGACCGTGTCACCAGTGACGAAGACGCCCGGCGCCTCGGGGGCGCGGAGGAAGACATCGCCGACCACGCGGCCGAGCGGGTCGTGCTCGCCGGGGATCTTCGCCGCCAGCGGATGGGCGCGCATGCCGGCGCTCCATACCACCGTGTCGGTCTCGATCCGCTCGCCCGAGGACAGGCGCACCGCGCCGGGCTCGACCGCGGCGACGCGGACGCCGGCGCGCGATTCGACCCCCGCCTCGTCGAGCGCCTCGCGGATATGCGGCACCGCCTCGGCCCCCATCGCCGCGCCGATCGTCGCGGCGGTGTCGACGATGACCACGCGGATCGCCGCGTCGGGCCCCAGCGCGGCGCGGAGCCGTCCGGGCATCTCGGTCGCGGTCTCCAGTCCGGTGAGGCCGCCGCCGGCGACGACGACGGTGTTGCGGGCGGGCGTCGCGGGCTCGTCGGCGAGCGCCTTCAGGTGGCGGTCGAGCGCCTGCGCCGAGTCGTGCTGGTCCGAATCGAAGACCAGGTCGATGCCGGGGAGGTCCGGACGGAACAGGCGGCTGCCTGCGGCGAGGACGAAGCGGTCATAGCCGATCGTCTGCCAGCCGCCGTCGCTGGTGCGGACGGTGGCGGTGCGCGCCGCGCCGTCGACCGCGTCGACCAGTCCGGCGATGTGCCGGACGCCGACCGCGGCGAGCAGCGCCGAGATGTCGGGGTTCATGTCGGCGAGCTCGGCTTCGTAGAGGCGCGGCCGGATCGCGACATTGGGTGTGGGCGAGACGATGGTCACCTCGACGTCGCCCTCGCGCCCGGCGAGCGAAACGGCGCGGGCGGCGGAGAGAGCGGCCCACAGGCCGGCGAAACCGGAACCGGCGATCAGGATCTTCTGGGTCATGATGGTCTCCTCTTCATGCTTGATGGTCGCCGGACATGCGGGGGCGTTCCCTGCCGCCGTCGGTCACGGCGCGCAGGGGGGCTTTCTCGGAACGTCCGGCAGGAGCCGAGAAAGAGATCGGAAAGGTCGGAAGGGCCCTAGGGGGCGGTCAGGTCAGCCCGGCGATTCGCGCGCCGCTTTGCCGCCACGGCCGGTGCGGCCGCTCATGCGGCCGCCGAGCCAGGCCTCGACGTCGCCGAAGAAGCCGTCGGGCACCTTGCGCCCGAAACGGGTGGCCACGTCCATCAGCGATTGGGAGGCGAGCGCGTCGCGCATCGCCTTCTCGGCCTGGAGCATCACGCCGTGGACCGCGCACACGCCGTCGGTCGCCCAGGAAGGGGCACCGCCCGCGAACAGGGCGCAGCGGCCGCGCACCTCCTGGCAATCGAACAGCGGCTTGTCGCCTTCGATCGCGTCGACGATGTCGAGGAAGCTGATCTGGTCCGCCGGGCGCGCCAGCCGATAGCCGCCGCGCACGCCCTCGCTCGCCGCGACGAGCCCGGCCTTTTCGAGCTTGGGGAAGATCTTCGCGACGAAGCTGGGCGAGACGCCCTGCAGTTCGGCGAGGTCGCGGCTGCTCAGCGCCCGGTCGCTCGATTCCACGAGCCACAGCAGACAGTGGATGCCATATTCGACACTGGTGGTGATGTGCGCCATAACGCGGACTCATAGACTCCGCGTTTGTTTCGTCAAGTATAAAACGCAGACTAACTTAGTCCGCGTTCCATTCCCGTCCACTCCGGCGGTGGCCGCGAAGGACGAGTGAGTGGAAGGCGGGCGACCCTCGGCCGCCCGCGCGATCCGCTCAGGCGACGCCGAGCTTCACTTCGATATTGCCGCGTACCGCGTGGCTGTAGGGGCAGATCGTGTCCGCTTCTGCGACCAGCGCCTCGGCGGCGGCGCGGTCTACGCCCGGCAGGCTTATCTCGAGCGCGACGGCGAGGCCGAAGCCCTTGTCGGCACGCAGGCCGATGCCGACCGTGGCGGTGACGGTCGCGTCGGCGGGCACCTGTACATGCTGGCCCTGCGCGGCGACGAACTTCATCGCACCGAGAAAGCAGGCCGCATAGCCAGAGGCGAACAGCTGTTCGGGGTTGTTGCCCTGACCGTTGCCGCCCAGCTCCTTCGGCGTGCCGAGGGTCACTTCGAAGCTGCCGTCGGCCGTGCGGGCGCGGCCGTCGCGACCGCCGGTGGCCGTCGAACTGGTGGTGTAGAGGATCTTCGTAGCCATGGTCCTGTTCCTTGTTCGGGGCCCGAAGGCCAATTTAATCTTCCACGATTAGATCGTGTGCGATTTATCTAGGCGAGTCGCGTGACGCTGTCAATGCTTGCGATCATATCGCGCGCGATTTATATCGGGGCGATGACCTCGCCCGCTTCCGGGGCCTCCGGCCCGCTCGACGACATGCTGTGTTTCGCCGTCTATGCGGCGGGCCATGCCTTCAACCGCGTCTACAAGCCCCTGCTCGACCGGCTGGGGCTGACCTATCCACAATATCTGGTGATCTTGGCGCTACGCCACACCGACGGCCAGACGGTCGGCGCGCTGGGCGAGCATCTGTTCCTCGAATCGAACACGCTGACCCCGCTGATCAAGCGGCTCGAGGCGGCCGGCTTCGTCCGGCGGCAGCGCGACACCGCCGACGAGCGGGTCGTGCGCGTCCACCTGACCGACAAGGGACGCGCCGCCGGCAAGGAGGCAAGCTGCCTGTCGCCCGAGCTGTTCGATGCGATCGGCCTGCCGGTCGGCGAGATCGCCGCGCTCCAGCAGCGGCTGACCACGCTCGGCGACAATCTGCGCCGGAGCGCGGAGGAGCGGGGCTGAGCGGGCAGGTTTCCGCCCGGCGACGTCTCCATCGTCCCGGCGTTCGCCGCGAAGACGATGAGCGTGGAGAAACCCTATCGCCCGGCGGTGAAGTCCGGGAAGCCGTAGCTCTGCGCGACCAGCATCGTGTGGGTGCCGGCGATATGGGCGACCACCTGGACCACCTCGCGCGTGTAGCGCAGCAGGTTGTAGGGATTGCGATATTGCGCGCTGATCAGGATGTCGAAGGCGTTCGATCCGTGGATGATGCTGGCATTGACCAGCAGCAGCGGCAGCTTGCCGCCGTCCATGTTCTGCTCGATCCAGACCCGCGAGCGATCGACGATCTCGCTGATGATCCGTTCCTGGCTCGGCTCGGGCCCCTGCCGGTCCACTTCCCAGGCCAGCCGCTCCTCGCGCAGCGAGCCGAGATTGACCGACACCGCAATCATCCCCTGCTCGGGCAGCTGCACCTTGTCGCTATGCCCCGCCGGCCACAGCAGCTCGGACACGGTGCCGTCGCTGATCATCCGGGTGAGCGTGCGCGCCGCGGCCTGGCGCTCGTTATCGGCGAGGGCGACCCCCTCGTCCTTCTCGTAGCCGGCGCGCAGCGCGTCGCTGTCGAGAAAGGACTGGCGGTCGTGCAGCCGCGGAAATTCCGCCGACAAAGCCCGCAAGATACGTTCGGCCGCTCCGATGGAGCGCCCGGCGCCCGATTCGTCTATCCCCCGCATGATCGACTAGTGACGAATTTTTCGCCGTTGTAACAATGGAAAAGCGGCCATCGTCGAACGACGACCGATATCGGGCCGGTGTATGACATATATGCAACAGCAATACGCCCCGTCCGTCCCGCCGCCGCGCCGGAGTCGAAATTCCGCCGAAGTCTGACGTCGAAGTGGCGGCAATGCTGCATTATGGTGACAATCGCGCTTTCGTCGCCGCGGCGCTTCTGCTGGAGCGACGCGCGAAGTGAGGACGCGATGAGCCTGAAGCTGCTGCTGGTCGAGGATGATGCCGCCCTGGTCGCGATGCTCGAGCGCGACCTGCGCGCGCTGGGACATGTCGTCGCGGTGGCGATGGACGGGCGGGCGGCGATCGAGGCGGTGGCGCGCGACCGGTTCGACGCGATGATCCTCGACCTGATGCTGCCGACGGTCGACGGCCTGTCGGTGCTGCAGCGGGTCCGCCAGGACGACATGGGCCTGCCGGTCATCATCCTCAGCGCGCTCGGCCGCCCGGTCGAGAAGGTCGAGGGGCTGGAGGCGGGCGCCGACGACTATGTCGTCAAGCCGGTCACCGCCGCCGAGCTCCACGCCCGGCTCAACGCCATCCTGCGCGGCCGCCGCCAGCCGGCCCAGGACGGCGATACGCTGCGCGCCGGCGACATCGTCGTCAGCCCGGCCCGCTTCCGCGCCTGGCGCGATGGCAAGGCGGTCGACCTCAGCAAGATCGAGTTCAACCTGCTGCTCGAGCTGGTCCGCAACGTCGACTCGATCATCTCCCGGGCGATGCTGCTCGAAAGGGTATGGGGCTATGATTTCGAGCCCGCGACCAACCTGGTCGAGGTCCATATCCGCCGGCTGCGCGCCAAGCTGACCGCGAACGGGGGTAGCGATCCGATCACCACGGTGCGCGGCGTCGGCTATCTCCTGCCCGGATGAGGCGCCGGTGACCGGCCTGCGATCGCTGCGCGCGCTGACCGCGGCGTTCCTGCTGGCGTTCATCGCCGCGACGGGGCTGACCGGCGTCGCGGTCTACCGGGCCACCCACAGCACGATCGCCACGCTGGTCGACCGGCGCATCGCCAGCGTCAGCGGCGAACTGGCGGCGATGGGCACGCACAGCGGCACGCCCGAACTGGTCCGCCAGATCCGGGCGCTGACCGGCGAACGCGACACCGGCGACCTCGGCCTGTTGCTGACCAGCGCCAACGGCCGCGTCCTGGCCGGCAACATCCGGCTGCGGCGCCCGCTGCCCGAGGGCTTCTCGACGGTCGATCGCACGCTGGGCCTCAAGGGCCTGTCGGTCGGCCGCGCGCTGGTCCGCCCGATCGGCGACGGCCTGATCCTGACCGTCGTGGCCGAGACCGAGCCGATCGACGACTATGATAGCCGGCGCGCGCGCATCTATCTGTTCGGCTTCGGATCGATCGTCCTGATCGTCGTCGCCGGCGTCGCGACCTTCGGGCTGGTGATCGGCCGGCGGATCGTGGCGATGCGCCATACCGTCGAGGCGATCGTCGACGGCGACATGCAGCGCCGCGTCCCGGTCGACGGATCGCACAGCGCCTTTGACCAGCAGGCGCACGCCTTCAACGCGATGCTCGACCGGATCGCGGCGCTGATGGCGGAGATCAGCAACGTCTCCAACGACATCGCCCACGACCTGCGCACTCCGCTCGCTAGGCTGCGCGGACGCCTCCAGGCGCTGGCCGGGCGCGCCGGGGACGGCGGCCTCGCCGACGAGATCGAGGCCGCGATCGCCGACAGCGACGAGCTGCTCGCCATGTTCGCGGCGATCCTCCGCATCGCCGAGATCGAGGGCGGCGCCCGGCGCGCGGGCTTCGAGCGGATCGACCTCGGTACGCTCGTCCACCATGTCGCGACGACGATGCAGCCCGCCGCCGCCGATGCCGGCCGGCGCCTCACCGACGGCGAGCCCGCCTATCTGCCGGTGCTCGGCGACCGCCAGCTGCTGGCCCAGGCGCTGATCAACCTCGTCGAGAACGCGATCCGCCACACGCCCCCGGGCAGCCGCATCGGTATCGCCGCGACGCGCGTCGGCGACGCGGCGGCGATCGTCGTCGAGGATGACGGGCCCGGGATCGCCGCCGCCGACCGGACGCGCGCGCTGCGCCGCTTCGGCCGCCTCGACGGCAGCCGGGGCAGCGGCGGCCATGGACTGGGCCTGCCGCTGGTCGAGTCGATCGTGCGCCTCCACCGGGGATCGATGCGGCTCGAGGATGCGGGACCGGGACTGCGGGTGGTGATCGGGCTGCCGCTGGCGCCGTGACCGGGCGGCGCGGTCGCGCCGGGCTTGAGCCCGGCTGCGAAACGCGCCACCCTCGGTCCATCCCAACGCCAGAGGTCCTCCATGCTCAAACCGACCCTCTCCGCGCTGCTCCTCGGAGCGACGCTGCTTTCGACGCCCTCGCTCGCCCAGGGTCCCGTCGCCCCCGTCGCGCCGCCGACCCTCTCGACCCGTTTCGAGGGGAGCGACATCTTCGCGCTGCAGGTCGCGTCCGACCCGCAGATCAGCCCCGACGGCAGGACCGTCGCCTATGTCCGGCGCCAGGCCGACATCATGAGCGACAAGCAGAAGGGCGCGATCTGGCTGGTCGACGTGGCGACGGGCACGCAACGGCCGCTGGTCGCCGATGCGGGCCAGCCGCGCTGGTCGCCCGACGGCAAGCGGCTGGCCTATGTCGCCGCCGATCCCAAGGGCAAGCCGCAGCTGTTCGTCCGCTGGCTGGCCGACGACGCGACGGTCCGCGTCACCCAGCTTCCCGACGGCCCGCAGGCGATCACATGGTCCCCCGACGGCAGGAGCATCGCCTATGTCATGCGCGTGCCGGGCGAGCCGGCGAAGCTGGGCAAGGCGCCCGACAAGCCCGAGGGCGCCGAATGGGCCAAGCCGCTCGAGGTGATCGACCGGGTCGACTATCGCGCCGACGGCGGCGGCTATGTCGAGCCGGGCTACGACCATATCTTCGTCGTCGCCGCCGATGGCGGGCCGCCCCGGCAGCTCAGCTTCGGCGACTATCAGGATGGCGGGCCGCTGAGCTGGACGCCCGACGGGCGCTCGATCCTGTTCAGCGCGGTGCGCAAGCCCGACTGGCAGCACAATGTCTTCGATCCCGAGATCTATGCGCTCGACGTGGCGACCGGCGCGATCCGCGCGCTGACCAGCCGCGCGGGGCCCGACATCGCCCCCGCCGTCTCGCCCGACGGGTCGAAGGTCGCCTATCTCGGCTATGACGACAAGCGGCTCTCCTACCAGAACACGCTGCTCTACGTGATGAACCGCGACGGCAGCGGCGCGCGCGCCGTCACCGCGGGCTTCGACCGCAGCATCGACCGGGTCGACTGGGCCGCCGACGGCCGCGCGCTCTACGCGCAATATGACGAGCGCGGGGTCAACCGCGTCGCCCGCATCACCCTCGACGGCAAGGTCACCGAACTGGCGACCGGGCTGACCGGCACCGGTCTCGACCGGCCCTATAGCGGCGGCGACTTCACCGTGTCGAAGGGCGGCGCGATAGCCTTCACCAGCGGATCGCCGCTGCGCCCGGCCGACCTGTCGGTCGCGAGCGGCGGCCGCACCCGGCAGCTCACCCGCCTCAACGAGGATTTCCTCTCGGCCAAGAGCCTCGGCCAGGTCCGCGAGCTGGCGGTCACGGCGCCCGACGGCCGTGCCGTCCCGGCCTGGCTGGTGACGCCGCCGGGCTGGCGCGAGGGGCAGCGCGTGCCGCTCGTGCTGGAGATTCACGGCGGCCCGCACAGCGCCTATGGCCCGCATTTCTCGACCGACGACCAGCTCTACGCCGCCTCGGGCTATGCGGTGCTCTATACCAATCCGCGCGGCTCGACCTCCTATGGCGAGGAATTCGCGCTGCTGATCCACCATAAATATCCGGGCGACGACTATGGCGACCTGATGGCGGCGGTCGACGCCGCGATCGCCGCCGGGGTCGCCGATCCCGACAATCTGTTCGTCACCGGCGGATCGGGCGGCGGCGTGCTGACCAGCTGGATCGTCGGCAAGACCGACCGCTTCAAGGGTGCGGCGGCGCAGAAGCCGGTGATCAACTGGATCAGCGAGGCGTTGACCATGGACGCGACGCTGTTCACCTCGCGCTACTGGTTCCCGAAGCTGCCCTGGGAGGACCCGACCGGCTATTGGGCCCGCTCGCCGCTCAGCCTGGTCGGCAACGTCAAGACCCCGACCCTGGTCGTGGTCGGCAGCGAGGATTACCGGACCCCGGTCAGCGAGGCCGAGCAATATTATGCCGCGCTGCAGATCCGCGGCGTGCCGACCGCGCTGGTCAAGGTGCCGGGCGCGAGCCATGGCGGCATCGCCGCCCGCCCGTCGCAATCGGCCGCCAAGGCATCGGCGATCATCGCCTGGTTCGACCGGTACAGGACCAGCAAGACCGCCGCGAAGCCCTGACCGGCCAGCGACCGATCGACGACGATCGCCGAACCCGTCCCCGCTTTCGCGAGGATGGGCCGGCGGTCCACCTTCGGTAGAGGGGGATCAGAAGTGGACGGAAACCTCTCCGCCGAAGGTGCGCGGCGGGTTGAGGTTGGCATAGTCGCCCAGCACGCCGCCATAGTTGGTCGAGACCAGCGTGCTGCCGTTATAGTTCGACACCGGCGCAGAGTTCGCCGCCGAACGCCGATAATAATAGGTCGTGTCGAGCAGGTTGCGCGACCATAGCGAGAAGGAGACCTTGCTGTTGCCGCCGACCGCGATGTCGCCGAGGGTGATGCGGCCGTTCACGACGAAGCTCGCATCGGTCCGGGTCGGCTCCAGCTGGAAGCTGTACTGCCTGCCCGAATAATTGCCGTCGAGGTGGAAGCGGATGTTCGCGTCGCTGGCGATGGCGGGGACGGGCAGGACATAATCGATCGCGCCCGACGCCGCGTTCGTCGGCGTGTAGACGATGTACAGCTGCTGCGGCCGGCCGCCGGTGATCGGGTTCACCGCCGAAGGCGCCTTCCAGTGGGTATAGGCATAGGACGCCGTCAGGGTCAGCCCGTCGATCGGCATGACCGCGAGGTCGACCTCGACGCCGCGGATCTTGGTCTTGCCCGCATTCTGCGTCTGCTCGATGTGGCTGCCCAGCGTCGGACTGCCCGACGCGGTATCGTAGAGGTCGAAGTCGAACTGCGTGTTCGAACGATCCATGATGTAACCGGCGACGTTCAGGCGCGCGCGGTGCTGCCAGAAATCCATCTTCGCGCCGGCTTCGTACGACTTCACCGTCTCCGGGCCGAACGCATTGAACTGCTGCGAACGGTCGTTGGCGCCGCCGGCGCGGAAGCCGGTCGCATATTTGGCGTAGACGTGGGTGTCGTTTGACAGGTCGACCGCGAGGTTCAGCATCGGGTCGAAGCGGCTGATGCTGTTCCGGAAGGTGAACGGCTGCTTCGCGTTGTTCACGACGTAGAGCTGGCCGCGGCGGCGATCCTTCGTCCAGCGGCCGCCGGCGGTCAGGTGGACGATATCCAGGCCCTCCGGCGTGTAGGTGACGTTGCCGAACAGCGCGTAGCTATGGTCGTGCGCCTCGCTGGCGCGGGCGATGAAGCGGCAGCTGTTCGCGAATTGCGGGACGGTGGCGGCCAGGCTGTTGATGCACGACGGGTCGGAGGGCTGGTAGCCCGAGTTCGCGCTGGTGACCGTGCCCGACACGATCGGGCTGCGAACCGTGTAGCCCGTGCCGTCCGCGTTCCACAGGTTGCTCAGCGGGGTCGCGGCATATTCGGTCGCATGTTCGGTGTAATAATAGGCGCCGGCCACATAGTCGAATTGATCGACGCTGCCGACGGCCTGGAATTCCTGGCTGAACTGGTTCTGGCGCAGGAAGGAGAGGCTGTAGCGGCTGAAGTTCGCGCCGGGCGAAAAGGTCTGGCGCGCCGCGCCGCCGCTATTGTCCCACTGATCGGTCGAGACGCCGCGCCACGCCGTGATCGAGCGCAGCGCCAGCCAGGGCGCCACGTCATATGTGATGTTCGACGAGACGCCGTGTGTGATGTCGACGCTGGGCTGCTGCGGCACGCCGATATCGGACGAGGACTGGCGCCCGGCGTGCGGGACGACCGCCGGCGCCAAGGGCGCGATACAGGCGGGGCGGGCGGTGCCGGCCGCGATCGTTCCGCCGCACGGAGTCGTCGTGCCCGGCAGGAACAGCGCCGAGCCCGAGGTGGCGCCGTTATACGAGCCGACCGTGTAGCCGTTCGGGTTGTAGTTGATCAGCTGGCTGAAGTTCGGGGTGTTCTCGTCCTTCGCATAATCATAGCTGAAGTCCGCGGTGAGGCCGCTGAACGGCGTCCAGCGCGCCGCGACGCGGCCGCCCTTGCGATCATAATAGTTCCAGCCGGTGGAGCCGGCGAGCGGATCCTTCACGGTCGGATCCTGGTGCTGGTAGACGCCCTCGAACTTCAGGGCGATGTTGGCGAAGGCCGGCAGGTCGACATGCGCGTCGGCGCTGTGGCTGCCGTAATTGCCGACCCCGGCGTCGATGTGGCCGCCGAATATGCCGGTGGGCGCCTTGGTGACGATCGACAGCGCGCCGCCCTCGGTGTTGCGGCCGAACAGCGTGCCCTGCGGCCCCTTCAGCACCTCCATGCGCTCGATGTCGAACAGCGCGGCGTTGAGGCCCTGGGTCTTACCCAGCGCGACCCCGTCGATGTAGACGCCGACGCCGCCGTCGCGGGCGGTCTGGTTCTGGTCATAGGGGACGATGCCGCGGATGCCGATCGTCAGCGCCGACTGGCGCGCCTCGAAGGTGGCGACGCGCAGCGACGGGATCGAACCGTCCGTCAGGTTGTACAGGCTCTGGATATGGCGATCCTCGATGCCCTGGGCGCCGATCACCGAGATCGAGATCGGGGTCTTCTGCAGGTCGGTCTCGCGCCTGGTCGCGGTGACGACGATGTCGCTGAGGCCGCCGCCCGCATCGTCGGCGGCGGCTTCGTCGGCCGGCGCGGCCGTGGGGACGGCCTGTGCAAGCGCCGGCGCGGCGATCGCCAGCGCGGCCGAGGCCGTCAGCAGGCGCAGGTGAAACTGGGTGCGGGACCGCATTCTATAAACCCCTTTGTTGAACTGGTTCGACGGGGCCTATAGGTTTTCGTCACGACACTTATGTTACGATCATAGTAAAGTGCGTGAAATCACCAGTTCATTTTCGCTTCATTTTCAAGTTACTTGGTAGATTATTATCCTATAACATGCTGTCTTCGGGGATAGCCTAAAGTCGGTTCGACGATATATTTTTCGGGGCATCCTTAAAATATTCGGGATGATCGGAAAATTCCTCGCATGTGGGGAATTTTTTCTGCGATCTACTCAAGATGTCGAACGGCGGGCCGTGCGGCGTGCGCGCGCGGATATTACAATATCACGTAATTTTCGTGTCGCGCGTGTAACCGGTGTCGGCGGCGCCGTCCGACTATTGGCCTCGCGAACCGCTTGCGAGGTTCGCGCGGGGAGAGGCTTCCCGCTACCCGTAGAGCGCGTCGATCCGATCGCCATAGACCGCGCGGATCGCGTGGCGGCGGTTCTTCATCGACGGGGTCATCTGTTCGTTGGCGATCGAGAAGGGCTCGTCGGCCACCACGATCCGGCGGACCTTCTCGATCACCGACAGGTCGCGATTGACCCGGTCGACCGCCGCCATCAGCGCGCGGTGGAGATCGGCATCGCCCGCGAGCCGGCCCAGCTCGGGGGACAGGCCGCGCTCCTCGGCCCAGCCGGCGAGCCATTCCTGGTCGGGGACCACGAGGCCGACGACATAGGGACGCTTGTCGCCCGACACCATCGCCTGGGCGATCTCGGGCTGGAGGGTCAGCATGCCCTCGACCTTCTGGGGCGCGATATTGTCGCCCTTGTCGTTGACGATCAGGTCCTTCTTGCGGTCGGTGATCTTGAGCCGACCGCGCCCGTCGAGATGGCCGACGTCGCCGGTGTGGAGCCAGCCGTCGCGGAGCACCCGCTCGCTTTCGGCCTCGTTGCGCCAATAGCCGGCCATGACCAGTTCGCCGCGCACCAGTATCTCGCCGTCCTCGGCGATCCTGACCTCGACCCCCTTCATCGGCGGGCCGACCGTATCGTAGCGGATGCCGGCCTTGGGGCGGTTGCACGAGACGACGGGCCCGGCCTCGGTCTGGCCATAGCCCTGGAGCAGCGTGAGCCCGAGCGAGCCGAAGAACTGGCCGACCTCGGGATTGAGCGGCGCGCCGCCCGAGACCAATGCCTTGATCCGCCCGCCGAAGCGCTTCTGCACCTTGGGCTTGAGCAGCAGGTCGATCGCGAACCTGGCCGGATAGTCGGCGAGCCGCAGCTTTTCGCGCGCGCCCAGCTCCAGCGCCTTGTCGAGCAGCTTCTGGGCGAGGCCGCCCTGCTTCTCGACGGTCTTGATCAGCCGGGC
Organism: Sphingomonas sp. Root720; assembly: GCF_001428605.1. Lineage (GTDB taxonomy): Bacteria > Pseudomonadota > Alphaproteobacteria > Sphingomonadales > Sphingomonadaceae > Rhizorhabdus. The sequence goes on from NZ_LMID01000012.1 coordinate 280,742, forward strand.
GCGGAGCAGTTCGAACAGGCGCGGCACGACGACCATGATCGTCGGCCGCGTCTCCTCGATATTGGCGGCGAGCTTCTCCAGCCCCTCGGCATAGTAGATCTGCCCGCCCAGCGCGATCGGCAGGAACTGCCCGCCCGAATGCTCATAGGCGTGGCTCAGCGGCAGGAAGGACAGGAACACCTCGTCGCCCCAGCCGAAATCCTCGGCGATGATGTCGACGCAGCCCTCGACGTTGCACAGGATCGCGCCGTGATGCTGGCGGACGCCGCGTGGCGCGCCGCCGGTGCCGCTGGTGTAGATCAGGCAGGCGAGGTCCTCGCGCCGCATGTCGGCGGCGGCGGCCTCGGCCGCGGCGACGTCGGCCGCCGCGTCGCCGGCGAGGGTGGCGAAGTCGAGCGTGCGCACCCCGGTCGCGGGCAGCGGCTCCATGCCGATCAGGAATTCGCAGGTCGAGGAGCGCACGATCGCGGGGAGCAGCACCTGCGCCAGCTTCGCGGTCGAGACGATCGCCGCCCGCGCGCCGCTATTCTCGAGGATATGGGTGTGGTCGCGTTCGGTGTTGGTCGTGTAGGTCGGCACCGTCACGCAGCCTGCGGTCATGATCGCGAGGTCGGCGATGCAGAATTCGGGGCGGTTCTCGGACACCAGCACCACGCGGTCGCCGTCCTTCAGTCCCTGCGCCCGCAGCCCGGCCGCGAGCGAGGCGACCCGGCGCGCGACCTCCGCCCAGCTCAGCGGGGTCCAGGCGCCGTCCTGCTTCGCCCAGAGGAACGGCGCGTCGCCCTTCTCGCGGGCGCGCGCGAAGAACATGGTGACGAGATTCGGAAATCGCTCGAAGGTCCGCATCGTCTCTCCTGCTTCGGCGGTGACGTCCGCTCTTCCCGGCCGCTATAACGCAGAAATCGGGGAATGTACCCCCGATGTTCCCTGCCGATGACGGCCACAGGGCACCGCTTCCGATTCCGCAATGGTCCGTTCAGCCGTTCGGCGCTACAAGGGAAGGCTTATGGCCCGATCTTCTTCCCGTTCGAACGACTGGGGTTTTCCCCGCTGGCGCGGCTATGGCAGCGAGCGCGGCGCGACCAAGGTCCGCATGTGCGACCGGCACGGCTGCGACCAGCCCGGCGATTGCCCCGCGCCCAAATCGCCCAACAGCCCCGAGCGCTGGTATTTCTGCCCGAAGCATGCCGAGGAATATAATCGCAACTGGGATTATTTCGCCGGGCTGTCGGCCGAGGACGCCGCCAAGCGCGAGGAGGACGAGCGCCGCTCCGCCTCCGGCTATGCCGAGCAGGCCCACTATAGCTGGGGCGGCCCCGGCGACGGCCGCTGGACCCGCGACGAGCTGCGCGCCTTCGAGACGCTCGAGCTGGAAACCGATGCCGATTTCGAAGCGATCAAGACGGCATGGCGGCGGCTGGCCAAGGTCAACCACCCCGACGTGAACCCCAACGACGCCGCGGCCGCCGTCCGCTTCCAGGCGGTCCAGGCCGCGTTCGAAGTCCTCCGCCGCGCCGAGGAACGCCGGCCGCGGTGAGGGGCGCCGGTCGCGATTCGGCCCCGGTTCGACCCGATTGCCTCACGGCGCGCTTGCCGATACCATGACTCTACGGCGGTCTATGATGGTTGCGTAACGACCATTCCCGCCGGAGGAGGTTCATGTTGCGTATCCTGTGCGTCGATGACGATGGACTTGTCCTTGCGATAACTTCCGATCTGCTGCGCGCGCTCGGTCATGAGGTGGTCGAGGCGATCGGCGGCGACCGGGCGACGATCGTGATCGACGAGGGCGAAGTCTTCGACCTGCTCGTCACCGACGTCCACATGCCCGGCGGCCCCGGCGGCCCCGACCTTGTGCAACGCGCGCGCCGGACCCGCCCCGACATGCCGGTCATCTACTTCAGCGGGATCGAACAGGTTTTCCTCGGCACCGGCGACCGGGTGCTGCGCAAGCCCTGCACCCTCGGCGAGCTGCAGCAGGCGATCGCGATGGCCACGCCGCCGCCGCAGTCCAGCGCCGCCGCGCTCTGACCTCCGTCCGCCGCTGATCCTCAGGCCGGGGCGGTCAGCACCGCCAGGCTGGCCCGTTCGTTCGCGCGCAGCGGGCGCGGCACGGCGGGGACATGCTCGATCCAGCGACCCGCCTTGGCCATCTCGATGAAGGCCGGGGCGACATAGGATTTGCGGCACACCGCCGGGGTGTTGCCGAGCTGGCGCGCCACCTCCTCCAGCAGCGTCTTGACCGAGGTCCGTCGCCCCCGCGCCAGCATCCCCGCCGCGACTGCGCAGGCGCGCCAGGTCCGGAAGGTCTTGGCGGTGCCGGTCCCGTCGGTCAGCTCGCAGATCCACTGGTTGATGTCGGCGGCGCGGATGCGCAGGCCCGATCGCATCGCGAACAGATTGCCCGGGCCCGCCGCCTTGAGCTCGGCGAGCGCCGCCGCCAGGGCCGCGTCCTTGCCCGACAGCTCGGCGCGGATGCCATGCTTGCCGTAGAAGCAGAGCTGGATCACGTCGCCGTCGATCCGCGCATGGCGGTTGAGCAGGGTGGTCGCGCCGAAGCTGCCATGCGCCGCCGAATCGGCCGACCCGACCCGGATCGCGAAGCCGTCGAGCAGCCGCACCGCCGCCGCCCGTGCGCGTTCCCAGGGATCGTCGCTGCGCAGGCTCCGGCGGACGACCGCGCGCAGGTGGGGCAGGTGCCGGGCGAATTCGGGAAGCGCCGCGAACTTCTCCTCGTCGCGCGCCTCGCGCCAGCTGCTGTGGTAGCGATATTGCTTGCGCCCGGCGGCATCGAGCCCGGTCGCCTGGACCGGAGCGTCCGGATCGGGATTGATCCACACCTTGCGCCAGGCGGGCGGGATGCCGAGCGCGAGGATGCGCATCCGGTTCTCGACGTCGCGGACCGTCGCGCCGTCGGGCGCCAGGAAGCGCCATCCGCTCCCCCGCCGGATACGGGTGATGCCGGGGGCGGAGTCGACCGTGTCGACCTGGTCGATGGGGCGGTGCTGCATGGGAATGGGAGAACGCTGCGAACGGCCGAAAGGGTGCAGCCTTTCTGTACGCTGGCGTTCTTCCTCGTCCGTCGTCCGGCGAGAAGGAGCGGAGCGCTACTCCGCCAGATCGTCGGGCAGCGGGTCCCGGCCGGAGATGCGGCGCGCGAGCGCCTCGCCGTCGCCGAGGTTCCAGCGTCCCGGGATCTCGATCACCCCGTCGGCGATCGGCTTGCGGATCAGCTCGGCGGCGAGCGCCCGCCCGTCGAGCGCGACGAGCATCGGCTTGCCGACCAGCGATGCGGTGATCGCTTCGAGCCGTTTCGCCGCGGCGGGGACGAGCGTCAGCATGATCCCGACCTTGCCGTTGACGTCGGGCAGCGCGCGGGCATCGAGGACGTCGGCCGGCGCGAACGCCTCCCCCGCGATGGTGAGCCTGCCGGTCGCGAACGTGGCGGCGACAGGCGCCCCCGCGGCGCAGGCCGGCGCGGCGAGCGATGCCAGGGCGAGCGGCGGCGCGGCGAGCAGCGCCAGGACGCGCCGGCGCATCATGCGTAGCGCTCGGCGGTCGAGCGGATCAGCGCGATCATGTTCGGTATCCCCTGGGTGCGGTTCGAGCTGAGCTGGTTCTTCAGGTCGAAGGGCTCGAGCAGCGCGGCGATGTCGGCGTCGCGGATTTCGGCAGCCGGCCTGTCCTGCACGGTCAGCAGCACCAAGGCGATGATCCCCTTGGTGATCGCGGCATTGCTGTCGGCGAGGAAATGGAGCGTGCCGCCATCGGCGACGGTAGGATAGACCCATACCGATGCCGAGCAGCCGCGCACCAGCGTCGCATCGGTCTTCAGCGCATCGGGCATCGGCTCCAGCGCCCGGCCGAGCTCGATCAGCAGGCGATAGCGGTCGTCGCCATCGAGGAATTCATATTCTTCGCGGATGTCGGAAAGACGGGCTGGCTCGGTCATGGCGAGCGGGGACTAGTCTATTTTCTGCCGCTCGTCATCCCGGCGAACGCCTGATCCCCCTGCCGCTTTCCCGGCTGGTTCGGCGAAAGCGGGACTATCGCGTGCATTTGCCGGGACAATGGTGTCCGGTCGGTCGTCAGAGGTCCACCCCGGCGGCGATCGCCTCGAGCTTGCGGATGCGCTCCTTGAGGTCGGCCAGTTCGATGCGCGCGGCGGGCGACGGGCCGCCGGCGGGCTCGGGCATGGCGGCGGCTGCGCGGCGATCGAGCTTCATCCGCTCGAGCTCCAGCCAGCCGCGCCAGCCGCTGAGCGCGGCCCAGGCGACCACGCACAGGCCGACCAGGCCCGCGCCGCTGATGGTCATCCACAATATGGGATCGGTCATGCTTCTCGTTCCCTCAGGGCGACGCCGGGGCGGATGCTGGCATCCGCGGGCTCGGTGCCGCGATGGTTGGCTCAGTCGCGGTGCCGGAGCGCCTCGATCTCGCGATCGAGGGACAGGCCGCGGTCATTGTCGGTCGCGATCCTCTCGAGCACCGCGACCCGCTCCTTGAGCGCGCGCAGTTCGGCCCGGAGCCGCTCGTTCTCGCCGTCGTCGGGGCGGACGAAGTCCTCGCCCTTGCCGCGGCGGACGACGCCATATTTGGCGCGATAGACGCTGGCGATCGCCGAAATCGCGACGATCAGCACGATCATGGTGAAGACGCCGATCTCCGGCATTGTCGGTCTCCTGTGGTCGGTTCAGTTCAGCGGCTGGTCGCGCAGCCGGTCGATCTCGTCGGCCAACAGGGCGGAACGGTCGGTCAGGATGCGTTCGAGCACCGCGACCCGCTGCTCGAGCCGTTCGGTCTTGGCGACATATTGGGCGGCCTTCTCGGCGGTCTCGGCCGAGATCGCCTCGATCCGCTTTTCCTTCAGCCGGAACCAGTCGGTGAGCACCCAGGCGACGATGGCGAGGATCGGGATGCTCAGCACCGTGAAGGGGAAGATATTGGACATTGTCGCGTCTCCCTCGCGTCAGTTGGCCGGGCCGCGCAACGCGTCGATCTCGCGATCGAGACGATAGCTGCTATCGGTGACGATCCGCTCGACGGTGGCGAGCCGCTCCTTGATCGCCGACAGCTCGGCGCGGAGCTGCGCGTTCTCGCCGGAGAGCAGCTTGATCCGCTCGCTGGTCTCGTCGCTGGTGCGCGGATAGACCGCCTTGCCCCAGCTGTTCTCCAGCGGATAGCCGTGCCGGATCCGGAGCCAGGTGGTGAACACCCAGGCGGCCAGGCCGAGCATGCCGAGCAGGGCGGCAACCGGAGCGAAGGCTTCGAATGGCAACGTCATCGTTCAAACCCCTAAACTCTGAGCCGATCACCGTTTACACCGATGTTTGTCGAATTTTTCGACAAACGCCATGGGGCGTCGACGAACGGCGCGAAGTGCGTAATCTTATTCCAACGTTCGTGCGGATGCTTGAAACATCCGGTCGCGAATCAGCGCAGCGCGTCGATCTCGCGGGCCAGCGCCGAATTATGGCTGGTCACATGCGTCTCGATGTCGGCGATTCGGCGATCGATGTCGCGGAACTTGGCGCGGACGTCGCGGACCGAGGCGCCCGGCCGGGCCCGCACCGTCTGCCAGAATTTGTCGTCCTCGCGGCTGGCACCGTAGAACTCGCCCGGCTTGTCGTTGGCGAGCCAGTTGACCACCAGATAGGCGACCACCGTCCACGGGAAACCGCCGATCAGCGTGAGGAGCACCGTGCCGACCCGGACCAGCGTGACGTCGATCCCGGTATAGTCGGCGAGCCCGGCGCAGACGCCCAGCCATTTGCGGTTACGCTTGTCGAGGTAGAATTTGGTGCGGCGAGCGGACATTTCGAACTCCTTCCTGTTGGCGGCGGCCTGCGATCAAGGCTCGCGGCGCCACTCTTCCTCATGGGCACGGTCGACGCTCTGGCGGGGGCGCCAGGCGGGATCCTGGCTGTCCAGGATCCGCTCCAGCGTGCCGAGCCGTTCGTCGAGCCGGCGGGCCATGTCGTGCATGTCGTCGAGAAGCTTCTCGTCCTCGACCGTCAGGCCGCCATTCTTCTTCCACTGGGTGACATAGTGGAAGACCAGCCAGGGCAGGCCCAGGAAGAGGATGCCGACGACGACGATCGGGACGAGGGTGTCTTCCATCGATCAGGCTCCCTTGGCCTTCGCCTTCAGCGCGGCGAGCTCGGCATCGACCTTGTCGGCGGAGCGCAGCTCGGCGATCTCCTCCTCGAGGGTCTTCGGCGCGGCGCCCATGCCCGCCGCTTCGGCGCGGCCCTCGGCATAGTCGACCCGGCGCTCGAGCAGCTCGAAGCGCGAAAAGGCCTCGTCGACCTTCGCACCGGCATACATCTCGCGCATCTTCGCGCGGTTGTTCGCCGATTCGAGCCGGGTGACGATGCTGTTCTGGCGGGCCCGCGCCTCGCGCAGCTTGCCCTGCAGCTTGGCGATGTCGCCCTCGGACGCCTTGAGCGCCTCGTCGAGCAGGGTGATCTCGTCGTGCAGCTGCTCGCCGAGGTCGGCGGCCTTCTGCTTCTCGATCAGCGCGGCCTTGGCGAGGTCCTCGCGGTCCTTCGACAGCGCCAGCTCGGCCTTTTCCAGCCAGTTGGCCTGGACGGTATCGAGCTTGGCGATCTGGCGGCGCAGCTCCTTCTGGTCGGCGATCGTGCGCGCCGCGGAAGCGCGGACCTCGACCAGCGTCTCCTCCATCTCGAGGATGATCATGCGGATCATCTTCGCCGGGTCTTCCGCCTTGTCGAGCAGGTCGGTGACGTTGGCGGCGATGATGTCGCGGGTTCGGGAGAAAATCCCCATCTTCAGGCTCCTTGGCTTACGCTCTGCACTGCTGGCGATACTGTGTCGGAGAAGCGCCCGGCGGATATCCTATACCCGTTGGACCCGGACGCCACGGCTTAGTCGACGATCTGGACGACCTTGGCGGCCGCCACATCGGCACGCGCCGGGGCAACCGCACCGGTCACGCAGATAACCGACAGGACCGCGGCACCGATCGTCGAGACGGTGATGCGCTGGAGGTCGATCTTGTCGAACTTGAACATGACTTATGTCCCTGGGCTGGCGTTTCGTTCCGGCCTGCGCCGGTGTTGCCATCTTCTTTGCAGGGACCGTGCCAATTCCCGTTCCGGCGGAAATCCGCGCTTTCCGCCCCTTACCGCCACGGCCGGTACAATTTTCTGTTGCCACAACTTGGCAAAATGCGCCAACTGTCGGCCATGGAGCGCGAAGCCCAGTTCATCGGCCAGTCGCTGGCCTTCCTCGACTCGGTCGAGCGCGCCAGCCGCGCGGCCGCGCTGAACCGCCCGGTGCTGGTGATCGGCGAGCGCGGCACCGGCAAGGAGCTGGTCGCCGAGCGCCTCCACCGTCTGTCGCCGCGCTGGGACGGGCCGCTCGTCATCATGAACTGCGCCGCGCTTCCCGAGACGCTGATCGAGGCCGAGCTGTTCGGCCATGAGGCGGGCGCCTTCACCGGCGCGACCAAGGCGCGCGCCGGCCGGTTCGAGGAGTCGGACGGCGGCACCCTGTTCCTCGACGAGCTGGCGACGCTGTCGATGGGCGCGCAGGAGCGGCTGCTCCGCGCGGTCGAATATGGCGAGGTCACCCGGATCGGCGCGTCGCGCCCGGTGCGGGTCGACGTCCGCATCGTCGCCGCGACCAACGAGCACCTGCCCGATCTGGTCGACAAGGGCCGCTTCCGCGCCGACCTGCTCGACCGGCTGTGCTTCGAGGTGATCACCCTGCCGCCGCTCCGGGCCCGCGAGGGCGACGTGCCCGTGCTGGCCGATCATTTCGGCCGGCGCATGGCGGCGGAACTCGACTGGCCTTATTGGCCCGGCTTCGGCCCGCAGGCGGCCGAGGCGCTGGCCACCCACGACTGGCCCGGCAACGTCCGCGAACTGCGCAACGTCGTCGAGCGCGCGGTCTATCGCTGGGAGGATCCCGAGCGGCCGATCGACGCGATCCAGTTCGATCCGTTCGACAGCCCGTGGCGCCCGGCCGCCTCCAGGCCCGTCGCGCCGCCTCGCGCCGAGGGCGGCGATGCGCCAGCCCCGCCGGCGCCTGCCGCCGCCCGTCCCACGGCCCCAACCGTGAGCTGCGAGGATTTCCGTGCGGCGGTGCTGACCTATGAGAAGGGGCTGCTCGAGGATGCGCTGAAGCGCTGCCGCTTCAACCAGCGCGCCACCGCGGCCGCGCTCAAGCTCAGCTACGACCAGCTCCGCCACGCCTTGCGCCGCCACGACCTGCTCGACCGCCAGGGATGACCCCGGACCGGATCTTCCGCAGCTTCGACCGGATCTATGTCATCAACCTGCCCGACCGCGCCGACCGGCGGCGCGAAATGGCGGCCGAGCTGGCGCGGATCGGCACCGGCTTCGACGATCCGCGGGTGCGGCTGTTCGCGGCGATCCGCCCGGCCGATGCGGCCGGGTTCCGCAGCATCGGCGCGCACGGGGCCTTCCTCAGCCAGCTCGCCGTGCTGCGCGAGGCGCGCGCGCAGGGCCTGGGCCGCATCCTGATGCTCGAGGACGATTGCGACTTCGTCGGCGCGATCGGCCGCCGCCTGCCGCCGCTGCTCGACCGGCTCGACCGCGAGGGCTTCGCCTTCTTCAATGGCGGCCATGCGCTGCCCGAGGGGCCGGGTGCGCTCGACCTGTCGGCGGGTCCGATCCTGCGCGCCGATCCCGGCCTGACGATCCGGCTCGCCCATTGCCTGGGCTTCGGCCCCGCCGCGATCGACGGCCTGCCCGCCTATCTCGAGGCGATGCTCGCCCGGCCGCCGGGCAGCCCCGACGGCGGGCCGATGGATGTCGACGGCGCCTATAACTGGTTCCGCCGCGCCCGGCCCGACCTCGCGACCTGGCTGGCGATGCCGCCGGTCGCCCACCAGCGGCCCTCGCGCACCGACATATCGGCACCCGGACCGCTCGACCGGCTGCCCGAGCCGCTCGCACGACTGGCGCGCGCGGCGCGGCGCCGAATGCTGCGGCACTGACGCCTCCTCTCTCCCCGTCATTCCAGCGAAAGCGGGAATCTCGGGAGGCTGTGTCCCGCCCTTGTCTCGCGAGATTCCAGCTTTCGCTGGAATGACGCAGGGAGAGGCGGGACGGAGGAGCCCGTCCTGGTTCACGACAAAGGGCCGGAGGATCGCTCCCCCGGCCCCTGTTCCGTCAGCTATGGGATGGCTCAGCCGAGATTGGCGTTGGTCATCGCGTAGAGCATCGGGATCGACAGCAGCGTGTTGGCGCGCGAGAAGATCATCGCGGTCTTCGCGGCCTTCGCCTTGGTGTCGGCGTCGGCCTCGACCAGGCCCAGCGCCTTCTTCTGCGCCGGCCAGATCAGGAACCACACGTTGAAGGCCATGATCAGCGCCAGCCACATGCCGATGCCGATCAGGCGATAGTCGGCCTGCAGCGCCAGCGCCTGGTGCAGATAGCCGGTGACATAGGCGACCGCGAGGCCGGTCAGCACCGTGAAGGCCGCGCCCCAGCGGAAAAAGAACAGCGCCTTGGGGGCGATGTACTTGCTGACGCCCGGCTTCAGCTCGGCGGGCACCGACGGCATGGTCGGAATCTGCACGAAGTTGAAATAATAGAGCAGGCCGATCCAGGTAATGCCGAAGAACACGTGCAGCCAGCGCAGCACATAGTTGACCAGCAGCGACTGGTCCGGATGGACATAGGCGATCAGCGCGATCGCGGCGACGAGGCCGACGATCAGCACCAGATGCAGATTGGCGAAGAATTTATCCATGGCGTTCCCCTGCGTGTTGCGCCCGCGCCCTTGACCTATGCGGATCGCTTCCGGCGTGCAGTGTAAGAATTCGTTGCGCCCTTGTCACACATTATGATGCCGGAGCGATGTTGCGCCGCAAAAACGCGACGGAAATGTGCGATTCTCCTGGACCTGCATGTGCTTAGGATCGTTAGGGAAACATTCCACCCCCCTATCCATACGGAGAATTTCCATGGCGTTCGCCCTTCCCCCCCTGCCGTTTGATCGCGCGGCGCTGGAACCGGTGCTGTCCGCCGAGAGCTTCGACTATCACCATGGCAAGCATCACAAGGCCTATGTCGACAAGGTCAACGGCTGGATCGACGAGAAGGGACTCGCCGGCAAGTCGCTGGTCGAGGTGATCCGTCTCGCCAAGGACCAGGGCGACAAGCCGCTGGCCAACAATGCCGGCCAGATCTGGAACCACGACTTCTTCTGGCAGTGCCTCGCCCCGGAGGGATCGACCCGTCCGTCCGACAAGCTCGCCAAGCTGATCGAGGCGAGCTTCGGCAGCCAGGAGGCGCTGGTCGAGAAACTGGCGAACGAGGCGGTCGGCCATTTCGGCAGCGGCTGGGCCTGGCTCGTGCTGGCCGGCGACGCGCTCAAGATCACCTCGCTCCACGACGGCGAGACCCCGCTCGCGATCGAGAACGTCAAGCCGCTGCTGACGCTCGATGTGTGGGAACATGCTTATTATATCGATTATCGCAACGAACGCCCCCGCTTCGCCAAGACCGTGCTCGGCACCGTCGTGAACTGGGACTTCGTCTCGCAGAATGTCGACGGCGACGCGGTCGCCAGGGGCGACCAGCTCGTCGAGGCTTAAACTGATACCCCCTCTCCCGACGGGAGAGGGGCCTTCACGCCATCTCTATCTCTGCGAGGAACCGGCCCAGCCGCTGCTGGAGCCGGTCGGCGCCGACGGTGAGCGAGCGCGCGATGTCGAGCACCGCGCCCGATCCGGCGGCGGCATCGCTCGCCGTCGCGCTGATCTCGGCCGCCTGTTCGCGGATATGGGCGTTGGCCCCCGCCGCGTCGCGGACATTGGCGCTGATCCGCGCCCCCGCCGCCTGGTTGCTGAGGACGGTGTCGTCGATCGTCGAGGACAGGCTGTCGAGCGTGGTCATCGCCGCCTCGATCCCGGCCTGGCCGGCGGCGACCTCGCCCACCCCGCTGCGCACCCCCATGATCCGCCCCGCGATGTGCCGCGCCGCCTCGCGGGTCTGCTGGGCGAGCGCCTTGACCTCGGCCGCGACCACCGCAAAGCCGCGACCGGCGGCGCCGGCATGCGCCGCCTCGATCGTCGCGTTGAGCGCGAGCAGGTTGATCCGCCGCGCGATCGTGTCGATCGTCTCGACCACCGCGCCGATCTCGCGGGTCGCGTCGTGGAGCTGCCGTGCCTTCAGGCCGCCCTCCTCGACCAGCGCGCTGACCCGCGCGGTCGAGGCGCGCGCCTGGCCGACCTCGCGGCCGAGCGATTCGAGCTGTTCGACCAGGGTGCGGCCCTGGTCGGCGATCGCGCCGACATTGTCGGCCGCCTGCGCCGCCGCCGCCATCACCGACAGGCCTTTCGCGCCCGCGTCGCCGGCCCGGTCGTTCATCGTCCGCGCGGCATCCTCGAGCTGCTCGGAAGCGCCCGTCATCTCGCGCGACAGCAGCGCCGCCTCGGCACGCATCGCCTCCGACGCCTCGCGGATCCGGCGCAGCCGCGCGGCCCGGCCGGCGGCCAGCCCTGCCTCCCGGTCGGCCGCCATGCGCAGCAGGTTGCGCCCGCTGACCACGCCGCGGAAGCGCCCGTCCTCGGTCAGGATCACCGCGTCGTGCCCCTCCCCGCCCGAGATCAGCGCGAAGAGATGGCCGAGGCCCATGCCGGCGTCGGCGACCGGCACCTGGCTGACGAAGCCGTCGAGCCGGCGATAGAGGCTGTGGTTGCAGAGCAGCGCATGGCCGAAGGGGTTGAGCAGCAGCCGGCGGATGTCGCGTTCGAGCACCGCGCCGGCCGGGCGGCCGTCATCCTCGACGACCGGCAGCACCTCCAGGTCGGGCTGCTCGCGGAAGCGCGCGATCACCTCGCGCAGGTTCGCGGTCGCGGCGATCGTGTCGATCGTCATCGCCGCCGCGATCGGGTCGGGAATCGCCCCGGACGTCCGATCGGGCGGCACCGGTCTGGCAATCGCTGGATGGCGGCTCATCGTCGGGGCTCCTTGCCCGCGACCTCTAGGCCCCGTCTGGTAAACGAGGGGTAAGCCGGGCGTGACAGAACGATGAAACTTCCGTGAATTTCAGCGCTTTATCGGTCTTTCGCGGCCGATCGCCCCCCGGTCAGCCCTGCGGCGGCAGCGCGGCGTCCTCGGCCTTGTCGGTCGCCAGGCCATGCTTCATCAGCATCGGCACATTGGCGAGCGCGAACAGGATGGTCGCCGGCATCGCACCCCATAATTTATAGCCGAGCCAGAACTCCATGCTGGTCGATCGCCACACCGCCTCGTTGGCGATCGCCATCGCGACGAAGAACAGCGCCCAGTTGCGGGTGAGCTTGGTCCAGCCGAGGTCGCTGAGCCCCGGATAGGCCTGCCCCAGCACCGCCTTCAGGGTCGGCCGGTCGGTGGCGAGGCCGAAGCCGAGGATCGCGGCGACCATCACATAATAAGCGGTCGGCTTCATCTTGATGAAGGTCGCGTCGTGGAGCCAGACGGTCAGCCCGCCGAACACCAGCACCATCGCGCCCGAGAAGAGCAGCATCGCCGAGACGCGGCGGGTGGTGAACCAGGACACCGCGATCGCGGCGAAGGTCGCCGCCATGAAGATGCCGGTCGACAGCACGACATTCTTGGTCAGCCAATAGACGACCAGATAGACCAGCAGCGGGCCGAGATCGATCGCCAGCTTCAGGCCGGCGGTCGGCTCGCGCTTCTCGGAGGGATTCGGCGCCACCTCGGTCCTCACTTCAGCCGCTCGAGCCCGGCGATGGCGCGCGCCACCTCGGCCGGGTCGAAGGGCCTGAGGTCGTCGACGCCCTCGCCGATGCCGATCGCATGAACGGGCATGCCGGTGCGCTCGGCGGCCGCGACCAGCACGCCGCCGCGCGCGGTGCCGTCGAGCTTGGTCATGATCAGCCCGGTCACCCCCGCCGTCTCCTTGAAGATCTCGATCTGGCTCAGCGCATTCTGTCCGGTGGTCGCGTCGAGGACGAGCAGGACGTCGTGCGGCGCGGCCGGATTCAATCGGCCGAGCACCCGCCTGATCTTCGCCAGCTCGTCCATCAGGCCAGCCTTGTTCTGCAGACGACCGGCGGTGTCGACGATCAGCACGTCGATGCCCTTCTCGGTCCCCTGCTTCACGCCTTCGAACACCAGGCCGGCCGCGTCGCCGCCCTCCTGCCCGCTGATGATCGGCACGCCGATGCGGTCGGCCCACACCTTGAGCTGGCCGATCGCGGCGGCGCGGAAGGTGTCGCCGGCGACCAGCATCACCGCATAGTCCTGCTCCTGCAGCATATGCGCCAGCTTCGCGATCGTCGTCGTCTTGCCCGATCCGTTGACGCCGATGACGAGGATCACCTGCGGGCGGGGAAAGGCCTCGATCTCGAGCGGCTTGGCGACCGGGGCCAGCACCTTCTCGATCTCCTGCGCGACGATCTCGCGCAGCGCCCGCTCGTCGAGGCCCTTGTCGAACATCTCGCCCTTGAGCCGCGCGCGGATGCGGCCGGCGGTCGCGGGACCGAGGTCGGACGCGATCAGCGCCTCCTCGATCTCGTCGAGGGTCGCATCGTCGAGCGCGGCCTTGCCGAACAGCCCGGTCAGATTCTCGCCGAGCTTGTCGGAGGTCTTGCGAAAGCCCCCGAACAGCTTCTCGTGCCAGCGCGCGTCGCTCATGCCGTCCCGTCCGCCCATAGTCCCGTCAGCCCGTCATCGTCGAGGCCGGTGATGATGATGTCCGCGATGCTGCCCGGTGGCGGCGCCGCCCCGTCGAAACGCACCCGCGCGAAATTGGGCGCATGGCCCGCGCCGCCGCGCTCGGCCAGCACCGCCTGGCGGGTGCCGACCAGCGTCCGCAGCCAGCGGGTGCGCCGCGCCTCGGCCCGCGCGCGCAGCGCCGCCGCGCGCCGCCGGATCGTCGCGCGGTCGAGTTGCGGCATGCGCGCGGCGGGGGTGCCGGGGCGCGGCGAATAGGGAAAGACATGGCCGAAGACGATGTCGCAATCGTCGATCAGCGCGGCGCTGTTCGCGGCCATCGCCTCGTCCTCGGTCGGAAAGCCGGCGATCAGGTCGGCGCCGATCGCGATGTCGGGCCGCGCCGCCCGGAGCCGCTCGACGGTCGCCACCGCCTGCGCGCGGCTGTGGCGGCGCTTCATCCGCTTGAGGATCATGTCGTCGCCGGCCTGGAGCGACAGGTGGACGTGCGGCATCACCCGCGCCTCCTGCGTCAGCAGCGCGAACAGCCGGTCGTCGATCTCGATCGAATCGAGCGAGGACAGCCGCAGCCGCTTGAGCCCCGGCACATGGGTCAGGATGCGCTCGACCAGCTGGCCGAGGGTCGGGGCGCCCGGCAGGTCGGGGCCGTAGCTGGTCAGGTCAACCCCGGTCAGCACCACCTCGCCATGGCCCTGGTCGACCAGCGCGGCGATCCGCTCGACGACGAGGCCGGCGGGGACCGAGCGGCTGTTGCCGCGGCCATGGGGAATGACGCAGAAGGTGCAGCGATGGTCGCAGCCATTCTGCACCTCGACGAAGGCGCGGGCATGGGCGGCGAAGGCGGGGGCCAGGTGCGGCGCGGTCGCGCGCACCGCCATGATGTCCGAGACATGGACGTCGGCGCGCTCGCCCCGGTCGAAGAACAGCAGCTCGGCCCGGCCCTTCTCGGCATTGCCGATCACGCGCGCCACCTCGGGCATCGCCGCGAAGCCCGCCGGATCGGTCTGGGCGGCGCAGCCGGTGACGACGATCCGCGCCTCGGGCCGGCGGCGCGCGGCCTGGCGGATCGCCTTGCGCGCCTGCTTGACCGCCTCGGCGGTGACCGCGCAGCTGTTGACGATGATCAGGTCGTCGGCATCGGCGGCGGCCGCGCGCATCGCCTCGCTCTCGGCGATGTTGAGCCGGCAGCCCAGGGTGATCAGCTCGGGACCGCTCATCCGCGGGCGGCGCTTCCGAACGCGCTCAGGTCGATCTCGGCGGTGAAGACATGGGTGGCGGGGCCCGTCATGGTGATCGGCCGCCCCGGCGCCCAGTCGATCGTCAGCGGGCCGCCCGGCAGGATGACCGTCACCGGCGAATCGGCCAGCCCGGCGCGGATCGCCGAGACCGCCGTCGCGCAGGCGCCGGTGCCGCAGGCGTCGGTCAGGCCGACGCCGCGCTCCCACACGCGCAGGCGGATCGTCGACCGGTCGTCGACCGTCGCGACGTTGACGTTGATCCGCGCGGGGAACAGCGGGTCGGTCTCGATCAGCGGGCCGAGCCGGTCGAGCGCGACCGCGTCGGTCTCGGGCACGAAGAAGACGACATGCGGATTGCCGACATTGGCGGCCATCGGCGACGCGAGCTCGTCCCAGCCGACCGGCATCGCGCGGGTGTCCATCGCATAGGCCAGCGGGATCGCGTCCCAGTCGAAGCGCGGCTCGCCGAGCGCGACCGAGACCTGCCCGTCGAGGCTGCGCCCTTCGAGCAGCCCCCCGACCGTCTCGATCCGCGCGCTGCCGCCGAGCAGGCTGACGACGCAGCGCGTGGCGTTGCCGCACGCCTCGACCTCGCCGCCGTCGGCGTTGAAGATCCGCATCCGGGCGTCGGCGACCTCGGACGGCTCGAGCAGGATCAGCTGGTCGCACCCGACCCCGGTCTTGCGGTCGGCGAGCGCGCGGGCTCGCGCGGCGGTCATCTCCACCGGCGCGGTGGCGCGCGCATCGATCACGACGAAATCATTGCCGAGACCATGCATCTTGTGAAAGCGGACCTGCATCGCCCGCGCGATCTAGGGATTCGGGCGCGACAAGTCCACCGTGCCGATACCGTGCCCACCCCGTCATCCTGGCGAAAGCCGGGATCTCCCTTCATCTTCGTCTTTCTTCCCGAAGGGCGGAAAGGCAGAGAGATCCCGGCTTTCGCCGGGATGACGATGAAGCGAATGGAGATGGGCTCTTACACAAGGTCCCGCCTGCGTTGGCATGACGGCTTGGTGCCGTCGAAGCTCACGCCCGCTTGCGGCGGCCCTGGCGCATCGCGACCACCTCCCCCGCCACGGCGCTCGGGCTGGCCGCGCCGAGCAGGCCGCGCCCGGCGAGGAGGCCGCGCGTCGTCCGCGCCGGGGCCGGGCGGCCGAAATGCCAGCCCTGGCCGCTGGTGCAGCCGATCCCGGTCAGCATCGCCGCGATCTCGCCATTCTCGACGCCCTCCGCCATCGCCGAGACGCCCAGGCTCTCCGCGAGCGAGACGATCATGCGGACGAGCGCCGCCGCGTCGGCGTCCTGGGTCATGCGCAGCACGAAGCTGCGGTCGATCTTGATCCGGTCGAGCGGCAGCGCGCGCAGGTGGGTCAGGCTCGAATAGCCGGTGCCGAAATCGTCGAGCGCGATACGGATGCCCTGGTTCTTCAGGCTGGCGATGATCGCCACCGCGAAGCCGAGATTCTCGAACAGCGCCGCCTCGGTAATCTCGACCTCGAGCCGCTCGGCGGGGAAGCTCGTCTCGGTCAGCAGCTTGACGATCTTCTGGGCGAGCCAGGGATCGCGCATCTGCGACGGGCTGATGTTGACCCCGAGCAGCAGCGACGGGTCCCAATGGCGCGCCTCCTCGATCCCGGCGCGCATCACCGACATCGACAGCTCGCCGATCAGGCCCGATTCCTCGGCGACCGGGATGAACATCGCCGGCTCGACGATGCCATGGTCGGGATGGTCCCAGCGCGCCAGCAGCTCGAAACCGGTCAGCGCGCCGCTGGTCATGTCGACCTGCGGCTCGAACCAGGGGACGATCTGGCCCGAGGGAATGCCCGCGCGCAGGCCCAGCTCGATCTCGTTGCGCAGCTCCAGCTCGCGCTCCATGCTCGAATCGAACCAGGCGCGCTGGTTGCGGCCGGCGCGCTTGGCCGCGTAGAGCGCGATGTCCGATCGGCGCATCAGCGTGTCGACGGTGCGGCACCCCGCCTCGGTGCGGGCGATGCCCATCGAGGCGCCGATCCGCGCCTCGACCCCGCCGATCAGGAAGGGCTCGGCCATCCGCGCGAGGATCGCGTCGGCGACATGCTCGACCGCGCCGGGCTGGTCGGGATCGAACGCGAAGGCGCAGGCGAACTCGTCGCCGCCGAGGCGGGCGGCCAGCGCCTGCGCCGGCAGCGGCGCGACGATCGCGGCCGAGGCGGCGCGGAGCAGCTGGTCTCCGGCGAGATGGCCGTGCAGGTCGTTGATCGACTTGAAATGGTCGAGGTCGATCATCAGCATCGCGACCGGCCGCTGGCGGCCGAGCGACGCCTCGATCAGCCGGGCGCCGCCTTCGCCCAGCGCGCGGCGGTTGAGCAGGCCGGTGAGCGGGTCGCTCGTCGCCAGCGCGCTCGCCCGCGCCTCGGCGGCGCGGCGCCGCGCCACCTCATGCTGGAGCGCGCGGTAGCGGCGCCAGCCGAGCAGGCTGAGCGCGACGTTGAGCAGCAGCACCGAGATCATGAGATTGTCGGTGACCGACAGCTCGCCGCGGAGCGAGCGGAGCACCGATCCGGTGACGGTGAAGCCGGAGGCGCAGACCAGCAGCACCGCGGCGATCGTCACCCCGGCGGTCAACCGGTCGCCGCGATCGCGCGGCGGGCGCGCGGACGTGCCCTCCTCGATCGTCTTGCCAAGCATCGCCTACTCCGGGGTCTGTTTCGAAGGCGCGAGTCTAGGGCCAGGCCGGTTTCCAAGGCTTTAACGCGACGCCGCTTTTCGCCGCCTTCCGTAACGGAGCCGCGGCCCGAACCGGCGCCGACTCCGTGTAAATATCCTTACAACTTTTCTTCTTTACCACACCGAAAACCGACTATCCGACCCGATTTTCTGACAATATCGGGCTGACTCGGCGCGCGTTTCGCGGTTCTGCCATGCCATTGGGCTCGTACAACCGAGGAAGTGACATGACCTACCAGGACGAAATCGCGCAGGCCGAACAGCTGATCCGCAGCCAGGGATCGCCCTGGGCCGGCATCGGCGCCGAAGCGGTCGCCCGCATGCGGGTGCAGAACCGCTTCCAGAGCGGCCTCGACATCGCCCGCTACACCGCGAAGATCATGCGCGAGGACATGGCCGCCTATGACGCCGACCCGGCCAGCTACACCCAGTCGCTGGGCTGCTGGCACGGCTTCATCGGCCAGCAGAAGATGATCTCGATCAAGAAGCATTTCGGCACCACCAAGCGCCGTTATCTCTACCTGTCGGGCTGGATGGTCGCCGCGCTGCGTTCGGACTTCGGTCCGCTGCCCGACCAGTCGATGCACGAGAAGACCAGCGTGCCCGCGCTGATCGAGGAGCTCTACACCTTCCTGCGCCAGGCCGACGCCCGCGAGCTGGGCCTGATGTTCCGCGAGCTCGACAAGGCGCGCGAGAGCGGCAACCAGGTCGAGGAGCAGCGACTGGTCCACGCGATCGACAATTACCAGACCCATGTCGTGCCGATCATCGCCGACATCGACGCCGGCTTCGGCAATGCCGAGGCGACCTATCTGCTCGCCAAGAAGATGATCGAAGCCGGCGCCTGCGCGCTGCAGATCGAGAACCAGGTGTCCGACGAGAAGCAGTGCGGCCACCAGGACGGCAAGGTCACCGTACCGCACGAGGACTTCGTCGCGAAGATCCGCGCCTGCCGCTACGCCTTTCTCGAACTGGGCATCACCGACGGCATCATCGTCGCCCGCACCGACTCGCTCGGCGCCGGCCTGACCAAGCAGATCGCCTTCTCGGCCGAGCCGGGCGACATCGGCGACCAGTATAACAGCTTCCTCGACTGCGAGGAGATCACCGACACCAGCACGATCAACGGCGACGTCGTGATCAACCGCAACGGCAAGCTGATGCGTCCGAAGCGGCTGCGCTCGAACCTCTACCAGTTCCGCTCGGGCACCGGCGCGGACCGCTGCGTCCTCGACGGCATCAACTCGCTGCAGAACGGCGCCGACCTGCTGTGGATCGAGACCGAGAAGCCGCATATCGAGCAGATCGCCGGCATGGTCGACCGCATCCGCGAGGTGATCCCGAACGCGAAGCTGGTCTACAACAACTCGCCCTCGTTCAACTGGACGCTCAACTTCCGCCAGCAGGTGTTCGACGCCTGGGCCGAAGCGGGCAAGGACGTGTCGGCCTATGACCGCGCCAGGCTGATGAGCGTCGACTATGACGGGTCGGAGCTGGCGGCCGAGGCCGACGAGAAGATCCGCACCTTCCAGCGCGACGCGGCGAAGCGGGCGGGCATCTTCCACCACCTGATCACGCTGCCGACCTATCACACCGCGGCGCTGTCGACCGACAACCTCGCCAAGGAATATTTCGGCGACGCCGGCATGCTCGGCTATGTCGCGGGCGTGCAGCGCCAGGAGATCCGCCAGGGCATCGCCTGCGTGAAGCACCAGAACATGTCCGGCTCGGACATCGGCGACGACCATAAGGAATATTTCGCAGGCGAAGCCGCGCTGAAGGCCGGCGGCATCCACAACACGATGAACCAGTTCGCGGCATAAGCGCACGGTTCGGTCCCTCTCGGGAGAGGAACGGGAAGGCCCGGGGCGCACGCTCCGGGCCTTTTCCTATGGGGAGCCGCGACCTCGCCTCACCCTCGCTTTCACACCCACGGGCGTGATGTTCACACCCACGGACGTCATGTTCAGACCCACGGACGTCATGCCAGCGTAGGCTGGCATCTCAGGAGAGGTGCGGCCCCCCTGTCTCACGAGATGCCAGCCTGCGCCGGCATGACGGTGTGGAAGGGGCGCCTCAGCCCTTCCCGACCGCCTCGCCGATCGTCGCGAAGCCGTCGCGGTCGAGCAGCGCGACCAGCCCGGCATTGATCCGCCGCGCCAGCCCCGGCCCCTCGTAGACCAGCGCCGAATAGAGCTGGACCAGGCTCGCGCCCGCGCGGATGCGGGCATAGGCGTCCTCGGCCGAGGCGATGCCGCCCGCCGCGATCAGCGGGATCGCGCCGCCGGTCGCCACGCGGAAATCGGCGATGCGCTGCTGCGCCAGCGCCTTCAGCGGCGCCCCCGACAGGCCGCCCGCCTCGCCGGCATGGGCGCTGCGCAGCGCCGGGCGCGAGATGGTGGTGTTCGACACGATCAGCCCGTCAAGCCGGAACTCGCCCGCGATCTCCGCGATGTCGTCGATGTCGGCGGGCTCGAGATCGGGGGCGACCTTGAGGAAGACCGGGGGCGCGGCGACGCCCCCCCCGGCGGCCCGCGCCGCCATCACCGCCGCGAGAAGCTCGGTCAGCGCGCCGCGATCCTGCAGCGCGCGCAGCCCCGGCGTGTTGGGCGAGGAGATGTTGACCGTCAGATAGCGGGCGACGCCGGCCATCACCCGCACGCCATTGGCATAGTCGGCGATGCGGTCGGCGGCGTCCTTGTTCGCACCGATATTGACCCCGACGATGCCGGGCCGGTCGTTGCGCCGCAGCAACCGCTCGAGCGCCGCCGCCTGGCCGCCATTGTTGAAGCCCATGCGGTTGATCACCGCGCGGTCCTCGACCAGCCGGAACAGGCGCGGGCGCGGGTTGCCGGCCTGCGGAAAGGGGGTCAGCGTCCCCACTTCGGCGAAGCCGAAGCCGAGGCCGAGGATCGCGTCGGGCACCTGCGCGTCCTTGTCGAACCCGGCAGCGAGGCCGACCGGATTGGGGAAGCGCAGCCCCGCCACCGCGCTGGCGAGGCGCGGGTCCGATGCCGGGATCGCCCGCCGCGGCCGCAGCCGCAGGGCGCGGATCGTCGCGCGGTGGGCGCGTTCGGCGTCGAGCGTGAAGACCAGCGGGCGGAGGGCGGCATAGAGCGACATGCCGATCGCTTAGCGGTCCCGTCCGGCTTCGTCATCACCCCAGACGCGGCTCACGAGCGGCGGCGGCGATCGCGGCGGCGGATTCAGCCCGGCGGATTCAGCCCAGCGGCACGCTGTCGTAGCGGACGGGCGCGCCGATCGCGGCGTTGGCGAGGCTGCCCTCCCACATCACCCGGTTGCCGCGGATGATCGTGCCGACCGGCTTGCCGGTGATCTCCATGCCGGCGAAGGGCGACCAGCCGCAGCGCGAGGCGAGCCAGCTCTGCTCGATCGTCCAGCGCGCCTTGAGGTCGACGACGGTGAAGTCGGCATCGTAGCCGAGCGCGATGCGGCCCTTGGTCCTGAGCCCGAACACCCGCTGCGGGCCGGCCGAGGTCAGCTCGATCAGGTGCTGGAGCGACAGCCGCCCCGCGGCGACATGGTCGAGCATCAGCGGCAGCAGCGTCTGGACGCCGGGCATGCCGCTCGGGCTGGCCGGATAGGTCCTGGCCTTCTCCTCGATCGTGTGCGGCGCATGGTCCGAGCCGAGCACGTCGGGCACGCCCTGGCGCAGGTAGCGCCACAGCCCGTCGCGATGCGCGCCCGACCGGATCGGCGGGTTCATCTGCGCATGGGTGCCGAGCCGGGGATAGGCCTCCTCGCCGGCCAGGGTCAGGTGCTGCGGCGTCACCTCGCAGGTGGCGATGTCCTTGTTCTGCGCGATCAGCGCCAGCTCGTCGGGGGTGGTGATGTGGAGGATGTGGATCTTGCGCCCGGTCTCGCGCGCGATCTTGAGGATGCGGCGGGTGGCGAGCAGCGCGCTCTCGTCGTCGCGCCACACCGGGTGGCTCGACGGATCGCCCTCGACCCGCTCGCCCTGCCGCGCGATCATCCGCTGCTCGTCCTCGGCATGGATCGCGACCCGGCGCTTGCCGGCGCGCAGCACCCGGGCGAGATGCTCGTCCTCGGCGACCAGCAGGTTGCCGGTCGACGATCCCATGAAGATCTTCACCCCCGCGGTGCCGGGCAGCATCTCGAGCTCGGCGAGCGCCTCGGCATTCTCGGTGGTCGCACCGACGTAAAAGGCGTGGTCGCACCACATCCGGTTCTTCGCGCGCGCCAGCTTGTCGGCGATCGCCTCGGCCGAATCGGTGTTGGGCTTGGTGTTCGGCATCTCGAACACCGCGGTGACGCCGCCGAGCACCGCCGAGCGGCTGCCCGATTCGAGATCCTCCTTCGCCTCGAGTCCCGGCTCGCGGAAATGGACCTGGCTGTCGATCACCCCCGGCAGCACGTCGAGCCCGGTGCAGTCGATCGTCTCGCCCGCGTCGCCGCCCAGCGCGCTGGCGCTGCCGATTGCGGCGATCCTGCCGGCGGTGACGCCGACATCGGCCTGCACCGGACCCCCGACCGTCCAGACGGTGCCGTTCTTCAGGATCATGTCGTAGGTCATTGCAGCCACCTTCACGGGTTAACTTCCGGATGGGAAGCTCCTACCTTCGCTCCATGTCCGGCACCACCCTTTCCGACCGCGCCCTGATCCGTCTCTCGGGACAGGGGGTGCGCGATTTCCTGCAAGGCCTCGTCACCAGCGACGTCGCCGGGCCCCTCCCCGTCTGGGCGGGACTGCTGACGCCGCAAGGCAAGGCGCTGTTCGATTTCATCGTCTGGGCCGATCCCGACAGCGGCGACGACCTGCTGATCGACGCCGAGAGCGAACAGGCCGATGCGCTGGTCAGGCGGCTGAGCCTCTACCGGCTGCGCAGGCCGATCGCGATCGCGCGCGACGAGGGACTCGCGGTCCACTGGGCGGCGGAGGGCGACCGGGGCGTGCCCGATCCGCGCCTGCCCGCGCTCGGCCGCCGCTGGATCGCGCCCGCGGACGGCGCCGCCCATGGCTGGCACGAGCATCGCCGCGCGCTCGGCGTGCCGGAAGGCGTCGACGAGCTGGGATCGGACAGGAATCTCTGGCTCGAATGCAATGCCGACCTGCTCGGCGGGGTGAGCTTCACCAAGGGTTGCTATGTCGGGCAGGAGAACACCGCGCGGATGAACTGGCGCGCCAAGGTCAACCGGCGGCTGGTGATGCTGCCCGACGGGACGGTCGAGCGGCGGCAGGTCGACGGGCTCGATCCCGCGATCATGCCCGGCTGGATGAAGGACGGCCTGGCGGAAAAGGCCTGATTCGCGATGGGCGGGGGCGCGATGGATGGGCGCGCGATCGGTGGGAGCGACGGGGGCGGCGTGACACGGCCCGTCTCGAACCGGTCGATGGCGATCGCCGGCCTCTCGACCATCGTCGAATGGTATGATTTCACCCTCTATCTCTACCTGACCACGGTCCTGTCACGGGTGTTCTTCGGCGGCGGGGCGGGATCGCTGGTCGAGACGCTGGCGGGCTTCGCGCTCGCCTATCTGATGCGGCCGCTCGGCGCGCTCGTCTTCGGCCATGTCGGCGACCGCTTCGGGCGGAGGCGGATGATGCTGCTGTCGATGGCGCTGATGGCGCTGGCGATGCTCGCGACCGCGCTGTTGCCGACCTATGCCCGGATCGGGCCGATGGCGGGATGGCTGCTGTTCCTGCTGCGCTGCCTCACCGCCTTCGCGGTCGGCGGCGAATATACCGGGGTGGTCGCCTATCTGCTCGAAGGCGCGCCCGAGCGGCGTCGCGGGCTGATCACCTCCTCGGCCTCGGCGGCGAGCGAGGTCGGCGGGCTGCTCGCGGTCGGGCTTTCGGCGGTGGTGGTGGCGTCGATGGACCAGGCGGCGCTCGACGGCTGGGGCTGGCGCATCCCCTTCCTGGTCGGCGCGGCGATGGCGGTGGCGATCCTCGTCGCGCGCTCGACGATGGAGGAATCGCCCGAGTTCGAACGGCAGCGGGCCCACGGCACCGTTCCCGCCCGCCCGCTCCACCACGCCCGGACCCGCCATCGCGGCGCCATCGCGCGGGGCTTCGCCATCTCGGCGCTGGGGTCGATCACCTATTATGTCGGCATCACCTATGTGCCGACCTTCCTCCACGCGGTGGGCGCGATGGACGAGGCCCGCGCGCTGGGGCTGTCGACCGTCGCGGCGGTGGCAGTGATCGCGGTCACGCCGCTGGTCGGCGCGCTGTCCGACCGGCTGGGCCGCCGCCCGATCCTGATCGCGGTCGGCCTGGGCGGCGCGGTCCTGCCGATGACGCTGTTCTGGCTGATGGCCGAGGGCAGCCTGTGGCAGGCGCTGGCGGGTGCGGTGCTGCTCGCCTGCCTGGGCGGCGCGGTGAGCGCGGTCGGCGCGGTCGCCACCGCCGAGCTGCTGCCCGGCGAGGGCCGGCTCAGCGGCCTCGCCCTCGGCGCAACCACCGCGACCGCGATCTTCGGCGGCCTCACCCCGCTGGTCGCCCACCTGCTGATCGACGCGACCGGCTGGGCGATCGTCCCCGGCGCGATGATCGCCCTGGTCGCGATCGTCATCCTCCCGCTGTTCTGGCGCCTGCCCGAAACCGCGCCGGGGCGGGGGTAGGTTCCGGGAGATGCTTTTTAATCAGTATGTGTTGGTTTCAGGCCCAAGTGAATCCACCGCTTTTTCCGATAAACCAATATTAATGAATGCCAATGCGCCGCTGTGAGCGTCCATTTAACCGTTTAAACTATTACTAGCCAGTGGAGCTGCTCGTAGACCCACCTTACGCCCGACGGCGTGATGCACGACGTGACGGGATTAAAGTACTATCCGATAATGATACCATTTCGCCCAAGCTTAGTGGGGACGTGTGAAACCATCCCTCCTTGCCCACCGTGGGCAGCTAGTTCGCCATTGGCCTTGTACAGGTTCACGTCGACAACGCAGATTTTGCCATCGACATGGTAGCCAAAAATAACTTCTCCATGCTCGTCCAGCAGCTCATACCCGTCTGCGTCTAACTTCCGCCGCTGCGTCCACCCCTCCTGAACTGGCCCCTTTGGAAATGAATCGATTAAGGTGCCCAGTTTCCCATTCTTCAGATAAAGCCGGCCGTTGAAAACAAATTCCCCCTCGACAATCCGTCCTTCGAGCCAGACATCGTTCCCCGACGAATTACCCAACTCGAAGTAGTCGCACATATTCGTGAGCACATTAAATGCCGGGTCACCTGGACGAACATTGATCCAATTTCCACTCATGCTAGCCATCATACTCTCCCTGATTCGAAGCTTTAATGTTACGGAACCGTACTCGATATAGAAAGCGCTCAGGATCAGGATTAGCGCGGTCGCGAACCGGATCGCGCTTGCGATGTAGGATCCGGCTTGCTGTTGTGGGGCCGCCGGGCCCGGGGCTTCCCCCCGCACGCCAAGGCAGGCTCCTTCTCATCATTGGATAATCGAGCGCCATCGCGTGTCGGGGATGGCGATGCGCCTCCCTGCCCAGCTTGCCACCGGCGGCGCCGGGTCGTTCTCCCACGTCAGATGCCGCGGTCTCCGACCCCGGACCAGCCTGCGCAAAACGAAAAAAGTAAAAAAACGAACAGGCAACCCCATGCACCCGGAAATGGGGGGTGGAAAGCCGTCCGCCGGGGGGTGGGCCGCGCCTTCGGAGCGGCGGCCGGTCAGGCCCGCCGTTCGCGGTCGGCCTGGTCGATCGCGAGCAGCGAGACGCCCTTGCTCTCGGTCATGATCAGCGCCGCGACCAGGCTGATCGCGCCGGCGGCGGCGACGTAGAGCGCGATCGGGTGCCAGCTGCCATAGCCGCGCAGCAGCGCGGTGCCGATCAGCGGCGCCCAGGAACCGGCGAAGATCGCGGTCACCTGATAGCCGAGCGACACCCCCGAATAGCGCATCCGGGTCGGGAACATCTCCGCCATGATCGCCGGCTGGGGCGCGTACATGAAGGCGTGGACGACCATGCCGATCATGATGCCGCCCAGGATGATCGGCGCGCGGCCGGTATCGAACAGCGGGAAGACGACGAACGGCCAGGCGATGGTGAGCGCCGCGCCGACGATATAGACCGGCCGCCGTCCGATCCGGTCCGCCAGCCGGCCGATCAGCGGGATCAGCACGACGTGCAGCAGGTGCGCGCAGAACAGCAGCGCCAGGATCTCGGTGGTGTCGACGCCGATATAGGCGAGATAGGTGATCGAGAAGGTGACCACCATATAATAGAGGATGTTCTCGGCCACCCGGAGGCCCATCGCGGTGAAGACCCCGCGCGGGTAGCGGCGGAACACCTCGGTCAGGCCGTAGCCCGCATCGGCGCGCTGCTCGGCTTCCGCCTTCGCCGCCTCGAAGATCGGCGAATCGCTGACCTTGGTGCGGATATAATAGCCGATGGCGACGATGATCACCGACAGCCAGAAGCCGACCCGCCAGCCCCAGGCCAGGAATTCGGCGCTCGACAGGGTGGCGGACAGCAGCAGCAGGACGATCGTCGCCAGCAGGTTGCCCATCGGCACCCCGGCCTGCGGGAAGCTGCCCCAGAAGGCGCGGCTGCGGTTGGGGCTGTGCTCGGCGACGAGCAGCACCGCCCCGCCCCATTCGCCGCCCAGCGCGAAGCCCTGGACGAAGCGCAGCGCCACCAGCAGCGCCGGCGCCCAATAGCCGATCGCGTCGAAGGTCGGCAGGCAGCCCATCAGGAAGGTCGAGACCCCGATCAGCATCAGGCTGAACTGGAGCAGCGACTTGCGGCCGATCCTGTCGCCGATATGGCCGAACACGATCCCGCCCAGCGGCCGGGCGATGAAGCCGACCGCATAGGTGCCGAAGGCGGCGATGATGCCGTCGAGCTCGTTGCCGGTCTGGGGGAAGAACAGCTTGCCGAACACCAGCGTCGCGGCGGTGCCGTAGAGGAAGAACTCATACCATTCGACGACCGTCCCGGCCATCGACGCCCCGACCACCTTGCGCAGATAGGGAAGGTCGGCGGTTTCCTCATGCTGCATGGCCGGCACGTCCCGTCTTTCCGCGATCGTCATTCTTCGTTGCCGTCGAGCCAGCCGCAGGCGCGCAGGATCGCCACGCGGTTCCGGGCGACCGGCACCCGCAGGCCGTTGACGAGGATCAGGCCGATCGACCGGCCGTCGCGCTGCCAGCCGCGGACGGCGTCGCGCGCCACCCACCAGGAGCGGTGGACCTGGAGGCCGCGCCGTTCGTCGAGCGCCCCGACGACCTTCCGCATCACCGCGTGGTGGAGCACCGACCGGCCGTGCAGGTGCACCCGGACATGATGGTCCTCCATCTGCAGGCACAGCGCGCCGGCCAGCAGATGATCGGGCAGGGTGGTGGCCGGGATGGGGGCCGGGACGCGGGCGAGGACGGGCGCCGGAATGGGGGCGCCGGCGGGGGTCCGGCCACGCCAGGCGGCGATCAGGCGCGTCCCGCCCAGTTCGACCCAGAGCAGCCCGGCCATCGCCGGCAGCGCCACGACGATCGTCAGGCCGTACCATTCGAGCCCATGCATCGCCGCCGCCCGCGCCGGCCAGAACAGGTGCGTGCCGATCGCGCCGAGCATCGCCAGCGGCACGCAGGCGAGCAGGATGACGGCGACGCCCGAGAAGAGCGGCGGAAAGCCCCGGCGCGGCCCGAGCGCCAGCGCGGCGACGACACAGGGCCAGAGCAGCAGGCCGCCGACCCAGAACAGCAGGGTCCAGTAGGCGATTCGCGTGAAGACGTGCGAGGCATAGCTGCCGAACGGACCGATCAGGCCGAATTCGAGCCCGGCCAGCGTCGCCCAGCCGAGCACGCTGGCCCAGCGTTCGGGCCGTTTGAGGAGATCGTCGACGTCCATCGCCGTTTTCTGTTCCAAGCGCGCGGCTTCATCAAGAGCCGATATGCCGTCCGCCCGTTCGCCAGATCGCCCATTCGCCTGTTCACGAAGAAGCGGTCGCACGGCGCGCGCGTCGCAGCCAGGGTCGAGGGCGGGCAGCGAAGCGCAGGGGACCGACATGATGGAGAGCCGGCAGGAGGTCGTGTACGCCAGCGAGAATCTTCTGGTCCGGCAGCGCCCGTCGCACCGGCCGGACCTGTTGGTCGTCACCTTCGATCATTACGGTATCACCGGCCGGTTCGACCGGCCCGGCTTCGCCGAGGATTTCCTGGCGTCGCGCGGCATCTCGGTGCTGACCTTCCTGGGCCGAGGAAACGACTGGTACCAATATCCGGACATGCGTGACGCGCTCGCCGCGGCGCGCACCGTCGCCGCCGGGCGGCGGCGGGTGATGACCTACGGGTCGAGCATGGGCGGCTATGCGGCGATACGCTTCGCCGACGCGCTCGGCGCGCAGGCCTGCCTCGCCCTCTCGCCGCAATATTCGCTCGATCCGCGCAAGGTGCCGTTCGAGCGGCGGTGGGGGGACGACGCGAACCGTATCGCATGGCGGCCGGAACTCGACGGGACGATCCGCTGTGCCGCCGATCCGGTGATCGTCTACGATCCCGCCAGCAGCGACGGCGCGCATGTGCGGCTGATCGAGGCCGACATCGCTTGCCGCGGCATTGCGCTGCCCTACACCGCGCATCCGGCGACCACATTTCTGCAGTCGATCGGCGCGCTGGCGGGCCTGATCGGCGACATGCTCGATGGCACGTTCGACCTGGCAGCCGCCGCGCGCAGCCTCGACGCGCCGCGCAAGAACGATCCGATCTACCTGAGCGAACTGGCGCGGCGTCAGCCCGCATGGCGGCCACGGCTCGGGGTTGCGCTGGCCCAGCGCGCAGCGGACCGCTCCCCCGGTACGGACCTGTTACTCCATATCCTCGCATCCAAGCTGGCCGCCGCCGGACGCTATGCCGAGGCGCTGCCGGCCCATGCCCGCGCGCGCAGACTGTCCGGCGACATACCATGCTATGCGCTTCCGCACGCGCATACGCTCGCGCAATCGGGCGACCTCGCGGGGGCGCTGGCGCTCGCCCGGCAACTCGCCGCCCGGCATCCCGGGGACGCGCATATCCATCATTTCCTGAGCCATATGCTCTGGCGGACGAAGCAGCGGAGGAAGGCCGTCGCGGTCGCGAAACAGGCGTTTCGCCTGTCGCCGCACGATCCCTTCTTCCGCAGCGTCCTCAACCAATATCGCTGGTCCCGCCTGCGCCTCCGCGCCCGCTGGGCGATGCGTTTCGCGGACAGCCTGCGCGAACAGCTACGCCGCGCGGCCGTGACGCCGCCTGACCGATGGGTTTCCTGGTATCGGCGCTAGAGGCCCCAACCCGGCCGATCCCAGGGAAAAGGGCCGGTCCGCATGGCGCGGGCCGGCCCTGTCTTGTCGGCGGATCAGCGTCCCGCGTGGATCATGCGGGTCGGATGACGGTCTTGCCCGTGACCGGCCCTGCGCTAAGCAGGCGCGACGGATGCAGGGAGACGGCCGATGCGCGCAGGGGACGGACAGACGACGGCCCGGCGATGGATCGCGGCGGTCGGCTGGCTTCTCCTGGCCGGACGGGCGGCGGCGGGGCCTCTGGAGGTGGCGCCGCCGCCGCCCGCCGATGCGTTGACGGTCGAGATCCACGCCGAGGATGCCGACCGCTTCGCGCGCCTGTTCGCCGCGACCGGGGGCAAGCCGACCGCCGCGCAGCTCCAGAAGGGCTATCTCGACGGTGCCAGCTACGGCGTGGCGGTGTTCACGCCCGGCCGGATCGGCGATGCCGCGCGGCTGGCGAAGGCGGTCGCGCGCGATCCCGCCGCCTATGACCGCGCGATCCGCGAATGCCTGCCGGCGGCGAAGGCGGCGGTGACCGACCTGCGCGCCATCTATCTCGCGCTGCACGGGCTGCTGCCCGAGCGGAAGCTGCCGCAGATCTACCTCGTCTTCGGTGCGGGCAATTCGGGCGGCACGGCGGGTCCAGGCGCGCAGGTGCTGGGGCTCGAGGTGCTGTGCGCGCAGGACAGGACCGTCGACGGCTTCCGCGCGATCCTGCGCCGCTTCTTCGCGCATGAGACGGTCCACACCTTGCAGCGCGACCCCGCGACCCGGGCGCCCGAGCCGCTGCTGACCGGCGCGCTGGAGGAGGGCGCCGCCGATTTCGTCGCGGCGATCGTCACCGGCCAGGTGCCCGACCCCGAGCGCGCCGCCTGGGCCGCCCCGCGCGAGGCCGGGCTATGGTCCGAGTTCCGCAAGGACATGGCGAAGACGCGCGGCATCGACCTCGGCGCCGAGCCCGAGCCTAAGGCGGCGGTGGCGGCCTATCTCCGCTGGCTCGGCAACTACGGGAACGCGCCGCCGGGCTGGCCCTACGAGCTGGGCTACTGGATCGGCATGCGGATCTGGCAGAGCTATTATGACGCCGCCCCCGACAAGCGCGCGGCGATCCGCGCCATGCTCGACTTCGAGGACGCCGAAGCGGTGCTGGAGCGGAGCGGCTATCCGCCGGCCACCGTGCGCAGCGACGCCTCGATCTCGCCACCGCAATAGCCGTCGCCGTAAAGGTCGTCGGACCTGCGGGCCAGGGCCGCGAGCGCGGGCAGGTCGGACATCCTGCGGCACAGCGCGGCGATCCGCGGCGCCGCGTCGTCGAGCATCTCGCCGATGACCGGGAAGCGGTCGCGCATCGTCGACCACAGGGTGGCGGTGGCGATGTCGGCGATGCCGGGCGCCGTCCCGCCCAGCACGAAGCCCGTGTCGGGCTCGAGGCCGTGGCGCGTGCCGGTGATCTCCCAGAAGCGCATCCAGCGCCGGAGGCGGGGCACGAAGGCGCGCCATTTTTCGGGCGTCCACATCTCGCGGCCGCCGTCGAGCGTGATCTCGTCGATCACGTCGTTGGCGTCGTTGACGATCCTCATGGTCATCGCCTGCCCCTCGGCCGAGGCGGGCATCAGATCGAGCGCCCGGCCGAGATAGAGGGCGATCGCGGGCATCTCCGCCAGCGCGAAGCCGGTCCGCTTGTCGACAAGCAGCGGCGGTCCCATGAACGGCACCGGCTGGTCGCCGGGGTCCGCCTGCATCAGCGCGGAGATCGCGTCTTCGCCATGTTCCGTCCAGCTCTTGCCGGCATGGGCCAGGATGGCGCGGATGAACTGGCCGCGAAAGGGCAGGGGCCAATAATAGAAATCATAATCCGACATGGGGACTAAACCCGCGGCCGCCCTTGCCGATCCATCGCGCCGTCCGCGCCGACGCCGTCGCAGGAAACCCCCTGCGGCACCTTGTCAGTCCAGCCTGGTTGGCGTACCGGAGCCCCCGTCAGCCGAGGCCGGATCGACGCCGGTGGGCGCCTTTGCGCCGGGCTCCGTGCACTTCATTGGGGTGGGATTATCATGAGCGTCTACCTGGATTACCTCGCCGAAATCGAAAGCAGGAAAATTCAGGGGCTTGCGCCCAAGCCGATCGACGACGGCGGCCTCATCTTCGAGATCATCGCCCTGATCAAGGATGCCGGTAACGAGCACCGGGCCGATGCGCTCAAATTCTTCATCTACAACACGCTGCCCGGCACGACGAGCGCGGCGGCCGTCAAGGCCAGCTTCCTGAAGCAGATCATCCTGGGCGATGCGGTCGTACCCGAGATCACGCCCGCCTTCGCGCTCGAGCTGCTGTCGCACATGAAGGGCGGTCCGTCGGTCGAAGTGCTGCTCGACATCGCGCTCGGCGATGCCCCCGCGATCGCCGAGCTGGCGGGCGAGGTGCTGAAGACCCAGGTCTTCCTCTACGACGCCGACATGCACCGGCTGAGCGAAGCCTTCAACGCTGGCAACGCCATCGCCAAGGACATCCTCGAAAGCTACGCCAAGGCGGAATTCTTCACCAAGCTTCCCGAGGTCGAGGACGAAATCCAGGTCGTCACCTTCATCGCCGGCGAAGGCGACATCTCGACCGATCTCCTGTCTCCCGGCAACCAGGCGCATTCGCGCTCGGACCGCGAGCTGCACGGCCAGTGCATGATCTCGCCCGAGGCGCAGCAGGCGATCGTCGCGCTCAAGGCGCAGCATCCCGGCAAGCGCGTGATGCTGATCGCCGAAAAGGGCACGATGGGCGTCGGCTCGTCGCGCATGTCCGGCGTCAACAATGTGGCGCTGTGGACCGGCAAGCAGCAGAGCCCCTATGTGCCCTTCGTCAACTACGCGCCGGTCGTCGGGGGCACCAACGGCATCTCGCCGATCTTCGCGACCACCGTCGACGTGACCGGCGGCATCGGCATCAACCTGAAGAACTGGGTCAAGAAGACCGGTCCGGACGGCAAGCCGATCATCAACAATGACGGCAATCCGGTCCTTGAGGAGAAATTCTCGGTCGAGACCGGCACCGTCCTGAAGATCGACGTCCAGAACAAGAAGCTGTGCGACGAAAATGGCGCGGAGCTGGTCGACATCGCCGCCGCCTTCACGCCGCAGAAGATGGAGTTCATGAAGGCCGGCAGCTCCTATGCCATCGTCTTCGGCAAGAAGCTCCAGACCTTCGCCGCCCGCACCCTCGGGGTCGATCCGATCCCGGTCTACGCCGCGAACAAGGAGATCACCGCCGAGGGCGTGGGCCTGACCGCGGTCGAGAAGATCTTCAACCGCAACGCCGTCGGCGTCACGCCGGGCAAGGTGCTGCACGCGGGTTCGGACGTGCGGGTCAAGGTGAACATCGTCGGTTCGCAGGACACCACCGGCCTGATGACCGCGCAGGAGCTCGAGGCGATGGCGGCGACCGTCATCTCGCCGCTGGTCGACGGCGCCTACCAATCGGGCTGCCACACCGCGTCCGTGTGGGACAAGAAGGCGCAGGCGAACATCCCGAAGCTCATGTCCTTCATGAACAATTTCGGCCTAATCACCGCCCGCGACCCGAAGGGCGTCTATCATGCGATGACGGACGTGATCCACAAGGTGCTGAACGACATCACCGTGGACGACTGGGCGATCATCATCGGCGGCGACAGCCACACCCGCATGTCCAAGGGCGTGGCCTTCGGCGCGGACTCGGGCACCGTGGCGCTGGCGCTTGCGACCGGCGAGGCGACCATGCCGATCCCGCAGTCGGTGAAGGTTAGCTTCAAGGGCACGATGAAGCCCTGGATGGACTTCCGCGACGTCGTGCACGCGACCCAGGCGCAGATGCTTCAGCAGGCGGGCGGCGACAATGTCTTCCAGGGCCGCGTGATCGAAGTCCATATCGGCACGCTGCTCGCCGACCAGGCCTTCACCTTCACCGACTGGACGGCCGAGATGAAGGCCAAGGCCTCGATCTGCATTTCGAACGATGAAACGCTGATCGGGTCGCTGGAAATCGCCAAGGCGCGCATCCAGATCATGATCGACAAGGGCATGGACAATGCGGCCGGCACGCTGGCGAACCTGATCGCCAAGGCCGATACCCGCATCGCCGAGATCCGCCTGGGCGAGAAGCCCGCGCTGTCGCCCGACGCCAACGCGAAATATTTCGCCGAGATCGTCGTCGATCTCGACGTGATCGACGAGCCGATGATCGCCGATCCGGACGTGAACAACCCGGACGTGTCGAAGCGCTACACCCACGACACGATCCGCCCGGTGTCCTATTATGGCGGGACCAAGAAGGTCGACCTGGGCTTCATCGGCTCCTGCATGGTGCACAAGGGCGACATGAAGATCCTTGCCCAGATGCTCAAGAACATCGAGGCGTCGGCGGGCAAGGTCGAGTTCAAGGCGCCGCTCGTCGTCGCCCCGCCGACCTACAACATCGTCGACGAGCTCAAGGCCGAGGGCGACTGGGAAATCCTGCAGAAATATTCGGGCTTCGAATTCGACGATGTGAATCCGAAGACGGCCACCCGCACCCAATATGAGAATATCCTGTATCTCGAGCGGCCGGGTTGCAACCTGTGCATGGGCAACCAGGAGAAGGCCGCGAAGGGCGACACCGTCCTCGCCACCTCGACCCGCCTGTTCCAGGGCCGCGTCGTCGAGGACACGCCCGAGAAGAAGGGAGAATCGCTGCTGGCCTCGACCCCGGTCGTGGTGCTGTCGACGATCCTCGGCCGCACGCCGAGCGCCGATGAGTATAAGGCGGCCGTCGATGGGATCGATCTGACCAAGTTCGCGCCGCCGCAAGCCGCCTGAGCTGGCTTCCATCGGCATGAGCGCGGCGACGTCCCCGGCATGAGGCGCCTCCGGCCTCCGCCGGAGCGACAAATGCAAGGAAGGGCCGGTTCGCGGATGTGCGGGCCGGCCCTTTTTTTCGTCGGGTGCGTACGGCGGGATCGACCGACGAGCCCCGATCGCCGCCGGCAATATTTACGCGCAACCCCGCAACCGGCCAGACATGCGCCGGCGGTAGCAGCCCGGCTTTTCGGGTAGGGCGATCCATGAAGACGATATCGCGCCGGGCCGCCATCGGCCTGTCGATCCTGCTGGCGACCGCGGCGCCGACGGCGTGGAACGGCGCCCGCGCGCAGACCGTGCAGGACGAACAGCTATGGGTGAACCTGACGCTGCAGGGGCATAGCGGCCGGCTGGTCCATTTCATCGAGCTGCAGCCGCGCTTCGGCAGTGGGGCGGGCCGGCTCGACCATGGCCTGTTCCGTCCGGCGATCGGCATGGCGCTGCGGCCCGGCCTGTCGCTCTACCAAGGCTATGCGCATGTGTTCACCCCGCGCGACGGAACGCGCGACCTGCACGAGCATCGCAGCTTCCAGCAGCTCAGCTGGGTGATGGGCAGGCCCTGGAACGGCGAACTCGCGTCGCGCACCCGTTTCGAGCAGCGCTGGCGCAATGACGGTCGCGACATGGGGCTGCGACTGCGCGAGATGCTGCGGCTGGAGATCCCGGTGGCGCGCAGCGGGCTGGCGGCGCTCGGCTATGCGGAGATGTTCGTCGCGCTCAACGACACCGACTGGGGCGCACGCGGCGGCTTCGATCAGCTACGCAGCTTCGCCGGGGCGGAGATCCCGCTGGCCGGCGCCTCGACGATCGAGCTTGGCTATCTCAACCAATATATCAACCAGCCCTCCGGGCGGCGGCGGGTCAACCACGTCCTGTCGGCGAGCCTGTTCGTGCGCCGCTAACATCCCCGACCGAACAGCAAAAGGCCGGCCCGCATTGCTGCGGACCGGCCTTTTGCATGTTCGGCGATGTCGGTTACGCGGCGAGCTTGCGCAGCACGTACTGCAGGATGCCGCCGTTGAGGAAATATTCGAGCTCGTTGACGGTGTCGATCCGGCAACGGGTCTCGAAGGTCTCGGTCGCACCGTCGGCGCGGGTCAGCTTGACGGTGACGGACTGCCGCGGGCGGAGGGTCGCGACATTCTCGATCGTGAAGGTCTCGGTGCCGTCGAGCTTGAGCGTGTTGCGGTCGACGCCCTCGGCGAACTGCAGCGGCAGCACGCCCATCCCGACCAGGTTCGAGCGGTGGATACGCTCGAAGCTCTCGGTGATCACCGCGCGGACGCCGAGCAGGTTGGTGCCCTTCGCCGCCCAGTCGCGCGACGAGCCGGTGCCATATTCCTTGCCCGCGACGACGACGAGCGGGGTGCCCTCGTCCTTGTACTTCATCGCCGCGTCGTAGATCGCCATCACTTCCCCGCTGGGGATGTGCTTGGTCATGCCGCCTTCGACGCCGGGGATCATCTGGTTCTTGATGCGGATGTTGGCGAAGGTGCCGCGCATCATCACGTCATGGTTGCCGCGGCGCGCGCCATAGCTGTTGAAGTCGGCCTTGCTGACCTGATGCTCGGTCAGGAAGCGGCCCGCCGGGCTGTCGGCCTTGATCGAGCCGGCCGGGCTGATGTGGTCGGTGGTGATCGAATCGGCGAAGATGGCGAGCGGACGCGCCTCGATGATGTCCTGCACCGGGGCCGGGGTCATCGACATTCCCTCGAAATAGGGCGGGTTGGCGACATAGGTCGAGCCGGCGCGCCACGTATAGGTGTCGGAGCCCTCGACCTCGATCGCCTGCCAGTTCTTGTCGCCCTGGAAGACGTTGGCGTAGCGGCTCGAGAACATCTCGCTGTCGATCGCCGCGGCGACGGTGTTCGAGATCTCGGCGGTGGTCGGCCAGATGTCCTTCAGGAACACCGGCTTGCCGTCGGTCGAGGTGCCGATCGGATCGACGGTGATGTCCTTGGCGGTGGTGCCGAAGAGCGAATAGGCGACGACCAGCGGCGGCGAGGCGAGATAGTTGGCGCGCACGTCGGGGGAGACGCGGCCCTCGAAGTTGCGGTTGCCCGAGAGGACGGCCGACGCGACGAGGTCGTTCGCATTGACCGCCTTCGAGATCGGATCGGGCAGCGGGCCCGAATTGCCGATGCAGGTGGTGCAGCCATAGCCGACCAGGTTGAAGCCGATCGCGTCGAGGTCCTTGGTCAGGCCGGCCTTGTCGAGATAGTCGCTGACGACCTGCGATCCCGGCGCGAGGCTGGTCTTGACCCAGGGCTTGGCCTTGAGCCCGTAAGCGTTGGCCTTGCGCGCGACCAGGCCGGCGGCGACCATCACCGACGGGTTGGAGGTGTTGGTGCAGCTGGTGATCGCGGCGATCACGACATCGCCATGGCCGATGGTGAAGTCCTCGCCCTCGACCTGGACGCGCTTTTCGCTCTCGTCGCCCTTCTTGTAGCCCGACGCCAGCTCGTTGTTGAAGCCTTCGTCGACCGAGGCGAGCAGGACACGGTCCTGCGGGCGCTTCGGGCCGGCAAGCGACGGCTGCACGGTCGACATGTCGAGGTGGAGCGTGTCGGTGAACACCGGATCGGCGGCGGTCGCGTCGCGCCAGAAGCCCTGCTGCTTGGCATAGGCCTCGACCAGCGCGACATTCTCGGCCGAACGGCCGGTAAGGCGCATATAGACGAGGGTGGCGTCGTCGATCGGGAAGAAGCCGCAGGTCGCGCCATATTCGGGCGCCATGTTCGCGATGGTCGCGCGGTCGGCGAGCGACAGCGCGTCGAGCCCCGGGCCGTAGAACTCGACGAAGCGGCCGACCACGCCCTTGGCGCGGAGCATCTGGGTGACGGTCAGCACCAGGTCGGTGGCGGTGATGCCCTCGTTCAGCGTGCCCGACAGCTTGAAGCCGACGACTTCGGGGATCAGCATCGACACCGGCTGGCCGAGCATCGCCGCCTCGGCCTCGATGCCGCCGACGCCCCAGCCGAGCACGCCCAGACCGTTGACCATCGTGGTGTGGCTGTCGGTGCCGACGCAGGTGTCGGGATAGGCGACTTCGACGCCCGAGCCGTCGGCCGAGGACCAGACCGCCTGGGCGAGGTTCTCGAGGTTTACCTGGTGGCAGATGCCGGTGCCCGGCGGGACGACCTTGAAGTTGTTGAGCGCCTTCGAGCCCCAGCGGAGGAACTCGTAGCGCTCGCCGTTGCGGGCATATTCGAGCGCGACATTCTCGTCGAACGCCTTGGGCGTGCCGAAGCTGTCGACCATCACCGAGTGATCGATGACGAGATGGACGGGAACGAGCGGGTTGATCTTCTGCGCGTTGCCGCCGAGCGCGTTCATCGCGTCGCGCATCGCGGCGAGGTCGACGACGCAGGGAACGCCGGTGAAATCCTGCATCAGCACGCGGCCCGGGCGATACTGGATCTCGCGCTCCGACGTGCGCTCCTTCTGCCAGTCGACGATCGCCTGGACGTCCTCGGTGGTGACGGTGACGCCGTCCTCGAAGCGGAGCATGTTCTCGAGAAGGACCTTCATCGAGAAAGGCAGGCGGGAAATATCGCCGAGCTTCTCGGCCGCCTTGGCGAGCGAGTAATAGGCATAGTGCTTGCCGTCGACGTTGAGGGTGGAACGGGTCTTGAGAGTGTCCTGACCGACGGCCGTCATAGCTGAGCCCCTATGCTGCGAATGCGAAAGTCCAGCGCGGATATAGCGACGGGGGGCTATCAGTAAAAGTGTCTCGGCGGCTGGTTTCGTGCATGCACGCCATCCCGGCGGCGCCATCGCATCCGATATCGCCGCCGGCCGGGGCCACAAAGCCCCGCGCCTGGGGACGAAAAGAAGGTGGGAATCCTGGTCGGGCAGGCCCTCAGTCGGCGAAGGCCCAGGCGGCCTCGATCGGCCGGCCGAGGTCGGCAAAAGCCTGCGCCACCGCCTGCGCGCTGGACAATATGCCCAGCGCCTTGTCGACCCCGCAAAGCTGGCAGAGCCGCTGGTGCGCCATCGCCGGCTGCTCGCGCGCGGTGGCGACGGCGCCGAGCAGGATCGACTCGGCGAGCGTCATGCGGCAGCAGCAGGACGGCGCGATCATGATCGAGCGCTGCGAGGCGCGCGCCACTTCCGCCATCAGCGCGCGGGTCAGCACCAGCGGGCGGCGAAAGGACAGGCCGAACACGCCGATCAGCAGGCTGACCGCATAGGCGTCGCCCAGCCCGCCCACCCCCATTCGGCGCAGCGTCTGCAGGAACAGGCGCGCGCCACTGTCGTCGGGCGCGCCATGCGGCAGCAGGCTGGCGGTCGATGCGGCGGTTCCTTCGGACATGCACTTCTCTCCCTCTCGGCCAGGAGAGAAAAGCATGTCCGCTATTGCGAGTCAATCGCAATAGTATGAGGCGCGGTCGAGGGAGGCAGATGCCCGCCTGCGCTGGCAGGGGCAAAGGAGAGAGGAGACTTCCTCAGTCGATGACCGTGCCGTTGGCCGCGAGGACGGTACCCGCGAGGTAGAGCGAGCCGCCGACCAGAACGACGGGCGGGACCGTGCCGCCCCCCGCGGCGATCGTCGCGAGCGCGCCTTCGACGGTCGGCGCAGGAACCGCCTGAAAACCGGCGAGCCGGGCGGTTTCGGCCAATGTCCGCGGATCGTGATGCTCATGGCCGGGGACCGGCACCATGTGGAAGCGCGCCGGCAATCGGCCCATCGCGGCGAGAAAGCCGCCCGCATCCTTGTTGGCGAGCAGGCCGAGGATGATGTGGAGCGGCCGGTCGGCCGCGACATGGCCGCGCAGGAAATCGCCGATCACCCGCCCCGCCGACGGATTGTGGCCGCCGTCGATCCACAGGTCGGACCCCGGCGGCAACATCTCGACCAACGCGCCGCCGCGCAGATGCTGGAGCCGCGCGGGCCAGTCCGCCCAGCCCATCGCGGCGCGCAGCGCCGAGGCAGGGACGGCAAGCGCGTCCTGGTGGCGCAGCATCGCCACCGCCAGCGCCGCGTTCATCGCCTGGTGCTGGCCGGCGAGGCCGGGCAGCGGCAGTTCGAGCTTGCCCTGCTGGTCGCGATAATGGAGCCGGCCCTGATAGGCGGCCGCGTCCCACGAGCCGCCCTTGACGTGCCACTGCGCGCCCGCCTCGCCGATCGCCTGGCCGATCCGATTGGCGACGGTCGCGGGATAATGGAGGGTGACGATCGGCACGCCGGGCTTGGCGATACCCGCCTTCTCGCCCGCGATCGCCTCGATCGTGTCGCCGAGGAAGCTCTGATGGTCGAGCCCGAGCTGGGCGATACCGCAGATTTCGGGCGCGGCGATGATGTTGGTCGCGTCGAGCCGGCCGCCCAGGCCGACCTCGACGATGCAGGCGTCGGCGGGGGTGCGGCTGAAGGCGAGCAGCGCGACCGCGGTCGTCACCTCGAAGAAGCTGGCGCCGATCCCGTCGGCCCCTGTCCCCTCCGAGGCGTCGAGCACCTCGGCGAGCAAGGCCGCGAGCGTCGCATCCTCGATCAGCGACCCGGCGATGCGGATGCGCTCGTTGAAGCGGATCAGGTGCGGGCTGGTGAAGACGTGTGCGCTCAATCCCGCCGCCTCGATCGCGGCGCGCAGATAGGCGCAGGTGGATCCCTTGCCGTTGGTCCCCGCGACATGGAAGACCGGCGGCAGCGACCGTTCGGGATTGCCGAGCCGGGCGCACAACCGCGCGATCCGGTCGAGGCCGAGGATGTCGGCGCCCGGCGACAGCAGCGACAGCCGGTCGAGCTGCGCCTGTACGGCGGGATCGGTCGAGATGGCGTGATCGGGCATGAATCTGCTTACGTCCTGGTCCTAAGACGTCACGCCGCTCCTCCTACGCCGCCTTCTTCCCCGGGCAGAGATAGTCGATCAGCCGGGCGAGCTCGGCGCGCAGGTCGTGGCGGTCGACGACCATGTCGAGCATGCCGTGCTCGAGCAGATATTCGGCGCGCTGGAAACCCTCGGGCAGCTTCTCGCGAATCGTCTGCTCGATCACCCGCTGGCCGGCGAAGCCGATCAAGGCGCCCGGCTCGGCGATCTGGATGTCGCCCAGCATCGCATAGGAGGCGGTGACCCCGCCGGTGGTCGGATCGGTCATCACGACGATATAGGGCAGGCCCGCCTCGCGCAGCTGGGCGATGGCGACGGTGGTCTTGGGCATCTGCATCAGCGACAGGATGCCCTCCTGCATCCGGGCGCCGCCCGCCGCGGTGAAGATGATATAGGGGCATTTGTCGGCGATCGCGGCCGCGATCCCGGCGACGAAGGCGGCGCCGACCGCGAGGCCCATCGACCCGCCCATGAAAGCGAAATCCTGGACGCCGACGACCGCCTTGAAACCCTCGATCGTACCGCGCGCGTTGATCAGCGCGTCCTGCTCGCCGGTCTTCGAACGAGCTTCCTTGATGCGATCGCTATAGCGCTTCGAATCGCGGAACTTCAGCGGATCCTCGCGCACCTGCGGGCTCGGCAGCGGGGTGAAGACGCCGTTGTCGAACAGCTGGTCGAAGCGCGCGTCGGGGCCGATCCGGCCATGATGGCCGCATTTCGGACAGACCGACAGATTCTCCTCATATTCCTTGGCGAAGATCATCTGCTGGCAGGACGGGCATTTGTGCCAGAGATTGTCCGGGCTCTCGCGCTTGGCGATGAACGGGATCTTCTTGCGGACGCTGTCGAGCCAGCTCATGCGGCCTTCTCCTGGGCGGCGCGGCGGACGGCCGCGCTGAGGGTGGCGATGAAATCGCGGACGGGGCCCGCGGCGGCGGCACCATGCTCGGCGATCAGGTCGACGATCGCCGAACCGACGACGACGCCGTCGGCGACACGGCCGATCGCCTCGGCCTGCTCGGGGCCGCGCACGCCGAAGCCGACCGCGACCGGCAGGTCGGTGGCCGCCTTGAAGCGCGCGACCGCCGCCTCGATGCTGGCCTGTCCGGCCTGCTGCATGCCGGTGATTCCCGCCACCGAGACATAATAGAGGAAGCCCGACGCGCCTTCCAGCACCGCCGGCAGCCGAGCCGCATCGGTGGTCGGCGTGGCGAGGCGGATCGGGTCGAGCCCGCAGGCGCGCAGCGCCGGGCCCAGCTCGGCATCCTGCTCGGGCGGGATGTCGACGCAGATCACCCCGTCGACGCCGGCCCGGGCGGCCTCGGCCGCGAACCATTCGGGCCCGCGCCGGACCATCGGATTGGCATAGCCCATCAGCACCAGCGGCACCTGGCGGTGGCGTTGTCGGAAGGCGGCGACGATGGCGAGCAGGTCGGCGGTCGTCGTGCCCGCGCCGAGCGCGCGGAGATTGGCGCGCTGGATCGCGGGGCCGTCGGCCATCGGATCGGTGAAGGGCATGCCCAGCTCGATCACGTCGGCGCCGCCCTCGACCAGCGCATCGAGGATTCCGGCCGTGTCGGCGGGGGTCGGATCGCCGCCGGTGACGAAGGCGACCAGCGCCGCACGCCCTTCGGCGCGGGTACGGGCGAAGGTTTCGGCGAGGCGGGTCATCGGGCCGCCGTCGATGGATACCCGCCTTCGCGGGAATGACGGATCATCGTCGAAATCATATCCGTACCCCCAGCGCTTCGGCGACGGTGAAGATGTCCTTGTCGCCGCGGCCCGACAGGTTGAGGACGATCAGCTGGTCCTTGCCCATCGTCGGCGCCAGCGTCTCGACCGCCGCCAGCGCATGCGCCGATTCGAGCGCGGGGATGATGCCCTCGAGCTTGGCCAGCCGCTGAAAGCTGTCGAGCGCCTGGGCGTCGGTGACGGGGACATATTCGGCGCGGCCGATCTCGTGCAGCCAGCTATGCTCGGGCCCGATGCCCGGATAGTCGAGCCCGGCCGAGATCGAGTGCGCCTCGGTGATCTGGCCGTCCTCGTCCTGGAGCAGATAGGTGCGGTTGCCATGGAGCACGCCCGGCGATCCGCCGGCGAGGCTGGCGGCATGCTTGCCGGTATCGAGCCCTTCGCCCGCCGCCTCGACCCCGATCATGCGGACGCCGGCGTCGTCGAGGAAGGGGTGGAACAGGCCGATCGCGTTCGATCCGCCGCCGACCGCCGCGATCAGCATGTCGGGCAGGCGCCCCTCGGCCGCCAGGATCTGCTCGCGCGCCTCGCGGCCGATCACCGACTGGAAGTCGCGGACCAGCTCGGGATAGGGGTGCGGCCCCGCCGCGGTGCCGATGATGTAGAAGGTGTCGTGGACGTTCGCGACCCAGTCGCGCATCGCCTCGTTCATCGCGTCCTTGAGCGTCTGCGCGCCAGAGGTGACGGCGTTCACCTCGGCGCCGAGCAGCTTCATGCGGAACACGTTGGGCTGTTGCCGGGCGACGTCGACCGCACCCATGAAGATCGTGCAGGGCAGGCCGAAGCGCGCCGCGACGGTCGCAGTGGCGACGCCGTGCTGGCCGGCGCCGGTCTCGGCGATGATCCGGGTCTTGCCCATGCGGCGGGCGAGCAGGATCTGGCCGACGCAGTTGTTGATCTTGTGCGCGCCGGTGTGGTTCAGCTCCTCGCGCTTCAGGTAGATTTTGGCGCCGCCGAGATGTTCGGTCAGCCGCTCGGCATAATAAAGCGGGCTCGGGCGGCCGACATAATGCGTCATCAGGTCGTCGAACTCGGCCTCGAAGGCG
Source organism: Sphingomonas sp. Root720 (assembly GCF_001428605.1). Classification (GTDB taxonomy): domain Bacteria; phylum Pseudomonadota; class Alphaproteobacteria; order Sphingomonadales; family Sphingomonadaceae; genus Rhizorhabdus. The sequence continues at coordinate 323,116 of NZ_LMID01000012.1, forward strand.
GGGTCGGCCCGGGCCGCGCGATATTCGCGCTCGAGGTCGAGGATCAGCGGCATCAGCGTCTCGCTGACGTACCGGCCGCCGAACTGGCCGAACTGCCCGCGTTCGTCGGGGCCGTTCTTCAGCGTGTTGGGGCGGATATCGGGATATCGTGCGCTCATAATGTCGCGACCCGTTGAAGGAAGGCGGCGATCTTGTCCACAGCCTTGATGCCCGGCGCGCTCTCGACCCCCGACGAGGTGTCGACCAGCCGTGCGCCGGTGCGGCTCGCGGCATCGGCGACATTGCCGAGGTCGATCCCGCCCGACAGCGCCCAGCGCTGCGGATGGCGGAAGCCGTCGAGCAGGGTCCAGTCGAAGCGCAGCCCCATGCCGCCGGGCAGCGTGCCCTCGGGCGTCTTGGCGTCGTAGAGGATCAGGTCGGCGACCGGATGATAGTGGACGGCGGCATCGAGATCGGCGCGGGTGCGGACCGAGATCGCCTTCCAGACGCCGACGCCGGGATGGCGGGCGCGCAACGCGGCGAGCCGCTCGGGCGGCTCCTTGCCGTGGAGCTGGATCGTGTCGATCCCGCCGATGCGGATCGCCTGGTCGATCACCGCCTCGTCGGCGTCGACGAACACGCCGACCCGGCCGACATGGCGGGGCAGCCGCATCGTCAGCGACGCGGCCTTTTCGAAGGGGACATGGCGGGGACTTTCCGGGAAGAAGACGAAGCCGGCATGGCTGGCGCCATGGCTCACGGCGGCATCCACCGTCTCCGGCGTCGAAAGCCCACAGATCTTGGCGGTCACGCGCTGCATGGCGCGCATGTCGGCTCCGCGGCGCCCCGCGTCAACCTTGGTGAAGGAGGACGGTCCGGCCGGCCCCTTCGCCATTCCCGCCGAAGGGTCGCTCGGATCAGTCCTCGCTCAGCTCGCTTTCGATGCAGCCGAGCCAGCCGAGGCCGCGATAGGTCTCGTAGCCGGGGGTCAGCGCGAAGGCGACGAGCTTGCCGTCCTGGCTGTAATAGCCGCTCTCGCGCCCCTCGGTCTGGAGCGGATAATGGTCGGTGCAGATACCCTGCCCGTCCGACGCGGCGATGATGCGGTGGGTCGCGTCGAGCAGCATCAGCCGCGAGGTCGCGCGCTCGGCGGGCGACAGCCCGATGCCGTCGAGGATCGCCGCCGCCTGCGGTGCCCAGTCGAAGAAGATGCCGAGCGCGCCGACCGTGGTGCCGCGGGTGTGGCCGCCGGCCCGCACCGCGGTCGAATAGGTCGCGACCTGGGCATGGCCCAGGGTCGGGTTGGTCGAGATGTCGCACACCCGGAACTCGTCGCCGCTCTGGGTGCCCATCGCGGCGCGGAACCAGTCCTCGTGCGAGACGTCCTGGCCGATCGCGTCGGGATAGCGGTCGGGACGGCCGGTCGCGACCACGCGGCCGCTCCGGTCGGCGACCCAGAGATCGAGATAGACCGTGTAGGAGCGCAGGATCGTCGCCAGCCGCTCGGTCGCGAGCGCGACGGTGGCGCCGGTCTGGTCCTCGAGCACCTGCGTCACCGAGCTGTCGGTCGCCCACCAGCGCACGTCGCACGAGCGCTCATAGAGGTTGCGGTCGATGATCTCGACCGCGGAGCGGGCGAGATCGGTATGACGGGTGCCCTTGAAGTCGACGAGCATCTGGCTGCCGGCGGTGCGCAGCGAGGCGATGTTGGAGGCGATCGCCGATCGCAGCTCGCCGCCGATCCCCGAAATCGCGTTGGCGAGCGCGCCGAGCTCCTGCGCGACGACCGAAAAGGCGCGCCCCGCCTCGCCGGCGCGCGCGGCCTCCAGCCGGGCGTTGATCGCCAGCATGCCGGTCTGCTTCATCACCCGGTCGATGCGATCGACCTTTTCTTCCGTGACGCGCGAGACCTCATAGGCCAGGCGCAATATGTCGTCCTGCATGCGGGGTCCCCCGATTCGACCTCGTTTGCGGCACCCTCGGCATCATGCTGATGGCATTCGGATGCTCTTTCGAGGCAAGATGTGGAGGGAAATGGTGAATAATCGGTAACCACAATCCGCGAATTCGACCAAAATCCGCCATTCGCTGCATTGCACTATGGAGAATCGACCGATGACGGAGGCCAAAGCCGCCTGGAGCGCTATCCGCGAAACCCCGGCGACCAGCCTGACCGAGCTGTTCACCGCCGAGCCCGACCGGCTCTCCCGCCTCTCGATCGACGAGTCGGGGATGACCTTCGACTTTTCCAAGACCCACCTGTCGTCGGCGTTGATCGAGCGATTCGCGGCGCTGGCCGAGGCGAGCGATTTCGCCGGGCGGCGCGACGCGCTGTTTGCCGGGGCGATCGTCAACGTCACCGAGGGCCGTGCCGCCGAACATCCCGCCGAGCGCGGACAGGGCGCCCCCGACAGCGTCGCCCGCGCGCGCGGCTTCCACGCCCGGATGCGCGGCATGATCGACGCGATCGAGGCCGAGGCGTTCGGGCCGATCCGCCACATCCTCCATGTCGGCATCGGCGGATCGGCGCTGGGGCCGGACCTGCTGGTCGACGCGCTGGGCCGCGATTCGGGCCGCTACGAGGTTGCGGTGGTCTCCAATGTCGACGGCGCCGCGCTCGACGAGGTGTTCCGCCGCTTCGATCCGCAGGCGACCCTGCTGGTCGTCGCATCGAAGACCTTCACCACCACCGAGACGATGCTCAACGCGCGCAGCGTCCTGGCCTGGATGGAGGAGGACAATGTCGAGGACCCCTATTCGCGCGTGATCGCGCTGACCGCCTCGCCCGACAAGGCGGTCGAATGGGGCGTCGACGAGACCCGCATCCTGCCCTTTTCCGAAAGCGTCGGCGGTCGGTATTCGCTGTGGTCGTCGATCGGCTTCCCGGCCGCGCTCGCGCTCGGCTGGGACGCGTTCGAGGATCTGCTCGAGGGCGCGGCCGCGATGGACCGCCACTTCCGCCTCGCCCCGCCGGCGGCGAACGTCCCGCTGCTGGCGGCCTTCGTCGACCAATATTATTCGCTGGTGCGCGGCGCCGAGACCCGCGCCGTCTTCGCCTATGACGAACGGCTGCGGCTGCTGCCCTCCTATCTCCAGCAGCTCGAGATGGAATCGAACGGCAAGAGCGTGAAGGCCGACGGGTCGCCGGTCGACGGCCCGACCGCCGCGATCACCTGGGGCGGGGTCGGCACCGACGCGCAGCACGCGGTGTTCCAGCTGCTCCACCAGGGCACGCGGCTGGTGCCGGTCGAGTTCGTGGCGGCGATCGAGCCCGACCACCTGCTCGACGAGGCGCACCACCGCACCCTGCTGGTCAACTGCTTCGCGCAGGGCGCCGCGCTGATGGCGGGGCGCGACAACGACGATCCCGCGCGCGCCTATGCGGGCGACCGGCCGTCGACGACGATCCTGCTCGACCGGGTCGATGCCTCGCGGCTCGGCGCGCTGCTCGCCTTCTACGAGCACCGCACCTTCGCTAATGCGGTGCTGATGGGGATCAACCCGTTCGACCAGTTCGGCGTCGAGCTGGGCAAGGAGATCGCCAGGTCGATCGAGAGCGAGGGCACCGACCGCTTCGATCCCTCGACCCGCGCCCTGATCGCGCGAGCCTTGGGCTAAGCCCATCCGGTACCTGCGGGGAAGGATGTGACTCCACGTCCGGTCGATCACTCTCATCGGCAGGATCGGTTTGCGCCCGCGGTCCACAGTCGCCATATCGGCCGCACATTATCCGGAGGATGGAAGGCCGATGGCCGAGTTCGACTATGATCTGTTCGTGATCGGTGCGGGATCGGGCGGGGTGCGCGCGTCGCGCGTCGCCGCCGCCTATGGCGCGAAGGTCGCCGTGGCCGAGGAACATCGCATCGGCGGCACCTGCGTGATCCGCGGCTGCGTGCCCAAGAAGATGCTGGTCTACGGATCGCACTTCGCCGAGGACCTGCACGACGCGGCCCGCTACGGCTGGACGCTGGGCGAGACCAGCTTCGACTGGAAGGTGCTGCGCGACAACGTCAACGCCGACGTCGACCGGATCGAAGGGCTCTATACGAACACGCTCGACAACAACAAGGTCGAGATCTTCCACGAGCGCGCGACCATTTCCGGCACGCATGAGGTGACCTTGGCCAGCGGCCGCAAGGTCACCGCCAGATATATCCTGATCGCGACCGGTGCCTGGCCGGTGGTGCCCGACGTCCCCGGCGCGGAGCTCGGCATCACGTCGAACGAGGTCTTCTACATCGACGACTTGCCCAAGCGGGTGGTGATCGCCGGCGCCGGCTACATCGCCAACGAGTTCGCCGGCATCTTCCATGCGCTCGGCAGCAAGGTCACCGTCGCCAACCGCTCGGACCAGATATTGCGCGGCTATGACGAGCAGATCCGCGACCGGCTGTTCCAGATCTCGACCCAGAAGGGGATCGAATTCGTCTTCAACGCCAGCTTCGAGAAGATCGAGAAGCAGGAGGACGGATCGCTCTGCGTCCAATTCAAGGACCATGAGAGGTGCGACACCGATCTGCTGCTCTACGCGATCGGCCGCCGTCCGAAGACCGATGGCCTCGGCCTCGAGGCGGTCGGCGTCACGATGAACGACAAGGGCGCGATCGTCGTCGACGAGGACAACCGCTCCTCGGTGCCGTCGATCTACGCGGTCGGCGACGTCACCGACCGGGTCCAGCTCACCCCGGTCGCGATCCGCGAGGGACAGGCCTTCGCCGACACGGTGTTCGGCGACAAGCCCCACCGGGTCGACTATGGCGCGATTCCCAACGCGGTGTTCAGCAACCCGCCGATGGCCGGCGTGGGCCTGACCGAGCTGCAGGCGCGCGAGCAGTTCGGCACGCCGAAGATCTTCACTTCGGACTTCCGGCCGATGCGCAACGTGCTGGCGGGACGCAACGAGCGCTCGCTCTACAAGCTGGTCGTCCATCCCGACACCGATGTCGTGCTCGGCATCCACATGATCAGTCCCGACGCGCCGGAAATCCTGCAGGCCGCCGCGATCGCGGTGAAGGCGGGGCTCACCAAGGCGCAGTTCGACCAGACGGTGGCGCTCCATCCGTCGATGGCCGAGGAACTGGTGCTGATGAAATGACCGGCCGGGCGGCCCGACCGGCCTATCGACCCCTTGACCTCGCGGCCTCGCGCGCCCATCTGCCCAATCGGATCGAATCCGTCCGATTGGAAACCAAACCGCGATGCGCCTCTCCAGCCTAGCCGATTATGCGGTCGTGATGCTCTCCGCCGCCGCGCGCCATGCGCCGGGCGAGCGGTTGAGCGCGACCCTGCTCGCCGACGAGACCGGCGTGCCGCTGCCGACCGCGCAGAAGCTGATGGGCCGGCTGGCCCAGGCCGGGCTGCTCGCCTCGGCGCGCGGCACCGGCGGCGGATTTCGCCTGTCGCGCGACGCCGGCGCGATCAGCCTCGCCGACATCGTCGAGGCGGTCGAGGGGCCGATCGCGATGACCGCCTGCGTCGACGACCAGCGCCATGACTGCGGGCTCGAAGGCGCCTGCCGGGTCAAGCCGCACTGGGGCGTCGTCAACACCACCATCCGGGGGGCGCTTGACGGCGTCAGCCTCGCAACGCTGTCGGGCGCGTCCAGGGGAGTGCCGGCATGAGCGACACGCGTATCGACAGCGACCGCACCGAGAAGAATCGCGCCGCGATCGACGCCGCCGACAAGGCGTCCAACTATGAGTGGGGCTTCACCAGCGACATCGAGCAGGACTTCGCGCCCAAGGGGCTGAGCGAGGACACGGTCCGCTTCATCTCCGCCAAGAAGAACGAGCCCGCCTGGATGCTCGAATGGCGGCTCAAGGCCTATCGCCACTGGCTGACGATGACGCCGCCCGACTGGGCGAAGCTCAACGTCCCGCCGATCGACTATCAGGACGCCTATTATTACGCCGAGCCCAAGGCGAAGAAGGCATTGGGCTCGCTCGACGAGGTCGATCCCGAGATCCTCAGGGTCTACGAGAAGCTCGGCATCCCGATCGAGGAGCAGAAGGTGCTCGCCGGGGTCGAGGGCAGCCGCAGGGTCGCGGTCGACGCGGTGTTCGACTCGGTCTCGGTCGCCACCACCTTCCGTGCCGAGCTGGAGAAGGCGGGGGTCATCTTCCGCTCGATCAGCGAGGCGATTCGAGAATATCCCGATCTGGTCCGGAAGTGGCTCGGCAAGGTCGTGCCGATGCACGACAATTATTTCGCCGCGCTCAACTGCGCGGTCTTCTCGGACGGCACCTTCGTCTACATTCCCGAGGGCGTCCGCTGCCCGATGGAGCTGTCGACCTATTTCCGCATCAATGCGGAGAATACCGGCCAGTTCGAACGCACGCTGATCGTCGCCGACAAGGGCAGTCACGTGTCCTATCTGGAGGGCTGCACCGCACCGATGCGCGACGAGAACCAGCTCCACGCCGCGGTGGTCGAGCTGGTCGCACTCGACGACGCCGAGATCAAATATTCGACGGTCCAGAACTGGTATCCGGGCGACGCCGAGGGCAAGGGCGGGATCTATAATTTCGTCACCAAGCGTGCGCTCTGCCAGGGCCGCAACAGCAAGGTGAGCTGGACCCAGGTCGAGACGGGCTCTGCGATCACCTGGAAATATCCGAGCTGCGTGCTGGCCGGCGAGAATTCGGTCGGCGAATTCTATTCGGTGGCCGTCACCAACAACCGCCAGCAGGCCGACACCGGCACCAAGATGATCCACCTCGGCAAGGGGTCGAAGTCGACCATCGTGTCGAAGGGCATTTCGGCCGGGCGCAGCGACAACACCTATCGCGGCCTCGTCCGCGTGGCGCCGACCGCCGAGGGCGCGCGCAACTTCACCCAGTGCGACAGCCTGCTGCTCGGCGACCGGTGCGGCGCGCATACCGTGCCCTATATCGAGGTGAAGAATCCGTCGGCGCAGATCGAGCATGAGGCGACCACCTCGAAGATCAGCGACGACCAGCTCTTCTACGCGATGTCGCGCGGGCTCGACCAGGAAGCCTCGGTCGCGCTGATCGTCAACGGCTTCGCCAAGGAGGTGCTCCAGCAGCTCCCGATGGAGTTCGCGGTCGAGGCGCAGAAACTGCTCGGCATCTCGCTGGAGGGCAGCGTTGGCTGATATTCTTTTCCGTCATCCCAGCGAAGGCTGGAACCCATGTCTGTCATCTCGCCAGGTGCCGTTCGTGGATAGAGACATGGACCCCAGCCTGCGCTGGGGTGACGACAGGATTCAAGATGCTCAAGATTGAAAACCTCCACGCCGAAATCGACGGCAAGGCGATTCTCAAGGGACTGTCGCTGACGATCGATCCGGGCGAGATCCATGCGATCATGGGGCCGAACGGTGCGGGCAAGTCGACGCTCTCCTATGTCCTCGCCGGCCGGCCCGGCTATGAAGTGACCGAAGGCAGCGTGACCTTCGAGGGCGAGGACCTGCTCGACAAGGCGCCGCACGAACGCGCCGCCGCCGGCCTTTTCCTCGGTTTCCAATATCCGGTCGAGATCCCCGGGGTTTCGAACGTCCAGTTCCTGCGCGAGGCGCTCAACGCGCAGCGGCGGCTGCGGGGTGAGGAGCCGCTGTCGGGCGGCGACTTCCTGAAGCGCGCCAAGGCGCAGGCCGATGCGCTGGGGCTGAGCATGGACATGCTCAAGCGCCCGGTGAACGTCGGCTTCTCGGGTGGCGAGAAGAAGCGCAACGAGATGGTGCAGATGGGGATCATCGACCCAAGGCTCGCCATCCTCGACGAGACCGACAGCGGCCTCGACATCGACGCGCTGCGCACCGTCGGGCACGGCATCAACACGATCATGCGCAAGCCCGACCGGGCGGTGCTGCTGATCACCCATTACCAGCGACTGCTCGACTATGTGAAACCCGACTTCGTCCACGTCCTCGCGGCGGGCCGCATCGTTCGCACCGGCGGCGCCGAGCTGGCGCACGAGCTCGAGCGCGAGGGATATGGGGCGATCGCGGCGTGACCCTCGCCCTCCCCTCGACCCGCCAGGAAGCCTGGCGCTGGTCCGATCTTTCGGGGCTCGAAGCGCTGTCCGTAGCACCTGCTACAGGGACGACCAGCGGCCTCGATTCGCACTGGATCGGTGCCGATGACTCGGGCGGCCCCCGCCTGCTGTTCGTCGACGGGACCTTCGAGGACGAGCATAGCCGGCTCGGCCCGGTCGCGGTCGGCCTGACCGAGGCGCGATCCGATCACCCGCTCGGCCGCCTCGCCACCGCGCCCGGCTGGACGCTGACCGTCCACAAGGACGGCGCCACCCCGCCCGGCCCGATCGAGATCGTCCATGTCGCCACCGGCGGCGCCAGCCATGTCCCCGCGCGCATCGTCCTGGCCGAGGACGCGCAGGCGAGCATCGTCGAGACCTATGTCGGCGACGGCTGGGCCAACCGCCTCACCACGATCGAGCTCGGCCGCTCGGCACGGCTGATGCGCGCGATCCGGTTGAGCCAGGCGAGCGGCTTCGTGTCGTTGCGCGACGAGGCGACGGTCGGTGCGGGCGCAAGCCTCGTCACCACGCTCCTCGCCGCGGGGGCGGCGGGCAGCCGGCTCGACGCGATGATCACCCTCGACGGCCCCGGCGCCTTCGCCGAGCATGGTGGCGCGCTGCTCGCGCGCGACAGCCAGCGCCACGATGCGGCGGTCGTCGTCCGCCACGCCCGCCCCGAAGGCACCAGCCGCCAGCTGTGGCGCGCGGTCGCCGACGATCAGGCGATCGCGAGCATGGCGGCGCGGGTCGAGGTGGCGCGCGACGCGCAGAAGACCGACGGCGAGCAATCGCTGCGCGGACTGATGCTGAAGCGCACCGCTACGATCAACCTCAAGCCCGAGCTCGAGATCTTCGCCGACGACGTGAAGTGCGCGCATGGCGCCACGGTCGGCGAACTCGACGCGCAGGCGCTGTTCTACATGACCTCGCGCGGCATCACCCCCGATCGCGCCCGGGCGCTGCTGACCCAGGCGTTCATCGCCGACGCGGTCTCGCGGATCGGCGAGGACGCCGTCCGCGACGTCTTCCAGGCCGAGGCCGAACGCTGGCTGGGGAAGCACGCATGAGCGAGGTGATCGACATCGCCGAGGTCAGCCGCCGTGCCGATTTCCCGGCGATTCCGGCGGGCTGGCATTATCTCGACACCGCCGCGACCGCGCAGAAGCCGCAGGCGGTGATCGCCGCGATCGCCCAGGCCTATGGCCGCGACTATGCGACCGTCCATCGCGGCGTCTATCGCCGCTCGGCCGACATGACGATCGCCTATGAGGCGGCGCGCCAGCGGGTCGCCCGTTTCCTGGGTGCGCGCACCGCCGACGAGATCGTCTTCGTGCGCGGCGCGACCGAGGCGATCAACCTCGTCGCGCAGACATGGGGCATCGCCAACCTCGAGCCCGGCGACCGCATCCTGCTGTCGCAGCTCGAGCATCATTCGAACATCGTGCCCTGGCAGCTGATCCAGGATCGCACCGGCATAGCCATCGACGTCTGTCCGCTCACCGCCGACGGCCGGATCGATCTCGACGCGATGCAGGCGATGCTGACCGAACGCCACAAGCTGGTCGCGCTCGCCCATGTCTCGAACGTGCTCGGATCGATGCTCGACGCGAAGCGCGCGGCCGAAATGGCGCACCGGGTCGGCGCGAGGATCCTGATCGACGGCTGCCAGGCGGTGCCGCGCATCGCCGTCGACGTGGCCGACATCGGCTGCGATTTCTACGTCTTCTCGGGCCACAAGCTTTATGGGCCGACCGGCATCGGCGTGCTCTGGGCGAAAGGCGAACTGCTCGACGCGATGCCGCCCTGGCAGGGCGGCGGATCGATGATCGACAAGGTAAGCTTCGCAGGGACGACCTGGGCGCCGGCGCCGCAGCGCTTCGAGGCGGGGACGCCGAACATCGTCGGCGCGCTCGGCCTCCACGCCGCGATCGACTATGTCGACGCGATCGGCCTGGCCTTCATCCATGCGCACGAGATGGCGCTGGTGACGAAGGCACGCGCCGCGCTGTCGGCGATCAACAGCGTGCGGCTGTTCGGGCCCGAGGATTCTGCCGGCATCGTCTCCTTCGCGATCGAGGGGGTGCATCCGCACGACATCGGCACCATATTGGACGAGGAAGATGTGGCGATCAGGGCCGGCCATCACTGCGCCCAGCCACTGATGGAGCATCTCGACGTTCCGGCCACCGCGCGGGCGAGCTTCGGCATCTACAATGACGATGACGACGTCGCGGCGCTGGCGCGGGGAATCGAACGGGTGACGCGGATTTTCGGATGACGATGGATGATTCGATGAGCGAGACGGGAAAGATCGTGGTCGAGGAGGTCGACGCCGTGGCGCCGCCGCCCAAGGCGCGGGTCGACATGGCCGACGAGGACAACAACGCCGGTGGGGCGGAGCGCAAGCCCGACTATCTCGACGGCTTCCTGTCGCAGAAGCCGGCCGAGGCGGGCGCGGGCGAGCCGGGCGGCGATGTCTACGAGGGCGTGATCAGCGCGCTCAAGGAAATCTACGATCCCGAGATCCCGGTGAACATCTACGAGCTGGGGCTGATCTACGGAGTCGACGTGACCCCCGACCACCATGTCGTGGTGACGATGACGCTGACCACGCCGCACTGCCCGGTCGCCGAGTCGATGCCGGGCGAGGTCGAGCTGAGGGTCGGCGCGGTGCCGGGGGTCGGTTCGGCCGAGGTCAACCTGATCTGGGATCCGCCCTGGGATCCCGCCAAGATGTCGGACGAAGCGAAGCTAGAATTGGGAATGTTGTAAGGATGAAAGCCTACCCCACATCGTTCGTGCGGGGATGGCAGGTCTGGAGTTTGAGCCGATGACGACCACCACCGCCCGCCCGCGCCCCGCCGCGCTGACGCTGACGCCGTCGGCCGAGGCGCGTATCGCCAGGCTGATGGCGGATGCCCCCGAGGGTGCGATCGGCGTCAAGCTGTCGACCCCGCGCCGAGGCTGTTCGGGACTCGCCTATTCGGTCGACTATGTCACCGAGGCCGATCCGTTCGACGAGAAGATCGAGACTCCGGGCGGCACCTTCTACGTCGACGGCGGGTCGATCCTTTACCTGATCGGATCGGCGATGGACTGGGTCGAGGACGACTTCACCGCCGGCTTCGTCTTCAACAACCCCAACGCCAAGGGCAGCTGCGGCTGCGGCGAGAGCTTCACGGTCTGAGCCGGGGCGGCGCGGGCCGCTTGTTCCCGCCGGCCCGCCGCCAAGCCGCGCGCGCCGATATTCCATGGCGGAATCGCGCGAGCCCCTTGCCGTCCCCGCGCGCCCGACATAAGGCCGAAACTCGATGTTCCGGTCCACACCACCCGTAACGCCGCCGTCCGGCTGGTGGACGCGACCCTGGTATATCGCTGCCCTTGCGATCCTGTCGATCGTTCCGCTGATCCGACCCGAAGTGCCGCCGCTCGTCGACCTGATGGGGCATATGGGGCGCTACAGGGTCGAGTTGTCCGATCCCTCCTCGCCGCTGCTGACCGAATATTTCAGCTTCCAATGGGCGCTGATGGGCAATCTGGGCGTCGACCTGCTGATCGTGCCCATGGCCAAGATCTTCGGCCTCGAGCTCGGCGTGAAGCTGATCGTCATGGCCGTGCCGGCGCTGACCCTGACCGGCCTGCTGCTGATCGCGCGCGAGGTGCACGGGCGGCTGCCGGCGACCGCCGCGCTGGTCGCGCCCTTCGCCTATTGCTGGCCCTTTCAATGGGGGTTCATCAACTATGTCCTCGCCATGGCGCTGGCGCTCAACGCCTTCGCGCTGTGGCTCTATCTGGCAAGGATCGGGCGCATCCGGCTGCGCGCCGTCCTGTTCGTGCCGATCGGCTGCCTGGTGTGGCTCGCGCACGGCTTCGCCTGGGGCGTGCTGGGCCTGCTGGCCTTTTCGGCCGAGATCGTGCGGATGCGCGACGTCGAGGGACGCGGCTTCCTCGAATCGCTGTGGCGCGGGGTACTCCACTGCCTGCCGCTCGCCCCGCCGATGCTGCTGATGGTGCTGTGGCGGTCGGGCGACGTACAGGGCGAAACGGCCGACTGGTTCAACTGGAAGGCCAAATATGTCTATCTGGTCTCCTCGCTGCGCACCCAGTGGATGGAGTTCGACATCGGGCTGGTGTCGCTGCTGATCCTGCTCGTGCTGTTCGGGATCGGGTCGATCGGCTGGCGCGGCATCGGCGTCGACATGCGCCGCACCCTCGGCGTCGCCACCCTCGTGCTGATCATCGCTTATGCGCTGATGCCGCGCATCGTCATCGGGTCGGCCTATGCCGACATGCGGCTCGCCCCCTATGTCGTGGCGATCGGGGTGATCGGGCTGGTGCCGCGCTTCACCGACCGGGCGGCGCTGAATCTCGTCGCGCTGTTCGCGCTGCTCGTCTTCGGTGTCCGCGTCTGGCAGGCGACCGAACAATTCGCCGGCTTCTCCGCCTATCAGGAGAAGCAGCTCGCCGCGCTCGATCATGTCGACCGCAACAGCCGCATCTTCGCGCTGGTCGAGCTGCCCTGCCTGTCGCGCTGGGAGTCGCCGCGACTCGAACATCTCGGCGCGATGGCGATCGTCCGGCGCGAATCCTTCGTCAACGGCCAGTGGACGATGGCGGGCGCGCAGCTGCTGTCGATCAAATATGCCCCCGCCAAGGGCTATGCCGAGGATCCGACCCAGGTGATGCGCCCGCGCCGCTGCCGGGCGCCTCGCTCGCGGAGCATCGAAAGCTCGATCGCGCTCTTCCCGCGCGACGCCTTCGACTATCTCTGGCTGATCAACGCCTCGCGCGAGCACTGGCCGATCAACGATCCGTCGCTGAAGCTGATCTGGAACGGCGGCGAGCGCGGCGCGCTCTACAGCATCCAGGAGGACGCCGAGCCCTTCCGGTTCAAGCCGGTACGCTGATCGATCGGCTGCGCGCCCTATCGAAGACCTAGACTTTCGGCTCGCCCACGATCGCGATCGAGACGCCGAACGGAAGCGGCATGCTGGCGACCCAGAAGCGTTCGGCGCCGAACAGCCCCTTCAGGATCGCGTTGACCGGGCGGGACGGCATCGCGTCGTCGCCCCCTTCCTTGCCGCCGACCTTGCGGATCAGCCGCACCGCCGCGATCAGCGGGAACAGCACGCTGTTGAAATGGGTCATGAAGCGCGGCTTCAGCCCCGCCTGCCCGAACACGGCGCGCAGCCCTGCGCCGGTATAGCGGCGCTGGTGATGGTGGGCGACATCGTGCGCGCTCCACATCCATGGCGCCCCGGGCACGGTGACGAGGATGCGGCCGCCCGGCGCAAGCTTGCCGCGCAGATGAGCCAGCGCCTCGACGTCGCCGGGGATATGCTCGAGCACGTCGAGCAGGACGATCAGGTCGTAGGCGCCGTCGTCAAGCGGGACGTTCGGCAGATAGCCGCCCTTGATCCGCAGGCCGCTGCGCCGTTCGGCAAAGGCCCGGGCGCCGTCGTCGGGCTCGATCGCGTCGACCGTGCCGTAGCGCTTGAGCAGGTCCAGGTTCGAGCCGGTGCCCGCCCCGACCTCGAGGATGCGCATCGGCCCCGGCTTCGGCCGGTGGCGCTCGATCAGGGCGGCGATGATCCGGCGGCGGGCGACGAACCACCAATGGTCCTGGTCGATCTCCGCCATGCGGTCGTAGGTGGCGCGGTCCATCAGTCGTCGCCCTTCGCTTCGGGATCGGCACAGCCGATCCGCTGGCGGACGATGTAGATCGGCCGCTTCTTGGTTTCGACCAGGATGCGACCGACATATTCGCCGAGAATGCCGAGCGAGAGCAGCTGGACGCCACCGAGGAACAGGGTCGCGACCATCAGCGAGGGATAGCCCGCCACGTCGGCGCCGTAGATCAGGGTGCGCACGCCGATATAGACCGCATAGACCAGCGCGACGATGGCGATCACCGCGCCGACATAGGACCAGACCCGCAACGGCGCGGTCGAGGCCGAGGTGATGCCGTCGATCGCGAGCTGCCAGAGCTTCCAATAGTTGAACTTGGTGGTGCCGACGGCGCGCTCGGCGCGGTCATATTCGACCGCGGTCTGGCGGAAGCCCGACCAGGCGAACAGGCCCTTCATGAAGCGGTTGCGCTCGGGCATGCGCTTGATCACCTCGACGACCTTGCGGTCGAGCAGGCGAAAGTCGCCGGCATGCTCGGGGATCTTGTCCATCGAGAGCCAGTTGTGCGCGCGATAATAGAGGTCGGCGGTCAGCCGCTTGGGCAGCGAGTCGGTCATGCGGTTGCGTCGCACGCCATAGACGACCTCATAGCCGTCGCGCCATTTGTCGAGCATCGCCCCGATCACCTCGGGCGGATCCTGCATGTCGACGTCGATCGGCACCACTACCGCGCCGCGCGCATGATCGAGCCCCGCCGACAGCGCGGCTTCCTTGCCGAAATTGCGTGACAGCGACAGCGCGGTGACCCGGGGATCGGCATCGTGCGCGACGAGGATCGCCGCCATCGTCCGGTCGGTGCTGCCGTCGTCGATGAAGACGATCTCCCAGCCGATGGGCGCCCCCGCGGGATCGCGCAGCGCGTCGAGCACGCGCGTCATCCGGGCGACGAAGGGGACGATCGCCTCCTCCTCGTCCTTCACCGGCGCGATGATCGAGAGGACGGGTCCGCTCATTCGAATACCCATTGGCGGTTCAGCCAGAAGACGAGGAGCGGCGTCACGCCCAGCACCAGAGGATAGGGGGACCAGATCGGAAGGTCCAGATGCCGGACGAGCAGCCAGACCCACAGGCTGTTGAGCGCGAAGCTGACGAGCGAGACGATGGCGAAGCGGAAGATGCGGACCCCCTGCCGGTCGCGCCCGCCATGGCCGCGGAAGCTCCACTGGCCATGGGCGACATAGCCGGTGCTCGCCGCGCCGATGAAACCCGCGGTCCAGGCGAGGTTGGGATCCCAGCCGGCCAGCTTCACCAGCCCATGGTAGATCCCGATGTTGACCAGGGAGGCGAGCATCCCGGTGATCGCATAGCGGACCAGCTGGCCGAGGAGGAGCATGCGCTCGCGGGGTATGAAGGGCGCCTCCGGCATCGCCGCGCCATTCCACAAAAGCGGAAGCGGCTCAAGCGTCCCCATCGACGAGCTGAAGCGCTCTCTCGCCTGACGATGGCATGGGGAACACGCTCCCCGGGGAAAGGGAACCCCGAAGGAGCGCCTCCCGTGGGGCGGAAATTGCCAGTCCGGTCCCCCCGTATCCGTTCCCGGATGCGGCGAAGACAGCATGACGAAGCTGAACCTCGCCCGAACGGATGCGAAACGGGGCACGATTTTCGTCGATTGCGGCGGGCGGCCGGGCGGCCTAATCGAGAGCCGATGCAGGACGAGAACGACGCGCAGTTCGAAGATCGGCTGATGGCCTGGGTCGAGCACCGCTGGCGCACGGCCTTCTGGCTGATGTTCGCCGGGGCTTGCGCCTATTTCCTCTATTATAAATGGGGCCAGGTCCGCTGGCTTGGGCTCAGCGATACCGACGACAATCTGCGGCTGGCCGAGGTGAAGGCCTGGCTCGCCGGACAGGGCTGGTTCGACCTGCGTCAGTACAAGCTCGCACCGCCCGGCGGGCTCAACGTCCACTGGTCGCGGATCGTCGACCTGCCGATCGCCGGGCTGATCCTGATCTTCCGACCGCTGGTCGGCGAGTTCACCGCCGAGCGGATCGCCTGCGCGGTGGCGCCGATGCTGGCGCTGGCGCCGGCGCTGTGGGCGCTGATCCTGACGGTGCGGCGGATCGTCCATCCGCGCGCCTATCCGATCGCCTTCGCGGTGCTGCTGTGCGCACAGACCACGCTGTTCATGTGGATGCCGCTGCGCATCGACCATCATGGCTGGCAGCTGGCGATGCTGACGCTCGTCGTCGCCGGGATCGCCGACCGCCACCCGCAGCGCGGCGGCGCCACGGCGGGCCTGGCCACCGCGGTATCGCTCGGCATCGGGCTGGAGCTGATCCCGATGATGGCGGTGGCGGGCGCATCGATCGCGCTGCGCTGGACCTGGGACCGGGAACAGGCGCCCCGGCTGCGCGCCTATGCGGTGGCGCTGGGGGGGGGCTGCGCACTCGCCTACGCCGGCTTCGCATCCCATGACAACCGGCAGATGCTGTGCGACGTGCTGTCGCCGGTCTATCTGTCGACCCTGCTGCTGACGTCGGCGCTGATGCTGCTGCTCGGCCTCGTCACCATCCGGGGCCGCTGGTGGCGCCTCGCCGCGCTCGCCGTCGCCGGCGGCATCATCGCCGCCTTCTTCGCGCTGAACTTCCCGCAATGCCTGGGCCGGCCCGAGGCGATCTCGCCCGAGCTCGATCGGCTGTGGTTCGCCAATATCCGCGAGGTGAAGCCGCTCACCACCAAGCCGTGGCGCGACGCGCTGCTGACCGCCTGGCTGCCGCTGATCGGCACGGCCGGCGCGATCATCGCCTTCTGGCGCGCGCGCCGCACCGCGCAGGCTCCGGCCTGGGCGACGATCGCGCTGCTCAGCCTGCTGGCGACGGCGGGGCTGGCCTGGCAGTCGCGCTTCGGCCCGCAGGCGCAGCTGATGGGCGTCTATGGCGCGACTGCGCTCGGCTGGTGGCTGCTGCCGCGCCTGCTCGACTCGGGATCGGCGCTGGTGCGGGTCGGCGGCACCCTGCTCGCCTTCTTCGCGCTGTCGGGCCAGATCGCCCAGTTCGTGGCGATGATCCCCAGGCCAGCGAAGGAGGTCCGCAAGGAGAAGGCACGCGCGCTGACCGATCGCCAGCCGCGCCGCTGCGCCACCATTCCCTCGCTCGCCCAGCTCGACCGACTACCGCCCGCGACGATGCTGACCTTCGTCGACCTCGGACCGCGGCTGATCACGATCACGAAGCACAGCGCGGTCGCCGGCCCCTATCATCGCAACGGCGACGCCATCCTCGACGTCCAGCACAGCTTCCGCGCGACCTCGCCGGAGGTGGCGCACGCGGTGATGAGGCGCCGCGGCGCGACGATGCTGCTGCTCTGCCCCGGCATGGCCGAATCGACCATCTACAAGGCGCAGTCGCCGAACGGGTTCTATGCGCAGTTGATGGACGGAAAAATACCCGGCTGGCTGGAGCCAGTCGGGTTGCCGGAAAATTCCCCGTTCCGGTTGTGGAAGGTTATAGGCTAGACCTTCGTATATCGCTTCGGCCGCTTTCGTGGCCGGAAGAGGTGAGCGTGATACCGCGAAACTGGAGGGAAACGCGGTACCACGCTCCGGGTGGGTCCAGGGTCGAGCCCCCGGACCTGCCCCTTTCGATTAGACCGAGAAGATCGAATCAGCGGTGAAGTCGGTAGCGGTCATGCCGTCGAGCTTAATCATGGCGTTGATCGACGCAGCCACGCCGCCATTGTCGTCATAGAACAGATAGGTGTCGCTGCCGACCTGGATCGCCGCGATCTTGTTGACCGAACCACCGTCGATGAGGCCCTGCGCATAGGTATAGGCGGCCTCGGCCGAGGCGATGGTGATGCCGGCCTGGGCATAGACGATGTTGCCGGTGCCGATGCCGATCGAGCCGCCGATGTCGACCTTGTCCTCGCCGATAGCGAAGTCGGTGATCTGGTCGGCGAAATAGGCCAGCGCGCCGGTGGTGTCGAAGGCCGCGTCGCCCGCGGCGAAGCGGAACAGGTCGTCGCCCGCACCGCCGGTCAGCACGTCGATCCCGGTGCCGCCGACCAGCGTATCCTTGCCGAGGTCGCCGAACAGGATGTCGTTGCCTTCGTCGCCCTGGACGAGATCGTTGCCCTGGCCGCCGCGGAGGATGTCGTTGCCTTCGCCGCCAGAGATGGTGTCGTTGCCCTTGTTGCCGTTGACGATGTCATTGCCTTCGCCGCCGAAGATCAGGTCGTCGTCGGCACCGCCATTGATGCGGTCGTTGCCCAGGCCGCCGAGCAGCGTGTCGTCGCCGGCATTGCCCTGAATATAATCGTTGCCGGCGCCGCCGTCGATATAGTCGTCGCCATCGGCGCTCGGGTCACCGGTCAGATCGAAGCCGTAGAGATGGTCATTGCCGTTGCCGCCGACGATCCTGTCGTCACCCGCGCCGCCGAACACGTTGCTCGCGGCGTTGCTGGTGGTGATCTCGTCGTCGCCGTCGAGGCCGTAATAGATCGCCTTGCCGCCGGTGAAGGTCAGCGTGTCGTCGCCCGAGCCGCCGATCACCAGGCTGGTGGCCGAGCTGTCGGTGAAGCTGAGACGGCCCGCGGTCGACGCCGCCTGCAGCTCCGACGCGCGGAACTGGAGCGAAACGCCGTCCTGAGAGGTCAGGAAAACCGTGTCGAAGCTGGTCGGGGTGACGGTGAGGCTGGACGCGGGGGTCGCAGCGTTGAAAACGATCTGGTCGACCGCCCCGTTGAAGGTTTCAGCCTGCTTGGCCGTCATCGTCTCGAACAAATAAACCGTCATCTACAATTCTCCTGCCAGCGGCAGCGTCGCTGCCCCAATCCGAATGGATCTTTCGGCAGATAAAGCGAATCCAAGAATGTAGACCATGCATATAAATTTTATAAAGACGGTCATAAATTTTCATATTGCGTGGAATAACAAATCATCTGCTACGTAAGCGTCGAACTACATCCAGATATATTTGGGTTTATTTCCGAATATATGAGTCAGTTCGGAAAATCTACTATCGCGTCACTCGATGGCGAGGCGATATCCGATACCCGGCTCCGTCAGGACGATCCGCGGATCGGACGGATCATCTTCGATCTTCTGGCGCAGCAAGCCGATATAGACGCGCAGATACTGGGTGTCGGCGGCGGCCGGGCCCCAGCCCGCGGCGAGCAGCCGGCGATGGCCGACGACATCGCCGGCCTGCCGCGCGAGCACCCGGAGCAGCGCATATTCCTTCGGCGACAGCCGCACCGTGCGGCCTGCGACGGTGACCCGCCGACTGCCGAAGTCGATCGCCAGAGCGCCGGCCCTGAACGGGCCGGGGGTCGCCGACGACCGGCCGCGCCGCCGTTCGGCGACCCGGATCCGCGACAGGATCTCGCGGTCCTCGCAGGGCGTGTCGACATAATCGTCGGCGCCCTCGTCGAGCGCGGCGATCTTCTCCTCCTCCTGGTCGCGACCGGAAAGGATGATCATCGGCACGTCGCTTTCCTGCCGGATGGCGTGGACCAGCGCGCGCACGTCGAGATCGGCCAGCGCGCCATCGAGAAGGACGATGTCGGGCTCGACGTCGAGGGCGCGGGCCGCGGCCCGGTCGGGCTCGACGGCAATGGTGACACGATAACCGGCAGCGCCGAGCAGCGCAGACAGCGCCGGCTCGTCGCCCACCAACAATATGTGGGCTGTCATGAAGGACCTTTCGTTCCGCTCATGGGAACGCGGGGCTATACGGGCGCCGAGGCCCGACTATTCCCGGGGATTCGAAAAGCCTGTGTCGGAAATCCGCCCGAACGGGTCAGCGGACCCCGAAAGCCGCGCTGATTCCGTCGATCACGAATTGTGCGGCCAGCGCGGCGAGCAACACCCCCAGCACCCGGGTGATCATCGCCTCCAGCTTCGGCCCCAGCACCCGCATGATCGGCCCGGCGGCGAGCAGCGCGGCCATGGTCAGCGCCAGCACCGCGGCGAGCGCGAGCAGCACCAGGAGGGTCTGCTCGATGCCGTGGCTGCGCGACACGAGCAGCATCACCGTGGCGATCGAGCCCGGCCCGGCGATCATCGGGATCGCCATCGGGAAGACCGAGATGTCTTCGACCGGGCGGTGTTCCTCGGCGGCCTTGCGGCTGATCTCGTCGGCGCGGCCCTCGCGCCGCTCGGTGCGCTTCTCGAAGACCATCTCGAGCGCGATCAGGAACAGCATGATCCCGCCGGCGATGCGGAAGGCGTCGAGACTGATGCCGAGCGTGGCGAGCAGCTTCTCGCCGACCAGCGCGAACAGGAACAGCAGCACCGTCGCGATCAGGGTCGACCGGATCGCCATCGAGCGCCGCTGGACCGGGGAGGCGTCACGCGTCAGCCCGGCGAAGATCGGCGCGCAGCCGGGCGGATCGATCACCACGAACAAGGTGACGAACGCCGACAGGAGCAGGGCGATCATCAGATCGCGTCCGTGGCCAGCGGCACCCCGGCGCGGCGATGCGCGGCGACCAGCGTGTTGCGCAGCAGCACGGCGATCGTCATCGGCCCGACCCCGCCCGGCACCGGGGTGATCGCCCCCGCGACGGCGGCGGCCTCGGCGGTGGCGACGTCGCCGACCAGCCGCGTCTTGCCCGGCTCGGCGCCCGGCACCCGGTTGATGCCGACGTCGATCACCGTCGCGCCGGGGCGGATCCAGTCGCCCCTGACCATCTCGGGCCGGCCCACCGCCGCCACGACGATGTCGGCGCGGCGCACCACGCCGGCGAGGTCGCGGGTCCGGCTGTGCGCCAGCGTCACCGTGCAATTCTCGGCGAGCAGCAACGCCGCCATCGGCTTGCCGACGATGTTCGACCGGCCGATCACCACCGCCTCCAGCCCCGACAGGTCGCCGAGCCGGTCCTTGAGCAGCATCAGGCAGCCGAGTGGGGTGCAGGGCACATAGCCCTCCTCGCCCACCGCCAGCCGCCCGGCGTTGACGACGTGGAAGCCGTCGACGTCCTTGTCGGGATCGATCGTCGCGATCACCCGCTTCTCGTCGATATGCGGCGGCAGCGGCAGCTGGACGAGGATGCCGTCGACCCGGTCGTCGGCGTTGAGCCGCTCGACCGTCGCCAACAGCTCGTCCTGGCTCGCGGTCGCGGGCAGCCGGTGCTCGAAGCTCTCCATCCCTGCCTCGACGGTCGCCTTGTGCTTCGACCGCACATAGACCTGGCTCGCCGGATCCTCGCCGACCAGCACGACGGCGAGGCCCGGCGCGCGGCCCGTGGCGGCGCGGAACGCCGGCACCAGCCCGGCCACCCGCTCGCGCAGGCCCGCCGCATATGCCTTGCCGTCGATGATGTCCGCGCTCATTCCACCTGTCCGATCGTGCGTGCGAGGGCAGCCGCCAGCGCGGCGGGATCCCCCGAGATATGGAGCCTCTTTAGCCGCGATGTCGCGCCGCTGGCCAGCGTCACGTCCCGCCTCGAAACGCCGAGCGTCTTGGCCAGCAGCCGGACCAGGGCGTCGTTGGCCGCGCCGTCGCTCGGCGCGGCGGCCAGCTTGACCGAAAGCCAGTGGCGGCCGTCATCGGCCATGACGACGCCCGCGATCGCATCGCGCCCGGCCCTGGGGCTGGCGCGCACGGCGAGGGTGATGCCGTCGCCGGTAGCGGTCCAGGGGGTCAGACGCCCGCCATCATCACCTGCGCCTCGGCGTGGCCGATCACCATCTGCAGGATGATGATCAGCAGCAACGCGACCAGCGGCGACAGGTCGAGCGCCCCGAAATCGGGCATGATCCGGCGGATCGGGCGGTAGATCGGCTCGGTGATCTTGTCGAGCGCGTAGAGCAGCTGGCGGACGAAGTCGTTGTAGGTGTTGATCACGTTGAACGCGACCAGCCAGGACATGATCGCCTGGATGATGATGATCCAGCGCAGCACGCCCAGCAGCAGGTCGGCGATCTGGAGGAGGAGAAGAAGCATCAAAAACCCTCTGACGATGAAACCGCCGATGTAATGATCGCATCCGTCCGGGGCAACCGGGTGACCGTATCAGTTGGTCGCTGTCGCGCGCGTCCCGTCCCCGGCCCGCGGGGAGAAAAGGGACCGAGGAACCCCATGACGCGCCGCACAATGACCGCTATGCTGCCGGACTCGGGCCCGCTGCGCAGGTGAAGTTTCATGGATTTCGGACAGCTGGTCGTGGCGATCGGCCCTTGGGCGATCGCCCTCGGCGCCGGTTTCGAGGGGGAAACCGCGGCGATCGCCGGCGGGGTGATGGCGCACCACGCGCTGTTCCCGGTCTGGGCCGCCTTCCTCGCCACCGCCTTCGGCGCCTTCATCGCGGACCAGCTGTTCTTCCAGGTCGGCCGGCGGTTCCGCGAGCGTCGCTTCGTCGTCCATGTCCGGCAGAAGCCCGCTTTCGCCAAGGCGGTCGGCTTCATCGAACGCTATCCCACCGGCTTCATCCTCGGCTTCCGCTTCGCCTACGGCTTCCGGACGGTCAGCCCGGTCGCGATCGGGCTGTCGTCGATCCCGCTGCGCCGCTTCGCCGCGCTCAATGCGGTCGCCTGCCTGATATGGTCGGCGATCTTCACGACGATCGGCTATTGGTTCGGGCCGACGGTCGACCGGATCATCGACGCGCTCAGGCCCTACAAGACCGAGCTGATGATCGCCTTCCCGATCCCGGGCACCTGCCTGCTGGCCTGGCTGTTGTGGCGCCGCCACCGGCAGCGGCGGCGCGAGCGGACGAACCCGCCCTTCCACGCCCCCGAGCTTCCCGGGGGCCGCTGACCGCCGCCGCTCAGCGGCGCGAGGCGCGGCGCTGTTCGGTGACGATGTCCCAGGTGCCGATGAACAGCGCGGCGACCACCGGCCCGACGATGAAGCCGTGGAAGCCGAACAACTGCAACCCGCCCAGGGTCGAGATCAGCACGACATAATCGGGCATGCGGGTGTCGCGGCCGACGAGGATCGGGCGTAGCACATTGTCGATCGACCCGATCACCAGCGCGCCCGCGATTACCAGGATGACCCCCTTCACGACCGCCCCGGTCGCGAACAGGTAGAGCGCGACCGGCACCCAGACGATGCCGCAGCCGATCGCCGGGATCAGCGAGAAGATCGCCATGATCGTGCCCCACAGCAGCGCGCCCTCGATGCCGAGCAGCGCGAAGGTGATCCCGCCGGTGAAGCCCTGGACGATCGCGACGATCAGGCTGCCCTTGATCGTCGCGCGGGTGACGACGGTGAAGTTGCGGATCACCGCGCGGCGGCGGTCGGGATCGAGCGGGATCGATTCGATCAGCTTGTGGGCCAGCGCCTCGCCGTCGCGGATCAGGAAGAAGGTGAGATAGAGCATCACGCCCATCATCAGGATCAGGTTGAGCGCCCCCTGCCCGACCTGCAGCGCATGGGTGGCGATCGCGCTGAAGCTGCCGCTCAGCCCCTCGCTGATCTGCTGGCGCGCGGCGGCGAAGTCGGTCCAGCCGCGCGAGCGCAGCCAGCCGGCCGCCCAGTCGGGAAGTGCGCCGGTCATCTGCTCGAATATCCGGGCGATGTCGATCTTGCCCGACTGGACCATGGCGTAGACGTGGAGGAATTCCTGGATCAGCGCCGATCCGAGGAAGGCGGCGGGCAGGATCACGATCAGGATGATGATCAGCAGGGTGATCAGCGCCGCGACGTTCGAGCGTCCCGGCATCCGGTCGAGGATGCGCCGGTGGATCGGGCTGAACATCAGTGCGAGAACGAGGCCCCAGAGGATCGCACCGAAGAAGGGCGCGATCACCAGCGCGAAGGCCACCGTGACGATCAGCACGAGCGCGAGGAAACTGCCATCCTCGAAGCGGAAGCGCCGTGGTTCGTCGGATTGGTTCACTCGGTCGTTTCCTTCAAAGGCGGTTTCGATCGATCGCCCATCGCGCGCCCGATTGCCACGGGAAAATGAACCGGCCTGGGGCGGGTTGGTTGCACGGCCGAGGAGGGGGCGCGGCGGCCGCCATCCTCAATCGAATCGGAAGCCCGAGATCATCGTGTCCATCACCACCTCGCCATAGACCCGCGATCCCGGTCCGTCGGAGGCGCCCGCCGCGACCATCAGCGGCAGCAGATGCTCCTCGCGCGGATGGGCGAAGCGCGCGGCGGGGGCGTTGACCCAGCGCGCCAGCCGCGCCTCACGGCCGGCGGGATCGCCCTCGACCGCTTCGGCGAGCCAATCGTCGAACGCCATCGACGGCTCGGTCGCCTGGCGGTTGCGATAGGCGGGCAGGTTGTGGAAGCTCATCCCCGCGCCAAGGATCAGTACGCCCTCGTCGCGCAGGGGACGCAGCGCCCGGCCGGCACGCCATGCGGCCACCGGGTCGAGATCGCGATCGAGCGACATCTCCACCACCGGAATGTCGGCGTCGGGAAAGGCGACCTTGAGCGGCACGAACACGCCATGGTCGATCCCGCGATCGGGATCGGTCGCCGCCGGGAAGCCCGCCGTCCGCAACAGCCCCGCCGCGCGCTCGGCCAGCGCCGGATCGCCCGGGGCCGGCCAGCGCAGGTCGTAGGTGTGCGGCGGAAAACCGTAATAGTCGAAGATCAGCGGCGGGCGCGGCGAGGCCGAGAAGCGGAAGCCTTCGGTTTCCCAATGGCCCGAGACGATCAGGATCGCGCCCGGCCGCTCGGGCAGCCGACCGGGCAGGCCGCGCAGGAAGGCCTCCATCCCGGTCCAGGTGCCGGCGGGATCGTCCATGAAGAAGCAGGGGCCTCCGCCATGGGGGATGTAGAAGCTGGGCTGGCGCATCGTCATCGGACGAAGATCGGCGGCCGATCGTTGCATTTCAAGAACGGCCTCGCGGCCGATGCCTGTCCGGCCAGGGAAACGGGCCCTTCCCGTCATCGACATGTCGCCCTTGCTGGTGCAATCAGGCCGGGCACCGGCGCACCGCGCCGACGAGAGGAGAAACGATATGTTCAGCCACGTATTCGTCGGGACCGACGATCTCGACACCTCGAAGGCATTCTACGATTCGCTGCTCGGCACGCTGGGCGTGGCCCCCGGCATGGTCGATGCCGAGAAAAACCGCATCATCTGGGCTTCGCCGACCGGCCTGTTCGCGGTGACCAAGCCGATCAACGGCGAACCCGCCTGCCACGCCAATGGCGGCACGGTCGGCTTCGCCGCAGCGTCGCCCGAGCAGGCCGACGCCTGGCACGCGGCCGGCGTCGCCCATGGCGGCACCGCCTGCGAGGATCCCCCCGGCGTGCGCGACATGGGCGCGTTCAAGCTCTACCTCGCCTATCTGCGCGATCCCGACGGCAACAAGCTCTGCGCGATGTACCGCATGCCCTGACCGACCGTCCTCCGTCATGCCGAGCGTGTTCGGCATGACGGACCAGGGGAAGCATCACCCGCCGACCGCGTCGCCGATCAGCTTCTTCGCGGGGGCGCCGTTCCAGTCCATCATCCCGTAGACGCGCCACAGCTCCTTGCCCTTCGCGTCGTAGAAGACCGTCGTCGGCAGCGTCTCGGTGCCGAGCGCGGCCATCAGCACATTCTGCTGGTCGCTGTGCCGGGTCAGCGCCTTGAAGCCCTTCTCCCGGAAGAAGGGGCCGATCACCTTGGCGCCCTCGAGGTCCTGGCCGACCGTGATCAGCCGGAACCG
The DNA here is from genome assembly GCF_001428605.1 of Sphingomonas sp. Root720. Taxonomy (GTDB): domain Bacteria; phylum Pseudomonadota; class Alphaproteobacteria; order Sphingomonadales; family Sphingomonadaceae; genus Rhizorhabdus. The sequence goes on from NZ_LMID01000012.1 coordinate 348,344, forward strand.
GTCGTCCTCGGCCGCCATCCGGTCGAGCGTCGGCATCTCCGCGACGCAGGGCGCGCACCAGGTCGCCCACAGGTTGACCATCAGCGGCTTGCCGCGGAACTGGGTCAGGGTGGCGGGGCCGCCCTTCTCGTCGGCGAAGGGGATGGCCGGCATCTCCTTCCCGCGCTGCGAAATATCGACGCGGCCGACCGATTCGGCGGGAACGCCGCCTTGCGGGGCGTCCTTCGGTTTACTATCGCAGGCGGCCAGCGCCAATGCGAGGAGACAGGCGATCAACGGCCGCACGGATAGCTCCAACAAGATGTGGGGAGGGCGCTTCGCTGAAGGGCCCGCCGCGGTGATGCGCGAAATTAACGCGTCGATCCCATTCGACAAGCGACTTTGGCAACAGGACATCGCCGGATCGAAGGCACATGTCGCCATGCTGGCCCGGCAGAAGATCGTCACCGAGGCCGATGCGGCCCGGATTTCCGAGGGTCTCGATGCGGTCGCGGCCGAATATGCCGAGAAAGGCGTGCCGGTCGATCTTGCGGTCGAGGACATCCACATGGCGACCGAGGGACGGCTCGCCGAGCTGATCGGCGCTCCCGCCGGCCGGCTTCACACCGCCCGCTCGCGCAACGACCAGGTCGCGACCGACTTCAGGCTGTGGGTTCGCGATGCGATCGACTCGGTCGAGGCGGGACTCGTCGCGCTGCAGGTGGCGCTGGTCACCCGCGCCGGGGAGCATGCCGCGAGCGTGATGCCCGGCTTCACCCACCTCCAGGTCGCCCAGCCGGTGACGCTCGGCCATCACCTGATGGCCTATCATGAGATGATCGCGCGCGACCGCAGCCGCTTCGCCGATGCCCGCGCCCGGCTCAACCGCTGCCCGCTCGGTGCGGCGGCGCTCGCGGGCACCGGCTTCCCGATCGACCGGGACATGACGGCGCAGGCGCTCGGCTTCGACGGGCCTACCGCCAATTCGCTCGATTCGGTCAGCGATCGCGACTTCGCGCTCGACTATCTGATGGCCGCCACCCAGCTCAGCCTGCACCTGTCGCGGCTGGCCGAGGAGTTCATCATCTGGGCGAGCCAGCCCTACGGCTTCGTCAAGCTGCCTGACAGCTATTCGACCGGCTCGTCGATCATGCCGCAGAAGCGCAACCCCGACGCGGCCGAGCTGGTGCGCGGCCATTCGGGCCGCATCGCCGGCTGCATGACCGCGCTGGTGATGACGATGAAGGGCCTGCCGCTCGCCTATTCGAAGGACATGCAGGACGACAAGCCGCCGGTGTTCGAGGCGCACGACCTGCTGGCGCTGTCGATCGCGGCGATGACCGGGATGGTCGAAACCTGCACCTTCGTCGTCCCGCGCCTGCGCCAGGCCGCCGAGCAGGGCTATTCGACCGCGACCGATCTCGCCGACTGGCTGGTCCGGGTCGCCGACATCCCGTTCCGCGAGGCGCACCACATCACCGGCACCGCGGTGAAGCTGGCCGAGCGCGAGGGGCTGGCGCTCGACAAGCTGCCGCTCGAGGCGCTGCAGGCGATCGACGGGCGGATCGACGACCGCGTCTACGAGGCGCTGTCGGTCGACGCCTCGGTCGCCAGCCGCGCCAGCCATGGCGGCACCGCCCCCGACCAGGTCCGCGCCCGCATTGCCGAGGCCAGGACCGCATTGGGGATCGAAGCATGAAGATCCGCACCCTCCTCGCCGCGACCGCGCTGCTCGCGCTCGCCGCCTGCGGCAAGCGTGACGCGCTGCGCCCGGTCGAAGGGCACAGCCTGCCGCCCAAGCCGGCGACCGCCGCGACCCAGCCCGACGTCCCGGCGCTGCTGACCCCGCCGGTCGAGACCCGCCCCGGCCGCAGCGACGACGTGCTGCGCCGCTCCGAGGAACGGCCCGACGACCGCTTCAACCTGCCGCCGCCGGGCTGAGGACATCGCACGGCCCCTTCCTTTCTCCGTCATCCCAGCGAAGGCTGGGGTCTCGGTTGAGGTGCGGGGCGCTTCATCTCGCGAAACCCGGCCTTCGCCGGGGTGCCGCGTAGCAAGACGAAACCGAACGAAAGACATCGGCCGGCAAGATTCGTCGGCCAACAGGGAACGACATGGACCATTTCAACCTGAAGGACGGCGTGCTCCACGCCGAGGACGTTTCCCTGCCCGCGATCGCCGCGGCGGTCGGGACGCCGGTCTATGTCTACTCGACCGCGACGATCGAGCGCCACGCCGAGGTGTTCAAGGCCGCGGTCGCCGAAGTCGAATCGGGCCTGGAAGGCCCGCTCGTCGCCTTCGCGGTCAAGGCCAATCCCAACCGCGCCGTCCTGGCGACCCTGGCCAAGGCCGGGTTCGGTGCCGACGTCGTCTCGGGCGGCGAGCTGTTGCGCGCGCGGGCGGCGGGGATCCCCGCCGACAAGATCGTCTTTTCCGGTGTGGGTAAGACCGAAGAGGAAATGCGCCTCGGGCTCGAACAGGGCATCTACCAGTTCAACATCGAATCGGAGCCCGAAGCCGAGATGCTGTCCGAGGTCGCCATGGCGATGGGCACCAGAGCCCCCGTCGCCTTCCGCATCAATCCCAATGTGGTCGCGGGCACGCATGCCAAGATCTCGACCGGCGGGTCGGAGGACAAATTCGGCGTCGCCTATGACCGCGCCCCCGCCGCCTACGCCCGCGCCGCCGCGCTGCCCGGCCTCGACGTGCGCGGCGTTGCCGTCCACATCGGCAGCCAGCTCACCGACCTCGGCCCGTCGCGCGCCGCCTTCGCGAAGATCGGCACGCTGATCGCCGAGCTGCGGGCGGCCGGGCATGCGATCGTCACCGCCGACCTGGGCGGCGGTCTCGGCGTGCCCTATGACCCCGCCAAGCCCGTGCCGCCGCTGCCCGAAGCCTATGGCGCGATGGTGCGCGAGGTGACGACCGGCTGGAACGTGCGGCTCGTCTTCGAGCCCGGCCGGGTGATCGTCGGCAATGCCGGGGTGCTGCTGTCGCGGGTGATCCGGGTCAAGCCCGGCGTGACCGATCCGTTCGTCATCGTCGACGCGGCGATGAACGACCTGATGCGGCCCAGCCTCTACGACGCCTGGCACGATATCCGCGGCGTTACGCCGAACGGTGGCGTAATGACGGCCAACATCGTCGGCCCCATCTGTGAAAGCGGCGATAGTTTCGCCAAGAAGCGGGCCATGGATGCCGTCGGTCCCGGCGACCTCGTCACCTTCATGACGGCGGGGGCCTATGGGGCGACGATGGCCAATACCTATAATTCGCGCGCGTTGACGCCCGAAGTGCTGGTGAGCGGAGAAAAATGGGCGGTCGTGCGGGAGAGGCAGCCGATCGAAGCATTGATCGCGGCGGACAAGCTTCCGCCGTGGGTTTGAACATGGTCATAAGGAACCTCGCATGAAGCCAGTTCGCAAGGCCATTTTTCCCGTCGCCGGTTTCGGCACCCGATTCCTTCCCGCCACCAAGGCCGTCCCCAAGGAGATGCTGCCCGTCGTCGACCGGCCGCTGATCCAATATGCCGTCGACGAGGCGCGCGCGGCCGGGATCGAGCAGATGATCTTCGTCACCGGGCGCAACAAATATGCGATCGAGGACTATTTCGACTCCGCCTATGAGATCGAGAGCGATCTCGCCGCCAAGAACAAGACGAGCTTCCTCGACAAGCTGGAGGCGACCCGCCTCTCCCCCGGCAAGGCCGCCTTCGTCCGGCAGCAGCAGATGCTGGGCCTCGGCCATGCCGTCGCCTGCGCCCGCGACCTGGTCGGCGACGAGCCCTTCGCGGTGCTGCTGCCCGACGAGCTGCTGTGGAATCCGGCATCGCCCTGCCTCAAGCAGATGATCGACACCTATGCCGTGAAGGGCGGCAACGTCGTCGCCGTGCTCGAGGTGCCCGAGAACCAGACCCACAAATATGGCATCGTCGATCCCGGCGCCGCCGAGGGTGCCGTGACCGAAGTGCGAAAGATGGTCGAGAAACCCGCGGCGGGCACCGCGCCCTCGCGCCTCGCCCTCGTCGGCCGCTACATCCTCCAGCCCGAGATCTTCGCCCTGCTCGACAAGGGCGAGCGCGGCGCGGGCGGCGAGATCCAGCTGACCGACGCGATGGCCAAGCTGATCGGCGACCAGCCCTTCCATGCGCTGACCTTCGATGGCGAGCGCCACGACTGCGGCGACAATGCCGGCTTCATCCAGGCGAACATCGCGCTGGCGCTCGAACGGCCCGAGATCGCCGATTCGGTGCGGGCCTTCATCCGGACGCTGGTTTAGGCACCACTGCCACTTTCCGTCACCCCAGCGAAGGCTGGGGTCTCGGGAGGTCGGGCGATCAGCGTGCGGCGAGAGCCTTCCGAGATTTCAGCTTTCGCGGGATCTTTGCGTACTGGCCCGCGTCCGCCCTCTTCGTCGTCATCCCGGCGAAAGCCGGGATCTCCCTGCCCTTCCGCGCTCCGGAAAAGGCGAAGATGAAGTGAGATCCCGGCTTTCGCCGGGATGACGTGGGGGAAGATGACGACGCACACCCGCTTGCGATCTCACGCGAACTCCTCGGTCGTCACCGTCGCCTGCTGCGCCGGATTGTAGCGGCTGCCCGCCACCGTCGCCTGGTTCACGAGCGCGTCGAGCGCCGCCATCTGCGCGGCCGAGAGCCGCACGTCGTTCGCGCCCATATTCTCCTCGAGATGGGCGATGTCGTGCGTCCCCGGGATCGTCACCAGCCCCGGATCGCGGTGGAGCAGCCAGGCGAGCGCGAGCTGCGCCGGGGTACAGCCAACCGCGTCGGCGATCGCTTTGTAGGGATCGTAGAGCGCCTGGTTCCGCACAAAGTCGTCGCCCTGGAAGCGCGGCATGGCGAAGCGGATATCGTCGCGGCCCAGCGCCCTGGGCCGGGCGAAGGCGCCCGCCAGGAAGCCGCGCGCCACCGGCGAGAAGGCGACGAAGGTCACCCCCAGGTCGCGGCACGCGTCGAGCACCGCGATCTCGGGATTGCGTGTCCACAGCGAATATTCGGTCTGCAGCGCGGCGATCGGATGGGCGGCATGCGCGCGGCGGAGCTGGGGGGCCGACACCTCGGACAGGCCGATCGCGCCGATCTTGCCCGCCCAGACGGCGCGGGCGAGCGCGCCGACCGACTCCTCGATCGGGGTCTTCGGATCGGGGCGATGGAGATAATAGAGGTCGATATGGTCGAGCCCGAGCCGGCGGAGGCTGTTGTCGAGCGTCTCGGCGATCGCGGCGGGCGAGCCGTCGAGCAGGCGCGGATTTTCGGGCGTGACCCGGAAGCCGCATTTCGACGCGAGGGTGAATTCCCGGCGCCGCGCCTTGAGGGTGCGGCCGACCAGCGTCTCGTTGTGCCCCTCGCCATAGAGGGCGGCGGTGTCGAGGAAGTCGCAACCGAGATCGAGCGCGCGGTGCAACAGCCGTTCGGATGCCGCCTCGTTGGGCTGCGGGCCATAGGCCTGGCTCAGGCTCATGCAGCCGAGGCCGATGGGATTGATCGAGAAACGGCCGAGCTTGCGCTTGTTCGTCATGGGCATTCCTTTTGATTCGCCGCTTCGTCCTGCCACGCGAAGCCGCTTGGCAAAAGCCGGCACCCGCGCGACAAGGCATGCGATGCACAGCCTGCCGATCTTCGTCGATCTTCGCGGCCGCCCGGTCATCCTGTTCGGCGACGGCGAGGCGGCGGCGGCGAAGCGGCGGCTGATCGAGCGCGCGGGCGGACGGCCGGTCGGCGAGGATGACGGCGAAGCGCGCTTCGCCTTCATCGCCTGCACCGACGACGCGGCCGCCGAGGCGGCGGCGGTGCGGCTCAAGGCGCGCGGCCTGATCGTCAACGTCGCCGACCGGCCCGCGCTGTGCGACTTCACCATGCCCGCGATCGTCGACCGCGATCCCGTGCTGATCGCGATCGGTACCGGGGGACGCTCGGCGGGCCTCGCCGCCGCCTTGCGGCAGAGGCTGGAGGCGCTGCTCCCCACCGGGCTGGGGGGACTGGCCGACGGGCTGTTCGCCGCGCGGGCCGCGATCCGTGCGCGCTGGCCATTGGCCGAGGACCGCCGCCGGGCGATCGATGCCGGGCTCGCCGAGGGCGGCCCCCTCGATCCGCTCGCCGACGTCGGCCCAGCCGTGACCCCCGACGCGATCCCCCATGCGATCGACGACTGGCTCGCGGGCGGCGGCGAAGCGCCCGACCGGCTCGTCGCGATCCGGCTGCGATCGGCCGATCCCGACGCGCTGACCCTGGGCGAGGCGCGGCTGCTGGGCCGGGCCGACCGCCTCTACCACCGGCCCGACGTGCCGCCGGCGATCCTCGCCCGCGCCCGCGCCGACGCCGCGCGGGAACCTTGCGCCGCGCCGCCCGCTTCACCGGGCCGGGGGCTTTCGATCGATCTGGGATTCGCATGACGCCAGGCTGGACCATCGGGGAAGAGGGCGCGGGGCATTTCCGCTGGATTCATCTCGACGGGCGCGACGAGCAGGAGATGCGCTGGCTCGAGGACGAGGCGCACGGCCTGCCGCCGACGGCGCGTTTCAACCTGACCACCGCCGAGACGCGGCCGCGCTGCCAGCCGCTCCATGACGGCGTGATCATCAACCTGCGCGGCCCCCGCCATAGCGACGAGCTTGGCGACGGCGACGAGCTGGTGTCGATCCGGATCTGGGCCGAGCGCGGGCGGCTGGTCTCGGTCAGCTACCGCCGGATGGCGGGGCTGGAGGAGCTGCGCGCGCGGATGGACAAGGGCGAGTTCCTCGACCCCGGCGACCTGATCGCGGCGCTGGCGGTGCAGATCGCCCAGCACCTCGATCCGGTGGTCGCCGACCTGGGCGACCAGGTCGACGATTGCGAGCTGGCGCTGTCGGCCGAGACCTTCCATCTGCGCCGCCACATCGCCAAGGCGCGATCGACCGCGATCAGCTATCGCCGCTTCATCGTGCCGCAGCGCCAGGCGCTCGAGGCGATGGCGCTGCTCGAGCTCGACTGGATCGAGGATGACGACCGCATCCACCTGCGCGAGGCGGCCGACCGCTTCGCGCGCATGGCCGAGGAGCTGGAGGCGGTGCGCGAGCGATCGGCGCTGCTCCACGAGCAGATCACCGACCTGCGCGCCGAGAAGATCGACCGTCGCTCGCTGGCGATCGCGATCGTGGCGATGATCTTCCTGCCGCTGACCTTCGTCACCGGGCTGTTCGGAATGAACGTCGACGGCATCCCCTATGCCCACCACCCGCTGTCCTTCTGGGCGGTGACGGGGTTCAGCCTGCTGGTCGGCGCCGGGGTGACGGTCTATTTCGCGGCGGCGCGCTGGTTCCGCGGCTAGCGGTCAGGGGGTGGGAGAGCCCCATCCCCCGCCGCGCCCCTGGAAGGACGGGGCAGGCCCTTTCGGCCGCACGCCGAACAGCGCGGTGCCGATCCGGACATGGGTCGCGCCGATCGTCACCGCGGTCTCGAAGTCCGACGACATGCCCATGCTGAGCCCCGAAAGGCCGTGGCGCTTCGCCAGCTTGGCGAGCAGGGCGAAATAGGGCGCGGGCTCGACATCGGCGGGGGGCACCGCCATCAGCCCGACGACCGGCAGCGCCGCGTCGCGCGCCCTCGTCAGGATCGCCGGCAGGTCGTCGATCGCGCAGCCGCCCTTCTGCTCCTCGGCACCGATATTGACCTGGACGAAGCAGTCGGGGCGCTTGCCGGCACCGTCCATCGCCCTGGCCAGCGCCTCGATCAGCGAGGGGCGGTCCACCGAATGGATCGCGTCGAACAGCGCGACGGCTTCCTTGGCCTTGTTCGACTGGAGCTGACCGACGAGATGCAGGCGGAGCGCCTGCCCCGCACGCAGGGCCGGCCATTTCGCCTCGGCCTCCTGCACCTTGTTCTCGCCGAAGCTCGCATGACCGGCGGCGATCAGCGGGGCGATCTCCTCGGCGGGCCTGGTCTTGGCGACGGCGATCAGCTCGATGCCCGACGGATCGCGGTCGGCGAGCGCGGCGGCATGGTCGATACGGGCGCGGATGGCGGCAAGACGGCGGGCGGCGCCCGCGGCGGAGACGGTGTCGATATCGGACATGCGCTTCGCTATAGGAGGCAGGATGCAGCCCCGCCAGCCCGAGCTTCCGTCGCTATGGATGATGACCGACGAACGGCAGGGCGAGGCACTGTGGGCGGCGCTGCAGCGCCTGCCGCCGGGATCGGGGATTGTCTTCCGGCACAAGAACCTGCCGGGAAAGGCGCGCCGCCGCCTGTTCGACCGGGTTCGCCGGATCGCCCGGACGCGCGGATTGCTGCTGCTGCTGGCCGGCAAGGAGGTGAAGGCGCGGCGGTGGGGGGCCGACGGGGCGCATCATCGTCGCCCAGGCCCGCCCCGCCACGGCACCGCCGCCGCGCACGGCCTGGCCGAGATCCGCGCGGCCGAACGATCGGGCGCGGCCGCGATCTTCCTGTCGCCGCTCCACCCCACCCGCTCGCACCCCGGCGCCCCGGCGCTCGGCCGGATGCGCTTCGCCGCGCTGGCACGGGCGACGCGTCTGCCGGTGATCGCGCTCGGCGGAATAGACCGGCTGCGGGGCAGGGCGGCGATGCGGATCGGTGCCCATGGCTGGGCAGCGATCGACGCCTGGACGGGGCCGCCCCGCTAGACCGTTGTCTTGTCGCGATTTTCGAGCCGGCGGATGGTCCCACCTGCCTCGAAACCGCTCCAAGCCGGCGACCGCCGTTCCGGACGGCTTATTCGAACTCGAGGATCACCGCGTCGACGGCGAGGCTGTCGCCGGGCTTGGCGGCGACGGTCTTGACCGTGCCGGCCTTCTCGGCGCGCAGGATATTCTCCATCTTCATCGCCTCGACCACCGCGAGCGGCTGGCCGGCCTCGACCTTGGCGCCCTCGCCGACATGGATCGCGGTCACCAGCCCGGGCATCGGGCAGAGCAGGAAGCGCGACATGTCCGGCGGGATCTTCTCGATCATGTGGTGCGACAGCGCCGCGACGCGCGGGGTCAGCACGCGCAGGTCGTGGCTCGCGCCGCGCGCGGTGAAGCGCCAGCCGGTGCGCTTGCGGTCGACCCGCAGCGACAGCGGCTCGCCGTCGACCAGCGCCTCGACCAGCTTCTGCCCCGGGACATAGGGCGCGTCGACCACCACCGGCGTCCCGTCGACCATGACCGCGTCGCCGAGGATCTCGACCTGGCGCTCGGCGCCGTCGAGGGTGACGACCCAGCTGGTCGAAGGATCGGCCGGGCCGTTGAGTCGGCCGTCGATCTGCGCGGCGCGGGCGGCGTCGATGCTGGCGAGCACCCCCGCGATCGCGGCGAGGTGCAGGCTCAGCGCCGCGTCGGCGGCGGCGCCGGTGAAGCCCTCGGGGAATTCCTCGGCGATAAAGCCCGTGGTGATCTCGCCCGAGCGGAAGCGCGGATGCTGCATCAGGGTCGAGAGGAAATCGATGTTGTGGCCGATGCCGTCGATCTCGAAGCGGTCGAGCGCGGTGACCTGCCGGTCGATCGCCGCCTCGCGGGTCTCGCCCCAGGTGATCAGCTTGGCGATCATCGGGTCGTAGAACATCGAGATCTCGGAGCCCTCATAGACGCCGTCGTCGACCCGGACATGCTCGACCTCGGCCGGCGGCCGGTAGCGGACGAGTCGGCCGGTCGACGGCAGGAAGCCGCGATAGGGATCCTCGGCATAGACGCGGTTCTCGACCGCCCAGCCGTTGATCTTCACGTCGGCCTGCCCGAAGGCCAGCTTCTCGCCATAGGCGACGCGGATCATCTGCTCGACGAGGTCGAGGCCGGTGATGCATTCGGTGACCGGATGCTCGACCTGGAGACGGGTATTCATCTCGAGGAAGTAGAAGCCCTGGCCGGTCGTGTCGGCGCCCGACACGATCAGCTCGACCGTGCCCGCGCTGTAATAGCCGACGGCACGGGCCAGCGCGACGGCCTGCTCGCCCATCGCCTTGCGCATCTCGGGGGAGACGAAGGGCGACGGCGCCTCCTCGACCACCTTCTGGTGGCGACGCTGGATCGAGCATTCGCGCTCGTTCAGGTAGAGGATGGTGCCATGCTTGTCGCCGAGCACCTGGATCTCGATGTGGCGCGGGCTCTCGATGAACTTCTCGATGAAGACGCGGTCGTCGCCGAAGCTGGCGAGCCCCTCGCGCTTCACGCTCTCGAAATTCTCGCGGACGTCCTTCTCGTTATAGGCGAGGCGCATGCCCTTGCCGCCGCCGCCGGCCGAGGCCTTCATCATCACCGGATAGCCGATGCCGTTGGCGATCTCGACCGCGTGCTCGGTCGAGTCGATCTCACCGACATAGCCGGGGACGACGTTGACGCCGGCCGCCTTGGCGAGCTTCTTCGATTCGATCTTGTCGCCCATCGCCGCGATCGCGCCGATCGGCGGGCCGATGAAGGCGATGCCGGCGTCTTCGAGCGCCTGGGCGAAGCTGGTCCGCTCGGACAGGAAGCCGTAGCCGGGGTGGACCGCCTCGGCGCCGGTGTCCTTGCACGCCTGGATGATCCGGTCGGCGATCAGGTAGCTCTCGGATGCGGGCGAGGCGCCGATATGGACCGCCTCGTCGGCCATCTCGACATGCGGCGCGCGCGCGTCGGCGTCGGAATAGACGGCGACCGTCTGGATGCCCATGCGACGGGCGGTCTTGATCACGCGGCAGGCGATTTCACCGCGGTTGGCGATCAGGATCTTCTTGAACATCGTCGTCCTTTTTATTCCGAACCGTCATGCTGAACTGTTGCGGGATCCACCCCACGACCGGCTCCGGCGACCGTGGCCTGGTGGATCCCGAAACGCGTCCGGGATGACGAAGAGAAAAGATTACTCCGCCGCCAGCTCGACCTTGCATTCGACCGCCATCGGCGAGACGCCGAGCCTGGCGAACAGCGCGGCATCCTTGTCGTCGCCGGCATTGTCGGTGGTCAGCAGCTTGTCGCCGGTGAAGATCGAGTTGGCGCCCGCCATGAAGCACAGCGCCTGCGCGGCGTCGGACATGCTCTCGCGGCCCGCCGAGAGGCGGACCATCGAGCCGGGCATGGCGATGCGCGCGACCGCGACGGTGCGGACGAACTCGATCTCGTCGATCATGGCGAGCGGCGTGTCGGCCAGCATGTCGCCCAGCACCGTGCCCTTGACCGGGACCAGCGCGTTGACCGGAACGCTCTCCGGATGGACCGGCAGAGTCGCCAGCGCATGGATGAATCCGACCCGGTCGGCGCGGGTCTCGCCCATTCCGACGATGCCGCCGCAGCAGACGTTGATGCCGGCCTCTCGGACATGCTCGAGCGTCTCGATCCGGTCCTCGAAGCTGCGCGTGGTGATCACCTGGTCATAGCGCTCGGGCGAGGTGTCGATATTGTGGTTGTAATAATCGAGCCCGGCGTCGGCGAGCATCCTGGCCTGCGGCTCGGTCAGCATGCCGAGGGTCATGCAGGTTTCCATGCCCATCTGGCGGACGCCCTGCACCATCTCGACGATGGCGGGCATGTCGCGATCCTTGGGGTTGCGCCAGGCGGCGCCCATGCAGAAACGGGTCGAGCCGCTGTCCTTGGCCTGCGCGGCGGCCTGCAGCACCGCGCGCACGTCCATCAGCTTGGTGGCCTTGAGCCCGGTCTCGGCGTGGACCGACTGGTTGCAATAGCCGCAGTCCTCGGGACAGCCGCCGGTCTTGATCGACAGCAGGGTCGACAGCTGGACGGCGTTCGCCTCATGATGGGCGCGATGGGCGGCCTGCGCCTGCCACAGCAGGTCGTTGAACGGCAGGTCGAACAGGGTCGCGATCTCCTCGCGCGTCCAGTCGGAGCGGACGGCAGGGCGGGGGTTGGCGTGGGCGTTCATTCAGCGGCCTCCTCGAAGCCTTCGGGCGGTTGGTTGTGACCCAACAGCCGTAGCACTTCGGTGGCGGCGTGCACCAGATTGGTGCCGGGACCGAAAATCCCCTGCACCCCGGCGTCGCGGAGATACTGGTAATCCTGGGCGGGGATGACGCCGCCGGCGATCACCTTGATGTCGCCGCGCCCGGCATCCTTGAGATGCCGGATCAGTTCGGGGATCAGCGTCTTGTGGCCGGCGGCGAGGCTCGAGGCGCCGACCACGTCGACATCGGCCTTGAGCGCGAGCTCGGCGGCCTCCTTCGGCGTCTGGAACAGCGGGCCCGCGACCACCTCGAAGCCCAGGTCGCCGAACGCCGAGGAGACGAGGTTGGCGCCGCGGTCATGGCCGTCCTGGCCCATCTTGGCGACCAGCATGCGGGGCTTGCGGCCTTTGCGCTGGGTGATCGCGTCGACGCCGTCGACCAGCCCGGCCCAGCGGCGGTCGTCGCCATAGGCGCCGCCATAGATACCCTTGACCGGGGTCGGATTGGTGCCGAAGCGGCCGAACACCTCTTCCATCGCCGCCGATATCTCGCCCAGCGTCGCGCGGGCGCGGGCGCATTCGACGGCGAGGCCGAGCAGATTCTCCGTGCCGCGCGCGCCTTCGGTCAGCGCGGCGAGCGCGGCCTGGCACGCCGCTTCATCGCGACCGGCCTTGACCGCCTGGATGCGGCGGATCTGCGCCTCGCGCACCGCGACATTGTCGACGTCGAGGATGTCGATCGGATCTTCCTGCGCCAGCTTGTACTTGTTGACGCCGACGATGGCCTCCTCGACCCGGTCGATCCGGGCGGCCTTGGCGGCCGACGCCTCCTCGATCATCGCCTTGGGCCAGCCGGCGGCGACGGCCTTCGCCATGCCGCCCTCGGCCTCGACCTTCTCGATGATCTCCCAGGCGCGGTCGACCAGCTCCTGGGTCAGGCTCTCGACATAATAGGAGCCGCCGAGCGGATCGACGACCTTGGTCATCCCGGTCTCTTCCTGGATGACGATCTGGGTGTTGCGCGCGATCCGGGCCGAGAAGTCGGTCGGCAGCGCGATCGCCTCGTCGAGCGCGTTGGTGTGGAGCGACTGGGTGCCGCCCAGCATCGCCGCCATCGCCTCGATCGTGGTGCGCATGACGTTGTTGTATGGATCCTGCTCGGTCAGCGAGACGCCCGAGGTCTGGCAATGGGTGCGCAGCATCTTCGAGCGCTCGTCCTGCGCGCCGAGCCGGGTCATCACCCGGTGCCACAGCACGCGCGCGGCGCGCAGCTTGGCGATTTCCATGAAGAAGTTCATGCCGATCGCGAAGAAGAAGGACAGGCGCCCGGCGAATTTGTCGATGTCGAGGCCCGAGGCCACGCCATATTTCACATATTCCATGCCGTCGGCGATGGTGAAGGCCAGCTCCTGGACCTGCGTCGCTCCGGCTTCCTGCATGTGATAGCCGGAGATCGAGATCGAGTTGAACTTCGGCATCTCGCGCGAGGTGTAGCCGAAGATGTCCGAGATGATCCGCATGCTCGGCTCGGGCGGGTAGATATAGGTGTTGCGGACCATGAACTCCTTGAGGATGTCGTTCTGGATGGTCCCGTCGAGCTGCGCGCGCGGCACGCCCTGCTCCTCGCCCGCGACGATGAAGAAGGCGAGGATCGGGATCACCGCGCCGTTCATCGTCATGCTGACCGACATCTTGTCGAGCGGGATGCCGTCGAACAGGATCTTCATGTCGTCGATCGTGTCGATTGCCACGCCGGCCTTGCCGACGTCGCCGGTCACGCGGACATGGTCGCTGTCATAGCCGCGATGGGTGGCGAGATCGAAGGCGACCGACAGGCCCTTCTGCCCGGCCTTCAGGTTGCGATGGTAGAAGGCGTTCGATTCCTCGGCGGTCGAGAAACCGGCATATTGGCGGATCGTCCAGGGACGGCCGGCATACATGGAGGCGCGCACCCCGCGCGTGAACGGCGCGAAACCGGGCAGGCCCGGATCGATGCCGGCCACGTCCCCGGCGGTGTAGAGCGGCTTGACCGCGATACCCTCGGGGGTGTTCCAGGTCAGGTCCTTGCCCTTGACCTCCTTGGCCGCCGCGGCTTCCCACCGGGCCAGATCGGGCTTCTCGTCGCTCATCGCCTCGTTCCTCAGTGAGCGCCGCCGGGGTCGTTCGGACCGCCGGGCGTTTCCATGATCTCGGTCAGCACCCCGCCCATGTCCCTGGGGTGGACGAAGAAGATCGGCGTGCCGTGCGCGCCGATGCGGGGCTCGCCCAGGACGCGGGCGCCCTTGTCCTCGAACCAGGCCTTGGCGGCGTGGATGTCGGGAACCTCATAGCAGATATGATGCTGGCCGCCCTGCGGGTTCTTGGCGATGAAGCCGTGGATCGGCGAGGCCTCGCCCAGCGGCTCGATCAGCTCGATCTGGCTGTTGGGGGTGTCGACGAAGCAGACCTTCACGCCCTGCGCGGGCAGGTCGAACGGCGCGCGGATCACCTCGGCACCCATCACGTCGCGGTAGAAGGCGATGCTCTTCTCGATCGACGGGGTTGCGATGCCGACATGGTTGAGGCGGCCGAGCTTCATGCGCAACGCTCCACCACCATGGCGATGCCCTGGCCACCGCCGATGCACATCGTGATCAGGCCGTAGCGGCCGTCGATGCGCTCCAGCTCGTAGATCGTCTTGACGGTCAGGATCGTGCCGGTCGCGCCGACCGGATGGCCGAGCGCGACGCCCGAGCCGTTGGGGTTGACCTTCTCGGGGTTGAAGCCCAGCTCCTGCGCCACCGCGCAGGCCTGCGCCGCGAACGCCTCGTTGGCCTCGATCACGTCGATGTCGTCGAGGGTCAGGCCGGCGCGCCGGAGCGCGATCGGCACCGCCTTGACCGGGCCGATCCCCATGTAGAGCGGCTCGACCCCGGCATGGCCCCAGCCCAGGATCCTGGCGAGCGGCTTCAGCCCCTTCGCGTCGACCGCGGTCTTCGTCGCCAACACGACCATCGCCGCGGCGTCGTTGATGCCGCTGGCATTGGCGGCAGTGACGCTGCCGTCCTTCTTGAACACCGGGCGCAGCTTGGCCAGCTCCTCGGCCGAGACGTCGGCGCGGACATGCTCGTCGGTGTCGAACGCGACCACGCCCTTGCGGGTCTTCACCTCGACCGGGACGATCTGCGCCTTGAAGCGGCCCTCGGCGATCGCGCGGGCGGCGCGCTGGTGGCCCTGCAGCGCCAGAGCATCCTGCGCCTCGCGGGTGATCTGGTAGCGCTCGGCGACATTCTCTGCGGTGATGCCCATATGGACCCCGTCGAACGGATCGCTCAGCGCCTCGATCAGGCCGTCGGTCATCTCGACATTGCCCATCTTGGTGCCCCAGCGCGCGCCCTTCACGACATGGGGAACGCGGCTCATCACCTCGGCACCGCCGGCCAGCACGATGTCGGCCTCGCCCAGCATCATCGCCTTGGCACCGGTGACGATCGCCTCGACGCCCGAGCCGCACAGGCGGTTGAGGGTCAGCGCCGGGGCCTCGATCGGCACGCCTGCGTTTACGCCGACCATGCGCGCCAGATAGGCGTCGCGCGGCTCGGTCGGCATCACCTGGCCCATCACGACGTTCTGGACGTCGGCGGCTTCGAGCCCGGCGCGCTCGAGCGCGGCCTTCGCGACGATCACGCCGAGATCGGCCGGCGACTTGTCCTTCAGCGCGCCGCCGAAATCGGCGATCGCGGTCCGCGCGGCGCCAACGATGTAGATGTCTTCCATTCCCGTCACTCCATATCCCGCTGCCGGGAGGATGCTTTACCCGAACCCTCTTGCCGACATCCCTTACAAGGGAATGTTGTCGTGCTTCTTCCAGGGGTTCTCGAGGCTCTTGTTCCTGAGCTTGCGGAGACCCAGGGCGATCCGCCGGCGGGTCGAATGGGGCATGATCACCTCGTCGATGAAGCCCTTCGACGCCGCCACGAACGGGTTGGCGAAGCGGTCCTCATATTCCTTGGTGCGCGCGGCGATCTTGTCCTTGTCGCCGATGTCCTTGCGGAAGATGATCTCGACCGCGCCCTTGGCGCCCATCACCGCGATCTCGGCGGTCGGCCAGGCATAGTTGAGGTCGCCGCGCAGATGCTTCGACGCCATCACGTCATAGGCGCCGCCATAGGCCTTGCGGGTGATCACGGTGATCTTCGGGACGGTCGCCTCGCCATAGGCGAACAGCAGCTTGGCGCCGTGCTTGATGATGCCGTTATGCTCCTGCGCGGTGCCGGGCAGGAAGCCGGGCACGTCGACGAAGGTCACGATCGGAATGTCGAACGCGTCGCAGAAGCGGACGAAGCGCGCCGCCTTCTTCGACGAATTGATGTCGAGGCAGCCCGCCAGCACCATCGGCTGGTTGGCGACGATGCCGACCGGGCGGCCCTCGATCCGGCCGAAGCCGATCACGATATTGGCGGCATGGGTCGGCTGGACCTCGAAGAAGTCGCCCTCGTCGACGACCTTGGCGATCAGTTCCTTGATGTCGTACGGCTTGGTCGCGCTGTCGGGGATCAGCGTGTCGAGGCTCGGCTCGACCCGGTCCCAGGGGTCGTCGGTCGGCCGGGTCGGCAGCTCGTGCCGGTTCGACAGCGGCAGGAAGTCGACGAACTCGCGAACGCTCAGCAGCGCTTCGATGTCGTTCTCGAACGCGTTGTCGGCGACCGAGGTCTTGGTGGTGTGGGTGACCGCGCCGCCCAGTTCCTCCTGGGTGACGACCTCGTTGGTGACGGTCTTCACCACGTCGGGGCCGGTGACGAACATGAAGCTCGAATCCTTCACCATGAAGATGAAGTCGGTCATCGCCGGCGAATAGACCGCGCCGCCCGCGCAGGGACCCATGATCACGCTGATCTGCGGCACAACGCCCGAGGCGAGGATGTTGCGCTGGAACACCTCGGCATAGCCGCCCAGCGACGCCACGCCTTCCTGGATGCGGGCGCCGCCCGAATCGTTCAGGCCGATCACCGGCGCGCCGACCTTCATCGCCATGTCCATGATCTTGCAGATCTTCTGGGCGTGACGCTCGCTGAGCGCGCCGCCATAGACGGTGAAGTCCTGGCTGAACACGAAGACGAGCCGGCCGTTGATCGTGCCCGATCCGGTGACGACGCCGTCGCCCGGGATATGCTCGGCCTCCATGCCGAAGTCGGTGCAATTATGCTCGACATACATGTCGAGTTCCTCGAACGAGTCGGCGTCGAGCAGAACTTCGACGCGCTCGCGCGCGGTGAGCTTGCCCTTCCGGTGCTGCGCCTCGATGCGCTTCTCACCGCCGCCAAGCCGCGCTGCGGCGCGCTTCTCCTCGAGCTTCTGCAGGATCGCCAGCATCCGGACACACACTCCTTCGGATTCGTAGTCGGGCCCCCTTTTCAAGCTTTGCCGGATAAGGCAAATGTGAACTTGCGGACTTGCGAAGTCACTATTTGCAAAATGGCGGCTGCGCCTTTTCCGTCACCCCAGCGAAGGCTGGGATCTCAGGAGATGGGGGTCTCAGGAGATGAGGTGCTGTCTTCATCTCACGAGATGCCAGCCTGCGCTGGTATGACGGCAATGATGACGGTGGAAGGACAGGCAATGGCACGACGGACCGGAACCCGCCTCTTCGCAGGGCATGAGCTGCGCGCACTCCGCCAGCGGGTCGGACTCGGCCAGGCGGCGATGGCGGCGCGGGTCGGGCTGTCGGTCTCCTATCTGTCGCAGCTCGAGAATGACGACCGGCCGATCACCCCGACGGTGGGGGAAGCCTTCGCCAAGGCCTTCCCGATCGACTGGAACCGCGACACCGTGGGCGATGCCGAGCGGCGACTGGCGACGCTGCGAGAGGCCTTCGCCGATCCGCTGTTCGCCACCGCCGAGATCGGGCCGCAGCTGCTTCATCGCATGGTCGAGCAGCAGCCTTTCTTCGCCGACCAGTTCGTCCGCCTCCACGACGCATGGCGCCGTGCCGAGGAACGGCTCCAGCTGGTCGACGACCGGATCGCCAGCGGGGTGCCCGGCGACGACCGGCTGCCCTGGGAGGAGGTGCGCGACTGGTTTCACGAGGAGGGCAATTATGTCGACGTCATCGACCGCGCCGCCGAGGCGCTGGCCGAGGATCTCGACGCCGAGCCGCTGCCCGAGGCGCTGATCGCCCACGCGCTCAAGCAGCGCCACGGGGTCGATACGCTGACCGCCGCCGATGACGGCGGGGGGATGCTGCGGCGCTTCGACCCGGCGCGCGGGCTGCTCACGATCGGGTCGGCGCAGCCGCCCGAGACGCGGCGCTTCATGATGGCGCACCAGCTCGTCCAGCTGGACCTGCGCCGAGAGATCGCTTCGGTCGCGACCGAGGCGCGCTTCCGCGCGGCCGAGGCCTGGCCGCTGCTCTCGGTCGGCCTCGCCAACTATGCGGCCGGCGCGCTGCTGATGCCCTATCGCCGCTTCCGCGACACCGCGCGCGGGCTGCGCCACGACATCGACCGGCTGTGCCAGCGGTTCGGGGTCAGCTTCGAACAGGCTTGCCACCGCCTGTCCACCCTGCAGCGGCCCGCCGAGCGCGGCATCCCCTTCTTCTTCTGCCGGGTCGACATGGCGGGCAACATCACCAAGCGCCATTCGGCGACCCGGCTGCAATTCGCGCGCTTCGGCGGCGCCTGCCCGCTGTGGATCGTCCATGAGGCGGTGGCGATCCCCGACCGCATCCTCGTCCAGCTCGCCGAGATGCCGGACGGGGTGCGCTACGTGTCGATGGCCAAGGGGCTGGTCAAGCCGTCGGGCAGCTTCACCCGCGCGCCGCGCCGCTTCGCGGTCGCCCTCGGCTGCGAGGTCGAGCATGCCCGCGACTTCATCTACGCCGACGCGCTCGACATCGAGCATCGCGGCGCGGTCACCCCGATCGGCATCTCGTGCCGCCTCTGCCCGCGCGAGCATTGCGATCAGCGCGCCTTCCCGCCCGCCGGACGGCCGATCGAGGTAGACGCCGACCGGCGCGACGTGGTGCCGTACCGGCTGCGCTGAGAATTTCCCGCCCGGACAATCCCACCGCGAAAATTCTTGCCGCGCCCCAGGGCGGCGGGTGTAGGCTGGGCCGTCAGAAGGGGAGAGGTTCAGGGACATGCGACCCGTCACCCGCGCCATCGTCACAGCCACCGCGCTGTCGGGCTCGCTCGACCTGCTCAGCGCCTTCGCCTTCAGCGCGGTCAAGGGCGTCGGCCCGCTCCGCGTGCTGCAGGGCGTCGCCGCGGGGCCGTTCGGCGATCCGATGCTCCGGGGGACGAGCGCCCCCGTGGCGCTCGCGGGGCTGATCGTCCATTATGCGCTGATGACAGTGATGGTGACGCTGTTCGTCGCCGCTGCCTCGCTGCTGCCCTTCGTCCGCCGCAGGCCGCTGCTGTGGGGCACGGTCTACGGCCTCGGCCTCTATCTGCTGATGTACTGGATCGTGCTGCCGCTGCGCTGGCCCGGGCTGTTCCCGCGCACGGGCGCCTGGGACGTCGGCAATGCGCTCTTCTCGCATTTGCTGTGCGTCGGTCTGCCGATGGGTTGGGTGATCGGCCGCATCGAAGGGGACCAGCTCGGAGGGGAGCCGGACCGCTGACGCGCTGTCAGTCGGGTATATCGTCGCGCCGGATCAGCGCGCGCAGGTCGGCGGCGCGAATATAGCGCTCGGCGTCGGTGATGATCGTGAAGCGCCACAATTCTTCCGTGTCCTGGGCCGCGACATGCCGCGTCACCTCGGCAAGCGTGCCCTTCATGATCTCGTCGGAGGCGCGTGGCCCCGAGCGGCTGCGCCCATGCGCGGGCAGCTTCACCAGCCGCACGGGCTCGTCCCAGGTTTCGCCGTTCATGACCGGTCCTCGATTTCGGCATAGTCGATGTTGAGGGTCGCCGACCGGGGAGCCCGCGCATGTTGCCGCTGCGCGACCCGGCCGATGGCGGCCTGGTGATCCTCGAGGATCGACCGGGCGGTCTCGGCCGATATCTCGCTGCGGTCCTTCCCGACCACCGCCGCCAGCGCAGCGCGCGTGACGAAGATCGACAGGCTACCCGCGGGTCCGTGGGCCGGAATGGAAATCCCGTCCCCGTCGCGCACCCAGACCGCGTCGGCGAGGTGGAGAACGACGTCGGAGGTCGTCATGATCCGCCTTTGCCGGGCCATTCCGTGGGCCGGAAGCGGGCATTGTCCGTCGAAGAAGAAAGGCCGGGCGTCAAAGAAGGAAGGCCGGGGATTTCGTCTTCTGCATCCGCTGCCGCACCGCGTTGATGCGGACGGCGTAAAGCGAAGCCAGCCCCATATGGGCGGCACGCGCCTCGATGTTCGCTGCGGCCTTCGCGTTGATCAGGGAAATCTGATGGCGCTGATAGAGATCGTTGAGGTCCATGACAGACTCCCATCATTGCAAGCGGGAGCGCGCTAAGTCTCTCAGCCACCGACGCTCGTTCAGGAATCGGTGATGCACCCTCATAGCATGGACGGCCGATTTTCGATACCGGAATCGGCCCGCCGGGGTCGTCCGCCCGCCCTCACGCCTCCGAGGAAGCGTCCTCGGGCGATGCCGTCGACACCTCGACATCGACGACCATGTCGCCCGTACCGTCGCCGGAAAAACTGCCGGTCACGGGCAGAATCAGCGAAATGTCGCTCGCGACGGCGACGGGCACCAGATTGAAGCCGCCCACGGTCCGATTGGTCGGGTCGAACGCGATCCAGCCGGACCCGGGCACATAGACCTCGGCCCAGGCATGGGTCGAACCGGCCCCGCGCACCTCGTCCCCCGCGCCCGCCGGGCTGTGGAGATAGCCCGAGACGGCCCTCGCGCCGAAGCCGAGGCTGCGTGCCGCCGCGACGAACAGCATCGCCAGGTCGCGGCACGATCCGCGGCCGTTCCGCAAGGTCCAGCACGGATCCTGCGTCCCTTCCTCGTCGCGCGACATATAGGCGATCGCGGCCCCCGTGCCGGCGTTGAGGTCCTTGAGCAGGGCCAGCGTGTCGGTCGGAACGCCGGCGACAAAGCCGCGCGCCCATCGGTGCAGGCTGCCGTCCGGATCGGCCGGCGGAACCGCCAGCGCCCCCAGTTCGGACCATGTGCGGTCTGGATAGAGGAAGGGGAAGGCCATCGCCGAAGGATCGATCGGGAAGACCGGCCATGGTTCGGCATCGAGGTCGATCGTCGCGACGCTCTGGATGACGAGATGGTCGGTAGGCTCGCCGAAGCTCGCCGTCACTATGCCATTGCCATAGACGTCGTCGGACCAGCTCAGCTGGGGCTCGGGCGATATGCTCAGCGCGAACGACCGCAACTCCACGCCCCGGCTCTGCCGGGGCCTCAGCATCAGCCGATGCTGGCCCAGCGTCACCCGTCCGGCGTAGCGATAGGAGGTCCGGTGGCGAACGACCAGACGCTGCACGCGGTCTAGGCTGCCAGGATACGGTCGGGATTCTCGCTGGCGTCCCGGTCGCGGTCGGCCTGCAGCTCGGGACCGGCGGTCTCGCCGGACCGGGCGTGCCGTGCCTCGCGGCGCTCGGCCACCATGGCTTCGTTGGCCCACGCGCTGGCAGCGGCTTCGGCGATCCTCCGGACGTTGTCGAGCGGGGTGTCCGACGCCAGGGCGCGTTGACGGGCTTCCTGGGTGCGGCAAAGGGTCGAGGTCGGATACATTGAAAATCTCCCGGGAGGGCCGACGGATTGCCATGAACCGGCGCTTCGCAGCGCCGGCGATCGAACGGTCGGTGTTTTTCCGGGCCGGAGCCCGGAAGATACCGATCACATGGCAGGTTTTCGGCGAATATCGGCGGCCAGCGTATCGATCCAACGAGGGACGAGCGCTTTTGTGCCGCGCGGCGCGAATAAACTTCGGATCGTGCCGGAAACCGGCCGGGGGCGAAATGCGGTCGGCAAGACCGCCGATCCCCGCGCCGGGTTAGGATCAGCCGGCGACGGGCAGCCGGATCGACCCGTCGGGCTCATGGTCGAGCGGGCCATAAGCGAGCACCGAGTCGAGGGTCAGGGCGCCGTAGAGATGGGGGAAGAGCTCGCCGCCGCGCGACGGTTCCCAGCGCAGCGCGTCGCCGAGTACCGACAGGTCGACCGCGACGACGGACAGATCGTCCTTGCCCGCGAAATGCCGGGCGATCGTCTCGCCGAGCTGGGCCGCGGTCGACATGTGGATATAGCCGTCGGCCAGGTCGATCGGCGCGCCGGCGAAACTGCCGTCGGTCTCGAGCTGCACCATCTCGTCGGCGAGCAGCACCTTGTAGGCGACCATGTCGGGCATCGGCGCGTTCTCCATCAGAAGCTCGGGACCATCAAAAGCTCGGGACCGGCTTCTCGCCCGAATAGTCGTAGAAGCCCTTGCCGGTCTTGCGGCCGAGCCAGCCGGCCTCGACCAGCTTTGCAAGGATCGGCGCCGGGCGATATTTGGGATCGCCGAAATCCTCCTGGAAGATCTTGAGGATCTCGAGGATCGTGTCGAGGCCGATCATGTCGGCCAGGGTCAGCGGCCCCATCGGATGCCCGAGGCCCAGCTTCACGCCCGCGTCGATGTCGGGGATCGAGGCGAGCCGCTCGCCCGCCGCGAAACAGGCTTCGTTGAGCAGCGGCAGCAGGATGCGGTTGACGACGAAGCCGGGGCTGTCGGCGGCGACGATCGTCGCCTTGCCGGTGCGGCGGCCGAATTCCTCGGCGGTCGCGACCGCGGCAGGGCCGGTGGCGAGGCCCTTGATCAGCTCGAGCAGCGGCATCAGCGGCACCGGATTGAAGAAGTGCATGCCGATGAAGCGTTCGGGATCGGTCGACGCCTGGGCGAGCCGGGTGATCGAGATCGACGAGGTATTGGTGGCGAGGATCGCGTGGGGGGCGAGCACCTTGCCGATCGTCTCGAAGATGGCGCGCTTGACCGTCTCGCGCTCGGTCGCGGCCTCGATGATCAGGTCGGCGGCGCGCATCGCCTCGAGATCGCCGACCGGCTCGATCAGCCCGGCGGCGGCATCGCGCTTGGCCGCGTCCAGCTTGCCGCGCTCGACCGCCTTGTCGAGCATCCTGACGATGCCGGCCTTGCCCTTGGCGGCGACATCGATCGACACGTCGGACAGGAGGACCTTCAGCCCCGCCTGGGCCGCGATCTGCGCGATGCCCGCGCCCATCTGCCCCGCGCCGACGACTCCGATGATGTCCATGATCTTCCCTCCGACGACTCCGTCCGGGCCGCCTGTTATCGGGGGACGGAGGCCGCCGCAATCTCCGCGTCCCATTCGGCGGCGACATCCTGATCCTTTTCACAGGCCCGCCGAAGCGCCCGTTCGGCCGCGAAACCGGCGGGATCGAGCCGCCCGAGCGCCCAGGCCGCCGCCCCGCGCACCACCGGCGCGGGATCGTCGAGCAGCGCGGCGACGAGCGGAAGCAGCCGGGGCAGGCCGCTATTGCCGGCCGCGACCAGCGCATTGCGGACCATCCGGTCGCGCCCGATCCGCTTGATCGGCGATCCCGCGAACACCGCGCGGAAGCCGGCGTCGTCCAGGCCCAGCAGGTCCTCCAGCTCGGGCGCGGCGAGTTCGGCGCGCGCCGCGAAGGCGCGGTTGGCGGCGGCCTCCTGGGCGAACTTGTTCCAGGGGCAGACCGCCAGGCAGTCATCGCAGCCATAGATGCGGTTGCCGATCGGACCGCGGAACTCGATCGGAATCGGTCCCTTATGCTCGATGGTGAGATAGGAGATGCAGCGCCGCGCATCGACGACATAGGGACTCGGAAAGGCGTCGGTCGGACAGGCCGCCTGGCAGGCGTCGCAGCTGCCGCAGCGATCGCCATGCGCCGCGTCGGGGGGCAGGTCGAGGCTGGTCATGATCGCACCGAGGAACAGCCAGCTGCCATGTTCGCGCGAGACGAGGTTGCTGTGCTTGCCCTGCCAGCCGATCCCGGCCGCCGCCGACAGCGGCTTCTCCATCACCGGCGCGGTGTCGACGAAGACCTTGAGCTCGCCGCCCGCGCGCTCGACCAGCCAGCGGGCGAGATGCTTGAGCGCCTTCTTGACCACGTCATGATAATCGCTGCCCTGGGCATAGACCGATATCCGGCCGATGCCGGGCTCGTCCGCCAGCCGCATCGGATCCTCGCGCGGGGCGTAGCTCATGCCCAGCATGATCAGGCTGGACGCCTCCGGCCACAGCCCCCGCGGCCGGGCGCGCTCGCCCTTGCGCGCCTCCATCCAGTCCATCGACCCGTGCGCGCCCGATTCCAGCCAGTCGTCGAGCCGCGCGGCGCTTTCGGGCGCCGCGTCCGCGCGCGCGAAGCCGCAGACCGCGAAGCCGAGCTTCAGCGCCTCGGCCCGGATCGCCTCGCGCAGAGAGATGGGGTCGTCGGTCATCGCGCCGAAACTAGAGCGGACGAGCGGAAAACCAAACCGCCGTCTTTGCCGCCGGTCGTCGTGTAACCATGTCCAAGGTTGCGACGTATCTGCTTCGTCACCACATCGACAGGAGAGGAGTGGCGGGATGAGGATCGATCGACGGACATTGCTGGGCGCGGGCATGGCGACCGCGGTGACGGCGGTCATCGCCGGCCGAGCCTTCTCCGCGCAGAAGCAGAGCTACGCCTTCACGCTCAGCGACGCCGAATGGCGCACGCGTCTGAGTCCCGCCGCCTATGCGGTTCTCCGCCAGGCGGCGACCGAGCGCGCCTTCACCAGCCCGCTCGACAAGGAGCACCGCACCGGCACCTTCCTGTGCGCCGGCTGCGACCTGCCGCTATTCTCGTCGCTCGCCAAGTTCGACAGCGGCACCGGCTGGCCCAGCTTCTGGCGACCGCTGCCGCGCGCCGTGGGGACCAAGACCGACTATAAGATCGGCGTCCCGCGCACCGCGGTCCATTGCAGCCGCTGCGGCGGGCATCTCGGCCATGTCTTCGACGACGGCCCGCCGCCGACGGGCAAGCGCTACTGCATGAACGGCGTGGCGCTGAGGTTCGTGCCGAAAAAGGCCTAGAGCGCTTTCGAGGCAGATGGAAACATCTGCCGACTCGGAAATCGCGGTAAATCAATATGTTAGAGCGGCCGATCTGGTGCAATCAGATCGTGAACCGCTCTGGGCCCTTCGCCGGCTTCCTCGCCCGGACGCCGGAAACCTCGTCCGGGATCGTCATGCCAGTCTTTGCCGGAGTGACGGACAAGAGGCTGGTCGCGCTCCGGAAAAATCCGACCGCTCGAACAAGAAAAAGCCCGGCCTCCCCAAGGGAAGCCGGGCCTTTCGTTCAGCGAAGTGACCCGATCAGCTGAGCGGGGTCAGGTTCACCGCGGCATACTTGCCGCGACGATCGACCTCCAGCTCGAACTCGAGCCGGTCGCCTTCGTTGAGGTTGGTCATGCCGGCGCGTTCAACCGCCGAAATGTGCACGAAGGCATCGGGCTGTCCGTCGTCGCGCTGGATGAAGCCGAAGCCCTTCATCGCGTTGAAGAACTTGACCGTGCCGCTGGCCTTCTCGCCGGTGAGCTGCCGCGAGGGGCCGCCGGCGGCGCCGCCCGGGCCGGCTGCCGCCGGACGCGGACCGCGATCCTCGACCGGGAGCGGTTCGCCCTCGATCTTCAGGTCGGTTGCCGAAACGCGGCCGCCGCGATCGACGAGCGTGAACTCGAGCGGCTGGCCTTCGGCCAGGCCGGTGAGGCCCGCCTGCTCGACCGCCGAGATGTGCACGAACACGTCCTCGCCGCCATCGTCACGAACGATGAAGCCGAAGCCCTTCTGGCCGTTGAAGAATTTGACGATGCCCTTGCCTTCGCCGATCACCTGGGCGGGCATGCCGCCGCGACCGCCACCGCCGCCGAAGCCGCCGCCACCGCCGCCGCCACGGAAACCGCCGCCGCCGCCGCCACCGCCGAAGCGATCGCCGCCGCCGCCGTAACCGCCGCCGCCGCCACCACCGAAGCGATCACCGCCGCCACCGCCGCCGTAGCCGCCGCCACCGCCGAAACGATCGCCGCCACCACCGAAGCCGCCGCCACTATAGCCGCCGTAACTTTCGTCACCGAAGCCGTCGCGCTTGTCCCTGCCGCCGCCGCGCGGACCGCGCTTCCCTCTATCGAAACCCATGCCTTGCAGTTCTTCCCGAATCTCGCCCCAAGCATCGAAAGGACGCGGTACCGGGCGTGGGTCCATCATCCTTCCGGCACGCAAATCAGACGCGCCAAACACAAGACATAAAGCAAATATCGCCGTCGAGCGAGCGCTTTCATGGTCCTGTACCGCTGATGAACACGTCGATCTGGTAGAATCCGCCGCTAGAATGAACATGTTACCGTGTTTTCTGACGCCGCGATGGTCTGCACGGCGCCGATTCGCGGCTAGCGTCTTCGAAGCCCGCTCCCGATTCGCGGCCGCTGCCGCGATGGAAACGTGGCTGGAACGCGATGGCCGGTGGGGCCGAAGAACCAAGAAGGACAGTATGACCGACATCGTCGCCATCTTCGCCGATCCCGCCAACTGGGCGGCGCTCGCCGCGCTCGTGACGATGGAGGTCGTGCTCGGCATCGACAATCTCATCTTCATTTCGATCCTGACCAACCGGTTGCCCGAAGCGCAGCGGCCCCGCGCCCGGACGATCGGTATCGCCATGGCGCTCGGCCTGCGCCTCGTCCTGCTCAGCCTGATCGCCTTCATCGTCACACTGACCCGGCCGATCCTCGACCTGTTCGGCCAGCCGCTGTCCTGGCGCGACATCATCCTGATCACGGGCGGCCTGTTCCTCGTCTGGAAGGCGACCAAGGAAATCCACCACAGCGTCGACCACGACGCCGAGGGCGACATGTTCGACGCGAAGAAGGCGGGGCTCGGCTTCGGCGCGGCGATCGTCCAGATCATCCTGCTCGACCTGGTCTTCTCGATCGACTCGATCATCACCGCGGTCGGAATGACCGACCATGTCCCGATCATGTTCGTCGCGGTGATCGCGGCGGTCGCGGCGATGATGACCGCGGCGGGTCCGCTTTCGCGCTTCATCGAGCGCAACCCGACGATCGTAATGCTCGCGCTCGCCTTCCTGTTCATGATCGGCATGACCCTGATCGCCGAGGGCTTCGGCGTCCATGTGCCGAAGGGCTATATCTACGCCGCCATGGCCTTCTCGGCCGCGGTGGAGGCGCTCAACATGGTCCAGCGCAACGCCCGGCGCAGGAAGGCGGGGTGATCCTGCTCCACCGGCGGGGCGAGGGATATGATTTGCCCTGTGTCCCGCCGGGCCTTATGGCGGCGCGATGACAGTCCATCTCCATCAGGAAGACCTGCCCGCCGACGCGCTGGGCCCCGGCCCGGTCGCGGTCGATACCGAGACGATGGGGCTGATCACCCCGCGCGACCGGCTCTGCCTGGTCCAGATCTCCGACGGACGCGGCGACGAACATCTCGTCCGGTTCGCGCCGGGCAGCGACTATGCCGCGCCGAACCTGCGCGCGGTGCTCGCCGACCCCGGCCGTCTGAAGCTCTACCATTTCGCGCGCTTCGACCTCGCCGCGATCAAGCATTATATCGGGGTGATGGCCGCCCCGGCCTATTGCACGAAGACGGCGTCGCGGTTGATCCGCACCTATACCGACCGGCATGGGCTGAAGGAACTGGTCCGCGAGCTGCTCGGCCAGGAAGTGTCGAAGCAGCAGCAATCTTCCGACTGGGGCGCACCCGACCTGTCCGAGGCGCAGAAGGACTATGCCGCCTCCGACGTCCGCTATCTCCACGCGATGCGGACGATCCTCGACGAGCGGCTGGCCCGCGAAGGTCGCACCGCGCTGGCGCAGGCCTGCTTCGACTTCCTCCCCGCGCGGGCCGAGCTCGACCTGGCGGGCTGGCCGGAGATCGACATCTTCGCGCATGTGTGAGGCGGGGGACGCCGCTTCGTCCCGTCATCCGCGCGACCGTGGATATGGCGTGGAAAGGCCGGGCATGGGAGGCATTCCCGTCCCTCCGGGAATGGCATAAGGAGACGGCATGTCGGAACTCGCCGATCGCGTCCGCAGCGAACGCCAGCTCTGGGCCGCCAGCGGCAGCAGCCACGACCGGCTGATCGCCATCCTGCGGATCGTCCTGCCGATCGCCATCGGCGTGCTGGTCATATTGCTCGCGCTCGCGCCGCTGACCGTCGGCCGCGACATCAGCTTCGTCCTGTCGAAGGACCGGGTCGAGGTCGCGCGCGAACGGATGCGGGTGACGACGGCGGTCTATCGCGGGCAGGATTCGAAGGGCCAGCCATTCAACCTGACCGCGGGCTCCGCGGTCCAGGCCACCTCGAGCGATCCCGTGGTACGGTTGCAGAAGCTGGCCGCCGAGATCCAGCTGCCCGAGGGGCCGGCGCGGATCGTCGCCAATCGCGGCCGCTACGACATGGACAGCGAGAAGGTGGCGATCGACGGCCCCGTCCATCTCCGCTCGGCCGACGGCTACAATATCCAGACCCGCGACGTCGGCATCGACCTCAAGACCCGCATGGTCGCGAGCGACGGGCCGGTCGACGGCCGGATGAACGTCGGCACCTTCTCCAGCGACCGCTTCACCGCCGATCTGAACAAGCGGGTCGTCGTGCTCGAAGGCCGAGCCCGCTTGCATATCGATCAGCGACAGGCCAAGGCAGCGCCCACGCCCCGGACCGGGGCGAGAGTCGGCGCGAAGGTCGGAGGTTAGGCGTGATGAGGCGTCGGGTGCTGGTGAAATCGCTGCCGAAATCTTTGTTGATCGCGCTCCTGGCCGGGAGCGCGGCCTTCGCCGGCGCGCAGACCGTCGATTCGCTGAAGAAGCATGATTCGAACGCGCCGGTCGATTTCGCCGCCGACCGGATCGAGCTGCAGGACCGCGCCGACCGCGCGGTGCTGACCGGCAATGTCGACGTCAAGCAGGGCGACATGCGGCTGCGCTCGGCCCGTCTGACCATCGCCTATACCTCGGCGGCCCAGACCGAGGTGACCCGGATGGATGCGTCGGGCGGCGTGGTCCTCACCACCTCGACCGAGAATGCCAATTCGCAATATGCGATCTACGATCTGCGCACCCGGTTGGTGACGATGATCGGCAATGTCGTGATCACGCGCGCCGGCAAGGGCGAGACGCGCGGCAACCGGCTGGTGCTCAACCTCAACAGCGGAGCCGCCTCGCTCGATGGCGGCGGATCGGGCGGCGGCCGCGTCACCGGGCGCTTCACGCCGCCGCCGCGCGACCAGAAGGGCCCCAGCAAGAACTGAGCCGGGCCCCGGTCGCGTCCAGGCCCGGCCCCGCTCCGGCCCGCTCGCCACCGACCGTCTCATTTGAGCAACTTGCCGGCCCCAAAAAGGCCATGCACGAAGCTTGCCAGTTTCCATGGGTGGCCGCATTCGCTAATCACTGCCGACAAACGGACCGCCCCGGAACCCTGCCATGAACGACACCGCCCTGCTCGAACGCCCCGCCGGCCCCGAAGGCACCGGTACCGTGCGCGGCCTTTCGGTCGTGTCGATCGCCAAGACCTACGACAAGCGGCAGGTGCTGACCGACATCTCGCTCGACGTCGCACGCGGCGAGGTCGTTGGCCTGCTCGGCCCGAACGGCGCGGGCAAGACGACCTGCTTCTATTCGGTGATGGGCCTGGTCCGCCCGGATGCGGGCCGGATCCTGCTCGACGGCGACGACATCACCACCCTGCCCATGTACCGCCGCGCCATCCTGGGCCTCGGCTATCTGCCGCAGGAGACCTCGATCTTTCGCGGCCTGACGGTCAGCCAGAACATCATGGCGGTGCTCGAGCTGGTCGAGCCCGACAAGGCCCAGCGCATTCAGCGGCTCGATGCCCTGCTCGGCGAATTCCACCTAGCCCACCTGCGCGACTCGGCGGCGATGGCGCTGTCGGGCGGCGAGCGCCGGCGCTGCGAGATCGCCCGTGCGCTGGCCGCCGACCCGTCGATCATGCTGCTCGACGAGCCGTTCGCCGGCATCGATCCGATCTCGATCTCCGACATCCGCGAACTGGTCCGCGACCTCAAGCGCCGCGACATCGGCGTGCTGATCACCGACCATAATGTCCGCGAGACGCTCGACATCGTCGACCGCGCCTGCATCATCTACGACGGCAAGGTGCTGTTCCAGGGCAGCCCCGAGGCACTGGTCGCCGATCCGAACGTGCGGCGGCTCTACCTGGGCGAGGGCTTCTCGCTCTGAGCGCGATGCGGCGAAGCGCTCCCATCCACAGTCTTTCCTCAGCCGTCATGCTGAACCGCGCTCCGCATGATGGCGGGGGATGGTTGGCCGCCTAGCCATGGCACTCGGTCCACGCCTCGATCTCCGGCAGAGCCAGTCGCTGGTGATGACGCCGCAGCTCCAGCAGGCGATCAAGCTGCTGGCGCTGTCGAACCTCGAGGTCGAGGCCTTCATCGCCGAGGAGATCGAGAAGAACCCGCTGCTCGAGGGCGGCGCCGGCGAGGCGGGCGACCGCGACGAGGCACCGGCCGCCGACGAACCGTTCGATGAGGAGAGCTTCGGCGGCGACGGCTTCGATGGCGACGATCTCGGGGGAGACGGGCCGACCGCCGACCGGCTGATCGAGACGGGAGACGCGGCCGCCGATGCCCCGCTCGACGTCGACTATGACGCCGAGACCTTCCATCATGACAGCGCCGCCGACAGCCTGCGCGGTCCCGAGGGGCCGGGGCTCGACGGCGGCGGCGGCGACGGATCGGGCGAGGGGCGCAACCTCGACGACTATGCCACCGCGACGCTGTCGCTCCACGACCATCTGACCGCGCAGGCGGGCGAGATCCTCGAGGGGTTCGAACTGGCCATCGCCGCGCGGATCATCGACCTGATCGACGACGCCGGCTATTTTACCGGGCAGACCCTCGAAATCGCCCAGGCGCTCGACGTGCCGCTCTTCCATGTCGAACGGGTGCTGACGGCGATCCAGTCGCTCGACCCCACCGGGGTCGGTGCCCGCTCGCTGGCCGAATGCATCGCGCTCCAGGCGAAGGAGGCCGATCGCTACGATCCCGCGATGGCCAAGCTGATCGACAATCTCGACCTGCTGGCGCGCGGCGCGATCCCGCAGCTGCGCCGGCTGTGCGGGGTCGACGAGGAGGACATGGCGGACATGATCCGCGAGTTGCGCGGCTATGACCCCAAGCCCGGCCTGCGCTTCGGCGGCGAGCCGGCGGCGCCGGTCGCGCCCGACATCTTCATCCGCCGCACCGCCGAGGGCTGGGCGATCGAGCTCAATGCGGCGACGCTGCCGCGCCTGATCGTCAACCGTGCCTATTATGCCGAGCTGTCGGGCGGGCCGCAGGACAAGGGCGGCAAGGCCTGGCTTGGCGACTGCCTCGCCTCGGCCAACTGGCTGGTGAAGGCGCTCGACCAGCGGGCGCGGACGATCGTCCGGGTCGCGCGCGAGATCGTCAAGCAGCAGGAGGCCTTCTTCCTCCATGGCGTCGAGCATCTCCGCCCGCTGACCCTGAGGGCGGTGGCCGACGCGATCGGCATGCATGAATCGACCGTCAGCCGGGTCACCTCGAACAAATATCTGATGTGCGAGCGCGGGCTCCACGAGCTGAAATATTTCTTCACCAGCGGGGTCGCCGCGGCCGACGGCGGCGACGCCGTCTCGGCCGAGGCGGTCAAGAGCCAGATCGCCAAGCTGATCGCCGCCGAGGGCGACGACATATTGTCCGACGACAAGCTGGTCGAACTGCTCAAGGACAAGGGCTTCGACCTCGCCCGCCGCACCGTCGCCAAATATCGCGAGGCGATCGGCTTGGGATCGTCGGTCCAGCGCCGCCGTCAACGGGCGATGAAGGCGGCGTAGCGGGCGCTTCGGCGGGCGTCTATGCGACCAGCCGGCTCACCGCATCCCATGTCAGCTTGATGCCGACGAGCATGGTCAGCCCGTAGACCATCACATAGAAGCGCTCGGCATCGATGCGACGGACCAGCCGCACCCCCGCGAAGGTCGAGGCGATCGCCACCGGCAGCAGCGCCGCCGAGGCGAGCAGGTTGACCGGGGTGAACTGGCCGAGGCCGACATAAGCGGGCACCTTCATCCAGTTGATCAGCGCGAAGAAGATCGCGGTGGTGCCGACCAGCACGTCGCGCGGCAGCTTCTGCGGGAAGACCCAGAGCTGATATGGCGGGGCGCCGGCATGGGCGATCTGGCTGGTCAGCCCCGAGGCGGCGCCGCACAGCAGGCCCACCCAGTCGGGCAGCACCTGGCTCGGCGCGACCTTGCCGCCGCGCTCGACCCACAGCCGCTGCCCGCCGAATAGGACCGAAATCAGGCCGAGCGTCAGCAATATCCAGGTCTCGGGCAGGCTGGCGGCGAACAGATAGCCGAGCAGGATGCCGACCGCGGCGGCGGGCACCATCACCAGCATGATATGCCTGTCCCAGGTACGGCGGAAGGCCCAGACGCCGACCGCATCCTGGACGATCAGCAGCGGCAGCACGATGGCCGCGGCCTGGACCGGCGGCACCACCAGCGCGATCATCGGCATGGCCAGGGTGCCGAAACCGATGAAGCCGCCCTTGCCGAGGCCCATCAGGACGACCGCCGGGATCCCCAGCAGCCAGAACAGCGGATCGTGGAGGATCGCGGTGTCGACCGTCACCCGCGCCGGGCCTACCCGCGCACGGCTTTTGCGATGCCGTCGAGCACGCCGTTGACGAAACCCTTCTCCTTCTTGTCGTAGAAGGCGTCGGCGACGTCGACATATTCGCTGATCACCGTCGCGGTCGGCACGTCGGGCCGGGCGATCAGCTCATAGGCGCCGACCCGCAGGATCTGCCGCATCGGGCGATCGAGCCGCTCGAGCGTCCACCCGCTCGCCAGCCGCGCGACGATCGCGGCGTCGATCTCCTCGCGCCGCGAATCGACCCCCTTCACCAGGTCGTCGAAGAAGCTGACCTCGGCCGCCGCATATTCGACGTCCTCGATCGTCGCGCCAAGCCGGTGCTGGTGGAACTCGTCGAGCAGCAGGTGGAGCGCGGTGCCCTCCATCTCCTGCTGGTAGAGCGCCTGGGCGGCGGCGAGGCGGGCGGTGCTGCGCGAGCGGGAGCGTTCGTTGTTCCTGGTCATGATTCCTGGGGTTCCAAGCGGGCGGCGACCGACGCCGCATGCGCGGGCAGCCCTTCCGCCGTGGCAAGCGCGACCGCCGCCGGCCCGATCGCGGCGATCGCCGCCGCATCGAGCGCGATGAAGCTGGTCCGCTTCATGAAGTCGAGCACCGACAGGCCCGAGGCGAAGCGCGCCCGGCGGCCGGTCGGCAGCACATGGTTGGGGCCCGCGACATAGTCGCCGACCGCCTCGGGCGCGTGGCGGCCGAGGAAGACCGATCCGGCGTGGCGGACCCGGTCGAACAGCGCCTGCGGATCGGCGACCGCCAGCTCGAGATGCTCGGGGGCGAGCCGGTCGCTGAGCGCGGGCACCTCGTCGAGATCGGCGACGAGGATGATCGCGCCGTTCGCCTCCCAGCTCGCCCGCGCGGTCGCCGCGGTCGCGAGCCGGCCGAGCTGCGCCTCGACCCCGGCCGCGACGGCATCGGCGAAGGCCGCATCGTCGGTGAACAGGATCGACTGGCTGGTCGGGTCGTGCTCGGCCTGGCTGAGCAGGTCGGCGGCGATCCAGGCGGGATCATTGTCCTTGTCGGCGACGACGACGATTTCGGACGGGCCGGCGACCATGTCGATGCCGACCACGCCGTAGAGTTGGCGCTTCGCCTCTGCGACCCAGGCGTTGCCGGGGCCGACGATCACGTCGACCGGACGAATCCGGTCGGTGCCGTAGGCGAACGCGGCGATCGCCTGCGCGCCGCCCACCCGCCAGACCTCGTCGACCCCCGCGAGCGCCGCGGCGGCCAGCACGAGCGGGTTGACGATGCCGTCGGGCGTCGGCGTCACCATGACGAGGCGGTCGACCCCGGCGACCTTGGCGGGGATCGCGTTCATCAGCACCGAGGAGGGATAGGCCGCGCGGCCGCCCGGCACATAGAGCCCGGCGGCCTCGACCGCCCCCCAGCGCGCACCCATGCGGACGCCGGCGGCGTCGGTGCGCTGGCTGTCGGCGGGGCGCTGCTCGGCATGATAGGCGCGGATGCGGGTCGCGGCGAGGTCGAGCGCGGCGCGCAGCCCCGGGTCGAGCCCGGCGAGGGCGGCGTCGCATTCGGCGCGTTCGATCCGCCAGCCCGAGGCGTCGAGATCGTGGCGGTCGAAACGCCTCGTATAGTCGGCCAGCGCCGCGTCGCCGCCGTCGCGCACCGCCGCGACGATCGCGCGCACGTCGCGCGAGACGTCCTCGTCGGCCTCGCGCCGGCCGTCGACCAGCGCGGCGAAGGCGGCGGGGAAGCCCGGATCGCGGCTGTCGAGCCTAAGCGGCATCCCGGCTCTCCACGGCGCGGCGGAAGCCCTCCACCAGCGGCACGATGTCGCCCGCGCGGGTCTTGAACGCGGCGCGGTTGACGATCAGCCGCGACGAGATGTCGGCGATCTTCTCGACCTCGGCCAGCCCGTTGGCCTTCAGCGTGCTGCCCGTCGACACGAGATCGACGATCCGGCTCGACAGGCCCAGCACCGGGGCGATCTCCATCGCGCCGTTGAGCTTGACGCACTCGGCCTGGACGCCGCGCGCCTCGAAATGGCGGCGGGTGATGTTGGGATATTTGGTCGCGACGCGGACATGGCTCCACTCGCGCGGATCGTCCCCCTCGGCCATCGCCACCGGCTCGGCGACCGAGATGCGGCAATGGCCGATGTTGAGGTCGACCGGCGCGTAGAGCTCCGAATAGTCGAACTCCATCAGCACGTCCGAGCCGACGATGCCGAGCTGCGCGGCACCATGCGCGACGAAGGTCGCCACGTCGAAGGCGCGGACGCGGATGAGGCCGATGTCGGGCCGGTTGGTGGCGAAGCGCAGCAGCCGGCTGTCCTCGTCGCCGAAGGCCGGCTCGGGGGTGATCCCGAGCGCGGCGAACAGCGGCAGCACTTCCTTGAGGATGCGGCCCTTCGGCACGGCGATGATGATCTGCGCGGTCATGTCGCCGGGGGCCTTAGAGCAGCGCCGCCCGGCTGACAACGGATCGGACCGATTCGCTGTCTCCGGAACGACGGAGGGAGAATCAGAACAGCTCGCGCAACGCCAGCACGCCGAGAATCGCGAAGATGATCGCCGCGGCGATCCGCATCACCTTCAGCGGTACGATCCGGGTGATCCGGTCGCCCAGGAAGACCGCGGGGACGTTGGCGATCATCATGCCGAGCGTGGTGCCGAGCGCGACGAGCTCGACCGAATGATAGCGTGCGCCGAGCGCAACAGTGGCGATCTGGGTCTTGTCGCCCATTTCGGCCATGAAGAAGGCGACCGCCGTGGTCAGGAAGACGCCGTAGCGCGCGGGCTTGCCGGCGTCCTCGTCCTCGTCGAGCTTGTCGGGCACCAGCGTCCAGGCCGCCATGGCGAGGAAGCCGAGCGCGACCGCGAGGCGGAACCAATAGCCGTCGAGCAGGCCCGAGATCGCCGAGCCGGCCCAGGCCGCGAGCGCGTGGTTGACGATGGTGGCGGCGAAGATGCCGAGGATGATCGGCACCGGCGCGCGGAAGCGGCAGGCGAGGATGATCGCGAGCAGCATCGTCTTGTCGCCGATCTCGGCGAAGGCGACCAGCAGGGTCGAGGCGAGGATGATGTCCATGACAAGGTTCCGGCCGGGCTGGCAGTTGACGGACGACACCGGCACCCCCCGCCCGGCTGGACGAAGGTGCGGTGTCATCGGTCTTGCCAAGGCTCAAGAGCTTGATCGCACCATGGGGTCTCCCCCAAGCATGTTGACGCGATCTCCGCCCCGAAGGACGGCCGGCTACTCCCCGGATGACGAGGTGCGGTTAGGGGAGAGGAGACGGTCGGTCAACCGTCTTCCCCTCCCCGTCCCGCGATAGAGGGATGAAGATCAGGCGTTCCGCGCGGTCTCGAACAGGAACCAGGCGCGCTCCTCCGCCTGGTCGGTCCACTCGTCGAGGATGCCGCTGGTCGCATTGTCCTTGGCGGCGTCGACGATCTCCTTGGCCTCGCGCAGCTTGGCGACGAGCGCGAGATTGTCGTCGCGCAGTTCCTTCAGCATGTCCTGCGCAGCGACGAAATCGGCGTCGTTGTCCTTGATCGACTGGCGGCGGGCGATGTCGCCGACCGAGCGCAGCGTGACGTTGCCGGTCTTGCGCACCCGCTCGGCGATCACGTCGGTGGTCGCGAGGATCTGCGCCGCCTGGTCGTCCATCAGCAGGTGATAGTCGCGGAAATGCGGGCCCGACACGTGCCAGTGGAAATTCTTCGTCTTGAAGTAGAGCGCGAAGCTGTCGGCGAGGATGCCGTTCAGCGCGTCGGCAACGCTCATGGCGCTGTTGCTGGTCAGGTCGGTCGGGGTCGCCAGTGCGGCTTTGGGTTTCTTGGCCATGATATGAGATACTCCCGTTCGATTCGGCTCTCTAACGAGCACTTTGACAAAAGGTGGCGGACACGTCGCCTGAAAATCCTCGCTAGGACAAATCGATCCGTTCGATCATGGCGTCGATCCGGGATTTCCCGAGGCCGATCTCATGGGCCGGATTTCATAGGCCGGATTTCATGGGCCGAATTTCGATGGACGCCGACACGATCCTTGACTCGGGGGCCTTTCCGCCCTTATGGGCCCCATCCGAACAGCGGCGCGCGACGCCGCTTTATTTTTTGACAGAGATTAAGGGTTTCGGGTCATGGCCAAGCCGACCACCGTCAAGATCAAGCTCGTCAGCACCGCTGACACCGGGTTCTTCTACGTCACCAAGAAGAATCCGCGCACCCAGACCGAGAAGCTGAGCTTCCGCAAGTACGACCCGGTCGTGCGCAAGCATGTCGACTTCAAGGAAGCCAAGATCAAGTAAGCCGCCGGCCGGTTCGCCCGGCCCGCTTGCCTGAAGGCTTCGCAAGCACCCGCCGTTCGCGGCGGGTGTTTTCGTTTGTCTGTTGGCCTCACGCGCCGGCGGTCGCATCCGCGACCCTGGGGCGGATGCCCGCGCCCGGCGTCCGGGGGCTAAGACAAAAACCCCTACCCCGCCCGCCCTACCCCGCCCGGACGAATCCCCCGCCGAGCGGTCCCGCGAGATCCTCGACCGCCAGCACGAAGCGCGACACCGAGATCGGCTTCGACACATAGGAATCGGCCCCCGCCTCGCGCACCCGGCTCTCGTCGCC
The DNA here is from genome assembly GCF_001428605.1 of Sphingomonas sp. Root720. Lineage (GTDB taxonomy): Bacteria > Pseudomonadota > Alphaproteobacteria > Sphingomonadales > Sphingomonadaceae > Rhizorhabdus. The sequence goes on from NZ_LMID01000012.1 coordinate 385,379, forward strand.
CTTGCCGGCATAGGCGGTCACCGCCATCACCGGGATGTCCTCGAGCAGCGAATCGGCCTTCATCATCCGAATCAGCTCGACCCCGCTGATGTGGGGCAGCTGGATGTCCATGATCACGAGATGGGGCAGGAAGACGCGGATGGCGTCGAGCGCCTCGCGCGCGTCGCGGACCGTCCTGACCTCGGCGCCATGCGCTTCGAGCAGATCGCGGAAGAGCCGGAGGTTCAGCTCATTATCCTCGACAATCAGGACTTTTTTCGCCACGGCAGCCACATCTAACCGAGCTTCGAGCCTAAGTCATGCCCTCCTCGGAAACAAACCCCGCAAAATTGCGTGGATCGAGCGACGAAGCCCCGCTGGTGACGGGGCTGAAGGCGCTCGTCTGGACGCTGGGCGATCCGTCGCGCGCCCAGCGCCTGCTCGACCTGACCGGGCTGACCCCCGACGCGCTGCGCGCCGGGGCGTCCGATCCGGCGGTCCTCGGCGCGCTGCTCGACTTCCTGTCGGCGCACGAGCCCGATCTCGTCACCTGCGCCGAGGCGATCGGCGCGACCCCCACCGACCTGATCCGCGCGCGGGAGGCGCTCCAGTGAATTCTCGGGCGAGGACCGGCCGGCCGCTGCTGATCACCGACTGCGACGAGGTGCTGCTCCACATGGTCACCCCGTTCGGCGAGTGGCTGGACCAGGAACATGCCATCGACTTCGCGATGGAGCGGCCCGATTTCTCGGCCGCGCTGACCCGCCGTGCCGACAGCAGCACGGTCGCCGAGGAGCATATCGGCCCGCTGCTCGACGCGTTCTTCACCACCGAGATGCACCGCCAGACGCTGGTCCCGCACGTCCAGCACGCATTGGCGACGATCGCCGAGCTGGCCGACATCGTCGTCCTCACCAACCTGACCGACCAGTTCCACGCCGGCCGGGTCGCGCAGCTCGAGGCGGTCGGCATCCGTCACCGGGTACAGTGCAACCAGGGCGGCAAGGGCCGGCCGGTCGCCGACCTGGTCGCAGAATATCGGCCCTCGGCGACGGTGTTCGTCGACGACCTGGCCCAGCATCACGGTTCGGTCGCGCGGCACGCCCCCGAGGTGTGGCGGCTGCACATGGTTGCCGAGCCGCGCATCGCCCGGCATCGCGCCGCCGCGCCCGACGCCCATGCCCGGATCGACGACTGGGCCGAGGCGCTGCCCTGGATCGTATCGCGCTTCGCGTGACGCGCGCGACCGCGCGGTCGCTTCATCTTCGTTAACAGCCCGCTTGACGGTCGGCGGGGACTACAGGAAAGAAACGCCATGAGCATCGACACGCGTCTCGCCGAACTGGGGATCGTGCTTCCCGCCCCCGCCGCCCCGGTCGCCGCCTATGTGCCGGCGGTCGAGGTGAACGGACTCCTCCACCTCTCGGGCCAGCTCCCCTTCCGCACCGATGGCAGCCTGATCACCGGGCGGCTCGGCCAGGACGTGACGCTGGAGGACGGCACCGAGGCGGCGAAGCGCTGCGGCGTCATGCTGATCGCGCAGATCAAGGCGGCGCTGGGCGGCGATCTGTCGCGGGTCGAGCGCATCGTCAGGCTCGGCGCCTTCATCTCCTCGACCGCCGACTTCACCGACCAGCCCAAGGTCGCCAACGGCGCGTCGGAACTGATGCAGGCGGTGTTCGGCGACGCCGGCCGCCATGCGCGCAGCGCGGTCGGCGTTCCCGTCCTGCCGCTGGGCGCGGCCGTGGAGGTCGATGCCATTGTCGCTGTTCGGCCTCTTTGATCGCTGGCGGTTTCCGGTCTCCGACGCCCGGCGCGTCGGCTTCCTGACGCGCACGCCCTTTGCCGACAAGGGGCTTCACGGCAGTCGCCATCCCGAGAACAGCCGCGCCGCGATCGAGGCGGCGGTGTCGATGGGCTATGGCGTCAAGGTCGACGTCCAGTTCAGCCTCGACGGGCTCGCCTATGTCATCGCCGACCCGACGATCGAGCGGATGACGGGAGAGCCCGGCCAGGTCCGCCACCTGTCGGGCAAGCATCTCGCCGAGGTCCGCCTGCGCGGCAGCGATGAGAATATCCCGCTGCTCAAGGAGATATTGGGCCTGGTCGCCGGCCGTGCCCCGGTGCTGGTCGAACTCAAGACGATCGAGGGCCATGTCTCGCAGCTGTGCGTCGCCGTCCGCCACGCGATCGAAGGCTATCGCGGGGAGGCGGCGGTGATGTCGCTCCATCCCGAGGTGCCGCGCTGGTTCGCCTCGCATGGCAGCCGCATCACGCGCGGGCTGATGCTGTCCGACGACAGCGTCTACGCCAGGGAGGCGGGGTCCGAGCAGATCAAGGCGATGTGGCGCGCCCGGCCCGAATTCCTCGCGATCGACATCAACGACCTGCCCAACCGCTTCGCCCAGCGCCAGCGCCGGCGCGGCATCCCGATCCTGGCCTGGACGGTCGCCTCGGCCGAGCAACAGGCGGTCGCCGCCGACTGCGCCGACCAGATCATCTTCGAGGCACCGGGATGGTAGAGCCCGTCACCGCCCGGACGGCGGAGGGGGTGGGCAGCATCGACCGGGACGAGTGGAACGCCTGCGCGGGCGGCGGCAATCCGTTCGTCTCGCACGACTTCCTGGCGGCGCTGGAGGAATCGGGCAGCGCCACCGCGCGCACCGGCTGGCAGCCGGTGCCGGTCGTCATCGACGGCGCCGACGGGCGCCCCGCCGCGATCCTGCCCGCTTATGCCAAGAGCCACAGCCAGGGCGAATATGTCTTCGACCATGGCTGGGCCGACGCCTGGCAGCGCGCCGGCGGCGACTATTATCCCAAGCTGCAGATCGCGGTGCCGTTCAGCCCGGTACCGGGGCCTCGGCTGCTGCTGCGCGACGAAAGCCTCGGCCCCGCGCTGATTGCCGCCGCCGAGGCGCTAGTCGAACAGTACGGCCTGTCCTCGGCGCACGCGACCTTCGTCGCGCCCGATCAGATCCCGCTGTTCGAGGCGGCGGGCTGGCTGATCCGCACCGACCGCCAGTTCCACTGGACCAATCGCGGCTATGCGAGCTTCGACGACTTCCTCGGCGCGCTCGCATCGCGCAAGCGCAAGGCGATCCGCAAGGAGCGCGCCTCGGCGGTCGCGGGGCTGGAGATCGTCCACCTGACCGGCGCGGCGATCGAGGAGCGCCACTGGGACGCCTTCTGGCATTTCTACCAGGACACCGGCTCGCGCAAATGGGGCCGGCCCTATCTGACCCGCGCCTTCTTCTCGCTGCTCGGGCAGCGGATGGCGGACAAGGTGCTGCTGATGCTGGCGATGCGCGACGGCCAGCCGATCGCCGGCGCGCTCAACCTGATCGGCGGCGACACGCTCTACGGCCGCTATTGGGGCTGCATCGAGGAGGTCCCCTTCCTCCATTTCGAACTCTGCTATTATCAGGCGATCGACGCCGCGATCGCGCGCGGCCTCGCCCGGGTCGAGGCGGGCGCGCAGGGCGAGCACAAGCTGGCGCGCGGCTATGAGCCGGTCGCGACCTGGTCGGCGCACTACATCCCGCACCCGGGCTTCCGCCGCGCGGTGGCCGACTATCTCGAGCATGAGCGCCGCGCGATCGAGGCGAACATCGAGGGGCTGGAGGATTATACCCCGTTCCGGAAGGGGGAGTGATTCCGTTTGAATCGCCTCAGGCGCCGGCGGTCACATCCGTGACCTTGGCTATCCTCGCATAAGCTCGGGCGCGCGTTCGCGCTTGCGGAGCCCTGTCGGGCTCCGACGATAAGCTCTGCGTCGGGACATTTATGTCCCCCAAGGCCGAACGGCCGCCCGAGCTCATGCGAGGAAGCCCAGCCGGACGGATGTCCGGCGCCCGGCGTTTGAGGGCCGCCCGACGACGGGCAACCGCATCACGCGGCCAGGCGGTTCCCGAACCCCAGCATCGCGCGCGCCTGGCGCTGCGCCTCGAGGATCTCGCGCGCGGTCATCTCCTCGGAGATTTCGGCGCGGCATTCGGCGGCGCGGATGTTGCCGCCGACCGCCGCGATGTTGAACCATTTGTGCGCGGCGACCAGATCGAGCGGGCAGCCGTCGGCCCCCGCCGAAAAGGAGACGCCGAGCTGGAAGCAGGCGTCGATATCTCCCGAGATCGCGTCCCGCAGGCGCGCTTCGGTCAGGAATTGATGCGACTTGAGACTGTGACCCATGTCTCGCTCCACTGTTTTCCCGGGAGCGGCGCGGTCATCTGCTGGCCGACCGCGCCATTTCCCGACAGGGTTAACGGCACGGTGGGGATATTCTTTAGCGAACCCGGTTCCCGCCTAGGCTGGCATCTCGAGCGATGGCGTGGGCGCTTCTCAGGAAGAAGCCTCGACCGCCAGATTGTCGATCAGCCGGGTACGGCCCAGCTTCGCGGCCGCGATCAGCCGGGCCTGGCCGTCGAGCCGGTCGATCGGCTCCAGGCTGGCCGCATCGACCAGCGCGACATAATCGATCGGGTCGAAGCCCGCCTCGGCCAGTCGGGCGGTCGCCGCCGCCAGCGCGGCCGCGACGTCGCCGCCCCGGCCGATCGCCGCCGCCGCCTCGCCCAGCGCGCGGGGCAAGGTGCGGGCGGTGACGCGCTCCTCGGGGCTGAGATAGGCATTGCGCGAAGAGAGGGCGAGGCCGTCATCCTCGCGCTGGGTCGGCACGCCGACGATCTCGATGGCGATGTCGAGATCGGCGACGAAGCGGCGGATCACCGCCAGCTGCTGGAAATCCTTCTCGCCGAACAGGGCGATGTCGGGCTTCACCTGCCCGAACAGCTTGGTGACGACGGTCGCCACCCCGGCGAAATGGCCCGGGCGGGCGGCGCCGTCCCAGCGCTCGCTGACCCCGCCGACCGAGATGCTGGTGGCGAAGCCCTGCGGATACATGGTGGCGACGTCGGGCGCCCACAGCAGCGCCGCGCCGGCCGCTTCGAGCAGGGCCACATCGGCCGCCTCGCGGCGCGGATAGGCGTCGAGATCCTCGGTCGGGCCGAACTGGGTGGGGTTGACGAAAATCGACACGACCACCTGGCAACCCCGGCTGCGCGCGGCGTCGACCAGGGCGATATGGCCGCGATGAAGCGCCCCCATGGTGGGGACCAGCGCGACCGGCGCCCCACTTATCCTCAGTTTTGAGACCTCCTCGCGGAGATCATCTATGTTCCGAACGATTTGCACCAATTATAGACCCCGTTTAGTGAACCGCTCCTTGGACAAGGCCGCTTGCGCGATCAAGCATGGTGCGGTGAAGGGAATATAGTTTGCCGAACGCTCATCTCATCACCTTCGCCAACGAAAAGGGCGGGTCGGGGAAATCGACCACCTCGGTCCATGTCGCGGTCGCGCTGGCCTCGGCCGGGCGCCGGGTGGCGGCGATCGATCTCGACACGCGGCAGCGGACCCTGGCCCGCTATCTGGAGAATCGGCTGGCGACCGCGAAGCGCACCGGCCTGCCGCTGCCGACCCCGACCTTCGAGACCTTCGACGCCGCCAAGGGCCATCGGCTCGACGCGCTGATCGACGGCTTCGCCGCCGATCACGACATCATCGTCATCGACACGCCCGGCCGCGACGACGAGCATGCCCGCGCCGCGATCGTCCGCGCCGACACGCTGGTCACCCCGATCAACGACAGCTTCGTCGATCTCGACCTGATCGGCCAGGTCGATCCAGAAACCTTCAAGATCCATCGCCCCAGCTTCTATGCCGAACTGGTGTGGGAAGCGCGCAAGGCGCGCGGGCGGATCGACGGCGGCACGGTCGACTGGGTGCTGCTGCGCAACCGCCTCCAGCATCTCGAGGCGCGCAACATGCGCCGGGTCGCCGACGCGATGCAGGACCTCGCCAAGCGGGTCGGCTTCCGCGTCATCCCCGGCCTGTCCGAGCGCGTGATCTACCGCGAGCTCTTTCCGAAGGGGCTGACCCTGCTCGACATGAAGGCGATCGGCAGCGACGCGGGCCTCGGCCATGTCGCCGCGCGGCAGGAGCTGCGCGAGATGGTGTCTGGCCTCGCCTTGTCGCAATGGCCGCAGCATCAGCATCAGGCGCCGAGCCAGGCGCCCGGCCAGGTGGTGGCCGGGTGATCCTGCTGCTGCTGGCGGCCGCCGCGGTCGCCTGGTGGTATTGGGGGCGCGGGCTCAGCCGCCAGCAGCTCGTCGCCGCGCTGTCCGCGGTCGGCGCCCTGCTGCTGCTGACGCGCGGCGCGTGGATGATCGCGCTGCCGATGTTCCTGCCCGGCATCTGGCTGCTGATGCAGCCCGGCTCGGCCGGGGCCGCTCCGCCCGCTCCGATGGACATGGACGAAGCCCGCCGCGTGCTCGGCGTCGCCCCGGGCGCGGGCCCCGACGCGATCCGCGCGGCGCACCGCCGGCTGGTGACCAGGGTCCATCCCGACCAGGGCGGCTCGGCCGAGCTTGCCGGGCGCGTCAATGCGGCGCGCGACATCTTGCTGGCGGAACTGCGGAAGCGCTAACCACGTTTCGTGTCCGCCGTCCGGCACCCGCCGGCACCGCACCTCACGGAGGATGATTTGACCCATCGTTTCGACCCGACCTCGCTTCGTGAATATGACATCCGCGGGATCGTCGGAAAGACGCTGGGGCCCGCCGACGCCTATGCGATCGGCCGCGGCTTCGCGACCCATGTCCGCCGCGCGGGCGGCACCCGGGTCGCGGTCGGCTGGGACGGGCGCGTCTCGTCCGAATCCCTGCGCGACGAGCTGGTCCGCGGCCTGACCGACAGCGGCGTCGACGTCGTCCGCACCGGCCTGGGGCCGACCCCGATGCTCTATTTCGCCGAGGCGACGCTGGAGGTCGACGGCGGCATCCAGATCACCGGCAGCCACAACCCCGCCGATTATAACGGCTTCAAGATGGTGCTCCACCACAAGCCCTTCTTCGCCGACCAGATCCAGGCGATCGGCCGGATGGCCGCCGAGGACGACTGGGACGAAGGCAGCGGGACGGTGACCGACGCCGACATCGAGGATCTCTATGTCGATCGCCTCGTCCAGGACTTCCAGGGCACCGGCTTCCGGATCGGCTGGGACAACGGCAACGGCGCGGGCGGCCGGATTCTCGAAAAGCTGGTGAGCCGGCTGCCCGGCGAGCACCATGTCCTCTATGCCGAGATCGACGGCAGCTTCCCCCACCATCACCCCGATCCGACCGAGGAGAAGAACCTCGCCGATCTCAAGGCGCTGGTCGCCGCCGAGCAGCTCGATTTCGGCATCGCCTTCGACGGCGACGCCGACCGGATCGGCGCGATCGACGGTCTCGGCCGCGTGGCGTGGGGCGACCAGATCCTCTCGATCCTCGCCGAGCCGGTGCTGAAGGAGGTTCCGGGCGGCACGATCATCGCCGACGTCAAGGCCAGCCAGGCGCTGTTCGACCGGGTCGCCGAGCTGGGCGGCACCCCGTGCATGTGGAAGACCGGCCACAGCCTGATCAAGGTCAAGATGGCCGAGACCGACAGCCCGCTCGCGGGCGAGATGTCGGGCCACATCTTCTTCAAGCATCGCTGGTACGGCTTCGACGACGCGCTCTATTCGGCGGTGCGCCTGATCGAGGCGATCGGCCAGCTCGGCGGCTCGCTGACAGCGCTCAAGGACCGGATGCCGAAGCTGGTCAACACTCCCGAGCTCCGCTTCCAGGTCGACGAGAGCCGCAAGTTCGCGGTGGTCGAGGAGGTACTCGACCGGCTCGAGGCCTCGGGCGCCGAGGTCGACCGCACCGACGGGGCACGGGTCAACACCCCCGACGGCTGGTGGCTGCTGCGCGCATCGAACACCCAGGACGTCCTCGTCGCCCGCGCCGAGGCGAACGACCAGGCCGGACTCGACCGGCTGCTCGCCCAGATCGACGCGCAACTCGCCGCCTCCGGGCTGGAGCGTGGCGAGCAGGCCGGGCATTGAGCGGCCAACCCATCACCGTCATCCCGGCGAAAGCCGGGATCTCACTTTTCTCGCTCCGCTCGGCACGCACGAAGGCAGTGAGATTCCAGCTTTCGCTGGAATGACGGGTAAAGGCCTGGGGTGACCGACCTTCCCGCCCCCCTCGCCGGCTGGTTCGCCGCGAAAGGCTGGGCGCCGCGCCGCCACCAGCGCGACATGCTCGCCGCCGCGCGTGCGGGCCGCGATGCGCTGCTGGTCGCGCCGACCGGGTCGGGCAAGACCCTCGCCGGCTTCCTTCCCACCCTCGTAGACCTGATCGAGGCGCCGCGGGACGGGCTCCACACCCTCTACGTGTCGCCGCTCAAGGCGCTCGCGGTCGACGTCCAGCGCAACCTGCTGACCCCGATCGACGAGATGGGGCTCGATATCAGGGTGGAGACGCGGACGGGCGACACCCCGTCCGACCGCAAGGCGCGGCAGCGGACCAAGCCGCCGCAGATCCTGCTCACCACGCCCGAATCGCTGAGCCTGCTGCTCTCCTACCCCGACAGCGCGACGCTGTTCGCCGGGTTGAAGACGGTGGTGATCGACGAGGTCCACGCCTTCGCGACCACCAAGCGCGGCGACCTGCTGGCGCTGTCGCTCGCCCGGCTCGAGGGGCTCGCCCCGCAGATGCGCCGGGTTGCGCTGTCGGCCACCGTTGCCGATGTCGACGCCTATCGCGGCTGGCTGTCGGGCGACGGCGATTACGGCGCGGTCGCCCTGGTGCAGGGCGAGCCGGGCGCGCGGCCGGAGATCGGCATATTGATTCCCGAGGGGCGCATTCCCTGGGCCGGCCATTCGGGGCGCTATGCCGCCCAACAGGTGATGGCGGAGATCGAGACCCACAAGACGACGATCATCTTCTGCAACACCCGCAGCCTCGCCGAGCTGATCTTCCAGGATCTGTGGATGGTCAATGCGATGAGCCTGCCGATCGGCATCCATCATGGCTCGCTGTCGCGGGAGGCGCGCCGCAAGGTGGAGAATGCCATGGCCGAGGGGCGGCTGCGCGCGCTGGTCGCGACCGCCAGCCTCGACCTCGGCGTCGACTGGGGCGATGTCGACATGGTCATCCAGATGGGCGCTCCCAAGGGGGCCTCGCGCCTGCTCCAGCGGATCGGCCGCGCCAACCACCGGCTCGACGAACCGAGCGAGGCGGTGATCGTGCCGGGCAACCGCTTCGAATATCTGGAGGGCCGCGCCGCGCTCGACGCGATCGAGGCGGGCGAGCTCGACAACGACCCGTTCCGGCCCGGCAGCATCGACGTGCTCGCCCAGCATGTGATGGCGGTGGCGTGCGCAGGGCCGTTCCGCGCCGAACGGCTCCTCGCCGAGGTCAACCGCGCCGCGCCCTATGCGACGCTGTCGGCCGAGCAGTTCGGCCGCGTGCTCGATTACATCGCCAATGGCGGCTATGCGCTGAAGGCCTACGAGAAATTCCGCCGCCTCGCCCGCACCCCCGACGGCGAGTGGCGGCTCAGCCATCCCAATTTCGCCGCCCAGCACCGGCTCAACGCCGGGATCATCGTCGAGGCGCCGATGCTCGACGTGCGCTTCCGGAACGGCCGCAGCCTCGGCAAGGTCGAGGAGGGCTTCGGCACCAGCCTGGCCCCGGGCGACTGCTTCTTCTTCATGGGGATGGCGCTCGAGGTCCAGAAGATCGATCTCACCGACCTGATCGTCCGCGCAACGTCGAAGCCGGCGCGCATCCCCACCTATGGCGGCGCGCGGATGCCGATCTCGACCCATCTCGCCGACCGGGTCCGCGCCTATCTCCACGACCCTTCCGAATGGCCGCGCTTCCCCGACGACGTCCGCGAATGGCTGGAGGTGCAGGGCCGCCGCTCGCGCCTGCCCGCGCCCGACGAGCTGCTGATCGAGACCTTCGCGCACGAAAAGCGCCATTATATGGTGATCTACAGCTTCGAGGGCTGGAACGCGCACCAGTCGCTCGGCATGTTGCTGACCCGGCGCATGGAGAGCCAAGGCCTCTCCCCGCTCGGCTTCGTCGCCTCCGACTATGCGATCGCCACCTATTCGCTGGAACCGGTGACCGATCCGGCCAGCCTGTTCTCGGCAACGATATTGGAGGACGAGTTCGTCGACTGGGTCGAGCGGTCGGCGCTGCTCAAGCGCGCCTTTCGCGAGGTGGCGGTGATCGGCGGCCTGGTCGAGCGCCAGCATCCCGGCAAGAAGAAGTCGGGGCGGCAGGTCACCTTCTCGACCGACCTGATCTACGACGTGCTGCGCCGCTACGAGCCTGACCATCTGCTGCTCGACGCCGCCTGGGCCGACGCGCGCGCGAAGATGACCGACGTCGGCCGGCTCGGCGCGCTGATCGAGCGCGCGGCCGAGCATATCGTCCATGTCCAGCTTGACCGCGTCTCCCCGCTCGCTGTGCCGGTGCTGGTGCTGATCGGCCGCGAGACGGTGGCACAGGGCCTGGCCGACGACGTCCTGCTGATCGAGGCCGACGCGCTCGCCGCCGAGGCGATGCGGGAATAGGCCCCGCCTTCCAGGCGGCGCCCTATCGCCGCGCGCACCCCAGCGCCGCCGCATCGATCGCGGTGGCGACGCCCTTGAGCAGATAGCCGTCGGAGCGGTTGCGCCCCTCCTTCGACACCCAGGCGATCCGCATCGAGGTGCCGCTGCGCATTGTCGCGATGATCGCGGCGTCGGCGCGCGGGCCCGGCGCCCAGGCGTCGACCCCGGCCGCGACCAGCGGAAAGCTGCGATCGCCGAAGATGAGCCGGATCGGGCTGTTCGGCCGGCGCGGCTCGCGCAGACGGAAATGGACCTGGCCGTTGATCTTCTGCCGCGGCCAGATCGCGACAGCCGCGAAGCTGCGCCATTCGCCCGAGCCGCGCCGCTCGGGGATCGCGATCGCGTAGCAGCGAGGCGGCTGTTCGTCCCGAAAGGCGCCCCAGCCCGAAAAGATTCCCAGCGGCACCCTGCCCGGCGGGGCCGCCGAAACGATCATCGGGACGGCAAGCAACCAGCAAATCCGCACCTTCAACTGTCAAGCCCTCGATCGTTGACCTGTAGCAAAAATGCCACAATTTCCGTTGTTTATCTGGCGTTCATGCAACTACCCGCGGCTTGGTGCACTAGGCCACCCACGTCTCCAGTCTGTTCGGAGACGAGGTTATAAATGGAGTTATACTATGCGTAGCATCGTTGTCGCCGCTCTCCTCGCGGCCAGCGCAGCAACCCCCGCCCTCGCCCAGGACAAGGCCCCGTTCACCGGTGCCCGCGTCGAAGGTCTCGTCGGCTGGGACCGCGTCCAGAACAACGGGCATGATGACGGCGTCACCTACGGTATCGGCGCCGGTTATGATTTCCAGACCGGCATGGGCCTGGTCGGCGTCGAGGCCGAAGCGTCGGATTCGGGCGTGAAGCAGTGCATCGGCTCGACCACCGTCGCCGATCCGCGCCTCTGCGCCAAGGCCGGTCGTGATCTCTATGTCGGCGGCCGCGTCGGCAAGGTGATCGGGGGCAGCACGCTGCTCTATGCCAAGGGCGGCTACACCAACGCCCGCGCGAAGCTGACCGGTGACGACGGCACCGGCCAGATCACGCTGGACAAAACCAACCTCGACGGTTTCCGCGTCGGCGCGGGCGCCGAATATGCGCTGAGCCCCAACAGCTTCATCAAGACCGAATATCGCTATTCGAACTATGAGCAGGGCTTCTCGCGCCATCAGGTCGTTGCCGGCTTCGGCATGCGCTTCTGATCGCGACGGCGACGGTGCGGGAAAGGGCTCGGCGCGGGACGCCGGGCCCTTTTTCCTTGCCGACGTCCGCCGATTTGCTCCCGTCTCGCCGCGCGAGCCGGGACGACGAACCGAGACGCGGGGGCGAGGCGACGGAGCAAGCGACCGACCCCGCGAATTATGCCGGCGTCTGACGCTTTAGGCTGGCGGGGCCGTAAAGCCGCGCTATAACCATCGTCCGCTTAACGTTGGGGATGCCGGGGCAATCCATGAAGGCTACGATTGAACGCGCGACGCTTCTGAAGAGTCTGGGTCACGTCCAGTCGGTCGTCGAGCGCCGGAATACCATCCCGATTCTGTCGAACGTGCTGATCGAGGCGACCGCCGAAGGCACGCTGCGGCTGATGGCGACCGACCTCGACCTGCAGATCGTCGAGGCCGTCGCGGCCGCGGTCGAGCAGCCGGGCGCCACCACCGTGTCGGCGCACACGCTGTTCGACATCGCCCGCAAGCTGCCCGAAGGATCGCAGGTCCAGCTCTCGGCCGCCGACGGCAAGATGCAGATCGTCGCGGGCCGCGCCCGCTTCAACCTGCAGACCCTGCCCAAGGACGATTTCCCGATGATCGCCGAGGGCGAGCTGCCGACCAAGTTCGAGCTGCCCGCCGAAACGCTCAAGCAGCTGATCGACAAGACGCGCTTCGCGATCTCGACCGAAGAGACCCGCTATTATCTCAACGGCATCTTCTTCCATGTCCAGGACGAAGGTTCGCCGGTGCTCAAGGCGGCGGCAACCGACGGGCACCGCCTGGCCCGCGTCACCATCGCGCGCCCCGACGGTGCCGAGGGGATGCCCGACATCATCATCCCGCGCAAATGCGTGGGCGAGCTGCGCAAGCTGCTCGACGAGCTCGACGGCTCGGTCGACATCACCCTGTCGTCGACGAAAATCCGCTTCGGCCTCGGCACCGCGGTCCTGACCTCCAAGCTGATCGACGGCACCTTCCCCGACTATAACCGGGTGATCCCGACCGCGAACGACAAGCTGCTCAGGATCGATCCGAAGAGCTTCATGGAAGGCGTCGACCGTGTCGCCACCATCGCCTCGGAAAAGACCCGCGCGGTGAAGATGGCGCTCGATCGCGACAAGATCACCCTGTCGGTGACCAGCCCCGAGAACGGCACCGCCGCCGAGGAGGTCTCCGGCGATTACACCGCCGCCGGCTTCGAGATCGGCTTCAACGCCCGCTATCTGCTCGACATCCTCGGCCAGATCGACGGCGACACGGTCGAGGTCCACCTCGCCGACGCCGCCGCGCCCACCCTGATCCGCGAGAACGACAAGGCGCCCGCGCTCTACGTGCTCATGCCGATGCGGGTCTGATCGCCGCCGGGAAAGCCAGCCAGGGAGAGCGACGGACATGCCGGTGACCGCCGCGCCCGATCTCCAGGCCATCGTCGACCGCATCGCCGGGGAAATGGCCGCCCGCGAGGACCGCGGCAAGGTCGCCGACTATATCCCCGGCCTCGCGCGGGTCGATCCCCGGCATTTCGGCATCGCCGTCACCACGCACGACGGCAAGGTCCATGCGGCCGGCGACGCCGATATCGCCTTCTCGATCCAGTCGGTGTCGAAGGTGTTCGCGCTCACCATCGCGCTCGGCAAGGTGGGGGACGCGCTGTGGAAGCGGGTCGGGCGCGAACCGTCGGGCAACGCCTTCAACTCGATCGTCCAGCTCGAGGCCGAGCATGGAATCCCGCGCAATCCCTTCATCAACGCCGGGGCGATCGTCGTCTCCGACGTGGTTCTCGCGGGGCATGAGCCCAAGGAAGCGATCGGCGAGATATTGCGCTTCGTTCGCGACCTTGCCGGCGACGACGGCATCGGCATCGACGACGAGGTCGCGAAGGGCGAGGCGGAGACCGGCTTCCGCAACACCGCGCTCGCCAATTACATGCGCAGCTTCGGCAATATCGATCATCCGGTCGACCAGGTGCTGGGGGTCTATTTCCACCAGTGCGCGCTGGCGATGACCTGCCGCCAGCTCGCCCGGGCGGGCCGCTTCCTGATGCACGAGGGGCAGCATCCCGACACCGGCTTCAACATCGTGTCGCCGATGCGCGCGCGGCGCATCAACGCGCTGATGATGCTGTGCGGCCATTATGACGGATCGGGCGAGTTCGCCTTCCGTGTCGGCATTCCCGGCAAGTCCGGGGTCGGCGGCGGCATCCTCTGCGTGGTGCCGGGGATCGCCTCGATCGCGGTCTGGTCCCCCGGCCTCAACGAGCGCGGCAATTCGACGCTCGGCTCGCTGGCGCTCGAACGGCTGGCGGCCGCCACCGGCTGGTCGATCTTCAACCAGCGCGAACCGGGGTGAAGGTCGGGCGTCATCCCGGACAGCAGAGCGCGTTCGCTGGAATGACGAGGTTCGCGCCTATTTCGTGTACGGCACGAATTCGCCCAGCCCGCAGGCGCCATAGGTGATCGGCGAGGTCTGCTCGGCGATCGTCACCAGGTCGTTGCCGCAGAGCTGGCCCGTCGTCCGCTGGGTGATCAGCACCCGGTTGGGCTGGAGCAGCGCGCAGCGGCCGCGATCGAGCTGGTTGACGTACCAGCGGCGCGACGATTCCTTGTAGATCACCGCGGTCTCGTCGACGATCCGGGTCGACTGGATGCGACGCATGGTGACGCAGGAGACGGGGGCGCCGGCCGTGCGGCCCGCCAGCTCCTTCATCGCCTTGTCGGAGAGCGGCGCCGGGCCGTCCGACGCGGCGAGGAGAAGGGGCAGGGCAAGCAGCGGCAGGAGCGAGCGGGCTTCTGGCATGGGACTCTCCTTCGACCCCGTCCGCCCGGCCGACCATGGCCCCAAGGGGAATCGGGATCAGTCCTGTGAACGGGCTTCACCGGTCATAGACGGAATCAGCCGCGGAAAACATCTTTCGCCGCGCGGCGCCGGGCCAGCTCCTCGACCGATCCGGCGCGCATGAACGGATTGGTCGCGCGTTCGAGCGCGATGGTGGTCGGCACGGTCGCCTCGCCGTCGGCCCGCGCCGCGTCGACCCGCTCCATCCGCTCGCGGATCGCGCCGTTGCCGGGCTCTGCGACCAGCGCGTATCTGCCGTTCGACTGGGTATATTCATGCGCGCAATAGACGCGGGTCGGGTCGGGCAATCCGGCCAGCCGCTCCATATTGGCGAACATCTGTTCGGGCGTGCCCTCGAACAGCCGGCCGCAGCCCATCGCGAACAGCGTGTCGCCGACGAAGACGGTCTCCTCGCTGGGCAGGTGGATGGCGATATGCCCGGCGGTGTGCGCGGGAACCTCCATCACCCTCCCCTCGATCGCGCCGATCCGGACGGAATCGCCCTCGCGCAGCGCCACGTCGAGCGACGGGATCTTCGCGGCCTCGGCGGCGGGTGCGCTCACCGTCGCGCCGGTCGCCGCCTTGATCGCTTCGTTGCCGCCGATATGGTCGCCATGCCAGTGGGTGTTCCAGATCTGGCCGATCGTCCAGCCGCGCCGGGCGGCTTCCTCCAGCACCGGCTCGGCCACCGCCGGGTCGACGGCGACCGTCTCGCCCGAGACCGGCTCGTGCAGCAGCCAGATATAATTGTCGCTGAGCACCGGGATACGGACGATCTCGACCGTCATCTCACCACTTGCCCGTGTTCGGCATCGACACCCAGGGCTCGGCCGGCGCGAGGCGCTCGCCGCCCTGGAGCAGTTCCACCGAGATATTGTCGGGGGAGCGGACGAAGGCCATGTGCCCGTCGCGCGGCGGCCGGTTGATCGTCACCCCGGCATCCATCAGCCGCTGGCAGGTCTCGTAGATATTGTCGACGCGATAGGCGAGATGGCCGAAATTGCGGCCTTCGCCATAGCCCTTCTCGTCCCAGTTGTGCGTGAGCTCGACCTGCGCGTCCTCATTGCCCGGTGCGGCGAGGAAGATCAGGGTGAAGCGCCCCGCCTCATTCTCCATGCGGTTGATCTCGCGCAGGCCGAGCAATTCGAAGAAGCGGATCGTCTCGTCGGGGTCGGAGACGCGGATCATGGTGTGGAGATATTTCATGCGCCCACTCTAGGACGCGCGGTTCGCGATGCAAAGGGGCCGGAGGGACCGGCAGGCGCTATCTTCCGGCCAGCGGGCGCGGGCCGCTCATTGCTGGGCGGCGCGGTCCCCGCCCTTCAACGCCAGCGCGGCGGCCTGCCCCGCATTGCTGTTCGGCGCCATCTGCGCGGCCCGCGTCCACGCCGCCTTCGCATCGTCCATATTGCCCGCCGCCGCGGCGACGTTGCCCGCCTCATAGCTGACCGCGGGATCGTCGGGCGACAGCGCGGCCGCCTGTCGGATCGCGGCGAAGGCCAGCGGCATGTCCTTCATCCGGCGGGCGAGGTTGGCGCTGAGCAGCCAGCCGAGCGCGTCGCGCGGCACCAGCCGGGTCGCTTCGGCGAGGTCGGCCTTCGCGCCCGGAAGGTCGTTGACCGCGACACCCGCGCGGGCGCGGTCGAGATGGACCTCGCCCTTCATCTCGTCGGACAGGCCGGGCAGGGTCAGCGCGCGATCGAACGCGATGCGCGCGCGGGCCGGTTGGTCGCCCGCCAGCGCGGCATTGCCCGCCTGCATCCACAATATCACCGCCATCGGGTCCATCGCGATCTGGGCATCCTTGGCGGCGCCCTCGAAGGTCGCGGCCGCCGCCGGCCATTGCTCGAGCGCCGACTGGGCGATGCCGAGGCACTGGCGCGCGGCCATGCCGCCGCCGGCGATGCCCCAGGCGCGGGCCTCGTCGATCGCCGCATTGGGATTCGTTTCCGCCAGCGCGGCGCATTTGCGCCCGCGCGCGCCATGATTCGCCTGGCTGGGCGGCGCGGGCGGCACCGGGGTCGCGGCGGCGGCGGCGGCAGCGAGCAGGACGAACATCAGGGCTCCATCAGCTGGGCGACCGTCGCGATCAGCAGGGCGATGTCGCCCGGCCGCGACAGGCGGTGGTCGCCTTCCTTGATCAGGACCGTCTGCACGTCGGCTGAACGGAGCGCCCTGCCCAGCCGCAGCGCGATCGACACCGGCACGCTATCGTCGCGCTCGCCGTGAAGCAGCCTGACCGGCCCGTCGAAGGGGATCTCCGCATCGAGCAGCAGGTTGGCCTGTCCCGATTCCCAGAAGCCGAGCGTCGTGACATAGGGTTCCTCGGAATAGTCGTTCGGCTCCGCGATGCGGCCTTCGCGGCGAAGCAGGGCGACGACGTCGTCCGAGAAGCCCCAGTCGGTGAAGTCGGGCGCGGCGGCGATTCCGACGATGGCCTGTACGCGCCCGGGCAGCGCCAGCGCGACCAGCAGCGCCAGCCAGCCGCCCATCGACGACCCGACCAGCACCAGCGGTCCGACCGGCGAGAAGGCGGCGATCATGTCGAGCACGTCGTCGCGCCAGTCGGCCAGGGTGAAATCCTCGAACGCGCCCTCGCTGGCGCCGCACCCCGCATAGTCGAGCCGCAGCATCGCCCGCCCCTCGCGCCCCGCCCAGGCGTCGAGCGCGGTCGCCTTCTCGCCTTCCATGTCGGACCGGTAGCCGGGCAGGAAGACGATCGCCGGCCCGCGTCCGGGGCGATAGCGGTAGGCGAGCGCGGGCTTGTCGGGGCGGGTGAGATAGGCGGTCATGGGGTTGGGCTTAGCCCGGCGGGCGTCAGAATCGAAGTCCGAACTCGCCCTTTGGCTTCGCCTGTCCGCACATCGTCCGCACCGCTGCCCAGCCCGCCGGGTCGAGCGCCGGGCTGGGATATAGCACCTGCTTCGTTGCGTCGTCGAAACGCTTCTTCCGCTCGGCCGAAGGCGGATGGCTGGCCATGTAGACGAAGAGCTTTGGCATCGCCGCCTCCTTCTTGCCGAGCCGCTGGAACAGCGCGGCGGTCGGCGCGGGGCTGATCCCCGCCTTCACCAGGCGCTCGATCGAATAATCGTCGGCCTCGCTCTCGGCCGCCCGGCTGTAGCGCGATTCGAGCAGGGCCTGGCCATATTCGGCGGTGCTGCCGCCCGATCCGACCAGCAGGCCGAGGCCGAAGCGGCGGAGCAGCGCGACCATCACATGGCGATGCTCGACATGGCCGATCTCGTGCGCCAGCACGCCCGCCAGCTCGTCGGGCGACTTGGCCTCGTCGATCAGCCCGCGGAAGATCAGGATGCGCCCGCCGGGCAGGGCGACGGCGTTGACGACGGGAATGTCGACCACCCCCACCCGCATCGGCCGGCCGGGCGTCGACAGCCGCCGCGCGAGCAGGTCGAGCGCCTTCTGGCCCGCCGGGGCGTGGCAGGCCCGCTCGCCGAAATCGCCGCCGATCGCATCGCCCAGCCGCTGCTCCCAGCTGAACGGGATCAGCCGCGCGAGCAGGTCGAGTCCCTGGATCGCCCCCAGGATTCCCAGCGCCGACAGCGCCAGCGCGATCGCCGCCGCGCCCCACAGCCCGATCCGGTCGATCGGCCCGCCATAGCGGCCGGCGGCGGGGAGCTGCCACAGGATCGGCGCCGGCGGTTCGCTATCGAAGCCGAGCCGCCAGCCGGGCATGTCCTTGCGAGCGAACTGCAGCCCGCGCGCATCGATCCGGCGCAGACGGTCGAGCGGGGCCGGAGGAAAGCCGTCGATGACGAGCCGGCCGCCCTCGATCGCGACCGTCACGTCGTGGCGGACCGCCGATTGGCCGTCGTGGAGCCAGGCCGGGGCCCGGTCTTCCGGCGGCTCATAGGGCGCCGGCTCAGAAGGCTCCGACATCGAACGCGTCCAGCAGGCCCTCGCCCTGGCGCGGCTCCTCGGTGGTCGACTGGGTCAGGCCCGCGAGGTCGACCTCGCCGCTGGCTTCCATATGGCGGATGAAGAAGGACCAGTTGCGGTAGCCGATGAAGACCAGCCCGATGCCGAGGGTGACGATGACGAGGCCGATATGGCCGAGGATCAGCTTGATCCAGTCCATCGTCCGCGCGGTGAAGGCGAATTCGAGCCGGTTGAGCGTGAGCGATCCGATCGCCTCGCGCAGGAACGCCGCATAATAGACGATCGCGACGACGCCCATCGCGAAATAGGCGGCGAAGGCGCCGATGACGATCGCGCCGAACGCCGCGGGGCTGGGCGGCGTGCCGGGCGCGAGCCTGCCGGCGAGCAGGCTGAAGCCGCCGATGCAGCCGGCGATCGGCAGCAGGTAGAACAGCAGGAAGCGACCAATGATCGGGCGCCAGGCGGCGCGGGCCGCGAAGCGCTGGTTGCCGAAGCTCAGCCGTCCCCAGCGGTCGTTCCACAGGCTCGTCATCGACCAGGGAATCATGAAGCCGAAGACGAAGGCGCCCACCGCCGTCTTCCACAGGGCGGTCAGCGCATAGCCCCAGCCCTTGTCGTCGCTGCCGCCCCGGATGCCGCGCCAGAAGGTGCGGCTCAGCCGGTACCGGATCGCCCGGTAGCGGGCGAGCCCGTAGAGATAGATCAGCGCCGTGTAGGACAGCAGCATCAGCAGCGCGGCGAGGCCGAACTGGCCGCGCATCGCCAGTCCCTGCACGACGAACTGGAGGACGAAGATCGGCACGAACAGCAGCAGCACGACCATCACGAAGCCGATGAACAGCTCGAGCCCGGTGCCCGTCCATTCGAGCGGATCGCCGATGAAGTCGGTCCGGCTCCACAGATAGCGGCGCTCGCGCGTCTTCGCCCAGAAGCGGTAGATGCCGAGCGTGACGATGATCAGCAACAGGTTGGTGAAGGCGATCGGCGCGAACTCGCGCCAGCCGCCGTTGAACCGGAACGCGCTGCCCGCCTGATCGTCCGCCATATGTTCCCCCCATGTGCCCGGTACGATCGGACTATGGCAGGCGACCTGCGTCAAGTATTTATTGGTCCGAACTGACCCAGAGCCTCCGCCGTCCCCATTGGTCTCCGCACGAGCCTATGCCAGGCTCTTCGACACCTGCTCGAACACGTCCTTCGACAGGCCCGGCGTATCGAGCATCCGCTGCAGCTGCGCCTTCATCAGCGCCGCGCGGGGTTCGTCGAAGCGGCGCCAGCGGCCGAGCGGGGGCACGAGCTTGGCGGCGGTCTGCGGGTTGAGGCCGTCGACCTTCAGCAGCATGTCGGCGAGGAAGCGGTAGCCGCGCCCGCCCGCCTCGTGGAAGATCAGCTGGTTGCCCGACATCGCGCCGACCAGCGAGCGCAGCCGGTTGGGGTTGCCGATCGTGAAGTCGGGGTGACGCGCCAGTTCCTCGACCCGGTCGAGCGTGTCGGGCCGGATCGAGAAGGCCTGGGTCGAGAACCATTTGTCGAGCACGAGGCCATTGTCGCGGAAGCGGTCGTAAAAGGCCGCGATCGCCACGTCGCGCTCGGCCGCCATGCTGTTCGCCAGCACGCCGAAGGCGCCCTGACGGTCGGTCATGTTGTCGGCCGCGCTGAACTGGCGCAGCGCGATCCCGGCGGCATCGTCGGCGCCGCTCGCCATGATGAAGCCCAGCGCGATCGTGCGCAGCCGCCGCGCGCCCTTCGCCTGCGGGGACAGTTCGAAGCGGTTGGCCTTGCTCCGCTCATAGGCGTCGCGCCACTCATCCTCGAGATCCCGGCCCAGATCGCGGCGCAGCGCCTCGCGGGCGCGGTGGATCGCGACCGGGTCGACCACCGTCATCTGGTCGCCGATGAAGGCTTCGGACGGCAGCAGCATCGTCTCGCCGATGAAGGCCGAATCGAGCCGGGGATCGGTCAGCGTGTTGCGCACCGCCTCGATCACCGGGCCATGGTCGGCCTGGCCGGTCGCGACTGCGCCGACCAGCGTGTCGACCATCAGCTGCTGCATCGCCTCGTAGCGGGCGAAGGGATCGTCGTCATGCGCGGACAGGAAGGCGAGGTCGGCGACCGAGCGGTCCGAATCGATGACGACGGGAGCCGAGAAGCCGCGGTTGATCGACAGCACCGGGCGTTCGGCGATGCCTTCGAACAGGATCTCGCACCGCTCGCTGTCGAGCACCACCAGCCGCTCGCTCTCGAGCGGCTTGGCCGACAGCTCGCCGAACAGCGATATCTTGAGCGGGATCGGCATCGGCTGCTTCTCGGGCTGGCCCGGGGTCGGCGGCACCGTCTGCTCGAGGGTGAGCAGCGCGCGGCCGCCCGCCGGCTCGTGGCTCAGCGCGGCGCGGACGCGCGGGGTGCCCGCCTGCGAATACCACAGGCGGAACTGCGCCAGGTCGGCGCCGCTCGCCTCCTCCATCGCCAGCACGAAATCCTCGCAGGTCGCGGCGGTGCCGTCGTGGCGGGCGAAGTAGAGATCGCAGCCGGCGCGGAATTTCTGCGGCCCCAACATGGTGTGGAGCATGCGGACGATCTCCGCGCCCTTGTTGTAGACGGTGGCGGTGTAGAAGTTCGACACCTCCATATAGCTTTCGGGACGGATCGGATGCGCCAGCGGCCCGGCGTCCTCGGGAAACTGCGCGGCGCGCAGCAGCCGGACGTCCTCGATCCGCTTGACCGCGGCCGATCCCTGGTCGGCGGTGAAGCTCTGGTCGCGGAAGACGGTGAAGCCCTCCTTCAGCGACAGCTGGAACCAGTCGCGGCAGGTGACCCGGTTGCCCGACCAGTTGTGGAAATACTCATGCGCGACCACGCCCGCGACGCCGTCATAGTCGATGTCGGTCGCGGTCTCCGGATCGGCCAGGATGTAGCGCGAGTTGAAGATGTTGAGGCTCTTGTTCTCCATCGCGCCGAAGTTGAAGTCGGCCACCGCGACGATGTTGAACTCGCCCAGGTCATATTCGAGGCCGTAGACCTTCTCGTCCCATGCCATCGACGCCTTGAGCGCCGCCATCGCATGCTCGGTCTTGGGCAGGTCCTTCTCCACCACCCAGATCGCCAGCTTCACCGGACGGCCGCTCTTGGTCGTGAAGCTGTCGACATTGGCGGCAAGGTTGGCGGCGACCAGCGCGAACAGGTAGCTCGGCTTCGGAAAGGGATCGGTCCATTCGGCGAAGTGGCGGCCGCCGTCGAGCTCGCCGCTCGCGGTCTTGTCGCCGTTCGACAACAGCACCGGGAAGCGCGCCTTGTCGGCTTCCATCCGCACCGTGTAGCGGCTCAGCACATCGGGCCGGTCGATGAAGAACATCATCCGGCGGAAGCCCTCGGGCTCGCACTGGGTGCACAGGTTGCCGCCCGACGCGTAGAGCCCCATCAGCTGCGAATTGGCCTCGGGCGAGATCTCGACCCGCGTCTCGATCCGGTGCGCGTCGCCCGGCAGGTCGATCAGCAGGTCCGGCCCGTCCATCCGCCAGGAATCGGCCTGCGTCTCGCCGTCGATCAGCACCTGCAGCGGGACCAGCCCGTCGCCGTGGAGGCGCAGCGGCCGGTTGTGGCTGCCGTTGCGGGTGACGTCGAGCCGGCCGGTCACCTGCGTCCTCGCCGGATCGAGCAGGAATTCGAGATGGACGTCGGGCATCAGCCAGTCGGGCCTGCGATAGTCCTCGCGGCGGATGACGGGCGGATTGGCGGCGGCGGATTGAGCGTCGAGCATGGCCTCGATCTAGTCCTCTCGCTGGTCAGAAACAATGCTGGCTGCGGCCGCGAAGCCGGTTAAACCGGCCGGATGGCACGTCTTCTGGTCTTCGGCCCCGGCTATACAGCATCGCACATCATGATCGCGGCGCAAGACCGGGAATTCGTGGTCGAAACGATCGGCCGTGCGGCGATTGCGGACGAGGCGGGCGTCGCCGCCGCGATCGGCCGGGCGACCCACATCCTGTCCTCGGTCCCGCCCGACGGCGACGGCGATCCCGTGCTGGCGCGCCATGGACGGGCGATCGCCGAGTCGGGCGCCCGCTGGATCGGCTATCTCTCCTCCTCGGGGGTCTATGGCGACACCGGCGGCGCCTGGGTCGACGAGGGATCGCCGATCGGCACCGGCCGCCGCACCGCGCGCGCCGCCGCCGACCTGGCCTGGCAGGCGCTGCACCCCGCGGTCCGCGTCTTCCGGCTGCCCGGAATCTACGGTCCCGGCCGCTCGCCGCTCGATCGGGTGCGCGGCGGACAGGCACATCGGATCGACCTGCCCGGGCAGGTGTTCAGCCGGGTGCATGTCGACGACATCGTCGGCGGGGTGCTCGCCAGCGTCGATCGCGGCCCGGCGGGAGTCTTCAACCTCGCCGACGACCGGCCGGCGAGCCAGAATGCGGTGATCGAGGCGGCATGCGAGCTGCTCGGCGTGGCGCCGCCGCCATTGCTGCCGCTGGAGGAGGCCGGGCTGTCGGCCGCCGCGCGCGCCTTCTACGGCGAGAATCGCCGGGTCGCGAACGGTCGGGCGAAGCGGCTGCTCGGCTGGACGCCGCGCCATCCCGACCATCGCGCGGGGCTGCGGGCGTTGCTGGGCCGCTAGAGCAGCTGATCTGATTGCATCAGATCGTCTGCCATAACGTGTTGTTTTGCCACGATTTCTGCGGCGGCAGATGTTTCCATCTGCCTCGAAACCGCTCCAGTCCCGGTCAGGACCTACAGCGCCGCCAGCTCGATCGCCGTCACCGCGACCAGCGGCGCGACCGCCAGCGCCCAGCGCCACCGGGGCAAGGCGGGCCGCTCGGCGAGCACGAAGCAGAGGCCGGCCATCGCCGCCAGCATCGTCCAGAGATTGTAGCGCAGGTCGGGAGCGACGCTGACCAGCGCATAGGCGCCGCCATAGGCCAGCGCCGAGACCGCCAGCGCGACGACGATCCGGCGCTGCCGCAGCCCCGATGCCACGATCAGCAATCCGACGGCGACCGCGAGCCAGCTCGCCGGGCGGCCGAGCGGCGAGACGGCCATAGCCCGCGCCGCGCCGACGACGATGCGGGTGCCGGTGTCGGGGGTGAACTCCAGCCCGTAGCCGTTGGCGGCGCTCATCATGTAGACCGCGTCGTCGGGCACCGCCGGCACCGCGAGCCGCCAGTTCCAGTTGAGATGGGCGAGGCGGTGGCGCGCCCAGGCGTCGGGCGCGGCGATGATCGCGTTGAGCCAGATGCCGACCGGGCTGTCGCCGCTGCGCCGGGCATGGGCCTCCAGCCCGTCCTCGGCGGCAGCGCAGACATCCTCGTCGCGAGCGCCGTAGAGGCGCGGGTCGTAGCAGTGGCGGGTCAGCGCCCGGATGCGCGCCGGGTCCATGCCGGGATAGCCGCTCGGCCCGCCCTCGGCGACGATCCCCGCCAGGTCGAAATTGACCAGCGACAGGATCGGCCGCGCATGATGCGGCCGCAGCATCGCCTTGTTGAGCGTCCAGCTCGCCGCCAGCAGCAACAGCAGCGCGCCTGTAGCGGTCGCTACAAAAGTCATGGGACGGCGCAGCCAGCCGGCCGGCGCCGCCAGCATCAGCAGCGGCAGAGCGGCGAACAGCCCGTTGATCCGGATCGCGCCCGCCAGCAGGATCAGCGGCAGCGCGATCCATCCGGCCAGGCGTGCCCCCTGCTCGCGCCAGGCGAGCAGCACCGCCGCCATCAGCAGCAGGCAGGCCATCAGCGGATCCTTGAGGACCGCGCCAACCTGTCCGAACGGGATCGGCGCCAGCGCGACCAGGACCGGCAGCGCCGCCGCGCCCCAGCCGTGGCGCCGCCGCAGCAGCTCCGCGAGCAACCCGGTGGCGCCCCAGTAGAGCGCGACGTCGAGCAACAGGAAGCCTGCCCCGCCCGGCGCGACACGGAGGAGCTGGCGCCAGATCCAGGCGGTGACCGGCGGATGCCAGTCGTCATAGATCCCGCTGACCGCCTGGCCGTACTGGACGACGCTGTCGGGGGTGATCACCCCCCAGCGAAACGCCCCGAGCTGGAGGAAGGCGAGCAGGACGCACAGCGCCGCGATGAACAGGCCGGGACGACGTTCGATCATGGCCGGGCGACTGCCGCCCCATCCCCCATCGCCATCGCCCGCTTATCCGCCCTTTTCGCCGAAGGCCGGCATCTTTTGGCCGACCGGCTCGTGGCCGGCGAACAAAGCGTCGAGCCGGCGGCGGAGCGAGCCTTCATATTCGCGGCGATCGATCGCCTGCGGGCAGGACAGCATCAGGTCGCCGCAGATCGCATCCTTGATCCGGTCGACCGCGGCATCGTCGAGCACGCCGGCGCGGTGAAGCTCGAGCATCAGCTGAACCATCCCGGCGGCGGTCGCCTGCGCCCTGATCCCGAGTAGGTCGAGCGTCTCGCGGAGCTTGCGCGTATCGGAAGTGTCCATGGCCTTGTCTCCTCTCCTGTTCGACGTCGATGCTACGCCCCGGTTCAGCCCGCCGCCACCCGTCCCGAACGTTCGAGCTTGCCCCAGCCGACCCGGGGTCCGCGCAGTGCCTGCGCCAGCGCCTTCAGCACGACATAATACATGATCTGGCGATAGCCGATCCGCTGCGGGATCAGCAGCCACAGCAGCCGCCATTTCTCGCGCCGTTCGAGCGCGAAGGCGATGAAGGCGGCGAGCAGGTCGATCGCGGTGAAGATCAGCCAATAGGCCAGCATCCGGTCGATGTCGGTGCTGCTCTGCGCCCAGCCATGCGCCTGCACCTCGAACCAGGTCGCGACGAGGCTGACGATCAGCGCCAGGTCGATCACCGGCGAGATCGCGGCGAGCAGGATCTGGAACAGCACTGCCTGCGGCAGGCCGATGCGGGCGAGGCCGCGCGGCTGGCCGCTCGCCATCACCCGGCGGTGCTTCCACAGGCACTGGAGGGTGCCGAAGGCCCAGCGGAAGCGCTGCTTGGCGAGCGCGCGGACGCTTTCGGGCGCCTCGGTCCAGGCGACGGCATATTGGTCGTAGTCGACCTTCCAGCCGGCGCGCTGGATCGCGATCGTCAGGTCCTGGTCCTCGGCGAGGGTGTCGGGCGGATAGCCGCCGACCGCGCGGATCGCGGCCAGCCGCCAGGCGCCGACCGCGCCGGGCACCACCGTCATCGCGTCGAGCCGGGCGAGCGCGCGCCGTTCCAGATTCTGCGCGGTGATATATTCGAGCGCCTGCCAGCGGGTGACGAGGTTGACCCGGTTGCCGACCTTGGCGTTGCCAGCGACCGCGCCGAGCGCCGGGTCGTCGAACCAGCGGGCGAGCCGCGCGATCGTCGCCGGCTCGAACTGGGTGTCGGCGTCGAGCGCGATGACGATGTCGCCCTGCACCAGATCGAGCCCGCGATTGAGCGCACGGGCCTTGCCGCCATTTTCCAGGGTCAGCAGCCGGACCCGCGGCTCGTCGGCAAAGGTTTCCGCGACGATCGCGCTGGTCCGGTCCTTCGATCCGTCGTCGATGACGATCACCTCGACCCTGACGTCGCGGCTGTCGAGCACGCGCCGGACCGAACGCTCGATCACCCGCTCCTCGTTATAGGCGGGGATCAGCACGGTGACGAAGCGGTCGGGGTCGATCGGGGGGAAGACGGTGCGCGCCTCGCGCCGCGCCTGGACGAGGGCGAGGCCCGACAGCAGGATCGCGCGGGCGATGCCCAGGCTGATCGCGACGATGAACAGCCATTTGATCGCGATGGTGATCCAGCCGAGGGTGCTGAACAGCGCCAGGTCGGTCTCGGCTGCGAGCCGGTCGCCCTTCGAGATCGGCGGGTTGACCGTGGCCGGCGCCAAGCCCGCCAGCGCCGATACCGGCACCAGCCGATAGCCCCGCGCGCGCAACTCGCGGATGATCACCGGCAGCGCGGCGACGGTCTGCGCCCGGTCCCCGCCCGAATCGTGAAGCAGGACGATGTTGCCCGAAAATTCCTCGCTGCCGTTCTCGACCCCGTCGATCGTCCGCTGGACGATCTCGTCGACGCCGGGCCGCTTCCAGTCGTCGGGGTCGACATGGAGGCCGACCGACAGATAGCCACGCCGCTGCGCCTCCTCGACCGGCACGATCTCGTCGGCGGTGGTCGGCTCGGCGTCGCCGAAATAGGGCGCACGGAACAGCCGCAGCGAACGGCCGGTATAGGCCTGGAACAGCCGCTGGTTGGCATTGAGCTCAAGCGCGGTCTGCGCGGCGGTCGCCTGGGCGAGATTGGGGTGGGTATAGGTATGGCTACCCACCTCATGCCCCTCGGCGACCAGCCGTTCGAGCAGCGACCGCTGGGTCAGCGCGTTCTCGCCGACGATGAAGAAGGTCGCGGAGACCTTCTCCGCCTTGAGGATGTCGAGGATCCTGGGCGTCCAGACCGGATCGGGGCCGTCGTCGAAGGTGAGCGCGACGAGCTTCGGACGATAGCCGGTGCGCTGGATCTGATAGGGGGTCGGCAGCCGGTCGAAGCGGACGGCGGTGATCGTGCCGCTGCGGTCGGTGGCGACGGTGCGGTGGCCCGGTACCGGCACTGCACCGATTCGCAATATCTCGCCCGACCCCTCGATATCGACGGTGTTGCCGGCCGGAATCTGCTCGATCGCCTGCGCGGAGGGCGGGCGGCGCCCCCCGCCCGACCGGCGCCCGAACATCGTCCAGATCGACGGATCCTCGGTCCCCAGCCGCCACAGCCCGACCTGGTTGAGACCGAGCGAGCGCAGCGCCGCGATCTGGCCGTGCATCGCCGCGGCGTCGAGCAACCAGATGTCGTGGCGCACCCCGCCTTCGAGATAGGAGAAGCTGCTGTTGCCGCTGGCCGGATCGAAGCGCGGCACGACTCCGCTCTCTTTGGCGGCCAGCCAGACATCCTCGACCGAATGGGCGATGGTGTCGCCGCCCGTCTCCCAGTCATAGGCATAGGAACCGAGCGCCACCACGACCCGGTCGGACGGCAGCCCCCGTATCGCCCGCGCGACCGAATCGGCGAACCAGGGGCGCGAGGCGATCGGCCCCGGATCGCCGGGCTCCGAATGCTCGTCATAGGCCATCAGGAACAGCTTGTCGGCGACCCGCGCATAGGCCTTCAGGTCCCAGGCGTCGTCGGCGACCGGCACGGCGATCGCGATCTGCATGCCGGGCAGGCGCCGGCGCGCCTCGGCCAGGAAGGCGCGATAGGCGGGGTGGGCGTCGGCGGGCAGTTCCTCGAAATCGAAGAAGACCCCGCTTGCCTGGTTCTCGGCCAACAGCGTGGCGACCCGGTCGAGCGTCGCGCCGCGCGCCTTCGGGTCCCGGAGCAACGCGGCGATGCCGGGGCCGTCCCAGCTACCCTCCAGCGCGTTCTGGATCATCGGCATCAGCCTGGGCCGATGGCGGGCATGGCTGATGATCGCCTTCCCGCGCGCATCGGCGAAGCTGGTGACCTTATGGTCGGGCCCGGTGATCGAGATCCAGCCGGGGATCAGCCAGTCGATGTCGTCGACATGGCGCGCCAGCGAGGCGGCCGAGGCGTCATCCCACGGCGCGTGGAAGGCATAGGCGGTCGGTGCCGCGCCGCGCGCCGGACGGCCGTTCGCCAGCAGGTGGCGGAAGTCGCGCCACATGTGGCGGACCTTGCGGGCGCTGGTGCCGACCAGCGAATGGTCGGCGGCGCGGAGCGGGCCGATGGCGGGCCGTTCGACCTCGAAGGGCAGGGGCGGCTGCGGCGTGACCCTGACGATCGACCCGAAGAAGGCGGCGGCCGACAGCAGCAGCAGCAGCGCGAAGGCCGCGATCGCCAGGGCGAAGCGGCGGCGCCGCCGTCCCGAGGCATCGTAGAAGATCGGCCGGCCTTCCATGGCACCCCGTCCAGCTTGCTCCGGAACGTACCCGCAACATGGCGGTTGAACCCCAAGGGCGGGGCTTTGACAAGGGAATGCTTTCTGGATGCTGACTGCCGCGCTTCAATGGTATGGCGCCGTCGCAGGCGCGATCGCCGCACTGATCGTCTCGCTCGACCTCGGCCGCCGCTGGACCGGCTTCGGCTTCGTGATCTTCGTGACCTCATCGATCACGCTGATCGGCTGGGGTTTCCTGAAACCCGATGCCGAAGGGATCGGTACGCAGAACATCGTCCTGCTCGTGATCAACCTGATCGGCGTCTATCGCTACCTGATCCGCAAGTCGGCACCCGCATGACCGGGTAGCATCGCGTCTCGAGCCCGCGATTCCGGGCTCGCCATCGCGTCGCCGAACGTTCATGATCGCCGTGCAAGGAGGACGGATCATGGGCGTGCTCGGCTTCGGCGGCTTCTTCTTTCGCGCGGCGGACCCCGAGGGGCTGGCCGCCTGGTACCGGGACCATCTCGGCGTCGGCGCGGGCTGCGCCGCCGAAGGGACGGGCGAGGCGTCGCCCTGGTTCTGGACGACCGGCGGCGGACCGGTGGTGTTCCAGCCGTTCAAGGCGGCGACCGACTATTTTCCCGCCGACAAGCAATTCATGCTCAACCTGCGCGTGGCGGGTCTCGATGCGCTGACCGCGAAGCTGCGCGACGCCGGCATCGCCGTCGAGACGCGTGCCGAATGGGATTCGCCCGAAACCGGCCGCTTCGCCCGCATCCATGATCCCGAAGGCCATGCGATCGAGCTGTGGGAGCCGCCCGCCGACGCATGACGGGCGGAAGCATCCGGCGCGCCGCCCATGGCGCCGTGGCGCTGTTCGCCGCGACCGGGGTCGTGCTCCATTATGTCGTGGTGCTCGGCCACGCCGGCGAGGTGGCGGTGCGCAGCATCCGCTTCCTCAGCTATTTCACCATCCTGACCAACATACTGGTCGCGGCGAGCGCCTTCGCCATCGCACTGGGCGGCGAAAGGCTCGCGGCGCCGGCCGGGCGGCCGGCGTGGCGGACGATGGTGACGCTCGACATCCTCGTCGTCGCGCTGATCTACCATCTGCTGCTACGCGACGTGGTGCTGCCCGGCGCGATCGGCTGGTGGGCCAACACCCTCGTGCACCAGATCGTCCCGGCGGCGTGGACCGCTTGCTGGCTGGCCTTCGCGCCACATGGGGCGATCGACCGCACGGCACCGCTGCGCTGGCTGCTCTACCCGCTCGGCTATGCGCTGTGGACGCTCGTCCATGGCGCGGTTGGCGGCTGGTATCCCTATCCGTTCATGGACGTCGGCAAGCTGGGCTATCCCGCGGTGCTCGCGAATGTCGCGGGGATCGGGCTGCTGTTCCTGGCGCTGGGCCATGCGCTGCGCTGGGCCGACGGACGGCTGGCGCGGCGGTGAAAACCGTCATCCCGGCGGAGGCCGGGATCTCGGGAGGTTCTTGCGGCCCGCTCTTCTCCCCTCTCATGAGATTCCGGCCTCCGCCGGGATGACGCATGCGAGCAAGGGGAAATGGCGACGGACAATCGACGAACGGCCGAATTACTTCGGCGCGATCACCATCAGCATCTGGCGGCCTTCCATGCGCGGGAACTGCTCGACCTTGGCGGTCTCGACCATGTCGGCCTGGACGCGCTGAAGGACCTGCATGCCCAGCTGGCCATGCGCGAGCTCACGACCGCGGAAGCGCAGGGTGACCTTCACCTTGTCGCCCTCGTCGATGAACTCGTGGATCTTCTTCATCTTGGTTTCATAGTCGTGGTCGTCGATGTTCGGACGCATCTTGATCTCCTTGATCTCCTGCGTCTTCTGCGACTTCCGGGCAAGATTGGCCTTTTTCTGGGCCTCGTACTTGAACTTGCCGACATCGAGGAACTTGCACACCGGCGGATCGGCGTTGGGCGACACCTCGACCAGGTCGAGCCCGACCGACTGGGCCTGCTCCATCGCCTCGCGCGTATACATCACGCCCAGATTCTCGCCCTCTTCATCGATCACCCGCACCTTGGGCGACTGGATGAACTCGTTATAGCGCGGGCCATTGAGCGGCATGGGCGGCTGCCCCAGGGGGCGGCGCATCATCGGGGGACGTATAGCAATATCTCCTATGGTGGTCTGAGGGGCGCGATATAAGCCTTAACGCGGCAATTTGGAAGATGGCGGCAAACGGGCAACGAAGCTTTGTCGCGGCCTGTGTCCGGCATGCGTCAGCGGATGCCGACGCCCCCCATCGGAACCGTCTCGTTATACGCGTCGAAGCCCGCGATCAGCGGCTTTCCCTTCGCGATCGCGGCGCGGACGGCGGGCAGCGCGAGCGAGCCGGCATGGCTGTCCTTGCTGTCCCACACCTCGGTCACCCAGATGGCGTTCTCGTCCTTCGCGTCCCTGGCGACGACATAGCTGAGGCAGCCCGGCATCGAGTCGGTGCCCTCCAGCAGAATCGCGATCAGGGCGTCGCGCTGGCCCGGCTGGGCGATCATCCGTCCGATCAGTCCGTACATATTCTCGTCCTCCCGTGCGGCGAGGGCCGGCGCCGCGGCGAGGGTGGCGAAGGCAAGGCCGCTGATCAAGCAGTCACGACGGCTCGATTCGACCATGCCTCTTCCTCCCCGCTCCCGCGTGGACGGCTCAAGCGCGCCGCAGGTCGGGCGGGGTCGCCTCCGCCAGCAGCGCGGCGATCGCCTCGTCGATCGGCAGCACGGTCTGCGCCTGTTCGCCCAGCCGGCGGATCGCGACGGTGCCCTCCTCGGCCTCGCGCTTGCCGACGACCAGCAGCGCCGGGACCTTGGCGAGCGAATGTTCGCGCACCTTGTAGTTGATCTTCTCGTTGCGGAGGTCGCTCTCGACGCGCAGGCCCGCCGCCGCCAGCTTCGCCTCGACCTCGCGGGCATAGCCGTCGGCGTCGGAGACGATCGTCGCCACCACCGCCTGCACCGGCGCGAGCCAGAGCGGGAAGCGACCGGCATGATGCTCGATCAATATGCCGATGAAGCGCTCGAAGGTGCCGAGGATCGCGCGGTGGAGCATCACCGGCCGATGGCGCTCGCCGTCCTCGCCGACATAGGAAGCGTCGAGCCGGTCGGGCAGCACCGTGTCGGCCTGGATCGTGCCGACCTGCCAGGTGCGGCCGATCGCGTCGGTCAGGTGGAATTCGAGCTTCGGCGCGTAGAACGCCCCCTCGCCCGGCAGTTCCTCCCAGCCGAACGCCTCGGTCGCGCGGCCCGATGCCGCGACCGCGTCGCGCAGGGTCTGCTCGGCCTTGTCCCACATCTCCTCGGAACCGAAACGGTTCTCGGGGCGCAGCGCCAGCTTGATCGCGTAGTTCTCGAAACCGAGATCGCGATAGACCGCGTCGAGCAGGTCGCAGAAATCCCTGATCTCGCCGATCAGCTGGTCCTCGCGAACGAAGATATGGGCGTCGTCCTGGGTGAACTGGCGCACCCGCATGATGCCGTGCAGCGCGCCGTGCGGCTCGTTGCGGTGGCAGCAGCCGAACTCGGCCATGCGGATCGGCAGGTCGCGGTAGCTCTTGATCCCCTGCTTGAAGATCAGGATGTGCGCCGGGCAGTTCATCGGCTTGAGCGCCATAAGGTCGCCCTCGCCGGTCAGGACCGGTCCCTCCTCCTCGGTATTGGGAATCTCGTCGGGGACGACGAACATGTTCTCGCGATATTTGCCCCAGTGGCCCGACTGCTCCCACTGGCGCGCGTCCATCAGCTGCGGGGTCTTCACCTCGACATAGCCGGCGGCGTCGAGCCGGCGGCGCATATAGGCCTCGAGCACCCGCCACAACCGGAAGCCCTTGGGATGCCAGAAGACCGAGCCCTGCGCCTCCGACTGGAGATGGAACAGGTCCATATCCTGGCCGATCCGGCGATGGTCGCGCTTGGCGGCTTCCTCGAGCCGGGTCAGGTGGGCGTCGAGCTGCTTCTTGTTGAGCCAGCCGGTGCCGTAGATGCGGCTGAGCATCGCGTTCTTCTGGTCGCCGCGCCAATAGGCGCCCGACACGCGGGTCAGCTTGAACGCCGCCGGGTCGAGCTTGCCGGTCGAGGGCAGATGGGGCCCGCGGCACATGTCGAGCCAGGAGTCGTCAGCACCGGGCAGGCCCGACCAATAGACCGTCAGCGGCTCGTCGCCGGGCAGTTCGGCGGCCCATTCGGCCTTGAAGCTCTCACCCTGCTGCCTCCAGCGCGAGACGAGCTGCTCGCGGCTCCATTCCTCGCGGCGCAGCGGCTTGTCGGCGGCGATGATGCGACGCATCTCCGCCTCGATCGCGGGAAGCTCCTCGTCGGTGAACGGCCCGCGGCCCGGCGGGGCCGCGAAGTCGTAATAGAAGCCGTCGTCGGTCGACGGGCCGAAGGTGATCTGCGTACCCGGGAACAGGCTCTGCACCGCCTCGGCCAGTACGTGCGCATAGTCGTGCCGGGCGAGTTCGAGCGCGTCGGCCTCGTCGCGCGCCGTCACCAGCGCGAGGGTCGAATCCTTCTCCAGCGGCCGGCCGAGGTCGCGCAGTTCGCCGTCGACGCGCGCGGCGATTGCCGCCTTGGCGAGGCCGGGACCGATCGCGGCGGCGATCTCGCCGGGAGTAGTGCCCGTCTTCACTTCGCGCACCGAGCCGTCGGGAAGCGTGATGGTGAGAAGATCGGACATGGGAGAAACACTATCCTCGGGTTTGCGGAGCGCGGCTTATGCCCGCGAAGGGGCCTGCGGGGCAAGCCGCCTGAGGCGAGATCGTGATGGCGGTGAAAGCAGGGACTTTCGGTGGCGTTTGCGCAAGCGCCGTCAGATCCCTTCAGCGTCACCCCGGCGAAGGCTGGGGTCCATGTCTCTCATCAGCCCGATGGCATCCAAGGAGACGACGGACATGGATGCCAGCCTCGCTGGCATGACGGGCGAGCGGTCAGTTCGTCCCGATCCAGTCCGCCACGTCGCCGGCGATGCCGTTCGCCGCCTCGTTGAGCGCCGCCGCGACCGAGGGGGCGTCCTCCCCGGCGACCGGGACGGTCGCCTCGAAGCGATGCGTACGGATCTCGTCGGAGCCGCTCTTCGCGATCGTCGCGTCGAAGATCACCAGCACCTTGCCCTGGCCGCCGAGCAGCTGGAACGCCGCGAGGGTGCCGCCCAGGCGGGTGTCGGGGGTGATCGCGCCATTGCGCTGGTCGGGCACGAAGCGGCCGGTCTTCGCCTCGATCGTCTCGGCGAGGACCGAGCGGAACAGCATGGCGGGGGTGTCGACCCAGCCGGCCTTGGGCAGATAGGCGAAGGCCGCCCCGGTCTGCACCGCGATCCGCTGGTTGCGCAGCGCCGAGGGCAGCGCGGGCGGCGCGACGCTGATCGCCTGGGTGTCGCGGGTGACCTTGCCCGCGCCGGCGGCGATCCTGGCGGTCGGGGTCAGGCTCATCAGCCGTTCGGGCGGATCCCCGCCGAGGCTGATGCAGCCCGTCAGCAGGCCGGCGGCGGTGAGCGCGATGAGCGAGCGGCGCAACATGCTGTCAGTTCCTTGGCTTGTAGTCGGGCAGCTTCGACCCGCCGAGCACGGCGCCCGCGCCGCCCCGGTCGAGCTTGGTCGAGATGGCGCCGAGCGCCTCCGACATCTCGGCGAGGTTGCGCGCGAGCTGGTTGATCTGCGGGACGGTCTGGGTCGAGAAGGCCTTGATGCCGGGCCGGGCATCGGTGATCGCGGCGTCGAGCGATTCGAGCGTGTGCTGCGCGGAGGTGGTGGCCTTGTTGAGGTTGGCCATCGCCGGCTTCACGTCGCTGGCCATCACGCCATTGGTGGTCTCGGCGAGGGCGCCGACACGCTCGGCGGCGAGGCCCGCCTGTTCCATCGTCGCCTTGAGCTGGACGATCGCCGCCGCGATCTCGGGACCGCGGTTGGCGAGGTCGCCCGACAGCCGCTCGACATTGGCGAGGATGCCGCTGATCGACTTCTGGTTCTTGTCGTCGAGCAGCTCGGTCAGCCGCGCGGTCAGGGTCGAGATGCGGTTGAGCAGCTCGGGCGCCGAGTTGAGCAGTTCGCCGAGCGCGCCCGGCTTGGTCGGGATCACCGGCACGCCATAGGGCCCCGGCTCGACGATCGGCGGTGCGCCGGTGACCGCGCCGTCGAGGTTGATCTGGCTGACCCCGGTGAAGCCGACGCCGGCGATCGTCGCGGTGGTGCCCTGCAGGATCGGCGAATCCTGGTCGATGGCGATGCGGACGCGGACGAATTCGGGGCTGTCGGGCAGCAGCTTGATCTCCTCGACCTTGCCGACCGGCACGCCCGAAAAGTTGACCGACGATCCTTTGGCGAGGCCGTCGACCGACGTCTTGAAGAAGATGTCGTAGCGCTGGTTGCTGGCGGTGTTGAACCCCGCCAGCCAGACGATGAAGACGAGCAGCGCGACGAGCATGGCCAGCACGACGCCGCCCACCAGTACATGGTTCGACCGGGTTTCCATCAGTTGCTCACTTCCCGGCTTCCCCTGCTGTAGCGCGCCCGGCGGCATCCGCCGCCGCCCGCCCGCGCGGACCGTTGAAATATTCCTGAATCCACGGATGGTCCAACGCCAATAGTTCCGGGATCGTTCCAACCGCGATCACGCGCCTGTCCGCAAGCACCGCCACCCGGTCGCAGATCGCGTACAGCGTGTCGAGATCATGGGTGATCAGGAAGACGGTCAGGCCGAGCGTCCGCTGCAGCGAGCGGATCAGCTCGTCGAAGGCGGCGGCGCCGATCGGGTCCAGTCCGGCGGTCGGCTCGTCGAGGAACAGCAGCTGCGGATCGAGCGCCAGCGCGCGGGCGAGTCCGGCGCGCTTGCGCATGCCGCCCGACAGCTCGGACGGATATTTTGGCCCGGCCTCGGGTGCCAGGCCCGACATGGCCACCTTGTAGGCGGCGATCTCGTCGAGCAGCTGGGCGTCGACCTCGGGATAATATTCGCGAATCGGCACCTGGACATTCTCGGCCACGGTCAGGGTCGAGAACAGCGCGCCGCCCTGGAACAGCACGCCCCAGCGGCTGCGGACCTGCTTCGCCTCATATTCCTCGCGGCCGATCATCGATTCGCCGAACACTTCGACCTCGCCGGCCTGGGGCGGCTGCAGGCCGATGATCGACCGCATCAGCACCGACTTGCCGGTGCCCGAGCCGCCGACGACGCCGATGATCTCCCCGCGCCGCACATCGAGGTCGAGCCCGTCATGGACGACCTGGTCGCCGAACGCGTTGCGCAGCCCGGCGACGTGGATGATTGTATCATGATCGGCGGTGTTGAGCCGTGCCATCAGCGGCCCATCCCTGACGCGGGCGGACGGAGGAGAAACATACCCATCAGATCCACCCGATCGAGCTGAAGAACACCGCGAACACCGCGTCGAGGACGATGACGAGGAAGATCGCCTGGACGACCGAGGCGGTGGTCCTGAGGCCGACCTGCTCGGCATTGCCCTCGACCTGCATGCCCTGATAGCAGCCGCACAGCGCGATCAGCATGCCGAACACCGGTGCCTTGATCAGTCCGACCCACAGGTCGGTCATCGGCACCACCTCGCGGATGCGCTGGACATAGGTGATCGGCGGGATATCGAGATCGATCCAGCAGAAGATGCCGCCGCCGATGATCGCGATCACCGCGGCATAGAAACCGAGCAGCGGCATCAGCACCACGGTCGACAGGATGCGCGGCAGGATCAGCGCCTCCATCGGCGACACCCCGATCGTCCGCATCGCGTCGACCTCCTCGGCCAGCTTCATCGAGCCGAGCTGCGCGGCGAAAGCGCTGCCCGAGCGGCCGGCGACCATGATCGCGGTCATCAGCACGCCCAGTTCGCGCAGGGTGATCCGCCCGATCAGGTTGACCGCGAACACCTCGGCCCCGAACTGGCGCAGCTGGACCGCGCCCTGCTGGGCGATGACGATGCCGATCAGGAAGCTCATCAGCCCGATGATCGCCAGCGCCTTGACCCCGACCACCTCGAACTGGCGCGCCATCGCGTTGTAGCGGAACCGGCGCGGGTGGGTGACCAGCCCCCACAGCCCGACCAGGACCGCGCCGAAGAAGCCGACCAACCCGATCAGCGAATGGCCGGCAACCGAGGTCGCGTCCCCGATCTCGCGCATCACGCGGACGAAGGGGGGGCTCGAATCGGGGCGGATCTTGAGCGGCTTGTCGGCCTCGGCGATCTGCCGGAGCAGCTGGCAGACATCCTCGTCGGCGCCGACCACCTCGACCTGGTGCTCGCGGGCGATGCGGTGGACCAGCCAGGCACCGACCGTGTCGATTCGGTCGACCTCGCCCAGGTCGATCGTCCGGGGCACTTCGCCCAGCGTTTCCAGCCGCCGCGACAGGTCTCCGATCCGCGCGAGCGTGAGTTCGCCGCTGAAATACAGCACATGCTGGTCGTAGCGAAAGTCTGCCGGCGCGGTCATCGTGCCCACAGGTGATCGAAAAGCGCGGGATCGGCAAGCATCCGAAATGAATGAGTGCGCGACGCGATAGTTCCTTGGCCGATTGTTCCCGCCCCCGATACCTGCCTATAGAGCGCCCCGATGACCGAACTCGCCATCTACGACATGGACCGCACGATCACGCGGACCGGCACCTTCACCCCCTTCATGATCCATGCGGCGCTGCGGCTGGCGCCGTGGCGGCTGGTCTTCGTACCGTTCGCGGCGATGGTGATGCTCGCCTATGTGGCGAAGCTGATCGAGCGCAAGCGGGTCAAGGAGCTCAACCAGGCGATGCTGATCGGCCGGCGGATCCCGGCCGCCACGCTGATCCCGATCGCCGAGAGCTTCGCCGAGAAGGTGATGCGCCACAACATCCTGCCGGGCGCGCTGGACAGCCTCGCGGAGAATCGCGCCGCCGGCCGCCGCCTCGTCCTCGCCACCGCCTCGTCGCGCATCTGGGTCGAGCCGATCGCGGCGAAGCTGGGCATGGACGACGTGGTCGCGACCGGTGCGATCCGGGGCATCGACGACTATGTCAGCCACAAGGTCGACGGCGAGAATTGCTACGGCCCCGCCAAGCTCCGCATGATCGAGGCGTGGATGGGGTTGGAGAAGCTCGACCGCAGCCAGTGCCACATCCGCTTCTATTCGGACCATGTCTCCGACGTGCCGGTGCTCGCCTGGGCCGACGAGGCGATCGCCGCCAACCCGCATGCCGGCCTGCGCGCGGAGGCGAAGCGGCGCAACTGGACGATCGTCGACTGGAAATAGGGAGTGGAGGGGAGCCCTCTCCCAGGCCCTCATGCCAGCGCAGGCTGGCCTCTCAACGCGCTTTTCGCACAGCGCCCGAAACCCCAGCCTTGGCTGCGGTGACCTTCATGGGATGGAGGAGAGCGACGGAACCCGCCGGCTCGCCAGAGCGCTCAGCCCTGGACCGTCTCGACGGCGTCGGCGGTGCTCGAGCCGGCCTTCTTGTAGATGAAGCCGTTGACCGGATAGGCGGTGGTGCCGACCTTGCCGATCGGCGCGAACCAGACCTTCACCCGGCTCCAGTCGTTGTTGGGCGAGGCATCGACGACGGTCACGTCGCGCTCGACCTGGCCGCGCCGGCCGTTGATGATCGACCAGTTGGCGTGGGTGATCTTGATGACCCGATCGCTGACGACCTGGGTGACGGTGGCGACATGGCCCGAGCGCATCGAGCCGATCGCCTTGAACACCATCACCGCGCCGACCATCGGGGTATCGCCGCGGAGATATTTGCCGACCGCCTGATTCCACCAGGACGCGGCGGCGCCGAACAGCTGGATGCCGGAGAACATGCGGGCGAAAGGCGCGCACTGGATCATCTGCGCATTGGCC
This sequence comes from Sphingomonas sp. Root720, assembly GCF_001428605.1. Classification (GTDB taxonomy): domain Bacteria; phylum Pseudomonadota; class Alphaproteobacteria; order Sphingomonadales; family Sphingomonadaceae; genus Rhizorhabdus. The sequence goes on from NZ_LMID01000012.1 coordinate 423,429, forward strand.
GCCGACGGGGCGAGAGTCATGCCTGCAAGCAGCATGGAACCGACAATCGCGCGCATCGTTTTAATCATCTGGTAGTTCCCCACCCGTCCCGTGACGCTGTGATAGGCATCACTGTCGGGCGCAGGGAACCCCGTTAGGGTTGCCAAAATCCTAACAAGCGGCGAGTCGTTTTCGTCGTGCGGTGGTCTGCGACTTATCCACAGGCGCCGTGAGGGCCCGGCACTGCAAACCACATCTTCGGAACGGTCCCGTCATGAACATGCATGCTGCAGCGCACGCATGATTCGCATCATGATCCGCGACGGGACCCCGTGATTTCCGTCGCGCCGGTGCGCACCGGCAGGCCAGCCGCGCGAAGCGCCGCATGCGCCTCGGCCACGCTGTACTGGCCGAAGTGAAAGATCGAGGCGGCGAGCACCGCGCTGGCCCCGCCGCTGGTGACGCCCTCGACGAGATGGTCGAGATTACCGACCCCGCCGCTCGCGATCACCGGCACCGGCACCGCATCGGCGATCGCGCGGGTCAGCGCCAGATCGTAGCCGTCGCGGGTGCCGTCGCGGTCCATCGAGGTCAGCAATATCTCGCCCGCGCCCAGCGCGGCGAGGCGTTTCGCATGCTCGACCGCGTCGATCCCGGTCGGCTTGCGGCCGCCATGGGTGTAGATTTCCCATCTGCCGGGGCCGACATTGCGCGCGTCGACCGCGCCGACCACGCATTGCGCGCCGAAGCGTTCGGCCATCTCGGCGCAGAGCTCGGGCCGCGCCACCGCCGCCGAGTTGACCGCGACCTTGTCCGCCCCCGCGAGCAGCAGCGCACGCGCGTCGTCGGCGCTGCGGACGCCGCCGCCGACCGTCAGCGGCATGAAGCACACCGCCGCCGTCCGCGCGACGACGTCGAGGATCGTGCCGCGCCCCTCATGGCTGGCGGTGATGTCGAGGAAGCACAGCTCGTCCGCGCCGGCCGCGTCATAGACCCGCGCCTGTTCGACCGGATCGCCCGCATCGGCGAGGTCGACGAAGTTGACGCCCTTGACCACGCGCCCGCCGGCGACGTCGAGACAGGGAATGACGCGGACCCGGACGGTCATCCCCGTGCCACCTTCAGCGCCTCGGCGAGGTCGAGCCGCCCGTCATAGAGCGCGCGACCGGTGATCACGCCCTCGATGCCGTCGACGGCGTGCGGGGTCAGCGCCTCGATGTCGGCGATGCTCGCGACGCCGCCGCTGGCGATGACCGGGATGCTGGCATGGCGGGCGAGCGCGACCGTGGCCTCGACATTGCAGCCCTTGAGCAGGCCGTCGCGGCCGACGTCGGTGAACAGCAGCGATGCGACCCCGGCATCGGCGAAGCGATCGGCGAGGTCGGTGACGCCGACGGTCGAGACCTCGGCCCAGCCATGGGTCGCGACATAGCCGTCGCGCGCGTCGACGCCGACGACGATCCGGCCGGGCAGCGCCTTCGCCGCTTCCCTGACCAGATCGGGGTTCTGGAGCGCCGCGGTGCCGATGATCACCCGCTCGACGCCGAGGCCGAGCCAGCGGTCGATTCCGGCGCGGTCGCGGATGCCGCCGCCCAGCTCGACCTTGCCCGGAAAGGCCCTGACGATCGCCTCGACCGCCTCGGCATTGACCGCGCGGCCGGCGAAGGCGCCATCGAGATCGACGACGTGGAGCCATTCGGCCCCCGCCTCGGCGAAGCGGCGCGCCTGGTCGGCGGGGTCGTCGCCATAGACGGTGGCGCGGTCCATGTCGCCCTCGGCGAGGCGAACGACCTGGCCGCCCTTAAGGTCGATCGCGGGGAAGACGATGATGCTCACTGATTGATTCCTCCCCGGTGCGGGGAGGGGGACCATGCGCAGCATGCTGGAGGGGCTTTCGCCCCTCTCCCCTCCACCGCACGGTGTGCGGTCCCCCTCCCCGTGCCGGGGAGGAACTGAAATCTGGTCGTCACGGCTTCCACGCCAGGAAGCGCGCCAGCAGCTCCAGCCCATAGGCCTGGCTCTTCTCCGGGTGGAACTGGACGCCGACGATGTTGTCGCGCCCGACCGCGCCGGTGATCGGGCCGCCATGGTCGGTGGTGGCGAGGCGGTCGACGGGGTCGGCGACGTCGAACACATAGCTGTGCAGATAATAGGCCTCGCCCGGCACGATCAGCGGATGATCGCGGGTCGGCACGACGTCGTTCCAGCCCATGTGCGGAACCTTGTGGCCGGGTCCCGGCGTCATCAGCCGGACGTCGCCGCCGATCCAGCCGAGCCCCGGCGTGCGGCCATGCTCATGCCCCGCATCGGCCAGCAGCTGCATGCCGACGCAGACCCCGAGGAAGGGAACGCCGCGCCCGCGCACCGCCGTCTCCATCGCCGCGACCATGCCGGGAATGGCGGTCAGCCCGCCCATGCACGCGCCGAATGCGCCGACGCCCGGCAGCACGATCCGGTCGGCGCGGGCGACGCGCTCGGGGTCGGCGGTGACGGTCGGCTCGCCGCCCGCCGCCCTGAGCGCATTCTCGACCGATCTCAGATTGCCCGCGCCATAATCGATCAGCGCGATCGTTTCGGCCAATCCCCCTGGCACCTCAGAGCATCCCCTTGGTCGACGGGATCGAATCGGCCTTGCGCGGATCGATCTCGACCGCGGTGCGCAGAGCACGGGCCAGGCCCTTGTAGCAGCTCTCGACGATATGATGCTGGTTGGTGCCGTAGAGATTCTCGACGTGCAGGGTGATCCCCGCCGCCTGCGCGAAGCTCTGGAACCAGTGCTCGATCAGCTCGGTGTCCCATTCGCCGAGGCGCGGGCCCTTGAGGTCGACCTTCCACACCGTCCACGGCCGGCCCGAAACGTCCAGCGCGACGCGGGTCAGCGTCTCGTCCATCGGCGCATAGGCGTGGCCGTAGCGGGTGATGCCCTTCTTGGTCCCGAGCGCCTTGGCCAGCGCCTCGCCGATCGCGATGCCGCAATCCTCGGTGGTGTGGTGCTGGTCGATATGGAGGTCGCCCGCGATCTTCACGGTCAGGTCGATCAGCGAATGGCGCGACAGCTGCTCGAGCATATGGTCGAGGAAGCCGATCCCGGTCGACACGGCATAGGCGCCGGTGCCGTCGAGGTTCAGCTCCACCGAAATGCCGGTCTCGCTGGTGTTGCGCGTGATCGATGCGGTCCGCATGGCCGCTCCCCTGATCCTGTGGCCTCAAGCTGTGTGGCAAAACCCCCACACGGGTCGGCGTCGCTATAGCGAGGTTGCGCCGCGCTGCAACGCACGACTTGACCCGGCGGGGTCGAGCGTCCACCAAAGCGCCATGAGCGACCAAGCGCCCGACAGCCTGATTCCCTACGACGAAATCGTCCAGGAGGCGCTTCGCGCCGTGGTCGGCCGCGTGCTGGGCGAGGTCGAGAAGGCGGGTGGCCTTCCCGGCGACCATCATTTCTACATCACCTTCAAGACCCAGGGCCAAGGCGTCGATATTCCGAAGCACCTGGTCGAGCGTTTCCCCGACGAGATGACGATCGTCATCCAGAACCGCTTCTGGGACCTGAAGGTGGCGAGCGACGGCTTCGAGGTCGGCCTGTCGTTCAACCAGGTTCCCGCCCGGCTGATCATCCCGTTCGCGGCGGTGACGGGCTTCGTCGATCCCGCGGTCAACTTCGCGCTCCAGTTCCAGGCGCAGGCCGACGACGCGAGCGAGGACACCGGCCACAGCTCGGCCGGCAACGACGCCCCCGCCGTGGCAGCCGCCCCGGTCGAGGACGGCTCGAACGTGGTATCGGTCGACTTCACGCGGAAGAAGTAACGGGCTTCCGGGCCTCTCCCCACTCCCCCAGCGCGTCATTCCAGCGAAAGCTGAATCTCAGGCAGCTCGTGTGATGGGCTCTTCTCCCGATCTCATGAGACCCCCGCCTTCGCTGGGGTGACGGGATGTGATGGGTGTCGCCGTACTCGAAGATTCCCAGCACCCCGGAATACGCCTGGGGCCTTGGATGCGGGGAGCCACTTCCCATCTTCGATGGGACCCAAATCGAGGATCTCACCTCCATGCCCACCGATACCCGCACCGAAACCGACAGCTTCGGCCCGATCGAAGTCCCTGCCTCGGCCTATTGGGGCGCGCAGACCCAGCGGTCGATCGCGAATTTCCCCTTCGGGCCCGAGGAGCGGATGCCGATCGGGATCGTCCATGCGCTGGCGCTGGTGAAGCAGGCGGCGGCGCGGGTGAACCTCACCCATGGCCTCGACGCGACGCTCGCCGATGCGATCGAGGCGGCGGCGGCGGAGGTGGCCGACGGCAGGCTCGACGATCATTTCCCGCTGGTGATCTGGCAGACCGGCTCGGGCACCCAGTCGAACATGAACGTCAACGAGGTGATCGCCGGCCGCGCCAACGAGATGCTGACCGGCACGCGCGGCGGCAAGAGCCCGGTCCACCCCAACGACCATGTCAACATGGGCCAGTCGTCGAACGACAGCTTCCCGACCGCGCTCCACATCGCCGCCGGCCTCGCCGTCCATCGCCGCCTCTATCCCGCGCTGGAAGCGATGCAGGAGGAACTGATCGCCAAGGCGCTGGCGTGGGACGACATCGTCAAGATCGGCCGCACCCATCTCCAGGACGCGACGCCGCTGACGCTGGGCCAGGAATTCTCGGGCTATGCAGCGCAGCTCATCGCCTGCCGCCGGCGGCTCGAAGGCGCGGTGGGCGGCGGAATCATGAAGCTGGCGCAGGGCGGCACCGCCGTCGGCACCGGGCTCAACGCGGCGCCGGGCTTCGCCGAGGCGATCGCCGCCGAGATCGCGTCGCTCGCCGGACTGCCCTTCGTCACCGCGCCCAACAAGTTCGAGGCGCTGGCCTCGAACGACCCCCTCGTCCACCTGTCGGGCTCGCTCGGCACGCTCGCGGTCGCGCTCACCAAGATCGCCAACGACATCCGCCTGCTCGGATCGGGCCCGCGCTCGGGCCTCGGCGAGCTGGTCCTGCCCGAGAACGAGCCCGGCAGCTCGATCATGCCGGGCAAGGTCAATCCCACCCAGTGCGAGATGCTGACGATGGTCGCCGCACAGGTGATCGGCAACCATCAGGCGGTGACGGTCGGCGGGCTGCAGGGCCATCTCGAGCTCAACGTTTTCAAGCCGCTGATCGGCGCCGCGGTGCTGCGCTCGATCGCCCTGCTCGGCGTGGGCATGGAGAGTTTCACCGAACGCGCGCTCAGGGGCATGGAGCCCGATCGCGCCCGGATCGCCGACCTCGTCGGCCGTTCGCTGATGCTGGTCACCGCGCTCGCCCCCGAAATCGGCTACGACAATGCCGCGAAGATCGCCAAGCACGCCCATCATGCCGGGCTCACCCTCAAGGAAGCCGGCCTCGATCTCGGCCTGATCGACGAAGCGACCTTCGACCGGGTGGTGCGGCCCGAGGCGATGGTCGGGCGGTGATCCTGCGATAGGAGGATAGGTCGTCATTCCAGCGGAAGCCGGATCCTCCTGCCGTCTTCTTTTCTCGCCCGTGGGAACAGGCAGGAGGTCCTGGCTTTCGCCCGGATGACGGCGACGATGTGGAACTTCCCCGCCGTCCGCGCGCTTGCCCCTCCGAACATCCAACCGGAGAGTCCTCACATGATCGGCAAGCTGCTGGCCGCCTTCATCGGCCGCAAGATCGACCGCCGCGACGGCAAGGGTGGCGCGAAGGGTGCGCTGATGGGCGTCGCGGCCGCCAGCCTCGTCCGCCGCGCCGGTCCGCTCGCCCTGCTGGCGGGCGGCGCCTATGTCGCCAAGAAGGCCCTGGACCATCACAAGGCCGAACGCCGGGCCGCCGAAACTCCGCCGCCCGGGAACATCTGAACGGCACCGACCGTTTTGGCCATGACGCAGGATTGACGCGGCGCCCCTGTCCGGGGCAAGTGCCGCCATGGCCCATGTCAACCTAAAACGCCGCGGCGTGCTCTTCGTCCTCTCCTCGCCCTCGGGCGCCGGCAAGTCCACCATCGCGCGCCGCCTGCTCGCCTCCGACGACAATCTGAAGATGTCGGTCTCGGCCACCACCCGGCCGATGCGCGCCGGCGAGGTCGATGGCGTCGACTATCATTTCGTCGATCTCGAGAAATTCCGCGAAATGGTGTCGGACCACGAGTTCCTCGAATGGGCGCATGTCTTCAACCATCGCTACGGCAGCCCGCAGAAACCGATCTACGAAATGCTCGACGCCGGGCTCGACGTGCTGTTCGACATCGACTGGCAGGGCGCGCAGCAGCTGCACCAGACCTGCGGGGGCGACGTCGTCCGCGTCTTCATCCTGCCGCCGTCGATGGCGGAGCTGGAGGACCGCCTGCGCAAGCGCGCGACCGACAGCGAGGAAGTGATCGTCGGCCGGATGCAGCGCGCCGCCGCCGAGGTCAGCCATTGGGACGGCTACGACTATGTGCTGATCAACGACGACGTCGATCGCTGCTTCGCCGAGGTGCAGCACATCCTCCAGGCCGAACGTCTCAAGCGCAGCCGCCAGACCGGTCTGATCGGGTTCATCCGCAAGCTGACGACGCCGCTGGGCTGATCGGCGCCCGGCGGGCCGGATGCGGCCCTCTGCGCCTGAGCCAGGCCGATAAAACCACAGCCTGCCGCAGTTTTGCTTGCGCCGACCGGTCATTGGCCTAGCCTCCCCGATTGGAAATGATGGGAGGGCCCGAATGGCCAGGACGATGATCGGCGGTGTCTTCGCCGGTGCCGCGCTATATCTGATCGGTTTCATCTTCTGGGGAACGCCGCTCAGCCAGCTCGCCTTCAACCGGCTCGAACAGCCGCAGTCGGCCGCGTTGCAGCAGGCGCTCGCCGAAACCCTGACGACGAGCGGAACGGGCACCTATTCGGTGCCGGCGACCGGCACCGCGATCGGCGACATGGCGTTCGCGCGCGGGCCGGTGGCGATGATCCATTTCAACACGTCCGGCTTCCCGATCGTCGACGGCGGATCGCTCGGCAGCGGCTTCATCCTGGCGATCGTCACCGGGCTGATCATCGCGCTGGCGATGGGCGCGGTCGGATCGCGGATCACCGATTTCGCCAGCCGCGCGCGGATCGCCGTGCTGTTCGCACTCGCCGCCACGCTCTACACCGAGATCGGCCAGCCGATCTTCAACCATTTCGGCCAAGGCTACTGGATCTACCTGTTCATCAGCGATTTCGTCGGCCTGTCGGTCGCCGGGCTGATCATCGCACGCTGGTTCCTGCCGAGGGGCGGCATATTGAGCTGAGCGTCCCGGCCATGCGCCGGGATGCGGGAAGCGCCTTCAGACCCCCGCCGCCGGCTCAGACCAGCAGCGCCAGGAAACGGGCGGCGGCCTTGAAATCGGCGCGGTGATGTTCGCGGGCGCGGGTGGCGAGTTCGTCCTCCCCCCACCGCTCGACCTGCCACAGCTCGTCGAGATGCGCGGTGGCGAAGGCCTGCTCGACGTCGATCCGCCCTTCCGCGATCGCCAGCGCGATCACCAGCGAACCGGCGATGGTGACGAGCGGCTGCAGCGCGGCGAGGTGGAAGGCGCCATATGCGGCGACCGCGGCCGACAGGCGCCGGACCGTCTCGTCGGGCTGGGCGCGGTGGACGATTCCGGCGACGGTCTCGAAGCGGACGTCGTAGCGCCGGCCGGCCCAGGCGAGCAGTGGGTCCCACGCCCCGGCCTGCCGCGCGACCAGTTCGGCGGGGCTGTCGGCGCGGTAGCAGAGCAGGTCGGTTTCGGCATAGGCGGCGAGGCCCTGCGCGAAGGCGGCGGGATCGGGGGCGACCCGGTCGATCGCGGCGTTGGCGAGGCCGGTCAGCGGCATGCTCCGCGGATCGATGTCCTCGCGCTGCGCGTCCCATTCGGCCGCGACGGCATGGGCCAGCGCCGATGTCGGCAGCGCGAGGTCGGCGCGCGCCGGGGTCTTCACCGCCCGTCCGTCGAGGCGGATCGCATGGCCGCCCGCCACGGGCTCGACCGAAACCTGCTTGTAGAATCGCTTCATGGCTGTTCCGGCTTCATGATTGGGCCGATAGCGCCAGTCGCAGGATCTCGGGAAGCTGGTCCGGCCGGTCGGCGACGAAATCGGCGCCCTCGTCGAACAGCTCGCGCGGCGCATGATAGCCCCAGGCGACGCCGATCGTGGCGCAGCCGGCATTGACCCCCATGCCGATGTCGAAGCTGGTATCGCCGATCATCGCGCTGGTCGCCGGGATCGCGCCGGCGTCGGCCATCGCCTGGATGATCATCGACGGGTGCGGCTTGGACGGATGGCGATCGGCGGTCTGCAGCGAGACGAACATCCGTTCGATGCCGTGCGCCTCGAGACAATGCCTGAGCCCGCGATCGGACTTGCCGGTCGCCACCGCGAGCATCCAGCCCTCCGCTTCCAGGGCGCGCAGCGATTCGGCCACGCCGGGGAAGAGCGGCTCGTCGACCTGGCCCGCCCCGCGCATCGCCTGGAAGGCGCGCTTGTAGGTCTCGCCGACCTGGACGTGCAGGCCATGGTCGGCATCGGGCAGCAGCATCGCCACCGCCTGGGTCAGGCTCAGCCCGACCACGCGGCGAATCGCCGGGTCGGCGGGCGGCGGCAGCTTCTCCGCCGCGAAGGCCTCCGCCATCGCCCGGCAGATATTGGCCTGGCTGTCGACCAGCGTTCCGTCGCAGTCGAAGACGGCCAGTCGGTTCGGCCCGGTGCCGATCATGCTCATTCCCGGCTGCGTCCCCGCCGCTCCCCCCGCCGGGCCTTGCGCGCGTCCTTGGCCTTGTGGGCGATCGCGCGGCGCTTGCCCTCGGCTGTGTCCGAGAACTTGACCTCGTCGATCGGCAGCACGTCGCCCTGCGCCTCCTCGAAGCCGAGATTGCGCAGCGTCTCCGCGAAATGGTCGGGCAGGTCGGCGACGACGTCGATCGCGCCGCCATCGGGATGGTCGACCTTCAGCCGCCGGGCGTGGAGGTGCATCTTGCGGCTGATCGTGCCCGACAGAAATGCTTCCATGCCGCCATATTTGCCGTCGCCGACGATCGGGTGGCCGATCGCCGCCATGTGGACGCGCAGCTGGTGGGTGCGGCCGGTATAGGGCTGCAGCTCGACCCAGCAGGCGCGGTTGCCGGCGCGCTCGATCACCCGGTAGCGGGTGCGCGCCGGGCTGCCTTCCTTCTCGTCGACATGCATCTTCTCGCCGCCGGTGCCCGGCTGCTTGCCGATCGGCAGCTCGATCATGCCGTCGGTGATCGAGGGCACGCCGGTGACGATCGCCCAATAGACCTTGCGCGCGGTACGGCTGCTGAACGCCTTGGCGAAATGCGCCGCGGCGCGCGACGTCCGCGCCAGCAGCAGCACGCCCGACGTGTCCTTGTCGAGCCGGTGGACGAGCTTTGGCCGGTTCTCGGCCTCGAACTGGAGACCGTCGAGCAGGCGATCGACATGATGCTCGGTCTTGGTGCCGCCCTGGGTCGCGAGGCCCGGCGGCTTGTTGATAACGATCGCCTGACGATCCTGGTGGATGACGAAGCCGCGGACCAGCTCGACCTCCTCGGCCGACAGCGGTTCGCGCGGCGCGCGGGGCCGCGGCGCCTTGGCTGCGGTGGTCGCGGCGGCCGCCACCTCGGGCGGGGGCAGGCGGATGATCTGCCCCGCCTCGATCCGGTCGCCCGGGCCGACCCGCTTGCCGTTGAGCCGCAACTGGCCCGTGCGGGCCCAGCGCGAGACGATGTTGAAGCTGGTATCGGGCATGTGCCGCTTGAACCAGCGATCCAGCCGGATGCCGTCGTCATCGTCGGCGACGACGAACTGGCGCATCTCGGCCTGGGTGGCGGCAGTGCCGCTGGGGTCCTCGCTCACGCCAGCACCCGGCCGAGCGCGAGGCCCGCGAACAGCATCAGCACCGATCCGGCGACCGAGGACACCGCATAGGCGCCGGCGATCATATAGTCGCCGCGCGACAGCATGTTGAAGGTCTCCAGGGTGAACGCCGAAAAGGTGGTGAAGCCGCCGAGCACGCCGACGCCGAGGAACAGGCGCAGCGGCTCGCCCTCGATCGGCGCGCGCGAGACCACGGCGGCCAGGACTCCCATCAGCAGCCCGCCGAGCAGGTTGACGATCCAGGTGCCGAACGGGAGGCCGGGGCCGAGCTGTCGAAGCGCGACCGTGCCGATATGATAGCGAAAGCCGGCGCCGATCGCGCCGCCCATCATGACGAGAAGAAGAGGGGGCATGCCCGCCCTTTAGCCGCTGCGGCGGCCATGCGCCAGTGCGGGCGCGGACGCGGCTATGCGGCTATCGAGCGTCGGCGTCGCGAATCAGGATCGTGCCGGCCGACCCGCCCGCCGCGGGATCGATCGTGATGGTCAGCCGGTCGCCGTCGCCCTTGACGGCGGTCACCGTCGACGAGCCCTTCGCCTCGCTCACCTTGACGTCGCGGAAATCCTCGCGGGGCGCGGCGGCGGCATAATAGGCCGCGACCTGGCCCGGGGTGGCGGGGCTGGTGAAGCGCATCTCGACGACCCCGCTGCCAAAACCCTTCTGGTCGGTGATGTTGATCCCCGACAGCTTGGTGCCGGGATAGAGTTTCATCCCGTCGATATCCATATTGTCGCCGCCCAGCTCCATGCCCGGGATCTTCACCTTGCCCTCGATGCCGGGCAGCGAGACCGAGACGCCGTCGGCGCCGTCATGGGCCGCGATCGCGACATTGCCGTCGGCATCGATCTTGACCGAGGCGGCATCCTTTGCCCCCGCCTCGTCCTTGCCGACCTTCATCTCGCAGGCGCCGAGCAGCAGCAGCGGCATCACGGCCCATCCCAGCACGGCCTTACGCATCGTCAACCTCCTGGACGGTTCGGAATCGGGTAAGTGTGTTATACCCATATGACACCGGTTGCAATCCTGGCCGGCTTGGACGAAGCTGCCGGTCATGTTCAACATGATCTCGCTGGCGATCGGCATCGTCGCACTGCTGGGCGCGATGCTCGGCTTCTTTCCGTTCCTGGGCTGGATGAACTGGGCGATCGTGCCGCTCGCGCTGATGGGCGCCGCCTTCGGCATCCTGTCGCATCGCGACAGCGGGCGGCGGCTCAACAGCTTCGTGCTGGTGGTCGGCATCGTCCGGCTGATCATGGGCGGCGGCATCTTCTGATGGACCCCGCCGCGCTGGTCGAGCGGTTGGGCCTCACCCCCCATCCCGAGGGCGGCTGGTACCGCGAGACCTGGCGCGAGCCGGCCGGCGACGGGCGCGGCCATGCCACGGCGATCTACTTCCTGCTCGAGGCGGGGCAGCGGTCGCACTGGCACCGGGTCGACGCCGCCGAGCTGTGGCTGTTCCATGCCGGCACCGCGATCGACCTGCTGATCGCCCCCGACGGGAACGGCCCGGTCGAGACGATCCGCATCGGCGCCGACGTGATCGCCGGCGAACGGCCGCAGGGGCTGGTGCCGGCGGGACGGTGGCAGTCGGCCGAGACGCGCGGCGGCTGGGCGCTGGTCAGCTGCATCGTCGCCCCCGGCTTCGACTTCGCCGGCTTCGAACTCGCCGCGCCCGGCTGGGCCCCCGTTTCATGAGACGCTGAAACCGTCTCGCGACCGGCGGGATTGCTTGCAGAATCGACGGGCACGCGGCAGTCTCGGATGTCTGGCGATGGGGGCGTCGCCGAGTGTGGGGGCTCAGCGCGTAGATGACACCAGCCGAACTCGCCGCGCACCTGCCGCCGGGCAGCGTCTTCGCGGAGTGCTCCGAAGCCCAGTTCGCCGATCTGCTGTCGATCGGATCGCTCCAGGCGACCCGCGCCAACGAGGAGGTGCTGCGCCAGGGCGACGAAGGCACCTCGCTGGTGCTCGTGCTCGACGGCGTGGTCCGCATCTCGCTGGTGACGCCCAACGGCCGCGAGATCATCCTCGACTATGCCGAGGCCGGCGCCGTGCTCGGCGAGATCGCGGTGCTCGACGATCAGCCGCGTACCGCGTCGGCGACGGCGATGTGGGCCGGGCGGTTGCTGCGCATCCCGCGTGCCAGCTTCTTCGGCTTCCTCGAACGCCACCCCAAGGTGGCCGTGCGGCTGCTGCGCGAGATGGCGCGCCGCCTGCGCGAGACCGACAGCACGATCGAAAGCGACCGCGCCTTCGCCACCGCGCCGCGCCTCGCCCGCTATCTCAAGCGGCTGGCCGAACAGAAGATGCATGGCGCGAAGCTGACCCGCGACCTCAGCCAGTCGGAACTCGGCAGCTTCGTCGGCATCAGCCGCGAGAACATCAACCGCCAGCTCGCCGCCTGGGCGAGCGAGGGGGTGATCGAGCTGACCCAGGGCAAGATCCGCATCGTCGATCCCGACTATCTGACCCAGATCGCCGAAGCCGTCGAATGATCGCTTCAAGGTAAAACTGGTGCGCAGCGCCCGGCGGCGCTACATCGCCGAAATGCGCCCCCCCCAGAAGAAGCCGCCGGGCAAGCCCCTGCCACCGCCGAAGCGCGGCCGCCGCCAGGCGCGCACCGCCGCGCCCACCGTCTCGGCCAACCCGCATCCGGCCCGCGCCGCCGCCGCCAAGAGCGGGCGCGAGCCGCAGCGGATCGCCAAGCTGCTCGCCCGCGCCGGCATCGCCTCGCGCCGCGAGATCGAGCGGATGATCGTCGAAGGCCGTGTCGCGATCGACGGCGCCGCGATCGAAACGCCCGCGACCCTGTTGACCTCGCTCAAGGGCGTGACCGTCGACGGCAAGCCCGTCGCCCCGCCCGAGGCGACCCGGCTGTTCCTGTTCCACAAGCCCAAGGGCGTGCTCACCGCCGAGCGCGATCCCAAGGGACGACCGACCATCTACGACCGGCTGCCGCCGGGCCTGCCGCGGGTGATCCCGGTCGGGCGGCTCGATCTCAACACCGAGGGGCTGCTGCTGCTGACCACCGACGGCGAGTTCAAGCGCCAGCTCGAACTGCCGTCGACCGGGGTCGAGCGCGTCTATCGCGCCCGCGCCTACGGCAATGTCCACCAGGACCAGCTCGAGGCGCTGATCGAGGGCGTCGAGATCGACGGCGTCCGCTACGGGTCGATCGACGCGAACATGGAGCGCCGCACCGGCGCCAATTTCTGGATCGAGATGAAGCTGCGCGAGGGCAAGAACCGCGAGGTTCGGCGCGTGCTCGAATATCTCGGCCTCGAAGTGTCGCGGCTGCTGCGCATCGCCTATGGCGCCTTCGAGCTGGGCGACCTGCAGCCGGGCGAGGTCGGCGAGATCGCCCAGCACCAGCTCGTCGCCTTCCGCAAGACGCTCAAGGGCGGCCCGAAAAAGGATCCGGTCGGCGAATGAGGGTCCGATGCGGATAATCGCCGGCCGCTGGCGTGGCCGGCCGCTCGTCGCCCCGCAGGGCCAGGCCACCCGCCCGACCTCCGACCGGACCCGCGAGGCGCTGTTCTCGATGCTGGCGAGCCGGGTCGGCAGTTTCGAAGGGCTGAAGGTCGCCGACCTGTGCGCAGGCACCGGCGCGCTGGGACTCGAGGCGTTGTCGCGCGGGGCCGCGCATTGCACCTTCGTCGAGCGCGACCGGGCGGCTGTCGAGGCGCTGCGGGCGAACATCGCCAGGCTCGGCGCCGAGGCCGAGGTGCGCGCGATCGCGGCCGAGAGCTTCGCCGGCGGCGCCTATGACCTCGTCCTGATCGATCCGCCCTACGGCACCGGGCTCGGCCAGAAGATCCTGCCCGCGATCGGCGTCGCGCCGGGCGGCTGGGTCAGCATCGAGACGGCGCGCGGCGAGACGGTCGCGGTGCCGGGCTTCACCGTGGAGGCCGAGCGCGTCCACGGCAAGGCGCGGATCACGCTGCTACGGTCTGTACCCTAGAGCGCGCGGCTTCCGCGACCGACGGCGCGGTCGAATCGAGCAGCGCGATGCCGTTGACGATCGCCAGCATCATCGCCGCCGCGCTGCGCGGCGCGACCCCGGCGGGGAAGCGGACGCTGCTGACGATCCAGGCGTTCCACGCCTCGGCGATCCGCGTCGCGGCGTCGCCATAGGCCTTGTCGCCGCGCGCCGATCGCGCCGCGATCTCGAACCACAGCTCGACGAAGGGCCGGGCCGCGGGCGTCGCCATCAGCGCGGTGGTGTGGCCGACCATGTTATGGGGCGGCATGCGCACGCCCGCGCGCGTCGTGCTGGCCAGATAGTCGGCGAAGCGGTCGGACACGCAGCCGAGGACGTCGTCCATCAGCGCGGCCTTGGTGCCGAAATAGTAGAGCAGCATGCGATCGCTGGTGCCGAGCCGGGCCGCCGCCGGACGCAGCGACAGCGCGGCGAGGCCTTCGTCCAGGACGATGTCGGCCAGCGCCTCGGTGAGCAGGAGGCGCTTGGCGCCCCTGGCCTTGGTAACCCCCATAACATGAATCCCCCGATTCTCCGGGCGCTTGTAGCATATGCTACAGCCCTTCGCATCGCGGGAATCGTGAACTTATGTTTCATTGTGGGCTGATCGCCCGCCGCTCAAAGCGCGGCGACGTGGGGCAGCGAGGTCGAGAAGGTGTAGCTGCCGCTATGGGTGAGCTGCATCCAGGGGCATAGCCAAATCTTCATGCCCGCCGCCCGCGCGCGGTGGCAGAACATATAATCCTCCGAGACGAACTGGCCGCTGTAGCGCTTCATGCTGCTGGCCGGATCGGCGAGGAAGGCGGCGATCTCGTCGCGGGTGGCGTCCGGCCGCGCTTCGAGGAACAGCTTCAGCTCCTCCGCGGCGTTGACCGCCTTGCTGTCGATTCCCGTGTCGAAATAGGCGAAGAGCTCGGCAGGCCCGCCTTCGGCGACCGCCATCGGATCGTTGCGGAAGGCCTGGTCGGGATAGGCCGCCCGGTATCTGTCGAAGGTGGCGCGGCGGATCATCATGAAGCCGGTTCCCGCCATGCTCGCTTCCATCGGCTGGTCGAGCGGGGCGGGGCCGGCGGCGAGCGGGTTGAACACGAGGCGGCCGGCATATTTCTCGAGGGTCCGGGGATCGGCGTCGGCCGCGCCGCTCCGCACGGCCTTCGCGATATTGTCCCAGACGAATTTCTTGAGGGGGTAAGGCGCGGCGATCACGTCATGATCGTCATTCGCCGCGTCGCCGTCCTGCATCGCGAGCAGATAGAGGACGTCGCGCGGGTCGAAGCCCATATCGGCGTCGATGAACATCAGGTGGGTGTCGCCCGAGCGCAGGAACGCGTCGACCGTGGCGTTCCGCGCGCGCATGACGAGCGATTCGTTGCAGAGGAAATGGAAGCGCAGGCCGATCCCCAGCTGGGCGCAGAGCGTGGCGAGCCGGGCGATCGCGAAGGCATAGTCGACATGGCACTGGCCGCCGTACATCGGCGTGCCGACGAACAGCGTCCGTCCCTTCAGCTTCTCATGGTCGATGCTCAGTTCCACGCCGGTCCCCCGCTCCATCGCCGCGACTTAACCCTTTCTGAGCACGACGGTAAGATTGTTCGCCGGCATCGGGTGGACCGCGTCCAGATGCAGACCGTCCGCTTCGGCCAGCGCTGTCACGTCCTCCAGCGCACGCAGGCCCCAGCGCGGGTCGCGGCTCCGCAGATTCTCGTCGAAGGCGAGGTTGCTCGCGGCGGTCTCGACTCCGGCCTGGATATAGGGGCCGTAGAGGATCAGGGGCGCCCCCGCGGGCAACAGGCGCCCCGCCTGACGCATCAACCCGACCGTCGCTTCCCACGGGCTGATATGCACCATGTTGACGCACAGGATCGCGTCGGCCTTTTCGATCGGCCAGTCGGGGGAGGCGGCGTCGATCGTCAGCGGCGGGCGGAGGTTGGGCAGGCGGGCGGCCTCGGCCCATGCGCGGATCGAGGCGATGGCGGATGGATCGGGATCGCTGGGAAGCCAGCTCAGCTGCGGAAAGGCGCGCGCGAAGAAGATCGCATGTTCGCCCGAACCGCTGGCGATTTCCAGCACGGTGCCGGCGTCGGGAAGGACGGCGCGCAGGATCGCGGCGATCGGTTCGCTGTTGCGGGCGGTGGCGGGGGCGTGGCGGCGGGCGTCGGTCATGCGGTGGTTATAGCCACCGGGATCGCTCCGTTACCACCGCCGGATCGGTTATCCGCATAGGACCGAGCGGAGGCGCTCCTACTCAGCCGCTTCGGGCAGCGGCGCGTCCTTCCACACCAGCACCGGCTTGCGCGCGGCGGCGGTCTCGTCGAGGCGGCGGCGCGGGGCAAGCGCGGGGGCGGCCTTGAGCGCCTCGTCGCCGGCCCTGGCCCGGCCGACGACCGAGCGGAGCGCGCCGATGAACTGGTCGAGCGTCGCCTTGCCCTCGGTCTCGGTCGGCTCGATCAGCATCGCGCCATGGACGACGAGCGGGAAGTACATCGTCATCGGGTGGAAGCCCTCGTCGATCAGCCCCTTGGCGATGTCGAGCGTAGTGAAGCCCTGGGCGAGCCCGTCGTCGCTGAACAGCGCTTCGTGCATGCACGGGCCGCTGTCGCCGAACGGCGCATCGAGCAGGTCGTCGAGGCTGCGCAGCACATAATTGGCGTTGAGCACCGCGTCCTCGGCGACCTGGCGGAGGCCGTCGGCGCCGTGGCTGAGGATATAGGCGAGCGCGCGGGTGAACATGCCCATCTGGCCATGGAAGGCGGCCATGCGCCCGAAGCTGCCCGGATGGTCCTCGTCCGCGGTCTCTTCCTCGACCAGCTTGAAGCTGCCGTCGGGCTGTTTCGCGACGAACGGCAGCGGCGCGTAGGGCGCCAGCGCCGCCGACAGCACCACCGGGCCCGAACCGGGGCCGCCGCCGCCATGCGGAGTCGAGAAGGTCTTGTGGAGGTTGATGTGCATCGCGTCGATGCCGAGGTCGCCCGGGCGGACCCTCCCTACGATCGCGTTGAAATTGGCGCCGTCGCAATAGACGTAGCCGCCCGCTGCATGGACCGCATCCGAGATGCGCTTCATGTCGCGCTCGAACAGGCCGCAGGTGTTGGGGTTGGTGATCATCACCCCCGCGACGTCGGGCCCCAGGCGCGCGACGAGCGCGTCGAGGTCGACCCGGCCGTCGGCGGTGGCGGGGATGTTCTCGACCTTGTAGCCGCAGAAGGCCGCCGTCGCCGGGTTGGTGCCATGCGCCGATTCGGGGACGAGGATCATCGAGCGGTCGCTGCCCGCGGCGTCGTGCGCCGCGCGGATCGCGAGCAGGCCGCACAGCTCGCCATGCGCGCCCGCCTTGGGGCTCATCGCGACGGCGCTCATCCCCGTCAGGGCGACCAGCCAGGCCGCCAGCTCGTCGATCACCGCCAGCGCGCCCTGCACCGTGTCGACCGGGGCGAGCGGGTGGATGTCGGCGAAGCCGGGCAGGCGCGCCATCTTCTCGTTGAGGCGCGGATTATGTTTCATCGTGCACGACCCCAGCGGGAAGAGGCCGAGGTCGATCGCGTAATTCTGCCGGCTGAGGCGGGTGTAATGGCGCACCGCCTCGGGCTCGGGGAGCCCCGGAAGGCCGATCGGACGGCTGCGCTCGAGCCCGCCGAGGCGGCTGGAAACATGCGGCACGTCGGGCAGGTCGACCCCGGTGCGGGCATAATCGTCGCGCTCGAAGATCAGCGCTTCCTCGAGCATCAGCGCGCGGTTGCCCGTGAAGGTCGCGGGGGCCCGTGCCGCTGCGCTGGTGGTCTCCGGGCGGGTGACCCGGCCCTCGCTGTTCATGCTCATGCCGCGATCTCCGCTTCGAAGGCATCCGCCAGGGCGTCGACATCCTCGGCGCTGGTCGTCTCGGTCACCGCGACGACGAGGCCGCCCGCGAGATCGGCCGCGCCCGGATAGAGACGGCCGAGCGAGACCCCGCCGAGGATGCCCTTGTCGGCGAGCGCGCGGACGATCGGCCGCGCCTCCCGGGGCAGCTTCAGGGTGAACTCGTTGAAGAAGGCGCCGTTGACCAGCTCGACGCCCCTGACCTGCGCCAGCCGCTCGGCCGCCGCGACGGCGCCGGCATGGTTGAGGTCGGCGAGGCGCCTGAGCCCGGTCTCGCCGAGCAGGGTCAGGTGGACCGAGAAGGCGAGCGCGCAGAGCCCGGCATTGGTGCAGATGTTCGAGGTCGCCTTCTCGCGGCGGATATGCTGCTCGCGGGTCGACAGGGTCAGCACGAAGCCGCGCTGGCCGTCGGCATCGGTGGTCACGCCGGCGAGACGGCCCGGCATCTGGCGGACATGCTTCTCGGCACAGGCGAACAGGCCGACATAGGGGCCGCCGAAGTTGAGGCCGACGCCGAGCGACTGGCCCTCGCCGACGACGATGTCGGCGCCCATCTCTCCCGGCGAGCGGATCGCGCCGAGCGCGACCGGCTCGGTGACGACCGCGATCAGCAGCGCGCCCTTCTCATGGGCGCGCGCCGCCAGTTCGGACAGGTCGGCGACATGGCCGAGGATATTGGGGTTCTGGACGACGACGCAGCTCGTGTCGGCGTCGATCGCGGCGAGCAGCCGGTCCATGTCGTCGCCGGGCGCCCCGGGGGTCAGCGTCGGGATCGCGATGTCGAGCCGGTCGCCGGTGAAGCGCGCCATCGTCTTCGCGAGGCTGACATAATGCGGGTGGAGCCCGGCCGAGAGGATCGCCTTGCCGCGCCGGGTGACGCGGCGCGCCATGGTGATCGCCTCCCAGCAGGCGGTCGACCCATCGTACATCGAGGCGTTGGCGACGTCGCAGCCGAACAGGCGCGCCACCTGGGTCTGGAACTCGAACAGCGCCTGCAGCGTCCCCTGCGCGATCTCGGGCTGATAGGGGGTGTAGCTGGTCAGGAACTCGCCGCGCTGGATCAGGTGATCGACGCTGGCGGGGACATGATGGCGATAGGCGCCGCAGCCCAGGAAGAAGGGCGCCTCCCCCGCCGACAGGTTCCGCTTGGCGAGCCGGCTCATATGCCGCTCGACCGCCAGCTCGGAGGCATGGGCCGGCAGGCCTGCGATCGGGCCGGCGAGCCGGGCGGCTTCGGGCACGTCGACGAACAGGTCGTCGATCGACCCGGCGCCGATCGTCGCCAGCATCGCCGCGCGGTCGGCATCGGTCAGGGGCAAATAGCGCATGTTCAACTCCTTGGCCCCTCTCCTTCAGGGGAGGGGTTTGAAGGCCTCAAAGCCCGTCGCAGAACGCCTTGTACCCGGCGGCGTCCATCAGGCCTTCCAGCTCGGCCGGGTCGGCCAGCGCCAGCTTGAAGAACCAGCCGTTGCCCTCGGGCGCGCTGTTGACCAGCGCCGGGTCCTCCTCGAGCGCGGCGTTGACCTCGCTCACGGTGCCGGTCACGGGCGCGAACACGTCCGACGCGGCCTTGACCGATTCGACCACCGCGGCCTCGCCGCCCTTGGCGACGTTGGAGCCGAGGACCGGCAGCTCGACGAACACGATATCGCCGAGCTGGGCCTGCGCATAATCGGTGATGCCGACGGTGGCGGTGCCGCCCGCGACGGAGATCCACTCATGGTCTTCGGTGAAATAGGTCGTCATCGGTCAGTTCCCTTGGCGGACATAACGGTGGGGGACGAAAGGCATCGGTGCGACGACGGCGTCGAGCCGCTTGCCGCGAACCTCGATCTGGAGCCGGTGGTTCAGCCCGGCGCAACCGGGCGAGACATAGCCCATCGCGATCGGCACCTGCAGCGAGGGCGAGAAGCCGCCCGAGGTGACGGTGCCGACCTGCTCGTCGCCGTCGAAGATCGGTGCGCCCTCGCGCGCCGGCAGGCGGCCGCCGAGAATCAGGCCGACCCGCTTCGCGGGCGGCCCCTCGGCGAAATGGCGGCCGATCCGGGTCGCGCCGGGATAGCCGCCCTCGGCGCGGCGGCGCTTGGGCACCGCGAAGCCGAGGCCAGCCATCGCGGGGTCGACCCGCGTGTCGAGATCATGGCCGTAGAGCGGCAGCCCGGCCTCGAGCCGCAGCGAATCGCGCGCGCCCAGGCCGATCGGCTTCACCTCGGGCTGGGCCGCCAGCAGCGCTGCCGCCGCCTCGACCGCCTCGGCGGGCACCGAGATCTCGAAGCCGTCCTCGCCGGTATAGCCCGAGCGGCTGATCCACACCGGCGCGCCGGCCAGGTCGAACGCACCCGCGGTCATGAAGGTCAGCACCTCGACGCCGGGGCAGACGCGGGACAGCGCGTCGACCGCCTTGGGCCCCTGCAGCGCCAGCAGCGCATGTTCGTCGAGATGGTTGAGGACGAGCTCCTCGGGCAGATATTCGTGGAGATGGGCGATGTCGTCGGCCTTGGTCGCGCCGTTTACGACCAGATAGAAATCGCCCGCGCGGCGGGTGACCATCAGGTCGTCGAGGATGCCGCCCTCCTCGTCGAGCAGCAGCGAATAGCGCATCCGGTCGACACCGAGATGGACGAAGTCGCCCGGCATCAGCGCCTCTAGTGCGATGTCCACATTCTCGCCGCTGACGAGGAGCTGGCCCATATGCGATACGTCGAACAGCCCGGCGGATTCGCGCGTCCACAGATGCTCGGCGATGATGCCTTCATATTGGATCGGCATCGCATAGCCGGCGAAGGGCACCATGCGCGCGCCCTGATCGCGGTGCCACCGGTCGAGCGGCAGGGTCTGGACGACGTCCGCGATATCTTCGGTGATGGGATCTTCGTTGCTCACATCGATCTCCGTGACGGACAATGACGCGGACGACCCTCTTCGGTCGAGGGTGGCGCCCGCCGCTCATTGCCCCCTCTGTCACGGAACCTGAGAGCTTTCGCCGGATCTGAGGCGATCCGGCTTACCCCTTCGGTGGGATGACCGTCCCGTCCGGTGTCCCGGGGGCGCCCATCCGCTTTCCAGAGTGTCGATCCTTGCCACGCGGTCCTTTGACCTGAGAGATTCCGGGGCGGTTGCTCCTTCGGTGGCCGGGTCTCCCCGACGTTCTCCCGCGTGGCCAGCACCGGTTGCCCGGCGACGACGATCACCGGCTTGGCGCGGCGTTCGGTCCGAGTCAATTGCCGATGTGGCGGTGCGGCGAAACGATCCACAGTTTCGCGGCGGACGGGCCCGACCGGCGAGGGAGGAGGGCGCGGGCCTATCGGCCTGCTGAACGGCCGCCCGAGCGCCGGAGGAAATCAGCGCGCGGCGTTGTAGGCGAGCTGGCTTTCGGTGAGCTGGAAGCCGATCAGCATCTCGAAATTCGCGTTGTTGACCGCCTCGCGCACCGCGGGTTCGTTCATCGGATCGAGCGCGGCATCGGCGTCGCCCGCCTTGCGCTTGCGGTTGATCCGCTTGACGATGTCCTCGGGCAGGGTCGCCGCGGTGCGCGCGACCAGTGCGGTGGCCGAGGTGTGGACGCTGCCGCGCAGCTGGCCTTCGGGGAAGGCGATCGACACCTGGCCGATCTGCTTCGATTCGATCTTGGTGCCGGCGCGCAGCACCGTCGCGAACCAGGGCAAGGTGACGGTGCGGGCGGGGCCGGCGGTGCTGCGGCGTGCCTGCACGTCGAACTCGGCGGTCACCTGGATCTGCGAGCTGTTGCCACCCTCGTTGCAGCTGGCGCGGAGGTTGGTGATGTTCGCGGTCACGTCGATCGCCTCGGCACGGCGCTCGGCCGGCGGATCGAACAGGGTGATGTCGCCCGTATAGGTCGGGATCGCGGTCGCCGGACAGGCCGATCGCGCGATCTTGAAGCCGCCCCGCTCGTCGAACTCGGTATCCGTCTTGCAGGCTGCGAGCGCCAGCGCGGCGAGGAGGATCGCGGAGGTCTTGGGAAACTGCACGGGGTCGGCATCCTTCACATCATCACCCGGAGCGATGCGCATACGCCCGGTCGGTCGGGGCAATCCATAGAGCCTGATCGTTTGAGGTGGAAGCGCAAAGAGCTTCCGCCGATGACGTGAATCAGGCGCCCGTCATCGGCCGGGCCTCGATCGTTCGAGGTGGAAGCGCAAAGAGCTTCCGCCGACGGCATCGACCGGAACCGTCTTTCGCACGGGCAAGCAATCGCCTAAGGCGCGGCTATGGCCGAAACCGCCCTTCCCTCGCTCGACCTGCTGATCGCCGCGCCGCGCGGCTTCTGCGCGGGGGTCGACCGGGCCATCCAGATCGTCGAGCTGACGATCGAGAAATATGGCCCGCCGGTCTATGTCCGGCACGAGATCGTCCACAACAAATATGTCGTCGACGACCTGAAGGCGAAGGGCGCGATCTTCGTCGAGGAGCTCGACGAGGTGCCCGACGGCGTGCCCGTCGTCTTCTCGGCGCACGGCGTGCCCAAGGCGGTCCCGACCAAGGCGGCCGAGCGCGGCCTCAACTTCTTCGACGCGACCTGCCCGCTGGTGTCCAAGGTCCATCGCCAGGCCGAGCGGCTGGTCAAGAACGGCCACCACATATTGTTCATCGGCCACAAGGGCCATCCCGAGGTCATCGGCACCTTCGGCCAGGTGCCCGACGGGGTGATGACCCTGGTCGAGACCGCGGCCGACGCCGAGACGGTGGCGGTGCCCGACGGCGTGCCGCTGGCCTTCCTCAGCCAGACCACCCTGTCGGTCGACGACACCGTCGAGATGATCGCCGTGCTGCGCCGCCGCTTCCCCCAGATCGAGGCGCCGCGCAGCGAGGATATCTGCTACGCCACCTCGAACCGCCAGGCCGCGGTCAAGGCAATCGCCCCGAAATGCCAGGCGATGCTGGTGATCGGCGCGCCCAACAGCTCCAACTCGCTGCGCCTCGTAGAGGTGGCCGAGCGCCAGGGCGTCAAGGCGCGGCTGATCCAGCGCGCCGCCGAGATCGACTTCGACTGGCTCGACGGGGTCCGCACCCTCGGCATCACCGCCGGCGCCTCGGCGCCCGAGATATTGGTGCGCGAGCTGGTCGACAGATTGGCCACCCGCTTCGCCATCCACGAGCGCGAAGTCGAATCGGTGACGGAGGACATGTTGTTCAAACTGCCCAGGGCGCTGGTCGCGTAATGGCGGTCTACACGCAGGTCTCCACCGAGGAGATGACCGCCTTCCTCCACCGCTACGATGTCGGCACGCTGCTGTCGGCCAAGGGCATCGCCGAGGGGGTCGAGAACAGCAATTACCTGATCGAAACGACGGGTGGCCGCTACATCCTGACGCTCTACGAGAAGCGGGTAAACGCCGAGGAACTGCCCTTCTTCTGCGCGCTGACCGACCATCTCGCCGCCAAGGGCCTCAACATCCCGCGCATGCTGCGCGACCGGCGGGGCGAGCAGCTCCAGACGCTGGCCGGGCGGCCGGCCTGCCTGATCGAGTTCCTGTCGGGCGTCTCGGTGACCCATCCGACACCGGCGCAGGCGCGTGCCGCGGGCGGGGCGCTGGGCGACATGCACAAGGCGCTCGGCGATTTCCGGCTCGGGCGTCCCAACAGCCTCGATCTCGCCGGCTGGCGCGCACTGGCGGAGCGGTGCGGCGCCGATCTCGACCATATCCAGGACGGCCTGCGCGGCCGGGTGATGGCCGAGGTCGAATGGCTCGAGGCGAACTGGCCGCGCCACCTGCCGACCGCGGTGATCCACGCCGATCTCTTCCCCGACAATGTGCTGATGCTCGGCGACGAGGTCAGCGGGGTGATCGACTTCTACTTCGCCTGCACCGACGTCCGCGCCTGGGACGTCGCGGTCACCCACGCCGCCTGGTGCTTCGAGAATGACGGCACCGGCTATCATGCCGATCTCGGCCGCGCGCTGATCGCCGGCTATGACCACCAGTTCGGGCTGTCGACCGAGGAGCGGCTGGCCTTCCCGATCCTCGCGCGCGGCGCGTGCCTGCGCTTCCTGCTGACCCGCGCCTGGGACTGGCTCAACACCCCCGCCGACGCGATGGTGACGCGCAAGGACCCGATCGCCTTCCTGCGCCGGCTCGACTTCTACGCCGAGGCCGATCCCGAAACCCTCGTTCCGGCCTGACCTTCCGACATGACCGACCTCCCCCTCGTCGAGATCGCGACCGACGGCGCGTGCAAGGGAAATCCCGGGCCGGGCGGCTGGGGCGCGCTGCTGCGCTTCGGCGACCGCGAAAAGGAGATGTCGGGCGCCGAGAATCCGAGCACCAACAACCGCATGGAACTCATGGCGGCGATCCGCGCGCTGGAGGCGCTCAAGCGCCCCTGCCGGGTGAAGCTGTCGACCGACAGCCGCTACGTCATGGACGGGCTGACCAAATGGATCCACGGCTGGCGCAAGAACGGCTGGAAGACCGCCGACCGGAAGCCGGTCAAGAATGCCGACCTGTGGCAGCAACTGCTCGCCGCGGCCGCGCCGCACCGGATCGACTGGGTCTGGGTGAAGGGCCATGCCGGCCATCCCGACAATGAGCGTGCTGACAAGCTGGCGAGCGACGCAGCGCTCGGGTTGTGAGTCCCGGCTTTTAGGTGACTGTCACCTGTTCCGGTTGAAATCCGGCTCGACGACATTGTCGATCGCCTGGGCGATCCGGCCCGGGACCGACCCGACTTCCTGCTGGAGCAGGGCTCCCAGCTTCCTGGCCTGTTCGAACAGCTCGTCGAGGACTGCCGGGGGGCAGCTTTCCCGCGCGCATTGCCGGGCGATCGCGGCGAGCAGCCGGGACAGGCTGAAGCTGCCGAAGCTGTCGAGCAGGGTGCGCAGCGCCTCGGTCTCGGCCGCCGCCAGTTTCCAGGCCTGGGCGCGAACGGCGGCAGCGATGCGCTGGGGCCGATCGCTGACGTCGAACATCAGCATCTTCATCAGCACCGCGGCGTCGTCATAGCCGGCATTCTCGACGAGCAGGTTCAGCCGCTCGCGATCGAAACTGTCGCCTGCCGCACCCGCGCTCGGCCGGTTGCGGCGCATCGTCCCGATCATGTCGAGCAGCTGGCCCGACACGATCGGCTTGGGCAGGAAGCCGTCGATGCCCGCCTCGAAATAGATGCGCCGGCGCTCGGGCATCGAATCGGCGCTGATCGCGAGGATCGGCGTGTCCGAGGCTGGAGGATCGAGCGCACGGATCGCGCGGGTCGCCTCGATCCCGTCCAGTTCGGGCATCTGCATGTCCATCAGCACCAGGTCGAACGCCTGGGTCGCGATCGTGCCCAGCGCTTTGCGGCCGTCCTCGACCGCGACCACGTCATGGCCCTCGCGGGCGAGCAGGCCCGCCATCAGCCGCCGGTTGATCGGATTGTCCTCGGCCAGCAGGATGCGCATCGGCCCGGTCGCCTTGCCCGCCGCCATCGCCTCGGCCGCGGCGGCGTCGGCGCGCGTGAAGGGCAGCTCGACCGAGAAGGTCGTGCCCTTGCCGGGATCGCTCGACGCGGCGATCGATCCGCCCATCGCCTCGGCCAGCTGCTGGCTGATCGCGAGGCCGAGCCCGGTCCGGCCCTGCATCCGCATCCGCGCGGCGTCGACCTGTTCCCCGCGCGAGAAGATGCGGCCGAGCGCCTCCTGTCCCATGCCGCGTCCGCTGTCGCGGACGATGATCATCCACCAGTCGGTGTCGCCGTCCGACCGGGTCGGCGACAGGCTGATCGAGACGCTGCCGGTCTCGGTAAACTTGATCGCGTTGCCGATCAGGTTCGACAGCAGCTGCTGCAGCCGGGCGGGATCCCCGCGCACCGGCTGCGGATCGCCGTCGAGGCCGTGGACCTCGAGCGCGAGCCCCTTGGCCCCCGCCGTGCCGTTGTGGAGATCGACGGTGGTGCGGACCACCGACCGGAGGTCGAAATTGATGCTTTCGATGACGACGCGACCCGACTCTATCCGGCTGAAGTCGAGCATGTCGTCGATCACGCCCATCACCGCGGTCGCCGCCTGGTTGAGATTGGCGAGCTGCGCCTGGCGCTGGGTGTCGTGCGGCTCGCGGCGCAGCGCGTCGATCGCGCCGATCAGGCCGTGCATCGGCGTCCGGATCTCGTGGCTCATCAGCTCGAGCAGCTCGGCCCGGTTCCGCTCGGCGGCGCGCGCCTGGTCGCGGGCGGCGATCAGCGCACGCTCGGTCTCGACCTCCTCGGTCACGTCGCGCAGGATTCCGATGATCGTTTCGGGTCCGTCGCGCTGGCCGGAGACCTCGACATGGATCGTCCGCCCGTCGGGCCGCACCCAGCGCAAGCGCGTCGTCGGCAGCGATCCGGTGCGGAGGGTCTCGGTCGCCGCAAGGTCCGCCTTGTCGCGGTCGTCGGGATGGTAATGGGCGCGGATCAGCTCTGGCGTCGGCACCGTTTCCGGCGGAAAGCCGAGGATGCGATACATTTCGGGCGACCAGCTATAGCGCATCCGACCTTGATCGGAACGCCAATGCCCCATGCCCGCGAGCGCTTCGGCAAGCGTAAGCAGGCGGTTGGCATCGGCTATGTTCTCAAGCGAAATCGACCTGCTCCCCCTCGGCTAGGTGCCTGCCCTTGGGGCCTTTTAGTTACAGAAAGAGGTTAAGGGAAAGCGATTGATGTAAACTTTGGTTAACTGGCGCGGGCCGATGACGGTTGCCGTAACGGCCCCGCGCGGCGCGCCGCCGCGATCGGCTCAGTGATCGGCTCAGTGATCGGGACGCGTCGCCACATAGGCGGCGCTGGCGAGCAGCCCGCCCGCGACGACCAGGGCGATCCACCAGGCGGGTTTGGCGGTGAGCAACATCACGCCATAACCCCCGGCCATGCTGACGATCGCGACGATCTTGGCATTGCGCGGGATGGCACCGCTCGCGCGCCAGCGCCGGATCGGCGGGCCGAACCAGCGATGGTCGAGCAGCCAGCGTTCGAAGCGCGGGCTGGAATGGCTGAAACAGCCGGCGGCGAGGATCAGGAAGATCGTCGTCGGCATGATCGGCAGCAGCGCCCCGATGAAGCCGAGCGCCACCATCACCCATCCCAGCGCGAACCAGCCCCAGCGCTTGATGGGGCCATGCATCAGATCAGAGGGCGCCGTGGCAGTGCTTGTACTTGCGGCCCGAACCGCACGGGCACATCGAGTTGCGGCCGAGGCTCGCCGCGACCTCGGGCGTGATCTCGAAATCCTCGCCCGCCGGCGCGGCCACGGCCTGCGGCACGCGCGTGCTGATCAGGCCCAGCGATCCCGCGTCGCGATCGTTCGAATTGTCCTCGCCGGTCAGCGCGTTGACATGCTCGGTGACGAAATCGGGCATCGGCGGCAGCTCGGCATAGTCCTGCGCCGTCATCTCGAAGCGGGCATTGGCGAGGATGCGGGTCACCTCCTCGCGGATCGCGGTCAGCATCCGCTCGAACAGCGCGAAGGCTTCCGACTTATATTCGTTGATCGGCGTCTTCTGCGCATAGGCGCGCAGGTGGATCACCTGGCGTAGCGCGTCGAGCGTCGCCAGATGCTCCTTCCAGTGATGGTCGAGCGTCTGGAGCAGCACGTTCTTCTCGATGCCGTGCCAGCTCTGCTCGTCGATCGCGGCGCGCTTCGCGGCGATCGCGGCGTCGGCCTCGGCCAGCACCTTCTCGGCCAGGATCTCGGGATCGATGCCGTCCTGGGCGATCCATTCGTCGAAGGGCGGGGCGATGCCCAGCGTCTCCTCGGCGCGAGCCTTCAGCGCGTCCATCTTCCACTGTTCGGGATAGCTGTGGGGCGGGCAGCAATCGCCGACGATCGCATTGGCGGTGTCGGCGCGCATGTCGGTGACGACATCGTCGACCGTGTCGGCATCCATGATGTCGGCACGCTGCTCGTAGATCACCTTGCGCTGGTCGTTCATGACGTCGTCATATTCGACGACCTGCTTACGGATATCGTAGTTGCGCGCCTCGACCTTCTTCTGCGCGGTCTCGATCGCCTTGGAGATCCAGGGCGAGACGATCGCCTCGCCGTCGGCGAGATTCTTGTTCATCATGCGCGCGAACATCGTCTGCGGGCCGAAGATGCGCAGCAGGTCGTCGTCGAGCGACAGGTAGAAGCGGCTGAGGCCCGGATCGCCCTGGCGGCCCGAACGGCCGCGCAGCTGGTTGTCGATGCGGCGGCTCTCGTGCCGCTCGGTGCCGAGCACGAACAGGCCGCCCGCGGCGAGCACGGCTTCCTTCTCGGCGATGATCTCGCCGCGGATGCGTTCGGCCGCGGCGTCGAACTCCGGCGTGCCGATCTCGAGGTCGGGATGTTCGTCGAGCATGCGGAACTCGAGGTTGCCGCCCAGCTGGATGTCGGTGCCGCGCCCCGCCATGTTCGTGGCGATGGTGACCGCGCGCAGCCGGCCGGCCTGCGCGACGATATGCGCTTCCTGCTCGTGGTAGCGCGCGTTGAGCACCTTGTGCTCGACATTTTCCTTAACCAGGAATTCGGACAGCATCTCGGACTTCTCGATCGAGACGGTGCCGACCAGCACGGGCTGGCCACGCTCCTTCGCCTCGCGGATCGCCTGGGTGATCGCGGCGAACTTGTCGTGGATGTTCTTGTAGAACTCGTCGTCCTGGTCGATCCGCTGGACCGGCAGGTTGGTCGGGATGGTGACGACGTTCATCTTGTAGATCTGGTAGAATTCGGGCGCCTCGGTGGCGGCCGTGCCGGTCATGCCGCCCAGCTTCGGGTACATGCGGAAGTAATTCTGGAAGGTGATCGAGGCGAGCGTCTGGTTCTCCGGCTCGATCTGGACGCCTTCCTTGGCCTCGATCGCCTGGTGCAGGCCGTCCGACCAGCGCCGCCCGTCCATCATGCGGCCGGTGAACTCGTCGATGATGACGATCTTGCCGTCCTTGACGATATAGTCGATGTCGCGCTTGAAGGCGACGTTGGCGCGCAGCGCCTGGTTCAGGTGGTGGACGACCTGGGTGTTCTCGAAGGCGTAGAGATTGCCGCCCTCGAGCAGCCCGGCGCCTTCGAGCAGCCGCTCGATCCGCTCGGTGCCGTCCTCGGTCAGGACGACCGAGCGCTGCTTCTCGTCGAACTCGTAGTCGTCCTTCGTGACCTGCTTCACGATCGTGTCGACCTGCTTGTACAGCTCGGACTTGTCGTCGGTCGGGCCCGAGATGATCAGCGGGGTGCGCGCCTCGTCGATCAGTACCGAATCGACCTCGTCGACCACCGCATAGTTGAACGGCCGGTGGACCATCAGGCTGCGCTCATATTTCATGTTGTCGCGCAGATAGTCGAAGCCGAACTCGTTGTTCGTGCCGTAGGTGATGTCGGAGCCATAGGCGTCGCGCCGTTCCTGGTCCGACAGGTTGGGCACGATCACCCCGACGCTGAGGCCGAGGAAACGGTAGACGCGGCCCATCCACTCGGCGTCGCGGGAAGCGAGATAGTCGTTGACGGTGACGACATGGACGCCCTGGCCGGGCAGCGCGTTGAGGTAGACCGCGAGGGTCGCGACCAGGGTCTTGCCCTCGCCGGTCCGCATCTCGGCGATCTCGCCGCGATGGAGGACAATGCCGCCGATCATCTGCACGTCGTAATGGCGCTGGCCCAGCACGCGGCGGGCCGCCTCGCGCACCGTCGCGAAGGCCTCGGGCAGCAGCGAGTCGAGCGTCTCGCCCGCGTCGAGCCGCTGACGGAACCTGGCGGTCTGGCCGGCCAGTTCCTCGTCGTTCATGGCCTGAAGCGTCGGCTCGAAAGCGGCGATCTTCTGGACGGTCGGACGGAGCGACTTCACATAACGGTCGTTCGACGATCCGAAGATGGCTTTGGCGAGGCCGCCGAGCATGGGCATTCCTTGAGACATGGGCGCGCGAACGGCTTCGCGGCCGCCGCGCAAATGATCCCGGTGCAGATAGGTGCCGCCGCCGACTACGTCAATTCGCGGGCCATAATGGTTGCGCGGCCTTTTTCGCGCCACGTCATCCCGGCGAAGGCCGGAATCTCCGGAGCTGGGGAGATGAGCTGGCCGCAGGATACGCCTGAGATCCCGGCCTCCGCCGCGATGACGCATTGGGAAAGCGAAGCCGTCTGCCGAGGATGCAGGGAAATCCCGACATCATATTTCAAACGTCACCCACTGCCCCTATAGCCCCGCCAACCCTTTCCGGAGTTGCGCCATGGACCGTTCCCCGCTCGCCCCCGCCGCCTTTCCCGATCTGCCGCCGGTCGCCGGGGTGCGCATCGCGGTGGCGCGCGCGGGCTACAAGGCATGGGACCGGGCCGACCTGACCTATGCCGCGCTCGACGAGGGCACCATCGTCGCCGGGGTGACGACCACCAGCAAATGCCCCTCGCCCGAGGTCGAATGGTGCCGGGCCGCGCTGCCGCTCGGCAAGGCGCGCGCGCTGGTCGTCAACGCCGGCAATTCGAACGCCTTCACCGGCAATCGCGGCCGCGCCGCGGTCGAGGCGATCACCGCGCGGGTCGCCGGCGCGGTCGGCTGCCGGCCGTCGGACGTGTTCGTCGCGTCGACCGGGGTGATCGGCGTGCCGCTGCCGATCGACAAGGCCGAGGCCGGGATCGATGCGGTGCTCCAGGCGCCCGCCGCCAGCTGGGAGGAGGCCGCCGCGACGATCATGACCACCGACACCTTCGCCAAGGCGGCGCATGCCTCGGCGATGGTCGGCGGCACCCGCGTCGAGCTGGTCGGCATCGTCAAGGGATCGGGCATGATCGCGCCCGACATGGCGACGATGCTCGGCTTCGTCTTCACCGACGCGGCGATCGCGCCCGAGCTGCTCCAGGCGATGCTGAACCAGGCGAACGGCAAGAGCTTCTCCTGCATCACCGTCGACGGCGACACCTCGACCAGCGACACGGTGCTGGCCTTCGCGACCGGCAAGGCGGGCAACGACCGGCTCGAGACGATCGACGACGCCGGCGCCGACGCGCTGCAGGCGGCGCTGACCGAGCTCTGCCTCGACCTCGCCCACCTCGTCGTCCGCGACGGCGAGGGCGCGTCGAAGTTCATCGCGGTTTCCGTCGAGGGCGCCGACAGCGACGCGAGCGCGCACCGCATCGCCCTGTCGATCGCCAATTCGCCGCTGGTGAAGACCGCGATCGCTGGCGAGGACGCCAATTGGGGCCGGGTGGTGATGGCGGTCGGCAAGGCCGGCGAGCCCGCCGAGCGCGACCGGCTGTCGATCCGATTCGGCGCGACCCAGGTGGCCACCGGCGGCTTGGCGGTCGAGGGCTATGACGAGGCGCCGGTCGCCGCCCACCTCAAGGGACGGGAGATCGAGATCGGCGTCGACATCGGCCTCGGCAACGGTCGCGCGACGGTTTGGACCTGCGACCTGACGCACGGCTATATCTCGATCAACGCCGACTATCGGAGCTGATGTCTTCCCCATTGCCGTCATTCCAGCGAAAGCTGGAATCTCCCTTCTTCCTTCGGTGGAAAAGGCAGTGAGATCCCGGCTTTCGCCGGGATGACGGCGGAGAGGCAGGGCATCTTCCTCGACCGCAAAGGAGACCTGCATGTCGCTGATCATCTGGGGCCGGCTCAACTCGCACAACGTCAAGAAGGTCGCCTGGCTCGCCGTCGAGGCGGGCATAGCGCATGAGCGGCGCGACGTCGGCGGTCCGTTCGGTTTCACCGACGCCTATCTGGCGATGAACCCCAACCGGCTGATCCCGACGATCGAGGACGACGGCTTCGTGCTGTGGGAGTCGAACGCGATCCTGCGCTATCTCGCGGCCCGCTATGCGCCCGCGCTCTGGCCGGCCGATCCGCGCGTCCGCGCGCTCGGCGACCGGTGGATGGACTGGCAGTTCGCCTATGCCGGCGCGCAGATCGACGCCTTCGTCAACCTGGTCCGCAAGGCTCCGGCCGATCGCGACATGGCGGCGGTCGCGGCCTCGGCGGAAAAGGCCGGCGCGATGATGGCGATCCTCGACGCGGCGCTGGCCGAGCGGCCCTGGCTGTCGGGCGACGCCTTCGGCATCGGCGACATTCCGATGGGGGTCTATGCGCACACATGGTTCTCGCTCGCCATCGAGCGGCCCGATCTTCCCCACGTCGCCGGCTGGTATGCGCGGCTGCGCGAACGGCCGGGCTATGCCGACGCCGTTATGATCCCGCTGAGCTGAGGCCGCCATGCACCCTCTTCACGAACCCGTCGCCGCCCTGATCCGCGAGGTTGCCCGCGACATCATGATGCCGCGCTTCCGCAAGCTCGCGACCCATGAGTTCGCCGAGAAGACGCCGGGCGACTTCGTCACCATCGTCGACCGCGAATCGGAGGCGCGGCTGGGCGAGGGGCTCGCGCGACTGCTGCCCGAGGCGCGGATCATCGGCGAGGAATCGGCGGCGGCCGATCCGTCGATCGTCGACCATGTCGGCGACGGCACCGCCTGGATCATCGATCCGCTCGACGGCACCAACAATTTCACCGAGGGCAAGAGCCCCTTCGCGATCATGATCGGCCTCGCCGTCGACGGCGAGCGCGAGGCGGGCTGGATCTACGACCCGGTGCTCGACCGCCTCGTCCACGCGGCGCGGGGGCGCGGGTGCACCGTCAACGGCGAGCGGGTGACGGCGCGACGTTCGGAAGGCGGATTGCCCAAGGCGGCGACCGCCACCTATTTCATGCCCGAGGACCGCCAGGCCGATGTCCGCCGCCGCGCCGAAGGCAGGCTGGAGATCGTCGACATCCCGCGCTGCGCGGGCGAGCAATATCCGCGCCTGATGCTGGGGATCAACGATATCGCGCTATTCGAGCGCACCCATGTCTGGGACCACGCTCCCGGTGCGCTGATGCTGGAGGAGGCGGGCGGCATGATCGCCCGCAACGACGGCTCGCCCTATCGCCTCGACGTGCCCGGCAAGGGCGCGATCGCCGCCAGCACGCCCGAGCTGTGGGCGCTGGCGAAAGAGGTGCTGTTCGATTGAACGCCCCAGCCCTCGCCCCTTGGGGAGAGGGTTGGGAGAGAGGCAAGGCTGGAGGCCATCGATGCGCTCCAGATCATTCCCTCTCCCCGGCCCTCTTCCGCAAGCGGAGAGGGAGCGCTTCTTAAAGCTCGCCTTCCAGCCAACCCTTGAGCTGGCTCTTCGGCGCGGCGCCGACCTTGGTCGCGATCGGCTGGCCGTTCTTGAACAGGATCATCGTCGGGATGCCGCGGACGCCATAACGGCCGGGGGCGTCGGGATTGTCGTCGATGTTGATCTTGGCGATCGTCACCTTCTCGCCAAGCTCCTCGGCGATTTCCTCCAGCGCCGGGCCGATCATCTTGCACGGGCCGCACCACTCGGCCCAGAAATCGACGAGGACGGGCTTCTCGGCACTGATGACGTCGTCGTGGAAGGACGAGTCGGTGATCGCTTTGGTGGGCATGATGAACGCTCCTTGGTTACGGATCCTGATGTAAGCGGGCCTTCCGGCAGTCTCAACGGCCTTCGCCCTGCTTTTGCTCCTGCCCCCTAAAGCCGGGCTTGTGCGCCTCCAGCACGGCGGCGGGCAGGTCGATCAGGGTCGGGCCGGCCGTATAGAGCAGCGCCGCCTCGACCATCCGCCCCGGGAAGATCACGCCCAGCGCGGCGGCATAGGCGCTCATCTGGCGCAGATGGTGGCGCGGCGCGGCGGCGAGGTCGGCGGGCGCGCGACGGCCGGTCTTGAAGTCGACGACGAGGATGCGGTCGGCGGTGACGAGCAGTCGGTCGACCGTCCCGGCGATCACCTTCCCGTCGACCACCGCCGCGACCGGCGCCTCGGCGAGCGCGTCGGGGCCGAAGATCGCGGCGAAGCGCGGATCGGCGATGACCGTGCAGGCATCCTCGGCCAGCGCGCGGGCGACGTCCTCGTCCTCGACCCCGGCCGATCGCAGCAGCCAGTGCCGGGCGGCCTCGCGGCGCCGGACGGGCGGGACGGCGGGCAGCCGTTCGAACAGGGCGTGGAGCAGCGTGCCGCGCCGCGCCGCCGCGCGCATCGCGGCCGAGGGCGGCGGATCGGGCACGTCGTCGAGCCCGAGCGAGGAGGGCGCCAGCGGGCGCGGCGGGCGCGCCTCGGCGGCGGCAGGGCGGCGCAGCCAGGCGGGCTCGGCCAGCACCGGCGTCTCGCCGCGCCGCCGGGCGGGGGCCGCCGCGCCGGTCGCGGCGACGCTGCCGTGATAATGATAGGCGTGGGTCCAGAGCGCATCCTCGACGGGCTCGGAACCGAGCCCCGCCATCGCCCGCTCGATCGCCTGGTACCAGCTCGCCGCCGGCGGGACGCCGCGCGCGCGGACGCCCAGCGTGCCGCCGATCACCAGATGCTCCTGCGCGCGGGTGAGCGCGACATAGAGGAGGCGCCAATGCTCCTGCCGCTCGCGCTGCTTGAGGGTCTCGCTGTCCCCGCGCAGCGCCTCGACCATCTCCGCTCTGCGCGGGCGCAGCACCGGCACGGGCAGGGCACCCTCCTCGATCGCCCAGTCGAGCCCGCGCTGGGGGCTGAGGTCGGGATCGGCGGTCGCGTCGGCAAGGATGACGAGCGGCGCTTCGAGGCCCTTCGAGCCGTGGACCGTCATCACCCGCACCGCGTCGAGCGGGGCGGACGGATCGCGGGTGATCTCGACGTCGCCGCGATCGAACCAGTCGAGGAATCGCTGAAGGGTAGCTGTCGCGCTCCCCTCGAACTGGAGCGCGGCGCCGAGCAATTCGTCGATCGGATCGCGGGCCTCGGCCCCCAGCCGTCGCAGCAGCTTGCGCCGCCCGTCGAGCGGTCCGGTCAGCAGGTTCTCGAGGAAGCGATAGGGGGTGGTGAAGTCGGCGCGGGCGAGGATCGCGTCGAGCGCGGCGACGGTGCCGGCGTCGCCCTTCGCGCGCACCGCGTCGATCAGTGCCCCCCGGCGGCCGAAGCCGACCCGGTAGAGTTCGTCCTGCGCCCAGCCGAACAGCGGCGAGACGAGCAACGCGGCGAGGCTGAGGTCGTCCTCGCGCTGGACGGCGAAGCGGACCGCGGCGAGCAGGTCCTTGACGACCAGCGGCGCGGTCAGTCGCAGCCGGTCGACGCCGGCCACCGGTACCTGCTCGGCGTGGAGCCGGGCGACGATCAGCGAGGCGAGGTCGGCGCGGCGGCGGACGAGGATCAATATGTCCTCGGGCCGGATCGGGCGCTTCTTGCTCGCCAGCCACAGCCCCTCGTCGATCCAGGCGCGGACCTGCCGGGCGAGGCGCGACGCATAGGCACGGGTGGCGTCGTCGATGAAGCCCTCCTCGCCCTCGTCGTCGACCGCCTCGTCGATCGACAGCGGCTTCAGCAGGGTCACCCGGCCCGGCATCGCATGGTGCGCGGCGTGGCGCTCGGCCGGGGTGAACAGCCCCATCTCCTCATGGCCGAGATCGGCGATCAGCCGGTCGACCAGCTCGAGCACCGCGGGGGCCGAGCGGAAGCTGCGGTCGAGCGACAGGTCGAGGAATTCGCGGTCGACCTGCAGCGCCTTGAGCGCGAAGCTCAGCCGGGCGCGCTCGAACTCGACCGGGTCGGTGCCCTGGAAGCCGAAGATCGCCTGCTTGAAGTCGCCGACGGTGAAGATGGTGCGCGCCGCCCCGCCGCGCGCGCCGGCGCCGACGAAGAACTCCTCGGCCAGCCGGCCGACGATCGCCCATTGGTCGGCATTGGTGTCCTGCGCCTCGTCGACGAGGATATGGTCGGTCTGCTGGTCGAGCTTGTAGCGTACCCAGTCGCCCATGCCCGGCTCGTCGAGCAGCCGGACGGTGGCGCGGATCAGGTCGTCGAAGTCGACGAGCCCGGCGGCGCGCTTGGCCTCGGCATAGGCGCGGGCATAGGCCTGTCCGGCGCGCAGCCCGGCGCCGATCGCGGCGGCCAGCTCGGCGCGCGCGCGCCAGCCGAGCAGCCGGCCGATCTGGTCGGCCAGCCGGGTGCAATGGTCGGGATAGCCGGCATCGGCCTTGAGCAGGCCCGCCTGATATTTGCGCGGCTCCATGTCCTTGGTCAGGACGACGTTGACGACATCCTTCAGCCGTTCGGCGCGCTGCTTCGGACCGGCGGCGACGAAGGCGGCGACGATGTCGGCGTCGCGCAAGCCGCTGGCGGTGCCCCAGGCGGCGTTGACCCGGGCGACGGCGTGGAAGCAGTCGAGGTCGAGATCGGCGCAGGCGCGCTCGATCGCCTCCTCGACGTCGCCGAGCGGCACGTCGAAGGCATGGCGCAGCCGCGGCTCGATCGCCTCGCGCGGGCCGAGCGCGGCCAATGCGTCGGGCGCGCGGGCGCAGTCGAGCAGATACCCCTCGGCGCCGCCCTCGCCGAGCCGCAGGCTCAGCGCCTGGACGTCGCGGATCAGCCCCTGGTCGCCGCCGCGCGACGCGCCGTCGAGCAGCTCCGCGAGGGTACGGCGGGCGAGCGCGGCTTCCTCGCGGCCCTCGATCGGGCGAAAGCCCGGGGTCAGCCCCGCCTCGGCCGGGAAGCCCGCGAGCAGCGTCTGGCAGAAGGCGTGGATCGTCTGGATGCGCAGGCCGCCGCCGGGGGCTTCCAGCACCCGCGCGAACAATTGCCGCGCGCGCTTGAGCGCCTCGGGGCCGGCGTCCTCGCCCAGCCGGCCGAGGTCGCGGGTCAGCTTCAGGTCGTCCTTCTCGCCGGCCCAATGGGCAAGGCGGCGGTGGATGCGCTCGGCCATCTCGGCCGCGCCCGCCTTGGTGAAGGTCAGGCAGAGGATCGAATCGGGCGAGGCGCCGCCGAGCAGCAGGCGCAGCACCCGCGCGGTCAGCACATGGGTCTTGCCGGTGCCGGCCGAGGCCGACAGCCAGACGAGCTCGGCAGGATCGGAGGCGGCGCGCTGCTGCGGCTGCAGCGGATCGAGCGGCTTCAGGCGGCCGCTCATCGCCCGTCCTCCGCGCCGCCGCTGCCGCGGCCATACCATTCGTCGAGCCGCATCAGCTGGTCATAATCGGCATAGGGCGAATATTCGGGGGCGAGCTTGGCGGTGAACGGCTCGGTCCCGGTCAGCCAGCGTTCGATCGCCCCGCTCAGGATCGCGGCGGCATGGGCGACGAAAT
The DNA here is from genome assembly GCF_001428605.1 of Sphingomonas sp. Root720. Classification (GTDB taxonomy): domain Bacteria; phylum Pseudomonadota; class Alphaproteobacteria; order Sphingomonadales; family Sphingomonadaceae; genus Rhizorhabdus. The sequence continues at coordinate 460,145 of NZ_LMID01000012.1, forward strand.
CCTGCGGGGCGATGTGCGCCTTGCCGCCGACGGGAGAGCGGATCTGGCCGAAGGCGTCGCGATCCTTCGCCAGCGACCAATATTCGAAAGCCAGCGGATCGCCCGCAACCCCATCGAAGCCGCCGCGCGCCGCGATCAGCCCGAGCAGGCCGAGCTGCATCGCATAGCCGGCCTCGACCTGCGCCGCGCTCGGCGGCTTGCCGGTCTTGTAGTCGACGATCGCCAGGGTGCCGTCGGCGAGCCGGTCGATCCGATCGACCTTGCCCTTCAGGGTGATCCCCGCGATCTCGGTCGTTCCGTCGAGCTCGGCGGCGATCGGGCGGCGGCCCTGCGCCCGCTCCTCGCGCATCCGGTCGGCGACCCACTCCAGCGCCGCCTTCAGCCGGGGTTCCCAGAGCGCCTGCATCACCGGATGGGCGGCCATGGCGCGCAGCATCGCCTCGGCCCTGGGGACCAGCCGGTCGGGGTCGCAATCGTCCTGCTTCATCCAGGCTTCGAACACCGCATGGACGGCGGTGCCGCGCCAGGCCGGGGTCGGATCGGCGTCGACCGCGTCGAGCGGCCGGAGCTGGAGCATCGCGTCGGCGTAGAAGGCGAACGGATCGGCCTGCAGCCGGTCGAGCTTGGTGACGGCGATGACCTTCGGCCGGTCGGCGGCGGGGGGCGCGGGCTCGGGCCGCCTGAGAAACTGGCGGTCCGCCGGCCGATCGATCGCCGCCGCCCAGTTGGGCAGGCGGTGCTCCCTGGTGATCCCGCCGGTCATGGCTTCGAGCCGCAGCCAGAAGCGCGAGGCGATGGTCGGGGCGCGGGCGTCGCGGCGGGCGCGGGTGACGATCAGCTCGGGCGCGCCCAGCGCCATCGCGAAGTCGTGCGCCGCCAGGCCGATCCGCGTCTCCAGCCCGCCGAGGCCCAGCTCGGCGCGGATGCGCGGGGCGAGCCAGGGGTCGGGGCTCGGCAGCGCCGGCCACACGCCCTCGTTGAGCCCGCCCAGCACCATCAGGTCGGCATGCTGGAGCCGCGCCTCGAGCAGGCCCCAGATCGACAGGCGCGGATGGCCGCCCTGCGGCGGGCGGACGGCGACCGCATCCATCAGCAGCCGGAGCGTGGGGGCGAGCCCGGCCGGCTCGAAGGCGGCCGGGCCGATCGGCGCCCAGGCCTCGAGCTCGGCGATCAGGTCGGCGGCGGCGCGGCCGTCGGGCCCCCCCCAGGCGGGATCGCCGGCGAGGGTAGCGATGCCCTCGCGGACGGCGGCGAGGAGAGCTTGCAGGCTGTTTCCTTCTCCCCGTCCCTCCAGCGGAGGCGCCGGGGGTGGGTTATCGCTCCGGGAAAATGCCCCCTCCAGCGGCTCCAGCAACGGCCGAACCTCGTCCCACCAGGCGATCGCCGGCGCCCGCGCACGTCTGGCATGGCCGTCGCCGTCGCGCAGATAGCGGGTGATGCCGTCGATCCCGGCGGGCGGGCGGGGTCCGCGCAGGGCGATGTCGAGCTTGCGCACCCCGTCGAGCCAGGCGCCCCGCGCGTCGCCGCGGCGGACCAGCGGGTGCTTGAGCAGGGCGAGCAGCGGCACCGGCGCGAAGCCCTCGGCCGCCGCTTCGGCGACCGCCAGCAACAGCGTGCCGGCCGGGGTCAGCGACAGCGGCGTGCCCGCCGAATCGTCGGCGACGATGCCCCAGCGGGCGAGATGGGCGGCGACGCGGCGCGCGAGCACCCGGTCGGGGGTGACGAGCGCGGCGGTGCGGCCCGGCGTCTCGATCGCCTCGCGCAGCGCGATCGCGATCACCTGCGCCTCCTCGGCCGGGTTGGCCAGCTCGATCGCGCGGACCCCGCTCAGCCGCCGCTCGGCGGGCGGCAGCCGATGCCATTTGTCGGTGAAGGCGGCGGGCGCCATCGCATTGGCGATCGCCCTGGAGCGGACCGCGCGGGCATCGCGCCCGCCGCCCCAGCGCCAGATCTCGACCTCGGCGCGGCCCACCCCCATCCGGTCGAGCAGCCGCTTGAGCGCATATTGCGGGTGGCTTTCCAGCGGGCGCGGCGGCCGGCTGCCGTCGTCGCCAGGCTCGTGCGGGCCGAGCGCCTGCCATTCCTCATCGTCGGAGACGGTGTCGAGGCCGGGCAGCACCACCATGCCCTGCGGCAGCCGCGCGACGATGCCGAGCAGCCGGGCGACCGCCGGGGTCGTGCTGCTGACGCCGGCGGCGATGACGGGTCCGGGCGGCGGGCGCAGGCGCCAGCCGCGCGCGACCCGGTCGAGCAGCCGGTTGCGCCGCTCGGCCAGGTCGATCCGCCCGCGCGCCGCCAGTTCGGCGGGCCAGCGGGTCAGGATGGTGTCGAGCATCGCCAGCGAGCGCTGCCAATGCTCGGACAGTTCGGGCAGCGAGACGAGGTCGCGCAGCCGGGCCGGCGGAACCTGCTCGATCAGCAGCTGGTCGAGCGTGCGGCCGAGCTCGCCGGCCAGCCGGATCGCCTCACCGCCGTCGATCGGGTCGCCCGCCGCGGCGCGCGCCTCGCCCGTCAGGCGTGCCAGGATCATCTGCCGTTCGAGCGGATCGATCGCGGGCGGGATCGGCTCCTCGGCGTCCTCGCCGATCGGATCGAGCAGCCCGCCGAGCCGCTCGTCCAGCTCGGGATCGCCGATCGCGACCAGGCGGGGCAGCAGCAGCCCGCCCTCCGCGCGGCGCACGAAGGCATCGCTGATCGCGCGGGCGGCGCGATTGTTGGGGACGAGCAGCGTCGTGCGGGCCAGCGCGATCGGATCGGGGCCATGGTGCGCGACCAGACCGGCCGCCAGGGCATCGGCGAAGGCGCGGTGGGCGGGAATGGTGAAGACGGCGGGGCGGGTCATGGATCGGGCCACTCTAGCCGTTCGGGGTCGGAGGGGAAGCGGGGAGTGGCCCCCTGGCCGGAAGACGGAGGAGGAGGAGGAGGGTTGCGCGGTTCGCCCTCAGCTCGGCAGCAACAGCCCCGCCAGCGCCGCCGACATCAGGTTGGCGAGGCTGCCCGCGATCAGCGCCTTGATGCCGAGCCGGGCGATCACCGGGCGCTGGTTGGGCGCCAGGCTACCCGCCGAGGCCATCTGGATCGCGATCGACGAGAAATTCGCGAAGCCGCACAGCGCGAAGGTGGTGACGGCGAGGCTGTGCGCGCTCAGCGTCTCCCGGATCTGGCCGAGATGGATATAGGCGACGAACTCGTTGAGGACGATCTTCTCGCCGAACAGACCGCCGGCGACCTGCGCCTGCTCCCAGGGGACGCCGAGCAGCGCCATGACCGGCGCGAAGACGAAGCCCAGCAGCTGCTGGAAGCTGAGCGCCGGATAGCCGAACCAGCCGCCGACGCCGCCGAGCAGGCCGTTGGCCAGCGCCACCAGCGCGACGAAGGACAGCACCATCGCGCCGACCGACACCGCGATGCGCACCCCGGTCTGGGCGCCCTGCGACGCGGCCATGATGATGTTGGCGGGCCGTTCCTCGGCCTCGTGCGCCTCGGCGAGGGTGATCGCTTCTTCGGCCGGATCGTCGCCGAGCGGCAGCTCGCCCTCGGGCGCCCGGGGGTCGGGCATGATGATCTTGGCCATCAGCAACCCACCCGGCGCGGCCATGAAGCTGGCGGCGAGCAGCAGGTCGATGCTGATCCCCATCGCGGCATAGGCGGCGAGAATGGTGCCGGCGACCCCGGCCATGCCGGTCGTCATCACCGCGAACATCTGGTGCGGGGCGAGGCCCGCCAGATAGGGGCGGATCACCAGCGGCGATTCGCTCTGCCCGACGAAGATGTTGGCCGCCGCGCACAGCGATTCGACCCGGGAGACCCCCGTCACCCGCTCGATCGCGCCGCCGACCCAGCGGATCACCGCCTGCATGATGCCGAGATAATAGAGGATCGAGACGAGCGAGGCGAAGAAGATGATCACCGGCAGCGCCGCGAGCGCGAAGCTGGCGCCGCCGATCTCGGGCTTCACCAGCGATCCGAACAGGAAATCGGTGCCCGCCTGGGCATAGCCGAGCAGGTTCGACACCCCCGTCGACAGTCCGGCGAGCACGGTCTTTCCCCAGGGGACGTAGAGGACCAGCACCGCGATCGCCGCCTGCAGCGCGAAGGCCGCGCCGACGACGCGGAAGCGGATCGCCCGGCGGTCGGACGACAGCGCCACCGCCACCAGCAGGATCAGCGCGATGCCGGCCAGGCCGGTCAGCCACTTGGTCATGTCAGCGCGATTCCCAGCCCACCCGAAAATCCCACCATGGCGAGGCGCCGCAGCCGGTCAAGCGCTCTTTCGCGGGTGCAATAAAGCCGGTAGCAACCGGTCCATGCATGCCTCCTCCGCACCCGCGCCCTCCCGTTCGCTCTTCATCCTGTCGATCTTCTACGGCGGCATGGTCTGCATCGCCGGGGTGCTGGGGGTGAAGCAGGTCGCGATCGGCCCGCTCGCGGTGGAGGCGGGCATCTTCGCCTTCCTGCTGCTGGTGGTGATGGCGAGCGCGGTGGCCGAGCTGCACGGCCGGGCGGCGGCCGACGCGCTGGTGCGCTGGGGCTTCCTGCCGCTGATCGCGTCGGCGCTGCTGATCCGGCTGGTGGTGGCGCTGCCGACCGATCCCGGCATGTACCCGCCCGCGGTCGAGGCCTTCCCGATCGTCGTCGGGCAGGGCGCCCGGATGATGATCGCCGGGCTGATCTCCTACGGCCTGTCGCAGACGCTCAACGTGCTGATCTTCGACCGGCTCAAGGGCAGCGGCGTCGGCCGCTTCGTCTGGCTGCGCGGGATGATCGCCAGCGTGATCAGCCAGATCGCCGACACGGTGATGTTCATCACCATCAGCTTCTACGGCGAACGCGAGATCCTCGGCCTGATGGGCGGGCAGATGGTGACGAAGGTGGTGCTGTCGGTGATCCTCGTACCGCCGCTGATCACCCTGTTCGTCGCCTGGGGCCGGCGGGTGGATGCGCGGACCTAGCCGGCCTGCGGGGCGCGCGCATCGCACGCCCGCGAACGCGATGCTTTATCCCGCGGCCCGCCTCCGCTAAGGGGCGCGCCATGTCGACCGATCACAGCCCCGATCCGCTCCTCCTCGCCAAGGCCGAGACCCTCGTCGAAGCGCTGCCCTATATGCAGCGCTACGCGGGCGAGACCTTCGTGGTCAAATATGGCGGCCATGCGATGGGCGATCCCGAGGCGGCGCGCGACTTCGCCGAGGATATCGTCCTGCTGAAGGCGGTCGGGATCAACCCGGTGGTCGTCCATGGCGGCGGGCCGCAGATCGGCAGGATGCTCAAGACGCTCGGCGTCGAGAGCAGCTTCGTCGACGGGCTCAGGGTCACCGACGCGGAGACCGCCAAGGTCGCCGAGATGGTGCTGTGCGGTTCGATCAACAAGGAGATCGTGTCGTGGATCGCCCAGGCGGGCGGCCGCGCGGTCGGCATCTCGGGCAAGGACGGCCGCATGGTCGTCGCCGAGAAGGTCCGCCGTACCCGGCGCGATCCCGACAGCAATATCGAGCAGGTGGTCGACCTCGGCTTCGTCGGCGAGCCCGCCGATATCGACCGGCGGGTGATCGACACCATATCCAAGGCGGGGATGATCCCGGTGGTCGCGCCGATCGCGATCGGCGCGGACGGCCAGACCTACAACGTCAACGCCGACACCATGGCAGGCGCGATCGCGATCGCGCTGGGCGCGGCGCGGCTGTTCCTGCTGACCGACGTCGCCGGCGTGCTCGACAAGGAGAAGCAGCTGATCCGCGACCTCAGCCCCCCCCAGATCGCCGCGCTGCGCGAGGAGGGCACGATCCAGGGCGGGATGATCCCGAAGCTCGAGACCTGCGTCCATGCGGTCGAGGGCGGAGTCGACGCCGCCGTCATCCTCGACGGCCGGGTGCCGCACGCGATGCTGATCGAAGCCTTCACCCGGAGCGGCGCCGGCACGCTGATCGGGATGGCCTGATGTCCCGATATCCCCCTCCCCGAGAGGAGGGGGTTCGGCCTGATCAATCGCGCAGCAGCTCGTTGATGCCGGTCTTGGACCGGGTCTGCGCGTCGACGCGCTTGACGATCACCGCGCAGTAGAGGCCCGGGCCGCCGTCCTTGCCGGGCAGCGTGCCGGGAACGACCACCGCATAGCTCGGCACGCGGCCGACGAAGACCTCCCCGGTCGCGCGGTCGACGATCTTGGTCGAGGCGCCGAGATAGACGCCCATCGACAGCACCGCGCCCTGCTCGACGATCACGCCCTCGGCGACCTCGGAGCGCGCGCCGATGAAGCAGTCGTCCTCGATCACCACCGGGCCGGCCTGGAGCGGCTCGAGCACGCCGCCGATGCCGACGCCGCCCGACAGGTGGACGTTCTTGCCGATCTGCGCGCAGCTGCCGACCGTCGTCCAGGTGTCGACCATCGTACCCTCGTCGACATAGGCGCCGAGGTTGACGAAGCTCGGCATCAGCACCGCGCCCTTGGCGATATGCGCGCCGCGGCGGACGATCGCGCCCGGCACCGCGCGGAAACCGGCGGCGCGATAGTCGGCCTCGCCCCAGCCGGCGAACTTCGACGGCACCTTGTCCCACCAGCTGGCGCCGCCCGGCGCACCGGGGATCAGTTCCATGTCGTTGAGGCGGAAGGACAGCAGCACCGCCTTCTTGAGCCACTGGTTGACGGTCCAGCCGTCGGGGCCCTTCTCGGCCACGCGGCGGGTGCCCGCGTCGAGCGACAGCAGCGCTTCCTCGACCGCGTCGCGCACCGCGCCCCTGGTCGAGAAGCCGATGCCGTCGCGCTCTTCCCACGCCTGCTCGATGGTGGTTTGCAGATCGCCGCTCATTCCGGTCCCCCTGTAATTGCGTGCAGCCATTGGCCGACATCCTGGATCTCAAAGTCGATGAAGCTCGGGTCGGCGTCGTGGTTGCCGAGTTCGGAGCCGTTGTTCACCCAGACGGTGGTCATGCCGATCGCCTTGGCGGGCTTGAGGTTGCGGGCCATGTCCTCGACGAACAGCGAGGTCGTCGGGTCGATGCCGAACGCCCGGACCATCGATTCGTAGCTCGCGACGTGCGGCTTGGGCTGATAGGCGCAGGCGTGGATGTCGTGGATCGCCTCGAAGCTCTTCGACAGGCCCAGCCGCTCCAGCACGCGGGCGGCATAGTCGGCATCGCCGTTGGTGAAGATCAGCTTGCGGCCGGGCAGCTTGGCGACCGCCTCGACCAGCCGGCGGTCCTCCGCCAGCACGTCCATCTCGACATCGTGGACGAAGGCGAGGAATTCGTGCGGGTCGATGTCGTGGCTGCGCATCAGCCCCGACAGGGTGGTGCCGTGCTCGCGGAACATCCGCTTCTGGATGTGCTTCGCCTCGACCGGGTCGACGCCGAGCAGCCGCTCGACATACAGCCCCATCCGCACGTCGATCAGCCCGAACAGGTCGGCCGACGCGGGGTAGAGCGTGTTGTCCAGATCGAAGATCCAGGCATCGATATGGTCGAGCGCAGGCGGCATGGCCGCGCGAGTAGCCTCTGGGGGGAACGGGCGCAACCGCCGAGCGCGCGGGACGGGGGACGGCGGCACCTCTCCGCGCGATCCCCGGACGGCGTCCTCGCGTCTAGGGGATGCGCCGCCACAGCTTGAGCGTGCTGCCCGCAAGCGGCACCGGCACCAGCCATGCCGGGGCCTTGCCGGCGACCAGCGCGGCCATCAGCCCGTTCGGCGCGGCGCCCGCATAGATGCCCGTCTCGGTGCCGGTCGGGTCGATCAGCACATAGGCCATGCCGTGCGCCGCCATGACGCGGCGGGCGGCCTCGGGCGGACCGGTGAAGGTCAGGATCACCCGGCGGATCGCCTGGGGATCGCGATGGTGGCCGCTGCCGGCATAGCTGTGCGGGGTGGCGACCAGCAGGCGCGGGGTCAGGTCGAGCCCGGTCAGGATGGTGCTGCGCGGCAGATGCGCGAGCGCTTCGAGGCTGGTGCAGGGCGCGAGGCAGAAATGGCTGGGCGCACCGGCCTTGCCCGCTTCGGGCCCGGCGCGGTCGACGACCAGCCCGCCCGCCGCGATCGCCCCGATCGGCGACAGCGCCAGCAGCGCGGCGGCCGAGCCGAGGACCCGGCCGGGCATCGATCGCCAGCGTCCGATCGCGCCGAGCAGGCGGGCGAGCAGCCAGCCCGCGCCGGGCAGCGCGCAGCCATGGGCGAAGCCGCTCGCGCGCTGGACCAGGAGAGAGACCGCGAAGGCCGCGCCGAGGATCGCGAGCATCGTCAGCCAGTCGCGCGCCTCGGCCGCCGTCCGCGCGCCGCGCCAGGCGAGCAGGGTGCCCGCCAGGCCGACGAGCGGGAAGCCGAGCAGCATCGCCGCATTGTCGGCGGGCTGCCGCCAGACGGGCAGGCCCTCGAGAACATTGTCGTACCAGAAGCGGCGCGAGACCGGGTCGAGCGTGCCGAACGGTCCGGCGAGGCAGGCCGGCGCGGTCGCCGCCAGCAGTGCGACGCCGAGCGCAGCGGCGATCCCGAGCGCCGCGACGCGCGCGGCCGGGCCGCGCTGCGCGGCGATCCGCAGCCCGATCGCGGCGACCAGCGGGGTGACGATCAGCGGTCCGAACCAGGCGGGGCTGACCGCGTCGCACCAATATTGGCTCCAGGCGGCCCGGCCGTGGAAAACGGCGAACAGCGCGAGGCTGGCGATGCCGAGCGTGCCGGCGAAGGCGCGCAGCCGTGGCTCCCCGCCCCGCCACAGGCCGCGCAGGCCGAGCAGCAGCGCGATCGCTATCACCATCGGCAGCGCCTCGAGCGAGATCGCCAGCCACAGCGCGGCGGCGATGCCGCCCGCAATCCCGCCGCGCCGGGGATCGCGATCGAAGCAGGCGGCGACGGTGAACAGGCCGAGCATCGTCTGCCAGCCATGATGGTCGATGCGCAGAGGCAGATCGTGGAACAGGATCATCGGCGCGGTCGCCGCCAGCGCCGCGGCGAGCAGCGCCGCGCGCCGATCGGCCAGCCGGGCGGTGACGAGCGCGACCGCCGCCAGGCTCCCCGCCAGGGTGATCAGCGGCACCGCGCAGGCGGCGACGCGCTCGGCCGCCGCCGCGCCCAGCAGCGGTTGGAGCAGCAGGATCAGCCCGGCGATCGGCAGGTCGACGATCCGCGACCAGTGCATCGGCACGCCGTGCGGCGGATCGATCCGGTACTGGGTGACGTCGAAGAAGCTCTGCCCGCCCAGCCAGTCGCGGACCTGCTGGAGGCGGAGGAAGTCGTCGGGGTCCCACATCCCGAGCTGGGCGATGCGGTGGCGCGCGACCGCCAACAGGATCGCCGCCGCCAGCGCCCAGATCGCGGCGACGCCGAGGGCGAGGCGGCGGGGGGAGAGGTCGCTCACCAGATCCCCGCCGCCGGAAGGAAGGATAGAAGGGTCGGTTTCACGCCGCCCGCTTGTCGACGATCCGGACCGGCACCAGCCGTTCGGAGGCCAGCGCCGCGGCGATGCCGGCGTCGTCGCCCTCGCTGCCCGCCTCGTGATATTCGGCGTCCTCGTTGACCGACCAGACGTCGTGGCGGCGCGCGCCGGCGGCGATGTTGCGCGCGGTGAGCATCGCGGTCATCATCGCATGATCCTGGTTGTTGTAGCGGTGCATGCCGTTGCGGCCGACGAAGTGGAGCGTCGGATAGCGCGCCTCCAGTTCGCCGCGCACCGCGGCGACATGGCCGGCATAGTCGTCGTCATAGACCGGATAGGCCTTTTCCTGGCGGACGACCGCGCCGCCGACGACCGCGGCGGGATCGCACAGGCCCAGCGTCGCCAGCTCCCGCGTCGCCAGCGCGACCAGATCCTCGTCCGACGACGACCAGAGGCCGTCGCCCTCGAAGCAGAAATATTCGAGGCCGACGCAGGCCAGCGCCGCGTCGGGCACCATTTCGGGGGACCAGCTGCGGAAATTCTGGATGCGGCCGACCTGGACCCGATCGTCGTGGATGTAGATCCAGTTGTCGGGGAACAGGTCGTCCGAGCGGATCATCAGCGCCACGGTCAGGAAGTCGCGATAGGCGAGCGCCATCGCGCTCGGCAGGGTCGCCGGCAGCGGATGGATCCGGATCGCCAGCTCGCGCATCGGCGCCGAGCTGACGACATGGTCGGCGGTCAGCATCGCCAGCCGGCCGTCCTGGCCCATCGCGGCGATCCGCCACAGGCCGGCGGTCTCGTCCCACGACAGCTGGTGGAGCCCATGGCCCATCAGCAGGCTGTTGCCCTGCTCGAGGATGCGGTCGCGCGCCGCGTCCCACATCATGCCGGGGCCCTTGCGCGGATAGCGGAAGCTTTCGAGCAGGGTCTTGGCCTGCATCCCGTCATTGGGACGCCGGTTGAGGCCCAGCGAGCGCCGGACGCCGTCCCACACCGCCTTGCCCAGGCTCAGCCCCTTGATGCGCTGCGCCGCCCAGTCGGCCGACATCTCGTTGCAGGGCATGCCCCACACCTTCTCGGTATAGGTCTTGAAGAAGATGCCGAACAGCCGCGCGCCGAACTGGTTGACCACCCATTGCTCGAAGCTCTTCACCTCCTTGTGGGGGAACATCTTCCAGCGGAAGAAGCTGGCCATGCACAGGGTCGACTGCCACAGGCCCAGGTTGCGCAGCGCCTCGAAGGCGCGCAGCGGGTAGGAATAATATTTGCCGCGATAATAGATGCGGCTCATCCGCGGCCGCTCGATGAAGTCGTCGGGCAGCAGCTCGTTCCAGAGATCGACCACCTCGCGCGACTTGGAGAAGAAGCGGTGCCCGCCGATGTCGAAGCGGAAACCGTCATGCTCGACGGTGCGGCTGATCCCGCCGACCTGGTGCGGGTCCTTCTCGATCAGGGTGACGGAGAAGCCCTGCTTGCCGAGCATATAGCCGGCGGTCAGCCCCGCGGGCCCCGCCCCGATGATCGCGACATCGACATGGTTGGTGGCGCGCGGCATCAAAGGTCCTTCGAATCCGGATATCGCGCCACCCATCGCCGACGAGCCGCTAAGACATGGTTAACGCGCGCGGGTTCGCGGCCCGAAGGAGGCGCTTTCCGCCCGCGCGGGCCTTCGCCATTCTGTCATCGGATTGTCGTAACCGGGCGGATCGGACGATCGGCCGGAGGTGGACATGCTGAACATGGGACGGGACAAGGCGAAGCCGCGCGTCGTGGAGTTCGACCCGGTGCTGGCGGCGCTGGTCGCCGAACGGCTGGCGCAGGGCCTGCATCCGTCACTGATCGCGATGCAGTTCGCGCAACGCGCCGATCCGGAGCTGGTCGCGGCCTATGCGCGCGACATCGAGAGCCATCCCTATTTCCAGGGCGCGCTGGCGGTCTCCGACGCGCTGCGCAAGCGCGACTGGATCCTCGACTGCCAGGCGCGCTCGTGGCGCCAGTCGCCCGACGCGACCCGGATCGACCGCCGCGAGGCGCTGGCTCCCGCCAGCTTCCTGCGCGACTATTATGCCAATCAGCGCCCGGTGGTGATCGGCGGCCTCGTCGACGATTGGCCCGCCCTGTCGCGCTGGACCGCCGACTATCTGGAGGCGAAGGTCGGCCGCGAGACCCCGGTCGAGGTGCAGAAGGGCCGCACGTCGCGCAGGGATTTCGAACTCGACAAGCTCGCGCTGCGCAAGACGGTGCCGTTCGGCGAGGTCGCCGACGCGTTGCGCAGCCCGGGACCGTCGAACGACCTCTACGTCACCGCCAACAACGGGGCGGGCAACCGCGCCGCCTTCGGCCCGATCTGGGGCGATTTCGGCCCGATCGACGGCTATACGCTCCCGCGCGACGGCAATGACGGCTTTCTGTGGATCGGCCCGGCGGGCACCGTCACCCCCTTCCACCACGATCTCACCAACAATCTCCTGATCCAGGTGAAGGGCCGCAAGCGCGTCCACATGGTCCCGAACTGGGAGGAGGCGCGGATGAAGCCGGTCCGCCGCCTGTTCAGCGAATGGACGCTGGAGGCGCTGCTGAAGGCCGGCGAAACGCCCGGCGACGGGCCCCCGACCCTGATCGAGACCGAGATCGGCCCCGGCGACGCGCTCTTCATCCCGGTCGGCTGGTGGCACCATGTCGTCAGCCTCGACGAAAGCTATTCGGTGCTGTTCACCAACTTCGCCTGGCCGAACGACTTCGCGACCCCGTTCATGCAGGCGCGGTGATCGGCCGGCGAGGCTGGCCAAAGCCGTTTCGGTCGCCTAGCCATGGCGGTGTGAACATGTCCGTCAGAAACCGGCGCGGCCGGCTGAAGCCCTTGTCGCTGATGGCGCTGGCCGGCGCGATGCTGGCCGCCGCGGCGCCCCCCGCCGAGCCAGCCAAGCCTGGCAGCGACCTCAGCCTCTACAGCGATGCGACCGTCGTCGACGGCACCGGCGCGCCGGCCCGCGCGCACCAGGACATATTGGTGCGCGGCGAGCGGATCGTCGCGGTGGCGCCGCGCGGCACGATCGCCGGTACCGAGGGCGCTCGCCGCATCGACCTGGCCGGGCGCTTCGTCATCCCCGGGCTGATCGACACCCATGTCCATCTCGCGACCCCGCCCGACAATGCCCAGGCGGCGGCGATCCTGCGCCGCAACCTCTATGGCGGGGTCACGGCGGTGCGCGACATGGCCGACGACATCCGCCCGGTGGCCGAACTCGCGCGCGAGGCGCTCGCCGGGGAGATCGCCGCGCCCGATATCTACTATACCGCGCTGATGGCCGGCCCGCCCTTCTTCCAGGACAAGCGGGTGCTGGCGGTGACCCTGGGCGTCACGCCGGGCAAGGCGCCGTGGATGCAGGCGATCGACGACGCGACCGATCTGCGCACGGCGGTGACGCTGGCGCGCGGAACCTCGGCGACCGCGATCAAGATCTACGCCGATCTGCCGCCGCGCCTCGTCCGGGCGATCACCGCCGAGGCGCATCGCCAGAAGATCCTGGTCTGGGCGCACAGCGCAGTATTCCCGACCCGCCCGGCCGACGTGATCGCGGCCGGCGCCGACACGATCAGCCATGTCTGCTATCTCGCCTATCAGGTCGAGCCGGTGATGCTCGCCGCCTATGAGGACCGGACTCCGGTCAACGAGGCTCTGCTGGCGCCCGACGACGACCCGGTGATCGCCGGCCTGTACCGCGCCATGCTGAAGCGCGGCACGATCCTCGATGCGACCGGCAGCCTGTTCGTGCGCCACGACGTGGAACGCAAGGACCATCCCGAAATGCGGCGGCTGCGCTGCACCGGTCCGGCGACGATCCGGCTGACCCGGCAGGCCTGGCGCGCGGGCGTGCCGATCTCGACCGGGACCGACAGCGTGTCGGACTACCGGCACGACTGGCCCGAGGTGCATGACGAGCTGTTCTTCCTCGCCCGCGACGTCGGCATGCCGCCGCTCGAGGTGATCCGCTCGGCGACGCTGGTCGGCGCGCAGGCGGCGGGACAGGCGCGCGACATGGGTTCGATCGCGGCGGGCAAGCTCGCCAATTTCGTCGTGCTGACCGCCGATCCGGTTGCCGACATCGACAATATCCGGACGATCGAGACGGTGGTGAAGCGCGGCCGCGCCTATCCGCGCGCCGCCTATCGGCCGACGACGAAGGCAGAGATGGGGGACGGCGATGACGATTGACCGGCGCGATTTCCTGAGCCTCGCGACAAGCGCCGCCGCCGTGGCTGCGATGCCCGGGCCGCTGCTCGCTGCGGCGGGTCGGGATCCGGTGAAGGACTGGATCCTCGTCAATGCGCTGGGCGGGCTCAGCGATCCCAATGGCCGCGACGCCAGCCTCGTCCCGGCCTTCGGTCCGCGCGTCCTGGCCGAGGCGCACGCCTCGGGCCTCACCGCGGTCAACATCACGCTGGGCTATGTCTCCGGCTCCGACGATCCGTTCGAGGCCAGCGTGCGCGACATCGCCCTGACCGACCGGCTGGTCCGCGAGCATGGCCGCGACCTGATCAAGGTGCTGACCGTCGCCGACATCCGCCGCGCCAAGGCGGAGGGCAAGATCGGCCTGATCTACGGTTTCCAGAACGGCGCGATGATGGGCAAGGACGCGAGCCGAGTCGACGTCTTCGCCGATCTCGGCGTGCGCATCTTCCAGCTGACCTACAACCCCGCCAACCAGATCGGCGATGGGTCGATGGCGCCCGAGAATCGCGGGATCACGCCGTTCGGGCGCGAACTGATCGCCAAGCTCAACGACCGCAGGGCGATGGTCGACCTGTCGCACAGCGGCGAGCAGACCTGTCTCGAGGCCGCTCGCGCCTCGCGCGCGCCGATCTCGATCAACCATACGGGCTGCCGCGCGCTGACCGACCTGCCACGCAACAAGACCGACGCCGAGCTGCGGCTGGTGGCCGAGCGCGGCGGCTTCGTCGGCATCTACTTCATGCCCTTCCTCAATATCTCGGGCCATGCCAGCGCCGAGGACGTCGTCGCGCATATCGACCATGCGGTGAGCGTGTGCGGCGAGGATCATGTCGGTATCGGCACCGACGGCGACGTCAGCCAGATCGACGACCTGAACGCCTATCAGGCGAAGCTGGCCGAAGAGATCGCCCGCCGCCGCGCCGCCGGGATCAGCGCCGCGGGCGAGCGGCCCGACACCTATCCCTTCGTCGTCGACCTGCGCGGGCCCGACCAGTTCCGCAAGCTCGTCCGCCTGCTGCAGGCCAGGGGTTATGCGAGCGCCCGGATCGAGAAGATCATGGGCGCCAATTTCCTGCGCTATGCCGAGACGGTCTGGGGCGGCTGAGCGAACTGAACCGTCCTAACCTCCCCTCCCCACGGACCGGCGGACCGCTCAGGCCGGCACCGGCTCCGCGGCGAAGGAGGCGAGCTGGGCGTCGAGCGCGGCCTGGAAGGCCGGGCGCGCGAGGCAGCGGTCGCGATAGGCGACGAGGGTCGGGAACTCCGCCATCAGGGCGTCGTCGGAGATTTCGCGCAGCACCGTCGCCATGATGATGTCGGCGGCGGTAAAGCCGCCCTCGAGATAAGCGCGGTCGCCCAGCCAGCCGGCCAGGGCGGAAAGGCGCTTGCGGAGGGTCTCGATCACCTCGGGGCGACGCAGCCGCGCCCATTCGGCATCCTTGTGGAAGACGTCGATGTCGACGAGGTCGAACACGAAGGGCTCGACGCTGTTGAGCGCCGCCGTCACCCAGGTCAGCGCGCGAGCGCGCCCCTGCGGGGTATTGGGCACCAGCCGGTCGCAGCGCTCGGCGATGCGCAGCACCATCGCCCCGCTCTCGAACATCTGCACCTCCTCGTCGCGATAGGCGGGAACCTGCCCGAACGGTTGCTCGCGCCGATAGTCCTCGCTCTTCGCCGTCTCGAAGCCGATCAGCCGCTCGCGATAAGCGAGCCCCGCCTCCTCGCACGCCCAGCGCGGACGAAGGTCGCGGACGAAGCCGCGCGCGAAATCGGGCACCCAGGCGAAGCCGGTGATCTCGATGGCGGCGTTCTGGTCGATCGGCATGACGGGGCTCCTCTCTCGGCCTGGCGGGACTGAAAGGTTGATATCAACATATACGGATACTGTCAAAGCCCGTCGGCCCGGGCTAGGCGATGTGCATGATCCGGTAGACGCGGCGGGTGAACAGCCAGCGGCCGTCGATCCGGGCGAGCTCGTCCTCGTAGCGGCCGCGCACCCGCCGGGTCTCGCCGGTCGCGGGGTCGTCGAAGATCTCGGACGTATAGGCGACGGCGCTGGCGCGGTCGCCGTCAACCGCGATGCTGCCCGGCGTCGCGACATAGACCATCGGCTTCGCGCCATGATCGAGGCCGTAGGCCTTCATCGATTCGACCCAGCCCGCGACGATCGCCGCCTTGCCCTCGAACCCGCCGAGGTCGGGCCATTCGGGCAGCGCCCAGCTGGCGTCGTCGGCCCATGTTCCCGCCCACAGTGCGGCGTCCCTGGTCATCACGCCATGGGCGTAGGTCTCGATCAGCTCGCGGATGAGGATGCGGTCTTCGAGGGGGCCGGTGAAGGACATGGGAAGGCTCCGGTCGGAGGAGGTGAAGGGAGAGGCGCTCGGCGGCGGCCGTCGAGCCAGTCGTCGAGCACCTCGCCGAGGACGCGCACGCACGCGGGTTTCCTGCGCGGCCGGCTCGGGGACGCCGCGCCCGTCTCCTGCGGGTGGGACGCAGACTGAAAAACCCCGGCGGGCGGCGAAACTGACCTTTAGGCCAGATGCGCGGCGGGCGGTTCGCCGCGCGGGCCGCCCAGCGCCGCGTGCAGCTTCTCTTCGTCGAGCTGGCCTTCCCAGCGGGCGACGACGACGGTCGCGACCGCGTTGCCGACGAAGTTGGTGAGGCTCCGGCATTCGGACATGAAGCGGTCGATGCCGAGGATCAGCGCCATGCCCGCAACCGGCACCGACGGCACGATCGACAGGGTCGCGGCGAGGGTGACGAAGCCCGCGCCGGTCACGCCCGCGGCGCCCTTCGACGACAGCATCGCGACCAGCAGCAGGCCGATCTGCTCGCCCAGCGACAGGTCGACGTCGCAGGCCTGGGCGATGAACAGCGCGGCGAGGGTCATGTAGATGTTGGTGCCGTCGAGGTTGAACGAATAGCCGGTCGGCACGACCAGCCCGACGATCGGCTTGGCGCAGCCGGCGCGCTCCATCTTCGCCATCAGGTTGGGCAGCGCGCTTTCGGAAGAGGAGGTGCCGAGCACCAGCAGCAGCTCGTCCTTGAGATAGGCGATCAGCCGCAGGATCGAGAATCCGGCGATCCGGGCGATGATGCCGAGCACGACGACGACGAAGCCGATCGAGGTCAGGTAGAAGCACAGCACCAGCCCGCCGAGATTGGCGAGACTGCCGAGGCCGAACCGGCCGATGGTGAACGCCATCGCCCCGAAGGCGCCGAGCGGCGCGGCCTTCATCAGCAGGCCGACCAGCCGGAACACGACGATCGTCAGCCGCTCGAGCAGGTCGGTGACCGGCCGGGCGGGCTCGCCGACCAGCGACAGCGCGATGCCGAACAGGATCGCGACGAACAGCACCTGGAGGATCTCGCCCTGCGCCAGCGCCGAGAGCAGCGTGTCGGGGATGATCCCCATCAGGAAGCCGGTCAGCGACTGGTCGTGCGCCTTCTGCGCATAGACGGCGATGTGGCTGCTATCGAGCGCGGCGGGGGCGATATGCATGCCGTCGCCCGGCCGGACGACATTGGCGACGATCAACCCGACGATCAGCGCCAGGGTCGAGACCGCGAGGAAATAGCCGAACGCCTTGGCCGCGACCCGGCCGAGGTCGCCGAGATGGCCGAGCCCGGCGATGCCGGTCACCACCGTCAGGAAGATCACCGGGGCGATGATCATCTTCACGAGCTTGATGAAGGCGTCGCCGAGCGGCTTGAACCCCGCGCCGACATCGGGCGCCAGCCAGCCGAGCAGCACGCCCAGCACGATCGCCAGCAACACCTGCGCGTAGAGCGATCGCCAGAAGGGCGGGCGAACCGCCGGCGCGGCGTCGGTGTCGATGATCATTATGGGCCCCTCCGAGAAGGCTGACGTCCCATGAATCTCCCTCCCTTTCAAGGGAGGGAGGCAAAGCTACCGCTGGAACTTCAGCGCCACCCACACGGTGCGCGGCGTCGCGCGTTCGACGGTGCCGTCGGCGCCGACGGTCGCCTCGACCCGCTTGTCGGCGATGTTCTCGCCGCGCAGCTCGGCGGTGAAGCCGTGGCCGAGGACCAGCGAGGCGACCGCGTCGAAGGTCAGCGCGTCGTCGAGGCTGCGGCTGTTCTGGTCGTCCTCATATTGGCTGGCGACGTAGCGCGCGGTGACGCCGATCCTCGCGCTGCCGGGCCGATTCCATTCGATCGAGGCGCTCGCCTGGTCGCGCGGGGTCTGCGCCGGGCGCAGGCCGTCGAGCGCCAATGCCGCGCCGCTGGCGCGCACTCTGGGATCGATATGCGAGTAGCTGGCGATCGCCCGCCATTCGCCGAGCGTCGCCATGCCGTCGATCTCGACACCGCGGCTGCGGATCGCGTCGACATTCTGGCGCTGACGGGTGTTGGGCGCGATGGTGACGTTCGAGATCGCGTCGTCGAGCCGGTTCCAGAACAGCGTCGCGCCGAGCCGCCAGCCGGGCAGCGGCGCATATTCGGCGCCACCCTCGATTCCCTTGACCCGTTCGGGGTCGAGACCGGGATTGGCGACGGTCGAATCATTGCCCGCGCGGAACGGGCGGTAGAGTTCGTTGAGTGTCGGCAGGCGCCAGCCGGTATAGGCCGCCGCGCGCAGGCTGACGGCGGCCGCGCCCGGCGGGCTCCAGGCGATGCCGGCGCGGCCGGTCGCCTCGGTCCCCGAGCGGTCGGGATAGATCGCGCTGTTGGCCGCGATCGGCGCTCCGGTCGCGCGGCTGGTCTCGGTGCGCTTGCCGTCGCGCAGCTGCCAGTGGTCGACCCGGCCGCTCGCGGTGAGGGTCAGCCCGCGGGCGGGCAGCAGCGCCAGCTCGGCGAAGCCGCCCAGCACAGTCTGGTTGCCGCCCGCGACCCGGTTGGCGTTGGTCGAGAAGACCCGCTCCTCGGTGCGCCCGCTGACATGGCGGACGTCGCCGCCCAGCCGCAGGTTAATGCCCTCGCCGAGCGGCGGCCGAAGCTCGATCCGCCCGCCCACGCCATTGGCGGGGACATTATATTGGTCGAGCGCCTGGCTGACGGTGGCGCGGCCCGCGCCGATGCTGGCGAAGCCGCTGGAGAATTCGCGGTGCTGCAGCCAGGCGGTCGCCTCCCAGCCCCAGCGGCCGCGGCCGACGAGACGTAACGAGCTGTCGACCGCGAGGTTGTCGTTGCCTGTGAAGGGTACGCCGCGATCGCGCCGGTCGAGCAGGAAGGAGCCATTGGCCTGCAGTTCGGTGTCGGCGCCGACGGGGATCACCGCGCGGGCGGCGGCGCGGCTCTGCCGGTAGCGCGCGGCGCGGTCGACCGGGCCGCGATCCTCCTCGACGGTGGGGATGAAGCCGTCGCCGCGCGCATGGCCGCCCGACAGCATCAGCAAGCCGCCGCCCAGCCGCGCGGTGATCGTCGCGTCGGCGTCGATCGAGTCGCGGCTACCATAAGCGAGCGTCGCGTCGACGGCGCGGGCCTCGTCCGGACCGGCGCTCGACAGCTCGATCGTGCCGGCCAGCGCGCCGGGACCATAGACGCCGCTGCCCCCGCCGCGCGTGACGCGGACATGGCCAATCCGCGCCGGGTCGAGCGCCGCCCAGCTCACCCAGCCGCCGAACGGATCGACCATCGGCACGCCGTCGAGCAGGATCAGCGCCCGGGTCGACGCATTGCCGCCCAGGCCGCGCAGCGTCGCGCCCTGGCTGGTCGGGTGCGCCGAGCGCGCGTCGGACCGGCGGAACTGCTGGAAGCCGGCGGCGTCGCGCAATATGTCCTCCATCCGCCCGCTCGCCGACATCTCCAGCCGGGCGCGGTCGATGCTGATCACGTCGAACGCGGCGTCGCCGGGCGACCGCGGCAGGCCCTGGCCGGTGACGACGATCTCCGCCGCATCCTCGGCCCATGCCGGACCGGTGACGAGGCCGAGACAGGCTGCGGTCAGCAGAAACCGGAAATGCCGCACGATGATCCTCCCGAAATTTGTCGGGGCGGATCACCACTCCAGCGCCGCAACGTCAATGGGAATATAAGTCAACATCGCCGCGAGCTTGTCTGTTCAGCCGTCACCCCAGCGAAGGCTGGGGTCTCAGGAGGCTGGGGTGGACGCTGATCTCCTGCGATTCCGGCTTTCGCAGGAACGGCGGGGGAGAGCAGAAAAGCGCGAAGCTCGCCGGACGCTTACGCCGCGACCTCGAAGCGCTGGGCGTAGCGGACGGCGATGCGCGCGACCGGCATCAGCACGAACACGTCGATCGAGTTGAACGCATGGTCGATATAGGCGCCCTCGCCGACCTCGGCGCCGACCCGCAGATAGGCCTTGATCAGCGGCGGCAGGCGGCGCGAGGCGATGCGCGGGTCGTAGCCGCCGAGCGGCAGCGTCCCGAGCGGGATGGCATGTTCGCCGATCGCGCGGGCGCGCAGTTCGGGCAGCGCGATATGGTTGTGGGCGAGCAGCGACAGACCCTCGGCATGCTCGGCCGGATCGATGCCGGGAAAGCTGGCGCAACCGAACATATGGCCGATGCGGTGGCGCTGCAGATAATCGGCGATGCCGCGCCACAGCAGCTGGATGGTCCCCGCGTCGCGATAGGCGGGATCGACGCAGGAACGGCCGAGCTCGAGCAGCTCGACCCCCTCGCGCCGGCCATGGGCGATCACCGCCGACAGGTCGAACTCATGCGCCGAGTAGAAGCCGGCATGCGCCTCGGCGACGCTCTGGCGGAGCAGGCGATAGGTGCCGACCACCGGGCTTCCGGGACGGGCATGGTCCTCGACCAGCAGATGGTCGCAGAGCATGTCGTAGGGATCGATGTCGCGGCCGGCCGCGCCACCAGCTGCGCCGGCGCCCTGGCCCGTGCCCTGGCCCGCGCCCATGTCGCGGAAGAAGATGTCGTAGCGCAACCGCTGCGCCGCAACCACGTCGGCTTCGCCGACGGCGAGCCGGACGGCGAGGCGGCGTTCAACCAGTTCGAGGGCCTGCGTCATCGTGGCGTCCCCTTGTTGCAACGATGGCCCGGCAATAATGCGGCAATGCGACATGGCGGCTACCGCATCGCGATCGATTTGCTACAACCATGTTCCACAGCCGTGACGACGACGGCATGATCTTTCCGGCGATCGCCGGATCACAGGGAGACCCAAGTGACGGCACCCAGCGAGAAGCTGCTCCTGTTCGGCGCGACCGGCGATCTGTCGCAGCGTATGCTGCTCCCGTCGCTCTACGGGCTGGCGGCGGATGGGCTGCTGCCGGCGGGCCTGACCATCGTCGCGACGGCGCGCAGCCCCCATGACGACGCGGCGTTCCGCGATTTCTCGGARAAGGCGCTGCGCCGCTTCGTGCCCGACGAGCGGCTCGACGAGGARGCGCTCGCGGCCTTCCTGCGGCGGATCAGCTATGTGCCGGTCGACGCGTCGAAGGCGGAGGACTTCGCCGCGCTGGCGGAGGCCGTCGGCTCGACCGANGCGCTCGCGGCCTTCCTGCGGCGGATCAGCTATGTGCCGGTCGACGCGTCGAAGGCGGAGGACTTCGCCGCGCTGGCGGAGGCCGTCGGCTCGACCGAGCGCGGGCTGTCGATCTTCCTGTCGACCGCGCCGTCGCTGTTCGGGACGACGATCGACGGCCTCGCCAAGGCGGGRCTGGCCGGCGACGGGGTGCGGATCGGGCTGGAGAARCCGCTCGGCTACGACATGGCGTCGAGCCGCGAGATCAACGATGCGGTSGGAGCGGTCTTCCCCGAGGACCGGATCTTCCGGATCGATCATTATCTGGGCAAGGAGACGGTGCAGAAYCTGCTGGCGCTGCGCTTCGCCAACAGCCTGTTCGAGCCTTTGTGGCGCGAGGGCGGGATCGACCATGTCCAGATCACCGTGTCGGAGACGGTGGGGCTCGARGGCCGGGTCGGTTTCTACGAYGGTGCMGGCGCGATCCGCGACATGGTGCAGAACCACATGCTCCAGCTGCTCGCGCTGGTCGCGATGGAGCCGCCGGCGCAGTTCAACGCGACCGCGGTGCGCGACGAGAAGGTCAAGGTGTTCCGCTCGCTGCGGCCGATCGACCGGGCGACGGCGACGASCCACAGCGTGATCGGCCAATATGGYGCGGGCGCGATGGCGGGCGGTCCGGTGCCGGGCTATGTCGAGGAGCTCGGCAAGCCGTCGGCGACCGAGACCTTCGTGGCGCTGAAGGTCAACATCGACAATTGGCGGTGGCGGGGCGTGCCCTTCTACCTGCGCACCGGCAAGCGGCTGCCGAGCCGCCAGTCGGAGATTTTCATC
>NZ_LMID01000013.1:0-730748 GCF_001428605.1 Sphingomonas sp. Root720
CCGCACCCTCGACATTGCCGCCGCTTTCGGCCGCGAGGTCGACGATCACGGAGCCCGCGCGCATCGTCGCGATCTGCGCGTCGCTGATCAGCCGCGGSGCGGGACGCCCCGGGATCAGCGCGGTGGTGATCACGATATCCTGCTTGGCGATGTGGCTCGACACCAGTTCGGYCTGGGCCTTCTGATATTCCTCCGACATCTCGGTCGCGTAACCGCCCGATCCCTCGCCCTCGATGCCGGCGACCTTCTCGACGAAGATCGGCTTGGCGCCGAGCGACTGGATCTGCTCCTTSGTCGCCGAGCGCACGTCGGTCGCCGAGACCTGAGCACCGAGGCGCCGCGCGGTCGCGATCGCCTGGAGCCCGGCGACGCCGACGCCCATGATGAAGGCGCGCGCCGCGGACACGGTGCCCGCCGCCGTCATCATCATCGGGAAGGCACGGCCATATTCGGCCGCCGCCAGCARCACCGCCTTGTAGCCGGCAAGGTTCGAYTGCGACGACARKATGTCCATCGACTGCGCGCGGGTGATGCGCGGCATGAACTCCATCGCCAATGCCTCGAAGCCCTTGGCSGCATAGGCGTCGATCCGGGCGCGGTCCCCGAACGGGTTCAGCCCCGCGACGATCCACGCCCCCGGCCTCGCACCGGCCAGCGCCTCGGGATCGGGCCCCTGCACGCCGAACAGGATGTCGGCCCCCTCGAGAATCGCGGCGCGATCGCCGACCTTGGCCCCCGCGGCCTCATAGTCGCCGTCCGCGATCGAAGCGCCTTCTCCGGCCCCCCGCTCGACCCCCAGTTCGGCACCCAATGCGATGAACTTCTTCACCGTCTCGGGCGTGGCGGACACGCGGCTTTCCCCGGCCGCGGCCTCCTTCAGCACCGCGATCTTCAAGCGATCAACCCTTGGGGGCGATCAGGAAGACCACCAGCAGGCCGGTCAGGGCACTGGCGATAGTGCCCACCTTCAGCAGGCTGAGGAAGCCCGAATAGGTCTGGTTGTGAGCCTTGTAGTCCATCGGCGCGCCATGATCGTCGGACATATGTCTTCCCTGCTGATGACAGATTTTTCGGGCGCACTTCTAGACGGCCCCCCTCCTCGCCTCAAGCGCAAATGGCCTTCCCTGGCCAAGCTGCCAGGTCGATTTAATTTTGCTTAGCTTTTCAACGCTAAGGGCGGGGGCGAAGGAGCAGCGAATGCGTCGCGACGGCCCCCCGGGGCTCTTGCTGATCGATGCCGAACCGGCCCAGGCCGGTCTGATGAGCGCGCTCGCGCAGCGTGCCGGCTGGCGCGTGCTGCGCGCGGCGGACGTCGGCGACGCGCTGCGCCGGGCCGCCCGCGCCGGCGTCCGGCTCGACGCGGCGCTAATCGACCTGTGGTCGCCCGACCCGGCGGCGGCGGAGCGATCGATCGCCCAGCTGCGCAAGAACCTCCCCGACCTCCCGATCATCGTCGTCACCGCGCAGGATTCGGTCGCGCTCGCGGTGCGAGCCGTCCGCGCCGGCGCGCGCGACGTGGTGGTCAAGCCGATCGCACGCCACCGGCTGCTCGCCGCACTCGACCATGCGATCGCCGACGACGCGCCAGCCGGCGAACTCCAGCCGCTGGTCGAGAAATGGTCGGAGGCGCTCGACTTCTCGGAGATCGTCGGATCGGCACCGGGCTTCCGCCGCGCGCTCGGCATCGCGATGCGCGCCGCCCAGACCCCGGCGACGATCCTGATCGAAGGCGAAAGCGGCGTCGGCAAGGAGGTGCTCGCCCAGGCGATCCACCGCGCCTCGGCCTGCCATGCCGGTCCGCTGATCACGGTCAACTGCGCGGCGATTCCCGCCAATCTCGTCGAATCCGAATTGTTCGGCCATGAGCGCGGCGCCTTCACCGGCGCGTTCGAGCGGCGCCCGGGCCTGTTCGCCAACGCCCATGGCGGCACGATCTTCCTCGACGAGATCGGCGACCTCCCCGCCGACGCGCAGGCCAAGCTGCTGCGCGTGCTGCAGTCCGGCGAGATCCGGCCGCTCGGCGCGGCCCATCCGCGCCAGGTGTCGGTGCGGGTCGTCGCCGCGACCAACCGGCGCCTGTCCGACGACGTCGCGCGCGGGCGCTTCCGCGAGGACCTGTTCTACCGGCTCGCGGTGGTGCCGGTGACCCTGCCGCCGCTGCGCGACCGCGGCAGCGACATCGCGCCGCTCGCGGTACATCTGCTCGAGCGGATCGCCCGCCAGCTTGGGCTGGCCTCGCTCGCCATCGACGCCTCGGCGATCGAGCTGCTCGAGGCCTATGACTGGCCGGGCAACGTCCGCCAGCTCCACAACGTCCTGTTCCGCGCGGCGATCTTCTGCGGCGGCGACACGCTGAGCGCCGCCGACTTCCCCCGGCTGCGCGAGGGCCCGGCCGACCCGCAGCCGGCGGCGAACGACGACGCGCCGGTGGCGGCCATGGCCGTCCGGCCCGCCGGCAGCGTCGCACTGTTCGGGGCGGACGGCCATGTCCGGCCGATCGAGGAGATCGAGGCCGACCTGATCCGCATGGCGATCGGCCATTATCGCGGCCGGATGACCGAGGTCGCCCGCCGCCTGCGCATCGGCCGATCGACGCTCTACCGGAAGCTCGGCGAACTGGGGATCGAGCAGACGGGGTAGCGGCCCTTCCGGATATCCGAATTGGATTGCTCCTCCCGTCCCGGCGTGGGACATTAGGGCAGTGCCGAGTGTTATCCTGTCATGACCGCCCATATCCACGCGATCGGCACCGCCGTGCCGGACCACGACATCCACGAGATATTCATCGGCTGGGCCGCCGGGCGGCTCGAGGGCCGCGAGCGCGCGCTGTTCGAGCGGATGGCGGGACGTTCGGGGATCGAGCATCGCTTCACCGTCCTCCCGCCCATGCGCGACGGCGGGAGCCAGGTCGATCCCGGCGGCTTCTACGGCGGCGCGATGCCGGCCACCTCGACGCGGATGGCGACTTATGCCCGCGAGGCGCCCGAGCTCGCGCTGAAGGCGATCGACGACCTGTCGGAACGCGCCTCGCTCGACGGAATCAGCCATCTCGTGGTGGCGAGCTGCACCGGCTTCGTGGCCCCCGGCATCGACCAGATCATCGCCCGACGGCTCGGCCTCGACGGCTCGGTCGAACGGACGCTGGTCGGCTTCATGGGCTGCTATGCGGCGGTCGCCGCGCTCAGGGTGGCGCACCATATCGCCCGCTCCGACCCGCAGGCGCGCGTCCTGGTCGTCACGGTCGAGCTCTGCTCGCTGCACATGCAGGCGACCCCGGCGCTCGAATCGCTGCTGGCGCAGCTGCAGTTCGCCGACGGCGCCGCCGCGGCGATCGTCACCGCCGAACCCGGCGGGATCGCGATCGACCGCTTCTTCGCCGCCACCCTACCCGACAGCGACGAGCTGATCCGCTGGGACATCGGCGACGAGGGGTTCGTGATGCATCTGTCCGGCGCGGTGCCGGGGCGAATCGCGGCGGCGCTCGACACGCCCGAGCTGCGCAGCGCCATCCTCGGCAACCGCGCGGGCGGCGAGATGCCGAGCTGGGCGGTCCATGCCGGCGGGCGCTCGATCCTCGACGCGGTCGAGCATGGCCTCGGCCTCGGCGGCGCGGCGCTCGCGGCATCGCGCTCGATCCTGCGGCGCTACGGCAACATGTCCTCGGCGACGCTGATGTTCGTGCTGGCCGCGCTGATGGCCGAGACCGCGGCGATCGACGGCGTCGCGGTCGCGTTCGGCCCCGGCCTCGCCGCCGAAGGCTTCGCGATCGCCAGCCTGTGATGCGCGCGCTCGACCGCCCGGCGCAGGAGGAGGAGCAGATGGACGCTCCCGATCTCGATCCGGCGGTCTATGCCGAGGTCCTGACCGACCTCGCCTCGGTCAACCGCTGGACCCTCGCGGCGCGGCCGACGCTCGATTTCGTCGCCAGCGCCGTTGGCGACCGGCGGCGCTTCACCCTGCTCGACGTCGGGTTCGGCGACGGCGACCTGTTGCGCGCGATCGCCTGCTGGGCGGAGAAGCGCGGGATCGAGGCGGTGCTGACCGGGGTCGACCTCAACCCGCGCAGCGCCCCCATCGCCGAAGCCGCCACGCCCGGCCGCTTCGCCATTCGCTACCTGACCGGCGATTATCTCGACCATGTCGGGCCGGCGCAGGGGAAGGATCGCTTCGACCTGATCGTCAGCAGCCTCGTCGCGCATCATATGCACCACGACCAGCTCCTCACCTTCCTGCGCACGATGGAGGCCGGCGCGGCGCGCGGCTGGCACGTCAACGACCTGCACCGCCACCGCCTGGCCTATCTCGGCTTCCCCCCGCTCGCCCGGCTGATGGGCTGGCACCGCATCGTCCGCGAGGACGGCCAGCTGTCGATCGCGCGCGCACTGCGGCCGCGCGAATGGGCGCCGCTGCTCGCCGAGGCCGGGATCGGCCCCGAGGCGCGGGTGACGCGCCGCTTCCCCTTCCGGATATGCGTCGAGCGCCTGAACTGATCGCGGGCGGCGGCCCGGCCGGCGCGGCCGTGGCGCTGCTGCTCGCGCGCGGCGGGGCGATGCCCGTCCTGATCGAGCGCAGCCGCGAGCCGCACGACGTGGTGTGCGGCGGCTTCCTCGGCGGCGATGCGATCGCCCTGCTCGCGCGGCTCGGGGTCGACCCGGCGGCGCTCGGCGCACCCGCGATCCGCCGGGCGCGGCTGATCGCGGGGCGGCGGATCGCCGAGACCGACCTGCCCTTCGCCGCTGCCGGCCTGTCGCGTCGCACGCTCGACGCGACGCTGCTCGACCGCGCGGCCGGGGAAGGCGCGACGATCGAGCGTGGCCTCGCGATCCGGCGGGTCGATCTCGACCAGCGCTGCCTGCACCTGGGGGACGAGACCGCGATCGGCGCCAATGCGATCTTCCTCGCCACCGGCAAGCATGAGGCGCGCGGCGCGCCCCGCCCCACCCGGTCCGGCGACGACCCGGCGCTCGGCCTGCGCATCCGCCTCGAGCCCTCGGCCGCCCTCGCCCGCGCCCTTGCCGGAACGATCGAGCTGCACCTGTTCCGGGGCGGCTATGCGGGGCTGCTGCTGCAGGAGGATGGCGGCGCGAACCTGTGCCTGTCGGTCGCGCAGTCGCGGCTGCAGGCGGCCGGCGGCCGGCCCGAGCAGCTCATCGCGGCGCTGGCGCACGAGGCGCCGATGCTCGCCGACCGCTTCGGCGCGGCAACCGGAGCGGGCCCGTGGTCGACCGTCGCACGCATCCCCTATGGCTGGCGCGCGCGGCGCGGCCGGCACGGCATCTTCCGCCTCGGCGACCAGGCGGCGGTGATCGCCAGCCTGGCCGGCGACGGCATCGCGATCGCGCTCGACAGCGCGATCCGCGCCGCCCACGCCTTCCTCCATGATGGCGCCCAGGCGGGCCCGTCCTTCCAGAGCGCCTTCGCCGCCCGCGCCCGCCGCCCGGTCGGGGTCGCCGGCATGCTCAAGCATTGGGGCGAGACGCCGTGGGTCGCAGGACCGATGATCGCCCTGTTCCGCCATGCTCCGGGACTGATCCGCCACGCCGCGGCGACGACGCGGATCGGGGCGGATTAGCTGCTTACGCTTGCAGCGATCCGGGGATTCCCAAGCGCGGGACGTCACCGATCATACCAGCAACTGCACCGGCACTCCGAGCGCCGGCCCGGCCTCGGCAAGTCGCTGGTCGAGCGTATGCACCGTCGCACCATGCTCCGATGCAATGGCAAGATGCAGCGCATCGCCGGCCCGGAGCCCAAGAGCATGCTGATCGGCAAACCTAGCCGCCGCGCGGAACTGTCGACCCGTCACGCCAAGCAGCGTGAAGCTCTCGGCGACCAGCTTGTTGAACATGGCGAGCGCAGCGGCACGTTGCTCCAGACCGATCTGTCCGGTGCGAAGCTTGATGGCCATGGCGGACGACGTCTCCGTGATGGTCCAGTCGCTGATCGTCAGCCGAGCGATATCCTGCTCCGCCAGCCAGGCCTGAACATGCGGCGTCATCGCTTCGTTGGAGAGCGCCGCGACGATCAGCGACGTGTCGAGATACAGCATCAGTAGCGGTCGCCATCCCGCATCGACCGTACGAGATCGGCGGCGTCCTGCGACTGGAGCGGCATCGCCGCCGTCAGCGATCGAAGCAGCGCGGCATCGATCGGCTTGCGCGGCGTGGAGACGGCGGTGAGCCGCGCAACCGGCTTGCCGCGGCGGGTGATGTCGATCGAATCGCCCGCTTCGACCCGGTCGACCAATTGGCTGAGATGGGCCTTGGCATCCGCCAGGTTGATCCTATCCATATCACGCTCCTGACCATATAGGTGGTCATATAGCGTGCCGGGCTCAGGAATTCCAACATTGCCCCTCAGAAGCGCGCGCTGTCCGCAAGCTGGCGGAAGGCGGCGAGGCTTCGGTCGAAATAATGCAGGGTCGGTGCTTCGTAGGTGATCATGTAGAGAGCACCCTCGATCATGGCGGCCCGCGCCTCGCCGCGCCGATGCACGTCTTCGTCCTGCCGCACGA
Organism: Sphingomonas sp. Root720; assembly: GCF_001428605.1. Taxonomy (GTDB): domain Bacteria; phylum Pseudomonadota; class Alphaproteobacteria; order Sphingomonadales; family Sphingomonadaceae; genus Rhizorhabdus. The sequence goes on from NZ_LMID01000013.1 coordinate 6,515, forward strand.
AGGAATAGGTAAACCGCACCCCCTTATGTCCCGCGAAAACGGCTGGTTCGACGCTGTCGATCGTCATCAACGAGGTGCCGAACGCAACGCGATAGCTCGTTTCGAACAGTAGCGGGATATCGGTGATCAGCATCGTAGCCGAAACGCGGGGGAGCGGTTGGTTTCGCTTGTCCACTTCGGCGAACAGCGGCCTGTCCGGTTCGATCCCGCCGTAGAAGGTCACATCGTTCAGCGCGTCGCCGTCGAGGGTCCAGGTCTCCGCTCGGCGACCCGGTCGCTCGTCGAGTCGGTTCCATTCCGTCGTCGGCGTAATCGACAGGTCGGATTTTGCGACCTTCTTCCGCTCACCGGGCGCGATCAGGGAATTGCCGGCGATCGCCGGTATCGAAAAGACCAGTGCCGCCAACGCGACAAGAGCCAGGGCATTTCGCTTCACGGCAATCCCCTCAATTGGCCAGCAGCGCGGAAATCATCGGTGCATCCTTCGCATCGGGAACGAGGCCCAGATATTGCCGCAGCGCCGCCTGGCCGGCTTCGACCTGCTGGCTCCGCATCAGCACAAGGCCGAGGCCGCGATGCACTTCGGGATTTGCGCATCCCCCGGCCACCGCTTCCTGGTAGAATTGCGCGGCGCTCACCAGATCGCGCGGATTGCCCCTTTGCCGGTAAAGCTCGGCGCGCGCGTAGAGCAGCTCCGGCGTCCATTCGTTTCCAGCCAGCGACTGCAGGATGAATTCGGTCCCGCCGAAATCGTTGAGCTTGATCTGGTCATCGAGGAATATCGGAAGCCATTTGGCCGTGCCCTGCCGATATGCAGAAGCCGCCGTATCGCCACCGTCGCCGATCCTGGCGGCCTCCTGACGCAGATAGGTCGCCCGCGCCAGCCCGGTCGGATGCGAGGCGGCGTAGCCCGCCTTGTAACTATGCGTGGCCTTGCGCTTGCGGCCGAGCTCGGTCGCGTCCTGCTCGGCGATCTGCCGGTCCCAGACGTCCGCCGCGGCGGTGGCGGGATAGGGGGAGAGCCCGAGATAATGCGCGCCGCGAAGGTCCGCCTCCTTCTCCTGGTCACGTTCGAATGCGTAGAAGGCACCGGCCACGGCATGGGGAATCGAGCTGTTCGAAACGAGGATATTCGCCCACATCTGGATATCGCTGGCGGAGCGGCGCGCCATGAACCCCTTCAGCGAATGCCTCAGTTCGAAATGAGCGAACTCGTGCCCCAGAACGGCACCCAGTTCCGCCTCGTTGCGGACGCGCAGCAACAGGCCCGACCATATCGTCATCATGCCGTTGGGATACATCGTCGCGTTGAACTGCGGGACGCGGAGCACATAGACGCGCACGTTGCGACACCGCTCCTCGCCGACCGTTCGGCAGAATACGCCGCGCACATAAGCATTCAATTCGGTATCGGGGATGACGAAACGCGAGTCCCGCAGGACGCGCTCGTCCTCGTCGGCCTCCATCCACATCCCGCGCTCGTCGACGCCCTGAGGCTGATAGGCCTGAGTAAAAGGAGGCAGCGGCACGGTATCGGGAACGCGCGCCCCGACCGGAAGAGAGGCCAGCGTGATCGCAAGGCCGAAGAGCCCACTGGAAAAGCCGATCCGCACCATCATCCTAATTCCCTACGGCGGCGGCGGCGGCCGCAGTGGGAAGGACGGCCGGGACGACCGTCGCCGTCTTCCCGGGAAAACCCTCGAACAACTGGGAAACGCGCTTCGAGGCGCCCTCCTCGGTACGCACGTCCCCACCCATTTCGAGATCGGCGTTTAGCCACACGAGGTCGCCCGTCTTCAGATCGATCAGACCCGCCGAGCCCTTGTGCACCCCGGAAGGCATGGAGATGCCGGGTATCAGGGCGCCAACCACCTGGGCCATCTTGCGGCCCGTCGATCCATATTGGTCCTCGGTCTCGATGAAGAGGGCATAATCGGCGCCCGCGAGGCCGGGCAGCCCGGCGATCTCCGGGCCAAGCGTCCATTCGAAGCTGTTCTTCCGCTTCTTGGTGGGCAGGCGATTTCCCGAAAAGAATTGATATTCGATCACCGAACCGACGACGGCCCTGAACAGCGCCCGATATTCCATCGCGAGCGCACCATCGGCCCCCATCGGCTCGGCATAGGGAACGACCAGATTGCCGAGGCCCGATTGCGCATCGGCGATTGCTTTGCCCAAATTCTGCTTCGCCTGATCGGTCCAATCCGCATTGGGCTCGAACAGCCCGCCGGTCGATTGTTCGCCCACCTTTATCGATGGGCGCATCAATATGATCCTGACCGAACCGGGCGCCAGGGTGAAGCCGGGCTTATTCCCCGTCTTCTCCTGCGCGTTCGCCATGGTCGCACAGCACAACAGCGCCAGAAGCGCGACTCTCCGATATTTCACGATGTTCGCCCCCGAACATTATCGTCACCGCACATATTGCTGCAGCGGGGGGCGTTTTGCCAACTCCTATTGTGCACGAATGCACCATTTTGGCTCTATAAGGCGACATGGCGCATCAGCCCGCCGGCATCGCACCGGCCCTGCCCTGCCGGGCGATCAGTAGCGCGCGCGGATGCTCGCGAAGAAGCTGCGGCCCGGTTCGGGGAAGCCGTCGGTCAGGACATGATAGTCGTCGAAGATGTTGCGCGCGCCGACGCCGATCTCGACATTGTCGATGACCTCGTAATCGACCCGCAGATTGGCCTGCACATAGCCGCCGGTGCGGTAATAGCGCACCAGCCCCGCCGCGCCCGGCACGAAGCTGTCGAGCGTGGTGCGCTTCGAGGCGAAGTCCATGTTCGGATAGACGCTCAGCCGCGCGATCGGCGACCAGCGCGCATAGGCGAAGCCCTTGTGGGTCGGCACGTCGGTCAGCGCGAACACCGGCACCGTCACCGCGGCTTGCCGGGCGATGTCGAACGCGCGACGGATATAGGTGTAGTTGGCGCCCAGCTCCAGCGCGGCCGTCGGCTGCCAGATCAACGCGATCTCGCCGCCACGATATTTGCCGTCGCCGAGGTTGCGGCGCTGGCTGGTGTTGGCCGGGAAGCCCGCCGGACGGACCGCGACGATCGCGTCCTGCACGTCGCTGTAGAAGATCGCACCCTCGACCCGGAACGCGCCCATCCGGCGCGAGCCGCCGATCTCGTAGTTCACCGCGCGCTCAGGCTTCAGGCCCGGATTGGAGGCGGCGGTGCCGAACTGGGTGCTGAACCGTTCGAAGATGGTGGGAAAGCGTGCGCGGCGCGAGACGCCGGCGTGCAGGCTGCTATCCCCGTCGGGCCGCCAGTCGAGCCGCGCCTGCCAGTTGAAGGCCGAGGCATCGGCGCGCGGATAATCGAAGATGCGGGCCGACGCTTCGCCGGGCGGGGTGCCGAATTCCTCCGCCTTGCGCAGCTCGCGCCAGTCATAGCTTATGCCGGCGGTCACGCCGAGCTTGGGCGTCAAATCCGCGCGATATTCGGCGGCGGCGCTGTAGGTGTCCTCCTTGTTGGCCTGCGGCGGTTCGGTGAACCCGCTCGGAAAGCCCTGCTGATATTCGACATGCTCGTCGCGACGATAATGGAAGGCGAGGCTCAGCGCGTTGGCATCGGTGACGGCAAGGTCGAGCTGCGCCGACCCGCCATAGGCCTTGTCCGCATAATAGCTGTTGAACGAGCGGCCGAGCGTCTGTGTCGTCTGGCTGGCGTTGTCGAACGAACTCAGCAGGTTGTCGAAGCTGTTGCGATAGGCGCGGGTCTTGAAGGTCGCGCGGTCGCCGAGCCGGGTGGTCGAGAGGAAATAGATGCTCTCGATGTTCCAATAGGGCCAGGCCCAGAAGCGCGGATTCGGCGCGCCGGGGGGCAGCGGGTTCGACACCGGATCGGTGACGTGGAGCGGCGCGTTCTTGCTGCCCTCCTGCCGGGTGTAGCTGATCGAATATTCGTCGGTGTCGTTGGGCGTGAAGCCGAGCTTGGCATTGACCCGCCAGTCGCGCGTCCGCGCGGCGTCGCGCGCGCCACCGTCCTCGGCCGATCCCGCGACGGGCGTGTAATCGCCGGGCAGGTCCCAATGGTCGGTGAAGCTGCGGGCATAGGACGCCTGTGCATACCAGCGATCATGCCGGGTACCGAGCGACGCGAAGGTGCCGTAGCCGGCATAGTCGACACCGCGGTCCAAGTTGAGCGTGCCGCGCAGCTCGGCCTCGATCGTCCTTGTCGGCTTGCGCGTGACGAGGTTGATCGCGCCGCCCATCGCCCCCGGGCCGTCGAGCACCGACGCATAGCCCTTGGCGACCTGGATCTCGGCGATGTCGGGAGTGAGGAAGCGGCCATAATCGAGCCGGTTGTCGGCGGGCAGGTAGACGCGGATGCCGTCGATCGACACCGGCACCTGGAACCGATCGAAGCCGCGCACGAAGACGAGACGCTCATTGCGCGAACCGCCGCTGTTGCCGGAGGCCACGCCCGGGATAAGGTTGGCGGCTTCGTCGAGGGTGGCGCGGTTGAAGGCGTAGATCGCCTCCGACGTCAGCGTCGAACCGCCGATTTCCACCCCGGCGGGGCGGGTGCCGGTGACGATGATCTGGCCGAGCGAGAAGGCGTTGCCGCCGGCGTCGTCCGCCGCTTCGGCATGCGCCGGTGCCATCACCGCGACCGCCGCGGTGGCGAGGAGGATCGTCTTCAACTGCATGGGGTTCCCTTTTTCCGCGCCGGCTTGTGCCGTTTCGAATCGCTATATATGATGATATATAGCTAGTACGGAAAAGGAAAAGACGGTGCGGACATGGATGGGCGCGGGGATGGCCCTGCTGATCTCGGCCCCGGCCCTGGCGCAGATGGAGCCGCCGGCGCCGGCCGACTGCACGACCCCGGTACCACCGCCGGCTGAGATGGCGGGCTGGACGGGGCGAACGCCGCTCGTCGCGGCGAGCGACGCCGGGCAGCTTTCCATGGCCACCCTCGCCATCGGCCGGGGGGTCGACGCGGCGCTGAGCCCGACCGCCGACATGCGCTATGTAGTGCGTCCGGAGAAGCCCGGCGGATCGGTCAGCCATGGCGGCCTGTTCGGCTTCACCATCGCCGCAGCCGGCACCTATCGGATCGCGATCGGATCGGGCGCCTGGATCGACGTGCTCAGGGAGGGCAAGGCCGTGGAATCCACGGCGCACGGCCACGGCCCCGCCTGCAGCGGCATCCGCAAGATGGTCGACTTCACGCTCCGGCCGGGCCGCTACGTCCTCCAGATCGCCGCCAATGGAAGCCCGACCCTGCCGCTGCTGCTGACTCGCCTGCCCTGATGCGCCGGCGCTTCCTCCCCGGGCTGACGGGAATGGATGCTCTACGGGTTCCGGGCTCGTGTTGGATCGCTACCGGGCCATCCGCTCCAGATAGGCGCAGAACATATCGGCCATGGCATCGGCATAGGCCGCGATCTCGTCGCCGGTGCGATCGGTTTTGGAAAAGCTGCTGCCAACTTCGCCCAGCGTCGTCTCGATCAGGTCGGCGGCGCGTGCGACCGTCGCTTCGTCGACCGCGGGCAAGGCCTCGTCCATGAAGGTGCGGATGATGCGTGCGCCCGATGCGCGGACGGCGTCGGCCTCGGGCGCATCGCGGTAGAGGGGCGCGGCGTCGCCCAAGGCGATGCGAACCTGTGCCTCGTCGCATTCGGACCGGAGGAAGGCGTGGACGAGGGTTCGTACGCGTTGCGGCACCGACTGGCTGCGTTCCTCGAGGATGGTGCGCAGCAGTTCGGCTGTGCGAAGCCATTCATCGCTTTGCAGGCGGAACAGGATCGCCGCCTTGTTCGGGAAATATTGGTAGAGCGACCCTACGCTGACGCCCGCACGCTCGGCGACGCGCGCGGCGGTGAAGCGGCCCGCACCTTCCGCCCGCAAAACCTGAACAGCGGCATCGAGCACGGCCGCCACCAAGTCGCTGGCGCGCGCCTGCTTGGGCTCCTTTCGTAAGGAAACCTGCGGATTTCGACGATCTGCCACGAGCGGCTTCCAGGATGCGAATAGCGAACCTGACGAACTATTCGTATTTTCCGGTGCAGCGCAAGACGCTTTGCAAGGAACTTTCCATGACGACATTCACGACCAGCCCGGCGGCACCGCTGCTCCGCCGTCTCTTCGCCGAGGCGGAGGCCGTCAACCCGGTCACTTCACCATCGGTCGCCGACTATTGGAACGGCCTGAGCGGCGCGGACAAGACGCGGCTGTTGCAGAGCCGTACCGACTATGTCGACTTCTATGCACGAATGAAGGACGTGCCGCTCGCGGTCTCGCGCGAGACGGGCGACCTGCTCTACATGCTGACGCGGTCGTCGCGCGCGACATCGATCGTCGAGTTCGGCACCTCGTTCGGCCTGTCGACGATCTGTCTGGCCGCGGGGCTGCGCGACAATGGCGGCGGCCGGCTGATCACCAGCGAGTTCGAGCCGTCGAAAGTCGACCGCGCCAAGGCCAATCTGGTGGAGGCCGGCCTGGCGGACCTCGTCGAGTTGCGCGAGGGTGATGCGCTGGACACGCTGTCTCGCGATCTGCCCGAGAGTGTCGACCTGCTGCTGCTCGATGGCGCCAAGTCTCTCTATTCCGACATTCTCGACCTCGTCGCGCCGCGGCTGCGGCCGGGAGCACTGGTCGTCGCAGATAATGCGGATTTCTGCCCGGCCTATCTGGAACGCATCCGAGCGGTGGACAGCGGCTATCTGTCGGTGGCCTTCGCCGAGGACATCGACGTGTCGCTCAGGCTCTGAGTATCACCCCGGAGGCGCGCGAGCGACGGCTTGCCCGTCAATCGTCGCGCTGCTGGCGGCGCCAGTCCTTCTCGGCGCGCTTGCGCTCCTTGCGGTCGCGCTCTTCCTGCTTGCGCATCTCGCGGCCGCGGTTGCGGTCGGCTTCGTCCTGGCTGGTGGTGGCCCAGTCGACGCCCTTGCCGACGGCCTTGAACGGCGCGGTCACCACGGTCTTGGCGGTGCTAACGCAGCCCGCCAGCGACAGGGCGCCGAGGGCGGCGGCGGCGATGCGAAGGTTGAGATGGGTTGTCATGAGCCCCTTCCAACATATTGGATATGAACGATCCGTGGCCGAGCGTCGCCCCGCACCCGATCAGATGTCGGTCAGGGTGGCGACCAGCGCCCGGACCTTCTTCTGGCGCCACTGCGGGGTCGGCGCCACCAGCCAATAGGCCTTGGGCGACGGCGCCGGCTCGCCATGGGCGCGAACCCGGCCCTCGGCGATGTCGCGCTCGACGAGCAGCGCGGGGACGTGCGCGGTACCGAACCCCGAGGCCGCCGCGTCGATGGCGAGGCCGGCATCGGCCACCATCAGCCCGGCATCCTTGTCTTCGGCGGGGGCGCCCGGCCAGCCGATCGGGGCACCGTCGGCGAGGCCCACGGTGACGAGCGCGCCGTCCGCAAGCTTGACGCCTTCATGCTCGCCCGGGCCATCGGCATAGCAGACCGCGAGGTCGAGATTGGCCTGGGTGAAGTCGAGCCCCTCGTCCGCCGACAGCAGGACGAAGCGCAGTTCGGGATCGTTGCGGCCGAAATCGGCGAGGCGCGGCGCCAGCCATTTGGCGGTGAAGTCGCGCGGTGCGGCGATCGTCAGCGTCTTGGACGACTGCCCCGCCTGCATCGCACGGACCGCCTCCTCGAACTGGAGGAAACCCGCCCGCAGCGCGTCGAGCCCCGCCTCGCCCTCGGGCGTCAGCTCCAGGCCCTTGGCGGTACGGCGGAACAGGACGACGCCGAGCGTGTCCTCGAGCGCGCGGATCTGCTGGCCGACAGCGGCCGGCGTCACCGCCAGCTCGTCGGCGGCGCGGGTGAAGGACAGATGGCGCGCGGCGGCATCGAGCACGCGCAGGCCATTGAGCGGCAGATGGGTTCTCTTCACGCCCCCAGCCTCCTTACAGGGCCACCGCCGGGCCGATCAGCGGGAAGCGCGGGATCGCGGCCTCGAAGGTCGACCCGTCCTCGGCGACCATGTGGTAGCTGCCCTCCATCGATCCGGTCGGGGTCTGGAGCGGGCAGCCCGAGACATAGTCATAGGCCTGGCCCGGTTCGATCACCGGTTGCTCGCCGACCACCCCCTCGCCGCGCACGTCGTGCTTCACGCCGCGGCCGTCGGTGATCAGCCAATGGCGGGTGAGCAGCTGGACGGCCTGCTTTCCGCCATTCTCGATCCGGATATGATAGGACCAGAACCAGCGGCCGCGCGCGGGCTCCGACTGCTCGGGCATGAAGGACACCGCGACCCGCACCGTCACGCTGCGGCTCTGCGCGACATGCGGGAAGAGCGCCTGCATGATCACAGGCCGACCGCTTTCAACGCCCTGTCGAAATCGTCGATGACGTCGAGCGGGTCTTCCAGACCGACATTGAGCCGCAGCATGCCTTCGTCGACTCCCATTTCCGCGCGCACCTCGGCCGACAGTCCGGCATGGGTGGTCGACGCGGGGTGCGTCATGAGCGATCGAGAGTCGCCGATATTGTTCGAAATGTCGACCAGTTCGAGCGCGTCGAGCAGGCCATGCGCCTGCTTTCGCCCGCCGTCGAGATAGATCGACACGATCGTGCCGCCCGCCGACATCTGTTTCATCGCCAGATCGTGCTGCGGATGGCTCGGCAGGGCCGGAAACAGGACGCGCGGCACCCGGCCTTCGAGGAAGCGGGCGACCTTGAGCGCGTTCTCGCTCTGCCGGTTGATGCGAAGCTCGAGCGTCTCCAGTCCCTTGATCACGACCCAGGCGTTGAACGGCGACAGGGTCGGCCCGGTGTTGCGGGTGAAGGCCAGCAGCGTGTTGTTGATGAAATCGTCGGTGCCGCAGACGGCGCCGGCAAGGACACGGCCCTGCCCGTCCATCATCTTGGTCGCCGAATAGGCGACGATGTCGGCGCCATAGTCCATCGGCCGCTGGAGCAGCGGCGTCGCGAAGGCATTGTCGACGACGGTCAGCAACCCGGCGTCCCTGGCGATCCGGCAGACCGCCTCCAGGTCGACGATGTCGAGCGTCGGGTTGGCCGGCGTCTCGAAGAAGAACAGCTTGGTATTGGGCCGGATCGCGGCCTTCCACGCGTCGTTGTCGCGGCCGTCGACGATCGTCGTCTCGATCCCGAACCGCGGCAGCAGGCTGTCGGTCAGCCAGCGGCACGAGCCGAACGCGGCGCGCCCGGCGACGAGATGGTCGCCGGCCGAGAGCTGGCAAAGCAGGGCCGCCGTCATCGCCGCCATGCCCGACGCCATGCAGCGCGCCGCCTCGGCCCCCTCCATCAGCGCGATCCGCTCCTCGAGCATCTCGACCGTGGGGTTCTGCAGGCGCGAGTAGGTCATCCCCTTCTGCTCGCCGGCGAAGCGCGCGGCGGCATCGCCCGCGCAGTCATAGGCATAGCCCGAGGTGAGGAAGAGCGCCTCGCTCGTCTCCCCGAAATGCGAGCGCGCGGTGCCGGCGCGGATCGCCTGGGTGGCGGGCCTCCAGCGGGTGGTGATCGAGCGGTCCTGGCCAGTCAGTTTCTTCATCGCGCGCCCGCTTTGCCGCCCCAGCCGAGTCCCGTCAACTTCGGCGGGTCCTCTCCCCGTTCGTCATCCGGCGAAAGCGGGCGCCTTGCGTGACGCGTCACCCGGCGGAGGCCGGGATCCCGGGAGAGTGGAGACGGGCGCGCGGCAGAGCGACATGTGCCCCCGCCTGCAAAAGTCCCGCGGACGTCTAAAGAACAGGAGGGGCTCTCGCCTCCTCCCTTCCCCAGGGTCAACCGATCTTGCGCACCCAGCCATAGGGATCGGCGACGGTCCCGCGCTGGATCCCGGTCAGCCGGTCGCGCAGCCGCGCGGTCGTCTGGCCGGTGCCGCCCGCACCTATGGTGAAATCGCCCTGCTCGCTCTTGACCGTGCCGATCGCGGTGACGACCGCGGCGGTGCCGCAGGCGAAGCTTTCGACCAGCTTGCCCGACTGCGCGTCGGCCTTCCACTGGTCGAAGGAATAAGCCTCCTCGCGCACCGCGATGCCCTCGTCCCGCGCCATGCGGATGATCGAGTCGCGGGTGATGCCGGGCAGGATCGTGCCCTGCAGCGGCGGCGTCACCATCGATCCGTCGTCCATGACGAAGAAGACGTTCATGCCGCCCAGTTCCTCGATCCACTTGCGCTCCACCGCATCGAGGAAGACGACCTGGTCGCAGCCATGCTGCGTCGCCTGCGCCTGGGCGAGGAGGCTGGCGGCATAGTTGCCGCCGCACTTGGCGCTGCCCGTACCGCCGGGCGCCGCGCGGGTATAGTCGGCCGAGACCCAGACGGTGACCGAGTCCTTGCCGCCCTTGAAATAGGCGCCGACCGACGATGCGATCACCATGAACAGATATTCGGACGAGGGCTTCACACCCAGGAACACTTCGTTCGCGAACATGAACGGGCGCAGGTAGAGGCTGCCGCCCGCACCCGGGACCCAGTCGCGGTCGATCTTCACGAGCTGCTCGACCGCCTCGAGGAACAGGTCCTCGGGCACGTCGGGCATCGCCATGCGCCGCGCCGACAGGTTGAAGCGGGCAGCGTTCGCCTCCGGACGGAACAGCGCGAGGCCGTCGCCCATCCGGTAGGCCTTCATCCCTTCGAAGATCTCCTGCGCATAATGGAGCACCGCCGACGCCGGATCGATCTGCAGCGGGCCGCGCGCCTTCACCTCGGCATCGTGCCACCCCTTGCCCTCGACATAGCGGACGATGACCATATGATCGGTGAAGACACGACCGAAACCAGGATTTTCCAGCAGCTTGGCGCGGTCTTCCGACGAGGTCGGCGCCGCGTTGGGCAGGATGGTGAACGGGGTCGTCATCGGTAACTGCTCCTGCGAAACTCTTCCTGCTCTAAACCCAGCTTCTATCGGCTGCGCCAGAGAAATATGCGGCCGTTCCGGTCCTTGCGGCCGGTCAGGCGTGGATGGCGTGCCCCATAGCCTTGAGCGCGGCTTCGTGGAAGGCCTCGCCGAGCGTCGGATGGGCGTGGATGATGCCTTCGATGTCCTCCAGCACCGCGCCGGTCTCGATCGCCTGGGTGAAGGCTGCGGACAGTTCGGAGGCATGGTGCCCAACCGCCTGCACGCCGACGATGCGATGCCCCGCCGCCAGCGCGACGACGCGGACGAAGCCGCCGTCCTCGCCGGCTTCCATCGTCAAGGCCCGGCCGCTCGCGGCGAAGGGGAAGATCCCCGTGATCGTGCCGGGCGCATCGGGGCCCTGCCCGACGCTGACGATCTCCGGATCGGTGAAGCAGACCGCCGGGATCGCGACCGGGTCGAAACGGCGCTTCTGCCCGGCGATGATTTCCGCCACCAGCGCGCCCTGCGCCGAGGCCTTGTGCGCCAGCATCGGCTCCCCGACCAGGTCGCCGATCGCCCAGACGTTGCGGGTGGAGGTGGCGCAGCGATCGTCGATCGCGACGAAGGCGCCGTTCATGGCGACCGCCATCTCCTCCAGGCCCCAGCCGCTCGTGACCGGGCGGCGGCCGACCGTGACGAGGATCCGGTCGGCCGGCAGTTCCAGCGCGCCGCCACCGGCCGTCTCGACGAGCAGGCCGTCCTTCCCCTGCCCGGTCGCCCTGGCGGCGAGATGGAGGGTCACCCCCAGCGCTTCCAGCGAGCGGCGGACCGGCTCGACCAGCCTGGCATCGTAGAGCGGCAGGATCTGCCCTGCCGCCTCGACCACCGTCACCTCGGCGCCGAGCTTGCGATAGGCGATGCCGAGTTCGAGGCCGATATAGCCCGCGCCGACGATCACCAGCCGCTTCGGCACCTCGGGCAGCGACAGTGCCTCGGTCGAGGAAATCACCTTGCCGCCGAACGGCAGGAAGGGAAGCTCGACCGGCTCCGATCCGGTCGCCAGGACGACATGCTCGGCCTGGACCACCAGTTCCCCGCCCTCGGTCGCGACATGGCAGGTCTTGGCGTCGGAGAAACGGCCGCGCCCCGATATCACCCGCACCTTGGCGCGCTTGAGCAGTGCGCCGACACCGCCGTTGAGGCGATCGACGACGCCGTCCTTCCATCCGATCGTCGCGGCGAAATCGAGGCTGGGCGCGGAGGCCAGGTGGATGCCCAGGCGCGGCGCCCGCGCCGCCGCAACCATCGCCGCATAGTGATCGGCCGCATGGATCAGCGCCTTGGAGGGGATGCAGCCCCGGATCAGGCAGGTGCCGCCCACCCGGTCGCCCTCGACCAGCACCGTGTCGAGGCCCAGCTGGCCGCAGCGGATCGCCGCGACATAGCCCCCCGGCCCGCCGCCCAGCACCAGTACCTTGGTCTTCACGCTTTCGGTCATCGGTCAGTCCATGAACATGAGGGCGGGATGCTCGAGCAGGCGCTTGAGCCGCTGGACGAACAGCGCGGCGTCATAGCCGTCGACGATCCGGTGATCGAAGGACGAGGACAGGTTCATGATCTTGCGCACCGTCACGAAGCTGCCCTGCACCACCGGCCGTTCGACAAGCTTGTTCGGCCCGATGATCGCCACCTCGGGATGGTTGACGATCGGCGTCGCGGTGATGCCGCCCAGCGTGCCGAGCGAGGTGATGGTAATGGTCGCGCCCGACATCTCCTCGCGGGTCGCGCTGCCGTCGCGCGCAGCCTTGCTCAGCCGGGCGATCTCCTGCGCGCAGGCCCAGACGTCGAGCGCCTCGGCGTGGCGGATCACGGGGACCAGCAGCCCGGCCGGGGTCTGCGTGGCGATGCCGAGGTGAATCGCCGCCGACTGGTGGAGTATGCCCTGGTCGTCGTCGTAGCGCGCGTTGATCTGCGGGAAATCGGGCAGCGCGCGCGCCAGCGCTCGGACGAAGAAGGGCAACAGGGTGAGCTTCGGCCGGTCCTCGTCGCGATGCGCGTTGAGATCGGCGCGCAGCGCTTCGAGCTCGGTCAGGTCGCATTCCTCGACATAGGTAATGTGGGGAATGCGGCGCTTGGCCTCCTGCATCTTCTCGGCGATCTTGCGGCGCATGCCGACGATGCGGATATCGCTACCGCCGCTGCGGGGGGCGAGATGCCCGGCCCCGCCCGCTGCCGGAGCGCCGCCGGTCTCGACATAGCGATCGAGATCCTCGGGGGTGATCCGGCCGCCGGGGCCGCTGCCCGGTACATATTGCAGCGCGATGCCCAGTTCATGTGCGCGTCGCCTCGTAGCCGGCGCGGCGAGCGGAGCCTGTCCCGCCGTCCGCGTGGCGAAGGCCGGCGCCGTGGATGCCGCGCTGGCACCAGGCTTCGGCGCCGATGCCGGCTTAGGCGTGGGAGCCGTCTCGACCGCCGGAGCAGCCTCGGCGTCGGCCGGAGCCTTGGCGGCAGCCGCCACCTCGGCCGTGGCATTGCCCTCGCCTTCGACCTCCAGCTCGACGAGGGTCGAACCGACCGCACGCATCTCGCCGACCTCGCCGTGCAGCGCGACGACGGTGCCCGACACCGGGGCGGTCATGTCGACCGTCGCCTTGTCGGTCATGACGTCCACCAGGCTCTGGTCCTCGGCGACGGGATCACCGGGCTTGACGTGCCAGGCGATGATCTCGGCCTCCGCGACGCCTTCGCCGACATCGGGCATGCGGAATATATAGCGTCCCATGATCAGGCCTCCATCACGCGGGCAAGCGCTGCGGCGACGCGCCCGGGCCCGACGAAATAATCCCACTCGAAAGCGTGCGGATAAGGCGTATCCCAACCCGCGACCCGCTCGATCGGGGCCTTGAGCCGATAGAAGCAGCGCTCCTGGACGAGCGCGGACAACTCGCCGCCGAAGCCGCCGAAGCGCGACGCCTCATGGACGATGACGCAGCGGCCGGTCTTCTCGACCGACGCGACGATCGCGTCGATGTCGAGCGGGACGATCGAGCGCAGGTCGATCAGCTCTGCATCGACCCCGCTCTCCTCGATCGCGCTCAGCGCGACATGGACCATCGTGCCATAGGCGATGACGGTCACCTCCCCGCCCGCGCGCACCGTCGCGGCCTTGCCGAGCGGCACGTCGTAATAGCCTTCGGGCACCTCGCCCGCCGGATGCCCCGCCCATGTCCTGAGCTGCCGGTCGTGGCGACCGTCGAACGGGCCGTTGTAGAGGCGCTTCGGCTCGAGGAAGATCACCGGGTCGTCGCACTCGATCGAAGCGATCAGCAGTCCCTTGGCGTCATAGGGGTTTGACGGGATCACCGTCTTCAGCCCGGTGATGTGCGCGAACACCGCCTCGGGGCTCTGGCTGTGCGTCTGGCCGCCGAAGATGCCGCCGCCATAGGGCGAGCGCACCGTGATCGGCGCCGAGAACTCGCCGTTCGAACGGTAGCGCAGGCGCGCCGCTTCGGAGACGAGCTGGTCGTAGGCCGGCAGGATATAATCGGCGAACTGGATCTCCGGCACCGGCCGCAGGCCATAGGCGCCCATGCCGATCGCGGTGGCGATGATCCCGCCCTCGGAAATCGGCGCGTCGAAGCAGCGGGTCAGCCCATGCTTTTTCTGCAGGCCGTCGGTGACGCGGAAGACGCCGCCGAAATAGCCGACATCCTCCCCGAATATCAGGATGTTGGAGTCCTTTTCCAACATTACGTCGAGCGCCGAGTTGAGCGCCTGGATCATGGTCATCTGCGCCATCGGATCAGACTCCCAGCTCGCGGCGCTGCTCGATCAGGCGCCAGTCGGGTTCCTTGAACACGCCCTCGAACATCTCCCGCACGCTGGGCTTGGACTGGCCGAGCGTACCGACCGCCTCGCCCTGCTTGACCGCCGCGCGCACCGCTTCGGTCAGCTCGGCGACCTGCGCCTCGTGCCGCGCCTCGTCCCATTCGCCGATGTGGATCAGGTGCTGCTTCAGTCGCTCGACCGGATCGCCGAGCGGCCAATGCTCGGCCTCGTCGGCGGGACGGTATTTGGTCGGATCGTCGCTCGTCGAATGGCCCGCGGCGCGGTAGGTGAACAGTTCGATCAGGGTCGCGCCATGGTTGGTCCGCGCGCGTTCGGCCGCCCATAGCGTCGCCGCCCAGACCGCGAGGAAGTCGTTGCCGTCGACTCGCAGGCCCGGAAGACCGTAAGCGAGCGCCTTTGCGGCGAAGGTCGTCGTCTCGGCCCCGGCGATGCCCGAGAAGGACGAGATCGCATATTGGTTGTTCGAGACGCACAGGATGACCGGGGCGCGGTAGACCGAGGCGAAGGTCAGCGCCTCGTGGAAATCGCCCTCGGCGGTCGTGCCCTCGCCGATATAGCCGATCGCGATGCCGTCGTCGTTCTTGTAGGCCGAGGCCATCGCCCAGCCGACGGCATGGCCGAAGCGGCTCCCGACATTGCCCGACAGCGAGTAGAAACCATAAGCGCGCGCCGAATAGAGGATCGGCAGCTGCTTGCCCTTGAGCGGATCGTCGGCGTTCGAAAAGATCTCGTTGACGAGGTTGATGAGCGGATAGTCGCGCGCCATCAGCCAGCCGAGCATGCGGTAGGTCGGGAAGGACATGTCCTTCTCGCCCAGCGCCAGCGACTGCGCGACGGCGATCGCCTCCTCGCCCAGCGACTTCATGTAGAAGCTGGTCTTGCCCTGCCGGTGAAGGCGGAACATCCGGTCGTCGAACAGCCGGGTGAACAGCATCGCGCGCAAACCCCGGCGCAGCATGTCGGGGGACAGCTTCGGGTCCCAGGGGCCGATCGCCCGCCCCTCGCCGTCGAGCACGCGGATCAGTTCATAGGGCAGGTCGCGCATCTCCGCCTCGGCGGCGGCGCTGTCAGGCCGGCGTACCGCGCCCGCTTCGGAAAAGGATAGATGGTCGAAACTGGGGGCATCACCAGGCCGCGTCGGGGGGACCGGGATATGGAGCCGCAGGCTGGGCAGATTGGACATGGGCGCGGCACTTTCGTCGCTGTCGTTGCCCATCAAGAGTGGCAGAGGCCGGCAGGAAAATCCTTGCAAAGATGGCTCAGGATCGCACAATTTCGAGGATGATCTTTATACAAAAATTACTATGATAGGATATCTATCCTCATTTCAGGAAATGCCCGATGGACGAGATGGACCTGAAGATCCTGCGCGCGCTGCAGAAGCATCCCGGCCTTCCCGTCGCCGAGCTGGCCGAGCAGGTCGGGCTATCGCACACCCCGTGCTGGCGGCGGCTCAAGCGGTTGCAGTCCAGCGGCGTGATCGAGCGGAACGCGGTGATCCTGAACCCGAAGCGGCTGGGACTGGAGGCTGTCGTCTTCGCCAGTATCCGGCTGAAACAACATGACGAGGCCACCCTCGACGCGTTCGAGACCGCGGTTCGCAACCGGCCGCAGATCGTCGAATGCTTCTCGATGAGCGGCGACAGCGACTATCAGCTCCGCATCGTCGTCGCGAACATCGAGGCCTATCACGACTTCCTCAAGAAGACGCTGCTCCACCTGCCGGGCGTAGCCTCGGTCAACTCGCACTTCGCGCTCAACATGGTCAAGCTGACGACCGACCTCCCGATCTGAGCGTGCTCAGAGCAATTTCGAGGCGGATGGAATCATCCGTCGACTCGGAAATCTCGGCAAGACAACAACTTAGAGTGGTCTAAGGCGCAGAGCGATATTCTGTCGCCTCCGCCAGGACGACGAGGAAATTCTCGTCCTCGTCGCTCCACTGCGCCCGCGGCGTCCAGCCGCCGGCCTGCAGCATCAGCCGCGCCTGGTTCGGCGTATATTTGTGGCTGTTCTCGGTGTGGATCGTCTCACCCCGGCGCATCGTCATGCTGCGGCCCGAAATCGTGAAGGCGACGTCCTCGATCGCCTCGAGGTGCATCTCAATCCGGCTCCAATCCTCGTTCCAGCGGGCGACATGGCGGAAGCGATCGACGGGAATATCGCCGCCCAATTCGCGGTTGATCCGCTCGAGCAGGTTCAGGTTGAAACGCGCGGTGATCCCCTGCGCATCGTCGTAGGCGGCGACCAGACGGCCGATGTCCTTCGCCCGGTCGATCCCGATCAGCAGGTGCGACCGGTCGCCGAGCGTCTGGCGCATCGAGCGGAGCAGGTCGACGGCGGTGTGCGGGACCATGTTGCCGATCGTCGAGCCGGGGAAGAAGCCGAGCATGTCGAGGCCGGCGGTCGCGGCCGGCAGCGGCACCGGCTTCATGAAGTCGGCCTCGATCGGGATGACCGCCAGATCGGGGAATTTCGCGGCGAGATCGACGCTCGACTGGCGCAGGAAATCGCCGGAAATGTCGATCGGCACATAGGCGGCGGCATCCATCTCCTTCAGCAGCAGCGGCGTCTTGACCGAGCTGCCCGAGCCGAACTCGACGACGGCACGTCCGCGCCCGACCAGCGCCGCCACCTCGGCGGCATGCGCCGCCAGCAGCGCCGTCTCGGTACGGGTCGGATAATATTCTGGCAGGGCCGTGATCCGCTCGAACAGCTCGGACCCGGCCATATCGTAGAACCAGCGCGCGGGTATGGCCTTCTGCCGCTGGGCGAGGCCGTTCAGCACATCGGCGCGGAAAGCGAGGTCGACGCCTTGGTCGTCATGATCGACCAGCTTGATGTCGGCATGAACGCCCATGTCATAGATCCTTTGCGAGGCGCAGGCCGGTGAATTGCCAGCGCTGATGGGGATAGAAGAAGTTGCGATAGGAGGCGCGGACATGGCCGCGCGGCGTAGCGCAGCTGCCGCCCTTGAGGACGAACTGCCCGCTCATGAACTTGCCGTTATATTCGCCGACCGCGCCCGGTGCGGTCCGGAAGCCCGGATAGGGGCGATAGGCCGACCCCGTCCATTGCCAGACATTGCCGAACATCGATGACCATCCGCCCTCGCCCTGTTCCGCAAGCGGCGCCACCGGGCCCGCCGCATCGAGCTGGACGCCGCCCGCCGGATCGCCGGATCGGGCGACGGCCTCCCATTCCTGCTCGGTCGGCACGCGGGCCCCCGCCCATCCGGCATAGGCGTCCGCCTCGAAGAAGCTGATATGCGTCACCGGCGCCGCGAGGTCGACCGGTTGCCAGCCCGACAGCGAGAAATGCTCCCAACCGTCCCCCGTGCGGCGCCAGTAGAGCGGGCTTTCGATCGCCTCCGCCTGCACCCACGCCCAGCCGTCGGAGAGCCAAAGCCCGGCGCTCGCATAGCCGCCGTCCGCCATGAACCGCAGCCATTCCCCGTTGGTGACGAGCCGATCGGCCAGCGCGAACGGGGTCAGGTGAACCTTGTGCGCGGGCCGCTCATTGTCGAAGGCGAAGCCGTCGCCGCGGTCGCCGATCTCGACCAGGCCCGCAGGCCCTTCCCGCCAGCGCGACGGCGACGGTTCGGCTCCGCACGCCTGCAAGACCGGCTGGACTGGCCAGGCGGCGGGACCGAGCGGATTGCGGGACAGGAGATGCTTGAGGTCGGTGAGCAGCAGTTCCTGGTGCTGCTGCTCATGATTCAGGCCGAGCTCGATCAGGTCGCCGCACCGTTCGGCCAGCGTCGGCATGGCTTTCAGCAGCGCCGCGTCGACCGCGGCGCGGTAGGCGATCGCCTCGTCCAGCGAGGGTCGGGTCAGCAGGCCGCGCTGCGGCCGCGCATGACGCGCGCCTTCGGCCTCGTAATAGCTGTTGAACAGGAAGGGCCAGCGTTCGTCGAACAGGCGGTAGCCGGGCAGGTGATCGCGCAGCACGAAGGTTTCGAAGAACCAGGTCACATGCGCCAGGTGCCATTTCGCCGGAGAGGCGTCTGGCATCGACTGCGCGGTCGCATCGGCGTCCGACAAAGACGCGACCAGCGCCAGGCTGAGGGCCCGGGTCTCCGCATAACGCCGCGCCAATGCCTCTGATGGCGGTCCGGCCTGTTGCCGGATCGGGTTCGTGACGGTGGCCAAGATCGGGCCGCTCCCCTCTGCATATGGGCGGCCGCAGTACCGCTCCGCCAGTATATAGGAATCGGTCCTAGAACGTATAAGGGACGATAAAGTTACGTGGCCCGCGCCTTTTCAGCGCGGCACGGCCGGCATGGAGCCCCAGGTCGCCGAGCGCCGCGCGCTGAACCCATCATCCGTCGGCGCGTTATCGGCAGCGCCCCCCTTCACGTCCCCGACGAGGAATAGGATCATGCCGCTCAAGGCCCTGCCCATCAATTGCACCCTCAAGGCCGACCCAGGCAAAAGCTCCTCGACCGACGCCATGATCGCGGTGCTGGCCAAGGCGTTCGCGAAAAAGGGGGTCGAGATCAGCGAAACGGTGCGCGTGGCGGCACTCGACATCAAGCCCGGGGTCACGTCCGACGAGGGAGACGGCGACGAGTGGCCCGGACTGCGCAGCAAGATCCTCGCCCATGACATATTGATCTTCGGCGGCCCCATCTGGATGGGCCAGATCGGCAGCGTCGCCAAGCGGGTGCTCGAACGGATGGACGCTTTCCTCGGCGAAACCGACGAGCAGGGCCGCATGCCGAGCTACGGCAAGGTCGCGGTCGCCGCGATCGTCGGCAACGAGGACGGTGCCCACGGCTCTTCGGCGCAATTGTTCCAGGCCCTTAACGACGTCGGCTGGACGATCCCCGCCGTCGCCGCCTGC
The DNA here is from genome assembly GCF_001428605.1 of Sphingomonas sp. Root720. GTDB lineage: Bacteria > Pseudomonadota > Alphaproteobacteria > Sphingomonadales > Sphingomonadaceae > Rhizorhabdus. The sequence goes on from NZ_LMID01000013.1 coordinate 25,987, forward strand.
TACTGGGTCGGCGAGGCGATGGGATCGGTCGACTTCAAGGACCTGAAGACGACCCCCGAAAAGGTCGAGAAGACCGCCGGAATGGTAGCGGGCAACGCCGCCCATCTGGCGTCGCTGCTGGCCGCGAAACCCTATCCCGGCTGAGGGCGGCGACGACACAGGGTTCCTTGCGCTCCCGCCGGCATCCCGCACCCCGGTCGCGCATAACCGATTATTAGCCATTGCCGTTTACCACTTCCGCGTTGGATGCCGGAGAAGGTGCAGGCATGGACCGCGATACGCATAGGAACAGGGCCGGAACCTCGATTGCGGAGCCCGGTCGCGCCGAGGACGTCGGCCTGCCGTCGGTGCGGTTCGACTGGCTGGGGCAGGCACTCCCCGCCGGGCCATGGCCTTCTGCGCTGCGCGCGGCGCTCTGCGATGCCATGAAAGCCGTGGGCTGGAGGGCGGTCCATGCGGGCGAGTTCGCGCCCCTGGAAAGCCTCTACCGCGATTTCGCCGGCCTGTTTCCCCGGCTGCTCGTCGATCGCGACGATATCGATCGCGCCGCCGATCTCTATACCCTCCTCCACATCATGCTGTGGCGCCGCACCCAGCTGCTGTCCGAACTGACGACCTTCAACGGGGACGTCGTCCGGCCCTTCGCCGCCTTCCTGGCCCGGCACGTCCCGCAGCAGCCGCCGCGTCCGGCAATACGGAAAATCCCGCGCATCGCCTATCTGTCGGAAACGAGCGACCTGTTCGGATCGAACGCGGTCGCCCGCATCACCGTCTCGCTGATGCTGGGCCAGCATGATCTGCGCGAGGAGGCCGATCGGCCGATCCTCTACTGCATCAACCGTCCCGCCCCGAGCCTTTGGCAATTCGCCGCCGACGTCGGCCTCCAGCTCCGCGACATGGCCCGGGAAACGCCGTCCCGGACGGTGGAGGCCGTCATCGCGCAGATGGCGGCCGACGAGATCGACATCCTGATCGCCGACAGCAACTGCGCCGTCGCGACCATGGTGATGCAGCGGCGTCCCGCCGCGATCCAGGCCTTCCACGAGAACGGCTTCGCGGCCTGGGCGATTCCCGAACTCGACCTTGCCTTCCTCGGCATCACCCGGCCGTCGCCGGACCTGTTCGACGAGGGGGTGACGATGGTCCAGACCCCGCGCAACACCGCCTTCGTCTTCCAGAGGATCGAACGGCCCGAGCAAAGCATCGCGGCGGTCAGAGCCGTACTCTGTACCGAATCCGGCGTCGCCGAGCCGAGCGTGGTCTACGGCGTCTACGGCCGCATGGCCAAGATCACCGCCGATTATATGGCCCAGGTCGAGACGATATTGCTGCGCGACCCCAACGCCATCTTCTTCGCCGGCGGCACGGGGCGGATCTCGCCCATCATGGCGTGCAAGCAGGCCTCGCCCGCGGGCGATCGCATGGTGATCTACAACGACTTCATCGACGGCCATGTCATATCCGAGTGCATCGACGTCTTCCTCGACAGCTTTCCCTTCCCGGGCGGCATGTCCTGCATCGAGGTCCAGGCGCGCGGGGTTCCGGTCGTCTGGATGGCGCCGCCGCCGGGAAGCGAGCAGCTCATCATCGGCGACCAGCGCGATCCCAACCTGAAGGCGCGCGACGGCGACCATTATGTCGAGCTCGCCCGGCAGGTCGCGGATCCGGCCGCATGGGGCGCCTTCGCAGAGACGGCCATCGGGATCGCCCGACGCTTCGGCGACATGGGCGAGCAGGCCGCACTGGTCGAAGGGCATCTCGCGGACGCGTGGGCCAGGGTTCGGCAGGACGGAAGGATGGCGGCATGACCCGGATTCCCGTCGCGCGGCCGCGCATGCCCATAGCGGAAGCGCTGCTCCCCTATCTCCGGCGGATCGACGCCAATCGCAGCTACACCAATTTCGGGCCGCTGGTGGCTCACCTGGAAACCCGGCTCGCGGATCGGCTCGGGGTCGACCCCGGATGTGTGGTCACGGTGTCGAACGCCACGGCCGGCCTGACCCTCGCGCTCCGGTCGGTGGCCGAAGGACGGTCGGGCGTCTGCCTGATCCCGTCCTGGACCTTCGTCGCGACCGCCCACGCGGTGGCGGCGGCCGGCTTCACGCCGTTCCTGGTCGATGTCGACGAGGCCTCCTGGGCGATGACCCCCGGCATAGCACTGGACGCGGTGTCGCGGATCGACGGTCCGGTCGCCGCGATCATGCCGGTCGCGCCCTTCGGCGCTCCGGTCGACGTCGCCGCCTGGGATCGCTTTACGGCGGTCACCGGCATTCCGGTGGTGATCGACGCCGCCGCCGGCCATGACGCGGTCGGCGCCGGAGAAACGCCCTGCGTGGTCAGCCTTCACGCCACCAAGATCCTCGGCGCGGGCGAAGGCGGCTATGTCGTCAGCCGTCGCCCCGAACGGATCGTCGCGATCAAGCAGCGCAGCAATTTCGGCTTCTACGGCACGCGCAACGCCGAGGTTGCCGCCTTCAACGCCAAGATGAGCGAATATCACGCCGCTGTCGGCCTTGCCGCGATGGATGGCTATGCCGCCGATATCGGATGCTTCCGGTCGCTCGCGCAGATCTACCGCGATCGTCTGGCCGGCCGCGCGGATCTCCAGCCGGGTTTCGGCACGACCTGGTGCGGCAGCGTCTGTGTCGCGCGTTTCGTCGGCGACGGGAGCGAGCGGATCGCCGCGCTGCTGGGCGAAGCGGGTATCGACAGCCGGGCATGGTGGGGCGATGGCGTCCATCGCCAGACGGCCTTCGCCGGCCTCCCCCGCCTGCCGCTTCCCGTGACCGAGATGCTGGCGCGCGAGACGATCGGCCTGCCCTATTTCGTCGACATGGCCGAACAGGATGTCGCCCATGTCTGCGACATGCTGGGCGGGCGCAGGCGTGCCCCGCTCAGGAAAGCCGCCTAGCCGCACCGATGGCCAAGACTTCGCACAGAAACGCGGCATTCCTGTCGCCCGACGAACTGGCGGACCTGGATTTCGCCTTCCTGGGCAAGGACGTCCTCATTCATTCGACCTGCGTGCTGGTGAACTGCCAGAGAATGTCGATCGGCAACGGCGTGCGGATCGATCCCTTCTGCGTGCTGTCGCCCGGCAGCAGCCTGGCGATCGGCGACCATGTCCACATCGCGGCGCAGTGCGTGCTGATGGGCGCGGCCGCGATCTCACTCGGCGATTTCGCGGGGCTGTCGCATGGGGTGAAGATCCTTTCCGCCTCCGACGACTTCGTCGGAGGATCGCTGATCGGCCCGACCGTTCCCGACGCCTATCGGACGGTCGATGCCCGTCCGGTTCGCCTGGAACGCCACGTCGTAATCGGCGCGGGCGGACTGGTGCTGCCGGGCTCGGTGCTGGGGGACGGCGCCACGGTCGGCTCGCTGTCGCTGGTCAAGGGCCATGTGGCGCCCTGGACGGTCAACGCCGGTTCCCCGGCCCGCAAGCTCGGCGACCGCGACCGCGAGGGGGTTCTCGACGCCGAAAGACGGTTTCGGGCCTCGCTCTGACGATCCGTCAGGCGGTGCGCAGCAACCGCTCGTACAGAGCCTCGATGTCGCGCGTATGTCGCCCCGCATCGAACAGCGGGGCCGTCAGCCGGTTGCGGGCGAGCTTCGCCCTGACGGCCGCCAGCTTTGCCGGGTCGGTCGCGAGGTCGAGCGCGAGCCGTTCATACTCACCGGCCGTGCCGGTAACGAGCTCGGGCATGTCGAGCGCGTGCAGCAGGCTTCCCGCGACCCGTGCCGCGAAGCTCGATCCCAGCCTGGTGACCACTGGCAGGCCCGTCCACAGGGCGTCGCTGGCGGTGGTGTGGGCGTTCACACCGAAGGTATCGAGGAAGAGGTCGGCATGGCGATGCCGCGCGAGATGGTCGGCCGCCGGCATTCTTTCGGCGAAGACCAGGCGATCGGGGGCGATGCCCCTGGCCTCCGCCTCGCGGCGCAGATTGTCCTCCGCCCAGCGATTGTCGCGCAGCAGCCACAGGACGCTGCCCTCGACCCTGCCCAGCAGGCGGGCCCAGATGTCGAACTCGCGGCGGGTGATCTTGTAGTTGTTGTTGAAGCAGCAAAAGACGAAGCCGCTTTCGGGCAGGCCCAGCTCCGATCGGCCGAACACCCGCCCCGATATCTCGCGGCGATCGTCGTTGGGCTGGTAGCAGTGCGGCAGATAGGCGACTTTTTCGGAATAATGGGCCTGGGCTTCGACCGGGATGACAATGCGATCGGCGATGATATGGTCGATGAAATCGGCGCCCATCGAGCCGGGATAGCCGAGATAGTTCACCTGCACCGGCGCCGCGCGATGGGCGAAGATGCCCGATCGGCCATCGCGCGTATGGCCTTTCAGGTCGATGGCGAGGTCGATCGCCTTGCCGCGCGCCAGTTCGGCGACCGCAGCATTGTCGAGATGCGCGACCTCGTGAAAGCCGTCGACGGCATCGAGCAGGCGCTGCCGCATCGCATCCTGGACATCGGGCCCGTAGGAGAAGGCGTGGATCTCGAAGCGCGCCCGGTCGTGTAGCTCGAAGATGCGCGCCAGCAGGCGCATGGTGGCATGGTCGTGGAAATCGGCCGAGAAATAACCGATCCTGATCCTCCTCGCCGCCGATCGCGGGCGAAAGCTGGCAAGCCGCTCGGCGCCATGTTCCTTCTCCGTCCAGATCGTCGCGCTTCGCAGCTGGCGTGCGGGATCGTCCTCGGCGACCAGCATATGGAAGGGCGGGACCGCATCGTCCCCGACGCCGAGCGGAGGCGGGCTTCGATCACCGGTTTCGGTCCACAGGCACATCCGGGCCTGCAGATTGCGCACCTCGCTCGCCGCCAGGGCGGAAGCGGGCGCGAGGGCGGCGGCGCGCCGATGGCTGGCCAGCGCCTCGTCGAGCCGGTCCAGGGCGAGAAGCGCGCAGCCGCGATTCTTGTGCGCCAGGACTTTGGCCGGCGCGACGGCGATGGCTTCGTCGTAGCTGGCGATGGCCTTGTCGGGGCACTTGAAGGCCATGAAGCCATTGCCGCGATTGACGAACGCGTCGGCGAAGGACGGCCTGAGGCCGATCGCCTTCTCATAGTCGGCCAGCGCGTCGTCGGCCCGGTTCAGCGCCAGGAACGTATTGCCGCGGTTGTTATAGGCCTCGGCGCATCCCGGATCGAGCCGGATAGCCCGGTTGCAGCTCGCCAGCGAGTCCCGCAGCCGCGTCAGCCTGCGCAGGACGATGCCGCGGTTCATATGGGCCTGGGCGTAATCGGGATTGATGCGGATCGCCTCGTCGAAGCTCGCGAGGGCCTCGTCGAGGCGCCTCAGGTCCATCAGCGCGTTGCCGCGATTGTTATGGGCCTCGAAATAGTCGGGGGCGAGGTCGGTCGCCACGCCATAATGGCTGACGGCCTGCTCGAACTGGCCCAGCGCGCCGTAGATCGCGCCGGTGACGTTGTGGAGGATCTCGCCGGTCGGAAACCGCGCCAGCAGCTCCACCGCGATCCGCAGCGCCTCGGCATGGCGACCCTGTCGATAATATGCGACGACCGCGTCGAGCTCGCCGACGGGCGGGTTGACGATCGCCGGCCGCGTCAGCGCCTCGAGTTCCGCCTGGACACGCTTGTTGGCCGGGAACCTCCCCAGCATCTCCCTGTACAGCGCGGCCGCTTCCTCGGGCGAGAGGCTGCGCGCCTTGCGCAGGGCCTGGTCGATCGACATCTTCATAGCGGGCGCTTCCACCTGTCCGGCACGATGGCGATCCCCCGGAATTCGCGGGCTCGACCTCCGCGATCCTAAATCGAGATGGTTAATTCTTTCTGGCGGGCGCCCGGCCGCGCGCGATGCCGGTCGACGGAAGAACGATATCGTGGAACAATGACCGATGACAAAGCCGGCCTTGCTGTCCGCCGGAAGCGCATCGGGAGGTTTTCATTCGCGCATTGATCAGTGGCAATACCGGCGGCCCGGAAAGCCTGGCGCTGGGCGAGCTTCCCGAGCCTGTCGCCGGTCCCGGCGAGGTGGTCGTCCAGGTCCGGGCCTGCGGGGTCAACTACCCCGATACGCTGATCATCGCGGACCGCTACCAGTTTCGCCCCGAGCGCCCCTTCGCTCCCGGCGCGGAGATAGCGGGCATCGTCGAGAGCGTCGGCAGCGCGGTCGACGGCTTTGCACCCGGCCAGCGCATCCTGGCGATGATAAATTGGGGCGGCATGGCCGAGAAGGCCTGCGTCCCGGCGGCGCGCTGCATCGCCATGCCCGATGCCATGCCCTTCGACGAAGGCGCTGCCTTCCTCATGACCTACGGCACCGCCTATCATGCGCTGCACCAGCGCGGACGGATTCGACCTGGGGAGACGCTGCTCGTGCTGGGCGCCGCGGGCGGCGTCGGCCTGGCTGCGATCGAGATCGGCCGTGCGGCGGGCGCACATGTCATCGCCGCCGCCTCGTCCGATGCGAAGCTGGCGGTGGCGATGGCCAAGGGAGCCGATGCCGGCTTCGTCTATGCCCGCGACGCCTCGGCCAAGGAACTCGCCGTCCAGTTCAAGGCCGCCTGCGGGGCGAAGGGAGCGGATCTGGTCTTCGATCCGGTCGGCGGCGCGCTCAGCGAGGCGGCGATGCGGACGTGCGCCTGGGACGGGCGGCTGCTCGTCATCGGTTTCCCCGGCGGGATCGCTCAGCTTCCGCTCAACCTCGTCCTGCTCAAGGGCGCGGCCGTCGTGGGGGTCTTCTACGGCCTCTTCATGGACCGGGAGCCCGAGGAGAATGCCCGAAACAACCGGGCGTTGCTCGATCTCTACGCGGCCGGCGCGATCCGGCCGCTCATATCGCAGCGCTTTCCATTGGAGCGGGGAGCGGAGGCGATAGCGGCCCTGTCCCGGCGCGAAGCCCATGGCAAGCTGGTGGTCGAGATTTCGGAGGGCTGAGCTGGGCGGCCCTGCGAAACCGCGAAGGTCCTCCGGAAGCCTGGCTGGGGCGGCAGGATTCGAACCTGCGAATGGCGGCACCAAAAGCCGCTGCCTTACCACTTGGCGACGCCCCAGCATGGTCGGCGCGGCGTCCTTATAGGGATCGGCGCGGCAATGGGAAGTCTCGAAGATCGGTTTTCCTGTCCGCATCAAAGTCCTAAGGATAAGGCATGACGATCCTCATCACGGGTGCCGCCGGCTTCATCGGCATGCATTGCGCGCTGCGCCTGCTCGCCCGCGGGGAGGATGTCGTCGGGATCGACAATCTCAACGATTATTATCCGGTCCAGCTCAAGCGCGACCGCGTCGCGAAGGTCGAGGCCGAGGCTGGGGAGCGCTACCGTTTCCTGCGCTGCGACTTCGCCGATCATGCCGCGCTCGACGCAGCGCTTGCCGGAACCGCGATCGACCGGATCATCCATCTCGGCGCACAGGCCGGAGTGCGCTATTCGATCGAGAATCCGCGCGCCTATGCGCAGAGCAATCTCGTCGGCCATCTCAACATCCTCGAGCTGGCGCGGGAGCGCAGGGCCGGCCATCTCGTCTACGCCTCTTCCTCCTCGGTCTATGGCGGCAACGAGACGCTGCCCTTCCGGGTCGAGGACCGGGTCGATCATCCGCTGTCGCTCTATGCCGCCACCAAGAAGTCGGACGAGCTGATGAGCGAGACCTATGCGCATCTCTACCGGCTGCCGCAGACCGGCCTGCGCTTCTTCACCGTCTACGGTCCCTGGGGACGGCCCGACATGGCGCTGTGGCTGTTCACCGATGCGATCTTGCGGGGGCGGCCGATCTCGGTGTTCAATGGCGGCGAGATGCGACGCGACTTCACCTATATCGACGACATCGTCACCGGCGTCGTCGCCGCGCTCGACCGGCCGCCCGCCGATGACGGCCAGGCCAAGGCGGGCGGCAGCGCCTCGCCCCACGCCATCTACAATATCGGTAACCATCGGTCGGAGGAGCTGACCCGGCTGATCGACCTTATCGAGCAGGCCTGCGGCCGTGCCGCCGTCCGCGAGATGAAGCCGATGCAGCCCGGCGACGTGCGCGAAACCTTCGCCGATATCGGCGCGATCGAGCGCGACCTGGGCTTCCGGCCGACCACCGACATCAGCGAGGGCGTGCCCCGCTTCGTCCGCTGGTTCCGCGATTATCATGGGATATGAGTCGATGCGCCGTTCGCTGCTGATCGGATTGATGCTGCTGGCGCTTCCCGCCTGCGAGAAGAAGGATGCTCCCGCGGTCGAGGAGGACGGCGGCGGCCCGCAGATCGCGACCAGCATCGACGATGCCGCCCTGCCCGTCGACCGGTCCGACCAGGTCACCGCGATCGACGCGACGACCGGCGATTCCGGCGGCATGCCAAAGGACGGCGGCGCGGTGGTCCGGACCGCGGCGAAACCGGATCCCCGCCCGGCCGACGCGCCGAGCGCGCAGGCCGTCACGATACCGACGCCCGCACCGGTGGTCGCCCTTCCGCCGCCGGTCGTCACGCCACCCCCACCGCCTCCCCCTCCCGCGGCGCAATAGGACGAAAAGGGCTGATCTGATGGATGAGGATATCACGGCCCGCGCGATCGCGCTCTACGACCGCTTCACCCATGGCGCGCAGGACCGCCGCGCCTTCATGGCCGACATGACCCGCCTGGCGGGCAGCGCCGCCGCCGCGCAGATACTGGTCGCCTCGATCGCCGCCGATCCGGCCGCAGCCGCCGTCATCGCCGAGGACGACAAGCGGCTGGACGCCAAGATGGTCCACTGGGCTGGCGCCAACGGGCACCAGCTGTTCGGCTATATGGCGATCCCGAAGAAGCATGCGAAGAAGCCCGCAGCGGTCCTCGTCATCCATGAGAATCGCGGATTGCAGCCCTATACCAAGGATGTCGCGCGACGGCTGGCGATCGCCGGTTTCGTCGGGGTCGCGCTCGATTTCCTGTCGCCCGAAGGCGGCACCCCCGCCGACGAGGACAAGGCGCGCACGATGATCGCCGCGCTCGACATCCCGTCCGCCACCGCCGACGGCATCGCGACGATCGACTGGCTTGCCGCGCACAAGCTGCTCAGCGGCAAGGTCGGTGTCGTCGGCTTCTGCTGGGGCGGCGCCATGGCCAACCGCCTCGCGGTCAGCGCCGGTCCGACGCTGACGGCCGCCGTCGCCTTCTACGGCCCGCCCCCGCCGCCCGCCGATGCGGCCAGGGTACGGGCCGCGGTCCAGCTCCATTATGCCGGCACCGACGACCGGGTGAATGCGGCGGCCGCGCCCTGGGTCGAGGCGCTCCGGGCCGCGCATGTCGACATCCGGCGCTTCGACTATCCAGGCACCCAGCACGCCTTCCACAACGACAGCTCGGCCGCCCGCTACGATGCGGCGGCGGCGAACCTCGCCTGGGATCGCACCATCGCCTTCCTGCGGGAGAAGCTGGCATGAACGACGAACTGGTCTTCTACGGCAATCCGCGCTCGCGGGCGCAGATGGTCCACTTCATGCTCGAGGAACTGGGAGTTCCCTATCGTCCGGTGGTGGTGGATTTCCAGAATGGCGAGAGCCGGCAGCCCGACTATCTGGCGGTCAACCCGATGGGCAAGGTGCCGGCGATCGTCCATCGCGGCGTGACCGTGACCGAGACGGGGGCGATCATCGCCTATCTCGCCGACGCCTTCCCGCAGGCCGGGCTCGCCCCCGCCATCGACGACCCGGCGCGCGGCACATGGCTGCGCTGGCTGTTCTTCGGCGCCGGGGTGTTCGAACCCGCGCTGCTCGACAAGATGATGCAGCGCCCGGAGGCACCGCGCGCCACCGCCGGCTATGGCAGCTACGAGGACGCGCTGCACGCGATCGAGGCGATGCTCCAGCCCGGTCCCTGGATCCTTGGCGAGCGGTTCAGCGCGGCGGACGTCTATATGGGATCGGAACTGAGCTGGGCGGCTTCCTTCAACGCGCCGGACATCGCCGACAATCCCCGGATCGCTGCCTATATCGAGCGGGTGAGGGCCCGCCCCGCCTATCAGAGGACGGTCAGCGCCTGAACCGCCAGGCAAGCAGCAGGATCGCCGGCCCCTCGACCAGGTAGCGGCGCCACAGCCGACGCGGGTTCGACAGCAGCCGGTGCAGCCATTCCAGCGCCAGCCGCCGCATCCAGCGCGGCGCGCGGGTCGCCCGCCCGCTCAGGAAGTCGATCGATGCGCCGATGCACAGCGCGGTGCCGCGCGCGCCGGGCTGGATCGCGAGCTCGGCGGCGATCAGTTCCTGCTGCGGCGATCCCACCGCGATCAGCACGAAGCGCGCTCCGCTGTCCGCCGCGAAGCGGGCGGCGGCGATACGGGCGGCGCGATCCTCGCGCAGCCCCGGCGGCGGAATGTGCTGGACGACGTCGATATCGGGCCGCAGCCGCGCCAGCGTCGCGACGTCGCCCTCGCGCCCGCCGATCAGACAGACCCGGTCGCCGGCCTCGACGATGTCGCTAAGCAACCGGGCGGTCAGGTCGCTGCCGGCGACCACGGGCAGTCGGATGCCCTGGAAGGCGGCGAGCAGCGCGAGGACGCGGCTATCGCACAACCGCCACGCCGCCATCCGATAGGCCCGCCATTCCTCGCCCTCGCGGTCGAGCTTCGACAGGCGCACGACATGGTCGACATTGGGGGTGACGAGATAGGCGAACCCCATGTCCGCCCGCCGTCCGCGCAGCAGCGCCGCGACGGCCTGCTCGTCGAGCTGATCGAAGCTCAGGCCCAGATAATCCATCGGCCCGACCATAGCGCGCACGGGACAAAGAAAAAGGCCCGGTGTCGCCACCGGGCCTTTCGGTCATCCAGCCTGAAGCGGGATCAGCGGCGATCGCCGAGGAACTGCAGCAGGAAGGTGAACATGTTGACGAAGTCGAGGTAGAGCGTCAGCGCACCCATCACCACGGACTTGCCGGCGAAATCGGTACCGGCCACATAATAGTACATGCTCTTGATCTTCTGCGTGTCATAGGCGGTCAGGCCCGCGAACAGCAGCACGCCGATGGCGCTGATCGCCAGGTTCAGCGCCGGCGACCGGAAGAAGATGTTGAGCAGCGAGGCGACCAGCAGGCCGACGACGCCCATGATCAGGAAGGTGCCGAAACCCGACAGGTCCTTCTTGGTGGTGTAGCCCCACAGGCTCAGCGAGGCGAAGGCGGTCGCGGTCGCGAAGAAGGTGATCGCGATCGACGAGCCCGTATAGGCCAGGAACAGCGACGACATCGACAGGCCCATCACCGCAGCGAAGGCCCAGAACAGGCCCTGCGCCGCCGTGGTCGACAGCTTGTTGATGCCGAAGCTCAGCACCATCACGAACGCCAGCGGTGCGAGGACGATCAGCCAGCGGAGCGGCGTCGCGAAAAGCTGTGCGGCCATGCCGGATTCGGCGAACAGCAGGGCGACGACGCCCGTCAGCAGAACGCCGGAAGCCATGTAATTGTAGATGGACAGCATGTAGGAGCGCAGACCGGCGTCAAAGGCTGCGTCAGCCACACCCGCTCGTGTCGCGGCGGGCGCGGCATTTATCCGGGGGTCGGACCAGTTTGCCATGGTGTAAACACTCTCCAATCGTCGCGGCGGAATGCCGCTCACCGCTCAATATCGGCGGAACGAGACGGTATTTCAAGCAGATCACGCCTTAAAGCGGCCTGAACAGGCTTGCGTTACCGTCACACGGAGCGACAAATGGAACTATGCACCGCCTGTTCGTAGCCTTGCGCCCACCGCTCCACTTGCGCAAGGCATTGCTCGCCGCGACGGGCAATCTTCCCGGAGCCCGCTGGCAGGACGACGAACAACTGCACCTCACCCTGCGCTTCATCGGCGAGGTCGACCGCCATGTCGCCGAGGATGTCGCAGCGGCGCTCGGCGCGGTCTCGCATCCTGCGTTCGATCTGCGGCTCGACGGCGCCGGATGTTTCGACCGGCGCGGCCGCATCGACACCATCTGGGCGGGCGTGACGCCGCATCGCCCGATCAGGTCGCTTCACGCGGCGGTAACGGCTGCCCTTCTCCGCGCGGGCATCCCGCCCGACGAACGCGCCTTCGTCCCCCATGTCACCCTGGCCCGCTTCTCGCGCGGGCAGGAGCCGACGGGCCCCTTGCCGATGGAAAGCCTGTGGCCCGCCCCGGTCGAGGGGCACTTCGATCATTTCCTGCTGTACGAAAGCGCGCTCGGTGCAACCGGCGCCAGCTATTCGGCGATCGCCCGCTATCGGCTCGGCTGACGGCAGATTTCGGCGAGCAACCCCTCCACCCCGGCGCTGATGTCGCGCCATGCCTGCTCGAAACCCTCGTCCTCGCCGAAATAGGGGTCGGTGACATCCTGCCCCGAACGGCCCTCGACGTGGTCAAGGAGGAGCGAAAGGCTCGCTCGCGCGCCTTCCGGAGCCAATGCGCGCAAGGCATCGAGATTATCGCGGTCCAGTGCGATCAGCCGGTCGAAAGCGTCGAAATCGTCGAGCCCGACCTGACGGCCACGCAGCCCGCCGATGTCGAGGCCGTGACGCGCGGCCGTCGCGATCGCGCGCCGGTCGGGCGGCTTGCCTATATGCCAATCGCCCGTTCCGGCCGAGTCGACCTCCACCGCGACGCCTTCGCGCCCGGCCGCAGCGCGCATCGCCGCCTCGGCCAGCGGGGAACGGCAGATGTTCCCCAGGCAGACGAACAACAGGCGCGGCGGCCGAGGGCCGGTCATTGCGCCTTGACGACGCCGCAGGCCAGACGACCGCCGGCATTGCCGGTCGGATCGGTCTTGTAATCGTCAGCGGCGGCATGGATGACGACGGCGGCGCCGTCCGCATCGAGCAGCGGCTCGGTGCCGCCGCTCAGCATGGCGCCCTTGATCACCGTCTTGAGCTCGCCCGTGCCGTCGGCGCCGACCGTCATGTTGGGCATGTCGCCCATGTGCGCGCCGGCCGGATTGTCATGGCCGTGCTGCTTCTTCTCGGGATTCCAGTGGCCGCCCGCGCTGGTGAAGTCGGGGCCGGTACAGGTGCCGGTGGTGTGGACATGGACGGCATGGACACCGGCCGGCAAGCCGACCGCCTTGACGTCGACCACGACCCCGTCCTTGCCCTGCGTGATCATGGCCTTGCCTTTGGTCTGGCCCTGGCCATCGACGATGTCGGCGATCGCATGCCCGCCGCCATGCTCGTGCGCGAAAGACGCGGTCGGGACCGCCGCCATGATCGGCAACGCGGCGAGAAAGGTCATCGAAAGGTTCTTGATCCGGGACATGCTTATCTCCTCCATCGGCAGCCCCCGCGGAGGCCGATAATGCCGCATCCCTGCGCGCTAATAAAGTGTTGAAGACAAAGAAAAAGGGCCGGCCCGAAGGCCGACCCCAATTCTCGCGTCATCGACGGATCGATGACATCGCCGCTTACATGCCGGCGCCGAAGGTGATTTCGACNAAAGAAAAAGGGCCGGCCCGAAGGCCGACCCCAATTCTCGCGTCATCGACGGATCGATGACATCGCCGCTTACATGCCGGCGCCGAAGGTGATTTCGACGCGACGGTTCTGCGGTTCACGGACGCCATCGGCGGTGTCGACCAGCGGACGGCTCTCGCCGAACGCTTCGGTCGCAATCGCCGAGTCAGGCACGCCCTTGCCGGCAAGGTAAGCCTTCACCGAGTCGGCACGACGCTGCGAGAGACCGACGTTATACTGGTCGCTACCCGACTTGTCGGCGTGGCCGGCAAGCTGGACGCGGGCCTGGCCGGTCGTCGCATAGGCGTTGGCCGCATTGTCGAGGATCGACGCAGCTTCCGCCGTGATGTCCGACTTGTCCCAGTCGAAGAACACGATGAACGGACCCGGGGTCTCAACCACCGGCGGCGGCGGAGGCGGCGGCGGGGGCGGAGGCGGCGGGGGCGGAGGCGGCGGGGGCGGCGGCGGCGGAGCAGCCGGTTCGCCGAAGTTGTAGACGAGGCTCAGCAGAAGGCTGTGCGAACGCCACGTGCCCTCATATTCGGCGCCGAGGCGATCGAATACCTTGGCATCCTTCACGTTGAAGTAGCGATACTTCAGGCCGACATCGACGTTGGTCGACACCGGATAGCGGACGCCGGCGATCGCCTGCCAGGCGAACTTCGAGTCCGAGTCGTTCAGGAAGTCGTCGCCCGAGACGTTGTAACCGGCGAACTTCACACGAGCGATACCGGCGCCACCGCCGACATAACCCGAGAAGCCTTCCTCGCCACCGAAGTCGAGCAGGCCGTTCACCATGAAGCTGAGGGCGCTGTTCTTGCCCGAAGCGTCCGGATAGGTACCGGCCGGAGCACCGGCCGCACCAGCGACGTTCGCCGCAGGCGTACGCGACGCCGTCGTCGAGAAGCTGTTCACCCGGTTACGCTTGTAACCGACTTCGCCTTCGAGGCGGAACATGCCGAAATCGTAGCCGACGATGCCGTCGACGTCGAAACCGACTTTCGAGTCGACCGACGCGTTGCCGCCCGGCGACAAGGTCGACGGTCCAACGTCGAACTTCATGTCCTCGGCGAGCATGCCGCCGCCCTCAACGCCAACGTACCATGCGTTGTCGCGAGCAAAGGACGGCGCTGCGAGCGCGGTAGATGCTAGGGCCGCCAAGATGGCTAGCTTGCGCATATCATTCCCCTTTCCAACAGGTTCCAAATGGAACTGTGTTCACCTAAACCAATCTTCCGGATCCGCGCAAGACGCATCCGTTTCTGCGGCGAACCGACCCGGCAACGGCATCCATTCCGGAACCGCATCGGATCACCCAGACAGCCGCTAAACGACTTTTAGGTGAAAGGGTTGCGACCCGCCGCAAAATTTTCGCGAGTGTTTTCAGGTGTGGCTTTTCTGCCACAGTCGACGCGACCCGGGCTAAGCCTCCAGCGGAACGAACACCTCGTTGGGCAGTGTCGTTCCCGGCCTGAGCGGCGAATTATAATAGCCATGCTCGACGTCTCCGGCGGATGCCCGCCCCTTCGCGCCCACCCAGCTTCGCAGTTCGTTCGCCTTGGTCGCGAACAGCCGGTCGTTCGGCTTGCCGGGAACCGCGATCACCGCCACCTCGCGCGCCGGAATCTCGGCAATGGAGATGCCCGGCCCCGGTGGGTCGAGCGTGTCCCGATCGAGGCCCGGCGGAAGGAGGAAGCGGATCCGCCATGCACCATCCGGCAGCGGTCCGGCCAGCACCGGCATGGTGATCGGAATCTCGTCGCCCTCGCGGCTCTCGCCGAACATGTAATCGGCGAGCAGGCCGAAGCCGTTGCCCAATGCGCGGTCGCGCGTTCCGTGCTGAGCGGTCTCGATGACGAGCAGCGCCGGGTAGCGCCGTATCTCGAAGCTGCCTTCGCTCAGCAACGTCTCGTAGATCGGCGTCCGGGCCGCGCGCTGCTTCAGATAGACATAGGCCGCGCCGGCCGCGGCGGCCGTCGCCACGCCCGCCAGTATCTTGCCCCAACCGATCTTTGCCATTGCTCCTCCGCTCGCGCGGGAAATAGGCGGGCCGTCCCGGAATTGCCAGTTTGTTCGCCCCATAGCTGTACCGCATCGGCGCGCTTCGTTATGCAGCCACGGCTTTACCTATGTGGTTGGTGACCGACGCCGATGAAAAGCTGTATCCGCGACGTGCGGCATGCCAAGGGGATGACGCTCCAGGATGTGGCCGAGCGCTGCGTCCCGCCGACGACGGCCCAGACGATCGGCCGGCTCGAAACCGGCACGCGCACCGTCTCGATCGGCTGGCTTAACCGCATCGCCGCCGCGCTCGGGGCCGAGGCCGCCGAGCTGGTCCGTGTTCCCGAACAGGCGACGCTCGACATCCTCGCGCTGCTCGGCCCCGACGGCGCGACCGCGCCCCGTCATCCGCAGATGGCCGCGCTGCCACGACCGTCGCACAGCGGGCTGACCATGTTCGTGGAGGCGAGCGTGGGCGAATATCGTGCCGGCGACATGATATGGCTGGAACGCCTCGAGTTGCGTTCGTTCGTCCAGGCCCTGAACCGCGACGTGCTGGCCCCGCGCGCGGGCGGACGATTCGCCTTCGGTCGGCTGATCGATCATAACGGCAACCGCCTGCAGATCCTGCCGCCCGGCCAGGGATCGCGCCAGCAGATCGTCGATGCGCCGTGGATCGCGGTCGCTGTCCAGCTGCTTCGGCCGCTCCACTGACGCAACGGCTCTGCCTCGCTTGTCAGCGGAGGTGGCAAGGCGCATCCTCCTGCCCATCACAAAAGATATACGCAGGAAACCCATGTCCAAGCCCACCGAAGATGTACTGAGCGGCACGACGCCGCGCCGCCGCCCCAAGCCCGAAGTCCTCGAAGTCGGCGGCCGCAAGCTCAAGCCCTCGACCCTCATGATGGGCCATGGCTATGATCCGATGCTGTCCGAAGGCGCGCTGAAGCCACCGATTTTCCTGACCTCGACCTTCGTCTTCGAAAGTGCGGCGGCCGGAAAGCGTCATTTCGAGGGTGTCACCGGCAAGCGTCCGGGCGGAGCGGAGGGGCTCGTCTATTCGCGCTTCAACGGCCCCGACCAGGAGATATTGGAAGACCGCCTTGGCATCTGGGAGGATGCCGAGGACGCGCTCAGCTTCTCCAGCGGCATGTCGGCGATCGCCACGCTGCTGCTGAGCCTGGTGCGGCCGGGCGATGTGATCGTCCATTCGGCACCGCTCTATGCGGCGACCGAAACGCTGATCGCGCGCATCCTCGGCCGCTTCGGCGTGACCTGGCTCGACTTCCCGGCCGGCGCCACGCCCGAGGAGATCGCCGCGGTGGTCGAAACCGCCAAGGCCAGGGGCCGGGTCGCGCTGATCTACCTCGAAAGCCCGGCCAACCCGACCAATGCGCTGGTCGACGTCCAGGCCGTGCGCGACGTGCGCGACCGGCTGTTCGCCGGAGAATCCGAAAAGCCGCCGATCGCCATCGACAACACCTTCCTCGGTCCGCTCTGGTCGAAGCCATTGCGACATGGTGCCGAACTGGTGGTCTATTCGCTGACCAAATATGCCGGCGGGCACAGCGATCTGGTTGCCGGCGGCGTGGTCGGCGCCAAGGCGCTGCTCGACCCGATCCGCGCGATGCGCAACACGATCGGCACGATCACCGATCCCCATACCGCCTGGATGCTGCTGCGCTCGCTCGAGACCCTCGAGTTACGGATGAGCCGCGCGGGCGAGAACGCCGCCAAGGTCTGCGAATGGCTGCGCGACCGGCCGCAGGTCGACCGGGTCGGCTATCTCGGCTTCCTGCAACACGGATCGCGCCAGGCCGACATCTACCAGCGGCACTGCGACGGCGCGGGATCGACCTTCTCGCTCTACCTGAAAGGCGGCGAGCGCGAGGCCTTCGCCTTTCTCGACGCGTTGAAGATCGCCAAGCTTGCGGTCAGCCTGGGCGGCACCGAGACGCTGGCCAGCCATCCCGCCGGCATGACCCATTTGTCGGTTCCCGAGGAGCGCAAGCGCGCGCTCGACATCGGCGACAATCTCGTCCGCATCTCGATCGGCATCGAGGATCCGGACGATCTGATCGCCGACTTCGAACAGGCGCTAAAGGCTATAGACTAACCCGGGCGATCAGCCGTGGCGACCGGGCGCCGCCATCCGGCGTCGGGTCAGCCGCGCGATCCGGCGGGCACCGCCGCGAAGTAGGTTGCCATCGCGGTGGCGGCCCGGTCGGTCAGCTCGATGAACACGCGCCGGCCGTCGTCGGGATCGGCCACCCGGTGCAGGAGCCCCGCCTCGGTCAGCTGCTTGATCCAGCGCAGCGCTGTCGTCGCCGGGACCGCCGCGGCGATGCACAGGCTCGATACGGCGACGGAACGCCCCTCGATCCGCGCCGCCATCAAGTCGAGCAGGATATCCCAGGCCGGATCGGCGAACAGGCCCACCCCGAACAGATCCTCGCGCAGGCGGCGTGCGCGGATGATATCGCGGATCGCACCGGCATTGGCGACGCCGGGCGGCGACGGATCGTCATGGCCGGCATCGTCGCGCTGACCGGCGCCGTCGCGCAGGATCGCCGCGGGCCGATGCGCACTCTCGAAGGCGTCCAGCGGAAAAACGCTGCGTCCCGCCGCCTCGTCGCCGCCGTCCTCGCGAAGCTGCGATGCCGGGCGCGCGATTTGCTCGGCCAGTGCGGCCGCCAGGACGTCCTCGTCGCGATCGACTACGATGCTTACGGCGCCTTCGCCGATCCGCGCCGCAACGATATCGACCAACGCTGGAGGAATCACGACCAAGGCCGAGACGTCACCTCGGCCGGCCGCATCGGCGATGCGTTCGAGAAGCTGGTCCAGGACGAAGCCATGGTCGACGGTGACATCGATCCACACCAGATCGACCGCCACCTGGGCATCCATTCGTTTCACTACCGTATCGATACCGAGCGAAGCCGCGATCCTGCCTCCAGCGATCTCCGCGCTTCTCGCCGCCGCCGCCGCGCCTTCTTCCGTATCGGCGAACACCAATATGATCGGAGCGGAGCTCCAATATGTCATCCGCAACCTCCAGCACGCCGCATCACGATGCTCGCCCCCGCGTGCCATGTGCCCGATTAGAACTAGCGACCATCCCATTGCCGTTCAGCAGGCGATTGATCCGTAATGGATTAACCATCGCCATGGGAACATCGAACCGCTCCGGCCCGTTGTCCACGCACCGATTTTCTTTGCGAAAGGAGACCGACCGTGCCGGGCAAATATGGTTCGCGGAACATGC
Source organism: Sphingomonas sp. Root720 (assembly GCF_001428605.1). Lineage (GTDB taxonomy): Bacteria > Pseudomonadota > Alphaproteobacteria > Sphingomonadales > Sphingomonadaceae > Rhizorhabdus. Next base: position 44,632 of record NZ_LMID01000013.1, read on the forward strand.
AGGGGAACCACCGGGTCGGCGAGGACGATCCAACGGCGATCGGCTTGCTCAAAGCCGAGCACCATGTCTTCCGCGACCTGTTCGACGAAGCGGAGGCGGCGTCGCCGCAGCGCCTGGCCGCGATCGCCCGCGAGCTTTGCATGCGGCTGACCGTCCACATGGCCATCGAGGAGGAGATCCTCTACCCAGCGCTCAAGCCGGTCATCGGTGACGACGAGGTCAACGAGGGCATCGTCGAGCACCAGTCGGGCAAGTGCATCATCGCCGAACTGGAGCAGCTCGACGGCACCGAGGAGTTGTTCGCATCGAAGGTCCATGTGCTGGGTGAGGAAACCGTCCACCATATCGACGAAGAGGACGAGGATCTGTTCGAGGACGCCAAGACGGCGCACAAGGACGGCGAGATCGATCTCGACGAGATTGGCGAGCGGCTCCGCGCGCGCCAGGCCGAACTCTACGACCAGATTGCGACCACAGGCGAGACCGGCCGGACCAACGAGGCGCAGCCCGACGAGGTCGAGCGCGCCTGAGCCGCGGACGTCCGGGGGCGACGCTCAGCCGTCGCTTTCGCGTTCGATGTCCGCGCCCACGGCCGACAGCTTCTCTTCGAGACGCTCATAGCCGCGGTCGAGATGGTAGACGCGGTGCACCCGCGTCTCCCCTTCCGCCGCGAGGCCGGCGAGCACGAGGCTCATCGACGCGCGCAGGTCGGTCGCCATCACGTCGGCGCCAACGATGCGGTCGACGCCCTTGACGATGGCGGTACGTCCATGGACCTGGATGTCTGCTCCCATGCGGGTCAGCTCGGGCACGTGCATGTAGCGATTCTCGAAGATCGTCTCGGTCAGCACGCTGGTGCCGCCGGCGAGCGCCAGCATCGCCATGAACTGCGCCTGCATGTCGGTCGGGAAGGCCGGGAACGGCGCGGTGGAGAGGGTCAACGGGCGTAGCTTTTCGTGCGCGGTCACCCGGATGCCGCCGTCGATCGGCTCGATCGCGACTCCGGCGTCCCGCAGCCCCTTGAGGATCGCCTCCATATCGTCGGTCCTGGCGCCGATCAGGTCGATCTGGCCGCCGGTGATCGCCGCGGCGCAGGCATAGCTGCCCGCCTCGATCCGGTCGGGCATCACCTCATATTCGGCGCCGTGCAGGCTGGTCTTGCCCTGGACGACGAGCCGGTCGGTGCCGATGCCGTCGATTTCGGCCCCCATGGCTACGAGGCAGCGGGCGAGGTCGACGATCTCGGGCTCGCGTGCCGCATTCTCCATCACGGTCTCGCCGCGCGCGAGCACCGCGGCCATCAACGCATTCTCGGTCGCGCCGACCGATACGACCGGGAAGCTGATGCGTCCGCCGCGCAGGCCGCCCGAAGGGGCCGTCGCCTTCACATAGCCGGCGGTCAGCTCGATTTCGGCTCCCAGCGCTTCGAGCGCCTTGAGGTGCAGGTCGATCGGGCGATTGCCGATCGCGCAGCCGCCCGGCAGCGAGACCGTCGCCTCGCCCGCCCGCGCGACCAGCGGACCCAGCACCAGGATCGAGGCGCGCATCTTGCGAACGATGTCATAGGGCGCGACGGTTGACGCGATCACCTTCGCCGCCATGGTCATCTGCCGGCCGATCGTATCGCCCTCGCCACGACGCACCATGGTCGACACGCCCAGCTCGTTGAGCAGATGGCCGAAACTGTCGACGTCCGCGAGCCGGGGGAGATTCGACAGGGTCAGCCGTTCCTCGGTCAGCAGCGCGCAGGGCAGCAGCGTGAGCGCGGCGTTCTTGGCGCCCGAGACGGGCAGCCGGCCTTTGAGGCGGTTGCCGCCCCTGATCGTGATACGGTCCATGGACCGCCTGTATCGGGGAGTTGGTTCGGCCTCAAGCGGTTGCATGGCGCGACTTCGGGCTGTCATGCGGCGACGCTATCCTTCCCGCCGAAAACGGCCCGCACTGTCTGGTGAAGATCCGATGTCCCTTCTGCTCGCTCCCGCCATCTTCCTCGCCCTCGCCGCCCCCGGCGCCGCCGAGGTCCGCCGCATCCCCTCCGAAGACGCCCGCCAAGGCGCGGTATCGGACGGCCGGCACCTCTACGCGATCGACAATGCCGCGATCAGCAAGCTCGATCCGTCGAGCGGTCGCACCGTCGCCCGCTGGCACGGCGACCCGGCCCTGTTCAGGCACATGAACTCCTGCATCGCGCTCGGCGGAAAGCTCATTTGCGCCGCCTCCAACTATCCCGACGTGCCTATGGCAAGTTCGATCGAATGGTTCGACACCCGGACGATGCGGCATGTCGCCAGCCGCAGCCTCGGCCCGGGCCGGGGCTCGCTCACCTGGCTCGACTGGCATGACGGAAGCTGGTGGGCCTGCTTCGCCCATTATGACGGCAAGGGCGGCGAACCCGGCCGCGACCACCGCCACACCACGCTCGTCCGCTTCGACCGGACCTTCGCCGAACAGGGCGCCTGGCTGTTCCCGCCGGACGTGCTCGAGCGGATGTCGCCCTTCAGCTCGTCGGGCGGCGGCTGGGGGGCGGATGGCCGCCTCTACGTCACGGGGCATGATCGCCCCGAACTCTACGTCGTCGCTTTGCCCGACGCCGGATCGGTCCTCCGCCATGTCGCGACCATCCCCATCCCGACCAACGGCCAGGCGATCGCCTGGGACCCGAAGGACAAGCGTCTCCTCTGGTCGATCGAGCGCAAGGGCCGCGCCCTGGTAGCGAGCCGGGTGCCCGAGATCGTGGAAAATTAGCCTTCGTTCGCGGCGAGCCAGCACCAGCGAAACAGGCAGGGCCGCGTGAACGCCTCAACCGGCGACGAGAAAAACGCTGTAAGGGCCTTCAGGCCTTCTCAAGCGTGCATTGGAGCGGATGCTGGTTCTGCCGGGCGAAATCGACGACTTGGCTGACCTTGGTCTCGGCGACCTCGTAGCTGAAGACGCCGCATACGCCGACGCCCTTCTGATGGACGTGGAGCATCACCCGGGTCGCATCCTCCAGATTCATGCGGAAGAAACGCTGGAGGCAAAGGACGACGAACTCCATCGGCGTATAATCGTCGTTGAGCATCAGCACCTTGTAGGGCGATGGCTTCTTGGTGCGCGAGCGGGTCCGCGTGGCGAGACCGAGACCGGTGCCGTTATCATCGCCATCCTTGCGCGTGGCCATGCCGGTCGGGGCAAGGGAAGAGACAGAATCGCTCATGGTCGGCGCGGGACTCACACAAATACGGGACATGGGAAAGAATATGGCACGCCGGGCCGCTTCGGCAAGGGGCTGACGAGCGCTTTGCCCCATCGACGGCGCATCAAGGCCGTGGATCGAGCATTTCCATGCACCGGTCGCGCGCTCGACCGGCGCCCGAAAGAAAACGGCCGCCTCCCGGGGGAAGCGGCCGTCGAAACGCAGTGGAAAGGGAAATCAAAGCGCTGCGGACTTGATCTTCTCTGCAGCGAGCGCGTAGCGGCTCGAAATCGGCTGGGCGACTTCGCCGGCCAGCTTCAGCCAGGCTTCGCTCAGCTTCGAAGCTTCGGCGACGGCGCTGTCGAATGCCGACTTGGCATAGTCGCTCTGGATCTGGAACAGCTCGGTCGGGGTCTTGACCGCGGCCAGGCTCTTCATCGTCGCCGAGGCGGTCTCGAAGCTCTTCTTGCCATAATCTGCCAGTTCCTGGCCAAGCGACTCGGCGCCCTTGGCGGCAGTCTTCGCCGAGGTGGCGAACGCCTCGAAGTTGCCCTTGGTGAATTCGGTCAGCTCTTCGCCGGCCTTGGCGGTCTTCTCGAACGCAGTCTTCGCACGGTCGTTGAAATCAGCAATCATCTTATTAACCTTTTCAGCAGCAGCCTTCGGCTGGGGTGGAACGGTGGTGGCCATGACGCGCACTCCCTTCGTTTCCGGCTTTGACGCTGCCGGGGCGGGCTTGACCGCCGGCGTCGCGACGGCCGGGGGCGTAACAATCTCGGCGACGGAAACGACCGCCGGCTTTTCCGGCGCAGCGACGCTTGCCGGCTGCGCCGTCATGGCGACGGGCTGGGCCTTCGCAGCGGGCTCGGTCTTGGCGACCGGGGCCGGCTTCGGAGCCGGTTCCGGCTTCACCGCCGCAGGCTTTGAAGCAACCTGCCCAGGCGCCGCGACCTTGGCCGTGTCCGGCTTGGACGGCACGATGGGTTTGCGGGCCGTCCTAGCGGCGGAGGCCGCCTTGTGCCGGCCGGGAAAGCGCTTGCTGGAAACCTTATCCGCCATCGAATCGAAATTCCGTCTTGGATGTTGCGACGCACAATACAGTTTTTTTGAGCCTGCGCAAGATATATTGTGCACTGCAACATAACCGTAACGGCACAGCAATTTTTCGGCAGAAATCCGCGAGCAAAGCGCGCACCCCGCCAACGGACGACCGCCTCCGGGGTTCCGGCGGCTCAACAATATTTCGCAGTTGCGCTATCAGGGTGTCCGGACGTAGCGGCCCGGAGCCTCCTCGATCGCCGGCAGCGCGCCCTCCCCCGGCACCCGCGCGCCGGCCACCGGCACTTCCGTGGGAGCGAGAGCGCGCACCCAGTCCCGCCAGTCCGGCCACCAGCTGCCCTTGGTCTCCTTGGCTGCGGCTTGGAAGGCCTCCAGCGTCTCGACCGGCTTCTCGCAGGTCCAATATTGATATTTGCCTGCTTCCGGCGGATTGACGACCCCGGCGATATGCCCCGATCCCGCCAGCACGAACCGCACGGGGCCCGACAACTGTCCGGTCATCTTCCACACGCTCGTGGAGGGAGCGATATGATCCTCGCGCCCTGCCTGGACATAGGCCGGCGTCTCGATCAGCGTCAGGTCGACCGGAACGCCGTCGATCGACAAGGCACCCGCCTGGACGAGGCGGTTATCGCGGTAGAAGTCCTCCAGATAGGCACGGTGCCATTTGCCGGGAAGATTGGTGGTGTCGCCGTTCCAGTGGAGCAGGTCGAACGCGGGATAGTCCTCGCCCAGCAGATAATTCTGCACGACATAGTGCCAGATCAGGTCGCGGCCGCGCAGCAGGTTGAAGGTCGCCGCCATGAAACGGCCGTCGAGGACGCCCGAGCCCTGGGTCAGCGCGTCGATCAGCTTCAGCTGCTCGTCGTCGACGAAGAGGTTGAGGTCGCCCGCATCGCTGAAATCGACCTGGGTGGTGAAGAAGGTGGCACTCCGCACCTTCGCCGCCTCGCCCTTCGCGGCGAGGTAGGCCAGGGCCATCGACAAGGCCGTGCCGGCAACGCAATAGCCGATGGCGTGGACATGCTCCACGCCGAGCAGGGCGCGGACCGTGTCGATCGCGTCGACCTGCCCGCGCACGACATAATCGTCCATCGTCACGTTGGCCATGCTCTCGTCCGCCGACTTCCACGAGACCACGAAGACCGAGAAGCCCTGCGCGACCGCCCATCGGATGAAGCTGTTCTTCGGGTTGAGGTCGAGGATGTAGAAGCGGTTGATCCACGGCGGGAAGATCAGCAGCGGTACCTCCACCACGCTTTCGGTGACGGGCGCGTAGTGGATCAGCTGGTAGAGCGGCGTCTCATGGATCACCTTGCCCGGCGTCGCGGCGATGTTGCGGCCCAGTTCGAACGCCTCGGTGTCGCTGTGGGTCAGCTTTCCCCGGCCGATATCGGCCAGCATATGGTCCAGCCCGCGCAGCAGGTTCTCGCCGCGCGTCTCGAAGATGCGTTCGAGCACCAGCGGATTGGTCAGCGCGAAATTGGACGGCGACATCGCGTCGGCGATGACGCGCGTCGCGAATTTCAGTTGTTCGCGCTGCCTGGGCGGCAGCCCTTCCAGGGCATCGATCCCCTTCAGCCAGGCGTCGCACAGCAAGAGATAGGCATCGGCGATGACGCCGAAGATCGGCGTCTCGCGCCATTGCGTCGCCTTGAACCGCCGGTCGCGCGCCGCCTCGACCCCCGCTCCTTCCTCGATCAGTTGGCCGAACAGGCCGAGGCTGGCCTTCATCAGCTCGCTCTGCTGGTCGGCCAGCTTCTCGGGATCGGCGAAGATGGGAGACGGCAGCGGCAGGTCGCCGGGCGCCCGGGCCATCACCTCCGCCACATGCTCCATCAGCATCTGCTGGGCCTGGCCGATCACCCCGGTCCAATGCTGAACCTCCTCCAGCGACGGCAAAGCGACAGGATCGCCTTTTCCGGGTGCGCCGCGCTCTTTGCCCATGTCCGACATGCCAAGTTCCTGCCCAAGCTTTTTTCACGATGCGCCTGCAATCGGCGCGCAGAATCTGTATAGGTCGCAACGGCGAGCATGGGGGATCGATCCCCGCTCGCCAAGTCCGAAACCCAAAGGAAGTGCAATGTCCGAGGAATTCTACCGCATCAAGCGCCTGCCCCCCTATGTCATCGCCGAAGTCAACGCGATGCGGGCAGCAGCGCGAGCGCGGGGCGAGGACATCATCGACCTGGGCATGGGCAACCCCGACCTGCCGCCTCCGCAGCACGTCATCGACAAGCTGTGCGAGGTCGCCCGCAAGCCCGATGCGCACGGCTATTCGGCGTCGAAGGGCATCCTCGGCCTGCGCAAGGCGCAGGCCGGCTATTATCAGCGCCGCTTCGGGGTCGATCTCGATCCCGAGAACGAAATCGTCGTGACGCTCGGCTCGAAGGAGGGGCTGGCCAACCTCGCGCAGGCCATCACCGCACCGGGCGACGTGGTGCTGGCACCCAACCCGAGCTACCCGATCCACACCTTCGGCTTCATCATCGCCGGCGCCACGATCCGCTCGGTTCCGACGACGCCGGACGAACGCTATTGGGAAGCGCTCGATCGCGCGGTGAAGTTCACCGTGCCGAAGCCGTCGGTGCTCGTCGTCGGCTATCCGTCGAACCCGACCGCCGAGGTGGTCGACCTCGCCTTCTACGAACGACTGGTCGCCTGGGCGAAGGAGCACAAGATCTGGGTGCTGTCCGACCTCGCTTATTCGGAGCTCTATTATGATGGGGTCCCGACTCCGTCGATCCTGCAAGTGCCAGGCGGCAAGGACGTCGCGGTCGAGTTCACCTCGATGTCCAAGACCTACAGCATGGCAGGCTGGCGAATGGGCTTCGCGGTCGGCAACAAGCAGCTGATCTCGGCACTGACCCGGGTGAAGTCCTATCTCGATTATGGTGCCTTCACGCCGATCCAGGCGGCGGCGGTCGCGGCGATCAACGGCCCGCAGGACATCGTCGAAAAGAATCGCGAACTCTACAAGAAGCGCCGCGACGTGCTGGTCGAGAGCTTCGGCCGCGCCGGATGGGACATTCCGCCGTCGCGAGCGTCGATGTTCTGCTGGGCGCCGTTGCCGCCGGCGGTCGCGCATCTCGGCAGCCTCGAATTCTCGAAGCAGCTGCTGACCCACGCCGGAGTCGCAGTCGCGCCAGGGGTCGGTTATGGCGAGGATGGCGAAGGCTATGTCAGGATCGCGATGGTCGAAAACGAGCAGCGCATCCGGCAGGCGGCGCGCAACGTGAAGCGCTATCTCCAGTCGATGGGTGTCAACGTCGGCTCCAAGACGGCTGGCTGAGCCGAGGCCTGCCCAGCGGAGCTCCACCCGCTCCGTTGCGGCGCAACATCATTGGCCGACAAAAATAAAAAGGGAGGCGGGTGACCGCCTCCCTTTCCCATACCGGATATGTCGCCGTTCAGTTGGCGGCGTAGACCGGGGAGCCGCCGGTGCTGGCGATGGTTGCCGCATCGGCCTTGAACCTGACCGGCCACACGCCGACCTGGCCGGTGACCTGGCCATCGCGCAAGCGCAGGCGGAAAGCCTGGCCGCTATTCACGATCGTGCCCGAGATCAGCGTCGATTGGCCCACCGTCTTGACGTTGTAGTCATAGGTGACACCGTCGCGGGTAAAACTTTCCGCCATCGCCGGCGCCGCGGCGACCGAGGACAGAATGGCGAGTGCAAAAAAGGTCTTCATCACAATCTCCCTTCAAATGTTGCCAGCAGGTCCTCTTTATTGTGCGGCGCATCATCTAGGGACGGCGACCGTGCGCAATTGATTAAGATAACGCACCGAGTGCAGATAATGCACTCATTGCGTTATCTGCATGCCACAGTGCGAACAGCGTAACTGCGGTGCGCTTGACCGCGCTGGGCGCATGACCCATGCAGGCGCGATGGGGGACAGCTTCGCACTCGACGACATCGCGCACACCATCCAGCTCGCGATGGCACCCTGCTTCCTGCTCACCGCGATCGGCGCGATCCTCAACATGCTGACGGGCCGGCTCGGGCGGGTGGTCGACCGGTCGCGCTGGATCGAACAGAACTTCACGGCGAAGGACGACCCGCGCCATGGACATCAGGTGCAGCAGCTCCGCTGGATCGACGAACGCATGCGCCACGCCAATCGCGCGCTGGTCCTCTGCACGATCAGCGCGGTGCTGATCTGCATCGTGATCGCCGGGCTGTTCACGGCGGTCCTGTTCGATCTCGCCCTGGCCCAGCCGATCGCGATCGTCTTCGTGCTGGCGATGCTGCTCCTGATCGTCGGGCTGGGCATCTTCCTCTACGAGGTACGGATCGCTGTACATGCCACCCGCATCCAGGACGAATTGCTCGAACGCGATGATCGGTGAGCGCACCCTGCTGAAGGGCGTCGTCGCGATCGCCTGCCTCGTCCCGATCCTGACCGGACTCGACGGCGTCCTGCGCGGCGCGGCGATGATGCGGCTCGCCGCGGTGCCAGCGGACCTCGACAGCCATTATCGCTATCTCTCGGGCATATTCCTGGTGCTGGGCCTGGCCTTCGCCTCGACGATTCCGGCGATCGAGCGGCAGGGGCCGCGCTTCCGCCTGCTCGGCGCGATGGTGGTGGTGGGCGGCCTTGCCCGACTGCTGAGCTGGGCAATGGTCGGCGAACCGGGCGTGCCCCACCGGCTTGGTCTGGTCATGGAACTGGTGGTCGTGCCGCTATTGATGCTGTGGCAGGCGCGTATCGCGCGGCGCGCGGGCAATCGCGACAGGACGGGACGGTAGCCCAAAATGAAAAGAGTTGCCGGGGCCTGGACCCCGGCAACTCCTGACATGGTCAGCGGCCGGAGTGCCGGCCCGGAGAACCACCGCGCCTCTTAGAAGCGCGTTCCCCGAACGGACAGAACCGACCTCCATGCTGAACCATGAGACATCGGATCACCTCCTTTCGCAATGTTGCCGAGGACTCGAACATGGGTCATTGCGCGCTCACGAACAAGCCTTGAAATATATTCTATTTTCGGCAATCCTCGATGGCTCGCGCCGGTTCGGCCCAGGCCGGAATCGCCAGGTCCGGAAGCCCGGGGGAGCGCACCGCGATCCGTCCCCGGCTGAACGCCATCACATCCAGGAAGCCGTCATTGGCGCTGAGGACGACCGCGCTCATCGCCGCGCCGCGGTCCAGGATGTGGCCGGCCGGGAAACGCGCGCTGCGGCTCGACGCGATGATCTCGATCTGGGTGCTGGTGCCGGCGCGCATGATCGTCACCTGGCGTTTTGTCGCATCGCATTGCACCACGAATTGCGAGGCCTGCGGGTCGCCGTAGCGCGCGGTCGAGACGGGCGTGCCCGGCACGTAGCGCCACGTTCCAGCCGTCAGGGGCCAGTCCCGCCAGTCGCCGCCATGCGGGACCGGAGCGGCCGGCGGCGGCGCGGCGGGCGGCGGTACGGGCACCGGCGGCGATGAGGAAGTGGCGGTGCAGCCGCTAAGGGCCAGCGGCAGCAACAGCAGCGCTGCGAGCTGCCGGATGTCGATCGGTCGGGAAGCCATGTGCCGTCCATGACGGATCGCGGCGGCGAAGGGAACCCCCCGGCGAACTCAGCCGCGGCCGCGGCAGTCGCGGATCAGACGAACCACTTCGGGACCGACCGGCACGACAGTCTTGCGGTTCGCGTGGAGCTGGATCTGCATCGGCACCGATCCGTCGAGCGCATTGAAGAACGCGTGGCTAGACGGGAGCGTCGTGGCGATCGTACCTCCGCCATCGGGCGAATAGGTGGCGTCCATCATCAGCCTGACCTTGCCGACGGTGATCGCCTGCCGGTCGAAATCGCCGGGCGATCCAGTGCCGACCGCGATGATCTCGATCGTCTTTGCGGCGGTGGTGCAGGCAAGCGCATAGCTCCATTGCCCACCCGTCCTGCTGTAGATCGCACCCGGACCGTCGCCCAGCCGGGGAACATAGTACCAGCGGTTGGGGCGACGGGCATCGACCGGCTCGTCGACGGTCGCCCCATCGGCCGGCGTCTCGACGGCGACCGCGGGCTTGGCCGCCGCGTCGGGCAGTGCCGCCGCAGGCATATCGGCGGAAGCCGTTCCCGCTCGGGCCATGGGCGGCGGGACGGGCCTTTCGGCAGGCTGCGGCGCCTGCCGCGACTGGATAAGCCAGGTAACTCCATAGCCGCCCGCCATCAGCACGACCGCGACCAGCACCATCACCGCGCGCTTGCGGAAGCCCGAGCGCTTCCGCACCAGCGTGGGTGGTGGATAGCCGATCGGGCCCTGCATGTTCATTCCGCGTTGAAGGCCGCCGCGTCGATCGTCACCGGCTTCACGTTGGCGCTCTCGCTCACGGAGATGTCGTAGGAAACGCTCGAGCGCTTGACCTCGGTATGCTCATCATCGTCGATGACCTCCGTGATCATGTCGTCGACCTCGGGCATCTGATTGGCCTTGAGGATATGGGTAAAGGACTTGCAGTCGGGGGCGAGCGCCGCCCCGAAGGCATATTGGATGATGTAGCGGCCGTCGGGCACGCCATCGATCGACAGCCCCTCCTGCCGGCGCAGGAAGAAGCTGGCGGCCAGGCGGCCCGTGTCGGCATGGCGGATCTTGATCAGGGCGTCGCGCATGCCGCTGTTCTGCAGCTCGATGCTGTGCCCCTCGGCGCCGAGCTCCATGTCCCCCGCCAGCTTCCGGCCCGATTCCGGCGGTGCGGCGCAGACCGGCACGCCGGGATCCTGCGCGGCGGGCAGACCGGCCGCCGCGTCGGCGGCGGCGATCGCGTTCGCACGCGATGGCGGATCAGCCGCCCCGGCACCCGCGGACATGAGCAAAAGGGCAGTGCCGAGCACGAGGCCCGGCCCACCATGGACCTTCATCATATTCCCACCCCGATCAGACGCCACAGGCGCCTTTTCAAGGTGACATTGTGCGCGATATGTTACGCAAGGGAAAGAGTTGAAACGTAAACTCTTCCTACTTTTGGGCCGTTTTGGCGCGACTTCGAACTTTGTGGGACAGCAGCGAGCGATGAAGAGCGATCCCCATATCGACGGCTATATTGACCGAGCCGCGCCCTTTGCCCGCCCGATCCTTGCGGATCTCCGCGATCTGGTTGGAAAAAACTGCCCCTACGCGGAAGAAACGATCCAATCGGGCTTTCCCCACTTCGTTAACCGCGGCCGCATTCTTTGCGGCAGGGCGGCCTTCAAGGCGCATGTGGCGTCCGGCTTCCGGCAGAACCGCAGAGAGACCCGCAGCAAGCGGATCGGCACGACGATCGCCCAGCTCGAGGAAGGCAAGCGTCTCGACTGGAAATATGAGCGCTGCTGACTATGCTGGCCGGGTGTCGTTCTCCCATCCCGGCCGCGACGGCCGAAATCCCGCTCGCAGGAGCCCGGCCGACCGTTCGGTCCTGCTCTGGCCCGTCCTCCTGCTGTTCGCGCTGGCCGGATGCATCCCCTCCCCCAGCCAACCGCGCCGTGGCTGGCGGCCGCCGGCGGAGAGCCCCGAGCGCTTCCGCCAATGCGTCGCCGCGCTGCGAGCCGACGGCGCGCAGGTCGACGCGCTTCCCGATCGCCGGTTCGACAATGGCTGTTCCGCCACATCCGCGGTCAAGCTCGTCGCCATCGGCATTCCCGTCACCAATCTCGGCGCGGTCAAATGCGGACTCGCCCTGCCGTTCGTTCGCTGGGTGCGCCAGGACGTCCCGGCGGCGGCGCAACGCTGGCTCGGGTCCGACGTGGTCCGCATCGAAAGCTTCGGCAGCTTCGCCTGCCGGCCGGTCAACAACCAGGCCGGCAACCGCCTGTCCGAGCATGGCCGCGCCAACGCCGTCGACATCGCCGCCTTCCGCCTGCGCGACGGGCGGCGTATCAGCGTCAAGGACGGCTGGAACGGCCCGGACCAGCAGGTGCGCGGCTTCCTTCGCACGCTCCATCGCGGCGCCTGCGGCCGTTTCCCGATCGTGCTCGGGCCGGACGCGAACGCGCTTCACCACGACCACTTCCATTTCGACATGGGCAGCGGACCCTATTGCCGATAGAAGTCCGGAGACCGTCTGCCCTGTAATGCGGGCGAAAGCTGACTATCTGTAACAGAGACATATGGCACACAGAAAAGTACCCAAACGCGTCTTCGCCCGCGCCAAAGAGGATGCTGCGGTCGCCAAGACCGCGACCGAAACCCCACAGACCACCGACACCGCCTACAAGCTCGCCTTCCAGGACACCGACTTCCTGCTGCGCGACGACCTGCGGCCGGTCCGCTTCCAGCTCGAGCTGCTGAAGCCCGAACTGCTGCTCGAGGAAGCGAATATCGGCTCGACCTTCGTGATGTACGGGTCGGCCCGCATTCCCGAACCGGGCAAGGCCGATGCGCTGATCGCATCGGCCGCGACGCCGAAGCAGCGGAAGATCGCCGAACGGCTGAAGGCCAAGAGCCGCTATTATGACGAGGCGCGCAAACTCGCCCAACTGGCCAGCCGATGCCCGGCCGACGCGGAAGGCAAGCGCCAGTTCGTCGTCTGTTCGGGCGGCGGACCGTCGATCATGGAAGCGGCGAATCGCGGCGCCCACGACGTCGGCGCGGAATCGATCGGTCTCAACATCGTCCTGCCGTTCGAGCAGACGCCGAACGCCTATGTGACGCCGCATCTGAGCTTCCAGTTCCACTATTTCGCCCTGCGCAAGATGCACTTCCTGCTGCGCGCCCGCGCCGTCGCCGCCTTCCCCGGCGGCTTCGGCACCTTCGACGAGCTGTTCGAACTGCTGACCCTGGTCCAGACGGGCAAGATGGCGCAGCTGCCGATCTTCCTCTTCGGCAAGGACTTCTGGCGAAAGATCGTCAATTTCGACGCACTGGTCGAGGAAGGCGTGATCAGCGAGAACGACCTGAACCTGTTCCGCTTCGTCGAGACGGCGGAAGAGGCATGGGAAAAGCTCGACCTCTATTACGCGACCCGCGACCGATCCTACCGCCACCGCGATCCGTCCGCCAAGGCCCGGGCCGGTTGACGGGGGGCTGATCGATCAGGCGCGGGAAACGCTGCCGATCCGCCCTTCCGACAGCGGCGCCTCCTCGCCGCGCGAATAGGTGCCGACCAACATGCCGGCCCCCAGTACCCGGCCCTGCAACCCCCGGATCAGCCCCGAGCGGCCGGGATTGCCGCCGATGTCGATCGTCTCGCTGAGCGCAAACAGCTGGAAGACATAGTCGTGGCTGCCGTGGCCGGTGGGTGGATCCGGCGGCAGCCAGCCCTCGAAGAGGCTGTTGCGGCCGACATCCGGGCCGTCGACCGTCCCGTCGCCGTCGGCGACGATGGCCCCTTCGGGAAGATGCCGGTCGTCGGCCGGAATATTCCATACCAGCGCATGCACGAGGGGCTGGAGGGCGGGCGCATCGGGGTCCTCGACGATCAGCGCGAGACTGGTCGTGCCCGTCGGCACCTCCCCCCAGAGCAGCGGCGGGGATACTCCCTCCCCATCGGCGGTGAAGCGCACCGGCAGGCGCGCGCCGGAGGCGAAAGCCGGGCTGCTCAGGTCGATCACCGTGTCGCCGATCCGCAGTTCGGGTTGGACGATCACCAGTTTCGAATGGCCGGCGCGGACATTGCGCAGCACCGCGCCCAGCCAGCGGGGAAGATGTTCAAGCATCGTCGCGCTTCTCCTCTTTCGGAGCATAATGCGCCAGACCGATTGCCGATCCGAGAAAATCGTACCGGTGGCGCCATGGCCACTGGCATCTTTCGGGACGGCCAAGTCAATGAGGGGATTTACGAATTTCTCGGAGAAGGCCGCGACGCGCCGTGAAGGCTTGCCTTCGTGCCGGCGCCACGGCATCGCTCGCCTCATGGATCTCGATGCCCTGCTCCACCATTATTTCGGTACCGACGATATCGACACGCTCGATGAGGGTGCGATCGAGGATGCCCGCCAGCGGGTCGAGATCGCCTTCGGCACCGAACGCGATTCCGGCCGCCGCTTCGCATTGTGGATTCTGCTCCACGCGATCGGCGCTGCCCCGGACCCGGCGATCGCCTTCAAGGATGCGAAGGACCGGAAGGCCGCCGAGGATTATGCCTGGGCGGCGGGGCGGATCGAGCGGCGTTGACCGCGAGGCTGTCGCTCGCGCAGGCCCGCCGGATCGCGCTCGCCGCACAGGGTTTCGCCGCTCCCCGGCCGCAGGCCGTCGGCAACGCCCATCTGCGCCGCACGCTCGACCGGCTGGCGCTCCACCAGATCGACAGCGTCAACGTCCTGTCGCGTGCCCATTACCTGCCCGCTTTCTCGCGCCTCGGCGGCTATGACCGCGCCCTGCTCGACGAAGCCGCCTGGGGCCGCCGGTCGAAACGGCGCATGTTCGAATATTGGGCGCATGAGGCGTCGCTGCTGCCCGTCGATCTCCAGCCTTTGCTCCGCTGGCGGATGGAAGAGGCCGACCGCGGCGAGCGCGGCTGGAAGGCGCTTCGGGTCTATGCCCGGGACAAGCGCGGCGAGGTCGATGCGGTGCTCGATCGCATCCGCGCCGAAGGTCCCCTCGCCGTCTCCGACTTCGAGGACGGCCGGAGCCGCAGCGGCTGGTGGGAATGGGGCGACAGCAAGCGCAAGCTCGAATGGCTGTTCTGGGCGGGACACGTCACCACCACCACCCGGCGCGGCGGCTTCGAGCGGGTCTACGACCTGACCGAGCGAGTCATCCCGCCCACGATCCTGGCCCTTCCTACCCCCGACAAGGCCACGGCGCATCGCGGCCTGCTCGCGCGCGCCGCTGCCGCGCTGGGCGTCGCGACCGAGACCGACCTGCGCGATTATTTCCGGACCTCCGTCGCCGACACCAGGGTGGCGATTGCCGAACTGGCTGCGGAAGGGCTGCTTCTCCCCGTCACGGTCGAAGGCTGGCGCCAGCCCGCCTGGCTGCACCGCGATGCCCGGCGTCCGCGCAGCGTCGATGCCCGCGCGCTGCTGGTGCCTTTCGACCCGCTGATCTGGGAACGCGACCGGACCGAACGGCTATTCGGCTTCCACTACCGCATCGAAATCTACACGCCTGCCGAGAAGCGCCGCTACGGCTATTATGTCCTGCCCTTCCTGCTCGGCGACCGGCTGGTCGCGCGGGTCGATCTCAAGGCCGACCGGCAGAGGTCGGTCCTGCGGGTGCAGTCGACCCACCTCGAACCCGACGCTCCCGGCGAAACCCGCGAAGAGCTCGATATCGAGCTCCGGGAAATGGCCCTCTGGCTGGGCCTCCACGGCGGAGTATCGCGGTAGGCGCGCCCGATCGCGCCAAGCTCTTAGACATTGGTCTAGGCCCCCGCTGCTTTCCTGTCCGACATGATGTAATCCCTCTGTCATACGGCGCGAAAGCCGCGCGACCTGGATTGGGGGAGGTATGCGTCCATGAGGAACTTCGTTCGCCACGCCCATGCTCGACATGCCTTCCTTCGTCTTCCGGAGGAGGTGCTGGAGGGGGCTGGCGAGGAGAAATATCCGGCCTTTGTCGGTGCACTGATCGCGGTCGGCGCCTCGGCGCTGCTCTGGGCGATCATCGCTTCTATCTTCGTCACCCTCTTCTAGGCGTCCCGTCCTCCGGCGAGTGCCTGGATCTTGCGTCCCGCGACGCGGGGTGCGGGAGGAAAGACTTCAATCTCCGCGCGAGGGGGACTAAAGCGCGGCGATGGTTCATCAGATACATGTGATCGGCGGCGGGCTCGCCGGGTCGGAAGCGGCGTGGCAGCTCGCCCAGGCGGGCATTCGCGTGCGCCTGTCCGAAATGCGCGGGATCGAGGCAACGCCCGCCCACCAGACCGACAGCCTCGGCGAACTGGTCTGCTCGAACAGCTTTCGTTCGGACGATCCGGCGAACGCCGTCGGCCTGCTCCATGCCGAGATGCGTGCGCTGGGATCGCTGATCATCGGCACGGCCGACGCGCACCGGGTGCCCGCCGGATCGGCGCTGGCCGTCGATCGCGAAGGGTATGCCGAAGCGGTCACTCGCTCCATCGCCGGGCATCCGCTGATCGAACTGGTCCGCGAACGGGTCGACGCGCTGCCGGAGGACGGCCCGGCGATCGTCGCGACCGGCCCGCTGACGGCCGCCGCGCTGGCCGAGGCGATCGGCACCGCGACGGGCGCCGACGCCCTCGCCTTCTTCGACGCGATCGCGCCGATCGTGCACCACCACTCCATCGACATGGACGTCGCCTGGATGGCTTCGCGTTGGGATAAGGGCGAGACCAAGGACTATATCAACTGCCCGATGGACAAGGAGCAATATCTGGCCTTCCATCAGGGGCTGCTCGACGGCGAGAAGACCGCGTTCAAGGAATGGGAGAAGGACACGCCCTATTTCGACGGCTGCATGCCGGTCGAGGTGATGGCGGAGCGCGGCGTCGACACGCTGCGCTATGGTCCGATGAAGCCGGTGGGACTCGACAATCCGCGCACCGGTCGCTGGCCCTATGCGGTCGTGCAGCTGCGCCAGGACAATGCGCTGGGCACACTGTGGAATATCGTCGGTTTCCAGACCAAGCTGAAGCACGCCGAGCAGGTCCGCCTGTTCCGCACGATCCCCGGCCTGGAAAAGGCCGAGTTCGCCCGGTTGGGCGGCCTCCATCGCAACACCTTCATCCAGAGCCCCAAGCTGCTCGACGGCGCGCTGCGCCTGAAGTCGCGCCCGAACATCCGCTTTGCCGGCCAGATAACCGGCTGCGAAGGCTATGTGGAGTCGGCGGCGATCGGCCTGCTCGCGGGGCGCTTCGCGGCGGCCGAACTGCTCGGCCGGCCGATGGACGCGCCGCCGCTGACGACGGCGCTCGGCGCGCTGCTCGGCCATATCACCGGCGGCGCGGACGCGGCCAGCTACCAGCCGATGAACGTCAATTTCGGGCTGTTTCCCCCGCTCGAAGGCGCCAAGGGCGGCCGCAAGCGCAAGGGCGACCGCAAGGCGATGATGGCCGAGCGTGCGGGCGAGGCGCTGAAGGCGTGGCTGAACGACGGCGAGGTCGAAGCGGCCTGATCGCCCGCGTCGCCGGGGGGGGGCGCGCCGCCGCCCGCCCTATCGCCGCCGGATCAGATGGGCGATGCTGTCGGCCGGACGAGGTCCGCTATCGCCCGGCTTGCATTCCTCTTCGATCTGGGAGCGGATCTTCTCCAGTTCCTTCTCGGTAAGGTGCTCGATGCCGATATAGTCGTTGCGAGCGCTATCGATCGCCCGGATCAGTTCGTCCATCTTGGCCTGCATCGCCGCGGCATCGCGGTTCTGGGCGTTCTGGATCAGGAAGACCATCAGGAAGGTGATGATCGTCGTCGTCGTGTTGACGATCAGCTGCCAGGTGTCCGAGAAGCCGAACATGGGACCGCTGACGCCCCAGACGACGATCGCGCAAAAGGCGACGACGAAGGCGAGCGGCTGGCCGACCGCACTGGAGATCCTGGCCGCAACCCGCGTGAAGAACTGATCCATCCTGCTTACCCTTATCCGGCGTCGAGTTCCGAGCCGCGCTTCAGCGCCATCTTTCCGTCATCGGTCTTCACCAGATAGGCGGGATTGGCGGCGGTGCCGCGGCGGACGATCCGGGCGCCTTCGATGGTACGCTGGACCCGCCGTTCGAACCGTTGGACGACATGGCCATGGGCGACGTGCGCGCCCCAGTTCCACGATATCCTCTGCCCGCTGCGAAAGCCCTTTGCCATGCGAAGATATGTCCTTTCGCACCCATAACCGTCCGCCCGCGCGGCTGTTCCGGTTGCGATGACCGTCTTTGGCTCCTAAGGCGTCGCGATGGACGCATCCCAGCTTCGTGTCGCCCTGTTCACGGGCAATTACAACTATGTGCGCGACGGCGCGAACCAGGCCCTCAACCGGCTGGTCGGCTACCTCCTGCGCCAGGGTGCAGCGGTGCGGATCTATTCGCCAATGGTCGACGAGCCCGCCTTTCCGGCGACCGGAGACCTGGTCGACATCCCGTCGCTGCCGGTGCCGGGCCGCACCGAATATCGCTTCCCGCTGATGATCCCGCCCAGGGTCAAGCGCGACATCAGCCGCTTCGCCCCGAACATCATCCACGTCGCCAGCCCGGAGATCCTCGGTCATCGCGCCGTGGCGCTCGCGCTGCGCCGCAAGCTGCCGGTGGTGGCATCGGTCCACACGCGGTTCGAGACCTATTTCCGCTATTATGGCCTCGCCTTTCTCGAGCCGCTGGTCGAGGCGATGCTGCGCCGTTTCTATCGGCGCTGCGACGCGATCTTCGCGCCATCGGAGTCGATGGCGCAGCTGCTGCGCAACCAGCGGATGAGCTACGACGTCGGTATCTGGTCGCGCGGGATCGACCGGACGATCTTCAAGCCCGAGCGGCGGTGCGACGATTGGCGCCGCTCGCTGGGAATCCTGCCCGACGACGTCGTGATCGGCTTCGTCGGCCGGCTGGTGATGGAAAAGGGCCTCGACATCTTCGCCGACACGATCGACCAGCTCGACCGGCGCCAGGTGCGGCACAAGGTGCTGGTGGTCGGTCACGGCCCGGCGCGCGAATGGTTCGAGAAGCGCCTGCCCGGTGCGATCTTCGCGGGCTTCCAGGCGGGCGAGGACCTGGGCCGCGCGGTCGCGTCGATGGACATGCTGTTCAACCCGTCGGTCACCGAGACGTTCGGCAACGTCACGCTGGAAGCGATGGCGGCCGGGCTGCCCGTCGTCGCCGCGCGCGCGACCGGCAGCGAGAGCCTGATCGACGACGGCCGGACCGGGCGGTTGATCACGCCCGGGCGCACGAAGGCCTTCGCCGACGCCCTGCAGGCTTTCTGCGAGGATCCCGACATGCGCCGGACGATCGGCGAGGCGGGCCTGAAGGCGAGCGCGCGCTATGGCTGGGACGAGGTCAACCAGGAGCTGGTCGACGCCTATGTGCGCATCCTGCGCCAGCACAACGCCGGCATCCGCGTCACCCGCCAGAGCCCGGTGCCCTGACTTTCGGAAACCGCGCTAGGCCGGCTTCCAGTCGAACGGCAGCGGCGCCTCGCGGAAGGCGAAGCGGTCGAGGTGGCGGGCCACGGCCCCCTTCAGGCCTTCGAGCTGCGCGTCCGAACTCGCGTCGATGCGGACTTCCAGCGTCGCATCGGTCGCGTCGAAGGTGGCGAGCCCATCGCCCGGATGGTCGGCTCCCCGCGCATCGCGCGGGAAGACGACCGTGCCGTGGGTGGGCGTAAACGCGACCTTCAGCTTATGGGTCCAGTGCTTGCACAGCTGCTGGAGATATTTGCTGCCCGAAGCGGTGGGCACCGATGCGGTTGCGCTGATCGTCATCAGAGCCTCTCGATCTTGCGAGTGGCTTCGTCGAGGATGGCGGCGACCTCATGCGCCAGATCGGTGTTGCCGCTGCGGCCCATGCGATCGCGCAGCACCATGGCGAGGTTGACCATCGCCCGCCGCACCGGCGCCCGGTCGTGGCCGCCGCCCTGCTCCTCGCCCAGCGCCTCGATGCGTGCGAACAGCGCTTCGACCTGTTCGGCCTGCTCGCCGATCTCGAGCTTGCCCGCTTCGGTGATCGCGAACAGCCGCTTCGAGCCCTCGGCCGCCTGCTCGGCGATCAGTCCCATGTCCTGGAGCATGGTGAGCGTCGGATAGACCACGCCCGGGCTCGGCGCATAGGATCCGCCGGAGCGTTCCTCGATCGCCTTGATCAGGTCGTAGCCGTGACGCGGCTGCTCGCCGATCAGCGCCAGGAGGACGAGCCGCAGCTCGGTGCTCTCGAACACGCGGCGGCGTCCGCCGCCCCGGCGACCGCCCCGGCCGCCCATGCCCTCTCCGAACCCCTCGCCAAATGCATCGCCAAAGCCGCCACGGTGGCGGCCGCGCATCGCATGGAAGCCGTGATGACCACCATGTTCGCGATGCCTTTTGTTAAAACCAAACATCTTATTCTCCGGTCTTCATATCTATCGAATCATTCTCGATAGCTCTAAGATATATCTTGAAAGAGTTTTGACAAGCCGGTTTTTCGCCCCCTGTGCGGACGGCCCGGCCGCGCCTATATCGTCGCGATGGCCGATCTTTTTGCGCCCGACCCCGCCGCCCTGCCCGCCGATGCCGCGCCGCTCGCCGAACGGCTGCGGCCGCGGGCCCTCGACGAGGTGATCGGACAGGAACATCTTACCGGCCCCGAAGGCGCGATCGGCCGCATGGTCGCGGCGGGCCGCCTGTCCTCGCTGGTGCTGTGGGGGCCGCCCGGCACCGGCAAGACGACGATCGCACGCCTGCTCGCGGATGCGGTCGGCCTGCGCTTCGCGCCGGTCTCCGCAGTTTTTTCGGGCGTCGCCGACCTCAAGAAGATCTTCGCAGAGGCGCGCGAGCATGCGCGGATGGGCACGCGCACGCTGCTCTTCGTGGACGAGATCCACCGCTTCAACCGCGCCCAGCAGGACAGCTTCCTGCCCTATGTCGAGGACGGCACCGTGGTGCTGGTCGGCGCGACCACCGAGAACCCCTCCTTCGAGCTCAACGCCGCGCTGCTGAGCCGGGCGCAGGTGCTGATCCTCAACCGGCTCGATGCCGCCGCGCTCGGCAAGCTGATCGCGCGGGCGGAAGAGATCGAGGGCCGGGCGCTGCCACTGACCGACAGCGCGCGCGACGCGTTCGTCGCCTCGGCCGACGGCGACGGGCGCTTCCTGCTCAACCAGGTCGAGACGCTGTTCTCGGTCGCGATCGACCATCCGCTCGAGCCCGGGGAACTGGCCGCGCTGCTACATCGCCGGATGGCGGTCTACGACAAGGACCGCGAAGGCCATTACAACCTGATCTCGGCGCTCCACAAGTCGCTGCGCGGATCGGACCCGCAGGCGTCCCTCTACTATCTCGCCCGGATGCTGACCGCCGGCGAGGAGCCGCTCTACGTGCTGCGCCGGCTGGTCCGCTTCGCGAGCGAGGATATCGGCCTGGCCGACCCGCAAGCGCTGGTCCAGTGCCTTGCCGCCAAGGACGCCTATGACTTCCTCGGCTCGCCCGAGGGCGAGCTGGCGATCGTACAGGCCTGCCTCTACCTCGCCACCGCGCCGAAATCGAACGCCGCCTATGCGGCGCAGAAGGCGGCGTTCCGCTCGGCGAAGGAGACGGGCTCGCTTGTACCGCCCAAGAACATTCTCAACGCGCCGACCAAGCTGATGAAGGATATCGGCTATGGGAAGGGCTATGCCTATGACCATGACGCCGAGGATGCCTTTTCCGGCGACGATTACTGGCCCGAGGACATGGCGCCGCAGAGCTTCTACAGACCCTCCCCGCGCGGCTTCGAGGCGAAGATCGCCGAGCGCATCGCCTATTGGGAGCGGCTGCGGCAGGAGCGCGGGAGCCGGTGAGCCTCGACTGGGACAAGGTCGCCGGCTTCGCGGCCGGGCTGCCCGGGGCCGAGCGCTCGACCCATTATGGCGGCCCGGCGGCCAAGGCGAACGGCAACGCCTTCGTCGCGCCGGGGCGGGAAGACGGCAGCTTCTGCCTGATGATCGACCGCGACACGGTCGACATACTCAAGGAAACCGATCCCGACACCTATTGGCAGTCGCCGCATTATGAGGGCTGGCCCGCCGTGCTGGTCCGCTACGGCAGCACCGATCCCGAGAGGGTCCTTTCGATGATCGAGCGCGCGCACCAGCAGGCGCTGGCGAAGAAGCGCGCGAAGCCGAGGCCCGGGAAGAAGGCATGACCCGCCGCTTCCGGCGCTTCGCCTGCATCGACTGGTCGGGGGCGAAGGGCGATCGGCAGAAGGGCATCGCCGTCGCGGTCAGCGACGGACCGGGCCGGACACCAAGGCTCCTCGAACGAGCCTGGTCGCGCCAGGCGGTGTTCGACTGGCTGCTCGACCATGCGCGCCGCGGCAGCGACCTGCTGATCGGGATCGACTTCTCGACCGCCCTGCCCTTCCTCGATGCGGGCGCCTATTTCCCCGGCTGGGCCGATAGCCCGGCCGATGCCCGTGCGCTGTGGAAGCTGGTCGACGATATCTGCGCGGACGACCCGCATCTGGAGGCAGGCGCCTTCGTCGACCATGTCGAGGCCAGCCGGCATTTCCGCCGCCATGGCGGCCGGCAGGGCGACCTGTTCGGCGCCGGCAACGGCCGCTACCGCCTCGTCGAACGCATCTGCCGCGACGACCGCCACGGGCCGGCGACGAGTTGCTTCAACCTCGTCGGCGCCGCGCAGGTCGGCAAGTCGAGCCTGACGGGAATGCGGCTGCTCCACCGCCTCGACGGGCGGGTGCCCGTCTGGCCCTTCGATCCGCTGCCCGAGACCGGCCCGGTCATCGTAGAGATCTACACGACGATCGCCGCGCGGACGGCGGGGCTGTCGGGCGGGAGCAAGATGCGCGACGCCGACCGGCTGCGCGCCGGCCTCTCCGGCCATGGCATCCGCCGCGCGCCGGTCCTGCCCCGCTATGACGACCACAGCACCGACGCCATCCTCGGCGCGGCCTGGCTGGCGGCAGCCGCGTCCCGTGCCGATCTGTGGAACCCGCCGGCGCTTTCTTCGCACATCGCCGCCGTCGAGGGCTGGACCTTCGGCATTCCCTGACGCAATAGGGCGAACGGAGTGCCGGCTTAGCTCAGTTGGTAGAGCACCTGATTTGTAATCAGGGGGTCGCGGGTTCGATCCCTGCAGCCGGCACCATTTTTCTTCGAAATATCAATGCCTTATTGCCGATCGCAATTCGGGCACGCGCGACATCCTCAGTCGCCAACACACAGTTCAACACACGGCCACCATTCGGCCGCCGGCTGCGGCACATCGTGAATGCGGGTCAAACGGTACTTAACAGCAAACTCGTCTCGCTGTTGGAAACGCCGTCGATCATCCGCACTTCCCGCAGCACACGATCAAAATCCGAAAGGTTGGCTGCGCGAATGTCGGCAACCAGATCCCAATTTCCATTGGTGGTGTGTAGAGCACGAATTTCAGGAAAACCCTTCAAGCGTTGGATCACCTGCGTCGTCGACTTACCGACCACCTCGATCATCATCATGGCCCGAACGCTATTGTCCGTATAATCTTCGCGCATTCGAACCGTGAAGCCCAGCAGCGTCCCTGATTGCAGCAATCGATCGAGGCGGTTCTGCACAGTTCCACGCGCCACGCCCAGCGCATCCGCGAGCTTGGACAGCGATGCTCGGCCATCCACCCGCAAATGTGCCATGATTCGACGATCGAGATCGTCAGGAATGAAGGTTCCAACAGTCATGAGTGTGTACCACCAAATTGCCAATTTTGGCAAATATAATGAGCAATATTGCCAAATTCTACCGATATTACAGGTGTCATTGCTATTTTGATAAACATTAAGCCGACCTACGATCGAGCAACGCCAACCAGATAGGAGCCGTCAATGGGCCCGCTGCCGTCCGAACTCGCCTATATTCCCTTCGTCAGCGTCGAGAACATGATGCGCCTGGTGCATCATTTCGGAATCGAGGCGGTGCTGGCCGAAATGACCGACGCCGTGGAGGCAGATTATCGCCGGTGGGAGCAGTTCGAGAAAACACCGCGCCTTGCTTCGCATTCGCGCGACGGCGTGATCGAACTGATGCCGACATCGGACGCCGAAGCTTTCAGCTTCAAATATGTCAACGGTCATCCCAGCAACGCCGCCAAAGGCTACCAGACGGTTGCCGCCTTCGGCCTGCTCGCTCGTGTCGATACCGGCTATCCCTTGATGCTGACCGAGATGACCCTGCTCACCGCGCTCCGCACCGCCGCCACCTCGGCAATGGTTGCGCGCTACCTCGCACCCGCTGGCGCCAAGGTAATGGCGATGATCGGCAATGGCGCACAAGCGGAGTTCCAAGCCCTGGCCATGAAAGCGGTGGTCGGCATCGCGGCCGTGCGGCTGTTCGACATCGATCCCAAGGCGAGCGAGAAGGTTGCACGCAACCTTCGTGACAGCGGGCTGCACGTCACCATCTGCGCCAATTCGCAGGAGGCGATAGAAGGCGCACAGATCATCACCACCTGCACCGCCGACAAGGCTTATGCGACGATTCTCACCGATAATATGGTCGGTGCCGGCATTCACATCAACGCGATCGGCGGCGACTGCCCGGGCAAGACCGAGCTGCACAAGGATATTCTGCGCCGTGCGGAGACTTTCGTCGAGTTCGAACCACAGACGCGGATCGAGGGTGAAATCCAACAGATGGATGCCGACTATTCAGTGACTGAATTCTGGCGCGTGCTGAAGGGCGAGGCTCCGGGTCGCCGCGATGCTCGCCAGATCACTCTGTTCGACAGTGTTGGTTTCGCGACCGAGGACTTCTCCGCCCTGCGCTATGTCTATTCCAAACTGCAGGGGACCGATTTCTTCCAGAATATCGATATACTGGCGGATCCTGACGATCCGCGCGATTTGTTCGGCATGCTCCAGCGCGCCGCCTGAGGAGCGATCCATAATGAAGAAGCAGCGGATCAGCCTGGTGGGCGCGCCGATCGAACTCGGTGCCGGGGTGCGCGGGTGCCTGATGGGCCCCGAGGCACTGCGACTGGCCGGGATTGGCGATATGCTGTCGTCCCTCGGCCACGAGGTCGAAGATCGTGGCGATGTCGTTCCCGCCCAAGGGATTGAGCACAAGCTTGCGGGCCGGGCAAACCACGCGACGAACGTGACCAGTTGGACGCGCGCGCTGGAGGCGGCGTCTTATGCCGTCTTGCGGGACGGCCGCCTGCCGATCTTCCTTGGTGGTGACCATGCCCTGGCGATGGGCACGGTCGCCGGCGCCGCGCGCTTTGCCCACGACCGGGGGCAGCCGCTCTGCGTGTTGTGGTTGGACGCCCATGCCGATTTCAACACGCCGGCAACCTCGGAATCAGGTAATATGCATGGCATGCCCGTCGCATTCTATTGCGGCGAGCCCGGCTTCGAAGACGTTCTGCCGAACGGCCGACCGCTGGTCGCGCCTGATCACGTCTTCATGATCGGCATCCGGTCGGTTGATGATCGCGAACGCGAGTTGCTTGCGGAGCGCGGGATCAATGTCTTCGACATGCGGGCTATCGACGAGTTCGGCATTGCAGCGATCCTGCGCAGCATCCTAGAGCAGGTCGAGCGAATGGGAGCCATGCTCCACGTGAGCCTCGACGTCGACTTCCTCGACCCCGCCATCGCCCCCGGCGTCGGTACGACGGTCGCTGGCGGCGCCAACTTCCGCGAGGCGCATCTTATCATGGAGATGCTGAGCGAGTCCGGGCTGACGACCTCGATGGATATCGCTGAATTAAACCCGTTTCTCGACGAGCGTGGCAAAAGCGCCCACCTCCTGGCGGACCTTACCGCCAGCCTGTTCGGTCGCAGGATACTCGACAAGGTCGCCACTTTGGCCTCGAACGGGCACGGTTATATGGCGGCATGACTGCGCGCTGGGTCGGTCGGAAGCAAGTTGCGTCGGAGCGACCACTATGGCGACGATCCGACTGTCCGCATTTGGGAATGGACGAGGCGAAAGCAAACGTCATTGGGGAAGGCTCGTTCTCGATCTTCAAATGTGGCATGAAGGAGCGTCTATCGACAGTGCCGCAAGCAGCATTTGCACCGCTACCTGCCGAGATCGATTTCCGGGACAGCAACCGCGCCAAGCTCGGTATCGACAACAAGGCCCGCACTTAAACGCGTTCAAGGGTATCGTGGGCAAGCGGCTCACATAGACGGCTTGTTGGGTAGAGCTGCATGCATGTCGCTATCGGGGGCAATATGGAAAGAGCCGATAGGGGCGATCGTCTGTCATTGAACGCGAGTCAGCTTGGGCTGCACCAGCACCATGCTGGCCGAATGGCATCGGGCGCCGCCAGCATCTCGATGCCGGACAGCATCTTGACCCAGTCAGTGGAATACCAACCGGACCGGAAAGCCGTTGAGCCGCGGCAATTGCTCACCGTTGTCCCGAAGGCGATCATCACCTTCCCATGGCGGGCATGGTCGATCGCCAGTTGGAAGCTATGGATACCGCCGCGCGGTGACGACGATGGCCAGGCCGATCGCGCCCACTGAACAGGCGATCGCGAACAATTGCAGACCGAACAGTCCGGTGCCGAGCAGGCGCGTGCCCAAGGCCGGCCCGGCCGCGAAGCAGCCCGTCTGAACGACGAGCCCGGCGACCGCGAGCCGCCCGCTGCCGTCGATCTCCGCGAGCAATCCCATGATGAACGAGAAGGCCGCCATCCATGCCAGGAAGGTCAGGGCGATCGCCGTGAGATAGCAGAACCAGGATTGGATGCCGAACAACGAGAAACTGAGCAGGCTGAGCCCCATCGCGGCGACGACCGGAAAGCGATGTCCCAGCCGGTTGCCGAAGACGACCGCGAGGCCGGCGCCCGCCAGGCCGAAGATCAGATTGAGCGTGCCGACTGCCTGCCCGATATCGACCTGCGAATAACCACGCCACACCCCTACCCGCTCCACGCAGCTCCAGATCGTCGCGAGCCCGAGGAAGAAGACACCCATGGTCAACAGGCCGAGCAGCGAACGGCCGTCGAGCAACCCCGGAGCGGGCATATCCGGATCGATCTCCCCCCGGCCCGAGGGCGGAAACCAGCGCAGCAGCAGCAATCCGATCGTCGCCACCAGCATCATCGGGACGATCAGTCCGGCCAGTCCGTAGCTTTCCGCCAGACGCGGACAGATGAAATAGCCGATCGACCCCAACGACAGCGACACGCAACCGAGGACGCCGAAACCGCGATCGGGATTGTGGCTGCTGGCCAGCGCGGCGCCGTTGATCGCCGTGGCCCCTTCCCCCAGTCCGACCACGCCCTGCCAGAAAGCCAGCGACTCTACGTCATGGACCAGCATCGACATCGCGTTGCCGATCAGGATGGCGACAAGGCTGCCGCCCGCGATCAGCCGCCAGTCGACCCGGCGCGTCAGCGGGACGATCAGCAGACAGCCGATCGTCGCGCCGCTCATCCGCAGTCCGGCGATGTCCCCCGCCGTCGCCAGCGGCAGCGCCAGCCGGTCTACCAGCAATCCGACGAGCAACGGCAGCAAGGCGAGGATGACCGATCCCGAAACGCCGGTCGACACCATCGCCGCCGTCGGCAGGATGCCCCCGCCGTCACGGCGCTGCCCGCCGGCCATCACGCCCCATATCCATAGACTATGCGAGCCCGCTCGGCAGTGATCAGGCCATCGTCGATGTCGGCTTGCACCCGCTCAGCGGTTCGGTTGCGCGGATCGCCATAGCCGGCGCCATGCGCGGTGTAGATCCGCACCCGGTCCCCCGGATCGAGCCCGACCTGAGCGAAGCGGGACGCTGTTTCGATCTTGCCGTCTGCGCGGACGAGTTCGGCATGGTTGAGCGATCCATCGCGGCCGTCCTTCATCCCCCAAGGCGGATAGACCGACCGCGTCTGGGTCAGGCTGGCGAGCAGCGTGTCGGGCGCCGCCACGACATATTCGACGCAAACGCCACGGCCGCCGCGAAACTCCCCCTCGCCGCCGGGCTCGTCGTGGAACTCATAACGGTCGACCCGGATACCGTTGCGCGCTTCGCAGATCTCGGCCGGCGAATTGCGGGCGTCGCCATTGCCGAAGATGCCCGAGGCCGGCTGCCCGTCGGCGTCATGCGCGGCGCCATAGCCGCCGACCTCCGGCACGACGAGGAAGACATCGGTGCCGCGTTCGGGATGGGTCGCGAGCATGCTGATCGCGTTGATCGATCCGACATGGCCGGCGGCCATGCGATCCGGGGCTAGGTCCGCGACCGCCTTCCAGACGAGTTCGGTGACATAGAGCGACGGCGGCACATACATGCCGCAGGCCGAACCCGGCAACGGATCGAACATCGAGCCCTTGTCTGTCAAAACGGTCAGCGCGCGGAAGCAGCCGCTGTTCGCCACCGCCTGCGGATCAGTGATCGCCTTCAGGACCAGCCCGGCGCAGACGAAGCTGCTGATATAAGGGCTGTTGTGCGATGTCGGGCTCTGTTCGGGATTGCCGCGCAGGTCGACGACGAAGCGGTCGGCGGTGATCGTGACGCTGCACTGCAGCCGGCGGCCGTCATCCATATGGTCTTCGGCATGATAGGTGCCCGGCGGCAGCTTGCGCAGCCCGGCCAGCGTCACCCGTTCCCCAATCGC
The DNA here is from genome assembly GCF_001428605.1 of Sphingomonas sp. Root720. Classification (GTDB taxonomy): domain Bacteria; phylum Pseudomonadota; class Alphaproteobacteria; order Sphingomonadales; family Sphingomonadaceae; genus Rhizorhabdus. Next base: position 72,940 of record NZ_LMID01000013.1, read on the forward strand.
GATCATCTCGGCCATCGCCAGGGCCAGCGCATCCGCGCCATAGCGCCCCGCGGTCTCGCCGAGACGGTCCGCGCCGAGTTGAACCGCCGCCACCATCGCCCACATGTCGCCCAGCGTAAATTTGGGCATGCGGCTGTTGGCCGCGATAATGTCGCGAACCGCATGGTCGAGGACGCCACGGTTGAACAGCCGGATTTCCGGCAGGATCAGTCCTTCCTGAAAGGCCTCGGTCGCCTTGTCGCTGATCCCGCCGGGAACCATGCCGCCGATATCGGTCCAATGCGCCTTGGCGACCACCCAGCCCGCTAGCCGCTCTCCGGCAAAGACCGGCTGCAGAGCGACGACGTCGTTGAGATGGGTGCCTCCGCCGCCGGTCGGCACGTTCGTCAGGAACAGGTCGCCCGCATGCACATCGTCGCCGAACTTGGCGATGACGGTGCGCACCGAATGGTCGAGGATGCCGACGAACATCGGGATGCCCGCGCCGTCGCAGACCAGATCGCCCGCCGCATCGGTCAAGCCGACACCGAAGTCGAGCGCCTCATAGATGACCGAGCTCATTGCCGTGCGACGCAGCGACGCGCTCATCTGATCGCAGAGCGCCTGGAAGCTGTTCTGGATGATGTTGATGGTGAACGGATCCTGCCGGGCCATCGATTATTCCCCCGCGATCGTGATGCAGATGTTGAAATGGGCGTCGATCGCCACAGCATCGCCGGGCGGAATCACCGTGGTGGTGCCGTCTTGTTGGACGATCGCGGGTCCGACGAACCGCATGCCGGGGCAAAGCCGCCTGCGATCGTAGATCGTGGCCGGGTGCAGCCCCAGCGCGTCGAAATCGACATTGCGGCTGCCGATCCGCGCGCAGTCGGCCGATGCCTCGCCCATCGCCTCATGCGACCATGCGAGATGGCTGACCCGCCCGAAAGCGGCGAGGTGGAGGTTGACGACCTCGACCCCAGTGTCGAGCCGATAGCCATATTTGCGGGCGAAGATCTCGCGGAAGTGTTCCTCGAATTCGTCGATCCGCCGCTCGTCGCGCAGTGAGCGGGGCAGCGGCACGCGCACCGTATTGTCCTGCCCGTCATAGCGCGCGTCGACGAACAGCTCGAGGTCGAGCCGCTCCATATCGGTCGCCAGTTCTTCGAACTCCCGTTCGGCCTGGCCGCGCAGATCATCGAAACGCGCGAGCATCTCGCCGACACTGTCCGGGGTCAGCAGCGCGGGCCGGGTCACGACATAGTCGCGGCGCAGGTCGGCCATCAGCATGCCCCAGGCCGAGAAGACCGCCGCCGCTGCCGGGATGACGACCAGCGGGATGCGCAGTTCGCGGGCCAGCAGTGCCGCATGCATCGCCCCGCCACCGCCGAAGGCGACCATCGCGAAGTCGCGCGGATCATGGCCGCGATCGACCGAAATCAGCTTCAGCGCATTGACCATATTGTGATTGGCCACCCGCAGCACACCGCGCGCCGCCTCGATCGCCGAGCAACCCAGCGGCTCGCCCAGCGCCGTGAACGCGGCCCGCACCGCCGCCATATCGGGATCGACCGCGCCGCCGCAGAAGCTCTCGCTGTCGATCCGTCCGGTGATCAGATTGGCATCGGTGGTGGTGGGACTGGTGCCGCCCCGCCCATAGGCCACCGGCCCCGGCGTGGCGCCGGCACTTTTCGGCCCGACATGCAGGACGCGATAATCGTCGATCCACGCGATGCTGCCGCCGCCATTGCCGATCTCGACGATATCGACCGTCGGTGTCATGATCGGATAGCCGGCGAAGCGGCGGTGCCGCTCGATATAATATTCGGTGGTGATCGGGACTTCGCCATCTTCGACCAGCGCGCATTTGGCCGTCGTCCCGCCGATATCGAGCGCGATGACATTGGGACGCCCGATCAACCTGCCGAGCGCCGCCGCCGCGAAGATCCCGCTGGCGGGACCGGACTCGACGATGGTGATCGGCCGCTCGACCGTGGCCGCAACCGAGTCGATCCCGCCATTGGACTGCATGATATGCAGCCCTGCGGTCATGCCCTGCGCCTTCAGTCCTTGATCGAGCGCGGCCAGATAGCGCTTCGCGGCGGGCTGCACATAAGCGGACAGGACGGTGGTGCTGGTCCGTTCATATTCGCGCCACTCGCGGGTGATCTGATGCGACGCGACCACCGACAGGTCGGGACGGAGCCGGCCGATCTCCTCGATCACGCGCCGCTCATGGTCCGAGTTGGCATAGCCGTTGATAAAGCAGACTGCGACCGCGCCGATCGCGTCCCGATCGAAGTCGGCCAGGATCTCAGGCAAGCCGCCGAGGTCGAGCGGGCGCACCACACAGCCCTGATAGTCTATCCGTTCCTCCAGCACCCGACGGTGCTTGCGGCGCACGAAGGGCGTCGGCTTTTCGAAGCGGATGTTGAAATAATCTGGGCAGTTGCCGCGCCCGATCTCCAGCACGTCGCGAAACCCCGCTGTGGTGATCAGCCCGGTCGGGGCGCCCTTGCGCTCGGTCAGCGCGTTGATGACCACCGTCGTGCCATGAACGAAGAACGCGGCGTCGCCGGCCGACAGGTCTGCGCGATCCAGCACGTTCAATATGCCCTTCTCGAAATCGGGCGGGGTCGTGTCGGCCTTGGCGCTGTGAATCGCGACCAGCTGGCCCGCCTCGTCCATCTCCTGGGCGACGAGGTCGGTGAACGTGCCGCCGACATCCGTAGCGATGCGCAATCTTCTCATGATGCTCCCGTCCCATGCGGATCATTCTCTGGATCCTGCACCAGCGGTGCGCCCGGCGGCCGACACGATAAAGACCCACATACCGGCGAGATGAAGGGCCCAGCGGGGCCCAGCGGCCGGGCGAGTTCGTTCACCCTGCCAGCTCCTGCATCGCGGCGGCCAGGCGACGAGCGCCATGGTCGATCTCACCCTCGTCGGTAGCGCCGAAGCCGAGCAGGATCGCGGGCCGACGCGTCGCCGTTTCCGCGCCGGTCGACACCGGGGTCAGGCCGACATCGTGCCGCATCGCGCACTGGACCAAGCGACGAACCTCGCCCGGCCCCATTTCCGCTTTCGGACGGGCGATCGCGTTCAGCCCGGCCGGCGGCAGGCGCAGCAGGAAATGGTCGGACAGATGCCGTTCGAACGCCGACGCCAGCGCGGCACGGCGGGCGGCATAGACGCGATGCATACGTCGGATATGCGTCGCCAGGGCGCCATCCTCGATCATCGAGGCGATGACCGGCTGCATCCCCATCGGCGGATGGAACTCCAGCTTGTAGCGCAGATTGGCGATCCGCCGCGCCAGCGCCGGCGGTGCGATCACATAGGAGACCCGCAGCGAGGGAAAGAGATAGCTGGAGAAGCTGCCGATATAGATGACCCGGCCGCTCTGATCGAAGGCGCGGATGGCCGGTTGCGACGTGCCCTCGAACATGAACTCGCAGCCATAATCGTCCTCGATCACCAACGCGTTGGCGTGGCGGGCCCAGTCGAGCAGCGCCTGCCTTCGTTCCAGGCTCATCACCGTGCCCACGGGATAGCAGGTCGATGGCGAGACGATCGCCATGCGGGCGCTGGGCGCGCGGACGATGCCTTGTTCGACGACGATGCCCTGCTCGTCCATCGGCACGACCATTGCGCGGCCACCTGCCATATGCACCGCCGTCGCCGCATTGGAGCAATTGGCCTCCTCCAGCCACACGCCGTCATTGCGATCGAGCAGCAGCTTGATGATCAGTTCGAAGCTCGCCGCCGTGCCGTTGCAGACGATGATGTCCGCCGGCTCGCAGACGATGCCGCGCTGATGCAGGACAAAGGTCGCGATCGCCCGCCGCAGCGGTGCGAAGCCAGCCGGATCATGATCGCGCAGCACATCCTCGCGGCTGCCGCGCCAGCTCTTCGCGAAGTGCCGGATCATCGTCTGGAACGGGAAATGCCGGGCGTCGGTCTCGTGCGGCCAGAAGGCACGCCGCTGCGTGGCGACCGACATCGGCAATATGTCGAGCTCATTGCCATAGCAGGACAGCGCGGTCTCGAAATCGGGATCGAGCAGCGTGGCGAGCTTGTCGAAACGACGGGCCGGCAACAGCTCAGCCGCGAAAGTGCCGCCCCGGATATGGGAGACGAGATAGCCTTCCGAGATCAGTTGATCATAGGCCTGCCGTACCGTGTTGCGCGAACAGCCGAGTTGCCCCGCCAGCAAGCGCGTCGCCGGCATGCGCTGCCCGCGCGGTGTCGTGCCGTCTTCTATCAGGGTCCTGAGTACGAGGCAGAGGCGGCGGTGGAGCAGCGGTTCGCTCGCTTCCGCCCAGGCGGTCTGGATGCGCGCCTCCAGCCCCATCGGTCAGACCCCGGCCGGCACCTCGGCACCCGAGGACCAGCCGCGCCAGCGCACGATGCCCGCGCCCAGTATCAGGACCAGGCCGATCGCAACGGCCATCCAGCCGATCTTCGAATAGACGATGGCGATATTGGCCATACCGCCTTCACCGCCCGCCGTGGCACTGGCGATCAGGCCGGCGACGAAGCTGCCCGCGGCATTGGCGAACGCCCAGCAACCAACCATGAAGCAGACCAGCCGGGGCGCCGACAGTCGCGTCACTGCGGCGATGCCGGTGGGAACCAGGCAGAGTTCGCCGGTGGTGTGCAGCAGATAGAGCAGCAGGATGAAGATCAACGGCACCTTGCCGTCGCCGCTCACCTCGATGCCGAGCACCAGGACGAGAAAACCCGCGCCGAGCTGGATCAGGCCGAGACCGAATTTGGTGCCGGTCGACGGCTCGAGCCGCCGCCGGCCCAGCCAGATCCACAGCGCCGCGAAGAAGGGGGCGAGCAGGATGATGTAGATCGAATTGAGCGCCTGGAACATCGAGGCCGGGATCGTCATACCCAGCACGACTCGGTCGATCTGACGCTCGGTGAACAGGTTCAGGGAAGACCCTGCCTGTTCGTAGAGAGCCCAGAACAGCACTGAAATCGCGATCATCGCGGTGACGATCGCCATGTCGCGTCGCGCCGGCCCATCGAGCGCGGTGATGCTGAACCATAGAATGTAAATGATCACCGCGACTGCCGCGACGATCAGCAGATATTCGACCGCGCCATGCTGCCGCATCATCACATACAGCAACGCGACCGCGGCCAGCGCGCCGATATAGATCCAGCTTTCCACCGACAGGCCGATCATGCTTCGCCGTAGACCAGCGTCGCGCGGCGGTTCGCCCAACCCGCCGAAATGGCGCGTTCCCAACAAGAATTGGAGGAAGCCGAGGGCCATGCCGATCCCGGCGGCGCCGAAGCCATAAGCCCAGCCCCAATTCTGCCCCAGCCATCCGGCGACGATCGCTCCCAGCGCAGCGCCGATGTTGATGCCGATATAGTAGAGGGTGAAGCCGGCCTCGCGGCGCGGATCGTCCCGGTCGTAGAGCGCGCCGACAAAGGCCGCGACATTCGCCTTCACGAAGCCGGTGCCGACGACGATGAAGGCCAGCGCGGCATAGAAAAGGATATCGCCGCCCAGGGCGAGCCCATCGTCGAGAGCGAGTAGGCCATGTCCCGTCGTCACCAGCACGGCCCCGGCCTGGATCGCTTTGCGATAACCGAGCCAGCGATCGGCCAGCACGCCGCCGATCAGCGGCGTGACATAGACCAGCGACGTGTAGGTGCCGTAAACCAGATAGGCGGACCGTTCGCCGAGGCCGAAATGGTCGATCAGGTAAAGGATGAGCAGCGCCCGCATGCCGTAATAGGAGAAGCGCTCCCACATCTCGGTCATGAAGAGGACGGAGAGCCCCCGCGGGTGCCCCAGCAGCGAATGCTGAATCTTGTTACCCAAGCCATCCTCCCCGTCCGGCCACCTGCATCATGCGCTCGGCTCGGCCGCCGAACACTCTTAGGAAAATTACTTTCCTGTGTATATATTGACTTTCTTCGATGGCGCCTCCTCTCCATTCCGTATGGGAAAGCCGACGAACTCACCTAAACGCCTTTGAAAACAGGCGTCATCGATCTACGATTCGCTCCAGAAGCCTTGTCCCGATCCTATAGAAAATTCTCACTTCCCGGTCCCACATAAGCTTCTATCGACAGCAAACCGTGAATTCATGCCCATAATGAAAGATACTTGCCTTTCATGCATTGATGTGGAATTGAACTACAGATTATTTCCGTGAGTAGAAAGATGTCGACCGTCGATCGCCCTCTCAACCTGACACTCGCCCTGCTGGGTCTTGCCGGACTGAGCGGTGGGGTCGCGCTCGCCGCACCGACGATCCGGCCCACGGCGCTGTCCGATCATGTGCGCACCCTCGCCTCCGACGATTTCGGCGGCCGGGAGCCCGGCACCCCGGGCGAGAAGCTGAGCGTCGACTATATCAGCCGGCAGTTCGCTGCCGCGGGATTGAAGCCGGGTGGCGATCTGCTGCCCGACGGCCGGCGAAGCTGGACCCAGACCGTCCCCATCGAGGAATATAGTCTCAGCACGCCGATCGACCTGTCGATCGACACCGACGGCCGGAAAACCACCCTGGTCCAGCGTCGCGACATCGTCGTGGGCAGCCGGGCCGATCTCGACCGGGTGGACATCAAGAACGCCCCCCTGGTCTTCGCCGGCTATGGCGTCGATGCGCCGGAAAAACAGTGGGACGATTTCAAGGGTGCCGATCTCACCGGCAAGATCGCCCTGGTTCTGATCAACGATCCCGATTTCCGAGTCGATCTCGATGGCCGCTTCGATGGCCCGGTGATGACTTATTACGGCCGCTGGGATTACAAGTTCAGCGAGCTCGCACGCCGCGGCGCCCGCGGCATCCTGATCATCCACGATCAGAAGGCATCGGGCGGCACATGGGCCGGCTGGGCCCGCTTCTTCGGCCTGCCCCAGCTCGACCTCCAGTCGACCGCACGTACCTCGAAAAACGCGCCGGTCGAAGGCTGGATCACCCGGGAGCAGGCCGTTCGTCTGTTCGCCGCCGAAGGGATGGACCTGGACGCCGAACAGCAACGTGCCTCCTCCCCCGATTTCCGTCCGATCGATTTCCGCCGGTCGCGCTTTTCGGCGCATTTCGGATTGCAGCGGCGCAACTTCGACAGCCGCAACGTGATCGGTCGGGTCGACGGATCGACCGCGCCCGACGAAAGCGTCATTTTCTCCGCGCACTGGGATCATCTGGGTCATATCGATGGTCCCGATGGCCGCAAGGTCGTCGCGCCCGGCGCGCAGGACAATGCGGGCGGCATCGCCGGCCTTATCGAACTGGGCCGGGTCTTCGCCGCCGCACCGCCGCGCCGACGTTCACTGCTGTTCGTCGCCTTCACCGCCGAGGAGAAAGGCCTGCTCGGCTCCGCCTATTTCGCCGAACATCCCACCACGCTGCTGCGCGGCATCGTCGCCGACATCAACATCGATGCGCTCGACATCAAGGGCGCCACCCGCGACATCAGCCTGTGGGGCAATGGGCGCAGCGGGCTGGAACCGCTGCTGGGCCGTGTGGCCAAGGCCGCCGGCCGTACGCTGGTCCGCAATCCCCGTTTCGACGATGGTTATTATTTCCGGTCGGACCATTTCTCCTTCGCGCGCCTGGGCGTGCCGGGCGTGACCCTGGGGTCGGGCCTGGACCTTCACGACGGCGGCCCGGCGGCCGGCAAGACGCAGGAAGACGATTATTTCGACAACCGCTATCATGGCCGCGGCGATGCCTGGTCGCCCGACCTCGATTTCAGCGGTCTCGCGACGGACATCGACCTGTTGGTGCAGTTCGGCCGTGCGCTGAGCGAGACGACCGATCGGCCCATGTTCGAACCGGGCTCCGCCTATTTCCTCGCCCAGTCGCGCCTGCTCGCCCAACCGGCGAAGAGCGAGGCCGGACCATGACCGGAAGGCCGTATCCACCCGGTTGATCCGGACACATCGAACATGGTCGGGATCGCCCACAGGTTGCTGTCTTCCAGCGGCCCGGCGGCTCTCGTCCCGAACGGATCGAGACGGGTGCGGCGGTGCCGCCCCTCTCGCCACCCGCCATCGTCGGACCGGCCTGGCGCCGCCACGATGGCCAAGACCAACGAACCGCCGATGGCGCCAACAAAAACATCTTGGGGAGTGAACTATGAAAGACGGATATCGCAACAGCCGGCACGCCCTGCTGCACGGGAGCGCCATGCTGCTGGCGCTGTGCTCGACGACGGCCTTCGCACAGAATGCCTCGACCAGCGCCTCGGCCGATGACGACCAGCGGGCCACGTCGGAGATCGTCGTCACCGCCACCCGCCGCGACATGACGGTGCAGTCGGCGCCGATCAACATCGCGGCCGTCGGCGGCGATCAGATCCAGAGCCAGGGCCTCACCAACCTTCGCACGCTGACCCAGCTGACCCCCGGCGTGTACATCCCCGAAACCGGCCCGCGCGCATCGTCGCTGATCGTGTTTCGCGGCCTCAATTCCAACCCGCTCGGCCTGACCGAATATTCGAACGGCGGCGGCGGCACCGTCGCGACCTATGTCGGCGAAGTGCCGCTCTACATCGACCTGCGGCTGAACGACATCGAGCGGGTCGAGTTTCTCGCCGGTCCGCAGGGCACGCTCTATGGCGCCGGCACGCTGGGCGGCGCCATCCGCTACATTCCGAAGCGCGCGCAGTTCGACCGGATCTCGGGCGAGGTTCGCGGCAATGTCTATGGCTATACCCATGGCAGCTCGGTCAGCACCGATCTCGGCGCGACGCTGAACCTGCCAGTCAGCGAGACCTTCGCGCTGCGCGGCTCGATCGATCGGCTGAACGACCGCGGTTTCGTCGACCAGCCCTTCATCGTACGGCAGATCGGCGTGTCCGATCCCGATCCGGACTTCACCAACCCGGCGGCGGTCAACGCCAATCTGCGGCGCGCCAAGGACGTCAACACCAACGAGACTCTCTCGGGCCGCCTCGCTGCGCGCTGGAAGCCGTCGGATGCCTTCGACGCCAACCTGACCTATTATTATCAGCGGTCGCACAGCGACGGCCGCCAGGCGAGCAACCGGGGGCTCACCAACTTCCCGGTCCCGATCGGCAAATATGAAATCGCCCGCCGCACCGAGGAGCCGAACACCCGCACCAACCAGCTGCTGTCGCTGGAAATGTCGGCGGATCTCGACTTCGCCCAGCTCACCTCCTCGACCGGACGCTCCTGGTATCGCGACCATGGCAATCGCGATCAGACCGACCTGCTGATCGGCCTCGAATATGGCTATGAGCTGTTTCCCTCTTTTGCGATGCGGACCCGTGAGGACGGCCGCCAGAACCGGTTCATCCAGGAACTGCGGCTGGTTTCCAAGTCGGACGGCCCCTTCAGCTGGATCTTCGGCGGCTTCTACAGCCGCGCCAAGACCTTCCAGTCGAGCAAGGAGTTCACGCCGGGCTACAGCGAATATCTCTTCTCGCTGGGACAGGCCGCCCAGATCCGGCCCGACAGCCTGGAATATATCAACGTTATCCGCAGCCGGCTGACCGAGATGGCCGCTTATGGCGAGCTGTCCTACAAGGTCACGCCGGAATGGCAGGTGACGGTCGGTGGCCGCTATTATGACTATAAGCTGCGGACCCAGCTCGCCACCGATCTGCCGCTGTTCAAGACGATCACCGGCCGCGCCGGGCCGAACGACATCATCTTGAACTTCACCCCTGGCGGGCAGAGCGACAACGGTTTCCTGTACAAGGTCAACACCTCGTACAAATTCTCGCCGGATGCGCTGGTCTACGCCACCTATAGCCAGGGGTATCGGATCGGCAATTCCAACGCGACTCCGGCCTGCCCCACCCCGCTGCCGGCGAACCAGATCGTCTGCGCCCTGCCCAACGAGCTGGAGTACAAGCCCGACAAGACGATCAACTACGAAATCGGCGCCAAGACCCAATGGTTCGACCGGCGCCTGACCCTCAACGTCGCGGCCTATTACATCAAGTGGAAGAATCCGCAGATTTCTTCGGTCACACAGAACGGCTTCCAGGGGATCACCATCAACGGCGGCGGTGCCGAGACCAAGGGTGTCGAGCTGATGCTGGCGGGACGCCCGACCGACCGGCTGTCGATGCGCTTCTCCTACGCCTATACCGATCCGCAGCTGACGAAGGAGACGCCGCGGATCATCCCCTTCATCACACCGCCGGGCTTCCAGAACACGATCGACTATGAGGACGGCCAGCCGGGCGATCGTCTGCCAGGTTCGCCGCGCCACACGGCCAGCGTCAACGTCGAATATGCCTATCCGCTCGGCGACGGCCTGACCCTCACCGGCGCCTATCTCGGCACTGGGCAGAGCAATGTCGAAACCCGGATCGGCGGCCGGGCCGGGTCCTATACGATCAAGGGCTTCACCCGCCACGATCTCTCGCTCGCCCTCGACGGCGAGAGCTGGACGGTCACCGCTTATGTGAACAACGTCTTCAACAAATATGCGGAATCCGGCGCATCCTTCTATCCGCCGGCCTATAATCAGGTGGTCAAGGATGCGGGGGGCGGAAACGTCTATGTCCGTTCCTTCTTCACCTATATCCTGCCGCCGCGGCAGTTCGGCCTGCGGTTCAGCAAGCGGTTCTGACCGGCAAGCGGGCGGCGGTCATCCGCCGCCCGCCATGGTTCCGGACGATCCAGGAGTTTCGATGGCACTGGCGAAAGGTTTGGGACAGGACAGTCAGGCGACGATGCTGGCCCGGCATATCGCTGCCAACGAGTGGCGCGATGCGCACGGCATCGCGCTCGATCTGCTCAGAGCCGACGCCGGCGACGATCGCGCCGTTGCCGCGCTGGCGACGATTGCCGAAGCCCATGGCAATATCGGCAAGGCGGCCGAGCTTTTGACGCGGGCGCTCGCCCGTCGGCCAGACGATGCCCGCTATCTGATCCGGCAGGCGAAGCTGTTCCTGCTGCTGAGCCGCACCGAGGACGCGCGATTGGCGGCGCTACTGGCCGCGCGCCAGACAATGCCGGACATGGAGAGCGCAGACGATCTAGGTGTCGTCCTCGCGCGGGTCGAGGAACATGAGGAAGCCGCGCGCATCTTCCGCATCGCGACGCAGGGCGACGGCGCCCGCGCCGCCACTTGGCGCAATCTCGGCAACGTCCTCCAGTTCTTGGGCGAGCTGGCGGAGGCGAACGGCGCTTATGAACAGGCACTCGTACTCGATCCCGACGACAGCCGCAGCTGGTTCGCGCTCATTCATCTCCGGCGCCAGGGCGAAGCCGACGAGCCCCGGCTGACCGCGCTCCTTACCCTGTGGGAGGCGCGGGGTCAGGATGCCGACGATGCCCTTCGCATCGGCCACAGCATCGCAAAGCTCCACGAGGATCGCGGCCGCCACGACGCAATGATGACCTGGCTGCATCGCGCCAAGTCGACCAAGAAGACGCTGGTCCGCCACGATCCCGACGCCACCGACGCGCTCTACGCCCTCGCCGCTCGGGCGCCCCGCCCCGCTCCATCGACACGCGCGCCGGAATCGCAGGCGTCGCCCATATTCGTCACCGGCCTGCCGCGATCGGGCACGACCCTGGTCGATCGAATTATCGGCGCACATCCCGACATGGTCGGCGTCGGGGAATCTCCCGCCTTCTCACTCATCGTTAAAAGGCTCGGCGGCAGCGGCACCGACCGAGTCCTCGACGCGGCGACACTGCAGGCGGCCGGGCGGATCGATTCCGATCGACTGGCATCGCTCTATCTCGAAACGCTGAGCGCCCGCACAGGCGGCAAGCGGACCGTCGACAAGATGCCGCTCAACATCCTCTATGCCGGGCTGATCCACAGCGCCTTTCCCGATGCGCGGATAATCTGCCTGCGCCGCCATCCGCTCGACGTCATCCTCGCCAACTACCGGCAGATGTTCTCGGCCGAGTTCGGCTATTACGACCATAGCTATGATCTGGCGCATATCGCCCGATGGTATGTCGCCTTCGATCGGCTGGTCGCCCACTGGAGCGCGACCTTGCCAGCCGGTCGGTTTCTCCAGATCGACTATGAAGCGCTGGTCGACGATCAGATGGGCTCGACGCGGCGCCTGCTCGATGCCTGCGGGCTCGGCTGGGACGACGCCTGCCTGAACTTCCACAAGAACGGTGCCGCCGTTTCGACGGCCAGTTCGGTGCAGGTCCGCGAACCGATCCACAATCGCTCGGTTGGCGCGTGGCGTCGCCATGCCGACGCGTTGGCGCCGGCGATGGCGGAACTGGACCGGGCCGGCATCGCCTGGTGACCCCGCCTCTGGCGCACCGATAGCGTTAGCGGAGGTCGGTCCAGACCTGCCCCGCCACGCGCAGCAGATTGCCCCCCTGGATCCCGGCGAGATCGGCTTCGCCATAGCCGCGCCGGGCGAGAATATCGAACAGCTCGGGCAGTTCCTCCGGCTCGATCACGCCATGGTCCCGCCGCTCGCCATAACCATTGCCCGCCGGCCAGAAGAAGGACTCCGTCGGTATGGCACCAGCGACATGGCTGGGCACCTGATAGCCATAGTCGCTGCCGATCCCGACATGCGCCACCCCGACAAGCTGGGCGACATGATCGATATGATCGGCCATGCGCAGCGCGGTAGCGGGTCCTTCTCCCAAGAACAGGGCGATGCCGTTGATGCCGACCACCCCGCCGGTCGCGGCGCAGGCGCGGATCAGGTCGTCGGGGATATTGCGCGCATGCGGCCATATCTCCGCCGCGTTGGAATGGGAGAAAATACAGGGTCGCCGGCTCATCGCCAGCACATCGCGTGCCGTACGATGCCCGGTGTGGCTCAGGCATTTGACGATGCCGAGATCGTCCATCTCCGCCACCGCGAGGCGACCGAGGTCGCTCAGCCCCTCGTCGATATCGTCATGCACGCCCGATCCCACGCCGTTGCGACGATTATAGACCATCAGCACCCAGCGAACGCCCAGATCTCGGAACAGCGATAGCACATCGGTCCGCTCGCCGAGCGAATAGAGGCCCTCGACATTGAAGCCGACGGCCAGCTTCCCCTCCCGCCGGGCGCGATCGATGTCAGACAGATTTTCGATCAGCAGGAAGCGGTCGTCATGCTCGCGCAGCCAGCGCCGGGCGAAGGCTGCCATCCGCACGATCGATTCCAGCGTGCAGTCGGCATCGCCGATGTTCAGCATCACGACGTTGAAGCCCAGTCGCCGATGCCTCTCCAGCTGCTCGATCGCCGCCGTACCGGGATCTTCCGGCAGATAGACGTGATTGTCCCACAGAAGGGGCGCGCGATGGGATGACATGCTCTTCCTCTCTACGGTCGCGGACGGCCGTCCGGCGTCATGGTGTTAGTCTGGATCAGGCGTTCGAAGGCCTTGGCCGACAGACTGATCGATCGTTCCTTGTGCCGGAGGCAGACGAACTTGCGCACCGTCAGCGCCCCTTGTGCGGCGTGGAGCAGCGCCCTGTCGAGCGCGGGATCGACCACGAGTGCCGACAGCGCCGCGACCCCGACGCCTTCGATCACCGCTGTGCACACCGCTTCATTCGACGGCAGCACCATCACGACGTCCAGCGCGGCGTCCAGGAAGCCACGGCCGATTTCGGTCAATATGATCCGCCGGCCGACCCGATCAAACAAATGAACGCCATGGCGCCCCTCCAGCGCCGCGATCGCCGCGCTGGCAGCGGATTGGGTGATGTTGAGCGCTTCGGCAGCGCGGGTGACATGCTCCTGCTCGGCGACCCCAACAAAAATGCGAAGCTGCTCGAGCTTCATGCTGCCCCGGCGAGCATCGCCTCGGCCCAGCCGGCAAGTGACAGTATCGTCGCATCGCGGCCATGCGCACCGGTGAAGCTGATGCCGACGGGCGCATAACCGGGGCGGGTAGCAGGAATGGTCACTGCACAGCCATCGATGAAATTGGCGACGGCGGTGTTGCGCAAAATCAGCCCGTTGGTCCGGCAATACGCCTCATAATCCTCTAGGTCGGCCTCGCGCGGCGGCACGATCGCGACAGTCGGTCCGACGATCGCGTCGAGACCGTCGGTCAGCATCGCGAAATGGTCGATCAGCGCGGATCGGATCCCACGCAATTCGGCCAGCAGCCCCGGCGCGGCATCGCGCCCCTTCTCGAAACGGACATAGACGCGCGGGTCCATCCGGTCAGCGATGCGCATGAGCATGTCGCCATGGCGTCCCCACCCTTCGAGCGTCGCGAAACTGCCTGTAGCCGTGAGTTGCCCGGCCAGTTGCAGCGCATCCTTCGGCAGCGGAAAGAGATCGGCCCCCGCTTGTTCCAACAGGGTCAGCGCATGCTCATAGGCGGCCAGAACCGTCGCATCGCACCCGTCGAGCAGATAGGCGGGCGCGAGGCCCAGCCGCCATCTCCGCCCTGGCGTTTGCAGCGGTAGCGGTGCATCCGCGAGGATGGCGTCCACCGCGTGACAATCCGCAACCGAGCGCGCCAGCGGGCCGAGCGAATCCAGCGTTGCCGAAAGCTCGAAACAGCCGTCGCGCGGCACCCGCGCTGCGGTCGGCTTGAAACCGACAAGGCCACAGAAGGCGGCCGGCACGCGGATCGACCCGCCGGTATCGCTGCCGATCGCGGCCACCGCCATGCCATCGGCGACCGATACCGCCGCCCCGGACGAGGAGCCACCCGCGATCCGACCTTCGGCGCGGCGCCAGGGCGAGCGCGGATTGCCGTAGTGTGGATTGAGGCCAAGCCCGGAAAAGGCGAACTCGGTCATGTTGGTCCGACCGACGATCGCAGCGCCTGCCGCGCGCAGGCGCTGGACGATGGGCGCATCTTCGGCGGCCGGCGTCGCGTCGCTCAGGGCGATCGCACCGGCGGTCGTCGCTTCGCCGGAGACGTCGCACAGATCCTTGATCGAGATCGGCAGGCCGTCGAGGGCCGACCGCGCCGAGCCGCTCGCAAAGCGGTCATCGGACTGCCGTGCCGCCTGCCGCGCCGCATCGACATGGATGCGGGTGAAGGCGCGACCACCCTCTCCATCCGGCCGAAGCGCCTTCTCCAACGCCTCCTCGACCAGAGCCCGGCTGCTGATCGTTCCAGACCGTAGCCCCGCGCCCAGCGCGGCGATCGATATATTCGCGCCGATCATGCCCGGATGCCGTCGGCGACGCCGCAGCGACGCGGATCGGCGCTGGCGCCGAGCTGGCCGCCCGGGCCGTCGCGGAAGCACATCTGGAACGAACCCATATGATATTCATAGGGCGATATCGCGCGGGTGTTGACGCCCCAGGACGCCAGCCTGTCGAGCGTGTCGGTCATCAGCCGATCCTCGACGGTGACCGATCCATCCTCGTCCATCGGCAACATGCGGGCGCCGTCCTGCGCCGCAGTCACGTCGAGCCCGAAATCGAGCAGGTAGGTCAGCATCTGCGGAATAGTGAAATAGACGTTGCCCGGCGTGCCCAGCGACAGCACCGGCACCCCGTTGCGCAGTACGAAGGTCGATCCCAGCGCGCGGCGCATGCGGGTGCCGGCGACAAGCTTGGCGTCCATATTGCCGCTCATGCCGGTGAAGGTCGCGTGCGATCCGCACATCGGAATACCCTCGACCACCATGCCGGGGATACCGCCCGACTGCATCGTGTTCATCATCTGCACCCAATTGCCCTCGGCATCGACGATGCTCAGCTCGCAACTGCTGGGCGGCAAGGCAGGCGACGTGATTGCGCGGGTCGGCCGGCCGGCCTTGGCGCTGCCCGTCGCCGTCAGTCGGACATGTTCGGTCAGGTCGATCGCGGGTCGGAGCCCGCCGATCATCCGCGCGCCTGCGCGCTGGAAGTCGTCGTCGAGTAGCTGATCGAAGGCATAGCTGCCCACCATCGGGTCGCCGAGGAAACCGCAATGGAACAGCCCCAGGCGCAGCGCATGTGCCATGTAGAAGATATGCTCGGCCGAGCCCGGCGCATGGTCGGCAATGCCGAGGTGGCGGAGCACGCCCAGCACATAGGCGCAATAGAGCGCCTGCTGTTGCGGCGGGGCGAGACCGACGATCTCGTGCGCGCCATGGGTGAAGCGCAGCGGCTCAACCCAGCGTGGCGGGGTCTCCACCATATGCGCCATGGTGATCGGCCAGCCCATGGCGTTGGCCTTGTCGACGAAGGCGCGTGCCCAGCCGCCGCTGATCATGTGATCGGGGCCTTCCTCGGCGACGCGACGCAGCGTGCGCGTCATGGCGGCATTGCCGAAACGCTGCCCCACCGGCGTGAAATAGCCGCCCGGCAGATAGAATTCCCGGCCCTCCGGGAAATAGGTCAGGAAATGCTCCTGCCCCGCAGTGATGCCATATTCGAAGCTGGAGACCGGATGCCCCTCGTCCGCCCAGCGGATCGCATCCTCGCATAGCGATGCCCAGTTCCGCGTGGCGAAACGATCGTACATCGCCTTCAGGCCCGGCATGAAACCGGGGATGCAGGCGGACAGATGGGTGGCCGCGAACCCGTGCGTCATCTTCGGCAGCGGGCGGAAGGGGGCGATCCCGCCCGGAAAGGTCCCGGTGCTGTCGAGCTGATGATAGCG
The DNA here is from genome assembly GCF_001428605.1 of Sphingomonas sp. Root720. Taxonomy (GTDB): domain Bacteria; phylum Pseudomonadota; class Alphaproteobacteria; order Sphingomonadales; family Sphingomonadaceae; genus Rhizorhabdus. The sequence goes on from NZ_LMID01000013.1 coordinate 89,423, forward strand.
CCCCGTCTTCGCCTCAAAATAGAGGAAGACGACGGTGCCGGCATGGTTGGTCATGAACGGCTCGACCGCAGCCTGGACCATGCACCCGGCGATGGCGGCATCGACCGCATTTCCGCCATCGCGCAGGATCTTCATGATCGTCTCGGTGACGATCGCGCTGTCGGTGCTGCACGCAGCCTTCAGACCGGTGACGGGAACTCGGGGACCCGGGTTCAGGATATAGGGATCGGTCATGGCATGTCCCATCGATCGTGCAGCCCCATATCAGGCCGGCCGGTGGCTGGCCCGCGCGCTATCGGCGAGCAGGGTTCTGGTGGAGAATATGTAGAGCAAGGCCGGCACGGCGTTGAGCGCCGATACGCTGATCAGCGCATAGCGCAGCGCATCATCGCCCCTGGCCGGCCGGAAGAAGTCGCTGAGCGTGCCCACCAGCAACGGGCCGAGGCCCAGGCCGAGGACGCTGGTCAGCGCCAGCGCCAGTGCGGAGGCCAGCGCCCGGCAACGCGGATCGGCGACGTTCATCTTGGTGGCGAACAGAGCCCCGACCGGGATGTTCGCGGTCACTGACATCGCCGCGAACAGTGCCAGCGACAGGCCGAGGTCGGGCGTGGTGAAGACGAGGATCATGCCCACACCGACGACGACATGGACGATCGCCGCCAGCCACATGCTCCAGCGTTCGTCGCGGCGCATCAGTATCTGGGTGACATAGCCGCCCGAAAGCAACCCGATCGCGCTGCATATGCCGACGACGGTGGCGATCGCCGCGCCCACCTGCGCCGCCGTCATGCCATGGGTGCGCATATAGAAGGACGGCGTCCAGTTCTGGACCCCGAAGATCACCAGATTGCTAAGCGCCCCGGCGATCGAGATCAGGACATAGCTGCGCGTCGTCAGCAGACTGCGCAACGCTTCCCCGGTCGACATGGCTGCGGCCTTGCCCTCGAGATTGTCGAAGCGTCCGCGCGGCGGTTCGGGCACCAGCAGGCGGACCACGACCGCCGCGATCAACCCCGGCACGGCCAGCAGCAGCAAGGTGCCGTGCCAGCCATAATGGACGACAAGGAAACCGGCACCGCCGATGCCAGCGACCTTGCCCAACATGCTGCCCGCCGAAAACATGGCAAGCGCGAAGGCGCGCCGGTCGTTGGGGAAATAGTCCGAGATGATCGACTGGCCGGTAGGGATGCACCCCGACTCTCCGGCGCCGACGCCGATCCGCGCCAGGAAGAGCTGCCAGAAATTCTGCGCGAGCCCGCCCAGCCCGGTCATCACACTCCAGAGGGTGATCGAGCAGATCAGGACGTTGCGGCGGACGCCATTGTCCGCCCAGCGCGCGATCGGCAGCGCGAACAGCGCATAGGAAAGCGAGAAGGCCAGACCGGTCAGCAGACCGAGCTGGGTGTCGGACAGGTGCATGCTCTCCTTGATCGGCTGGATCAGCACCGACATGACCCATCGGTCCATGTAGTTGACCGAGTTCACCATCGCCAGGACGAGAAGCACCACCCAGGCACGTGCGGTCACCTTCGACGCTCCGGCCGCCGGGTGCGTCAACGGGCCGGCCATGCCCGTTTCCCTATGATCATGGCCAGCCATCGTCGATCCGCCGTCAGAACTTCACGGTGACGCCGGCATACATGAAGCGCCCTCGCAGATCATAGACCGATGCCGCGGTGTTGGTGCCCGTAGACGTCCCGACATAGGGCACTGGGAAGAAGGGCGGCTTCTTGTCGGTGGCGTTGTTCATGCCGGCATAGAAGGCGAACTGCTCGCTAATGTCATATTTGAACTGGACGTCGGTATACCAGAAGCTGGGCACCGCATTGCCGTCGAACGTTCCGCCGACCACGCGATAGACCTTGCCGATATAGCGTTCGTTCAGAGACGCGCTGAGCGGGCCGTTGACGTAGGTGAGCTGCAGATTGCCCTTGTTCGCCGGATAGAAGGGTTGGCCGCGCAGCTTGATCGTCGGCGCACCGTCGAACGGCGCGGTATCATAGGCGATCGTCCGCGTGTAATTGAGCTGAAGCGAAAGGGTGTCGCCCAGCCGGCCTATGCCGGGCACCGCATCGATGCGCGTGCGATAGGCCAGCTCAACGTCGATCCCCTTTAGCAATTCCTGCGCTGCGTTGATCGGCACCGAATTGTTGCGCAGGATCACGCCCGAGGCGGTGTCGCGGATCACTGTCGAACAATAAACCGGGTCGTTAGTGTTCGCGCACTGGTCAATCACGGTCTGCGCCGCCAGCGAGGTGATCGCGTCGTCGATCTTGATGCGGAAATAGTCGACCGACAGCGACAGCCCACGGACGAAGGATGGGGTCAGGACACCGCCCAGCGTCAAGGTATGTGCGATTTCCGGCGTCAGATTGGGATTGCCGACCACAGACTGCTGAACCTGCGTCGTCGCCGGCGGGTTGAAGCCGGCGCTGATGCCGGGCTGGGCGAGGCAATATTGCTGACGCGCCGAGGTGGTCCCGCCGCCCCGGCAGGGATCAGAGACATTGGCGAGATTGCCGGTGGCACCGCGGAACAGATCGTTGATGTTCGGCGCCCGCACCGCCTTGGCGTAGATGCCGCGGAAGCGAAGCCCCGAGAAGGGACGATAAGTGCCGCCGACCTTCCACGAACTGGCCCCGCCCGAGATCGAATAATCGGCGTAGCGATAGGCGCCTTCGACTTCGAGATAGTCGACGAGCGGCACTCCCTCGAGCAGCGGCACGGTCAATTCGGCGAACGCCTCCTTCACCGTGAAGTCACCCTTGGTGATGCCGGCATATTGCAGCGAGATGAGGCCGTTCCTCAGCGCCTCGCTCGGCACGTAATTCGAGCTTTCCTTGCGCCACTCGACGCCGGCCGCGAACGCGACCGGCGACGTGGTGATGTTGAACAGATCACCCGTCACCGAAGCTGCGGCGACCTGCTGGGTGTTGGTCGAATGGATCGTCGCCGACGCGCCGAGCCAGGCGATCTCGGCCTGGGTTAGCGGCTGACCGGTGAACAGATTGACGGGGATACAGCCCTGCGCACGCGCCGCCGCATCGACGCAGCGATAGCCGCCGGCGCCATTCGCTTCGACCCGCTGGCTCTGATAGAAACGCTGGGTGTCGATACCGTTGCGCATCGTCTCGTCGAGCGTGGTGCGGCCATATTCATAATAGGCTTCCCACGACCAGTTGCGGCCCATCACCTCGAACTTACCGTCCAGCCCAGCGACGAAGCGATAGAGTTGGCGCGTATAGTCGAGGTCGCGCGGCCCGAATTCGGTGAAGTCGCGGGCGAAGGAGATGTCGGTCCGCCCGGCCGGGATCAGCGCGCGCAGCGCCGCCGGGACGAAGGGATTGCTGACCGGGATAGTGTTAGACAGGCCGGTCGGGCCGCCGATGTTCGAACTGCCCGAGTTCAGGAAGGTCGGCTCGAAACGCTGCAGCGTATCGTTATGCGCGTAGCTGCCGTCGATCGTCAGATTGATGTCGCTGCCCAGCTCATAGTTGAGCCGCGCCCCGAACATGTACCGCTCGGACGGCGAGTAGATGATGTTATATTCATTGGGATTGTCGCCATCTCGGGATCCCAGCGGGGTAGCAATCGTGCCGTCCGGCAGCACCGTGCGGCGGATCGTCGCCCCGGTCACCGTGGCGCCGTTGAGCCCGAAGACGCCCTGCGTGGTCCGCAGCGAAGTATAGGAGGCGGGTCCAAACAGCGCGAGATCGGGCCGGGTCGGATCGGCCACCGCCACGCCATCGCTGGAGATCGAACGGTTGGCGGCGAAGACCGGCCGGGTGCGATCATAATTGGCGTAGAAGACAAATCCGCCGCGATCATCCGCGAAGCTGCCGCCGCCGATCAGGCCGAGTTTGTACTGCCCCGCATCGCCACGCGAGCTGATCCCCGACTGGGCGCGCAGTTGCAGGCCGTCGACCTTCTTCTTCAGCACGAAGTTCACCACGCCCGCGATCGCGTCCGACCCATAGACCGCCGAAGCGCCACCAGTGGTGACCTCGACCCGGTCGATCAGGTCGGTGGGAATGGTGCTGATATCGACGGCGGAACTGCCCTGCAGACCGGAGACGTAGCGCTTGCCGTCGACCAGCACGAGCGTGCGCGAGCTGCCGAGCGCGCGCAGATCGACCGTGTAGAGGCCGGCAAGCAGCGTGTTGCGCGGCGCGCCGGAGGGCGAGAGGCTGTTCGCGCCGACGGCGGGCAACGCGCTCAGCGCCTCGACGACGTTGACGGTGCCGCGGCTCGCGAGTTCGGCCGCGCCGAGGGTGGCAACAGGGGTGGACTGCACCTCATTGGCGCGGCGGATACGCGAACCGGTGACGACGATGTCGGATGCCGCGCCATCTTCGGCGGCGCCCTTCGACAAGCCAGCCGGGGCGGATGCCGCGTCCTGCGCTGCCGCCGGTGCCGCGAGACCCATGAAACTGGTCGTGCCCATCAGGCAGATCACGGCCGATACGAAACGCGCTTCCCCTTTGATATCCATGTCACCACCCTTTTCCGCTGATTCGGGCCAATTTCGGGCCTCGACAAGCTATGGATGCAAGACACGATCCCATTAGTCAAGTGACTTTCCTGTAAGTTACATCATTCGGAAATTTCCCCCATATTTATCATCATACTTTCCTCCAGGTTTAGCTTCGTGCTAAAAGGTTATATGAGTTATGCTTATCAGTCCGTTCGCGGACATGTGGGATGATCGAATGAAGAAAGTCAGCGAAAGTCGTTTGCGCGGAGCCCCTCCGCCGGCCACCAACCCAGCCGGTGACGCTTTGCGTGTCGGCGTGAAGCTCAAGCATGCTCGTCTCCTGCGGTGCCTGAGTATGCGAGAGGTCGCGGACGCGGCTGGGTGTTCCGAGGGTTTCATCTCCAAAATTGAAAATGGGAAGGCTCAGCCCTCCCTCGCAATGCTGGCCAAATTGGTGTCGGTGGTCGGGGCAGATCTTGCCGATGTGTTCGCGCCGCCGGAAGAAGCCTATTCCGACCAGGTGAAGGTTGTGCGCGCAAACGCCACGGCGAATTTTATCGCCGATGAGAAAACGTCCGCCCGCGGCATTACCATGGTCCGGCTGTCGGCCAGCGATCAGGGTGCCTTGCTCCAATCGACGATCCACATCATCCCGCCGGGCTCCAAGACCGAAAGCGACTTCACCCATGAAGGGGAGGAAGTCGGCTATATCCTGGAGGGCGAGGTCGAGTTCACGGTCGACGGCAAGACCTATGATCTCGTCGTGGGCGACGCGATCTATTATCCGTCGCACCTTGGCCATGGTTATGAGAACAAGGGCGATGTGACCGCGCGCATCCTGTGGTCGAACACCCCGCCGGGCTGGCGCAAGCAGCTCCGCCCGCTGAGCTGATAGGAAGCGACGTCCTGCTCATGGCATGGCGTCGCCTCCCCGGCCGTCAGGCGGCCGCCTTCATCGCCAGCACTCTCTTATAGGCCGGCCGCTCCTGGCAACGAGCGAGCCAGGCCCGGATCCGCGGCCAGGCTTCGAGCGGATAAGCGGTGCGCTGCAGATATTCGATCGGGCCGACGGCGTTGAGATCGGCAATGGTGAAGCGCCCACCGACGATATAGTCGCCATCACCGAGCGAGTTTTCGAGACAATCGAGCGCCTTGCGGATCGCCACATCGGCCCGCATCAGACCGGCGCGATCCTGCTCGTCTTCCGGCTTCGCCTTTTCTGTCAGTCGGAAGAAGCTATGTGGCTCCATCTCGGTCGCTGCCCACAGCGACCATTCGAGCGCCGCCGCACGCATGGTCGCGTCGGCCGGCAGCAGGTCGTTCGGGGCGCTGTCGAAAGCCAGATGCAGGTTGATCGCCAGCGACTGGCGCACGATCGTATCACCGTCCTTCAGGACCGGGATCTGGCCGGTGGGCGACAGCGACAGGAAGCCGGCGTCGCGATTTTCGCCACGGCGATGGTCGATCGAGGTATGGCGATAGTCGCGCCCGAGTTCCTCCAGCGTCCACAGCACCCGCGCGGTGCGCGAGGCCGCGGTTCCTAGCAATTCCAGCATATAGTCCTCCGAAGATTCAATCGTTCCAGATGTTGGGCAGTTCGGGATTGGCGAAGCGGCTCACGAACGGCCGGGCGGTACCGTTCTCCGGATCGAACACCGCGCGTTCGATGCGGCCGATATTGCCGCCATAGATGTGGATGCTGATCGAGACTTCGTCGGTCAGCGCATTGAAGACCTGATGAACGTCGCCGATCGTCGGCGAGACGCGACCGATGTCGCCCGGCTGGGCTAGGTCGTCAGCAACGATATGGAGCACACCATCGCCGTCCGGTTCAAAGGACAGGTTGCGCTCCGCGCCCCGCAGGACGCCGATCAGACCCCATACCCGATGATCATGCACCGGCGTGTGCTGGCCCGGTCCCCAGACGAAGCTGACGATGCAGAAGCGTTCCCACGGATCGCAATGCAGCAGATATTGCTGATAGCGATCCGGCGAAGGCTGGGCGAAGCGCGCCGGCAGCCAGTCGTCATGGGCCAGCAGATCGGCCAGAACATGCGACGCCTCGTCGAGGAAACGGGGCTCGTCGGGTTGGCCATCGGCGATCGCCGTCAGCGCCTGGACCGCATCGCGCAACCGCCCCGCGGTCATGCCGGTTCCCCTGCCCGCTCGGTATCTAGCGCAGCGCGGATCGCCTCGCCATGTTCGCCCAGGTCCGGCGGCGACCCGGGGGCTGCGCCCAGCGAACCGTTGATCCGCACGACATTGCCCACCGTCTCGGTGTCGCGACCGCCCGGCAGCGTGATTGGTGCGACCCAGCCCATTTCGCGGACTTCGGGCGCGGACAGCGCGGACGCATAATCGTTGATCGGTTCGCAGGGTACGCCGACCGCGCGGAAGGCCGCGAGCCAATGGGCGATCCCGCCCTTCTGCAACACCGCCTCCATCTCCACCGACAAGGCGTCCTGATTGGCGGCGCGCAGGGTGACCGAGGCGAAGCGGGGATCGTCGAGCAGTTCGCGCCGCTCGATCACATCGCAGACCAGCGACCAGAGGTTCTGATTGCCGGCGGCAAGGACGATATAGCCGTCGGCGCAGCGGAACGCCTTGTACGGCGCGTTGCGCGGATGCGCCGATCCCCAGCGCCCCGGCGCCTTGCCGGTACCGAAATATTCGCTGGTCTGCAGCGCGGCAATCGCCAGGCTGCACCCCAGCATCGACACGTCGATATAGCCGCCGGGACCGCCCGACTTCACGCGGTAGAGCAGCATCGAGATCGCCATCGAGGCATAGAGGCCGGTGGCGAAGTCGGAGATCGGCACCCCCGCCTTGACCGGCGGCGCGCCCGGTTCGCCGGTGACGCTCATGATGCCCGAAGCGGCCTGGACGGTGACGTCGAAACCGCCGTCGCGGCTGCGCGGTCCGGTCTGCCCGAAGGCCGAGAGCGAGCAATAGACGAGATCCGGCCGCTCGCTCGCGAAGCGTTCATAATCGAGTCCGAGGCGCTTCATCACGCCCGGACGGCTGTTCTCGATCACGACATCGGCGTCGAGGATCAGGCGACGGGCCACCTCGGCATCCGCCGGGTCCTTCAGGTCCAGCACAATCGATCGCTTATTGCGGTTGAGCGAGGCAAAATTCTCGCTGTAGCCATTGTTCAACGGCGGCCAGCCACGCATCGCGTCACCCGCAGCCGGCTCGACCTTGATCACGTCGGCGCCTTGATCGGCCAACAACATGCCAGCGAACGGCCCGGCCGCGATCTGGCAGAACTCGATGACCCGCACGCCCTGCAACGGGGGCGCTTCGCTATCCGACATCTCTGTTACTCCATCGACAATCAGTCGTCCGTGCGCGCAGCCTTCGCGCGCCGGACCGCATCCGCATAGGCCGCCAGCCGGCTCTTCAATCCCGGCCGGGCCGCGCTCCGCACGAGCGCTGCGAGATCGGCGTCGCGGCCGTCATCCCGCATGCGCGCGCTCAACATCTCCGCCATGCCGGAATCGAGCCGCGTCTGGCGGGCGATCCAGGCACTCTGCCAGGCCGGCCATTGCTCGACCAGCTCCAGCGCCTGGGCGATGCCGCAGGACAGGGCGACATCCGACCCGATCGGTGCGCCGGACAACACGAGATCGAACGCGGTGGCCGCGCCGGTGATCGCGCGCAGGCGCCGTGTCCCCAGCACGATTCCGAACTTGCTGCCGGGAAAACTGAACCGGGTGCCCGGAGCGGCGATGCGGACATGCCCGGCGCAGAAGATATCCGCCCCCGCGCCCCAGGCGAAGCCATGGGCCATGGTCAGGACGGGCGCCGGAAAATGATGGATCGCCTGCAGCGCCGTCTCGACACGGACGAAACGGTGGAGAAGATCGCCGTCGCTCTGCCCATCGAGATCGCCAAGGTCGAAGCCGCCGCAGAAGCCCTTTCCCGCCCCGCTTACGACCAGGCAACGGGGCCGCTCGTCCCGAACATGATCGAGCGCCTCCAGCAGCGCTTCGACCATGTCCGCATTCAGTGCATTGCCCTGCGCCGGCCGATCGAGCGTGATACGGGCGACGCCGTCCTCGGCCGAGGACGACACGAGCGCGGCCATCACGCGCCTCGGACGGCCGCGAGCGCCTGTTCGACGTCGGCGAGCAGGTCGGCGGTGGTCTCGAGACCGACCGACAGGCGAACCAGACCATCGCTGATGCCGTGCTTCAGCCGCTCTTCCGGCGGATAGACGGCGTGCGTCATCGACGCCGGATGTTGCACCAGCGTCTCGGCATCGCCCAGGCTGACCGCGCGGGTCGCCAGTTGCAGCTTGTTCATGAAGGTCATGCCGGCATCGATGCCGCCCTTCAGCTCGACCGAGATCAGGCCGCCGAAAGCGCTCATCTGTCGCCGAGCGATATCATGGAAAGGCGAGGACGCGAGGCCCGGATAATGCACGATGTCGACCGCCGGGTGAGCCTCGAGCATCTCGGCGATCGCCATCGCCGACTGCGAATGGCGCTCCATCCGGAGTTCCAGCGTCTTCATGCCACGCATCACCAGATGCGCGACCAGCGGCGAGATCGCGCCGCCATTGAGGAAACGCAGCCCCTGCCCGCGGACGAGGTCGGCATGCTCCTTCCGGCCGATCATGATCCCGGCGAGCACGTCGCCATGGCCCGACAGGAACTTGGTCGCGGAATGGACGACGATGTCTGCGCCGAGCGCGAGCGGCTGCTGCAGCGCCGGCGAACAAAAGGTGTTGTCGACGACCGAGATCAGCCCGGCCTTGCGGGCCACTGCGGTCAGCGCGGCGATGTCCAGCACGCGCAGATTGGGATTGGCCGGGGATTCGAAGAAGACCATCCGGCTCCTGGGCGTGATCGCCGCCTCGAGATTGGCGACGTCGGTCAGGTCGACGAAGCAGACGTCGATACCGAAGCGAACCAGCCCCTTCGAGAAGAGCGCATAGGTGTTTCCGTAGACGGTCTTGTCGAGGATCACCTGATCGCCCGCGCTAAGCAGGGTCATCAGCGTCGCACTGATCGCCGCGACGCCCGACGCGAAGGCGACAGCGCCCTCCCCGCCTTCCAGCTCGGCCATCCGCGCCTCGAGCAGATCCTGCGTCGGGTTGCGCGTGCGGCCATAGATATATCCGGAGCCTTCACCCCTGAACAGCGCACCGCCGGCCTCCGCAGATTCGAAGGCATAGGTGGAGGTCATATAGACCGGCGGCGTGACCGCGCCGTTGTTCGCCGCCGCATCATAGCCGTGGTGGATGGCCCGGGTGGCGAAGCCCAGCCGGTCGTTCTTGAGCGCGTCACGCATCGAAATTCAGAGCTCCTGTTGGGTGTGACCGGCGGCCACTGACGCCCTGATGCAACTTGCATTCTTTTGTGTCAAGTCACTTGACTAATGAAGCCATCGTCTTTCATGATGGCCGAAATCATCCGCTGGAGTCATCATGAACGCCCATGCAGCGCCGGGGAGGCGCACCCTCAGGCAACTGAGGCAAGACATTCATCAGCATCCCGAGCTCGGTTTTCAGGAGCATCGCACGGCTGCGCTGATCGTCAACGAATTGCGCGCGGCCGGTGTCGAGAACATCCATGAAGGAGTCGGCGGAACGGGTATCGTCGCGCTGATCCGCAAGGGACGCTCGCAGCGCTCGATCGGTATCCGCGCCGACATGGATGCGCTGCCGCTCAACGATGCAAAGGCGAGCGCGCATCGCTCGCGCCATACCGGCAGGATGCATGGCTGTGGCCATGACGGGCATAGCGCGATCCTGATCGGCGCCGCCCGCGAACTGGTCGATACGCCATTCGACGGCACGGTCGCGCTGATCTTCCAGCCGGCCGAAGAAGGCCTCGGCGGCGCCATGTCGATGATCGACGACGGCCTGTTCGATCGCTTCCAGATCGACCAGGTCTACGCCCTGCACAACTGGCCCGGCCTGCCGCTGGGCAAGGTTGCCATCCGCTGCGGCGCGATGATGTCCGCCGTCGATCGTTTCGATATCACGATCCTCGGCAAGGGAGGCCATGCCGCCCAGCCGCATATCACGATCGATCCCATTCCCGTCGCGGCGCAGCTCGTCGGGCAGTTGCAGACGATCGTCAGCCGCTCCTGCGATCCGACCGACGCGACGGTGCTGAGCGTGACGCGGATCGACGCCGGCACCGCCTACAACGTCATCCCCGACACCGCGCTCATCCAGGGCACCGTCCGCACCATATCGGCCGACTCCCGGCGGCGCGTCGAACAGCAGTTGCGCATGATGGCGACGTCGGTCGCGGTCGCCTCGGGCGCGCGGTGCGAGATCAGCTATCATCGCGGCACCCCGCCGACGATCAACAGCCTGGTCGAGACCGACATGCTGCGCACCGCCGCGCAGGACGCGTTCGGCGTCGATAATGTCGAGGAGCTCTCCACCCCCAGCCTGGCCGGGGAGGATTTCGCCTGCTTCCTCGAACGGCGGCCGGGGGCGTTCATCCGGCTGGGCAACGGCACCGACGGCGCCGCGCTGCACAGCCCCCATTATGACTTCAACGACGACGCGATCGACATCGGCGTCCGGCTCTGGACCACGCTCGCCCGGCACGCCCTCCCGGTGTCGGGCCGATCGGAGGCATGACGATGCGCTATTCCGCCCTCAGCCTCGTCCGCGACGCGATCTTCGGATCGTCCGAACGCCCCGCCTGGCGCGACGCCGCGCCGCGGGATTCCTATGACGCGGTCGTCATCGGCGGCGGTGGCCATGGCCTCGCCACCGCCTATTTTCTCGCCAGCAATTATGGTCTGCGCAACGTCGCCCTGCTCGAAAAGAGCTGGATCGGGTCGGGCAATGTCGGCCGCAACACGACGATCATCCGCTCCAACTATCTGCTCCCGGCCAATGGCCGCTTCTACGAAAGCGCGCTGAAGCTCTGGGAGACGATGGAGCGCGACCTCAACTTCAACACCATGGTCAGCCAGCGCGGTTTCCTGGGCCTGTGCCACAGCGAGGCCCAACTCAACGCCTTTGCCCGGCGCGGCAATGCGATGCGGCTGATGGGGGTCGACGCCGAACTGCTGAACGCGGCGCAGATCCGCAGGATGCATCCCTATCTCGACTTCGACAATGCCCGCTTCCCGATCCTGGGCGGCCTGCTGCAACGGCGCGGCGGCACCGCCCGCCATGATGCCGTCGCCTGGGGCTATGCGCGCGCCGCCGATCGCGCGGGCGTCGACATCATCCAGAATTGCGAGGTCACCGGCTTCGACATCCGCGACGGCCGGCTGGCCGGCATCCACAGCAGCCGTGGCTTCATCAAGACGGCGAAAGCCGGCATCGCGGTGGCGGGGCGCAGTTCGATCCTTGCCGAACGCGCCGGCTTCCGCCTGCCGATCGAAAGCCATGTCCTGCAGGCCTGCGTCTCGGAAGCGATCAAACCGCTGGTCGACAATGTCATCTCCTTCGGCGCCGGCCATTTCTACATCAGCCAGTCGGACAAGGGCGGACTGGTCTTCGGCGGCGGCATCGACGGCTATAATTCCTACGCCGCGCGCGGAAATCTGCCGGTGATTGAAGATGTCTGCGAGGCCGCGATGGCCCTGATGCCGATGCTCGGACGGCTGCGCATGCTGCGCAACTGGGGCGGCATCATGGACATGTCGATGGACGGATCGCCGATCATCGACCGGTCCCCGATCGACGGCCTCTATGTCAACGCCGGCTGGTGCTATGGCGGGTTCAAGGCGACGCCGGCATCCGGCCTTTGCTTCGCGCATCTGCTGGCGCGGGACGAACCCCATCCCGATGCCGCCGCCTTCCGGCTGGACCGCTTCACCCGCGGTCATCTCATCGACGAAAAGGGCGCCGGCGCGCAGCCCAATCTCCATTGAGGCCATCTCCGCCGGGGCTATCCCCTCGGCGGCGCGCCAACACAGGACGATCGATCCATGGTTATCAACTGCCCCTATTGCGGCCCGCGCAGCAGCCAGGAGTTCCGCTATCGCGGTGACGCCACGCGGCAGCGGCCCGACACCACGGTCGCCACGGCCGAAGAGGTCGCCGACCATCTCTATCTGCGCGACAATCCCTGCGGGGAGCATCGCGAACACTGGTTCCACGCGATGGGCTGCCGCAGCTGGCTCGTCGTCGTGCGCGACACGCTGACCCACGCCATCGCGTCGGTCGCGCCGGCCCGCACCGCCGCCGTCGCCGACAGCCGCGCGGAGACCGTCGCGTGACCGATCGCCTCGCCACCGGCAACGCCGCGATCGACCGCTCGCGACCGATCCGCTTCTCCTTCGACGGCAAGGCGATGACGGGCTTCGCCGGCGACACCCTGGCCTCGGCCCTGCTGGCCAACGGGGTGCGGCTGGTCGGCCGGTCGTTCAAATATCATCGCCCGCGCGGTATCTTCTCGGCCGGTGCCGAGGAGCCAAATGCACTGGTCGAACTCGGCCACGGCGCGCGGCGCGAGCCCAACAGCAAGGCGACGACCGTCGAACTGGTCGACGGCCTCGAAGCCTGGAGCCAGAACCGCTTCCCGTCGCTCAGGCTCGACCTGCTCAGCGTCAATTCGCTGCTCTCGCCATTCCTGAAGGCCGGCTTCTACTACAAGACCTTCATGTGGCCGGCGGCGTTCTGGGAAAAGCTGTACGAACCCGCCATCCGCCGCGCCGCCGGCCTCGGCCGCGCCGCCGGCCAACCCGATCCCGATCATTATGACAAGGGCAACGCCTTTTGCGACCTGCTCGTGATCGGCGGTGGGCCCGCGGGCATGGCGGCGGCTCTGGCCGCCGCCGACGCCGGCCAGCGCGTGCTGCTGTGCGAAAGCGACTTCCTGCTGGGCGCCAGCCTGCGCGGCAGAGATGGTGCGATCGATGGCGGCGACGCCGCCGACTGGCTCGGAACAGCCGCCCGACGGATCGCCGATCATCCCAACATCACCCTGATGCTGCGCACGACGATGTTCGCAGTCTACGATCATAGCGTCTTCGCCGCGGTCGAGCAATCTGCCCCCGGCGATGCCGACGCGCCGCGGCAACGCGTGTGGCGGATCGTCACGGAACGCTCGATCCTGGCCACCGGCGCGATCGAACGGCCGATGCTGTTCGACGGGAACGACCTGCCCGGTGTGATGCTCGCGGGCGCCGTCGCGACCTATGCGACGCGCTTCGGCGTCCAGGCAGGGCAGCGGATCGCCTTCGCGGTCGACAATGATGCGGGATGGGAAAGCGCCGCCGACGCCGCCCGTGCCGGCGCGCATATCGTCGCCATCATCGATCGCCGCCCCGGCCTTTCCGCGCGCGCGGAGGAGATCGCGCCCCAGCTGAACATCGTCATCCATCTCGGCGCGACGGTGCGACGCGGCCATGGCGGACGCAGCTTGAAGGCCGTCACCATCGCCGGTGCGGATGGCAAGGCGACGCGCCTGGCCATCGACTGCCTCGCGGTGTCGGGGGGCTGGAACCCCAATATCGGCATCGCCACCCATCTCGGCGCCAGGCCACGCTGGAACGAGGCGACAGGCCAGTTCCTCGCCGATGCCCGGCCGGAAGGCATGATCCTGTGCGGTGCGGCGGCCGGCCAGTCGTCCGCCAACGCCTGCGTCCGCCATGGCGCCGCGGCCGGGCGGAGCGTCGTCGATCGCACCAGCTTCGACGAGACCCCGGCGCCGGTGCCAGCATCGGACCGTCCCTCATCGGTGCGATCGCTGGGCGGCGGCAAGGTTTTCGTCGATCTCCAGCATGACGTGACCGAGGAGGATGTCCGCCTCGCCTTCGCCGAAGGCTATCGATCGGTCGAGCATCTCAAGCGCTACACGACGCTGGGCATGGCCACCGACCAGGGACGGACCGCCAATTTCCTGGGCCTGTCGCTGATGGCCGAGTTGACCGGCCAGTCGATCGCGGCGACCGGCACCACCACCGCCCGTCCGCCCGCCGTGCCTATCGCGATCGGCGCGCTCGCGGGCACGCATCGCGGCGGGCATTTCCGGCCGCTGCGCAAGACGGTGACCCACGACTGGGCACTCGAGCGAGGCGCGCCGATGATCGAGGCCGGCCTTTGGCGCCGCGCCCAATGGTATCCGCGCGAGGGTGAAACCGACTGGTTGACCTCGGTGAACCGCGAAGTGCTGGCGGTGCGCTCCGCCGTCGGCATCTGCGACGTCTCGACCTTGGGCAAGATCGATATCCAGGGTCCCGACGCCGGCGCCCTGCTCGACTTCGTCTACGCCAACCTCTTTTCGACCCTGGCGGTCGGTCGCGTCCGCTATGGCGCGATGCTGCGGGAGGACGGCTTCGTGTTCGACGACGGCACCACCGCGCGGCTCGGCGACCAGCATTTCCTGATGAGCACCACCACCGCCAATGCCGAGGCGGTGATGGAACATCTCGAATGGTGCCTGCAGGTGCTCAAGCCGGCCTGGCGCGTCCAGATCGCCTCGGTCACCGAACAATGGGCGCAATTCTCGATCGCTGGCCCGAACGCCCGCCCGCTCGTCGCGGCGTTGCTGGAGCCGGACATCGCGATCGACGACGCCAGCCTGCCGCACATGTCGGTGATGCCGGTGCGGCTGCGCAGCGGCGTCGCGGGACGGCTGTTCCGCATGTCCTTCTCCGGCGAGCGCGGCTTCGAGATCGCGGTGCCCGCACGCCACGGACTGGAGACATGGCGCGCGTTGGTCGAGCTCGGTCGTCCGCTGGGCGTCGAACCCTATGGCACCGAAGCGCTGGGCGTGTTGCGGATCGAGAAAGGCCATGTCGCCGGTCCCGAACTGAATGGCCAGACCACGGCGGCCGATATCGGTCTGGGCCGGATGGTATCGAAGAAGAAGGACTTCATCGGCCGGCTCATGGCGCTGCGTGAACCACTGGCCGATCCGATGCGCCCACGGCTGGTCGGCCTCAGGAGCAGCCGCCCCTTTTCAGCCGGCGCCCATCTGCTGCCCGCCGCCGGCCCGTTCACTGCCGCGCATGATCAGGGCCATATCACCTCGGCCGCCTATTCGCCGACGCTCCGCCAGTGGATCGGGCTCGGCCTGCTCGACAATGGCTCCAATCGGATCGGCGAGACCATCGCCGCGCATGATCCAGTCCGCAATGCCCATGGCGATGTCGAGGTCTGCTCGCCCGTCTTCGTCGATCCGGAAGGAACCCGTGTCCATGGTTGAATCTTCACCGGGCCCGCGGCTCACCGAAACAGCGCCGGCGGCGGCGCTCGTCATGGCGCTGGGCGATCCGGCGGTGGTCGAACAATTTCTGGTCGATCGCCACGGCCTGCCCTTGCCACCGGTCGGCAAGCGTATCGAGCGGCCGGGTCGATCCATCCTGTTCGTGGCGCCGGGCAAATGGCTGGTCCTCGACCATCATGGTTCGGACGGGTTCGTTGCGTTGCTGACCGAGGGATTGCAGGGGATCGCCGCGGTCACCGACCAGAGCGATGGCCTGCGGACCTTCCGCATCTCCGGCAAGGGCGCCGCCGAACGGCTGCAGAACTGCGTCGCCGTCGACCTCCACCCCGCCCGTTTTCGGCGCGGATCGGCGATGGCCACGATGATCGGGCTGATGCGCGTCCATCTGTCCAGGATCGATGACGAGCCGACCTACGAACTGTCGGTGGCCCGCAGCCTGGCCGACAATCTGATCACCCATATCGGGACCGAAGCATGACCCAAGTCGACTCTATCATCTTCACCCTCGCCTGCCCCGACACGCCGGGCATCGTCGCGGGCGTCAGCAACTATATCTTCGAAGGCGGCTACAACATCATCGAAGCCGGCCAGTTCACCGACAGTTCGACCGGCAAGTTTTTCATGCGGATCGAATGCGGCGCCACCGGCGAAGCGCAGGGCTTCGACGCCTTCAGCACCGGCTTCGCACCGCTGGCCGACAAATGGCATATGGACTGGAAGATGCGCCCGGCCACCCGCAAGACGCGGGTGATGCTGCTGGTGTCGAAGTTCCACCATTGCCTGTCGGACCTGATCTATCGCTGGCGCACCGGCGAACTCGACATGGACATCGTCGGCATCGTCTCGAACCATCCGGCGGAAACCTTCGCCAGCATCGACTTGAGCGGCATTCCCTTCCACCATCTGCCCGTCACCCGCGCGACCAGGACCGAACAAGAAGAACGGATCTTGTCCCTCGTGCAGGACAGCGGAACCGATCTGGTCGTCCTCGCCCGCTATATGCAGATCCTGTCCGACGACATGTCGGCGCGGCTGTCGGGCAAGTGCATCAACATCCACCACAGCTTCCTGCCCTCCTTCAAGGGCGCCAAGCCCTATCATCAGGCGTTCGACCGGGGCGTGAAGGTGATCGGCGCCACCGCCCATTATGTGACGAGCGACCTCGACGAAGGCCCGATCATCCACCAGGACATCGAAGCGATCAGCCATGCGAACTCGCCCGACGACCTGATCCGGAAGGGCCGTGACATCGAACGGCTCGTGCTGTCGCGCGCGGTGCAGTTCCATCTTGAGGATCGCGTCATCCTCAACGGCACCAAGACCGTCGTCTTCGCAAAGTAACAACCATGGCACGACTCATCGACGGGAAGGCACGCGCCGCATCGCTGCGGCGATCGGTGGCGCGAGACGTGGAGGCCTTCGCCGATGCCGTCGGCGCGCCACCGACATTGGCCGTCGTACTGGTCGGGGACGATCCAGCCAGCCGCGTCTATGTCGGCCGCAAGCTCGCCGCCTGTCGTGAAACGGGCATCCGCTCGATCGAACATCGTCTGCCCGCGACCGCGGCGCAGGCGGATCTGCTGGCCCTGATCGACCGGCTCAACGCCGACGACGCGGTCCACGGCATCCTCGTCCAGTTGCCTCTGCCCGCACCGCTCGATGCCGCCGCACTGCTCGACCGGATCGCACCGGTCAAGGATGTCGACGGCTTCCATCCGGTCAATGTCGGCCGGCTGTCGACGGGGAGCGATGGTCTCGTTCCCTGCACGCCGCTCGGCTGCATGATGTTGCTGGAACAGGTGGTCGACGATTTCCGCGGTCTCAAGGCGGTAGTGATCGGCAAGTCCAACATCGTCGGCAAGCCGATGGCGCAACTGCTGCTCGAACGCGAGTGCACCGTCACCGTGACCCACATCCATACCCGCGACCTGCCCGGCATCGTGCGCGCCGCCGACATCGTCGTGGTCGCAGCGGGCAGTCCGGGGCTGGTGCGTGGCGACTGGGTCAGACCGGGCGCCGTGGTCATCGACGTCGGCATCAACCGCCGCATCGCCGAGGATGGCAGCTCCTATCTGGTTGGCGACTGCGCGACGGGAGAACTGGATCACGCGGGCGCGATCACCCCGGTGCCCGGCGGCGTCGGCCCCATGACGGTCGCCTGCCTGCTGGCAAACACCGTTCGCGCGGCCCGGAGCCAGCAGCATGTTTGAGGACCGTCGCGGCCATGACCGCTCCCCTGCGCTGATCGCCCGGCAGCAGATCTCCATCGAGGATCTGGTCATCGAAGCGGACATCGGCGTCGATCCGGACGAGATCGGCCGGCGGCAGACGCTGATCGTCGACATAAGGCTGGACGTC
Organism: Sphingomonas sp. Root720; assembly: GCF_001428605.1. GTDB lineage: Bacteria > Pseudomonadota > Alphaproteobacteria > Sphingomonadales > Sphingomonadaceae > Rhizorhabdus. Next base: position 107,414 of record NZ_LMID01000013.1, read on the forward strand.
ATGCCAGTGTGGGACGACAGGCTCGACGCCACCGCCGATTATCGATCGATCGCCGATCGCGCCGCGCGGCTGGGCCAGAGCCGCACCGGCCTGATCGAGATCTTCGCCAACCGCCTCGCCGCCGAGTGCCTGTTCGACCCGCGCGTGCTGGCGGTCGAGATCCGCGTTCGCAAGCCGCTGGCCCTGGTGAACGGCACAGCTTCCGCCTCGGTCCGACTGGTTCGCAACGGAGCTGACGGCTTCTGGGCAGCCCCGTCGCACACCGTCTTCGGCCGCGCCTGATACATCCCCATGAGGTTTTCATGACCGATTTCGCTCCACCCACGCCTGCATCTGCCGCGACCATCGCGGCGATCGAGGCGCTGGAAACGCGGCTGCGCTGGCTATCGGCCTGGACGATCCACAATGCCAACCACCTGCGCGACAGCCGCGACGGCCTGAAGGTTGGTGGCCACCAGGCGAGCTGCGCGTCGATCACCGCGATCATGAGCGCGCTCTATTTCCACGCGCTGCCCCCGCAGGACAAAGGTGGCGGTGAAGCCGCGCGCCGGGCCGGTGCTGCACGCGATCCGTTATCTGCTCGGCAATCAGAGCCTCGACCAGCTGCAGCGCTTCCGCGGCCTCGGTGGCGCACAGAGCTATCCGAGCCGCACCAAGGACAAGGTCCCGGTCGACTTTTCGACCGGCTCGGTCGGCCTGGGCGTCGCATCGAGACGCTGCTCGACGCCTTCGCGCAGGCCGATGACGACAAGCCGATGATGTTCATCGCCTATACGGTGAAGGGCTATGGCCTGCCCTTCGCCGGCCACAAGGACAACCCCGCCGGGCTGATGAACCCGACCCAGATCCACGGGCTGCGCGACAGCCTAGGCATCGCCGAGGGCAGCAAATGGGAGCGCAGCCAGCACCATTTTCGGGGTCTTTTGGCCTAGCGGCTCTACGAACGCTGTTATCATGGGTTCTGAGCAAGTCTGGTATTTGCCATGCATTTGCTCCCGACAGGTCAGGAACGGGTAACCGCATGGCAGCAAACCGCGCTTCCATAACCCCATCTGGTCGCCTGGCCGGCTGGGACTGGACTGATCAAGTCAACCGGATCGGGTCAGTTGGAGAGTTGCTCCGGATCCAGGGACATCGAGAGCTCGAACATCGTTGGCGATGCCAGCATCTCGAAATATTCGATCAGTCGCCCGCTCTGATCGAAATGTTGACGTCGAAGCTGCAGCAGAGGGCTGCCGACGGCGACGTTAAGCAGTGGCGCCACGACCGGATCGGCCAGTTGCGCGCTCACTACCTGCTGGCCCGAATGCAGCCGGACACCGCTTCTAGCGAGCAACTTGTACAGCGACGTACTGTTCAACTCTTCGCGGGTGAACTCCTTGCCCAGTTCCTGGGGGATGAACGTGATGATGTGGAAGATCGGCACCTGCCCCATCGATCGCAGCCGGACGGCACGCTGGAACACCGCGCTGTCGTCGCAATCGAACATCGACTGCACGTGAAAAGGCGCGCGGACGTAGTCGAGTTCGAGCAGCCGGACCTCGGTCTTCCGATCGATGTCGGCGATATGTTCGATCACGCCGGTCACTGAGGCGTGAAGTTGGGTCGGTCTTATGGTCGGTGCGACGAATGTTCCGACGCCCTGCCGACGCTCGATCAAATGCTCGGCCTCCAGCGTGGTCATCGCCGACCTCAGCGTGATGCGCGAGACCGAGAACAGCCGCGCCAGCTCGTCTTCGCTCGGAAGCATCTGCCCCGCTTCATAATACCCGTTCAATATCCGGTCGCGCATGACCAGGAATATCTGATGGTTGAGCGATGAGCCCTGCCTGCGAACGAGCCTCGGGCCAGCAACTTCGGCGTCCGTCGACGCGGCGCCTTTGCTCCGACGCGCCCGTCGATCACCAGCGCTCTGATCGCGTCCCCCTCGCATAGTCGTCTTGACCTTCAAACTTCCAACCGATCCGGACACCACGACGCGCCCCTTGTGTGCTGCTTATAATGAGTGAGTCCGTCTGTCCAATTCCCCGGCTTGATAAGTTTAGTTGTATTGATATTAAGATGACATAACGAATCACGGGGAGCAGGATGGCGCGTACGATGTTCGACAAGATCTGGGCGGAGCACAGGATCGCCGACCTCGGCGGCGGGCTCACCCTGCTCAACGTCGACCGCCACCTGATCCATGATCTGGTCGCCGGCCCCGCTTTCGATCGGCTGGCCGCGCGCGGCCTGCCGGTTCGCAACCCCGAGCGCACTTTCGCCACCCCGGACCATGGCGTGACCAGCCAGCCCGACCGGCCCGCCCGGCTCGACAAGGTGGCGACCAAGCTGCTTGACGACATGCGCCACCACAGCCGCAAAGCAGGCGTCCAACTGTTCGATATCGGCCAGGACGGTCAGGGAATCGTTCATGTCGTCGGCCCCGAACTGGGCCTGACCCTGCCGGGCAGCCTGATCGTCTGCGGCGATAGCCATAGCTGCACCCATGGCGGCCTGGGGGCGCTCTCCTTCGGCATCGGCACTACCGAGGTCGTGCATGTCCTTGCCACGCAGACGATCCGCCAGCGCAAACCCAAGGCGATGCGCATTACCTATACCGGCGAACCAGGTCGCGCGGTCACCGCCAAGGACATCATCCTCTTTACCATCGCCAAGCTCGGCACGAAGGCCGGAACCGGTCACGCCGTCGAATATGCCGGCCCGGCGATCGCTGCACTCGACATCGAGGAGCGGTTGACGCTGTGCAACCTGTCGATCGAGCTGGGCTCCAAGATCGGCATGATCGCGCCCGACGACCGCAGCTTCGCCTATCTCGCGGGCAAGGCCTTCGCACCGAAAGGCGCGCTGTTCGATGCGGCGGTCGCGCATTGGCGGACGCTGACGACCGACGAGGGCGCGCGCTTCCACATCGAGCATCATATCGACATCGGCGAGATTACTCCGCAGGTAAGTTGGGGCACCAGCCCCGAGGACGTCATCGCGATCGATGGTCATGTTCCCGATCCGGACATCGAAACCGATCCGGCACGCCGACAGCGCATGATCGAGGCTCTGGACTATATGGGCTTGACCGCCGGCCAGCCGTTGGCCGGCGTACCGATCGACCGGGTGTTCATCGGCTCCTGTGCCAATGGCCGGCTGTCGGACCTGCGCGCCGCCGCGCGGATCGCCGCGCGCGGCACAGTCGCCGCGAATGTCCAGGCCTGGGTCGTCCCCGGTTCGCGCCGGGTCCAGCAAGCCGCCGAGGCCGAAGGGCTCGACCGCATATTTCGCGACGCCGGCTTCGAATGGCGCGAGCCCGGCTGCTCGCTCTGCCTATCGACCGCCAACGAGCAACTTCTGCCGGGCGAACGATCGGTTTCCACCACCAACCGCAATTTTGTCGGCCGGCAGGGCCTGGGTGCCCGCACTCACCTCGCCAGCCCCGCGACCGCCGCAGCTTCCGCCCTCGCCGGCACAATCTGCGATGTCCGCGCTCTGGAAGGACGAGCATGACCCCCTTCACGACCCTGACCGGCATCGCGGCCCCGCTGCCCCTGCCCAATATCGATACCGAGGTGATGATCCGGATCAGCCGGCTCATGGAGTTCGGCAAAGGCGCGCTCGGCCCCTATCTGTTCGAACCGCTGCGCTACGATGCCGATGGCGCCGAGGATCCGGACTTTACGTTGAACCGTCCAGCCTTTCGCACCAGCAGCATCGTGATCGGCGGCGATAATTTCGGTTGCGGCAGTTCTCGCGAGGCTGCGGTGTGGGCGCTTCTCGATTTCGGTATCCGTTGCATCATCGCGCCAAGCTTCGGCGACATCTTTGCGGTGAACTGCCTGCAGAACGGCCTGTTGACGATCCGCCTGCCGGCCGAGGAGGTTGCCGCCCTCGCGGCCGAGATCGCGATGGACGATCCGCAGCCCTTCACCGTCGACCTGGAGGCGCAGACGATCACGCCCCCTTCGGGCCGGAAGCTCGGCTTTCCGATCGATCCGGGGGCCCGCGCCGCCCTGCTCGATGGCCTCGACGAGATCGACCAGACCCGCCAGCTCGACGCCGAGATCGGCGCGCATCAGCGCGCCCGCGACGCGGCGCTGCCATGGGCCAACGGCTCGCTTGGCCGGGGCGTGCCACGCGTGCTGATCATGGCCGGCGACGGCGTCGGCCCCGAGGCGATGGACGAAGTGAAGCGGGTGATCGACTGGTTCGTCTCGAACCGCGGCCTGCGCGTCGACCTGCACGAAGAACTCTACGGCATCTCCGCTTGGAAGGCCCATGGCGCGGTCGTCCGCCCCGAGGCCTGGGCGCTGATAGACGCGGCCGACGCGATATTGTTCGGCGCCAGCGGATCGCCGGAATATGACGCCATTCCGCGCCACCACTGGCTCCCCGACAACCTGCTCAAGATGCGCAGCCGGCTCGACCTGTTCGACAATCAGCGCCCGGTCCGCGCCTTCGCGGGGCTGGAAGCGATGTCGAGCCTGCGTCCGGAGATCATCGAGGGCGCCGACATCGTCATCGTCCGCGAACTCACCGCCGGTCTCTATTTCAGCGAGCCGCGCGGTATCGAGACCCTCGACGACGGCCGCCGGCGCGGCACCAACAGCATGACCTATACCAGCGACCGGGTCGAACGGATCGGCCGCGCCGCCTTCGAACTGGCGCGACGCCGCGGTGGGCGGCTATGCTCGGTCGACAAGGCGAACGTGCTGGAGGTCAGCATGCTGTGGCGCGACGAGATCGAGAAGCTCCACGCCGAATATCCCGATGTGGAACTGACCCACATGTATGTCGACAATTGCGCGATGCAGCTGGTGCGCAACCCGCGCCAGTTCGACGTGATCGTCACCGAGAATCTGTTCGGCGACATCCTGTCCGACTGCGCGGCGATGGTGGCCGGATCGATCGGCATGCTGCCTTCCGCCTCGATCGGCCCCAGCGACGTCACCCGCCGGCGCCAGGCGCTCTACGAACCGATCCACGGCAGCGCGCCCGACATCGCCGGGCGCGGCATCTGCAATCCGGTCGGATCGATATTGAGCTTCGGCATGTGCCTGGAACAGAGCTTCGGCCTGCCCGAGGAAGCGAAGCTGCTGGACCGGGCTGTCCAGCGCGCGATCGACGGCGGCGCCCGCACCGCCGACATCGCGGGCGGCCTGCCCGCCATCGGCACGCGCGCGATGGGTGACGCGGTGCTCCGCGCGCTCGACGTGATCCATCACGAAACCAAACCCGCGCTGGTCGCGGCAGATTGAACCCCAAGGGAGAAACATCGATGAACGCCGTTCTGCACCAGGCCCGCAAATTCTGTGAATCGGTCCTCGAACATGCCGAGCGCTACAGCCTCGCCGTGTCGGTGGTGGCGGTCGACAAGGGTGGCCACCTGATCGCACTCTACCGGACCGATCGTGCCATCTTCGCATCGAGCGAGGCCGCCCGCCGCAAGGCGGTCGCCGCATCGGCGATGGCGATGCCGACGTCGGCGATGGTCGACATGTTCCGCAACGACCCGCTGGTGACGACCGCGCTCAGCGCGAGCGGCGACATGCTGGTCGTGCCGGGCGGCTTTCCCCTGATCGTCGACGGCAATTGCGTCGGTGGCTACGGCATCGCCGGCGGCCATTACAGCGAGGACGAGATGCTCGGCGGCCGCGCGCTCGCGGCCCTTGCCGGCAGGGAGTATGAGCCGGCATGATCGACGACGTCTTCGTCGTCGATGCCACGGTGCATGGCGGCCATTTCCACCGGGACAACTTGCTGATCCCCCAGCTGGAGGAACTGACCAAGCTCCTCTACCACTGGGGTAACGGCCATCTGCAGCCGTTCGGCTTCGACGAATATAAGGTCAACTACGACCAGTTCACCGAGCGCTTCGCGCTGCAGCCCGCCCTGCTGGAAAGCCTGTTGTTCGCGGAAAGCGACATCGACGTCGCCGTCTATCAGGGCGTGCCGCTCTACGGCATGTACAAGGACGGCAGCTCGCCCCTGTGGGTCGCGGCGGAGATCGCCAAGCGCTTCCCCCACCGCATGTTCCTCTACGGCGACCTGACGCCACGGATGAGCGACCCGATCGCCCATATCGACCATCTGGTCGACGACATGAACGTCATCGGCGTGAAGATGTACCCGCTCGACATGGTCGAGGGCCGGTTGACCGAGAACCGCTTCGACGACGAGAAGCTGATGTTCCCGCTGTTCGAGCATATGCTGAAGCGCGGGCTGAAGGTCGTCGCCGTCCACAAGGCGGTGCCGCTCGCCCCCGCGCTGGTCGATCGCTACCATGTCGACGACATGGCGCCAGCGATCGCCGCCTTCCCCGATCTGACCTTCGAGATCGTCCATGGCGGCTTCGCCTTCGGGCAGGAGATCGCGGCGCTGCTCGATCGCTATCCGAACGTCACGGTGAACCTCGAATCGACGCCCTGCTATGCGCTCAACTTCCAGGACAAGTTCGCCGAGATGATGGCGCCGCTGCTGGCGACCGGCGCGGACCGGCTGTTCTTTTCGACCGGCGCGCCGATCATGCACCCCGATCCCTTCATCCGGGCCTTCAAGGATTACCGCATGCCCGCCGGCTATCCGCCGCTCGACGACGCCACCAAGCGCGGCATCCTCGGCGACAATTTCGCGCGGGTGCACGGCTGGGACGTCGAGGCGCTGAAGGCCGCGTGCCGCGCCGACCAATTCGGGCTGGAGGGAAAGACCAAGACCACCCCCTGGTCCGTGATCCGCAACTCTGTCGTGGGAGAGGCCGCATGACCGTCACCGCCCCTGTCCTGGTCGCCGACAAGGACCTCGCCGACCGCATCGGCGAATGCCTGAACGCCATCGTCGATCCGTGCAGCATCGCCGCGGGCGCACCCGCCGGCCTGGTCGACATGGGCCTGGTCATGACGTCGGAGATCGAGCCGCGCGACGAGGGCGGCCTGCGCGCCGTCATCGCCATCGGCATCACTCACCCCTTCTGCATGATGGCGGGCGTCTTCCTCAACGAGGTGCGCCAACGGGTCGGCGCGATCGAGGGGATCGAGGAGATCGTGGTGACCCTCGACAGCGACACCGTCTGGACCCCCGCATTGATGAGCGACGCCTATCGCGCGCGCCTCGACGCGGTCCGCTCGGCGAAGCGCATCCCGCAATGACACCCATGCCCGCCGCCGAACACGGGCAGGCCGGGCGGCGAGGAGAGATGAGATGATCGAAGGCAATCTGGTGATCGACGCGACCGTCCACGCGTTCAACTTCCGCGAGGACAATCTGCGGCAGCCCTTCGTCTCGGACGTGATCCGGGGGCTATACCACTGGGTCTACAACCAGCTCGGGCCGCAGGACGATCCGCGTTACCGCATCACGCTCGACCAGTTCCAGAACCTGTTCGATCATCAGCCGCGCGTGATGGAAGAGGTGGTGTTCCGCGAGAGCGACGTCGACGTCGCCGCCTATCACGGCGTTCCGATGTACGGCTTTTTCGGCGATGGCTCCTCGCCGATCAACATCGCCGAGGCGATCAAGGCGCGCTACCCGCATCGCATGCTGGTCTATGGCGGCCTCAGCCCGTGGGAGGAGGATCCCGCCGGCAAGCTCGCCTCGCTGATCGACGACCACGCGGTCACCGGGATCAAGCTCTATCCAGCGGACATCGTCGAGGGCGAGTTGAAGCGCATCCGCCTCGATGACGAGAAACGCATGTTCCCGCTGTTCGAAATGGCGCGAGCGAAGGGGCTGAAGGTCATCGCCATGCACAAGGCGCTGCCGCTGGGGCCGATCACGATCGACCATTATCATCTCGATGACGTCGAGGCGGCGCTGGTGGCCTTTCCCGAGATCACCTTCGAGATCGTCCATGGCGGCCTCGCCTATCTCGACGAGACGGTCCGGCTGCTCGATCGCTATCCCAACATCTCGGTCAACCTCGAGGCGGCACCCTGCTATGCGATCAACCACAGCGACCGCTTCGCGGAAATGATGGCGCCACTGATCGGATCGGGCGCGCACGACCGCGTCTTCTTCTCGACCGGCGCCACCGGCGTTCATCCACAGCCGTTTATCGAGGCCTTCTGGCGCTATGAGATGCCGCGCGGTTTCCCGGCGCTGACGGAAGAGATCAAGATCGGGATCCTCGGCGCCAACTTCGCCCGCCAACACGGCCTCGATGTCGAGAAGCTCAAGCGCCAGTGCAAGGCCGACGACATCGGCCGCAGCAATGGCCGATCCGAGCCCTGGTCCTGGCTTCGCGCCCAGACCGCCGCCGCTCGCTCCGCCGCCTGACGAAGACATGATGCCCCCCACCTCTACGCCCCCCGCGCTCCGTTGGCTGCTGGGCAGCTATGGCATCGGCCTGACGGCGGGCGGTATCGCGCTGATCGCCGCGCCGGACTGGGCCAACCGCATGGAAGCGGGGGTAACCGGGACGTTCGTCGAGCATCTTGCCCAGTCGCGCGGTGCCGCGGTGCTCGCTCTCGGGGTGATCGCACTCGCTGCGCTGCGCAGACCTGAGCGCCACCGCCGGCTGCTGCCCGGCCTCGCCTGGTCGGCGGCCCTGCTAGGCGGCCTCTTCCTGATGGTCCAGCTATCGCCGCAGACAACACCCTGTCGCTGGATCGCAGTGCTGTTCTGCTCGCTCTGGGCGGCTGGCCTTGCCTGGCAGGCTGGCCGGTCGATGGGGGAGCAGGACGCACCCATGTCGCCACCCCGCCTCACCGAACCCGGCCATATGCTGATCCTCAGCTTCGCGCTGTGGACAGGCATCACCGGTCTGCTGTGGCTCGTCGCGCCCGGACCGCTCGGCTCGAAGTTGGAAGCCTTGGCAGGTCCCGGCGCCGGCTATTTCGCAGCCGCGCGCGGCGCGGTCGATCTCCCGCTGGGCTGGATCGCCTGGACGGTGCGCGACCGCGTCCTCAGCGCCGCTGCCCGGCCCGCGATCATCGGCATCTTCGTTGCCAACATCATCTTGTCGATAGCGGGCCTGATAGCCCAGCTCGAAAGCATCGCCACGCCGTCACGCTGGCTGATCGAACTGCTGCATATCGGCTGGATGGCCGGTGCAGGAGCGCTTCTCTGGCAGGGCTCGAAATCCGATAATTCCTAGAGTCTTCAGTTGATTGACCGATCGGTCGAGATATATTGACATCATGTCGTATTAACATCATAACAACATACAATCAGTACTCCCGCAGGGGAGGCTATGACGCTGACTTTTGGGGAGGACATATGAAGCGTTTCACACAGGCTTATCTGCTCGCCACCGCTGCCGCCATGATCGTGGGCGCGCCGGCCATGGCGCAGGATCAGGCCGATAGCGGCGCGATCGCCGACATCATCGTCACCGCGAACAAGACCGGGGCTTCCTCGGTGCAGCGCACCCCGATCGCCATCTCCGCCTTCTCGGGAGACGACCTAGCCGGTTCGCACATCGTCAGCACCAAGGATCTGGGCCAGATCGTCCCCAGCCTCGCCGTGTCGCAATTCTCGACCTATGCGCAGATCTACATCCGCGGCGTCGGCTCCAACAATTCGTTCAACGGCTCGGACCCGAGCGTGACCGTGCATGCCGACGGCGTCTATCTCGCCCGTCCCTTCGCCCAGTTCATGAACTTCCTCGACGTCGAGCGGGTCGAGGTTCTACGCGGGCCGCAGGGGACGCTGTACGGCCGCAACTCGGCCGGCGGCACGATCAACATCATCTCGCGCACCCCGTCCAACGATCTTAAGGCGCGTATCGCGGCCAGCGTCGGCAATTACGGACTGGTCGACGTTGGTGGCTATGTCAGCGGCCCGATTGTCACCGACAAAGTGCAGGTCAGCCTCGCCGGCTCCTATGTCACCCATGATCCCTATCGCGAGAATATCGTCGCGTCGGGCAACAATGTCGACGACGAGGACAGCCGGGCGATGCGCGGTCAACTGCGGCTGGTGCTGAGCGACCAGATCGTCGCGACGACGCGCGGCGACTATGCCCTGTCGAAGCAGCGCATCCCGGGCTTCTCGGTGCTCCGCACCCCCTATGATCCCGTGACCAACAGCATCCTCGGCAATTACGACAAGGTCGCGCTCGATTTCCCGCAGTCCAGCCGCACCCGCATCTGGGGCGTGTCGGAGGACATCGAGTTCGAGCTGAACGACAGCACCACGCTCAAGTCGGTCACCGCCTATCGCGACAGCAGTTCGCGCTCCCAGCAGGACGGCGACGCGACCGACCAACCGCTGCTGACCGTCAACCTGGGCGAGCGCGCCAAGCAATTCTCGCAGGAACTCAACCTGGTCGGCACGGCCGGCAGTTTCGATTACGTCCTCGGCCTCTTCTACTTCAACGAGAAGACCCGCACGAACAGCATTCTCGGCCAGCCGGTCCGCAATCTGCGCGCCACCTTCCAGCCCTATACCCACACCAAGGCCTATGCCGGCTATGCGCAGGGCACCTATCGCTTCAGCGACACCCTGTCGGCGGTGCTGGGTGGGCGCTATTCGGAAGAAACGAAGGACTTCACCCAGTCGATCGACCGGCGCTTCGTGTCGACCAACGTCGCACTGCCCTTCATCACCTATGCGGCCTCGCGCAAGTTCAAGTCCTTCACCCCGAAATTCGGCCTGAACTGGACTCCGACCCAAGCGATCCTCGCTTATGCGTCGGTGACGCGCGGCTTCAAGAGCGGCGGCTTCAACTTCAACTCGGCCAGCGCCGCACAGGGCTTCGATCCCGAGACGCTGTGGAGCTATGAAGCGGGCCTGAAGACCCGGTTACTCGACAACCGGCTGCTCGCGAACCTCAGCGCCTTCCGCTATGATTACAAGGATCTGCAGGTCAACGCCTTCATCAGCCCCGGCGTGACCGACATCGTCAACGCCGCCTCGGCGACGGTGAAGGGCGTCGAGCTGGAACTGACCGCCAAGCCGGTCCCCGGCCTGAACCTGACGGCCAACTTCGCCTATCTCGACGCGACATATAAGGACTATCCGGGCGCTCCGATCGGCGGCACCGCGACGATCGACGCCAGCGGCAACCGACTCAACAACGCGCCCAAGTTCACGATGAACTTCGCCGCGCAATATGAGCATCGCATCAGCGACAATGGTTCGGCCTATGTGCGCGGCGAATATTCGCGCCGCAGCCAGACATATTTCACCGTGATCAACTCGCCGGTGATCGGGCAGGACGCCTATGGTCTGGTCAACGCCGCGATCGGCTACAAGGCCGGCGAGCGTTGGACCTTCGAGCTGTGGGGCCGCAACCTGACCAAGCGCGAATATGTCCTCAACGTCTACACCAGCGGGCCGGTCCCCTCGGGCATTCCCGGTGCGCCGCGAACCTATGGCGCGCGGCTGAGCTGGACCTACTAAGACGCAGGCCGACAGGGCAGGACCGAGGAGGAGCCGTCATGTTCAAGCTTGCAGCAGCAGCCTTGCTGTGCGCGCTCCTCTTCACGGTCGTCGCCTGGCGACGACGCGGCGCGCGCTGGCTGCGCTTTGCTCTGGCGAGCTTCGCCTTCTTCGCTCTGATCACCGCCACGTTCTGGATCATATCGCCCGATGGCACTGCCCGCACCGTCGAGGCCAATGCCGGCGGCACATTGATGCTGCAGATCGTCCAGGGACGCGGCACCATCGTTCTTCCTTTTGGTCTCGCCGCTCTGGCCGCCGCCTGGTTGTGGGCAGATCAAAAGTTTGCGGCCATGCTTGGCCCGTTTGCTTATAATAGCTTGATGACCATAGAGGCGATCCGCGCGCAGTTCACCTCGCTTGCCACCCCGGAACGCTGGACTTATGTGATCCTGCACGCATTTTGGGCCGTTTGTCTTGGCATTTACTGTTCTGGACTGAGCAGGCGATTGCCGCGCCGGATACTCGTCGCCGCCTGCGTCAGTGCGCTCCCGATATTGGTCGGCACCACCCTCTATCTCGCTCCAACGCTTCTGATCGGCGCATCGCCGATAGTCCCCTCCCCCACCTTGCTCCTTCATTCGGCCCACGCTTTTGGCGCGTCGCTGATAGGTCTGGGTTTGGTCAGCTTCTCCTATTGGTCCGGTATGGCCGATCGACTGAGTCAAAATCTTTGCCTGGCGGCGGCGGCGTTCCTGATATCTATAGCGGCTCTGGACGGCTTATGGCCGGTGACTACCATTGCCCTGGCTTGGGGGGCGCTCCATCTCCTGCCCCGGCCTGCTCTCCGCGCTCGAACACCGGCGTCGCCTCAAACTATTTAGCGAGTCCGTCGATCACTGAAGCAAGTCGGGTTTGCCGGAGGCCCCACCTCTTGAGAAGGTGGAGCCTGTACGAGCAAGACGACGACAAATTTTCGCCCGAAGTTCGCGAGCGGGCAGTGCGCATGATGATCGACCACGAACGCGATCACTCTTCTCGCTGGGTATCACCGATCGCTGCGCGCTCTATCGGGATCAGGCCGCCGCGCGTTGCAGCATTCCGAACAGATCGCGCGGGTCATCCGGGTCCGCCACCATATCGATCTGCTGAAAGAAAGTAGTGCCGCCGAGTTTACCGTGGATATACCGAAGCGCCGATCTGAACCCGTCTGCGGCCCGGGTAATATCCGGTCCGCCGAGGCTGGGGATATGCTCTTGGGTCCGACGCATGACCGGTTCGCGCGAAGACCTGGCGCCCCCCCGTGAATGTCGGACGACCCGCCCGAGCAGCCGGCCTCGCCGGCCATCGCCCGGTCCGTCGAGATCATTGTTGACCGGCGATAACGGGAACGATGATCGATGATGCCATTCGAGCGGAGGAATAGATGGTCTGCGTCGCCTTCTGGAAGTCCTGCTCGCGCGCACGGGGAATATCGGGCACGAACGTCTGCGGATTGCGGTCGATGATCGGGAACCAGCTCGACTGGACCTGCACCATGATCCGATGGCCCTTCTTGAAGACATAATCCCGGTCGCGCAGCGATATCCGCCATTCGCGCGGCCGATCGGGAGTCAGTGCGCGCGGATGGTCGTAGCCGTCGAGGAAGCGGCCGCGCTGCACCTCCATCGCCATGGGAAACTGATAGCCCCGCAGCGCCTCGTCCGGACCGTCCTCGGGGTAGACGTCGATCAGTTTCACGACGAAGTCGGCATCGGTGCCGCTGGTGGAGGCGAAGAGGCTTGCCGCCACCTCTCCCGCCACCCTGATATCATGGTCGAGCGGCGCACTTTGGTAACTGAGCACGTCCGGCCGGTGGTCGACGAAGCGCTGGTCGCGCGTTTCCCAATGCTCCCATCCGACCGTGTCGAACGTCGAGGTGATCGGACGCTGGCGATAGGGCACGGGGTTCGCCGGATCGGAAACATATGTCCGGGTCGTCGTTCGTTCGCGGGCGGTGGGCGGATCGAAGGACAGGCTCCCGTCGCCGTGGAAATAGAGATGGGTCGGCTTCGCCTCCTTGGGCGGCCAGCTGGCATAGTTCCGCCACATATTCGACCCGGCTTCGAAAATCCGCGCGCCCCAATCGGGCCGCTTCCCCTTGTCGTGAAGCCAGTAGGCGAAGAAGGGCGCTTCGATCTGCGACCGGAACTCGGCCGAGGTCTCATGCCCTCCGAGCGGGATTTCCCCGATCGTGGCACCTTTGGGGTCGCGGCTCCAGCTGCCATGGGTCCAGGGGCCGGCAACGATGACGTTCAGGTTGCGGGGATCCCTGCGCTCGGCGGCATGATAGAGTTGCCAAGGCCCCCAGGGATCCTCCTGATCCCAGAAGCCAGCCACGGTCAGCGTCGGCACCCGCGCGGCGGTGATGGACCGGGTCCACACCTGGTTCTTCCAATATTCGTCATAATCGGGATGCGACAGGATGTCGGTCCAGAGCTGGAGATCCTTGTTCAGATACCGCGAGCCGTTGGAGACGGGACCGAGCTTCAAATACCAGTCGTAGGTATCGTAGTTGTCGAACTTGAATGGGGCGTTGGAGAATTTTTCCGACTGTTCGAGCACCGCATATTCGAACGCGTAGCTGAGACGCAGGGCGCCATTATGATGCAGGTCGTCGTTCATGAACTGATCGACGGGCGCAGCCTGCGAACTGACCGCCCTCAGGGCGGGATGCGGGCGGGTCAGGGCCATCCCCGCCGTCAGGCCGGAATAGGAGATGCCGTACAGCGCGGCGCGACCATTATTGTCGGGGACATGTTTGATGAGCCAGTCGATGGTGTCGTAGGAATCGGTGGCATCGTCGACGGCATTCGGGTTGGTCACGTCGATCTTCGTGGATACGTTGAACACGCCCTCCGACTTGAAGCGGCCCCGCAGGTTCTGAAAGACCCATATATATCCGTCTTTCGCGAGCTCCGCCTGCTCCATCGGGATCGTTTGCCAAGCCTGCTCGGGCACCCCATAGGGCGTCCGCTTGACGAGCATCGGAAGCTTGCGGCCCTTCAGCCAGAGCGGACGAAGCACGACGGTCTGAAGCTTCGTCCCGTCGCGCATCGGGACCATATATTCGTGATAGCTGAAAATGGCCTCGCTCTTTACGGGCGAAGGAAGCTCGGGAGCTTCGGCCGAGCCCGATCCGCTCTGGGCGACGATCAGCAAAGCGGCGGCGCAGAGGCCGAGGGTCTTCAAGCTCCGATACATGGACGTCTCCCCCGGGGCGAGCTTGCGAAACAAGAAAGCTAGAACCAAAGGCTGGCGGGAGGCGAAAAACTATCGCCTCCCGACCGGCCTCAGAAATCGAGACGCACGCGGACGCCATATGTCCTTGGCAGGCCCGAATATCCCGAAGCGGCGGCTTCGGCGGTCGGCCCACCCTCCTTGTTGAGGAAGTGCTCCACGTTGGTCAGATTGCTGCCGTAGAGCTGCACCGACCAGTTCTTGCTGTCGGGCCGGTACGTCACGGCGGCGTTGAACAAGGCGAAATCGGGCTGCTCGTAAAGCGCGCCGCGACCCGACCGGAAGGTGATCTTGGTCTGGTATGTCACGCTGCCGGTCAGCTCGATCGCGGCCCCGTCGCGCAAGCCGATGTCATAGCTGCTCACGACGCTGAACTTGTGCTTGGGCGATCGTTCGAGAGGCTGGCCCTTGAGATTGACGGCACCGTCGGGATTGGTGATCGGATCGACCGCTTCGGGAATGGCCGTCTGGAAGTCCTTATATTCGGCGTTCAGATAGGCATAGTTTCCGTAGATCGTCCAAGCCCGGATCGGCTTGATCGTCGTCTCGACCTCCACGCCGTAAAGCCGGGCCGACGCGGCATTGACGAGCCGCAGGGTCGAGAGGCTGTTGCCCACCCGGCGCTGAAGATCGCGATAGTCGGAGTAGAAGGCGGCCAGATTGAAGATAAGCGCACCATCGAGCTGCTTCGTCTTGATCCCGCCTTCGTAGTTCCACACCGTTTCCGGGGAGAAGCCCTCCTCTTCGAGCCCCAGCGATGCGAAGCCGCCGCTTTTGAATCCCTTGGTCGCCAACGTATAGAGGAGCGTGTTCTCGCTCACCTTATAGTCGATGGTGAAGCTCGGCGTGAAGGAGTTCCACGACCCTTTTCGGCGCGTGCTCGTGAAGAGATTGACGCGACCGGTACCATCGTCGAAGTCGAGCGAGTTGCTGAGTTCGCGATGCTCGTGGCTGTAGCGAGCGCCTGCGCCGATATGGAGCTGATCGGTCAGGGCATAGCCCACTTCGCCATAGGCGGCCCAGGCCCGCGAACTCGCATCGGCCGGGAAAAATGTCACCCCGCTGTCGGCCGCGTCCCTCAGATCCTGATCGGCCTTCTCGGACAGGAAATTCGCACCGAACAGATAGTCCAGCCGGCCGTGGCCAGTGCTGTTCGCATAGACCTCCTGCGTGAAGGTCTTCGATCTCTCGGCGATATAGGAATGCGACCGGAACAGGGTGGTCGCATCGTCATCGGTGAAGATCGCGGTCTTGGTGTCGCGATAAGCGGTAATGGATTTGACGGCGATGGCGTCATTGGCTGACCAGTCGATCGTCGCCGAGGCGCCGTACAAGTCGCGATTGTCGAACGTGTCGACCACGTCGCCATTTATGACAGCCTCGAACTTTCCGGCCGGCGGCAGGGCCCCCGCACCGGCGCCCCCGAGAGCCAGCAGCTGATCGATCGGAAATCCCTGGCGCTGGCGGAAATAGTCGCCGGCCAGCGTCAGCTTCAGCGTCTCCGCAAGGTTGAACTGCAGCTTGCCGCGGAAGCTCTGGTAATCCTCGTCATTACCCTTGCCCCCGCCCGGGCCGACATTGCGGACATATCCATCCCGCTTCGAGGCCTCGGCGGACATGCGGAACAGGATCTTGTCCTCCACCAGCGGGCCGCTCAGCGCGAGCCCTCCCTGGAAATGTTCGAGATTTCCGATCTCGGCGTTGGCCGACCCTTCGAATTCCCGGGACGGCGCCTTGGTCACGAAACTGATGACGCCGCCAGTGGCGTTGCGGCCATAGATCGTCCCCTGCGGACCGCGCAGGACCTCGACGCGCTCGACATCGGCGAACGGGATCTGATTGCTGGTCTGCCGGGAGAAATAGACGCCGTCGACATAGGTCGCGACCGACGAATCCGCCGAGATGCTGAGCAGGTCGCTCGAGATGCCGCGGATCGAATAGGTGCCGCCGAGATTGGTCGAAGCCGTCAGGCCGGGCGTGTAGGCCGCGATATCGGTGGCGTTGCGGATGACGGACCGGTCGAGGCTTTCGGTGGAGAAGGCGGAAATGGCCGCAGGCGTATCCTGAAGCCGCGTATCGCGCTTGGTGGCGGTGACGATGATCTCCCCTTCCCCGCTATATGCGTCGGGCGAAGGGGTCGTCGCGCTCGTTGGGCCGTAACCCGCCGACCTGCCGTTTCCCGCGCGACCGATCGCGAAGGCGCCCGAAGGATCGGCCTGGACTTCGTACCCGGTGCCGACGAGCAGCGCTCTCAGGGCGGCCTCGTCGGTCATCGAACCTCTCACGCCGGGGCTGTGCTTCGCCCGAACGTCCGAAATCCGGTAGAGGATCTGCTGCCTCGTCTCGCGGACATATTGCTCGAGCACCTGCTTCAGATTGCCGGCCGGGATATCGAATTCGCGCATCTGGGCCTGTGCGGGAGCACCGACGCAGACCACGCTGACGCTCGCCGCGAGAGCCGGACCGAACTTTGAAAATGCCATTATTGTCTCCCCCCTTCGTGGATTGTCCACTCTGAAGGGGAAGACGAACCGATGCCGCGAACCCGTAAAAATTCAGCTGGAAATTCTTATCTCGTCCGCCGTCGCCTGAACTTCCAGACCGAAAGTGTTGTGCAAGAAGCGCGTGAACCCGTCGACGTTCGAGACGCTGAAATTGCCGCCGACCCGGATCGATGCCGCCTCGGCGTCCGATATGACCATCTTGCGCTGGTTGTAGCGGTTGAACTCGGCCACGACGTCGCCGAGCGTCGACTGCTCGAAACTGAGCATGCCGCCACGCCATGCCAGCGTATCCGCGACGAGATCCGACGCCTTGGTGGCGACATAGGTGGATGGACCCTCGATCTTCGCGATGTTGCCCCTCGTGATCGTCGTCGACGGGACCTCCGCCCCCTCGCCTCCAGCCTCGTCGATCCGAACGCGGCCTTCCACCACCGATACCGTGATATTGCCGCCATCGCGCCGGACGGAGAATTTCGTGCCCAGGACGGTGATGGTGCGCAGCCCCGCATGCACCGTGAACGGGACCTTGTCCGAGTGTCTGACCTCGAAATAGGCCTCGCCCCGATCGAGCCATACCTCGCGCCGCTCGGCGGTGACGGCCGCGCGCAAAAGCGTCGCGGTATTCAGTTCGATCCTGCTGCCGTCGTCGAGCGGCACGATCTTGCGGCCTCCGACCCGTGTTTCGATGCGCTGCTGGGCAAACGACCCTCCCGCCCCGCCGGGATAGCGATCGTGCAGGGCGTGGAATCCGACGAACGCGAACATCATCGCGATCGAAGCCGCGATCGCGAAAGCCGTCCATGGCGGCGCGCCCGTTCGCGTCGTGCCCCGGGGATCCGCGAAGGCGGTATCGCCGACGGCAACGATGCGGTCGGCCTGCTGCCACCAATAGCTCAGGCGCCAATAGGCCATCTTGTTCGCGACCCTCTCGGCGAGCCAGTCGTCGAGATGCTGCTGATCGGCCTCGCGCCAGCCGGGTTCCTGCCGAAGGCAGAGCCAGTGCGCGGCCTCCTCCTCTGTCTTACGTTGGTCGGTCATCCCTGACGCCTCCGGAGCAATCTGGATACCGCCGGCAATCGGCTCGCCTTACTATCATCTCCCGAGAGAAAATCCACGATCGCGCGTATACCCGATTGCGTCTCCTTTTCGACGGTGGACAGGCTGACCCCCAGGCATTCCGCCACCTCCCTGGTGGACAGCCCCTCGACCTTGCGGAGGCGGACGACCTCCCTGCAGCGGGGCGGCAACCGGCTTACGGCATCGAGCGTCCGGCGCAGTTCGTCGCGAGCGTTCAGCTGTCTTTCGGTGGCGAAAATATCCACGTCGTTGCTCGCGTCCTCCAGATCGGCGAAGATTTCCACGGACACGATGCGGGCCCGCCTTGCCCGGTCGATCAGGAAGTTGCGCGCGACGGTGATAAGATATCCTTGGGGATTTCGCGGCATTTCCGCGCGGGCGGCGACGAACACGCGCTCGTAGATCTCCTGCCGCACATCGGCAAGGTCGGTCCCGGCCGGCGAGTTGCGACGGATGAAAGCCATCAGCATTCTTTCGAGAGGAAATATCTCCCGGTCAAACCATGCGTGAAGGGTCTTGTCGTCGTTCATGGGCCTGCATGCCGCCTTGCGGTCCTAGGTAAGACACGTCGTTCGCCAGGAAGCCGGCGACGCATCCGTCCGGCGATCGTCGAGCCGGTCGGGGCAGGAAGCACTTCCTGCCGGCATCATCGCGGCTGCGGAGAATTGTCTGTCGCATCGACGGCCCATGCGCGCTCAGCCCGAGCGGACGAGCCGCAGGACACCGATCGTCAGGACGGGCAGCACGTAGACCGCGAGCAGCGCATAGGCGAGAAAGCGGTAACCGCTGCCGATCAGCGTCACCAAGCCGAAATGGTTCGCCACGAAAATGCAGCCGATCAGCAGCCCGAGCGCGATCAGCGCGCGAGCGCGAGCCGACAGATCGACGCCGTGCCGCTTTCGCCACACCGCCGAGATGCGCTCGTTGATCGCGTGGACGGAGCCGGTGCCGCTTTCGAGCAGGGCGGAGAAGATCATAAGCTGAAACAGCAGGTGGAACAGCGGCAGGCGAAGCTGCTGGAGCATGAAGTCGGACGGAAGCGTCTCCTGCGCGATGCCGGGGTAGAAGGCGATCATGCAGGTGAAGAACAGCAAGGCCGGCAGCATGGCGAGCGGCCCCGCGACCAGCCCGGCAACGATCGCGTCGCGGCGGCTGCCCATGTGCCGCACCACCGGCAGGATCACGACTGCGCCGACGATGTTGTAGCCGGCATAGGCCAGTCCGCCGGCCGCCCACCCGTCGCCGCTGGCAGGCAACGCGAAATTGGCCGCGATGCGGTCGCCGAAGCGGCCCAGCGCCAGGATCACGAACAGCGCGTAGACGGCGTAGAGCAGGAAGGAGACATATTTGAAGAGCCGCTCGACCGATTTGTTGCCGAAGGTGGCGAAGCCCGCCATCGCCGCCGCCAGGCACAAGGTCCCCGCGATGCGAGGCCAGCCGAACACGGCCTCGCCGATCGCCCCGGCAGCTGCGCCGAACACCGACAGGATCAGGATGACGAACAGGACATAGGCAATCTCGAACAATATCCAGCCGGGCCCCAGCAGCCTTTCGAAAAAGGTGCGATAGTCATAAGCCTGCACCGAACGTGCGAAGGCGAAGGTGACCGCGCACACCAGGCTCCAGACCAGCATCGCCAGCAGCATCCCGGCTACGCCCCCCCACGGTCCGCTCGGCAGGAAGAATTCGGCCAGTTCTCGACCGGTGGCGTAGCCGCCGCCGATCACCACCGCCTTGAAGGCGAAGCCCGGCAGCAGGAAGCGCTGGAACCAGCTGGATTCCTCACGGTCTCCGCTCCCACCGTTGACGCCGGATTCCATCGTCACTTCCAGGTCTGCGACAGCAGGCGGAAGAAATTGCCGCCGAGGATCGCGACGATATGCTCGTCGGAATAGCTCCGGCGGATCTGTTCCTCGGTCAGGTCGAACATCTTGCGCGGATGATCGAAGCCGTCGGTGTCGATCTTCCCGCGGAAGGCGTAGCTCGCCTTGTAGCCGGCCTTCAGCTTCTCGTAATCCTCCTTCGGCATGTCGTCATAGCCGTTGAGATCGGCGTCGGATCCGATCCCGACATGCTCGACGCCAACCAGCCGCGCGACATGGTCGATATGGTCCACGATCTGCGGAACGGCGGTCGGCTCCTTCGCACTGACGAAGTTGCGCACCCCGGTGATCCCCATTACGCCGCCCTTCGCCGCCAGCGCCTTGATCGCCTCGTCCGATTTGCAACGCGGATGATCGACCAGCGCGCGACAATTGGCGTGGGTGATCGCGATCGGCACCGACGAGAGCGCGATGCCGTCGAGCGTCGTGCGATCTCCGCAATGCGATACGTCCACGAGCATGCCGACCCCATTCATCGCCCCGATGATCGACACGCCGAAGTCGGTGACGCCGCCATCGACCCGCTCGGTCGATCCCGATCCGAGCAGGTTCTGGGCATTATAGGTGAGCTGCGAGCAGCGCTGACCGAGCTGGTAGAAGGTCTTCACGTCGTCGGTGTTTCTGAAGTGCTCGGAGTTCTGGACGCCCAGAATGACGGCGCAGCGCCGCTCCTTCTTGGCGCGCCGGAGATCGTCGGCCCTGTCGACGAGCAGGAAAACATCGTCGTTGCGCGCGGCGAACCCGGCGGATTCGCCGATCCAGGTCAGCACGTCCTCGCGCGCCGTCGGCCCCATGAAACCCATCGACTGGTGAAAGCCGGTGATTCCGCTGTCGCGGAACTCGGCTGCCGTCTTGGCGTCCATCCTTCCCTGATAGGCTTGCGGTCGGCCATCGATCTTCAGCACCGCCAGCATGTCGATCACCAGCGCGCGCTCCATCAGGTCCACGGCACGCCGCGAATAGCGATGCGGCGAGGCCGCATGGAGCGCGAAATAGCCCCGATTGATCATTGGAAAGCCGAGCGCGGCGGCGCTCGCGGCGGCCCCCTGCAAAAGCGTGCGACGGGAAAGCTGGGTCATCATCTTGCTCCTCGGGCCAGCGGGAAGCATGAACTCCGGTCCTCGCGGGGGACGTGGAGCCCAGGCTCTCGGATCACATGCGCATCAACGCGCCCACGCGCGCGGAAAGCCCCCTCGGCCTCCGTCCGCGACGAAACCATGTTTTGCGGCAGCGCTCATCGACGCGCCGTCTCCACGCTCACCGCGATCGCCGAAGGCCGGTCCGGATCATGGTAGACGGCGTGAGTCTGCGCCGTGAAATCGCCGGGCTTCGCCTCGAGGATGTTGGGCACGAAGGTCTGCGGGTTGCGGTCGATCAGCGGGAACCAGCTGCTCTGGATCTGTACCGCGATGCGATGCCCCTTGCGAAACAGATGCGCGGCGGCGTGGAGGTCGATGTCATAATCAAGCACCGCCCCCGGCGTGATCGCCTCTGGCTGCGACAGGCTTTTGCGGAATCGACCGCGGAACACGTCGTTGGCGATCATCATCTGCCGCCCGCGCAGCGCTTCCGGAACCGTTTCGTCGGAAGGGTAGACGTCGATCAGCTTGACCACCCAGTCGGCATCGCTGCCCGTGGTGCTCGCGAACAGACGGGCGGCGATTTCGCCGACGATGGCGACATCCTCCTCCAGGGGATCGGTTTGCCAGAACAGGACGTCCTTGCGCTTCGCAAAAGGCACCTGGTCGTCGGCCAACCATTCGGGCCATGTCGACTTTTCCGCCAGGAAGGGCTGGATCGGTCGCTCGCGATAGGGAACCGGGTCGGCCGGATCGGACAGGAAGCTGTCGGGCCGGCTCTCCGTCGGCGCCGGCCGCTCGAAGGACAACTTGCCATTGGCATGGAGATAGAGGTTGCGTTTCGCGACGCCGTCTCGCGGGGGCCATTGGCGGTAGCGCTTCCAGCTGTTGCCGCCCGTCTGGAACACCAGCGCCTCGGGCTGGTCGAGCTTGCCCTCGCCCTTCAGCCAATGTCGGAACCAGCGGGTCTCGACGTCCGAGCGGAAATAGGTCGCGGTAGGCGAGCCGAGATCGAACGGGCCGTAGTGACTGCCGTCGCCCCGTGCCCAGCCGCCATGGTACCAGGGGCCGATGACGATGAAGTTGCGCCCGTGGCGGTCCCCCTTTTCCTGATTGCGGTAGATCTCGAGCGGTCCGTAGAAATCCTCCTGGTCCCACCAGCCTGCGACGATCAGGTTCGGCACCTTGACCGTCTTCGGCATCCGCACCGAGGTTTCCTGCTCGCGCCAGAAGGCGTCATAGTTGGGATGGCGGACGAAGTTCTGCCACGTGGGCAGTGGCCGGCCGATATGGACCCGATCGAGCTTCGCCAACTCGCCCTGCTCGAGGAACCAGCCATAGATGTCGTCCTTGCCGAAATCGAAAGGCTTCAGCGTGCGGCCGTCGGTTTCCAGCGCGGCGGAATATTCCCACGCATAGTCGAGCCGGAAGGCCCCGTTGTGGTGGAAATCGTCGCCGATGAACATCGATTCGGGCGATGCCTGCACCGACACCGCCTTCAACGACGGATGCGGCTTGATCACGGCCATCGCCGACGTCCAGCCGCCATAGGAAATGCCGAAGATACCGACCTTGCCGTTGTTGTCGGCCAGGTTCTTGGTCAGCCATTCGATGCTGTCATAGGTGTCGGTGGACTCGTCGATCCCGGCGGCCCCGGTCACCATGGGGCGGAGCATCACGAACTCGCCTTCCGATCCGAAGCGCCCGCGGATGTCCTGGAACACGAAGATGAAGCCTTCCTGCGAAAGCTCCCTATATTCGCCGACGAAGGATTTCTTCAGCCGCTCCAGCTCGAAGCCATAGGGCGATCGCTGCATCAGGATCGGCAGTACCCCCTTGGCATCGACCGGCCGCCACACCTGGGCATGGAGGCGGACGCCGTCGCGCATCGGGATCATCACGTCTTCGCCGACATAATCGCCGATACGGGTGCCCGGCGGCAACGCCGTCGCCTCGCTCCCGTCGACTGCCACAGCGGCAATGGCGGCCTTGGGAGCGGCGACCACCGGCGCGGGCGGCCACACCAGAGCCATGGCCAACGCCAGTCCCAGAGAGAGCGAATTGGTTTTCGCCGTCGCGTACATGGATCACCTCCCGACCTTGCCCGCTTGCATATCGACATTTCTCCAGACTGCAAAGAATGTTTTCTTATGGGAGAAATATTCACTATTAAGAAACATCGCCGAAGCCGCATCGGCGCCACTTCGGGCGCGCGGCGCTTCAGTGTCGAATAAAACCCCGAATATGATGCCTGGTGTCACGCGTGACGGGCCCCTCGCCCGTTATGCGAGGTCCCGGACGGCCCCCGGGGGAGGCGCGGCGGCCGGCCGGGCGCTAGATCGACGCGCGATCGGCTTCGGCTAGGCCGACGAGGGTCTTCTCCAGATCGGGATCGTCACCCGCGCAGACGGCCAGCACCACCGCCCTGTCGCATTCGTGCAGCACATAGGCGTGGCGCATCTGGCTGTCGATGTAGATGCCTTTGCCCTGCCGGATCACGGTCGGCGCGTAAAACTCCAGGTGGACCTGGATGGCGCCCTCCAGCACATAGATGAATTCCTCGCCTGGATGGCTCACCTGTTCCCCGAATTGCTCGAGGGTGCGAGCCTTGATCTCGCTGATGATCGGGACCATCCGCTTGCGGGTCAGATCCGAACAGAGATAGTCATATCGATAGTTCTGCGTCTCGATCCGCACGGAGTTGCCGGCGTCCATCAAACTGCGACGCGCCGTCACCGGCTTCGCGCTGCGCTCTGCCTCATCGGACTGGCTGAAGAAATCGGCCATCGACATGCCTAGCCGCTGCGCCACCTTCTGGATCTTGTCGTAACTGAGCGACAGTTTGTCGCTCTCGACCTTTCCCAGCGTGGACAGCGGAATCCCGACGACCTCGCTCATTTGCTTGAGCGTCCAGTCGTGCCGGCGCCGGATCGCGACCACCAGGCTACCGAGCGTCTTTCCCTCTCTCATTCAGAAAAACATTATCCCCTTCCTCGAGCCGGCCACCGCCCCGGGCCGCCCAGGTCCGGCGGTGACTGCCTTCGCATAACGCTAATTCAACAGAACCGACCTGACCAGAGAATTCACCCATGACCGCGAACCTGATACGGGGGATTGCCGCTTTCGACCCCAGCGATCCCGCCTACGCTGACGCGCCGAAGGTTTACGGTTGGCGGCGATGGCGCGCCTCCCCGGCGCGACGAGCGGCGATTAGGGAGCACATCCAGGCGGATTAGAATATAATCCTATATAGAGATAATTTTTCTAATTGGATAATTCACTACGATCGCCTAAGCTCGATGACAGGCTTACGGCCCGACGGCCGGTCCCCCGGGGAAAGATTAGGAGCCCCAACGACTTATGGACAGCGACTTCATTGTGATCGGTGCCGGAATCGCAGGCGCCTCGGTAGCAGCTCTGCTGGCGGCCGAGGCGAGAGTGATCCTGCTCGAACGCGAGGATCATCCGGGCTTCCACTCGACGGGCCGCTCGGCCGCGCTTTTTTCCGAGATTTATGGGAACGAGACCGTTCGGGCGCTGTCGCGCGCCAGCCGACCCTTTTTCCTCGATCCGCCTCAGGACTTCAGCGAGACCGATCTGGTGCGACAGCGGGGAAGCCTGTTTCTCGCCTCCGCCGCGCAGCTCGAGCAACTCGATGCTTTCGCCGCCCTGCCCGACATCGCGCCGGTGACACGGCGGCTTTCGGGCGAGCAACTGACCGAGCTGTGCCCGCAGATCCGGGCCGACTTCGTGGTGGCGGGTGTGCTCGAACCCCAGTCGATGGACATCGAGGTTCATGAGCTGCACCAGGGCTATCTGCGCCTGTTCAGGCGACGCGGCGGCACGCTGATTACCGAGGCTCCGGTGGACGCCATGGTGCGGGAGGACGGCGGCTGGCGCGTCGCCGCCGGATCCCGCCGCCTGCGCGCACCCGTCGTCATCAACGCGGCGGGCGCCTGGGCGGACGCCGTGGCTGCGTTGGCGGGCGTGGCGCCGATCGGACTGCAGCCCTATCGCCGCACCGCCGTTCTCGTCGATCCGCCGCAAGGCGCTGCGACCGACAAGTGGCCGATGATGATCGACATCGACGAGGAATTCTACGTGAAGCCCGATGCGGGGTTGCTGCTCGTCTCCCCGGCCGACGAGACGCCGAGCGACCCGTGCGACGCCCAGCCCGATGAGCTGGACATCGCCACCGCCATCTATCGCGCCGAGGAGGCGCTGAAACTGGACGTCCGACGCACCAAGCGAAGCTGGGCGGGACTGCGCAGTTTCGTCGCCGACCGGACCCCTGTCGTCGGCTTCGATCCTGAGGCCGAGGGCTTCTTCTGGCTGGCCGGCCAGGGCGGGTACGGAATTCAGACCGCGCCCGCGCTGGCGCGCGCCGCCGCCGCGCTCGCCCAGCACGGCGATCTTCCGCCCGACCTTCTCGCCCAGGGCGTACGACAGGCGGATCTCGCACCGGATCGGTTGCGGCGGAACTGAGCCGGGGGAGGGCGTGATGCTGAAGGGAGGAGGGCTGAAGATGACGTCGGACGAACGATCGACTGGAGAGGTGGCGACCTTCCTGGCGCTGACCGTGGCGCTCAGCACGCTGTTCTACGCGCCGATCATCGCGACGGGGAATGTGGCTGGCGGGAATATGCTGTATGTCGGCGGCCTGATGTGGTCGCCGGGCACGGCGGCTATCCTGACGATGCTGATCTACCGGAGGAATTTTGCCACGCTCGGCTGGAACTGGGGCGGCTGGCAGTGGAATCTGCGCGCCTATCTCATTCCGCTCGGCTATGCGGCGGCGGCCTATGCGGCGATCTGGCTCACCGGCCTGGGCAGCTTCGCGCCATCCGCCAACGTCGCCAGGATCGCGGAGATGCTGGGCTGGCCGGGCGCGTCGGCCGCGATGGTCATCCTCGCCTATGTCGCGCTGGCGGCGACCGCCGGCCTGATCCGCGGTGTCGCCTTTGCCTTGGGCGAGGAGATCGGCTGGCGCGGCTTCCTCGCCCCGCGGCTGATCTCCCGCTTCGGCTTCGTCGGCGGCACCGTGATCGTCGCGCTGATCTGGGCGTCCTGGCATTTTCCGCTGTTGCTGTTCGCCGATTACAACGGCGGAACCCCCTGGTGGTACGGCCTGAGCTTCTTCACCCTCCTCGTATTGGGGAGCAGCTTCGTGCTGAGCTGGATCAGGCTGCGTTCGAACAGCGTCTGGCCGTGCGCGATGCTGCACGCGAGCCATAACCTCTTCATCCAGTCGGTGTTCAACCCGCTGACCGGGCCGACCGGCGGGGCGACCGCCTATGCGATTGGCGAGTTCGGCTTCGCCGTCGCCATCACGCTCGGCATCGTTGCGGTCTATTGCATCTCGCACCGTCCCGAGGGGCCGGACCGTCCAGCGTAAGCCAGGCGGCCGCGCCGAACTCGTCCTGAAGCCGTTTGCCGAGATCGACGTGGGGCCATGTTGCTCAAAGCCTGTCAGCGCCGATACAGAAAGTGCCGATTGCTGCGACCGACCAGTTCGCGGTAGACGACGTCCGCACCATGGACAAATAGCAGGCAGATGCCAGATGGCCACGACCAACCAACAGCCCCTCGACGAAGCTGCGCTTCGCCGCCAGCTCACCGATTTCTATCACCTCGTCGTGCATCTCGGCTGGTCGGAGATCATCTTCAACCATATCTCGGTGCGCGTCCCGGGCCCCGAGCACCATTATCTGATGAACCCGTTCGGCCTGCTCTACGAGGAGATCACGCCCGAGAACCTGATCAAGGTCGGGATCGACGGCAAGCTGGTCGAGCCCTCACCCTATCCCGGCAACCCCGCCGGCTTCGCGCTCCATGGCGTCATCCACGAAAACCGTCCGGACGTCGCTTGCGTCGCGCACACCCACACCAATCCGGTGTCCGCGGTGGCGGTCAAGCGCGAGGGGATCAGCCACGACAATTTCTATGGCGCACAGTTGTTCGGCCGGGTCGCCTATCATGATTTCGAGGGGATCACCCTCTATGACGACGAGCGCGACCGTATGCTGCAGAGCCTCGGCGACAAGCATGTGCTGGTGCTTCGCAACCATGGCATCGCCGTCGCCGAGCGGTCGATCCCAGCGACCTTCACCTTGTTGTGGACGGTGCAGCGCGCGGCCGAGATACAATGCATGGCGGGCCAGGCCGGCGGCGCCGATACCCCCCTATCCGACGAGGTGCGGCAGCGCTGCGCGGACGATGCGCTGCGGCTCGCGACCTCGGGCAGCTTTTCGGACATGGTGTTCAACGCGTCGGTGCGCCGGATGCGCGCACAGCAAGCCCGATCAGCCTGAAGACAGTCGCGCCAGATAATCGATGATCGCGGGAACGTCCTCGTCGGCGACGGGGGCGTGGTAGACCTCGCGCATCTTGCGCACGATCCCGGCCCACTGGTCGCGCGTGAGCTTCGGCTGGACCTGCACCATGCTCGCCGAATGGCAGGACGCGCAGTTGGCGTTCATCACCTCCGCTCCCGGCCCGTCGGGATAGGCCTGCTCGTCATAGGGAAGCTCGACCGAAGTCGACCTGAGCGTGAAGCCCTGCCCGCTGACGGCGGCCCGCGGCGCCGCGTCCGATCCGGCCGGAACCGCTATCGCTGCGCCGAGGAGGCAGAGCCCGGCGGCCAGGACAATCCGGTCATGCATCGGACCGCACCTCGATCGTCACCGCCTCCACATTGCTGCGCATGAAGCCGCCGGGATTCCAGATCGGCTTCATCGGCTGCACCTCTCCCGCGTCGTTGGTACAGCGCACCAGCAGGGTCATCGCACCGGGGCCCGCCGGCGTCACCTCCATATCCCAGCGCCGGAAGCCGTACTTTCCGCGATCGGGGCCTAGCGCGGCGGACTGCCAGCTTCGTCCGCCGTCGGCCGACAGCTCGACCTTCGCGACACCCGTGTCACCGCCGAGTGCGATCCCGCCGACCGGAATGGCGGGGCGGAGGGGAACCACCTGCCCTTCGCGCAGGCCGGTGATGAATGACCGGGGCGTCATCCGGCCGATCGGCACCGTCGGGAAATCCCTGGCACCCGGCGCGACATCGGCGCCCGGGGTCGCGGGAATCCTGTAGGCCTTCGCCATCCAGTAGCGGTCGTCGGGTGCGGCCAGAACCTCGATATCCGACAGCATCTTGACCCAGTAGGTCGAATACCAGCCGGGCACGACCAGACGGAGCGGAAAGCCGTTGAGCAGCGGCAGTTGTTCCCCGTTCATGCCGAAGGCGATCATCACCTCGTCGCTGCGGGCATGGTCGATGGCGAGCGCCTTTTCGAAGCGCGGCGCGCCCTCCACGGTCGCTCCGTCGAGCCCGGCGAAACGGACCGCGGCCGCGCCGGGCAGCACGCCCGCCTGGTCGAGCACGTCGCGCAGACGCACGCCCAGCCAGCGGGCGTTGCCCATCGCGCCGTGCGCCCATTGCGCGCCGGGAACGCGCGGTTCGAACAGGCCCCGCGAATTGCCCGAGCACTGGTTCACCGCCGCCAGCTCGATCCGCGGCATGCGCAGGATCTGGGTCAGCCCGATCGACAGCGGCGTGCGCACGCACCCATGGACGGTCAGGCGAAAGCTCCCGACATCGACCGCGCTGGGCATGTCCGCCCAGTGCCAACGCACGAAGAAGCGGTCGTTGGGCGTGAAGACATCGCCGTCGAACACCTCCATCGGCGTTTCGAGCAGCGGCGGATGAACGCGCTGCACGATCATCTCGCCCTTGCCGGGGAAGCCCGCCGCCAGCCGACGGCTGGACGGACCGCCGGGCAGGCGCAGGTCGACCAGCCCCTGCGCGCCTGCGGGGACCGCCAGCGCCGCCGCCGCCCCTGCCAGCAATTGCCGGCGGCCGAGGGGCGCTTTGATCATCGTGTCGAACAGGTCCATGCAGCTTCCTTTCCAAGCCGTTCGTCGCTCAGCCGTTCCAGGCCAGGCCGGTCGCCCACAGGACGACCAGCGCGATCATCCCCAGCAGGCACAGCGAAAGCGTCACCACCGCCGTCACGCGCGGACCCGCCGCCCCTACGCTGCGTAGGTCGACGCCAAGCCCCAGCGCCGCCATCGCGACGATCGTGAGGAACCCGGCGACATGGTCCGCCGCGCCGACCAGCCCGGCGGGCAACAGACCGGCCGACCGTAGCCCCGCCAGCAACAGGAAGACGATGATGAACCACGGCACGATCGATGCAAAGCGCCGACGGTCGAACCGCGCCCCGCGATCGGCAAGCGGACCGCGCGGGGCGAAGAGCGACAGCAGCAGCAGAACCGGCCCCAGCATCAGCACGCGGGTCAGCTTCACCAATGTGCCGACCTGCACCGCGACGCCACCCATGGGGCCGGCTGCGGCCAGCACCTGCGGCACGGCGTAGACGGTCAGCCCGGCCAGCGCTCCGCCCGCGGCCGGCGAGAGCCGCAACACACTCGCGACGACCGGAAGCAACAGCACGACGACGACGCCGAGTACCGCGGTGAAGGCCACCGCCGTCGCAACGTCCTCGCCATCGGCATCGATCACCGGCGCCACCGCCGCGATTGCCGAATTGCCGCAGATCGCGTTGCCGCAGGCCACGAGAGTTGCCATCTTGGACGGCAGGCCGAAGGCTCGCCCGATCAGGAAGGTCAGGCCGATCGCGCTGGCGACCGTCGCGACGATGCCGCCGAGCAATCCTAAACCCGCAGCCATCACAGCGCCGAAGCTGATCGTCGCCCCGATCAGCGCGACGGCGACCTCGAGCACGGTCCTCGCCGACCAGTCGATGCCTGGCGCAAAGGAGGCCGGCAGCGCGCGGACCGTGCGCAGGATCGTGCCCAGCAGGATCGCCAGAACAAGCGGCTCAAGCCAGGCACGCCCGGCGGCGGCGGCCTCGACCCTCCCCAGCAGGAGCGCCACCATGGCGACGCCGACGCTGAGGGCAAGACCCGGCAGCAGCCGGCCGACATGCGTGGTTGAAAGCCCATCTATCATCATCGATAGATCGGCTTGGGATATCCAAAAATCCAATCGATTGATTAGAAGAAAACGATAGACTAAATCTATCGAATGACCCTCGATCAGCTTCGCATTTTCGTCGCCGTCGCCGAGGGCTCGAACATGACCCGCGCGGCATCGACCCTTCATCTGTCGCAGCCTGCGGTCAGCGCCGCGATCGCGAACCTGGAGGGGCGCCACGGCAGCCGGCTGTTCGACCGGATCGGGCGCGGCTTGGAACTGACCAGCGCCGGCCGGCTGTTCCTGCCCGAGGCCAAGGCGGTGCTGGCCCGCGCAGAGGAGGCCCGGCGCGTTCTGGACGACCTTTCTGGGCCGGTCCGGGGGGAGGTTCGCGTCGCCGCCAGCCAGACAGTCGCGACATACTGGCTTCCGCGCTATCTCGCGCGCTTTGCCGTCGCCTGGCCCGGCATCACCCTGTCGATGGTCGACGGCAATACCGCCCAGGCCGCGTCGGCGGTGCTGGCGGGGGACGCCGACCTGGCGGTGGTGGAGGGGCGTACGAACCACCCCGTGCTCGACGGGCGGACGGTGGGGCATGACCGCCTCGGCCTCTATGCGGCGATGGACCACCGATTGGGCGGCCGCTCCATCGGACGGAGCGAGATGCTGGAGGCGATCTGGGTGATGCGCGAGCCGGGGTCGGGCACGCGCGACCATTTCGCGACGGTGCTGCCCGACTATGCGTTGACGATCGGCGATCTCGACATCCGGCTGGAACTGCCGTCGAACGGCGCGGTGCTCGCCGCCGTCGAAGGCGGCGAGCTGATCGCGCCGATTTCCGATGTGGCCGCCACGCCGCGCCGCAAGGCCGGGCTCATCCAGCGGCTCGATTGCACCTTGCCCGAACGCAATTTCAGCCTGCTCGTCCACCGCGAACGGCATCAGAGCCGCGCGGTCCGCACCTTCCTGGATTTCCTGGAGGCGGATGTCGAGCGCTGAGCCGGCCGGCGATCGCAACGGCATCGATGGCGGCGAGGCGGCGGCGTCCAGGACCCGGCCGTCCATGACCCCGAAGGGGATAAGGGCTCTTCCCGCCGAATGTCCCGCCGGAGGCGCCGGTCAGCGCGGCCGCTTCTCGAGGAAGAGGTAATCGGGACTGAAATCGGCGAGGGCGTTCAGCCCGGCCGGATCGGCGATGGTGACATGACCGCCGCGAAACGTGACCAGGCGACGCTCACGCAATTCGCGCAGCACCCGGTTCACATGGACCGAGGTGAGGCCGAGGCAATTGGCGAGATCGTTCTGCGTCAACGCCAGGGGGTAACCCGTCGCATCGGCAAGCCCCACGACCTCCAGGCGAACCTGCAGTTCGCACAGCAGGTGGGCCAGTCGCGCCGCGGCGTCGCGGCGGCCGAGCGACACCGTCCAGGCGCGGTGGATGGCGGCGTCCAAATTGGTCGAAAACCACAATAGCCGCCCGAGGTGCGGGAACTGTTCGATCGCCGTCACGATGGCGGAGTGTTTCGTCCAGGCGATCCTGCAGTCGGTGAGCGCAAGGATGCCGTGGTCGAGCCGCTTGAGTGTGAAGCTGTGCAGGTCGGCGAAATCGCCGGGGACGTGCAACTCGCTGATGTGCTGCTGGCCATCCCGCATGTTCTTCACCCGCCCGAGAAGGCCGTCGACCAGGAGGCCCGACCGGTCCAACGGCTCGTTCTCCTCGATGACCATCCTGCGCGCCGGGTAGACTTGCGGCGGCTCTACGATGGAGCGGAGGGCAGCTTCCTCGGCCGCGCTGACATCGTCGCGCTGCCGCAGCTTCATCAGCAGCTTGTCGACCCAGGGCGTTGCCCCGGTCTGGCTGGGTCCGTCAGCGATAGCGATCACCATAGCGCACCTGGACCGCAGTGTCGAACGGCACCTCGAACAGGAGTTGCCCTTGCTGGTCGGTAACACGGATCATGCCATCGAAATCCAGAAGCCCCCGCCCGAGTTCCTCCCGCAGGATCGATCTGATCCCCGACAGCGCCCTGTCATAGGCCATGTCGAGGTCCGCGAGGTCCACGCCTTCCTCGTCGCGGGTTTCACCCGTGCCGTTGAAGACGTGAAAATAGAAATGGGGCATGCTCTACCCGCGCCTTCCCGGTAGCCGCGGCGGCGACGAGGCTGTCCGCGGGCAGTGATGAATTTCGTCGAAACCCTTGGATTACAAGGAAGTTGCAAATCCTTCCGCAAAACTAACCTAGGGCAATCTCATTCCCGACGTTCCGGATTAGGAGGGTCGCCATCGATCATGCGGGGCCGGTCGGATGGCCGCCGGCTTTGGGGGTGACGATACAGGGAATGATTACGGACAAGTTCCTCAAGGGACGCCGGGGCATGACGCTTGAACCCGCAGAGCGCACCGCGATCGAGAAGGCCATTAGCGAGATCAAGTCACTCCCGCCCCGCACGGTGATGATCGAGGCGGGCGAGGCCCTGCGGCACAGCGCCTTCATCATCGATGGGCTGATGTGCCGCACCATCACCGATCGCGACGGCCTGCGCCAGTTCGTCGGCCTGCACCTGCCGGGCGACTTCGTCGACCTGCACAGCTACGCCCTCACCTATCTCGAACATGACATCGCCTCGGTGACGCAGACACAGGTGGCGATCGTCCCGCACGATCGGATGCACGCCCTGGTCGCGGATACCACGCTCGCCCGCAAGCTGTGGTTCTCGACCCTGCTCGACGCCGCCATGCACCGCGCCTGGCTGTTCCGGCTCGGCCGCCTCGATGCGATGGGCCGGGTCGCGCATTTCCTGTGCGAGACCAACGCCCGGTTACGCGCGGTAGGCCTCAGCGACGGACGGCGCTTCGCGCTGGACCTGACCCAGAACGACTTCGCCGAAATCTGCGGGGTGACGAGTATCCACATGAACCGCATCCTGCGCCAATTGCGCGAAGAGGGGCTGTGCGTCGTGCGATCGTCCCAGGTCGAGATACTCCGTCCCGACTGGTTGGCAGCGCGCGGCCAGTTCGATTCCGCCTATCTCTATCTGGATCCCGGAGCGGTCTGAAACATTGCCGACGACGACATCGGCCTGCCAGTACTAATCTGCATCATATCGGTTCGTTCCCGAAATGGGCTAGCCTCGCACGGTTGCACGTGGGGCTTGCCGTTACGGCAGCTCGCAGCCGTCTGGAGTTCCATGTCCCTGATACTCGGCACGCGTCTCGACGGAAGCAGCCGTCCCGGCTTCCATGCATGGCTCGACGGGGAGACCGCCATCGTCGAACTCGATAGCGGCGCGATGTTGAAGCTTGCCGAACGTGCAACCGACGCCAAGCTGAGCAACATCCTCGAGGAAAAGAGGGAAAGGATCAGCGAAGCGGCGATGCGCCTGGCGCGTGAAGGCTTTGCCGCGCGCGGCGGCAGGGGGATCGAGATCCTCGTCACCGCGCTCGATCTTTGAAGGCACTGTCCCGCCCATAGGCGCCGCCTATGCAATGCCTCGCGGCATTTCGATTTTTCAATGACGGCCGCGTGGGATACATCGCCCCTGCTGATCGAGAGGGAGGATGCGCAATGGCCGGGCGGTGGTTTGACGAATGGCAGGTCGGCGACAGCCTGCAGCACGAGATTCGCCGCACGGTGACCGAAACCGACAACCTGCTTTTCTCGACGATGACGCATAATCCGCAGCCGTTGCACATCGACCTGGAGGCGGCGAAGGCGAGCGAGTTCGGCCAGATCCTCGTCAACGGCACCTTCACCTTCGCGCTGATGGTCGGCCTTTCGGTCGGCGACACCACGCTCGGCACGCTCGTCGCCAACCTCGGCTACGACAAGCTGGTAATGCCCAAGCCGGTATTCATCGGCGATACGATGCACGCTGAATCCGAGGTGGTCGAGCTGCGCCAATCCCGCTCGCGGCCCGACGCGGGGATCGTCACCTTCCGCCACAGACTGATCAACCAGCGCGACGAAGTGGTCTGCGAATGCCTGCGCTCGGCACTGCTGCGCAGCAAGCCCGCCTGACGCTATCACGGCGGGTCGGCAGTGCCGTCTTTCAAGGGTTTCGATGGACGCTGAGCCCCATCGCGCGCGCCGGCCGCTATCAGCAGGGTTGCAATGCGGCGCTTTATCCTCTCTCAGCAGGAGCAGCTAATCGATCACGGCTCGGAGTTGGTATTCATTATGGCGTTTCAGATTAAGAGGAAGGGGCCCGGCAAAGCCGACCTCCTGACCGAAGATAAGTATGAAGATGCGATTCACACCGCGCATCGGCTCATTCAGGAGCGCGTCCCGAAGACGCGGACGACGGTGACGAACCTCAAGACCGGCGAGACCCTCAGCCAGGACGATATCGAGGAGGCGGCGCTGTCCGTCGGCGCGCCCAAGCGTCGGTCCGCCAACGGCTGACGCCGTGGATGTGATCGCCGCCGCCACCGCATCCTTGCCGGCGGCATGACGTCTTCACCGACGCGTGGCTACGGGTTTCGGCCGCGACAACAATGACATGCGCCGGCGACCCGCGGACCCGATGCCGGGGGTCCGCCGGTGCCGGCTTCACATTCTGCAGAAATTGTCCTATATATGCGGAGCTGACGTCGCATTCGACGGATTTTGGCCGCTCTGGTCGCCTTATCCCCTTGTAGCCTCGAAAAGCCGGCACGCGCCGCTCGTGGCGCATGTCCGTTACGCATGGGATAAGGAACACCCATATGATCACTGGAACCGTCAAATTCTTCAACGCCGACAAGGGCTATGGCTTCATCGCTCCTGAAGGCGGCGGCGGCGACGCCTTTGTGCATATCTCGGCCGTGGAACGGGCGGGGATGCACACGCTCGATAAGGATCAGCGCGTCTCCTATGAACTCGAGACCGATAATCGCGGCAAGACCTCGGCGGTCAACCTGCAGGCGGCTTGAGGGTCGGATGGGCGGGCATAGACAATATGCCCGCCCTTTCGCCATTCGGAACCCCGTCGCGCTGGCGCAATGTGGGCCGGTCCTCGCCTGGCCTGCGGAAAAGCCCGCGGCCACGAACGCATATTCAAGGAAATTCCATGTCCAGAGTACCCGTGAAACCGTTCTTGATCACCAAGGACGAGAATGGTGAGTTTCGTCTGACGGTGCGCAGGACCTGGTACAATTCGCAAAATTACCCGCTGGTCGATTCCAAGCTGCAGGACGAAGTCTTCAAGTCGATGAATGCCGCCCGGGCCTTCGCCCGCGAGCATTTCGGCGCTGAAGCGGGCCAGTACGCGCGCGCCTGAAGCGACGCGCGCTGGCCGGCGACCGGGCGGCGGACGATGGATCATGGTCGCGGTAGCTGTTGCGCCTGCGGTCGCGAGGACGCAAAGGTCGGGGAATGAGCACTGACCCGACCTCGAATCCGACGCCCAACCGCCGCATCGCGCTGTTGATCGATGCCGACAATGTGTCGCACGCAAAAATCGCTGCGATCCTTGCGGAGCTGTCGAGATACGGCACCGCGAACATCCGTCGAGCCTATGGCGACTGGGCAAGTGCGGGACTGAAGGGCTGGAAGGACAAGCTTCACGCCTTTGCCATCCGGCCCATCCAGCAGTTCAGCTATTCGACCGGCAAGAACGCCACCGACATCGCGCTCGTCATCGATGCGATGGAGTTGCTCTACACCCAGGACCTCGATGCCTTCTGCATAGCGTCCAGCGATGCGGACTTCACGCCCCTCGTGATGCAGCTCAAGGCCAATGGGCACGACGTCTACGGCTTCGGCGAGCGCAAGACACCCGAGCCCTTCGTGAACGCCTGCACCACCTTTCTCTACCTCGACAGCCTTGTCGACGCGGAAGCGCAGCCGCCCGCGGCCAGCCGGCGGCGGCCGGCGAACGAGCCGCGCAAGGCCGAAGTGACCGAGGAGCCCAAGCCGGAGCCAACCGCCAACACGAAGCGATCGCTCGCGCAGGACGCGCGTCTGGTCATCGCTCTTCGCGGCGGCGTCGAGGCGGCGGAACGCGAGGACGGCTGGGCATTGCTGTCCACCGCCGGCAGCGCTGCCAAGCGGCAGGCGCCGATCGACCCGCGCAACTACGGGGTCAAGAACTTCCCCGCGCTCTTCGAAGCGATAGGGCTGTTCGAGATCGTGAAGGGCGAGAATGGCCTGCCCTATGTGGCCGACAAGCGGAACAAGGACCGCACCCCGCGGCCGACCATGTAAGAAACCACGATCGGCCAAAGAAAAGGCCCCGGCCGATCGACCGGGGCCTTCGCCACGCAGCTCTGAAGCCGGTTCAGCTCACATAATGCGCGGTCGTCTTGGCCGCGATCTCCTCGGCGGTGACGCCAGGAGCGATCTCGATCAGCTTGAACGGCGCGTTGTGATCGGGGCGCTGGAACACCGCCAGGTCGGTCACGATCATGTCGACGACGTTCTTGCCGGTCAGCGGCAGGGTGCAGGCCGGGATGAACTTGGGACTGCCGTCCTTGGCGTTGTGCTCCATGACGACGATGATCTTCTTGACGCCGGCGACGAGGTCCATCGCGCCGCCCATGCCCTTGATCATCTTGCCGGGGATCATCCAGTTGGCGATGTCGCCGCCTTCCGACACTTCCATCGCGCCGAGCACGGTCAGGTCGATATGTCCGCCGCGGATCATCGCGAAGCTGTCGGCCGAGGAGAAATAGCTCGACGAGGGCAACTGGCTGATCGTCTGCTTGCCGGCGTTGATCAGGTCGGGATCGACTTCGTCGTCATAGGGGAACGGGCCGATGCCGAGCATGCCGTTCTCCGACTGCAGGGTGACGGTCATCCCGGCGGGGATGTTGTTCGCGACGAGGGTCGGGATACCGATGCCGAGGTTGACGTAGAAGCCGTCCTGCAGCTCCTTGGCGGCGCGCGCCGCCATCTGGTTGCGATCCCAGCCCTTGCTTTCCTGGGCCATCATGCGGTCTCCCTCGCGCGCGTGGTGCGGAACTCGATCTTCTTGTCGTAAGGCGCGCCCAGAAAGAGGCGCTTCACGTAGATGCTCGGCAGGTGGACGTGGTCGGGGTCTATGCTGCCGACCGGCACGATCTCCTCGACCTCGGCCACGCAGACCTTGCCCGAGGTCGCCGCCGGATGGTTGAAGTTGCGCGCGGTCTTGTTGAAGATCAGGTTACCGCTCTCGTCGGCCTTCCAGCCCTTGACGATCGCCAGGTCCGAGCGGATGCCGCGCTCGAGCACATAGGTCTCGCCGTCGAAATCCTTGGTTTCCTTGCCCTCGGCGACCAGCGTGCCGACGCCGGTCTTGGTGTAGAATCCCGGGATGCCGGCGCCGCCGGCGCGCAGCCGTTCGGCCAGCGTGCCCTGCGGGCAGAACTCGACCTCGAGCTCGCCCGCCAGATATTGCCGCTCGAACTCCTTGTTCTCGCCGACATAGGAGCTGATCATCTTGCGGATCTGGCGGGTGCGCAACAGCTTGCCCAGCCCCTCGCCGTCGATGCCGGCATTGTTGGAGGCGACCGTCAGGTCCTTCACGCCCGATGCGACGATCGCGTCGATCAGCCGTTCCGGGATACCGCATAGGCCGAAGCCACCCGCGGAGATCGTCATTCCGTCGAACAGTAGTCCATCGAGCGCCGCTGCGGCGTCCGGGTAAATCTTGGTCATGGAAGGCTCCTCCCTCGCAAGGGGGCTAGAGGACCGAAATCATAAAATCCAATTGTAGTTTTCTTGGGTTATTCATAACCAACTTATATGAGACGGATTTCACTCTACCATCTCGAAACGCTGTTGTGGATCAGCCGCCTCGGCACGTTCGGCGCGGCGGCGGAACGGCTCAACACCACCCAGCCGGCGGTGTCGGCGCGTATCCGCGAACTGGAGAACCAGATCGGCTTCCGCCTGTTCGAGCGCGCCGGCCGCAACATGGCGCTGACCGTGCGCGGGCGCGAATTCGTGCGCGAATGCGAGCCGCTCTGGACGTCGATCGAGCGCACCTTCCTGCAATCGGGCCGGTTCGAGGGCGCATCGGGCATCGTCCGCATCGGCGCTGGGGAGATCGCGGCGGCGACCTGCCTGCCGCCGTTTTTCACCGGGCTGAAGACGGACATGCCGCGCGTGACCTTCGAGGTCGAGATCGACCTGTCGCATGGCCTGCTCCAGAAACTGCTCGGCGCCAATTGCGACCTGATCTTCCTGGCCGGCCCGGTCGTCAGCCCCAATATCGAGACCGCGCCGATCGGCTCGGTCGACCTGGTGTGGATCGCGAGCCCGACGCTGGACAAGGCGCAGGGCCTGGACGGCCCCTCCCCCGCCCTCTGGCTGCTCCACCGTCATTCGCCGATTCACGGCGTCGCGCGAGCGAGCCTCGAGGCAGCCGGGCACGGCGATGCGACGATCAACAGCTGCAACAATGTCCGCTCGCTGATCGACATCGTGCTGGCGGGGGGCGGAATCAGCTTCGTGCCGGAGATCATGGTGCGCGACCATCTTCGGCGCGGCACC
Source organism: Sphingomonas sp. Root720 (assembly GCF_001428605.1). Classification (GTDB taxonomy): domain Bacteria; phylum Pseudomonadota; class Alphaproteobacteria; order Sphingomonadales; family Sphingomonadaceae; genus Rhizorhabdus. Next base: position 145,928 of record NZ_LMID01000013.1, read on the forward strand.
CTGGTCCGCCTGCGGCCCGAACTCGACCGCTCGATCCTCTTCCAGGCGGCGATCCGGGCGCAGGAACGCGATCCGCTGATCCGCGACATCTTCGGGCGCACGGCGGCGCTTCAGATCGCGGGCACCTCGGCACCCGTGGCGGGAACGTGCTCGCGATAATCGTCGCCGACGGCCTCGCCGATCAGCAGCAGCGCGGGATCATTGGCACCGATCGTCTCGACCAGGAAGGACAGCGACGACAGGCGGCCCCGGATAATCCGCTCGTCGGGGCAGGAGACGTTCGCCAGCACCATCACCGGGGTCGCCGGATCGCGCCCCGCGCCGATCAGCCGGCGCGCGATCTCGGGTGCAGCGGCGCGCCCCATATAGACGGCGAGCGTGCCGTCGCGCCCCGCCAGCGCCGTCCAGTCGAGGTCGAGCGCCTCCCCCGCCCGTGCATGCGCGGTGACGAAGGTGAGGCTGCGCGCCAGCCCCCGCAGGGTGAGCGAGATGCGCGCGGCCGCCGCCGCCGCGCTCGCCGCCGTGATACCCGGGCAGATATCGACGCGAATGCCATGCTCCGCGAGATGGCCGACCTCCTCCATCGAGCGGCCGAAGATCGACGGATCGCCGCCCTTGAGCCGCACCACCCGGCGCCCGGCAAGGGCGGCCGCGAGCAGCAGGTCGTTGATCGTCTCCTGCGCCTTCGAATGCCGGCCCGAGCGCTTGCCGACGCTGACCCGCTCGACATGGCCAGGGATGAGCGCCAGCACCCCCGCCCCCACCAGCGCATCGTGGAAGACGATGTCGGCGGCGGCGAGCAGCCGCTCGGCCTTGCGGGTCAGCAGATCGGGATCGCCGGGCCCGGCGCCGACCAGCCAGACGCTGCCCGGGGCGATCGTCTCATTCGGCGGCATGGATCTTCTCCCTGGAACAGGCCGCATCGGCGAGGAGCCTGGCAAGCGCGGGCCGACAGGACCCGCAATTGGTGCCGGCGCCCAGCGCCTGGCCGATCGCCGCGACATCGACCAGCTGGCGCTCGGCGATCGCCGCGACGATCGTTTTCATCCCGACATCGAAGCAGGAACAGACGATCGCCCCGCGATCGAGCGCCACCCCCGGCGCGCGCCCGGCGAGGAGGGTCGGTGCAACCTGGGGCGCTTCGAGCTGAGCGATCAGCCAGTCGCGCGAAGGAAGTTCCCCCGTGCGAGTCAGGAACAGCACCGCCGCGAGCCGATCGTCGCGGATCACCGCGATCCGCCGGGTCCCGCGCGCCGGGTCGACCGCCTCGATCCGGTCGCCGGCGGGCAGGAAGGCGTCGATGGTCTTATCCTCGCCGATCCCGGCAAGCTCGTAGAGCGACCCGCCGGTGACGGTGATGCGGGTCGCCCAGAGGCAATCGGGCAGCCCGCCGATACCGGCTTCCCCGCGCAGGATCAGGAAGGCGCGCCATTCGATCGCGACCTTTTCGAGCCGCGCAGGCGTCGACTTGAAGCCCGGCTGGCCCGAATGCGGATCGGTCAGCGGGCGCGGCAGCAGGCCGGCACGGCCGCCGGTCGACTGGCGATCGGTCCAGTGGATCGGGGCGAAGACCTCGCCGCGTCGCTGCGCCTCGCTGGTTGCCACGCGGAACAGGCTCTCGCCCTGCGGGGTCGCGACGCGGGCGATGTCGCCATCGTCGAGGCCGAGCCGCTCGGCGTCATAAGGATTGATCTCGACCAGCGGCTCCTCGCGGTGGCGGGCAAGCTTCGGCGACAGGCCGGTGCGGGTCATCGTATGCCACTGGTCCCGATAGCGGCCGGTATTGAGCGTCAGTGGCCAGCCCCGAAGCGGCTCGGCGATCACCGCCTGCACCACCGAGACGAGCCGCGCCTTCCCGTCCGGCGTCGGGAAACGGCCATCGGCGAAGGGCCGCTCAAGCCAGCGCCACGGCTCCATCCCGGCATAGGCCGGGTTGCCGATCGCGGCATGGCGGGCGATGTCGAACAGCCGCGTGCCCCGGTTCTCATAGGCCGAAAGCCGGGCATGTTCGCGATAGATGTCGGCCGGCCGTTCATAGTTGAAGGCGCTGGCCCAGCCCATCCGCCGGGCGACCTCCGCCATGATCCACCAGTCGGGCCTCGCCTCGCCCGGGAGCGGCAGCATCGGCCGCTGGCGGCTGATCCGCCGCTCGCTGTTGGTGACGGTGCCGTCCTTCTCTCCCCAGGCCGCGGCGGGCAGGCGGACATGGGCGAAGCGCGCGCTGTCGGTATCGGCGACGACATCGGAAACCACCACGAAGGGGCAGGCCGCAAGCGCCTCGCGAACCCGCCCGGCATCAGGCATGCTCACCGCGGGGTTGGTCGCCATGATCCAGATCGCCTTGATCCGCCCTTCCCCGACCGCGCGGAACATGTCGACCGCCTTCAGGCCGGGCCGGTTCGCCATGCGCGGCGCCGACCAGAAGCGGCCGACCCGCGCGACGGTGTCGGGCGCGAAATCCATGTGCGCGGCCAGCGTCGAGGCGAGACCGCCGACCTCGCGCCCGCCCATCGCATTGGGCTGGCCGGTGATCGAGAAGGGCGCGGCACCCGGCTTGCCGATCCGGCCGGTGGCGAGGTGGACGTTGACGATCGCGTTGACCTGGTCGGTGCCCCGCAGCGCCTGGTTGATGCCTTGGCTGAACAGGGTGAGGGTGCGGGGATTGGCCGCGAACAGATCGTAGAAGCGCAGCAGTTGCTCCGGCGCGACGTCGCAGGTCTTCGCCACCGACCAGAGATCGCTGCCCTGTCCGATCATGTCCCAGAAGCCCTGCGGCACCGAGACGCTGGCGTCGAGAAAGGCCTCGTCGACCAGCCCGGCGCGCAGGCAGTGGAACAGCAGGCCGTTCATCAGCGCGACGTCGCTGCCGGGGCGTATCGGCAGGTGCAGGTCGGCATCCTCGCAGGTCTCGGTCCGGCGCGGGTCGATCACCACCAGCCTGGCGCCGCGCGCCGCGCGGGTCGCCTGGATGCGCTGATAGACGATCGGATGGCACCAGGCCGTGTTCGACCCGACCAGCACGAACAGGTCGGCCTCGTCGAGATCGTCATAGCTGGCGGAGACGATATCCTCGCCAAACGCCCGGACATGGCCGGCGACCGCGCTCGACATGCACAGCCTCGAATTGGTGTCGATGTTGGCCGAGCCGATGAAGCCCTTCATCAGTTTGTTGGCGACATAATAATCCTCGGTCAGAAGCTGGCCCGAGACGTAGAAGGCGACGCTGTCGGGCCCATGCCGCGCGATCGTCTCCTGGAAGCGCCGGGCGACGAGGTCGAGCGCCTTGTCCCACCCCGCCCGCTTCTCGCCGATCATCGGATGGAGCAGCCGCCCCGACAGGCCGACCGTCTCGCCGAGCTGGGTGCCCTTCGAGCAGAGCCGGCCGCGATTGGCGGGGTGATCGGGATCGCCCGCGATCGCGACGGTGCGATCGCCGGTCCGCGCCGCCAGCACGCCGCAGCCGACGCCGCAATAGGGGCAGGTCGTTCGGACCGGCACCGCCTCGGTCATGCCGCCGCGCCGATCATGCCGCGGCCAGCGTCGTCAGCATCGCGATGCGCGAGATCAGCACCCGGCCTGCGTCGACCCGCACCGGGATGGTGGGCACGCAGCCCTCGTCCTCGCCGAGCGCCTCGCCGGTCGCCAGCGAGATGCGCCAGTTGTGCAGCGGGCAGGCCACGGCGTCGCCATGGACGATGCCCTGGCTGAGCGGTCCCTGCTTGTGCGGGCAGCGGTTGACCAGCGCATAGACCTTGCCGCCACTGGTGTGGAATATCGCGATCTCCTCGCCCCCTGCCCCCATCTTGATCGTGCGCGCGCCGCGCAGCGGGATCTCGCCGAGCGCGCCGACATCGATCCAGTCTCCGGTCATCATCATGGTCACTCCGCAGCCAGCAGTTGGACGGGGCGGAACTCGCCCAGATGCGCATGCTGCTCGCGATCGGCGCCGCCGGCGCGCGCGGCCCAGGGATCGTCCTGCGAGAAGCTCTGCGAGAAGAGGAAGCGCGCGGTCAGCGCCTCGCGGCCGACCTCGTCGTCGACGATCCGGCGGCGGACATAGTCGATGCCGACCCGCTCTATCCACGGCGCGGTACGTTCCAGATACCAGGCATCCTCGCGGTAGAGCTGGATGAAGGCCGCACAGTGATCGAGCGCCTGCTGTTCGGTCGAAACCTTGCAGAGGAAATCGGTCGCGCGGACCTTGATGCCGCCATTGCCGCCGACATGCAGTTCATAACCCGAGTCCACGCAGACGATGCCGAAGTCCTTGATCGTCGCCTCGGCGCAATTGCGCGGGCAGCCCGACACCGCGATCTTGAACTTGTGCGGCATCCACGAGCCCCAGCTCATCTTCTCCGCCTGGACGCCGAGCCCGGTCGAGTCCTGGGTGCCGAAGCGGCACCATTCGGAACCGACGCAGGTCTTCACCGTGCGCAGCGCCTTCCCGTAGGCATGGCCCGACACCATCCCGGCGGCGTTGAGATCGGCCCAGACCGCGGGCAGGTCCTCCTTCCTTATCCCGAAGATGTCGAGCCGCTGGCCGCCGGTCACCTTGACCATCGGCGCGTTGTACTTCTCCACCACGTCGGCGATCGCGCGCAGCTCGCGCGGGTTGGTCAGCCCGCCCCACATGCGCGGCACCACCGAATAGGTGCCGTCCTTCTGGATGTTGGCGTGGAGGCGTTCGTTGACGAAGCGGCTCTGCTGGTCGTCGACATAGGCGCCGGGCCAGGCGCAGAGCAGGTAATAGTTGAGCGCCGGGCGACAGGAGGAGCAGCCGTCGGGGGTCGTCCAGTGCAGCTTCTGCATCACCTCGGGGATCGAGCGCAGCTCCTGCGCGACGATCTCCCGGCGGACGTCGTCATGGGTGAAGCTGCTGCACTTGCAGATCGTCTTCGGTCCGGCTTCCACCGCGTCGCCCAGCGCGAGCGCGAGAAGCTTCTCGACGAGGCCGGTGCAGGACCCGCAGCTCGCCGACGCCTTGCAGGTCGCCCGCACCGCATCGAGGCTGCACGCCCCCGCCTGGATCGAGGCGACCACCTTGCCCTTGCTGACGCCGTTGCAGCCGCAGATCTCGGCATCGTCCGAGAGCGCCGCAACGGCCGCCTTAGGGTCCGCCTGCCCCCCTCCCTGGGCGAAGGCCTGTCCGAAGATGATGACGTCGCGGATCGGGGCGACATCCTCGCCCTTCCTCAGCAGGTCGAAATACCAGCCGCCGTCGGCGGTATCGCCATAGAGCACCGCGCCGACCACCCGGTCCTCGCGCAGTACCACCCGCTTGTAGACCCCGCGCGCCGCATCGCGCAGGACGATGTCCTCGGCACCGTCGCCGCCGGCGAAATCGCCCGCCGAGAAGACGTCGATCCCGGAGACCTTGAGTTTGGTCGAAGTGACCGAGCCGCGATAGCCGGTCGGCTGCGCGACGAGCCCGTCGGCCAGCGCGCGGCACATCTCCCACAGTGGCGCGACGAGGCCGTAGACCTGCCCGTCATGTTCGATGCATTCGCCGACCGCGAGGATTGCCGGATCGCTGGTCACCATATGGTCGTCGACCTGGACGCCGCGCCCGACCGCCAGCCCTGCCGCGCGCGCCAGCGCGGTCGAGGGGCGGATGCCGACCGCCATCACCACGAGGCTGGCGGGAATGGTCCGGCCGTCCTTCAGCTTCACGCCCTCGACCCTGCCGTCGCCCACGATCTCGGCGGTGTCGGCGCCGGTCAGGATGGTCTGGCCGCGCGCCTCCAATTCGGTCTTCAGCAGCCAGCCGGCGGCCTCGTCGAGCTGCCGTTCCATCAGGGTCGGCATCAGGTGGATCACCGTCACCTTCATCCCGCGCAGGGTCAGGCCGTGCGCGGCTTCGAGGCCGAGCAGGCCGCCGCCGATCACCACCGCGTCGCCGCCCTTGCCGGCCGCGGCCAGCATCGCGTCGACATCCTTCATGTCGCGGAAGCTGACAACGCCGGGGAGATCCCTGCCAGGCACCGGGATGATGAAGGGATCGGAACCGGTCGCGATCAGCAGCCGGTCATAGCCGACCGTCCGGCCGCTTTCGGACGTCACCGTCCGGGCCGCACGGTCGATTGCCGCCACCGGGTCCCCGGCGACCAGCTCGATACCGTTGTCGGCATACCAGGCGGCATCGTTGATCACGATCTCGGCGAAGCTCTTTTCGCCCGCGAGCAGCGGCGAGAGCATGATGCGGTTGTAGTTCACATGTGGCTCGGCGCCGAAGATGGTGATGCGGAACCGGCCCGGGTCCCGCGCCAGTATCTCCTCGACCGCGCGGCAACCCGCCATCCCGTTGCCGATGACGACGAGGCGCTGCACATCGCCTCGCCTCGGGCCATCGTCGCGTTCGTCGGGGCCGATGCCCGTGCCTTGGAAATCCATCTTCAAGCTCCAGAAACTAAAAAGGCCGCCATGCGGACGCTGGAAATCCAGCGCCTGCATGGCGGCCTTGCCATCATCGTGAACCGGCGATCCGCCGGGGCGATGTGCCCGCGGCATCCGACCCTGGATGCCGTGGACGATGTTCGATCGGACGACCTTGCCCGTTCGAAAGCGAGGATGGCGCGAATCGCGCCGCCGCTCAAGTGGTTATTTTGCACTGCGGCATAGTCAGAAGGTCCAGTCCGCCTGCAGCCAGAATTTGTCGGTGTCGGCGGCGAAGCGCTTCGCCCGGTAATCGGCATAGCGAGCGCCGATGGTGGTGCGGCCGAGCTTCGCCGTGACCATCAGATCGAACTCGTCGCCATAATGGATATCGAGCCGATCGCTGTCGAAGCGGTGCCACGCCGCCTGGACCGACAGCAGGTCGAGCCCCGCCACCTTCTTCCAGCCATAGCCCGCCCCGGCATGGAGATCGCGGACGCCATTGGGCGGCGTGGTCAGGAATTTGTCGGCCCAGCCCTGGAATTTGAAGCCGGTCGCCAGTGGCGTCTGGAAACTGGTCAGCGCCGCGCCGTGGCTGGCGCCGAGTATCTCATAGCCGAGGTCGAGCTTGAGCGCGGCGATGTCGAGGGTCGCGTCGGCCAGATAATAGTCGGCGCGATAGTCGTTGGGATTGCGATGCCAGTCGCTCTGCCGGGCATAGCCCAGCTGGTAGGTCAGCTTGACCGTACGACCGAGCGGACGGCTCCCCGCGAGGCGCGCGCCATAGGTCTGGCTCGACAGCGCGAAGCCCTGCACCGCCGCCTCGTCCTGGTCGACGAGATAGGCGAAGCCGCTCAGCGTGCCGACCGGCGTGGCATAGCCAACGCTTGCAAAGACATTGTCGCCCGACACCGCCTGCTGTTTCGCGCCCCGCCCGTCGATCCCCCAGATGCTGCGCACCGACCAGGCATAGCTGACATCGACCTTCAGCCGGGGACGTGCGCTCCATTCGATCCGCAGCGCATCGAAGGTCTGGCCATTGTCGCGGAAGCCCACCGCGCCGACAAAACGCTCGTCGTCGATCGCGATGCGCTGGCGCCCGGCCGTGACCGCCAGGGCTTTGGTCTTGTAGCGAAGCTGCGCGCGGTACAGGCCGATCGACTGCGGATCGGCCACCAGCGGCCGGGTTGCGGCGCCGTGCAGCCCGTCGAAATAGGCATCGACCGCCGCCAGCGTGCCCTGACCCTCGACCAGCGCCGACCATGGCCCGCTGCCGGCCTGCAAGCCGCCACGCAGGCGCAGGGTCAGGGCGTCGGCCGTGTCGGCCAGGCCGTCCTGGTCGACATGTTCGTGACGGATACGGGCATCGACCAGCGGCGTGAGGACGATGTCTCCGGCACAGGCCGGCCCTGCGGCGGCCAGCACGGCCGCCGTCGCTATGGTGTTCTTCATGGAAAACCCCTTCGGATGCGGGCGCCGCCTCCCTGACGGCGCCCGATCGCCTGTCAGATACGGACGCCGTTCCGGGCGGCGGCCCAATCGCTGCGCCAGCGCCGCTTGACTCGGGCAAGCACCGTGAAGGCGAGCAGCGACAGCCCGGCAAAGATCAGGAAGCCGGGCTGATAGCTGCCGCTGAGCTGCCGGGCGAAGCCGAGCGACGAGGAGAGGTAGAAGCCCCCGACGCCCCCCGCCATGCCGACCAGGCCCGTCATTACCCCGATCTCGGCCTGGAAGCGCTGCGGCACGAGCTGGAACACCGCGCCGTTGCCGGTGCCGAGTGCGAGCATCGCGACGACGAAGGTGGCGAGCGCCGCGCCGACGCTATGCGCGGCGCTGACGCCGGCGAGCGCCGCCGCCGCGACGAGATAGACGATCGACAGCGCCTTCACCCCGCCGATCCGATCGGCCAGTGCGCCGCCGAGCGGGCGGACCAGCGATCCGGCGAAGACGCAGGCCGCGGTGCAATAGCCGGCCGTCACGCTGGTCAGCCCGAACTGGTCGGTGAAGTAGATCGGCAACGACGCCGCCAGCCCGACGAAACCGCCAAAGGTGACGCTGTAGAACAGCATGAGCCACCACGCGTCGGCGGTCCTGAGCGGCTCGAGATAGGCGGCGAGCTTCTTCGGCGCGGGCGTGCCCGGCGCATCCTTCGCCATCAGCATATAGGCGATGAAGACGATGGTCAGCGGAATGCAGGCGAGGCCCAGCACCGCATTCCAGCCGAACAGCTTCGCCAGACCCGGCGCGAACAGCGCCGCCAGCACCGTGCCGGAATTGCCCATGCCGGCCAGCCCCATCGCCTTGCCCTGATGCCGGGGCGGATACCAGCGGCTCGCGAGCGGCAGCGCGATCGCGAAACTGGCGCCCGCAAAGCCGAGCACGACGCCCAGCGCCAGCGTGCCAGCGAAGCTGGTGACGCCCGCCATCCAGGCCGTGAACAGGCCGGCTATGACGATGACCTGGCTGATAGCGCCCGAGCGTTTCGGGCCTATCCGATCGACCAGCAGACCATTGACCACCCGCAGGATCGCTCCGGCGAGGGTCGGTGTCGCGACCATCAGCCCCTTTTGCGCGGGGGTCAGGGCGAGCGACGCTGCGATGTCGGGACCAAGCGGGCCGAGCAGCACCCAGACCATGAAGGCCAGGTCGAAATAGAGGAACGCCGCGATCAGCGTCGGCTTGTGCCCGGCGCTCCAGAATGTGTCGCCCTTGGCCGGGCTGCCCTGATCTTCCCAATATGCCGTAGCCATCCGCTACCCCCGTCAGCTTGTGGAAAAACGAAAAAAGCCGCCTCCGGTAACCCCATGACGGGGACCGGACAGCGGCTTTGCTGATATTTGCCGGAAGCCTGTCCCGTCGTTGGGAACGGCTTCCTCTGGGCGCGCATCATCGCGCGACTCGCTAACACTCCGCTATCGGGCGTCTCTTCGCAAGTGCAAAAAACTTACCGGGCGAGGTCGGCCAGATAGGTCTCCATATTCTGGGGATCGAACACCCGCCCGTCGAAGAAGCGGTCGGGGCCGAGGGTCAGGGTTACGCCGTGCGTGCCGACCCCGGTCGGAATGTCGATTGCGCCTTCGACCTTCATGCTGGCGCCGGGCATCGGCAACCCACTGGTCGCCAGCGCGCGTCGATAAACGTCGGAGCGGAAAACGTCGGCGGCGCGGCGCTCGTCCGCCTCACTCGCGGCGATCATCCCCCAGCGCACGAACTGCGAATAGATCCACAGCGCCTGGCTCCGCCATGGGAAGTTCGCTGCCTCGCGGGCGAAGATCAGGAAATCGCCGATCTCTACGCGCGGCGTGTCACGGCGCAACGCCATCCGACCGTCGAGCGCGGGCAGGATCAGCGATCCAGGCCGACCGACATAGGCGGACGCCTCCAGCAAGCCGGCGAGTTCGGCATGATGGGCGGGATCGTCGCACCAGGCGGCGGCCCGCGCGACCGCGAGGACCAACCGGTCGACGGTGCCGGCGTTCGCCTCCATCCAGTCGGTGCGCAACGCCAGCACCTTCTCCACGCCGCGCTGCCAGATGCGCGAACCGACCGCGACGATCTCCCCCAGCCCGGCGTCGACCGCGACGCTGCCCCACGGCTCCCCCGCGGTGAAGCCGTCGATCTCGCCCGACCGCATCGCCTCGACCATCAGCGAGGGCGGCAGCACGCGCAGCGCCAGGTCGCGGTCGGGATCGACTCCGGCGAAGCCGAGCCAGTAGCGCAGCATCAGCGCGTGGCTCGAATAGCGATGGACCACGCCGATCACCGGCTTGCGCCGGTGCAGCCCGATCGCGGTGGCGAAGTCATATGCGGTGCCGACCGGATCGGCGATCCGCTTGGCCGGATCGGGATCCAGCGCGGCGGCGAACTCGTTCGACATCGCCAGGGCGCTGCCGTTGAGGTTGAGCTTGAGCGGTGCAGACAACGCCGCCGGATGTTGGCTGAGGCCCAGGGTCACCGCGATCGCGAGCGGCGCCAGCATGTGCGCCGCCTGCACCTGCCCATAGACGAGCATGTCGCGCAGGGTAGCCCAGGAGGTGGCCTTGTGCAGCGCGAGGTCGATGCCGGCCTCCGCCGCGAAACCCTTCTCGCGCGCGGCGATCAGCGGCGCGCTGTCGGTCAGCGGCAGGAAGGCGACGGCGACCGGCGCCAGGGACGAGGTCATTCCATTCCTCCCAGCAGGCTATGTGCCGTGATCAGCGCGTCGGCGACCTCGACGATGCGGCGGCCCTGGTTCATCGCCGTCGTGCGCAGCAGCGCATAGGCATCGGGCTCGGCCAAGTTGCGGCTTTTCATCAGCAGCGCCTTCGCGCGGTCGATCGTCTTGCGGTCGGCCAGTGCGGTGCGCGCCTCGTCGAGTTCGGTCTGCATCCTGGCGAAGGCGTTGAAGCGCCGGATCGCCAGCTCCAGGATGGGCTTCACCCGGTCCTTGCGCAGCCCGTCGACGACATAGGCGGAAACGCCGGCATCGATCGCCGCGCCGATCATCTGGTCGTCGGACTGGTCGACGAACATCGCGATCGGCCGGGCCAGCGCGCGGCTGACCACCAGCATCTCCTCCAGCGTGTCGCGACTCGGATTGCCGAGGTCCATGAGCACGACGTCGGGCGCCATCCGCTCGATCTTGGCAACGAAGGCGCCATGCGGCGGGACGACGTGGATATCGTCATATCCGGCCTCCCGCAGCCCCTCCTCCAGGACCGTGGCGCGCAACCCGCTGTCGTCAACGATGACAATCCGCAACCGCCGCCCCCCGATGTGGATCGCGTGAGACATCTCCTATGATCAGCCTCCTTTCGCATTGCAACATGGCGATCGCATAGCGTCGGACCGATCGCCGGCGCATGTCGGATTTCGCTCGATATCCGCGAACGCTTCCATTAAATGCCTTTTAGGCAACTAGATGTCCACGGAGATTGCGATGACGATCGGCTATGAAGGGCTGCAGGAAGACAATGCCACGGTGATCGAACGCACCTTCGGCGACATGGAGCGGAAGATCGCCGCAGGGGATTTCTCCCTCAAGGAGAAGATCGCGCTCGCCTGCCGCTTCCTCGCCGACGAGGGCCATGCCATGTCGCTCGCCGGGCAGATCAGCGTGCGCAACGACGACGGCAGCTTTTGGACGACGGGCTTCGCGCAGGGCTTCGCCGACACGACCGCGGACAACCTCGTCCGGGTCAATGCCAATCTGGACGTGCTCGAAGGCGACGGCATGGCCAATCCCGGCGCACGCTTCCACAGCTGGATCTACGCCGCGCGTCCCGACCTGCGCGCGATCGTCCACACCCACCCGCCTCATGCCTCGGCGATCGCGATGGCGGGCGAGCGGCTGATCATCAGCCATATGGACATGGCGATGCTCCACGACGAGATCGCCTATCTCGACCGCTGGCCCGGGGTTCCGCTCGCGAATGAGGAGGGCGAGATCATCTCGACCGCGCTGGGCGGGAAGAATGCCATCCTCCTCGTCAATCACGGCGTGCTCGGCGCGGGTGCGACGCTGGAGGAGGCGACCTTCTTCCTGGCCTCGATCGAACATGCCGCACGGATGCAGTTGCTGTGCCGGGGTGCCGGCTACCAGCCGATCGCGGTGGACGACGTTCTCGCCGCCGATGCGAAGGCCTTCATGACCAAGCCCAAGTTCATCCAGGCGACTTTCGACTATTGGTGCCGCCAGACGCTGCGCCGCTACCCCGAGGTGCTGGAAAGCTCGCGGCGCGGTTGAGCCGCATAACCCTCCGCATTCCGGCGGAGGCCCACAGCTGTCCGGGATTTGACGAAACCCCGTACAGCATTGGGCTTTCGCCGGGGCGATGAAGAAAGGGCGCCGACGCTCTCACGTCGGCGCCCCAGGGGATAGCGTCAGAAGCTGTAGCGCGCCTGTACGCCGAACCAGCGTGGGGCGGCATAGGTGCCGTAGGAACCGCCCAGCGGCGGAGCCGAGACATCGAAGGCGAAGGTCTTGCGCGCCTTGTCGAACAGGTTGTTGACGAACCCGGCCAGTTCGAACCCGCTATCGGCCAGCTTCAGCGACAGCCGGGCGTTGGCGAGCCAGCTGCCCTTGATCAGGGTCGCCTGCGCATTGGTGAGTTGGGCGTAGAAGTCGTCGGTGTAGATCGCGTTCATCGTCCCGCTGAGCTGGCCGAAGCCGAGGTCGAAGCGCTTCGTCGCCGCCAGGTTGATCGTATAGTCGGGCGACTGCGGCGCCTTGCGGTCGACCAGCCGGGTGCCGATCGGGATGCCTTTCACATTGGTGTGGAGCAGCGCCAGGCCGGCATCGAACTGGAACCCCATGCCGGGACGCGCCGACAGTTCGAAATCGGCGCCGTAGATCTTCGCGCTGGTGTTGAAGAGCGTGAAGTTGAAGCCGCGCTGGTCGAACGCCTGATAGTCCGAATAATCATAATAATAGGTGGCGCCATTGATGCGCAGGCGGCGGTCGAGGAATTCGAACTTGCCGCCGACCTCATAGGCCATCAGGTCCTCGCCCTTGAAGCGGAAGCCGCTGAGGGGCGCCTGCCCGACGAACCCGGCATTATAGTTGAACGCCTTGTAGCCGCGATTGACGCTGGCATAGACCAGCGCGTCCTCGTTCAGGCGATAGTCGAGCGAGAGGCGGCCGGAGAAGCCGGTTTCGCCATGCTTGTCGGTGGTGACTCCGGCGGCGGCGAGCGTCCCCGGCGCGATGAACGCCGGGCAAAGCGGGCCGGTGCAGACCTCCGAGTAGTAATAGTCCTTTTCGTCGCGGGTGACGCGGAGGCCGGCGGTCAGCTTGAGCCGCTCGGTCAGGTCATATTCGATCTGCCCGAAGCCCGAATAGGACTTGGTATCGACGCTGTAGTCGGCGCGCGGATAGGTGCCGAAGGCCGGCAGGTTGAAGCCCTGGAAATAGTCGCCCTTGATGTTGAGATAATAGAGGCCGGCCGTCCAGCGGAACGCGCCCTCATCCTCGATCAGGCGCACTTCCTGGGTGAAATGCTTGGCCTTCGCATCCTGCTGGAAGATGCCGATGTCGACCGGCGAGAAATCATTGTCGGCCGCATATTCGCTGTCGAGGCTCTGGTAGCTGGTGACCGTCGCCAGCGAAATGCCGCCGCCCAGGTCGAGGTTGATCTTGCCGCCGACGCTCCAGGTTTCGCGGGTGAAGCGGCCGGGGAAGTTGAACGAACCGGTATAGGGATCGCCGTCCGCGTCGACATAGCCGAAGCCGGTGGGCGAGCCGGGCGGCAGCAGCACGCCGAGGCCGTCGGCGTCCTGCGTCGCGCCGGCGATCATCGCGCCGCCGGTCGCCACTGGCCGGATCTTGTACCAGTCGGCGAACAGGTTGACGGTCAGCCGGTCGTTCGGCTCGATCTTCAGCTGGCCGCGCGCGGCGAGCGTGTCGTTGGCGAGGATGTCGGGGCCGATGGCGTTCTTGACATAGCCGTCGGCCTTGTTCTTGAGCACCGCGATGCGCGCCGAGACGCCTTCCGCGAGCGGGCCGCCCACGGCCGCCTCGACCCGGAGCTGGTCATAGCTGCCATAGGTCGCGTCGACATAGCCGTTGAGCTCGTCGGTCGGCTGGTTGGTGACGACGTGGATCAGGCCGCCGGTGGCATTGCGGCCGAACAGCGTGCCCTGCGGCCCCTTCAGCACCTCGACCCGGCTGACGTCGAACAGCTCCTGCACGCTGGTGGCGTTGGAAGGCTGGTAGACCTCGTCGATATAATAAGCGTTGGCGGGCTCGATATGGCCGGCGAAGTCGTTCTGCGACACGCCGCGGATCGAGATGAGGCCGGCGACCGGCGGTCCGCCCGGCGCGGTGAACTGCAGGCCCGGCGTCATCGCCGCCAGGTCGGTCGAGTTGCGCAGGCCCAGTTCCATCAGCCGGTCGCCCCCCAGCGCCGTCACCGCGATGCCGATATCCTGCACATTGGCGGCGCGGCGGGTGGCCGTCACCACGATATCGTCGACGGCATCGACCGACGACGGCGAGCCGCTCTCCTGCGCGAGAGCCGGCACGGACAGGCCCGCGGCCGCCAGCGCGATTCCGCACGCAGCCGAACGGAACGTGCCGATGCTGTTTCTGAACACTCTTGCCTCTCCCCGATGGGCCGGGCCACGACAACAGGCCCGGCGTCTTATTGCAACACAGCCTATCTGCATTGGGGCGGGTGCGCTGCCTATGACGGGAAATACTCAGCCCCGCTCGGGCAATTGCATGGACGGAAGGTCCGCGGAGGCATAGAATGGGCCCATTATCGAAGGGCGGTCCGACGACGAGGGTTGCGCCAGACGACCCGGCCAGGGGAGGACGAGTGGAGACAGCCATGTGGAAGCAGAGTTTCAGCTCCGATCCGTCGGCCAGCCTCTATGAGAAGATCCTGTCCTGCGAGGGGATCGGCAGCATCAACGGCAACATCCTCGAGCCACTGGTCGAGGCGCTCGACGCGACCAGCGCTGTCTTCATTCAGATGTTCGCCTCGCCGCTCGGTGACCGGCATTTCGGCGCCAACAGCTATGTCGGCCACAAGCCGGCATCGGTCAGCGTCTACCTCGACGAGTTCCATAAGCTCGATCCGGTGATGCAACCCGCGATAGATTGGCTCGAAGACCCGAAGCGGCCGCTGCCCAACATGCTGACCGGGTCGTTCAAGCGTAACCTCGAGCAGAACAGCTATTATGGGAACAGCTTCCTGCTGCCCTTCGACATCGGCCATGTCGTCGCCTTCGTCATGCCGATGAACACCGCCTTCGAAACCCAGCTCGCCTGCGTCGGCTTCCACCGCCGCCCCGAGGATCCCGCCTTCCATCCCGACCAGATCGCCTGGTTCCAGCGGCTCGGCCCCGCGCTCCGTTCGGTGCTCTACGTGCTGGCCGCGCAGGAGGCGATCGCGCTGTCGGAGACGATCGCGATGGCGGCAAAGGAAGCGGGCACCGACTTCGGCTTCCTGATCCTCGACGAGGATCTCGTCATCCGCAACGGCAATGCCCGCGGCATGGAGGATATCGGCATCGGCAGCGCCGGCCGGCAAGGCTCCTCATTGCTCGGCGAGATCAAGCAGAAGCTGCTGGGGTGCGACCGGAGCGGGGGCGGCACCATCACCTTCCAATACGACACCCCCAAGCCGATCGAGGTCGAGATCCGCAATTTCGATTCGGCCGACGGGCGGCCGTTCCACCTCGTCGTCACCAGCGGGTCGGGCAAGCGCCACGCGATCGACGATGCCTGCCGCAAATTCGGACTGACCGACCGCGAGGCGGAAGTCGTGTCGCGGATCGCAGCGGGCAAGTGCAACGCCTCGCTCAGCCGGGAACTGGGCATCTCGCTGCGCACCGGCGAGAACCACCTGCGCTCGATCTACCGCAAGGTCGGCGTCGGCAGCCGCACCCAGCTGCTCTCGCGCCTGCTCCAGATCCACTGACCGCCGGCGCCGTCAGCCGACGCCCTCGACGTCGAGGCAATCGGCGTAGCGGGCACGCAGCGCCTTCTTGTCGATCTTGCCGGTCGCGGTCAGCGGCACGGCATCGAACAGGACGCGGTCCGGCATCCACCATCGGGCGATGTGCGGCGCCAGGAAATCCCGGACCGCCTCCGCCGTCACCACCGCGCCGTCGTGCGGCTCGACCACCAGCACCGGCCGCTCTTCCCATTTGGGATGATGGACTCCCACCACCGCCGCGACCCGCACCCCCGCCATGCCGACGACGATATTCTCGATGTCGATCGAGCTGATCCACTCGCCGCCGGACTTGATGACGTCCTTGGCGCGATCGGTAAGCCGCAGGAAGCCGTTGGCGTCGATCGTCGCGATATCGCCGGTGTCGAACCAGCCATCGGCATCGGCGGCATCCTCGTCGGCCCGGAAATAGCGCCGGATCGTCCAGGGGCCGCGCACCTCGAGCCGGCCGGAGCTTTCGCCGTCATGGGGGAGTTCCTCGCCGTCCTCGCCGACGATCCTCAGTTCGACGCCGAACTGCATGCGTCCCTGCCGGGTCCAGATCACCTCGTCGACATGGCCGGCGCCCCGCTCGGCGATCGCCGGGGTCGGGGTGGCGACGACGCCCACGGGATTGAGCTCGGTCATCCCCCAGAGCTGGAGCACCCTGACGCCGTGATCGCGGGCGAAGCGCTCGGCCATCGCGCGCGGCACCGCCGATCCGCCGATGACGATGCGGTCGAGCGTGCCCGTCCCTGCCCCGCTGCGCTGGAGATGGTCGAGATACATCGTCCAGATCGTCGGCACGCCGCAGGTGAAGGTGACGCCTGCCATCTCGACCAGCTCGTGCAGGCTCGCCGCGTCCATCCGGTCGCCCGGCAAGGCGAAGGCGCAGCCGTTGAGCGCCCCCGCGAAGGGCAGCCCCCAGCCGGTCGCATGGTAGAAGCTGCTGCACGGCATGATGCAGTCGAACGCGCCGAGCCCGAAGGCCGAGCCGAGGCTTGCCGCCATCGCGTGCAGAACGGTGGAGCGATGCGAGTAGAGCACACCCTTGGGATGACCTGTCGTGCCCGAGGTGTAGCACAGGAAGGCGGCCCTCCCCTCCTCCAGCAGCGGCCAGTCGAAGCGATCCTCCTCGCGCGCGAGCAGGTCTTCCCAGCATAGTGCGCCGACCGTGCCCGCGATGGTCCGCGCCGCGTCGCTGAACATCACGAAATGGCGGATGCCGGGAAGCAAAGGCACGAGCCGCTCGACCAGATCGGCGAAGCTGCGCTCATAGAACAGCATCGTGCTGCCGGCATGGTCGATCGTATAGGCGATCTGCTCGTCGGTCAGGCGCGGATTCGCGGTGTGCAGCACCGCGCCGATCCCCGGCGCCGCGAACATCAGCTCCATATGGCGGTGACCGTTCCAGCCGAGCGAACTGATCCGATCGCCCGGCCCGACCCCGAAGCGCCGCAACATATGCGCCGCCTGCGCCGACCGTGCGGCCAGCCCGACATAATCGTAACGCCACAGCGGCGCATCGACGACGCGCGACAGGATCGGCCGCGCCGGATGCGCCGCCGCGGCGTGGCGCAGCAATCCGCTGATCAGCAGCGGCCGATCCTGCATCAGCCCGAGCATTTCAGGTCCCTCTTCAACGTCATTCCCGCGGAAGCGGGAATCCATGACGGCGGCATGTCCAGTCAGGAAGCGCTCCGTTTCCGTGAATTCTCGCTTTCGCGGGAATGACGAAGTGAGGGCATTGGTTCACGCTCACCAGTCGGCGGGCTTGTCGATATGGTCCGCCGCCCCGCCGGCCTCCGCCATCTCGTACATCAGCTTGCCGTCGACGATCGCGGCGACGCTGCCGTCGGCATGATAGCCGACGAGTGGCCCGTTGACCGTGGCGAACATCACCATGCCGTCGGGATCGGTGTCGGGGATATGGTTGATCCCGCCCGCCTCGCGCACATACCAGCCCGCCCGGCCGCGATCCTCGCCATAGCCGAAGCCGCCTTCGAGCAATATGCCTTCGACCCCGCCGATATGGCCATGGACCGGTGCTTCGTTGCTGGGACCGACCTTCAGCAGCAGGGTGAAGCCGCCGGTCAGCGGATTGACGTTGAGCAGCTTGAACCAGGTTTCCGGCATGACCCAGTCGAGCCAGGGCAACTGGCCGACATCATAAAAGGCCGGGCGATGCAATTTGGTCTGGGCGATATCGGGGCTGTCGCCCTTGGTGAGCAGCACCATGGTCACGTCTCCTAACAACTCTTGTCGGGCCACAGTGCGTCACATCCCTCAGGCCGGGAAATGACGGGGAATACCTACGCTCCTTCCCGCCGCCGATGTTCGGCCCCCTAAGTGGTTCCCGCTATTTTCCCTTCCCCACCCGCTGCCTAGCCTCCTCGCAGATCAGGAAGAACGAGAGGAAGCGGGCGTGCGCCTGAAGGACAAGGTTGCGATCGTCACCGGCGCGGCGTCGGGTATCGGCAGGGCGACGGCACTGACGTTCGCCCGCGAGGGCGCCAGGGTGGTCGTGGCCGACCTCAACGAGGACGGCGCGTCGGCCACCGCCGCGACGATCGGCGACGCCGCCTTCGCCCTGCGCCTCGATGTCGCGGACGAGGCCGGCTGGGCCGAAGCCACCCGCCGGACGGCCGACCGCTTCGGCCGGCTCGACATCCTCGCCAATGTCGCGGGAATCGGCTTTCCGGGCACGATCCTCGACCTGACGATGGACCAGTGGAACAGGATGATCGCCGTCAACCTGACCGGCGTCATGCTCGGCTGCCAGGCGGCGATCCGTACGATCGCCGCCACCGGGGGCAGCGGCGCGATCGTCAACGTTTCCTCGCTGGCCGGGCTGATCGGCATATCCGACGTCGCCGGCTATTGCGGGTCGAAGGGCGGCGTCACCACGCTCAGCAAGTCGGTCGCGCTGTACTGCGCCGAACAGGGCCTGCCGATCCGTTGCGTGTCGGTCCATCCGACCTATGTCGACAGCGAGATGCTCGATCCCGTCGCCGACGCGGTCGGCGGTCGGCAGGCGATGCTCGAGGCCATGGCCCGCCTGGTGCCGATCGGCCGCATCGCCACACCCCAGGATATCGCCAATGCCATCCTCTTCGCGGCTTCGGACGAAGCTGCGATGATGAGCGGCCATGCGCTGGTCATCGACGGGGCCCAACTGGCGGGTCCCAGCAGCGCGCACACGAAAGGTTGATCATGAGCGGACGGGTTTCGGGCAAGGTCGTCATCGTCACCGGCGCCGCCGCCGGCCTCGGCGCGGCGATCGCACGGCGGCTGGGCGAGGAGGGCGCGACCGTCGTCCGCACCGACATCGCCGACGGGCAGGACGTCGTCGGCCAGGATGTGACCGACGAGACGCAATGGCGGGACCTGATCGCCGATGTCGTCAAGACGCACGGGCGGCTCGACGGCCTCGTCAACAATGCCGGCATCGCCGACGGCAAGGGGCCGCCCGATCCCGAAGGCGCGCTGGCCGAGGACTGGCGCCGGATCTACGCGGTCAATGTCGAGGGGGTGTTCCTCGGTTGCAAATATGCGGTGCCGGCCATCGCCGCGGCGGGCGGCGGCGCGATCGTCAACATGTCGTCGATCGGCGCGCTGGTACCGACCCCCTTCCTGTCGGCCTATGGTGCATCCAAGGCGGCGGTCATGCAGTTCACCCGGTCGGTCGCGCTGCATTGCTGCGAGCATGGCTATGCGATCCGCTGCAATAGCGTCCACCCCGGCCAGGTCCGCACGCCGATGCATCTCGACCTCATCGCCCGCACCGCCGCCGAACTCGGCATCGACGAGGAGCAGGCTGCCGAGGCCTTCCTGTCCAAGGTGCCCATGAAGAAATGGCAGGAAGCCGCCGATATCGCCAACGGCGTGCTGTTCCTGATGTCCGACGAAGCCCGCTTCGTCACCGGCGCCTCGCTGGTGATCGACGGCGGGATGAGCCTCACCAACTAGGATCCCTGTTCCATGGACCAGATTCTCGACTTCGGCCAGCCGATGGGCGGCATCATGCAGGTGGCCTATATCGTCCCCGATATCCGGCAGGCCCTGGAGCAATATCGCCCGCGACTAAAGACCGGGCCCTGGTTCATCATCGACCATTTCCCGCTGTTCGAGGCGCAATATCGCGGCCAGCCGACCGACTTCGACGTCAGCCTCGCCCTCGCCTATTCGGGATCGATGTGCGTCGAGCTGATCCAGCAACACGATATGGAAACGCCGTCGGTCTACACCGACATCTACAAAAAGCGCGGCTGGGGCTTCCACCATTTCGGCATATCCTGCCGCGATTTCGACGCCGACGTCGCCCATTACAAGGCGCAAGGGCATGAAATGGCGCTGTACGGCGTCGCCGGCGTCGGCGCGCGCGCGGCCTATATGGACACCGACGGCGTGCTGCCGGGCATGATCGAGTTGATCGAAATGACCGACAAGACCGAGGGCTTCTTCACGATGATGAAGACCGCGGCCGACGATTGGGACGGCAGCGATCCGGTGCGGGTGCTGAGCCCGGCCTGACCCGGCCAACCTTAATGTATATACATTAATCCCTCCCCGTCATTCCAGCGCAGGCTGGAATCTCCTTGCCCTGATCCGCCCTCGCCATCTCGGCCGGTGGGAAGAAGCGGCATAACGGTGGATCGATGCCGGGATGACCGCGTCGCGGGCTATACCGCCCACTCGGCGATGTCCTCGGACTGGCCGATCAGCGCGAGGCCATGCGCGATCGAGGTGAGTTCGCCGCCCGCCCCTATCCGGTCCTCGCCGAAGCGGCGCGCGAAGATGGCCCGGATCGCGGGGATCAGCGACGACCCGCCGGTGAGGAAGACCCGGTCGATGCCGAGCGCCGCCATCCCCGCCCTGGCCAGGGCCTGGTCGACGGCGGCCTCGATGCGGGCGACGTCCGGGGCGATCCACCCCTCGAAATCGGCGCGGTTCACCTCGGCCTCGATGTCGAGGCCTCCACCCGTGAAGCGGAACGAAGCCCTATCCTCGCTGGACAGCGTCCGCTTGAGCTGGCCTACCGCGTCGTAGAGCGCATAGCCCAGTTCATTCTCGATGACCGCGATCATGCGGTCGATCGCATGCGGTTCGACCGCGCTGCGCCGGAGCTTGCCCAGCTCGTCGAGCGTGCGTCGGTTGCGCATCAGCGCGAGCTTCGACCAGTCCGAGAAATCCGAGAAATAGCCCGCCGGAATCTCCAGTATCTTGTCGAAGGACCGATACAGGCCGCCCTTGCCGAGCAGCGGCAGCACCAGCCGTTCGACGATGCGGGAATCGAAGCGATCGCCGGCGATGCCGACCCCGCTCGAGCTCAGCGGCACGCAGCGCGGACGCGCCTCGGGCTCGGCCACCCTGACGATCGAGAAGTCGCTGGTCCCGCCGCCGAAATCGGCCACCAGCACCGTGGTGGGCTCGGTCAGGCGCGAAGCGAAGCTGAAGGCGGCGCCCAGCGGTTCGTAGACATAATGGACCTCGGCGCCGAAGCCCGCGAACATCCGGTCATACCGTTCGCGCGCGAGCGCCGGGTCGGCGCGGGCGCCGGCATAGTCGACCGGCCGGCCGACGACGATGCGCGCACCGTCGGTATCGAGCCCACTGCCCGCATGGCCCGTCAGCCGCTCCAGGAAGCGCTGCCCGAGTTCCTCGAAGCGGAAGCGCTTGTCGAAGACCGAAGCATGTTCGAACAGCGGGCTCGCGGCGACCGATTTGAACGACTGGATGAACCGGCTGCCCTGCGGATAGTCGAGATATTCGGCGATCGCCCAGGGACCCGCCTCATAGGCAAGTCCCCCGCGCACGCCCTCGTCCTGCCAGAAGCACAGCGCGGAGCGGAACACCGAACCGCTGGCCTGCGCGCCTTCGAACCCGATCAGCTCGGCCGATCCACCGTCCCGCGAAAGCGCCGCCACCGTGTTCGTCGTCCCGAAATCCAGGCCGATCGCCCGGCCGGCGGCATTGGTCTGCATGCGAAGCTCCAGCGGCTGCGGGGTCGGCGCCTATGGCAGCGGAGCGACGGCGCGGCAAGTCGGATCGGCCCGGTTATGAAGGCAATCGCGGAAATGAGGCCAGCGCGCGCGAGCGGGGGATAGGCCCGGAAAGAAGATGGGCCAGCTGCGGCAACCATCTCTCTCCCGCGGCTCCGCGCTTACGTTCGCAATGCGAATAAGTTCCACTGGATGCAAATAAATAAAATGAATACTTAAGTATAAATACAGTGAATCGCGCTTATTCTGTGCTGTTATGCACTTTTTTTATTATATCTTTCATCTACTTACCGAAAACCAAAAAGTAGATCGGGAAATCATGCTTTCAAAATATGCCCTTCTCTCCGGGGCCGCGCTATGCCTTTCGAACATCGCGAGTGCGCAATCGAGCCAAACCTGCCCTGCCGGCGCCACCAATTGCACGATCAGCGTGCAGGACGCGGGGCATAACTCGCTGACCGCGACCGCGGACAACAGCACTACGACGAGCTCGATCGCCGGGACCTCGTCCGCGAGCAACCAGAGCGGCAACACGGTCGCGCCGGTGTTCGACAATTCGGCGCAAACCACGCAGAACGCGACCACGACGACGGGCTCGATCGGCTCGAGCAGCACCGGCAATATGTCCCAGAACGACAACGCGAGCAGCGCCACCAACGGCAACCAGACCATGGGCCAGTCGAACACCGGCACATCGACGAACACGCTCGGCGGCAGTTCGTCAGGCGGCAACACTCTCTCAACGGGTGCCAGCACCAGCAACACCGGCGCAAGCACTAGCAGCACCGGCGCCAGCAATGCCTATCTCGGCGGCAACAACCAGGCGAACGGGAGCGCGTCGACCGTCGGCGCGACGACATCGAGCTCGGGCGGCAACATGCTCGGCAGCGATGCGAGCAACAGCGGCGGCAACAGCGCAACCAACGTCGATGCTT
This sequence comes from Sphingomonas sp. Root720, assembly GCF_001428605.1. Classification (GTDB taxonomy): domain Bacteria; phylum Pseudomonadota; class Alphaproteobacteria; order Sphingomonadales; family Sphingomonadaceae; genus Rhizorhabdus. Next base: position 168,656 of record NZ_LMID01000013.1, read on the forward strand.
CGGACCACAGCGTCTATCGCTCCAAGGCGATCTTCATCCCGCCGGTCGTCCCGGGCACGCCGCCATCACAGCTGGCTGTCGGCAACATCATCAAGGAGACGTCCGCTTGCGGGCCGCTGCAGCGCATCGTGCGGCAGCAGGTCTACGGAACCTTCATTGGTCTGTTCGGCAAGTCCTCCGTACCGCAGGGCTTCAGCGACGATATCGAGCCCTATCGCGACGATGCCGGCAATACGGTCGATTATCGCATGGAACGGATGGCGGATGGCGACATACGCATGTTCGGCCATCAGGTTGTGATGTTCACCACCGTGATCGGTGTCGCGAGCAACCGTAACATCGCCCTGGGTGGCGGCGGTGGCGGCGGAAGCTGGGGCCAGGGGGGAATGGGCTCGTCGAGTTCCAACCAGCGCCTGGTTACCAACATCCAACTGCGCGATTGCGAGATCGGGACGATGCGCACCGTATTGGTGGAAGTGCCGCCAAAGCCGATCCGACATTGAGCGTCGTCGTCAGCCTGAGCCTGGCGACGATCTGTTTTCTCGGCCAGTGCTATCCAGCACTGGTCGGGGACACGACGCCGACCGGCCATTATCGCCTCGCCGAACGGCGGGTACTCACCCCGGGTTATGGGGGCGACGTGCTGAGCTTCAAGGAAGGACCGAGCGATGTGTTTGCCATCCATCGCGTATGGCTCGGCGCCCCTCGCGAGCATCGGCTCGAGCGGCTTGCGTCGTCGGAGGTGGAGCGCCGGCGGCGGGTGACCGGCGGGTGCGTCAACATCGCGCCCGAGGTTTATGCCAAGCTGGCGGACTGCTGCGCCAATTCGGATCTGGTAATTGAATAGTCGGCCATCCGCACCGACTCCCAAGCCGCCTCTCTCTCAGGCCTTCAACGCCGCGTCGCCCTTCAGCGCCTCCACTACCGTCTCGATCGAAACGCCGAACACCTTGGCAAGCCCCTCGACCGTCGCCCCGCGTTTCGCCAGCTCGCGCATGCGGCCGGTGTCGACATTGGTCCGGTAGAGGCGGACGTCGCGAACGACCTTCTGCTCGCCGGTCCGGGCCAGCGATCCTGACGCACGCCGCTTCGGCCGCCCCTCGCGGTCGGCGGCGAGGGCGGCACGGCGCGCCTCGTCCTCGGCACCGCGCGCCGCGCGGGCCTGTTCGCGCTGGCGGGCGGCCTCGTCCCGGTCGGCCGCGCGGCGCTCGCTACGGGCTTGCGCGGCTTCGGCGCGCTCCGCCGCCCGGCGGTTCCGTTCCTCTTCGCGGCTGCGCGCCCGCTCGTCGTCCATCGCCCTCGTCCACTTCCCAGTTGCCCGCACGCGGGGCTCGCCCGGTCGCAATCGGGCGGCCTTGTTCGGATCATTCATCAATCAGTCAACGAAAATCCTTATGGCTGGACTTGCCCCGGACATCGCAAGCGAACAAAGATAATGTTGATGAAACAGACAGATAGAATTCCCGACACGATCCCGCAGGAGATCGGGGACGAATCCTCCTACTTCCTGCTGCGGGCTCGGCAGGAAGTCGAGCAGGCCGCCGTAGCCGCCGGTCCGGAAGCCGTCGCCGCCCACCGCGAACTGGCCATGCTCTATTCGGTCAAGGCTCTGCTCGCCCATGCCGACGACGACGACGCCTGAAGCCGCCCCCGGTCAATCGAGGATCGCGGGCAGGAACTCGCTCACGCCGGAGAAGCCGTAGCGCTGATAGGCGCGCTGCCGATAGGTGAGCACGGTCGCGCGCCCGATGCCCAGTTCGGCGGCGATCGCGTCGGCGCTGCCCCCCGCCAGGGTTCGCGCGCAGACCTGCAACTCGCGGCCGCGCAGGTCGGGATAGAAGCGGGCGAGTCGCTGCTCGAGCCGCTCGGCAAGGCTGGCCGAGGGTTGATGCGGCTTCTGCGCGATCGCCGACAGCGCCACGCTGGCGAGCGCCGCCAGCCGCGCCGCGCCCTGCCATTCGGCGGCGCCGCGCCGGTACATGCTGAGGAACAGGCTTTCGTCGCTGCCCCGCCAGCCGAAGCACAGCTTGTCGGCGAAGGCGGGCTTGTCGAAGCAGATCGCCCGATAGTCGGGCAGCAATATCTGGCTGGCATGGACCCGCCGCGCGAACACCGCGCCGACCGGGGTTTCCGCCCAGATGCCGCGCGCCGGATCGTCGCGGTAGAAACGCCGGGCAAAGATCTCCGCCCGCTCGTCCGACCGATCGAGCCCGCTCGACGACGCCACAACCTGCGGCTTGCCGTCGGCGCCGATGCGATAGGCGAAGACTTCCTCGACGACGTCGTAGCGCTGCGCGGCATCGAGCAGGACGTCGCCGAACGCCTCGCGGCCAGCCGCCTCTATCAGCGAGGCGCCGATCCTCGGGTCGACAGGTTCGGGCAATCCGCTCCACGTCATGGCGGCTTCATACCAGCCGCGCGGCACGCGGGCGAGTCCCTGTCCATAGCTCTATGGACAAGGGGTCGGTCGGGCGCGCGCTATACCCGGCCAGGACAGATCGCCCGCCAGCGCGCGGGACATGACAGGAGACGGATATGGCCAAGCCCTTCGCATCGTCGGCCGACCTTGCCGAAAAGAAGGAAACTCTCGAAATCCTCGCCGACGGCGTCTACGCGCTGACCGCAGAGGGCGATCCCAATGTCGGCGCGATCGAGGGCGAGGACTTCCTGGTCTGCTTCGAGGCCCGCGCAACCCCGGCTGCCGCGCGCGACTGGCTGGCCAAGCTGCGCGAGCATAGCGACAAGCCGATCAAATATCTGGTGCTGACCCATTATCATGCGGTCCGCGTCCTGGGCGCCAGCGCCTTCGGCGCAGAGCATATCATCACCAGCGAGCGGACCCGCAAGCTGATCGAGGAGCGCGGCCAGCAGGATTGGGACAGCGAATATGGCCGCATGCCGCGCCTGTTCAAGCAGCCCGAGGAGATCCCCGGCCTGACCTGGCCGACCGAGACCTTCGCGGACAGCTACAGCATCGAGCTGGGCGGCGACCGCGGCAGGATCGACCTGCAATTCTGCGGGCGCGGGCACACCGCCGGCGACATCGTCGCCTGGCACGAGAAGAGCAGGACGCTGTTCGCGGGCGACCTGGTCGAGGCCGAGGCGGCGCTCTACACCGGCGACGCCTTCCATTTCGACTGGTCGTCGGGCACGCTCGACAAGGTCAAGGCCTATCGGTCCGAGAATCTGATCGGCGGACGTGGCGCGGTCGCCAGGGGCGTCGCGGCGACCGACGCTGCGGTCGAGCAGACCCGCGAGTTCCTGAAGGTCATGATCGAGCAGACCGGCGCGGTCCACAAGCGCGGCGGCACGCTGAAGGAGGCGTTCGAGGCCACCCATGCCGCGCTCGGCCCGAAGTTCGGCCGCTGGCCGATCTTCGAACATTGCCTGCCGTTCGACGTGCAGCGCCTGTGGGACGAGTTCGACGGCATCGACTGGCCGCGCATCTGGACGATGGAGCGCGACCGCGAAGTCTGGGACCTGCTGCAGGGATAAGCGCGATGACCGACGTCCGTTACGGGCACGTCTGGCGCAGCATCGGGCCGACCCCACGGCCCGCCACGACGGCCGAAGAGGTGCCCGTTGTCGTCGCGGGAGCCGGCCCGGTCGGCCTCGCCATGGCGCTCGACCTCGGCCGCCGGGGGCACCGCGTCACCGTGCTGACCCGGCTCGACTATATCGCGGGCGGCTCCAAGGCGATTTGCTTCTCGAAGCGCTCGCTCGACATCATGGACCGGCTCGGCGTCGGCGACCGGATGGTCGAGAAGGGCGTGACCTGGAACGTCGGCAAGGTGTTCTGGAAGGACCGGGCCGACCCGGTCTACCAGTTCGACCTGCTGCCGGTGAAGGACCAGAAGCGGCCTGCCTTCATCAACCTCCAGCAATATTATGTGGAGGAATATCTAGTCGACGCGCTGGCGGCGCTACCCAATGTCGACATCCGCTGGGGGCACGAGATACGCGGCGTCGCCCCGCGCGACGAGGGCGTGGCGATCGAGGTCGGCACGCCCGAGGGGGACTATGCGATCGACGCAGGATGGCTGATCGCCTGCGACGGCAACCGCTCGCCGATCCGGACCATGCTCGGCCTCGACTTCGAAGGGCGGGTCTTCGAGGATAATTTCCTGATCGCGGACATCCGCATCAGCGAGGACCGCCCGGCCGAGCGCTGGTTCTGGTTCGATCCCCCCTTCAATCCCGGCAAGTCCGCGCTGTTCCACCGCCAGCCCGACGACGTCTGGAGGCTCGACTTCCAGCTCGGCTGGAACGTCGACCGCGAGGAATGCCTCAGGGACGAGAATGTCGAGCGCTACATCCGGGCGATGCTGGGCCCCGACGTCGCGTTCGAGAAGGAATGGTACAGCATCTACACCTTCCAGTGCCGCCGCATGGCACGCTTCGTCCACGGCCGAGTCCTCTTTGCCGGGGACAGCGCCCATCTGGTGTCGCCCTTCGGCGCGCGCGGCTGCAACGGCGGCTTCGCCGACATCGACAATCTCGGCTGGAAGCTCGACCTCGTCCTCGGCGGGGCGGACCCGGCGCTGCTTGAGAGCTATAATGAGGAAGCGATCGTCACAGCGGACGAAAATATCCTGAACTCAACACGTTCGACCGATTTTCTTACACCCAAGAGCAGCGTGAGCGAGGCCTTTCGCGACGCGGTGCTCGAGCTGGCGGCGGAGCATGGCTTCGCCCGGCCGATCGTGAACTCGGGCCGGCTTTCGACCGCGATCAGCTACCCCGACAGCAGCCTCAATACCCCGGACGACGACGCGTGGGACGGCGGTATCGCGCCCGGCTCTCCCGCGATCGATGCACCGCTCGGCAACGGGTGGCTGCTCGGCGGGCTCGGCGATCGCTTCGTGCTCCTGCGTGCGGGCGGCGGCGAGTCGCCGCCCGAAGGCATCGATATCCTCGAACTCGACGACGCTCCGATCGCGCTCGCCCGCTACGGCCTGGGAGCGGGCGGCGCCTATCTGATCCGGCCCGATCACTATGTCGCGGCGCGCTGGCATCGAGCCGATGCGGCGAAGATCGCCCGCGCGTTGGCGCGAGCCAATCGAGGTTGCTGAGATGAACCTTATCCTCACCCCCAACCTCGCCGATCCCGACGGCGTCTATGAGAAGCTGATCGCGCTCCACGAGGGGCGCGACGAAGCTGACAGCCATCGGATCAACGCGCGGCTGATCCTGATCCTGATCAACCATATCGGCGACAGGGAAACGATCCTGGAGGCGATCGAGGTGGCCGGCGGGGACGCCTGACGCCGTTCCCTCCGTCGGAACGACGCGAGAGGATGGGTTGCGCGCCCGGCCGCTCCATCCGATACCGGCGCCCGTCCACCCAAGAGGAGAGTCGCAATGGCCACCGAGATCCAGCAGGTTCCGCTCAAGACGATCGCAGGCGACGACGCCACGCTCGGCGATTATGCCGGCAAGGTGCTGCTGGCGGTCAACGTCGCGTCGAAGTGCGGCCTGACTCCGCAATATACCGCGCTCGAGGCACTGTACGGCGCGTACAAGGACAAGGGCTTCGCGGTGCTAGGCTTCCCGGCCAATAATTTCGGCGCACAGGAGCCGGGCACCGAATCCGAGATCCAGCAATTCTGCACGACCAATTACGGCGTCGATTTCCCGATGTTCGCGAAGGTCTCGGTCAAGGGCGACGACCAGCACCCGCTCTATGCCAAGCTCGTCGCCGCACAGCCGGCCGCGACCTTCAAGGACGACGGCTTCAAGCAGAAGCTGGCCGGCTACGGCATCGTGCCGGAGAATGACACCGACGTGTTGTGGAATTTCGAGAAGTTCCTGATCGCCAAGGACGGCACCGTCGCGGGCCGCTTCGCCCCCGACATCGCCCCCGACGACGCGATCATCACCGACGCGATCGAGGCCGAGCTGGCCAAGTAAGCCGCCGGTCAGCCGCCGACCGGCTCGACCCGGACCATCGCCAGCGCCATGCCCTCCAGGGCATCGGCCATCTGGCGGCCAAGGTCCGGGTCGCCGGCATCGCGGCTTCCGGCCGCATCGGCGATCGCGAGCCGCATCGCGTCGGCCCATTGCCGGGCGGTGGCCGGGCTCACCGCGATCGCGCCATGCAGCGACATCACGCATTTGCCGGGGTTGTCCGCGAACCAGTCGCGCGGCCCGCCGAGCCAGGCGGCGAGGAAGCCCGCCAGCGACCGGCGCATCGGCTCCAGGTCGGGGCCATGCAGCGCGCGCAATGCGGCGAAGCGGCCATCCCCGTCCATCAGGTCGTAGAAGCGATCGACGATCGACCGAACTACCGCCGCGCCGCCGATGCGATCATAAGCGCTTTTTCCCGTCCCGATCCCGCCATCGGCCATGCGATCCTCCATCCCTCGGAAGATCGCTTCTGCGCCCGCCGGCCTGCTTGCCGCATTGACGCGGATCAAGGCGCCCGGTGCCGGGTACGCCTTGCGTCAGAGCGACCAGCGCCGCACATGGGCCGGAAGGTCGAGCTTGCTCCACATGCCCTTGAGATCGGCGACCAGTCCGTCCTCCTTCACCAGCCCGGCGAGGCGGTCGGCGGCGATCCCGGCATAGTCGGCGTGCGACACCGCTCCGATCACGACATCGTAGCGCGTGTCGAGCGCATCGCCCGCCAGGTCGACGCCATATTCGTGCCGCGCCTCGACCGGGTCGGCGAGCGGATCGTGGATGACGACCTCGTGCCGCAGCCATTCGAGCCGGCGGACGACGTCGATCACCCGCGAGTTGCGCAGGTCGGGGACGTTTTCCTTGAAGGTCAGGCCGAGGACCAGGATGCGTGATCCGCTGGCGACCTTCTCGTGGATCTGGTCGGCGATCCAGGCGCCCATGCCGTCGTTGATCCCGCGCCCCGCCAGGATGACGCGCGGATAATGGCCGAGCTGCTGGGCAAGGTAACTGAGATAATAGGGATCGACGCCGATGCAGTGGCCGCCGACGAGGCCGGGCACGAAGCGCAGGAAGTTCCACTTGGTCCCCGCCGCCGCCAGCACGTCCCAGATCGAGATGCCGACCTTGCCGAAGATCTGGGTGATCTCGTTGACGAAGGCGATGTTGATGTCGCGCTGGGCGTTCTCGATCACCTTGGCCGCCTCGGCGACCTTGATCGACGCCGCGCGGAAGGTGCCGCCCGTGGTGATCGCCCCGTACATCGCGCAGAGCGTGTCGAGCACCGCGGGATTCTCGCCCGCCACCACCTTGGTGATGCGGTCGACGGTGTGCTCGCGGTCGCCCGGGTTGATCCGCTCGGGGCTGTAGCCGAGGAAGAAGTCGGTGCCGCGCCGCAGCCCCGACAGCTTCTCGAGCTCGGGCCCGCACAGATCCTCGGTCACGCCCGGATAGACGGTGCTCTCATAGACGATGATCGTGCCGCGGCCGGGCTTGAGCACCGAGGCGACGGCGCGGGTCGCCGACATGACCGGGCCGAGATCGGGCCGGTTGGCATGGTCGACCGGGGTCGGCACGGTGACGATGACGACGTCGGCGTCGGCCGCCTCGCCGATATCGGTGGCCAGCGCCAGCGACGAGGCGGCAAGCGCCTCGGCGGTCAGCTCGTTGGTGCGGTCATGCCCGCGCCGCAGCTCGTCGACCCGGCCCTGGTCGATATCGATGCCCACCGTCGGAAAATGCCTGGCCAGCGCCGCCGCGAGCGGAAGGCCGACATATCCGAGCCCGATCACCGCAATCCGGCTCATCCCGTTTCCAACGCTCACGCCACGCCCCCCAAGTCTGCCTGCCCCGGCCGTCCGGCCGCCTGGACTATCGCGCTACCTTGGCGAGTTGGCGATACCAAGGCAATGCCTCGTCCAGCCCCTCGGCGATCCGGTGGGTCGGCGCATAGCCGATCAGCTGCGCGGCGGCCGTGGTGTCCGCCAGCGAATGGCGCACGTCGCCGGGGCGGAAATCGCCATGCTCGGCCGCACGCCGATAGACGATCCCGTCGCCGCCCAATGCCCCGCGCAGCAGCTCGAACAGCTGGTTGAGGCTGGTCCGGTCGCCGACCGCGACGTTGAGCAGATGCGCCTCGCCGGCGGGCGCGAACAGCGCCGCGCGCAGATTGGCCTGCACCGCATTGGCGACGTAGCAGAAGTCGCGGCTCGTCGCGCCGTCGCCGTTGATCAGCACCGGCTCGTCGGCGATCATCGCGGCGATCCAGCGCGGGATCACCGCCGCATAGGCGCCGTTCGGATCCTGGCGCGGGCCAAAGACGTTGAAATAGCGCAGTCCCACCGATCCGAAGCCGTAGCTGCGGCGATAGACCTCGGCGGTCAGCTCGTTGTGGAGCTTGGTCAGCGCATAGGGCGACAGCACCCGGCCGATCCGCCCCTCGACCTTCGGCAGGCCGGGCTCGTCGCCATAGACCGAGCTCGACGAGGCGTAGACGAAGCTCGCCACCCCGGCGAGCCGCGCCGCGTCGATGACGTTGGCGAAGCCGGTGGCGTTGGTGTCGTGCGAGGCCAGTGGATCGGCGATCGAGCGCGGCACCGAGCCCAGCGCCGCCTGGTGCAGCACATGGTCGACCCCGGCGACCGCCGCCGCGCAGGCCGCGCGATCGCGGATGTCGCCCTCGGTGAAGGCGAAGCGCCCCCAGGCCTCCTCGCCCACCCGGCCGCGCACGTCGTCGAGGTTGCTGCGATGGCCGGTCGCGAAATTGTCGAGGCCGCGCACCCGCTGCCCGGCCGCGAGCAGGGTCTGGACCAGATGCGAGCCGATAAACCCGGCCGCGCCGGTCACCAGCCAATGCGCCTGACGGGAACGAAGTGCCTGATCAAGGTCCATGGTCATGCGCGACGCCTAGCCGATCTTTGCGCCGGCGGGAATTGGCGATGGAGCGCCTCGTTCGCTTCGCGCGATATTCCTCCTTTGAACCGTCACGCGCGATCGCTATCTGGCGCGGCATGACCAATTATCGCCAGCCCGCCGAATGGGCCCCGCACGACGCCGTCTGGATCGGCTTTCCGAGCCACCCCGAGCTGTGGGAGGACGACCTGGAGCCAGCCCGCGCCGAGGTGATCGCGTTCGCGCGCGCCGTCCATGCCGGCGGCAAGGGCGAGACGGTGATCCTCGTCGCCGCCGACGGGGCCTCGGCCGACCGCGCCGCCGAGCTGGCGGGGGACGCGGCGCAGGTGATCGTCGAGCCGTTCGGCGACATCTGGCTGCGCGACACCGCGCCGATCGTCGTCCGCGGCGGCGACGGGCGCGCCGCGACCGATTTCGGCTTCAACTGGTGGGGCGGCAAATATGCGCTGCCCGGCGACGAGAGCGTCGGCGCGCGCCTGGCCGCCCGCACCGGCTTCCCGGTCCGCACCCGCGACTGGATCTTCGAGGGCGGCGCGATCGACGTCGACGGCGCCGGCATCGGCGTCACCACCGAGCAATGCCTGCTCAACCCCAACCGCAATCCCGGGCTCGACCGCGCCGCGATCGAGGACCGCCTGACCGAGGGGCTGGGCGTCGAGCGGCTGCTGTGGCTGGGCGACGGGCTGGCCAACGACCATACCGACGGCCATGTCGACAATCTCGCGCGCTTCGTGGCGCCGGGGGTCCTCGCCATTCCCGAGCCGGCCGGCAACGACGATCCCAATGCGGCGGTCTATGCCGATGCCCGCGACCGCGCGCGCGCGTTCGGGCTGGAGGTGGTCGCCATCCCCTCGCCCGGCGCGGTCGAAAGCGACGGGGAGATCATCCCGGCGTCCTACATGAACTTCTACGTCGGCAACGCCACGGTGGTGGTGCCGCTCTATGGCGCGGCCAATGACGAAGCGGCGGTGGCGGCGATCGCCGCGCTGTTTCCGACCCGGTCGGTTGTCGGTTTCCGCGCCGATCATATATTGACCGGCGGCGGCAGCTTCCACTGCATCAGCCAGCAGCTCCCGGCCGCGTGAGGACCCCAAGGACATGACCCAGATCAGCGTGGCGGCGCTCCAGCTCGCCTTCAGCGACGACATCGACGCCAACATAGCCGAGGTCTCCAAGCTCGTCCGCGAGGCCGCGGCCAGGGGTGCGCAGGTCGTGCTGCCGCCCGAGCTGTTCGAGGGCCATTATTTCTGCCAGGTCGAGGACGAGGGCATGTTCGCCCGTGCCCGGCCGACCGCCGAGCACAAGGCCGTCAGGGCGATGCAGGCGCTGGCCGCCGAGCTGAAGATCCACATCCCGACCAGCTTCTTCGAACTGGACGGGCAGCATCACTACAACAGCCTGGCGATGATCGATCCCGACGGCAGGATCATGGGCGTCTACCGCAAGAGCCACATCCCCGACGGGCCGGGCTATGAGGAGAAATTCTACTTCCGCCCCGGCAATACCGGCTTCAAGGTGTGGCCCGCGCGGGACACGACGATCGGCGTCGGCATCTGCTGGGACCAATGGTATCCCGAAACCGCGCGCACGATGATGCTGATGGGCGCGCAGATCCTGTTCTACCCGACCGCGATCGGCAACGAGCCGCACGATCCCGAGCTCGACACCAGCCGGCTGTGGCGGCGCGCTATGGTCGGCCATGCCGTGTCGAACGTCGTGCCGGTCGTCGCCGCCAACCGGATCGGCACCGAGAACGGCCAGACCTTCTACGGCCACAGCTTCATCTGCGACCAGCGCGGCGACCTGCTGGCCGAGTTCGGTGCGACCGAGACCGGCGTGCTGGTGGCGACGCTCGACATCGACCTCGCCAAGCGCCATCGTGCCGCCTTCGGCTTCTTCCGCGACCGGCGGCCCGAACTCTACGGACGGCTGGCCGAGGACATCTGAACGACAATGATATCGAAGGAGGGCATATGACGACGGCACGGCTCTACATCATGCACGCCAAGGAAGGCTACGACGCCGCGCTGGAAACCGCGCTGCGCGACCTGGCGACGGCGGTCGTCGCCTTTCCGGGCTCCGAGGGCGCCGAGGTGCTGCGCGACGCCGGCAACGAGCGGCGCTTCGTCCTCATCGAGAAATGGGCGAGCATCGAAGCGCATGAGGCGATCAAGGCGGACTTCAAGAAGCTGCCGATGGGCCCCCTGATGGACGCGCTCGACGGTCCGCCGGACGGCTCCTACTACGACTATCTCGTAAGGTAGCGTCCCGTATCTCCGTCATTTCAGCGCAAGCTGGAATCTCGCTGCCTTCATCCGATCCGAGCCGACGAGGTCCGGAGGAGAAAGGGAGATCCCGGCTTTCGCCGGGATGACGGTTGGAGTAGCGCCCCGCGCCCCGCTCAGGGCGCGTGGGGCGGCTCCATCTCGGATGGCTCGATCACGTCCAGCCTGCCCTCCTCCCATTTCGCGACGATCACGCTGGCCACGGCGTTGCCGACGACGTTGGTGGCCGAACGCCCCATGTCGAGGAAATGGTCGACCGCGAGGATCAGCAGCAGGCCCGCTTCGGGAATGTCGAAGAAGGCCAGCGTCGACGATATGATCACCAGGCTGGCGCGCGGCACCCCGGCGATGCCCTTCGACGTGATCATCAGGATCAGCAGCATCGTCACCTGATGCCCGAAGCTCAGCTCGATGCCATAGGCCTGCGCGATGAACATCGTCGCGAAGGTGCAGTAGATCATCGAACCGTCGAGGTTGAACGAATAGCCGAGCGGCAGCACGAAGCTGGCGATGCGCGGCGGCACCCCGAACCGGTCGAGCGCCTCCAGCGTGCGCGGGAAGGCCGCTTCCGACGACGCGGTGCTGAAGGCGAGCAGGATCGGCTCGCGGATGTAGCGGATCAGCAGCTTCGATCGCCCGCCGACGATCAGATAGCAGAGCGTGAGCAGCACCACCCAGAGCAGGATCATCGACAGGTAGAAGCTGCCCATGAACTTGCCGAAGCTGATCAGGATGCCGGGCCCCTGCTCGGCCAGCGCGGTGGTGACTGCGGCGAACACCGCGAAGGGGGCGAAGCGCATCACATAGTCGGTGATCTGCAGCATCACCTGCACAAGCGCCTCGATGCCGCGCACCAGCGGCGCCGCGCGCTCGCCGACCGCGGTGATCGCGACGCCGGTGAAGACCGAGAACACGACGATCTGCAGGATCTCGTTGTTCGCCATCGATTCGAAGAAGCTCTTCGGCACGAGATGGGTGATGAACTGCTTCAGCGAGAATTCGGCCTGCGACACCCCGGCCGACGCGCCTTCGGGCGGCAGCACCAGATCGGCGCCGACGCCCGGCTGGAGCAGGTTGACCATGATCAGGCCGAGGGTCAGCGACAGCAGGCTGGCGGTCAGGAACCAGGCGATCGACCGGAAGCCGACCCGCCCGAGCGCCGCCGTGTCGCCCATATGCGCGATGCCGGTGACGAGGGTCGCGAACACCAGCGGCGCGATGATCATCTTGATCAGCCGCAGGAACAGATCGGTAAGGATCGAAACATGTTCGGTGACGTTGGACAGGGTGGCGGGATCGGTGATCGTCCGGTTCAGCGTGATACCCACGATGATGCCGAGGATCATCGCCGCGAGGATGTAGTAGGTGAGGCGCTTGGCCACGGGCGTCTCCGCAAAGAATGTCACCCGTGGTCGGGCGAAAGCCCCGCCGGGTCAAGTGCCGGCCGCCGGCGAGGGAGACGAGATGCTGTTCGGTCGCAATGAGTCCAGGCTGAAGAACCTCCTGATCGTCGAGGACGAGCCGCTCATCGCCTTCGACAACGAGCATTTCCTTGAGACCCTCGGTTACGCCGTGGTCGCGACGCTGGACAACGCCCCGGAGGCCCTCGCGCTGTTGCCGGCGGGCGGGATCGACCTGATCCTGGCCGACGTGCGGCTCAACGAGAGCAGCGGCCGCGACGTGGCGGTCGCTGCCAGGCAGGCGGGCATCCCCGTCCTGTTCGTCACCGCGACCTGCCCGGTCGACGCCCCGAAGATCGCGATCGGCTGCCTCGCCAAGCCCTATACGCAGAAGGAACTCCGCCAGGCGATCGAGGCGGTCGAGGCGCATCTGGACGGGGCGAAGCCGCGGCGCCTGCCGCGCGGGCTGACATTATATGACATTGACGGAGCCGGTTCCGCCGGCTAATGTTCCCTTTTTGTTCTTGACAATCTGATGCCAATTCGCTACTCCTCGACCTGAAGACGAGGAGAGTTGAATGTCCAAGCGAGCACTGCCGCCGTCGATCCCCGATTTTCGGATTCGAAATATGAACCCGGCTCTCGGTTTCGCGCAGCAAGGCAGTCCTCGGCCTGGTTCACTGACGCCGCCTCAAATTAAGCGGATCGTGAAGGACTTCCGGCAACGACAGGCCGCCAGGGCCGCAGCTGACAGACTTGTCCCCAAGACCAAAATCTCCGACATCGCAGGCAAGCTTTATGCGGCTCCATTCACATTGGCGGGCAGTGTGGCGGGAATGGCCAATGTCGCCCTGGCGAGAGCGGCGGGCGACAAACGCGCGGGCATTTCCATGCGTGACAACGGCATCCAGTTCGAGAGCGGCTATTTCGGTGACAAGGGCCGCGCTTTTACGTTGGGAAACGCCGTTCTTCATGGTCCGGGAAGCCGCCCCGGCGATCTTAACAATCGGTATGATGGCGCCCCCACGGCTGCGACCACGGCCGAACATGAAAGCGGCCACACCTATCAGTATCAAAATCCGACCTTCGTGCCTGGCTATCTCCTCCATCTCGTGCATGAGGCGTTGACCGGCACGCCGAATCCCTATGAACGGGAGGCAGATGATTTCAGCGAATGGAAACATCGCCAAAAGGGCGGCGGCTGATGAAATACCTGCTCTCCGTCGGTCTTCCGCTATTGCTGACGGGCTGTGACGCGCTTCCGGTAGTGATACCCAACGACACAAGCGAAATCGTGGAGATAGATATCCACGGTCGGCGCTTTCCCACCCCCGTGGAACTCGAGAAGATACAGCCAGGTCTCAATTTTGGTAATCGGTACTGCTGGAAGGACAACGATGCCATTCTCTTGGCTACCAAGAGCCAGCCTGATCCCATCGCCCTCGATCCAAAGGACTTTTGCGATCCGGATGACTGCGACTGCGAGATCCCGGTCAGCAGACTCGTAAAGCAAATGACGCCGAGCTTCGTGCTGAAACGCCAGCGCGAGACATGCATGGGAAGAGGCCCCGTCCTGCAACCCGAGAACCGGGCAGCGCTTTGCGAGGCCTATGTGACACGCTCCACAGGCAATAAACCGACGGCTCTTTTTTCCTGGGAAGCCGACGCTATGCTGCGCCGATGAACGACATATCGGGGGCGGACGGCACGGCCGTCGAAAGCAGGGGCATCATCGGGGCGATCCGGCCCTATACCGAGCCGGCGCCGCTCGCCGCGCTGTTCCTGGGGATGAGTTCGGGCTTTCCCTACGCGATGATCGGCGCGACGCTGACGACGCGGCTCGCGCAGGACGGGATCGACAAGAAGGCGGTGACCGCCTTCACCCTCGCCTTCCTCGTCTACAACCTCAAATTCCTCTGGGCCTGGGTCGTCGACGGCGTGCGGCTGCCGGTGATCGGCCGGCTCGGCCAGCGGGTTTCCTGGATGCTGGTGATCGGCGTGCTGGTGATCGCCTCGGTCGTCCATCTCGGCCTGGTCGATCCCAAGGCCAGCCTGATGCAGACGGCGGTGGCGGCGATCATGGTCGGGGCGGCGGGCGCCACCTTCGACATCATCATCGACGCCTATCGGATCGAGCTGCTCGAGGCCCGGCAGCTGGGCGTCGGCGCGGGCATGTCGCAATATGGCTGGCGGATCGGATCGACCGCCGCCGGTGCGCTCGCGCTCATCCTCGCCGATCGGATGGGCTGGAACATCGCCTATATGGCCTGCGCCGCCTTCGCCCTGCCCGCGATGGTCGCCGCGCTGATCATGGGCGAGCCCGCCCGCCACCGCGAGCCGACCAGCCGCCGCACCCGCAGCGAGATGCTCGCATCGATCGTCGGCCCGCTGGCCGAGTTCTTCCGGCGGCGCGGGGCGATGCTCGTGCTGCTGTTCATCCTGCTCCACAAGATCGGCGACACGCTGGCCAACCTCACCTTCCGGCTGCTGTTCGACAGCCTGGGCTACACCAATGACGAGATCGCGATCTACGATATCGGCTTCGGCTTCTGGGCCTATCTGATCGGCATCTTCATCGGCGGCATGCTCTATTCGCGGCTGGGGATGAAGCGGTCGGTGCTGTTCAGCCTGGTGCTGATGGGGGTGTCGAACCTCAGCTTCGCCGGGCTGGCGGCGAGCGGCCACAGCAACTGGGCGATGGCCGGCGCGATCGGGTTCGAGAATATCGCCAGCGGCATCGGCGGCGTCTGCGTCGTCGCCTATTTCTCCGCGCTGTGCGACCTGCGCTTCACCGCCGCCCAATATGCGCTGATCTCCGCCGCCGCGAGCATCGTCGGCCGGGTGCTGACCGGCACCACCGCGGGCGCGATGCTCGAGGGCATCGGCTATGTGAACTTCTACCTGCTCACCACCGTCGCCGCGCTGCCCGGCATCATCCTGTTCTGGCTGATGATGCGCGCCGGGCTGATCGACCAGTCGATCGGCAGCGCGGGGGAGGAGGAAACACCCTCCGAACGATGATCGTCATGCCAGCGCAGGCGGGACCTTTGCGTAACCCGTCATCCCGGCGGAGGCCGGGATCTCCGGAGAGAGGAGACGAGCGCGAGGCAGGAGCCGCCCCAGATGCCAGCCAGCGCGGGGCCTTTGCGTAAGAGCCCATCTCCATTCTCGTCATCGTCATCCCGGCGAAAGCCGGGATCTCTCTGCCTTTCCGCCTTCGGGAAGAAAGACGCCAGCGCTGGCATGACGTCATCGGTGAAGGTCGATCACTCCGGCAGGAAATCCGGGACCGACAAATAGCGCTCGCCGGTGTCGTAGTTGAAGCCCAGCACGCGCTTGCCGACGAACTCCGGCAGCTTCTGCGCGATCGCCGCGAGGGTCGCGCCCGAGCTGATGCCGACGAGGACACCCTCCTCGCGCGCCGAGCGGCGGGCATAATCCTTGGCGTCGGCGGGATCGACCTGGACCACCCCGTCGAGCAGCTGGGTGTGGAGGTTGGCGGGGACGAAGCCGGCGCCGATGCCCTGGATCGGGTGCGGGCCGGGCTGGCCCCCCGAGATGACCGGCGACAGGGTCGGCTCGACCGCGAAGACCTTGAGGTTCGGCCAGCGCGGCTTGAGCACCTGCGCGACGCCGGTGATATGGCCGCCGGTGCCGACCCCGGTGACGATCAGGTCGATCGGGCTATCCTGGAAATCGGCGTAGATCTCCTCGGCAGTGGTCCGCACATGGACGTCGATGTTCGCGGCATTCTCGAACTGCTGCGGGATCCACGCGCCCGGGGTCTGCGCCTGCAGCTCCAGCGCGCGTTCGATCGCGCCCTTCATGCCCTTCTCGCGCGGAGTAAGGTCGAAGGTCGCGCCATAAGCGAGCATCAGCCGGCGCCGTTCGATCGACATGCTTTCCGGCATGACGAGCACGAGCTTGTAGCCCTTCACCGCGGCGACGAGCGCGAGGCCGATGCCGGTGTTGCCGCTGGTCGGCTCGATGATCGTGCCGCCGGGCTTGAGCTTGCCCGAGCGCTCGGCATCCTCGATCATCGCCAGGGCGATGCGGTCCTTGATCGATCCGCCGGGGTTGCCGCGTTCCGACTTGATCCAGACCTCGGCGTCGCCGAACAGGCGATTGACGCGGACGTGCGGCGTAGCGCCGATCGTCTCCAGTATCGATGCGTATTTGGTCATGCTGTCTTCTCCTGACCTGGCACATTCTCGAACGATGTAGGCGGATCGAAGGTCCTCGCCCGCAATATTTCCGGAAAGAGCTTCGCCCACAAGACGGCGACCATGATCGTGCCGATCCCGCCCGCGACCACCGCCGTGACGGGGCCGACCAGCGCGGCGAGGAAACCGGACTCGGCCTCGCCCAGCTCGTTCGATCCCGAGATGAACAGGGTCGAGACCGCCCCCACCCGCCCGCGCATCTCGTCGGGGGTGTAGAGCTGGATCAGCGTCTGGCGGACATAGACCGAGACCATGTCGGCGGCGCCGAGCAGCGCGAGGCAGACCAGCGAGATCAGCAACGGCTCGGGCAACCGGTAGGAAATGCCGAAGACGATCGTCGCCGCGCCGAACACCGCGACCGCGACGAGCAGCTTGAAGCCGACATTGCTATGGAGCGGCCAGCGGCTGAGGCCGATCGCGACGGCCGCGGCGCCGATCGCGGGCGCCGCGCGGAGATGGCCGAGCCCCGACGATCCGACATGGAGGATGTCGCGCGCATAGATGGGCAGCATCGCCGTAGCGCCGCCGAGCAGCACCGCGAACAGGTCGAGCGAGATCGCGCCGAGCACCAGCCGGTTGCGCCTGAGGTAGGAAATCCCCTCCAGCATCTGCGCCCAGGGATTGCGCGACCCGACGATCGCGGTGCGCGGCACCGGCCCGATCGTCATCAGCATCACGGTCGAGAAGGCGAGCAGGACCGCGGCCACCGCATAGGAGAGCGGCGCGTAGATGGCGTAGAGATAGCCGCCGAGCGGCGGGCCGGCGATCGCCCCGACCTGCCAGGCGAAGGAGCTGACCGCGATGGCGGCGGGCAGGATCTGCTTCGGTACCAGATTGGGCGCCAGCGCCTGGAGCGCAGGCCCGGCGAAAGCGCGCGCGACGCCCAGCAGCGCCGCGATCACGAACAGCGCCGGCAGGTTGATGACGTGCAGCCATGTCATCAGCGCCAGCGCGGCGGCACAGAGCATCTCCAGCGCGGCGGTGCTCCGCGCGATCCAGCGCCGGTCGACCCGGTCGGCGGCGAGCCCGGTCACCAGCGTCAGCAGCATCAGCGGCAGGAACTGGACCAGTCCGATCAGGCCGAGCTGCAAGGCCGCCTCGCGCGGGGACATGGTCCGCCGGGCGACGTCGTAGACCTGCCAGCCGATGACCACGACCATGCCGTTGAGCGCGAGGGTCGAGGAGAAGCGGGCGAGCCAGTAGGACCGGTAGGCTGGAATGGAAAGAGGATGCTGGGTCTTCGCCATGGGTTTTCTCTAGGCGTTCGGCCGTGCTTCCCGCAACCGTCGATCAAAGACCGGGATCTATAATTCTACTATGTTAGTAGAAATAACTTCTCAGGGCAGGCTGACGAAGCTGTCGAGGACGCGCTTGCGGCCGGCATGCTCGAAGTCGATCTCCAGCTTGTTGCCCTCGATCTCGACGACCGCGCCATAGCCGAACTTGGTGTGGAAGACGCGCTGGCCGAGCGCGATGTCCTTGCGCGGCGGCTGGGCGAAGCTGACCGCCGAGGCACGCGCCTCGACCACCCGCGATCCGGTCTGCGGCGTGCCGAGCCCACCTGCGGCGGTCGCGCGCTGCCAGCCGGGTCCCCGGCCCTGCGACCGCCCGACATGCGCGAAGGGATCGGCATGCTCGGACCATTGCGCGCGCCACAGCGATTCGCCGCCCGACATCGTCGTCTCGGTCTCGACATGCTGCTGCGGCAGCTCGGCGACGAAGCGCGACGGGATCGACGAGGTCCATTGCCCGTAGATGCGGCGATTGGCGGCGTGGATGATCGTGCAGCGCCGCCGCGCGCGGGTGATCGCGACATAGCCGAGCCGCCGTTCCTCCTCGAGGCTGGCGAGCCCGCCCTCGTCGAGCGAGCGCTGCGACGGGAAGACCCCTTCCTCCCAGCCGGGCAGGAAGACGGTGCCGAACTCCAATCCCTTGGCGGCATGGATCGTCATCACCGTGACCTTCGGCGTGTCCGCCTCGGCGTCATTGTCCATGACCAAGCTGACATGTTCGAGGAAATCGCCCAGCGATTCATAGTCCTCCATGGCGCGGGCAAGCTCGTTGAGGTTTTCGAGCCGCCCCTCGGCCTCGGTCGACTTCTCGTTCTGGAGCATCGCGACATAGCCCGATTCCTCCAGCACCTGCCGGGTCAGTTCGGGATGCGACAGCTGCGACAGCAGGTCGCGCCAGCGGGCGATGTCGCCGACGAGGTTGCCGAGCGCGCGGCGTGCCTGCGGGGTCAGCTCGTCGGTGCCCAGGATGCGCGCCGCGGCCAGGGTCATCGGGATGCCCTCGATTCGCGCGAGCTGGTGGATCTTCGCCACCGCCTTGTCGCCCAAGCCACGCTTGGGGGTGTTGATGATCCGCTCGAACGCAAGGTCGTCGGCCGGCTGGCCGATCACCCGCAGATAGGCGAGCGCGTCACGGATCTCGGCGCGCTCGTAGAAGCGGAAGCCGCCGACGATGCGGTACGGCATGCCGATCGCGATGAAGCGGTCCTCGAACTCGCGGGTCTGGAACTGGGCACGGACGAGGATCGCGACATCGTCGAGCCTGCCGCCGCCGCGCTCATGCGCCTCGATCTCGTCGCCGACCCGGCGCGCCTCCTCGGGCCCGTCCCAGACGCCGACGATCCGGACCTTGTCGCCCTCCGCCTCCTCGGTCCACAGCGTCTTGCCCAGCCGTCCGCCATTATGGTCGATCAGCCCGCTCGCCGCCGCGAGGATGTGCGGGGTCGAGCGGTAATTCTGTTCGAGCCGGATCACCGCCGCGCCGGGGAAGTCGCGCTCGAAGCGCAGGATGTTCGCCACCTCGGCGCCGCGCCACGAATAGATCGACTGGTCGTCGTCGCCGACGCAGCAGATGTTCTTGCGCTCCTGCGCGATCAGGCGGAGCCAGAGATATTGGGAGCTGTTGGTGTCCTGATATTCGTCGACCATCACATAGCGGAAGCGCTGCTGATAATCGGCCAGCACGTCGCGGTGCGTCTTCAGGATCACCAGCATGTGCAGCAGCAGGTCGCCGAAGTCGCAGGCGTTCACCGCGCGCAGCCGATCCTGATATTGCTGGTACAGCTCCCCGCCCCGGCCGTTGGCGAACTGCTCGGCCTCGCCCGCGTCGATCTCCGCCGGGGTCAGGCCGCGATTCTTCCAGCGGTCGATCAGCCCGGCGAGCTGCCGCGCGGGCCAACGCTTCTCGTCGAGGTCGGCGGCGGCGAGCAGCTGCTTGAGCAGGCGGAGCTGGTCGTCGGTGTCCAGGATGGTGAAGCTGGGGGTGAGGCCGACCAGTTCGGCATGGCGCCGCAACATCCGCGCCGCGACAGAATGGAAGGTGCCGAGCCAGGGCATCCCCTCGACCGCCTGGCCGAGCAACCGGCCGACCCGCTCGCGCATCTCGCGCGCGGCCTTGTTGGTGAAGGTGACGGCCAGGATTTCCGAGGGCCAGGCCCGCCGCGTCGCGACGAGGTGCGCGAGCCGCGCGGTCAGCGCCGCCGTCTTGCCGGTGCCGGCACCCGCAAGGACGAGAACCGGCCCTTCGGTGGTGAGGACCGCTTCGCGCTGCGGCGGATTGAGGCCGCGCAGATAGGCGGGTTCGGGGACGGGGCTATCGTGAGTCACCCGTGAACAGTTAGGGAACGGCACGCGCCGGGGCAAGGCCGGATGGCGACGCGCCATGGTCCCAGGACGTAAAGACCCCGGCCGGGGACACACCGGCCGGGGCAGCGGAAGCGGGGGATGCGAAGGCTCTTACGAGGCCTTCATATTATTGCTGACATTGTTGAACGTCGTGGAAAGCTGGTTGCCCAGCGCCGTCATGGCGGTGATCGCCGCGACCGCGATAAGCGCCGCGATCAGGCCATATTCGATGGCGGTCGCGCCACGGCTGTCGCGAAGGAGCTTCGTGAACTTGTGCATTCGGACCATCCTTTTGTCGTCCCTACGACTTTGGTCTAGCCGTTGCCGACTTAAGGTCCGGTAACCCGCCAAGGTTAAGGCGGCGAAAACCACATATTGGCCGCTCGCCGTGCAGAGCCCTGCATGAACTTCGACTAAAATCGAATGGATCGATCATTAAGGCGCCCGCTGATCGATTGAGCCGAGAAAGGCGGCGCGGTAGGAGCGGGCAAGTTACGCAAAGGGTTGCAAATAATGGTCGAACGCCTTCCTGCCCACGCCTATCTCGTCGCCGCAGTGATCGGCGCGGGCGCTCTCTGGCTCATCGCGAGCCAGGTCATGAGCCTTTTCATTTCCTGAAGACCGGAGTCGCCGGCTCGGGCGGCGTCTGGTGGGTCCGCCGGGATTCGAACCCGGGACCTCTCGATTAAAAGTCGCTTGCTCTACCAACTGAGCTACGGACCCACCGACCGCGCTTCCCTATTGGGCGCGGCTGCCGTGGTCAACCCGCCCCGCGGAGAAGCCTGGCGCGCGCATGGCGCACAGTCCTCGCGCCGCGACCGACCCGCCATCCCGGCGCGATCGCCAGCAAGGGCCTGAGCACGAAATCGCGCAGCTCGAGCGATCGATGCGGCACCGTCAGCCGCCCCTTCCCCCGGAGCGGCCAATGCCCTTCCGACCAGAGCAATATATCGAGATCGAGGACGCGCGCCCCCCAGCGGCGCCCCCGGCGCCGGCCGAACGCCGCCTCCAGCCCCTTGAGGCGGGCGAGCAGCGCCGGCGGCTCGAGTGCGGTCTCGACGATGATCGCCGCATTGGCGAAGCTGCGCCCCGCCGGGCCCAAGGCCGGCGTGGCGATGACCGGCGACCGGCCGACGAGGCGGATGCCGGCCCGGTCGAGCGCCGCCATCGCCGCCCGCACCACCGCCGCCGGCGCGCCGTGCCGGCCGTGGCGCCGGTTCGATCCGATTCCGATCGCGTAGAAATAGGGCCGCATGCGATCCGCCTATAGCGGGGGATCGGTACGCGACTAGCCCCAGTTCGCCACCAGCGCCTGCATCACCTCGGCGGCTACGCGCGCGCCGACCTGCTCGACGCCCGGCGGCAAGGGCCGTTCGCGCTGATAGCCGTTCGGCCCAGCCACCCAGCGACCCGGCCCGCCCGACGGCGGGACGCCCTGGGTGACGACCGTCGCCAGCAGGGTGCCGCTGCGGATATCCTTGACGTCGACCCGGAAGGTATAGCCGCTCGGCGCACCGCCGTCGGGGGTCTGCAGCACCTCGACCAGCAGGTCGGCCTTGCCGATCAGCGCCGACATCTCGACCGACTGGGCATCGCCGCGATTGACGCCCTTGCCGAGCGCGGTCGATCTCATGATCAGGGTACGGTCGATCAGCCGGGCGCCACCGGCGAGCATCGTGCGGTTGAAGCCCTGCGCGGCCTTCCAGTCGGCCCGTTCGGGCAGCCCCTCCATCCGCGCGCCGTCCGCGGCGGTCGCGGTTCGGCCCGAGCGGAGTTCGGCCTCGACGCCGCGCCCGGCGACGGTGGTCGACCCGTCGTCATAATAGGTCTTGTCGACCACCCGCCCGTCGGCGAGCGTGAAGCGCGACCATTGCTCATATGTGGTCGACAGCGAATCGGTGAGCTGGCGGTTCCAGAACACGACCATGCGCGGGCTCTTCCTGCGCGCATAGGCCGAGCGGAAGGCGCTGGCGGTCGCCGCTTCGCTCTGCGCCGCGGCGTTCCCGCGCGGCGGCGCGCGCAGCACCTCGGGCAGGTCGTCCCGATATTGCTGCGCGACGGCGGCGCTCCCCGCCACCAGCATCGCGGCGATCGCCCCCGCGAACCCGGCCCGCTTGCCCATCACATGTCCCCCCATGGCGAAAAGCCGTCATCGCCGAAATCGGCATCGGCGTCGGCATAGTCCGCATCCTCGTCGAGCCAGCCGTCGTCCGCCGCCGCCATGCCGACCAGCGCCCGCGCCGCGCAGGCGCTTATCCGGTCCAGGCCGACGACGGGGACATGGCGGTCCCGCGACCAGCCCTGCATCACCGGCGGCGTATCGCGCCACAGGCCCGGCGCCGCACCATAGGCCGCCGGCGGGGGCGCGGCGGCCAGCAGCGGCTGCACCGGACGAATCGCGCGCGGCGGCGGCACGTCTTGCCCGGCCTGCGCCTGGACGGCGGCGAGACCCGCGGCCAGCGCGATCGAGACACGGATCATGGCGGCCCCGATCATGGCTGCGAGGTCCGCACTTCGACCAGATAATATTTGACCTCGTCGCGGCCGATCGAAAGCCCGCGATAGACCCCGGTGGCCTTGGGCGCGAGGATCACCTTCTTCCAATAGGTCGAATCCTCGGTCGGCACCTGGTTCTCGTCCATGAAGGAGGAGCGCGCGTCGAGCTCGACCGTCTTCTTCGTGCAATTGACGAAGCGGGTTATCACCTCGACCGAATTGGTGTCGGTCCGCCGGGCGAACATCCCTTCGACGACGACCCGGTTGGCCAGCTTCTTGTCGGTCATCTGGACCGCGTTCAGGTCGATCGGCGTCATCGCCGACGGCACGTTGGCGACCAGCGCCGGGCCGCCTGCGGACAATGAGCGCTTGGCATCGCCCATATCGCATTTGACCGGGCGGTTCTCGCGCGCCTGGGACGGGGCGGCGAGCAGCGCCCCGGCGGCGATCGCGGCGAGCAGATATGTCCTCATCAACCGTCTCCCATCGAGCAACTAGCGCAGCTTCGCGCGAAAGGCCTCGTCCTTGGCCCAGGCATTCTTGTCCTTCTTGCGCGCCAGCGCGATCTTTGCGTTGTTGCCCGGCGCCTCCGGCGGCAGGCTCTCGACGCTGCGCGACCGGGCCCAGGCGATACCGCACTTCCCCGCGCTGGCGGCCATGGGCCGGGTGCCGGCCAGCTCGATCCCGCCGTCGTCGTGGCGATAGGTCACGCTGACTGGCGGCATGCTCCAGCCGGCCGACGCCGAAGCCGAAGCCGAAGCCTTGGACGCGGCCTTCTTCTTGCCCTTGCCGGCGGGTGCCGGCGCGGCGGCGCCCCAGCGGGTGGTGCCGACCAGGATGGTGGAGGGCAGGCCGTCCCACATGCGGGTGTCGGCGGTCGGCCGTACCGATTTGGAGAACATGCTCAGCGCCGCGCCGATTCCCTGGGCGTAGAGCGCATTGCCGCCCATCTGCTGCGCGAAGCTGGTGCCGACGGCGGTCGCGAGCGTGCTGGTGGTCTCCAGCCCAGCCTTGAACTGGGCCTTGCCGTCGAGGATGCCGTCGATCGCGCGGCCGCCGCGGGTGGAGGCCTGGGTATAGATGTCGGCGGCCGGGACCAGCGGCCAGGCGCGCGTCGTCTTGCCGCTGCCGAGCGTCACGATCGCGCCATTCTCCGGCAGGACCGGGCCGGGCCGGAAGACCAGCTTCTCCTGATACTGGCCGTCGGTCGCCTTCACCGGGCCGGCGCCGAGCTCGGTCAGCACCAGCAGATTGTCGTTCGGGCCAGGCGCCTTGAGCCTGGCATCGATCTTCGCCGCCTGCTCGAAGGTCTCGGCCGCCTGGCTGCCATCGCCCGCGCAGTGCGACGCCCAGCCCTGCAGATAGGTCAGCAGCGCGAAGTCCGACTGGAAACTCTCCTCGCCCGACACCGTATCCTGATATTCGGCCGCCTTGAACGAGGCGCGGGCGTTGTCGTAGTCGCCCTTCCGCAGGTAGAGCAGGCCGCGATAATAATAGGCCATCGCCCGCTCATAGGGCTCGCCCTTGAAGTCCTTGTTGACCTCGAGCCGGGTCGCCGAGGTCGCCTTCTCGGCCTGCTTGTCCTTGTTGTAGAAGGCCTCGATCCGGTCGAGCGCGCCGTCGAACGCCTTTTCGGCGTCGCCATAATAGCCGAGTTCCATCGACAGCAGGCCGAGCCGCTCATAATTGAGAACGGCGTTATGCTCGCCGTCATAATAGAGGACGCGATAATAGCCGCGCAGCTTCTCCTCGCGGGTCTGGGCGAAGGCCTCGACCTCGTCGGGATAGGGGCCGGGGCCATATTGCGCCTTCCAGGCGGCGACCTGCTTGGCGCGGGCCTTGGCCGCGGCCTTCGCGGCGGCGGGATCGACGGGCACGGCCACATCCTGCGCCAGGACGGCGGAGGCGAGCGACAGCAGCGAGAGAGCGGCGATTCCGGTCGCCAGCCGATGGATAGTCTTCATCGATCCGACCTCAGCGATAGACGACGTCGTCGGCGCCGGCACGACGGATCTTGTAGGTGCCGTTCCAGACGAGCGTGCCATATTCGAGATCGAGCATCTCGAGCGAGATGACCGTCAGCCGCTCCTGCATGCCGGTATCGTTGTTGCGGCTGTCGAGCGAGGTGATCTTGCCGACCAGCTTGTAGTCGGCGCCGGCGGTCGCGCGGGTCAGCCCAGTGGTGCCGCTGTCGACGACGCCGTCGCGCTTCAGCGCGCGCTCCTGCTCGACCGCGGCGATGAACTCGCGGCTGACGAAGCGCATCTTGCCGCGTGCGGCACCCATCAGCTTGCCGCGCAGCTCGTCGGTGATGATGTCCTTGTCGATCCGCTGCGAGCTCTGGTTGCGCAGATCGGAGCTGTCGAGGATGATCCGGGGCGGCGTCGCCCGGTTCGATATTTCGGGATTGGCCATCAGGTCGCGGACCATCTGGTCGGCCATGCGGCCGAGATCCTGCCCTTCGATGCCGACCCCCGAGACGATGCCGCGCTGATCGGGATCGAGATCGACCGCCTGGTGCGAACGATCCTTCTTGGCGATCGCCGGCCCGGCGGCAACGGCCAGGCAGACGCCAAGGATTGCGGCGCTCGCCACATGACGCAGTTTCAGCATTTTTCCCCCGTTCGATCACGGATGCCGCGACGCCCCCGCCGCTACACCCCACCATCGGCGACGCTAAGACCATCGATCCGGGCGTCAAGCGTTTCGATAGCCGGACCCACCTGAAGTTTTATGACGTGGATCACAGCGGCGCCGGTAAAATGCCGCGCGCCGAGCGCTCTGCGCCCTCGGGCCGATGCCGGTCGCCTACCCCGCCCGTCGCCCTGCCCGGCCATATCTGCCCACGGGAACGCCCGCCCGCTTTCGTTTCGCCCCTGGCGCGAACATTGCCGAACCAGCCTCCCGACCGCCTCGTAGCACCACCCCTCGTGGCCCAGAGGCACCAGCACGCAGCTTTTCTACCAGATGTTGTGCCCCGGACTTGCAGCGATATTTCGTTACGCCCCGAATCATCCGCTCGGGCCAGCGGAAAATATCGCTATTTCAGCGTCAAAAGCGCGCGAAAGGGCTTGATCGCGCGACTCATAGGTGATTCTGTCCTTGGATGAATCGCGTTCCCCTTTTCCAGATCGCCCGCAGCGCTGCGCTGCCCGCGGTCGCGATTCTGATCATCGGTTATTTCGCCAGTTCGGCGCTGATCGGTCCCAACGGACTGCTCGCGCTGGGCGGCTATCGCAGCCAGCTCCAGCTCAAGTCCAACGAGTTGCACCGCACGGAGGCCGTGCGCGATCGGCTGCGCCATCACGCCAAGCTGCTCGACCCCAACCGCGTCGATCCGGATTTCGGCGAGGAACTGGTGCGCCGCTCGACCGGACAGGTGCGGCCCGACGAGGTCATTATTCCGCGAAACTGAGCACGGTTTCGTGCCTCGCGGCGGGCTTGGACGCTGCCCGGGCAACTAAATTCCAGAGTACGTTGAAATCGCCGCGCGCGGCGGCCTATATGCATGCCGTCACCCCCTCCCCGGGACAAGGAGCGATCCGCTTGGCGAAACCAGCACAGCCACGCGCGGCGGCAAAGAAAGCCGCACCGCGCAAACCCGCCGCGTCAAGGGCGGCGCCGAAACCGGCCGCCGCCGCCGCGCCGCCCGCCTCCAACCGCGAGCGTCCGGCCGAACCGGAGCGGTACACGGCCAGCAAGGAAGAGATGCTGGAATTCTATCGGCAGATGATGCTGATCCGCCGGTTCGAGGAAAAGGCGGGACAACTTTACGGCCTCGGCCTGATCGGCGGTTTCTGCCATCTCTACATCGGCCAGGAGGCCGTCGCCGTCGGCCTGCAATCGGCGCTCGAGGTCGGCAAGGATTCGGTGATCACCGGTTATCGCGACCATGGCCACATGCTGGCCTATGGCATCGATCCCAAGTTGATCATGGCCGAACTGACCGGCCGGGCCGCCGGGATCAGCCGCGGCAAGGGCGGCTCGATGCACATGTTCTCGGTCGACCACCGTTTCTACGGCGGCCACGGCATCGTCGGCGCGCAGGTGAGCCTCGGCACCGGCCTCGCCTTCAAACACAAATATTCGGGCGATGGCGGCATCGCCATGGCCTATTTCGGCGACGGCGCGTCGAACCAGGGCCAGGTGTACGAAAGCTTCAACATGGCCGAGTTGTGGAAGCTGCCGATCATCTTCGTGATCGAGAACAACCAGTATGCGATGGGCACCAGCGTCAACCGGTCGTCGGCGGAGGACCAGCTTTACCGCCGCGGCGAAAGCTTCCGCATCCCCGGCATCCAGGTCGACGGCATGGACGTGCTCGCGGTGCGCGGCGCCGCCGAGGAGGCGGTCGCCTGGGTCCGCGCGGGCAAGGGCCCGATCCTGCTCGAACTCAAGACCTACCGCTATCGCGGCCATTCGATGTCCGACCCGGCCAAATACCGCTCGCGCGACGAGGTCCAGGCGGTGCGCGACAAATCGGACCCGATCGACCACCTCAAGAAGGAGCTCGAAGCGGCCGGCGTCAGCGAGGACGATCTCCGCAAGCTGGAGAAGGACATCCGCGCGATCGTGACCGAAGCGGCCGACTTCGCCGAACAATCGCCCGAACCTGAGCCCGAGGAGCTCTATACCGACGTGCTGGTGGGACAATATTGATGGCTGTCGATCTCAAGATGCCCGCGCTTTCCCCGACGATGGAGGAGGGCACGCTCGCCAAGTGGCTCGTCAAGGAAGGCGACGTCGTCAAGTCCGGCGACATCCTCGCCGAGATCGAGACCGACAAGGCGACGATGGAGTTCGAGGCGGTCGACGAAGGCACGATCGCCGAGATCACCGTTCCCGCCGGCACCGAAGGGGTGAAGGTCGGCACGGTGATCGCCCGCATCGCCGAGGAAGGCGAAGAGGCCGCCCCGGCGAAGAAGGCCGCGCCCGCCCCGGAGACGAAAGCCGCCGAACCGGCCGGAGACGAACCGAAGGCCGAGGTCCCCGCTCCGGAAAGCCCCACGCCCCACCGCATGGAAACCGGCGCGCGCGACCTGGTCGCGGCGGTCGCCGACACGCGCGACGACCCCGATGTCCCCGAGGGGACCGAGCTGGTCAAGACGACCGTCCGCGAGGCGCTGCGCGACGCGATGGCCGAGGAGATGCGCAAGGACGGCGACGTCTTCGTGATGGGCGAGGAGGTCGCGCAATATCAGGGCGCCTACAAGGTGACCCAGGGCCTGCTCGACGAGTTCGGCGACAAGCGCGTCATCGACACCCCGATCACCGAATATGGCTTCGCCGGCATCGGCACGGGCGCCGCGATGGGCGGCCTCAAGCCGATCGTCGAGTTCATGACCTTCAACTTCGCCATGCAGGCGATCGACCACATCATCAATTCGGCCGCCAAGACCAATTATATGTCGGGCGGCCAGATGCGCTGTCCGGTCGTGTTCCGCGGCCCCAATGGCGCCGCCGCCCGCGTCGGCGCGCAGCACAGCCAGAACTATGCCCCCTGGTATGCCGGCGTGCCCGGCCTGATCGTGATCGCGCCCTATTCGGCGGCCGACGCCAAGGGCCTGCTCAAGGCGGCGATCCGGTGCCCGGACCCGGTCGTCTTCCTGGAGAACGAGCTTCTCTATGGCCAGAGCTTCGAGGTTCCGAAGCTCGACGATTACGTGCTGCCGATCGGCAAGGCGCGGATCTGCCGGCCCGGCAAGGACGTCACCATCGTCAGCTATTCGATCGGCGTCGGCGTCTCGCTCGAAGCCGCCAAGCAGCTCGAGGCCGAGGGGATCGATGCGGAGGTCATCGACCTGCGCACCCTGCGTCCGCTCGACAAGGCGACGGTGCTGGCAAGCCTCAAGAAGACCAACCGGATGGTCGTCGTCGAGGAAGGCTGGCCAACCTGCTCGATCGCATCCGAGATCATCACGATCGCGATGGAAGAGGGTTTCGACGACCTCGACGCGCCGGTTCGCCGCGTCACCAACCAGGACGTTCCGATGCCCTATGCGGCCAATCTCGAAAAGGCGGCGCTGCTCAACGTCTCCGACGTCGTGGCCGCGGCGAAGGCGGCCGCCTACAGGGACTGAGCGGCAGGCGGCTCCCCGTACGGGTTTTTGCGGACAGTCGCCCCGGCGATCTGTGTTAATAATCCCCGACCGGTCCGAGTCGGTTGGGGAGTATGCTTATGGGACAGAAAGCGCCGCATTCCGCAGCGTCATCCGAAACCGCACCTGCCGGAGATCCCTTTCTGGGTCGCCTCCTCTACGTCGAGGACAATGCCCAGATCGCGGAGATAACCTGCCTCATGCTCGAGGAGTCCGGGCTCGACATCGTCCAGGCGACATCGGCGGAGGACGCCCTGCGCCTGGCCGACGAGGCGGAGCCGTTCGACATCGTGCTGACCGATGTCGTCATGCCCGGCCTCAGCGGCGTGCAGCTCGCGCGCCGGCTCAACCGCCGCTGGCCGAAGCTGCCGATCGTCCTCGTGAGCGGCTTCAGCGAGGAACTGGCGCTCGGCTATGGCGCGCAATATGAGCTCCTCCGCAAACCCTTCACCCGCGGCGCCCTGCTCGACTGCCTCCAGCGCCACCTCGACGGCAGCATCTATCAGCACGCCTGATCTCACCCCCCTTTCCGATCCCGAACGCCAGCTGGCGCTGAACTACGCACCGGCGGCCCACCGCGATCCGCTCGCCCTGTTGTGGCGGATCGACGAGCGGATGGGCGCGATCGTCGCCGCCGCGCGCGAACCGGCGATCGGCGCGATGCGGCTGATCTGGTGGCGCGATGCGCTGGCCCGACTCGACGAACCGGGCCCGCCAGTGCCCGCCGAACCCCTGTTGGCCGCCGCCGCCGCACAATTGCTGCCCGCCGGATTGCCCGGTCGGTCGATCGCCGCGATCGAAGAGGGCTGGGCGGCGCTGCTGGAAGAGGAGGTTCCGGGCGAGGCGCAGATAATCGCGCATGGCGAGGAGCGCGGCGGACCGCTGTTCGCGCTGTCGGCGGCGCTGCTCGGCACCGTGCCCGAGGATATCGGCCGGGCCGGCGAAGGCTGGGCGCTCGCCGAGCTGGGCCACCGGCTGCGCGATGCCGAGGCACGTCGCTTCGCCCGCGCAGCCGCCGCCGAGCGGCTCGGCGGGGTCGCCAGCGGCCGCTGGCCGGCCGCTCTTCGCCCGCTCGGTCTGCTGACCCTGCTGGCGCACCGCGACGCGGCGATGCCGGCGGCGGAACTGCGCCGGCAGGGATCGCCGAAACGGATGTTTCGGGCGCTCGCCTATCGGCTGACGGGACGCTAAGCTCCCTCCCCGGATGTGCAGGGGAGATGCGACATGTGGCGATATCTGGCGGGTGCGGCCGGTGCACTGCTGCTGGCCGGCGGCGGGGTGATATTGTGGCAGGGCCAGGGCGCGGGCCCCAGGATCGCCTCCGCCCCGCTCCAGGCCGCCGAACCGGCACCGCTCGCCGAGCCGCCCGCCGCGACCGAGAAGACCCGCGAGGAGAAGCGCTTCGGCCGCTACGACAAGGACAAGGACGGCAAGGTCAGCCGCGAGGAGTTCCTCGCCAGCCGGCACAAGGCCTATGCCAAGCTCGACGCCAATGGCGACGGCCGGCTGACCTTCGAGGAATGGTCGGTCAAGACCACCGACCGCTTCGCCAAGGCCGATGCCGACGCATCGGCGACCCTGACCGCCGAGGAGTTCGAAACCACCCGGATCGCGCGCAAGACGACACGGCCGGCTCCGTGCGTGCCCGAGAGCGAGGGATGAGAGGCCGGACCGCGGCAATTCTTCTCGGCTTGATCGTCAGCGGCTGCACGGCGCAGCCGGACAATTCGGCGGACAGCAGCCACCGGCGCAGCTTTCGGCCGGCCGGCGACTATGTTCACCGGCTGTCAGGCGTGCATTTTCCCCGTAGCGTGGGGCGGCTGCAACTGGTCGAGATCACCGAATATGATTCGAAGGCGAGCGATGTAGGAGTTGGCTACAACGTCTTTCAACGCGATCTGCAGGCCGCATTCACCGTTTATGTCTATCCAGCCCCCGACATCGTTTCGATCGGGTCGCCACGCAATGTCATCCGGCAAACGCGAAACACGTTCTGCGAGCGTGAACTGCAGGGCATCGAGCAAAGCATAGAAAGCGCTCACCCACAAATGCGGCTGGTCGCGCACGGAGAAATAGCGTCCCCGTCCTCGAACTTCGAAGGACCGGGGCGACGGTTGGTCTACAGAGGAACCGATGTGTTCGCGGGCCGCCAGCAAGCCGTCCGCTCGGAAGCCGACCTTTTCTGCTATGTTGGCGGGAAATGGCTGATCAGTTTTCGTACCACGGCCCGGGCGTCCGATGAGTATCGCGACCAGCTGGACCTGCTGATGCGATCCATCGCCTGGCCCGCTGAGTAGTCAGGCCACCTCGAACCCCGCCGGCTTGGGCCATTTCGGGCTGACCATCGCCATTGCGCGGAAGAGCGTGCCCATTTCCTCCTCCGAGGTCAGCCGGTGATAGGCCGCGCCGATCTCCTCGGTGCGCTCGGGATGATGGCGGGACAGCGCGGCGGCGCGGGCGGCGATACCCAGCGTGGCAAGAAAATAGCTCTGCGACACGGGCCCCTCGATCCGCGCGCCGCCGAGTTTGCCGGCCTGCCCCAGCGCGGTGAAGTCGACATGGGCTGTGATGTCGTTGGCGCCGGGATTGCTGAAAACGTCGGCATAGGCATGGGCGTTGAGCGCCTGCAGCGTGTCCCCCGCGTCGTAATTCTCATGGCCGTAATCGATCGCCAGCAGCGCCCCGCCCTGCTTCGCGATCCGCTTGCCGAGCGCGCGGGCGACGGCGAGTCCCGCCGGCGAGGTCTCGTAGATGCTGCCGGCGACCGCATCGTGGAGATGCTCGGGCACGACATCCTCGGCCGGTACGGCGCCCGGCACCGGACGGAAGCCCTCGGCGTCATGGGTAACGGCGCGCTCGCGCCAGCCGCTATAGGTCTTGATATACTGGCGGTAGGGCAGCGCGTCGAAGAACTCGTTGGCGACGACGATCAACGGCGCGTCGGTCGGTAGCGTCTCGATGCCCTCGTGCCAGATCGCGTCGGGCACCCGTTCCTTCTGAAGGCGCCGCAGCACCGGGCTCGTCTCGACGAAATGGACTTCCGGATGGCGGCGCAGCGCGCCCATCGCGCGCAGCGCGTCGGCGGCGAGCGTCCCCCGCCCCGGGCCCAGTTCGACATAATAGGCGCTCAGCGCGCGCGAGCGGCCCCACAGGTCGGCAATCCAGATGCCGATCAGTTCCCCGAACATCTGGCTGATCTCGGGCGAGGTGATGAAGTCGCCCTTTACGCCGAACGGATCGTGCGCGGCATAATAGAGGCCGTTCGCCGCCTCCATATAGTCGGCGACCGGAATCGGCCCATTGGCCTCGATCACTCGGATCAGCGCTTCCGCCAGCTCCCCAGGTGTTTCCATTGCTGTCCGGTTCTTCGACGTCGTTATCGCCCCTGCCTAGGCGAATATGGTTAGCAATATACTAAACGGCATCGATAGGCTTCCGTTTCGACGCGGTGGCGATCAGATACACCCCGCCGATCAACATCGGCACGGTCAACGTCTGGCCCATGGTCAGCCCCCAGCTCAGCGTGCCGAGCTGCACGTCGGGCTCGCGGAAATATTCGATGACGAAGCGGCTGAGGCCATAGCCGAGCAGGAAGATGCCGACGAGCTTGCCCGGCTGGTTGCGGGCGTCGGTGCGCCAGAAGAAGAAAGCCAGAACCAGACCCAGCACCAGTCCTTCCAGGCCCGCCTCATAGAGCTGGCTGGGATGGCGCGGCAGGCCGTCCGGCGCGCCGGGAAAGATCATCGCCCACGAAACGTCGGTGGGACGCCCCCACAGCTCGCCGTTCACGAAATTGGCGATGCGGCCGAAGAACAGGCCGATGGGCGCGCAACAGGCGACATAGTCGTGGATACGCAGCCAGCTGAGCCCGTTGCGGCGTGCCATGTAGAAGATGCCGACCGATACGCCGAGCGCGCCGCCGTGGAACGACATGCCCCCCTGCCACAGCTTGAACACGTCGAGCGGGTGGAGGAGGATTTCGGGCTGGTAGAACATCACATAGGCCAGCCGTCCGCCGATGAGGATGCCGAGCGTCGCATAGAAGACGAAGTCGTCGGCATGGCGCCGCGCCATCGGCGCGCCCGGCCGGTCGATCATCCTGACCAGATAGTACCAGCCCAGCAGGATGCCGGCGATATAAGCCAGCGAATACCAATGGACCTGCAGGAAACCGAGATCGAGCGCGATCGGGTTCAGGCCCAGGTCGTCATAGTGGATCGCCTGGGCGGAGGCGTGGGCGATGGCGGGCTGTTGCAAGGATGTTCCCCGGAAGGCTGGCCCCGAAAGGCTGGACTCGAAAGGCTAGGTGGGCCTGCCATAGCCGGGCGATCGATCGGGTGGAAGGGCGGCCATGCGGCCCGATGCCGTCAACCGACCGGGATCGACACCTCCGTGCGATTGCGGTCCCCGTCGCTGCGATACTCGACGATGGTCGCCCAGGCCCGGACGAGGTTGAGCCCGGCCCCGCCGCCGCGTTCGGGGATCGCCGCACCGGCATCGGCCCCGCGCGGGTCGAACGCGATGCCGCCGTCGACCAGCACCAGCGAAATCGGCCCGCCGGCCTCCCATGCCAGGCTCAGCTCGATCGCACCGATCGCCGCGGCGCCGCCATGCTCGACGAGATTGGCGACCAGTTCCTCGACGACGATCGCCAGCCGCGCCGCATCGCCCGCGCCGAGGCGCGCGTCGACGCCGAAGAGCCGGGCCGCCTCCACGCTCTCATGAACGGCGGTTTCGCCTTTGCAACGGATTGTAACCGACGCGGAATTCGAGTCGCGAGCGCTCATATTTGCGCTATGTCACGCCTTGCTGGTCATGGGGATGGCGAGAATCATGCGTAAGGCAATTCTGACGATATTCGCACTGGCCGTCATTGCGCAGCCGGCCTGGGCCGAGATCGGCCGGATCAAGCGCAGCATGGGCGCGACGTCGATCGAGCGGGGCAAGGCGAAGCTGACGCCCGCTCCTGGATTCCAGCTCCTTCCCGGCGACACCCTCGTCACCGGCAAGGACGGCCAGATGAGCCTGACCTTCATCGACGACACCCGTTTCTCGGTGGGGCCGAACAGCCGCATCTCGGTCGACCAGTTCGACTATGACCGCACCACCCAGGCGGGCAGCTTCGTCACCAAGGTCAATCGCGGCTCGCTCGCGATCGTGTCGGGGCAGATCGCCAAGTCGAAACCCGACGCGATGAAGGTCCGCACCCCGACCTCGCTGCTCGGCGTCCGCGGCACCCGCTTCATCGTCGAGGTTTCGAAATGAGCCGGACGCCGCTCGCGCTCGCCGCCGCCGGCCTGCTCGCGGGCTGCGCCACGACGCCGACCCTGACCCTGCTGCCCAGCGAAGAGGGCAAGCAAGGCGCTGTCGCGGTGCTGGAGGAGAATGGCCGGCCGATGGAAACGGTGGTCAGCGAGCTCAACAGCAGCACCAACCTTTCGGGCACGCCGCGCACCCGCGCGATCGATCCCGCGAAGCTGAAGGCGCGGCAGCTCGCCCTGCTCGAGGCGCTGCCGCCGCCGCCGGTGCGGCTGACGCTCTATTTCCTCGAAGGCACCGCCGAGCTCACGCCGGAATCGGCGCCGGGGCTCGCCTTCCTGACGAAGGAGGTGTCCGAGCGGCCCGGTGCCGAGGTGCAGGTCACCGGCTATACCGATACGCTCGGCAGCGCCGACGACAATGACCGGCTGTCGCAGCAACGCGCCGAGGAGGTGCTTGGCGTGCTCGCCCGGCAGGGCATCGATCCGGCCATGATGAGCGCGGTCGGCCGCGGCGAACGCAACCTGCGCGTGCCGACCCCCGACAACACCCGGGAACCGGCCAACCGGCGCGTGGTGGTGACGATCCGCTGAACGGCGGCGGGATCGGGAGCACTCGCCATCCGTCTCTCCGTCATGCCGGCGCAGGCTGACATCTCGCGAGAGAAGCGCTTCCCCCACCTTGCGAGATGCCAGCCTGCGCCGGCATGACGCTTTTGGGGAAGGGGCCGAACGCCCCTCACCCCAAATAGCGGATAGCCATCACCGTCAGGTCGTCGGTGGGATCGGTGCCGTTCTCGAAGGCGCGCACCGCATCGCGCATCGCCTCGACCATGTCCGAGGCACCGGTCCGTCCGCGCAGCGCCGCGAGCAGCCGGTCATGCCCGAACAACGCCCCCGCCCCGTCCTGCGCCTCGCTGACACCGTCCGAGATCAGCACCAGCGTCTCGCCCGGTGCGAGCGTCATCGGCTCGTCGGGATAGGGGAAGTCGAGGATGCAGAAGGGCGGCCCGCCGTCGAGCTTGTGGATCGCGATCGCGCCGTCCGGCCGGATGTGCAGCGGGTCCTCGTGCCCGGCGCTCATCAGCGTGACCCCGCCGCTCGCCAGGTCGAGGATGCCGATCAGCATCGTCACGTTCATCGACTCGCTGTTGTCGCGCATCAGTTCTGCGTTGAGGACCGAGGCCGCGTCGGCAAGGCTTGGCACGCCCCGCAGCACCACGCTCTTCGCGAGCGCCTTGGACAGCGCCATGAACAGCGCGGCCGGCACACCCTTTCCCGTCACGTCGCCGACGAGGAAGGCGATATGGTCGGCGTCGAGCCGGATCACGTCGTAGAGATCGCCGCCGATCGACCTGGCGGGTTCGAGCAGCGCGTCGATGTCGATGCGCGGATCGATGCTCGCCAGATCCCCGCGCGGCGGCAGCATGCCGAGCTGGATCGAGCGCGCGGCCTGCAGCTCGCCCTCGGTCGCGGCGGCGGCGATCCGCTCGTGGAGCAGCGTCTCGCGCAGCCGCTCGCGCTCGCGCCGCGCCTCGACGAACATCCCGCCCGCGACGCCGAGCGCGGTCGCGCCGCCCAGCAGGAGCGGTCGCAGCGGATCGAACAGCAGCGACGCGAGATCGAACGCCAGCCAGCCGCCCGCGGCGATCGCAGCGGCGAGCCCGGCCGGCACCAGCAACCAGCGCCGGCGCCGGGCCGGACCGACGGACAGCACCAGCGCGGACAGCAGAAGCCCCGCCCCCCATTCGACGGGCGCCGCCCAGGCGGGACGGTCGAGCCAGCCGCCGCGCAGGATCGCGTCGACCGCCTGCGCCTGCACCAGCGTTCCATAGCCTTCGGCCGCCAGCGGCGTGGCGACGATGTCGGCGGTCCCCTCGGCGGCGAGGCCGAGCAGGACGATCTTTCCGGCGAAGGCATCGGCGGGGAATTTCCGGCGGAGCACATCGGCGGCCGAGCTGATCTCGCCGGCCGGGAAGTTACCGAAGCGCAGCCGCATCCGCCCTTCGGCATCGACGGGCACGCGATGCCCGCCGACGGTGACGGCATCGGCCGCGCTCGTCACGCTTTCCGCGCCGGACGCGATGCGGGCGAGTTCGAGCGACAGGCCGGGCATCGGCCGGCCACCCAGCTTCATCAGCAGCGGCACGCGCCGGACCAGCCCGTCGCTGTCGGGTTGGCCGTTGAGCAGGCCATGGCCGAGCGCCGCCTGTTCGAGCTCGGGGATATTGGCGACGGCTCCGCCAAGGTCCGGCAACGCCGGCGGCGGCGGCCCCTTCACCTCGGCATCGACGACGAGCCGGGCGGGATCGTCGCCGCCCGCCGCGACGCCGGCGCGGCCGAGTACGACCGGGGCCTTGCCGATCACCTGGCCGTAGAGCCGGTCCATCGGCGGCAGGGCGTGAACCTCGGCCGCGGCGGCGGGACTGAGCTCGGGGTAGAGCGCAGCGAAGATGTCGGGCCGGACCCGGTCGGGTTCCGGGAACAGCATGTCGAAGCCGATCGCCCTGGGCCCGCGTGCGGCGATCTCCTCGGTCAGCCGGGCCATGTGGTAGCGCGGCCACGGCCAGGGCCCGACCGCTGCGATGCTGTCCGAATCGACCAGCACGACATGGACGGGCGTGCCCGACAGGTCGCGCGGGGCGATGCGCTGCCACAGGTCGAACAGCGGCCGGCGCATCGCCTCGCCCGACAAGGCGCTGAGCAGCGCCGCGACGGCCAGCCCGAGGATGCCGGCCAGCCAGATCCTACGGGTCATGGGCGTCTCTCGCTTGGGCACAGGGGGGACAGCCAATAGCCGTCATGCCAGCGGAGGCTGGCATCGATGTATGCCCTCTCCCCGATGGTCATCTGGCTGGCGAGAGACATAGACCCCAACATTCGCTGGGGTGACGGCATCTGGTAGCGCCGGTCCCGGAGCATCCCCTACAGTCGCACCTCGAGGCCGTCATAGGCGCACAACACCTCGAGCGGCATCTCGCGCCGGGTCAGTTCCTCGTAGCGGATGCTTTCCTTGTGCATGCGCTGGATGTCGTCGTCGCTGTAGATCGGCTCATGGTGGAACAGCGCCAGCCGTTTCGCCCCGGCCTCATGGCACAGGTCGATCGCGACGATGTTCGAGCTGTGCCCCCAGTCCTCCTTCATCGAGACCGCGTCGGCGAGCGAATACATCGTGTCGCAGATGACGAGATCGGCATCGCGGAAGAAGTCGGCGACGTCGGCCTCTCCGTCCATGCTCTCGATCTTGTGCTCGCTGTCGGT
This sequence comes from Sphingomonas sp. Root720, assembly GCF_001428605.1. GTDB lineage: Bacteria > Pseudomonadota > Alphaproteobacteria > Sphingomonadales > Sphingomonadaceae > Rhizorhabdus. The sequence continues at coordinate 206,123 of NZ_LMID01000013.1, forward strand.
CGAGAAGATCGCGGTCTTGCCGGCATCGTCAGTGAAGCGATAGCCATAGCTCTTGTGGCTGTGGTGCTGCTCCATCACCTCGACGTCGAGCCCGCCGATCCGATAGGTCTCGCCCGGCGCCAGCGTGCGGAACTCGATCTTGGCGCGGAGCCAGTCGAAGGCGACCGGGAAGCTGATCTCCTGCTGCTGGCGGCGCAACGCCTCCTCGGCATCGGCATGGCCCGAATGGACGATGATGTGCGCATTGGGATCGAAGGCCGGCCCGAAGAAGGGGAAACCGCCGATATGGTCCCAGTGCAGGTGCGACATGAAGAAATGATAGGTCCGTTCATGCCCCGCCGCGCAGCGCCCGAAGGCGTCGATGCCGAACTCGCGCAGGCCGGTGCCCATGTCGCAGACGATGAAGGAGCCGTCGCCGCCCTCGATCTCGACGCAGGTGGTGGCGCCGCCATAGGTACCGCCGGTCGCGAAATCGAGTTCGCTCTCGACAAAGACGCCGGCTTCCGCCTCGTCGGCGAACCTCCGGCCGCCCGCCGCCACCAGCGCGCGGGCGATCTTGCCCCTTATCGCTCCCGCGGTCTGGGCCACGGCCAGCGATCCGCGCGTTCCCCAAAATCGGACCAGCATCGCACTCTCCCCCCGGATAGCCAGTTCAGTCGGTCAGCGCCGCGTCGACCGTCTCGGTCACCCCGAACAGCTTGTCATAGCGGCTGATCGCCAGGATCTCGCGCACCACGCCGTTAGGGGCCGCGAGCAGTATCCTTACGCCCGCGCCGTCGGCCTTGCGCTTGGCCAGGGTCAGCGCCCGCAGGCCCCGCGAGGACATATAGTCGATCCCCGCGCAGTCGACGACGAGCCGCGCCGACGCATCGGCCGCATGGCCGACAGCGCCCTCGAGGCTGGTACCGAAATCCTGTGCCGTGCTTTCGTCGATCCTGCCCTTCGGCGCGGCGACGATCGCCCCGTCCCGCGCCTCTTCCGACCATATCATAAGCCACGCTCCCCCTGCCGGCCGCCATGCTAGCTTCTAATTCCGGCGCAGGGAAGTTGGGCAATTACGGGTCCAGGCGGTCGAGCCAGTCGGCGATCATCCTGCGACCCGCCGCCACCGCGACCGAGCCATGCCGGTCATGCTGGTCGCGCAATTCGCCGACGCTCAGGCCTGCCGCCTCGATATAGGGCTCGTCCTCCAACCAGGCGCCGAAGCGCGGATCCTCGCCCATTTCGGAATGGCACTGGAGGGCCAGGATGTTGTCGCCGCGCCGGAAGGCCTGGTGATGATATTTGTCGGAGGAGGCGAGCAGCTCGCTTCCCTCGGGCAGGTCGAAGGTATCGCCGTGCCAATGGAGCACAGGCACGCCGTCGATATGGCGCAGCGGCGAGGCGAGGCCCGCGTCATGGATGGTCACCGGCGAGAAGCCGACCTCCTTGACCGGCCCGGCATAAACGCGCGCGCCCATCGCCGCCGCCATGATCTGGCTGCCGAGGCAGACGCCGAGGGTCGGCCGGTCGAGCATGATCCGCCGGGCGAGACGGGCGATCTCGCCGCCGAGCCAAGGATAGCGGTCGGCCTCGTAGACGCCCATCGGGCCGCCCATCATCACGACCAGATCGGGTTCGTCGAAATCGAGATCGGCGAAATCGGGATCGGTGACATCGACCCGGTCGATGACATAGCCGGCCTCCTCCACGGGGGCGCGGAAACCGGCGATGCCTTCATAGGGGACGTGGCGAATGACGAGCGCGGACTTCATGCCGGCGAGACTAGCGCGACAGCCCGGGAATCCAACGGCATTTCGCCTTTCGACGACCGAAGAACAGCTCTACCATATTAGTTGATATTACGCCCGACCGGATTGCCCTTCAACGCTGCGCTTCTCACGCCGCCTTCTGACGGAAAAGCGATTGCGGCCGTCGATCGATCCTATTTCGATCGCCTGGCCTCCATATCGCAACGGAAAATCATCCGTCGGATTGGACAATTTGCACAAGACCGACAGTGATACATCGCCACGCATCGCCCGGACGACTGTCCAATTTAATCTCTTCATCCTTTACGACGACATTTTCCACTGTCCAATTTTCATCGCAATCCGTAGAAAACTCGATCGAATAAACCCCTGGTGGAACATTTTTTATTTTGTATTTATGATTCCTCTTAGCCTTCGCCTTATAAGAATTACCATGTTCGTCTTTTGCCGTCACGGTCACCTTCCATGCGGACGTTTCGACAACGCCGACGATAGCGCCTTTCGCCCGATGATCGCGGGCAAGCGCGGGGGAGGCGATCAATAACGCCGCCGAAGCACCAACGATGGCGACAATTCGACGCATATTGCCATGCGGCCCTGGCTTGGTGGCGATTGCGCCAGACGCATCGATGCAGGCACGAACACAAGCCCCGGGTTCGTCATGTAAAAGCTTCTCTACTCCGGCGATGTCATAGCGGGTGAGATCGTGAACGGGCCGCTCGCATTTGGAGCACATCCGACAACATCCTGACGGAACCATAGCGCTCCAAGATTCGCTACAAGGATCAGGAAAATAGAGACGCAAATCGGACACCATAAAAATCCCTCCTGTCCCGAACCCACTGAATTTTAATCACGATGAGGCTCTGGAGATACGCCTAAATAACGAGGCCATGTCGCCTTCATCTTCCACCTTCAAACAATCTTTGCTGTCGATCCAGTGGCAGGCGGACGATGCTATTGGTTTTTTCGGGCCCCCTATCCGTCACCGCAGCCTGCCCCATGCTCGCGTTCATCGCGGCAATGACATCTGCATTAGGCATCGCGGTCTTGCCGTTGGAACGCGTCAGATCAAAGGTATTGGCGCTGATCACATAATATTCAGTCCCGCCGATGGTCTTTCGGCTTAAGGACACCGGCCTCCCGCCTCCTCGCGTTTCCGGAGGCAATGGCGGCGCGGCAAGAGGTTCAGCGTTCTGTCCCGCCAGAATCGACAATCGCTTATCGATGTTTCGATCAAGCTCGCCCCAATCGAGGATACCGGCTTGTGCGAGGTCGTGCGGCTTGACACCCCCGACATGGTCGGCATCCCGGGACTGGTCGTCACGATAAACGACCTCACCGTCTTCATCGACCCTGAATGGTCTGGGCTTACGGGGATTCAACGGATCGCCGGGCAGCGATGTCATCCCGGCATATCGATCATAATGTGGATCCTTGGCCATTCGACTCTCCATATTCCAGCCTGGAACATAGAGTGAACAAATGCAATCCTACTTTACAAGTATTTCCACGGCGCTGCGCAGGACAGGCCGCGTGCCATCACAATTCCTTGAGGGCGAGGAACGCCCCAGGCCGGATCAGTCGCCGGTCAGGATGCGATCGACGAGCTGCTTCACCGTCGGCACGAAGCCGTTCGAATAGAAGGGGTCCTGCCGAAACTTGAACGCGGCGTGGCCCGCGAACATCAGGTTGTTGTCGACGGGGCCGCCATGGACGATGTCCTGCAAAGTCTTCTGGATGCAGAAGCTGCGCGGATCGGCGAGCCGGCCGGTCGAGTTATTCTCATTGTCCGCCCAGGAGGAGAAGGCGCACTGGCTGAGGCAGCCCATGCAGTCGGCCTGGTCCTTGCGGATCACCTTCATCTCGTCGGTATCGACGAAGACGAGGGTGTTATCGGGCGTCTTGAGGGCGTTGGTGAAGCCGAGGCCATACCATTCGCGGGCGCGATGGAGATCGCCGAGCGTGACCCAGAAGCTCTTGCCCTTCACGCCGACGTCGAGCTGGTACTGGTGATCGCCGGCCGCCTCCATCGAGAAGGCGATCTGCCGTTCGGACCGCGCCTCGAGGTTGCGGAGGAAGTCGTTGCGGACCGCCGAGGAATAGAAGCCCGTCGGCGAGAAGCGGTGCAGCAGGATGTCACCCGGCTCGAGGACGGTGAGCTTGTCCTTCCACGCCTGCGGGATCGGGCTTTCCAGGGTCAGCAGCGGGCGCGTGCCGAACTGGAAGGCGATCTGGCCGAGCTCGGGATTGTCGATCCAGTCGTTCCAGTCGCGCAGATACCAGACGCCACCCGCCATGATGATCGGCACGTCGTCCGAGATGCCGCCTTCGCGCATCGTCTCGCGCAGCGCCTTGACGCGTGGATAGGGATCCTGCGGCGCCTTCGGGTCCTCGGCGTTCGACAGGCCGTTATGGCCGCCGGCCAGCCAGGGGTCCTCGTAGACCACCGCCGCGAGCCATTCGGCCGCCTTGGAATAAGCGCGCTTCCACAGCGCGCTGAACGCGCGGGCCGAGGAGACGATCGGCAGATAGTTGACGCCGTAGGAGGCGGCGATCTCGCTGAGCTTGTAGGGCATGCCCGCGCCGCAGGTGACCCCGGTCACCATGCCCCTGGTGCGTTCGAGCACGCCGTGGAGGACGCGCTGCGCGCCGCCCATTTCCCACAGCACGTTGATGTTGATCGCGCCCTTGCCGCCGGAGATGTCGAAGGCGCGCTTGACCTGCTCGACAGCGCCGTCGATCGCATAGGCGATCAGTTCCTCGTGCCGGTCGCGGCGGGTGAGCGCACGATAGACCTGGGGGATGATCTTGCCTTCGGGATCGTAGCTGTCGGCATTCACCGCCGACACCGTGCCGATGCCGCCGGCCGCCGCCCAGGCGCCCGAACTCATATGATTGGTCGCGGCGACTCCCTTACCACCTTCGATGATGGGCCAGACTTCGCGTCCACCATATTGGATCGGCCGCAGACCTTTGAACAAAGAAACCTCCACGCACGCGCCAGAGCGCCTAAAGAATTTCGCGCCCTATAGTCCCAAGGGCCGTAAAATGCGCGCAAAATCTCTTTCGCTCCCAAATTGGGAGCCTGTTACCGTCTCACATGGGTATCCATAGCGGCCCAGTAAAGGTGGCGATAGCGCTCGATCATCGCCGTTTCCCCATAAGATCGCAACGCGCCGGCTCGATTGGCCGCGCCGGTCGCACGGCGCAGCGTCCCATCGGCGGCGAGCCGGGCAAGCCCGGCGGCGAGGCCCGGCTCGTCGTCGCACGGCAGGATGAAGGGCCGGTTCTCCGCCGCCGCCATCGCCGCGATGTCTCCGACGTCGGTCATCAGGCCGGGCAGCCCGCACGCCATCGCCTCGACCAGCGAGATCGGGAATTGCTCGCTGTCCGACGACAAGGCGAAGATGTCGAAGCCCGCCATGCAGCGGATCGGATCGCGCACGAAGCCGGGCAGGATCACCCGGCCGGCGATCCCCAGCCGCGCGGCCTCGGCCTCGATCGCGGGACGGTCCGGGCCGTCACCGAGGATCACCAGCCGCGCGTCGCCGGGCGCGCCGGCCGCGAACACGCGCACCAGCCGCGCCAGATTCTTGACCGGCCGCAGCCCCGCGACCGTCCCGACGAGCAGGCCGGCGCCGGGACCGACCCCAGGGATCGGCAGCGGCGCCGCCAGTTCGGCGTCGCTCGGCAGGCGAATGCCGTTGGGAATCCGCTCGATCCGCGCCTCGGGCTGCCGCCACGCCTCACGCGCGATCGCCTCGAGCCGGTGCGACGGGACGACCAGCCGGTGCGCGGCGGGCAGCGCCAGCCGGCGGAACCAGACCCGCTTCGGCTTCTGGCGCACGGCCTCGTCCTCGTTGAACCCGTCCTCATGGTGGATCAGCGGCGGCAGGCGGCGGACGGCGGCGAACAGGCGGCGCGCGCCGACCACGTCCATCGCCCCCCAATTATAGCTGAGCACGAGATCGAAGCCGGCCATGTAGCGCGCCAGCTCCGCATAGCGGGCGAGCCCCGGCTTGCCGCGCAGCGACGGCGCGGCATCGCCGGGAAAGGCGACGCGGACGCCGGGATCGATCGCCGTACGCGCCCCGAGCGCATCGGGCACCGCGCTCAGCACGACATGCTCGGCCGCATCGCCGAACGCGTTCATCAGGCGGACGGCCCGCGCCTCCTTGCCCCCCAGCGCGAAGGTTGAATGGCAATGGAGGATGCGCGGGATGTTGCGGGCGGGCCGTGCCATCGGCTCAACCGGCCTGATCGATCCGGGCGAGCAGCCGATCGATCGCCGCCTCGCATTCGGGCTCGAACAGGGTCGGCGCATGGCCGATCCGCGGCAAGTCGATCCGCTCGAGCATCGGCAGTTCGGCCTGCATGCGATCGGCCGTCGCGGCCGACAATATGTCTGACAGTCCGCCGCGCACAAGCAGGGCGGGCAGCGGCTTCAGCGCGTCGACGAGCGGCCAGAGGTCGCCCGCGCTCTCGTTGCCCGGCACCTTGAAGGGTTCGGCGATCGCGCTGTCATAATCGGCGACGATCCGCCCGGCCTGGGTCAGGCGAAACAGGCGCTTGGCCATGCCGAGCCAGTCGTCGAGCGTATAATCGGGATAGGCGGTGGCGTGGATATCGGCCAGCGAGCGCGCCGCGTGCAGCCAGGTCGGATAGCTGCCGCCGCGGCCGACATAGCCGCGAATCCGCACCAGCCCGGCAGGGTCAATCGCCGGGCCGATGTCGTTGAGCAGCAGCCCCGCTACCCTGCCCGGCATCGTCGCGACGATCAGCATCGACAATATGCCGCCCAGCGAGGTGCCGAACAGGATGAAGCGATCGAGCCCAGCCTCGCCGATCAACGCCGAGACATCCTCCAGATAGGTGGCGGGGACATAGCTCATCGGGTCCTTGGCCCGCTCGCTCTCGCCGCGCCCGCGCAGCTCGACGGCGACGATCCGCCGGTCGCCGGCCAGCCGGTCGGCCACCGCCGCGAAATCGCGCGCGTTGCGGGTCAGTCCCGGCAGGCAGAGGATCGGCAGGCGCGAAACGCCGGCCGCCGCCGGATAGTCGCGATAGTGGAGGCGGAGACCATCTTTCGAGGACCAGTAACCGTCTTCCCAACTCGCCATGCTTGCACCTCCCGCTACCCGTACCCCATATCGCCATATGACTATCGCCCCGCAAGCCGCCGCCTATCGTCCGCACGTCGCGATCGCGACTTTGCAGGATCGCCTCGCCGATCCGGTCGCCGCCGCCGACTTTCCCGAGACGATCCTGCGCTTCCGCAACCGGCGCTGGGACGGGGCCGTGGGACTCGACGGCCTGAGCGACGAGCAGTGGGTCGCCCATTTCGGCCGGTTCGAGCCGCTGCCCGACAACCTGCCCCAGCCGCTTGCGCTGCGCTATCATGGCCACCAGTTCCGCGCCTATAATCCCGACATCGGCGACGGCCGCGGCTTTCTCTTCGCGCAGCTCCGCGACGGCGCCGGGCGGTTGCTCGACCTCGGCACCAAGGGATCGGGCCAGACGCCCTACAGCCGCTTCGGCGACGGCCGGTTGACGCTGAAGGGTGGCGTGCGCGAGATCCTCGCCACCGAGATGCTCGAGGCGCTGGGCGTCGAGACCTCCAAGACCTTCTCGCTGATCGAGACCGGCGAGCAGCTCCAGCGCAACGACGAGCCCTCCCCCACCCGCGCCGCGGTGATGGTGCGGCTGAGCCACGGCCATATCCGCATCGGCAGCTTCCAGCGGCTGGCGACGCTGCGCGAGGACGACATGATCCGCGAGCTCACCGCCTATGTCCTGAGCGAGCTCTACGGCGAGACACCCGGCAACGCGCCGGCCGGCCAGTTGCTCGACCTGGTCTGCCGGCGCACCGCGCGGCTGGCGGCGAGCTACATGGCCGCAGGCTTCGTCCATGGCGTGCTCAACAGCGACAACATCAACGTCACCGGCGAAAGCTTCGACTATGGCCCGTGGCGATTCAACCCGACCTGGAACCCGGGCTTCACCGCCGCCTATTTCGATCAGCAGGGTCTCTATGCCTTCGGGCGGCAGGCGCAGGCGATCCACTGGGACGTCGTCCAACTCGCCTTGTCGCTGCGCCCGATCGCCGAGGCCGAGGAACTGGCCCCCGCACTCGACGCCTGGCCGAGCCATTATGAGCGCGAGGCCAGCGCCGCGATCTGTGACCGCCTCGGCATCGCCCCGCGCGGCGAGGAGGCCGACCTCGCGCTGCTTCAGGCGATGGATGTCGCGCTCCAGCGCAGCGGGGTCGGCATCGACCGCTTCTTCTTCGACTGGCGCGGAGGGCGTCGCCGCGGCGCCTCGTCCGCCGACGGCGCCTATGACGGCGAGGATTTCGCCGCGTTCCGCTCGGCGATTACGGCTTATGAGGGAGTGGTATCGCTCGACCATGGCTATTGGTCCGACGTCGACCCCTGTTCGATGCTGATCGAGGAGGTAGAGGCGATCTGGTCGGCGATCGACGCGACCGACGACTGGTCGCCGCTGGAAGCAAAGGTCGTGGCGATCCGTCGCATGGGCGAAGCGATGCGACTATAGATCCATATTCTCGTAGAATAGTGCCCGTTATGCAAGCTGGGAACCAGTGGCGAAAACATGAATACCAGATGAATATATGAACAGACGTTCATCTTATCTGTCCATTACGAAACATCGGCGAATATAAAAAATCAGTTCACCGTATGAAACCTGCAATCCATCGGTAAAGCTGGACCCGATTTCGGGGCGAGGGGTTCATTCCCCCATGAGGTACGCACTTAACCCCGTCCGCCCCGGCCTGACCGCGATCGCCGCTGTCCTGGCCTTGTCCTCAACCCCGTCCTTCGCGCAGGATGTTGCACCGGTCACGGTTACCCCGCCGCCGGTCGTGACTCCGGCGCCGATGACCAGCGTCGCTCCCGCGACGCCGACGGCCGCCGCCCCGGCCGTGCAGAGCATGGCTCCGGCCACCGCACCCGCCGCCGGGTCGCTGGTGACCGTGCCAACCCGCCCTGGCGGTATCGCCGCCGGTCTCGACGCGACGCCCACCACCCCTACGCCCAGCACCACTAGCTCCACCGTCACGTCCTCCGCCGTCGCGCAGCCGCAGGTCGAGCCCGAAAGCCGTCCGGTCGCCCGCACGGCACCGGCCCCGCGTGAAACACCGCGTGAAACACCGGCTGCCGCCGCACGGACCGTCGCTCCCGCCGCGGTCGAACGCACGGCGACCGTTGCGCCCGCCCCTGCCGCGCCGCTCGCCGAGACTGCTCCGGCTCAGGCCCCCGTCGCCGAAGCCCCCATCGCGACCCCGGCGCCGTCTGTCAGCACGCGCACCGTGCAGACCGATGCCAGCGACGATATGCTGCCGATCGCCGGCGCTGCCGGTGCCGCGATCCTGCTGATCGGCGGCGGTCTCTTCGCGATGCGTCGTCGTCGCGACGATGAAGAGGTCCATGTCGCCGACACGGTCATCGCGGCGCCCGCCGAGCCGGTGCCCGTCGCGCCCCTGCCGGTCCAGGCGGCGATGCCCGCCGCGCCGACGTCGCATCCCGTTACGACGCCAGCGATGCCGCCGATGGCCGACCGTCCGGTCGCCGCGACGAGCGGCCCGACGACGGCCATCCCGGCCGGGTTCGACCTCTCGCGCTTCGGCCGCCACACCCAGGCTGCCTATGCCGGTCCGACGGCCGACAATCCCTTCCTGTCGCTGAAGCGCCGCCTGAAGCGCGCGAGCTTCCTCGACGGCCGCGAACGCATGGCCGAGCAGGGCGTGCAGCCGGTGACGAAGGCCGCCACGGCTCCTGTCCGCCCGGCGCCGGCACCGCGCCAGGCCGAGCATATAACCACCCGGATCAAGGCGCCGCCGCGCCCGGGTTTCCGGCCCGCCTGGCAGAGCTGAGGCCGCGGCCTCGCTCCCAACGGGTTGGAGCGCCGTCTCTTGCCAAGCCGTTCTCCGACGGGGGGAACGGCCCGGCGAGGGGCGGCGCACCGCTATGTCAGGCCGCCATCCGCCCACGCTCCAATGCGAGCAGATAGCGCTTTGCCTCCAGCCCGCCGGCAAAGCCGGTCATCGCTCCCCCCGCCCCCACCACGCGGTGGCAGGGGGCCACGATCGAGATAGGATTGCGCCCGTTGGCGGCACCTACCGCCCGAGAGGCCGAGGGACGGCCGATCTGCCTGGCGATCTGGCCGTAGCTGCGGGTCTCGCCGAACGGGATCGTCATTAGCGCGGTCCAGACCTGTTTCTGGAAATCGCTGCCGCGGAAATCGAGCGGCACGTCGAAGCGCTCGCGCCGTCCCGCGAAATAATCGGCAAGCTGGCGACGGGCCTCGACCAGCACCGCATGATCCGGCGCCTCCGACATCGCCCCCAGCCGAACGCGTCCCGGCGCATCGTCGGGCCACAGGATCGCGACCAGCCCGCGTTCGCCGGCGATGAGCTTGAGGTCGCCCAGCGGCGACGCGAAAATGGTGGAAGCGAGGGTCATCGGTCGACTCCTTTCGATTGGGGCGGACACATTCGCATATGACGCCCCTATGCCTTTGCCGGGGTCGGAAGGCTCCCCGTTCCTTGCTCCGCAAAACCCGGCCATTCGTCCGCCTCGTCCGCCGGAAGCGAATCGATCGATCATGGATCATTCGACGGTTGATTGTTCCACCTGAAGAATTAAAGGCGATTACGTATTTGACAAACCACATGACCAAAGGCGGGCGATGAGGCGCCAAGCAAGCGATGCCGCCGCCGCTACCAACGCAAAATTCAGATAAGAGCGCCCCGGATCGCCGGGTGACAACCAAGCGGCAAAAATAAAGCCAGCGATCGACAGCACCGTAATGCCGACGACAAGTCCGGCCCATTTCAATGCCGACACGACAAGCCTCACTCAGGCTTCCCCGGCTCCGGCTTCTTCTCGACGATCTTCTTCATCCGCTCGTCAAAGCGCCTCTCGTCGTCGTCGCACTCTAGCTCGCGCGCGGCTTCCTTGAACTTGTCGAGTTGGGATTTGGGCTCTCTATTTGACATCATCACTGTCCGGGATTGGATCATGCGGCTCTAGGTCAAATTGTGGCTCGCGCGCGCTATCTGGAATTGGCACCTCGCTAATGCTTATGGGCGTAATCCCGCACATTCTGGCCCGCTTAGCTAAGCCATCATCATCGGTGTAGATCTCCGAAGCGCCGTAAACCTTGCAGATTGCTATGATCTGCCGATCGACCTTCCGTTTCTGATATGGCTCCGCTTTATGCTTGTTGTCATGGGCGGCGAACGTGTCCCGGTTAAGCAGGGCGAGTTCAGCGGCGCATCGCGCGTCAAAGTTCCCAATCTCAAATACCCGCGAGCGACTGACAACATTGATGTACTGCTGAGCGTCTGGTCCTATCGCGGTTAGCAGTTCAGCACATGCCGGAGCAGGCAATATAATTTTGCGCCGGCCCTTCTGTATCTTCTGTACGACGCTATCAGCGCGGGCCTTGGCGTCCGAAACGGGCAAGCCCGTTTGAGGGTCGTCAGGGATGCTACCCTTCGGATTTAGCAAGATGCTCAACATCGTGTTGTCGAAAGCGACCGTCACAGCGATCCTTCTCGTTCATCGCGGAGGCGTTTGTCTACATCATCGGGCCAAGTAACTTTCAGAGTGCGCATCTTCTCAAGAATGACGCTCAAGTCTTCGTCTTCCAATTGTTCGAAGCTTTGCACCTGCATCCGCTCTAGACGCCATTCTCCCTCGCCGGTCCGCTCCCAAAGGCCTATTCCATGCAGTCTGACGGGCTCCCACATAAGCTTTGCCAAGTCTTTGGCGACGGCGCGCTTGGCAGTGAGTCGAGATAAAATTCGGCCCTGTAAATCTTGCACCTGTAGGGCGGCGTCGTCTCCGGCGCCCCCGACCCGGATAAGATAGCCATCGACGGTAGATGCCTGCCGAATACCGGAAAGAACCCCGAGGTCATCCGGCGCAACAGGGATTTCCAAAACTACCTTCTGCGCTCGTTTTAGCAGAGCCGGATTACCAGCATCCCGCGCATCACGGCGGAGCATTCGGCGTATACGGTTGTATGCGTCTATCTGCTTTTTTGTACCGTCCCCGCGCTGGATGCGCGCGGCGTTGTCCTGAGCCTGCAAGGCGACGGCTTTCGGCGCATGCAAAATCGGTTCTGCGCTGCCCTTATCAACCCTGATCAAATGCAGGCTCTCAGGGTCGCCAAGAACGACCGACATCTGCTGCAAATATTCAATTAGACGGTTGAGCGGAATCGTCTCCGGGGTATACCCCGGAATGACAAAACTGAACTCTTCAAAATCCGCCATTGGCGGATTCTACGCGAAAGAAAATTTCGCGTAAAGCACTCAATTGCGATGCGGCTTCGTCCGCCAACGGCTGCGCGTACGCCCAGTCCGCTTGGGCTTCTTAAGCGTATTGGACACCAGTTGATTTATACGTGAGCCGCTTGCCGACAATGCCCTTCACCGCATTGTCAGCGCGGGCCTTGTCATCGATGCCCAGCTTGGCGCGGTTGCAGTACCGGAAGTCGAACTCGGCAAGGTAGCGGTGCAGATGCTGCTCGCCGCAGTGCTGATAGATGCCCTTCATGCCGCGCTTGAAAATGGAGAAGCTGCCCTCAACCGTATTGGTGAACACGTCGCCGCGCACATATTCGCCGTGCGCGTGATCGACGCTTTCATGGCTGGCAAAATTCTTGCCAACATATTTGTAGAGGCGAGCGCCATCAGTGATCAGGCGCGCTTCCTTGGCAATGTTCGCCTTGCAGACCGGCTCCACGTAGGCGCTGATCATCTGATCGAAGGTGTAGGAGCGGATCTGTCCGCTGGCGCGATCGACGAGGCTGATCACCTTCATCTTGTGCGCGCCGCTGCGGCCAAGCTTCGCGCCCTTCATCACGCCGATGTAGGTTTCGTCCACCTCGACAGCGCCACCGCCCGAACCGAACGGCACGGCGAGTTCACCGGAGCGCAGGGCTTCGCGGATGCGGTGGGAGAGGAACCAAGCCGAGTTGTACTGGATTTCGAGGATGCGGCTAAGCTGGTGGCTGCTGATGCCCTTCTTGCTCGACACGATCAGGTGCACGGCCTGGAGCATCTTGTGGAGGGGGAGCTTGGCGTCCTCGAACACGGTGCCGACCTTCGCGGTGAACTGCTTACGGCACTCGCCACACTTCTTGAGGCCGTGACGGACGATGCCCTCAGGGTTCTTCTTGCTGGGCTTCGAGCGAACGCCCTCCAGCTTGTAGACGCGGCCACCGACGACGCCGCAGTGCGGGCAGACAATTCCGTCGGCCCAGATCATCGCTTCGAGATATTCGAAGGCGGCGGCTTCATCGTGAAAGCGGGGCTGAGAGAGAACGGACATTCGGTAGGCTCCTTATACCTCTGTTCCTACCGTGTTCCGTTGGGTTTGTAAAATACGTAATCGCCGACGATATCGAAGGCCGCTCGAGCGACCTCGCGGAGGCCCTGCGGATCGATCCCCGGGATGTCTGGACGATGTACTACAAGGCCATTCTCCAGGGACGCAGCGGCGATCTGCCGGGCATGATCGCAACCCTGTCGGCGGCGCTCAAGATCAAACCCGGCGACGTGCCCTTGATGACCTTGCGCGCGCAGGCCAAGTGGCTGAGCGGTCGCAAGGCCGAGGCGCGCCGGGAATTCGCCGCCGCACGCGCCGCCGCCACCGACGAGACCGACCTGACCAGCCTGTGCTGGTACAGGGCGATCGCCGATATCGATCTGCCGGAGGCGCTTGCCGATTGCGATGCAGCCCTGTCCAAGGCCCCGACCGATGCGGATGCGCTCGAAAGCCGGGGCTTCACGCTCGTCAAGCTCGGGCGTTACGACGAGGCGATCCTGTCCTATGATCGCGTATTGGCGGCGCAGCCGACCCTGTCCGAAGCGCTGCTGGGCCGCGCCGTGGCCTGGAAACACAAGGGCGATCAGGCCAAGGCGGATGCCGACATGGCAGCGGTGATGGCGCTCGACCGCGAGGTCGTGACCCAATATCGTTCCTACGGCATGGTCTTCTAGAGCGGTTTCGAGGCAGATGGAAACATCTGCCGACTCGGGAAACGCGGTAAAACAACAAGCTAGGAGCGTGGCGTCGGTCGTGAAGCGCGCCCTCCCCGGGGCGAGACCCTGCGTAACACGTCATCCCGGCGGAGGCCGGTTGCTCCGCACCCGATAAGGGGACGACGGTCAGGTCTAGTCGGTCAGGTCTTCCCACATGCCCTTGAGGCGCGCGAAGAAGCCGCTCGACTCCGGGCATTCCTCGCCCGTCTCGGTCGAGCGGAACTCCTCGAGCAATTCCTTCTGGCGCGCGCTCAGGCGGGTCGGCGTCTCCACCTCGATCTGGATGACGAGGTCGCCGAAGCCCCTGCCGTTGAGGACCGGCATGCCGGCGCCGCGCTGGCGGATCTGCTTGCCCGACTGGATGCCGGCGGGGATGCGGATCTCGTGGCGCTGCTTGTCGAGGCCCGGCACCTCGATCGTACCGCCCAGCGCGGCGGTGGTGAAGCTGATCGGCGCCTGCGCGAACAGCGTGTTCCCGTCGCGCTGGAAGATCTCGTGCTCGCGCAGGTGAATGAAGATATAGAGGTCGCCCGGCGGGCCGCCGCGCGCGCCGGCCTCGCCCTCGCCGGTCAGGCGGATGCGCGTGCCTTCGTCGACGCCGGCGGGAATCCCCACGTCGAGCGTCTTGGTCTTCTCGATGCGGCCCTCGCCATGGCATGAGTCGCAGGGATCGGAGATCACCTGGCCCGCGCCGTGGCAGGACGGACAGGTCCGCTCGACGACGAAGAAGCCCTGCTGCGCGCGCACCTTGCCGTGGCCGCCGCAGGTCTTGCAGTGCTGGGTGCCCGTGCCGGGCTTGGCGCCCGAACCCTCGCACGTCTCGCATTGCGCGGCGACGTCGACGGTGATCGACGCCTGCTTGCCGGCATAGGCGTCCTCGAAGCTGATCTCGAGATCGTAGCGCAGGTCCGCGCCGCGCCGCACGCTCGAACGCTGGCCGCCGCCCCCGCGCTGGCCACCCATGAACTCGCCGAAGATGTTCTCGAAGATGTCGGAGAAGCCTTCGAAGCCGCCCCCGCCGCCGCCAAAACCCCCGGGACCGCCATTCTGGAAGGCGGCCTTGCCGAAGCGGTCATAAGCGGCGCGCTTCTGCGGATCCTTCAGGCAGTCATAGGCTTCGTTGATCGCCTTGAACTTCGCCTCGGCCTCGTGGTCGCCGGGGTTGCGATCGGGGTGATATTGCATCGCCAGCCGCCGGAACGAGGTCTTGAGGACCTTGTCGTCGGCGGTGCGTTCCACCTCGAGCAGTTCGTAATAATCGATGTCCGTGCTCATCGCGCCCCGCAAACCACCACATTTTCCCCACGCCCACTTCCCCCGAAGCGGCCGATAGTCATTCCCGTCTATCGCAGACATTACGCGGCCCCGCCATCGCTGACGGGGCCGGTAAGGTCACGGCATCGACGATGCCTTACTTCTTGTCGTCGACTTCCGAGAACTCGGCGTCGACCACGTCGTCCTTGGGCGCCTCATCCGGCGAAGGCGAGGCGGCAGCCGCCTGCTCCTTCTCGTAGATCGCCTGGCCAAGCTTCATCGCGACCTGCGCGAGCGCCTGGGCCTTCTCGGTCATCGCATCGGCATCGCCACCCTCGACGGCGGTCCGCGCCTCGACGATCGCAGCCTCGATCTCGGCCTTGAGGCCGCCGTCGACCTTGTCGCCATGCTCCTGGAGCTGGCGCTCGGTCGTGTGGATCAGGCTTTCGGCGTTGTTCTTCGCCTCGGCCGCCGCACGGCGCTTCTTGTCCTCCTCGGCGAACTTCTCGGCATCCTTCACCATATTGTCGATGTCGGAGTCCGAAAGGCCGCCCGAGGCCTGGATCTTGATCTGCTGTTCCTTGCCGGTGCCCTTGTCCTTCGCCGACACGTTGACGATGCCGTTCGCGTCGATGTCGAACGTGACCTCGATCTGCGGCACGCCGCGCGGCGCCGGGGGGATGCCGATCAGGTCGAACTGGCCGAGCATCTTGTTGTCGGCGGCCATTTCGCGTTCGCCCTGGAAGACGCGGATCGTGACGGCGTTCTGGTTGTCGTCGGCCGTCGAATAGGTCTGCGACTTCTTGGTCGGGATCGTCGTGTTGCGATCGATCATCCGGGTGAACACGCCGCCCAGCGTTTCGATGCCCAGCGACAGCGGGGTCACGTCGAGCAGCAGCACGTCCTTGACGTCGCCCTGAAGCACGCCGGCCTGGATCGCCGCGCCCATCGCCACCACCTCATCGGGGTTGACGCCGGTGTGCGGCTCCTTGCCGAAATAGCTCTTCACGACTTCGCGAACGCGCGGCATGCGGGTCATGCCGCCGACGAGGATGACCTCGTCGATGTCGCCCGCCTTCAGGCCGGCATCCGACAGCGCCTTCTTGAGCGGCTCGATCGAGCGCTGGATCAGCGGTTCGACCAGACGCTCGAGGTCGGCACGGGTCAGCGACTTGACGAGGTGCTTCGGACCGGTCGCGTCGGCCGTGATGAACGGCAGGTTGACTTCGGTCGTCTGCGCCGAGCTAAGTTCGATCTTGGCCTTTTCGGCAGCTTCCTTGAGGCGCTGCAGGGCAAGACGATCCTTGGTCAGGTCGATGCCTTCCGCCTTCTGGAAATCCGCCGCGAAGAACTCGACCAGCTTGGCGTCGAAATCCTCACCGCCGAGGAAGGTGTCGCCGTTGGTCGACTTCACCTCGAACACGCCGTCGCCGATCTCGAGGACCGAGATGTCGAAGGTACCGCCGCCGAGATCGTAGACCGCGATCGTCTTGCCGTCGTTCTTCTCGAGACCATAGGACAGCGCGGCCGCCGTCGGCTCGTTGATGATGCGCAACACCTCAAGGCCCGCGATCTTGCCGGCGTCCTTGGTCGCCTGGCGCTGGGCATCGTTGAAGTAGGCCGGGACGGTGATCACCGCCTGGGTCACGGTCTCGCCAAGATAGCTCTCGGCGGTTTCCTTCATCTTCTGCAGCGTGAAGGCCGAGATCTGCGACGGCGAATACTCCTCGCCGCCCGCCTGCACCCAGGCGTCGCCGTTCGGGCCCTTGACGATGTGATAGGGCACCAGTTCGGTGTCCTTGCGGGTGATCGGATCGTCGAAGCGACGGCCGATCAGGCGCTTCACCGCGAAGATGGTGTTGTCCGGGTTGGTGACCGCCTGCCGCTTCGCCGGCTGGCCGATCAGCCGCTCGCCATCCTTGGCGAACGCGACGATCGACGGCGTCGTGCGCGCGCCTTCCGCATTTTCGATGACCTTGGGCTTGCCGCCTTCCATCACGGCGACGCAGCTGTTGGTCGTGCCCAGATCGATACCGATTACCTTAGCCATTCCAGTCCTTTCAAACCCCCAAAGACGATCCGGGCCATGCCCCCATATGACGAGGCGAGCATGCGACCGATCGCATTGAATGGGGGCGATATAGGTGGGGATTCATTTGCTGCAAGACGCAACAGGTCGTAATTGCATCCTGATTTCCACGGAGTTTCCGATGCATCGTACGATTGCCGCCGTCATGGCCCTTGCCGCAGTGTCGGCCTGCCACCCCAAGCGCGCCGACACGCCGGCGGTTTCGGATGCGCTGGTCCGGCTGGCGGTGGTGCCGGGCGGGCCGGCCGCCGGCTATTTCACGCTGGTGGGCGGCGTGAAGGACGACCGCCTTCTCAGGATCGACAGCGCCGTGGCGAACAAGATAGAGTTGCACGAAAGCGTCATGGACGGGGGCGTGATGACGATGCGGCCAATCGCCGAAGTGCCGGTACCGGCGGGCAAGACCGTCGCGTTCGCGCCGGGCGGCAGCCACGCGATGCTGTTCGGCGTCGATCCGCGAATCACGGCCGGCACCGGCGTGCCGCTGCTGTTCACCTTCGCCAGCGGCGCGAAGATCGAGGTCGAGGCCAAGTCGGCCGCCGCCGGCGACGACATGGGCGGCATGCGCCACTGATGGCCACCACGCCGCCCATGGCGCCGCCGGTCTTCCTGGTCGCCCCCCGGCGATCGGGCGCGGCCGCGCTGCGCCATGTCCTCGCCCAGCACCCGGCGATCCTGATCGCCCCCGACGTCGACTTCCTGGTCGACGCGATCACCCCCGACGGGCGCTTCATGAAGCGCGACGCCTTTCTCCGCTCGGTCGAATATAACAGCCGGTTCAAGAAGCTCGGTCTGAACGTCCCGGCCAGCCTGCCCTTCACCGGTATCGCCCGCGCGCTGCTCGACCAGGTCGCCGCGACGAAACCCGGCGCGACCGTGATCGGCGCGACCGTCCAACATCATTTCGATCGCCTGCTGTGGCTATGGCCGGACGCGCGCTTCATCCACCTGGTCCGCGACGGCCGCGAGGTCGCCGCCGCCAATGTCCGCAACCGCGACGCCGGCAATCTCTGGCACGGCATCGCCGACTGGGTCGAGGTCGAGGCGCTGTGGGACCGCATGTCGCACAAATTGCCCGCCGACCGGCAGTTCACCCTGAAATATGAAATGGTCGCGAGCGAACCCGAATATGAGCTGCGCCGCCTGTGCGAGTTCCTGCGGGTGCCGTTCGCGCCGGCGATGCTGCGGCAGGCGGGCGTCCTCGATCAGGAACCCGCCGGCCGCTGGCGAAAGAGCGAAGCAACCGAGATTTCGCCGGCCGAGCATCGCGCGGCCCGCTGGCTGCTGCAGAACGGCTATTTCCTGAGCGGCACGGTGCGGCCGCCGTCGGCGTTCCGCCGGGCCCTGCTGGGCATCGGCAACACGCTCGCGCTCACCAACCACCGCCGCGAGAAGCTCGGCACCGGCCTGTGGCTGAAGGGGGGACTGGTGGACAAGCTGGGCAGCCGCAAGGCCAGGGCGCGGATGAAGCGCCGCCGGTACGAGATATTGTCTCGAAACGAGGATTGAGGGCGGAAGTCGCGCCGACATTCCTGCGTCATGCCAGCCTGCGCTGGCATGACGGTAAAAGGGGACTGCCCTTCCGCTACACGGTCCTGCGAACGGCCCGCGGCCGATCAGGCGTCGGGCGCCTTCGCGACGCCGACCAGCGCGGGGCGGAGCAGCCGTTCCTTGATCATGTAGCCGGCCTGCATCTCCTGGATCACAGTGCCGGGCTCGGCATCGGCGCTGGGCAGCTCGACCATCGCCTGATGGCGGTTCGGATCGAGCTTGGCGCCGACCGCGTCGATCTTGCTGATGCCGTTGCGCTGGAAGACGTTGTCCAGTTCCTTGGCGGTCATCTCGATGCCGGTGAGCAGCGACTTGATGCGGTCGTCCTCGCGCAACTCGGCGGGAATGGCGGCCAGCGCGCGGCCGAGATTGTCGGCGACCGACAGCATGTCGCGCGCGAAGCCGGTCGCGGCATAGGCCGATGCGTCGGTCTTTTCCTTTTCGAGCCGGCGGCGGACGTTCTGCGTCTCGGCCTGGGCGTACAGCACCTCGTTGCGCAGCTTCTCCAGCTCCCCCTCGAGCTTGGCGAACGGGCTGTCGCCCTCGGCCTCGCCGGTGGTCGCCTCGACCTCGGGGGTCTCCGTTTCGTTCTCGCCGATATTCTCTTCGCTCATGCCTTCTTCCGGTCTGTTCGCGGGTCGATCCGACCTCGTTTCGCGGGCTGATATAGTCAAAAGCGAACGAACGACCAGTGGTCCCGTTCAATTTCGCCCGCCGCTCGCCATTCCCTATCGGGGAAACAGGCGCTAGTTGCTGCGCCATGTCGATCCTCGACACCCATCGCGAGGCGCTCGCCCTCATCGCCCGACGGTCCCGGACGCGCAAGCTGATCCCGCGTGCCGGCCATGATTTCGCATCGAACGATTATCTGGGCCTGTCGGGATCGGGCGCGTTGCGCGCCGCCGTCGCCGCCGCGCTCGACCGGGGCGTGGCGATCGGCGCGGGCGGCTCCAGGCTGCTGCGCGGCAACGATCCCGAGCATGAGGCGCTGGAGTCCGAGGCGTCCGCCTTCTTCGGCAGCGAGGCGACGCTGTTCTTTTCCTCGGGCTTCGCGGCCAACAGCGCGATCTTCTCGACCCTGCCCGCCGGCCGCGACCTGATCGTCCACGACGCGCTGATCCACGCCAGCGCGCATGAAGGCATGCGCCTGGGCCGCGCCGCCACGGTCGCCGCCGCGCACAACGACGTCGGCGCCTTCGCCGGCGCGATCGCCCGCTGGCGCGCCGAGGGCAACAAGGGACGCGTCTGGATCGCCGTCGAAAGCCTCTACAGCATGGACGGGGACATCGCCCCGCTCGCCGAGCTGGCCGTTCTCGCCGATCGCGAGGACGCCTTCCTGGTCATCGACGAAGCGCACGCCACCGGCGTGTTCGGCAGCGGCGGCCAGGGCCTCGGCGAGGGTCTCGACGGCCGCGAGAACGTCGTGACCCTGCGGACCTGCGGCAAGGCGCTGGGCTGCGAAGGTGCGCTGGTCTGCTGCCCGCGGGTGCTCGCCGACACGCTGGTCAACAAGGCACGCGGCTTCATCTTCTCGACAGCGCCCTCCCCGCTCGCCGCGGCTGCGGTCCGGGCCAGCCTCGCGCTGGTCCGCGCGCAACCCGAACGGCGGGACCGGCTCGCGCGGCTCGTCACCCTGGCGGGCGCACGGCTGCCGGCCAGCGGCTCGCAGATCCTGCCCGTCATCATCGGCGACGATGCACGGACCATGGAGATCGCCGCCGCGCTCCAGCAGCACGGCTTCGACGTGCGCGGCATCCGGCCGCCGACGGTGCCGACCGGCACCTCGCGGCTGCGCATCTCGCTGACCCTCAATGTCGACGAGGCGGCGGTCGCCGCGCTGGCCGACGCGGTGGAGGAACTGACCGCATGACCGACGCGATATGACCCAGGCCATCGTCGTCACCGCGACCGACACCGACGTCGGCAAGACGGTCTTCTCGGCCGGCCTCGTCCGCGCGCTCGACGGCTGCTACTGGAAGCCGGTCCAGGCCGGGCTCGCCGACGGCACCGACAGCGACACCGTCCGCCGCCTGGCGGGCCTCCCCGCCGACCGTATCCTGCCCGAGGCCTATCGGCTCGAGACCCCGGCCTCGCCTCACCATGCCGCCGCGATCGACAATGTCGTGATCGATCCGTCGCAGCTGGTACCGCCGCCCTGCGACCGGCGGCTGGTGATCGAAGGCGCGGGCGGATTGCTGGTGCCCCTGGCGGGCGGGCTGCTGTTCGCCGACATCTTCGCGCGCTGGCGCTTCGAGACGGTGGTGGTGGCGCGGACCGCGCTCGGCACGATCAACCACAGCCTGCTGACGATCGAGGCGTTGCGGGCGCGCGACATCCCGATCCTCGGTATCGCCTTCGTCGGCGACCACCAGGAAGAAAGCGAGCGGACGATCGCCGCGATCGGCGGCGTCCGGCGGCTGGGCCGCCTCCCGCGCCTCGACCCGCTCGGTCCCGAAACGCTGGCAGGTGCCTTCGCCGCTGCCTTTTCGACGCAGGATTTCGCGCCATGAGCTCGCCCGTCTGGCATCCCTTCACCCAGCACGGACTGGGCGAGGACATTCCGCTGATCGACCGCGCCGAGGGCGCCGCGCTTCATGCAGCGGACGGCCGCCGTTATGTCGACGCGATCTCCTCCTGGTGGGTGACCACGCACGGCCATTGCCATCCGAGGATCATGGCAGCGATCCGCGCGCAGACCGAGAAGCTCGACCAGCTGATCTTCGCCGGCTGGACGCATGCGCCGGCCGAGACGCTGGCCCGCGCCCTGGTCGACATCACCCCGGCCGGGCTCGACCATGTCTTCTTCTCCGACAGCGGGTCGACCAGCGTCGAGGTCGCGCTGAAGATGGCGCTCGGCACCTGGCTCAACCGGGGCGAGCCGCGCCACCGCATCGTCGTGATGCAGCACAGCTACCATGGCGATACGATCGGCGCGATGTCGGTCGGCGAGCGCGGCGTCTACAACCGCGCCTATCAGCCGCTGCTGTTCGACGTCGAAACCCTCCCCTTCCCGACCGGCGACGGCGAAGGCACGATCGCCGCGCTCGAGGCGATCTGCGCACAGAACCCACCGCCCGCCGCGATGATCGTCGAGCCGCTGATCCTGGGCGCTGGCGGGATGCTGATCTATCCACCGCATGTGCTGAAGGCGCTGCGCCACATCTGCGCCCGCGAAGGCGTGCTGTTCATCGCCGACGAGGTGATGACCGGCTGGGGCCGTACAGGCCTGCTCTTCGCCTGCCAGCTCGCGGGCGTGACGCCCGACCTGATGTGCCTGTCCAAGGGGTTGACTGGCGGCGCGATTCCGCTGGCGGCGACGCTCGCGACGAAGGAGATCTTCGACGCCCACCTGTCCGACGACCGCGCGACGATGTTCTTCCATTCGTCGAGCTACACCGCCAACCCGATCGCCTGCGCCGCCGCCAACGCCAATATCGCCATCTGGCGCGAGGAAC
Source organism: Sphingomonas sp. Root720 (assembly GCF_001428605.1). Taxonomy (GTDB): domain Bacteria; phylum Pseudomonadota; class Alphaproteobacteria; order Sphingomonadales; family Sphingomonadaceae; genus Rhizorhabdus. The sequence continues at coordinate 228,302 of NZ_LMID01000013.1, forward strand.
CCGTGCTCGATCGGATCGCGAAGCTCGGCTACCGCCAGGCGAGGCACCTCGAAGGGCTCGACGATCCGCTGATCGTCGGCAAGCGCCAGCTCGGCACGATCACGGCGATGGAGTTCGTCGATCCCTATGGCGACTATCTGTCGGCCATGGCCCCGGTGCTGAACCGCTTCTTCCGCGCCAAGGGCCTGCTGCTGCGGCCGATGGGCAACACCGTCTATGTGATGCCCCCCTATTGCATCGACGACGACGATCTCGACGCCATCTATGCCGCGATCGCGGCGGCCGCCCGGGAGATGGCGGCATGAAGAAGCAGATCGTCGCGGCAATCCTGCTGCTGGTCCTGCTGCTGCCGATGTTCGCGGGCATCGCCCGGATCAAGAGACTGCCGCGCGAGAAGCGCGACGAGGACGACCCTTCCTGAACCGCCCGTCTCAGGGGCTGAAGACGAGCACGATGAAGACGAAGAACAGCGACAGGTGGGTCGCACCCTCGAGCATCGTCGTTCGCGTGCCCGAAAAGGTCAGCGTGTTGAGGACGAGGGTCACCGCCAGCAGCACCATGTTGGCGGCGGATAGCCCCAGGGTCACGGGGCGTTGGGTGAGAAGCCCGATCAGCAGGACGGCGGGGACGGTCAGCCCGAGGGTCGAGGTCGCCGCGCCGAGGCACAGGTTGATCGCGCGGGTCAGCTGATTGGCCGCGACCGCCCGGAGCGCGGAGATCCCTTCGGGCGTGAAGACGATCATGGCGATGACGATGCCGCCCAAGGCCGGCGGCGCGCCGAACAGGGCGATGCCCTGGTCGAGGATGGTGGCGAGGCTCTTCGACAGGATGATGATCGGCAGGATATTGGCGAAGAGCAGCAGGACCCTCATTCGCGTCGTGCCGCCTGCCCGCACATGGTGCGGCAGCGGACTGCCGACTTCGTCGTCGCCCGTGGCGGAAGCGGGTACGAAGAAACCCCGGTGCCGCCCGGTCTGCAGCCACAGGAAGAGCCCGTAGAGCGCGATGGTGAAGATCGAGAAGAAGGCGGCCTGCGACCCCGACAGCATGCCCCCCGCCGTGGACGTCGTGAAGTTCGGAAGGACGAGGGCGATCACGCTGAGCGGGATGATCAGCGCGAGATAGGCGCTTGCGCCCTGCAGATTGTAGCTCTGCTGGTGATAGCGCAGCCCACCGGTCAGCAGGCAGAGCCCCACCACGCCGTTGAGCACGATCATGATCACCGCGAACATCGTGTCGCGCCCCAGCGTCGGCACGGCATTCTCGCCGAGCATGACGGCGCTGATCAGCGCGACCTCGATGATCACGATCGACAATGTCAGGATCAGCGTCCCGAATGGCTCGCCGAGCCGTTCGGCCACTTCCTCGGCTTCGTAGACGACGCCGAACGCCGCCCAGAGGATCACGCCGAGAAGCCATATGAACAGGATGCTGGTGACGACCGGATGCGTCCCGGACAGCATCGTCTCGCCGGCCAGCAGGAAGATGACGACGGTGCCCCACGCGGCGGCGAGGCGGAACATGGGCAGCATCCGGACGATCCCAGGCATGTGTTGGCAGACCCGACACATGCCGGAGCTCAGGCTCTAGAGCCTGATCGTCCGAGGCGAAAGCGCTATCCGCCTCCCCCCATGACGCAGATCGAACCGTTACGCCGCGTCATTTCTTCAGCATGTCGGCCACCGTGCCCTTCAGCGACGGATTGGACGCGTTGCCCTTCGGCTTCGCGGCCTTTTTCGGCTTTCGCGCTTCCTTGTTACCCTTGAGTTGGCCCTTTGCCATATGTTCGCATTCCTTTGGTCAGATGGTCCGCCCGGCGGGAGAACCGGCTTCCGCTCCCTGCTCGACGGGGGGATCGACCCCGACGATAGCCGCGACCGACGCCCGGCGGCGCAGCGCATCGACCGCGGCCAGGCACGCCTGGTGCGAAGGATAGCCCCCGCTCCTTGCGACGATGCTTCCGTCGGATCCGCAGAACTGCCATCGCCAATCGCCGCGGCCCCGCAGGCGCGACAGGAGCGAGACGGTCGGCACCCGGTAGATTTCGAAGCGCAACGCGCCGGTCATCGATCGTTCGTCACCCAAAGGGGAACGGATCGCCACGGCATTCTCGCGGCGTTCACCGGGGGCATCACCGCCGCGCCCCGCTCGCGCAATTCGGTCGCGGTGGTCGCATAGCATTGTGCCAGATCGATATATTGCTGACGGATCAGCGGATCCGTCGCCGCGGTCGCCTGGAGGAGCGCCTTGCCTCGCAGCTTGTCGAGCATCCTCGTGTCGCATGCTGGTTTGCGCATCGTCGCTCTCCATCGGCAAGCGGGAGCGAAAAGCTTCTCTCGGTCGCCACATGCTTGCAAGCAGAGTGGTAGCGATGGTCCGATCCTACGCCTTATCGGACGATGGGGCAAACGAACTCTGGGAAACCGGGCGCGACATCCCCGGCCCGGACCTCGTCCGGCGCGCGGCAACCTTTCGTTAACCATGATCAGCGACAATTAAGGGGTGTTAACGGGATTCCCCTCATGAGCCTGCCGGGCTTCGGCCGCGTCGAACGCGAAGCCGGCGTGCGCAACGCGATCAGCCGCGCCGCGCAGCGGGTCGGGGTCGACTTTTCCTATCTGTTCAACCAGGCAAGGTCCGAAAGCGGGCTCAACCCCAACGCCCGGGCACAGTCGAGCTCGGCCGGCGGCCTGTTCCAGTTCATCGACCAGAGCTGGCTCGGCGCGGTCAAGATGTACGGCGCCAAGCACGGCCTCGGCTGGGCCGCCGACGCGATCAGCCGGCGCGGCGATGGCGGCTGGAAGGTCGACGGGGCCGTGCGCGAGCAGGTCATGGCGCTGAAGAACGATCCCGAGGCGTCCTCGCTGATGGCCGCCGAGTTCGCAAGCGACAACGCCGACGGCCTGCAAAGCGCGCTCGGCCGCCAGCCGCGCTCGGCCGATCTCTATTTCGCCCATTTCCTGGGCCTCGAAGGCGCCACCCGTTTCCTCAAGGCCGCCGATGCGCGTCCGGACGCGAGCGCCGCCGCCCTCTTCCCGCGCGAAGCGCGCGCCAACCGCTCGATTTTCTACGACAATGGCGGCGGCGCCCGTTCGCTGTCGCAGGTCTATGCGCTGATGGCGAAGAAGATCGACGACGACGGCGCGCCGTCGAACGCCGTGCCGGCGAGGGACGGCGGCGCTTTCGGAGGCCAGGATCTCCGCCTCGCCTATGCGAAGGAAGTGTTCGAGGGCGACGGCAAGGCCATGCCCGACACGACCGAGATGCTGGCGATGATGGGCGGGAATCGGGGGCTGAACCTGCTCAAGCCCAACCCCGCCAATGCGAGGCTCGCCTATATGATGCTCGCGTCGGACGGCGACGGCAGCATCACCGACGGCACGCTCGACGCCTGAAGGCGCCTCGCCTTTCCCGTCGTCGTCCCTTTTCGCCATTCGAGCGAAAGCGGGAAAGACGGCGAGGGCAGAAACCAGGAAATGCATCGGGGCCAGCCGGACGCCGCCGCTCCTTACTTCCTCGCCTTCTTCGCCTCGAGCTGGGCCAGCGCCTCGGCCGGCATTGCCGTCGGGTCGTGCGAGCCGGCACCCGCCATCAGGTCCACCGAACCATGCGAGGCCGGCGGCGCGGACCTGTCGTCCCCGCCATCGGCCGCCGACCAGGCGAGCGTGATCGACATACGGCGGTTGCGGGGATCATAGGGATCGCCGGCGACATAGGGCTCGCGGTCGGCGACCCCCTCGATCCGCGCGAAGCGGCCGTTCGAGACGCCGAAGTCCGACAGCGCCTTGCGGGTCGATTCCGCCCGCGCCGCCGACAGCGTCCAGTTGTTGACGGAGCGGCCCTTCGAGTAGGGCATCGCATCGGTGTGGCCGCGCACGATCACCGAATTGTCGGCGAAGTTGGTCACCTCGGCGACCTGCTTCATCAGCGCGCGCGCCTCGCTCGAAAGCTGGTCGGTGCCCGAGGTGAACATGGCGAAATCGGCCTGGTCGACCAGGTCGATGCGCAGCCCCTCGCGCGTCTCGACCATGCGGACGTTGCGCATCATCTCGGCGAGCTTGGGATCCGCCGCCATCTTGGCCTGGAGCATCATCTTGAGCTTCTGGAAGGCCGCGCGGTCGCGCGATTTCGCCGCTTCCCCGCCATCCTTGGCGCCGCCCGACGCATCCTTGGGGATGGTGATCGACTTGGAACCGGTCTGCGCGGCGCGGTGCGGGTAATTGTCCTTGTCGACGATCGACTCGCCGCCGAAGATGCCGTTGGCGCCGGCGCTCTTCTCCCTGAACTGGACCATCGTCGGCGTGAAATAGTCGGCAATGCCCTTGCGCTGCTTCTCGTCGGTCGCACCGAGGATCCACATCAGCAGGAAGAACGCCATCATCGCGGTCACGAAGTCGGCATAGGCGACCTTCCACGCGCCGCCGTGATGGCCGCCATGGCCCTCCTCGATAATCTTCTTGATGATTATCGGGCGAGGTTCGGGCTCGTTCTTGCCGCGCTTGGTGGGCGATTGCGCCATGGGTCAGCGTTTCCCTGAGAGCCGGACCTAGCGGCCGCGCATGCCGTCGAACACGTCGGCGAAGGCCGGCTGGTTCGAATGGGTGATGCCCGACCGCGCGGCTTCGATCACCAGCGGCAGCGGGTGGCCGTGGAGCGAAGCGATGATGATCTGCTTGACCACGCCGTAGATCGCGGCGTCGGCCTCGATGACCTGGCGGCAGCGGCTCGCGAACGGACCGACGACGCCATAGGCGAGAAGAATGCCGAGGAAGGTACCGACGAGCGCCGAACCGATCATCGCGCCGAGGATCGCCGGGGGCTTGTCGATCGACCCCATCGTCTTCACGACGCCGAGAACCGCGGCGACGATGCCCAGCGCGGGCAGCGAATCGGCGAGGTTCTGCATCATGTCGGCGGGCTTCACCTCGTCATGGTGATGCGTCTTGAGGGCGTTATCCATCACGTCCTCGACCGCCATCGGATCGAGCGTGCCCGACGAGATCACCACCAGCCTGAGCGTGTCGGTGATCATATGGATCAGCGTGCTGTCCTTGAGCAGCTTGGGATATTCGGCGAACAGCGTCGACGCCTTGGGATCCTCGATATGCGGCTCGAGCGCGACGGGTCCCTCGGTGCGCAGCTTCTTCATCAAGGTCGAGACGAGGAAGATGACGTCGAGATAGTCTTTCTTGTTGTACTTCGGGCCCTTGAAGACCTTGCCGAAACCGGCGCCGAAGGCCTTGAGCTCCTTCATCGAATTGCCCGCCACGATGGCACCGACGGCGGCGCCGCCGATGATCAGCATTTCGTGCGGGATCGCGTGGAGCACGGGTTCGAGGTCGCCGCCGGTGATGGCGAAACCACCGAACACCATGGCCAGGAGAATGACGAGGCCGATGCCAGCAAACATGAACGCTTACTCCCGAGAGGTCTTTTGGGTCTGCGCGTCCATCGCCGCGCCTTCCCCATCATTGTTAACGGCCGGATAAGCGGATTCTTTATCCATGACTTGTCACCGCGGCCTAGCGGAGGAAGTCGAACAAGGTGTTGCTGTTGACCTTGGCGAAGGCGGCCTGGGCCGCCTGCAGCGTCAGCGTCTTGGCGTTGATCTTCATGATCGTCGCGGCGACGTTGGTATCCTCGAGCGAGCTGCGTTCCTCGGCGAGCTGGGTCGAGACACCCTCGAGCGTCTCGGCCGCGACGTCGAGCTGCTGCGCACGTACGCCCTGGGCGGCACGCTGGTCGGTGACACGCTGGATCGCGACGTCGATATCCGAGAGGGCAACGTCGGCAAAAGCCCGCCGCGTCGTCGCGTCGTCATTGGAGATCGCATCGATCGCGTTCCCGATCACGGAGTCAAGATCGTCGATGCCGTGGGTGTAGGCGATTCCGTCGAACACGGTCGACCGCTGCGCGGTCGCAGCCAGCCGGACGGTCGACGACACCGAGATCTGGAGCGGTGCGTCGGTGGGGAACAGCGCCTGGCCGGTCGGTGTCGTCGCGGTGGCGATGTTGCTGAGGGCAGTCCGCAGCGAGCCAAGCTCCTGCACCATCGCCGCGCGGTCACCGGGCGAAGCCGATTCCGAGCGCCCCGCCAAGGTCAGTTCCTTCACCCGATTGAAGATGTCAGCCATATTGCCCATCTGGGTGTCGACCTGGGCGGCGACCGACTGCGCTGTCTCGATGTTGCGCGACCAGGTGACCTGGTCGGCCTGCACGCGGCGCAGTTCGGAGATGCGGGCGGCGGAAATCGGATCGTCCGATGCCTTCTGTACCTTCTTGCCGGTTGAAATCTCGGTCTCGGCGCGGGCGATTTCAGCCCCCAGCTTCGCCTGCCGGTTGATTTGCGCCATGGCGCTGTAACGGGTCGCGGAGATCACGGGTCAATCCTTCTAGCTGAACAGGCCCAGGATTTCCTGGAGGGTTTCGCGCGCGATCTGGATGATCCTGGCCGAGCCGTTATAGGCCTGCTGGAAGCGCAGGAGCTGCGCCGCCTCGACATCGAGATCGACGCCCGTGACGTCGTCGAGTTGCTGGAGCGCGCCGTCGCGCTGGGTGGCGGTGGCCGACTGTTCCGACTTGGCGGCGGACGTGCTCTGCGCATGGGCCGACACGAGTTGCGCCCACTGCGCCTCCGGTCCGCTCGAGTTGCGATAATCCTTGAGCGCCAGCGCATTGCCGTTGGCGACGCCCGAGGTCGACGCCGCGGCGATCTTCGACAGGTCGGTGGTGGCGACCTCCAGCGTGTCGGCGGTCGTGCCGGTGAGCAGCGCCGCGCCGGGATCGCCGTTGCGGTCGACGCCGGCCGAGTTCCAGTCGTTGATGACCTGCGCGAAACGGCTGGCGACGGCGTCGAGCGATTGCCGGCGCGATGCGATCACGTTGGCCGCGTCGGCCAGCCCGGCGAGCGAGCCCGACTGCGGCACCATCGGCACCTCCGCGCCGAAGCCAGACGCGACCAGCGAGAAACGGCCACTGTTCGCTTGTACCAGGCCGACATAGCCCGGATTGGTGCTGGACGCGTCGACCAGGGTAACCGTGGAGTCGCCGAGCAGCTTGACCGTGGCGCGGCCGTCATCCTCGAGCTTGACGTCGATCCCGACCGCGTTCGAAATGCTCTGCAGCAGCTTGTCGCGCTGGTCCTGGAGCAGCGCCTGGCCGGTGGACCCGTCGCCGGCGCGGCGAAGCGCGGAATTGATCTGCACCAGCGTGCGCAGATCGTCGTTGAGCTTGGTCACGCTGTTCTGGGCCGCGGTCGAGACACCGTCGGCCGCCGACCGCAGCGCGGTCGACGTGGTCGTGAACTGGTTCACCGCATTGCCCAGCGCGGTCAGCATGGTCAGGCGATTGGTGTCACTGCTGACGTCGGCGCTCATCGCCTCCGCCGAGGTGAACACTCCCGCCATCTTCACGCCCAGGCCGACGTCGGAATCGTCGAGCGCGGCCTCGGCGGTATCGAGCCAGGCCGCCTTCGCGTCGGCGCGCGCGGCTTCCGAATTGGCGAACCGCGCATAGGCGCTGCGATAATTGTCGAACACGCGCTGGACGCTGCCCGCCTCGACGCCGCCGAAAACGGCCGAGGAACGGTAGAGATAGGTGCTCGACGAAGAGACGGCGGACTCGTTGAGCACCACCTTGCGCCGGCTATAGCCCTCGGTTTCGGCGTTCGAGACGTTCTCGCCGACGGTGGCCAGCGCCGTGCGATAGGCGACGACGCCCGAACGGCCGATCTGGAGAAGGTCTGTCATCCGGCGGTCCCGCCAGCCTTGGCCGGCGCAGCCGCCTCGCCGGCGCCGGCGGTAGAGGTGGCGGTATCGTCCGCCCCCGTCGCCGCCGCGGGCTTCGCCACGCGCGCCTGGAACTGCCGGACGAGCAGGTCGGCGATGCCGATCGCGCCCTTCCCCGCCAGCTGGTCGGCGAGGTTGCCGTCCTGCATGTCGCGGAACTGATCGGTCGCATCGCTGCCGAACAGATCGTCGTCGCAGAGCTTCGCGTCGCGGGTCGACTTGAGCATCTGGCGGGTGAAGATCGCCTCGAACTGCTTGGCCGCAGCCTTGAGCTGATCGAGCTCGCTCGCCTTCGGATCGGCGAGCGCGCCGACCTTCGCGGAAACATTGCCGATCATAGCACCACGAGCTCCGCCTTCATCGCGCCGGCCTGCTTGAGCGCCTCGAGGATCGCGACCAGATCGGCCGGCGAGGCGCCGATCGCGTTCACCGCCTTGACGATGTCGGCCAGCGACGCGCCGGGGTTGAACTCGAACATCGGCCGGGCTTCCTGCTCGACATTGATCGCGCTCGACTGCTGCACTGCGGTCTGGCCTCTCGAGAAGGGCTCCGGCTGGACGATCTGCGGCTTCTCGTCGACCTGGACGGTCATCTTGCCATGGGTCACGGCGACCGGCGAGATTCGGACGGCGCCGTTGATGACGACGGTGCCGGTGCGGGCGTTGACAACGACCCGTGCCGGCGCCTCAGCGGTGTCGACCTCGAAATTCTCGATCCGGCTCATCAGAGCGGTGCGAATCTCGGCGCCCTGCGGCGCGTCGATCGTGATGGTGGTGGCGTCGATCGAACGGGCGATCGGCTGGCCGATCCGGCCGTTGATCGCTGCGGCGACGCGCTGCGAGGTGGTGAGATCGCCATCCGACAGGTCGAAGCGGAGCTGCGGCATCGTAGCGAACCCGGCATCGACGCTGCGCTCGACGGTCGCCCCGCCGGGGATGCGCCCCGCGGTCGGCACGTTGATCGTCAGCTTGGAGCCGTCGGCGGCGTCGATGCCGAGGCCGCCGACCGCCAGATTGCCCTGCGCCATCGCATAGATCTGGCCGTCGGCACCCAGCAGCGGTGCCATGATCAGCGTGCCGCCGCGCAGCGACTTCGCCTTGCCCAGCGCCGAGATGGTGACGTCGAGCCGCTGGCCGGGCTTGGCGAAGGCGGGCAGCTCGGCGGTGAGCATCACCGCGGCGGCGTTCTTGAGGGCGGGATTGACGCCCGCCGGAAGCTGCAGGCCGAAGCGCGAGGCGACGCCCTTCATGCCGAGGGTCGAATAGTCGAGGCTGTCGTCGCCGGTGCCGGCAAGGCCCACGACGATCCCGTAGCCGGTCAGCTGGTTCGCGCGCAGGCCGGCGAAGCTGCCGATGTCCTTGATGCGCTCGGCGTGGCCAGCACCGGCGGCGGTGAAGCCCGAAAAGCAGACCAGGAAGGTGATCAGAGCGCGGATCATTAACGGCACATCCTCGAAATTCTTAATCAGAATGGACTCAAGATGGCAAAGAAACGGTTAAGCCATCCCTGCCGCGATCCCCGTGCGATCTCGCCCTTGCCCGAATAGGTGATCCGGGCGTCGGCGACGCGGGTGGAGGGAACGCGGTTGTCGGGGCCGATATCGGCGGCACGGATCAGGCCCGTGATCGCGATGTTCTCGTCGCCGCGATTGAGCGTGAGCAGCTTCTCGCCGCGCACCAGCATCGTGCCGTTCGGATAGACCCGGACGATCGAGACGCTGATCTCGCCGTTGAGCTGGTTCGACTGGGCGGCGGCGCCCTTGCCGTCGAACTTGCCGCCCCCGCTCGCCCCGATGTCGGTCGGGTTGAAGAAGGATGCGGGGCCCGTCGTCGGCGGAGTGAGACCGATGCTGCCCGAGCGGTCGGTGGACGCGCTGTTCGTCTTCGCCGCCTGGGTGCGCTCGACCAGCGAGATGGTGACGATGTCGCCCACCATCGCCGCACGGGCGCCGTTGGTGAGCGCCGAATAGCCGTTGGCGGCCTGGAAGATCGCGCCATTGGCCTGCGGCGGCGGCGGTTCGGTCGCGAACACCGGCGAATAGTCGACGGCCGCGCGGCGCTGTCCGGCGTGGACCGGCTCGATCGCGACCGCGAGCGACAGCACCGCGAAGGCGCCGAGCGCCCACAGCGCGTCGATGTCGACCCTGGACTGTTTCCGGTTCGAATCGAACCGGCCCGAGCCGACGGCCCTCTTGCTTGCCGCGACGTCCGCGACGGCGGATCGCTCCAGCCCTCTCGAAAGCACGTTAGAGGTTCTGGTTGACATATTGCAGCATCTGGTCAGTGGAAGAGATCATCTTGCTGTTGACCTCGTAGGCGCGCTGGGTCTCGATCATGTCGACCAGCTCCTCGACGATGTTGACGTTCGAGGATTCGAGCGAAGACTGCTGGATCGTGCCGCGGCCGTCCATGCCGCCGGCGCCGGTCTGGGGCTGGCCCGACGCCGCGGTCTCGGTCAGGATATTGTTGCCCTCGGCCTGCAGGCCCGCCGGATTGGTGAAGCGCGCGAGCTCGATCTTGCCGAGCTCGGTCGGAGCGGTCTCGCCGGCCAGCGACGCCGTCACCGTCCCGTCGGTGCCTATGGTGAGGTTGGTCGTGTTCTCGGGAATCTGGATCTGCGGCTGCAACTGATAGCCGTCGGCGGTGACGATCGTGCCGTCGTCCGAGCGGTTGAAATTGCCGTCGCGGGTGTAGCCGGTGCGACCGTCGGGCAGCAGGATCTGGAAATAGCCGTCGCCCTGGATCGCCATGTCGAGCGGATTTCCCGTCTCCTGCAGCGAGCCCTGGGTCTGGATCTTGGCGGCGCCGTTGATCTGGACGCCGGAGCCGAGATTGGTCCCGGTCGCGAACTTGGTCGATTCCGACGAGGCCGCGCCGGGCGCCGTCATCGCCTGGTAGGCCAGTGTCTCGAAGCTGGCGCGGTCGCGCTTGAAGCCGGTGGTGTTGACGTTCGCCAGGTTGTTGGCGATCACCTGCATGCGCATGTTCTGGGCATCGAGGCCGGTGCGCGCGACATGTAGTGCTGCGTTGCTCATGGCAAGCTACTCCGTTCTAAAATCAATCGAACCGCATCAGATCGGTCGAGGCCTTGTCGATGTCCTGGGCCGAGCTCATCATCTTGACCTGCATGTCCCAGTCCCGGCTCGCTTCGATCATGTCGATCAGCGTGGCCGAAGCGTTGACGTTCGATCCCTCGAGCGCGCCCTGGCGAACCTGCGCCGCCGGATCGGCGCCGAGGGTGCCGCCGTTGCGATCCCGGAACAGCCCGTCGAGGCCCTTCGCGATCGGGGCGCCGTTGGTGGACACCAGCTTGAGCCGGTCGACGATCTGGAGCTGGGTCGGATCGCCGCCTTGGGGCACGATCGAGATGGTGCCGTCGCTGGCGATGGTCAGCTTGTCGAACGGCGGCAGCGTGATCGGGCCGGCGTCGCCCAGGACCGGGCTCCCGTCGCCGGTGGTCAGCAGCCCGCTGTCGCTGAGCTGGAGATCGCCGCGACGGGTATAGGCCTCGTCGCCCTCGCGGCCCTGCACCGCAAGCAGCGTGTCCTTGCCCTGCAGGGCGACGTCGAGGGGGCGCCCGGTCTCGCCGATCGTGCCTTCGCTCATATCGGCCGAGGTGACCTCGCCCGAATTGGTCGCGCGGCTTTCGAACCCGTCGCCCTTCAGCCACAGCGCCGTGCTCGAGCTCATCTCGCCGCGGAAGCCCACGGTATCGACGTTCGCGAGGTTGTTGGCGGTCATCGTCTGACGCGCCATCGCCGATCGCATCGCCGAGAGGGAGCTGTAGATCAGCTTGTCCATGGCCCGGTTCCCCTATCTGTCAGGATCAGGTGCGCAGGTTGACGATGGTCTGGGTCATGGTGTTCGCCGCCTCGATCGTCTTGGCGTTGGCGGAGAAGTTGCGCTGTGCCTGGATTAGCGCGACCAGCTCCTCGGTGATGTCGACATTGGCCTGCTCGAGCGCGCCCGACTGGATGAGGCCGGTGCCGTTGCTGTTCGCCTCGCTGACGACGGGCTCGCCCGAAACGCCGGTCGCGCCCCATTTGCTGTCGCCGAGCTGGCGCATGCCCTCGGGGTTGGCGAAGGTCGCGACGATGATCTTGCCGAGCGCCTGGCTGTCGCCGTTCGAGAAGGTCGCGACGATGAGGCCGTCCGAGCCGACCGAAACATTGTCGAGCGCGCCGGCGGCGTAACCGTCCTGATCGAAGCTGGTCAACGTGAAGGGCGCGGTGCTCATCTTCGTGGTGCCGCCATAGGTCAGGTCGAAGTTGAGCGGTGCCGACGCGCCGTTCGGGCTGATCGGGCCGATCGCGATCGTGCTGCTCGGCGCGGTCATCACGCCGGTGCTGTCGAAGGTCAGCTTCAGCGGCGCCGGCTGGGTTGCGGCACTCGTGTCGTAGCTGATCTCGGTGTCGCCGATGAAGGTGTGCGCGGTCCAGGTCGTGTCGGTGGTGCTGCCCGACGGAAGATTGTCGCGGGAATAATAGGTGGTCATCGGGAAGGCGGTGCCCTGCGCGTCGTAGACCGTCGTCGTCGTCGACTGGTTGTAGCTGTTCGCATCGTTGCGATCGAACACATAGGGGTTCGTCGCGCTGTAGACCGAACGCGTCGCGGGGACGTCGGCGGCGCCCGGGAAGGTCACCGCCAGATCGATCTTCTGGGTCGCCTTCGACGTGCCCGAGGTGAGCGGAAGCTGGATCGAGCGGGCCGCGGTCATGCCGGTGGCGGTCACGACGCCCGACGAGTCGGTCGGGAGAACCTGCAGATAGGCACCCGAGGAGTCGGTGATGTAGCGGTTCGCATCGACGCTGAAGGCACCGTTGCGGGTATAGGAGACCTGCGCGTTCGAGCTGGAGGCGCGGGTCATGAAGAAGCCCTGACCGGAGATCGCGAGGTCGAGCGAACGCTCCGACGATTCCAGGCCGCCCTGGGTGAATTGCTGGGCGATGCCGCGCAGGCGGGTGCCCTGGCCGGCGATGCCGGCGCTCTGCATCGGCGAGGACGAAACGAGGTCGCTGAACTCGGTGTCGCTGCGCTTGAAGCCGGTGGTACCGACGTTCGCGATGTTGTTCGAGATGACCGCGAGATCGGTCTGCGAAGCCTTGAGGCCGGAAAGTGCGGTGTAGAAGGACATGGTTTTAAGCTCCGTTACCGAAAATCAGGAAAGCTGAAGGGCGTCGGCCGGGTCGAAATTGCCCAGCGGGGTGACGATCTTGGTGGCGCCGCTGGCCGGGGAGCTGACGCTCGCCACGGTGGCCCAGCTGGCGGTGGTGATGTCGGCCATCGGCTTGGCCTCGCTGTCCTTGGCCGAGACGACGATGCCGAGCGGCCCGGCGACGGCGTTGCCGTCCTGGTCCTTGCCGTCCCAGAAAAAGGGAACGTCGCCCTTGGGAACGTTGGTGGCGCTGCCGGTGTAGACGACGGTGCCATTGCCATCGACGAGGCTGATGTCGACCCGCGTGGCATCGGCCGGCAGGGTGACGCTGCCCGCGAAGGAACCGTCCGACAGTGCGCTCGCCGACTTCGACGGCAGCAGCGCGGCCTTGCCGATCCAGTTCGCGGCGTCGCCGACGCGCGACTGCTGCAGGCTCGCGACCATCGACTTGAGCGACTGGTTCATCTCCGCGATGCCGGTCGTCTGCGAGAATTGCGCCATCTGGGCGACCATCTGGGTGTTGTCGACCGGGTTGAACGGGTCCTGGGTCTGCATCTGCGTGGTCAGCAGCTTCAGGAAGTCGTTCTGGCCGAGCGTCTCGTTGCTCTTCTTGGTCGTCGTCGTGGAACTCGTCGTCGAGCCGCCGAGGCTGTCGAGATAGCTGTTACCGGTGGATATCGTCATTTGCCGAGCCTCAGCGTGTCGAGAGTGAGCGTCTTGGCGGTCTGCATGACCGAGACGTTGTTCTGGTACTGGCGCGCGGTCTCCATCATCTCGACCAGCTCCTGCGCCTGGTCGACGCCCGCTTCCCAGACATTGCCGTCCTTGTCGGCCTTGGGGTGGTTGGGGTCGTGGCGCTTGGTAGGCTCGATGTTGGAGGCGACGACCTGGTCGACCTTGACAGTCGCGACGCCGGGGGCGTCGGTGACCGAGGAGAAGACCGGCTTGATCGCGCGGAAGGCCTCGGCCTTGCTGCCCGCGACCGACCCCGCATTGGCGAGGTTCGAGGCCGAGGTGTTCAGCCGGACCATCTGCGCCGACATGGCGCGGCCGGCGATGTCGAAGACGGAGAGATTGCCCGCCATGGCTTATTCTCCCTTGAGGGCCTGCATGACCGTGCCGATCCGCCCTTCGAGGAAGGACAGCGTGGTCTTGTAGTGCAGGGCGTTCTCGGCGAACTGGTTCTGCTCGGTCGACAGTTCGACGGTGTTGCCGTCGAGCGAGGTTTCGAGCGGCACCCGGTAGCCGATATGAGCGTCGGCGGCCTGCGCGGTGGACATGCCGCCGGTCGCGTCGGACAGCGCCTTCTGGAAATCGATGTCGCGCGCCTTGTAGTTGGGCGTGGCGGCATTCGCGATGTTGGACGCCAGCATGGACAGGCGCTGCGACCGCAGCTCCAGCGCCTTGCCGTGGATCCCGAAAAGCGGATCAGCCATTTTTTCGCTTCACCTTCTAAAGTCCTGTCGGTGGCGGCCGTTAATCATGTTCGAACAGGTCGACGGTCGCCTTGGGCACCATCCAAGCAACTGCCGTGCCAAATATGGTTAACAGGGCGATTATCCCTGAAATTCCTGGGATCCGACGTCGAACCGGCAAGCTCTTGCCGGAAGCGGCAGGGTCTTGCCGGTCGATCTTGCCGGGTCCGTTAGCCATGTTCGGCAACGGTCCCTTGAACAAACTCGGATATCGGGGAAGCGATGTTCCTGCTCGAACAACTGACCCGATATATCGACCCGATGGCGATCGGGATCGTGGTCGGCGGGACCATCGTCACCACCGTCTTCCGGGCGACGCGCGCCGATATCGGCCGCGCCCTTTCCGCGCTTGCGCTGCTCGGCAGGGCCGACCCGCACACCGATGCCGCCGCGGCCCGCGTCTCGGTCAGCCGCATCCGCGAACTGGCCGAAGTCCGCAGCATCGCCTGTGTCGACAGGGTCGAGACCGCCCAGAGATTCCTGCTGCGCGCCGCCCGCCAGCTGTCCGACGCCCGCAACTCGGGCGACTTCGTCCGCTGGGCGAGCGCCGACCTCGATGCGCGCCGCCAGCGCCACCAGGGCGTGATCGGCGTGTGGCGCGCGATCGCCGAGACCGCGCCGGCCATGGGCATGATCGGCACGATCATCGGCCTGGTCCAGATGTTCGCGCATATGGAGGACCCGGCGGCGATCGGCCCGGCGATGGCGGTGGCGATGCTCACCACCCTCTATGGCGTCATAGTGTCGTCGGCGATCGCCGGGCCGATCGCCGGCCGGCTGGAAAATCTCTCCGAGACCGAGCTGGCCTGGCAAACCGCCGCATGCCGGCAGCTTGAGATCCTAGCCCGCGAGGAGCTGGATGCGCTGCCGCCGACGGTCGTCCGCCCGAACCTGCGGACCGTCCTGTGAGCCGTGACGTCTCCCAGCGCTGGGTGCTGAGCTTCGCCGACCTGACGCTGCTCCTGCTCGCCTTCTTCGTCATGATGCAGGCGCAGGTGGCCGACCGGGTGAAACTGGCAGCGGGCATCCGCGGCGCGTTCGGCGGCAATGGCGACGGCACCGGTCGCGCCGGTACCGTCCAGGGCTTCACCGCCGCGCAGATCTTCGAGAGCGGCGAGGCGATCCTCAAGCCCGACGCGTTGCGGCGACTGAACGCGGTCGGTGCGGCGGCGGCCAGGGCCGGGGCGCGGGTGATCGTCGCCAGCCAGGGGCGCGACGGCCAGTCGGCCCGGCTCGACAGCTGGGAACTGGCGGCGGCGCGCACCACCGCGGTCGCCCGCGCGATCCGGCGCGGCGGTCTCGCCGACACGATGATAGAGATCACCATACCGCCGATGCGTGCAAGCGAGCCCGCCAGCGGCCAGCGCATTTCGGTCCAACAGCTTTCGGGGCCCCCGCCCCGATGACGGTCCCCCCGGCGGAAGGCCGGGTTTCCAAAGGCGCTCCTGTCTCTGTGCTGGCCGCAGGAGATGCCTGGGAACCCGCATCCGCCGGGGCGATCATCTCCCCTTCGTGACAGTAAGCACTGCGTTAACCAAATCTTTGCGGTTGGCCGGATAGGCTGGGCAGCATGAACCGGAACCCGCCCGCGATGCACAACGCCCGTCCGCCCCTGGCGCTGGCCGCCGCCATGACCGCCGCCCTGATCGCCCCGGCGCCGCTCGCCGCGCAGAACGCGCTGCCGCCGGCCCAGGATCTCGGCCAGCTCGAACGCATGGTCGTCGCCTCGGTCGGCGCCGATGTCGGCATGCCGGGCGGCCCGATGGCACCGATCGACCGGCGCATGCGGCTTGCCGCCTGCCCCGGCGCTATCCAGATCGATCCGCCGAGCGCGAGCTCGGTCACGGTGCGCTGCACCACCTCCGGCTGGCGGCTGCGCGTGCCGCTGATGCGCGAAGCCATGGCGATGAACCCGGGAACCACCGCGACGGGCGTCGGCTACGCCGCCGCCTCCGCCAGCGCCGCCGTCCGCAAGGGCGATCCGGTGCAACTGGTCGCGCAGGGCTCGGCCTTCTCGATCAGCATCGACGCGACGGCGATGGAAGATGCCGATGTCGGCCGCCGCGTCCGGGTCGCAACCAATTCGAAAAGCTCGACCTTGTTCGCGGAAGTGATCGATGTCGGCCGGGTCCGCCTGATCGGATTTAAATAAATTCGAAACCTGTCGTTATCATCGGCAGAGGTGGCATCGCGGCCCTTGGGCCAGACAGGAAAGGAACGGTCATGATCAATGGGGTAGGACAGACCAGCCCGACCCGCATCGGTCGGGTGAAGGACGAGACGGTGAAGCCGCTGGCGCCGACCGGCCCGGTGGATTCGCCCAGCGTGCCCGTCGCGGCACCCTCGCTCGTCGCAGCGCTCGCGGAAGCCGGGCCGCCGGTCAACAGCGAGAAGATCGCGGCGATCCGGCAGGCCATCGCGGCCGGCCAATATCCGATCGACGCCAAGGCGATCGCCGCCAAGATGATCGCGCTCGACCTGCCAAGTTCTAGCACATGAACGAGAGGGCCGTCGAAGACCTGATCGCGTCGAGCGAGGCGTTGATCGCCGCGCTCGACGCGCATGACATCGACGCCATCGAAACGGCACTACCGGCGTTCGGCCGCAGCGTCGAAGCGCTCGGCGCCCCCGGCGACTGGACGACGTCGCCCGGGGTCCGTGCCCGTCTGGAAGAAGCGATGCGGCTCGCCGACGGCGCCCGCGCCCGCGTCCGCTATCTCGCGGATCGCACCCAGCAGCGGATCGACATGCTCGCCGTTGCGGCCGGCCGGTTCGACTGCACCCCCGCGACCTACGGCCGCCCGGGCCGCTGACCCTCGGCCGGCCGGGGGCGCATCGCGGCCCCCAGCACTATCCCGCCCAGGATGAACGCCATACCGGCCAGGTGATAGGCGTGGAGCTTCTCCCCCAGCAATGCCGCCGCCAGCAGCGCGCCGAACAGCGGCATCAGCGTGATCGTCTGTCCCGCCGCCCCGGCACCGAGATCGTGCACCGCCGCGTTGTAGAGCATATAGGCGGCGAGCGACGGCAGCAGCGCGACATAGGCAAAGGCCCCCGCCGTCCCCCAGCCAGGAACGATCCGCTCCCCTCGCAGCCATTCCGACAGGGCGAACGGCGCCATCGCGGCGATGCCGATCATGAAGGCGGCCAGCAGGAAGCCGAGCGGGTGGCTGGCCGGCCGGAGCCGCAGCAGGCTGGTATAGGCCGCCCAGCTCACCACGCCGCACAGCACCAGCAGGTCGCCGATATTGAGCCCGATCGACAGGATCGCGAGCGGATGGCCGTGCAGGACGATCAGCACGACCCCGGCGATCGACAGCAGCACGGCGCCGATCTGGGCGACGGTCGAGCGCTGGCGGAAGAACAGCCGGTCGAACAGCAGCACCAGCGCCGGGATCGCCGCCTGAAGCAGCAGGCCGTTGGTCGCGGTGGTGTAGTGGAGCCCGGCATAGACGAAGCCGTTGAACGCGGCGACGCCGGTGATACCCAGCAGCAGCACCGTTTTCCATTCGGCGGCGAGCAACGCGCGATCGGCGCGGAGATGCTTCCAGGCGAACGGCGCGAGGAGGAGTGCCGCGCCCGACCAGCGGACCAGCGCAAGCGTGAAAGGCGGTATCGCCCCCTGCACCGCCCGGCCGACGATGAAATTGCCCGACCAGAACAGCATCACGACCGCCAGCGTCGCATAGGAATAGAGCGGCGTGCGCCGCCGGTCGGCCGCCATCACGGGAAGAATGGCGATCAGCCGGCGGCCAGCAGGGCCTGGTCGAGATCGGCGAGGATATCGTCGATATGCTCCAGGCCGATCGACAGGCGCACATAGCCCGGCGAAACCCCGGTCGCGGCCTGCTGCTCGGGCGAGAGCTGCGAATGGGTGGTGCTCGCCGGGTGGATCGCCAGACTGCGCGCGTCGCCGATATTGGCGACATGGTAGAAAAGCCGGAGCGCGTCGATGAAGCGGCGCCCGGCCTCGACCCCGCCCGCCAGCTCGAAGCCGAGCAGGCCGCCCTGCCCGCCGGTCAGATAGCGATCGGCACGGGCCCGCGCCTCTCCGCTCTGCTGCGACGGGTGAATGATCCGCGTGACCCCCGCCCGGCCCGACAGGAAGCGGACGACGGCGGCCGCGTTCTCGCAGTGGCGCGGCATGCGCAGCGGCAGCGTCTCCAACCCCTGCAGGATCTGGAAGGCATTGAACGGCGAAAGCGCCGCCCCCAGGTCGCGTAGCAGGATCGTGCGGGCCCGCAGGATATAGGCGATCGGCCCGAGCGGCTTGGCCGCCTGCGACCAGACCGCGCCATGATAGCTCGGGTCGGGCGTATTGAGCAGCGGCTGCCGCTCGGGAAAGGCTTCCCAGTCGAACGTGCCGCCATCGACGATGACGCCGCCGATCGAGGTGCCGTGGCCGCCGATATATTTGGTCGTCGAGTAGACCACGATCGCGGCACCATGGTCGAGTGGCCGGGCGATCAGCGGGGCGGCGGTGTTGTCGACGATCAGCGGAATGCCGAGCGGCCGGCCGGCCGCGGCGAGCTCCGCGATCGGGCAGACGACCAGCTTGGGGTTGGGCAGGGTCTCGACATACCAGGCGCGGGTGCGGTCGTCGGTCGCGGCGACGAAGGCCTGCGGATCGGCCGGATCGACGAAGCGCACCTCGATGCCCATGTCGCGCATCGTGTTGGCGAACAGGTTCCAGGTCCCGCCGTAGAGATCGGTGCCGCTGACGATATTGTCGCCCGCGCGGGCGAGGTTCTGGATCGCATAGGCCGAGGCCGCCTGCCCCGACGCGACCGCCAGCGCCGCCGCACCGCCCTCGAGCGCAGCGATGCGCTCCTCGAGGATGGCGGTCGTGGGATTGCCGATGCGGGTATAGATGTTGCCCAGTTCCTCCAGCGCGAACAGCCGGGCGGCATGCGCCGCATCCTGGAACTGGTAGGAGGTCGTCTGGTAGATGGGCGGCGCCACCGCCCCCGTCGTCGGATCGGCGCGCCAGCCGGCGTGCAGCGCCAGGGTCTCGGGACGATAAGCGGGCTTGTCCATCGGTCGCTCTCCTTTGGGGACCGATGTACCGGTCGTGGCGCCATTGTCGAGCCGGGATAGCCGCCCCGTCGAGGGTTCGTCGTGCCGCCTCAACCATTCCTAACTCAAAATTAACCATGTTGGCCGCATTCCTGACCTTGCATTCACGCGAAGGTCATCGAGGACTGCATGTCGGTTGCACGAAATAGCGCTGATTACCGGGGTTTCGGGCATAAGCTGCCTGGCGGGGAGGCCTGAGTCATGGCCGCTCCCGCCTCGATGACTCGCAAGCTCTGGGCGATGACCGGCCGGAGCGCGATCCTGCCGCTCTGCACGCTGATGCTCGTCGGGCTGATGGTGATCCCGGTCCCGTCCTTCGTGCTCGACATGGGCTTCATCGCCAACATCATGATCTCGCTGGCGGTGCTGATGGTGGCGCTCAACGCCGCCAAGCCGCTCGACTTCTCGTCCTTCCCGACCGTGCTGCTGTTCGCGACCCTGCTGCGGCTGTCGCTCAACGTCGCCTCGACCCGCGTCGTGCTGGTCGACGGCCACACCGGACCGGCCGCAGCCGGCCACGTCATCGAGAGTTTCGGCAACTTCCTGATCGGCGGCGACTATGCCGTCGGCCTGTTCGTGTTCGGCATCCTGATGGTGATCAACCTCGTCGTGATCACCAAGGGCGCTGGTCGCGTCTCCGAAGTGTCGGCCCGCTTCACCCTCGACGCCATGCCCGGCAAGCAGATGGCGATCGACGCCGACCTCAACGCCGGCCTGCTGACCCCCGAGGAAGCCAAGGCCCGCCGCCAGGAAGTCGCCACCGAGGCCGATTTCTACGGCTCGATGGACGGCGCCTCCAAATTCGTGAAGGGCGACGCCGTCGCCGGCGTGCTGATCCTGGTGATCAACATCTTCGGCGGCCTGATCCTCGGCACGCTGAGCCACGGCCTGTCGCTGAGCGAGGCGGCATCGACCTACATCATCCTCGCGATCGGCGACGCGCTGGTCGCGCAGGTCCCCGCGCTGCTGCTCTCGATCGCCGCCGCAGCGATCGTCACCCGGGTCTCCTCGCCGCTCGACCTGGCGGGCCAGATCACCAGCCAGTTCGGCTCGGCCCGCGCCTGGGCGCCGGTCGCCGCGATCCTGGGCCTGCTGGGCATCGTGCCGGGCATGCCGCACTTCATCATCCTGTCGGCCGCCGCGCTCGCCGGCTTCGTCGCCTGGAAGCTGTCCAAGGCCAAGAGGGTCGAGCAGGCGATCGAGGTCGCCGCCGCCGAAGCCGCCAACGCCCCGGCGCCGGTCTCGCCCAACAGCATCGACTGGAACGAGATCTCCGACGGCTCGGCGCTCGGCCTCGAGCTCGGCTACGGCCTGGTGAGCATGGTCGACGAGCGCAAGGGCGCTCCGCTGATGGCGCGGATTACCGGCATCCGCCGTCAGCTCTCGCGCGAGATGGGCTTCGTCATCCCGCTCGTCCGCGTACGCGACAATCTCAGCCTGCCGCCCAACGCCTACCGCATCACGGTGGCGGGGGTGATCATGGGCGAGGACGAGGCCTTTCCCGACCAGTTGCTCGCGCTCGACAGCGGCGATCTCGAAGGCCGGGTCGCCGGCCGCGAGTGCCGCGATCCCAGCTTCGGCCTCGAAGCCGTCTGGATCAGCCCCGAGAAGCGCGGCGATGCGATCGTCGCCGGCTATACCGTGGTCGATCCGGCGACCGTCGTCGCGACCCACCTGAACCAGGTGATCGCCGCCACCGCCGCCGACCTGTTCGGCATGGACGAGGCGCAGCGCCTGCTCGACGCGCTCAAGGAAGCCGCGCCCCAGCTGGTCGGCGGCCTCACCCCCCAGCCGCTCAGCCTCGCGCAGATCGCCTCGGCCTGCCGCGCGCTGCTCGCCGAAGGTGTGCCGCTCAAGGACTTCCGCCGTATCGCCGAGGCGATGGTCGACGCGGCCGGCCAGTCGGCCGACGCGCTCGCGCTGGTCGAGAATATCCGCTCGCGGATCGGCGCGCTGATCGTCCAGACGCTGGTCCCGGTGAAGATGCCGCTGCCGGTCGTCACCCTCGATGCCGGGCTCGAATCGCTGCTGGCCCAGGCCGTCCGCACCTCGCCCGGCGCCAGCCACCCGTTCGAGCCGGCGCTCGCCAACCGCATCGTCTCGGCGATCTCCGAAGCCGCCGCGCCGCTCGTCAACTCCGCGACCCGCTTCGCGATCGTCACCTCGCCGATCGCGCGCCGCGCGCTGGCAAGACTCCTCAAGCCCCATCTGCCCGAAACCCCCGTCATGTCCTTCCTGGAGATTCCGGACGGCAAGGCGGTCGAGGTGGCGGCTGTGGTCGGCGGCGGCCCCGCCAACAATGGTAGCGCCGGCGCCCTGAGCGCACGGCCGATGGAGACGGCAGCATGACCCTCGCCTGGCCCAACATGACGGATCTGCCCGGCACCGCCGGCCAGGCCCGCAGCGCGCGCGTGATCAGCATCGCCTGCGGCCGCAGCGGCGTCGGCAAGACGACCATCGCCGCCAATCTGGCGCTGAGCCTGTCGAAGATGCATCGCCGCGCGATGCTGGTCGATTGCGACCCGGGCCCGACCGACGCCACCCGCATGATGGGTCTCGACCCGGCCCATTCGATCGACGACGTCATGGGCGGCCGGCTGACCGTGGACGAGATCGTCGTCGACGGCCCCGAATCGCTGTTCGTCGTCCCCGCCGGTCCGGTCGACCGCGCCGGCCGGGTCGACCTGTCCGCACGCCTCAAGCTCGCCGATGCCTTCCGGCCGCACCGCCGTTCGCTCGACTTCGTGATCGTCGACACCCCCGGCAGCGCCGATCCCGACACGCTCGACATGGTCGCCTCGGCCGACCTGCCGATCGTCGTGCTGGCGCCAGACTCGGAACGCTTCATGGACGCCTATGGCACGGTGAAGCTGCTCGCCCTGGAACATGACGTCCGCGAAATCGCCATCGTCACCAACCGGATCGCCGACGAGGCGATCGGCCAGGAGCTGTTCCGCCGCTTCCGCGACGTCGCCGGCCGGTTTCTGACCGGAACCAACCTGAGCTATCTGGGCGGCATCCCCAGGGACGACCGCGTGCTGACCGCAGCGGCCCGCCGCCGCCTCGTCGTCGATCAATATCCGCACGCGCGCGCCGCCCAAGCTATCACGCAGCTCGGCCGTTCGATCGACACGCTCGCCATCCCCGCCCAGTGCGGCGGCGACAGCTTCTTCGGGATGGAGGCCGTGTTCCGTGCTGGCTGAGAAGATCGACACGACGCTCACCTATGGCCGCAAGCCGCAGAAGGCGCGCCCCGAGGATCTGGTGCGCTCGCACATGCAGCTGGTCCGCAAGATCGCCTGGCACGTCCATGGCCGGGTCTCGACCGCGATCGACGTCGAGGACCTGATCCAGATCGGCATGATCGCGCTGGTCGAAGCCGCCAACAGCTATGAGGATCGCGGCCACGCCTTCTCGACCTATGCGTCGATGCGGGTGCGCGGTTCGATGATCGACCATCTGCGTCGCCAGGCGGCGATGACCCGGTCGGCGATGACCAAGCGCCGCGAGCTGCTGGGCGCCAAGGCCGACTTCGAGAAGAAACATGGCCGCAGCCCCAGCGAGTCCGAACTGGCCCAGGCGCTGGGGCTCGACGGCGCCGCGTTCCGCGCGCTGATCGACGAAACCGCCGCGACCTATCAGGAGTCGATCGACGAGGTCTATTCGGACCAGTCGATCTGGTTCGCCGACGTCGAGGAGCGGGTCGACCAGACGATCGAGCGCGAGGAACTCGCCGAAGCGCTGGCCGAGCATATCTCCTCGCTGCCCGAGCGCGAGGCGATGGTCCTCCAGCTCTATTTCGTCGAGGAAATGAACCTCGAGGAAATCGGCCAGACGCTGGGCATCGGCGCCGCGCGTGTCTGCCAGATCAAGAAGGCCGCGCTCGACAAGCTGCGCGTCTCGCTGAAGGACTGGCAGTAGGGGAGCTGAGCAAGGGCGACGGCGGGGCTCCGCTCCGGCAACGCGATCGGGCCCCGCCCCTCACCGGCCGCTCAAGGTCGCCTCGAGGCGGTCCATCTTCTTCTCGAACACGTTGAGGCGGGCGTTGGTCATGCCCTGGCCGTCGCGCACGGCACGGACGACCTCGGTCAGCGGGTCGCGCTCCAGCAGGCCCGCCTGCAGGACATCCATACGATGCTGAAGCTCGGCGCTCGTCACCGGCGCGCTCGCGAGCTGCGCCTGCTGCACCTTGAGCAACTCGACCTGCCTGTCGCGGACGATAGAGAGATCCCGGACCAGCCGGTTTGCGCTCTCGAGCTGCGCCTGGCGCTCGCGAGCCGTGGCGACGACGAGCTGCGCGGACATGATCGTCCGCTCGGCGATCACGAGGCCGACCGCCGACATGATGCTCGATACCAGCGCAAGGCCGATCACGACCTTGCCGAGCAGGCCCGCGCGCGGCGCGGCCGGCGCCGCGCCGGCAGCGAGGGGCACCGGTGCCGAAGGCGCGGCGGAGGCGGGAACCGGCGCGGGAGCGGCGGGCTCGGCGGCCGGCTGGCCTTCGGGAATGGTCGCGGCCGGACCAGGCAAAGGCGCCGGCGCCGGGGACGTCTCGACCGCGGTTTCGACGGCTGGTCCCGGAACGGCCAGCGCGGGGGCGGCCTCGGCGATCGCGGCGACCGGTATGGCGGTGATCACCGCGGCGGGAGCGGTTTCCCCTTCGGAAAAGACGATCGCGCCAGCGGACCCGGCCGGCTCGGTGCCTGAGGCGGGTTCGGCGACGGCGGGGACCGACGTGTCCTCGCGTGCCTGGGCAACGCTCGTTTCGAGATCTTCCAGCGCCCGGAGCGCCGCATCGAAACCGTTTCCGTTCGAACCCGTGGTCGCGTCCATCGCCCTGATCCCGTCGATCTGACTTGTTTCACGAAAAAGGCCCCCGGCGCGGAAGCATGGTGCGCCGGGGGCCTATCGGAACGGCCGAGCGTGTCGGCCGTCCTGGTCTTGGTCTTAGCGCAGCAGGCTAAGGACGCTCTGACCGTTCTGGTTCGCCTGGGCGAGCATCGCGGTCGAGGCCTGCGACAGGATCTGCGACTTGGCCAGCGCGGTCGATTCCACCGAGAAGTCCGCGTCCTCGATCCGCGAGCGGGCTTCGGACAGGTTGGTGACGTTCGCGGTCAGCACGTTGACGGCGGCGTCGAGGCGGCTCTGGGTCGCACCGAGGCTGGCGCGGACGGTGTTGACCTGGCCCAGCGCGGTATCGGCCGCAGTGATCGCCAGAGCGGCGTTGGTGGCATCGTCGACCTTGATCGAGCTGGCATAAGCCGCCGCGACCTTATCGAGGCCTCCGACCGAGATCGCGGTCTTCTCGCCCGCGTTGATGCCCGTCTGGATGTCGAAGCTCGTCGCCGAGGCTGCCGAAAACAGCGTGTTGCCGTTGAACTTGGTGTTCGTCACGACGTCCGTGATCTGCGACTGGAGGGCGGCCACTTCGGTCTGGAGATTGTCGCGGTCGCTCGACTGGTAGGTGCCGTTGGCAGCCTGGACGGACAGTTCGCGGATACGCTGCAGCATGTTGCTGACTTCGCCCAGTGCGCCCTCGGCGGTCTGGGCCAACGAGATGCCGTCATTGGCGTTGCGGATCGCGACGGTCATGCCGCGGACCGAAGAGGTCATCGATGAAGCGATCGCCATGCCGGCGGCGTCGTCCTTGGCGCTGTTGATGCGCTTGCCGCTCGACAGGCGCTCCATGGCGGTCGCCTGCATCTGCGAAGCGAGGCGGCCGGCGTTCTGCGAACGCAGCGACGAAACATTGGAGTTGATGACAGCCATTTGAAAATCCTTCCGCTACTACTCGGCGTTCCGGCTCACTTGACCGTCCTCGCCACGAAACCGGTAACGACGCCCTCCAGACGGGCTTAAGGAAGAAAGATGGTTAGTAGGCGTTAACCTTGTTTTTATTCGTTCAGGGCCGGTCCCGAGACCTGAAAACTTCCGGAAAACATCATTTTCCGGGCAGCTTGACTACCATCCCCGCTTCGGACGACACCGATATGGCTAAGCGGGAGATCACTATCGGGCACGGTCTCCGCGCTCAGCTTTCTCTTCACCGTGCGCGCCCAGGGAATGTGCCCGCCACCGCGAGCTGAGCTTGTTTCGGCATGCACCGGGAGGCCGGGTCGCAGCCACCCGGCTCCCACGGCGAACGTGCGGCATTCTCCCGACCAGCCCGAGCGGCCTGGCGGATTCCGAAACGCGTTCAGGATGACGCTTCAGGGGATTCCGACCGCCGTCCAATCGCGACCGCCGACACCGGAAACCGAAACGGCCCCCGATGCGGATGCACCGGGGGCCATCTCGGCCAGCAAATGATGAGGTGGATCTTATTTGAGCAGGCTGAGCACGCTCTGCTGGCTCTGGTTCGCCTGGGCGAGCATCGCCGTCGACGCCTGCTGGAGAATGCCGGCCTTGGCCAGGGCTGTCGATTCCACCGAGAAATCGGTATCCTCGATCCGCGAGCGGGCCTCGGACAGGTTGGTGATGTTCGCGCTCAGCACGTTGATCGTGGCGTCCAGCCGGTTCTGGTTGGCGCCGAGGGTGGCCCGGACGGTCGCGACCTGGGTCAGCGCCGCATCGGCCGCGGTGATCGCCAGAGCCGCATTGGTGGCATCGTCGACCTTGATGGTGCCGGCATAGGCCGCCGCGACCTTGTCGAGGGTCCCGATCGAGATCGCGGTCGTCTCCCCCGCATTGATGCCCGTCTGGATGTCAAAGCTCGTCGCCGAAGTTGCCGAGAACAGCGTGTTGCCGTTGAACTTGGTGTTGCCCACGACGTCGCTGATCTGCGACTGGAGAGCCGCGACTTCGGTCTGGAGATTGTCGCGGTCGCTCGACTGGTAGGTGCCGTTGGCGGCCTGCACGGCCAGTTCCCGGACACGCTGCAGCATGTTGGCGGCTTCGCCCAGGGCCCCTTCCGCCGTCTGCGACAGCGAGATGCCGTCATTGGCGTTGCGGATCGCGACGGTCATGCCGCGGATCGAGGAGGTCATCGACGAGGCGATGGCGAGGCCGGCGGCGTCGTCCTTCGCGGAGTTGATGCGCTTGCCGCTCGACAGGCGGGCCATGGCGGTCGACTGCATCTGGTCGGCAAGGCGACCGGCGTTCTGGGCACGCAGCGACGAAATGTTGGTGTTGATGACGGTCATTGGATCAGTCCTTGTCCTAGTTAAAGGGGCGATGATCCGGTGCTGGCCGTTCTCGCCTCGATCCCATTAACGGCCGTGCTTACCCGGGCTTTAACCGTGAAAATTCACCACGACCGCATTTGGGCGAATTTTCCTCTTAATAGGCTGAAAAACCTCGATAACTTTTTTGACATTTTTGCGTTGGGGGGAAGGAGACCATGTTCTCCTCCGCCGGATGGCCGCGCCGGCCCCATCCCCCGGCAGTTTTTTGCCGGGTTCGACCAAAGGATGGAAGATCCTTGCCGCTCGCAAAAAATCCCTTCTTTCCAATATCATGGATGGCGCGTGCGTAACGCGCATACGCGCCCGCACGCGTTGGGCACGGGCCCGGGCGCCCGCGGCGCGCGGTCTATTAAGACTTTTTAAGTTAATCGGGCGGTAAGCATGTCCGGCAAGGAACGGGCGTGGATGGCACGTCGGTTCCCAAAGAAGGACGGCGATGGTCATGATCGGCATCAGCGAGAAAGCGCAGGGTTCGCAGCCGACGCTCGTCTCGTGGCTGGCGGGTGCCGGCATCGAGACGGTCCTGATCGACCCCGCCGCCGCTCCAGGCCGCGACAGCCGCCGCATCCTGCATGTCACCGAGGTCGGGCTCGCCCGGCAGCACGACATCCTGATCGATTTCGCCGACGGCACCCCGGTGCTGCGCCGCGCCAAGGCCGGCCGTCCCGCCACCATCGTGTTCGGCTTCGACGACATGGCATTCGGCTATGCGCTGATCGCCGAGCTGGTCCGCCCGCGCATGATGCCGGCCTGCGGCGAGCCCGAAAGCGCCCGCTTCCTCGGCATCGCCGCCCGGGTCGCCCGGAGCGACGCCACCGTCCTGCTGCTCGGCGAAACCGGCACCGGCAAGGAAGGCGTCGCCCGCTACATCCATGCCGCCAGCCGGCGCGCCGAAAAACCCTTCGTCGCGGTGAACTGCGCGGCCCTCCCCGAGACGATGCTCGAGGCGATGCTGTTCGGCCACCAGAAGGGCGCCTTCACCGGGGCGAGCGGCTCGGGCGAAGGCCTGTTCCGCGCGGCCGAGGGCGGCACGCTGCTGCTCGACGAGATCGCCGAACTGCCGCTCGCGCTCCAGGCCAAGCTGCTCCGCGCGCTCCAGGAACGCGAGGTGCTGCCGGTCGGCGCCACCGCACCGGTCGCGGTCGACCTCCGCATCATCGCCGCCGGCAACCGCGACCTCGCGGTCGAGGTCGAGGCCGGCCGCTTCCGCGCCGACCTCTACTGGCGCCTCAACGTCATGCCGCTCGCCCTCAAGCCGCTCGGTGCCCGCCGCCAGGACATCCGCGCGATCGCCGCCGCCCTGATGCTGCGCCATACGCCCGAGCATGAGGATATCGCCTGGCCGACCGCGCCGGCGCTCGACCGGCTGATGACCCATGACTGGCCCGGCAACGTCCGCGAGCTGGAGAATGTCCTGCAGCGTGCGATGCTGATGCGCGACGGCGCCCGGATCGAAGCCGGCGACCTGATCATCGACCGCGCGCCGACGGCCCCGCGGCCGGCTCTCTTCGCCGTGGCCCCGGCCGAAACCGCCATAGCCGCACCGGCCGTCGCCGAGCCGACCCCGATCCGCCTGGCCGACGCCAAGCGGATCAGCCAGGTCCGCGCGATCGAGGAAGCCCTCGCCGCCACCGGCGGCCACCGTCTCCGCGCCGCCCAGCGGCTCGGCATTTCCGAACGCACGCTGCGCTATCGCATGGCCGATATGCGCGCGGTGGCTTGAGGGAGCGCTAGATGACGACCGTCAACACCAGCAATCTCCTGGCGATGCGCAACGCCATCCTGCAGCAAAACTCCGCGCTGCAGAAGGCCGCCGCCGCGCCGGCGCCCAACCCGCTGACCGGTCCCGGCCAGATCGGCAGCGCGACCAGCGCGCCCGACACCGATTTCGCTTCGACGCTGCGCGGCGCGCTGACCGAGGTCAACGGCATGCAGGCGAAGGCCAGCGCCGCGACCGAAAGCTACGAACGTGGCGAGACGACCGACATCGCGGCCGTGATGCTCCAGCGCGAACAGGCCAGCGTCGGCTTCCAGGCCACGCTGCAGGTCCGCAACAAACTCCTGTCCGCCTATAAGGACATCATGAGCATGCCGGTATAATCCATGGCTGATATCATCCCCTCACCCGCCACCGCCCCCGCCACCGCGCTGAGCGCCTCGGGCCCCGCTTCTGGCGTCGGCACCGGTGCCGTGCTGGAGCGGATCAAGGATTTCACCGCGCAGCCCGCGGTGCAGCGCAGCCTGCCGATGATCGGCATGCTCGGCCTGCTCGGCGGCGCCGCGCTGCTGTGGTCGACGATGTCGGGCGCGCCGCAGCGCGACCTGTTCGCCGGGATGGGCGATGCCGACAAGGCCGCCGTCGCCGACTCGCTGAAGGCCGCCGGCATCCCCTATGAGATCGATCGCAGCACCGGTTCGCTCACCGTGGCGGAAACCAGCTTCTACCAGGCGAAGATGCTGCTCGCGCAGCAGGGCCTGCCGAAGTCGGCGCCCGACGGCGACACGATGATCTCCTCGCTCCCGCTCGGCGCCAGCCGCGCGGTCGAGGGCGAGAAGCTGCGCACCGCCCGCGAGATGGACCTCGCCCGCACGATCGAGGCGATCGACTCGGTCGACACCGCGAAGGTCCATGTCGCCGCCGAACAGCCCAGCGTCTTCCTGCGCGACGAGGCCAAGCCGCAGGCTTCGGTCATGCTACGCCTGCGCGCCGGCCGCACCCTGTCGGATTCGCAGGTCCAGGCGATCGTCCACCTCGTCGCCTCCTCGGTGCCGAACCTGTCGCCCGACGGCGTCTCGGTCGTCGACCAGGCCGGCCGCCTGCTCTCTTCCTCGGGCGGCGATCCGATGAGCCAGGCCTCGACCCGTCAGGTCGACATCCAGAACAAGATCGAGCAGCGCTATCTCGAGGCGCTCAACAAGATCCTCACCCCGATCGTCGGCCCCGGCAACTTCACCGCCGAGGTCCATGCCGACGTCGATTTCACCGAGACCCAGGCGACCCGCGAAAGCTACCCGAAGGACACCGCCGTGGTCCGCCAGGAACAGGGCAGCTGGACCGGCGACAAGAAGAACGGCGAAGCCAGCGGCATTCCCGGCGCGCTGTCGAACCAGCCGCCGGCCGCCAGCCAGGTGGCCGCCGCGCCGAACCAGACCGTCGATGCCCCGGCCGCCGGCACGACCGACGCCGCCAACGCCAACAAGACCTCCGAAAACTACAACCGCACCTATGAGCTGGGGCGCGAAGTCTCGGTGACGCGCGCACCGGTGGGCTCGGTCAAGCGCCTGTCGGTCGCCGTCGCCCTGCGCGAGGGCAGCCGTAAGTTCAGCCGCGCCGAGCTCGCCTCGATCGAGACGCTGGTGCGCGGCGCGATCGGGGCCGACCAGGCCCGCGGCGACGTCGTCGCCCTCTCGGCCCGCAGCTTCGCGGTCGCCGAGGAAGCCGAGGTCAAGCCGAACTGGTGGGAAGCGCCGTGGGTCTCCACCCTCGCCCGCAACCTGTCGGCGCTGCTCGTCGTCGCGCTGCTCGTGTTCGGCGTCGCCAAGCCGCTGCTCAAGCGCCGCGCCGCCTATGTCGAGGAGAAGAAGGCCGCGCTCGACGCGATGGTCGCCTCGGGCGGCCGCCTGCCGCAGGGCACCAACCCGGCGATCCGCGCCGAGATCGCCTCCGAAATGGCGCAGCAGGCGCTGATCGACCCGAACAAGCCGGTCACGCTCGACATGATCGAGGCAACCCCGGGCTACGCCAATCGCGCCGAGCTGATCCGCAACTTCGTGAAGCAGGATCCGGACCGCGCCGCGCTGGTCGTCCGCGACCTGATCCGCGCCGACATGCCGGGAGCCTGAGACCATGGCCGACGAAACCCCTATCGGCACCGACGGCGCGACCCCGGTCGAACCCTCGGGCAGCTCCGCCGCCGCGATCCTGCTGATGCTGCTCGGCGAGGAAGAGGCCGCGACCGTGCTGAGCCGCCTCCAACCCGACGAAGTCCAGCATCTGGGCGGCGCCATGTTCAACGTCGCCAACATCTCCGAGCAGGAGATCGACGGCGTGTTCGACGTGTTCGTCGACCGTGCCCGCGTCCGCACCACCCTGGGGTTCGGGGTCGAGCGCCAGATCAAGGGCATCATGCACAAGGCGCTCGGCCAGGACAAAGCCGACCAGGTGCTCCAGCGCATCACGCCGGTCCAGCACACCAATGCGCTGGAAAACCTGAAATGGATGGATGCCCGCCAGATCGCCAACCTGATCGAGTTCGAGCATCCGCAGATCGCCGCGATCGTCCTCGCCTTCCTCGAATCCCAGCGTGCCGCCGACGTGCTCGCGCTGCTGCCCGAGGATATCCAGGCCGACCTGGTCTATCGCGTCGCCACCATGGGACCGGTCACCGAAACCGCTCTGGCCGAGCTCGACGACCTGCTGAGCCGCCCCGCCACCGCCCAGTCGACCGGCGCCACCACGCGCCGCGGCGGCGCCGGCGAAGCGGCGAAGATCGTCAACAGCTCGCGCAAGGCCTCCGAACAGCGGATCATCAAGGCTCTGCAGAAGCTCGACAAGACCGTCGCCCGCACGATCGAGGAGGAGATGTTCGTCTTCGACAACCTGATGGCGCTGACCGAGAAGGACCTCGGCGCGCTGCTGCGGGCGGTCGACAACGACGTCCTCGTCGTCTCGCTCAAGGGCGCCGACGAGAAGATCCGCGCGAAGATCTTCGGCTGCATGTCGAGCCGCGCCGCCCAGTCGGTACAGGACGAGATCGCCGACCGTGGGCCTATGCGCCTCGCCGACGTCCAGGAATCGCAAAAGGCGATGCTCGCCATCGCCCGCAAGCTGGCGGCGGAAGGCACGATCAGCCTCGGCGGCAAGGGCGACGACTTTGTCTGAGATCTGGACCAGCGAGTTCGGGGCCGCCGCCACCCGGGTCAACGCCTGGGCCAAGCCCGCCCCGTCGACCCACTTCACCCCCTGGGGCGGCAATGCCGACCATCCCCGCCGCCGCGCGAGCGACTTCGCACCGAGCCCGATGGCGGCCGCGCCCGAGGACGAGCCCGAAGCCGACATCGAGACGATCCGCGCCCACGCCTTCGCCGAGGGCTTCGACCACGGTCGCCAGGCGGTCCTCGCCGAGTTCGCCCGCCAGCGCGAGGCGCTGGCGCAGCTGATCCGCTCAGCCGAGGCGTTGCAGCCCGAACCGGCCGGCCCGCTGGCTGCGGTTCTCACCGAAACCGTCACCCGCCTCGTCCGTCAGATCGTCGGCGAGGTGAAGATCGATCCCGCGCTGCTCAAGGAGCGCGCCGAGGCGATCGCCGACCTGGTCACGGCCGAATGCGGCCCCGCCCGGCTGCGCATGCATCCCGACGACATCGCGATGCTCGACGGGGTCGAACTGGGCGTGCCCGTCGCCGCCGACCATCATCTCGCCTCCGGCACGATCATCCTCGAAAGCGGCGAAGGCTGGATCGAGGACGGCCCCCAGGTCCGCCTCGCCCGCCTGCGTGCCCAGCTCGACGCCATGGCCCTGCCGCGATGATCAGGATCATCGCTTATAGGGGCCTGCCGCGATGAGCCTCGCCGCCATGGCCGAATCGATGCTCGGCGCGATCGAGATCGACGTCGTCGGCCCGCGCCGGATCGGGCGCCTCGCCTCCTATGACGGGCTGATGCTCGAGGCGACCGGCTTTCCGATGCCGGTCGGCTCCAACGCCCGCGTAATCGATGCGGACGGCCACGCCGCGCTCGCCGAGGTCGTCGGCTTCCGCGGCAACCGCACCCTGTTGATGGCGCTCGACGCCGACGCCCCGCACAGCGCGGGCGCCCGGGTCGAGCCCGACCGGCGCGGCGGATCGGTCGATGTCGGCGAATCGCTGCTCGGCCGGGTCATGGACGCGCTCGGCAATCCCATCGACGGGCTCGGCCCAATCGCCACCGCCGAGCGCTGGCCGCTGGCCGGCCGCCGCGGCAACCCGCTCGACCGCGCCCGCGTCACCGAGCCGTTCGACATGGGCGTGCGCGCGATCAATGCGCTGCTTACCGCCGGCGTCGGCCAGCGCATCGCGATCGCCGCCGGCTCGGGCGTCGGCAAGTCGGTGCTGATGGGCCAGATGATCGCCGGCGCCGATGCCGACATCATCGTCGTCGGGCTGGTCGGCGAACGCAGCCGCGAGGTCTCGGACTTCCTGGCGACCAAGCTGTCCGGCCCGGTCCGCCAGAAGAGCGTCGTCGTCGCGGTGCCCGCCGATCACCCGCCGGTGCTGCGCCTGCGCGCCGCGATGCGCGCGACCGCGATCGCCGAATATTTCCGCGCGCAGGGCAAGCGCGTGCTGCTGCTGATCGACAGCCTCACCCGCGTAGCCCATGCGCAGCGCGAGATCGGCCTGTCGCTGGGCGAGCCGCCGACGATGAAGGGCTATCCGCCCTCCGCGCTCGGCCTGATCCCGCGCCTGATCGAGCGCGCCGGCGTCGACGCGCACAGCGGCGGATCGATCACCGCGCTCTACACCGTGCTCGCCGACGGCGACGACACCGACGATCCGATCGTCGACACGGCGCGTGCGATCGTCGACGGCCATATCATCCTGTCGCGCAGCCTGGCCGAACAGGGCGTCTTCCCGGCGATCGACGTGGGCAAATCGCTGAGCCGCGTGATGAGCGACATCGTCGGCCCCGAACACCAGCAGGCCGCGCAGATCCTGCGCCGGCTATGGGCGGTCTATGAGGAAAATCGCGACCTGATCCTGATGGGCGCCTACCGCGCCGGCAGCGATCCGATCGTCGACGTCGCGATCGCGCGGCACGACCATATCCTCGAATTCATCAGCCAGGGCCAGAAGGACCGGGTCGATTACCCCCAGTCGGTCGACGCGCTGCTTGAGGCGTTCGGCGGATGAAGGCGCTGGTGAAGAAGCGGGCGCGGATCGCGCGCGTGCGGGCGGCGCAGCATCTGTTGGCAGCCTCCGCCGCCGCGAACGCCGAAGCGCAGGTGACCAGCCTCGAAAGCAACGCCGCCAAGCTCGCCAGCCTGCGCGACAGCCTGAGCATGACGGTCGGGCCGGTATCGGGCGCGACCTTGCAGAACCGGGGCGAACTGGCGCTGCGGCTCGACAATGCGCGGCACGGTCTGGCGGGCGCCATCGCCTCGGCGAAGACGACTGCCGAGCGGAAGATCGCCGAACGACTCGAAGCGCGCCAGCGCCAGGAAAGCGCGGCGAAGCTCGACGCGCGGGCGGTGCAGGCGCTTGCCGAATGGAGCGAGGCGCGGATGGCCGCGTCCTTCCGCCCGAGGCTCAGCAAGACCGAAGAAGGGGAATATTGACATGGCCGTTGCCGCGCTTTCGACCTCCGCGATCGCCCTGAACGTGGGTGCGGGGCCGCAGGCCAACGGCCCGACATCCCCCGAAGCGCCCGCGATGTTCGCCCAGCTCGTCGCCCAGGCGAAGTCGGGCGACAAGGGCGCGCAGGATGGCACGACCGCCGAAACCGGAAGCGAGGGCGAAGCGGAGAGCGGCGTCGCCGACGATATGCTCCCCACCGCGCCGGCCGACGAGACAAAGGAAGTCCCGGCCGACCAGCCGGCCAACCTGCTCGCCGAGATCGAGGCGATGGTCGCCGCGGCCGCGCAGGTGACGGTGAGCCAGCCCGTCGCGGCGCCGGCCGCGGCTGCCGTGCCGCCCCCCGCCCCAGCGGCCGAAACGACCGCAGCCGTCGCCGCGCCCCCCACGACGCGGACCGCCGCCGTCATCGTCGATGTCCCGCTTCCCGCCGCCCCGTCGCTTGCGTCCCCGGCTGCGCCCGGCGAAACCATGCCGCCGGCCCCGCTCGCCAGCACCGGCGAGCAGGCACAGGCACAGGCACGTTCCCCCATGCCGGAAGCGGCAGCGCCCGTCGCCACCGATCCGGATGCGAAGGGCACCCCTGCGGCCACCCCGTCGATTCCGAGCGATATCGCAGCGCTGCTCGCCTCGCTGAAGGCGGCCTTCACTCCGACCGGCCAACCCCGCGATGGCGAGGCCGTTGCTCGGACGCCCGCCGTCCCCGTCGCCGCCGCACTTGCGCCTGTACCGGCCGCAGCCGCGCAGACAGCCGCTCCTACCGCCATCGACACGCCCGCCGCGCAGCCGGCCGTACCCCCCGGCACGATAGCGGCGCCGGTCCAGCCAGCGGAGCCAGCCCAGGCGGCAGCCATGGCGGTTGCCGTCGAAGCCGCCGCCGTCGTCGTCCCGCCAGAGGACGGCAAGCTTCCCGCCGCCCACGCCGCAACCGACCGGCAGCCGGTCGAAGGCAAGGCCCAGCCCGCACCGGTCCAGCCCGGGGCGGCCCCCGCCATGCCGCCCGCTCAGACCCCGGTGCAGGCTGACGCGCCCCTTTTCCGGCAAGATGGCCGCCCGGCCGCCGAGGCGCCCGATGCGACCGCTCTCGCCGCGGCTCCGGCCGCCCCCACGGTCGCCGTGCCGCAGGCCGTCGCGCCGCCGGCGCAGCCCTTCGCCCCGCTCGATACGAGCGCAGCGACCGGTCCGGCCGCCGGTCCCGGCCAGGCCGACCAGGTGGTCACCCGCCAGCTCGACTTGGCCCGCGACAATCAGTGGCTGGACCGGCTCGCGCAAGACATCAGCCAGGCCGCGACCCGGCAGGGTCATCTCAAGTTCCAGCTGAACCCCGAGCATCTCGGCGCGCTGACCGTCGAGATCGCCAACAGCGCCTCCGGCACGGCGATCCGCATGACCGCCGAGACCGACCAGGCCCGCGCGATCATCGCCGACGCGCAGCCGCGCCTGCTGGCGGAGGTCCGCGCGCAGGGGCTGCGTGTCGCGGAATCGCACGTCGACCTCAACAACCAGGGCAATGGCGGCTACGGCTCCTCCTCGGCCAACGGCCAGCAGGGCCAGCCGGGACAACAGCGCCAGCCCTCGTCAGCAGATCATCAACCTTTTGCGCGTACACAGGCCGCGCTTCGTGACGACGCCGCCGATTCGGCGTCGCGCGACGATGGTGAGCTTTACGCCTGATCATGGGATGTGAACGATGAGTGCTGCCGCTGCTCCCGCCGCTGAGGCGCCCAAGAAGCCGGGCAAGATGAAGGGCATATTGATGATGCTCGTCGTCGCCCTCCTGTTCGCCGGCATCGGCGTCGGCGCAGGCCTGTACGCGGCCGGTGCCGGGCTGGTCGGCGGCCATGAAAAGGCGCCCGAAGATCCCAACGCACCCAAGCTCGTCGCCAAGGAAGGCGCCGAGGAAGGCGGCCATGGCGACAAGAAGACGCTGCCCATGGACGGCATCGAAAGCGACAAGTCGCCCGATCCGACCAAGTACAAGGCGACCTTCTTCACCTTCGAGCAGCCCTTCACGTCCAACCTGCGCGATTCGGACGGCTTCTCGCAGGTCGGCCTTGGCGTCTCGACCTTCTACGACCAGAAGGTGCTCGACAATCTGAAGGACAACGAGATGCCGATCCGCTCGGCGATCCTGATGGTGATGTCGCAGCAGGACAGCTTCACCATCTCGACCCCCGAGGGCAAGCTGAAGCTCCAGAAGGATCTCAAGACCGCGATCAACGACGTACTGCGCCAGCGCACCGGCTTCGGCGGCATCGACAATGTCTATTTCACGAGCATGGTCGTCCAGTAAGTTTCGTCACGCGACCGTCGCGGGAATGAGCCTCCGGGGTCCGCCCCGGGGGCTTTTTCTTCGCTTCATTCATCCTCTTTGCGGAACCGGTGGCGTAGCCAACGCACCGCGAACACCATGCCGCCACCGAGGACAAGCCAGGGCAGCAAGACGGCGACCAGCGTGATCAGCAGCGCGAGGCTCTGACCGAAGAAGCTGCTCATACCGCTCAGCGACGCCTTGATCGCATCCCCGAAACCCGCACCGGCTCCGTCGGGAGAATAGCTGATCTCGAAGGTCGACATCGACACCCTGCCCCGTGCCTCGGCCAGCCAGGACTGCGCGGCGTATCGACCGGAACGACATGCCCGCCCTTCCCGTTTCCCAAGCGAGAGGAGAAGGACGATGATCCGCAAGCTCGCGTCGGGCGAATATCGCCTCTATTCGCGCAAGCCCGACGCCAAGACCGGCAAGCGCCGCAACCTGGGCATTTTTTCATCGCGCGCGGCGGCGGAGAAGCACGAACAGGACGTCCAGTATTTCAAGCGACACTGACCGCCGGGAACAGCGGCGTCGCTCCGCTCGTTCAGTCCGCCACCCATAGCAGGAGGATAGCATGGCCGACGTGAACAGTGACGAACGGGTCGTCGTCGAGAAGAGCAGCATGAACGTAGGCGGCATCATCGCCGCCATCGCGTTGCTGCTGCTCGTGCTGGGCGTCCTGAAATTCCTCGGCGTCTCGCCGATCTGAGCCGACGATGACGACGCGTAAATGGTCGCAGCAGGTCACCGAGCATTCGGATGCCCTGACGCTCGACCGCGGTGTCTTCGCCAAGTCGGACCCGGCCGAGATCGCCCGGTCGCTGAAGCATTCGGCGGAACATAGCCGGCGGCGGAAAGCGACGCCGTTCCGGTCGGCGATGTCGATGCTGACCTTCTACATCAACCGAGCCGGCAAGGACCTGCCGGACAAGCAGCGCAAGATCCTCGAAGCCGCCAAGGGCGAGCTGCGCAAGGCGTTCGGGAAGGAATAAGGCGGGACGCAAGTCCCGTCAGGGCGGGAGAGGATCGCAAGATCCTCTCCCCCTCCCGTCGTCAGATGTGGATCGGCTTGCCGGTCACCGCCATCGCGGCTTCCTTGATCGCTTCCGAGTGGGTCGGATGCGCGTGGCAGGTATAGGCGATATCCTCGCTGGTAGCGCCGAACTCCATCGCCTGGGCCGCCTGGGCGATCATCGTTCCCGCCACCGATGCAATGATGTGGACGCCGAGCACCCGGTCGGTCTTGGCGTCGGCGATCACCTTCACGAAACCGTCGGGCTCGTGGTTGGTCTTGGCGCGCGAATTGGCGAGCATCGGGAATTTGCCGACCTTCACCTCGCCGCGCTCCCGGGCCTCCTCTTCGGTCAGGCCGACGCCGGCGATCTCGGGCATGGTGTACACCACACCGGGAATGACGTCGTGGTTCACGATGCCGGTCAGCCCGGCGATATTCTCGGCCACGGCGATGCCCTCGTCCTCGGCCTTGTGCGCCAGCATCGGACCGGGAACGACGTCACCGATTGCCCAGATGCCGGGCACGGCGGTCGCGAAGTCGTGGTTGATCTCGATCTGGCCGCGCTTGTTGACGGTCAGCCCGGTCCGATCCAGCGCCAGCCCCTCGGTGTTGGGACGGCGACCGATCGACACCAGCACCGCATCCGCCTCCAGCGTCTCCGCCGCCCCGCCGGCAGCGGGTTCGACGGTGACGGTCGCCTTGCCGTCCTTGACGGTCACGCCGGTGACCTTGGTCGACAGCTTGAGCTCCAGCCCCTGCTTCTTGAAGATCTTGGCGGCTTCCTTGCGGATCTCGCCGTCCATGCCGGGGAGAAGCTGGTCGAGGAACTCGACGACGGTGACCCTGGCGCCGAGGCGCTTCCACACCGAACCGAGCTCGAGCCCGATCACGCCGCCGCCGATCACCACCATATGGCCGGGAACCTTCGGCAGTTCGAGCGCGCCCGTCGACGAGACGACGACCTTCTCGTCGATCTCGACGCCGGGCAAGGGGGTGACGCTCGACCCGGTGGCGATGACGATGTTCTTGGCACGGTAGCTCTTGCCCGCGACCTCGACCACGTCCTTGCCGGTGAAGGCGGCCCGGCCCTTCAGCCATTCGACCTTGTTCTTCTTGAACAGGAACTCGATGCCGCCGGTCAAGCTCTTGACCGCATCCTTGCGCTGGCCGTGCATGGTGTCGAGATCGAGTTCGACCTGGGCCTTGATGCCGAGCTTGGCGAGCTTGCCGCTGGCCGCCTCGTCATAGAGTTCGGAGGCATGGAGCATCGCCTTTGACGGGATGCAGCCGACGTTGAGGCAGGTGCCGCCGAGCGTCTCGCGGCTTTCCGCGCAGGCGGTCTTGAGACCGAGCTGGGCGGCGCGGATCGCGGCGACATAGCCGCCCGGGCCAGCGCCGATGACGATCACGTCGAAATCATAGTCGGACATATACTCGTCTTTCCCGTTCCGTCATGCCAGCGACGGCTGGCATCTCGTGAGATGGAGGGCTCACCTCTTCTCCTGAGACCCCGGCCTTCGCTGGGGGGTGACGTTCAATTGTTACAGGTCGATCAACAGGCGGGTCGGATCCTCGATCGCGTTCTTGATCGCGACGAGGAAGGTGACCGCCTCGCGGCCGTCGATCAGGCGATGATCGTAGCTGAGCGCCAGATACATCATCGGACGCGCCACGATCTGTCCGTCGCGGACGACCGGACGTTCCTCTATCCGGTGCAGGCCGAGGACGCCCGCCTGCGGCGGATTGATGATCGGGGTCGACATCAGCGAGCCGAAGACGCCACCGTTCGAGATGGTGAAGGTACCGCCCTTCATCTCTTCGAGCTTGAGCGTGCCGGCCTTCGCGCGGGCGCCGAAGTCGCCGATCGTCTTCTCGATCCCCGCGACCGACAGGTCCTGCGCGTCGCGGATCACCGGGACGACCAGTCCGTTCGGGGCCGAGACCGCGACCGACACGTCGACATAGTCGCGATAGACGATCTCGTCGCCCTCGATCGAGGCGTTGACCGCGGGCACGTCCCGCAGCGCCATGCAGGCGGCCTTCACGAAGAAGCCCATGAAGCCGAGGCGGACGCCATGCTTCTTCTCGAACAGGTCCTTATACTTGTTCCGGGCCTCGATCACCGCCGTCATGTCGACGTCGTTGAAGGTGGTCAGGATCGCCGCGGTGTTCTGGGCCTCCTTGAGGCGGCTCGCGACGGTCTGGCGCAGGCGGGTCATGCGGACCCGTTCCTCGCGGCGCTCCCCCGCCGGAGCGGCAGCAGCGGCGGGAGCCGGAGCAGCGGCGGCCGGAGCCGCGGGCGTCGCCGGCTTGGGCTGGGTCTTCGCGGCGCTGATCACGTCGTCCTTGGTCAGGCGGCCGTCCTTGCCGGTGCCCTTGATCTTGGACGGGTCGACGCCATGCTCCAGAACCGCACGACGAACCGACGGCGACAGGGTGACCGGGTCGCCATTCTCCTCGACCGGCGCGGCGGCCGGCTCGGCCGGGGCCGCGGCCTCGGCCTGGCCGATCGCGTTGCGGTTCTCGACCGCCGGGGTCGCGGAGGTCGCGGCCGAAGCCCCTTCCTGGATCCGCGCGATCACCGCGCCGACATTGACCGTATCGCCTTCGCTGACGACGAGCTCGGCCAGCACGCCGGCGACCGGGGCCGGAACCTCGACCGATACCTTGTCGGTCTCCAGGCTGGCGATCGGCTCATCGGCCTTCACGGCCTCGCCGGGCTTTTTGAGCCACTGGCCCAGCGTCGCTTCGGTGATCGATTCGCCGAGCGTCGGCACCACCACATCGGTTGCCATCTTACTTACCCTTCACTTCGTGGCCGAGCGCATCGGCGATCAGTGCCGCCTGCTGGACGGCGTGGTTGCGGGCGAGGCCGGTGGCCGTCGCGGCGGCGGCCTTGCGGCCGGCATAGACGGCGCGCCTCGGCGTGCCGCCCACCTCGGTCAGGACCTTCTCGATATAGGGTTCGACGAAGGTCCACGCGCCCTGGTTCTTCGGCTCTTCCTGCGTCCACACCACGGTCTCGAGGTTGGGCATCCGGCCCATGCGCGTGATCAGCGCATCGGCCGGGAAGGGATAGAGCTGTTCGAGCCGGATGATGGTGGTGTGCTCGTCCCCGGCCGCATCGCGGGCCTCTGCCAGCTCGTAGAAGAGCTTGCCCGAGACCAGGACCACGCGGCGGACATCCTTGTCCTCGGGCGGATTGGTGTCGGACAGGACGCGCTGGAAGCGGGTCTCGCCCATCATGTCCTCGGCCGTCGATACCGCCGACTTGTGGCGGAGCAGCGACTTCGGGGTCATGATGATCAGCGGCTTGCGGAACTTGCGGGCCATCTGCCGGCGCAGGATGTGATAATAATTGGCCGGCGTCGTGCAGTTCGCGACCTGCATATTGTCCTCGGCGCAGAGCTGGAGATAGCGCTCCAGGCGGGCCGAGCTGTGCTCGGGCCCCTGCCCTTCATAGCCGTGCGGCAGCAGCATGACGAGGCCGTTGACCCGCAGCCACTTCGCCTCGCCGGACGAGATGAACTGGTCGACGATCACCTGCGCGCCGTTGGCGAAGTCGCCGAACTGCGCTTCCCACATGACCAGCGTGTTGGGCGCCGCCGATGCATAGCCATATTCGAAACCGAGCACGCCGAACTCGCTGAGCGGGCTGTCGAGCACCTGGAAGCGGCGATCGAGCGCGGACAGCGGGATATATTTGTGCCCGTCCTTCTGGTCGACCCAGACCGCATGACGCTGGCTGAAGGTGCCACGCCCCGAGTCCTGCCCCGACAGGCGGACGCCATAGCCGTCCTTGAGCAGCGATCCGAACGCCAGCGCCTCGGCGGTCGCCCAGTCGAAGCCACGGCCCGACGCGAACATTTCCTTCTTGGCGTCGAGGATGCGGTTCAGCGTCTTGTGGATCGACAGACCCTCGGGAACGGTAGTGAGCTGGCGGCCCAATTCTTCCAGCATATCCCCGGAGATGCCGGTGACGGCGGCGCGGCGCTCGGTGATCGCCTCGCGCGGCTCGGCGAAACCCGTCCAGTCGCCTTCGAACCAGTCGGCCTTGTTGACCTTGTAGCCCTTGCCCGCTTCGAATTCGTTTTCGAGATGGGCGATGAACTCGCCTTCGGTCCTGGCGGTCCACTCGGCGTCGATCACGCCTTCCTGCACCAGACGGGCGCTATAGATCGCGCTGATCGGCGGATGCTGGCGGATCGCCTCGTACATCAGCGGCTGGGTGAAGCCCGGCTCGTCGCCTTCGTTATGGCCGAAGCGGCGATAGCACCACATGTCGATCACGACATCGCGCTTGAAGGTCTGGCGGAACTCGGTCGCTACCTTGCAGGCGAAGGTGACCGCTTCGGGGTCGTCGCCGTTCACGTGCAGGATCGGCGCCTGCACCATCTTCGCGATGTCCGACGGATAGGGCGA
Source organism: Sphingomonas sp. Root720 (assembly GCF_001428605.1). Lineage (GTDB taxonomy): Bacteria > Pseudomonadota > Alphaproteobacteria > Sphingomonadales > Sphingomonadaceae > Rhizorhabdus. The sequence continues at coordinate 270,055 of NZ_LMID01000013.1, forward strand.
AGAGCGCGCGAACTGCGGCGAGGTGGTGAAGCCCACCTGGTTGTTGATCACGAAATGGATGGTACCGCCGGTGTTGTAGCCGCGCAGGCCCGAAAAGCCGAAGCACTCCATGATGATGCCCTGGCCCGCGAAGGCGGCGTCGCCGTGCAGCAGGATCGGCAGCACCTTCGACCGCTCGAGATCGTCGAGCTTGGTCTGCTTGGCGCGCGACTTGCCCAGCACCACTGGATTGACGCATTCGAGGTGCGACGGGTTCGGCGCGAGGCTGAGATGGACGTGGTTGCCGTCGAACTCACGGTCGGTCGAGGTGCCGAGGTGATATTTGACGTCGCCCGAGCCGCCGACGTCCTCCGGATTGGCAGAGCCACCCGCGAACTCGTTGAAGATCGCGCGATAGGGCTTCGCCATGACGTTGGAGAGGACGTTGAGGCGGCCGCGATGGGCCATGCCCATCACCACCTCGTTGACGCCATAGGCACCCGAATATTTGATCACCGCCTCGAGCGCGGGGACCATCGATTCACCGCCGTCGAGGCCGAAGCGCTTGGTGCCGACATATTTGCGGCCCAGGAATTTCTCCCACTGCTCGGCGTGGATCACCTTGGTGAGGATCGCCTTCTTGCCCTCGGGCGTGAAGCTGATCTCGGCATCCTTGCCTTCCATCCGCGCCTGGAGGAAGCGCCGCTCCTCGACATCGCCGATGTGCATATATTCGAGGCCGACGCTGCCGCAGTAATTCCTGCGGAGGATCTCGAGAATCTCGCGCGGAGTCGCCCAGTCGAGGCCCAGGACACCGCCGATATAGACCTGGCGATCCATGTCGCCTTCGGTGAACCCATGCCATGCCGGGGTCAGGTCCTCCGACTCCTCGCGCTGCGAGAGGCCGAGCGGGTCGAGATTGGCGAGCAGATGGCCGCGCACCCGATAGGTACGGATCAGCATGATCGCGCGGATCGAGTCGAGCGCGCGCGCTTCCACGTCCGCCTGGCTCGCGGCCACCGGTGCGGCTGCGGCCGGTGCCGACGCTGCTCCGGGCTTGGCGGACTTCTTGGCCGCCTCCATCTGGGTCGGATCGAGCGCCGCGGTCAACGCGTCGGTGCTGGTCGGCGGCCAGTTGCTGCGGGCCCAGCTGGGTCCCGAGACCTCAGCCTCGACGCCGGCGAAATAGTCCTGCCAGCTCTGCTCCACGCTCGACTTGTCCGAGCGATATTGACGATAAAGCGATTCAACGAAGGAAGCGCTAACTCCCTCCGGTCCGTCGAACTCGACGCCTTCGATACCCATCTTACCATCCTTGTCTGCACCCACCCCGGGACTCAGGCCCGAAGCACAGCAATTTCGGTCGATACACTCGATCTATGTTAACCTGGCGTGAAACGCCCCCCGTCCGAAGACGGGGTTGGTCTTATCCCTTCAGGACCTCTGCCAGAGTCGTGCCGAGCTCCGAGGGGCTCGCCGCGACCTTGATCCCTGCCGCTTCCATCGCGGCTATCTTGTCCTCGGCGCCGCCCTGGCCGCCCGAGACGATCGCCCCGGCATGGCCCATCCGGCGGCCCGGAGGCGCCGTGCGGCCCGCGATGAAGCCCGCCATGGGCTTGCTGCGGCCGCGCTTCGCCTCGTCGCGCAGGAACTGCGCGGCTTCTTCCTCGGCCGACCCGCCGATCTCGCCGATCATGATGATCGACGTGGTCTCGTCGTCGGCCAGGAACAGTTCGAGCACGTCGATGAAGTTCGTCCCGTTGACCGGGTCACCGCCGATGCCGACCGCCGTGGTCTGACCCAGGCCGATGGCCGTGGTCTGGAACACCGCTTCATAGGTAAGCGTCCCCGAGCGGGAAACAACGCCGACCGAGCCCTTCTTGAAGATCGAACCCGGCATGATGCCGATCTTGCACTCGTTCGGGGTCAGGACACCCGGGCAATTCGGTCCGATCAGACGCGACTTCGAGCCCTGCAGGGCACGCTTCACCCGGATCATGTCGATCACGGGAATGCCCTCGGTGATGGCAACGATGAGGGGAACCTCGGCGTCGATCGCCTCGAGGATCGAGTCGGCCGCGAAGGGCGGCGGAACATAGACGACGCTGGCATCGGCACCGGTGGCGGCAACCGCCTCGTGGACGGTGTCGAAGTTCGGCAGGCCGATATGGGTGGTCCCACCCTTGCCCGGCGTGACGCCGCCGACCATCTTGGTCCCGTAGGCGAGCGCCTGCTCGGTGTGGAACGTGCCCGTGTTACCGGTCATGCCCTGGGTGATGACCTTGGTATTCTTGTTGACCAGGATACTCATAAGTCGGTTGAACCTTCCTTCCGCCTGGGGAGACGCTGTTTAACGGGCCTCAGGCCAGCGAGCTGTCGATGCCCTTGCAGGCGACCAGCAATTCCTTGACCGCGTCGACCGAGACCTGGAGGTTGGCCTTGGCCTCCTCCGACAGCTCGATCTCGACAATCTTTTCGACGCCGTTCGCGCCGATAATGACGGGAACGCCGACATACAGGTTGTCGACGCCATATTCGCCGTTCAGGTAGACGGCGGCCGGCAGGACGCGCTTCTTGTCCTTCAGGTAGCTCTCGGCCATCGCGATCGCCGAGGTGGCGGGCGCATAGAAGGCCGAGCCGGTCTTCAGCAGGGCGACGATCTCGCCGCCGCCGCTGCGGGTGCGCTGCACGATCGCGTCGATGCGCTCCTGGGTCGACCAGCCCATCTTGATCAGGTCGGGGATCGGGATGCCGGCAACGGTCGAATATTCGACGACCGGGACCATGGTGTCGCCATGACCGCCGAGCACGAAGGTGGTGATGTCCTGGACCGAGACGTTGAACTCCTCGGCGAGGAACGCCGCGAAGCGCGACGAGTCGAGCACGCCGGCCATGCCGACGACCTTGGCGTGCGGCAGACCCGAGAATTCGCGCAGCGCCCACACCATCGCGTCGAGCGGATTGGTGATGCAGATGACGAAGGCGTCGGGAGCGTTGGCCTTGATGCCTTCGCCGACGGCCTTCATGACCTTCAGGTTGATGCCGAGCAGATCGTCGCGGCTCATGCCCGGCTTGCGGGCGACGCCGGCGGTGACGATGATGACGTCCGCGCCCGCGATATCGGCATAATCGTTGGTGCCCTTGAGCTTCGCGTCGAAGCCCTCGACCGGTGCGCACTGCGACAGGTCTAGCGCCTTGCCCTGCGGCACGCCCTCGACCACGTCGAACAGAACGACGTCGCCCAGTTCCTTCGAAGCGGCCAGATGCGCGAGCGTCCCACCGATATTGCCAGCACCGATCAACGCAATTTTAGTACGAGCCATCCGACTCCTCCGACATGAAGATCGCATAGGAAGGCGCCCACGCGATCGTGGGAGCCTGAATTGCGAGGCCCGCTTAGCCCCGTGATCCCGCCGGGGCAACCATTGCATGGGCGGCGGACCCAAGTTTTTTCGGAGGGGCGGAAAGATGCGTTTGGTGCCAGACCACGTCGTGATGGAGCCCGCCGCCTAAATAGGGAACCCGCCTCTCTTGCGTCATTTCAGCGAAAGCTCGAATCCCGCTGCCTTGCGCCTCCGGGAGCGGGCGGAAGAAAAGCGTCACCCCGGCTCCGCGCGCGACGCCCTCACGCCTCCAGGCCATGCCCCGCGGCGAGATAGTCCTGGCTGCGCATCTCCATCAGGCGCGAAACGGTGCGCTCGAACTCGAAGGCGCCGTCGCCGTCGGGATAAAGATTCTCCGGCTCGGCCTCGGCGGTCGCCAGCAGCTTCACCTTATGCTCGTAGAGCGCATCGATCAGCACCTTGAAACGCGCCGCCTCGTTGCGCTTCTCCGGCGTCAGCAACGGGATGCCGACGATGATCACGGTGTGGTAGGCGCGCGCGATCGCCAGATAGTCGGCGGCGCCGCGGGCCTCGGCACAGAGTCGCTTGAACGAGAAGACCGCGACGCCCTTCAGGCTCTTGGGCACATGCAGGGTGCGCCCGCCGGGCACGGCGATGTCGGCGACGGGGACGTGCGCCTTGTCCTCGGGCGGATAGTCGGTCAGCCGGAAGAAGGCTTCCGACACGGCGGCGCTCGCCTCGGGGCCGTTCGGAGTATACCAGACCGGCATGCCGCCCAGCCGCTCGAGCCGGTAGTCGGTCGGGCCATTCAGCGAGAGCACGTCCAGCCGCGTCTCGATCAGATCGATGAACGGCAGGAAGAGCTGGCGGTTGAGGCCGTCCTTGTAGAGGTCGCCCGGCGGACGGTTCGACGTCGTCACCACGGTCACGCCGGCATCGACGATCAGCCCGGTGAACAGCCGGCTGAGGATGGCCGCGTCGGCCATGTTGTTGACGACCATCTCGTCGAACGCGAGCAGCTTGGCCTCGGCGGCGATCGCCTCGACCACCGGCGGGATCGGATCGCCCTTCTCCTTGGCGCGCTCCACCCGCAGGCGCTCATGCACCTCGATCATGAATTCGTGGAAATGGACCCGCCGCTTCGCGCCGACCCGGACGCAGTCGTAGAACAGGTCCATCAGCATCGACTTGCCGCGGCCGACCCCGCCCCACATGTAGAGCCCGCGCACCGGAGGCGGCGCCTTGCGGAGCATGCGCCACAGCACGCTGCCCTTGGCCGGCTGCTCCTCGAGCGCCCCGGCGAGCGCGTTCAGCCGCTCGACGGTGGCGCGCTGGTCGGGATCGGGGCGCAGTTCGCCGGCCGCGACCATCTCTTCATAGCGGGCGATGACGCTGGTCATTGCGCGGCCTTGCGGATCAAGCCCATGAAAGCGGCGACCATGGCGCCCGCCTGCTCGACCGTGCCGCGCAGGAAGATCATCCGCCCGGTCTCGCGGGTCACCTCGACGATCATGTCGATCGGGCTGCCGATGTCGGCGGCGCTGGCGAACTGGGTACTCAGTTCGACCGTGACTCCGCGCGGCGACCGCGCGTCTCCCAGCGCGAGCGGAGCGACGAACAGGCCGACATCGATCAGGGTCAGCAGCGCGCCGCCATGGACCTTGTCGCCGAGATTGGCGTGGTTCGCCTGCGGGAACAGGCGGATGAGCGCACGATCGCCGTCGCGGCGCACGGCGAGGTCGCCGAGCACCGCGTTGAAGCGAGTCTTGTCCTTGATCTCCCACCGGGACCAGCCCGGCATGTCGGGATGTGGACCGAAGCGGTAGAGGTCCGTGTCTATGTCCACGACGCTACGAGATCAGAGCTGGCGTTCGACCACCATCTTCTTGATCTCGCCGATCGCCTTGGCCGGGCTCAGGCCCTTCGGGCAGACATTGGCGCAGTTCATGATCGTGTGGCAGCGATAGAGCCGGAACGGATCCTCGAGCTCGTCGAGCCGCTCGCCGGTCATCTCGTCGCGGCTGTCGGCCAGCCAGCGATAGGCCTGGAGCAGGATAGCCGGGCCGAGGAACTTGTCGCTGTTCCACCAGTAGCTCGGGCACGAGGTCGAGCAGCAGGCGCACAGGATGCACTCGTACAGGCCATCGAGCTTGTTGCGGTCGTCGGGCGACTGGAGCCGTTCCTTGCCCGAGGGATTGGGGGTGACCGTCTTCAGCCAGGGCTGGATCGACGCATATTGCGCGTAGAAATGCGTGAAGTCGGGAACCAGGTCCTTGATCACGTCCATGTGCGGCAAGGGGGTGACGCGGACCTCGCCCTTGCAATCCTCGATCGCGGTGGTGCAGGCGAGGCCGTTCTTGCCGTTCATGTTCATCGAACAGGAACCGCAGATGCCCTCGCGGCACGAACGGCGGAAGGTGACCGACGGATCCTGCTCGCTCTTGATCTTGATCAGCGCGTCGAGAACCATCGGGCCGCATTCGGCAAGGTCGATCTCGAACGTGTCGTAGCGCGGATTTTCGCCGCTGTCGGGATCGTAACGATAGATCTTGAAGGACTTCACGTCCTTGGCGCCGGGGGCCGCCTTATGGACCTTGCCGTTCTTCTTGATCTTGCTGTTCTTCGGAAGCGCGAACTCGGCCATGACTCGGTGCCCCTTGCTTGGTTGGTGCCGCGATAGCGAATAGATTCGCACGGCTCAACACCTGAGCGCATCCCTTGCACGGACAAGGGGATAATCTAAAGCGAACGCATGTCGCCAGCGCCCCCTCCCGAGCTTCCGCCCGGTTCGCGTCAGGTCGCCAAGGGCGCCGGCACCGCCTTGCTCGCCCGGGCCGGCGGCGTCATCGAGATCATCTCCCAGCCGCTCTACGTCTGGCTGTTCGGCCTGCCGACCTACGGGCTGTACATGGTCCTCTGGTCGGCAGTGAACCTGATCGAGAATATCGCCGATCTCGGCATGACGAGCGCGCTGCAGCGCGTCGTGCCCCAGGCGAAGGACGATGCCGAGCGCGCCGCCGCGCTCCGCCAGGCGATGCTGCTGGGCCTGGTGCCGTGCATCCTGATCGCGCTCGCCGCCAGCCTGGGGGCGCACTGGATCGCCGAGGTCGTGAACGTCGCCCCCAAGGACCGCGACAAGCTGGCGACCGGCATCGCGATCTTCGCCTGGGCCCTGCCCTTCTGGGCCTATGTCGAGATCGCCACCTCGGCGCTGCGCGCGCGCAAGGCGTTCGGGCCCGAGATCCGGCTGCGGGTGATGTGGGAACAGATGCTCCGCATGGTCGCCGCCACGCTGCTCGCCGCGCTCGGCGCCGGCACGCTGGGGCTGCTGATCGCCCATCTCTGCTCGCTGGCGATCACCTGCATCTTCTCCACCCGGCTGCTCGCCCGTTATTACCGGCTCGATCTGGTGCTGCGGGTCCCCTCGACCCCGGCGATGACGGCGAAGACCCTATATGCCGGCATCTCGGTGCTGCCGTCGAACATCGTCAACCGGCTGTTCAGCGACGCGCCGCCCCTCATCCTCAACCTGATCATCCCCGGCGCCGCGGGGGCCAGCGCCGCCGGCCTGTTCGCGATCGCCCGCAAGATCGCCAGCGGCGTCCAGCTGATCCGCCAGGCCTTCTCCTATGTGATGGCGCCGCTCGCGTCCGAAGCGGTGCGCCACGATATCCGCCATGTCGCCGAGATCTACGGCTTCGCTACCCGCCTCACGATCGTCGTCGCGACTCCCGTCGTCTGCACGATCGCAGGCGGTGGCCGTGCGCTGCTCGGCTTCTTCGGGCCCGGCGCGCAGGCCGCCTATCTGGCGCTGGCACTGCTCACCTTCACCCGCCTGATCGAGGCGGTGGCGGGGCAGGCCTCGGCGATCCAGTCGGTGATCAGCCGCTACCATCACCCGCTGGTCGGCAGCGCGATCGGCCTCGCGGTGTCGCTGACGCTCGGCGCGCTGCTGCTGCCGCAGGGCGGGATGGACGGCATGGCGATCGCGGTGTCGGCCGGGATCGCGGTGTCGGTGATAACCCCGATGATCCAGCTCTGGCACCATCAGCACATCCACCCCTTCGCCCCGCCCTTCGCCCGCGCGGCGGGCGTGGCGCTGGCGGTCGGCGTCGCGATCTTCATCGCCTCGGAACTGCTCTGGCCGTTCCACCACGGCATCCGTACCGGCATCGGCGCGGTGCTCCTGATCGCCGGCATCTGGGTCTCGGGCCGCTTCGGGCTCAGTCGCGATGACAAGCTGGCGCTGGGCAAGACGGCACGGAAACTGCGGTTGCTGTAGACGCCGAGGATGATCCGGATGACCGCCATCGACCAGTTGCCGGGGATAAGCAGCCCTCCTGATATGTAAACTATCATGCGGGGCGGGATAAAAACGGGGCGCCCAGCCGTTATCTCCATGGCTGGTCCCCCAAGGCATCCCGGCCTGAAAGAGGGGCGCGCCGGCTATCTGCCTTACCGGTCGGCGCGCCCCAGTTTTGCCGTTCCCCTGACTGCCCGCAGGCCCTACTGCGCCGCCCGCTTCCGCAGGATATCCTCCGCCATCGCATGGTCGGACGGCTTGTCGACGTCGACGCAGGCTTCCGCATAGGGCAGCAGCACCGCCTTCGCACGGATGTCGAGCCGCCTGCTCACCCGCTCGATCGCGCCGCGCAGGGTCAGCAGGCGCAGCGCGATCATCAGCGACAGGCCGATGCCGAAGGCGCCGAGCACCGCGCGGGCCTTCTTGCGCTGCTGCTCGACCCGGCACCAGATGGCGAGCACCTTGCGCGCCTCCGGGCTGCCGAGCCAGAAGAGGTTCGCCCCCGAATAGGCGCCGCCGCGAAACGGCAGCCAAGTGCGCTTGTTGCCGGGATAGGCGGCCTCCAGTACCTGCTTCTCGACCAGCGCCACCGCGATGTCGGCCCCGGCGGCGCCGACTTTGAACCGGTCGATCATCGCATCGTCGAGCAGGACGTTGTCGGCGGTTGTCAGCAGGAAGGGATAGGCCTGCGGCATCGCGCGGATCGTCGCGTCGATCGCCTCGACGATCGAATCCCCGCAATCGCGGACCATCACCCGCGCCTCGTCGCGCAGCCAGCTGGTGGCCGGATGATCGAGCAGCGCGTCGGCCCGCTGGGCAAGGATGACGATGCGCTTCACGTCGCTGCGGGCGGCGAGCGTGCTGCCCACCCAGGCGAGCATCGGCTGCCCCGCCACGTCGATCAGCGCCTTGAAGGGCTGGCCGAAATGCTCCGCGAGGGGATCGACGCCGGGGCGCTGGCCGGCCAGGACGATCGCGGTAAAACCCGAGTTTGTCATGTTCCTGCCTTGCCAGTCCGGCGTGGGATGGGCAAGGAACCCGCCACGTCAATCCGTCTATGGTGGTCATGAATAGTAGCATCGCGTCGAGCGTCCGATCGATCGGAACCAACCCCACGTCCATCTGGGGCATGTCCAGCGCGGAGCGCCTGCGCCGGATCGCCAAGGCACAGAAGCTGCGTTGCCGGGACCAGGGCGATGGACCGGCGCTGCTGGTCGCGGCCAGCCATGTTTTCGAGCCGGCCTGGCTGAAATTCATGGCCGACAAGCCGGGCCGGGTGCTGACCCTGAACGGCGAGAAGGTGATCGCGCACGTCACCGAGGACAGCGGCGGCGGCTTCCCCGAGGGGTTGGACGAGGTCCGGGTCGAGGACAATCGCGTCTTCTACAACGCCACGCTGCGCAAGCGCGAGGAGCCGGTGATCGAGAAGCTCGAACCGGGCACGGTCAAGGCAATCGAGCGCAAGACCTATTTCGGCGCCTATAAGGGCGTGACCGACGTCCTGACCAAATATCTGTGGCCCGAATGGGCGCTGGTGCTGACCCGCGTGGCCGCGAAGATCGGCATGTCGCCCAACCAGGTGACGGCGATCGGCGCCGCGCTGTGCGTCCTCGCCACCTGGCTGTTCTGGATCGGCGACTATTGGTGGGGGATGGCCGCGGGCCTCGTCTTCATGGTGCTCGATACGGTCGACGGCAAGCTCGCCCGCTGCACGATCACCTCCAGCGAATGGGGCAATGTCTTCGACCATGGCATCGACCTGGTCCATCCGCCTTTCTGGTGGTGGGCCTGGGGCGTCGGCCTCGCGCATTGGGGGCTCGCCTTCACCCACCTCGAATTCACGCTGGTGATGATCGCGATCGTCGGCGGCTATGTGATCCAGCGCGGCATCGAAGGCGCCTTCCTGCGTCGCTTCAACGGCATGCACATCCATGTCTGGGAGAAGATCGACAGCGACTTCCGGCTGATCACGGCGCGGCGCAATCCGAACATGGTGATCCTGTTCGTCGCCACGCTGTTCCAGCGGCCCGACATCGGCCTGATCGCCGTGGCGGTGTGGACCGTGCTATCCTGCCTGTTCCACGCGGTCCGGCTGCTCCAGGCGCTGCGCCGTCGCAAGCGCGGCGTGAAGATCCGGTCCTGGCTGGTGGTGTGACGCCCTAGGGAGGACGATGATGGCGAACGCGACGATCGAGAAATTCGGCTGGCCGGCGAGCCTGATCCGCGATTATCGCCACTGGGTCGTGCTGCTGCGCCCCGCCCAGCCGACGCTCGGCGCGCTGGTCCTCGCGGCCAAATACGACGCGACCGCCTTCGGCGACCTGCCGGCCGAGGCGCATGCCGAGTTGAAGACCGTCACCGCCGAGATCGAGGCCGCGCTGCGCCAGGCGGTCGCCTATCAGAAGCTCAACTATCTGATGCTGATGATGGTCGATCCGCACGTCCATTTCCACGTCGTTCCCCGCTACGAGGGCGAGCGCGAGCATGGCGGCATTTCGGTCACCGATGCCGGCTGGCCGGGCCAGCCCGCGCTGGGCCAGGCGGTCGCCCTGACCGCCGACCAGATCGAGGGCCTCTCGGCCTGGCTCAAACGGCTGTGGCCGTCCTGATCCCTTCCCGCGGGTAGCGCGCTTGCCGGCATGGGTCTAAGCTGGCCGGAGCGGGCAACGGCAAGGGACGATCGGACCATGGGCACCGAAAAGGATCGCGACAAGGCGAACAGACCTTCGGGCGCCGCCATCGTCAAGGACAGTGCGGCGCAGGATCATATCCGCAACGGCGACCCGCATCCCGTCCGCGACGCCGGCCCGGAGGAAATGCGCGACGAGGACGGCAAGGATTGGGACGCGGTCGACGAGGGATCGGACGAATCCTTTCCCGCGAGCGACCCGCCGAACTATTCGCGGCCCGGAAAGGACTGAAAGAGCCGGCCCTTGGCCGTCAGCGCCCCGCCACCCAGCCTTCGGTCAGCGCCCGCGCGATCGGCAGGTCCTCGGGGAAATCGACCTCGGCCCATTTCAGCCCCTCGATCGACACGGTGCCGACGACGCCCGATGGCGCCAGCGCGTGGATCGCCTTGAGGTACCAGTTGAGCACCCCCTCGGGGGTCCGCATCATCGCCTCGACCTGGCTGCGGAAGATCGCGGGCCCCTCGCCCTTGAAGGCGAGCATCCCGATCGACTCGGCGTTGGTCTCGTTGGGCTCAAGCCGCTTGCCGATCTGCAGCAGCCGGTCGCCGTCGCGCTGAACCTTCATGTCGTCGAGGTCATAGCTGTCCTTGACGTCGATGGTGACGGTGATCGGCGCGGTCGCGCCGGCGATCAGGCGACCGACGATCTCGGGCGAGACCAACGTATCGCCGTTGAGGATGATGAAGTCCTGGTCCATCTCCTCGCGCACGATCCAGCAGGAGCCGAGATTGTCGGCGACCTTGTAGAAGGGATTGAAGCACGTGCGGATGGCAACGCCGGGATGCCGGATCGCGGCCAGCGCCGCCGTCAGCTTCTCGTCGCGGAAGCCGGTGACGACCGCGATCTCGGTGATGCCGTTGGCCGCGAGCGATTCGATCTGCCAGGCGATCAGGCTCTTGCCGGCGAAGTCGATAAGGCACTTCGGCTGGTCGGCCGTCAGCGGCAGCAGCCGCGACCCCTGACCGGCCGCGAGAATGATGGCTTTCTTCATGGACGCGGGGCCCTAAGCCGGAATTGCGGCGAGATGATGAAAGGCCCGGGGCGATCGTTCCGGGAGCGCTTTCATCGGGCGGCGAACAGGTCCGGATAACGACGCGGCTGGCTGCGCAGATATTGCGGCGGCGCCTTTACCTGCGCGCCGAAATGGGCGGCGGCATGCCATGGCCAACGCGGATCGTAGAGGATCGTCCGCGCCAGCGCGATCATGTCCGCGTCGCCTGTGCCGACGATCGCCTCTGCCTGCTCGAAATCGGTGATCAGGCCGACCGCGATCACCGGAATGCCCACCGCCTGCCGCACCGCTCGCGCCAGCGGCACCTGATAGCTCGGCCCGACCGGAATTCGCTGGTTGACCGGATCGATTCCGCCGCTCGACACGTGGATCGCAGCGGCGCCCCGTGCCTCCACGGCCCGGGCGAAGACGATCGTCTGCTCGACGTCCCAGCCGCCGTCGAGCCAGTCGGTTCCCGACACGCGCACCGTCACGGGCCGTTCCACCGGGAAGACCGCCCGCACCGCATCGAAAACCTCGAGCGGGAAGCGCATCCGGTTCTCCAGGCTTCCGCCATAGTCGTCCTCCCGCCGGTTCGAGACCGGGGAGAGGAATTCGTGCAGCAGATAGCCATGCGCGGCGTGGATCTGGATGGCATCGATGCCCAGCCGGGCCGCCCGGCCCGCCGCCGACACGAAGGCGTCGCGGATACGGTCGAGGCCGGCGCGGTCGATGACCAGCGGAGGATTGTCGCCGGGCCGGTTCGGAACCGCCGAGGGTGCGATCGTCTGCCAGCCATGGTCATGGCCGGGCGCGATCTGCCCCTCCCCGCGCCACGGCAGGTCGGTCGACGCCTTGCGGCCGGCATGCGAGAGCTGGATCGCGATCGGCATGTCCGAATGGCGGCGGACGGCGTCCAGCACCCGCGCCATCGCCGCCTCGGTCCGATCGTCCCACAGGCCGACATCGGCATAGCTGATCCGCCCGACCGGCTCGACCGCCGTCGCCTCGATCGTCAGCAGCGCCGCCCCCGACAAGGCGAGCTGGCCGAGATGCATCAGGTGCCAGTCGGTCATCGCCCCGTCGACCGCCGAATATTGGCACATCGGTGCGACGACGATGCGGTTCTCGAGGGCGAGGCCACCGACGGTGATCGGCTGGAAGAGCTTGGCGGAGGGCATGGACGATTCTCCAGAGGGGCTGACGGCGGCGAGCTGTCGCGACCGAGATAGGAAGAGGTTCATCGAAGGGCCAGTACCCTCCCTGCGGCCCTGGTATCGCGGATCCGCAAGCGGCATCCCGGTCACGGCAGCAGGTGACCGCGGTAGCGTCCGGCGCACCAAGAAAAAAAGGGGGCCGAAGCCCCCTTTTCCCGAACCGTAACGATGACGGCGCTCAGTAAACCCGCGCCTTCGGCTTGATATATTCGGCTTCGTCGGTGAGCGTATATTCGTGCACCGGGCGGTAATCGATCGTCACCGCACCCTTGTCGAACCAGGTGATCGTGTGCTTCATCCAGTTCGCGTCGTCGCGATCGGGGAAATCCTCGTGCATATGCGCGCCGCGGCTTTCCTTGCGGTTTGCCGCCGAATGCATCGTCACCACCGCCTGCGGCAGCATGTTGTCGAGCTCGAGCGTCTCGATCAGGTCGGTGTTGAAGATCAACGACCGGTCGGTGATGCCGATGTCCTGGATGCTGGCATAGACATTGTCGATCTTGCCCAGTCCTTCGCGCAGCAGTTCGCTGTCGCGGAACACCGCGCAGTGCCGTTGCATCGTGTGCTGCATGTCGAGGCGGATCTCCGCCGTCGGCGTGCCGCCCTTGGCGTTGCGATAATGATCGAGGCGGCCGAGCGCCTTCTCGTCGGCTTCCTTGTTGATCGAGCCGTGCTTGCTGTTCGGCTTGATCAGCTCCGCGAGGCGGAAGCCGGTCGCGCGGCCGAACACGACGAGGTCGATCAGCGAGTTGGAGCCGAGGCGGTTGGCGCCGTGGACCGACACGCAGGCCGCTTCGCCCACCGCGAACAGGCCGGGGACGACGGTGTCCGGGTTGCCGTCCTTCAGGGTGACGACCTCGCCATGATAGTTACAGGGGACGCCGCCCATATTGTAGTGGACGGTCGGCGTCACCGGCAGCGGCTGGCGGGTCAGGTCGACACCGGCGAAGATCTTGCCGGTCTCGGTGATGCCGGGCAGGCGCTCGTGCAGCACCTTGGGATCGATATGATCAAGATGCAGGTAGATATAGTCGCCGTTCTTGCCGACGCCCCGGCCCTCGCGCATCTCCATCGCCATCGAGCGCGACACGACGTCGCGGCTGGCGAGGTCCTTCGCCGACGGGGCATAGCGCTCCATGAAGCGCTCGCCCTGCGCGTTGGTGAGATAGCCGCCTTCGCCGCGCGCGCCCTCGGTGATGAGAACGCCCGCGCCGTAGATGCCGGTCGGGTGGAACTGGACGAACTCCATGTCCTGGAGCGGCAGCCCCGCGCGCAGCACCATGCCGCCGCCGTCGCCGGTGCAGGTATGCGCCGAGGTCGCGGAGAAATAGGTGCGGCCCGAACCGCCCGTCGCCAGGACGACCGAGTGGCTGCGGAAGCGATGGATCGAGCCGTCTTCCATGCAGAGCGCGATGACGCCCTTGCACTCGCCATTTTCCATGATCAGGTCGAGCGCGAAATATTCGATGTAGAAGTCGGCGTCGTACTTCAGGCTCTGCTGATAGAGCGCATGCAGCATGGCGTGGCCGGTGCGGTCCGCGGCGGCGCAGGTGCGCTGCACGGGCGGGCCGGCCCCCATGTTCTGCATGTGCCCGCCGAACGGGCGCTGGTAGATCTTGCCCTCGTCGGTGCGGCTGAACGGCACGCCGGCATGTTCGAGCTCGATCACCGCGGCCGGGGCCTCGCGCACCATATATTCGATCGCGTCCTGGTCGCCCAGCCAGTCCGAGCCCTTGACGGTGTCGTACATGTGCCAGGTCCAGTGGTCCGGACCCATGTTGCCGAGCGAGGCGGCGATGCCGCCCTGCGCCGCGACGGTGTGGCTGCGTGTCGGGAACACCTTGGTGATGCAGGCCGTCTTGAGGCCCGCTCCCGCCGCGCCCATGGTCGCGCGGAGGCCCGAGCCGCCCGCGCCGACAATCACCGCGTCGTAGAGGTGATCGACAATCTTATAGGCCTCAGACATCAGGCGGACACTCCCCCGAAGGCGATCTTGAGGATCGAGAAGATCGCCAGCGCGGCGCCCGCGATCGCGTAGAGATTGAGCAGCAGCAGGCAGAAGACCTTGCCGGCTTCTTCATGGACATAATCCTCGAAGACGACCTGGAGGCCGAGCCGCAGATGATAGAAGACCGAGATGGTCAGCAGGATCAGCGGCACCGCGACGATCGGCGAGCCGATCCACTGCAGCACCACGTCATGCCCGAGGTTGGGCAGGCGGAACAGCGAGACGACGAACCAGGTGACGAGCAGCAGGTTGCCCGCCGCCGTCACGCGCTGGCGCCACCAGTGCATCGCACCATGCCTGGCCGAGCCGAGACCGCGAACGCGGCCGATGCCGGTTCCGTTACCCATCAGTTCGCTCCCTTCGACAGCGACAGCAGGATCGGAACCCAGATCAGCACGGTGACCACGACCGAACCGACCATCGTCGCGATCGCCCCGGCCTTGTTGACCTTGAGTTCGTAGCCGGCGCCGATGTCCATCACGAAGTGGCGCAGCGCCGAGAAGAGATGCTGGAAGAACGCCCAGGTCAGTCCGATCGCGACCAGATAGCCGAACCAGGACGTGGCGACCTTGTAGAAGGTCGCATAGGCGTCGGGCCCGCTCGCGGCCGCTACCAGCCACCAGACAAAAGCCAGACCCGCCACGATGGCCAGTCCCACGCCGGTTGCCCGGTGCAGGATCGACACCGCCATGTGCGGACCCCATTTCCAGATAGTGAGGTGTGGCGAAAGCGGACGCCCCGGATTGCGCGACATGATGCCCTCCCTCTGTCGTCGGCGCCCGTCTTAGACGATGCGCCGCACCATGCAAGGCGCTTGGCGCGCGAACGGCAGCGATTTTCTATCGGTCTAAACGCGCTGTTTACCAACAGCCTTTAAGAATCGCGGCAATTGGCGGAACGAGTGCGAGGCGCAGGAACCCATGATGAACGGTCAGGACATGGAGTCGGTCGGACTCAGCGATCAGGAGATCACGCGCAAGTTGGCGCTCTACGACCGCGCGTCGGATCTCAATGCACGACTCAGGGCGATCGGCGCCCGCTTCGGCGACGACATCCTGGCCGGCGTGCAGCCGCTCGACGGTGCCGCGCCCGGCAGCCACGCCGCCCTCGCCGGCCATGAGGAGTTTTCGGGCCGCACCGTCCGCCTGTGGAAGGCACTGCTTACCGACGGCGTCACCCCCGCCGGCCTACGCGCCCATGCCGACGACGCCGCCCGATATGCCGCCGTTGGCGGCGATCATGGCAAGATCGCGCGCATGATGTCGGAAGTCGTCGCCCATCTGTGCGCGCAGCTGGCCCGGCGCTTCGCCGACGACGACGCGTTCGTCGGCAGGAGCTGCGAGGCGCTGGTTACGGTCAATTCGATCCATTTCGACCTGGCTTTCACCATCGTCGGCGCGCGGAGCCGCGCGTCGCAGCACCAGGGACTGGCCGACGAGGGGCGCACCTTCCGCAGCAACATCTCCGAGACGCTGGGCCGCGCGCTCGATGATTCGCGAGGCCTGCGCCAGCGCACCGGCCAGACGTCGCAGTCCGCCCGCGGCATGCTGGGCAAGACCTCCGAGGTCGCCGCCGCCGCCGAACAGTCGGCGCTCGCCATGCGCGAGGCCGCCCATACCGCTGCCGGCCTGATCCGCGCGATCGAGGAGAGCCGTGCCGAGGTCGAGGTCGCAGCCCAGATCGCCACTCGCGCCGCCGACCGGTCGATCCACGCGGTGGCGATCTCCGAAGTCCTGTCGGACCATGCGCAGGCGATCGAATCGATCCTCGGCCTGATCCGCGACATTGCCGGCCAGACCAACCTGCTGGCGCTCAACGCCACGATCGAGGCTGCCCGCGCGGGCGATGCGGGACGTGGCTTCGCGGTGGTCGCGCAGGAAGTGAAGAGCCTCGCCAGCCAGACCGCGCGCGCCACCGACGACATCGCCGCGAAGATCGCCGCGATCCAGGCCGCCACCCGCCAGACCGTCGAGGCGAACGGCGCGATCCGGGACATCGTCGGCGAGGTGCAGATCTCGGCCGAGCGGATCCGTACCACGATGGAAACGCAGGCGCAGACCGTCACGATGATCACCGCCGCCGTCGACGAGACCGCGCTCGCCGCCGACTCGATGTCGACGACCATCTCCGCGATTCGCAGCGACACCGAGAATGTCGCGGGCGAAATCGACCATCTCGAGGCCGGCTTCCGCCGCGTCGATGGCGAACTTTCGAAGCTGGAGACGATCACCGGCGACTTCGTCAGCCGCATCGCGGCGTAGTTGGTTCGGCCCTCAGSCRCCGGGCGCGAGGCATCCGCCKCGCTTGGCTTYCTCGCATGAGCTCGGGCGGCCGTTCGGCCTTGCGGGACGCTGGTGCGTCCCGTGATTGTTCGCCCTCAGCCGCCGGGCGCGAGGCATCCTTCGCCCTCAGCCGCCGGGCGCGAGGCATCCGCCKCGCTTGGCTTYCTCGCATRAGCTCGGGCGGCCGTTCGGCCTTGCGGGATGCCCGGGGCGCCGCGGCCCCACTCTTCCCGTCATTCCGGCGCAGGCCGGAATCTCAGGAGAGTCGTGCGTACCACGTCTCTTCTTAGCCTCCGCCTCCGCCACAAGGACGCATTCGACGGGCGGACGACCTTCACCGCCGTTGCCGTTCGCGGCATCAGGCATTAGGCCCCGCCCCATGACCATCAACATCCTCGCCACCGGCACCAGCCGGGGCATCGGAAAGGCCATCATCGACCGCTTTGCGGGCGAGGATGTCCGTATCGTCGGCCACCGCTCGAGCGACGGCGACGACCGCACCATCGCCGCCGACCTGACCGACTCCAGCGCGCCGCGCCGGATCTGGGAGCAGGCGATGGAGCGGCTCGACGGCCGCATCGACGTGCTCATCAACAATGCCGGCATCTTCGAAACCGCCTCGATCGACGCGCCCGACGCATCGTGGACCGAGGCGTGGAACCGGACGATGCAGGTGAACCTGACCGCCTCGGCCGAGCTCTGCCGCCTGGCCGTCCTGCACTTCCGCCGCCATGGCGGCGGCCGCATCGTCAACGTCGCCAGCCGCGCCGCCTATCGCGGCGACAGCCCCGCGCACTGGCACTATGCCGCATCCAAGGCCGGCATGGTCGCCATGACCAAGACGATCGCGCGGGGCTATGCGATGGAGAACATCCTCGCCTTCGCGATCTGCCCCGGCTTCACGATGACCGGGATGGCCGACGACTATCTGGCCAGCCGCGGCGGCGACAAGCTGCTCGCCGACATTCCGCTCGGCAAGGTCGCCGATCCGGAGGAGGTCGCCGAAACCATCCGCTTCCTCGCGCTCGCCGCACCGCCTTCGATGACCGGTGCGGTTCTCGACATCAATGGAGCCAGCTATGTCCGGTAGACGAAAGGCCGAACCCAAGGGCGACGGCATCACCGGCTTTCCCTTCGCACCCGAACGCGAAGGCAGCTGGAAGATCACCCTTCCCTGCACCAAGGCCGAAGCCGAACGGCTCGCCGGCGACCTGCCCGAGCTGGCGCTGCTCGATCCGCAGCCGACGGTGATGACGAGCGAGCCCGATCCGGCGAAGCCCGACGCATGGCAGCTCGACGCCTATGTCGAGGCCAAGCCGGGCAAGGCGGTGATCGCGGCGATCGCCGCGCTGGCCCCCAGCGCCGCCAAGGTGAAGCCGGTCGTCACCCATATCCCCGAGGAGGACTGGGTCACGCTGTCCCAGTCGGGCCTCGAGCCGATCCAGGCGGGGCGCTTCTTCGTCCATACGCCCCATAATGCCGAACATGTGCCCGAAGGGATGACCGGCTTCGTGATCGACGCCGGCCGCGCCTTCGGCACCGGGCACCATGAGACCACGACCGGCTGCCTGATGATGCTCGACCGGCTGAAGCGTAGCGGCCTGCGTTTCGACGATATCGCCGATGTCGGCACCGGTACCGGCCTGCTCGCCTTCGCAGCGCGAGCGCTATGGCCCGCCGCCAAGGTGGTCGCATCCGACATCGATCCGGTCTCGATCGAGGTAACCGGGGAGAATGCGGCCGCGAACGGCGTGCCGGTCGGCCGCGGGCGCGGACAGGTCGAGCTGGCGGTGGCCGCCGGCCTGGCGCATCGCCGGCTCAAGGCGCGGCTGCCCTATGACCTGCTGATCGCCAACATCCTCGCCGGTCCGCTGATCGAGCTGGCGCCGGTGTTCGGCAACGCGGTGCTGCCGGGCGGCACGATCATCCTCGCCGGCTTGCTCGACACCCAGGCCGAGGCGGTGGCGCAGGCTTATCGCCGGCAGGGCTTCTATCTGGCCGGCGAGATCGTCCGGGGCGACTGGCCCACCTTGCGGCTCGTCAAGCGCAAGCGCTGACCGGAC
Source organism: Sphingomonas sp. Root720 (assembly GCF_001428605.1). Classification (GTDB taxonomy): domain Bacteria; phylum Pseudomonadota; class Alphaproteobacteria; order Sphingomonadales; family Sphingomonadaceae; genus Rhizorhabdus. The sequence continues at coordinate 288,932 of NZ_LMID01000013.1, forward strand.
CGGGTTACAGCCCCCCCCCGGCAGGGTGCGGATTAGCGTGCCCTTTCATTGCTGCTATCCGCCCAGCCGCCTGCTATGATCTGGCCCGAAACATTCTGGGGGCCAACAGAGGTTGACGGCAACATTGCGGAGGGGAGGCTTTCGCGCCGGCAGGCTTCTGACCGGCATGTTACTGGCGTGCGCCCTCGCCGTTCTGGCGACGGATCCGGGCGGCGCCGCGCCGCGCTGGACCAATCTGGCCGCCACCGTCTTCCACAACTATGGCCGCAACGAGGGGCTTCCGCACCCGGTGCCGACCGCGCTGGCCCAGGACCGCGACGGCTTCATCTGGATCGGCACGCAGGGCGGACTCACTCGCTGGGACGGCTACCGCTTCCGTGTCTACAAGGCCGACCCGGCGACCGCCGGCAGCCTGCCCGACGACTGGGTCCAGACGCTCCATGTCGACCCCGTCGGCAGGTTGTGGATCGGTGGCGGCGCGGGTGGCCTCGCCCGCTATGACCCCGTCCGCGATCGCTTCCTGCAGGTTCCGATCGGCCGGAACCAAGCGCGGACCCATATCGGCGCGATCGCCGATGACGGGCGCGGCGGCCTGTGGGTCGGGACCGACCAGGGGCTGCACCACCTGGATCCGGCGACCGGAACGGTTCGGGCGACCGCGATCGCCATTGCGGATGCGCCGGTGCGCGCGCTGCTGCGCGATCGTCGCGGCGCGCTGTGGGTCGGGACCACGAGAGGCTTGGCGCGCCGCTCGGCAGGCTCCGCCGGTTGGACGACGGTCGCGTTCGATCACGAGCCGACCAGCATCACCGCCCTGTTCGAGGACCCCGGCGGCCGTGTATGGATCGGCACCCAGCGTCGGGGCCTCTTCGTTGTCGACACGCCCGGCGCGCAACCCCGTGCCGTCGGTACTGACCCGATCCTGACGGAGGGATCGGTATCCTCGATCAGCCCGGCGAACCCCCGCGAGATATGGGTGGGGCTGCGCGGCAACGGTATCGCCGCGGTCGAGGTCGCGACCCGGCAACTACGCTTCATTCGGCACGACCGGACGGTGGCGAGCAGCCTCGCCCATGACGACGTCTGGGCGCTGATGCGAGACGACGCCGGCTCGATGTGGGTCGGCAGCATCGGCGGGCTCAGCTATCATCCGCGCAATTCGGGCCTGATATCGGCCGTGCTCGCCTCACAGGATCGCGCCGGCGGGCTGAGTTCGACCGATCCGCTGGCGGTGCTGGCGACCCGCGACGGCCGGGTGTGGATGGGCTATCTTGCCGGTGGCGTCGACGTGATCGACCCCGCCGCAGGCCGCGTCGCGGCGCTGCGCCCCGGCAATGGTCGCCATCCTGCCACCACCCTCCCGCCCGACATCGTGTTCGCCATGGCCGAAGACGATCGCGGCGGCGTCTATATCGGCACGCGGCGCGGTCTCTATCGCACCGGCCCCGCCGCCGATGGCGTCCGGCTGGTCCCGCTGCCCGGGCTCGATCCGCAGGTGTCGATCACCGCCCTCTCCTTCGATGACGGCATCCTCTGGGTCGGCAGCGACGAGGAAGGCCTGATCGGCATGGTTCCCGATCGCGCCGGCCAGGTGGGCCGGGTCGTCTTCGGGAAGAAGGACAGCGCCGCGCTGACCGACGACGGCGTCAACGTCATTCTGCGCGGCAACGGGCGTGACCTGTGGGTCGGGGCCCGCAACGGACTCTACCGCGTCGACAAGACCACCCATGCGGTCGACCATATCGAGGCCAATCCCGCCGATCCCACTGCCCTGCCGGGGCGGAACGTGGTGGCGACGCTGATCGACCGGCGCGGGCGCCTGTGGGCGGGGACCTTCGGCGGCGGTCTCGCCATGATGACCGGCCGGGATGCCGCCGGCCGATGGCATTTCCGCCGGATCGGCGTGGCGGACGGACTGCCCCACATGAATGTCGACAGCCTGCAGATGGATGGCTCGGGCATCATCTGGGCCGGCACCGACGACGGCCTCGCCCGTATCGACCCTGACGACCTCGCGGTCCGTGCCGTTCGACAGGCGGACGGCTCGGCGCTGGTCGACTATTATGCCGGCGCCGGCGCCACCACCGCAGCCGGTGAGGCTGTGTTCGGCGCCAAGGGCGGCCTTACCGTCGTCCGGCCCGGGCCCCTGCCCCGCTGGACGCTGCAGCCTCCACTGGTCGTGACCGACCTACGGATTGGCGGCGTGCCGCAGCCCGCGGCCCGCCTCAACCGGCCGGATCCCATCGCCCCGCTCATGGTGAAGCCCGACAGCAACAGCATAGCGGTCGAGTTCGCCGCGCTCGACTATACCGCGCCGGAGCGCAACCGCTATTCCTACCGCCTCGACGGCTTCGACCGGGACTGGACCGAGACCGATGCCAACCGGCGGCTCGCTATCTACACCAACCTCCCGCCCGGCGATTATGTCCTGCGCCTGCGCGGCTCCAACCGGGCCGGCATCTGGGCGGAGCGCGAGCTCGCCCTGCCGATCCGCGTGCTGCCTGCCTGGTACCAGCGACTATGGCTGAAGCTGGCCGGCGGCCTGCTGCTACTGCTGGCCGTCTTCGCGATCGTGCGGTGGCGAACCCAGTATCTCCGGAAACGCCAGGGCGATCTCGAACGCCAGGTCGCCGACCGCACCGCCGACCTGCGCGCCGCCAACGCGCGGCTAGGCCATCTGGCGCAGACCGACCCGCTGACCGGCTGCGCCAACCGGCGGCATTTCATGACCCAGGCCGACGAACGGATCCATGCCGCCCGGCGCGGCGGCCGTCCGCTGTGCCTGGCGGTGCTCGATCTCGATGACTTCAAGTCGATCAACGATCGCCACGGCCACCCGGGCGGCGACGCGGTGCTGGAGATGGCAGGGGTCGTCCTGGTCGATCATCTTCGCGAGGGCGACATCGCCGGCCGCATCGGCGGCGAGGAGTTCGCCATCCTGATGCCGGATACCGCCATCGCCGACGCCCGGCATCTCGCGGACCAACTGCGCGAAGCGATCGGAGGCGCGCGGATCAAGGTCGACGGCGTGTCGATCGGGGTATCCGCCAGTATCGGCGTGGCGGAACTGGATGCCGACGAGGATTTCGGCCGCCTCTATGCGCGCGCCGATGCGGTCCTCTATACTGCGAAGCATGCTGGCCGGAACCGCGTGGAGACGGCGGCCCCCGCTGCCTGAGCCGGCCTTCCGCGCTCAGCCCGTCGCCATTTTCAGGATGGTCGCCCATTCATCAGCGGAGACCGGCGACACCGAAAGCCGGCTTTGCCGCAGCATGGCCATGCCGGCCAGCGCCGCCTCGGCCTTCATTTCGGCAAGGGTTACGGGCCGTGCTAGCGCGCGGACCGGCGCCAGTTCTACCGCGACGAAGCGACCTGCGGGGTCGGTCGTGTCGGGAAAAGCAGTGCGGACGACCCTCGCGATCCCAACCACCGCCAGCCCTTCCTGGCTGTGGTAGAAGAAGACCTCGTCGCCCTCCTTCATCGCCTTCAGGTGCAGCGCGGCGGCATTATTGCGGACACCGTCCCAGACCGTCCGGCCATCGCGTTCGAGATCGGCGTAGGAGTAGCTATTGGGCTCCGACTTCACCAGCCAATGGGATAGCGTCATCGTTCCCTCCACCTCTCGCGGCCACGCATCGCTCTTCTCATGCGTGCAAGCCGAACTTCAAGACCATTAAAGGGGGAGCAGGACGGGAATCCCTTCGAACGTCGCATATCCGGAACACGTAAAGGCCCGATCGCTACCGCAGGTGCCCGCAGCGCCTGCTGCCGGCCGCGTCGCCCCTCGGCCCATGAAGACGAAGGGGCGGCGCTCGGCAAACGGTTCCAACGGGAAATTCTTCACGGACAAGGCGGGAAACGTCGGGGAGCCGATCCACGAAGCGACCCCACCAGCTGTGATCCCGCCACGCATCGGCCGGAACCAGCGATTCTCCATCGCCTCGAATCGCGGCCGGGTCGGATCACTACTGCATATTACCGGCGCCTTCGATGTGGTAAGAACTCAACAGCTGGCGGTGGGGGTGTGCTTACTGTTTACTGTGCCGCGACTTCCCGCGCTGCCGATGACGATGGGCACCACATCTTTCGGGGAGAAAGCACATGAAATCCCTCGTATGGATTGTGGAAGATGCCGCCCTCGTGAGGCTTTTAATCGAAGAGATCCTCTCGGAGAACGACTTCATCGTGCGGTCCTTCCGCTCGGCGCGACAAGCGATTTCTTCCCTTGGCGAAGGTCATGCTATTCCGTCGATACTGATAACCGACATCTCTTTCGACGGGGATCAAACAACCGGATGGGATGTTGCCCGGTTCGTACACAAGGTATCGCCCGATATCCTAACCATCTATATAAGCGGATATTTCGATAGTGACGATCCTGTCGAAGCCATTCCGCCGGGAATATTTCTGCGAAAGCCGTTCACGGGAAAACAATTGATTTCCGCCATTTCCGACGCTCGGGGGAAGTCCTCGCCCCCCGATCGATCGACCGGCACATTCCCGATTGGTTAGAGCATCTCTCCCGTGCGCTAGGAGAAATAGACTGCCCTGAAATAGGAAATCGTCTCCTTCAATCCGTCTTCAAGCCCCACCTTCGGCTCCCAGCCGAGCGTCGACTTCGCCAGATCGATGTTCGGCCGCCTCTGCTTGGGATCGTCGACCGCGGCGGGTTCGAACACGAGCTTCGATTTGGACCCGGTCAGCGCGAGCACGAGCTCAGCCAGCTCGATCATGGTAAACTCGTTCGGATTTCCGATATTGATGGGGCCGGTCAGGCCCTCCGGCGAGTTCATCAGACGCACCATGCCGTCAATGAGGTCGTCGACATAACAAAAGGCCCTGGTCTGTCGCCCCCCTCCATAGATCGTGATCGGATCCCCCGCCAAGGCCTGCATGATGAAATTAGAAACGACGCGACCGTCCTTCGGATGCATGCGAGGCCCATAGGTGTTGAAGATCCGCATTACCTTGATCCTCAAGGAGTGCTGGCGGTGATAGTCGAAGAACAAGGTCTCCGCGCAACGCTTTCCTTCGTCATAGCAGGACCGCGGCCCAATGGGGTTGACGTTCCCCCAATAATCCTCGGTCTGGGGGTGGACGGTGGGATCGCCATATACTTCCGAGGTCGATGCCTGGAGTATTTTAGCACGGAGGCGCTTGGCCAGACCCAACATGTTGATCGCCCCATGAACCGAGGTCTTTGTCGTCTGGACTGGGTCATGCTGGTAATGAATGGGGCTCGCTGGGCAGGCGAGATTATAGATCTCGTCGACTTCCACATAGAGAGGAAATGTCACGTCGTGGCGCATGAACTCAAAGCGGCTGTTACTGAACAGATGCTCTATATTGCGGCGCTGCCCCGTGAACAGATTGTCCAGGCACAGCACTTCCTTCCCTTCGGAAAGCAGCCGCTCGCAGAGATGCGATCCTAGAAACCCGCTGCCGCCGGTAACAAGGGTACGATCGATAAGCAGTTCGCTGACCTTACTCATTTTATCGCTCCGTCCCTTTAAAGCTTGGCGGTTCGTTCGTTATTCCGCGCTTCTTTGATCATCAGCCTAATGGTATTGAAATACCAGGCTTTGTAAAATGAGTATTGAAAGCCGGCCAGTCCGTCCAGAAAGCCGAATTTAACGAAATAGCTAAGACAAAAATACGCGGGCGCGAACCATGCCCGTTCGATATTGCCGTACTTCGCCTTTTGACGGGGCGTCAAATCCTTGGAGGCCAGCGCATTCCTGAGCTGCGAATAGCGCGCCATCTCCCATTTCGCATAATCCAGGTGCCGCGTGACGAACTTTCCTATTCCCTGAAAATCGCGATGGTCGATACGTGCGCCTATCTCTCCGACCTCGCCGGTCAGTTGGGGGTGCTCATGCACCTCCATGTCGAGCTGGCTCCAATGGTCCTCGTCGATCTTTTCATAGCGTCCGGCGCTTTTCCGAAAGAGCGCGAGCTTGCGTTGGGGGACGCCATGACGCAGCGGACGTCCGAGGAAATAATTCGTATAGGTCAGCCAGAAGCCGACCTTGCCTTCCTGACGAAGCGCGCATTCCACTTCCGCGATGAATGCAGGCGTCACCGCCTCGTCGGCATCGAGAAACAGACACCAGTCGTTGCGCGTTTCGTGACTGTCGAGGAACCAGTTGCGTTTCTTCGGGAATTTGCCGTTCCATCTGAAATCGACGAGCCTTACTCCCCTTTCCTCAGCGATCTGCGCCGTGCGGTCGCTGCTCGCGCTGTCGACCACGACGATCTCGTCCCATGCGGTGCCGAGCGCATCCAGGCATGAGGGAAGATTCTTCTCTTCGTTCTTCACGGGTATGACGACGGTCACCGGCAATTTCGGCATGACCGACGAGCCCGTCGCGGCTGTCGCTTGCGGCTTCGGCATATCGTTCCGTCCGAACATGTCTGCGGCTGGCAAAGTGATCCCCCGATCAGCGTCGGCCGATCGTGCGGGCCGGATTGCCTGCCACGATCTCGCTCGGTTCAACATGCTTCATCACGACGGCGCGCGCACCGACAATCGCGCCATCGCCGATGTCGACGTCGGGACCGATAAAGGCATCGGCACAGATCCATGCGCGCGCCCCGATACGGATCGGCGGCTTGGTCAGCGGCATGGTCGCATCGCGCCATTCGTGACTGCCCGCACAGATATGCGCATATTGCGAAATGGTCGCGTTCGCACCGATGAAGATCGGGCCCAAGGCATAGAGAATGGCCCCGTCACCGATGCCGACGTCGTCGCCGATGGCGAGGTTCCACGGAATCGTGATGCGGACACTGGGGAAGATGCGGACATCGCGCCCGATCCGCGCGCCAAAGCGGCGCAGCAGCCAGCGCCGCCACCCCCAGAACAGGCGGGGGCTGAACCGGAACAGCGGCTGCGCCAGGCCCCAGGCGACGCGCCCGGCCAGTTCCTTGCGGCTCCATTTTCGGGCGCGGCGATTCTCCGCGGTAGGGTTGTCCGGTCGCATCACGTCGAATACTCCACGCACGCTGGCGCGTCGCCTCCATGGTGCAGCCAGTCGTACAGCGCCAGATAATCGGCGCTGATCGCTTCCCAGCCGAACTGTTCGGCGACGAGACCGCGACCGGCCCGCCCCATTGCCGTGCGCCGCGCCGGTTCCATCGCGGCGAGCTTAGCGATCCCACGCGCGATGTCGCCGGGTTCCGGGGCGATACGCAAAGCGGCGCCCCTCGCAAAACCCTCGGGCAGGTTGCAGGCGTCGGTCATAAGCACGGGCAATGCGCGCTCCCAGGCTTCGAGCACCGAGATCGGCAAGCCTTCGCTGAACGAGGGCAGGATGAACGCGTCGGCGGCGTCCATCACGGCGATCTTTTCCCGGTCATAGCGCGGACCGACGAAGGCCACGTTGCCGGCAAGCGCCAGGTCTCTTGCGAGCGCTTCCAGATGGGGGAGATGCCCCCCGTCGTCCCAGCCCGCGATATCGAGCCGCCACTCTGCCGCCAGGTCCGGCCGTTGGGCGCGGAATAGCGCCCAGCCATGAAGCAGTTCGGAAATCCCCTTCTTGGGATGGATGCGGGCCAGGAACAACATGGTCCTCCGCGGACCCCGTCCGGAAACGCCGGCTTCCGGAAGCGGCATCAGGTCGACACCATTGGGAATGATCGCGATCGGCGTGCGCAGGCCGTAGGCGCGCATCGCATTCGCCTCCGACCGGTTGAGCGCGTGCATGACCGAAGCGTGCTGCATGTTCGCACGCTCGAAGGCGGCGGCGATGATGCGCTTCTTGCCCGCCGAGAGTTGCAGCGCCTTCGGATCGAGCATCCCGTGCGTCGAGATGACCAGCGGGGTGCCATGCCGCCGGCGCCACCGCCACGCGGCAAGGCTCGTCGGAAGCCAGATGCCGCGCGCGTGAAGCACGTCCGGCCGGATGGCTTCCAGCGCACGCCGCAGGGCGGGCACGGCGCCGAAGCCGCCGGGGCCCTTCGGCTCGAACGCGCTCAGCGTCTCGACATGCCATCGGTCGCGGCTGGCGGCGAGATCCGGGTCGGAAAGTCCCAACACATGGGGAGAACGCCCCTGCTCCGCCATGATATTGGCGGGAATACGCGCCGAATAGAACATGCCTCCCGCGCGTGGCGACAGCGACCCCGTCAGCATCGCTACACGTGGGATGGCGGGGGTTTCATCCGCCATGTCGGCGGCCATCCCGCCATGCGGCGCGTGCGATCGACAGGTCCAGCAACCGACGATCGAGGAACGACGGCCGGGCGCCGCCGGCACGCGCCATCCTGGCCGCCTCGACCAGGCCGCGCCCGAAGGCATCCGGGCCGAAGTCCGCGATCCGGCGCCTCGCCGCGGCGACCATCGGTCCGTCCCTCTCCAGCAGGGCGAGGCTGCGCATGGCGCCGGCCATGGCGGGGACATCGAGCGGATCGAACGAAAAACCGGTGACGCCATCGTCGATCAGCACCTCGGCGCAGCCGCATTTGTCCGAGACCGCGACGGGCAGTCCGCTTGCCATCGCTTCGTTGACCACCAGTCCCCATTGCTCGATCGTGCTCGCATGCAGGAACGCCCCCGCGCTACCATAATATTTGGGTAGCTCGTCGATCTGCAGGAAACCGGGCATGTGGACGTGTCCGCCGATCCCGAGCCGATCGCGCTCCGCCAGCAACGTATCGCGCAGTTCGCCGTCGCCCAGCAGGACGAGCGGCCAATCCGCCGGATCGTCGCCGCGGCCCTCGCGAAAGGCGGCGTAGGCGGCAAGGAGACGGACGAGATTCTTCTTCTCGATGAAGCGGTTGCTGGTCAGGAAATACCGATTGAACGCGGCAGGCGGAAGCCTCTCGGCGAGAGCGGCGGGAAGGCTTCCCGCCGCCTGCCAATATCCGGCGCTTTTCGCAAAATAGTCATTGTCGACGACGTTGTAACCGCGGGCGATGCGGTTCGGGGGGATCCCCAGGGCGGACAGATAGCCGGCATGGGAATCGCTCGTGCAAAGCCCCGCACCATAATGGCGAACGATAGCGCGCTTCACCCGCTCGACGCCGTGACGGCGGGTAAAGTCCCAGGCATTGGTTTCCGACATGCAGATGGCGGGCACCCCACGCCGCGACGCCCAGCGCAACGCGGCGAGCGCGATCATGTTCGACCAGCCCGGCACCGCGACCGCATCCGGTTGCCATTCGCCCAATAGTCGATCGAGTCTTGCCGCGATCCGTGCCGGATAGCTCTCGTCACCGGCGGCTTCCGCGACCGCCGCATGCCGCATGCCCGCTGGAACGGGTGACGCGTCCCAATCATAGACCCTTCGGTGCGGCGCCCCCTCCAGGGCAAAGACGTCCGCATAGGGCATCGCGCCGGCCAGCCGTGCAATGTGATAGGGGCCGAATTTGTCGAACAGCACCGCGATGCGCGGACGCGTTTCATTCATCGGCCAGTTCCTTCTTCACCCTGGCGGGTGCGCCGGCGATCAGGCTGTTGGGCGGAAACTCCCCCTTTACCACGCTGTTCGCCGCGACGATGCTCCCGCGTCGGATGACGGAGCCCGGACCGATATAGACCCCGCGTCCTATCCAGCAGTTGTCCTCGATGATGATCGGCGCGCTGTCGAACCCTTGCCCCCGCACGCCGGTCGATGGCCTGAAGCGATGTTCCTGGTCCCGGATCGAGACGAATTCCGCGATCGCGACATTGTCGCCGATGCGAATGCCCGTGCTCGCGACGATGACGCAGTTGCTGTTTATGCTTCCATCATCGCCGATGACCACTTTTGCCCCCCGCGCGACCTGCCAGAAAATGTCGCGCCCGATCATCGCGCGCCGGCCGATGGAGATCGCCATGAGCGGCCGCCGGAAATGCTGCCGGCCGAATATCAGGCAGTCCGAACCCAGCTCCCGGAACCACAAGGGGCAAAGGATTTGGAACCATAACGCCCGCACGCGGTGCGGCAAGTTGAGCAGCGCGTTCATTCCAGTCCCTCGCAGAGCCGGGCCAGCGACGCCATGAAGCGCTTGTCCCACGCCGGCAGTCCGTAGGCGCTGGATCGGACGAGAGCTTCGCGCGACATATGTTCGCGCAACGGACGGTCATCGCAAATGCGCACCAGCGCCGCCGCAATCGCGTCCGGATCGCGATCCGGCACATAGAAGCCGGGTCCGCCGTCGGGAAAGTCTATGCCGACGCCACGCGAAACCACGACCGGCAGCGCCGCGCTCATTGCCTCGAGGACCACGCCCGCCGATCCTTCGGCCAGCGAGGGCAGCACGAAGACGTCGGCACGTGCGAACTGCTCCACCATCCTGTCGCGCGAGAGGTGGCCGAGCAGTTCGACATTGGGCCCTTCGAGCAGCCGCCGCGCGGCGTCGCTGACGCCGCCCGCAAAGACGAAGCGGAAAGCGGGATCGGTCCGCGCCAGACGCTCCGCGGCCATCTTCACATAGTGGGGGCCCTTGCGCAGCGTAAGCGTCCCAGCGAACAAAATACGCTTGGGCACCGGTTGCGGTACGGCCGGGAAGGCGAGGCTCGACGCATAAGGGACGAGGACGCATTTTCCAGCATGATGCGCGCCATAGCTTTCGATATCGTCGATCACCGACTGCGCTGGGCAAAAGAGCGCATCGCTGTCATCCAGCATGTCGTGGGTGAACCGTTCGTAGCGCTCGCACAGGGAAGTGTCGAAAGGATGCTCTCCCCACTCCGGAAATGCTGCCACCTCGGCATTGACGATCTTGTGCGTCGAGGGAACGGTAAAGACGTCCGAGACGATTTTCGCGTCCGGCCGTATCCGGTCGCGCAGTCCATGCCCCCCCGAATAATATTGCGTGTAGAAAATGTCGCTCATCGAAAGGTCGCGACGGCCGATCGGCCACGGCGCGGGACGACCGATACGATTTTGCTTCCGCACCGACGGAATATTGCGGATCAAATGGCCCGGTACGTCCTTGACCACGCGTCGCGCCAAGCTGGCACGGATCCCTTCCTTCGGGACGAGCCCGTGCACGAGCCGCGCCAGAGGCGTGTCTGGCATGGCGAAATCGGTGTAAAGCCGCCGCAGGGCGCCGTGGGCATATAGGAAGCGCGACTGCATGTAATTATGCCGGGCTCCCGGTTGGAGCATCGTGACGCGCATTCGGCCATACAGCCCTTCATCCGCTTCCGTCGCACGCATCGAATATCGTTCCTGTCCGGGCAGTTTGATTACTGACCAAAAAACCACTTCATTCTCGTCCGATAGAAAATATCGGCAACCAGCTTGCGGAGGCACTCGGGGTCGAAGCGATGTGCTATATCGAGTTGCGATTAGCATCGACAGCCTTGAAAATCGGAGCGATCGGATTGCCAACAGCCTTGGGCTGTCTTAGAAAGCAAGCTTAGCCAAGCGGCAATTATAGGCTTTTATGGCATGCAGATCGAAACGATTGTCGCCTTTTTAATCTTCATATCTTTTGCGATCTTCACGATATCACAGGCGGATGGCTGGGGAATTACGAGATTTCCTTTCGTAATAAGTGGAGTTTTTACTGCATTTTTGTCCGCACAAATCCTGTTGTTTCTATTGGTAGATTCGCAGTCATTATATTATTACGTAGAAAATGACGTTATTTTTGTTGGCGAAATTTGCATTTTATTATGCTTTCTATGCGCCTTGGGAGGTTATTATCTAACCCTCAAGCGCATCGACACTGATGCCGAAAACAATACAAACGATAACAATAACCAGATTCCGGAATACGACAACGAAAATATTATCCAAGCGTATAGATCCCACCTGGATGTATCGTCCTGGATAATCGCGATCGTATCGACTTTTTCTTATCTTTGGCTCGTGCTGATTGGCGGAGGCCTCAAGCAGTTTCTGCTGGAAGGTGGAAATTACGAGATAACCTACGAGGGACTTCCAGTTTATCTGATATTCGTGGTCCGATTTATTTATATAGCAATTGCTATTCAGCTATTTCTTTGGTGCAAGTTCAAGAAAATTAATCATTTATATTTAGCGTTATTATTTTCCCTTATCCCCCTCTCCAATATTATTTTTCTTTTCCGTCGGTCCGAAGTTCTCATACTTGGTGTAATTTTTGCGCATTTTATGGTGCGCTATGGAAAAATACGACTTAATCGTGTTACGGTAATATCCTGCCTAATCGCGTTCTTATTTGTCTTTCGACTGTTCCCCGAGCTCCGGTCTTATAATTTCGGCGAAGCGCCCTTGGCCGAGATCGCGGATAAGATCACCAAGGTCGACGAAACGGATATCGATAAGAGCGAAATTGTCGGAAGCTTTCTCCGCATTGATTCCGTCAATAGGAGCGGTGATTTTCAATATGGCGCAATATTTTATAATTCTATCATAAATCAATATGTTCCATCTGGAATTTTTGGCGCAGATTTTAAAAATAGCCTGAAAATACCTCTTGATGAACTGGAATATAATTCCGTATCATTATTTTATAACTACCTCTCTCCTTTGAGCTTTGCTCAGGTATATCAGCAGTTCTGGTATTTCGGCGCTCTGATATTCGCCCTGCTCGGCGCCTTCATGGCGTGGCTCGAGCGGCGGATGGCGCACAGTCCCCGGGACGAAATCTTCTACGCCGTAATGCTGGGCATCCTGGCCACCGCACTCACTGCGGATTTGACGGTTTTTGTCGCACGAGGTCTGGCTTATTATATAGTCGTAGCGCTGGCCGTTCCGCGGTTTTGGATCGGCGCATCGCCGCCGCTCGAAACATCATCGGCGCCGCTCGAAATGATCACCCCCGCCCTGGCACCCGATCGAACGCAACCCTCTGGAGCCTCACCGACATCAAGATGAACGCCGCTTTCGACAGGCGGCCGGTGCGCCGAGGACGACCCGCGCCCTAGTCCAGCGCTCTCGGCTGGACATGACCCAGACGGGCGCAGTCGGCGTCGACCATGAGCCGCGCAAGATCGGCAGAACCGGTCTTTGCCCGCCAATCCAGAATAGCGTGCGCCCGCGCCGGATTTCCCACCAGATGCTGAGGTTCGCGAGGACGAATGAAGCGGCAGTCGATCTCGACATGTTCGCGCCAGTCGAGCCCGACGTGCAGAAACGCGACGTCCAGGAAATCCTTCAACGAGGTTGTGATGCCCGTCGCTATGACGAGATCCTGGGGATGATCGAGTTGCAGCATACGCCACATTGCATCGACATATTCGGGCGCATAACCCCAATCACGCCACACATCGAGATTTCCCAGGGCGAGTTTCTCGCGACTTCCCGCCGCGATAGCCGCTGCAGCCCGGCTGATCTTGCGGGTTACGAAGTTCGGATTGCGTCGTTCGGATTCATGATTGTAGCAAATGGCCGTACACGCAAAAAGTCCGAACGCCTCACGATATACGCGTGTGATATTGACCGCGAAGCTCTTGGCTACACCATAGGGTGAAGTGGGGCGCATCGCCGTGCGTTCATCCTGCGGCGATATGTCGGGCGCCCCGAAAATCTCGCTGCTACCGGTCGTGAGGAAGCGGGGAACAGGATCGAGGTCGCGCAATACCTCCAGGATACGCAAGGTCGCCATGGCCGTGAATTCACAGGTGGATTCGGGTATGTCGAAGCTCAGTCCCACATGGCTCTGGCCCGCCAGATGGTAGAATTCACGGGGCTGTACCTCCCGCAGCAGACGACGCAGCGTGGTAATATCGTCGAGATCGCAATAATGCAGGAAAAGCCGCTTGTTATAGATGGACTGATCACGGGTCAGATGGTCGATCCGCTGGCGGTCGATCACGCTCGAGCGGCGCAGGACCCCGTGTACCATATAACCCTTGCCCAGCAGAAGCTCCGTCAAATAGGAGCCGTCCTGTCCGGTGATGCCCGTTATGAACGCGATCTTCATGACAGCGGCCGCTTCCTTATACTATCGGCGAGGGGGGCCCGGAGGAACGCCTCCCAACGCTCGATCAGTCGCTCGAACCTGAAATTATCGCTATAATGCGCCTGCAGGGCGGCCGTATCGAGCTCCCCGGAGCGGATGCGCTTTGCAAGTCGATCGTAGAGCGGCAGGAAATCGGCGACATCGCCCCCGGTAACTTCGCACCAGGGGTTGGCATAGTCGGGGATGCCGCCGACCCCATTTGCGACGAAGGGTATGCCGCACGCCATCGATTCGAGCAGCACCAAGGGCGCCCCCTCCTTTCCCCATGTCGGCAACAGGGTCATGTCGTAGCTTTGCAGCAGATCGACATAGGCTTGCCCGCCGGGATAACGCCCCCTCAGCCTGATGACGTCGCCAAGCCCCGCCTCCGCGATCCCGGCAGCGAATTCATCATGGGCAGGACCGGTCCCCCAAATATCGAGACTCTCCGCATGGTCCGCAAGCCGCGACCAGTTTTCGATGAGAAAACCCGCGCCCTTATACGGGACGAGCCGGCTGAAATAGGCAAGGCGCAACCTACCGTCCGGGCGTTGCGGCAATCGGGGCGGAATGGGGACCTGGCTGATGCGTTCGAGCGGTTCGGGAAGCGCAGGGATGACGATGCTCAATCCCGTCCAGCCAAAGTCGCGGACGAACATGCGCTCGACCCCGCTTCCCTGCCCGACAATCGCATCGAAACCCAGTCGGGTGAGATCGCGCGGATCGAGACGTCTACTGCGCTCGCCGCTCATCACTTCGAAAAATACGCGCTTCTCGGTCGGGCGCAACGCGAAGGCGAGCAGCATCGCCTTCCAACCCGTGCCCGTAATGACGACGGCGTCGCTCTTCCCGCTCCGCGCACGCGCAAGGCGCCAAACGTCGCGCCAGCCGCGATATTCGGCTATCGCATAATCGGCGCGGTGGGGCAGCGAGGCCGCCTGGCCGGTCATCGGCGCGGGCGAGAGCAACTCGACGATATGGCCGCGGTCGCTGAGCCCCTTTGCCAGCCAATGGCAATGCGTCTGGATGCCGCCATGTCCATGGGCATAGCCGATGAGCACCACATGGAGCCGGCGTTCGGTCGGATCGGCCTTCGTCATTTGTGCTCGTATTCCATGTCAACCTGCCAATGCCGCATGCATTTTTTGACGAACCAGACGCGCGTCCGACCGCCAGCCCGGGTCGTGGAAGGTGCCGGCGAGCAAGGTCAGGACGAACAGCAATATCCCGCAACCCGTCGCCGCGAGGATGCGAAACCATTCGGGCTCGATGGGCAGCAGCTTCGCAAGGGCCGCGCCTCCTGCCGTGCCCACAACCCAGGCCAGTAGCACGGGAGAGAGTTCTCGCAGGAAAATAACGGGAGACATCGAAGCGATCCGCGCCGCCAGGTAAAAGGCTGGCGGCGCCATGATCCAGGATGCGATTGCCAGGCCCCAAGCGACGCCCACCGGCCCGAACCGTACCCCGACGACGAAGGCCAGGACATGCAGAATGCCCGATGCGAGCGTGAACCGGACCATCATATCCGAACGTCCGAGGGAAATATATGCGATCCGCGAAAGCTCCCACGCCGATCCCGGCAGGATGGCGATGCAGAGAATCCCGAAGATTTTTGCGCTTTCGTCCCATCCGGGTCCCATGACGACGGCGATGACGATCGGCGCGGCGATCGTCAGGCTCAGGGCACCGAGGGCGACCGTCGCGGTGAGCGCCCGCACGCTGCGGCGATAGAGAATGTTCCATTCCTCGGGCGCATCCTGCAAGCGGCTGAATATGGGTATCAATGCCGAACCGAGGGGCCCGCCGATGATCTGCAGGGGCAACAGCATGAGCGAATAGGCGCGTGTATAGTAGCCGAGCGAGACCGTTCCCCAATGATAGCCCACGAGCAGGTTGTCCGACTGGCGCCACAGCCAACCCATGAAGTTGGCCGTCATGATATTGAGGCCGAAGCGGAGCGAAGCGCCTGCCCCGCGGAAGTGACTCACGCGACCGGGCCTCCAGCCGGAAAAGGCCGAGGTAAAGACGAGGTCGACAATCGCCGATACCAGCGAACCGGCTACGATCGACCAATAGCCCGCAGCTGTCAGCCAAGCCAGCAATACCGATACCACAAAGCCGCTCAACGCCGTCAGCACCAATCCGAGCTGGATCAAGCTAAAATCCATCCGCCGCGCGATCAGCGCTCGATGTTGCGACTTGAGCGCCGCCAAAGGGATCTGGAGCGCCAGCGCCATGATAATTATCGTCAGGCGGCCATCGTGGAAGAACCACGCCGCGGCCGGCGCGATCGCCCAGCAGATCAGCATCAGCCCCACGCCGACAAGCAACTCGATCATATAAAGCGTGCTGACAAGCAGATGGTCGATACGCCGATGCTGCACGGTCGCACTCGATACGCCGGTATCGGAAAACAGCTTCACGAAGGCGGTGATCGCGGTCGCCAGTCCGATCAGGCCGAAATCGCCTGGCGGCAGGAGCCGGGACAATAAGGCGATCTGCCCGATCTGGGTCGCCATGGTGAAGGCGTAGCCCGCCAAGACGACGGCCCCGCCCTTGGCCACGCGTGTGGAATGGTCGATCGCCGGATCGGCGGCGACAAAGGGATCGACGGAAGCGCGCCTTCTTCGCAGGATGATGAAGGGATTCATCGCGCCTCCTTAACTGGCAGCGCCCGCCCTAGGCCATATGCCAGATCGGCAAGTTTCTCGGAGGCAGCGCCGATGGGCGGTTCGCCCCAGTTCATGATGCCACACCTGCGTCCGACGGACGCGGACTTCTCGTCGCGAGCCTCGTCCAGGCACCCGGGCACAATCTCATCCGAACCCGAATCCCATCCACGATGCAGCGATTACCCTAGTTGAAGAAAGGTACCGGACCCTACATGAAGCTCCCCGGAAATAAGGCCGGTAACCTTGTACAATCTCGCGGCGGGTCTGCTCTCCGCTATGCGCGCCAGAACAGACTGGGCCTTCCTCTTATCGTTGTCCTGCGGGTAGTGACGAGCATCTTTGTCCGCATCGGAATTATCGAGATAGATCAGCCCGCCAGCTGTCATATGTGGCAATACCGCTTCGATACATTTCCAACGCCAGCTTCCGTCTATAATGGCAAGATCACAGATAGGATCGTCGATCCACGAGAGATCATAATAATCCGCTCCCGTCCTGCAGGAAATTTCCGCGTTACCGAAGCCCAAGGCCTTCAGCCGGGCACTGGTCTCGCGAAACCAGCTTTCGTTGTCCTCTATCGCATGCACGCATGCTGCGCGGCGCGCCAGCCAGGCGGTCGAGGAGCCCGAGCCGAATTCTATGACCCTGCATTCTCGGCTCCCCATGTAAGCGCTGACCTCCCGGATCGCGGGAATCGGCCACCATGGCTCGCTCGGTCGCGTGCCGACCAACTTCCGGAAAAGCCATTGACCGCCAGCCATCGGCAAGTGGCGCAATTCCGAAAGGGGAATAAGCTGATCTTCTTCGGTGTGCAGCCGCGTCTTTCGGCCTGGTCCGCCAGCGACTATCTTTTGAATGAGCGCCATAATCCCCCGATATGAATATGATGCCGAGAAGTCAGACAGGATGTTCTCGTCTCCAGCCGGGCGAACCAGCAAATCGTAAATATTATTTTCGATTTCGAT
Source organism: Sphingomonas sp. Root720 (assembly GCF_001428605.1). GTDB lineage: Bacteria > Pseudomonadota > Alphaproteobacteria > Sphingomonadales > Sphingomonadaceae > Rhizorhabdus. The sequence goes on from NZ_LMID01000013.1 coordinate 306,429, forward strand.
CCGAAGACGGCCGCAGGAAATTCATTGCGGAATGACCTTGGACGGGAAAGCCTGAACTAAAGGCCAGGACCTGTCCGAGTGTCCTCCGGGCACATGCAAGATTGGCGAACCTGCACTTGCTACCAAGACTTCGTCAAGCCGCAAGATCAAGATTGGCATGCAATCCGCTGTTGGGGGAGACCCGGCGCAGGCAACCGACGCCGGGCGCGCCGCATGTCACCGCGTATGGCAGCCAAGATCGGCGGGAAAGCGCGACCTTTCGAACGCCCGAGGTCCCGCGGATGTCTTGCTGGTCGGCCCGCCTCGCCGGGCATGGCTCAAGGACAAATCGGCGACTTTGCAGAGCTTATCCTTGCCAGCAGCTAATAATTTGGGCAAGATTTGTACTCGCTGCGTTGCTTTTGGACAGAAATATATGTCTATTAACGGATACGATAATGGCCGAATCGCGAATAGATTCGACGAAAATAAGTATCATAACGGCGGTTTATAATCGCGCCGAAACGCTGGGCGACGCCATAAAAAGTCTACAGAATCAAACTTATCCGGCTGTAGAACATATAATTCAAGACGGCGGATCAACCGATGGGACGTTGGACCTTATCGGATGCTTAATGAACAAATCGATAATTCTGAAATCCCAAAAGGACGATGGCATATACGATGCAATCAATCGAGGTATCGCCCGATCTACGGGGGGTATTATCGGCCTTATGCATTCGGACGATTTCTACGCCTCACCCCTCGTCCTGGAGAAAGTGGCCGCCGCCTTTCTCGACCCTCTTGTCGATGGTGTTTACGGCGACCTTCAATATGTCTCTTCGACCGACCCGCAACGGAGTATCAGATATTGGCGATCGGGACGTTGCACTATGCGTAACATCGCGTTCGGCTGGATGCCGCCCCATCCCACGCTCTTTCTTCGGCGGGAAATTTTCGATCGCTGGGGCTCCTATGATGCCGAACTTCGGATCGCCGCCGATTACGATGCGATGTTGCGCTGGATCGTCAAAGGACGCATTCGGCTGATCTATATACCGCAGGTGCTGATAAAGATGCGGGTCGGCGGGGAAAGCAACCGTTCCCTGAAACAGATCGTCAGAAAGAGTCGTGAAGATTATGTTGCAATCAAGAGGAACGGCGTCGGGGGAATGGTGACACTGCTCGCGAAGAATTTGCGCAAAATTCCCCAGTTCGTCCGGCCCGATGGAAGGCCCGTTCCATGAAGCGCGCCCTTGTCACGGGTATCACCGGTCAGGACGGATCCTATCTGGCGGAATTCCTGCTGGAGAAGGGCTACGAGGTTCACGGCATCAAGCGACGGGCCTCGCTGTTCAATACGCAGCGGATCGATCATATTTATCAGGATCAGCACACCCCCGATACCAAGCTGAAGCTCCATTACGGAGACCTCACCGACACTTCCAACCTCACCCGGATCCTGCGCGAAGTGGAGCCGGACGAGGTCTATAATCTGGGCGCGCAGAGCCACGTGGCGGTCAGCTTCGAGGCGCCGGAGTACACCGCTGACGTCGACGCCCTCGGCACGCTGCGGCTGCTCGAAGCGATTCGCTTCCTCGGACTCGAGAAGAAGGCACGCTTCTACCAAGCCTCCACGTCCGAGCTCTACGGCCTCGTCCAGGAAGTTCCGCAACGGGAGACGACGCCGTTCCACCCGCGCTCGCCTTATGCGGTCGCGAAGCTCTACGGTTATTGGATCACCGTCAATTACCGCGAAGCCTACGGGCTCTATGCTTGCAACGGCATCCTCTTCAATCATGAAAGCCCGCGTCGTGGCGAGACGTTCGTGACCCGCAAGATCACCCGAGGCCTTGCCAATATCAGCCAAGGCCTCGAGGCCTGTATTTTCATGGGCAATCTGGATGCGCTGCGCGACTGGGGGCACGCGAGGGACTATGTCCGGATGCAATGGATGATGTTGCAGCAACCCGAGCCGGAGGACTTCGTGATCGCTACCGGCCAACAGCATTCGGTGCGGGAATTCGTGAGGTGGTCGGCGGAAGAACTGGGGATCACGCTCCGCTTCGAAGGCGACGGAGTCGATGAAAAGGGCATCGTCGATGCGGTGGAGGGCAATATCAGCGCATCGGTCAAGCCGGGTGACGTGATCGTGAGGGTCGACCAGCGCTATTTCCGTCCGGCAGAAGTGGAATCGCTGCTCGGCGACCCGACGAGGGCAATCGAGCGGCTGGGCTGGAGACCGGAAATCACCGCCCGCGAAATGTGTGCGGAGATGGTGGCGGCCGACCTGGAGACGGCCCGCCGGCACGCGCTACTGAAGGCGCACGGCTACGATACGCCGATCCCGCAAGGTAGGTAATCGCATGGTTCAGCGCATATATGTGGCCGGGCATCGCGGCATGGTCGGCTCCGCTATCGTCAGGCGATTGGAAGTGAGGAACGCCTCGCTCATCCTCCGGTCGCACTCGGAACTGGATTTGACCGACCAGGCCGAGGTCGGGCGCTTCATGCAGGCGGAACGTCCGGACATAGTCATTCTCGCGGCAGCCAAGGTCGGCGGAATTCACGCCAACGCAACCTATCCGGCCGACTTCATCTACGAGAATCTCATGATGGAGTGCAATGTCATCCATCAGGCCCATGCGGCCGGTGTCCGGCGGCTGCTGTTCCTGGGATCCTCCTGCATCTATCCCAAATATGCGCCGCAACCGATGTCCGAGGACGCGCTCCTGACGGGTGTGCTCGAGCCGACCAACGAACCATACGCCATCGCCAAGATCGCGGGCATCAAACTTTGCGAAAGCTACAACCGCCAATATGGGACCGATTATCGCAGCGTCATGCCGACCAACCTCTATGGCCCCGGCGATAATTTCCACCCGGAAAATGCGCATGTCTTTCCGTCGCTCATCCACCGCTTCCACCAAGCGAAGGAGGAAGGCCGCGATGAGGTCGTGATCTGGGGAACGGGCACCCCCAAGCGCGAATTCCTGCATGTCGACGACATGGCGGAAGCGTCGCTCTTCGTCCTGGACCTTCCCGAAGACGATTATCGCGCCAACACGCAGCCGATGCTCAGCCATATCAACGTGGGTTGCGGAAAGGACATATCGATCGCCGATCTCGCCTTGCTGATCGCCGATATCACCGGTTTTCGGGGGCGCATCCTGTTCGATCCCTCGAAACCCGATGGAACGCCCCGTAAATTGCTGGACGTGTCGAGGCTGGGCGCCATGGGCTGGAAAGCCCATATCGCCTTGGACGAGGGCATTCGCCTTACCTACCAGTGGTTCCTGGAAAGCGCCGGCTACCTGCGCCGGACCTAGGGTTTCGAGCGGGCGGCCTCCGGAATCCGGTAGGCCATGACGCACCCGACAATGGCCGTCCGCGCTTCATGGATTTCAGGCGCGAGAAGGAATTGCCTCAGTCGTCATAGCTGGCCGATGCTTCGCGTGTCGGCTCGTCGCGCCGCGCGGACGCGTGCGCAGATATCGCTCGCTTGCCGTTCGCCCGCTCGTGGCGCTTCGGCTCCGCCGACCAGCTTTGGGCCACCCCCATTCCGAGGATTGCGGAGTAAAGTGCGGCAACGGCTGGTATCTGCAGACTGAAATCGAGCAGCGCGTGGAGCGCCACCGTGAGCGTCGAGGCGACCGCCACGATCGGATATATCTGACCGCGCTGCCGCCGAAAAACAGCGACAAAGCAGAGCGCCGCACACCATGCTATGGCGCTGAGGAGCAGCGCCGCGGCGGGTATGCCAAGGTCCGCAGCCAGTTCCAGATAATCGTTATGGGCCTGAAGATAGGTATAGGCCGTCGGCAGACGCTGATCGCGATACATCGCGAAGGACTGCGCGAAGCTTCCATAGCCGCTTCCGGTGTAAGGCGCGCTCGCGATCTGGTCGACCACGACGGAGAAGAGCGGAAGGCGGTCGATCTCGCTGGTCGAGCCCAGCCTGGCAAGCGTGGCGTGGCCTGACACGAAAAACAAAAGCGCGAGCACAAGAGCGGCGAAGAGCCAGGGGGCAAGCCGCCGTCGCATCAGGTTCGTCGCCATCATCAGCAACAACATCGCCGCTAGCCCGGCCAGCACCGAGAAGGTTCCCATGCGTGAATGGGCCTGCAGCCAGGCCATGCCGATGACGAGCATGATGACGAAGTAGAGCAGCGGACGACCGATGATGCATTCGATGGTCCGCGAAAACCTCTTCTGGCTTCGATCCGAGAGCAGCCAGGCCGCCCGAAAGGACGTGACGGCCAGACCGAACGAGCACAGCAGGCCCATTCCTGCGAAGGTCGCGTAATGGTTGCGATTGACGAACGTCGCGGTCACGTCCGTTTGTGCCGCGAAGCGATCGAACCACAGAAGATAGGGATTGCCCGCGAAATAGTTGACCAGCCCGTACAGGGCGATCAGAAATCCCGTCCAGCTGATCCAGACGAGCATATGGTCGGCGCGCTTCGGATCCCGGCAATATTGCAGGCTCAACCAGAAGATCGCCATATAGGCGAGCAGCCGCATCAATCCCACCAGAGCAGCATCGACCGACAGCGCCATGCGTGCGGGCAGCGGATGCCCTATCGCTTCCGACGCCACCTGCCAGACGGGGTGAAAGAAGCCGGTCCCCGGAAGGATCGTAAACAGAATCCATGCGATGAGCAGGCATATCGCGACCAGGGGAAAGGTCAGCGCACGCCGCCATACCAGCATTTGATGTCCCAGCGCCGTCGACAGGGCATATCCCCCCAGCAGGATGGAGACCCAGAGCACCATGGCGCTCCAGGCCCAGGGACGGTTACCGCCGAACGGGATGGGAAGCAGAGCGAGCAGGAGCAGCAAGCCGATCCAGATCCATCGAGCGCGCTCGTTCGCCCTGTCTTGGGAAATCGCCGGGTCGATCACTTGGCCGTCGCCTCTTTGGCCTTTTGGGCACGGACACTCGCAAGCGCCCGGAGATAGGCGTCATAGAGAGCGAAGTCGCCCGCCAGAGTGCGTTGAGCAATGCCTTCGGCGGCTCCGTGATCGGCAAATCGGGCGAGCGCGAGAGGCTCGGTCCGGGCGGCGATCCGGATTTGTTCGGCGATATACGCCTCGAGCGCCGGATCGGCCGATCGATGGAGCAATTCGATCATGATCCGCAAACGCGGCACGGTCAGCCTCGGCATGAAGCGACCCAATAAGAGCGAGGTCTCCAGCGAAACCCGCGCCCCTTTCACGTCACCCGCGGAAAGCTGGAATGCCGCCCGCCGTACCCAGTTCTGCGGTGACGCGGGGGCGCTCTTCAGAGCTCCGTCGACCAGCGCCTCCAGACTCGTGCCTTGAAGAGCGCGCTCTCTCTCCCGGGGGCCGAGATCGGCCGCCGCCAGCGCGGCGTCGCTCCAATAGCGGCCAGTCTCGAAGACCTGGCCCGCCCGATAGGATGCGCGGGCGGCCGCGACGCGCTCGCCCTTGGAAACAGGCGCGCCTCCGCGCAGGCGTTCCATGATCCCGCCCGTCGGCAGGGCGATGACGGCCGCACGGAGGGCGATAGCCGAAACGCCCGCACAGAACAGCGCAACGACACCCGCCGCAGCGGCGATGGCGATCCTAGGCTTCCGCCCCATAGCTGTAGGAGCCATAGCGATGATAGTAATAGCCATAGTCTCCGTAGCCATAGGCCGCATAGCGGCGCATGTTGACCTGGGTCAGGACCGTCCCCGCCAGCGGCGCCTGCAATCGCGCCATCTGGCTCAAGATGTTGCGCAGGACGGGAATGGGCGTTTCCCCCCAGCGTACGACGAGCACGATCTTGTCCACCAGCTTTGCGATGATCTGGGCATCCGCCAGAGGGCCGAAGGGCGGCGTGTCGACGATCACCAGATCGTAGCGCTCGCGCATCTGCCGGAGGAAATTGGACATTTGCTGGGACCGCAGCAAATCCATGGGACTCGGGCTGCGCCGGCCGGCCGTTAGAATATCGACCTTGGCGCGCGGATCGTGCTGGACGGCATCCTCGAAGGAAACTGCGCCACTGACCACGTCGGAAAGGCCCGCGCGATTCTCCAGCTCGAAAACCTTATGGATGCGCGGCCGTCGCAAATCGCCGTCGATGAGCAGGATACGCCGATAACCATCGAGTGCCGATCGGGCCAGCGTGCTCGAAAGGAAGGTTTTACCCTCCCCAGGCAGCGAAGAGGTCACCATTATGATCTTGGGCGGCGTGTCGACATCGACCATCGAAAGCGCATTGCGCAATGTGCGCAGGCTTTCGGAGGTCTGGGACAACGGGCTGTCCAGCACGATATCCTCGGGAATCGATGGCGCCTCGTCGGCCAACGGCACGAGCGACAGCACCGGGCTATCCGAGAGTTTTTCCAGATAATCGGGATTGCGGATGGTATTCTCGAGCCGTTCCAGCAAGACGATGAGGCCGAACCCCAACAATATCGACAGCAGAACGGCGGTGGTCACCGTCTTTCCCTTTTTCGGGTAAGACGCGGCCAACGGAAAAATGGCCTGTGATACGATGCGGGCATCGGGAGTCTGGATCCCCACCTGCTCGCGGGTTTCCTTCGCGCGGTTCAGAAAGGTCTCGTAGAGGGTCTTGGCCGCATCGGCTTGCCGCTCCAGCTCGCGCAGGCGGACCTCGGCCATGCTCGACGCGCCGGTGCGACTGCGCGCGGAGGCCATGCTGCTGGCCAGGGCCGCTTCGCGAGCCGAGGCAACGGCCAGGTCGTTCGCCGTGGACTGGCCGATCTTGCGTACCTCATCGGCGATCTTCTCACGCAGATCGCGAAGTTCGGCATTGGCATTGATGATCTTGGGATGCTGAGCGGCGAAGGTCGTCTTGAGCTCGGACAGCTTCCGCAAAACCTCGGCCTCCTGTTGCCGCAGGCTTTGGATGAGCGGCGATTCCAGTGTCGCCGCCGAAGCTTCCAGGCCGGCCCCGCTCTCCGTCAGGCGACGGATCTGGCCGAGTTGCGCGGCTTTCTCGGCTCGCGCGACCCTCGCAAGGATCAAAGCCGAGTTGATCTCGCTGAGCTGCTGGCTATCGACGGAACCGCCGCTTCCTCCCACAAGGCCCGTGGCCGCCCGGTAGGATGACGCCGCCTGATCGGCCGCCACCGCCGCGCTCTTGAGCTCGGCAACGCGGCTCTCGAGCCAGACGCTGGCACGACGCGTCGCATCATACTTCGTCTCGATCTGATCGGCGATGAACAGTTCAGCCAAGGTATTGGCGATCACCGCCGCCTTCGACGCGTTTTCCGACGTAGCGGTTATCGTCAGCACATAGGAACGCGGCCGGATCCTGACATCGACCGCCGCACTGACCACGTCGATCAGCCGCGAACGATCACGAGCCTCCTCGAGCGGGGTCTTCTTTCGGGCCGCAGGCGTCAGAGAAACCTGATCGACGGTCGACGCGAACCAGCTCGATGGCTTCCATATGTCGAAGGAAGGCTTCGCGGCGTCCATCGACGCTTTGGCCGAGGCCGAAAACTCCGGGTCCCGATCGAGATGCAGCTTGTCGATCAGCTTGCCGATGAGCGTAGGGGAGTGAAGGATCGTCGCCTGCGTCTCCATGACGGAGATATCCGCGGCGACATCGCTGACGACCTGCGTCGCATCGACGATCTGGGTCTTCTGCGTGTTGATCGCCACCGAAGAGGTGGCCGAGTATCGGGGCGTTACCTGAAAGACGGCCAGAAGCGTCAGCAATGTTATGGTGACGACGCAAGCGGCGAGAACCTGCCAGCGACGGCGAAGGACGGCAAGCCAGGTTCTCATCACTGAACCCCTGCCTCCATCCACCGCGGACGGGATGAAGGATGCGGGGCCGCCTACCATATAATTCACACAACTCTCCGTAACGCTTGATCAGAGCGTTACCTTCAGGAAACCGAAAATCTTGTTTCGCGAATAATCGGATGTCACGGCATTGGACGACCGCTTCACATAATCCCAGCCGAGGCCGATCAAGAACTGTCGATTGAGGAGATAGTCGACGCCGGCATTCGCGTAATACAGATCGTCGTCGCGATGCAACAGCGCCCCGCCGGCGGGAATGGCCGACGACAGCAGATACCGGTTCTTGGCGTATCGAGCGCCGAGTTTCAGAGTGATCTCGCGACGGAGCTCATGCTCGACGCGCACGCCGAAGTCGGTCGACACATAGCCCCGATAGCCGATCTGGGTGGTCTCCTGAACATCCCGGTTAACCGCAAATCGAACGGTCGTCAGGCGCGTCGGCGCCCAGCGAACATTCGCGCCATAAGCGATGCCGCTATAGTCGTCGAACACTATGTCCTTATAGCTTCGATGCATGTAGCCGGCGAAGATCCCGCCTTCGATCACATTCGTGACGTCGAACTTCAATCCTCCGGTCAAACGATAGCCGCGAGCGTCGCGGTTATAGCCGTTGTCGTCGACGGGCAGGCGATACCAGACGCGGTCGAGCAAAGCCCTTGCGAATATCCGGTAGCCTGGCGAAAAACTGTAGCTGAGCTCGCCGCCGCCGGAGAGCGTCTTGCGGTCGCGATCGTCGTTGTTGATGATGGTGCCATTTCCCCGGCGGCCATCGTCATAGTTCAGTTCCTGATAGTCGACGACGGTTCGTGCCTGGAGACGGCCCACCTCGCGCGCGAAACCCCCTCCGGCCGTAAAAGCTTCGTAGCGAACGGGCGAGACGGCCGTGACGGGGCTGTCCGGCGAACCTCGTTCCTCGGTCGCCCGCCGGAAACCGGAATTGAGGGAAACCGTGGTATCGCGCAGCAGTTCGGTGAGGACATCGCCGCTGACGTTCCAGTCGGTGCGGCTCTCGCTGGTCCTGTCCGAATACTCGTACCGGTCGAGGCCGGCAGCAAGGTTCAGCTTGTATCTGCTGGTGTCGGACGACACCTTCACATTGGGGGAAAGCTTGAAATAGACGTCATCCACCTTCGCCCCGTCCTGGGCATAGATGTTATCGTCATAGGTGGCTCCGGCCGTGCCGCCGACAAAGGCGCGAAAGGCGCCAAGCCTTGCTCCGATAGCGGGCAGCTTCGGAGGCGTTTCCAATTCGGCTTCAAGCCGGGATCCACGCTCCTGCGCGTTGGCGCCCCCTGCCAGAGCGGAGGCGAGGCCGACCGCCAAAGCCCCCTGCGCCACGATCATGCGCCAACGCCACGCTTCGACCATACTCGAAAGCCCCCCTTGTGGCTCATTCGGAAGATGATGAGAATATACGCCCGATATGCTGACGCGCGCCCTATTCGCGACCTGCAATTCCAACGCCTAGCTAATGCTGACGTTATCCTGAGCTGGATTTTCCACGACGTCGACCACCGTCACGTCGTTCTGATCGTCCGCCACTTCCGCGATCTGGTCCGCCGCCTGCGGCACGCTTTCTGCAATCGCAACTGCGGCGTCAGGCACCGCGGCGGCGATCTGGACCGCCTGCGACGGCACAGCGATTGCGATCGCGACTGCCTGGTCGGGAAGCGCGGCCGCGATCGCCGCCGCTGCGGACGGCACGGCCTGTGCGATCGCCACGGCGGCACTGGGCACGGCTGCTGCGATCGCGGCAGCCGCCGATGGCGCGGCCTGTGCGATGGCAACCGCCTGGTCGGGAAGCGCGGCCGCGATCGCCGGCCCGGCCGCCGGTACCGCCGCCGCTACCTGCACCGCAATGGCAGGATTTGCTATCGCGATGGCCGCTGCCGCCTCGGGCACGGCCGTCGCGATGGCGACGGCAGCCTGCGGATTGAGCGCGGCCAGTTGGACCGCCAGCGCCGGATTGGCCTTGGCCTGCTCTACCGCCTGATCGACCGTCAAACCGGCAACGGCAGTCTGCTCCTGGGCAAACGAGGCATATGGAAGCACTATCGCGGTGACCGACAGCGAAAGCGCCACAGCCACCAGCGCCGACGACGGCCGCGGCGAAATTCTACGGACTGGATTTCGCATGACGATCCCCCATCGGTCTTGCATTACCGAGAAACGGACGAATACGCGAAGACGAGAAGGTAAGCAAGAAAGGATAAATTAGAGCGCGAGTCTTCGATGCGAGAGAATATTAATCTTGAACTACACGGTCGCAAGATCTGACCGAACTGGAAGATGACCATGTTCCAGGCAGTTAGCCAGGCCATAACGGTCGGCCCACCGCGGAATTCGTGCAAAATCCACGTTCATCGCATCGAACCGGACGAAAAAATTTCCGCGCGGTCCCCTTCCAGCATCACGCAGCTGAGATTGCCAGTCGCGAACGCGCCGGTATCTACGCCTATCCGGCAGGGCAGGATCTCGGGCTCGAACGACACGCTATGGCCATGAACGACCCGCACCGGAAGTGGCCGGCGGCTGCTCAGGAAGGGCTCCCTGATCATCAGCATGTCGTTGCGGCTTTGCCTGGCCATGGGTCGCCCCGGCCGAATGCCCGCGTGAACGAACAGATAATCGCCAATACTTATAGTCAGCTGCAGATTCTGAAGAAACTCCAGATGGGCCGGGGGAATCGCCTCGTACAGCGCAGCCGACAAAATCCGATTCCGCTCGTCGGGGCCGACTCCTCGCGGAAGCCCCACGCCATAGCTTGCCAATGTCGCCATGCCCCCCCAGCGCAGCCACGCGGGCATGAGTGCCGGTTCCTCGAATATCCGCAGCAGGATGTCTTCGTGATTGCCGACGAGGAAGAATGCCGGGTGGCCGGCGAACCGCCCGCTTTTCAGGTGCTCGATCACGCCGGATACATCGGGCCCGCGGTCCACATAGTCCCCCAGAAAGACTATGTTCGTGGTCCCCCGAAAACCGGCCGCCGAGCGAGCGATCAGCGCCTCGAGCTTCTCGAGCGATTCAAGGCAGCCATGGACGTCTCCCACCGCATATACCCGCAGATCCTCGGGGATTCGGAAGACCGGCTCCGGGCGCGGCCTGCCTCGCCATAGCCCCGCCATGTTAAACAGACTGCGCACTGCAATTCTTCACATTGAAATGGCCAACGCCGCCCACTACGATCGCACCTTCATAGCGGGGTCGGTCATGTTAAGGAAAAGCGTTTTTGTTCGATTGACCGCGTGGCTTTGTGCAGGCTGTATGGCGGCGGCTTCCGGCGCGGCGCAATTGCCGCCGATTGCGGCCTCCACGGCCGGTTCGCCCCCCGTAGCCCCCGTAGCCAACCAGGCCTATCATTTGGGCGCCGGCGATAAGTTGCGCATCACGGTGTCCAACGAGGAGGAGGTGACCGGCGAGTATGAGATCGACAGCTCGGGCAACCTCTCCCTGAAGCTCCTGGGAACGATCCCCGCCGCCGCCAAGACGCTCCCGGAGCTGACCGCGGCAATCGAGGCCAAGCTCCGCGACGGATATCTGCTCAATCCGCGCGTCGCGATCGACGTCATGAACTACCGGCCTTTCTATGTGATGGGCGAAGTCAACACGCCTGGAAGCTATCCCTATGTCGCCGGGATCACCGTCCTGAAGGCGATCGCCCTCGCCGGCGGCTTCACCTACCGCGCGAAGCAGAGCAAGATCGAACTCATCCGCGCGAACGATCCCAGCAAGCGAATACCCGTGGATCAAGATACCCTGCTGCTGCCCGGGGATGTCATTCAGATCAACGAACGCTTCTTCTGAGCGGCCGTAGTACCGGAACGAGATCCGTATCCGGTAGGCATCGTCGTCGGGCCATGCCGCTGCGGCGGATGATGACGCGTCCTTAACGACGCTCAGGTTCACGCCTGTTACATGGCGCTTCCGTCGGTTAGCACGCACCGCAATCAAATGGGCTGAAGCAATGCCCAGCCGAAGCGCGCGCCTCAAGGTCGGTTGCGGCAGTCGAGCGCGGGCGGAGATCATCGCGAAACTTGACGATGACGTCCAATGAGGAAGCTCGCTCTATACTTTTTCTTAATCGCTAGGCCCTAGGAGAAGCACACGCCTCCAATGAGCGCCGTCGATTGCTCGCGAAGCGTAGGATACCGAGCAGGAGTTGTTGCGTGTCAGTTCCTCCCCCCGACAATGGCGAAGATCTTCGCCTGAAGCCGCCGACGGTCCGGACAGGATTTGCAGCGGTCGTCCATAAGCTGTCGCCGCGCAATTGGCGGGGCAGGACCGACCGCCGCGTCGCGCCCGCCACCCGGAGACTGGTCGCGTGCGCGCCCCTGATCGCGTTGGCGGCCTGCCAGGCGACGATACCGGTCGGAACCCGGCTTGGCGATGGAGCCGTGGTCCCTGCGCCGGTCGGATGGCTGGACTTCTGCAAACGCAGCCCCTCCGACCCCTCCTGCCAGGCGATGCCGCTCGATACGCAGAGCTGGAGCCAGTTGCGGGGTACCCAGGCCCAGATCCTGAAGATTCGCTATGTGGCGGACGCGCAGCAGTTTCACGTCAATGAATTCTGGACCCCGGCAACGACCGCCGGGGATTGCGAGGACATAGCCCTTGCCGCACGACAAAGACTACTGAACCTCGGCTGGCCCGCGAGCACGCTGCGTCTGGCTACCGTCTTTACCGAGACGAACGAGATCCACTCGGTACTGACGGTCGAGGTCAGTCGAAACGGCCGTCGCGAGACCCTGGTGGTCGATAATCGCAAAGCCGCTATCATGACTTGGGACCAGCTGGCCGCCAGCGGATACCGGTTCGTCATCCGCCAGTCGTCGAACGGTCGCGACTGGGTGAAGGTCGACCAGGCGCCGACGATTGCGGCCAGAAGCGACGCTCGGACCGCACGGAGCCTGTAGAAGGCCGGCAGGGCAACCGGCTTGTTGACCCCGTCGGCATTTGCCGCCAGCAAGGCAGCATGCCGCTTTTGGAGCGCCTGCTGGATCTGAGCGGAGCCTATGGTCGCTTGATCATGTCCGTGGGCGAAACCACGGGATTATTGGACACTCTTCTGCACGTCCATGCGGGAATGGCGATCTTCGTTCTCTCCCGCCTGATCTTCCGCCGATCATTCGCTTCGCCGGTTCCGCTCGCCTGCATATATCTCGCCGAAGCCCTCAACGAGCTGCTCGACCGGCTCAATCATGGGCGATGGATGCCCGATACGGGCAGCGACATCCTGAACACGATTTTCTGGCCGACCATTATTTTCGCAATGGCCCGATACCCGCGCGGAATCCGCCGGCCGCGCCTGTAATGCCTTCAGAACGGAAAGAACCAGTGGATCGCGACGATCGCGACCGCCCAGGTCAGCAGGTTTAGTGGAAGACCAACCCTCATGAAATCGAGATAGCGGTAGCCACCCATCTGATAGACGAGGACATTCGTCTGATACCCGAACGGGGTCGCGAAAGCGGCGCTGCCGGCCATCATGATCGCGACGAGGAAGGGTCGCGGACTCACGCTCAGGCTTTCGGCAAGCGCCACCGCGATCGGCGTGACCAGGACCGCGACGGTGGCGTTCGACAGAAGTTCGGTCAGCAGAAGCGTCGCGCCGTACAGCAGAATGAGCGCCATCAGCGGGCCAAATGCCTGGACCGATCCGACAAGCCGGTCGGTGGCGGTGGCCGCCAGCCCGGTTTGCTCGAGCGCGATGCCGATGACGACCATGCCGGCAATGAGGAGCAATATGTGCGGACGAAGCCCGCCATAGGCTTCGTCTGGCCCGATCACGCGGAGCAGGATGAGCAGGACCGCACCAGCGAAGGCGGACGCGGCGATCGGCGCGAAACCGAGCGCCGCGATCACGATGACTGCGACGAAGACAGTCGTTGCGACGGCGGCCTTGACCGCCGACAGCGGCCTGTACTCGGCGAAATCCTCCACGTCGCCGATCGCATCGCCCGCCAGGTCGACGTGCGAAACGGCATGGCGTTCGTCGAGAACATGCCGGACGGGCGACCGATCCGGTACCCTATTCAGCAAGCGACCGGAAAATAGCAGGAGATAGAGCCCGCCAGCTATGGCCACGGCGAGCCCGACCGGGGTGATCTCGAACAGGCCGAAGGCGGGTTGGCCCGACGAGCGGGCCATGTCGTCCACCAGGAGATTGGTCGAGGTGCCGATGAGCGTGCAGGTGCCGCCGAGCACCGCGACATAGGACAAGGGCATGAGATAGCGCTTCGGCGACAGTTGGAGCGACGTCGCTACGTCCCGGACCACGGGAGCCGCCAGAACGACGATCGGTGTGTTGTTGAGGACGCCCGACGCCATGCCGCACAGTCCGATGAGAATCCACAGGCCGGCCGAACCGATCCGCCGGCACAGCGCCACCGCCTTACGGATCAGCAGATCGAGCAGGCCGGAAAGCTCCATGGCGTGCGCGATCACGAACAGCGACGCCAGGGTAACGATGGCGGGGCTTCCGAACGCGCCCTGGACCTCGCTGGGTCGAACCGCGCCGGAAATGAGGAGCAGCGCCGCCCCGGCGAGCGCGACCACATCGGCGCGCGCCTTGTCGAGGACGAGCGCGGCTATAACGCCGACGAGAACGAGCAATGTGATGATCTGGTCGAGGGGCATGGAGGTGTGCCTAGCATATTAGCCTTCGCCCCGCAGACCGCGACCTCATTTTACGACGGCACGGGCCCGACACGGGGCGGTGCCCTCCCCGGCCGCGCCGGGGTTCATATGAAGGCCGTCTCTGCTAGGATGACTCGATGGAACGCGCCGCCGATCGAACGTGGAGCCCTGTCTGGGTAGCCGCCGGGATGCTCGGCATTGTCATTGCGGCGACGGCGGGTTTCTATGTGGGCCGTCGAAGCGTGGCCCCGGCCGTTCCCATGCAACAGGCGACAGTTGCGCCGGCCGAGGTCGAGACCACGCCCCTCCCCGAAGCGCCGATCAGCAGCGGCCCGATCGACCGGGCCGGCCTGCTGGCGGCCGTTTCCGCGGCCGCGGATGCGACGGCCTCCGGCAGCCCGCCCCCTCCGCAGAATGCCGAGCTGGTGGGTCGCGCTTTCACGCTACGCCTGCCGTTTGGCTGTGATGGGCCGATCTCGGAAGGCGAAATTTTTTGGGCCGGCTGGACCTATGACCCGAAGACCAAAGCCCTGAAGCTGATTGCGCATCCCGAACGATGGGACGCGGAGAACTGGGTACGTAAGCTTGCCGGAGACACCGCTTTCGAAGCTGTCGAGGGTTTCTGGATACCGCGACCGTGGACGGTATCGGAAGCTTGCCCCGTTCGCGACGGTGCGGGCGGCGTTTCGGACCCGACCGATGTTTCCGTCCGCCAGACCGTGGCGCTGGCGCAGTTTTTCCTGCCGGAAACACCGAGAAATCTGCGGCGAGGCAAGCGCCCCTATGCCTTTACGATGCGGCAGGAGGCCGAAGCCCTGCCGAGTGATTTCCGCCTGCGGCTCAACGGCCGCATCGTCGCCTTCGCCGACGGCCAGCCGATCCATTGCCGCAATGAGGTGCCCGCCGAACACCCGATATGCGTGATCAATGTCGAGTTCACGCAGGTGGCCTTCGAGGACGCGCAAGCCAAAACCCTCACCGAGTGGCGCTGACCCAGGATTTCGGCCGGCTCGAGACGGGATTGGAGATCCACGCCGGTGATCCCGCAAACGCTGTCAGGGCCTCACTTCCGCAAACCATCCCAGGCGCCGCATCAGCAGCTTTTCCAGTTCGAGGAGGAGCAGCAGGCCAACGGCTATTCCGATGATCAGAAGCCCGTCCGCCATGGTAAGCGGCCGGGTCTCGAAAATGTCGTTCATGAACGGCGCGTAGGTGAACAGAAGCTGGGAGGCGACGACCCCGCCGACCGCCCAAAGCACGGCGGGCGTCCCCAGCGCCCCGCGCCAGGTCAGCGAGCGCATGTGAAGATAGCGCACGCTGAACATATAGAAGACCTCGGCCGCCGCGACCATGTTGACCACCATGGTGCGCCCCGTCTCGATCCCGCGCCCGCTGTCCAATGCATGGAAGAAGATGCCCAGCGACATGGCCGTGAAGAGTAGCGACAGGAGGACGATCCGCCAGAGCAGGAAGGGGGACAGCAGCGGCGCGTCGGCGGCGCGCGGCGGCCGGCACATGACGCCCGGCTCCGCGGGTTCGAACGCCAGCACGAGCCCGAGCGTGACCGCCGTGACCAGGTTGATCCACAGGATCTGGGTCGCCGTCATCGGCAACGCGAAGCCCAGCACGATGGCAAGGACGATGACCAGCATCTCGCCACCATCGGTAGGCAGAGTCAGGGCGATGACCTTGCGGATATTGTCATGGACGGTGCGCCCTTCCCGGACGGCAGCGACGATCGAGGCGAAATTGTCGTCGAGGAGAACCATGTGCGCCGCCTCGCGGGCAGCCTCAGTTCCCTTGAGGCCCATTGCCGTCCCGACATCCGCCTGCTTGAGCGCGGGCGCATCGTTCACGCCGTCACCGGTCATCGCGACAATCGCACCACCCTTCTGGAGAGCCTGGATGATGCGCAGCTTATGTTCGGGGCTTGTGCGCGCAAAGACCGAAATATCGGCTATGGCGATCGCCAGATCGTCGTCGGAAACCGCGTCGAGCTCGGCGCCCGTCATTGCCTTGGGATCGTCGGCCAAGTCGAGTTGACGCGCGATCGCGAGTGCCGTGGCAACGTGATCGCCGGTGACCATCTTGACCGCGATGCCGGCCGACCGGCATTGCGCGACGGCTGCGAGCGCCTCCTCCCGAGGCGGGTCGATGAAGCCGATCAGACCGAGAAACTCCACCCCCTCTCCAAGATCGTCGAAGGACAGATCGTCCTGCGGAGCGGCCAGTCTTTTCATCCCGAAGCCGAGGACGCGTTCGCCCGCCGCGGCCGCCGTGGCGGCGCTCGCCGCCCAGCCTGCGCGGTCGCCGGCCGGGATCATGTCCAACACGGCTTCCGGGGCGCCCTTGATCATGATCACGCCACCGACATCGGGCGCCCGATGCAGCGTCGCCATGAAGCGATGCATGGCGTCGAACGGGATTTCATCGAGACGGACCCATTCGTCGCGCACATGGTCGGGGTTGAAACCGGCCTTCATTGCGAGCGCGACAAGCGCTCCCTCCATGGGATCGCCTTCAACGATCCAGCCCGCTTTCGCCTGGCGCAGACGGGCGTCGTTGCACAGCAGCGCGGCGCGGATGATGGGGGAAGCGGTAGCCACCGCCGCGATATCGTCGTCATGGTTTTCGGCCGTCAGCGCCCCCTCCGGCCCATAGCCCGATCCCGAGACGCGAATCTCGTGTCCGGCGACGACGATCCGGCGCGCGGTCATCTCATTGCGCGTCAGCGTGCCGGTCTTGTCGGTACAGATCACCGACGTGGCCCCCAGCGTCTCCACCGCCGGCAGCTTGCGGATTACCGCCTTGCGCGCCGCCATCCGCTGGACGCCGATGGCGAGGGTAATAGTGATGACGGCGGGCAGGCCTTCGGGAATGGCTCCGACGGCAAGGGCCACGACCGCGATGAGCGCATCGGACCAGTCATAGTTTCGGATCACCACGGCGAAAATGAACAGCAGTGCTGCCCCCGCCAGCACCAGTGCCGTGAATCGCCGTGCGAAGCTGTTGATCTGCCGGAGAAGCGGCGTCGTCACCTCTTCGACCGATTGCACGAGTCCGCTGATGTGCCCGATCTGCGTCCGACTCCCTGTGGCCGTGACCACGCCCGTCGCCTGCCCGCCCGCCACAAGCGTCCCCGAGAAGGCCATGGAACGGCGTTCGCCCAGCGCGCTTTCGACAGCGACCGCAGCCTCCTGCTTGTCCGCCGCGACCGACTCGCCGGTCAGCAATGCCTCGTCGATGGTCAGTCCGTGGGCGCGCACGATGCGCACATCCGCCGGAACCCGATCGCCGGCCTCCAGCAGCACTACGTCGCCCGGTACGAGGTCGGACGCCGCCACCGTCTGGCGCGCGCCGTCACGCAGCACCGTCGCATGCGGCGCTATGAGATCGCGGATCGCACCGAGCGCCCGTTCGGCCTTGCCCTCCTGGACGAACCCGACAAGCGCGTTGATCAACACCACGAACAACACGACCACCGCGTCGACCATATGCCCCAGCATCAGCGCGGCGGCGGCAGAAGCGAGAAGGAAATAGATCAGCGCGCTGTTGAACTGCGCCAGCAGACGGAAAAGGGGATTTGGCGGCGGCGGTGACGGCAGGCTGTTCGGCCCGAACCGAGCCTTCCGTTGGCGCGCCTCTTGCTGGTCGAGACCGGCGCGGCGGCTGTCGAGGTTCGCCAGCGCCTCGTCCGCTTGCATGGCATGCCATGCGAGATCGTCGCCCAGCCGCACTTATCCTGTTCCCGCTACAACATGCCGCGCCAAGCTGCGATGACTTAGATGCAGACGTCCGGGCTGCTCGTTTCAGTTGACGGCCATAGTCGACGCCATCTGCCCTGCGGTCTCTCGGGGAACCTACGTAACGTCAAAAAGACCCGAGATCTCGTTCCCTGCTGTCTGCGCATGCACAGTCGGCGAGACGTCCGAACGCTGTAACAGGCGGGCGGCACCCCGCCGATAAGATGGTCGGCGCGGGTATCATGACGGGCCGCCCAGCGCGCCGGGAGTGTGGGGCGTGGCGACGAACCGACGGACAAGGCCGTCGACGATCAGCAAGGCGATCAGCGAAACGCCGAACAGCGGCAGCAACATCGCCAGGACGACCAGACTCGCGATCAACCATCCTTTACCTGCCACGGCGATCGCCGGAGGTGCGCCCAGCCGCCCTTGCGGCCGCCGTTTCAGCCACATCACAATGCCGAGGATGCTGATGCCGATCAGCGCGAGCGCGGTGAGGACGCCGATGAGCTGGTTGACCCAGCCGAACAATTGCCCTTCATGCCACGCGACCCCGGTGTTCACGATGCGATCGACGATGTGCTGATCGCCGAATCCGCGGCGGCCGGTTTCAACGGCGCTGACGGGTTCGTAGGTCACCTGCCGGTCGAGCCAGCGGTTCTGCGCTTCGGACTTTGCCGTCCAGACATTACGGGTCGGCGGCCCGAACCGCTGAACCGCATGGGGCGGCAGCACCAGGGCCGGAAACGCAAGATGCTCTGCCTCTGCTTTCCGGACGAACGTGGACAGCGGCAATCCCGCCGACGCCGGCGATGCCGCCATCGGCATTGCCATCGCTCCATGATCGTGGCCGGCATGGCCGCCGCCTGCGCCGATCTTCCAGTCTTGCGGTCCCTTGACGAGGCCAAGTTCGGTCCGCGCCCATGCAAACGCGCTACCCCAGACACCGCCCCAGGGCAGGCCACTTGCGAGCATGACGAGCAGCAGCCCGGCGATCCAGAATCCGGTGACACGGTGAATATCCCTGAGCAGGGGCCGGCCGCGCAAGGAAAGGCGCGGCCAGAATGTACCGGCGAACCGGAACGGACGCGGCCACCACAGGTAAAGGCCGGTCAGGATCATCACGATGGTCCAGCTTGCCGCCAGCTCGACCAGCCAGTCGCCGGTACGACCGAGCAGCAACGAGCCGTGGATGCGTGCGACGGTCGCGGAGATCCGGGCGTCGGGATCGAGCGCCCCGAGCACCTCGCCTTGTGGCGAGACGAACACGTCGCGCTTGGCGCCGCCGGGCAGGAGCAACCCGACCGCTGCGGCGTCACCCGGATGTTCGGGCAGCCGATAGCTGTTGAAACGAAGCCCCGGATTCGCAGCGAGCACGGCGGTGAGCTGGGCGTCGGGCGACACGGTGCCTTCTGTCCCGAGACCGCGCCATGCGCGCTCCTCCCAGCGGTCGATCTGCGGCCTGAACAGATAGATTGCGCCGGTCACGGACAGGATCAGGACGAACGGCAGCACGAACAGGCCCGCATAGAAATGCCAGCGCCAGATCGTGCGGTAGAGCGCCGCGCCTTCGGGACCAGCCGAGCGCGCCGCCGTTCCAACCGGATGATCGCACCGCCCACTGCCGTCGATCGGGGCGGCACACAGCTGCGCATCGGGCTTCGAGGTCACGACAATGTCGCCCGAGCATGGAGGGGTGCGCTCACGAGGCGCGCAAGCTGCGCGGATGCGGGTGGGACGGGCAGGCCCGCCGTAACGGCGATAAACGAAGTCTTCATCGGAATTGCATCTTTCGGGCGCCTTGCGCCGGCGTCGAACGCGCGCCGCGCAGTCTCGAGACAAACCGCATGTCCACGAAGCGCCGGCCCTCCGCAGAGGCGCGGGCAAGCAACGGCCGGTCATGCGACGGATATGTCAGTTGGTGGCGGGAGGACCCCGGAGCGGCGGTCGAAGATGGGGTCGCTGCCCAACGCCGGACGGCACCGTCGGACGCGACGCGAGCGCCATGACGAACAGGATCGCGATCGCGAGCAGGACCGGATCGGCAGCAGCCAGCGATGGCGCGGACAAGCCGGAAAACGCGCATGGCTGTTCGGTTCCGCCGTGCTGGCTTTCACCCGGCTTGCCATGCTCGAGACCCGGCGTCGTCGTCACCATCGTCATGGGGCCGCTGCCCGAGCAGAGGCTGACGACGATCCGGCCATGGTCGAAGGTCGGCATGAAGCCGGCGGGCACGAACATCCTCATCATCACCGCCAGCGCCAACAGCGCGCCGGCAAGCACGCGGTGGTTCGTGGTTAAGCGGCGGAGGAGATGCACGCGTCGCGTGTAAGCGGTGAGCGACGCCTTGTCATGCGAGAACTGGGTTGCCGGCCGGCCATGGGACGGAACGCCCGTCGGCCGACGACACCCGACTACGCGGCGCTCATTCCCACTCGATCGTGCCCGGCGGCTTCGACGTATAGTCGTAGGTCACCCGGTTGATACCTTGCACCTCGTTGACGATGCGGGTCGCGACCCGGCTGAGGAAAGCGGCATCGAACGGGTAGACGTCGGCAGTCATGCCGTCGGTCGAGGTGACGGCGCGGAGCGCGCAGACCGAGTCGTAGGTGCGCCCATCGCCCATGACGCCAACGGTTCGTACCGGCAGCAGCACCGCGAAGGCCTGCCAGATCGCGTCGTAGAGGCCGGCGCGGCGGATCTCGTCGAGATAGACGGCGTCGGCCTTGCGCAGGATATCGCAGCGCTCCTTGGTCACCTCGCCCGGGATACGGATCGCGAGGCCGGGCCCCGGGAAGGGGTGGCGGCCGACGAAGATCTCGGGCAGGCCAAGCTCGCGGCCTAGCGCGCGGACTTCGTCCTTGAACAGCTCGCGCAGCGGCTCGACGAGCTTCATGTTCATCCGCTCGGGCAGGCCGCCGACATTGTGGTGGCTCTTGATCGTCACCGACGGGCCGCCGGTGAAGCTGACGCTCTCGATCACGTCGGGATAGAGCGTGCCCTGCGCCAGGAAGTCGGCGCCGCCGACCTTCTTCGCCTCGGCCTCGAACACTTCGATGAAGGTCTTGCCGATGAACTTGCGCTTGGCCTCGGGATCGGTGACGCCCTTGAGGCCGTTGAGGAACAACGTCTCGGCGTTCACATGGACGAGCGGGATGCCGTAATGCTCGCGGAACAGGCTGACGACCTGGTCGGCCTCCCCCATCCGCATCAGGCCGTGGTCGACGAAGACGCAGGTGAGCTGGTCGCCGATCGCCTCGTGTATCAGGACCGCCGCGACCGCGCTGTCGACGCCGCCGGACAGGCCGCAGATCACCTTGCCGTCGCCGACCTGCTCGCGGATCTCCGCGATCTTGGTCGCGCGGAACTCGGCCATCGTCCAGTCGCCGGCGAGACCGCAGACATGCCGCGCGAAATTGGCGATCAGTTTGCCGCCGTCGGGGGTGTGGATGACCTCGGGGTGGAACTGGACGCCGTAGAAGCGGCGCTTCTCGTCCGAGGTGACGGCATAGGGCGCGCCCTCCGACACCGCGACCGGCGCGAAGCCCGACGGCAGCGCATCGACCTTGTCGCCGTGGCTCATCCACACCTGGTGGTGCTCGCCTTCCTTCCACAGACCGTCGAACAGCGCCGAGCGGCTCTTGATCTCGATGAAGGCGCGGCCGAACTCGCGACTGTCATGGCTGGGCGTCACCGATCCGCCGAGTTGCTGGCACATCGTCTGCTGGCCGTAGCAGATGCCGAGGATCGGCACCCCCGCCTCGAAGAAACGCTGCGGCGCGCGGGGAGACCCCATGTCGGCGACCGAGGCCGGGCCGCCCGACAGGATGATGCCCTTGGGATCGAGTCGGTCGAACGCCTCGTCGGCCGCGTTGAACGGCGCGATCTCGCTATAGACCCCCGCTTCGCGGACCCTTCGGGCGATGAGCTGGGTGACCTGACTGCCGAAGTCGACGATCAGGATCGATTCCTGCGGCTGGCTGGGCTTCGGGGCGGCGGCGGGAAGCTGGGCTGTCATGCCGAGCCGATAATGGCCGGCGGCGCGACTGTCCAGAGAAAGGGCATGAAAAAGCCCGCCCCCGATCCAGGGACGGGCCTTTTCACCGTAACCCGCAGGCCGGAATCAGCGTGCCGCCATCCGATCGCCCAAGTCGACCGTCTCGATCTGGCCCTCGCGGACCGCGCAGAAGAAATGCTTGTCGCCGCGCTCGCCACGGACGACGCCGTCGACCCGCCAGCCATCGGGGCCGTCGCGGCCGACCGAGTCGACCGAGGAAACCGGGCCGCGCGCCATGTTCTCGACCGCGTCGGTGCAGATCGAGGCGACCTGGCGGGCGTCCTCGCCCGACTCGCGGAGGTCGTCGCGCTGGTCGTCGCCGCGTCGCGAGGGGATCTGCTCGGCTTTGTTCTTGCTGGCCGAAGAGGCGATCGCGATCGCGCCGCCGCCGATGATCGCGCCGAGCAGGATGTTGCCGAAGGTGTCGCCACCGCCGCCACGATGATGGTGCCCGCCCCAATAGGGCCGTGCCGCCGCGGGAGCCGCCGCTCCAGCCACCAGAGCCAGTGCCGCCGCCGAACCGATGAGTGCCTTGATCATGTCGATGCCCCGAAAGATGCTACGCCTACGATGATGGAGATAGCGATTAACCGCCAGCAGATTGCGGTGAGCTGAATAATCGGCACCCCGTCATGGCCGCCGGCCGGCTTCATTGCCGGACGCAGCTTCCCGTGCGGGCGCAGGTCGCGCTCCAGTCCTGGAAATCGTCCTGGCTCCGCCGCGTCGCGGACCGCAGGGCATCGAGGGCGCCCGCCCAGAGCGTCACCGCCAGACCGCTCGGCTCCTGCGACTGCGCCCTGTAGTAGCTCCTGAGATTCTGGTCGATCAGGGCCAGTTCGGCGGCCGCCCCGGAAATATTCCCGCGCATCATCGACAGTTGCTCGAGCGCCGCGATCCAATGCTGGACGCTGACCGTGTCGCGCCCCTTGAGGATGTCGATCTGCCGCTCGATCATGTTGGCCTCCGCCTGGCGGCGGCGCAGCTCATCGACCTTGCCCTGCATCCACGCCTCCGAAAGCGCGGCCGAGGGACGAGCCGCCATATGCTCGCGCAGGGCCCACAATGTCTGTCCCCGGCCGACCAGCTCGGACAGCGACCAGGCGTCGGCCAGCGCCACCACCAGATCCTCGGGCGCCTCGGGCGCGCTCATCACCAGCGCCTCGACCGCGCGCGTCGCGGCGGACTTGGCGCGGGCGTCGAGCGCCTCGCGCTCCGTCCGATAGGTCGCATCCCGGGCGTCCCAGACCCCGACGAAATCCTTATAAACCGAAGCGGCGACCGGCGTGGCCGCCGCCAGCGACAGCAGGATCAATCCGATGAACCGCATAGAACCGCCCCCCTTCGCCATCCCCTGCCCTCACTTCGCCAGCGCCATCCCCGTCCAATAGCCCATGAAGGCCCAGAGATCGGCATATTCGTCGATGATCTTATCGGTCGGCTTGCCCGACCCGTGACCGGCGCGGGTCTCGATGCGGATCAGGTGCGGCTTGGCCCCGATCTGCGCCGCCTGCAAAGCGGCGGCATATTTGAAGCTGTGCCCAGGCACGACGCGGTCGTCGGTATCGGCGGTCGTCACCATGATCGCCGGATAATCGCTGCCCGCCCTGATGTTGTGATAGGGCGAATAGGCGCGCAGCACCCGGAAATCGGCTTCCTTGCCCGGATCGCCATAATCGTCGACCCAGTAGCGCCCGGCGGTGAAACGGTTGAAGCGCAGCATGTCCATCACGCCCACCGCCGGATTGGCGGCGGCGAACAGGTCCGGCCGCTGGTTGACCACCGCGCCGATCAGCAGGCCGCCGTTCGACCGGCCCATCGCCGCCAGGCGCCCCTTGGCGCTGATCCCGCTGGAAATCAGATATTCGCCGGCCGAGATGAAATCGTCGAACACGTTCTGCTTGCGCGCGAGGCGGCCGGCATCGTGCCAGACCTTGCCATATTCGCCGCCGCCGCGAAGATTGGCGACGGCGTAGACGCCACCCATCTCCATCCAGTCGAGGATCGCGGGTGAGAAGCCCGGCGTCATCGAGATGTTGAAGCCGCCATAGCCGTAGAGCAAGGCCGGCGCGCCCGGCCCGGTCGACTTCTTGCGCGCGACGAACATGGGAATCTCGGTGCCATCCTTCGACCGATAGAATTGCTGGTCGACGATATAGTCGGCCGGGTCGAAGGAGAGCTCCGGCTTGATGAACTCCTCCATTTTCCGGGTCGCGCTGTTGTAGCGGTAGATGGTCGAGGGCGTCGCGAAGCTGGAGAAGCTGAAGAAAGTTTCGGGATCGCCGGTGCGCCCGCCGAAGCCCGCCCCGGTTCCGATATCGGGCAGGTTGATCGGACCGACCAGCTGGCCGGTAAGCTCGAACAGCTGCGCCTCGGTCTTGGCATCGCCCAGATAGGCGAGAATCAGCCGGCTCCCGACCAACGAGACGCCGACCAGCGTGTCGGCGGTCTGGGGGATGATCTCGACCGGCTTCGGCTTCTTCTCCGCCGCGTCGAGCACCACCACCCGCTGGCGTGGCGCCTTCAGGTTGGTGCGGAAATAGAGCTTGCTGCCGACGCTGCCCGCCAGTGCCCATTCGTTGGTGAAACCGGTGACCAGCTTGCGCGGCCTGGCATTGGGTTCCGCCAGATCGAACAGGGTCAGCTCGTAGCGCTCGTCGGTGCCTTCGCTCGACGTGACCAGCGCATAGCGGCCGTCCTGGGTCGTCTCCAGGCTGTGGTTCAGCCGCGGCCGGCCAGGCGTCGCGTAGAGCAGCCTGTCCTCGGACTGCGGCGTCCCGATCCTGTGATAATAAACCTGGTGGTTGAGGTTGAGCTGCTGGAAGGCCTCGCCGTTCTTGGGGGCGGGGAAACGCGAATAATAGAAGCCCCGGCCGTCGCCATCCCAGGCGAGATCCGAGAACTTCACCCATTTGATCTCGTCGTCCAGCGCCTTGCCCGTCGCGACGTCGATGACGCGCAGCGTGCGCCAGTCGCTGCCGCCGTCCTGGATCGAATAGAGCAGCAGGTCGCCATTGTTCGACGGGCGCCATTCGTCGAGCGCGGTCGCTCCGTCCCTGGCCCAACGGTTCGGATCGAGCAGCTCGCGCTGCTTGCCGTCGAGCCCGTCGCGGACCAGCAGCACCGACTGGTTCTGCAGGCCGCTGTTATAGGTGTAGAAATAGCGGCCGCCGCGCTTCCGGGGCACCCCGTAGCGCTCGTAATTCCACAGCGTCTCCAAGCGCTTGCGGATCGCGTCCCGGCTGGGAAGTGCCGCGAGATAGGTCTCGGTGACCTTGTTTTCCGCATCGACCCACTTCGCGACCTCACCGTCCTCGCGAACGTCATTCTCCAGCCAGCGATAGGGATCTGCGATCGCCTCGCCGAACTGATCCTCGACGAGGCCGTCGCGGCGGGTTTCGGGGTAGGCTTGCAATTTGGGACCTTCGGCGAACAAGGGCACGGTGGTGCTCATCGAGAGAAGACAGGCTGTGGCGGCACGCAACACCATCGACGACATCAACGCAGATCCCCTCCGGACACGAAAAGAGCCGCGAGCGTAACGCCCGCGGCTCTCTTTGCAACGACTTGCGGGAGTCCATCCACTCCGCAATGGAGCGGAGGACGGATCAGGCCGCTTCGGCCTCGTCCTCGTCGCTCGCGACCGGACCCGAATCCTGGCCCTTGGCCGAGACGTCACGGTCGACGAACTCGATGATCGCCATCGAAGCTGCGTCCGACGCGCGGATGCCGGCCTTGACGATGCGGGTGTAGCCGCCGTTGCGCGAGGCATAACGCTCGGCCAGCACCTCGAACAGCTTCTTCAGCTGGGTATCGTCCTGGAGGCGCGCATGGGCGAGACGGCGATTGGCGAGACCGCCCTTCTTGGCCAGCGTGATCAGCTTCTCGACATAGGGGCGAAGCTCCTTCGCCTTGGCGAGCGTGGTCAGGATCTGCTCGTGCTTGACGAGCGCCGCCGACTGATTGCGGAACAGGGCGGCCCGATGGGAAGCGGTCCGCTGAAGCTTACGACCGCCGACGCGATGGCGCATGGTGTTTTCCTTCGTTTGTCAGGGGGCCGTTCAAGGTACCCCAAGCCAGGCGGCAGTCGAGGGCGCCGCCCTTTCCCTTTCTGCTTCTATCCCGCCTGACGGCGGGTTCCGCCCTCTCCCGCGAAAGCGAGAGAGGGCAAAACAGGATCAGAATTCCTGTTCGAGCTTCTTGGCCATTTCCTCGATGTTCTCCGGCGGCCAGCCCGGGATTTCCATCCCCAGGCGCAGACCCATCGAAGCGAGGACTTCCTTGATCTCGTTGAGCGACTTGCGGCCGAAGTTCGGCGTGCGCAGCATCTCGGCCTCGGTCTTCTGGACCAGGTCGCCGATGTAGATGATGTTGTCGTTCTTGAGGCAGTTGGCCGAACGGACCGAAAGCTCGAGCTCGTCGACCTTCTTGAGGAGGTAGCGGTTGAGCTGGTTGGCATCGCCTTCCGGCTCGCCCGCGCCGCCGGCGGCGGCCGCGCCGCCCGAGGCCGGCGCCGAGATCGCCATGCCGTCGTCGAAGTGGACGAAGAGCTGGAGTTGATCCTGCAGGATGCGTGCCGAATAGGCGAGCGCGTCTTCCGGCGTCACGGTGCCGTCGGTCTCGATCGTCAGGGTCAGCTTGTCATAGTCGAGCTCCTGCCCGACGCGGGTGTTCTCGACCTTGTAGGCGACCTGACGAACCGGCGAGTAGAGCGCATCCACCGGGATCAGGCCGATCGGGGCGTCGACCGGGCGGTTGGCCGCGGCGGTGACATAGCCCTTGCCGACATCGGCGGTCAGTTCCATGTTCAGCGTCGCGCCATCGTCGAGGTGGCAGATCACCAGGTCGGTGTTCATGACCTCGATGTCGCCCGAAGCCGCGATCATGCCCGCGGTGACTTCGGCCGGGCCGGTCGCCGACAGCTGGAGCCGGCGCGGTCCGTCGCCCTGCATGCGCAGCGCGATCTGCTTGACGTTGAGAACGATATCGGTGACGTCCTCGCGGACGCCTGCGAGGCTCGAGAACTCGTGAAGCACATTCTCGATCTTGATCGACGTGACGGCGGCGCCCTGCAGCGAGGACAGCAGCACGCGGCGCAGCGAGTTGCCGAGCGTCAGGCCGAAGCCGCGCTCCAGCGGCTCGGCAACGAAGGTCGCCTTGCGCTTGCCGTCGCCGCCCGACTTCTTTTCGAGGCCGTTCGGCTTCTTGAGTTCCTGCCAGTTCTTTGCGTTGACAGCCACTGTGTTCCCCTTGGGGTATGGCAGGCGCGGGAGGCAACCTGCCGGAAAAACGGAGAGCGGGGGCCGAAGCCCCCAAGCCGGATCAGACGCGGCGGCGCTTGGACGGACGAACGCCGTTATGCGGGATCGGCGTCACGTCACGGATCGACGTGATGTGGAAACCGACCGCCTGCAGGGCGCGCAGGGCCGACTCGCGGCCCGACCCGGGACCCTTGACCTCGACCTCGAGCGTGCGGACACCGTGCTCGGCGGCCTTCTTGCCGGCGTCCTCGGCGGCGACCTGGGCGGCATAGGGAGTCGACTTGCGGCTGCCCTTGAAGCCCATCATGCCAGCCGACGACCAGGCAATCGCATTGCCCTGCGCATCGGTGATCGTGATCATCGTGTTGTTGAAGCTGGCGTTCACATGCGCGACGCCGGCGGTGATGTTCTTGCGCTCGCGACGGCGAATGCGCTGAGGTTCACGTGCCATCTTATCCGTTTCCTACATGAAGGAGCGAACGCCGGAGCCGTTGGGCCCGGCGCTCAAGCCCATTACTTCTTCTTACCAGCGATCGGCTTGGCCTTGCCCTTGCGGGTGCGCGCATTGGTGTGCGTGCGCTGGCCACGGACCGGCAAGCCCTTGCGATGGCGCAGGCCGCGATAGCAGGCCAGGTCCATCAGGCGCTTGATGTTCATCGCCACCTGGCGGCGAAGATCGCCTTCCACGGTGTAGCCGGCATCGATCGCTTCGCGGATCTGCAGGACTTCCTGATCGCTCAGGTCCTGGACGCGGCGCTGCGGCTCGATGCCCAGCTTGGTGGTGATTTCCTTGGCCTTGGCCGGGCCAATGCCGTGAATGTAGGTCAACGCGATTTCGACGCGCTTGTTGGTCGGGATATTGACACCCGCAATACGTGCCACTGTGCTATTCTCCTGCTCCACGGGGCGGTTGGCATGCCGCCCCATCTCGACGCTCACCCCGTCGGACCGGGGCCGCCTCCCACCACGCAAGAAGCACGGCACGCGCACGAAGCGGCACCGGGCGGAGCGGCATGGGAACGGGCGTCACTAATAGGCGCGACCCTGACTGTCAAGCGCCTGTCAAGCGTGGAGCGACCGGCGCAATAGGCCCGATCGGACGGAGCGATCAAGACGTACATCGCCTTGGAGCGGCGGACCGTGCAGCCTATAGCGGTAGGCGGAACGGGGAGGAACGGGCATGCACATCGGTTTCGTCGGGCTCGGGCAGATGGGGGCCGCGATCGCCGCCAACATCCTGAAGGCCGGTTTCGATCTGACGCTATGGAACCGTTCCGCGGACAAGGCCGCGCCGCTGGTCGCCGCGGGTGCGACACTGGCCGATTCGCCCTGCGCGCTGGCCAGCGGGTGCGACATCGTTCTCTCGATTCTCGCCGACGATCGCGCGCTGGACGCCGTGCTCGACGGCGAGGACGGGCTGCTCGCCGGCCTTCGGCCGGGGGCGCTCCACATATCGATGAGCACGATCGCGGTCGCGACCGCCGAGGCGGTGCGCGACCGCCATGTCGCCCGGGGCCAGCATTTCCTGTCCGCTCCGGTGTTCGGCCGCCCCGATGCGGCCGCCGCCGGAAAGCTGTCGGTCGTCGCGGCCGGGGACGCCGCCGACATCGATCGTGCCGAGCCGCTGTTGCGGGCGATCGGCCACAAGCTGTTCCGCGTCGGCGACGATCCGCCGGCGGCCAACCTGATCAAGCTGTGCGGCAATTTCATGCTGATGGCTGCGGTCGAGGCGATGGCGGAGGCGATGACGCTGGCGGAAAAGGGCGGCGCCGGCGGGACAACGCTGCTGGAAGTGATGACGAACACGCTGTTCGATGCGCTCGCCTATCGCAATTACGGGCCGATGCTCGCCGAGCGACGCTTCCACCCGGCGGGCTTTCCGGCAGCGTTGGGCCTGAAGGACATGCGGCTGGTCGGCGCCGCGGCGGAGGACAGCCGGGTGCCGATGCCGCTGCTCAGCCTGTTGCGCGATCGCCTGGTCGAAACCATCGCCAAGGAAGGCGAGGATATCGACTGGTCGGGGATCGGGCTGACCGTCGCCAAGAATGCGGGCCTCTGAGCGGATGGCGCGACAGCCGCTGGTCCCATCCGACCGCGCCCGCTTCTACCGCAACAATTTCGACGCGATCCGGCTCGCCATGGCGCTGCTCGTCGTCTTCTCGCACAGCTATGCGCTCCGCCTCGGCGACGAGGCGGCCGAGCCCGTCTCGATCGCCACCAACGGCCATTATAATGCCGGCAATATCGGCGTCTGGGTCTTCTTCATCGTCAGCGGCTTCCTGATCGCGCACAGCCATGAGCGCGCCTCGTCGCTTGCCAGCTATGCGGTGAAGCGGATCAGGCGCATCTATCCGGGCTATCTGGTCGCGACCTCGGTCTGCGCCTTCGTGGTCACGCCGCTGTTCGCACCGCCGGGCTTCGTGCCGACGATCGCCGAGGCGTTCCGCACGCTCGGTGCCAATCTGCTGCTCGCCAATCACTTTCCCCTGCCCCACCTGTTCGCGGCCAATCCGATTCCCGCGGTCAACGGTGCGCTGTGGAGCATCAAGTTCGAGGCGCTCTGCTATGTCGGCGTCGCGCTGCTCGGCATTCTGGCGCTGTCGATGCGGCGTTGGACGGTACCGCTTCTCTACGTCGTGGTGGTGGCGATCTGGTGCTGGCTCGATCTCACCGGCCGCAAGCCGGGCGGGCCGAGACTGGTCTACGACGTCATCGGCTGGCCCTATCTCTGGTTCCAGGTGCTGCCCAATTTCCTGGCCGGGATGATCGCCTATCTGCACCGCGACCATATACCGCGCTCGACGGCCCTGCTGGTCGTGGGCCTGGCCGCTGCGATGCTGGCTTTCCACCTTGGCGGCCGGGGACCCACGGGGATCGTCGCGGCGCATGTGCTGGCGCCTCCGGCCTTGGCCTATCTGGTGTTCTGGTTCGCCTTCCATCCCGGCATCGACCTTAGCGGTGCCGCGCGCTACGGCGACTTCTCCTACGGCACCTATCTCTATGCCTTCGTGATCCAGCAGATGCTGGTTGCGACCACCGACCTACCCTTCCCCCTGTTCGTCCTCGCCTCGATGGCGCTGGCGCTGGCGGCCGGCGTGGCAAGCTGGTGGCTGGTCGAGCGCAATTTCCTCGATCATGGCCGGAAACCCGCCGAGCATCGGCCCGAAAGGAAGGAGGCGCCCGCTCTTCCCTGAGCGGACGCCTCCTGTCTTCAACCGATCAGGATATGACGATCAGACGACGCCATAGGCGAGCATCGCGTCGGCCACCTTCTTGAAGCCGGCGATGTTTGCGCCGCGCACATAGTCGATATGATCGCTGCCGGCGACGCCGCCATATTCGACGCAGCGCGAATGGATGCCCTGCATGATGTCGACGAGCAAGCGCTGCAGCTCTTCTTCCTTCCACGAGATACGCGCCGAGTTCTGGCTCATCTCGAGGCCGGACACCGCGACGCCGCCGGCATTGGCGGCCTTGCCCGGCGCGAACAGGATCTGCGCCTTCTTGAAGACATGGGTGCCTTCGAGCGTGGTCGGCATGTTGGCGCCTTCCGACACCGCGATCACGCCGTTCTTGACCAGCGTCTTGGCCTCCTCCTCGTTCAGCTCGTTCTGTGTCGCGCAGGGGACCGCCACGTCGCAGGGCACGCCCCAGGGACGCGCGCCGTTGCCGTGGAACTCGGCGCCCTTGAACTCCTGCACATATTCGGAGATGCGGCCGCGGCGCTTATTCTTGAGGTCCTTGACCCAGTTGACCTTGTCCTGGGTGATGCCTTCCGGATCGTAGATGAAGCCTTCCGAATCCGACAGCGTCAGCACCTTGCCGCCGAGCTGGTTGATCTTCTCGGCCGCATGCGTCGCGACGTTGCCCGAACCCGAGATGACCGCGTTGAGGCCGACCAGGTCCTTGCCCTTGGTCTTGAGCATCTCGTGCAGGAAATAGACCGCGCCATAGCCTGTCGCCTCGGTACGGATCAGCGAGCCGCCATATTCGAGACCCTTGCCGGTCAGCACGCCGGTGAACTCGTTGGTCAGGCGCTTGTACTGGCCGAACATGTAGCCGATTTCGCGGCCACCGACGCCGATGTCGCCGGCGGGGACGTCGACGTCCGCGCCGATATGGCGATAGAGCTCGTTCATGAAGCTCTGGCAGAAGCGCATGACCTCGTTGGCGCTCTTGCCCTTCGGGTTGAAGTTGGAGCCGCCCTTGCCACCGCCCATCGGCAGGCCGGTGAGCGCGTTCTTGAAGGTCTGCTCGAAGGCCAGGAATTTGAGCACGCTCTCGGTCACCGACGGGTGAAAGCGGATGCCGCCCTTGTACGGCCCGATCGAATTGTTGTTCTGGACGCGCCAGCCACGCTGGACGCGGATATTACCCTTGTCGTCTTCCCAGCAGACCCGGAAGCTGATCACCCGATCCGGTTCCGCGATACGGCGGAGGATCTGATATTTGTGATACTGCTCCTTGTCGGCGATGAAATCGAAGATGTCCTCGGCGACTTCCTGCACCGCCTGCGCGAACTCAGGCTGACCCGGATTGCGCTTCTTCACCCCCTCGACGAACGTCGCGAGATCCACATGATCGGAAACGGCCATAGATTTTTCCCCTGCTCCTCAGACCCGTCCCCGGTATCGCGGGACTCGGCATCCGTGGCGACAGGCATCCCGCGATTCCGGGATGTGAGCAAGGACTTTTCCTTACGCTCGCGCAGGAGTTTCGGCCAAACCAGCAGCCTGACATCGGGGTGAAACGACACTGCCGGAAAAGCGTCGTCGAGCGGCTCCACGCGCCGCTCGCGACGCTACCAGTGGCCCCAGAAACTGAGTATCTTGTCGATGGGGGTCAACGGCGCGCCGAGACCGAGGACCAGGATTACAGCGACGAGGAGCAGAAGCCCGGCCCAGCGCGCGGCCCGCCTCACGAGGCTGACCAATAGTGTCAGCCAGGCAATGGTCTCGCGCTGGACGGTTCCAGACCGCCGCCGCCGCCGTCTCCGCCTGACCGGTCGTTGTTCCATGTCCGCGCGACCATGCACGAAATATGGAAAAAGGCCAAGGCGGTTCAACACCGGGCCGTAACGACCCGCCCGTGCCGGACGCGGCGGCGGACGCCGTTCAGCTGTCGAGGATCTTGGCGATCGCCGCCGAGACAAGGTCCATGTCGGCCATGCCGTCGACCCGCTGCACCAGCCCTCGGGCCTCGTAGACCGGCAGGATCGGCGCGGTCTTGGCACGATATTCGGCCATCCGGGTCCGCACCGTTTCCTCATTGTCGTCGGGACGGCGCTTGAACTCGGTCGATCCGCACCGGTCGCAGATTCCGGCGACCTTCGGCTGTTTGAAGCTGTCGTGATAGCCTTCACCGCAATTAGCGCAGGTGTAGCGGCCGGTGATCCGCTCGACGAGGGCGTCCTCGTCCACTTCGAGCTCGATGACATGGTCGAGGCTGCGGCCGCGGCTCGCGAGGATCTCGTCCAGCGACCGGGCCTGCGCCTCGGTGCGGGGATAGCCGTCGAAGATCGCGCCTTCGGACGGCGCCATGCTGTCGAGCTTCTCGCCGATCAGGCCCGAGACGATCTCGTCCGAGACGAGCTCGCCCGCATCCATCACCGCCTTCGCCTTCAGGCCGATCGGCGTTCCCGCCTTGACCGCCGCGCGCAGCATGTCCCCGGTCGAAAGCTGCACCATGCCGCGATCGGCGACGAGCTTCGACGCCTGCGTTCCCTTGCCGGCGCCGGGCGGTCCCAGCAATATGATGTTCACGAGCGGGCGCTCCGCGTAAACGTCGGAAAATTCACCTCCGCATTCCCCCCTTGAGTTTGGCCTTCTTGATGAGGTCGCCATATTGATGCGCGAGCAGATGGCTCTGGATCTGCGTCACGGTGTCGATCGTCACGTTGACGACGATCAGCAGGCTCGTACCACCAAGCGCGATGCCCAGGCCATATTGCGATGTGACATATTCGGGCACAAGGCAGATGAACGTCAGATAGGCCGCCCCGACCACGGTGATGCGGGTCAACACATAATCGAGATAGTCCGCGGTATTCTTGCCCGGGCGGATGCCGGGAATGAATCCGCCATAGCGCTTCAGATTGTCCGCGGTCTCCTCCGGGTTGAAGACGACGGCGGTGTAGAAGAAGCAGAAGAAGATGATGCCCGCGGCATAGAGCGCCATGTAAAGCGGCGTACCGTGGTGCAGATACTGGTTCATCCCGATGATGAAGTCGCCCCACATGCTCTCGCCCTGGGTCCGCTGGCCGGCGAACTGGCTCACGGTCAGCGGCATCAGCAGCAGCGACGAGGCGAAGATCGGCGGGATCACGTTGGCGGTGTTGATCTTGAGCGGCAGGTGGCTCTTATCGGCCTGCATCACGCCGCGCGCGGTCTGGCGCTTGGGATACTGGATCAGGACGCGGCGCTGCGCACGCTCCATGAAGACGATGCCCGCCACCAGGGCGACGACGCCGATCACCGCGCCGATGATGAACACCGCCGACAGCGATCCGGTGCGGCCGCCTTCGAACAGGTTGGCCAGCGCCGTCGGCAGCTGCGATACGATACCCGCCATGATGATCAGCGAGATGCCGTTGCCGATGCCGCGGCTCGTGATCTGCTCGCCCAGCCACATCAGGAACATGGTGCCGCCGATCAGCGAGATCACCGTCGTCGCGCGGAAGAGATAGGGATCGATGACCACCGCATCCATGCCCGCGCTCGCACCCCAGCTCTCGAGGCCGACCGCGATGAAATAGCCCTGGATGCCCGTCAGCAGCACGGTGCCGTAGCGGGTATACTGGTTGAGCTTCTTGCGCCCGCTCTCGCCTTCCTTCTTGATCGCGGCGAGCGTCGGCGACAGCGAAGTCGCCAGCTGCACGACGATCGAGGCGGTGATGTAGGGCATCACCCCGAGCGCGATCAGCGACATGCGCGTCAGCGAGCCGCCCGAGAAGGCGTTGAAGAAATCGAGCACGCCGCCCTTCGTCGTATCGAACAGCGACTGGAGCGCGCGCGGATCGAGGCCCGGCAGCGGCACATGGCTGAGCAGGCGGAAGATAATCAACGCGCCCAGCGTGAACCACAGGCGCTTCTTGAGCTCGGTCGCCTTGGCGAACTGGCTGAGATTGACGTTGGCGGCCATCTGTTCGGCTGCGGATGCCATGCGTTTCTGACCCCGAAAATAAAAGCGGCGGCGAACCTCTTGGGTACCGCCGCCGCCTCATATAGTGTTCGCGTCGCGCTTGTCTAAGCCCGATTGCGAGGCGGCTCAGGCTTTGGCCGCGGCCTTCTTCGCTTCCTTGTCGGCAGCGCGGGCCTTCTGGACGGTGCGGTGCTTGGCCTGGGCCTTGTCCGCAGCGGCCACGACCTCGATCACCTCGACCGATCCGCCGGCCTTTTCGATCGCCGCCTTGGCACCCGCGGAAACGCCGGCGACCTTCAGCGAGATCTTCGCGGAGAGCTCACCCTTGCCGAGAACGCGGACGCCGTCCTTGCCGCCACGGGCGACGCCGGCCGCCTTCAGCGCGGCATGATCGATCACGCCCTTGGCGTCGAGCTTGCCGGCCTCGACCAGCTTCTGGATCGCGCCCAGGTTCACCTCGGCATAGTCCTTGGCGAAGATATTGTTGAAGCCGCGCTTCGGGATCCGCATGTGGAGCGGCATCTGGCCGCCCTCGAAGCCGTTGATCGAGACGCCCGAGCGGCTCGTCTGGCCCTTCTGGCCTCGGCCGGCGGTCTTGCCCAGGCCCGAACCGATACCACGGCCGACGCGGACGCGGCTCTTGCGGGCACCCTTGTTATCGCGGATTTCGTTGAGTTTCATGATCTGCACTCGCTTTCGCTATGTTCGCGCTGAATAGAGGAAGGGGGCCATTAGCCCCCTTCGATCCGTTTGGCCAGCCCCGAGGGACCGGCGGATCGGGACGAGGACTTAGTCCTCGACCTTCACCATATGCTGCACCTTGCGGATCATGCCGCGGACTTCGGGGGTGTCCTGAAGCTCGCGGGTCCGGTGCATCTTGTTGAGGCCGAGGCCGATCAGCGTGGCACGCTGGTCGGCGGTGCGGCGGATCGGCGAACCGACCTGCGTTACCTTGAGGGTCTTGGCAGCCATCGTCGATTACTCCGTGATCGCCGCGGCTTCGGCCTCGGCGACCGGGGCCGAAGCACCGCCACGACCCAGCAGGTCGGCGATCTTCTTGCCACGGCGTTGCGACACCGACTTCGGCGAAGTCTGATCCTTCAGCGCCTCGAAGGTCGCCCGGATCATGTTGTAGGGATTCGAGGTGCCGACCGACTTGGTCACGACGTCATGGACGCCGAGGCTCTCGAAGATCGCGCGCATCGGACCGCCGGCGATGATGCCCGTGCCCGGAGGCGCGGTGCGGACCGTCACGCGGCCGGCGCCGAAGTGGCCGTTGCCGTCATGGTGAAGGGTACGGCCTTCGCGCAGCGGCACGCGGACCATCGCCTTCTTGGCGGCGGCGGTCGCCTTGGAGATCGCCTCCGGCACTTCGCGGGCCTTGCCGTGGCCGAAGCCTGCACGACCCTTGCCGTCGCCGACGACGACGAGCGCGGCGAAGCCGAAGCGCTTACCACCCTTCACCGTCTTCGAGACGCGGTTGATGTGGACGAGCTTCTCGATCAGCTCCTCGCCCTGCTCTTCGTTGCCCTTGCGGTCGTCGCGACGGCCACGGCCGTCCCGGCCACGGCCACCGCCGCGGTCGTTTCCGCCGCCACGGCCACGGCCACCACGGCCACGACGCTCGCCCTGGCCCTCGGCACCGGGAGTGGCTTCCGCCGGAGCGGCTGCCTGGATTTCGGTTTCGTCAGCCATTTAGAACTCCAATCCGCCTTCGCGGGCCGCATCGGCCAGCGCCTTGACGCGACCATGGAAAAGGAAGCCGCCGCGATCGAACACCACCTGGGTGACGCCCGCCGCCTTGGCGCGCTCGGCAACCGCCTTGCCGACCGAAGCCGCCGCATCGGCGGTCGCACCGGTCTTGCCCTTCATATCCTTGTCGAGGGTCGAAGCCGAGGCGACCGTGCGGCCGGCCTCGTCGTCGATCACCTGGGCGTAGATATGCCGGCCCGAACGATGCACCGACAGGCGGGGACGGAGACCGCCCCTGGCCCGCAGTGCGGTGCGCACGCGACGACGGCGGCGCTCGAAGAGAGAGAGACCCTTGCTCATTACTTCTTCTTCCCTTCCTTGCGGAAGATATACTCGCCAGCGTATTTGATGCCCTTGCCCTTATAGGGCTCCGGCTTCCGCCAGCGGCGGATTTCGGCGGCAACCTGGCCGACCTTCTGCTTGTCGATGCCCGAGATCTGGACGGTCGTCTGATCCGGCGTCGCGATCGTGATTCCCTCGGGGATCACGAAGTCGACATCGTGGCTGTAGCCGAGCTGCAGCTTCAGATTCTTGCCCTGGACGTTGGCGCGATAACCGACGCCGGTGATCTGGAGGGTCTTGGTATAGCCCTCGGTCACGCCGGTGATCAGGTTCTGGACCAGGGTACGCTGCATGCCCCAGAAGGACCGCGCGCGCTTGGTCTCGTTCGCCGGCTGCACCGAGATCGCACTATCCTCGATCGCATAGGTGACCTCGTCGGCCAGGCTGATGCTCAGCGTGCCCTTCGGACCCTTGACCGAGAGCGTCTTGCCCTCGATCGCGGCGGTGACGCCTGCCGGCACGGCGACCGGCTTCTTACCGATGCGGCTCATCAGAAGACCTCCGCAAGAACCTCGCCGCCGACATTCTGCTCACGCGCTTCCGCGTCGGACAGAACACCCTTGGGCGTCGAGACGATGGTGATGCCCAGGCCGTTGCGGACGCGTGGGAGTTCCTTCGAACCCGAATAGACGCGGCGGCCAGGCTTGGAGACGCGGGCGACATGCTGGATCGCAGGCTGCCCTTCGAAATATTTCAGCTCGATGCGCAGGCCGTTGTGGCCGGCGAGGTCTTCCTCGCTATAGCCACGGATATAGCCTTCGCGCTGAAGCACGTCGAGCACACGGGCGCGCAGCTTGGACGCGGGCGAAAGCACGCTGTCCTTGCGGGCGCGCTGCCCGTTGCGGATGCGGGTGAGCAGATCACCCAGAGGATCGGTCAGAGCCATCTTTTCGGTTCCTTACCAGCTCGACTTCGTAACGCCGGGGATGAGGCCCTTGTTGGCCAGATCACGCAGCTGAATACGGCAAAGCCGGAACTTGCGATAATAAGCGCGGGGACGGCCCGTCACCTCGCAACGGTTGCGCACGCGGGTCGGATTCGCGTTGCGCGGAATCTCGGCCAGCTTGAGACGAGCGATGAGGCGCTCGGTCTCGTCCTTGGCCTCGTCGTTCGCGATCGCCTTCAGACGTGCATATTTACCCGCATAAGCCTTCACCAGCTTCTTGCGACGCTCGTTCTTGTTGATCGAACTCAGTTTCGCCATGACTTAAGTTCTTCCTTGTCCGCCCGGCCGCTCGGCGGCCGGGTTCTATTCCCAAATGGCCGCTTACGCAGCCTGCTTCTGGTCCTCGTTTTCCACGGGGAACGGGAAGCCGAACAGGCGCAGCAGCTCGCGCGCCTCGTCGTCGGTCTTCGCCGTCGTGGCGACGATCACGTCCATGCCGCGGATCTTGTCCACGCTGTCATAGCTGATCTCCGGGAAGATCAGCTGTTCCTTCAGGCCGGTGGCATAGTTGCCGCGGCCGTCGAACGACTTCGGATTGAGGCCGCGGAAGTCGCGAACGCGCGGGAGCGCGATCGTGACGAAACGGTCGAGGAACTCGTACATGCGCTCGCGGCGGAGGGTGACCTTCGCGCCGATCGGCATGCCCTCGCGCAGCTTGAACTGCGCGATCGACTTCTTCGCCTTGGTGATCACGGCCTTCTGGCCGGCGATCTTGGTCATCTCCAGGGCGGCCTGCTCGACCTTCTTCTTGTCCTGGGTGGCCTCACCGACGCCCATGTTCAGGACGATCTTGGTGATCCTCGGCACTTCCATGTGGTTCTTGTAGCCGAACTTCTCGGTCATCGCCTTGACGATCGTGTCGTCATAGAGCTTCCGGAAGCGCGGGGTGTAGGCATCAGCCATTGATCGTCTCCCCGGTCTTGACCGCGACGCGGACCTTCTTGCCGTCCTTGACCTCGAAGCGAACACGCGACGGCTTGCCGTCGGCGGTCGCGATCGCGACCTTCGAGACATGCATCGGCGCTTCGATACGCTCGAGGCCGCCCTGCGGGTTCGCCTGGCTCGGCTTGCGGTGGCGGGTCGCGACGTTGACGCCAGACACGATCACCTTGGCGTCCTTCGGGAAGGACTTGGTCACTTCGCCGGTCTTGCCCTTGTCCTTGCCGGACAGGACGACGACGCGGTCACCCTTCTTGATCTTCAGCGCAGACATCACAGCACCTCGGGGGCGAGCGAGATGATCTTCATGTGGTTCTTGGCACGGAGCTCGCGAACCACCGGGCCGAAGATGCGGGTGCCGATCGGCTCGCCGCTGTTCTTGTTGATCAGGACGGCGGCGTTGCCGTCGAAACGGATCGTCGAACCGTCGGGACGATGGATGTCCTTGGCGGTACGGACGATGACCGCACGATGCACGTCACCCTTCTTGACCTTGCCGCGCGGAGCCGCTTCCTTGATCGAGACGACGATGACGTCGCCCACGGTCGCGAAACGGCGCTTGGAACCGCCCAGCACCTTGATGCACTGCACCCTCTTCGCGCCGCTGTTGTCAGCGACGTCGAGGTTCGTCTGCATCTGGATCATTGTTCAGACCCTTCCGTTATCAGGCGTGGTTCGGCGTCGCGTGGGTATCAACCCGCTCGACCACCTTCCACGTCTTAAGCTTCGAAATCGGCGCGGTCTCTTCGATGCGCACCGTCTCACCCTCGCGATACTCATTGGTCTCGTCGTGGGCGTGATACTTCTTCGACCGCTTGATGATCTTGCCGTACATCGCGTGCTTCACGCGACGTTCGACCTTCACCACGACGGTCTTGTCGGTCTTGTCGGAGACCACCGTTCCGGTCAGCACGCGCTTCGGCATGGCTGGCGCTCCTTACTTCGCGGCCGCAGCGGAACGCTGCGTCTGCAGGGTCTTGATCTGCGCGATGGTCCGACGGACCTCGCGCACGCGGCTCGGCTTCTCAAGCTGGTTGGTGGCAGCCTGGAAACGCAGGTTGAACTGCTCCCGCTTCAGCTCGCCCAGGTCCTGGGCCAGCTGATCGTCGGTCTTACCGTTGAGGTCAGCGATCTTCGCCATCTTACTTTTCCTCGTAGATCGACTCGCCGAAGCGAGCGACGACCTTGGTCTTGATCGGGAGCTTCTCCATCGCGCGCTCGAAGGCGACGCGGGCGAGCGGGCCGGGTACGCCGTCCAGCTCGAACAGGATGCGACCCGGCTTGACGCGGGCGGCCCAGAACTCCGGCGAACCCTTGCCCGAGCCCATGCGGACTTCGGCGGGCTTCGAGGAGACCGGAACATCCGGGAAGATGCGGATCCACAAGCGACCCTGGCGCTTGATGTGACGCGTGATCGCGCGGCGGGCCGCCTCGATCTGGCGCGCGGTGATCCGATCCGGCTCGAGGGCCTTGAGGCCGAACGCGCCGAAGTTCAGCGACGCGCCGCCGGGCGCGTTGCCATGGATGCGACCCTTGTGGGCCTTGCGGAATTTGGTGCGCTTTGGTTGCAGCATTTTCTATCGCCTTCTGACACCGATTGTCCGGTCGATCAGGCGACGCTGATAAGGGGAAACCCCTTATCGCGCCGGCCGGACCCCCGACGTCTGAGCTTCCATCATGAGCCGGTCCTGAGCCAGCGGATCATGGCCGAGGATCTCACCCTTGAAGATCCAGACCTTGATGCCGCACACGCCATAGGCGGTGTGAGCTTCGGCTTCGGCATAGTCGACGTTCGCGCGCAGCGTATGCAGCGGCACGCGGCCTTCGCGATACCACTCGGTGCGGGCGATCTCCGCGCCACCGAGACGGCCGGCGCAGGTGATCCGGATGCCTTCGGCACCGAGCCGCAGGGCCGACTGCACCGCGCGCTTCATCGCGCGGCGGAAGGCGATGCGGCGCTCGAGCTGATCGGCGACGCCCTGCGCGACGAGCTTCGAGTCGATCTCGGGCTTGCGGATCTCGACGATGTTCAGCGAGACGTCCGACGAGGTCATCTTGCCGAGCGCGCGGCGAAGCTTCTCGATGTCGGCGCCCTTCTTGCCGATGATGACGCCCGGACGGGCGGCATAGACCGAGATGCGGCACAGCTTGGCCGGACGCTCGATCACGACCTTCGAGATCGCGGCCTGCGGGATCGCCTTCATGATGTGCTTGCGGATCTTCAGATCCTCGAGCAGCAGGCGGCCGTAATCGGCGCCGTCGGCGTACCAGCGGCTGTCCCAGGTGCGGTTGATCTGCAACCGCATGCCGATCGGGTTGGACTTCTGACCCATATTATTCAGCCTCTTCCTGCTGCTCGCGCACGACGACACGAAGGCGCGCGAACGGCTTGATGATGCGGGTCGACTTGCCGCGGCCACGCGTGGCGAAGCGCTTCATGACGATCGACTTGCCGACCGAAGCTTCCTTCACGACGAGCGCGTCGACGTCGAGGTTGTGGTTGTTCTCGGCGTTGGCGATCGCCGAGGCGAGCACCTTGCGCACGTCGATGGCCATCGCCTTCTTCGAGAAGGTGAGGATGTTGAGCGCGTCGCCGGCCTTCTTGTTGCGGATCAGGGCCGCGACGAGGTTCAGCTTCTGCGGGCTGCCGCGGACGGTGGTGGCGACCGCAAGGGCCTCCTTGTCACCGACCTTGCGCGGGGATGCGGGCTTCGACATCAGCGCTTACCCTTCTTGTCGGCGTGGCCGGGGAAGTAACGCGTCGGCGCGAACTCACCCAGCTTGTGACCGACCATGTCCTCGTTGACCGCGACCGGCACGAACTTGCGGCCGTTGTAGACGCTGAACGTGAGTCCAACGAACTGCGGCAAGATGGTCGAGCGACGCGACCAGGTCTTGATCGGAGTGCGCGCACCACTGTCCTGAGCGCCTTCCGCCTTCCGGAGAAGGTGGAGATCGACGAACGGACCTTTCCAAACGGAACGGGCCATGGATTACCTCTTCTTCTTCGCGTGGCGCGAACGGATGATGAACTTGTCGGTCGCCTTGTTGTGGCGGGTCCGGGCTCCCTTGGTGGGCTTACCCCACGGGGTCACCGGATGACGGCCACCCGAGGTGCGGCCTTCGCCGCCGCCATGGGGATGGTCGACCGGGTTCTTGGCGACGCCGCGGGTCAGCGGACGCTTTCCGAGCCAGCGGTTCCGACCGGCCTTGGCCAGGTTCTGGTTCGCATTGTCCGGGTTCGACACGGCACCGACGGTGCACATGCAGTCCGACCGGATGTAGCGCTGCTCGCCTGAGTTCAGGCGAACCATCACCATGCCCTTGTCGCGGCCGACGATCTGCACATAGGTGCCTGCCGCCCGTGCGATCTGGCCGCCCTTGCCGGGCTTCATCTCGACGTTGTGGACGATCGTGCCAACCGGAGCCTGGCCGATTTCCATCGCGTTGCCCGGCTTGGTATCGGTCTTCTTCGCGGCGACGACGACGTCGCCGGTGGTCAGACGCTGCGGCGCGATGATGTAGGCCAGCTCGCCGTCCTCATACTTCACCAGCGCGATGAAGGCCGAACGGTTCGGGTCATATTCGAGATGCTCGACGGTCGCGGGCTGGTCCCACTTGCGACGCTTGAAGTCGATGATCCGGTACTTCTGCTTGTGGCCGCCAGCGATGCCGCGCGCGGTGGCGTGGCCCTGGTTGTTGCGGCCACCCGACTTGCGCTTGCCTTCGGTCAGCGCCTTGACGGGCTTGCCCTTGTGGAGGCTCGACTTGTCGACGAGGATCAGGCCGCGGCGGGCCGGGCTCGTCGGGTTATAATGCTTCAGCGCCATGGCCTCAGATTCCCGTCGTCACGTCGATCGACTGGCCTTCGGCCAGCGTCACGATCGCTTTCTTCACGTCGGAGCGCTTGTAGGGCGTACCCTTCCAGCGCTTCGTCTTGCCCTTGGAGACGATCGTGTTCACGCCCGTCACCTTGACGTTGAACAGCGCCTCGACAGCGGCCTTGATCTCCGGCTTGCTGGCATCGCCCGCAACCTGGAACACCACGGCGTTGTGCTCCGAGAGCAGCGTCGTCTTTTCGGTGATGTGGGGCTTGAGCACCACGTCATAGTGGCGGTTGTCCACCACGGCTTCCTTCTTAGCCATTGAAGCGCGCCTCCAGCTTCTCGACCGCGGCGCGCGTCAGCACCAGCGTTTCATGCTTCAGGATGTCGTACACATTGGCGCCGACGGCGGGCATCACGTTGAGCTTCGGGATGTTCGAAGACGCCAGCGCGAAACCATTGTCGACCATGTCGCCGTCGATCACCAGCGTGGTGTTGCCGAAACCGAGCTTGCCGATCTGAGCGAGCAGCACCTTGGTCTTGGCGTCGGCGACGGTGAGCGTGTCGAGCACGACAAGCTTGCCGTCCTTGGCCTTCGACGACAGCGCCATCTTCAGGCCGAGCGCACGAACCTTCTTGTTCAGCGACGGATTGAAGTCGCGAACGCGCGGACCATGCGCCTTACCGCCGCCGATGAAGTTCGGGGCGCGGCGATCGCCGTGACGAGCCGTACCGCCGCCCTTCTGGCGACCGAACTTCTTGCCGGTGCGGGCGACATCCGAACGCTCGCGGGCACCGCGGGCGGTGCCGCGACGCTTCTCGAGCTGCCAGGTGACGACGCGGTGCAGGATGTCGGCGCGGGGCTCGACGGCGAAGATCTCGTCGTTGAGCTCGATATCGCCGGATGCCTTGGCGTCGAGGGTCTGAACCTTGACCTTCATGATCAGCCCTCCTGGCCTTCGGTGGCCTCGGGAGCCGCGGTATCTTCCGCAGGCGTCTCGGCAGGCGCATTGTTGCTGTTCGCGGCCGACTTCAGGCCCGCCGGGAACGGCGCGTCCTTGGGAGCGGCGATCTTGACCGAGTCCTTGACAAGCAGCCAGCCGCCCTTCGAGCCCGGGACCGAGCCCTTGACGAAGAGGAGGCCGCGCTCGGCGTCGGTCTGGACGATCTCGAGGTTCTGCTGGGTGCGGTTCTTGTCGCCCATGTGGCCGGCCATCTTCTTGTTCTTGAAGACCTTGCCCGGATCCTGGCGCTGACCGGTCGAACCGAGCGAGCGGTGCGAGACCGAGACGCCGTGGGTGGCGCGCAGACCGCCGAAGCCCCAGCGCTTCATGCCGCCCTGGAAGCCCTTGCCCTGGGTGCTACCCTGGATGTCGACGAACTGGCCTGCGACATAATGGTCGGCGGAGAGTTCCGCGCCCACGTCGAGCAGACCGTCTTCCGACACGCGGAACTCGGCGAGGAAAGCCTTCGGCTCCACCTCGGCCTTGCCGAAATGGCCGCGCTCCGGCTTGGTGAGATTCTTCGGCTTGGCCGAGCCGGCACCGAGCTGGACGGCGACATAACCGTCACGGCCCTGCTCGCGGCGCGCCACGACCTGTACATTCTCCAGCGCCAGGACGGTGACCGGCACGTGCCGACCATCTTCCTGGAACAGGCGGGTCATCCCCATCTTCTTCGCGATCACGCCAGTGCGCATGATCTGTTCCTTCCCAACAGAGGCTCGCGTTAGCGGCGAGCGTGCCAACGAAAAAAGCCCCGGTATCAACCGAAGCCCCCAAGCCCAATTTTCGATAGCCCCCGCCTGGGCATGGATTTCGCATTGCTGCGAAAGGCGGGGACCAGACACCGGCACCTCTCCGAGGATCAGGCCGGTCGGTATCCCTATCTTCGCCACCCTCTCGATCCCCGAAGGGAGAGAAATGACGAGCGCGGGAGCGATTCGCCCCCGCGCAGAGCCGGCCTCTTAGGCCAGTTTGATCTCGACATCAA
Source organism: Sphingomonas sp. Root720 (assembly GCF_001428605.1). Classification (GTDB taxonomy): domain Bacteria; phylum Pseudomonadota; class Alphaproteobacteria; order Sphingomonadales; family Sphingomonadaceae; genus Rhizorhabdus. The sequence goes on from NZ_LMID01000013.1 coordinate 350,828, forward strand.
CACCCGCTGCAAGATCGAGCTTCATCAGCGCGTCGACCGTCTGCGGGGTGGGCTGCACGATGTCCAGCAGCCGCTTGTAGGTCCGCACCTCGAACTGCTCGCGCGACTTCTTGTCGATGTGCGGGCCGCGGTTCACGGTGAACTTCTCGATGCGGGTGGGCAACGGGATCGGACCACGGATGAGCGCGCCGGTACGGCGGGCGGTGTCGGCGATGTCGCCGGTAGCCTGATCGAGCACGCGATGGTCGAATGCCTTCAGGCGAATACGGATATTCTGCGTTTCCATGTCCTACACCGATGCGAAAGAGCCGTGCGGCAATATTGCCGCTTTCCAACTTGTATACAAAGCGAACCGGCCGGCCCCCGAGGGGGCCGGCCGGCCCGTTTCAACGCGCTATATTACTTCGAGATCGAGCTGACAACCCCGGCGCCGACAGTGCGGCCGCCTTCACGGATCGAGAAGCGCAAGCCCTCTTCCATGGCGATCGGGGCGATGAGCTTGACGCCGAGCTTGATGTTGTCGCCGGGCATGACCATCTCCGTGCCCTCGGGCAGTTCGACGGTGCCGGTCACGTCGGTCGTACGGAAGTAGAACTGCGGACGATAGTTCGCGAAGAACGGCGTGTGACGGCCACCCTCTTCCTTCGACAGGACGTAGACTTCCGACGAGAAGTCGGTGTGCGGCTTGATCGAGCCCGGCTTGCAGAGAACCTGGCCACGCTCGACTTCTTCGCGGCCGACGCCGCGGATCAGCGCACCGATGTTGTCGCCGGCCTGGCCCTGGTCGAGCAGCTTGCGGAACATCTCGACGCCCGTGACCGTGGTCTTGCGGGTGTCCTTGATGCCGACGATCTCGACTTCCTCGCCGACCTTGACGACGCCGGTCTCGACGCGGCCGGTGACGACGGTGCCGCGACCCGAGATCGAGAACACGTCCTCGATCGGCATCAGGAACGGCTTGTCGAGCGGACGCTCGGGCTGCGGGATGAACTCGTCGACCGCCTGCATCAGCTTGAGGACGGCGTCATGGCCGATCTCGGGCTTGGTGCCGTTGAGGGCGCAGACCGCCGAACCGGCGATGACGGGGATGTTGTCGCCGTCGAAGTCGTAGGACGACAGCAGCTCGCGGATTTCGAGCTCGACGAGCTCGAGGATCTCGGCGTCGTCGACCAGGTCGACCTTGTTCATGAACACGACGAGCTGCGGCACGCCGACCTGGCGGGCGAGCAGGATGTGCTCGCGGGTCTGCGGCATCGGGCCGTCGGTGGCCGAAACGACCAGGATGCCGCCGTCCATCTGCGCGGCGCCGGTGATCATGTTCTTCACATAATCGGCGTGGCCCGGGCAATCGACGTGCGCATAGTGGCGCTTCTCGGTCTCATACTCGACGTGCGCGGTCGAGATGGTGATGCCGCGCTCGCGCTCTTCCGGAGCCTTGTCGATGTTGTCGTAGCTGGTGAAGGTCGCGCCGCCGGTCTCGGCGAGGACCTTGGTGATGGCTGCCGTGAGCGACGTCTTGCCATGGTCGACGTGGCCGATGGTGCCGATATTGCAGTGCGGCTTGGTCCGCTCAAACTTAGCCTTAGCCATTTTTTGCCTCTTCTCTTCGAATCAATTGCCGGACGCGCCGCCCGATGCGGACGCGCCCATAACCACAAATTACCGATTATGCCAGCTTTGCCTTGACCTCGTCGGCCACGTTGGCGGGCACTTCTTCATAATGCGAGAACTGCATCGTGTACTGCGCCCGGCCCTGGGTGAACGAGCGCAGCTGGTTCACATAGCCGAACATGTTCGCCAGCGGTACCAGCGCCTCGACGACCTGGGCATTTCCGCGGGTGTCGGTGCCCTGGATCTGGCCACGACGGCTGTTCATGTCGCCGATGACGTCGCCCAGATAATCTTCCGGGGTGACGACCTCGACCTTCATGATCGGCTCGAGCAGCTTGATGCCCGACTTCTGGGCAGCTTCGCGCATACCGCCGCGACCGGTGATCTCGAACGCCAGCGCCGACGAGTCGACGTCGTGATAGGCGCCGTCGTACAGCGTCGCGGTGAAGTCGATGATCGGGAAGCCGATCAGCGAGCCCGACGCGGCGATCTCGCGGATGCCCTTCTCGACCGACGGGATATATTCCTTGGGAATATTGCCGCCCTTCACCTCATCCTTGAAGATGACGCCCTGGCCGCGCTCGCCCGGCTCCACCGTGAACTTGATGCGGCCGAACTGGCCCGAGCCGCCCGACTGCTTCTTGTGGGTGTAGTCGACGTCGACCTTGCGGCCGATCGATTCGCGATACGCCACCTGCGGCGCGCCGATGTTCGCCTCGACCTTGAACTCGCGCTTCATGCGGTCGACGAGAATCTCGAGGTGGAGCTCGCCCATCCCCTTGATGATCGTCTGGCCCGATTCGGCATCCGACGACACGCGGAACGACGGGTCTTCGCGCGCCAGGCGGTTGAGGGCGATGCCCATCTTCTCCTGGTCGGCCTTCGTCTTCGGTTCCACCGACAGCTCGATGACCGGCTCGGGGAATTCCATCCGCTCAAGGATGATCGGGGCGTTCTGCGCGCACAGCGTGTCGCCCGTGGTGGTGTCCTTGAGGCCTGCCAGAGCGACGATGTCGCCGGCATAGGCTTCCTGGATGTCCTCACGGCTGTTCGCATGCATGAGCAGCATGCGCCCGACCTTTTCCTTCTTGTCCTTGACCGAGTTCAGCACGGTCGTGGCGGCATCCATCTTGCCCGAATAGATGCGGGCGAAGGTGAGCGTGCCGACGAACGGATCGTTCATGATCTTGAACGCCAGCGCCGACATCGGCGCATCGTCGGTGGCCGGGCGGCTGTCCGGGGTCTCGCCGTCGAGCTTGAGGCCTTCGACCGGCGGAATGTCCAGCGGGCTCGGCAGATAGTCGACGACACCGTCGAGCAGCGGCTGCACGCCCTTGTTCTTGAAGGCCGAACCGCACAGCACCGGAACGAACGAGAAGTTGAGCGTGCCCTTGCGGATCAGCTTCTTCAGCGTCGCGACGTCGGGCTCGGTGCCTTCGAGATAGGCTTCCATGACGGCGTCGTCCTGCTCGACGGCCATCTCGATCAGTTCCGAGCGGGCCGCCGCGGCGGCGTCCTTCAGGTCATCCGGGATGTCCTGATATTCGAACTTCGCGCCCAGCGACTCCTCGAGCCAGATGATCGCGCGGTTCGAGACGAGATCGACGAGGCCCTTGAAGCCGCCCTCGATGCCGATCGGGAGATAGAGCACCGCCGGACGGGCGCCCAGGCGATCCTTGATCATCTCCACGCAGCGCTCGAAGCTCGCGCCGGTGCGGTCGAGCTTGTTGACGAAGCACATCCGCGGGACCTTGTACTTCTCGGCCTGGCGCCAGACGGTCTCCGACTGCGGCTCGACGCCGGCAACGCCGTCGAAGCAGGCGACCGCGCCGTCGAGGACGCGCAGCGAACGCTCGACCTCGATCGTGAAGTCGACGTGGCCGGGCGTGTCGATGATGTTGATCCGGTGATCGTCCCAGAAGCAGGTCGTCGCGGCGGACGTGATCGTGATCCCGCGCTCCTGCTCCTGCTCCATCCAGTCCATCGTCGCGGTGCCCTCATGGACCTCGCCGATCTTGTAGGACTTGCCGGTGTAGTAAAGGATACGCTCGGTCGTCGTCGTCTTGCCGGCATCGATGTGCGCCATGATGCCGATGTTGCGATATTTTTCGAGCGGGTGGCTGCGGGCCATGATCTTAAACTCCGATGTCGGGGGAGGGTTTTGACGACCCAGCCCCGACGATATGGGAACGAAGTGTTACACTTTCGAGCCCACCCCTGGAGGGGCGGGCCCGAGGTGCGACGCTGTTACCAGCGATAGTGCGAGAAGGCGCGGTTCGCTTCCGCCATGCGGTGCGTGTCTTCGCGCTTCTTGACGGCGTTGCCGCGATTGTTCGCGGCATCCATCAGCTCGCCCGAAAGACGGCCGGCCATGGTGTGCTCCGAACGCGCGCGGGCGGCGGAGATCAGCCAGCGGATCGCGAGCGCCTGCGAGCGCTCCGGACGAACCTCGACGGGAACCTGATAGGTCGCACCGCCGACGCGGCGGCTGCGGACCTCGATACCCGGCTTCACATTGTTGAGCGCGTCATGGAACACGCCGAGCGGCTCGCGCTTGGCGCGGGTCTCGACGGTTTCGAGGGCGCCATAGACGATGCCTTCGGCGACGGACTTCTTTCCGTCGAGCATGACGCTGTTCATGAACTTGCTGAGCACGACATCCCCGAACTTCGGATCGGGAAGGATTTCGCGCTTTTCTGGGCGACGACGACGAGCCATTTCGATCTACCTCTTACTTGGGACGCTTGGCGCCGTATTTCGAACGGCTCTGCTTGCGATCCTTGACACCCTGCGTGTCGAGCACGCCGCGGAGAACGTGATAGCGCACGCCCGGAAGGTCGCGCACACGGCCGCCGCGGATCAGGACCACCGAGTGCTCCTGGAGGTTATGGCCTTCACCCGGAATATAGCTGATCACTTCGCGGCTGTTGGTCAGGCGGACCTTGGCCACCTTGCGCAGCGCCGAGTTCGGCTTCTTCGGGGTCGTCGTGTAGACGCGCGTGCAAACGCCGCGCTTCTGCGGATTCTTTTCCATCGCAGGGACCTTCGACTTGGCCTTCTGCGGTTCGCGACCCTTGCGGATCAGCTGGTTGATCGTTGGCATGAAGCCCTTCACCTCTAAGAGTTACTTTACTGATGCCCGAATCGCCTTCCCGCCTCCCGCACGCGGACAAACGGAAATGCAGCAAGGCCCCGGCGGTCTCTGCAGACCTCCCAGGCCATCACACGCATCAGCAATGTTTCAAGCGGCCCAGGACCGCAAACCGACCCTGAGCAGGGCGCGCCTATAGAGAAGGACTCGGATCGGGTCAACCGGTGGAACCGCCGGATTTTGGCGATGGTTGTGCTCGTTACCCGATCGAAAGGCCGATGATGCACCGTCCGATTCTCGCTTTGCTCCTCACCGCCCTGCCCCTGGCCCTGCCCATGGCGGCCCGCGCGGCGAGCTTCGACTGCGCGCGTGCCAGCCATGCGGACGAACGGGCGGTCTGCGCCGATCGCGCGCTCAACGACCGCGACGTGACGATGTCGGTGCTCTACCGGCTCGACCAGCGCTTCGTCCCGATGGGCTCGCGCGACGTGATCCGCCGCGACCAGGCTGCCTGGCTCGGCCGGCGACGGGCCTGCGGCGCGAACACCGCCTGCCTCGCCCGTACCTACGACCGGCGGATCGCCGAGCTGCAGGCCGTGATCGACAGCCGGGTCTATCCGCGCGGACCGTTCTGACCGCACCATGTAGGAATGCGGTCGGCCCGGTCGCTCAGGGTTTCGCCTGGGGCTTGATGTAGATGGCGCGGATCGACGGCCAGCGCTCGCGCAGCTCGGTCTCGGTCTCGGCGATCATCGCCTCTACCCGTCCCACCGGCACCTCGTCCTCGAAGTCCACCGCCAGACCGAGGAAGATGTTGCGCGGGCCGATATGGATCGTGATGATCTCGTTGACGCCGGTCACTTCGGGGCGCCGGGTCACGGCGGCGCGCACCGCAGCCTCCAGCGCGGGATCGGCCGGCTCGCCGATCAGCAGGTCCTTCGACTCGCGCGCCAGCGCCAGCGCCACGCCCGCCAGCGCCAGGCCGATGACGATCGAGGCGACGCCGTCCCAGCGCGGATCGCCGGTCAGGAGGCTGAGGGTGATGCCGGCGGCCGCCACGAACAGGCCGAACATCGCCGCCGAATCCTCGAACAGGACGATGAAGGTCGGCGGGTCTTTCGACCGGCGGATGGCTTCCCACCAGCCATGGTCCCCCTTGGCCGCGCCGAACTCGCGCACGGCGATGCCCCAGCTCGCCCCCTCGAGCAGCAGCGACAGCCCCAGCACGATATAGTTGATCAGCGGCGACCGGATCGGTTCGGGATCGCTGATATGGACGACGCCCTCATAGATCGACAGGCCCGCGCCGGTCGAAAAGATCAGGATCGCGACGACGAAGCTCCAGAAATAGAGCTCGCGGCCATAGCCGAGCGGATGCCACTCGTCGGGCGGGCGCGACGACCGCTTCTGACCGTAGAGCAGCAACAGCTGGTTGAGGCTGTCGACGACCGAATGGAAGCCCTCGGTCAGCATCGCCGAAGACCCGGTGATCGTCGCCGCGACGAACTTCGCGATGGCGATGCCCAAGTTGGCGGCCAGCGCGGCGAACAGGATCAGCCGGCTCTCGGGCGGTTCGGTCATCGGGCTCCTGCGGTGGCGGCGGCGGGCAGGCGCGGCAGATCGCCCCCTTTCCACATCCGGAACGAGCCATAGGTTGCCTTGTTCCGCCAGGCAAATTTTCGCGCCGCGATGGATCGGCTTGGGGTCGTCGGCCGTTTTCATCCCATCGTCAGGGAGGTTTGCCATGTTGAGTACCGGCACCCGGTTCGACCCCGTTTCTCGGCCCGCCAGCCGAGCTTTCATGCGGCCCGCGCCGCGCCACTTCGGATGGAAACGCTGGCTCGCGGCCCTGCCGCTGGCCGCCGTCGCGGGTCTCGCCTTCAACGCCAGCGCGCCCGCCGGAACGCCATCGCCCGAAAGCGTCGCCGCCGTTCCCGAGCAGGTGCAAGGGCAATGGTCGCTCGCCAGTGCCCGCGACCTGCTCGCCGTCATCGAAGAGTCCGCAGGCGAGGGATTGAATCCCGCCGATTACAATCCCGACGCGTTGCGCGCGGCGATCGAAGCGAAGCGGGGCGGGCCGGCGCTCGACGCGCTCGCCACCGCCTCGGCGCTGCGGATCGCCCATGATTACGCCGACGGCCGGGTGGACGACAAGGCGGCGCTCGACTGGCATATCGATGCACCGGCCGACCTGAACCTTATCGCCGCCGGGCTGGCCGAAGCGCTCGACCAGGGCCGGTTGGGCAAGTGGCTGCGCGGCCTGCTGCCCGACAATGATCAATATCGCGCGCTCAGGGCCGCTTATGCCGGCGCGCGTGGCGACGATGCGCTTCGCGCCCAGCTGCGCGCCAATCTCGAGCGCTGGCGCTGGATGCCGCGCGAGCTGGGCGACCGCTACATCTACGTCAACGTTCCCAGCTACCGCCTCTCGGTGATGAGCGGCGGGCTCGAGGAAGCGACCTATAACGTCGTGGTCGGCTCGCCGAAAACCCCGACCCCGCAGCTCGCGCTCCATGCCCAGTCGGTGGTCGCCAACCCGGGCTGGACGGTGCCGCAGAGCATCATCAAGTCGGGGGGCCTGCGCGGCAAGGGTTTCCGCTGGACCAAGCGGGCCGACGGCAGCCTCTCGGCCTGGCAGCCGCCGGGGCCGACCAACGCGCTCGGCCGGATCAAGATCGACATGCCCAACCCGCATGCCATCTATCTGCACGACACCCCCAACCACGCGGTCTTTTCCCGGGAGAACCGGGCGCTCAGCCATGGCTGCGTCCGCGTCGAGAATATCGAGGACCTGGCGGCGATGCTCCAGGGCGGCGACGGGCTCGACGACGCGCTGGCCGAGCCCAGCCGGACGAAGACCTTCCAGCTCGAGAAGAGCATGCCCGTCTACCTCGTCTATTTTACGGCGCAGGCCGATCCGGACGGAACGATCCGCTACGTCGGCGATCCCTATGGCCGAGACCGGGCGCTGCTCGCCAAGCTGGGAGCGCCCGGCGGGGAAGCCGTGCAGGTCGCCACGCGCTGAAGGCCATCACCGCCCGGGCCGTCGACGAAAGCCCGGGCACCCGATCCTGCGAATCCCGGCGACGATCGCAGGGGTGGCGATGAACCGTGCAAAGTCCACGCCCGGCGCGCGGCTATAGGGGAACAAACGTCTACTTCGGCAATGAAATGTCGGCCCATCTCTGCTAAATAACTGACATAGTTCAGTGTATAGAGCGGGTTGGGCATTTGCAGAATATCATCGACACGCCGGTCAACCGGCGCGGCTTGCTAAGTGCGGGGATCTTCGGCGGACTGGCAGTGGCAGCGGGCGGTACTTCGGTCGCCGCGCCGCTCATTCCGGCTCCGCGTCTCCGTCCCGAAGTGCGGGCCCGGGCCCTGGCGGCAATGAGCCGGCATGTCGGCCGCATCAAGGTGCGCGACCTCATCGGCATATGCGATTTCGACGATTCCTCGGCGACGCCGCGCTTCCACCTGCTCGACGTCGCGTCGGGCAAGGTCGACAGCCTGCTCGTCGCGCATGGTCGCGGATCGGATCCGTCGCATACCGGCTGGCTGCAGAAATTCTCCAACGTGATGGGATCGGCCGCTTCGTCGAGCGGCGCCTTCATCACCGCCGAGGAATATTATGGCAACCACGGCCGCTCGCGGCGGGTCGACGGCCTCGACGGAAGCAACAACAACGCCCGCGCCCGTGCGGTCGTCATCCATGGCGCCTGGTATGCCGAGCGGCAAATGATCGCCCAGCATGGCAAGCTGGGGCGCTCGGAGGGTTGCTTCGCCTTCGGGGAGAGCGATCTTGCGCAAGTCATGGCGCGGCTCGGGCCGGGCCGGCTGATCTATGCCGACAAGGTCGACCGTGCGTAAAATGAGTCGAAGCGCATGAAAGGCGGCTTCGGACCCGCTGTCGCGATTCCGAAAAATGCTTTAGATTCAATCCCGTCTAGTCAATAACAGAGGGGACTGGATCGGTGACTGGATTTGCGTTCGCACGATGGCTGGCCTGCCTGGCGCTGGCCCTGCCGCTGACGATCCCGGCGGCCGCGCCGGTCGGGGCGGTCAGTCCGCTCGGCGCCCCGCGCTTCGCCGCGGTGCTGATGGACGCCGACACCAACGAGATCCTCTACGCCGAACAGCCGACGGCGATCCGCCATCCGGCGTCGATCACCAAGGTCATGACCCTCTATCTGGTGTTCGACGCGCTCGACGCCGGCCGGCTGCGCCTCGACGACCGGGTGGTGATGACGCCGCACGCTGCCAGCCAGCGGCCTTCCAAGCTCGGCCTCGGCGTCGGCCAGTCGCTGTCGGTCGCCGATGCGATCAGCGTCGTCGCGGTCAAGTCGGCCAACGACGTCGCGGTGGCGCTGGCCGAGAAAGTCGGCGGTACCGAAGCCAATTTCGCCCGGCTGATGACCGCCAAGGCCCGCCAGCTCGGCATGCGCCAGACCGTCTTCGCCAATGCCAGCGGGCTGCCCGATCCGGCGCATTTCACCTCGGCGCAGGACATCGCGATCCTCTCCGCCGCGATGATCCGCAACCACCCGGCCCGTTATCACTGCTTCTCGGAGCGGAGCTTCAGCTACGGCAAGCTGCGGATGGCCAATCACAACAAGCTGCTGGGCAATGTCGTCGGCCTCGACGGGATCAAGACCGGCTTCACCAACGACAGCGGCTTCACCCTTACTGCCTCCGCGGTCCGCGACGGCCGCCGCCTAATCGCGGTGGTGCTCGGCTCGCCGTCGGGCTGGCAGCGCGACCGTGACATCACCTCGCTGCTCAACGCCGGCTTCACCGCGCTCGACATCCGCCGCGCCGGCCGGTCGGAAGACATGGTGGCGCTGCTCTCGAGTTCGGGCTTCGCCCTGAACCGCGGCCTGCGCCCGATGCCGCGCATCGCCGCGCTGCAGGTCGAGGAAGGCGATACCGAATAGGCTTGCAAGCCCCTCCATTTCCAAGAGAGGGCACGCCCCGCCTGATCGGGGCGATATCGGGCGGGTAGATTGGGCGGACCCAGGTCCGTCCTTTTTTTTGGCGGCCCGTTTTTGGCGGCACAACCACTCGGCCGACCAGGGGGCCGACGGAACTCTACTGCAGGATGATGCGCCGGCTCGGCACCGAGGAGCCCGCGCTGGGCCGCAGCAATTCGCCCAGCCGTTTCTGGATTTCGGAGACGACATCCCGTTTGGGCTGAACCCGGTTCACCGGCTTCGGCTTCTGGGACAGTTCGCAGGCGGCCAGCTCATGGCTGCACAGCAGCGCCAGCGCCATGAAGCCGCCGAAAACGGATGACCTTCCCAAACCCAAAGCCGCCTCCCTTCCGACGCCTTTTCGCGCGCGAATATAGCCGCACCGCCATGACGGCTCGACAGCCCGTCGGCGAACGGCATCACCGATCGACGAACGACATGATCATCCGTGGGAGGCGCATTCTTTCCCTGGCGGAAGTGGGCGAGCAATCTCTGTCCGCCTGCTTGAACCACCGACGGAGTCGTCCAGGATCGAGATGTCCCGATCACGTATCGCAATCCGATAATGGACCGGCATGTTCCTTGTCAGATAGCCCAAGGCATATTGTCGCCTGGTGCCCCCCTGCCAATATGTCAGACATATTCCGCCCTCCCGCCCAGAGAAAACCATCACGGCAGTCTCATGCCCGGGAAAAAGCTCATCGATGCGTTTGATCTTGCCGGCGAAATCGACCGATATGGCATTGATCGGCTTGCGGGCGCGATTGGACAGGCTTGCCTTCATCATCGTCCAATCTCCACACCCAGCCAGACCGAGCAGGAAGATCATCAGGGCGGCGAGCTTTTTCATACCGGCTGACTATCTCTGCAAACCGTGCAACCAACCCTTACGCAAAGCGAGTTCGGCAGCCGCATCCGGCATGAGCGATTGGAAGCGCGGGTCGACCGCCATCGCGCGACCTAGTCGATTATTGCGTAAGTCCATTTCCCTTTCATTCGCCGGCTGGCCACCATCGGCTTCATGGCTGTCGGCATAGGCCTCCGCAGCCTCCTTTCCGATGGATTGAGTCATCGCGAAATTCCAACGCAAATGACGATAGGCATCCCCCGGGCCATTCCAACGCTCTTCGCGCGGGAACCGCTCCTCGACCGCGGCCTTCGAATCTTCCGCCAGTCGCCAGGCCCGATATGTCTCCATCGGATGCCGCCTGACCATATTCTCCATCTCGGTCAAACCGCGATCCGCTAGTTTGACAGAGGGCGTCCTGATATTCTGCTCACCCCACGGATCGCGCGGATAATCATGATCTGACATTCGACCCTCCCGCTGGGTGCAGGCGTATAGCCTAATCCCGTGGGAAAATCAAGAACAAAAAGAGAACAAATACCGTTTCCCTCCCCGCCTGCCGGACTACATATGCAGCGTGCGTCCATAGGCCGCCAGCACGCTCTCGTGCATCGCCTCGCTGATCGTCGGGTGCGGGAAGACGGTGCCGATCAGCTCGGCCTCGGTGGTCTCGAGCGTCTTGCCGATCGTATAGCCCTGGATCATCTCGGTGACCTCGGCGCCGACCATGTGCGCACCGAGCAGCTCGCCGGTCGCCTCGTCGAACACGGTCTTCACGAAGCCCTCGGGCTCGCCCAGCGCGATCGCCTTGCCGTTGCCGATGAACGGGAATTTGCCGACCTTGACCTTGTAGCCGGCCTCCTTCGCCTTGGCCTCGGTCAGGCCGACCGACGCGACCTGCGGGCGGCAATAGGTGCAGCCCGGGATGTTGCGGACATCCATCGCGTGCGGATGCTGGCCGGCGATCGCCTCGGCGGCGATCACCGCCTCGTGCATCGCCTTGTGCGCCAGCCAGGGCGCACCCGCCACGTCGCCGATCGCATAGATGCCCTCGACGTTGGTGCGGCAGCTGTCGTCGATCAGGATATGGCCGCGCTCGGTCTTCACGCCCAGCGTCTCCAGCCCGATATTCTCGGTGTTGGGGACGATGCCGACCGCGACGATGACGTGACTATATTCCTCGGTCGTGACCTTGCCGTCCTTCTCCTTGATCTCGGCCTTGATGCCCTTGGCCGTCGTCTCGATCTTCTGGACGCCGGTCGACGCGCGGATCGTCATGCCCTGCTTGGTCAGCGCCTTGGTCATGAAGCTGCTGACCTCCTCGTCCTCGACCGGCAGGATGCGATCGAGCATCTCGACGATCGTCACCTTGGCGCCCATGTCGCCATAGAAGCTGGCGAACTCGACGCCGATCGCGCCCGATCCGATGACCAGCAGGTTGGTCGGCATCTCGGCCGGGGTCAGCGCGTGGCGGTAGGTCCAGATCTTCTTGCCGTCCGCCTTGGCGAAGGGCAGGTCGCGGGCGCGGGCGCCGGTCGCGACGATGATGTTCTTCGCGGCGAGCTCGGTCTTCTGGCCGTCCTTGGTGACGGTAAGCTTGCCCTTGGCGGTCAGCACGCCGTCGCCGAAATGCACGGCGATCTTGTGCTTCTTCATCAGGCCGGTGACGCCCTGGTTCAGCTGCTTGGCGACGCCGCGCGACCGCTTGACCACGTCGGCCAGCTCGAAGGTCGGCTCGACCGGGGCGAGGCCGAACGCCGCCGCATGCTTCATGTGGTGGAAGATCTCCGACGAACGCAGCAGCGCCTTGGTCGGGATGCAGCCCCAGTTGAGGCAGATGCCGCCGAGCAGCTCGCGCTCGACGATCGCGACCTTCAGGCCGAGCTGGGCGGCCCGGATCGCCGCGACATAGCCGCCGGGACCCGACCCGAGGACGATGAGATCGTAGGTGTCCGCCACTGCCTGCTCCTATTCTATCCGTCGACGGCGCGCGGCCGTCCCTGATCGTCGATCGCGACGAAGGTGATCGTCGCCTGGGTAACCCGTTCATGTTCCATGCCGTCGCGCGACTGGCGCCAGGCCGCAACCTCGATCTTGATCGAGGTGCGACCCACCGACAGCAGGTCGGCATAGACCGACACGACGTCGCCGACCTTCACCGGGCGGTGGAAGATCATGCCGTCGATGGCGATCGTCGCCGCGCGGCCCTTGCTGCGCTTCGAGGCGACCGTTCCGGCGGCAAGATCCATCATGCTGACTAGCCAGCCGCCGAAGATGTCACCATTGGCATTAGTGTCAGCCGGCATGGCGACCACGCGTATCGCGGGGTTGCCGTCCGGCGGCAGCGTCGTGCCGGCTGACATCAGGCCAGCATGCCGAGCGGATTTTCCACGAGCTGCTTGAATGCCTGCATCAGCTGCGCGCCGACCGCGCCGTCGATCGCGCGGTGGTCGAAGCTGCCGGTCACCGACATCACCGTCGCGGTCGACAGTGCATCGTCGATCACATAGGGCCGCTTCTCGCCGGCGCCGATCGCCATGATCATCGCCTGGGGCGGGTTGATCACCGCGGTGAACTGCTTGATCCCGAACATGCCCATGTTCGAGATCGAGGCGGTGCCGCCTTGATATTCCTGCGGCTGCAGCTTGCCGGCCTTGGCACGTTCGGCCAGGTCCTTGACCTCGGTGGCGATCGCCGCGACGCTCTTGCCGTCGGCGCCCTTGACGATCGGCGTGATCAGCCCGCCGGGGATCGCGACCGCGACCGAGATGTCGGCGCGCTGGTAGCGGATCAGCGTGTCGCCCGCGAAGGATACGTTGCAGTCCGGCACCTCCATCAGCGCGACGGCGAGCGCCTTGATCAGCAGGTCGTTGACCGACAGCTTCACCCCGCGGCTCTCGAGCGACGCATTGAGCTCGCCGCGCAGCTTCAGCAGCGGATCGAGCCGGATGTCGACCGTCAGGTAGATGTGCGGGCTCTGCTGCATCGACTCGGTCAGGCGGCGCGCGATCGTCTTGCGCATGTTCGACAGCTTGACGACCTCGTGCGGGATCTCGTCCGCGCCGGTCGCGACCGGCGCGGTAGCGGCGGCCTTGGGCGCGGCCGCCTGGGCGGGCGCGGCGGCGGCGGCGGCGGCGGCAGGCTTGGCGCCACCGCTCGGCGTGCCGTCGAGGTCGGCCTTGACGATTCGGCCGGCCGGGCCCGAGCCGCTGACCTGCGCCAGATCGATGCCCTGCGCCTGCGCCAGCCGGCGCGCGAGCGGGCTCGCCTTCACGCGAGAGCCGGAGTCGGATGCGGGGGCTGCGGCCTTGGCGGGGGCTTCCGCCTTGGGGGCGGGCACTTCCGCCTTGGGAGCGGACACCTCTGCCTTGGGGGCAGGCGTTTCCTTCTTCGGCTCTTCCTTGGGTGCGGCCTCGGCCTTCGGCGCCGCCTTGGGCGCCTCGTCCTCATCCTCGCCCTGGATCAGCGCGATCACCGCGCCGACCTTGACGCCCTCGGTGCCCTCGGCGACCACCAGCTGGGTGACGATGCCTTCGTCGACGGCTTCGAACTCCATCGTCGCCTTGTCGGTCTCGATCTCGGCGAGGAGATCGCCGGAAGAGACCTTGTCCCCTTCCTTGACGAGCCATTTGGCAAGAGTACCTTCCTCCATCGTCGGAGAAAGGGCGGGCATCTTCAACTCGATCGGCATAGTATGTCCCCTGAAGAGGGTTTGGGGTCGATGCGAGCACCTCATCCCCGCTCAGGATTGCAAGGTCAAGGCCGACAGGGGCAAAAACCATAGGCGGAAAACCGATATGGTTACAAATTAGAGGAATAGGCTGAAGTGCGTACCTATCTGGTTGTCATCGACGATAATGAAGCCGCTCGTGCGGCCTTGCGCTTCGCTGCGAGGCGCGCCGCGAAGACCGGCGGCTCGGTCGAGATTCTCGCGCTCGTGCCGCAGCAGGAGTTCGTGCAGTGGGGCGCCGTCCAGGCGACGATGGAGGAGGAGGCCCGTCTGCGTGCCGAGGCGATGGTCGCTCAGGCCGCCAGCGCACTGATCGAGGATACCGGCATCATGCCGGCCATCACGGTGCGCCAGGGCGATCCGGTCGCCGTGGTCCGGGAATTGCTCGCCGAACAGCCGCACGTCGCGGCGCTGGTTCTCGGCGCGGCGTCGGCGGGCAATCCCGGCAAGCTGGTGAGCCACTTCGCCGGCGCCGATGCGGGGCAGCTCCCCTGCCCGCTGATGATCGTCCCCGGCGCGCTGGACGACGAGGCGATCGACCGGCTGAGCTGATTTCTTCCACCCTTTTACCGTCATGCCAGCGCAGGCTGGCATCTCAGGAGAGGAGCGCGGCGCTCATCTCAAGAGAGTCCGGCCTCCGCCGGAACACCGTCCCGGGGCTGGAAGATTCTCACCCCGCGATCCGCGGCCCCAGCACGGCGACCAGTTCGGCGCAGCCCTTTACATCCTCGGCATCGAACCGGCCCTTCACCGGGCTGTCGAGGTCGAGCACGCCGATCAGCCGGCCCTGGTGGACGATCGGCATCACCAGTTCGGATGCCGAGGCCGCATCGCAGGCGATATGGCCGGGGAAGGCGTGGACGTCCTCGATGCATTGCGGTTCGTGCGTCGCCGCCGCCGTTCCGCACACGCCCTTGCCGAACGGGATGCGGATACAGGCGGTCTTGCCCTGGAACGGCCCGAGCACCAGTTCGCCGTCGACCGCGCGGTAGAAGCCCGCCCAGTTGAGGTCGGGGAGATATTCCCAGACGAGGGCGGCGGCATTGGCCATGTTGGCGATGGAATCGGGTTCGTCGGCCGTCAGCGCGGCGAGCGCCGCCGCCATGTCCGCATAGAGGGCTGCCTTGTCGCCATATGTGTCGATGTCGAATCTGTACATGCCCCCGGTCTGGCCCCAGTTTGCTTGCGCTTCAAGCGCCTTGCGATATCGTGGCCGCCGGGTTTTGGGGGAGGCTGCGCTGACATCGCTCTATTATCGCCTGATCTGGCTGCTGCCGGTCGCCTTCGCGGCACATATCGCCGAGGAATATCTTGCCGGCTTCCCCCGCTATGCCGCGGAGATCAGCGGCCATGCGATGGCGCTGCCGCTGTTTCTCGGCGGCAACATCCTCTTCATCCTGGTCATGGCGGCGCTCGTGGGCCGGGCGGCGAAGACGCGCAGCCCCGAAGCCAATTTCTGGGTGCTGGCCTGGGCCGCGGGCAACCAGTTCTGGAATTTCGTCTTTCATTTCGCGCTGGTGCTCGCGTTCGACCGCAACTCGCCCGGCCTGGTGACCGGGACGCTGGTCTACTTCCCGCTCTCGCTCGCGCTGTGGCAGGCGGCGCTGGCCGAAAGGATCGTCCGCCCCGCGACGCTCGCCGCCGCCATCCTGCTGGGCGGCGCCTATATGGGCGCGGTGGCCGCCTTCAGCATCTTCCACCTCGGCGGACTATAGGCCCCCTTCCCGACGGACGGGCGGGGGAGCTAATCCAGCCGCGGCTTGCCCCGGCCCGCCTTCACCCCCGATCGCTTGGCCTTGCCGTCCAGCCGCCGGACCTTCGACGAATAGGTCGCCTTGGTCGGCTTGCGTTTCTTGGGGACGATGGTCGCCTCGCGGATCAGTTCCAGCAACCGTTCGAGCGCGGCTTCGCGGTTGCGCGGCTGGTCGCGATATTCCTGCGCCTGGATCACGATCACGCCGTCCGAGGTCAGCCGCGATCCCGCCAGCCGCTGGACGCGTATCGATACCGCGTCGGGCAGCGAGGGCGAGTGGCGCGCGTCGAAGCGCAACTCGACCGCGCTCGAGACCTTGTTGACGTTCTGCCCGCCGGGTCCGCTGGCCCGGACGAAGCGTTCCTCGATTTCGTCGGCGTCGATCGAGATGTGCGCGGTCACGGCGATGCGGGGCATGGCGGTCAGGCCGGGTCGGTGAAGCCTAGCGCGACGAACCGCGCGGGGAGCGGCGCGCGGGCCTCGATCGGCGGCTTGCCCTCCCGCGGCACGACCAGCGCCAGGGCGTGGAGCAGCGTCACGCCGGCCTGCCCGCCCCGGCCGCCATCGCGCCCATAGACCGGGTCGCCATGGATCGGCAGGCCGATGCCGGTGGCGGCGTGGACGCGGATCTGATGGGTCCGGCCGGTCGTCGGCTTGAACTCGACCAGCGAGCGGCCATCGACCGTCGCGAGCAGCCGCCACGCGGTGGTCGCCGGCTTGCCCCGGGGATCGCCGACCATCCGCCAGCCCTTCTCGCGGGTCGAAACCTTGCCGAGCGGCAGGTCGACCAGTCCGCTTTCCTCGGCCGGCACGCCGTCGAGGACCGCGAGATAGGTCTTCTCGACCTTCCCTTCCTCGAAGGCGAGCGCGAAGCGCTTGTGCGCCTTGGGATTGCGGGCGAGCAGCAGGCAGCCCGACGTGTCCCGGTCGAGCCGGTGGACCGCGCTGGGCCAGCGCTTGAAACCGAAGGACAGCGACTGGAGATGGTTCTCCAGGCTGATGCTGCCGTCGCGGGGCGGATCGACCGGCAAGCCGGAGGGCTTGTCGATCACCATCGCCTCGCCGTCGATAAATAGGATATGTTCATCTAGCACGCGCCTCCCTTGCACGCGCCGGCCCCGAGTGCAAAGAGCTTCCTTGCGTTTCGGGCGCTTCGCCGCTATGCGCGCCCCTCCCGCTCTGGTCATCCCTGGAGGCAGTGCGGTTTTGGAAACACAAATGCGAACTGGAGACATGTTATGAGCGAAGTGCTCGACCTGTCGGCCGAGGCACGCGAGCGGGCAGGCAAGGGAGCCTCCCGCGCGATCCGCCGCGAAGGCCGCGTCCCCGCCGTGATCTACGGCGAAAAGCAGGAACCCACCTCGATCCATATCGAGGAAAAGCTTCTCATGAAGCTGCTGCACACTGGCCACTTCTTCAACAGCGTGGTCATGCTGGATGTCGGCGGCAAGAAGATCCGGACCCTGCCGAAGGACGTCCAGTTCCATCCCGTCAACGATCGTCCGCTGCACGCCGACTTCCTGCGTATCGGCGAACATAGCAAGGTCACCGTCAACGTTCCGGTCCACTTCACGGACGAGGAACTGTCGCCGGGCCTGAAGCGTGGCGGCGTCCTCAACGTCGTCATCCACGACCTCGGCCTGTCGGTCGATGCGGCCGAGATCCCCGACGGGATCACGGTCTCGCTGAAGGGGCTCGAGGTCGGCGACAACATCCACCTGTCGCAGATCCAGCTGCCGAAGGGCGCGACCGCGGTCGACCACGGCGACATCACCATCGCGACGATCGTCGCTCCGTCGGCGCTGAAGAGCAGTGAAGGCGACGCCGCCGACACCGCCGAAGATGGCGGCGAAGAGGCTTCCGAGGGCTGAACCCCTCGCGCTTCGCGAACAGACAGAGGCTCCGCCGATCCGTTCGGCGGGGCCTTTTTCTTTGCCACGCATCTTTCTCCGGTTCGATCGAGTGGCTAGGAGGCTCGCCATGCAGATATGGGTCGGCCTCGGCAATCCGGGCGCGCAATATGCGATGCACCGGCACAATGTGGGTTTCATGGCGGTCGACACGATCGCCGAGGTCCACCGATTCGACCCGTGGAAGAAACAGTTCCAGGGCTGGTCCTCGACCGGCCGGATCGGCATGGAGAAGGTGCTGCTGATCAAGCCCGCCACCTTCATGAACGAGAGCGGCCGCTCGGTCGGCGAGGCGATGCGCTTCTTCAAGTGCGAGACCGCCGACGTCACCGTCTTCCACGACGAGCTCGACCTCGCTCCCTTCAAGGTGAAGGTGAAGACCGGCGGCGGCACCGCGGGCCATAACGGCCTGCGCTCGACCGAGGCGCATATCGGCAACGGGTTCCGCCGCGTCCGCATCGGCATCGGCCATCCCGGCCACAAGGACCGGGTGACGGGCCATGTACTCGGCAATTATGTGAAGGCGGAACTCGACCCGCTCGCCGCCATGCTGGGCGCGATCGCATCCGAAGCCGACCGGCTCGCATCGGGCGACGACGCGCGCTTCATGAACGAGGTGGCCCTTCGCCTCGCCGACTGAGGAAAGCCATGCGGCTTCCGATCGGCGACCATCGCTCCCGCCGCCGGTTCGGCCGGGTCGAGGCCGCGTCGGCGCCGCCTGCCAGCCCGATCCGCCCTGACCCCACTATTCGGCTGACGGGGCCACGCCGATCGCCTATCATGGCCGGTGGTGGGAATTGTTCGCGTTGCGGGGGAGTGACGTGGGGGTGCGTTTTTATTCGGCGGTCGCCATGGCCGCCCTTGTCCTGGCGTCGTCGGCGGCCCAGGCACGGCCCGACGCCGTCGCCATGGCGTCGAAAATCGACATTGCCGCCGATCCGGTCGGTGCCGTCGCCGCCTGGCGGGCAGCCCTCGCCGCGGCACCCGCGCCGGGCGCGGGGCGCGCACATATCCTGAGCAATCTCGGCACCGCCCTGGTCGCATCGGCGGAGGTCGAGGCCGCCATCCCGATCCTGCTCGAATCGCGGGATTCGCCAGGCGTCTCCGCGCGCGACAGGGCCCATAGCACGACATTGCTGGGTTCCGCGCTCACCAGCCTCAACAAGCTCGACGAGGCAGAGGCCACCCTCAAGGACGCCGTCGCGCAATGGCATGCGATCAAGCCGGAAGGCAGCGCCGAGGAGTCGGACGCGATCCACACGCTCTCGATCGCCTATTATGCGCGCGGCGATCTCGACACCGCCGCCCGGCTGGAACAATCCTCCTTCGACCTGTCGCGCAAGGTGAAGGCTCCCGAGAACGCCAACCTGGTCGCCATGATCGCGACGATGGCGATCGTCGCCGTCCAGGCCGGCAAGCTGGAGGCCGCCGAAACCTATGCGCGCGAGGCGATGACGATGGCCGGGCGCGTGCTGGCGGAGGATCATCCGATCGCGCTCATCGCGGCCAACAACTGGGTGCTGGTCCTCGCCGCGCAGAACCGCAGATCCGAGGCCGTCGAGACCATGCGGCGAATCGCTTCGATCGAGGAGAAGCGCTTCGGCAAGGATTATGCGGGGCTTGCCGTCACCTACAACAATCTCGCCAAGAGCCTGGGTTATCTCGGTCGCGCGGCAGAGGCCGAGCCTTACGCCCGGCGGTCGGTGGAGATCGGCGAGAGGACGCTGGCGCCCGAGGACGAGACCCTGGCCGCCTTCCGCAACAACCTCGCCGACCTGCTGATCGAGCGCGGCGAGAATGGCGAGGCGATGGCGATCAAGCGCGAGGCGCTGGCCGGCCTGGGCAACGCCAATCCGGTGCGCGAGATGAACATCCGCACGTCGCTGGCCAAGAACCTGCTGGCGATGGGCGACGAAGGGGGCGCCGCCGACCAGTTCGCCATCATCGGCGAATGGCAGGCGAAGAAGCTTCCCGAGACCCATCCGGATCGCATCGACATTGCCGGCTGCCGCGCCCTGCTGGCGGCACGGCGCGGGGAGCCCGATGCCGCCGCGCAGGTCGCGCACGTCCTCGACATAACCGAACGCGAACTCTTCGCCGATGCCGATCCGGACCGGCGCAGCAGCTTCGTCGCGGACCATCTCGGCCGGCTGCTGGAGGCAAGCTGGCTGGTCGGCGACCGGCCCTCGGGCTTCCGCGTCGCGCAGCTCATGGCGCTCGACGATGCCGGCCGGGCGATCGTGGCGGTTTCGGCCCGGGCCGGGGCCAGGGACGGCCGCAGCGCCGCGCTGATCCGCAGCCGTCAGGACTTGCTCGCACGGCGCGACCAGGCGACCCGGGCGGCACTGCGCGCCTACAGCAAGGGAGGAGCCGACTACCCCACCGCCACCGCCGAGGTCGGCAGGGTCGATACCGAACTGGCCGCGATCGAGGCCGCGCTGGAACAGGCCCAGCCCGACTATGCCGCCCTCACCCGCTTCGCCGCGCTCGACGAGGCGGCGGTGACGAAGCGTCTCGGCCGGCGCCAGGCCCTGGTCATGCCGGTGCCCTTCCAGGGCGGCGCGCTGACCTTCGTCGTTCGCAGGACGGGCGGTGCCTGGGCGCGGTCGGCCGAGGGGGCGACCACATTGGCCGATGCCCGCGTCCTGCGCAGCGGGCTCGGGCTCGAACAGGCGGGACGCGGCGCGCTGGCGGATGCCGCGATCGAACGGCCCCGCTTCGACAGGGTGCTGGCCCATAAGCTCTATCGCGACATCGTCCCCGTGAGCCTCGACAAGGCGCTGAAGGGCGCGACCGACTGGATCCTCGCCCCCGGCGGCGGCTTCACCAAATTGCCCTTCGCCGTGCTGGTGACCGAAGCACCGAAGGGCGCCGATGATGCGGCGGCGATGCGCGAGACCCCCTGGCTGATCCGCAAGGCGGCGCTGATGCAGGTCCCCGCCATCGCCGGGATCGGCGAGGGCGACAGGCCGGCGGCAGCCGGCGACCGCTTCGTCGGCATCGGCGCGCCGATGCTCGGCGGCAAGGCGGCACCGGGCGACCTGCGCGGCTTCTATCGCGGCGGCGCAGTCGACCGGGACGCCCTCGCCGCGCTCGCCCCGCTTCCCCAGGCCGAGCGCGAGCTGCGCCGCATGCAGGATGCGCTCGGCCTCAAGCCCAGCCTATTGATCGGCCCGGCCGCGACCGAGGCGGCGGTGAAGGCCGAGGACCTCAAGGGCGTTCGCGTCCTCGCCTTCGCGACCCACGGGCTGGTCGGCGGCTCGATCGACAAGCTGTCAGAGCCAGGCCTCGTGCTGACCCCGCCCGCTGCGCCGGACGCGAACGACGACGGACTGCTGACCGCCTCCGAGATCGCCGGGCTCGAGATCGACGCCGACTGGGTGGTGCTGTCGGCCTGCGACACGGCGGCCGGCGAAAGCCCCTCCGCGCCCGCCCTGTCGGGCCTCGCCCGCGCCTTCCTCTATGCCGGCGCCCGCTCGCTGCTCGTCAGCCACTGGGCGGTGCGCGACGACGTCGCCGCGCGCCTGACGGTCGAGACCGCCTCGCGCGCCGCGAGGGGCGAGGATCGGCCGCAGGCTCTACGCAAGGCGATGCTGGGCCTGATCGCCGACCGCACGGTGGCGGACGGCGCCGATCCCTCGGTGTGGGCTCCGTTCATTCTCGTCTCGAAATGAAGCGGCGCTACCGGGCTGACGCGGCGGTCCCGACCGCCTATCGTGACCGGCGGTGGGATGGCTTGCGACGCGGGGGAAGTGGCGTGGGGGTTTGTTTTCGGTCGGTCGCCGCAATGGCGGCCCTCGTTCTTGCGTCGCCCGCTATCCAGGCGGCGCGGCCCGATCCGGTCGTCGCGGCCGGGAGGATCGACATCGCCGCCGATCCGGGCGGTGCCGTCACCGCCTGGCAGGCGGCGCTGGCCACCGCGCCCAAGGCGGGCGCGCGACGCACCCATATCCTCGTCAATCTCGGCGCGGCGCTGGTCGGAGCCTCGCGCAGCGACGAGGCGATGCCGTTCCTTATCGAGGCGCGGGACGCGCCGGACGCCACCCCCGCCGACAAGGCGCGGACCGCGACCATGCTGGGATCGGCGCTCGCCGATCTCAACAAGCTCGACGAGGCGAAAGCGTCGCTCCGGTCGGCGATGGCGCAATGGCATGCGATCAGGCCGCAGGGCAGCGCCGAGGAAGCGAGCGCGATGAATACGCTGGCCACCATCCACTTCGCCGAAGGCGACCTGGACGCCGCCGAACGGGTCGGGCGCGCATCGATTGACCTCTACCGCAGGGTCCGCGCGCCCGAGGATGCCGAGCTGGTCGGCTCGATCGGCAACATGTCGACGATCACCCTCCAGCAGCGCAAGCTCGAGGCAAGCGAGGGCTATGCGCGCGAGGCGATGACGATCGCCGCGCGCATCCTGCCCGAGGATCACCCGACCGCGATCGTCGCGCTGACCAACTGGGTCGCGGTGCTCGCGGCGCAGAACAGGCGCGCCGAATCGGTCGACATATTGCGGCGCATCGCGGCGCTGCGCGAGAAGCGCTTCGGCCCCGATTATCCGCCGCTCGCGATCACCTACAACAATCTCGCCCGCAACCTGATGTTCCTCGGCCGCGCCGCCGAGGGCGAGCCCTATGCGCGCCGCGCGGTCGCGATCGGGGAGAAGACCCGCGATCCGGCCGACCAGTCGCTCGCCGCCTTCCGCGACAATCTCGCCGATCAGCTCGTCGATCTCGGCCGCGAGGCGGAATCGGTAGAGATCCGCCGCCTGGCGATCGCCGGGCTCGGCAAGGGCAACCAGCAGCGGGCGATGCGCATCCGCAGTTCGCTCGGCAAGACATTGCTTCACATGGGCGACGAGGACGGCGCCTGGGAGCAATTCGCGGCGGTCGACGCCTGGCAGGCGAAAAGCCTGCCCGAAACCCACCCCGACCGGATCGAGAATGCCGGCTACCGCGCGCTGCTCGCCGCCCGGCTGAAACGGCCCGGTGCCGATGCCGATCTCCTCCGCACCCTCGACATCACCGAGCGCGAGACCTTCGCCGATGCCGATCCCGACCGGCGCAGCAGCTTCGTGGCCGATCATCTCGCCCGGTTGCTCGAGGCGAGCTGGCTGGTCGGCGACCGGGCCTCGGGCTTCCGCATCGCCCAGCTCATGGCGCTCGACGATGCCGGCCGCGCCATCGTCGCGGTGTCGGCCCGCGCGTCGGCCAGGGATGGCGCCGCCGCCGCGCTGATCCGCAGGCGGCAGGATCTGCTCGCCCAGCGCGACAAGCTGACGCAGGCGGCCTTGCGCGCCTATGGCAAGGGCGATTCCGACTATCGCGACGCAACCGCCGAGGTCGGCAAGGTCGACGGCGAACTGGCGGCGACCGAAGCCGCGCTGGCGCTGGCCCAGCCCGACTATGCCGCCCTCACCCGCTTCGCGGCGCTCGACGAGGCGGCGGTGGCGAAGCGGCTCGATCGGCACCAGGCGCTGGTCATGCCGGTGCCGTTCGCCGGCGGCGCGCTGACCTTCGTGGTCCGTCCCGGCGGCGGTGCCTGGGCGCGATCGGCCGAAGGGGCGACCACGCTGGCCGACGCGGCCACCCTGCGCGCCTCGCTCGGCCTCGCGCTGGCGGCGCGCGGTGCGCTCGCCGACGCGGCGGCGGAACGCCCACGCTTCGACCGGACGCTGGCCCACCGCGTCTATCGCGACATCGTGCCCGCCGGGCTCGACCGCTCGCTGAAGGGCGCGACCGACTGGATCCTCGCCCCCGGCGGCGGCTTCACCAAGCTTCCCTTCGCGGTGCTGGTGACCGAGCCGCCGCGCGGCCGCGACGACGATCCCGCCGCGCTGCGCGGCACGCCCTGGCTGATCCGCAAGGCGGCGCTGATGCAGGTACCCGCCATCGCCGGGATCGGCGAGGATGTCAGGCCGGCGGCGGCCGGCGACCGCTTCGTCGGCATCGGCGCGCCGCTGCTCGGGGGCACGGCCGCGCCGGGCGACCTGCGCAGCTTCTATCGCGGCGGGGCGGTCGACCGCGACGCCATCGCCGCGCTCGCGCCGCTGCCGCAAGCCGAACGCGAGCTGCGCCGCATGCAGGATGCGCTCGGCCTCAAGCCCAGCCTGCTGCTTGGCGCGGCCGCGACCGAGCGCGCGGTCAAGGCCGAGGATCTCCGGCAGGTTCGCGTGCTCGCCTTCGCCACCCATGGGCTGGTCGGCGGTGCGGTCGGAAAGCTGTCCGAGCCGGGGCTGGTGCTGACGCCGCCGGCCACCCCCGACGACGCCGATGACGGCCTGCTGACCGCGTCGGAGATTGCCGGGCTCGACATCGACGCCGACTGGGTGGTGCTCTCGGCCTGCGACACCGCGGCGGGGGAAAGTCCGTCCGCGCCCGCGCTGTCGGGTCTGGCGCGCGCCTTCCTCTATGCGGGGGCCCGCTCGCTGCTGGTCAGCCACTGGGCGGTGCGCGACGACGTCGCCGCGCGCCTGACGGTCGAGACCGCGGCGCGCGCGGCCAGGGGCGAAGCACGGCCACAGGCCCTCCGCCAGGCGATGCTGGGCCTGATCGCCGACCCGGCGGTGGAAAATGGCGCCGATCCCTCGGTTTGGGCGCCCTTCATCCTGCTGGCGCGCTAGGGCTTATCTGGTGGACCGACGCCTTCGGTTCGTAACGAGCGCTTTCATATCGCCATAAGGCGTTCGGGATCGGCCGGAAAGGAAAGACGGCGCCAGGCCTCCAGACCTGACGCCGTCTCCTGCGGGCTGCCGGGCGGTGGGAGGACCGGCGCCCGAAGCCGATCTATTTGCCGAACGCTGCCGCGCCGGTGACGGTGAGGCCGCCATTGTTGCCGCTGACCATGTAGCTCAGGCCCAGATGGCTGGCCCCCGGGCCGGCGAGGAAGCCCGAGATGTTCGCCCCACAACCGACCGAGCAGGCCGGCCCGCCGATGGCGACCGGCAGGTTGTTCGCGAAGAAGGTCATGTTGCTCTGCACCGACATCGGGCTCTGCGAGGGATTGGTGACGCCACCGGTGGTCGCGACGTCATAGGTGTGGCCGCCGATCCCCACATGCAGGTCGATTCCCACCTTCGGGGTCGATCCGAAGGCCACCGCCGCGCTGCCCGTCAGCGTACCGGGATCGAGCGACCCGTCGCTGATCGTCGGCTTGGTCGCCCCGACCAACGCATAGGTCGCGGTGCCGCTGGTCGGCAGGTCGGTGGCCGGCGTGCCATGGACGAAATGAACGCCCTGCTTGTCGTTGCGGTTGACGACGCTGCTGTCGAAATATTTGCCCGCCGTGGCCCCGCCCGCCCAGCGCGTCCAGCCGATCACCCCGGCGACCGTTCCCGTCTCGAACCCGCTGTTGGTGCCGATTTCGGGCGCCTCCTGGGCCGGGTTGGTCGTCCACACATATTTCACGAGCTTGCCGCTGTCGTCGGTCGTCGTCGTCGACTTGTCCCGCAGGTCGATGCCCAGCTGGTTGCCGGCATAGGCGACGATCTGCCCGGTCTTCTCCGCGCCCGCCACCGATCCCGGCGTGGTCGGGGTCGACGGCGTCGTCGGTCCGGTCGGCGTGGTCGGAAGGTTGGGCAGGACCAGCGTCAGGTTCGCGAGCAGCGGGGCGATGGCGTCGAAGGTGCCGGTCGCCGCCAGCAGGTTCAGTGCATCGCGGATCAGCTGGATCGTCGGGGCCGGAATCCCCGCGAACAGGCCATTGTCGATCGCCAGGTTGATATATTGGCGGATCAGGTCGACCGTGATCCCGCTGAAGCCGTTCGGATTGCCGCCCCCCTTGAGGAAGGCGATATAGGCCTGCAGCGCCGCGGCATATTCGGGCAATGCGACCGGGCCGGTTCCGGGATCGGTACCCGGCCCTCCCGTTCCCGGATCGACGCCGCCGGGCGGCACGAACACGCCGGTGCCGCCATTCGCCAGATATTGCGCATAGGCGTCGAACACCGACCGGTTCGCCTGCGCGATCGCATCGACCAGCCCGCTCGACTGGAGGAAGGCGAAATAGGCGTCGATCACGTCCTGGGTCGCGCCGGTGAAGTTGGCCGGCACGCCCCCGCTCTTGATGAAGTCGATATAGGCGTTGACGACGTCGGTGTAGCTCTTGGTGAAGTCGCTCGCCGCGCCGCCCGTCGACAGGAAGTCGAGATAGGCATCGGCCAGCGCCTGGTTCTGCGCCGACAATCCCTGCAGCGTTCCCGTCGTGGCGAGATAGGCGAGGTAGCTGTCGACCGCCGCCTGGTTAGCGCCGGTGAAGGTCGCCGGGGAAGCCCCGGTGCGCAGCAGGTCGATATATTGGCTGATCAGCGCGGCATAGGTCGCCTTGAACTGGTCCCCCGCCCCGCCGTTCGCCAGGAAGGCGAGATAGGTCTGGATGATGCCGGGTTCGGCACCCGCGAAGAGCTGTCCGCCATAGGCCGACTGGAGCTGCGCCGCGAAGCCGACCAGGGTCGCGACGTCGTCGGCCGGGAAGGCCGGGATCGCCGGATTGGTCGCCGCCGCCTCGACGTTGCGCGCCGCCTGGACGACGTCGCCCGAGGCGCCGACCGCCGCCAGCGCCTCGCCCAGGTTGACCGGGACGCCGTTGGCGGCCGCCCGTGCGGTATCGCCCGCCGGCTCGACCGCCGCGCTCGTCCCGCCGCCCGACGACGCTGACGGCGCTGGATCGGCGCCGTTGGCGAAGACCCGCGAAGTCCGCCCCCCGGCCTGGCCCTGCCAGGCCGAGTCCGAATGTTCACGCTGCCGCCGAGCGTATGGCCGGTGAAGCCGTCGCCATCGACGCTGAAGGCGCCCGAAGGCGCCGTGCCGGTCAGTCGCGCGGTGGCGCCGCCGGGCAGCCGGACGATCGTCCCCGAATTGCCGCTCTGCGCGGCGACGGTGACGCTCCCGGCCAGCACGGTGACGTCATCCCCGTCGACCCTGACCGCGCCGCCGCCGACCAGCGAGACGATCGTGCCGTTGTCGGTCATGATCTGGGTGGTCCCGCCGCTGGTGCGGACCTCCTGGCCGGCCGCCAGGGTGGCGCCGGCCAGCGCCGGATCGTCGGAGAAGAGGAGCTTGCCGGCCATGGCGGGCGCGGCGAGACCGGCGATCGAGGCCGACGCGAGCAGCCCGAGCGAAAGGCGGGCGAAGATGGTGGTGCTGGTCATGCTCAATTCCCCCGGAACTCGAAGCGGACGCCGAGGCTGGCGGTCCAACGCTTGAAGTCGTACAGTGCTATGTTACTGAAATTACGCGTGTATGTTACGCGCGGGCGAAGGTAGACCGACCGGGTCAGCAGATATTTGAGGCCGATCGAGGCGTCGATCTGCTCGTCCTTGCGCTTCTTCAGGAACAGCGGGTCGGCATCGTCGTAGCGGCGCAGTTCGCCGGAGATGCCGCCGACGACGTTGAGCCCCGGCGCGATCGCCTGTTCGAAGCCCAGATTGGCGTTGACGAAGCCGTTGGAGAACTGGTCGCCCGCATTGCGCCGTGCTTCCTCCTTGCCGCCCGACACGCTGGCGACGAGGATCCGGTCGGCATAGGACAGCGCCAGCGCATAGCGGTCGGCGTCGCGCAGCGGATCATTGTCATAGTCGAAGCGGTAGAGTTGCGCGCCGACGCTGAGCGCCGCGCCATTGCCCATCAGATGGGTATATTGGCCGATCGCGCCATAGGCGTTGCGATAGCCGTCATGCCCCAGCCAGAATTTCTGGACCTGTCCCGACAGCGACATCACGTCGCGGCTGGCGAGGCTGTAGGAGGCGCCGGCGGTCCCGGTCAGGCTCGCCTGGTCGAAGGTGCGGTCGCCGATATTGTCACGCCATGTGCCGAGCAGGCTGCCGAACACGCGCATCTGGCGGCTGGCCGGCGTGGCGACGCTGATGCCGCCCTGCAGGTCGTAATATTGCTTGTCGATCCGGCGCGCGGCGCCGCCGAGCGTCCCCGGCCCCAGACCTGCGAAGAGCGGGATGCTGATCGTGGTCAGGTTGGTCGCGCTGTTGATATTGCTGTCATGCCCCGCCGACGCGTCGATGAATCCCGACAGGTCGGTGCCGCCGCCGGCGATCTCGCGATCGAAGCGGCGGACGATGCTGTCGAAGCGCTGCCGCACCGGATCGGGCAGGGTCGGATCCTGGACGACGGTGTTGAATTGCGCATGCGCGGTATCGACGTCGCCGCCCAGCGCATAGGCGCGGGCCAGCTCGGCGCGGGCCTGGCTGTTGCCGGGCTGGACCGACAATACGCGCTGGAAGGCGAGGATCGCCTCGCCCGGACGGCCGCTGTCGGCGGCGGCCAGACCCAGCGCATAGTCATAGTCCGGATCGCCCGCGCGGGTCGCGACGAGCGGCGCCAGCATGGCGTAGGCCTGCGCGGCCTTGCCCTGTTGCTGAAGGGCGATCGCGCCCTTCACGGTTTCGTCCATGGCGGCCGACGCGGGCGCGCAGGCCAGCACGGCGGCCAAGGCCGCCGTAGCGGAAAAGCATATGCGACGTTTCACGGTATCTCCCCTGTTACCCCCGAGGCGAATTGCCACGGACCGCCCGAATTGCTCCCTGACGTTTCCTGACATGCGCTGGCGGCAGGCCCCGCGCGCGCCTATGGAAGGGAGGATGCGAACGCGCCTCCTTCTCGCCGCGCTCGCGGGCGCGCTGCTGTCCGCCGCTCCCGCTCCCGCCGAGACGCGCGCCGTGCTGGTGGGGGTGTCGCGCTTCTCCGATCCGCGCCTCGCCGCCTTCGCGCTGCCGGGCGCGGCGCGCGACGCCGAACGCATGGCGGGCGCCTTGGCCAGCCTCGGCGTCGACCGCGCGGCGATGACGATCCTGACCGGCGGCGACGCCACCCTGGCCGCGATCCGCGCCGCGCTCGACCGGCTCGCCGCCGGCTCGGTCGCCGGCGACCGCGCCGTCATCCTCTTGTCCGGCCATGGAACCCAGGCGCCGGTGCGGAACGCCGATCCGATCGAGCCCGACGGACGCGACGAACTTTTCCTGGCGGCCGATGCCGGGCCGTGGGATCCGCGCGGCCGGTCGGTGCCCGGCGCGCTGGTCGACGACGAGATCGGCCGTCGCATCGGCGAATTGCGCGCGCGCGGCGTGGACGTCTGGGTGGTGATCGACAGCTGCACCGGCGGCGGGCTATTGCGCGGCTCGGGCACGCCCAAGGCGATCCCCCCCGAGCAGTTGGGCATCCCTGCCGGCCCGGCGCTGCGCGGCGCGGCCGATCCCTCCGGCTTCGTCGACGGCGGCCTCGCGGGCGGCGGCCGGCTCGTCGCCTTCGCCGCGGCGGGGCCCGGCGCGATCGCCTGGGACGACGGCGACGGCGGCGCCTTCACCACCGCGCTCGCCCGCGTGATCGCAAGCACCCTGGCCCCCGATCGGCCGGCCAGCTTCGCCGCGCTCGCCGCCCGGATCAGCGGCAGCCCGCGCGGCGGCGGGACGATCGGCACCTTCTGGACGGCAGGCGACCTGGCGGCGCCGCTGCTGTTCGACGGGCGGTCGCCCGACATGGTCGACGTCGCCCGCGCGCTGCCGCCGCTGCCCTTCGCCACCGCGCTATCGATCGATCGCGCGGGGGCCTGCAAGCCAGCGACCGCCGCCGGGCCGCAACCGGGCGACGGCGGCTACATCACTCTGCTGCGCCACTGCGACCATGTCCGCATCGACATGGCCGAACCGCCGCAGGCGCTCCGGGTCGAGGCCTGGTATCGCGACGCGGCGGGCGGCTACACCAGCCTCGCGCCGCCGCTCGGCCTCGTCGTGGCCCCGGGGCGCTGGGCCAATGTCGGCTTCACCTTCGTCACCCGCGATCCCGGCACCGGCCGCGAGTTGCCGAAGGGCGAGGAGATGCTGGTGCTGATCGCGCGCGACGCGGCCGGAAAGGCCATCGGCGCCCGACTGCTGCGGTTCCGCGCCGCCTGACCAGCCGGACTCGCCCCGAAAACACGCGTCCTGGCGGCGCATGGAAGGCCCTCGCCGGTCCGGTGCGCGAGGCGAGGGACCGCCCCCGGAAGAACGATCGGGATTTTTCTCTCAGCCCGGCGGCGTTTTGGGGCTATGGTCGACGACGCCCGCTTCGTGCGGGCGGCCGGGGGGCAACGACGTGAGGCGCTTGATAGGGAACCCGCACGATCGGGGTTTCCGGACCGCTATGGCCGGAGGCGTGGGCTATTTCCTGCTCGCCTACGGCACCATCCTGCTGACCGGCGACGGACATGATGTCGCCGCGATCTGGCCGGCCAACGCGCTGCTGCTCGCGGTCATCCTGTCGCTTCCCAAGGCGCGCTGGCTGCCCTGTTTCGCCGCCGCGATGACCGCCAATCTCCTCGCCAACCTGCTGGCCTTCCACGCGCCGCCGACGGCATTGCTCTACGCCGCCAACAACATGGGCGAGGTGCTGATCGCCGGGTGGCTGGTCCAGCGACTGAAAGCCCATGGCGATCCGCTCGCAAGCGTCGGGTCGGTGGTCCGCTTCACTCTGTTCGCCGCCGCCGCCCCGATCGTCAGCGCCGCGGCAGGGGCGGCCACCGCCCATTATATCCACGGCCAGCCCTTCTGGGCCGTCTACCGCATCTGGTATTTCGCCGATGCCCTCGGCCTGCTCATCTTCACGCCGCTGTTCCTGGGCATCGTCGCGGGCGATCTGTCGCGCTGGATCAGGGAAATGTCTCCCGGCGGAAGGTTCGAGGCGGCCGGGCTTCTGCTCCTCGTCGCCCTGTGCGGACTCTTCACCTTCCACACCGCCGGCTATCCGATGCTGTTCATCCTGAACGCCCCGATCCTGCTGGCGACCTTCCGGCTCGGCCGCTTCGGCACCACCATCGCGCTGATCATCGCCACCGTCATCGGCATGGTCTGCACCATGTTCGGCCGGGGGCCGATCGCCGCGATGATCGCCGACAAGGGCGAACAGGCGCTGTTCGTGCAATTCTACCTGGCTATCCTGCTGCTCTCGACCCTGCCGGTCTCCGCCGAACTTCAGGCGCGGCGAACGCTGGCCCGGCGCCTCGCGGAAAGCGAGGCGGGGCTGCGGCTGCTCGCCTCCGAATCCGCCGACGCGCTGGTCCGCCTCGACGATCGCGGGCGATGCATCCAGTCGTCGGGCGCCACGACGATGCTGCTGGGCGTGGAGACGCGCGAGTTGGTCGGGCAGGCGCTCGCCACGCTCGTGGACCCGCGCGACGCGGACGCGGTCGGCATCGCCTTCGCCGAGGCGATTCTCCGTCCCGGCTCCGTGGCCTATTGCGAATTCCGCCCGCACGGCCGCTCCGAAGACTGGCTCGAAGGCACGATGCGCGCGCTCGT
Organism: Sphingomonas sp. Root720; assembly: GCF_001428605.1. Lineage (GTDB taxonomy): Bacteria > Pseudomonadota > Alphaproteobacteria > Sphingomonadales > Sphingomonadaceae > Rhizorhabdus. The sequence continues at coordinate 382,016 of NZ_LMID01000013.1, forward strand.
CGACCAGGAAGGGCGCGCTTATGGCGCGATCGGCGCGATCCGCGACATCACCATGCGCAAGGAACGCGAGGTAAGCCTGGTGCTCGCCGCCTCGACCGACAGCCTGACCGGTGCGCTCAACCATGCCGCCTTCATGGAGCATCTCGACCGGGCCCTCGCCCGCCTCGCCTCGTCGCACCTCGCGCTGATCATGGTCGATGTCGATCATTTCAAGCAGGTCAATGACGGCCATGGTCACCTCGCGGGGGATCAGGTGCTGGTCGAGTTACACGACCGGCTCCGCGCGCTGCTGCGCGATCACGACAGGATCGGGCGGCTCGGCGGCGACGAGCTGGCGATCCTGCTCGACGGCACCGCCGAGGAGCTGGCCCTGACGATCGCCGAGGCGATCCGCGTCTCGGTCGCGTCCCAACCGGTGATCCTGCCCGGCGGCCGGCCGCTCGACATCTCGATCAGCTGCGGCGTAGCGCAGGCCTATCCGGGGATGAGCCGCGAGGCGCTGATGCGCCGGGCCGACGACGCGCTCTATGCGGCCAAGGGTGGCGGACGCGACCGGGTGGTGATCAGCGACGCCTGACCCGGCGCCGGGCGGCGCGAACGGTCAGTTGCTGAGCACCACGACCTGGGTCGGCACCCGTCCGGCATTGCCGAGCGTCACGCGATAGTCGGCGGGGCGCGACGGCGACCAGCGGCAGAGCGGGTAATAGGCGTTGCGGCGCTCGTCGCAGATCGTGCGCCCCTGTCGGTCGGCCACGCTCAGGTGCAGGTCCGCATCGCCGTCGCCGATCGCCGAGACGAAGGCCGGTTCGGCGCCGCGCGCCCGCACCGTCCAGCCGATCCGGTTGCCTGCGGGGAGCATTTGCCGGAACTGCAGCGGGCCGCTGCCCCAGCTGCCGCCGACGATGCCCTTGGGCCGCGCCCGCGCGATGGCCTCGGCCTCGGCTGCGATCGCAGGGTCGCCCGGCGCCATCAGCCGCGCCTCCTGCGCCATCGCGACGGCGATCGGGGAGCGGTCGGGCAGCCCCTCGCGCGCGACCAGCCGGCCGTCGTTGAGGTCGGCGTCGCGAAGGCCGCTCGCCGCCACGATCCGTGCCGCCGCGAGCATCGACCGCGCATCGCCGGTGCGTCGCGCATGATCGGCGAGTTTCAGGCCGAGCACCGCGTCCTCGACCGGCGACGGCGCGGCGGCACCGATCAGCAGCAGCGCGGCAAGGATACGCAGGCGAACCATGGTCTCCGTCTATAATGGCCGTGCCCGGCAAGCCAGCGCCTCGGCCTGAATTTATCTGACGGCGGCCGGCGACCCGCTTTCCTTTCCCCGGCACGCTGGCATGATGACGCCATGGGGCAAGAAGACGATATCACGATCGAGCAGAGTTTCCGTCGCCTGTTCCTCGGGCGATCCGCACTGATCCTGGAGGACGAGACCGAGGTCGCCGAACTGATCGCGACGGCGCTCGACCGCGCGGGTTTCGCGCGGGTCGACGTGGTCGCCAACGGCATCGACGCGGTCGATCGGGCAGGCGCGGAGCCGTTCGACATATTGATCCTCGACCGGCAGACGCCCGAGCTGGACGGGCTCGGCGCGCTCGGCCGGATCCGTTCCGAGGGCGGAAGATCGACCCGCGCACCGGCGCTGTTCCTGACCGCGCTGGGATCGGAGCGGCACCGGATCGAGGGACTGGCCGGCGGCGGTGACGACTATGCGGTCAAGCCGCTGTCGGAGATCGAGCTGCTCGCCAGGCTGGCCGCGCTGTTGCGGCGGCGCGAATGGGACGGCGCCTCTCCGGCCGGGACCGAGCTGGTCTGCGGCCCGCTCAGGATCGACGCGGGAACGATGACGGCATCGCTGTGCGGCAACATGCTGGACCTGACCGCGCGCGAATTCTCGATCCTGTCGCTGCTCGCGCGCAACATCGGCCTGCCGGTGACGCGGTCGATGCTGTGGTCGGTCTGCTGGTCGACCTATAATTTCGTGCCGGCCAATTTCGCCAACACCATCGATGTCCACGTCTCGCGCCTGCGCCGCAAGCTCGAGGCGGCGGGCACCGGCCTGTCCGCCAGCCTCAACCCGCTGATCGTCGCGGTGCGGAGCCAGGGGCTGATGCTGCGGCGACTGGACGGGCCCGCTTGAGACCATTGCTGCTTCCCGCCAGGACCGCGCTGCTGCTGGCGTTCTTCTCGGTGCTGGCACTGGCACTGAGCGTCGCCGGCCTCGCCATGGTCGACCGCGACGCCCGCCGCATCGCCGCGGCCGAAGCCGCCCAGCGCGATTTCGAGGCGCTCGACGAGAAGCTTCCGGGGGTGATCGGCGACCCGTCCGCGCTGCCCCTGCTCGCCTCGGCGGTGGGCGAGATCGGTCAATATGCCGGCCGCACCGGCCAGCCCCGCATCGCCCTGTTCCGCGGCGCCGACGGACGGGTGCGCGGAACCTGGCGACGCTGGGCCGGCGAGGTGCGCCCGTGGCGCGAGACCTATGTCTCGGCCCGTACCCCCGATGGCGGCGAGGTGATCGGCATCCAGCGGCCGCTGCCAAACGGCGCGGCCCTGCTGATCGCCCGGCCGGTCGCCTCGGCCAGCGCGCTGCGCCGGTCGCTGGGGCTGTGGGGCGGTGGCATCGTCCTGCTGCTGATGGGCCTGTCAGTCGCGACCGCGCTGATCGTCGGCGGGCAGACGGCGGCGCGCATCCGCCGCCTCAACCGGGTCTGCGACCGGGTCGGCGAAGGGGACGTCAAGGCGCGCATCGCCGATCCCGGCCCGCCCGACGAGATCGGCGTCCTGGCGCGCCACATGAACGGCATGCTGGGCGAACTGGAGCGCCGCATCCACGGGCTGCGCGCGGCGTCCGACCATATCGCCCACGACCTGCGCACGCCGCTCGCCCGCGTGCGGGCGCGGCTCTCGACGATGGAGGATGCCGCCGATCCGGAGACGGCGGCACAGGCGATCCGCGCCGCGGCCGAGCTCGACCGGCTGATGGCGGCCTTCAACGCGCTGCTCGAGCTGCGCGAGATAGAATCCGACATCAGTTCGCCGCCGGGCCCGTTCGACATCGCCGGCGCGGTGGAAGACGCGATCGACCTCTACGAGGCCGTCGCCGAGGACGAGAAACAGGTGCGTATCGTCCGTGCGGCCGCCGCCGGCCGCTTCGTCGGCGATCGCGAGCTGGTGATCCGCGCGCTCGCCAACCTGATCGAGAACGCGCTGAAGGTATCGCCGCCCGGAGCGATGATCACCGTCTCCGCCCGGCCTGCGCGCAAGGATGGTGAGCCGGCGCTCGAATTGCGCGTCACCGACGAGGGGCCCGGCTTTTCCCGGCAAGAGGAACAGACCGATGCGCGCTCGACCCTGGGCGGCCATGGACTCGGCCTGATCATCGTCCGCGCTATCGCCGAACGGCATCGCGGCGAGGTCCATGTCGAGAATGGCGGGCGCGGGGCCAGCGTGACCCTGCTGCTGCGCACGCCGCGCCTGCTCGCCGCCTATGAATAGTACCCTTTGCCGTCCCGCGCGGCACTGGCATAGCATGGCGATGGACGCGCTGCTTCGAACCCGGCCGTGACCGCCGGGAATCGACCTTTGGCCTTTCTCGCTATGGCCTGGCTCGCCGGGCTCATCCTGTCCGGCTGGGCCCCCTATGACCGGGCGACCTGGATGATGGAGGTGGCGCCGGTCCTGATCGCCTGGCCGATCCTCTTTGCCCTTCGCGATCGTTTCCCCTTCACCCCGCTGGCCCTCACCCTGATCGGTGTCCACGGGCTCGTCCTCATGCTCGGCGGCGCCTATAGCTATGCGCGGGTGCCGATCGGTTTCACGGTCCAGGACTGGTTGGGACTGGCGCGCAATCCCTACGACCGGTTCGGGCATCTGATGCAGGGCTTCGTCCCCGCGATCGTCATCCGCGAGATATTCGTCAGGCGCGAGCTTCTACGGGTGAGGAACATGCTGTTCCCCATCGTCCTTCTGATCTGCCTGGCCATCAGCGCTCTGTACGAGCTGATCGAATTCGCAGCCGCGCTCGCGCTCGGCCAGGGAGCGGATGCCTTTCTCGGCACGCAGGGCGATCCGTGGGACACGCAATGGGACATGCTTATGTGCCTGCTCGGCGCCGCACTGGCACTATTCACGCTGGGCCGGTGGCATGATGCGATGTGTAACCGGCTTCCGTTTATCGAGGGTTCAGCTAAGCGAATCTAGCATGGCCTCCCGACTTTACGAATGGAGGTACGCCCATGAGTCTTGTCCGAACCGCGATCCTCGCCGGCCTGGCGTCTGCGGCTCTTGCCGGAGCGGCATTCGCCGCCCGTGACGACCACAAGGTGATGCTGGTCGCTTTGCCCGATGGATCGGTGCAGCATGTCCGTTATGAGGGCGACGTCGCGCCCCGTCTGGTCCTGATGGCCGCGCCCCCGCCGGCCGGCCTGATCGATGTCGCCTTCGGCCCCGGCTCGCCCTTCGCCGAGATGGAGCGCATCTCGGCGATGATGGAGGCCCGAAGCCAGGCGATGATGCGCCAGGCCGCCGCCCTGCAGGCGCAGAGGCCGGCGACGCGGAGCACCGGCAACGGCCCCGGCATCGTCATGACCAATGCCGAGGGCCAGCCGATCGGCGTGATGCACTACAGCTTCACGTCGAGCACCATCTCGGCCGACGGCTGCACCCGGACGGTCAGCTACAGCTCGGACGGCAGCTACAGCTCGGACGGCGCGGCCGCCCCGGACCAGCCCAGGGTGATCCGCACCAGCTCGGGCAGCTGCGGCGCGGCCGGATCGGCGCCGGCCAGCCCGGTGACGCCGACGAAGAGCGCGCCCGCGGCCAAGCCCGCGCCCAGGATCACGCCCGTCAGCCTGCCCGCCGAGCTGAAGAGCTTCACCCCTTCCAGAACCTGACCCCCCCGATCGGGAGACGACGGAAGGCCCCGGAGGAAACTCCGGGGCCTTTCCGCTTTTTGCGGCTTGCGCTGGCCTTTGTGCGCCGCACCCGCTATCGGGCGCCCATCCGAACAAGGCTTGAGGGATTATGGGTTTTCGCTGTGGCATCGTGGGACTTCCGAACGTCGGCAAGTCCACCCTCTTCAACGCGCTGACCGAGACCGCCGCGGCGCAGGCGGCCAACTATCCCTTCTGCACGATCGAGCCGAATGTGGGCCAGGTCGCGGTCCCCGATCCGCGTCTTTACGAGATCGCCAGGATCGGCGGATCGGCCAAGATCATCGAGACCCAGCTCGGCTTCGTCGACATCGCCGGCCTGGTGCGCGGCGCGTCGAAGGGCGAAGGGCTGGGCAACCAGTTCCTCGGCAATATCCGCGAGGTCGACGCGATCGTCCATGTGCTGCGCTGCTTCGAGGACGGCGACGTCACCCATGTCGAGGGCAAGGTCGATCCGATCGCCGACGCCGAGACGGTCGAGACCGAGCTGATGCTCGCCGACCTCGAAAGCCTCGAGAAGCGCGTCCCCGCCTTCGTCAAGAAGGCCGCGCAGGGCGACAAGGAAGCGAAGGCCGCCGCATCGGTGCTCGGCCAGGCGCTCGACCTGCTGCGCGACGGCAAGCCCGCCCGGCTGACCCGGCCCAGGGACGACGACGAGGCGCGCATCTTCGTCCAGGCGCAGCTGCTCACCTCCAAGCCCGTCCTCTATGTCTGCAACGTCGACGAAGGCGCGGCGGCCGAGGGCAACGCCCTTTCCGCCCGCGTGTTCGAGAAGGCCGAAGCCGAAGGCGCCAGGGCGGTGATCGTCTCGGCCGCGATCGAGGCCGAGATCGTCACCCTCGACCCCGCCGATCGCGCGGACTTCCTCTCCGACCTCGGCCTCAGCGAGACCGGCCTCGCCCGCGTGATCCGCGCGGGTTACGACCTGCTCGACCTGATCACCTTCTTCACGGTCGGCCCCAAGGAGGCCCGCGCCTGGACGATCGAGAAGGGATCGAAAGCACCGCAGGCGGCGGGCGCGATCCACAGCGATTTCGAACGCGGCTTCATCCGGGCCGAAACGATGGCCTATCAGGACTATGTCACGCTGGGCGGCGAGGCCGCGGCGCGCGAGGCCGGCAAGCTGCGGTCGGAAGGCAAGGACTATGTCGTCGCGGACGGCGACATCATGCTCTTCCGCTTCAATGTATAGACATTAAATCATCTAATCGGCGGCTGGTGAGACATCACTCCTTTGATACGTCATGCCAGCGCAGGCTGGCATCTCAAGAGAGTAGGACTGCACCCGATCTCGCGAGATGCCAGCCTGCGCTGGCATGACGCCAAAGAGGAAAACCGGATGCGCTATTTCGAGGATTATCAGGAAGGCCATGTCGAACGGTTCGGCGCCTATCCCGTGACCCGCGAGGAGGTCATGGACTTCGCCTCCAAGTTCGACCCGCAGCCCTTCCACCTCGACGATGCGGCGGCGGCGACGAGCCCGATCTTCGGCCGGCTCGCCGCCAGCGGCTGGCACAGCTGCGCCATGGTGATGCGCATCCTGACCGACCACTGGACCGAGGACGGCTATTTCTCGCTCGGCGGGACCGGCGTCGACGAGCTGCGCTGGGTAAAGCCGGTCTATCCGGGCGACACGCTGAGCGTCGAGGCGGAGATATTGTCGAAGACCGCGTCCCGCTCACGCCCGGAAATGGGCTTCGTGGACTTTCGGCTGACCGTCTTCAACCAGCATGACGACGTCGTCATGACGCTGAAGGTCACCAACATCCAGAAGCGCCGCGCGGCGTCCTGACCCATCGCCTATTTGCCGACCGTCACCTACTCGTCGATACGCGCGATGACGGCATCCACGCCCGCGCCGATCCCTTCCGCCATCTCGCCCTTCCGGAAGCGCGGCAGGATCGTCTCACGGATGATCTTCGCGCAGACCGGATCACTGAGCGGCGTTTCGAGACCATAGCCCACCTCGATCCGCACGCGGCGCTCGTTCGGCGCGACGATCAGCAACACGCCGTCATTGATGCCCTTGCGGCCGATCGCCCAGCTGCGTCCGACCCGGATCCCGAAATCCTCGATCCGCTGGCCGCGCAGGCTGGACACGGTCAACACGACGAACTGGTGGCCCGTGGCAGCCTCCAGCCGGGCCAGTCTCCGGCCTATCTGGCCGGCGACGGCGGGCGATAGCAGCCGGGCCTCGTCGGTGACGCGGCCGGCGAATACGGGCAGCGGTGGCCCCGCTTCCCACCAATGGGCAGCGGGCGCCGGCGCGGTACCCGCGACCAGCAGCAGGGCCGCGATCGTCAGCCCCAACCTCATCCGAACAGCCTCGGCAGCAGCGCGGCCAGCCGCCGCCTCGTCGCGGCGGGCCAGGCCGACGGCGCCGTGATCACCGCGCCCTCGAGCGCATGGTCGCAGCCCTGCGGGCAATCGCGGCCGCCCTGCGTCCCGGCGGCGACCGCCGCGACGAGCGCCTGGGCGCGCGCGGCGTTGGCTTCCATGATCGCGATCACCGAGGCGACGTCGACATGCGTTTCGGACCAGGCGTCGTCGTCGGTGACCATCGCGACGCTGGCGTAGCAAAGCTCGGCCTCGCGGGCGAGGCGCGCCTCGGGCAGGCCGGTCATGCCGACGACGTCGCAACCCCAAGCCTTGTGCAGCAGCGATTCGGCGCGGGTCGAGAATTGCGGCCCCTCGATCACCAGCATCGTGCCGCCGATCCGGTGTGGGCCGCCCTCCTCCGCCAGCGTCCGGGCGACCACCGCGCCGAGCCGCGAGCAGGTCGGGTGGCCGAAGGCGGCATGGGCGACGATCCCATCGCCGAAGAAGCTGCGGCCGCCCCGGACGGTGCGGTCGATATATTGGTCGATCAACACGAAGCTGCCCGGCGGGACGTCCTCATGGAAGCCCCCGACGGCAGAGACGGCGAGGATCTCGGTACAGCCCGCCGCCTTGAGTGCGGCGACGTTGGCGCGGTAGTTGATCTCATGCGGCGCGATCCGGTGGCCCCGGCCATGGCGCGGCAGGAAGGCGACCTCGCGCCCCGCGATCGTGCCGAGCAGCAGCGCGTCCGACGGCGTGCCCCAGGGAGTATCGACGGCGATCCATTCGCCATCCGCCAGCGCGGGCATCCGGTAGAGGCCGCTGCCCCCGATCAGCCCGAGGCGGTTGGTCATTCGGGGCTCCCCTCCAGATCGTCATGCCAGCGAACGCGGGACCTTTACACAAACGGTCGCATCCGAAAATCACCCAACCGTCATCCCGCGAAAGCCGGGACGTCTCTTCTGCTTCCGGACATGCGCTTGCCCCCCATCCTCCAGATCAGCGAGATTCCGGCTTTTGCCGGAATGACGAGGAGCGTTCCGCACAGGTGCCGCCTGCGCTGGCATGAAGCGACAGGGATGACGGCCTCAAAAGAAAAGGCCGCCCGGTCATCCCGGACGGCCCATTCTCGTCAAGCCCTTCGGGCTCAGTGCTTAATGCCGGCCCAGATGTTCCGGTAGGACAGATAGGCCAGGATCGTTGCGATCAGCAGGAAGCCGAGGACCGCGATACCCGTCGAGTGACGCTTCTCGAGCTTCGGTTCCGCCGTCCACACCAGGAAGGCCGAGACGTCCTTGGCCATCTGGTCGACGCTCGACTTGGTGCCGTCGGCGTAGGTGACCTGGCCGTCGGCCGCGAGCGGCGGCGGCATCGCGATGTTCAGGTTCGCGAAATACGGGTTGTAGTGCAGGCTACCCGGGGTCTTGGCGTCCGGGAAATGCTTGAGCAGTTCCGCGGGCTGGTCCTGATAGCCGGTCAGCAGCGAGTAGATATAGGCTCCGCCGTCATGGCGCGCCTTCGCCATCAGCGACAGATCCGGCGGCAGCGCATTGTTGTTCGCGGCGCGGGCAGCGACCTCGTTTGCGTAGGGCGTCGGGATCTTGTCGGCCGGGGTGCCCTTGCGGGTCGCGGGTTCGCCGGTCTCCGGGTTGACCGAGGGAACCTCGGTCGCCCAGTTCTTGGCGATGGCCTTCACTTCGGGATCGGTGAAACCCAGGTCCTTCAGATCGCGGAAGGCGACCTGGTGGAGCGAATGGCAGGCCGAGCAGACTTCCTTGTAAACCTGGAAGCCGCGCTGCAGCTGCTGGCGGTCGAACTTGCCGAGCGGACCATCCGACGCGAAGGAGACGTCCTTCGGGTGCAGGTGGAACTCATGCTCGACGGTCTTGGCGGGCGGCTCGCTGATGAAGGCGACGGCGCCCGTCACCAGCGAGAACAGCAGGACGAAGACGAAGCCGAGGCCGGCGAGGATTGCGATGGGACGAACCATGGTCTCTATATCCCCTTAGGCCTGGGTGTTCGTCGAAAGGGTCGCGCCGCTCCGACCTTCCAGCACCGCCTCGGTGATCGAGTTCGGCAGCGGAAGCGGACGCTCCATGCGCGAGACGATCGGCAGGATGATCAGGAAGTGCGCGAAATAATAGGCCGCCGCGAGCTGGCTGATCATGACGTAGGGCTCTTCGGCCGGCGAACCGCCGCAATAGCCGAGAATGAGCACGTCGACGACGAGCAGCCAGAAGAACTTCTTGAACGCCGGGCGATAATTGCCCGAGCGAACCGGCGACTTGTCGAGCCACGGCAGGAAGAACAGCAGGATGATCGAACCGAACATCGCGATCACGCCCCACAGCTTGGCCGGGAGGATGAAGTCGACGGTGAAGGCGCGCAGGATCGCGTAGAACGGCCAGAAATACCATTCAGGGACGATGTGCGCCGGCGTCGAAAGCGGATTCGCCGCGATATAGTTGTCCGGGTGGCCCATCGCGTTCGGCGCGAAGAACAGAACCGCGCAGTAGAGGAACAGGAACACGCCCAGCCCGAAACCATCCTTGGCGGTATAGTAGGGGTGGAACGGAACCGTGTCCTGCGGGCCCTTGACGTCGATGCCGGTCGGGTTGCTCGAACCCGGGATGTGCAGCGCCCAGATGTGCAGGATGATGACGCCCGCGATCACGAACGGCAGCAGATAGTGCAGCGAAAAGAAGCGGTTCAGCGCGGCGTTGTCGGGGGCGAAGCCGCCGAGCAGCCAGGTCTGGATCGGCGTGCCGACGACGGGGATCGCGCCGAACAGGCCGGTGATCACCTTGGCGCCCCAGAAGCTCATCTGTCCCCAGGGAAGCACATAGCCCATGAAGGCGGTGGCCATCATCAGCAGGAAGATCACGAGGCCGAGCAGCCACACCATTTCGCGCGGGGCCTTGTACGATCCGTAGAAGAGGCCGCGGAAGATGTGGAGATAGACCACGATGAAGAAGAAGCTCGCGCCGTTGGAGTGCGCGTAGCGCAGCATCCAGCCCGAGTTCACGTCGCGCATGATGTGCTCGACCGAGTCGAAGGCGACGAGGCCGTTGGCCGCATAATGCATCGCCAGCACGATGCCGGTGACGATCTGGATCGCCAGCGCCGCGCCCGAAAGCACGCCGAAGTTCCAGAAATAGTTGAGGTTGCGCGGCACCGGATAGCCGGCGCCCACCGCGTTGTAGACCAGACGCGGCAGAGGCAGCCGGCTGTCGATCCACTGCATCAGCGGATGCTTAGGCGCGTAATGATTTGCCCAGGGGAAGCTCATGTCTGTCTACCTCAGCCGACTTGGACGACGGTATCGGATTTGAAGGCATATTTCGGCACTTCGAGATTCTTCGGCGCCGGGCCTTTGCGAATGCGCGCCGCGGTGTCGTAGGACGAACCGTGGCAAGGGCAGAAATAGCCGCCGAACTCACCCCTGGTCTCGCCCTCGCCGGCGCCCAGCGGCACGCATCCGAGATGGGTGCAGACGCCCATGGTGATGAGCCACTGCTTCTTGCCGGCGGCGGTGCGCTGTTCCAGCGTCTGCGGATCGCGCAGGCTGGTCGGGTCGACCTTGTCCGCCGCCGCGATCTCGGCGGCCGTCAGATGACGGACGAAGAGCGGCTGCTTGCGGAAGATCGTCTTGATCGCCTGGCCTTCCTTGATCGCCGAGATGTCGACCTCGATCGAAGCCAGCGCAAGCACGTCGGCCGAAGGATTCATCTGGTTGATCAGGGGGAGCAGCACCGTGGCGGCACCGACGCCGGCGAAGCTCACCGCAGCGAGATTGATGAAATCACGGCGACGAACGCCGTCACCGGCCCCTTCGCCGGGCGTTTCTGTAGTTTCGAGCGTCGCCATTCCGGAACCTTTGCGCTGCCACGATTCAGGCGCCTGCGCCAAAGGGTCCGGGCAACGGCCTTTCCCCCCTGAGCATGCGCAGCCGCCCGCAAAATCCCCGACGGCTGCGCGCTGATAGCGCCGCTTTGTCGGCTTTGCCAATCCCATTTTCCGATTATTGCGGCATCGCGGCACATTCGCCTATCAGCTGTCCGATGCGGATCGCCCTTCACCAGCCCGATATCGCCGGAAATGTGGGCACCATCCTGCGGCTCGCGGCCTGCCTGGGGACGCCGGTCGATATCATAGAGCCATGCGGATTCGCCTTTTCGGAGCGCGCCGTCCGGCGATCGGGCATGGATTATGCCGAGGCGGCCGATATCAGCCGCCACGCGGACTGGGCGGCGTTCGAGGCGCAGCTGCGCGGCCGGATCGTGCTGCTGACGACCGCCGCCGACACGAGCCTGGACAAGGCCGCTTTCCTGCCCTCCGACATATTGCTGCTCGGGTCGGAAGGCGCGGGCGTGCCGCCGGCCGTGCACGAAAGGGCCGACCTGCGCGTGCGCATTCCGATGCGACCGGGCTTCCGGTCCTTGAATGTGGCGGTCTCGGCTGGCATCGCGCTCGCCGAAGCGCTGAGGCAAACCGGAGGATGGCCCGAATGACATTGCAGCTCGACGCGCAGCAGGCGGCGGCGCGGACATGGTTCGAATCGCTGCGCGACCGGATCTGCGCCGCTTTCGAGGCGATCGAGGCCGAAGCGGGCAGCGATGCGCGATTCGGCTACACGCCCTGGAATCGCGACGACGACCCCGACGGCGCGGGCGGCGGCGGCGTGCGCGGCCTGATGAAGGGGCGGATCTTCGAGAAGGTCGGCGTCAACGTCTCGACCGTCGGCGGCGCGTTCCAGCCCGAATTCGCCCGGACGATCCATGGCGCGGGCGAGGAGAATCCCGGCTTCTTCGCGACCGGCATCAGCCTCGTCGCGCACATGGCCAACCCGCACGTGCCCGCCGTCCACATGAACACCCGCTTCCTGACCACGACGAAGCGCTGGTTCGGCGGCGGCGCCGATCTCAACCCGCCGATCCCCTATGACGCCGACACCGCCGCTTTCCACGCGCGGCTGAAGGCGGCCTGCGATCCGCACGGCGCCGACTATTATGAGCGCTTCCGGAAATGGGCGGACGACTATTTCTGGATTCCCCACCGCCAGGTGCATCGCGGGGTCGGCGGAATTTTCTACGATCATCTCGACGCCGCGGACGATGCCGGCTTCGAAGCGCAGTTCGCCTTTACCCGCGATGTCGGCGAAGCGTTCCTCGATATCTTCCCGAAGATCGTCCGCGCCCGCATGCAGCAGCCGGCCAGCGAGGAGGACCGGCGTCGCATGCTCGCCTTCCGCGGACGCTATGCCGAGTTCAACCTGGTCTACGACCGGGGGACATCCTTCGGCCTCAAGACCGGCGGCAACATCGACGCGATCCTGATGAGCCTGCCCCCGGTCGCGACCTGGGAGTGAAGCCCGTGCCGCTGACCGTGGTCCCGCCGTCGATGGTGGCGGCCGTCGTTACCTCGCTGGAGATGCTCGAGCGGCCCCGGCCGAGGCCCGCCCCCGCCGCGCCCTTTCGCCTCGCGCGCTGGAAGGCGCCGTCGACAGCCAAATATCGCGCGCTTTTCCGCCGGATCGGCGAGCCCTGGCTGTGGTTCTCGCGGCTTGTGATGGCCGAGGAGGACCTGGAGGCGGTGATCGGCCATCCCGAGGTCGAGATCCACGCGGTCGAGGACCGGCACGGGATCGAGATCGGACTGCTCGAACTGGATTTCCGCCAGCCGGGCGAGGCCCAGATCGTCTTTTTCGGTCTCGTCCCCGAACTGGCGGGCAAGGGGCATGGCGGTTGGCTGATGGCGCAAACCCTCGCGCTCGGCTGGCGAAGGGACCTGCGGCGGCTATGGGTTCACACCTGTACGCTGGACCATCCCGGCGCGCTCGGCTTCTATCGCCGCCACGGCTTCGTGCCCTTCGCCCGCGCGGTCGAGACCTTCGCCGATCCGCGGCTGGCCGGCATCCTGCCGCGCGAGGCCGCGCCGCACGTGCCGCTGCTCGATCAGCGCGACGCCAGCGTCCGGTAGACCAGCGAAAGATAGACCGCGAAACCCGTCGAGAGCAGCGCCTCGAGCGCGGCGTTGGCGATCGCCTGGAGCAGGGCCGACATGGCGGCCTCGCCCGTGCCGAGCTTGAGCAGTTCGGCCAGCGAACCGATCACGAACAGTTCGATCATTGCCAGGACGAGGCTGAGGAACAGCACCAGCACCCACACCCCGATCAGCCGCAGCACGTTGTTCCGGCCGATCGCCCAGGCCCGCCGGATGCCGTCCGCCGGACCGACCGCCTCGACCGCGACGACCGTCGGCAACAGCAACAGCCGCAGCCATATGATGCCGATCGGGATCATGAGCGGGAGCAGGAACTGGCTGGCGATCGCCGGGGCCCGCGCGCTGCCGCCGGCCATGAAGGCGCCGAGGCTCACGACGATCGTCGCCGCCAGGATCGCGGCGCCGAGCAGCAGCATCGCGGCGAGCGCTATCGGAAGGCGTCGCAGCCCTGCTCTCAATGCTTCGCCGACGCTGACCCCCGGTACGATGACGAGCAGCGCCACGACGAGGTTGCCGAGAAGCATCAGCAGGCCGCCCGGCAGGACGAGCAGCGCCTGCAACGGCAGCTCGGGCTGGGGGGCGTTGCGCGCCGTCATGAGCGACTGCATGCCGAAATCGAGCATCAGCTGCGCCGGGCCGTAGATTGCCAGCGCGATGGGGATCAGCAGCCCGCTTTCCCGGCGCAGGAAGGCGATGGTTTCTTCCCAGACCGTTCCCAGCGAGAAAGCCGTCATTCGATGGTTACTCCACAACTCGTCGGCGCCCCCTATCCGCCGGGCGCGGCAAGCGCAATCGCGCAGCACTTGATCGCGCGCCGAAAGCGGCAATATGCGAAGATGATGACCGTGAACGACGACACCATCGAATGGCGGGTGACCCCCGGCCTCTCCCCCTATGCCGAGACCGTGGCGGAGATGGAGGCTCGGGCCGCCGCGATCCGTACCGGCGAGGCACGCGAGCTGATCTGGCTGCTCGAGCATCCGCCGCTCTATACCGCCGGCACCAGCGCGGAAGAGGGCGAGTTGCTGCTGCCCGACCGCTTCCCGGTGTTCCGGTCGGGCCGCGGCGGCCGCTATACCTATCACGGGCCGGGCCAGAGGGTCGGCTATGTGCTGCTCGACCTCGACAGGCGCGGACGCGACGTGCGCTGCTTCGTCGCGGCGATCGAGAACTGGGTGATCGCGACGCTGCGCGATTTCGGCATCGAGGGGCGCAGCGAATCCGGCCGGGTCGGCATCTGGACCGGACACGGCCCCGACGAGGCGAAGATCGGCGCGATCGGCGTGCGGGTCCGCCGCTGGGTCAGTTTCCACGGCTTCTCGCTCAACGTCGATCCCGATCTGTCGCATTTTTCGGGGATCGTCCCGTGCGGTCTCGGCGACTTCGCCGTGACCAGCATGGCCCGGCTGGGCGCGGCCACGGACATGGCGGCGGTCGACGCCGCCCTGCACGCGCATTTTCCCGCCATGCTGTCGCGCCTGCGATCTTCGTCGAAAGCCGACGGGGACTCTTGAGTGCCCGAGTCGTTGGCTATATCCTGCCCTGCATAAACCTGCGGGAGTAATCATGAAGCGTACCGTCAGCATCATCCTCGCGAGCGGCCTCGTCCTGGTCGCGGCGGGCCTGTCGTCCTGCGGCAAGAAGGACGCGGGCGCCGACACCAACATCGTCGAAATGAACGCCAGCGACGGGTCGATGAACGACATGACCGTCGTCGAGAGCGCCACGCTCGACCAGGCGGGCGCCGCGGCGGCGGCCGACAACGGCATGACGACGGAGAATGCCAGCAACGCGATGTGACGGAAAACTGGGGGATATTGAGCACTGTCGGGGTGGGCGGTCTCTGAGGTTCGGGAGAGAAAGCATGTTTCGATGGTTGGTTTCGGGTTTGGCGGTGGTGTCGGCGATGGGTCTCGCCGCCCCTGCCTCTGCCTATCTCTTCTGGGTGCAGCCCAATTTCACGGGGGGCCCGGTGGTCGGCGACGAACCGGGGCTCGGCCAGGCAATGCCGAAGGCGACGCCGGCCGAATTGAAGGCGCATCTGCTCTGGAACATGCGCGCGGGCCTCAACGTCGCGGCGCTGCAGTGCCAATTCTCCCCGATCCTGCTGACCGTCCCCAACTACAACGACTTGCTGTCGAAAAACTCGGCCGAGCTTAACGAGGCCTACAAGACGCTCGGCGCCTATTTCAAGCGGACGGGCGGCAAGACCTGGCAGAAGACCTTCGATGGCTACACCACCAGGACCTACAACGGTTTCTCGACGATGCACGCGCAGCTCGGCTTCTGCGAGACGGCGAGCGCGATCGGTCGCGAAGCGCGCAAGCTCGGGCGCGGCAAGCTGACCCAGCTGGCGGTCGACCGGATGCGCGAGTTCCGCAACAGCCTGGTCCCGGCCGGCGACATGATCCATGCCCGGCGCTTCATCTATGTGCCGATCCAGCCCATTTCCATGGACAAGGCCTGCTGGACCAAGAAGGACCAGTTCAAGGCCGCCTGCGCCCCCGTGGGCACGCGGCAGGCCAGCGCGCCCAGCGGGCGGACGGGCTAGGGATTTTCTCCCTCATCCCGGCTTCCGTCGGGATGAGGGCCGTTGTCTGTCAGCGGATTCCCACCACCTTGTGGGTCTGAGTGGACAGCCGCCATTTCGGATGATCCATCACGAAGGCGATCACCGCCGCGCGCGCATCGGCCAGCTCGGGTCCGTCCATCGGCTGGAGCAGGAAATGGCCGAAGTCCCAGTCCTCCAGCGCCAGGGGATCGATCCCCGGCTGCGGCCAGACCAGCTTCAGCTCGTCGCCGCGCCGCAGCACCACGTCGGTGCCGGCCTTGGGACTTACACAGATCCAGTCGATCCCCGCCGGCGCCTGCTGGGTGCCGTTCGTCTCGACCGCGATCTCGAAGCCGCGCGCCTTCAGCGCGGCCACCAGCGCGTCGTCGACCTGGAGCAGCGGTTCGCCTCCGGTCATGACGATGAAGGGGCCGGGCACGTCGCCCCACATCGCCAGCGCCGCGTCGGCGAGCGCATCGGCGTCGCGGTAGCGCCCGCCATTGTCGCCATCGAGCCCGACGAAATCGGTGTCGCAGAAACGGCACTGCGCCTCGGCGCGATCCTCTTCGCGCCCGCTCCAGAGATTGCATCCCGCGAAACGCAGGAAGACCGCCCGGCGGCCGACCTGCACCCCTTCGCCCTGCAGGGTCAGGAACATCTCCTTCACGGCATAGCTGCCCATCAGGCGTAGACCGTCGGATCGGGGAGCCCGGCCTCGGCGAAGCCCTTGGCGCGCAGCCGGCAGCTGTCGCACAGCCCGCAGTGCCGGCCGTCGGGCGTCGGATCGTAGCAAGACCAGCTCATCCCGGCGTCGAGACCGAGCCGGGCCGCCTCGCGGGCGATGTCGGCCTTGGTCATGTGCTGGAGCGGCGCGTGGATGGTGAAGCCCTGCCCCTCCACCCCCATCCGGGTCGCCAGGTCGGCGAGGTGCTGGAAGGCGGCGATGAACTCGGGCCGGCAATCGGGATAGCCCGAATAGTCGAGCGCGTTGACGCCGAGGAAGATGTCGCGCGCGCCGGTCGCTTCGGCGAAACCCAGCGCCAGCGACAGGAAGATCGTGTTGCGCGCGGGAACATAGGTCGATGGGATGCCGGGCATCACCCCGTCCTTCGGCACGTCGATGTCGTCGGTCAGCGACGAGCCGCCGAAGGCACGCAGGTTGAGCGGCAGGGTGACGTGCCGATCGATCCGCAGCGCCGCCGCGACCCGCTTCGCCGCCTCGAGCTCGACCCGGTGGCGCTGGTTATAGTCGATCGTCAGCGCCGCGAGCCGGAACCCCTGCTCGCGGGCGATGCCGCCGGATACCATCGAGTCGAGGCCGCCCGACAGCAGCACGATCGCGCGGCGGCCTTCCTTGTTCGCAATGTCAGACATGTCCCGCGCTTAGGCGATTTTCGCGGCCGGCGAAAGATGAACGCCCCTCGCGCGGACGGTAAACGAAAAAGGGAATGGAAAACGCGGCCGATACGATATGGTCGATCGAGGTCGGGGAACGGCCGTTAGGGGAATGCGATGACCTATTGTGTGGGCATAATGCTCCGTCAGGGGCTGATCATGGTCGCCGATACCCGGACCAACGCCGGGATCGACAATATCTCCACCTATCGGAAGCTGCACGTGCTGGCGGACGCCAAGGACAGCTTCATCGTCGCGGCGAGCGCGGGCAACCTGTCGGTGACGCAGCTGGTGCTCGGCATGCTGGCCGAGGGGCTTCCATCGCGCGATCCCGACGATGGGCCCCGCAAGGTCGAGCATATGCCGAGCATGTTCCAGGCCGCCCAGCTCGTCGGAGAGGCGGTCATGGCGGCGGGGGCGCAGCTCAAGCCCGCCCTCCACGCGGCGGGTGTGGCGTCGGGGATCTCGCTGTTGCTCGGCGGGCGGATCGGCGGCGGTCCGCTCAAGCTGTTCCTGATCTACGATGCCGGCAATTTCATCGAGTGCCAGCCCGACAGCCCGTTCTTCCAGATCGGCGCCTGCCAATATGGCAAGCCGATCCTCGACCGGGCGATGAATTACGACAGCACGATCGACGAAGCGGTGAAGGTGGCGCTGCTGTCGTTCGACTCGACGATCCGGTCGGACAAGTCGGTCGGCCTGCCCTTCGACGTGATGGTGTTCCGCAACGATCCCCAACTGCCGATCATCAAGCGGCGGATCGAGCCCGACGACGCCTATATGCGCAATCTGTCGAACCGCTGGTCGATGCTGCTCAACGAATCGCGCGCAGCGATCCCCGATCCGCCCTTCCTCAGCGAAGACGGCGACGGCGTGGTGGAGCTGAAGTCGGCGGGGTGACGCCTGCCGTGCGTCCGGAGCCCGGCGCCGAGCAAAAAAAGGGCCGCCCGAGAGCGGCCCAGTGAGGCCATACAGCCTGCTAAGGGAGGAAAATGTGCCCAAAAGGGGAAGGCACGTCCTCTCCATATAGGAAGAGGGTTAAACAAAGCATTAACCACCGGACATGCATGCGGGCCTGGGCGATTCGACGCCGGGCGAATCGTACCGCCCGTGGTCGGGCAGCGGAATCAGCGCTGGCGAGCCGCCGACTGTGCGCCGCAGGGACCGATGCGGCGGGCCTCGACGGTATAGTCGAACGGCGCATTGCGCGAGATGCCCTGGGTCTGGATCACCGCCGTGCGCGGCGTTTCCACCCGCACCGTGGTGCGCCCCCACCCGGCGCCCTGGCAGCTGTAATGAACCGTGGAGCTTTTCGGATCATTGGCGATCACGAAGCGCGAGCAGCCGAGCTGCTCATGCTCGACCTGTACCAGGCTGATCGGATCGGCGACGCAGATCTGTCGCGGCGACCGGCCCTTGACGTCGAGCTGCCACAGCCCGGCTTCGAGCTGGTTGAGCGCCGCGAGCGACATCGGCGCGCCGGTTCCGCCCGGCGGCGGCACGGGCTCCGACCTGGCCGCCTGCGCGGCCATGCCCGCCATCAATCCCGCCATCAGCACCGCCCGACCGCCATGCCACACCAAAGCCATCATATGCCTCACGCCCTCTTCAGGCGCCCCCGATCCCCCGATCATCGTCGCCAGACCATCGTCCTTCGACCAACCGTCAATACATCAAGACCGGTGAAACCGCTTCCTGAAGAATGCTGAGTTCCTGTTGCAGAAATGCGGAAATTCCGGCTGATTCGTCGCAGCGGCTCAAATCGAATCGAGCGCCAATGAAAAGCGGCTCGCGCAGAACTCGCAATCGACGTGAATTTCTCCCCGATCGTCGGCCATTTCGGCGCGTTCGTCGGGCGGGAAGCGCAGGATCACCGACCGGATATGGTCGGGATCGCAGCGGCAGCCCCGCGACAGCGCGATACCGGAATAGGTGCGGACCTCGTCCTCGTTGAACAAACGCCACAGGATCGTCTCGAACGGCAGGTCGGGGTCGGCGAGTTCCTCGGACGTCACCGTCTGCGCCAGCGCCTCGACATGTTCCCATTCGGGATGATCGAGCCGGGTATGGATGCGGTCACGCCCCTCCTCGCCTTCGGGCAGGTGCTGGACGAGCAGGCCGCCCGCGACATGGCGGCCGTCGGCCGACCGCCGGCTGGCCAGACGGACGAGGCTGGGCAGCTGCTCGGACTGGCTGAAATAGGCTTCGGCGGCCTCGGCGAGCGAACCGCCCTCGAGCGGCACGATCCCCTGGTAGCGCTCGCCGGTCACCGCCTGGTCGAAGGTGATCGCCAGATAGCCCCGGCCGAACAGCGCGAACAGCGAGGGATCGGTGGGGATTTCGGCCAGCCGTTCCGGGTCGTGGCGGATATAGCCGCGCAGCTCACCGTTCCTGTAGTCGGCGACCAGCAGTTCGATCGCGCCGCCGTCGGCCTGCGCCTGCAGCGTCAGCTGCCCCTCGTCATGCTTCAGGGTCGAACCGAGCAGCGCGGCAAGCACGATCGCCTCCGCCAGCAGCTTCTCCACCGCCGGCGGATAGCCATGGGCGCCGAGCACGGCGTCGAGCACCGGGCCCAACCGGACGAGGCGGCCGCGGGCATGGCGTTCGGGAATGGCGAAGCCCAGCGCGGTGTCGATGATCTGGATGTCGGACGTCACAATCTACCCCATCGTCGCCCCGAACGCGTTTCGGGGCCATGCTTCACGCGCATCGTCCGTGACGACGATGGGTGGATACCGAAACAAGGTCAGCATGACCGGCGGCTATTTCAAGCCTGTCCGTCGGCCTTGGCGGTCAGCCCAGCTTGCCGAGGCACCAGAGCAGTACCGCCTTCTGGGCATGGAGGCGATTTTCCGCCTCGTCCCAGATCAGCGACTGCGGCCCGTCGATGACCGCATCGACCACCTCCTCGCCGCGGTGCGCGGGGAGACAGTGGAGGAAGGCGGCATCGGAAGCGGCCAGCGCCATCTTCGCCGCGTCGACCTGGTACGGCATCATCGCCGCCAGCTTCGCCTCGGCATGGGCCTGGCCCATCGATATCCAGGTGTCGGTGACGACGATGTCGGCGCCGCGCACCGCCTCGACCGGATCGCGCGACAGCAGGATCTCGCCGCCGCGCGCGCGCGCATCGGCCAGCACCGCCGGATCGGGATCATAGCCGTCGGGACAGCCGATTCGCACCGGAAAGCCGAGCAGGCTGCCCGCCTCCACGATCGAATGGAGCACGTTGTTGCCGTCGCCCAGCCACGCCCAGCCGAGCCCGTCCACGCGCCCCTTATGCTCGAGGACCGTCTGCAGGTCGGCCATGATCTGGCACGGATGCGACCGGTCGGTCAGCCCGTTGATCACCGGCACGTCGGCATGCTTCGCGAGGTCGACCGCCTTCTGGTGATCGTCGGTGCGGATCATGATCGCGTCGACATAGCGGCTGAGCACATGCGCGGTATCGGCGATCGTCTCGCCGCGGCCGAGCTGCATGCCGCCCGAATCCATCACGATCGTCGTACCGCCGAGCTGGCGCATCGCCATGTCGAACGACACGCGGGTCCGCGTCGAGTTCTTCTCGAAGATCATCGCCAGCGTATGGCCGGCGAGCGGCGCATCGCGGTCGGGGGTGCCCTTGGGCAGGCCGGCCCTGGCCTTCTTCCGGGAAACCGCTTCGTCGAGCATCAGCCGGATGCCGGCGGCGCCGGCGTCGGCGAGGTCGAGGAACCGCCGGGTCACGCCGAGGGCTCGTACGTCCGCGCCCCCGCCGAGAGCTTCTCGATGCATTCGGCGATATGGCTGTCCTCGATCACCAGCGGGGGCAGGATGCGGACGACATTGTCGCCCGCCGCCACCGTCAGCAGCCCGTGATTGTCGCGCAGATGCGCGACGAAGCCGCGCGCCTCGACCGCGTCCTTCAGCTTGATGCCGATCATCAGGCCCAGGCCGCGCACGCTGTCGAACACGCCGTCATGGTTGGGGATGAGTTGCTCGATCGCCTGGCGCAGGCGGTCGCCGGTCGCCCGGACATTGGCGAGGAATTCGTCGTTGACCGCGACCTTGAAGACCGCCTCGCCCGCCGCCATCGCGAGCGGGTTGCCGCCGTAGGTCGAGCCGTGCGTGCCGACCACCATGCCCTTCGCCGCTTCCTCGGTAGCGAGGCAGGCGCCGAGCGGGAAGCCGCCAGCAATGCCCTTGGCGACCGCCATGATGTCGGGCGTGATGCCGTAATGCTCATGCGCGAAGAAGGCGCCGGTCCGGCAATAGCCGCACTGGACCTCGTCGAGGATCAGCAGCAGGCCCCGCTCGTCGCAGATCTCGCGCAGGCCCCTGAGAAACTCGGGCTTCGACGGGGTCATGCCGCCCTCGCCCTGCACCGGCTCGACCAGGAAGCCCGCCGTGCCGGCGTCGACCGCCGCCCGTGCGGCCTCGAGATCGTTGAACGGCACCACCTCGAAGCCCGGCAGCAGCGGCTCGAAGCCGTCGCGCATCTTGGCCTGGTTGGTCGCCGAGATCGTGCCCAGCGTCCGCCCGTGGAAGGCGTTCGAAAAGCTGATGATCTTGGTCCGCTCGGGATTGCCGTTCACATAATGATAGCGGCGCGCGGTCTTGATCGCGCACTCGACCGCCTCGGCGCCCGAATTGGTGAAGAACACCGTGTCGGCGAAGGTCTTGTCGACCAGCTTCTGCGCGAACGCCTCGCCCTGCGGACTGCCGTAGAGGTTCGAGGTGTGCATCAGCGTCGCCGCCTGGTCGGCGATCGCCTTGACCAGCTCGGGATGGCCGTGACCGAGGATATTGACCGCGATGCCGCTGGCGAAGTCCAGGTAGCGCTCGCCGCGCTCGCCGATGAGATAGCAGCCTTCGCCTCGCACCGGACGCACGCCGCACCGCGGATAAACCGGCATGAGCGGGGTGATGGTCATGGCAAAAACTCCCTTTTCCTCTCGATCGGCCTGAACAAGCTCCGAAACGCAAAAAGGCGGCCCTCCCGGCCGCCTGTCGGAGCGAGCATATAGTCGTGCGGCGTCATGCTCGTCAAACGCTTCGTCGCATCATTGTGGGATGGATCCGCACAATCGGCTAAAAGCCCCGAAAATCCATAGAGAATCATCCATTCGGGGTCGTCGATGCGTCGCCTGTTGGCCTTGTCATTGCTTGCTTCGCCATTGCTTGCTTGGGTCCAGCCGCTCGCGGCGCAGCCCGTCACCCTGTCGCCGGTCTTCGGCACCGAATTGCGCTACGAGCAATATGCCGCCGATCGCCTGCTCGGCGGTGAGGATGCGATCCTCTTCCGCGCGCGGCCCGGCGTCGCGCTATCGTCCGGGCCCTGGTCGTTCGACGCGATCAGCGCCGCCGCGATCGAGGTGCGCCGCGATGCGAGCGGCGCGGCGACGAGGCCCCCGATGCGGCCCGACGCCATCCAGCTCGGCGAACTCAAGCTGCAATATAGCGGACTCCCCCGGACCGCGATCAGCCTCGGGCGGCAGCGTCTCGGCATCGCCGACGTGGCCATCACCGGCGATCGCGACGGCGAGCAGACGTTCGACGCCGCCCGGCTGCGCTGGTCCGGCATGCCGGGTTTCAGCGCCGACCTCGCTTATGCGTGGGCGAGCAGCAGCCTGTGGGCAGCCGATGTCGGGCCCCTGCCCGTCAACGTGCCGGGCGAGAATATCTTCGCGCAGCTGAGCTGGACCAACGGGATCGGCACCCTCAGCGGCTACGCCTATCAGATCGACCAGCGCAATGCCGCCGGCGACGACTTCCGCCTGCTCAACCAGGTCTATGGCGCACGCTTCAGCGGCAGCCGGCGGGTCGGGCAGGACATCAGGCTCGGCTATTCGCTGGGCTATGTCCGCCAGACCGGCGCACTCGCCAACGCGACCGGCGGCGCCCCCACCTATTGGCAAATGGGCAGCGATTTCGACCTGGGCGAACTCGCCTCCACCCGGACCAGCTACCGGCGCTTCGCCGCCAACGGCATCAGCACGCTCAACGGCGACAAGCTGACAGTGGCGACGAGCGCGACGCGCGGCCCCCTGACGATCGGCGCGACCTATAGCGATTTCCGTCCGATCGCCGACACCCGCGCCATCTCCACCCGGGACCTGCGCGTCTCGCTCGGGCTCACCTTCTAGACGGCCGCATCGGCCACCCGCCGGTGCGGCCGGGACGAGCTGCGGATCGCTCGGCAGAAATTGCCCGCGACCGCCCATCCGGAAAATCCAACCGCTCGCATCGACGGACGGAGCCACGGACCGGCCAACGTCGTTGCCCTTCCGCACCTCAACCCGGGAGAGCGATGATGATTCCCGAAGCCGATGACGCACCCGATGCCGCTCATGTCGGCGGATGCCTGTGCGGCGCGATCCGCTACCGGCTGGCGAGCGAGCCGGTCGACCCCGGCTATTGCCATTGCCGCATGTGCCAGCGATTCAGCGGGGCGCCGGTGATGGCCTTCGCCTCGGTGCCGCTGCCCGACTTCCGCATCGAGAAAGGCGATCCGGTTCGCGTCCGGTCGTCCAGCGTCGGTGAACGCTGGTTCTGCGGCGACTGCGGCAGCTCCCTCGCCATGTGGGTCGATCATGCGCCCGACATGCTCGACTTCGCGACGGTGTCGCTCGACGATCCGACCTGGCTGCCACCCGCCTTCCACATCTGGCGCGAAAGCCGGATCGGCTGGTTCGATACGATCGATGCGCTGCCGCGCCATGAACGGGAACGGCCCTAAACCGCGGCGCGCACGTCGGGGATCGCCGGCGACATACGCCCCCTTCCCATCGGCTGAGCGCGTCTGGGACGGCCGACACGCATTTCCGAGGCTGATTTTCTTGCCGCATCGGGCCGTGCCCGCTAAGGGCCGCCGGTCATGCAGTATGTCAGCACCAGGGGCTCGGCCCCGCGCCTCGGATTCGAAGATGTCACGCTCGCGGGCCTCGCGGCGGACGGCGGCCTCTATGTGCCCGAAACATGGCCCAGCTTCTCCACGGCGGAGATCGCGGCGCTGCGCGGCCTGTCCTATGTCGACACCGCCGTCGCGGTGATGAAGCCCTTCGTCGCGGGCGCGCTCGACGATGCCGAGCTCAAGTCGCTGTGCGAGGCCGCCTATGGCCGGTTCGCCCATGCGGCGGTCGTACCGCTCAAGCAGCTCGACCATCGCCAGTGGCTGCTCGAACTGTTCCACGGGCCCACGCTCGCCTTCAAGGATGTCGCGCTCCAGCTGCTCGGCCTGCTGTTCGAACGCTTCCTGGCGAAGCGCGACACCCATCTGACCGTGATCGGCGCGACCAGCGGCGACACGGGCTCCGCGGCGATCGACGCGCTCGCCGGTCGCGCCAAGGTCGACATCTTCATGCTCCATCCCAAGGGCCGCGTGTCCGAGGTGCAGCGCCGCCAGATGACGACCGTTCTGGCTCCCAACGTCCACAATATCGCGATCGAGGGCAGCTTCGACGACGCGCAGGCGCTGGTGAAGGCGATGTTCGCCGATGCGGACTTCGCCGGCCGCTTCAACCTGTCCGCGGTCAATTCGATCAACTGGGCGCGGCTGATGGCCCAGGTGGTCTATTATTTCTACGCCGCCGTCCGGCTCGGCGCGCCCGACCGGCCGGTCGCCTTCTCGGTCCCGACCGGCAATTTCGGCGACGTGTTCGCGGGCTATGTCGCGGCGAAGATGGGGCTGCCCGTCGCCCGGCTCATCGTCGCGACCAACGTCAACGACATCCTCCACCGCGCGCTGTCGGCGGGCGACTATTCGGTCGGCACCGTCACGGCCACCGCCGCCCCGTCGATGGACATCCAGGTCAGCTCCAACTTCGAGCGCCTGCTGTTCGACCTGCACGGCCGCGACGGCACCGCGCTCGCCGCGACGATGAAGGGGTTCGAGTCGAGCAAGCGGCTCGACATCCCCGCCGCGATGCAGGCCGAGGCCGCCGGCCTCCTCGCCAGCGCCCGCATCGACGCCGATCGCATGCAGCTGGCGATGCGCTGGGCGCATGACCGCGCCGCCGAAACGATCGACCCGCACAGCGCGATCGGCCTCGCCGCCGCGCAGGACAGCGACCTCGACCCCTCGATCCCGATCGTCACCCTCGCCACCGCCCACCCCGCCAAATTCGGCGACGCGGTCGAGCGCGCGACCGGCACCCGGCCGATCCTGCCGGCACGGATCGGCGAACTGTTCGAGCGGCAGGAGCGCTATGCGGTGCTCCCGGCCGAGATCGGCGCGATCGAGAATTTCGTCGCCGAGCAGGCCGCGACGGTCGCCTGAACATCATGTCGGGGCCGCATCTCCACCGGCTGGCCAACGGCTTCACCATCGCCGCCGAGCCGATGGCGGGCGTCGAGACGATCGCCGTCGGACTGCATGTCGATTGCGGCGCCCGGCACGAGGACGGTCGCACCAACGGGCTCGCCCATCTGTTCGAGCATATGGTGTTCAAGGGCGCGGGCGGCCGTAGCGCGCGTGCGATCTCCGAAGCTATCGAGAATGTCGGCGGCTATCTCAACGCCTTCACCTCGCGCGACCAGACCGCCTTCCAGGCGCGGCTGCTGGCCGAGCATCTCGATCTCGGCGTCGAGCTGATCGGCGACCTGATCCGCAAGCCCCATTTCGACGGCGACGATCTGGTGCGCGAGAAAGACGTCGTTCTCCAGGAACTGGGCGAGGCGCGCGACCTGCCCGACGACATCATCAACGATCATTTCCATTCGACCGCCTGGCCGGGCCAGGCCTTCGGCCGTCCGGTGCTGGGCGAGGAGGACACGATCGCGGCGATCGGCGTCGATGATCTCCACGCCTGGACGCGCAAGCATTACCGGCCCGAGGGCATGGTGCTGGCGGCGGCGGGCAAGATCGACGTCGACCGGCTGGTCGCGCTGGCCGAGGAACGCTTCGGCGACATGGAACAGGCGCCCCGCCCGGTTCCCGAGCTGGCGGCCTATCGGGGCGGCAGCTTCGTCGAACGGCGCCGGCTCGAATCGGCCCATATCCTGTTCGGCTATGAAGCCGTCAGCTATTTCGACCCGTCTTACTATCCGCTGCTGCTGTTCAGCCAGGCGGCGGGCGAAGGCAGCTCGTCGCGGCTGTTCCAGTCGATCCGCGAGGATCGCGGGCTCGCTTATTCGATCGGCACCTCGGTCGCGGCCTGGCGCGACACCGGCATGCTGACCGTCTACCTCGCGACCGCGCGGCGCGAGGCGCAGAACGCGACCGACCTGTCGCGCGAGCTGCTGCGCGGGGCGACGATCGACCTCACCCCCGTCGAGCTGGCCCGCGCCAAGGCGCAGATCCGCGCGACGATCCTGATGGCGCTCGAATCGGTCCAGAGCCGCTCCGACCGGCTCGGCTTCCAGACCCTGGTCCATGGCGCTCCGATCGACCCCGCGACGATCGTCGCCCGGATCGAAGCCTGCACCCTGGAGGAGGTCCGCGCCGCCGGCGCCCGCCTGCTCGAAGGGCCCGAGACGCTGGCGACGGTGGGGCCCGCGCTCAAGGCGGCGGCGTGACGCCGGCGGCACGCGTCGCCGCCCATCGCGTCATCCCAGCGCAGGTTGGGATCTCGGGCGGCTCCAGCGGCAACCGCATCTCCCCTCCTCGCGAGATGCCGGCCTGCGCTGGCATGACGGGCACTTGGACATGAACCTCACCACCCTCATCACCGAACCGTGGGACGATTACGGCCTCGTCGACTCCGGTCATGGCCGCAAGCTCGAGCGCTACGGCCGCTTCCGCTTCATCCGCCCCGAGCCGCAGGCGATGTGGGCGCCCGCCTCCCCCAATTGGGAAGCCGACGGCGACTTCATCGGCGCCTCGGACGAGGATGGCGGCGGCAAATGGCACCTGTCGCGCGACGTCCCGCGCGGCGGCTGGCACATGCGCTGGGAAGAGGTGCGCTTCATGGCGCAGAACACCCCCTTCCGCCACCTCGCCTTCTTCCCCGACATGGCCCCGCAATGGAGCTGGATGCGCGACCGCACCGGCGAAGGCGACGAGGTGATGAACCTGTTCGGCTACACCGGCGTCGGCACCCTGGCGCTCGCCGCCAAGGGGGCGAAGCTCACCCATGTCGACGCCTCGAAGAAGTCGGTCGATGCCGCCAAGGCCAACGCCTTCCTCAGCGACATGGCCGACCGGCCGATCCGCTGGATGGTCGACGACGCCGCCAAGTTCACCGCGCGCGAGGTGCGCCGCGGCCGCCGCTATGACGGCATCTTCCTCGACCCGCCCAAATTCGGGCGCGGCCCCGATGGCGAAGTCTGGCGGCTGGAGGAGCATCTTCCGGGCCTGATCGCCGATTGCCGCGCGCTGCTCGACGAGAAGTCGAAGTTCCTGGTGCTCACGGTCTACGCGATCCGCATGTCCGCGCTGGCGATCGGCGAGTTGCTGCGACAGGCGATGGCCGATCTCGGCGGCACGGTCGAGGTAGGCGAGATGGCCGTGCGCGAAGAAGCGCGCGGCCTGCTGCTGCCGACCGCGATCTTCGCGCGGTGGCGGCGGGACTGATCGTCCGGCGGTCCGCCGAGGTGGCGGCCGTCGACAAGCGCGACCTGAAGCAGCCTTAAATGCCGATGCGCGCGATACTGACGATCATGGCGGGCCATCCATTACTCCGCAAGACCTTCGATCGCCTCGGCCATGCTGACATCGCGGTGCGACAGCCCGCCGGCATCGTGGGTGGTCAGCAGGATATCCACCCGGTTCCAAACGTTCGACCACTCCGGATGATGGTCGTGCTTCTCGGCATAGAGCGCGACCCGCGTCATGAACGCGAAGGCGGCCGGGAAATCGGGAAAGGTGAAGCTGCGGCTGATCGCATCGCGGGCCTCGTCATAGTCCCAGTCGGGCAGGCCATCGAGCGCGTCGGCGCGCTCCTCGTCGGTCAGGGGCTCGATCGGCATCGCTCTATCCTCGCTGGCGTGTTCCGGTTGCGCGCTTTATGTCGGCCGAAGATGAGCGAAGGTCAAACCCTGGCGCCGGACGCCGACCGGATCGAGGCGATCGCGCGCGCGACGATCGCGAAGCTGCCGCCGGCGTTCGCGCGCCACCTGGGCGACGTCGTCCTCAAGATCGAAGAGTTCGCCGACGACGCGACCCTCGCCGAGATGGGGATCGAAAGCCCGTTCGACCTGACCGGGCTCTACACGGGCCTGCCGGTCGGATCGAAGTCGGTCGACCATTCGGGGACGATGCCCGACATGATCCACCTCTATCGCCGTGCGATCCTCGACGAATGGGTCGAGACCGACGTGACGCTGGAGGCGCTCGTTTCGAATGTCGTCATCCACGAGATCGGCCATCATTTCGGTTTGTCCGACGACGACATGCACGCGCTCGAGGCGATGGTCGGCTGATGGTGGCGCGACTGGCGTTCGACCGGGTCGCCTGCCTGCGCGGCGACCGGCTGCTGTTCGAGGGGATGAGCTTCGCGCTGGACGCGGGGGACGCCGCGCTGCTGACCGGGCCCAACGGCGCGGGCAAGTCGAGCCTGATGCGGATCGCGGCCGGGCTGCTGCCTGCCTCCGCCGGCACGGTCGAGCGCGCCGGCGGCATCGCCTTCGCGGGGGAAGCCGCCGCGCTCGATCCACGCCTGCCGCTCGGCCGGGCGCTCGGCTTCTGGGCGAAGCTCGACGGCGCCTCCCCGGCCGATGTCGATGCGGCGCTCGACCGGATGGCGATCGCCAACCTGGCGCAGGTGCCGGTCCGGATGTTCTCGACCGGGCAGCGCAAGCGCGCCGCGCTCGCCCGCGTCATCGCCGGCCGCGCTGCGATCTGGCTGCTCGACGAGCCCGGCAACGGCCTCGACACCGCGTCGATCGACCGGCTCGCCGCCGCGATGGCCGCGCACCGCGACACGGGCGGGATCGTCGTCGTCGCGACGCACCAGTCGCTGGCCTTGCCCGGGGCGATCGAGATTCCGCTGGGGACGCGGCCATGAGCCCCTGGGGCACGATCATCCTGCGCGACGTGCGCCTCGCCTATCAGGGCGGCGGCGCGCTGCTGCCGCTGATCTTCTTCCTGCTGGTCGCAACGCTCTTCCCCTTCGCGGTCGGGCCCGACGGGCCGCTGCTCGCCAAGGTCGGCGGCGGCGCGCTGTGGATGGCGGCGCTGCTCGCGGCGCTGCTGCCGGTCGACCGGCTGGTGGCGCCCGACGCCGATAGCGGCGTGCTCGACCAATATGCGGTGCGCGGCCTGTCCGACGAGGGGATCGCCGCCGCCAAGATCGCCGCCCACTGGCTGGGCTTCGGCCCGCCGCTGATGATCGCCGCCCTGCCCGCAGCCGCGCTGCTGAAGCTCGACGGCGACATCCTGTTCCGGCTCGAGGCCGGGTTGGCGATCGGCACCCCGGCACTCGCCGCGCTGGGCGTGATGACGAGCGCGCTGACCCTGGGCCTGCGCGGCGCGGGGGCGCTGGCGGGGCTCGTCATGCTGCCCCTCGCGGTGCCGCTGCTGATCTTCGGCGCGGGCGCGCTGGGACAGGACGGCATGGGCGCGATCAAGCTGCTCGGCGCGGCCGCCCTGCTGCTCACCGCCCTCGCCCCCTTCGCGGCGGGTGCCGCGCTCAGGGCGGCGAGGGACTGATGCCCCTCTCCTCCTGCCGCGTCATGCCAGCGCAGGCAGGCATCTCGGGAGGCTCCTGCCGCGACCTGCTCTCCCCTCTCACGAGACCCCAGCCTTCGCTGGGGTGACGGAGAAGTCAGCCGCCTATCCGCCCACCTGCGTCAGCACGAAGGCATAGGCCTCGGCATCCTCGCGCAGCGATTCATAGCGGCCCGACTTGCCGCCATGGCCCGCGCCCATGTTGATCTTGAGCAGCAGCAGATGGTCGTCGGTCTTGGTCGCGCGCAGCCGGGCGGCCCATTTGGCGGGCTCCCAATAGGTCACGCGCGGATCGTTGAGGCCGCCGGTGATCAGCATCGGCGGATAGGGTTGCGCCGCGACATTGTCATAGGGGCTGTAGCTGCGGATCAGCTCGAACGCCGCCTGGTCGGTGATCGGGTTGCCCCATTCGGGCCATTCGCCTGGGGTCAGCGGCAGGCTTTCGTCCTGCATGGTGTTGAGCACGTCGACGAAGGGCACGTCGGCCACCACCGCGCCCCACAGATCGGGATCGGTGTTGGCGACGACGCCCATCAGCTCGCCGCCCGCCGACCCGCCGTTGATCGCGATCCGGCCCGCGCTGGTGAGGCCCGCCGCGATCAGCCCCTTCGCCGCGTCCGAGAAGTCGTGGAAGGTGTTCCAGCGCTGCTCGGCCTTGCCCTGGAGATACCAGTCGTAGCCGAGATCGTCGCCGCCGCGGATATGCGCGATCGCATAGGCCCAGCCGCGATCGACCAGCGACAGCCGCACCGTCGAGAAGCCCGGCGGGATCGCATGGCCATAGGCGCCATAGGCATAGAGGAACAGCTTGCCCGATCCGTCCCGGGGAAAGCCCTTGCGGTAGAGCACCGACACCGGGATCGCCTTGCCGTCGCGGGCCGGCACCATCAGCCGCTCGGTCGCGTAGAGCGACGGGTCGTAGCCCGACGGGATCTCCTGCACCTTGAGCGTCGTCAGCGTCCGCGCGGCGGGATCATAGTCGAACACCGTCTGCGGCGTGACCATCGACGCATAGCCGAGCCGGTAGGCGGGCGGATCATATTCGGGATTGCTGCCGAGCCCCGCCGTGTAGCTCGCCTCGGGAAAGGCGATGCGATGCTCCTGGCCGTCATAGGCGCGCAGCCGGACCTGGTCGAGCCCGTCGACCCGCTCGGTCAGCACCAGATGCCGCGCGAAGCTGGTGAGCCCGCGGATATAGACGCGGTCGGACCCGGCGACGACGGTTTCCCAGGCGCCCGGATCGGCCGGATCGGCGCGCGCCACGCGGAAATTGACATGATCGTCGTTGGTCAGGATCCACAGCGACCCGTGCGCGCTGTCGACCGAATATTCGCGCTTCACCCGGCGCGGGCTGACCAGGATCGGCGAAGCGCCGGGATCGGCCGCGGGAACGAGGCGGACCTCGCTCGTCTGGTTGTCGCCGGTCGCGATGACGATCCACTGGTCGTCATGGGTCTTGCCGACCCCGACGTTGAAGCCGAGTTCCTCGGTCTCCTCGTAGAGCGTCCGGTCGCTGGCGGGATCGGTGCCGAGGATGTGGAGCCGCGCGCGATAGGTGCGCCAATTGTCGTTGACCTCGGTGTAGACGACGCTGCGCGAATCCGCGCCCCAGGCGACCGCGCCGTTGGCGACGGCAGTGACGGTCTCGATATCCTCGCCGGTCCCCAGGTCGCGGATGCGCAGCTCGAAGCGCTCGGCGCCGCTGCGGTCGGCCGACCAGGCGGCGAGCCGGCCGTCGGGGCTGACGCTCAGCACCTGGAGGCGGAAATACTCCACCGACGCCGCCTCGGCGGGCTCGTCCAGGATCACCCTCTCCTCGCCGCCCTCGGCCGGCTTGCGATACCAGAGGCGATATTGGCCGCCGGGCTGGTAGGCCCACCAGTAGAGCCAGTCGCCGTCCTTCTGCGGAACGCTGGCGTCGTCCTCCTTGAGGCGCGCCTTCATCTCGGCGAACAGCGTCTCGACCAGACTTTCGTGCGGCTTCATCGCCGCCTCGAAATAGGCGTTCTCCTCGCGGAGATAGGCGAGCACGTCGGCATCGTCGACGGTCGGATATTTGGGGTCCTTCAGCCAGGACCAGGGATCGTCGATCGCATGGCCGTGGCGGCTATATTGATGCGGGCGGCGGGCCGCGACGGGCGGCGCGGGCAGGTCGTAGGTCATGGAGAGGCCTTTTTGGGGGTCAGGCGGGCATCAGCGCGGCGAGCAGCGCGCGTTCGGCCTCGTGGAGTTGCTGGAGCTCGCCCAGCGCCTCGGCGACGGCTGCCCCGCCGGCCGCATCCCCCGCGGTCACCGCCGCCTCGCGCCGCCGGTCGAGCTCGGCCAGCGCGTCGGCGACGGGCATGCGGGCGACGTCGGCATTGCTATAGGCCTGCTGGCCGGCGACCCAGGCCTCGCTCCCCTCGGGCGCCGAACGGCCGGCCTCGATCGCGGGGCGCGCTTTTTCGAGCGCCGCGCGGAACGCGGCGTCGGCGGTCCGCGCGCCGGCGACGATCTGGGCGATGTCGGCCGACGGCGCGGCGGGTGCGGGCGCCGTCGCCGGCACCGGCGGAACCGCATCCGCCTGCAGCACCTCCCGCTCGATCGGCCGCGGCGCCAGCGACGGATAGCCGGACCGGGTGTCGGCGCAGCCGGAAAGGCCCGCGCAAAGGAGCAGAGCGGCAGGGAAAAGGCGGCTTTTCATGGCCAAGCTCTAGGCGCGCGATAAAATCTGCGCAACGGGCTTGCGCCCGAGCCCCTCCCCGACTAGTTAGCCCCCCACAGCGCGCCCGTAGCTCAGCTGGATAGAGCATCAGACTACGAATCTGAGGGTCGGACGTTCGAATCGTTCCGGGCGCGCCAATTTTTCCATAGTCGAAACTTGATTCCCGAGATTTTCGGGACGGGCGAAATTCGTCCCGCTTTTCCTCGGGTTTGCGTACCAGGGGTTTGGATCTGCGAGCCGGGAGACGTTTCTGACTGACGGATCTGGCCGACAATCGGTCGGAGTCTCATCGGCGAGCGCCTGCTCCGATCGAAGATCAGGCCGCCGGTGCGCCGCCTTTTGTCGACCTCTCTGGCAAGACCGTGGCAAACGCCTCGAAATGGACGGGTCAGGTCAGCTTCGATCTGGATCGATCGCTGACGACTGAGCTCAATCTCATCGCCTATTTCAACGGAAGCTATCGGTCGGCGACGAATCTGCTCACGCCGGGTCGGCCTATGGCCGACAGCCGGGTTACTGGCTGGCCAATGGCGGCTTTGGCGTTCGTTCGGGCGACAATCGCTGGTCGCTGACCGCCTGAGGCAGGAATATCTTCGCTAAGCGCTATTTTTACGGAATTGACGCAGCGACCGCGGCTACGCTCTTCGTCGGCGTTCTGGGCGATCGCCGCAGTTATGGCCTGACGCTCAAAGCGCGCTTCGGCTGAAGCACGACACCTTGGTTCGACCCCGTCAGGCCCGAATACGCCTGCGTCGGCCCCATGCCCGATTTTTAACGCCCAGCGCGAATCTGCCAATCAGCATGACGGGGCGATCTTATTGCAAGACGTTCCGGCCGCGGTATAACTAAGCAGGACATGATCGAGCGATGTGCGGTGATGGCATACCGGATCACGACTTGTACCTCACCCGCGCGACAGCCACAACTATTGCGTCGGGGACGCCGTCCCGACTGTCAAAGGGATGAGGGCAACGCCGCTGGCGCACGGCTATTCCGTTCTTTCAGCGGGCTTTATCAGGACTTAGGCTCGTAGCTCGGTAGCGTCGCTCTCTTCGGCTCCACTAGCGGGCGTTCCCAATCCTCAGGTGGGTTCCAGCGCGACGGCGGTTCCTCGATCCGTGAAAAGAGGTTGTCGCGATACCCCGCATCGGCATTGTAGCGGGTGTAACTTCCCTCCAGCACCAATCGATATTTGTCCTGCGGCTGCGCCACGCGCAGCATGTCGGTGTGCGGCGCGATCCGGCCATAGCGATCGCGCAGATGATCATTGGCGAGCCCAGCATAAAGGTTCAATGGGAAGCGTAAATAGCCCTCGAATACGCCGCTCGGCTCGAGGGTAGATAGTGCCACTCGGCGCCCTTTGGCGATCCTGCCCGCCGCCTCATGCTGGCAGGCCCTGATCTGGTTGGGTTGGCTCTGGCCCCGGCGGCAGGCGCGGATGCTGTCCCAATAGTTTAGGCTCTCGCCCGTACAGGCTGGTACCGTCAGCCCCTTGGGGAACTTGGTCGCGGCGTCCGCACAAACATTGATTAGCCGGAGGAAGATCTTCGGCAGCGCTGAGAGGTCCGCACCCCTAATATCGACGTTCTGGAGGAAGATACCGTCACCTTCGGTCGACGTATCGTTCAAGGTCGCCTCGGCGCGATTGAGGACATCGGCGCACTTCGCTTCTTGCTGTTCGACCCGCGCGGGGCGGGCCGGCCGGGTCGGGGACGCTTGCACCTGCTCGTCATAATCATGCCAGCTGCTATAATAATCCGGGCTCCGCTCGCCGAGCCATCGGTTCGGTCGCCCGACCAAAAGGCATTTCGGATAATTTTCGAGCGCGAAACGCAGTCGCGAGAGACCCGGTGCATGCAGCACCGCGCCCCTAAGGGAACTGTCCTTCGCGCCGAAAAATTCGCCGTGGACCACAAGCGTCGCGCGGTCGAGGATCATATCCTCACCGTAGAAATCGGCATTCTCGACGTTAATTGTCGCGCGCGTGGCCTCGCTCTCGACGAGGACGAGCGCCGGCCGCAGCGGGACCAGCGGATCGCGTTCTTCGATATTCGCGATGCGTAAGTGCTCCTCGAGTGTTTGATAACCGGGCAGCCTTTCCTTCAGCACGGCCGAACGAAGCCGCCGGTTCGACAGCATCGCGCCGCGCAGAAAGACGGCTGAGCGACCAAGGCTCAAGCGGCTCGCGGCCAGCGTCCCGTAGACACATAGCGCCGTTTCGCCGAGCGCCGAATCGGTCCAGACGAGGAAGGAGGTGATCGCGACGATGGCGTGGCCGCAACGCTGTTTGTCAAGATGTGGAATGTCATTCTCGACTCGCCGGAACAGCCCGGCCCGCGGCACGACGAGGCCGCTGTTGTTGAGGAAGGTGAGCCCACCGGGTGGTTGATAGAGCGGCGATATCAAGGTCAGGCCGGTCAGATAGAGATCATTTAGATCGACATCGTCGAGGTTTCGCTGGAGCATCTCAAGCAGTTCCACCGAGGCGCTCTGACCGAGCTCAGCCGGTCTGCCTCGCGTCCGGTCGAGGGTTGCCACCGCCCCCGACGACGCCTGATAGAGTTTCACTGCGCGCTCAAGCCGCCTGTCGTCACTCTCCGTGTACCAAGAATAAATACCGAAGATCGCGGTCGCCGAGGCGACGGTGCCAAACACGATGCTAGTGCGCTCGAAACCCCGCCAGAAACGCCCATGCGGATGATCGTCCGCATGACGCGAAGATAATAACGCGATTAGCCAATTAAACATACGCCGCCCCGGCTCGTCCGATCATCAGTTACCACGCTCGATCGCGCGAAAGGAATAGCGATTCCGAGGGCGTTCTCTTGTCGTGCCTCGCGACTTAGCGCCCGACGATCTTCCCGTTCGCCTCGCACCTATGGCACAACGGTATCGGATCGGCAGCAAGCCCTGGGTCGGCTGCAATCTTTGATGCTGTCGCGGACTAACCCTAGTAGGTGGCGCATCATCCGATTAGGCTTAGCTCCATCAGCACACGACAAGCGGACAGTCAGGACCGTCCAACGGCCGGGACCTAGCAGAGAGGGCCTGCGCAGCTCTACGAACGTCCGTTTTAGCAGGACCGGACTTTGCATATCCAAGACGCGAACAACGACTTACCGTGTTTCGCCGCCAGCTCGCCATCATTCGCTCCGCTTCAACACGGAATCCTATCGGTCGGCGATTAACTCGTTTGGGAATCCTGAATGTCAATCCGGCCTAGTCGTCTTCATTCCCGTCCCACTCCTCAGGTCGGGATTGGCTTAGCACCCTGTCCAAAAATCCGGCACTACCGCATGGCAAACGAAAAAGGGGAGTGCGCCTAGCACTCTCTCCCTCAACAGAAGCCATTATCGAATAATGGCTGGCCTTTGGGGCCCAACCTTCAACGCGTGCCGCCGAACTTCACGCCGATTTCCAGACCATGATAGCGCGGCTCGCCGTAGATCGAGTAGCGGAACAGGCTGCCGACCGTCTGTGCCCCCGTGCGATAGCCCTGGTTACCCAGGTTCCGTCCGATGATGCGAACCTGATAGCGCTCGTCGGCATTAGTGAAGCCGATCGATCCGTTGATCAGCGTGTGCGCATCGAGATAGGCGTCGTTGGTGCGCACACGGACATCGAGCGTGAACAGGTTGCGGCTTTCATGCGCAGAGGCGTCGAAGACGAACTTGCCGAGGCCGCCGCCTGGCTGCTCTCCGATGCGGCGTCGTTCGTGGCGGGCGCGTCCATCGCGGTTGACGGCGGCTATTCCGCGATGTGATGTCGCGATGGGCGGGATGCAGGCTGCCGGCCTCCTCTCGCCCATCAGCCGATCTGCCGTTCGCGTTCGGTCCAGAAGGCGGCACGCAGTTCACGCTTGAGGATCTTGCCGCTGGCGTTGCGCGGCAGCGCATCGACGAAGCTGTAGCGGCGCGGTAGCTTGAATCCGTCCAGGCGCGGCCCACAAATATAAGACCGCACCGTCCACCGATAAGCTGGCCCTCCCTTTGGAGGTACAAAAGATGCGCCCGGTCAAGTTGACGGGCACGTCCGGTCATTGCGCCGTCGCCGCGCGCTTGTCCTGATAATCACGTCGCCCCGCGCTTCTGTTTGGAACGGCGCCCAGCGCCTGCCTCCGCTCGGGAGCGGTACGGCCGCGTGACGACCGGCACCATCGCCCTACGGACGCGTTGTTCACGGGCAATCGATGTCGAGGAGAAGCCTTGTGGGACAGATAGACGCAGGCGGCGCCCTGTGGAGCGTGATCACCATAGCCGGGCCGGTCGTTCTCGCGCTGGCGATTCTGTTTGCGATGGTCCGCAACCGCCGGTCGCGTGCGGAGAAGCAGCGCAGCGAGCAGGCGGTGCGCGACCAGCATGACGCGGAGCGCCGCAGCGAAGGTTTGCCGCCGAAGACGACGCCCGTTTCGGCCGGGAAGAACTGACGCGGTCGACGGGATGGGCGACCGCGCCTTGCTGCGGAACCGTCCATGCCCGCCGGGGGTTTTTCTCGCCCGATCCACAGGAGAGACGCGATGCCCGCAAAGTCCGGAGCACAACAGAAAGCCGCCGGCGCCGCCCTGTCGGCGAAGCGCGGCGACACGCCCAAGAGCGAGCTCAAGGGCGCGTCGAGGTCGATGGAAAAGTCGATGAGCGAAACCGAGCTCGAGAAGATGGCCTCGACCAAGCGCAAGGGAAAGCCCGAGCACAAGAGCAAGGATTGACCGCCGGCTTCGCGCCCCGGCGCTTCAGGCCGGAGCGCGATCTCGCAGGTCGCGGACGCGGGCGATCTTGCCGGCCGAGCGCGGCAGCGAACCGCATTCGACGATCCGCGTGCGGGCGCTGATGCCGATCACCTCCTTGACGTAGCCGGCCAGGCGGGCGCCCTCGGCGCTGCCCCGCGCTTCGTCGCACTCGAGGCGGCGTTCGACGATGATCAGCACCTCGTCCATGCGGCCCGGGCGCGTGATCTCGACCTCGAAATGCGGGGCGAGACCCTCGCATTTGAGCACCTGTTCCTCGATCTGGGTCGGGAAGACGTTGACGCCGCGGATGATCAGCATGTCGTCGCTGCGGCCGGTGATCTTCGCCATGCGGCGCATCGGCACCTCGATGCCCGGCAGCAGCCGGGTGAGATCGCGGGTGCGGTAGCGGATGATCGGCAGCGCCTGCTTGGTGAGCGAGGTGAAGACCAGCTCGCCCTCCTCGCCGTCGGGCAGCACCTCCCCCGTCGCGGGATCGATCACCTCCGGGTAGAAATGATCCTCCCAGATCGTCGGGCCGGCTTGCGACGCGACGAACTCCTGCGCGACGCCGGGCCCCATCACCTCGGACAGGCCGTAGATGTCGGTCGCCTTGATGTCGAAGGCCTCCTCGACCTCGCGGCGCATCGCCTCGGTCCAGGGCTCGGCACCGAAGATGCCGTATTTGAGCGAGCTCGCGCGCGGATCGATCCCCTGGCGGCGGAACTCGTCGAGGATCGCGAGCATGTAGCTCGGCGTGACCATGATGATGTCGGGCTTGAAGTCGCAGATCAGCTGGACCTGTTTCTCGGTCTGGCCGCCCGACATGGGGATGACGGTGCAGCCCAGCGCCTCGGCGCCGTAATGCGCCCCCAGCCCGCCCGTGAACAGGCCATAGCCGTAGGAGATCTGCGCCTTCATCCCGGCCCGTCCGCCGGCCGCGTGGATCGATCGTGCGACCAGGCTCGCCCAGGTCTCGATGTCGCGCTTGGTGTAGCCGACGACGGTCGGCTTGCCGGTGGTGCCCGACGAGGCGTGGATGCGCGACACCTGCTCCTGCGGCACCGCGAACATCCCGAACGGATAGGTCGCGCGCAGGTCGCCCTTGGTGGTGAACGGGAAGCGCGCGAGATCCTCGAGCGAGCGCAGGTCGTCGGGGGTCACCCCCGCCGCGTCGAACGCCTTCGCATAATGCGGCGAATGCGCATAGGCGTGCGCCAGCGTGGATTTCAGCCGCTCGAGCTGGATCGCCCGCAGGTCCGCCAGATTCGCGGGGCCATAGTCGACCTCAGCCATGATCCTCTCTCCATTCCTGCGCACCGAGGGTGCGACCGGCCATCAGGCTCGACGGCGCGGCTCTTTATCTGGACCGGGCCGGCGCTGCCGACAATAAGACGAACCGGAAGCCTGTGCACATGAATGACGGGAATCGCCCATGTGCCCACCGCTCCGATCGAGCGGTGATATAATTAAACGTCTGGTCGATCAATATATGAAACGCCCAATTTCCGGGACTCGAATCGGGTTTCGCGCGACTCGACCGCCGAATGAAAGCGCGGAGCGGGGAATGAGAGGACGCCGGCGCCGGCCGCCATGCGGCGGTCCGGCGAACTGGGGGTCTAATCGGTTGGATTTCAATGGTCGGGGCGACAGGATTCGAACCTGCGACCCCTTGACCCCCAGTCAAGTGCGCTACCAGGCTGCGCCACGCCCCGACCAAGGCTGCGCGCTTTAGGGAGGTCTTTCGCGCTTGGCAAGCGCGCGGTTGCCCTTGCCATGCGGAACGTGATAGGCGCGCGCCACTTCGGGGCCCCAACGGACCCGCTTTTTCCGGGATACCAGATACGATGTTCGCTTCTCCCGCATACGCACAGGCCGCAGGTGCCGCCGGCTCTTCGTCCGGCAGCACGATCTTCATGCTCG
Source organism: Sphingomonas sp. Root720 (assembly GCF_001428605.1). Classification (GTDB taxonomy): domain Bacteria; phylum Pseudomonadota; class Alphaproteobacteria; order Sphingomonadales; family Sphingomonadaceae; genus Rhizorhabdus. The sequence continues at coordinate 421,145 of NZ_LMID01000013.1, forward strand.
GCCAGTTCGTCCTGATCGGCGTCATCTTCTATTTCCTGCTGATCCGTCCGCAGCAGAAGCGTGCGAAGGAGCATCGCGCCACGATCGACGCGGTCAAGAAGAACGACCTGATCGTCACCGCGGGCGGCATCGTCGCCAAGGTCGTCAAGGTCGACGAGCATGAGGTCGAGGCCGAGATCGCACCGAACGTCAAGGTGAAGATCGTCAAGGGCACGATCGCCGAGGTCCGCACCGCGGGCGCCGGCAAGCCCGCCAACGACTGATCCGACGATGCTCGATTTTCCGCGCTGGAAGATATGGTCGATCTGCCTGTTGCTGGCGGTCGGCGTTCTTTTGTCCTTGCCCAGCTTCATCCCCGAATCGGTCGCCGAGCGCGCCGGGCTGAGCGGCCTGCCGCGCATCAACCTGGGCCTCGACCTGTCGGGCGGCAGCCACCTGATGCTGGAGGCCGACACCGCCGACCTCGCCAAGCAGAACATCGCCAAGATGGAGGAGCAGGTCCGCACCGAGATGCGCCGTGCCGATCCGCCGATCGCGATCGGCGACATCTCGACCACGGGCGGCCGCCTCTCCTTCTTCGTCCGCGACGCCAGCCAGATCGACGCCGCGGTCGAGCGCATCCGCACGCTCACCCAGCCGTCGGGCATGACCGGGCAGCGTGACTGGGACGTGCAGGTCGTCGATTCGACGCGCATGGTCCTGACCCCGACCCAGCAGGGCCTCAACCAGGCGACCGACGCCGCGATGCAGGTGGCGACCGAGGTCGTTCGCAAGCGCATCGACGAGATGGGCACCCGCGAGCCGACCATCATCCGCCAGGGTGCCGAGCGCATCGTCGTGCAGGTGCCGGGTCTCCAGGATCCGGCGGCGCTCAAGGCGCTGCTCGGCCGCACCGCGAAGCTCGAGTTCAAGCTGGTCGACCTCACCGCCGATCCTGCCGCCGTCGCCCAGGGCCGCGCGCCGGTGGGCAGCGAGATCCTCCCCTATGCCGAACCCGGCCAGCCGCCGATCGCGGTCAAGCGCCGCGCGATGCTGAGCGGCGACGAGCTGATCGACGCCAAGCTCAGCTACAACAGCCAGACCAACGAGCCTGTCGTCTCGATCACCTTCAACAGCGAGGGCGGCCGCAAATTCGCCCGCGTCACGCAGGAGAATGTCGGCAAGCCCTTCGCGATGATCCTCGACGGCAAGGTGCTGTCGGCGCCGAACATCAACGAACCGATCCTGGGCGGCCAGGCGCAGATCTCGGGCCGCTTCACCACCGACAGCGCCAGCCAGCTCGCGATCGCGCTGCGGTCGGGCAAGCTGCCGGTCGCGCTGAAGGTGGTCGAGGAGCGCACTGTCGGCCCCGATCTCGGCGCCGATTCGATCCGGGCCGGCACCCTCGCCAGCGTGATCGCCGTGGTCGGCGTGGTGATCTTCATGCTGGTCAGCTACGGCCGCTTCGGTTTCTACGCGAACCTCGCCGTGATCATAAACGTGTTCGTCATCCTCGGCGTGATGGCGCTGCTCCATGCGACGCTGACGCTGCCCGGCATCGCCGGCTTCGTGCTGACCATCGGCACCGCGGTCGACGCCAACGTGCTGATCAACGAGCGCGTGCGCGAGGAGCTGCGCCGGGGCCGGTCGCCCACCCAGGCGGTCGAGCATGGCTATAAGGAAGCCAGCCGGACGATCTTCGAGGCGAACGTCACCCACGCCATCGCCGGGCTGATCATGTTCCTGCTCGGTTCGGGCCAGGTGAAGGGCTTCGCGGTCGTGCTGCTGATCGGCATCGCCACCTCGGTGTTCACCGCCGTCGTCTTCACCCGCATGCTCGTCGCGCTGTGGCTCCGCCGCAAGCGGCCCACCAGCATCCATATCTGATCGGAAACAGAGCCATGCGTCTGCTGAAACTTGTTCCCGACAACACCAATATCGGCTTCGTCCGGGTCCGGCTGATCGCCTTCATCATCACCGCGCTGCTGACCGTCGCGTCGATCGCCATCGTCGGCGCGCGCGGCCTCAACATGGGCGTCGATTTCGTCGGCGGCCTGATGATCGAGGCGAAGTTCCCGAGCCCGCCGCCGCTCGATGCGGTGCGCAGCAACATCGACGGCCTGAACGTCGGCACCAGCTCGCTCCAGCAGTTCGGCGATCCGCAAACCGTGTCGATCCGCCTGCCGATCCCCGAGAGCAGCGACGAAGGCGCGACCAACGCCGTCGTCAACAAGGTCTCGGCGGCGCTGCGCAAGCAGTTCCCCGGCGTCACCTTCTCCCGCTACGATACGGTCTCGGGCAAGGTCTCGGAGGAGCTGATCCGGAACGGCGTGCTCGCGGTCGTCCTCGCCGTGCTCGGCATCGCGGTCTTCTCCTGGCTGCGCTACGAATGGCAGTTCGGCGTGTCGACCTTCGTGGCGATCGTGCACGACGTGCTGATGACCCTCGGCTTCTTCGCGCTGACCCAGATGGAGTTCGATCTCAACATCGTCGCGGCCGTGCTGACCATCATCGGCTACTCGATCAACGACAAGATGGTGATCGACGACCGTATCCGCGAGAATATGCGCAAATATCGCCAGATGGACATGAAGGCGCTGATCGACCTGTCGGTCAACGAGACGCTGCCGCGCACCGTGATGACCTCGGTGACGATCATCCTCGCGCTCGGCGCGCTGCTGCTGTTCGGTGGCCATGTGCTGCGCGGCTTCGCGGCGGCGATGATGCTCGGCATCATCGTCGGCACCTATTCGTCGGTCTATGTCTCCTCGTCGCTGCTGATCGCCCTCGGCCTCGAACCGCAGCGCTTCGCCGCCAAGCCGAAGGAAACGCGGCCCGACGCCGAGCGGATCGGCCCGCAGCCCTGATCGCGCCCGACGATGGTCAGCTTCGACCGTGAGCTTCCGCCCGGCGGACCCGTCATCCGCGGGTTCGCCGGCACGGCCTTCCGCATCGAGGACCGGATCGTGCCGGGCGGCCTGTGGCTGACCCCGGTCGATGCGCTCGACTGGAACCCGCCGGTGCTCGTCGACGCGCTGACCGCCGCCCACCTGCCCGATCTGCCGAACGTCGCGCCGACACCCGAATTCCTGCTGCTCGGTACCGGCCCGACGATGCGCCGCCCCTCCCCGGCCTTCATGGCCGAGATCGAGGCGCTCGGCTTCGGCGTGGAACCGATGGACAGCCGCGCCGCCGCCCGCGCCTGGAACGTGCTGCGCGGCGAGGACCGCTGGATCGTCGCGGCGCTGATGCCGCTTTAGATTTCCTTGACCACCCCCACCGTCATTCCCGCGAACGCGGGACTCCATGGACGGCGGCACATCCGGTCAAACAGCGTCCCGCAACCATGGATTCCCGCTTTCGCGGGAATGACGAAGAACCAGCCCGCTCAGATGCTCGAACAGGGCCTCGCTGTTCCGCTCCCAGGTGAACCGCGCCGCCGCCGCCGCGACCTCGGCCTGCGGGTGCGGATCGGCGAGCACCGCCCTGATTCCCTCGGCGATCGCCGCAGGCGTCCGGTCGACCAGCCGGCCCGCGGCGGCGCGGTCGACCACCTCGCGCGCGCCGCCGACGTCGGTGATCACGATCGGCGTGCCGCAGGCCAGGGCCTCGACCCAGACATTGGCGAGCCCCTCGGACGAGGACGGCGCGGCCATCGCGTCGGCGGCCGCGAACAGGCCGGGCAGTTGCTCGTGCGGCAGGGCGCCGAGCAGCCACACCCGATCGCCGAGCCCCGCCTGCTCGACCTGCGCGGCGAGCGCCGCCTGCTCTGGTCCGCGCCCCGCGATCAGCAGCTTGACCCCGGGCAGCGCCGCCATCGCCGCGACCAGCAGCGCATGGCCCTTGAGCGGGATCAGGTTGCCGGCACTGACCACGAGCGGCCCGCGCACGCCCAGCGCGGCCTTCGCCGCCCGGCGGTCGCGTGGACGGAAGGCCGCCTGGTCGACCCCGGTATGATGGACGCGGATGCGCTCGCCCGGAAGGCCCAGCGCGATCATGTCCGCGCGCAGCGCCGCCGATACGGCGAGCATTCCGTCCGCCGCCCGCCCCGCCGCGACGATCTTGCGGCTGCAGGCGGGATTCGCGCCCCACAGGTGGATGTCGCTCCCCCGGGCCTTGATCGACACCGGCACGCCGTGGCGGGCGCCCAGCCGCACCGCCGCCGGGCCGTCGGGATAGAAGAACTCGGCGTCGATCACGTCGAAGGGGAACTCCGCCCGGATCGAATCGAGCAGCGGCGCCACGGTCCGGGCGAGGCTCCACGGATTGATCCGGCCGCCGATCATCGGCAGGGTCGCGAAGGCCGGACGATGGACCTCCAGCCCGTTCCAGATCTCCCGCGCGGGCAGCCCGGCGAGCGCGCGATAGGCCGGGTGGCGCTTCGCCAGGCGGGTCGGCGGGACCGCGAACGGCGCCACCACGCGGACCTCGACATCGGCCCGTGCGGCGAGCGCGCGGGTCTGCCGTTCGACGAAGCCGCCGAAGCCGGGACGGGTGCGATCCGGGTAGAGTGTCGACAGGGTCAGGACGCGCAACATTGCCCTCACATTAACGTGTTGGGCCCGCTGCGCACCCCCTCTCTTCGCGCCCATTGCGGCGGCGACATTTGCCCCGTAAAGAGGCGGGCCTATGCTGCGTAAAGTCTCCCGTCCGATCGCGCTGATGATCGCCGCCGCCACCCTGGTTCCGCTGGCTGGCTGCGCCACCAGCAAGAACAAGGGCGACACCAAATATGTCGCCCGCGACGTGGACACGCTTTACAACGCGGCGCGCGAGCGGCTGGACCGCCACCAGTACAAGCTGGCCGCCGCGCTGTTCGACGAGGTCGAGCGCCAGCACCCTTATTCGGTCTGGGCCCGCCGGGCGCAGCTGATGAGCGCCTTTTCCTATTATCTCGCGCGCCAGTACACCGAATCGATCGCCTCGGCGCAGCGTTTCATCTCGATCCACCCGGGCAACCGCGATGCGCCCTATGCGCTCTACCTGATCGCGATCGATTATTATGAGCAGATCCAGGACGTCACGCGCGACCAGAAGCTGACCCAGCAGGCACTGGCTGCGCTCAACGAACTGATCCGCCGCTATCCGGATTCGCGCTACGCCGCCGATGCCCGCGTGAAGGTCGACCTGGTGAACGACCATCTCGCCGGCAAGGAGATGGAGATCGGCCGCTTCTACCAGCGGCGCGGCGACTGGCTCGCATCGGTCGTCCGCTTCCGGACCGTCATCGACAAGTACGACACCACCAGCCATGCGCCCGAAGCGCTGCTGCGGCTGACCGAGAGCTATCTGGAACTGGGCGTCCCCCTGGAAGCCGAGCGCGCCGCCGCGGTGCTGGGCGCCAATTATCCGGGCAGCAAATGGTATGAGCATGCCTATGCGCTGCTCCGCAAGAAGGGCATCTCCGCCAGCTGAGGCTGGCTGTTTGTTTTGCCTCATGCACCGGCGGTCACATCCGAGACCTTGGCTATCCTCGCATGAGCTCGGACGCGCGTTCGCGCTTGCCGAGCCCTGGCGGACTCCGACGACGAGCTGAGCATCGGGGCGCGACAGCGTCCCGCAAGACCGAACGGCCGCCCGAGCTTATGGGAGGATAGCCTGGCCGGGCGGATGCCCGGCGCCAGGCGCGTGAGCGCCAAACGAACGACGCCCCTCCTCATCAATTCGTTAACCACCTCGACCGTATAGCGAATCCGTCGGGATGGACCCGGCGGCAACGGGTTCGGGACATTCGCTGAGTCGATGACGCGCGCAGCTTCCAGTCTTTCGGGTGACGAGGTCGCCGCGCTGATGGACGAACTCAGCGACATCTCTTTCGACCAGGAGGGTGCCGAGGCGCCCAAGGTGCGCCAGGCGCGCGACGTCGAGCCCTATGCGCTGGGCCAGCGCAAGGACCGCCCGGTCGCCCACCTCGCGCACCTCGAGCGGATGAACGAGCGGATCGCCCGCCGCCTGCGCGACGTGATCGAGCCGATCGCCCAGACCCGCAGCAAGGTCGATCCGATCCCGCTCGAAACCCGCCGTTTCGACGAGTGGCAGCGCAACCAGCCCGATTATATGAGCCTCAGCCTCTTCCGGGTCCGCCCGGTCAAGGGGATGATGATGATCGCGATCGAGCCCGGCTTCATCACCAACATGGTCGACGCCTTCTACGGCGGCACCGGCAACGGGCTGACCACCAAGGGCGGCGAGTTCACCCCGTCCGAGCAGCGGCTGCAACGCCGGCTGGCCGACGCGATCGTCGAGGTGCTGACCAAGAGCTGGGCCGAGACCTTCCCCCTCCAGTTCGAACTCTCGACCCACGAGACCAATGCCACCTTCGCCAACATGGTCCGCGCCGACGAGCCCGTGGTGGTGCAGAGCTTCACGATCAAGCCGGGCATGTCGCGCTCGACCCGAATCGAGATCCTCTACCCGCTCTCGCTGATGCAGCCGATCGAGGACGAGATCGCCGCGCGCACCCACGCGGGCGCCGGCGGCGAGGATCATGAGTGGAAGGGCAAGCTGTTCTCCGCGCTCGACAATGTCGCCCTGCCCGTCCGCTCGGTGCTGGCGCGGCCGGAGATGACGGTGGCGCAGCTGCTGGCGCTCAAGCCCGGCGACGTCATCCCGGTCAATCTCTCCCAGACGGTTCCCCTCCTCGTCGGCAACCGCCGCTTCGCCGAAGGCACGATCGGCGAGCAGGACGGCCGCGCCGCGATGATGATCGAAAGACTCAACAAGGAAGTGCTGAAATGAGCGACATGGCCGACGTTCCCGCTGTCCCCGGCGCCGCCGAGCTCACGGGCCGCGACAATTTCCGCTTGCTGGCGGATATCCCGCTGCGCCTGTCGGTCGAGGTCGGCAGCACGTCGCTTCGCCTCGCCGAACTGATGGAGCTCAACGCGGGCAGCGTGGTCGAACTCGACCGCCAGGCCAACGAGCTGCTCGACATCATGGTCAACGGCACGCTCGTCGCGAAGGGCGAGGTAGTGACAGTGAACGGAAAGTTCGGGATAAGGGTGGTCGACGTTGTCGCCGCCGATGCGCGGCTATCGGGAATCGAACGCCGCCAATGATGCTGGATTACCTGTTGCGACTGCTGTTGCTCGTCCCGCTGGTCGCGGGCCTGGCCTATGGATCGCTCTGGCTGTGGCGCAAGCTCCAGCCCGGCATCGCCATCGGCAACAGGGAAAGGACGCTTCGCGTCGTCGACGCGATCCCCATGGGCGCCACCGGCCGTCTCGCCGTCGTCGAATTCGCCAATCGGCACATCCTCGTCGCCGTGTCGCGCGGCCGGATCGAGAAGATCGCCGAGGCGCCGGCGGACGGCGCCTTCGTCCTGCCGGATGAGGACCTCTGATCTTTTGATTCGCGCATCATGCCGAAGCAGGGGCGTTCATCACCACGCACACCGTCACCCCGGGCTTGACCCGGGGTCCCGCTTCTCAGGACAACCTGTCGTGCGGATATGATGACCCGACCGGCGCTCTCCCCCATTCGACGGAAGGGAAAGGAGCGGGCCCCCGGATCAAGCCCGGGGTGACGGCAGTGGGAGCGTTTCGTCCGCCAATGATGACACGCCCCGCTTAGCATGACGGTTACTGGGTCGATCGTCGGAGCCTGCCAAGGCTCCGCAAGGCCGAACGGCCGCCCGAGCTTATGCGAGGTAGCCAAGCGAGGCGGATGCCTCGCGCCCGGCGCCTGAGGGCGCCCGCACGTTAAGCGCTCTCTTCGAGGCCCTTGCTGTTGCGGTGGAGCGCCGCCAGCACGGTACCGATGATCGACTCGGCGTCGAGCCCCGCATCGGCATATTGCTTCTCGGGCTTGTCATGCTCCTGGAAGCTGTCGGGCAGGCGCATCGTCCTCAGTTTCAGGCCGTTGTCGATCAGGCCCAGGTCCGACGCGAGCGTCAGGACATGCGCGCCGAGGCCGCCGATCGCGCCTTCCTCGATCGTCACCGCCACCTCATGGCTGGTGAGCAGGGTCTGGATCAGCTTCTCGTCGAGCGGCTTGGCGAAGCGCAGGTCGGCGACCGTCGCCGACAGGCCCAGCGCCTCGAGCTGGTCGGCGGCGCGCAGTGCCTCGCCGAGCCGCGTGCCCAGCGACAGGATCGCCACCGTCTTGCCCTCACGCACGACCCGGCCCTTGCCTATCTCGAGCCGCTCGGGAACGGCGGGCAAGGTCAGGCCGACGCCGTTGCCGCGCGGATAGCGCAGGGCGATGGGCCCGCTGTCGTGCAGGGCGGCGGTATGGACCATGTGGACCAGCTCGACCTCGTCGGCGGCGGCCATCACCACCATGTTCGGCAGGGTCGCCAGATAGGTGACGTCGAAGCTGCCGGCATGGGTCGAGCCGTCGGCTCCGACCAGCCCCGCACGGTCGATCGCGAAGCGCACCGGCAGGTTCTGGATCGCAACGTCGTGGACGACCTGGTCGTAGGCACGCTGCAGGAAGGTCGAATAGATCGCGCAGAAAGGGCGGAAGCCCTGCGCCGCGAGGCCCGCTGCAAAGGTCACGGCATGCTGCTCGGCGATGCCGACGTCGAAGCTGCGCTCCGGGAAGGCCTTGCCGAACTTGTCGAGGCCGGTGCCCGAGGGCATCGCCGCGGTGATCGCGCAGATCCGGTCGTCGCGCTTGGCCTCGGCGACCAGCGCGTCGGCGAAGACGCCGGTATAGCTCGGCGGTCCGGGCGGCGCCTTGGCCTGCACGCCCGAGACGACGTCGAACTTCTGGACGCCATGATATTTGTCGGCCGCCGCCTCGGCCGGGCCGTAGCCCTTGCCCTTCTTGGTGACGACATGGACCAGGATCGGACCATGGTCGCCGTCGCGGACATTCTCGAGGATCGGCAGCAGATGATCGAGATTATGGCCGTCGACCGGCCCGACATAATAGAAGCCTAGTTCCTCGAACAGCGTGCCGCCGGTCGCCATGCCGCGGGCATATTCCTCGGATCGCTTGGCGAAATCGTGGATCGGGCGGGGCAGCTTCTGCGCCACGCGCTTGGCGAAGCCGCGCATCGACAGGAAGGGCCGCGAGGAGACGATCTTGGCGAGATAGGCCGACAGCGCGCCGACCGGCGGCGCGATCGACATGTCGTTGTCGTTGAGGACGACGATCAGCCGGTTGCCCGCCTGCTTGGCGTTGTTCATCGCCTCATAGGCCATGCCCGCCGACATCGCGCCGTCGCCGATCACCGCGATCGCGCGACCGTCCTTCTTGGCGAGCTTGTTGGCCACCGCGAAGCCGAGCGCCGCCGAGATCGAGGTCGAGCTGTGCGCCGCGCCGAACGGATCATATTCGCTCTCGCTGCGCTTGGTGAAGCCCGAAAGCCCCCCGCCCTGCCGCAGGGTGCGGATGCGATCGCGCCGGCCGGTCAGGATCTTGTGGGGATAGGCCTGGTGGCCGACGTCCCAGATCAGGACGTCGCGCGGCGTATCGAACACATAATGGAGCGCCACGGTCAGCTCGACGACGCCGAGCCCCGCGCCGAGATGGCCACCGGTCACCGACACCGCCGAAACCATCTCCTCGCGCAACTCGTCGGCAAGCTGGCGGAGATCCGCATGTTTGAGCCGGCGAAGGTCTTCGGGCGTGTCGACGGTATCGAGAAGCGGCGTGACGGGACGGTCGGTCATCCTGCCGGCCTTAAACCGATTGAGGCCCCGTCGCCACCCCCGATGCGTCAGGCCGCATCCCCCTCCGAACATATCGCGCAGCAGCCGCGCACCTCGATGACCGGGCGGAGATTGGTGAAACCGGCCTTTTCCGCCGCGCGGCGGACCGATCCGGTCAGGTCGTCATTGTCGACATGACTGGCCTGGCCGCAGCTGTCGCAGACCAGGAAGATGCAGTCATGCTCGCACTCCGGGTGGGCGTTGACGATATAGGCGTTGGCGCTTTCCACCCGGCGCGCCAGGTTGGCCGCCACGAACACGTCGAGGATACGGTAGACGCTGTTGGCGGCGACCCGCCGGCCGGTCGAAGCGGATACGGTCTCGGCAAGGTCATAGGCCGAGGCGGGCTTGGCCGCGGCGCTCAGCGCAGAGAAGATCTCGGCGCGCATGGGGGTCCATTGCTCGCCCGCCCGCTCGAACGCGCGCTGCGCGGCGTCGGCCAGCGACTGGCCTTTGTGGAGCTGGTGATCATGAACGGTTGCCATGGTGACAATCTAGCACCGGCCAGGGGGCATTCAAGGCTTACCAGGCGTGCGCGCGCCGGTTCAGGAAGTGGGCGCCCGCGACGGCGGCGACGCCCGCCATCGTGAAAACCGCCTCGACGGGGCCGTGCGGGACGCTCAGCGCCGCCGCCATCAGCGAGATTCCCAGCGTTCCGAGCATCACGGGCACGGGGCGGCGATGCTGGAGAAACCCCCTGCCGAGTCCGACCACCGCGAGCAGGATCGCCAGTCCGAGGCCGACTTCGTGGATCGCCGGATGCAGCAATGCGCCGCCCGCCGTCGCCAGCACCGCGACCAGCAGCACGCTCGCCGCGCAGTGCACGAAGCACAGCGCCGACAGGCCGATGGCCAGCCGGTCGAACAGGTCGCGGGCGGAGTTGGGGCGTGTCACGACATCTTCCTCTCGGGCCGCAAATGGCATGCCGAGGCCGAAGATACAATATATCATTTCGATTTTCGCGGAGATTTTCTCTCGGTCGCCGCGCGTCCCCGACCCGCCGCCGGCCGCGCATGGGGCAAGCGGCGGGAATCCGCGGGACCGCGCCGTCAGGCGGCGAAGCCCTCCGCATCGACCGCATAGAGGATATCGGCCGGCGCCGTCGCGGCGGCCTTCAGGCCCAGCGCCTCGGGGACGATCTGCTCGACATAGAAGCGCGCGGCGACCCGCTTCATCGCGAGGAAGGCGCTGTCGCCCCCAGTGGCGATGGCGGCGGCGATGCGCCCCTGCCGTTCCATCAGCCAGCCGGCGACCGCGGTGGAGAGCATCGTCAGCAACGGATAGCTGGCCGCCAGCCGGTCGTCTATGGCGGCACCCGACAGCTTCGCGGCGACCTCCTCGCACGCGTCGATCAGCGCGCGCAGCCCCGCGTCCTCGGCCTCGGCGCGCATGTCGGCGATCAGGCGCGCGAGCGTCTCGCCGCCCTCGAGGCCCAGCTTGCGGCCGACCAGGTCGGCGGCCTGGATGCCGTTCGTACCCTCATAGATGGCGGCAATGCGGACATCGCGGAAATATTGGGCTGCGCCGGTCTCCTCGATATAGCCCATGCCGCCATGGACCTGGATGCCGATATCGGCGACCTCGCAGCCGACATCGGTGCCATAGGCCTTGGCGAGCGGGGTGAGCAGTTCCAGCCGGGCGTGCGCCGCCTTGTCGCCCAGCGTCGCGCGGTCGACCATCCCGGCGGCATAATAGAGCAGCGCGCGCGCCGCCTGGGTCATCGCCTTCATCCGCAGCAGCATGCGGCGCACGTCGGGATGCTCGATGATCGCGACCGGCGCGGCGCTGCCCGATCCGGCGCGTGCCGACTGGATGCGGTCGCGCGCATAGGCGACCGCCTTCTGGGTCGCGCCCTCGGCCGCCTGGACGCCCTGCAGCCCGACATTGAGCCGGGCATTGTTCATCATCGTGAACATCGCGCGCATCCCGCCGAACTCGGGACCGATCAGTTCGCCGATACAGTCGCCATTGTCGCCGAACGACAGGACGCAGGTCGGCGATCCGTGCAGGCCCATCTTGTGCTCGATCGACACGGTGCGGATGTCGTTCTCCGCGCCCGGCGATCCGTCGGCATTCAATCGATATTTGGGGACGAGGAACAGCGAGATGCCCCTGGTCCCGGCGGGGCCGTCGGGGGTACGCGCCAGCACCAGGTGGACGATGTTGTCGGCGAGGTCATGGTCGCCGAACGAGATGAAGATCTTGGTGCCGCTGATCGACCAGCTCCCGTCGGGACGCGGGGTGGCCCTGGCGCGCAGGGCGCCGACGTCCGATCCGGCCTGCGGCTCGGTCAGGTTCATCGTCCCGGTCCATTCGCCGGTGACGAGCTTGGGCAGATAGAGCGCCTGCTGCGCCTGCGATCCGTGATGGACGAGCGCCTCGATCGCGCCGACCGTCAGCACCGGACAGAGGGTGAAGGCCATGTTGCCCCCCCCCAGCGTCTCCAGCACCACCGACGCCAGCGCATAGGGCAGGCCCTGCCCGCCGAACGCCTCGGGTGCGCTGATCGTGCCCCAGCCCCCTTCGACAAAGGCCTTGTAGGCGGCCGGGAAACCTTCGGGCATGACGACGCCCTCGGGCGTCCACTTCGCCCCGACCTGGTCGCTGGCGCGCGCGAGCGGCGCCCATTCGCCCTCGGCGAAGCTCCCCACGCCTTCGATCACCGCATCGACCAGATCCGGCGTCGCCGCCGCGAAGCGATCGCTCGCCGCCAGCTCGGGCAGACCCGTGACATGCTCGAGCACGAAGCGCTGTTCATCGAGAGGGGGCGCGAACATCGATCAGAGCCTTTCCATCCTGCATCCGCGCCCGCATCGTCGCGTGGCCGGCAGGATCGCCCTAGCCCCGCTACGATGCGAGTCAATATTTTTGATCGATCATACCAGTTTCAGCGCGGCCAGGTCGGCAGGTTCGTTGACGTTGGCGAGCTCGGGACAATCGATCGCCTCGGCCCCCGCCTCCGCCGCCCAGGCCCGCACCGCATGCTTGCGATCCGCGGCCAGGAAGGCATCGAGCCGGTCGGCCAGCGCGACGGGCCAGAAGCCGATCACCGGCAGGTTCGCCACATAGGCCGGTCGCGGCGAGGATCGCAGCCTTTCGAGCAGGCTTTCCGGCAGCACCGGCGTGTCGCATCCCACCGTCAGCACGGCATCGAAGCCGTGCGCCCGCGCATGGTGCAGGGCCCCGGCAAGCCCGCCGAGGGGACCCATGTTCGGCGCGGGCCGGTCGGCGACCACGGCCAGCCGGCCATGGGCCCGCCCGCAGACGACGAGGTCGGCGACGTGCGGGCGCAGCGCATCGGCGGCGTGGTCGATCAGCGCCTTGCCCCGCCACAGCGCCAGCGCCTTGTCCGATCCGAAGCGGCTCGACCGGCCGCCCGCGATCAGCGCGCCGAGCAGCCGGGTCACGGCGCCACCAGCATCGCGTCGGGCCGCGCGAGCACGATCAGGCGCAACCCCGCCCCACGCGCCCGGTCGATCGCGAGGCCGGTCGGCGCGGAGACGGTGACGAGCGTCGGACAGCCCGCCAGCGCCGCCTTCTCGACCAGTTCGTAGGAACAGCGCGAGGTGAGCAGCGCGAATCCCCCGTCCCAGTCGAGCCCCTGCCGCAGCATCGCGCCGATCAGCTTGTCGAAGCCGTTGTGGCGGCCGACATCCTCCCGCGCCAGCCGGATCGATCCGTCGCGCCCGCACAGCGCGGCGGCGTGGACCCCGCCGGTCGCGGCGTTGAGCGGCTGGTGCGCCGACAGTCCGGCCAGCGCGGCGAAGATCGCGGAGTCCGGCGGCGGCGGGCCGGCCTCGACCTCCGGCAGCGGGCGCAGCGCCTGTTCGAGATTCTCGATCCCGCACAGGCCGCAGGAGGATTCGGACACGCGGTGGCGCACCCGGTCGGCGACGAGCGCCAGCCGATCCTCAGACAGGGTGATCCGCACCAGCATGCCGCGCTCGGTCCGGTGGGTGTCGACGTCGACGATCTGCCCGGCCCGCTCGATCAGGCGCTCGGCGCGGCTGAAGCCGAAGGCGAGGTCCTCGAGGTCCGTCGCGCTCGCCATCAGCACTGCATAGCCGAGGCCGTTATATTCGATCGCGACCGGCGTCTCGTCGGCTACGGGGCGTTCGATCGGCTCGACGATCCCGGTCGATGCGACCCGCCGGAAGCGAAGCCATCGGACAGGCGGCCCGTCGGCCATGCTCAGCCGGCGTCCGAGGCGCCGGACTCGTCGACCGCCGCGAAGCGGGTCGCGCCGGTCTGCGGCCGGGGCACGACCCCCGCGCGCAGCCGCTCCAGCGCGGCCGCGGCGACCGGGCCCAGCGCGTCGGCCCGCTCGACGGCGAGCGCCAGGATGCGCGCCTTCATGCGCGGGTCCCAGAAGCTGAGCATATGGTCCTCGGTCGCCGCCACGGCATGGTCATGTCCCAGCGCCTCGAAATTGCGGGCGATCTGGTTCGCCATATAGACGAGCTTGTCGTCGGTGGTCATCCCGCTCATTCGGCGGCCTCGACGAGGATGCGGCGGCTGCGCCGCGCCTGCTCGGCATAATCCTCCTGCCAGTCGGACGGGCCGTTGGACAGGCCGACCTGCACCGCCGTCACCTTATATTCCGGGCAGTTGGTGGCCCAGTCGGAATAGTCGGTGGTGATGACGTTCGCCTGCGTCGCCGGGTGGTGGAAGGTCGTGTAGACCACCCCCGGCGCCACCCGCTCGGTCACCGCCACGCGCAGGGTCGTCTCGCCCGCGCGGCTGCGGAGATAGACCCAGTCGCGATCCTTGATCCCGCGATTCTCGGCATCGAGCGGATGGAGTTCCAGCAGGTCCTCGGGATGCCAGGCGACATTCTCGGTCCGCCGCGTCTGCGCGCCGACATTGTAATGGCTGAGGATGCGGCCGGTGGTCAGCAGCAGCGGATAGCGCGGCCCGGTCTTCTCGTCGGTCGGGACATAGTCGGTGACGACGAACTTGCCCTTGCCGCGCGCGAAGCCGCCGATGTGCATCGTCGGGGTGCCGAGCGGCGCCGTCTCGTTGGCGGGCCACTGGATCGACCCCTGTTCATCGAGCAGGTCGTAGCCGACCCCCGCGAAGCTCGGCGTCAGCCGTGCGATCTCGTCCATGATCTCGGACGGATGGGCGTAGTTCCAGTCGAGCCCCAGCGCCCGCGCGACGAGCTGGACGATCTCCCAGTCGGCATGGCCGTTGAGCGGCGCCATCACCTTGCGGACCATCTGGATGCGGCGCTCGGCATTGGTGAAGGTGCCGTCCTTCTCCAGGAAGGTCGAGCCGGGCAGGAAGACATGCGCGTAGTTCGCGGTCTCGTTGAGGAACAGGTCCTGCACCACCACGCATTCCATCGCCGCGAGCCCGGCGGCGACATGGGTGGTGTTCGGATCGGACTGGAGGATGTCCTCGCCCTGGACGAACAGGCCCTTGAAGCTGCCGTCTGTCGCGGCGTCGAGCATGTTGGGGATGCGCAGGCCGGGCTCGGGATCGAGCGGCACGCCCCAGGCCCGCTCGAACAGCTCGCGGGTGGCGCTGTCGGACACATGGCGATAGCCCGAATATTCGTGCGGGAAGCTGCCCATGTCGCAGGCGCCCTGGACGTTGTTCTGGCCCCGCAGCGGGTTCACCCCCACGCCCTCGCGGCCGATATTGCCGGTCGCCATGGCGAGGTTGGCGATCGCCATCACCGTCGACGATCCCTGGCTGTGCTCGGTGACGCCAAGGCCGTAGTAGATCGCGGCATTGCCGCCGGTCGCGTAGAGCCGGGCGGCGGCGCGCAGTTCGGCGGCGGGTACCCCGGTCAGCGGCTCGGTCGCCTCGGGCGAGCGCTGCGGTTCGGACACGAAGTCGGCCCAGTCCTGATATTCGTCCCAGTCGCAGCGCTCGCGGATCCAGGCCTCGTTCGCCAGTCCTTCCTCGACGACGACATGCGCCATCGCGGTCAGCACCGCGACGTTGGTGCCGGGCTTGAGCGGCAGGTGATGGTCGGCCTCGATCCTTGGCGAGCGGACCAGGTCGGTGCGGCGCGGGTCGACGACGATCAGCCGCGCGCCCTGCCGGAGACGCCGTTTCATCCGGCTCGCGAACACCGGATGGCCATCGGTCGGGTTGGCGCCGATCACCATGATCACGTCGGCCTGCATCACGCTGTCGAAATCCTGCGTGCCGGCCGAGGTGCCGAAGGTCGTCTTCAGCCCATAGCCGGTCGGCGAATGGCAGACGCGCGCGCAGGTATCGACATTGTTGTTGCCGAAACCCTGCCGGATCAGCTTCTGGACGAGGAAGGTCTCCTCGTTGGTGCAGCGGCTCGACGTGATGCCGCCGACCGAACGGGTGCCGTAGGTCGCCTGGATGCGGCGGAACTCCGCGGCGGTATGGGCGATCGCCTCGTCCCAGCTCACCTCGCGCCACGGCTGGTCGACCGAGGCGCGGATCATCGGCTTCAGGACGCGCTCCTTGTGCTGGGCGTAGCCCCAGGCGAAGCGACCCTTGACGCAGCTATGCCCGCGATTGGCCTTGCCGTCCTTCCACGGCACCATGCGGACCAGCTCCTCGCCGCGCATCTCGGCGCGGAAGGTGCAGCCGACCCCGCAATAGGCGCAGGTGGTGACGACGGCGCGGTCGGGGGTGCCCTTCTCGATCACCGATTTCTCGATCAGCGCCGAGGTCGGGCAGGCCTGGACGCAGGCACCGCAGCTCACGCATTCGGAGGACAGGAAATCCTCGTCCTGGCTGGCCGCGATATGCGACTCGAAGCCGCGCCCGTCGACGGTCAGCGCCAGCGTCCCCTGCACCTCGTCGCAGGCGCGCACGCAGCGCGAGCAGACGATGCACTTGGTGCTGTCGAAGGTGAAATAGGGGTTGGACTCGTCCTTCTCGGCGACGAGATGGTTCTCGCCCTCATAGCCGTAGCGCACGTCGCGCAGCCCGACCGCGCCCGCCATGTCCTGCAGCTCGCAATCGCCGTTGGCCGAGCAGGTCAGGCAGTCGAGCGGATGGTCGGAGATGTAGAGTTCCATCACCCCCCGGCGAAGCTGCTTCAGCCTGTCGGTCTGGGTGCGGACGACCATGCCCGGCAGCACCGGCGTGGTGCAGGAGGCGGGATAGCCCGCCCGCCCCTCGATCTCGACCAGGCACAGCCGGCAGGAGCCGAAGCTCTCCAGGCTGTCGGTGGCGCACAGCTTGGGGATCGTCGTCCCCATCAGCGCCGCCGCGCGCATGATCGACGTGCCCTCGGGCACCTCGATCCGCTGGTCGTCGATGGTGATCGCCACCAGCGGGCCCGTCACGGGCACCGCCTTGGTGCCGAGGTCGATTTCGCCGATCCACGCCATGATTCTACTCCGCCGCCGCCGGCATCGCCGACGCGCCAAAATCCTCGGGGAAGTGATCGAGCGCGCTCAGCACCGGATAGGGCGTGAAACCCCCGAGCGCACAGAGCGATCCATATTTCATCGTGTCGCACAGGTCGCGCAGCAGGCCGATCTCCTCCTCGACCGATCGGGCGCGCGGCGTGGCGTTGCGCATCTGCGCCAGCGCCTCGACCCGGTCGCCGCCGCGCCCGCCCGCGATGATCCGGTCGATCGCCTCGACCCCGCGGGTCGATCCGATCCGGCAGGGCGTACACTTGCCGCAGCTCTCGACCGCGCAGAACTCCATCGCGAAGCGCGCCATGTGCGCCATGTCGACGCTGTCGTCGAACACCGTGATCCCGGCATGGCCGATCAGCGCGCCGGCCGCGGCGAAGGCCTCATAGTCGAACGGCAGGTCGAAGCGCGACGGCGGGATATAGGCGCCGAGCGGCCCGCCGACCTGCACCGCGCGGACCGGCCGGCCCGATGCGGTGCCGCCGCCGATCTCGTTCACCAGCGCGCCCAGGGTGATGCCGAAACCGATCTCGAACAGGCCGCCATTCCGCACATTGCCCGCGAGCTGCACCGGCATCGTCCCGCGCGACCGGCCGAAGCCGACCGCCGCATAGGCGTCCGCCCCCTCGGCCAGGATGAAGGGGACGGCGGCGAGGCTGAGCACATTGTTGATGACGGTCGGCTTGCCGAACAGGCCCTGGATCGCGGGCAGCGGCGGCTTGGCGCGGACCTGGCCGCGCTTGCCCTCGATGCTGTCGAGCAGCGCGGTCTCCTCGCCGCAGACATAGGCACCCGCGCCGACCCGCACCTCGAGCGTGAACGGCGCGACGACCGCCGCCGCGCGAAGGATCGCCTCGCGCATCGTCGCGATCGCGAACGGATATTCGGAGCGGATATAGACATAGCCATGCCCCGCGCCGACCGCGTGCGCCGCGATCGCCATGCCCTCGACCAGGCCATAGGGATCGCCCTCCATCAGCATCCGGTCGGCGAAGGTGCCGCTGTCGCCCTCGTCGGCATTGCAGACGATGAACGTCTCGTCGGCCTTCGCATCGAGCACGGTCTGCCACTTGATGCCGGTCGGGAAGCCCGCCCCGCCCCGGCCGCGCAGGCCCGACGCCTTGACCGCGTCGACCACCGCCTGCGGCGCCATTGCCCGCGCCGCTTCCAGCCCGCGCCAGCCGCCGGTCGCGGCATAGGCGGCGAGGTCGAGCGGATCGCCGATCCCGCAGCGCGCGAAGGTGAGGCGTTGCTGCCGGGCGAAGAAGGGCAGCGCGTCGATCGGGCCGAGCCGGTTGGGGTGGGCATCGGCCAGCACCGCGTCGACGTCGCCCGGAGCGACCGGGCCATAGCCGATCCGCCCTTCGGCGCGCTCGACCTCGACCAGCGGCTCGATCGCGAACAGGCCCCGGCTGCCGGTGCGCACGACGGTGCAGCCGGCCGCCGCGAAGGCCTCGGCCAGCGCGTCCGAGCCGAGCGCGACCGACGCCATGTCGGCGCTGACGAAGACGCGGGTCATGCCGCCACCCGCGCGGCGATCCGCTCGATCGCGGCCTCGCCGTCGATCCGGGCGATGGGCACGCCATCGACCAGCGCATTGGGCCCGACCGCGCAGAGGCCGAGGCAGTAGACGGGCTCCAGCGTCACCTGTCCGTCGGCGCGGGTCTCGCCCATCGCCACCCGCAACCGCTCGGCCAGCGCCGCCTCGACCGCGGCGCCGCCGCGCGACTGGCAGCTTTCGGCGCGGCAATATCTGACGATGTGGCGGCCGGCCGGCACCTTGCGGAAATCATGGTAGAAGCTGACGACGCCGTGGACCTCGGCGCGGCTGAGATTCAGCTCGGCCGCGATGGCGGCCACCGCCTCCTCGCCGACCACGCCCAGTTCCTCCTGCAGGTCGTGAAGCAGCGGCAGCAACGCCCCGCGCCGTCCGCGTTGCGCCGCCGCCAGGCGCGCCACCACCACCTCGACCGGCTCGTTTCTCTCCGTCGTCATGGCGCGGCTTTGATCCCGCCATCCGGGCCGGTCAAATCACTAATCCCCATGATTGATAGACGATGTCTATCAAGTCCCGAAGCCCTGGGGCAGCGAGATGCTGCGCGCGATCGCCAGCGCCGCAGCGGCGAGCGGACCTACCGGGCTGCGATTGGGCACGATGACGCCGATCCGGCTGGCCGGGGCGGGATCGTCGAACGGCAGGATGCGGGCCCAGTCCAGCCCCGGCAGTAGCGCGAGATAGCTGTCGGGCATGATCGTCGCGAAGCCGCCCGCCTGCACCATCGCCAGCAGTGCGACATAGCTGTCGGCCGTCGCGCGCGGATGAATGGCGAGACCGCGCTCGGCGAGGCGCGCGTCGAGGATGCGCCGGTTCTGCATGCCCTGGTGGAGCAGGCAGAGATCGGTGGCGGCCGCCTCCGCCCAGCCGATCGCGGCGCGCCCGTCGAAGCCGCCGCCGGCACGGGCAAGGAAGATGTAGCGCTCGGCATAGAGCGGCGCGGTCAGCATGTCGGCGGGCGGCTCATGGTCGAGATAGGTAAGGCCCGCGTCGAGATCGAAGCCGCCGAGCCCGCGCTCGATCTCGCGCGAGGTGAGCGACCGCACCGACAGCGTCATCGCCGGATGCAGCGCCAGCAGCGCCCGGGCGACATGGCCCACCGCCGGCATCGCCGCCGGGATCGCGCCCAGCCGGAACTCGCCCTGGACCGGGCCGTCCATCGCCAGCATCGCATGCGCCATGCCGTCGAACACCGCGACCAGCTGCTGCGCCCAGGGCAGCATCGCCTGCCCCTCGGGGGTCAACCCGATATAGCGGCGGTCGCGCTGCACCAGCCGCCGGCCGAACTGCTCCTCCAGCGCGGCGATCCCGGCCGACAGCGTCGGCTGGGTCACCCCGCAGGCGTCGGCGGCGCGGCCGAAATGACCCTCGCGCGCCAGGGTCGTGAAATAGCGCAACGGGCGAAGCTGCATCGGCACCCCTCTCGATAGACAAGCCCTATCACGCTCGCCGTCGGCGCGCGAGGCGCCGCGAGCACGGCCTGCGCGCCGGGAGGCCGCATATGTGCGCTCGGTCACAGATCCGGCCCCGCATGGCTGCTATGGAAGAAAGGGGGGCTGGCGGACGGATCGATGAAACGCGAAACTTCGCTGGACAAAGGCGCGGCTGCGGCGGCACATCAGCGCCAGGGAGATCATGCGATGCACGCAGGTTTCGGGGCACATCAGGGGAACCGCGCGAGAGCATGAAGCCGCTACCCCTCCGCCCACCGTCATGACCGAGCTGAAGCCGATCGCCCGTCCGGGCGGCAAGGCGCGCCTTAGGCCGCCGCCCACCGCGCGCGCGCTGTTCTGGCGGCTCGTCTGGCTCTACCAGGGCGGCTGCACGACCGCGATCGTCATCACCATGGCGCTCGTTCTGTTCGGCCTCGAACTGGACCTGCGCCAGTGGCTCATCCTGATCGGCATGACGCCGGTGGTCGTCGCGATCTACAACCTGTCCGACGTCTATCTGATCGTCCGCCATTATCGTCCGATCGACCGGGCGCTCCGTGCGCTCGACCGGGGCGAGAGGCCGGCCCAGCCGGTAATCGCCGAGGCGGTGGTCCGCGCCCTCAACCTGCCCTTCTATTCGTTCATGCGCGTCACCTTCCTCCATGGCCCGATGGTCGCGGTGATGGTGTGCATGGCGCTGCCCTTCGGCAACTGGGCGTTCGACGCCGGCTACCAGACGTGGCAGGTGATGGTGTTCGCCGCGACCGCGCTCTTCTTTGCCTCGCCCACCCACGCCATCTTCGAGTATTTCGGGGTCGCCCGCGCGCTGGTGCCGACGATCGTAAGGCTGTCGGACCATCTCGAAGGCGGCCTGCCGTTCGACTATCAGCAGCAGCTCGTGGCGATCCGGCTCAAGAGCAAGCTGCTCTATCTGACGATCTTCGTCGCCGCGCTGCCGCTGGTGTTCTTCGCCGCCTCGATCATCTTCAAGGTGCAGCGGATGTTCCTGCTGCAAGGCGTCGATCCCACCCCGTCGATGATGATGCCGCTCTATGTGTGGATCACCGGCGTCGTCTGCATCTGCATGCTCGGGTCGGTGATGATGGCGCTGCTGACCGCGCATGAGGTGTCGCGATCGGCGAGCCGGCTGATCGACGGGATGCGGATGGTCGAGCGCGGCGAGCTCGACGGGGTGAAGCTGGAGGTGGTCTCCACCGACGAATATGCCGACATCTTCCGCGGCTTCCAGCACATGCTCGAGGCGCTGCGTGAGGAGCAGCTGATCCTCGAGGTCAGCAACGACCTGGCGGGCGAGCTGAAGCTCGAGATCCTGATCGCGCGGATCATGCGCACGACGACCGAGCTGCTCAACGCCGAACGGTCGACCCTGTTCGTCTACGACCGCAAGACCGACGAGCTCTTCTCGCTGTTCGCCGAGGGCGACCTCGTCCGCGAGATCCGCCTGCCGTCGAACCGCGGCATCGCCGGCGCGGTGTTCGCCAGCGGCGTCGCCGAGAACATCGCCGATCCCTATGCCGACCCGCGCTTCAACCCGGAGGTCGACAGGGCCACCGGCTTCGTCACCCGCTCGATCCTCTGCCAGCCGATCTTCGACAAGCATGGCGGCCGGATCGGCGTGACCCAGGTGCTCAACAAGCGCGATACGGCGGCCTTCACCGCCAAGGACGAGGCACGGCTGCGCGCCTTCTCCGCCCAGATCGCGGTGTGCCTGGAGAATGCCCGGCTGTTCGACGACGTGCTCTACATGAAGAACTACAACGAAAGCATCCTGAAGAGCACGTCGAACGCGGTGATCACCTTCGACGAGGACCAGCGGATCGTCACCAGCAACGAGGCTGCCCGCACGCTGATGAACGCGCCCGACGGGCTGATCGGCACCAGCGCGCGCGCCGCCTTCTCGGGCAGGAACGGGTGGATCGCCGACCGGCTGGAGCGCACCGACCGCGACCGCGAGGCCTATCTGGCGGTCGACGCCGAACTGATCGGCAGCGACGGCAAGGCGTCATCGATCAACCTGACGGCGGCCCCACTGGTCGACGCCAATGACGCGGTGATCGGATCGATGCTGGTGATGGAGGACATCACCAGCGAGAAGCGCGTCCGCTCGACCATGGCGCGCTACATGTCGAAGGAGGTGGCCGACCAGCTGCTCGAGGCCGGCGAAAGCGAATTGAGCGGCAAGGACCAGACCGTATCGATCCTGTTCTCCGACGTGCGCGGCTTCACGACGATCGCCGAGAAGATCGGCGCGCGCGAGACCGTGACCATGCTCAACAGCTATTTCACCGAGATGGTCGACGTCATCTTCGAGCATAAGGGCATCCTCGACAAATATATCGGCGACGCAATCATGGCGCTGTTCGGCGCGCCCTTCGCGGGGCCCAACGACGCCGACAACGCGATCGCGACCGCCAACAAGATGCTGGTCGAGCTGGCGGCGCTCAACCTGAAGCGCACCGCGGCGGGCGAGCGGCCGATCGACATCGGGCTGGGCATCAGCACCGGCGACGTGATCGTCGGCAATATCGGTTCGATCAAGCGCATGGAATATACCGTCATCGGCGACAGCGTGAACCTCGCCTCGCGCCTCGAAGGCGCGAACAAGGCCTATGGTTCGAAGATCCTGTTCTCCGAATTCACCCATGCCCGGCTCGCGGACCCCCAATTGGTGCGCGAGATCGACCTGATCCGGGTGAAGGGCAAGGATTTCCCCGTCGGCGTCCACGAATCGCTCGGCTATCGGGCAGCGGAGATCGATCGGGGCCTGGGGGCGATGCTCGAACATTACGCGACGGGCCTTGCCGCCTATCGCGCGATGGAATGGGGCGACGCCGAACAGGCCTTTCTCGCGGCGCTGAAGGCGATGCCCGGCGACGGCCCTTCCGCCATGTATGTCGAACGCTGCCGCGCCTTCGCGAAGGCTCCCCCCGCCCGCGACTGGGATGGGGTGTGGACGCTCACCTCGAAATAGGTGCGGGCGAAGAGCCGCCGGTCAGGCGGCCCGGGCGATGGGACTTGCCGTCTGGAAGCGGTTCCGCCCGCCGCGCTTGGCGGTGTAGAGCGCTTCGTCCGCCGCGTGGAGCAGCCGCGAGGCGGTGAAGCCCGACCGGTGCGGGGCGATGCCGCAGCTGATCGTGACGGGGATGGTCCCGCCCGACGGCAGCACCACCGGGATCTCGCCGACCGCCGCTACGATCGACGCGCAGATCCGCCGGGCGGCCCGCTCGGGGACCGCCAGCAGCAGCGCGAACTCGTCGCCGCCCAGCCGGCCGACCGTTCCGCTGGTGCCGACGACATCGCCGATGCGGCGGGCGATTTCGTGCAGGACGATGTCGCCGGCATTGTGCCCGGACCCGTCGTTGATCCCCTTGAAGCGGTCGACGTCGATCATCGCCACGCTCAGCGCGCCGCTGTCGGCCTGCTCGACCGCCGCGTCCAGCCGGGCGAGGAAGCCCGCCCGGTTGTACAGGCCGGTCAGGCTGTCGGTTTCGGCGGCCTGGGTCAGGAACGCCGCGTGATGCTTGCGCGCGGTGATGTCATGGATGCTCGCGAGCGTGCCGACGCAGTCGCCGTCCTCGGCGCGCAGCGCGCCGAAGGTCGCCTCCAGCCAGCGCAGCCCGTTCGCCGCCAGGAATTCGACCCGTCGGGTCGTCACGGCATCGGCCAGCACGTCGAGATGCGCGTCGCGCATCGCTTCCGCCGCCGTGGCCGAAAGCGCCTCGATCCTGCTGCCCACGAACGCCCCGGCATCCTGTCCGAACAGGATTTCGGAAGAGCCGAACTCCCGGTCGCATATGCCCGCAGGGGTGAAATGGAGCAGCAGGGTCGGCGATTGCGAGACGATCAG
The DNA here is from genome assembly GCF_001428605.1 of Sphingomonas sp. Root720. GTDB lineage: Bacteria > Pseudomonadota > Alphaproteobacteria > Sphingomonadales > Sphingomonadaceae > Rhizorhabdus. The sequence continues at coordinate 445,000 of NZ_LMID01000013.1, forward strand.
GCGCAGCGAGCGCTCATTGTCGCGCAGCCGCTCGATCAGGATCTTGCGCGCGGCGACGGCGGCGGCGACCGGCATGTTGACGAGCAGCACGGACGCCAGAAAGAACTGGAAGAACGTCGCCTGCACGCCGGGATTGGGCGATATGAAGGTGACCGGCCCCTGGTGGTTCATCGTCGCGAATCCGCCGATCGCGGCGATGATGAGCACCGCGATCTTGGATCCTTGCCAGCCAACCCGGAACGTCACCAGCATCATCGGAATGAACAGGAGGAACAGGAAGGGCACGCCGCTCTTCATGAACACCAGGGTCGCGACGAGCGACGTCAGCGCGAGCAGCGCCACCGCTTCGACGCGCTCTATCGAGGTCTTTTCCCGGAACGCGTGGACGAACTCCCCTTTGAACAGCCCATAGAAGACCGGCGTGCAGATCAGCAGGCCCAGCGCGTTGGCGACGTAGAGGTTCAGCAACGTAGGACCGAAGGGCTGGTGCCGAAACAGCACCATCGTCCCGGCGCCGACGAGCGCGCCGACGAAGGGTGCCACCAGTCCCGCCCAGAAGATGAACGGCCAGATCCCCGATGGGTCCTCCGCCAGGCTGCGCTCCAGCCGGCGTCGTATCCCCCAGGCCGCGATCACCACCTCGATGAAATTGGCGGGCCCGAAGAGAAGCGCGCCTTCCGCCGTGCCGCGGGTGCAGAGGTTCGCCAGGACGTTCCCGACGAAGCCCGCGACGAGAATCGCCGTCCATTCCGACGGCCTGCGGAGCACCAGCAGCGCGACCAGCACGGCATTGGCCGGCCAGACGCTGGCGATGTCGGCGTCGCCGGTCAGGTGGATCGTCGCGATTCCCAGCCCGGAATAGAGGAGAGCTGCCAGCAAGGGCGTGGAAATCGATCGTCGGGCGGCTGTGAACGATGGCATCATGACCTCCGTCCTCCGCGACATGAGCGCTGTCGAACGGAATTGACGAGGGCCTAGATGTCCGCTTTTCGACGGAAAATCTCTCCCCGATTGCGCCGAACATTCGACCTTTGTCGAACGGAGAGCGAAAAAGCGGGGCTGCTATCCGATCTGCGCCCAGGCGATCCGTGCCAGTTCGGGAAACACCTTCGCCCGTTCGGCGGCCTGCGCGGAAGAGGCGGTGCCGCGGATCACCCGGCCCTTGATGCCGTGGAAGATCGCCGCCATCCGGAAGAAATTGAACGCGGTGTAGAAGCGGTAGTTCGGGATCGAATCCCGCCCCGTCCGCGCGCAATAGGCGGCGATATACGCGTCCTCGCCGGGAATGTTCAGCGCCGCCAGATCGGCGCCGGCGAGGCCCGCCACGATGTGCGGCGGCATATGGTACATCATCGCGTTATAGGCGAAGTCGGCGAGCGGATGGCCGAGCGTCGACAGCTCCCAGTCGAGCACCGCCAGCACGCGCGGCTCGGTCGGGTGGAAGATCATATTGTCGATACGGAAGTCGCCATGGACGATGGAGGTTTCGTCGCCCGGCGGGATGTTGGCCTGCAGCCACTCGATCACCCGGTCCATGTCCGGATCGCGCCCCGCGTCGACATCCTCGACATATTGCTTCGACCAGCGCCCGATCTGCCGCTCGAAATAATTGCCCGGCCTGCCATAGTCGCCGAGGCCGACCGCCTCGTGATCGACCTGGTGGAGTGCGGCGACGGTCGCGTTCATCGCATCGAAATAGGCGGGGCGATCGGCGGCCGCGACCTCGGGCAGCCGCGCGTCCCAGAAGACGCGGCCCTCGACCATGTCCATGATGTAGAACCAGGTGCCGATCACGGCGTCGTCGGTGCACAGCGCATGCACATGCGCCACCGGGAAACCCGCCTTCTCCAGCCCGGTCAGCACCTTCGCCTCGCGCTCGACCGCATGGGCGCCCTTGAGCAGCTGTCCGGGCGGCTTGCGCCGCAGGACATAGGCGCGGCCCGGCGTCACCAGCTTGTAGGTCGGGTTGGACTGCCCGCCCTTGAACTGCTCGACCGCCAGTGGCCCTTCGAAGCCGGGCACATGCTCGGTCATCCAGCGCGCGAGGCTCGCCTCGTCGAAGGCGAAGCCCTCGCGGACGGGGGTCGTGCCGCTGTTTTCGTCCTGGCCGCTGCCCGTGGTCATGCCGCTTCCTGCCCCTTGGCATGGTCGCGCTTGATCTTCTTGGCGAGCGACCATTTATGGACCTCGGTCGGACCGTCATAGATACGGAAGGCGCGGATCTCGCGAAAGATCTGCTCCACCACCGTGTCGCGCGAGACGCCGGTCCCGCCCATCACCTGGATGCAGCGGTCGGCGACCCGGTAGAGCGCCTCCGACACCTGCACCTTGGCGATCGAGCTTTCGACCGTGCCGAGCGAGCCGCCGTCGAGCACGCCGGCGCACCAGTCGATCATCAGCTCGGCCTGCTTCAGGTCGATCATGTTCTCGGCCAGCATGAAGCCGACGCCTTCATGGTCGACGAGCTTCTTGCCGAACGCCTCGCGCCGGCAGGCATAGTCGATCGCGATCTCCTGCGCGCGGGTCGCGCAGCCGAACCAGCGCATGCAGTGCGACAGCCGTGCCGGCGACAGGCGGACCTGGGCATATTTGAACCCCTCCCCGCTCGCACCGAGCATCTGGCTCTCATGCACGCGCAGATTGTCGATCATCACGATCGAATGGCCGCCCGGCATCGAGCTGTCGATCGTGTCGATCACCCGCTCGATGCGGATCGCCGGATCGGGCAGGTCGACCAGGAACATGCAGGCGCCCCCGCTGCCGTCGGTGGCTTCGGACTTCGCCATGACGATGCCGACCTTCGCCCCGTCGGCGCCGGTGATGAACGCCTTGCGCCCGTTGATCACCCAATGATCGCCGTCGCGGCGGCACAGCGTCTTCATCATCGACGGGTCCGAACCGGCCCCGCCTTCCGACGCCGGCTCGGTCATGAAGAAGGCCGAGCGGCTGTCGCCCCTGACCAGCTGGTCGAGGAAGCGCGCCTTCTGCTCGGCCGATCCCACCTTGCCGATCAGGTACATGTTGCCCTCGTCGGGCGCCATCGTGTTGACCGCCAGCGGCCCCAGCGGCGACAGGCCCGATTTCCGGAGGACGATCGCGGTCTCGCGCTGGTCGAGATGCGATCCGTCGGGCAGGATGTGCGGCGTCATCAGCCCGGCGGCGCGCGCCTTCGCCCGCATCTCCTGGACCAGCGCGTCGCTCGGCCCGTGATCGCTGCAGCGCGGATCCTTCTCATAGGGGATGACCGTCTCGCGGACGAAGGCCTCGACCCTGGCCGCGATGGCCTGTGCGCGTTCACTCATCGATTGTCTCCGTTCACAGTGAGCTGACGAGATGGCCGCCATCGGCGACGAGCACCGATCCGGTCATGTAGGTGGACGCGTCCGACGCGAGCAGCAGCAGCGGGCCGTCCAGCTCCGACGCTTCGCCGAGGCGGCGCTGCGGGACGCGCTGGATCATCTTCTTGCCGCCGTCGGTTTCCCAGGCGGAGCGGTTCAGGTCGGTTTCGATATAGCCCGGGCACAGCGCGTTCACGCGGATGCCGAAGCGGGCGAGTTCGAGCGCGGCGACCTTGGTGAGCTGCACCGCCGCCGCCTTGGAGATCGCATAGGTCGACAGGTGCGTGCCCTGCCGCAGGCCGAGGATCGACGCGACGTTGATGATCGACCCGCCCTTGCCGCGCGCCTTCATCGCGCGCGCCGCCGCCTGGGTCAGCAGGAACATGCCCTTGGCGTTGGTGCCGAACACCCGGTCCCAATCCTCCTCGCTCTGGTCGAGGAAGGGCTTCTCCACCGCGATCCCGGCATTGTTGACGAAGATGTCGACCTCGGCGAGCAGCGGCTCGATCGCCGCGACGCTCGCGCTGCTGGCGACGTCGAGCGCGGCCGTGTCGCATTGCCCGCCCGCTTGCCGGATCCCGGCCGCGACGTCCGCCAGCGCCTCCTCACGCCGCGCGGCGACGATCACCTTCGCTCCGGCGCGCGCCAATACCCCCGCGAAATGGGCTCCCAGGCCGCCCGATGCGCCGGTGACGAACGCGGCCTTGCCGCTCAGGTCCATAAGCTCAGCCACATCCTGCTCCCGCCGACTCCACGATGATTATGTATCGACTATGGAACAGGATTGTGGAACAATCAACCATATGACTGCCAAGGCCTCCTTTTCCTCCGCCGCCCATTGGCCCGGCCCCGAGCCGGCCGGTTCGGCCCAGCGCGTCTATCTGGGCATCCTCCAGGATCTGGAAGGGGGCCGGATGGTGCCCGGACAGCGGCTGGTCGAGACCGACCTCGCCGCCCGCTTCGAGGTCGGCCGCAACGCGGTGCGCGAGGCGATGCAGCATCTGTCGGTCCGCGGCGTGGTCGATCTCAGCCCCAACCGCTCGCCGGCGATCCGATCGCTCGACCCGGCCGAGACCCTCGAGGTGCTCGACGTCGCGGAGGCGATGACCCGGCTGGCGGCGCGGGCGGCGGCCACCGGTTTCCGCGACGAGCATGGGGCGCTGCTGGCGGCGGCGATCGGCGAACTGACCGAGGTCGCGTCCGATGGCGATGCGGCGGCGTTCAGCCGGGCGCGGCGCGGTTTCTACCGGGCGCTCCTTCTGATCGGCGGCAATCGCGAGCTGCAGCGGCTGTTCCCGGCCATCGGCATCCACATCATCCACGCGCAATATCCGTCGCCCAGGCTGCGCGGCATCCGGCTGGCCGATTACCAGGCCATCGCCCGCGCCGTCGTCGCACGCGACGCCGCCGCCGCCGAACGCGCCGCGGCCGAGCATGTCGACAATGTCCGCGCGGTGATCCGCGAGCTGATGGCTATCGACCTGTAACAAAGTATGTTTACGACCGCGGTCGGGCCCGTCATGATCGGGAAATGCGGGGGCGTAACATCAAGATCTTGCTGGCTGGCGCGCTGCTCCTGCCTTCGGTGGCCTGGGCGCAGGACGGGGCGGAAACGCCCGCCGTCTCGATCGCCTATAATGCGGCGCTGGTATCCGACTATCGCTTCCGGGGCATCAGCTACACGACCCGCCATCCGGCGGTGCAGGTCGGCGCGGACCTGGCCTTTCGCTCGGGCCTGTTCCTCGGCACGTGGACGACCAACGTCTCCGATTATGGCAGTTCGAACCTCGAGGTCGATCTCTACGGCGGCTATGGCGGCTCGCTGGCCGGCTTCGACTATTCGGCCACGCTCTACACCTATGTCTATCCGGGCGGCGTCGACACCGACTATTTCGAACTGCAGGCCACGATCGCGCGAACCTTCGGGCCGGTCACCTCGACCCTGACCTTCGCCTACACGCCCGACCAGTGGAACAGCAATCGCGACAATTTCTACGCCGCGCTCGGCGCCGACGTGGCGATGGGCGACTGGCCGCTGACCGCGTCGTTCAGCATCGGCCGCGAAAATGGCAGCTACGACCACAAGTTGGACTGGTCGGCGGGGTTGACCTACAAGCTCGACGCGCTCGATCTTTCGGCGAGCTATGTCGACAGCAACTACAAGGGCCCGCTCGAAGCCGGCAGGAACGCCCGGGCGGGCATCGTCCTGTCGGCCAGGGCCGGTTTCTGATAGGAGGCGGCGATGGTACGGCTCTTCCTCTCGGTCGACATGGCCGGATCGACCCAGTTCAAGGCGCGCTTCACCGACGGCGGCAGCTGGCTCGACACCTTCCGGACCTTCTTCACCAACTTCCCGCTGATGCTGGCCGGCCAGGTCGGCTTCGCCTTCCTCGAGGAAGGCGAGACGCCGGTGGTCGAGGTGTGGAAGGTGATGGGCGACGAGGTGATCTTCGTCGCGACGCCGGCCGCCGCGGAGGAACTGGTCAACCTGCTGCTCGCCCTGCTGCGGACGATGAACGCCTATGAGGAGCGCTATCTGGAGGATCTCCCCCTCCGGCTGAAGGGCACCGCCTGGCTCGCCGATTTCACCGGCCCGAACATCGAGCTGGAGATTCCCGAGCTGTCGGGCGGCGAGGGCGTCCGCGCGATCGACTTCATCGGCCCCGATCTCGACCTCGGCTTCCGGGTCACCAAATTCTCGCGGCCGGCCTGCCTCACCCTCTCGCTCGACGTCGCCGACCTCGTCCTGACCGCCGGCAACGCCGACCAGGTCGCGCTCCACCTGATCGGGGCGGAGGAGCTGAAGGGCGTGATGTACGGCCGCCCCTATCCGATCATCTGGATGCTGGAGGCGGGCGAGGACTTCAACTTCATGCCCTGGGAGATCGAACAGTGCGCGCACATGGCGAAGGCCACGGGCATGCCGCCGACCCCGATATCCGACATCGAACGGGCGATCGCCAATATCCGCCTCTATCTGCGCAAGATGCACGGCGTGCAGCGGCCCCGGCTCGCACTGGGTCCGCCGGCGGCCTGAGCCGGGTCAGCGCGGCGGGGCCGCTGCGCTGCCGTCGCCGTCCAGCTCGTAGCGGGTCGTGACCCCCCAATAGCCGAACGCGACCCAGTCGATCGCGCCGGGGAAGACGAACGCGCCGGGGCCGCCATAGGCGCGCACCCACTGCACCGCGCCATAGCCCTTCGGCCCGGGGGCGGGCGAGCGCGCCTCCTCCCGCCCGTCGAGCGACAGGGTGACGCCCTGCCCGGTCGAGACCAGCGCGGCGACGTGCCACCGCCCGTCGGCGACCTTGGCGCGCGACGCCAGCGCCGGCAGCTCGCCGCCGCTGTGGAGCCGGCCATCGGCTTCGACATGGAGATGGCCCTGCCCGCCGGCGCCGACCAGCACCGCGCGGTCCCGCACCGATCCGCGATCGAGCCGGAAACGCACGCTCCACGACCATTCGGACCCGCCGGGGATGACGTCGCCCGGTGCCGCCGCCGCCCCGCCGGCCAGCGCGCGCGCGCCGTCGACATCGGCGAAGGCCGCGTCGGGGCTCAGCTGCAGCGGTTCGCCCAGGCTGTCGCCGGGCCGGCCGAGCGCGGCGGCGTTGCCGCTCTCGTCGCCCCCCGCGAAGGCGCGGCTGAAATGGAGCGCCAGCGTGCGCGACCCCGCGTTGCTCTGGTGGACCCCGTCGACCAGCTCGAGGTCGTAGGGCTGGACATAATGACCGCCGGTCGCGGCCATCGCCTCATAGCCGGCATGGCGGATGCGGTCCCGGTCGGCGGGCGTGCCCCAATAAGGCGAGGCGATGTTGGGAATGGTGGCGAGCGCCATGGCGAAGCGGTCGCCGAGCACCGGATTGTGCCGCGCCATGATCGCCCGCGCCGCCCGGACCGACAGGTTGAAGCGCGATCCCGACGTCCGCCCGCTCGCGTCCGAATGGCCGATCATGCCGATCGCGCCCTCGAACCCGCCCGCTTCGTCGATCGCCGCGATCCAGCGCGGATATTCGCGCCCGCCCGGCGGCAGGAAGCTGCCGATCGCCATCGCCCCGGTGGCATGGCCGACGAACCCGCACGACACGCCCAGCCGCCCGATCTGGTCGTTGAGGAACTGCGCGGCGAAGGCCGAGCCATAGGGTCCGTCGTCGGAGGGGTGCGCCCAGCGCCCGGGCTGCGCCGCCAGCGCGGGATCGTTGCTGGTCGCCCAGACGAAGGCGTTGCGATCGGGCACGATGCCCAGCGCCGCCAGCGTCCTGTCCGTCGCCGCGCGCCGGGTCATCAGCACGCCCAACGACTGCGACGGCGCCTGCACGAACAGCGCGCCCATATGGAGTTCGGTCGTCCCCGGCGTCCACGGGCCGTCGGGCGACGGCGCGAGATCGATGTGAAAGCCGCCGAGCCGAGCGCCTATCCCTGCGAGCCCGACCTTGCTCGTCCCCGCCGGCGCCTGCGCCGCCGCCAGCCAGGCCGGCTGGAGGATCGTCGCGCCGTCGAGCGCCCGCATCCGCGCATAGACCGGTCCGGCGGCCGGCAGCGTCACCCCCAGGACGATGGTGCCCACGCCCTTCCCGAACGGGCCGCCCTCCCTGGTCGATCGCTGGAAGACACGCGCTTCGACGACCTGCTCCAGGGCGATCGGCGCGGCGGCGCGAACCGGCTGCGCGACCCCGAACGGGATCGCGGCCAGCAGGACGACCAGCCCCGTCCGAATGATCGATCGCATCGTCCGCCCTCCCTGCCCCGCCACTGACTAGGGCCTCGACCGGAAAAAGGGAACGATCGCGATCGTCGCTGTGCGAGGCCACCCCCACCTCCCGGGCTTCCGCAAGGCGAGCAGGCCGGCGCCGTCCCCCGGTTGACCCCATGCGGCGCACGGTGCAAGCCCGGCGCATGGGGGCGACGTTGCCGGGGCGGCTGCACACGATCGACGCGATGCGCGGGGTTGCCGCGATCTTCGTTCTTATCGGCCATGCCGCCGTGCTGCTCGGCCTGCCGCATATCCCGCGCTTCTGGCTGGCGGTCGACCTGTTCTTCCTGATCAGCGGCTATGTGCTCGGCGCGATCTACGAACCGCGATTCCGCGCCGGGTTGTCGGTGCGCGATTTCCTGGTCGCGCGGCTGGTGCGGCTCTATCCGCTCTATCTGCTCGGCCTCGCGATCGGCCTGCTGGGCGGGGGCCTCGCGCTGGCGCTGGGCAAGGGGCAGTTGTCGCTCGCCCAGTTCGGCACGACCGCCCTCACCGGGCTGTTCATGCTGCCCTCCCCCACCTGGTCGGCCGACGACAGCCTGTTCCCGCTCAATTTCCCGGCCTGGTCGCTGTTCTTCGAGCTGTGCGCCAATCTCGTCCTGGCGCTCGGCTGGCGGCGTCTCACCCAGCCCGTGCTGGTCGCGATCGTGATCGCCTCCGGAATCGCGATCGCGGTCTCCGGATCGACCGGCAACGGCCAGGACTGGGGCAGTTTCTGGTGGGGCTTTCCGCGGGTCGGCTTTTCCTTCTTCCTGGGCGTGCTGCTCCAGCGCCGGCGTCGCGCGGCGACGGGCCGCTCGCCGATCGCCTGGCTGGCGGTGGCCACCATCGTCCTGCTGCTGGCGGTGAAGCTGCCGGGCGCCTTCGCGTTCGACCTGCTGACGATCTTCGTCGCCTTCCCGCTGCTGGTCTGGTTCGCCGCCTCGGTGGAGCCGCCCCGGCCCCCCATCGCCTCGGCGCTCGGCGCGCTGTCCTATCCGCTCTACGTCATCCACGTCCCGCTGCTGTCGCTCGTCACGCGCGGCGTGATCTTCACCGGTCAGCGCCCCGAAGCGCTGGCGCCGTGGATCGGCCTCGCGACGATGGCGGCGCTGTGCGGCGCGGCGCTGTGGCTCGACCGCGCCTATGACGGGCCGGTGCGCCGCCGGGCATCGGCGCGGCTGCACGTCCGTAGCTAGGGCGCTTCGGCGGACGAAATCCTACCCCTGTCGTCACCCCGGGCCTGACCCGGGGTCCCGCTTCCTTCCGCTTCCGGCGAAAGCGTTTCGTCCGCAACCGGCGCTAGCGGCGGACCACCAGGATCGCGATGTCGTCGAACTGCGGCGCGCTGCCGACGAACAGCCCGACCCGATCGGCCAGGCTCGTCGCGATCGAGCGGGCGGTCCGGTCGGCCGGCAGGTCCGACAGGGCGTCGACGATCCCCTCGACCGTGAACTGCGCCTCGTCCTCGCGGGTCGCCTCCGACACGCCGTCGGTGAACAGCACCAGCGCGTCGCCGCGATCGAGGCGGACGGTGGCGCCGTCGAAGCTGGCGTCGTCGAAGACGCCCAGCGCCATGCCCTCGGGCTTGCTCAGGCGCGACACGCTGCCGTCGGCGCGCAGCAGGAAGGGTGCCTCATGGCCCGCGTCGCTATAGGCGACGGTGCCGTCGCGCAGGTCGATGATCCCGGCGAAGGCGGTGACGAACAGGTTGGCGGCATTGTCGCGCGCCAGCTCGACATTGACCCGCGCCATCAGGTCCGCGGTCGACAGCGCCGACAGCGCGTTCGCCTTGAACAGGGTGCTGGTCATCGCCATGAACAGCGCCGCCGGCACCCCCTTGCCCGACACGTCGCCGATCACGAAGAACAGCCGATTCTCGTCGATCATCACATAGTTGTAGAGGTCGCCGCCGACCTCCTTGGCCGGTTCGAGCAGCGCATAGATGTCGATGTCGTCGCGTTCGGGGAAGGGCGGGAAGCGGCGCGGGACCATGCCGATCTGGATGTCGCGCGCGGCCGACAGCTCGCCCTCCACCCGTTCGCGCGCCGCCGTCGCCGCCTGGATCTCGATCAGGTAGCGCTGCAGCCGGGAGATCATCCCCGACATGGCCTCGGCAAGGCTGCCCACCTCGTCGGCGCGCGAGCCGCTGATCGCCTGCATCGCGCGCATCTCGTCGTCGTTCGACTGGAAGCTGCGCTCCTCCATGTTGCGCGTGTAGGAGGTCAGCCGTTCGAGCGGCCCGGTGATCCGGGTGATCAGCAGCGAGCCGACCACCATCGACAGGACGAAGGTCGCCAGGCCGACCAGGATCGAGGTGCGCAGCGCGCCGGCCAGCCGTTCGTCGAGCGACGCGAGCTCGATGTCGGCACCAATGACGTGGATGCGCCCGTCGGTCGACCGCACCGGCATGTAGATCGACCGGAAACGGCCGAACGAATCCTCATATTCGTCGAAGCGGACCCGGCCGTCCTCGAAGCTGCTGTAGAGCTTGGCGGGGGCCGTGTCGTAGCGGGTGAAGAAGCGGGTCTGGGTGCCCTGCCCGATCTCGCGCTGGGTCGCGCTGGTCGCCACCGTGTGGATATGCGCGCCGAAGCGCATGTAGCTGTAGACGTAGACGAGGTTCGAGCGGTTGGCGAAACGCGACAGCCGCGCCTGCAGCCGGTCGAACTCGGCGGGGCTTATCGAGGCCGGTCCCCGGATCCGGCGGTGATAGCCCTCCGGAATGATCTCGCGCACCGCATGGACCGCCGTGGTCAGCCGGTCGTCGATGCCGGCGATGATCTCGTGCCGGTCGATCGTATAGAGCATCGTCGAATAGGCGATCGCCGCGACGAGGTTCAGCACGAACAGCAGCAACAGCAGTTGCGGCCGCAATCCGAACCGGCGACGACGTTCGGCCACGGTCACGCGATCTTGCCCCTTGCATCCACCTGCATTCGCCCCGAAGCTGTTGCCCTCGCTCGACTATCGCACCGGCAGGGCGCCAGCGGTAGTCCCAACGGCACGAAGGGGGAATTTTGGGGGGTTTCGTCAACCGGCTGCTGCGTGTTGCACCCGGCGAATGGCCGAAGCTCGCCCAGTTCGGCCTGCTCGGCTTTCTCCTGCAGATGGGGCTCGGCATCGGCTTCAGCGCCGGCGACGCGGCCTTCCTCGCCCATGCCGGGGCCGATCGGCTGGCGCTGATCTTCATGATGACGCCGGCGATCATGCTGATCTACACGGCGGCCTTCTCCTATCTGATGGTCCGCTTCTCGATCGACCGGGTGATCGACGCGACGATCGCGCTGCTCGTGGTCGGCGGCCTGCTGTCCTATGCGGTGCTCGGCCTCGACCTGCCGGCCCACTGGCAGCTGCCGGTCTATATCGGCCTGAAGCTCTATCTCGCGATGTGGTACATCGCGCTCTACACCCAGTTCTGGAACTATACCGACGGCTATTTCGCCATCCAGGACGGCAAGCGGCTGTTCCCGCTGCTCGCCGCCGCGACCGCGCTCGGCATGACCTGCGGCGGCCTGATCGTCAGCCAGTTCGCCGGCACCGTGTCGCTGCGCGGCTTCTTCCTGATCTGGGCGGGCATCGCCGCGATCACCTTCCCGGTCGCGCTCGGGCTGCGGCGGCGCTGGACGCGAATCGCCGACAGCGAGGTCGCGCAGGGCGACGAGAGCGTCGGGCGCCAGATCGGCCAGGTCGTCGACACCTTCCGTACCTCGCGCTATACGCTGGTGCTGACCCTGATCCTGTTCGTCACCCTGCTGATGACCAACCTGGCCGAGTTCCAATATTCGGACATGTTCGAACAGGGACGCAGCGAGGCGGAGCTGGCCAGCCTGCTCGGCTCGCTCTATGCGGCGGCGAACATCTTCAACGTCATCATCTGCCTGTTCGTGTTCAACCGGCTGGTCGGGCGGATCGGCGTGCGCAACGTCGCGCTGATCATGCCGCTCTCCTATTTCGCGGCGTTCGGCTTCCTGTTCGTGACGGGATCGTTCGAAGGCGCGCTGGCGGCCTTCTTCGCCTATCACGGCATCCTCACCTCGATCGAATACAACAACCAGAACCTGCTGTTCAACGCGGTCCCCGCGGAAACCAAGCGCCCGGTCCGCACCATCGTCGAAGGGCTGGCCGAACCGCTCGCCAGCTTCATCGCCGGCGGCTTCCTGCTGGTCTACGCCGGCCGCACCGACGTCCGCGACCTGTCGGGGCTGGGCGTCATTCTCGGCCTCGTCCTGCTGCTGGTCGTGATCATGCTGCGCCAGCTCTACCCGGCCGCGATGGCGCGCAACATGCGGTCGATGCTGCTCGATTTCGGGAAGGGACGCGGGATCGCGCCCGCCGCCGACACCACCGGCGCCACCGACACCGACGCGCTTCTCGAACAGTTGCGCTCGCAGGATCGCGCCGTCCGGGCGGAGGCGATCGCCCTGCTCAGCGCCGGCCGCGACCTCGAGGCGCTGCCCAGGATCCTCGACCGGGCGTCCTGGCTCTCCCCGGCCGATCGCCACGACGTCGAGACGATGATCATCGGCTGGGGCGACACCGCGATTCCCCGCCTCGTCTCGGCGATGCCCGACCGGACCTTCCGCTATCGCGGCCGCGCCATGGCGGCGCGCGCGCTCGCCCGGCTCTCCTACCCGCTCTTTGCCTCGCGGCTCGACGCGCTGGTCCGGGCCGAGCTGGAGCGCGCCGAACCGCGCTTCGCCCTCGCCGAGGCGCTCGAGGCGGTACCCGACCAGACCCGCGCCACCCGCCTGCTGGCCCGGCTGCAGCGCCAGCTGATCGGCAAGGGCACCGACTTCGTGATCGAACTGCTCGCGCTCGGCGGCCGCCTGCCCGACTTCGACCTGCTGATCGTCTCGCTCCATTCGAAGAATCCCAAGGTGCGCGGCAATGCGATCGAGACGATCGAGAACGGCGTCGACCGCGCCACCTTCCGGCTGCTCAAGGGGCTGCTCGACGATCGGCCGCCCGGCATCCCGGCCGGCCCCGCGCGGCTTCTGGAGATGCTGGAGGATAGGCTGGCCTCGCCCGATCCGCTCGAACTCGTCGCGGCGGCGCAGGCGATCCGCGACCTGGTGCCGCCCGGGGAGCTGGGCGCGAAGCTGCGCAAGGCGCTGCGCCCCGATCTCTATCCGCTCGAACGCGCCGATCTCGCGACGCTGCTCGGGCTGCCCGGCGCGGGTGCCCGGACGATGGTCGACAAGATCGATGCGATCGCCGCCTTTCCCGATTTCGCCGCCGCCTCGATCGACGTTCAGGCACGGCTCGCGATCAAGCTCCGCGACCGGCCGTCGGACCAGGACGTCCGCGCCGTCGACGTCGACGGCGTGACCCTGTGGCTCTCCAACGCCTATGCGCGCGATCTCGCCTGCCGGAACGTCGATCTGGCGCTGGCGATGTACCGCGCCTCGGATGACCGCGCCTATGCGGCGTAGCGGCATCCCGATCCGGACGCTGCTGCTGCGCGTCTTCCTGCCCGCCGTCGCCTTCGTCGCGATCGGCCTCAGCCTGCTCGCCTACGACCGGGTCTACACGTCGATCGTCGACGGCTTCGACCGCAAGCTGATCGCGACCAGCGCGCTGACCGGGGCGCTGCTCGATGCCGGCGACCATGACCGGCTGATCGCCATCGCCCGGACCGAGCCCGAGGGCGACGCGGCCGAGCACAGCGCCGAATATCTGCGCGCGGTGCTGCCGATGCGGCGCATCCTGCACGAACTCGACATCACCTATCTCTACACCCAGGTGCTGGGCGGGTCGCAGGACGTGATCTACGTCCTCGACGCGACGGTGGGCGAGGACCATTCGAGGATCGGCGCGGAGGACGACCTGCCGCCCGAGACGCTGGCCGGGATTCGCCGCGCCACAGCGCAGGGCACGGTCCATCTCTCGCCGATCGAGTTCCAGGAGCAATGGGGACTGCTCAAGACCGCCGCCGCGCCCGTGCGCGACCGGCAGGGCCGCATCGTCGCCACCGCCGGCGCCGACGTGAACGTCTCGCTGATCCGGGTGGCGACCCAGAACGCGCTGTTCGTCAGCGTCGTGATCGGCCTCGCCTCGCTGCTCGGCAGCGCGTTCGTCACGGTCGTCGCGGTGCGCCGCATCGCCGAGCCGCTCGACCGGCTGCGGCAGGAGGCGCTGCGCATCGCCGGCGGCGATCACCGTCCGCTCGAACGCTTCCCCGCCCCGCGCGACATCGCCGATCTCCAGGAAGCGCTTGCCGCCAGCACAACCGAGATGACGGGCAGGCTCGCCGACGCCCGCGTCCACCGCGATATCGCGACCCGCGAGGCTGGCGTCGCCGCCGCCGCCGCCGCGCTGGCGACGCTGGCGAAGGGGTCGAACCGGCTGTCCTTCACCGGCGGCGATCCCCTCGCCGACGGCGAGGGCGCCTCGCTGCGCCGGGCGGCGGCGGCGCTGCTGGCCGAACGGGTCGCGGCGGATCCGGCGCTTGCCGCGCGCATCGAAGCCGAGGGGCCGGTCCTCGCGCTCGCGCCGGGCGAGCGGGCCACCGCCCGCCTCGACGACGGACGCGAGCTCGTCATCGGGGCTGGCGCATGATCGACCGGCTTCGCCTTCTCCCCGGCTTCGACGCGCTCGACGACGAGGTACTGGACACGATCGTCGCGCGGTCGCCGCTCCGGACGGTCGTGGCCGGCCAGCTCGTGCTGCCGGCGGGCAGCCTCGCCGAATCGCTGCTCGCCTGCGTCGAGGGCGCTCTGGTCGGGGCGGACGGGGCCCCCGTCCCGCCGGTGTTCGACGCCCCCGGCCTGCTGTTCGGTCTCGCGGCGCCGCAGGACTGCCTCGCGGGCCCGGCGGGCGCGACCCTGCTCGTGGTCGCCAAGCCGCATGTCTTCACCATCGCCCGCGAGTTTCCCGAGTTCGTCATGTCGCTGATGCAGCGCAACGAGGCGCCGCGATGAGCGTCCGCACCGTCATCATCCTGCTGGCGCTGCCGCTGTTCCTGTTCCTCGCCGGGATCAACAGCGCCCTCCTCTACGACGAGGAGACGCGCCACATGGAGGCGGGCCTGCGCGGCGAGGCGCTGGCCGCCGCCGTGACCGTCGCCGAGTTCGCGCGCCAGGCCAACGACCCCTTCGCGGAACTCGGCGAGCCCGGCCGGCGCGCCGCCCTGCGCGACGCCGCCCACAAGATACCGGGCCTCGCATCGCTTTACCTCAGCCGCCCCGGCGGCCCGCTGCTCAGCCTGCTCGACACGCCGCCCACCGTCCGCGCGGGACTGGCCGTGCCCGGCAAGGCGCGCGTCGTCAGCGACTGGACCGATGCGCACGGCGATCCGCTGGTTACCGCCATCGCTCCCGACGGCCATGGCGCGATGGTCGTCGCGGAGATCAGCGCCAAGCCGCTCGTGCGCCGCACCTTCCACCTCAAGCGCCTGTCGGCCACGCTGATCGTGGGGTCGGCGGCGCTCGCGGTGCTGCTCGGCCTGATGGTCGCGCGCCGCGTGGGCCGCGCCTTCAGCCGCACCCGCGCGATCATCGAGGCGCGGGGCGGCAGCAGCGACGATGCCGCGCTCGGCATCCGCGAGGTGCGCGACCTGGCCGATGCGATCGGCCTGCTCGACAAGAGCGTGGCGAGCGAGCTGCGGCGCCTCGCCCGGCGGCCCGAAGGCGGCCTCGACGAGGGCATTGCGGCGCTGCGCGAGCGGCATCTGCCCGGCGTCGAGCGGATCGAGGGCGGCATCGCCCTGTCGATCCGCCCGCTGCCGAACGCGCCGGCGGGCGCCGTCCATGTCGCGCTGCCCTGCGACGGCGGCTGGGCGATCGCCCTGGGCGCGGCGGGCGGCCAACCCGCCGAAGCGCTGGCCGCCGCGATCGCGGCGCGCGACCATGTCGCCGCCGGACCGGCGTCCGCGTTCCGCGACCGGCTGGATCTCGCCGCCCGCGCCTTCGGGGTCGAATGGCGGGTGGTCGCGACCGGTGTGTCCGAGGGCGCGTTCGCGCTCGCCGCCGATCCCGCCATGGTCGAGGGTTATCGCGCGCTCAATCCCGGCCTGTCGGCGGGGGCGCTCACCAGCGACCTCGCCATCCTGTTCGCGGAGAGCGGCATCGTCGCGGCGGTGCGGCCGGCATGAACCGGCCGACACGGTCCGGTTTCTAGCCGATCGCGGCGAGCGCCGATTCGATGTCGGCTTCGATCGTGAAGATCTTCGAAAAGCCGCTGATGTCGAACACTTCGCGCACGGCGGGCGCGACCCCGGTGATGATCAGCCTGTGTCCGGCCGCCTTCGCCGCCTTCGCCCCGATCAGCAGGACGCGCAGTCCGGCCGAGCTGACATAGGGCACGCCCGACAGGTCGAGCACGACCGCGCCATGGTCGCGGACGCGGCCGGGAAGCACGGCTTCGAGCTCTCCGGCGGTGGTGCTGTCGATCCGGCCGGCGGCCGAAATCACGAGAGCACCGTCTCGGCTATTTTCGCTGATGTCCATCTGGTCTAGAATCCACTTGGCCGCGGCGTGTCGGCGTCGTTGCATATCAGGAGTGGATGTCGATTTTCCACACGATTATCCGAGGGCATGGCGCAACGGCACGGCGGAGGGCACGGCCGCGTGCCCGCTAGGTTCGAACGCACCCTGCCCGCGGGGGCGCCGGGGCTTCCCGGCCTGATCGTCGAGATCGAGGCCTGGCTGGGGACGGCCGGCGTTCCGCCCGCCGCCGCGGCACGGATCATGATCGCCTTCGACGAGGTGCTGAGCAACATCGCCCATCATGGCGGCGGCACCCTGTCGGTCGCCATCGCGGCCGACGATCGCACGCTGACCGCCACCGTCGCCGACGATGGCCCGCCCTTCGATCCGCTGGCGCGCGACGCCCCCGACACCGACCTCGGCATCGACGATCGCGCGATCGGCGGCCTCGGCATCCACCTCGTCAGGGAAATGATGGACGATGTCGGCTATGCCCGCGAAAAAGGGTGGAACCGGCTGATCTTTAGCAAGACTTTCTAAGCCTTTCGGGCTAGTCTGCGCGGATTCGTACAGGGGTGAGCGTATGACGTCTGCGCCGGATTGGGCAACGGCACGGCAGCATCAGGACGACGACGCGATCGAGGTGGTTCGCCTCGACGATTCGCGCGGCCTCGGCGTACGCGCGCGGCGGTCGTTCGCGGCCGGCGCCGTGATCCACCGCTTCGCCGGGATCGTCAGCGAGGAGATCTGCCAGCACAGCCTGCAGATCGACGCCAGCCGTCACATCAGCGGCACCCGCTATATCGGCTATCTCAGCCATGGCTGCGATCCGAACAGCCGGCTCGACATGGCCGGCTTCACCCTCGTCGCGCTGCGGGCCATCGCGCCCGACGACGTGCTGACCGTCGACTATGCCGACACCGAGGATCGGCTTCACCGCCAGTTCGCCTGCCGTTGCGGCGCGGCGTCGTGCCGGGGCTGGGTCCATGGCCGGGACGAGGCGCCCAGCGACGAAGGCCTTGCATGGCTCGCGGAGCATGATGCCCGCTGACTGGTGGGCGCGCGACGATCTCCACCGCGCCGCCGACGGCCGGCTGATCTTCGCTGGGAAGGACGTCGAGGCGCTCGCCCGCGCGCATGACCGCCCCCTCTTCGTCTATGGCGCCGGCCGCATCCGCGCCAATCTCGCCCGGCTGCGCGGCGCGCTGGAGGCGACCGGCTGCGCGCACCGCATCCATTATGCGATGAAGTGCAACCGCTTCGCCCCGCTGCTCGAACTGCTGGCGGCCGAGGGTGCGCGCGGCGGCGCGGTCGGCATCGATATCTGTTCGCCCGACGAACTCGATCTGGCGCTGGCCTGCGGCTTCCGGGCGGCCGACATCAGCTTCACCGGCACCAGCGTCGCGAACCGCGACCTCGATCGGCTGCTCGCCCATCCCGATCTCCATATCAACTGCGACTCGCTCGGCCAGATCCGGCGGATCGGCGAGCGCCGGCCCGGCCGCGCGATCGGCATCCGGGTCAATCCGGGCTTCGGCACCGGCTATGGCGATAGCGCGCGGCTGACCTATGCCGGCGCGCGGACCACCAAGTTCGGCATCTATCGCGAGCAATGGGCCGAGGCGCTCGACCTCGCCGCGCGCCACGGCCTCCGGATCACCGCGATCCATTTCCATGTCGGCTGCGGCTATCTGTCGGACCAGCTCGACGCCTGGGACCAGGCGGTTGGCGCCGCCGCCGGCTTCCTCGCCGACCTGCCCGACGCGACGACGGTCAACGTCGGCGGCGGCCTGGGCGTGCCGCACCGCGCCGGCGACGCGCCGCTCGACCTCGCCCGCTGGTCGGCGATCGTCGCCCGCCATTTCGGCGGCCGCCAGCTGACCGTCGCGGTCGAGCCGGGCGATTATCTGGTCAAGGATGCCGGGCTGCTGCTGCTGTCGGTCGTCGGGGTCGAGCGCAAGCGCGACACGACCTTCGTCGCGGTCGACGGCGGCTTCAACCTCCACCCCGAGCCCGCGCATTACGACCTCCCCTGCGAGCCCGTCGCCTGCGCCCTGCGCGAGCCCGACCCGGCGCGCTGGCAGCCCGTCACCGTCGCGGGCAACATCAACGAGGCGCTCGACCTGTGGGCGGAGGATCATCGCATGCCGCCGCTCGAGGAGGGCGACCGGATCGCGCTGATCAACGCCGGCGGCTACGGCTCGGCGATGAGCTCCAACCACTGCATGCGCGGCGCATTCGTCGAGATGCTGGTGTAGCCGGGACAGGAAACCGACCGGCACCGGCATGACGGACGGGGGGCATCGCGCTTGTCGGGCAACCGGCTTTCCCGAGCCCGACCGATCAGTCGCGCTCGGCCTTCCCGTCGAGCGCCTCGTCGATCGCCTGGGCCTCGCGATCGAACATCGCGGCCATCGCGGTCAGTCTCTCGCGCTCCTGCCCGTCGGTCCTGTTGTGCGCCAGCAGGCGCGCCTTCGCCGCTTCGCGTCTCAGCCGTGCGGCGGAACCCTTCGATCCATCCGACATGGCGCTCAGGCCGCCGTCCCGAAAATCTCGCCGAAGAAGGCGATCATCTCGTCCCAGGAGCGTCGGTCGGCGGTCGCGTCGTAGCGCGCGAAATCGGGCATCCCCAGCGCGTCGGCGCCCTCGTTGGTGAAGCTATGGACGACCCCGCCGTACAGCTTCATCTGCCAGTCGACCTTGCCGGCGCGCATCTCGGCCTCGAAGGCGGCACGCTGCTCGGGGGGAATACCGGGGTCGTCGGCGCCGATCAGCACCAATATCCGCGCCGTGATGTCCTTCGCGTCCTCGGGCCGGGCGGTCGCAAGACCGCTATGGAAGCCGACCACGCCCGCGATCGGGGCCCCGCCGCGCGCCAGTTCGAGCGACATCGTGCCGCCGAAGCAATAGCCGATCGACGCGATCCGCGCGGGATCGACCTCGTCGCGGCCGAGCAGCGCCGCCAGGCCGCCGCCGGCGCGGGCGCGGATCCGCTCGGGCGCCTCGCGCAGCGCGCCCAGCGCGGCCATCATCTTCTCGCGGTCGGTCATGACCTCACCTTCGCCATGCAGGTCGCAGGCCAGCGCCACATAGCCGAGCTCGGCGAGGCGCCGGGCCCGATCCTTGGCATGATCGCCCAGGCCGAAGGCTTCGGGGAAGACCAGCACGCCGGGGCGCCGCCCATCTCGCCTCGGGTCGACGAAGAGGTGGCTTTCCATACGCAGGCCATCGGCCTCGTAGGTCAGAATTTCGGTGTGCATGACTCTCCCCGTTGACCTTCCCACCCCGATCGCCTGTTAAGCATGTCACGAGCCGTACACAATCGCTGCTTTTCGTCCGTTCTGGACCAGACACGACCGTTACGGGAAGGCAATCAGCGGCGCATGAACCCCATCCAGCGGAGCAGGACATAGGTCATGCCCGCCACCCCGAAGGCGAGCAGGGTCGCGAGGAAGGTGCCGTGCGGCGATCGCGCCCAGGGAAGCCCGCCCGTGTTCATGCCGAACAGACCGGTGACGAAGGTCGCCGGCAGCAACAGGGCGGTCATGATCGACAATATGTAGAGGTTCTGGTTGGTCCGCTGGTCGACCTGGGTATCGATCTCCTCGCGGAGCTGGCGCAGCTGGCGCTGGACGCCCTCGACGTCGGCGTCGAGCGACTGGAGCCGCTGCGACAGCTTCTCGACCGTGGCGATCAGCGGTTCGGGCAGTTCCTCGTCCTCTTCGAGCCGCCGGAACACCGTGCTCATCCCGGCGAGCATGCGGTGGAGCTGGGCGAGGCGGCGGCGGATCGCGATCAGGCCCCGCGCGGTCGGCGAGTTGAAGTCGGTGAGGAAGGCGTCCTCGGCGCTCTGCACCTCGCCGCTCAGGTCGCGGACCTCGGCGGACAGCCCCTCGGCGATGGTGGTGACGAGCAGGTCGAGCGCGTCGCTCGGCTCCTCGATCCGGCGGCCATGCGCGAGACGGTTGCGGACATTGTCGGCCGACCGGATCGGATGGAGCCGCGCCGTGATCATCATCGTCGGGGTCAGCGCCAGCCGGATCGCGCCGATCTGCGTGCTGCGCTGCTCGAAATCGCGCTCGAAGTCATGGAGCACGCAGCCGACGACGCCCTCGTCGACCAGCGCGCGCTGGTGGTTGTCGCCCGCCAGCAACAACTCCTTGACGTCCTCGGGCAGGCTCCCCAGCCGGTTGATCCAGCTTGCCGTCCCCTGGTGCGCCAGGCTCAGATGCAGCCAGCGGAAGCCGACGCCGACCTCCTCGCAGCGCTCGGTGGGGCGCGCGCCCTCGGCACCGAGGTCGAAGCCCCAGATCAGGCCGGGGGCCGACGGGAAGGGCGTCATCGGCAAGGGATCGCTGCTGGTCGACACTTCCGGTTCCGATCGCATGGGAAGCGGGGTCGGCGTCCCGCGCCGAATCACCGCCCCCCGTTCCTGCCCTGCTTAGCCGCTGGCGCGATTTCCAGGCAGATGGAAACATCCGCCCTCGCAAGGCGCGACGGGCGATCCGCTAAGCATGGCCGGGAGGCGGCCCGTCGCACGATCCGGCAGGGACGTAGGTCACCCTGATCACGTCCTCGCCGACCGGATCGGTGGAAACGAGGCGGAGCGGCGGCCGCGGGCCGGCGAAGAACGGCTTGCCGCGACCGAGCACGACGGGATGGAGATAGAGACGATACTCGTCGATCAGGCCAAGGTCGCCCAGGCTTCGCGCCAGCTCGGGCCCGGAAACGGCGATCTCCCCGACGAGCCGGGCCTTCAGGCCCCGTATCGTCGCCTCGACGTCGCTCCCGATCAGCGTGGCGTTGGGCCCGACCGACGTCAGCGAGCGCGACACGACCCACTTCGGCTGGCGCCGCCACGCCGCGGCGAACGCCTGCCGTTCCGGCCCCCACTCGGGAAGATCCTCGTCCCAATAGCGCATCACCTCGTACATGCGGCGGCCATACACGCTGCCGGTCAGGCCGCGCACATGGTCCAGCCAGTGACCGAACAGCGCGGGACCCGTGGTCATTTCCAGATGGTCGACATAACCGTCGAGCGACTGGTTCATTCCGAAGACGAGCTTTGCCACGCCGAAACCTCCCAACGAATACCGGGCCTTGCCTGAACGCCGCCCACCGCTTCTCGGGGGTATAGACGGATTCTTGCTCGACGGTCCCACGAACGCTGGCATGGCCGTCCGATCCGGATAGAAGCAGCCATGGTGCGCGACGACCCGATCCCTCCCTCCGGCTGGAAGCTGTGGCTGGCCTTCGCGCTGCCGATGGCGCTGGGCCTCGCGCTGCGGATCGCCGCGGCGCAGGGCGACTATTGGCTCGACGAGGCATGGTCGGCGCTGTTCGCGCGCGATGCGCCGACGCCGGGCGACCTGCTGTTCGCGAGCGGCCCGGGCGATGGCCATGTCCTCAACGGCCTGTGGCTGCGATTCGTCGGCTGGGGCGGTCCGCCGCTGCTCGGCCGCGCGCTGTCGATCGCCTGCGGCACCGCCGCGATCGGCGTGGCGGGGCTGATCGGGCTGCGGCGCGGCCTGGGCACGACGCTGCTGACGGCGACGATGTTCGCCGTCTCGCCGATCCTGCTGACCTACGGCTCCGAGGCGCGCGGCGATGCGCCGATGCTGCTCGCGCTGCTCGTCTCGATCTGGATCGTCGATCGCGAACTGTTCGGCCGTCCGCCGCGCCGCGCCGGGCCTTGGCTGGGCCTGGCCGCGCTGCTCGGCATGTTCGCCGATATGTCGATGCTGTTCGGCATCGCGGCGCTGAGCGGCTGGGTGCTGATCGAATATGGCCGGCGCATGCCCGCCCGCCGCGCCGTCGCCGCAACCGCCCGGCTGATGGGCCGCCCGATCGGCGCGGTGGTCGCGGTGCTGCTGCTGGTCCTGGCCGCCACCCTCGCCGGTCCGGAGGGGGCGGGCGTGGACGGCATGGCCGCCTTCTCCTGGCCGGCATTCGTCGGTGCGCTGGTCGATATGCTGGCCTTCACGATCGGCTGGTCGCCGATGATCGGACTGCCGATGCTGGCCCTGCTGCTGCTCCCGGTGGCGGTGCGGAGGACCGGCGCGCTCGCCGACCGGTCGCCCTTCTTCCTGATCGCGATCCTCGGCTTTCCGCTGCTGGTGGCGCTCGCCGAACCCGACGACGGCGTGTGGCCGCGCTATTATCTGCTGGTCTCGGTGGCGCTGCTGCTGTTGATCGCCGACCTGCTGGCGGCGCTGGTCGCGCGCGGCAAGCAGGCGGCGGCGGTCGCGACGGGCATGATCCTGATCGCCAGCCTCGCCACCGACACGAGCATCGTCCAAAGCCGGCGCGGCGACCCCGGCAGGGCGGTCGACGCGATGATGCGGCGGGCGCCGGGTGGCGCCACGGTCCTGCTCGACCATGGCGGCGACGGCGCGGTGCTCGAAAGCGCGGCGGCGTCGCGGGTCTACCGGCTGCTGACGATCGACAGCTGCGTGCCCGCCCGCTTCGTCTATCTGTCCGGCAACCGCACCGAGCCCTTCCCGCTGGCGGCGCTGCGCTGCGGCGCCGCCTTCCGGCCGATCGCCTCGGGTCGAGCCTATGGCCTGTCGGGCATGGACTGGCAATTGTACGAGCGGGTGCCGTGAACGGGCCCGGCCCGGAAGCCGCGGCGAGGTTCCGGTCCAAGGCGTTTCGGCATCGAGACCGTCTGAAGCACAGGGGGTCCGCGCTCCACGAAGGGATTGGCACCATGCCGTCGCGCCGTGTACAGCGCCGTCCCTGATTGCGTCTGCGGAGAGGCGAGCGAGCGGGGACATGAACAGCACCGGCCTGGAGGCCGTCTTCCTGTCGAACCGGGCCCGGCTGCTCGCCTTCCTGCGCGCGCACGGCGCCGGAGACGCGGCCGAGGACCTGTTGCAGGACCTGTGGCTGAAGCTGTCGTCCGCGCCCGACGGGCCGATCGCGCAGCCGCTCTCCTACCTCTACCGCGCCGCCAACAACCTGATGCTCGACCGCTACCGGTCGCGGCAGCAGGCGACGCGGCGCGACCAGGACTGGACCGAGGCGGCGACCACCGTCCCCGGTCAGTCGGACGAGCCGTCGACCGAACGGCGGCTGATCGCGCGCGAGCAGTTGCGGCTCGCCCAGGCGGCGCTCGATGCGCTGGGGGAACGGCCCGCCGCGATCTTCCGCCGGCACCGCATCGACGGGGTCGGCCAGCGCGAGATCGCCGCCGAGTTCGGTGTCAGCATCAGCACGGTCGAAAGCGACCTGCGCCGCGCCTATCGCGCGATGATCGAGCTCAGGAGCCGTTTCGATGAGGGATGAGCCGAACGTCTCCGTCCTGTCTTTCAGGGAGCCACACCTTCATGGCTGAGGACAGGCACGATATGGAAACCGCGGCACTCGACTGGGTGATCCGCCTGCGCGACCCCGGCTTCGACGGCTGGGAGGAATTCGAGGCATGGCTGGGCGCCGACCCGGCCCATGCCGAAGCCTATCATCGCCTTGCGATCGCCGACCAGGACATGGCCGAACTGCTCGCCGTCGCGCCCGCTTCGGCCGAGATGCCGTCGAACGTCGTGCCCCTGCCCCACCGGTCCCAGCCACACCGGTCCCAGCCGCACCGATTACTGCCGCACCGGTCGCTGACCCGCCGCGCCTGGCTGGGCGGCGCGATCGCGGCCTCGGTGGCGGGCCTGATCGGCTTCGGCATGATCGATCGCCAGCCGGCGCTCTACCAGGTCGAGACCGCGCCGGGCATGCGGCGTACCGTCACGCTCGGCGACGGCAGCCGGATCGCGCTCAACGGCGGCACCCGCATCACCCTCGACCGCAAGGATCCGCGCCACGCGACGCTGGAGCGCGGCGAGGCGCTGTTCGACGTCGTCCACGACGATGACGCACCGTTCAAGGTGCTGGTCGGCGACACGACGCTGGTCGACGTCGGCACCAGTTTCAACGTCGTGCGCGACGGCCGCGTCACCGCCGTCCAGGTCTCCGAGGGGGCGGTGGTCTACGATCCCGACGGCGCGGCGGTGCGTCTCGATGCCGGGCGGCGCCTGCGCGCGGAGGACGGCGACCCGCATATCGAGCTCGCCGCCGTGGCGCCCGACGCGGTCGCCGCCTGGCGCGAGGGCCGGCTGATCTATGACGGGCAGACCATGGCCGACGTCGCCGCCGACCTGACCCGCTGGTCGGGCGAGACGGTGCGCGCCGATCCGCGCGTCGCCGCCCAGCGTTTCCGTGGCGTGCTGAGCCTGGGCAAGGACGACGATGTCGCCGGCCTCGCCTCGCTGCTAGACGTCGACGTCCGTCGCAGCGGACGGGAATGGATTTTGTCGCCCCGGAACCCGTGAACCGCACCCTCGCCCTCGCCAGCATCCCCCTGGCTCTCGCGGCCGCCCCGATCGGCGCCGCGGAGGTGAAGCCGCTCGACCTGCCGGCGGGCCGGCTGAGCGACGCCGTGGCGGCGCTCGCGGCGCAGGCCGGGGTCAGCGTCAGCGTCGCCGAGGGATCGGTCTGGGCGATGCGGGTGGCGCCGCTGCGCGGCCGGATGAGCGCGGAGGACGCTCTGCGCCGCCTGCTGCGCGGCAGCCGCGCCCGGCTGGTCGTGATCGACGGACGGAGCTTCCGGATCGTCGCCGCGCGGGACGTCGCCGCGCCGCCGCGCCGCGCCCGCCCCGCGCCGCCGCCCGTCGTCGAGGGCGAGGAGCAGCCGATCATCGTCACCGCATCGAAGCGCGACACGCGGCTGCGCGACTTCGCCGGATCGGTCAGCATCCTCGACGGCGCCGACCTGACCTTCGGCGGCGAGCAGGGCATGGAATCGGTGCTCGCCCGCGTCGCCAGCCTGTCGTCGACCCATCTCGGCGCCGGCCGCAACAAGCTGTTCATCCGCGGCATCGCCGATTCGAGCTTCACCGGGCCGACCCAGGCGACGGTCGGCCAGTATCTGGGCGACATGCGGCTGACCTACAACGCGCCCGATCCCGACCTGCGGCTCTACGACATCCGGTCGGTCGAGATCCTCGAGGGGCCGCAGGGCACGCTCTACGGCGCCGGTTCGCTCGGCGGCATCATCCGCATCGTCCGCAACCCGCCGCGGCTCGGCGAATATGGCGGCGCGCTGTCGGCGGGCGTGTCGGCCACCGCGCATGGTGATCCGTCCGGCGACCTCGGCGGCATGCTCAACCTGCCCGTCGCCGGCGACCGGGTGGCGCTGCGCGCGGTCGCCTACGGGCTGCGCGAGGGCGGCTATATCGACGATGTCTGGCGCGGGAAGAAGGACATCAACCGCACCCGCATCGCCGGCGGCCGCGCGACCCTGCGGATCGACGCCGGCGACGGCTGGACCGTCGACGTCGGCGGCGTCTACCAGGACAATCATGGCCGGGACAGCCAATATGCCGATCGCAGCCTGGGCGGGCTGAAGCGATCGAGCCGGACGCCGGGGGGCTTCGACGCCGATTATGCGCTGGGCGAGCTGGTCGTCGCCAAGGCCTGGGACGGCCTGTCCTTCCTGTCCTCGACCGGGCTGGTGCGCCAGGACCTCGACGAGCGCTACGACGCCAGCATGGACGGGGTCGAGCGCCAGTTCTCGCAGCGCAACCGGACCCGCATGTTCGCGACCGAGAACCGGCTGTGGCGGCCGGCCCGCGACGGCTTCGGCTGGGTGATCGGCGCCAGCTACACCCATAACCGCACCGATCTCGACCGGTCGCTCGGCCCGGCGGGCGCGCCGGCAGCCGTCACCGGCGTGTCCAACCGCATCCGCGAGACGACCGTCTATGGCGAGGCCAGCGTCGAGCCGGTCCGCGCCCTGACCGTGACCGGGGGCCTGCGCTACACCTGGTCGAAGCTGGGCGGCGGCGCCGACGATCCGTTGCCGGCCTTCTCCGCCGTCGTCGAGGCCGCGCGCGCCGCCATCGTCGCCACCCGCAACGAGAAAAGGCTGCTCCCGTCCGCCTCGGTGTCGGCCGCGCTGCTGCCGCGGCTGACCGTATATGCCCGCTACCAGCAGGGGTTCCGGCCCGGCGGCCTCGCGATCGAGGGCGGCTTCGTCCGCCGCTTCCGCAACGACCATGTCGCGACGATGGAGACCGGGCTGCGCTACGGCGTGCGCGGCGACGATCCGTTCGATCTGTCGCTGAGCCTGTCCTACACCGACTGGCAGGACATCCAGGCCGATTTCATCGACAGCGGCGGCCTGCCCTCGACCGACAATATCGGCGACGGCCGCATCTATTCGGTGAGCGCGGCGATGGGCTGGGCGCCGCTGTCCGGACTGATCTTCGACGCCGCCACGACCTACAACAACAGCCGCGTCACCGATCCGTCGACCTCGCTGCTGATCGCGCTCGCCGCCGTCCCGGTAAGCGACAAGACCGGCGCCTTCACCGGCGGGCAGAGCCGCATCCCCAATGTCGCGCGCTTCACCAGCCGGGTCGGCTTCGACTATCGCAGGCCCGTTTCCGACGCGCTCGAACTGCGGGTCAACGGCTGGGTCCGCTACATCGGCAAGTCGCGGCTCGGCATCGGCCCGATCCTCGGCGACCTGCAGGGCGACTATCTGGACACCGCACTGACCGCGCGGGTCGGGCGGCCCGATTTCGGCGTGAGCCTCGGCGTCACCAACCTGACCGACGCGATCGGCAACCGCTTCGCGCTCGGCACCCCCTTCCAGGCCGCCGGCGGCCGCCAGATCACCCCGCTGCGCCCACGCACGATCCGCATCGGCCTCGACAAGAGCTTCTGAGCCGAGCGGCGGCCGACGCCCCCTTCCCGTTCCCCCGCTCCCCGCTCCCCCCCGCTCCCCCCGCTCTCCCCTCCGTCATGCCAGCGTAGGCTGGCATCTCAGGAGAGACCCGCGCCGCTCTTCTCCCGAGACCCCAGCCTTCGCTGGGGTGACGCCATGGATGCGATCGGCAACCGCTTCGCGCTCGCCCCCCTTCCAGGCCGCCGGCCGCCGCCAGATCCCCCCGCTCCCCCCGCTCCCCCTCCGTCATGCCAGCGCAGGCTGGCATCTCAGGAGAGACGCGCCCCGCTCTTCTCCCGAGACCCCAGCCTTCGCTGGGGTGACGCCACGGATGCGATCGGCAACCGCTTCGCGCTCGGCACCCCCTTCCAGGCCGCCGGCGGCCGCCAGATCACCCCGCTGCGCCCGCGCGCGATCCGCATCGGCCTCGACAAGAGCTTCTGAGCCGAGCGGCGGCCGACGCCCCCTTCCCGTTCCCCCGCTCCCCGCTCCCTCCGCTCCCCCCTCCGTCATGCCAGCGTAGGCTGGCATCTCAGGAGAGACGCGCGCCGCTCCTCTCCCGAGACCCCAGCCTTCGCTGGGGTGACGTCATGGATGCGATCGGCAACCGCTTCGCACCCGCCCCCCTTCCAGGCCGCCGGCCGCCGCCAGATCCCCCCGCTCCCCCCGCTCCCCCTCCGTCATGCCAGCGCAGGCTGGCATCTCAGGAGAGACCCGCCCCGCTCTTCTCCCGAGATCCCGGCTTCCGCCAAGATGACGAAGAGCGGCGCGGCGCCTCCCGCGACATTTTCTTCCAAGGCTCCGCCGCGTCGGCCCCGTCTTCGGGTCATGCGGGAGGGCGATCGCGGCAAGCGATCCCTTCCCCGATGACCGAAGGGAATGGAATCTCGATGCGCTACCTGCTTGCCTCCACCTGCCTCGCCGCGCTCGCCGCCGTGCCCGTCCATGCCGAGACGACCGTCGGCGACAAGCGCACCGCGACGATCCGCACCGCGACGATCAAGTCGGGCGCGGCCGACGACATCCGCATCACCTCGGCCGGCTCGGTCGTCCCCACCGTCGCGGGCCCGGCGGTCGTGCTCGACAGCGACAACAAGGTGGTGAACGAAGGCACGATCCAGGCCACCAACCTCGACAACGCGACCGGCATCCGCGCCGAGGCCGGCCGCACCGGCAGCATCGTCAACGCCGCCAGCGGCAAGATCGTCCTCGACGAGACCTACACCGCCGAAGACGCCGACAAGGACGGCGATCTCGACGGTCCGTTCGCCGTCGGCACCGGCCGGGTCGGCATCCGCACCGCGGGCGCCTTCGCCGGCAACGTCACCAACAGCGGCTCGATCGCGATCGAGGGCAAGGATTCGGCCGGCATCCGGCTCGACGGCCGGCTCGACGGCAAGCTGATCCAGGACGGCACGATCGCCATCGTCGGCGATCGCTCGGTCGGGGTCGCCGCCGGCGACGTGACCGGCAATGTCCGCATCGCCGGCACCATCACGGCGATCGGCCAGGGCGCGGTGGGCGCCTCGCTCGGCGGCGATATCGGCGGCGCGCTGGTGGTCCAGGGATCGATCACCGCGACCGGCTACCGCAACACCACCCCGCCGACCGACACGTCCAAGCTCGATGCCGACGACCTGTTGCAGGGCGGCCCGGCCGTCCGCATCGCCGGCAACGTCGCGGGCGGCGTCGTCTTCGCGGTGCCGCCGAAGGACAGCAGCACCACCGACAATGACGAGGACAAGGACGGCATCGAGGACGCCAAGGAAGGCTCGGCCGCCATCACCTCCTACGGCTCCGCGGCGGCGGTCGAGATCGGCGCGGCCAACCGCGCGGTGACGATCGGCGCGGTGGCGGGCAACCCCGACGGCCACGGCCTCGTCATCGAGGGCGCGATCGCCGGCGCCGGCACCTATGCCGGCGTCAACGGCAACGGCCTGGTCATCGGCGGCCTCGGCGGTGCGGTGACCGTTGCCGGCGGCGTCACCAATCGCGGCACGGTCAGCGCGTCGGGCGCCAGCGCCACCGCGCTGCGCGTCGGCAGCGGCGCATCCGTGCCCGAGGTGATCAACGCCGGCATCATCCAGGCGAGCGGCACCAACGCCGCCAATGCGAAGACGGTGGCGCTGCAGATCGACCAGGGCGGCTTCACCGCCGAGATCGTCAACAGCGGCGCCATCCGCGCGACCGCCGGCGGCACCGCGTCGGCCAATGGCGCGACCGTCACCGCGATCCTCGACCGTTCGGGCGAGGTCGACCTGATCAGCAACAGCGGCCTGATCTCGGCGACCGGCGCGGCGGCGGGCAGCAATGTCGCGATCGACCTTTCGGCGAACGCCACGGGCACGCGGATCGACCAGACGGTGGTCGCGAGCGGCGTCGCCGCGCCGTCGATCGTCGGCGACATCCGCCTGGGCGCCGGCAACGACATCCTCGACGTCGCCGACGGCAGCGTCGCGGGCAACACCAGCTTCGGCACGGGCAACAACCAGCTGCTGCTGTCGGGCGACGCCACCTATGCCGGCAAGGCGAGCTTCGGCGCGGGCAACGACATCGTCTCGCTCGGCGGGACCGCCGCCTATGCCGGCGACATCGACTTCGGCGGCGGCAGCGACCGTCTGACGATCGGCAGCGGCGCCAAGCTGAACGGCGCGCTCTCGAACGCCCAGGGCACGGCCGTGGTGGTCAACGGCTCGCTCGACATCGGCAAGTCGACCGCCGCGATCCAGACGCTCGCCGTCGGCGCGTCGGGCACGCTCGGCGTCGCCATCGACGTCGCGAGCAAGACGAGCACGCTCTATCAGGTCGCCGGTGAGGCCAGCTTCGCGCAGGGCTCGAAGGTCGCGGTCACGCTCAACAGCATCACCGGCGCCGAAGGCCGCTACACCTTCCTGAAGGCCGGATCGGTCACCGGCGCATCGACCATCGCCACCAATGCCGCCTTCCTGCCCTTCATGTACAAGGGCACGGTGAGCGCGGTCTCGGGCACCGAACTGGCGGTCGATATCAGCCGCAAGACCACCACCGAACTGGGCCTCAACCGGTCGCAGGCCGCCGCCTACAACGCGATTTATACGGCGCTCGGCAAGGACGCGAAGGTGGCCGGCGTCTATCTCGGCACCACCGACGGCGACGCCTTCCGCAAGCAGCTCCGCCAGATGCTGCCCGATCATGCCGGCGGCGCCTTCGAATCGGTGACGATGGCCTCGCGCGCGACCGCGACCTTCCTGGCCGATCCCAACGCGCCCTTCGCCGACATGGGCAAGTGGGGCTACTGGATCCAGCAGGTCGGCTGGGGCACGTCGAAGGGCCTGGGCGACACCGCGTCCTACGACATCACCGGCTGGGGCATCTCGTCGGGCGCCGAGGCCAAGACCGACCTCGGCAGCTTCGGCATCTCGCTCGCCTATCTCTACGGCAAGGACGCCGACGGCGGCACCGACAACAAGGTCGATGCCGGCCAATATGAGATCGGCGCCTATTGGCGCGGCTATTGGGGCCCCTTCCAGGGCTGGACGCGTGCCAGCTACGCCCATGTCGACTTCAAGGGCGAGCGCGTCTTCCAGGGCAGCATCGGCACCGAGAATGTCGAGCGCCGCGCCAAGTCCAACTGGAACGGCAAGCTGATCTCGGCCGCCGCCGGCGCCGCCTACACGCTGCACATGGGTTCGTTCAGCGTGCGGCCGAAGGCGGCGATCGACTATTACCGCCTGAAGGAGGACGGCCATGCCGAGAAGGAAGGCGGCGACGCCTTCGATCTGATCGTCGACGGCCGCAAGAGCGACGAGCTCGCGGTCAGCGGCACGGTCGCGGCGGGCTTCGACTTCGGCGGCCAGAACGAGGACTCGGGCTGGTTCCGGATCGAGGCCGAAGGCGGCCGGCGCGAGCTGGTCGGCGGCTCGCTCGGCTCGACTACCGCGCGCTTCGCCGGCGGCACCGCCTTCACCCTCGATCCCGAGAAGCGGACCAGCGGCTGGGTCGGCAAGCTGCGCGCGGTCGGCGGCGGCAACGGCTTCCAGATCGGCGGCGAGGCCGGCGCCGAGCAGCAGCAGGGCCGCGCCGCCCTCTCGCTGCGCGCCAGCCTGGTGGTCGGCCTCTGACCGGCTGACGCGGCGCCGGGCCGCTCCCCCGCCCGATCTCCTCCGGCCGATGCTGTGGGAGGTCGGGTGGGGGAGCGGGCCGGTGCCGCCCCCCGGCGCCAGTCGCGCAAAACATTCCTATCCCTCCTTTGAGGAGGGCGGGGTGGGTTCTCCCCCTTAAAAGCGGCACGAGGCCCCCCGCCGCTACCCACCCCATCATTCGTGGACCCCACGCCCTGCTCCCCTGCCCCTCCGGGCGGGGGAGTTTTTTTGCGCCGGCCGCGCTTTGAAAATTCCATCCACAGATTCTTTTGTTGCGCCTTCGTTCCTTCCCCACGGGCAAGTGGCTGACCCGACTCACTATTCCGCCGCGTCAAGGGGGTGGGTCGCCTTTGGCCGATGCGACGAGCCGAGTCCCCGAACCGTCATTTTGACTCTTGCGCTGGGATTCAGATGAGGCACTATAGGTAGTGTAAGGCAACAGGGGCAGCGCTAGAGATGGTGGATCACGTTCGGGAGCTCGGCTCCGGGCGGATGGCCGTCCACGGTGCTGCGAATATCGGGGATAAGGTCGATTCAGCGCTGGAATAGCGCCGAGGACACATTATCTTGGAGGTACGCCCAAGCCGAACGGATCGCGAACGGAGCCGCCAGGTCGGCCCGTTCAGACATGAATTGTGCGGAGGCGGGCAAATGGACCTTTCTGGCAGCAGCAGCGAAGTGGGCTCGAACGACGTGGCGACGATGATGGATCTCCCGGTGAAGGACGCCAAAGCGAAACCCGCGGCCACCCCCGAGGCTACGGCCACGGCCCCGGCGAATGCCCCCGCAAATGCCAGGGTGTCGACCGGCAGCACCGAGATACGGCCGCAGCTCTATCCGATCGAGGTCGACCACAGCCGCGACGCGCTCCTCACCGATTTCGGCAAGGACACGCTGACCGACCGCTATCTCCTGCCCGGCGAAAGCTACCAGGACCTGTTCGTGCGCGTCGCCTCGGCCTATGCCGACGACCAGCCGCACGCGCAGCGCATCTACGACTATATCTCCAGGCTGTGGTTCATGCCCTCGACGCCGGTCCTGTCGAACGGCGGCACCGGGCGCGGCCTGCCGATCAGCTGCTATCTCAACTCGGTCGACGACAGCCTCGAGGGCATCGTCAACACCTGGAACGAGAATGTCTGGCTGGCGTCGCGCGGTGGCGGCATCGGCACCTATTGGGGGTCGGTGCGCGGCATCGGCGAGCCGGTCGGCCTCAACGGCAAGACCTCGGGGATCATCCCCTTCGTCCGGGTGATGGATTCGCTGACCCTCGCGATCAGCCAGGGTTCGCTGCGCCGGGGCTCGGCCGCCGTCTATCTCGACGTGTCGCACCCGGAGATCGAGGAGTTCCTCGAGATCCGCAAGCCGTCGGGCGACTTCAACCGCAAGGCGCTCAACCTGCACCACGGCGTGCTGCTGACCGACGCCTTCATGGAAGCGGTCCGCGACGGCAAGGAGTGGGACCTGCTCAGCCCGAAGGACCAGTCGAAGCGCGGCTCGGTCGACGCCCGCGCGCTGTTCCAGAAGCTGGTCGAGACCCGCCTCGCCACCGGTGAGCCCTATATCGTGTTCAACGACACGGTGAACCGGATGATGCCGAAGCATCACCGCGACGTCGGCCTGAAGGTGTCGACCTCGAACCTCTGCTCGGAAATCACCCTGCCGACCGGCCGCGACCAGCATGGCATGGATCGCACCGCGGTCTGCTGCCTCAGCTCGCTCAACCTCGAGACCTGGGACGAGTGGAACGGCGACAAGATGTTCATCGAGGACGTCATGCGCTTCCTCGACAACGTCCTGCAGGACTATATCGACCGCGCCCCCGACGAGATGGCGCGCGCCAAGTACAGCGCCAGCCGCGAGCGTTCGGTCGGCCTCGGCGTGATGGGCTTCCACACCTTCCTCCAGGCGCGCAACATCCCGTTCGAAGGCGCGATGGCGAAGAGCTGGAACCTCAAGATCTTCAAGCATATCGCCGCCGGCGCGCAGGAAGCCTCGATGCTGCTGGCCAGCGAGCGCGGGCCCTGCCCCGACGCCGCCGACCAGGGCGTGATGGAGCGCTTCAGCTGCAAGATGGCGATCGCGCCGACCGCGTCGATCTCGATCATCTGCGGCGGCACCTCGGCCTGCATCGAGCCGATCCCGGCCAATATCTACACCCACAAGACGCTGTCGGGCAGCTTCTCGATCAAGAATCCCTATCTGCAGCGGCTCCTCGCCGAAAAGTCGAAGGATTCGGACGCGGTGTGGAACACGATCCTCGAGAAGGGCGGCTCGGTCCAGCATCTCGACTTCCTGACCCAGGAAGAGAAGGACGTGTACAAGACCAGCTTCGAGATCGACCAGCGCTGGCTGATCGAGCTCGCCGCCGACCGCACCCCCTATATCGACCAGGCGCAGTCGCTGAACCTGTTCATCCCGGCCGACGTCGAGAAGTGGGACCTGCTGATGCTCCACTTCCGCGCCTGGGAACTGGGCATCAAGTCGCTCTACTATCTCCGCTCCAAGTCGGTGCAGCGCGCCGGCTTCGCGGGCGGGGTCGAGGCGGACAACACCCCCGACCTCAAGCAGATCGAGCTCGAGTCCAAGGACTATGACGAGTGCCTCGCCTGCCAATAGCCATCCGGCACCCCTGATCCCGACGGCCGCGTGACACCATCACGCGGCCGTCCTGTTTTCCGGGGGATAACGTCGGGACGTCCCCTCCCCACACGCCACCCCCGCGGGTCGGCACGCCCCCTCCYCCCMCACACACGTCACCCCRGCGAAGGCTGGGGTCTCCGGAGAGACSCRCACCGCCCATCTCCGGAGAYSCCAGCCTCCGCCGGCATGACGAAAGGGGAGTCGGCACGCGCCTCCCCCACGCACGTCCCGCCAACGGGTCGGCACGCCCTCCCCCACACACACGTCACCCCRGCGAARGCTGGGGTCTCCGGAGAGACGCACGCCGCCCATCTCCGGAGATGCCAGCCTCCGCCGGCATGACGAAGGGGGAGTCGGCACGCGCCTCCCCCACGCACGTCACCCAAACGGGCCGGACGCCCCTCCCCCCACGTCACCCCAGCGAAGGCTGGGGTCTCCGGAGAGGCCCGCACCGCCCATCTCCGGAGATGCCAGCCTCCGCCGGCGCGACGCCTTTCGAGGACGACGACCGAAAACCCCCGAAACATAGGCGTGGTGGTCGCGCTCCCCTCCGACACACAAGCTCTTGTGGAAAACCTCGCGAAAACATTTGTCGGGCGGTGCCGCTTGGCATAGGATGAGCGTCGCGTTTCGATGGCTGGGGCCATTGCCTGCGAAATGGTTGAATCCCGGGATGGAAGTCCCGATCTGACAGGGTGGAGCGATCGGATGTCGCCTGTTTCCGAACCGATGGATCGGGACTGATCGATGGACCTTTCGGTGCCCCTGGTCATCGCCGCCGCCTCGGCGCTCGTCGGCCTGCTCTGCCTCTGGCTGATGCTGGTCGCGCTGCTGCGGCTGCGCAAGGTGCGGAAAGGCAAGGGTCCCCTCGGGGACACGCCGGCCGATCTGAAGAGTTTCGCGCTCCGGCAGTTGCTGAGCGCCGTCGTCATGGTCGCGCTCGCCGCGATCATCTTTGTTTACAGCTGAAGCTGAAAGGTCGTCCCATGTCGCTTCTCCAGGCCAGCCGCACCTACAAGCCGTTCGAATATCCCTGGGCGTTCGAATATTGGAAGCGGCAGCAGCAGCTCCACTGGCTGCCCGAGGAAGTGCCGCTGGGCGAGGATTGCCGCGACTGGGCGCAGAAGCTGACCGATCATGAGCGCAACCTGCTGACGCAGATCTTCCGCTTCTTCACCCAGGCCGACGTCGAGGTGCAGGATTGCTACCACGACAAATATGGCCGCGTGTTCAAGCCGACCGAGGTCAAGATGATGCTGACCGCCTTCTCCAACATGGAGACGGTCCACATCGCGGCGTACAGCCACCTGCTCGACACGATCGGCATGCCCGAGACCGAATACAGCGCCTTCATGCAGTATAAGGAAATGAAGGATAAGCACGATTACCTCGCGACCTTCGGGGTCGACAGCGACGAGGATATCGCGCGCACCCTGGCGATGTTCGGCGGCTTCACCGAGGGGCTCCAGCTCTTCGCCAGCTTCGCGATGCTGATGAACTTCCCGCGCTTCAACAAGATGAAGGGCATGGGCCAGATCGTCACCTGGTCGATCCGCGACGAGACGCTCCACTGCGAGGGGATCATCCGGCTGTTCCACGCCTTCTGCAAGGAGCGCAACTGCCTGACCCCCGCGGTCAAGGAGGACATCCTCGACATGTGCCAGAAGACGGTGCGGATCGAGGACGCCTTCATCGACCTGGTGTTCGAGATGGGCCCGGTCAGCGGCATGACCCCGAAGGACATCAAGAAATATGTCCGCTACATCGCCGACTGGCGCCTCGGCCAGCTCGGCCTCAAGCCGATCTACATGATCGAGGAGCATCCGCTGCCCTGGCTGGCGCCGCTGCTCAACGGCGTCGAGCACGCCAATTTCTTCGAGACCCGCGCGACCGAAT
Source organism: Sphingomonas sp. Root720 (assembly GCF_001428605.1). Lineage (GTDB taxonomy): Bacteria > Pseudomonadota > Alphaproteobacteria > Sphingomonadales > Sphingomonadaceae > Rhizorhabdus. The sequence goes on from NZ_LMID01000013.1 coordinate 480,870, forward strand.
ATTCGAAGGCCGCGACGCGGGGCCAGTGGAGCGACGTCTGGGACGCCTTCGACAACCGCATGACCGCCAAGAACGCGGCCGCGGCCAACGAGGACAGCGCCGACGGCGGCCTGTTCGGCCATGCCGGGGTCGCGGCGGAGTAACCGCGCACCAAAGCGCCCCAAGGCGTCGGGCGTGCCACCCACCGCCCGACGAAACGCCCCCGCTATCGTCACCCCGGGCCAGACCCGGGGTCCCGCTTGCTTGCTCCCGTCGGATGGGACGGAGCGCTTGTTTGCAGCGAACTCAGGCGCGTGGCCCTGGACACGCCTGAAGGCGGCCAGTCCGGACCCGACCCAAACGGCGTCGTTCCAGAGTTGCGTTAGTAACCCCAATAGCCGACCATCTGTGGATTGGGCCGTTTGCTGCGCAAGCCGGGGGGAAAGCATGACGAGGATCAATCCACTCTTTTTGACATTGCTCGCCATGGCCGTCAGTTACCCCGCGCAGGCGTCTGCCGGACCTATAACTTTCGATTGTGATGTCCCTGCGGATAACTACTCGTCCGTATCACAGGATGTCGGCGGACCGATGAAGATCGAAGGTTCGGTCCAACTGGTGCGAACTCGCTCCGGTGCCAACCTGCCGGTGGCCGGTGCGCGTCTGGTGAGTTCGGACGGGAATAACAGCGTCGGGTTCCAAATCGTAGTCCCCCGCCCTCGCGCAACCCGATTCGATATCATCCTGTACTTGAAGCGCGGGGACGACATGAAACGCGCGACCGTCACTCAGCTTGAAACCGAAGCAAGCGTCCCGTTCAATCTCTCGATTTCCGACACCGGCAAGGTAGCGCTCGCCATTGGCGGGAAGGACTTCAACGCGGATTTCATTCCATTGTCCGCTGGTAAAGCGATGGCTTTCTGCTCCACCGCGCAATTCAAGTTCGCTGGACTTCTGTTCCATCAGGACAGCAATGTTACTGCCACGAGTATCCACTGACGACCGGTTTGGCTTCAGATTGGATCAATAGCGGAAATTCTGCCCCCCCATTTCGAAGGTCGAAGCGACCTAGCCGCGACACCGCGTACGCTACCCCCGGAAGTCCGAAACTCTCAGGAACTCCGGCCCATGTCGACCTCCATTACCGAGCCATCTGGCATTGACGATCTGCATGCCCCGAGCATCGTCCTCCCGATGGAACGGAGGGCCATATGCTGGTGACGGGGTCGCGGCGGAGTAAGCGCGCACCACGGCGCCCCAAGGCGTCGGGCGTGCCACCCACCGCCCGACAAAACGCCCCCCCTATCGTCACCCCGGGCCAGACCCGGGGTCCCGCTTCCTTGCTCCCGTCCGATGGAACGGAGGGCTCGCTTGCAGCGAACTCAGGTGCGTGCCCCTGGAATACGCCTGAAAGCGGCCAGTCCGGACCCGACCCGATTGCAGACATCCGCATTTTGGACAAGCTCGGTCTATGCGCGAGCCCGACCGATGGAGCTTAACCCCGCCACAATCCAATCTCGCGCAAAGCGGCGAGCGATATTACCACCGCCAACATGAAATAGAGAGCCATGGTGCCATAATACTGGACAGGCTCTGTCGTCCTATGCCGCCTAAAGAACCGCTCTCTTACGCACCCGGTTACTGCGCCCTCAATGATCAAAGCAATAAGTGTGACGACACCTAGCGAGCACGCTATCACTATCCAACCTAGTTCAACTTCCAACCTTCGGCCTCCATATGTAAAGAAGCACTTCATGATGGGGGATGAATACCTGCACTGACAAGCCGTGAGAGATCGGCATTCTTACCTGCTTCATTTATGCTCACCACCTAGTTGGTGGCTGAGTTTTCCGGTGCCCTTCGCTGAATAATGTCATATCGAATTACAGGTCTCCACCCCTATCCGGTCGCATAGCAAGCCCAAGGGCGTGTACGCTGCCCCCGAACTCCGGAACTCTCAGGAGCTCCGGGCCATGTCGACCTCCATAACCGAGCTATCTGGCATTGACGATCTGCATGCCCCGTGCATCGTCCTCCCCATCGAACGGAGGGCCTTATGCTGGTGACGGGGTTGGGAAATTCACCAATCAGAATGGATGCCGATTTCATCGCTTTGGTCAGACCGGGAACACAAGTTCTGGTCAGGACGAGCACCGAACTGGTCGTCAGTACAGTGGGTGTGGCTGATGTCGACGGCCGCCTGCCCGGCACCTTCTCCTTTTCGGGTGAAGGCGTCCGCTATAATGATGATGGCGAGCCGATCAGCGGCATCATCACCGGTGTGCAGATCAGCGACATAGGGGGCCATGTTACCAGCTTGACGGGGTTGCACGCCTCCGCGTCCGATTTTTTCCAGCTGTTGAACGATATATCGTCGGGCCGCATCCAGGCGGATCCACTCAAATTGCTTCTGCCTGGCAATGATGAGTTGCGCGGGACCGCTGGCGAAGATGTTCTGCGTGACGTCGCCGGCCACAACATCTTCATCGGTGGAGCGGGGCGCGACACGATCATCGGCGGCGATGGCAACGATCATATATATGGGCATTCGCCCAGCGGTGGTGGCGAGGACGATGATGCGCTGCTCGGCGACGGCGGTTCGGACTATATCCATGGAAATGCCGGAAATGACTATATTTCCGGCGGAGACGGCTCGGACCGGCTCTATGGCGGTCAGGGGCAGGACTCCATCTCAGGCGATGCTGGCAATGATACCGTCAACGGCAATCTCGGCGATGACGTCATCAGCGGCGAAGACGGGCATGACGTTCTCCGCGGCGGCCAAGGCAATGACACTATCACAGGTGGCGACGGCAACGATATCCTGATGGGGGATCGCGGCGTGGACCTTCTCGACGGTGGCGATGGCGCCAACATCTTCGTGTTCGGTCCTGACACGAGCCCGATCGGCGCGACCATGCGGGATGTCGACAGCCTCGCATACTTCAGTCAACTGACGGATCATTTTTCGCTCGGTTTCGAGCCGGATAGCATTCTAGTCGGGGGAAGAGACGCCTCGCTGGCGACGCCTGAGCAAGCACGCGCCTACGCCCAGACCTTGCTCGATCAGCATGCGGGTAATCGCGAGGTGGCATTCATCTATGCTTCGGGCCAGACCGTCATGCTCTGGGCATCCAACGGAGGCGGCACCGTCGATTCAGCGGTCCTGATTGACGGCGGCTCGTTTGACTATGTCGGTGGCGGCTACGCCATTACTACCGACCATTTTATATAGGTGGTTCTATTCTCCAGCAGCAGCAAGCTTCGCTGAAGCAGCGGCGGGTTCAAATAGAAACTCTGGGCATTTACTATTCTTCCCCATAATTCTCGCGCCCAACACGCGCCTCTGAAAAAACTCGCCCATAGGTAATTTGTGTAGACCGCCTAAAAGCAGGTACATGTGTCCATGGCCTTCCCCGTTGCAATCGCGCTCGCACTATTCCTTATATACGCGCTGTTGGCGTCACTAGTTGATAGTTCGGCGCCCGATCGCCGGTCTTCCCGGCAACGCGCCCTGGCTTGCGTGGTGGTGATAATCGCCCTGCTCGAACTCGGCGCTATCTGGTTTATAATGGGGGCAATGGCGACAGGGCCCAACGTGCGGAACATGTCAGTTGTCGCAACGCTCGCCATTGTCGCGCTCGCAAACGGCGCGCTCGTTTATCGGCGTCCTGCCACCACCCGCGCGTGGCCCCAGTACCTCAGCGCTGCGTCCTTCGTCCTGATTGTCGGCTTGCCCGCTGGGCAAATCCTATTCATCGCGCTCCGTGGCGGCTGAACGCGATAATCAAGCCTCCACATCCGCACGGTACCATCTATCGGGTTCATGACATGAAGCCGGCTGACGCGAATTTCCCTCTGCCGGATGCGCTTATCGAGCAGAAATTTGCATTGCGTCCCCGGAACTCAATGAAGCCGTGAACCCGTAAACAGACCGTCAACTATCGTGGCAGATGCGTCAGCACGGCCCATGCCAGAACACGCCCGGGCTTGGCTCCGAATAACAAGCTGCGGGCATTGGAAGGTCCGACTTACGTCGTGGCACTTCATAGCCCCAGCCTCCATCAAAACCGGCTTTGGTCGTTATATCAACGCCCCATGCGTAAACCGTCACACTTTGAGGGCGAAGACCGGCGATAACCCTCGGCCATTGCCGCACCGGGACACTTCGCCGGCTGCCCGGCTGTTCGGGCAGATGCGACTTCATCAGTGCTTGAGCTTCGGCATGGATTGCCCTGAGCTTCTCGGGATCAGAGATGGGCCGGCTACAGCTACCAAGCACCGACATCGCCGCCAACATGGCCAATGCGATCGTCGCGTTTATCCATCGGCACATTCGGGCAGTGAAGCACGTCCGTCCAAAGACCGCTACTGAATCTCAATTTCCGAGGATTGATAATAATTATAACGACCGCACGTAGATTTTTTCCTGCCGGATTCAGTCCGAGATCGAGCAGAAATTTGTATTGTGTCCCCGGAACTCATGCCGGGGTCGCTGCGGAGTAAGCGCATACCACAGCGTCGGACGTGCCACCCACCGCCCGACGAAACACCCCCGCTATCGTCACCCCTGGCCAGACCCGGGGTCCCGCTTCCTTGCTCCCGTCGGATGAGACGAAGCGCTTGTTTGCAACCTGTTCAAGCTGCGAGGCTTTAAAACGATCCTAAAAGCGGGCAGTCCCGAAACGCCTTGAATCTCGGATGTTCGACGCTCGGACCGAACTTTCCAAAAGCTGCTGTTCATTCAGGCAAACCACCGCGACCGCTTCGCGCCCTAATTCCAGCCATTGCGGGTAAGCGCGCCCGATCCCAGAAGCTGCCATAAGTTTTGTCCGTAATGGTTACGAAATTACGTGCGCCCCCGCCCGTACGGTTTTACGAGTTGGACGATTGGAGAGGTCAAACGATGGCGTCGATCACAACCGTTTATCCTGAGAATTACCGCCCAGCGGTCTACCTCGATCCGTTGGCTCTGATCGATTTCGACGTGGCGACGTTTTCTGAAAAATCATCCACCGCCTTCACGATAGACGTTCATAACAACCAATATGTGCTGACGATCCGGGGCTCAGGCTTCCGCTATGCGGGTGACGGCCAACCGACCCAAGGCGTCATTACGGAAATACATGGTATCCAGAACGGCACACCGACTTACGATATTGAGGATGTGCAGATTAGCGTTGCCAGCCTGACCACATGGCTCGCGGTGGGTGGGCCATATCCGCTGTTTGCCGGAGACGATATCGTGATGGGCGGATCCAGTAGCGATACTTTCTTCGGCTATGATGGACACGACGTTGTATCTGGCGGCCCTGGTGCCGACCACATAAATGGCGGCGCAGGCAATGATCATATCTACGGTCAGTCCAGTGGCGGCGGACTGGATGGTCCGGACACCCTCTCCGGCGATGAAGGAAGTGATTATCTGCAAGGCAATGCGGGAGACGATCGAATTGACGGCGGAGCGGGGTCAGACCGGATCAATGGAGGTTCAGGGAATGACTTTATCTTCGGAGGCAGCGGTCTGCCCAATGGCCCTCCCGCAGGTAACGACACGGTAAACGGCAACCTTGGCGATGACACAATTATTGGTGACAATGGCAATGATTCTCTGCGCGGCGGCCAGGGCAATGATCAGATACAGGGCGGCGACGGCAACGATGTCCTGATGGGCGACAAGGGTAACGATGTGCTTTCCGGCGGTCGTGGTTACGATCTGTTTACCGGTGGAGAAGGAAGCGATGTATTCCGGTTTGACGACCCGAGGGACGCATCTGCGGTCGCCGCAGAGTTCACCACCACCGGCCCCGATGCCTACCGGGTCGATATCGTCACCGATTTCCACCACGGCGAGGATCACCTCGCCTTTTCCACGCCGCAGAACATTCTCGTCGGTGCGGCGACCGATGCCCAGGCCGCCGCAACCCTAGCGCAGACCCTTCTCGACAATAACCCCGGCGACAGCGAGACCGCCGCGATCGGTGTCGGCCACGATACCTATCTTTTCTTCCACCTCAATTCTTCGACAGTACAGGCCGCCGTGCTCCTGATCGGTGTAAATCCTGGGGAGATCACAGCGAGCGACTTCGGGTTCTGATGCGTGCGGTCTAAAGGATCTTAAGTTGGCGAACGGCAGCTGTCTTAACAAGGCGGCCCGGAACCTGCCGTTCTGAAATCGGCCCCATCTCGGTCTTCGCGGCTCATCGCACCGATGGCCGCTAATCACCAATTCCAGACATGGCATCCGCCAGACAGCGGCCGAAGATCCGTCAGCGGGATGGCCGATCGCCAGTCGTTGATGCCGGGAGTCTTCCCACAGTCCGGTCATATCCACGCGCTCGCCCCCCCCCCCGCTTTCTCCCAAATCTCATCCGTGCCACCAAATATTGTTCCCTTTTTGTTCTTGCCATTCCCCTCCCCTTCCGCTAAGCAATCCGGTCCCCACAACAGATCCCAAGGCCCGCTTATGCAGCCCGATATCCTCGCCAAGGCCCCCCGCTGCGGCGCGCGCACGCGGTCGGGCGAAGCGTGCCGCTCGCCGGCGGTGCAGGGCCATCGGCGGTGCCGGATGCATGGCGGCAAGGGCAGCGGCGCGCCGCGCGGCAATCGCAATGCCTGGAAGCATGGCGGCCGCTCGGCGCATGTCGCCGCGATGGCGCGCCGCATACGGCAGGCCAGCCTCACCCTGCGCCTCCTGCAGCTGCGCCTGCGGGCCCAGGCGGCGGCGCTGCGGATCGACGCCGGGGCCGGCCGGCGCCTCGTCGAGACGGCGATGCGGTTGCGATCGGACGGCGGCGCGGAAGAAAAAACAAAAAAACGCGCGGACAACCCCATGCACCCGGATATCGGCGCGTCCCGGCCTGCCGCCGGGCGGGGCGACCGCGGGCCCGAGCGCGCCGCCCGCTGGCCGGCGACGGGCATGAAAAAGGGGCGGAGCCGCGAAGCTCCGCCCCCTGATCCGGCCGGACGCTGGCGGTCAGCCGTCCCAGCGATCCCGGTCGTTGCGGTCGGCGCGCAGCTGCTGGACCAGCTTGTCGAGCCGCTGGTGCAGCACCGACTCCTCGTTCGGGGTCAGCCGGTTGCCCGAGCGGCGCATGTTGCTCTCGTCGCGACGGATCGAGGCGAGCTCGCTGCGGGCGCGGCTGGCCTCGGACTTGCTGATCGCGCCGCGATCGCGCTGGCGGGCGATGCGCTGCTCGATCCGGGCGGCGCGGGTGTCGACGTCCATGTTGCGGGCGGCGACGTTCACCGCGCCCTTCGAGACCCAGCGGCCGCGCGCGTCGTAATAGCCGGTGGTCTGGCCGCGCACCCAGCGGCCGTTGGCGTCGTAATAGCCGGGCGCGCTGCGCGCTTCCCAATAGCCGACCGGCTCGCCCGAACGGCTGTTCGCGATCCAGCGCCCATTGGCATCGTAGCTGCCCGAGGTCGGGCCGGCGACCCAGCGGCCGCGCGTGTCGTAATAGCCGGGGGCGGTCGCCTGCACCCACTGGCCGTCGGCGGCATAATAGCCGCTCACCCCGACCGGGACCCAGCGGCCGTCGCGGTCGCGATAGCCCGAGTTCTGGGCGTCGCCGTCGAAGGCGACCCAGCGGTTGTTGCGATCATAATAGCCGTTGGGCGCGCCCGCGACCCAGCGGTTGTCGCGGTCGTAATAGCCCTGCGCCTCGCGGTCGGAGATGCGGTTGGCGTGCCAGCGGCCGCTCTCGTCATAATAGCCATAGGACACCTGGCACTTGTCGCCGCCCTTGGCGAGCTGGTTGCCGGCGACGCCGCCCGCGACACCGCCGACGATCGTGCCGACCTCCTTGTGCCGGCCGCCGTCGATGACGCGGCCGAGGATCGCGCCGATCCCGGCGCCGGCGATGGTGGCGACGGTGCGCCCGGTCGAATCCTGCTTGCACACGGTTTCGGCCTGGCCCGCCTGGCCCATCGCCAGGGCGGCGACACCCGCCGCGATCATGAACTTGCGCATGTCACTCTCCTTGGAACAGTCCGTCATGTCTCAGGCCGTCAAACCCGTGGAGGGAGAAAGTGGTTCCGCCTCCGTGCTGAAAAGCCCGCGCCATCCTCCCGCCGGGCCTTTCTCCGGATCTCTCGCCGAGCCTCCCGCCAGGGCTCTCTCCGCGGACGCTCGTCGGGCCCCTCAACCAGCCTGCGGGCGATGGGCCGATCCTGGCCCTGCCTGCCTGTCCTGCGCATGAACGTGACGTAGTTTGCGGTTCACGCAACCTTGCGCGGCCGCTGCCGTTCTGCCTCCGTCCCATTTCGGACGGGAGAAATATGATGCGTAAGTTCATCCTGGCGATCGCCATGGCCGCCACCATCGCGCCGGCGGTCGTCGCCGTCGAGCCGGCCGCCGCCCAGCGCCGCGACGATCGTCACCATGACCGGCGCGACGACCGGCGCGATGACCGGCGCGATTGGCGCGAGGGTCGCCGCTACGACTGGAACAAGCCCGATCCGCGCAACGGCAACCGCTATTATGCCGACCGCTATTATCGCGACGGCCGCTATTACAAGGAGCGCCGCCTGGCCCGGAACGACCGCATCTATCGCGGCAATGACGGCCGCTATTATTGCCGCCGCTCGGACGGCACGACCGGCCTGATCGTCGGCGCGCTCGCCGGCGGCCTGCTCGGCAACGCGCTCGACAACGGCCGCTCGTCGACCCTCGGCACGCTGCTCGGCGCCGGCGGCGGCGCCCTGCTCGGCCGGTCGATCGACCGCGGCAACGCCAAGTGCCGCTGATGCGACCTGTCCCCGCCTGATGCGACCATCCCCCTCCCCCATCCCCTCCCCGCGCGGGAGGGGGAAAGTCGCAAACGCGGTTGACCGCGCCCCTCCGTCGCGCCAATCCGGCGCGACGAGAGGGGATTTTCATGGCCATCACGGACGCCAAGCCGTCGACCCGCCGGGTGCTGATCGCGAGCCTCGTCGGCACGTCGGTCGAGTTCTACGATTTCTACATCTACGCGACCGCCGCCTCGCTGGTGTTCGGCCCCCTGTTCTTCCCCGCGGAATCGCCGTCGGCGCAGCTTCTCTCGGCCTATGCCAGCCTCGGCCTCGCCTTCCTCGCCCGGCCGCTCGGCGCCTGGCTGTTCGGCCATTATGGCGATCGGATCGGGCGCAAGTCGACCCTGGTCGCCTCGCTGCTGCTGATGGGCGCGTCGACCACGCTGATCGCCTTCCTGCCGACCTACCAGATGATCGGATGGGTCGCGCCGCTGCTGCTGTGCATCCTGCGCTTCGGCCAGGGCATCGGGCTGGGCGGCGAATGGGGCGGCGCGGCGCTGCTCGCGGTCGAGAATGCCCCGCCGCACCTGCGCGGCCGCTTCGGCATGTTCCCGCAGCTCGGCGCGCCGGTCGGCTTCATCGCCGCCAACGGCCTGTTCCTGGTGCTCGGCCTGTGGCTGACCCCGCAGGAGTTCCTCGACTGGGGCTGGCGCCTGCCCTTCCTCGGCTCGGCGGTGCTGGTCGCGCTCGGCCTGTGGGTGCGGCTGAAGCTGACCGAGACCCCCGCCTTCCGCAAGGCGATCGCGGAGGCCGAGCCGCCCAAGGTGCCGATCGCCGAGCTGTTCCGCGAGCATCTGGGCCCGACCTTCGCGGGCACCTTCGCCGCGATCGCCTGCTTCGCGACCTATTATCTCGCGACCGCCTTCGCGCTCGGCTACGCGACCAAGAGCCTGGGCGTGCCCAAGGAGACCTTCCTGTCGATCCAGATCGTCGCGATCCTGTTCATGGCGCTGGGCATCGCGCTGGCGGGCTGGTGGTCCGACGTGAAGAGCGCCCGCTACGTGCTGATCGCCGGCTGCGTCGGCACGATCGCGACCGGCGCGCTGCTCGGGCCGATGTTCGTCGGCGGCCTGCTGCCGCTGATCGCGGGCTGGCTGGTGCTGGCGCTGTTCATGATGGGCTTCGTCTACGGCCCGCTCGGCGCCTTCCTGCCGTCGCTGTTCCCGCCGCGGGTGCGCTACACCGGCGCGTCGATGACCTTCAACATCGCCGGCATCCTCGGCGCGGCGCCGGTTCCGCTGGTCGCGCAGTGGCTCGCCGACCGCGGCGGCCTCGCCTTCGTCGGCTATTATCTCAGCCTGTCGGCGGCCGTCAGCCTGTTCGCATTGTGGTGGTCGCGCCATCATGACAAACGCGCTATGGCCGTCTGATGTTCTTGGGCTTCCTCGACGAATTGCGCAGCGCGGGCATCCCCGCCAGCCTCAAGGAGCACCTGACCCTGCTCGAGGCGCTGGACCGCGACGTGATCGGGTGGAGCCCGGAGGAATTCTATTATCTGGCCCGCGCGACCTATGTGAAGGACGAAGCGCTGCTCGACCGCTTCGACCGGGTGTTCGGCAAGGTGTTCCGGGGCGTGCTCGACCAGCGGGCCGCGGGCGAGGAGATCCCCGAGGACTGGCTGAAGGCGATCGCCCAGAAATATCTGAGCCCCGAGGAAATGGCGAAGATCGAGGCGCTCGGCTCCTGGGACGAGATCATGGAGACGCTGAAGAAGCGGCTCGAGGAGCAGGAAGGCAAGCACCAGGGCGGCAGCAAGTGGATCGGCACCGGCGGCACCTCGCCCTATGGCAATTCGGGCTACAATCCCGAAGGCGTGCGGATCGGCGGCCAGAGCGTCCACAAGCGCGCGATCAAGGTGTGGGAGAAGCGCGAGTTCCGGAATCTCGACAATGACGTCGAGCTCGGGACCCGCAACATCAAGGTCGCGCTGCGCCGCCTGCGCCGCTTCGCGCGCGAGGGCGCGGCCGACGAGCTCGACCTGGAGGGCACGATCGACGGGACCGCGCGGCGCGGCTTCCTCGACATCCATATGCGGCCCGAGCGGCGCAACGCGGTCAAGCTGCTGCTCTTCCTCGACATCGGCGGGTCGATGGATCCGCACGTCAAGCTGTGCGAGGAGCTGTTCTCGGCCGCGACCGCCGAGTTCAAGCATCTCGAATTCTACTATTTCCACAACTGCATCTACGAAGGCGTGTGGAAGGACAACAAGCGCCGCTTCCAGGAGCGGACGCCGACCTGGGACATCCTCCACAAATATGGCCACGACTATAAGCTGGTGATGGTCGGCGACGCGGCGATGAGCCCCTATGAGATCGCGCAGCCGGGCGGGTCGGTCGAGCATTTCAACGAGGAGCCGGGCGAGGTCTGGCTCAAGCGCATGCTCAACGTCTACGCCTCGGCGGTGTGGCTGAACCCGACCCCCGAAGCCTATTGGATGCACAGCCAGTCGACCCGCATGATCCGGGAGATCATGCAGAACCGCATGTTCGGCCTGACCCTGTCGGGGCTGGAGGATGCGATGCGGAGCCTGGCCCGGAAGAAATGACGCCTACGGAGGAGCGGTCTCCCCCTCCCCGTCACCCCAGCGAAGGCTGGGGTCTCCGGAGAGACGCGGCGGCGCCCTCTCCCGAGATGCCAGCCGCCGCCGGCATGACGGCCTGGCGGCTCAGACCTCGTGCACCACGCCGCCGGTCAGCGGTTCCGCCACCCCGGTGGTGCCCGGGTAGCTGATCGGCTGCCCCTTCAGGCTGCGCACCGCCATATAGGCGAAGCCCTCGGCCTCGGTGGCGTCGCCGTTCCAGCCGAGCGCCTCGATCGGTTCCGCCGCTATCCGCGTGGCGTCCGCGATCATTTTCATGAGGGTCGGATTGTGCCGCCCCCCGCCCGCGACGATCAGCCGCTTCGGGGGCGCCGGCAGGTGGCGCAGGGCCAGCGCGACCGTCGCGGCGGTGAAGGCGGTCAGGGTCGCGGCGCCGTCGGCGGCGGGAAGGCTCCGCGCCGGCTCGATGGTGAAGTCGGCGCGGTCGAGCGACTTGGGCGGCGGCGCGTCGAACCACGCATTGTCGAGCATCGCGTCGAGCACCGTCCGGTCGACCGTGCCGCGCGCGGCGAAGGCACCATGGGCGTCGTAGGGCGACCCGGTTTCGGCGAGCATCCAGTCGTCGATCAGGCCGTTGGCGGGGCCGGTGTCGAAGGCGATCAATTCGCCCTCCGCCGCACCCAGCCACGTGATGTTGCCGACGCCGCCCAGGTTCAGCACCGCGACCGGCCCGTCCATCCCGGCGGTCAGCGCCCGGTGGTAGACCGGGAGCAGCGGCGCGCCCTGCCCGCCCGCCGCGACGTCGGCCGCGCGCAGATCGTTGACCACGCGGATGCCGAGCGCCGCCGCCATCGCGGCGCCGTCGCCGATCTGCCAGGTCCAGCCGCGGTCGGGGCGATGCGCGATGGTCTGGCCATGGAAGCCGATGACGTCGACCTGCGCGGGGTCGACCTGCGCGGTCGCGAGCAGCTGTCGCACGGCGAGCACGTGGCGCCGCGTCAGCATCTCCTCGGCCTCGGCGATCTTCGGGCTCCGGCGCGGCGTCTCGAAGCTCAGCGCCAGCGCCGCCGCCTCGCGCAACTGGTCGCGCGCCTGGCCGCTATAGGGATCGGAGCGGAAGGCGATCGGCCGGATATGGCCAGCCCCGTCCGTCTCGATCAGCGCGGCATCGATCCCGTCGAGCGAGGTGCCCGACATCAGCCCTACGGCCAGCATCTTCGTCATGCCTCCTCTTTCCCCGGCGAAGCGGCATCGCGCAAGCAAGTTCAGCATGACGATCGGGCCCGGCCATGCTAACGGCCCGCGCGCTATGACCGAATATCGTTCCGACCTGCTGCGCCTGCTCGACACGCGGGGCTATATCCACCAGATCACCGATGCGGAGGGGCTGGACAAGCTCGCCGCCACCGCGATCGTGCCCGGCTATATCGGCTTCGACCCGACCGCGCCGTCGCTCCACGTCGGCAGCCTGGTGCAGATCATGTTGCTGCGGCGCATGCAGCAGGCGGGGCACAAGCCGATCGTCCTGATGGGCGGCGGCACCGGCAAGATCGGCGATCCGAGCTTCAAGGACGAAGCCCGCAAGCTGATGACGACCGAGATCATCGCGGGCAACGTCGCATCGATCAAACGGATCTTCGAACGCTTCCTGACCTTCGGCGACGGCCCCACCGACGCGGTGATGGTCGACAATGCCGACTGGCTCGACAAGCTGGAGTACATCCCCTTCCTGCGCGAGGTGGGCCAGCATTTCTCGATCAACCGGATGCTGAGCTTCGACTCGGTCAAGCTGCGCCTCGACCGCGAGCAGTCGCTGAGCTTCCTCGAGTTCAACTACATGATCCTGCAGGCCTATGACTTCATGGAACTGGCCAAGCGCCGCCAGTGCCGGCTGCAGATGGGCGGATCGGACCAGTGGGGCAACATCGTCAACGGCATCGAACTGTCGCGGCGCATGCTCGGCACCGAGGTCTACGGCGTGACCACCCCGCTCATCACCACCGCCGACGGCGGCAAGATGGGCAAGACGATGTCCGGCGCGGTGTGGCTCAACGAGGAATCGTTGCCGGCCTACGATTATTGGCAGTTCTGGCGGAACACCCACGACAAGGACGTCGGCCGCTTCCTGCGCCTGTTCACCGACCTGCCGCTCGACGAGATCGCCCGGCTCGAGGCGCTCGAAGGCCAGGAGATCAACCAGGCCAAGATCGTCCTCGCCAATGCCGCGACGACGATGTGCCGCGGCGCCGAAGCCGCCACCGCCGCCGCCGAAACCGCACGCAAGACCTTCGAGGAGGGTCAGGCCGGTGGCGACCTGCCGACGCTGGGGGTTGGCGAGGAAGGGACCAACATCCTCGACGCCGTCGTTCAAATCGGTTTTGCCGCATCTCGCGGCGAAGCGAAGCGGAAGCTGGAGGAAGGCGCGGTTCGCCTGAATGGCGAGGTCGTCAAGGATCCAACCCTTATGGTGACGGTTCCCGGGACCAAGGAAATCAAACTCAGCCTGGGCAAGAAGAAGCACGGATTGCTCGTCCCATAACCGTCACCCCAGCGAAAGCCGGGGTTCGTGTCTGCCTCCACCGGGATGGCATCGCGCAAGAAAGCAGACATGGGCTCCAGCCTGCGCTGGAGCGACACCCGATTGACGATTATGCAGGTGCCATGACCCGCACCCTGCTCCTCGCCGCCGCCCTGTTCCTCGCCGTTGCCGCCAAGCGGGCGCCGTCGCCGCTCGACGGCATAGCGGCGGACTATGTCCACCTGACACTGGAGGCGGGCGAGCGCGAAGAGGGCTATGTGGATGCCTATTACGGCCCGAAGGACTGGGCCGAAGCGGCGAAGGCGAAGCCGCGCGACGTCGCAACGCTGCGCACGGACGCCCACGCGCTGGTGGCACGGCTGGACGCGGTCAAGCCCGCGACGCTGACGCCCGAGGACCGCATCCGCCAGCGCTTCCTCACCGCCCAACTCAAGGCCGCCGAGACCCGGCTGGCGATGATGGCCGGCACGAAGTTCAGCTTCGCCGACGAGGCCGAGGGCCTGTTCGCCGTCCGTCCGCAGCTCAAGCCGCTTGCCGCCTATGATCCCGCGCTGGCGAAGATCGCGGCGATCGTCCCGGGTGACGGGCCGCTCTGGCAGCGGGTCGACGACTGGCAGAACCGCTTCGTCATACCCACCGACAAGCTAGAGCCGGTGATGCGCGCCGCGATCGCCGAATGCCGGGCGCGGACGGTGGCGCATATCAAGCTGCCCGCGCAGGAGCGGTTCGAGCTCGAGTTCGTCACCGGCAAGAGCTGGTCGGGCTACAACTGGTACAAGGGCGACGCACACAGCCTGATCCAGGTCAACACCGACCTGCCCGTGCGGATCGACCGCGCGGTCGATCTCGGCTGCCACGAGGGCTATCCCGGCCATCACGCGCTCAACATGCTGCTCGAACGCAACCTCGCCCGCGCCAGGGGCTGGGTGGAGTTCACCGTCTACCCGCTGTTCAGCCCGCAGAGCTTCATCGCCGAGGGATCGGCCAACGCCGGCATCGACCTCGCCTTCCCCGGGGCCGAGCGCGCCAGGTTCGAGGCCTCGCGGCTCTATCCGATCGCCGGGCTCGATCCGGCCGGCGCCGCCGCCTATGACCGGCTGCTCGACCTGCTCCACCAGCTGGCGGGTGCCCGCATGACGATCGCGGCGATGTATCTCGACGGCAAGGTCGATCGCTCTGCGGCGCTCGACCTGATCCAGAAATACCAGCTCGTCAGCCGCAAGCGCGCCGAACAGTCGCTGAGCTTCACCGAGAATTACCGCAGCTATGTGATCAACTATGGCCTCGGCCAGGACATGGTCACGGCCGACCTCGCCCGGGCCGGACGCGATTCGCAGGCGCGCTGGAAGCGGATGGAAGCGATCATTTCCCAGCCGACCCTACCCGCCGACCTTCGACGCTGACCGGTGGGCGACGGAGAATGCCACCGGCCTTAGGCCGAAGGTATGACGATGGCGCCGATATTCGCCGTTAACCTGCCGCTAACCGAAACGATTAAGAGCTTCGCAAAGGCGGTAGGCAATTCTCGTGTTGCAACAAGGACATGAGAGCATGACCCAGACTGCCGAAACGTCGACGTCGTCGATCGATGACGACGCGAAATATGCCGAGCAGCGCCGTGCTCCACGCCATGAAGTGGCGCTGCCCACCCGCATGTTCACGATGGACCACAAGGCGAGCGACGTGTTGCTGGTCAACATATCGATGCTTGGCTTCATGGTCCGCGAATATGGCCAGACGCCAAAGGGCACGATCGTGCGGCTCGCCCTGCCGCGCCTCGGCCAGGTGACGGCGCGCGTGGTCTGGTCACTCGGCGGCCGGGTCGGGGCCGAGTTCATCAAGCCGATCGACGAATATGCCTTCGCGGCGATGCTCAACGCCGCGCGCGCCAAGCGCCAGCGCTGGCCGATGGGATAATCTCCAGGGAGCGGAGCACCTCCAGGCACCGTTCCCTGCCCGCCCACGGCATCTAACCGAACCAGGTTCTACCCCGCCCGCAACAATCCCACCGCGGCGTCGCGCTCGAACAGGTAGAGCGCGATCCGCGCCGCCTGCCCCCGCTCGCTGTCGAGGCCGCCGTCGCGATCGACCAGCAGCCGGGCGTCCTGGGTCGCGGCCTCGATCAGCGCGGCGGTCCGCTCCGGCCCGGCGAGGCGGAACGCCGCCTCGCCCGACTGGCGGGTACCCAATATCTCGCCCGCGCCGCGCAGCCGCAGATCTTCCTCGGCGATGCGGAAGCCGTCATTGGTGTCGCGCATCAGCGCCAGCCGCGCCCGCGAGGTTTCCGACAGCGCATTGCCGCGCAGCAGCAGGCACACCGATCGCTGGTCGCCGCGCCCCACCCGCCCGCGCAGCTGGTGGAGCTGGGCCAGGCCGAAGCGATCGGCGCCCTCGATGATCATCAGGGTCGCGTTGGGCACGTCGACCCCGACCTCGATCACCGTCGTCGCGACCAGCACGCCGATCCGGCCCGCCTGGAACTCGGCCATCACCGCGTCCTTCTCGGGGCCCTTCATCCGGCCATGGACGACGCCGACCTTGTCGCCGAACCACAAGCGCAGGCTTTCGGCGCGGCTCTCGGCGGCGGCGAGGTCGGACTGTTCGCTCTCCTCGACCAGCGGGCAGACCCAATAGGCCTGCCGGCCCGCCGCGAGATGGCGGCCGAGCGCCTGCGCCACCTCTTCGAGCCGCTCGCCCGAGATCACCCGCGTCTCGATCGGCTGGCGGCCAGGCGGCATCTCGTCCAGCCGGCTGACGTCCATCTCGCCATAATGGCTGAGCGTCAGGGTGCGCGGGATCGGGGTGGCGGTCATCACCAGCAGGTGCGGCGGCCTTTCGGCCTTGGCCTGCAGCATCATCCGCTGCGCGACGCCGAAGCGGTGCTGCTCGTCGACCACGGCTAGGCCGAGCTTGCGGTAGCCGACCTTCTCCTGGAAGATCGCATGGGTGCCGACGAGGATGTCGATCGACCCGTCGGCCAGCGCCATCAGCGTCGCCTCGCGCGCCTTGCCCTTCTCGCGCCCGGTCAGGATCGCGACGTTGACGGGGAGACCCGCGAGCGTGCGGCTCAACGTCTCGTAATGCTGGCGGGCGAGGATCTCGGTCGGCGCGAGCAGCGCGCCCTGCGCGCCGGCCTCTACCGCCGCGAGCAGGGCCATCGTCGCGACCAGCGTCTTGCCCGATCCGACATCGCCCTGGAGCAGCCGGGTCATCGGAGTCTGCTGGACGAGATCGCCCTCGATCTCGGCGACCGCGCGGCTCTGCGCTCCGGTCGGCGCATAAGGCAGCCTGAGCTGGTCGCGCAGCCGCCCGTCGCCCTTCAGCGGCTGGCCGCGCCGCCTGCGCGAGGAGGCGCGCACCAGCATCAGCGCGAGCTGGTTGGCGAACAGCTCGTCATAAGCGAGCCGGGCGCGGGCCAGTTCGTCCTGCGCATCGGCATGGGCGCGCACCACCGCCTCGCGCCAGGCCGGCCAGCCGCGCGCCTGGAGCAGGCTCGGCTCGATCCATTCGGGAAGCTCCGGCGCGCGCTCGATCCCCTGCTCGATCAGCTGGCCGAGCCGCCGCGAGGTGATCCCCTCCGACAGCGGATAGACGCTCTCTCGGGTCGGCAGGTCGGCGGCCTCGGCCGGCGGCAGGACATGGTCGGGATGGACCATCTGCAATTCCTGCCCGTAGAGTTCGAGCTTGCCCGAGACGATGCGCGGCTCGCCGATCGGCAACAGCTTCTTCGCCCAGCCGGGATTGCCGCCGAAATAGACGAGGCTGACGACGTTGCCCGCCTGGTCGGTGGCGCCCACCCGGAAGGGCCCGCGCCCGCCCGAGGCCCGGTAGCTGATCGGTACCAGCCGGACGGTGACGATCCGGCCGCTATCCTCGGCCTCGACCGTCTCGACCGGCTTGCGATCGACCGATCCGGTCGGAAGATGGAAGAGCAGGTCGACCACCCGTTCGAGCGCGAGCTTGCGCAACGGCTTGGCCAGAGTCGGCCCGACGCCTTTCAGCGTCTCGACCTCGGCGAACAACGGATTGAGGATATCGGGCCGCATGGATTCCTTCGCTGTGGCATTTTCCGAGCCGCGGGTCGATTGCGCCGGGCAGGAAAATGCTTATTTCCGCTTCTAACTTTACGCCGACGGGCTTGCCAATCGCCCGCCGGCCCATCGGCATTGGACGATTATGAACCGCGAAGACCGTCTGAAACGCCTGCGCTTCCGCGCCTGGCACCGGGGAACGAGGGAAGCCGACTATATGATCGGCGGCTTTTTCGACCGGCTGCACCAGGGCTGGGACGAGGAGGCGCTCGACTGGTTCGAAGGTCTGCTCAACCAGGAGGACGCCGATATCCTCGGCTGGGTCATGCGCACCATCCCGGTCCCGGCCGCGTGGGAAGGGCCGCTGATGGAGCGGATGCAGCGCGTCGACTATGTCGACATCCCGCGGTGATCGAGGCGACCGTCCCCAGTTCCGAACCTAGCGGCAATGGATCCTGACGTTCGTCAGGACGACGAGACCAGAAAAGCATGATCGACCTCCCCCGCATCCTGAAGGCCTCCGAGGCCCTGACCCTGTCGCGCGCACCGTCGGGGTTTCAGCCATGGCTGCTCGCCGACCTTGCCCGCGCTGTGGCTGCGAAGGACGGCCGGGTCGTCTTCGTCGCGGCCGACGACCAGGCGATGCAGGCGGTGGCGGACGCCGCGCGTTATTTCCTGCCCGAGCTGTCGGTGCTGATGTTTCCGGCGTGGGACTGCCTGCCCTATGATCGCGCCAGCCCGGCGCTCCGCGCGACGAGCGAACGGCTCGCGGCGCTCCACGCACTCCAGGCGAAACCCCTCGGACCGACGCTGGTCGCGACCACGGTCAACGCCGTCACCCAGCGGGTACTCACCCCCTTCCGCATCCGCCAGCTCGTCGCGCGGCTCGCCCCCGGCGAGCGGATCGACCGCGACAAGCTTGCAGCGCTGCTGCAGGCCAACGGCTATCTCCGCACCGACACCGTTACCGACCATGGCGAATATGCGGTGCGCGGCGGCCTTGTCGACCTGTTCCCATCGGGCGAGCCTCACGCGCTGCGCCTCGACTTCTTCGGCGACGAGATCGAGAGCGTCCGCCAGTTCGACGCCACCGACCAGCGCACGATCGGCCCGATCGACGGCTTCACGCTGCTGCCTGCCTCCGAAGCCCTGCTCGACGAGGAGACGATCAAGCGCTTCAGGGGCCGCTACCGCGAGCGTTTCGGCGCCGCCGCGACGGGCGATCCGATCTACCAGGCCGTGTCGGACGGCCGCCGCCTCGCCGGCATGGACCATTGGCTGCCGCTGTTCGAGGAACGGCTGGAGACACTGTTCGACCATCTCTCGCCCGACGACCTGATCGTCCGCGAGGCGGGGTCGATCAAGGCGGCCGAGGCCCGCTTCGAGGCGATCGGCGACTATCACGCCAACCGGGTCCGCGCGCGGAGCAGCGATCCGGGCAGCTATCGTCCGCTCGAACCCGACGAGCTCTATCTGGGCGCCGGGGAATGGCAGGCGGCGATCGCCGACCGGCCGATCCACCTCGTCACCCCCTTCGCCGAGCCCGAAAGCGCGCGGGTGATCGACCTGGGCGTGGACGGCGCCCGCGACTTCGCGCCCGAGCGCAACCAGGGCGTCAACATCTACGACGCCGTCGTCGAGCACGCCGAAGCGCTCGGCAAGGCGGGCAAGCGTGTTGTGCTCGCCAACTATTCGGCGGGCTCGCGCGACCGCTTCGCGGGGCTGCTGCAGGAGCACGGTCTCGACCGGGTCGATCTGGTCGACGACTGGCAGGCGGCGATCGCCCAGCCCGCATCCGGCAAATCGCTGGGATCCGGCATGGCTCGGGTCGCGCTCGCCGTGCTGCCGCTCGACCATGGCTTCACCAGCGGCGACATCGCGCTGCTGACCGAGCAGGACATGCTCGGCGACCGGCTCGTCCGACGGCAGAAGCGCAAGAAGTCCGCAGACGCCTTCCTTGCCGAACTGGCGACGCTCAGCCCCGGCGACCTCGTCGTCCACATGGACCATGGCATCGGCCGCTATGAGGGGCTGACCTCGATCCCGGTCGCCAAGGCGCCGCACGACTGCGTCGCGCTGAGCTATGCCGGCGGCGACAAGCTCTACGTGCCCGTCGAGAATATCGACGTGCTCAGCCGCTACGGCGCCGAGAATGAGGGGGTCCAGCTCGACAAGCTGGGCGGGGTCGCCTGGCAGGCTCGCAAGGCGCGGATGAAGGAGCGGATCCGCGAGATCGCAGGCGAGCTGATCAAGACCGCCGCCGAGCGCGCGCTCCGCCCCGCCGAGGCGATCGAGCCCGGGAGCGGCTACAACGAGTTCGTCGACCGCTTCCCCTATCAGGAGACCGAGGACCAGGACCGCGCGATCGCCGACGTGATCGAGGACCTGGCGGCGGGCAAGCCGATGGACCGGCTGATCTGCGGCGACGTCGGCTTCGGGAAGACCGAGGTCGCGCTGCGCGCCGCCTTCGTCGCGGCGATGGGGGGCATGCAGGTGGCATTGATCTGTCCGACCACGCTGCTCGCGCGCCAGCATTACCGCAACTTCGTCGACCGCTTCCACGGCATGCCGGTCAATATCGGCCATCTCTCGCGGCTCGTCACGTCGGGCGAGGCCAAGCGGACCAAGGACGGGATGGCCGACGGATCGATCGACATCGTCATCGGCACCCATGCCCTGCTCGCCAAGGGGATCGAGTTCAAACGGCTCGGCCTCGTCATCGTCGACGAGGAGCAGCGGTTCGGCGTCACCCACAAGGAACGGCTGAAGGCGCTCAAGACCGACGTCCACATGCTCACGCTGACGGCGACGCCGATCCCGCGCACCCTGCAGATGGCGATGTCGGGCCTGCGCGAACTGAGCGTGATCCAGACCCCGCCGGTCGATCGTCTCGCAGTGCGTACCTATGTCGCGCCCTGGGACGGCGTCGTGATCCGCGAGGCGCTGCTGCGCGAACATTATCGCGGCGGGCAGAGCTTCCTCGTCACGCCGCGCATCAAGGACCTGCCCGACATCGAGGAATATCTGCGCAAGGAGGTCCCCGAGGTTTCCTATGTCGTCGCCCACGGCCAAATGGCCGCGAGCGAGGTCGAGGAGCGGATGTCGGCCTTCTACGACAAGAAGTTCGACATCCTCGTGTCGACCACGATCATCGAAAGCGGGCTCGACATACCGTCGGCCAACACACTGATCATCAACCGCGCCGATCGGTTCGGCCTGGCCCAGCTCTACCAGCTGCGCGGGCGGGTCGGCCGGTCGAAGACGCGCGCCTATGCCTATCTGACCACCGGCGACAAGGGACTGACCGAGACCGCCGAGAAGCGGCTCCACATTCTCCAGAACATCGACACCCTCGGCGCGGGCTTCCAGATCGCCAGCCACGACCTCGACATCCGCGGCGCGGGCAATCTGCTCGGCGACGAGCAGTCGGGCCATATCAAGGAGGTCGGCTTCGAACTCTACCAGTCGATGCTGGAGGAGGCGATCCTCGAAGCCAAGGCCGGCGGGCTCGCCCCCTTGAAGCGCGAGAGTTTCTCGCCCCAGATCAACGTCGACGCGCCGATCCTGATCCCGGAGAACTATGTTCCCGACCTCGACCTGCGCATGGGCCTCTACCGCCGCATGAACGAGGTCGAGACCCGCGCCGAGATCGAGGCCTTCGCCGCCGAGCTGATCGACCGCTTCGGCAAGCTTCCGGCCGCGACCCAGAACCTGCTGACGGTGATCGAGATCAAGCTCAATTGCCGCAAGGCCTGCGTCGCCAAGATCGACACCGGCCCGCGCGGCGCGCTGGTGACCTTCCACGAGGACAATTTCCCCGACCTTCCGGGACTGCTGGCCTATGTCGACCGGCTCAAGGACAGCGCCCGCCTGCGCCCCGACAGCAAGCTGGTGATCACCCGCCACTGGCCGGATCCATCGCACCGGCTGCACGGGGCGCTGCAGTTGTCGCGAGGTCTGGCGAAGATCGTCGGTTAGCGGAAGCGCGCTCCGGCCCGGATCACTCCGCCGTGCTCATCGCCTTGTCGACGATCATCGCCTCCAGCGTTCCGCTGTCGATCGGTGGCGAACAGAGATAGCCCTGATAATAATCGCAACCCTCGCGCGCGAGCAGCGCGAGCTGGGCCTTGGTCTCGACCCCCTCGGTGATGACGGCGAGGCCGAGCGAGCGAGCCATGTCGATCACCCCCCGCACGACGATCCGGTCGCGGGTCGATCCGGTGATGTCCTCGGCAAGGGTCTTGTCGATCTTGAGATAATCGAGCGGCAGCGCCTTGAGATAGGCGAGGCTCGAATAGCCGGTGCCGAAATCGTCGATCGCCACCCGCAGCCCGGCGCGCCGTAGCTGGGAGAGGAGCCCGGCGGCACCGACCAGATCGGCGATGAGCCCGCTTTCCGTGACCTCGACGGTCAGCCGGTCGCGCGGGAAGCCGGCATCGTCGACCATGGCGAGGAAATCGTCGACGAAATTGGGCCGGGCGATATCGGCGGCGGTGACGTTCACCGACAGCCGCAGATTGCCCATATGCGCCGGCCAGCTCGCCGCCGCCTCGACCGCGCGCCGCTGCACATAGGTCGACAGCTGGACGACGAAGTCCGAACGGGCGGCGGTCGCGAACAGCGGAATGGCGCCAAGTTCGCCCAGTTGTGGATGGCGCCAGCGGGCGAGTGCCTCGACCCCCACGATCTGGCTCGACCGGATGTCGACCTGCGGCTGGAACAGAATGTCGATCTGGTCGTGGTCGAGCGCGCGGCGCAAGTCGATCTCGAGCTGGTTGCGGCGATGCGCCTCGGCCTCGCTGTCGGCGTCGAGCGCGCGGACCAGGCCCGTATCGCCATGCTTCGCCGCCGCGAGCGCCGCCGCCGCGCGCTGGAACAGCGTGCCCGCGTCCCGCCGCGCATCGCCGTCGATCGCGGCGATGCCGACCCGGCAGGACAGCGGGATGAGCGAATCTCCGGACACGAACGGCCAGGCAACGCTTTCGACCAGCCGGTTGGCGATCAGCTCGGCCGTGTCGGCGGTCACCGGCGCGCCGAGCGCGATGGCGAACTCCGATCCGGCGGTCCGCGCAATCATCGTATTGTCGAGGCCGATCCGGTCGATCACGCGCTCGATCCGCCGCGCGACGCCCTGCAGCACCGCATCGCCGGTCGGACGGCCGAAGGCGGCGTTGACCAGCCCGAAGCGCATGATGCCGAGCATCAGCAGGACGCAACGCGGTTCGGTCAGCTGCTCGTCGGCCAGCCGCCCCTCGACCCACTGGCGGATCCGGTCGGCCGTCGGCAGCCCGGTAAGGGCGTCGCCATGCTCCCCGGTCGGATCGTTGTCCTGACGGTTGACCTCCACCCAGGCGACGACCGCGCGCCGCACCTCGTCGTAGGAGATATGATGCGCCAGCCGGTCGCCCAGGGCGCGGCTGCGATGGGCGAAGGCGGTCGATCGGCCGGTCGACAGCAGCCGGTCGATCGCCTCGCGCGCCAGCCGGCGGCTGTCGCGGTCCATCAAGCGGAACAGCATCGACATCGGCACCGTCTCGCCGACCGCGCCGATGCGGTCGGCGAGCGCCGGGCTGAGCGTCACCATCCGGTCGCCCGGCTTCCAGATCCAGGCCTCCGATTCCGACAGGCGCAACGAGGCGCGGACCGACGCTGCCCGGCCGCCGCCGGCCATCCGCTCGGCATGGCGATCGGCGAAGGCGAGCGCGACGCGCACCTCCGCCTCGCCGAAGGGTGCAACCAGATAATGGGTCGCCCCCGCTTCAAGATACCGGTCGAGGTCGGCGAGGTCGCCGACGATCACGAGCAGGGCCGACCCCGCCGATCCGACGGCCGCCGCCATCGCCGTACAGGCTTCGATGGCCTCATCCGCCGCATCGCGCGCATCGATCACCGCGATCGTCGCGCCAGAGGCTACGAAGCGCCGACCGGCAGCCTCGGCCCGGCGTGCGGCGATCACCTGCCGACCCGTCCGTTCGATCGTCGGCGTCAATTCATTGCGATGTCGAAAGGATAGCAGGAAAAGAGGCAGTTTCGCCCCTGCGGCGGCGCCGTCGGCCGCTGCTCCATGTGAGCCCGCATCCTTCTTCATTGCGAAGCGTTACCGTATCACGGGACGCTCGCCAATCCGCAAAGCACCGTGGAACCGATCGACCCACAATCGATCCACAGCTTCCTATGCTTGGCGCACTCAGGCTGCTAGGATAGGTTCATGGCAGCCATGGAAAAGCCGGAGAACAAGGGTGCAAGGGGCCTGGCCGACGCGTTCGGCCGGCGGATCACCTATTTGCGCCTGTCGGTCACTGACCGTTGCGACTTCCGCTGCCGCTACTGCATGGCCGAGAAGATGCAGTTCCTGCCCAAGCGCGAGATATTGACGATCGAGGAACTGTCGGCGCTCGCCGACGCCTTCATCGGGCGCGGCATCCGCAAGATCCGGCTGACCGGCGGCGAGCCGCTGGTGCGGCGGGGGATCGACGAGCTCGTCCGGCTGATCGGCCGCCGCGTCGGCGACGGGCTCGACGAGCTGACCGTCACGACCAATGCCAGCCAGCTGCGCAAGCATGCGCCGGCGCTGGCCGAAGCCGGCGTCCGCCGGATCAACGTGAGCGTCGACAGCCTCGACCCGGAGCGCTTCGGTTTCATCACCCGCGGCGGCGACCTGGCCGTCGTCCTCGACGGCATCGCCGCGGCTCGCGAGGCGGGGATCGCCGTCAAGATCAACATGGTCGCGCTCAAGGGCCTCAACGAGGACGAGATCGAGCCGGCGCTGCGCTGGTGCGCGGCGCAGGGCCATGACCTGACCCTGATCGAGACGATGCCGCTGGGCGAGATCGAGGACGACCGCACCGATCGCTACCTGCCGCTCGACGGCGTTCGCCGCCGGCTCGAGGAGCGCTATACGCTCAGCCCGCTCGACTATCGGACGGGCGGCCCGGCCCGCTATTTCCGCGTCGAGGAACTCGATGCGCGGATCGGCCTGATCACGCCGCTGACCAACAATTTCTGCGATGGCTGCAACCGCGTCCGGGTGACCGCGACCGGACAGATCTACATGTGCCTCGGCCATGACGATCGGCTCGACCTGCGCAAGGCGCTGCGCGAGGGCGATGCCGACGAGCTCGACCGCCTGCTCGACCGGGCGATGCGGCTGAAGCCCGAACGTCACGACTTCCGGATCGACACCCCCGGCGCGGCGCCCAGCGTTTCCCGACATATGAGCGTCACCGGCGGATGACCGAAAAGCGGATGGCGCTCGTCGCGTCCCCGACACCGGCCGCCCAGGAGGCGGTCAACCAGCTGCGCGCCATGTATGAATGGCATCCGCTCGAGAAGGCCGACCTGATCGTCGCGCTCGGCGGCGACGGCTTCATGCTGCGCACCCTGCACGCCATGCTCGACCGGCACCGCATCCTGCCGGTGTTCGGGATGAACCTGGGCACGGTCGGTTTCCTGATGAACGACTGGAAGCCTGACCTGCTCGAACTGCGGCTGCAGCAGGCCCGGGCGATCACCGTGCTGCCGCTGCGGATGGATGTCGAGACGGTCGAGGGGCAGCGCCATTCGGTGCCCGCGATCAACGAGGTTTCCCTGCTCCGCGAAACGCGCGAGACGGCAAAGATCGAGGTGCTGGTCGATGGCCGTGTCGTTCTGCCCGAACTGGTCTGCGATGGGGTGCTGGTGTCGACTCCGGCCGGATCGACCGCGTACAACCTGTCGGCACAGGGGCCGATCCTGCCGCTCGAATCGTCGCTGCTGGCGCTGACCCCGATCAGCCCGTTCCGTCCGCGCCGCTGGCGGGGGGCGATCCTCCCCAACAAGAACTCGATCTCCTTCCGCGTCCTCGACGCGGTTAAACGTCCGGTCAGCGCCGTGGCCGACCAGCGCGAGGTCCGCGACGTCTCGTTGATCAAGGTCGGCATCGACAAGACCAGTCCGCTGACCCTCCTGTTCGACCCCGAACATGCCTTGGACGACCGCATCACGATGGAGCAATTCGCGGTCTGAACCGCCCTATTTCCGGGCGTTTACCACCGCGATGCGAGAAGTTTCGCCGAACGGCTTCTAAAGGCTTGCAAGGTTCGAGAAGCCGCTGCTATAGGCGCGCCTCGCTTGAAGCGGAAATGATCCCCGGTAGCTCAGCGGTAGAGCGTTCGACTGTTAATCGAATGGTCGCCTGTTCGAATCAGGCCCGGGGAGCCATTTTTCTCGCGGCATGACGGCCAGTCCGAGACTGCCGTCCCAAAGCGAAGATTCCCCCTATTTTCTGTAGGTTTGCGCCAGGCATTTCGTGCCTGTCGGACGGAGAGCCGAGCATGTGCCTTTGCAGCTTCCGTCCATCGGAAGATCGGAGGTTCGCATCAGCTTGCGGACCGACCATCCTGCCGGCCACGATCCTTCGAGGATGGTCGTCAGTCGCTTCGGCTCACCAGAGCGGGCAGACCATAGCTTGGCAGCAGCTTGGTGAGCTCGCTTTGGCGTCTCGTGTTGGTCTTCTCGAAAATCGCCTTGAGGTGTGACCGGACCGTTTCCCGCGACAGCCCTATCGCCATCGCAACCGCCGTGACGCCGCCGCCTTGCGCAATTTCGCGCGCGATCCGCGCTTCGGAGGGGGTAAGATCGAAAAGCGCCTGGAGCAGATCCTGCTGAGGCAGCCGGCCGTCTGCGACATCGGAAAGGACGAGCAGGCCTGCCGCCGAAGAGAAGATGTCCTTCGCGCTTCCGCGTACCGGCAACAGATGCATTGCCACCCGTTGGTTTCCCAGATCGATGGCTATCGAACTGCCCTCATGGTTCGCGAGCAATCGCGCAAGCGCTTCGCCGAACCTCTTGTCGGACCGAGCGTCGCTAAACTTCAAACGGGACCGCAAATCGAATATGGATTTGCCGATCGCCGGTTCGAACAGTTCGTTTGCGATCAAGAGCCGACCCTGGATATCCAGCATCGCTGCCGGCGTCCCGATCATCGCAAGCGCCTCCACGGCGGCCCGCACCCGCTCCATGGCCAGCCTGCCGCTCAGCATCGCGGCCCGGGCCAGATGCGGCCGGAGGTTGTCGAGGGCCGGTACCGCCTCGCGCGAGCCGGCATGGCTCTCAAACCCCTCTATGGTGATGGCCAGCGTATCGTCCGCCGCGCCCCGGATGAGCGTCGCCGCGCCGGCGGCAGCGCCATGCGGGATCAGAAACTCCGCGTAGATGGGCAAAGTGCGCAGTTCTTCCTCACTATGCAGGTCGCTGTCGGTGAGGAAGCCAGCATGCGGCGGTCGGGCGAGATAACGATCCAGACGCGAATTGCGAGCACCCCAACCCTGAGCCTCGAATTCCAGCGTGACCTGCTCGATCCCCTGGGAGCTGGCGCGCATTTCCTGTCCGCCGGGTCGCGCATAGATAATATTTCCGCCGCGTGCGCGCATCAGGATCGCGAGCCTATCGAGCACGACCGGCCACAGCTCCGGCATGGCCCCCGCCTCGTAGATCGCATCAACGAGTGTCTCGTCGTACAACGCCAGCCCCTCCCCTATCCGGCGGCTCCCCCCGCCGCTCAGCCCTACTCCGCGTATAAGTTGGCGAGCTCGACACCAAGATAGGCAATTATTACCCAGTTCGGAAGTCGACGTCCGATTCAAGCGGGTACGCCACCCGAATGCCGGCTTGTTCTCAAATGGCATTGCAATCGCGCCCAAACAAAAATGGCCGGAATACTGGCGCATCGACGGCGCTGACGAGCGACATTCGGGCCAACCTCGGCTCTGTCGGGGTCGCGCATCTTGGAAGGGGACATGGGCGCCGGCCCTGCAGCTATTGCAACACGGGCTCCCGGCTCCGCCTCCCCCAAACGGGTGATGCGCGAATCACCACTGCTTTTACCGTGACCCTATAGCCCGGGGGCGTCCGGCGCACATTGCGAGTCTGCAAAGGCTTCGAGACCACATGCTCGGGCGGCATCGTTGTGTCGAAGCAAACAGCTTCAAGACTTCAGGGGGTGACTAAAATGGCCGATTTCGTAGGAACCGCTAATCCGGACGATCTTGTGGGCGATGTCACCGCCGATCTTGTGCAGGGGCTGGACGGCAACGACACTCTGAACGGCGGCGCGGGCGCCGACACGCTCGAGGGCGGCAATGGCGACGATCTCTTGATCGTCGGGAACGCGCCGGAAAATGGCGAGGCTTTCGACGGAGGCGATGGCACCGACACGCTGCGGATCGACAGGTCGGCCACTTCTCTGGACGACGACGTCAGGATCGCGGCCCTCGCGGGTTCGTCCCTCACGTCGATCGAGCGGATCGCTTTCGGCAGCCAGGCCGGAGACGCATTTCAGGTCATCGTCGCTGGCTATCAGATCGGTGACGGCATATCGGCGACCGCGGAACTCGTTGGCGGCGCGGGCGACGATGCCCTGATCGTCCTTGCGTTGGCGCCGGGCACCTATACGCTGTCCGCCTTCGCCAAGAGCGATTGGAATGACAGCGACAACGCCCAGGAACCAGGCGATGTGGTCGCGCTCGTCGCGAATGGCGGCGGAAATCATACGCTCAACGCTTCGGCAGGTCACACGGGCGTCGAGGCGCTGGTCGGCGCCGCGGGCAACGACGTTCTTAACGGCAGCGACGGGATCGAAATCCTGATCGGCGGCGGCGGTGTCGATACGATCAACGCCGGCGGCGGCGACGATTTGATCGACATCGACGAACCGATCGGGAACGGTTCCCAGATCAACGGCGGCGAAGGCATCGACACCATCGAGATCGGCACCGCTGCCGGCACGATAGTCCCGGATTCGGCTGGCTCGGTGGTCCAGGTCAACCTGGCCGGTATCGGGCTCAACTCGATCGAGCGGCTGGAGCTGGATTCCGGCGAGGGCGTCGCCCTGCGCGTGATCGTGACGGTCGGGCAGATCGGCGCCGGACTGTCGCCCACCGCCACGCTGAACGGCGGCGATGGCGATGACAGCCTGATCGTGGCGGCCGGGACGGCAGGCACCTACACGCTGGCGCCGTTCGTGCGTGGCGATGGCTGGAACAGTTCCAGCAACCTGTTCGCCCCCGGCGACACCGTCACGCTCGTCGCCGGCGGCTCCGGCAATTTCACGCTCAACGCCTCGGCCGGCCACGCCGGTATCGAGGCACTTGTCGGCGGCGCGGGCAACGATACGCTCAACGGAACCGACGGAGCCGAGATCCTCATCGGGGCCGGCGGGCTTAACGTTCTCAACGGCGGCGGCGGCGGCGACAAGCTCGTCGCAACCAATGCCACCGGGACCGAATTCACCTTCACCGGCAACCAGTTCAACGGCGGCGACGGATTCGACTGGCTGTCGATTGGCGGCGAGGTCAATTTTCAGGGCACCCTGGATTCGATCGAAGGCATCGACCTTCAGCCCAACGGCGATGGCGATGGCGACGATGCGTCGCTCACCATAGGCAGCTCGATCCTGAACGGACTGCCCGCGAACCTTGCGATCCGCGGCGAGGGCGAGATCACTGTGATCGTGGAGGCCGGCGACGGCTTCGATGGCTCGGCCTTCGTCATCGACGAGGATGCCGGCATCGAATTCAACATCGACGGTTCCGGCCTGGATGACGTCCTGACCGGCACCGCCGACGAGGACGAGATCGCGGGCAATGACGGCAACGACACGCTCGACGGTGGCGCCGGGCGGGACGAACTCGAAGGCGGCGCCGGCGACGATGTGCTGATAGCCGCCGACACCATCGTAGCGGGGGAAATCTTCGATGGCGGCGACGGCATCGACACGCTGCTCGTACGAACATCTTCGGGCACCGTCGCCAACGGTCCGGCCGGCACCGTCTTCCAGACCGGCTTGATCGGCACGACCACGCTGACGTCGATCGAGAAGTTGGCATTCGATTCGGCCGCGGGGGAAAGCCAGAGCGTCATCGTTGGCCTGGGGCAGCTTTCCGGCACCGCGACCATCGTCGGCAGCGCGGGCAACGACGCGCTGATCGCCGTTGCGAGCGGCGGCGGCAGCTTTACCCTGCCCGGCTTCACGCGCGAGAACTGGAACAGCTCGACCGATACGACGGCGCCCGGCGATACCGTGACCCTCGTCGCCACGGGCAATGCCAGCTACACGCTCAACGCCTCGGCCGGCCATGTCGGGATAGAGGCGCTCGTCGGCGGACTGGGCAACGACACGCTCAACGGCACCGACGGGGTGGAGATCCTCAACGGCGGCGGCGGCATCAACGTCATCAACGCCGGTGGCGGCAACGACCGGCTCGGCGCGGTGAACAATATCCCGGTCGGCGCCGACAGCCCCACCAGNCAACGGCGGCGGCGGCATCAACGTCATCAACGCCGGTGGCGGCAACGACCGGCTCGGCGCGGTGAACAATATCCCGGTCGGCGCCGACAGCCCCACCAGCTTCACCTTCGCGGGCAGCCAGTTCAACGGCGGCGACGGCATCGATTATCTGGCCATCGGCGGCCATGTGAAGTTCGAAGGCAATGTCGACTCGATCGAGGGCATCGAGCTTCTACCCGGCTTCGCTCGTAGCGGGCCGGGCACGACGGGCCAGGAAGACGCCACGCTGGAGATCAGCACATCCATCCTGGGCGAGCTGCCTTCGAACCTCTCGATCCGCGGAACGGGTGATATCGACATCGGCGTCGATACGGGCGACGGTTTCGACGGGTCGGCCTATGTGTTCGAGGCCGGTTCGGAGGTCGACGTTGAAATATTCGGTTCCGACGAAGCGGACCGGATCATCGGCACGTCGCAGGATGACGAGCTTTCCGGGGGCGACGGCAACGACACGCTAAGCGGCGGCGCGGGCCGCGACGAGCTCTACGGCGAGGCTGGGGACGACGTCCTCGTCGTCGCCGACCAAACAGCAAATGGCCAGGTTTTCGATGGCGGCGACGGCATCGACACGCTGCTCGTGCGAACCTCCTCGGGCACCGTCGTCAACGGTCCGGCCGGCACCGTCTTCCAGACCGGCTTGATCGGCACGACCACGCTGACGTCGATCGAGAAGCTGGCGTTCGATTCAGCCGCGGGGGAAAGCCAGAGCGTTATCGTCGGCCTGGGGCAGCTTTCCGGCACCGCGACCCTTGTCGGCAGCGCGGGCAACGACGCGCTGATCGCCGTCGCGAGCGGCGGCGGCAGCTTCACCCTGCCCGGCTTCACCCGCGAGAACTGGAACAGCTCGACCGATACGACGGCGCCCGGGGATACCGTGACCCTCGTCGCCACGGGCAATGCCAGCTACACGCTCAACGCCTCGGCCGGCCACGTCGGGATAGAGGCGCTCGTCGGCGGACTGGGCAACGACACGCTCAACGGCACCGACGGGGTGGAGATCCTCAACGGCGGCGGCGGCATCAACGTCATNGTCGGGATAGAGGCGCTCGTCGGCGGACTGGGCAACGACACGCTCAACGGCACCGACGGGGTGGAGATCCTCAACGGCGGCGGCGGCATCAACGTCATCAACGCCGGTGGCGGCAACGACCGGCTCGGCGCGGTGAACAATATCCCGGTCGGCGCCGACAGCCCCACCAACTTCACCTTCGCGGGCAGCCAGTTCAACGGCGGCGACGGCATCGATTATCTCGCCATCGGCGGCCATGTGAAGTTCGAAGGCAATGTCGACTCGATCGAAGGCATCGAGCTTCTACCCGGCTTCGCCCGTAGCGGGCCAGGCACGACGGGCCAGGAAGACGCCACGCTGGAGATCAGCACGGCGCATATCGACGGCTTCGCCGACGGGCTATCGATCCGCGGCACCGGCGACATCGACATCACCGTCGAAGCGGGCGACGATTTCGATGGCTCCGACCTCGTCTTCGAGATCGGCTCTAACATCGACGTCGAGATTTTCGGCTCCGATGAAGATGACCATATCGTCGGTACCGCGCAGGATGACGAGATCCGAGGTGGCGACGGCGACGATGTGATCGACGGCGGCGCCGGCGACGACGAGATCGCAGGCGGCGACGGTATCGACACCGTCGTCTTCGCCGGCGAAAAGGCCGGTTACAGCGTTAGCGCCGGTCCCGATGGTGCGGTCGTCATCGACGGGGACACCATCGCCGAGGTCGAGATATTCCGCTTCACCGACGGCGACTTCCGTTGGGACGGCACCGCGCTTGTCGCGATCCAGCCCGGAATACTGACCGGCACCTCCGGCAACGACATAATCACCGGAACCCCGGGAGCCGATATCATCAATGGCAGGGGTGGTATCGACAGCATCCAGGCGGGGAGCGGCAACGATCGCGTCGTGCTCGACGCCGCCATCTCCAACGGCGGCAGCTACGGCGGTGGCGATGGCGACGACACGCTCGAGCTGCACACGCTCGCCGGGGCACCCCGCGGTCCGATCGGCCCGACCACTCTGTATTCCGGCCAGGCCTTCTCCGGTTTCGAACGCGTCGAGTTCCATTCGGGCGCCGGCACGGTGCTGACGCTCGCTACGGGCTATCATGTCGTCAATTCGAACGGCACCTTCACCATTTCGGCACCTGCCCACATCACCGGCGGTGCGGGCATCGACAATTTCGTACTCGCGGCAGTCGGCGGCATGGGTGTCGATTCGAACATCGTCATGCCGACGATCAACGCGGTCGGCTGGTCCACGCCGTCATCAGCCTACAAGCCCGGTGACACCGTCATTCTTTCCGCATCCGATGGTGCGAATTATCAGCTCAGCGCCTCCGAAGACAACAGCGGCTTCCGCCAGGCTCTGTTCGGCAACGCCGGCAACGACACGCTCAACGGCGCGTCGGGCATCGACCTGCTCAACGGCAATGGCGGGACCAACGTGCTGCACGGCAATGACGGCAACGACGTACTCGTCATCGCCGGTGGCAACAGTGGCGCGGGCAGCCTGTTCGATGGCGGCACCGGCACCGACATCCTGTCGGTCGGTGGCGTCGTCGACTTCCAGGGCACGGTGCAGTCGATCGAGGGCATCTACCTGCAGCCCGCCTTCACCTCGGCTTCGCCCGGCACGCCCAGCCAGGGCATCGCCAATCTCACCATATCGGGCGACACGATCGGGGCGATGGCGTCGAACCTGCTCCTCGACGGAACGGGCGGCATCACCGTCAGCCTTGCCCCCGACGACGTCTTCACCGGATCCGGCTACAGCTTCGCGGCGGGATCGAGCATCCGCATCGCGGTCAATGGCGCGGGCGGCGCGGAGGCAATCACCGGAACCAGCCAGGGCGACAGCATCTCCGGCGGCGCGGGTAACGACACGCTGAACGGCGGCGGCGGTGGGGACACCATCGTCGGCGGCGACGGCGACGACGTGATAGACGGCGGCGCGGGAACCGATACCGCTCGCTTTGCCGGCAACCGAAGCGATTATGTCGTGGAGGCGGGCTCCAGCGGCAGCGTCCTCGTCGGCGGCGACCAGCTTTCGAACGTCGAGGTCTTCTCCTTCGCCGATGGCGATTACAGCTGGAACGGCACCGACCTGCTCGGCGCCAACCAAGGGACGATCGCCGACGGCTATATCAGCGGCGCCACGGTCTATATCGACGTCGACGGCAACGGCCAGCTCGACCTGGGCGAGGATTCCACGACCTCCGACGCCAACGGCAATTATACGCTGGTCACTTCCCAAACTGGCAGCCTGCGCGCCTTTGGCGGCACAAATATCGACACCAACCTCCCCAATCAGCTCAGCTTCGCGGCACCGAGCGGATCGACCGTCATCAACCCGCTGACGACGCTGGTCGAGACGCTGGTGGCGGGCGGGGCTTCGGCCAGCGACGCGGAAGTGCAGGTCAAGCAGGCCTTCGGCATCGATCCCGGAATCGACCTGCTGAAGCTCGACCTGGTGGGGGCGGCGACCACCGATGCCGATGGCCTCGCCGCGCAGAAGGCTGCGGTCGCGGTGGCGGAACTGCTCAACAGCGTGGCCGCCAATGACGGCGACATGGCGGCGGCGCTGGGCACGCTGGGCACGCTCGTCGCGGCGGGCGATCCGGTGGATCTCACCGACCAGCAGGTGCTGACCGACGTGATCGGCGCGGGGCTGGGCGACGCGACGCCCGAGGTGCTCGCCGCGATCGTCGAGCAGACGCAGGCGACGACCCAGGCGGTCGCCGATGCCGAAAGCATCACCGGCGTTACCGCCGTTCAAGCGAATAATCCGCCAATGGCCGCAGCCGACACCGCTTCGGTGGACGAGGACGCTACCGTCACCGGCAATCTGCTGGCCAACGACGCCACGGGCGAGAGCGATCCGGAGGCGCCCGACATATTGGCGCTGATCTCGGTCGCGGGACAGTCAATCACCGGCGCCACCGTCGTGCAGGGCCTTTATGGCACGCTGACCATCGACACCGATGGCAGCTGGTCCTACGCCGCCGATGGCGATCGCGTCGACGCGCAATCGGCCGGAGAAACGCTGACCGAAAGCTTCGCCTATACGGTCGGCGATGGACGCGGCGGGTCCGCCGGCGCGACGCTCGCGATCAGCATCACCACGATCGACGACGTCGTGACAACCAGCCTGACCCCCGGCCAGACGACGTTCACGGGCACGGCTGCCGACGACCGGATCATCGGCAACGGCAGCGCCGACAGCATCCGCGGCGGCGCAGGGGCGGACGCCATCGACGGCGGCGCGGGCGACGACTCGCTGGGCGGCGGTTCGGGCGACGACAGCCTGGTCGGCGGCAACGGCCATGACTGGCTCTACGGCGGCTACATGATGTCGGGGGACGGCGAGGGCGGCAACGACACGCTGTCCGGCGGTGCGGGCAACGACCACATCTACGGCAACAGCCTCAACGGCGCCGACAACGCTGCCGATGGCGACGACCTGATCGATGCCGGCGACGGCACCGACGTGGTGATAGGCAATGGCGGCGACGACACCATCTCCGGCGGTGCCGAGCGCGACCGGTTATATGGCAGCGAGGGCAATGACGACATCTCGGGCGGTACCGGCAACGATCATCTGAACGGCAATCAGGGCAACGACACCCTGTCGGGTGGCGACGGCGACGATATGGTGCGCGGCGGCAAGGACAATGACCGGCTGTCCGGCGATGCCGGCAACGATACGTTGCTGGGCGACCTCGGCAACGATAGCCTGGTCGCAGGCGACGGTGTCGACGAACTGACGGGCGGGGCGGGAGCGGATCTGTTCGATTTCGCTTCCGCGGGTGCCGGCAACCTCGACACCGTCGGCGCCTGGACGGCGATCACCGACTTCGAGCAGGGCAGTGACCGAATTCACCTCGGTTTCACGGTCTCGAGCGGCGAGGTGCTGTACGATGCGACCAACTACGCCTCCGTATCGGCGGCGCAGGCAGCCGCCGCAACGCTGTTGAACGGGCATATGGGTACGCAGGACGTGGCGGCGCTGCAGGTGGGGACCGATACTTACCTGTTCTACAATGCGGCGGGCTCGGCCGATCAAATAACGGCGGCAATAGCGATACGGGGGACGACTGCAGCCGATATTGATGCGCTCGACTTCGCAGCCTGACGAAGATGTCTCGCGGCGAGAACGGCCGCGGTCGCAGTCGGCATAGGACAAATTGACGGGCCAAGAGCTTTGATAGGATACCGCCACCCGCCGTCGAGGCTGCCTGGCGGCCCATGAGCAATGGATACTCCCCCGGCAGCAGGCCGACGCCGCAATCCGTCGTCGTCAGCGCCTGCGACCGGAACCTTGCCGCGACGAGTCCGCCATAGGGGAATGGTCGTCGCCATGAAGGACGACCGGCCCGTCGACCTCCCTTGCGGCCATTACGTCGTCGGGCACGAACCGGGCGGCCTGATCGAGATTGGCGATCGGACAACGACGATGGCGCACCGCTGACGTCCCCGGCCGATGCCAGAGGCGCATCATATCTTCCCAGCGGGCCTCGCCGATCCTTGCCGTGGTCGGAGCCTTGCAGGGACCTTCCTCGCGCCTCCCTGCTCGCCGGCGTTGCCGCAGTCGGCATGCTTTGATGCAAGCTTTTTTGCGGGCCGACTGGGGTGATGCTCGACCGGCGGCGTCCTCCCGGCAAACAGCATGAGTATCACGATGCGTATCGAGACCCTCAAAGCCTTCGTAACCGACCATTTCGCCGAACATCATGGCGCCACGCCTTGCACCGATTACGGGCATTGGCAGGCCATTCACACCCCCGCCGATCAACCCCTGGCCGCACTTGCCTATCGCTGCGCCGGTACCGAACGGCTGTTCCTGGAGGGCTATCTGGAGCTCCCGATCGAGACGCTGGTGTCGCAGGTCTTCGGACGGACGATCGAACGCGATGCGATCGTCGAGATCGGATGCCTGGCGGCCGCTCCGACCCCCGCGCTCTATCGGTTATGGCAGGAAGCGGCCCGCGATCTGGCCCTCCGGTACGACGTCGCGGTCGCCACGCTCACGCTGCCCTTGCGGCGCATGTTCGCGCGCGTTGGCATGCCGTTCATCGAACTGGCCTCGGCCGACCCGGGCAGGCTGAGCGCAGACATTCGCCATCAATGGGGGCGTTATTACGACAGCCAGCCGCTGCTCTGCGCAGGAGAGATCGGGACCGGTCTCTCCGCCCTGGCGGCCTTTGGCGGGGAGGAACGCCGATGAACCTCCTTCTTCAGGCGATCCTCGCCCGTGCCGAGCGCGAAGGCGCGCGGATCGCTTTGGGCGACGGCGTCCGCACGATCAGTTATCGCAGCCTGGCCGGGGAAATAGCAACGCTCGCGGCGCGCATCGCCGATGTGGCGGGGGATCGTCCGGGCAGCATCGCGATCGACCTCGACAACGGGATCGACTGGGTTTTGGCCGATCTTGCCATCATGGCGCTGGAGCGGGCCTGCGTTCCCCTGCCGAGCTTCTTCACCGCCGCGCAGTCGCAAGCCGCGTGCTCCGATGCCGGCGTCGTGGCGGTGATCGGCGCAGATGGGATCATCTCGTGCCAAGGAGCGACCGTCGAGCTGCCCGCGGAGACCGCGAAGATCAGCTACACCTCGGGGTCCACCGGGCGTCCCAAGGGCATCTGCCTCGACGACCAGCTGATGCTGGCCACCGCGCAAGCCGTGGTGTCACGGCTGGGCGAAGACATGGCCGGCACACATTTTCCGATCCTGCCGCTCGGCGTGCTCCTGGAAAATGTCGCCGGCCTATACTCTACCCTGCTCGCGGGCGGGTGCTATTCGGTGCGCCCGCTCGCCGACATCGGCCTGGCGGATCCCTTCCGCATCGACGATGCCGCCTTTGTCGGCGCGATTGCGGAGGCCGGAGCCAGCAGCCTCATCCTCGTCCCTGA
Source organism: Sphingomonas sp. Root720 (assembly GCF_001428605.1). GTDB lineage: Bacteria > Pseudomonadota > Alphaproteobacteria > Sphingomonadales > Sphingomonadaceae > Rhizorhabdus. The sequence continues at coordinate 517,999 of NZ_LMID01000013.1, forward strand.
ATATCTCGGCCGCCTGGTCGATCGGCTGGAGCGGACGGGCGACCGCCTGACACGACTGAAGCTGGTCGCCGTCGGCGGAGCGCGCGTCCCCGTGGGCCTGCTCGAACGCGCGACCCGGGTCGGGCTGGCCGTCGTCCAGGGATATGGGCTGACCGAATGCGGATCGGTCGTCTGCCTCGAAGCGATCGGCGATGCCGACCGGGGGACGGTCGGACACCCGCTGCGCCACGCGCACATCTCCCTGGCCGACGATGGAGAGATCGTCATCGACGGTCATTTTCATCTGGGAACGGTCGGCAGCCCACGGCCAGATGGCCCGATCTTCACGGGTGACGTGGGCAAGCTCGATGAAACGGGCCGGCTTTCGATCGTCGGGCGCAAATCCAGTCTCATCATCACCAGCTTCGGCAGGAACATCGCGCCCGAGTGGGTCGAGGGCGAACTGACCGCCCAGCCGCAGATCGCACAGGCCATGGTCTATGGCGACGGAGAGTCCGACATCCGCGCCCTGATCGTCCCGTCGTCGCCATCCGCCGATATCTCGGCTGGGGTGGCGGCCGCCAATGCCGGCCTGCCCGGCTATGCGCGGGTCGAACATTGGGCGCCCAGCCGCCCGTTTCTCCCCACCGACGGGACGTTGACGGCGAACGGCCGCCTCCGCAGATCGGCCATTCTGGAACGAAACGCGCGGCTCCCCTTCTTCCAAAGGCTGTATGCCGAGACCGCGCCGGCCCGGGCCCGCATGCTGTCCGTCCCCCAGCTTCAGGCCGGGCTCGCCGGGCGGGTTAGCCGGGAGACCTATATCGGCTATCTTACCCAAGCCTATCACCATGTCCGGCACACGGTCCCGCTGATGCGGCTTGCCCGGGAACGGCTCGCCCACAAACCGGCTCTGGTCGCGGCCCTCGACGAATATATCGAAGAGGAGGAGGGTCATGAACAGTGGATCCTCGATGACATCGCGGCGGCCGGCGGCGACGCCGAAGCGGCTGTCGCCGAAGGACCGTCAACGGCCACCGCGCGCATGGTCGAGCATGCGTATGCCGTCCTGCGCGAAACCAATGCTGCCGCCTTCTTCGGCATGGTGTTCGTGTTGGAGGGCACCAGCACCGCACTGGCGACCAGCGGGGCGGATGCGGTTCGCTCGAGCCTTGGCCTGCCGGAATCGGCCTTCAGCTACCTGACATCGCACGGAGCACTCGATCAGGATCATATGCGCTTTTTCGAGAGGCTGGTGAACGCCCTCGACGATCGTGACGACGAGGACGCGATCCTGCGCATGGCCAACGATATTTTCGACCTCTTCGGCGGACTCTTCGCCGCCATTCCGATGGAGGATCTCAGTGAAGCGGCTTGACGGAAAGCGGATCGCCGTCACCGGCGCTGCCGGTGGCCTTGGCCGGCCTCTCGCCAGATTGCTGAAAGAACGGGGCGCGCATGTCGTCGGCATCGATCGGGTCGGGTGCCCGGCGTGCGACGAGAGCATCGTGACCGATCTGTCCGACGACGCTTCGCTCGCGGCCCTGGCCCGGGCACTGGCACAGGATACCCCCGACATCCTGGTCAATCTTGCCGGCGTCCTGCGGTTCGGCCTCCATGAGGATCAGCCGAGCGAGGCCCTCGCCCTGTGCTACCGCGTGAACCTCTATGTTCCCGCCATTCTCGCACAGGCGGTCGCCGCTCCGATGCGCGCTCGCGGCGCGGGGCAGATCGTCAACATCGGATCGGTGCTGGGGGCCATCCCCTATCCCTGGTTCGCGGCTTATTCGAGCAGCAAGGCGGGACTCGCGGCACTGAGCCAGAGCCTCCGGCGCGAACTGGCGGGAAGCGGCGTCGGTGTCACCCATGTCAGCCCGCGAGCGGCGAAGACCCCATTGAACGACAGCGAGGTCAATCGCTTTCTCGACATCGCGCGCATGAAAGCGGACGAGCCGGAAAAGGTCGCGCGTCGGATCGTCGAGGCGATCGTACAGCGCCGCGAGACGGTCACCATCGGATGGTTGGAACGGCTCTACGCGATCGTGAACGCCGTTGCCCCCAGCATCATCGACAATGGCATCGCGCCGCAAACCCGCCGCGCGCGCGCCGAGTTCTGTTGATCAAGCATAGGAGAGAAGTATGAAGACATATGCCATGCTGGCAGCGATGGTCGCGGCGGCTTTGTCCTGTGCGGCATCCGCCGGGATGCCGGAGGATGTGAAGTCCATCAACGACAACTGGGCGCGCATAGCCTATCAGATGAACGGTTCGAGCCACCAGACGACCGCTCTGGACCAGCTGGCGCATCAGGCCGATCTGGTCGTTGCCCGCTACCCGGGGCAGGCCGATCCGCTGCTGTGGCAGGGGATCGTCGTCAGCGAACAGGCCAACCGGGCCAATATCTTCCATAAGCTGGGTCTCGCGACGCGCGCCCGCGATATTCTCGCCCGTGCCTATGCCATCAATCCGAAGGCCGGGAATGGCGGAGCGGCGATGAGCCTCGGGGTTCTCTATTACAAGGTGCCGGGTTCGCCGATCGGCTTCGGCGATAGCGCACATGCCCGTCAATTGCTGCAGCAGGCGCTGTCCATCGATCCCGACGGGCTCGACGCCAATTATTTCTGGGGGGATTTCCTGTACGACCAGGGCGACAAGGCCGGCGCCAAAGCTGCGCTTCTCAAGGCGTTGCGAGCGCCCCACGATCCAAACCGCACGGTGTGGGATGCAGGCCGGCGACGGGAAGTGCAGGCCCTGCTTACGAAAATCGGCTGATGCGCCTCTCCCGGAGCCTCGCCCGTCAGCTTGCAGACCCGACGGGCATCGCCGGCACGCTCTGCGGCGCGGCGATGGACCTGGCCAATCGGGTGCCCATGCAAAAGGCGATAGATATACTCGCCCCCCTTTCGGGTGAGACCGTGCTGGATGCGGGTTGCGGCACGGGAGCAGCGAGCGCGGAAATGCTGCGGCGCGCCGACTGTCGCATCGTGGCCGTCGATCAGTCGGCTACCATGATCCACCGCGCCCGCGCGCGCCTGGCAAGGCGGGACAGGCACGGCGTGGTGGACCTCCACCGCGCGAAACTGGAAAGCCTGCCTTGTCGACCGGGCAGCATCGACGCCGCACTCGCGCTCAACATCCTCTATTTTTGCGAGCCGGACGGCGGGATGATCGCGGCTCTCCGCGAAGCCCTCCGGCCAGGCGGCCGCCTCGTCTGCTATGTCACCGATCGGCACGCTATGGAGCGATGGTCCTTCACCAGGGCCGGGCTTCACCGCCTCTACGACGGCAACCAGCTCGTGGCCGCCCTCGCCGGCGGCGGTTTCGACCCGGCGAACATCACGCTCGACACCAGATGGGTAGCCCCCGGGGTTCGCGGGCTTTTCGCGCTCGCCCACGCCGGTTGAAACGCGGGGCGGGTCAGTAGTGCATCTCGATGACGATCGACCTGTCCGGTTCGTCCACCGCGAAGCTCGACGGCGCGAAGCCCGGGGGTCCCATCACCCTGGGATTGTTCGACAGGCCCCAGCCCTCCTTGGGGAACATGCCCAACCTCAGGTCGAGCTTCCGATCGTCATTGGCGTCATGATAGGCCATCACCGCATATCGCCCCGGCGGAACATCCTGGAAATGGACCGATGCCGATCCGGTTCCGGCCGGTGCGCTCAAGACACGGAAGGCCTTGTCCTCGTGGCGGAACCCCTCCGCTCCGCGATACAGGACGAAGCGGATCGATCCGGGACCGGGCACGACGTGCGAGGCCGTGACCTCCAGATCGGCGGCATCGGCGATCGCGGGGAGCAGGCCAGCGCCGGCAAGCCCGAGACCGAGCACAACGCACATATGTCGGAAACGGCGATATTTCATCCAGATCTCCCCTCATGCTCGGACTGGCGGAGCCACGTCGATGCAACGACGCCGCCGACGATCCCCGCCCACAGCCCGGGAATATTTCGCCATGCCGATTTAATCGAGCCGACCTGTCGGCGAGCACTGTGGTTGCGTCGCTGCCGCGACGTCTCACCAGGCCGGTTCCGCTCGTAACCCCACTCTGGAGATAAGCCATGCATCGTCCGTCGATCGTCCTGGTCGCGTCGCTCGTCCTGATGGCCGCCGCCCCCGCCCCGACGACCAGGACCTACCCGCTCAAAAGCTCGACCGCCGGCGCCATTGGACAAGTGGCGCTGACCGACGCTCCGGGAGGCGTGATCGTGCGGGTCGAAGCCCATGGCCTCACGCCGGGTTGGCACGGCATCCATTTTCACGAAAAAGCCGATTGTAGCGATCCGATGTTCAAATCCGCCGGCGGCCACGTCCACATGACGACGCCCGCCGTCCATGGCCTGCTGAACCCGGCCGGAAATGATTTCGGGGATCTGCCCAACCTGTTCGCCGGATCGGATGGAACGGCGACGGCCGAATTCTTCTCGCCCTTCGTGGCCCTGCGGGCTGGAACGACGCGGGCGGATCTGCTCGATCCGGACGGGTCCGCGATCGTCGTGCATGCGAAAGCCGACGACTATCTGAGCCAACCGATCGGCGGGGCGGCGGAACGGGTGGCTTGCGCCGAGATCCGATAGATTTCGGGGCCGTTGGCGCGAACCACTGCCTGCTCGGAGGACCGATGGACCAACGGACCGATGCGGAGCAATCCGCCTCTTTTTCTGGCGACTTCGTCCCGCTAAAAGGGCAATGTCCCCGGACAGGCCGGCGCGGCGACGCCCGGCCGCTGCCCGGCGTGCGATGTGCACCAGTCGGGACTGAGGCCAGGAGGTCGGGCGTCGAAGAGCATCGCGATGATCCGGGCGGCCTCGCTGCCGTCCTGACGACCAGCCGCCCCCAACTCATACGCTTCTTCACGAGCCGCACCGGCAGCCCCGCGGAGGCCGAAGATGTCGTTCAGGAGATATGGTTGCATGTGGCGCGGTCCGATACCGGTCCGGTCGCCAACCCGATCGCCTTCTTCCACCGCGTCGGCATGAACATCGTGCTCGATCGCCTCCGGGAGCGGCAGCGCCGCGCCAGGCGGGAACAAGGCTGGTCCGACGTGGCGATCGAGCGGCAGGGGGGCGAGGCGACCGACGATGCCCCTTCGCCCCACGAGATCGTCGATGGCCGACAGCAGGCAAAACGCCTCGCCGCGGCGATCGAAGCGTTGCCGCCCGGGGCCGGGCGCGTCTTTCGCCGGCACAAGATCGATGGGTTGAGCCATGCCGAGGTGGCGGCCGAGTTCGGCATTTCCCGCAGTGCGGTCGAAAAGCATATCGCCGTCGCTTTGCGCCATCTGCGGGAGGCTATGCAGAGATGACGCGTTTATCGACTGAGGTGGCTATCGGCTGGCGGCGTCTGATTGAAAAGGGGGTGACGACCATGAACGGGAGGTCGACATGACGGTGCCCACCACGAAGGAGGGCGATATGACGGCGCAGGCGGCGGAATGGCACGCTCGCCTCGACGCGCCCGATATGGATTGGGACGCATTCGCTGCGTGGCTGGACGCCCATCCCGCCCATCGCGATACCTATGACGCGATCGCGATGCTCGATGCCGATATCGGCGATCAGCGCGACGCCATCCTCGCGGCGCTTCCCGCCAATGACGCCGCAGACGGCGATATCCTCCCCGTCCAGCGCCGCCGATGGTGGGTTGGTGGCGCTATCGGGGCGGTCGCCGTCATCGCCGCCATGATCGCGCCGCAGATCGCGACGGTCACACCGGCCAGGACGGTAGCCTATCGGACCGGTCCTTCCGAAACGCGGCAGATAGATCTCAAGGACGGAAGTCATATCCTGCTGGACCGCAACTCCCAGCTCCAACTCGCGGACGGCGCATCGCCCCGCGTGGAGATGCAGAGGGGCGCTGCCTATTTCGACGTCAGGCACGATCCGGCTCGCGCGTTTCTCATCCAGGCGGACGGCTACGAGGTTCGCGATATCGGCACCAAATTCGATCTTGCCGTCGCGCCGGCCAAGCTTCGCGTTGCCGTGAGCGACGGCAGGTTGACCATCGCGCCTATGGGCGGCAGCGGTACGACGGTTACCGCCGGGGAACGAATCGACGTCGCGACCGGGACCGGCGAAGCCAGAGTGGTTCCCGTCGCGGCCGCCAGCGTCGGTTCGTGGCGCAAAGGGCAGCTCGTCTATCAGGATATGCCCCTCGCGCTGGTCGCCACCGATCTGGCGCGCTATGTCGGTCGCCCGGTCGAGGTCGATCCGACGATTGGCGATTTGCGGGTTTCGGGGGTGCTTGCGATCAGTGATGGTGCCGGGCTTGTTCAACAGATCGAGGCCCTGCTGCCCGTCAAGGCGGTGGCGGCCAATGGTATCGTTCGCCTGGTCGGGAGCGGCGCTCGCTAGTCTCGCCCTAAGTTCCGCCCATGCCACGCCGCGCAGGATCGACATCGGGGCTGGTTCGCTGCCATCGGCGCTCGCCGATCTCTCGAGCCAGACCGGGATCTCGGTCGGTCTCGCCGGAACGATTCCGCCGCATCCCACGCCGCGCATTCGCGGGACGATGGAGCCCGAGAAGGCCCTGCGGCGTCTGCTGAAAGGGTCGGGTCTGCGCGCGATCCGCGCAGGCCCCGCAATCTGGCGGCTGGAACGTCCGGTCGCCAATACCCCGCCGACCGCTCGTCCGCCGGTCACGGCGACGTTCGACGACATCGTCGTCACGGGACGCAAACGGGACGAGTGGCTGAGCGAAGTGCCGGTCGCGATCAGCGTGGTTCGACCCGACATGGCCGGCGACATGGCCGCCCGTCGCGGCATCCATGACCTGCTGGCGTTTGCCGAAGGCGCGTTCACGACAAATTTGGGCCCCGGGCGCGATCGGATTTTCCTGCGCGGCGTCGCCGACAGCGCCTTCAACGGTTCGACGCAGTCGACGGTCAACCTCTATCTGGACGATGCGCGGGTCAGCTACGCGACACCGGACCCCGACCTGCGCCTTCTCGACATCGATCGGATCGAGCTTTTGCGCGGCCCGCAGGGTGCGCTGTACGGTTCGGGCGCGCTCGGGGGGATCGTCCGGATCGTGCCCAAAAAGCCCGATCTCCAGAACTGGTCGGGCATGGCCGCTATCGAGGGAGCGGCGATTGCCCATGGTGGGCTCGGTGGCGTCGCGGAAGGGGCGACCAACGCGCCGATCATCACCGACAGATTGGCCCTGCGGCTGGCCGCCTATGCCGACCAGGGCGGCGGCTGGATCGACGATCGCGGACGCGACCGGAAGGACGTCAACCGCAGCCGGCGCTATGGCGGGCGCGCGACCGTCGGATGGCGGTTCGCCGATGGATGGCATGTCGATATGGGGCTCACCGCGCAATGGCTCAACGTCCGCGACGGTCAATATGCGTTTCGGCGGCTGGAGCGGAGCACGGCCCTCGCGGAGCCGCATGACAACGACTTCCTGGCTGCCACGGCGACGGTCCGGGGGAAGGTCGGGTCGCTCGATCTCCTCTCGTCCACGGCCTATGTCACCCATGAGTTCAGCAGTGTCTACGACGCGACCTCCCAGGCGGCCTCGCGCGGCCTGTCGGCCCCGCTCGGTTTCGAGGAACTGCGCGTTCTGCGCCTCGGCACACAGGAAATGCGGCTGAGCGATCCGGTCGCGCATCGGCCCTGGGTCGCGGGGCTGACCCTGCTGCAGGCTGAGAATACGCTCCGCGACAGCTTCCTGCCGGCGGCATCGCCCGCCATGCGGATCGTCTCGCAACATAATGACAGCCTGGAGACCGCACTGTTCGGCGAGATCACCCAGCCCCTCGGGCAAGACTGGTCGTCGACGCTCGGCGCGCGGGCCTATCTCGCTCGAGTCGACAATGAGCAGGACGGTCAGGCCAGGCGGCGCGCGCGCAGGAGCGGAATCACCCCGAGCCTGAGCCTCTCCTGGCATCCTGCCGACCGCGCGATAGTCTGGATCCGCTATTCGGCCGCAGTGCGTCCCGGCGGGATCAATCCAGAGGGCGACCCCCGGTCGCGGTCGTTCCGGTCGGACGATCTGAAAAGCATCGAACTGGGCTGGCGCCTGACATCGGATAACGGCCGTTTTCGGCTGAACGGAAATCTGTTCGGACTTCGCTGGGAAAATGTCCAAAGCGACGTGCTCGGCATGGACAGCCTCGTCAGGACGATCAATGCGGGCAACGCGCGCAATCTGGGCGCCGAGCTATCGGGGGAAGTGCGCCTCGGGGCCTTCCGTCTCGAGACCAATCTCACCGTCCAGCACGGCAGGCTCAATCGTCCTTCGGCGGCGGCCAACGCGCTCGGCGACGACAACCGGCTTCCGGTTCTGCCAGACTATGCCGGCGGCCTCAAACTCTCCTATGTCCGCCCCGTCGGCGACGTCCCGTTCCGCGGATTCCTGTCGGTCCGGTATACCGGCTCCGCCAGGTTGAGCTTCGATCCCTCGCTCGGCCACCCGACGGGCGACTTCTGGGTGAGCGACATCGGCGCCGAAGTTACGGATGGCGACTGGAAGGCCGGGATCACGATCACCAACCTCCTCGACCAGCGCGAGAACAGCTTCGGTTTCGGCAACCCCTTCACCCTGCGATCCATCGACCAGCGCACCCCTCTTCAGCCGCGCACGCTGACGGTGCGGGTGCAGAAAAACTTCTAACCGGGCTGGGGTGCCCGGCCGCTCACGCCGGCTCTCGCCGCAAGCGGGGAGAGAGCGATGCGGACATATCGAGCGGTAGCCGTGTTTGTCATGGCGGCGGCGATCGGCTCGCCCGGCGAGGCCAAGTCATTCCACCATTGGGATCAGGCCAGCACGGCCACCGCAGGCGCCATCGCCGCGCTCGCGCTCGAATCCCGCTCGTCAAATCCGATCCATCCGGGATGGCACAGTCCGGCCTCAGCATGGCGGCAGCCACCGGAACCGCCTTCGCGCTGAAGTCGATGATAAGCGAGCGACGGCCGGACGGGAGCGACCGTCACAGCTTTCCGTCGGGTCATGCGAGCTTCTCCTATGCCGCGGCGGCATCCCTGGAGAACCGATATGGCTGGCAGGTGGGATTGCCCGCCTTCGCGCTCGCTAGTTTTGTCGGCGTAGCGCGGGTCGAAGCGAAACGGCACCATTGGTATGACGTCGCCGCCGGGGCGGCGATCGGATCCGCCTCGGGCTTCCTGCTGACGCACCGGGCCGACCGCCCGATCGATGTCTCGGCCTGGGGTGGCGCGACCGGGGGCGGCCTGGCGCTGAGCGCCCGCTTCTAGCGACACCAACCGATTCAGCGCCCGGCATGCCGGGTCTTATCCGCGGATAGACTTCCTGGCCGCTGCGGACCTCCGCGCTCAGATGGCGCGGTGCCGTGCGAGAGGGATATCTCGCCGGGTTCTCGCGACCAGATCGGCGTCGAAATTGGTAACTGCGATACCATCTCCATCGGAAACCTGCGCCACCTTATGACCCCAGGGATCGACGATCATGGAGTGCCCGTAGGTGAAGTGCGGCTGCCCGTTTCGTGGCACCGAACCGCAGCTGCCGGCCGCCGCCAGATAGCATTGCGTCTCGATCGCACGCGCACGGATCAGCGGCTCCCAATGGTCCTTGCCGGTCTGCAGGGTGAAGGCCGCGGGTAGCGCGATCACCTGCGCGCCCTTGTCGACCAGCGACCGGAACAGTTCGGGGAAGCGCAGATCATAGCAGATGGCGCAACCGAACGTCACGCCGTCTACCTCATAGACGACCGTGGTATCGCCGGCGCGCACCGTTTCCGATTCGAGATATTGCGCGCCGTCGGGACCGGTGATGTCGAACAGGTGGATCTTCCGATACCGGGCGATCTCATTGCCCCAGCGATCGAAGGCGATCGAGCTATTGGCGACACGACCGTCCTCCGGCAAAGCCTCGTAGATGCTGCCGGCATGAACGTTCACGCCATATTCGCGCGCGAAGTCCCGGCACATCCGATAAGCCGGGCCTTCCCCCAATATTTCCGCGGAAGCCAGCCGGCCTTCCCTGTCGCCGCCCGCCCACTGGAAATGCTCGGGCAGCAGCAGCCAGGTCGCGCCGTCGCGCGTGACGGCGACCTCCATCAGATCGCGCGCGGTGGCGATGTTGCGGGCGACGTCCGCGGTCGAGTTCATCTGAACGACGGCAAGCTTCATTGTCATTGATCACCATTCCTGAACATCGCCGCCGCCCCACTATGCCGTGCAAGCGATTCGCCGGAGGACACCATGTCGAGCATCCTCGCGCCGTTGCGCTGCTTCTCGATCGCAAGCGTCGCGACCGAGAGGACTTCGTGCGGCGGCAGCACGAGGACCCCGTCGTCGTCGCACAGCACCGCGTCGCCGGGCATGACCACCACGCCGCCGACCGATACCGGCACGTTGATGCGGCCGCCGATACCGCGCGTATAGGTGGTGCGGCCGCTGATACCCCGGCTCCACACCTCCAGCCCCAGCTTGCGCAGCGCCGCGCTGTCGGTGCAGGGGCCATCGACCACCACGGCCGCGGCACCGGCGCATTTGGCGGCATGGGCTACCCCCTCCCCGATGCAGGCGATGCCGTCATCACCGAGCCGATCGATCACCAGCACGTCGCCGGGCCGGACCAGGTCGATCGCCTTGTGCAGTGCCGAATTGTCGGCGCTCGGACAGGCCACGGTTACCGCGGTTCCCGCGACGGTCCGGCCGGGCACCAGTCGCTGGATCCGATGATCGCAGAAGCCCCAGGCCCGCCAATGACCGACCGTTGCCACTTCGACGTCGATCAGTTGCCGGAGCAGCGCCTGATCCAGCTGGGGCGGCATCGCGCCAATCTCAAAACCGCTCAACGAGGCCCCCATCATAGGAAGTCATTCCCGACCGCTCCGTTCAATATTTGTAGCTGAGTTCGACACCGTAGAAGCGCGGCAGGCCGTAGACGCCCTGGTTGACGCCCCCCGACTGTCGCTTGAACAGGAAGAAGGCCTCGTTGGTGGCGTTCCGGACATAGGCGAAGATGCCCAGCGTGTTGCCGTCCGGCGTCAGGTCACGCTCGAAGCCGGCGCGCCCGTTCAGCAGCCAATAGCCATTCTCGACGTTCTGCGGGTTGTTCGCCGCGTCGAAATAGGTCTTGCCCTGGTAGCTGGCGTCGGCGTGGACGACGACCCGCCACCGGTCGCTGATCTCGCCGCGATAATCGACCGCGATCGAGCCGGTATATTTCGGCGCCTGCTCGGTGAAGTTGCCGCTATAGTCGGCGCCGGCCAGGGTCGCCCGCGGGAAGTTTCGATATTTCGCATCGAGATGGGCGAACGAACCCGACAGCGTCCAGCCCCCGGCAAGATGCAGCGAGCCGTCGAGCTCGATACCCCGGGTCCGCGACGAGGCGGCGTTGTCGATCGTCGTAAAGGGTTGCAGGCCGGCACCAGGATCGTTGAATTGAAGGACCTGGCGATCCGAATAGTCGAGCTGGAAGACCGCGATGTTGAACTGCAGGGCGCGGTCCAGCGCCCGCAGCTTGAGGCCGGCTTCGTAATTGGTGACCGATTCCGGCCGGAACTGGATGGTATCGACCGTATAGGCGGCGGCGCCGAGCGTATCGACGTTGAAGCCGCCCGACTTGAACCCGCGCGACACGGTCACATAGGTCGATGCGTCAGGCGAGAATTTATATTTGACGCTGCCCGTCCACGACACAGCGTCATCCTTGCGGTGCAGGTCCGGAAAACTGAAGCGGAGCCGCGCATTGCTCGTATGGCCCTGGAAGGACTGCCCGTCCTTGACCTCGCTGTTGTAGCGGGCGCCGGCGTTCAGGGTCAGCCGGTCGGTGAGGTCGAAGTCGCCGTTCAGATAGCCCGCATAGGTATTGGTCAATATCTCCGAGTCCAGCGTCGTGGTCTGGCCGAGATTGAACAGCGCCCGGTACTGACTGGCATCCTGGCGGCTGTAGAACAGGCCGGCGACGAAGCGCAGCCGGCTCCTGGCCGGCGAGACCAGCCGAAGCTCCTGCGTCAGGAAGCTGCTATGGTCCTGATAGGGGCCGGAGTGCGAGATGTCGGCGCGCACCGAGTCGCTGTCCGCATTCATGTCGGTCTCGACCCTGCGGTAGGAACTGATCGACTTGACCGAGAAGTCCCCGCCCAGATCATAGTCCACCGTGGCGTTGGCGCCGTAGACGTCGCGGTTGTTGAAGGCGGGCTCGGCGGCGCTGATGGTGAAGCGGTCGGGCGGAATGTCCTGCGCGGCATAGCCGATGAACGGCGCGACATTTTGATTGAGCGCTTCCTGCCGGCGATCGCGGGTCGCGTCGCCGCTCAGGTTGACTTCGAGCCGCTCGGTCGGCGTCCAGCGCAGCTGCAGGCGGCCGCCGAGCCGGTCCTGCCCGTTCACATGGATCTTCTTGAAACTGTTGTAGAGATAGCCGCGCGAGTTCCAGCTGCTGATGCTGGCTCCGGCCGCCAGCGTGTCGCTCAGGGGGCCCGACAGCGCGGCCTGGGTCCGCGCCGTGCCGTAGTTGCCGTAGTTCAGCGTGGCCTTTGCCCTGATCTCGTCGGAGGGTTTCTCCGTCGTGATGTTGATCGCGCCGCCGATCGTGTTGGTGCCGAACAGCGTGCCCTGCGGGCCGCGCAGCACTTCGACCTGGGCGATGTTCGCCAGATCCATGTTGAACGCGTTGGAGCGGCCGATGGTCACGCCGTCGATCGTGATCGACACCCCGCTTTCCAGTGCGATGTTCCGGGAATCGCCGCCGACGCCCCGGATCGACACGTAGGTCTGAAACGATCCACGTTCCTGATAGAAAAGCCCGGGCACGCCGTTCTGGATGTCCTGCAGGCCCTTGACGTTCTGCGCCGTCAGCGCGTCCGCGGTAAGGACCGAGAGCGCGATCGGAACGTCGATCGTGCTTTCGTTGCGCTTGCGGGCAGTGACGATGATGTCACCCCCATCCGAAGGGGACGAAATTCGCCCGCCATCTTTCAAATCGGGCGAAGTGGTTTGAGATAAAGCCTGGCCACCGACGATATTCGCGACGGCAATAGCTATAAGGCTGGAATTTTTTACTACCGATCGTGGAAACCCCTGAAATGTTTTCATGATGGAAGAGCCCCTTTTTCTCATTTGGTCGACCCTTGTGTGACAAAGGGGTGACGGCGCTTGCAAGTTTTTAATATTTAGCCGATCTATCAAGAAAGTTTATGGAAATGACCCTGCGGACGATGAAGGACCGCGATGAACATCTCTTTTCTTGAAACTTTCTACTGGCTCGGCACGCTCAAGAGCGTGAAGGAGACGGCCGCGCGGATGCGGATCAGCCAGCCGGTCGTGTCGATGCGCATGGCGGCGCTCCAGCGCGCGCTCGGCACCGAACTCTACAAGACCAATGGCCGCAAGATCGAGCTAACCGCTACCGGAATCCGGGTGCTGCGCAAATGCGAGGCGATCGTCCCGCTCGCCACCGAATTGCAGGAGGAGGTTCGCAAGGGCGACGGGGATCTCAGCATCGTCCGGGTAGGCGCGACCGAGGTCGTCGGCCTGTCCTGGTTGCCGGCCCTGATCAATCATCAGAAGCATCACCACCCCGACATTTCGCTGAGCATCAAGACCGGCATGGCCCATGGGCTGGTCGAGGCGCTCCGCCGGGACGAGATCGACATCGCCTTCGTGATCGGCCCGATCGAGGACCCGACCCTGTCGAGCGAATATCTGTGCGATTATACGATCAAATGGCTGGCCGCCCCCGCAATGGTCGAAGGGGCGATGCCGACCAGCGTGGTCGACCTTGCCCGCTTCCCGATCATCCAGTCGCGGCAATCATCCTATCGCTACCAGAAGATCCTCGAATATTTCCGGTGGCATAATGTCTCGCTGATCGAGGGACTGACTCCCAATCACTGGGTCGATGTCGGGTTCGAGACGATGCACTGCGCCCACTTCGCCAGCGAAGGGGTCGGCGTGACCGCGGTGCCGGTTGCCACCGTCGCCGGGCAGTTGCGGCTCGGCCGTCTCGTCGAACTGCCGATCAAGCAGGAAATTCCGGCCTGGGAAGTGATCGCCCTCTATCGCCGGCACGACAATGCCGACACGATCGCCAAGGTCGTGCACTCGGCCCGCGCGGCGGTCGCGCGCTTCGCCGAGACGGCCGATCCTGCGCATTTCCGCCCTCGGGATTGATAGCTTACAGCCTATCAATCCTCCAATAATCTGATTTATTCATAGCGGAAATCGCGCATAAGGATCGTCGCTCCACACAGGAGTTGTCCATGACCGCGATTCTCAAAGAACGACCCGCAGCGCTTGGCGAAGCCGCCGGGATCACCGTCCTTCCCAATGCGCAGGGCACGATGCTCGGCGCCGACATCGTCGGCTTCGATTTCGACGCGCTCCTGCCCGAACAGGTCGCCGCGGTTCGCGCCGCCTGGATCCGCCACGGGGTGGTCCGATTCCGCGGCACGCAGATCACCGACGAACAACATATGCGCTTCACCGCGCTGCTGGGCGAGTTCGTGAAACATCCCCGTCAGCTGAAAGGCGAGGAAGGCGCGCATGACCGCTATGAGGAGATCCTCATCATCGGCAACGGCAAGCGCGACGGCAAGGTGGTCGGCACGATGGCCAACAACGAAGCGCAGTGGCATACCGATACCTATATTTACGATCGACCGCCGGCCGCGGCCCTGCTGCGCGCCATGCAGCTGCCGAGCAGTGGCGGCGACACCTATTGGGCGGACATGTACGCCGTCTATCAGGCACTGCCGGTCGCCGTCCGCAAGGTGATCGAAGGCCGGCTCATCCAGCTCGACATCGTCTATGACGGCTCCAACCGCGTTCGCGTCGGCCAGCAGGAGCCGGACAGCGACGATATCCGGCTGTGGGCGGGCATCCGCCACCCGATCGTCCGCACCCATGGGGAATCGGGCCGCAACTGCGTCTATATCGGGTCCGAGAAGCGCTCGAACTGGATCGTCGGACTTCCGCTCGACGAGAGCAACGCTATCCTGGCCGAGATCATGGACCATGTCCGCAACCCCGCGCACCAGTGGATGCAGGTCTGGCAGCCGCACGACATGGTGATGTGGGACAATCGTTGTACCATGCATCGCCGCAACGGCTGGTCGGCCGAAGAGACCCGCATCATGCATCGCACCACCACGAGGGGGGAACGCCCGCACTATGTCTGCTGACCAGGGATGAGCGGCTCGACGCCGCCCTCGACGCCATGAGCGCAGGGGTCATGGGCGCGCGGACGGCGGACCTCCGCCAGCTGCGCGCCTTCTCCATCCTCGCGCAGGAACTGCATTTCGGCCGGGCAGCGACCCGCCTGGCCATCACCCAGCCCGCGTTGAGCCAGCTCGTCCGCGAACTGGAAGCGCGGGTAGGCGTTCCCCTGCTGGAACGGACGACGCGGCGCGTATCGCTGACGCCGGCCGGCATCGGCTTCCTCGCCGACATCGACGACATCCTCCATCGCCTCCAGAGCGCGGTCGACAGGGCGCGCGACAGCCATGGACTGAGCACCGAGCGGCTGCGCGTGGGCGCGGGCCT
Organism: Sphingomonas sp. Root720; assembly: GCF_001428605.1. GTDB lineage: Bacteria > Pseudomonadota > Alphaproteobacteria > Sphingomonadales > Sphingomonadaceae > Rhizorhabdus. The sequence goes on from NZ_LMID01000013.1 coordinate 533,451, forward strand.
GTTCACCACCTTCTCGATGCTGCCGGGGCTGCTGAAGCGATTCCGCCAGCGCTATCCGCAGGTGAAGGTGGAGGTCGAGATTCTCGGCAGCGCCGAGATCGTCCGGGCGATCGAGCGCGGCGACCTCGATATCGGCCTGCTGCGCCCTCCGGCCGAACCGGGACGGCTCCATGTCGAGACGCTGGTCGAGGAAGGCTTCCTCGCCGTCATGCCCGACGATCATCCGCTAGGCAGGCGCCGCCGGCTGCTCCTGGCCGATCTGGCCGCGCAGGAGGTGCTGCGCCTCTCGCGGCCCGATCTGCGCGATGCGTTCAACGCGGTCGACCGGCAGCTCGAGGATGCCGGGCTCACCCTCGACCAGTGCACCACCACCCATTCGACCCTGAACGCGCTCGCGCTGGTGTCGGCCACCGGGGGGATCAGCATCGTTCCGGCCTGGGCCAGTGCGGGGCAATGGGGTGGGCTGACCTTCCGCAAGGTCGAGGATCTGACCGCGACGATCGACCTGGCGATCGCCTGGAGCGCCGACCGCCGGGACGCAATGATATTCAATTTTGCTGAAGCCGCGGCGCGCAGCATTGCCAGCATCCAACCGCCAAGATGAGGCCTGGCAGCCCGCTTTCACCGCCGTGTGCACCGAGCCCGGAAGCTTTCCATATGCTTATTTGATCGTGAGCGTAAATATTTCATCCTTGAGCGCAAAGCCGATCGCCCTGACGATGCGGGCTTGGGATTTCCCCGAATATGATCGGTGCCCCTGGATGATCGCTCTCCTCTCCTCTGCCGTGGACGTCGCGCCGGGCAAGGGAGCTGACATCGGGTCGAGGCAGGCACCGCTTCGTCCAACTGCGAGTAATCGATGACCCAAATGCCGAGCTGGAAACTGCGCCACACGGTCATAGCGATCATGTTCACCGCCTCGATCGTGTCCTTCATGGACCGGATGGCGATGAGCGTCGTCCTTCCCTTCATCAAGGCCGACTTCCATCTGGGCGCCTTCGAGAGCGGCGCGGTGATGAGCGCCTTTTTCGTTGGATATTCGCTGTCCCAGATTCCCGGCGGCCTGCTGTCGGACCGTTTCGGCATACGCAGGGTCCTCACCGTCGCGATGCTGTGGTGGAGCTTCTTCACCGCGATCACCGGCCTGGTGGGCAGCTTCGTCCAGATGCTGATCGTCCGCGTCCTGTTCGGCGCAGGCGAAGGGGTGTTTCCGGCATCGGCTTTCAAGACGGTGGCCGTGTGGTTTCCCAAGCGCGAGCGGGCAACCGCCAACGCCATCATGCTGTCCTCCAGCCGGCTCGGCGCAGCGATCGCGCCGCTGGTCGTCGTCGCCCTCATGCATTTCGGCGGATGGCGAACGGTGTTCTTCAGCCTCTTCATCCCCGGACTGCTGGTGACTCTGCTCTGCTGGCTGTTCGTGGCGGACTCGCCGTTCACCAGCCGCCGGATCACGCCGGCCGAACTCGCGGATTTCGAGGAACCGACCGATGCCGAAACCGCGCACAAGGCCGATGCCCTGTCGTTCCGGGAGGTGTTGCGGCAGGAAAACCTGCTCAAATATTGCCTGATCTACTTCACCTTCGATTTCGCCTATTGGGGCTTCACCTCCTGGCTTCCGACCTATCTGGTCGAGGCGCGCGGCTTTTCGATGGTACAGATGGGGATCGGCGCCTCGCTGCCCTTCCTGGCGGGCACGGTGGGCTGCGTCTTCGGCGGCTGGCTGTCAGACCGCTTCTTCTCCGGTCGCCGCAAGATCCTGATCGTCGCCGCCCAGCTATCGTCCGCGGCCCTGCTCTACCTGACCTTCGTGTCGGGCTCGATGATGGCGCTCTATGCCTTCCAGACGCTGGCCGGACTGACCCTGAGCATCTTCTTCGCCGCTTTCTGGGCGATGCCGATGAACACGGTGCCCAAGGAACGCATGGGCGTGACCAGCGGCATCATCAACACGGCGGCCCAGGTCGCCGCCATCATCTCGCCGGTCTGCGTAGGCTATCTCATCGAAGTTTCGGGCGGCCACTTCGCCCTCACCTTCGCCGTCATGATCATATCGCTGCTGATATCGTGCGCGATCGCCTTCACCTTGCCGAACACCGCCCCGGCCATCGAGGCTTCGCTCGAGCCCGCATGAGCGGCGGCAAAGCTGGGGTTCGCCCCGAGGCCTGGAGACCGGGCGGTGCGCGTCGATCGGTCTGGTCTAGAGCGGCACGTAACTCTTCCGCACCAGCCCGGTGCGATGGCGCCGCATGCGGGCCGTCCAGGGCGTGGAGGCCGCCATTTTCCACGCCTCGCCCGCGATGACCGCCGGATCGCGAAGGTGATAGCTCGCAAGATAGCGGGGCGAATCCGCCTCGCTGCGAAACCGCCGCGCCAGGATCACACCATCGACCGCGGCCATGCGGGGCAGATGCTCGCTATCGTACCAGTCGTTGAACTCGTCCTCATGCGCGGCGTCGATGTCCATCAGGTTGAGCAGCAGCCCGCCCGCCCGGGCCGGAGCGATCGCCCCGTTCCCGCCGATCTGCACGCCCGTCCATGTCCAGCCGGAGCCGTCGTCCGGCAACCGCAGCGGCGCGGCGGCGTCGCAGAGAAGCAGGCGGCCGGCGGGGGCGGCTTCGGCGGCCCCCTGCTCGACCCAGGTCCGAGCGCTCAGCGTTCCGGCGTCTCCGGAAAGAGCCGGCGGCCCCTCCCCTGCCGCCGCCGTCCGCAGCGAGAAGGCGAGCCACCGGGGCCCGGCCTCGCTCATGCGGGAAAGGCGCGGGTGTAGAGCTTACGGCAATTGCCTTCGTAGATCTTGGCGCGGTCCTCGCCGCTCAGCCATCCGATACCGTCAATGACCTGCTTGAGGTCGTCGAGTTCATGTCCCCATTCGGGGTTGAACACCGAGGCGGTGCCCGGTCGTTCGGTACCGAACAGGCAGTTTTCCGGGCCGCAGATCCGGAAGAGCAGGTCGAGCCCTTCGACCGAATAGACACAGGTATCGAAATAGAGCTGCTTAAGCTTAGCGTCGAAATCCTGGTTGCGCCGGATGTGGCCGGCACGGAACCGGCCGATCTGATAGGGAATCGCCCCGCCGCCGTGCGATATGATCATCTTCAGCTTGGGGAAATCCTGAAACACGCGAGAACTGAGCAGCGACATGATCGCGATGCTGCCTTCGTTGATGAACTTGAGCGTATAAGATTCGCGCGGGTGGCAGCAACCGGCCGAATGGACGAGCACCGGAATGTCGAGCTCGCAGATCTTCTCGTAGAGCGGATACCAGAATTCGTCGCCCAGTCCCGGCGGCGGCGTGCCGTCCCCCTCCATCGGATCGGGATTGAGCAGGCAACCGACGAAGCCAAGCTCGGTGACCGCGCGCTCGAGTTCCTCGACGCAGGCGGCGGGACTGGTATCCCGGAACTGCGGAAGCCCCGCGATCCCGCGAAACCTGTCCGGTGCCGTCTGGACATGCGCGTGGATGAGGTCGTTGTTGTAGCGCGCCCAGGTGAGCGGAACGCTCGCGGGCGCGAGCGAATGCATCTGCAGATAGGGGCGCGGCGACAGGAACTGCATGTCCGTGCCGACCTCGTCCATCTGCTTCAGCAGCCCCTGCACCGTCTTGCGGATCACCTCCTCGGGGGGAAGCTTCGCCAGCGACCTGGGGTTGTTCCGGCTGCCCGTGAGGGTCGCCATGTGCCGGTAGGAAATATCGTCGAGGACGACATGGGCGTGGGAGTCGATGATCATGATGCCTCCTTTGCGACGGCAAGCGCTTCGAGCTGGACGAGAACGGCGCCGCGCAGGTCAATGACCTGGACGTGGCGGGCCGGACGCCTGGCCGGATCGGGATAATGCTCGAGCCAGACCGGATTGATCGCTTCGCGATCCTCCTCCCTCTTGACGTAGATGGTGAAGCGCACGACGTCGCCGAGGTCCATCCCCGCCTCGGCGAGGACGAGCCCGAGGTTGCGGAAGCAGTTCGCGACCTGCCCCGCGGCCTCTTCCGGCATCTTGCCGGTGTCGGCATCGCGGCCCATGATCCCCGAGGTCGCCAGGATCGGCCCGATCCGGCACGCCAGCGGGATCGGCGCGCTATGGCCGATCTTGTCGATATGAATGCTCTTCTGCCGCAAGGGGCTCTCCTTCCTCAATGCCATTCGGCGAAGGCGACGCCGGTGCCGGTGCCGGCCTCGGTGCGATAACATGGCAGATATGAGTGCCACTGCATCGCGAGATGCTCGACCGCGCCCGCAGCGCAGATCCAATTGCGGATCTCCGAGCTTCCCGAATTGATCCGCGCCCGATCGATCCCGCACAGCGCGTCGACGTCCTTGCTGCGCATCGCCTCGATCAGCCCGCGATCGAGTTCCTCGTCGACGACGAAATGGCTGAGTCCACCCGACGCGATGATGCCGACCCGCTTGTCCTCGGGGTAAGCCTCGACCGCGGCTCGGATCGCCCGGCCGAGGTTGTAGCAGCGACGGGGCGTCGGCTGGTTGGGCGGGTAATAGGTGTTGAGGGCGACCGGCACGATCGGAATCTCCGCCCCCGACACCTGCTTGTGGATGAAGCCGAAGGCATGGCCCTCGCCCTCGCCCTCGGGGAGGCGGTCGGCGGTGGAGATGTCGAATTCCTGATCGACCAGTGTTGCGATCAGGTGGCGGGCGAGCCCTGCGTCCACCGGATAGTCGCGCAGACCTTCCGCCTCGTAATAGCCGCCGCGCGCGCGCTGGAACCACGCCACCTTGTTCGGCTTGACGAGATGGCGCGGCACGTTGCGGATGGTGCTACCGTAATAGACGAGGATGCTGGGCAGGTTGTCCTCGTGGTACAGCTCCTTCTGGTCGTCTCCGATGACGATCAGCGCGTCGAGCCTGGCATCCCTGATCGCGGAGCGGACGCGGTCGAGGCCCGCCTGCGACGCGACGAAGCGCTCGTCCAGAACCTCCGGCGCGATCAGGTCGGCGACATTGGCCGGGGCCGCGCGCAGCAGTTCCTCATAGGTCGCCGGCTTGCCGCTCGTGTCGAGGAAGCTGCCGGCGGCGTCGCGCTCGACGAATTTGCCCCAGTCCTCGATCTCCATGTTCAGCATGGGCGTGTGCGAAACACCGAAGCCATGCGTCAGTCGTGCCATTCTGAACCCCCATCATCTCGTAGCAAGGTAAACCCGCCTTTCATTCCGAAGCCAGCGCGTGCAGCGTCGGGGCATCCAGGGGCGGCCCGCCGCGCAGCGTCAACAGCATGATGAACGGGATCAGCGCGAAAGCGGCGAAGACCAGATAGGATCCCCAAAGCTGCATGCCCGCGCCGATCATGAGGCCGCCCAGCATCGGGCCCAAGGCGGCGCCGAACCGACCGAAGCCGACCACCGCGCCCACGCCCGTGCCGCGGACGAGCGCGGGATATTGGCGCGAAGTGACGATCATCAGACCGCTGAACCCGCCGAGCGTGAAGAAGCTGATCATGGTCGCCGCCGCGAACATGCCGACGGCGTTCGGCGCGACCAACCCGAAGGTCGCGAACGAGATCGCCGACCCGAGGAAATAGAAGGCGGTGAGCCGGACGGTATCGGTGCGGCTCGACAGCACCCCCATGCTGAGGTTGCCGGCGATGGCACCGGTTCCCGTGAACACCCCGCTCGAAATCGCCAGATGCGCCGACACACCAGCATCGGCGAGGACGTGGGGCGTCCAGTTCAGATGATAATAGCTGACCACCGTGTAGCCCATCGAGGCGGCCCAGAGCAGCAGCGACGGCCGCCGCAGCGGCGGTTTGAGCAGGCTCGGCAACCCGCCGCCCTGCTTCACCTTCTCGATCCGGGCGGGCAGCACCGACAGCGGCGCGCGGCCGATCTTCGCGAAGATACGATTGATGCGGGCGATCGCGTTGCGGGGACGCGATTCCATCAGGAATTCGACCGATTCCGGCAAGGCGAATATGGCTATTAGGAAGATCAGCAGGTTTACCGATCCGCCGACGATGAAGAAGGAGCGCCAACCATGATCGTCGGCGAGCGCGGCCGCGACGACCCCCATCAGACTCGCCCCCACGGCAAAGCCGATATGGAACACCGCGATGAAGAAATTGCCCCACCGACGATTGGTATATTCGACGATGATCACGGTGAGGCTGGCGAGGAGCGCGCCGAGGCCGATCCCCGTTAGCAGGCGTACCGCGACCAGCATCGGCACATTGTCCGCGAATCCGGTCAGCAGCATGCAGACGGTGATGCCGCCGAAGGCCGAGAGGATGATCGCCCGCCGGCCGATCCTGTCGGCGAGCGGCGCCAGCCCGAACGCGCCGATCGCCATGCCGACCGGCGCTGCGGCGAAGACCATGCCCAGAACCTGGGGGCTGATCTCCCACTGCCGGGCGATCAGAGGGGCCGCATAGGCCATCACGATCACATCCGCGCCATCCGCCATGTTGATCACGCAACACAGCAGCACGACCACGAACTGGAAGGTCGTCATCGGCGCGTCCGCGATCGACTTGGGAGCATCCTGATCCACGACAGCCGCCTTTCGACCTCTCGTTAAAGATACGTAGTTATAGCTTATTGGTGTTTATCTAGCAGCGCCTCCGCTGCTGCGCAAGCCGCCGCCCGCCGAGATTTTTTCCGCGCCGCTCCTTGGCAAACCAGCTCGGAGACGGCAGGATGAGTGATATTAAAACCTAGTCGATTGACTGATTCATAAGAGAGGGGCGGATGCGAACTTATGCCGAGCGATCCAATCCGTCGCGGCGCGACGTGCTGCTGGGCGGCGTGGCGTTGACCGCCGGCGCCCTGGTGCCGGGTGCTGCCGTCGCGAAGCCGGAGGGTCCGCGCATCGTCAAGACGCTCACCTTCATGGTCCGCAAGCCCGGCACGACCCACGCCGAGTTCATGCGGTACTGGCTGGACGTCCACGCTCCCATGGCACTGAAGGTACCGGGGATGCGCGGCATGGTCTGCAACGAGGTGACGCTGGTTTCCAGCGCCTCGGCGCATCTGCCGGGCGGCCCCCGGATCGAGATCGACGGCGTGGCCGAATCCTGGAAGGAAGAAACGAGCTCGCTGCAGAATCCGGACGCTCCGGCGGCGGCCAAGGCATGGTATGCCGACGGCCCGTTGTTCGTCGGGCAGATCAAGGGGTTCCGCGTTCGCGAGAACGTCTTCGTGCCTCCGAAGCGGGGCGGCACCGGGCTCATCGCGCTGCTGAAGCGCAAGCCGCCGCAGAGCCACGCCCAGTTCGCGGAGCATTGGTTGAAGGTGCACGGGCCGATGGCGCGCGACGTGCCGGAAGTGTCGGGCCTCATCCTCAACGAGGTGTTGGCGGAAGCGCAACGCGGCGACATCCCGCCGCTGGCCGGCTTCGGCGAGATCGACGGCATCGCGCAATCCTTTCGTGACGACATGGACGCGCCGCCGTCTCCTCAGCGCGAGCGCTGGTACGCCGACGGCAAGGCCAGCATCGGCGAGGCGATCGGCTACCGCACCCGTGAGCATGTGATCATCCAACCAAGCTGAAACGCAACCGACCAGGATCCATCATGACCCAAAGCATCCTAGACCGCCTGGGTAGGCTCGACGCCTGCTGCATATCCGATGCGGGCGACCAGATCGGCCTGCCCCCCGCCGTGACCGGCATCGGATGGCGATCCGTCCGCGGCCGCATCGCCGGCCGCGTGGCGACGGTGACGCTCGCTGCGGGCACCGCGCCCAACGGATCGCATCGCCACCTCTGCACCTCGGCGATCGAGCGCGCGGGCGCGGGCGACGTCATCGTCATCGAGCAGCGCACCGGCATCGACGCCGCCGGCTGGGGCGGCATTCTTTCCAATGCGGCGAAGGTACGGGGGCTGGCCGGGGTGATCGTCGAAGGCCCGGCCCGCGACATCGACGAGGCGGCGGAGCTCGGCTTCCCGGTCTACAGCCGGTCGGCGACCTGCCGGACCGCGCGGGGGCGCATCTTCGAGATCGCCTCCGGCGAGCCCGTGACCGTCGGTGACACGCTCGTCAACGAAGGCGACTATGTCGTCGCCGACAGCAGCGGCGTCGTCTTCGTGCCTGCCTCCCGCATCGAGGAACTCCTCGCCGCCGCCGAGAAGATCGCCGCACGGGAAGCGGCGATGACGAGCTCGGTCCGCGCGGGCGAGCCGGTCAGCGAGGTCATGGGCGCCCGCTACGAGACCATGCTCAGCGAACCGGAGGCGGCGCGATGAGCGACGCCAACCTCGACCGCGCCGGGCGCCTCGACACCGCCACGCTGAGCGATGCGATGGACAAGCTTGGCATCGGCGGCCAGTGCCTCGGCATCAAGCCGCTGGACCCCGGCTTCCGCCTGCTGGGCCGCGCCGTGACCTTCCAATATGCCGCCGCCGCCAAGCCGGCCGGCAGCGTCGGCGACTATATCGACGACGTCCCACCGGGAAGCGTCGTGGTGCTCGACAATGGCGGCCGCGAGGATGCGACCGTCTGGGGCGACATCCTCACTTCGGTTGCACACCGGCGCGGCATCGCCGGCACGCTGATCGACGGCGCCTGCCGCGACACCGATCTGGCGCGCTCGCTGGGCTATCCGCTGTTCAGCCGCAGCTACTCGATGCGGACCGGCAAAGACCGCGTCCAGCTCGAAGCGAGCGGCACCGTGGTGACGATCGGCGACGCGCGCGTGGCGCCCGGCGACATCGTGCGCGGCGACGCCGACGGAGCCGTCATACTGCCCCGCGCACATGAGGACGCCATCCTCGATATCGCGGAGGAAATCGAACGCGCGGAAGCCTCGATCCGGGCTGCGCTCGATCTGGGCATGCGGCTCGACGAAGCGCGCAAGCAGCTGAACTACCACCTGCTGCAGCGCCGGGAAGCGAACTAGCCGAACCGAACGGAGCCTGCGACGGAATGCGAGCCCGGCCTTTCCTCAGGCCGGGCCGGCCTCCCGTCGGATCTCCTCGTCATGCTCGCCCAGCAGCGGCGGTGCGCGGTCGTAGACGATCGGGGCATTGGCGAAGCGCAGCGGGCTGGCGACCATCGGCAGGCTGCCCGCCACCGGATGGTCGAGGTGCACGAGCATTTCGCGATGCGCGACCTGCGGATCGGCGAAGGCGTCGGCAGCCGTGTTGATCGGGGCGCAGGGCACGCCGGCCGCCTCCAGGCGCGCCACCCACACCGCCATGTCCTCGGCCGCGAGCGCCGCGATGATCTGGGGCAGGAGGCGCGACTGGTTGCGGACGCGCCCGCCATTGGTGGCGAAGTCCGGGTCCGCCGCAAGGTCCGGACGGCCGATCGCCTCGCAGAATTTGGCATATTGCCCGTCATTGCCGACGACGACGACGACATGGCCGTCCCTGCACGGGAATACGTCCTGCGGCTGGATGTTCGGATGCTTGTTGCCCGCGCGACGCGGGACGTTGCCCGACACGAGGAAGTTCATCGCCTGGTTCGCCAGCGACCCCACCATCACGTCGAGCATGGCGAGATCGATATATTCGCCCTCGCCCGTCTCCGCCCGGCGCGCGAGCGCGGCGAGCACGCCGATCGCCGCATACATCCCCGTCATCAGGTCGACCACGGGGATGCCGACCTTCTGCGGCCCCGCGCCGGGATAGCCGTCGGCTTCCCCGGTGACGCTCATCAGCCCGCCCATCGCCTGGATCATGAAATCATAGGCGGCCTGTCCGGCGCGCGGTCCGGTCTGGCCGAAACCGGTGATCGAGCAATAGATGATGTCGGGCCGGATCGCCGCGAGATCCGCATAACCCAGGCCCCATTTGGCGAGGCTGCCGGTCTTGTAATTCTCGAGCACCACGTCCGAGCTTCTGGCCAGCGAGCGCACCAGCGCCTGCCCGTCGGGGTCGGCCAGGTCCGCCTGCACGGATCGCTTGCCGCGGTTGGCCGCCAGGAAGTAGCCCGCATCGCCGCGCTCCCCGTCCGCGTCCGTCAGAAAGGGAGGCCCCCAGTGCCTCGTGTCGTCGCCGACCGCCGGCCGCTCGACCTTGATCACGTCGGCGCCGAGATCGGCCAATATCTGCCCGGCGAAGGGGCCGGCGAGCACGCGGCTGAGGTCGAGGACGCGGATATGGCTGAGGGGTCCGGACACGGTCTTGATCCTGGCTTTGAGGGAAGGGGTCAGTCGAGGGCGAGACGCGTCGCGCGGGCGGAGGGGCGATCCTCGAACGCCCGGTGCCAGGCGGCGAGATCGTCCCGCCCGCGCCGCCAGTCGATGTCGGGAAAGCGCAGGTCGAGATAGGCCAGCGCCGATCCGGTTGCGATGTGGCCCAGATCGAATCCCGCCGGGAAAGCGGGCGCGTCGCGGTTCAGCCGGTCGAGCGCAGCCGACGCCTTTACCGCATAAGCGGCGTCGACCTCGGCGCTGCGCTCGGCCGCCGGCCGTATCCGCTCCTGGCGCCAGACGAGAATGGCGTCGAGCATGGCATCGGCGAAGGCCTGCCGGCGCAGCACCTCGAAACGATCGCGTCCGGCAAGCGGGAGCAGGTCCGGCCGCGGCCGCAGGGTGAGCAGATAGTCGCAGATCAGCGGCGAATCGAACAGCAGCGTCCCATCCGACAGGCGCAGGGCCGGTATCGTGCCCAGCGCGTTCTGCTGCATATAGGCGAGATTGGGTTTTCGCCGGTCGACGGGTGTGCGGATCTTCTCGACCTGGCCGGCAAGACCGCATTCGATCAACACGATCATGACCTTCCGCACGAAGGGCGACTTCGGCGACCAGTGCAGCGCGACGGGCGGCGGCAGCGAATCGCCGGCAGGGCCGCGGCCGGCGCTCGGCATATCGGGGGAAGGTGAAGCGGAGGACAAGCGAAGGCCCCATCCGTGGCGGAAAAGATCGTCAGCTCGCGTTAGACGATCTTAGGTCAATCTTCCATAGGAATAAACTAAAGATATGAAGGCAGCCGTGGCCATGCTACCGGGGGCCGGGTACCCGAAAGCGCGAGCGACTTGGAATGGAACCCGCTTTGTCTTACGTCAGGACCATGAACTCGCAGCCCACCCTCACTGAATCGCGCCCGCTGGACGATGATGCCACCGGGATGCCCCGCTATCTTCAGCTGAGCACGCTGTTCCGCCGAATGATCGAGTCCGGGCAATGGCAGACCGACAGCCAGATCCCGACCGTCGAGGAACTGGCCGCGGAATATGGAGTCGCACGCGCGACCGTCCGGCAGGCGCTCGGCAGGCTCGACAATGACGGGCTGATCGCGCGCTACCGCGCAAAGGGCACCTTCGTGACCTATCGGCCCCAGGACCAACTCTGGTGCGAGGTGGAAACCGACTGGTCCGGCCTGCTCCGATCGCGCCCCGGGGCGACGATCGAACTGTTGTCCGAAGAGACCGGGCAGCAGCCGCCCGCGCTCATCGACACCCAGGGCGAACGGGCGCGCAGCTACCGCCGGTTCAAGCGCCGCCATTCGCGCGACGGAAAGCCCTTCCTCGTCGCCTACACCTATCTCGACGAGACGCTGTACAAGCGACTCAAGCGCGAGGACCTGGAAACCAAGACCGCACTCAGCCTGCTGAGCAGCATCCGCGGGGTGAAGCTCGAGGATGTGCGGCAGACGCTGACCATCGGCGCGGCCGACGTCGTTACCGCAAGGGAACTGGGCGTCTCGCTCAACGCGCCCGTCGCCTATGTCCATCGCTCGGCTGTCGACAGCAACGGCAGGCTCGTCATGGTGTCCGACGGCACCTATCGCGGCGACATCGTCCGGCTCGACATCAAGCTGAAATAGGCGCGCCCGACCAAACCGCGTCGAATGGGCTCGACAAAGGTCATAAAGATGCCCTATACACTCTTTGTCTGATCGGGGTGTCGCCCCGGTCATGACGCAATGACGTGGCGCGCCGACGGGATGCGCGAACGGGTGGAGATCTGGGTGCCGCGAATTCCGTTTCCCGAAGTCGAAACAATGACCCCGGCGCAGCTCAAGGTCTATCGTGACGTCGTCGACGGCCCGCGCGGCCTGATGGTAGGGCCGCTGCGCGCCGCGCTTCACAACGCCGAGCTCGCCGACAAATGGCAGCAGTTCGGGCAGTTGCTGCGCTACCAGACATCGCTTCCGCCGCGGCACAGCGAATTGGCGATCCTCGTCACCGCCCGCGCCTGGGATTGCCCCTTCGAATGGGTGCAGCATGAGCCGCCCGCGCGATCCAGCGGGCTTTCCGACGGGATCATCGAGGCGATCCGACTGGACCGCCGCCCGGCCTTCGAACGGCGGGACGACGAGATCATCTACACCTATGCCAAGGAACTGCACGACCGGCACGGCATCAGCGACGCGGTCTATGCCGAAGCCCTGTCGCTGATCGGCACCGTCGGCGTCGTCGAGCTGACCGCCCTGATCGGCTATTATACGCTCGTCGCGATGACGCTGAACGCGCATGCCTTCGATCTTCCCGCGGGATCGGCCGATCCGTTTCGGGAGGCCGCGGAATGACCAGCATCAGGATCGAACGTTCCGGTGCCGTCGCCCGGGTGACCATGGATCGTCCGCCGGTGAACGCGCTGACGCTGGCCGACTATGAGGCGCTCACCGGCGCTTTCGAGGAGATCGGAAGCGACGAGGCGATCAACTGCGTCGTGTTCACCGCCGCGGGCACCAAGGCCTTCTGCGCCGGCAAGGATCTCCATGAATTCGTGACGGCGAAACTCGAGGACGACGAGGCGAACGCCGTCGTCGTCCGGCGCACCTTCGCCACGATCCGCCATTGCCCCGTCCCCGTCATCGCCGCGGTCAACGGCCCGGCCCTCGGCGCGGGATGCGTCCTGGCGGCGGTATCGGACATTCGGCTGTCGGTGCCGACGGCAACCTTCGGCCTGCCCGAGATCAACATCGGCCGCTGCGGCGGCACCGCGCATGTCGGCAGGCTGGTCAGCCAGGGCACGCTCCGGCGGATGGTGTTCACCGGCCGGCCCATCACGGCGCCGATGGCGCTCGCGGCGGGGCTGGTCGACGAGCTGGTCGAGCCGGCCGCGCTTCTCGACACTGCCCATGCCTTGGCCGACGAGATCGCCCGAAAGGCTCCGCTCGGCCTGCGGCTCGGCAAGGAGTCGATGAACGCGGCCGAATTCCTGCCGGTCGACGAGGGCTATGCCCTCGAGCAGACCTACAGCACAAAGCTCATGGCGACCGAGGACGCGCGCGAGGCCGTGCGCGCGGTCGTCGATAAACGGGCACCTGTCTTCCGGGGACGCTGATGCTTACGCACGAACAGAACGAACTGCTCACCCGGGTCGGCCCGGGAACGCCCATGGGCGCGGTGCTGCGCCAATATTGGCTGCCGATCGCCGCCGAGAGCGAGCTGGACGACCGGGCGGTCAAACCGGTCCGCCTGCTCGGCGAGAACCTCGTCGTATACAAGGATCTCGGTGGCCGCTTCGGGCTGATCGACCGCCATTGCCCGCACCGGCGTGCCGACATGTCCTTCGGCTTCGTCGAGGATTGCGGACTGCGCTGCAACTATCATGGCTGGCTGTTCGACGCCGACGGCCGCACCATCGAGCAGCCTTATGAAGATGTCGCGCTCGGCGCCGCGCACGTGCGCGACAAGACCCGTATCAAGGCTTATCCGGTGCGCGCGGCCGGCGGGCTGCTCTGGGCCTTCCTCGGAACCGGCGAACCCCCGATCCTGCCTGAATATGAAGCCTTTTCCTGGCCGAACGGCTTCAAGCAGATCATCATCTCCGAGGTGCCGTGCAACTGGGCCCAGTGCCAGGAGAACTCGATCGATCCGGTGCATTTCGAGTGGATGCATTCGAACTGGAGCATCCGGCTCAAGGGCGAGCGGGGCCCCTATGCGCCCCGCCACGTCAAGATCGACTTCGAGGAATTCGAGCATGGCTTCCTCTACAAGCGGATCCGCGAGGACACCGACGAGAAGCATGATCTGTGGACCGTCGGACGGGTGACGCTCTGGCCGATCGGCGTGTTCCTCGGCGACCATTTCGAATGGCGCGTTCCCGTCGACGACGAGAACACGCTGAGCATCGCGTGGTCGTTCCAGCGCGTGCCGCTGGAATGCGAACCCTATGTGCAGGAACGCATTCCCTATTGGTACGGCCCGACCCGCGACGCCGATGGCGAGTGGATTTCCAGCCATGTGATGAACCAGGACTTCGTCGCCTGGATCGGCCAGGGCACGATCGCCGACCGCACCCAGGAGCATCTCGGGAAGAGCGACCTGGGCGTCGGGCTGATGCGACGCCAGCTGTTCGCCGACGTGAAGGCGGTGGCCGAAGGCCGCGATCCGAAGGGCGTGCTGCGCAGCCCGCCCGAAGGCGGCGTGATCCACCTGCCCATTTCGCACTATGACCGCTATGCGCGCGGGTTGCCGCGCGCGGAGCTGCTGGCCCATCCGGTGCTCGGCCGGCACCTGCGAGGCTATCCCTATCAGGCGGGGCAGCCGCGCGCGGTGCAGGAGGCGCTCTGGAGAGCAATGGGCGTAACGCCGGAGGAGATCGAGCCTTCCGGGGCCGGGCGGGCGACGCACGCAACCTGATTCCCGATCGCCCCCCTTGCCCCGCTCAGCGCGGCGCCGGGGATCCCGAAGTGCCAGGCGGCGGGATGAAGACATGCTCCACCATCGCATACCGCACGAACTGTCCGAAATGCGCGGCCCCGTCGGCGAGCCACGCCCGGCGCTCGGGCGTGTCGGGGGTCTTGTGCCCGGGGTCGGCGGGCAGCCAGCTCGTCCCGATGATGTCGACGTCGGCGAGGCCCGGCACCGGAGCGATACCGGGCATCTGCGCGCTGCGGAGGATTTCCGAGAGCACATAGCCGCCCAACCCCGGGACCTCGCGCGACAGGGGACCATGCACCTCCAGAACATGCCGCACGAAATCCTCGCGCGACGTGCCGGGCTTGCGCGAGATGAAGGTCATCACCTTGAGTCCGCCCCGCACCGGCGGAACGAAGACATGCTCACGCGTCGCATAGATGTTGATCGCGCCGATATAGCCGGGCGCCGCAGCCAGCCATTCGCGCACCAACGGATTGTCGCGCGCCTGTGCCGAGCGCTGGGTTCCCGCCGGCTGCCAGGACTCGGCGATGCCGTCGAGAGCCGGCGCCGCCGGCGCACCCGGTCGGCGACCTGGATCCTCCACCACCTCGCCGAGCACGAAGCCACGCAAGCCGGGCACGTTGCGCGAGCCCGGCCCATGCTCTCCGAGCCAGCGGGCGTTGAACTGTTCGACGGTCAGGCTAGGCTTGCGCATGATCAGCGAGATCGATTTCCGGAGCTCGTCGCCCGGCGCCGCAGGGACAGACTGCGCCGTCGCCGGGTCCCGTCCCATCGCCAGGGAAACGAGTCCCAGACCACCCATCGCAATCAGGCTGCGACGGTCGCATCGGCCCTCCTCCATTGTCGACTCTCCCGATCAAGGCTTATCCCGACGGTCTCCGGCCGTTGCCAGCCGCCGGGTTCTTTAAAGGTCTAAAATATGATCTATAGGGCGTCAACGCGCGATCATGCGAGACTTGGCCATGAGTGAACGCAGAACGATCCGGCTCGAACCGCTTCTCAAGCGCACCGAGTTTATCCGCCGCGCCGACGGCCTTGCGCACGAGGCCTTCCTCGAACACTGGCGCCTCCACCGCGCGCCGCTCCTGCGGTGCCTGCCCGGGCTGAGGGGGCTGACCTTCAACGCCGTCGATCGTCTCCGCAGTCCGGATGCGCCATATGATGCGGTGGTCGAGCTCTGGCTCGACGATGCGGCGGGCCCGGCCCACCCGGTGCTCGTCGAGTCGCTCGCCGCCGACCAGGCACTGTTCATGCGAGACGACGCGATGCGCTTCGTTTCGCACGAGGTCGTCGTCCGGCCGGTGACCGCGCAGGCCGGACGACGGCGCGTGAAGCGCATCGGGCTGGTGGGGCGGGGACCAACGACGGGCCGGGAGGAATTCTTTGAGGACTGGGTCCACGAACATGCTCCCCAGGCGAACCGGCAACCGGGCCTCGAAGGCTATGTGCTCAACCTGCTCGATCACGAGCAGGCGCCCTGGGACGGCTATGCCGAACTATGGTGGGCCGACGCCGCTGCCTTCGAGACGGCGAGCCTCGCGATCAGGGACACGGTCGGTTCGCGGCTGGGCTTCTTCCACAGCCATCTGCTCCTCTACGTCGACGAACATGAGGACATGCCGCCGCCGGGCCGGACCGGCGGCTGATCGGCTCAGTTGGTCCCGGCCACCTCCACCCGTCGACGGAAGGCGATCAGGATCGCCGTGGCGCCGACCAGGCAGACCGCCGCATAGACCGGATAGACGACCGCCCGGTCGAGGTTCATCGCCAGCAGCGCTCCGCCCAGATAGGGCCCGGCGATCGCGCCGAACCGGCCGACGCCGATCGTGTAGCCGACCCCGGTGCTCCTGAGTTCGACCGGATAGAAGCGCGTGCTCGCGATGACGACGCCGGTGAAGGTCGCCTCGATCGCGAACAGCGCGACCGCCGCGACCGCCAGCAGCAGGACGGGTTCGGCCTGGATGAAGCCGAAGGTGACGAGGCTCGCCGCGCACAGCGCGAAGCTCACGCAGGTCGCCCGCGGCGCGCCGAGGGTCGAGGCGAAGGTCCCCATCAACAGCGCGCCCATGATCGCCGCGCCGCCGGTGACGATTCCGCTCGCGATCGCCAGCGTCGGCGACACCCCGGCCAGGACGAGGATCTGCGGTTTCCACTGCGTGAGGAAATAGCTGACGAAATAGCGCGAGAAGGCGGCCAGCCAGAGCAGCAGCGTCACCGTCCGATATTCGGGGGCGAAGAGCCTTCGCACCGTCCCCTGCCCCGCCGTGGCGGCGGGCGGGCGCGGCGGCAGTGCCTCGAGCAACGGTTCGTTCAGCCGGGCGAGCAGCGCATTGGCGCGCGCCAGCGCATTGCGCGGCTGCCGGGTCAGCAGGAAATGCAGCGATTCGGGCAGCAGCAGGAAGGAGAGCGCGGCGAGGACGAGGCTCACCAGCCCGGCGAAGACGAAGATCGACCGCCAGCCGAGAGCCTCGATCAGCACGGCGCCCACCGCCGCGCCGAGCATCGCGCCTATGGCGAAGCCGACATGGACCAGGGCGAGGAAGATGTTGCCCCGGCGTTCGGTAGAGAATTCGACCACCATCACGCTCAGCGAGGGAACGAGCGCGCCGATGCCGAGACCGGTGACGAAGCGCAGAGCCAGGAGCGCCTCGACCGAATCGACCGTGGCGATCATCAGCATCGAGAGGCCGTTGAACGCCACCGCCCACATGATGATGTTGCGCCGACCGAACCGATCGGCGAGCGGCGCGACGAAGATCGCGCCGCACACCAGCCCCGCCGCCCCGAGGCTGAAGATGAGCCCCATCGTCTCCGGCCCCAGCCGCCAGTCCTTGAGGATCGACGGCGCCGCATAGGCGATCGCCGAGGTATCGAGCCCGTCCGAGATGTTGATCAGGATGCACAGGACGAGCGTTACCAGCTGCCACAGCTTGAGCGGACCCGATCGCACGATCTGCGACACGCCCGAATGTCCTGCACCCGCCACCACCCACTCCTCATCCCTGGCCATTCCGCCTCGCCGGCGGCGGCATTTTTGCACCCCGCCGCCCGCGGCGGCCGGAAGATCATTCCATCTCGTAGAAACTCAGCGACCGCTTGTTCGCCTCGACCGGCAGCGTCAGGGCCAGCGACGGCCTCTCCGCGATCGCGCTTTCCCATGCCGCGAGCCTGGGGTGCGCCTCGCGCCAGCCGATCTCGGCCATGCGGAAGTCGAGATAGGACAGCGCGCAGGCGATGGCGACATGCCCGATGTCGGGTCGTTCGGCGGCGAGATCCTCTGCCTCCAGCGCAGCGAGGCAGGCGCGGACCTTCTCCCGATAGGCGAGCAGGTGCGTCGCCGACCGATGGCCGTCCCCACGCCAATGCTCGTCGCGCAGAAGCACCGCCGTCTCGGTCAGCCCGTCGCCCAGCGCCTGCCGCCGCAACGCGGGCCATCGCCTCGCCGGATCGCGCGGAAACATCAGCCCCCTGCCGTCGAGATCGTCGAGATATTCGCAGATCACGCGCGAATCGAACAGGACGAGCGATCCCTGCGCCACGAGCGTGGGAATCTTGTTGAGCGGATTGTCGCCCATCACGTCGGGATTGAGCCGCGCCGGGCCGACCACGGCGCGCTCGCACGCGATCCGGTCGACCAGCCCGAGTTCGTGCGCGACGATCAGCACCTTCCGGACGAAGGGCGAACTGGGCGACCAATGCAGCTTCATCGGAGCGCGGGAGACGGACTCGTCGCCCGAAGCGGGGCTGCTCATGCCGCGGTCCGGTCAGGGCGGGGAGGCTCGAACGTCGGCACCGCCCCGATCGCCCGCAGTACGGCGAGCAGGTTGCGCACGCCCCAATGCTCGACCACCAGTCCGCCGACCACCCGGTCGATGCAGATCGAGTCCATCTTGATGCGCCGTCCCGACGCCGGATAGTCCATCAAGCGGCCACTGTGGACCGCCTCGAGCGTCCAGTGCGTGGTGACGAGATCACCCTCGGCGATCTGGCGATGAACGGTCGTCGTGATCTCGCTCATCGCCACGCGAAAGCGGTTCTCGCGATCCTTCCACAGCTGCAGGGTCGTCGGCGCGCCGGGACGGTTATGGTAGATGACGTCCTCGGCGATCGCGCGCATGGACTGCTCCATCGGCGCTGCATGCTCCGCATAGTAGATTGCGGCGACCGCCTTGATCGCATCGGTCGAGCCGGCGCCGCTCATGCCGCGGTGCCCCAGATCTCTTCCGCCATGTCCGACTCTCCCGTCACTCGTCCGGCATCGCCGGCCATATCGTCCGCCATAAGGTCAAAGATATGGCTTTTCAAGTTATTCGGCTTGACCTATGCCTGCGGCTGCCGGCGGAAGGGCCGTCGGCGACCGTTGTACAGGCGCCGCCCATGATCTTCTTCAGCGATGAAATCGGCGCCGGCTCCTGATGTCCCCAGTCCCGCCCGGCGTCCCCGCGCTCCCGTCGAAGCCGCGCATCGCTCCGCCCGCCGGAGCCTGTGACGCACATGCCCACATCTTCGGGCCGTTCGCGCGCTTCCCGCTCGCCGAGGAGCGCAGCTACACTCCGCCCGAAGCCACGCCGGAAGCGCACCGCGCGATGCTCGATGCGCTCGGCTTCGATCGCGGCGTCGTCGTCCAGGGCTCCGCCCACGGTGTGGACAATCGCGCGATCGCCGCCGCGATCGCCGCGGCGCCCGATCGGTTGCGCGGCATCGCCGTCGTCGACGAAAATGTGACCGATGCCGCGCTCGCCGAGCTGCGCGCAGCCGGATTCGCGGGCGTGCGCTTCACCCAGGTCAAATCGAAACGCTATCCCAACGGCATGGCGGGGGCGAGCGACCTGCGCACGCTCGCGGCGCTGGCTCCGCGCCTGCGCGAACATGGCCTGCATGCGCAGCTTTTCGCCAATGCCGACACTGTCGTCGAAGCGCGCGACAGCCTGCTCGCGCTCGGCCTGCCGATCGTCGTCGACCATATGGGCCGCACCGGGCAGACCGACTGGAACGCCGCTTCGCCGGTCTATCGCGAGTTCCTGGCGCTGGTTCGCGAGGGCCGGCTGTGGGTGAAGCTGACGATGGTGCGCAGTTCGGCCGCCTATCCGAGCTATGAGGATGCGCGCAGCTTCCATGAGGCGCTGGTCGAGGCCAATCCCGATCGACTGGTGTTCGGCTCCGACTGGCCGATGCTCAACCTCGGCGAGCGAACGCCGGACATCGGGGCGCTCGTCGACCGGTTCCGCGACTGGACCGGCGACGAGGCGGCGGCGGCCAGGATAATGGTAGACAACCCGGCCGTTCTCTATGGGTTCTGAGCCGATGGAGGTCGCCGAAGAGCTGATGCGGCAGTCCCGAAAGGGCGACGCCATAGCCATTGTCATGAAGGAGCTCGCAGGGGATGACGATATGGCCGGCTGGCGTGGCGGCTCGAGCCACCTCACAGGCGATCCCGCATTTCCGTCCCCCACGCGCAGACTGCTGGTCGGCGAGTCCGTCGAAGCGTGCGGAGAGGCGTTTTCGTGGCGGGGCCGGCGGGTGTCCAGCCACCGGGCGGAGCCGGGTGATGCCCGGGGCCTGGTGCTCACCTTCATCGAGACAGCGCCCGAGGCCGCGGACGAATTCGAGGACTGGTACGAAAGCGAGCATATGCCGCGCCTCGCCGCGCTGCCCGGCATATTTCAGGCCGGGCGGTACCAGGCTCTTCCCGGCCATGGACCCACCCACCTGGCCTTTTATCTGATGAGCGATCTGGCATTGAGCCAGTCGGCGCAGTGGATGGCGGCGGCGCGCACCCCATGGTCGGCCCGCATGCGCCGCTTCTCCTCGCTCTACACCCGCTATTCCTTCTGGCGGGAACCCTAGCGGCATGCTTCGCCGCCGCCAGATGCTGGGCCTGACCGCTTCGGCTGCGTTGCTGCCGGCCCGGCTCGGCGCTGAACCGGCGGAGGCAAGAAGATGCCTGGTCCCCGCACAGGCGCAATCGAAGGATCCACCGCCCCAGGCGCCGGCCGAGGCCCGGCTGCGGCAACTGGGCCAGGTCCGCCTCTTCGCATGGGACACGGGAGGAACCGGGGATGCCGTCGTCCTGCTCCACCCGATGACCGGCAGCCACGCTGCGTGGCCCTATCAACAGCCGGCGCTCGCCGCCGCGGGCTATAGGGTGATCGGCTATTCGCGGCGGAATTTCTACCAGTCGGACGCGCATGCCGCCAGCACCCCTTCGACCGACGCGGAGGATCTCCGCGCGCTGCTCGACCAGCTCGCGATCGACCGGGCGCATATCGTCGCATCGGCGGCGGGCGCCCTCGTCGCGCTGGATTTCGTCGCACTCCACCCCTGCCGGGTCCGCTCGCTGGTGCTCGCATCGAGCCTGGCGCTCGCCACGACGCCCGAGGACCATGCGATGCTGAACGGCCTGCTGCCGAACGGATGGGACGAACTGCCGCCCGCGTTCCGCGAGCTCGGCCCCTCCTATCGCGCGGCCAACCCGGTCGGCGTACGGCGCTGGACCACGCTGCAGGAACAGGCGCGCCACGGCCCGCCGCCGGCGCGGGGCCAGGCGCGACCTTCCGACGCGCTCGATCCCGCCTCGCTCCCTCCGGTGCTGGCGATGGGCGGCGACGCCGACCTCTACGCCCCGCCTCCGCTGATACGCGCTTTCGCGCGGCGCCTTCCCGATGCGGAGATCGCCATCTTCGCCGAAGCCGGACATGCGCTGTTCTGGGAACAGCCGGACGGCTTCAACCAGCGCGTCCTGTCCTTCCTCCATCGGGTCCGATCAGGGAACAGATGATGACCGACATGCCCCTTGCCTCGCCCCCCTCCGTCCCGCTCCCCGATCTGGCATGCGACGCCCATGCGCATGTCCTCGGCCCCTATGACCGCTTTCCGCTGGCCCAGGAGCGCAGCTACACCCCGCCCGAGGCGACCGCGGAGATGCACCGGACCATGCTCGGGGCGCTCGGCTTCGCCCGCGGCGTGTTCGTCCAGCCGACCGCCTATGGCGACGACAATGGCTGCCTGATCGATGCGATCGCGCAGGCACCGCACGCCCGGGCGGGCATCGGCGTGGCGGAGCCCGAAACGAGCGTCGAGCATCTCGCCGGGCTCCGCGCCGCCGGGCTGCGCGGCCTGCGCTTCGTGGAGATGCTCTCGCAGCGCTACGGCGGGCGGCCCAAGGGATCCTGCGGCTTCGCCGAACTCTACGACATGGCGCCCCGCCTGCGCGAGGCGGGGCTGCACGCCCAGCTATTCTCCAAGACCGAGACCTTCGCCGAGCATATGCCCCGTCTGCTCGACACAGGCCTGCCGCTGGTGCTCGATCACATGGCGACGGTCGGAAAGTCGGCCGGCGGGGTCGACGATCCCGCCTTCCAGACCCTGTTGGCGCTGCTGCGCGAGGGTCGCATCTGGGTGAAGCTCACCGTCGTCCGCCGCTCGACCGAGGCCCCCCACTATGCCGACGCGCGGCCGTTCCACGACGCCCTGATCGAAGCCAATCTCGATCGGCTGGTCTGGGGAACCGACTGGCCGTTCGTGAACATGGCCCACAAGCCCGACCTCGGCGGCCTCATCGACCTGTTCGACAGCTGGACCGCCGACGAGACGATCCGCCGGAAGGTGTTCGTCGACAATCCGGCGACGCTCTACGGCTTCGGCTGAGCTACTCCATCGCGTAGAAGGCGAACTTCTTTCCACCCTCGTCGACGAAGGGCGCCGCGCGCATCGCGGGCTGCTCGGCAAAGACACGTTCCCAGGCGGCCAGGCGGGGCCGGCCGGCCCGCCATTCCAGGCCGGGGGCACGAAAGTCCATATAGGCGAGCGCCACGCCGATCGCGATGCTGCCGACATTCAGCCTGGCGTCGTCGAGCGCCTCCACCTCCGCATCCATCGCGTCCAGGCCGGCGCGCATCTTTGTCGTGTAGGCGGCGAGATGGGCCGTCGACCGATGGCCTTCCCCCCGGAAATGCTCGTCGCGCAGCAATATGGCGACATCGACCAATCCGTCGGCCAGGCACTGCCAACGCAGCGCCCGCCAGCGCGCGGCCGGTTCGGCCGGCACCAGGATCCCCCCGCCCGCCACCGCGTCGAGATAGTCGCAGATGACCCTCGAATCGTAGAGGACGGTCCCGTCCGCCAACACCAGCGTCGGCACCTTGTTCAGCGGATTGTCCGCCATCAGCTCCGCATTGAGCCGCGCCGGTCCGACGCGGCTGCGGACGCAGTCGATCCTGTCGGCGAGGCCCAGCGCATGCGCCGCCACCATGACCTTGCGGACGAAGGGGGCGCTGGGCGACCAGTGTAGCTTCATCCGGCCGCCCGATCGGTTGCGATCAGCGCGTCGAGGATGAGCACGCCCCCCGTGCCGGGGTAGACCAGCAGCGGATTGATCTCGATTTCCTGCACCCAGGGCGAGGCGGTCAGCAACGCCCCGAGCTGCGCCGCGACGGTCGCGACCGCCGACAGGTCGACGGCGGCCTCCCCTCGCCAGCCATCGAGCAACCGGGCGCCGCGCAGCGCCCGTATCTCGGCCAGGATCGCCACCTCGCCGAGATCGGCCGGGAAGGTGCGGACATCGTTCAGCGCCTCGACCCACACGCCTCCCAGCCCGATCGTGAGCATCGGTCCCCAGGCCGGATCGCGCCGCGCCGAGACGAACAATTCGGTGCCGCGCTTCGCCATCGGTTCGACGAGCATGCCGTCGAGCGGGATGGCGATCGAGCCGCTCATCCGGGCGAATGCGTCGCGGAGCCCGGCCTCGTCGGGGATGCCGAGGATGACGCCGCCGACGTCGCTCTTGTGCGGCAGGGCAGCGCTTTGCGCCTTCAGCGCCACGGGATATCCGATGCCGGCGGCGGCGGCGACCGCAGCCTCCACATCGGTGGCCAGCCGCCCCTCTGGCACGGGCAGGCCGGCCCTCCCCAGCCATTGCTTCGCCTGCCATTCGGGCATCGCCGCCCCCGCATCCGCCGGCATCGCGGGCACCGACGACAACGCCGCGGTGCGCTGCTGTCCGATGGATGCGGCATGGCGCATATAATGGCCGATCGCCGCCATCGCCCGCTCGGGGACGCGGTAGAAGGGAATGCCGGCTTCGCGCAGCAAGGGCGTGAGGTCGGGCGAGATCGGGCTGTCGCCGCCGAACAGCACATAGAGCACCGGCTTGCCGGTGTCCGGCAACAGCGCCAGCGTCTCCTGTGCCGCCTTCAGGCCGAACTCGGGCGACGACGGCATGATCGCGATCAGCAGCGCGCCGACGCCGGGCTCCTCGAGCAGCAGCCTTCCGCAGCGACCGTAGATATCGGGCTGCTGAAGGGCCTGCGCACTGACGTCGAGCGGGTTCTCGGGCGAGATGAAGGCGGGAAGTTCCGTCGCCAATGCGTCCCTCATCCGCTCGATCGGCGGCAGGGCGACCTCCACCGTCTCGCAGAAGTCCCCCGCCAGGCTCTTGAAAGCCCCCGAATCGGTCAGGATCGCGAGTCCGCCCTGCGGCGGCTGCGGGCAGCGGAGCACGAGTTCCGCCACGTCGACCAGTTCCTCGACCGTATCGACGCGGATGATCCCGGCATGATCGACCGCTGCGCGCATCGCTGCATGGTCGCCGACCATCGCACCGGTGTGCGACGCCGCCGACTGCCGGCCGGCGGCGCTCCGCCCCGGATGCAGGAGCAGCAGCGCCTTGCCCGCGCGCTGCGCCTTCGCCGCGCCGTGGAGAAAGCGGTCGGGGCGCCGGATCTGCTCGGCGAAGACGAGGATGACGCGCGTCGTCTCGTCGCCGATCAGTTCGTCCAGAAAATCCTCGACCCCGAGCACGGCTTCGTTGCCGGTGGCGATGGTGTACGAGATGTCGAGCTGCCGCGCCTCGAGCGCCATGCGGATCGCGCCCACCATCCCGCCGCTCTGCCCGACGATAGCGATCGCCGGGCCCTTGACTGCGCGGGGTTTGGAGTTGCCGAAGGTGAGCGGGATGTTCCCGACGAAATTGGTAAGCCCCGTGCAGTTCGGTCCGAGCAGGGCTATGCCCGCGTCGATCGCGTGGCCGGCGAGTTCATCCTGCGCCCTGCGCCCCTCCTCGCCCGTCTCGGCGAAACCCGAACCATAGACGATCGCCGACCGGACGCCGCGAAGCCCGCAGCGACGTACCGATTCCGGCACGCTTTCCCGCCCGATCGCGATCACCGCAAGGTCGACGTCCTCGGGCAGCGCATCGACGCTGGGCAGGCAGGGCCGCCCCTCGATCGTCTCCGCCCGCCCGACCAGGTGGATCTCCCCGGGAAAGGCGAAGCGCTCGAGATTGGCCAGCAGCCGCCGGCTGAAGGCGGACGGGCTGGATGAGGCGCCGACGATCGCGATCGAACGCGGACGCAACAGCGCTCCGACGTTCGCCCGGCACCGGTCGATCGCCTCAGTCATCCTTGGAATAGCCTTCGAGACCGGGGCGGAAGCTCTTGGCGTCGAGAAACTGCGAAAGGCCCTGGCTGCGGCCGTTGCTCTTGTCCTGCTGCCGCACCTGTGCCGCCTTTGCGGTCAGATAATCCTCGGACGCATCCCAGGTCATCGAACGCACCTGCTTGAACGCGATCTTGGCTCCGTTCATCACCGTCAGGTTCTTGCCCATCAGCTCCATCGCGAGCGCGCGGACATGCGTGCGCAGATCGGCCAGCGGCACCGCTTCGTTGACGAGCCCCATCTCGGCGGCCTTGCGTCCGTCGAAGTTGCGCCCGGTCATGATGTACAGCAACGCGTCGGCGGGCCGCATCTTGTCGGCCACCGCCTTGGTGACGTTGCCGCCCGGGATGATGCCCCAGTTGATTTCGGAGATGCCGAACACCGCCTCGTTCGCGGCGACCGAGAGATCGCAGGCGACGAGCGGGGTGAAGGCGCCGCCGAAGCACCAGCCGTTGACCATCGCGATGGTCGGCTTGCCATAGTGCATGAGCTTGCGCCACTGCCAGGCATAGGCGGTCTGGCGGACCCGGCGGATCGCGCTCGGCGACAGCTTGTCGGTCTCGCGGAAATATTCCTTGAGATCCATGCCCGCGGAAAAGGATTCGCCCGCGCCGGTCAGGACGAGCACCTGGCAGCGATCGTCGAGTTCCAGATCCTCGAGGATCTCGAGCATCTCGCTGTTCAGCGCCGGGCTCATCGCGTTCCGCTTATCCGGCCGGGACAGCGTCACCCAGGCGATCCCCTCGTCGAAATCCACCGTGACGCAGCTTCGTTCGATCCTGTCCATATGCCTCTCACCTTCCGTTCGCGGCGGCGCAGGTGTCGCCGCCAATTATGACTAACAGCTAATCTTATGGCCTTTTTGGCGCGGCGATGCCCATATCCGACATCGTCGTCCATCCCGCCGAGACTTGTAGTTAGGTTAGTTACCTAATAACAGCGTGGCATGACGAAGCAACCCCATCAGGCCCCACCCACGACCCCGACCGCCGAACTGGCCGACCGGCTCCGCCCGCTGCTGCTGCAGGTGAGCCGGCAGCTCAGGCGCGAGGCGCAGAAATCCGGCATTTCTCCGCTCGAGTCGCAGATCCTCATGGCGATCAAGCAAAACCCGGGGGTCGGAATCTCCGAACTGGCGCAGGTCGAACAGATGAGTCGCCCGACGATGAGTGTTCACGTCAAGCGCCTGGAATCGTCCGGCTGGATCGAACGCGCCCCCGGCAGCGATGGGGGGGACAAGCGGCGAGTCGCGCTGGCGTTGAGCGATGCAGGCAGCCAGGCGCTGGCGGCCGTCCGCCGGTCCCGCACCGACTGGCTCATGACCCGACTGGCGCTCATGGAGCCCGGCGAACTGGCCGCGCTCGACGCCGCGGTCGTCCCGCTGGACCGTCTCGTCCGGCTGAACGTCTGATGGCCGGGGACACCATCGGCGCCGAGCAGGATCGGGCGCCGGCGCGGACGGGGCCACTGTTGCCCATGATCATCGGCGCCGCGCTGTTCATGCACACGCTCGACAGTAATGTGATCGCCATCGCGCTGCCGACCATGGCCCGGTCGCTGCACACCGATCCAGTAAAGCTCAATGTCGCGATCACCGCCTATCTTCTGGCGGCGGCGGTGTTCCTGCCCCTCTCGACCTGGGTGGCCGACCGTTTCGGCGCGAAGAACGTGTTCCGCGTCGCCATCGCCGCCTTCGCCGCCAGCTCGCTGATGTGCGGCGTCGCGCAGGACTTCTGGCAGCTGGTCGGCGCGCGCATGCTGCAGGGCGCTTCGGGCGCGATGATGCTCCCGGTCGGGCGCCTCGTCCTGCTGCGCAGCGTGCGTAAGTCGGAGCTGGTGCAGGCGATGTCCTATCTGACGATCCCCGCCGTGATCGGGCCGATCGTCGGCCCGCCGCTCGGCGGTTTCCTCGTCACCCACACCTCGTGGCGCTGGATCTTCCTGATCAACGTGCCGATTGCGGCGATCGGCATCCTGCTCGCCACATTGTTCATTCCGGCGGTACGGGAGGAAAAGGTCGACAGGCTCGACCTGCGAGGACTGGTCCTGTCCGCCGCAGCCCTTTCGGGACTGGTCTTCGGCTTCGAAAGCCTCGGCAACGACACGCTGCCCTGGCCGCTGGTCGTCGCGATATTGCTCGGCGGCGCGGGCTGCGGCTATCTCTATCTGCGCCATGCGCGCAGGACGCCGGGCGCGATCATCGACCTCTCGCTGCTCAGGATCCAGACCTTCCGGGCATCCGCCGTCGGAGGCCTGTTCTCCCGTCTGATCCTGGGCGCGATCCCCTTCCTCCTCGCCCTGATGCTCCAGCTCGGCTTCGGCATGTCCGCCTTCGAGGTAGGGCTGCTGACCTTCAACACCGCGCTCGGCGCGATCGTGGTGAAGGCCAGCGCCCCCGCCATCATCCGCGCGCTCGGCTTCCGCAACGTGCTGATCGGCAATGCCGTGCTGCTGGCGGCGGTCTCGGCGGGATATGCGCTGTTCGGGGCCGCGACGCCGCACTGGATCATGATCGGCGCACTGTTCTTCGGCGGCTTCCTCCGATCCCTGCAGTTCACCACGCTCAACTCGATCGCCTATGCCGACGTGCCGCCGGCCCGGATGAGTCACGCATCGAGCCTTTCGAGCATGTTTCAGCAGCTCGCCCAGAGCCTGGGGGTCGGCTTCGCGGCCGCGATCATCGACCTTCAGCGCGACTGGCACGGCCGTGCCATGCCGGCCGCGGCCGACATCGGCATCGCCTTCCCGATCATAGCCGCCGTTTCGCTGGCCGGGCTGATCTCCTTCCTTCGCCTGCCGCCCGACGCCGGCGCCGAAGTCTCCGGACGCAGATAACGCGCAAAGGGCTTGCATCGATAATATCGAAAAGATAGCTTTATGACCTATAAGGACTAGGGAGAGCATCTTTGAGGCGTTCCACCGGCAGGGCGGGCATCGTGGGCATCGCCGTCGCAGCCATGCTTCTGGCGGGACAACCGTTCGCCGGCGAAGGCGCGGCAAAACCGGATTCGGCACTACGGCCCGCGGGCGACATCGACGACGCACGCATGCTGGCCGCCTCGAGCGAACCGCAGAACTGGCTGCTCAACGGCGGTAGCTTCGGCGGCGAGCGCTACTCGCAGCTCGACCAGATCAATCTCTCCAATGTCGGCCAGCTGAAGCCCGCCTGGTACTTCGAATATGATACCACCCGTGGCCAGGAGGGCGAGCCGATCGTGGTGGACGGCGTCATGTACGTCAGCACCTCGTGGAGCAAGGTCTATGCGCTCGACGCCGCCACCGGCCGCCAGCTCTGGTTCTACGATCCCGGGGTTTCGGGCGCGGACGGCGCCAAGGCGTGCTGCGACGTCGTCAACCGCGGCGTCGCGGTCTACAAGGGCAAGGTCTTCGTCGGCGCGCTCGACGGGCGGCTGATCGCGCTCGACGCGCGCACCGGCAAGGTCGTGTGGAGCACGATGACGGTCGATCCGAACAGCATGCAGACCATCACCGGCGCGCCGAGGGTCATCCGGGACAAGGTGATCATCGGCAATGCGGGGGCGGATTTCGGCGTGCGCGGCTATGTCGGTGCCTATGACGCGGCGACCGGCAAGCTGGCCTGGCGCTTCTACCTGGTCCCCGGCGATCCGGCGAAGGGAGCGGACGGCGCCGCATCCGACGACATCATGGAAAAGCTGGTCCGCCCGACCTGGTCGGGGGATTATGCGAAATATGGCGGTGGCGGGACCGCCTGGCAGACGATCATGTACGATCCGGATCTCAACCGGCTCTACATCGGCACCGGCAACGGATCGCCCTGGAATCCGAAGTATCGCACCGCCGGAAAGGGCGACAACCTGTTCCTCTGCTCGGTGGTCGCGCTCGACGCCGACACCGGCAAATATGTCTGGCACTATCAGGAGAACCCGCAGGAAGCCTGGGACTACAACTCGACCCAGCCGATGATCCTCGCCGATCTCGACATCGAGGGGCGCCGGCGCAAGGTGCTGATGCACGCGCCCAAGAACGGCTTCTTCTACGTCATCGACCGGCAGACGGGCAAACCCATCTCCGCCGCGCCGACCGTGCCGACGACCTGGGCGAGCCGCATCGACATCGCCACCGGCCGCCCGGTCGAGCCGGCCAATGCGCGCTATACCGAAGGGCCGTTTCTCGCGAAGCCGGGCACGGCGGGATCGCACAACTGGCACGCCATGGCGTTCAGCCCGAAGACCGGCCTGGTCTATCTGCCGGTGGCGGAGAACCAGTCGTTGCTAAAGACCAATCCCGATTTCAAGCCGGTGGCGATGGGGCCGTTCAACCATGGCGTCATCAGCCAGCATGGTGCTGGCGCCAGCTACCTGCTTGCCTGGGACCCGGTGAAGCAGCGCGAGGCATGGCGCGTCCCCTATCGCGGCGGCGGTGTCCTCGCGACGGCGGGCGGCCTGCTGTTCCAGGGCCGCGGCACGGTGATCGGCGAGTTCGTAGCCCTGCGCGCGGACGACGGCCGCCAGCTGTGGAGCTGGCCGACCCCCAACGGCATCCAGGCGGCGGCGGTCACCTACAGCGTCGGCGGCGTCCAATATGTCGCCATCTCGACCGGCGCGGGAGCGGGCGCGATGACCGGGGGTGCGGAGGCCCGGATGCGCCAGCCGGGACGGATGGTGGCCTTCCGCCTCGACGGTACGGCCACGCTCCCCAGGGAGCCCGCCCCGGCCCCGCCCGCCAATCCCGCTCCCGAGCGCTTCTCCCGGGAAGCGGTGAATCTCGGCAACGCGGCGTATCGCAACTATTGCTACCGCTGCCACGGGCCCGATGCGGTTTCCTCAAACGTCATCCCCGACCTCCGCCGCTCGGCCTTTCTGACCGACAAGGAGGCCTGGCACGCCGTGATATGGGATGGGGCGCTGGAAGCGTCCGGCATGATCGGCTGGTCGAAGTATCTGAAGCCCGAGCAGGTCGAGCAGCTCCGCGCCTATGTCTCCTCGGAAGCGACCCGGCTCAAGAATGGCGAGGCTCCCGGCGCCAAGCAGAGCGGCAGCCGGCGATCGAGCCAGGCGGTCGTACAGGAACAATGACCATGACCATGCCTCGCGAGATGGAGACCCCTCGACCGTGAACGACATCCCCCCCTTCGACCCCGGCCTGCTCGAGCTGGCCGGGCGCCTGGGCGCCGCGACGCTGCACGAGGCGGCAGGGCGGATCGGCGCGCTTCCCTCGGCGATCAAGCCGGTGGACCCGGCGATGCGACTGGCCGGGCCGGCCTTCACGGTCGTCGTTCCCGCCTTCGACAATCTTTGGATCCATCGGGCGATCTACCAGGCGCGGCCGGGCGACATCCTGGTCGTCGGCACCAGCGACGGCGTCGAGGCCGGCTATTGGGGCGACGTGATGAACGCGGCAGCGGAACAGCGCGGCCTCGGCGGGCTCGTGATCGACGGCGGCGTCCGCGACACGGCGGGGCTGGCGGAGGCGGGTTTCCCGATCTTTTCCAACGGTGTCTGCATTCGCGGCACGATCAAGGGCTTCGACGTGCCCTCGCGGCTCCAACAGCCGCTCGCCATCGGCAATGTCGTGATCCATCCGGGCGATCTGGTCGTCGGCGACCGCGACGGCGTCGTCGTGCTGCCGGCGGCGCAGGCCGCCGAAGCGGTGCAGGCGGGGTTGCGCCGGGAGGAGGACGAGGCGGCGAAGATCGCGCGGATCCGCTCGGGCGAGCGGACGCTGGACATCTACGGCTTCGGCGAGGACGCGCGATGATGGCGCGCCGCTCGACGAGACCCCTCCTGACGGGCCCACGCGGATGAGGATGTTCTGGTCGTCGCGCTCTCCCTTCGCGCGCAAGGCGGCGATGGTGGCGCACGAATGCGGCCTGTTCGACAGGCTCGAGCTGATCGACGTCCCCATCCCCGGCCCCGGTCCGCACGCCGGGCTCAACCGTGCCACGCCGATCGCGAAGCTGCCCACGCTGGTGACCGACGACGGGCTCGTGATCGCGGGCTCGCCGACCATCTGCGAGTATTTCGACGATCTCGGCCAGGGCGGCCTGATCCCGCGCGCTGGCGCCGAGCGCTGGCGCGCCCTTTCGCGTCAGGCGATGGCCGACGGGATGCTCGATATGTTGCTGCTGTGGCGCGCCGACCTGCGGCGGCCCGAGGGCTGCCAGTCGGCCAGGCAGCAGGGCGTCTACGAAAGCCGGCTCATCGCGACGCTCGACCGGTTCGAAGGGGAAGCCGCCTCGCGGGAAGGCTTCGACATCGGCGACGTCGCCACCGGCATCCTGCTCTCCTATCTCGACTTCCGCTTTCCCGAGATCGACTGGCGCGCGGGCCGGGCTGGCCTGCGACAGGCGCATGCGACATTTTCCGCCCGTCGCTCGGCGATCGACACCGCCTTCGCCGCCGGGGCCTGAGCGCCCCGCTCAGGCCCTGATCAGGCCCTGAGCAGCGCGGTGTCGATCGGCAGCGAGCGGATCCGCTTGCCGGTTGCGGCGTGGATCGCGTTGCACACCGCTGGGATGGCCGGCGGCAAGGCGGGCTCGCCGAGGCCCGTGGGCGGGAAATCGGTCTTCAGGAATTCGACCTCGACGATCGGGGCCCGGTCTATGCGGATCAGATCATGGTCGTCGAAATTGGCTTGTACCGCGCCGCCATTCTCGATCGTGATCTGCTGGAACAGCGCCGAGCCTATGCCGTCGATGACGCTGCCCTGCACCTGATTCACCGCCATGGAAGGGTTGATGATGTGGCGCCCGACATCTGCCGCCACCCAGACCTGCTTGACGCTGGGCGTGCCGTCCTTCGCAACGGCAACCAGCGCGACCTCGGCGAAATAGCCGAGATGGCTGAAATAGCAGGCGACCCCCATGCCGGTGCGCTTGGGAAGGCTGCGCTTGCCCCAGCCCGACATCGCGGCCGCCTTGCGCAGAACGTCGGCCATCCGCTTCGTATCGAAGTTGACCTTCTCGGCGGAGCCGGGGCGCAGGCTGCGCCCGGTGGGGAGCAGGCGCGGCTCCGCGAGCATGTCGAGCTGGAACTGATAGGGGTCCTTGCCCGCGGCGTGCGCCAGTTCGTCCATGAAGGACTGGAAGACGAAGGCGATCGCATTCGATCCCGGCGCCCGCAGCGGCCCGGTCGGTATGCCGCATTCGATCAGCGAGCTTTCGTAGAGGCAATGCGGGACGAGTTGCGCGGGGATCTCCGTCGCGGGCAAGTCCGCCGACCGCGCGACCCTCCCGCCGGCGCCGAAGGTGACGAAATGATCGTGAAGCGCGACCAGCCTGCCCAACGCATCGAGACCGCCCTTCATTCGGTGGAATCCGGCCGGGCGGTAGAAGTCATGCTGCATGTCGTCCTTGCGCGACCATAGCAGCTTGACCGGCCGGCCGGCCTTCCTCGCGATATAGGCGGCTTCCACCATCGGATCGGCGATCAGCCGGCGCCCGAAGCCGCCGCCGCAGCGGATCAGGTGGACCGTGACGTTGGCCTCCGGGACGCCGAGCGTCTCGGCGATGAGCGCGATGCCGCGAGCCGGCGCCTGGGTCGGTGCCCAGACCTCGACCTTGTCGCCAGTGACGGAGGCCGTGCAATTTTGCGGTTCCAGCGTCGCATGGCTGATGAAGGGGTAGAAATAATCGGCTTCGACCGTCCTGGCCGCCTCGGCCATCGCCTTGGCGACGTCGCCATCGTTGCGGATGACGGTCGTCGCCGGTTGCGCGAACAACCGTGCCGCCTCCTCGGCGAAATAGGCGCTGGAATGGGTCGCGATCGCGCCGCCATCCCATTCGGCCTTCAGCTTCGCGCGGGCTTTTTCCGCGCGCCACCAACTGTCCGCGACGATCGCGACCCCGCTGACCAGCCCGCCCGCCGGCGCATCGGTGCTGCCGTCCACCGCGAAGGCCGCGATCACGCCCTTCTCGCGGGCGAGTTCGTCGAGATTGGCCTTGACCAGCTTGCCTCCCGGCACCGGGCATTTGGCGAAGACGGCATAGGCCATGCCGGGCACGTCGACGTCGATGCCGAACTGCATCTTTCCCGCGACGATCGCCCCGATGTCGACCTGGGGCGTGGGCTTGCCGATGATGCGATAGTCGGCTTCGGGCTTGAGCGGGACGCTGGCCAGGTCGGGCACCGGCATCGTCGCGGCGAGCCCCGCCAGCGCGCCATAGCCCAGCTTCCGGCCGCTCGCCGCGTGCATCACGACACCGGCTTCGGTCGTGCACTCGGCTATCGGGCATTGCCACCGCTGGGCAGCCGCCGCGATCAGCATCTGCCGGGCCGCCGCGCCGACCCGGCGCAGAGGGTCCCAGTGCAGCGGCGTCGCATAGCTTCCCCCTGCGATCTGCTGGCCGAACCGCCGCGCGTCGGCATCGGCCTGTTCGACGCGAACATCCTTCCAGGCGATGTCCAGCTCCTCTGCGATCAGCATCGGCAGCATTGTCTTGATCCCCTGGCCGATCTCCGGATTCTTGGCCATGATCGTCGCGATGCCGTCGGGCGCGATACGGACATAGCCGTTCAATTCCGCCCCGGCCTCGGTCGCGGCGCGCACCGCGGCGGCGGCCGGGCTCATCAGGCCCAGCATCAGACCGCCGCCGAGCGCGGCACCGATCTTCAGGAAAGCGCGGCGGTCGGTCTGCTCCAGCATTTCGATCATCATGCCCTCCGGTCTTCGACGGCGAGACCGCCGGCACGCTTGATGGCCGCCCGGATGCGCGAATAGGTCGCGCAGCGGCAGGCGTTGCCCGCCATCGCGCTGTCGATGTCGGCATCGGTCGGCGTGGGAGTGGATGTCAGCAGAGCGGTGGCCGCCATGATCTGGCCCGTCTGGCAATAGCCACATTGCGGGACGTCGATCTCCTGCCACGCCGCCTGGACGCTTCGGCCGACCGGATCGGAGGCGATGGCCTCGATCGTGCGCACTTGGCTGCCGCCGATGGTTCCGACCGGTGTGATACAGGAGCGGACGGCCACGCCGTCCACATGCACCGTGCAGGCGCCGCACAGCCCTGCTCCACAACCGAATTTGGTGCCCTTGAGCCGGAGCTCGTCGCGCAGCACCCACAGCAGCGGCATCTCCTCCTCGACGGCCACCTGACGGGTGCTTCCATTGATCGAGAGGGTAATGGCGTCAGCCATGAACGACTCCGCAAAGGCCAATAAAACGGACTATAGGCTATACGCTCCAGCACCCGTTGGCTAGTATCGGCTTTGCGCGCCCGGCCGGCCTTGACCGCCACGCCCATGACGGAGCGAGGCGGTCAAGGCGGCAGAAGGAGACAGCTGCGCCTTATTGTGCGGCCACGGCCCAGGGCTTCACCACATTGCCGCCCTTCATCACGAAGCGCACGCGCTCCAGTTCGGTGACGTCGGACAACGGATCGCCCGATACCGCGATGATATCGGCGTAGCGCCCCGCCTGGACGGAGCCGACATCGGCCTTGGCGCCCAGCAGTTCGGCGGCGTTGACCGTCGCCGCGCGGATCGTTTCCAGCGGAGGCATGCCGGCGGCGACCATCAGCGCGAACTCCTTGCCGTTGGTGCCGTGCGGCGCCATCCCCTGATCGGTCCCGAAGGCGATCTTCACGCCGGCCTTATAGGCCGCGCCGAGATTCTTGATCGTGATCGGGCCGACCTCGAGCGCCTTCTTCGCCGACGATGGCGGCAGCGACTCCGGATGCGCCTTGGCGACCTTAACCACCGTATCCGCCACCAGCAGCGTCGGCACGAGCCAGGTACCGTGCTCGACCATCACCTTATAGGCAGCGGCATCGCCGAACGAACCATGCTCGATCG
Organism: Sphingomonas sp. Root720; assembly: GCF_001428605.1. Classification (GTDB taxonomy): domain Bacteria; phylum Pseudomonadota; class Alphaproteobacteria; order Sphingomonadales; family Sphingomonadaceae; genus Rhizorhabdus. Next base: position 568,158 of record NZ_LMID01000013.1, read on the forward strand.
AATCGACGCCCAGCGCCGAGGCGCGCACGATGGCGTTCTGGCCATGGGCATGGGCAGCGACGCGCATGCCCAGATTATGGGCGGTATCGACGATCGCCTTGATCTCGGCATCGCTCATCAACGTGACATTGGGATCGTCGCCGATGCTGAGCACGCCGCCGCTGGGCATGATCTTGATCAGGTCCACGCCGTCGCGGTGCATCTGACGCACGATGCGCACGGCATCCTCCGGACCGTCGACGACCTTGTTCTCGCTGTGCACGTCCAAGTCGGTGCGGATGCCGTTGCGCGGATCGCCATGGCCACCGCTGGGGCCGAGCGGATAGCCCGCGACCCACAGGCGCGGACCGGGGATCTCGCCGCTCTTGATCGCGCGCTTCAGCGCGACAACGACATCGGTGTCGCCGCCGACGTCCCGTACCGAGGTGAAGCCGGCATCCAGGGTGCGCTTCACATAGGCGACCGAGGCATAGGCCGTATCGAGATTGTTGGTGGTGAAGCGCTCGGCGATCGGGTTCTTGCCCGTATATTGGCCCGTGATGTGGTCGTGCATGTCGATCAGGCCCGGCAACACCGTCGCCGACGACAGGTCGACCACCTCGGCGCCCGTCGGCGTCACGAACCCGTCTTGCACGCCCGTGATCCGGTCGTCGTGGATCAGGATGGAAACCTTGTCGCGCGGCTTGGCGGTAACGCCGTCGATCAGGTGGCCGGCATGGACCACCACGTCGCGCGCGAGCGCCGCGGTCGATGTCGCGCACAAAGCCAGCACCGCGACGCGCAGCAGCCGGGAGGAAAGGAAGCCAGCCATGGAAACTCCGGAAAAAGAGCGACGGCGGCGTCTTTGGAGACGCCGCCGTGCCGGGATCAGAACTTGGTACGAAGATTGACGCCGATGGTACGGGGTGTTGCGCTGTTCACCAGGGTCCGTCCGACCGCGATCGCGCTGGATGTGGCACGGGTGATCGCCGTGTCGTCCAACAGGTTGGTGACGAACAGATAGGCGCCCCACGCACTGTCCGGCCCCTCGACGCCGAGGCGCGCGTTCACGAGCTGATAGGAGTCGACCTTGCGGGTGAACGTACCGGTAGGCCGGAAGTCCGAGTAAGAGCCGCCGACGGTGTTGCCGTCGATGCGGGCAAGACCGGACAGATTGTCCGTCAGCGCCCAGACATATTGCGCACCGATGCCGGCCGAGAATTTCGGCACATACGGAATCCGGTCGCCCTTCAGGCCGGGTGCGCTGACGTTCGCGTTGGCCTGGTTCTCGCGCAGCTTGGCGTCGATGTAGGACGCGTTGCCGGTGATCGTGAAGCCGGCCGCCGGGCGAATGGTGGCTTCCAGCTCAGCGCCGCGGACGCGGGCCTTGCCGGCGTTGGTGATGAACGAGAAGGCACCGTTCGGCGTGCGCCCCGTGATCTGCATGTCGCTCCAGTCGATCTGGAAGACATCGACGTTCAGGAACAGCCGGCGGTCGAACAGCGTGTTCTTCAGGCCGACTTCGTAGTTCCAGAGGCTGTCGGACTTGTAGGGGGTCAGTTCCTGCGCCAGGCCGATGACCTGGTTGGCGCCGCCGGGGCGGAAGCCCTGCGCCGCTTCGGCGTAGAACAGCACGTCGTCGGTGATCTTGTAGGATCCGTTGAACTTGAACGCCGTGCCGTCCTCATCCGACTTGACGAAGGAGAGCGGCCGAACGACCGCGCCCACCAGGATCGATCCGATCGTCGTCTGTCCGCTGATGTCCTTGTCGTAGCGGAAATAGCGGCCGCCGACCGTCAGGTTGAGCCGATCGGTGACGTCGTAGGAGAATTCGCCGAAGGCGGCGACCTGCCGCAGGCTGTCGTCGATGAAGCGCACCGTGGCGATCTGCTGCGGCTCGATGATCGCGCCGGTGACGGGATCGGCATTGCTCTGCGGATTGGCGACCGACGTGTCGCGATCCGAGTAGAAACCGCCGACCGTCCAGTTCAGCGGGCCGCTGCCGTCCGAGCTGAGGCGAAGTTCGGCGGTCCAGCTCTTCATGGTCTGCTGCGGGAAGAGGGCCGAGGTCGACTGCGAGTCGACCAGCGCATAATAATCGGTGAGCTGGGTCGACGAACAGGGCTGGCCAGCGCTGACGCGGGCCGCGCAGCCCGCCGCCGTGCGGGTCGAGCGGATGAAGCGCGACACGTCCGACACGGTATCGAGATCGCGATCGAGATAGGAGACCACGCCCGTCAAGACGACGCCGCCGAAATCATAATTGGCAGTGAGGCTGTAGAGTTCGAGGTCGTCGCGCACCGGCTGGCGGGTCAGCGCGTCCGAATTATATTTGCCGGACGTGAGCGTCCAGGCGTTGGTATCGGTCCGGGTGCGGTTGATGTAGGCCGCCGCGTCGATCGTCAGCGCCTCGGTCGGCTGGAGGCGCACCAGGAAGCGGCCGCCATAGCTCTTATTGTCGTTGATGTTCTTGATGTTCAGCGTCGTGTTGTCGACATAACCGTTGGCGTTGCGGTAGAATCCGACGGCGCGCACTGCGATCTTGTCCTCCACGATGGGCACATTGACCATCGCATTGCCTTCGTAGTTCAGACCGCCGTCACGCGTGTCGGACAGGCTCACGTCGACCGCGCCTTCGCTGGTGAAGGTGGGCTTCTGGTAGATGACGCGCAGCGTGCCGCCCATCGATCCCGATCCGTAGAGCGTGCCCTGCGGGCCGCGCAGTACTTCGACCCGCTCGACGTCGAACAGCCGCAATTCCGGGGTCGAACCGCCGGAATCGTTGCCCGCGCCGATCGAGCCGGTGACGGGGGTCTCGTCATAATAGGTGCCGACCGTCGGTTCGCCAGCGGCGCGGATGCCGCGAATGACGACGCGGCGGTTCGACGGGCCACCGTCCTCGAAGGTCAGGCTGGGGATCGAGGAATTGAGGTCGGCGATGCTTTGCACGCCCGAATTCGCGATGGATTCGCCCGTGACGGCGGAAATCGAAATCGGCGTGTCCTGCAGATTCGTGCTGCGCTTGAGCGCGGTCACGATGATCTCGTCACTGCCGGTCTCGGCCGGTCCTGTCGCCTGCTGGGCAAGAGCGGCGCTGCTGATTCCCAACATTGCCGTCGCCGTCAGCAGCCTGAGGCGCTTGTGCGCAATTTTCATCGATCGAGATTCGAGACCCATTATTTTTCTCCCTGTTTCGTTCGTAAGCGGCAACACATTGCCATGCCGCCCCATTTCGGTCGGCGGTATCGCCATGATCCAGCGATTATCCGCCCATCATCACGACGCAAGCTGTTTCGATTCCCCTTCAGCAAAACAGCGACATTTTATCGTCGCCCCTATGTCGACGCCAAAAAAATGGTCTGCCATTTTGCGGATGCGGTAGTCCTTTGCGCGTTCAGCCTGTAACAGCGGCTGCATAGCGTCAATATAAATCACCCGTCGATGCCTCTGCAAACGCGGCTAAATTTTATTTCTCCGCCCTTGTGCGCAATCAACGTGCAAACGGCCCGGCCTTCGCGCTTGCGTCATGCGGCGGCTGGCGTACCGCTCCGCAAAAATGCACGCCATGTGCGTCGATCCCGGTGCCGCTGGCTCGACGCCGCGAGCAAAGGGTGTTGCACTCCGGCCGGGAAACGGGAACGATCCGATTTCCGGGAAGCATATGTCCTGCAAGGGGATAGCCGAGTCCGGTTCGGGCAACAGGTTGATCGAACGGCGTATCGGACGCCGGGGCCGGATACCGCCGGAAAGAGCAAAGGGACTATAGGGTGGCGAGAAAACAGGTGCTGAGCGCGGCGATCGCGATGTTGCTGTGCGGAACCGCGTCGGCGCAGACGATGGATCCGGACTATGCCAAGACGGTGAAGGAGTGGACGACCAAGCCGGAGTTCATGAGCCCCCTGGTCGATCATCTTCCGGCCTCGACGACCATTCCCTCGCCGAAGGCGATCCTGGGCAACCATGTCGGTGCGCCCAACGTGCTGCATTATTACGACCAGATCATTGCCTATTATCGCGCCCTGGCGGCGAAATCGCCCCGCGTGAAGATCATCGAGATCGGCAAGAGCGAGGAAGGCCGCGAGAATCTCGTGGTCATGATCTCCTCCGAGGAGAATCTGGCCAAGCTCGACAGCTACAAGAAGAATCTGGCGCTGCTGGCCGATCCCCGCAAGCTCAGCGCCGCCGACGCGCCGGCGGTGATCGCGGCGACCAAACCGATCTACCATATCTCCGGCGGCCTCCACAGCGCCGAGACCGGCCCGCCCGAAATGCTGATGGAATTGAGCTATCGGTTGCTGACCGAGGACAGCCCGATGATCCAGGGCATCCGCGACAATCTCGTCGTCGCGATCACGCCCGTGCTGGAGGCGGACGGCCGCGATCGCTACGTCGACTGGTATTATCGCAACCTGATCGACGAAAAGGACGACCGCAACAAGCCCGGCGGCCCGCCTTACTGGGGCAAATACATTTATCACGACAATAATCGCGACATCAATTATTCCGACGTCAGCGCGCGTCATCTGATCAAATATTATCTCGATTGGCATCCGCCGATCATGCACGAACTGCATGAATCCGTGCCGTTCATGTATACCTATAGCGGCCAGGCGCCGCAGAACCCCGATCTGGACCCGATCCTGTTCGGCGAGTTGCCCTGGTTCGCGAATTTCGAGATGGCGCAGATGACGAAATACGGCATGCCGGGCGTGTGGACGCACGGCTTCGTCGATGCCTGGACGCCTGGCTATCTCGCCTTCATGTCGTCCAACCACAACGGCATGCTGCGCATGTACGAGACGTTCGGCAATGCCGGCGCCACCACCATGCTGCGCCATGTCGCCCCCGAAGTGCAGAGCGGCGTGCGCGGCGGCGACTGGACCAAGCGGGATTGGTTCCGACCCCTGCCTCCCTACAAGGAGGTCGTCTGGTCGATGCGCAACAACACCAATTACATGGAGACGGGCGTGCTGACCGCGCTCGATCTCGCGGCGCGCTTTCCCACGACCATCCTGGAGAATTTCTACAAGAAGAGCTCCAACGCGATCGAGGCGGGCCAGACCAAGGCGCCCTATGCCTACATCATCCCATCCGACCAGGCGGACCCGACCCGCATCGCCTTCGTCTCCAATATCCTGCAGCTGCAGGGGATCGAGATCGGCCGCGCGACCCAGCCGGTGAAGGTGAAGGAGGGCAGCTATCCGGCCGGCTCGCTGATCATCAAGCTGAACCAGCCCTATGGCCGCCTCGCCAAGATGCTGCTGAAGAAGCAGGACGACTATCCGGACGAAAATCTCACCACCTACGACGATGCCGCGTGGACGATGGGCATGATGACCCAGACGAACATCGTCGAGATCGCCGACAAGGCGGCACTGGACGTGCCGGTGACGCCGCTGGACCGCTTCGCGCCGAGGGGCCGGATCGCGGCTTCGGGAGCGCGCAGCTATGCGGTGCTGGATCATGGCGCGGTCGCCATGGCGACGCTGCGCTTCCGCCTGAAGGATGCGGCGGTGAAGATCGTCGAGAAGCCGTTCACCACCGGCGGCAAGACGGTGCCGGCCGGCTCCTTCCTGGTGGACGGCGCTGCCTATGCGACGCTGAAACCGGCGGTGGAGCAACTGGGGCTGGAAGCGATCGCCGTCTCCCGCGATCCCGGTGCCGTCGCGCATGACAGCACGCTGCCCCGCACCGCCCTGTTCAGCACCTGGGGTTCCAGCGAGAAGGTCGGCTGGGTGCGCTATGCGTTCGACCAGCAGGAAATGCCCTATGACCTGATCTTCAAGGAACAGGTCCGCGCCGGCAATCTGCGCGACAAATATGACGTCATCATCCTGCCGACCCAGGGGCGGTCGACCAAGGATATCGTGTTCGACGTGCCGATGAAGGGCAAGCCGCTGCCCTATACAAAGACCGACAAGTACAGATTCTCGGGCGATTTCGGCTCCACGGAGGATACGCGCGGCGGCATGGGCCTCGAAGGCCTGGTGGAGTTGCGCAAATTCGTCGAGGCCGGCGGCACGCTGATCACGACCGGCGACGCGAGCGCCGTACCGGTCGAGTTCGGCATCGCCGACGACGTGACCGTGGCGCGGACGACCGGCAATTTCTATGCGCCCGGCCCGATCGTCACCGCCAAGGTGCTCAAGCCCGCCAGCCCGATCTTCTACGGTTACGACGAGAAGACGATGCCGGTGCGCTGGGCGTCCAACGCCCTCTATACCGTGCCGGAGCGGCTGAAGGACCGGGTGCTGATGCAGTTTCCTGGCGGCAAGGACGGTGTGATGAGCGGCTTCATGCGCGGCTCCGATCAGGTGAAGGATCGCCCCGCGATCATCAACGCGCCGGACGGCCAGGGTCGCGTGCTGATGTTCGCCACCAACCCGATCTGGCGCTGGCAGAATTGGGGCGAGTTCCGGATGCTCTACAACGCCGTCCTCAACTGGAACCAGCTCGGCCTGACCGACGTGACGCCGCCGGGGCCCGGGCCCACGACCACACCGTAAAGAGCCTTTGCGGGTGGACGGGGGCTGCCTCCACCCGCGAAGCTCGCCGCATTTCAGGGGAACCATCGATGATCCGCACCACCGCTCTCGCCCTCGTCCTCTCGGCGCTGTCGATGACGGCCGCCGTCGCACAGACCGAACCGAAGCGCCCCAGCTTCCCGTTCACGACCGACGTCGCCTACGACGCATCGAAGGTCGCGCCGTACAAGGGCAGGCACGCCGCCGCCTACGCTTATATCGACGCCAACAAGGATCGGGACGTCGCCAACGTCCAGCGCTGGGTGCGCCAGCGGTCGATCAGCGCGCAGAATGACGGCGTCGTCCAGATGGCCGAGATGCTCCGCGACGACCTCAAGGCGCTGGGCTTCAAGGAAGCCGAGCTGGTGCCGACCAAGCGCCATCCCGGCGTCTGGGGCTATTATGACGCCGGCGCGAAGACCACCATCGCCGTCTACATGATGTACGACGTCCAGCCGATCGAGCCGACCGGGTGGAAGGTCGATGCCTTCGCGGGTACGATCGTGGAGGATCATCCGCTCGGCCGCGTGCTGATGGCGCGGGGCGCCACCAACCAGAAGGGGCCTCAGCGCATCTTCCTCAACGCGCTGCAGGCGATCATCGCGACCGAGAAGAAGCTGCCGGTCAACATCATGCTGCTGGCCGAGGGCGAGGAGGAGCTGGGCTCGCCCCATTATCCCGATCTGATCGCCAAATATGCCGATCGGCTGAAACGGGCCAATGGCGGGGTCATCTTCCCGATGATGAGCCAGGCGCCGTCGGGTGGCGTGCAGATGACGCTCGGGGTGAAGGGCAACATCTATTTCGAGCTGGAGGCTCAGGGCGGCCCGCAGGGCGGCCCCAAGGACGCGGAGGTCCACAGCTCGTTCAAGGCGATCGTCGATGCGCCGGGCTGGCGGCTCGCCCAGGCGCTGGCCAGCCTGACGAGCCCGGACGGCAACACGATCGTCGTGTCCGGCTATTATGATTCGATCCGCCAGCCTACCCAGGAAGAGCAGGAGCTGATCAACGGCGTCCTGCCCGGCTGGACCGCGCGCGAGCCGGAGCTGCGCAAGTCGCTGGGCGTCGACAAGTGGATCGACGGCCTCAGCGGCCGCGCCGCCATCACCGAATATCTGTTCGATACGACGCTGAACATCGACGGCATCTGGGGCGGCTATTCGGGCGAGGGCACCAAGACGATCCTGCCGCACAAGTTCACCGCCAAGCTGGATTCGCGGCTGGTGCCGAACCAGACGCCCGACGAGTCCGAACGGCTGATCCGCGCCCATCTGGACGCGAAGGGCTTTACCGACATCAAGCTGACGCGCCTGTCCGGTTATCCGCCGGCACAATCCTCGGTGAAGGCCGCGCTGGTGCAGGCGACGATCGGCACGTACCGCAAATATGGCATCACTCCGGACGTGATGCCGCGGCTGGCCGGCAGCGCGCCTTATTATGTGTTCACCGACATATTGAAGCTGCCGATCGTATCGGCCGGGATCGGCTATGGCACCGGCGCCCATGCGCCCAACGAATTCATCGTGATCGATCCCAAGCCGGGATCGAAGCTCGCGGGTATCGCCGACGCGGAGAAATTCTACGTCGATCTGGTCCACGCCGTGGCGGATGTGCGCTGATCTCGATCGCGAAGGAATGGACATGACGGAAGATCGCTTCACCCTCGATCGGCGCGGGTTCGCACTGGGGGCCACCGGGCTCGCGCTCGGCGCGCTGGCTGGCGGGATCGCGAGGGCGGCCCCGGCTGCCGAAGCGGCCACCTCGCCGGCAATCCGGGCGCTTTACGACAAGGCGATCGTGATCGACGCGCTTGCCTCGCCGGACAGCTGGAACGTGCCCTTCCCGACACCGGGCGAGATGACCCAGCAGAAGCTGGACAATGTCCGCGCGTCGGGCATCACGGCGATCAACCTGACGGTCGGAAAGCCCGGGAACCTGGCCAACACGCTGCACGAGATCGCGGCCTGGCTGCAGCATATCGACGATCACCCCGATGTCTTCCGGCTGGTGAAGCGCCATTCGGACATTGCCGCTGCCAAGGCAGAGAAGAAGCTGGGAATCATCTTCGGCTTCCAGGGCATGGGGATGATCGGCGAGGATCTGAGCCTGATCGACATGTTCGACGGGCTGTGGGTGAAGATCATGCAGCTCACCTATAACGACCGCAACGCGCTCGGTTCGGGCAGCTCGCTGCCCGACAGCGAGGGGCTCTCGCAGCTGGGCCGGCAAGCGATCGCGAAGATGAACGCCCGCGGTATCCTGGTCGATACCGGTCATGCCAATCCGCAAACCGCGCTGGACGCGGTGGCCGCCTCGACCCGGCCGATCACCTGCTCCCACACCGGATCGCGCGCCGTCTTCCCCAGCCAGCGCAACCAGCCCGATACGGTGCTCCGTGCCGTGGCGGAAAAGGGCGGCGTCGTGGGTATCTACCTCATGCCCTTCCTCGGCCGCGATCCGGTCGCGGCATCGCGTGCGCTGTTCGTCCGCCACCTGCGCCATGCGCTGGACGTGTGCGGGGAGGATCATGTCGGCATCGGCAGCGATCAGAGCATCACGCCCGTCGATATCTCGCCCGCCTATATGGATATCGTGCGCAAGACGGCGGAGGCGCGGCAGAAGGCCGGCATCGGCGCGCCCGGCGAGGCCGACAGCCCCGTCGCCGTGCCGGATCTCAACAGCGCGCGCCGCATGGAGATCATCGCCGCGGAGATGGACCGCGCCAAATATCCGCCGCGCGTGATCGAAAAGGTGATTGGCGGCAATTTCGACCGGCTGTTCCGGGAAGTCTGGCCGGCATGACCGCCGAAAGCGCGGCCTCGGCCGGCCGGCCATGGCCGCGCGCCGCTTATGGCTATTATGTCACCGGCATCCTGCTGCTCGCCTACACCCTGTCCTATGTCGATCGGCAGATACTGAGCCTGATGGTCGAGCCCGTGAAGCGCGACCTGCAACTGACCGATACCCAGATCAGCCTGCTCCACGGCTTCGCCTTCGCCATCTTCTACACGCTGGTGGGTCTGGTCCTCGGCCGGCTCGCCGATCGCCGCAACCGCCGCTCGCTGATCATCGTCGGTATCGCCATCTGGTGCGTCGCCACCGCCGCCTGCGGTTTCGCGGGCAGCCTCGGCACGCTGTTCCTCGCCCGCATGGTCGTCGGCGTGGGCGAGGCCAGCCTGTCGCCGGCCGCTTATTCGATGCTTGCCGACTATTTCCAGCCCGAACGGCGGGGACGGGCGATGGGCCTCTATTCGCTGGGCGTCTATCTGGGGTCCGGCCTGGCCTTCATCGTCGGCGGCCTGGTGATCGCGGCGACCAAGGACGCCGGCTCAGTCGTGCTGCCCGTGCTGGGATCGTTCCGGCCCTGGCAGCTCGCCTTCATCATCGTGGCGCTGCCCGGCCTGCTGATCGTGCCGCTGATGTTCACGGTGCGCGAGCCGGTCCGGCGCGAACTGGCCGGCAGCGAAGGCGGCTTCGGCCATTTCATCGAGCGGCGCGCCTTCTATGCGCCGGCGATCCTGGGCTATGCCGTGCTGGCGATCGTCACCTTCGCCTTCACCGCCTGGCTGCCGACCAGCTTCATCCGTCTATGGGGCTGGACCCCGAAGGACATCGGCATCGCTTACGGATCGATCATGCTCGTCTTCGGATCGGGCGGGATGATCCTGGCGGGCGTGGTGGCGGACCGGCTGGCGGCGCACGGGCGGCGCGATGCCCATCTCTGGCTGTCGATCATCGGCACCGCCGCCGCCATTCCCTTCGCGCTGGCGGCCGGCCTGGTGGCGACGCCCTACGCGGCGCTGGCGCTGGTGGCGCTCACCAGCTTCTGCATCAGCATGTCCATAGCGCTCGCGCCGGCCGCGCTGCAAAGCGTGACGCCCAACGGATTGCGCGGGCAGATGACCGCGCTCTATCTGCTGCTGATCAACCTGATCGGCATGGGTTGCGGCCCCACGCTGGTCGCGCTGTGTACCGATTATGGCTTCGGCAACGAACTGGCGGTGCGCAACTCGATCACGGTGGTCACGGTCTGCGCGGCGAGTCTCAGTGCGGTGCTGCTGGCACTGTCGCTCAAGCCTTATCGGCGGCTGATCACCTGATCGAGGGGAATGTGAACCCGCCCAGGCCGGAAAGCCTGGGCGGGCCGTAGGAATGTCTCCTCGACAACGGCCGGCCTATCTCTGCCGCAGTTCATCCTCGTCGCGGAGGCGGCCGCCATAGGCCGCGGCCACGCTGGCGATGAAGGCACCGATGATCATGGACAATGCGGCGAAGAAGCCGATGGACGAAGAGACCTTGCGAGCCTTGTCAGCCGCTTCGCGTATCGATGTCGTCGCCGTATCGATACGCTGTTGCGCCTCGGCCGTGGAGAGGCCCGTCTGCCGGGCCACCAATTGCGCGAGATAGGCGCGGTCGTTCGCCGCCATTGCCTCGGATCGCCCGAGCAGCCGCGCGATCTCGGCGCGCGTCGCAGCGGAAGACCGATCGGCCGGCCTGTCGGAGCGAAGCATCGTGTCGGTCGCATAGCCCACGGCGCTTGCGGTATCGGTAGCGGCATTCAGCGTCGATGCCGTCGCGCCCAGCGCCACGCCGGCCACGATCACCGTCGCGACGGCCCAGGCCAGCAAGCCATGTGCCGTGTCGCGAAACAGGACCTCGTCGGTATGGACGCCCGTCCAGCGCGTCCGGAGCCGCCCCGTGACGTAACCGCCGAGGGCTGCGGACACCCATTGCATGACGATCAGCCATATGCCCGCGCCGATGGCGAAGGTGGTGACGCTGGGGCCGGCGCCAGGCCATGGCGAGGCCGCGGCGAAACCCAAGCCCGAACCCAGGGCCATGAGAATCATGGTCGCGGCGATCGCGACGATCGCCCCCGCAAAGATCGATGGCCAGGAGACGGCGGAACGGGAGGATTCGGATACGGCGCCCCCGTCAGGGGGATTGCCGACGATAACAGTCGCCATCAAAACCTCCTCAATGCCAGAACAGAATGAGCAGGATGATGATCGGGATCGGAATCCCCAGCAGCCACAGCAGGATAGGCATGTCCGTCTCCTTCGGTGCATCGTTTTCCTGGACGATGCTTGTTCCGGCTGAACTCTGCTGATCTTTGGTAGTTCCCACGACGAAATGAGCGCGATCGTGCGACAGGATGCAATGGCGGACCTCCGCGACGCATTCGCGCGCTCCACGCGACGTGCGGCATCCGGTGCTGGGCGTCGTCGGTAGGGCTCTGGGTGCGGGCGGCACTAGCCACCCGCACCCGGTGCGTCAGAAGGCCATGACGAGCGAGACGCGGCCGCCGTGGTCCTGCCCGGCATCGCCGATGCGCCCGGTATAGCCGGCCGAAAGCATCAGCTTGTCGGCGGGGCGCCATATCAGCGCGCTATCGACCACGGCGGCGTTGCGCGACAGGCCCGCGCCCTCGATCTGCATCGCCGTGCCACCTGCGAAGCGCAGCGTTCGGGTGGGCGAGAGATGGCCGAACCCATGCTCCCATCCGCCCTGGGTGCGGATCGACCACCCCGGCAGGATCACCGGCGTCTCGACCCGCAGGCCCAGCGTCGAGAAGGTCCGGGTACGGTTTTCCGAATCGCCCGACAGCGCCGCCGCACCGCCGGTTTCGCCGAAACGGCCGACATGCTCACGCATCACCGCGATCGAACCAAAGGGTTCGGCGATGCCGCCGCCGAGCCTGAACTGCGCGCCGATCCGCGCGAAGCCCTGCACGACGTTGCCCGAATAGCTGGCGTTGGGCGCATCGCTGAACGCGCCGATGTTGACCGAGCGGTCGGTGTCGACGTCGCTCCAGCTATAGCCGCCGCCCGCCGAGAAGTGCAGAGCTCCGCTGGCACCGGCCAGATAGGCCATCACATGGCCGCTGTTCACCTTGGCACGGCTGCTGCGCGAGCGCAGATGGCCGGAGCTGTGGGTATAGCCGCCGGCCAGACCGATCCGTATGGCGCCGCCGACCATATGATCGACGCCGAGCAGCAGGCCCCTCGTCGAATAATCGAGCTTTGCGGCGTTGAGGTTGCCGTCCTGGTCGCTCCACGTGCCGACGGCCTGCATCCAGGCGCCGGCCTGGGCGGGAGCGATGTCGGTGCGGGCCATGATGGCATCGCGGGGACGGCTGGCATCCTGCACCATCATCGTGCGCGCGGCCGCGTGGATTTCGCCCGAAAGCTGGTCGAAGGCCAGCCGCGCGCCATCGGCATTGCTGCGCACGACCGCATCATAGACCGCGCTGGAGGTGCCCAGCGCCTCGGTCGCAATCGCGGTCGCCCGCTGGTTCGGGGTGGCGGCGACATCGTCAAAGGAGACGTCGTTGCGCGTCACCTGAAGCCTCACCGCCCGGGCCTCGTAGGTCAGGCTCGGGGTGAGGAAGGCGAGGTTGCTGGTGACGTCCGAGAAGGTGCCCGAGACGCCGCCGGTCGCGGTCAGGATCGTGTAGCCGGTCGAGAGCGAATAATCGCCGGGTGCGGCCAGTACGTTGACCGTACCGCCCTCGAGCGTGGCGGTGCCGGTGGCGGCGATGCTGTCGCCCTGACCAGCGGCGTTGATCTCCACCTGATAGGCCGATCCGGCCTCGAACGTGACGTTGCCGTCGACATGCAGCAGCCCGATCGAATTGCCGGGCCCCGCCATGCCGCCGTCCTGGACGACAAGGCCGCCGATCGTGCCATTGCCGCCGATCGTGCCGGTCGAACCCACCGTTACCGTCGCCGGCAGCGTGCCGTTCACCGCGAGCCGGCCACCATTGACGATGGCGTCGCCTGTGAAGCTGCTGGTGCCTGTCAGGTTGAGCGAGCCGCTGCCCGTCTTGGTGAAGCTGCCAGTACCTTCGATCGATCCGCCGAAGCTGGTGTTGGTCGACTGGTCGACCACCAGGTTGCCGGCGCCCAGCGACAGGGTGCCGCCGGTACCGTCCAACCCGGACACGGTCTGATCGCGGCCACCCAGGTCGAAGTCGCCGTCGTTGACGACCAGGGTGGTCGTCGGATCGAGCGCCGCAGCCAGCCGCACGCTACCGCCCTCGACCACGGTCGAGCCGGTATAGCTATAGTCGCCCGACAGCAGCAGGGCCCCTTCGCCGCGCTTGACGAGCGCGCCCGATCCGGACAGCGCGCCGGTATAGTCATAGTCGTCCGAGCGCGCGAAGATCAGCGTGCCGTCGTTCCGGGTGGAGGCGGTGAGGTCGCCGTTCGTCCCGCCGTCGCCGACCTGCAGCGTGCCGTCGGCCCGCACCTCGACCGTGCCGCCCAGCGTGCCGGTCAGCACGATCGAGCCCGCCGAGACGGTGGTGCGCCCGGCATAGGCGCCGCTCTGGCCGCTGAGCGTCAGCGTGCCCGCGCCCTGCTTGACGGTTTCGCCCGTCCCCGAAATCGCACCGCCGAAGCTGCCGTCCGATCCCTGGTCGAACACCACGGTCGCCTTGTTGAGAAGGTTGCCGCGGATCGAGGCCGAATTGCCTTGCAGCACGCCCGCATTGACCACGGTGCCGCCGGTGTAGCCGTTCGCGCCCGTCAGGACGAGCGTGCCGAGATCATCCTTCACGAGCTGCGCGTCGCCGGTCAGCGCCGCGCCGATGGTGGCGGTATAGCCCGCCCCTGCGCTCGTGCCGTCGCCGACGCGGATCGTCGCCCGGCTGCCCGCCAGGCCGATCGCATCGCCGGTGATGCTATATCCGTTGCTCGCGAACTGCATGCCCGTCACCGAAAGCGCCCCGGCGCCGGCATCGGTCCGCACGCTGCCGCCCGCCCCGTCGAAGATGGCAAAGGCCGGCACCGGCTGCAGCGGACCATTGGTCGCGCCGTCAACCGTCGTCCAGGTCGCGGAGGTGGCGGTCCAGCTTCCGGAGCCGCCATCGACCATGCCGTTGTTGGCGTGCGACGAATCGCCGCCATCCCAGAATGTGAAGCCGCCCGTAGGGACGCCGCCACCCGTGGAGGGCTCATCGACCACCAGATTCACCCGGCCCGCCACCGCATCCTGGATGGATAGATCGCCCGGCAACTCGCTTGCGGAGGTTGGGTCGATCATCAGCCCCACCCCACTGAGCGAGCCGCCATAGCTGACAAGGCGGTAGACGCCCGCGCCGAAGCTGCCCGCGTCGGTGACGCTCAGCGTGCCGTTGAGCTGCACGTCACCTGTGACGTTGAACAGCTCGGTCGTGCTGGGAGAGCCCAGAGATACGGCCATCTTCGCGCCGTCTTCCATGGTCAGCGAGGCAAGGCCAAGCGTCTGCCCACTCTGTCCGGCGATGGTGCCGCCCGAAGCGATCGTGACGTCCCCGACGCTGCCAGAGCCGGTGAGCGTGGCCCCCGATGCAACATCCAGGGTGCCGCCCAGCGAGCCGGTGACGTCCAGAGCGCCGGCCGCCAGCTGGGTCGCTCCGGTGAAGCTGCCGCTGTCGCCGCTCATCGTGAGCGTCCCGCCCGAATTCTTTATGAGGGCGCCGCTGCCCGACAGACTTCCCGTCAATTCGCCCGCGCTGTCCTGATCGAGCTGGAGGGTGGTACCGGTGTCGAGCTGAAGGTCGGCATCGCCGAGCGAGGCGGACGATCCCACCAGCGTTCCACTCGCCACATGCCAGTTCTGCCCTGTCGATCCCCCACCGCTGCCGAAGTCGAGCGTCAAGGTTCCGGAGCCTGATTTGAGGATCGTGTCGAACCCGCGATATTGCGCACTGGCGCCGACCAGGCTGGCGTCGAAGCTGGCGCTGCCCACGGACGCTATCTCGAGCGTGTCATCGCCCGTGCCCGCATCGACGAGACCGGTGATCGAATAACCCGACTGCAGGATGAGGCTGTCGTCGCCGGCGCCGAACGCGATCGCCGTGTCGGTCGGCTCCGCGGCGCTGATGCTGCCGCTCGTGGACACGGTCGAATCGCCGTCACCGGTCGAAACCGCGATTCCAGCGGCGGTGGTGATCGAACCGCTGTTGGTCAGGCTGTTCGTGGCGCCGTCGAGATATACCCCGCCCTCGTCGCCTTCGATCATGCTGCTGTTGTCGAGCGACACTTGGCCGTCGGTGCTCAGTCCGGAGACCGCCATCCGTCCGTGGACCGTGCCACGATTGGTGATCGTGACCGTTCCCGAAGGCGTCTGGGCATAGATGGCGGCGTCTTCCGCCGCCGTTCCCGACGTGTCCAGCGCAGTTACGGACCCGCCTATGTCGTTGGTCACCTCGATATTGCCCGAGATGTCGGCGACGGCGCGAATGCCCGAATAGCCGTCGCGCGTCGCGACGATGTCGGGATCGTCGGCGGCGGAGACGATGCCGCTGTTGGTGACGGTCACGTCGCCCGTATCGGTCGCGGCATAGAGCGCGGAGTCGTCGTGCGACGTCGCCGAGCCGCTGTTGAGGATCGTGGCCGCACCATTGGCCGCATAGGACACGATCGCCTGGCGGGAAGTCGACTCCACCGTTCCGCGGTTGTCGGCAGTCGCATGACCCTGATAGTCGATGACGCGGATGCCAGCCTCATAGCCGGAAACATTGCCGGTCGCCTCGTTGGTGATCTTCACCTCGACCGGGTCTTCGACGCTGTTTCCATAACCACCGTCGGCGTAGAGACCCCGATGTTCGGCGGAACTCACCATGCCCGAGTTGGTGATCGACACCGCGCCGAGATTGGTGGTGGCCGTGATGCCGTCGCCGCCGCCGGCATAGGCCGTGATGGCACCGCTGTTCGTTATCGTTATGTCGCCGCTGGTCTCATTGCGCACCCAGACGGCGCCGATATCGCCGCCACGCGACGAAACATGCACGTCGCTGTCGATGATGACCGTGGCGTCCCGCAGGGCCAGGTCGGTTTGCATGATGACCGCGCTGTAATCCGCGCGATCGATCACGCTGGTGCCGGTGATGGTGAGGGTCTGGTCGAACGGGCCGTCGTCGTCGGTGAGGGCGGGATCGAGCCGCAACTCGACGCTGCCGGTCGTGAGGTCGGTCACCGTGAGGGTCGAGGTCCCGCCCGAGCCCCTGCCCTGCACATAGGTCGCGTCGCAATTGAACACCGTCCCGGTGCCCGTGACCGTGCAATAGGGCACCGCACCCGCCGCGCCCGCGAGCAACGCGCTCAACGCGGCCCCGCACCGCAAGGAAATTTTGTGCAGCCGGACCGGCGCCCTCGTCTTCGTCATGATAACCCCCGGAATATATCCTTAACCGGCTCGGGCTATCGAGATCATCGCCAATATTGTCAACCGCTTAGCGGCAATTATGTAATTTTGCGTATAAGGTGTGGGAATATATTTCGGAGGTATGCAAAAGTAATATCCATAATTACTTGGGTTTAACCAGGAATTTTGGATCTATATTGCAATATACTTGGCTATTATCATTATAATTTCATGGGATCGACCGATCCCCGGAAAGGCACGTGCAACGGCCATCCGGAAATCATAGCCCATCGTAAAAGCCGGCATCCGGTCACATCCGATATCTCAGCGGGAAGTTCACGCCCGGTATTCTACGGTCCGCTCTTCCGTCGCGGGGCGACAGTCGATGATGGACGAGGGGGCAGCAGCGCGGAAAGCTTGTAATTTATATCCGTTTATATATGAATACCGATGTTATAGGAGGACCGCCGATGGCATCGATGACGGGACGTTCGCTGCCCTTGCAGCCGGGGGTAGCCTTTCCCCTCAGTTGGGTGCGACGCCAGTTCCCGGCGCTGACGTCGGACCCGATCCTCTTCATGGACAATGCGGCCGGCGCCCAGATTCCGGTGGGGGTGCTGGACGCGGTGACGGGCCACCTTCTCCATAGGAACGTACAGCGCGGCGGACGCTATCCGCACAGCCTGGCCGTCGATGCGATGGTCACCCGGGCGCGGCAGAACGTCGCCTGGCTCGTGAACGCCGAGCGGGCCGACGAGATCGCCTTTGGCATGAACGCGACCTCCTTCCTGCGCCTCATCAGCCTGGGGATCGCCGAGACCCTGACCGACAGGAAAGAGATCGTCGTCACCGACCTCGACCATGATTCCAACATTTCGACCTGGCTCGCCCTCGAGAAGATGGGCGCCACGGTGAAGTGGTGGCGGATGCGCGACGATGGCGGCCTCCACCTCGAAGACCTGCTGCCGCTTTTATCGGAGCGGACGCGGCTGGTCGCCTGCACCGCGGCGTCGCATGCCCTCGGTACGTTC
This sequence comes from Sphingomonas sp. Root720, assembly GCF_001428605.1. Taxonomy (GTDB): domain Bacteria; phylum Pseudomonadota; class Alphaproteobacteria; order Sphingomonadales; family Sphingomonadaceae; genus Rhizorhabdus. Next base: position 585,823 of record NZ_LMID01000013.1, read on the forward strand.
ATCGACGTCGCCGCGGTCGCCAGGGCGGCCCATCAGGCGGGAGCGGACATGCTCGTCGATTGCGTCCATTATTGCCCCCATGCACCGATCGACGTCGCCCTGTGGGATTGCGACTATCTGGTCTGTTCCGGCTACAAGGCCTTCTCGCCGCACATGGGATTCATGTGGGGAAAGTTCGACAAGCTCGTGGCTCTTCCGACGTTCCGCGAGGACTTCATTCCCGATCGGCCGCCCCACAAGATCGAGGCCGGGACCTTCGTCTACGAAAATGTGGCGGGCATGGCCGCCGTCGTCGATTACCTCTGCTCGCTTGCCGACGAACTCGGCCACGAGGGCGCCGGGACGCGCCCGGCGGTGGTCGCGGCCATGGAAGCGATCAAACTTTACGAGCGGAGCCTGTCGGAACGGGTCCATGCCGTGCTGGCGGATTGCGGTGCCACCATCTACGGCCTGGCCGACCCGCGCCGCTTCGACGAGCGGGCTCCGACCTTTTCGTTCAACCTGCCGGGCACCGCTCCGGCCGCCGTGGTGCAGGCGATGGCCGACGCCGGCATCGCGATCCGCGATGGCCACATGTACGCCCCGCGGCTCATGAACCGCCTGGGCCTGCCGCTGCACGAGGGCGTCGTCCGCCTGTCCCTGGTCCACTATAACGGCGTCGACGAGATCGACCGTTTCGCAGACGTGCTGCGCGGACTGAGCCTCCGCTGATCAGGCCAGCCATTGCCGATGGCGGTCGAGCGCGGCGACGAAGCCGTCCACGTCGCGTCGGTTGTTGTAGAAATGGAAGCCCGCGCGGACATTGCCCGAACGCGACGACGTGACGACGCGCTCATCGATCAATGCGTTGACCAGCGCGACCTCGTCGCGGGCGCGAACCGCGATCATCGGTCCGCGGTGGCTGTCCCGATCGGGTGTGGCGACACTGAAGCCAGCCGCAGCGAGTTCATCCAGCGCATAGCGCGTGACCGACCTGACATGATCCCCGATCACGTCGGTCGACACGTCGAGGATGATATCCAGACCGGCCGTCGCGGCATAACAACTCGGCACCGGCGGCGTGCCGGCCTGGAACCGCCGCGCCGTGGGATGGGGTTCATTGGCGAAGATATTGAGCATGTTGGCTTCCGCCTGCGCAAACCAGCCCGAGTTCGCGGGGACGAGTCCCTCGATCAAGGACCGCCGGACGTAGAGGAAGCCGATGCCGGCCGTCCCGATCAGATATTTCAGCATCCCGCCGCCCGCGAAATCGACGTCCAGATCGGCGAGGTCGATGCTTTCGCTGCCGACCGATTGATAGCAATCGAGGAAGAGCAAGGCACCGTTCGCATGCGCCGCGGCGGCGATCGTCTTGATGTCGGCAGCCGAGAATTTGGCGCCGTGGCGATAGCAGACATGCGACAACACGACGAGCCTGGTTCGCTCGTCGATGGCGGAAACGACGTCTTCCGCCGCGATCACGCCATCGCCGCGCTCTGCGACATGAACGATCTGGGCGCCACGCTTTGCCTGCGCGTGCCAGACCTGGCCGCTCGTCGGGAACTCATAGTCGCTGACGACGATGCGGTTGCGTTCGCCGGAAAAGTCGAGCGCGCTGGCCAGCGAGTTCATTCCCGCAGAGGCGGACGCGGTGATGGCCATCTCATCGGCCGTGACGTTCAGCAGGGCTGCCATGCGGGAACGCACCGCCTCGGCGCGCATGGCCCAGTCGTCCCAGTCCGCCCCCTTCTCGACCCGTGCGGTCAGATAATCCTCGAACGCCCGCCGGACCGAGTCGTGCAGCAACCCATAGGACCCGCTGTTGAGATAGATGGTCGTGCGGAGGGTCGGGAAATGATCCCGAAGCGCCTCGAGATCGAGCCTGGTCTGCATGCATGTCTCCGATTGGGAATATCCTTGCCGGCCGCCGGCATCCGAAGCCGACCGGTTCTGGGCCGGCCGGCCTGCGGGTCGGTAGCGATGTCCGGTATCGCTACAGGCCTGCTTGCATAATTACATTCATTTGCATATCACTATGAATGTATGATCGGGCTGCGCCGGTCAAGCGGATTGAGACGGGCGGATCGGGCGAGTTGGGGGAAATGATGCTGTCGACCGGAAGACCGATCCTGACCGACGAACCGCCCAGGGATCGGGCGCATATGCGCGCCGCCTTGGCAGCGGTGATCGGCAACGGCTTCGAATATTACGACTATTTCCTCTACACCACCGCCGCCGCGCTGGTCTTCGGTCAGATATTCTTTCCGGGCGCCGATCCTGCCGCCTCGACGCTGATGGCGCTGGGCAGCTATGCCGTGGGCTTCATCTCCCGTCCGTTCGGCGGGCTGGTGTTCGGCCATATCGGCGATCGCTACGGCCGCAAGTCGGTGATGGTCTGGACGCTCTCGCTGATGGGATTCGCCACCTTCACGATCGGTCTCCTGCCGACCTACGCCCAGGTCGGCGTGTTCGCGCCTGTCACCCTGACCGTCCTTCGCCTCGTCCAGGGACTGGCGGCCGGCGGCGAATGGGGCGGCGCGGTGCTGATGACCACCGAAAACGCCCCGCCCCACCGGCGCGGCTTCTACGGCGCCTGGAGCCAGGCGGGGGTGGGCCTGGGGTTTGTCCTCGCATCCGCCGCCTTTCTCCTCGCGCAGCAGCTTCCGCGCGAGGATCTGCTCAGCTGGGGATGGCGGATCCCCTTCCTGGCCAGCGCGCTCATCTTCAGCGTCGGCATATACATCCGCACCCATGTGCCCGAGAGCCGGGAATATCAGGACAATGTGGTCGAAGCCGACAAGGCGTCGCGACGCCCGCTTACCGAGCTCGCGACCCGGAACGGCCGCGCCCTGCTGGTCGCAACGGCGCTGCGCCTCGCGGAAATGTGCGGCTCGCACCTAACGACGACCTTTGCCCTCGCCTATGGCGCGCTGGTCGGCGCACCGGCGGGAACGCTGCTGGTCGCCGTGATGGTCTCGATGTTGGCCGACACCGTGATGACGGTACTCCTAGGCGCGCTGTCGGACCGGATCGGGCGGAGGAAGATCTATCTTGCCGGCATCGTCGGAATGGCCGCGATCAACTACCCCTTCTTCCTGATGATCGGGAGCGGCGACACCGGCTTGATCATCACCGCGATGCTGATCGCCAACGGCCTTTGCCACGCCGCGATGATCAGCGTCGAAGCGGTGCTGCTGACGGACCTCTTCCCGGTACAGGTGCGCGCCTCCGGTATTTCGATGGCCCAGGCGATCTCAGCGGTGATCGCGGGTTTCGTGCCCCTGGCCGCGATCCAGCTGTACCGCGAATATGGATCCCCCCTGCCGGTGACGATCATGATGCTGCTGTTCTGCCTGGCGTCGGCGCTCGCGCTGGCGGCCACGCTCAGGACCGGATCGCATGCGCCGTCCGGACAAAGCTGACACCATGGTCGATCGGCGCTTCGCCATCACCGCTTGGGGTCTTCCATCTCCAATCCATCCGGCCGGCGTAAATAGGATGCTGCCTCGGTCCATGAACGGGAAATCGATCGATGTTGCTTACTGACGAGATGTGCCACTCCGCCTCGATCGTGGTCGAAGCGGAGGCGAAGCAAGCCTATGCTTTCATCTCCGATCCCCTTTATCTCGGCATATGGGCTTTCGGCAGCTGGGAGAGCAGGCCTTTTAACGGCGATATCCATGAGGGCGTGAGCCTGTTCACGGGCGGCAGGAGCTATAGCCGGCTGACCGCCTATCCGTCGGCATTGCAGGTCGATTTCGAAATCGGCTCCGCACCGGACGCGCTCGTGCCTCGTATCGTCATCCGCATCCTGCCCGGCCGCCATCTGGGCCTGCCGCCCGAGCATTGCCTCGTCACGGTGCTGGCCTGGCGGTCGCAGGACGCCGACGAGCAACGCTGGCGCCTCACCTGCGCCAGCCACGAAACCGAGGTGTTTCGTCTGAAGCATGTGATCGAGAACCAGGTCGGGTAACCCCTGCCCGTCCCCGCTCCGTCGCCTGCCTATTCCAGCGCGTCCAGGTTCTTGTTGATCCGCGCCAGCGTCGTGCGAAGCTGCAACAGTTCCTGCTCGGTGAAGCCATGGAAGGCATGTTCCTGATGCCGCATTGCGGCCGCGGCCATCTCCGCCAGGATGTCCGCGCCCGACTGCGTCAGGGTGACCTCGGTGACGCGGGAATCCTGGGCCGAGGCGCGCCGGACGACATGGCCGTCCTTCTCCAGCTTTAGGACCACCCGGCTGATCGTCGGCTGCTCCATCAGTGCGAGGTCGGTAAGCTGGGTAATGCTGAGCGTTCCATAGGAGCGCATCACGCTGAGAGCCCGCCATTCGGACGTGTTGATCTTCAAGGCCTGCAGCCGCTTGCGCAGCCGCGCCGTCATGCGGCTGCTCACTCGATAGATCTGATACGGGATATAATCCGCCAGCCAGTTGTTGCCGGCTTCCAGGTCCGTCGCCATTCCGCTCCCCTGCCAAAATGCTTCTTCGATAGATACATATGATATTTAATGTTATTCTTCCATATAAATCGGCTCTGCCATGGCTTGACCAATTACATCCGTTTTCATATTTGAAGTAATATGTATCGACTTCGCGGAGGGCGGCTGGAATGATCGATGTGGCATGGGCGCGCTCGGAATATCCGCTGCTCGCCGAGAAAACCTATCTCAACAGCGGCTCCTATTGCCCGCTCGCCAAGCGGGTGAAGCTCGCCTTCGAAGCCTATATGGACGAGCGGCTGGCCGTCGGGGCGAACTGGGATCAATGGGTTCTCAAGAGCGATGAAGTCCGCTCGCTCGTCGCGCGCCTGCTGCGCGTCGAGGACGACGAGATCGCGGTCACCGCCTCGGTGACCGCCGGTCTCAACGCAATCGCCAGCGCGCTCGACTTCAGCGGCGATCGCAACAGGATCGTGGTGACCGACTTCGAATTTCCCACCAATGCCCAGGTCTGGCATGCCCAGGCCCCGCGGGGCGCTGAGGTGGTTCACGCCAAGCCGGGCCCTGACGGCTATATTTCCGCGGAAGCCTTCGAGAATCTGATCGACGATCGCACCCGGCTGGTCGCCATAACCCATGTCTGCTTCCGCAACGGCGCCCGTCTCGACATACCGTCGATCGTGGCGATGGCGCATCGAAGGGGCGCCCTCGTCCTGCTCGACAGCTACCAGGCGGTCGGCTCGATCGACATCGACGCCAGGGCGCTGGGCGTCGACTTCGCCGTCGGGGGCATGCTCAAATATCTGCTAGGCACCGCCGGCATCGGCTATCTCTATGTGCGCAAGGCCCTCATTCCGTCGCTCGTCCCGACGGTTTCCGGCTGGTGGGCGCAGGCCGACATCCAGGCGATGGATATCACGCGCAACAATCCCCACCCTACGGCCCGCCGCTTCGAAGCCGGCACCCCGCCGGTAGTGAACTGCTATGCCGCGGCCGCGGGGCTGCAGTTGATCCTCGAGGTCGGGACCGACGCGATCGAGGCGCATATCCGCGCGCTCACCCGCTATTGCCTGGACAGGCTGGCCGACATCGGCTGGCCCAGCGTCACGCCCGCGCGGGACGATCGACGCGCGGCGATGATCGCCATCCCCTCGAGAGCAAGCGGGCGGCTGATGGAGACACTGCTCGCACGCGACATCGTCACGTCGCATCGCGACATGAACCTGCGCGCCAGCTTCCACTATTTCAACGATGACTCCGACGTCGACCGGCTCATCGCCGCCCTCGCCGAACTGAAGCTCGACTTCGGGCCGGCCTGAAGTTTCGTCCTGCTCCGCCCCGGCGGCAGGGCCGGTGGCGAAAGACTCACCGACGGTAGAGGCTCCACGCCGTAACCGCAAATGTCCGCGTCTTAAAAACATAATAAACTCAACGTATTGGGGTAAAATTTTCACCCAATCGGAAACTGATTGACAGACAATACATCCACATACATACTTTTTTTCATAACAAAAAAAGAGAGGCGTTTGAGTCCAAATCAAAAAGGGGATCCGACGTGACACTGAAGCTGCGTAGCACACCCAATTCAGCACTGGTCTTCGCTCTGGCCGCCGCGATGGTCCACGGCTCCCCTGCGCTCGCGCAAGCCGCCGCCGTGGCGGACGACGGCAGCCCGGGCGAAATCGTCGTCACTGCCGGAAAGCGCGGCAACCAGACGATCAACGACACTCCGCTGAGCATCCAGGCCTTCACCGGCGAGCAGTTGACCAAGAACGGCGTGACACAATTTTCCGACTATGCCCGCACCATCTCCGGACTGGCCTTCGAGGACAACGGGCCCGGCGACAAAAAATATGTGATCCGCGGCATCCAGTCGATCGGTGCGGCGACGACGGGGGTCTATTTCGACGACATCGTCCTGACAGGATCGAATCGCCAGGATGGCGGCGGTCGGCAGCCCGATCTCAAGCTGATCGACATGGAGCGCATCGAGGTTCTCAAGGGACCGCAGGGCACGCTCTACGGCGCCAGCTCGATGAGCGGCACGATCCGCATGCTCACCAACAAGCCGAATACCCAGGACGTCGGCGGCGCGTTCAACGCTTCGGCGGGCACCACCCATTATGCCGGCAAGGCGAACTATAATTTCGACGGCATGCTGAACGTGCCGATCGTGCAGGACGTGCTCGCCATGCGCGTCGTCGGCTACCGCAGCTACGATGCCGGCTGGCTGGACAACGACCTGCTGGGCAAGAAGGGGGTCAATTCGAACAAGGTCACCGGGGGCCGGATTGCGGTCCGCTGGACCCCCTCCAGCGACGTCTCGCTCGATCTCATGGCGATCCGCCAGGACACCGACACCAATGGTGCACCTTATTATCAGCCGCGGTTCGGGAGGCGCGCCCAGGACACGCACAACGAGCTGAAGTGGAACGAGAAGCTCCAGGCCTACAACGCGGCGCTGAACGTCGACGCGCTCAGCGGCACGATCACCGCGACCGGATCCTATTCGAAGCGCAAGATACTCTACACCCAGGAATCCACGCGCAAGCTGTGCAGCGTGTTCGGTGCGCCGGCCAACGACCCGATCTGCAAGACCCAGATCGACAATCCGAAGCTCGAGTCCTTCCGGTCGACGCTGCAGCAACCCGTCACGCGCGAGATCACCAACGGGGAACTCCGCTATGCCTCCAAATGGGAGGGCAAGTTCCAGCTCGTCGGCGGCCTGTTCTACGAAAAGGACAAGGACAAGTTCCTCAGCACCATCTATCCGATAACGCTCGACAATCAGATCATCCCGGCCGCCAATACGACATATGTCAATCGCCGCGTCGAAGGGTCCGTCGAACAGATCGCGGCCTTCGGCGAACTCAACTACGAGATACTGCCCGGTCTCACCGCGACGGTCGGTGCCCGCCGCTTCCGCTTCAAGATCGACCAGGTCGGCCAGAATCTCGTGACCCGCAGCCGCGCGGTCGCGGCGGCTCCGGTCTTCACCTCATCGAAGGAAAGCGGAACGACCTTCAAGGGCGGGCTGTCCTATAAACCGTCGCGCGACCTGCTCATCTACGCCACCTATGCCGAAGGGTTCCGGGCGGGCGGAACGAACGAGCCGGATCTCGTCACCGGCACGATCTTCCCGCCCTTCACCTCGGACGGGCTGAGCAGCTACGAGGCCGGCATCAAGGGTCAGCTGTTCGACCGGCTGATCGATTACAACCTGGCCGCCTATTATATCGACTGGACCGACCTTCAGGCGAAGGTCGTCAGCACCAGCGGCGGCAGCAACTACGTCACCAATGTCGGCAAGGCCCGCATCAAGGGCGTGGAAGGCAGCGTCGTGCTTCGTCCGACCCGGGAAATCTCGATCGGCGGCAACTTCACGATCCTGAGCGCCGAGCTGGCGGAGGACGACCCCGTCGGCATATCGGGCCGTGTCCGCGCCCTGAAGGGCGATCGCATTCCCAACGTGCCCGAATTCACCGCCAGCGGCTTTGTCGAGGACGAGATTCCGGTGAGCGACGACTGGACCCTCACACCCCATGCCGACCTCACCTATTATGGATCCTCCTATACGGACTTCCGGCAGCAGTCGGTCCTGTACCGCAAGCAGGGCGGCTATTCGGTGGCCAACCTCCGCCTGACGCTGGAGGGCGGTCCCTATCGCATGTCCGTCTTCGCCAACAATCTGTTCGACTCCTATGGCACCCAGAGCTGGGTGCTGGACGCTCAGCGGCCGGACGCCCGCGTTTCGGTCCAGCCGCGCACGATCGGCATCAGCGCGGGTTATCGTTTCTAGCCTTCGGGAAAGGGGCGGCCGGCCGGTGCCGGCCGGCCCGCCCTTTCGGATCATCAAGGAGACAGGCCCATGACTCGACCGCGCGCGATCGGACGGAAGCGGCGATCGCCGCAATGGCTCGCCATCGCGGGCGCGGTCGCGGGCCTGGCGCTCGGCTCGCCGCTGTCTGCCGAAATCCGTGTCGAGAGCGGCCTGCTGGCGGATGCCCCGGCGGACTTAAACGGTGTGCGGGCGTTCAAGGGAATTCCCTACGCCGCCCCGCCCGTCGGCCCCCTGCGCTGGCGCGAACCGCACCCCGCCCCCGCCTGGGCCGGCGTGCGCGCAGTCGACCGGTTCGGGGCCCGTTGCATGCAGCAGCCCGGGCTGGGGAATCTCGATCCGCTCAATCCCCTGATGAGCGAGGACTGCCTCTATCTCAACATCTGGGCCCCGGCGGCGAAAGCGGGCGCCAAGCTTCCCGTCTATGTCTGGGTCCATGGCGGCGGCTATAATCTCGGCGCCGGATCCGAACCCTATTATTCGGGCGCGCGCCTCGCGGCCAAAGGCGTCATCGTCGTCACGCTCAACTATCGCCTCAACGTGTTCGGCTTCATGAGCCATCCCGAGCTGACGGCCGAGTCCGCCCATCATGCAAGCGGCGACTACGGACTCCTCGACCAGATCGCGGCCCTGCAATGGATCAGGAAGAACATCGCGGCTTTTGGGGGCGATCCGGCGGCCGTCACCCTCGGCGGCGAGTCGGCGGGCGCCTGGACCGTCAACACGATGCTGATGTCGCCGCTGGCCGAGGGACTGTTCGCGAGGGCGATCGCCCAGAGCGGCGGCAGCCTCTATCATGCCAAGCCCGATACGGCGGCGATCAGCCTTGCCGCCGATGCGGAGAAACGCGGCGTGGCCTTCGAAAAGTCGTTGGGCGTATCCGGCCTCGCCGGTCTCCGCGCGCTGCCCGCCGAGCGGATAAGCGACCAGATGGCGGTGCTCGGCGAACGCTTCCCGCCAAGCTGGGACGGTTATCTGCTGCCGCGGGATCCCAAGGATGCGCGGCTCGCGACCGAGCGCAACATACCCCTGATCATCGGATGGACCGCCGATGAAGGCAGCTGGTTCCTCGTCTCGCAAAGCTATCAGACCGGCAATGCCGACTTCCCGGCAACCGTGCGCCGGCGCTTCGGCGCGCGGGCCGACGACGTGCTCAAGCTCTATCCGGCGGCGTCGCCGGACGAGACCCGGCTATCGGCCGAAGCCCTCGCCGGGGACGAGCGGATCGGCTATCCTGGATGGAAATGGGCCGAGGTCGAACGGCGCGCCAGCAAGGCGCCCGTCTATCGCTATCTGTTCGACTTCCGCCCGCCCGCGCCGCCGATCTCGCGCAATCCGATCGCTTCGCGCGGTGCCTACCACACCAGCGAGATCATCTACATGTTCGACAATCTCGGCGTGCGCGACTGGCCCTTCGGGCCCGCCGACCGGGAAATGGCGAGCGCGATGTCGTCCTACTGGGTCAACTTCATCAAGACGGGAAATCCGAACGGCGGCAATCTTCCGGCCTGGACGCCGCTGGACGATCGGCAACTGGGCATGGAGTTCGGCGCCACGATCGCCCTGAAGCCGCTGGCGCATCAGGATCGCTACCGGCTCCTGGACGACATAAGCGCGGAATCCGAGAAGCGATAGCAGAGGGAGGGCGGCATGGCCGGCATCAGCGAGATCGCGGACGGCATATTCCGCATCGTCATCTTCTCCTCGAAGTTCAACCTGAGCTTCAGCCATTTCCTGATCCGCGACGAGCAGCCGATGCTCTTCCATGCCGGCCTGCGCGGCATGTTCGCCGAGCTGCACGAAGCGGTCGCCACGGTGATCGATCCGGCGTCGCTGCGCTTCATCGGCTTCAGCCACTTCGAGTCGGACGAGTGCGGCGCGCTGAACGACTGGCTGGCCGTCGCACCGGCGGCGGTTCCGCTCTGCGGGCCGGTCGGCGCCATGACCAGCGTCAGCGATTTTGCGACCAGGCCGCCCCATATCCTCGGCGACCGAGACCGGCTCGATACGGGCAGGCGCCGCTTCCGGCTGATCGCGACTCCCCACCTGCCGCACGGTTGGGACGCCGGCATGCTGTTCGACGAGAGCGAGCGGATTCTGTTCTGCTCGGATCTGCTCTCGCAGGGCGGGGACTGCCCGCCGATCGGCGACGGCGACGCGGTCGGTCGCGCGACACCCAATCTGCTCAAGTCGACCTCCGGTCCGTTCGCCCATTCGACGGCCTATTCCCCGCGCACCGGCGCGATGCTCGAGGAACTGGCGCAGCTCGAACCGGCGACGCTGGCGCTCATGCACGGCAGCAGCGTTTCGGGGAATGGAGCGGCGATCCTGCGGGATCTCTCCGCGGCCATGGAGGGGATATTGGGTGCCGGCACCGGCGATGCCGGTGGCCCGGATCGGGCCTGACGTGCGACGGGTCTCCGCATCGGCCGACGGCGCCGCGGCGGTCGACGATGCCATCCTGACGCGCCGGTCGATACGGGCCTTCCTCGACCGGCCGGTGCCGCTGACGATGGTGGAAGACATCCTGTCGGTGGCGCGCTGGGCTCCCAGCAGCAGCAACATGCAGCCATGGCGCTGCTACGTCGTGATCGGCGAGACCCGGCAGCGGCTGACCGAGGCCGCGGTGAGCGCATTTCAGACCGCGACGACCGAGCTCAAGCCCGAATATGCCTTCTTCCCCGATCCCGTTCCCGAACCCCATCACGACCGGCGGATCTATTTCCGCTCGGCGCTGAGTGCAGCGCTCGGGATCGACCGCTCCGACAGGGTCGGCCGGACTCGCGAGGAAGACCGCCAGTTCATGTTCTTCGGCGCTCCGGTCGGCATCATCTTCACCATCGACCGTCGCCTCGAACGCTCGAACTTCCTCTGCTACGGGGCATTTCTCCAGTCGATCATGCTGGCCGCCCGCGCGCGCGGGCTCGATACCTGCCTCCAGCAGATGTGGTCCCGGATGCACAATGTCATCCGGCGGCATCTCCCCATTCCCGAGGGCGAGATGGTCGTAGCCGGGATGTCGCTGGGTTGGGGCGATCGCGATGCGGCGGAGAACCGCTTCGCGCGCAAACCAGCGGAGCTCGCCGAATTCGTGACCATCCTCGACTGAGCCCGCAAATCCGGCTCAGACGAGGGCCTGGGAACCTTCGCGAGCCCTGCGGGCACCCAGGCCAAGCAGGAGGATCATGAGCATGATGCAGCCGCTCATCATCAGCGCACCAAGCCCGGTCGTGAAGGTGATGGCTCCCGCCAGCCCCTCATTCCTCATGCTTTCCGCGGCGAAGGTGACGATCACGGGGCCCGCGCTGGCACCGAGCGCCACGTTCAACAGGAAGGCCAGCGATATCGCCAGGGCGCGCCGCCGGGGCGGCATCGCATTGACCATCATCGAGAACAGGATGGAGATGATATTTCCGGCGAGGAAGAAATAGGTGGCTATCCCGGAGAGCACCCATGCCACGCTCCCGTGCCGGGCCGCCTGAGCGACCGGGAAGATCAACAGGGCAAGGCCCAGCGAGACGAAGAGCTGGCCGCGCCGGCCCCAGCGCCTGCCGACATGATCGGCGAGAAAACCACCGATCAGTTGCCCGCCGCCGAACCCGATCATGAGCGGGAGTCCGAGCGCCGTGCCGACCTGGGCGGCGGGCATCCCATATTCCCGGATGAGCATCGAGGGGGACCAGGCGCCCACCGCATTGTCGATCATCGATGCCGACGCGATGGCGAAATATAGCGGTATTGTCATGGCCCACAGGCGAAATGCCGGGATGTCCGCTCCGCCGCTTTCGGAGACGTTCGCGACCGCCAGTTGCCGCGCGGGCTCCTTGATGAGCAGCACCGGCAGCACCCATAGCAACGAGGGCACACCGATCATCAGCAGCACGATGCGCCAGGCCGACAGATGTTCGAGCGGCGTGCCGGGCAGCAGCGTGATACCGTTGATGGCTCCGAGGATCAGTCCTCCGACCACCATCGAACCGCCATAGGAGAGCGAGATTCCGGTGAAATAGCAGCCGATCGCCGCGCCCCTGCGATGCGGGGGGAAATAGTCGGCAATCAACGAGAGCGCTGCGGGGGACAGGACCGCCTCGCCCATGCCGACAACCAGCCGCGCGGCGAACAGCTCGGAATAGCTGCGCGCCAGCGCACAGCAGATGGTCGCGATGCTCCACACGAGGATGCCGCAGACTATCATGTTCCGTCGGGACAGCCGGTCGGCGAAATAGCCCATGGGAAGGCCCGCTATCCCATAGGCGATCGCGAAGGCTCCCCCGATGAGATAGCTGAGCTGGCGATCGGTCGCGTTGAACTCGGCCCGAATCGGATCGACCAGCAGGCTCAGAACCTGGCGGTCGGTATAGGAGATGATCGTCGTGAACATGAGGATGACGACGACGGCCCATGCGTAGCGGCGATCGGGAAAAGCGTGCTGCTCTGGCGTCATCGTCGAACCTCCCGGCCCCGGCAAATATGAAGGCCTTGACCTTCATTCTGGGATATATATGAATATACATATTAATTCAGATTAAAAGTCCAGTCCTGTTCGGCGGTCGTTTTTCAACGAGATGCGGGAGCAATTGCCATGCCGACCATATTAGCGATCAAGAGCAGCGCCGGCGGCGTGACGTCGGTGTCGAGCAGCCTCGTCGACCATCTGGTCGCGCGGCTCGTTCGAGAGAGACCCGGCGCCTCGGTCATCGAGCACGACCTCGACCGCGAGAGCATCCCGCACATCAGGCGGGAGTCGCTGGCGGGGATCGGCAGACCGGCACCGGAGACCGAGCAGTCACGGGCGACCCGCGAACTGTCGGACAGGCTCGTGGCCGAGGTCCACGCAGCCGACTTCATCGTCATCGGCGCGCCGATGTACAATTTCGGCGTGCCTTCGACGTTGAAGTCGTGGTTCGATCATGTGCTGCGCGCCGGACAGACCTTCCGGTTCGGCCCCGACGGCCGCGAGGGCCTGGTCGCCCCGAAGCCAACCGTCGTCATCCAGACGCGCGGCGGCTTCTACAGCGAGGGCCCCACGATCGGGGAGGACTCGCAGGAACCCCATCTTCGGACCATGCTCGACTTCATCGGGCTGAGCGACGTCAGGTTCATCCGGCTCGAGAAGATGGCGAGAGAGACAGCGGGTCAGGTCGAGCGCGCCAGAAACGATCTTGACGGGATCGTTTGGGGCTAAGCTCGATCGAGCCTGAAGTCGCGCCACCTTCCTCCCACGGACGGGCGATGATCCGTGGGAGGACAGGGCATGCCGGGCATCACGTGCAGCGATGCCCGATACTTAGGCGAGCATTTGCCGCTCAGTCCGCCAGCTTACCATGGGCATCGTCGCGGAAGATCCTGCCGTCCTTCATCACGAAGCTGATCGTGCGCAACGCGGAGATGTCGGCGGTCGGGTCGCTGCCGACAGCGATGATGTCGGCATATTGGCCCGGCGCGATACGGCCGACCTGGTCTTCGATGCCCAGCAGCTTCGCGGTCTGCGTCGTGGCCGACTGCAGCGCCTGGAGCGGGGTCATGCCGGCCTTCACGTAAAGCTCGGCTTCGGCGACGGTCGCGGTGGTGCCGCCATTGGGCTCGAACGGGAACTGGTCGGTGCCCAGGCCGATGCTTACCCCCATCTTGATGGCCCGCTGCAGCATGGCCCAATGGTCCTTGCCGGTCGAATCGACGCGATCGAGATACCAGTCGGGGGAACCGATCTTCTTGTAGAATTCGCGCGCGCCGGCCTGGCTGACGACGATCGTCGGGACCAGCCAGACTCCCTGCGCCTTCATCTGCTTCAGATTGTCGTCGGTGAGGTGATAGCCGTGCTCGAAGCAATTGATCCCCATGTCGAGCGACTGCTTGGCCGCTTCGGCCGACCCGTTGTGCGCGGTGACCTTGATGCCGTTGCGGTGCGCGACGTCGATCAGCGTCTTCAGTTCCTCGTCGGTCATCGGCGCAGCGGCGATGCTGCCATGGGTATCGGCGATGCCGCCCGAGATGGCGATCTTGATCCAGTCCGCCCCCTGCTTGATCTGCTCCCGCACGGCATGGGCCAGCGCATAGGGGCCGTCGGCCTCGAGGAAGCCGTGGCCGCCGGTGGGCACGATGATCTCGCCGGCGGTCTTGATCCGGGGGCCGATGATCTCGCCCTTCTCGATCGCGCGGCGCACGGCGAAGTCGACGCCATGCTCCTCGCCGACCAGACGGACGGTGGTGACACCCGCGAGCAGCGAGCGGCGGGCGTTGGCGGCCATGCGGAGCGCCATCTGCGGATCGGTCTCGCTGGCCAGCGCGGCGCCCTCGGCGCCCGGCAGCTTGAGGCCGAGATGGACGTGCATGTTCATCAGGCCCGGGGCTAGCCATTTGCCGCCCATCGGCACCACCTCGGCGCCGGCCGGGATCGTGACCTTGTCGGCGGCGCCGACGGCCTCGATCTTGCCGTCGCGGACGATCACCACCGCGTTGCGGATCGGCGCGCCGCCCTGGATGGAGACGATGTTGGCGTCGGTCAGCGCGATCACCGCGTTGCTGTGCTGGGCCTTCACCGGCTCCGCGGTGGGCAGCGCCTGGACGGCGGCGGGCACGGCGACGCTCACGAGCATCGCCAGCATCGCTTGCTTGATATGGCGGATCTTCATTCTTCTTCGCTCCCTGGGGTAATCGTTCACGCCGCCGCCCATTGGGCGACCGCCTTTTCCAGAACGGCCATCGGCATCGGGCCGGCGGTGAGGATGAGGTCGTGGAAGGCGCGCACGTCGAAACGGGCGCCCATGCGGGCGCGGGCGGCCTCGCGCGCGGCGACGATCCGGGTGGCGCCGACCTTGAAGCTGCACGCCTGGCCCGGGTAGACCGCGTAGCGGGTCACTTCGCGGTCGGTGGCCAGCGGCTGCTCGCCGGCATTGTCGACCATCCAGGCGACGGCCTGCTGCTTGGACCAGCGCTCGTGGTGGATGCCCGTGTCGACGACGATCCGAGCCGCACGGAACAGCTGGGACTGGAGTTCACCGATCCGCCCGAACGGATCGCCGTCGAATATGCCCAGCTCGGCCGCGACCTGCTGGGCATATAGCGCATAGCCTTCGGTATAGGCCGAGAAGCGCACGACCTTGCGGAACATCGGCAGAGCCGGCGCATGGGCAAGGACGCTGTACTGGAAATGATGGCCCGGTACCGCTTCGTGATGGGTGAGCGTGGGCAGCCGCCAGGTGGCGTGTTCGCTCGGATTCTGCAGGTTGAGCGAATAGACGCCGGGCTCTCCGGGCGCGCCTTCGCTGTAGAAGGCGCCAGGCGCGCCGGCCTCGATCGCCGGTGGGATGCGCCGGACGACGACCGGATCGACCGTCGAGATGCCGTAGGCCTGCGGCAGCCGCGCGGTGATGTCCCGGATATAGCCTTCGGCGAGCGCCAGCAGCTTGGCGCGTCCGGCATCGTCGTCGCTGACCTTGAAGCGCGGATCCTTGTTGAGCGCGCCGATGCGGGCTCCGACCGAACCCTGCGACAGCCCCTGGGCCTTCAACAGCGCATCGATCTGCTCGATCAGCTGGCGGCACTGTTCGAGGCCCAGCTTGTGGAGGTCGCCCGGCGCGATGTCCGCCGTCGTGTTCGACCGCACCGCCGCCGCATAATAGGCGTCGCCGTCGGGCAGCCGCCACACCCCGGCGATGTCGACCGCCTTGGGCGCGACGGCTTCCAGCGCGGCGATCTGCCGGTCGAGCGCGGGGACGATCCGGTCGCGGAAGATCTTCTCGGCGCGGGCATCGTCGCCTTGCCGGCCGAGCTGCTTCATCTTGACGAGCGCCGGCGCGATCAGCGCGGATTCGAGCGGCGGGCGATCGCGCAGCCCCTTGATCTGGCCGATCGTCTTGGCGATCACGAAATCGGGCGGGATCACGCCGACCGAGGCATCGTGGCGGATCCGCTCGCTTTCCTGGTCGAGCGCGGTCGCCAGCGCCGCGAGGCGCGCATACCAGGCTTCGACATCGGCGCCGTCCTTGATCGGATGGCGGGTGCCGATGAAGTCGGGCAGCCAGTAATAGGCGCCGTTCATCTGGCTGACGACATAGGGGCTCGGCCGCAGGTTCATGTCGACATAGCCGTAGCGGCCGAGCAGGTCGTCGAGCGTCTCGTAGACGTAGAGCGCGACGTCGCGGTCGAGTGCGGCGCGCGGGGAAAGACGAGCGGCGGGCAGCGCCTTCAACTCGCGCAGCGCCTGCTTCACCGCGGCCTGGTCGCCGGCGCGGGCCGCCATCGAACGGTCGTCGAGCCTGCCGCGCAGCCAGGCGTTGGCGCCCTTGTCGAAATCATTGCCGGTCGCCTCCTCGGGCGAGCGGCGGAGGAAGGCCTCGGTATGGCGCTGAAGGAGAGCTTCGAGCGCCGCGTCCTCGGTGGTGCCGGCATAGAGGGCGGGCAGTGGGCCGATCAGGCCCAGCGCCGTGCCCGTGGCGGCGGCCTGGAGAATATGGCGACGATCGATCAACACGAAATGAACTCCTCGGATATTCGCTGTTTGCTTGAGAACTAATCGACCACCAGGGTCGACAATGTCCGGACGCCGGCCTCCGCACCGGGCGCTGCCGGAAAGGCATGGACGAAGGTCGGTCCGGACGCTTCCTGCCGATCGGCCGTGCGATGTGCCGCCCGCAGACGATCGGGCGACACGCCTTTCTCCA
Organism: Sphingomonas sp. Root720; assembly: GCF_001428605.1. Taxonomy (GTDB): domain Bacteria; phylum Pseudomonadota; class Alphaproteobacteria; order Sphingomonadales; family Sphingomonadaceae; genus Rhizorhabdus. The sequence goes on from NZ_LMID01000013.1 coordinate 602,740, forward strand.
CCCAAGCCTCCATCGCGCCGATATAATCGATGGCAAAGGGGCCGTCGCCGCCCCAGCAATGCTCCATTCCGGGCACCATCACCAGTTGCGCGAAGCCGCGCGTCTCGCGGGCGCCGCCCATCGCGCGCGTGACGGCCGCATAATAGTCGACGCTGTTCAGCGGGGCGACCCGGGCATCGGCCCAGCCATGATAGATGAGCAGCTTGCCGCCCGCGTCGCGAAAGGCCCGCAGGTCGGGATGGGAGGCCGAGTATAATATCTCATATTCGCGGAGCCGATCGGGATCGCGGTCGAAATCGAAGGCGGTCGCCTCCCAGTCCGGTCCGAAATCAGACTGGATGAACCGCGTCGTGTCGGTGCCCGATCGCGTTGCCTGCGCCGGCCCGCCGATCGCCAGGAAACTGCGCCAGCCCATTTCGGAGCCCGGCAGGAAACCTCCGCCGAAATAGACCGGACGGCCCGCCGAATCGACTGGCCCGGCATAGACCTTCCGGGCCGCGGCAACCTGCTCGTCGGTGAGGCCGAGCGAACCGGGATCGAACCGACGGCGCGGATCGTCGATCACCCCGTCGCTGCGGCCATCGACCCGGTCGAGCGCCGCGATCGCGCCATCGTGAAGACGCTTGAGGCTATGATCGTCGAAGATCGGGCTGCCGTCCGGCCGGGCAAGGCTTTTCAGCGTCCAGACGAAGCTCATCGAGGTTCCGGCCTCGCTGACAACGGGCGCGCCGGCGATGACTCCATCGAAATCGTGCGGAAAGCGCTGCGCCGACACCAGGGCCTGGCGCCCGCCGGTCGAGCAGCCCATGAAGTAGGAGTGCCGGGGCCGCTCGCCGTAGAAGGCCGCTACGATCGCCTTGCCGGTCAGCGCGGTGCGGTGGGTGGCGCGAAAGGCGAAATCCATCTTCGCCTCGAGGTTGCGCCAGGCCCACAGGCCATCGGCCGGGGTCGAGCGATGCCCCATGTCGGAAATGATGCAGGCATAGCCCCGCGCGAACGGGTAGTCGCATTCCCGCGCCCACACCGATTCGCCGGAGATACCGCAGGAGCCGGTACAGCCGGCGTAGAAGAGTTTCCCGTTCCAGCCACCGGCCGGCAGGACGATCTGGAACAGGGTGTTGGGCGCCACATAGCCCTTCACGAGGCAGTGCGCGGCGCGCTGGCCGGCCGTGCCGACGGCTTCGGCCGACATGACATGCGCCGGCATCTCGTCGGCGAGATCGAGCGGTGCGCGGACGAGAGCCTCGCACGCCGTGGCGACGGTGGGGACCGGCGCGGCGAACGCAGTCGCCTCGACCCCGCAAGCCATGAGGGTGAAGATGATCAGCCAATATCTGGTCTGCATCGCCCCTGCCCTCCCGTCCCCGATCCGGACATCCTATCCCGCATCGCGCAGGGATGATGCCCCTCTGTCAGAAGAAGGGGCGGCGATCTGCGACCGCCGCCCCGTTCAGTACCTCAGAACTTGTAGCCGACGTTCACGCCGATCGTCCGGAAGGACGGCTCGACCTGCACGCCGCTGTAGAAGGCCTTCTCATAGGCGCTGGCGTAATAATGGGCCTTGAAGAGATTCTCGGCGAACACGACCGCGCGAAACTTCTCGGTCTCGACGCCCAGGCGCAGGTTCACATTGTGATAGCTCGGAGCCAGGAAGGGCTCGCCCGGAACCGCCTTGTACAGATAATAATAGGGGTTCGAGATCGTCTTCGCGCGATAGTTCCACTCGAGACGGGCGAAGGCTTCGAGCGTGTCGGTGATCGGCACGTTATACTGGGTCTGCGCGCCCAGCGTCCACTTCGGCGCCGTCGTCAGCTGCTGGCCCGAAAGGTCGAGCACGATGCCGTCGATGAGGGCGTTCGGATAGTCCTTGTACTTCGACTTGTTGTAGCCGAGCTGACCGCCGAGCTTCCACCAGTCGGACAGCTTGGCATCGAAGCTCGCCTCGAGGCCGTAGCTCTCCGCCGAAGCGGCGTTGGCGATGCCGCTGACGCCGCGCAGCAGGCCGGTGACCGGATCGATGAACTGGAAGCGGATCGTCTGCTGGACGTCCTTCCAGTCCATGTAGAAGGCGGTCACGTCGACGCGGAGGCGCTTGTCGAACAGGTCGAACTTGGTGCCGAGTTCATAGTTCCACAGCGTCTCGGGATCGAACTCGTTGCGCAGCTGTGCCGCGTTCGCCGTCTGCGTACCGCCCGACTTGAAGCCGCGCGACGCCGTCGCGAAGATCATCCAGTTGGTCTGCGGCTTGTAGGACAGGGTGAACTTCGGCGAGACGTCGTTGAACGAGGCCGACCGGTCGTTGTTGCCGGTCACGATACCGTTGGAGCGGGTCTGGGAGTCGTTGGTGACCTTTTCCCACGAGTAACGGATGCCGGCGGTGAAGGCCAACTTGTCCGTGAAGTTCGCGGTACCCTGTGCGAAAGCTGCGAAGTAGCGCGACGAGCTGTCGCCATCGGCGCCGGTGACTTCCAGGCCCGAGCAATTGCCCGCGCTGGCGGCCGGGCACAGCGGGCTGGCCGCGCCGTGATAGGTCGACTGGTCGCTGACGCCGGTGTCCTTGCCGTAGCTGGTGCCGACGCTCCAGTCGAGGAAGTTGGAGCCGTTCGACTGGAGGCGAAGTTCGCCGCTGGTCGACTTGCGGGTCAGCTTGAGGTCTTCGTAGAAGAAGTCGCGGCTGCCGCCGTCGACGTCGCCATAGTTGAACACGTCGGACTTCAGGTGACCGGCGACGCCGGTCAGCGAGACCGGGCCCAGGTCCCAGACCGCGCGGGTGCTGAAATAGTGGAACTTGTTGCCGACCTTCTGCGCGCGGTTGAAGTTCACGCGATCGTCATTGTCCGGGAAGAAGCCGACGCCGTCGGGATTGCCGATCAGTCCGGCGGACTGGCCGTAATAGACCGACGCCCAGGTGCGGGTGACGAAGCCGGTGGGCACGCCGTTGCGCATGCCGACCTTTTCGTTCGAGGTGCTATACAGCAGGTCCCAGGTCAGGTTCTCGGTCGGGGTCAGGCGGGCCTGGATGCGGCCGGTATAATATCTGCTGTCGTTGCCGCCGCCGATCGGATTGATGTTCTTGATGTAGCCGTCGGACTTTTCATACTGGCCCGAGGCGCGGACGGCGAGCAGGCCCGGCACGACCGGCACGTTGAGGACGCCCTGCACGCGCTTGGTGTCGAAGCTCGAATAGCCCAGCTCGACCTCGCCTTCGAAGCGGTCGACCGGCTTCTTGGTGACGACGTTGATCGCGCCGCCGACGGCATTACGACCGAAATAGGTGCCCTGCGGACCGCGCAGCACTTCGATCCGCTCGAGGTCGACGATCTGCGGGTTGCTGGTGCCGGCCGCGACGTTGAACTCGTCGACGTAGAAGGCGTAGCTCGACTGACGAACGTCGGCATAGGGGTTGAGCTGGTTCGAAATGCCGCGGATCGCGAGGTCCTTGCGGTCGCGCGAACCGTTGCTCTGGAACGAGACGTTCGGCGTCAGGGCGAAATAGTCCTCGACGCCCTGGACGTTCTGGTCCTTCAGCGTCTGCGCGGTGACGGCGGTCAGCGCGATCGGAACGTTCTGGATCGACTCGTTCCGGCGCTGCGCCGTGACGATGATCTCGCTGTCGGAAACGCCTTCCGCCGCAGTCTGGGCGAGAGCGGGCGTCGCAATGACGGCGACCGCGACCGACACGAGCGCCGTGCAACCCTGCATGCGGCGGGCAAGCTTTGCGTAAAACGACTGGGTCATCAAATTCTTCCCCTTGTGTAAGGCCGGGACCTTTGATCTCCGGCGCTTGGATTTTTCAGCCTACTCTCGGCCCGCGCACCGCGGGGGCCCCTCAGAATGCGAAAATCACTTGGTCCAGCATTGCGGATCGATCGGGCCCTTGGCCGGATCGAGCACCTCGCGGACGAGCACGATCGAGGAGATCTTGCCGTCGCGCAGGGTGGCGTGACCGGCGGCGAGCGAGCAGGCGGGCTTGCCGGCACGGCGCGAGCGGATCACATGATAGGTGTAGACGAGGCCGTCCTTCTCGAAGACTTCCTTGAAGGGAACGACGATCTCGACTTGGGCCCCGCTCGACTGGATCTTCTGGAAATGGGTCGCCCATTGGTCGACGCCATCGATCACGGTACGCCCCTCGAGGACGAGGGTCGCATCGGGAGTGAAGAACTTCGAGAAATTCTCCGCGGTGTAGGCACCGGGAGTGTTGAACGCCTGGTTCCACCAGATGAACATCTTGGAAAGCGCATCCGTGGTCGGCTTCTCGGCGCCGGCCGGCGCCGCAATGGCGAGGCAGGCGGCGATGGCCGATGCAAGGAAGGCTTTCGTCTTCGTCAAAACTTGTCCCCTTGTCTGCGGCTCGGCTTGCGGGCCCGCCCTCGACATGGAAGTTGTCCGTCAGTTACAGAGTTGTTGCAATGACAGCAGTCAGCCGGCTTTGTTGCGTTTCACGCAAATTAGCGCCCTACATGCTTGCCGACGGGCCGACGATCGTCTTGCCGCCCTTCATGACGAAGCCGATCGTCCGCAACGCGCGGATATCGACGGTGGGGTCGCTGTCGACCGCAACGATATCGGCCAGGTAGCCGGGACGCAGCGCACCGACCTCCTTTTCCACGCCCAACATACGCGCGCTCTCGATCGTTGCCGACCGAAGCGACTGCAGCGGCGTCATCCCCGCATCGACATAGAGCTCGGCCTCGCGAATCGTCGCGGTCGTGCCCTCGTTCGGTTCCCACGGATATTGGTCGCTCCCCAGCGCGATCGGCGTACCGATCCTGATGGCGTTCCGGAGCATCTGCCAGTGCGCCTTGCCGACCGAATCGACGCGCGCGAGATACCAGTCCGGCGATCCGATCTTGCGGTAGAACGCCTTGGCGTCCGACTGGCTGACGACGATGGTGGGGACGAGCCACACGCCCTTCTGCTTCATCCTCGTCAACACGGGCGGGGTCAGGAAATAGCCATGCTCGAACCCGTCGATCCCCGCATCGAGCGCGGTTTCGGCCGAGAGGGGGGAGCCGTTGTGGCCGGTGACCTTGACGCCGTTGCGATGCGCGACCTCGATCGCGGTCTTCAGTTCGTCGTCGGTGAAGGGGGATGCGGCGATCTCGCCGTGCGTGTCGGAGATACCGCCCGAGATGCCGAGCTTGATCCACGTCGCGCCCTGCTTGATCTGCTCGCGCACCGCCCGCGAGAATTCGGCGGCGCCGTTCACCTCGGTCGACCCATGGCCGCCGGTGGCGACGATCGACGACCCCGCGGTGTGGATGCGCGGCCCGTCGAACACGCCGCTGTCGATCATCTTCTTGAGGGTGAAGTCGGCGCCTTCCTGCGCGCCGGTCAGCCGGATCGTCGTCACGCCCGAGCGAAGCGATTTCTGGGCGTTGTCGAGCATCCGCAGCGCGATCGAGTCGCGGCCTTCATTATAGACGCGCGACGCGCCGGGCAGGTTGAGCGCGAGATGGACGTGCATGTTCATCAGGCCGGGGATCAGCCATTTGCCGTCGAGCGGGATGACCCGGGCGCCCGCCGGCACGGGGGTCGTGGAGGCGGGACCGATCGCCTGTATCCTTTCGCCGTCGATCACCACCACGGCGTTGCGGACGGGGGCCTTGCCGTCGACGTCGACGACGTTCGCACCGGTTAGCGCCAGCAGCTCGGCCTGCGCCGCCGTGCCCATCAGCAGGCCGACCAGCAGTCCCCATCGTCCGACCGTCTTCATCATCGCGCGTCTCCCTCAGAATGGCGTGCCCCGGACGCGGCATCGCTCGCGCCGCCACTCCGATAGGAAGAGGATGCGCGAAGAAGATGTGCAAACAATGCATGGACTTGCCAGACTTCATTGCGATTTACGCAACATCCTGGCAGCTTTGAGGCACGAAAACTGCTAAAAACGCCGCTTTTCATATAGTTGGGCGGAAGCGCGGTCCACTCGCCCGCCGCTTGCCGCAAGCCCGTGGATTTGCATTCTGCGGGAAGCACATCGGCACGACCGCCTCGGGGGAACAAGATGACCGCCTTCAAGCCAATCCAATCGTCGCGGCGCGAGCTGCTCGTGCTGCTCGGCGCCAGCGCGGCTGCGATCGGGATGCCCGCCCTGGCCCAGGCCGGATCGGATGCCGATCGGCAGTTGCGCGCCCTGCTCGATCGCAGCGACGCGGCCGACGCGCTGCTCGACCCGATCTCGGAGACCCGCAAGGACAAGGGCGCGCGGGGCCCGGTGTTCGTCGATCCACTCGGCGATGCCTACGCCGCCGCACTCCGCGCCAACAAGACGGCCGAGTGGAAGCAATTGCAGGCGATCGATCGGGCCGGCCTCTCCGCCATCGACAAGATCGCCTATGACGTCTTCGCCTATCGTCTCCGCCAGACGCTCGAGCTGTTCGAGACGGGCCTGTTCGAGGTGCAGCGCAAGGCGCCGTTCAATCCATCCTTCGGGCTCCAGGTCGAGTTCCCGGACTTCGTGTCGGGCGGCCCCGCCCCTTTCGCGACGCTGGAGGATTATGAGCGCGGGCTCGCCCGGCTCGACGGCTTCGCCGGCTATCTCGCCAACGCGGTCGCCCAGGCCAGGCGGGGACTCGCCGAAGGCTATCGCCAGCCGCGCATCCTGATCGAGAACCTGCTCAAGCAGGTCGACGCGATGCTGGCCACGCCGATCGAGAAGAGCCCGTTCTGGTCGGCGATCGACCGCATGCCGGCCAGCTTCGCCGCGGCCGACCGGCAAAGGCTGACCGCCGCCTATCGCAAGGCGATCGGCGACAAGGTCTATCCCGGCTACCGTCTGTGGCAGACCTTCCTGCGCGACGACTATCTGCCTGTCGCGACCGTGGAGCCGGGCCGCTGGGCGATGAAGGACGGCGACGCCCTCTATGCCTGGGAACTGGCGCGCCACACCACGACCCGGCGGACGCCGGACGAAATCCACACGCTCGGCCTGTCCGAGGTGGCGCGCATCCGCAAGGAGATGGAGGAGGTCCGCGTCCGGGTCGGCTTCCAGGGCGACCTCCGCGCCTTCTTCGAATATGTCCGGACCGATCCGAAATTCTATTACAAGACCCCGGACGAACTGCTCGGCCGCTTCAAGGCGATCGAGGCGAAGATCTGGCTGCGCATTCCGGAGCTGTTCCACGACCGGCCCAAGGCACCCTTCATGGTCGCCCCCCTGCCCGCGCTCGGCGACCAGCGCGGCACCGGCTATTATCGCCCCGGTCCGCCGGACGGGAAGACGCCGGGCGTCCTGTTCTTCAACATGTCGATGCTCAACACCCGCCCGATCCCGACGCTCGAGACGCTGACCCTGCACGAGGGCATTCCCGGCCATCATTTCCAGATCACCCTGGCCCGGGAAAACGAGGCGCTGCCGCCGCTGCTCCGCTACGGTTCGGCGACGGCCTTCTCCGAAGGCTGGGGCCTCTACGCCGAATCGCTCGGGCCGGAGCTCGGCATGTTCGGCGATCCGATGCAGCTGTTCGGCCATCTCGACATGGAGATGCTGCGCGCGGTGCGGCTGGTGGTCGACACCGGCATCCACGCCAAGCGCTGGGACCGGCAGAAGGCGATCGACTATATGCTCGACAACACCTCGATGGCACCGCGCGACGTCGCGGTCGAGATCGATCGCTACATCGCCTATCCGGGGCAGGCCTGCGCCTACAAGATCGGCGAGCTCAAGTTCCGCGAACTGCGCAACCGCGGCAAGGCGAAGCTCGGCACGCGGTTCGACGTGCGCGACTATCATCACCAGATCCTCGATACCGGATGCCTGCCGATGGACGTTCTCGAAGCCAAGATAGACGGCTGGATCGCTGCCGGCGGCGGGATGCCGAAGGCATGACCATGAAGGGTTATGGCCATCGCTGGCTGCTGCTGCTGCCGTTCCTGTGGCAGATCGCGGCGGTGCCGTTCGTCAACGATGTGGCGTGGCGGCCGCTCTCCCTGCCCTTTCCGATGATGTGGCAGCTGGTGGGGATCGTGATCACGACGATCGTCATCGCGACCGTGTTCCGTCTCGACGAACGGCTGGAAGGCGGGGAGCAGGACATTTCCTCGGGCCGGAGCGAGGATCGCCACCCATGATCCTGGCCATGACGCTGGCCATCGTGCTGGGCACCGTGCTCGGCTCGGTCGTCTACGCCCGGCGCCAGGTGCGGGCGAAGACCCTCACCGAATGGGCGGTCGGCGGCCGTCGCTTCGGCACGCTCATATTCTGGTTCCTCAATGCCGGCGAGATCTACACGACCTTTGCCGTGCTCGGCATTTCGGGTTTCGCCTGGGCGTTCGGTGCGCCGGCCTATCTGGCGCTGACCTCGGTCTCGCTGGCCGCGGTGATCGGCTACTGGCTGATGCCGCGCATCTGGGCGGCGGGGCACAAGGACAATCTCGTCACCCAGGCCGACTTCTTCGCCGCGCATTACCGCGCGACCTGGCTCGGCGTCGTCGTCGGCATCGCCGGCATCGCCGCGCTGATCGTCTATGTGCAGATCCAGATCACCGCGCTCGGCCTGATCCTGCGCCTGACCCTGGGGCAGGATGTATCGCCCACCCTGGCGGCGATCCTCGCTGCGATCGTCATGGTGGCGTTCGTCTTCCTCGCCGGCCTGCGGTCCGCCGCCTTCGCCGCAGGGGTGAAGGACATATTGATGCTGGTCGTGGTCGTCGTGCTGTGCGGCGGCGCCGCCGCGACGGTCGGCGCCTCGTCGATGCTCGACATCTATGCGCGGGTGCAGGACCAGTTTCCGACGATCGGCAGCTTTCCCGGGCTCAAGCCCGAAGCCGGACTGGACTCGGTGTGGCTGATGACCTCCGCGCTCAATGTCGCGATCGGCAACTGGATATTGCCGCACCTGTTCCAGCTCTGCTTTTCGGCCGGCAGCCGGACGACGATCCGGCGCAATGCCGTGCTTCAGCCGATCTACTCGCTCTCCTATTTCTTCATCATCCTGCTCGGCTTCGCGGCGCTGCTGGCCGGCATCCAGCCGCCCGAAGGCGACAGCAACGCGGTGCTGATCAGCTTCGTCGCCGATCGGTATCCGCCCTGGGCGGTCGCCCTGTTCGCCGGAACGGCCTGCCTGCTGGCGCTTGTTCCGGGATCGGTGCTGCTGCTGACGGCGGGATCGCTGTTCAGCCGCAACGTGCTCAAGCCGGTCATGCCCTCGCTGGGCGACCGGGCGGCGCTGCTCGCCTCGCGCCTCTCGATGCTGGCGTTCGCCGCCGCCGCCGTATGGCTGACGATCGGAGCCTCGCGCTCGCTCGTCGAGATCGGCCTGTCGGCCTACGCCGCGATCGGCATGCTCGCGCCGGGCGTATACTTCGCCTTCACCTGGAAGCGGGTCAGCGCGGTCGGCGTGATGGCGGGCATCATCGTCGGCTATGCGGCGCTGCTGCCGCAGCTGCAGCCTTTCTGGAACGGGCTGTTGCCGCACTGGGACACCGGCCTGGTCGCGATGATCGTCAATGCCGTCGTCGCGGCGATCGTGTCGCTGCTGGTCCCGTCACGGCACCCGGAGGAGGTCCTCGGCTGAGCCGGTCGCGGTCACCGGGATCGACGCCCAGCTCTTGAGGCTGTTCTCCAGCTGCGACAGCAGCCGCGCGGGCGCCCCGTCGAGCTGGCGGCCGAGCCGGTGGATCAGGCTGACCGACGTATGCTCCAGCTCGGGATCGAGCAGGGGCCGCGCGACCAGCGAGCCTTCGGCCAGTTCGGTCAGCGCGGAGATGCGCGGCAGCACCGTGATCACCCGCCCGGCCTTGGCGACCTCGCGCATGATCTGGATCGACGAGGTGACGAGCATCGGTTCCAGCATGATCCTCGCCCGCCGTTCGGCATGGATCAACGTCGAGCGGATACGGAAGCCCTTGGGCGGCAGGCAGAGGTCGAAGCGGGTGAGGTCCTCCAGGGTGATCGCGCTCAGCTCGGCGGCCGGATGGTTCGGCGCGCACATCGCCAGCAGCGGCTGGTTCACCGCGAGCCGCGTCCGGATCTTCGGTTCGTCCGGGACGTGCAGGATCATGCCGATATGCACCTCGTCCTCGAGCACCATCCGGATGATCTCCGAACTGGTATAGCTGTGGATGGTGATCGCGATGCCGGGGTTGCGCCGCTGGAACTGGTCGAAGGTCCGGGCGAAGGCATTGCCGATGAAGCCTTCGCCGATCGCCAGCACGATATGCCCGGTCTTGACCTCGCGCAGTTCCTGCAACCGGTTCATCAGGCTTTCGCGGTCGGACAGCTGCTCGCGGTGGAAGTCGAACACCAGCCTTCCCGCGTCGGTCAGCCGGATCGAACGCCGGCCGCGTTCGATCAGCGACACGCCCATCGCCGCTTCGAGCTGGCCGATCTGCCGGCTGATCGAGGACACCGCCACGCCGATCTTCTCGCTGGCGAGACGCATCGAACCCAGCGACGCGGCCTCGTAGAAATAATGAAACGCGTTATCCCACATCCGTCCGGCTCCCGACACCGCAGTGCACGCATCATAAAAGATCGAAGGTCCGCAAGCTACAACCTTTGCGGTTTGCGCAACAAAGATGGTGATTCATTGCTATTGCTGCGAAAACCGCTTCGTCGCAACAGCGAGAATGCCGGACCAGCCGGCCGAAAAGCGCCAAGGGGGCTACCGAGTGTGAGCAAGCGATCGCGTGTCAATTGGCGGGGCTATATTCCTGCGATCACCACTCCGTTCGATGCGCAGCGGCAGCTCGATCTCGCGGGGCTGGGCCGCCTGCTCGAATGGCTCGAGGCCGAAGGGATGCACGGTCTTATCCTGGCGGGCACCACCGGCGAGTGGACCAGCATGACCCCGGCGGAGCGCAAGCAGCTGTTTACGGCGGCCGGGGACCAGCTCGGCGCGCGCATGCCGCTGATCGCCGGTTGCACCGCGTTCACCGCGCGCGAAGCGGTGGATTTCGCCGAGCATGCGGCACAGCATGGTTTCGAAGGCATCCTCGTCACCCCCCCGCCCTATCTGCGCCCGGGTGCCGATGAGATCGTCGATTTCTATTCCGACATCTCTGACGCCACGCCGCTGCCAATCTGCGTGTACAACTGGCCGCCCGGCACCGGCATCGACATGCCCGTCGAGCTGCTGGAGCGGCTGGCCGATATCGAGAATGTCGTCGCGATCAAGCAGTCGACCAGCGACCTCAACAGCTTCGTCCGCACCTTCTTCGCGCTGAACGACAAGGTCCGCGTCTTCGGCCATTCGATGGACGAGCACGGACTGGCGCTTCTTCAGGCGCGCGGCGGCGACGGCACGATGGGCGCCGGTGCGGTGCTCGGCCGCGTCCACGCCGACTTCTACAATCATCTCTGGGCCGGCGAGATAGACGAGGCGCGGGCTTGCGGCGTAAAAGACCGCATGATTCTCGATCACTGGTACACCCGCGAACTGATCGGCCGCTTCGGCTCGGGACCGGCCGTGCTCAAGGCCGGGCTCAATGCGCAGGGCCTGCCCGGGGGCTATGTCCGCCGGCCGCTCCGCGACGTCGCCGAGGAGCATATGGACATGATCCGGGAAACGTTGGTCGCTGCCGGGCGCCTCTAGGGCGCCATGGAGAAGCATGATGTCCTCGTGGTTGGCGGCGGCCTGGTCGGCTGCGCCGCCGCGTGGCATCTCGCCGAGGCCGGCGCGTCGGTCCTGGTCGTCGATGGCGGCGATTTCGGCATGGGCGCATCGGGCCAGAACGCCGGTTCGCTGCACTTCCAGATCGAGCGGCGATTCCTCGAGCAGGGCGACGCGCTCGCCCGCCAGGCCGAGCAGACCATCGCGCTGAGCCGGATCGCGATCGAGGATTGGCGCGGATTGGGTGCGGCGCTCGATGCCGATCTCCATGTCGTGATGGAGGGCGGCTTCATGGTCGCCGAGACCCCCGACCAGGTCGCGCTGCTGGAACACAAGGTCGCGCGCGAGGTTGCCGAGGGGCTGCGCATGCGATTGCTCGACGGCGACGAGGCGCGTCGCATCGCTCCCTATCTCTCGCCGCACATCGTGGCCGCGGCCTTCGCACCCGACGAAGGCCATGCCGATTCCCGCGCCGTCACCCCGGCCTTCGCTGCAGCCGCACGGCGGGCCGGCGCCAGCTTGCGCAGCCGGACGCGGCTGGGCGCCCTCGCCAGGGTCCGGGGCGGATTCGAGGCGCGGGGCGATGGTCTTTCCGTCCGCGCCGACCAGGTGCTCGTGGCGGCCGGCGCCTGGACCCCGCAGGTCTGCGCGCTCGCCAACCTCCACGCCCCGCTCTATCCGGTGGCACTGCTGATGAACGCGACCGAACGGACGCAGCGGCCGCGGATTCCGCATCTCATCCAGCATGTCGGCCGCCGCCTGTCGATGAAGCAGACCCATGCGGGCAATATCCTGATCGGCGGAGGCTGGCCGGCGCGGCTCGCCCTCGCCGCCGATGGCGGCTTCGACCCCGGCACACGGCCCGCGATGATCGAGGAGTCGCTCGCCGGCAATCTGCGCGCCGCGGTCGACGTCGTGCCCGACGTCGCGTCGCTCAACCTCCTGCGCAGCTGGACCGGGGTGACGGCGGTCAGCGGCGACCAGCTGCCCGTGGTGGGAGAGGTGCCGCGCATGCGGGGCTTCTGGATCGCGGGCGGCGGATCGGCTTTCACGCTCGGCCCCAGCTTCGCCCGCCTCGTCGCACGGGCGATGCGCGGGACGGCCACGCCGGAGCTGGACTTCGTCTCCCCGGCACGCTTCGATCATCTCAACAGCTTCATGGGGCAGTGATGCGGATCGATCGCGATACCAGCCGGGGGCCCGCGGCGACGATCCGGGTGGACGGCGTCGCCATAGCGACGTTCGAGGGCGAGACGATCGCAGCGGCCATGCTCCAGCATGGACCCGCCTTCCGCCGCGACACGCGCGGCCGGGACCGCGGGCTGTTCTGCAACATGGGCACCTGTTCCGAATGCCTCGTCACCTTGCTGCCCTCGCGCCGCCGGGTCCGCGCCTGCATGACCGAGGTCGCCGACGCGATGGAGGTGTCGACCCATGGCTGAGCGCTTCGACGTCGCGGTCGTCGGCGGTGGCCCCGCCGGCCAGGCCGCCGCGCTCCGGCTGGCGGAATGGGGCGCGAGCGTCGCGGTGGTCGACGAACAGCCGCGCCCCGGCGGCCAGATATTGCGCCAGCCCCCGACCGCGTTCGCGGTGCGCGGCTGGATGGCGGGCCGGAGCTATGCCGAATTGCGGTCGCAGCTCGAGCGGTTCGGAGCCGATCCCGACATCGCCTGGCGCGGCGGCCGATCGGTGCTGGGGATCGCGCGGCAGCCCGATAGCGGCGGCGAACCGGGCTTCGCGGTGACGCTGTCATCGGCGGAGGGCGTCGACCGGATCGCCGCCCGGCGGCTGCTCATCGCGACGGGATGCCAGGATCTCGCGGTGCCGCTGCCCGGCTGGACCTTGCCGGGCGTCTATGCCGCCGGCGGGCTGCAAGCCTTTCTGAAGAGCCAGCGGATCATTCCCGGCGAGCGGGTGGTGCTGGCCGGCACCCACCCGCTCCAACTGGTCATCGCCGCGCAGATCGTCGAGGCGGGCGGCGCCGTCGAGGCGGTGCTGTTCGCGCAGCCCCGTGCCGGCATGATCGCGGCGATGGCCTCCGCCCCGACCATCGCCCTCCGCCATGCCGGCAACATGCTGATCGCCGCAGCGGCGATGCGGACGCTGCTGCGCCATCGGGTCCCGGTGCATTTCGGTACCCTGGTCGAGCGCATCGTCGGCGAGGATCGGGTCGAAGCGCTGGTCGCCGGCGGGCGCCGCTGGGCGTGCGACACGGTGGGATTATGCTTCGGCTTCGTGCCGCAGTCGGCGCTGCCGCGCATGATCGGCGCGGAGATGCGCGACGCCGGCGCGGCGGGCGGATGGGCGGCGCTCCACGACCGTTGGATGCGCTCTACCGTGCCTGGCCTGTTCGTGGCGGGCGAGACGACCGGGGTTGCCGGCGCGCCGGCGGCCATGGCGGCCGGCGAGATCGCCGGCGTCGGGATCGCCCATGACCTGGGCATGATCGACGAGGCCGCCGCCGAACGGCACGCCGCCGCCGCCCGCGCACGCCGCGAGGGCCATCTGCGGTTCGCGCGTCTTCTCGACCGGCTGTCGGATCCGCGCCCCTGGTTCCCCGCGCTGGACGCCGACACGCTCGTCTGCCGATGCGAGGACGTTCCGCTGTCGAGCATCGTCCCGCTCGTCGACGCGCGGTCGGCCAATGCCGTCAAGCTCGCCACCCGCTGCGGCATGGGGGCGTGCCAGGGCCGCAATTGCGAACCGACGCTGCTCCGCCTGCTCGGCAATCCGGACGACCCGGGCTTCGCCTCCCGCTTTCCCGCGCGCCCGGCGACGATCGCCGACCTCGCCTATGTTGCGGCAAGGACAACGAACTGATGCGCATCGCTGCGTTGCCGCGCGATCGCGGACAGGACACACTTCGCCCGATGCCATTCGGAGGCCTTCAATGAGCGCTGCACCCGACAAGCCGAACTTCCTGGCGGTCGACCATATTTCCTGGACGGTTCCCGATCTGGAGGAGGCGCTCGCCTTCTACCGCGACGTGATCGGCGCGGAGGAACTCTTCCGCCTGGGCCCGCTCGACGCGGCCGATATGCCGGTCGACGAGCAGGGTCGCGACTGGATGGCGACCCATGTCGGCGTGCCGGGGGCCAGGCTGACGCTGGTGATGCTGAAGCTCACCGACACTATGAACTTCCAGCTCGTCCAGTATGACAAGCCCGCCGAGCGCCGGCAGGACGTGCCGCGCAACTGCGATCGCGGCGGCCATCATCTGGCGCTGCGCGTCGACGATGTCGACAAGGCGATCGCCTATCTCACCGCGCATGGCTGCACTGCGATGGAGACGATCTTCATCCCGGAAGGGCCGCTCGCCGGCAAGAAGAACGTCTATATGACCGACCCGTTCGGCCACAGCCTCGAAATCGTCGATTAATTTCAGCGGGAGACCTGCCATGGCGAACAGCCGCATCAATCCGGAAACCATGTACGACGCGCTCGGCTACGGCTTCTCGCACGCCGCGCTCCAGACGAGCGGAAAGACGCTGCATCTGGCCGGGCAGGTCGCCTGGGACGCGCAGTGCAACGTCGTCGGCGGCGGCGACCTCGCCGCGCAGACGCGTCAGGCGCTGGCCAATATCAAGACCGTGCTGGAAGCGGCCGGCGGAACACTGGCGGATATCGTCCGGCTGCGCGTCTATGTGGTCGACCACAGCCCCGACAAGCTGGGTGTCGTCCTGCCCGAGGTCGGCGCCTTCTTCGGCTCGGTGACGCCGCCGCCCAACACCTTCCTGGGCGTCCAGGCACTGGCGCTTCCCGATTTCCTGATCGAGATCGAGGCGACCGCCGCGATCGACTGAGCGGCGGTCGTGGTCGGCGGCCGGTCGGGTGCCGGCACGGCCCGCAGGCGTCCGACAAGGTCCGGCGCTAGACGACGTCGCGGCGCGGCAGGTGGCGGGGGATGTAGAGCGCCAGATAGGCGCAGCTCATCCGCTTCGCCTCTTCGACCATATCGCCGAGCAGCGCGCCGCGCTCGAACAGCGACAGGCCGAACATCAGGTCGGCCGCCTCGATCGCATAGAAGAAGATCCGGCTGCGATCGGGAATATCGGGCAGCACGAACTGCGCGTCGATCAGGCCTTCGATCAGCCGACCGGTATCGATATCGGCGCTGCGGCTGTAGCGCTTGATCGCCGGAGCGGTCTGCGAGGACAGCATCAATTGCTGTGCGGCGGGATTGTCCTCGAAGAAGATCGCGGCGCGGTCCATCGCCACGCCCCACACCCCTTCCCAGCTATCCTGCCGCGCGACGGGCTGGGTGATCACTGCCTGCAACTCGGCATCGAGGATCGACACCAGCTCGACGAACAGCTCGATCGCGTCGGTGTAGAAATGATAGGTCGAGCTTTTCGGAACCTCCGCCCGCGCGGCGATGTCGGCCAGCGTGATCTGGCTGCTGTCGCGTTCCGCCAGCAGCGCGCGAGCCGCCAGCAGCAACGCCTCGCGCCGCTTGCGTCCCCGCGCCTGCGTGGCGACGGGCCGCGCCGTCGCCTCGGTCAACGTCCCGCCCCGGTCATGCCGGCTCGCCGGCACGCACCCGATCGTCGAGATAGCGCCGGGCGACCAGGCAGGCGCGCTCGATCAGCATCGGCCCCAGCTCCTTGGCCGTCTGCGTCTCCGGCCGGGTCTGGACCCAGCCCAGATAGGTCGTGCTGCGCAGGAACAGGAACAGCGGCAGCAGCGCGCCATGGTCGTCGGGCAGCGCGCGGACCGAGCGATAGCCCTCGAACAGCGCCTGCTCCATCCGCTCATAGGCCGGGTGGTCGAGGTTGAAGTAGAGCGCCGTCGCGAGATCGAACATGTGCCAGCCATAGCCGCCGTCGTCGAAGTCGATCAGCTTGAGCCGACCATCCTCGACCAGCAGGTTCTCCGGCACGAAATCGGCATGGATCAGGCCGTAATTGTCGGGCCGCTTGCCGAACGCCGCCAGATCCCACATCGCATGGTCCCGCGCCGACTGGAGGAGGTCGCGCTGCTCGGCGGTCAGCCGCTCCAGCTCCCAGAAGCGGCCCCACAGCGGATCCTCGCCGATCAGGCCGTCCTCGTCCCAGGCGTGGCGCGTGAAACCTTCGGGGAAGGTCATCGCCTCCACCTGATCGTGCATCCGCGCCGCGAGCGCGCCGGCGCCGAAGAACAGCGTGGCGGCACTCGCCTCGTCGGCCTCCAGCCCGTCCTCCGAGGAACCGGCGGGGGCGCCCGCCATCCAGGCCAGCACGTCCACCTGGCGCGGCTCGGGGATGCCGGGAGCCGTCACCGTCACGAAGATATCGCCGTCGCTGGTCGGGATGATCGGCGGCACTTCGATCCCGTCGCGCGCCAGCGCCTGCATCCACAGCAGTTCGGACCGCAGCGCTTCGTCGCTATGATAGCCATGCCGGTGGACGCGCACCGCGACCTTCTGGCCGTCGGACCGCAGCGCCGAGAAGACGGCATTCTCGCGATATTTGACCAGTGCGATCGAACCATAATCCCCCGGCCAGCGCTCCAGCGCCATTCGGGCGAGCTCCGCCAGCCGCGCGGCCTGATCCGCGTCGCTCAAGCTATAGAAATCGGTCACCATCACTCCCCTCACAGCGCCTGCAGCGCATCGTCGAGCGTCGACAGAAGGATGTCGGCATGCTCCTTCGCGAACACCATCGGCGGCCGCATCTTCAATATGTTGTCGTGGCGGCCGATCCGGCTGATCAACACGCCGCGGTCGCGCATCAGGTTGATCAGCCTCTTGCTCTCGACCGTGGCCGGCGAGCGGTCGGCGTCGCCATGGACCAGCTCCATTCCGAAGAACAGACCGCGACCGCGGACATTGCCGATGATCGCATGCTTCTCCTTCAGACGCTCCAGCCCGGCGCGCACATAGGCGCCGGTCGCCTGTGCCTTTTCGAGCAGGTTCTCGCCCTCGAGTACGTCCAGCACCGCCATGCCCGCCGCCATCGAAACCGGGTTGCCTCCGAACGTATTGAAATAGTTGGAAATCGCGCCGAACGCGTCGATCAGATCCGACGAAGCGACCACGCCGCCGAGCGGGTGGCCATTGCCCATCGGCTTGCCCAGGGTGACGATGTCGGGAACGACCCCATTGATCTGGTGGCCCCACATCGCATCGGCGGTGCGTCCGAAGCCGGCCTGCACCTCGTCGCAGATGAACATTCCGCCGGCCTTCCGGACGATCTCGACCGCCTTGGCGGCATAGCCCGGCACCAGTTCGGGCAGGCCTTCATTGGCGAACAGCGTGTCCATCAGCAACGCGGCGACCTTGATGCCGGCAGCCTGGAGAGAGGCGACCGCCTCGGCGACCTTGGCGGCGAAGACGTCGCCCAGTTCCTCGTCGCTCATCCCCTGCCGGTCGCGATAGGGATCAGGCACCGGGACCGCGCGGGCGAAGTCTGGGAAAGGCTCGCCCACCGGGAAACAGGTCGTCAGCGCCGCGACGGCGCGCGAATTGCCATGATAGGTGAAGTCGCTGACGATGATGCCTTCGCCGCCCGTGCGGAAGCGCGCCATGCGGAGCGCCAGCTCGTTGGACTCGGTGCCCGAGCAGGTGAAGATCGCGGCATTGAGCGAAGGGGCGAACGTCGCCGTCAGCCGTTCGGCATAGCGCACGACCGTCTCGTGCAGGTAGCGGGTGTGAATGTTGAGGATGGCCGCCTGGGTGGCGATCGCCTCGACGACATGCGGGTTGCAATGCCCGACGCAGGGGACGTTGTTGTAGACGTCCAGATAGTCGCGCCCCTCGGCGTCGGTCACCCAGACGCCCTTGCCCTTCACCAGGTGCACCGGCCGTTCGTAGAAGAGGGGGGCGTTGCGCCCGAGCACATGCCGGCGCCGTTCCAGCAGTTCGTCATCAGGAAGCATCGGCGGACCTTTCTTCGGGAAGGAGGGGGGAGGAAGGCGCGCCGCCGCGGGGCAGGCGCAGATAGCTGAGGGCGATCGCCGCGAAGAGCAGGCCGAGCCCGATCAGCACGGTCGCGTCGACCTGGAAGCAGGCGGCGAACAGGACGGCCGAAAGGATCATGCACAGCATCGCGGTGCCGATCCCGCCCCACGCGCGAAAAGGCCTCGGCAGATCGGGCTGGTTGATGCGTAGCCGGATGAAAGCGGCGAGCAGCACGACATAGGAAGCGCTGAGCAGCAGCACCACGACCAGCAACACCTTGTCGGGCGAGATCGCCGACACGGCGACGGCGACGGCGACCACCAGCAGCAGCGCCAGATCGGGCGCGCCGCGCTTGTTGGTGCGCCCCAGTATCGCGGGCATCCGTCCGTCGCGGGCCAGCGCGAAGATCTGCCGCGAGGTCGAATAGACCAGCGAGAACAACGTACCGAGCAGGCCGACGATGCCCCCCATCCCGACGAAGGCCGTCGCCCAGCCGGCGGTGCCGCCGACCTCGGGGCTGGCCATCGCCGCATAGAGCGGATCGTCCGCGCCACCGATATGCCCGATGCCGCCACCGCCCACGCCCAGGACGAGGACGACCATCGCCGAGATGAGCAGGATCAACACCGCGGCGATGATCCCCTTCGGCATGTTGCGTGACGGCTCGGCGACCTCTTCCGCCGCCGCCGCAGTCTGCTCGACCGCGATGAACAACCAGATTGCGAAGGGTATGCAGGCGAAGATGCCGGTCGGATCGACGTGCAACCGCTCCCCCGCAAGCGTCAGGTTGGCCGGATCGAAATGCGGGACCATCGTCACGCCGAACAGCAGGATCGCGGCCAGGGCCAACAGGCCCGCGCCCACCATCAGCCACATCGCCTCTCCCACGCCGCGCAGGTGCAGCAGCAGGATGACGACATAGATGGCGATCTTGAGCGGCCAGCCGCCGGAACCGAAGACATGGGTGGCATAGGCCGAGATGAACTCGGTCGCGGCACCACAGCCGGCGATCAGCGCCACCACCACGGCACAGCCGACGATATAGCCGACGAAGGGGCCGAAGGCGTCCTCGCAATAGATGTAGAGCCCGCCCGCATGCGGGCGGGCGGCACACAATTCCGACAGGCATAGCGCCAGGCCCAGCGAGAGCGACGCCATCAGCAGGGTGGCGACGATCATGTTCGCCCAGCCCGCCGAGGCGAGCCCGTAATTCCAGCCGGAGAACTGGCCGGCGACCACCAGGGCGACGCCGAGGCCGGCGACATGCCGCCAGTCGATGGTGGAGCGGGCGAGGGTCATGCCGGCTCCCGCCGTGCGGCGCGATCGAGCCGGATCAGCATCGGCACCAGGATCAGCGCCGCGACGATGTTGATCGCGACCGAGGGCAGTGCCAGCCGCGCGAGATTGCCGTCATTGCCGAGCGTGCCGAACAGCGCAGCGCCCAGCGCATAGGGCACGAGAGAATAGCCCTGCAGCGCCGCCGCCGCCCGCCCCTCGCGGTCGAGCACCGATGCGAGGCCGAAGAAATAGGAGTTGAGCGCCATCTGCATCAGTCCGAAGGCGAGCATTCCGGCGATGAACGGCGCTGTGCCCGCCGCGCCGAGGACCAGGCCGTAGGCCAGCGTAGCCACGGCCATCGTCACCAGGGTCGGGACGGTGCGGCCGGGCCGCGTGCCGACCCACGCGACCAGCAGCGCGCCGATCACCGTCATCAGCGTCGTCGCCCCCAGGACCGCGCCGATCGCCGCGGGCTCGAGCCCGATCGCCACCGCGCGCCGCTCCGAAAAGGCGTAGACGCCGCCATAGAGCGGGAAGGCCACGGTCATCACCAGGACGACGACGGCGATCATCGCCCAGGGCTTCGGTGCGCCCGCGGCATGATGCTCGGCCTCCGCCACGTCGTCGCCCAGCAGCGCCAGCGCCGGCATCGTCGCCAGCGCGACCAGCGCCAGCACGACGAACATCGCCGACGCGCCGTAGCGGCCACCGACGATCGGTAGCAGCGACAGCAGCACCGCGTAGATGCCGGTCGCGACGGCATAGATCACGCCATAGACCTGGTCCGGGCTGGGCGCCTTGGCGATCCGCATCGCCATGCCCGCGAGCAGGCCGCCCGATCCCGTTCCGCCAAGCAGCGCGAACAGGCCGAAGGCGGCGAAACTGACCGACGTGGCGAAGCCGAGATAGCCGGCGACCAGCATCGCCGCGAACAGGAACAACGGCAGGCGTCCGGGGAAGCGACGCAGCAGCGACGGCAGCAGCATCGACGCCGCCGCGACCGCCCCGATCGACAGCGTGCCGATCCACCCAGCCTGTTCGGCGGATAGATGCGCGCTATCGACCGAACCGCCGATCAGGATCGGCGTCGTCATCATCGGGTACATCGCCAGGAAAGTGCCGCCGATCAGCGGACCGACAAAAGCCCACTTCATTTCCATCCCCACATCGATTCGACCCAATGTCTATTTTCTATCTGGACTGCAGTCCAATATTTTATCTAGGATCCCACCATATTATGTGTTCAATCATGAAACGCGTCCATGAAAATGGAACGGGTTTCGATTTCAACCGATGGACAGGTGGTGAAATGGGTCAGGATCAGAATGGGGAAAAGCCGGTCGTCATCGTCACGGGCGGCGGCAGCGGGATCGGCGCGGCGGCGGCACGGCGGCTGGCGCGCGACTGGCGGGTGGCGATATGCGGCCGTCGCAAGGATCCGCTCGACAAGGTCGCGGCCGAATGCGGCGCGGTGCCCTTCGTTGCCGACGTCAGCGATCCGGAGGCCGCCCGCGCGCTGGTCGCCGATGTCGTCGCGCATTTCGGAAGGCTCGACGGCCTCGTCCTCAACGCGGGCATCCTCGTCAATGCGCTGCTCGGCGATATGAGCCTCGACGACTGGAACCAGCAGCTCGCGATCAACCTGACCGGCCCATTCGTGCTGACCCAGGCGGCCCTGCCCCATCTGCTCGAACGCAAGGGCGCCGTGGTGTCGATCACGTCGGTCGGCGGCATCCAGACCGGTCCTGGCCTCGCCGCCTATTCGGCATCGAAGGCGGGCCTCCAGCTGATGACCCAGGCGCTGTCCTACGAATATGCCCGCCATGGCCTGCGCGCCAATGTCGTGGCGCCCGGCTGGATCCGCACCGAGATGGGCGACGAGGAGATGGAGACGATGCAGATCGCCGACGATCTCGAAGGCGCCTATGCAAAGGTCAGCGAGTTCGTCCCCGCCCGCCGCGCCGGCACTTCGGACGAGGCGGCCGAAGCGATCGCCTGGCTGCTGTCGCCGGCAGCCTCCTTCGTCAACGGCGCGGTGCTGGCGGTCGACGGCGGCTCGCTTGTCGCCAATGTCGGCATGACTTTCTTCGACAAGATCATGGAAGGCGGCGGCTCGCCGCACTGACGGCGTCCGAAATTTCGGACGCGACCGCTTATGCGAAGGCCCCGCCTGCGCTGGCGTAATTAAGACGGAACCCCCGGTCGCGTCCGACGCGGCCGGGGGTTTGCTTTGGCCGTTTACAGCGTGCGGGTGACGCTCGCCCCGAACCAGCGCGGCCGGGCATAAGCCTGCTGGGTGAAGCCGAACGGGCCCGACAGGTCGAGATTGTAGAGCCGGTACTTCTTGTCGGTCAGGTTGTTGACGAAGCCCGCGACCTCCCACTTGCCGCCGCTGAAGCCATAGGTGACGCGGGCGTTGCCGACGACGCGGCCCGGCTGGCGATCGACCGGCGCGTTGAAGGTCGAGAGATATTGGGCGCTGTCATATTTCCAGTCGGTCTGGAGCGCGAGCCGACCCTCGCCCGCATCGAGCTCGTAGCGGACCAGCCAGCCGATGCTCCACTTGGGCGCCTGCGGCATGCGGGTGTTCGCGACCCGGCCGCCCGGCAGGATCACGCCCTTCACCTTGCTGTCGAGGTAGGTGGCGAAGGTCTGGAGATAGAGACCGTCGACCGGGCGGGTGTTGAACTCGGCCTCGAGCCCCTTGATGATCGCGTCCTTGTTGCGGATCGCGAGCGCCAGGTCGACCAGCTCGAACGCCTGATAGTCCTTATAGTCGTAATAGAAGGCCGACAGGTTCAGATGGGTCGTGCGATCGAGCAGGGTCAGCTTCACGCCGCCCTCATAGTCGGTCAGCACTTCCTCCTTGAACGGGATCGTCGTCAGGTCGCCCGGATTGAACGCCGGAGTGCCGAAGCCGCCGCCCTTGATGCCGCGATTGACGCTGGCATAGATCAGCGTGTCCTCGTCGGGCTTGAAATTGACGCCGAGCTTGCCTGACCAGTCCTTGAAGCTCTGCCGCGCGAGCTTGCCGACGCTGGCCTTGTCGAAGGTGAAGTCGGTCACGCCATTTTCGGCATGGGTGAAGTCGTAGGTCTTGCGATCGGCCGAATAGCGCCCGCCGGCGATCAGACTGACCTGGTCGGTCAGATTATATTCGAGCTGGCCGAAACCGGCGAAGGAGGTCGTCTCCAGCTTGCCGCCATAGATTTCGCTGAGGCCCAGGCTACCGGTCAGATCGGTATCGTAGCCGTTCTTGCTGACGATCTTGATCGCATAGCCGCCGACGACCCAGTTGAGCTTGTCGGTGCTGTTCGAGAGGCGCAGCTCCTGCGAATATTGGTCGAGGTTCTGGCGCGTCGAATAGGCGAAGACACTGGCGGGCGACATGTCCGCATCCTCGCCGTAGCGCTTCTTCAGATATTGATAGTCGGTGATCGAGGTCAGCGTGACGCCGCCGAGATCCTGCACGTAGCGCAGCGACGCGCTCCAGTAGCTGCGGCTGAAATTGTTCGGGCCGTTGAAGGCGACCTTGAACGGATCGCTGCCGGGCTGGACATAGCCGAACATGTCGCAGCCGGCGCAGGTGCCGAACGGATTGTCGTTCGGACCGACATATTCGCCGAGGCCGTCGGCATTGGCGATCGCGCTGCGGTGCGCATAGAGGCCGCCGGTGCGCTCGTCGTCGTTGCGCAGGCCCTGCAGTTTCAGGGTGAACTCGCCGCCTTCGCCGACGTCGCCGGCCAGCTGGAAACGGCCGCCGTAGAAGCGGGAATTGCCAACGTCCTTGCCGGCGCTGTTGTCGATATAGCCGCGATGGTTATTCGTGGTGAACGACAGGCGTGCCCGCAGCGTGTCGCTGAGCGGGCCGCTGATCGCGCCTTCGGTGGCGATCTGGCCATAGCTGCCGCCGGTGACGGTCAGGAAGCCGGACAGGTCGCGGGTGGGCTTGGCCGACACTACTTGGATCAGGCCGCCGGTGGCGTTGCGGCCGAACAACGTGCCCTGCGGGCCGCGCAGCATCTCGACGCGCTCGAGGTCGAACAACTGCCCGCTGATCGCGCCGAGTGCGCTGATGTAGACCTCGTCATTATAGAAGGCGATCGGCGCCTCCTGCGAATCGGCGAAGTCGTTCTGCGACACGCCGCGGATGTTGAAGATGGTCAGGGTCGGGCTGTAGGCGAGCACCTGGACGCTCGGCAGCTTGGTCGCCAACGCGGAGATGTCCTGCCGGCCGAGATCGGCGAGGCCCTGCTTGCCGAGGGCGCTGATCGCGACGCCGACCTTCTGGATGTTCTGCTCGCGCTTCTGCGCGGTGACGACGATGTCGCCATAGGACGGCGCCTCGGCCCCGGTCACCGCGCCGCTGTCCTGTGCCATCGCCGCGCCGTGCGCGCCGACCAGCATCGTCGCGGCGGCAAGGGCTTTCATGCTCGCATGCGACAGATTGCGAAGCTGCGGTTGCACCATCCATTTTCTCCCAGACTTATGTCGAACTATGTCTGGTCTTGTTTGCAGTGGCGCTGGACAAGTCAATTGAATGTTCAACAAAAACCGCAGTTCGTATCGGCCTGCGACCTTTCGGCCACACCCATTAATGTCTATACATTTTCCGCGCTTAACTCGATTATCTTTGAGTTCCAAGAGCTTGATACCGGGAAGAGGGCGCGAGCCTTCAGCCCCGCATCAGGCGCCCCGCCGCGACGCCGACCAGTCCCCGACTATCTCGTCGATCACCTGCCGATGGAAGGCGAGCGACTTCGCTCCAGGCTGTTGGGGTACGAAGATATCGAGCGTTGGATCGACCACGTCGGTGCGGTGGCCGGCGAGCGTCTCGAGGATCGCGAGGCCGAGGAACGGCACCACCGCTTCCGAATAGCCCCCCTCGTGCACGACGACGATCTTGCCGCCGCACAGACGGTCGGCGAGCGCCATCAGTTCGCCGGTCATCGCCCGGAAGGTCTCGCTGTGCGCCAGCATCCGGGCGAGCGGATCGGCCGCCCCGGCGTCGAGCCCGCTCGCGACGATGATCAGGTCGGGGCCGAACGCCTCGATTGCCGGAACGACCAGCGAGCTGAGCGCATAGCGATAGGCATCGTCTCCGCCGCCCGGCGGCAGCGGAATGTTGAGATTGTGCCCCGCCCCCTTGCCCTCGCCGCGATCATCTTCGCCGCCATAGCCCGGCGGGAAGCAATTTTCCTGGTGGAGCGAGATGGTGAGGGTGTCGTCGCGGTCGTAATAGACCGCCTGGGTGCCGTTGCCGTGGTGCACGTCCCAGTCGACCACCGCGACGCGCAGCGCGCCGTGCCTGGCGCGCGCCGCCTCGATCGCGATCGGGATGTTGCACAGCAGGCAGAAGCCCATCGATCCGCCGGGCAGGCAATGATGGCCCGCCGGGCGGCAAAGCGCATAGGCGTTGGCGTGCCTGCCCGACACGACGTCGTCGACCGCCGCCTTGGCGAGGCCCGCCGACAGCGCCGCGATCTCATAGCCGCCCCGGCTGAATGGCGCGAAGCCGCCGAGGTCTCCGCCGCCGGCATCGCTGGTCGCCTTGAAGCGATCGATATAGTCGACCGTATGGACCCGCAGCATGTCCTCGCGCGTGACCGGCTCGGCGCTCGCGACCGCGAGATGGTCGATCAGGCCGCTCGCCTGGACCAGCGAGAGCAGCCGGCGCTTGGAATCGGGCGTGTCCGCGCCGGCGGCGCCCGACGGGGGCTGCACCCAGCCGCCCACGGGCAGGAACAGCGCCTGCATCCCGACCGAGTGCCAGAAGGTACGTTCGTCGGTGTAGAAACCGGTGGTCATGTGATTACCGCCATGTCTGGGCCGGACCGCGATCGCGCCGTCCGGCCCCGTGGTGTCAGAACTTGATCGAGGCCGAGAGGCCGTAGGAAACCGGCTCGCCGTAGATTTCGATGCGGAAGAAGCTGATGTTGTTGATGTAGGTCAGATACTCCTTGTCGAAGATGTTCTTGCCCCAGGCCGCGATCTCCCAGCCGCCCGACTTGCTGGCGATCGCGAGGCGCGCATTCTGCACCCAATAGGCGGGAGCCTTGTCGAAGACCTGGTTGGTCGCCTCAAGGTAGCGCTTGGCGGTATATTTGAAGTCGGTGCTGCCGATCAGGTCGAGATCGTCGTTGAGCGGAAGGCTCTTCTGGATCATGCCCTGCGCCGTCCATTTCGGCGTGTTGACCGGACGCTTGCCGTCGAGCGGCACCGGACCCGCATAGGTGGTGATGACCGCGGTGGTGTTGCGGAACTTGGCGTCGAGATAGCTGCCGCCCACGCGCACCATCCAGCTCGGATCGGGCCGCCAGCTCAGGTCCGCCTCGGCCCCGTAGGTGCGCGAGCCCCCGATGTTGCGGGTGATCGGCACCAGCGGCGACAGCGGATCGTCGACGTTGGTCTGGATGTCCTTATAGTCGTAGAAGAAGGCCGCGAGATTCAGGTCGAGCGTGCGATCGAGCAGCCGCGACTTCGAACCGATCTCATAGGCGGTCAGCCGTTCCGGGCTGAAGGTCGTGATCACCCCGCCGAACGGCACGCTGTAGCCGCCGCTGCGGAAGCCGCGCGAGATCGAGGCATAGAATAGCTGATCGCGCGACGCCTTCCAGTTGAGGCCGCCGCGGAAGGAGGTGGTGCCATCGGTGCGGCTCGCCACCAGCGCATCGACCGGGATCGCGGGGGTGACGAGGTGACGGCGCCCCGAAGGATCGTCGGCGCCCAGATAGGCCGCGCCATCGATCTTGGTGCGATCGTTGGTGTAGCGCAGCCCCAGGATCACCGAGAGCTGGTCGGTCAGAGCATATTCGTTGTTGGTGAAGACCGCGAGCGAACGGACCTTCTGCTTGAAGTCGGCGGCAAGACGCGGCGCGAAGGGCGGCAGGCCGGGCAGCGGGTTCTCGATCGTGTTGGCGCTGTTCGCCTCGTCGATCGAGTCATGCTCGAAGAAGCCGCCGATCAGGACGTTGAGCCGGTCGAACTTCGCCGTGGCGCGCAGTTCCTGCGAGAACTGCTTGATGCGGCTGTAGAGCAGCTGGTTGACCGCGATATAGGGGGTGTTGTCGCCGTCGTCGACCTGATCGCGGACGAACTGGTCATAGGCGGTGATCGAGGTCAGCTGGAAGGCGCCCGCTTCCTGCTCGAGGCGCAGATAGCCGCCGAACGCGGAATTGTCGGCTTTCCACGGCGCATCGGCGTTCACGTCGCGGATGCTCTGGGTTTCGCGCAGGCCGCGCGGATCGCCATTGGGAACGAACGGACCGAACTTCAGGCAGGCGTCGCGATCCTTCTGGATCGCACCGGTAAACACGGCGGCGCAGTAGCTGCCGTCAGCGTTGAACAGGCCCGGACTCTTGTAAGGCGTCAGCTGGCTCTTGTCCTGGAAGCCGTAGACCATCAGCCGCGCGGTAGTGGTCTCGCCCTTCCACTTGAACTGCAGCCGGCCGGCGATCTGGTTCGGCTTGCCATGGTCCTTGCCGGTCAGCAGGTTCTTGTAGGGGCCGCCCCAGCCCTGCGAGACATAATAGGACGCGCGGGCGGCGACAGTGTCGCTGAGCTGCTGGTTGAGGAACCCGTCGCTGCGCACCCGGCCATAATTGTCGATCTGGGCGTTGAAGCCGCCGCTCGAATCGAACTGCGGTTCCTGGGTGTAATAGTTGACCGAGCCGCCCGTGGTGTTGCGGCCGAACAGCGTCCCCTGCGGCCCCTTCAGCGCCTCGACGCGCTGGATGTCGTAGAACGGCATCGACAGCATGTAGGGCTTCGACTTGTAGACTTCGTCGATGTGGACCGCGACGGGCGAATCGAAGTTCGACGCGAACTCGTTCAGGCCGATGCCGCGCACGGTGAAGGCAGGCAGGTTCGAGCTGGTCGTCGCGACGACGTTCGAGATCTGGTTGGCCAACTGGTTTACGTCGGTCATCTGGTTGCGGCGCAGCTCGTCGCCGCCGATCGCGGTCAGCGCGATGCCGACGTCCTGCACCGATTGCACGCGCTTCTGCGCGGTGACGACGATCTCGCCGTCGAGCGGTTCGGACTGGGCCGCCGCTACCGAAGCCCAGGTAGCCACGCCGGTGCAAAGTACGGCCAGGTAAAGCTTTTTCATCGAATGCCCCTTTTGTTGTTCGCAACGAGGCGCCGGCCTGCCGGCGCGCTCCTCCGGATCGCAAGGTCCCCATGCTCTGCGGCCGAGGTCCCAAAGATGATCGCGGATTTGTACCATTCGGGACCGAAGCGCGTCCCGCCTGCGCGTGCCATTTGATCGCCTGCGCGTGCCACCCGGCGCGACCGAAGGACTAGGCCGCAAAGTTACTTGAAACTTCCACGAATCTCTCCATCATGGCCGCACAACGCTGGTGCCTTTGCCCGTCATGGAAAGGGAGCGAGCATGGTGTCATTGCAAACCCCGTCGGATGCGAGCCAGTTCGCCAGCTCGCTGCGCGCGGCCTATGGTGCCTATGATACCGAACCGACATCGTCCGCCGCCCGCTCGGCGGGGACGCTGACCCCGGTCGCGCGGGGGCCGTTCGACGGTTTCCTGATCCACGCCAATGCCGTTCGCAGCAGGCGCCCCGCCCTGCGCGACCGATGGGAGGAGTGCGCCTTCATCCTGATGCCGCTCGAGGGCGACATCCACGTCGACCATTATGACCGGCAGAATGTGCTGACGGCCGGCGACATGGTGCTGATGGATTCGCGCGCGCCGTCCACGATCGACGCGTTCGGCCGGAACCGATCGGTCGTCCTCGCCATGCCGCGCTCGACCGTCTCGCAGCTGCGCCCCAACAGCGACCGGCTGTTCGGCCACAGGCTTCAGGGCCGCAGGGGCATCGGCAACATGCTGTCGGCCATGCTCGCCAGCATCGTCGATGCCGACGCAGACGACGAGATGGACGCATGCGATTCCATGCTGACCCTGTCGGTGACGATGTCGTTGCTCGACCGGCTGATCGAGAACCGGCCGGACGCCGACACGCACCGCCGGTCGCGCGCCGAGGCCGAGATCCGCAAGATGCGGTCCTGGGTGGTCGACCATGCCGCCGATCCGGACATGAGCATCGAGACGCTGGCCCACCGCTTCGGCCTGTCGCGTCGCAGCCTTTACCGGCTGTTCGGCGAGGTCGGCACGACGCCGCGCCAATGGCTCGCCGACGTCCGGCTGGACGAGGCGCGCGCATGGCTGGTCGGCGGCGATCCCCGCTTTCGCTCGGTCGGGCAGGTCGCCTTCGCCGCCGGCTTCAACGACAGCAGCCACTTCACCCGTTTGTTCAAGCGCCGCTTCGGCGTGCTGCCGGGTTCGCTGGCGCGGTAATTTCTTCGCGAGCCCTGCGCTGAGGCGCGCCGCCGAGGCCTCTGCCTTTCATTTCAACGGGATAAGACCGGCCTCGGTCGGCGCAAAACCGCATGCGTCGAAATAGAATGATCTGAGCCGTGGTTCGAAATCGACATGCAGCCATTCGCAGCCTGTCCGCTTCGCGCGATCGACCGCTTCCGCGACGAGAGCCTTGGCCAAGCCTTGCCGCTGAAAGGCCGGCAAGACCATCGTGTCGAGAATGAAGGCGTGCAATCCGCCGTCCCACGCGACATTGACGAACCCGATCAAGGCTCCCGCTCGACGAAGGCAGACCCAGCCGAGGCTGAATTGGTTGACCTGAGACCACCAGTCGTCATCGAACAGCCGATGATCGAAGCACGTCGCATGGAGCGCGTTGACCTCGGCATTCTCGAAGGCCCCTCGCCATGTCGGGGCAGAGTCTAACGCAGCAGAGGGATCGCGCGTCATTCTCCGTTTAGATCGGGTGCATCAGCTTGCGTCAACGCCGCCTCGGCTCCTAATTGCCGTCTGCATCGACTTCGAACACCATCGGCTTGCCGCGCGATTCCGGTTCCCAGCCCGCCTGCAACGCCGCGCGAATACCGCGAGACACGATCGCGTCGCTGACCTGCAGCCGTCCGCGCTGCAGTCCCTTTAACAGGCGTTTCGGCGGCGGGAATTCGATCACCGCGCCGCGTTGCGTATCCTTCTGCTGGAGCGCGATGGTCATGCCGCGCCAGCCGTCGAAGTCCGACCATTGCGGTTCCCGTCGGAGCTCCCACTCATATTCTAGCCCGTCGACGACGACGCTACCGGAAAGTCGTGAACTGTTCTGCATGCGGTGCGCCTAGCATGTTTCTCCACGTAAGCGACCCGATCGCGGCTCTGCGGTCGAGAAATCTCCCGTCTTCCCGCACCCCTCCCGGCGAAGTCGAGGGAGGTCGGCGCGAAATGCAAGCCGACATCTCCGCCGGAACCTAGCCCGTCCGCCCGAACCCGCCGCCGCCCGGCGTGTCGATGACGAACGCGTCGCCTTCGCGCATTTCCACGCTCTGGCGGGAACCGACCTCCTCCACCGAACCGTCCGCGCGTCGCACGCTGTTGCGGCCCGGCTGCCCCGGCTCCCCGCCTTCGAGGCCGAACGGCGGCACTCGGCGGCGGTTGGACAGGATCGTTGCGGTCATCGGCCGGAGGAAACGGATGCGCCGGTGGATGCCGTCCCCGCCCCGGTGGCGCCCTGCCCCGCCCGACCCGTGGCGGACCTCGAACGCCTCCAGCAGCACCGGGAAGCGCCATTCCAGCACCTCGGGATCGGTCAGGCGGCTGTTGGTCATGTGCGTCTGCACCGCCGAGGTTCCCGCGAAACCCGGCCCGGCGCCGCTACCGCCGCCGATCGTCTCATAATATTGATAGCGGTCGTCGCCGAAGGTGAAATTGTTCATCGTCCCCTGGGCGGCGGCCATCGTCCCCGTGGCGCCATAAAGCGCGTCGGTGATGACCTGGCTGGTCTCGACATTGCCAGCGACGAGGGCCGCCGGATAGGCCGGACGGAGCATGGAGCCTTCAGGAATGACGATGTCGATCGGCTCGAGACAACCGTCGTTCATCGGTATGTCCTCGTCGACCAGGGTCCGCATCACATAGAGCACCGCCGCGCGGCAGATCGACGGCGGCGCGTTGAAATTGCTCGGCTGCTGCACGCTGGTCCCGGTGAAGTCGATGACCGCACGGCGCGCTGTCCGGTCGACCCGGATCGCCACCGAAACATGCGAACCGTCGTCCAGTTCGTAGGTGAAGGCACCGTCGCCGATCCGGTCGAGGACGCGCCGCACCGCTTCGGCCGCATTGTCCTGCACATGGCGCATATAGGCGGTGACGGTGTCCCGGCCATATTGCGCGACCATCTTGCCGATCTCGTCCACGCCCCGCGCGCACGCGGCGATCTGGGCGCGGATGTCGCCGACGTTGCGATCTGGATCGCGCGCCGGCCAGCGGCCCGAGGCGAGCTTGGCGCGGAACGCGGCCTCGCGCAATATGCCCTCCTCTACCAGCGGAAAGGCATCGAACAGGACGCCCTCCTCGTCGAGCGTGCGGCTGTCGGGAGGCATCGAGCCCGGCGTGCGCCCGCCGATATCGGCATGGTGGCCACGCGCGGCGACATAGAAGGCGCAGCCGCCCTCCTCGTCGAACACCGGCATGACGACGGTCAGGTCGGGCAGGTGCGTGCCGCCATTATAGGGATTGTTGATCAGATAGGCGTCGCCGGGGCGCAGGCCGCGCGGCGAGGCTTGCGCGGCATCGCGCACCGCGCGCACGCTGTCGCCCATCGAGCCGAGATGCACCGGCATATGCGGCGCGTTGGCGACGAGCGCGCCATGGCCGTCGAACAGCGCGCAGGAGAAATCGAGCCGTTCCTTGATATTGACCGACTGCGCGCTGTTCTGGAGCGCCTGCCCCATCTGCTCGGCGATCGCCATGAACAGGTTGTTGAAGATCTCCAGCCGGACGGGATCGAGCACCGCGCCGCCGGCCCCCGCCTGCTGCTCGCGCGGCGCGGTGCGGCTGAGGATCAGGTCCCCGCCATCGGCGACGCGCGCGGACCAGCCCGGCTCCACCACCACCGTGGCGGTGCTGTCGTGGATGATCGCCGGACCCGCGAGCGCGTCGCCGGGACGAAGGTTGCGGCGCGCCAGCACCGGCGCGGCATGCTCGCCGCCAGCGGCGAACAGCCTGGCTTCGCGACGCCCGTCATCCGATGGCGCCTCCAGGTCGGAGAAGGCGCCGCCGGCTTTCGTCGACGGCACGATCAGCTCGACCGCGACCGATTCGATCAGCAGCGGCACGTCGGGCATCGAGAAGGTGAAGCGCTGGCGGTACCGGCGCTCGAACCGTTGGCGAAGCGTCGCCTCGTCGGCCTCGTCGATCTCGATGCCGGTATCGGTCCCCTGGTAGCGGATCAGGAGGCTGCGGCGGAACAGCGCACCGTCCCGATCGAAACCGTCGCCGCCCATCCGCGCGCGGCATTCGCCTTCCAGCGCGTCCATTGCCAGGGCAGCGGCGGCGAGCGCGGCGGCGGCGAGCGGCACTTCCATCGCCCGGTGGCGCACGATGCGCTGGTCGGCCAGGCCGATGCCATAGGCCGACAGTACGCCCGCCAGCGGATGGATCATGACATGGCTCATCCCCAGCGCGTCGGCGACGAGGCAGGCATGCTGGCCCGCCGCGCCACCGAAACAGGCGAGGACATAGTCGGCGACGTCATGCCCGCGCGCGACCGATATCTTCTTGATCGCATTGGCCATGCTGTCGACCGCGATCGCGAGGAAACCTTCGGCCAGAGCTTCGGGCGTGGTCGGCGGCAGGCCCGCGGCGGCGACCTCCTCGGCCAGCGCCTCGAACCTGCGGCGGACGACGGCGGCGTCGATCGGCTCGTTGCCGCCCGCGCCGAACAGCTTCGGGAAGCAGTCGGGCTGCAGCTTGCCGAGCAGGACGTTGCAGTCGGTGATCGTCAGCGGACCGCCGCGCCGGTAGCAGGCTGGCCCCGGATCGGCCCCGGCGGATTCGGGCCCGACCCGAAGCCGGGTCCCGTCGAAGCGGCAGATCGATCCGCCGCCCGCCGCGATCGTGTCGATGCTCATCATCGGCACGCGCAGCCGCACGCCCGCGACGACCGTCTCCAGCGTGCGCTCGAAGGTTCCGGCATAATGCGAGACGTCGGTCGACGTGCCGCCCATGTCGAAGCCGATCACCTTGCCGAAGCCCGCGGCCTCGGCGGTCCGGACCATGCCGACGATGCCGCCGGCCGGTCCCGACAGGATCGCGTCGCGGCCCCGGAAGCGGTCCGATCCGATCAGACCGCCATTGGACTGCATGAAGGCCAGCGGCACGCCGTCGCCCAGCGCCTCCGCCACCTGTCGCACGTAGCGGCCCAGGACCGGCGACAGATAGGCGTCGACCAGGGTGGTATCGCCACGGCTGACGATCTTCATCAGCGGGCTCACCCGGTTGCTCACCGAGACCTGGGTGAAGCCGATGCCGCGCGCGATCTCGGCGATGCGGTCCTCATGGTCGGGAAAGCGATAACCGTGCATCAGCACGATCGCGACCGCCGTGCAGCCCGCCGCGAAGGCGTCGCGCAGCTCGGCCGCGACATGATCGGTGTCGAGCGGAAGCAGGATCCTGCCCTCGGCATCGACCCGCTCGCGCGCTTCGATCACGCACCGCTCGAGCCGGTCGGGCAGGACGATATGCCGATCGAACAGCCGGGGGCGGTTCTGGTAGCCGATCCGCAGCATGTCTCGAAAGCCGAGGGTGGTGACGAGCGCGACCGGCTCGCCCTGGCGTTCGAGCAGCGCGTTGGTGGCGACCGTGGTGCCCATCTTCACGCTCGAGATCCGCTCTGCCGGGATCGCATCGCCGGCGGCCAGGCCTAGGAAATCGCGGATGCCCTGGATCGCAGCATCGGCATAGCGTTCGGGATGCGACGACAGCAGCTTGCGCGTGGCGATCCGCCGCTCGGGCGTCAACGCGACGATGTCGGTGAAGGTGCCGCCGCGATCGATCCAGAAATGCCACCCGGCCTTCAACGCTTCGTCACGCATCGCCCTGATCCAAACCGCCTATCGAGATGACCGGTCCGCTGGTCCGGCTCGCGCCAATTATCAAGAGGATGATGCCGAACCGTCCGCTCAGGCGATGAAGGACAACGGCAGTTCGGTCGTTTCCTTCAGCGTCTTCAGGATGATGTTCGAGCGGCACGAGGCGACGTTCGCGGCCTTCACCAGCGCATTGGTGATGAAATTCTCGTAGGATGCCAGATCCTTCGTCGCGACGTGCAGGATGAAGTCGAGGTCCCCCGCGACATAATGGCAGGACAGCACCTCCGGCGTGCGTTCGATCCAGTCGCGGAAGGCCTGCTCGTTATGCGAGCTATGCGCCACCAGCCGCACCAGCACCAGCGCCACGATGCCCAGGTTGATGCTCTCGCGGTCGACGAGCGCGACCGTCTTGCGGATCAGGCCGTCCTGGCGCAGCCGCTGCATCCGCCGCGAGCATTGCGATGGCGAGAGGTGGACGATCTCGCTCATCTCGGCGGGGCCGATGCTGCCGTCCCTTTGCAGCACCGCCAATATGCGGCGATCGAACAGGTCCAGCTTTTCCGACATTGAACGTCCTGCTGAGGAAAATGAAGGCGCCAGCGTGCAGCATCTTCCTATTTCTCACAATAGAAATGCATCTTCGACCGATATGTTGTCGATGCCGCGCCCTATCGCGGACCTATCCGTTGTCGAGCTGCGGCCGCTGACGGCGTCAATCCGCCTTGTCCAACCATTCCAGCGTCAGCCCACGGACCGTGTCCCAAACCTTGGAATGCTCTTCCAACGCGAGCCAGGCCGTGCTGAGCACGGTCAAACCCAGGGTTCCGCTCAGCCCGCCCAGCCGATGTCCGTAGGGCGCGGGATCCGCGCCGGCGTCGATCGCCGCGATCGCCTGGGCGAAGCCGTGGCGGAGCCGGGCGATCATCGCATCGAGCTGCTCCCGGCCCATGATCTGCCCAAGGCCCGGTTCCGCGGCCAGCGCCGCGTCGGCGCCCTCCACCGACAACCAGCGTTTCAACACCCCGAACAGGTCGGTCACCGTGAACGGCTTGGGCAGCCAGCCATCGAAGTCGCGCTCGAGGAAGAAGCGCTCTCCCCTCGGCGGGCGATGCGAGGTGAAGGCGATGATCGGCACCCGCCTTGTCCAGTCGGCGGTCTGCCGGATTCGGGCCGCACCCCGCAGCCCGGTGATGCCGGCCATCTCGATATCCATCAGGATCAGCGAATATTCCCGCAAGCGGACCGCGTGGAACGCGGCCGGCGCATCGGGGGCGGCGTCGACCGCATAGCCCGTTCCCGCGATCAGCGCCCGCACGATCCCGCCAAAGGCCGGCTCGTCATCGACGACCAGGATGGGGTTTCCGCCCCTGACTCTCTCCGCCGAAGGCGGCTTGAAACGCGTGACGACAGACATATCGGCCCCGGACCAGCATTTGCCATGGACCCCCGAGGCTTCAGGGGCCGCGAGACTGGACGTTCACCATCAGCGGCTCGCGACCGACCGCGAACAACGCGACACAGCGCTCCCCACAGCGCAGCTCGCTGTCCTGATCGATCCGAAACGACGAGGTCATCGTCAATGCCTCGCTATCATCCCTCGCAAGAATGACGCGATCGACATTCGTCCCGTCCCGTTGACGAAGATGATAGACAGCCATCCGGTCTCCAGCCCCGCCCATATATAAACGCTTTTGGCTGGCCGGTGATCCTAGGTAGAATCCGGGAGGCACGGACGGTGCCGGGCACGCCGCCGGCCAAATGGTGGACAGGGGCGGAAAAGGAAGGCTACGCATGCTCGAGCGCGCGCCGCTTGGCGTAGCGGAGTTTGTGGAGGGGCAACCGGATCATGACGTCATCGCGCACCCTCGCCCGCCATCTTCCCTGGGCCGCGCTGGCGGGGATCGGGGCGCTGGCGGTCGGCGGCATGGCGGCGCAGCGCGGCGAACATGTCAACGCGCTGTGGCTGATCGTCGCGGCGGTCTCGGTGTATCTGATCGCCTATCGCTACTACAGCCTGTACCTCGCGCGGACCGTGCTGGGGCTCGATGCCGCGCGACCGACGCCGGCGGTGCGCCTTGCCGACGGGCTCGACTTCGTGCCGACCGACCGCACCGTGCTGTTCGGCCATCACTTCGCCGCGATCGCGGGTGCCGGGCCGCTGGTCGGGCCCGTCCTCGCCGCGCAGATGGGCTATCTGCCGGGGACATTGTGGCTGCTGGCGGGCGTCGTGCTCGCCGGGGCGGTACAGGACTTCCTCGTCCTGTTCATATCGATGCGCCGCGACGGCCGGTCGTTCGGCGAACTGATCCGGCTGGAGATGGGCGCGGTCGCGGGGACGATCGGGCTGATCGGCGCCTTCATGATCATGGTCATCATCCTCGCGGTGCTGGCGCTGATCGTCGTGCGGGCGCTGGCCGACAGCCCCTGGGGCATGTTCACGGTCGCGGCCACCGTTCCCCTCGCCGTCCTGATGGGC
Source organism: Sphingomonas sp. Root720 (assembly GCF_001428605.1). Taxonomy (GTDB): domain Bacteria; phylum Pseudomonadota; class Alphaproteobacteria; order Sphingomonadales; family Sphingomonadaceae; genus Rhizorhabdus. The sequence continues at coordinate 638,843 of NZ_LMID01000013.1, forward strand.
ATCTACACCCGCTGGATCCGGCCAGGCCGGGTCGGCGAGGTCTCGATCCTGGGACTGGTCGGCCTGATCCTCGCCATCGTCTATGGCCAGGCTGTGGCGGAATCGCCGACGGCGGCGGCCATGTTCACCTTCAGCGCCGTCGAGCTCTGCTGGATCCTGATCGGCTATGGCGCGATCGCCGCGATGCTGCCGGTCTGGCTGCTGCTCGCGCCGCGCGATTACCTCTCGACCTTCCTCAAGATCGGCGCGATCGTCGCTCTCGCCTTCGGCATCGCGATCATGCAGCCCGAATTGCGCATGCCCCCGCTCACCCGCTTCATCGACGGATCGGGTCCGGTCTGGTCGGGTGCGCTCTTTCCCTTCCTGTTCATCACGATCGCCTGCGGCGCGGTGTCGGGCTTCCATGCGCTGATCGCCAGCGGCACCACCCCCAAGCTGATCGCGTCCGAAAGCGACGCGCGCTTGATCGGCTATGGAGCGATGCTGGCCGAAAGCTTCGTCGCGATCATGGCCTTGGTCGCGGCGTCGATCCTCGATCCCGGCATCTACTTCACGATGAACGCCCCCACCGCGCTGCTGGGCACGAGCCCCGACACCGCCGCCGCCGCGGTCAGCGCGATGGGCTTCCCGATCGACGCCGCCACCATTGCGCAAACCGCGCGCGACGTCGGTGAGCACAGCATCATCTCGCGCGCCGGCGGGGCACCGACCCTCGCGGTCGCCATGGCGCAGATCTTCAGCCATGTGATCGGCGGCAAGGCGATGATGGCCTTCTGGTACCATTTCGCGATCCTGTTCGAGGCGCTGTTCATCCTGACGGCGGTCGACGCCGGCACCCGCGCGGGCCGCTTCATGCTGCAGGACCTGCTCGGCCTGATCTCACCCCGGCTGAAGAACACCCGGTCGCTGCCCGCCAACGCGCTGGCGACAGGGCTGTGCGTCGCAGCCTGGGGCTTCTTCCTCTACCAGGGCGTAACCGACCCGCTCGGCGGCGTGAACACGCTGTGGCCGTTGTTCGGCATCTCGAACCAGATGCTGGCGGCGGTCGCGCTGATGCTCGGCACGGTCGTGCTGTTCCGGATGAAGCGGCAGAAGATGGCGTGGGTGGCGTTCGTCCCCGCCGCCTGGCTGATCCTGTGCACCGGTACGGCGGGCCTGCTCAAGCTCTTCTCGGCCGATCCTCGAGTCGGCTTCCTCGCGCACGCGGCGAAGTTCCGGGCCGCGATCGCCGACGGCGAGGTCCTCGCGCCCGCCAAGTCGATGGCCGAGATGCGGCGCATCGTCTTCAACGACATGATCGACGCCGCGCTGTGCCTGCTCTTCCTGGCGGTGGTCGCCAGCATCCTCGTCTTCGCCATCCGGGCCTGCCGCGACGCACTGCGCCGCGATGCGCCGAGCATGTCCGAAACGCCCGTAGCGGCCGGGGCGACCGCTACGGCGTGAAGGAGAGGATCATGACCGCACCGTGGCTCCGCGCCTTCCGCTATCTCCGCCGCATGGCCCATGCGATGGTCGGCCTGCCGAGCTACGACGCCTATCTCGGGCACATGGCCGCCCACCATCCCGAGCGCAAGCCGATGGACTACCGCGCCTTCTTCCGCGACCGGCAGCAGGCCCGCTACGGTGGAAAGGGCGGCGGACGCTGCTGCTGAGCGCTGGCCGGCCGGCCACGGGGACTGAAATCTGAAGCCGACCTCCGGCCCGTAGGTCCGCGGAGCCCGTGATGGGCGATCGTTCCGAAGAACTGGCCGACCCGCATGATCGACTGGATCTAGCCCAGTTGGCGAGGCTTCGGCCCGGTGGCGCTCGGCGCCTCCAGGACGCCCATCGGCCTGAGCGAGGTTACCGTTTGCGGGCCTTCCGGGCCGCGTAGCGGGCGTCGCGCGCGGCCTGCAGTTCGGCCTCGCTGCGAGACGGCGGTGGGGTCGCGGCGACGCGCGCCGCCAGCTCGGCCGCTTCGGCCGCAGCGACCTTGGCCAGCCGCGCCTCCTCGATCGCCGCCTGCCGCGCTGCACGGCGTTCGGCTGCGGCGGCGTCCTTGATCGCGCGTGCGGCCTGCCGCTCGGCGACGATGGCGGGATCGATTGCCGGCTTGTTGCGCAGTTTTTCGAGGGCCGATTGCTTGGCCGCGCGCGCCGCCGATGCGCGCTCGTTGAAGTCGGGAGATTTGTACGCTGCCATATGGTAGTCCTTTTTGGGTCAGCCGCGCTGGAGCCTCAGAGGCAGGCGCCGGACCGCACCATCGATGACCTTCTTGCCGTAGAGGGTGGCTAGCCGCGCGCTGTCCGCCGAATTGCTGAGGACGACCCTCGTGCCACCCGAGACGAGCGTCTCGATGGAGGTGATCCGGATGCTGCGGCTGTCGCAGGCCGCAACGATATGCTCCTGGGTCTCGCGAATGTTGATGGCTCTCGACATGGCTTTTTCCGATCAGGCAAGGTGGCACCACCGACCGCCTGACGGCGGCCGGTGGCCGATATGCGCGGCAAGGAGGCGCCGACCGGCACCTCCTGCTGGGTGTCAGGCGACCTGGAGGTTGACTGCGGAGGTCTTGCCGCGGCGGTCGGTTTCCAGCTCATAGGACACGCGCTGGTCCTGGTTCAGCGTCGACAGGCCCGCGCGCTCGACCGCAGAAATGTGGACGAAGGCGTCGCCGCTGCCATCCTCAGGCGCGATGAAGCCGTAGCCCTTGCTGGCATTGAAGAATTTGACGGTTCCAGTGATCATGTGGGAATTCCTTATCCCGGTATGACGGGCATGCGCCAACAGCGGCACATCCCGGCTTCGTGAGGCTACAAGGGGACAAGGGGGAGCCGTGGGCGGCCCGATATCCGTCGCGTGCGACGTCAGCGGCGCAACTATAGCAGCTTTGCGACGAAAAGAAAGCCGGGCGGTCCATGGCAAGGGCGATCGACCGCGCCGGCCTTGCGAAACTCCGATCCTCGGGCCGGCGGAGGTCGCCGGAATCAGCGTCCTGGATGATCGTCAGCGATGACGTTCAAGCGCCATATCATCGGACGGTATGACGGGTCGACGGCCATCCGTAACGACAGCATTCCCGGCCGTGGAGATCCAGGGGACGAACCGGGTCAGGCCGGAAGGGCGTCGCCCCGTCTCGGCTCGAGGATGCGGCGATAGAGCTCGAGATAGGCGTCGGCCATCCGATCGATGCCGAAGCGAGCCTGGGCGACGCGGCGAATCGCGCCGCGATCCAGTGCACCCGCGGCGTCGACCGCGGCGGGGGCATGGTCGACATGATCGATGAGGAAGCCGGTGACGCCATCCTCGATCAGCTCGGCCATCGAGCCGCGGCGCAATGCGATGACCGGCGTGCCGCAGGCCATCGCCTCGATCACCGAGAGGCCGAAGGGCTCGTCGAAATCGATCAGGTGGAGCAGCGCCCGGGCGCGACCGAGCGCGACGAGCCTCTCGGTCCCGCCGACGACGCCATGATAACGGATCCGGTCGGCGTCGATATGAGGCGCGACCTCCCGCGCATGATAGTCGGCATCCTGGATGATACCGTACATTTGAAGCCTGCGGCCGGTGGCGCGCGCGACGCCGATCGCCGCGGCCGGACCCTTGTCGGGATGGATGCGGCCGAAGAACAGCAGGTCGTCGCTTCCGACCGGATCGAGCGGAAATTCGTCGAAGGGGATGCCGTGATGGATCGTCGCGGCATAACGGAGCGCAGGATGACGGTCGGCATCGCTGATCGCGACGAAGTGCACGCGATCCTCATAGGGCCGGTACATCGGCAGGATGCGCTCGGACGAGAAGCCGTGGATGGTCGTCACGATCGGCGTGTCGACGAGGTTGGCGAAGGCATGGGCCGGAAAATCGGCCTGGTTGTGGACGATGTCGAAGCGGTCGGCCCGCTCGAAAAGATACGCGAGATGCCGATATTCCCAGACCTTGGCGTCGATCGACGGATCCTCGTTGTAGGAGGCCGGGACGACGCCATCGAGCCGTGCCGTGGTGACGCTGTCGAGCGTGGCGAAAAGGGTGACGTCGACGCCGCGGGCGACGAGTGCCTCGGTCAGCAGGCTCGTCACCAGCTCCCATGGACCATAATGGCGAGGCGGGGTCCGCCAGGCGATCGGCGCCAGCATCGCGATGCGCATTATCGGTGTTTCCCCTTCAGCAGGACGATGAGGGCCTCGTCGGCGGCAAGCTTGCCGTCGGCGCCATGGGCCGGATGTGTGGACAGAAGCACCTCGCCCAGCTCGGCATCGGCCGGAACCGGGAAGGTTGCGGCGACGCTCCCCAGATTGAGCGCGACCAGCAGGCGCTCGCTGCCGACGCGCCGTTCATAGGCGAGGACGTCGCCATCGCCGTCGAGCAAGGTCATCGCGCCGACCGACAGCGCCTCGTGCGCGCGGCGCAGCGCGAGGAGGCGGCGGACGAGCGACAGCATCGAAGCGGGATCGCGGTCCTGCGCGGCGACATTGCGCGTCGGCCAGTCGGGGTTGAGCGGCAGCCAGGGCTCGACCGTGCTGAAGCCGGCGTAGGGCGAGGCGTCCCACGGCATCGGCGTGCGCGATCGATCGCGGCCGATGCCGAGACCGGGCTGGCGCAGATCCTGCGGATCGCACACGCGATCGGGCGGAATGGGCACCTCGCCGATCGCGAGCTCGTCGCCTTGATAGAAGGTCGGCGTGCCGCGCAGGGTGAGGAGGAGCACCGCGGCGACCCGCGCCTGTGCCTCGCCGACCCGCGCCGCGATGCGCGGTGCGTCATGGCTGCCGATCACCCAGTTCGGCCAGCCATGGGGCGGCAGCGACGCTTGATAGTCGGCGATCAGGCGGTGGAGGATGCGCGCGTCCCACCCGTTCTCGATCAGCTGGAAGTTGAAGGGGAGATGGACCTGTGGCCTCTCCAGCGTGCCATACCAGCGTGCGTGGCGGTCGTTGGGAAGGAATATCTCGCCGATGAGCACGCGGTCGCCATAGGCGTCGGCGAGCGCGCGGAAGTCGGCCGAGATCGCGTGCGCCTCGGGCTGGTCGGTCGAATGAAGCTGGAGGACGCGATCGCGCTCGGTGCGGTCCGGGGTCCAGGCCGGGTTGAGCGGATTGTCGGGAAAGCCCTCGTCCTTGACGATGTGCCACAGCACGTCGATGCGGAAACCGTCGACGCCACGATCGAACCAGAAGCGCAGCACGTCCATCATCGCGGCGCGCAGGCCGGGGTTGCGCCAGTTGAGGTCCGGCTGCTCCTTCAGGAAGGCGTGGAGATAATATTGGCCGGTAGCCGCATCCCATTCCCAGGCGGAGCCGCCGAAATCGCTGATCCAGTTGTTCGGCGGCCCGCCATCCGGCGCTGCATCGCGCCAGATATACCAGTCGCGCCTCGGATGGTCGCGGCTGCTGCGGCTGTCTTGGAACCAGGGATGCTGGTCCGAACTGTGGTTGGGAACGAAATCGAGAATCAGCCTGAGCCCCCGCGCATGCACCGCAGCGCATAGCCGGTCGAAGGCGGCGAGATCGCCGAAGATGGGCGCGATCCCGCAATAATCCGCGACGTCATAGCCGAAGTCCTTCATCGGTGACGGAAAGATCGGCGACAGCCAGATCGCATCCACGCCCAACGCGGCGACATGGTCGAGCCTACGCTCGATCCCGGGAAGGTCGCCGATCCCATCGCCGTCGCTGTCCTGGAACGAGCGCGGGTAGATCTGGTAGACGACGCCGCGCTCCCACCAGGGATGCGTGTCCGACATGTCTCTCCTCCCCTGCTGCCACCGCTAGATCATCGAGCGACAAAATTGTTCCCGCTGGTGCGGCAGTCGCCGCTCGCCGACATCGCGGGTAACCCCGCGCCCGTGCCTCGCAACCGCTGCGGGGATCATTCTATCCGCAGGGAATGGCCGCCAAGCGCTTGTTCGACTTCTATTCCGGACAGTTCGACACGCTCGAGATCGACGACAGCCTCTATCGGCTGCCCAAGGCCGAAACCTTGGAGAAATGGCGGGAGCAAGCGCCCGCCGAGTTCCGCTACGCGGTCAAGGCCGCAGCAGCGCTGGCGCGACGAATAATTCGGCTGGCGGTGATCGGTCCCGCGCGTCTGGCGATCCTGCGCCGCTGCATCGCCATGTCTGCGCCCGCCCCAGGGCGATGTCGATGACGCCGTGCGGGAGACCTGCTCTCGCTCGATCGGCGGCGGCAATATCTACGCCCGCCATATCCCATCGAGCAGGATGCCGGCAGCGGCTGAGCGCTGCCGGCGATGTCGTCACGCCGCCTTGGCCTTGCCCTTGAGCCGGGGCAGCAGGCCGCGATCGTTGGCGGGAGCGCCGATCTCGATCCGGCGAGGCTTCATCGCCTCGGGGACCTCACGCACCAGCGCGATCGTCAGCAGACCATCCTCGAGTCCTGCCGAGCGAACCTCGATGAAATCGGCGAGCTGAAAGCGCCGCTCGAAGGAACGCGCGGCGATCCCGCGGTGGAGATAGCCTTCCTGCGACGGGGTGTCCTGCTTGTGGCCGGTCACCACGAGCTGATTCTGCTGGGCGACGATCTCGATCTCGTCGGGGCGAAAGCCGGCCACCGCCAGGGTGATACGGTAGCTGTCGTCGCCGTCCTTGACGAGGTCGAAGGGCGGATAGCCATCGGCAAGGTCCGTCCGCGCACCCGTCTCCAGCAGGTCGAACAGTCGGTCGAAACCGACCGTCGAGCGGCGGTAGGGGCTGAAGTCGAAATTGGTCCTCATATCCAAATCCTCCTGTGAGCAATCTGAGCATGGGAAGCGCCGCAAGGGCGGCGCTCTCGCGTTGCCGGGCCCGTCAGGCACCCGGCGGTGGGCGAGATAATTTTCACCGGGCGATCGTCAAGGGCAGCGAACGAGGGGCGTCGAAAAAATTTTAATCGCGCCGAAACAGCGACTTCGGACCTCTTGACGAAGACCCCGGAGCGCACAAAATCTTATGCGGCGAGTCCGCTATATGGAATGAGTGACTGGAAGAAAGGAGGCAAAGCCATGTCCCTCTCCCATTTCCGCCATCCGTTCGACATTGCCAAACATCCGACCCTCGAACCCGAGGTCAAGCGTGCCATCCTGGCCTCCTGGGCCTCCGATGCCGCCGCCGTCGCAGACCGGCCATCCTTGCGAAGACCCGATCGCCGCGGTCCGCCGGTGGCGTTCGACGAAGTCATCTCGGCACTGAAATCGCTCGATGGATAGGAGAAGAAGATGTCCGAAAATTTCCTGCGCTACCTCGAACGCGAGCATGCGAGGCTCGAAGCGGCGATCGCCGAGCAGCAGCGTCGGCTTTGGCCCGACGATGCCGAAATCGCACGGCTCAAGAAAGCCAAGCTGCTGGTAAAGGACCAGCTCGCGCGCTGGCGGAACGAAGCCTTCGACGACGTCGCCGCCTGAGAGGGGGAGCGGCCGATCCCAAGGCCCGACGCAGCGCTTCGGCAAGTATGACGGCGCCGCCATGTCCCAGCGGCGCCGTCATTTCCGATCCCATGGGTAGCGCGTCAGCGACTGCCGCCGACCGGGGCATCCGCGCCGTCCTTCGGATGGTCGTCCTCGAGCGGCGGCATCGCTCCGCCGCCGCCGGCCGCATCGCTGTCGAAGTCCTCGGCACCGCCAGCGCCGCCGGCGCCGGCACCGCTCCCAACCACGACGCCACTGCCCGATTGCGGCGCACGCTTGCCCCGATTCTGCTCGGCGCTCAACGCCGCCTTGTTGATCGGGGGACCGGCTTGGGGACGCTGCGGTGCCTCGTCGCCAGTGTAGCCGGTCTGCAGCTTGGGGTCCTCGTAAACATCCTTGCTCATGGCTGAACCTCGCTCTCGTGACGCTGATTCCCGATAGAACGTCAACCCGAGCGATCCGCACGGGTTCCGGCCGCTCGCCACGCGGAGAAAAGGCAAGCGGTCAGCCGCGCCGGCATGGTCGCAAGCAGCGGCTCAGGATCGGGCGAAACTATCGTCGAGAAAGCCGCGCAGCGCCGCCCAGGACTGGATGTCGGCGGACCGGTCATAGGCCATCCGTGTATCGCCGAGGCCATTGACGGCCTCGTTGGTGAAGCTGTGGAGGGCCCGGCCGTAGACGATAAGCTGCCAGTCCGCGTCGGCGGCCGCCATCTCCGCCTGAAAGGCGGTCACGTCGTCGGGCGGCACCAGCGGATCGCGGGCGCCCGTGCACGCGAGGACACGCGCCGCCACGCCGCCCCGTTGCGCCGGTGCCGCCGTCGTCAGCAGGCCGTGAAAGCTTGCCACCGCGCGAACCGTCGAACCCGCCCGTGCCAGCTCGAGCACCGCATAGCCGCCGAAACAATAGCCGATCGCGGCGATCCGATCGGACGTGAAGCCTGTCGCGGCGATCAACGCGTCGAGGCCCGCCGCGACGCGGCGGCGCAGCGACGGCGGGTCGGCGCGAAAGCGGGCCATGGCCGGGCCGATCGCGTCGTCGGCGAGCGTGCGCCCGCCACCATGCAGATCGGCCGCCGCCGCGACATAGCCGAGTTCGGCCAGCATCGCGCAGCGCCGACGAACATTGCCGCCGATGCCGTCGGCCTCGTGAACGACCAATATCGCGCGGCCATTGGCCGGCCCAGCGGGCCGGTGCAGTTCGCCCAGCAGCCCGACATCGCCATCGGCGTAGCGGAATTCCTGGATCACGCGTTCCTCCCCGGTCGTTCGACGATCGCGGCGACGACGGCGATCCGTTCGACATCGGCATAGGCGACGCCCGACAGCTCCTCGCCGAAGACATCGGGATCGAGCTCGCGATATCGCAACTGCGAGCCGGTCCGGCCCGCAAGCGCGCCGAGCTCGTCGCCGAACGGATCGGCGCCATCGATGATCGCGCTGCCTGTGTAGAGGATCAGCCGGCCACCCGGGGCAAGCCGCGCGATCGCCATGCGCGCCATATCGAGCGCCACCGCCGCCCCGTGCATGCCGCCGCCGTCGCGATAGTCGCGTCCGGACGGGTCGACGATATAAGGCGGGTTGGCCAGGATGACGTCGATCGGATCGCCGATCCCGCCGAGATCGCTGCCGAGCACGGCCGCCGCATCCACGCCGGCCGCCGCGACATTGATGGCGGCGTAGCGCAGCGCCCGGGGGTTGATGTCGGTCATCGTGATCCGCGCGCCCGGACAACGCCGGGCGGCGGCAACCGCCCCAACCCCCGCCCCCGTCCCCACATCGACGATATGCGCGCCCGATGCCGGCCGCATCGCATCGAGTTCGGTCCGGATCAACGCCGTGAAGCGATAGCTGTCCGGTCCGAAGAAGACCGCATCCTCCGCGGTCGTCGGATAGGCGGAATGGCAATAGAGATCGCCGTCGAGCGAGGAGACACGCAGCAGGCTGCGCACGAACGCACCGCGCCGTTCGACCAGATCGAGCGATTCCAGCGCGGCCAGGATCGCGGGTTCGACCTCGTCGCGCGCGACCGGCAGGCTCCATCCAAGCAGGTCGCGCGTCGTACGACCGATACGGCGATCCCGACGCGCCAGGACGCGGCCGTGCGTCGCCGGGGTCGGCGTGACGAAGCGGTAGCCGCTCGCCTTCAATCGGGAGAGCAGGTCGAGCAGCAGGATATCGCCGGCGTCGGACGCCGCATCGCATCGATCGTCGGGCATCGTGCTCATAAGGCCGTCACGCCCTGGCTCGGAATGGCTTGGTCCCGGATCGCAGCCAGCGGCCGGCAGAGGCCGCCCGATCGGCCGCTCAGGAAATGGTGGATTAACATTGGCCGTCCCTCGTTGCCCGTAGATTGATCGGGAACGTAACGCATCGACGGTCGAGCCGGTCCATCTTGGTCAGAGACGCTAACGCAGATCAGTTCTGCATCCAGTGCGCAACCGGTGCGGCTCCGAAGGGTTTATCCGTCAAGCAAACTCAGAGGATGTATCATGGCGTCTCATTTCAACCGACATGCGGAACATGACGAACGAACGTCGCAGTTCCTGACCGACAGCTTCCAGCGCGGCCTCGCGCACTGGAACCGCGAGCGACTGGCCCCCGGCTTTCCAACCGACGACTGGACGCAGCAGCTCGAGCGCGATCAGCGAATGCTTCGGCTCGAAGGGGCTTTTCTCGAGACGTTGCGTGACGGCGTCGCCGCCGAGGCCGCGGCGGCACCGGACGACGCCGACGGCTTCGTGGCCTGGTTCGAAAATCTCAAGGAGGTCGGCCCCGGTCAGGGTGATCCGCTGTTCCCCTGGCTCGCCGAGCAGGCGACCCGGGAAGAGCTCACCTGGTTCTTCGAGCAGGAAGCGGCCGGCGAAGCCGGCTTCGACGACCTCGTCGCACTGACGCAGGTCAAGCTGCCGGTATCGGCGAAGCTCGAGCTCGCGCGCAACTATTGGGACGAGATGGGACGTGGCAACGTCCGCGGGATGCATGGGCCCATGCTCGATGCGCTGGTCGAGACCCTCGAGGTGCGGCCGGTCATCGAAACCACCGTCTGGGAAAGCTTGGCGCTCGCCAATGCGATGACGGCGATGGCGACCAGCCGACGCTATGCCTGGCACTCGGTCGGCGCGCTCGGCGTCATCGAACTGACCGCACCGGGACGCTCGGCCTGCGTCGCCAAAGGTCTGCGGCGGATCGGATTATCGGACAAGGAGCGTCGCTACTTCGATCTCCACGCCGTTCTCGACATCAAGCACAGCGCCGACTGGAATCGCGAAGTGCTCCGCCCGCTGGTGGAGGAGGACCCGCGCCGGGCCAGCGCCATTGCCGAGGGCGCGTTGATCCGGCTTCACTGCGGGTTGCGATGCTTCGAGCGTTATCGCGCCCGCTTGTGGGCCTAGCCCCCACGCGCCGCGCCGCGCGGCTCAAATGGATATCGCGGCTGACACTGCTCGCGCTCCTGCTCGGCCTGGCCGGCGGAGCCCTGATGGCGCGGCTCGCTCCGGTGGGAAGGGAGGCGGTGCTCGCCGTCGCCGATCCCACGGGCAAGCTGTGGCTCGACGGACTGACGATGACGATCGTCCCGCTCGTCTTCGGCCTGCTCGTCAACGGCGTGGCCAGCGCCGCGTCGGGGGCTGCCGGTAACAGCGTCGCGACCCGCGCGGTCACCTGGTTCGCCTTGCTGCTGCTGGGCGCCTGCCTGCTGGCGGCCGCGGCGACGTCGACCGCGTTGCATGTCTTTCCGGTCCCGGCGGAAGCGATGACCCTGCACAGCGACACCCCGGCACCCGAACTGGCGGCGCCGGGCGCGTGGCTGGCCGGGCTCGTTCCGACCAACCCGATCAAGGCGGCGGCCGACGGCGCGATCGTTCCGCTGGTGATCTTCGCGTTGCTCTTCGGCCTGGCCGCAGTCCGCATCGAGAGCCAGCTCAGCGACGCGATCCTGACCTTTTTCCGTGCCCTCGTCGAAACCATGCTGGTGATCGTCGGCTGGGTGCTCGTGCTGGCGCCGCTCGGCGTCTTCGCGCTGTCGCTGGGGGTCGGCGCGCGGGTCGGGCTTTCAGCCGCGGGGGCCCTGGTCCATTATATCCTGATCGCCGCCGGCGCCTGTTGCCTCGCGACCGTGCTGGCCTATGGCGCCGCGATCGTCGCGGGCCGGATATCGCCGCTCGGGTTCGCCCGCGCCGCGCTCCCGGCCCAAGTCGTCGCGCTGAGCACCCAGTCGTCGCTCGCGACGCTGCCCGCGATGATCGCGTCCGCCCCCGCGCTGCGGGTATCGGCGGCGAGCGCCGCGATCATCCTGCCGCTCGCCGTGTCGCTGTTCCGCGCCGCGAGCGCGGCGGCCAATGTCGCCGTCGCGATCTACCTCGCGCATCTTCACGCCGTCCCGCTGACCACCGGGACGATCCTGCTCGGCGCGCTGGTCGCCGTCCCGATCAGCCTCGCGGCGGTCGGCCTCCCCGCCCAGGTTTCCTTCTTCGCGACGATCGGACCGGTCTGCCTCGCCATGGGGGTCCCGCTCACGCTGTTGCCCCTGCTGCTGGCGGTCGAGACGATTCCCGATATTTTCCGCACATTGGGTAACGTCACCGCCGATCTCGCGGTCCTGCGGATCGCGGGCGCGCCGGCTTCCGACCGAACCAGCGCAACCGGGCTCGATGCGCCGGAACGGCACCCCGGCGCATGACCGGTCGCTCCGCACCTTAGGCTCGCATATGGCCGTTCTCCGCTCCTATCGAGCGGCCATCACGAGCGATCGGAACCGCTGCTGCTGTTCGATCCGCCGCTCCGCCTGTGGGGTGGGCCCTCGCCGACCCGATCCTTCGCTCGTTGCAGACAGCTCGAGCAGTATTATGGCTAAATCCGCGTCAGGCGACCTGGATATCGAAGGCGAACCAGGCGCTCTGGCTGTGATCATATGTCTGCACGAGTTGGCCCGCCACCGTGATCGAATAGTGGCTCGATGAGGCTCGATCGTAACCGCGAGCCGTCGTGCCGTCGACCTCAAGCGATACGAAAGCCTTTTCCCCCGCATCGTAAAGTTCGGGAAGCGTGCCGCCGAACCGCGCCGATCGATCGCCGTCGAAGCCTTGCAGGTGCTCGCCGCGCGATTCCGCGGCGATCCGCAAATGCTTCCCTGCGGAGTGGTCGTAGAGGCCCGCCACTTTCTTGCCGGTGATGAAGGCGTAGGCGGCGGCGGCGACCATTGCGCGGGTGTGCGGTACCATGTCGCCACCTGGCATCAGGGCGACCGGGAAAGCAAGCGGTCTTCGCGCGGCCCAGGGCATCGGTCCGCGCCGCCGCTCCTCAGTTCCCTACCGGCCGACCTGCTTTCCAGACCGAATGGATGGCGGTGGAATCCTCATGGAGAAGCGCGATGTCCGACAGGGGATTTCCGTCGATGACCAGGAGGTCGGCAAAGGCGCCCGGCGCGATGGTCCCCAGCTGGCCGTCCATCCCCAGGATCGATGCGTTCACCGAAGTCGCCGACTGCAGGGTCTCGAACGGCGTCTCCACCTGGGCCCTCAGGCGAAACTCGTCTCGCTGATGCCTGTGCAGCGGCCCCAGCAGATCGGTGCCGAACCCCAGCCTCACCCCCGCCGCCCGACAGATGCGGATGGCCTCGATGCCCTGCCCCGCGACTTCTACGAGCTTGGTCATCAGGTGCTCGGGGGCACCCGACTCCGCGCCGCTGCGGCGAAAAGCCTCGTAGGTGGCGAGCGTCGGCACGACGAAGGCGCCGGCTTCCGCGACCGCGCGGGCAGCCGCCTCGTCGATCAGATTGCCATGTTCGATCGTCCGCACCCCCAGCCTGACGGCGCGCGCGATCGTCTCCGCGGTATAGGCATGGGCCGCGACATAAGACCGGCGGCGGGTGGCCTCGTCGACGATCGCGGCAATCTCCTCCTCGGAGAATTGCAGCATCCAGATCGGATCGCTGGGCGAGGCGATGCCGCCCGACACGAAGATCTTCAGATGGTGCGCGCCCTGCCGCAGCGCCTCGCGCGCGGCCTTGCGCATCGCGTCGACCCCGTCGACCCGCTTGGCGAGGATGCCGCGCCCGCTGCATCCGCACAGCTCCTCGGTCTCATGCGGCGCGCGGATGTCGCCATGGCCGCCGCTCTGGCTAAAGGCATGGCCGCAATAGAAGAGCCGCGGGCCGGCGATCCAGCCCTCCTCGATCGCCCGCCACAGACCGTAATCGCCGCCGCCGACGTCGCGCACGGTGGTGAAGCCGCGCCCCAGCGCATCTTCCATCAGGTGTCGGGCCCGCTGCGCCAGATAGGTCGGCGGAAGCTTCTCCAGCTTCACGAAGTCGATATCCGACGCATAGGCATGGAAATGGGCGTCGATCAGGCCCGGGATCACGCACCGTCCTTCCAGATCGACGGTCTCGTCGGCGGAAGGGGCATCGTCGAGACCGTGGATCGCGGCGATCCTGTCGCCCTCGATCAGGATCGAGGCATCCTCGATCAGCTCGGGATGGACGCCGTCGAATATGCGGAGGTTGCGGAGAAGCGTGCGGGGCATCGGATTTCCTGCGTGTGGAGAGTCAGGCCGGGCCGAGGCGGACGACGATCTTTCCCGCCTGGTCGTGGCTGTCGAGCCGACGATAGGCGCCGATCACGTCGTCGAAGCCGAACCGGCTGTCGATGCGCGGGCGCAGGCCGGCGTGGACCGCCTTTTCGACGAAGGCGATGCCCCGGCGCAGCTCGCCTGGATGGCGGACATGGTTGAACACCGAATAGGGGTGGACGATCGCAGCCCGGCGCACGAGCCGGACGATATCCAGTTCGGTCGTCGCCCCCGACAACAAGCCGTAGATGAAGATCCGGGCATCGTCGGCCAGCGCGTCGAGATAGTCGGCCATGAACGGACCCGCGACCGGATCGAACACCACCCGCACCCCGCTCCCGTCGGTGATGCGGGCGATGGCATCGGCGAGGGGCTCCCCGCCGTCGAGCGCGACGACGGCGTCGGCGCCGGCCTCCCGGATCACCGCGGCCTTCGCGCTGGTCCGGCTCGTGGCGATCACCCGTGCGCCGCACAGCTTGGCGACCTGTATCGCGGCCAGCCCCGCGCTGCTGCTGGCCGCCGGGATCAGGACATGGTCGGACGGCCCCACCGCCGCGATCTCCACCAGCGGGAAATAGGCGGTCAGATATTGCATCCACAGCGATGCTGCCTCGACCGCGTCGAGTTCCTCGGGCCAGGGCGCAACATAGGCGGCTGGCACGGTCGCCAGTTCACCCTGCACCCCGTGGGTCGAGGAATGGAAGGGGATGGTGCACACGCGCCGGCCGACCAGCGCGGGATCGACCGAGGCGCCGACCGCCACGACCGTGCCGGCACATTCGGAACCGATCCGCGAGGGCAGGGCCGGCGACGAATAATGCTCGCCCCGGCAATAGAGCCAGTCCGCCCGGTTGAGCGCGAAGGCATCGACCCGGATCGTCACCTCCCCGTCGCCCGGTGGCGTCGCGGCTATCTCTTCGACCGCCAGCACATCCACCGGGTCGCCGAGCCGGTGGAAGCGGACGGCGCGAAAGCTGGCGGTCACGCGTCGCCCTCCCCGGCCACCAGCCCATAGTCGCGCCGCGCCTGCTCGGCGGTGATGTAACCGTCGCGCAGGTCGCGGCGGACGGCGTCGCGATCCCGATCGCGCGGGTCGCCATGGCCGCCGCCGGTGGCGGAAAAGATGCGGATCACCTCGTCCTTGCGGACCGGGACGGTGGTGCACATCGTATGCCGGTCGCGGCTGCCGTCCCGCCGGTGGATCTCGGCATAGTTGGTCGACCCTTCCTGGCCGCCGTCAAGCGCCCAGGGCCGCGCCGAACTGCGCGAGACGGCATAGGTGAGGAAGGCTTCCTCGCTCGTCACCCGATAGTCGAGCACCACGCCCTTGCCGCCGCGATAGCGGCCTGCGCCGCCGTCCTCGTTGTGGAAGGCATATTGGTCGACCTCGATCGCGTAGCGGCTCTCGAACAGCTCGCAGGGGATGTTGTAGGTCTCGCCATTGGCGCAGCAGAACTGACCATTGTCACCGTCGAGCCCCGCCGATGCGCCCCAGCCGCCGACCAGCGGCTCGCCCATCACGAACAGCTCGCCGGTCTCCGGGGTCAGGCCCGAGATGAAGGTCGCGCCGACGGTGCGCTGATGGCCGGCCGGCAGGCGGTTGGGCAACACGGGTGCCAGCGCCTTCCAGAAGGAGTCGATCGCGGCGATCAGCGGCTCATAATAGAGCGACACCGGCGCCGGCGCCTGCGCGCTGATGATCGTGCCCGGCGGACAGATGATGCGCAGCGGGCGGAAGCAGCCGCCATTGGCCGGGATCTCGGGATTGGTGACCGCCTTGAACAGGCAGCGGGCACCGGTGACGAGACCGGTATAGGAGCAGTTGATCGGCCCGGCGGTCTGCGGCGACGAGCCGCTATAGTCGACGATCATCTCCTCGTCGGTGATGGTCACCTTCACCCGGATGACGAAGGGGCCGTTGCCGACGCCGTCCTCCTCGACGATGTCCTCGGCCTCGAAGACGCCCTTGGGAAGCTTGGCCAGCTCGGCGCGGGTCATCCGCTCGCCATAGTCGAGCAGCTCGTCCATGGCGGTGAGCAGCTGGTCGCGGCCATAGCGGTTCAGCAGTTCGTCGATCCGCCGCGCGCCCACCCGCGCCGCGGCGACCCCGGCGTGCATGTCGCCGATCGTCGAATCCGGCAGGCGGACATTGTCGCGGATCAGCTGGACCAGCGACTGGTTGATCGCCCCGCGGTCGTACAGCTTGAGGAAGGTGAAGCGCAGCCCCTCCTGATAGATGTCGACCGCGTTGGTCGACACGCTCCCCGGTTGCGCGCCGCCGACCTCGGTCCAGTGCGCCTTGTTGACCGTCCAGGCGATCAGCGTCTCGTCGTCGAACACGGGGACGAGGATGACGACGTCCGACAGATGCGTACCGCCGCCCTCATAGGGCGTGTTGGAGATGAAGACGTCGCCGGGCCGGATCGACGCTGGATCGGGATGATGTTCGAGCAGCGAGACCACCGCCGTGTCGAGCGTCGCGAGGAAGGCGGTAACCCCGTTGCCCTGCGCCAGCAGATTGCCCTTCGCGTCGGTTGCGCCCACCGCGAAGTCGGTGGTCTCGTAGATGATCGGGCTCATGCTGGTCCGGATCATCGCGTTGAACATCTCTTCGCCGAGCGCGACGATGGCATCCTTGATGATCTCGATCGTGAAGATGTCGTGCTGCACTGTCCCGCTCCTCAGGCCGTGAGATGGATGTGGTAGTTGCCGAACCGGTCGACCGAGGCGCGGTGCGGCGGCGGGACGACACAGGTCACCGAGGGCTCCTGCACGATGGCGGGCCCGGCGAAGCTCATGCCGGGTTCGAGGCGCAGGCCGTCGTAGATCACCGCCTCGTGGATGCCATGCTGGTCGAAGTCGACCGTCCGGCGGCCGATCACCGTCGCCTCCAGCGCCAGGCCGGTCACCGGCTTCTCCGCCAGGTCGGGCTTGGCCACCACCACCGTCGCGACGAGGTGGAAATTGACGATCTCGATCGGATTGGGCAGCCGGTAGGTGAAGCGCTTCTCATGCGCCGCGTGGAAGGCGTCTCGCGTCGCGTCGATGTCGATCGCGCCATCGGCCGAGCGCGCCACGGCGATCTTCACCGTATGCTCCTGGCCGATATAGCGCATGTCGAGGAAATGCTCGAAGCCGACCTCTTCCTGGCCATAGTCGTCGGCCGCCTGCCGTTCGATCGTGGCGAACCCGTCCGCCATCGCCGGTACGGAATCGGGATGGAGCCGGGTCAGGCGGGTCTGGAGATAATCGCGGCGCAGGTCGGTCAGCAGCATGCCCCAGGCCGAGAAGACCGAGGAGTTGACCGGCACGATCACATGCGGGACGCGCAGTTCCTCGGCCAGCGCGACGGCGTGCATCGCCCCGCCCCCGCCGAACGCCATCAGCGCGAAGTCGCGCGGGTCGTAGCCCTTGTTGGTCGACACCAGACGCAGCGCCGCGGTCATGTTGGCATTGGCGATGCGGACGATGCCGCGGGCGACCTCCTCCTTCGACAGGCCCAGCCGTTCCTGGAGCGGCGCGAAGGCGCCGTCCACCGCGGCCCAGTCGGGCTCGCGCTCGCCGCCGACGAAGCTCGCGGGATCGATACGGCCCAGCACCAGGTTGGCGTCGGTGGTTGTGGCGTTGGTGCCGCCATGGCCATAGGCCGCCGGTCCCGGCCGGGCGCCGGCCGACTTCGGCCCGACATGGAGCTTGCCGCCCTCGTCGATCCAGGCGATCGACCCGCCGCCATTGCCGATCTCGACGATCTCCGACACCGCGGTCTGGATCGGATAGCCGGGATTACGGGCGTCGCGCTCGATATGATATTCGGTGGTGACCTTGACCTCGCCGCCCTCGACCAGGGTGCATTTCGCGGTGGTCCCGCCGATGTCGAGGACGATCAGGTTCGGCTCGCCGATATGGCCGCCCATATAGGCGGCGGCGAAGATGCCGCTCGCAGGCCCAGATTCGACCATCGCGATCGGGTTGGCCTTGGCCGCCTTGGCGGTGGCGATGCCGCCGTTGGACTGCATCATGTAGAGCGGCCGGTCATAGCCGCCGTCCTTCAGCTGGTCCTCCAGCCGCTCGATGTAGCGCTGCGTGATCGGGTGGACATAGGTCGACAGGACCGTGGTGTTGGTCCGCTCATATTCGCGCCACTCGCGACTCACCTCGTGCGAGGCGAGCACCGAGACCTCGGGCCACAGGCGACGGATCTCGGCGAGCACCGCCTGCTCGTTCGACGGCTCGACATAGGCGTGGAGGAAGGCGACCGCGATCGCCTCGACTCCGTTGCGGCGGAAATCGTCGAGCAGGCCCGGCAGTGGGGCGAGGTCGACCGGGCGCTTAATCGCGCCGCGGAAGGTCACGCGCTCGTCCAGTTCGGCGCGCAGATAGCGCTCGACGAAGGGCTTGGGCTTGCGGAAGTTGAAGTTGAACAGGTCGGGCCGGTTGCCGCGCCCGATCTCGATCACGTCGCGGAAGCCCTTGGTGGTGATCAGCGCCGTCTTCACGCCCTTGCGTTCGGTCAGGGCGTTGATGACCACCGTCGAGCCATGGGCGAAGAAGTCGAGCCGGCTGATCGGCACGCCCGACTTGTCGAGCGCGTTGAGCACCCCTTCGTCAAAATTGGGCGGCGTGGTGTCGGCCTTGGCGGTGCGGACGGCGCCGCACTGCCCGGTCGCGGGATCGACCTCGTAATAGACGAGATCGGTGAAGGTCCCGCCGACGTCGCTGGATGCGCGCACCTTGTTACTCCTGCTCTTCGGCGACGAGGAAATAGACGACGCGGCCGGCCGACAGCGTCAGCGTCGCATGGGGCTCGCCCGCCGGAATGACGACCAGGCTGTCGCGCTCGACCCGGGTTGTCCCGCCGGGGGTCTCGACCTCGAACGAACCGTCGAGGATGAAGGAAATCTCGGTGCCGGCATGGGCCGAGAAGCCCTCGGCGGGATGGCGCACGCCGGCCGGGAAGGCCGCCATTCCATAGGTGTTGGTCGTGCGCCCCGTCGTGACCTTCTCGCCGAGATTTTCGATCTGGACGACCGCGTCGTCCCACTGCATCGGAAGGATCTGCATGGATATGAGCCCCTGGAGCGGTTTCGAGGCAGATGGAAATATCTGCCGACTCGGAAATCGCTTTAAAACAACATGTTAGAGCGGCCGATCTGATCCAGTCAGGTCGTGAACCGCTCTAGAAGCGAACGCGGTTGCCGATCGGCGGCGGCGCGGCGAAGATGCCGAAGGCCTCGAGTTCGGCCTCCGGCGGCGGGGCGCAGCTCCAGCGGCGGCTGGGCGACCAGTCGAACCGGCGGCGCAGCGAACCGAGATATTCGGCCATGGTGAAGGCGGCGAGGATCGGGTCGATCACCGGCACGCCCAGTTCCTTCTGGACGATCTCGCTCATTCCGAAGGAGCAGGTGCAGCCGAGGATCAGCGCCTCGGCCTTGTCCTCCTCGATCGCGCGCCGGCCCGCTTCCAGGATCCGCGCGGTGGTGAAGTCGCAATCCTTCTGGAGATCGGGCACGCCGATCCCGATCGACCGCGTCGAGGCCAGCTTGTGCGAATAGCCATAGGCCTCGACCCGCTCGCGCATCTGCACCGCCCATTTTTCCTGGCCGATGATGATAGAGAAGCGGTTGGCGAGGTTCGCGGCGATCTGGACCGAGGCCTGGCACGGCGCGACCACGACCGTCCGCCCCGATATCTCGCGGGCGTCCTCCAGCCCCGGATCGTAGAAGCAGCCGATCACCATCGCGTCATAGCCTTCGGCATCGGCCATCCGGGCGAGCCGGACCATGTCGGCGACGATCAGCGCCTCATAGGTCCGATATTCGAGATGGTTGGGCAGCGGCGAGGTGCTGAGCGACACGAGGTCGATCTCGGTACCGGCCGCCTTCACCCCGGCCATCAGCTCGCCCATCGGCGCGTCATAGTCGGGATATCCCACCGGATTGACCCACAACAGCCTGGTCGTCTGCGACATGGCAAAACCTCTCCCTTTCGCCGGCCCCATAGGGCCGGCGGTTCGCGCTTCGGTTGGTGACAGGAGGGGCGCGAGGCGCCCCTCGCGACGATCAGAACCGGACCGACAGATCGATCGACCAAGTCCGTGGCAATCCGGTCTGGGCGAAGCCGCCCAGCACCCACTCGGCATTATATTTCTTGTCGAACAGATTATCGACCGAGGCGATCAGCGACCAGCTGCCGTCGGGCTTCTCGAAGCCCAGCCGGGCGTTGAACAGCTCGTAGCTGCTGCGCGCGGTCGAGTTCTCCGGATCCCAATATTGCTTGCCGTGATGATCGACGTCGCCGCGGGCGAAGAGGCCGATGTCGTCGGTGATCGGGGTGCGGTACTGCAGCCCCATCGACCAGGTGTCCTTCGGCACATAGGGCGTCCGGTTGCCGACCTGGGTCGGATCGACGCCATAGGCCTTGATGCGGCTGCGCGTGTAGCCATAGTTGGCGAAGGCATCGAGCCCGTCGGCGATCTTCGCCTGCGCCTCCAGCTCGAAGCCGGTCGACCGGACCCGGTCGATGTTGACCAGGACCTGCGCGCCGATCGAACCGATGAACACGAAGTAGAGCGGGTTCTCGTCCTTCGTGGTGTAGAAGGTGCCGTTCAGGCGCAGGCGCCTTCCGAACAGGTCGCTCTTGAAGCCCGCCTCGAAGGTCTCGGCCTTTTCCTGCTTGACGACGTCCGACACGCCCGTGACCCCGACCGCGGCCGCGACCGCCGCGACGCCGCTCTGATTGAACTGGCCCGACCGGAAGCCGACGCCCCAGGAGCCGAACAGGTTGACGTCGTCGCTGACCTTGTACTTCGCCGAGAATTTCGGCTGGAACAGGTCATAGCTGTTGCGCTTGATGCAGTTGTCCGGGGTCGCCACCGAGCATCCGGCCGGCAGCGAGCCGGTCTGGTCGGCCCGCACGGCCTGACGCCGGCGATCCTTGTCGTACCGGCCCGCGAAGGACAGTTCGAGACGGTCGGTCAGGTCGTAGGCGACGTTGCCGAACGCCGCCCAGGCGCGGTTGTGGTTGTTGTCTGCCAGGAAGGACAGCGTCGGGTTCGCCGGATTGCCGAATTGCGGCTGCCGCTTGACGGTGACGATCCCCTGGAGGTTGTCGTCGCCGGTCGTCGTCGAGATGAAGCGCTTGGTGTCGAGATAATAGACGCCGGCCATCCAGCGGAACGACTGGTTCGACGGAGAACTGATCCGCAGTTCGTTCGACCAGGCCTTGAGATCCTCATATTGGGTCTGGGTCCCGTCGGTGCCGAACACGTCGACGCTGGCGGTATAGGCGAACTGGTCGCCGGAGATATATTCCTTCACCCGGTCATAGGCGGTGACGTTGGTGATCGTCGCGAAGCCGGCATCATATTGCAGCCGCAGCGACACCTGCCTGGTGGTGCGCAGATTATATCCGAGGTTGGTCGCGCAATAGGTCCGCGACACGCGGTTCGCGTCGGGCGCCGGCCCGCCGAACGGATTGGCCGGATCGAGGAAGCAGGGCCGCGCCGGGTCGAAATTGGCCGACTGATACTGGAAATTGCCGCCGCCGCCTTCGGTGCGGCCATATTGGGCCTTCAGGTCGGCGGTGAAGTCGGGACCGAGCTGGGCAAACAGCTGGCCGCGCAGGTTCAGGTCCTCGCTGCCGTCGACCTTCTTGTCGAGATAGACGTTGCGATAATAGCCGCCCAGATCGCGATAGGCGCCCGACACGCGGAAGCGCAGCGCCTCGCCCGCCAGCGGGCCCGAGACCGAACCCCGCACGCGGTAATCGTCGCCTCGGCCATAGCCTGCCGAAGCCGACCCCTCGAGCTCCTCACTCGGTGCCTTGGTGGTGATCACGATCGCGCCGCCGATGGCGTTCCGGCCATAGAGCGCGCCCTGCGGGCCGCGCAGCACCTCGATCCGCTCGAGGTCGAACAGTTCCTGGGTCAGCTGGCGGGAGGTGACCTGCTGGACGCCGTCGATGACGACCGCCACCGGGCTCTCGCCGTTGCGGACCTGCGATACGCCGCGGATCGTGATGAAGGAAACGCCGGCGCTCTGCGACTGGTTGATCGACACGTTCGGCGTGGACGACAGGAAATCGCTGGCGTCCTCGATCTTGCGGTCGGCGATCGACTGCGCCGAAAAGGCCGTCACCGCGAGGGGAATGTCCTGGATCCGCTCGTTACGAAGCCGCGCGCTGACGACGATGTCCTCGATGCCCTCGGTCTGCCCCGCCGCCGCGTCCTGCTGCGCCCAGGCCGGCACTGCCGCCGCCAGGCACATCGCCGCCACACCACCCTCGAGCATTCGTCTGAACGGACTTGTCATGCTTTTCCCCTTTGGATGTCTCGCCGGCGGGGCTTGGCGCCCCCTTCCGGTCCGTGGTTCCTCCATCGCCGGTGTCGGACCATGGCGGTTTCGAGACAATGTCGGGGAAGCATAGCCCAAGGGAGGATTTCGAGGAGGTGAAGCCGCCTCGATCCCGAAAACCTACCCGAATGGGCAGGTCAGATCAGTCCGAGATCCCGGGCCCGCGCCACCGCCTGGGTCCGGCGTGCCACGTCGAGCTTGGCGAAGACGTTCTTGAGGTGGAACTTCACCGTATGCTCGGTCATGTCGAGCAGGCGGGCGATCTCCTTGTTCGACCGGCCATGGGCCAGTTCCTCGAGCACCTCGCGCTCGCGCAGGCTCAGCCCCGCGTCGCCGACCTCGCCCCCGCGGGCGTCGCCCTGCCGGGCCAGCCGGGCGACCAGGGTCGCGGCGAAATCGACGACGAGAATGTCGACATAGGCGTCCTGCGCATGGCGGCCGACGGCACGCAGCAGCGGCATCGCCCCCTTGCTCGTCAGGAACGGCCCATAGGCGGCCTCGGGCGCCGCCAGGGTCAGCGCCTCGACCATGTCCTCGATCGCCTGCGCGCGGGCCCCGGAGAGATCGAGCAGCTGGGCGCGGGCCACCAATATCCGGATCACGTGCAGGAAGGCGCCGAGTTCGCGGGCACAGCCCAGCGCGTCGGTCAGCGTGCGGATCGCCCGCGACCGGTCGATCGCGGCGAAATGCGCGGCAAGGCCCAGCCGGCTTTCGAGATAGGCGAGCCAGACGAACGAGTCGGTCTTCCAGCCGTCGTCGGGCAGCGCCTGCCGCAGCCCCAGCGCGATGGTGGTGCGGTCGGCGGCGCCCTCCCCGAGCAGGGTGAAGGCGTCGGCCAGCCGATCCAGCCGGTCGAGGCCGCGTGCCCGCGCGACGCGGCGAAGCCGTTCGATCGCACGCTCCGGATCGTTGAGTACGCCATGTTCGACGATCAGCGCGCTGTAATAGATGTCGACCCAGCCATCATAGCTCTCGACCTGGTCGAGATCGGCGCGGATCTGCTCGGCCGACAGGTCGGACGGCTGGCCCGCCCAGAATTTCTGACTGCTCTCCAGCAGGCGCGACATCGCGCGCAGACCGGGATCATAGGCGAAATTCTCGTCGGCCATGCGCCGGGCCACACCGAAATGCGCCTCCGCCGCCCGCAACCGCCCCTGGTAGAGCGCCGCCAGTCCGGCATGGAGGTAGCAATAATTGAGCCCCAGCATGGTCCGCGCCTGCCGCATCCAGCGCATCGCCTGCTGGGCGCGGCGGTCGGCGGCGCCGAAGCGCCCCAGCGCCAGTTCGTAGACGACGAGATGGCATGCCAGGATCGAACGCGTCACCGCATCGGCCGAAACCATGCCGTTCAGTTCGGCGTCGCGCCGCTCCAGCTCGGCGAGGTCGATATGATGGTCCTCATAGACGGTCAGCAGCACGCCGACGTTGAGCAGGTCGCGCTCCAGCGCCGGATCGCTCGCTCCCGCGCCGTCGCGCGCGGAGACGGCGATGTCGAACAGCGTCCGCGCCTCGGGCAGCAGCCCGTCCTTGATGCAGGAATAGGCCTTGGCCACCGATATGCGCGGATAGGCGTGGATGACGGCGTCGGGCAGTTGCTGCAGCAGCCCGCGCAGATAGCCGATGCCGCCGAACAGGATCAGCTCCCAGCCGCCGGCATCCTGGATCAGCCGGGCGCAGCGCGCATAATCGCCGCTGAGCCGCGCGTGCCGGACCGCGTCCGACATATAGCCGTTCTGCTCGTACCAGCGCGACGCCCGCCGATGAACCTCGTCGACCGCATCGTCTCCGAAGCGGCGGCGCTGTTCGTTGCGCAGATATTCGGCAAAGAGATGATGGTAGCGATAGCCGGCGCCGCCCTCGACCGTCGGAACGATGAGCGCGCCGAGCGGCTCGAGCCTGACGATCGTCTGGAGGCTGTCGGCCCGTTCGGTGACGGCGGCCGCGAGCCGGTCGTTGAAATGTTCGAGCGGCGCCGTCTGGAGCAGGAACGACTGGAGATCGGGCTCCAGGCTGCTGACGATCTGGTCGGCGAGATAGGTCGCGATATGCCCCGAATCGCCATGGAAATTGTCGAACCGCACGCTCGACGGATCGTCCCCGACCAGCAGCTTCGCCAACTGGACGGCGACCGGCCAGCCCTCGGTCCGCTCGAGCAGCAGCGCCAGCGCCTCTTCCGAGACCGGCTGCTCGAAGACCGCGGCGAGTTCGTCGGCAGTGAAGCGGAGCGCCTCGCTGGTCAGTTCGTCGGCCCGTCCGGCGGCCAGGAGATGCGCGATGTCGAACGGCAGCGACCCGCGCGAGGTGATGACGAAAGTCATGTTCGCCGGGACATTCTGCAACAGCCCCCGCAACATGGTGTCGACCGCCGTCGATCCCAGCCGGTAATAATCGTCGAGGACGACCACCACCGGCCGGCCGGCCTGGGCCACCGCGTCGAGGACCGCCGACAGCGCAGGCGGGATACCGCTCGCGAAGAAGCCTTCCTCGGCACCGACCTCGAGGCCCTTCAGGTCGAGCCCGGCGGTCGACAGCGATGCGACCAGATAGGAGAGAAACTGGGTCGGCTCGGCATCGCCCTCGTCGAGCGACAGCCAGGCGACGACCGCCCCCGCGGCGCGGGCCTCGCGACACCATTCCGCGACCGTCGTCGACTTGGCATAGCCCGCCGGGGCGATCACCGCGGCGAGATCGAGATCGAACCACCTCTGCATGCGAGCCCGCAGCCGCGGACGGCCGACGAGGCGAACATTGTTGCGAGGCAGTTCGAGCTTCGATCGAAGCAGCCAGGGGCGCGCCATTTCGGGATCGATCTGCTCGGACATGGCCCCCTATCCCCCGAATGAGGTGCCGCGGCAATAACGGCTACCGCGCCGGGAGACCATGTCTGCTGCTGTTTAACCGGTCGGCTTGCTCGTCGCAGCCAACGGATGCGCATCGCGGCGCTGGTCGACCGAGCCCGTCCGAGCCCAGTCCTTTCGCCTTGCGGCCGTCTGCCGATCGATGGGACTGGCGGGGCAAGGCCCCGGGTGGCGTCGGCGTAGGATTCGCTCGCTGCGGTTATCCGCCACCCAATGTCGCCCGTCGTGCGGGCGAGATCGAACCGACCCCGGCGCGCGGAGCGCCGACGGCCGGTTCGATGCTCCGGTCAGATCCTGCCGAGCAGGACGAGGATCAGAAGGATCACGACGACGACGCCAAGCAGGCCCGAAGGCCCGTAGCCCCAGCCCGAGCTATATCCCCAGGTCGGCAGCGCGCCGACGAGCGCGAGGATAAGGATGATCAGAATGATTGTGCCCAGCATTGGCTTCCCTCTAGCGATTGCAACAATGCAGCAACAATCGATGGGCGGAGCCGTTCCGATCTCTGGCGAAGGCCGATAAAAAGCCTGCGAAGAGGTCGTCC
This sequence comes from Sphingomonas sp. Root720, assembly GCF_001428605.1. Lineage (GTDB taxonomy): Bacteria > Pseudomonadota > Alphaproteobacteria > Sphingomonadales > Sphingomonadaceae > Rhizorhabdus. Next base: position 664,542 of record NZ_LMID01000013.1, read on the forward strand.
GCGCGGCGCGGCGACCGGGTTGAACGAAACAATGCCCTTCGGCCGCAGCTTCGACCGATCGAAATCGACCCGCGACGGAGAGGGCTCTGGAAAAACCGCGCGATCACACCATCTTGTAGCCAATGTCCCCCTACATCATCGCATTCGGCGACAGCCTTACCGAAGGCTATGGCCTCCCTCGTCACCAGAGCTTCGCGAGCCAGCTCGAAGCCCTGCTTCGTTGCGACCATCCGCGTCCTCGCGTCGACAATGAAGGCGCCTCCGGCGACACGACGCAGAGTGCGCTCGCCCGCCTCCCGCGAATCCTCAGCCGGCTGGACAATCGGCCGGATCTGGTGATCGTCGAACTGGGCGCCAACGACCTGTTGCGCGGCATCCCGCTTGCCACCACGCGCCGCAATCTCGACGCGATCCTGATGGAACTCGGCCGCTGCCAGCTTCCGGTCCTGCTCGCACGCATGGACGCACCCGCATGGCTCGGCGGCCTGGGCCGCGACTGTACCGCGCTCTACGATACCCTGGGGCAGGCACATGGCGTGCCCGTGGCACCTTTCCTTCCTCCCGGCGTGCTGGGCCATCCGAGGCTGACCCTGCCCGACCGCGTGCATCCCAACGCCGAAGGCTATGCCCGCATAGCGCGAGCCTTCCTGCCGGCGGTACAGGATGCGCTCCGCGCGGGTCGTACCCGAGCGGCCTGATCGGATCGGTCCGCTATCCTGTCACCACGCCGCGATGATGGATCCGTGCAGATACGGACCGTCACGCGCCGCGGGGTTCGATATCGTCCTCGTCGCTGTCGGTCTCGCCCAGGCCGTCTTCCTCGTCGTCGTGCATCGGCTCGCCGGCGAAGGCGCCGTTATCGATCCTGCCCGACGTCACCATCTGGTTCATCGTGTCGACCAGATCCGGAGCATCGTCCGGCATGACGGTAGTCCTGTCGGGCGAACCGCCATGCTCGCTTTCCTCGGATAGGTCGGTACTCACCACCATCGCGTCGTCGGCGACGTCCTGCGCCTGGTCGGCGTCCTGCTGCTCGCCATTGTCGAGCTCTGGAGCGATATCGTCTTTGGGGTCGCGGGGCATGTGCGTGGCCTTTCTCGAGGGAATGGATCAACGGCTTGGTCCGCATCCCTGTTCCCGCCTGGCCGTCGACCGTCACGATCTTACGGGACATCGGCGAGAGGCAGGACGCCTACAGCGCGCAATCCTTGCCTGACTCGCCTGGCACGGGCTCCCACTGATAGGCCTGGACCGTCTCGCCGCGCGGCAGATACGTCACGGGAAATGTCTTCATTCCCCGGCGAATGCGCAGCCGGATCAGCTCGGTCTGCTCCCCCTGGATGCCGTCCTGCGGCACCGGATCGACGATCTCGTCGCCGTCGCGCAGCCCGGCGAGCGCAGCGGCCGATCCGGGGACGAGACCGCGGACGATCCGCTTCGGTTGTGCCAGCACCTCGGTGGCGAAACCCAGTTCGTAGCGACGCAGCTTCGCGGTGGTCCGGCGGAAGCAGGGACCGAAAGCATCCGATGCCGGCAGCGGCATCGCGCCGTTCAGATAGGCGCGAAAATCCTCGACCGCGCTGGGGCCGAGATGCTCGGCAAGCAGCTTTTCCCAATCGCCGTTATCGGTGGTCCTGCCCGCCTTTTCGAGCGCGAGCATGCCGAACATCAGGTCGTCCAGCGACTTGGCGCCACCCGACGCCTTGCGCATCGCATCGTCGACCGTGGCGAAATAGAGCATGCCCCGGTCATAGGGCAGCGTGCGGATGCGGGTATCGGCCCAGAAGCCTCTGGGTACCTCGCGGTTCGGCACGGTCGCCATCGCGCTGGTATAATAGCGTGCCGCCGTCCAGTTGATGTCGGCGAGATAGGCCTCCGGCGTGATCATGCCGAAGCGGAACGGCAGCCGCGCCTGGTAGAAGGTCGCGAGCCCTTCCCCGAACCAGGAGGATTCGAGCCCCGCCGGCCTGGCGATGAAGGGCTGGAAGGTGTGAAACATCTCATGCGCCAGGGTCAGCTTGATCTTCTCGGCATCCGATCCCTTGCCCCTGCCGAAGGTGGCGACGAAGGAACGGAACAGGCCGACGCCGCCGCCCGCGTTGATCGGGTTGTAGCGCAGGAAGACGCCGTAGGGCGGGGACTCCTTCTGGTCGAAGAAGCGGGCATAACGATCGTAGAGCGCGCCCGTCCAGGCGAGCAGGTCGCCCGCGTCGAAGGCCGGCGCTCCCTGCCACGCGCCGAAGAAGCCGCCGGTCGGGATTTTTGGGGGGAAGGTGCCGATCCGCCCGGCCATGAAGAAGCTCATGCGGATCTGCGCGCCGTCGAGCGGTTCGGCGGCGGTGACACTTCCCTCGCCCAGCGAACTGACGCCCCGGCTGCCCTTCGGCGCGCGGGACAGATCCCAGCCATAGCTGGTGCGGTAACGATGGTCGCCCGGCGGCAGCAGCAGGAAGACATGGCCGGCCGCCGACACCCCGCCGCCATCGGCGGTGAAGGAGAAGGGCGGCGCGGGGCCGCGCGGCGGCAGGGTGGCTTCTGCCGGAACGCTGTAGCGGACGGTGACCGTCCCCTCGACGGCGCGGTCGGCGATCCATTCGCGCGACGGGCCGCCGCCGACCGCGTCGCGCATGCCGGTTTCGGGCAGGTCGACGTCGCGGTGGGTCAGCCTGAGCGGCCCCTTCGCGTCGCGCGCGCTGATCGCCGCGATCACGGTCGCGACGGTGTCGACATTGCTGCTGACCATCGGCAGGCGAAGCAGCGGCTCGCCGCTGGCCGCGGCGACGCCATCGAAGCGCAAGATGACGTCGACGGTGCCGACCTGCGTCGGGGCGGCGGGTGCGGCGATTGGCGCCAGCGTAACGGCAAGGGAACCGTCGGATTCCGCCGCACCCGCCATGGAGGCGGTGCCCAGGGCGAGGGCCAGGGACAGGCCCGTCAGAATATTGCCGATCATCGCCCCACGCATCGCTCTCACCTCGATATGTCTATACAAAAAAGATGCGCAGGGAGTGGGCCCCCTGCGCATCTCGGTATTTCATAGCGGGCGATACGCGTCCGCCGTCATCAGAAGGACCGCGCCAGGGTCACGCCGAACGTGCGCGGCTGGATGAACAGCGCGGTCGGCACGTTGACGCCGTTGCGGTTGTCGGCGGCGGCGACGCCGCGCTTGTCGAACATGTTGCGGACATAGACGTTCGCGCTCCAGACCTGGTCGAAGGTCAGCCCGCCGCGCACGTCGACGGTGGTGTAGCCCGGCAGGGTGATGCGCGGACGGGTCGCATTCGCCGCGTTGGTGACGAAGGTGCCCGCACGGTCGCCCAGATAGACGACGGTGAAGCCGACATTGCCTTCGAGCCGATCGCCCAGCGGGAAGCTCTGGTTCGCCGTGATGTTGGCGGCGACGCGGGCCGAGAAAGGCAGGCGGTCGCCGTCGAGGCCCCGGAGACCGGTGGCGTTGACGATGGTCGGCAGGTCCTCGGTCAGGGTCGCGTCGGTAAAGGTCAGGTTGGTGTCGATCGTCATGCCCGACCACGGGGTCAGGTTGGTCGCGAGCTCGAGACCGCGGCTGCGTGCCTTGCCGCCATTGGCGAGGAAGGTGAGCGAGCTGATCGAGTCGGTGCCCTGGAGCTGGATATCCTTCCAGTCGATCTGGAACAGCGAGACGTCGATGGTCAGCAGGCCGGGAACGACCTTGCCCTTGAAGCCCAGTTCATAATTGACCACCTTGTCCGAAGCGAAGGACTTCGGCACCGACGGCGGCGCCGCGATGTTCGGGCCGCCCGGGCGATAACCGGTGGCGACGCGGGCATAGGCGATGATGTCGCGCGAGAAATGGTAGCTCGGCGAGATCAGCCAGGTGAAGGCATTGTCGCTGGAATCGGCGATCGTGGTGCCCGAACCGAAGACCGGCGCGGTCTGCGGCGAGGTGTCCAGGGTCGACTCGTTATGCTGCTTGTTGTGCGCGTAACGGCCGCCGACCTGGATATCGAGCTTGTCGGTGGCGTGCCAGGTCAGGTCGCCGAAGCCGGCATATTCGCGATAGGTGCCGGGGCCGGTACCGATATAGGGCGTCGCGGTCAGGCTGCCGGACGCGATCAGCGTCTGGTCGGTCGCGGCATGCTCGACGGTATAGAAGCCGCCGGCCAGCCAGGTGAAGCTGGTGCCGATGTCGCCGCCGAGGCGCAGTTCCTGCGAGAATTTATGCGTCCGGTCGGCATTGGCGATCTGGACGGTCGGCGTCGCCGACAGGCCGTAGACCGACCGCAGCAGGCCGCCGAAGACGTTGGTCACGTCGCTGGTGATGACGTTGTCGGCGCGGCTCCAGGCGCTGATCGAGGTGATGGTGACGCCACCGAGCTCGAGTTCGCCGCGAGCCGAATAGAGCTGGAACTTCGCCTTGTTGATCGAGTCGATCGACCGGATCGTCAGGTCGCCATATACCGGCTCGAAGGTGGTCTTCGCGGTCGCCGGGATCGGCGCGGCGGCGAGCGTGCAGGCGACGCACACCGGAACGCCGCCGGAGGTGATCGCCAAGTCGCTGTTCGTCGCGTCGGTCTTCTGCCGCAGCGCCGAGAGGACGACGCGGAAATTGTCGGCCGGCTTGATCAGCGCGGCGCCGCGGAAACCCCAGACGTCACGGGTGTTGACGTCCTTCGCCTTCAGCGCCTGCGGATGGGCATTGTCGAGATAGGGCGCGTCCTCACGCTTGAAGCCGCTGCCCAGCACCGCCAGCCAATCGTTGATCGGGATGTTGACCGAGCCGCGCACCGCATAGCCGGTGTCGCCGTGCGAGACGGCGGTGCCGCCCAGCTCGACGCGGCCCGAGAATTCCTTGGTGTCGGGTTCCTTGAGGACATATTTGATCAGGCCGCCGAGGCTCGATGCGCCGTAGAGCGTGCCCTGCGGTCCGCGCAGCACTTCGACCCGACTGACCGCGCTGGCGTCGAAATCGGGGAGCGGCGGCTGGCCGGTGCCCGTGGTACCGCCGAACTGGATGTCGTCGACGAGCAGCGCGACGGTCGGCGCGGTGGCGCCGCCGGTGGTGACGCCGCGCAACGCGAGGCCCGACACGCGCTGGTTCGAATATTGGAGACCCGGAACCCGGTCGAAATATTCCGACAGGCGGTTGATGTTCTGCGTGGTCAGCGCGTCGGCCGAGATGGCGCTGATGGCGACCGGCACGTCGATCAGACGCTCGGCGCGCTTCTGCGCGGTGACGACGATGTCGCCGGCCGAATAATCCTCTGCCGCCTGCGCTTCCTGCGCGATGGCCGGCATCGATGCCGCCAGGGCGATGACCGCCGCCGACATGGAGATGGCGTGTTTCACATTTTTCATTCTTCGTACCTCCACTGAACCCGCGGATCGGCAGCCCCCCCGCGGGACCAGCCACATCCAGTTCGGAACCTCTTTTCCCGTCCGTCGCCACGCGATCATCATCGTCGGGCGCTGCGGACATCCCTCACCGAGGCAGCAGCAAATTAGCCATCAGCCGCCGCCAAATTTATTCTCATTCAGGTCTGCCGACCGGCTTCGCGCATAGATTTTCGCCGATTGCGGCCGAGTTGGATCAAGATTTCCCAGCCGCCCCACCCGCCGGTCCGGCCGGTCAGGCCGAACCGATCGGCTGGAACTCCCGCGCATAGGCGCGCAGCCCCTCTTCCAGCCCACGCAGCCCCGCTTCGAGCTTGTCGTCCTCCTGGCAGAAACCGATGCGGACATGGCCGGGCGCGCCGAAATATTCGCCCGGCGCAACGATCACGCCCGAGCGCGCGATCAGCCATTCGGAGAAGGTCCGGCTGTCGGCGATGCCGGGCAGCGACGGGAAGCAGATGCAGCCGTCGTCGGGCAGTTCGCCGCCCATCAGTCCCTCGGCGACCATCTCCTCGAACCAGGCCTGGAAGCGCGGCCGGCATCGTTCGACATAGCTGCGCGAATGCTGGCCGAAAACGGCGGCGTTGGTCATGACGTGCGCGGCGATCGCGTGCGACAGGGTCGAGATGCCGAACTCGATCCGGCCGTTCAGGCGGCGCAGCGTCTCGATCACCTGCGGCGCGCCGACGATCCAGCCGCAGCGCAGCACGCCGAGGCCGTAGATCTTGGTCAGACTGGACAGGCTGATCACCGCCGGCGACAGCGCCGCCGCCGCGCCGGGCCGACGCTCGGCCGCGGCATAGTCGCCGTAGACCTCGTCGACGACCAGCAGGAAGCCGCGCCGCTCGGCCAGTCCGGCCAGCGCGCGCAACACGTCCTGCGGCACCGCCATGCCCGAGGGGTTGTGGAGGTCGGACAGAACCACCAGCCGGGTGTTCGGCCGCAGCCGCGCCTCGACCTCGGCGACGTCGATCGAGAAGCGGGTACCGCTGCGGTGGAAGCGATCGATCGTCGCGCCCGACGCCTCGGCCAGATAACCGAACAGGTCGAAGCCCGGGGTTTCGATCAGGACATGATCGCCGGGCTTCAGGAAGGCGCGGTAGATCAGCGACAGACCACCGGTGGCACCGGTGGTGCACAGGACCTGATCGCGGTCGACGGCGTAGCGTTCCGCCAGCATGTCGCGGACGAACGGATTCCCGTCGCCGAAGGCGCTGACATAATAGCGCGAGAAATTGGGCTCGACCGCGTCCAGCACCGTGTTGCGCAGCAATTCGCGTGGCTCGGGGACCGAGCTTTCGAACAGGCTGACGGCATTTCCCTGGTGCGCGCGGGCGGTGGCGAGGGCGCCACGGACCCACTGCGCGTAGCTTCCCTCTTCGGAGGACGTCGCCGGCGACGGCATGGTTTCTTCGTTCGACATGGCGTTTCTCTACCGGCGCCGGCGGGCACTAATTATTCTATCTGAGCGGAGGGACCCGCCATTGCGCATAATTTGATCGCTTATTCGCGCAAAGCGCGCTTGGCCTTGCCGCGGGCATCGATCCAGCCCTTGGCGAACCAGTAGACCAGCCCGACGATCAGCCAGCCGCCGACCAGCAGATAGGGGCGCGGGTCGGCTTCGATACCGAACGCGCCCACCAGCAGCGCGCAGACCACGCCGGCATAGCCGACCCCGACCACCGTCCCGCGCGACAAGCGCAGCGCGGAACGGGCGTGGATCTCGGGATGGCGGCGCGCGACGACGGTCGCCGAATAGGCGCAGGCCATATATTTGAGCATGGTCGGGACGTTGACCGCGAGCAGCAGGAAGATGAGGCTGGGCGGCAGCATCAGCCCCGACATGGCGCAGACATAGCCAAGCAGGATCGCCCGGTGCGGCGTGCCGAAGCGCGGGTGGATCGCGCCGATCGCGTGGGGCAACGCGCCGTTGCGGCCCATCGCGAACAGGCTGCGCGAAAAGGTGAGCGTAGCGGCGTTCATCGACTTGATGATCGAGAAGCAGGCGGCGCCGACGATCAGCGGGATCGCCAGGTCGCCCAGCACCACCTTCGACGCGTCGAGCAGCGGCGCCTGGCTGACCGCCAGCTTCTCCGGTCCGATGAGGCCCAGGGCGGTGAGCGCGACGAGGCCGTAGACCAGCGCGGTCAGGCCGATCGCCAATGCGATGCCGAGCGGAACGTTGCGCTGGGCGTCGCGCACCTCCTCGCCGATCTCGACCGCGGATTCGATCCCAAGGAACAGGGTGATCATCAGCGGCACGACCGCGAGGATAGCGAGCGGCGGCGTATCGAGCGGATTGCCGACCAGGGCGGGATCGAAATGCGGCAGGCCGGTTCCGACGAAGACGGCGAGGATGATCAGCAGCAGCGCCATCAGCTGCGCCTGCACCTTCGCAGCGATCGACACGCCGACGTAGTTGAGCGCGAAGACAGCGGTGATCGTCACCGCCATCGCCGGCTTCAGCGGGATCGGGAAGACCATGCCGAGATAGCTGACCATCACCCGCGACAGGATCGTCAGCGCACCGACATTGGCGATGACGCGCAGCCAGGCGATCATGAAGCCGACACCGGGATGGATGAAGCGGGTCGGCCATTCATAGGAGGCACCGGAGACCGGCAGAGCCGAGCCGAGATAGGCATAGGCGACCGCGAAGACGAGCATCGGTACCGCCGCCACGCCGATCGCGGCGAGCAGGCCCGATCCGGCGACCGCGGCGGTCGGCTGGAGGATCGAGAAGATCGAGACGCCGATCGCGGTGCCGGCACCGAAGGTGACGACGCCGACCAGTCCGACGCTCTTGCGCAGGGTCGCGCGTTCGGCAGGGGCGTTCACTTGGCGGCGACCAGGAAGGCGCGGAGATCGCGGACCAGGGCGGTGCGCGCCTCGGCGCCCAGATAGGGGCCATGGCCCGACGCATAGCCGCGGACGCTGGTACGGGCGAGCGGCACGCCGGCATGGGCCAGGACATAGTCGGCGCTGCCCAGCGGGGTCACCAGGTCATAATAGCCGGTACCGACCATCAACCGCATCGCCGGATTGCGGTTCATCGCGGCAGCAAGGTCGAGCGCATAATTCTTTCCCACGGGGACGCCCGGTCCGAAACCATAATCCCAGCGGCCGTTCACGTCGCGAAAGGCGATCGGCTCATAGGGAATATCGAGATCGACCTTCAATATCTTCGCTGCATAATCGGCCCAGGCGCCGACGAAGCCGGGCACATATTGGCCCATCGCCGGATCGTCGGCGACCGGATCGCCGCCCGCCCCCTGCAGCGGCAGGGTGAAGCGCGCATCGTACATGCCGATACGCTCGCCCCTGTCGGCCAGCAGCAGCTTCGCGAAGGCCGGGCCCGAGACGCGCAGGTCGGCGGCGAGGATATCCTTCTCCGACAGGCCGATCAGCGCCGCCATCTCGTGCGCGACCGCCGCCTTGCGCTCGGCAGGCAGGCGTGACCCGGCATAGAGCGCCGCGAGATAGCTGCTCTCGATGAAGTGCCTCGCCGCCTCGGCCTGCCCCGCGGGCGTGCAGCCGGCCGCGGCCTTGCCGAAATGACAGGCGGTGGCGGCGAGCGAGGGGAGAATGGCGAGATAGGCGCGGTCGTCGTCGCCGCCCCGCATGTCCATCGCCTGGCCGAGCAGGACGACGCCGTTGAGCGCGAGCGCGTCCATCGTACCGGTCTGGGTCGGGCCGCCGGCCATCATCCGCGCCATCACCGCCGCGCGGACGGTGCCATAGCTTTCGGAGACGAGAAATTTCGGCGAATTGGTGCGGCCGTGGCGGCGCAGCCATTGCTGGACGACCTGCACCATCGCGCGCGCATCCTGTTCGACGCCGTAGAACTCGCTGGTCTTCCCGCCGGGAAGGACGCGGCTGTAACCGGTGCCCGGCGGATCGATCAGCACGATGTCGGCGACGTCGAGCGGGCTGTCGGGATTGGCGACGGTGGCGAAGGGCGCGACGGTGCGCGGCTTCGTCTCATCGTCGAAATCGACGCGGCGCGGCCCCATCACGCCCAGGTGCAGCCAGAGCGAGGACGAGCCCGGCCCGCCGTTGAAGGCGAAGACCACCGGCCGGCCGGTCGCATCGCGGACGTCGCTGCGCACATAGCTGGTGGCGAAGATGCTCGCACCCGGCAGGAGGAACTCCTCGACCGCCGCCGCATAGCGCAGCTTCGTGCCGCCGAACGTCCCCTGCCCTTCCGATCGAAGGACGCGTGGCTGTGCCGGTACCTCGGCGGGCGCAGTCGCCTGGGGTGGAGCGGCGGTCGCCGGAAGTGCGGCCAGCGCGATCGCCAATCCGATCAGCGCGCGATCAATCCCCATGGAAATGCTCCCCATAGCCGAAGCCGACCGCGTCGCCGCCATTGTCCCGCTGCGCGACCTTGACGGCCGGACGGATGGCGGGCGCGGTCGTGAAGGGTTCGATGCCGAGCGCGGTGTAGATCTCGGTCGGGAAATAGACCGTCCCGCCCTTCATCACCAGGCGCGGCCGGCGGATTGCGCTGATGTCCTTTGTCGGATCGCCCGGCACCAGCACGAGATCGGCGAGCTTGCCCTTCGTTATGCTGCCGAGCCGATCGGCACGGCCAAGGAATTCTTCCGCCCCCAGGGTCGCGGCGCGCAGCGCTTCGGCCGGGGTCAGCCCCGCCTTCACATAGAGCTCGACCTCGCGCTGGACCGAGAAGCCGGTCGCGTCGTCGGTGCCGGGCAGCAGCCGGATACCCTGCTTGTGCAGCATGCCCACCGTCTCGAGCATCTTGTCATAGCCCGCCTGATAGGCGTCGGCCTCGGCCTTGTCGGCGATCGTGACGAAGGAGCGCTTGCGGTAGCGCTGGAAGCCGACCGGCATGTGCGACAGGAAATCCTCCTGCCCCATCGGCACCTGCCGCGCGCGGCTCATCATCAGCTGTTCGAGGATGACGATGGTGGTATCGAGCGCGGTACCACGCTGCTTCATCAGCCGGACGGTCTTCTGGACCCGCTCCGAATCGAGGTCGAGCGATCCGCCGCGCGCCATCGCGGTGAGGCGTAACGGGGTGCGGCTATCCTCCTCGGGGCGCAATATCCAGCCCAGCATCAGCTGGTTGAGATGCGCGATCGAGTCATAGCCGTCCTCGATCACCCGGTCGGGCGTGTCGAAGGCGGGGACATGGCCAGTGACGCGCAGACCGAGCCGGTGCGCCTCGGCGGCGATCGGCTTCACCCAGTCGGGGTTCATCGAATTGTAGATCTTGATCTCGGCATAGCCGCGGTCGGCGTACCAGCGAACGTCCTTCAGCGCTTCGTCGACCGAGGCGGGGATGAAACCGAAGCGCGCCGAATAGGGGCTGCGGCCCTCGATGAAGCCGTTGGGCTGGATGCGCGGCCAGGCGACCTGTCCGGCATCGATCTTCGTGAGCAGGTCCTGCAGGAAGCCATTGTCATTGCCCATGTCCCGGGTCGCGGTGACCCCGGCGGCGAGGTACATCAGACCGGACGGCAGGGTGGCGTGCGAATGCATGTCGTGCAGGCCGGGATAGACGGTGCCGCCCTCGCCATCGATCGCCACCTCGTCTTCGGGCACCGGCAGCCGGTCGTCGGCGATCACCTGGGTGATCGTGTCGCGCATCACAACGACGGTCGACAGCGGCGACAGCGTGCCGCTGTCGGGATCGAAAACGCGGACGTTGCGGATGCGGACGGGAGCATCGAAGCGGTGCGCCAGCTTCTGCTGGAGCGTCAGGGCGCGCTCGGTCTCCAGCTCGCCGCCGAGCTTGCCGAGCATCGGCACCGCCGCCTCATAGCCCTCGCGGATCGTCGTGCCGTCGCCGCCGGGACCGAACAGCGCGAACAGCTTGCGGTCCTTGTCGAGCAGCAGATAGCTGGGGTTGAGCTGGACGCCGGTCAGCCGCCAGGCGGTGACTTCGGTCGCGGCGTCGCCTTCGCCGATCGTCATCGTCTTGAGCTGTTCGAGGGCGATCTTCCCGGAGGGCAGCACCGGGATGGCGTGGTCGGGTCGGGCAAGGGCGGCGCGGGCATAGACCCAGACCGCATAGGGGCTGTCATCGTTGACGACATAGAGCGGGGCCCGCTTCGCCCTGATGTTGCCGGTATCGGCCTGGCTGCTCCACTGCGCACGGCCGCCCGACCAGCGGTAGCTCTCGTCCACCGTGCCGCCCATCAGCGACGTGCCCTTGATCGTCCAGGCGGTGGGGATGCCGCCGGCGCCGAAGGTCAGCTCCTCGCGATGCTTGGGGCCGCGGCCATTATTGTCGATCCGGTAGTCGACGCTGGCGCGGTCCCCCTCGCTGTCGACGACGACCGAACCGACCTTTTCGCCATTGGAGAGGATCGAGAACGTCTCCGTCGCGGCGAAGGCGGTGGCCGACGCGCCGAGCAGCAGCACGCCCAGGAGGGTATTGAGAAACGGCGTCTTCACGCGGCAGAGCCTTCCGAAGTGGCGCGCGCATGGACGTACGCCGTGGTGGCGAGATCCTGCACGACAGGGAGGAGGGACTTGTACGTCGTCATCTGGTCGGGGCTTTCGTGCCCGACGGGAATGCCGGCGTGGATTTCGCCGGCCGGACCGATGGTGGCGTCGTCCGGCCCGTGGACGATCTGCCGCGGCGGCAGCGCCTTGCCGGCCTCCGGCAGGCCGCGCATCGCCGCGATGCGGTCGGGATAGTCGAACAGCCGTTCGCCCTGTCCGACATCGTGGAAAGCAATCTCCATCGAATTTCCCCGGGATCAGCGGACGAGGGCGCGGATGTCGTCGCCGATCGCCTTGGCGGTTGCCGCCACCGAATAGCCGGTGTGGCCGCCATCATAATAGCGCAGCGTAACGCGGGCGGGATCCCAGCCCGACTGGGTCGCCAGCAGCTCGGCCGCACCCATCGTCGTCTGGGTATCGTAGGTGCCGTTGCCGATCAGGAGGCGAAAGCCGGGGTTGAGCGTCATCATCCTGGTGATGCCCTTGTAATAGGGCCAGTCGGCGAAGGGGCTGGTACCGTCGCCCCAGCCCCAATCCTCCAGGCTGGCGATCGCGACCGCGGGGACATAAGGATCCTTCCAGTCGACCTTCAGATCCTGGCGCAGGTAGATGGGCATGAACGTCTGCACGCCCTGCATCAGCACGTCGGCCGGGTCGGCGCCACTGCCCTTGTCGGTGATCGGTGCGGTATAGCGGGCGTCGGACCGCCCGAGCAGCAGGCCCTGATCCTTGAGCAGCTCGACCCGGTAGCGTTCCTTGGTGATCTTCAGATCGTTGGCGAGATACCAGTCGGCAGCGATGCCGCTATATTCCGCCAGGCGATCGGCGATCCGGCGCCTGTCGCCATCCGACGCAGCGTTGCCCTGGTAAAGGACGGTCAGATAGTCGCCCTTGGCGAAGCTGCGCGCTTCGGCGAGGAAGGTTTCGAGCGAGCGCCCCTTGCGATCGGCCTTGCCGTGATAAAAGCCGATCGCGGCGATCGTCGGGAGCGAAGCGACATAGCTGGTGACGTTGGCCGCACGCTGCGAATATTCGATGATGTTGGCGGCCTGCCCATAGAGGAAGATGCCGGCCAGCGGCAGCGGGACCGGGCCGTCGGCGAGTTGCCCGGCAATTTCCGCCGCGCGGTTGGTGCCGTAGCTTTCGCCGGTCAGGTAGACGGGGGACCCTTCGCGGCCATGCTGCTTCAGCCAGGCGCGGATATAGGCGGCGAACTGGGCCGCATCGGCCTTTACCGAGAAATAGGCCTTGGGATCGGTGCCCGGCGCGACCCGGCTGAACCCGGTCGAGGCGGGATCGACGAAGACCATGTCGACCGCGTCGAGCGGCGAATAAATATTGTCGACGAGGGCGAAGGTCGACGGATCGGCCTTCACATCGTCGGGATAGGCGACCCGCTTCGGCCCGATGCCGCCGATATGCAGATATTGCGCGGCGACGATCGGCCCGCCGTTGAACAGGAACATCACCGGCCGCTTCGCCGGATCGACCTTGTCGCGGGTATAGGCGAAGCTGACGATCTTCGCGCCTTCATTGGCGCCCGTCATCACCGATATCCCCTCGACCGTCGCGGTATAGGCGATGCTCTGCCCGCCGAACCGGCCCTTGTGCTTCGTGACGACGGCCGGATGATCGACCTGGTCGCGAACCGGCTGCGCGCCGTCCTGCTGGGCTATCGCGGGCGCCGCGAGGGCGATGGCAAGGCCGGTCACCGATGCCAGGACGAACGGGACGAAAGCGGTTCTGATCATCATGTGCGAGAGGCCCTCCGATCAGGTCACTTTATGGATGGCTTCGCGAAATGGTTATGCGAAGTTTAGCGACGTGCGGTACGCGACTGCATAGAATATTCTCCGGGCGGCAGGCGAATATACACGCCACGGCCCCGCCATGCCGTGCCGCCGCTATGACAATCCGGCGCGTCCGCAGATAATGTTGGCCGATAATCGCATTATACCCGGAAAATTTATGTTGCGCGAAAGCCGGCTCTCTCGGAACATGTTCGCAACCGGACGAGGGCCCCATGACCGAAGCGCTGACACCGATCGACATCAAGATACTGGAGCAGATCCAGAAGGACGCCGCACTGTCGACGACCGAACTGGCCGAGCGGGTGGGCCTGTCGCAATCGCCCTGCTGGCGGCGGCTCCAGCGGCTGCGCGACGAGGGCTATATCACCGGACAGGTGGCGGTGCTCGACCGCAAGAAATTCGGCGACAGCCTCTATATCTTCGCGACCTTGAAGATGGTGACCCTGAGCGACGAGCTGCGCGCCGAGTTCAACCGGAAAATCGAGAATACGCCCGAGATCATGGAGTGCCACACGATCTTCGGCGAGCGCGACGTGCTGCTGAAGATCATCGCGGAATCGCTCGACTGGTATCAGAAGTTCATCTTCCGCGTGATCTTGAAGCTGCCCGGCGTACAGGATGTCCAGTCGACGGTGACCCTGTCGGAAATCAAGCAGACCACCGCAATTCCGGTTCGCAAGACCCGCTTCTGATTTTTGAGCCATCAGCCGCATGCAAGGCCGTCGCCCTTGCGACGCGCCAAGCCCTGGCTGCCGCTTGCGAACAGCTGCAAGCCGCGAGCCCCACCAGGCACGGAAGTCGCCGAGGAAACGACGTTCTGCGCGTCAGGCTCCGGCCGCAGTTCCGCCCTGCGCCAGCACGATCTCAACTTCACGCAGCTTGCCGATCATCCATTCCGGCTCGTGCTTCTTGCTCGGCATTCGACGTCCCTTTCGGGATCCAAACTATCATAGGCGATGGACCACCCAGACGAGGACAGATCGACTTCCGGTCCGCCTGTCAGCGTTCCGATAGTTGGTGATCCTCTATGGGATACACGCAGTTTCTTGGAATGCGGCTGCGTTTCTCTCGATACCCGACGTCCATTTTATTGAGAGAGAATATCGTGCGCGAATCTTTCTGCCGTCAGGACACGATGATGCGCTGACCATTTTCGACCCGTTATCGCGCCAAACGGATACGCCATCATGATTGATCTTCGATGGCGCATGGCTGCATGCTCGTGCTGCTCTATACGATCGTCGGCATCGACACCGGTTTGAAGATGCCTCCGGTAATGACGTTCTGAATGGCGCTCACCCGCATCAAGTAGTTTCCGGAAGCGCGATTTCGAACATCTCGGACAGAGATCGGACGAGCCCGTTTGTGTCGCAAGAGAACTCGACGTTGCACGACGAGACAGCATTGCTGTTCCGGCAAGGCAGATGGCCATGCCGGATCATGCCGCGAGCGCCCGGCTAGGCGGGATGTTGGTCGGCGGGCCATAGCGCTGCAGAATAGATAGCGGGTGTGGGCTGCGTACGTTCGTTGGGATCGCAATTTTCTGCATGCCGGAATGTACGGATCGTCCCGTTGATAGCATGCTGCCAATCGCACATGTCATTTCCAGCGCGGCAGCGATGCAAAGTGAAGGATGGTGACGGCGATGGCAGACGACCTTTTTGACGTGGCGGGCAAGGTTGCCTTGGTCACTGGCGGAACCAGCGGGATCGGCGCGATGATCGCTGAAGGATATGTCAGGCGCGGTGTCAGAACCTATATCGCAGCGCGCGACCTTGACCACGCCCGGGAAGCAGCTGCCGAAATCGCGGTCGCGGGCGGGCATTGTGTCGGCTTGGCCGCAGACCTCCGAGAGGCGAACGGCGCTGCCGCCTTGATCGACGCGCTCAAAGCGCATGAAACGAGGCTCGATATCCTCGTCAATAATGCCGGCGCCAACAATCGCGGCCCTATCGCCGACGTCAGCGCAGAAGCTTGGGACGACGTGATGGACGTCAACTTGCGCGCACCATTCCTGCTTACACAGCAAGCCCTGCCCTTGCTACGCGCCGCCGCGAGTGCCGAAAATCATGCAAGCGTCATCAATATCGGTTCAATCGGGGGGCTGCACATCCCGAACTGGGAAGCCTATCCCTACGGCGCGTCGAAGGCAGCGATCCATCATCTGACGCGCGCATTGGCCAAGCGGCTCGGCCTCGAGCAGATTCGGGTCAACGCGATCGCCCCCGGTCCATTTCATTCGCGCCTTACCGATACCGGCTCGGAGGCGGTCAGGAAAAGTATCGAGACCTACATCCCGGTCAAGCGCGCCGGCACACCGCAGGATATCCAGGGTGCATGCGTCTTCCTCGCCTCCCGCGCTGGCGCTTATGTCAACGGATCGACCATCGCGCTCGACGGCGGCTATATCGCGGCGCTTTGAGGTCGGAGCGCAGATGTTCAAGCCCGAGGTGTAGTATACCGGCTGAGTTTGAGGCGGTCCGCGTCTCGTGTCGAGACCCACGCCACCACACGGATGCGATCAAAGATTTACTCGAAGCGTAACGCGATCGTTCCAGAGGAACCATAGTCGAATTCGAACCGATCCCCGCGCGCGACGGGATAAGGTTTGATTACGGATCCCGAGAGAACCATGTCTCCCGCCTCGATTGCCCGGCCCTGCTCTGCCAGTGCCCCGGCGAGCCACGTCAGCGCGCGCTCCGGCCGTCCGAACACAAGCGAAAATAGCCCGGAATCCTCAGCTTCGCCGTTGTGGTAGAGCACCGCTCCCATGCGACTAAGATCCGTGTCGCCCTGGCTCATTCGACGCGGCGACACGACGAAGCCCGCCGCGCCACCCGCGTCTGCGACGATATCGATGGCGGACCGCGCCTGACCGCTCGCGGGATCGAACATCACTGTGCGGCTATCGAGTATCTCGATCGCCGGCGCGATCCAGTCGATCGCGGCAATCGCATCCGCCTCGCTGCACGGGCCCGCTAGTCGTCTGGCCATGCGAAAGCAAAGTTCCATCTCGACCTTCGGCGCAACGAACCGGTCAATTGGAATCGGCGCGCCTTCGTCAAATTCCATGTCGTCGAGCAACACGCCAAACACCGGCCCGTCCGTGCCGAATGCGCGTTGTAGCCCGCGCGTTGTTAACGCCACCTTGTAGCCAATCGCCCGCCGCCCCTCGTTTTTGATACGTGATGCGACCCAATCCTGCTGCACGACATAGGCCGTCTCCAGCGTCAGCTCGGGATGATCGACACGCGGCAATGCTACCGCGGCACGCGTCCGCCGCGCCGCCTCCAGCCCTGCTATCAGCGCCTGGCGTTCGGTCATATTCAAGATCGCTAACCTCCCTACACAGGCCATCGCCAACCCAAGGCCAACCCAAGGCCAACCCAAGGCCAACTTCACCAGGGATATGCACAGGTGCAACGCAAGAGACTGAAGTTTCCGTTCTACGGAACTTCGATTTGAATGCTGCCATGAGGCGTCTTGGTCCGTCACACTCAGCGAATATGCCGCCAGGCGACAGCACGAGGTTCGGGAAAGATGCCGTGTCTACCAAGGGGGATGCGGGATTTTCAAACCGAGCTGATCGGGAAAACTCCCGCCGAAACGCGCCACCGTGCGATAGGCCAAAATGAGGTCTGGCACGGCTGGCCGCCAGGAACGGGCCGGACATGTTGCGACGCCGTTGGGCGGACACCAGCTCGCCGCCGCGGTGGCCCTAGCCCAGGATCGCCTTCACCTCGAGATATTCCTCGAAGCCGAAAATGCCGAATTCACGTCCGTTTCCGGATTGCTTATAGCCACCGAACGGCAAGCTCCGGTCGAATGGCGCGCCATTGAGATAAACGCGGCCCGCTCGAATGCGTGCGGCCACCCGAAGCGCGTGATCGCGGTCGGCCGACTGGACGAAGCCCGCGAGCCCGAATGGCGTATCGTTGGCGATGCCAATGGCTTCCTCTTCGTCATCATAGCTCATGATCGACAGCACGGGGCCGAAGATTTCTTCGCGGGCAATCGTCATATCGGGGGTGACGTCGCCGAACACGGTCGGCCGAACGTAAAATCCTCGATTCAGTTCGGCGGGACGTCCCACGCCTCCCGCTATCAGGGTGGCTCCTTCATCGACGCCGGTCTGAATCAGGGCCTGGACCTTGTCGAACTGCGCTTTGCTGACGAGGGGGCCCATTGTCGTTGCCGGATCGAGCGGGTCACCAAGACGAATGCTACCGACCGCCGCACGCGCGGCCTCGAATGCAACGGCGCGTGCCGCACGTGGTATCAGCATACGTGTGGGCGATTGGCAGTTCTGGCCGGCGTTGACATAGCAGGCGTGTACGCCCTCCGTCACCGCGGCCGGCAGGTCGGCGTCCGCGAGGATGATGTTGGCGGATTTCCCGCCCAGTTCCTGCGCGACGCGCTTGACCGTATCTGCTGCGAGCTTGGCCACCTTGATGCCCGCCCCGGTCGATCCGGTGATCGAGACCATGTCGATCTCGGGATGCGATGCGATAGCTTCGCCGACTGTCGGGCCGTGACCATTGACGAGATTGAACACGCCGGGCGGAACGCCGGCATCGTGGATGATCTCCGCCAGGCGCATCGCGCTGAGCGGAGCGATCTCGCTCGGCTTGAGAACGACCGTACAGCCCGTTGCCAACGCAGGTGCGACCTTTGAGGCGACCTGGTTGAGCGGCCAGTTCCACGGCGTGATCAGGCCGCAGACGCCGATCGGCTCGCGGCGTACAATGCCCGGGCCCATCCGTTCCTCGAACCTGTAATTCGCCAGCACACGTGCCGCTTCTTCGAAATGGAAGAGCGCAACGGTTGCCTGACGCTCGGTTGCGAAGGTTATCGGCGCGCCCATTTCGAGCGTCATCATGCGTCCGAGCTCTTGCAGATTGGAGCGGAAACCGTCGATAATCCGTCGCAGATAGCCGAGCCGTTCCTCCACGCTTGTCCGGGAAAATTGGGCAAAGGCGACGCGGGCGGCTCTGGCGGCACGATCGACATCGGCATGCGAACCCATGCTGATCCGCGCAAACGCTTCCTCCGTGGCGGGATTGATGATGTCCAGCGCCAAGGGCGACAGGGGGGTGGTCCATGCGCCGTCGATATAAAATTTCAAACTATCCATGGCCCTCACCAGCAAACCGCGATCGACCATCGCGACCTTGGTCTATCGTTCATCACTTCGACATCCCGCACTTCGACGGCCGGGATTTCCGCGCCTTGAAAGCGCCCAGTGTCTGCGCTTCTCGTGGCCGGATGGTCACGGGCTACGCCTTACGGCGGGTGGTGGCGCAGCGCGGACTCGCCACCACAGGATCACGTCGACGAACTAGGTACAGCCCGCCGAAAGGTAGCGTATCTTGGGCGAACCGATAATCCGCAGGCATCAAAGGCCGATCTCCGGCATGAGAAGGCCACATCAGACTAACGACATGGCATAGAATGCGGCGCCATGATCCGCGGCTATCATTTCAGGCGCTTTGCCTCATCCAACACACTCGAATCGATCAGCGTGGCTATTTGCTGCCGAGTCCTGGGTTCACGACCGTCCTGCGCCGCAAGCCAGATTTCCTCCTCGACCATCACGTCGAGGATATTCGGCGAGGTGGCGCATAAAAGATTATAATTCCAGGCAGCGGCAATGTCCTCTTTCGAACGGCCCGTATTTACGGAAAGAAGAGCCTGAATGCGCCCCGGATTGGTCGTCCCCTGCTTACAAGCCAGGATCATCTCGCGAACATATGCCACGATCTGCGCTCGTTTGGTGGGATTGTTCAGGGTCGCGGCGGTTGCGTAGAGCGAATAGATTTCCCGATACCCGTCCGCAGGCTGGAAGGTGATCACGTCGGCACCAATCGTACGAATCGCATCTTCGGCGTGGGGCTCCCACATCGACATCGCATCGACCGTCCCCGCGATCAGCGCTTCGGCACAGGCTTTCGGCGGCAACTGCACGATTGTGACGTCTTTTTCCGTCAGGCCCGATCGCTCAAGCACTTTGCGCAGATAGAACGCCGCCGACGTGCCAGGATATGTGGCGATGCGCTTTCCCTTCAAGTCCGTTTCATGGGCGATGCCTTTGGACTTGCGGCCAACAATGCGATAAATTCCCTCGACCACGGTGAAAAGATAGCGCCCATCGGGATGGGCAACCGTGGCACGCAGGAATTGGGTTTCGGCGTTGGCCGCCAGATCCGCGAGCCTGTCATGGGACGTAGGCGCTACTGGACCTCCGGCGGTAACGACCGCCGTCAACGCAGGCAGCCCGGTATCCCAAAGGTTGGGCACCCCGCCCAGGCTGAACTCCACCGTTCCTTTGGGGGACGTTTCCGCCGCCAGAGCCAGGGCGCCGGATTCAAAGACCTGGGTGTTCCCGACAACGCGTAGGGGTTCGGCCAAGATCGCAGCAGGGACAACTGCCAAAGCGATAGCAAGAATGAATTTGCCTATTAAATGCGACATGACCAAACCTCTCTGACCAAAATCATTCTCAGTCATATTCATTAACTGAGAATGATTTCTGGTAAAATCTACATCCTTGCGCGGAGTCCTATCTTATAGGCCCGACCAATGGGGTTGAAATACAATCCATTACCGTTCAGCCGCAGTTCTGGCGGGGGATCAGTATCAAAGACATTGGTCACCCCTCCAAACATTTCGATGTTGCGGCCTTCGTCTCCAAACAATTTCACCCTGCCGCTCAGATCGAAATAGGTTCGTGACGATACATGGTTATACGTCACGCTGTTCGGGAGGTACGGACTATATCCGTCTTGCTCGGGACCAATCCAGTCCGGGTTCTGCAGCCCCTTTGGAATGTGGGAAGCATGAGCGGTGATCGAGAACGTCGGCTGTGAATAGGTTATCACCGCATCACCGCGCCACCGCGGAACACCCACGATGTTGGTTACGCCGCCGGAGTTACCCGTGAAGTTCGATAGCTCCTTTTTGGTCCCGTCGGGCAGCTCAGTCGTTAGTTTGTTTACGAGCGAGCCGTTGAGGGCGATGTCGATATTGCCGCCGAGGAAGCCACTCACATCCGCGAGATCGATCGAATATTTGGCCACGAACTCCCATCCCCGAGTCCGCAGCCTGTTGATATTCTGGTAGGTGGCAAAGAGCGCCAATATCCGATCCGGATTGCCGTTCCCGTCCGTACCCAGCGTGCAGATCGCCGGATTGCTACCCGAACGGCATATGTTGACGGCCAGGTTAGCCGACGGAATGTCGATCGCGCCGTCTACCGTGATGTCATAGAAGTCCACGGATAGGGCGAATTTCGGAAACCAATGTGGCTTGATGGCAATGCCCGCCGTAAACGTATCGGCCGTTTCCAGCTTCAGGTTCCGGTTGCCGCCGCTGAAGGTCGGCATGAGATACTGGACGCCATATTTCGGATCGGCGAGCGAAAATGTCGTCGTGGTCCTGTTGGGGTTCAGCTCCAGAGGAGATGGCGCCCTTATGTCATGCGACCGGGTCACGCGAAGCATGTAGTCGTCGTTCAGCTGGTATACTGCACCAGCCTTCCAAGTCGTCGCACTGCCCGATAAGCTATAGTGCGTCTGACGAACCGCGGCGTCCAGCTCGAAAGACTTTCCGAGTGCCCAGTCCTTGAACACCGGCAGGTTGAGTTCGCCGTAGAACTCCGTCACCTTTTGCGTCGTCGAGGGCAGGAAGGTCCAGGCGATCTGGGAGAACAGCCCCGCCTTGCTGTTTGGATCGTTGTCGCCTTTGGAGTTGCTCGTCCGATACTCCGCGCCGAATGCTGCCGATATCGGCCCCGCCCAGCCTTCGATCAGCGTACCGCGAAAATTTGCCGCGAAAGTGTGATCAGTGAAGTGACGGGTGGAAAAGGCAATGGTGTTGGCCCAGGCTGCGGCTGCCGCGCTTACCTTTCCTGGCCCCATGATATTAGCGGGGACGCACCCGTTCGTCGGATTGGCGATCGTCGTGCGGCAAATGATCGTCCCGGCTGCGATTCCGGGAAGTCCAGCCGGCGCGAAAACCGCGTCGATCGAATCCTTCCAGCGCTGCTCCAGTCGCGAGTTGGCGTTGCTTTGGCGACCGTTAGTTCTCCCGAATTGATAATAGCCGTCCCATTTCCAGTCCCCGAAGACTTCACCCTTCAATCCCGCAAAGGCGTGCCAGGTTTCGTTGGTGGAACTATATACATTCGGGCCGAGCTCGAAGTTGATGCGGCTCACCGGAATGAAGCTGACCCTCGCCGCATCCATCATCGCCGCCGTCCCCGGCGTCAGATAGGCATTGTCGCGGTTAATCCTAAGCGCGCCATTCGGATCGGATCGCGGGTTGGCGCCCGTCGGGCCGCCGTCGACCTTCGAATAGCCCAGTTCGGCGGACAGGGTCAGCGATTCAGTCAGCTCGTAATCGGCGTGACTGAGCAGAGATATATGCTTCGTTCCGACGACCAATGGCCCCACGGCACCGTAGTAATCCGTAATGCTCGGATCGCCTCCGATCATCAGCGCGCTGGGCCTAGCCCTGTTATACAAGTAACCGAACTGGAAAGGGACCAGATTGCCGTTGCTGTCGAACTGCATGCCCTGCAGCGGGTGGACGACGGTAATGGTTCCGGCGGGCGTCAGCGATGTCGTCACATTGTTCGAGCCGACATTGGCGGGCAAGCCATTGCTAAGCGCTGGATTAGTGGAAAAGAAAGGATTCGGAACGAAATCGCGATGCCGCCTGCTCCAGTCGCGACTGTTGAAGTCTCCGACGGGACCTTCTTTCGAATATTCACCCCCCAGGACGATATGACCGCGTTCGCCGGCGAAGCCTCCGCCAATTTGGAACGCGATATATTTGTTACGGGCGTCGCCCTTGTCGCTCACGCCATAGCTCGCTTCGCCCTTGACGCCGCTGAACCTGGTATCCGTGATCAGGTTGACCACGCCGGAAACGGCTCCGGCGCCATAAGCTGCGGATGCGCCGCCGGTCACGACTTCCGATCGCTGTATCATGATGGACGGGATGGAGTTCAGGTCGAAATTGCCGTCATCGGAACTTGCGACGTGTCGCCTGCCGTCGATCAGTGTCAATGTTCTGATCGAGCCCAATCCACGAAGATCGAGGCTTCGACCGGCGATGTTCGCGCTGGATCGAAACTGCTGGGTGGCTGGGCCGGTAATCGGACGAAAGGAAGGAAGCTGATTGAGGGCATCGCCGACGCTCGTGATGTTGAGATTCTGCGAGCGTTGCTGATCGATCACATTGACGGGCGTTGGCGAATTGAAGCTGGTTCTGCTTAACCGCGATCCGGTGACGATGATCTCCTCTGCGGAAGCCCCGGAATCGGCAGATGCGCTTTCAGCCTGCGCCCAACCGGGAGCGGCATTTCCTATCGAAAACATCGTCAGCGCGATAATCGATACTGCCGTCCTGCTAGCAAATTTAGTCGCCACGTCGTGCTCTCCCCTCTGTATTTTTTCCGTCATGAGCAAATCCCCGACCGCGCCGAAAAGCGGCGTCGTCGTGGTTCACGATCCGAGCGTTCTGGCGCCCTTGATGATCTTCAATGTCCCACGGCCATTTCTTGGCGGACGCGCTGGCTGGCGCAAAGTGCTAGATTTCAATTTTCCGCACGGTGGAAGTTTCCGGCTATCGAAACATTTGCACTACGAACAAATTGCTCCGCGCATCGCGCCCTGGATGCTGAAATAGCGGCCGAATAAAATAGTCCGTGCGACGCAGATCCGCGGCGCGAAAGCAGCGTCATCGTTCGGGAGTGCGCCGTATCCTGGGCTATGATGGGCTTTTCCGCAGGGCCGATCTACCGGGATGAAGCTGCGCGGCTATGGCGTCGGAGGCTCGGAAGGTGTCCGATTTCTAGAGCGGAGATCGAGCTTGTTACGGCGCAGGAATGCCGAGAGCAGATCGGCAACGGCAACGTTGTTGAGATCCGCGAAGGCAATATGCGTATTGCCTTTCAAGCCCGCCGCGGGAAGAAACAATATTTCCGCCTTGCCACCGCGCGCATTTACGAGATCGACGAACTTCTGGCAGGTTTTCGCGTAGGCGGTCCATGTCGGCGATTTGTCGAGATTATCGCCGAATACGAACTGGATCGGGATCCGGGTGAGTTTCTCGAAATCCTCCGGCGATACGATGACCGGGCCGAAGCGGGTCGGTTCGCTGGGCGGCTTTACGTCGCTCGGAAACACATAGCCCGGATTTTCATATGCGACGATCGCCTTGACCTTGGTCGTCTTCATCGCAGCCAGCAACGCCCGCATGCCTCCGGCCGAATTTGTCACCAATACGGTCGGGCCCACGCGCTCGATCGCCGCCGCTGCCGCGGCGGCTTCCAGTTCGGCATTGGGCGTCGTATCGAACTCCTGATAGCGCGCGCGCGCGGCCTGCTCCCAGGCCGCCGCATCCTTGCTCGGAAACTGCACTCCCGGGTAAAAGTCAGGATATTTCGCGCCCAGCCGCCACGCAGTGAAATTCTGCTGATCCTGACCGATGGACGGCTCATATGTATAGCGATCGCAGCCCCAATTGGCTCGTCCGACGCGCGGTCCATCCCATAGATAGACCGGAAAGCCCCGGCGGAGGAAGATCGATTGATAGCCTTCTCCGCCGTCCCAACGCGTTTGCCAGACCTTCGCCGACGAGCTGTGCCACATGAACAGGGCGACGTCGCGGGCATGTCTGGGAATCTGATATTCGACATAGCCATGATCGCAGGAAAGCGTAGCCTGCCCACTACCCAGAACGGCACCGCCGGCCTCGAACGCGCCCTGCCTTTGGAGCTGAATCGGCCCGACCTGAGCGGGAGCGCCCGCTGTCCACAAAATCAAAGCTGGCAATAGCGAAGCGCCGAGCCAGCGTGAGGCGGATCGCCGTGTAGTAGCGCGTGCTATCATCGACTTGCTCTCCCGACATGCCCTAGGATTTTCCCTCGTCACAGTTCATTCCGCCATAAATTTTTCAATGAACTGGCGAAAATCAGCGGGAATTTCTTGATTGCGCATCATGATGCGACCGGCGCCCCTTAAGCTGTCCAGCCAAGCATGATCCGCCGCCCTGTGTCATGAAGAACCTTGCGTCGTTCCTCTTCAGTGAGCAACTTGGTCGCCTCGATGGCGCGGGCAACCATCATTTTATACGTTCCCGATGACGTGCCGATGTCCGATCCCCACATCGTTCGGTCGGCGCCGTAGAAATCGACCGTACGGCGGAGCACTCGTTCCGGGGCGACCCCCTTCTCGCGGATGACGTCCATGCTGAGCGACGTGAACTTGACGGAAATATTTTCCCGCCTGGCGAAGCCGTCAAATCTTTCGTCGATGCCATAATCTCGTTGGGTGCAGTCCGGCAGAAACACATGGTCCAGCACGATCCGCAATTCCGGGAAGCGATCGGCCATCTGCTCGATGACCGGAATCAGCACGTTGCTCCCAACTGCGGGCGCCTCGATATCGACCAACAGGCCGAGACTGTGGGCCAATTCCCAAACTTTCATGGCGGTGGGCGAACTCAGCCAAGCGCCCTTGTCGGTCACGCCCACGCCGAAAAAGCGGATTCCGACGATACCGCGGGAAGCACAGTCGCGGATCATATCGGGCGTCTCCGGTGCCTGCGGATCGACGATGATGATGGCGCGCATTTCGTTGGGAAAAGCGTCAGCTGCATCGACGATATAACTGTTGTCCGTGCCGTAGATCATGCCCTTCTGCACGGCCGCGATGCCAACTACATTTTCTTCGGCCATCCATGTGTGCATCAGCTCGGCCGTCGGCTTTTCATTGACGGGCTCGGGCCCGTGCATACCGCCCGGGGTTCCGATAGTGCCGGGAATGCGCGGCATTCGAAGCGACGTGTTCTCAAATGGATAGGTGCGGGGATAGCGGACTTCGTCGTCTGACACCAAATGGGCATGCGTATCGTAAAGGCGCATTTCATCGCTCATGACGTTATCCGTGGAAACACTGGCCGCCCCTCTGTGCTGTCTCTCATCCGCCGATCTATGCAGACCGAAGCGCACGGCAAAAGTCGGAATTACGAAATTTCCGTCAGATGAAAAGTAACTCTTCCCACTGCGAGAATACCCGCTGGCGAACGAGTCATGACTCCACAAACCCTGATGGTTTCGTTGGTCGTCGAGGTGGCTGGCACATAGTCGGAACGACGGAGGATCTTCACCGCATCTTGGAGTGCTGCGATATAATAACCGCCTAGTGTCACCGTCGAACTGATCGGCGGTCAGCGGCGACAGCGTTTCTGCCTACAGCTGGCCTTTTGAGCGACGCGACATCGCTTTTGTCGATCTGGACGACATGGCTGTCGCCGATCGATTGTCGCCCTTCCTGAGGCGTGAAAAGCTCGATCGCCTCGGTACTGAAGCTCAGTAGAAGGCTGGCTCGCCCTGCGGAGGGTGGGAAGATAGCGGCTGCCGAGCCGATCGCTTGGCCAGCTCCCGCGAGATCGCGTCGGTCATCTCGAAAAGTTGAGGCACGTATCGATCGACAGCCTTGTCGAGGGACATCGCCGCAGTAATCCAAGTTAGACCGAGGCAGGCGACAAGACGCTCATCATCAAAGATCGGTACAGCGATCGTGGAGGAGCGGGATTCGATCAGTGGATCGCGGAGTGCGTAGCCGCGCTCATGGATCTGCTTAAGCATCTGGGCGATCGCGGCGCCGTCGTGCGCCGCCGCATCCTCCGGATTCTTGCTTTGCTTGGCGATTTCGATGAGGATTTTGCGCTCATTGGCCGGGCTATGCGCCAGATAGCAGCGCCCGAGCGCGCGGCTGACCAGGCTCCATCTCATGTTGAGAGACGAGTGGAGAAAAGAGAGCGAGGTGTGCGGTATGGTGCTGGCGCGCACGACCATCGCGTTAACATCGAAGAGCGCGAGCGCCAGAGGCCATCCTTCCCGCTTCGTGAAGTCGATCATGATCTCCTCTGCCACCTCGATCACCAGCGGCTCGTGATGAAAGCCGCTTGATAACGACTTGACCCGCCCGAGCAGATGATAGGTCCCGTAGCTTGACGACTGCGCTGCGAGCCCCTTCGCCTCGAATGTGCGCAGCAATCGCACGATCGACGACTTGGGCAGTCCTGTCTCGCGATGCAGGTCGTGTAGCGTCGAGAGTGGACGACGATTGAGCGCTTGGAGCAAATCGATCGCACGCTCCACCGCGCGAATGCCGTCGCTTTTCTTGTCCACGGTATCACCGATCATGTCCGACATCCAATCCCTGGCTGGCAGCCGTCGCGCTTATCGCGCGCACCTTTTCCACCAGGTGAAATTATCGTTGCCGGCGCACCACCGCAATGCGCATAGATCGAATTTCCGTCAGGCGAAATCTTCCGGGCTTATCCAGCAACCGGCAGTTTCCGCCGAAGGGCCGGCACCGAGAGAATCGCGGCAGCGCCAATGACCGACGTCGTCGCCATGGCGTAAAAGCCCGCACTGAAGGTGCCGGTCATGTCGCGCAGCACCCCGAAAAGGAAAGGGGTGGTGTAGCCTGAGAAATTGCCGATCGTCGTAATCAGCGCAAAGCCGGCGGCCGCAGCGGCCCCCATCAGGAAAGTCGCCGGCAGCGAGAAGATCGTGCCGGAGACGATCGTCACGCCCGAATATGCCACCATGAGTCCGCCGAGCGCCAGCCATGCGTCGTCCGAGAAGCTTCCGGCAAGGCACAAGCCCAGCGCGGTAATCGCGAAGCCGACGGTCGCGTGCCAACGACGCTCTCGGGTCCTGTCCGAATGGCGCGCGTTGATCACCAGCACGACGCAGGGAATGATCGAAAGCCCAGCGACGATCAACCCCGTGTTGAACACGGTCGCACCGCTCACTCGCTGGACGATCGTCGGTAGCCAAAACTGGATGCCATAGAGAGTCGATAGGTTGCAGAAATTGGCGAGGACGACGCACCAGATATTCGCGTCGCGAAATGCATCGCCGAAGCGATGCCCCATACCGGCTTCGGCCTGGGCTGCGTGTTCCTTCGAGAGTTCGCGCGTGACCAGCGCCTTTTCCTTGTCGTCGAGCCAATGCACTTCGCTCGGTTTGCTGCGCAGCTGGACGAAGACAATGACTCCGAGGATAGTCGCAGGCAGCCCCTCCACCACGAATACCCACTGCCATCCGGCAAGGCCGGCCGAGCCATCCATGAAACGCATGATCGCACCGGAGAGCGGACTGCCGATGATCGCGGCGAGCGGCGTACCAAGCAGCATTACCGCGACCGCTTGCGAGCGCACGTAGCTTGGGAACCAGTAGGTAAGATACAGCAGCGCACCTGGATAGAAACCGGCTTCGGCTATGCCGAGCAGGAACCGAATGATATAGAAATGGGTCGGCGTCTGGACGAACATCGTCAGGGTCGACAACATCCCCCACACGATCATGATCCGCGCGAGCCAGACGCGCGCACCGATGCGGTGGAGCATCATGTTGCTCGGGATCTCGAACAGGCAATAGCCGATGAAGAAGACACCGGCGCCGAAGCCGTACATTGTTTCGGTGAGCCCAAGCGCAGGCCCCATCTGGAGCTTGGCGAAGGCAACATTGACCCGGTCGATACTCGCGAAGATATAGCTAAGCAGGATCAGCGGCAGGATGCGAAGCGCGATCTTATTGTAGACGCGCCAGCTGAAATCATCGGCCACGCTCGCTCTGCCGATTAAGGCCATCTGTCTCTCCCCTCGGCCGCAGCCGACTATTGTTCAGCCGCATCGCCGGAGCGATGGTGCGATTTTCCGCTCATTCCACCGCGAAAGAATGCGTCACCCCCTGTTCGCGGCACGTCCTGCGATCGGATATTTCGCGTGACGAAATCCTGCGTAGCGCTCCTGATTCACCTATCCAGACATATATTTAAGCGCCTGGCTTCTCGCTCCTCGGTGCCCCCCGTTCCACAATGTGTTCACGGTCTTCGCCGCGTGGCCGTTTCACGGCATGGGATAGTCTTCGGCATTCGCGACCAGCCCTTCACGCAGAGAGAAATCCATCCGCGGCGGCGCGAACACATCGATCAGACGGCCGGGCTCGCCACCGATATTGCGGCTGGTGTGGACAACCGTCGGAGGGATCACCAGCAGCGACGGGCTCGCCATCTCGATGTGCTCATCGTCCCGCCAGGCCGCAAAATCGGGGCCCCAAGGGTAGCGGATATGGTGGATGTAGGTGCCGCCGATCGCAAGGGATCCCTGTTCGAAATCGGCATGCGAATGCGGCGTCAGCTTGCTCGTGTCGCGTGGCACGTTCCTGGCTGTCATGACGTTGAGCATGAGATTGGTCGAGCGGAAGATCCGCATGTTGGTGCCTTCGCGGACGTGATCGGCAAGGCGATAGGTGCGCAGACGATAGCCGCCGATCGGAAGGGGCCAGGGATCGAGCGGCGCAACATCGACGGGTCGCTCTGCATAGACCGCGGCGTTGCTAGCGCGCGCCGCAAGATCGCAAGCCCGGCTTGAAAAGATACGAATGATTTCGCCATCGCCGTTCAACGTGACGCTGCTAGGCCCCGGTGGCACGATCGTCAGACTGTCGGGTGCGATCTCGACCGTCTCGCCGCCTGCGGAGACCGTCGCACCGATCTTGTCCGTAACGATCATGTATTCGTCGGGATTGTCAGCGCGCTCCAGGCGCGTTCCCGCCATCGCCCTGCTGACCACCGTGACGAAATTCGCACCACGCGCGATCCAGTTCTCAGCGCCCTGCTCCAGATCGGTCAGGGGCGCGTCTCGATAATGCCAGGCGCCGTTTGCTGCGCGTGCACTGTTCATGCTGCATGCCCCTTATTCTGCTGGGCGGCAAAGGCGGCGATGTTGCGCGCGCCCTGCCGCAGGATCGATTGATCGGATCCGATGACAAACCAGTCGGCTCCCAATGGAGCGAACTCGGCGCCCTCCTCGGGCGAGGCGACGAACATGCCGATGCGTTTGTTGGCGGCACCGCCCGCAGCGATGATGCGCCGGGTAGCGGCCATGACCGCAGGGGTGGCGGCATTCGCCTCGCCGATGGATAACGACAAGTCCGATCGGCCAATGAACACGCCGTCTATCCCGGGCGTCGCGGCAATCGCCTCGCACGCCTCGACGGCGGGGCCACTTTCGATCTGTGCCAGAATGATCGCCTGATCGCCGCGTTTGAGCGCCTCAGCCATGCCCAGCGAGCCATAGCCGGCAAAGCGTGGACCACCCGAATAGCCGCGCTGGCCGGTCGAGAAACGGGTGTTGCGGACGATCTCCTCCGCCTGCGCCGCGGAATCGACATGCGGCACCAACAGGCCGGCCGCCCCCAGGTCGAGAGCCGAAAGCAGAGTCGAGTGGCGGTCGTCTGGAACACGAACGAAGATCGGCAGTCCGGCGGCGCGGCCTGCGAGAATCATCAAGTCGATTGCAGCCCGGTCAAACGGTGCATGTTCCGCATCGACGATAGCGAAATCGAGTCCGCAGGTACCGAGTACTTCTACGATATGCGGCGAGGCGGTCTTGACGAAAATGCCGCACTGAACGGTCATACCGCGATCCCCGGAAGCCGCGTGGCGTCGCCGACGAGGCGACGGATCTCGATTTCGTCTCCATTCGACGTCTTAGCCGCCATTCTCTTCTTCTCCACGCCTGTGCGCCTCTGCGCCGAGCCCCGTTTTTGAAGGAAAATCACGATCGAAGAATAGCGTCGAGTTCAAACTTTCCGAACGACGGAACTTTCCGCAGAACGGAAGATCCGGCAATCGGTGTTGCGTGACTACGGCCGATTTGGTGCTGGTTCCGCCAGCATCGACTTCGCACGTTCCCCACATCGAAAGAACCCGGCCACCATGGCGAGCAAGACCATCATCTCATGCGCCGTCACCGGCAATCTCGTGAAGCCGGAACAGCATCCCGGCTTGCCGGTCACGCCGAAGCAGATCGCGCAGGCGGCGCTTGACGCGCGCGCTGCGGGTGCCGCGATCGCCCATATCCACGTCCGCGATCCCGAGACCGGGCGGGGTTCCATGCGTCTCGATCTCTACAAGGAGGTGGTCGATCGTATCCGCGACAGCGGCAGTGACGTGATCATAAACCTTACGACCGGTGAGGGTCAGCGCTTCGTGCCGTCGGACAACGATCCGAAGGTCGCCGCTCCCGGCACGACGCTGGTCCATCCGTTGCTTCGCGTCGAGCATATCGTCGCGCTGAAGCCCGATCTTTGCTCGCTCGATTTCAATACGATGAATTCGGGTGGGCAGGTCGTCATCAACACACCCGCTAACGTCCGCAAGATGGCGGCGGCTATCGTCGGCGCGGGGGTCAAGCCCGAAATCGAGGTATTCGATAGCGGTGACATTCACCTCGCCAACGATCTGATCGTGGAAGGACTCATCCCCGGAAAGCCATTTTTCCAGATCGTCTCAGGCGTGAAATATGGCTGTTCGTCGACAGTGGAAACGATTGCCTATATGCGCTCGCTGATCCCCAACGGTGCGATCTGGTCGGCGTTCGGAATCGGCCGCCATGAATATCCGATCCTTGCAGCGGCACATCTGCTTGGCGGACAGGTTCGGGTCGGTATGGAAGATAATATCTACATTCGCCGGGGCGAGCTGACGCGCGGAAACGGCGAACTGGTCGAACAGGCCGTACACTTGCTCGACCTGCTTGGCAGTGAGCCGGCGACACCAGCCGAAGCGCGCGCGATGCTCGAACTGCCGCCCCGTAATCCGGCATAATGACATGCCGTCACGGCGCGGGAAGCCTGTAGCGCGGAAGAAGGCTTCTGCGGTGGCCGCGCACCGCCTGGCCGTGGCTTCGCATCACAGCTGCGCCGCAGCGCCCGATGGCGTTAAGGGGGCGCGATCGGCCCAGAGGTTCGCTGCCCGCCGAATGACTTCCGTGGACGCCCCTTTGGATGCAAGCGGTAGATCGGGATGAACCGCGCCGGGTTTGCCCGAGGCTCCTGCTCCTGAGAAGGTGGAGCCTATATGAGCAAGACGACGATCCGCGCCCCGTCCGCCATGTCTGCGGCGCGCTCACGGACATTCGGCCCTCCACGCGACGGGGCGTTCGGCGCCGGTCAGAAGCCGGGCTCCCTGGCGTCGAACGCCTTGGGAGCTGCCTCGCCGGCCAGGTTCGTCACGAAATAATCCCAGCTGCGCCGCATCGCATAGGCCGGAAGCTGGTGTCCCGCCTCCGGCACGATCATCAGGTCGAAATCCTTGTTCTCGCGGGTCAGCGCGTCGGCCAGGCGCAGCGTCTGGGCCGGCGGGTTGTTGCAATCCATGTCGCCGTGGATGAGCAGCAGCTTGCCGCGCAGGTTCGCGGCATAGGTCAGGTTCGCCTGCCGGGCGTAGCGTGCGTGGTCCTCGGCACTTTCGAGCCGCCCCATATATTGCTCGCCCCAATACCAGCCATAGGTGCGCATATCGTGGTTGCCGGCCTGGGCGACGCCGACCTTGAAGAATTCGGGATGGGTCAGCATGCCGGCGGCGGCGGCGTAGCCCCCGGCGGAATGGCCGGTGATGCCCACCCGGTCGGTATCGATCCAGCCATGACGCTGCGCCAGCTGGCGGACGGCGGCGATCTGGTCGGGCAGGCCGTTGTCGATGAGGTTTCCATGGTTGAAATCCTGCATCGGCTTGGACCGCTGCGCGGTGCCGAGCGCGTTGAGCTTGATGATGATGAAGCCCAGTTCGGCCAGCGACTGGCCCATGCCCTCGCCATGCGTCACGCGCGGACGCGGCCGTTCGGCCAGTCCATAGCTGTCGCCGCCCTGGAAGCGCCAATAGCGGCCGACGCTGCCCGCGAAGGGTCCGGGATAGATGTTGACGATGATCGGATAGCGGCGGGTCGGATCGAAATGGCTCGGCCGGTACATCATGCCGTGGAGATCGGTCTTCCCGTCGCGCGCCTTGACGGTGAACTCCTCTGCCGGGTGCCAGCCGACGGCGCGCAGGGCGGCGGCGTCGCCGCGTGACAGCTCCATCAGGATCCGGCCGTCGGGCGCGCGAACCCGCGTCACCGGCAGCCGATCGGTCGATTCCTGCCGGTCGAGGAAATAGCTGCCGTCCGGGGCCCATTCGATGTCGTGGTCGCCGGGCTCGGGCGTCAGCGCGGTCATGCCACGGCCGTCGAAACCGACCCGGTAGAAATGGCGGTAATAGGGATTGCCCGCCGCGCGCCCCCAGGCGGTGAAGTAGAGAAGCTTGCGGGCATGATCGACGTGGATCAGTTCGGCGACCGAGTTTTCGCCGCCGTCGATCCGGTTCTTCAACCGGCCGTCCGCGCCATAGCGATAGAGATGGCCCCAGCCGTCGCGCTGCGAGAACCAGATCAGATCGTCCCCGCCGGGCGAGGCGGCGGCGATGGTGCGCCATCCGCCATTGCTCATCTCCACATAGGTCTTCGACTTTTCGGTGATCAGCCGGGTCGTCCGCCCGGTCGCGGCATCGACCGAAGACATCGTCACTTCATGCGGTGCCCGATCCGACGAGATCACGTCGAGATGCCGCGAATCCGCGAGCCATTGCGCCCCGCCCGGACGCGATACCGCGCCGGTCGACGGCACGTCGATCTTCACCGCGCGGCGCGTCGCGACGTCGACCACGAACAGGTCGTAGCGCTGGATCGCCTTCGCGCTGGGCCAGGCATAGAAATAGCTGTGGTCGACCGGCTGGTCCGATGTCGAGGAGTAGAGCGGATAGGTGGCCATTCCCCGGAAGTCGTCGCGCCGCACGACCAGCTTCGAGGAGTCCGGCGACCAGATGATCGAGCCGCGCCGCGGCCGATAACGATCGGCGTCGAAGCCCGCGACCTCGAGGCCCATCTTCCAGAGCGGACCATAGCTGTAGAGCGGCTCCCCGTCGGTGGTCAGCGCGATGGCGCCTTCGGGCGGCGGCACGGGCTTCGGATCGGCGACGGGATTGGGTCCGGGCGGCGCCGGCCAGTCGCATCCGGCGCGCTGGCCGGTGGGCTGGAACGCGGCCAGGTCCGGGCTGTCGTCGGCCAGCGGAAAGGCGTGATTGCCGTTGCGGTCCTCCTTCAGCGGACGGAAGGCGGTGTCGGCCGGCAGCGGCGCCGACGCCGGCCGGATATAGACATTGTGGTTCCACACGAACGCGTCCCACCGGCCGTCGGGGGAGCGCACCGCCCAGTCGGGGATCGCTTCGCCGGCATCGGGCCGTGCGGCGCGGCAGCGCAGCGAAGCGACGTCGCAGCCATAGTCGGTCGCGCCTATCCGCGCGGTCAGGGCGGCGTCGCCGGTCAGGCGCCAGGCGGGCAGTTCGTCGGCGTCCACCGCGCTGCCGGAAGCCGTCGACAGCGCCTTGGCCAGCGCCTGCACGGTGAACAGCGCGCGCTTCGTACCCGCGGCGGGATCGACCAGGAAAACGGTTCCCGGCGCTTCATGATCGGCGAAGGAGCGATAATAGAAGCGCCGCCCGTCGGCCAGCCAATGCGGGAAGATGGTGCCGCCGGTGCGGCGGTTGTCGAACAGGCGGATGCGATCCGCACGCCGGTAATCCTCCAGAGAGGCGGCCTGGGCGACGCCGGCGACGATCGATGCCCCGATCAGCGCGGCGGCCACCGCCCGCGTGGCGAGCCTCCGGTAGCCCTTCCGATCGATGCCGCGCCGTGTCGCCATATCCGCTCCCCTTGCCATGAATCCCGGCCTTCGACCCTCAGGCCTGCTGCGCCCGCCGCTCCGCGTGGCGGCGCCACGCCAGGACGGCGACCGCCAGGTCGGACGCCGCGACGCCGACCGACTTGAACAGGGTGATTTCATCCGCGCCCGACCGACCGGTCAACCCCAGCGCAAGATCGGCGAGGTCCCCCCTGATCGATGCGGGCGTCGCCACCCCGTTGGCGATGGGGTCGATCAGGTCGCCGGCCTCGGCCAGCGCCCCGGTCCGATCGTCGACGAAGATGGTCGACCGCGCGATTCCGGCATCGTCGATCTCGCGCATGTCGGGACGATAGCCGCCGACCAGATCGACATGGGTGCCGGGCGACAGCCAGGCTCCCTCGATCAGCGGCGTCGTGGCGCGGGTGGCCGCGCTGACGATGTCCGCCTGGCGTATTGCGGCTTCGAGATCGCCATGTGCCTCGACGATGATGCCGCGATCCGGGTCGAGCCGGGCGCGCAGCCTGTCGGCGGCCGATCGGGCGGCCTCCGGCCGGCGCGCCCAGACCAGGATGCGGTCGATCGGCCGGACGGCCGCGTGCGCCGCGCCGAGGCTGGGGATGATGTGCCCCGCCCCCACCAGCGTCAGCGTCCGGGCGTCGGGCCGCGCCAGCCGATCGGCCGCCGCGGCAGCGACCCCGGCCGTGCGCCGGGCGGTGAGCTCGCTGGCGTCCATCGTCGCCAGCGCCGCGCCGCTTTCCATGTCGTACAGCGTGAACAGCCCGGAAATCACGGGCAGCGCCGTACCGGCATTGGCGGGGATGACGGTCAGTATCTTCACACCGCCATAGGGATCGCCCCATGTCGGCATGACGATCATCTCACGCCCGTCGGCTTGGCCGAAACGCTGCCGCAACGGCGTCGCGGGCCGCCCCCGATAGACGGCCAGCAGGCTTTCGACGACCGGTGCGCCGTCGAGCAGGCGCCCCAGCCGGGCCGCGTCCAGATGCGGAAGCGACCCGGCCTCGGAAAGGGGCGCGTCGGCCATTCGCACGAAAATGGTCATGCCATGCCCGATCGCGCCCGTCAGTAGTTGACGTCGAAGGTCAGCTTGACCGTGCGGGGGCGAATGATGCCGAGCGCATCATAATAGGTGCCCAGGCCGCCGAACGCCTCGCCATAATAGCGCTCGAACGTATAGTCGTCGGTGACCCCGCGCTTGTCGAAGACATTGTCGACCGCCAGGGTGACGCGCATATTGTCCTGGCTGACGCCGGCCCGCAGCCCCACCGTCGAATAGCCGGGGATCGCGACGAACGGCGTGTTCACGCTCAGCCTATAGCTGTTGGTGCGGCTGCTGCTGCCCGTATAGGTCGCGCCGACGAAGCCTTTGAGCGCGTCGCTCAGATCCCACTCATAGTCGCTGGAGAAGGAGCCGCTCCACCGCGGTGCCCCGGCCATGCGCTCGCCCGGGACCGCACCGACGCCGGTGCGCTCGTCCGAGGTGATCTTGGCATCGGTGTAGGACAGCGTCGCCGTCAGGTTCAGCCCGTCGATCGGCAGGAAACTGGTCGACGCCTCGAAACCCTTGCTTTCCGCGGTGCCGTTATTGCCGCGGAAGGTCAGCCCGTTGACCACCAGCGGGAGCTGGATCGACGCCCAGTCGATGTAGAAGCCCGAAAGGCTGAAGGTCAGCCGCTTGTCGTCGGTGCTGCCCTTGATGCCGGCCTCGTAGTTGGTCAGCACTTCCGGATCGAACTGCGGCGGAACCGCCTGCCCGACCGCGAAGAAATTGGCGCCGCCCGCCCGGTACCCGCGCGACACATTGCCGTAGAGCATGATGTTCTCGATCGGGTGGTAGCGCGCCGTGGCCGTCCAGGTTACCTTGCTGTCCTTCGAGGCGCCCGACCGGCCGTCGAAATTGCCGGCGCTGTTGATGCCGAAGCCGCGCTGCTTGTTCTCGGCATAGCGGATGCCGCCGGCGATATCGAAGCGCTGGCTGAAATAATAGGTGGCGTTGGCGAAGCCGGCCTTCTCCTCGTAGCGGGAGGACTGGCCGCCGCTATAGCCCAAGACGCTGGAACCGGTGGCGAGCGTGACGGTCGGGCCCTCGTAATTATAGCTGTAGCGTTCGTTGGTGTAGAACCCGCCCACCTGCCACTCGAGGCCCTGCGCGTTCGCGCTTTCGGACTGAAGGCGAACCTCCTGCACGAACTTCAGATTCTTGCCGAAGCTGACGAACAGGTCGCGGGTTCCCGGCGAGAAGGACGCCTCGGTCATCGACCGGCCGAACTTCTGGTCGGTCCAGCTCGACGTGGACAGGAGCGTGGCGAAGCCGAAGTCATAGCTCACCGTGGCGTTGAACAGGTTGAAGCGGTCGCGGACATATTCGGGGACCGGCCGTGTCTGGGTCAGATCGCCGAAGGCCGGGGTCAGCGTGGTGCGGATCGCGTCGACCGAGGAGTCGCCGCCCGTCGAAAGCTTCTGCGTCAGCGCCGTCAGCTTGATGTCGAGATCCTCGGTCGGGCGCAGCGCCAGGATCGCACGGCCGCCGCGGTTCTTCGACCAGTTCACGTCCTTGTCGCCGACCGCGACATTGTCGATATAGCCGGCATCCTTGCGATAATAGCCGACGACGCGCAACGCCGCCCAGTCGGCGAGCGGCACGTTGACCATCGCCTTGCCCGAATAATCGGTGCCGCCCTTGTGCACCGATCCGACACCGAGCTGCCCGGCGGCGGCGACGCGATCGAATTGCGGCGCCTTGGAGACATATTTGATCACGCCGCCCAGCGCGTTGGCGCCGTACAGCGTGCCCTGCGGCCCCTTGAGCACCTCGATCCGCTCCATGTCGAAGGGATCGGGATCGGGGTTGAGCTCTCCCGACAGGGCGGCCGTCGCCGCCGCGGTGATCGGCGTCTCGTCGAAATATTGCGCGACCGAACTGCTCGGCTGCGTCGTGCCGACATTGATGCCGCGGATGCTGATCTGGGTGCGACCGGGCGTCGTGCTCTGCAGGGAGACGCCGGGTGTCAGACGGGTGAAATCCTGAAGGCTGCTGATACCGAGCTGCGACAAGCGGTCCCCGGTCAGCGCGCTGACCGAGCCCGCGACGTTGAGCAGGTTCTCGCTGCGTTTGGAGGCAGTAACGACGATCTCCGCGACGCCGCTCTCGGCCGGCGCCTGCTGCGCCAGAACCGGCGCGGCGGCCGTGGCACCGAGCGCGAACAGCGCCACCCCGGCCGTCAGGCGCAAAGCCCCGCGGGGCGACGGAGCCCGGCCGGAAGAGACCGCCCCGATACCGATGATCTTGTTCGACATGACTTTCCCCTTCTTCTGCTAGGGCCGGGATATCGCGTTTTGTACAATTTGTCCAATCAAATTTCCTTTTTGGAAATATCGCGGAAAATGGCCGAGCCGGGGTCGCAACCGCTTCCCGGCCTCAGCTTCCGCCGAGGCGAAGGTCGCCCTCGGCGGTGATCGTGACCCGTTCGTCGGCCCCGATCCGCCGCTGGCGGTCGACCGCCATCCGGAGCAGGGGCGGCGTGGGCCAATCCATTTCATGCGCGACGAAAATGCCGAGCGCGAGGATGGCGTCGGCCTCCGCCAGCACGATCGCCGCCGGCGCCTGCCCCCGCCGGATCAGTTCGAGCAGCACCGAACTGGCGGAGGACGAACCGCGCAATTCCCGGATCAGCAAGATGCGGCCCGCGACCGACCGGCCCTGGGCGGCATTGGCCGGTTCGAGCAGGCGGCCGTCCTCGGGCGACACGCCGCCCCAGAAGCTGATCGGATCGACCAGATGCAGCACCGTGCCGGTCACGTCGCGCATGGGCCGGCTGGGCACGAGCAGCGTCGCCATCATGCCGTCGCCTTCATGATCAGCCGACCCGCGACGGCGCTCTCGATGCAATCGGCCAGCGTCGCAAAGACGACGTCGTAGCCGGTGTTGCCCGGGGTATAATGGGCGAATTTCCCCGAATTGGTGACCAGCAGCCCGCTCGATTTCGGCAGGATCGGCGTGACGACGATGCAGGTGTCGGCGACGACGACCACGCCCTGCCGGGCCAGCCGGTCTTCCCACCCCTCCTCCCGGATTTCGGCCAGCGCATGGCGGCCGGTGCAGGCATAGATCGGCACGGCGCAGCGCCGTTCGCCGAGCATGTGGCCGACGCTGCGCAGTTCCGCCGCCGACAGGTGCGGACTGCCGATCGCGACCGCATCGATCGCCGCGCCCGGGCGGGCATCCGATGTCGACAGGCGCGCCCGGGCATCGCGCAGCATCGCCATGTCGAGGGTGATCGTTTCGACCGGCGGGACCCCGCCGAAGACCGTATCGGCATCGGGCGCCTCGGGGGTCAGGCCCACGATGTGGAACAGGCCGACGGCGCCGCTCGACGCCGCGGCCGCGCCGAGCGCCTTGAGCTGGTCCTCGCCGGTGCGGGGTACGCCGGTGAACGCCGCGACATCGGCCCCCACCGCCCGCCCCAGCCAGGCGCCGAGGATCGGCCAGGCCGCGTCGTCGGCCCAGAAGCCGGCGGGAAGCCGCGACGTATCGACCGCGATGGTCGCATGGCGGTTCCCGGGCAGGTGAAGGCCGGTGCGGGGCGCCCGTCCCGCGATCGCCGCGCAGATGTCGAGGAAGTCGCCATAGCGGTTGGTGCGTGCGCCCAGCACCGAATTGCAGAAGGCGACGGCGTTGCTCTCGCCCCAGGCGACATCCTCGCCCGGCGCCGGCCGATGCCCCGCCTGATAGGGCGCGCAGGTCCAGGTCTGGCGACAGCCGAGCGCGACATAGGCCTGCATCATCCGCCGCGCCATCGCCGCCGCATGGGCGTCGAGCCGATCGCGCCGGTGATGGATCAGGTCGAGCGAACCGACGTTCAGGGTGGACGGTACCGCCACGGTCGCGCCCTGCTCGACGAGCCGGTCCGCGAACAGCGTCCCGCTGTCGCCATGATAGAGGCAGCCGTCGATATGGGCGGAGCCGATCGGCGTCAGGTCCCGCGCGCCGAGCAGTTCCGCGGTCTTGATCAGGACGCGCATGGCCAGCGCCGTCCCGGCGCCGGCGGCGCCGTCGAGCATGGCGCGTTCCGCATCGGTCAGTCGCAGGGGCACGGCGTCCTCCCGCGACGCTGTCCAGGATGGGCTGCAGGCATCATATTTCCGTTTCGGCAAAAAGGGATCGGGGGCTGGACATCAGCCGCGCGACGGTTGCGCCATCGGCTGGTCGCGCGGATCGTCGCTGACCGCCGGGGCCGATGCGATCGTCAGGATCCGCGCGACGCCGTCGCCGACGTTCAGATAGGCATGGCCGACATTGCTGTCGAAATAGATCGACTCGCCCATCTTCAGCCGCAGCGGGGCATAGAGTTCGGTGTGAAGCTCGACCTCGCCTTCCAGCACGAAAGCGAACTCCTCCCCGGCATGGCGCAGCAGGCCGTCGAAGGCCTCGATCGATCCCGCGTGCAATTCCATGATGATCGGCGAGAAGCGTTTCGCGACCAGTTCGTCGGCCAGATAGCGATAGCTGTAGACGCCGGCCTCGATCACGAAGCCGGCATCCTGGCGATGGACGCTGCGGCGGCCGAGAAAGGATTGCGGATCGACGGTCGTGCGCGGGCCGGTCGAGAACAACCGGGTGATGTCGACTTCCAGCGCGCCCGCCAGGCCGATCAGCTTGTCATAGGTGAGCGACCGCTGGCCATTTTCGATCTTGGAGAGGGTGGAGATCGCCAGGCCGCTGCGCCGGCTGGCGTCCGCCAGGCTCCAGCCCCGATCGTGGCGGATCGCCCGCAGCGCGGTGCCAAGCGTGGATTTGATGTCGACTGCCATCGGCCCGTCCGCCTCAGACCGGCTGCTCGATCGATACCGACGGGGTGGAGAACCATCTCGGCCCCGTCTCCGTCATGTAGAAGCAGTCTTCCATCCGGACGCCGAACTCGCCGGGGATGTAGAGGCCGGGCTCATTCGAGAAGCACATCCCCGGCTGCAGGACCCCGCCCTCGCCGCGGACGAGGTTGATCGGTTCATGGCCGTCGAGACCGATGCCGTGGCCGGTCCGGTGCGACAGCCCCGGCAGGCGATAGCCGGGGCCGTAGCCGAGCTTCTCGTAATAGGCGCGGACCGCATCGTCGACGCTGCCCGCCGTGACGCCGACACGGGCCGCGCGGAAGGCGACCTGCTGGCCGCCCTTCACGTCGTTCCACACCTTGCGCTGACGCGCCGTGGGGGTGCCGAAGACGAAGGTGCGCGACACGTCGGACTGATAGCCGTCGACCGTGCAGCCGCAGTCCATCAGGATGATCTCGCCCGCTTTGACGATCTGCGGCTTGTCCGATCCGTGCGGATAGGCGGCGGATTCGCCGATCAGCGCATCCTCGAATTCGGAGCGGCCGCCCAACCGCTCGGTCGCGTCCTTCATGATCGCCTGCACGTCGACATGGCGCATGCCCTCGCGAATCCGCGCGATGGTGTGGCGATAGGCGGCGATGGTGATGTCGGTGGCATATTGCATCAGCGCGATCTCGGACGCCGACTTGATCATGCGGCAGCCGCGCACCACCCCCGCGCCATTCTTCACCGTCACCGTTGGCAGCGCCTTCTGCAGCCCGTCGATGATGAAATAGCGATTGGTCTCCTCGGTGCCGATCGCAGCCGAAGCCAGCCCCCGCTCCGCGAGGAAGCCGGCAACCTTCGCGAGCGGATTCTCGTCCTCGAGCCAGGTGCGGACGTCGGCGGGCACCGCCAGCGTCTCGCGCACCGACGGCTCCTCGAAAAAGGGCGTGACCAGCGCGATCCCGCCCTGCGCCGGGATGATCGCGCAGGTCAGCCTTTCGCTGCGGCGCCAGTGCACGCCGGTGAAATAGACCAGGCTGGATCCCGGCTCGACGATCAGCGCGGCCAGCCCCTGCTGCCGCATCAGAGCCTGCGCCTTGGCGATGCGGGCCAGATATTCCAGGCCGGCGATACCGGCCGGCCGTCCGGGCAAGGGGGAAAGCCCCTGCTCCGCCGCGACGCCCGCCATCTCCGCCCGCGCAGATCCGGCCGCGACCAGCGCCAGGCCGGCCACGCCATATGTGAGGAACGCCCGCCGTTCCATGCCCTGAAGCTCTGCCATGGATCCTCGCCCTTCGCCCAAGCTGTATTTCCGTTTTGTATATTATTTTCCTAATTGTCAAATCTAGCTGTCCGCAATAACGATGGCCGTCCCGACCGGCTCCTCCTTCGAGAAGACCGGCGCCGCCGAGGCAATGCCG
Organism: Sphingomonas sp. Root720; assembly: GCF_001428605.1. GTDB lineage: Bacteria > Pseudomonadota > Alphaproteobacteria > Sphingomonadales > Sphingomonadaceae > Rhizorhabdus. Next base: position 706,043 of record NZ_LMID01000013.1, read on the forward strand.
ATGATCCTTGTCCTATTGCTGGTGCCCCTCGGTCTCATGGCGGCCCTTTATGCAGGCGCGCTCCTCCGGCGCTGCATCGCGACGCACGCGCTGCGACCGAAGGCCGAAGCCGTCGCGCTGGGCGCCGTCACCAACTTCTTCGACACGCTGGGGATAGGCTCCTTCGCGCCCACCATGGCCTGGATGAAGTTCCGGTCGCTCGTCCCCGACAATCTCATCCCGCCGACCATGCTCGCGGGCCATTCGCTCCCCACGATCGTGCAGGCGACGGTCTTCCTGATCCTGCTGGGCGTGCAGGTCGACCCATCCCTGCTGATCGGATGCATCGTCGCGATGATCGCCGGCGGCTATGTGGGCGTGCCGCTGGCACGGCTGGCGCCGGTGCGCGTGGTGCAGGGCTTCGTCTCGATCGGCCTGTGCCTGGCGGCGATATTCTACGCCTTGGCGAATCTCGGCTGGATGCCCGGCGGGGGCACCGCCGCGGCGCTGCCGATCGGACTGATGATCGCGGCGATCGCCGCCCATGCCGTGCTGGGCATATTGCTCAATTTCGGCGTCGGCGCCTACGCCCCGACGCTGGCGATGCTCAGCCTGTTCGGCATGGATCCGCGACTGGCCTTTCCGATCATGACCAGCGCAGGCGCCTTTTCGATCAGCACCTCCGGAATCCGGTTGGCGCGTGCGGCGGATATCGACCTGCGCGTGGTCCTGGGCATGGCTATGGGCGGTGCTCCGGCGGTGCTGGTCGCCGCGTTCCTCGTGCGCGACATGCCGGTCGAGCCGCTGCGCTGGCTCGTCGTTGTTATCGTCCTCTATGCTGCGGCGATATTGGCGAGGGCCGCGCTGCGCGAGGGTCCGGGCGGTTGAACGCCTGGCCTCCGCCCTCCGATGGGCGCTCGGCGAGATAGAATTTCCGTTTCGTACAAATTGTTGCCGCTGGGCCGGCGGACGAGTTGCAATCCCACCCGTCCGGTCATAGGTCTGGTCCGATCGTCGGGGCAGGCTGGAGCTGAGAGCGCATGGACAACAGGGCCGAACAGGCACTGACGCTGGCATCCGCCTTGCGCTCGATCCGTCAGGAGCATGGCTGGACCCTTGCCGACGCCTCCAAGGTCACCGGATTGTCGATCTCTACCCTGTCCAAGATCGAGAACGGCCAGCGGTCGCTGAGCTACGACAAGCTCGTCGCCCTCGCCGCAAAGCTGTCGGTCGATGTCTCGCGCCTGTTCGGCGATCGTACGCGCCCATCGGCCCCGCCCCCGTCCTTCGCGGGGCGGCGCAGCGTCCATCGAACGGGTGAGGGCTTCCAGGTCTCGACCCGACCCTATACTTACAATTATCTCGCCCACGATCTCATCAAAAAGCGCTTCATCCCGTCGCTTATCGAAATCCATGCGACATCGCTGGGCGATTTCGAGCACATGATGAAGCATAAGGGCGACGAGTTCGTCTATGTGATCGAAGGCGAGATCGAGGTGCATACCGAAATTTACGCACCGCTCCGCCTCAGAGCGGGGGAGAGCGTGTTCTTCGACAGCGGCGTGGGCCATGCCTATGTGAAGATCGGCGACGCAACAGCCAGGATTCTTTGCGTGGATTCCGATGTTGACGACGTGGTCAGCGACGAGGCGATTTCTCCTTATCCCCTTACAAGTGATCGTTGATCGCGATGCGCCGGGGTCGATGGCGGTGAGCCTGCTTCAAGGCGCTTATCTAAATCGGGCCGACCAACCGCTCCAGAGAGGATCGATAGCGTCGGCGCTCAGGCAGTGGCAAATAGCCTGCTTTAGGTCGTAAACTCATAAGCGCGGAGCCGTAGCCGCATTGAGGTGAGTTGGACCATGGCGAGGATGTCGGCGGCGAGCTTGTCATATCGGGTGGCGACACGGCGGAGGTGATTCAGCCTGGAGAAGAACCGCTCGATCAGATTGCGCTCGCCGTAGAGGCGCTTGCTGAAGCAGGGTTTCCACTTCCGATTGGATTTGGCCGGGATGTTCGGCGTGGCTCCTCGCCCCTCGATCAGTTCACGGATGCGGTCAGCATCATAGGCCTTGTCTGTCATCACGACGGTGTGCGGACCGAGATGGTCAAGCAGGGTGTCAGCGACCAGTCCGTCGTGCGCCTGTCCTGCCGTCAGGCCGAGCCGCATCGTTACGCTACGCGGCAAGATATCTCGATCTTTGCAACGCAATACGCTCGCCCAGCGCTCCGGTCGGCATAGCCGGCGCGAGCCGCGCTTCATTTAGGCGGCAGGCTTTCCCATTGCGGGAAGGGTGAAGCAGAATTCGGCACCGCCCTCCTCGTGGTTCGAAGCGGTAATGAAGCCGTCATGCGCCATGACGATCGAGTGGCATATGCCAAGGCCTATCCCTAGACCGTCCTCCTTCGTGGTAAAAAACCCTTCGAAGATACGGTCGATATGGGCGTCTGGAATCCCCGGGCCGGTGTCCCTAATTGACAAAAACAGTCTATTCTTATCGTCCGTCCCCGTTCGAATGGTGATGAGGCCATCACCGAGACGCTGCGTCGCCAAGGCCTGGATACTATTAAGCAGGAGGTTAACGATCACCTGCTGGAGCTGAATGCGATCGCCTTCTGACTGCGGCATGTCCCGGCCGAAGGCCGTCGATATCCGGATGTTTCGCGATTCGATCTCATGGCGCAAAAACGATAACGATTCTTGGGCCACCTTGTTGATGTCGAGGGCGGACCGTTCTGGTTGACGCTTTGCGGCCATGCCCCGAATGCGCTGCACGATGTCGTTCGCGCGGCGCGCTCCTGCTGCGATCCGCGTCGTCAGCTCTTTGACCTTGGCGAGGTTCGGATCTTCGCGCGACAGCCAGCGCAGGCTGGTCTCGGCATTGGTGAGGATCGCGGCGAGCGGTTGATTGACTTCGTGCGCGATCGACGTGGTCAATTCCCCGAGCGTCGAAATCCGCGCCGCATGGGTGAAATCCGCCTGAAGCTGGCGGAGCTGCGCTTCCATCTGAAGCTGTGTGGTCACATCCTGCACGCTGAAGATGGTGACGTCCAACTCGCCCGGCGGGATCGGGTAGGTCACGGAAAGCTGCACATCGACGATTCTGCCGTCGAAGGTGCGGATCTTGGTCAGTTCGCTGTGGCTCGCCTGGCCATTGAAGCGGCCGACCATGACATTCTTCAGCGTGGCGCGGCTGGCCGCGAACAGGAAGCCCGCCGGGCCGTTCAGATCGAGCGCGCTGTTGCCGGCGAACATTTCCACCGCCCGGCGGTTGACGTCGGTTACGGTGACTGTTTCATTCGCGAGATCGAGAAGCTCCGGGTGATCGTCTAGATATTGGCTGAAATCCTCGACGCCGCTGGATTTCAGCCCGGCGTAGATCTTGCCCATATTGCTGGCGTCGACCTGAAGCAGCGCCGTCGGCATGTAATGGATCAGCTTGCGGTAGCGCGCTTCGCTGGCGCGCAGATAGAGATAGGAGCGGTCGTCGTCGGCGGTGCCGTTCACGGCGACGAAGACCCGGTTCGGCCGGTCGCTCAACCACAGCGTCACCACCGGCTCACGCAGGATCCCGTCGGAGGCGAGCTGTCTCCGGCAGATTTTTCCAGGCGTGTTCGCCGATGCCGCCTCGACGAGAAGATCCGCCAGGATGGCACGGCTGTCGAGGGGCCAGAACGCCGCGACAGACTGCCCGATCATCACCGCGCGACCGCGGTTTCCGCCGACCAGGCGGACGGTGCGGTCGTTGACGTCGATGACGCGGGCGGCCTGCACGATATCGAACAGCCGTGCTTCCCGTCCCACTTCGGCCGAATCTGCCGCGATGATCTCTTCGATGATCGTTCGCGCGTCGCTGATGTCGATTTCCCAGCTTGCCGCCGTCAACCGATCGGGGATGTGCCAGTCGCTCCCACCCGATTCGTTTTGCGTCAGCGAGCGGCGCCCATATTCGACCACTTCGCCGGGGGTGCCGTCGGCATGAAAGCGGACATATTGCCTGACATCGGCGGTGACCAGCGTGCCGGAGAAGTTGCGGCGAGTGACTTGCCCCTGCCAGACCCCCTCCTGCAGCAGCAGGCGCCAATGGTTCTGCTCCTTGTCGTTCTGCTCCGAAAGCCGGTCGATACTCTGGCCGACGATCGTCAGCGCGGGCCAGCCGTAGAGGGCTTCGGATGCGGGATTCCAATATTGGACGGTGCCTGCATGATCGAGGATGATCACGCTGTCCGAGGCCATGTCGGCAATGTGGAGGTCCGGCCTTGCCGCCATCGCGCCCGACACGGTGAGCGTCATTGCCCGATCCCGAGGGCGTCGTTGATTGCGCCGAGCAGCGCATTGTCCGCGACCGGCTTGGTCAGCCAGGCGCGGGCGCCCAAGGCGAGCGACTGTCCGCGACTTTGCTCGTCGATCACCGAGGTCAGTACGATGGCCGGCAACGACGATCCGAGACTGTGCAGATGCTGCAACAGCTCGAGCCCGTTCATGCCGGGCATGCGGATATCGGTGATGAGGCAGTCGAAGGCGAGGCGTCGATATTGCGCCAGGAAGCTGGAAGCGCCGTCAAAGGTGCGACAGGCAAAGCCTTCCACCATCAGCAGATCGGACAAGGCTTCACGGATCGCCTCATCATCATCCACGATTGCGACCATATGGACCTGGGACAAAGCGAATCAATCCTCATACTGGGCAACCATGGCCGACATGTGCTTGTCGCGCGCTCGGCGCCCGACGGTAATCATACCAAGGTGTAGGGTCGGGTTTAGACTCTAGGCGGGTTTGGCCTCGCGGATATTGGCGGGCAGGTTCTCCCAGGCCCGGATCAGTTCCCCGATCGACGCGGCACCCATCTTCTTCATCACATTGCTGCGATGGAGTTTGACGGTGATCTCGGTGATGCCGAGATCATAGGCGATCTGCTTGTTGAGGCGCCCTCGCGCCACCTCGCGCATCACCTGGCCCTCGCGCGGCGTTAGCTTCGAAAAACGGTCGACATGCTGCTGGACGATGCGCGCACTTGCCCGTTGCACGGCGTCGCGCTCGATGCCCGAGATGACGGCGTCGATCAAAGTCTGGTCGCGGACGGGCTTGGTCAGGAAGTCGACGGCGCCCGCCTTCATCGCCTGGACCGACATGGGGATGTCGCCATGACCGGTCAGGAAAACGATCGGCTTGGTTATACCGCCCGCGGCCAGCCGCTGTTGCAGGTCGAGGCCGCTCAGTCCGGGCATCCGCACGTCGAGGACGAGACAGGCCGTCTGTTCGAGCGACGGGGAGTCGAGCAATTCGCGGGTCGAAGCATAGCAGAGCGCATCGAGCCCAACCGATAGCAACAGCTCGCGTATGGCTTCGCGAACGTCCTCGTCATCGTCGACGATGAGGACGAGGGGTGGCTCTTCCGCAGTGGCTGCGTCGGTCATCATATATCCCCTGTCATCTGCGCCGTGGCGGGATGATATGAATCCCGACCATGGACGCAAGGGCGGGTCCGGAACGATTTTCCGTATCCGTCACAGCAACGCCATGCCGCCATCGGCGCGCAGATTGATCCCTGTCCCGATCGGCCCAACGTTCAGGACGCGGTCCTGGGCCATGGCGGGAGCCAGTTTCACGTCGACCGACTTTTGCGTGCCGGCCAGCCCGTTTCGGGCGTCGGCGACGGGCAAGGTGTCGATCGGTGCAGCGCGCACGAGGACGCCGACAAAGCCCTGGGTGCTCGGTTCGAGAGCCTGGGCAAGTGTGGGCGGACCCGACAGCACTGACAGGCCAACGCAAGCCGGAATATTCGACATGACCATCTCCTTTCGATCGTGATCGGCGTCTGGCCGCGCAAGCGCGGACGCTGTTGGGTGTTGGGTAGGGCCGACCGGGCGCTGGCGGGGTGGGATTGGCGCGCGCCGGCCGGCTTGGCAGGATGATCAATAATCCCAGAAGCCCGCCACCCAGCGGAAGGCATCGCCGCTGATCGCGACGCGGCCGACGGACGGGAAAGGCAGGTGCGTAGCGACCAGCAGTTCGCCGGTCGCGGCAGCCTCTCGGAGTAGGGCGATCCGCACGCGCACCGACTCGGTGGGGTCATGCTCGAAGCCATTGTGCCAATCGGGATGATCGAACCCGACCGGGAAGATGGCATCGCCAGCGAAGACCAGCCGCTCGCCACCCGACACCAGGCGGACCACGGCGTGGCCGGGCGTGTGGCCGCCGGTCAGATGCGCGGTGACGCCCGGGGCGACCTCGACATCCCGCTCGAACGTCCGCAGCTGGCCACGATAGGCGTCCATGAACTGCGCGGCGGTCGAGCGGAGCACGTCCGGCACCGGGTTCGGCATTTCGGTGTTCGAGAAATCGGGCGTCGCCCAGAAATCGACTTCGGCCGCCGCGACGTGGATCCGCAGGTCGGGACGCAGCCGATCTTTCACATCCTGGACGAGCAGGCCGCCGATATGGTCCATATGCATATGGGTCAGGACGACGTCGGTGACCGACGCCAGATCTATTCCGGCCGCGGCGAGCCGCTGCGGAAAGAGGCCGGCGCGCGGGAAACCGGGAAACTGCCCGCCCAAACCGCAATCGACCAGGATGACGTGATCCCCGCTCCGCACGACGAGCACGTTCAGCGGCCAATCGAACGCGTCTGGCGGCAGGAACATGGACTCGAGCCATGCCGCCCGGATCAGTGGATCTGCATTGGTAGCCATGGTTTCGGTGGGCAGGGGCAGGACCCCGTCGCTGACCACGAGCACATCGAGCTCGCCGACCCGCAGCGCGTACCGCGACGGGACCATGTCTTCGGTGCCCGGATCGGCGGGGCGTGCGATAATATCCAGCTTCATGTTCTTCCTCCTCATCCGCCGCCTCATCGCGACAGGGAGAAAACTAGGTCGGTGCGGATCGGCGGTCGATTTGGGTCGAGGGCTGGAGCGGGCCATACGATGGTATAGGTCCCGGCATCCGAATGGCGGGGCGGCTGATACCTCGAGCAGTGGCCGCGGGCGGGTTTGCGCTAGGCGCACAGCTTCGATCCTACAGCCAGCGATGCGAACGGAAATCGGACGAGCGGATGCCGTCGCGGCTGGGATGCCGCCTTGAGGGCGCTGACATGTGGGCTAGGCATCGGAAGCACCGGCGGGTATCGCCATGCCAACGGGGCGCGAGCGTTTTATCGCTTCGAGCGCAATAGCACGCGGCCTGTGTAGGCTGCGATTGAGGTCGCTGTCGGTGGAGACAGGTCTGGCAGCGCCCCGGCGCTATGCGCCGCCTGGTGCGGTTTGTTTCAGCGGCGGGGACGAGCGCCCGCCAGCAGCCGGCGCACTTCGGCCAGCGCTGCATCGGAGTAGCCGGCGGTGCGGATCCGGTCGATTTCCATCGGCGGCAGCGCTTCGTCGTTGGTACGCAGCAGGATGCAGTAGCGGCGCAGTGCCTCCAGCTTCGGATCTGCCAGTTGGTTCACCGGGCGAGATCCGAACAGCCGACCGAACAGGCGCGCCATGCCCACGGGCGGGTAGATGCTGGAGCGATGATCGAAGAGGGAGATCGCCACGACGCATTGCTCGCGCCCGGTAAGCCCCGGCGGCAGCGACTTCTGCGCGCTGGCCGGATGCCCGACAGGAGCATCGGCAGTGGAAGGCGGCGTGGAGATCTCCAAGCATTCGGTGCCAGACCAATTATGCGTTTCGAGAAGCATGGCGCAGCTCCTTTGGGGGGAACGGCAACGGGAAATCGATGCCCGAAAGCCCGTTGCCGTCGGTGTCTTGGTTGGCGGCGGCCCTCAAAAGTCGATCGTGCGGGCGGCCAGGACATTCTCATAGGCCGCTGCCCGATCGGCGGCGGGGGGATAGATCCAGACCTCGTTGATCTCCTTCTTGATCCCCTTGGCCTGGGCGCCGGTGACTTCGACCTTCGAGTCCCAGCCACGAGCGAAGATGGCGTGATCCGGACCCAGATCGAGGCAGACGACATAGGCCGGTTGATCATAAGGCAGCGTCGGTTCGCCGAGCAGATCGGCGGCGGCATTATGCCCGGCGAACGCGCCGAGGCGGCGGGCATGCTGGCACGACATTGCGGCGACGTTGCCCTGACTGTCGGTCTGTGCCTTCGCAGTGTCGCCGGTCGCGAAGATTTTCGGCGCTCCCGGTACGCGAAGGTCGGGTTCGACGATCGTGCGACCGAGATTGTCGCGATCTGCCGGAAGTTGGGCGGTGAGCGGCGATGCGCGCATTCCGCCAGACCAGATCACCGTGGAGGTCTCGATGCGCTCGCCGTCGCTGAGCGTAACGCCATCCGCATCGAGCGCGGCGACGCCGACGTTGAGCCGGGTCTCGATGCCCAGCGCGCGCAGTCTTTCTTCGATGAAGGGCCGTGGCTCGTCGCCCATCGCCGCTGCGACATGGTCCGAGCGATCGACGATGACCACGCGAACGGCGCTGTCCTCGCCGAGGATCTCGCGCAGGCGGGCGGGCATCTCGGTCGCATATTCTAGACCGGTGAACCCTGCGCCCCCGACGACGACGGTGTTGCGGCCGGGCGATGCCGCCTTTTCCGCCAGCCCCTGCAGGTGACGATCGAGCATGACCGCTTCGTCCAACTGCGTGGCGGCAAAGCCGAATTCGGCCAAGCCCGGGATGGGGGGGCTGAAACCTTCGCTGCCGGCAGCGAGGACCAGGCGCTCATAGGGCAGGCTGCTCGTGCTGCCATCGGACGCTGCGACGGTAATGGTCGACGCGCCGTTGTCGATCGCTTCGACGCGGCCCACATGATGGCGGATGTCAGTAGCTGCGAACAGGTCGGTCAGAGGCGCGACCATGGTCTCGGGATTGCGTTCGTACAGGCGCGGGCGGATGACCATCACCGGCTCCGGCGACACCACCGTGATCGCCAGTTCATCCGGCGACACACCCTTTTCGTCACGCATGCGCGACGCTTCGAGCGCGGCCATCGTCCCTGCGAAACCCGAACCGACGATCAATATGTTCCTGGGCATGATCCTGTCCTTTTCCTGAAATTCGAATGAGTTATCCGAAGGAATATCTCGCGTCCGAAATCTCTTTCGACAGCGTCCGTTGTACGGGAGGGAAGAAAAGGCGTCGAGAATGAGGGATCCTATACTAAGGTTCAGCGTCGCCTGTTCGCGGGGTTAGCCGAACGTCCGCTTCCGCGTGTCTTCGGCTAGAAGCGGACGGGCAGTTCCCGACCAAACCACGTCGTCCGCGGGTCGCGCTTTCAACGACAGCTTCTGCTAACACCCGTCGCTCGGCCGGCGTGAAACCGTCTGGCAGCAACACGCCTCAATGTCGGTCGTTCGAGGTCACTTCCGGCTGTCCCGTAAGCTGCCGTTCGCGCGGCCGTCCGAGTCCTGGGAGAGCTGCGCACCGATGCTGGCAGATCGGTCAGGGTCACGGATTCAGCGAGATTGTCGCGCATATAGGCTTCGGCGCGCCGAACGCTGTCGGGAAGTGGCCCGTGATTGGCGGTAACATCGGAATGGTGCAGCACCAGATGCCGCACCAGCAGATCGAGCACTGAGGTCCCCAGGCCCGTCATGCGGCAGCGACGCCTGGGTCAGGATGTAGCGGACGAGATCGAGCGTGCCGGAGACATCGTCGGAAGCGGCTGACATCAGCGGAACGCGGCGATTGCAGATACGTCGACCCACCCTGGTCCGGGCCTGGGCGGGATGTCGGACCACCTGGTCGCGGCCCGACTCCGACGTTTCTGGCCCGCGCGGCCGCCCGTCATCCAGCCGATCAGCCGATCAGCCGATCTTGCGGAGATAGTCGAACGACGTCCGGATTTCCTTCATCGGGTCCGCCGAACGATCATATTCGACGTAGAAATGATCGACCCCCGCCTTGCGCGCTTTTCGGATCAGCGCCTTGAGATCGATGATGCCACCGCCGACGACGGTGAAATCCCCATCGGGCGCCATATCCTTGACGTGGACGAGCCGGAACCGCCCGGGATAATTGTGCAGATAGGCGATCGGGTCGGCCTTGGCCTTGCGAAACCAGTAGAAGTCCATCTCCATCTTCACCCTGTCGGGATCGGTACCCTTCAGGATGAGGTCGTAGATCACGTCATTGCCCAGCCGCGCCAGTTCGCGGTCGTGGTTGTGGAAGGCGAAGGTCAACCCTTCCCGCGCGCACGCCTGGCCCGCGGCGTTGAAGGCGCGGATGAAGGCGTCGAGGATGTCGCGCGTCGCCAGGTGCGGTGTCATCAGGATCGGCCACACCACATAGGACTGGCCCAGGATCTTGGCCGAGCGGATCGCTTCGTCGACCAGGGCCGCGGCCTTGTCGGGCTGTAGCAGAGCGACATAATTGGCACGGTTCTGCTCGGTGCTGATCTGGCGCTTCGACCAGGCCGAGAAGGACGCGTACAACTCGGTCGAGGCGATATGCTGCGACGGCGACACCAGGCCATATTTGTCGAGCAGACCACGCACGAGCGCAGGATCCCGCCCGAAGCTGCCGATCGTCTCGACCTCCTTGTAACCGATGCGCGCGATTTGGCGCAGCGTCCCTTCGAAATCCTGCTCCAGCGGCGCAATGACGGTGAAGAGCTGCAACCCCCAACGCCGCGCCGCTCCCCGATGTGCCGCCCATCCGGTCGCCGGCAGCGCCCCCGCCAGCATGGCGAGCGCAGACCGTTCCAGAAACTGCCGTCGATCCATCGCACTGACTCCTGAGAATAAAGATGTAATCGTTATCATCGTTCAATTTGGACGCGGCTTTGTCAATGGCAGTCCTATCGATCGACACGATTTCCGCCGACCAAATCCCGACGGGGAGCAGTTGACATCCGATGTCCCGGGAAGGCACCACCGTAATCGGTTACATATGCAGGAGGCGATGATGCCGAAGAAGAGGGTTCGTTGGTCGCTGGCCATAATGACGGCAGCGGCGGTCGCCATGGGCAGCGTCGCGGGCAGCCCCGCATCGGCGCAAGACCTTTCGGGCACCTTCGTCCACCACGTCTATTTCTGGCTCAAGCAGCCCAACAGCGCCGGGGATCGCGCCAGGCTCATCGACGGACTGAAGACGCTGTCCTCGGTGAAGACGATCAAGGCTCACCATATCGGCGTTCCGGCCGCGACCGACCGGCCGGTGATCGACAAATCCTATTCCGTCTCTTGGATGCTGGTCTTCGCCAGCAAGGCGGATCAGGATTCCTATCAGGTCGATCCGATCCACCTCGCGTTCGTCGAGCATCTGTCGCCGTTGTGGGAGCGCGTCGTCGTCTATGATGCGGAAGCGATCGACTGAACCGGCTTCGACCGCGCGATCAGCGCTGCTTTTCCGAAAGGTCCAGGATCTCGATCCGGCGGAAGTCGATCGGATGGCCCTCCCCCTGCAACGAGATATAGCCCGACGTCAGGCTGACGGTGCGCGCGCCGCCGGCCAGATACACCGGCATGGCGGTAAGGTCGGTCGGGTCTAGTTCTGGCTTGTCGAACTTGGCGACCTGCACCCCGTCGACATCGACGGTCGTGGTGCTTCCGGCGTTGACCTCGATCTCGACATGCACCCAGGCTTCACCCTCATAGGGCCGGGATGACGACAGGACGCAGTGCGTCGGCACCCTTTTGCCGTCGACCGCCACGTTCGTGCCGGGCGTACAGATGTTGCCGGTCGTCTTCTGATCGGCCCCCTCGCCGTTGAGCAACTGAATCTCGATCGAGATCGGAAAGGGCTGGTCGAGCCCGATCGTGGCGGGCACCTGCCCATAGATCATCACGCCGCTGTTGCGCTTGCTCCAGGGAGGGCCGCCGGGCGTGTCGGTACCGACGAATCGATAATCGAAGCGCAGCCGATAGCTCGAGAAAGGTCGATGATAGATAAGGTGCGCAAACTGATCGAAAAATGACGGATACCGATCATAGCGCACGTGCAATATGCCGTTGGCCGCCTCGAAAGTGCGGTAGGCGTTTTCGCCCAGCGGATGATGATTGATCTTGGGGATCCAGCCATCGAGGCTGCGGCCGTCGAAAAGGGGATGCCATTCGGCAGCCTGCGCCGGGCCATTGCCGAGCGCGGTCAGCGCGACCAGGGCCATTACCGCCCCGATCGCGCCTCGCTTGTGTCGACCCCGACGGCCCGGAGCCCGCAGCGATCGACTTTTCATCAGAAGTTGTAGCTCAGACGGGCGCCGTAGGTCCGCGGCGGCGTGAGCTGGTAGGTATAGGCTCCGAACAGGCCGCTGGCCGCAGCGGCTGTGATGACCTTGCGGTTCTCGATATTGCGGATCCAGCCCTGCAGGCTCCACTGATTGTCGGGAGCGGTGTAGGTCAGCATCATGTCCGTACGCGAGAAATCGCCCTGGCGCTCTCGACCGAAGTTGGTGAAGGCGAGATAGGATTCGGTCTCGTAGTGCGTCTGGATCCGCGGCGTCACCTTGCCGTCGCCGACCATGATGTCATATTCGAGTCCGGCACCAAGCTGCCACTTCGGCGAGCTCGGGGGCGTGTTTCCGGCATATTGGACTGTGCCGACGAGGAAGTCCTTGAACTCGGCGTCCATGTAGGCGACCGAACTGTCGAACCTCAGGCCAGAGATCGGCTGAAAGACGGTTTCGACCTCAACGCCGCGGATCTTCGACTTGCCGGCGTTGAAGATCGCCGTGAAGCCGTTGTTGAACTGGCTGATCTGCTGATCCTTGTAATCGTAATTATAAGCAGAAATGTTCAGCTGCAGGCGATTGTCGAGCAGACGGGTCTTCGTTCCGATCTCGTAGGACGTGATGTTCTCGGGGCCATAGGGAACGTTGCCGATGTTCTGCACGTCGCTGAAACCACCCGCCTTATAGCCGGTATCGCGCTTGATGTAGACCAGGATCCGCGGATTGATCTGATAGTTGGCGGCAAAGTGGGTGGTCCACTTGCTGCTGCTCGTGCTCACGTCGGTCGGAACATTGCCGATACCGGTATAGGCGGTGTTGGTCGTGTTCGCATAACCGCGCCGCGCCTTGTAATCCTTCGAATAGCGGACGCCGGCTTCAAGCTGAAGACCGGGAATGATCTCGTACGATGCCTGGCCGAAAGCCGCCTTCGAACGTGCGATGACGCTCGGATAGATGAAGGCGAAGCGGGCAAGCGCCTGACCGGGGGCGATCGGGCTGGTGAACGTCGAGAAGAAGGTCTCGGTGCTGTTCTTCTCGCGGAAGTAGAATGCGCCGGCCTGCCACTTGAACGGACCATCGGCGTTCGATGTCAGCCGAACCTCGTGCTGCCAGTCGCGCGCATCTTCGCTGGGAAGGAAATAGGCGTCCGACTTGGCGATGCCGTCGAGATCGCGCACCTGGCGATACTTCTGGTTCCGGTAACCGCCCAGATAGGTCAGGGTCGCAAAGTCGAAATCATAGTCCGCGGTCAGCTGGATCGACTTGTTGGTGCCGTCGAGACTCTGCCGCGGAAGTCCCAAGACCGAACCGTTCCGATCGAGCGGCGGGCGCACGTTGTTGTTGACGGGTCCGTTGAACGGCACGCCGTAGAAGGTCGGACCAACGCCACCGATGCTCGTCACCTGGCCCGACAGCAGCAGCGAAAGCCGCTCGGTCGGCGTGAACTTGACCTGGAGGCGACCGGAAACGGAATCGGCGTCGTCGCCGTCGCGGCCATTATAGTTGTTCTTCCGATAACCGTCGCGCTTGTTCATCATGAACGATGCGCGCGCTTGGATCGTGTCGGACAGCGGGACGTTCACGGCGCCTTCGGCGGTGATCGCATTATAATTTCCGTAGCCGATCGATGCCTTGCCGCTGAACTCCTTGGTCGGCTTCGCGGTGATGACGTTGATCGCACCGCCGGTCGCGTTGCGGCCATAAAGCGTCCCCTGCGGGCCGCGCAGCACTTCGACGCGTTCGAGATCGTAGATCGTGTCGTTGAAACCGAATGGCCGCTGATAATAGAAGCCGTCCTGGCTGATCGAAACCGCCGGATCACCGATTTCGGTGGTGTCGCGGCTCGAAACGCCACGGATCGTGATGATGGTGTTGACCGAGTTCTGGGCGAAGTTGAGGCTCGGCGCCAGAGAGGTGAGGTCGAGCAGGTTGGAAACGCCATTCCGCTCGAGCGCGCTCGCATCGAGCACCGACATGGCGATGGGTGTCTTCTGCGCCGTCGTCTCACGCTTTTCGGCGGTCACGACGATTTCCGCGATCCCCACGCTGTCGCCGGTATCGGCGTCCTGAGCCATGGCGACGCTCGGAGCCAGGATCGCGGCAGCCATTGCCGCCCCCATCAACAGGCGCCGCTTTTCGAAAGTTACGAGTCTGGCCATATCGTCCCCCTTTCCGGACTTGATGTTGGTAGAAATATGATGACCGCCGAGATCTTGGCGACCCCTTGGATTTTCGCTGGAACCGATCGAGCCGCGCCTCTTGGCTGCGGCATGCTTCCGATGTCCGGACAAGCCATACCTCCCAATCATGCCTCCGACTCCTCTCGCCAGAATGTTATCGATTACATAATTCGTGCCAAAAGCGCGGTTTTTCACCACTTTCGGCTTGCACCCATTGGGGTCACGCCTAAATGGTATCGTTTACATCTTACATTTTGGGACAGAATGGAAGCGCAATTTATCGGGCGCCCGTCATCGAGCATGAAGCTGGTCCGCTGAAGTGCGATCACAGCAATCGCTTCGCCGAGTTCCGCCATCGATTTATAGCGGAAAGCCTGTTACGCGTTCGGCATTCTAACCTGTAAAGTGTGCAAAAAAGTGACGAATATCCGAGATATCGCTAAGCTGGCCGGTGTATCTGTCGCTACCGTGTCTCGCGCACTTACCAAGCCGGAAGTCGTGCGTCCGGCGACGATCGAAAAGGTCAAGCGCACCATCGCGGCGCTCGATTACAGCCCCAATGCGGTCGCGAGCAGCCTGCGCCGACAGCGCAGCGACAACATCATCGTCGTCGTTCCCAACATTCACAATCCTTTCTACTCGGGGATCGTGCAGGGAATCGAGAACATCGCCCATGACAATGGCTACAAGATTCTGCTGGGCGAGACGCAGGACAATCAGGATCGGCTGGATCGTTACACAGCGATGATTGCGAGCCGCGGCGCCGACGGCCTTGTTCTTCTCGGCTCGCTGCTGCCGACCGTGGTGCGCGAAAGCATCAATGCTGGAAAGGAATCTCCCGTCCCGCTGGTCCTCGCTTGCGAACGTTTCGATGGTCTGTTGAGCCCCAGCGTGGAAATCGACAACGTCGCCGCATCGCGCCTCGCGACCGAGCATCTGCTGGGTCAGGGGCATGAACGCATCGGCACGATCAGCGGGCCGTCAGCCAATACCCTCAGCGTCGATCGCCTCCAGGGCTATCGCGCAGCACTTCGGAAATCGCAGATTCGCTTCGATCGACAACTCGTCGTCGAGGGCGATTTCTCAATTCGGTCGGGCTATCAGGCCATGCTTCAGCTCTTGGCGCTGAACCCTCCCCCCAGCGCGGTCGTCTGCGCCAATGACGAAATGGCGATCGGCGCCCAGAAAGCCGCCCGGGAATTGGGGCTCGACATGCCGGAGGACCTTGCGGTCGTCGGGTTCGACGATATTCGGTTCGCACAATATGCCGTGCCGCCCCTCACGACCATTGCCCAGCCGACCATCGAGATCGGCGAGACCGCGATGCGGCTGATGATCCGGGTCCTCACGGCCAGCGTCGCGCCAGGCGAGCGCGTCGTGTTGCCCCACGAACTGATCGTGCGGGAATCGACGGGACGGCGGTTGTCGACGGCGCCCCCGCGACGCGCACGCCCGACACGGCGCGCCAAGAGCTAGACGCCCCCCAACGTGCAAAGCCCATTGCAGCACGAAATGTAATCATTTACATCGGATGGCAATCGACGCTTGGTTCCACCCATGGCGTGACAAGATTTTAAGGGAGCAGGATCATGGACGTGGGCTTCGAAAGCAACGCGCGTGGTGATGGTTTAGAGATACGGCGTAACCGCATCTTCCTGATCATGATCCTGTCCCTGTTCGCCGCCGCCGGGACCGTAGCGCTCCGCGCAGCGATAGCCTCGCATATCCGTGCGGATTTCCTGGATCCGCTCGATCCGCTGCACGCCAGCGAGAATCTCGGCAGTGTCCTCGGCACCGCCTTTGCCGGCTTCTCGGTGACCTTGCTTGTCGTCAGCCCCCTGCTCCACATCATAACGATGCGCCGCGCGCTCATCGGCGCCGCGTCGCTTCTGATCATCGGCATGGCGCTCGTGGCCGGTGCGGGCCTGATCGCGCAGGGTCCGTCCATCCTATGGCTTCTGACCTTCGCGACGCTGTTGCAGGGCATTGGTTGGGGCCTGGTCGAGGCGGTCATCAATCCGCTGACCAGCAGCCTCTATCCTGACGAGAAGACCCATTGGCTCAATATGCTGCATGCCTGGTATCCGGCGGGGATCGTCGCCGGATCGCTGCTCGGCCTGGGTATAGACGCGGTCGGAATCGACTGGCGCTGGTCGGCCGCGCCGTTGGCTGCGATCGCCTTCACTGTCTTGCTGCTCGCGCTGCGTGAGCGCTTCCCCGCTGCTACCGATGTGACGCAGGGCACGTCGATGCGCGAAATGCTGGCCGCTGTGATCCGCCAACCCTCTATTTTCCTATGGTTTGGCGTGATGACGATGACGGCCGCGACCGAGTTCGCGCCGGGCCAGTGGGTCGATTTCGCGCTCAGCTCGATCGTCGGCATGCGCGGCATCCTGCTGCTGATCTATGTGAGCGTGCTCATGTTCGTTATGCGGCATTTCGCCGGCCCGCTGGTGAAGCGGCTTTCGAACGTGGGGCTTCTCTTCACCTGCTCGATCTTCGCGGCCTTGGGCCTCTATGGCCTCAGCCTCGCCGACAGTCCCTTCACCGCCTTTGCCGCCGCGACGGCCTGGGGTATCGGCGTCTGCTTCTTCTGGCCAACGATGCTCGCCACGGTGGCGGAACGCTATCCCCGCGGCGGAACGCTGGTCTATGGCCTTATGGGATCGGCCGGCGCCGTCGCGACCTATATCGTCCTTCCGCAGCTGGGTCGCATCTATGACGAGGCCAAGCTTGCCGCGGCCGGCGGCGCGGAACAGCTGGCGCAGCTCAGCGGCGAAGCGCTGCAAGCGCCGCTGCGCGCTGCCGCGACCGCCTCCTTCCAGGCGGTCATGCTCATCCCGCTCGCGCTCGTTCTGGTCTTCGGCTTCATCGCCGTGAACGACTGGCGTCGCCGCCGATAGGCGATCGATCTGGAGCGGGGCCGGCAAGTCACCCCGGTCGACCGGCCCCGCCCCCGCCATCGCGATCAAGGTTCGCTCGATCGAGGGGACTCTGTTACAATGCGTTCTGCTTGATGCGCTCCGCGGCATAAGCGGCCGCGCGCGCCGTCAACGCCATATAGGTCAGCGATGGGTTCTGGCATGCCGACGACGCCATCGCCGCACCGTCCGTCACGAACAGATTGGCGACGTCGTGCGCCTGGTTATGTGCATTGAGGACCGACGTTGTCGGGTCCTTGCCCATACGCGCACCGCCCATCTCGTGGACGGCCGTACCGCCCAGGCCGGGCTCTTCCGAATAGCTGAGCACCTGGGCGCCGAGGAGGGCTACCATCTCCTTCGCCTCGCGCCCCGCCTTTTCCAGCAGGCGGCGCTCATTCGCTCCATAGGAAAAATCGATACGCGTCTGGGCAATACCGAAGGCGTCGACCTTGGCGCGATCGAGCGTGATCCGGTTGTCCGCGCGCGGCAGGCATTCCGCAAAGGCGCCAAGCAGCATGTTCCATTCACCCGGGCCATGGAGCTTTTCCTTGAACGCCTTGCCGACGCCCTCCATGGCGGCGCCGCGTGCCCAGCCGCGGCGATAGGCGCCGCCCTGATAGGAGTAGCCACGCAACAGTTCGGATTCGCGATTGTCGAGATTGTAGAAGCGCGGAATGACGATGCCGTTCGGGCGATTGCCGAAATAGCCATGGTCGAGAAAACCGGGAACCTCCGCGACGACCGACATCGTCAGCGCGTGATCCATCAGATAATGACCCAGCGTGCCACTGCTGTTGGCCAGGCCATTGGGCTGCGCATCGCTCGCAGAGCGCAGCAGGACGCTGACGCTGTTGATCGTTCCCGCGCATAGGAAGACCGCCTTGGCGGTGTAGGTCTTGCGTGATTTGGTCTTTGTATCGAGCACCCTGACGCCTGTGATCCGCTTAGTCGCGACATCATAATCGAGCGAGTCGACCAGACTGTCGGTGATCAGGGTCAGGCGTTCCGTGGCCCGCGCGGCCGGAAGCGTCGAGCTCTGTGTGCTGAAATAGGCGCCGAACGAACAGCCGCGCGCGCATATGTTGCGATATTGGCAGGGCGAACGATCCCCTTTGGCTTCGGTCATGTTCGAACTGCGGCCGATGACCAGCTTCCGGTCGGAATAGGCTTCGTTCATCTTGGCCTTGAGCGCCAGTTCCACCGCGTTCATCGCCATGGGTGGCTGAAAATGCCCGTCAGGAAGCTGCGGAAGCCCTTCCTTCGATCCCGAGACGCCGATGAACTGCTCGACATGATCGTACCAGGGGCTGACGTCGCTGTAGCGGATCGGCCAGTCGCAACCATGGCCGTCGGCGGCATTCGCGCCGAAATCGACGTCGCTCCAACGATAGCATTGCCGCCCCCAGAGCAGCGACTTGCCACCCAGTTGATAGCCGCGCCGCCACTGAAACGGGTCCTTTTCCGTGGTCTGGTACGGATTCTCGCGGTCGTTGGCGAAATGGGTATAGGTCCATTCGTTGAACGACATTCCCTTGCTCTGGATCGCATAGTCTTCGTCGAACAGCTTGGGATCGCCATGGCCGCGATATTGGAGCTCCCAGGGCGCGAGCATCTCCGTCTTGTAGTCCGTCTGATGCTCGAGCATCGGGCCGCGCTCGATCAGGAGGACCGACAAGCCGCGTTCGGTCAGTTCCTTCGCGGCCCAGCCACCGGTGATGCCCGACCCAACCACGATGGCGTCGAATTGTTCGCTCATGTCTTCATCGCTCCCTTGCGGATCGAAAGGCCCTGCCAGTCATTGGAGAGCGCCTTTTGACCGGGCCCGATCGGTATGTCGGGATCGTAGCGCCCCGGCACGGGCTCATAATCGAGCTCCTTCGAGCCGCCCGCCTCGGAGGTGTAATAGCCGACCAGAACCAGTGCCTTATAGGTCAGCCAGACGCCGTCGATCGGAACATTGGCGCCGAAGCTCTCTGCATCGAGCCCCGTGACGATCCCCAGTTTCTGGCTCGCGGACCGCGACAGAAAATCACCGCCGGCGCGGCGATTCAGTTCACGCTTGATGGTCTGCAGCAGATCGGCCGGCGCCCCGAGAATTCTTCTCTCCACGGCGCGCGAGACGAATATGAAAGCGTCCGCCGCTCCGCCGCCGGGTGTATCCGTGGGCGGGATGATGATGTCGCCGACCGTCCGGAACAGCGGCGCCAGACCGGCATCGCCGGCTGCGGGTCCCGCGAGCGCACCGGACATGAGCAGGGCGGCAAGCACGCCTCCCGCCCGCAGGGCGGTGCGGCGGTCCATTGCGGACGCCAGCATGCCTATATTCGCACTCGGATCTGAATCTCTAGCCACGTTCAGCCCCTCTGGATCGGCGTCTCGATTCCGTCGATGCCTCCGCCCTGCTCCCGAGCGATATCGAAGCTTTCGCCGACCGAAATGAAACCGTTTTCACACTGCAACCGCACCTCCGATTCTGTCAAGATCGGTCGATCTATATGCTCGATTTGCTGCGCTGTATCGACTCCGCCATGTCCGACGGCAGGCTGTCATCGACGACTATTGTAATTGTTTACATTGCTGCTTAAACCGAAACCGGAAAGGGGAGACGATGCACCCGGTACGGATGGCGATGATTGGTGGCGGCCCGGGATCCTTCATGGGTCCGGTTCACCGACGCGCGGCAGCCATGGATGGCCTCATACAGCTGGTCGCCGGCGCCTTCAGCACCGATGAAGCCCGCAACCGCGCCGCAGCGGTGGACGCCGGCGTCTCGGCCGAACGATCGAGCACCGATGCGATCGCCCTGCTCGACCGCGAAGCGGCGCTGCCCCCCGGACAGCGCGCGGAACTGGTCAGCATCGTGGCTCCGAACGACGTCCATGCCGAACTGTCGGTGGCAGCGTTGCAGCGCGGCTTCGCGCTGTTTTGCGAGAAGCCGCTGGCGCGCGATATCGGTGAAGCGCGCGCCTTGGCGGATTTGGCGGCGGCGCACCGCGACCGGATCGCGGTCGCCTATACCTATCAGGGCTATCCGATGGTTCAGGAGGCACGCGCGCTGATCGCCGCCGGGGTCCTTGGAGACCTGCGCCGCGTCACCGTCAGCTACACCCAGGGATGGCTCTCGGAGCGCGTCGAGCGCGATGGCAATGCCCAGGCGGCATGGCGCACCGATCCGGCCCGATCCGGAGCGAGCGGCTGTCTCGGGGACATCGGCGTGCATGCGCAGAGCATGGTAGAGTTTCTGTCGGGAGAGACGATTTCCGAGGTGATGGCCGATCTGAAAAGCAGCTTCGACAGCCGCAGACTCGACGATGACGGCAGCGCACTCTTCCGTCTTGCAGGTGGAGCGAGCGGAACCCTGATCGCCAGTCAGATCTGCGCTGGCGACCAGAACCGTCTGGAGGTCGCACTGTTCGGATCGAAAGGCTCGCTTCGCTGGGCTCAGGAACAGCCGTCCCAGCTGACCCTGACCGACGGCGCCGGTCGCTCCACCACTCTCTCGGCAAGCCCGGCCATGCTCTCCGATCCCGCCGCACGGGAAGCCCTGCGACTGCCCGGCGGGCATCCGGAAGGCTATATCGAGGCTCTCGCCAATCTCTATCGGGCTTTCGCCCTCCATCTCCGCGGCTCCGAAGGCCATGCCTTGGCGCTGCCGACCATCGATGCGGGACTGCGCAGCCTCGCTTTCGTAGATGCCGCCCTGGAAAGCAGCCGGACCCGCACGTGGGTCACGGTGAAGAACTGATCGCGCCGGAGCCCCTCATGCGCACCCTCAAAGGCCCCGCCCTCTTCCTCGCCCAGTTCATGGGTGACGAGGCACCGTTCGACAGCTTGGCCTCTATCGCCCCATGGGTGGCCGAATGTGGGTATGTGGGCGTTCAGCTGCCGTCGAACGACGCCCGCTGCATGGACCTGGCGCTCGCCGCCGAAAGCGACACCTATTGCGACGAACTGAAAGGCACGCTCGCCGAGCATGGCCTCGTCATCACCGAGCTTTCGACGCATATTCAGGGACAGATGATCGCCGTTCACCCGGCCTATCGAACCCTATTCGACGGCTTCCTGCCCGAAGCACTGCGCGGCGCCTCGGACAGAGAACGACTGGATTGGGCGAGGCAGCAGCTGCTGTTCGCCGCCAAGGCGAGCCGCCGCCTGGGGCTCGATGCGTCCGCCACCTTCTCGGGCGCGCTCCTCTGGCACACCGTCTATCCCTGGCCTCAGCGGCCGGCGGGCCTCGTCGAGGAGGGGTTCGCCGAACTCGCGCGGCGCTGGGGTCCGATCCTCGATGCCTATGCGGATGTCGGCGTCGACCTTTGCTATGAGATCCACCCCGGCGAGGATCTGCACGACGGCGTCAGCTTCGAGCGGTTCCTCGAGGCCGTCGGTAACCATCCTCGCGCGTCGATCCTCTATGATCCGAGCCACCTCTATCTGCAGCAGATCGATTATCTCGGCTTCCTCGACCTCTACCACGAGCGCATCAAGATGATGCACGTCAAGGATGCCGAGTTCAGGCCGGACGCCCGCAGCGGCCTCTATGGCGGCTACCAGAGCTGGGTCGATCGCCCGGGCCGGTTTCGCTCGCTGGGCGATGGCCAGATCGATTTTGGAGCGATCTTCTCGAAGCTGGCGCAATATGATTTCGCCGGCTGGGCTGTGGTCGAGTGGGAATGTGCGCTCAAGGATTCGGGCGTCGGCGCGCGCGAGGGCGCCGCATTCGTGCGGCGGCATATCATTCCCGTCACCCAGCACGGTTTCGACGATTTCGTCGGCGGCAAGGCCCGCGACGACCAGCGCAACCGCGACATCCTCGGCATCTGAGCAGACCGGCGCGATAACCTCGAAGGTCGAACTCGGAATTTGCCAGCATTTATGTTACCGATTACATTATCGACTGGCGGCAGATAGACCGCTGAATATATTTGGAGGCGTGATCTGATGAACCGGAGGCACTTTCTCGCCAATGCGGGCGCCCTTGCCGCACTGTTCGGCGCCGCCCCTTCCCTCGCCGCCGGTCAGGCGAGAAAGTTCGGTATCCAGCTCTTTTCGATCCCGAAGCTGCTCGAGCAGGACTATGCGAAGGCGATCGCCTTTCTGGCAAAGCTCGGATACCGGGAGATCGAAACCTACGGGCCGTACACGTTCAGCGACCCGAAGCAGATCGAGAACTGGAAACGGATAACGACCAGTCTCGGCTTCTCGGGCAGCGGCTTTTTCGGGAAGACGCTTCAGGAGGCACGGTCGATATTGCGCGCCAACGGCATGACCGTGCCATCCATGCACACCGATCTGCTGACCCTCCAGAACCATATGGGGCCTCTCGCCGAAGCCGCTCACCAGCTTGGCGCCACCTATGTCACCCTTCCCTCGCTTCCCGAGCAGCATCGCAAGACACTCGACGATTTCAAGCGCTCCGCCGAACTCTTCAATGAAGTTGGCGCTGATGCGAGCAGACACGGCGTCAAATTCGCCTATCACAATCACGGTTATGGCCTAAAGCCGACCGATGGCCAGCGCCCTCTCGACATCCTTCTGAGCGGCACCGATCCGGCCCATGTCTTCTTCGAGCTCGATATCTACTGGACCGTGGCGGGCGGCGGCGATCCCGTCGATTATCTGAACCGCTACAAGGGGCGGTATCGAATGCTGCACCTCAAGGACATGAAGCAGATCCATCACTTCGACGGGGACGGCGGCACCCCCGATCAGTGGATCAAACTGTTCCCGTACATGACCTATCTCGGCGATGGTGCGATCGACCTCAAGGCCATTCTCGCGGCGGCCGAACAGACCGGCGTCGAGCATTACTTCGTCGAACAGGATACCGTCAGCGATCCGGAAACCGCGCTGCGCGAGAGCGCGAATTATCTGCTGAAGGCCGGTTTCAAATAAGCTGGATCATTCTCCGGGAGCGCACCTTCGACGGGTCGCTCCCGGGTCTTGCCAGATGCGCCAGAAAAGAACGGGTGGACTGACGCCTCCGTCGTCCCACGGTCATTCCATCAGGAACGCTCTAACCCCGCCGCCGCCTTGGCGCGCCTGACGATGTCTGCGGTATCGGGCTTGCCGGGTGGGACGACCCAGCTTCCGCCCACGCAGAGCACGGCATTGAGCGCGAGCCAGTCGCGGGCATTGTCTTCGGTAATCCCGCCGGTCGGGCAGAAGCGGGCGGCGGCGAGGGGTGCTGCGAGCGCCTTGAGCGCGGGGATGCCGCCATTGGCCATGGCGGGGAAGAACTTGAAATGGGTGAGCCCCATGTCGAGGCCGCGCATGATGTCGCCGGCGGTGGCGGTGCCCGGCAGGAAGGGCAGCCCGGTGCCGATCGCGGCATTGGCGAGCCGGTCGGTGAGACCCGGCGAGACGAGGAAGCGCGCGCCCGCGTCCAGGCTCGCCTTGACGTCGTCGGGGGTGAGCACGGTGCCCGCGCCGACGACGGCGCCCTCGACCCTGGCCATCTCGCGGATCACGTCGAGCGCGCAGGGGGTGCGCAGGGTGACCTCGAGCGCGGGGAGRCCGCCTTCGACCAGCGCCTCGGCGATCGGGCGGGCGTGGGCGACGTCATGGATCACCAGCACCGGGATCACCGGGGCGAGGGTCATCACCTGSTCGACGGTCATGGTCTTTCATCCTCCTGATAGGCGGCGGCGGCGCCCAGCAGCCCGGCTTGCGGGTGGCGRGCGAGACGGATCGGAAATTTGGCCATGCGCGCCTCGAAGCGGCCCTTGGCGCGGAAGCGGTCGTGGAACARCGGGCTTCTGAGCCGCTCCTCGATACGGTTCGACAACCCGCCGGTGASRACRACGGCATTGGCGCCGTGGGCGAGGGCGAGGTCGCCCGCTACTGCACCGAACGCCATGGTGAAGCGGTCGAGCGCCTGGGCGGCGAGCGGGTCGTCCCCGCCGGTCGCCGCCTGCCACAAGGCCGCGTCGTCGCGCGGTACGATCGCGTGGCTGCCCACCATCGCCAGCGTCGCGTGGATGTCGGCGAGCGCGGGGCCGGCGACGATCCGCTCGACCGAGACGCGGCGGTGGCGCGCGCGCAGGCGGGCGAGCAGCGNCATCGCCAGCGTCGCGTGGATGTCGGCGAGCGCGGGGCCGGCGACGATCCGCTCGACCGAGACGCGGCGGTGGCGCGCGCGCAGGCGGGCGAGCAGCGTCTCCTCGAAGCCGTCCAAGGGGGCGAAGTCGATATGGCCGCCCTCGGTCGGCAGGACGATGCGGCGGCCGCGGCGGCGCAGCAGCTGGGCGACGCCCAGCCCGGTGCCGGGGCCGACGACGGTGGTGACGCCTTCGGCCGGCAGCGGCCCTGCGGGYCCGCCGAGATGGACGAGCTCGTCGCCGCCCAGCACCCCGACCGCCGCCGCCATCGCCGCGAAGTCGTTGTGGAGCGCGACCCGCGCGATGCCGAGCTCGGCGGCGATGCTCGCCGGGCGGATCGTCCAGTCGTTGTTGGTGAAGCGGATCAGGTCGCCGTCGACGGGGCCTGCGACAGCGATGCTGGCGACGGGCGGG
>NZ_LMID01000013.1:730766-731782 GCF_001428605.1 Sphingomonas sp. Root720
GGTCACGCTCGAACGCCTTCCAGGCGCCGGCGAGGCCGGCATGCTCGGCGGTCTTATATGTGTACACCTCGCCCAAGGTAGGGCGCGCGTCCTCGTGCAGTTCGGCGACAGCGAAGCGCGCATGGGTCCCGCCCAGGTCGACCGCGACGATCTCCATCAGAGCCCCCACGCAAAGCCCCTCTCCTTCGGGGGAGGGGTTGGGGCAGGGAAGATATCGGCTTCCCGCGTCACCTCACAGCCCCGCCGCCGCCAGCATTGCCGAGCCGCCACGCTCGGCGGTGTCCGCRCCCGCGCGCATGAAGGCGAACAGCTCGCGGCCGGTGCCGACATGCGCGGGCGGCGGAACCGCGTCCGCGCGCGCCGCCCATTCGGCGGCGTCGACCAAGGCCTCGATCGCGCCGGTCTCGCCGCACAGCCGGACGAGGTCGCCGTCCCTGAGCTTCGCGATCGGCCCGCCGCCCAGCGCCTCGGGGCTGAGGTGGATCGCGGCAGGCACCTTGCCCGAGGCCCCCGACATCCGCCCGTCGGTGACCAGCGCCACCCGAAAGCCGCGGTCCTGCAGCACGCCGAGCGGCGGGGTCAGCTTGTGGAGTTCGGGCATGCCGTTGGCCTTCGGGCCCTGGAAGCGGACGACGACGATCACGTCACGGTCGAGCTCGCCCGCCTTGAAGGCGGCGGTGACCTGGTCCTGGTCGTCGAACACGCGGGCCGGCGCCTCGATCGTCCAGCGGCTCCGCTCGACCGCGCTGGTCTTGAAGGTGCCGCGCCCGAGATTGCCCTGCACCAGCCGCATGCCGCCGTCGGGCTGGAACGGGCGGCCGTGCGGGCGCAGCATCGCGTCATCGAGCGGCTCGGCCGGGGCATCGGCCCAGGCCAGCGCTTCGCCGTCGAGCCGGGGCTCCCTCGCATAGGCGCCGAGGTCGTCGCCAGCGACGGTCAGGATGTCGCGGTGGAGATAGCCGCCGTCGAGCAGGGTCGCGATGACATAGGCCATGCCGCCCGCCGCCTGGAAATGG
>NZ_LMID01000014.1 GCF_001428605.1 Sphingomonas sp. Root720
CGCTGCTCGCCCGCCTGCGCGCGCGCCACCGCCGCGTCTCGGTCGAGCGGATCGTCGCCGGCCCCGCGCTCGCCGACATCCACGCGACGCTGGCGATGATCGAAGGCCGCGCGATCGTACCGCAGGGCGATCCGGCGCTGTGGCAGGCCGCGACCGATGGGTCGGATCAACTGGCAGCGCAGGCGCTCGACCGCTTCACCATGGCGTTCGGCGCGGTGGCGGGCGACCTCGCGCTCGCCCACGGCGCCAATGCCGTCGTTCTCACCGGCGGGCTCGCCAACCGTATCGAGGACCGCCTCAGAAGCCCGYTGTTCCACGACCGCTTCCGCGCCAAGGGCCGCTTCGAGGCGCGCATGGCCAAATTTCCGATCCGTCTCGCYCGCCACCCGCAAGCCGGGCTGCTGGGCGCCGCCGCCGCCTATCAGGAGSATGAAAGACCATGACCGTCGAGCARGTGATGACCCTCGCCCCGGTGATCCCGGTGCTGGTGRTCCATGACGTCGCCCACGCCCGCCCGATCGCCGAGGCGCTGGTCGAAGGCGGCCTCCCCGCGCTCGAGGTCACCCTGCGCACCCCCTGCGCGCTCGACGTGATCCGCGAGATGGCCAGGGTCGAGGGCGCCGTCGTCGGCGCGGGCACSGTGCTCGACCCCGACGACGTCAAGGCCAGCGTCGACGCCGGCGCGCGCTTCATCGTCTCGCCGGGCCTCACCGACCGGCTCGCCAACGCCGCGATCGGCACCGGGCTGCCCTTCCTGCCGGGCACCGCCAMYGCCGGCGACATCATGCGCGGCCTCGACATGGGGCTCACCCATTTCAAATTCTTCCCCGCCATGGCCAATGGCGGCATCCCCGCGCTCAAGGCGCTCGCCCGCCGGCGACATCATGCGCGGCCTCGACATGGGGCTCACCCATTTCAAATTCTTCCCCGCCATGGCCAATGGCGGCATCCCCGCGCTCAAGGCGCTCGCMGCACCGCTCGCCGCCGCCCGCTTCTGCCCGACCGGCGGGATCACCGAGGACAATGCCCGCGACTGGCTCGCGCTCGATGCCGTGCTCTGCGTGGGCGGAAGCTGGGTCGTCCCACCCGGAAAACCCGATACCGCAGACATCGTCAGGCGCGCCAAAGCCGCCGTTCGGGTGGGTTCGCCCCCTATCGGCCGACCAGCGACGCCGCCTGTCGGGCGGTGATCCCGCCGAGGTGCATATCTCCCCGCGGGTTCAGGAAGGCGGGCACTCCATTCAGTCCCAGCGTTTCCGCGAAACGCCGTGATGCGGCCAGATAGGCGCGGACCCGGGGGGAGTCGGCGTCGCCCGCGACCGCCGCGACGTCATAGCCGAGCGCGGCGGCGATCTCCTCCATGCGGTTCTGGCCGGGGGCTGGTCCTTCCATCAGGCCGCGGTGAAGCGCCGCGAAGCCGGCCGGCCGGGCGAAATAGGCCGCCGCCGCGAAGCCCGCCATATAGTCCGAGAGCGCTCCGCTGATCGGGACGAGCAGCAGTGCCGCGTTCGATCCCGGATGCTCGGCGAGGGCGCTTTCCACCGCATGGCTCGAGCCGCGGCACGGCGCACAGAGATAATCGGTAATCTCGATCAGGCCCAGCCTGCCCTGCATCGGGCCCAGGCACGGCGCCGCGAGCGGGTTGAGCAGCCCGCCGCGCACAGCCTCGATCGTCTCGCGGCGCCGGCCGGCTTCGCTCGCGCCCGCCCTCATATCCGCGACGGCGGCGGCGGCGGCGATCAGGTCGGGATTGTCGGCAAGGAAGGCGGGGTCGCCGCTCAGGAAGGCGCGGACCCGCCTCGGCGCCGGCGGTAACAGCCAGCCGGCCAGCCCTGCTCCGCCTGCGCCGATCGCGCCGGCGACGAGATCGCGGCGCGTGATCCGGGTGAGGCCCGATCCCGCGTCGCGGTCAGCCATCGACCGCGCGCCGACCCGCGCCGATCGCATGTCCGCCCAGCATCCCGACGGTCATCGCCAGCCATTCGCCGAGCGGATGGATCGACCCGGTCAGGCGCATGGCGGCGAGGCTCGCCGCCAGCATTCCCGCGAGCATGAGGCCGGTGCACGCCAGCGCGCGGCCCAGCGCCTTTCCGGTCCGGTCTCCGGTCCAGGCCAGGCCGACCTCCCGGCACAGTCCGATCGCCGCGGCCAGGGCGACGCCCAGATACATGTTCGGCATCGCCCCGACATGGCGTTCGATCGCCTCGGACAGGCCGCCGTTGCCGGTGCAGAAATCGAGGATCAGGAAGCGCGTCCGGTGATAGTCGATCGCCATCCCCGCTGTCATGCCGAACAGGCACAGCATGAAGGGGGAGAGCCACGCAGCCGGTCGCCGGGCCGCGCGGGGCAGGGGGGACCGGTCGGGCGCCGGCGGCGCATCGGACGGAAGCAGGGCCTTTCGCATTGCCGGCGAGAACAGCACGGACGACCGGGCGCGAAAAGCGTCCGCGCGCGCCGCGCAATTGTGAATCGCGCAGGATTCCGCCGCTGCGCTGCGTCCGGCGGAACAATGATTGCGGCGCGCGCATCGCCGGCGGTCGCCGCTGCGTGGAGGATGGGCCGGCCGCACGGGGTTCGACCGGTCGGCTTGGGAGGCGCGCATGGCGACCAGGGGCGACATGGGGACGGAAGCGGCAGCGGGCCTGCCCGAACCGGGCGAAGACGGGACGCACGTCACCTTCTGCCATATTTGCGAGGCGGTCTGCGGGATGGTGGCGCAGGTCTCCGGCGGGCGCATCGCCAAGCTCGGCCCGGACCGCGACAACCCCCATTCGCGCGGCCATATCTGCATCAAGGGGCCGTCGATGCGGGACGTCGTCTACGATCCCGACCGGCTGCTCCGGCCGATGCGCCGCGTGGGCGGTCCGAGTGAGTTCGAGCCGGTCGGTTGGGAGGAGGCGCTCGCCGACATCGCGGCGCGGCTTCGGGCCATACTCGACGGTCCCGGCAGCGAGGCGGTCGCCGCCTATCTCGGCAATCCGGTCTTCTTCAACACGCTGCACTGGCCGGTCGTCTTCGACTTCTTCGCCCGGATGAAGACCGGCAAGCTGTTCGGTCCGAATTCGCAGGACCACGTCTCGCGCATGGTCGCGAACAACCTGCTCTACGGCGATCCGCTGCGCATGCCGCTGCCCGATCTGGCGGACTGCGATTTCCTCATCATCGTCGGGTCGAACCCGCTCGTGTCGCACGGCTCGATGATATCGGCCCCGCGGTTGCGCGAGCAGCTCGACGCGATCGCCGAGCGTGGCAGGATCGTCGTCGTCGATCCGCGCCGGACCGAGACCGCCGAACGGTTCGAGCATCTGTCGTTGCGCCCCGACACCGATGTCTGGATGCTCGCGGCGATGGTGCGGACGCTGTTCGACGAGCAGCTCGCCGACCTCGCCTTCCTCGACGAGCACTGCGTCGGCTGGCGCGCGCTGCGCGATGCGCTCGCCCCGATCACGCCCGCGCTGGCCGCCGAGCGGTGCGGCCTCGACGAAGCGGCCATAGTCGGGCTGGCGCGGGATTTCGCCGCGGTCCCACGGGCGGTCGCCTATAGCCGCGCCGGGATATGCCGGGGACGCTTCTCCACGCTGGCCAATCTCCTGCTCGACGCGCTCAACATGGCCGGCGGGAAATTCTGCCAGCCGGGCGGGTCGATGTTCGGCCATGCGCTGACCACGGGATCCAAGCTCAAGGGCCGCCCGCCGGATCGGCTGTCACGGGTCGGCGGACTGCCGAGCGTCATTTCCTTCCTGCCGGGCGTGGCGATGCCGGACGAACTGCTCGAACCCGGCGTGGATCGGGTCCGTGCGCTGTTCATGATCGCGGGCAATCCAGTGCTGTCGGCGCCCGGCGGCGAAGCGCTGGAAAGAGCGCTGGGCGGGCTGGACCTGTTCGTCGCCTGCGACCTCTTCGTCAACGAATCGAACAAATATGCCGATTATATCCTGCCCACGGTCACCTTCCTGGAGCGGGCCGGCGCGACGACGCTGACCTTCGGCAACATGCTCGCGCCGTATCTGCAATATGTCCGCCCCGTCATCGAGCCGCAGGGCGACGTCCGGCGCGAGGACGAGATCTTCGGCGAATTGTCCCGCCGCCTGTTCGCCGCCACCGACGTTCCGGTCGGGGAGGAGATACTGGACGGCCATATCCGGATCGGCGCCTTCGGCAACGCGTTCGGCGAGCGTCCCGACGGGCTGACGCTCGACCGGCTGAAGCGGCAACCCCATGGCATCATGCTCGAAAGCCAGAGCCGGGAGGAGCGCAAGCGGGTCGGCATCAAGCATGCGGACGGCAAGGTCCATCTCTGGGGCGATGCGATCCGCGACGAGCTGGCCCGGCTCCACGCCTTCCGCGACGACGGCGCCCTGCGCCTCTTCGGGCGGCGCCACCTGATGTCGATCAACAGCTGGATGCACAATGTCGAGCGGCTGGTCCGCAGCCAGCATCCAACGCTGTTGATCCATCCCGACGATGCGGCGCCGCGCGGCATCGCCACCGGCGACCGCGTGGTCGTCGCAAACGACTATGGCGCGATCGAGGTCGAGGCCGAACTGTCCGAGGCGGTTCATCGCGGCAGCGTCTGCTACCCGCATGGCTGGGGGCATGACGGCGGATGGCGCCGGGCCAACGGCGCGGGCGGGGCCAACGTCAACCTGCTGTCCCCGACCGATCCGGCGGCGGTGGAGCAGCTTTCGGGGGCCAGCCTGCTCGACGGTATCGACGTGCGGGTCGCGCTCGCGGCCACCCCTGCTTGTCCTGCTGATGGAAAGGGAGAAACATGACCGCAAACGAGACGCGTCCCATGGCGAAGATGACGTTCTTCCGGGCTTCCTCGAATGCCGATCCGGGCGACGACATGATGACGATCGTGGGCATGGAGGAGCTCGACGACGCGCAGCGGGCGCTGCTGGCCAACGACGCGAAGGGCGCGGGCGTGGTCCAGTGCCTGTTCCGCGACCCCGACCCGCAAGGCTTCTCGATGGTGCGCGCCTGGGCGAAGAGCGGCTTCATGCTTCCGCGCCATTCGCATAGCGCCGACTGCCTCTATTATGTGCTGGCCGGGGAGATGCACATGGGCAGCGTCGTGCTGAGGGCGGGCGACGGCGTCTATGTGCCGCGCGATAATGTCTATACATTCACGGCCGGCCCCGAGGGCATGGAGATGCTCGAGTTCCGCAACGCCGCGTCGTTCGACATGCGGCTGCGCGACAATGACGCGGCCCATTGGGGACGCATCATGGAGTCGGCCGAGAGGCACAGGGCGCGATGGCCGGACGAACTGCCCCCATCGCTTCGCGGATAGCCGCCGATGCGGTCGTGCCGCCGCCGCGGTTGCGCGAATCACCAGCCAAAGTGCGGCTCGACCATTTCTTGCCGGGGGCAGCGTCGAGCAAGGATCGACGATGGACGTCGGGCCGGCAGCAACCGGCCGGTCGGCCTGGATAAAAGTCCCCGGGGTGGATCATGACGCTGAAAGCCTGTTGCCTGTCCTGCCTGCTGATCGCATCGGCAATCGCTCCCGCCCGGGCCGAGGAGCCGCCGGCCAAGGCCCCCGACCGGATCGTCGTCCGGCAGTGTCACGTCTATGTCGGCGACGATCCCGCCAAGGGCACCGATTGCACCGTCGAGGCGAACCGCGAATGCGCCGGCAAGCCGATGTGCGAGGTCGGCATCGGCGACAACCTGACCCCGGGCACGTCGCCGCCCGAAGATGCGCAGGTGCTGATCGTCTATGCCTGCGGCGCGCTTTCCGGCGAGGCGGGTCCCCATCTGTTCAACCGCCACGCTACGGCGACCCTGGCCTGCGCCTTTGCGGACTGAGCCGCCGGCTCGGTGGTCCAAAGCTCCTACGCCCTCGCGGCGCTGGCGGCGGACATCGGCCTGCTCGTGCCCGAACCGCGCCGACGGCCAGTTTGTTTTAAGCTTAAAATTAAACTGGATTCCGCTATGATATTGGATCATAACCGGTCATCCTGGACTTCATCGTCCTGGTTCGGTCCGCCGACACGGGCGACGGTAGATAAGATCGGAATTGGACATGCTGCCATTCGCGTCTTTTCAATCAGCGCTGCCCAGCGATTACCTCTGCAATCTCAGCCGTTGCGGTCTTGAACTCAACGGTTGGCAGGCGCACTGCGACGCTACGGAACGAGATGGCCATTCCGACCGTCCATCGCTGGTCTATCGCTCCTGGTCCGATGGCGAGCTCGGTATGTTCGGGACCGATACCGGGAATGGCAGCCTCCAGATCGATGCCAAGATGTCCGACGACGTCGTCGCCTTCGCCGTGTCCCCGGGCGAGAAATCGCGCTCGTTCCGCATCGCCGATTCGCTGAGCGACGACAATCGCGGCCTCGCCATCATCTGCCTGCCCAAGGGCAGCCATCTCGAGATCAGCACGGGCGTGTGCGGCCTGCGGTCGGTGACGCTGCTCGTCCAGTTCGACGCGTTGCGCAGGGCCTGCAGGATTCCCGGCAGCAATTCGCTGTCCCTGCTCGACACCATGCTGCGGGAGAGCCGGCCCAAGCTCACCCATCGGGCGCTGCCGCTGGCCGTCCAGCGCGCCGCCGAAGCCGTCATCAGCGCGCCCTCGGCCGATCCCTTCGCCGAACTCTTCTACCGCGCCAAGGCGTCCGAGCTGCTCTGGCTGATCCTCGACCGGCTGCACCATGAGGAGCAGCTGCCCGAAGGGGGCCTCGTGATCAGCCAGGTCGCCAGCGCCGGTGTCGAGCGCGTCCGCCGCGCCATCGCCGAACATGTCACCCGCAACTGGACGACCGACGAGCTGAGCCGGATCGCCGGAATGAACCGGACCAAGCTGCGCTATCTATTCAAGCATATCCACGGGATGACGATCTTCGATTATCGGACCGCGATCATCATGCAGAGCGCGGACGAGATGCTGCAGACCACCGACCTCTCGGTCGCCGAGATCGGCTTCCGGCTCGGCTATGGCGAGCCGTCGAGCTTCAACATCGCGTATAAGCGCTTCTACGGCCATCCCCCCGGCCAGGCGCGCCGGCGGCACTGATCCGCCGGAAGTTGCGCCTCCCCGAAGTCGAATTGCGCTTCGGGTAATGAGGCGCCGGTCTCCCCCAACTAGGTCTTGGGCATAGGCGCATCCGTGCGCGCCGAAGGCTTTGGTGGAGACGAACATGAGCAATGCGCCGCACCTGTCCGAAAAGGATCTGGGGCACATCCGGCATATCGGCAAGCTCGCGGGGCAGCTGCCCGGCGACTGGTCGGGCATGGGCTCCGACTGGTGGGACATCGGCGAGGGCGCCCAGCAATATGAGCTCGCCTTCATGGCCTATACGCTGGGCCTGGTGCAGCACCGCTACACGCCGGCCTATCGCGAATTCTGCCAGGCCACGATGGAGAACCTGATCGGCAAGATGATGTTGCCGGACATCTGGGAGAAATGGATCAACGCCAGCCGTGGCGGCAAGACCGTCAATCCCGACCAGGAAGAGCTCCATGCGGGCTGGATCGACCCGATCAAGAAGTACAACATCATGTTCAAGGGCCATCTGCTGCAGATGGCGGCCCAGCATGAGGCGCTCTACCGGACGGGCAGATATGCGACGCCCGGCGCCTTCACCTTCCAGTTCAAGGCCAGCACCTGGGGCAATGGTCCCGAGGACTATGTGTACGACCTGAACGACGTCGCCCGCATCGTTTACGACGAATATGTCGAGTCCAACTATGAAGGCGTCCAGTGCGAGCCCAACCGGGTCTACCCGATGTGCAACCAACATGCGGTGCTCGGTCTCATGCATTACGATCAGGCGTTCGGCACCGGCTATGCCGCCGACGTGATCCCCAAATTCAAGGCGGCGTGGCTGCGCAAGGGCTATACCGACGAGAAGACCGGATCGCACATGCGCCTGCGCTGGGTGCAGCAGGACCAGATCTTCCCCGCGCAGACCCCCTGGTCGGACGGCTGGACCGGCATCTTCATGCACGCCTGGGACCGCGACTTCATCCAGTCGATCTACCCGCGCGAACGCGATACCCATCTCAAGCTGTTGCTGGCCGGGAAGGAGCATGAGCGCGTCTGCTGCGCGATGGTGCCGACATCGGCGAAGATCGGCTTCGGCATGTTCACCGCGCTGGCCGCCGAGGTGGGCGACGCCGAGGCGCGCGAGAGCCTGCTCGACTATGCCGATCGCAACTTCAATCCGACCTGGACCGAAGGCGCGCTTCATTATCCGCGTAGCGACAACTGGATGCCGGATGCGGATGGCAATTCGACGGGCGTCGACGTGCTGACCGCCAATGCGTTGCTGCCGATGGCGCGCCTCAACACGGGCGACGGTTTCTGGGGCCTGTACAACCAGCCCTGGACCGACGCGCAGCGCGCCGCCCCCTATTTCGCCGACATCGACCAGCGGATTGCGGGCGTGTCGGCGGCCTATCATGACGCGATGGACAAGGCGCTGCACCTGTCGCTGCTGCCCGGGCCGAAGGCGGGTGGGCTGCAATTCTCGATCCGCCAGCTCGATCCGTCGCGCAGCTATGTCGTGCGGCGGGACGGTGCCGAGATCGGCAAGCTCGCGGTCGGCAGCGCCGACGGTGCCGCCGAATGGCGCGACGGCGCCGACCCGATCGTCCGCGTCGATGCAGGCACGGCCGCTTCCTACGTCGTCGCGGAACTTGCCTGATGTCGTCCGTGCCGGGTGCCGTGGGGAACGAGGACTCCGCGGCCTTCCTTCTCATCCATGGCGCCTGGCACGGAGCATGGTGCTGGGATGCGACCGTCGCGGCGCTGCGGGACCGGGGCCATGCGGCGGTCGCGCCCGATCTGCCCGGGATGGGCGATGACCCCACTCCGCTCGCCACCCTGTCCTTCGACGACTGGATCGATCGGATATTGGAGGTCGTCGATGGCATCGCCGGGCCGATCGTCCTGGTCGGCCATAGCCGGGGCGGCATCATCATCAGTCAGGTCGCCGAGCGGCGGCCCGACCGGATCGCGCGGCTGGTCTATCTCTCGGCCTTCCTCGTGCCCGACGGCCTCACCCTGCAGGAGGTCGCGGCTCCCGCCATCGGCGGCAGCGGACTGGCCGGCGCACTGGTCCCCGGTGACGGCGTCTTCGGCGTCGACCCGGCGCGGGCCGCCGCCTTCTTCTTCAACGGCTGCACCGACGCAGTCGCGGCGGCGGCGACGGCCCGGCTCTGTCCCGAGCCCGCTTTTTCGATGACGACCCCGCTGCGGCTCGGCGCCGCCTTTGCCGGAGTGCCGCGCGCCTATATCGAATGCACGTTGGACGCGGTGCTGCCGCTGGCGGTGCAGCGCGCTATGCGGATCGCCCTGCCGTGCGATCCGGTGCTGGAGCTTCACAGCGACCATTCGCCGTTCCTGTCCATGCCCGACGCACTGGCCGACCGGTTGAGCGCGCTCGCCTGATCGCTTGCGGCGCAATGGACTATCGGCTCTAGCTCCGTGCCTTGTCGGGCGGCAGGGCTGGTCGTTCGCGGCGCCCGTCGAGCCGCCCGGAAAATGTCAGCGCTGCGAAAGTCCTAAACGAGATTGCGTTCCGAACATTTCTATAGCGGTGCGACCCAAGCATCTTGGCATGGCGTAGTGGATCAGGATGGGAAGCCATCCGATCGGATGCGGGACAGAAGAACAGCCAAGGATAGTGGGAGAGGGCCGAAGGTCGCCTGCGGATCCGGAGCGGAATAAGGGGGTAGAATTATGCTATCGCGCAGCAAGAAACGGGCGATATTCCTCGTCGGCGTCTCGTTGGCAGGCCTGCACACGGGGGCCGCGCAGGCCCAGGCGGCGGCCGAACAGGTGGCCGGCGGCGACATCGTCGTCACGGCGACCCGGCGTGAAACCAATGTCCGCGACGTGCCGGTGGCCGTGCAGGCCTTCACGAGCCTGGCGATCGAGCGCGCCAACATCACCCGCCCGGCGGACTTCATCAACCTGACCGCGAACGTCAACCTGTCCGAGGCCGTCCGCCCGGGCGAGGCGAACGTCTCGATGCGCGGCGTCCAAGGCAATTTCGGTCTGACCCTTCCGGTCGCGATCGTCATCGACGGCGTCATCGCACCGAGCCCCAACGCGCTGCAGCAGGAGCTGGTCGACGTCACCCAGATCGAAGTGGTGAAGGGTCCGCAAAGCTCGCTCTACGGCCGCAACGCCAGCGCCGGCGCGATCGTTATCACGACCCGCAAGCCCGGCCCCGAAGTCGAAGGCAAGGTGCTGGTCGGCGGAGGCAATGGCGGCACCACCCGGGCGCAGGCGATGATCAGCGGTCCGATCGCATCCAGCGTCTTCGGGCGCCTCGCGCTCTCGTCGAAGAACAGCGACGGTTTCTGGCGCAACGCCGTCCTCGATCGCGGTGCGGATTATTTCCGTGAGCAGGTCGCCGATGCCCGCATCATCTACGATGCCAGTGGTCCGTTCACCGCCGATCTGCGCGGGCGCTACAGCCGCACCCGCATGGGCGCCCAGCTCTGGACGGCGCAATTCCTGACCTTCGACAACAACAACAGCTTCCCCGATTTCCAGCAGAACAACGGCAATTCGAACGGCCGGCAACAGCGCATCGATCTGTCGCTGAAGTTCGATTACGACATGGGTTTCGCGGTCGCGACCCTGACCGGTTCGTACAACCGGCTGCGTGCCAACTATACCGGCGACGCGCCGGTGGATGGGGCATCGCTCGGTCCAAACCCGCCGGGAACGCCGAGGCCGCTGCCCGGCTATAACTACCGCCTGACCGGCAACAGCTTCACCGTGCTCAACGAAACCGACAAGACCGTCGAGTTCCGTATCGCCTCCCCGAGCAACCAGCCCTTCCGCTGGATGATCGGCAGCTATTACAGCGATATCGTCCGGCTGGAGCATTCGCAGAGCAAGGTCGACAAAGGGATCAACATTCGCGACCTGTTCAGCCCGGATGTGCTGAACATGGCGACCGGCACCAATCCGTTGGCGGCTGGCGGCTGGCAGGCGGGCGAGAACCATCTGCGCGACACCGCCCTGTTCGCGCGGGTGGAATATGACATCCTGCCGGGCCTCCAGGCGGCGGCCGGACTGCGCTGGGATCATGAGCGGAACACCACCAGCAACAAGGTGCCGGCCGGCTATACGCCCAACCCCGGCTTCCAGAACAAGGCGTCGTTCGATGCGTGGCAGCCCAATGCCTCGCTCCGCTACAAGATCACCCCCGACGCTTCGGCCTATGCCAGCTACGGTCGCGGCGTGCGCGTCGGCGGCTTCAATCGGCCGGGATCCTCCGCCACGATCGCACCGCTGGGCTTCAACTTCCCCGAAGCCTTCAAGAC
Organism: Sphingomonas sp. Root720; assembly: GCF_001428605.1. GTDB lineage: Bacteria > Pseudomonadota > Alphaproteobacteria > Sphingomonadales > Sphingomonadaceae > Rhizorhabdus. The sequence continues at coordinate 11,296 of NZ_LMID01000014.1, forward strand.
CGAGAAGTCGGACGCCTTCGAAGTCGGTTTCAAGAGCAGCTTCTTCGACCGTCGTTTCTCGCTGAACGTCGCGGCCTTCCACTACACGATCCACGATGCGCAGAACTTCACGGCCTTCGCGACCTCCCCGCCCGTCACCATCGTCATCAATCAGGACAAGGTGGTGTCGAAGGGCTTCGAGGTCGAGGCGAGCGTGCGGATCATCGACGGGCTGACCATCTCCGACAGCTTCGGTCTGACCGATGCGAAGTTCAAGGAATCGCAGATCGCCTCGACGATCGGCAACCGCGTTCCGCTGTCGCCGAAATACAGCAATGTCGTGGCGGTCGATTATTCGACCGAGTTAACCGACACGATGACGTTCAGCGCCAACGGCAGCTGGCGGCGGACCGGCACGATGTGGTTCGACATCTACAATACGCCGAACACCAGCCGTAAGCCCTTCAACCTGTTCGACGGCCGCGCGGCGGTGGATATCGAGACCGGCTCGGGCAACACGTGGACGCTGGCGCTCTGGGGCAAGAACATCTTCGACAAGAAGTACATCGTCTACGGTGCTCCGCTGCCGCCGAGCTTCAACTTCAACTATCGTGGCCAGCGCCGCTCCTACGGGGTCGAGGCCAGCTACAAGTTCTGACCCGATGCGGGTGCCGTCGCCGGACGGCGCCCGCTTCTTCCTGCCCGCCCCTTCCCGCGCGCCGGCCGGGCCGCGGCTGGCGCGATCCCGTTTCGCACCTATGGGAATCGACCGTGATCGAGCATGAGAACGACGCCGGCACCGGAGAGTGGCGGCGCGGCTGGCGAGGATTGGCCTCCGCCGCCATCGGGGTGGGGACCGGCTATAACCTGCTGCTGATGACCGCCGGCCTGTTCATCATCCCGATGGAGCAGGAATGGCATGTGCCGCGCAGCGCCCTGGTGCTCGGCCCCGTCGTGGGATCGATCAGCGCGCTGCTCAGCCCCGTCGCCGGTGTCATCATCGACCGGGCAGGACCACGCCCGCTGGCGATACTGGGCCTGTCGGCACTGGGCGCCGCCTTTCTCGCCATGGCCTTCCTGCCGTCCAGCCTGATGCTGTTTTACGCGATGGCGATCCTGTTCGGCTTCATCACGCCGTTGAGCAATCCGATGGTCTTCTGTCGCGGCATGGTGACCTGGTTCCGGCGCAACGCCGGGGTCGCGCTGGGCATCACCATGAGCGGCACCTCCCTCGGCGCCTCGCTGGCGATCCCGCTGCTGGCCTGGGTCATCGCCGATCATGGCTGGCGCGCAGGCTATGCGACCCTGGCCGCCATCTCCCTGTTCGTCGGCCTGCCGATCGTCCTGCTCTGGTTTCGCGAACGGAGCGATGCGGCCGGTGAGGACGCGGCCCCGACCCGCGTCAATTCCTGGCCCCTGCTGCGGCTGGCGGCGCGGGACCCACGCTTCTGGACGATCAATATCGCCTTCGTCCTGGCCGGAGTCTTCATCGGCGGCTTCATGAACCAGTTGCAGCCGGTGCTGATCGGCAAAGGCTTCGCGCCCCTGGCGGCGGCGGGAATCGTATCGGTCTATACCGCCGCGATCGGGTGCGGGCGGATCGGCGCCGGCTGGTGGCTCGACCGGTGGAAGCCGCAGCGCGTGGCGATGCTCTGCCTGGTCGCCGCTGGATGTGGCGCACTGATGGTCGCCGGGCTCGACGCAACCCATAGCGGCGCGTGGCCCCTGGCGGCGCTGGCGGCCGCGTTGATCGGCATGGGGCAGGGGGCGGAGGCGGATTTCATCGCCTTCTTCACGATCCGCATCTTCGGGCTTCCGGCCTTTTCCGCGATCTTCGGGCTGTTCGCCCTGACCGTCGGACTGGGGATCGCGGGCGGCGGCGTGCTGTTCGCTGCCCTGTTCGACCTGACCGGTAGCTATGGTCTCGCCGTCCTGCTGGCGGCGGCGATGATGGTGGTCGCGGGCGGCCTGATCGGCACGCTGCGGATCGGAACCCGGCCCGACGGGCTCGACCCGCGCTGAGCCGAAGCCCGCGGCACCGCCGCCAATTCTTGCGCTATTCGCAACCAAATCTGCGGCCTTCCGCTTCATCCGTCGGTCTCCAGCGGTCAGCATGGCGCGGCACTGCAAGAGCGCGCAGGCGGCCGTCCGGCCGCTGAGCCGGCCGAGACGCCGATGGAGGGAAACGTTGAAGATCCAAGCCGCCGTGATTCAGGAACAGTCCGGGCCGTTCATCCTCGACGATCTGGTGCTGGACGCGCCGGGCGCCGACGAGATCCGGGTCCGCATCGCGGGATGCGGCATCTGCCACACCGATCTGGTCTGCCGCGATCAATATTTCCCGGTGCCGCTTCCCTGCGTGTTCGGCCATGAGGGCTCGGGCGTCGTCGAGGCGGTGGGCGCGGGGGTGACCGATCTGGCGCCGGGCGACCATGTCGTGCTGAGCTTCGATGCCTGCGGCAAATGCCAGCCCTGCCTGCGCGGCCTTCCGGGCTATTGCCTCGACCTTTACGCGCATAATTTCCTGGGCACACGGCCCGACGGCAGCATGGCGCTGCACCGTCATGACGGCGGTGCGGTCCATGGCCATTTCTTCCAGCAGAGCAGCTTCGCCACCCATGCGATCGCCAGGGCCGCCAATGCGGTGAAGGTCGATCGCGACCTGCCGATCGAGCTGCTCGGCCCGCTTGGTTGCGGTATCCAGACCGGCGCGGGCGCGGTGATGAACGCGCTGCGGCCCCAGGCCGGATCGAGCATCGCCGTGTTCGGCGCGGGATCGGTCGGGCTCAGCGCGATCATGGCGGCGCGGGTGGTGGGCTGCGCGACGATCGTCGCGGTCGATCTGAACCCCGATCGCCTCGAGCTGGCCCGCGAACTGGGCGCCACCCATGTCGTCGCGGCCGGAGACGGCGATCCGGTCGAGGCGATCCGCGCGATCAGCGGGGGCGGGGTGCTCTTCTCGCTCGAATGCACCGGTCTGCCCAAGGTGCTGCGCCAGGCGGTCGACGCGCTGACGCTCACCGGGGTGTGCGGGGTGATCGGGGTGTCGCCGCTCGGGACCGAGGTCGCGCTCGACATGAACTCGCTGATGTTCGGACGCAGCGTGCGCGGCATCATCGAGGGCGACAGCATACCGCGGATCTTCATCCCGCAGCTCGTCGAGCTTCACAAACAGGGTCGCTTCCCCTTCGACAGGCTGATCCGTTTCTATCCGCTCGACCGGATCAACGAGGCGGTGCACGACACCGAAAGCGGCAAGGTGCTCAAGGCGGTGGTGCGGCCCTGATGGAAGGCGGCTTCCTCTCGATCGGCGAACTTCCCCGCCTGGCCGCGCGCAGCTTCGGCGGCAAGACCGCCCTGGTCGACGGCGACCGGTCGCTCAGCTTCGACGAGGTCGACCGGCTGTCCGACCGTTTCGCCGCCGGGCTCGCGGCGCGGGGAATCGGCGCGGGCGACCGCGTCACCCTCTATGGCGAGAATGGCTGGGCCTGGATCGTCAGCTATTACGGCATCGCCAAGGCCGGGGCGGTGATCAATCCGGTCAACCAGCTGCTCACGCCTGGCGAGGTCCGCTACATCGTCGACGACTGCGGCGTCTCGGCCGTCGTCGCTTCGGCGGCGAGGGCGCGTGCGCTGGTGCCCGTCCTGGCCGGTAGCGGCGCCGAGCTGGTCGTCTGTTATGGCGAGGGCGCACCGGAGGGCACGGTGGCGTTCGACACGCTGCTCGTCGGCGACCATCCCGTCCCGTCGAGCTCCGGCGACGACGCGCGCCTGGGCACGATCGCCTATACGTCGGGCACGACCGGCCATCCCAAGGGCGCGATGCTCAGCCATCGCGCCATCGTCACCAATGTCCGGATGACCGCGCTTATGCATGGCAGGCGGGCGGACGACATCATCGTTTCCGCGCTGCCGCTGCCGCATGTCTACGGCAATGTCGTCATGAATGCTGCCTTCCTGTGCGGCTCGACGCTGGTGCTGTTCCCGACCTTCGACGCCGCCACGATCCTCGGCGCGATCGCCCACCGCCGCGCAACGATGTTCGAAGGCGTGCCGACCATGTACCATTATCTGCTGCAGAGCCCGGCGCTGGCCGCCGCAGACCTGTCGTCGCTGCGGCTCTGCACGGTCGGCGGACAGGCGATGCCGGTCACCGCGATGGAGGCGGTCGAGGCGCGGTTCGGCTGTCCGTTGATCGAGCTGTGGGGGATGACCGAACTCGGCGGGCTGGGCACGACCCATCCGCATCTCGGCCCTTATCGGCATGGATCGATCGGGATCGCGCTCCCTTTCCTCGAGGCGCGGATCGCCGAGGCGGAGGATGCGCTGCGCGACATGCCCGAAGGCGAGGTCGGCGAGCTGCTCGTCCGCGGGGCGATGGTGATGCAGGGCTATCATGGTGCGCCCGAGGCAACCCGGGACGCGATCTGCGACGATGGCTGGCTGCGCACCGGCGACCTCGCCCGGATCGACCGCGACGGCTTCATAACGATGGTCGACCGCAAGAAGGACATGATCCTGACGGCGGGCAACAACATCTATCCGGCCGAGCTCGAACGGGTCATCGCGATGCATCCGGGCGTCGCCTTCTCGGCGGTCGCGGGCTTTCCCGACCCGGCCAAGGGCGAAGTCCCGGTCGCCTTCATCGTCGCCAGGGCCGGAGCCGCGCCGACCGGCGAGGAATTGGCGGCGCACTGCCGCGCGCACCTCGCGCCCTACAAGGTGCCGCGCGCCTACCGCTTCGTCGACGACCTGCCGAAGACCAGCACCGGCAAGATCATGCGGCGCGCGCTCGCCCAGCTCCACAGCGACAACGACAAGATGACGAGGACAGGATGATGACCGACTTCTTCAGCGATTATGTGATGACGATCGATGGCGGGCCGGCGACGGCGGGCGCGACGATCGACGTCGTCAATCCCGCGACCGAGGAGCTGATCGCCGGGGCGCCCGATGCGAGCCGCGAGCAGCTCGAACAGGCGGTGGCCGCCGCGCGGCGCGCCTTTCCCGGCTGGCGCGATACCCCTCTGGCCGAGCGCCAGGCGCTGGTGGCGACGATCGGCGACCTGATCGAGGCGCATGCCGAGGATTTCATGCGGCTGCTGACGATGGAGCAGGGCAAGGCGCGGGCCGGCGCCGAATGGGAGATCTTCGGTTCGGTGGCCTGGTGCCGCGCGGTGGCGGCGCAGTCGCTCGAGACCGAGACGGTCGAGGACCAGCCCGGACGCCGGGTCGAGACCCGCCGGGTGCCGATCGGCGTCGTCGGCGCGATCACGCCGTGGAATTTCCCGATCTTGCTCGCGATCTGGAAGATCGCCCCCGCGCTGGTGACGGGCAATGTGATGGTGCTCAAGCCCTCGCCCTATACGCCGCTGGGCACGCTCAAGCTGGGCGAGCTGCTGCAGGGCGTGCTGCCGCCGGGGGTGCTGAACGTCGTGTCGGGCGGCAACGATCTCGGCGCCTGGATCACGCAGCATCCGGCGATCGGCAAGATCAGCTTCACCGGATCGACCGCGACCGGGCGGCGGATCATGGAGAGCGCGTCGGGCAACCTGAAGCGGATCACCCTGGAACTGGGCGGCAACGACCCGGCGATCGTCATGCCCGACGTCGATCCGAAGACGGTTGCCAAGGAGCTGTTCTGGGCGGCCTTCCAGAACAGCGCGCAATTCTGCGTCGCGGCCAACGGTTGCCAAGGAGCTGTTCTGGGCGGCCTTCCAGAACAGCGCGCAATTCTGCGTCGCGGCCAAGCGGCTCTATGTCCATGAGGATATCTACGACGCGGTTCGCGACGAGATGGTCGCCTATGCGCAGACCGTGAAGGTCGGCGACGGATCGCAGCAGGGCACCGATCTCGGCCCGATCCAGAACCGCATGCAATATGAGAAGGTCAAGGATCTGCTCGCCGACACGCGGCGGATCGGCGCCAATATCGTCGCCGGTGGTGAGGCTGGCGAAGGGCCGGGCTATTTCATCCCGGTCACGATCGTCGACAATCCGCCCGACGACAGCCGCGTCGTGACCGAGGAAGCGTTCGGCCCGGTCCTTCCCTTGCTCAAATTCTCCGATGTCGACGATGTGATCGCGCGGGCGAACAGCACCGAATATGGGCTGGCCGCATCGGTCTGGTCGAAGGACACCGCCGCCGCACTGCGCATCGCCGAGCGGATCGAGGCGGGCACGGTGTGGATCAACGAGGTCCATGTCTTCGGTCCCCACATCGCCTTCGGCGGGCACAAGCAGTCGGGCATGGGGGTCGAGAACGCGCTCGACGGCCTCGCCGAATATACCAATCCGCAGACGATCACCGTGAAGGACCTAGCCTGATGCACTTTCTCAAGCTTGCTGCGTTCGGCATGGCTTTGGTCACGGCCGGCGCCCAAGCCGCCGTGCCGAAAGTCGATCCGGCCGATTATCCGGAACTGACCGACAAGGAGATCGGCCATGTCCGCCACATGATCCGATTGTCGCGGCAGCTTCCCGGCGACTGGTCGGGCATGGGCAGCGACATGTGGTCGGTCGCCGAGCGCACCATCCAGTTCCAGCTATCCTATATGGCGACGGCGCTGGGGCTGGTGCAGCACAGCTACACCCCTGCCTATCGCGAGGCCTATCAGCCGGCGATGGACGCGCTGATCCAGAAGATGACCTTGCCCGACGTCTGGGAATTATGGCTGAATTCCAGCCGTGCGGGTACCTTCCGCAGCAAGACGCGCAGCATCCAGCCGGGCTGGGTCGACCCGGTGCGCAAATATAACATCATGCTGAAGGGCTATCTGCTCCAGGCGGGTGCCATGTACGACATGCTGTACCAGGACGGCAGATATGATCGGCCCGGTGCCTTCACCTTCCGCCATATCCCGGCGACCTGGGCCAATGGGCCGCAGACCTTCCGCTACACGCTGGGCGACGTCGCCCGGATCGTCCATCAGGAATATGTCGATTCCGACTATGCGGGGGTACAGTGCGAGCCCAACGTGGTCTTCCCGCAATGCAACCAGCCGCCGATCCTGGGCCTGATCAACTATGACCAGAGCCACGGCACCCATTATGCGGCCGACATCATGCCGAAGTTCAAGGCCCAGTGGAGCCGGATCGGCTATACCGACGCGAAGACCGGCCAGAACATCGGCTACATGCGGGTCTCGACCGGCGCGAAGGTGGGGTTGACCGGGCCCGTCGGCGACGGCTGGTCGAACAGCTGGATGAACGTGTGGAATCCCGAACTGGTCCGCGACATCTATCCGAAGCTGCGCGAGCAATATTATCGCAACTTCGTCTCGGGCGCCTATGCGCGCAACGTGCCGTCCTACGGCAACAAGGACATGATCGGGCTGGGCTTCGGCCAATATGCCTTCATGGCGGCGGAGGTCGGCGACGGCGCGGCGCGGGCGGCGATGCTTGCCTATGCCGACCGCAACTTCAATCCGGTGTGGGAGAATGGCGAATATTATTACCCGCGAAGCGATGATTATGCGCCCGATGCCGGCGGCAACTCGCGCGGCGTGGACAGTTGGACCGGCAACGTCCTGATCGCGCTGGCGCGTCTCGACAAGGGCGACGGTTTCCGCAAGCTCTATGCCAGCCCCTGGACGGCAGCGACGCTGCGGCAGCCTTATGTCAGCGGGATCGACTATCGGACGACCAATGTCAGCCGCGCCTGGTACGATGCCGGCAAGCGCGCCCTGGTGGTCACGCTCAAGCCCGGCCCGGTCAAGGCGAAGGCGACCCGCTTCACCGTCAACCAGCTCCAGCCTGGCGTCGATTATGTGGTGCTGCGCGACGGCGTGGAGATCGGACGGGTCGGGAAGGGAAGCTTCGCGCGCCGGGCCGACGGCACGGTGCAGATCGGCGGCCCGCTCGACAAGGCGCACAGCTATGTGATCGTGGCCGGCTGAGGGCGGTCAGCACATGGGCGGTTCGACTCGACCGGCGGCCCGGGCCGGTGGAAATGCTCCTCCGTCTAGCCGAGGCCGACCGAGCGCCGCCGCTGCGCGGCGAAGGCGGCCCGCTCGCCCGCGCCGCGCGCGCTGCGATCGAAGTGCGAGACGAGGAACGCGGCGCCGAGCGCGGCGCCGAGCGCGAGCACGGTCGGATATTCATAAGGAAAGAGCGCCTGCGGCTGGCCCAGCGTGTCGACCCACACCTTCTTGCTGAGGATGATCGGCCCGATCGAGAAGAGGAGGCCGAGCGTGCCGCCGGCAACCGCGCCGCGCGTGGTCAGGCCCTTCCAGTAGAGCGCGAGCAGCAGGATCGGGCAGTTGACGCTGGCGGCGATGACCAGCGGCAAGGTCGCGAGGAAGCCGATATTCTCATGCTCGAAGGCGAGTCCCAGCAGCACCGAGGCGGCCCCGATCACCGCCGCCGCGATCTTCGAGACGCGCACCTCGCTCCGTTCGCTCGGCGTGGTCCGCGCGAAGACGTGGCGGTAGAGATCGCGCGACACCGCCGAGGCGGCCGCCAGCGTCAGCCCGGCGACGACGGCCAGGATCGTCGCGAAGGAGACCGCGGAGACCGCGCCGAGCAGCGTCGGTCCGCCGAGGGCCTCGGCGAGATGGAGCGCCGCCATGTTGAGGCCACCGATCAGTTTGCCGTCGGCCGTTGCGAAGCGCGTATCGCCCGACAGCAACGCCATCGCCGCATAGCCCAGCAGTACCATCAGCATCTGGAACACCGCGATGATCAGCGCGGCGATGCCGAGCGAGCGCCGCGCGGAAATCCCGTCGCGCACCGTGAAGAAGCGCATCAGGATATGCGGCAGGCCGATCGGCCCGAGCGCGAAGGCGAGCGCCAGCGACACCGCGCTGAAGCCGTCGGGCAGCAGCCCCGTCTCGCGCATGCGGCCGGTGGCGCCGGTGGAGGAGGCCGCCGCCGCGTCGATCAGCGACACCGGGCTGAAGCCGTAGATGCCTATGGCCAACAGCACCATCGTCAGCGCGATCAGGACGAGCAGCGTCGCCTTGATGATCTGGATCCACGTCGTCGCGGTCATCCCGCCGAACACGACGTAGAAGACCATCAATATGCCGAAGCAGGCGATCGCATAGCCATAAGGCAGGCCGAACAGCCCGGCGATCAGAGTGGCCCCGCCGACCATCTGCGCGATCAGGTAGAAGCCGGTCACGCACAATGTGCTGATCGCGGTGAACAGGCGTATCGGCTTCTCGTCGAGCCGGTAGCTCACCGCGTCGGAAAAGGTGTAGCGGCCGAGGTTGCGCAGGCGCTCCGCGACCAGGCACAGGACGATCGGCCAGCCAGCCGCGGCGCCGACCGCATAGATCAGCCCGTCGTCGCCCATTCCGTAGAAGACCGAGAGCGTCCCCAGGAAAGAGGCGGCCGACAGATAGTCGCCGGAAATCGCGAGCCCGTTCTGCACGGGGGTGATCTTGCCGCCCGCCGCATAGAAGCCCTCGGCGCTCTTGCTGCGCCGATGCGCCCACCAGGTGATGACGAGGGACGACAGGACGATCGCGGCGAAGATGATGATCGCCGAAGGATGGACGGTCATCGCCCGTCCCCGCCGATGTCGGTCGGAATGCTGTCGCCGCGCAGTTTGTCGGTGCGGTTGGCGACCGCGGAGAAGAGCAGGATGCCGACGATGAACAGCGCGAGCAGGCAGAGTGCGGCCACCGTGAAGCCGCTCACCGCATGACCGAACAGCGTCCGGTCGAGCACCGGCCAGTCGAGGGTCATCGCGACCATGAAGGCGATGGTGACCAGGACCGCGAGCGCTGAGATGGTCCAGCCCAGACGCTCCTGGCTGCGCAGCGCGGCTTCCAGGCGAGCGTCCGCAGGCGGGCCGGCTTCCTCAGGGGACAATTGCTCGGCCATCGAAGCTCCTTCTAGCGGGGCGGGTCTGCGCGATCTCCTTCATCGGGCTCCCATGTCCAACTGACAAGCTATTCGGCGACGGCCGGTCGAGACGCCGGTTCAGTCGAGATTGTCGTGGAGCCGGTTGAGCATGTCGATCAGGGCGGTGAAATCGCGGGCGCTGAAGGTGCGGATCAGCTTGCGATAGACCGGCGCCGTCACCGTGCGGGCGGCGGCCAGCTTTTCCCGCCCTTCCTCCGTCAGGAAAAGCTCGGTCACCCGGCCGTCATCCATGCTCGGGCGGCTGCCGATCAGGCCGGCCTTGGTCATGCGTTCAACGATCCGCATCATCGTCGAGATGTTGATCACGGCCGAGCGGGCGATCTGCGCGATCGGCTGGGGCGATCGCTCGCCCAGGACCATCAGGACCCGCCATGTCGGGATGTCGATGCCGATCTTCCGCAGTTCGGCTTCGATCACGACATTGTAGCGGCTCACCGCCCGGTTGAGCAGATAGAAGGGATAGGCATCGACCCGGAATTCTTCCGAACCGGGATCGCCGTAGTGACGCAGGTCCTTGGTCATCGCTTCCTTCGCCATAAGGCAGAAAATGCTTGCATATGCAAGTTTAATGAGACAGGCTTGCCTCGGTCCATGATGTGGAGACGGTCAGATGTCCAGCCTCGAAGCGCTCGCCGCTGTCGCTACCAGCCTTGCCGACGGATCGATCGATGTGATCGACCTGACGCAGACTCTTTCAGAAGATACGCCGGTGCTGGTGCTGCCGCCGAACTTCGGCCAGTGCGCACCCTTCTCGCGGGAAGAGATCTCGCGCTACGATGATCGCGGCGTCGCCTGGTACTGGAGCAATTTCACCGTCGGCGAGCATACCGGCACACATTTCGATGCGCCGGTCCACTGGGTCAGCGGCGCGCAGCTTCCGGACAACACGCTGGACCGCATTCCGGCGCGCGACTTCATCGCTCCGGCAGTCGTCCTCGATTTTTCCGCGCAGGCCGCGGCGGACCCCGATTATCTGCTGACCGCCGCCGATATCGAGGCGTGGGAGGCCGAGCATGGCCGCATCCCGGCGCGGAGCTGGGTGCTGTTCCGCACCGACTGGTCGAAGCGCGACGTCGATGCCTACACCAACCGCCGCGAGGATGGCGCCCACACGCCGGGGCCGGACCCCGAGGCGGTGCGCCTGCTGGTCGAGGATCGCGACATCCTGGGCTTCGGGGTTGAGACGATCGGAACCGACGCGGGCCAGGCCCATCTGCTCGATCCGGCCTATCCGGCACATACCCTGCTGCACGGCGCTGGCCGCTATGGCCTCCAGTGCCTGGCCGACCTCGATCGCCTGCCGCCGACCGGTGCGGTGGTGATCGCCACGCCTCTCAAGATCCGGGACGGTTCGGGCAGCCCGCTGCGCGTCGTCGCGCTCGTAGCGCGTTCCGATGGCTGAACGGTCTTTCGCCGCCGAGGTCGAACGGCTCAAGCTCGGCGAGGGTGAGACCTTCGTCGGCGAGGGCATCCTGGCAGTCACCAAGGCGCTGCTCCAGTCGGGCGTCGCCTATGTCGGCGGCTATCAGGGGTCGCCGATCAGCCATCTGATGGACGTCTTCGCCGACGCCAACGACCTGCTCGCCAGCCTCGGCGTCCACTTCGAGGCGAGCGCGAGCGAGGCGACGGCGGCGGCGATGCTGGCGGCTTCGGTCAACTATCCGCTGCGCGGCGCGGTCGCCTGGAAATCGGTCGTCGGCACCAACGTCGCATCCGACGCGCTGTCGAACGTGGCTTCGGGCGGCGTCACCGGCGGCGCGCTGGTGATCGTCGGCGAGGATTATGGCGAAGGCTCCTCGATCATGCAGGAGCGGACCCACGCCTTCGCGATGAAATCGCAGATGTGGCTGATGGACCCGCGGCCCAATCTGCCGAGCATCGTCGACGCGGTCGAGAGCGCCTTCCAGCTGTCGGAAGCCTCCAACACCCCCGTGATGCTGGAGATGCGGGTTCGCTCCTGCCACATGACCGGCAGCTTCGTCGCCAAGGACAATGTCCGTCCCGCGATGACCGTCGACGAGGCGGCGGCGTCGCCCGTCCGCGACACCAACCGGATCGTCCTGCCGCCCGCCAATTTCCTCCATGAGGTGGAGAAGGTCGAGAAGCGCTGGCCGGCCGGCATCGCCTTCGTCCGCGACAACAAGCTCAACGAATGGTTCGGCCCGGACGAGGGCGAGGTCGGGCTGATCGTCCAGGGCGGCCTGTTCAACAGCCTCAATCGGGGGCTGGAACTGCTCGGCCTGTCGGATGCGCTGGGCGCGTCGCAGCTTCCGATCTATTGCCTCAACGTCACCTATCCGCTCATCCCCGACGAGGTCGCCGCCTTCTGCCACGGCAAGCGCGCGGTGCTGATCCTCGAGGAGGGGCAGCCCGAGTTCATCGAGCACGAACTGAACACGCTCGTCCGCCGCGCCGATCTCCAGACCCGGATCGTCGGCAAGGACGTGCTGCCCCGCGCCGGCGATTACACCGCCGAAACGATGGCGCGCGGGGTGCGCAAGTTCGCCGCCGAATGGCTGCCCTCGCTCGATCTGCCCGATATCTCGATCGTGCCGCTTCCGACGCCGGTTGCCTCGCAGATCCCGCAGCGCCCGGCCGGCTTCTGCACCGGCTGTCCGGAGCGCCCGATCTTCACCTCGATGAAGCTGCTCGAACGCGAGCTGGGGCCGGCGCATGTGTCGGCCGACATCGGTTGCCACCTTTTCTCGATCCTGCCGCCGTTCAACATCGGCAACACGACGATGGGCTACGGACTGGGAACCGCAGGCGCCTCGGCCTTCAAGCCCAAGGACAAGCGCGCGATCGCGGTGATGGGCGACGGCGGCTTCTGGCACAACGGCCTGACCTCGGGCATCGGCAACGCCGTCTTCAACAAGGACGACACCGTCACCGTCATCATCGACAACGGCTATTCGGCGGCGACCGGCGGGCAGGACATCCTGTCGTCGCGCGCCGACAACCGCGCGCGGACCACGCGGCACCCCATCGAGAGGGCGGTGCGCGGGATCGGTGCGGGCTGGGTCCGCACCGTGAACCGCACCTATGACCTGAAGCGCATGACGGCGGCGCTGCGCGAGGCGATGACCAGCCCCGAGCGCGGGCCGAAGATCGTCATCGCCCAGTCGGAATGCATGCTCAACAAGCAGCGCCGCGAGAAGCCGGTGGTGCGCAAGGCGATGAGCGAAGGCAAGCGGGTCGAGCGCGAGCGCTTCGGCATCGATCCCGACACCTGCACCGGCGATCATAGCTGCATCCGCCTGTCGGGCTGTCCGTCGCTGTCGATCAAGCCCAATCCCGATCCGCTGCGGCAGGACCCGATCGCCCATGTCGACAACAGCTGCGTCGGTTGTGGCCTGTGCGGGGAGGTCAGCCATGCGGCGGTGCTGTGCCCAAGCTTCTACCGCGCCAACATCGTCGCCAATCCCGGCCGCTGGGAGGGCTGGTGGAAGACGCTGCGCTCGCGGCTGATCGGCGGGCTCCAGGCGCGCGATGCGCGCGTCCGTGCGGCGAGGGCGTTCTGATGGCTGGCGGCGAAAACACACGCGACCGCATCGGGATCGCGATCCTCGCGCTCGGCGGGCAGGGCGGCGGCGTACTCGCCGACTGGATCCAGGAGCTCGCGCGGCACCATGGCTGGCTTGCCCAGGGGACCTCGGTCCCCGGGGTCGCGCAGCGCACCGGTTCGACCGTCTATTATGTCGAACTGGCGCCGGCGCCGGCCGGTGCGCTGCCGATCATGGCGCAGATGCCGACGCCGGGCGACGTCGACATCGTCATCGCATCGGAGCTGATGGAGGTCGGCCGCGCGATGCTGCGCAACTTCTCGACCGCCGACCGGACCACGCTGATCGGCTCGACGCACCGCATCTATGCGATCGCCGAGAAGAGCGGGATGGGCGACGCGCGCGGCAGCAGCGACCAGATCATCGAAGCGACCGCCCGCCGGGCGAAGCGCTTCGTCGGCTTCGACATGGAAGCCGCGACCGAGCGATCGGGCAGCGTGATCAGCGCGATCATGTTCGGCGCCCTCGGCGGCAGCGGCGCGCTGCCCTTCCCGCGCGAGGCGTTCGAACAGGCGATCCGCGACAGCGGCATCGCCGTGGCGAGCAACCTGCGCGGCTTCGACGAGGGCTTTCGCGCCGCTCAGGCCCCGGTCGCGCTGCCGGACGAGGCCGAACATCCCATCCCGCAGCCGACCACCGAGACCGGCCGGCGGCTGCGCGACCGTGTTCTCGGCGAACTGCCCGAGCCGGCGCACCGCCATGCGCTGCACGGCGTCCAGCGGCTGATGGACTATCAGGACGCGGGCTATGCCACGCTCTATCTCGACCGGCTGGCGGGCATCGCCCGGCTCGATGCCGCGCCTTGGGAGATCACGGCGGAAGCCGCGCGCCATCTGGCGCTCTGGATGAGCTACGAGGACACGATCCGCGTCGCCGACCTTAAGGTCCGGACCTCGCGCTTCGAGCGGGTCCGCTCCGAGGTCAAGGCCGGCGAGGAGCAGTTGCTCGGGATCACCGAGTTCATGCATCCGCGCCTCCAGGAGGTTTGCGAGACGCTGCCCGCCGGGCTTGGCCGCTGGATCCTGCGCTCGCCGCGTCTGTCGAAATGGCTCGAAGGCTTTTTCCGCGACGGCCGCTACGTCGAGACGACCAGCCTGCGCTGGTTTCTCGTCCTGCGCCTGCTCGCGGCGATGCGTCCGATGCGCCCGCGCTCGCTGCGTTATGTCGAGGAGCAGGAGCGGATCGACGGCTGGCTGACCGATATCCGCGACAGCATCGGGCGCGATCCGGCGGTCGCCCTCGCGCTGGTGCGCGCGCAGCGGCTGATCAAGGGCTATGGCGACACGTTCGAGCGGGGCCTGCGCAACTTCCGCGCCATCCGCGCGGCGCTGTTCGCACGCGCCGCCGCCGATCGCCGCGCCGAATGGCTCGATGAAGCCTGCGCCCAGGCGCTCGCCGACGACAGCGGCAAGGCGCTGGAACGGGTTTTGGCCGCCGCCTGAGGTCAGAGCCTCCGGCCGACCATATGGCCCGACATGCCGGCAAGGCCCGGCCCCGGATGGGTCGATGCGCCGATATGGAAGAGCCGCCGCACCGGCGTGTCGTGGTTGCGGCCGCCGGCCAGCGGGCGGAACAGGTGGAACTGGTCGATCGAACAGGCGCCCGAATAGGGATCGCCGCCGACCAGGTTGACGTTCATCGCCTCCAGATCGGCCGGCGAGAGGATCGCCGTCTTCAGCAGCGCGGACTCGAGATTGGCGATATGGCCCCCGAGCCGCGCCAGGATGCGGGCGGCGTAGGCTTCGGCCAGCGCCGGGGTCCAGCGGCCGTCGGCGGGGACCGCGATGCTGCCGGCCGCGTCGCCGCGCACGATCCTCGGCAGTTCCTGGAGCTGGATCCAGAGCAGTCCCTGGCCCTGCGGCACCCGCGACGGATCGGTCGCGGCCGGCTGGCCGACGACGATCGTCCCCTCGACCGGCAGCAGCCCCCGCTCGGCCTCGTTCACCGCGCGCGAAACCCCGTCGAGGCCTGGCGTGACGTGAACGAGCGCGACCTTCTCCAGCGCCGGGTCGGTCCAGCGCGGCAGTTCCGACAGGGCGATGTGGATCTGCATGTCGGCGCGGCCATAGCTGTAGCGCCGGGCGCGCTCGGCCTGCGCGGCCGGCGGATCGGCGAGCAGGCGGCCGTAGAGCTGGGTCGGGGTGACGTTCGCGACCACGCCCTTGCGCGCCATCAGGCGCCGCCCGTCGGCGGTCTCCACCCCGGTCGCGGTGCCGCGCTCGACGATGATGCGGGTCACGTCGGCGCCGGTGCTCACCTGCCCGCCATGCGCCTCGATCAGCGCGGCGAAGGCGCCGACGAGCTGGGAGACGCCGCCTTCGACGAAGGGAATGCCCACGGCTTCGAGGGTGAACAGGATGAGCTTCCCCATCAGCGCCGAGAGCGGCGCGTCGGGGCCGAGGCCGGTGTGGAGGATCCAGGGCGCGATCAGCGCGCGGGCCAGGTCCGATCCGAAATCCTGCTCCAGCCAGGCGCGCATCGGGCGCAGGAAGTCGCCGGCGAGGCCGGCGAAGGCGTCGACCCGCTGGCGGAGCAGCGTTCGCCCGAGCAGGCCCAGCGTCTGGCGGCTGCGCGGTTCGAGGCCGAGCAGCCCGAAGATCAGCGGCGCGTTCGCCTCGATCTCCTCCATAGCGCGGACATAGGCCGCGCCGTCGCCGGGATGGAGGGCGTCGAACGCGGCGGCATTCGCCTCGCGCGACGGGCCGAAGACCATCGCGCGCCCATCGTCGAGCATGACCGCGGTGGGTTGCGGTGCGGTCACGAGGCGCAGGCCATGCTCGGCCAGCCTGGGGCCGAGCAGCGGATAATGGGCGGCAGTGACGAACAGCGGCAGCGACATCGCGAACAGGTCGTGGCGGAAGCCCGGCAGCGTCGCCTCGGCGGTGCGCAGGCAGCCGCCGGCGATCTCGTTGCGTTCGAGCACCAGCACGCGGCGCCCCTTCAGCGCCAGTTCGGCGGCGCAGACCAGCGAGTTGATGCCGCTGCCGATGATGATCACGTCATGCTGCGCGGTGGTCATTCGCCCTCTCCCTCGAACCATGGGCGCGGCCCCAGGCCCTGGTCGGGGCCGAGGACCGAATAGCCGCCGTCGACGGCCAGGTCGCCCCCGGTCATGAAGCGTGCCATGTCCGAGCACGCGAAGACCACCACGTCGCCCACATCGCCGCCCCGGCCGACCCGGCCGAGCGGATGGGTGCGCGCGCCGACCCGATCGGCGCGGTCCTCGCTGCCGGCCATGCTTTCCAGCGCGGGGGACCAGGTCCAGGCCGGGGAAACGGTGAGCACCCTTATCCCGCGCGGCGCGAGCGTCACCGCGGCGTTCTTGGTCAACTGCATGATGGCGGCCTTCGATGCCGGATAAAGCATCCGGCCGGCGGCGCCGAACTTGCCGCCGACGCTGCCGATATTGACGATGACCCCGCCGGGCGACGGCATCAGATCGGCGGCCTGCGCCATCAGCAGCGCCGGGCCGACCAGGTTGACGTCGAGCGATCGCCGCCAGTCGGCGCGGGTCGCGCCGAAGCCCGGATCGACATAGAGGCAGGCATTGTTGACGAGGATGTCGAGCCGCCCGAAACGCGCAACGGCGGTGTCGAGGCAGGCGGCGATGCCTTCGTCCTCGGCCAGGTCGGCGGCGACGAACGCCGCCCTGTCGCCCAGCGCCGCCGCCACCGCCGCGCCGCGTTCGGCGTCGCGGCCGGTGACGAGCACCGACGCGCCCGCCGCGTGCAGCGAGGCGGCGATGTCGGCGCCGAGACCCTGGGTCGCGCCGGTCACGATAGCGACCTTGCCGTCGAGGGAGATCATGGCCGGTGCTCCAGCAGATCCGCCACCGTCGAAACCTCGCCCAGCAGGGCGATGTTGTCGAGGGCCGCCCGATGGAGATGGGGCTGACCGGCCGAACAGGCATCCGCCGCGACGGCCACCGCGAACCCCATGTCGGCGGCATGGCGGGCGCTGTGCTCGACGACCGAATTGGTCGCGACGCCGGCCATGATCAGTCGATCCACAGCGAGTCCTGCGAGCACCCGCTCCAGATCGGAATCGAAGAAGGCGTTGACGCGGTTGTGAGTGACGACCGCCTCGCCGGGCAGCGGGCTGAGGCCGTCGTGGAAGGCGGCGCCCCAGCTGCCTTCCTGCATCGCCCCGGATGCCACGACGTTGCGGAAGATCGGGGCATTCTGCGCGACGCCGGCATAGCCGGCCGGGAAGGCGATGCGGACGTGCACCAGCGGAATGGCTTGCCGGCGGGCGGCGGCGAGCAACCGGCCGGCGGCGGCGATCACGGCCTCGCGTCCGGGCGCCCCCTCGGCCACGCCGAGGCGGATCCTGCCGTCGGGGTGCAGCACTTCGTTCTGATAATGCAGCGCGAGGACGGCGGTGCTCACAGGAACACCTCATAGCAATCCTGGATGCCGTCGCAGTTGATCAGGTCGACCCGCTTCAGCACGATCCGCCAGGCGCCGGCCGGTCCTGCCAGGTCGTGCGTGTAATGGCCGGCGAGCTGGCGCTGGTCGCGGCCCTTGCGCCATTCGGTCATCTGGAAGGTGGAACGGACCCGGAGGCCATCGCCGCTCTGCCCGACCACCCGGACGTTGCCGACGATCCGCGCGGTGCGGGTGACGGGCTGCTGCGACCAGGCATGGGTCTCGTCGAGCCGCCGTCGCCGCACGTCGCGGAGGACGGCGTCTTCGTAGAAGATCGAGGCATGGTTGAGCGGATCGGCCTGCCCGTGCTGCAGCGGCACCCAGTACATGCCCTCGTCGGTGAACAGGGCGTCCCATTCGTCCCAGCGCCGCGCGTCGAGCAGTTCGGCCTCGTGGTAGAGATAGTCCGCAACGGCGTGGGTCAGCATCGGATCTCCGCTCATGCCACGGCCTCCGCCATATAGGAGGACCAGGCGCGGAACTGGTTGCGCATCGGAACCTCGCTGATCCCGGCTCCCAATATCCCACCCTCGAACGGCGTGTCCTGTCCGGCCATGCGATGCTGGCTGATCCAGTCGCCGCCGTCGGAGGCCATGCCCTCCTGGCACCGCTGATAGACCTCGACATCGTCGACCATCACCGTCGACGAGGGCGAGTTGACGATGTTGGTGTAGCTGATCGTCCGCTGGAAGAAGGCGTCGGACGTGCCCTTGAGCCGGAAGGTGAAGATCTCGACCAGCGTGCGATCGATCGAGATCGGCCGGATCACCCGCAACTGCTGGAAGCCGGTGTGGGGCGAGCAGCTCGGGTATATGATCGTGTTGTGCCGGTTCATCGACAGGATCTCCTGCGTCCGCTCGACGCCGTGCGCGGCCTCGAGCTGAGCGCGATATTCCAGGCTGATCGCGTCGGTCGGCGCGTTGAAGATGGCGTCCATATAGCTGTGGCCATGGTCGTAGCAGCGCAGTTCGAGGCTCTCCCAGAAGCTGTTCGGCTCGCCATTGCCTTCGATGATGTGGAGCTGGAACGGCGTCTTGCCGCCGAGCTTCTCCTTCACCGTCCGCCGCGCGGCGGCGAAGGAGCTTTCATGGGTCGCCTGCGGGTGGCCGGTATCGTTGAGATTCTCGAAGAAGATCTTCCAGTTGCTGTGCTGCATCACCCGCATCACGCCGCCGGCGACCTCGACCTCGCCGCCGGGCGCGCGATCGATGAAATTGTCGATGCTGGCGAGCGCGCCGCCGAGATAGTCCTCGAGGCCGGGGCCGTCGTCCGCCAGCGAGCAGAAGACGAAGCCGCCCCGCTCCGCGACCCGTGCGACCGGCTTCATCGAGAATTGGGGATCGTCGAGCGAGAAGCCGGTGTCCTTGTAGCCCTTACGGAAGGGAACGCCCTTGATCGTGCCGTCGAGCGTGAAGGTCCAGGCATGATAGGGGCAGCGGAACAGCGGCCCGACATGGCCGCAACCGTCGGCGACCAGCTTCGCACCCTTGTGGGGACAGCGGTTGTAGAGGACCCGGATGTCGCCGCCGCGATCGCGGACCATCACGACCGGCTCGCGGCCGATCAGCGTCGTCCAGTAATCCCCCGGCTGGGGCACCTGGCTGGCATGGCCCACATAGACCCAGGCCCTGCCGAAGATGCGCTCCATCTCGAGGTCGAAGATGGCCGGATCGGTATAAACGCTCTTGTGGACCCGGTCCGGTTCCACTAGCGCGGCCAGAGTGTCGGCATTCATTGCTGCGTTCTCCTTGCGGTGCCGCAGACGGTGCGCGATTAATTGCATATGCAATATCCGCGATTGGCGGATATCATCCGCATCCGGCCGGAATCACGTCAGGAACGCCATGGGTCAATTCACCCTGCTGAAGGACGAGCATCGCGCGATGCATCGCCTGAACCCACTGGAGGAAACGACCCTCGCGGGCGCCCGGCGCATCGTTGGAGGGGCGCTCAGCGACCATGAGCTCGCGGTCGCGGAAGACGCGCCGCTCGCGGTCGAACTTCGGACGGCGAGCGTCGGTGCGCTGCCGCTGGTGCTGTTGCGCTACGGTGCCGCGGTGTCGATCGAGCCGCGAAAACTGCCCGGCCATTTCCTCTTCCAGGTCGTCCTGCGCGGCAGACTTGAGGTCGACGCTGCCGATGGCGGCTTCGTCGCGGGGGAGGGCGATGCCGTGCTGCTCGACGAGCTGGCGGGGCGCCGCCTCCATTGGTCGGGCGACAGCCGCCAGCTGATCATGCGCATTCCGCGCGCGGCGGTCGTCAAGGCAGCTGGTGCCGACAGTGGCCCGATCCGTTTCGACCGGCGCTTTTCGCTGCGCGACGACGAGAGCGGAACGCTGGAGTTGATCCGCTACATCATGACCCAGGCGGCGTCGCCGCACATGGCGGCCGGTCTCGGCACGACGGTGCTCGACCTGCTGGTCAGCCATCTGCTGGTTCACCACAGCGATCACCGGCAGCAGCATTCGCCGCTCCCGGCGAGCATCCACCGCGCCGAAGCCCATATGCGCCGGAACCTGTGCGAGGCGATGACGCTGCCCGACCTGGTCCAGGCGGTTCAGTCGACGGCGCGCACGCTGTCGGCGAATTTCCAGCGCTTCCGCGGCGTATCGCCGATGGCCCGTTTCCGCGACCTGCGGCTCGACGCGGTTCGCGCTGCCTTGCAGGCCGGGGAGGCGCGATCGGTCACCGAGGTCGCGACCCGTTACGGATTCTATCATCTCGGCCGCTTTTCCAGCGCCTATCGGCTGCGGTTCGGGGAGTCGCCCAAGGTGACGCATTGGGCGTCCGGCTATCGGGACAACTGACGCATGTCATGCGCGGCATCGCCGGCGCTGTCATGCTTGACAGCCGGGCCGAACTGACGCGCAAGGCCTGGACGCGCAATTCATGGGAATCGGTATGCAGGAAAAGCACGGCGGATCGATCAGCGCACCGATGGACCTGCGTGTATGGGTGCGTCTGCTGAGCTGCGCGATGCGGATCGAGAAGCGCCTGCGCCGCAACTTCGCGGACCAGTTCGGCACCACCCTGCCGCGCTTCGACATCATGGCGTCGCTCGATCGCTATCCCGAAGGCCAGACGATGGGCGATCTGTCGCGCGCGCTGCTTGTGTCGAACGGCAACGTCACCTCGATCGTCAAGCAGCTCGAATCGCAGAAGCTGGTGAGCACCCGGACCGATCCCCATGACCGCCGCTCGGCGATCGTTTCTCTGACCGAGGAGGGCAAGCGCCAGTTCGGGGAGATGGCCGAGGCGCATCATGGCTGGGTCCGCGAGGCGCTGGGCGATTTCCCGGCGAGCAAGCAGAAGCAGCTCTACGATCTGCTCGACGATCTCAAGACGTCGATCGGGCGGGACTGAGCGATGGCGTTCGAGACCGAGACCATCGTCCGCTTCGCCCATGTCGACGCTGCCGGCATCGTCTTCTACCCGCGCTATTTCGAGATGCTCAACGCCGCGGTCGAGGACTGGTTCGCCGCGATGGGCCTCGATTTCGCGACGATGCACGTGGCCCGCAACATGGGGGTTCCGACGATCAAGCTCGACGCTACCTTCGTGGCGCCGTCCGAACTGGGCGATCGTCTGACCGTGTCGATCACCCCGAAGGAGATCGGGCGCAGCAGCTGCAGCCTCGCGGCCGTCTTCGCGGGGGAGGGTCGCGAACGGCTCCGCGTCGATGTCGTGCTTGTCTGCATGGACCTCGGCGCGCGCCGCTCGATCGCATGGCCCGACGAGCTGCGCGTGGAGATGGCACGCTACGGCGATCCGGCCCAGATATCATAGGCGTCAGATAAAACCGGTCGGGCTCCGCGGCCTCCTCCTGGCACGATTTATTTTATACTTGAACTAATTCCGGACATCGATAATGTTTAAGGCCTAAACAGATTCGGGAGTTATCGGATGAAAATCGCCTGCGTCGGCGGCGGGCCCGCCGGGCTCTACTTCGCGATCTCCATGAAGCTTCGCGATCCCGGCCATGACGTCACCGTGTTCGAGCGCAACCGCGTCGGGGACACCTTCGGCTGGGGCGTGGTCTTCTCCGACCAGACGATGGAGCGGCTGTCCGAGAACGACCCGGTCAGTGCGCGCACCATGATCGACGAGCTGGCGCATTGGGACGACATCGACGTCCATGTCGACGACGGCGCGCGCAAGGTGAAGACCAGCTCGACCGGCCACGGCTTCATCGGCATCGGCCGCAAGCGGCTGCTCGATATCCTCCAGCGGCGCGCGGCCGAACTCGGCGTGCGGATCGAATATCAGGTGGAGGTCGAACCCGACAGCGCGTTCCTGGCCGGCTATGACCTGGTGATCGCAGCCGATGGCCTGAACAGCAAGCTGCGCCGCCGTTACGAGGCCAGCTTCGAGACCGACATCGACGTCAAGCGCAACAAGTTCGTGTGGCTCGGCACGCACCAGCGCTTCGACGCGTTCACCTTCGCCTTCGTCAATACCGAGCATGGCTGGATCTGGGCGCACGCCTATCAGTTCGACAAGGACACAGCGACCTTCATCGTCGAATGCTCGCCCGAGGTGTACAAGAAGTTCGGCTTCGGCGAGATGAGCCAGGAGGAGACCTGCCGCCTCTGCGAGAAGATCTTCGCCGACTATCTGGGCGGTCACGAGCTGATGACCAACGCCGCGCATATCCGCGGATCGGCCTGGATCAACTTCCCGCGCATCATCTGCCGCAAGTGGAGCCACGAGAATATCGTCCTGCTCGGCGACGCCGCCCACACCGCGCATTTCTCGATCGGGTCGGGCACCAAGCTCGCGCTGGAGGATGCGATCAAGCTCGCCGAGGTGGTCAACCGTCCCGGCATCCAGAGCGGCGGGCAGACCGGCGGGCTCGCCGACGCCTTGTCGGAATATCAGGAGGAGCGGCAGCTCGAGGTCGTCAAGCTGCAGAACGCGGCGCGCAACTCGACCGAGTGGTTCGAGCATCTCGACCGCTACCTCAAGATGGACCCGATGCAGTTCGCCTATACGCTGCTGACCCGAAGCCAGCGGGTCAGCCATGAAAATCTGCGCCTGCGTGACCCGGCCTGGCTGGCCGAGCTGGAGAAGACGCTGGCCGAGGCGGCGTTCGGCCGGCCGGTCGAGGAGCCGATCCCGCCGATGTTCACGCCCTTCCGCCTGCGCGAGATGAGCATCCGCAACCGCGTCGTCATGTCGCCGATGGCGATGTACTCGGCGGTCGACGGCCTGCCCGACGATTTCCACCTCGTGCATTATGGCGCTCGCGCCCTCGGCGGAGCGGGGTTAATCATCACCGAGATGACCTGCGTTTCGCCAGAAGGCCGGATCACGCCGGGCTGCACCGGCATCTGGAACGACGAACAGGCCGTGGCCTGGCGCCGCATCACCGACTTCGTCCACCGCACTCCCGAAGCACGCATCTGCCTGCAGATCGGCCATAGCGGCTCGAAGGGGTCGACCCGGGTCGCCTGGGAAGGGATCGACAAGCCGCTGGAAAGCGGCAACTGGCCGGTCGTCGCGCCGTCCGCCATCCCCTATTCCCCCGACAACCAGGTGCCGATCGCGCTCGACCGTGCGGCGATGGACGTCGTCCGCGAGACGTTCGTCGCGGCCGCGCACCGCGCCGAGGCGGCGGGGTTCGACATGATCGAGCTGCACTGCGCGCACGGCTATCTGCTGTCGGGCTTCATCAGCCCGACCCAGAACCGCCGCACCGACGACTATGGCGGCAGCCTCGACAATCGGCTGCGCTATCCTCTGGAGATCTTCCGGGCGATGCGGGCCGTGTGGCCGGCGCACAAGCCCATGTCGGTACGCATCTCCGCGCATGACTGGGTCGGTGAGGAGGGGGTCACGCCGGAAGAGGCGGTGCTGATCGCGCGCGCCTTCAAGGAGGCCGGCGTCGACCTCGTCGACGTGTCGTCGGGCCAGGTCACCAAGGCCGAGAAGCCGGTCTATGGCCGGATGTTCCAGACGCCCTTCTCCGACCAGATCCGCAACGAGGTCGACATCCCGACGATCGCGGTGGGGAACATCTTCGAGATCGACCATGTGAACTCGATCATCGCCGCCGGCCGTGCCGACCTGTGCGCCCTGGCGCGGCCGCATCAGATGGACGCCAACTGGACGATCCACGCCGCGGCGGCGCAGCAGCTCAAGGAGGCGCCGGTGCCCAACCAGTATAAGAGCGGCTATTTCCAGCTCGCGCTGAACCTGTCGCGTGCGGCGCAGATGGCGGCCGCGAAATGACGGCGGCGGGCGGCCATGCGCTGGTGACCGGCGGCAGCAGCGGCATCGGTCGCGCGATCGCCGTAGCGCTTGTCGATGCCGGCTGGCGGGTGACGATCCTCGGCCGCAGCCCGGAGAAGCTGGAAGCGGCGCGGATCGAGCGGCCCGACCTGTTCGCGCTGGCCTGCGACGTCGGCGATGAGGCGGCCGTCGGGCGCGCCGTCGCCGAGGCGATCGAGCGCAACGGCACGATCGCGGTGCTTGTCAATTGCGCAGGGGTGGCCAGGACCGCGTCGTTCGAGAAGAGCGATCCCCGGATGTGGGAAGAACTGTGGCGCACCAATGTGATGGGGGCGGTCCACGCCACCCGCGCCGTCCTTCCCGGCATGCGGCAACTGCCGTCGGCGCGGATCATCAACATCGCCTCGACCGCGTCGCTCAAGGGCTATGCCTATACCAGCGTCTATGCGGCGACCAAGCATGCGCTGCTCGGCCTCACCCGGTCGCTGGCGCTCGAACTGGCGGGGACGTCGATAACGGCCAATGCCATCTGCCCCGGCTATACCGATACCGACATCATCCGCGACTCGATTGCCACCATTGTCGCCAGGACGGGGCGCAGCGAGACCGAGGCGCGTGCCACCTTCACCGGCACCAACCCGCAGGGGCGGCTGATCGAACCCGACGAAGTCGCGGGTACGGCGCTGTGGCTGCTGTCCGATGCGGCGCGATCGGTGACCGGCCAGGCGATCGTCGTCGCCGGTGGCGAGATCATGTGAGGAGTGGATAAGCCGATGTTCGATCCCAAGGCTTACGAGCCGCGCCATTTCGCCTTCGCCTTCGCCGGCAAGGTCGCGACCGTCACGCTCAACCGCCCCGAGCGGAAGAACCCGCTGACCTTCGAATCCTATGCCGAGCTGCGCGACATGTTCCGCGACCTCGTCTATGCCCCCGAGGTCAAGGCGGTGGTCATCGCCGGTGCCGGCGGCAATTTTTGCTCGGGCGGCGACGTGCACGAGATCATCGGCCCGCTGACCGACATGGCGATGCCCGAGCTGCTGGCCTTCACCCGCATGACCGGCGATCTCGTCAAGGCGATGCGCAACTGCCCGCAGCCGATCGTCGCTGCGGTCGACGGCGTGTGCGCGGGGGCGGGCGCGATCCTGGCGATGGCGTCCGACATCCGCTTCGCCAGCCCGGAGGCCAAGACGGCGTTCCTGTTCACGCGCGTCGGGCTGGCCGGGGCGGACATGGGCGCCTGCGCGATCCTGCCCCGCATCATCGGCCATGGCCGCGCCGCCGACCTGCTGTTCAGCGGGCGGTCCTTCTCGGCCGAGGAGGGCGAGCGCTGGGGTTTCTTCAACCGGATCGTCGCGGCCGACGCGGTGCATGGCGAGGCCGCGGCCTATGCGGCGATGCTCGCCAACGGGCCGACCTTCGCGCACGGCATGACCAAGAACCAGCTCGACATGGAATGGGCGATGCCGATCGAGACGGCGATCGAGGCCGAGGCGCAGGCGCAGGCGATCTGCATGCAGACCCGCGACTTCGAGCGAGCCTATCACGCCTTCGTCGCCAAGCGGAAGCCGGTGTTCGAGGGGGACTGACATGGCCGATACGAGCTTCATCGACTGGCCCTTCTTCGCGGACGGGCATCGCGCGCATTTCGCCGCACTGGCCGACTGGTGCGCGGCCAATGACGGCACGCTCCATGCCGAGAGCGGCGATGTCGACGCCGATTGCCGGCGGCTCGTCCGTCTGCTGGGCGAGGGCGGATGGCTGCGTCACGCGGTGCCGGCCGCCTATGGCGGCGCCTCTGCGGCGCTCGGCGTCCGCACGCTGTGCCTGACGCGCATGGTATTAGGCTATCATGCCGGGCTCGCCGACTTCGCCTTCGCGATGCAGGGACTTGGCACCGGCGCGATCTCGCTGTTCGGCAGCGAGGCCGTGCGCCAGGCTTATCTTCCCAAGGTCGCGACGGGCGAGATGATCTCCGGCTTCGCTCTGTCGGAGCAGGAGGCGGGGTCCGATGTCGCCGCGATGGCGACCACGGCCGAGCGCGTGCCCGGCGGCTGGCGCATCAATGGCGAGAAGACCTGGATCTCCAACGGGACGATCGCCGACCTGCTGACGGTCTTCGCGCGCAGTGGCGAGGCGCCGGGCGCGCGGGGCCTTTCCGCCTTCGTCCTGCCGACCGCGACCAAGGGCTTCTCGGTGGTCGAGAAGATCGACGTGATCGCGCCGCACCCGCTGGCCACGATCCGCTTCGACGATTGCTTCGTCCCCGACGACCATCTGATCGGCAAGGCGGGCGACGGCTTCAAGATCGCGATGGCGACGCTGGACGTGTTCCGCTCCACGGTCGGCGCGGCCGCGCTGGGCTTCGCCCGCCGCGCCACCGACGAGGCGCTCGGCCGCGCCACCTCGCGCACGTTGTTCGGCGCGCCGCTGTCCGATCTGCAATTGTCGCAGGCGGCCCTGGCGGACATGGCGCTGGGCAACGACGCCAGCGCCTTGCTGATCTTCCGCGCCGCATGGGCCAAGGATCGCGGCCAGCCGCGCGTGACGCGCGAGGCGGCGATGGCGAAGCTCTACGCCACCGACACCGCGCAGCAGACGATCGACAAGGCGGTCCAGCTGTTCGGCGGCGCCGGCGTGGTCAGCGGCAACATGGTCGAGCGGCTTTACCGCGAGATACGGGCGCTGCGCATCTATGAGGGCGCGAGCGAGGTTCAGAAGGTTGTCATAGCGCGGGCGGCGATCGCCGAAGCGCAGGGAGCGAAGGCATGAGGATATTGCAACCCGAGGGTTGGCCGCGACCGAAGGGCTATGCCAACGCGATCGAGGTGCGCGGGCGATCGATCTATGTCGCCGGCCTGATCGGCTGGAACGCGGAAGAGAAATTCGTCGCCAAGGACCTGCCCGGCCAGTTCGAGCAGATCCTGCGCAGCCTCGTCACATTGCTGGCCGAGGCGGGCGCCGGGCCCGAGCATGTGGTGCGGATGACATGGTACGTTACCGACAAGCAGGCTTATCTTCGCGAGGTGCGTCGCATCGGCGAGATCTATCGCGAGATCATGGGCAAGGTCTTCCCGACCATGGCGGTCGTCCAGGTGGTGGCGCTGATGGAGGACGAGGCGCTGATCGAGATCGAGACCACAGCCGTTATTCCCGACTGACCCCATTTCGGGCTACGCAGCGACAGCCCTTCCCTTCAAGGCCGATATTTCAAGGATAGCATGATGAGCCAGATGAGCCGTTTCGACTGGGTCGACCCCTTCCTGCTCGACGACCAGCTGACCGACGACGAGCGGATGATCCGCGACGCGGCCCAGGCCTATGCGCAGGAAAAGCTCCAGCCGCGCGTGATCGAGGCCTTTGCGAAGGAATATACCGATCCGGAGATCTTCCGCGAAATGGGTGCGCAGGGCCTGTTGGGCGTGACCGTGCCCGACGAATATGGCGGCGCCGGCGCCTCCTATGTCGCCTATGGCTTGGTCGCACGTGAAGTCGAGCGCGTCGACTCGGGCTATCGTTCGATGATGTCGGTGCAGTCGAGCCTCGTCATGTACCCGATCTATGCCTTCGGTTCAGACGAGCAGAAGCGGAAATATCTGCCGAAGCTCGCCTCGGGCGAATGGATCGGCTGCTTCGGCCTGACCGAGCCCGACGCCGGCTCCGACCCGGGCGGCATGCGCACCCGCGCGGTCAAGACGCCCGACGGCTATCGCCTGACCGGCAACAAGACCTGGATCTCCAACGCGCCGATCGCCGACGTCTTCGTCGTCTGGGCGAAGTCGGACGCGCATGACGGCCAGATCCGCGGCTTCGTCCTCGAAAAGGGCATGAAGGGGCTGTCCGCGCCGAAGATCGAGGGCAAGCTGAGCTTGCGCGCCTCGATCACCGGCATGATCAACCTCGACGATGTCGAGGTGGGCGAGGACGCGCTGCTCCCGAACGTGCAGGGCCTGAAGGGGCCGTTCGGCTGCCTCAACCGCGCGCGTTACGGGATCAGCTGGGGGGCGCTCGGCGCCGCCGAGTTCTGCTTCCACGCCGCGCGCCAATATGGCCTCGACCGCAAGCAGTTCGGCCGTCCGCTGGCGGCGACGCAGCTCTACCAGAAGAAGCTGGCCGATATGATGAGCGACATCGCGCTCGGCCTGCAGGCGTCGTTGCGCGTCGGCCGCCTGATGGACGAGGGCCGCTTCGCACCCGAGATGGTCTCGATCGTCAAGCGCAACAATGTCGGCAAGGCGCTCGATATCGCCCGGCAGTCGCGGGACATGCACGGCGGCAACGGCATCTCGGAGGAGTATCAGGTCATCCGCCACATGGTGAACCTGGAGACGGTGAATACCTATGAGGGCGCGCACGACGTCCATGCGCTGATCCTCGGGCGGGCGATCACCGACATCGCCGCGTTCTGACGCCCGGCGCCGCTACGCCGCCGCCTCTATTCCGCCGCCGGCAGTCCGAACTGCTCGTAGCTGAAGCTGTGGCGTTCGTCGGAAGGGAAGGCGGCGTAGGCGGTCATGCGGCCGCCTTCGTGGCGGAAATGCCAGGTCTGGCGGATATCCGGGACCGCCTTCGCGAACGCCGCGGGATCGAGCAGCGCGACGTTCGCGCGGTGGGCGGGGTCGCGGATGGAGGTGTAGCGGATCGCCTGGGCCGCTATGCGCCGCGCCGCCCGGGCGAAATCCTGGCAGGCGGAATAATCCTCCGGATCGCCCCAGGCGGCGGCGCGCGCCGAATAGGGCGCTTCGGACAGGTCGAGGAGGCGCTCGACCCGGACCGGCACGGTGAAGGCGGAATGTTCGACGATGGTCGTCGGCGGTCGGAACCCGGGGGAGCGCGAGAAGAACAGCAACCGCCAATAGGCAGTCTCGGCGACCGCGGTGGCGACATGCTCGGCGGCATAGAAGATGCCGGGGCGTTCGCCTGCCCTGCGGAAGCGCGACGCCTTGCCGTGGCCATAGCGAAACGGCGTCGCCAGCAGATAGTGAAGCCCGCGCGCGGCGGGCGGAAGCGGCGGCTTCACCTCCTCGACCAGCTGCTCGAGCAGGGTCTGGTCGTCCGCGTTCGCCGCGAGCCGGTTGGTCGAGATGCGGTGTTGCGCCTCGACCAGCCGCCACAGCGTCCCGCCATAGGCTCTGAAATCCCCCGCGCGCGGCCGGGCGTCAGATCTGGGCGCGATGGTCGTCGACATAGTCCGCCACGTCGCTCAGCCCCCGCACCGTCCGGATGAGCTCGATCGGGCGGCCGTCGAGATCGAGGTTCGCGGTCCTGAGCCAGGAGATCGATGCTCCGTCGTCGCTGCCCATCAACGCGTCGAGGCTGCGGAACAGGCGGACGAGATATTGGCCGAGCTCGAACGGCTTGCTCGATCGTTCGAGCTGGAAGCTGCCCGATCGCAGGCGGGAGGCCGTCGCCGGGGAGAGGCCCAGGATTGCGCCGAGCTGCTCGTTGGTCAGCTTCCAGCAGCCCGCGATCCGCACGATCGCTTCGGACAGTACCCGCCCCTGATCGGCAGCGGCGCCAACGGGGTGAACGGTGGCCAATTTCCATTCCTATGAACGATTTTGATATATACCAATCATAGGAATGAAGGCGAGGATTTGCAAGGCACGCCCTACTCGGCCGCCTCCCGATAGGCGGGATCGCCGCGCCGATGGGCCAGTTCTTCGGGCGCGAAGTCGTCGACCGCGATGACGGTGGCGACGGCCGCTTCGGCGGCGGCGAGCGCGGCGGCCTGCCGGTCGTCGACCAGCCCCTCGAGGCGCGCCTTGCGCCAATCCTTGTGGCCGGCCTTGCGCAGCCTGTCGTGGATCGGCTGGACCTCGTTGACCAGCCGGAAGGCGCGGCCGAGCTGGCCGACCGGTTCCTCGTCGCTGCCGATATAGATGCCGTCGGTCAGCCTGTCGCGGGTCGCCGACGGTTTCAGCAGCAGCCCGGCGACCTGCCGGATCAGCCGGTCGGACGGCCCGCGCCGCCGCCGGCCGAACGGCATGATGAAGAAGCGCAGCATCCGCCGCACCGGCGGATAGGGCAGGTTGGCGAGGATCTCGTCGAAGCGCTGCTCGATCGTCTGGAAGCTCGTTTCCATGCAATAGTGGAGCAGCGGCCAGTCGGCGGCCTGCCTGCCCTCGTCCTGCCAGCGCTTGAGCGCGGCGGCGGCGAGGTACAGCTCGGACAATATGTCGCCGAGCCGCGCCGACAGCAGTTCGCGCCGCTTGAGTTCGCCGCCCAGGGTCAGGAAGGCGATGTCCGAGGTCAGCGCGAAAGCGGCCGAATAGCGCGACAGCTGCCGGTAGAAACGTCGCGCCCGACCGGTCCCGCGCGGGGCCGGCGCGAACAGGCCGCCGGTCCAGCTCCTGAAGGAGGCGCGCAGCGCGGTGCGGACGAAGTGCCCGACATGGCGCCAGAATTTGTCGTCGAACTGGACCAGCGCCTGCTGCGGATCGGGGTTGCCCAACGCCCGGATCTCGTCGAGCAGATAGGGATGCGCACGGATCGCGCCCTGGCCGAACACCATCAGGCTGCGGGTCAGGATATTGGCGCCCTCGACGGTGATGCCCACCGGTACCGCGCGGTAGAGACTGGCGAGATAGTTGCGCGGTCCCTCGATGATCGCCTTGCCGCCATGAACGTCCATCGCGTCGTTGACGACGATCCGCATACGTTCGGTCGCGTGAAGCTTCATGATCGACGCGATCACCGCCGGGTGGTGGCCCTGGTCGAGCCCCGCGCAGGTCAGCCGCCGCGCGCCGTCGAGCAGATAGGCGTTGCCGGCGACGCGGGCGAGCCGCTCCTGTATGCCCTCGAACTGGCCGATCGGCAGGCCGAACTGGGCGCGGATGCGGGCATAGGCGCCGGTGGTGTGGGCGGCGAAGGCGGCCGACGCGGCCGACAGCGACGGCAGCGAGATGCCGCGCCCGGCGGCCAGCGCGCTCATAAGCATCTTCCAGCCCTGACCGACCCGTTCGGCGCCGCCGATGACGTGGTCGATCGGCACGAACACGTCCTCGCCGCTGGTCGGGCCGTTCTGGAAGGGTTGCATCGACGGGAGGTGGCGGCGGCCGATGGTGACGCCGGGCAGGTCGGTCGGGACCAGCGCGACGGTGATGCCGATCTCCTCCTCGTCGCCGAGCAGATGGTCGGGATCGCGCAGCTTGAAGGCGAGCCCCAGCACCGTCGCGACCGGGGCGAGGGTGATGTAGCGCTTGCTCCAGCTGAGGCGGATGCCGAGCACGTCGCGGCCGTCCCACTGTCCCCGGCAGACCACGCCCTCGTCGGTCATCGCCGCGGCGTCCGATCCGGCATCGGCGCTGGTCAGGCCGAAGCAGGGTATCTCGCGGCCGTCGGCGAGGCGCGGCAGCCAGTGGTCGCGCTGTTCGTCGGTGCCGAAGGACAGGATCAGCTCGCCCGGCCCCAACGAGTTCGGGACCATCGCCGTCACCGCCGCCGCGGCCGATCGCGAGGCGATCTTGCGGACGACTTCGCTATGGCCATAGGCCGAGAAGCCGAGGCCACCATGGCGCTTCGGGATGATCATCCCGAAAAAGCCCTCGCGCTTGAGGAAATCCCATGCCTCGGGCGGCAGATCGCGGCTTTCCCAGCTGATCTTCCAGTCGTCGATCATCGCGCAGAAGGTCTCGACCGGCCCGTCGAGGAAGGCGCGCTCCTCCGCGCTCAGCCGTGCCGGCGGTACCGCGAGCAGCTGGGACCAGTCGGGATCGCCGGTGAAGATCGTCGCGTCGAGCCACGCGTCGCCAGCGTCGATCGCCTCGCTCTCGGTCGGCGACAAGGGTGGCATAGCCTTGCCGGCCAGGTCGAACAGGGGGCGCGATACGAGGTCGCGGCGGACCGTCGTCAGGGCCATATTGTCTCTCCTTCGGGAGAGGCAACGCAACAGAATGCGGTGGGGTCCGTCTCCGGCTCGAAACTGTCGAGCCTGGCTCAGGCCCGGGGGCTCAATCCAGATAGGCGAATTCGACATTGCCCCAGCGGCGGCCCTTCACATGGAGGGGCAGGCAGATGCTCTTCACCGGCCGGTATCGGCCGCCGCCCAGGTCCTGGCGATAGGTCTCGACGATGAACGGCGCTTCGCTCTTCAGGTTGAGCGCGGTCTGTTCGTCCATGAAGAAGCGGCGGTTGCGGCAATGTTCGGCGTTCCACAACGGATCGGGTCCCTGCGGCAGCGAGCGGCTGGAGATATGGGTCGGGAGGAAGCCGTTGGCGTCGACCATGGCGGTGGCCAGCACCCGGTCGTCGCCCTCGACGACGCGGTCGAGCAGCGGGCGGACATGCGCATCGGCGAAGGCGACGAAGCGGGTCGTGAACTGTTCCGGATCGCTGCCCGCGATCGGGACGTAGGTTCGGTCGAACAGGTCCTCGATCGACAGGCGCTCGTCGTCGATCGCCGCTTCGGCGACCAGACGGATATCGAGCATCAGCCGTCGCGCAGTGTCGATGAAGGGCGTGTCGGCGGTGCGGACGCCCGTGCTCGACACCAGGTTGAGCAGGCCGTTGGAAACCCGTTCCAGGTCGCCCAGCCGGTCCCTGGCTTCGGTCAACGCCTGGCTGTTGGCCTGCGCCTCGCTCGACAGGCTGGTCAGGCCCATCTCGAAATCCTGGACGTTGCGGCGGATTGCCAGCGATCCTTCGGCGATGTTGCTCGAACGGGTGTCGAGCGCGTCGACGAAGACGAGCGTCTCGCCCAGCACGTTGGCCAATTCGGCGGTTCGCGCGTGCGCCTCGCCGCCGCTCGCTACGCCGGCATCGATCTCGTCGCCGATGCCGCGCGCCTCCTCGGTCAGCCGCTCGATCGTGCGGGCGATCCGCTCGGTCGCGCTGCGCGTGTCCGAAGCCAGCTTCTTCACCTCGCCGGCGACGACCGCGAAGCCGCGGCCCGCCTCGCCGGCGCGGGCGGCCTCGAGCGTGGCGTTGAGCGCGAGCAGGTTGGTCTGGCGGCCGATCTGGTCGATCGTCAGCGCCACCGCCTGGACCTCGCGCAGCGCCTCCTCCAGATTGTCCATGCGCTTGCCGAGGCGGAGGACCAGTTCGGTAAGGCCGGCGAAGGTCTCGATGGCGCCGTCGACGACGGGCTTCGACGCTTCGAGGTGGCCGCGCGCCTGGGTCGCATATTCGCGGGCATCGGCGGCGGCTTCGGTAACCTGCTCCTGCTCGGCGCGCAGGCCCGTCGCGGCCTCGCGCAGCTGATCGAGCAGACTGGCCTGGGCGACGATCTTGGCGCCGACCTCGACGACCCTGCCGCCCACGTCGCTGCATTCGATGGCAAAGCTGCCGCAGCCGCGCGCGATCTCGCCGACTGCGGCTTCCAGCTCGAGACCATCCTTGCCCACGGGAACCATCTCCATTCGGACCGGTCTACCGCCATATGGTAAACGGAGTCTTTCGACGGTCGTCGAAAGGAACGTTCGCGCCGCTGGGGGTTTGAATCGGCCACACCGTTCCGCAGGAGGAATCATCATGGCCGCGCGCGCCTATTGGCAGGGACAGATCCGCCTTGCGCTCGTTTCGATCCCCGTCGAGATCTACAACGCGACCAGCAGCACTGCCCAGATCGCGTTTCACCAGATCCACGAACCTTCGGGCAAGCGGATCAAATATGAGAAGGTCGCGCCGGGGATCGGCGCGGTCGACGCCGACGATATCGTCAAGGGCTATGAGGTCTCGAAGGGCAATTACGTTCTCCTCGAACAGGATGAGATCGACGCGGTCAAGCTGGAGAGCAAGCGGACGCTTGATCTGATCCAGTTCGTCGATGCCCATGAGATCGACGTGCTCTATTTCGAGAAGCCCTATTATGTCGTCCCCGCCGACGAGCTGGCCGAAGAGGCGTTCATCGTGCTGCGGGAGGCACTGCGGCGGACCAGGAAGGTCGGGCTCGGCCAATTGGCGATGCGCGGGCGCGAATATGTCGTCAGCCTCAAGCCCTGCGGTCGCGGCATCGTCCTCGAGACGCTGCGCTATGCCGACGAGGTACGCAAGGCGCAGAGCTATTTCCGCGACATTCCCGATACCAAGCCGGACGACGACCTTCTCGACCTTGCCGAGACGCTGATCGAGAAGAAGACGGCGAAGTTCGACCCGAGCGAGTTTCACGACCGCTATGTCGATGCACTGAAGAATCTGATCGAGAAGAAGAAGAAGACCAAGGGCAAGAAGATCATAGAGGAAGTCGAGGATGGCCCCGGCCGCAAGGGCAATGTCATCGACCTGATGGCCGCCCTCAAGAAATCGGTCGGCGGCGACGGGCCGTCGAAGCCGGCCGCCAAGAAACCGGCGGCCCGCAAGGCGCCGGCGAAGGCCGCGGCGGAAAAGCCGGCCGCACGCAAGCGGGCCTGACCGATGGCCGGGCTGGAGGACTATAACCGCAAGCGCGACTTCAAGAAGACGCGCGAGCCGGCCGGCAAGCTCGGAAAGCAGGGCCGCCACCGCTTCATCGTCCAGAAGCACGACGCGACCCGGCTCCATTATGATTTCCGGCTGGAGATGGACGGGGTGCTCAAGAGCTGGGCGGTGACGCGCGGCCCGAGCCTCGATCCCGACGACAAGCGGCTGGCGGTGCGCACCGAGGATCATCCGGTGTCCTATGCGTCCTTCGAAGGGACGATCCCCGAAGGCGAATATGGCGGCGGTACGGTGATGCTGTGGGACGAGGGGACCTGGGCGCCGATCGAAGGCAAGAGCGAGCGGGATATCGACGAGGGGCATCTTCACTTCACGCTCGACGGCGAGCGGATGAAGGGCGAATGGCTGCTGGTCCGGATCAAGGACCGGCCCGGCGAGAAGCGGGAGAACTGGCTGCTCCGCAAGATCGACGATGCCGAGGCGGGGGGCAGCGAGGATCTGGTCGCGCGCGAGCTTACCAGCGTGAAGACCGGCCGGACGATGGCCGAGATCGCCGCCGACAAGGGGGGGAGGTCCAGCCTGAAAGGCAAGCGCGGCAAGGCGTTCGACGCGATCATGGCCAAGGCCGACGAGCATAGCGAGACAATGGCCCGCCGCTCCGGCGGTGCCCGCAAGCCCGCCAGGTCGGCGTCGGCGAAGCTCGCTTCGTTCCGGCCCCCCCAGCTGGCGACGCTGGTCGACCATGTGCCGACCGGTAGCCAGTGGATCCACGAGATCAAGTTCGACGGCTATCGCGCGCTCGTCGCGGCCGCCGGGGACAAGGTGAAGATCTTCACCCGCAGCGGGCTCGACTGGACCGACAAATTCGCGCCGGTCGCGGAGGCCGTCGCCGCGCTGGACCTGCCCTCGGCGCTGATCGACGGCGAGATCGTCAGCCCCGACAGCCATGGCAATCCCAGCTTCTCGGCGCTGCAGAAGGCGATCAAGGGCGAGGGCGGCGGCTTCGAGCTGTTCGCCTTCGACCTGCTTTCGCTCGATGGCCGCGACCTGACCGGCCTGGGCACGGTCGAGCGCAAGGCGCGGCTCGCGGGGCTGCTTCCCGCCAGCCACCCCATGATCCACTATGCCGATCATGTCGTCGGCGCCGGCGAGAAGCTGTTCGACGCGATGTGCGGGGCCGGGCAGGAGGGGATCATCTCGAAGCGCGCCGACGCCCGCTATCGCGGCGGGCGGACGTCCAATTGGCTGAAGGTCAAATGCACCCGGCGACAGGAGTTCGTCATCATCGGCTGGAGCCGGAGCGAGTCGGCAGGGCGCCCCTTCCGTGCGCTCCTGTTGGCGCAGCAGGGCGAGGACGGG
The DNA here is from genome assembly GCF_001428605.1 of Sphingomonas sp. Root720. Lineage (GTDB taxonomy): Bacteria > Pseudomonadota > Alphaproteobacteria > Sphingomonadales > Sphingomonadaceae > Rhizorhabdus. The sequence goes on from NZ_LMID01000014.1 coordinate 47,081, forward strand.
CTGGTCTATGCGGGCAAGGTCGGCACGGGTTTCGACCGCGACACGATGGAGATGCTGGCCGGCAAGTTCGCCGCCCGCGCCCGGAAGACGCCGCCCGCCGACGTCCCCCGGGCCGAGGCGAGGGGCGCGTCATGGCTTCGCCCCGACCTGGTCGCCGAGATCGGTTTTGCGGAGTTCACCCATGAGGGTATATTGCGGCAGGCAAGCTTCATCGGCCTGCGATCCGACAAGAAGGCCGCCGATGTGCGGCCGGAGAAGCCGATGCCGGTCGAAGAGGTTGCGGCGCCCGAGGAGGCGCCGGTGAGCATCAGCAATCCCGACCGGGTGATCTTCCCCGAGTCGAAGGCGACCAAGGGCGACCTTGCCCGCTATTATCAGGCGGTGGGGCCGATCATCCTGCCCTGGCTGGCGCATCGCCCGGTGAGCCTGGTCCGCTGCCCGCAGGGCCGGGCCAAGCAATGCTTCTTCCAGAAGCATGATTCGGGCAGCTTCGGCGACCATGTCCATCACGTCCCGATCATGGAGAAGGACGGCAAGACAGAGGACTATCTCTATGTCGACGACGTCGCCGGAATCCTCGCCTGCGTCCAGATGGGTACGATCGAGTTCCACGGCTGGGGCTCGCGAGTCGAGCAGGTCGAGAAGCCCGACCGGATGGTGTTCGATCTCGACCCCGACGTCGGCCTGGATTTCGCCGACGTGCGCAAGGCGGCGAAGGAGATACGCGGCCTGCTGTCCGACATCGGACTGACCAGCTTTCCGATGCTGTCGGGGGGCAAGGGCGTCCACGTCGTCGTGCCGCTGCGCCCCGAGGCCGAATGGCCCGCCGTCAAGGATTTCTCGCACCGCTTCGCCGAGGCGATGGCCCAGGCCGAGCCCGACCGCTTCGTCGCGACCATGGCCAAGGCCAAGCGGGTCGGCCGGATCTTCATCGACTATCTGCGCAACCAGCGCGGTGCGACGGCGGTAGTGCCCTATGGCGCCCGGGCGCGGGAGAACGCCCCGGTCGCGGCGCCGGTGAGCTGGGACGAGCTCGACGGTTTCGACAAGGCGAGCGCCTTCACGATCATGGATGCGGACGCGCTGCTCGAGCGAGCATCGTCGAAGGCGCTGAAGGGTTGGGGCGTGGCGGACCAGCGGTTGCCCGACCTGTGAGGCGCGGGATTGTGTAGCGGCTGCTATAGATCGTCACGCGGTGAGGCGGGCGAAGGGGGAGAAGGAGTCGATGTTCGTCGCGGTCTATTGGTGGCGGGTTCATCCCGGCAAGGAGGAGCAGTTCATCCGCGCCTGGACGCGCGGGACCGAATTGATCCGGGAAATCTACGGCAGCTACGGGTCGCGGCTCCACCGTGACGCCGACGGCCGCTTCGTCGGCTATGCCGAATGGCCCGACGAGGCGACCTGGCGCTACGCCTTCGACCACAAGATGACCTATGAGGACCCCGAGACCCGCGAAGCCTTCGTCGACGCGGTGTGTGAGGTGCCGCCCGACGCCGATCCCATCTTCACGATGACGGTGGTGAGCGACCGCCTGACGACCCGGATCGACCCCGCAACGGACTGAACCGGCGGAGCCTCCTTTCGTTGGAGTGCGAAAGGAGACAGCCATGACCGACCAGCAGCAGCCGATGATCCACGAGGACGGGCTCCCGGGCCACGAAAGCACCCTCGAGCCCAAGCCGGAATGGGCGCCGCGCTATCCCGGTTCGGGACGGCTGGACGGCAAGGTGGCGCTGATCACCGGCGCCGACAGCGGCATCGGCCGTGCCGTCGCCGCGCTGTATGCGCGCGAGGGCGCCGACGTCGCCATCCTCTATCTGTGCGAGCACGACGATGCCGCCAAGACCGCGGAGATCGTCGGCCGCGAAGGCCGCAAGGCGATCGCCATCGCGGGCGACGTCGGGGACAAGGACTTCTGCGACCGCGCCGTGGCGGAGGTGATCGACAAGCTCGGGCGGCTCGACATCCTGGTCAACAACGCTGGCGAGCAGCATCCCGACAAGGACATCACCGACATCAGCGAGGAGCAGCTGCGCCGCACCTTCCAGACCAACATCTTCGGGATGTTCTTCCTGACCCAGGCGGCACGGCCGCATCTCCGCAAAGGGGCCGCGATCGTCAATTGCACGTCGGTGACGATGTATCAGGGCAGCAAGGAACTGCTCGACTATTCGAGCACCAAGGGCGCGATCACGGCGTTCACGCGGTCGCTGTCCGAAAATCTGGTGGGCGAGGGGGTCAGGGTCAACGCGGTGGCGCCCGGGCCGATCTGGACCCCGCTCAATCCGTCCGGCGGCGCCAGCAAGGAGAAGCTGGAGCATTTCGGGGAGAGCACGCCGATGGGTCGTCCCGGCCAGCCCAACGAGGTCGCGCCGTCCTTCCTGTTCCTGGCCTGCGAGGATTCGAGTTACATGTCGGGCCAGGTTCTCCACCCGAACGGCGGAACCATCGTGAACGGGTAGGGCGGTTCGCTATCGTTTGCGCCGGAGCCCGTCAGGGCTCCGCAAGCGCGAACGCGCGCCCGAGCTTATGCGAGGATAGAAGGTCACGGATGTGACCGCCGGCGCTTGAGGCCAGACAATAAGGCGTAACGAAAATGGGCGCCCCCGAAGGGACGCCCATCTCGTTCGGCAATCGTGGCTCCGTAGGGAGCCAGGCGATTACTTCGAATCCTTGACCGCGTCGGAAGCGTTCTCGGCCGCATCGGCGGCGTTCTCGAGCGCGCTCTCGGTCGCTTCGTTGGTGGCGTAGTCGGCCGCGTTCTCAAGCGCCTCGGCCTGGTTGTCCAGGGCCGCAGCGGCGTTGTCGGCGGCGTTCTCAGCCGGGGTTTGCTTGTTGCAGGCGGCCAGGGCCAACAGGCCGGCAGCGACGAAAACGAGGCTCAGCTTCTTCATTCGAGCAGCTCCCAAAGCATATTATCGGCCCGGCTCGAACGCCGTTCCTCTCGCTGACATAACGTTGATGAGGGTAGCGTCAACGGAAAATCGACATGAATCGAAGGCTTAAGCGCGGCTCGGCCACGGTTCGCCGCAACCGTTCAGCGCTGATTAACCGCCGTGCGGGCCGCCGAAAACGGGGATTGTTGCGGCGCCGTCGCGCCACGGCAAAGCTACTGCGGAATCGATTCCGCCAAGGACAGCTGGTCGAGAATTTTCGCCGTCTCGTCGCGCACCGAGAGCATTACGCCGCGCAGGCGGCATTCTGCCTCGTCGATGCAATGATCGCAAGGCGCATAGGCGAGCCGCGCGGCGCAGGGCACCAGCGCCAGCGATCCCCGGGTGGCGCGGACGATGTCGCCATAGGTGATCTCGGTCGGCGCACGCGCCAGCCAGTAGCCGCCTTCCTTGCCGCGCATCGTCTCCACGAAGCCGGCGCGCTTCATCTCCGACAGGATCACCGTCAGGAACTTGGCCGGGATATTCTGCCGCTCCGCGATCTCGGCAAGCTGGATCGGCCCCTGCCCATGATGGTCGGCGAGATGAAGCAGTGCGCGGATCGCATATCGGGTTCGTTGGGAAAGCACGGATCGGCCTTTAAGGAGCTTACGCTGGTGTAGGCAAACCATATAATAATGAAAGAGTAGAGTTAGTAGACAATGATGCCCGCTTGCGTCGCACGGGCCGTTTCCCTATGGAGCGCCATCGCGACGCCAAGCGGCGTCTGTGGCGATCGTAGCTCAATTGGTTAGAGCGCCGGTTTGTGGTACCGGAGGTTGCGGGTTCAATCCCCGTCGATCGCCCCATTATCTCATTGATAATTCGCCATTTTATGATTTGGTGAAGCCGTTGTTCCTCACCCCTTTTCTGTTCAAGTGAACAGATGCAGGCGCACCAGCGTGCGTCACCGGCGCTCCCCAGTTCAAATGCTCGCAGTCTTGGTCCGATGGGTCACTTGAGCGGCTCGGGATGAGCCCATGTGGTTAGCCCCGCATCGACTCTTTGATCAGTCCGATGGATAACGTCCCCGTTCGCTTGGGGGCAGTTATGGAATTTCTTGCGAAGCTACTGGATGTCCTGCGAAACGTTCCTCTGTGGCTGACCGGCTCCGTCGCTAGCGCATGTCTGTTCATCCTATACGGCCCAACCGTTCACGGCTTACCGGTAGAAGCAGCAAGAGCCTGGCCTTTCTTCGGCGTCGTGACTGTATTTGCGATCGCCTTCACGATTGGCCAATTGGTTGCGATTATATGCCGGGCGGCGATTGATCGCTGGAAAGGGCGACAGGGCTCCGTACTCACGATGGTGTGCGATGAGCGCCGCAACTTTTCATTCTGGGCCGCCACAAAAAAACCTGACGGCTCCGCCACAACGCAAATTCATCTCCGATTATCCGTCCATAACGCAGGGACGAAATTCGCTCGGATCGTCAAAGTCTCGATACGGCGACCCATGTTCATAACGGAAGCTCAGGTTCTTTCGATTATGTTTCAAGCTCCGACACAGATTGGCGGTCACACATATGACAGCAAGGGGTATCTGTTTTCGGGACAATCCGCCGACTGCAATATTGATGCGATCATCGGCCGCAATCTTGGGCGGAAAAACAAGCCGTTGAGGGTGAGGTTCGATCTCATTGACGAGAAAGCGAAGGCGCATCGGGTGACAGCGACATTGCTACCCAACTGAGTGCGTTTCAAGGATGCCTAGGCTAACACAGGGGGTGGACGTTGAGGTTAAATAAGTCGACGGGCGATGCTCTGCTTCGGGTGGCACTTCGAGCGCTTCCCCTTATTCCAGCGCCTGAAATGTACGACCTGATTAGATCAGTCGGAAAATCAGAGAGGGATCTGGATAGGGAAATCAGAGATGCCTTCGACGCTCTATCGAGATCATCGAACTTGGTGGATGATCTCGGCGTTGTCCTAAGAGAACGGGAGCAAAAGCTTCTAATTTTGCGAAAGGAATATGAGCGAATTTCCGAGTTGTCGAAAATGACGCAAGCCCAAGCAGATGCAGTTTCCAAATCGCTTGAGTTGGCACTAGGGCGGTCTGCAAGAAGGGAGCGCCTGATCGCCTTTGGGATCAACATTATTACGGGCTTGATAATTTTTGTCGTCGGCGTTTACGCCTCCGATTGGATCAAGGGTCTAGTTGGGGCTTAGGCAAAAGCCAAACCGGTGCTCCTCGGTTCAGGGTGAACAGAGAAGCCGTTATTTGAATCGATAACGGCCGATCAGGCGGTATAATGGAGCTAGAAAAACCTAGAAAAACAATTCGGCTCGGTATAAGCCGCTGCATTGTGGTACCGGAAGTCACGGGTTAATCCCCGTCGATCGCCCCTTTTCCTTACCCTGCGATTCCGGGCTGGCATTCGCCGTAGAATAATATTATTGCGCATTCGTGTAATCAAATTGCGCGAGGCGATATGACCGCTCCCTGGACCTACCCCGATTTCGACGACCATGAAGGCGTCCACCTGTTCCGCGACGCCGCCTCCGGCCTCACGGCGGTGATCGCGCTTCATTCGACGCATCTCGGGCCGGGTGCGGGCGGCACGCGCTTCTGGCATTATGCGGATCCGGCCGAGGCGATCACCGACGCGTTGCGCCTGTCGCGCGGCATGAGCTTCAAGAATGCGATGGCGGGCCTGCCGATGGGCGGCGGCAAGGCGGTCGTCCTGGCCGATTCGCTGCGGACCAAGACGCCCGAGCTGCTGGCCGCCTTCGGCCGCGCCGTCGATTCGCTCGGCGGCCGCTACATCACCGCCGAGGATGTCGGCATGAGCGACGCCGACATGGTCGCGATCTCGAAGGAGACGCGCCATGTGTCGGGGCTGCCGGTGGCGGCGGGCAGCGCGGGCGGCGATCCGGGACCGACCACCGCCAAGGGGGTCTATCTGGGCGTCCGCGCGGCGATCGCCCGCGCGCTCGGCAAGGCCGACCCGGCCGGCGTCCATGTCGCGGTCCAGGGCGTCGGCAGCGTCGGCGGCGGGCTTGCCCGCCTGCTCGCCAGGGACGGCGTGAAGCTGACCCTCGCCGATGTCGACGCGCGCCGCGCCAGGGCGCTGGCCGACGAGCTGGGTGCGACGGCGGTCGCATCGAGCGAGATCATGACGGTCGCCGCCGACGTGCTGAGCCCCTGCGCGCTCGGCGCGGTCCTCGACGAGCGCTCGATCGCGGCGCTGCAGGTCGGCGTCGTGGCGGGCGGGGCCAACAACCAGCTGGCCACGCCGGCGGACGCCGACCGCATCCATGCGCGCGGCATCCTCTATGCGCCCGACTATGTGATCAACGCCGGCGGCATCATCAACGTCGCGCTCGAATATCTCGGCCAGGGCGACCGCGCCGAGGTCGAGGCGCGGGTGACGAAGATTCCCGAGCGGCTCGAGCAGATCTGGGCCGAGAGCGCCGCCACCGGCGTGCCCGCGGCGGTCGTCGCCGATCGCATGGCGATGCGGCTGATCGGCCGGGGCTGAGGCCGCCGTCGCGGCGGCGCCCTCCTCGATCGCTCTATTCGATCGCTCTATTCGATCGGGGGCGTCGCCGCGACCGCATCCTTGTGCAGGCGATGCTCGCGCCACGCGGTGGTGAGGCCGCTGGCGACGATCAGCGCCGCGCCGAGAGCGGTGTTCAGCCCGGGCAGGGTCGACCAGATCAGCCAGCCGAGCAGCGCCGCCCAGACGATCTGGGTATAATCGAACGGAGCGACGACCGAGACCGGCGCGACCTGCAGGGCGCGGGTCATCAGCAATTGCGCCGCCGCGCCGGTCACCCCGCCGAACACCAGCAGCGCCCAGGTCAGCGGCGGGTGGGGCGCGGCGTGGAAGATCATGCCGACGCCGCTGACCAGCGTGGCCGACAGGAAGAACCAGAAGACGATCGAGCCGTGGGTCTCGATGCCCGTCATCTCGCGGATGGTGACCGTTGCGGCGGCCGACGCCGCCGCGCCCGCCAGCGCATAGGCGATCCCCGCGAGCGGCAGGTCGGTGCCCGACGGGCTGGCGACGACGAACACGCCCAGGAAGCCGATGGCGACCGCCGCCCAACGGTGCGGGCCGACCTTCTCGTGGAGGATCAGCACCGACAGCAGCGTCGCGAAGGCCGGCGACGAGAAGCCGATCGTCACCGCGTCGGCGATCGGCAGCAGCATCAGCCCCTGATAGAGCATCGTCAGCGAGAACAGGCCGATCGCCGATCGAAGGAGATGCGCGCCGGGCCTCTTGGTGCGGACCGCGCCGATGCCGGGCCCCATGGCGAGCCATGCCAGCGTCACCGGCAATCCCACCGCCGATCGGAAGAAGACCAGCTCGACCAGGCCCGCGCCTTCCTCGCTCGCCCACTTCATCGCGGCGCTCATCAGCGCGAAGAAGAAGATCGCGGCGCAGCGCAGCAATATGCCCTGCAGGGCATGCGAGGAGCGGGGCGGCGAAGCGACCATGGCGGGTGGAGGCCATGCGGCCGATCGGCCGGGCGCGCAAGCCATCTTCCCGCCATCGTCACCGAGCGCCATCGCGCCCATTGCGAACGGCGCGGGTACCCCTTATTCCCCGACCCGCCGTGCACATCTTCGCCAACCCCGCCCGCTTCCTGTCGATCGCGCGACCGCTCACCCCGTGGCTGGGCTGGGCGGGCCTGGTGCTGATCGCGGTCGGGCTTGTTTCGGGCCTGCTCCTGACCCCGCCCGACTATCTGCAGGGCGAAAGCGTGCGTATCATGTACGCCCATGTCCCGGCCGCATGGCTCGGCATGGCGGGGTGGAGCGGGATCGCGGTCGCCAGCCTGATGCAGCTGATCTGGCGCCATCCGCTGGCGGCGGTAGCGGCGCGCGCCATCGCGGTGCCGGGGGCGCTGTTCGCGGCGATCTGCCTGCTCACCGGCTCGATCTGGGGGCGCCCGACCTGGGGCACCTGGTGGGAATGGGACGGACGGCTGACGTCGATGCTCGTCCTCTTTTTCCTCTACATCGCCTATATCGCGCTGTCCTCGGCCGGCGCCGAGCGCGGCAGCAACGATCGTGTCTCGGCGATCTTCGGCGTCGTCGGCGCGGCGAACATCCCGATCATCCACTATTCGGTCGAATGGTGGCGCACGCTCCACCAGGGCCAGAGCATCGGCCTCGGCGGTTCGAAGATCGACGGCTCGATCTTGTGGCCGCTGCCGCTCACCACGCTCGGCTTCACCCTGCTCTTCGCGGCGATCGTGCTGATGCGGATGCGGGCGATGCTGGCCGAGGCGAAGGTCGAGGCAAGGCTCAAACGAATGGCGTCCGAATGAACCACTGGCCTTTCATCGTCGCGGCCTATGCGATCACCATCATCGGCACGGCGGGGGTGCTCGTCGCCAGCTTCGTGCGGATGCGCCGTGCAGAGCGACGCGCCGACTCCCTCGGCAGGCGCGACTGATGGCGATCAAGGCGAAGAACCAGCGGCTGGTCCTGGCGTTGCTCGCGGTCGTCGCGATCGTCGGCGCGGCGCTGCTCGCCATGTCGGCGCTCAAGGACCAGGCCGCCTATTTCTACACGCCGGCCGATGCGAAGCGCGACCATGTCGAGCCGGGCAGGGCGGTGCGGCTGGGCGGGATGGTGCAGAAGGGCTCGATCGAGCGGCAGCCCGACGGCGTCACCATCCGCTTCGTCGTCACCGACAATGTCGACACCGTGCCGGTGCGCTTCACCGGAATCGTGCCGGACCTGTTCAAGGAAGATTCGGGCGTGGTGGCGGAAGGCAGCTTCCAGCCCGACGGCAGCTTCCTGGCGACCAACATCCTCGCCAAGCATGACGAGCGCTACATGCCGCCGCAGGTGGCGGGCGAGATGCACAAGACGGAGAGCCTGGAGCGGGAGGACGGGCCCAAAATGGGGCAGCCGACCGGCGACCAGCGAAAGGGGACCAAGTGATCGCCGAGGCAGGATTGGCCGCGCTCTGGCTGGCGGCGGCGCTGGCCGCGCTCCAGCTGGCGATGGGCTGGATGGGAGTTGCGAGCCGGCGGACCGAGCTGCTCGCGGCGGTGCGGCCGGTCGCGATCATCCAGGCGGGGCTCACCGGGCTCGCCTTCCTGGCGCTGATCTACCTGTTCGTCACGGTCGACCTGTCGGTGGCGCTGGTCGCAGCCAATGACGCCTCGACCAAGCCGCTGCTCTACAAGTTCGCCGGCACCTGGGGGAACCACGAAGGCTCGATGCTGATGTGGGTCACCATCCTCGCGGTGGCGGGCGGCGCGGTCGCGATCTTCGAGCGGCGGCTCGACGAGCGTACGCTGATCGCCACCCTCGCCGCGCAGGCGGCGATCGGGCTCGGCTTCTACGCCTTCCTGCTGTTCGCCTCGAACCCCTTCGCCCGGCTCGATCCGGCCCCGGCCGAAGGCCAGGGGCTCAACCCGTTGTTGCAGGACCCGGGGCTCGCCTTCCATCCGCCGACCCTCTATCTCGGTTATGTCGGCCTGTCGGTCGCCTTCTCCTTCGCGGTCGGCGCCCTGGTGACCCGCGACGTCGGCACCGCCTTCGCGCGGGCGATGCGCCCCTGGGTGCTCGGCGCCTGGATCCTGCTGACGCTCGGCATCACCGCCGGCAGCTACTGGGCCTATTATGAGCTGGGCTGGGGCGGCTGGTGGTTCTGGGACCCGGTCGAGAACGCCTCGCTGATGCCCTGGCTGGCGGCCACCGCGCTGCTCCATTCGGTCACGGTGCTGGCAACGCGCGAGGGCCTGCGCGCCTGGACGGTGATGCTGGCGGTCGTCGCCTTCTCGATGTCGATGGTCGGCACCTTCCTGGTCCGTTCGGGCATCCTCACCTCGGTCCATGCCTTCGCGGTCGATCCCGAGCGCGGCACCTTCATCCTCGCCTTGCTCGCCATCTACATCGGCGGGGCGCTCGCGCTGTTCGGCCTGCGGGTCGGGACGGTGCGCGAAGGGTCGCGCTTCGACGCGGTCAGCCGCGAGGGATCGCTCGTCATCAACAATCTGCTGCTGTCGGCGATCCTCGGCATCGTCCTGGTCGGCACGCTCTATCCGCTGATCGCCGAGTCGATCACCGGCGAGAAGCTGTCGGTCGGTCCGCCCTATTTCAACAGCGCGGCCGGGCCGCTGGCGCTGATCCTCGTCGCGGTGATGGCGGCGGGCCCGATCATGCGCTGGCGCCGCGACGACCTGAAGGCGACCTTGACCCGGCTGGCGATACCGCTGCTCGTCGCGGCGGCGGTGCTGCTGCTGGTGATCCTGCTGGCGCCCGGCATCCGCATCCTGCCGCTGCTCGGCTTGGTCGCCGCCGCCGGCGTCGGACTCGCCAGCCTCGCGCCGCTCTGGGGGCGCAACCTGCGCCGCACCCCGCTCTATATCTGGGGCATGGTGGTCGCGCATCTCGGCATCGCGGTCAGCATGGCCGGCATGGCGGCCGAAAGTGCCTTCACCAAGGAGACGCTGGTCGCCGCCACGATCGGCCAGCCCTACACGGTCGGCCCCTATTCGGTGCGGCTCGACGACGTGGAGCCGGTCGCCGGACCCAATTACACCGCGATCGAGGGCACCGTCACGGCGCGGCGCGGGGACGGCACGCCCTTCACGCTCCATCCGCAGACCCGCAACTTCCCCTCGCCGCAGACCGAGACCAACGAGGCCGCGATCACCACCGTGGCCGACGGGCAGCTCTATGTCGTCGTCGGCCGCGCCGACGAGCAGGGCCGCTGGCAGCTGCGCCTGTGGTGGAAGCCATTCGTGACCCTGATCTGGGCGGGCGGCGTGCTGGTCGCGCTCGGGGGCTTCCTGGCGCTGCTCGGCCGCGTCCGGCGCGAGATGCGCCACGCGCCGCCGCGGGAGTTCATATGAGAAAGCTGCTCATCTGGCTGCCGCTCGGCCTGTTCCTCGCCTTCCTGATCGTGTTCGCGGCCGGGCTGATCAGCCCCGAGAGCAAGACCATCCCGTCGAAGCTGGTCGGCAAGCCGATGCCGGCCTTCACGCTGGGCTCGGCGGTGCCGGGTAAGCCGGGGCTGAGCAGCGGCGAGCTGGCCAACGGCCAGCCGCATCTCGTCAACGTCTTCGCCAGCTGGTGCGTCCCGTGCATCGCCGAGGCGCCGCAGCTGCGCCAGCTCGCCGAGGCCGGGGTGCCGCTCTACGGCATCGCGATCCGCGACCGGCCGGAGGATCTCGCCCGCTTCCTCCAGCGCAACGGCGATCCGTTCCGTGCGATCGGCGGCGATCCCAACAGCAGCGTCCAGATCGCTCTCGGCTCGTCGGGCGTGCCGGAGACCTTCGTCGTCGACGGTCGGGGCATCATCCGCCGGCAGCATATCGGCGCGATCAATCCCGAGGACGTGCCGGGCATCATGGCGGCGCTGGGAGACGCGCGATGAGGCGGTTCCTGCCATTGGCTGCGCTTGCCCTCGCCATGTCCACCCCCGTCCTCGCCGACTCGCTGATGCCCGCGGCGAAATATGCCGACGAGCAGCTCGCCGATCCCGGGCAGGAGAAGCAGGCCAAGGCGCTGATGGAGACGATCCGCTGCCTCGTCTGCCAGGGCCAGTCGATCGCCGATTCGAACGCCGAGATGGCGGGGGACATGCGCGCGCTGATCCGTACCCGGATCGAGGCGGGCGAGAAGCCCGAGGCGATCCGCGCCTGGCTGATCGAACGCTATGGCGACTGGGTGAGCTTCAAGCCGCCGCTCGATGGATTGACCTGGCCGCTCTATGTGCTGCCGGTGCTGTTCCTCGGCCTCGGCCTCTGGATCGTGAGTGGGCGCCTCAAGCGCCGGAGGAAGGGCTGATGACCGGCTGGTTGATCTTCGTCGGTTTCGCGCTGATCGTCGCGGGATTGCTGTGGCGTTTCGGCCGCTTGCCCAAGGGCGGAATCGAGCTGGTCGCGGCGGCGCTGTTCCTCGCCGTCGCCGGCTATGCCTGGCAGGGTAGCCCCGGGCTTTCGGGCAAGCCCACCCCGGCGCCCGAAACAGCCAAGGTGCCCGACAGCGCCTTCGCGCTCGAACGCGACAAGCTGCTCGGGCAGGTCGGATCCGACGCGGATGTGCTGAGCGCCGCCGATGCCTTCCACCGCCAGGGGCTCAACCTCTACGCCGTCGGTATCATCAAGGGCGCGCTCGAGAAGCGGCCGAACAGTGCCGATCTCTGGGTCGGGCTCGGCAATGCGATGGTGGTGCATGGCGGCGGATTGATGTCCCCGGCCGCCGAGCTCGCCTTCCAGCGCGCTGCTGCGATCGCGCCCGAGCATCCGGGCCCGCCCTTCTTCATGGGTCTCGCTTATGCCCAGGCCGGACAGCTCGACCGCGCCGAAGCGGTGTGGCGCGAACTGCTCGACCGCGCGCCGGCCAACGCCTCCTGGCGCCCCGAGCTCGAACAGCGCCTGATCGAGATCGAACGGCTCAAGACCCAGACGGCCCAATAGAAAAGGGGGCGCCCCTCGCGAGGCGCCCCTTCATGGGTCTCCCTTATGCCCAGGCCGGACAGCTCGACCGCGCCGAAGCGGTGTGGCGCGAACTGCGCGCCGGCCAACGCCTCCTGGCGCCCGAGCTCGAACAGCGCCTGATCGAGATCGAACGGCTCAAACCCAGACCGCGCAATAGAAAAGGGGCGCCCCTCGCGAGGCGCCCCCTTTTTCCGTCGAACGGTCGGAGGTTTCCCGGTGCCCTCCGTCAGAACTTCTTGCGGACGCCGACCATGAAGTTGCGGCCGACCTTGTCGTAATATTGACCGTTCACCGGACCGTTCAGGATGACGTACGGCGTCATCGGCGGGTCCTTGTCGAGCAGGTTGTTGATCGCCCAGAAGAACTCGAAGTCGCGTTCCGGGCCCGCGAAGATCTTCCCGTACAGGTTGAAATAGGTGACCGACGGCACGCTGTTGTCGTTGATCGTGTTGGTCGGCAGCGTGTTGTAGGTGACGTCCTGCTTGCCCTTGCTGATGAAGATCGTCTGCAGGGTCAGCTCGAAGTCGCGGTTGCCGATCGTCTGCGACAGATTGCCGCGGAAGGTCGGGATCGATCCGAGATTGGACCAGCCATTCTCACCCGCGCGATCGATCGGCGCGGCGCCGGTGCCGGAGTCGACATAGGCGTGGAAGATGTAGGTGCCGCTCGCCGCGATGCTGTACCGGCCGCCGTTGCCGAGGAAGCCGACATTGGTCGTGTAGTTCAGCGTCATGTCGATGCCCTCCTGTTCGAAGGCGCCGACGTTCAGCGACCCCGCGACCAGGCCGGTCTGGATCCGCTCGCCGGGCGCGGCCGGATCGGGACCATAGGTGAAGAGGTTGCAGAAATAGGTTTCGCCCTGTCCGCACAGCGACGCGATATTGACCGTCGACAGGTTGGTGATCGCGTTCTTGATCTTGATATTATAATAGTCGGCCGATGCGCCGAAGCCGCGCAGCGCACCTGTGCCGCGATAGGCGAAGCCGGCGGTCCAGGTGTCGGCATATTCCGCGTCGACGTTGGGGTTGCCCGCGCTGGTGTTCTGCGGGATCACCGCGTTCTTGGTCTTGCCGTCGACGAGCAGCGTGACGTTGTTGGCCACGTTGCTGCCGGGGCTGGCCAGTTCGTTGATCGCTGGCGCGCGGATGTCGCGCGAGCGCGCGACGCGCAGGTTGAAGCCCTCGAACGGCTCCCACACCGCGCCGAGCTTCCACGCCTGCTTGCCGCCGACGCTGCTGTAGTCGGCGTAGCGATAGGCGCCGTTGAGATCGAGCTTGCGGGCGAAGCTGACGTCCGAGAGCAGCGGCACGGTGGCTTCGATATAGCCTTCCTTGACGTTGAACTTGCCCGAATAGGGCACCGCGTTGCCGGCGGTGAGGAAGCCGTTCGCCGAGGCGATCGGGTCGGCGGTCAGCCTTTGCGTCTCCCTGCGATATTCGCCCCCAAAGGCGACCACCACCGGTCCGGCCCAGGTCGAGAAGGGCTCGCCGACGATGTTCAGCGCGGCGGTGACCTGATCGTACTTCACCTTCGCCAGGCCTTCGCCCCAGATATAGTCGCGGGCGGCCTGGGTGGTGTTGCCTTCGCCGAACAGGTTCAGCGGGACGCAGCCCGCGGCGGCTGGGTTGCCCTGCAGCGCCGCGCGGCAGACGATGTTGCCGGTCGCCGGATCGCGTACCGCGTCGATCGCGAAGTTGAGGTTCTGGGTAACCGGATTCTCGGTGGTGTAGGACGAGTAGTAGTTGACGCCGTAGGAGGCGTGGGCGTCCCACTTCCACGAACCGCCGAGCTTGCCGTCGAGACCGACGGTGCCGTGCGGCGTCTCGTTGACGATGCGATAGTGGTTGATGCCGATGTCGTGGCCGATGCGGCTGATGTTGAAACTCGTCATCGTCGCGGGGATCTGCGCGCGCACCGCTTCGGGCAGGAAGGCATTGTCGCGGCGGATCGTCTGGTTCTGCAACCGCATCGGCACGCCGTCGAGGAAGCCGACCGAGCGCGAATAGCCACCTTCGATATAGCCGGTCAGATTGTCCGAGAAGTCGTAATAGAGGCTGCCATAGGCGGTGAAGCGCTTCACGTCCGGGACCAGCGCCGTTCCCTTGATGATCGACTCGCCTTCGCCGCCGATCATCGTCGAGCCGCCGGAGATCGCGCCGCGCTGGAACGGCCGGAGCGTGCCGTCCGGGTTGAACGTCATGTTGGTCAGCCCGGGGATGGAGCTGGTGATGACGCCGCCCGCGCCGAGGCTGTTGTGGACGTTCGGCGCGAGGATGAAGGCGGGCTGCCCGTTGGCCGCGCGCTGGCCGTTGCTGACGATCATCCATTCCTCGCGACCCCAGTCGCGCGAATAGATGTCGGGCACGCCGTTGTTCTTCGAATAATCGGCGCTGATCACGACATGGCCGCGATCGTCGTTGAAGCTGGTTCCGCCGATGAAGCCGCCCCGGATGGTGCGATAGTCGCCCTGCTCGGAAATGCCGGTCTGCGCGGTGACGTTTATGCCGTCATATTTCTTCTTCATGATGATGTTGACGACGCCCGACACGGCATCCGAGCCGTACACGGCGGAAGCGCCGCCGGTCACCACGTCGACCCGGTCGATCATCAGGGTGGGGAAGAGGTTGAGGTCGGTCGTCGTCGGCACGCCGAGGTTGCTGGCGGGCGCGAAGGGAACGACGCGCGATGCGTTGACCAGCACCAGGGTGCGCTGGCCGCCCAGCGCGCGCAGGTCGGCCGTGGCCTGGGCCGGGCTGGACGTGTTGGTCGCGTTGGCGCCCGGCGAGCGGGTCGCCTTGAAGGCGGGGTTCTGGTTCAGGACCTCCATCACCGTCGTGGCGGCCTGCTGCTCGATCGTCTTGGCGCCGACGATCTGGGTCGGCGTCGGGGCCTGCAGGCCGTCCTGCGCGGTACGCGACGCGGTGACGACGATCTCCTCGATCGCGCCGGTCGAATCGCTGCTTGCGGGAACGGTCTGGGCAAGGCCCGGTGCGGCGATGAACGCGGTCAGCGCCGTCGTGATCAAAAGGCGCTGCGGCCAAGCCTTTACCGAACCATGAATCTTTCGCCGTGCCATATCCGACTCCCCTCTCCAGGACGCTTATCGAACGATCGGGTTCATCTCACTATTCTGAATGTGATTCAATAAACCGGAACAAGGGGCTTGATAAGCGAAGCTGATAAAAAGGCAAGCGCAAATGCGGTAATGACTGGGTGAATTCACTTCCGCCGCCGTTACGGCATGGCTCATGCCCCCCGTGCCGGATGACAATATCGGTATCTCAATCGGGCGCTGCCAGCGCTTCCTCCAGCACGCTCGCATCGATCAGCTTCGCCAGTTCCGCCCGGCTGCGCGGCGGTCGCCGCTCCTGCACGGCAAGCCATTTCTCCTCTTCGGCCAGGATGTCGATCAGGTCGCTCGGCAGCGACGCGGGGAAGGCGAGATGCGGCCAGGATCGTGTCACTTCGTCCGGAGTGAATCCGCCCGTCCCGGCGACCAGCGCCTGGGCCGCGCGAGGGTCGGCTTCGATCGCGGCGGCGGCGGCGATCACCGCACGGACGAAGCCGACGATGCGCGCGCGCTTCGCGGGATCGGCGAGGGCGGCGGCGGTGCTGTTGAGGTTGAACATTTCCCGGTAGAGGCCCGCGCCGCTCAGTTCGATCGCATCCGCGCCGAGCGCGCGGGCGGCGTTGTCGGCATGGGGTTCCCAGATCGCCACCGCATCGACCTTCCGCTCGGCCAGCGCCTTAGCCATCTCCTCGATCGGGGAGATGCGAACGACCTCGACGTCATCGGGGCCAAGGCCGGCGCTCGCCAGCATCCGGGCGAGGAAATAACCCGAGGAGGTCGTCTGGAGCGCGGCGATTCGCTTGCCCTTCAGGTCCGCGACGCTCGCGATCCCGGCCGATCGCCGCGCCACGATCCGGTAGAAGCCCTCGGTGACGGTCAGGATGATGCGGATGTCGGGATGCGCGACCGAATAGCGCAGCGCCTGGGTCTCGGCATGAGTCGCGAGGTCGGCGGCGCCTCCATCGCCGAGGCCGGCCACCGGTGCGGCGCCGACGAGATTGGGAATGCCGCCGTTGCGGACCTCTGCCCCGGCCGGGAAATGGTCGCGGGCGGCCAGCAACACCGGTGCGATCTCCACCGTCGCCAGGCTGCCGCGCACCGCGAGCGGCGACGGGGTCGGTGCATCGGCGGGTCGCGCCACCGGTACGCAGGCCGCGAGCAGCGATGCCAACGGGATTGCGATGAGGACGCGTCGGGCGCGGTCGATCGTCACGGCATTCTCTCCCCCGTGTCAGCCTGGGTGATACTATTTCTTGGCCCGCGATCTTTTGCAAGCTACCGTCATCAGCCAGGGTGATACCATCTACCCTGCCCATATCCGGGGGGCCGCTATGGCATGGAGAAAGAGCTTGGACGATCCCGCAACCGCCATCCCGCCACCGCCATCCGCCGATCGCGACCGCTTGCGGACGCTGCTGGGCGACGCGCTCGCCGGATTTGCCGATCGCATCCCCGACGCGATGGCGCGCGAGCTGCTCCATGGCGACCATGGCTTCCTCGCGCCCTATCAACTGTCGGCGGCGCTGCTCTCGCGGCTCACGCCGGCAATGCGGGCCTGGCAGACGCCGGACGTCCTGCGCGCCATCTATCCCGAAACGCCGCTGTCGCGGACGCGGATGCAGCCGATTGCCGGGGCGCTGGCCGCGGTCGGCTGCCGCGCCTTCCCGGCCTTCTGCCATTTCCCCTATATACCGGTGGCGCACATGGCCGAGGGACGAGGAGAAGCGCCGCTGATCGTCGCGGTCCATGGCTCGAGTCGCAACGCCAAGGACCTGCGCGACGGCTTCGCCGCCTTTGCCGAGCGGCTGGGCTGCTTCGTGCTCGCACCGCTTTTTCCGATGGACCTCGACACGTCGGTGCCCGACGAGGAATATAAGCAGCTCGTTGGCGACCGGCTGCGCTACGATCAGGTCGTCTGGGCGATGGTCGAGGAGCTCTCGGCGGCCGTCCGCACCCGCTTCTCCGATATCCTGCTGTTCGGCTTCTCGGGCGGCGCGCAGTTCGCGCAGCGGCTGCTCTATGTCGATCCCGGCCGGCTGACCGCCGTCGCGCTGGGCGCCCCCAGCTACGTGACGTCGCCATCGACCGTCCGGGGCTGGTGGAGCGGCCTCGGCGACTTCGAGCGGGTCTTCGGCAAACCGGTCGACTGGACCGCGTTGCGCCGGGTGCCGGTCCAGATCCAGTGCGGCACCGAGGACCGGCTCGACTGCGACATCTATTCGGCGGAGGAGATGGCGATGGATGCGCCGGCCTACGTCGCCTATGGCCGCACCCGGCTCGACCGGGCCCGGCTGCTTCAGGACGATTATGAAGGGGTCGGCATGGCCTCGCGGCTCGAGCTGATAGCCGGAGCGGTCCATGCCTGGTCGCCGCATGTCGAAACGGCCAAGCCCTTCTTCGAACGGATCCTGCGCGGCGGCGATGCTTCGATTTGACGAGTCGGCGTCGAACTGGGTAGCGCTGCACGATCGACTGCCGCCGAAAGCCGTTCCCCTGTACGACCCCTTTCCGATCCCGCCGAAGGACACCGCCTCTCCGCCGCACCTTCCGCTCGCGGTGCGGAACCCGGCCGCGTGACGGCTCATCAGCTTCAGGCGTTGCTGGTCAACCGGCTGGTCCGCGCGCATGGCGGCAGCGGCCGCGCCTGGCGGGGCGCGGTCGGCCCTGTGCGCGTCTATGACGTCGCGACCCATCCGCATTGCAACTGGGCGGTGACGCCGTCGGGCTCGATTCGCGAGAATGCCGCGATCGAGCGGCTGTGCGATGGCGTCCGGGCCGAGCACCCCATCGTCACCCGCTGAACGCGGGCCCGCCAAGCGGACAATCCCGCTGGAAATCGGCGGGCGGCCTCTCTATAGCCTCGATTATCGATGACCGCCCGTTCGGGCCGGTCGCCATGCGGGCGTGGTGAAATTGGTAGACGCGCCGGACTCAAAATCCGGTTCCGCAAGGAGTGTCGGTTCGAGCCCGACCGCCCGCACCATCTCTTGCGATGCGACGATCAAGACGGCGCGGGAAGAAGCGACGGTTTTCTATCCGTGGCCGTTCGCCCGACGATCGAGTCGTTTGCCCGGTCGCGGCACCTGCCGGAAGCGTTCTGCCGTTCGCCTGTGGCGCTTCGTCAATTTCTACTTCGATTTCATGGGCTTATTAAATCCCAACAGATTAGACGAAAGTTTGTCCTCTACTGCTCTTTCGGCTTGCTTTGTCGGGCCGATGGGCTAAACCAGACAAGTCATTAGTCAGAATCCTCCAGCGAATAGCCCGGCCCATAAAGCCGGGTTATTCACTTTCTGGCCCCGGCGCATTCCCATCCAGCTTCATCGTCACCGCAGGCCGCGGACGTTCGTTCGATCGGCGATTCCCTCCTGCCACCGATCCGGTTAAGGCTCGGGTCGATGGCCTTGTTTGTTTTCTGGCGGGAAGCGGCGGCGAAGGGATATCCGGCCGAGCGGCTCCATGGGCTGCTCCGGGCGGAGGCGCATGTCGTTCGCGACCGGGTGATGGCGGGCCGGCAGCCCGACGTCGCGGGCGACTGGCGGTTCGCCGCCTATGCGACGCGCACCCATTTCTACGCACCCGAGGCGCAGTTCTGGCAGGAGGCCGGCCGGGGCGCCTGCGTCATCCATGGATTGATCTGGCGCACCGTCGACCGACGTCCCGTGCTGCTCGATGCGCACGCCGTGGCCGGACTTCTCGACCGGCCGGGGGCGGAGCTGCCGAGCGACGTCACCGGCGAATATGCCGTGGCACGCCTCTATCCGGACGGCACGCTCGATGCCTTTTCCGACCGGGCAGGACTGCACCAGATCTTCCACGGCGCGGGCGGCGAAGCGGTGCTGGCCAATCGCGCCGGACTGGTGGCGACGGTGCTCGACGACTGGACGCCCGATCCGGCAGGACTGCGCTGGCTGGTCGCGATCGGCTACCGGGTCGGCACCGCCACCGCCTATCGCGCGGTCACCCAGCTCGCCCAGGAGCATCGCATCGGCATCGGGCCGCGGGGCACGACCGTCGCCGCTATCGCGGATCCCGTCATCCGATTCGATGGGCCGCGCGGCTTCTCGGCGGCGCTCGATCCGCTGCTCGACGAAGGCATTGCCCAGGCGCAGGCGGCGATCGCGCTCGGCATCGCGTCCGACGGACCGATCGACCTGCCGATCACCGGCGGCAAGGACAGCCGGGTAATCCTGGCGCTCTGCCTCGCCGCCGGGCTGCGCGACCGGCTGTGCCTGTTCACGCGTGGCTATGACGGCCATCCCGATGTTGTCGCCGGCGCCGGCATCGCCGCGGCGCTCGGACTGCCGCACCGGCGCGAGGCGCCGCACGGCAGCGATGAGGCCGCGCACTGGACCCGCGAGCGCTTCTTCGACAGGCTGATGGCGCAGACCTGGCAGACCGACGGCATGGTCGGGGGCTGGGACCTGATCCTGGGCGAACGCCTCGGCACCGGGACGCTGATCACCGGCCATATGGGCGAGGTGCTCAAGGCCTATTCGAAGAAACCGCTGCCGCCCGGGCCGCTCGATCCCGTCGCGATGGTGCGGTTGCAGGCGCCGTTCGATCCGATGGGGTTGCTGCGCCCGGAGGCATGTGCGGCGATGAAGGCGCAGCTGTCGGCGCAGATGGACGCGGCGCGCGCGGCGGGCGCCGCCGAAGCCGACCTCCCCGACATCTTCTATTATCGCAACCGGCTGCCCAACTGGCTGGGCGCGATCCGTGCGATCAAGTCGTTCGAGCGCCAGCCGGTCGTCCCGCTCGGCGCGCCCGCGCTGCTGCGGCTCGCCTTTCGCCTCACGCCCGAGGAGCGCAAGCGCGAGCTGCTCCACTATGAGATCATCCGCCGCTGCGCCCCCGCGCTGCTGGCGCCGGCCTTCGCGATGCAGAGCTGGGACCCCGCGCTGGGGGAGGACATGCCGCGGGCCGCACCGATCCTGCCGGGCGCGGGGGCACCGCCGACCTTCGGCAACTGGCAATTCTCGATCAACCACAACCCCGGGATCCGCGCCGCGATCGCCGCCGAGGCGATGGCGCGCGACGACCTGACCCTGTGGGAAACGGTCGATCGCGACGCCCTGATCGATCGGCTGCATCATCGGCGGCTGGATTATTTCGACGGGATCGGCATGCTCGGCCTGGTGGTGGCGATGTTCCATGAGCGGACGATGATCCGGCCGATCCGACTCGGGGCGAGCGAACCGGCGGTGGTACCGGGCCGGCCCGCGCCCGCGCCGCCGGCTTCGGTCGATCCACCGGTCGTCATCGGCCATCTCGACGGGGTGCGCCGCGAGGGCGAAGCGGTGCTGTTCGGTGGCTGGGCCCATGCGCCCGACTGGCCGGGGGCTCAGGTCGCGATCGAGGCGCGCGCGGACGGCCGTTCGCTCGGGATCGCCGTGGCCGACAGCGACCGGCCCGACCTTGTCGCGCATGGCATTGGCGACGGGCGCCATGGCTTCTCGCTCGCGGTGCCGCTGGAGCGGCTGGACGGCGCGGAGGCCGAGATCGTGATCGGCACGTTCGACGGCGATTCGGCGATCGCGCGGGTGCCGGTCGCGCCATGAGCCGCGCGATCCTCGTCATCGGGCAGAGCCATGTCGCGGCGGTGCGCGCGGCGGCTAAGGCGCGGCGGGAGGCCGATCCCGATCGTCCGCGCACCCGCGTCATCCACACGATCGAGCCGCAATATGCGCCCGAGATCGAGGGCGAGGGCGACGATGCCCGCTTCACCCCCGCGCTCGCCGATACGATCCGCGAGCAGATCGGCCGGCACGCGCCGCTCGTCGCCTCCGCCAGCGGCGGCAATGTCCACAATGGCTTCGCGCTGATCCGCCACCCGCGCCCCTATGATTTCCTGCTGTCGGAAGAGGACGGCCCACCGCTCGACCCCGAAGCGGAGCCGATCACCGAGGCCCTGGTACGCGCCGCGCTGGAAGCGGGGCTGGATCGCGACCGCATCCGCCTGCGGGAGATCCGCCGGCTGGGCGGCGAGGCCGTCCAGCTCGAATCACCGCCGCCGCTCGCCGACGGCGCGGTCATCGCCGAACAGGCCGACGCTTTTTTCCGCGGCCGCGGCATCGCCGAGCTGGGCGTCGCCCCGGCGGGGTTGCGCTACAAGATTTGGCGGCTCCATTCGCGGATCGTCGCGGGCTATTGCGCCGGTCTCGGCCTGCGCTTCCTGCCTGTCCCGCCCGAGACGCGGGACGCCCAGGGTTTTCTCCGTCCCGAGTTCGCCGGGGATGCGACCCATGGCAATCGGGCCTATGGCGAGGCGGTGATCCGCGCGTTGGAGGCCCTGTGACCGATCGCCCGAGCGACCATCCCTATCGCAGCCTGCCCGACAGCGCCTTTTGGCGCCGCGCGGTGGCGGGGCAGGGTCCGGCGATCGATCCGCTGGCCGGAGGCTTCCTGACGCTTGGCCGCGACGACCGGGTGGCGACGGCGGGAAGCTGCTTCGCCCAGAACATCGCGCGTTACCTGAAGCGCAGCGGGTTCGATTTTCTGGTTACCGAGACCGCGCATCCGATCGTCTCGGCGGACGTGGCGGAGCGGCACGGCTACGGCCTCTACAGCGCGCGCTACGGCAACATCTACACCGCGCGGCAATTGCTCCAGCTGTTCGACCGGGCCTATGGCGACTTCGCTCCGGCCGAGGATATCTGGCTCGCCCCCGGCGGCGACCGCGTCGTCGATCCCTTCCGCCCGACGATCGAGCCGCAGGGCTATGCCGGCGAGGCGGAGCTGCGCGCCGACCGGGCGCACCACCTCGCCCGGGTGCGGGAGATGTTCGAGACGCTCGACATCTTCGTCTTCACCCTCGGCCTGACCGAGGGATGGGAATCGACGATCGACGGCGCGATCTTTCCGATCTGCCCGGGCGTGTCAGGCGGGGCGTTCGACCCGGCTCGTCACCTCTTTCGCAATTTCCGGGTGGGGGAGGTCACCGCCGACCTCTCGGCGTTCGTCGCGCGGTTGCGCGGCGTCAATCCGGGCGCGCGGATCATCCTGACCGTCTCGCCCGTCCCGCTGGTCGCGACCGCCAGCGGCAATCACGTGCTCGCCGCCACCACCTATTCCAAGTCGGTGCTGCGCGCGGCGGCGCAGGAGATCGCCGAGGACCATGACGGCGTCTTCTACTTCCCCTCCTATGAGATCATCATGGGAGCGCCCGCAGCGGCGCGCTATTTCGCCGAGGACATGCGCAACGTGACCGAGGAAGGCGTCGCCCAGGTCATGTCGGTCTTCCTGCGCCATGCCGCGGGACTCGACCTGCCGGCGCCCGCGCCAGCACCGGCTGCCACCGGGGCGGGCGACGAGACGCTCGCCGCCGCCCGCGAATGGGTGCGGGTGATGTGCGACGAGGCGCTGCTCGATCCGGACGGCGACTGACGGGGATCAGAGCTTTCGCGCGATCAGCGTGTTGCCCGCGGCGAACATGCTGCGGGCCTTTTCCGGCGTCGCCGCCATCACCCGTTGCCAGAAGGGGCCGCCGGGCGGCTCGGCCATCAGCTCGGCGACGCTCATCGCCTTCAGCGCGTCGCGCACCGCGTCGTCGGTCAGCGCCTCGGCGAGGCCGTTGAGCTGCCAGTGGAGCGCATGGTCGGGGGTCTGGTTGCCCTCGGTCGTCAGCTTCACCCGCTCGAAGCCGTCGTCGAACAGCCGGGCGAGGCCTTCGCGCGTCGCGTTGTAATAATGCGACGGATAGCCGTGGACCGGTACCAGGAAGGGATAGTCGATGAACAGCATCCCGCCGGGCTTCAGCATTCGCGCGAAATCCGCGGCGGCGATCCACGGTTCGGCCATATGCTCCATCACCGCGAAGCAGCCGATGCCGTCGAGCGAGGCGTCGGCGATCGGATAGCGGCAGGCGGGTTCGATCACGAGGTCGGCGCTGACCGAGGGATAGACCTCCAGATAGAGGCAATTGTCGAAGGTCCGGCTGCGCCGGCCGCAGCCGACGTCGAGGTAGAGCCTGTCCGGATTGGCGCGCACCGTCTCGACGAAATCGCCGAGGCCCGGATTGGCGGATTCGGCGTCATAGTCGCCCAGGTCGTGCGCGGTGGCACCATAACCGACCGGGAAGCTGTCGGGGGCGGCGAGGAAGGCGAAAGCGCCGCCAGCGCCGCGCGAGGCGTCGAGGATCGGCGCGAAGCGCGCATATTTGGCCTCCGCCCGCGTGCCCGGCAGGCCGGCGGCCGCGCGCGTCAGTTGCTTGCGGCCTTCCTTGCGGCCGTGGCGTTCGAAATGCTTCCACGCATCGCCGCCCGCCGCGACATGGCGCGCGACGTCGGGATTGGCGGCGAGGTAGAGTTGCTCGACGAAATTTTCGTCGGTCGCCGGTTCGAGCCGCGATGGGTCCTGCATGGCGCCTGCCTATCGCTATCGATGGGCGAGGACCAGCCTCGAGCGCATCCTTTCCAATATCGTCATTCCGGCGAAGGCGGGAATCCACCGGCGAACGAACTCCAGACCATGAGAGGATCGACCCCGCAGCCTGATGGATTCCCGCCTTTGGGAACGACGATGAGAGGGTTGGGTACTGTCCTTTTCCCATCCGAGCCGCTAACCGTCTGCCGCGACCGTAACGGAGACGAGATTGGGGCCGCCCGAAACCCGGCAAGCGCGTATCGCGATCCTTGTGCTCGGCATGCACCGCAGCGGCACCTCGGCGCTCGCGCGGCTCCTGGGCTATCTCGGCGCGGCGCTTCCCACCGACGCCATCGACGCGCATGCCGACAATGCCCGCGGCTATTGGGAGTCGGCGGCGATCGTGAAGGCCGACGATCAACTGCTGCGCGTCGCGCGGTCGAGCTGGTTCGATCCGCGGCCGCTCGACCTGTCCCGGCTCGACCCTTCGGCGCTGCGCTCGCGCAAGGACCGGATCTGGGAAGCGGTGACGGCGGCCTTCGGAGAGGCCCCGCTGATGGCCGTCAAGGACCCGCGCCAGTGCCGCTTCGTACCGACCGTCGTCGAGACGCTCGCCGAACATGGCGTCGCGAGCCGCGCGGTGCTGATGCTGCGCAGCCCACAGGCGGTCGCCCGGTCGATCGCCAGCCGGGACGGGACGACGCCGGCCTTCGCCCACCTGCTCTGGCTGCGGCATATGATCGAGGCGGAGCGGGCGAGCCGCGGGCTGATGCGCGCGGTGATCGGCTTCGACGCGATGCTCGCCGACTGGCGCGATGCCGCGCGCCGCCTGCTGCCGCTGACCGGCGGGGCGATGCCCGAAGGCCTGACGGCGGCGGCGATCGGCGCCTTTCTCGATCCCGCGCTGCGCCATCATGGCGACGCGCGTTCGGCCGGCCTCGAACAGCCGCTCGCCGGCATCGTCCAGGCGGTGCGCGACGGGCTCGAGGCGCTGGTCGGCCGGGATGATGCCGAAACGCGCGCGGCGCTCGATGAGACCTATGCGCGGCTGGATGCGATGCCTTGGCTGGCCGACGATATCATCCATGACGAGCTGCGCCATCGCCGCACCGCTTCGGTCGAGGCCGAACCGGTTGCCGCGGAGCCGCAGCCCGTGTCCGTGGCGCCGCGCCCGTCGATGCCCGCGCCCACCCCGGAACAGGCCGAGGCGGTGGCGATGATCCGCGCCAGCGGGATGTTCGACGAGGTCTGGTATCTCGCCACCTATCCCGATGCGGCCGATAGCGGGCTCGATCCGGTCGAGCATTATCTGACGCTCGGCGCGCCTCGGGGCCATAACCCCAACCCGCTGTTCGACACGGGCTTCTACGCGCGCCAGATGGCGCGGCGAATCGCGGCGGGAGGCGCCCGGTGAAGGCCGCGCTCGTCCTCCATCTCTTCTATCCCGAGGTCGCGGTCGAGCTGATCGACCGGGTGGCCGCGGCCGGCGCGCCGGTCGACGTCTTCGTCACGCACAGCGTCCCCCTCGACGAGACCGTCCTCGCCGCGCTCGGCCGGCTGCCGCGCAAGGCCGAGATCGTCCCCGTCGCCAACCGCGGCTGGGACATCGGCCCGTTGTTCGAGCTGCTGCCGTTGCTGGCGGAGCGCGGCTATGATCTGGTCGGCAAGCTTCACAGCAAGAAGGGCGGATCGGGTTACGCTCCCGAATGGCGCCAGCTCGCCTATGACGGGATGATCGCGGACGGACGGCTGGTCGCCGACATCGTCGCGGCGTTCGACGAGAATGCCGACCTGTCGCTGCTGGGGCCGAAGCCGCTCTACAAGTCGGTCGCCAGCCATCTGTTCCGCAATGCCGAGCTGTTGTCGGATCTCGCGCCGCGCCTGGTGGCGCCGGCCTATCCGCCGGCCGATTGGGGCTTCTTCGCCGGGACCTTCTTCTGGGCGCGTCGTGCGCTGCTCGAAAAGGTCGCCGCGCTCGCCGATTTCGGGGCGGCCGGTCCCGCCAGCCAGGATCGCGACGGGGCACTCGGCCATGCGGTCGAGCGGCTGTTCGGGCTCGCGCCGCTTGCCCTGGGCGGCAAGGTCGGGCTGGTCGAGGACGGCCGGATCGAGCTGATCCAGGCGCCCGGCGCGCCGTCGCACGAACCTGTGATCCAGACCCTGGTAGACGCCGCCGGGCTGGGCGTCGGGCCGGTCGATGCCGAGCTTTCGGCGCTGATCGCCACGCACAACCCGCTGATCGACTATATCCGCCACGGCCGGGAGGCCGACGCGCTCGATCCCAATCTCTATTTCTCGTCGGGCTGGTACAATAGCGTTCATGCCGACGTGCACGCGGCGGGAATGCTGCCGCTCCACCATTATATCCACCATGGCGCGGCCGAGGGCCGGTCGACCGGGCCGCTGTTCGACGGGGTCTTCTACCGCAAGAGCCACGGCGACGTGGCCGGCGATCCGCTGCGCCACTTCCTCGAAATCGGGGCGGGCGAGGGACGCGTGGCGATCCCGGTCAGCCGCCCACGCTACGAAACCAGCGACGAACGCCCGCGCCGCTTCTACCGGCATTTCGACATCGCGCGCGAGGAAGCCTTCCTGCGCGCGATGGCCGAGCTGCCCGCCGACATCCGCCGCAAGGCCGACGACACGCTGGTCAGCGTGGTCATGCCCGCCTGGAACCGGGCCGATCGCATCGCCGCGGCGATCCGGTCGGTGCTGGCGCAGAGCCATGCCAGGTTCGAGCTGCTGGTGGTCGACGACGGGTCGACCGACGGCACCGCCGAGATCGCTGCAGCCTTCGCCGTCGATCCGCGCGTAAGGCTGATCAGGGGCGCGCATGGCGGGGTGAGCGCGGCGCGCAACCTGGGCCTGGAAGCGGCGACCGGCGATATCGTCGCCTATCTCGACAGCGACAATAGCTGGAAGAGCTGGTTCCTCGACGTCATGGCGCTGTTCATGACCTCCGAAGGGCTCGACGCGGCCTATTCGGGGATTGCGCTGCGCGACGAACTCAACCAACTCACCGGCTATCGCGGCGACGATTTCGACTGGGAGGCCTGCCTCACCGAAAATTATGTCGATCTCAACGCCTTCTGCCATCGGCGCGCGCTGACCGAGCAGCTCGGCGCCTTCGATGCCAATTTGCGGCGGATGGTCGATTGGGACCTGATCCTCCGCTACGCCAAGGGGCGTCCGGTCGGCTATGCGCCGTTCGTCGGCTGCGAATATCATGACGCGAAGAGCGATCAGGGACGGATCACCGTCACCCAGCCCGCGGCCTTCCAGGCGCTGGTGCGGACCAAGAACCGGCTCGGTCTCCCCACCGGCCGCGACGCGCACGCGCTGGCGGCGGCGCTGACGCTCAACGTCGCGATCAAGATCGCCGCGCCCGAAGAGGAGAAGGCGGCCTGGGGCGACTTCCACTTCGCCGAAAGCCTCGCCGCGTCGATCGAGAGGCTCGGCCACAGCGTGCGGATCGATTTCCGGGGCCAATGGCACGGCCATGCGATCGCCAGCGAGGATCTGGTGATCGTGCTGCGCGGCTTGATCCCCTATGAGCCGCGCCCGGGGCAGATGGCCTTCCTCTGGAACATCAGCCATCCCGATCAGGTCGGCTTCGACGAATATGACCGCTATTCGCGGGTCTATGCGGCGTCGGGCTCGCACGCGGCGCTGCTCGAGCATATCGTCCGGCCGCCGGTCGTGCCGATGCTGCAGGCGACCGATCCCGCGCGCTTCCGCCCGATCGACCCGCCACCGGCCGCGCCCGACATCGTCTTCGTCGGCAATTCGCGCGGCGTCGACCGCGAGATCGTCGGCTGGGCGATCGCCGCAGGACGGCCGCCCGTCATCTATGGCGACGGCTGGGACGGGCGGGTGCCCGCCGATCTGATCGCGGCGAAGAATATCGACAATCGCGCGGTCGGCGCGCTCTATGCCGGCGCGGGGGTGGTCCTCAACGACCACTGGCCGTCGATGCGTGCCTTCGGCCTGCTGTCGAACCGGCTGTTCGACATCGTCGGCAGCGGGGGCAGGGCGGTCTCCGATCCTGTGCCGTCGATGGCGTCGGTGTTCGGCAATGCGGTCGCCCAGGTGACGGGCCCGGCCGAACTGAAGGCGGCCGTCGACGATCTCGTCGCGCGCCCGCGCAACGACCCGGCCGCACGCCTTGTTGCCGACTATGTCCATGCCGAGCACGGCTTCGACGCCCGGGCGCGAACCTTCGTCGCCGATGCGTTCGCGATCCTCGGCCTGCCGTCGCCGGTGCCGGCCGAGGCACCCGATTTCGACGATCGGCTCGCGGTCCACATCGTCGCCAGGCACGGCGCGATCGGCCCCCAGAGCTCGGCCTATATCCGGCTGGTGGCGCCGTTGACCGACGAAAGCGTGGCGGGGCGGCTGCGCCTGACGCTCGGCGGCCCCGACGGCGCGGTGCCCGACTGCGACGTCTGCATCGTCCAGCGTACCGCGTTGCCGACCATCGAGGCGGTCGACGCGCTCGTCCGCCGGCTGGGCGACATGGGCGCGGCGCTGGTCGTCGACGTCGACGACGCCTTCACCCTGATCGGCCCGGATCATCCGGAGCATGCTCTCTATCGGCCGCTCAACGCCGCGCTCGACCGTGCGGTGGCCGCCGCCGCCGAGACCTGGTTCTCGACGGCCGAACTCGCCGATGCCTATGCCCCGCTGACGCCGCGCAGCATCATCGTTCCCAATGCGATCGACCCCCGGCTCTGGCGCGACTGGCGCCATGCCCGGCCCCGGCCCTTCGCGGCCGAAAAGGTTCGGATGCTCTACATGGGTACCCACACCCATGGCCCCGACCTGGCGATGATCCGCCCTGCGCTCGACCAGATCCATGCCGAACGGGGAGGCGCCTTCGACCTGACCGTGATCGGGGTCGATCCCGATCTTGCGCCCGCGCCGTGGCTCCGCAGGCTGGCGCCGCCGGCGGAGGCGGTCAGCTATCCGCGTTTCGTCCGCTGGCTGCGGGGGCAGGGACCGTTCGACCTCGGCCTGGCTCCGCTCGCCGATAATGCGTTCAACCGATGCAAGTCCGACATTAAGGCTCTCGACTATGCGGCGCTCGGTATCCTTCCGCTGCTCAGCGATGGGCCTGCCTATCGGGCCGACGCGTTGCTCGGGCGCCATGCGCTGTTCGCGAACGCGGACGGCTGGCTCGATGCGATCCGGGCCGTACTCGACGATCGCGAGGGAGCGGCCGTGCGCGCCGCCGAGGTCGAAGCCCATGTCTGGGACCGCCGCGTCGTCGCGCGGAGCGCTCCCGGGCTGGTCGATCGGCTGGAGGCTTATCGACGCTAGGAGGATCGGATGACCGGATATCGCTTGTTGGCCTGCTTGGGCTTGCCCTTGCTGCTCGGCGCGGGCGCTGCCGCGCCGGATCTCGTCCTTCCCGTCGCCTGCAAGCTGGGCCGGAATTGCGCGATCCAGAATTATGTCGATCGCGATCCCTCCCCTGCCGCGAGCGATTTTCGCTGTGGCAGCCGGACCTATGACAAGCATAGCGGGATCGACTTCCGGCTGGTGAGCATGGCCGAGCAGCGTCGCGGCGTGGCGGTGCTGGCGGCGGCCGACGGCAAGGTGCTGCGCGTGCGCGACGGGGTGGCCGACATATCGGTCCGCGAAGCGGGCAAGGCCGGGATCGCCAACATGGAATGCGGCAACGGTCTCGTGATCGGTCATGCGGGCGGGCTGGAGACCCAATATTGCCACATGGCCAAGGGCAGCATCGCCGTGAAGCCGGGCCAGGCGGTGAAGGCCGGCGCCCCGATCGGCAAGGTCGGCCTGTCGGGCAATACCGAATATCCGCACCTCCACTTCACCGTCCGCCTGAACGGCAAGGTGGTCGAGCCTTTCGCCGTCGGCGCCCAGCCCGGCCGGTGCGACGGGGGACGCAGCCTCTGGTCGCCCTCGGCCGGCCTGGCCGGCGCCTACAAGGCCGGCGAGGTGCTGAACGCCGGTTTTTCAACCGGGCCGATGACGATGCCGGCCGTCCAGGAAAATGGGTCGGATCAGCCGCGCCCGACGCGGTCCGCGCCCGCGCTGGTCGCCTTCGTCCAGGCGATCGGACTGAAGGGTAGGGACGTACAGAAGCTCGTGCTCACCGCGCCGGATGGATCGGTGCTTGCCGAAAATCGGGCAGCGCCGCTGGATCGCGACAAGGCGCAGTGGCTGAGCTTCACCGGCAAGAAGCGCCGGGGGGCGGCATGGCCGGCGGGGCGATATCAGGCGCATTATACCGTGCTTCGCGGGGGGAAGGCGGTGATCGACCGGCGTTTCGATCTGTTGCTGAAGTAGGTGGCTTCCCCAATGCGTTCGCGCTCTCTATGCGAGACTGTCCGTTGCAGAGAGGCGCGCAGTGAAAGACGTTCTCCACGTTGGCTGTGGCAGAGCCACGATCGAGAAGATGACGCCCGGCTTCCAGCGGGACTGGCGGGAAATCCGCTTCGACATCGATCCCGGCGTCGAGCCCGATATCGTCGGTACGACCACCGACATGGAGGCGGTGGCCGACGGCAGCGTCGATGCAGTCTATTCCTCGCATAATATCGAGCACGTCTATGCGCACCAGGTGAAGCAGGTTCTGGGCGAGTTCCGCCGCGTGCTCAAGCCCGACGGCTTTCTGGTCGTGACATGTCCCGACATCCAGCCCGTCGCAAGGTTCGTTGCGGAGGGCAAACTGACCGAGCCGCTCTACATTTCCCCGGCTGGCCCGATCAGCGCGCTCGATATCCTGTACGGACATGGGAAGGCGATCGAAAATGGCCAGGAATATATGGCCCATCGCACGGCCTTTACCGTAAACACGCTCGGTGCCGCGATGCGTTCGGCGGGTTTTCGCACCACCGGCATACGCAAATACGGCCTGGAGCTATGGGCGATCGGTGTAGCGGCCGATTCGGCAAGCGATCTCGTCATCAAGCTGATGGCGGATTATCTTCCGTCGAAACTAACCCCGCAAGGCGCGGTGAAGGTCGCCTGATGGGCAAGCGTATATTATTCGTCCACCAGAATTTCCCCGGCCAGTTCCTCCACATCGCGGACGCCCTGGTCGCCCGCGGAGACCAGGTTGCCGCCATCGGCGCGAGCACCGCACGGCTGCGCAGCGGCGTGTCTGTGGTGCGCTGGGAAAGCAAGATCTCTTCCACCAAGGATATTTTTCCGCCTGCTTCCCGCGCCGAGGCGGACCTGATCCGCGCCCAGGCCGCGGCGACGGCCGCAGTCGGGCTGGGCAAGAACGGTTTCGTGCCCGACCTGATCATCGGCCATCCGGGATGGGGCGAGACGCTGCACCTCAAGGAGATCTTCCCGAACGCCAAGCTCATCCTGTTCGGCGAATATTATTATTCGAACCGGGGCGGCGACGTGAATTTCGATCTCGAATTCGAAAAGCCGAGCCTGCAACGCATGATGCGTACCAACGGCAAGAACGCCACCCAGGCGCTCGCCTATGTCATGGCGGATCGGATCGTCAGTCCTACGCCCTTTCAGGCATCGACATTGCCGTCGATCTTTCAGCCGCGCATCAAGATCCTTCACGAGGGAATCGACCTGTCGCGGGCGAGGCATAATCCGGCTGCGAGCTTTACCTTGCCCGACGGACGGGTACTCGACCGCTCGACGCCGGTCATCACCTTCATAAATCGGAATTTCGAGCGTCTGCGGGGTTTCCACATCTTCATGCGCGCTTTGCCAGCCTTCCTCGATGCGGTGCCCGAGGCGCATGTGATCGCCATGGGCGCCGATGGGACGGGCTATGGCGGCGACAGGGAAGATGGCCAGTGGTGGCGCAAGGCGATGCTCGCCGAACTGGGTGACAGGCTGGACCGGTCACGGGTCCATTTCGTGGGACAGGTCGAATATGAACGGATGATCGACATTCTGTCGATCGGCGCAGCGCATGTCTACTACACCTATCCTTTCACGCTGTCCTGGTCGCTGGTCGACGCCATGGCCACGGAATGCCTGATCCTCGGTTCGGATACTGCGCCGGTGCGCGACGCGATCGTCGACGGCCAGAATGGCGTTCTCAACGACTTCTTCGACGTCGAGGCACTGACCGGGGCGATGATCGACGCGGTACGTCGGCCCGATCATTATGCGCCGATGCGCAAGCGCGCGCGCGTTACCGCCATGTCCAAATTCGATCGCGATACGATCGGCGTTCCCCGCTGGCTCAACCTGATAGACCAGACGCTGGCCGAACGTTCTGGCGCCAAGGCAAAGGCGGCGCGACCGGTTTCCACCCGACGGTAGCGGCGACAGCGCCACCGATGCACGGCGCGTGAAAAGGATCCACGTCGAATTGCGCAGCCGATCCAGCCGCATCAGCGGATCGGGTGGAGAACATGTGCGCCTCGAGAAGACGCGATAGTGTGCAGATGGCGGCATCGGGATATGGGCGGACCGGTGGGCCGCGTCGGGTCTATGCTGTCGACCTGCACGATCTCCTCGAACTCGGTCACGCAGACATTGCTCGAGGTCGTCGCTGCGCCAGGCCTCGGTCACGATCGAGATGTCCGGCCCGGCCTTCGATCAGGCACAAAAAAGAGGGCCGGCTTTCGCCGGCCCTCCCTTTGTACGCTCGAAGGATATCTTAGGCGACTGCGACGAACGAGTCGGCCGTGATGTCCGCGGCATTGATGCCGATGAGCTTGATGTACGAGTCGATGACACCCGGGGTGGTGAGGGTGTCCGAGTCGTAGAACAGGTAGGTGTCGGTGCCGACGGTAACGGCGGCAATGTCACTATCGTCACCGGCGGTGATGAGCGCCTGAGCCGCAGCCTTGGCCGCCGCAAAGGTGTTGGTGACGGTGCCCGAGACGACATGCAGGACATCGCTCGGAGCCGAGCCGAGGTCGATCAGGTCGTCTTCGACGCTGAAGTCGGTGATGACGTCGTAATATTTGCCAGTACCGATCGTGATTTCAGCAGCATCGCCTGCCTCGAAGACGAAGACATCTTCACCCTCGCCGCCGCTCAGAACGTCGGCGCCGGTGCCGCCGCTGATCACGTCGTCACCCTTGTCGCCCTGGACGATGTCGTTGCCGATACCGCCCGAGACGGTGTCGTCGTCGGCGCCACCGCGAAGGCTGTCATTGCCGGCGCCGCCGTCGATGATGTCTTCGCCCTTGTTGCCGTTGATCGAGTCGTTGCCGAGGCCAGTGCCGCCAACGATGCTGTCGTCGCCCGCGCCGCCGAGGAGACGGTCGTTGCCGGCGCCGCCGTCGATGGTGTCGTCGCCGGCATTGCCGTTGACATAGTCGTTGCCTGCGCCAGCGGTGATGACGTCAGCGCCGTCATCGACGGTGCCGCTCGGTGCCACGACGTTACCATAGATATGGTCGTTGCCGCTGCCGCCAGCGAGGGTGTCGCCGCCGAGGCCGCCGCTGATGTAGAGAGCGCCCGTGCTGCCAACGTTGCTGACGGTGTCATCGCCGTCGTCGCCGAAAATGACAAAGTTGCCCGCACCACCAGTGATGCTGATGCTGTCGTCGCCATCATCGCCATGGACGAGGTGATCGCCGTCACCGGCCACGGTGATCTTGTCGTCGCCGGCAAAGGCAATGACCGAGTTGCCGCCATCGGTCGTGGAAGAGAGCGTGTCCGCGACATCGCTGCCGATGATGATCTGACCGCCGGTGGCAACGAACAGCGTGCTCGCGTCCGCCAGGGTGTCCGCAGCGAAGGTGAGCGTCTGCCCGCCGCCTGCCAGCGTGACGGTAGCGACCTGAAGGCCGCTTGCTTCATTCAGCGTGACCGTGATGTCGGTCGGCGCAAGCGTCGAGAAGACCAGCGTGTCGCCCGCAGCGAGCGCAGTTGCCTGGGCCTGAGTACCCTCTTCGAAAATAAAACCTGCCATTAGAACCTCCAGTTTGAACCTTACCCGGGCAAGCAGCGTGCCACCTCCCCGTTTTCACGAGCGGGAGACACCACTTGCCGCTCGCGAACCGATCCCCCACGGCATGGTTCGACGAGCAAGCCCAGTACGTTGCTTAGCCAAGCTTTCTCAACCGCGCAACAGACAAAAGCGCACCGCAACATGGCCGATTGCACTATCTTATCCGCACGTTAGCGCCATCGAGTCGGCCCGGGCCATTTCAAACGCAACAATAATATCGAAAATGATGCGGGAACGAAGCCGATTTCCGCTGTTTTTCAATGGGGCGTTCAATAGATTGAGTAAATCTCGACCGATGGAAGCGGCTTCGCCAGCAATCGCAGCCATCCGCACCGCCGCTGTTCGCTGCTTTAGGACCAGTTTCGGGTCCATGCGTCGACCGCCAGCCCGGAGACGGCTTCGAATCGGGCGATATCCTTGCGATAGAGCTCCGCGAGCAAGGCCCGATCGGTGGCTTCCAGCCGAGAGGGATAATCGATCGCCCTTGCCGGATGGACGGTGCGGCGCGGTATGAATCCGGGCGGCTTCGCGCCCAGGAACTCGCAAATCGCGTCTATCTGCGCCTGTGGTTCTTGCTGCAACTGCTCGGAGTGTAGCAGCAGGCACTGCTCACGGGGGAAGAGCGCGAAGAGGCGTTCCGCCTGCGCCCCGTAGAAGCCGCGCTCGACATAGCTGAAGACGCGATGATGGCCCGGAGCCGTGGGATCGCCCACGGCGACCCGTTCGCGTCCGTCGCGGATGCACCAGGCGAAGGGCCGGTCTTCCTTCCGCTTGGCATATTCCATCTTCCAGTGCGACCAGGCCCGCTCGACGGGATCGCGCAGCAGGAGGATGATCCGCATCGCCGGATTATAGCGGGCGATGCGTTCCAGGGCGTTCGGCCAGTAGCTGTAGATCGGGGTCGCCTCGCCGCGCAGGCGGTCGTCCGCTTCGAATAGCTCATGATAGGTCGAATAGTCCGGATCGGACCAGTCTATGGCGGCTTCCTCGTCGAAGAAATGCGCCTCCTTCACCGCGGGCATCTGGATGCCCGGCAGAGCGCGCAGATATTCGAACAGGGCGCTGGTGCCGCCTTTCTGGACCCCGGCAATCAGGAAATCGACCTTGCGCGTCTCCGTCATTTCTCGCGCATGGCGTCGTGCATCGCGACCGTGAAGGGCTGCACCAGATAGGTGAGGATGGACCGGGATCCCGTCGCGATCGCGACGCTCGCCTGCATACCGGGGGTCAGCTTGACCTCGGGACCCGCGGCGGCCAGCTCGGCTGGGGTGATCGTCACCTCGGCTATGAAATGCGACGCGCCGGTCTTCTCGTTCACCCGCGCATCGGCCGATACGAGCGTGACATGGCCTTCGATCGGCGGCGTCGTCCGCGTCGTGTAGGCGGTCAGCGTGACGCGCGCGAGCATCCCGGGGCGGACGTCCGCGATATCCTTCGGCGAAATCTCCGCCGAAACGACCATCCTGGCGTTGGCCGGGACGATCTGCATCAGCAATTGCCCCTGCGTGGCGACCCCGCCTTCGGTGAACTGGCTCAGGTTGAACACATAGCCGTCCACCGGAGAGCGGATCTCGGTCTGGTTGAGCTGCTCGAGCACCGCCCGCAATTTGGGCTCGTTCTCGGCAAGCTGTTCCTGCGCGGCGCGGATACCGTCGGCGACCTCGGTCTGATGCCGGTCCTGAAGCTGGGCGATCTGCAGCTGGATCTCGCCGATCGACTGGCGCGCGCGCGCCATGTCCGAGGTGATCGATCCGCGTTGGCCCTTGACCGCGACCGCGTTGCGCTCGAGCGCGAGCAGGCGGCTGTTGGGGGCATAGCCCTGGCGGCTCAATTCGCGCACGCCTTCGAGCTCCTGCTGCACCAGTTTCCCCTGGTCGTTGATCGCATCGGCCTGAATGCGCATGCCGCCGATCTGGGTCGCCAACTGGTCGGCTTGCGAACGCAATACCTGCGCCTGGCTGCGATAGAGAAGCGTCCGTGTCTGGAACAGCGCGCGCTGGGTCGCGAGGAGCGTCGCGATGCGGGGATCGGAGGCTCGACTGGTCAATGACGGCGGGAAGCTGATGTCGGCGGCGTTGGCGGCTTCCGCCTCGAAGCGGGCGATATTGGCGTACGCGCTGTCGACATTGCTCTGATAGACGTCGACGACGGCGCGGTTCTGCGTGCTGTCGAACCGGATCAGCAATTGCCCCTTGGCCACGCGCTGGCCCTCGCGGACGAAGATGTCCCGGACAATGCCGCCTTCCAGCCGTTTGATATCCTTGCTGTTATTCTCCACGCGCACGACGCCGGGCGCAAGAACGGCCCCCGATATCGACAGAAAGGCCCACAGCAGCAAGCCGACCGCAAGCACGCCCACGAGTATGCTGCCCGCGACGATCGGCCGGCGCACGCGCTGACGCATCGTCTCGTCGTCGATGGGAATGCCGACGGCATAGGCCGCGGTATCGTCATCGCTATCTTCGGTTCCTTCGGGCCGGCCGAGAAGGCGCCGGAAATCGGGGAGGAGATTCACGATTTCACCTCCGCCAGCGCCGGTCGCTTATTGCTGGCCTGGACGGCCCGCAACACATCCTCGCGCGGGCCATATTGCGCGAGATGGCCGTCGCGCATCACCATCAGCTTGTCGGCGTTGGCGAACAGGCTGGGCTTGTGCGACACCATCACCACCGTGCCCCCGCGCGCCTTCACGCCGGCGAGCGCCTGGATGAGCGCGGCTTCGCCTTCGCCGTCGAGATTGGCATTGGGTTCGTCGAGAACGACCACCGCCGGATTGCCGTAAAGGGTCCGGGCCAGCCCCACACGCTGCCGCTGTCCGGCGGACAGGATCGCGCCGCTGTCGCCCAATTCGGTTTCATATCCCTTGGGGAGGCGCAGGATCAGTTCATGGGCACCGGCCGCCTGCGCCGCCGCGACGATCGCCGCATCGTCGGCGTTGATGGCGAAGCGGCAGATATTGGCGCGCACGGTGCCGGCGAACAACTCGGTATCCTGCGGCTGATAGGCGACATGCCGGCCGAAATCGGAGCGTTCCCAGCTGTAGACGTCCGCGCCGTCGAGCCGGACAGTGCCCGTCGTCGGCTTCCAGATACCGACCATGAGCCGCAGCAGGGTGGACTTGCCCGCACCCGACGGGCCGATGATCCCGATCATCTCGCCAGGCTGGATCGCGAAGCTGACGTTGACCAGCACTAGCGTCGATCCCATCGGCGCGAAGCTGACGCCTTCGAACGTGAAGCGGCCCGTGGGGGTCGGGAGCTGCGTGGCGGGCACCGGCGGCTCATATTGCTCGAGAACGTCGTCGAGCCGGCGATAGGCCTGCATGCCGTCGAACAACCCCTTCCACGCCCCGACGATCCGTTCGATGGGGGCGAGCGCGCGAGCGGACAGGATCATATTGGCGAACAGCAGTCCGCTGGCGATGTCGCCCTGAATGATCAGCCAGGCGCCCAGCGCGATGATCACGATCTGGATGAGCATCCGCACGAACCGGATCGCAACGGTGTAGATGCTGCCCTGTTCGCCGGCGACGATGCTCATGTTCAGCGCGGTCTGCCGGAAATGCGCCCATGCCGATCCCAGCGTCGGCAGCATGCCGAGGGCCCGGACGACCTCCGCGTTGCGCAGCGCCGCGTCGGTGAACGAATAGCTGCGGATGGACGCTTCGCTCTGCTTCTTGAGGGCGCCGTGCGTGGCGCGATCCTGCAGCACGGCCAGGAGCAGCAAGACGCCGCCGCCGAGAAGCGTGACGAAACCGATCCAGGGATCGATCAGGAACAGGATTCCCATGAAGAGGGGAATCCACGGCAGATCGAACAATATGCCGATCCCGCCGCCTGAAACCATGCTGCGCACCGCGTCCAGGTCGCGCAGCGCCTGGGCCTGGGCCCCGCCGCGACGGCGAACGACAAGTTCGAACAGCGCCGCGAAGGTGTTGCTGGCCAGCCGGCGGTCGAAGGCGACCCCGAAATTGATCAACACCTGCGTACGGAAATGATCGAGTATGCCCGAGATGAGGAAGACGAACACGGCGCCGATCGTCAGGACGATGAGCGTGGCGCCGCTATGGCTGGACAACACCCGGCTGTAGATCTGATTGGTGTAGATCGGCAACGCCAGATAAAGCAGGTTGCTCGCCAGGCTGAACAGCGAGGCGAACAGGAAGGACTGCTTCCCCATCGCCAGCGCGTCCCGCAGCAGGTTCGGCTTTTCGTCGCGTTTGCTAGCAGTCATCGGAGCAGACACAATCCTGAACGAGGCGCCGACCGGTCATGGGCTGGCCGTGCGGCTACTATCATGCCGCAAAAGCTGCGGCGAAGGCTTTTCATCGCGGCGCGTCGCTGCCCGGCGCGGTTTCATAGTCCCGCACCGTATCCGGAAGCTGGTCGGACGGTACCAGCTTGCTCTCGCGGATCGGCTGCAGAGGTTCGGACGTAAAGCGCCGATCGGGCGTGGCCGGCATGGTCATGCCACCGTTCGGCTTCGGCTGGCCCTGGCCACGCAGGTCGGGCTTGCGAGGGGAGGTCGGGCTGGCCGAGCCGATGTGATCGAGCAGCATCAGCGGCGGTTCGACCGGCAACATGCCGCGCCAGCGCACCTTCTTGAACTCGGCGTCGGGGTCCTTGGCGGGGATGGCGGAGTTGACGGTCCGCGCGTCGAGCCGGCCCATAGCGAGCAGCAGCGAGGCCCGCGCGACATATTCCTGATAGCGATTTGAGAGCAGGCCCAGCTGGGACGACGCCAGTTCCTGCTCCGCATTGAGGACTTCGATCGTGCTGCGCAGCCCGAAGCGTTCCTCGCGCTGCATGCCGGTGAAGGCGATCTGCGCCGCTTCCACCTGGCGGGCACCGGTGACCACGCCGACCCGGCTCGAGGCCAATGTGCTCCACGCCGAAACGACGTCCTGCAACGCCTGGCGCCGCTCGCCGTCCACGACCGCCTGATCGGCATCGTTCAGATTCTGCGCCTGCCGGATCCGCGACCGGATGATACCGGACTGGTAAAGCGGCTGGGTTACGGTCAGCTGAGCCGTCACGGCGGTGCTATAGTCGCGGCGGTCGAACGGCGACAGCTGGCCGACCTTGCCCGCCTGCGCCGTTATGACGGCGCTGGGGCGTTGATTGCCGCGCTCAGCGGCGATCCTGGCGCGCGACGCTTCCTCGTTGAAGCGCGCCGAGGACAGCTGCGCGTTTTCCTCGGTCGCGATGGCGAAGGCTTCGTCGATCGTCGCGGGAAGACCGGGAAGCTCGGGCAGCGGCTGCAACTCGCCGGGCGAATGGCCGACGATCTGCAGATACTGGCCCCGGCTCACCTGAAGCTGGGCTTCGGCGGCGGACAACTGGGTCTCGCCCGATGCGAGGCGGAGATCGGCCTGGGCGACGTCGGTGATCGTCACGTCGCGGACCTTGCGCTTGGCGCGGCGTTCGATGAGCTGGTCGCGGAGCGCGGCGACATTCTCGCGCGCTACTTCCAGCCGCTGCTGGTCGCGCAGCACCGCGGCATAGACTGCGATGACCTGGCGGACCACCTCGCCCTCGGCGCGTCGCAGCGTCTCCTCGCTTGCCTGCACATTGGCCCTGGCCTCGGCCAGCTGTCCGCGAAAGCGGCCGCCGCTATAGACCTGCTGGCGCAGGTTCAGCGACAGCTCACCCGTATTCTTGTCGCTCTCCAAGCTGCGCAGCTTGCTATATTCATAGAGGCCGGTCGCGTTGAGCGACAGGGTCGGCCCATATTGTCCCCGCGTCTGGACATAGTTCTCGTTGACGCTCTTCTGGCGATAGCGCTGCTCGACGAGCGTGGGGTTGCGGGCATAGGCTGCCTCGACCGCGTCCATCAGCGTTTCGGCGTGCACCGGGGGCGACGCGCAGAGGAGCAAGGCCGAGCCCAGCATCAAACGCCAGGCGCGTGCACGGTTCTGGATCTGTCGATGATCGGTGCGGTGCTTTTCGATGATCATCCAAATTCGCCGCCAGTTCGTGGTCGGCTCCACCCACGGCATGCCTGTCATCCCGGGGCGCCCCATAGCTGCCTGTGCGGCGGTGTCAATTGCGATCGCGGGCTTGCTGCAGCCTTAACGGCTTGCCCTAAAAGCGTAGTTCTTCCTAAAGGACATTCTTTTCCTGGGCCGCGCCTCGGCGGTCCCCATGAGTTTCCCCGAATGGCCCGTCGCTATTTCTCCGCCGTGCTCCGCATGTTAACCGGCATCGCATGACGGGGGGATTTTGGCGAAAGCGCGCGGTCCGACGTGCGTTCCGGAGGGCGAGTGCCGCACGCGACGGCGGGCGATGGGGGCAGGCGGCCGCCGAATATCGCCGCTATCTTCGCTATCGGCCCGACGATTTCGCGATATGGGTGCAACTCGGCCACATGCTGGGCGAGGCCGGCGACGCGGCGGGAGCCGAGCAGGCCTATGGCACGGCGCATGGATTGAATCCCGACGATGCCGACCTTGCCCTGTGCCGCGGCCACCTTGCCCGCCGCACCGGCGATATCGAGACGGCCATCGACTTCTACCGCCGCAGCGTGGCGCTGGACGGCAATGAGCGGGCGGCGATGGCGCTGGCGGAACTGACGTCGGCGGAGCAGCCGGAGGACGAAGAGACCGATCCCGGCGCTGCGCCGGCGGTTTCCGCCGGGCAGCTGGACGGCTGGTTCGAGCGGTCGGTCTCCGGAATCCTGTCGGACGACGGCGGGGAAGACGCCTGGGTGCAGTTCCGCGCCGGCGAGCGGCTGGTCGGGCAGGCGCGGCCGAGCCGCCGCGACGAGGACGGCGTCCTCGCCTTCCGCGCCACGCTCGACGTCGAGCTCGGCGAGAATGGCGAGGGGGTGGAGGTCGTCGCGCGACGCATGCCCGACGGCGCGGTGCTCGAACCCGGGCCGATCTTCCTGTTCCCGCCGTCGCGCCACCCGTCGGACCATCCGGTCGCATGGTCGGTGCCGGTCGAGATCGTCAAGCCTTTCACCCTCCCCGCCGGTGGGGAGGTGGCGCTGTTCGTCACCCATTCGCGCTCGGGCAAGATCAAGCCCAATGTCCTGCCCTATGTTCGCGCGCTCAAGGAGTCCGGCCTGGCCGTCTTCCTGATCGCCACGGTCGATCGCCCCGTCGATCTGCCGGCGGAGCTGCTCGACCTGGTCGATGCGGCGATGGTCCGCCGCAATGCCGGCTACGACTTCGCGGCCTGGGCGCATGCGCTGAAGCTCCATCCCCGGCTGTTCGGCGCCTCGACCCTCTATCTCGTCAACGACAGCGTGCTGCCCGCAAAGGACGGCGCCCGGATCGGCGCGATCGTCGATCGGGTCCGCCGCAGCGGCGCCGACCTGGTCGGGCTGACCGAGAGCCATGAGTGGCGCTGGCATGTCCAGAGCTATTTCCTGGCGATCAGGCCCGGCCTGCTCGCGTCGCGCTCCTTCCACGGTTTCATGGACGATGTCCGGCTGCTGACCCGCAAGGACCATGTCATCCGCGCCTATGAGGTCCGGTTGGCCGAGATCGCCGAGGAGGCCGGCCGCTCGGTGGAGATCCTCTTCCCCAGCGAGACCGCGATCAATCCGACCCTGTTCGGATGGCGCAGGCTGGTCGAGCAGGGCATGCCCTTCGTCAAGCTGCTGCTGCTGCGCGGCCAGTTCGAAGCCATCGACATCGAGGGCTGGCGCGACGTGCTCGCTGACGCGGGCTTCGACGTCGCCCTGGCCGAGGCGACGATCGCGGCCGCGGGGGAGGAGGGGCCGATCGACGATGGCGGTCGCCTGCTGGCGCGCCGCCTGCCGCAGGGGCTGCGGGCCGATCAGCCGCTCAAGGTCGCCTTCTTCGGGCCGTGGAACTATGACAACGGCCTCGGCCAGGCCAGCCGCGGGATCATCGCCGCGATCCGCCGCACCGGCGTGCTGCTCAACCTCCATCCGGTCAAGCGGCCCTTCCACATCCATAAGCCGCTCGTCCCCCCCGTCGACATCGTCGATTTCGAGGGCGTGGCCGACGTCGCGATCGTCCACCTCAATCCCGACAGCTGGCACCTGCTGACCGACGATCAGCGAAGTGCGATCGCCCGGGCGCATCGGCGCATCGGCTATTGGGTCTGGGAGATGGGCCATATTCCGCCCGCCTGGCGCCGCAATTTCGGTGGCGTCGACCGGATATGGGCGCCGAGTCGCTACTGCGCCGACCTGTTCGCGGCGCAGGGCGGCCCGGCGGTCGACGTCGTGCCGCATGCGGTGCCGGTCGCGGAGGCGCCGGCCATCGCGCGGGGCGAGGCGCTGGCCCGGCTCGGACTTCCCGCCGACCAGCGGACGATCCTCTACATATTCGACGGGTCGAGCTATCTCGTCCGCAAGAATCCGGCCGCGCTGGTGCGCGCCTTCTCGGCCTCCGGGCTCGCCGCGCGCGGCTGGTCGCTGGTCCTGAAGACCAAGCATCTCCACGACCGCCCCGAGGAAGGCGCGGGGTTCCGGGCGCTCGCCGAAGGGACCGAGGGCGTCGTGCTGGTCGACCGGGCGATGGCCGCCGAGGAGCTCGCCGAACTGATGGCGCTCGCCGACCTCTACGCCTCGCCGCACTGCTCGGAGGGCTTCGGCCTGACCATCGCCGAGGCGATGGCGGCGGGGAAGCCGGTCGTCGCGACCGATTTCGGCGGCAGCCGCGACTTTCTCGACGCCTCGGTCGGCTGGCCGGTGAAGGCGCATCCCTGGCGGCTCGAACAGGATTTCGGCCATTATGCCGAGGGCGGCGACTGGGCGCGGATCGACGAGCCGGCGCTCGCCGCCACCCTCGCCCGGGCCGCGGACGCGATCGAGGCCGAAGGGGCGGGCGCGGACGGGGGCAAGGGCAAGGGCAAGGGCAAGGGCAAGGGCAAGGGCAAGGGCGCGGCCGCGCGTGACCGGATCGCCGGGCTGCTGTCCTACGATGCCGTCGCGGACAGGATCTCGGCCAGCTTCGCGGCGCTTCGCGAGACGCCGGCCGACGCCGGCGGGGTCCACATCGAGGCCAATCTCCTGGCCGGCATGCCGGTCGAGCGTGCCATCTTCGGTCCGGCGCTGCACGTGGTGGCGCTGGCGCCGGACAATGTGCTCGACACGCCCTTGTCCGAGGAACTGCCGGCCGACCGCGACAGCTGGATCGTCCTCGCGCCGCGCGGCGCCATCCTCGCGCCGATGTTCGAGCGCGACTGGCGCGAGGCGGCCGATGCCCGGCCAGACGTCGGCATCTTCCATGGCGACGATTTCGCGGCAGGCGAGGTGCGGGGGATCGACCAGCTGCGCCTGAAACCC
This sequence comes from Sphingomonas sp. Root720, assembly GCF_001428605.1. Classification (GTDB taxonomy): domain Bacteria; phylum Pseudomonadota; class Alphaproteobacteria; order Sphingomonadales; family Sphingomonadaceae; genus Rhizorhabdus. Next base: position 90,044 of record NZ_LMID01000014.1, read on the forward strand.
GCCTTCGACCTCACCCTGCTGGCCGCGCAGGACTATATCGGCGCGCCGCTGATCGTCCGCGCGTCGGTGCTCGCCGAGCTCGGCCTGCGCGCCGAGACGGGCACCGCACTGCTCGACGACCTGCTGCTGCGCGCGCATCATGCCGGTATCGCGATCGGGCGTATCGCGAAGGTGCTGCTCGTCCATCCCGGCCCGCGGCCGCAGGCCGATCCGGCGGTCCGGCAGGCGATGCTCGCGGCCCAGCCGCGCTTCGCCCACCACCGTTTCCGTTCCGGCCGGGCGCCCGGCACGCTGGCGCAGGACCGGATATTCGGCCGCGATCATCCGCCGGTGTCGCTGCTGGTGCCGACCCGCCGCAGCAAACTGCCCGGCGGCCGCACCGCCTATGTCGAACGGCTGCTCAAGGCGCTGGCTGCGACCGACTGGCCGATGGACCGGCTGACGGTGATCGTCGGCGACGACGTCGCGGGCGAGCCGGCCTGGGCGAAGCGCGAATGGCCCTTCGCCCTGCGCCGGATCGAGACGCCGCGCGGCGACGACGAGCCGTTCAACTATGCCGCGAAGATGAACCTCCTCTGGCGGGCGGCCGAGAGCGAGCAGATCGTCATGATGAACGACGATCTGCTGCCCGCCGAACCGGGCTGGCTCGGGGCGCTGATCGGCTTCACCATGGACGAGGGCGTCGGCGGGGCCGGCGGACGGCTGCTCTATGAGGACGGCCGGCTCCAGCATGCCGGCATCGGCCCGCTGTTCGGCGCGATCGCCCATGTCTGGGCCTGCCGCGCAGCGGGCGGCGGCACTTATCAGGACTGGGCGCTGGTCCAGCGCGAATGGTCTGCGGTGACGGGCGCGCTGTTCGCGACGCGACGCTCGCTGATGGAGGAGGTCGGCGGGTTCGACGAGCAGTTCACGCTCGAATATAACGACATCGACCTCTGCCTGCGGCTCCGCGCGCTGGGCTACCGGATCGTCTGCACCCCAGAGGCGGAGATGGTCCACGCCGAACGCGCGTCGCGCGGCGACATGCCGGCCGGCGGCGACCAATATGCCGCCTTCCACCAGCGCTGGAGCCGCTGGCTGAACGACGATCCCTCCTGGCATCCGGGCCTGCGCCGCGACAGCTTCGAGATGATGCCGATCGACGATCCGGACGCCTGGTATCGCTGAAGGCCCGGTATCGCTGCGCGAAAGCGATCGGCCCATAAAAGCCTAGGCTCTGGCCGGCCGAGCCGCTAACCGCTGTCCATGGCTACGCACAAGCCCCTCGCCGACGATCCGGCCGTTCCGGGCGCCGATCTGCCGCCGTCGTTCGACGCGGCCCATTATCTCTCTGCTAATCCCGACCTGGCGATCGCCGCCGATGCGGCCGCCGATCATTATACGGCGACCGGCCGGGCCGAAGGGCGGGTCGCCTCGCCGCTGGCGCTGCGCGAGAATCTGATCGGGCTGATCGACGACGGGCGTTCGGTGCTCGAGATCGGGCCGTTCTGCAGCCCGCTGCTGCGCGGTCCCGCCATCGCCTATCTCGACGTGCTCGACGCCGATCAGTTGCGCGCCCGCGCGGTGGAGATCCGAATCGACCCCGCCGGCTGTCCGGCTCATATCGATTATGTCGGCGGCCTCGATCAGGTCCGCCGGCGCTTCGATGCCGTGATCAGCAGCCATGCGATCGAGCACCAGCCCGACCTCGTCCACCATCTCCAGCAGATCGAGCGGATATTGGCGCCCGGCGGCCTGTTCTGCCTGATCGTCCCCGACAAGCGCTACTGCTTCGACCATTATATCGCCGAGAGCACGATCGCCGACGTGATCGAGGCGCACCGCGAGCAGCGGCGCCGCCACAGCCTGGCAAGCGTGATCGAGCATGTCGCGCTGACCACCCACAATGATTCGCGCCGCCACTGGGCCGGCGACCACGGCCCCGCCGTCCCGGCCGACCGCGCCGCGCGGGTCGAGAAGGCGATCCGCGACCATGACTTCAACCCGGGCCGCTATATCGACGTCCATGCCTGGTATTTCACGCCCGACAGCTTCCGCACGATCATCGAGACCCTGGCGGGCCTGGGGCTGACCGGCCTCGAACTGGCCGGCGTCTACGACACGGCGCGCGACCGGAACGAGTTCTGCGCGGTCCTGCGCCTCGATGCGCGGGCACGGGCGCGGGCGCGCGAGGGGCGCGACGAGGGCGGGGTGCTGTTCCTCCAGACCGCCGATGCCGACCGCTATGCCCCGATGCTGGCGATCACCGCGACCGGCGTCCGCGAATATTGCCGGCGGCACGGCTTCGGCTATGAAAGCTTCCTCGGGATCAAGCGCGGCTTCCATCCGTGGCAGGCGACCTTCAACCGCATTCCGATGCTGGCGGAACTGGTCGCACGCGGCTTTGCGGGCTGGGCGATCTATCTCGACGCCGACGCCTATATCCAGGATCTCGACTTCGACCTCGCCGCCTATCTGGCCGACAGGCAGGACCGCGCCGCCATCTTCGCGACTTCCGGGGTCACGGGCGAGCATTGGGACGTCAATGCCGGGGTCGCGCTGATCAACCTCGGCCATCCGCTCGGCCGCAAGCTGGTCGAGCGCTGGAGCGCCGGCTTCGCCGCGCACGGCGACGAGACGCTGCGAGGTGCCGTGGAGTGGATGGACGTCGGCAACGACCAGGATCTGCTGCACGGCATATTGCGGCAGGACCAGGCGATCGCGGACGCCGTGCTGGTCGAACCGATGAGCTTCCTCAACGGACCGCATGCCAGCTTCGTCCGCCAGCAATTGCGCACCATGGCGCCGACCTTCGAGGCCAGGCTGGATGAACTGGCGGAGGCGGTATCCGGGGTGTTGCGCGGCGCCGGCGCCGGTCAGGCACCGCGCGCGACGGAGGGCGACCGGCGCTGGGCGGCGCGCTTCGCCCATCCCGACGGCCGCGTGCCTTCGCTCGTCGAGGCGCCGGTGCCCGCGCCTTTGCCGGACCTTGCGGCCAGGATCGCGAAGGCCTGGTCGATCGCGGGCGGGGCCGGGGATGGGGACGCGCTGCCCGGCTATCAGCGCGCCTTCGTCGAGCGACTTGGCGCGGGCGATGCCGCCGCCGTCGCGGACGAGCTGGCGGTGCTTGGCCGCGCACGGGTCGCGCAGGGTTTCCTCGGCGGCGCGCGCCAGCATGAACGCGCCCGCGACCGCCGCTTCGCCGACCGGCTGGCGCGCTGGACCTATGACAAGCTCGTCTCGCTGGCCGAGGCGGTCGGCGTGTTGCCGCTCGAAAATCCGGAGAACGGTCGCTGGGGCGAGAACACACTGACCGATCCGGCCGAACTGTTCGGCGGCATCGAGGCCGCGCTGGGGGTCGACCTTGGCCCGCCCGCGCAGATCGGCGGCCATCTCGGTATCTCCGTCGGGCGGGGGATCATCCTTCACATGCGGATGCTGGACGCGATCCACGCGGCCTGGCGGCTTCGCCAGCTGGCGGACGCGACCGGCCTCGGCGCCGAGGCGTGCATCGCCGAGATCGGGGGCGGGGCAGGGCTGACCGCCTTCTACGCGCTGCGCCTCGGCCTGACCCGATACCGGCTGTTCGACGCGCCGACGATGGGCGCGATCCAGGCGCATATGCTCGCGGGCGCGGGACGGGAGGTCTCGTTGGCGGGCGAGCCCGACCGGGCACTCGCGGTGCTGCCGAACGCCGCCTTCGCCACGCAGCCGCCGGGTTCGATCGACATCCTCTTCAATACCGACACGCTGCCCGGGATCGAGCGCGGTACGGCGATCGCCCATCTGCGCGACGCGGCCGGCATCGGCGTCCGCCATGTCCTGAGCATCAACCAGGAAGCGGCGGTCCCCGGCCAGACCCCGGTGCCGGACCTGGTCCGCGAAGCCGGCAGCTACCGCCTGGCTTCCCGCCACCGTCACTGGCTCCGGGCGGGCTATGTGGAGGAACATTATCTGCGAATCTGATCGACGCCGCCGCGTCGGGGGGATGCGGAAACGGGTCGAAATCGGACCAGTTCGGATAATCCGGCCCTGGCAAAGGCTTGCCATCGTCCGGTTCGTCAATGCACTAGCAGGACGGTACAGCAGGAGCAGCGTATGAATATCCGCGAAGGCGTGATTTGGGCCTATCGCCTTATCCTGAACCGTGAACCGAGCGACGCGGAACTGGCCGCCCGGCTCGGCGCCTACACCGACCCCCAAGCCCTGCGCCGAGCTCTCCGTAAGACCGGCGAGTGGGAAACCTTGCTCGATCGCGCCGGAGAGGTTTTCGAGCCGCACCGTCCGGTCGACTGGAAGGAGGGGGTGTCGTGGGCCTTTCGCCTGCTGCTCCGCCGGGAGCCCAGCGCCGAGGAGCTGAAGCGTCATCTCGTCAGGAACGACACGGTCAACGATCTGCGCCTGCGGCTGCTCAGCACGCGTGAATTCGAGGTGGGATCGCCCGGCTCCACCGCGATGATCGACTTCGCCATCGTCAACGCGTTCGCACCATTTCCGGCGTCGGAGCCGATCGACGGGGCGTTTCGCGATATGCTCGGCGCGATCACCAAGGTGAGCTACCTCGGCGCAGGCTGGCATGGTCGGGCGGGCTACGTGTTCCGCAGCGTCCCGCGTACGCAGGAATACAGCCTGCATGGCACCTCGGAATGGATCGGCACGCTGCGCAGCGTATTGGAGGCGGGCAAGAGCTTCACCGCGATCGAGCTCGGCGCGGGATGGGGCCCCTGGCTGATCGCGTCCCGGCAAGCTGCGTTGGCACGCGGCATCAAGGATCGGAACATCGACCTGATCGGCGTGGAGGGTTCAGCCGACCATCACGCCTTCATGCTCGACAATTTCCGCACCAACGGGCTCGACCCGGCCAAATATCGTCTCCACCATGCCGTTGCGGGCGCGCAGGACGGCATCGCTTCCTTTCCGAAGCTCAACGCCGCCGAGGAGGATTATGGCGCCTTCGCCTCTTTCGGGGAGGACAAGATGGGCGTCGATCGCATGACCGCCGCTCAACATGGAGAGCTGGAGGAGATCCCCTGCATCTCGTTGGCGACGCTGATGGCCGACAAGAAGCGGGTCGATCTGCTGCATATCGACATCCAGGGCCATGAGGAGGAGGTGCTCCGCGCGGGTATCGAGGTGCTCAACGCCAAGGCGCGAAGGGTGGTCGTGGGTACGCACTCACGGGCGATCGAGGGGCACCTGTTCGACCTGTTCCACGCCAATGGCTGGGTCTGCGAGTCCGAGGTGGTTTGCGAGTTGAAGCCGCTGATGGACGGCACTCGCGCGCTCTGGGTCGACGGGGAGCAGGTCTGGCGCAACGACAGGCTTGACGGCACGCCCCATGCCTGATTCCTCCTGTTTCAATCTGCACGGACGATCGGACGGAATATGAGCGTTTCCCGCGAAGAAGTTGTCTGGGCCTATCGGATGTTGCTGGGCCGCGAGCCCGAAAGCGAAGCTGTGATCGCGCTCCAGATGACTGCGCCCAACCGGGATCAGCTTCGCCAGGCGTTTCTCGGCAGCGCAGAGTTCAACCGCCAGATGGATGGCCGCCACGGCCTGCCGCATGTCGGCCGCTTCTTCGATATCGATCGGACGGATATCGACATTACCTGCTCCGACGAGCAGTTGCAGGCGATGTTCGACCGGATCGGGCAGGCGTGGAAACTGTTCGGGGAAACCGAACCGCACTGGTCGGTCCTCACCAGCGATGCCTTTCGTCAGGAGAACCTGGCCGCCCATATCGACGCCTTCTACAGCAGCGGCCGCAACGACATCGACCTTCATCTCCATTTCTTGCGGCGGGCCGGCCTGCCCGTGAGGCTTGGAAAGGCGCTCGATTTCGGTTGCGGCGTGGGGCGGCTGACCTTGGCGCTTGCGGCCCATGCCGACCAGGTCGTGGGGGTCGACATCTCTCCGCCGCATTTGCGGCTGGCGATCGAAAGGGCGCAGCAGACCGCCACGGCCAATATATCCTTCGAAAGCATCGCCGCGCCGGACGACCTCGACCGCTATCGCGATTTCGATCTGGTGATCAGCCTGATCGTGCTGCAGCATAATCCCCCGCCGGTGATGGCCAGCCTGTATCGCAAGCTCTTGCGGGCTCTTGCTCCGGGCGGGGTAGCGATCGTCCAGATGCCGACCTTCATGCAGGGCCAATCCTTCACTGCCGCACATTATCTGGCGAACGAGCAACCCTCGATGGAGATGAACGCGCTGCCCCAGAAGCTGATCTTCGAGATCATCGAGGAGATGGGCTGTCGTCCCCTCGAAATTCGTGAGAATGGCGTCGCCGGCGAACCCGGATTGAGTCACGTCATCGCGGCACAGCGCGTCCTATAGAAGCCGCGATTTCGGAAAAGCCGCGGAGGAGCGATCAGTCGCGCTGCCGGAACTCGTAGACCTGCGCCCAGTGGGAATTGGGGTCGCGATGCTCGATGCCTTCGAAACCCGCCCTGTCGAATTCGCCGAGCAGGAAACCTTTCTGGAAACCCAGCTCGAGCCAGCCGCGGATTCGCATTACGGCGACATTCTCCCAATCGAGCCGGAAGCCCCATAGATAGGGTAGGTCGGGGCAGAGCGAGTCGAAGATGGGCTCCCCGGCGAGGAGGACCTTGCCGGTCGGAGTCAGGAGGTCCCGGAGACGCGGAACCAATTGCGCGAAGTCCAGGGCGTGGTGGAAGCTCTCGTAGAAGAAGATCAGGTCATAGGCATTGGGAGCGCCGGCTGGATTGAACCCGAACTCACCGACATGCGGCGTCAGGTCCACCTGATAGCGCTCCGATGCCGTCTGCACCGCCTGGCAGAAGGCAGGATTGATATCGACAGTATCGACTTTCGCGCCAAGCCTGCTGAAGGACAGTGCGGTCAGGCCGAAGCCGGCCCCATATTCGAGCACGCGTTGACCAGCGGCGATGCCGCTGCGCATGAGGATGTGGCCCATCGCCATGAGCTGGCCGCCCGCGAACTGCGTATCGCCCGAAGCGTAGAAGGCGGGCCGGAAGATCGCGTCCAGATCGGCGATCTCGGGCGTGTCCTCGTTGCTGACGGGCTGATACCCCGACCGGTCGGTGATGGCTTCCCACAACTTCAGCATCTGGTCGCGATAGGCCGTTCCCCAGGGATCGAGCGACGGGTCGAACCAATCGGGCAGACTCAGCGAATAGCCCCGCCAACGGTCATGGTCCCCCCTCTGGAAATCGAGAGCGACCTCGTCCAGCATGTCGAGGGTGATCGACTTTTCGGAGGTAAAGCGCGTCCGAAAGCCGTCCTTGAACTCGGTCGACCGGATCAATGCCGCGAAAAGATCGGCTCGGGTCTCGAAATGCCGATGGTGGTCGATCACCAGATCATTTTCCGGCTCCCGGCCCAATATCGCGCGGTAACCGTCGATCACATCGTCCCGGCCGATCATGTCAGCCCTTCTGGCTCCCAGCAGCTTCAACGTCGCCGCGAGCAAGCTCCGCGCCGATCCTCGTCCGATATTCAGGGCTGCCGAGCAGCAGGCCGACGACTTCCGGAATGCCATCTTCCAGTCCTTTCGCGGCAATGAGATGGGAATAGCCGGTGCTGCCGCTATCGGGACCCCGTTTCAGGATGAGGTGATAGAGGGCGGCAACCACGCGTTCCTCGACGCTGCTGGTCGACGTCCCGCCGCGGTCATGGCCGAGGATTTCCGCGACCGCCGTGGCAATCGTGTCGGTCCTCCGCTCGATATCGTTGTCCAGCGAGTGCAGAAATTGCCGGATGAAGCGCGCCTCGTGATGATTGAAGATCATAGGATCCTCGAACAGCACGGGTTCGCGCAGCGCCACATTCTGGTCGAGCGACTGGTAGAGCATCGTCTGGTCATTGTCGTAATCCCAGACGGAGGTGAGCGTGCGGAGCCTTTCCTCGGGAATGGCCATGAAACGCCGCTTCCATTCCCGGATGAGAGCGGCCGTGGACGAATGGGCGAGATTGAAGAACAGGACGCCTGCGTTGATGTGCCAAGCTACCGTCTCGCCCGGAATGGTCGTCATGATCGCCGAATGCCCCTGCTTGTCGGCGAGGTAGGCGCGAAGATCGAAATCCAGATCGTAGATATAGGCGTCGGCGTCCATATAGAGCACCCAGCCCCGATAGCCGCGGTCGATCAGCTCGGTCAGCATGAACATCCGGTTGAACGTGGCATGCGCACCGTGGAAGCCGCGCTTGATGCCGACGAAGCTTTCGTAGGCGAAGCCGTGGCGGCGGCAATATTCGATCGCGGTGCGCGACGTGGCCCGCAGCATGCGACTATATTTGAACGCATCCGAAGTCTGGAGGATCGTCAGCTCCAAACCCATACTCCCCTGTTGTCGCTCTGGTGCACCGTCCCACGCATATACGCAGGACGGCGTCCGCCTATTCCCGAATTTTCCTTACTTACAGCGAGTGCTCGCGCACGCCGGCGGCCAGCAGCCAGCCAATGCCATAGGCGATCATCAGCGACAGGAACACCGTCAGCAGCATCTTGCCGCGTTCGGGGAATTCGGACTTCACCGGCAGGTTCGGGTCGACCACGCGGACGATGTACAGCTGCTGCTTCATCGCCGCGTCGCGCGCTTTTTCGAGGTTGGCGGCAGCGACTTCGTAGCGCTTTCCGGCGAACTCCTGCCGGATCTGGAGATCCTGATAATTGCCCAGCCGGGCCGCGATCGCGCCGCCGCCGCTGGTGAGCTTGCCGGTCTGGCCCGCGACCTGCGCCTCCAGCGCGCGGACGCGCGCGGCGGTGGCGACATATTGCGGGCTGCTCGGGGCGATGATCCCGCGCATCGCGTTGAGCTGCGCCCGGGCATTGGTCAGCTGGCCCTGCAGGCTCGTGACGAGGCCGAGCTGCGCCCTGCCCGATCCTTCGGGATCGAGGTCGCCGCGCTGCTGGCGGAAGGCGGTCAGCTGGCTCTGGACGCCGAGCAGCGCCTGCTCCGCCTCGGCGAGCTGGCGGCGCGCATTCTTGAGCGCGTCGCCCTGGCTGCGCCGGTTGAGGATGTTGACCCGCTCCTCGCCCATCGCGAGCAGCTGGTTGATGATCGCATAGGAATCGGCCGGCCGGAACGCGCGGACGCGCAGCGTCGTGATGCCGGTTTCCTGGTTGAAGCGCACGTTCACCTGCTTGCGGTAATAGCGCATCAGCATTTCTGGGGTGGGCTGCTCGTGCCACAGGCGGGTGGCGATGTCGGCTTCCGGACGGCGGAAGCGTTCGACCAGGTTCACCCGCCGGTTGAGGGCGATGACGGCCTGCTGCGAATCGAGATAGTCGTTGACGCTCATCGCCTCGCTGCGCGACTGCGACGCGCCGCCGCCCAGGCCGAGCAACTGGCTGAAGCCCGCCGATGGCATCGGCGAGCTGTCCGCGGTCCGGACGATGAAATGCGCCTCCGACTGATATTGGTCGGATGCGAACACATAATAATAGGCCGCGACGAGCAGGGTGGGCACAAGCACCACCAGCACGAACCATTTGTTGCGATAGGCCCAGCCGCGCAAAGTGTCCGACCAGTGCTCCTTGACGGCGTCCTGGCTGGGGTGGGGCTTGATGATTCCGTGCATCGATTGTCCGAATGAGACTGGCTGAGCGACTTCTAGAGCCAGATCGTCCGAGGGGGAAGCGCTTTGCTGTCCGCCGGGAACGGGTGGCAGGATCTAGTGCAGGTGGATGCGGTTGCGAAGCCGCCGAATGCCGATCAGGCCGGTATAGGTGAAGAAGGCGCAATTGGCGATGAGATAGCCGGGGAACAGGTGCTTGTCCGACGCCATTTCGAACATGCCGTAGCGGGTGATCTCGAAGATGTTGACCAGCGGGAACCAGTCGGCCGCCTGCTGGAGCGAGACCGGCATCCATTCGACCGCGAAGAAGGCGCCCGACAGCGGCATCATGAAATAGGAGATCGGGTGGACCAGCCTTTGCAGGGTCGGCTTCTCGAAGGTGATCGCGGTGACGTTGAGGCCCCAGGCGAACGATATCCAGATCATCCCGGCGACCCCGCCCATCGCCCAGAGCGGCCGGGCGGGCGGCTCGGCGAAGCCGAGCAGGATGATGATGGAGTAGAGCAGGACGAAGGTGGTGACGCAGCCCGCCGCCTCGACGACGACGCGGGCGAGCGACAGGTTCAGCACCGAGATCATCCGGTGATACATCAGCGGCAGGCTGCTCTCGAGGATGCTCTCCGCCCGGTTGAAGATGCCCCGGAAGATGATGAAGACGCAGTAGCCGACCAGCGAGAAGGCGACCGGCGGCATCGTCGATCCGAGATGGCCCGGCTGGAAGGCGTGCAGCGCGCCGATCACCGTCGCCAGCATCATCGGCTCGCCGATCATCCACAGATAACCGATATTGTTGCGGCCGAAGCGCGTGTGCAGCTCGCGCAGCACCAGCGCCCCGATCACGTCGAGCTGCAGGGTGAGGTCCCGGTAGAAGGAGGGGCGGGCCGTCGTCATGCGCCGCCGCTCCTGCCGGCATCGAGTTCGCGAACCAGGTCAAGCACGGTCGCGATATGCCCGCGCCACCCCGGTGGTGTCCAGCCCCGCAGCCGATCGATCTGTCGATCGCGGCGTTCGGATCGATCGGCGGCATAGTCGAGGATCATGTCGAGCCACCCCGGGCCGTCGAGCGGGTCGAGAAATTCGGGAATGCCGCCGCCCGCCTCGCGCAGCGCGGGCAGGTCGCTGCAGATCGCCGGCGTGCCCACCATCAGCGCCTCGGTGACGGGCATGCCGAAGCCCTCGGCGAAGGATGGGAGCAGCAGCGCGCGGGCGCTGCGGAGCAGGCCGCTCACCCCGCGGTCCGACAGCCCGGCAAGTTCGTGGACATGCCCGCGAATCGCCTCGCATCGTTCCAGCATGTCGAGGACATTCTCGTTCTCCCAGCCGCGCCGGCCGACGATCGCGAGATGCGGCGTCCGCTCGGGCCCCAGCGTTTCCGCCATGCGCCGCCAGATGTGGAGCAGCAGCAGGTGGTTCTTGCGCGGTTCGATCGTGCTGAGGACGACGAAATAGGGGGCGGGGACCGGCAGCGGGCCGGCCTCGCCCTCGGGCAGCGGATCGCAGCCGAGATGGGCGACCCGGATCGGCGGCGGCGTAGCGCCGGTCAGGAAGCGGGCCATCGAATCCGCGGTCGCCTGGCTGTTGGCGATCAGGCCGGCGGCCAGCGACGCCATCGTCTCGACCCGCACGCGGTGGGTCGCCGCGCCGTTGGGGCGCGCATATTCGGGAAACTCGATCGGGATCAGGTCGTGGACCAGGCAGATGAAGCGGGCCTGTTCGGCGCGCAGCTTGGCGCGGACGCGCTCGGGCCGGTGCAGATGATGGGGCGACGCCTGGACATAATAGCGGCGCACCCCCGGCGCGGGCTTCGGGACCGGACGGGGCGTGAGCCGGCTCAGCGTGCGCGCCGCAGACATCGTCAGGGCATGTCGGCCCGGTGCCGCGCGGTTCGCCCATCGGGCTTCGGTTTCGTCGAGGAAGCGCAGTACCGCATCGAGCGGCAGCCGGCCGTAGACCCCGAGGGGATTGACCGCCGCGAAGCGCACACGGTCCGGTACCAGCGCGAGCAGCTGGCGCGCATAGACCAGCTCGACCCGGTCGATGCCGGTCGGCATGGCGTGGAGCGTGCGCGACAGCAGGCGCGACAGGTCGAGGATGATCTCGACCCCGGCGGGCAGCAGCGGCGATGGTGCGGCATCCCGCGGAGCGGCCATGGTCGACATGGCGGCTGCTTTATCGCGTCGGACGCGCGCCGTCATCCTCTCCGAAGGCATCGAGCGAATCGAGCCGGTTGAGCGTGATCGCCTCGAGGAAATCCTGGCGCGCCATCACGTCGTCGGCCGCATGCAGGAAGAAGCCGCTGACGAAGAAGGTGATGGTCGTGCCGTCGCCCGCCGCCAGCGGCGAGACGCGGATCGGCAGGTCATGGGCCGCGTCGGCCGCCGGAATCTCCAGGGCGATCCACTTGTTCTCGTGCGGGTGAAGGCCGCCCTTCAGCGCAGTCGAGCCGGATGCGAGCGACCAGAAGGATTCGGCATGGTCGTCGCCGATCAGCTCGAACAGCGCACGCAGCCTCGGGTGCGGGCCGTCGAAGTGCAGCAGCAGCTCGCCGCCTTCGCGCCTGACGCGGCAGCCGCGATCCTCGGGCCAGTTCCAGCCCAGGTTGGAACGGAAGCCTTCGCCGGTGCGCATGCCCTTCCAGATCCGGGTCGATTCGTTGCGCTTGAGCGGATGCCACCGGCCGATGCGGGCGGTCGCCGCCGGCGGGACGACGATCCCCTTGGCGGCGTCGCGACGGGCGAAGCCGTCGAGTTCGTCGGCGATCTGGCCGGCGAGATCGCTCCAGGCCCGCGGGCGGAATTCGGCGAGGATCTTCGCTTCGGCGGCGGCGCGATGGTCGGCGTCGAGGATCAGCTTCTCGGCGGCGTCGGTCAGCGCTCCGGCCGATCCGGCCTCGACATAGATCGCGAAGGGACCGCCCGCTTCGGGCAGCGAGGATATGGCCGACACCAGCGGCACCTTGCCGTGGCAGAGCGATTCGGTGATCGGCAGGCCCCAGCCCTCGTAGAGGCTCGGATAGACCGTGAAGAGCGCGCTCCGGTAGAGCAGCGCCAGTTCCTCGTCCGAAAGGCGCGACAGCATCGACACCTTGCTCGCCAGCACCTCGTCCTCCGCCAGCCGGGCGTAGATCTGGTCGTTGAGCCAGCCGCGGTTGCCGACGCAGACGAGCTGCGGCACCGCATCGGCGCCGTGCCTGCGGATCAGCTCGGCCCAGCTCTCGAACGCGGTCAGGTGGCCCTTGCGCGATTCGACCGTCGACACGAACAGCACGAAGCCGCCGGGTTTGAGCCTCCAGCGGTCCAGCGCCGCCGCCGGCAGCTCCGCCACGCCCGGCTTGCGGAAGTCGCTGTCGAGCGGAATCACCGCGATATCGTCCTCCTCGAGCCCGTGGCCGAGCGTCGCGGCGACGGCGATCAGGTCCTTCCGCGTCGCCTTCGAATTGACCAGGAAATGGTCGGCGTGGTCGAACACGCCGATCACCCAGCTGATGAAGTCCTGGGTCAATCCGCGCGTGCAATGCTCGGGCGCCATGATCGGGATCATGTCATGGACGAAGGGGATGTAGCGGATACCGCGCGTCGCCTTCGCATGGCGGACGTAGAGGAAATAGTTCTGCAGCCACCAGCTGGTGCCGAGGTTGATCAGCGAGGCGCCCTGCGGAAAGTCGAACGGATCGGTCAGCGACAGGAACAGCCGCAGGCCGGCGATGGCCTGCAACCATTCGGGGGCGAAGCGATCGCCGCCCGACGTGCTGAGCCGCGCGACCGCGCGCATCCGCTCGATCGGCAGCTCGAGCCAGTCGTCGCGCCCGTCGATGAAGCAGCACAGGCGGATGTCGCGATCGCCGGCCCGCTCCAGCGCGCCCTCGATCGTCTCGATCTGCACCCGCTGGATGCCGGTCGGCAGGCGGGCATTGGCATAATAGCTGATCAGGTCGGAAATATCGAAGACCAGCGCCGGCTGGGTGCCCTTGGGCGCCGGCGCGGCGGCGGGGGCCATGTCCTCGGTGATCACGGTGCGGATCTGGCCGAGCAGCGGCGCTTCGCCGACGCGCGGCGGAAACTGCGCGAACAGGGTCTTCAGCTGCTCGATCAGCGCCGCGCGGCCCTTGTGCGTGCGCGCGGCGAGCAGGCGGAGCAGCTCGTCGCCTTCCTGCGGCGCCTGCTCCCCGGCGTGCAGCGCCCGGATGAAGTGGACGATCGCCAGGTCGTCGCGGCCGAGCTGCTTGTAGATATGCGCCATGAAGACATGGGTTTGGGCGGCGGCGGGGTCCAGCTTCGCGGCCTCGCCATAGGCCTCGACCGCCGCCGCGAGCGCCCCTTGTTCCTTCTGAGCATGGCCGAGCTGGATCCAGATCGCCACGAGCGACGGCTGGTCCTGCACCGCGGCGCGATAGGCTTCCGCCGCCGCCGGCCAGTCCAGCCGCGACCGGGCGGCATCGCCGCGCGCGACATGTTCGGTGGCGGCTACGGAGCCATAAGCGGGCACGATCATGCGGCGGAGGCGTCGCACGAAGGGAAGCCTCATCTCAGCGGCCTCCAGCCGCGCCGATGGCCGCCAATATGGCGGGGCGGCCGGTGTCGACCATCATCGTTCGGAAAATATACTGTAATATCAGTGTCATAAATGGAATGACTTTGTTCCCCAACAGGAAAATCGTCGTAAAGGAGGTCGTGCCGCGCCGCAATATACCCGCCGCGATTTCTTCCCCGGCGCAATTGGCGCTGGACAGTGGCCGTTCGGCCTGCGAACCGCGTGGCGGATCCAATCGGGAGCGTCTTCTTGCCGGTTAAGCTCATCCATACCCGCCGCTTCGGGGACGATCGCGGCTGGTTCTCCGAAACCTATCATCGCCCGCGCTGGGCCGCCGACGGGGTGGTCGAGGAGTTCGTCCAGGACAATCATAGCTGTTCGAAGCATGTCGGCACCATCCGCGGCATCCATTTCCAGGCACCCCCGAACGCTCAGGCGAAGCTCGTCCGCTGCACCCGCGGCCGGATTATCGACTATGCGGTCGATTTGCGGGCCGGATCGCCGACCTATGGCCGGCACGTCGCCGCCGAGCTGTCCGCCGACAACGGCGACCAGCTCTATGTCCCGGTCGGCTTCGGTCATGCCTTCGTGACGCTCGAGCCCGACACCGAGGTGATGTACAAGGTGTCGGCGGTCTATGCGCCCGAGGTCGACGGCGGTATCCGCTGGGACTGCCCCATGATCGCGATCGACTGGCCGCTGCCGCCCGGAGGGCCCGTGCTGTCGGACAAGGACATGGCATTGCCGCATCTCGCCGGCTGGGATAGCCCCTTCGTCTATGACGGCGAGCCGCTGCGACCGCTGTAACGGAGAGACGATGCGTATCCTTGTCACCGGCGGTGCCGGCTTCATCGGCTCGGCGCTGGTCCGCCACCTGGTGGGCGAGACCGATCATGAGGTGCTCAACCTCGACAAGCTGACCTATGCGGGCGTGCTCAGCTCGCTCGCCCCGGTCGGCAACAGTCCGCGCTACCGCTTCGTGCAAGGCGACATCTGCGACGGCGCGCTCGTCGGCCGGTTGCTCGCCGAGTTCCAGCCCGACGTGGTCGCGCATCTCGCCGCGGAAAGCCATGTCGACCGGTCGATCGACGGTCCCGGGGCCTTCATCCAGACCAACCTCGTCGGCACCTATACGATGCTGGCGGAGGCGCTCGCCTATTGGCGCGGCCTCGACGGCGAGCGCAAGGACGGATTCCGCTTCCATCATATCTCGACCGACGAGGTGTTCGGATCGCTCGGCGAGGACGGCTATTTCACCGAGACGACCGCCTACGACCCGCGCTCGCCCTATTCGGCGTCGAAGGCGGGTTCGGACCATCTCGTCCGCGCCTGGGGCCACACCTACGGGCTGCCGGTGCTCGTCACCAACTGTTCGAACAATTACGGGCCCTATCATTTTCCCGAGAAGCTGATCCCGCTGATCATCATCCGCGCGCTCGGCGGCGAGCCGCTGCCGGTCTATGGCGATGGCTCGAACGTCCGCGACTGGCTGTTCGTAGAGGACCACGCCCGCGCGCTGCGCGCCGTGTTCGAGCGGGGGGTGCCGGGCGAGACCTATAATGTCGGCGGCGATTCGGAACGGAAGAACCTCGAGGTGGTGCAGGCGATCTGCGCGACGCTCGACCGCCTCGCCCCGCGCGCCGACGGCCGCGCCTATGCCGAGCAGATCCGTTTCGTGACCGATCGGCCGGGGCACGACCATCGCTATGCGATCGATGCCGCCAAGATCAAGGCCGAGCTCGGCTGGAAACCCCAGGTCGGCTTCGAGGAGGGGGTCGAGCGGACCGTGCGCTGGTATCTGGAGAATCGCGACTGGTGGGGCGACATCCTCGCCGGGCGCTATGACACCGGCCGGCTCGGCCTCGCCACGGCCTGATGCGCACCATCCTCGTCACGGGCGGGCAGGGGCAGGTCGGCCTCGAACTGGCGCGCCAGGACTGGCCCGCCGATATGTCTATACATTATCCGGCGCGGGCCGAGCTGGACATCGCCTCGCAGGCGAGCCTCGCCGCCTATCTGCGCGGCCGAAGCTTCGACGCGATCATCAACTGCGCCGCCTATACCGCCGTCGACAGGGCCGAGGAGGAACCCGACCTCGCCTTCCTCGTCAACGGAGAGGCACCCGGCTGGCTGGCCGATACGGGCATCCCGCTGGTCCATGTCTCGACCGACTATGTCTTCGACGGCAGCGGCGACGGCTATTACCGCGAGGAGGATCCGGTCGCCCCGCTCGGCGTCTACGGCGCGTCGAAGCGCGAGGGCGAGCGCGCGGTCGGTGCGGGGCAGTCGCGTTCGGTGATCCTGCGCACCGCCTGGGTGCTGTCCGCCCACCGCAGCAATTTCCTCAAGACGATGCTCCGCGTCGGCGCGACCAACCCGGTCCTGCGCGTCGTCGACGACCAGCGCGGCTGCCCGACCTCGGCGGCGGACATAGCGTCGGCGCTCCGCGCGATCGCGCTGCGACTGATCGACGACCCCGCCGCGCCGCTCGGCACCTATCATTTCGTCAATGCCGGCGAGGCGAGCTGGTGCGAGCTGGCGCGCGAGATCTTCGCGCTGAGCGCGGCGGCGGGCGGCCCGTCGGCCGCGGTCGAGGCGATCGCCACCGCCGACTATCCGACCCCCGCGCGACGGCCGGCCAACTCACGCCTCTCGACGGCGAAGATCGCCGCGGACTATGGAATATATCCGCGCGACTGGCGAGCAGCCGTGCGCGACATCGTCGATGAGCTTGTGGGGCGGGGGCGTAGCGAGTGAAGGGTATCATCCTGGCGGGCGGCGCGGGGACGCGGCTCCATCCTATGACGATGGTGACGTCGAAGCAGCTGCTGCCGATCTACGACAAGCCGATGATCTATTATCCGCTGTCGACGCTGATGCTGGCCGGCATCCGCGAGGTGCTGCTGATCTCGACGCCGCGCGACATCCCCTCCTTCCAGGCGCTGCTCGGCGACGGCAGCCAGTGGGGGATGGAGATCGGCTATGCGGTGCAGCCGAGCCCGGACGGGCTGGCGCAGGCCTACATCATCGGCGCGGACTTCGTCGGTAACGAGCGCTCCGCGCTGATCCTCGGCGACAATATCTATTATGGCCATGGTGCGACCGACCTGTTCCAGTCGGCGGTCGAGCGCGAGGAGGGGGCGACCGTCTTCGCCTATCATGTCACCGATCCCGAGCGCTACGGCGTGGTCGAGTTCGACGCCGCCATGCGGGCCGTCTCGATCGAGGAGAAGCCCGCCGCGCCACGGTCCAGCTGGGCGGTGACGGGCCTCTATTTCTACGATTCGGATGTCGTCGAGATCGCCCGATCGCTGAAACCCTCGCCGCGCGGCGAACTGGAGATCACCGACGTCAACAAGGCCTATCTCGAGGCCGGCAAGCTCTCGGTCGAGTTGATGGGACGTGGCTATGCCTGGCTCGATACCGGCACGCCCGACAGCCTGATCGAGGCCGCCGAGTTCGTCCGCACGCTCGAGAAGCGGCAGGGCTTCAAGATCGCCTGTCTCGAGGAGGTCGCCTATGGGCAGGGCTTCATCGACGCCGCCCAGCTCGAACGACTGGCAGACGCGCTGGGCAGGAGCAGCTATGGAGCCTATCTGAAGAAGCAGGTCCTGAGGCGCTGATGCAGAATGCCCGCTACATTGCTGCCGGCCTGAGCGACGCCGACATGCTGTGGCTGCTGTCGGTGGGCAAGCTGCGCGGACTGCGCCCCGGCGACAGGCTGGTGGCGCCGGGAAAGCCGGTCAACGATCTGTTCTTCGTCATCGGCGGCCTGCTCGAGGTGCGGCTCGACGACGGCACCCGCGTGGCGGAACTGCACCAGGGCGACGTCGTCGGCGAGATGTCGTTCGTCGAGCGCCACTCGCCGCTCGTGTCGGTGGTGGCGGCCGAGCCGACCGAGATGCTGGCCATTCCGCGCAAGCTGATCCTCGACCGGTTCGAGCAGGAGCCCGTCTTCGCCGCCCGCTTCTACCGCGCGCTCGCGGTCTTCCTGTCCGAACGGCTGCGCGAGACCACCGCCGCGGTGCGGGCGCAGGCCAAGGACCTGCACGACGACAAGGCCGACAAGGCTGCGCGCCTGCGCTTCAGCCGCCTGTTCAGCAAGTCGGGGCCTTAGAGGGCCGCCGCCCGCCTTCGCCGCGCATGGGGTCGAAGCTCCCGGAGGGCGGGCGGGGTCCGTCAGGAGATGGCGAGGACGCCGGCATAGCGGGGATCCTCAAGCGCCTGTCCGGCGCCCAGCGCCACGCAGATCAAGGCGTCGTCGGCGACCACCACCGGCAGTCCGGTCGCCTGGGCGATCACCTCGTCTATGCGGGCGAGCAGGGCGCCGCCTCCGGTCAGCACGATTCCCCGGTCGACGATGTCGGCGGCCAGTTCGGGCGCGGTATTCTCGAGCGCCGTCATCGTCGCCCGCACGATCTGGCCGACCGGCTCGGCGATCGCCTGCGCTACCTCGGCCTGGGTGATGGTCAGCTCGACCGGCCGGCCCGTCACCAGGTCGCGTCCCTTCACCTTCATCTCGGGTCCGTCGCCCTCCGGGGCGTTGGCGGCGCCGATGCCGTGCTTGACCCGCTCCGCGGTGGTCTCGCCGATCATCAGATTATGCTTGCGGCGGATGAAGGAAGAAATCGCATCGTCCATCTTGTCGCCGCCGAAGCGCACCGACGTGCTGTAGGCGAGGCCGCGCAGCGAGAGGATCGCGACTTCGGTCGTGCCCCCGCCGATGTCGACGACCATCGCACCGGTGGGTTCGGTGACGGGCAGGCCGGCACCGATCGCCGCCGCCATCGGCTCCTCGATCAGGAAGACCTTCGAGGCGCCGGCGTTGAACGCGGCGTCGCGGATGGCGCGCCGTTCGACCGACGTCGATCCCGAGGGCACGCAGATGACGATCTTGGGGCGCCGGGGAAAACGGCTCGGGCCGCCCAGCGCCTTGTCGATGAAATGCTTGATCATCTGTTCGGCGACGCTGAGATCGGCGATGACGCCGTCGCGCAGCGGCCGGACGGCCTGGATGCCCGCAGGCGTCTTGCCCATCATCAGCTTGGCGTCGTTACCGACGCTCTTGACGCGCGATATGCCGTTGCGCGTTTCGAGCGCGACCACCGACGCTTCGTTCAGGACGATGCCCCGGTCGCGCAGGTAGACGACGGTGTTCACGGTCCCCAGGTCGATGGCCATGTCGTGCGAGGCGAAATTCAATAGACGGGAAATGAGCATCGGGGGCGCCATGTTAGCGGATCGACATGCCGGGTCGGGTCGATCGGGGACGGTTGGCCTGCTGACCATCTCGCCTCCCGTCAATCAATTGATCGTCGAAGCGCCGCCTTTCCGAGCCTAAAGCTCGCGCGGCGCTCGATCGGGGCCTAGCTTCGCCGTCGAAGCCCTTCGGCTGCCGCCCTGAGCTCTGCCATCGGCGCGTTTTCGAGCCAGGCACGAGCCTTGGCGAGGAAGGCGTCGGTCGCGGTTTCGGGCACCTTCGCCAGCCATGCCAGCGCTTCGTCGATGCGGCCGGCTTCGGCCAGCAGCCGGGCATGGTTGAACTGGCCGCGAAAATCCCCGCCCTCGGCGGCGCGCGCGTAGCAGCGGGCGGCTTCGGCCAGGTCGCGCTCGACCACCCAGCCGTCCTCGTAGAAGCTGCCGACGAAGTTGATCGCCTTGGCGTTGCCCATCGCCGCGGCCCGACGAAACAGGTCCAGCGCGGCCGGCTTGTCCTCGGGCACGCCCATGCCGAGTGCGAGCGCGCTCGCATAATTGTACATGCCCCAGTCGAGACCCTTGTCCGCTGCGATCCTGAACCACGCAACGGCGCGGTCCTTGTCGACGGGCACGCCCCAGCCCTGGTCGTAGCAGCGGCCCATCATGTTGATCGCCATGACATGGCCCTGGCGCGCGGCGCGATCGAACCAGCGCACCCCCTCGCCCGGATCGGCCGGCACGCCGGTGCCGTCGAGCAGCATCTGGCCGTAGATCGCCTGCGCCTCGGCGACGCCGCCTTCCGCCGCGACCCGGACGAAGGCGGCGCGCTCCTCCGGAGGCGCGGCCATGCGGCGTCGCATCTCGTCGGCGCCCATCGCCAATATGGCTTCGATCGTCAGCTCTTCGCCCATCGTCGTCGTCCCGAACGAGAAAGGCCCGCCCCTTTCGGGACGGGCCATCCCCGGAAGATTAACCGTCCGAGATCAATATTTGAAGCTCAGGGTCGCGAAGGCCGAGCGGCCCGGCGCGATCGAGGCGTAGTGGCTGCTGTAGACCTGGTTGAAATAGGTCTTGTCGGTGAGGTTCTGCACGTTGACCGACAGGTCGATATTCTCGCTGACGGTGTAGCCGATGCGGGCGTCGAAGCGCCAATAGCTCGGCACCGCGCGTGCCAGCGTCCTGGTCGCCGGGTTGATCGTCACCACGCCGGCGGCGGTCTGGGTGGCGCTGCGATTGTCGGCATAGCCGCCATAGACGCGGCTCGAGTAGAAGGCGCCGCCGCCCACCGACAGCGCCGGGGTGACCTTGTAGTTGGTCCACAGGGTGAAGCTGTGCTTCGCGGTCTGCGGGAACTGCTTGCCGGTGTTGACCGAGGGGACGAGCACGGTCTGGGCTGCCTGGCTGCCCACGGCGGCGGCGGTCAGGGTGCTGAAGCCGCCGTCGACGATCTTGGCGTCCAGATAGGTATAGCCGCCGAAGATATTCCACTCGTCGGTGATATTGCCGTTGAAGCCCAGCTCGACGCCGCGGATGCGGCGCTCGCCGATGAAGGCGACGGTGTTGGCGTCGCTGATGACGCGGGCGTTCTTGGTCTTGGTCTGGAACACCGCGCCGGTCAGCGACAGGCCGCCGCCGAACAGGTCGGCCTTGGCGCCGATCTCCATCGACTTGGTCTTCTCGACCCGGAGCGCGTCGCTGGCGGCCTGGACCGCGTTGAGCGCGTTCGGCTCCTGCCCTTCGCCGATCAGGCTGTTCGGCGGGGTCGCGGCGGTCGCATAGGATGCGTAGAGGCTGGTGTTCGGAGTCGGCTTGAAGATCAGGCCGGCCTGCCAGTTGAAGATGTTGTCGACCCGGCGGACCACCGGACGGACGCCGGCGGCGAGCGGCAGGGTCGAGGTGGTGCGGAAGCGGTCGTAGCGCGCGCCGAGATTGAGGATCAGCTGCTCGGTCAGCGTGATCGAATCGAAGGCGTAGACCGCCTTGGTGTTGGCCTCGTTGTTGGTGCGCGCCGATGCCGCTGCCCGGGTGATCGGGGTCGGGACGCCGGCCGCGGTGTCGCTCGAATAGTTGATCCACGGATCGTTCGGATCGGGATTGAACAGGCTGGTGCAATAATAGCGGGCGATCGCCAGCGCCGAGCAGCGCGGGCTGATCGTCGATCCGGTCGCCAGCACATAGGCGCCACGCAGGGCCTTCTCGGACGACAGTTCGCCGCCGACCGCGAAGCTATGCTTGATCGAGCCGGTCTCGAAGGTGCCGTAGAGATCGGTCTGGTTGATGAAGCTGTCGGTGTAGCCGAAGCGGGTATTGGCGCGCCGCCAGACCTGGCCGCCCGGCTGGGCGGCTAGGTTGGCGGGATTGCCGAACACGTTGCCGGTCGAATCGTCGGGCAGCAGGAAGCTGTAGGCCTGCGAGGTGTGGCTGAAGCGCGCGGTGTGGCGCAGCGTGACCGTGCCGAAGTCGTGCTCGGCCCGGATCGTCGCCTGGTCGGTCTTGCTGTCGCGGAAGTCGCGGCTCTTCAGGCCGTAGAAGGTGTCGCGGTCGACATGGCCGGTGACGCCGCTGGCGGTGGTGATGTCGCCGAGCGCCGGGGTCGTGACGGTGCTGCCGAGCGGCGCGTTGCAGAGGCTGGTCGAGCACATGTAGAGAAACGGGATGCCGCTATCGGGCAGCTCGTCCGTGTCGAGGTGATAATAAGCGAGGGTCAGCCGGGTCGGGCCGCCCATGCCGATCGTGACCGACGGCGCGATGCCCCAGCGCTTCTGGTAGATCGCGTCGCGGCCGGCGACGTCCTGGTCGTGCCACATCGCGTTGAGGCGGACCCCGACCGTGTCCGACAGCTTGTAGTTCACGTCGCCGGTGACGCGCTTGTAGTCGTCGGTCCCGTAGTTGAGCGCGCCCGAGACGAAATTTTCGTCCTGCGGCAGTTTCGAGACGATGTTGAGCGAGCCGCCGGCGCTGCCCCGCCCGCCGAGGGTCGAGTCCGACCCGCGCACGATCTGGAGCTGTTCGACCGCGAAGATCTCGCGATTCTGCGCGCCGATGTCGCGGACCCCGTCGAGATAGGTCGAGCCCTGGCTGTCGAAGCCGCGGATGAAGGGGCGGTCGCCGATCGGGTTGCCGCCCTCGGCCGCGCCGAAGGTGATGCCGGGAACGGTGCGCAACGCCTCGACCAGGGTCGCCGAACCGGTTTCCTTGATCACCTGCTTGTCGACGACGACGATCGAGCGCGGCGTGTCGAGCAGCGGCGCAACGGCCTTGGGGCTCCCGACTCGCTCGACCTTGTAGCCTTCGTCGTCCAGGGCGGTGTCGCTGACGGTCATGCCGCCGAGCCGCTTTTCGCCCTGGGCGGGCTGGCTGTCCTGCGCCAGCGCGGGGGCCGAAGCGATGAATCCGATGCAGCCGAGCGCCAGGAAGGCTGGTGCGTTCAGGCCGGCCGTTTGGCGGCTGTCCGGGCGTGCCACGATATGTCCCCTTTGGATATTGTCCATGTTGGGAGTGGCTACTGATAATCAATCTCAAATGTGTCAATTTATTTATGCGAATCAATCGCATTTGATTGGCGAAATGGCCAATTCCCGTGGCGAAACGGCGATAGCGGCGCGTATATTCCGATCGGTGGACGCCCTTAGCCGCCCATCGCATGGCGGATGGTGTCGAGGGTCTTCGGGAGATGTTCGCGGAACTGGCCGATCGTTTTGCCGATCAGTGGATTGGTCTCGAAGGCCGGAGAGGATGTCGCGGCCGCCGCGGCGACCAGGCAGCTTCCTATAGCCAGCTTGATCGCTGCCTTGCCGCGCGTGTCGCATGCCAGCTTCCGGCAGACCCTGATCATCGCGCCCTCAACCCCGTCTATCGACATCCATAGAAATTGCAGCCGCCATAACGGTCGAAGCCTAAGCTCCGGTAAAGGCCGCGCAGTTGCCAAGCCGGGGGCGGCGTCCCTATCTGCAACACAGAGAATCGAACGCCATCACCGGAGCCGACACCCCCTATGACCGCCAGCCATTCGACCCGCATGCTGATCCTGGGATCGGGCCCCGCCGGCCTGTCCGCCGCCATCTACGGCGCGCGGGCCGGGCTCGCGCCGATCGTGGTGCAGGGGCTCCAGCCGGGCGGCCAGCTCACCATCACCACCGATGTCGAGAATTATCCCGGCTTCCGCGACGTGATCCAAGGCCCCTGGCTGATGGAGCAGATGCAGGCCCAGGCCGAACATGTCGGCGCGACGATGATGTGGGACACGATCGTCGACGTCGACCTGAGCGAGCGGCCCTTCCGGCTGCGCGGCGACGGCGGCACGCTCTATGTGTGCGACACGCTGGTGATCGCGACCGGCGCGCAGGCCAAGTGGCTGGGCGTCGAGGGCGAGACGGCCCTGGGCGGCAAGGGCGTTTCGGCCTGCGCGACCTGCGACGGCTTCTTCTATCGCGGCAAGAAGGTCGCTGTGATCGGCGGCGGCAACACCGCGGTCGAGGAGGCGCTCTACCTGACCAACCACAGCCAGGACGTGACCCTGATCCACCGCCGCGATTCGCTGCGGGCCGAGAAGATCCTGCAGGACCGCCTGTTCGCGCATCCCAACGTCAAGGTGCTGTGGAACAAGCAGGTCGACCGCTTCGTCGGCGGTGAGGGCAATGCCGGCCTGGTCGCGATCGCGCTCAGCGACACGCAGACGGGCGAGACGTCCGAGCTGGCGGTCGACGGCGGCTTCGTCGCGATCGGCCACAGCCCGGCGACCGAGCTGTTCCGCGGCCATCTCGAGCTGGACGAGGACGGCTATCTGATCGTCGAGAAGGGCGGCACCCGCACGGGCGTCCCGGGGGTGTTCGGCGCGGGCGACGTTTCGGACAAGACCTATCGCCAGGCCGTCACCGCCGCCGGCATGGGCTGCATGGCCGCGCTCGATGCCGAGCGCTTCCTCGCCGAGGCCGATTTCGAGGCGCGCGCGACCGTCGCGGCGTAGCGTTCGGGTTCCCCTCCCTGCCAGGGAGGGGACTCGGGAGGGTCAGTTCTTCAGCTTGCGCTCGACGAACGCGACCAGCGCGCCGAAGCTTTCGAGCATCTCGCCGTCGACCTCGTCATCGTCGATGATGATGCCGAGCCGGTCTTCCAGCGCCGTCAGCAGGCCGGCCACCGCCATCGAATCGAGTTCGGGCAGCGATCCGAACAGGCCGGTATCGGCGGTGAATCCGGCGGCGCGATCGGGATCGAGCGCCAGCACGTCGACGAGCACCGCACGCACAACATCCTCTGTCCGGTCGAAATCGGTCGCGCCCACGTCGTCGTCCCTGCAGCTTTCGAAGTCGCGGCTCCGTAGACGGATCGCGCGGCAGGGACAAGATTCGGATCGTCGTCGGCGCGCACCGTTGCCCCGGCGCCGTGCAACGCCTAGCTGAAGCGATGATGCACGAGCTTCCCGATCCAACGCCCAGGCCGCTCGATCATCTGGCGCTGACCGGCGCCCGCGACGCGCCCGCGCTCGTCGACAAGGCGGGGGTGCTCGATCATGGCGGGCTCGACGCGGCCGTGGGCGCGCTGGCGGCGGCGCTGCTGGCCAAGGGGCTGCGGCCCGGAGACCGGGTGGCGAGCTGGCTGCCCAAGCAGCGGCTGGCCTGCCTGCTGCCGCTGGCGGCGGCCCGGGCGGCGCTCGTCCATGTCCCGGTCAATCCGCTGCTCAAGCATGGGCAGGTCGCCCATATCCTCGCCGACAGCGGCGCGCGCCTGCTGATCGCGGGGCGGGGCCGCGCCGAGACGCTCGAGCCCGGAGAGCGGCCCGACGGCTGCGCGCTGCTGGTCGAGGAGGACGAAGGCGCGGCCCTGCTTGGCCATGGCGACCGCCTGCCGCCATCCTCAGCCGATCCCGATGCGCTGGTGGCGATCCTCTACACCTCGGGATCGACCGGGCAGCCCAAGGGCGTCATGCTCAGCCATGCCAATCTCTGGCTCGGCGCGATCGGCGTCGCCCATTATCTCGGCCTCGGCCCGGACGACCGGACGCTCGCCGTGCTGCCGCTCAGCTTCGACTATGGACAGAATCAGCTGCTCTCGACCTGGGCGGCGGGCGGCTGCGTCCACCCGCTCGACTATCTGACGGCGCGCGACGTCGTCCGTGCGGTCGGGCGGCATCGCATCACCACCCTGGCGGGCGTGCCCCCGCTGTGGATCCAGCTCGCCGAGGCCGAATGGCCGGCGGAGAGCGTCGCGCCGCTGCGGCGGCTGACCAACACCGGGGGGCGGATGAGCGTGCCGCTGGTCCGGCGGCTGCGGGCGCTGTTCCCGGCCGCGCGGCTCTTCTCGATGTACGGGCTGACCGAGGCCTTCCGCTCGACCTATCTCGATCCGGCGCTGATCGACGACCATCCCGATTCGATCGGCGGCGCGATCCCCTTCGCCGAAGTGCTGGTGGTCCGCCCCGACGGCACGATCGCCGCCGACGGCGAGCCGGGCGAACTGGTCCATGCCGGACCGCTGGTGGCGCAGGGCTATTGGCGGGACGCCGACCGGACGGCGCAGCGCTTTCGGCCCGCGCCGGCCGCATCGCGCCACGGCGGGACCGCGGTGTGGTCGGGCGACACGGTGGTCCGCGACGCGGCCGGTCTGCTGCGCTTCGTCGGCCGCGACGACGAGATGATCAAGAGTTCGGGCAACCGGATCAGCCCGACCGAGATCGAGGAGGCGGCGATCGCCAGCGGGGCGGTGGCCGAGGCGGTTGCGCTCGGCATGCCCGACGACCGGCTCGGACAGGTGATCCTCCTCTACGCCCGGCCGGTCGGACCCGATGCCGGCGAAAGGCTGACCGACTGGTTCCGCCACAACCTGCCGGGCTTCATGCAGCCCGCGCAGGTAATCTGGCGCGACGACCTGCCCCGCAACGCCAATGGCAAACTCGACCGCACGGCGCTGAAGGCCGAGGCGGCGGAGATGACGGCATGAAACCGACCGGACCGATACCCCCCGATTTCCGCCGGCAGGACGGCGCATTGATGATCGGAGGGCGCAGCGCCGACGACTGGATCGGCATCGCCGGCGACACGCCGCTGTTCGTCTACGATCTCGCGATCGTCCGCGACCGGATCGCGCGGTTCCGCGCCGCCTTCCCGGGGGTGTCGCTTCATTATGCGGTGAAGGCCAATCCGCATCCGCCACTGGTCGCGGCGATCGCGTCGCTGGTGGACGGGATCGACGTCGCCTCGGCGGGAGAGGCGAAGCTGGCGCTCGACGCCGGGATGGATGCGCGCCGCATCTCCTTCGCCGGGCCCGGCAAGCGCGACCGCGAGCTGGAAATGGCGATCGAGGCGGGCGTCACCCTCAACCTGGAATCGGACGGCGAGGCCGATCGCGCGCTGGCCATCGGGCGCGGCATCGGCCGCACGCCGCGGCTGGCGTTGCGGATCAACCCCGATTTCGAGCTCAAGGGATCGGGGATGAAGATGGGCGGCGGTGCCAAGCCGTTCGGCGTCGATGCCGATCGCGCCGCCCCGATCGTCCGCCGGATCGTCGAGGCCGGTGCCGTCTATCGGGGCTTGCACATCTTCGCCGGATCGCAGGCGCTCGATGCCGAGGCGCTGATCGAGGCGCAGCGGTCGGCGCTGGCGCTCGCCGCGCGGGTCAGCGGCGAGGCGGGGATCGCGCCGCCGCACGTCAATCTCGGCGGCGGTTTCGGCATACCGTATTTCGCCAATGACGCGGCCCTGGACGAAAACAGGGTGGGGATCGCACTATCTGCGGCGCTGGCCGCGCGCGACCCGATCCTCGCCGACGCAGAATTTACAATAGAATTGGGCCGCTGGCTGGTGGGCGAGGCGGGGGTCTATCTGACCCGCATCGTCGACCGCAAGGCCAGCCATGGCGAGACGTTCCTCGTCGTCGACGGGGGATTGCACCACCAGCTGGCGGCCAGCGGGAACTTTGGCACCGTGGTCCGGCGTAACTATCCGATTTCTTTGACGAAATACGCCGATTCCGCTATCGTCGAGGATGTGACGGTGGTGGGCTGTCTCTGCACTCCGATCGATCGGCTCGGCGACCATGTCGGTCTGCCGGAGGCGAAGGTCGGCGACGTGGTCGCTTTGTTCCTGGCGGGAGCCTATGGGGCCAGTGCCAGCCCGCAGGCTTTCCTCGGCCACCCGCCGTCGCGCGAAATAACGATAGACGGGACCCGGATCCTGTGATTCTAAGCTTATGTTCATGGATGGTGGAGCATTAGGCGCGACATTGAGTTCACGGGCTCGGGGAAGCTCGTCGCTGGGCCGCTGGCCCTGGAGGGTATGCGTATGGCCTTTGGTGCTGCAGTGAGGAAGTTCGTCGGAATCCTGGCGGTGGCGGCGATCGTCGCCGCGATGCCGGTCCATGCCGCCGACAAGGAAAAGGAGCTGCCTCCCGCGCCCTTCGTGCCGGAAAGCGGACCGCCCGGAGCCGACTATACCATCGGCCCGCTCGACGCGCTCACCGTCTTCGTATGGCGCAACCCCGAGCTGGGCGCACAGGTGCAGGTGCGGCCCGACGGGCGCATCACCCTGCCGCTGATCAGCGACATGGTCGCGGTCGGCAAGACCCCCTCGAAGCTCTCGGACGATATCCGCGACGCGCTGTCGACCTACATCACCGACCCGATCGTGTCGGTCATCGTCAATAATTTCTCGGGAACCTTCTCGCAGCAGATCCGCATCGTCGGCGCCGCGGAAAAGCCTGCCAGCGTCTCCTACCGGTCCGACATGACCCTGCTCGACGCGATGATCGCGGTCGGCGGCCTGTCGCAGTTCGCGGCGGGAAATCGCGCGAAGCTGATCCGCTACGATCCGGCGACCAAGCGGCAACAGGAATTCCGGCTGCGCATCGACAGCCTGTTGAAGCGCGGCGACATCAAGGCGAACGTCAAGCTCCAGCCGGGCGATGTGATCATCATCCCCGAGAGCGTGTTCTAGGATCGGAACCGTGGGGGCGACGAACTAGATCGATGGAAGCCATCTACACCGAGATCAGGATCGCCCTGTACGCGATCTGGCGGATGCGCTGGCTGGCGCTCGCTGTCGCCTGGGGCTTCTGCCTTATCGGTTGGGTGATGGTGATGCGCGTGCCCGCGGCCTATGAGAGCAGCGCGCGCGTCCAGGTCCAGGTCAAGTCGCTGTTCGCCGACGGGGCCGCAGGCGACATGCAGAAGAATGTCGACCGGGTCCGCCAGTCGCTGACCTCGACCGAGATACTGAAACGGGTGGTCCGCACCGTTTCCAACGGCGAGCGGCCGCTGACCTCCTATGAGGCGCTGTCGCTGATCGGCGCGCTGCGCGGCGGCATCTCGATCACCGCCCAGGGCGAAGACCTGCTCGAGATCAAGACGCGGATCAGCCTGAAGAGCATCTCGGAGCAGCAGACCGCCTTCATCGCGCGCAACGTCACCCAGAAGCTGATCGAGATATTCATCCAGGAGAATGTGATCGGCAGCAAGGCGAACAACGCCGAGACGCTGACCTTCCTCGACCAGGAACTGGCCCGCCGTGCGAAGGAGCTGACCGACGTCGACCGCCGGCGCGCGAAGATCACCCAGGACACGCTCGGTTCGCTGCCCGGTTCGGGCACGCTGGACCAGCGGATGGACGCGGCGCGCAACGAGATGGTCAACCTCGAATCGGGCCTGATGCAGGCGCGCAGCGCGCTGGCCGCGATGAACGGCCAGATTGCCGCCACCCCCGCACAGATCCCGGCGGGCGGCGTGGGGATCGATTCGCTCGACCAGCGCATCGGCACGCTCGAGGGCCAGCTGTCGGAGGCGATCTCGCGGGGGTGGACCGAAAAGCATCCCGACGTCATCGCAATCCGCGCCCAGCTCGCTCAGTTGCGTGCCGAAAAGGCGCGCGGCGGCAGCCGATCGGTGCCGATGGCGCCCAATCCCGTCTACGTCTCGCTCAAGTCGATGCAGGCCGAACGCGAGGGCAATGTCGCGGCGCTCCAGGCGCGCAAGTCGCAGCTCGAGGGCGCGGTGAACATGATCGCGCAGCGCCAGTTCGCCGCTCCGGTGGCCCAGATCGATCAGGCGCGGCTGGACCGCGATTACGACGTGCTCAAGGAGCAATACAACAAGCTGCTGGCCCAGCGCGAATCCGCCAAGCTGCGGTCCGACGCGACCGGCAAGACCGACGGCGTCCAGTTTCGCGTGATCGACCAGCCGTCGCTGCCGCGCCAGCCGGCCGCCCCCAACCGGACGATGCTGCTCACCGCGGTGCTGGTGGCCGGGATCGTCATCGGTTCGGGCGTGGCCTTCGCCAAAAGCCAGCTCTCCAGCGTCTATACGACCACCCAGCAACTGGCGAAGGCCAGCGGCCTGCCGGTGCTGGGATCGATTTCGGAGGTGATCACCGCCGACGCGCGGGTGATCCGCCGCAAGCAGATGATGTGGTTCTCCTCGGCGGCGGCGGGCTTGCCGGGCATGTTCATGCTGCTGATGTTGATCGAGTTCGTCAAACGCATCATGGTGCCCTGACGCTATGGATGGACAGGACGACAGCGGCAAGCCGCCGCCCCGGAAGCGCAAGCGCCGCGGTTCGCTGATCGAGCGGGCCGGTTCGGTCTATGACTTCGAAGCCGTGCTGCGCGCCCGGGTCGTGATGCCGGACGGCGGTGGCGGCGGGGCGCCGATCATCGACGTGCCGCTGAGCCCGTCACAGGCGCCTCTGCAGCCGGCCCAGTCGCAACCCCAGGCGCCGGAGCCGCTGCCCTATGCGGCGCTCGACACCGGGCGGAGCATCGCCGGGACGGGTGCGCCGCCTCCACCGCCCGCCCTGGCCGAGGCTGGGGGGGCTGCGCTGGTGCCGCCCGCCACGCCGCCGCTCGCCGGCCGGGATGGCGGCACCGCGCTGCCCGCGCCCGATATCGTCTATCGCACCGCCAAGGTGAATCGCGCCGACCTGATCGACCAGGGCTTCGTGATGCCCGACGCGGCGATAACGGCGCTCGCCGAGGAGTTCCGCATCGTCAAGCGGACCCTGCTGCTCAACGCGATCGGACCGACCGCGCTGCCCAACGGGCGCCGCATCCTGATCTGCTCGGCCCAGGCGAACGAGGGCAAGACCTTCTGCGCGGTCAACCTCGCGCTGTCGATGGCGAACGAGCGCGACATCGAGGTGCTCCTGATCGACGGCGACTTCGCCAAGCCGACCGTGCTGTCGACGCTGGGCATCGAGGGGCCGGTCGGCCTGATGGACGCGCTCGCCGATCCCGACATCGACGTCGAGACGCTGGTGATCAAGACCGACGTCGGCAACCTCTCGGTGCTGCCCTCGGGCAAATATACCAACGAGGCGACCGAGCTGATCGCCGCCGACCGTACCCGCACGATCATCGAACGGCTGTCGTCCAAGGGCAATCGGATCATCCTGTTCGACAGTCCGCCCGCGCTGGCCGCGTCGCCGGCGTCGGTGCTGGCCTATCATGTCGGTCAGGTGCTGCTCGTCGTGCGTGCCGACAAGACGGCGGAGGCCGAACTGCGCGACGCGGTGCTGCTGCTCGGCGGCTGCGAGGAGATCCAGCTGCTCCTCAACGGCGCGCGCTTCGCGCCCAACGCCCGCCGGTTCGGCAGCTACTACGGATATGAAGCGCCGCGATGAGCAGCGCCACATCGCGAATCCTGCTGGGTCTCTTCGCCGGAGGGGCTGCTTGCGGCGTGGCCCGTGCCGATCGGCCGGAGATCGGCGCCTTCATCGACACGCAGCAGGTCGCCGAGACGCAGCTGCATGGACCGGGCGAGGACGACGTCACCTATACCGAGGTCTCGGGCACGCTGACCGCCCAGATCAAGAACCGCCGCATCGTGGCGTCGGGCACCTACCGGCTTTCCTACCGCATGCCCGAGATGGGCGACGTGGGGAAGAACTTCAACCAGGACGGGCTGATGCGGTTGCAGGCCAACCTCATCGACGAGTGGCTGACGATGGAAACGGGGGCCATCATCACCCGGAGCCGCGTCGATGCGACCGGCGCGGCGCCGCAGTTCAATGTCGGCGATCCGCAGAATCTGGCGCAGACCTATTCGGCCTTCGTGCAGCCGACGATCTCGCATCGGCTGGGGGACGTGAGCGTCGGGCTGAGCTATCGCTACGCCTATACGCGCAACGAGACGACCCAGGACGCTCCCCCCGCCACCGGCCCGATCAACGACCGGTTCGACAGCTCCAAGGCGCAGCGGGTGACGCTGGACCTGGGGATGGATCCGGGCGCCCTTCCGTTCGGATGGAAGGTCGCGTCCGAATATCGCCACGAGGACACCACCAACCTGGCCGAGAATTTCCGGTCCTTCAACGTGATCGGCGAGGTCCGCCTTCCGCTGTCGAGCGAGCCGATCGCGCTGGTCGCGAGCGGAGGGTACGAACAGGTCCGGACCTCGGAACGTTCGGCGCTGCTCGACCCGGTCACGGGCTTTCCGGTGCGCGGCAAGGGCGGCAGGTTCGTCGTCGACCCCGCGAGTCCGCGCTTCCTGACCTATGACGTATCCGGCCTGATCGCCAATGCGGGCGTCATCTGGAAGCCCAGCCGGCGCACCCGCATGGAAGCGCGCGTCGGCCGCCGCTATGGCGACCTGTCCGTCACCGGCCTGGTCGAGATGCGGCCGGACGAGCGATCGGGCCTGACCTTCATCGTCAGCGACAGGGTGGAGAGCTTCGGCCAGGGACTATCGGATGGGCTGGCCGGGACGTCGCCGGCGATTGATGTCGGCCAGGTCGATCCGGCCAGTTCCTATCAGCAATGTCTGTTCGGCAAGACCAAGGGTTCGGGACAGTGCGTGAACGGCGCGCTGGGCCAGGCATCGGCGAACAGCTACCGCGAGCGGGCAGCGAACATCATTTTCATGCGCGCCATGCGGATCTGGACCTTCAGCGGTTCGTTAGGCTATTCGCGCCGGGACTATATCGACAATCCCAATTCCCCGGTTTCACTCGACGGCGTGGTCGACCAGAGCTTCTTCGCCAACATGACGTTCGGCCGGCCGCTCAGCCGCACCTCGGGGCTGTCCTTTTCTTTTAGCGGCAATTTGTTTAAGAATGGGCAGGTCGGAGCAGCTGATGTGATGTCTGGATCGTTCAGCACCAGTTACTATCAAAGCTTCGGACGTGGTATACGGATGCAGGCAAGCGTCGCGGTGGATGGGTCGAAGCAGGATGGGACAACGGCCGATGTATCGGGGCGTGCGCGGCTTGGTTTGCAGTATCGGTTTTGAAATGCGGCATCGCTGCCTGTCCAGGCGGGAGGGTCGATTTGGATCATGACCCCTACGGTCTGACCGACCGGCCTTTCCAGCTCACTCCGGACCCGCGCTTCTATTTCGAGAGCGCCACCCACCGCAAGGCGATGACCTATCTGGGCTACGGCCTTGCGCAGGGCGAGGGTTTCATCGTCGTCACGGGCGAGGTCGGGACCGGCAAGACGATGCTGGTCGGCCGCCTGATGGCGACGATCGACCGCTCGCGGCTGACCGCCATCAACCTGGTCTCGACCCAGCTCGAGGGCGAGGACATCCTGCGGATCGTCGCGCTCGCGCTCGGCATCGCCACCGACGTCGCCGCCAAGGGGCAACTGCTCGCCCGGATCGAGCGCTTCCTCCATGAACAGGCGCGCGGCGGCAAGCGAACCCTGCTGATCGTCGACGAGGCGCAGAACCTGCCGATCTCGGCGCTCGAAGAACTGCGCATGCTGTCGAACTTCCAATATGGCGGGCAGGCGCTGCTCCAGATATTTCTGCTCGGCCAGCCCGAATTCCGTGATGCGCTGGCCCAGCCGCGCTTCGAACAGCTGCGCCAGCGCGTGATCGCCACCCACCATCTGACCGCGATGGGCGCGGACGAGGTGGCGCCCTACATCATGCACCGGCTGGCCTGCGCCGGCTGGAAGGGCACGCCGCGCTTCACGCAGGACGCCTATGAGACCTTCCACCGCCTGTCGGGCGGCATCCCGCGCCGGTTGAACATGCTGGCGGGACGCGTGATGCTGCAGGGCGCGATCGAGCGGCTGATCGATATCGACGGCGAGGTGGTCGAGGATGTCGCCGCCGATCTGGCGAGCGAGAGCATCATGCCCGCCGCCGGCCCCCAGCCGCTGGCGCGGGCGATGCCGATCATGCCCGAGGCGATGCCGCAGCCGTCCGCCTATCTGGCGCCGGTCGAGCCGGCTGCTGCGCCGGAGCCGCAATGGTCGCCCGCCCCGGTCGAGCCAGAGCCGCCGCAATGGGCGCCGCCGCCCGCCGCCGCGTCGCAGGCGGTACAGGTCGAGCCGAACCGAGGCGCCGCCGCGCCGTCCTATACCAGCTACGCGCCCGACGAGGAGGACGAGCCGGCTCCGCCGCCCGCCGATCCGTTCGCCGCACTCGCGGCCAATATTCCGCCGCCGTCGATCGCACAGCCCCCTCGCTATGACGGCTATGTGCCGCCCCAGGCGGCGGCGCCGCCGCCGATCGTCCCGCCCCGGCCCCCGCTGCGGGCCGTGGACGCCGATCCGGCGGTCGCGCCGGCCCCGGTCCATGCCGCCGCGCCGCCGCCCATATTCGCGCCGGCGCCCGAGACCTACGCGCCGCCGGTCCAGCCCGCCTATCAGCCGCCGCTGGCGGAAGCGTCGCCGGCGCCGGTACCTGCCCCGCCCCATCCCGCCGCCGCGGTGCCCGATCCGGCGGTGGCCGACTATGCCGCGCGCAACGCCGCGCTCGAGGCCCGGCTGGCCGAGCAGGAGGCGATGCTGCGGCGGACCCTGTCGTTGCTGGTCGAACTGGTCGAGACCGATCCGCTGCTGCCCGGGAACTCGCGGCCCGGCGATCCACGAGGCAGCGGCGATGGCGGCAACCAGGACGCGGCCTGATCGCATCATGGTAACCAACGGCCTGTCGGTCGATATCGAGGACTGGTTCCAGGTCGGCGCCTTCGAACGCACGATCCGTCGCGAGGACTGGGATGCGCTGACGCCGCGGGTCGAACGGAACAGCGACGCGGTGATCGACCTGTTCGGCCGGATGGGCGCCAGGGCGACCTTCTTTACCCTCGGCTGGGTTGCGAAGCGCAATCCGTCGCTGATCCGTCGGATCGTCGATGCCGGGCATGAACTGGCCAGCCATGGCTGGGACCATCTCCGCGTTTTTACCATGACCCCGGACCGGTTCCGCGAGGACCTGCGCCGCACCCGCGCGGTGCTGGAGGACTTGGGCGGGCAGAAGGTGATCGGCTATCGCGCACCGAGCTTCTCGATCGACGCCCGGACCCCCTGGGCCCACGAAATCCTTGCCGAGGAGGGCTATGTCTATTCGTCGAGCGTCGCTCCGGTGGTGCACGATCATTATGGCTGGCCCGAAGCGCCGCGCTTCGCCTTCCGCCCGGTGGCGGGCAGCGCGCTGGTCGAGCTGCCGGTGACGACCGCCCGGCTGGGCGGTCGCATCGTCGCGGCGGGCGGCGGCGGCTTCTTCCGGCTGTTCCCCTATGCTTTTTCGCGCTGGGCGATCCGGCAGGTGAACGGCGAGCGGCATCCGGCCGTCTTCTATTTCCACCCGTGGGAGATCGATCCCGGCCAGCCGAGGGTCGCCGATGCGCCGCTCAAGTCGAAGCTGCGCCATTATGCGCGGCTCGGCGCGATGGAGGGCAAGCTCGAGCGAGTGATCGGCGACTTCCGCTGGGATCGGATCGACCGCGTGGTCGCCGCCGAAGCGGCCGGGGCCTCCTAGGCCGTGACGGGGGTCCGCCGCGTTGCCCTGACCGATCCCTCGATCGCCGCCGCGATCGAGGCCTATGTCCAGCGCCATCCGCAGGGCAGTGCTTTCCATCGCCCGGCGTGGAGCCGCGCGGTCGAGCGGGGCTGCGGACAGGCCGCCCATTATCTGGTTGCCGAGTCCGCGGATGGCGACCTCACCGGACTGCTGCCGCTGACCGAGATGCATTCGCCGCTGTTCGGGCGGGCGCTGGTGTCGGCCGGCTTCGCCGTGGGCGGCGGGCCGATCGCCGACGACGACGCGACCGTCGATCGGCTGGCGGAGGCGGGCTGGGCGCTGGCCGGACGGCTGAGCTGCCCGTCGCTGGAACTGCGCGGCGGGGCGCTGCCGTCGGGCAGCGGCTGGCATGTCGAGCGGGGCATCTACGCCGGTTTCGTCCGGCCTCTCGCGGCCGACGACGAGGCCGAGTTGCTCGCGATCCCGCGCAAGCAGCGCGCCGAAGTGCGCAAGGCGCAGGGTCTCGGGCTGACCGTCACCGCCGGGCGCGACGAGGCGGATAGGGCGGCCCATTATGCGGTTTATGCCGAAAGCGTCCACAACCTGGGCACGCCCGTCTTTCCACGGGCGCTGTTCGACGCGGTGCTGGACGGTTTCAGCGAGGACGCCGACATTCTGACGGTGCGCCATCGGGGGGTGCCGCTCGCAAGCGTGCTGAGCCTGTACCACAAGGGCGTCGTCATGCCCTATTGGGGCGGCGGCACGCGGGCGGCGCGGACGTGGCGCGCCAACGACATGATGTATTATGCGCTGATGCTTCACGCGCGACGGCGCGGATGCACCGCCTTCGATTTCGGACGGTCGAAGTTCGGGACCGGTGCGTTCGCCTTCAAGAAGAACTGGGGCTTCGAGCCGGAGCCGCTCGGCTATGCCGCGCGCACCGCCGACGGGCAGCAGCCGCGCGAGATCAATCCGCTGAGCCCGAGATATCGGCTGCAGATCGCGCTGTGGCAGCGTCTTCCGCTGTCCCTCGCCAACCGGATCGGTCCCTGGATCGCCAAGGGGCTCGGCTGATGGGCGAGCTGATGTTCCTCGCCCATCGCATCCCCTTTCCGCCGGACCGGGGGGATCGCATCCGCAGTTTCCACATGCTCCGGCACCTCGCGCGGATGCGGCCCGTCCACCTGCTCGGCTTCGTCGACAATGAGGACGACCGCAAGGCGGCGAAGGAATTGCTCCCGATGCTCGCGTCGCTCCACATCGAGGTGCGCGCCAAGTCGAGGCTGCGCGCCGGGCTGGAGGCGCTGATGCTGGGCGAGCCGGTGTCGGTCGCGGCGTTCGGATCGCGGCGGATCATGCGGATGGTGGACCAGCTGCTCGCCGAACGGCCGATCGACACGATCCTCGCTTATTCGGGACAGATGGCGCAGTTCGTGCCCGACGATCGCCGGGGGCGCCGTTTCATCATGGATTTCGTCGACGTCGATTCGGAGAAGTTCGCGGCCTATGGCGCCGCCGAGCGCGGCCCGATGCGCTGGATCCATCGCCGCGAGGCGCGGCTGCTCGGCGAATATGAGGACAGCGTCGGCCGCTGGGCCGATGTCAGCCTGTTCGTCAGCGAGGCGGAGGCGGCGCTGTTCCGGCAACGGGCGGGACTGTCGAGCAGCCATGTCCGCGCGCTCGACAACGGCATCGACACCGGTTTCTTCGACCCGGCGGGCTTCCCCCGCCTCGAGGGGGCCGAGCCGATGCTCGTCTTCACCGGGCAGATGGACTATCGCCCCAATGCCGACGCCGTCGACTATTTCGCGCGGCGGACCTTTCCCGCGATCCGGGCCAAGCACCCCTCGACCCTGTTCGCGATCGTCGGCCGCGATCCGACCCCGGCGGTGCGGGACCTGGCCAAGCTCAGGAACGTCATCGTCACCGGGGCCGTGCCCGACGTGCGGCCCTGGCTGGCCGCCGCCGCGGCCGTCGTCGCGCCGCTCGACATCGCGCGCGGGGTCCAGAACAAGGTGCTCGAGGCGATGGCGATGGCGCGACCGGTGGTGGCTTCCCCCGCGGCGTTCGAGGGAATAGACGCGGTGCCGGGAGAACATCTGCTGGTCGCCCACGGCTATGACATGGCCAATGCCGTCCTCCATCTTCTCACCCATTGCGAAGAGGGCGAGGCGATCGGCCGGGCGGCCCGCGCGCACGTCATCGCGCGCTATGACTGGGAGGCGCAGCTTCGCGCTCTCGATTCGCTGATCGGACAGCCCTGAACCCATGTG
This sequence comes from Sphingomonas sp. Root720, assembly GCF_001428605.1. GTDB lineage: Bacteria > Pseudomonadota > Alphaproteobacteria > Sphingomonadales > Sphingomonadaceae > Rhizorhabdus. The sequence goes on from NZ_LMID01000014.1 coordinate 127,262, forward strand.
CGGAATTGCCGGTATCTATCATCTGCAGACCGCCAAGCCGGTCGAGGAAGCCCGCGTCCGGGCCATGACCGACATGATCGCCCACCGCGGGCCCGACGGGGCCGGCGCCTGGACCGATGCCGGGGTCGGACTCGGCCATCGGCGGCTGTCGATCATCGACCTGGCGGGCGGCGCCCAGCCCATGGCCAGCAATGACGGCCGGGCGATGCTCACCTATAACGGCGAAATCTACAATTATCGCGCGGTGCGCGCCGAGCTGGAGGCGCTCGGCCGCGGCTTCCGGACCAGCAGCGACACCGAGGTGATCGTCGAGGCGTGGCGCCAATGGGGCCCAGATTGCCTGTCGCGCCTCAACGGCATGTTCGCCTTCGCGATCCACGATCAGGAGCGCGGCTGCCTGTTCCTCGCCCGCGACCGGCTGGGCGTGAAGCCGCTATTCTACGCCGAGCTGTCCGACGGCAGCGTCATCTTCGGGTCGGAGCTGAAAGCGCTGCTCGCCCACCCGCTGCTGCGCCGGACGCCCGATTTCAGCGCCGTCGACGACTATCTGGGCCTGGGCTACGTCCCCGACGACAGCAGCGTCGTCGCCGGGGTCAGGAAGCTGCCGGCCGGCCATTACCTGCTGATGAAGCGCGGCGCCCCGCTGCCGCGGCCGGCACAATGGTGGGACGTGAGCTTCGCCGAGCGGGCCAGGGGCGGCGCGGCCGCGCTCGAAGAGGAACTGGTCGCCATCATGCGCGCCGCCGTCACCGACCGGATGGTGGCGGACGTCCCGCTCGGCGCCTTTCTGTCGGGTGGCGTCGACAGTTCGGCGGTGGTCGCGCTGATGGCGGAGGCGAGCAGGCAGGCGGTGAAGACCTGCTCGATCGGCTTCGATCACCCCGATTTCGACGAGTCCCGCTATGCCGCAGCAGTCGCGGGGCGCTTCGCCACCGATCATCGCACCCGCGTCGTCTCGGCCGACGATTACGGCCTGATCGACACGCTGGTCGAGGCCTTCGACGAACCTTTCGCCGACGCCTCGGCGCTGCCGACCTACCGCGTCTCCGAACTGGCGCGCGAGACGGTGACGGTCGCGCTGTCGGGCGACGGCGCCGACGAGGCCTTTGCGGGCTATCGCCGGCTGACCTTCTTCCAGGCGGAGGAACGGGTGCGCCGGCTGCTGCCGCTCGGCTTTCGTCGTCCCGTCTTCGGGACGCTCGGCCGGGTCTATCCCAAGCTCGACTGGGCGCCGCAGAAGCTGCGCGCCAAGACGACGCTGCAGGGGCTCGCCAGGTCGAGCGAGGAAGCCTATGCGCTCGCAGTGGGCGTGACCGCGCCGGCGATGCGGCGGCGGCTCTATACCGACCGGGCGGTGCGCGAACTACAGGGGCATCGCGCCGAGGACCGCTATATCGCGACGATGCGCAAGGCGCCGGCGCGCGACGCGCTCGACCGCGCGCAATATGCCGACATCAAGATCTGGCTGCCCGGCGACATCCTGACCAAGGTCGACCGCACCAGCATGGCGGTCGGGCTAGAGGCGCGCGAGCCCCTGCTCGACTATCGGCTGATCGAGTTCGGCGCGCGGTTGCCGGTGGGCATGCGGGTGCGCGGCTCGACCGGCAAATGGCTGCTCAAGCGGGCCATGCGCCGCTATCTGCCCGACGATATCCTGTTCCGCCGCAAGATGGGTTTCGTCACCCCGATCAGCGCCTGGTTCCGGGGGCCGCTCGCCGGCGAGGCCCGCCGCATCGCGAAGGCCTCGTCGCTGGTCGAGACCGGATGGTTCGAGCCTGCGGCGCTCGACGCCGTCGTCGCCGAACATCAGGGCGGCCGCGTCGACCATGGGCGCCTGTTGTGGCAGCTGATGATGCTCGACCGGTCGCTGGGCAGGCTGTTCGGGACTGGACGCTGACCCTCAACGGACCTTGATCAGCTCCACCTCGAAGATCATCCAGCTGTCGGGCGGGACCGGGCCCTTGCCTTTCGCGCCATAGCCGGCCGCGGGCGGGATGATCAGGGTGCGGATGCCGCCTTCCTTCATCCCGGCGATTCCCGAATCCCAGCCGTCGATCACGGTGCCGCTGCCCAGTACGAAGCTGATCGGCTCGCCGCCGCGCGACGAATCGAAATTCCTGCCGCGCGCTTCCTCCTCCGGCAGCCAGAGCCACCCGGTATAATGGACGCTGACGGTTCGGCCGGCGTGGGCCTCGACGCCGGTTCCGAATTCATAATCCTCGATCTGGGTGCCGTCGGGCAGGGTGACCGTGTCGGCATGGGCCGCCATGCCCAGCGTCAGCGCGACGATCGATGCGAGTAGGAGGCGGGCGGCGCGGGTGCTCATCCGGGATAGACCGCTTCCATGAAGTAGAGCCCGTCGGGCGGAGCGTTGAGGCCGAGCCGCGAGCGGTCCGCCGCAGCCAGCGCACCGGCCAGGTCGCCGGAACTCCAGCGGCCCCGCCCGACCAGCATCAGGCAGCCGACCATCGAGCGGACCTGATGATGGAGAAAGGAGCGCGCCGCCGCCTCGATCTCGATCAGTTCGCCGATGCGGCGCACCTCGAGCCGGTCGAGCGTCTTGACCGGGCTTTCGGCCTGGCAATGCGCCGAGCGGAAGGTGGTGAAGTCGTGGCGGCCGACGAGATGCTGCGCGGCGTCGTCCATCGCCCGGTCGTCGAGCTCGGCCGCGACCTGCCAGGCGAGCCCCACATCGAAGGTCAGCGGCGCGCGGCGGTTGACGATGCGGTAGACGTAGCGACGGCCGATGCAGGAGAAGCGCGCGTGCCAGTCCTCCGCGACGACCTCGGCGGCGAGGATCGCGACCGGCGCCGGGCGCAGCAGGGCATTGAGCGCCTCCTTCAGCCTGAAGGGCGTGATCGGCCGGGCGATATCGGCATGCGCGGCCATCGCCCGGCCATGGACGCCGGAATCGGTGCGGCCGGCGGCGTGGAGCACCGCCGTCTCGCCGGTAACGGCGGTGATCGCTTCCTCGATCGCCTGCTGCACGCTGGGGCCGTGCGCCTGCCGCTGCCATCCCATGAAGGGGCGCCCGTCGAACTCGACGGTCAGGCGGAAGCGCGTCATCCGCGCGGCGGACCGTCGAGATGGGTGCCCGGCGGGATCGCGAAGCCGCGCAGGAGTTCCTCGGGGCTCATCGCCGCCTTGCCCGCGCGCTGGACGCGGGTCGGACGGATCGCGCCGTTGATGCATTCGATCGTCAACCGGTCGTCGATCACCTCGCCGGGCGCGGCGAGGCCATGCCGGTCGACGACCTCGCAGGCGAGGATGCGGATGCGCTCGCCCAGATGTTCGAACCAGGCGCCGGGGGCTGGGTTATAGGCGCGTACTTGCCGCTCGATCTGCCCGGCGGCCTCGGCGAAGTCGATCCGGGCCTCGGCCTTGTCGATCTTGGCGGCATAGGTGACGCCCTCCTCGGGCTGGACCACCGGCGGATAGGCCGGAAGGTCCGCGAGGACATCGACCATCAGTGCCGCCCCGCGGCGCGCCAGTTCGTCGGTCAGCTCGCCCGCCGTCTTGCCCGCGACCGGGGTTTCGACGGTCGCCAGCATCGGCCCGGTGTCGAGCCCGCGCTCCATCCGCATGATCGTCACCCCGGTCACCGGATCGCCGGCGAGGATAGCGCGCTGGACGGGCGCCGCGCCGCGCCAGCGCGGCAACAGCGAGCCATGGACGTTGAGGCAGCCCCGGCGCGGCGCATCGAGGATCGGCTGCGGCAGGATCAACCCGTAGGCGGCGACCACCGCGGCATCGAGGTCGAGCGCGGCAAAGCCGGCCTGCGCCTCGGCATCGCGCAGGGTGGCCGGGGTGCGGACCGCTATGCCCAGCTCCTCGGCGCGACGCTGGACGGGGGATGGCATCAGCGCCTTGCCGCGCCCGGCGGGGCGGGGCGGCTGGCAATAGACGGCGGCCAGCTCGTGGCCCGCCGCGACCAGCGCGTCGAGCGTCGGCACGGCGAAATCGGGGGTTCCCATGAAGGCGATGCGCATGGTCCCTCTGAAACGCTTGCGTTGCGATGATGCAAGCCCATATCGATGGACCATGTCGTCCGCCGAGATAGAAACCCTCACCCAGGCCCTGGCGAAGCTGCCCGGGCTCGGCCCCCGTTCGGCCCGGCGCGCGGTGCTTCATCTCCTCAAGAAGCGCGAGGCGGCGCTGGCGCCGCTGCTCCGCGCGCTCGAGGTGGTGAACGAGAAGCTGACGAGCTGCCATGTCTGCGGCAATGTCGACACCGACGACCCCTGCGGCATCTGTTCCGATCCACGGCGCGATGCGCGGATGCTGTGCGTGGTCGAGGAGGTCGCCGACCTCTGGGCGCTCGATCGCTCGCGGCTGTTTCCGGGTCGCTTCCATGTCCTCGGCGGGCGGCTCTCCGCACTCGAAGGCGTGCGGCCCGAGGATCTGTCGATCGACCTGCTCATCGGCCGCGTCGCCGCCGGCGGCATCGACGAGGTGGTGCTGGCGATGAACGCCACGCTCGAAGGGCAGACCACCGCCCATTATATCGCCGACCGGCTGGAAAGCTTCCCCATCCGCCTGACGCAGCTGGCCCATGGCCTGCCGGTGGGCGGCGAACTCGACTATCTCGACGAAGGCACCCTGGCGCAGGCGTTGCGCGCGCGCCGCCCGGTGAGCTGACCGGGGAACGGGAAGGGGCCCCTGGCCGTTCTGCCACGGTTAAGATAGATTCGCCCATTCTCGACGCCGGCCGACTCCAGCTCGGACCCAAAAGGGTAAGGAGCTTTGCTGATGAGACGATTATTCACCAAATTGGTCGCGGCGCTTGCCGTCACCAGCGCCGTTGCGGCGGCTGTGCCCGCCGAGGCGCGCGATCGCGGGGGCTATGGCCGCGACGGTCATCGCTGGGACGGGGACCGCCGCTGGCGGGGCGACCGTAGCTGGCGGGGCGACCGTGGCTGGCGCGGGGATCGCAACTGGCGTGGCGATCGCTGGGGCGGACGTGGCTACGGCTATTATCCGCCGGTCCGCTATCGCTATGCACCGCGCTATTATGGTTATGGCTACGGCTATCCGCGCGGAGGCTATTATCATCGCGATCGTGGCGGCGACGCGCTGATCGGCGCGATCGCGGGCATCGCGATCGGTGCGGCGATCGCCGGCGCCGATTGATCCAAGCGGCCGACTGACCGCCTGAGGCACCCTCCTCGACAGGGGAGGGTGTCGAACGCTGATCGTCTTGACGATTCGGCCCCGGATACCTAGCTCGGCTCAATGGCCATCCGTCCGATCCTCGAAGCGCCCGACCCGCGGCTGCGCACCAAGTCCACGCCCGTCGACTCGGTCGACGACGATCTGCGCGCCCTGATCGGCGACATGTTCGAGACGATGTACGACGCGCCGGGCATCGGCCTTGCCGCGATCCAGGTCGGTGTGCCGAAGCGTGTGCTGGTCATCGACCTGCAGGAAGAAGAGGACGCCGAGGGCAAGCCGGTCCGCAAGCCGCTCGTCTTCGTCAATCCCGAGCTGTTCGAGCCGTCCGACGAGCAGTCGGTCTACAATGAGGGCTGCCTGTCGGTTCCCGACCAATATGCCGAGGTGGAGCGACCCGCGGTGATCCACGCCCGCTGGCTCGACGAGAAGGGCGAGAAGCACGAGGAGCGGCTGGAAGGCCTGCTCGCGACCTGCCTGCAGCATGAGATGGATCATCTCGAAGGCGTTCTCTTCATCGACCATCTCTCGCGCCTGAAGCGCGACATGGTGCTCAAGAAGCTCGAAAAGGCCCGCCGCGCCCGCAAGGCGGCGTAAGGCGAAACCCGTCCATTGGTCCGTCATTCCCGCGCAAGCGGAATTCACGGTCACGGGACGCCTTTTGGACGGCGGAGGGGCGCATCGTCCCTTCATGCTTTCTGTCGCGCGCCCGGCTTACGCCATGACGTTCATGCGTTGACAGGCGTCAGGCGTCCGCCCAGCGCCGCAGCAGGTTGTGATAGACGCCGGTCAGCTTGATGATCGCCGGATCGTCCTGGCCGCGGTCGGCGCCGACCGCCTGGATCGCCGTGTCGAGATCGAACAGCGTGCGGCGGGCGCCGTCGTCGCGGACCATGCTCTGGATCCAGAAGAAGGAGCAGAGCCGCTCGCCGCGCGTCACCGGGGTGACGTGGTGGAGGCTCGATGCCGGATAGAGGATCATGTCGCCGGCGGCGAGCTTGACCTGATGGGTGCCGAGCGTGTCCTCTACCACCAGCTCGCCACCGTCATAGCTGTCGGGATCGGCCAGGAAGAGGGTCGCCGACAGGTCCGAACGGATACGGAAATCGGTGCCGCGCTTCAGGCGGATCGCGTTGTCGACATGGGTGTCGAAGTGCTCGCCCCCGCCATAGCGGTTGAACAGCGGCGGATAGACCTTGAGCGGGAGCGCGGCCGCGATGAACAGCGGCGTCGCCCCGAGCGCGTCGAGGATGAGGCCGCCCGCCTCGCGGGCCGCGGCGTCGTCCTCGGGCAACTGCCGATTCTTCTTGGCGAGCGCCGACTGGTGGCCCGACGTGGCGTTGCCGTCGATCCATTCGGCCCCGGTCACGAGCGTGCGGACATGGTCGAGGGCGCGGCCCGACAGCACGCCCGGAATCGCGATCATCATGCGGGTCAGCCGTTCAGCGTAAAGGGCATGCTGTAGAGGCCACGCACCTCGACCGGCTGGCCGTCGCGAACGATCGGCTGCCAGCGCCATCCGCGAATCGCCTGGAGGGCGGCCTTGTCGAGCCGCTCGAAGCCGCTGCTCTGGGCGATCGAGATCTCGCTGACCCGCCCATCGGTACTGATCAGCAGCCGCACCACGACGGTGCCCTGTTCATGCTTGCGGCGCGATTCCATCGGGTAGCGCGGCGGGTTGCCCTCTAGCAGTCGCTCGTCGAGATTGCCCACCGTCACGGGGCCCGCCGGCGGCGGCGCGGCGACTGCGGTCTGCTTGGGCGGCGGGGGTGCGGTGGTGACGGTGATCGGCGGAGGCGGCGCCAGCGTCTGGACGATCGGCGGCGGTGCGAGGACGATCGGCTGGACCTTCTCGATCACCACCGGCTCGGGCTTCGGCTTCTCGGCGGGCGGTGCCGGCGGCTCGGCGATCAGCTCGACGACCAGTGGCTTCTTTTTCTCCGCGATGTGGATGACGTCGAACGTCACCAGACCATAGAGCGTGACGACGTGGAGGGCGACGATCGCGATGATCGTCGGCCAGTTCGGATTGCGGTTCGCACCGTAGACCGAACGCTCGATGGGCGGCGGGACCGTGGCGCTCTCCCGCGCATCGGGCAGATCGGCGAAGTAGAGCGCGTCGCTCTCCGCCTCTGATCCCCGCTCCAGCGTCGCATGCATGGTCAACGATCGAATCCCCTTGGTCCTCACCGGGCTATCGCAATTCTTAGTGCAAATCAATCGCAATAGCGTTTGATCGACATCAAACACCCTGCCTTGCCGCCGATATCGCCGGAGGTGACGAAGTGTCTCGCGGTCCCTATGTGATGGACATGCCTCGCCCCCAGCCTGCCGGTCTCCCGACCCGCGAACAGATCCTCGACTTCATCGCCAAGTCGGACGTGCCAGCCGGTAAGCGGGAGATCGCCCGTGCGTTCGGCCTGCAAGGCAATGAGAAGATCGCCTTGAAGGCGCTGCTCAAGGACATGGCCGACGAAGGGCTGATCGACAGCGCGCGGGGCCGGGCCTTCCACAAGATGGGCGGGATCCCCAAGGTCACCGTATTGCGGATCACCGACGTCACCGACGAGGGCGTCGCGCTGGCGGTGCCCGAGACCTGGCATGGCGAGAATGGTCCTCCGCCGCAGTTGCGCGTAAAGGAGGTGCGCGGGCGGAAGGGCCCGGCGCTCGGCGTCGGCGAGCGGATCCTCGCGCGCACCGAGGAAGCGGGCAAGGGCTGGATCGCCCATCCGCTGAAGAAGCTCGCGCGCGGCGAGGAGCTGATGCTCGGCGTCCTCCACCGCGAGGGCGACAAATTATGGCTGCGTCCGGTCGACAAGCGCGAGAAGCGCGACACGCTGGTTTCGGATGCGGGCGACGCCGATGCCGGCGATCTGGTGCTGGCCGAGAAGGCGGGCCGTCCGCCGCGCATAACCGCGCGCGTCACCGAGCGGCTGGGCGATCCGTTCGCGCCGCGCTCCTTCAGCCTCGTCGCGATTCACAAGCTCGGCATTCCCGATATCTTCCCGGAAGCGGTGCTCGAAGAGGCCGAACTGGTGCCCAGGCTCGACCTGGGGGATGGTCGCGAGGATTTGCGCGACCTGCCGATCGTGGCGATCGACCCTGCCGACGCGCGCGACCATGACGACGCGATCTGGGCGGCGCCCGACGACGATCCCGCCAATCCCGGCGGCTTCCGGGCAATCGTGGCGATCGCCGACGTCTCCTTCTACGTCCGTCCCGGATCGGCGCTCGACCGCGAGGCGAAGAAGCGCGGCAACAGCGTCTATTTCCCCGACCGCGTGGTGCCGATGCTGCCCGAGGCGCTGTCGGCCGACATCTGCTCGCTCAAGCAGGGTGAGGACCGCGCGGCGATGGCCTGCCACCTCACGATCAAGGCCGACGGCACGCTGGCGACATGGCGCTTCACCCGCGCGGTCGTCCGGCTGGCCGCGAACATCGCCTATGAGGACGCGCAGGCGGCGATCGATGCTGCTTCGTCACCCCAGCGAAGGCCGGGGTCTCGGGAGGGTAGCGAACTGCCCATCTCCGGAGATCCCGGCCTTCGCTGGGATGGCGCCCTGGTGGAGTCCGCCCTGAAGCCGCTCTGGGCCTGCTGGAAAGCGCTGTTCAAGGCGCGCGAGGCGCGCGAGCCGCTCGACCTCGACCTGCCCGAACGCCGCGTGGTGCTGGACGAGAAGGGCCGTATCCTGTCGGTCGCGCCGCGCGAGCGGCTCGACGCGCACCGGCTGGTCGAGGACTATATGATCGCGGCCAATGTCGCGGCGGCCAAGGCGCTGGAGGCGAAGAAGGCGCCGGTGATGTACCGCGACCATGAGCCGCCGAGCCGCGAGAAGCTGGTGGCGCTCAAGGAGTATCTGGCCACCTTCGACATGGAATTCGCGCTCGGCCAGGTCGTGCGCCCCGCCACCTTCAACCATATCCTCGGCAAGATCACCGACGAGGCGATCAAGCCGCAGATCATGGAACAGGTGCTGCGCAGCCAGACCCAGGCCTATTATGCCCCGGCCAACACCGGTCATTTCGGGCTGGCGCTGGGCAGCTACGCGCATTTCACCAGTCCGATCCGCCGCTATGCCGACCTGCTCGTCCACCGCTCGCTGGTCGGTGCCTATGGACTGGAGGGCGGCAAGCCGAAGCTCAACGGCCCGGGCAAGTCGAGCGACATCCCCGCCCGGACCGCGCTGACCCAGGAAGAGGCCGAGCGGATGACCGCGATCGGCGAGCTGATCAGCCAGGCCGAGCGCCGCGCGATGGAGGCGGAGCGCGAGACGATCGACCGCTACGTCGCGGCGTTCCTGTCGACCAAGATCGGCGAGCTGCTCGACACGCGGATCACCGGGGTCCAGTCCTTCGGCTTCTTCGCGACGGTCGAGGGGCTGGGGGGCGACGGGCTCGTTCCGGTGTCGACCCTCGGCGCCGAGCGCTTCCGCTATGACGAGGCGGCCCGCGCGCTGGAGGGGGAGGAGAGCGGCGATCGCTACACGTCGGGCATGAAGCTCCGGCTGCGGCTGGTCGAAGCCAACCCGATCAACGGCTCGCTGCGCTTCGAGCTGGAGGAAGGGGCGAGCCACCTGCCGATGCGCGGCGGTCCGCGCCGTGACGGCAAGGGCAAGAGCCGGCCGATGATGGGGCGTCGGGGCAGGCCGGCCAATATCCGGCACAAGGGCGGGCGTCGGTAGCGAAAGCCCTCCCCTCGGGGAAGGCAGTTACAGCCGCGGCAGCGTGACGCCCTGCTGGCCCATATATTTGCCGGCGCGGTCGGCATAGCTGATCTCGCAGGGCTCGTTGCCCTGGAGGAAGAGGAACTGGCAGGCGCCCTCGTTCGCGTAGATCTTGGCGGGGAGTGGCGTCGTGTTCGAGAATTCGAGCGTGACATGGCCTTCCCAGCCGGGTTCGAGCGGGGTCACGTTGACGATGATGCCGCAGCGCGCATAGGTCGACTTGCCGAGGCAGATCACCAGCACGTCGCGCGGCACCCGGAAATATTCGACGGTGCGCGCCAGCGCGAAGCTGTTCGGCGGGATGATGCAGACATCGGTCTCACGGTCGACGAAGCTGTTCGAGGCGAAGTTCTTCGGATCGACCGTCGCCGAATCGACATTGGTGAAGATCTTGAACTCGGGCGCGACGCGGGCGTCATAGCCGTAGGAGGACAGGCCGTAGCTGATGCAGCCGTCGCGCCGCTGCGCCTCGACGAAGGGCTCGATCATCCCGTGATTCTGCGCCTGCTCGCGGATCCACTTGTCCGACATGATCGACATGAAGCTGCGATTCCCCTTTATGCGATGCCGAGATCGGACGGCCCGAAAGCGTGCGGCAGCAATTCCGATGCCCGAAAATAGGCGAAGGCGCCACCGTCGGCCGATCCACAATAGATATCGATGTCGCGGCCGCCGAGCTGGGCCGCCTCGTTGATGATCTGGCGACAGCGGCCGCAGGGCGTGACCAGCGCCGATCCGGCGATCGATCCGTCGCGTTTCAGCTGGCCGCCGGTCACGCCGATCGCCACCACGTCGCGCAGATGTCCCTCGCTGTTGGCGCTCGCCAGCGCCACGGTCTCGGCGCAGAGCGACAGCCCGTAGCTCGCATTCTCGAAATTGGCGCCGGTGATCATCCGGCCGTCGGCGAGCAGCACCGCCGCGCCGACCCCGAAGCGCGAATAGGGCGCATGGGCGTTGGCGGCCACCCCGCGCGCCGCGTCGATCAGGACGCGGCCCGCCAGTTCGCGTATGTCGACCGGCTCAGCCACGGATGTGCAACACGCAGATCAGCGTGAAGAGGCGCCTGGCAGTGTCGAAGTCGACCTCGATCTTGCCCTCCAGCCGTTCCTTGAGGAGTTGGGCCGCCTCGTTGTGGATACCGCGCCGGGCCATGTCGACCGTCTCGATCTGCTGCGCGGTCGAGGTGCGGATCGCCTGGAAATAGCTGTCGCAGATCGCGAAATAATCCTTGATCGGCCGGCGGAAGCTGCCGAGACCCAGGATCAGCGTTTCGAGCAGGTCGCTCGATTCCGCATGGACGTCGATCGCCAGCCGGCCTTCCTCGACCCTGAGCTTGACCCGATAGGGGCCGGCATAGTCCTGCGGATAGGGGCGCAGCGGCTTGAAATAATTGCCCTCGAGCAGGTCGAAGATGGCGACGCGCCGTTCCTGCTCGACATCGGCATTGCGCCAGATGATCGTCTTTTCATCGAGATCGATGGCGATGATGCGCGGATCGGACATTCTCCCTGCGCCTTAGCGCCTGATCGGCCGCGGTGAAAGCGCTTCACGCTTCTCGCCGGCGCCGGCAAAGCGAAGCCTGCAGATCCTTGTGGGTCTGCAGGCTTCCAGTTTGCCTCGGGGGAGGAACTCAATCGGCGACGTGCACCGTGACATGGGCGCTCCAGCCGGCGACGAGCGGCCGGTCGAGCCGGTCGTCGATCTGGATGCGAACGGGTACGCGCTGGGTGACCTTCACCCAGTTGCCGGTCGCGTTCTGCGGCGGCAGCAGGGAGAATTGCGAGCCTGTGCCGGCGTTGATGCCGATCACATGGCCCTTGAAGGTTCGCCCGGGCAGCGCGTCGAGCTCGATGTCCGCGCGCTGGCCGATGCGGACCTTGTCGAGTTGGGTTTCCTTGAAATTGGCGTCGATCCAGTACCCATGGTCGCTGACGACGTTGACCATCGGCAGCATCTGGATCGCCATCGTGCCGGGCTGGAGCTTGTCGGCCTGGCTGATGCGGCCGTTGATGGGCGCGCGGACCTCGGTGCGCGCGAGGTCGAGCGCGGCCTTATCGCGCGCGGCGACCGCCGCCTCGATCTGGGGATGGCCGCCGGCCCGCGACGTGCCGATCACCGCACGCGCCGATTCGGCTTCGGAACGCGCCGAGGCCTGCTGCGCGCGGGCGGCGGCGAGCGCGGCCTTGGCGGAATCGTAGGAGGCGCGCGTGGTGAAGCCGCGCGCGAGCAGTTCCTGCTGCCGGCCGAACGTGTCGCGGGCCAGCGTGACGTCCGACGCGCTCTTGGCGGTGTCGGCCTGCTTGGCGTGATAGGTGCTCTGCAGCTGGGCGACGGTCAGCTCGGCGTTGCCGACGGCGGCCTCGGCCTGCATCAGCGCGATGCGATAGGGCTGGGGATCGATCCGGAAGAGCAGGTCGCCCTTCTTCACCGGTTGGTTCTCGCCGACATGGACTTCGGTGATGCGGCCGGCGACTTCGGCGCTGACCTCGACGACATGGGCGTTGACCTGCGCATTGTCGGTCGAGACGGTTCGCCCGCCGGTCAGCCAGAAATAGAGGCCGACGGCGAGCAGCAGCAGCGGCACCGACAGCATCGCGGCGAGCCGGCCCAGCCGGCGCTCGCCGCGCGCGGCCGGGGCGGTCTCGGCCGTGTCGCCGGCGATGGCACGCATCTCGTTCATCGCCGCGCGTCCGCCGCGAGAGGCTGCTCGGCCCGTTCGTCCTGATCGCGGATATTGTCGCGGACGATGTTGAGCAGGCCGGTCAGCGTCGCCCGCTGCCCGGCGTCGAGCGGCGCGAGCAGATTGTCCTCCATCTCGTTGGCGATGCCGGTGAGATTCTCGACCAGGGGCATCGCCTTCGCGGTCAGGTGGAGCCGCCAGACGCGGCGATCGGAGGGATCCGCCCGCCGCTCGACGAGGCCGCTCTCGGCCAGCCGGTCGACCATGCGGCACAGGGTGATCCGTTCGACGTCGAGCATTTCGGCGACCTCGCTCTGGGTCGGGCCATCATAGCGGTCGAGATAGAGCAGCATGCGCCACTGGGCGCGGGTCAGTCCGCGCGATCGGGCGCGGGCGTCGAACCAGTAGCGGGACCGGCGCGCAATATCGTGCATCAGAAAGGAAACACGTCGACTCAAATCTGTATGCATGCTTACATTGTGGATGCTTGCTGTATGCTCTGCAAGAAAAATATCCACAGATCGGCCCCCCGAACTTTTACGTAACAGAGCTTGCGGCGGCGCTCCGGCGGGCGGATAATCGCGCGATGGCCGAGCCCGTACCGATCTTGCCGCCCACCCCGGGCGAGCCACCCGCCTTGCCGCACAATGTCGAGGCGGAAGCCGCGCTGCTGGGCGCGATGATGCTCGACAATCGCATCGTCGAGGATATCCAGGTCAAGCTCAGGCCCGAGCATTTCTTCGAGCCGCTCCACGGCCGCATCTATGAGGCGATCCTGCGCATGCTCGATCGCAACATGCTGGCGACGCCGGTGACGCTGCGGCCGATGTTCGAGGCCGACATCGGCATGCGCGAGCTGGGCGGGCCCGCCTATCTGGCGCAGCTGACCGGCAGCGGCGCGGCGCTGATCGGCGCCCGCGACTTCGCCAACCAGATCTACGACCTCGCCCTGCTCCGCGCGCTCGTCGCGGTCGGCCGCGGCATGGTCGAGGGCGCGCTCGACACCTCGGAGGAGGTCGATCCCAAGGCGCAGATCGAGCAGGCCGAGATCGCGCTCTACAAGGTCGCCGAGGAGGGCGGCGAGGAAGGCAGCGTCAAGAGCTTCGCCCAGGCCACCAAGGTCGTCATCGAGACCGCCAGCGCGGCGCTCAACTCGGGCGGCCATGTCGCCGGCCTCACCACCGGGCTCGAGCGGCTGAACGCCAAGATCGGCGGGCTGCATCCGTCCGACCTCATCATCCTCGCGGGCCGTCCCGGCATGGGCAAGACCTCGCTCGCGACCAACATCGCCTTCAACGTCGCGCAGCGCTACATCCGCGACCAGCAGGACGGCGTCGCCCACACCGTCGGGGCGCCGGTTGCCTTCTTCAGCCTGGAAATGTCGGCCGACCAGCTGGCCGGCCGCGTCCTTTCCGAGCAGGCGGAGATCAGTTCCGAGCAGATCCGGATGGGCAAGATGAGTCATGCGGAGTTCGCCCATTTCGCGCGGGCGGCGCAGGATCTCGAGAACCTGCCGCTCTACATCGACGACACGCCCGGCCTGACGATCGCCTCGCTGCGCACCCGCGCGCGCCGGTTGAAGCGGCAGCGCGGGATCGGCGCGATCATCGTCGACTATCTCCAGCTGCTGCAGGGATCGGGCAAGTCGTCCGACGGCAACCGCGTGCAGGAGATCTCCGAGATCAGCCGCGGCCTCAAGACGCTGGCCAAGGAGCTGAGCCTGCCGGTGATCGCGCTCTCCCAGCTCAGCCGCGCGGTCGAGCAGCGCGAGAACAAGAAGCCGGTGCTGTCGGACCTGCGCGAATCGGGCTCGATCGAGCAGGACGCCGACATGGTGTGGTTCGTGTATCGCGAGGATTACTATCTCAACCTGCTGCGGCCGAAGGAGGCTTCGATCGAGGCGGGCGACAGCGCCGTCGAGGTGACCGCCTTCGAGGAATGGAAGGTCAAGATGGCCCGCGCGCACAACCGGGCCGAGCTGGTCATCGCCAAGCAGCGCCACGGTTCGACGGGGACGATTCCGTTGAAGTTCGAGGCGCGCTTCACCAAATTCTCGGATCTGGCCGACGATTATTACGGCACCACCGACTATGACGACTAGGCCCGCGCAGGCCGGGCGTGACAAGCCTTCCGATTCGTGATCTTCTCCCCCGCAGGATCCGCAAAAGCGGGCCCGGTGGGGGAGAGGGTGCGAAGATGGACCGCATCGATCATGTCATGGACCGCGTCCTTACGATGGCGGTCGTCTGCATGCCGTTCTACGTCATCTACAAGCTGGGGCTGTTCCTGATCGAGTAGCGGGCAACGCCGGCCAGCCCGATCAGAAGACGGGCTCCTCCCCGGGGCGGACGATCGGTTCGCCGTGGATGCCGCATTCGACCTTGTCCCAGCCGCGCCAGCGGCCCGCGCGCGGATCCTCGCCCGGCTTGACCACGCTGGTGCACGGCGCGCAGCCGATCGACAGATAGCCCTGCGATTCGAGCGGATGGCGCGGCAGGTCGCGCGCCTCGAACCAGCGGTCGAGATCGGCCTTGGTCCAGTCGGCGAGCGGGTTGAACTTGATCCGGTCGCCGTCCAGCTCGAAGCGGGCGATCCCCGACCGGGTCGAAGCCTGGAAGCCCTTGCGGCCGGTGATCGACGCGTCGAGGCCCTTCATCGCCGCGGCGAGCGGCAGCACCTTGCGGATCTCGCAGCAGCCGTCGGGATCGTAGGACCAGCGCAGCCCGGTGCCGTCCCTGGCCTCGATCGTCGCCGGCTCGGGGGCGACGGTGCGCAGCCCGGTCAGGCCCAGCCGATCGACCAGCGTGTCGCGATAGTCGAGCGTCTCCTGGAACATCTTGCCGGTGTCGAGGAAGACCACCGGGGTCGACGGATCGACCGCCGCGACCAGGTCGAGCAGCACCGCCGATTCCGCCCCGAAGGAGGAGACCACGGCGACGCGGCCGAGCAGCCCCTCCTCCAGCACCGCCCGGATCACCGCCTGCGTCGTCGCGCCCTCGAAGCGCGCGTTGAGGCGCGCGACGTCGGCCGCGGTGAAGCGCGGGGCGGTGTCGATCCGGTCGATCCGGCGGGCGGTCTCAGCCATGCCGCTTGGCCCAGATCGGGCGGCGGCCGTCGACGGTCTTCTGGTAGACGTCGTCGTAGAGCGCCGCGAGCCGGGCGAGCGTGTCGCGGTCGATCTCGGCGTCGCTCAGGAAGGCGTCGAAGCCGCAGCGGCGCATCGGGCCGATCTGGTCGACCAGCACGTCGCCCGCCGCGCGCAGCTCGCCGGCATAGCCCGCCTCGCGCAGGATGCTGCCGATCGAATAGCCGCGCCCGTCGCGGAACTTGGGAAAGGACACCTCGATCAGCGACAGCCGGTCGAGATGGGGGATGAGTTCGCGCGGGTCGTCGGTCGGCTCGAGCCGGACGGCGGTCGCGTTCGACTGGCCGAGGAAGGCGTCGAGGGTGACGGCCGGCTCCTCATGCGTCTCGTCGTCGCGGAAGCGGATCAGATCACCCATGATGGCCGTGCTCCACGTCATCCCGGACTCGATCCGGGATCCCGCTTTTTTCGGCGGTGTTGAAGAAGGAAGAAGCGGGATCCCGGGTCAGGCCCGGGATGACGAAAAAGGGGGAGGGCAGCGAGAGGAGATCACCCATGATGCGCGGTCCCTGCTGCGGTGTTCGTCATGCCAGCGAAGGCTGGCATCTCGGGAGATGAGGGCGCCGCATGGCCTCCCGAGATCCCAGCCTTCGCTGGGATGGCGCGACTGGGGCCCGGGATGACGGAAAGCGGGGACGGTCGCGGCGAGACGAGGAGATCACCCATAGATCGCCTCCTTGAACGGGGCTTCGCCGACCCGGCGATAGGTGTCGAGGAAGCGTTCGCCGTCGTCGCGCAGCGCGGTGTAGACGTCGACCGCCTTCTCGATCGCGTCGACCACCCCGTCCTCGGAGAAGCCGGGGCCGATGATCTTGGCGAGGCTGGCGTCCTCCGCCCCCGATCCGCCGAAGGAGAGCTGGTAATTCTCCTCGCCCTTCCGGTCGACGCCGAGGATGCCGATATGGCCGGCATGGTGGTGGCCGCAGGCGTTGATGCAGCCCGAGATCTTGAGCTTGAGTTCGCCCAGGTCGCGCTGCCGGTCGAGATCGCCGAACCGCTTGGCGATCTTCTGCGCCAGCGGGATCGAGCGGGCATTGGCGAGGCTGCAATAATCGAGGCCCGGGCAGGCGATGATGTCGCCGACCAGATCGAGATTGGGGGTGGCGAGGCCGGCCGCGTCGAGCTTCTGCCAGATCGCGTGGAGATCGGCCTTCTTCACATGCGGCAGGACGACGTTCTGGGCATGGGTGATGCGCAGCTCGTCGAAGCCGTAGGCCTCCGCGAGATCGGCCATCAGGTCGATCTGCGCCGAGGAAGCGTCGCCCGGGATGCCGGTGGTCGGCTTCAGGCTGATGTTGACGATCGCATAGCCCGGCGCCTTGTGCGCGGCGACCTGCCGGTCGACCCACGCCAGGAACTCGGGGGCGAGGCCCGGGTCGTTCCGGTCGATGTCGTCGGGCAGCCCGGTCTCGAAGGCGGGCGGCGCGAAGCTGTCGGCGATCCGCTGGAACTCCGCCTCGGGCGCGTCGAGGCCGAGCGTGCGGGTGTGGAGAAATTCCGCCTCGACCTGGCGGCGATATTCGTCGGCGCCGAGTTCGTGGACGAGGATCTTGATCCGCGCCTTGTAGAGATTGTCGCGGCGGCCGTAGCGGTTGTAGACGCGCAGGCAGGCCTCGACATAGGCGAGCAGGTCGGCCTTGGGCAGGAAGTCGCGGATCACCGGGGCGACCATCGGGGTGCGGCCCATCCCGCCGCCGACGAACACGCGGAAACCCGCCTCGCCCGCGGCGTCGCGATGGATCTGCAGCCCGATGTCGTGGAGCCTGACCGCGGCGCGGTCCTCGTCGCTCGCGATCACCGCGATCTTGAACTTGCGCGGCAGGTAGCTGAACTCGGGGTGGAAGGTGCTCCACTGGCGCAGCAGCTCGGCCCAGGGGCGCGGATCCTCGACCTCGTCGGCGGCGGCGCCGGCATATTGGTCGGACGAGATGTTGCGGATGCAGTTGCCGCTGGTCTGGATCGCATGCATCTGCACGGTCGCCAGCTCGGCGAGGATCTCGGGCGCGTCGGCGAGCTTGATCCAGTTGTACTGGAGGTTCTGCCGGGTGGTGAAATGCCCATAGTCCTTGTCGTATTTGCGGG
Organism: Sphingomonas sp. Root720; assembly: GCF_001428605.1. Taxonomy (GTDB): domain Bacteria; phylum Pseudomonadota; class Alphaproteobacteria; order Sphingomonadales; family Sphingomonadaceae; genus Rhizorhabdus. The sequence continues at coordinate 145,062 of NZ_LMID01000014.1, forward strand.
CGATGTGCGCGAGCATGCGCATCTGCCGGCCCGACAGCGTGCCATAGGGGATGGCGACGCGCAGCATATAGGCGTGGAGCTGGAGATAGAGGCCGTTCATCAGCCGCAGCGGCTTGAACTGGTCCTCGGTCATCTCGCCGGCGAGGCGGCGGTTGACCTGGTCGCGGAACTCCTCGACGCGGGCCTCGACGATCGCCTGGTCATATTCGTCATAGCGGTACATGTCAGATCACCCAGTCGCCGATGGTGGGATCGGCGGGTTTGAGGCCCAGGTCGGGGCGGACGGTCGGCCCGATCGCGCGGATGCGGTCCTTGATATGGGCGGGGCGGGGCCCGGCGTCGGTCATCTCGGCCTGGATCACATAGGGGCCGTTGACCCGGCGCGCGGCTTCCTCGCGCGCGCCGATCGCCTCGCCCTGGTTGTCGACGTCGACCGCATGCTCGATGTGCCGCGACCAGCCGTCGCCGGTCCACCAGGTCACGTCCCCCGTGATCAGATCGTTGCCGGTCAATATCTTCACGCTTCGTCTTCCATCACATGCGCCTGGCGTTGGGCCTGCGCCGCGAAGGCGGCGAGGCGGTTTTCGGCATCGGACAGCAGGACGACCTCGCCCACCACGATGATCGCGGGGCTCACCACCGCCTCGCGGACGACCATGTCGCCGAGGTCGGCGAGCAGGGTCCGCAGCGCGCGCGCGCCTTCGAGCGTGCCGCGTTCGAGCACCGCCACCGGCATGCCGGGGGCGACGCCGTCGGCCATCAGCTTGTCGGCGATCTGGCTGGCGGAGGTGACGCCCATATAGATGACGAGGGTGCGGCCCTGGCCGGCGAGCCCGGCCCAATTCTGTTCGGCGAGCCCCTTGCAGGTGCCGGCGACGAAGCTGACCGCGCTCGACCAGTCGCGGTGGGTGAGCGGCAGCATCGCTTCCGCCGCGCAGCCGAGCGCCGAGGAGACGCCGGGGACGACCTCGACCGGGAGGCCCGCGGCGCGCACCGCCTCGACCTCCTCGCCGCCGCGGCCGAAGACGAAGGGATCGCCGCCCTTGAGCCGCACGACCACCGACCCCGCCTTCACATGGGCGATGATCAGCGCGTTGATCGCGTCCTGGGGCAGCGTGTGGCGATCGCGCTTCTTGGCGACCGAGATGCGCTGCGCCGAAGGCGGCGCATGATCGAGCACGCGCGGATCGATCAGCCCGTCATGGACGACGATGTCGGCGACGCGCAGCGCTTCGACGGCGCGCACGGTCAGCAGGCCGGGATCGCCGGGACCGGCGCCGACCAGGATGACGCGCCCACGCGCTTCGGGATCGAGCAAGGATGCCATGGGGTGCCAGATGGGCCCGGTTACCGCGTTGCGCAAATCAAGGATGCTTGGGGGCGGGCCAAGTTTTCTTTGCCCAAGGGGTCAGGCCCTTTTTCCTTGCCCTTCGCCACCGCGCCCTTCCGGCGGAGGCCGGAATCTCGGGAGGCGAGGGCGCGGCCTCGTCGGTCAGGCCATCTCGGCGCGCCTCCAGTCGCGTCCAGTTGCGAGCCCTTCGCGAAAACGCCGGGTGCATGGGGTTGATCTTCGAATTTTATATTTTTTCTTTTCGACGCGGCCGGGATCGGCGGCCTTGGCAGATCTTCCGCCCCGCCCCCGCCCCCGCCCCCGGCTGCGACGACCGCCACCCTCCGGCCGAAATTTCCGGGACTGGTGGCGCGCAGATAGCGGACGATCGCCCTGACCCGCCCAGAATACCAGCCATGCTTCACGGCGTTGGCATTGCCGCGCGGCGCGCCGCTGCCCTTGCCGCCATGCATGCGGCACCGCCGCCGGCCGTTCACCGCGGGCGACCGGCACGGCTGGCCCGAGCGGGTGCGGGCGCCGCAGCGGGGCGCGGCGGCGAGGATGTCGGGTTGTGCGGACGGGATCGGCTGGGGGTGCATGGCTTCGCTCCGGCATGGGCCTGCGACGGCGTTGGGCATGGTCCTGGGGACCGGCCTTCCTAGCGGATTATCGTGCGAATGACAAGAACAAAAAGGGAACTTGGGAGCGCCGCTCGATCGCCCGGATGGCGGAAACAGCGCCATTGCGGGGGATAGGGGGGAGGGCCATGATGGCAGCGACGACGGAAGGGGTGGACGATGGCCGACGACCGACAGACGCTGGACCCGCCGCCTGCGCCGGCGGCGCGGGGCGCCCGCCGACAGGGCAGGCCGGCCCGCACGGCGGCGGTGGCGAAGCCCGGGATCGTCGCCACGCACGCTTCGGCGACCGGGGCGGCCGCCGTGGGTTCGGCCAGCGTCGGCGCGCTCGCGCTGATGTCGGTGGGCCTCGGCGCGCTGGCGGTCGGGGCGATCGCGGTGGGGGCGGTCGCCATCGGCCGGCTCCGCATCGGCAAGGCGCGCATCCGCAAGCTGCGCATCGACGAACTCGAAGTGGGGAGCCTGATCCGCCTCGATGATGATGGGGCGTCGGGCGGGCGGGCAGAGTAGGCGGGGGAGGGCTTTCGCGCCTCGTCCTCGATCCGTTCGGTCTCCGACCGACGCCGAGGCGCAGGATCGGCAGAATGTCCCGAAACGGAAAGCGCATGCCGAACAGGGCGAGGCGAGGGCGGTCGCCGTCGAACGGGGTGGAAAGCCGGACGCCGCCTGGCTAGAGGTTCACGATCCGATTGCATCGGATCGGCCGCTCCAGCGTGTTGTCTTACCGCGATTTCCGAGTCGGCAGATGTTTCCATCTGCCTCGAAATCGCTCTAAGCCTGCGCCGAGAGCAGGATGGACAGCCCAGCCCACATCCCGGCCGGCAACGGTCGCCGCCTTCAACCGTGCCGCCGCGGCGCGCCCCGGCCGCTTCGGCGGCGCGCAGGCCGTCGCGCCGGCCCTCTTTCCGGCAGATTTCCGCGTGTTCAGCTTCGTCTACGATAACAACGCCCATATCCTCCGGATCAGCGTGGAGGGTCTATGGGCGCCCGAAGACGTCCCCGCGCTGGCGGCGGCGCTCGGCAGCGCGGCCCGGCGGGCGAGCGCCATCCGCGACGATTTCGACGTCATCGTCGAATCGCTCGACTTCCCGCTCCAGGCCGACGACGTCGCCGATGCGCTGTCGGATATCATGCGCGTCGGCATGGCGCTGACCACGGGCCACGCCGCGGTGGTCGTCGGCAGCCTCGCCAACCGCGAGCAGGCCGAGCGGACGCTGGCCCACCCCCATCTCAGGGTTTTCATGTCGATGGAGGAGGCGCAGCGCTGGCTGGCCGAGGCGGGTGCGGCGCGACGAGGCGCGGGGGTGCGGTAGTGAGAGGTGGCGGTGGCGAGGCGCGGGCGCGCCGCTGAGCGCGCTTCGCTGTCGGGCGGCCGCCTGATCGCTTTCGGCGTCTAGCGACCAGACCCAATCACTCACATCGGCCGCCAAGAACGTCTGCTCCGAACAGAACCTGCCGATCTATCGCTCCGAAGCTTTTGCGTTTGCAGCATGCTCGCTCGAATTGAACGCGCCGCTGTATGGAGTTCTGAGATAAGGAGTCAAAACGGTACGTCGTCATCCGAGGAATGCTCATGCGCGTCCCCCAAAGCGACGTCATGCACGACATTAAATGCACGGGCCAGCGTAGAGCTGAACAAGCTCTCTTCGATCATGGCTTCAGTGGCACCTTAACAAGAGGAAACGCCCTGGGTGAAGGCTTGCCCGGGTGTCTTGCAAACCAGACACGATCCCCAACGCTAACAGAGGCGCCGCCATAGAAGCTGGCCGTGTGATACATGACAGAGGGGCCGTGATCGGCAGTTATGAAACCTACCGTCATGCTCTGCTTGTGGTTTATTGTGCCAAGCTCATAGGCATCTACAGAAAAACAAAGGCCATCCAAAGTCGTGCATAGCTGATCTGCAGTTGGCCGATCTGCTCCATTTTTCGCAAAGCACGAAAGTATAATGGCCATGATTTCTTCACCCAAGCTCTTAAATTGAGCGCCAGCGATTTGCTGAGGGGGTGGCGGGGGCACGGCGTTCAAAATATTTGGAACGCTTAGAAGCCCTTGTCCAAAAGGCTGCTTGCCGGAAAGCAGCTCATACATAATGGCGGCGATCGCCCACACGTCCGAAGCGAAAGAAGCGTTCTTAAAATCTGTTATGCTCTCAGGTGCCATGTAAGGAATCGCACCTATGACGGTCTTTGACGTGGTATTCCCGCGCGGACCGATTCCATGTCCGATTTCGGCTTCCGCCATTTTCGCGATGCCGAAATCGGTAATCTTGATGCCCGAAAAATGATGGCCGCCAAGTACCATGATATTGCTCGGCTTCAGATCCCTGTGAATTACTCCAGCGTGATGGGACGCCGCCAAGCCTTTTGCAAGTTGCTGAAAAATCTTGGCTACGGTCGATGGAGGTAGAATTGGAACCTCGTCCGGCACGACTTTCCCTAAATCGGCCCCGTCAACAAATTCCTCAATCAAGTAGTTTCCCGTGCCATCTTCCACGTAATCCAGAGTTTTAGCCACGTTTGCGTGGTTCACCCTCGCACTGACGACAGCAGAGCTTTGAAAGCGACGAACGCCGCTGCTGTCTTTCGGAACTTTCAGCGCCACACTGCGCCGGAAAAGTTCATCCTGGGCTTCGTAGACGTGCTGCATGCCCCCCGCGCCAACGTAGCGAACAATCTGATACCGTCCGCCTATGGGCGGCGATGAAGGTGAAAGAAGCGACATCAAAGAGTTACCTCTGGATGCGACAAAGCGCAGGGAACGGAGGCCCGGACGCCTCCCCCTTGGCCGAACACGATAACGCATGCTCCCGTAAGTCGCTGGCCAATCTGCGCGGGCGAATTGTTTATCATTACGGTGCCGCTAAATCCTGTCACCGTGAACCTGATACCATCGTACCCAACGGAAATCATGTTCCCATTCCACGAAAGATTGGCAGTACGATTAGTTGAATCAACAAAGTTCTCTTTGCCGTTATACGTCAGAAGAAGCTTATGCTGATCGCGCAGAAGTTCATCCGCGATTGCCGCCTTTACTGTGGAGATCGGCGGACGAAAACTTGGATTGGGATCGATACAGGCTTGGAGCAGGTTAGCGATCGACGATGGAACGGACGCTTGCAAGTTGCGGAAACTGAACCCTGGGATCGGCAGGTTGGGCGGCATGTCGTAAAGCTCTGCTGGTAGGTTTCCCCCATTAAGCATCCAAATGGCAACGCAACCGAATGCGAAGACATCAACAGGCGGAGCATAAGGGAAAATTCCAGCCGGCGTGGCTTTGAAAACCTCAGGCGGTGTATATCCACGAGTAAAGTACAACGAAGCCGTGCCGCTCGAGGTGCTCAACTTTGCCAATCCGAAGTCAAAAATCTTTAATTGTCCGTTGGCATCGAACTTCATGTTATCTGGCTTAAGATCCCTATGAATTAGATCATGCGCGTGGATCTCGGAAATCCCCGCACAAATTGGATACAGAGCCTTTAGAGCGTCAACGCCACTCGCGCCGACGTGGCAGGGTAAAAGTTCTGCCCCAGAAAGATATTCCTCAACAAAAGCAACAATATCGTCATTCGAATCTCTGACGACATCGTAAACTTGTACCACATATCGGGATCGTATTGCCGAAAGGGCAGACAATTCATCAAGCAAGCGGCGCGGTTCAATGCCACGCTTCAGCGATTTGACGACAACTTGACGAGACAGATTTGAATCTTCGCAAAGTACCGTATCAGACATTCCCCCACCGTTGAGCGTCTTCACGATGGTTCGATACCGAGGAGGCAGGTTAATCATCTGCCTCGGCCTCCCCTAGTCGGAACAAGACCTCCTGATCCTGGGGATTGCCACCCGATGAAGCCTTTAATTTTGCGGGCCGATCGGGGCGTTTGCGCGTCGCCTTCCGCTCCTGCGCAGGCTTGCTAGCCGCTTTGCTGGCGTCTGACGGGACAGCCTTACTTCGGCCAGCCTGCTCGCGATGATCGCCACGGCGCAGATCAGGAAGCCAGACTTCGATGTGGTCGGAGGGCGTCCATATCCGCGCGATACTGACACCGACCTCCATTTCTGGCTCATCCGTGTTCGCCGTTAAGCAAGCGATGGATGCGTTGTCAGGTCCGTTCAATGCATTGGCGACGAAGACGGCCTTACGGGCGAGATCGATCGGCGAGCGAACATGTGCTGCCATCCCTTCCAACGCCTTTCTGCCGAAGCCGTGGGTGCCATCAGACGTCAAAAAGAAAAGGTTCGTCCCGGCGAAATTTACCGGGAAAAGCGCTGGTGTCATTACAGGGCCGATGCCGACGAACTGAAGCAACCGATTGTCGAGTTCGTCCTCGTTCACATCCCCAGCCTCCGCCTGAACGATCGCGCTGAGCGTATCGTCGCGCGTAAGGAGCCTCAAGTCGCCGTCATGTTCGACGGCGTAGAGGCGACTGTCTCCCACGTGGACGCAGGCGCCGGAATCACTGGTAATTGATAGCGCGGTTAGCGTGGTCCCGCCCTTGCCATCATAACGTTCATAGACAGCGGCATTTGCCGCTTCGCAGGCACGCATGAGATCGAGAGGCGAGAATTCTCTGTCGCTGGTGTTGGCGATCATCGTCGTCAGAAAGGCGGCGGCCGCTCGCGAAGATGCATCGTGGCCGTTGACCATACCGCCCATGCCGTCACAGACGATCGCGAGCCTGATGCGGCGGCCCACCTTCGTTATAAGCTCGCAGACCACAGCGCGATCTTCGTTGCGTTCGCGGCTCGGCCCTTGGGTGGATGCCACGGCCATATCGCCGTGGCGGCTTGCCGAACGGCCGTCAGGACCCTCTAGGAGGAACCTGTGTAATCTCGCGTAAAATTCGCGTTCGAACTGACTTGCGAACATGAAATCAACCGTCTCCCAATTACGATCTAGCCGTTCCGACAAGCTTTTGAAAGCGCGCCCTGTCTGGCGTGAACGCTACGCTTAGTAGACGTGGCAGTGAGGGGCGCCCCTGAGGCGGAAGGCTGGTTTCCCTCCAGCTTGCGAATAGCCATGCCGCCTAAGACGACCTCAGCGAATGCGACTCCGCGAGCGGTGTCGATAAAAGTTAACAGTCAGCATCCGGCCTAGTTGCCGTCGAAATTGGCGCCCAGTTGGCTGATCGCCGATTGTCGGGTTTTGGCCATCAACCTGCCGCTGTACTTGTCAAACGGGAACGTCAGTTTTGTCCCAATGTAAGCCATTCGACGAGCGCGCATGACAATTCCCGGGACAAAATACTAAATTGAAATCCGCTTCCCGCTATTATTCCGGGGACACCATAGTAAATATTGAGTGGGCAGCACCGGCTGCCCGCTCGCTGCCGAAGACTGGATCGCGCGTCAGGAAAAGGCGACACATCGAACGCTTGCGCCGGCCAGGCGCGGTCCGAAGCCGAAGGTCGATACAGTAGTATAGTGTCCCCGAATCAAGGCCCAAGGCCGCGACTTCACGCTCGGCATGCAGGCGCTGCAGCGCAGTGCACAGCCCGGCGAAATTGCCGATGCGATCGCCTTGCTCGCGTTCGGCGCGGCCCGCTGGGTCTCGGGCGACACATTGCGGGTCGATGGGGGCTCCAAGCTCCGAGCGGACGCCCTATATCCCAATCTGAAATTCCCGGAGACGGACCATGACCGACAAGATCATCAAAATCCCGAGCCCCGATCATCCCATCACGGTCGAGCGCAATCCCCATCGCGTCGTCGTCACGCTCGGCGGACAGGAGATCGCCAATACGACCGCCGCGCTGACGCTTCGCGAGGCCAGCTATCCGGCCGTCCAGTACATCCCACGCGAGGATGTCGACATGACCGCGCTGGAGCGAAGCGATCATGGCAGCTATTGCCCCTACAAAGGCGATGCTTCCTATTACAGCATTCCCGCAGGCGGCGAGCGTTCGGTGAATGCCGTCTGGAGCTATGAGGCGCCCTACGATGCCGTCGCCGAGATCCGGGGCCATGTCGCGTTCTACCCGGACCGCGTTGACGGGATCGACGAAAGGGCCCCCTGATCGGCCGTCGATCCTGCGGCATGTGCTTTCTCGGCAATTCCGGGGAGACGTCCCCGGCGGGCGGGCGCCGTCCGCGACGATCTTAATCGTTCAACCAATCGGCTATGATCTCGCCCCTATGCCCTTCGGGTGCCAGCGCGGCGCGGAGGGCTTCCAACAGCGGCGGCAGCGCCTGGGTGAAGGCGTATGGCGGGTTGACGATGAAAAGACCCGCGCCGTTGTAGAGACCTGGCTGAACGCTGTCATATAGCCAATGCTCCACGCCCATGAATTTCGGGATGCCGAGCTTGCGTAACTGCTCCTTCCATCGCCAATGCGCGGCGCGGTCCTTCAGCGGATACCAGATCACCGTCACGCCATGCGCCCATTTGCGACAAGCGGCGGCGAGGGTGGCCGTGATACGAGCGCGTTCGTCCGTCTGCTCGTATGGCGGATCGACCACCACCATGCCGCGCCCGGTGCGGGTCGGGAGCATCGCCAGCCAAAGCTCATAGGCATCGCGCTCATGCACCGCAGCGGGCGTGCCGCGCATCGCGCCGCGCAGGGCACTGGCGTCCTCGGGATGTTTTTCATTGAGGATCAGGACGTCCTGCGGGCGCAGGAGCTGCGCCAGAAGGCGCGGTGAGCCGGGGTAGAGATGCGGCTCGGCCCCGACGTTCACCGCCCGTATGGCGGCGCGGTAGTCGTCCAGCACGGGGTTCGGATCGGCGAAGGCCCGCAGCACGCCCTGCGTGGCCTCGCCGGTGCGTTGCGCCTGATCGCCGCCAAGGTCGTAGAGCCCGCAACCGGCATGGGTGTCGATCAGCGTCAGCGCGCCCTCTTTGCGCTGCAAGGCCCGGACGAGGGCGATCAGGAGGCTATGTTTCACGACATCGGCGCTGTTGCCGGCATGGAAGGAATGGCGATAATTCATTGGAATGCACAACCGTCCAGACCAGAGGACTCCTCGAACTGGCCCGGCGCGATCCCGGCGACAGTCCAGTCGCCGATCGACCAGCGCACCAGCCTGAGGGTGGGCAACCCGACCGCCGCCGTCATGCGGCGCACCTGCCGGTTGCGCCCTTCGCGGATGGTGATCTTCAGCCAGCTGTCGGGGATGAGCCTGCGCTGGCGTATCGGCGGATCGCGCGGCCACAGGTCCGGCGCGTCGATGCGCGCAACATCGGACGGGAGGGTCATGCCGTCCTTGAGCCGGACGCCCTGCCGCAAGCGCTCCAGTTCCGGCTCCTGCGGATCGCCTTCGACCTGCACGAGGTAGGTCTTGGGCAGCTTGAAGCGTGGATCGGCGATGCGCGCCTGCAGCCGCCCGTCATCGCATAGCAGCAGCAGGCCCTCACTGTCCCGATCGAGCCTTCCGGCGGGATAGACGCCCTTCACCGCGATGAAGTCGGACAATGTCGACCGCACCGTGGGCGATCCGCGGTCGGTGAATTGCGACAGGACCCCGAAGGGTTTGTTGAACAGGAGTAGCCGGGCCATCCCGTCTCATATCGCCCGGTTGCGGCCATGTCTTCAGGCTCATGCCGCCGCCGGATGGCTGCGCCCGCCAGATTCGTCAGTGGCTGCTGGTGACCTCGTCGCCCAGCAACGGATCGACCGGAGCATCGATCGTCTTCTCCAGGGAAGACTGGATCGCGCGTCGGGAAAGGGCGACACATCGACCGCTTGCGCCGGCCGGGCGCGGTCCGAGGGCGTAGGTCGATACATTGATATAGTGTCCCGGATTGAGGATCGCGTTTCCCCGCACCTCCTAACCGGCTTGATCCGCCAGGCCCGGCGCGGCATTTTGGCGGACCCGCGGTCAGGACGTCAGGTTCGCACAATGGATATCACCCGTCGCTGCGCTTCCGCTTTGCTGGCGCTGGTCGTCTGCGGATGCGGCGGTCCCAAGAGCGACGCTCGGGACGACGCGCCGACGGCGCTGAGCGCCGGGAGCGCGGATGACGTCGAACATGCGCGCGCCTATATCGGTCCGTTCATCTCCGACAATCCGGATCGCTGCTTCGCCGACGTCGGGCTGGACCGGCCGACGCTGGAAGGGCGGGCGGGCGACGACATCGGCCCCCGCGTCCTGCCTGTACGCGTCGTCATAGCGATCGACGGCTCCGGCTCCATGGCGGGCAGGATCGGCGGACAGACCAAGCTCGATCTCGCGCGCGAGGCCGCCACGCGCTTCGTCGACGGGTTGCCGTCGACGGTCGAGGCCTCGTTGATCGTCTTCGGGCAGCAGGGGGACAATGGAGCGGCGGGCAAGGCCAGGTCCTGCGCGGGCGTCGACCTGCTTGCCCCCATGTCGAGCGATCGGGCGCGGCTCGTTGCCGCGGTCTCCGGGGTCCGGGCGGTGGGTTGGACGCCGCTTGCCGCCGGCCTGGCACGGGCGGAGGCGCTGCTCGCCCGCTCGTCCACGCCGGGCGAACAGATCATCTATGTCGTATCGGACGGGGAGGAGACCTGCGGCGGCGATCCGGTGGCGGCCGCGCGGCGGATCAATGGCGGCCAAACCCGCGCGATCGTCAATATCATCGGCTTCGGCCTGCCTTCGGGCGAAGCCGCGGCGCTGAAGGCCGTTTCCGACGCGGGGGGCGGCACTTTCGTCAACGTCGACAGCCGCGCCGATTATGACCGAACGTTCGAGCGGGTGCGCGAATCCAATCGCCAGGCGTCGAACGCCATACGCCAGAGCAACGCCATCGCAGGCAATGCCGTGCAAACCTCAAACGCCATCAGCAGCGCCGCGGTCTGCGTCAGCAACATCATCAGCAGCGAAAAGGTCCGGCTGAGCAACGACCTGTCCGCTCGGGCGGTTCGGGGCCAGCCGGTGCCATTCGATCGCACCGCCCAGGCGCTGTTGAAGCAACGGCATGATGCCATGGAGGTCCGGCTGAAGGACTTTCGCGCGCGGTTGCAAAATGACGAGGCCCGGGCGCGCGGGAAGATCGATGCGGCGGCTGATGCAGTCCGCTAGGTCGACCCGGAACGGGCTGCCGGGTAAGGCGCCATCCAGCGGCTGACGGCCGCCAGACCGGCGACCCTGCGAAAGTCCGCCTCGCGAAACAGGCGGCGTTGGTGGTTCGGGAGCGATCGTGATAGCCCGGTTCCCGATGATCACGATCCCGCGAGTCCGCGCCGATTTGGCCGACGCCGTCTATCCCGAAGGGGAACTGAACCGCCGGCCCATTCCCGTTACGGATTCCGCGAGGGACAAGGCCGCGATCCTCGATCTGGCCGCGCGCATGGTCGACGAGCCCGAAGCCGTCCTGCCGCGATTCGTCGAACTGGCGATGGAGATCGGCGGCGGCGTGTCGGCCGGGTTCAGCCTGTTCGAGCCCGGCGCCGGCCGGTTCCGTTGGCGGCATCTCCACGGATCGCTGGCGGCGTTCGAGGACGCCACCACACCCCGCGACTTCAGCCCTTGCGGCGTCGTCCTCGACCGCAGGGCGCCCGTCCTCGCGGTGCATTCCGAACGCGCCTATGACTGGATCTCCGACGAGCGGATCATCCTTCCCGAGGTGTTGCTGGTGCCGCTCTTCGCGGGCGACGAGCCGCTGGGAACGCTATGGGTCGTGTCCGATGTCGCGGGCCATTTCCACAACGGCCATGCCCGGTCGCTGGCCGAGCTGGCGGCGTTCGCGGGCATGGCCCTGCGGATGATCTCGTCGGAGCGCGCGCTCTCGGTCGCGCTCGAGGAACAGTCGCTGCTGGCGATGGAGATGAACCACCGCGTCAAGAATCTCTTCGCGGTCGCCGACGGCATGATCCGCGCGAGCGCGCGCGGCGAAGCCAGCAAGCAGGAGATGGCAGACGCGCTTTCGGGCCGCCTGCATGCGCTGGCCTCGGCGCACTCGCTCGTCAGCCGGCATCTGAACGAACTGGGACGGGCGCCGCGCAAATCCGATTTCCGCTCGGTGCTGGAAGCCGTCCTCAAGCCGCACAGCGACGGTCCTGCATCCATCGAGATCGATGGCCCCACGGTCAAATGCGGTGATCGCTCGATCAACGGGATCGCGCTGACCTTCCACGAACTGGCGACCAACGCGGCCAAATATGGAGCGCTGTCGGCCCCCGGGGGCAGCGTCGCGGTGCGCTGGGAAAAGGACGAAGCCACGCTGGCCGTGACCTGGACGGAGCGCGGGGGGCCGGTCGTGACCGCGCCCGCGGCCAGCGGCTTCGGCGGCTCGCTCCTGCAGAAGACGATCACCCGTCAATTTCACGGGACGCTGGAGCATGACTGGCGGCCCGACGGCCTGATCGTGCGGATCACGCTTCCGCTGGCGCAGATCGCCGCCTGACCAAGCGCGGCCCGGGCGCGTGGACCGCTTGCCCCCGCCGCCGCGCCCACGCCCGTCCAGCTACGGCCGCAGCCGCCCCGATCAGCGCACGCTCTTGCGCTGGATCAGGTTGAGCACGGCCAGCAGCACGACCGCGCCGACGAAGGCGATCAGCAGGCCGGTGAGCGAGAAGCTCTGGACGCTGCCGCGCACGCCGAAGAGCGGGCCGGACAGGGCGTTGCCGATCAGCGAGCCGATGCAGCCGACGACGATGTTCCAGAAAATCCCCATGGTGGCGTTGCGGCCCATGACGATGCTGGCGAGCCAGCCTGCGATGCCGCCGACGATGAGTGCGATGATCCAACCCATGATATCTCTCCCTGTTTCGGTTCCGGACAGCAGACGAGCGGCTGGGGCACTTGGTTCCGGTGGGCGCGTGGCAAGTGGAAACGGCGGCCGCCTCCCGGCGTCCGACGTCGGTCGGGAAACAGCGGCGTCTCGACCATTTTGGGCGATAGTGGCTTTGCCCCTTCGGTCCGATCGACCTATGAGCGCTTCTCAAAGCGCGGGAAGCATTCCGTCGTTATGGGTTCGACATAGGTGATCGAAAGCCTGAGAATGAAAATGGAGCGGCTTCTGGCCGCGTGGCGTTCGCGGAGCATGCCCGTTGCGGACGGCGCCGCCCGCCCCAGCCGGCTTCGCCGCCCGTCCTGGCGCTCGTTCGGCAAATGGTCCGGCGTCGCCTTTCTCGGCCTGATCCTCGTCGCTATCCTGTGGGCGACCTGGGTCGCGCCGCCATGGGGGGCGATGGAGCCGCCGCGCAAGCCGAGCTTCGTCTATCTCGCCGCCGACGGCACGCCGATCGCGCGGCGGGGGGCGGGGGAGGCGCCGGTCGATGCGGCCGACCTGCCGCTGCATGTGCGCGGGGCGTTCATCGCGATCGAGGACCGGCGCTTCGCCGAGCATCTGGGCATCGATCCGCGCGGCTTGGCGCGCGCGCTGTGGCACAATGTCCGCGCGGGCGAGACGGTGCAGGGCGGCTCCACGATCACCCAGCAGCTCGCCAAGACGGCCTTCCTGTCGTCCGACCGCAAGATCGGGCGCAAGGTGCAGGAGGCGGTGCTGGCGCTGTGGCTCGACGCCTGGCTGACCAAGGACGAGATCCTGTCGCGCTATCTGTCGACGATCTATTTCGGCGACGGCGCCTATGGCCTGCGCGCCGCCGCGCGGCATTATTTCCAGAAGACGCCCGAGCGGCTGAGCATCGGCGAGGCGGCGATGCTGGCGGGGATGGTCAAGGCGCCGAGCCGGCTCAACCCGACGGTGAACCTTAAAGATGCGCAGGCGCGCTCCCGGCTGGTGATCGCGGCGATGGCCGAGGAGAAGATGATCTCCCCCCCGGAAGCCGAAGCCGCGCGGCTGGCGGTGCCGCGCGTGGCGCCCGACGAGCTGCCGGCGGGCACCTATTTCGTCGACTGGGTCGCGCCGCAGGCGGAAGAGGCGGCCGCGCGGGCGGGGACCGGCCGGGAGGGCGGGCAGCTGACCGTCACCACGACGCTGGACCGCGACCTGCAGCAGGCGGCGATCAAGGCGCTGACGTCGGTGCTGGAGGGTTATGGCGACGGGGTGCATGCGACGCAGGCGGCGCTGGTGGCGATGCGCCCCGACGGGCAGGTCGTCGCGATGATCGGCGGGCGCAGCTACAAGGCAAGCCCGTACAACCGCGCGACGCAGGCGCAGCGGCAGCCGGGATCGGCCTTCAAGCTGGCGGTGTACCTGACCGCGCTGGAGAATGGCGAGACGCCCGACACGCTGGTCGACAACGGGCCGCTGACGATCGACGGCTGGAGCCCGAAAAATTACGGCAGCTATGGCGGGCCGACGACGCTGCGCAGCGCCTTCACCTATTCGAGCAACGTCGCCGCGGTGCGGATCGCCGAGCGGGTGGGGCGGCGCAAGGTGGCCGACACCGCCCGGCAGTTGGGCATCACGGCGCCGATCGCCTCCGGCCCGTCGATGGCGCTGGGCACGTCGGGGATGACGCTGATCGAGCTGACCTCGGCCTATGCGGCGATCGCGAACGGGCGCTATCCGGTGAAGGCGAGCGGGCTGGCGCAGGCGATGCCCGAGCGCGGGGAGCCGATGAACCCGCATGTGCGCGAGATGATGCTGGACCTGCTGTGGAGCGCGGCCAACCAGGGCACGGGGCGCGGCGCGGCGCTGGGCATTCCGACCTTCGGCAAGACGGGGACGACGCAGAACCACCGCGACGCGCTGTTCGTCGGCTTCGCGGGCGGGCTGGTGACGGGCGTGTGGGTCGGCAATGACGACGACACGCCTATGCGCGGGGTGACGGGTGGCAGCCTGCCCGCGGCGATCTGGGCCCGGTTCATGGGGTCGGCCAGGCTGAAGGCGGGCGACCTCGACCTGCCGCCGACCCTGATGGCGGCGATCGAGCAGCGCCAGGAGCAGATGCGGGTGCAGGCCGAGGAGCGCGAGCTGGCCGAGCTGGAGGCGGCCGAGGCGCTGGACCAGGAGCAGGAGGGATCGCCGATCGGGCGGTTCATCGACGGGATATTGCCGGGCTTCCTGCGCGGCGACAGCGCGGCGGGCCCGGACGAGGCGCGCGACGAGGCCGCGATGATCGCGGCGCAGGAGGCGCGCGAGAAGCGCCGCATCCGGCTGGACGAGCTGCGCCGGCGCAAGGCCGAGCGCGGGGGGGGCTATTTCCCCGAGGAGGGAGAGGGGGAGAGCGAGGAGCCGCTGCCGCCCGATTGAGCGGCGGGGAGGGCGCCCGGGCTGTAGCCCTCATGCGCCCTCCAGCAGCTCCTCGATCTCGCCGCGTATCGCCTCGGGCCTGGTCGTCGGCGCGTAGCGGCTGAAGACCTGGCCGTCGCGGTCGATCAGGAATTTGGTGAAGTTCCACTTGATCCCCTCGGTGCCGAGGATGCCGCGGGCGTTGCTCTTCAGCCAGCCGTAGAGCGGGTGGGCGTGGGGGCCGTTGACCTCGACCTTCGCGAACATCGGGAAGCGGACGTCGTAGCTGGTGCGGCAGAAGGCGTCGATCTCCGCCTCGTCGCCCGGCTCCTGCGCGCCGAACTGGTTGCAGGGGAAGCCGAGGATGACGAGGCCCCGGTCGGCGAGCTGCTCGTGCAGCCGCTCCAGCCCCTCATATTGCGGGGTGAAGCCGCATTTGCTGGCGGTGTTGACGATCAGCATCACCTTGCCGCGATAGCGTTCGAGCGGCACCTCGGCGCCGTCGATCGCGCGGGCGGAGAAATCAAAGGCCGTCGTCATCGGATCATCCCTGCTTGCGCGCGTGCGGCATGCGCGGCTTCTCGTCGGGGGGCACCAGCCCCTCCAGCACCGACCAGAAGCCGGTCACCGCATTCTGCCCGGCCTGGGCATAGGCGCCCGACAGGCGTTCGCGAAGGGCCTCGAACAGCGAGGCTTCGAGCGCGGCGCCCGCATCGGTGACGCGGAGCAGCCGCTGGCGCCGGTCCTCGCGGCCCATCCGCGTCTCGATCAGGCCGCGCTCGGCCAGCTCGTTGAGGACGCGGCCGAGCGACTGCTTGGTGACGCCGAGGATGCGCAGCAGTTCGCTGACGGTGATGTCGGGGTTGCGGGCGATGAAGTAGAGCGACCGGTGATGCGCGCGGCCGAGGCCCTGCTGTGCCAGCCCCTCGTCGATGCCGCGCAGCAGGTGGCTGTAGCCGAAATAGAGCAGCTCGACCCCGCGGCGGATTTCGGGCTCGCGCAGGAACAGCGGCGACGCGGCGCGAAACGCCTCGGGAGACTTGGGGGGAGTTTTGGGGGGAGAATTTGGGACAGCCATATTGACGTAATTTGCCATCACTTCTACGGCGAAGCAACGACATTATCGTGCGTGGAAGCGGAAATATGGCTGAGGAAATGACCTTCGACGATCGGGACGGCTTCATCTGGCTCGACGGCGCGCTCGTCCCGTGGCGGCAGGCCAACGTCCATGTCCTCACCCACGGCCTCCATTATGCCTCGTCGGTGTTCGAGGGGATGCGCGCCTATGACGGCACGATCTTCGCGCTGGGCCAGCACAGCCGGCGGCTGCGGGAGAGCGCGCATATGCTGGGCTTCGACCTGCCCTGGTCGGTCGAGGCGATCGACGCCGCCTGCATCGCGACGCTGGCGGCCAACGGGCTGACCGACGCCTATGTGCGGCCGATCGCGTGGCGCGGATCGGAGCAGATGGGGGTGTCGGCGCTGCGGACCCGGCCGCACATGGCGATCGCCTGCTGGGCGTGGGGCAGCTATTTCGATCCGGGCGCGGCCGGGCTTCGGCTCGACATCGCGCCGTGGCGGCGGCCCCCGCCGCACTGCGCGCCGGTCCAGGCCAAGGCGGCAGGGCTCTACATGATCGCGACGATGTCCAAGCATCACGCCGAGGGGCGCGGCTTCGACGATGCGCTGATGTTCGACCATCGCGGGCAGGTGGCCGAGGCGACCGCCGCCAACGCCTTCTTCGTCAAGGACGGCGTGCTCCACACCCCGACGCCCGACTGCTTCCTCGACGGCATCACCCGCCAGACGGTGATCGGGCTGGCGCGGCGGCGCGGGATCGAGGTCGTCGAGCGCGCGATCTGGCCCGAGGAGCTGGAGGGGTTCGAGCAGTGCTTCCTGACCGGATCGGCCGCCGAGATCGTGCCGGTCGGTTCGGCGGGGCCGTGGTCGTTCGAGATCGGCGAGCTGACGCGCCGGATCCGGGCGGACTATGCCGATCTGGTGCGCGGGCGGCCGGCCGCGGGCTGAGCGCTATTCGGGCAGCGCCGGGGTCACCCGGCCACGGTGCCAGGTGGCGAGGACGTAGACGGCGAGCCCCGACCAGATCAGCGCGAAGGCGAGCAGGTGGATCGGCAGCATCGGCTCCCCGAACACCGCGACCGCGATCAGCAGCTGCAGGGTCGGGCCGATATATTGGAGCAGGCCCAGCTCGGAATAGCGCATCCGGTTGGCCGCGCCGGCGAACAGCAGCATCGGGATGGTGGTGACGAAGCCGCTCGCGACGAGCATCCACAGCGGCGGGCTGTCGGGCCGCGCCATCGCCCCCGGCATGAGCGCCAGCCAGCCGATCGCGAGCGGGAAGAGCAGGCCGGTCTCGATCAGCAGCCCCTCGACCGGGCCCAGCCCGATCACCTTGCGCACCAGCCCGTAGAGGCCGAAGCTCAGCGCCAGGCCGAGCGGGATCAGCGGGATGCCGCCCTGCTGGATCGCCAGCGCGGCGACCCCGGCGGCGGCGAGCAGGATCGCCGCGACCTCCATCCGGCCCAGCCGCTCGCGCAGGAAGAGCACCCCGAGCGCGACGTTGACCAGCGGGTTGATGAAATAGCCGAGGCTCGCCTGCAGCGTGTGGCCGCCGTTGACGCTGTAGACGTAGATCGCCCAGTTGGTGGCGATCAGCAGGGTCGAGGCGCCGAGCGCGAGCAGCAGGCGCGGGGTGCGGATCGTGGCGCGGATCGCCGCCCAGCGCCCGACGAGCGTGGCGAGCACCAGCAGGATCGCCAGCGACCAGATCACCCGGTGCGCCAATATGTCCGCGACGGGCAGTGCCTGCAGCGCGCGGATGAACAGCGGCAGCAGGCCCCAGATCGTATAGGCAGCGACGCCCATGACGATGCCCAGGCGGGTTTCGGAGCGGACAGACATGCGCCCGCCTATTGCGGCAATGCCCGAAAGGCAACGGCCTCTGGAAATCGCCCCAGAGCGGTTCACGATCTGATTGCATCAGATCGGCCGCTCTAGCTTATTATTCCATCGCGATTCCGAGCCGGCAGACGTTTCCATCCGCCTCGAAACCGCTCTAGCCGAGCGCCTTCCACAGGCTGAACAGGCTCGTCGCCACCAGCACCGTGCCGACCATCGTCAGCAGGCGCTTCGCGGCGATGCGCTTGACCAGCAGCGCGCCGAGCGGGGCGGCGAGCAGGCCGCCGATGATCAGTCCGACCGCGGCGATGGTGAAGGCCTGCAGCCCCATCGTCAGGACGAAGGTCAGCGAGATCGTCGAGGTCAGGAAGAACTCGGCGGTGTTGACCGTGCCGATCGTGCGGCGCGGCTCGGTGCCCTGCACCAGCAGGTTGGAGGTGACGACCGGCCCCCAGCCGCCACCGCCCGCCGCGTCGAGGAAGCCGCCGACCAGGCCGAGCGGGGCGATGACCCGGGCCGGCCGGTGCTCGGCGCCATGGTCCATCCGCCACGAGCGCCAGAGCAGGTAGACGCCGATGCCGATCAGATAGGTCATCACGAAGGGGCGCGCGGTCGATCCGTCGATATTGGCGAGGAGATAGGCGCCGAGGACGCCGCCGAGCATGCCGGGCAGGACCAGCCGCGCGAACAGCTTCCAGTCGACGTTGCGCTGGCTGATGTGGCTGATCGCCGAGGCGGCGGTGGTGAAGGTCTCGACCAGATGGACGCTGGCCGAGGCACGCGCGGGCGCGAGGCCGATGACGCTGACCAGCAGCGTGTTGGTGATCACGCCGAACGCCATGCCCAGCGCGCCGTCGACGAGCTGGGCGACGAAGCCGACGCCGATGAAGGGTGCGATCGCCTCGAGATGGGCGAAGGTCAGTTCGGGGAGCGAGAAGGAAAACATGCGGCTGATCTTCCGTCGAAACGTCCCGGCCGGCACCCTGAGGCACCGGCCGGGAATTGAAAGCAAGCGTCTTTTGCCCGCCGGCCGTTGTCAGAACTTCGCCTTGACGGTGGCACCCCAGGTGCGCTGGTCGCCGAGGGTGCCGGCGATCAGGCCGACATTGCCCGGAGCGACCTGCAGCAGATCGATATATTTCTTGTCGAAGGCGTTGCGGACCCAGCCGAAGATGTCGAACCGATCGGTGCGGAAACCGGCGCGGACGTTGGTCACGACATAGCCCTTCACCTCGGTGTAGATCGACGGCGAGGCGTTCGAGTTCCAATGCGACCGGTAATTGCCGTCGACGCCGAGATAGGCCTGGCCCTCGTTCGCCAGCAGCTCGACCGGGACATTGGCCTCTGCCCCGAAGGAAGCGGACCAGCGCGAGACGCCGGGGAGGCGCTGACCCGAGATGTCGCACTGGCGCGGGCTGAGCGCACCCGGGACGCCCGGCTGCGAATAATCGGGCGCAGCGTTGGCCGGCTGGAGCGTGCCGCCCGACAGTTCGGGCGGGCAGGGTGCGTTGGTGAACTTCTTGTACTTGGCGTCCGTGTAGGCGCCGCTCACATAAGCGAGGAAACGCTCGCTCGGGTTGATGCGGAAGTCGGTCTCGATGCCCTGCGAGCGGACCTTGTCGGCATTGGCGAGATAGCCGCGCACCGTGCCGAACTGGCCGCCATTCACCGTGGCCTGGAAGTTCCTGATGTTGGTGCGGAAGGCGGAGACGTTGAAGGTCGCCTTGCGATCCCAGAACTGGGTCTTCATGCCGACCTCGAAATGGTGGAGCGATTCCGGCTTCACCGTGCTCGCGGTCAGATCGGGCACGTTCGCGCTGGTCAGCGGCAAGCCGTTCTGGTTGATGCCGACCGTCTTGAAGGTCTTGGCATAGGTGGCATAGCCGAGGATCCCAGGCGCGAACTTATAGTTCACGTTCAGATCATAGCTGAAGTTCCACTTGCTGACCGACGGGCTGGTCGACTGCGGCTGATAGACGCCGCACTGCGCCGCCAGATTTCCGCTCAGGGCGGGCCCGCCCGGCGGGACCGTGCAGTTGATCACCGCGCCTGCGCCATTGGTGACGACGCGTTCGTAGAAGCCCGACTTCTTATCGTAGTTCAGGCGGATGCCGGGCTGGATGGTCAGCTGGTCGGTCACCTTCCAGGCGGCCTGGGCGAAGGCCGCGGCGCTGGTGCTCTTGAGATATTGGGTGTTGGTGGCCGTCAGCCCGTTAAGGATGCTGGGATCGTTCGCCTGGGCGCCGGTCAGGCTCCAGCGGCTGGCGTCGATGCCCTGCGATTCGGTGCCCTGGGTGTCGATGCGCTGCTTGAAGCCGAACAGTCCGGCGACGAAGTCGACTTTCTCGCCATCGTAATTATAGCGGAATTCCTGGCTGTACTGATCCTGCTGCGACGGGTTCTGCGACTTGGAGACGATCGACAGGCCCGTGAAGTCGCGGTCGTTTTCCGGCTTCCAGTCCCAGAAACGCCATGCGGTGATCGAGGTGAAGGTGCCGGCATCGGTATCCCAGACCGCCTTGAGCGACGCGCCGCCGATCTTGTTGCCCGCGTTGAGGCTGGAGTCGAGATCGGTCAGCCGGTCATAGGGGTTGCGGCTGGGCACCTGATAGTTGCGCCCGGCGGCGTTGGCGGCGGCGACCAGGGCGTCATATTGCCGGCCGATCGCGCGCTGGGTGCGGCCGACGCGGACGAAGGTGGTGCCGAAGCCGAGCGGGTCCTGCTTGCTGTAATCGCCCGACAGGGTGATCTTGAGATCGTCGGTCGGCTTGAACAGCAGCGTGCCGCGCACGCCGAGATTGTCCTGCTCGTTGATATATTGGTTGGTCCGGGGGTTGTAGAGCGTGCCGCGCCGCGAGGTGACGCCGCCGGCGACGCGCACCGCGACCTTGTCCGACAGCGGGCCCGACACGGCGGCCTTGGCCTGCTTGAACTTCAGGTTGCCGGCGGTCACTTCCGCACGGCCCTCGAAATCGAAGGTCGGCTGGTTGGTGGTGATGTTGATCGCGCCGGCGGTGGTGTTCTTGCCGTAGAGCGTGCCCTGCGGACCGCGCAGAACCTCGACCTGGCCGACGTCGAGGAAATCGAACACCGCGGCGGCGACGCGCGAATTATAGACGTCGTCGACATAGATGCCGACGCCCTGCTCGAAGCCGTCGCTGGTCAGGCCGAACGGAACGCCGAGGCCGCGGATGTTGACCGAGGTATTGCGCGGATTGGACGAATAGACCTGCAGCGTCGGAGCCAGCTGCTGGAGTTTCAGGATGTTGAAATTGCCGGTGCTCTCGATCTGGTTGGCGCCGACCACCGAGATCGCCAGCGGCACTTCCTGCGCGGTTTCCTGGCGGCGGCGGGCGGTGACGATGATCTCGCTGTTGGCGCGGGGCGATTCCAGCTCGGCCCCGTCGGCGATGTCGGCCGCGGGCGGCACGGCCTGCGCATGGAGCGGAGAGGAGAGGGCGGCCAGCGCCGCGCTCGCGAGGAGCAGTTTCTTCATGATGTCCCCTTTTTAAACCTGCTTCGTCGGCCCCATTTGGGGAGAGCGGGGTGGGCACCCGCTCTCCCCGCCCCGGGGAACCGATCTGCCAAGGGTTTATCTCTACTGAATGAGAAGAGAAGAAAGAAAATCTATCAAAACGGTAGAAAAAAAGGTTTAGAGCGACGCAACAGTATGAGTCCGCTCGATTTTTCGGGGTAGCGGTCGGTCAGGCGGGCTGGACGCCGTCCGCCTCGACATGATCGGCTCCGGTCAGCAGGCCGATGACGCGCACGCGCTTTTCGACGAGGTCGACCGGGGTGCGCTGGAGCTCGAGCCGGTAATGCCCGCCGCGATCGCGCTTGAGGACGAAGCCGCCGCCGTCGCGCAGGAGCGTGCCGGTCTCGTCGACCGGGGTGCCGCTCAGAGCGTCGCCTCGATCGCGCGGGCGGCGAGGTCCGGATCCTCGGCCTGGGTGATCGGCCGGCCGATGACGAGGATCGACGCGCCCTGGTCGAGCGCCTGGCGCGGGGTCATGACCCGCTTCTGGTCGGCATGGCCGTTGCCGCCGGCGGGACGGATGCCGGGGACGACGAAGAAGCCCTGCGGCCAGAGCTTCTTGGCGGCCTTGACCTCGTTGCCCGAGCAGACCACGCCGTCGAGCCCGGCCTGTCGGGCGAGCAGGGTGAGCCGCTCGACCTGGGCATGCGCGTCGGACGCCACGCCGATCGACTGCAGATCGTCGCCGTCGAGGCTGGTGAGGACGGTCACCGCGACCACCTTGGTGCCAACCGGCGCCGCCGCCTTGGCATCCTCCATCATCGCGAGCCCGCCGGCCGCATGGACGGTGAGGATCGCCGGCTTCAGGCCGTTGAGCGCCTGCACCGCCTTGGCGACGGTGTTGGGGATGTCGTGCAGCTTGAGGTCGAGGAAGACCGGCAGGTCGAGCGCGGCCATCTCGCGCACCCCGGCCTGGCCGTGGGCGGAGAAGAATTCGAGCCCCAGCTTGATTCCGCCGACATGGTTGCGGACGCGCGCGGCGATGTCCCTGGCGCGGGCGATGTCGGGCGTGTCGATCGCCACATAGATGGGGCTGCGGGTCATTCTACGGTTCCGGTGGACGGCGGGATGGCGATATCGGGCGCCGCGGGTGCGGACAGCGGCGCGGACGACGCCGCCCCTAGCGCATTGCGCTCGAGATTGTCGATGCGGCGATGCAGCCGCCACAATTTGGTGCGGTGGACGGCGTAGGTCGGCAGGAAGCCGACCACGGCGCCGAGCAGCAGCACCACCGGCAGCTTCACGTCGGCGGTCAGCCCCGCCCACAGGTTGATCGGCACCGGAACCCAGTTCCGCAGCGAGAAGATCACCGCGATCACCGCCAGAGCCGCCCAGAACAAGGTCTTGAGAAAATGCATGGCCCGCTTGTCCCCCACCCGTCCGGCGCGGTCAAGATGCGCGGTCGTTGCGGACGCGATGCGTTGCCCGGCCGGACGGCGTGCGCGGCGGCGGTCTGCGAGATCGAGGCGTGCCGCCGGGCGGTGCTCCAGAGGCAGGTCAGGCCGCATGGGGGTGGCCAGGTGCCGGTCCGCGATCAAGGTCTCGGCGAGGAAAGCGGACATCGACATCACGGCCGCCGACCACTGCGGTAGCTTCGATCACGTGCCGTCCTACCGGATCAGGCAGAGCGGACAGGAGCGAACGATGGATCGACAGCAGCTTGGGCGGCTAGGACTTCTCACAATGGTCGCCAGCGTTCTGATCGGGGGGTGCTCGAACGAGAAGAAGCCACCCCAGCAGCAGGCCGATGCATCCGGACCCTATGTGATCGGCTTGGGAGAGATCATGGGGCTCACCCAGATGCGCCACGCCAAGCTCTGGTTTGCTGGCCAGGCGAACAACTGGCCTCTGGCGGCTTACGAACTGGACGAGTTGAAGGAAGGATTTGACGATGCGGTCAGATATCATCCGCATCACAAGAGCGTTCCCCGGCCCCTGACGACGATGATCCCCCAATTCGTGGGAGAGCCGATCGCCGAGATCGACACGGCCATCAAGACAAGGGACCGGACCCGGTTCGTCGCGGCGTTCGACCGCCTGACGGCGGGGTGCAATGCCTGCCACGAGGAAGCCAGTTTTGGCTTCAATGTCGTGAAACGACCGACCGTCCCACCCTATTCGAACCAGAGTTTCACCCCCGCCGCGAGAAGCGGCGCCTGAAGCCTTCGCAGATCGAATATCGGGTTTCGGGTGACACACCGCATCGGCCGAATGCCGCAAACGGGTCGCTGTGCAGTCGTGCGATCGCCTCCGGTCGGCCTGCCGTGGGCTCAGGCCGTCAGCCTGATGGCGGCTTCCGTCCAGTCGGCCGCCGATGCCGCGGCCCAAAGCATGCCCATCTGGAGATCCAGCCGCAGCGGCTCTACTTTCTCGAGGCCGGACCCCGGGTAGAAGGTAAGCTCGCCGAACATCGGTTGGCGGTCGACCTCGTAAAAGTCCGCGCGCACGAAGGGAAACCCGGCCCCGAGGCATTCTGCCGCCGCGATCATCTGCGGCAGCGTCGCCGGTGCCGGCGGATCCGGATCCGGACTAGCCGGCGACACCCGCTTCCATCCCCGGTCGAAGACGATCCAGCGATGGTTGCCGGCGCGGTCCAGATGGACCTGGACGAACCGGACCTCCCCGCCGAAGACGAACAGCTTGTAGTCGACCGGCAGGGCCTCGCCAGTTCCGATATAGGTCTCAACCAATATCCCGCGCGGGATCGAGCCGTAGAGCCACTCGTCGAGCCAGGCTCCGTAACATTGTTTCGTCCACGCCCGCGATCGTTTCACGGCAAGGCGATGGTCGGCATCGTTCCGGACGATCTGCACCTGTTGCGAGCCATGACGCGACTTGACCACATAGGGGAAAGGCCAGGCCGGTATCGTCGGGAGCGTTGCTCCGCGCCACAGGATGGGCACCACCCACCGCTCGCCAAGCAATTTCGCCACCTCTGCCTTCACCAGCACCTTGTCCGCCATGAGCGGCAACCGGGGATCGCGGTCATGGAGCTTGCGATGCTGGATCCATTCCGTGAGCAACCGCGGCTGGTCGAGACGGGCGAGCCGTCGATGACGCCACAGATAGCATAGCTGGATACGCAACGCGCTTGTTCCAGCAGCGGTGGGCGGTGCAAAGAAGCGCATTCGCGCCTAAGCGAACAGCCGCCGCCTCGGTTCCGTCCGAAGTCCCCGGGCCGCGGCAGGGGCAGCTACCGGCAGGGCATTGGCTCTAGAATAAGCTCTGCACCAGCGCGCCTGGCCTTGATTCTATCACCTACCTTGCAACCCGTGACAAAAGCGGCTTCGACGGATTCTGTGCCAATTGCGCCTTTTTCGTCCTGCGCCACGACCCCGGCCATGACGCCAGGGCGATACTTCGACACGCCAAATCCGATTTCCGTGATGGTCGCAACCACCGGAACGCCTTTCCGATTTTGGCGCTCAACATCGCTTTCGAGGAAAAAGGCCATTACCAAGGCCACGACGAGCAGCAGCAGAATCATGGGGCCCAGTCCACTTCCCCAGAAGCGATACCGTAGCCAATCGAGCCAATATGCCGCGCGTACCGACACGCTCAGTCTTCGGATTTGATCTGCAAAAGCGGCGCCCGATCTTCCGCTAAACGAAGGACTGCCGTCCCGAGCCACAAAATCGCCGCACCGAACAAGGGAAAAACAAAACCGAGCAAAATCGCGAGCAGCAAAGCTCCGATCCCGTAGATCGGCTGTCCATTACTGTAGACGCCTTTGCCTCCAAATAGCGCGCTTATGCCGAACACCGTCGATATCGGCAGAAAGATACATAGGGATGCAAGGTATCCAAATCTGAACACCGACCACAATCCTATGGTGCTGACGCGAATATTCATCCTACACCCCACTATCGCGGCAGGATTAATACTCCAGGCTAATCTTGTCGAATGCGAAATCGTCCGATGTGTCGGCAGAATGCAGACGCGGCCGCGATGTCCGGAAATGAGCGGATACGGGCTTGTACTTGGCGGACCGTCCTCAGCGATCAGCAGCCCATGCGCCTAGCTGCCGGAGGCGGCTGGCAGCGGGCCCGGCGGCGCGGTTGCCATCGGTTGGCCGCACGCGGCACTCGAATGACCGGCAGGCTGGGGCGGCGGCTATCATCGTTCATCTGCCAAAGCTTGGCCCGAACGCGCAGGAACGACGGGGGGAGGTGAAAGGAATCGTTCCACCCCGCACGTTTCAGCCGATCGATGCGGCGGGCAGCGTCAGGTGCGCCGCCGTGCTGCCTGCCTTCGGCGCGCCTATCCGGGGCGGGCACCGGGCGGGGCGTGGAGCCGGGTGGCGGCGATCAGGCATTCGACCGCCATCAGCGGCAGCCAGGGGGGGACGCCCTCGGCGAGCGCTTCCCGTGCCGAGGGGGACCGCGCAATCGCTTCGGCATCGGGCAACAGCGCGAGGCCGGCGGCTATGGCGTCGAGATCGAACATCGCCGCGGCTTCCGGGGAAGCGGTACGAAGCTCCCCGGCGCGCGCTAAAAGGTCGGCCTTGCGAAGCGCGTAGCCAAGGAATCTCTCGTCGAACAACCCGACCTTGTTCCGGGCCAGCCGCACCCTGTCGGGAAGGATCCCCCGCATCGCGCGGCGAAACGGCTGCCGGCCATAGCCGTCCGACAGGAACATGCGGACGGGCAGCGACAGCATGAAATCGACGACGCGGCGATCGAGCAGGGGAAAGCTGACCGCCACGCCGTGGCGCGCCCCCATGATCGCGTAATAGGCGCATCGCGAGGGGATGTGGTGATCGGCGAACGCCGTCGTGCGCTCATGTGGGGTGTTCGCCTGGAGGATCGGCGGCATGCTCCGCTCCAGCACCTTTTCCCGCATGTCGGGGTGGAGATAGCGCGGTATGCCCGTCGTCGGATGCATCGCGGAGGTCCGCCGGACCAGGCGGTCGCGGACGATGCGCGGCAGAAGCGGAAGGATCAGCCGGTCGCGAAGGGCCTTCGCCAGCGGCATTTCTTCGCGTCGAGCGCGCGCGCGCAGTTCGCGCATCAAGGTGCGCAGATTTCCCTGCCGCAACAGCCGAACATAGAGGTTGGCGCCATTGTAGGTTGCCCCCTCATCGCCGCCGACACCGCTGAGCAGGCGGCCGGCGCCGAAAGCCGCCGCCCGCGCCATCATCCTGTCGTCATATCCGTCGACCAGGCTTCCCGGCCAGTCGGGATCTTCCGCCTCGCCGGGCATGCGAAGACCGTCATGCGCGACGAAATGCGCGACATCCGGCTCCTGGGCCAGCACCGCCGCGATGAGCGGGCGTTCGTCGAGGTCGGCGGGTCCGAGCGGTTGCTCGGTCGTCATGCTGAGCGCCAGCACGGGCTGGCCCCGCCGCCGGCCTTCGCGCGCCGCCAGCACGGTGATGGCGGAACTGTCGAGGCCGCCGCTCAGATGGCAGGCGACCGGTCCCGCCCGGGGGATGCGACTGGCCACCGCGTCCTGCAGCAACCGGCGCAAGACATCCGCCGCCTCCTCCTGCGTACCCGACCAGCATCCGACCCGCCCCGGATCCGGGCGGTAGGCGCGGTGCGGCGGGGGCGGCGACGCGTCGCCCGGCCGAATCCGGAGGCTGTGGCCCGCCGGCAGATAGGCGATCTCCGCGAATCCGCTGTCGCTCCCGCGGAAGAAGGATTGCCGCAGCCGGACGCCCTGTGCCACCCGATCGACGGTGGCCGGCGCGAGGTCGGCCCCGTGCAGCCCCTTGGGCAGGCTGGCGAAGGCGAACCATTTGCCCGGACGGCAGGTCGACGCCAGCGGCCTGGCGCCGATGAAGTCACGGCCCAACCACAGCGTCGCCGTGTCGCGCTGCCACAAGGCGACGGCGAAGTCGCCATCGACGCTGTCGGGGAAGTCGGGTCCGCCCTGCTGGAGCGCGTCCACGAAGATCGCCTCGTCGGCGCCGACAGGGCGGTCCAGTCGCATGTCCGCAGCGACGATCCATTCGCCCAGTTGGACAGGTTTCGTCGCCGCCCCGGTGAAATCGAGGACGGCAAGACCCATCGGTCCATCCAGCCTTGTGGCGACATGGGGAGAGAGGCCCGGAGCGGTCATCGCCGCGGCCATCGCGTTCAACTCGATGTCCGACGCCGTGCTGCCGTCGAGCCGCAGGATGCCGCAGATCAGGCGCATCGGGTCACTCGGTCTGCAACAGGCCGCGGGCGTGCAACTGGGCCAGAAACTCCTGCACTTCACGCCGGCATTGCTCCGGCGTCACATCGAATTCCGTCTGGAGCCGGTCGACCAGGCCCTCCTCGCTGACCGGCTCCGCGAGCATCTGCCATATGCGCGCGGCGACCGGGTTCAGGGCATGATATTGCCCCGCCTCCGCGTTGAGCAGCAGCACGGTGTCGTCGATCGGCGCGCCGAAAGCCGAATCCGAGCGTCGAAACATCTTTCCCACCATTTCCTTCGATCGACCTTTTCGCTGTTTTCACCATCGCGGCCACGCCGCGACGACCATCATCGCGACGGACCGTAGCCCCAGCGCTTCATGACGGGCAAGAAGCGCTCTTCCAACGCCTCGACCTGCGCTGGCGTCATGACGTCCCGCCATTCCCCCACGCGCCCGCTGCGAAAGAAGCGATCCTGGCCAGGGCGGCTCTCGCGAAAGCCGCGCGCAGCTTCCTGGCGTTGCAGTTCCTCCAATGCGGAGTGCGCAACCGCGCGCCGGATTTCGGCATCGGTCGCCTCGCCACCGAGAAAGACGATGACGCTCGAAAGCGTCGCGGCCGTATGGTGTCGCAGATCCTCGTATCGCACGACCCGGGTGCTGCCCGCATCCTGCCCCGACCACCCCTCCACATGGCCCGCCCAGTCGCCCAGCGGGTAGCGAAGCTGCATAGGCCCGTCCGCGTGGCAGGCCGCGTCGGTCATCTGCCCGATCGCATGGTCGAGCGGGATGCTGGAATGATGGGACAGCGAAATGGCGACGTCTCGCGGATCGCGTATCAGATAGAGCGACCGCCGGGCCCCGCCGCCGAGGACCGAGCCGTCGAACCGATCATGCGTCTTGCAAATGAAGGGCGCGGTCAGCCGGCTTGCGACGAAGTCGTGCTGCGCCCGGCGCAACCGGGCCAGTTCGCCCGCATCCAGCAGATCCGGGTCGACCAGCATGTCGTCGCAAAACCGCCAGCGGCCGACGAGCGATTCCTCCGCGGACAGGTTGTTGATGTCGCGCGGCCGGTCGGCGCCGGCGAGAAGGTTCGCCAGCAGAACCCGCATCCACGTGTTGCCCGACTTCGGGTAGGACGCGAGCCAGACCAGACCGGGAGGAAGCCAAGCCAAGGTCGCCGCCTCTCTATGGCCGGGACCAATGGGCGATCAGCGCATCGACCGTGTCGTCGAGCTGCGCGAGATCCCGTGGCCGGCGCAGATGGTAGACCTTGACGTGCGACAGGAGCCTTGCCGTCCGTGCCGCAAGCGCCCCACCGGCATAGGCCAGGGCGACCCGCCTCCGATAACATTGGCGGAGCAGCGCCTGCGCCGCGGCCAGGGGCGCCAATTCGACGATCCCGGGCGGGTATGCCGCATTGGCATCGGCCAGCATGTAGATCGCACCCAGGGGGGCGGACGTGACGCTTTCCTCGCCCGACGCAGCGGCCACATGATATTTTTCGACCTGGGCGCGCACCCTCGCTCCGACGGCGCCCGCCAGGCCGAGCCGGTCGATACTATCCTGGAAGAGACGCAATGTCCGTCCGTCGGCCTCGATCGTCGGGCTTCCGTCGTCCGCGTCGCGGATCGAACAGAGATCGTCCGACAGGAAGGTACAGCCCGCCTGCGACAACGCGCCCGACAAGGTGGATTTCCCCGCGCCGCTGGGGCCGCAGAAGATGAAGCCGCGGCCGTCGCGAACGACGGCCGAAGCGTGCAGAAGCAAAGCGCCGCGCTGGTACAATATCGCCGACATCATGGTTCCGGTGGCGAAAACCAGGATATCGTCCAACGCCATCCCCGGCGCCGGGCAGATCGTCAGCCGATGTCCGTCCGACGCCATGAAACGGCCGATCTCGGGCAGGTCGAGCAGGAAATGCCTCGCATCGAGCGACCAGTTCGGGCCCTGATGGCTAAGCTGTTCCAGTCGTTCGGGCACATCGTCGACGGCGATGGTCACCTCGGCCTCGAACGTCTCCGCCTCGCCGGCGAGCGGGCGCATCGGCAGCGGGACCTGCGACGCGACCTTCAGACCGGACAGGCGATAGCGATGGGGGAAGCGATGCATATCCTGGATCATCGGAGCCCCTTGCAAGCCGCAGGTCGGATTGGCAACGGTCGTGATATTGCGGTCGCGATATTGCCCGAACCCCCGCGGAGGCGCTTCCCCGTCGGGCGGGCGGGCGTTGATCCGCGAAACCAATGCGGATATGGTATGCCGACAAAATATCAAGTCCGGAGTAATAGTTATGGGTCTCGACAGCGAAAATACCGTTCCTTCCATCGCTGCCGAGCACACGCCCCGAAGCCGGTGGCAGACGCCGTCGATCGAGGATGCCGACATCAGCGCTCTGACCGAGGGCACCGGAACATCCGGCGTCGAAGGACCGGCGTTTCTCAAGGTCGGCTCCTAACGGGTCTCCCGCGTCCCGCCCGGGGTGCGCGTCCGGTCGGCCGAGCGGGCGGGGCGGATCCGCGATGAACGGAACCACGGGTTTCCGGGGCGGACCGGGCGGTATTGATCCACGAAACCGTTTTCGATACGATTCGCCGGCGGAAAACCATGTCTGGAGTAAGCGTTATGGGCCTCGCTAGCGAAAATAGCGTTCCTTCGATCGCGGCGGAGTCGGCCGAGCGCGCGCGCCTGAGCCGGTGGCAAACGCCGACGATCGAGGATGCGGACATCAGCGCTCTGACCGAGGGCGGCGGAACATCCGGCGTCGAGGGCTCACCGTTTCTGAAAACCGGCTCCTGACGCGCCAGCCGGGCCCTGCCATCTCTCCATCGCAATCTGCCTTGGGACGGGCTCGGCTGGCATAGTCGCTCCGACGACCCGCTTTCCGAGATGCGGGCGTCGGCCGCGCGCGATTGGCGTCTGCGGTATCCCGCGCCGCTTCGACCGTTTCTGACGATTGGCAACCGCGCGGGCTGGGGCCTCGCCGCGCTCGGCAGGACGCTGCAGTTCGCGCGCGCGGCACGGCTGGCCTGGCCCGCGACCGGGCGCCTTTATGGCGATTGCCTGCTCACCGGCGGGGACCCGATCGAGGTTCATGTCTGGCGAGGCCTGCATGGCGACCGCCATCCGCTGCCGGCGCGATCGGCCGCGCTCGTCTTCCGGCGGCTCGGCGATCCGGCGGGCCACGCGCTGCTCGCGGACAAGCTGGCGCTGGGCGAACGGCTTTCGGAACTGGGCCTTGCCGTGCCGGCCATGCGCGCGGTGCTCGATCGGGGAAGTGCCGCGCCGTCGGAAATAGCGGCCGGCGCGGGCACGGGCGCCGGACTGTTCCTCAAGCCCCGGCATGGCTCGGGCGGACGCGGCGCCTTTGCCCTGACGCGGGACGACGGCGCGTTGCGCATGGACGGGGCGGCCGTGGAGCCGCCCGCGGTGGTTGGGCGGATCAACCGGCTGCTCGCGCATGACGACCTGCTCGTGCAGGATCGGTTGATCGCCACGGACGCCATCGCCGACCTCGCCGGCGACGGGCGCCCCCCCGTCCTGCGCCTGGCCACGGCCCGCGCGCCCGGGAGGGCGCCGTTTCTCGATTCGGCTCTGCTGATGATCGCCCGCGCCGGCCGAAATCCCCGCCATTTCCTGGAGGGGACGATCTATGCCCCCATCGATCCGGCCGGGGCACGGACCGCCGCCGGGCTTTCCCTCGCCGAACCCCGGAGGCGGATCGAGCGGCTGGAGCAGGGAGCCCGGCTGGCGGGCCGGATCGTCCCCGATTTCGACGAAGCCGTGGCGATGGCGCTGCGGGCCATGACCGGGCTTCCACCCCTGTCCCTGATCCACTGGGATATCATCCTGACCCCGCGGGGCCCGGTGCTCCTCGAAGGCAATGCGGCGGGGAACTGGATCGTCGCCAGCCTGCCCGGCATCTTCGGACTGGAGTCGGGCGCCTTGGTCCCGACGCTCGCGCAGTGGGCTTGCGCACGGGATTGAGTTCGGCCGGCGGCGCAGTTGCCATCGGTTCGCCGCACGCCGCGCTCGAATGACCGGCCGGCGAGGCGGCCGGCCGGGGGCGTTCATCTGCCAGAAAGGTTGATCCGAACACGCAGGAACGACTGGGGGAGGTAAAAGGAGTCGTTCCATGCCTGTCATTTCCAATAGACCAAGAGTTCGTATCCTTATCGCCATGTTGGCCATGTCCGTGGCGGGCAGCTTGTCTGCCCAGCAGCAGGGTTCGGGCGAATCGAATATTGTCGTGGATGGGGTTCCCATTCCCGACTTCGCCTCGTTGACTGCGGGTCCCGAGGTCAAGGGCGTCATCTCCGCGCGCAGCGGCGACCGGCTGAAGGTCACCGCCAGCGACGGCAGCAGCACGATCGTCACGATCGCCGACGCTACCAAGATCAAGGGCGCCAGCGGACTGTTCGGCGGCAGCCGCACCAAGCCGACCGCGGCTTCGCTGCTCAACGGGCTGCCGGTGACGGTCAAGACGCTGCAGTCGGCGAGCGACCCCAGCATCGGCCTGGTCGCGAGCCAGATCAACTTCAAGAACAGCGATTTCAAGACCGCGAACATGATCCGCAACGCCACCGACCAGCAATTCGCCGAGCAGACCGCGGCGACCGAAGCGCTGCGCGGCCGGCTGGGCGATATCGACAAGTACAACATCAAGAGCACGACCAACGTGCACTTCGATACCGGCAAGGCCGAGCTGTCGCCCGAGGACAAGGCCAATCTCTGCTCGACGGCGACCACCGCCGAGGGGACCGACAACGCCCTGATGCTGGTCGTCGGCTACACCGATTCGACCGGACCCGAGGAGGTCAACCAGCAGCTCAGCGAGAAGCGGGCGGCCCGCGTCATCAACTATCTCCAGCAGGCCTGCGGCTGGAAACCCTATCGCATGCTGACCCCGACCGGGATGGCCACGGCCGACCCGCTGGCGAGCAACGACACCGAGGAAGGCAAGGCGCAGAACCGCCGCGTCGCGGTGAACATCCTCGTCAGCAAGAGCGTCGACAACCTCTGAGCGTACCGGGCGGTCCGCGGACCGCCCGGTGATGACGGGAGAGGGCGGGAGCGCGGTCGGTGGTCCCGTATCCCGTCATGCCAGCGCAGGCTGGCATCTCACGGGAATGGACGCGAGCGGGAGGCAGGAGCCGCCTGAGATGCCAGCCTGCGCTGGCATGACGGAAGGAGGGTGCTCCTCACCTGTCGGCCGTTCCCGTGAAGCGGGAATCCTTGACGACGGCCCGGTGATGACGGGAATCCAGGATGTCGGTTCGCAGGACGACCTGCCCCGCGATCCTGGATTCCCGTTCCCGTGGAGAGCGCGGTCGGTGGTCCTGTATCTCGTCATGCCAGCGCAGGCTGGCATCTCACGGGAATGCACGCGAGCGGGAGGCAGGAGCCGCCTGAGATGCCAGCCTGCGCTGGCATGACGGAAGGAGGGCGCCCCTCACCTGTCGGTCGTTCCCGTGAAGCGGGAATCATTGACGACAGCCCGTGATGACGGGAATCCAGGATGTCGGTCCGCAGGACGACCTGCTCCGCGATCATGGATTCCCGTTCCCGTGGAGAGGACGGGAGCGTGGTCCTGTATCTCGTCATGCCAGCGCAGGCTGGCATCTCACGAGAATGGACGCGAGCGGGAGGCAGGAGCCGCCTGAGATGCCAGCCTGCGCTGGCATGACGGAAGGAGGGTGCTCCTCACCTGTCGGTCGTCCCCGTGAAGCGGGCATCATTGACGGCAGCCCGTTCCCGTGGAGAGGGCGCGCGCCTGGTCGGTCGTCCTGCATCCCGTCATGCCAGCCTGCGCTGGCATGAAGGCGTTGGTCGTTCAGCCGATCTCGCGCTCGATCGCGGCGATCTGGTCGGGGATGGTCGTCAGCTGGCCGCGTTCCTCGTCGAGGATCGCGCGGAACAGCGTGCGCTTGACCGCGGCGACGTCCTCCTCGGCGATCGTCTCGCCCATCGGGATGGTCGAGATCAGCACGTCGATCATCCGTTCGGCGCCGTGGAGCCGCCCCCACAGATAGTCGTTCTCGCGATAGGCGCGGCTGAAGAAGGCGCCGAACAGGTTGAACTCGATCCCCTTCAGCGTCGCGGCCGCGCCCCCCGACCGGATCGAATCGCAGTCGTCGGGAGAGATGCGGTCGACCTGGATGGCGTGGAATTCCTGCGCGCCCTGCAGCCGCATCAGCGACAGCGTGGCGAGGTCGAAGAAGCTGAAGCCGAGATAGCCGAGCAGCAGGCTGCGGCGATCGGACCTGGAGAGGCGCGGCAGCACGGCGGCGATCGCCCGGTCGGTCTCGAGATCGAGCGCCGCGAGGTTGCGGGTCGCGGCGATGCTGGCGAGCGCGGTCGCGGGATCCTCGACGAAATGCTGCGCGGCGGCGGCGACCGGCCGTTCATAATGGTCGCGCATCTGCAGGTTGAGGAACGGCGCCAGCGATCCGTAGATCGCGTCGCGCGCCGCCTGGAGGCCCGCCTCGTCGCTGCCGCCATTGCCCGTCTCGATCTCGGTCAGCCGGTCCGCAAGGAAGCGCAGCCGGCGGATGCGAAAGCCGAGGTCGTGCTGGCGGAGGAAGTCGAGCAGCGGCTCGACAGTGGCGCCGCCGCTCAGCGCGTCGGGCTCCTCGAAGCCCAGGTCGCGCATATGCGCGCCGATCCCCGCCCGCACCGTCTGGCGGAAGCTGCTGTCGTCCCCGCCGCCGATCAGCGCGATCGTCGAGGCGAGTTCCTCGGCGATGATCGTCAGCTTGAGCTGGCCGTAGCCGGCATAGGTGAAGCCCGCCTGCCGCGCCGCCTGCTCGTGCGCGCGCGCGCGCCAGCTGCCGAGCCGTTCGGTGCTCGGCCGGTAGAGCAGGATCTGCCGGCCCATGGCGGACTCGACCGCGGCGTCGACCTCCGCGCGGATCGCGTCGATGATCCGCCGGGTCTGGGCGATGCGGCCCGAGCGCTGCTCGATCATCTCCAGATTGTCGCGGATCGGCTGTTCGCGCGGAATGGTCGACATCGCGCCGAAGATGGTCGCGAAGAAGCCAGGCAGGCGGACGACGCCGTCGCTGGTCCGTTCGGGCGGCGCCTGCACGTTGGCGGTCGGATCGAGATAGAGGAAGCGCCGGTCGACCTCGCGCCGCGCCGGGCGGTTGCGCAGCGCCTCGATCGCGGGGCGGAAGGGGGCGTTGGCGAGGACCGACCCGTCGATCAGCACGAGATCCTCGGGGCTGCCGCTGGCCGCCGCGCTCGGGAAGATGCGTTGGAGGAAGGCCTCGCGGCCGTTCCAGTCGCGCTTCCGGACCTTCAGCACCTTGTCCATCTCGGCCACGTTGAACGGCGGGAAGGCACCGGGGAAGCTGGCGGTGGCGCGGCCCGCGAAGGTCAGCTCGATCGGGTCGGCGAGCTGCCGCCCGTCGATGCCGCGGTCGGTGAAGCCGATGATCAGCCGATGCTCGCGCTCCTGGGCGAGCTCGGGGCTGTGCAGCCGCAGCCGCTGGTCATAGCCGTGGAAATCGGTGACGGTGACCGACACGTCGAGCGGCTGGCGATCGGGCAGCAGCGGCGGCCCGATCGGCCCCGCCGCCATCGCGTCGAAGGCGTCGAGGATCAGGTTGGTGAAGGTCGCGCCGCCGAAGGGCGGGTTGAACCAGCGCGCCCGGACGAAACCCGACAGCTTGCGGCGCACCTCCGACCGGGTGTCCCGCGAGACGGTACGCTCGACCGTGCCGCCCCGCCTGCGCGCGAGCATCCAGGCGAAGGGCAGCGCCCAGAGCTTGGTGAACCAGCGCAGCGGCCGCGCGTCGGGATCGAGCAGCACCTCGACATCGGCCTTTTCGAGCCACAGCCGGGTCAGCGGCTCGAGCGACTGGCCGGTCGAGACGGCCTGGGCGAGAAAGATGCCGTTGAGCCCGCCCGCGCTGGCGCCGGCGATGACGTCGATCAGCGCCCGCACCCGGACGCCCTTCTCGGCCTCTATCTGTTCGAGCAGGCGGCGGTAGATCGCCTCGCTGCCGGTCGAGGCGGGCGCCCCGTCGTGGAAGGCGCGGCTGGCCCGGACGAGCCGCCACAACTCCTTGGTGATCCCGTGCATGTAGACGGCCAGGCTGACTCCACCGTAGCAGACCAGCGCGAGCCGCAGTTCCTTCTCCCGCATGACCGGCGATGTCCCACATATGCCGGTCAATGCCAAGGGAGGCGCGATGCGTGTCCTGGAGATCGTCATGCCAGCGCAGGCTGGCATCTCCGGAGAGGTGCGGTTCCCGTCTCTCCCGAGACCTCAGCCTGCGCTGGGGTGACGGAAGGGACGACCCCCGTTGCCCTTTCGCCGTCGGCTCGCTATGTTCCTGCTTCGTTCATGTGAGGACCGGATGGCCAAGCCGCAGAAACGCTATGTCTGTCAGGCCTGCGGCGGCGTCGCCACGCGCTGGCAGGGGCAGTGCGCCGATTGCGGCGAATGGAATTCGCTGGTCGAGGAAACGGCCAACGTCACCGTCTTCGCGGCGAAGCACAACCTGCGCAGCGGCGGGCGGGCGATCACCCTGGTCGGGCTCGACGCCGACATTCCGCTGCCCAAGCGCTGGAACACCGGCATCGCCGAGTTCGACCGCGCGCTGGGCGGCGGGCTGGTGCCGGCTTCGGCGACCCTGATCGGCGGCGATCCGGGGATCGGCAAGTCGACCCTGCTGCTCCAGGCCGCCGCGCGGATGGCGATGGCGGGGCAGTCGGTCGCCTATATCTCGGGCGAGGAGGCGGCCGACCAGGTGCGGCTGCGCGCCCGCCGGCTGGGGCTCGGGCAGGCGCCGGTGCAGCTCGCCTCGGCCACCTCGGTGCGCGACATCCTGACGACGCTCGAAAAGGCGCCGCCCGCGCTGCTGGTGATCGATTCGATCCAGACGATGCACAGCGACCTGATCGAGGGCGCGCCGGGCACGGTCAGCCAGGTCCGCGCCTCGGCCCAGGAACTGATCCGCTTCGCCAAGGAACGCGGCACCGCGCTGGTGCTGGTCGGCCACGTCACCAAGGACGGATCGATCGCGGGGCCCCGCGTGCTCGAGCATATGGTCGACACCGTGCTGAGCTTCGAGGGCGAGCGCAGCCACCAGTATCGCATCCTCCGCGCGGTCAAGAACCGTTTCGGCGGTACCGAGGAGATCGGCGTGTTCGCGATGGCCGAGGCCGGGCTCGACGAGGTCGCCAATCCGAGCACGCTGTTCCTGAGCGCGCGCGGCGAGGAGATGAGCGGGGCGACGGTCTTCCCCGCGATCGAGGGCACCCGCCCGGTGCTGGTCGAGATCCAGGCGCTGATCGTGCGGCTGCAGAGCGGGGCGACGCCGCGGCGCGCGGTGGTCGGCTGGGACTCGGGTCGGCTGGCGATGATCCTCGCGGTGCTCGAGGCGCGCTGCGGGCTCAGCTTCTCGACGGCGGAGGTCTATCTCAACATATCGGGCGGCTACCGGGTGTCCGATCCGGCCGCCGACGTCGCGGTCGCGGCGGCGCTGGTGTCGGCGCTGGCGGAACGGCCGGTGCCGACCGACTGCATCGCCTTCGGCGAAGTGTCGCTGTCGGGCGAGATCCGCCCGGTCGCGCATGGCGGCCTGCGGCTGAAGGAAGCCGCCAAGCTGGGCTTCGCCAAGGCGTGGGGGCCCGCATCCAAGGACGGGGCCACCCCCGGCATGCGGCACGAAAGCTTCGCCAGCCTCGGCGCGCTCGTTGACCATATCCTCGGGCGCCGGTAGCTAGGCGCCGCTATGAGTGGACTGACCGGTCTCGACATCATCGTGCTGCTGGCGATCTTCGGCGGCGCGCTGTTCGGCGTGATGCGCGGCTTCGTGACCGAGGTGATCTCGCTGTTCGCGTGGGTGGCCGCGATCGTCGCGCTCAAGCTGTTCCACGGCGTGGCGACGACGCTGCTCCTCCATGTCGTCGGCAATCCGAGCGGGGCGAGCGTGCTCGCCTTCGCGCTGGTGTTCCTGATCGTCTATGCCGGCGGCAAGCTGATCGCGGGCACGCTGGGCCAGCGGATGCGAAGCTCGGTGCTGGGCCCGCTCGACCGGGTGCTGGGCTTCGGCTTCGGCGCGCTCAAGGGGCTGATCATCGTCACCCTCGGCTATCTGGCGATCAACCTCGGCTACGACACGCTCTACGGCGCGACGGCCGAGCGGCCCGGCTGGATGCGCACTTCGCGAACCCACCCGCTGCTCAACGCCACCGGCCGGGCGATCGTCGACTGGGTCGGCAACCGGCGCAAGGCGGGCGGGCTGATCGGCGAGGGCGGGGACGAGAAGAAGGCGGACGAGGGCAAGCCGGCCGCGCGTTGAACGGCGGCGGAGCGACCTATTGCGCGAAGCTGCCGAGAAGCCGGTAGCCGTGGCATGGAGGGGCCAGCTGTTCGGGATGCAGCAGTTCACTATCCGAGATGAGCAAGGATGGCCGCCCCCCAGGTCCGCTAGGTGCGGATGTGACGGATCGGCTGACCTGACGATCGGCTGAGCGTCGCTCCGACGGGAAGGCAGCGGGACCCCGGGTCAAGCCCGGGGCGACTTGTGGGGGCGGGCGCCGTCTCCATGATCGGATGCCGAGGCGGTCGGAGATCGCCGTCATGCCAGCGCAGGCTGGCATCTCTTGCGTCGAGGAGACGAGCGGGAGGCAAGAGCCCGCCCAGATGCCAGCCTGCGCTGGCATGACGCGAGCGGGGGGCGGACCGAGCGGGGGGCGGACAGGGCCGGGGCGGCTCTCCCTCACCCCTCGCGGAAATTGAGCTCGAGGGTCACGCCGCTCGGGTCGTTCACGAAGATCTGCCGCAGCTGGTAGGCGGGGATGTCGAAGGTCCGGTAGGGAAGCGCATGGGCTTCGATCCGGTCGACCATCGCGTCATGGTCCCGGCACCGGAAGGCGATATGGTCGATCGCGCCGGTGCCCTGCATCCTGTCGGGGTCGAGCGGGCCGGCGAGGTCGCCGAGCCGGCCGCGGATCTCGGCCAGCGACGCCTCGCGCATGTCCGGGTCGAGCGCGATGACGTGGACGACGGGGATGTCGCTCTCGTCGTAGAGCCAGGCGCCCCGCCCCGTCCGGCCGGGCATCGGCCCCGCGCGCAGGCCGATCACATCCTCGTAGAAGCGGATCGTCGCCGCCAGGTCGAAGCTGCGGATGTTGCAATGTTCCAGCCGGGCCATGGATGGTCCCTCCCGGCACCGAACTTATCTCAAAGCGCGCGCCGGACAAGCTTGCGGGATGATATGTTCATGATATGTTCTATCGATGAGCGACTCGGCACCGATATTGCCGCCGGCCATCAAGGGCCGGGGGGCGGCCAGCACGCGCCCGAGCGCGCGGTTCGACGACCGGGGCCGCGAGGATGACGGCGACTGGCTCGACGCGCGCGAGGGGATCGACGGCGAGGGCACGCCGCGCCGGACCGAGGTGACGGTCGAGACGCCCCGGACGATCATCACCCGCAACCGATCGCCCGACATCGCGTTCGACCGCTCGATCAACGCCTATCGCGGCTGCGAGCATGGCTGCATCTACTGCTTCGCGCGGCCGACCCACGCCTATCAGAACCTGTCGCCGGGGCTCGACTTCGAGACGAAGCTGTTCGCCAAGCCCGACGCCCCGGCGCTGCTGCGCAAGGAGCTGGCGAAGCGCGGCTACCAGTGCACGCCGATGGCGATGGGGACCAACACCGATCCCTATCAGCCGATCGAGGAGCGCTGGCGCATCACCCGCGGCGTCATCGAGGTGCTGGCCGAGCACGACCATCCGCTGGTGATCACCACCAAGTCGGCGCGGATCATGCGCGATATCGACCTGCTCGGGCCGATGGCGGAGAAGCGGCTGGCGGCGGTGATGATGTCGGTGACGACGCTCGACCCTGCGCTCGCCCGCCGGATGGAACCGCGCGCCTCGGCGCCGCGCCAGCGGATCGCGGCGATCGCGGCGCTGGCGAAGGCCGGGGTGCCGACCTCGATCAGCGTCTCGCCGATCGTGCCCGCGATCAACGACCACGAGATCGAGGCGATCGTCGCGGCAGGCGCCGAGGTGGGGGCGCGATCGGCCTTCTCGATCGTCGTGCGGCTGCCGCACGAGGTGGCGCCGCTGTTCCGCGAATGGCTGGAGATCCACTATCCCGACCGGGCGGCGAAGGTGATGGCGATGATCAACGAGATGCGCGGCGGGCGCGACAACGATCCCAATTTCTTCGACCGCTTCCGGCCGCAGGGCGCCTATGCCGCCGCGCTCAAGGCGCGCTTCCTGCTCGCCTGCCGCCGGCATGGCATGAACGCGGAGCGGCTCGAGCTGCGCACCGATCTGTTCAGGGTGCCGACCGACCAGCTCGATCTCTTCTGACCCGTCTGCTTCTAAGCGGTTGTTTCGCCTGCGTTTCCGCAACCCCGCCGGGATTGGATCGTTCTGACCGCAATTCCCGAGAACCGCAGGAGAAATGCCATGTTGGAGGAAAAGACCACGCGCAGCTTCGCGATCGGCGCGGCCGCCGGCCTGACCGCCGGGCTCGCCGCGAACGCCGTCCGCAAGATCTTCGTCCAGGCGCCGACGATGATGGCGGGCGAATGGGACGAGGGGCTCGCCGCCGAGCATCGCGCGGTGCTCAAGCTGTTCGACCAGATCCAGGCGACCGAGAGCAGCCACGGCACGCGCCGATCGATCCTGCTCACCCAGATCGGCCATGCCCTCGCCAAGCATGCGCTGGAGGAGGAGAATGCCGTCTATGCGATGCTGCGCACCCACGGCCAGGTCGCCGAGGCGGACCGCCTCAACAGCGACCATGGCTATGTGAAGCAATATCTGTTCGAGCTGGGCCAGATGTCGACCAGCCACCCGCTGTTCCTGTCGAAGATCGGCGATTTCCGGGCGATGCTCGAGGAGCATATGCGCGACGAGGAGGAGAAGATCTTCCCGAGGCTGCGCGGGCTGCTCGACGAGGACGAGAATGCGGCCCTGACCAAGGCGATGAACCAGGAGGGGCTGAAGCTGGCTTAGTTCGTCTGGCCCTCAGCGCCGGGCGGCCCGCATCCGCGGTCCGATCATGCGTCACCGCCGTCACCGCTCGGTGAGGCGCGGCATCAGCTCGACGAAGTTGCAGGGCATGTGGCGGCTGTCGAACTGGTGGACGAGGATGTCGTCCCAGCCGTCCTTGACCGCGCCGGTCGATCCCGGCAGCGCGAAGACATAGGTGCCGCGCGCGACGCAGGCGGTGGCGCGCGACTGGATCGTCGAGGTGCCGATCTTGGCATAGCTCAGCCAGCGGAACAGCTCGCCGAAGCCGGGGATTTCCTTGTCCTGGACGCGGGCGAGCGCCTCGGGGGTGACGTCGCGGCCGGTGACGCCGGTGCCGCCGGTGGTGATCACGCAGTCGACCTGCGAATCGTCGATCCAGCCGTGCAGCCGCGCGACGATCAGGTCGACATCGTCCCGGACGATCGCCCGGTCGGCGACG
This sequence comes from Sphingomonas sp. Root720, assembly GCF_001428605.1. Classification (GTDB taxonomy): domain Bacteria; phylum Pseudomonadota; class Alphaproteobacteria; order Sphingomonadales; family Sphingomonadaceae; genus Rhizorhabdus. Next base: position 186,099 of record NZ_LMID01000014.1, read on the forward strand.
ATATGGCCGGCTCCCTCGATCCGCGCGACGAGCGTATCGCCCGATCGGTCGGTGGAAAGGTCGCGGCTGTCGGACACGGTCAGCACCGCGATGCGGACGGGATGAAAGGGCAGGTCTTCCTTGATCGGCATGATGGGTTCTCTTCGCTCAACCACTCAGCGTCCAACGTCACCCCGGGCTTGACCCGGGGTCCCGCTGCTCTGCAATCGCCACGTTGGGAAGAAGCGGGATCCCGGGTCAAGCCCGGGATGACAAAATAGAGGCGGTCAGTCCGCCGCCGCCGTCGTGCCGAGCGAGGTCAGCCGGATCGCCGGGCGGCCGGGCATGCCGGGGAAGCGCGGCCACAGCCCCTGCGATATCGCCATCAGGCTGGCGGGCTTCGCGCCGCTGTGCCGCTGGTACATCCAGTAGTTGCGCAGCACGATCGCGACATAGGCGCGGGTCTCGACGAACGGGATCGATTCGATGAACAGCAGCGGATCGTCGAGGTTGCGCCCGCGCGCGTTCCAGTTGGCGACCGAGCCCGGCCCGGCATTATAGGCGGCGATCACCTTGGGCAGCAGCCCGCCGGTGCCGCTGCTCTCCGCCAGCTCGCGCAGATAGGCCTGGCCGAGGTCGATGCTCGTCGCCGGCTGGAACAGCGCGGCGGGATCGACGGTGCGGCCGAGGTGGCGGGCGACCATCTGCGCGGTGCCGGGCATCAGCTGCATCACGCCGCGCGCGCCGGCCGAGCTGATCGCGTCGGTCTTGAAGCGCGATTCCTGCAGCGCATGGGCGAAGACCAGCGCCTTGTCGACCTGCCAGCCCGAGGCCGGGGTCCAGGCGGGCATCGGATAGCGGGCCGAGGCCGAGAGCCGCGCGCCCGACGGCCCGTTCTGGGCCAGCCAGATCTGCGCGGCCGGAAGGTCGAGCCGCGCGGCGAGGTGGATCAGCGATTCATGGTCGCGGCTGAGCCCGATCCTGGCCTGGTGGCGCAGCATTTCCTCGGCGAGCCCGGTCTCGCCGATTTCGGCCAGCGCGGTCGCGCGGCGGACATTGGCGATCGCGCCGATCGAGGCCCAGTCGTTGGCGGTGAGCTTGAGATTCGATCCGCCTTCGTCGCTGATGCCGAGCGCCGCCTGGGCGATCAGGCCGTAGAAGCTCTCCTTCATCCGCGCCGCCGAGCGCAGGCGCGGTTCGACGCGTTCGGGACGGGCGCAGGCCATGTCGGCGCGGCTCGCCCAGTAGAGGCCGGCGGCGACCATCTCCGGATCGCGGGCGCGCGAGGACACCTCCTCGAAGGCGGTGCCGGCGGACTGGCAGTCATGCTGCCGCCAGGCGGCGAGGCCCGATACCCAGCTGGCCTGGACCGCCCAGTCGCCGGCGCCGGACCGGGCCCGATCGGCGATGCGGCGGGCGCTGGCGTCGTCGCCCGACAGATAATAGGCCCAGGAAACGCGCTGCAGCCATTCGGCCTGCGCTTCGGGCGACAGCTGGTCCAGCCGGCCGACGACGAGCGCCTCGGCCTCGCTCGGCCGGTCGTCGCGCAGCAGCGGCGCCGCGACCTGCGAGAGCGTGGCGGCGGCGCGGTCGCTGCGCTGCGACCTAGCCGACTGGCGCTTCGACGGACCGGCATAGCGGACGAGGTCGCGGGTCACCGGCAGCGCGGCGGTGACGAGGCCGCGGCGCGATGCCAGGGCCGCCAGGTCGGCGGCCTCGGGGAGGTCGGACGCGGTGGCGACCACCTGGATCAGGCGGTCGTCGGATATCCGGGGCGATCCCTTGGCGAGGATCAGCTCGGCCTGGGCGACGTCGCTCAGCGGCCCGGCGGGGATCCGGTCGATTCCGGCCTGCGCCCCGGTCCAGTCACCGCCGCGGATCGCGGCGAAGATCGCGCGATAGGCGGTCCGCTGGTCGGCGGTGAGCCCCGACACGATCGGCAGGGGGGGCGACGGGGGAGATGGCGTCGGCCGCGCCGCGGCGGCGACGCCGACCGCGGCGACGGGCACCGCCACCGCGTTCTGGGCCGCGGCGAGCGCGGGAAGGGCGGCGAGGGCGCCGGCAAGCAGGAATTTGCGTATCATCCGAGGTGCTTCATCAACAGTTGCAGATCTTCCCAGGCGCGGCGCTTCTGCTGGGGATGCTGGAGGAGGGTGCGGGGATGGAAGGTCGCGACGGCGCCGACCGCCCCACCGGGCAGGCTGACATCGTGGACCCGGCCGCGCGCTTCCACGAAGCCGAGGTCGAGGAAGATGCGCGAGGGCTGCTCGCCCATCAGCAGCAACGCACGGGGCTTGGCGAGCGCGACATGGTGGCGGGCCAGCCGGGCGAACAGGGCGCCCTGGGCGCGGTCGACGAAGCCGCCCGTCGGCCGGCCGGGCGCCATCGCCGATAAATAGAGCGACTGGCGATCGCGGCCCATCGCCGCGAGCATCTTGTCGAACAGCTCGCCCGCCGCGCCCGACAGCAGCCGGCCGCTGGCCGGATCCTCGGCCTCGGGCAGGTCGATCAGCACCATCAGGCCGGAGGCGGGATCGCCCGAGGCGGCAACGCGCGCGGACAGGGGCATGGAGATCGCGTCGCTGGTCGCGAGCCAGGACTGGAAGCCGGCCAGCGTGTCGGGAAGCCCGGGCTCCGCGGCCGGCGCGGGCGCCTCGGGCCGGATCGGCACGGCGGGGACGGGCGCGGCGGCGGGCTGCGGAACCGCGACGACGGGCCGCGCCACCGGCGGTTCGGCACGCGCGAGCCAGTCGCGCGGCGCCTCGTCCACCAGCACGTCGAACCCAGCATCCTCCCACCAGCCCATCAGGCTTGCGATTTCAGCGGCCGAGCCGAGATTTGCCCCCAAATCCATATGGCTCCTCTAAAGGAACGGGTTGACGAGGGCGTCAATCTCGGGGCAGCGGCTTTGGGGCATGACGTTTGAATGATGCGATGATCGGATAGCAGGACAAGGACGAGGAAAATGTCGACGCGCGAATCGATGGCTTACGATGTCGTCATCGTGGGCGCCGGGCCCGCGGGGCTGGCGGCGGCGATCCGGCTCAAGCAGCTCGCCGTGGAAGCGGGGCGCGAGATCGCGGTCTGCGTGCTCGAGAAGGGATCCGAGGTCGGCGCACATATCCTGTCGGGCGCGGTGGTCGACCCGATCGCGCTGGACGAGCTGCTCCCCGACTGGAAGGAGATGGGCAGTCCGCTGACCGTGCCGGTCACCGAGAACCATCACTGGATCCTGACCGAGAAGCGGCAATATTCGATGCCGCACATCGCGATGCCCGGCTTCATGCACAACAAGGGCACCTACACGCTGTCGCTCGGCAACATGTGCCGCTGGCTCGCCGGGCAGGCCGAGGCGCTCGGCGTCGAGATCTTCCCCGGCTTCGCCGCCGCCGAGATCCTCTACAATGAGGACGGTTCGGTGAAGGGCGTCGCCACCGGCGACATGGGCGTCAGCCGCGAGGGCGAGCACAAGCCGGACTATCAGCCGGGCATGGAGCTGCACGCGCGCTACACCTTCTTCGCCGAGGGCGTGCGCGGCCACCTGTCGAAGGTCCTCAAGGGCCATTTCGACCTGGAGGCCGATTGCCAGCCGCAGACCTATGCGATCGGCATCAAGGAATTGTGGGACATCGATCCGGACAAGCATGTGCCGGGCCGCGTCATCCACACCCAGGGCTGGCCGCTCACCGACGAGGTCGGCGGCGGCTTCCTCTACCACCAGGCGAACAACCAGGTCGCGCTCGGCTTCGTCGTCGGGCTCGGCTACAAGAATCCGCACCTCTATCCGTTCGAGGAGTTCCAGCGCTGGAAGCAGCACCCGAAGATCCGCGAGATCCTCGAGGGCGGCCGCCGCGTCTCCTACGGTGCGCGCGCGATCAACGAGGGCGGCTGGCAGGCGGTGCCGAAGCTGACCTTCCCGGGCGGTGCGCTGATCGGCTGCTCGGCGGGCTTCGTCAACGTGCCGCGCATCAAGGGCAGCCACACCGCGATGAAGTCGGGCATGCTGGCGGCCGAGGCGGCGTTCGACGCGATCGCCGCCGACCGCGCCAGCGACGAGCTGACCAGCTATCCGCACGCGCTGGAGAACAGCTGGATCGCCAAGGAGCTGAAGATCGTCCGCAACGCCGAGCCGTTCATCGCGAAGTTCGGCGCGTTCGCGGGCACGCTTCTCGCGGGGGCCGACATGTGGATGCGCAACCTCGGCATCGGCCTGCCCTTCACCCTCAAGCACCACAAGGACAATGAGGGGATGTGGCGCCAGGACATCGCGCCGAAGATCGACTATCCCAAGCCCGACGGCGTGATCAGCTTCGACCGCCTGTCGTCGGTGTTCCTGTCGAACACCAACCATGAGGAAGACCAGCCGGTCCACCTCCAGCTCAAGGACCCGAGCGTCCCGATCGACATCAACCTGCCCTGGTACGACGCGCCCGAGCAGCGCTATTGCCCGGCGGGGGTCTACGAGATCGTCGGCCGCGAGGAAGGCGCGCCGCGCCTGCAGATCAACGCGCAGAACTGCGTCCACTGCAAGACCTGCGACATCAAGGACCCGACCCAGAACATCAACTGGGTGACGCCCGAGGGCGGCGGCGGGCCGAACTACCCGAACATGTGATACCGAGCGGGCCGGGGGAAACTCCGGCCCGTTTTTCATTCCCCTTCATCGTCATGCTGAAACGAGTTCAGCATGACGATGAAGGGGAGGAGGGTGCCCGAAAAATTCCCGAGGAACGTCACAGGCGGCAAAGCCCGATCGTCATGGCATCGTAGACCAATGATGGAGACGATCATGACCAACGCAACGTCCGCCCCCCGCTACGAGCAGGAGACGCCCGATATCATCAAGGCCTTCACCGAGGTGCAGGCGGTGATCAACGGGCAGGAACTGGAGCCGCTGCTCCGCCACCTTGTCATGCTGCGGGCGTCGCAGATCAACGGCTGTGGCCATTGCGTGCAAATGCACACGCGCGAGGCGCGCGCCGACGGCGAAACCAACGAACGGCTCGACCACCTCGTCATCTGGGAGCAGGCGCGGGTGTATGGCGAGCGCGAAAAGGCGGCCCTCGCCTGGACCGAGGCGTTGACCACGCTCGACCATCACGCCGACCTCGGCGCCCTGCGGGCACGGTTGCGCGAGCATTTTTCCGAGAAGGAACTGGCCGCCTTGTCGGCGCTGATCGCGACGATCAATATGTGGAACCGGATCGGCATTTCGAGGCATTGAGGATGGACGGCCAGGACGCAGCCCTGTTCGAACGCGCGCGGCCACGACTTCTCGGCCTGGCCTATCGCATCCTCGGCTCGCGGGTCGACGCCGAGGATGCGGTCCAGGATTGTTTCCTGAAATGGAGCGCGGCCGAGCGCGACGCCATCGACACTGCAGACGGGTGGCTGACCACGGTCTGCACCCGCCGCTGCCTCGATCTGCTGCGGGCCGCGCATCGGACCCGGGTGGACTATGTCGGCGCCTGGCTGCCCGAGCCGATCCATAGGGCGGTCGATCCCGAGGAGGGGGAGGGGGAACTGGCATCGTCGCTCGGCACCGCCTTTCTGCTGATGCTCGAGCGGCTGACCCCGAAGGAGCGGGCGGCCTATCTGCTGCACGAGATCTTCGGGCGGCCCTATGGGGAGATCGCCGCGACCCTGGAGATCGGGGAGGCGGCCTGCCGCAAGCTCGTGTCGCGGGCGAAGGCGAGCATCGGCGAGAAGAAGGTGCGGCATCAGACGCCGATCGAGATGCAGCGGCGGCTGCTCGACGCGTTCAAGCTGGCCGTCACCACCGACCGGCCCGACCTGCTCGGCACGCTGCTCGCCGACGACGTCCGGATCACCGCCGACGGCGGCGGCAAGGCCCGTGCCTTCCTGGAGGTTCTCGAGGGCCATCGCATGGTGCTGGCCTGCGTCCATCAGGCGAGTCGCTGGTGGGCGAAGTATGAATGGCTGGAGGCCGACATCAGCGGCGGGCGCGGCGTCATCCTGCTCGAAGAGGGGCATCCCGTCGCGACCGTCTCCTTCGGCTATGACGAGGAGGGGCGGATCGCCGACATCTTCATCATGCGCAATCCCGACAAGCTCGGCCGGCTGGAGCCGGTGCGCATCCAGTAAGGATCAGGCGGTGGCGTCAGGATCCGCAGGCGTCATGGTCGCCCGCGTTGCAGGCGGCGACCCGGCGGCGCCATTCGGCGCGCTCGCGCTGATAATGGTCCTGCGCGCGCCGGTTCCGTTCGCGAACATCCATATTGGAGCGATCGCGCCGGTCGACCACCGACTGGGCGCGGCGGTTGAGTTCGATCGTGCGGAGCCGGTCGGCGCGGTGCTCGGCATCCTCCCCCTGGTCGGGGGCGGCCCGGCCAACCGCCTGGCCAGGAACCGTCTGGGCAGCGACGGCGGCGGGCAGGGCGAGGAAGAGCAGGGCGAGCAGCGGGCGGGTCATGGCCGTGCTGTGCCGCAGCCCTGCTTGCGCCACGCTGAACCGCAGCGCGCTTGCCTTATCGTCCACTCCCCGATATGCGCGCCTTCGATGTCCACTCCGCGCAAGACCCTCTCGCTCAGCCGCGTCGTCGCGCCCGCCGAAGGGCCGGCGCTGTCGGCCGAGGCGCAGATCATAGCCCAGGCGATCCGCCGCAAGCTGGCGATCACGGCGGTCTACAACCGCACCGGCATGACGATCGCGCCGCACATCCTCTACACCAAGCATGACGATCTGTTCATCGACGGGGTGGTGACGCTGCGCGACGGCAAGGTCCCCGCCGAGCTCAAGCTCGGTACCTTCAAGCTGGCGGGCCTCGGCAATGTCTCGCTGACCGTCGACGCGTTCACGGTGCAGCCCTTCTACGATGCGGCCGACGCCAAATATGACGGCGTGACGATCGCCAAGGTCGAGTAGAGCGGCCGCTCTAACTTTTCGTCTCACCGAAGCCTGCTCGCAAGCCGCCACCAGTCGGGGCGGCGGGCAGCGATGGCCCGGTCGGCGGCGTCGCGGTCGGCCTGCGACGCGAACAATCCGAAACAGGTGGCCCCCGACCCCGACATCCGGGCGAGCATCGCCCCCGACTGCGCGGCGAGCAGGGCTACCACGTCGCCGATCACCGGATGGAGCGCGCGCGCGGGCGGCTCGAGGTCGTTGCGTCCCGCCAGCGCCGCCGCGAGCGGATCGCCGGGGGCAAGGGGGCCGCGATCGACCCCGTCCCAGGCGGCGAAGACCGGCCCGGTCGGCAGGGCGACGCGCGGATTGACCAGCAGCAGCGGCATTCCCGCGAGGCGGCCGGCTTCGACCGCCTCCAGCGCGTCGCCGCGCCCGTCGCCGCGCGCCAGGGTCGACCGCAGGCAGGCGGGCACGTCGGCGCCCAGTTCGGCGGCGAGCGCGGTCACGCGAGGATCGTCGGGCGCGATCCCCCGGTCGCGGCACAGCAGGCGCAGCACGGCGGCGGCGTCGGCCGATCCGCCGCCGATCCCGGCCGCGACCGGCAGCCGCTTGTCGAGCGCGATCGCGGGCGGCGGCGCGCCGCCGATCGCGGCGCAGAGCGCGCGGGCGGCGCGGATCACCAGATTGTCCTCCGGATCCGCGCCGGCGAGCGCCGCCGCGAACGGCCCCGACAGGGTCAGCCGGGCGGTGCCGGGCCGGGCCCCGACACGGTCGCCCTCCTCGGCGAAGGCGAAGATCGTCTCGATGTCGTGATAGCCGTCGGCCCGCCGGCGCCGGACGTGCAGCGCCAGGTTGATCTTGGCATAGGCGGTTTCGGTCGAACGGGTGGCGCGGTCTCCGGCCGCCGGGGGCATGTCGCGGGGTCCGGCGATCAGTTGGCGCTGAGGCGGCTGCCCGGCGCGCCGGCGGGCCCGTCGGCCAGCTTGCGCTTCAGCCGCTCGCTGTCGGCCTTCTCGGCCTGGACCAGCGCGGCGCGCCAGGCGTAGCGCGCCTCGATCCGCCGCCCGACCGCCCAATAGGCGTCGCCGAGATGCTCGTTGATCACCGACTGGCCGGGCTCGCCAGCGACCGCGCGTTCGAGCGCCGCGATCGCGCCCGGATAGTTGCCGCGCTTGTAATAGAGCCAGCCGAGCGAGTCGGCGATCGCGGCGTCGTTGGGATCGAGGCTGCTCGCCCGCTCGATATAGGCCTGCGCCTCGGGCAGGCTCTCGCCGCGATCGAGCATGCCGTAGCCGAGATAGTTGAGGATCACCGCCTGCCCGGGCGCGAGCGCGCTGGCCTGGCGAAGCAGGTTCTTGGCGCCCTCCCAGTCGCCCGAACGGTCGAGGGCGCCGGCCGTGAGGAACATATGCGCCCAGTTCGGCTGGCCCTGCGCCGTGTCGACGCCGATCGCGCGCCGATAGACCTGCGCAGCTTCGGCGGGGCGGTCGAGTTCGGTCAGGATGCCGCCCAGTTCGACCAGCGCGGCGGCGCTGGCGTCGGGCCGGGCGGCGGCCTTCTGCGCGTCGGCGAGCGCGGCCTGGCGATTGCCCATCGACAGCAGGATGCCGCTGCGTTGCTGGCGCGCGGCTTCCCAGAGAGGGTTGTCGGGCGCGACCTTGTCGAGCAGGGCGAGCGCGGCGTCGTGATAGCCGTTGGCGGTCAGCAGGTCGGCGGTGGCGATGATCGCGGCGGCATTGTCCGGAGCGAGATAGCCCGCGATCCGCGCGAGCTGCAGCGAGACGGGCGAGCGGCCGTCGCCCTTCACGTCGATGGCGAGCTGCGCGAACAGGTCGGACAGGCCGAGCTCGGGCGTGTCGATCGCGCCGCCGAGCGGCTTGCCAGCGTCGAGGGTCGCGCGGGCCTTGACCAGTTCGGGCGCCGTGCCGTCGAGGATGCCCCGCGCATTCGCCATGTCGCCGCGCTTGGTGAGCAGGGCGGCGGCGGCGAGCTGGAGCCGCAGCGAGCGGATGTCGTGCGCCGCGATCAGCCGCCGCAGGTCGGGCAGCACGTCGTTGCGGCCTGACGCCAGCGCGATCAGCAGATGATGGTCGCGCGAATAGGCGTTGGCGAGCTGCGATCCGCCGCCGGGCGCCGCCAGCCGGGCGGCATCGGGCGACTTGCGGCCATAGGCGACCCAGCCGCGCATCACCGGTGCGAGAAAGGCGAAGACCTGCTCGCGCTCGATCCGCCCGATCGCCGCGTTGGAGCGGTTCCAGTCGCGTGCGACGACCGCCTGCGCGAACAGCAACAGCGCTCCGTCGGGCGGCAGCGCGCCGAGCCGGTCGAGCTGCGCCGCGGCAAGGCCGGCGAGCTTGTAGTTGCCGGCGGTCAGCGCCTGCCGATAGGTGCGCAGCGCCAGCCGCTTGTCCTCGGGCGAGGCTTCGAGCAGGCGGGCATAGCTCGACGCGGCGGCATCGGGCATGCCCGCGGCGTCGGCGAGCCGGGCCCGGACATATTGCCGCATCTCGGCCGAGGCCTCGCTGACCATCGCCTGGGCCGCGACCGGCCAGACCAGCAGCAATCCCGCAGCGATGGCGACCTGTCCGCGCTTCATTTCGATCTCCGGTTCCGAACCATTCGCCCTGTCGCCCCCAGCGTCTACCCCAGCGGAAGGAGGGTCGGCCACCCCCCAAAACGCGCGTGAGGGATCGCAGGCGGCCAAATTATGCTATTGCGAACCATTATCATGCGAGCTAGACAGGATTTCCGGGACCCGCGGCGGCGTCGAGCCGTCACGAGAAAGAGCTTCCCATGAGAAAGCGGCCCTGCCCCGGGCCGTGAGGCGCCGGTTCGCTGCCCTAACCTTCGGTTGCCACGGCCGGAGAGCGAACCGGCGCCACCCTTTGGAGGAGCGCGCGGCGGGATAGTTCGCGGCGGGGGTGTCGCGCCCGCGGCGCGGCGCGCTACAAGGACGGCATGATTCGCCGTCTCCTCCCGATCGCGCTGGCGCTGCTCGCCGTCGTCCCAGCCGCCGCCCCCGCCATCGCCGCCCCCGCGCCCGCCACCGTCAAGGTCGCGCTGAAGACGAGCGAGGGGACGATCGTCGTCGCGGTCGACACGAAGCGCGCGCCGATCACGGCGGGCAATTTCCTGGCCTATGTCGACCAGAAGAAGCTCGACGGCACCACTTTCTACCGGGCCGCGCGCGCGATCGGCAATCCGAAGCGCGGCTTCATCCAGGGCGGCGTCCACCGCGACGCGCGCCGCTCGCTGCCGCCGATCAAGCATGAGCCGACCACGAAGACCGGCATCCGCCATGTCGACGGGACGATATCGATGGCGCGGCGCGAGCCGGGATCGGCGATGGGCGAGTTCTTCATCCTGGCCGGGGACGCCCCGGCGATGGACGCCAGGCCCGGCGGCGGCGACGCCAATGCCGGCTATGCCGCCTTCGGCCGGCTCGTCTCGGGCAAGCCGGTGCTGCAGCGCATCCTGGCGGCCAAGACATGGCCGGGCGGATCGGGATCGATGAAGGGCCAGCTGATCAGGCAGCCGGTGAAGATCATCGAGGCGAAGCGGGTCGGCTGAGCCGCGCGACCCGCATCGCCCGAGATGCTAGCGCGCGGCGTTGGCGAAGGTGCCGTCGACCCAGACGAGCGGCGAGATATCGTCATGGTTCACGACATGCTCGACCTCGCCGATGAACAGGGTGTGGGTGCCGACGTCGATCCGCTGGGTGGTGCGGCAGACCAGGCTGGCCAGCGCGTCGCCGAGCACCGGGATGCCGTCCGGCCCCGCGGCCCAGCCGCCTTCGTCGAAGCGCTCGAGGCCCTTCTTCTTGCCGCTGAAGATGCCGACGAGATCGCGGTGGCGATCGGCGAGCAGGTTCACGCAGAACAGATCCTCGGCCATCAGCACCGGATGGATGCTGGCGGTGCGGTTGACCGCGGTGAGGAGGGTGGGCGGCTCGGCGCAGACCGACATCACCGCCGTCGCCGCCATGCCCGTCCAGTTCTCGCCCTTGCCCGACGTGATCAATGCGATCGTCGTTGCCAGCCGGCGCATCGCGTGGCGGAAGCCATCCTTGATCTCGTCCTCGGTCACCTTCGTCTCCTTGCCGCTTTTCCAAGCGGCGCTAGAGAATAGGACGGCCCGGCGCAATCGCCTCGACGCCCGATCGATCCTTTTGCGGTTATCCGGCACCGCTTTTCTTTTCGTGGTCAAGCGCGTATGGGCGTCGCGAAATCCCGAAGACCATCCTGAAGAGGCAAGAGTTTGGCCAAGGAAGAATTGCTGGAAATGCGCGGGCAGGTCGTGGAACTGCTGCCCAATGCCATGTTCCGCGTGAAGCTCGAAAATGATCACGAGATTCTCGGCCACACCGCCGGGAAGATGCGCAAGAACCGCATCCGCGTGCTGGTGGGCGACGAGGTTCTGGTCGAGCTGACGCCCTATGACCTGACCAAGGGTCGCATCACCTATCGCTTCAAATAAGAGGGCGGGACCGCTGTCCCCGTCCGACTCCCCGCTCGTCCTCGCATCGGGAAGTCCGCGCCGTGCCGAGCTGATCGGCCGGCTGGGACTCGTGCCCGCCGCGATCGACCCCGCCGATATCGACGAAACGCCGCGCAAGGGCGAGCTGCCGTCGCCCTATGCCGCGCGCATGGCCGCCGAGAAGGCCGCGCTGGTCGCCGCGCGCCATCCGGGCCGCGCGGTGCTCGGCGCCGATACGGTGGTCGCCGCCGGCCGCCGGATCCTGCCGAAGACCGACGACGCGGCCGAGGCGCGGGCCTGCCTGCAGCTGCTGTCGGGGCGCCGCCACAAGGTCCATTCGGCGGTCACCCTGATCGACGCGGCGGGCATGGCGCGCCACCGGCTGTCGACCAGCACGGTGCGCTTCAAGCGGCTGACCGCCGCCGAGATCGAGGCCTATCTGGACGGCGGCGACTGGCGCGGCAAGGCGGGCGGCTATGCCATCCAGGGCTATGCCGAGAGCTGGGTCGCGATGCTGGCGGGCAGCCATTCGGGGGTGATGGGCCTGCCGCTGTTCGAAACGCGCGCGCTGCTGGCCGCCGCCGGCCTGCTGCCGCCCGGCGCCACCATCGTCGATGCGTGAATGGCTCTACGAGGCGGGGATCGGGGAAGCCCGGGCCGCGCTCGTCGAGGATGGCGCCATCGTCACGGCGGAGATCGAGGCCGACGATGACGGCGTGCGCGCCGGCACGATCGCCGAGGTCCGGCTCGACCGCATCACCGTTCCCGGCCGCCGCGCGGTCGTAAGGCTCGATTCGGGCGAAGAGGCGCTGATCGAGCCGGTGCCGAAGGGCGTATCCGAGGGCGGTCGCCTGCTGGTCGAGATCCACCGGGCGGCGCTGGCCGAGACCGGCCGGACCAAGCTGGCGCTGGCGCGCCCCGCGCAATCGGGCGCGACGGCCGCCGACGGTCCCGGCCTGCTGGCGCGGATCGGCGCGGGCGGCGATCCGGTGCGGCAGCTGCACGCGCATCAGCCCGACGCGCTCGAGGCCGCCGGCTGGTCCGAACTGCTCGAGGAGGCGGCGAACGGGGAAGCGGCGTTCGACGGCGGGTCGCTGCACCTGTCGCTGACCCCGGCGATGAGCCTGATCGACGTCGACGGGTGGCTCGACCCGGCCGCGCTGGCGGTGGCGGGCGCGGCGGCGGCGGCGCGGATGATCGTGCGGCACGGGATCGGCGGATCGATCGGCATCGACCTGCCGACGGTCGAGGGCAAGGCGCCCAGGCTGGCCGCGGCCGAGGCGGTCGACGCGATCCTGCCGCAGCCGTTCGAGCGGACCGCGGTGAACGGGTTCGGCTTCCTCCAGATCGTCTGTCGCCGCGCGCGGCCGTCGCTGCCAGAACGCCTGCGGCGCGATCCGGTGGGCGCCGCCGCCCGCGCGCTGCTGCGCCGCGCCGAACGCACGCCGGGGGCCGGCCCCCGCACGCTGACCGCGGCGCCCGCCGTGATCGACCGGATCGCGGGCCGCCCCGGCTGGGGACGGGAGCTCGAACGCCGGCTAGGCGCGCCGTTCGTCTTGCGCGCCGACGCCGGGCTCGCCATATCGGCGGGCCATGTCGACGCGCAAACCCCCTAAATGTCCCGGCTGCGGCAAGCCGCCGGTCGACGCATATGACCCCTTCTGCAGCCAGGGATGCCGCGACCGCGACCTGCTGAAATGGCTCGACGAAGGCTATCGCATCCCCGGCCCGCCGGCCGATCCCGAGGACGGGTAAAAAAGCGAAAAGCAGGCTGGACAGGATGCGCAACCCGCCTCTATAGGCACGCCTCCAACGCGCGAGTGCCCAGGTAGCTCAGTTGGTAGAGCATGCGACTGAAAATCGCAGTGTCGGCGGTTCGACCCCGTCCCTGGGCACCATTTTTCTTCCTTTGACGGCGTGATGTGACGAGCCGGCTTCGGCGCGTCGCGATTGGCCGCAGGAATGCGGGGTTTTGCGCGCGGGCGGTGCATCTGGTGCAGTGCCGGGAGACGCTTTCAGACGAATATAGCCGGGCCTTTTTCGCGGTCCTTCTCGACCGCCCCCAATTTGGGGTCGGCGGATGCGATGCAATTGAGCGGGCAGAGAGATGCTGCCTTCTCTTCCGGCACGATGCTTGCCCATGAAATGGGCTCTTTAAGAAGGCGGCATATCGCAACTGCAGCTTGATGCGGATCGCATCGGCCGACCGCCTATTTCGCTTGGCGAGCCTATGACGCCCATCAACCCGCGTATTGGGTCTCCATCAGGTCGAGTTCGCGGATGACCGGGATTGCGACAAAGCCGTCGTTGCTGCTCAAAACAATGAATGACGGGTTTCAGACGAACCTGCATTTGCCTACCTCCCGATATCGACCAAGGAACGATAAGGCTTGGTCGATTTAAGACCGTCCCTCGCCCGCGTCCGGATCGCGTCCATGCTGTCGGTCGAGCATCCGCATGGCTGGGGTTACCGTCAGGCCGTGGAGCAGAATCGACAGCAGCGCGACCAAGCCGACTATCGCCCATAGCCGCGCACCCTCATCTATTTTCAGGTGGTTGAGGCCGTAGGCCAGATAGTAGAACGATCCCACGCCCCGGATCCCGAAAAACGCGATCGTTCTCTTCTCCGAGGGACTTGCCCTAAATCCCATAAGGGCGATCATACCGCTAACCGGCCGGATGATCAGCAAGATGGCTACCGCCGCCGCCACGTCCACCCATTGCAGTGGCCGGAGGAGACCGGTCATCAGCGCTCCGCCAAACAACAACAGCAGTACCATCATCGCAAGCCGCTCAACCTGCTCGGTCAGGTCGTGCATCTGCCGGTTGAACTCGTGGTCACGATGCGAGCGACGCAGCGTCAACGCGGTTACGAACACGGCCAGAAAGCCATAGCAGTGCAGCAGCTCGGTGACGCCATAGGATACGAAGGTCGCGGAGATAGCGATCAATCCGTCGCCGGTCTTGGATAGCCTTGTGTCGGCGGGAACGTGGAAGGTGAGCCACCCGAACAGTCGGCCTATCAACCATCCCCCGAGCACGCCGGCAAAAATCTCCCAAAGGACGTTGTGCAGCAGCCATTGCTTTGCCCATGGCTCGCCCGTCGTCGCCGCAAGCCCCAAGGCTATAGCGAGATGTACGAACGGGAATGCGAAGCCGTCGTTCAGACCTGCCTCGGACGTGAGGCCGAAACGCACATCATCCTCTTCTCCGGTCTTTGGCGGGCCGACCTGGACGTCCGACGCAAGCACGGGATCGGTCGGCGCCAGACTGGCCGCCAGCAGCAGAGCTACCACCCATGGAAGGCCTAGCCACAGCCCGCCGATGGCCGTGATGGCCAGGATGCCGAGAGGCATCGTGATGGCCAACAGGCGCCAGGTGATATTCCACTTTGCCCAGCTAAAAGGTCGGTCCAACTTCAGCCCCGCACCCATGAGCGCGATGATCACGACCAATTCGGTGAAACGTTCGGTCACCACGGGATAGCTGAGAGGCAAAGGCCGCAGCGTAACCGCCGGCACGGAGAATATAGCTACGCCAATACCGATGCACATGATGGGCAGGGACAGCGGAAGGCGCTTGAGGGCGAGGGGAAGCCAGGCCACCAGCGCTATCAGCAGGCCAGCGCCGATCAGAACGAGGATATAGGGGTCAGGCGTCGCGCTGATTTGCTGCATCGCCTCCCAACGATGGAACTGCCCCATCGGCTGCACGGTGCGAGACGGGATGTTGAACTTCGCCGGATCAGCCTGGCTCCGGACACCACATCGCCTCGATCAAGATTCTCCGTCACGCGCGCCACGGGATCTGGCTTGGCCCGCAGTTGGGTGTCGCGGTGACGACGTACATAACTGACGGCTCTCGGTAAAAGCCGACCTCCAGATAAAGACCCTGGAATGTCTGGCATGGGGCCGATACCCGACTGGCAGGTTTCAGTGCGGGATTTAGCGAAAACTGACGTTTGCGCATCCCGCGACTGGCGTGGCCCTTTCCGACCAAGAGCCGGTTGTTCAGATCATCCACTGCGAACGTCTGCTGCTGCCAGAAGCCGCCGATGTTATGCTCCGAAGCGAACCGTCAGAAAGGCGCCGTCTGATTCCAACCTTTCGGGACAGCGCTCCGACTTCCGAAAAGCTGGCGTCAAAGCTCCGCAAAAACAAAAGCCCTCGCTGACACCGTGACCTATCATCATTTCAGCGACCTGAAGGCAGTTTATACCGCATCCCAACTACCGGGCAGGTTTGGCTGCGATCATCATCCAAATCGCGTCAATGCGAGGGCTGGTATGTCGATAAAATACAATGCTGTATTGCATTTGGCATTTTGATAAATACAGCTCTGTCTTGAAGGGGCCGGGAGTCGCAGTGGCCAGAGACACATACGGAGGAAAGCGATGATCACCATTCTCGCAAACGCTCAAATTTTCGATGGCCTATCCGAAGATTTGGTAGAGGGGCATATCATCGTCGAGGGCGACTTCATCCGAGACGTCACTCGATCGCAACCCGCTATCACCGATGCACGCATTGTTGAATGCGGCGGCCGCTATTTGATTCCCGGCCTGATCGACGCTCATTTCCATACCTACACGCCAAGCTTCGACATCCTTCGAAACGATGCGATGCCGCCCTCGCTGCTGACGTCCCACGGGATCAAGATCTTGTCGGGGGCTCTTCATCGAGGTTTCACGACCGTGCGGGACGCCGCTGGTGGGGACATCGGTCTGCGGACCGCCATCGACCAGAAGGTCATCGAAGGCCCCCGCTTCTTCTTCTCCGGCAAGGCGATTTCCCAGACGGGCGGTCATGGCGATCCCAGGCCCGGCGACCGGTTCAGCCCGTGTGGATGCGCAGCGGGTTATGATGGTTCAATGTCGCTGGTGGCGGATGGTCCGGACGAGGTGCGCAAGGCGGTGCGCGAAGAACTGCGCAAGGGGGCGACGCAGATCAAATTGATGCTGTCCGGCGGCGTCATTTCCCCAACCGATCCCATGTGGATGCAGCAGTTCACCGACGAGGAAGTGCTGGCGGCGGTTCACGAAGCGGCCACGCGACGGACCTATGTGATGGCGCATGCCCATACCGACGATGCGATCAGGCGCTGTGCCGAGCTCGGTATCCGAACCGTCGAACATGGCACTGAGATATTCGAGGACACCGCGCGTTTGCTGGCAGAAAAGGGCACCTATGTGGTTCCGACTCTGGCGGTCGGCAAAGTGCTGTATGACCATGGCCCCCGTCTCGGGATGCCACCCCTCGCCTTGGAGAAGATCAGAGGGGTCGCCGACCAGACCGCGCAGTCGATCGGCAATTGCATCGCGGCAGGTGTCAAGCTCGGGCTGGGGAGCGACCTGCTATCGCATGAGTTCCACGGCTATCAGGGTGCCGAACTGGCGCTGAGGGGGCAATATCAGCCCGCGATCGACGTGCTGCGTTCAGCCACCACCATCAACGCTGAAATTCTTCAGATGACGGGTAAGCTCGGCTGTATCGCACCGGGCGCCTTTGCGGACATCCTCGTGCTTGAGAAGAACCCGCTCGAAGATCTTGCTGTCTTCCAGGCAGCCGAGCAATTCGCCCTGATCATGAAAGGGGGCGACATCGTCTCGACCTCGCTTAAGGTCTGATCGAGCGCTTGGTCGATCGTTAGAGGAGTTCCTCGATACCGTGGAGCAGACGAACCAGATTGAACGAAAAGAGCTCGGTGATCGGCTTCTAGGGCCGGGAGCGCCCCGCCTGACCTATATCAGCGCGATGGCGGGGATGGGTAAGTCGGCTCTTCTTCGACAGCTGGGTGCGCGGGCGATGGCGACCGATCATGTCGTCGCGCGGCTCGATCTCGTCCAGGCGGATCGCGAGCCGGCCCTGTTCTGCCATCGACTGCGGACGGTTCTTGGAATTCCATCCTATCAGGATCGTCACGCGGACCTTTCACCGGACACGGAAGCGATGATCCTTTCCCTGATCGAGGACATCGACCGGATATGTCCGACGGGCGCGCACGTTCACCTGCTGCTCGACGATTATCAGCACGCGCGGTCCGACCCGTTCGACAGTTTCCTTGGCCGATTGTTCGATGCCGCCTTGCAGTGGCGTTTCATCATCGCCGGGCGTGGCCCCGCGGGTTTTCCGCTTCGTCGCTATCGACAGAAGGAGCCGGTGAACCTGTTGCAGGATGATAGTCTCTGCTTCTCGCCGGAAGAGATCGATCGCTTTCTCGGCGAGCTACGCCGCAAACCCGAATTGAACGCGATTTTGACGCTTTCGAAGGGCTGGCCTGTTGCGGTGTCGATCTGCCAAGACCTGGTCGCGTCGGGCGACGACGATGTCGAGACCGGCATCCGTCAGGAACTGGCGCTCTATATCCAGGAAGAGATCGTTACGCCGCTCACCCCCGCGCTACGGCGCGCGCTGGAGCGATTATCGCTGAGCGAGACCATCGTCTCGGCCGCGGCAGAGCAGTTGATCGGTGCCGACATGGTCGAGACGCTCGGCCAACTGTCTGACGAGGGGCTGATCCGCGCATTTGCGTCAGTGGATGGCGAAGCCGGTTGGCGCATGAATCCACTTTTCCGAGATATAATCGCCTCCCGCTGGCGGGGGCGCGATCCGCTTCGCCATCTAGGGGCGGTGACGGCGCTGTTCGACCATGATCTGAAACTTGGCGATTGGGACGCGGCGGCCAGTCTATGCGCCGATCTCGACGACAAGTCGGGATTGTGGCCGATCATGGAGCGGGCCGGCGGCTGGATGCTGGTGGCCAGGATCGGCGTCGACCGGATGCGTCTCCTGATCGAAGGCTTGCCTTATGATCAATCCGACCACCGCCGGCTGAAGCTGGCGCAGGTCTATGTTCTGGCCCGATCGGGTCTGTTGGGCGAAGCTCGCCGCGTCCTGGAGGATGCAGAGCGACAAATAGCGTCGTCCGGCGTCGACGATGATCTGGCCGGAGAGATCGGGATCCATCGGGTTCTCGTCGATCTCTTCGAAAATCACAGAATCTCGGCGGCTGCGATCGAAGGGCTCGATGCGACTGCGAAGAGCGGAAATGTGGAAGATCCCATCATCGTGGCGTCGGCGGCCAACCTCCTGTGTGCCGCCTATTATCGAAACGGGGATTTCGAGAAGGCGCGCGATGCAGGACTGCGCGCGCTGACCTTGTGCCGGCATTATGATCTGCCCTTCCTATCAGCTTATGTTTGCACTTTCACCGCGATGTCGGAACTTCGTCTCGGACAACTGGACCGCGCGCGAGCGATCCTCGCGTCCATGCCGCGGGATGAAGCCAACCCCTCGCTGGCGGCATCGCTCGTCGACGTAGCGACGATTTTAAAGGCCTGTATTGCCTATGAGAGCGGTGCGGTGGGGGAGGCCCGGGATATTCTCCAGAACGCCTATGAGGACATCGTCGGAAGGGAAGGGTGGCTGGAGATCGGCGCCCTAGGATATTCGGCCGCTGCCCTGATCGCTTTTCAGGATGGTGATCAGGCACGCGCCCTCGACATATTGTCGGATGCGGGCCGTGCCGCCGCCGCCATGCAGGCACCGCAACTGGCCCTCTTGGCCCGGTGGCATGCGGTTTATCTGCTGCTGATGGCGGGCCAGGAGAAGCAGGCGGAGACAGCCATTCATCGGCTGCAATCGCAGGTGCTAGCCGACGAGGGCGCACAAGAGATGCTGTTGACGGTTCGGGTCATGCAGGCGCTCGTGGAGGCTGCCTCCAGCTTGGTAGCTAATGACGTTCGTGGGTGTCTCGATCAGCTCGATGCGGTCGGGACTCCCGATCTGGATGCCGATGTGCCGACGCGCGCGCGTCTGCTTTGCCTCAGGCTCTCCGCTCTAGCGCGCGACGGGGGCGATGGCGTGGCGGTGGATGCCATCATCCGGTCCCTATCGGGCCTGATACAGGACCAGGGCTTTCTGTCGGTGTTGATCGAGATGCGCCGCTTTGCGAGGCCGGCGCTGACGTGGTGTCTGCACCATGGCGTCCTTTCGAACGAGGCCCGCGCAGCGGCTACCGTGCTCCTGCAACGGATCGGCACGGCCGAGCCCGGCAGCGCCGCCGCGTCGCAGGACCTGAAACTCAGCCATCGGCAGCGACAAGTGCTCGTCCTGTTAGGCGAGGGAATGACCAACAAGGAAATCGCGGCGAAGCTCGCGCTGTCGGAGGGGACAGTGCGGGCCTACCGCCGCAATCTCTACAAACGAGCGGGCATTTCCCGGCGATCCCAAGCCATATCGATCATTCGGCAAATGGACCCGCGAACTATAGTCTGAGGCCATGATGCCGCCCCGATAATAGCGGGTTGGCGCGGCCCAACGATACCGACGCAACCATACTGCCGTTTTGCGGCATTGTGTGAGAGGCACCCTCCGACGACCCTATGGCCGAACCAAAAGGGCCGAAAACATCAGGGGGTCAGTGATGAGCAAGACGGGTAAGGGGATCAATCGGATATTGCTGCCGCTGCTGGCGGGCGTTGCCCTGCCGGCTGCTGCGCAGGCGCAGGATGCCGGGGTGCGGGCGCGCGGCGGCGCCGTGGGCCAAGGTGACGGTTCGGCAGACATCGTCGTGACGGCACGCCAGCGGCAGGAAACCCTGCAGCGCGTTCCGGACGCCATCACTGCTTTCACCGCGGCGAAGATCGAGAATAGCGGCATCCGCAAAGTCGCCGATTTCATGGCGCTGACGCCGAACCTGACCTTTCGGACCAATGAGTCCTTCCAAAATGGCGACATCCGTATCGCGATGCGCGGTATCTCGAACGGTCTGCTCGGTTGGCCGTCGGTCAACGTGATCGTCGACGGTGTGCCGGCTTCTTCGCTGCAGGAAATCGATGCAAGCGCGCTGTCTGACATCGAGCGGATCGAAGTGCTGCGTGGTCCGCAGAGCGCGCTCTACGGCGCCGGAGCGATCGCCGGAGCGATCAATCTGGTTACGCGTGCGCCGTCCAATGCGTTCGAAGGCAAGGCGATGGTCAGCTACGAGGAGGGTAATGACCTGCGGGTCGCTGCCACTTCCTCCGGTGCGTTGATCCAGGACAAGCTGTTCGTCCGTCTGAACGGCAGCCTGCGGGATAGCGATGGCCTCATCAAGAGCGCCAGCAACGGCATCAATCTCGATTTCGTCCGGCAGCAAACCGTCAGCCTGCGCGTGATCGCAAAGCCCGTCGATGATCTGCAGATCGATCTGCGTGGGGCGTATCTGCACGATCGCAGCGGCGCGCTCTATCAGGACAAGATCGCGACCGCCGATCAGATCAACAGTTTCGGCGGCAATACGCGTGCCAGACGTGACCATCCCGGCGTGCAGAAGCGCGACCTTTACCAGCTGTCGGCGCGAGTCCAGCTCGACACCGAACTGGGCACGCTGGCCTCGGTCACCGGCTATACCAGGCTGAACCAGCGGCTCGACAATGGCAGCATCTGCTATGACGATCCTAATGATCCCGCGGTGATCGCGACGCCGACCGTCCCGGGTTCGGACTGCATGTTCGCACCCGCCTTCG
Organism: Sphingomonas sp. Root720; assembly: GCF_001428605.1. Classification (GTDB taxonomy): domain Bacteria; phylum Pseudomonadota; class Alphaproteobacteria; order Sphingomonadales; family Sphingomonadaceae; genus Rhizorhabdus. The sequence continues at coordinate 206,927 of NZ_LMID01000014.1, forward strand.
GCAATGCCGCGCAGCCGGGCGAAGTGATCGATAATGTCTATCTGTCCCGCGACCGCTATCGAACGCTCACGCAGGACGTTCGTTTTGTGTCCAATTCGGACCAGGCTGTTCGCTGGGTGCTGGGTGCATCCTATCTTCGCCGCAAGCGGGTCAACGGTTTCGATGCCGGCCTCACGATCGCGCCGACGGGAGCCTTCTTCAACATCTTCCCGTCCTGGGATCGCGGCAATGATCGCTGGTGGGGCGCCTACGCCCAGTTGTCGATCGATCTTGCCTCAAACATCGAACTGACCGGCGCGCTGCGATACGATGATCAGCGCTATCGGAACACGCGCTACACCGACAGCAGCCTGACCACGGTCCTGCCGGTTTTCGACGGCCAAGGGCAACTCGTGGCAACCCAGCAGCGCAGCAAGAATTCAGTCCAGCCCAAGGGACAGCTCAGTTTCCGGCCGACCGAGAAGGTGATGACGTACGCCACCGTCTCCAAGGGCTTCCGGGCAGGCTTCTTCAGCACCGGCAACTACACCGCAGCCGAAAAAACGATCAATTACGAGATCGGCCTGAAGTCGCAGGCGCTGGACAATGCGCTGACCTTTAACGCCGCGCTGTTCCATATCGACTATTCGAACCAGCAACTGTCGATCGGCATCGCGACGCCGCCCTTCCTCGTCCCCGTCACCATTCCCAAGACGAGAATCAATGGCGCCGAAACCGAGCTGACCCTCCGCGCGGCCCCCGGTCTCACCCTCGGCGGATCGCTGAGCTACTTGGACTCCCAGATTGTGGGCGGTGGCGGGCGTCCGCCTTACGCACCGAAATGGAGCGGCACGGCCACGCTCGACTATGTCCATGAACTGGCCACGGACCTGCGCCTGCGCTTCCATGCGGATGGCCGATGGAACGGGCCGATCTTCCTGGGACAGGCCGAAACCCAGCGCATCCCCGACAAGACCTTCGTGAATCTCCGACTGGGCGTCGAGTTCGATCGCTACCGGATCACCGCCTTCGCTCGGAACGCGCTGAACACCCGGCAGACCGAAATCGATCTGTTCCCCGTCGCGGGTGGCTTCGTCCGTGCCCGTAACAAGCCGCGCAGCCTGGGCGTCGAAGGTGTCGTGACCTTCTGACGTCGCTGCAGGAACCCTTAGTCGAGGAAGCCAAATATATGGCCAATGTCCTTCTCGTCGATCAAGTCGACGGCAAAAATGCGCTCGTCATGCGCGACGTCGACCCGGCGCAGCCGGGGCCGGGTGAGGTGCGGTATCAGGTTCACGCCTTCGGCCTGAACCGGGCGGACCTGCTCTACCTGGCCGGTTATCATTATACGCCGACGATCATCCCCAGCCGGGTAGGCTTCGAGGCGTGCGGGATTGTCGATGCGGTCGGCGCAGGGGTGACCGGCTTCAAGGTGGGAGACCGGGTCACCTGCCTCCCGATCGGCAAGCCGGTCTACAGCGTGGCCGGCGAGTTCGCGATCATGCCCGAGGATTTCCTGGCTCCGTGGCCGGAACATCTGTCGACGGAAGAGGCGACGAGCGCGTGGATGCAATATTCCACCGCTTATTACCCCTTTTGCGAACTGGCGCAGGTCGGCTCCGGCGATGTGGTCCTGATCACCGCGGCCTCGAGCAGTGCTGGTGTCGGGGCGATCCAGCTGGCCAAGCATCTCGGCGCGACGGTAATCGCGAGCAGCCGCACGACCGCCAAAGCGGACTTTCTGCGGCAGGTCGGCGCCGATCATGTCGTGACGCACGATTGCGGTTCCTTGTCCGACCAGATCGCGGCTCTGCCGATCGAGGGGCGCCAGCTGTCCATGGTCTATGATGCGGTCGCCGGACCGGCGATCGCATCTTATGCCGATGCGCTTGGCCCGAAGGCTCAGGTCTTCATCTACGGTGCGCTCAGCGGCGAACTGACGATCGAGTGCCCGATCCTGCCGCTGATCCGGCCCGGCGCGAGCATCCATCTCTATTCGTTGCTGAACATGTTCCCCCAGCCTGGCGCCCTGCAGCGGGTGAAGGACTATCTTGGACCATTGATTGCGGACGGGAGGCTCCGTCCGCTCGTCGACCGGGTCTTCCCGTTCGAGGAGGCCTTCGCCGCCTTCGCCTATCTCGAGGCCGGCGACCAGAAGGGCAAGGTCGTCGTGAGAACCAAGTTCGCCGAATAATCGGGCGATCGCGCCCAACATATTGATCCTATTTCGAACGGAAAGACGATGAGTACGAGAATTGGCGTCGACATCGGCGGGACCTTTACCGACCTGGTCTATTATGACGACAGAGATGGCAGCGTCGTGGTCGCGAAGGTGCCGACGACCCCGGCTTCGCCCGAGCAGGGGTGCATCAACGCGATCGAAACGGGGGTGCCCCCGGAGATTCTGACCGATGCCCGCTATTTCCTCCATGGCACGACGGTCGGCCTCAACGCGCTGCTCGAGCGCAAGGGGGCGACGATCGGCATGCTGACCACTGCTGGTTTTCGAGACGTGCTGGAAATCAGGGATGGTTCGCGCGGCGAACCTTACAATGCCTATTGGCGACCGCAGCAACCGCTGGTCCGGCGCGAGTTGCGACTGCCTGTGCGCGAGCGGTCGACCTATGACGGGCGTATCGAGGTAGACCTGGTGGAACAGGATGTGGTCGATGCGCTCGCCCGCTTCCGCGAGGCTGGCGTGGGCAGCGTCGCCATCGTCTTCCTGCACAGCTATGCAAACCCTAGGCACGAACTGGCGGCGGCGAAGCTGCTGAGGGATGCCGGTTTTGACGGGCATATCTCGCTCTCCCACCAGGTGTCGGGGGAATATCGCGACTATGAGCGCGCCAGCACCACGGCGATCGACGCTTTCGTGCGTGCCCGCATGGCCGGTTATCTGAACCACATCAGCGACACGCTCGATGCCAAGGGTTTCGATGGCACGATGCTGATGACCCGGTCGGGCAGCGGTTCGATGACGTTCGCCGAAGCGCAGGATCGGCCTTTCGAGACGATCATGTCCGGCCCCGTCGCGGGAGCGGAGGGGGCGGCCGAACTCGCCAAGCGCTGGAACCTCCCCAATCTGATTACCGCCGATGTCGGCGGGACCAGCTTCGACGCCTGCCTCATCGTCGGAGGTCGACCGAAGCTGCTGCACAGCGGCGAGGTCGCTGGCATGCCTATCCAGAGCGCCTGGATCGACGTGCGCTCGATCGGTGCGGGTGGCGGTTCGATCGCCAAGGTGGATGTCGGTGGCTTCCTGACGGTCGGTCCGGAAAGTGCGGGAGCCCAGCCGGGACCGGCTTGTTACGGACGAGGCGGCGATCGCCCGACCGTCACCGATGCCGTCTTCTATCTGGGGATGTTGGGCGAAGGCGCCTTGGCGTCGGGCCTTCGGCTTGATCGCGAGGCTGCGGGGCAAGCGATCGATACACTGTCGGGCGCGCTCGGCTATTCAACCGAGCAGACGGCAAAGGGTATCGTCGCGATTGCGGCCGGCCATATGGCCAATCTGATCCGCGAACTGACGATCGAGCAAGGCATCGACCCCCGCGCGTTCAAGCTGCTGCCCTTCGGTGGAGCGGGCCCGATGATGGCGACGCAGATCGCGCGCGAGCTGGGCATAGGTGACATTCTGGTGCCGCCGCACGCGGGTAATTTTTCCGCTTGGGGTCTTCTGGGCGCCGACCTCATGCGCAGTCGCTCGCTGACCCGGGTGATGCCTCTGAACGATCGCGCGATGAAGGAGATCGACGCCGTGCTGGCCGGGTTGATCCCCGAATTGCGCAACGACGCATCTTTGAAGGCGCAGGACCTTGGCGATCAACTCGAAGTCGCGCTGGAACTCCGTTTTGCTGGTCAGGAATATACGCTCTCGATCAAGCCAGAGATCTCCGACGGCCAACTGGCGACATCGTTGGAAGGCGTGAAGAGCCTTTTCGTCGCCGAGTATGAGCGCCGCTATGGCATCTCCCTCGGCAATGAGGTCGAACTGGTGACCATAAGAGTGTCCCGGCGTCAGGAGTTGCCACGTCGCAAGGAGCAGCACGTCTATGAGCCCGGCGGTGGCGCGACCAGCGGTTCCTATTACTCCTTCGCCGAGGATCGGCGCATGGACTTCGCCTGTGTCCAGCGCGGCGACATCACGCCGCTGGAGCGCTTCCCCGGACCGGCGATCGTCTACGAGCCCACCACCACGACCTACGTCGATGCCGATTTCACCTACGGGATCGATGCGACGGGATGTCTCTTGCTCCAGCGAATGGAGAAGTAAGTGAAACTGCACAACAACACGCTACGTCAGGTCTATGTCACCCGGCGCCCGGAATCGACCGCCGGCCAGGCGGAGCGGGCGGATGCCGTCACCACCCAGATCCTGCGCAACGCGCTGAACTCGGCGGCCAATCAGATGAAACGGGTCCTGATCCGGACCTCCTTTTCGCCGACGATCTACGAGGCGCTCGACTTCGCCGTCGCCATGTACGACCGCGAGATCCGGATGCTCGCGCAGGCGCCGACCCTGCCGGCTTTCACGGGGACGATGAGCTTCTGTGTCGAGGCCGCGATCGAGGGCGCCGGTGGAGCGCAGGCGCTCGATCCCGGCGACCTCATCATCTACAATCTGCCCTACGGCACCGGGTCGCATGCGCCCGATGCGGCGATCGTCATGCCGGTGTTCCACGATGGCGAACTGGTCGGCTATGTGGCGGCCAAGGGGCATCTGTCCGACATCGGTGCCAAGAACCCTTATTGCAGCGATACCACCGACATCTTCCAGGAAGGCGTGATCTTTCCTGGGATCAAACTGTATCGCCGGGGTGAACTGGTCGACGACGTGATGCGGATGATCCTGGCCAACAGCCGGGCTCCGCAGGCCGTGAAGGGCGACGTCATGGCCGAGATCGCCTGCTGTCATGCCGGTGCCGAAGAGCTGCTTCGGGTCATCGAGCGCTTTGGTCTGCAGACCTTCAGGGACTGTACCGAGCGGATGTACGAGCATGGCGAAGCGATCGTTCGCGACTTCATCTCGCGGATTCCGGATGGCCGCTACAAGGGCGTCAGCTATCTCGACAACGATGGGATCAGCGATGACCCGATCAGTTTCGAGGTGGAACTGGTCATCGAGGGCGATGCGATCACCTTCGATCTTTCTGGCGTCCCGGACGCGAACCGTGGCCCGCTGAACTGCCCCTTTCCGTCGACGGCGTCGGCGTGCCGCATCGTCATGGCGATGCTCGCCGGCAACGAGGCCAGCAATGAGGGGCATTTCATGCCGCTCCAGATCATCACCCGTACGGGGTCGATGTTTCATCCGGTCCAGCCCCAGCCCTGCTTCATGTATGGCTGGCCGTTCAACTCGCTGGTCGAAGCACTGTTCGAGGCGCTGTCGAAGGCGCTTCCCGGCCAGATACCGTCCGGCAGTGCGGGTGACATCTGCGGCGTGATGTTCTGGGCGTTCGAGGAGTCCCGGGGGGAACTGCTCGTCGCCGCCAATCCTCTGCCGGTCGGTCTGGGCGCCTTCCCGCGCGCAGACGGCTCTACGATGTTCGTGCCCGCGCTCGCCCAGTCGAAACTGCCTTCGGCCGAACTTCAGGAAACCAAGTGGCCGTTCATCCAGTTCGAGAGCTGGGAACTGGCGCAGGATTCCGCCGGTCCGGGGCAGTATCGCGGTGGCCTCGGCTGGGACATCTCCTACCGCATGTTGCGTGACGTCGGCATGATGACCGTGATCGAACGGACCAAGGAGCCGTCCTGGGGACAGGGTGGGGGGCTGTCCGGGCGGACGAACAAGGTGGTCCTCCAATATCCCGACGGGCGGATGGTGCCCACGACCAAGGTGACGGGGCTGGACCTGCCCAAGGACACGGTCGTCCATGTCCATGCGGGCGGGGGCGGGGGCTATGGCGAACCAGCCAGTCGCGATGCCGATGCCATCCGTGCCGACCTGCGCGCCGGGCTGCTGAGCGAGGAAAGCGCCCGCGCGATCTATCCTCACGCTTTCGCGTGATCACCCCGTCCGGAGACCGCCAATGATCACCATGAAAAGCCGGCCCGATCTGTACCGCGATGCGATCGTCGTCGACATGACGGCGCCGGGAAGTCCGCTGGCCGTCATGACCCCCGACGAACAGAGCACCGATGAATGGTATGCAGCCTATGAACAGGCGGGCTGCACCTTCATCTCCTGTACCGTCGCCGCCGATCATGTCGCCTACACCCCCGAAGCGGCGCTGACCGAGATCGCAAAGGCGCGACACTGGCTGCTGGCACGGCCCGATCGCTTCCTGCTTGTGGAGACTGCCGACGACATCTTCCGGGCCAAGCGCGAGGGGAAGGTCGGCATCGTGCTCAATTTCCAGGGCACGCTGCAATATCAACGCGACCTTCGACTGGTGGAGGCGTTCAAGCGGCTGGGCGTCCACCATTCGCTGCTCACCTACAACCAGAAGAATCTGGTGGGGGACGGCTGTCATGAACGCACCGATGCAGGCCTGAGCAGCTATGGCATCGCGCTGATTCAGGAGATGAACCGGGTCGGTGTCCTCGTCGACATCACCCATGCCGGATACCGCACGGCGATGGAGGCGATCGAGGTATCGAGTGCGCCGGTCATCATGTCCCATTGCAGCCCGCGGGCGATCTTCGATCATCAGCGCAACGTGCCAGACGACCAGATCGTGGCGATGGCGAAGACCGGCGGGGTCATCGGTATCCACGGCGTCGGAATATTCATGAGCGCGGACGGCAGCGACATTTCGCCGCAGCGGCTGTTCGAGTTTCTCGATCATACGGTGCAATTGGTCGGTCCCGATCATGTCGGCTTCGGGCTCGATTACATCATGCACACCGCCAATGCCCGCAAAGCCGTCGTCGGCAAGACGGGGGAAAGCTACAAGCGCGACAGCGGCTATCACAACGACGAGTATTTTTTCGCTCCGCCGTCGATCATGCGCGACGTGGCCGACGTCATGCTGTCGAATGGATATTCGGAAGGCGACGTCTTCAACATCCTGGGCGGAAACTGGGTCAACATCTTCCGCACCATTTGCGGGTAGAGCCAGCGTGTCGATGGATGGGACACCCGCTTTCCTCGATGCCGACACGGTGCGGGCTTCGCTGAGTCTCGATCGCTGCATGGCGGCGATGCGCGAGGTAATGATCGCCCTGTCTGGCGGGGTAACCGCCCAGCTTCCACGTGGGATATTGCCGCTGGACGGAAAGCTGCTGGGGGTCATGGCCGGGGCGTTGAGCGGCGGGGGCTTCTTCGGGGCGAAGATACTGGGTGTCGCCGACGATCCGGCGCAACCGGGCCGGCAATGGCATCACGGCTTGGTGATCCTGTTCGACGGAGACAGTGGCAAGCCGGTCTGTATCGCCGATGCCGAGGAGATCACGCTGCTCCGAACGGCGGCCGTCAGCGCCGTGGCGACCGACATGCTCGCAAGGCGGGATGCCAAGTCGCTTGGGATATTTGGTCATGGAACCCAGGCTCAGGCGCACATCAGGGCAATCACGCACATCCGACGGCTCGACGAGATTCTTGTTTGGGGGCGCTCGTTCGACAAGGCTCGGAGCTTCGCGGAAGAGGTAGCGTCGTCGCTGAAACTGCCGGTCCGTGCCGTTGCCAAGCCGGAAGAAGTCGCGGCCTGCGACATCCTTTGTACCCTGACACCCGCCGTCGATCCGATCCTGAAGGGCGCGTGGGTTCAGGAAGGCGCTCATGTGAACGTCGTCGGCTTCGCCCCCGCGGGGCGTGGCGAAGTCGACGGCGACCTTGTGAGGAAGTCGCGATATTTCACCGACAGTCGTGCGTCGGTCGAGCGCGAAGGGAACGAGTTTCTGGACGCGCTGCGTACCGGGGCGATCGGACCTGATCATCGGTTAGACGAACTGGGCGCGGTGCTCGCCGGGACGGTCGAGGGCAGGCGCTTGCCGACCGAGATCAGTCTTTATCGATCGCTCGGGCATGTGGCGCAGGATCTCGCCGCACTGACCGCGCTGCACCTGTCCCGTCAGGCATCATCATAAAGCGAGAGGGATCACGATGGCGCGGATCATATTGTTCGACGAAAATGGCGGGCCCGAAAAGCTTTACATCAAAGACGTCGCCAAGCCCGAGCCGGGCCAGGGCGAGGTCCGCTATCGCGTAGAGGCCTATGCCCTCAATCGCGGAGACCTGTTCTGGCTGGCCGACACTTACTATAACTCCGCTAAATTCCCGGCGCGCATCGGGCAGGAAGCCGTCGGTTATGTCGAGGCGATCGGGCCTGGTGTCGAAGGTTTCGCCATCGGTCAGCGGGTGGCTTCGCTTGTCCAGGAAGATGGTCGCTATTGCGTGAATGGCGAGTTCGCGATCACCCCGGCACGCTATCTCGTCCACTGTCCCGACTTTCTTTCCGCCGGAGAGGCGGCGTCGCTGTGGTCACAGGCACAGACAGCCTATTATCCGCTGGTCGAGGTCGCGAATGTGGGGCCCGGGCATCATGTGCTCGTGACGGCCGGATCCAGTACGTCCGGCAATGGTGCGATCCAGATGGCGAAGCTACTGGGTGCGACCGTCATCACGACTAGCCGGTCGGACGCAAAGAACGATTTTCTCAAAGACATCGGCGCCGATTTCATCATCGACATGAGCCGGGAGAATCTCTGCGAAAGTGTCGGCCGCATCACCGAGGGCAAGGGCGTGGACGTCATCCTCGACGCGGTAGCAGGTCCGATGATGTCCCATTATCTCGCCGACGGTGTCTTGGCTCTTGGGGCTAAGATTTTCGTTCTCGGCGCTCTGGACGGCGATTTCGACCTGCAAGGGCCATTGCCTCCGCTGATCCGGGCGGGGGGAAGCATCGTTGGATATTCGCTGTACAACCACAACCGCATCGACGCCCAACTCGAACGCGCGAAGGCGTTCATCACGCACCATGTCATCAATCGATCCCTGGTTCCGTGGATCGACAGTGTCCTGCCGCTCGAGGACACGGCGAAGGGGTATGAGAAGCTTCTTTCCGGACAGACACGGGGCAAGGTTATTGTAAAAGTCGCCTAGCGCCGGTTTTCAAAACCTGCCAGTCCGCTATCGGCTCAGCTTCTGCCATAACCCGATGCCGCTCGGGTGAGCGCCGAACGGCAGCTTCTGACAAGAGGTGACATTCAACCAGTGCATGCGAACGGCAGCAAAGTCCCAACTTTAGCCGTTCAGACTGACCGTTGCGCCGGTGAATGAACGGCGGCTTTCAGGCGCATCGGCGTGCCGCCTGAGAGTCCGACATTAAGGCGCATTGCCGATCGTCCGCTTTGACCGGTCCGAACGGCAGCTTCCGTTAGGACCGGACGTTCAGCGCGGACTGAAAGAACGACCGGCATTGGTCGGAAGCTGTTATTCGAGTAGAACTCGGTGCCGCGGCCGCTTCGCGCGACATCTCGGCCGTTCGCAGCGCGATCGGGCTGCCTGAAAGCTGCCGGTGCTCATAGGGTTGATGGGGATGGCGGCCACTTTTCGTCGGCCCCCGACATTCGCGATGACTATCCATTTGTCCGATTATTGCCGATCGGTCATGGGCCAGAATGGATGCCGTGGCACTCCATTCCAACCCATCGCGACGAGGCGTCGGGCTCCTTGTAGCCACCGGAACATCCTTGCTGTGCAGATTTATCGCATTCAGTAAAGATGACAGGATAACTTATCGAGACATGTGGATAGATGCTCGGCGTGCAGCCGACAAAGTGAATCACATGCTCGCGGAGCGCGCACGCAGGCACGCCAGGACATTTCGCCAAACGCTGTTTTGCCACTCGCGCAATCAGCGGTGCCGCGTTTTGGCGACCACAGCCTGCATTCACACTTTCTCGAGCGCCAGCGCCACGCCCTGCCCGACACCGACGCACAGCGTGACCAGCGCCCGCCGGACGCCATGTTGCTCCAGCATGTGGATGGCGGTGAGCGCGAGCCGGGCCCGGACATGCCCAGCGGATGCCCCAGGGCGATCGCCCCGCCGTTCGGATTGATCCGCGGATCGGCCGGATCGAGCCCCAGCGCGCGGGCGCAGCCCACCACCTGGGCGGCGAAGGCCTCGTTGATTTCGATCAGATCGAAATCGGAAAGCTTGAGATCGAGGCGTTGCAGCAGTCGCTGGATCGCGGGCACCGGCCCGAGCCCCATCGTGCGCGGTTCGACGCCGGCCGTGGCCATGCCGAGGATATGGGCGCGCGGCACCAGGCCGAACTCCGTCGCGGCGGCCGCGTTGGCGATCAGCATCGCCGCGGCACCATCGTTGACACTCGAGGCGTTACCGGCGGTCACGCTGCCATTCTCGCGAAACGGCGTCTTCAGCCGGGCCAGACTTTCCACGGTCGTATCCGGACGGAGATGCTCGTCCTGCTTGAAGCGAAAGGCATTGCCCTTCCGATCGGCCGCATCGATCGCGACGATCTCCTCCGCGAAATAGCCCGCTCGTTGCGCCCGCGCTGCCTTGTCCTGGCTGGCGGCCGCGAAACTGTCCTGATCCTCGCGGCTGATCTGGCATTCCGCGGCGACGTTTTCCGCCGTCTCCGGCATCGAATCCACGCTATATTGCGCCTTCATCAGCGGATTGACGAAGCGCCAGCCGATCGTCGTGTCCTCGATGGTCGCGCTCCGCTGGAAGGCGTTTTCAGCCTTGCCCATCACCAGAGGCGCCCGGGTCATCGACTCCACGCCCCCGGCTATCAGATTGAGTTCCCCGGAACGGACCGCCGGGGCCGCGGTGCCGACGGCATCGAGGCCGAACGCGCAGAGCCGGTTGATCGTCGTCCCGGGGACCGACGCGGGAAGCCCCGCCAGCAGGGCCGACATCCGCGCCACGTTACGATTGTCCTCGCCGGCCTGGTTCGCGCAGCCCAGCACCACCTCGTTGATGCCCGCCGGATCGAACGCCGGATTGCGGCGCAGCAGTTCGGCTATCGGAACGGCGGCGAGATCGTCGGCCCGGACATGGGCGAGCGAGCCGCCGAATCGGCCGATCGGCGTCCGCACCGCGTCGCAGATGAAGGCGCGGGTCATTGCACGATCTCCACTTCGAAAGGGGCGCCGGTGCTGGCACGCACGGCCTCGATTGTCTCGCCGGGGGCCAGTTCGATCAGCACGAGCCGAGCGGCTTCCCGGTCGATCCGGAAACAGGCGCGATCGGTGATGATTATGTCGACGACGCCCGCTCCGGTCAGCGGCAGCGTGCACCGCTCGAGGATCTTGGGCCTTCCGTGCTTGTCGACATGGTCCATCACTACGACGACCCGCCGCACCCCGGCGACGAGATCCATTGCGCCGCCCATGCCCTTGATCATCTTGCCGGGGATCGTCCAGTTGGCGAGATCGCCATTGGCGGCGACCTCCATCGAACCCAGGATCGCCAAGTCGATATGGCCGCCGCGGATCATCGCGAAGCTGTCGGCCGACGAGAAGAAGCTCGATGTCGGCAAGGCGGTGACCGTCTGCTTGCCGGCGTTGATCAGGTCCGGATCGACCTCGTCCTCGAACGGAAACGGGCCGATCCCGAGCATCCCGTTCTCCGATTGCAGCGTAACCCGCACGCCCGCCGGCACATGATTGGCGACGAGCGTCGGGATGCCGATGCCGAGATTGACGTAGAAGCCATCGCGCAGCTCGCGTGCGGCCCGCTGCGCCATCTGATCACGCGTCCATGCCATCAGCGCGCCTCCCCCTCGCCGGTCCGCGGGCGGACGGTTCGCTGTTCGATGCGCTTCTCGTAATGCTCGCCCTGGACGACGCGGTTCACATAGATGCCCGGGGTGTGGATCTGGTCCGGATCGAGCGCCCCGGCGGGCACCAGCTCCTCGACCTCGGCGACCGTCATCACGCCCGCGGTCGCCATCACCGGATTGAAGTTCCGCGCGGTCTTTCGATAGACGAGATTGCCCTCGGGATCGGCCTTCCACGCCTTGACGATCGACAGGTCGGCCCGCAGCCACCGCTCCCGCAGATAGAGCTGCCCGTCGAATGTCTCGACGGGCTTGCCCTCGGCGACGACGGTGCCGACGCCGGTCTTCGTATAGAAGGCCGGGATGCCAGCGCCCCCCGCCCGGATCCGCTCCGCCAGCGTGCCCTGGGGGTTGAGCTCGAGTTCGAGCTCGCCCGATAGGTAAAGGCTGGCGAACAGCTTGTTCTCACCGACATAGGACGAGACCATCTTGCGGATCTGACCCGCGTTCAGGAGCTTCCAGAGGCCGAAGCCATCGGCGCCGCAATTGTTCGATATGATCGTGAGGTCCCCGACACCGTCGGCCAGCAGCGCGTCGATGAGCTTCTCGGGATTACCCGACAAACCGAACCCGCCCGACATGATCGTCATGCCCGGGAAGAGCAGGCCCGACAGCGCCTCCGCAGGCGTAGGAAAAATCTTCATCGGCGATCACCTCACCTCGATCCGCGCCGTTTGCCTCAAGTGACCTGCAAGCCCCCGTCGACGGCGATGATCTGGCCAGTCACCCAGCCCAGAACGGGTCGAGCGAGCGTCACGATCCACGCGGCGACATCGTCCGGCACACCGCGGCGGCCGAGCGGAATGACGCCAAGCTCGTGCGCCTTGATCGCATCGATCACCTCATCCGGGAGCCCCATCTGCTTGTTCATGAAGGTCGTCTCGACCGGTCCGGAAGCGATTGCATTGACCCGGATCTTCCGCGCCGCGAACTCGAGCGCCCAGCAACGTGTCAGATGCTCGACCGCCGCCTTGCTCGCCGCATAATAGGACAGCGGCGCGCCAGCCTTGCTGCCATAGGTGCTCGATAGATTAACGATCAGGCCCTGGCTCTTCTCTAGATGAGGCAGTGCAGCCGCCGACAACGCTCCCGGATAGATCACGTTGACCGTGAATATCTGCGCGATCCGATCCGGCGACACCTGTTCCATCGGCCCAACCGCGCCATCGCCAGCATTGTTGACGATAACGTCGAGACGCCCCCACAGCTCGATCGCCCGGGCCACTACCGCCGCGGCGGAAGCCGGATCGCTAGCATCCGCCACAAAGCCGGCGAGATTGGGGTTCGCTCCGGTGATCTCTTCGAGCGCGTCGGCCCGGCGCCCGGTGATCAGCACCTTCGCGCCTTCTTCCGCAAAGGCCTTCGCCGTCGCAAGGCCGATGCCGGCGCCTCCACCGGTGATGATGACGACCTTGTCCTGAAAATCAGACATAGAAACCTCCTTCAGCACGGCGTGATCAGCACGCCCGGATGCGAATGAAGCCGGGCTCATGTCAGGCTTGGTGGACCCCGCCAAGGCACAGCGAGCCGCTTTGCCGCCCTCGCGCATTCATTGCGCCGCCCCGGCAAAGACAGGCTGGGACCGCGATGCCATCGCAGAGTCAAAGCCGGCGAAATCGGCCTTTCAGAGGAAGCGATGGTGCCCGAGGGAAACCAGATTCACACGGCCGGGGAGTCGCCACGGACCGACGGCGGCATGATCCTCTATCATTCGCCGGGATCCTGCTCGACCGCCGCGATGCTGGCGCTCGAAGAGAGCGGCCTGCCCTATGCGCTGGAGACCATCAGCGTGCAGGCGGGCGATACCCGAACAGCCGAGTTCATCCGACGCGATCCGTGGGGCGGCGTCCCCGCGCTGGTCCTTCCCGATGGAAGCTGCCTGACCGAAACCGTCGCCATCCTGCAATTCCTGGCGGACGCCGTGCCCGATCGGGAACTCCTGCCGCCCAATGGAACGGTGGCCAGAGCAAGGGCGGTATCGTTTCTCGCGCGATTGACCGGAACGGTTCATATCGCATTCCGCCCCCTGCTCAGGCCCGACAAGCTCGCCTCCACGCGCGAGGGGCAGCAGGATGTTCGGCACACGGGCATCGCCGCGCTGAACGGGGTTCTCGAGCGGCTGGAGGATGAAATCCGCGGCGAGGACAGCGTCCTCGTGTCGGGCTTCTCGCTCTGCGATGTCTACGCGCTCGTCTTCGCCCATTGGACCTTGCGCCCGCTGATTCGGGAGCATGTCATCGCCACGCCGCGCCTGCATGCGGTGGGGCGGGCGGTCCAGCGTCGCCCGGCGACCAGTGGAAGGTTGCCCGCGCAGCCTCGTCTATGAGGATGCAAGCGCGCGCCGCCTCGCTCGCGACCCGGCCGGGAGCGGCCGGATCGGTCTGGACCAGGCGCGCCTGGATGCGGCTCGCCGCGGCAAGCGGCGGCTGCGCCATCGCCATTTGGCTATGGACGAACCTAGCCGATCCGGCCCCGGGAATGCCCCATGTCCGGATCGCGGCCCAGCTTCAGCTGGTCCACGCAATGACCTGCTTTGCATCGGCGACCTTCATGAATCTCGGCGCGCTCAAGGCGCGCTTCGCGCCGCCCTGCTTCCTGTCCGGATCATTCTGCCTGTGCGGCTCGCTCTACCTGCCATCCCGCCTCCACAGCCCGCTGACGAGCGGGATCGCTCTGCTCGGCGTCGCCCTGCTGCTGACCGGCTGGTCGGTCCTGATCGTCGCATCCGGCGCCATCGACCGTCAGCGACCCGAGTGAGGCGTGCCGATGGCCAGCCGGCGCACAGCATCATGCCTTCCCACCTCCTTTCGACCTCCCCTCCAGTGACAAGGAAAATCCACCATGACCTCCCAACCTGATCCGCTATTCCGTCCCCTCAAGATCGGCGACATCGAAATCCGCAACCGTGTCGCCATGGCGCCGATGAGCCGACACCGCACCGCGCTGTCCGGCGTCCCCACGGATCTCAACGTGGAATATTATCGCCAGCGGGCATCGGCCGGGCTGCTGATCACCGAGGGAACCTATCCCTGCGCGCTGGGCCAGGGATATCTGTTCGTCCCGGGTCTCGTCGACCAGGCCCATGTCGATGGCTGGCGCAAGGTTGCCGAAGCCGTCCATGGCGAGGGCGGCGCCATCTTCGTGCAGCTGATGCATGCCGGCAGGATTTCCGATCCGCTGATTCTGGGCGGCGAACTCCCGGTCGCCCCCTCGGCGATCGCGCCTCCGATGACCGAACCCTATGACTCGCCCTGGCCGAAGCCGAAGCGGCCCTATGCCGTGCCGCGCGAACTCAGCCACGCCGAAATCCTCGCGACGGTCGATGCCTTCGCGGCCAGCGCGGTGCAGGCCAGGGCGGCCGGGCTCGATGGCGTCGAGATCCACGCCGCGTCGGGCTATCTGCCGATGCAATTCCTGTCGACCAATGCCAATCTGCGGACCGATCAATGGGGCGGCAGCATCGAACGGCGTGCCGCCTTCCTGCTCGCGCTCGTCGACGCGGTCGCGGCAGCGACCTCGCCGGGGTTCGTCTCGGTGAAGCTGTCGCCGGGCTGGCAATTCAACCAGGTCGACGACACCGATCCGATCGCCACCTACACCTATCTGGTTCAGCAGCTGTCGAAGCGCTCGATCGCCTACCTCCATGTCGGTAATTACGGGATGGCCTGGGACGTCTACGGCACGCTCCGCCCCCTGTTCGACGGACCGATGATCTTCAACGCAGGCTTCCATCGTGCAGCCGCGCGAGCTGCGATGATCGAGCAGGGCGCCGACATGGTGGCCTTCGGCCAGCATTTCATCGCCAATCCCGATCTCGTCGAACGCTATCGCAACGATTGGCAGGTGACGCGGCCGGCGGTGGCCACCTATTATACGCAGGGCGCCGACGGCTACACCGACTATCCCGTCTATGCGGAGTGTGATCCGGCGACGCTGCAGGATCCCGATCTGCCCGTGAACCCGATCATGCCGTGAGACAAAAAAGCCGGACAGCATCGGGGGGATGCTGTCCGGCAGTCGGCGGGTTAACCGTCGAAGTGCGAAAGTGGCGGCAATCGCTAGGCGCTGACCGACCATCCCCCATCGATGACGAGTTCGGCTCCGGTCACATATTTGGACTCGTCCGAGAGGAGATAGACCGCTCCATAGGCGATATCCTCGGGATGCCCGAGATCGCCCATCGGGATCTTAGCGACCTGGGCGGCCAGGATGTCGGCCGGGACATTGGCGGTGATCGGCGTGTGCATCGGCCCGGGGATGATCGTGTTCACCCGAACGCCCTTCTGGACATATTCCATCGCGGCGATGCGGGTCATGTGCCGGACGGCACTCTTCGTCGCGCCGTAGCTGATCGATGCCGGGGCCGCGAGCAACGCGATCAATGAACTGACATTGACGATCCCGCCATTTCCGCTCTTTACGAGCTCGGGCAGCACCGCCTGCATGCCGAGCAGCACACCGGTCTGGTTCACGGCGACGATGCGGTTCCAGCCCTCCGGGGTTTCGTCCTCCACGCCGGCATAGTGGATGATGCCCGCGGTGTTGGAGAGCGAGGTCAACTTGCCGAACGCGCCGACCGTCGCTGCGACGGCAGCCTTCCAGCTATCCGCCTGGGTGACGTCGAGCTTGAAGAATTCGGCCTGTCCGCCCGCGGCGTTGATCCGGCGGGCGCCCTCGGCGCCCGCCTCCTGGATATCGGCCAACATGACCATCGCGCCCTGTTCGGCGAAGACTTTCGCCTGCGCCTCTCCCAACCCGCTGGCCGCGCCCGTTACCAGCACGACCTTGCCGTCCAATCTCTTGCTCATCTTATCGTCCTCAATCCGGTGATCGCCTGCCCGAGGTTGCGGCGGCACATAGGGTTCGCTTTGGTGATCAGGCGCCCGGGGGCGACAGGGTCTGGCCCTGGAGCGGATTGAACGCCCGCTGGTTCACGTAACGCCGGCGGATTTTCCACACGCCGTCGCGGCGCTCATAATCGTCGTGATAACTCGCCACGACGTGCGCCGCCTGCCCGTCGGCGAGGTTGCCGATGCAATAGACGTCGCAGATGCCGTGCGCCCGATCGGAGTTGTCGAAGGAAACCCTGTGGTTGGTGCAATAATGAGTCGTATCCCGCCACATCGGCCAGATCAGCCCCTCGACCGCCTGCTGGATTTCCTCCGCGCCCTCGAAGGTCTGGACATATTGGATGTCCCAGACGGCATCGTCCCACCAGATCGCGCTAAAGCGCGCGAGTTCCCGCTTGTCGACGCCGAGGCAATAATCCGAAACGAGATCCGCCAGCGCGTATTTGCTGACGACATGATCGAGATTGGACATGGCAATTCCTTCGTTGTGGTGATTTTCCGAGGCTGTGGGGGAGGTCAGGCGTTGATCGACCAGCCGCCATCGATGACGAGCTCCGCGCCCGTCACATATTTCGCTTCGTCGGAGACGAGATAGAGCGCCCCATAAGCGATATCATCGGCCTCACCGAGATCGCCGATCGGGATCCGGGATCGCTGCCATTGGTCCTGTTCGGCCGTGACGTTGACCTGGATCGGTGTCCGGATTGCGCCGGGGATGATCGTGTTCACGCGAATGCCCAGCCCGACGCATTCCATCGCGGTGACCTTGCTCATCGCCCGCACCGCCCCCTTGGTCGCGCTGTAGGCGGCCATCCCCGGCACACCGAGCATCGCGAGCAGCGAGCTGATGTTGAGGATCGAGGAATGTTCGGCTTTGGCCAGTGCGGGGATCGCGGCACGCATTCCCAGGAATGCACCCGTCTGGTTGATCGCAACGACCCGGTTCCAGGCTTCGAGCGATGCATCGAGGGTACTGCCGGGTGCGACCACGCCGGCGGTGTTGGACAAGGTGGTCAAGGCGCCATAGCGCTCGACACTCGCTTCGATGGCCTGACTCCACTGCGCTTCGCTGGCTACATCCAGCGGACAAAAGAAGGCGTCTCCGCCCGACCTGCATATCCTGTCGGCAAGGGCCTCGCCGCCGCGCTGGTCGACATCCGCGATCACGACGCGCGCGCCTTCCGCCGCGAACAGCAGCGCCTGAGCCGCTCCGAGGCCGCTCGCGCCGCCGGTGATGAGGGCAATCTTGCCCTTTAGTCTGCTGCCCATGGATCACCTCTCGAAATGATTTTGATCCGTATGCTCCAGGCACTCCGGACATCACTTGCTAAGAATGATCTCGCAGGTCGAACAAGCCTTTTCGGTGTAATTCACTGCCCTGCGCCGCGCTTGCAAACCTTTCCATCCGTCTTCGCAAAGAATGTTCGTATCGGGTGGCGCATTGAATATTCGCTCGCTGTCCTAAAACATTGAGCAGCCATCGGCATGTGTTAGCAGCGATGAAATGCCGCCGCGAATAATTGTCGAAGTGTTTTCAAATAATTGTCCGTTCGGTCGAACGACGGCGTACCCACGGAGGGGGAACACGATGAATATCAGGCCAACCAGAAATCGATTCTTCTCGTTGCTTTGCTGCGGAGCCGCCATTGCGGGTCTTGCGGCTCCCGCTGCGGCAGAGCAGGCGGCTCCGCCGCTTTCCCCGGTCGCATCGAGTGGCGCCGAAACCATGGCGGCGGACAACGCCGAAATCGGCGAAATCGTGGTGACCGCCACCAAGCGTTCCGAATCGATCAACAAGGTCGGCGTCGCGATATCGGCTATCGACGGGCAGGCCATGCGTACGCAGGGTATTGCGAGCGTCGCCGATCTGACCCGCGTGGTACCCGGCCTGACCTTCGCCCGCTCGGCGTTCAACACGCCGGTGTTCACGCTGCGCGGCGTCGGCTATTTCGATTCCGCCCTGTCGGGCGCGCCGGCGGTCAGCGTCTACATGGATCAGGTGCCGTACAGCTTCACCGCGCTGACCTCGCTGGCGGTGGGCCTGGATGTCGAGCGCGTCGAGGTCCTCAAGGGACCGCAGGGCATCCTGTTCGGGCAGAATTCGACCGGCGGCGCGATCAACTATGTCGCCAACAAGCCCACCGACACCCTCAAGATGGGGCTCGACCTCGAATATGGCCGCTTCAATTCGATCGAGGCCGCCGGTTTCATCAGCGGCCCCGTCACCGACACGCTGCGCGGCCGCATCGCCGTAAAGATCAACCGCATGGACGGATGGCAGAAGAACTATTTTTCTCGTCCCGGCGATACGCTTGGCCGCCGCCGCGAATATGTCGGCCGTGCCATTCTCGATTGGCAGCCGACCGATCAGCTGAAGGTCGAACTCAACCTCAATGGCTGGCGCGATCGCGGCGAGCCGCAGGCCGGGCAATTTATCTTCTTCCGGCCCAACCTGCCGTGCGGACTGGCCTGCACCCCGCCCGAACTGGTCGCTACGCCGCTCGCCCCGAACAACGCGCGCGCCGCCGACTGGTCGACCACCATCAACGACGGCAGCAACCAGGATATCTCGCCGCGCAAGCATGAGGATATGTGGCAGGCATCGCTGCGAGCCGATTATGAATTGACCGACGATCTGACCGTCACCTCGATCAGCGCCTACGCGCATCTGAAGCGGAACAGCATCGCCGGCGACGATGGCGTGGCCATCAACAATTACGATATCGTCGCGAACATCGGCAAAATCGAAGACTATTCGCAGGAGCTGCGGCTCGCCAATGGCGCGTTCAATCGCCTGCGCTTCACCCTCGGTGCAAACTATCAATATGGCAAGGTCTTCGAACGCAACCTGCTCGCCTATACGCAGAGCACCGCCTCGTTGCTGCTGCATTTTTCGCGGGCAGGTGACTACAGTGATCAGCGGGTCGAGAATTATGCCTTCTTCGGCAATGTCGATTTCGATCTCCTCGACAAGCTCACGCTGAAGGCCGGCGCGCGCTATACCAACTCGGATCGCCACTTCGTCGGTTGCACCTACGACAATAATTACGACCCGCTGTGGGGCAACGACGCCCAGCGGGTGCTGTTCCAGGGCATCATCGCCGGCGCGCGAAGCAGCCTGGGGCTCACCGCACCCGTGCCGCCGCTCGTCCCCGGCCAGTGCACGCTGTTGAAGGCTCCCGAGATGGATGCGGCCGGCAACCCCATCCCCGCCCCCGACGCCTACACGCCGGGCGTCCTGAACACTCATCTGCGGGAGGACAATCTGTCGTGGCGCCTCGGCCTCGACTACAAGCCGACAGGCGACGGGCTGATCTACGGCAACGTCACCAAGGGCTACAAGTCGGGAGGCTTCCCCGCCATCTCTGCGTCGACCACCGCCCAGATCCAGCCGGTAACCCAGGAATCGGTGCTCGCCTATGAGGTGGGCTTCAAGCAGAAATTCCTCGATCGCAAATTGCTCGTGACCGGCGCGGCCTTCTACTACGACTATCGCAACAAGCAGCTGAAGAGCGGCTTTGCGGAGCCGGTCTTCGGTACGGTCTTCGCGCTGACCAACATCCCCAAATCGACGATCAAGGGCGCCGAGCTTACCGTTGCCGCCCAGCCCATCGAAGGCCTCAGCATCAACGGCTCGGTCACCTACCTCGATGGCAAGATCAAGCGCTTCACCGGCATCAACCTGTTCGGCGACACCGGCGATTTTTCCGGCGACAGGCTGCCTTACACGCCTAAGTGGAATGTCTCCGCCGGCGCCAATTATGCGGTGCCGATCAGCGCCGACCTGATGCTTAACCTCGGCGCGAACATGAACTACAACAGCCGGGCCCAGGCGGTAATCGGTCATGACCCCGTCTCGCTCGCGGTCGGGCGGATCAAGCCGTTCACCACGATGGACGCGCGTATCGGCATCGCCGCCGACGACGATCGCTGGTCGGTCCAGCTCTGGGTGAAGAACCTGACCAACGAATATTACTGGAACAACGTGGCGCTGCTTTACGACACCTCGGTCCGCTACGCCGCCATGCCGCGCACCTTCGGCATCCGTACGAGCGCTCGCTTCTAGGCGGCGCCAACCCTCTGGCCGGCTTCCTCAATCCTCTCCTGGCGAGGAAGCCGGTCAGACCGTTTCCGAGTAATTTTCACGCCGCCGCCGCAAAGACGCGTCCCCCGCCGCGGCGCACTATCTCCCCTCATTGCAGGCAGATAAGATGCTCGATCTCAAGGACAAGACAATCGCCGTAACCGGCAGCACATCGGGGATCGGCGCCGAAACCGCCCGCTATCTCCGGGGATTGGGGGCGCGCGTGATCGGCCTCGATATTCGCCCAGGCAGCAATGTCGACGCGTTCGTGCCGGTCGATCTCTCATCGCGCAAGTCGATTGGCGAGGCGGTTGCCGCGCTGCCCGAAAAGCTCTCCGGTCTGGCCAATGTCGCCGGCCTCCCCCCGACGCACCCCGCGACGCAGGTGATCAAGGTCAACCTGGTGGGGACGATGCATCTCACCAACAGCCTGCTTCCGCGACTGGCCGACAATGCCGCGATCGTGAACCTCTCGTCGATAGCCGCCTTCCACTGGCGACAGTCGGTGCCGCAGATCCGGGAGGCCCTCGATCTGAACTTCAAGGACGTCGAGGCCTTCGTCGGACGCCACAAGATCGAGGAGCAGCCGGGTCGTTCCTACTTCCTGACCAAGGAAGCGCTGCTGGTCTGGACCATCCGCCAGCGTCGCGCCTGGATTGATCGCGGCATCCGGATGAACTGCATATCGCCCGCCGCGGTTTCGACGCCGCTGCTCGATGCCTTCGAAACCGTGATGGGCGAACGCGCCCGGCGCGACGGCAATGTCGTCGAGCGCTCGGGTACGCCCGCCGACATCGCCCCCGTGATCGCCTTCCTGCTTTCAAGCGGCGCGGCCTGGTTCCGGGGCGCCAACCTGACAGCGGATGGCGGCGTCGCCGCCCACTATCTTGCACAGGAGAATGAGCTTTGACCGCAGCAGCCACCACCAATGTGACGAACCCGGGTACTCGGCTGGAGATCCAGATCGTCACCACGCGGGCCAGCAGCCTGCATACCAACCACGCCCTGATCAAGGGCGAGAAGTCGATGATCCTGGTCGATGCGCCCTTCTCCCGCGCCGATACGCATCGCCTGATCGGCGACCTTCTCGAAACCGGCAAGGAACTCGAGAAGATCATCATCACCCATGATCATCCCGATCACTTCTTCGGGCTCGATCTCCTGCTGGACACCTTTCCGAATGCGGTGGCGATCGCTCACGCCTCGGTGGTGGAGGACATCCTCATCGACGCGCCGCGCGGCCTCGATCGCTGGCGTGAGAAGATCGGCAAGCTCGCGCCGCGCTACATCGCCATTCCGCAGGTCTGGAACGACGACCATGTCATGCTCGAAGGTGAGCGCATCGAGCTGATCGGCCCCGTTCCCGGTGACGCCAACCGCATCGTCATGGTCTGGGTGCCCCAGCTCAAGACGCTGGTGGCGAGCGACGTACTCTTCAATGAAGTCCATCTCTGGGTCGGCGAGCATTTCGAGGAGCATCGCGCCGCCTGGCTGAAGGCGCTCGACCAGATCAAGACGCTCGATCCGGAAGTGATCGTGGCAGGGCATAAACGCCCGCACCTGCCCGACGATATCGGTTCCTGGGATTATACCCGCGACTATCTCCTCTCGTTCGAGAAACATCTGGCGCAGGCCAGCAATTCGGACGACCTCGCCCGCAGGATCGAACAGGATTATCCCGAGACCGTCGATGTCCTGGGTGGCTTCCTGCTCGGCAACTCCACCAAGGTGGCGATGCGCGAGATTCCGCCGGTCAACCAGCCGTGAGCAGCGACATGGTCCCTCCGGGCGCCTCGGTCCAGGACATCACCGGCATTCAGAAGGTCGTTGGCGACGTCTTCGAACGGAATTGGCACGAGACGCCGGTGGTCCATGTCGGCATCGGCGTCAACATGTCGGCCGCCGAACGCTTTCGGCAGGATTACGGCCGCCGGCATGCCATCCCGGTCTCGCTGATGAACGTCATCCAGAAGGCCTGCGCCGATGCCGCGCGCGACCATCCGTTGATGGCGGCGATGTTCCCCGGCGATGCGCGCGACCGCCTGATTGTGCCCCATGTCGATCGCATTGCGGTCCAGGGCCCGATCATGGTCGACGGCTCGGCATTCCCCCTGCTGATCCGCGATGCCAGTTCGAAGAGCCTCGCCGACATCGCCGGGGAAATGCGGGCGGAGGTCGCGCGCATCCGATCGGGTGCCGTGGGGCAGCAGGAATCGCTGGCCACCTTCAAGGCGATGTCCGAGACGCCCAATATCGGCATCTCCAACATCGGCATGATCGCACCGGTGAACATGTTCACCGCGATGAGCATCCTGCCGGCCGTCGCGCACTTCTTCGTCGCGGCCGCGATCGAGACGCCAATCGTCGATCGGAACGGCATCATCGTCGCGGCGCCGATGGCGAATTTCTCGCTGGCCTTTGACCATCGTGCGCTCTCGGCGGGTCCGGTCGCGGCCTATCTCGGACAGTTCAAGGACTTGATGGAACAGCCCGAACGGCTGGACCGGTAAACAGGCTGACAGACATGACCTATCGCAAACGAGTACTCATCAGCGGCGCCGGTCCGGTCGGGATGATCACCGCGCTGAGCCTCTGCCGGCGCGGCATCCCGGTGACCATCCTGGAGGCCGGCGCGACCGTCTGCCAGGATTTGCGCGCGACCTATTATCATGCGCCGTCGGTCGAAATGCTCGAAGGAATCGGTTATCTCGACAAGCTGCTCGAAGGCGGGACACGCGACGACAGCTTCCGCTTCACCGACAGCGGCCTTAACCGTTCGGTCACGATCGATCTCGGCATCCTGGCGAAGAAATATCGGACCGGCTTCTCTGTGTCGGCCGCGCAGAACTGGTTCACCCAGGTCGGCTATGAGCTGCTCGAGGATCAGGATTGCGACTTCCTGTTCAACCACAAGGTCGTCGATGTCCGGCAGGACGATGCGGGCGTCGACGTCACCGTCGATGTCGGCGGCGAGATCCGGCATTTCCAGGGCGACTGGCTGATCGGCTGCGACGGCGGCAACAGCCCCACCCGCATCCAACAGGACATCGGTTTCGGTGGCTACACCTTCCCCGACCGTTTTCTGCTGATCAACACCCGCCATGATTTCGAGCCCGAGCATGGCCGCCTCGATTACCGGGCCAACGGCCCCGACTGGCGGCTGGTCGTCCGCGTCCCTTATGGCCGCGGCAAGGACGACTGGCTGTACCGGATCGTCAGCCGCGTCGGCCCCGACGAAAGCCCGGAGGCTGTCCTCGCGCCCGCAATGCTGCAGGCGCGCCTCAACTCGGTCAAGCCGTCGGACCAGCCCTATGAGATCGCCAACGCGGCGATCTACAATGTCCATCAGCGCGTAGCGGACACCTATCGCAAGGGCAGGATCCTGCTCGCCGGCGACGCCGCCCATCTCAACAATCCGATCGGCGGCCAGGGGCTGAATTGCGGCGTCCACGACGCCTTCAACCTCGTCGAGAAGTTTGCCGCCGTCTGGCAGGACGGCGCGTCGTCCGACCTGCTCGACCTCTACGACCGCCAACGGCGCCAGACCAATTGGGAATGGGTGCAGCGGGTCTCGGTCGAGAACAAGGAGCGCAACGAGGAGACCGACCTCACCAAGCGCGCTGCCGCGATGGATCACCTCGAACGAGTGGCGGTAGACGACGAGGCGCGGCTCGCCTTCCTCTACCGCTGGAGCATGGGCGAGAGCCTCGATTACGCGGCCAACATCAGCTGACGGGCTGGCCGACCGCACATCATGATATTCGATAGGAGAAGGCTGGAATGGACAGGATGGAAGGCAAGATCGCGCTCATATCGGGTGCGGCGACCGGCCTGGGGGCGGCGCAGGCGCTGCGCTTCGCCCGCGAGGGCGCCAAAGTCATGATCGGCGACATCGACGAGGATCTGGCCCAGGAAACGCTCCGCGAGGTTGCCGCGGCCGGCGGCGACGCAAGCTTCGTCCTGCTCGACGCAACCGACCGCGACAGCTGGGGCCGCGCGGTCGCCGCGACCGTCGCCGCCTATGGCGGCCTGACGACGCTGTGCAACAATGTCGGCGTCACCCCGCTCGCGTCGATCGGCGACCAGACCATCGAAGGTTGGAACCGGGTGATCGCGATCAATCAGACGAGCGTCTTCCTCGGCCTGCAGGCCGCGCTCCCCGAGTTGGAGAAAGGCGTCAACGGTGCCGTCGTCAATATCGGATCGCTGACCGCGTTGCGTGGCATGCCCGGCACCCTGGGCTACACCGCGACCAAGGGGGCGATCGGCGCCATGACCCGCGTCGCCGCGCTCGAATGGGTCGACAAGGGTATCCGCGTCAACACGATCATCCCCGGCCCGATGCGCACCCGGACCCAGGCCGGCATCACCGAGGAGCAGGAACGCCTGCAGCGCGCCCGCATCCCGATGGGCGATCTCGGCAACCCGGTCGACGTCGCCAATGGCGCGCTGTTCCTGGCGTCAGACGAGGCCCGCTACATCACCGGCATCGAACTGGTCATCGACGGCGGCTGGGCCGCGTCGGCCTGAATGCTGCCCGGGGCGGCCGGCGCCGCCCTCTCAAGGAAGGATATGACGATGGCGATCGACCCC
This sequence comes from Sphingomonas sp. Root720, assembly GCF_001428605.1. GTDB lineage: Bacteria > Pseudomonadota > Alphaproteobacteria > Sphingomonadales > Sphingomonadaceae > Rhizorhabdus. The sequence continues at coordinate 232,184 of NZ_LMID01000014.1, forward strand.
ACCGAAGCCGCGATCCAGGCCCTGGCCGATATCGATCATGACGGCCCGATCTTCATGCTCAACCTGCTCCGCTTCCGCGAGGGCGGAATGGACGAGTTCGACGACTATGTCCGCCACTGCAAGGTGCACGGGCCACGCCACGGCGCCGAATTCGTCTATCTCGGCAAGGGCGGGCACGTCCTTGTCGGCGAGGAGGGGCAGATCTGGGATGCCGTCTGGCTGGTCCGCTACCCCAGCAAGGCGGGCTTCTTCGCGATCCTGCACGATCCCGAGTTCAAGGCCGGCTTCCACCTGCGCAGCGACACGCTCGTCGAAGCCGTCCTCCAGGTGACGACCCCCTGGAACATCTGACCGTTCCGCCCGCCAGAGACGAAATGATGTGCCTCCGGGAGACCGGAGATCGACGAGGAGATCGATCGTGGAAGTGAAACCGTTCAAAATCGACGTTCCCGACGCCGTGCTCGCGGATTTGCAGGATCGCCTCGATCGCTCCCGCCTGGCGGCGGACTTCGGCAACGATGACTGGCGCTACGGCTTCAACGGCGATTACCTGCGCGAACTGGTCGATCACTGGCGCACCGACTATGACTGGCGCGCGCACGAAAAGGCGATGAACGCCTTCCCCCATTTCCGCACCGAGATCGACGGCGTTCCGATCCACTTCATCCACGTCAAGGGCAAGGGCCCGAATCCCACGCCGCTGATCCTGACCCATGGCTGGCCTTGGACCTTCTGGGACTATCGCGAACTGATCGGCCCGCTGTCCGATCCTGCCGCATATGGCGGGGATCCGGCCGACGCGTTCGACATCGTCATCCCGTCGCTCCCTGGCTATGGCTTCTCCAGTCCGCTGGACAAGACCGGGATCAATTTCTGGCGCACCGCCGATCTCTGGGTGAAGCTGATGGAAGGTCTCGGCTATCCCCGCTTCGCCTCGCATGGCGAGGATTGGGGCGCCTTCATCACCGCGCAGCTCGGCCACAAATATGCCGATCGGCTGATCGGCGTACACCTCACCACGATGTTCCCGCTGGACATGTTCGCCGGCGGCGAGGTCGAGCCGCTGCATGGCGAGGGCGAGGAAAGCTGGGCCCAGAAGAATGCGGACTTCTTCACCCATGAGTCCGGCTATTTCCAGATCCAGGCGACCAAGCCCCAGACGCTTGCCTACGCGATGCAGGATTCGCCCGTGGGACTGTGCGCCTGGCTGGTCGAGAAGCGGCGCACCTGGGGCCATACGCGAGGGGAGATCGAAAGCCGCTTCTCCAAGGACGACATGCTGACGACGGTGATGCTCTATTGGGTCACCGACAGTTTCGGAACGTCCGCGCGCTATTATTACGAAGCGGTCCACAACCTCTGGGCGCCTTCGCACGATCGCCGGCCCGTCGTCGAGGCGCCCACCGGAATCGCCGTATTCCTCGAGGAGCTGGTGCTCCAACCCCGTCGGTGGGCCGAGCGCTATTATAATCTCAAGCAGTGGACCATCTATTCCGAAGGCGGCCATTTCGCCGCGTTCGAAGAGCCGGCGACGGTGGTCGAGGACATTCGGCGCTTCTTCCGGTCCCTGCCTCGCTGAACATCCGGCGCCGCGCGGGGCGACTCACCCCAGACGCCCGACCCGCGCCGCATTGACGAGCGCGTCCACCACGAACCGGATCTTCGGCATCAGGCTGCGCGTCGTCGGCCAGACCGCATAGAGCGATCCACGTGCCGGCGCGATATGATCGAGGATCGGTACCAGCTCGCCGGCCTCGATGCTCGGCCGGACCAGCGCCGCGGGCATGTGCAATATCCCGCAACCCGCCAGCGCAGCGGCCAGCATCGCATCGCCGTCGCCCATCTCGTGCGTGGCCGGCGGCAGGAACCGGATCTGCTCGCCCGCCTCGTTGAGGATGGCCCAGGTGTGCGGCGCCCCGGTCCGATGGCTGACGACACAGTCATGCGTCTTCAGTTCCTCGATCGTCCGTGGCGCCCCGCGACGGGCCAGATAGTCGGGAGACGCGCAGATGAAGAAGCGCTGCTCGATCAGCTTGCGCGATATCAGGCCCGTTGCGTCCTTCAGCTCGCCAAAGCGGATCACCAGGTCGACCCCTTCCTCGATGGGGTTGATGACCCAGTCGCGGAAGGTCGTCGACAGATGCAGGTCGGGGTGCGACTTGGCGATCTCGAGCAGCAGCGGCAGGATGATCTTGCGACCGTAGAGCGCAGGCATGTCGATGCGCAAACGCCCGCGCGGACTGACCGTCATCGCCGACAGCGCCATTTCGGCATCGGTGATCTCGTCCAGCGCCACCGCGCAACGCGCAAAGAAAGCCTCTCCGTCGGATGTGAGACTCAGCGAACGGGTGGTGCGATAGAACAGCTTCACGCCGAGCCGGTCCTCGAGGCGTGCGACGCTTTTTCCCACCGCCGACTTGGTCAGTCCGAGCCGGTTGGACGCTGTCGTGAAGCTCCCGCTCCGCGCGACTTCGACGAAAACGGCGACCCCGCCGAGCTGATCCCCCAACGACATTAGAGCCCCCAGTTCTACACAATTCGGAACAACGCGTGATTGGCGACCACAACACTACAATCTAGTTTGCAGGGCAACAAGACAGAGAAAACGCGGCGGGTCCGGATGATCATCTCAAACCTCTGGAGGGGTATTTAATGTCTAATCCTGAACTACTTGCCGCCTATTTCACGCTCGCGGGCGATATCTATCCCTACGGGCCCGAGCATGTCAGCCCGTTCGGCTTCAAGGCGCGGGTCGAGGCCGCCGCAAAGGCCGGCTACAAGGGCCTCGGTTTCTTCACCGACGATGTCTACGCGATCGCCGACTATATCGGCTTCACCGAGATGAAGCGGATCCTCGACGCCAACGACATTCGCCATGTCGAGCTGGAATTTCTGATCGACTGGTTCCTGGACGGCGAGCGCCGGGAGATGTCCGACAAGGTTCGCAGGCTGATGCTCGACGCCGCCGGCGCCCTCGGCGCCCGCGCGATCAAGATCGGCCCCGGCGTCGGCGCCGACATCAACAACCCGACCGAAGCCGAACTCACCCCGAACATCCCGCTGATGCAGGACGCGTTCGGCACCTTGTGCCGCGACGCCGCGGCGGTCGATACCTCCATCGCGATGGAATTGATGCCGTTCGGCAATGTCCGCACCGTCGATGTCGGCCTCGCCATCGTCGAAGGCGCGAACCAGCCCAATGGCGGGCTCGACATCGATGTCTGGCACGTCACCCGCGGCGGCAATGATTATGCGGATCTCGCCCGCATTCCGGCGCGCTACATGGTCTGCGTCGAGCTCAACGACGCGGCCGCCGAAGTCCAGGGCACCTTGTGGGAAGATACCGCGCATCATCGCCGCCTGTGCGGTGAGGGCGACTGGGACCTGCCGGGCTTCATCGCCAATGTGAAGAAGACCGGCTTCACCGGCCCCTGGGGGGTCGAGATCATTTCCCGCGTGCATCGCAAGCTGCCGCTCGCGGAAGCCGCCAACCGCTCGTTCAACACCGCATTTGCCCAATTCGCCGACTGATCCCCGTGGAACCACTCCGGCCGCCCCGGCCGGAGTGGTCAGGAGACCGAGATGCAATCCTTTATCTACAAGGGCATACCGACCCGGGTGGTCTTCGGATCCGGCACGTCGGCCGGCGTCGGCGACGAGATGGACCGGCTGTCGGTCGAGCGCGCCCTGCTGCTGTCCACACCGCAGCAACGCGGCGATGTCGAGCGGCTGGCATCCCGGCTGGGCGGGCGGGCGATCGCCATCTACGACAAGGCGACGATGCACACGCCAGTCAGCATCACCGACGAGGCGATGCAATATGTCGAGGGTGCCGGCATCGATGTGGTCGTGGCCCTGGGTGGCGGCTCGACGATCGGCCTGGCCAAGGCGATAGCCCTGCGGACCGACCTGCCGCAGATCGTCCTGCCCACCACCTACGCCGGCTCGGAAATGACGCCGATCCTGGGGCAGACCGAACATGGCCTCAAGACGACGATATCGACGCGGAAGGTGCAACCGGAAGTCGTCATCTACGACGTCGACCTGACGCTCTCGCTGCCGCCCGGCCTGTCGGGCACGTCGGGTATCAACGCCATCGCCCATGCGGTTGAGGCGCTCTATGCGCAAGACCGCAACCCGATCATCAGCCTGATCGCCGAGGAGGCCGTCCGGGCACTGGCGGGTGCCCTCCCCCGGATTGCCGCGGCCCCCGACGATCGCGAGGCGCGGTCCGATGCTCTCTATGGAGCGTGGCTGTGCGGTGTTTGCCTCGGTTCGACCGGCGTCGCGCTGCATCATAAGCTCTGCCACGTCCTCGGCGGCAGTTTCGATCTGCCCCATGCGGAAACCCACACCGCGATATTGCCGCATGTCGTGGCCTATAATGCCAGGGCCGCGCCCGACGCCATCGAGCGCCTTTCACGCGCGCTGGGCAGCGACGATCCCGCGCATGCGCTCTGGGTACTCGCTGGCCGCGTCGGCGCCAGCCGCGCGCTGCGCGACCTGGGCCTCGCTGAAACCGATGCTGCCCAGGCGGCCACGATGGCGCTCGAAAATGCCTACTGGAATCCCCGCTCCCTCGAAGCCGCCGCGATCCGACAGCTGATGCGGCGTGCCTGGGCCGGAGAGATGCCGGCAGGCGACCACAACCTCATCCTGGAGAAGGACGGCCAAGATGCTCAAGATTGACGAACAGACCATCACCGCCGCCGTCATCGAAGCGATGTCCGGCACGACCGACCCCCGGTTCAAGCAGATTATGACGTCGTTGATCACCCATCTGCACGGCTTCGTTCGCCAGATCGAGCCGACCGAGCAGGAATGGTTTCAGGCGATCGACTTCCTCACCGCGACGGGACAGATGTGCTCGGATATTCGACAGGAGTTCATCCTCCTGTCGGACACGCTGGGCGTCACCACATTGGTGGACGCGATCAACCATCGCTACCCCTCGGGCGCGACGCCCAATTCCGTGCTGGGGCCGTTCTTCTTCGAAGGGAGGGCGGAATTCCCGATGGGCGCCGACATCGCCGACGGCGTGGATGGCGCGCTGCTCTTCGTCGAAGGCCGCGTCCTGGACGTCAACGGCGCCCCCGTGGCGGATGCGACGATCGACGTGTGGCATTCGGACGCCGATGGCCATTACGACATGATGCTGCCCGACTTCCGGGACGGGCACACCACCATGCGGGGGCTGTTCCGGACCGGAACGGACGGCCACTTCCGGTTCCGCACGGTCATGCCGGCCTCCTACCCGATCCCCGATGACGGGCCTGTCGGAGCACTGATGCGGGGCACGGCGCGTTCCAATATGCGGCCCGGTCATATGCACTTCCTGATCGCGGCACCCGGCTTCGAGCGGCTGACCACGATGCTCTTCGTCGCGGGGGATCCGCATCTGGCGAGTGATCCGGTGTTCGGCGTCAAGCAGGAACTCATCGTCGATTACCGGCAGCAGGAATCGGGGCGGCTTCCCGATGCCTCACTGACCGACGCGCCGTTCCTGACCCTTTCGCATGATTTCACCCTCGCCACCGCACGCGAACATCGCGGCACGGCGGCCTGAACCAAACAAGTTGCGCTCCCGCGGCGATGCGGGTGACAGGAGTTGTGTTCATGACGACCCAGACGCTGGCGATCCCGGAGCAAACAGAGAAGGGCGGCGCAGTCGGAGCTGCTCCCTCCCTCGTCACCCAGCTGTCTGGCAGGGAACAGTCCATGCAGGTCCTGCGCATGCCGAGATTTACGCCGGGTCTGATGTCAGACATCTTCTATGAAGTCGAACAGGTCGGCGGAAAGGATTTCGGCGGCGTTTTCCTGAGGTCGGGCCTCGGCGACGCCGACATCGTCTATTCGTCGAGTTGGGGCAGTCCCGCACGGGTCGTCCGCACCGAACAAGCCATCCGCAAGTCCCGTGTCGATGTCGTCCTGATCGTGCTGGGTGTCGCCGGTGAAGCCGAATTGTCCCAGGATGGACGCTCCACCCTTCTGCGGCGCGGCTCGCTGGCGCTGATCGACAGCAACCGAACCTACGAGATCAAGGTCGCCAAGGCGTGGAAGGCGATCTGGCTGAAAATCCCGCGGCAGGCGCTGGAGGCGCGCCTCTTCACCTATCGCGACTGGCTGGGGCAGAGCCTGTCGACCAGCCACGGGCTTGGCTATATCGCGAGCCAGATGATCCACGCATGCTTGCGTGCCGCAAAGGTGCTCGAGGATGTCGAAGCCCGATTTCTTGCCAACAGCGTCCTTGACGTCATCGCCACAGCCTTCGCCAACGCGGCGAAGAGCGAATCGGAAGGCGCGCGCAGCCGGCACACTGAAACCATGCTTCAACGCGTGAACAAGTTCATCGAGACCAATATTCAGAACTCCGACCTCAGCCCCGCGCTGATCTCGAGATCCTGTGGCATCAGCGAACGCTATCTGCGGCAGCTTTTCGCAAGCAGGGGCACCACCATGACAACGGTGATCCGTTCGAAGCGCCTCGAAGAATGCCGTCGAAGACTCGGCGGCTTCGGAAACTGCTCACCATCGGTGACCGAGGTCGCGTTCAGCCTCGGTTTCGAGAATATCAGCAGCTTCAACCGAGCATTCAAGGCACGTTTCGGCGTCACACCACGACAAGTGAAGGGAACTTAACGGTAAGGGAATGTAGCCGTAGACGTTCCACATGATTGGTTTGGCGATGAAACAGTGCCACGGGCGCTGCGGATTATAGTAAATATGTTACGGAGACGGAACAAGCGCCAGCGGTAGTCGGCTCGGGGACTGAAAATGCTGGCCAGACTTGGCGGATCAGCTTCGGATCTATGCGCTCTATCTCACATGTTGCGCAACGCGACCGATCTCGGTTGGCTGACGACCGCCCGTCGCGCAGATTGACGCCTGCTTTCGCGACATTGAGGCACAGGCTACCTGAAAGAGGTATGCCGTCCGGCGCGACATCTTCGCGCGACATCTCTGCCGTTGACCGCATGGCATCATCACCTGGAGCGAACTTCCGCTCTTAGGCGCGACGAGCGAGAAGCCAGGCAGCCGACATTGAGCGCGAGGCTGTCGCGTGCAGGCAGCGTACAAACGGCAGCCTACCGGGGGTGGATTGCTAATTGCCGACAGTCCGGACTGTCCCCGATAGCCGACATTCTCCGCCGCCCGACCGTGGCGGCTCGTCCATTCAGCTTGTGTCTTTCCACACTCCGGATAATGCGGCGTCGATGAACCCCGACGACACCGCAGCCACGATCACCAAGGTCATCGAGAACGCCCCCGACTGGCTCCGCCAGGACCTGGCGTCGAAGGACGCCGGCCTGCGGACCCGAGCCGAGGAAACGCTGGCTGCGATGATCACTGCCGCGCTCCGGAAATAGCGCTAGCCCTTCACCCAAACCCAAGCATCTCGCGCTGCTGCTGCCATTCGATCGGCAGGCTCGTCATCCGCGCAAGCCGCTGCCGATTAAGCTGCGCCGGCTGTCGCCCCTCAAGGATCGCTGTGACGATGTCGGGCGCGAGGTAGGAGATGCGGAGCAGCACGCCGAAATAGTTCCTGCTCAGCCCTTGCTCGGCGGCGAGGTCGGCGATGCTCTTGTTGTCCGCGGCGGCGACCGCCTCACGGGCGATATGCGCCTTGGCGACCAGCTTGATCAGCGCCGGGTCCTTCGCTCCGACGGCGCGCTGCTCTGGCGGTAAAGCCAGTCGACTCTCATTGCCACGCCGGATGAGCGAGGCCGGCACCGACACCTGCATCGGCTGGCCCGCCGCCTCAATGAAGGCGATATCGATCCGGTCCGGATGAACCTCGATCCGCTCGATGGTCTCCGCAACCAGTTGGCGTTGCTCGGCGTGCGAAGCGAATGATGTCGAACCACCGCCCGCATCGAGCCGCTTGCGAAGCTGTGCGATGATGATCGCCTCCAGTTCGGCGGCTGGCACTCGGTGGCGACGCTCCTTCAATCGAGCATCGCGGTTGTCGCTGGCATAATAGCGATAGCGCTTGCCGGGCTTGGTGCTGTGAGAGGGCGGCATCCGTCGCCCGAAGCTGTCCCAGACCTTGCCTACCAGCAGGCTCGGTTCGCTGGCATGGACGCCATCGACATGGTTGTTCCGGTTCTGTGCGATCATAGCGCCGACCTGCGCGAACAGGTCGGCGTCGATGATCGCGTCATGCTCACCGGGATAGGCCTTGCCCTTGTGGACCATATCTCCGCGGTAGAGGCGGTTCTGCAGCATCAGGTGGAGGGCGCCGCGGCTGAAGGCGGCGTTGCCCCGCTCGACACCACTACGATCGATCCGTGGCCTGCTGCGGATTCCGCGCTCTTCGAGATCGATCGCCAGCGCCAGCACCGAACTCAGTTCCAGATAGCGCTCGAAGATCATGCGGACCGTGGCGGCATCTTCGGGGACGACCACCAGCTTGCGGTTCTCGACGGCATAGCCGAGTGGCGGAACGCCACCCATCCACATGCCGCGGGCCTTGGACGCCGCGATCTTGTCGCGGATGCGTTCGCTGGTGACCTCGCGTTCGAACTGGGCGAAGGAGAGCAGGACGTTGAGGGTAAGGCGCCCCATGCTGCTGGTGGTGTTGAAGGCCTGGGTGACGCTGACGAAAGAGGCTTGGCTCTGGTCGAGCACCTCGACGATCCGGGCGAAGTCGGCGAGGCTGCGGGTCAGCCGGTCGATCTTGTATACGACGATGCAGTCGACCTTGCCCGCCTTGATATCGGCGAGGAGCTGTTTGAGGGCAGGGCGGTCCATAGTGCCGCCCGACAGGCCGCCATCATCATAGGCGGTGGGCACGAGCTTCCAGCCCTCATGGCGCTGGCTGGCGATATAGGCCTCGCAGGCCTCGCGCTGAGCGTCGAGGCTGTTGAACTCCTGCTCCAAGCCCTTCTCGTCGGACTTGCGGGTGTAGACCGCGCAGCGGATCAGCTTGCCGTCACTGGGCCGCGGCATCAGGCTTCTCCTTCAGACCGAAGAAGCGCGGGCCTGACCAAGCTGCCCCGGTGATTTCACGGGCTATGGGGGTGAGCGAGCGATACTGGCGATCCTGGAACTGGAAGCCGTCCTCCAGCACCAGCACATGGTAGATGATGCCATGCCATTGCCGGACCAACTTCGTCCCCGGTTTCATCGAGCGATCCTTGCCCAGATCGATATCGCCGGTCTCGACGAGTTGCTTCGTCAGGCGCTTTAGCTCGCGGCGGGTGCCAGTGGTGAGGCCGCCGCGGACGCGCTCCTGCATCTGCCAGGCGATGGCCCGGCTGGCGAGATCGCGGCCGAGGCCGAGCGGCATGAGCTGGCCCTTATGATATTTGCGCCATTCGGTGCGGAGCTGGGCCTGCGACAACGTCGCAAGCCCGGCCAGTTGGTCGTCGATGCCGGCCATCAGCTGGCCAGCCGATAGCTGGTCTCGCCGGTGCGGCGGGTTTCCTTGAGAAGCTCCTGCTTCTTGCGAATCCCCGAGAGGAAGGAGCGGGTGCTATGCGGCTGCCAGTGGGTTGCCTCCATGATCTCCGTCAGCGTGGCGCCGCGGTTGCGCGAGAGCAGCTTGGTGACGGTCGCGGCTTTGGACGGTCGGGCAGGGATGGGGGCAGCGGGCGCGACTTCGGTGGGCTGCTGGGTATCGTCCATGGTGGTTCTCCTCGGGATCGCGTGATTGCGTCCCACCACCAAGAGCCCCGTCGGTCGGACCGATCAGGGCAGCGACCTTCATCAGGACCGCGATTCAGCAGCACTACCCATGCTCAGCTTTTGCTAGATGTCGAGTGCTTTCCCGACGACAAGCGAAACTACCTCTGAAATGGCGTGAGCATTCGCTAAGACCGCTTGTTGGATGCTCTCAGAATGCAAGTGCAATGGGCATCTGAACCGCGCCGGGTCTGCCGGAGGCGTTGGGTTGTGAGTCACGCTGCCATATCGAGATTGCTTGCGGCCGCATAATATAGATCTTCGGCTTCAGCAGGCGGGATGTTGCCAATGGGCTCCAGCAGCCGGCGATGGTTGAACCAGTCGACCCACTCGAGCGTGGCATACTCGACCGCTTCAAAGCTGCGCCACGGCCCGCGCCTGTGGATCACCTCGGCCTTGTAGAGACCGTTGATGGTCTCGGCCAAAGCGTTGTCGTAGCTATTGCCGACACTGCCGACCGATGGCTCGATACCGGCTTCGGCGAGGCGCTCGGTGTACTTGATGGACACGTACTGCGACCCGCGGTCGCTATGATGGATGAAGCCGTCCCGATGGGCCGGCCGGCGATCATGAAGCGCCTGTTCCAGGGCATCGAGGACGAAGCTGGCATGCGCCGTCCTGCTGGTCCGCCAGCCGACGATCCGCCTGGCGTAGGTGTCGATGATGAAGGCGACATAGACGAACCCGGGCCAGGTCGCGACGTAGGTGAAGTCCGACATCCACAGCATGTTCGGCGCTGGCGCGTAGAACCTGCTATTGACGTGATCGAGCGGGCACGGCGCGGCCTTGTCGCTGATGGTCGTGCGCACCGGCTTGCCTCGGATCACGCCTGCCAGGCCCATCTCACGCATCAGACGCGCGACTGTACAGCGAGCGACGGACACGCCCTCCCGCATCATCTGCCGCCACACCTTGCGCACGCCGTAGACCGCGAAGTTCTCGGCAAACACGCGCGCGACCTCGGGCTTCAGGGCGACATCCCGCTGCGCCCGCGCCGACAGGCGTGTCGGATCTTGTCGCTGCGCGACGCGCTCGTGATAGGTAGATGGGGCGATCGGCAGAACGCGGCAGATCGGCTCGACCCGATAGGCATCACGGTGATCGTCAATGAAGGCGATCATCGCCGGAACGGGCGGTCGAGCTCCGCCTGCGCAAAATATGCCGACGCCTTGCGCAGAATCTCGTTGGCCTGCCGCAACTCGCGGACTTCGCGCTCCAGCGCCTTCACCTTGTCAGCAACTTCGGTCGGGACACCAGCACGCTTGCCGCTATCCACCTCGGCCTTCTTCACCCACTCATGCAGCGTCTGCGGAACGCAGCCGACCTTCTCTGAGATCGAAACGATAGCAGCCCACGTGACGGATGATCCGCTTCGTGGTCCAGCGCCATCCGTACCGCGCGCCCGCGGACCTCAGGCGCAAATTTGTTCGTCGTCTTGCTCATACAGGCTCCACCTTCTCAGGAGTTGGAGCCTCCGGCAAACCCGGCGCGGTTCAATTGACGTAGAGGCGATCGGGTGCCTCCTTTTTGGTCAAAGTGCATCAGCCTTGCCCCCGATCGTTCGCTGACGACGCGCCGCAACCAGCGTATTCCGTAACAGGCAGGCGACCGTCATCGGCCCGACGCCGCCCGGCACCGGCGTAATCGCCGCCGCATGGCCGAGCTCTTCGAAGGCGGTGTCGCCGACCAGTCGGCTCTCCCTGCCCGGTTCGCCGACCCGGTTGATCCCGACGTCGATCACGACCGCCCCGGCCTTCACCCAGTGGCCGCGCACCAGACCGGGGCTGCCCGCCGCCACCACGACGATGTCGGCCGTGCGGACGATGTCGGGCAGGTTGCGGGTCAGGATATGCGTCACCGTGACCGTGCATTCGCGTTCGAGCAGCAGCATCGCCACCGGCTTGCCGACGATGTTCGACTTGCCGATCACCACCGCCTTCAAACCCCGGAAATCGTCGATCACCGTTCCGAGCAGCAGCATGCAGCCGAGCGGTGTGCAGGGCACCAGCCCTTCGGTACCGATCGACAGCCGCCCGACATTGACTGGATGGAAGCCGTCGACATCCTTCAGCGGGTCGATCGCATCGAGCACCAGATCGGCGCGGATATGTTTCGGGAGGGGCAGCTGTACGAGAATGCCGTGGACCTGCGAATCGCGGTTGAGCCGATCGATCAGCCCCAGCAGTTCATCCTCGCCGGTCTCCGCCGGAAGGCGGTGCTCGAAGGAGCGGATACCCGCCTTGCGCGTCTGGGCCAGCTTGCGGCCGACATAGACCATGCTGGCGGGATCCTCGCCGACCAGCACGACCGCCAGCCCCGGCACGACAGCTTGTGCGGCCAGCGCCTTCACGCCGACCGCGACTTCGGCCTGGATCGCCGCCGCAATGGCCTTTCCGTCGATGATGGCAGCCATCGGATCAGTCCGTGAAAACTACGGTCTTGGCGCCGTTGAGCAGCACCCGGTCGGCGAGGTGATGGCGCACGGCCCGGGCCAGGACCCGGCTTTCGATATCGCGGCCTTTGCGCACCAGCGCCTCGGGCGAATCCGCGTGGCTGATCTGCTCGACATCCTGCGCGATGATCGGTCCTTCATCGAGATCGGCGGTGACATAATGCGCGGTCGCACCGATCATCTTCACGCCCCGGGCATGCGCCTGGTGATAGGGCTTGGCGCCCTTGAAGCCTGGCAGGAAGCTGTGGTGGATGTTGATGCACCGTCCGGACAGGAAAGTGGCCAGATCGTCCGACAATATCTGCATGTAGCGGGCGAGGACGATCAGCTCGGCGCCGGTCTCGTCCACCACCGCCTTGATGCGGGCCTCCTGCTCGGCCTTGGTGTTGCGGGTAATCGGGAAATGGTGGAAGGGCACCCCGCCGAGATCGAGCCCTTCATAAGTCTCGCGCGGGTGGTTGGAGACGATGCCGACCACGTCCATCGGCATTTCGCCGATCCGCCAGCGATAGAGAAGATCGGCCAGGCAATGATCGAACTTGGAGACGAGCAGCAACACCTTGCGCGGCGCATCGGCGGGTCGGATCGACCAGGTCATGTCGTGCGCGTCGGCGAGCGTCCCGAAGCTTTCGATCAGCGCTGCGCCCCGATCCTCGGTCAGGGTGAACAGCACACGCATGAAGAAATTGCCGGTTTCCCCATCCTCGAACTGGGCGGCTTCGCGGATGTTGCCGCCGGCGTCGAACAGCAGGCCGGTCACCCGGCTGACAATACCCGGCTGATCGGGGCAGGACAAGGTAAGGACGTGCAGGATGTCGCTCATGGCAATCCCTCGAAGAAAATGACGGTGGGAACGGGAAAGGGTGCGGTCAGCCGAACTCGACGACCGCATCGCGGAACCAGCGATGGAGATAGTCGCGGATGCTGATGTCGAAGATCAGCCGATAGCCATCGAGGCCCGGCGGCCGATCGATGACGACGTTGACCTGCGCGAACAGGGTCATCGCCGTCTGTTCGGGGGTAGCCAGCACCCGATTCAGGTCGAGCGAACTCGCCTTGTTGATCAGGTCGGCGGCCCCAGGTCCGGTCACCTCGAAGACGCAGCGGCCGTCGCCCACCCCGACCGACAAGGCCGCCGCGGCATCGCGGGCCGCGGCTTCCAGGGCGGCATGGGGAGCGGTGTCGCCAAGGATCAGCCATTCGTCGAGGCCGATCCAGATCACCCGCACTGCGCCGTCGCTCGCACGATTGGGAACGGTCGTCAGCGGCGTTCCGATCAGCGTTCCGATCCGGGCGAGATCGTCTGCCGTGGGAAGCCGCAGCCGCAGGGTTGTGATCGGCCCGGGCGCGATTTCGCGAACCGTGACGGTTGATGCCGTCGCTTGAAAACCGTCAGCCATTGAGCCGCGCTCCTTCGGGATCATAGAGAGTCGGCTGGACGATGGTTGCGGACAGGCGCCGCCCCTGATGCTCCAAGGTCACGCTTTGGCCGATCCGGCCGGTGCCGCCATGAACCAGCGCCATGGCGACGCCCTTTCCGAAGGTCGGACTGAACACGCTGGAGGTGACGAAGCCGTCACTCTCCCGCTCCGCGCCGACGCCCTTCACGATATGGGCGCCGATCGGCAGCATGTCGCCGGCTTCGGTCCGCAGCCCCACCAGTTGCAGCCGTTTCGAATCCTTGTGGATATCGAGCATCAGTGATCGCTTGCCGGCGAAATCGCCCTTGCGTCGCAAGACATGGTCCCAGCCGATGTTGAGCGGCGTGGTGGTCCCGTCGGTGTCGGCACCGATGTGCAGATAGCCCTTTTCGAGGCGCAGCAGGTTCCAGGCATCGATGCCGATCGGGGCCACGCCATGGCGCTGACCGAGCCGCATCAGCATATCCCACAGCTCGATAGTACGCCCGGTGGGAACGTTAACCTCGTAGGAGGTCTCGCCGGTATAGCTGACCCGCATGACCCGCGCCTCAATGCCGCCGACCGTGCCGGTCTGGAAGCTCATATGCGGGAAGGCGTCGCCTGCCAGCGGGAAGCTCGTCCCTGCATCGGTCAGCAGGTCGCGGGCATTGGGGCCGGTCAGGGTGATCACCGACCAGCTCGTCGTCACCGGCGCGACGAGGACGTCATAGTCGACGAATTCGCACTGCAGCCATTCCTCCAGCCAGGCCGCGATACGATCGGCCCCCGCGCTCGATGCGCCGACCAGGAAATGATCTTCGCCCAGCCGCGCGCAGACGCCGTCGTCGATGACCACGCCAAGTTCGTTGAGCATCAGGCCGTAGCGAACCTTTCCGACCTTCAGGGTCGACATCGCGCTGGCATAGACAAAGTCGAGCAGCTTGCCGGCGTCGGGGCCGCGCACTTCGATCTTGCCGAGCGGCGACCCATCGAAGATGCCGACGCCGTCACGCACCCTCTTAGCCTCGCGCTGTTCCGCCTCGGAGCGGCTCTCGCCGGGTTGCGGATAGGCCGAAGGCCGGACCCAGCCATAATCCTCCATGATCGCGCCCAGCGCGACATGGCGATCGTGCAGCGCCAGGCGGCGCAGCGGCCGCAGCAGTTCGCCATGCGCGCGACCGGCGAAGGCGCCGAGCGCCATCGGCACGAAGGGGAAGCGGAAACGGGTCGTGCCGGTCTCGCCGATCCCTTGCCCGGTCAGCCCGGCCATGATCGCCAGCGCATTGACGTTCGATGTCTTGCCCTGGTCGGATGCCATGCCGAGCGTCGTGTAGCGCTTGAGATGCTCGACCGAGCGGAAGCTTTCCCGCGCGGCCAGCCCGATATCGTCGGCGCTGACGTCGTTCTGCATATCGACGAAAGCCTTGCCCGGCGCATCGACCTGCCAGCAGGCGGTGATGGCCGATGGCGCGTGGGCCTGGGTCGCTCTCGGCGCATTGCCGCCCTCCTGGCCCGCGGCATGTCCACTGATGAGGGCTTCCTGCAAAGTGCGCAGGCCGGCCGCCGCACCGACCGAACGCTCGTTCTGAACCGAGACATCGGGACGAAAGGCGGTCAGTTCCTCGTCGTAGGCGAGCCGGCCGCCCGATTGGGAGAAGAGATTCACATTCGGATTGCTCCCCCCGGACATCGCCAGCAGATCGCAGGCAAAGTGGACATGGCCGCCCTCCGCCGTGCGGATCGTCGCCCCCCGCAACGCCTTTGCCCCCTTAGTCGCCACGACCGCCGCCCCGCGCAAGAGGCATATGCCCAGAGTTTCGACCGACGCGGCAACCGTCGCGTCGACGGCGGCGCGGCTGTCGACGACCGCCGCG
Source organism: Sphingomonas sp. Root720 (assembly GCF_001428605.1). GTDB lineage: Bacteria > Pseudomonadota > Alphaproteobacteria > Sphingomonadales > Sphingomonadaceae > Rhizorhabdus. Next base: position 247,594 of record NZ_LMID01000014.1, read on the forward strand.
ACCACGCCCCCCGCCTCATGGAAGGCGACAGCAGTGCGATAGGCTTCGTCATTGTTGGTGAAGATCAACGCACGGTCGCCGGCCCGCACGCCGTAGCGCGCGAGATAATGGCGGACCGAACCCGCCAGCATGACGCCCGGCCGGTCATTGCCGGGGAAGACCAGCGGCCGTTCGATCGCCCCAGTGGCGAGCACGACCCGGCCCGCGCGCACTTGCCACTGGCGATAGCGCGGCAAATGCGCGGGCGCCGCGGGATCGTCGCCCGACACCGTTTCCACCATCGTCAGCGCGTCATGATCGAAATAGCCGGTGACGGTGGTGTTGGGAAGGATGCGGACATGCGGCATCGCGCCGAGCGCCGCGGCCGTTTCCTCTGCCCAACGGTCGCCCGCCATGCCGTCGACTTCGCCGCCATCCCAGCGCAGACGGCCACCGAGCATATGATCCTGCTCGACAAGGATCACCCGTGCGCCACCGGCCGCCGCCGAACGCGCCGCGGCAAGCCCGGCCGGGCCGGAGCCGACCACCAGCACGTCGCAATGGGCGAAGCGTGTCTCGTACCGGTCGGGATCGGCGCTCTTCGGGGCCTTGCCCAGTCCTGCAGCCCGCCGGATGAAGCCTTCATAGACATGCCAGTGCGGCCACATGAAGGTCTTGTAGTAGAAGCCCGCCACCAGGAAGCGCGAGGCGAGATTGTTCACCCCCCCGATATCGAACCGGACACTGGGCCAGCAATTGACAGCCTTCGCTTTCAGCCCGTCGTGCAGCCGGATCTCCGTCGCGCGCAGATTGGGGGCGGTGCGGGCTCCGGTACCGAGCTGCATCAGCGCGTTGGGCTCCTCAGGCCCGAAACCGATGATCCCGCGCGGGCGGTGATATTTGAACGATCGGCCGACCAGTCGCACGCCGTTCGCCAGCAGGGCGGAGGCGAGCGTGTCGCCCGCATAACCGGCATAGTCGCGCCCTTCGAAGCGGAAGGACAGTGGCCGGCTGCGATCGATCCGTCCGCCGGTGGCGAGACGGAGGCGCTGGGCGCCGCCGCTCATCGTGCGCCTCCCTCGTCGGCGATGGCCGGCGGCTGTTCGACCATATGATAGACCGCGCGGATGCGGTGGGTCGCGGTATCGCGCGCGACGTTGAACCAGCGGCGACAGCCAGAGGCATGCAGCCAGCGTTCGAGATGTTCGCCACGCGGATTGATTTTCTCACTCAGATAGCGGCCCCAGGTCAGGTCATCGATCGCCTCGGGCGGTCCGGGGCGGATGACGTGGCTCTGGCCGCCGCAACGGAACTCGATCTCGTCACGCGGACCGCACCAGGGACAGGATATTTGCAGCATGATCGATCCTCAGTGTGCGATGCCAGAACCGGCGGCTTCGTCGATGAGCGCGCCGGTGGTGAAGCGCTCGAGTGAGAAAGGCTCGGCGAGCGGGTGGGGGCTCAGGGTGGCGAGCTGGTGCGCCAGCATCGTCCCGCCGACCGGGATCGCCTTGAATCCGCCAGTCCCCCAGCCACAGTCTAGAAAGAGCCCCGGCACCGGCGACGGGCCGATGATTGGGCTGCTGTCGGGTACAACGTCGACGATGCCCGCCCACTGGCGCAGCAGGCGCACCCGGCCCAGCGCCGGATATTGCGCGGCGACCGCGCCCAGCACATTGCGGATTATCGGCATGTTCCCGCGCTGTGCGTAGGAAGGATAGAGATCCAGCGCGCCGCCGATGACGAGGCCACCCTTGTCCGACTGGCTCATGTAGACGCCGGTCGCCGGCGACAGGATGACGGTGTCGAGCACCGGCTTCAGCGGTTCCGACACGAACGCCTGCAACGCATAGCTGGTGATCGGCAGGCGGAAGCCCACCATCTCGGCAAGCCGGCTCGAATGGCCTGCGACGGCGACCCCGATCCGCTTCGATGCGATCGGCCCGCGCGAGGTATCCACCCCAATCACCGCGCCGTCGGCGCCGCGCCGGAACCCGGTGACTTCGCAATTCTGGATGATGTCGACGCCCAGCGCATCCGCGGCCCGGGCATAGCCCCACACGACCGCGTCGTGCCGGGCAGTACCGGCGCGCTTCTGGATCAGTCCTCCGAACACCGGGAAGCGGGCGCTGGGCGATATGTCGAGAATCGGCACGCGGCGCGCGATCTCGGCTGGCGACAGGAATTCCGCATTGACCCCGTTAAGCCGCATCGCCCCGGCCTGGCGATGCGCCAGCTCGACATCGTGCAGACTGTGCGCCAGCGAGATCATGCCGCGCTGGCTGAACATCACATTATAGTTCAGCTCGCGCGAAAGCCCCTCGTAGAGCCTCAGCGAATGATCATACATCCGGGCGCTGGCGCGATAATAATAGTTGGACCGGATCGCGGTGGTGTTCCGACCGCTGTTGCCGCCGCCGATCCAGCCCTTCTCCAGCACCGCCACCCGATGGATGCCGAACGTCCGGGCCAGATAATAGGCGGTCGCGAGGCCGTGGCCGCCGCCGCCGATGATGATGACGTCATAGTCGGATTTCGGATCGGGCGAGCGCCAGGCGGGCTTCCAGCCGCGCTGCCCCTTCAATCCCTGCTTGAAAACATTCCACGCCGAATAGCGCATCTTAGTTCCACCTATAAATACAGAATTGTATTTCTCAGTCGAAAAGGTTCGATCCGGAAAACCACTCATAAGATTTTCTATTTCATCAGATTACTGAACAGGACCGCGGTGTAGCGATCGACAAGCGCCCACCGGTCCTCGGCGGTTTCCTGCATGCCGATCGCATAATAGCCGACCTGATGAAAATAAGTGATCCGCGCCCGGATCATCGCCTCGTCGGCGTCGAAGCCGACGTCGCGGAACAGTTCCTCCAGCGCCTGGAGACGAATACCGTCGACCGCCCTGACGATCTCGGCGATCGGCGGCGAGAGTGCCGCCCAGGCGCGGACCGCGCTGTCATAGGCCTCGCTGAAACCACGCCCTTCGATGTAGAGTTCGGCGAGGCCCCGCATCCGATCCTTCGGCGGTGCGTCGGACTGGAGTACCCGCAGCATCGGCGTCGTGTTCCATTCCCGCCAGTCCTCGATCAGCGCTTCGAGCAATTCGTCGCGGCTCTTGAAGCGCCAGTAGAAACCGCCCCGCGTCACGCCCGCCACCTTGGCGAGTCGGTCGATCTTCACGGCGACGATGCCTTCGCTGATCAGCATTTCCCGAGCGATACGGACCCAGTCTTCGGTCGACGGCGTATGCTCAGGCGGCGGCGTGCGCACCCAAGATCGCTTCCGCCTGATCCCATTTGCCTTTCCCGATTGCTCAATCATCGAGACCCGTTCGCGGATTCTGTCAACACCTGTGAACTGGACAATACAATGATGTATTCTAATGTCAACGGGTTCAGCTTGGTGGGAGCCGGTAGGATTACGAATCTGGACGTACCCACGCTGATCGACGTTCGGCTATGTTGTTGGATCGAACTTGGCGTGATGCGGTGCCGATGAATAGCAGTTGGCCGAACGCCCTTCTTGAGGCCTGCCTGTGGCGTGTCTTCCAACAGCGGCCTCGCCCGCTTGGTTATCGATCGCGGGCCACCCCCTAAAGGATGGGACGACGGGAGCGGCGGACGATCGCATGCAATCTCGATCTGCGGCAAATGGTCGTAGCGAAGCGAGGTGAAAGCTTATGGAATATGGGCCGACGCGCGCGATTGCGTGTGAAATGTATGAGCGGTTGTTCAATCAGGCCGATGCGTCGGTGCTAGAAAAATATGTGTCGGAGGACTTCGTTTATCGAAATCCGATGCAGGACACCCGCGGGAGACAGCAGATCATCGATCTAGTCGCGGCCCAGCGTGAGGCCTTCACCGACTTCCGTCAGAACGTCGACGAGGTCGTCATCGACAAGGAGGCACCGTCGATGGCGGTATCCTGGACGGTGACCGGGACCCACGACAAGCCATTCTTCGGTTTCCCGCCCTCGGGCAAGCCCATCCGGTTCAGCGGGATCACCCTGTTCCTGTGGAAGGACGGCCAGGCGGTTGCCGCCTGGGGATTCTCGAACATGCACGAGATACTCGGCGGAGGCTGAGTTCGCGTAGTCGGGGAGACCGCTTCGCAAGGCGCGGCCTCCCCGATTTGCGGGATTAGGCGTTCACCGCTTTCACTGCATCCATGACCCGCGCCGAATAGACCAGCGCGGCGCCGGTATTCATGGCGATCGCAACGCCGAGTGCCTCCGCGATCTCGCCCTCCGTCGCGCCCTCCTTGACGGCCTCCTTGGCATGGACGGAAATGCATCCGTCGCAGCGCGTCGTGACGGCAACCGCCAGCGAGATCAACTGCCGGATCTTGGCATCTAGCTGGCCGGTTTTGGCACCCGCGCCGCTCGCCAGCATGTAGCCGCCCACGCTGTCGGGGCTGAGTTTGGCGAGGTCGCCGATATTGGCCATCAGCTTGTCGCGATAGTCGTTCCAGTCCATCATTGTCATTGTCGGATCCTTTCCGGTCGCCCCACTCAATGCGGTTTCCGAGCGTGCCTGCGGTCTGCTGACCCGGCGGCTGGCACCGTTGCGAATGACCTTCGCGGAGCATGCCAAGTCATCTGTATCGACGAAAGCATGCGGCCCGGAGGGCCGCAGCCCCGCTTATTGGGGGTGGACCTTCGCTACCCCCATTAGGCGGGCTGGTTCGAGCCGCCACCGCCATTGAAGCGTGAACCATCTCGCAGTGATGGAGGATAGCGTGCAACGAACGAACGAAGACATTGCCCGGGAAATGTATGAGCGGCTGTTCCATGAAGGCGACGCCTCGGTGCTCGATCGCTATGTGGATCCGGCCTTCGTCTATCAGAACCCGATGAAGCCGGTCGAAGGGCGGCAGCAGATCGTCGATCTGGTGAATGCCCAGAAGGCCGCCTTCGAGGATTATAGCCTGACCATCGATCTGGTCGCGGGCAATGATTCGGCGGTCGCCGTCGCCTGGACGATCAATGGCGTGCACAAGCGGGCCTTCTTCGATTATCCGCCGTCCGGACGCCCCATCCGTTTCAGCGGCATTACCCTGCATCGGTTCGAGAATGGCCGCAGCATGGAAGCCTGGTCCTATTCAAACATGAGCGAAATGCTGATCGCGCCACTCGACCGATAACCGATCGGCCGGTAGCTCGCGCGACGCGGAACCCATCGCCGGCGCGGCGATGAACATGGTCAGATATGATTATGGACGATCTGTCCGCCGCGCATGATCACGGCTACGTTCGCGGCATCCCGGAAGAGCGCCAGATCCTGGAACGGATCGCCATCCAGGACGAGGATGTCGGCAAGGGCGTCCGGTGCGATGCAGCCTAATTTCCCCTCCATCTGAACGATCTCCGCGTTGATCGTGGTGGCGGACCGCAGAACGTCGATCGGCTTCTGGAACTCGCCGCGTAGGGCAAGCTCGCCGCCCTGATAGGGGTGGAATTCGTGCCCCAGCAGATCGGCGCCCAGACCCAGCCGTACGCCCGCGTTCAGACAGTTCTGGATCGATTGCGCGGTGGCCGCCGCCACGCCCTTGATCTTCTCGAGTCCCATCGGTGGAATGCCGATCCGGGCGCCATGTTCCCGCAGCACATTGCCGACCGAGAGGGTCGGGACGACGAAGGTTCCGGCCTTGGCGAGGAGGCGCGCGGTATCGGCATGGATCTCGGTGCCGTGCTCGACGGTCCGCACGCCCAGCTCCGCGCAGCGCCGTGCGGCATCGTCGGTGTGGACGTGGGCCATGACATAGCTGCGCCGCGTACCCGCCTCGTGGACGGCGGCGCGGACCTCGTCGTCGGTGAATTGTGGCATCCACATCGGATCGCTTGGCGAGACGACGCCGCCCGACAGCATCAGCTTGATGTGGGTGGCTCCCTTGCGGAATTCCTCCCGGACGGCGAGCCGGATCGTATCGGCACCGTCGGCGACCATCGAGATGGCGCCCATATAGCCCGAGCATCCGCAGATGCTGTGCTGGTCGCCGGGCCGGGAGTCGCCGTGGCCGCCGGTCTGTGACAGCGCCTTTCCGGGAAAGAAGAAGCGCGGCCCTTCGACCAGACCCTGGTCGATCGCCATGCGTAGCCCGATGTCGCCGCCGGCGGCATCCCGAACAGTCGTGAAGCCACGGCGGAGGGCGCCCCTCAGGATCTTGAAGGCGTGCGCCGCCATCAAGGCCTTGGGCATATGATCGTTCATCGGCAGGTTGAAGGTCGGCGTGTAGGCATGGAAATGCGCGTCGATCAGGCCGGGCATCAGGATCCTGCCGGCGCAGTCGATCGCTTCGGCATCGTCGAAACCGGTGATCCGGCTCGACACTTCCCGGATGAGGTCACCTTCGACGAGGACCTGCCCCTCCATGAGGTCGGCCGAATAGCCGTCGAAAATGCGCGCGTTGATGAACTTCTTGATCATGTTCTGTCTTTCGGGCGATGCACGCCGAACGAAAGCGGCGCGCGGATTATCATCATGCTTGCGTCGGGAGATCAGCGTCCGCCTTGGCCTGCTCGAAGGCGGCGCGCAGCGTCTCGACATAATGCGAGGAAGTGTAGCCGCCGATACTGCGGCCGTTCCTGAGCCGGTGGATGCTCAGCATGCGGATCTCGATGTCGCGTCCGCTCGCCGGCACGCCGAACAGTTCGCGCATGTGCCGCCCCCGGGTCACCGAGACGACACCGACCCCCTCCCGATTGGCGAAGATGAACTCCACCTCGTAGCGGAAGCCGTCGAACGCGGCTCGCTGGCTCTCGATGAGAGCGATGATCGCGTCGGTACCGACCACCATGCCGTTGGGGCCGAGAAAGGCGGCATCCGGTTCGCACATCTTCAGGGTCGGACCGAAATCACCATGATTGAGCGAGCGATCGTACATCGCGAGGAACGCGACTTTCAGAGCCTCATCTTCGTTCATTTTCAGCAGCCCTCCGCGCCGACGACATGTGTACGGGAAAGCTGGACCCGAAAGGTCGGCAGGCTCCAGCCCCCTCTTCGGGGGTAGGGGCGCGCCGGGATCGCTGCCCCCCTTTGGAGGCGTATCGGCCGCGGGCGGCGATATTCATCATGCCGCTCGTCGGGAGGTGGTTTCCCGGTGGAGCCCTGGTCGTCGCCGACCGACGTCACGGCCCGCCGACGATCGAGGCCTCCGGAAATCTCTCAAGGGACAGGCTGGCTAGAACATGACCAAATCTTCGTTGCGCTTTGCCATCGACACGGGTGGTACCTTCACCGACATCGTCGTGCTGGATGAGGCCACGGGTACCTTCTCGATCGACAAGGCCGCGACGACGCCCCACGACACGCTGGTCGGTGTCCTGGCGTCGATCGACAAGGTCGGGATCGACCTGAAGAGCGTCGACAACTTCTTCGTCCACGGATCGACGACGGCGCTCAACGCGATGCTTGAGCGCAAGGGCGTGAAGACCGCCTTCATCACGACGCGCGGCTTCCGCGATGTGCCCGAGATCATGCGGTACAACCGCACCGAGATGTACAATCCCAAATATACGAAGCCGCCCCAGATCGTTCCTCGCGACCTGCGCTTCGAAGTCACCGAGCGGGTCAATGTGAAGGGCGAGATCATGATCGATCTGGTCGAGGACGAGGTCCGCGATATCGCCCGTCGGGTTCGTGGGCTGGACGTCAAGGCCGTGGCGGTCTGCCTGTTGCACAGCTTCCGCAACACGGCGCATGAGCGGCGGATCAAGGAGATCCTGCTCGAAGAAAACCCCGACATTCCGGTCGCGATCTCGTCGGCGGTAGCCGCCGAGCATCGCGAGTTCGAACGCGGCATGACCACGATCCTGAACGCCTATCTGGCCCCGGTGGTCGAACGGTGGATCGGCAATCTGGAGCGCGAACTCTCCGACCGCGAGTTCCCCGGCGAAATCGTGCTCACCAAATCGGACGGCGGCGGCATGACGCCTGAAGCGACGAAGGTCAGCCCGATCAACATGCTGCTTTCGGGCCCGGCCGGCGGCGTCATCGGCGGTCTGCATCTTGCCGGTCTCACCGACTATTCGAACCTGATCACCATGGATGTTGGTGGCACCAGTTTCGACATCGCGATGATCAAGGACGGCAAAGCCACGATCAATCAGGAGACGCAGGTCAACGGCTATCCGATGCTGATCTCCAATCTTGACATCCGGACGATCGGGGCGGGGGGAGGTTCGATAGCCTGGATCGATGGCGCGGGTGCCCTGCACGTCGGCCCGCAGAGCGCCGGCGCGGTGCCCGGTCCTATCTGCTACCGTCGTGGCGGCACGGTGCCGACCGTCACAGACGCCTTCGTCGCCAACGGCTTCATCGATGCCAAGGCGTTCCTCGGCGGCGAGATGACCCTGAATGACGAGGGGGCGAAGTCCGCCATCGAAAAGCAGATCGGCGAACCGCTCAATCTGACCATGCTTCAGGCCTCGAGCGGCATCCTGCGGATCGCCATGAACAACATGGCCGAGGCGGTGAAGGACATGACCTCCGAGACGGGCGATGATCCGCGCGATTTCGGAATGCTCTGCTTCGGCGGCGGCGGCGCGATGTTCGGGGCCTATCTAATCGATGAGCTCAACATGCCGGCCGCGATCATACCGATGGTCCCGTCGACCTTCTCGGCCTTCGGCATGCTGATGATCGATGTGCGCCACGATGTGGCCGAAACGGTCTCGAGCACACTGGCCAAGCTCACTCCGGCGGATCTGGAGCGCCGCTTCCGCTCGCTCGAGGACCGCGGAATCGACCTGCTAGACCGCGAGGGCGTCGGCAAGGAACGTCAGTCGCTGCAGCGTATCGCCGAGTTGCGTTACAGCGGCCAGGAACACACTGTCACGGTCGCGATCGATTTTGCGATCGACAGCGATGCGGGTAGGGACGCGCTCTACGATGCGTTCGAGGCAGCCTATAAGGGCGTCTACGGTTACACGCTCGGCAACCCTGCGGACGTCGTCAACCTGCGCGTCAAGGCCGTCGGGGAGATTCCCAAACCCCAGATCCGTGAGATCGAAGAGGGCGGGGAGAACAGTGCCGGTGCTCGCCATGGCGAACGGCCGATCTACGACTTCATGGCTTTGGAGTGGCAGGATTTCGGGCTTTACCGCCGCGACGACCTCAAGGCGAAGAATGTCGTGCCGGGCCCGGCGCTGATCGAGGAGCGTACTACCACCACGATCGTGCGATCTAACCAGATCTGCACCGTCGACCGCCTCGGCAATCTGATCATCACGCGCAAGTGAGGGACAGGATATGAACATTTCCAATCAGCTCGATCCGATCACGGTCGAGGTCATCCGCAGCTATTTCCGTTCGACCGCCAACCAGATGAGCATGGCGCTGATGCGTGCATCGTTCAGCCCCATCATCTACGAGGTCATGGATTTCAGTCTCGGCGTCTACAACGAGGACGCTGAACTGATCGCCGAGGGCAAGGGCCTGCCCGTCTTCATGGGTACGCTCACCTTCAGCATCCGCGCGGTAATGGATTATGTCGGCAAGGAGAATGTCAGCGAAGGGGACGTTCTGCTGTGCACCTATCCCTATTGGACAGGCGCGCATTCGCAGGATGCCGTCACGATTCGGCCGATCTTCGTCGATGGCAAGATCTTCGGTTATACCGCGGCCAAGGCCCATTGGATGGATTTGGGTGCGAAGGACATTTATGGCACCGACACGACCGACATCTGGCAGGAAGGCCTGCAGCTCAAGGGCGTGAAGATCGTGAAGCAGGGGGTTCTCGACAGGGAACTGACGGAAATCCTGCGGGCCAATTCGCGGTTGCCCGATGCGGTGATCGGCGATCTCACGTCGCAGATCGCTGCGTGCGAACTGGGAGCCAAGCGTGTGATGGCGCTGGTCGAGAAATATGGCGCGACGATCGTCGCCCAAGCCGCCGCCCGCATCCTCGATCATGGCGAGCAGATCGCACGGCAGGCCATTGCCGCGATGCCCGACGGCGAGTGGTCGGCCGAGGTCGCTCTCGACAATGACGGCATCTCGGACGATCCGGTGCCGATCAAGCTCAAGGTTCGGATCGAGGGCGACCAGATGGTCGTCGATCTCGACGGCACCGCTCCCCAGACCAGGGGGCCGATGAATTGTCCTTATGCTTCTTCGATGTCCGCGCTGCGGTTGGCGATGAAGATGGTGGTCGCGCCGCATTATGACGCCAATGAAGGTTTTTTTCGACCGCTGACGGTGAAGATCCCCGAAGGAACGCTGCTCAATCCGACCGTTCCTGCACCCGTATTCCTATATGGCTGGGCGACGATGGCGGTGGGGGAGGCGTTGTTTGCGGCGCTCGCGCAGGGAGCTCCCGAACGCTCGATCTCTCGCACCGGCGGAGACATCGGCGCCGTGCTCTGGTCCGGCAACGATCCCGAGACGGGAGCTTATTTCGCCGGTGGCGGCGACGAGGCGTGCGGCGCCGGCGCGTCGATCAACCAGGATGGCGAGAATGCCCTCATCCATTTCGCGCTGGGCGAATGCCGCAACATTCCCATCGAGATCCTCGAAGAGCGTTATCCGATCGTCACCGAATCCTATGGCCTGCGCGCCAATTCGGGTGGTGCCGGCCGCTTCCGTGGCGGGCTCGGTGTCTACCGCGAATGGCGGGTGCTGGGCGATGTCAGCCTGATCACCGTGATCGAGCAGACCAAGGATGCTCCCATCGGCGTCGATGGCGGCAAGGCCGGGATGAGCAACGCCATCCTGCTCTATCCGGACACCGCCGACGAACGCCGCGAAGGCAAGCTGAGCGGCTTCATGCTGCGCGAGGGAAAGCATATGCGCGTCCTGACCGCCGGTGGCGCCGGCTGGGGCAATCCGCTTGATCGCGATCCGGCCAGCGTGCACGCCGACGTGATCGCAGGCTATGTCACCGTTGAGGCCGCCGACGCCGATTATGGCGTACGGCTGGTCGAACGCGATGGCGCTTTCGAGGTCGACGCGGCAGCCACCGAGCAGACCCGCAAGGCGCGCAAGGCCATCGCGGCCTGATCACCGGCCATCATAGTGTCTCCTACTGGCGAGCCCCCGGGGGCGGGGGCTCGTCTTTTTTCATGGTGTGACGATGAAGATTCTGGTGACACGCAAATGGCCGGCGTCGGTCGAGGCGAGCCTTGCCGAAAATTGGGATGTGACGTTCAACAGAAGCGATCGGCCCATGGACGTCAAAGCCTTGATGGCCGCCGCGCGCAACTATGACGTGATCTGTCCTACCGTGACCGATCGGATCGGGGCCGACATCCTCGAACAACCGAACCGGCGCGTCCGATTGCTGTGCAATTATGGCGCTGGCTTCGAACATATCGATCTCGATGCCTGCCAGCGCGCGGGTGTCTCCGTCAGCAACACCCCCGATGTCCTGACCGACGCAACTGCCGAACTGGCGATCCTGCTGATGCTGATGGTCGCGCGCCGGGCGGGGGAAGGCGAGCGCGAACTTCGCGCGGGGCAATGGAGCGGTTGGCGTCCGACCCATCTCCTGTCAAGCCAAATGACGGGCAAAACGCTGGGGCTGATCGGCTTCGGCAGGATCGCCCAACGGACCGCCGCGTTCGCGCGCGGTTTCGGCATGACCATCCTCTACCATTCGCGGTCGCAGGCACCTGCGGCGCTCGAGCAGCAGCTTTCCGCCATATACTGTGGCGATCTCGCCGACCTTCTCGAACGTTCGGATTTCGTATCGCTGCATTGTCCGGGTGGGCCGGCGACCGACGGACTGATGAACGGTCAGCGGCTCGGGCAGATGCGATCGACCGCATTTCTCGTCAATACGGCACGCGGAAGCATCATCGACGATATCGCGCTGGCAACCGCACTGCATGACGGCGCCATCGCCGGGGCGGCACTCGATGTCTTTCGAGGAGAACCGCAGATTTCGGACGCATTGCTCGATGCTCCCAATCTGGTCATGCTGCCGCATCTCGGGAGCGCCACGACGGAGACCAGAACCGCCATGGGCCTACGCGCGCTCGCAAATCTACAGCGTTGGGCTAACGGTCAGGATCTCCTCGACCGTGTCGCCTGACAGTGCGGCGGCCGGTTCGCCGCCAGATCTTTCGGCCCTGTTCGATCGGGAAGGAATAGCCTTTGGTCCGCGCGTCGAACTCGTCCGGCTATATGATCTGATCGCCGACAGCATCGCCGACCGACATGGGGCGACCGGTAAACCGCTCCTTGTTGGCTTGTGCGGATCCCAAGGGAGCGGCAAGTCGACCATGGCGCTGATGCTGCGCGCGGTGATGGCATGGCGGCATGGCCTGTCGATGGCTATCCTCTCGATCGACGATGTCTATCTCACCCGGGTCGAGCGTCAGCTGGTGGGCGAGCGGGTTCACCCCCTATTGCAGACCCGAGGCGTCCCGGGCACGCATGATATCCAGCTCGCGGGGCGCGTCATCGAGCAACTGTTGCAGGCCGGGCCGAAAGCACTTACGGCACTTCCCGCCTTCGACAAGGCGCGGGACGATCGGGCTCCGGCGGGGCAATGGCCGATGGTCCGGGGCCGCCCGGACATCATCCTGTTCGAAGGCTGGTGCGTAGGCGCCCGTCCGCAGGACGGGGCATCGCTCGCGAAACCGGTCAACGCGATGGAACGCGCGCAGGACGCGGACGGACGCTGGCGAGCGTTCGTCAACGAACAATTGAGTGGGCCATATCGGGAGTTGTTCGATCGCCTCGACATGCTGATCATGCTCAAGGCTCCCGCGTTCGAAAGCGTGTTCGGATGGCGGCGCGAACAGGAGCGGAAGCTGGCTGCCACCATCGGAGAGGACCGCGGTGAAGGCCGGGGACGTCATGTCATGGATGACGCCGAACTGCGGGCATTCATCAGCCATTATGAGCGTCTGACCCGCCACATCTTGGCCGAAATGCCCGACCGTGCGGATCTGGTCGTCGCACTGAACGACGACCGCTCTGTAGCCGGCCTAGCCGCTAGGCAGTCGGACCGATATGGGGCTTCCTCACGGTCATGATGAAACCTGCTGTCGCCGGGTCAGGACGTCGGCTGACAGCCGCTCAGGCGCGCGGGCTCGATCGTGTCCGCGCATGCGCAATGGCCTGCGAGCGACGGGATACGTCGAGCTTCTGGTACAGGACCTTGCGGTAGGACTTCACCGTGCCTTCCGCGAGATCGAGCCGGTTGGCGATCTCCTTGTTGGACAGCCCATCGGACAGAAGCGTGAGGATTTGGGCCTGCCGCGGGCTGAGCGCCTTTCCGCCGGCCGCGTCGGAAGGTTTCGCATGCGCCAGGCGTTCGATCAGCAGTCCCGCAAGACGGTGTACGTCATAGAGCAAGTCGGGCACCGTCAGGCAGAGTTTCAGCGTCTTTTCGAGCTGCGGAAACTCAAGGAGCGGGCTGATATATCCGCGCTTCTCGACATAGAAATGGATGGTGCGAATGGCGGTGGCGATCTCGTCGGCCGGGCGCTCCAGCCCCTGGAGGGCCATCAGCCTAAGGCAGATGATCCTGACATAACAGGGCACATTCTGCGTGCTTCCGAGATCGGCCAGATAATTGTCGAGCCTGCGCAAGCCAAGTTCGAGCTCGCCCTGGGCGATGTTGAAGGCGCAGGAGGCGAGGATCTGGGTGACCGTGAGATAGTCGCGCCATCGATCGGCCAACAACTCGTCGGCATCGGGGGGAAAGAAATCCCGGGCATGAAGGGCGACGGCTTCGTCGACGCGGTCGGTGCAGGACAGCAGATAGAGCGCACGGCATTGCGCGAGCTGCGAAAGGCGTTCGAAGCCAAGCTGCGTCCCAAGCTCCTCCGCCGCCATCATGATGTCGAGGGCTCGCTCATATTCTTGTCGCTGGATCGCTGTGTTCGCGGCCGTGAAAAAGCCCGCCAGCCCGACTTCGAGCCAGCCTTCGCTTTCGAGAACATGGGCCAGAGGGCGATCCAGCAGCGCCTCCGCGCTCGTCAGATCCCCTTCCTCATAGCGCATCACGGCGGAGATGATCGCGGCGACGTCGTGTACCGAGTCCCCGCCGGCAAAAAGCTTTGCCACATGGCCGGTCATTCGCTCGGTCAGTTGGATCGCGCTTTGCAGATTGCCGAGCCGATATTCCGCGAGCGCGGTGAGCGCAAAGATATAGGTGGCGACGTAAGGCGCCTTGTAATGATCGCACAGCACAAGGCCGCGCAGGCCGCTTTCCCGGCATTTCTGATATTGACCCAAGCGGTACAGGGCGTCGGATAGGACGCCTGCCGCGATCGCGTATAGAACGGGCGACGCGCTCAGATCCTGAAATTGCAGCGCCTCTAGCTCGGCCAGATCCTCGGCGGGAATGACCTCGTCCGCGAATATCGCGATGCGTACCTGGTTGATGCAAAGGTCAGCGCGCCAGAGCCTGTCATCTTTTGGTGTTGGTCCGGCAGCGATCTGGTTGATGAGCCAACGCGCATCCAGGGTTCGATTGGTGCGAGCAAGATGGACCGCCTTGGCTAGGTGAAGCTGCGGAAATCCCCCGAAATCTTCGTCGACCTGAAGTTCGAAATCCTCGAACAGATGCGGTCCGAAGCGCACGTCCAATATCCATCCGCCAAGGCCTTCAAGAACCGACCGTCGCATGTCGCGCGGCAGCCGCCGGATGAGACGTCGGCAGTCCTCCCAACGGTCGCCGTCGATCATCTGTTTCGCCGCGGCGCGCACCTCGCGGAGAAAGCCCTCTCCATCGCGCCGATGAAAACGTTCGAACAATATGTCGCGGAATGGCTGGCGTAGGCCAAGCCTGCCGCGCTCGTCGCTGTCCGAGTCAAGCATTCCCAGGTCGTTGAGGTAGCACACTTGGTCTACCATCTTCTCATCGGGCGCATCGATTTGGACGGGGCCGATCGCCATCAACTCGGCCAGTCGCCAGCCCGCCCGATCGAAGCCGGGGCCGAGCAACTGTTCGAGATGACGTTCGACCCTGGCCGCGACTTGAACGGCGAGTAGCGGGCCCGACAAATTAGGGGCGCGGGCGGCAACGGCGCAGATGATCGCGCAACCGGCCGGCCAGCCGTGCATCTGCGCAAAGAGTGTCTCCTGCGCAGCGAACATCGGGACCTGCCGGGACAGTTGGGCGACCTCATCGTCGGTCAGGCGAAGAAAGTCCTCAGAAAGCCTGATGACCGCAGGCGAGGTCGCGCCGGGCGAGGTAGGGTCCTTGCCGGTGCAACGGCCAGCGGCGATCAGCTTCGATCCCGGCAGAAGGCCGTCGGCGATCTCCCCGATGACGGCATCAACGGCCGGTGAGCGGACGCGGTGATAGTCGTCGAGCAGCAGATAGCACGGAAATGCTCCGGACCCGCTATTCAGGGTGGCGAGCCGTTTCTCGATGATCTTCCGGACATTGGCCTCGCCGATGTCGGCCGGCGTGAAGGTGATGAGGGCATGCGGTAGCCCTGTTTTGACGCACTGCTCCGCTATTTGGCGCAGAAGGATGGTTTTGCCGAAGCCCACGCCGGCGGAAAGGATGGAAACGGCCGGAGTCTCGGCCGCCATCAAGCGGTCGATCAGGCCCTGTCTGCGGATCTCATAGAGCAAGCCATCCCCTTCCTGATCGGCGAGAACCGGATGGCCGTCCGAACGTTTGGGTGATGAAAAATCCATGGCCGTGTCGCCGACTCCCTTGACGAAGCCAAGTCAAAAGGCTGTCATACAATTGCTCGTGGATCAACGATATAACTGGATATTTCATCTCAACTTGCCGCTGAGGCCAGTGTCCTGACGTGGCCATTGGAAAGTGGTTGCTGTTCCTGCAGAAAGCGTTGCGCATCCAGCGCCGCCATGCATCCGGTTCCCGCTGCGGTAATCGCCTGGCGATAGATTTTGTCCATCACGTCGCCGCAGGCGAAAATGCCGGGTATATCGGTGCGGGTGGAGCCGGGGGGGACGAGGATATAGCCGTCTTCGTCGAGCGCGATCTTGCCGCGCATGATATCGGTCGCGGGCTTGTGGCCGATGGCGACGAAGCATCCTTCGGCGTCGAAGCGACTCATCTCGCCGGTGCGGGTGTCGCGAAGCTGGAGCCCCTGGAGACCATCCTCCTCATGGCCAAGGAACTCGGCGACCTCCTTGTCCCATATCACCCTGATGGATGGATGGAGGAAGAGGCGTTCCTGAAGGATCTTCTCGGCGCGCAGCGTATCGCGACGGTGAATCAGGGTTACGTCGTTCGAATGATTGGTGAGATAGAGCGCTTCCTCGACCGCGGTGTTGCCCCCGCCGATGACGGCAACCTTGCGGCCGCGAAAGAAATAGCCGTCGCATGTCGCGCAGGCTGAGACCCCCAGTCCCTTGAGCGCCTCCTCGCTTTCCAGGCCGAGCCATCTCGCCTGGGCGCCGGTCGCGATGACAAGGGTGTCCGCCAGATAGAGCTCGCCGCTTTCCGATGTGAGGCGGAATGGGCGGGTGGCGACGTCGATGTCGACGATGCTGTCATATTGCAGCCGTGCTCCGACATGCACCGCCTGTGCCTGCATTTCCTGCATCAGCCACGGTCCTTGTATTGCTTCGCGGAAGCCGGGATAGTTTTCGACGTCGGTGGTGGTGGTCAGTTGCCCTCCGGGCTGTCGCCCCTGAACGACGATCGGAGACAGTCCGGCCCTCGCCGCATAGATGGCGCAGGACAAGCCGGCCGGACCGGAGCCCAGGACGAGAAGTGGTGTGGATTGGGTCATTCTGACTGATCCGATGAGCGTGCGGTCAGAAGCCGCGCATGTCGCAATAATCGTCGAACGGCACGCGCGGCATGTGCAATGTGGCCAGCGGATGCCCCTCTTGCTTGTAGCCTAGAGCGAGGCCCGAGAAGAGGATGTAATCGTCGGGATAGCCGATCACGGACCGCACCGTATCCGGAATGACCGCCCAGGCCTCCATGGCGCAGCTGTCGATGCCGCGCTCCTGCGCCAGCAGCATCAGCGTTTGCAGATACATGCCCGCATCGGCCCATTGCGGATAGCCCATGTCGCGGTGGAGGCACAGGAAGATACCGACTGGCGCGCCGAACAGGTTCATGTTGCCGGCCCACATGCGGCGGCGGCCCTCGACGTCCTCGCGAGCGATCCCGACCGAGCCGTAGATGAGCTCACCGCAGGAAAATACGCGCTGGCGATATTTGGTCAGTTCCTCCGGCGGCCACATCCGATATTCCTCTGGTTCCGCTCCTTCGCCCAACATGCGATCGACGCCCAGGCTTTTCAGCCGGGCCATTTCGGCTCCGGCGAGAGCGTAGAGTCGCCAGGGCTGGAGGTTACCGCCGGACGGGCTGCGCGCGGCCAGTTCGAGAATTTCGCGGATCGTGTCCGCCGGCAGGGGATCGGGACGAAAGGCGCGTACCGATCGCCGGGCAAGCACGGCCTCGGTGACGCTCAGGCGTGGCATATGGCCGGCCTGGGCAATAGGTTGCGGGGCGATCGATGGCATGTGTTAAGCCTTGTCTGGTGGGTGGCGTTTAGGCAGTGGCGGGCTTCTTGGCGCCCCACGCGCCCCAGGCGGCGGGCTCACCGGTCCCCCGCCACCAATAGGGTTTGTCGGGATCCAGTTCGGTCTCGTCGCTTTCGCGCAGACCGTCGTCTCGTAAGGGACAGTCGGCGCTGGGCCGCCCGGAGAATACCTCGAACCAGCGTTTCAGTTTCGGGAACTCGTCGGTCAGGAAATAGTCGGCGTAGTTGGCCGCGTTATGGTGCGGCAGCGGATACATCGCACAGTCGACCAGCGTGATCCGATCACCCATCAGAAACGGGCCGTCCTCGTCGGCCAGCATTTCGATATATTCGAGCGAGCGGTGAAAGCTCGGTCGGGTCCATTCGGACACCAGCGGTTCCTGCTTCAGCGCACGAGCCCATTGCGGCAGGATGTTGGCATAGACCGGCCCCGCGCGAAGATTGAGGTCGGCGATATGGTTCAGCAGGATTCGCATCCGCGCGCGCTGCTCGGGCGTCCGGCCGATGAAGCTCGGTTCCGGATAAAGCTCCTCGAGATATTCCATGATGGCGTAGGAGTCGGTCAGGCAACTGCCGCTATCGAGTTCCAGCACGGGCAAGGTTCCGGTCGGGTTCCTCGCCAGCATGTCCGACGCGCGATTCTGTCCGGTCGCATAATCGACCGGGACGATCTCGACGTCGTCGATCCCCTTTTCGCGCATGTAGATGGTAACCCGGCGGGGGAAGGGACCCCAGGAAAGATCGTAGAATTTCATGCCACGGCTTCCATGATGAAGGTGGATCCGACTGCTGGCGATGGCATCGGGAGGACTGAGCCTATGGTCGGTGGTATCCCGCTTCCACCCCTCCAATGGGGGGCAGCGGCCCTACTCCCACATCGTTAGGAGAAGCGGGAGAGATCGAACGGACGGAGGATCGCCATGTCGTCACCTTCGACCATGCCGCGGACATAGCGCGCGGTGATCGCCGCCTGGGTCAGGCCGAGGTGCTGGTGGCCGAAGCCATAGGTGATGGAGGGCCAGTGCGGCACTCTGCCAATGGCGGGCATGAAGTCGGGAAGGCTGGGGCGGGCGCCGATCCAGCGCGAGCCGGCTTCGGGTGGCAGGGGGCCGAAATAGCGTTCGGCCAGGGCGTGAAGGCGATCCGAGCGACGCCAGTTCGGTGCGCTGCTCACATCTGCGAACTCGACGGTGCCCGCCAGGCGCAGGCCGCCGTGCATCGGCGTGGCGACGAACGACTCCTGACGGAAGACGACCGGGCGGGTCAACAGGCCGCCGGCGGATGGCAGCATGCGATGATAGCCACGTTCGGCGATGATCGGAATCGCCAGGCCGAACGGTTCGAGCAGCGGACGCGACCCGATCCCCGCGCATATGACGACCCGCCGGGCATCGAAAGGCCCATGGTCGGTTTCCAGGATGTGGCGGTCGAGACCGGGGTGCAGTTTCTGGACGGCGGCACGCAGGATCGTTCCACCGAGGGCCCGGAAAGCCTCCACCATTGCCAGCGAGACAGCATAGGTATCCTGCATATGCGCCGTCGCCGGATGGAAAAGCGCTCCCGATACTCGTCCGGTCAATGCCGGCTCGAGATACTCGACGGCGGGCGCATCCAGGATTTCCGTGATGAAGCCGTGCCGCGCCATCTTCGCCTGATCGTCGCTTAGGCCGGCAGGGCGTTGCGGCGCTCGCACGACCTCGAGCATCCCTCTTTCGACCAGCAACTCCGGCGCCCCGGCAAGGTTCAGAAGATCGCGCCAGGCAGCCATGGCGTCCCTGTTCAGCAGGGCGATCGATCGCGCCACGGCTTCCTGCCGCGCCGGCGGCATGATGGCGAGCGATCGCCAGAACCAGGGCCATAGCCGCGGAAGATCGGC
Organism: Sphingomonas sp. Root720; assembly: GCF_001428605.1. Classification (GTDB taxonomy): domain Bacteria; phylum Pseudomonadota; class Alphaproteobacteria; order Sphingomonadales; family Sphingomonadaceae; genus Rhizorhabdus. The sequence goes on from NZ_LMID01000014.1 coordinate 266,886, forward strand.
CACGCGGAATGCCACGGGACCCAAGGGATCTGCCAGCATGCGGGGAAGGGCCGCGAGCCGGGCAGCGTTGAGCAGGGGATAGACTTCGGACGTGGCGATGAGGCCGGCATTGCCCAGCGAGCAGCCCGTGCCGGGATCGGCCGGGTCGTACAGTGCTACCTGATAGCCGGCGCGGGCCAGGTTCAGCGCGCAGGCGAGCCCGATCACGCCGCCGCCGATCACGGCGATGTCGTTACCCGTGGTCGAAAATCTCATGCGCTGCCTCTCCGCGTGAAAGCCGCATTCTGGCGCGCGTCTGCCGGGCGATGGCAGCCATCCAAAAGGGGGTGTCGGCTTGCGCAGGGTGGGAGAGGGTGATCAGCCCCAAAAGGGGGGATGGTGGAACAGTCTCGGGTCGATAGCGTGGCCCGACCCAAGCGGTGATGTGGCGCGCGGCGCTCATGCTTCCGCGCTGGCATGCTTCTTCATCAACGAGGATTGTTCGATATGGTTGATCCCGAAACGACCCGCATGAATTTCCTGCACATGTATGATCGCGCGATGCACCATGGCGACTATGGTCCGACCATTGAGCATTGCAAACCGGCCTTCGCCTGCACCAATCCGGCTTATGAAATCGCGGGCATCGACGGCATCAAGCGCTCGATCGATATGCAGCGCGAAGCCTTCGAAGGCCTCCGCTTCGACATCAATCTCAGCTTCGCTACCGATGACGGCATCGCCATCGTCTGGACGATGTCGGGTCGGCACGTGAAGGAAATCTACGGTATTCCGGCAAGCGGCAAGGACTTCGTCGCAGAAGGCCTCAGCGTCCATGAACTGGCAGACGGCAAGAGCATCGGCGGCTGGTCCTGCGGTGCGGTGGTCGATCGGCTGCGGGCGAATTACGAGCAGGCCAAGGCGGACAACAGCCTGCCGGCCGAGGCGTGACGATGGCCTTGCAGGACATCGATGCCGCATCGTTCGAGGCGGAGGTGCTGCTCGCCGAAGAACCGGTGCTGGTCGATTTCTGGGCGCCCTGGTGCGCGCCATGTCGCGCGATCGCACCCGTGCTCGAAGCGCTTGCGGAGGAGCTTCCGCTGCGGATCGTCAAGGTCAACATCGAGGACCATCAGGAACTGGCTGAAAAATACCGCGTCAGCAGCATCCCGATGATGATCCTTTTCAAGCGAGGGTCGCAGGCCAAGAAAGTCGTCGGTGCACTTCCCAAGCAGCAGATCGTGGACAAGCTGAAGCCACTTCTCTGACGAACCGGACGGAGTGCCGACGCCCGGATGGCCGCCGGGGCGAGTCCTCCGTGGTTAGGGATCACCCCCCAAAGGAGGGCTCGAAACCCCTGCCGCATCCAATAGCTTCCATTGGCCGGGATCTCCGCAAGGCCACGCCGGCACAGGGTTCGGTGGCGGTCCGCGGGCCACCGGTCTCTATAGTTGGGGGCCGGGCAAACGGCGAAGACGACATATCGGAAATCAAACAGGTACGCCACGATTCTGACCGAAGATCAAAGACTTGCAGTAAAATCTGTCCAGTCCAGAGATATATCGATCTCGTCAGGCTCGGCGTCGTAGAAGGGGAAGTCGATGAACAAGATGTCCGCCTTGCTTCTGACCACCGCGATGTTCGCCGTGGCTCAGTCTATTCCCGCCTCCGCGCAAGCGGCCGATCCTGCAGAAGCGATGCCGAACGATGGGGAAATCCTCGTCACCGCGCGCCGGACTGCCGAGAACATCATGAAGGTTCCCGCAGCGGTGACCGTCGTCACCCGCGATGCTCTTGTCAGCAAACAGGTGTCGCAACTGTCGGATTTGAACCGGCTGGCCCCTAGTCTGACCGTGTTCGACAATGTCACCCAGGGACAGATCGGCATCACCATGCGCGGTATCCCCACGGTCCAGGGCGCGGAGCCTTCGGTCGCGATGGTGGTCGACGGTGTGCAGACCCCCGGCCTCAATTTCTTCAGCCAGGATCTGGAAAGCGCGCAGTCGATCGAAGTTCTGCGCGGGCCTCAGGGCGCTCTTTATGGTCGCGGCGCGATCGCCGGCGTGATCGTCGTGAACACGCGCAGGCCCACTAACGACTTCGAAGGCGATATGCGCGCGGCTGTCGGCAATGGCGGAACCTACAAGTTCTCGGCGAACGTATCTGGGCCGATCGTCGAGGACAAGATCCTGTTCAAAATGACCGGGACATTCGATCGATTTGGCGGGCTAGTCGACAATATCGGTTATGATGGCCGTGCCGATCGTCGTCGCACCGCCAGCGCCCGCGGCGAACTGCTCATCAAGCCGACCGAACGCACCGACATCACGCTGAAGGGCGACTATCAGAATTACAAGGGGGTCAGCCTCGACTGGGAAGTGGTTTCGCGCGCCCAATTGAACGATTATTCGGTTCTGCCCGACTATGACATCAAGCCATGGGAAAAGCGTTGGACCGCCAATGCGGTGGCGAAAATCGAGCATGAGTTCGACTTCGGCAGCTTCCGCTCGGTGAGCCAATATGCACGGGCGCGCGACCATTCCTATGGTGATGGTGATTTCACCGTCCAGCCGCTGTTTCAGTACGAGCAGGTCATTTCCACCAAGGCGTTCAACCAGGACGTTCGCTTTACCTCGGCGAAGGATGATGTGTTCAACTGGACCGTCGGCGGATTCTACCAATGGCGGGCCCAGAACCAGCCGCTGCTGGTCGACGGCAAGCCGGGTGGTCCCTTCGACGGTTTCCTTGCGCTCAACTCCGATCAATATGATCGCAGCTTGACCTACGCGGCCTATGGCCAGGTGAAGCTGGCGCTGGGCGGCTTCGATTTCGACGTCGCGATGCGCTACGATATCGAGAAGCGTCGACAGCTCGACCGCAATATTCCAGGTTCGCCCATCCGGGGGACGTTCAAGGCGCTCCAGCCGCAGGCCAGCGTGACCCGGCAATTCTCGTCCGAGGTCACCGCCTATATGTCCTATGGCCGAGGCTTCCGCAGCGGCGGCTTCAATGCCGCGGCGGACGTTGCGGTGCCGCGCCCAACGGCGCCCTATCCGATCGTGCGGCTCTTCCCCAAGGAGATCGCCGACACCTATGAGATCGGCTTCAAGTCACAGTTGCTCGACCGCCGCCTGCGGCTGAACGCGGCCGTGTTCCACACCGATTTCAAGAACCAGCAATATTTCTACACCTTCTTGAATCCGTCGCCGGCCCGCGTGATCGTGACGATCCCCAAGAGCCGGGTGAACGGCATCGAGGTCGAAAGCAGCTTGGCGATCACTCCGGATTTCCGGGTCGATCTCGGCGGATCGGTTATCGATGCCAAGGTGAAGAACGGCAGCTTCGACGGCAACAGGATCGCCAACGTCTATAAATACACCTTCTCGGCGGGCGGCGAATATGGCGTCGATCTCAGCCCGGATTATCGCGCCGCCCTGCGGCTGGATTATCAGCGCCTGGGACCGATCTTCTACGACATCCAAAACAGCTATCGTTACAGCGGGACCGATCTGCTGAGCTCGCGACTGTCTCTCAAGCATGATCGGTACGAGGTCGCGGTCTATGGCCGAAACCTGCTGAACGTGCATTTCCCGGCCTATTTCACGGCCGATGCGGTGACCGACGGGATTTCCCTGCGCCGCCGCATGACGCCCCGTACCTATGGGCTGGAAGTCCGGATGAACTTCTGACGCTGTGGGGAGGTCGCTCCGAGGGGCCTCCCCATGCCCCTTAACCGGCGCGGTCGATGGCGAGCGTCAGGCTTCGACCGAAGCCGTTCAGCGCGAGAGGATCTGGGCCTGTGGCGGCAAGTGCAGCGGCAGGCTGGCATCGGGATACAGGATCTGGGACCATGTGATGGTCGTCGCATGGTCGATCAGTTCGTCGTCGCCATCGACTTCATCGAGCAACGTGATCAGTTCTGGGTCGGGCTAGACGATGAGCTTGCGGACCATCTCGTCCATCGTTGCTCCCAGGATGATCGTGAACATGAGCACCTGTTCCGCACCCTGGCGATGGATACCAATCGCGCCTGGCCGGTCGATCCCTATCGTGCGCTCAACTTCTTCCCGATCAACCATGTCGGCTGCCTGGTCGATGTCAGCACGCCTGCTTCGTGTTCGGCGGGACGATGGTCTTCATGGAGCATCTCGACACCCGCGAAAGCCTTGAACTGATGGAGCGCGAACAGGTGATGTTGTGGGGCTCGATCCCGAGCACCTTCCAGATGAAACTTTCACTCGACGATTTCGAGCGGTTCGATCCGGCTGATCGTGCGCGGTGATGCCGGCAGAAATCATCGAGAAGCTCGGCGCCATATGCTCGCATCGGGCGACGAATTACGATCTTACCGAGACGACCACGGCGGTCAAGATCGTCGAGCCCACCGCGATCTGGATATCCTCACCAAGTCGGTCGGCCTTCCGTTGCCCGGTTTCGAGATACGGCCCGCCGACAAGCAGACTTCGATCCGATCCGGCACGATCACGCGCCCGATATCCTTGGCCGACAGCTCAATCGCTACGGTTGCACGATCGAGATCGAAGGTCAGGAGCGCCCTGCTTTGGTCGCCGATTGGCTGTCTATGTGGGTACCGCGCCTGGCCTATAGCAAGCGCCTCTGAACGCCGGACAGTGCCGCAACCATTCCGTGTGGCGGTACCGCAGCAGGGTTTCCCGGCCGCGCTATCTGTGACGGCGGGCGGCCGAAGGCGGCCGAGAAGCTGCGCGAGAAGTGGCTTGCGGTCTTGAAGCCGCAACTCAACGCGACGCCCGTAACGGACAGGCTCGTCGAGCGAAGCAACTGTTCTGCCTTGGCAAGTCGGATCGCTAGATAAGTGGTTGCGACCTTGTCGCTGAGATGAAGTTGGAACAGCCGTTCCAGTTGGCGGACCGAAACGCCGGCGATGCGTGCCAGATCGTCCCGGCTGGCGGGCTCTTCGACATGCGCCTCCATCCAGGCGAGTGCCTTGAGGACCCGATCATTCCCGACGCCGAAGCGCTCGCGCAGGCTCAGCCGCTGCGGCTGGTCGGCGGTACGCGCCTCATTGCGGATGAACCAGTCGGACACCTGCGTCGCCAGCGCGTGCCCCTGTTCGCGTTCGATCAGTTCGATGGCGAGATCCATGCCGGCCATGCCGCCGGCGCAGGTCAATCGCCGCCGATCGATCACGTAGAGCCCCGACTGGAGGCTGCTCGTCGGAAACTCCTCGAGGAAGGCGGCCCGATGCTCCCAGTGGATTGTGGCCTGATAGCCTTCGAGCAATCCCGCGCGCGCCAGAATAAAGGGGCCAGCCGATATCCCCGCGATCACCATGCCGCGCGACGCCATTCTGCGCAGCCAGGCAAAAGTCCGGCTCTCGCGGAAGCGGGTCGGATCCCCGCCCGCGAATACGAACAGCGTGTCACATTCGACGGGATCGCCGACGGTCTGGTCGGAAAGGATGACCGCGCCATTGGAAGCATGGCAGGGGCCGGGCGTCGTTGAAATATGCGTCCATCGATACAGAGTCTGTCCGGCGAGGACGTTTGCCGCGCGATAGGCTTCGACGACCGAAGCGTAGGACATCAACGCGAAGCCGTCGATCAGCAACAATCCGATGCTGCGGGGCTGGAAATCTGTCGAAGCGATGTCGCTCATGGACAGTTTAGCGTCGCATTTGGGTAAGCATGTCGCCTGAGTGAGCCTATTCTATCCGGAACGCAACATCTCGAAGACGGGTGTTCCTTGACGCGATTTTCTCTTCTCAGCCTCGCGCGCCACGCGCTTTCGGGCCATCGCCGCTGGACGCCGACCTGGCGGGACGCGGCGCCACGCGACGGCTACGACATCATCATCATCGGTGGTGGAGGCCATGGTCTCGCTACGGCCTATTATCTCGCCAGCGTCCATGGTGTTTCGCGTGTCGCGGTGCTCGAAAAGGGCTGGATCGGCGGCGGCAATGCAGGGCGCAACACCACCATCATCCGATCCAATTATCTGCTGCCCGGCAACGAACCCTTCTACGAATGGTCGATGAAGCTGTGGGAGGGGCTGGAGCAGGAGCTGAATTACAACGCGATGGTCAGCCAGCGCGGGGTGCTCAACCTCTTTCATAGCGATCCCCAGCGGGATGCATTCGCCCGGCGCGGCAATGCCATGCGGCTGCACGGCGTCGATGCCGAATTGCTGGACCAGGACGGCGTGCGCCGCCTCGCGCCGTTCCTCGATTTCGACCAAGCCCGCTTTCCGATCATGGGCGGTCTGCTGCAGCCGCGCGGCGGCACGGCGCGGCACGATGCGGTCGTCTGGGGCTATGCACGCGGTGCATCGGATCAGGGCGTCGATATCGTCCAGAATTGCGAGGTGAGGGGCTTCCTGCGCGACGCCGCAGGCGCGGTCGTGGGTGTGGACACGAGCCGCGGCCCTATCCGGGCGGGGAAGGTCGGCATGGCGGTAGCGGGCAACAGCTCGCAGGTTGCGGCCCTCGCCGACCTGCGGCTGCCGATCGAGAGCCATGTGCTGCAAGCCTTCGTGACCGAAGGGCTCAAGCCCGTCATTCCCGGCGTCATCACCTTCGGTGCCGGCCATTTCTATATCAGCCAGTCGGACAAGGGCGGGCTGGTCTTCGGCGGCGATATCGATGGCTACAACAGCTACGCCCAGCGGGGAAACCTGCCAGTCGTGGAGGATGTGTGCGAAGGCGGCATGGCGGTCATGCCGATGATCGGTCGTGTGCGCCTGCTGCGAAGCTGGGGCGGGCTCATGGACATGTCGATGGACGGCTCGCCGATCATCGATCATTCGGGAGTGCCCGGCCTTTATCTAAATGCCGGCTGGTGCTACGGCGGTTTCAAGGCGACCCCCGCTTCGGGCTGGTGCTTTGCGCATCTCCTCGCGACCGACCGCTCCCACGAGACTGCGGCCGCCTATCGTCTCGACCGTTTCCGCACCGGCCATCTCATCGACGAGAAGGGCCAGGGTGCCCAACCCAACCTCCACTGAGGCGCCAGGACCATGCGCATTTCTTGCCCCTATTGCGGCGAACGCGACGCCCAGGAATTCGTCTATCGCGGCGATGCCGCCCCCCGGCGACCGGATGGGGAGGCGGGGTTTCACGACTATGTCTACCTGCGCGACAATCGCGCGGGGATCATGGCGGAGCATTGGTATCACGCGCAGGGATGTCGGACCTGGATCGTCGTGACCCGGGACACGAGAACGCATGAGATGCTGGGATCGGCTCTGGCCTCCTCCTGGCTTCAGGACGGGGAGGGCATCCGATGAGCCGGCTGTCGCAGGGCGGGCTGATCGATCGCGGACGTCCGCTCGATTTCACCTTCGATGGGAAAGGCTATCGCGGGTTTGAGGGCGACACGTTGGCATCCGCCCTGATCGCCAACGATGTGCGACTGGTCGGAAGATCGTTCAAATATCATCGCCCGCGCGGGATATTGACGGCGGGCAGCGAGGAGCCGAACGCGCTGGTGACGCTCCGCAGCGGCGCTCATGCCGAACCGAATACACGGGCGACCACCGTATCACTCTACGATGGTCTCGAAGCGAGCAGCCAGAACCGCTGGCCGTCCCTTGCCTTCGACGTGATGTCGGTGAACCAGCTATTCTCGCCGCTGTTCGTGGCCGGCTTCTATTACAAGACCTTCATGTGGCCGGCGGCCTTCTGGGAAAAACTGTACGAGCCGCTCATTCGTCGAGCGGCCGGTCTCGGCAAGCTGTCGATGCTGCCGGATCCGGACATCTATGATCGCGAGCATGGTTTCTGCGACTTGCTAGTCATCGGCGGAGGCCCCGCAGGCCTCGCGGCGGCCTTGACGGCCGGGCGGGCCGGCGCACGCGTCATCCTGGCGGACGAGGATGCCTCGCCGGGCGGAAGGCTGCTCGCCGAACGGCACGAAGTGAATGGGGAGGGCGGAGCGGCCTGGGCGGCACGTGCGGTCGAAGAGCTGGACGCGTTGTCGAACGTCCGCATCCTGTCGCGGACCACCATTTTCGGCGTCTATGACGGTTGCGAATATGGGGCGGTCGAACGGGTTTCCGACCACCTTGCCGCTCCGCTCCCGGGACAGCCGCGCCAACGTCTCTGGAAGATCGTGGCGAAACGCGCCATCCTTGCCACGGGGGCGATCGAACGTCCGCTCGTCTTCGGCGGCAACGATCGGCCGGGCGTGATGATGGCCTCAGCCGTCTCCGCCTATGTCAACCGCTTCGCGGCCGCTCCGGGCAAGCGCGCCGTCGTCTTCACGACCACCGACAGCGGCTGGGCGACGGTGCGCGACCTCGTCGCGGCGGGCATATCGGTGGCAGCCGTCGTCGATGCCCGTCCCGCCGATGCGACGCTGGAGGCGGTTGCCCGCGGCCTCGGTGTCGAGGCGTTGCTCGGAGCGGTCGTCAGCCAGTGCCACGGCGGCCGGCTCGATGCGGTGACCGTTGGCACGCGCGACGGCGCATCGCGGCGCATCGGCTGCGACCTGCTGGCGATGGCAGGCGGCTGGAATCCGGCCATTGGCATCGGCAGCAACCTCGGGGCACGGCCGGTCTGGTCGGACGCTATCCACAGCTTCCTGCTCGACAAGGCGCCGCCCGGCCTCACGGCTGCTGGCGCGGCGCGGGGCGTCTTTTCGCTGGGGGCGGCACTTCGCGACGGCGCGATGGCGGCGGGCGGTGCGCTGGCAGCGCTTGGCCGAACCGGGGTTTTACCGGATTTCGACGCCAGCTACGATGCTGCCGCCGTCGCGCCGCTCTGGCACATCGCGTCGCGGGGCAAGGCGTTCGTGGATTTCCAGCATGACGTGACCGACGCCGACGTCGATCTGGCGGCGCGCGAAGGGTTCGTCTCGGTCGAACATCTCAAGCGTTACACCACGCTCGGCATGGCGACGGACCAGGGCAAGACCAGCCAGCTCAACGGCAATGCCAGGCTGGCGGCCGCCACCGGAAAATCCGTCGCAGAGGCCGGCACGATCCTGTCGCGTCCGCCCTATCTGCCCGTGGCGATCGGGCTGTTAGCCGGTCATCATCGCGGCCGCGACTTCCGTCCCATGCGAAAGACGGCCGCGCATCGCTGGGCCGCGGAGTGCAACGCCACCTTCACCGATGCTGGCCAGTGGAAGCGGGCCCAATGGTTCCAGCGGCCGGGTGAGGCGCATTGGCTGGAGACGGTGAACAGGGAAGTCACCGCGACGCGCACCGGCGTTGGCATCTGCGACGTGTCGACGCTCGGCAAGATCGACCTGGCCGGGCCCGACGCGGGCGTCCTGCTGGACCGGCTCTACATCAACATGTTCTCGACCCTTCCGGTGGGCAAGGCGCGCTATGGGGTGATGCTCCGCGAGGACGGGCTCGTGATGGACGACGGCACGACCACTCGGCTTGCCGAAGACCGATATTTCGTCACCACGACCACGGTGAATGCGGCCAAGGTGATGCAGCACATCGACTATGCCCGGCATGTGCTGTGGCCCGAGCTCGACGTGCAGGCGACCTCCGTCACCGAGCAATGGGCGACCTATGCGGTGGCCGGACCCCGGTCTCGTGCGCTTCTACAACGCCTGTTGCCCGATCTCGACCTTTCGAACGAGGGGCTGCCCTATATGGGCGCCGTCGAGTTCCCATGGAGCGGCAGGACGGCGCGGCTCTTCCGCCTCTCGTTCTCGGGTGAGCTTGCCTATGAGATCAGCGTCCCTGCGGGGCTGGGCGAAGCGATGATTCGCGCCCTGTTCGATGTCGGACAGACCTTCGGCGTCACGCCTTATGGCACCGAGGCGCTCGGGGTGATGCGGATCGAGAAGGGGCATCCCGCCGGCAACGAACTCAACGGCACAACCACGGCGGCGGACCTCGGCGTGGGCCGAATGATGTCCACGAAGAAGGACTTCATCGGGCGCGTCATGGCCGCCCGTCCGGGGCTGATCGATCCCGATCGGCCAGCACTGGTCGGCCTCAGGTCGGCCGACGGCACGAGCCCGATCCGGGCCGGAGCGCATCTGATCGCGCCGGGCGCCCGGCCGGTGGCCATCAATGACGAGGGCCATGTCAGCTCGGCCGCTTTCTCTCCGACGCTGAATATGCCCATCGCGCTCGGCCTGCTGGCACGGGGACGCGAGCGGCATGGCGAGCGGATCGTCGTTCATGATCCAGTCCGCGGTGCCGATGTGGAAGCCGAGATCTGCAACCCTGTCTTCGTCGATCCGGAAGGAGTGCGCGTTCGTGGCTGATATCTACGTTCGGACGTGCTCGGGCTTCGGCCTCGCTGCAGTCATGGCCCGCAAGGCCGTGCCGTGCATGGCGATCGGCGATGCCCTCAAGATTGACCCGCCTATTGGTCCCGCAATCAAGCACGGTGCCCCATGAGGTGGCGGCGGGCCGGCCGACCGCGATCACGCTCGCTTGTCAGGATGCCGCCGTCGGCCTGTCGCTCGCCGAACGGCTGCGGCGCCCCGCGTTCAGGCCCTATCTATCGAGCGACGTTATCGGCGCAGAGATCGGCGGCGCCGTCAAGAATGTGTTGGCGATCGCCTGTGGCGTTGTCGAGGGTGCGGGGCTCGGTCTGAATGCCCGTGCCTCGCTGATCAGCCGCGGCTTTGCCGAGATGAGCCGCTTCGGCACCGCGCGCGGGGCCCGTACCGAGACTCTCGGCGGCCTGTCGGGCCTCGGCGACCTGGTGCTGACCTGCTCGTCGACCAGTTCGCGTAATTTCTCGCTCGGCAAGGGGTTAGGCGAAGGCATCGCACCTGCGCGTTTGCTCGGCGATCGGCGGAGCGTGGCGGAAGGTGCCGCCACCGCCCCGGTGCTGGCGGAGGCGGCACGGGTGGCGGGGATCGACATGCCCATTGTCGATGCAGTCTGCGCGCTGCTCGACCGAAAGGCGATGGTCGACGAGGTGGTCGCGGCGCTGCTCAGCCGCCCGCTCAGGCGCGAAGACGGCTGAGTAGACCGCACCCTCGCTGTAACCCTGACGACGGCCTGTCCATTATCTGTCACCTGAGTGACTTGCTGGCCGGTCTGATGCGACAGCCGGTGGATTTCCACCGGGCCGTTCCCTTCGCTGCGAATGGCGGCCTTGGGGATGGACGCATGTCGCGCCGCCAGCGGAAGAAGGTCGAAATGCTGTTCGCCCACCTCAAGCGCATCTTGAAGCTGGATCGCCTGCGCCTGCGAGGCCCAAATGGCGCAAGAGACGAGTTCCACCCCGGCCGCCGCCGCTCAGAACCTGCGGAAAATGGCCAAGATCATACCCATGACGAGGCCGGCACCGGCCTGACCGGCGCAGAACGCCGCTCGCCCCCCGTCGTGGAGCACATCCCAAGCGCTCCCGCAGCCGAGTTTTTCAACGGAATAAAGCGCTTAGCAGCCAGCGGAATCAGGGCCGAGGCAAGCCTGCCGCATGCAGTTCCGCAACCAACGATGCGCTGGATCGCCATCGAGCCGCGGATGCCACAGCATTGAGATCGTGAAGTTGTTTACGGGAAAAGGCAGCGCGAAGCTGAACATGCTGTCGCGGAGCGCTGCCGTATGTTTTTCCGGCACCGTCGCGATGAGGTCTGACCCACGGGCTAGAGCCAGCGCCGCCGCATAGCCATCGACGGTGGTCATGATGTTCCGCCCAAACCCCGCGTCGCTAAGCTTCTCGTCGATCCGGCCCATATCCATGCCATGGCGCCAGACCACGACATGATCCCATGTGACATAGTCAGCCAGCGTTATAGCTGAGCGCGCCAGCGGATGATCGCTCCGAACCACGCCGATATAGCGATCGCTGAACAGCGCCTGGGTCTTCAACTCTGGCCCGACCGTCCTGGCGACCACACCGGTCTCCAGATCGATGGTGCCGTCGCGCAAGCCTTCGCTGAGCTTGTCCAGTTTGCGCACGAAGCGCAGTCGGACATTAGGAGCTTCCTGTCGGACCCGTTCGATCAACGCTGGCGCGAACGTCTCGGTCAGCCCGTCGGTGGTGCGCAGCGTAAAGCTCCGTGCTAGTGTCGCCAGTTCCAGCCGGTCGGCCGGACGCAGCAACACCAGCGCTTCCTCGACCAGTTCGTGGACGCGGACCTTCATCTCGGTCGCGCGCGGCGTCGGGACCAGCCCGCGCCCGGCGCGGACCAGCAATTGATCGCCGGTCACGGTGCGCAGGCGGGTGAGCGCGCGGCTCATCGCCGAGGGGCTGAGCTGGAGTCGCGCGGCGGCGCGCGCGACGCTGCCTTCGGTCAGCAGCACGTCCAGCGTGTGTAGCAGGTTGAAGTCGGGCGGCAGCATCGCGGTCCCCTGTTCGCGCCATTCGATATAGGGCGCCAAACGCAATGATACCATGCAAATGCTGCGCCTTCTGCATGTATCAGCGTTGCCGTAGGTCTGCGTCCATCGCTTCACCGTAGAAGGAACGAGCGCGTGACCGAGAACAGCCTAGACAGATTCGTCGCCGCGGTGCGGGCCGACTGGCGCCCGATCAGCACCGCCCTGGTCGCACAGTGCCGCGCGCATCTCGATGCGCTGACGCTCGGCCACGAAAATGAGGAATGGCTTGCCAGCCTGATCGCCGAGCGCCCGGCGACGCGCGAGCTGCATCGCGAGCCGGGCAGCTTCATGCTGCTCGCCCATGCCGAGCGGCAGGATCTGTATCGCCCGCCACACGATCATGGCCGCGCCTGGGTGGTCTATGCCGTCCAGTCGGGCGCGCTCGAGATCGGCACCTATGGGCGGGTGGGCGAGCGGCTGGTGCGGCGCGAGACCATCGTCCTGCGCCCCGGCGAGGCGCGCGCCTATCTACCCGGCGACATCCACGATACGCGCTGCCTGACCGAGGAGGCGCTGGTGTTCCGCTTTACCGAGCGCGATCTGCGCCGTGAGGACCAGGTCGAAGGCCGCGTCACCCGCTTCGTCGCGCGGGAGGGCGAATGGTTCGTGCCGGGCGCGTGATGGGCGAGCGAGTGAGCGGGATTGCCGTGCTTTCGGCGATGGCGCTGGTCGTGCTCGACGCCGGGCTGATCAACGTCGCGCTGCCGGTGATCGGCACGGCGCTGAAAGTCACGCCGGCGCGGGCGATCCTGGCGGTCAGCGCCTATCAGACCGCGCTGGTGATCGGGCTGCTGCCCTCGGCCCAGCTCGCCGACCGGTTCGGCTATCGCCGGCTGTTCGTTGGTGGGCTCGCGCTGTTCAGCGCCGCGTCGATCGCCTGTGCCTTTGCGACCGGCCTGGCGATGCTGGTGGCGGCGCGGGTGGCGCAGGGGCTGGGTGGCGCGGCAATCATGGCGCTGGGGATCGCGCTGCTGCGGTTCGCGCTGGGGACGGAGCAGCTGGGCAGAGCGATCGGCTGGAACGCGATGACCGTCGCACTATGCTCGGCGGCGGGTCCGATCGCCGGGGCCTTGATCCTAGCCGCCGCGCCTTGGCCTTGGCTGTTCCTCGCCAAGCTTCCGATCATCGCGGTTGCGCTGATCGCGTCGCGTGCGCTGCCTGACGTCGCGCCGAGCAGGGCGCGAGTCGATGCGATGGGCATCGCGATGCATGGCTCGGCCGCCGCGCTGATCCTCGTCGCGGCGGGCATGGCGATCGCCCACCCGCTGCGGGCGGCGCTGCTCGGCGGCGGCGCAGTGGTGCTCGCTGCGGCCTTGATCCAGCGGCAGAAGTCGCAGCCGGCCCCGCTCTGGCCGATCGACCTGCTGACGCGGCGGCCGTTCCGGATCGCGGTGATCGCGTCGATCTGCTGCTTCACCGGCCAGTCGGCGGGGCTGCTCGCGCTGCCCTTCTATCTCCAGTTGGGCCTGGGCCATGGCCCGGTCGGCGCGGGGCTGGTGATGACCTGCTGGCCGCTCACCGTCGCCATTGCCAGCATTGCCGCGAACCGGCTGGCGGAGCGGTTCGGTTCCGCATGGCTTTGCATGGCCGGCGGCGCGACGCTCGGAGCTGGGCTGTTGCTGCTGGCGCTGTGGCCGGTGCGGGTGGATGTCACGCCGCTCGCCATCGGTGCGGCGCTGAGCGGGTTAGGTTTCGGGCTGTTCCAGACTCCTAACAACCGCACCTTGTTCCTGACCGCGCCGCCCGAGCGTGGCGCCGCTGCGGGCGGAATGCAGGGCAGCGCACGGCTGATCGGGCAGACGGCCGGCGCGTTGGTGATCGGGCTGCTGCTGGCGTGCGCATCGCCGCTGACGGCACTGCGCATCGGGCTGGCGCTGGCGGCGCTCTTCGCGCTCGTCGCAGCGCTGGTCAGCGCGCTGGAAGCCCGGCCAATCGCGCAGCTTCGCCGCGGACGGTCCTGAGTTTTCCGTATCGCATGAGGATGAACCGATGAAGTGGCGGCATAACGCCTTGGCGCTTACTGCCGCCTTGCGGCCCGCCGCGCCGGCAATCGCACGACCGGCGGCTGCCGTGCAGGCTGGGCAGGGCGGCTTCCAGCGCGCGACGACAGCGGATGGGACGGAGACCGGCATCTGGCATCCGGCCTCGGGCGTGCCTGCCGGTCAGCGGATCGGACTCTATTCGCAGACAGTGGTCGCCGACAACATGCCGCCGAAGGGCCGGCATCCGCTGATCGTCATCTCCACTCACGAGTACGACGGCAGCTTGCGGGAAGCATGACAGTATCCTCGAATGTCGGCCTTTAGGGCGCAGCTGACATTGCAAAACTTCCTTGCAACCGACGCATTTCAAATATGCGGCCGTCTTTCAGCTTGTGCCTTCCCACTCGCCGATAAGTGCGGCGCGATGAACCCAGACGACAGCCAGAGCGGCATGAGCTGCCCCTTATGATATCTGCGCCATTCGGCGTGGAGCTGGGCCTGCGACAATGTCGCAAGGCCAGCCGGTTGCTCGTCGATGCCGGCCATCAGTTTGCCAGCCGGTAGCTGGTCTCGCCGGTGCGGCTGGTTTCCTTGAGGCGCTCGCGCTTCTCGCGGATGCCTGACAGGAAGGACCGCGCGCCATGCGGCTGCCAATGGGCGGCCTGAGTTTTGTGACGACGTCAGTGGCGCGCGGCGATGAAACGGCGGTAGGGGCTGCGGCCGGACTTCAGGATCAGGCAGGCGCCCACCGACGATCCCGCGATGACGATCGCGATGGATTGCCCCACGGCCATCGGCGTACCGAAGACATAATCGTTGAGGAGCCCGACGATAGCCGAGCCAAGCGCGAGCCCCAGCAGCGAGTTGCTGCACAGGAAAAGCGCCGAGACGCGAGAGCGCATATTGGCGGGTGGGACGATCTGCATCACGGCCGTCGACGGGGGCATGGGGAAAGACGCGAAGAACTGGGTTGCCGCCAGCAGCATGATCGCCGTCGAAAAGCTTCCGGCGAAGGGCAGGAGGGCGGCGGGAACGACCGAGCCGGCGGCTCCGATCATGCCGGTGCGAAACGGAGCGTCGGCATAGCCGCGCCGCGTCAGCCAATCCATGAGCAGGCCGCTTACCATCACCCCGCCGCCGCCACACAAAATGGCGATGAGGCCGAGGGGCAGGCCAACATCGCCGGGCTTCAGGTCGAAGGTGCGCATCAGATAGGCGGGTGACCAGCCAAGGACGGTGAACAGCGCCATCGCCGCCAGGGTGAAGCCGAGCATGTGCGGGATGAACACCGCTCTCTGCCCCCACAGAAAGCCCAGCACGGCGCTGAAGGGCGCAGCTTCCGTCTGTGGCCGACGCCCCGAGGGAAACGGCTCCCGCACGGTCAGGAAGATGATCAGCGCGAGCAGCAGACCGGGGAGACCGACCGTTACGAGCACGATCTGCCAAGGCTGTAAGACGAGCCCGAAGACGTTGGCCGGACCGTGCGCCGTGATGGTCGCGATCGCGGCGCCGCCGACGAGAAAGGCGATGCCCGCGCCGAAGAAGGAGCCCAGCGAGAACACCGCGATCGCGCGGCCCAATTGTTCTTTCGGGAACAGGTCGGTGATCAGCGAATAAGCGGCGGGCGCAAGCGCGGCTTCCCCCGCACCGACGCAGACGCGCGCGATGAACAGCTGGATGAAGCTGCGCGCGAGGCCGCAACAGGCGGTCGCGAGGCTCCAGAATGCCAGGCCGACCACGATGATCAGAGGCCTCGACTTCCGATCGGCCAGCGACGCGATCGGAATGCCCATCGTTGCATAGAAGATCGAGAAGGCCAGTCCGTGGAGCAGGCCGAACTGCGTGTCGCTCAGCCCTAGGTCCGCTTTGATTGGCTCGATCAGGAGGGATAGTATCTGCCGATCGATGAAGGAGAAGATGTATGCGAACATGCACAGGATCACCACGAGCCATGCGCGCCAGTTCGTTGTCAGGGGAGCTGAGTGCATCGGGCGGTTCCCTGTCTAGTTATCGATGTGATCGGTCGAGCTGAATCCGCGACCAGACCGGTTTGTCTCCGACCATATTCGATAGCGAAGATTCAAGATTTCCGCCTAGCGCCCACCGTCGATCTGGAAAAGTAATCGATTTCATCGGGCGGCGTCAATTGTCGTATTTCGCCTGCGGCGATCGTGGCGGCCGATGAAAGAGGGTGGCGGTCACCTCGCTGCTGCAGACGTCTAACGAGGCGGCTTGGCTATCGGAAATATCGGTTCGAAGCGCATCCAGACGAGCGGTAGCATATCGATTTGCTCGGGACTCAACCCCTCGATCGCCGTCTTCCACGACGCCAGATGGGCGGTGCGCCACGTCGTGAGCTCGCGCAACGCGGGGCTTTCGGCCATCAGATGCCAAGGAGCGATCGATCGAAGCGGCAATTCTTGCGCGGCGACGACCCGGTAGATGAAACTCGGTTTCCCAGAGAAATCGTACACTAGCAACGTCTGGCCGGACGTGGGCAGCCGCCAGCCGTTGTCGAGATATTCCGCGCGGCGGGCGACCGTGGCGCGCTTGCGACCGTCCATCACCTGGTCGACGATACCGCGCGCGATCTTCTCGTTGCGGCCCATCGATCGCATCATGTCGATTCGGACCGGCTGGTGCAGAGCAGCGCTGGCGCGCTTGACGAAGGCATCGATCGCGATTGGGTCGGGCGCAGCCGGATGGGCATTGGCGGCCGCGGCCCACAGAGCGAAGATCAGCCCGCTACTCATAGGGGCGACGTGGCGGACGGGGCCCGGTCGATCTGCGACCGGAGCGTCCGGAAAGCGACCGGCGCCTCTTGTGCGATGTCGGACCACAGGCATTCGACCGAAAGCCGGCGTGTATAGCCGGTCGATTGCAGCGCTGCGAAATAGGCCGAGAAATTTTCGCCCGACACGCCGGGCGCTCGGCGACCCTGCTTTTCGGCGATCTGGACGTGCTGGATCAGGCCGGCGTTCTCGACGAGGCTCTCGGGTCCTTCGTCTTCCATCCGCATATGGAAGAGGTCGGCGACCAACCGGACGCTGGGATGGCCGACGGCGCGGACGATCGCACCGCCCTCGCTGACCCGGTTGATGAAGTTCGTCTCGGTTTTGTTGAGCGGTTCGAGCGCCAATATCACATCGTGCGCGCGGGCGATGGGGCCGAGCCGCTTGCACAGGCTGACCAACTGCCGTTCGGCCTCGACGCGGGAAAAATCCTCGGGAATTCGGCGCGAGCGCGGGCTGCCGAAGACGACCGTTTCCACCCCGGCTCGGCGGGCGCGAGCGAAGATGGTTTCGCAGAAGCGCTCGATCATATCATGCGTGGTGGCAGGCCCCACGCTCTGCATGGATGGTGGCAGCATGCGGACGAGCGATCGAACCGGTATCGGTGCGGCCTTTGCCTGGGCCAGGGCGGCATCAAACGCGGCGTCGGAGAGATCGGGCACCAGAAAGCGGCCGACCTCCTCCTCGATGAAATCATAGCCCGAACCCGCGAGCAGGGGGGCGTTCGCGATCGATGTCCAGGCGCCGATCGATCGGATCCCGGCCGCCGCCGCCGCCGGCTTCCCCGCGCCGGCAGCGCCGGCGACGAGGCAACCGGCGGCCGCCGCGAGGAAGTGCCGCCGATCGAGCGCGGTCCCGTCCATCAGAAGTTGACCGTCAGCCGGGCGCCGTAGGTCCGCGGCGCCTGGAACTGATAGCGATAGCTGTTGTAGGTGGTGCTGATGACGTCGGCATTGGAGAGGATAAGCTTGTCCTCGAGATTGCGAACATAGCCCTCCAGCAGCCAGCGATTATCCGGTGCGCGATAGGTGACGATCAGATCCGACCGCATATAGCCGGGCTGCTTGTCCGCTTCGAAGTTGGTGAAGGTGAAGTAGGACTTGCTCTCATAGTGCGTCTGGATGCGCGTGGTGATCGATCCGTCGCCAACCTGGAATTTATGTTCATAACCGGCATTGAATACCCAGTCGGGTGCCTGTTGCAGGCGATTGCCTGAAAGTTGCCGGTTAACGCCGCTGATCACCGTAACGAAATCGGTGAAGCGCGCGTGCAGATAGGCGCCGAAGAACTCTATCCGGTCGTTCGGCGTGACCTGGAACAGAACGTCGATGTCGCCGCCGTAGATCTTGGAAGAGCCGGCATTGACCGTGCCGGTGCCGATACCGCCCGTTGGCAGGGTGATCTGCTGCTGAACCTGCTGGTCCTTGTACTTGTACAGGAAGGCCGACAGGTTCACCTGAAGGCTGTTGTTGAGGAAACGGTTCTTGGACCCGATTTCCCAAGCCTTGATGTTCTCCGGGCCGTAGACCTGCAGATCGGTGAAGCCGCCCGACTTATATCCGGTGTCGAACTTAGCGTAGAGCAGATTGCGCGGCGTCCACTGGAAGTTCGCGGCCGCGTGATAGGTCGTGCGGTTCGACGACAGACGCGTCGCGATCGGCGCGTTAGCGACCAGATTTATCGCACCGGTGTTCAGGTAGGCGTTCACATTGGTCGCGAGATTGGTGGCGTTGAGATTTTCCTTCTTGTCCGCGGTATAGCGAGCGCCACCTTCCAAGCGGAGCTGATCGGTGATCCCGTAGGACGCCTGGCCGAACACCGCCTTCGACTGCAGCAGCAAGTCGGGCTTGCGGAAGATCTGCAGATCCACGCCCGGATCGCACAGGCAGGCCGCCGGCGTCGGGAACTGGCCCGGCACGCGGAAATCGCGGAACAGCGATTGGGTGTTGTTGGTCTCACGGAAATAATAGAGGCCGGCCTGCCAGATCAGGGGCGTGTCCGAGCGGGACGCGATACGGGCCTCGTGATTCCAGGACTTCGGTCGTTCGCGCTGGTCGAAGGTCAAGTTCCGGCGGGTCGAATTGTAGACACCGCCCAAGGTGCGGACCTGATCGAACTTCAGCGAGCGATAGCCCCCCACATAGGTAAGGGTCGCGAAGTCGAGGTCGTAATTGGTGCTCCAACGCAAATTATAGGCGTTCAGGCGGATGAAGCCGTTCGGCGGTACCGGGAAGGACTTGCCGTCACCCGGAATGTCGGGGCGGCTGGTGTCGAGCTGGCCATTGGGCAGAAACCGGTGGGCAACCGACTGAATGACCGGGCCGACGCCGTCCTGATGCGAATACTCGCCGGTCAACAGCACATCCCAGCGATCGGTCGGCTCGAGGAGCAGGTGAAGACGGGCCGAGCGGGTATGCTCGTCGTCGCCGTCGCGAGCCGGCGCGTTGTTGCGGAAGCCGTCGCGGTCGCGGGTCTGGAAGGCGGCGCGCAGCTTCACCTTGTCGCTGACCGGAATGTTGACGAAGCCCTGCGTCGCGATGAGGTCATAATTGCCGACCTCGCCAGTGATGCCGGCCGCGAAATTGTCGGTCGGTTTGGCGCTGATGATGTTGAGCGCGCCACCGGTGGCGTTGCGACCGAGCAGGGTGCCCTGCGGCCCGCGCAGCGATTCGACCCGCTCAAGATCGAACAGTGCGATGTTGAGGCCCAGTGAGCGCTGGAAATAGAAGCCGTCGATGCTGATCGAAACCGCCGGATCGCCGAGCTGATTGGTATCGCGGCTCGAAACGCCACGTACGGTGATGACCGTATTCGCGCCGTTCTGCGCGAAGCCGACGCTGGGGGTGAGGGTGGTGAGGTCGGCGACATTTCCGACACCCTGGCGCTTGAGTGCGTCCGAGCTAACCACCGACAGCGCGATTGCGGCGCGCTGGGCGACGCTGGGACGCTTTTCGGCGGTGACGACGATATCGGCGAGACCGCCTTCGGAAGCTTCAGGCTCGGGCGAGGCGCTATCCTGAGCGTAGACCGGGGCGGCGGACAGTGCGATCCCGGTGAGCAGCATTCCCACGAAGCGAGCCTTTGATTTCTCCCTCATGCTTCAAATCCCCTTTTGACTTTGTGTCAGGCCTTATGGTCAGTCCAATTTGGTGCCAGTAGCTGGCCATGTCAATCGTTGGTTTAGGTGGTAACCCAGCGGGCCGATTCCGGTGTCAGGCAAGATCGAGGCAGGAGCTCTTCCGTATGTTCTGCCTATCTCGTACAAGGCCCGCGCATCGATCGCGCCTTCTGCGAGGCGGCTGGTGGTCCGGTAAATTTACAAAATATATTCAACGGTTTAAATTATATATTGGCCCGTTGCCCAGGGCGTTGGGTGATGCAACCTGCTGGCGTTGAGGCGTGTCCCAGTCGATGGTCCGACAAGCGCGCATCGGACAACTGCTTCTCCTTGGCTGCGGTAGATCGGTCTGACCGATTATAGGGATGCTATACGCTCGGGCGTCGCCGCATATCGTTTTCCGATTCGTTGTACCAAATCGGAAGTTCCATAATCCGCCATATGTTCAGTCAGGAAACAAGTGGTATGACCGCTATGCTTGCTGCCAGAAGGAGTTGGAGATGCACAGATCGGCGGTCCTCTTGCTTGCCATGGTCTCGGCGACGCTGCTTGCCGCACCGGGCGCGATCGAGACATCGCGAATGTATAGCGGATGGCCGACCTATGGCGGCGGCGCCGACAACATCCATTATTCCTCGCTTCGGCAGATCGACACGGCGAACGTCCGGCAATTGGAGATCGCTTGGACGTTCGAAACCGGCGACGCGTTCGGCGACGGCGCCAATGCGTCAGAGATGGAGTATAACCCGATCGTGGTCGGCGAGGTGATGTACGTTGTCTCGCCCAAGCTGCGGCTGTTCGCGCTCGACGCGGCCAACGGCAAGCCGCTCTGGGTTTTCGATCCCAACCCGGGCGAGAAAGTGATCAGCAAACAGCGGTTGCGCGGGGTCAGTTATTGGACCGACGGGCGCGACGCCCGCATCTTCATGACCTCGCGCTCGTTCCTGCTTGCGGTCGACGCCCGCACGGGCAAGGCGATAGGCGGTTTTGGGACGAATGGTCGGGTGGACCTTCGCGAAGGCCTTGGGCGCGATCCGAGGGATATCTCGGTTGGCGCCAATTCGCCGGGCGTGGTTTACAAGGACCTCCTCATCATGGGGACCACCGGTTGGGCGCCCGGCCATATTCGGGCCTATGACGTGCGGACCGGGCAAATCCGCTGGACCTTCCATACGATCCCGCAGCCCGGTGAATTCGGGTATGAGACCTGGCCAAAGGATGCGTGGAAGACGATCAACGGCGCCAATGCCTGGGCTGGCATGGCAGTGGACGAGAAGCGCGGCATCCTGTTCGTGCCGACCGCATCGGCGGGGCAGGGCGATAAGGATTTCTTTGGCGGCGACCGCCAGGGTGACAATCTCTTCGCCAATTCGCTGGTCGCGCTCGATGCGGCGACCGGCAAAAGACTCTGGCATTTCCAGGCAGTCCACCACGATTTGTGGGACTATGACTTTCCGGCGCCACCCAGTCTGGTGACCGTACGACGCGACGGACGGATGATCGATGCGGTCGCGCAGACCAGCAAGCAGGGCTTCGTCTATGTGTTCGACCGGGTGACGGGCGCGCCGCTCTTCCCGATCGTCGAACGGCCGGTGCCTCCGTCCACCATTCCCGGCGAGCATGCCTCACCGACCCAGCCCTTCCCGCTGTTGCCGACCCCGTTCGCACGGCAGGGCCTCAGCCGGAAGGGCCTGACCCAACGCACGCCGGCTGCCGCCAAGGCGGCGGCCGAGCGGCTCGACCAGTTTGCGGCATCGGGGCTCTTCTCGCCGCCCAGCTTCGGCGGGACCCTGATAGCGCCCGGCACCGACGGCGGTGCCGAATGGGGCGGATCGGCCTTCGATCCCGAGACCGGCCTGCTCTACGTCAACAGCAACGAGAAGCCCTCGGTCTTGCAACTGGGCAAGCGGTCGACCTCGCCGATCGCGTCGGGCAGGGCGATCTACGAGGCCGAATGCGCGGCCTGTCACGGTGCCGACCGCCAGGGATCGCCACCTGAGTTTCCCTCGCTGGTCGGGGTCGGCGACCGTCTGACCAAGTTCGATGTCTTCCGCATGATCGGCCGCGGCGGCGGCCGCATGCCCAGCTTCGAACATCTCGGCAATGAAGGCATCGGCGCGGTCGCCGATTATATCGTCTACAATCGCGACACCGCCCTGAAGGCGGGGGTCAAGACACGGTCTGACGCGGCGGAATACAGCTTCGCGGGCTATGGCAAGCTCTCCGATCCTGACGGCTATCCCGGCATCAGCCCCCCCTGGGGCACGCTGAGCGCCATCGACCTGAACAGCGGCCGCTATGCGTGGCGCCGCAATTTCGGGGAATATCCGGACCTGGCCGCCAAGGGGCTGCGCGATACGGGATCGGACAATTATGGCGGCGGTGTCGTAACCGCCGGGGGATTGTTTTTCATCGGTGCGACGATCCACGACCGCAAGTTCCGTGCCTATGACAAGCGCACCGGCAAGCTGTTGTGGGAAACGCTGTTGCCTGCTGCCGGCAATGCGACACCGGCGATCTACGAGGCTGATGGGCGGCAGTTCGTCGTTATCGCAGCCGGTGGTGGAAAAACCGGCGTGCCCGGCCAGGCGCCGGGTGGCAGCTTCATCGCCTTCGCGCTGCCTGAGCGGCGGGCGCGATGAGGCAAGTGCCGTGCCCGACGGACTATTCGAAAGAGGGATTTCGACGGCCGTCGTCGCTACGAGTGCGTCGACGCCCCCAGATCGTATGGTGACGAGAAATAACCGTCGGTCAGTTAGATCGATCGAAGAATTTTAGATTGCCATGTGCTCATGAGAGGAATGTGTCAGTCGACCAGGCAAAGACGGCAGTAATCGATGGCTTTGCGAACTTCCGCGTCGCGATCGGTATCGGGAGCGAGCGGAATTTCATATTCGATCGTCGCCGGGATATTCCATCGCTTGTCGCGGATCAGCTGCAGGATCTCGCGGACGGGCGTGTCGCCCTTGCCGAAGTCCACGTTTACGTTGGCCAGCGTCTTGTCCTTGACGTGCAGATGGGTGATCCGCGCATGATGCTCCGTGATGAAGGGCACGGGCGACATCTGGTTTCCCGCCAGGAAATGGCCGATATCGAGGTTGGCTCCGAGATAGCGGCTCTGGCGGAAGGCATCCTCCCACATCGCCGGTGTAATCGGTAGATGGTTGTGGAGGCCAACCATGAAGCGATGCTTGTCGGCGGCCTTGGCAAGGTTCGGGATCGCCGGGATCGACATCTCGCCGGAAATGGCGCGGGCGCCGATCGCCTTGGCGATGTTGAACATATAGTCCATCTCCTCGCCCTCGAAGTCGTTGATGCCGTCGAACTTGACGATGTCGATCTTGACCCCGGCGGCATCATACATCCTGCGAACGCGCTCGACCGATCGGATCGGCAGCGCGAGCCGCCAAGCGCGACGCTTGATCGCACCGGCGTCATAGGCATCGAAATCGGCTTGGGTCAGCACGGCCCGGCCGGGGGCGGCGGGTAGGATGGCCGGGGCATCGCCCTTGGGATAATAGACCGCCTTGTAATCGGACGGCGCCGGGCCGAGCACCAGTTCTCTGGGCAGACCGAGCGAAATCTCGATCGGCTGGATGCGCAGCTCGACCGAGCTGATGCCGAGCGCGACGGTCCGCTCTAGCACCTGCTCCGCATCGAGCGCCGTACGGGTGCCGAAGCTGTACGGCACATTCAGGCCGACCTGCACTCCGGCCCATTTCGAATGGGGATGGTCAGGCTTGATCGTGGCAGCGATACCTGGCTTCAGCGCGAGGGCGGCGGCAGGGGCCGCGAATAGCCATCGGGTGGCGTCCCGGCGCGAAAAGGACAGACGCTCGGCTTCTTCGTGAGACGGCATTGCGAGCATCCTTTGCGGGATATGGGACGGAGGAACCGGTCAGGGCATCCGCAGAACGGCATTGCTGCGTCCTAGCGAGACGGCATTTTCGCCGGGCTGGATGTCATGGCAGGGGTCGTATTCTCCGGGAACGAGATTGAGCTGGAGTTCCTGCGATGCACCGATCTCGGACGTGTAATAGCCATAGATCGTCAGCGCCCGAATCTGCGCGATGAAGGGACCGGCGGTCTGCGCGCTGGCGGTGTCGGCTTCCATGGCGGCCATCGTCCGAAGTATCTCCAGCCGGCGGGTAGGGGGCAGATTTGCGAAAGCCTGGCCGCTGGTTTTCCGAACGGTGGCATCGAAGCTCTCGAGCCCGGCGAGGAAGCGGGCCCGTTCGTCGGGGTGCAGCCAGCGCTCGACCATCATCGTCACGAAATCGGCGACTCGAGCCTCGCCCGCGCCGGGCGTGTCGGTCGCGGGGATGATCGTATCGACCAGCGCCGTGAGGAGCGCCTGTCGCGAGGATGTCGCGACCGGTGGCGTGGCAGGCGCGGCCGCAAGCGGCGCGCCTGCCACCAGCAGGGCGCCGGCGCTGCCGCCGATGGCGCCGCTCTTCAGGATGGTCCGGCGGGAAAGTCGGTCCGGGCGATGGGACGTCGTCACAATGCGCCTTCCTTGAGCTGCTTCATGGCGAAATCGGCGGCGCGGGCGGATAACGCCATGTAGGTCAGCGACGGGTTCTGGCAGGGCGACGAGGTCATGCAGCTGCCGTCGGTGATGAACAGATTGGCGATGTCGTGCGCTTGATTGAAGCGGTTGAGCACCGCTTCGCGCGGATCGTGGCCCATGCGCGCGCCGCCCATTTCATGGTTGGTTTCGCCGGCAGGCTTGATCTCGCGGATCGTCGTGACCTTCACCGCACCCGCCGCGCGCATCATTGCCTCGCCCTGGTCGGCCATGTCTTGCGCCATGCGCTCCTCGTTCGCGGTCCAGCGGTGCGAGACGAGGAGCTGGGGCAAACCCCATTTGTCGGTCTTGTTCGGATCGAGCCGCACGACATTGTCGTAATTGGGCAGCGGTTCGCCCATGGCGCCGAGCATGATCGTCCAAGGGCCAGGCTTGCGCAATTCGGCCTTGAGGTCGGCGCCGATCGTCCGGGAATCGATGCCGCGCGTCCACAGCGCGCGCGAACCGCTGCCCTGATAGCCATAACCGCGCAGGAAGTCGGTTTCGCGGTCGGCGACGTTGCGGAAGCGGGGGATGTAGATGCCTGTCGGCCGATTTCCGATCGGTTGCTGGTCCTCGAAGCCGGAGAAGGTGCCGGTGATGATCGGCCCCTTGACGGTGTCCATGATATCCCGGCCTACCGCACCGCTGCTGTTGGCGAGACCGTTGGGGAAGGCATTACTCCGGGAATTGAGCAGAATATGGATGGTGCCGAGGGTCGACGCGTTGAGGAAGATCAACCGTGCGGTGATCGTTTCCCGTGCGCCGGTCTTGCTGTTGATCGTGCGCACGCCCGTGACCCGCTTGAGTGTCGGATCATAGTCGACTCCGGCGACGATCGTGTCCGACATCACCGTCAGCCGTTCCGTCGCCTCGGCCGCGGGCAGGGTCGAGCTCTGGGTACTGAAATAGGAGCCGGTCGAGCAGCCGCGTTGGCAGGGACCGCACAGATGGCAGGCGGAGCGTCCATTATGGTCTTGGCTGAGCACCGCGGTCCGCTCATTGATCATCCGGCGGCCGGGGAAGCTGCGTTCGATCCCCTTCTTCGCATGTTCCTCGATACAGTTCATTGCGAAGGGCGGGAGGAACTCGCCGTCGGGCAGACTGTCGATGCCTTCGCGGGCTCCGCTCACGCCGATGAAGCGTTCGACATGGTCGTACCAGGGGGAAATGTCGGCATAGCGGATCGGCCAGTCGATGCCGTGGCCGTCGCGCTTATTCTCGCCGAAGTTGAAATCGCTGAGCCGGAAGGACGCCCGCCCCCAGACCAGCGACCGGCCGCCGACCTGATAGCCGCGCAACCAGGAGAAGCGGGTGCCGGGCTCGACCTTATAGGGATGCTCGCGGTCGTTGACGAAGAAATGGGCGCTGCCCTCCTCGAACCCCCGGCCACGCCGTTGCACCGCATAGTCGGACTCGTAGAGCAGCCGGTCGCCGAAGCCGTGGAAGGGCATCTCCCAGGGGGCTTTGTGTTCGCTGGGATAATCCTCGCCATGGCGGACCATGCGGCCCCGGTCGATCAGAAGCACGCGGGCGCCCCGTTCGGTCAACTCCTTGGCCGCCCATCCGCCCGAAATGCCCGAGCCGACGACGATGGCATCAAAGACGGAAGAGGTCATGACAGACTCCGGTCACCAGGAAACGGCTTCGGACCGGCGGTACCGGCTTTGGCCCGGAATCAGCCGATGGTCTTGCGCAGATATTTGATCGAGCTGGCGATCGAGCCCATCGGATCGTCCGAGCGGTCGATCTCTACCAGGAAATGCTCGATCCCGGCCTTGTCGCCGGCCTTGACCAGGGCGGGCACATCGAGCGTTCCGCTGCCGACGGCGGCGAAGTCGCCGGTCGCGGTGATATCCTTGATGTGGCAGAGCTTCGTGCGCCCGGCATAGCGCCTGAGATAAGCGAGCGGATCGGCCCCGGCCTTGGTCGCCCAGTAGAAATCGAGCTCGAACTTCACCTTCTTCGCATCGGTATTGTCCAAGAACAGGTCGAGGATGACGTCGTTGCCGATCTTGGCGAACTCGCGGTCATGGTTGTGGAAGGCGAAGGTCAGCCCCTCCTTCGCGCACATGTCGCCGAGCTGGTTGAACAGCTTGATATGCTTGTCGATCGTCGGGCGGTCGGCGATCTGGTTAGGCAGCAGGATCGCCCACATCACATATTTCTGGCCGAGGATCTTGGAGGTCTGGATGCCGTCTTCGAACGATGCAATGGCATTTTCGAGCGAGAAGCTCTGCGCATAGACCTCGCGATTGGCTTCGGTCGAAACCTCGCGCCGCACCCAGCTCTGGAAGGACTGGTAGGTTGCCTTTGGGGCGACATGGTTGTTCGGAGATGTCAGACCAAAACGATCGAACTGCGCGCGGACATAATGCGGATCGCGGCCGAAGCTGCCGGTCGTACCGATTTCCTTGTAGCCCATCGCCGCAACCGCTTTCAGCGTGCCTTCGAAATCCGCTTCAAGCGCCTTGAGGATGGTGCCGGCCTGAACACCCCAGCGGCGCGCCTTACGGCCCCGCGCGAAGGCGGGCGCTACGGCTAGCCCGGCCAGCGAGAGGGTGGACATCTTGAGAAGCTCGCGGCGATCCATTTCAATCTCCATCCACAATCGACAGGCCACATTGCATGACCAAAGTGGATAGATATATGAAATTGGTCAGTCAACTCTCGAATCGAGAGCGCCAGCCTACATGGTGATCGATCGTGCGAAGCGTGCGCGAGTGTCCTGGGCGGCCTGTTTGGCGCGCTCGATGGCCTCTTCCTCGGTCGCGAACAACAGATGTTCGATCACCGCGCCCAGATGCGTGCGCATCGCGTTGCGGGCGCGTCCCGGCTCGCGAGAGCGCAGCGCCTCGACGATCGCCATATGCTCCTCGACCACCGGCTTGACCATCGCAGTGCGCGCCTTGGCGTGGAGCAGTACGCATTCGGGCGAGGTCTGTCGCAGAGACCAGAGCGATTCGATCGTGCCCACCACCGCCGCATTGCGCGTCGCATGGGCGATCAGCATGTGAAACTCGCGATCCGCGGCTTCGGCCGCGGTTGCGTCCGGGCCGGCGATGCGGCCGATCAGGCTGGACAGTTCGGCCAGTTCCTCGTCGGAAATGTTGGTCGCGGCCAAGGCCGCAGCCTCGCCTTCGAACAGCAGTCGGGCTTCGGTCAGCTCGAAGGCGGTAACGCTGAAGCCCGGCGTTTCGGCGGCGGCGGTCTGCCGGCGGACATATGCGCCCGATCCGACGCGGACCTCGACGATGCCCTGAACTTCCAGCGCGATGATCGCCTCGCGCACCGTGGGGCGGCTGACGTTGAACTCGGTGGAGATCTCCCGTTCGGCCGGCAGGCGCCCGCCGACCGGATAGCTGCCGTCGTTGATGCGGTCCATCAACCGGCGGGCGATGTCGCGATAGAGGCGATCCTGCGATGCCCCCGGCGCATTGTCGCGATCTTGCGCCTTCATCACCTCGTCCTGCTTGCGCGCCATGCTTGTCGGAATCCCTGTGTCTTTGACCCAGGAAAATAGCGATAGCCGGCGCGGCGGCAATAGCCGCGGCGGATTTTGGTCAGATTGGTCGAGCGCTGTGGTTAGACCCGATAGGGGGCGTCGGCATCCCGGACGGGGATCGCACCACGTCGGGCGATGACCCAGGCGGCCAGGCGATGGCCCGTCAGCGCCGCCTGATCGGGCGTGCGGTCCTGTAGTCGCGCGGCGAGGTAGCCTGCATTGAACGCGTCACCGGCGCCACTGCTGTCGATCGCGGCCACGGCCTGTGGCGGAGCGATTGGGCGGCTTTCGTCATCCAGCGCCAGCAGGCAGCCCTCGGCGCCGTTCTTCACCGCCACCTCGGCGGCACCCCAGTTGCGCCAGCGCGCCGCGA
This sequence comes from Sphingomonas sp. Root720, assembly GCF_001428605.1. GTDB lineage: Bacteria > Pseudomonadota > Alphaproteobacteria > Sphingomonadales > Sphingomonadaceae > Rhizorhabdus. The sequence goes on from NZ_LMID01000014.1 coordinate 295,490, forward strand.
CCGTTTCGATCGGCTGGTCCCCGAACAGCGCGGTCTCGTCGACCAGGGTCGGCAGCGCGATGTCGACCCATGGGCCGATTGCCTCCACCGCTTCGCGCGCCTCGTCCGGCGAGGCCCAGAGGCGGGGGCGGAAATTGCTGTCGAATGCGACCCGGCCGCCGCGCGCCCGAACCGCGCGGCACAGCGCGACGAGTCGCGCACGTCCGGCCGGCGGCAGGACCGCGAGGCTGATCAGGCTCAGATAGAGCAGGTCGGCCGTCTCCGCCGTGGCAAGGGCAGCCTCGGCCTCGGGAAGGTCGAGCATGGCACGCGCCGCGCTGTCGCTGCGCCAATAGGCGAAGCTGCGTTCGCCTGTCGCGTCGGTCTCGATCGCGTAGAGCCCGGCCGAGCGATCGGGATGGGTGAGCAGATGGGTGAGATCGAGCCCTTCCGCCGTCCAGGCCTGGCGCAGGCCCCGGCTCAGCGGATCATGGCCGAGTGCAGACAGGAAGCTCGTCGTCAGGCCGAAACGGGCCAGGTGAATCGCGCTGTTGAGCGCATCCCCGCCATAGCCCGTTTCCCAGCCGGCCATCCCCGCGCCGTGACCGGTGCGGGACAGTTCGACCATGCCTTCGCCGATGACGGCGATGCTCACCAATTGAACATCGTCCCGTCCTCGAGCCGGGCGACCGGCAGATAGGCGGGGTCGTAGGGATATTTCGCAGCCTCGGCCTCATCGATGTCGACGCCGTGGCCGATCGCATCTCCGGGATGGAGATAGCCGTCCGCGAAGTGATAGGTGTGCGGGAAGACGGCGTCGGTCTCGGGCGTATGCCGCATATATTCCTGGATGCCGAAATTGGGCACCCAACTGTCGAAGTGCAGCGCCGCGCCCATCGTAACCGGGGACAGGTCGGTCGCGCCATGCGCACCGGTCTGCACCTGATAGAGGGCGGCGAGGTCGGCGATGCGGCGCATATGGGTGATGCCGCCGGCCCGCACGACGGGCGTGCGGATATAGTCGATCAACTGGTTCTGGATCAGGTCCTTGCAGTCCCAGATCGTGTTGAACACCTCGCCCACCGCCAGCGGCGTGGTGGTGTGCTGGCGGATCAGGCGGAACGCCTCCTGGTTCTCGGCCGGGGTCGCATCCTCAAGCCAGAACAGGCTGTAGGGTTCCAGCGCCTTGCCGAGCCTGGCCGCCTCGATCGGACGTAGCCGGTGGTGGACATCGTGAAGCAGATGATGATCGAAGCCGTACCGATCGCGCAGCCGGTCGAACAGTTTCGGCGCGAAGTTGAGGTATTTGGCGCTGTCCCACACCGTTTCGGTCGGCAGCGCGGCATCGGCGGGCTCGTAATAGTCCTTGCCGCGGCCCACGCCATAGACGGTGGACAGACCGGGGATGCCCGACTGGGCGCGGATCGCCCGGTAGCCCAAATCGATATAGCGCCCGACCTCGTCGATCGTCTCCTCGATGTCGCCACCATTGGCATGACCATAGACCATCACGCCTTCGCGGCTCTTGCCGCCGAGCAGGTCGTAGAGCGGCATGCCCGCCATCTTGGCCTTGATATCCCACAGCGCAACGTCGATCGCGGCGATCGCCGACATGGTCACGGGACCGCGCCGCCAATAGGCGCCGCGGTAGAAATATTGCCAGATATCCTCGATCCTGCGAGGGTCCCGGCCGATGAGGCACGGCAGGATGTGATCCTCCAGATAGGATGCGACCGCCAGCTCGCGGCCGTTGAGAGTGGCGTCTCCGACGCCATAGACACCCTGATCGGTCATGATCTTCACGGTCACGAAATTGCGGCCCGGAGAGGTCACGATCACTTTGGCGGCGTCAATTCTCATGGATGTTCCCATATGCGGCGTTATGATTGGATAGCCTTGACCGCCGTGAATTGGTCTGTCAATAATCAAAATCTGTCAGGCCGATATGGTTTAATCAATCAAAGTCCATGGATCATACCGAATTCGATATGCGTGCAGGCCGCGCCCCCGAGCGTCTTTACCGGGAGGTCGCGCGTGTCCTGACGCAGCGGATCACCGATGGAACCTATCCGGTTGGCGGGCGCCTGCCGCCCGAACGGGAGATCTCCGCAGAGTTCAATGTCAGCAGGCCCACCGCGCGCGAGGCGATCATCGCCCTGGAGGTGCAGGGGCTGGTCGACGTCAGAATCGGATCGGGCGCCTATGTAAAACCAAGCGGCGGGAGCAACGTCGCCCGTTTCGACGTCAGCGCCTTTGAGCTCACCGAAGCTCGCTTGCTGATCGAATCCGAGGCGGCGGCGCTTGCAGCGGTCAACATCTCGGCCGAAGAGCTGGAGGAGTTGCCGCGCATCGTCACTGCGATCGAGCGGGAGGGCGGCGATCCGGTCGTCGCCGAGGCGGCGGATCGCGAGTTTCACCTACTGATCGCCGGTGCCACCCGCAATGCCGCCGTGCTCCACAGCGTCCGGTCGCTCTGGGACCTGCGCCAGACCTCACCGGAATGCGTATTGCTGCACGCCAAAGCGCGCACAGCCAAGGTCAAGCCTGTGGTCGAAGAGCATATGCTGATCGTCGAGGCGCTGCGCACGCGCGATCCTGCTCGCGCTCGGTCCACGATGCGGGCACATCTGGGTGCGGTGATCGAGCATCTGCTCTTCTCGACGGAGGAGGAAGCGATTCAGAGAGTCAAGAAAGCGGCGCAGGACACGCGCGCTCGGTTCGCACGCGCGGTGGCGATGTGATGCCGCCGCCGCTTCATCTCCATCCCGACCGGTTGTTCCCGGCCGATCCCGCTACCCGCGCAGTCGCGCGGCGGCTCCACGCCCAAGTGGCTGGCCTGCCGATCGTCAGCCCGCACGGCCATACCGATCCGCGCTGGTTCGCCGAGGACGCGCCGTTCGAGAATGCCAGTAGCCTGCTGCTGCAACCCGACCACTATATCTTTCGCATGCTGTACAGTCAGGGCGTGCCGCTCGAGTCGATCGGCATTGGTGCGGCGGTCGACCCGCGCGAGGCCTGGCGGGTCTTCGCCAGCCATTATCATCTGTTCCGCGGCACGCCGTCGCGGCTCTGGCTCGACTGGGTGTTCGCAGAGGTGTTCGGCTTGGAGGTGCGCCTTGGCATCGACAGCGCGGATCTCTATTTCGACACGATTGAGGAGCGGCTTGCTCGACCGGAATTCCGGCCGCGGGTGCTGTTCCAGCGCTTCAATATCGAGCTGCTCGCGACCACCGAATCGCCGCTCGATCCGCTGAAATATCATGAAGCGATCCGGGTGTCGGGCTGGAAAGGGCGGGTTGTTACCGCTTTCCGTCCCGATCCGGTGGTCGACCCCGAGTTCGAAGGGTTCGCGGCCAATCTCGATCGTCTCGGCACGCTGACGGGCGAGGATGTTGGCCACTATGCCGGCTATCTCGCCGCGCTGCGCAACCGGCGGGCCTTCTTCGCTGGGGCGGGGGCAACCTCGACCGATCATGGCCATCCCACCGCGGCGACGGCCGATCTCGGCCGGGCGGAAGCGGAAAGCCTCTACGCAACCGTCCGGAGCGGTCGCGCGACAGCTGAGCAGGCGGAACTGTTCCGCGCGCATATGCTGACGGTGATGGCCGAGATGAGCATCGAGGACGGGCTGGTGATGCAGATCCACCCCGGCTCCTTCCGCAATCATAACCGGGACCTGTTCCTGCGCCTCGGGCGCGACAAGGGCGCCGACATTCCCACCCGCACCGATTTCGTGAGCGCGCTGCGGCCGTTGCTCGGTCGCTTCGGCAACGATCCGCGGCTCAGCATCATCCTGTTCACGCTCGACGAGTCCGCCTATGCGCGCGAACTCGCGCCGCTTGCGGGCCACTATCCCGCGCTCAAGCTTGGCCCCGCCTGGTGGTTTCACGATAGTCCCGAAGGGATGCGCCGCTTCCGCCGGCAGACCACCGAGACGGCGGGCTTCCAGAATCTCGTCGGCTTCAACGACGATACCCGCGCCTTCCTGTCGATACCCGCGCGGCACGACGTCGCCCGGCGGATCGATTGCGGATACCTCGCCGAACTGGTCGTCGAACATCAACTCGACGAGACAGAGGCGGCGGAGCTTGCGGTGGATCTCGCCTATCGGCTGGTCAAGACGGCCTACCGGCTGTGAGCATCGCAAATGGCGGTCGCCCGCGCTTGTCCGCCTCGACCCTCGCCGACGGCATCGCGCTTCCCGGTTATACCCGTGATCGGGCGCGCAGCGGTATCGTCCATCTCGGCCTCGGCGCCTTTCACCGGGCGCATCAGGCTGTCTTCACCGATGATGCGATGGCGGCGGGCGATGCCGGCTGGGGTATCATCGGAGTGTCGCTTCGATCGCCCGCGGTGCGCGACGCGCTGGAGCCGCAGGATTGCCTCTATGTCGTGGAGGAGCGCGGCGAGGGGGGGCGCTCCCGTCTGATCGGGTCGATCAATCAGGCGCTGGTCGCACCGGAAGATCCCGACCGGGTGATCGCGGCACTGGCCGATCCCGGCGTCCATGTCGTGACCCTGACCGTAACCGAAAAGGGCTATCATCGCGATCCGGGCAGCAATCACCTGCTCGTCGATGCGCAGGACGTTGTGCATGATCTGGCGGGCGGCGCGCCGCGGACGATCTTTGGCTATCTCGCTGCCGCGCTCGATCGCCGCTGCGCGAGCGGTGCCGGGCCGCTGACGATATTGTCGTGCGACAACCTGCCCGACAATGGCCGACTGCTTGGCGGTTTGCTTGATGATTATCTCGTGGCTCGCGGACGTGCGCGGCCCGCCGGCTGGGCCTGCCCCAACAGCATGGTGGACCGGATCGTGCCGGCGACCACCGCCGGCGATCGCGCGCGGCTGACGGTCGAGGATCATGGGCTCACCATTTGCGAAACCTTCCGCCAATGGGTGATCGAAGATCGCTTTGCCGGTCCGCGGCCGCGTTGGGAAGCGGGCGGTGCGCAGATCGTCGACGACGTCCGCCCCTTCGAACTGGCCAAGCTGCGCCTGCTCAACGGTGCCCATTCCGCGCTGGCCTATTGGGGACTGGCGCTCGGCCACGCCCATGTCCACGAAGCCGTACGCGACGCCGAACTGCTGGTCTTCGTCCGCCACCAGCTCTTGGCCGAGGCCGTGCCGACCTTGCCACCGTCTTCGGCGCTCGATCCTGAAGCCTATGTTGCCGCCATCCTGCGCCGTTTCGACAATCCGGCGCTGCCGCACCGTCTTGCGCAAATCGCCATGGACGGGTCGCAGAAGCTGCCGCAGCGCTGGCTGGCGACGATCGTCGAGCGCGATGCGAAGGGGCTGAACAGTCCGGCGCATCTGGCAAGCCTTGCCGCCTGGATCGCCTTCGTCGGTGATAGATCGGGCCCAGGTCGGCCGGCCGACGATCCGCTCGCACCGCGGCTGGAGGCGATATGGGACGGGCATAGTACGCCCGGCGAGATCGCCATGGCTGTAGCCCGGACGTCAGGCGTCTTTCCGGCGGCGTTCGGCGCCAGTGATGCGCTATGCCGTCAGCTTGGCGAGGCGCTCGACGGCTTAACGGCCCGCGGTCGGCGTGGCGCATTGGAAGCGTTTCTCTCGACGATATAACTGGACTGGCAGGTTGACTGTCCAATTGCGGCAATATAGCTGTTTTGGTCATACAGATTCATCGCAGGTACCAAAAGGAGGTCCGCATGGACGAGGGGAGCGGGCCTTGGTGGAAGGGCGTCACCGGCTATCAGTGGCTGGTCTTTGCGGTCGCGTCGGGTGCCTGGCTTTTCGACACGATGGACCAGCGGCTTTTCTCGCTTGCGCGCATCCCCGCCCTCGGCGACCTGATGGGCTTGCCGGCCTCGCATGTTGACGTGCAGGCCTTCGCGAAGATGGTGACCGCGCTGTTCCTCGTCGGGTGGGGGCTTGGCGGACTGATCATTGGCCCGCTCGGCGATCGCTATGGCCGCGTCCGGCTGCTAACCATCTCGATCCTGCTCTATTCGATCTGCACCGGGATCACCGCGCTGTGCCAGACGGCGGGCGAATTCGCGGCGTTGCGCTTCGTGACGGGGCTGGGGATCGGCGGGGTGTTCGGCCTGGCCGTTGCGATTATCGTCGACACGGTCGACGGCCCGGCGCGGCTGGCGATGCTCGCGGGACTGCAGCTTCTCTCGACGGTCGGCAATGTCGGCTCGGCAATTGTGAAAATGGGGGTGGACGGTCTCGCGCGCCGCGACCTTATCGCGGTGGAAGCGGTGTGGCGCTGGCTGTTCGTGGTAGGTGCTTTGCCGGCGCTCATCGCCATCGTGGCGATTCTCGGTATCCGTGAGCCTCGGGCCTGGATCGAGCGCAAGGAACGGGGGCAACTGCCCAAAGGGGCGTTCGGTGCCTATGTCGATCTGTTCGGCAATTCGGCCGAGCGTCGAGGCTTGCTTATCGGCAGTCTTCTTGCGGTCGCGGGCGTCGTTGGGCTTTGGGGAATCGGCGAATATGCGGTCGATCTCCAGCATGCCGTGTTCACCAGCTATTATGCCGAGCGGCTAGTGCCGGCTCAGGTCGCAGCAGCCGTCGCCGACGCCAAGAACTGGGCCTATATGCTGCAGATGGCCGGCGGTGCGGTGGGGATGCTCGTCTTCACCCTGATCGCCGATCGGGTGGGGCGAAGACCTGCCTTCCTGACATGTTTTGCCGCGGCCTTCGTTGTGACGATTTTCGTCTATGCCCGGCTGCAAACGCCGATCGACGCCTATTGGATGATGCCGTTGATGGGCGCCGCCCAGTTCAGCCTGTTCGCCGGTTTCTCGATCTACCTTCCGGAACTGTTCGGTGCGGCCGCGCGGGGCACGGGTGTATCCTTCGCCTATAACCTCGGTCGTTTCGCCGCCGCTGCCGGAAGCTTCGGTTCGGCTTGGCTCAGCACCAGTTTTTTCGGCGGGTTCGATGCGCCCGATCCGCTCCGCTATTCAGCAATGACGATGTGCGTGATCTTCCTGATCGGTCTGATCGCGGCGTGGTTCGCGCCTGAGACACGCGGCCGGCCGATGCCGGCATGATGACGAAAGGTTGATGATGAGCAAAACGGTTCGAATTGGTATCGTCGGCGCGGGCTTTTCCGCCCATTTCCATCTGGCGAGCTATCGCAAGATCCGTGGTCCGTCGTTCGAGGTCGTGGGGATCGCCGGACGCGACCGGAGCAAGGCCGAGGCGCTCGCTGCCCAATATGGTGTGGCGCGTGTGCTGGACGATGCCGATGCGCTGATCGCCGATCCCGATATCGACGTGGTCGACCTATGTGTGCCCAATCATCTGCATGTTCCCCTGATCATGAAGGCCGCGGCCCAGGGCAAGCACATCATCTGCGAAAAGCCGCTGGGCGGCTTCTTCGGGCCAGAAGGCGCGCCCGCCGACTGGTCGGCGCAGGATTTCCCTCGGCAGGCGATGTTCGACGGCGTGGTCGAGCAGCTCAATGCGGTTGGGAAGGCCGTTCGCGCGGCCGGCGTCACCTTCTGCTATGCCGAGAACTGGGTCTATGCTCCGCCGATCGCCAAGCTCAACCGACTGATGGCGGCAAGCGGATCGACCATCCTGCGGATCGAGGGCGAGGAATCGCATTCGGGATCGCATGCTGATTATTCACGGCAGTGGCGCCAGGCCGGAGGTGGCTCCCTGCTACGGCTGTGCGTCCATCCGATCGGCGGCGCGCTGCACGTGAAGTATGAGGAAGGCCGTCGGCGCAATGGCCGGCCGATCCGCCCGGTCTCGGTGACTTGTCAGGTCGCCAGGCTTACCGACATTCCGTCCTTCCAGACCGAGGAACCCAAGCATATCGCTACCGGCTGGAAGGACGTCGAGGACTTTGCCGCGATCCTCATCGACTTCGAGGATGGATCGGTCGCCCAACTGACTTCGACCGACACGCGGCTCGGCGGTATCCGCAATTTCCTGAGCGCTTATGGTTCGCGCGCGGTCGCGACCGCAAACATCAACCCGAACACCGCCTGTCAGGCCTACACACCCGACGGCGCCTATTTCGAAAGCGAATATATCGTCGAGAAGACCGAAACCAAGGCGGGCTGGTCCTTTCCGGCTCCCGACGAGGACATGATCACGGGCTATCCCGCCGAACTGGAAGATTTCGTTATGGCGATCGCCGAAGGTCGGGCACCGAAGAGTGACCTGATGATGGCGCAGGATGTGCTCCTTCTGGTCTATGCCGGCTACCTGAGTGCTGCCGAGCGGCGGACCGTTGATATCCGGCCCTTTCTCCAGACGTAGTGATTATCGTGACGAGCCTGAGCTTCCGAAGGAGATGCAGGGTTGCCCGATCCGCCGGTGGAGCGACGACAACATCGGATCGGGATAGCGGCAGCCTTTCTGTCCGGCCCAGCCCATGCCCGCGGCAAAGAAATGCGCCTGGACCTTGAAACTGTAACCGATTACATTTATCGGGTTTTGCAAGAGTGAAGACTGGGGGGATGGCGTAGTGTCGGCACCGAGCGAGAAGCTGCTCCTGTTCGGCGCGACCGGCGATCTGTCGCAGCGTATGCTGCTGCCGTCGCTCTACGGCCTTGCGGCGGATGGGCTGCTGCCGACGGGCCTGACCATCGTCGCGACGGCGCGCAGCCCCCATGACGACGCGGCGTTCCGCGATTTCTCGGAAAAGGCGCTGCGCCGCTTCGTGCCCGACGAGCGGCTCGACGAGGAAGCGCTCGCGGCCTTCCTGCGGCGGATCAGCTATGTGCCGGTCGACGCGTCGAAGGCGGAGGACTTCGCCGCGCTGGCGGAGGCCGTCGGCTCGACCGA
>NZ_LMID01000015.1:0-285000 GCF_001428605.1 Sphingomonas sp. Root720
GACTTAGCTTTATACCGAGATATCACGACCTTGAATATCGCAACACCCGGAGCCGCCGCCCACATGTCCCTTCATCTTCCAACAATGTCAAAGAACCGGGACGCCTAATTACCACCCGGAACTGCTGTCCCAGGGAGATCGTAACCGATCCGATAATGAGGCGCGGAAGCGAACCGGAAAAACCAACTCGCCGCCGCCGGTGAGGGGGCCTTCTATGCAGATCCCTACAGGTCGTCAAGCACTTTGTGTCGAGGCCTGAAAATTCTTCGCCGACACACGGAGCGCGCCCGAAAGACCGGGCGAGCGAAGGCCCGCCCGGCCGCGAATCAGTTGTTGCTGTCGGTCAACACCCTCGCCGTCAGCAGCGGGGCGAAGAGCTGGTTGAGAATCGCGACGAACTTGCTGACCGGGTTGGCCGCCGAATTGGCGATGTAGATCAGGTCCTTGTCCCGCATCGGAAAATTCTGGGCGATGATGTAGCTCTCGGGCTTCATCAGGTTGAGCCGGTAGATGACCGGCGGCTCGCCCGCGGCGATCGCGGCGGCGTCATAGCGGAACAGGAACACCGCCTTCGGATCGGCCTGCGCGTCGTTCGGCCCGCCGACCCGCGCCAGCGCCTCGGCCAACGACAGATTCGGCTCCCCGAACGGGACCTGCGACACCCGTGGCGTCGCACCGAAGGCACTGAAGCTGCGCGGCTCGCCGACCAGCTCGATGCGGTCGCCCGGCAACAGGGTGAGATCGTCGCTGCTGCCCGGCCGGACGTCGCCCAGCCGCATCTCGGCGCTCTCGCCGCCGCGCGTGATCCGGATCATCGTGTCGGCGCTGCTGACCTTCGACCCGCCCGCCGTCGCCACGGCGTCGAGCAGCCGTTCCCGCGCCGGGGTCAGCGCTATCCGGCCGGTCCGCATCACGTCGCCGAGCAGATAGACGCTGTTGCCGGGACTATTGACCACCGTCACCATCGCCTGCGGACTCTGCGACTTGCCGTGCAGCGCCTGCTCGATCATCCGCTGGACGTCGTAGGCGGTCGAGCCGGCGACCATCAGCCGCCCGACATAGGGCAGGCGAATCGTGCCGTCGCTGGCGACGGTCACGGCGTTCATCGCCTGCGTGCGGGCCGAATCGGGTTCGGACATGGCGCCCGGGCCTATGCCGCCGCTACTGCCGAAGAGGGTCATGCCGACTTCGTAGATGCTGACCTGCAACACATCGCCGGGGCCGATCCGATCGACCCGGCCGTCGCGCGCCAGGGCCGCGAGCCGGCCGACGGCCCGCCCCGTGGGCTGGACCTGGACCAGCTTCTGGAAGGCCGCCCCGTCGAGGTCGACGACCTGGAATCTGAGCGCGGCGTCGGGGTCCTTGGCACCCCTCATCACCTGGCGGCCGGTCGGGCCGCTCGACGGCAGCGAGGCACAACCCGACAGCAATATGGCAAGCGTCGCCAAGGCGCCGGTCACTCGGAGGCGGGGACTGGAACTGGAAATCATGGGGGTCCCTATAGCGACGATCGAGGCAAATCTATGGCTTGCGCGCAACGAGAAGCGCGGGAGGCACGAGTTCGTCAAGCGTTAATCATCGGAGCGGTTGGGCCGCAAGCTGTGCATCGGCGCATCAAGCGGCGCGCATCTGAAGCCCGTGATGGACTTCGCTCGCCTCGGCCACCGTGTCGTAGAAGGTCAGGTTGCCCCCATAAAGCACCGCCCCGCGCTCGCAATATTGCTGCAGCATGTGCGGATCGTGCGACACCATGACGAGCGTCCCCTCCGCGCGCCGTTTCATCAGTTCCTCGTGCGACCGGCGGCGGAAACGCTCGTCGCCCGCGCCCGTGACCTCGTCGACCAGATAGCAGTCGAAGTTGATCGCCAGCGAGATGCCGAAGGCGAGGCGCCCGGCCATGCCCGACGAATAGGTCCGCACCGGCTGGTGGAAATAGGGCCCGAGCTGCGCGAAGTCCTCGACATAGTCGAGGATCTCCTGCTCTGGCTGACGGTAGATGCGGGCGATGAAGCGGACATTGTCGCTGCCGGTCATCGACGCCTGGAAGGCGCTCGAATAACCGATCGGCCAGCTGGTCGTCATGCTCCGCTCGATCCGCCCGGCGGTCGGATGCTCGACCCCGGCGATCAGCCGCATCAGCGTCGACTTGCCAGCTCCGTTCGCACCGCAGATGCCGATGCTCTCGCCGCGCCCGATCTCGAAGTTCAGATTGCTGAACACCTGCTTCTGGAATTTGCGGATATGGTAGGTCTTCGAAACATTCTCGAAACGGATCATCGAGCGGTCTTCTCCAATCCTCGCCCCGCAACGTACAAAAAGGCTGGACGCTGTATGTCCAGACTGCGATGCCGGTCAGCATAGACGATGCCCGGCCAAACGCAAAACGTCCCCGTCGCAATCGACGCCCGCATGCTGGGTCGCCAAGGTACTGGCGTCGCCACCTACGCCGCCGCGCTCGAAGCGGCGCTGGTCAGGTCGGGGCGCGCGCCCGTGAGAATAGCCGATCGCAGCTGCGGACGGCCGATGGACCGCGCGGCCCGGCCGGCGCGCTGGCTGCGCTGGGCCGATGCGCTGGTCGATCGGCCGCGCACGCTGAAGCTGCGCGACGAGGGGTTTGCCGCCCGCGACATCTTCCGGCTCGCCCAGGTCCATTTCGACCGGCACGGCACGATGCTGCGGCTGCGGGCGCCGGGCCCGCGCGGCCTCGTCCACTGGACCTATCCGCTGCCGATCCGGATCGACGGCTGGATCAACGTCTACACCGTCCATGACGCGATCCCGATCTTCCACCCGTCGCTCAGCCAGATCGACGCCGGCCGCCATCGCCGCCTGCTCGACGCGCTGGCCGCCAGTGCCGAGCATATGCTGACGGTGTCGGAGGCGGCGCGCCGCGACGTCGTCGCCGCGCTCGGCTGCGCTCCCGACGCGATCAGCGCCTGCTCCCCCGGGCTCGACATCGAACCCGCCACGAGCCCCCTGCCCGCGGGCCTGGTCGCTGGCGGCTTCCTGCTTGCCGTCGGCAGCGTCGAGCCTCGCAAGAACCTGCTCCGGCTCGCCGAAGCCCATGCCAGGAGCGGCTTGGCGCTGCCGCTGGTGATCGCCGGCCCCGACGGCTGGCATGCCGACCACATCGCACCGCGCCTCGCCGCCCATCCCGGCGTTATCCGGTTCCCCTATGTCGACCGGCCGACGCTGATCGCGCTGATGGCGGCCGCGCGCGCGCTCCTGTTCCCGACGATCGCCGAGGGCTTCGGCCTGCCGATCGTCGAGGCGATGCAGCTCGGCACGCCGGTGCTGACGTCGCGCGGGGGGGCTACCGAGGAGGTGGCCGGCGGCGCGGCGCTGCTCGCCGACGCGCTGTCGACCGACGAGATCGCCGCGCAGATCGCGCGCCTCGCCGACGACGCCCTAGTCGCGCGATTGCGCGACGCGGGGCTGGCGCGCGGCCGCGCCTTCTCGACGGCGGCCTTCGCCGCCCGCATCGACGCGGTCCATCGCGGGCTGCTCGCGCGACATAGTGGCCAAAGCGCCGCCGACTGATTAGGGGCCGGCGGGCAACGGAACAGACGGATCGGGATGACCAGGCTCACCATCGGGATCGACGGCTTCAACCTCGCCATGCCGCGCGGCACCGGGGTCGCCACCTATGGGCTCGGCCTCGCCGAGGCGGTGGCCGCGCTCGGCCATGCGACGCTGGGCGTCTTCGGCATAGATGTCGGCGACAAGGCGGACAGTCGCGAGTTGCTCTTCTACGACCGGATCGGCAAGGAGCGCGCGCCCGAGAACCGCAAGCAGCATCGCCGCCGCCTGCGCCGCGAGACCTTCCGCTCCTTCCTGCCCGCGCACGGCTATGAGGTGCCGATCACCGACGCGGTCGAGAAACAGGGCTTCGCGGGCCGCCTCCCCCGCTTCGACCGGCTGGTCAGCAGCCCGGCGCTGTTCGACGTCGCCGACCGGCGCCTGCGCCGCGCCGGCAGATTCCTGACCCTGCGCATGCCCGACCCGCCCGCGATCATGCACTGGACCTATCCGGTGCCGGTGCGGTTGGAGGGGGCGCGCAACGTCTACACGTTGCACGACCTGGTGCCGCTCAAGCTCCCCTACACCACGCTCGACAACAAGCAGCATTACCGGCGGCTGATCGAGCTGTGCGTCAGCGAGGGCGACCATATCTGCACCGTCTCGGAGTCGAGCCGCGCGGACATATTGAGCCTGTTCCCCGCCGTCGCGCCCGACAAGGTCACGAACAGCTACCAGACCGCCCCCGTCCCCGCCGACCTGCTCGCGCGCGACCCGGCCGAGGATGCGGCGGTGGTGGAAGGGTTGTTCGGGTTGAGGCGGCGGGGCTATTTCCTGTTCTTCGGCGCGCTCGATCCCAAGAAGAACCTGGCGCGGATCATCGAGGCGCATCTGACCAGCGGCAGCGCCACCCCGCTCGTCATCGTCGGCGCGCGCCATTGGGGGACCGAGCAGGAGGCCCGCATCTTCGGCGACCAGAAAAAGGGCGTCTCGCTCTACGGCGAAGCGGCGGCGAAGGGGCTGGTCCAGCTCGACTACCTGCCGCGCGAGATGCTGCTGCGGCTGGTGCGCGGCGCGAAGGCGGTGATGTTCCCCTCGCTCTACGAGGGCTTCGGCCTGCCCGCGCTGGAGGCGATCCGGCTCGGCACGCCGGTGATCTCCTCGACGATCAGTTCGCTGCCCGAGGTGGTGGGCGACGCGGGGCTGCTCGTCGACCCCTATGACGCCCAGGCGATCGCCGGGGCGATGCGCGCGCTGGACGGCGATCCGGCGATCGCCGCGCGGCTGGCGGCGGCGGCCCCCGCCCAGGCCGCCAAGTTCAGCGACGACGCCTATCGGGCGCGGCTGGCGGCGATGTACGCGAAGATCCTCGCCGACTGATCAGGCGTTGTCGGGCCAGCGCCGCCGCGCCTCGATGCCGTGCGCGTCGAGCGCCTGAAGCTCGGCCAGCAACGGCTCGAGCCGGTCGAGCGGCCAGGCGTTGGGCCCGTCCGATTTCGCGCTGGCGGGATCGGGATGGGTTTCCATGAACAGCCCGGCGATGCCGACCGCGACCGCGCCGCGCGCGAGCACCGGCACATATTCGCGCTGCCCGCCCGAGGAGGCGCCGAGCCCGCCGGGGAGCTGCACCGAATGGGTTGCGTCGAACACGACCGGCGCCCCGGTATCGCGCATGACGACGAGGCCGCGCAGGTCGGTGACGAGATTGTTGTAGCCGAAGGATGTGCCGCGCTCGGTGACGAGGACCGGCGTCTCGACCCCGGCCGCGGCCGCCGCGGCCTCGGCCTTGCGGACGACGTGGACCATGTCGTGGGGCGCCATGAACTGCGCCTTCTTGATGTTGGCGATCCGCCCCGACGCGCCGACCGCCTCGATCAGGTCGGTCTGCCGCGCGAGAAAGGCGGGGGTCTGGAGGATGTCGACGACCTCGGCCGCGGCGCGGACCTGCTCGACGTCGTGGACATCGGTCAGCACCGGCAGGCCGGTCTCGGCGCGGACCTTCTCGAGGATGCGCAGGCCGCCGTCGATCCCCGGCCCGCGGAAGGAGGCGCCCGAGCTGCGGTTGGCCTTGTCGAACGAACTCTTGAACACGACGAACAGGCCGAGCCGGTCGGCGATGCCGCGCAGCGTCTCGGCGACCGACAGCACCAGCGCCTCCGATTCGATCACGCAGGGGCCCGCGATGACGAACAGCGGCGCGTCGAGCCCGACTTCATGTCCCAATATCTTCATCGGCGCTTCTTAGGCGCCGGAACCGGGCGAAGGCAATCAGCCCCGCGCGATCGCGAAGCTGGGCTCGGGGACGAGGTCGGCCGGCTGCTCGGGTCCCTCCTCGAAGCGGCGATGGTCGGCGGGCGAGACGAAATAGCCGCGGCGGACCAGCCAGTCGCCGACGTCGGCGCGCGCGGTCAGCCAGACGGTGACCGGCGCGAGCAGCAGCCCGATCGCCACCGGCAGCGACCAGATGCTGCCGTCGAGGCCGAGCGCGATCGCCGCCATCAGCGCCATGCCGAGCAGCAGGTGCCAGCGGTAGAAGCGCGTCACCTCGCCGAAATCGAGCCCGTCGACCTCGCGCCGCTGCGGCGACCAGCCGCTCTGGCGGCCGCGCAGGATGTCGACGATCGCCATCGACTGGGTCAGCATCATCGCCGGCGCGGTGACGATCGAGGTGAGGATCTCGATCGCGGTGCCCTTGGCGATGCTGCCCCAGCCGCCGAGCTGGCGGACGAGCTCGCGGTCCTGGCCGAGCGCGATCAGCGCGGCGATCTTCGGCCCGAACAGCATCAGGACGGTGAGCCCGAGCAGCCAGCCCGACGAGATCAGCACATAGCCGTCGAAATCGGCGCGGAGCTGCTCGAACATCGCGGCGCCGAGCAGCAGCAGCCAGAGCGGCGAGGTCAGATAGGCCGAGGCGCCCATCAGCAGCTGGAGCCGGCTGACCCAGTGGAAGCCGGCGCCGCTGAGCAGGCGGAGATGCTGGAGATTGCCCTGGCACCAGCGCCGGTCGCGGATCGAATGGTCGATCATCGTCGGCGGGAATTCCTCGTAGCTGCCCTCGGGCATCGACACCATGTGCACCGCCCAGCCGCGCCGCCGCAGCAGCGCCGCCTCGACCATGTCGTGGCTCATGATGTGGCCGCCGAGCAGGCTGTCCTCGGGCAGTTCGGGCAGGCCGCAGCTTTCGGCGAAGGCGCGCACCCGGACGATCGCGTTATGGCCCCAGAAGGTCGCCTCGGTGCCCGACCACCAGCGCAGGCCGGCCGAGGCGACCGGGCCGTAGACCGACGAGGCGAACTGGTGCCAGCGCGCGAACATCGTCTGGCCGTTGATGAGCTGGGGCACCGTCTGGAGCAGGCCGATCGCCGGCCGTGCCTCGATCGCCGAGGCGAGCCGCGCCATCGCCGCGCCGCTCATCAGGCTGTCGGCGTCGAGCACCAGCATATAGTCGTAGGCGCCGCCGAAGCGCCGCACCCAATCGGCGATGTTGCCCGGCTTGCGCGCGGTGTTGCGCGGGCGGCGGCGATACCAGACGTTCGCCTTGCTCGTCTCGCGCAGCCGGCGGAAGGCCAGATATTCGCGGGCATGGTTGCGCTCGTGCGAATCGCTGAGGATGAAGAAGTCGAACCGGCCAGCGCCGCCGACCTGGGCGACCGAATCGGTCATCGATTCGAGCCGGCGGAAGACCGCGCCGACATCCTCGTTGTAGATCGGCATCAGCACCGCGGTGCGCCCCTCGGGCAGCACCAGCCGGCTGCGCGACACCTCCCCCACCGGCCCGCGGCCGAGCAGCACGAACAGGCCGGCGACGGCGTTGAGGAAGCCGAAGGCGATCCAGGCGAACAGCCCGAAGAACAGGGTCGCGAAGCCGAGGTCGATCCAGTCGATTCCGTCGGACTGGAGCGGGGTGAACATCTCCTGCGCGGCGAGCAGGCCGAACAGGAAGCTGCCGACGATCAGGAACAGGCGCCGCTGGAACAGCGGGCCGACCGGCACGATGGGATCGCCCGCGGCGATGTCGGGCATGCGCGACAGATCCTGCACCGGCATGGCGAGCGGTGCCTCGGGCGGAAGATCGCCCTCCCCGCGCGGATCCTGCTCGGGGGCGCCTTCCGCTAAATCCTTGTCAATCCGGTACAATCGTCACGTTCCTGCGTTGATCGGCCGTGGCTCATGCCAGATGCGGCTCCGATAGTTCCTGCCTTTGCGCCGGACCGCCCCAGGCTCCCGACAAATGGCGCCCGACCCCGCACCGTACAAGCCCCGGACCGGCGGCAGCGCCCGTCAGTAGAACTGATGGATGACGGTTTCGCTGAGCGCCCGGCCGTTCCGTTCGAGGGTCGCCCGCAGATTCGCGGGCCGGCTGGAGCGGGTGACGTCGGCGATCATCCGCCAGCGCCCCGGCTGCCCGACCACCGGATAGGCATCGACCGTCAGCAGCCTGCCCTGGTCGATCGACACGGCGGCGGTGACCCCCGATTGCCGGTCGAGCCCCTTGAGCGCGGGCCCCGCGAAATCGACGACGAGGCGGCGGGCATTGGCGATCGGCTCCAGCCCCGGCCGCCCGGCGGTGCCGGTCCAGCGGTCGACGACCCGCGCCGGAGCGATCGCCGGTGCCGGGGACTGGCTCTGGGCCGGGGACTGGGACCCGGCGGGGGGCTCGCCGGGCAGCCAGCGGAGCCGATAGTCGAAGGTGAAGGTCGAGCCGGCGGTCGCGGGGCGATCGGGGGTCCAGAAGGCGACGACATTGTCGTCGGTCTCGCGGTTGGTCGGGATCTCGTAGAGCATCACCGCACCGGGGCCCCAGTCACCCTTCGGCTCGACCCACAGGCTCGGGCGCTTCTCGTAGAAGACGCCGTCGTCCTGATAATGGTCGAAGTTGCGGTCGCGCTGGAGCAGGCCGAACGCGCTGCCGCCCTGCGGATCGGCGAAGACGTTGATCGTCGGGCGCGGCGGGTTGCCGAGCGGGCGCCAGAGCCGCTCGCCCGCGCGGTTGTGGATCAGCAGCCCGTCCGAATCGTGGATTTCGGGACGCCAGTCGGCCCGCGCCTGGGGATTGCCCTCGTCATACCAGAACATGCTGGTCAGCGGCGCGATGCCGAGCCGCTCGACATCGCGGCGCAGCCAGATCGCCGAGGACACGTCCTGGACGACGGCGGCGTCGGTCATGCGGGTGACGAAGCGCCAGGCCCCGACGACGCTCGGGCCCTGGAGCAGCGCGTAGATGGTGAGCCCCGCCCCGGTCCGTTCGAGCCAGAAGCTGGTGAAGGCGGGGAATTCCTCCTTGCCATCGATGCCGGTGTCGATCGCGAGGCCGCGCGCCGACAGGCCATATTGGTGGAGCGTCCCCGCCGAGCGGAAATAGGAGGCGCCGAGGAAGGCGAGCCAGTCGCCGACCCCGCCCTCGTTCATCACCCGGAAGCCCGAGATGCCGCGCAGGACGTGCGGTGCGGACCCCTCGCCGGGGCCGACCTCGAACATGTCCTCGCTATGCTCGATCCGGCGGGCGCGGCCGCGTTCGACGATCGATATGTCGACCGGCACCGGCGCCGCCCGGAGCAGCGGGAACAGCCGCACGCCATAGCCGTCGTCAGCGAAGATCTGCTTTTCGGGGCGGAAGCCGATCCGGTTCGCCGCGTCATAATCATTGGCGAGCGCGCGCGGATCGGGTTTGGGCAGCGGGGTCGCCCGGCTGCGCGCCATCGCGGCGGCATGGCCCTTCAGCCAGTCCCAGGAGAAGGGCTCGCCACCGGCGCCACCCCTACTGCCGCCACCACCGACGCCGGTCCCGCCGGATCGGCGGGGCGCCGCGAGCGCATAGCCCTCGACGGCCATGAAAGCCCCCAGCGCCGCCATTGCCTGCCGTCTGTCGATCATATCGGTCCGCCGTGATTTCGTTTCGCCTACGGTCCACGAGGGACATCGTCCAGACCCCCGGCGCGGGCGAAAGTTCCTATAGCGGCCGAAGCTGAACCCCGCCTGTCGCGGCGACGGGCCCCGGAAAGCCGCCGCGCCGCCGGGGCCGTCGGGGCCGTCGGGGCCGGCGGGCGGGTGATTCGGGCAGGCCAGCGGGCGGGCTATCGGGTTGGCGATCGAAGGGGGCGGCGGACGACCCCGACGCGAGCGCTTTCCCGTTGCATGGGGTTGTGCGTTCGTTTTTTCGCTTTTTTTCTTTTGCCGCCCCCTCCCCCGCGCCGAGAGCGGGGGCAGGCGTCGGTGCAGGCGGGGGCACGGGCGCAGGGGCCGCCCCGGCCTCGAGCGCCATGCGGCGGATCGCGGCGGGGCTGGTCGCGCGCAGGAAGCGGACGACCTCCCCGATCCAGGCCGAGCGCCCGCCATGTTTCCAGGCGTTGCGATTGCCGCGCGGGGCGCCGCTGCCCTTGCCGCCATGCATGCGGCAGCGGGCGCGGCCCTGCACGGCGGGCGAGCGGCACGGCGCGCCGCACCGGGTGCGCGCGCCGCAGCGGGGGGCCTGCGCCAGCGAGGTGGGTTCAGGGACGGCTCGGGGCTCGGGGATGGGGTGGGATGCGGGCGGGGCCGGCGTCATGCGTCGCCGTTGCGGATCGCTTCGCGCTCCCGCGCCCGCAGCAGCGCGCGTTCTGCGCGGGCCAGCGTATCGAGCGACGCGCGGCAGTTGGACTGGGCCCGCAGCGCCAGCCGCACCAGACGCTCCGCCGTCGTCGGCCATTGATCGATATTGGTCGCGGCCTTCCCGATCAGTTCGGCGAACATCACGTCGAGATCGGTCGCCTGCGTCATCAACATCGTCCGCAGGCGGTCCATCGAATCGTCGGGAAGGGTGACGGAAGCTTCGCCATCGGGGGCGCCGGGCGTGCATGTTTCGGTCATCGGATGCCTTTCGAGGGGCGGCGACGGTAGCATGACGCGCCGCGAAAGGCAAGAACATATCAGGAACATGATCCGCGCCCGATCCTTCGAAACGCCGGCGGAACGGCTATTCGCATTGACTTATGTTCGATCTTTGTTCTTTTCTGCGCCAGCCGATTCCCGGCCCCCACCAGCAACGAGGACAAGGGCGATGACCGCCACCAACCGCATTCCCACGCATATCGACTATGGCCACCGCATGGCCGAGATCGCCGCCGAGATGGCCGGCTACCGGCTGGACGAGCTGCGCGACTGGGGGCAGCGCCGCGACGACGGCCGGAACCGGCTGTACCGCGCCTTCCTGCGCAAGGGCTTCGAGGCGGTGAAGATATTGGGGCCGGCGATCGTCGAATGGGAGACCCCGCCGGGGGAGAAGGTGCCCGATGCCGTCCGCACGGCGGGCGATGCCGAGGGGCTCCACGCGCTGACGACGGTGCGCCGGTGGCGGGGCCTGTCGGTCGAGCAGCTCGCGCAGGCGTCGGGCCTGTCGCCCGAGCTGATCGCGGCGATCGAGGCGCACGCGCTGGTCGCGAACGAGATGCACGAGATCGCGCTGGCCAGGGTGCTGAACGTCACCCCGCACGCGATCACCGACTGGCGCATCAAGCCCGCCTGAGGCGATCGTGGCGATCTACCGGGACGGGCTCAAGATCCCGACGCAGATCTGGGAGGCCGCGGCGATGCACCAGGTGGTGATGGTGGCGTGCAACGCCACCGGCTGCCGCAACCGGGCGGTGTTCGATCCGCATGGCCTGTGGGGCGTGTTCTGGAAACGCGGCTGGGACGACAGCTTCGGGGCGGCGGCGCGCCGCTTCTATTGCCGGCCATGCTCGTCGGCGGCGCAGCGGCGGGTGAAGCGCGCCAGCATGACCGCGCTGCCCGTTGCCGCGCCGGTGACGCATCGCTTGCCCGCTCCCGATGAGCGGGCGTGGAAGCGGTTTCTGGAGCGGCATCGGGGGTGAGGGGTGGGAGGGGTTAGTATCGTGTCGCCGAATTATAGGGTCCCCGAACCTGAATTTTCGAGCGTATTAATAGGATCGGCTCCACATCCCTCCATTTCGGACATTCCCCATCTCGACATTCCCCTGCGGCGTGCGAGAGATCGTTACGCCGACAGCGATTCGGTACAGAGCGGGGGGCTCATGGAAGAGGAAGATAATTGCGCGCACTGTGGGGAACGACTGAAGGTCGGCGCCTTCTCCTCGAACCAGTTGCTCGCAAAGCGCAAGGTCGACGTCATCAACCATGTGGAGGGCACGACCCGTACCCATGCGTGTGACAAGTGCGGCACTCAGGCGTATGAGAAGGCATCCCGCAAGGTTGCCAGTGAGCTTACCCGGCTCCAGGAAAACATCAGCGCGGGCCTGTCCTTAATTCCGATCCTCTCCATTCATAGCCCGCCCGGATGGACCTACCGCCCCCTGGAAATCATCACCGCGCAAACGGTCACCGGCACGGGCTTCTTTGCCGAGTTCACCTCGGCCTGGACGGACGCATTCGGCGCGCAGTCGAATGCCTTCACCAAGAAGCTGAGAGCCGGCGAAGATCTTTGCAAGGCAAGCCTGAGGCTTCAGGCGCTGCGTCTTGGTGGCAACGCGATCGTGGCGTCGGATGTCGACTATGGCGAAGTGGGCGGGGTGAAGGCCATGCTGATGGTCTGCATGACAGGCACTGCGGTCGTCGTCGCCGACGAGTGCCTCGACGCAGTTGCGCGGCCCCAACGCGAAATGCTGGCCGCCGCCATCAAGACGCACGCTGCTCTGCAGAAGTTCGGCATCGCGCCGGAGATGTAGGCCGCATATCGGGGGATATTATGCGTTACCAGAATCGAGACATTTCCATAGACGACGATTTCGCGCGCTTCGGTTCGAAAAGCTATGCAATCGACAAGATCAACAGCGTGGATGTGAAAGCCCAACCGCGCAGCGGCTGCCTCTGGATCATACTTGCGTGTATCGCTGCGCTGCTCCTGTTCGCTGCGCTCGGAAATCTCGTCGGATCCGGCGACAAGGGCAGCTTTGGAACAACGCTGGCGATCGCGGTTGCCATCGGCTTCGTCGCCTGGCGCGCCTCGATCCATGCAGCCATCGTCGATTACACGCTGCTGCTCACCACATCGAGTTCGGAGGCGCAGGCCACCCAGACGACCGATGGCGCCGAGGTTGAGAAGATGCGTGCCGCGATCGAGACGGCAATGGTCTCGAAGCGATAAGGCGGTGCGATGCGTACAATATTTTGGAACGTGCGCTACAGGCGCCCACGGGTGGCAACAGTTCCGGGACACAATACTTATCCTTTCCCGAAGATGATCTTGTTCGGTGGCAGCTTGCGCACGAATCTCGCCAGATTTCTGCGAAATCTCGCGAGCGAGCTTCAGATTTAGTATTGTGTCCCCGGAATTCTTGCATCGCAATTTATGCTGTGGCATTGTTCCATGTATGTTCTAATGGGGCGGAATGGCAGACGGCAGCGCTATCGAATGGACCGACGCGACGTGGAATCCGGTAACGGGTTGCACCAAGATCACCGCTGGGTGCGACAATTGCTACGCCGAGCGCTTCTCGGAACGGTGGCGTGGCATTCCTGGTCACCCCTTCGAGCACGGGTTTGACTTGGTCCTAAGACCCGAACGGCTGAGTCAGCCGCTGACGTGGAAGCGTCCCCGGATGATCTTCGTCAACTCGATGAGCGACCTGTTTCACAAGAAGGTGCAATTCGAATTCATCGACCGCGTTTTTGACACCATGGAGAAAGCTGACTGGCACGTCTTCCAAGTGCTGACGAAGCGTAGCTCGCTCATGCGAGACTATTTGAAGCGCCGCTATCGTTACGTGATGCCGCCGGCACATATCTGGCTGGGCGTCTCGGTGGAGGACGGCGAGTCCCATGCGCGGATCGACCATCTCCGCCAAGCGCCTGCGGGCGTGCGGTTCCTCTCGGTCGAGCCATTGATAGGCGCCATCGGCAAAGTCGACCTCTCCGGAATCCACTGGGTGATAGCAGGCGGAGAGAGCGGGCCCGGGGCGCGTCCCATGGCAATCGAATGGGCACGTGAAATCCGCGACCAATGCGCGGAGCAGGGAGTCGCCTTCTTCTTCAAGCAGTGGGGGGGCATCCGACCAAAGTCCGGCGGACGCGAACTCGATGGCCGCGAATGGAACGACCTCCCCGTGGCAGTTGCGTCTCGAGCGGCCTGATGCGACCTGACCTGGCAAATTATTTGGGCCGGGAGCAGGCTTATGTGAAGCATCACTTTCTCGCGGACTATGTCGAACGCTTAGTCTTTAAGGTGGCAAGCGCATATAGGGACGTGGTCTACATCGACGGCTTCAGTGGCCCATGGAAGGACCAGGGGCAGAGCTTCGAGGATACGTCGTTCGGCATCGCACTCGAGGCCCTGCGCAAGGCAAAGGCGGAATGGAAGCGGATCAAGGGCATAGACGTCACGATGACGGCGTTGCTCGTCGAACGCGATTCCGATGCGTATCGCCGGTTGCAGGAGGTCATCTCCCTGTATCCAGACATCCAGATCAGGACCTTCCCTGGCGAGTTCGTCCCGCTGATCGACGACCTAATCAAGGCGATACCGCCGCGTGCCTTCACCTTCGTTCTCATGGACCCGAAGGGTTGGAAGATCGACATGAACGCGGTTGCCCCGCTGATCCGCAGGCCCAACACCGAAGTCGTGCTCAACTTCATGTTCGACTTCATAAATCGGTTCGCGACGATGCAGCAGCAGGCGATTCAGGCAGGGCTCGACGCGCTGCTTCCAGGAACTGACTGGCGGCAACGGATGGCCGAACTCGACGCCGACCCGGCGGAGCGAGGGGCGAACCCACGCAAAGACATTCTAGTGTCGGCCATCAGCGACGTGATTACCCGGCTTGGCCGCTATCCCTACGTCATGGAGACTCCGGTTCTGTATCCCACCAAGGACCGCACCTTCTATTCACTCATCTATGCGACTCGTAGCAACGTAGGGATCGAGGTCTTCCGCGAGTGCCAGCACGATGCCCTCAAGGCACAGGATCAAGTTCGCGATCAACTCAAGTCCAGCAGGCGAGCGGAGGCGACGATGATGGACGACCTATTCGCCGGCACGCCCACTGGCAACGAATTCGCCGCCCGTTGGATTGCCGAGCAGGAGGTGGCTGCTCGTGCTGCTCTGCTGGAAATGATACCAGCGAGTCCGGCCTTCATCCGCTATGGGGAGGTATGGCCGGCCATCATGGCGAAACATGGGGTGCGCGGGCGACGTTTAGCACGCATGGCAGCCGAGATGCGGGCCAGCGGCACGCTGAAATTCCTCGACTGGGCACCCCGCAAGCAGGTGCCTGACGACGATTATAGAATCCAGCGCTAAGATTTCGTTTGCTTTACGAAACGAGGCAATGGCGCTAACTGCGTCAGCCACGACGACCGCATTTTGGCGGAGGTTATAGGAGAAGGTTTGTGATCGTCTGCGGAGTGGACATTAGGTCGAATGAAGCGACCCTAGTCCTTGTCGAAGCCAAAGACGATGTAACTGTCTACATTAAGTGCGCCACGAAAAAACTCGCACTTAACGACGATAAGGAAGCAAACTCTCTCAACACACTAAAGGCGGCGATCGAGGCCTTCGCGATGAAGCACGACGTCGAAACATTTATCATCAAAGCTCGACAATCGTCTGGACGAATGGCGGCAAGTGGAGTGACCTTCAAGATCGAAGCGCTGTTTCAGCTGGCAGGAACCCCAGTTGAGTTCGTCAGTGCCCCGACTCTCTCGAAGTTCGCGAAGAGCAACAAAGGAGGCATTCCCACCGGGGTCGCCAAATATCAGGAGGACGCCTTTCGCGCAGGCGCCTGGCGGCTGGCTGGTCAATAACGCGACGATGGCAGTGGATCTCACCATTTTGCCGGCCGGCATTGCCGCCGCAGCAACCGAGCTCGCCAAGAAGATCGAGTTCGAGAGCGTCAACGACAAGGGTGCCAACGGATACGTCCTGATAGGGCGCAACCGCCAACTTGCCCGCAAGGTGGTCGTAAAATTCTATTTCTGGGGCGACGGTGCCCATGCCGAGCCAAAGCTCCTTGCGGATCTGGCTTCGCCGAATGTCCTAGAGGTGCATGACGCCGCAGCAATCGACGAGGATGACGCTTACTTCGTTACGCCGTTTTGCGAACATGGCGATCTCGATGATGTCATCGCCGCTGGTGGAATTGGCGTCCGTCAGGCTGTCGATATGCTACTGCAAGTTGCCAGCGGCGCGAGCTTCATTCATGGCAAGGGCTACGTGCACCGGGACTTGAAGCCATCTAACGTATTTAAACGGGGCGACGGTTCCCTCTTAATCGGTGACTTTGGGTCAGTCGTGAGGAAGGGCGATGGCGGCTACGCCGAAACGAAGTCGCGCCACTCTCTGCTTTACCGATCGCCCGAAGAGATCGCGACCGATCGATCTTACGAGCAAAGCGACATCTACCAACTCGGCATCCTATTCTACCAGCTGCTTGGGGGACGCCTGCCATATCAGATGATGGATTGGCTTAACGCGAAGGAAAAAAGCGAATACGCCAACCTTCCACACCCGGACAACGAACTCTACGCGATCGAAGCCTTCGAACGCAGGATCATTTCCAAGGGCAGATTGCTCGATCTGGACAGCCTTCCGCCTTGGTGCCCTTCGGGTCTGCGCGGCGTAATCCGTACTTGTTGCAAGGTCGATCGTACGAAGCGCTTCGAGAGCGTGTCGGCGTTGATCACGAAGCTCAATAACCTACGGGCGTCGCTGCCGGACTGGCGCTGCGAGCCAGAACCGGTGCTTTATCGCCCGCGGGCGAAATTCAGGATTGTCGGCTCGACGGGTAGCTTCTCAATAGAGAAGATGGTCAGCTCGGGAACTGCATGGCGGAAGGTCCGCGCGGCGAAGCCGTCCACGCTGCGGGAGGCCGTCGAAGCCGCAGAGCGGCTGTGACAGATTGAGGCGTGGGGGCTGAACCTGCCAGACAGCTAACGGCCCAATCCGCCCGACCCGCACCGCATGTTGCCCCTGACGCAATGAACGCGCCCACCGCCTGCGATTGAACGCAATCCTGGCTTGCCGCAGGTTCGGGGTCTCCGCGCAGCTGGCGCGTCACATAGCAAAGAGGGCCCCCCCATGAACCGAAGCTGGCACCGTTTAGTCGCCCTCGCGCTGGCCGCGCTGGGCGCCGTGGTGATGACGCCGGCCGCGCAGGCCGAGACCAAGGACGCGGTCAAGGATGCGGAGGGGCTTTGGGCCTATACGCTGCTGGAGGCGCGCGGGCAGGCGATGCCGCTGACCGGGGTCATCCTGTTCAAGGACGGGCTGTTCGTCCAGCAATCGATCTTCGACGGCGAGCCCTTCGCCACGCAGGGGGCGATGGCGCATGCCGGGACGTTCGGCCCCGGGCCGCGCGGGGTGCATATGGTGGGCGAGCAGACGATCAGCACGTCGCCCGGCGGCATGCTGCCCGACAGCGCGACCGCCGGCAAGGAGCCGGCGCTGCGCTTCCGCCGCGACAGCCAGCATGACATCAGCGTCGACCGCGACGGCGAGACGATGACGATCGTGTTCGGATCGGGCACGATCCAGAAGTTCCGCCGGATCGGCCCCGCCAAGGGCGACATCTACAAGCTGGAAAACGGCGTGCTGGCGCTGGTCGACGGGCATTTCGTGCTGGTCGCGGGCGACGCGACGGCGGTCGTCACCGGCTATGGCACGGTGCGCCGCAGCGGGACGGCCTATGAGTTGGGCGTGACCCGCTGGGCCGAGGCGACGCCGGACAAGGCGATCAACCGCAAGGACGGGACGATCAAGGCGACGTTCGACGGCAAGGTCTTCACGCTGGCCGACGGGCGGGCCTTCCGGGTGGTGGCGGCGCCGAAGAAATAGGGGGGGCTTTCGCCGGGTTTGGTCGGTCCGGCGGGGGTGGACTCTCTTCGCCTGTCCGGGGCGGGCGGGTGGGGGTGTTTCCGCGAAGAAGGAGAAGGAGAAGGAGAAGGAGAAGGAGAAGGAGAAGAAGAAGAGAAGAAGAAGAAGCGGGATCCCGGATCAAGTCCGGGATGACGGGGGGGGGGGGGGGGGGTTTCTTTTCCTTGTCGTCGCCGTGGGGGCGGTTTTCGTGTCGCTCGACAGCTCGACGGCACCGCCCGTGGGGAGAGACATGGGCCCCGGCCTGCGCTGGGGCGACGTGTCGGGGTTGCGGCGCGCGCCTCTCCGGAGCGGCGTGCCGCCCTTGCTTCATGAGACCCCAGCCTGCGCTGGGGTGACGGTTCAGGGGCGTGGAGACGGGTGCGTTGGGGCCGGCCGATCAGGCGGCGGCTTCGAGGGCCTCGTTCGCTTCCAGCCATTCGGCCTCGACCGCCTCCAGCTCGCGCTCGACGTCGGCGCGCAGTTTCATCAGGTCGCCGGTGGTGCGCTTCGCGTCGGCCGGGCCGGCCGACTTCGGATCGAACATCGCGCGGTCGATCTCGCTGCGGCGCGCGGTCAGGGCGGCGATCCGCTCCTCCATCGACCGGACGGTCTTGCGCAAGGTCTGGAGCTGCTCGCGCGCCTGGGCGGCGGCCTTCTTGTCCTTCTTCGCGGCCTTGCCGCCGCCGGCGCTCCCCTCGCCCTTCGGCTGGTTCCTGCCGAGGATCAGGTCGGTGTAGTCGTCGAGGCTGCCGTTGAACTCGGTCGCGGCGCCGCCGTCGACCAGCACCAGCCGGTCGGCGGTCAGCTCGATCATGTGGCGGTCGTGGCTGACCACCACCACCGCGCCCTCATAGGCGTTGAGCGCCTGGACCAGCGCCTCGCGCGCGTCGACGTCCAAATGGTTGGTCGGCTCGTCGAGGATCAGCATGTGCGGCGCGTCGCGGGTGATCAGCGCCAGCGCGAGGCGGGCGCGCTCGCCGCCCGACAGCTTGCCGACCCGGGTCGTCGCCTTTTCGCCCGAGAAGCCGAAGCGGCCGAGCTGGGCGCGCACCGCGCCCGGGGTCATGCCCTTCATCATCCGGGTCATATGCTCGAGCGGGGTATCGTCGCCGTCGAGCTCCTCGACCTGGTACTGGGTGAAATAGCCGACGCGCATCTTGCCCGACGCGGTCATCGCGCCGTCCATCGGCTTGAGCTGCGCGGCGAGGAGGCGGGCGAGCGTGGTCTTGCCGTTGCCGTTGCGGCCGAGCAGCGCGATCCGGTCGTCGGGGTCGAGCCGCAGGTTGAGCCGCTGGAGGATCGGCTTGCCCTCGGTATAGCCGACGCTGGCCATGTCGAGCGTGACCAGCGGCGGCTTGAGCTCGTCGGGGCTGGGGAAATCGAACGACAGGCTGGGATCGTCGGCGAGCGCGGCGATCGGCTGCATCTTCGCCAGCATCTTGGCGCGCGACTGCGCCTGCTTCGCGGTCGAGGCGCGGGCGCTGTTGCGGGCGATATAGTCCTGCAGCTTGGCGCGCTGGGCATCCTGCGAGGCCTTGGCGGCGGCGAGCTGGGCGGCGCGCTCGGCCCGCTGGCGCTCGAAGCTGTCATAGCCGCCGGTGTAGAGGGTGGTCTTGCCGCCCTCGAGGTGGAGGATATGGTCGACGACGTTGTTGAGCAGATCGCGCTCATGGCTGATCACGACCATCATCGCCGGGTAGCTCTTGAGGAAATTCTCGAGCCACAGGGTCGCTTCGAGGTCGAGATGGTTCGACGGCTCGTCGAGCAGCAGCAGGTCGGGCTCGGAAAAGAGCAGCGAGGCGAGCGCGACGCGCATCTTCCAGCCGCCCGAATAGCTGTCGAGCGGGCGCTGCTGCATCTCCTCGTCGAAGCCGAGGCCGACGAGGATGGTCGAGGCGCGCGACGGCGCGGTGTAGGCGTCGATCGCCATCAGCCGCTCATAGACCTCGCCGAGCCGGTCGGGATCGTGGCAATGCTCGGCCTCGACCAGCAGGGCGGCGCGCTCCTTGTCGGCGGCGAGCACGGTGTCGATCGGGGTCGCGGTGCCGCTCGGCGCCTCCTGGGCGATATAGCCGATGCGCAGGTCGCGCGGCTTGTCGAGATCGCCATCGTCGGCCTCGAGCGAGCCGATCATCACCTTCATCAGGGTGGACTTGCCGGCGCCGTTGCGGCCGATCAGCCCGACCCGCGCGCGCGGCGGCAGCGCGGCCGAGGCGCGGTCGAGGATCGTGCGCCCGCCGAGCCGGACCGTGAGATTCGAGAAATTGAGCATATCGCCGCGCCGATAGAGGATTTTGCGCCGCAGCGAAACAGGGCGATGCCGGGGGCGCGCCGAGCCTGCTTCGCGTCACGCCGGCGCAGGCTGGCATCTCAGGAGATGAGGGGCCGCTACTCTCCCGAGATCCCAGCCTTCGCTGGGATGACGGATGGGGGGAGGGGTTGGGGAGAGGTTGGCGGGGGATTTTCGCGCGGCGTCCCCCCGCCTGGGTGCTTGATGCCGAAACGGCAGTGACCCATTAGGGCCGGGCGATTCGAAAACAAGCGAGAGGGCCGCATGACCGATCTTTACCCCGTCCCCGCCGACTGGGCCGCCAAGGCGAAGGTGACCGCGGAGTCCTATGCGACGCTCTACGCCCGATCGATCGACGACCCGCACGCCTTCTGGCTGGAGCAGGCGAAGCGGCTCGACTGGGTACGCTTTCCGACCAAGACCAACGAAAGCTCGTTCGACGAGGCCGATTTCGGGGTGAAGTGGTTCGCCGACGGCCAGCTCAACGTCGCCGCCAACTGCCTCGACCGCCATCTCGCCGAGCGCGGCGACCAGGTCGCGATCATCTGGGAGCCCGACGCCCCGACCGACGAACCGCGCCGCTTCACCTACCGGCAGGTGC
Source organism: Sphingomonas sp. Root720 (assembly GCF_001428605.1). Taxonomy (GTDB): domain Bacteria; phylum Pseudomonadota; class Alphaproteobacteria; order Sphingomonadales; family Sphingomonadaceae; genus Rhizorhabdus. Next base: position 20,212 of record NZ_LMID01000015.1, read on the forward strand.
ATGAGGAGGTGTGCCGCTTCGCCAATGTCCTGCGGTCGCAGGGCGTGGCGAAGGGCGACCGGGTGACGGTCTACCTGCCGATGATCCCCGAGGCGGCGTTCGCGCTGCTCGCCTGCGCGCGGATCGGCGCGATCCACTCGGTGGTGTTCGGCGGCTTCTCGCCCGAGGCGCTGGCCGGCCGCATCGAGGATTGCGACAGCAAGCTCGTCATCACCGCCGACTGCGGCCGGCGCGGCGGCAAGCTCGTCCCGCTCAAGACCAATGTCGACGCCGCCGCCCAGCATGCGCCGAGCCTCCAGACGGTGATCGTCGTCAAGGCGACCGGCAGCGAGGTGCCGATGCAGGCGGGCCGCGACATCTGGTATCACGAGGCCGCGGCCGAGATGAACGCCGAGTGCCCGGCGGTGGGGATGGACGCCGAGGACCCGCTGTTCATCCTCTACACCAGCGGATCGACCGGCAAGCCCAAGGGCGTGCTGCACAGCAGCGGCGGCTATCTGCTGTGGGCGAGCCTGACCCACGAGACCTGCTTCGACTATCGCCCCGGCCAGGTCTACTGGTGCGCGGCCGACATCGGCTGGGTGACGGGGCACAGCTACATCGTCTACGGCCCGCTCGCCAACGGCGCCACGACGCTGATGTACGAGGGCGTCCCCAACTGGCCCGACGCCAGCCGCATCTGGCAGGTGGTCGACCGCCACCAGGTCGAGATCGTCTTCACCGCGCCGACCGCGCTGCGCGCGCTGATGAAGGACGGCGACGACTTCGTCGCGAAGACCTCGCGCAGGAGCCTGAAGCTGCTCGGCACGGTCGGCGAGCCGATCAACCCCGAGGCGTGGCGCTGGTATCACGAGGTCGTCGGCGAGGGCCGCTGCCCGATCGTCGACACCTGGTGGCAGACCGAGACCGGCGCGGCGATGATCGCCCCGCTGCCCGGCGCGACCGACCTCAAGCCCGGCTCGGCGACGAAGCCCCTGTTCGGGGTGGTGCCCGAGCTGGTCGACGCCGACGGCAAGGTGCTCGACGGCGCGACCGACGGAAACCTGTGCATCACCCGCAGCTGGCCGGGGCAGATGCGCACCGTGTGGGGCGACCATGAGCGCTTCTTCCAGACCTATTTCTCGACCTACAAGGGCAAATATTTCACCGGCGACGGCTGCCGCCGCGACGAGGACGGCTATTACTGGATCACCGGCCGGGTCGACGACGTGATCAACGTCTCGGGCCACCGCATGGGCACCGCCGAGGTCGAGAGCGCACTGGTCCTCCACCCCAAGGTCGCCGAGGCGGCGGTGGTCGGCTTCCCCCACGACATCAAGGGCCAGGGCATCTACGCCTATGTCACGCTGAACGCGGGCGAGGAGACCGGCGAGGCGCTGCGCAAGACCCTGCGCGACTGGGTCCGCACCGAGATCGGCCCGATCGCCACCCCCGACGCGATCCAGTTCGCCCCCGGCCTGCCCAAGACCCGCAGCGGCAAGATCATGCGGCGCATCCTGCGCAAGATCGCCGAGGGCGACACGTCCTCGCTCGGCGACACATCGACCCTCGCCGATCCGGCGGTGGTCGACGATCTGGTTGCGAACCGCGTCAAAAGCTGATCCTATCGGGCGACGGGCCGCCCTGCGCGGCCATCGCCCGAGAGGAGACGCCATGACCGGGGCCCTAGTCCACTATAACCGCGTCGCCCGCCTGCTCCACTGGACGATCGGGACGCTGATCATCGTCAACCTGCTGCTCGGTATCCTGCACGATCCGCTGGGCAAGCTCTTCCCGGCGATGCCGATCCACAAGTCGATCGGCTTCCTGGTGCTGCTGCTGAGTCTGTTCCGGCTGGGCTGGCGCCTCACCCACCCCGCCCCGCCGCTGCCCGCGTCGGTGCCCGGCTGGGAGCGGGTGTCGGCGCACACGCTCCACTGGATCTTCTACGCGCTGATGATCGTCATGCCGATCACGGGCTGGACGTTCAGCTCGGCGGGCAAGAGCCCGCTGACCTTCTTCTTCCTGTTCGACATCCCCAAGCTCGCGGTCGAGAAGGGATCGGCGCTCGCGCAGGGCACGCACAACGCGCATGTCGTGCTCGGCTTCACCTGGGCGGTGCTGCTGATCGGCCATGTCGGCGCGGCGCTGCGCCACCATTTCGTCCTCAGGAACGGCGTGCTGACGCGGATGTGGCGGTCGGCGCCGGGGGCGTAGCTTTCGCCGCGCCCTATCTCCGTCATTCCAGCGAAGGCTGGAATCTGCGCGGGACCTTTGCGTACCACGTCATCCCGGCGGAGGCCGGGATCTCCGGAAAGAGGAGACGAGCGCGMGGCAGGAGCCKCCCGAGATGCCAGCCTGCGCTSGCATGACGCTTGGGGGACYRGAYGCTCGCGCGATATCTCCGTCATTCCAGCGAAGGCTGGAATCTCCGGAGAGAGGAGACGAGCGCGAGGCAGGAGCCTCCCGAGATGCCAGCCTGCGCTSGCATGACGCTGGGGGACCAGACGCGGAGGGACCGGGTGCAGCTTATCCAAAGACCGGCCGCCTCGCGAGACTCGACATCTCCGCGTCGATCCTGTAGGGCCCGCGCCTTCACGTTCCGAGTCCGCTCCGGCGGGCGCGGGACTGTACCGTCCGAGACAGCAGGTGCGGGTGTTGTTGGGACCTTGATTCACGCTTCAGGCCATTCGGCCTGAAACGATCAAGGTCCAGGCCCCGCTTAATGTCCTGCCCAGACGGGGAAAAGTTTACCGGCCGCGCCCTTAGGGGATCAGGCCGGGTCTGCCGGTGTCCTTCCAGGTCCTCGGCCAGGCGACCGACCCCTCGGACGGGTCGAGGGACGGCGTATCGGTCCCTTGGCTCAAAGCCCCTGCGGATGTGCTGCAGGGGTGGTTCTAAGGAGTAAGGCATGGATCGAGCTCAAAAAGCCGAGCTGGTCGCCGAGCTGCAGAGCACCTTCAAGGGCACGAGCGTGGTGATCGTCACCCGCAATCTCGGCCTGACCGTCGCGCAGTCCACTGCGCTTCGTCTGAAGATGCGCGACGCCGGCGCCAGCTACAAGGTATCGAAGAACAAGCTCGCCCGCATTGCCGTCGAGGGCACGCCCTACACAGCGATCAACGATCTGCTGGTGGGGCCGACCGCGCTCAGCACCTCCGCCGACCCGGTTGCCCCCGCAAAGGTGATCGTGGATTTCGCGAAGACCAACGACAAGTTGGAAATCGTCGGCGGCGCGATGGGCGACACGGTTCTCGACGTGGCCGGCGTCAAGGCGCTGGCCGAGCTGCCGTCGCTCGACGAACTGCGCGCCAAGATCGTGGGCCTCGTGCAGGCGCCCGCGACCAAGGTCGTCCAGATCGTCCAGGCACCCGCCGGCCAGCTGGCCCGGGTGTTCGGCGCTTATGCGGCGAAAGAAGACGCCTGATCTTTCGATATCAGACCGACTGAAAAACTTTTGGGCCCGCGCGGCCCTGATGGAGACTTAAAATGGCAGACCTGAACAAGCTCGTTGACGATCTCTCGGCCCTCACCGTTCTCGAAGCCGCCGAGCTCTCGAAGCTCCTCGAAGAGAAGTGGGGCGTTTCGGCCGCTGCGGCGGTTGCGGTTGCGGCCCCGGCCGGCGCCGGCGCCGGCGCTCCGGCCGCCGAAGAGAAGACCGAGTTCGACGTCATCCTCACCGGCGACGGCGGCAAGAAGATCAACGTGATCAAGGAAGTCCGCGCGATCACCGGCCTGGGCCTCACCGAAGCCAAGACTCTCGTCGAGTCGGCTCCGAAGGCGGTCAAGGAAGGCATCAACAAGGACGAAGCCGAGAAGATCAAGAAGCAGCTCGAGGAAGCCGGCGCGACCGTCGAACTCAAGTAAGCTTCTCTCCGTCCGCGCGCGGACGGGAAGACTTCGCGGAAGGGCGGCTTCTCCCAGGAGAGGCCGCCCTTTCTTTTGCGCGCGCGGCAGGAACGGGAGTCCGCGCCGTCCGACGCGCATTGTCTCGCCGATGCGAATCGGAGATGATGCGGCATGGACTTCATGAAGTGGCTGAACTCGCTCGACGAGCTCCTCTACGAGGTCATCAGCTGGCTGATCTTCTACCCGGTGACGCTCGGCCGGACGCTACTGCATCCGATCGCGATGATGGGCTATGCGGATCGCCAGCTCGCTCTCCCCCAGGAGCAGCAATATGGAGCGGCCCTGAGCCCCCCGCTATTCCTGGCGCTCACCCTGTCGATCGCCCATCTCGGCGCCACCGCGCTCGGCGAAACCGACCAGCTGGTCGCGAACCGTCATGGCCTGTCGAACCTGATCGACGACGACGCCAGCGCCCTCGCCTTCCGCCTGCTGATCTTTTCGATCTTCCCGCTGCTGATGTCGCTGCATTTCGTTTGGAGGCGCCGCCTGCCGCTCGATCGGAACAGCCTGCGGCTCCCTTTCTATGCGCAATGCTACCCGGCCGCGATCTTCGCCCTGGGGCTGAGCTTCGGCACGATGGCCATCAGCCTGAAGAGTGCGGGTGCCCAGTCGGCCGGAGCCGCGATCATTGTCCTGGCGATCCTCTTCTATCTGCTCGTGGAAGCGCGGTGGTTCGCGGTCCAGTTCCGCACGGGTCTCGTCCGGGGCGCCGCGACGGCCTCGGCGGCGCTCATCGAGGGCGCGACCATCCTCGTGGGAGCGGGACTGCTGCTCGGTACATAAGGCCAGATATATTCTGCAAGGCGAGGAGATTGATCATGCGACATGGAAGATCGGCCCTGATCATGGCGGCGGCATTGGCCGGACCGGCCCTCGCGGACTCCGAGGCGGGCGACGGGGCGCCCATCAACCTCATCTGCACGGGCCGCGGGGAGAAGATGACCGGGGGCTATACGACCACGCTCGAATGGGATCGCTACGACCACAAATATCGTCCCAAGAGCGGGTATGAAACGCAGATGCGCGGCTTCGAATCCGCCGTGACGCTGCAGATCGACGGCGAGGACGGCCGCATCCGATTGCCGGAAAAGCTCATTCCGCCCCTGAATTCGGGCGGCGACCACCAGCATTGGTGGCAGCTCAGCGACGTGATCGTCGGTCAGAACGAGATCAGGGCAAGCTACCGGCTGAACGGCCTGAACAAGCCGAAGCTGCGGATCGACCGACAGACCGGCGAGATCAGCATCAAGGGCACCGGGCAGGATTTTTCCGGCATATGCGAAAAGATCGACCCAGGGCAGCGGCGCTTCTGAGCGGCTCCGCCGGGCGGCCCCCTGTCGAACGGCCACGTCATCCCACTATCGGCCGCCGACGATCAGCCCGTCGCGCAGCCATTGTCCCAGCACCGCGCCGGCGGCGGCGATGCCGCCCCTGGCGCCGAGTTCGTCGGTGAGCGACGCGCAGAGGTCGCCGAAGGTCCGGCCTGCGCGGGCCTGCGCGAGCAGCCGGCGTTCGCGCGCGTCGATCGTGCGGAAGCAGGGCGCATAGCCCTGCCGCCAGACGATCAGGGCGGCCGGTTCGTCGAGCCGCCGCGCCGGCGGCGGCATCTCGCCCGCGGACAAGGCCGACCAGATCGCCGCGGCATTGGTGGTCGCGTCGGCGATCGCCAGCGTCGGCGACAGGGGCAGCACCGCAGCGTCCCAGTCGATCGCGGCCGCGACGTCGAGCGCGAGCGGTTCGGCGTCGGGGCCGGCAAAGGCGTCGGCGAGCGCATGATCGAGCCAGCCGAGTTCGGCGACCTCGGGATCGTCGGGATATAGCGCGGCCAGGGTGGCGACGAAGCCCGACGGATAGGCGTCCAGCGTCCAGTGGCCGGGCGGAGCGGCATCGATATGCGCCGCCGCCGCCGCGCGGAACGCGCCGTCGCCGAGCCAGGCGTGGACCCGCTCGAACGCTTCTTCGAGGCAGGCGACGAGCTGCGCGCGATAATTATTCTGGTAGACCGCGAGGCCGGCGGTCGCGCGATCGCCGATCCGGGCGGCGGCGGCCGTGTCGCCGTCCACCAGCCAGGCGCGGAAGTCGCGCTGGAGCGCGACGAGGCTCATGCCGCGCTCCGGAGCCGCGCGGCCCCGATCGAGCGCGCGTGGCCGAGTTCGTCGAGCAGGTCGGCGAGCGGCGGGATCGCGTCGTCGCGTTCGATCATCGTCGCGACGGGACCGAGCCGGTCGAGCGCATGATCGTAGAGCGCCCAGACCGCCGGCGGCACCGGCTGGTCGTGCGTGTCGATCAGCAATCCGTCGCCGCGGCTGTGCCCGGCGAGGTGAACCTGGCGAACGGGGCCGGCCGGCACGCCGTCGATATAGGCGAGCGGATCGAAGCCGTGATTGGTGGCGCTGACGAAGATGTTGTTGATGTCGAGCAGCAGGCCGCAGCCGCTCCGCGCGCACAGCGCGTCGAGAAATTCCCATTCGGTCATCGTCGACCCGTCGAAGACGACGTAGCTCGACGGATTTTCGACCAGCATCGGCCGGCCGAGCACATCCTGCGCGGTCGCGACATTGGCGCAGACGAGGTCGAGCACCTCTTCGGTATAGGGCAGCGGCAGCAGGTCGTGCGCGCTGAAGCCTTCGAAGCGCGACCAGCTGAGATGGTCGGAGACGAACAGGGGCTCGATCTCGTCGACCAGCGCCTTGAGTCGGTCCAGATAGGCGCGGTCGAGCCCGTCGGCCGATCCGATCGACATCGACACGCCGTGGAGCGCGACCGGATGCCGCGCACGGACCCGGCGCAGGATATCGCGCGGGCGCCCGCCGTCGACCATGAAATTCTCGGAGATAACCTCGACGAAATCGACCGGGATCTCGCGGTCGAGAAAGTCGCCATAATGGTCCTTGCGCAGGCCGAGGCCGTAACCGGAGAAGCGTTGATCGGGCATGGCGATGCTCGCGAAAGAGGAAGGCCCGGCCGGCACGAACCGGCCGGGCCGCGCCGTCACTTGACTTCGGTCAGGCTGCCGCCGGCGGCGGTGCACGCCTTGGCCGACATTTCCTTGAAGCCATGGCCCTTGCAGCTGTTCATGCCCTTGCAGTCGTTGCTGGCGGTCTTGCAGTCCGACGTGCCCTTGCAGCTGTTGACGCCGTAGCAATGCACCATTTCCGCCTTCTCGCCCTTGGCGAAGGCCGGGGCGGTGGTCGATGCGGCGGCGATCGCGAGGAGGGCCGCGGTGGTGGCGATGCTGAGGCTGGATTTGACGGTGATCATGGGGAAGTCTCCGAAAGGATATGCCGTGCTGGCATCTCCAGTTCGCCGCCGCCGCGCCGCCGGTTACACGCGGCCCGGAATCTTTTACCAGCGCAGCAGGCGCGGGCCGAGAATCGCGCCGATCGCCGCCGCCAGCCCGATGCCGAGCGTGTACCAGGTCAGCACGAAGATGGCCGACACCTCGGGACAGTGGAGGCAGTAGAGGGTCGCCGCGCAGGCGCCCGCCGCCAGCCCCGCGGTGGCCCCCGCCAGGCGCAGCCGGGTCGGCGCGAGGCGCCGGAACGACCAGAGCAGCCCGACGAAGATCGGCGCCGACAGCATGAGCACGAGCCAGGGGCATTGCTTCCAGCTATGGCCCAGCCACATCGCCAGCCACTCCGCCGGGGGCGCGTGCGCCATTTCCAGCGCGGCGAGGCCGGCGAGCAGGACGATCGGGACCGCGATCAGCCACATCCAGCGCAGCCGCACCGTATCCGGCCGCGCCAGCCGGGCGATCATCGCGATCGCACCGATCCCCAGCGAAGCCGTGTAGGCCCACTTCACCCAGAAGGAGGAGCCCTGCATCGCGAGGATCAGGTCGGGGCGGATGCCGAGGCCCGACAGGATCGCGACCAGGCTGACGACGGCGCCGGCGAAGATGCCGAGCGCGAGCCGGCGGCCGACCGCATGGCGCGGCACGGCCTTCACATTCTCCGCGAGCGAGCGGATCAGCGCGTCGGTGTTCATCGCCGCTCCCCCATGATGCGCGCGGCCAGCGTCTTCAATCCGCGGTGGACCGAAACCTTGACGTCGGATTCGCCGATGCCGGCATGTTCGGCGGCTTCGGAGATGCTGAGGCCGTCGATCCGCGTCTGGCGGATCGCCCGCGCCTGTTTCGCGGGGAGCCCGCCGAGCAGGCGATCCATGTCCATGCGGGCATGGGTCGCGTCCTCGAAGCCCTCGGCCGCCAATATCTCCTCGAGCCCCTCGATCGGGCAATGGTCTCTCATGCGCCGGAAATGGTCGATCATCTTGTAGCGCGCGACCGCGAACAGCCAGGCGGTGAAGGCGCGGTCGCGGTCATAGGTCGCGCGGCGGGTGTGAACGGCGATCAGCGTTTCCTGCACCAGATCCTCGATATCGTCCCCGGCGCCCGACATCCGGCGACGGTAAAAGGCACGCAGCAGCGGCACGAGCGCGGACAACAGCGCGGCATAGATCGCCGCGTCCCCATCGAGACCGCCGATCATCATCGCCCTGAGCTCGTCTTCGCTTGCCCGCATGCACGCTCCTGATAGCCTATTCGCAGGGGAGACGCGCCTGGTTACACCCGCCGTCACATCCCGACTTCACATCGCGACCTCACATCCCGACCTCACGGCGCGACGCGACGTGACGATCGCCGGCCGGTGTAACCGTTCGGCCGTCCGCGCCGAACTGGCAGCGTGACCCGGCCTTCCCAGCCTCGCCCGGGTCGTCCCGCCGCGGCGGGAAGGCGCAGACCTGGACATGTTCGATGACCCACACCACCCATGCGGCGCTCGCCGCCGCCCTCGCCATCGCGGTCGCCGGCAGCGCCGCCGTCGCCGCCGACGCCCCGCCGACCGAGAAATGCTACGGCGTCTCGCTCGCCGGCAAGAACGACTGCAAGGCGGGGGCCGGCACCTCCTGCGCGGGCACCTCGCGCGTCGACTATCAGGGCGACGCCTGGAAGCTGGTCAAGGCCGGCACCTGCACCAAGATCAAGACGCCCAAGGGCATGGGATCGCTCAGCCCCAAGGCCTGACGCGCCGCCTGACCCGCCGCCGGGCGACCCCCGGGTCGCCCGCCCCCTCCCCCGGACACGGATCGCCGCCATGTGCTCTCCGATCGACCATTATCGTCGCGCCGCCGCCATGCTCGAACAATGGACGCCGCAGGCCCTGTTGCTGCTCGTAGCGAGGCTCGGCATCGCCGCGATCTTCTTCCTGTCGGGCCGCACCAAGGTCGAGGGGCTGCTGACGATCACCCCCGGAACCTACGAGCTGTTCCGCACCGAATATGCGCTGCCACTGATCCCGCCCGAGATCGCCGCCCACGCCGCGACCTATTCGGAGCATCTCTTCTCGATCCTGCTGCTCCTCGGCCTGTTCACCCGCCCGGCCGCCGCCGCCCTGATCGGCATGGTCGCGGTGATCGAGATCTTCGTCTATCCCGACGCCTGGCCGACCCATCTCGGCTGGTTCGGCCTCCTGCTGCCGCTGCTCGCCCGCGGGGGCGGGGCGTGGTCGCTCGATCGACTGCTCGAAAGGGCCGTCGGCGGCCGCCGGCGCGGGCGAGCCGAAGCGGCGCGTGCCACTCCGGACGCTATAGTCCGGTAACCGCATTGGAGCCTGCCGGAAATCGTACAATCCGGGGTTCCCATGCGCTCACGCCCCAGCATGCCAAGGCCGGCGCCCGTCCGCATGGAACGATCAATGGCTATTCGTAGAGGACCCGATAGACAGATCGGCGCCGGTGCAGAAAGATGCCGCCACCTTGGAGGGCGAGCGATGAGACGGCACGGCGAGCAGCACCTTGTTTCCCGCATCGGCTGGCTGCGCGCCGCCGTGCTGGGGGCCAATGACGGGATCGTTTCCACCGCCAGCCTCCTTCTCGGCGTCGCCGCGGCGGGCGCCGACCGGTCCGCGATGCTGGTCGCCGGCACCGCCGGACTCGTCGCGGGCGCCATGTCGATGGCTGCGGGCGAATATGTCTCGGTCAGCTCGCAATCGGATACCGAACGATCGGATATCGCCCGCGAGCGGCACGAGCTTGCGAGCTTCCCCGACGCCGAGCTGGCGGAACTTGCCGCGATCTACGAAAGCCGGGGGGTCGACCCCGCGACCGCCCGGTCGGTGGCGGAACAGATGACGGCGTTCGATGCGCTCGGCACGCATAGCCGCGACGAACTCCACATCACGGAGACGACCACGGCGCGGCCGGTGCTCGCCGCGGCGACCTCGGCGGCGACCTTCACCGCCGGGGCCGCGTTGCCGCTCGTCCTCACGGCGGTCCTGCCGATGTCGCTCATCGTGGCAGGCCAGGCCGTCGGTTCGATAGCCTTCCTCGGCCTTCTCGGAGCGGTCGGCGCGGTGACGGGCGGCGCGCGGCCATTCAAACCCGTTGCCCGGGTGGTGTTCTGGGGCGCGCTGGCGATGGCGCTGACCGCGGGCATCGGCCGTCTCGTGGGAACCAGCCTCTAGGACGTCCGGAGGCCGGACCAGCTCGCGCGGCCCCCTAGAACGGTTCACGATCTGATTGCATCGGATCGGCCGGTCTAACGTGTTGCTTTATCGCGATTTCCGAGTCGGCAGATGTTCCCATCTGCCTCGAAACCGCACTAGTTCCCCGCGGTCATCACCGTCATCTTCTTGCCCGCGCCGCCGCTGCGCAGCGTGTCGGGGGTGACGACCACGGTCGTTCCCGGCGCGACGACGGCGGCCATCGCCAGCCTTATGTCCTCGGGCACCGTCAGCCGCGACCGTTCGTCGGGGGTGACCTCGACCGGGCCGTCGAGGCTCTCGCCCGGCATCGGCAGCTTCATCCAGCGGTAGTTGCCATTGTCGATCGCGCCGAGCGTATAGGCCGAGGTGCCGGTCACCACCCCGGCGATCTTGACCGGCGCCGAGCCGATCGGCACGCCGTTGCGCAGCACCAGCATGCGCTTGTCGGCGCTGCTGACGATGATCGAGACCGGCCCGGTCTTCGCGCGCTCGGGCTGCCAGAGCGAGCCGCCGAACAGGTCGTTCTCGCTGCTGGTGGCGGTGTTGCTCAGCACCGCCGGCGACGGCGCGAAGCGCGGCACCTCGGCCCCGGCGGTGACGATCACGGTCAGGCCGAGCCTGGTGATGCCGTAGAGCAGCTTGGCGAAGCCCATCGGCAGGCGGACGCAGCCGTGCGACGCCGGATAGCCCGGCAGGTTGCCCGCGTGCATCGCGATCCCGTCCCAGGTCAGCCGCTGCATATAGGGCATGGGGGCGCTGTCGTAGAGGTTCGACTTGTGGTCGATATTCTTCTGGAGGAGCGTGAACACGCCGGTCGGCGTCTCATGCCCCTTCTTGCCGGTCGACACGGTCGAGACGCCGATCGGGATGCCGTTGCGATAGGCATAGGCCCGCTGCTGCGCGATCGAGACGACGATCACCACCGGGCCCTCGGGCGCGACCTGCGGCGCCCACAGGAAATCGCCCGGCTTCATCGCGGCCACCGTTTCCCCGACCGTGGCGCCCTGCAGCGAGGGCGTAGCGGTCTTGAGCTGGGCGCCGGTGGCAGGAGCGACGGCCGCCAGGGCGACGAAGGCAGCGGCGACGGCGAGGAAGACGGGGCGGGGGCGGGTCATCGGCATGTCTCTGCAATCTGGTCGGACCAGTATCCGGTCGGAGCCAAATTGTGTCAGGGGCGGGCCGGATGCAAGCGTCGCGAGGCGATGACGGGCCCCGGTCGGAAAGGAAGCGCCCGCCATCCCAAACCCGCCCCCTCCAACCCCACCCTGAACAGGGCGTCCCCGCCCGCCCCCCCGGGGCCGACCCGGCCGGCTCTTGTGGAGTAGTCCCTTGCGATCGATTGACGGTCCGGCCCTCCCCGGTTTCAGTTTCGACCGTGTCGAACGATCAGGGAGGGCTTCGATGAGATTCCGGATGGTGATCGCGCCCTGCATCCTGATGCTGGGGCTGGGGCTCGGGGGATGCACGAGGAGCTGCGAGGACCTGGCGGCCGAAGCCAGGGCGAAATCCGCCGACGCCATGCACATGGCGGCGGATGCCTATGCGGATGGCGCCTCGACGGAGAAGATCGCCGCGAAGATGTCGAACCTCCAAAAGGACATGATCGACCTGCGCAACGAAATGGCCGGCAAGAACTGCCCGATGACATTCTGAGCCATCCTCGCCCGGTGCATCGGCCGGTCGGATGGGCCCATCTATCGTGGAGAGGCGGACCTTATGAAGAAACGACCCATGACCGGCCTGGCACTGGCGGCCACGATCCTGTCGGCCTGCGGGTCCGACCGGCACGAAAATGCGGCGCAGCGCGACGCCGGCACCGTGGAGCCGGCCGCCGCTGCGGCGGCCGCGCCCCCTTCGCCTACGGCCGAGGCGTTGCCAGAGGATGTCGCGATCGGCAGCGCGCCGCTGATGGCCCCGGGGTCGCCGCCGCTCGAGATCCTCGGCGTGGCGATCGGCCAGTCGCTCGCGGAAGCGCGCGCCGCCTTCAAGGCTTCCGCCGCTTCCGGCTTCACCGAATATGAGGAAAAGCTGGGACCGTTGCCGAAGCCGCTCGACAAGCGGTTCCTGAGCGGACTCTATGCCAAGAACATGTCGCAGCCTGGGCTGAACAACGAGCTGGGCGCCCTGCTGCTGGGGCCGCCCGCATCGCCGCAGGTCTGGTATGTCGGGCGGCACATCACCTATGCGCCGAACGAGGGGCCATCCAGGGCCAGCGCCTTGAAGAGCCTGGTCGACAAATATGGCCCGCCGCATTTTGAGCGCAGGCCCGACCTGTTCTACTGGTATTGGGGAGCGGACGGAAAGCCCGGCGCCCAGCCCATCGACCCCGACTGCAAGCTGCGAACCGAGACCGGCACCGTGTCGCTCTATGTTTCGCCTCCGAACAACGGCGCCGTCCTGGATCCCGTGCTGATGAAGCGGGTCCGCGAGACATGCCCGCGCGTCGTGCAGGCCCTGATCCAGGCGCGGAACGACATCGTCACCGATTTCCAGCTGGGCGTGGCGGACTATGGGATGATGGGGCGAGGCGCAGAGCAGGCGATCGGGGTCGCCCAAGGCGCGGCGGATGCGGCCCGGCGCGACCTGTTGCAGAAAGCCGGACAGAGAGCGCCGGAAATATAAGGCGCGCGGCGGGCTGCGGCTGCAGGGCGATGGCCCCTTCCCGCTTCCGCGCGATGCCCCCCTTCCCAAAGCGAGGGGCCGGGACTATATAGCCCGTCTACTCACATCGGCAGATGCCCGACGCGCAGAGCGCGGGTGCCGCCCTTGACCCTCCGGGACACGGTCCTTCCAGCGAATGGACCGCGACGAATTGGAGAAGGATTTCAAGGGTTTCCAGAACGCTGGCAGTGCGGTTCCGATCAGCCCGGACCCGCACTTTTCGTCGTGGGATGACTCCCGCGAATCGGGCTGCGGGCCGCTGAAAGGCGGAAAAAAGTTTTTGACGCGAGGGAAGATACGCATGGCCACCCAGGCAGTTCCGGCGACCGCCAAGAAGCGCATCCGCAAGGTCTTCGGGAACATCCACGAAGTCGTCCAGATGCCGAACCTGATCGAGGTTCAGCGCGAATCCTACGAGCAGTTCCTGCGTTCGCGACCGGCCGACGGCTATGTGTCGGGGCTGGAGAAGACGCTGCGCTCGGTCTTCCCGATCCGCGACTTCGCCGGCACCGCCGAGCTCGACTTCGTCCAGTACGAGCTGGAAGACCCGAAGTACGACACCGACGAGTGCCGCCAGCGCGGCATGACCTATGCGGCGCCGATGCGCGTGACCCTCCGCCTGATCGTGTTCGAGGTCGATCCCGATACGGACACCCGTTCGGTCCTCGATATCAAGGAGCAGGACGTCTACATGGGCGACATGCCGCTCATGACCGAGAACGGCACCTTCCTGATCAACGGCACCGAGCGCGTCATCGTCTCGCAGATGCACCGTTCGCCGGGCGTGCTGTTCGACCATGACCGCGGCAAGACCCACGCCTCGGGCAAATATCTCTTCGCCGCGCGCGTCATCCCCTATCGCGGCTCGTGGCTCGACTTCGAGTTCGACGCCAAGGACATCGTCAACGTCCGCATCGACCGCAAGCGTAAGCTGCCCGTCACCTCGCTGCTGCGCGCGCTGGGCGACGCGGTGCTCGACGTGACCCCGGAGAAGGGCAAGTTCGAGGTCGGCGACATCGTCGCGATCTCGGGCGTCAACCGCGCCTGCCGGGTCAAGGCCGTCAGCGGCAGCCTCGTCACCATCGAGGACCCGACCGGCGCGATCATCCCGGGCGGCACGATCCAGACCGCCGAGGGCGAGAAGATGGGCCGCGTCGCGCGCATCCGCCTGCAGGGCATGTCGGGCGAGGAGATCCTCAACTATTTCTACCGCACGCAGCGCTTCGTGCGCGGCGAGAACGGCTGGAAGGTTCCCTTCGTCGCCGAGAACTGGCGCGGCCAGAAGCCGGCGTTCGACGTCGTCAACGCCGACACCGGCGAGATCGTCTTCCCGGCCGGCACCAAGATTTCGCCGCGCGCCGCGAACAAGGCGGGCAAGGACGGACTCGAGACGCTGCTGATCCCGACCGACCAGATCTACGGCCGCTATTCGGCCCACGACCTGATCGACGAGTCGACCGGCCGCATCTACATCGAGGCCGGCGACGAGGTCAGCCCCGAGAATCTCGAGGCGCTCGACAAGGCGGGCTTCGACCATGTCGACCTGCTCGACATCGACCATGTCTCGACCGGTCCGTGGATCCGCAACACCCTCAAGGCCGACAAGGTCGAGGATCGCGACCATGCGCTGAGCGAGATCTATCGCGTCATGCGCCCCGGCGAGCCGCCGACGAAGGAGACCGCCGAGGCGCTGTTCGCCGGCCTGTTCTTCGACGCCGAGCGCTACGACCTGTCGGCCGTCGGCCGCGTCAAGCTCAACATGCGCCTCGAGCTCGACGCCGAGGACACCGTCACCACGCTGCGCGCGGAGGACATCCTCGCGGTCGTCAAGACGCTGGTCGACCTGAAGGACGGCAAGGGCGAGATCGACGACATCGACAATCTCGGCAACCGCCGCGTCCGTTCGGTGGGCGAGCTGCTCGAGAACCAGTACCGCGTCGGCCTGCTCCGCATGGAGCGCGCCGTGAAGGAGCGCATGTCGTCGGTCGACGTGTCGACGGCGATGCCGAACGACCTGATCAACGCCAAGCCCGCGGTCGCCGCGGTCCGCGAATTCTTCGGCTCGTCGCAGCTGTCGCAGTTCATGGACCAGACCAACCCGCTCTCCGAAGTGACGCACAAGCGTCGCGTCTCGGCGCTCGGGCCGGGCGGCCTCACCCGCGAGCGCGCGGGCTTCGAGGTCCGCGACGTCCACCCGACCCATTATGGCCGGATCTGCCCGATCGAGACGCCGGAAGGCCCGAACATCGGCCTGATCAACTCGCTCGCGAGCTTCAGCCGGGTCAACAAATACGGCTTCATCGAGACGCCGTACCGCAAGATCATCGAGCACAAGGTCACCAACGACGTCGTCTATCTGTCGGCGATGGAAGAGGCCAAGCACACCATCGCGCAGGCGAACGCCGAGCTCGATGCCGAGGGCCGCTTCGTCGAGGACCTGGTGTCGGCCCGCGAGGCCGGCGAGTTCCTGATGGCGCCGCGCGACCACATCACCCTGATGGACGTCAGCCCCAAGCAGCTGGTGTCGGTCGCCGCATCGCTGATCCCGTTCCTGGAGAACGACGACGCCAACCGCGCGCTGATGGGATCGAACATGCAGCGCCAGGCGGTGCCGCTCGTTCGGGCCGAGGCGCCGTTCGTCGGCACCGGCATGGAAGAGACCGTCGCCCGTGACTCGGGCGCCGCGATCGGGGCCCGGCGCTCGGGCATCGTCGACCAGGTCGACGCGACCCGCATCGTCATCCGCGCCACCGGCTCGGTCGACGCGGGCAAGTCGGGCGTCGACATCTACACGCTGATGAAGTTCCAGCGCTCGAACCAGTCGACCTGCATCAACCAGCGCCCGCTGGTGAAGGTCGGCGAGTTCGTCAACGCCGGCGACATCATCGCCGACGGCCCGTCGACCGAGTTCGGCGAGCTGGCGCTGGGCCGCAACGTCCTCGTCGCGTTCATGCCGTGGAACGGCTACAACTACGAGGACTCGATCCTGATCTCCGAGCGGATCGTGAAGGACGACGTCTTCACCTCGATCCACATCGACGAGTTCGAGGTGATGGCCCGCGACACCAAGCTCGGGCCGGAAGACATCACCCGCGACATCCCGAACGTCGGCGAGGAAGCGCTGCGCAACCTCGACGAGGCGGGCATCGTCTACATCGGCGCCGAGGTCGAGCCGGGCGACATCCTGTGCGGCAAGATCACGCCGAAGGGCGAAAGCCCGATGACGCCGGAGGAGAAGCTCCTCCGCGCCATCTTCGGCGAGAAGGCCTCCGACGTCCGCGACACCTCGCTGCGCCTGCCGCCGGGCGTCTCGGGCACCGTCGTCGACGTGCGCGTGTTCAACCGCCACGGCATCGACAAGGACGAGCGCGCGATGGCGATCGAGCGCGAGGAGATCGACCGCCTGACGAAGGACCGCGAGGACGAACGCGCCATCCTCAACCGCGCCAACTATGCGCGACTGAAGGAGATGCTGCTCGGCCAGGTCGCGACCGCGGCGCCGAAGGGCATCAAGAAGGGCTCCGAGATCGACGAGGCGTTGCTCGAGGAGGTCGAGCGGCGCGAATGGTGGAAGTTCGCGGTGCAGGACGACGCCCGCCAGGCGGACCTCGAGGCGGTCAAGGCCCAGTATGACGAAGCCGTCGGCCTGATCGTCAAGAAGTTCGAGGACCGGGTCGAGAAGCTGCAGCGCGGCGACGAACTGCCCCCGGGCGTGCTCAAGATGGTCAAGGTGTTCGTCGCGGTGAAGCGCAAGCTGCAGCCGGGCGACAAGATGGCCGGCCGCCACGGCAACAAGGGTGTGATCAGCCGCATCCTGCCGCAGGAGGACATGCCGTTCCTCGAGGACGGCACGCCGGTCGACATCGTGCTCAACCCGCTCGGCGTGCCGAGCCGGATGAACGTCGGCCAGATCTTCGAGACCCACCTCGGCTGGGCCGCCCGCGGCCTCGGCAAGCAGGTGACCCATGCGCTCGAAGCGTGGCGCGAAGCCAATCCCGACGCGCAGGGGGCGACCCCGCCGACCGCGGTGATCGAGCGGCTCAAGACGGTCTACGGCAAGGAATATCATGCCGACATCGACGGCCGTTCGACCGACCAGATCGTCGAGATGGCGGGCCTGCTGAAAAACGGCGTGCCGATGGCGACCCCGGTGTTCGACGGCGCCCGCGAGGCCGACGTCGCCGAGATGCTCCGCCGCGCCGGGCTCGACGAGAGCGGCCAGGTGGAACTGTTCGACGGCCGCACCGGCGACCAGTTCGACCGCAAGGTGACCGTGGGCTACATCTACATGCTGAAGCTCCACCACCTCGTGGACGACAAGATCCACGCGCGTTCGATCGGGCCGTACAGCCTCGTCACCCAGCAGCCGCTGGGCGGCAAGGCCCAGTTCGGCGGCCAGCGCTTCGGCGAAATGGAGGTCTGGGCGCTCCAGGCCTACGGCGCCGCCTATACGCTGCAGGAGATGCTGACGGTGAAGTCGGACGACGTCGTCGGCCGCACCAAGGTCTACGAGGCGATCGTCAAGGGCGACGACACCTTCGAGGCCGGCATCCCCGAGAGCTTCAACGTGCTCGTCAAGGAAATGCGGTCGCTCGGCCTGAACGTCGAACTGTCCTCGATCGAGACGACGGACGACGAGGACGGCATCGCCGAAGCGGCGGAGTAAGGGCCGGAGCCCCTGCCTCCCGAAGGCAGGGGCCGGCCGCTCCGCCCGAGAGATTGACCCTTCAGAGGGACTGAAACATGAACGAACTGACCAATTTCGCCAATCCGGTCGCGAAGCCCGAGACCTTCGACCAGATCCAGATCGGCATCGCCAGCCCGGAGCGCATCCGCAGCTGGTCCTTCGGCGAGATCAAGAAGCCGGAGACGATCAACTACCGCACGTTCAAGCCCGAGCGTGACGGCCTGTTCTGCGCGCGCATCTTCGGTCCGATTAAGGATTACGAGTGCCTGTGCGGCAAGTACAAGCGCATGAAGTACAAGGGCATCGTCTGCGAGAAGTGCGGCGTTGAGGTCACCGTCTCGAAGGTCCGCCGCGAGCGGATGGGCCATATCGAGCTGGCCGCCCCGGTCGCGCACATCTGGTTCCTGAAGTCGCTGCCGTCGCGCATCGGCTTGCTGCTCGACATGCAGCTCAAGCAGCTCGAGCGCGTGCTCTACTTCGAGAGCTACATCGTCATCGAGCCGGGCCTGACCCCGCTGGAGAAATATCAGCTCCTCAACGAGGACGAGCTGCTCGAGGCGCAGGACGAATATGGCGAGGACGCCTTCTCGGCCGGCATCGGCGCCGAGGCGGTCCGCCGCATGCTCGAGGAACTCGATCTCGAGGGCGAGAAGGAGGATCTCCTCAAGGAGCTCGCCGAGACCAAGTCCGAGCTGAAGCCCAAGAAGATCATCAAGCGACTCAAGGTCGTCGAGAGCTTCCTCGAATCGGGCAACCGTCCCGAGTGGATGATCCTCGAGGTGATCCCGGTCATCCCGCCGGATCTCCGCCCGCTGGTCCCGCTCGACGGCGGCCGCTTCGCGACGTCGGACCTCAACGACCTCTATCGCCGCGTGATCAACCGCAACAACCGCCTCAAGCGGCTGATGGAGCTGCGCGCGCCGGACATCATCGTCCGCAACGAGAAGCGCATGCTGCAGGAGTCGGTCGACGCGCTGTTCGACAACGGCCGCCGCGGCCGCACGATCACCGGCGCCAACAAGCGTCCGCTGAAGTCGCTCAGCGACATGCTCAAGGGCAAGCAGGGCCGCTTCCGCCAGAACCTGCTCGGCAAGCGCGTCGACTATTCGGGCCGTTCGGTGATCGTGACCGGTCCCGAGCTCAAGCTGCACCAGTGCGGCCTGCCGAAGAAGATGGCGCTCGAGCTGTTCAAGCCGTTCATCTACGCCCGCCTGGACGCCAAGGGTCTGTCGATGACCCTGAAGCAGGCCAAGAAGTGGGTCGAGAAGGAGCGCAAGGAGGTCTGGGACATCCTCGACGAGGTGATCCGCGAGCATCCGGTGCTGCTGAACCGCGCGCCGACGCTCCACCGCCTCGGCATCCAGGCGTTCGAGCCGGTGCTGATCGAGGGCAAGGCGATCCAGCTCCACCCGCTGGTCTGCTCGGCCTTCAACGCCGACTTCGACGGCGACCAGATGGCCGTCCACGTCCCGCTGTCGCTCGAGGCGCAGCTGGAAGCGCGCGTCCTGATGATGTCGACCAACAACATCCTGTCGCCCGCGAACGGCAAGCCGATCATCGTGCCGTCGCAGGACATGGTGCTGGGCCTCTATTATCTGTCGATGATGAAGGAAGGCGAGCCGGGCGAGGGATCGCTGATCTCGGACATGCAGGAAGTCCACCAGGCGCTCGCCGCCAAGGCGGTCACGCTGCACACCAAGATCATCAGCCGCGTCCCGCAGACCGACGAGGACGGCAACCAGTATATGAAGCGCGTCGAGACGACGCCGGGCCGCATGCTGCTCGGCGAGACGCTGCCGAAGAGCCACAAGGTGCCGTTCGAGACGGTCAACCGCCTGCTGACCAAGAAGGAGATCGGCGACGTCATCGACATCGTCTATCGCCACACCGGCCAGAAGGAGACGGTGCTGTTCGCCGACGCGATCATGGCGCTGGGCTTCCGCCACGCCTTCCAGGCCGGCATCTCGTTCGGCAAGGACGACATGATCATCCCCGAAGCCAAGGAGAAGGAGGTCGAGGAGACCCGTCTGCTGGTGAAGGACTTCGAGCAGCAATATCAGGACGGCCTGATCACGCAGCAGGAGAAGTACAACAAGGTGATCGACGCCTGGTCGCGGTGCGGCGACCGCGTGGCGGCCGAGATGATGAAGGAGATCTCGGCGGTCAAGAAGGGCGAGGACGGGCGCGAGAAGCCGATCAACGCGATCTACATGATGGCGCACTCCGGTGCCCGCGGTAGCGCCGCGCAGATCAAGCAGCTCGCCGGCATGCGCGGCCTGATGGCCAAGCCGTCGGGCGAGATCATCGAGACCCCGATCATCTCGAACTTCAAGGAAGGCCTCACGGTTCTCGAGTATTTCAACTCGACCCACGGCGCCCGCAAGGGTCTCGCCGACACCGCTCTGAAGACGGCGAACTCGGGCTACCTGACCCGCCGTCTCGTCGACGTGTCGCAGGACTGCGTCGTCGTCGAGGTCGACTGCGGCACCGACCGCGCGCTCGACATGAAGGCGATCGTCCAGGGCGGTGCCACCATCGCCTCGCTGGGCGAGCGCATCCTGGGCCGCACCACGGCCGAGGATATCGTCGATTCGAAGAACAACGAGGTCCTCATCCCCGAGGGCACGCTGCTCGACGAGCCGATGGTCGCCGCGATCGAGGCGATCGGCGTCCAGGGCGTCAAGATCCGCAGCCCGCTGGTCTGCGAATCGAAGGGCGGCGTCTGCGCGGCCTGCTACGGCCGTGACCTCGCCCGCGGTACGCCGGTGAACATCGGCGAAGCGGTCGGCGTCATCGCGGCGCAGTCGATCGGCGAGCCGGGCACCCAGCTGACGATGCGGACCTTCCACATCGGCGGCGCGGCCCAGCTCAACGAGCAGTCGAACCTCGAATCGGTCGCCGACGGCACCGTCGAGTATCGCGAGCTCCGCACGATCACCGATCCGCGCGGCCGCCACGTCTCGCTCAGCCGCAGCGGCGAAGTCGCGATCATCGACAGCGAGGGCCGCGAGCGCGCGACCCATCGCCTGCCTTATGGTGCGCATCTGCTGCTCGACGACGGCGCCAAGGTCACCAAGGGCGACCGCATCGCCGAGTGGGATCCGTTCACCATGCCGGTGATCACCGAAACCGGCGGCGTCGTGAAGTATCAGGACCTGATCGACAACCAGACGCTCACCGAGCAGACCGACGAGGCCACCGGCATCAGCCAGAAGGTCGTCATCGAGTATCGCGTCACCAGCCGGAAGGAAGACCTCCGTCCGCGCCTGACCCTGCTCGACGACAGCTCGGGCGAAACCGCGCGCTACATGCTGGCGCCGGGCGCGATGCTCTCGGTCGAGGACGGCCAGACGGTGAAGGCCGGCGAGGTTCTCGCCCGCGTCAGCCGCGAGTCCGCCAAGACCCGCGACATCACCGGCGGTCTGCCCCGCGTCGCCGAGCTGTTCGAGGCGCGCAAGCCCAAGGAGAACGCGATCATCGCGAAGGTCTCGGGCCGCGTCGAGTTCGGCAAGGACTACAAGGCGAAGCGCAAGATCATCATCCGTCCGGACGACGGCTCGGATGCGGTCGAGTATCTGGTGCCGAAGTCGAAGGTCATCGACGTGCAGGAAGGCGATTACGTCAAGCGCGGCGACAACCTGATCGGCGGCTCGCCCGATCCGCACGATATCCTCGAGGTGCTCGGCATCGAGCCGCTCGCGGAATATCTCGTCTCGGAAATCCAGGAGGTCTATCGTCTCCAGGGCGTGAAGATCAACGACAAGCACATCGAGACGATCGTCCGCCAGATGCTGCAGAAGGTCGAGATCACCGACGGCGGCGACACCACCCTGCTCCCCGGCGAACAGGTGGACCGCGAGGAGATGGACGAGATCAACGCCAAGGCGGAAGCCGAGAACCGCGCGATCGCCCATGGCAAGCCCGTCCTGCTCGGCATCACCAAGGCCTCGCTCCAGACGCGCTCGTTCATCTCGGCGGCGTCGTTCCAGGAGACGACCCGGGTCCTCACCGACGCGTCGGTGCAGGGCAAGGTCGACACGCTGAACGGCCTCAAGGAGAACGTCATCGTCGGCCGGCTGATCCCGGCGGGTACCGGCGCCGGCATGAGCCGCCTGCGGGTCACCGCCACCAGCCGCGACGCCGCGCTCCGCGCCGCGCAGCGCAACTGGCAGGAGTCGCTGATCGCGCCGCAGAGCGCCGCCGAGGAGCATGCCGCCGAGCTGCGCCAGCCGGTGCAGGCCGACACCGGTGACGATCCGCTCGGCGCGGTCGTCGGCGAGTCGCACGGCACCGATGCCGATGCCGGCGATTATCTGACCGAGAAGTGATCGCGGCCTGAGGCCCGATCGTCGCGAGACAGGAACCCCGCCGGTGCGAGCCGGCGGGGTTTTTCTATGGGGGCGAGGTGCCGACCGGCTTGGTGCGTCCATCGGGCGCCCTGGTTGAGCGCGTCGGAAACGGCTGTTCGCCCCCCATGCACCCGTCACCCCGGGCTTGACCCGGGGTCCCGCTTCTTGGCTTCTCCGGCCGGGCGATCGTGCTGAAGCAGGAACCCGGCCGCCGTCTGCCCCCATCGACGGACGAGAAAGGAAGCGGGACCCCGGGTCTGGCCCGGGGTGACGACTGTGGGGAATGGCACGCTCCCCTCTCCCGGCCGGTCCGAGGGCCGCAGCCTCGCCTGTTCGCCACCCCTTGCACCGTCCCCCCGGCTTGACCCGGGGTCCCGCTTCTTGGCTTCTCCGGCCGGACGATCGTGCAGAAGCAGGCACTCGGCCGGCGGTCTGCCCCATTTGATGGACGAGAAAGAAGCGGGACCCCGGGTCAGGCCCGGGGTGACGACTGTGGGGAATGGCACGCTCCGCTCTCCCGGCCGGTCCAAGGGCCGCAGCCTCGCCTGTTCGCCACCCCTTGCACCGTCACCCCAGGCTTGACCCGGGGTCCCGCTTCTTGGCTTCTCCGGCCGGGCGATCGTGCAGAAGCAGGAACCCGGCCGGCGGTCTGCCCCCGTTCGATGGACGAGAAAGGAAGCGGGACCCCGGGTCAGGCCCGGGGTGACGACTGTGGGGAATGGCACACTCCGCTCTCCCGGCCGGTCCGAGGGCCGCAGCCTCGCCTGTTCGCCACCACTTACACCGTCCCCCCGGGCTTGACCCGGGGTCCCGCTTCTTGGCTTCTCCGGCCGTACGATCGTGCAGAAGCAGGAACCCGGCCCGCCGTCTGCCCCCATTCGATGGACGAGAAAGGAAGCGGGACCCCGGGTCTGGCCCGGGGTGACGACTGTGGGGAATGGCACGCTCCGCTCTCCCGGCCGGTTCGAGGGCCGCAGCCTCGCCTGTTCGCCATCCCTTGCACCGTCACCCCGGGCTTGACCCGGGGTCCCGCTTCTTGGCTTCTCCGGCCGGGCGACCGTGCAAAAGCAGGAACCCGGCCGCCGTCTGCCCCCATTCGATGGACGAGAAAGGAAGCGGGACCCCGGGTCTGGCCCGGGGTGACGACTGTGGGGATACGCCCTTGTTCCAGCGTCCACCGGAGCCTGGTCGGAGCGACGGGCTCCTGCCGGGCCGCTCCAGCAATCCCTTCAGTCCTCCGATCGATCGACCAGTTCTTTCAATGAGAGTCGCCCAATCGATTTTATTCTCCGAAGTTGTCATAAAAGTGAAACAACAAAATTCTTCCGAATTCCGGCGATTCTGTCATCATGATGCAACAAACAACGGTTTCGAATCGGAGGGTTGCCATGAAGTTCAATTGCGTTCTCGTCGGTGCGGCTCTGGCCATTGCGGTTCCGGCTCTTGCCCAGCCGACCGAAATTGCCGATCCTTATGGCGCGGGATCGATCTCCAAGGGTCGCTACGGCACCGTCGAGCGCAAGCTCGAGGCCGCCTACCAGAAGGGCGACCGCTCCCCCGAAGTGCTGCTGAACCTCGCCGCCATCCGCCTGGGCGAGAAGCGCGGCGCCGAGGCGCGCGACCTGTACAAGGCGGTGCTCGACCAGCCCAATGTCGACATGGCGACCCTGAACGGCAATGCGATGTCGCACGAGGTCGCGCAGCGCGGCATGGCCGGCGCGCTGGCGATGATCGACTGATCCGATCCCCTTCGCTTTCCCATGGCCCGCCGGATCGCTCCGGCGGGCCTTTTTCTTGCCGCCCGTCGCGGCCGGGGAACCGCGACCGGCGACGGCCATTCCATCGCCATGCGCGCCTGGCTGATCGTCAACCCCTCCTCCGGCTCGGTCCCGGGGGCGAGCTCGGCCGATCCGCTCGCCGCCGTTCCGGGCCTCGTGCCCGCCGGCACCAGCATCTTCCCCGACGACCCCCTGCCGACCCCCGAGCAGCTGGCCGCCGCGCGGATCGAGCTGCTCGTCCTGTTCGCCGGCGACGGCACCATCGCCGCCGCCGCCACCGCGCTCGACCGCTGGGCGGGGCGCGTGCTGATCCTGCCCGGCGGGACGATGAACATGCTGGCCCGCCAGCTGCACGGTCCCGCCGACCCGGCGACGATCCTGGCGAGGACGACCGCAGGGGACGGCCCGGCCGCCATCCCCCTGCCCTATGTCGCCGCCGGCCCGCACCGCGCCTATGTCGCGCTGATCGCCGGGCCACCCTCGGTCTGGGCGCGGGCCCGCGAAGCGGTGCGCAAGGGCCGCCTGGCCGCCGCCTGGCGCGCCGCGCGGCTCGCCTGGGCGCGCAGCTTCGCCGGCGGCGTGCGGCTGCAGGGCGGCCCGCGGCGGCGCCGGCACCGGGCGATCGCGATCATCCCCGGCGGCGGCGGCATGGACGTCGCCGCGATCGACATCGACAGCTGGCTGCAGGCCGCGCGGCTCGGCCTCGCATGGCTGGCCGGCGACTGGCGCGCCTCCCCCCATGTCGCCCTGTCGCGCCCCGACGAGGCGATATTGACGGGCGGACGGGCGATCCATCTGCTGTTCGACGGCGAGGCGACGAAGCTTCCGGCGCCGGTGCGCGTTACCCATGGCATGAGCAGGCTGCAGTTCGTCCGGACGCTCGACGGGGCGCCCGCCGCAGAGGATCAGGCATGAGCATTCGCGTCTTCCACGTCAGCGACCTCCATTTCGGCTGTGCCGACGAGGATGCGCTCGCCTGGTTCGCCGGGACCGTCGCGGCCGAGCGGCCCGATGCGGTCGCGGTGACCGGCGACCTGACGATGCGCGCGCGGCGGCACGAGTTCGAGGCGGCGGCGCGCTGGCTGGAGGCGTTGGGCGTCCCGCTGACGATCGAGCCCGGCAATCACGACCTGCCGTGGAACCCGGTGCCGCGCCTGCTGCACCCCTATCGGCGGTTCCAGCGGGTGAAGCGGCACCTCGAGCGGCCGCTCGACCTGCCGGGGCTCCATATCGTCCCGCTGAAGACGACGGCGCGCGTCCAGCTGCGGCGCAACTGGTCCTGGGGGGTGGTCGGCCGCAGGAGCCTGACCACGGCGCTGGAGATGCTGAAGCGCAAGACCCGCGACGGGATCGCGATCGTCGCCGCGCACCATCCGCTGGTCGACCGCGAGGACATACGCTCGCGCGGGCGGACGCTGGGCGGAGCCAATGCCCTGGCGCAGCTCGCCGAGGCGGGTGCGGACGCGGTGCTCAGCGGCCATGTCCACGACCCGTTCGACGCGGTGATCGAGGCGGGCGGGCGCGAGATCCGGGTGATCGGCGCCGGCACGCTGTCGCACCGCACCCGCGCGTCGCGCCCCTCCTTCAACATGCTGACGATCGACGGCGGCCGGATCGAGACCGCGATGCGGGTGATGGACTGACCGCGATCCGCGCAGGACGCGCGGATCAGCCGTTCTCGCCGGCCGCCCCGCCCCAGCGGGTGCCGTCATAGGCCGAGACGCCGGTCGCCCCGCGCTTGCTGCTCTTCAGGGCGCGCTCGGCGCTCAGCAGCAGCCGTTCGAGGTCGGCGCCCTGCTGCAGGTCGATGGCATAGCCGATATTGGCGGTGATGATGATGTCCTCGCCCGCGACCGCATAGCTCTTGTCGAGCGTGGCGACGATCTGGTGGGCCAGCCCCTGCGCCTCCGCAGCGTCGGCCATGCCGGGCTGGATCACGACGAAATCGTCGCCATTGAGATGGATGACGAGATTGTCGCCCCGCACCACCCGGCGCAGCCGCTGCGCGATCGCCTTGAGCAGGGCATCCCCGGCCATGTGACCGTACATCTCGTTGACCGGCTCAAGCTGGTTGATGTCGAGGCAATGGACCGCGATCAGCTCCGATTCGTCGGCGCGGGCGATCAGCTGCTCGAAGCGCTCGCGCAGCACGAGGCGGTTGGGCAGGCCGGTGAGATCGTCCTGCCGGGCCAGCGTCTCCATCAGCCGGCGCATCGAGATCTGGGCCGCGGTCTCGTGGTAGCGCTGGACCATCGACATGACGCCGCCGGCCAGGAACAGCGCGGTGAGCAACGCCGCCCCCCAATGCGCGCCATCGGGCATCAGCATGGCGGTCAGGATCATCGGCACGATCGCGATCAGGATCGCGGTGACGCTGATCCACAGGCGCAACGCGACCGTCGCCGCGACGCCGGCGCCATAGCCGTAGACGAGCGCGACGAGCGGGATATGCAGATCCGGCGTGGCGATCGCATAGGCCCGCGCCGCGAAGGCGCCGAAGGCGACCGCGAAGCCGATATAGGCCAGGCCGAAGCCGCGCTCGATCGCGCTGGCGACATGGACGCCGAGGCCCGGCACCATCGCCCGGCGGCGCAGGCCGAACAGGGCGAACAGCCGGATCGCCGAGGCGATCAGCCCGAGGCCGTAGAACAGCAGCAGCAGAGGATCGTCGATGCGCGTCATCAGGAAGGCGCCGGTGCCCGCGAAGCACAGCGTCATGATCATCGCGGGAGCGGTGTACCCGAACAGCGACTGGACGAGCTCGACATAGGTGGCGTCGGGCAAACGTTCCCCGCCGGGCCGGACCGCGCGACGGCGGCCGCGGATAAGGGAACGCAATAGATTCAACCGACGCTCCTTCCGGTTGCCCTGACCGATCCCAGCCTGGCTGATAGCAGAAAGCGCCCGGCAAGGTAACAAACTCTCTCCCGTCTCTCTCAGCAATTGGTTTAAGAAAGGCTGAAAGCTGCGGCGGGCCGATCGCGGCGGGACGTGCGAGCGGCAGCGGCCGCGCGTGCGCGGGATCGGGGCGGGGATCGGAAGATCTTGCTGCGCGGAACCGACGCCAGCAGCGCAGGGGCCGGAGGATGGCGCACCATCCCGTCCGGTCCAAAAAGCCACCTTTTCAGGAGAAGTGGCGCGAGTGACGGGGCTCGAACCCGCGACCTCCGGCGTGACAGGCCGGCGCTCTAACCAACTGAGCTACACCCGCGAACTGTGTCGGTGGAGGGGGCACCTAGTGGAGCCCCGCCCCCCTGTCAACATGGGCCGGCATCATTTTCTGAGCTCGGGCGGCAAAGCCGCATCCTCGTCCTGATGCGTGTTGGTGAAGGTGCCTTCCGCGAACAGGAAACCGGCGATGTCGGGCCAGCCCGCGGCATCGAGGATCGTCTTCAGGATGATCAGCAGCGGAACCGCGAGCAGCGCCCCCGCGGTGCCCCACACCCAGCTCCAGAAACTGAGCGCGACGAGGATCAGCAACGGGTTGATCGTCAGCCGGCGGCCGACCAGCATCGGCGTCAGCACATTGGCCTCGACCAGGTGGACCGCGACGAACAGCAGCGCGGGCACGAGCGCATAGCCGAGATCGGAGAAGGTCATCAGCCCGCCGACCGCGAGCAGGCCCGCCGCCACGATCGGCCCGAAATAGGGGACATAGTTGAAGATCGCGACGAGGCCGCCCCACATGATCGGGCTGGGCATGCCGGCGAACCACAGCATCAGCGAGACGAGGACGCCCATGCCGATGTTCACCGCGGTGATCGTCGCCAGATAGGCCGAGGTGCGGTCGACCATCTCCTGGATCACCCGCGCGGTCGTCATCGCGCTCGAGAAGCTGCCGCGGCTGGTGATCGTGCGGCGGCGCATCCGCGTCCAGCTCGACAGGAAGAAATAGACAACGAGCGTCGCGAAGACGAGCTGGACCAGCGCGTGCGGCGCCGAGCTGGCGACATAGTCGAACAGCGAGTTGGGTTCCTGCACGGTCACCGTCCGCCCGCGCGCGGTGTTGCGCAACAACGATCCCATCGTCTCGTCGACGAAGCGTTCGAACGAGGAATAGATGTCGATCAGCGGCGAGAGATTCTTGCGGATCAGCTGGATGCGCGACGGCAGCCGCGCGAACCATTCGGTCGCCGGGATGATCACCGAGGCGATCGCCGCATTGGCGAGGCCGAGGAAGATGATCACGCACAGCAGCGCCGCGAGCGGCGACGGCAGGCGGCGCCGCTCGAGCCATTCGAGCAGCGGCACCATCGCCACCGCGATCACCAGCGCGATCGTCACCGGCAGGAAGAATTCGGAGCCCGAGCGCAGCGCGAACGGAATCGCCAGGATGATGCCCGCCCCGGCGGTCAGCGCCAGCCAAGCGAGCAGCCGATCGCGGCGATAGGCCATCTCGACCTGCCCGGCCATCGATTCGCGCAGGGCGTCGACCATGGGCTGCGAGCCTGCCGCAATCGGCTGCTCCTGCCGGTCGACCACTTCCTCCTGCATCGATTCGCTCCGCCGCTCCACACCCGATTCCGATTATCGCCACCGCCCGGAGATGTCGTCAGCCGATTGCTTTCGCGCCGCCGCCGCCGTCCTCGATATTATTACGACAACACAACAGCTTCATGGCGAAGATATGGCCGGTTGCGTTAGCAGCTGCACAAAAACACAATATGTTGGGGTTCCTCAGCCCATCTCGGCGATGAAACGATTCGTCGTGCGTTTCTTGACTCCTCGGCGGCCCCGGCCCATTGCGCGCCGAAATCAGGTCGTCCGGGGCACGACGTACTTACCGCCTCCTGCCGACAAGACGTGAAAGAGCATCTCGCCCTCAGTGTTTGAGGTTTTCGGGCGAGCATGGGCTTTTGCGCACGACGTGGAGTACTGAATGTCCGCCAAACTGGCTCAACACCCGCTCATGCTGGCCGCGATGCTGATCGCCGCCGCCACGGGCGCCATGGGCATAGCGGCCATTCCGGCGTCGCAACCGACGCTGGCCTATCAGGTTACCCCCCAGTTCGTCGCCGACGACGCCGTCGCCGATGACGGGATCGACGAGGTCCTCTTCAAGGAGGCCGTCAATACCAGCAAGGTCGACCGGCAGCTCGAATGCATGGCCAAGGTCGTGCTGCACGAAGCCGCCAACCAGACGCGCAGCGGCCAGCTCGCCGTCGCGCAGGTGATCATGAACCGCGTCGGCCAGGACCGTTTCGGCGAGAATGTGTGCGAGGTCGTCAACCAGCCCGGCCAGTTCTTCCACACCGCCTCGTTCAATCCGCGCCGCGACACCGATCGCTGGGCCACCGCGGTCGAGGTTTCGCGCCAGGCGATGGCCGGCGATGCCGACCAGGTCGTCCCCGGCGCCGTCTTCTACCATTCCGCGCATCAGCCGCCGAACCGCTTCTTCCGGACGCGCCAGCGTCTGTCGATGGTCGGCGACCATGTGTTCTATCGGTAAAATCGCTAACCGACATCAGATCGGAGAGGGTGCGGGGGCCCGGCGGAAACGCCGGGCCCCTTGCTTATGGCGCATCGCCGATTAAGCCGGCGCCATGTCCCGTTCCACCCGCGCCACCCAGTTCCTGACCCAGGCGAAGATCGCGTACGGCGTCCTCAGCTACGATTACGACCCCGGCGGCGAGCGGGTCGGCCTGCAGGCCGCCGAGGCGCTGGGCGAGGATCCGTGCCGGGTGCTCAAGACGCTGATGATCGAGATCGACGGCCGCCCCGCCTGCGCGGTCATCCCGTCCGACCGCGAGCTGTCGATGAAGAAGGCCGCCGCCGCGTTCGGCGCCAAATCGGCCCAGATGATGAAGCCCGCCGACGCCGAGCGGATCACCGGCTACCATGTCGGCGGGATCAGCCCGTTCGGCCAGAAGAAGCGCGTCCCCGTGGCGATCGAGCAGGCGGCGATGGCGGAAGCGCTGGTCACCATCAACGGCGGCCAGCGCGGGCTGCAGGTGCGGCTGGCCCCCGGCGATGCGGCGAAGGCGCTGGGCGCGGCGGTCGCGGCGCTGGTGGCCGATTGATCGACTTCGCGGAGCCGGGGATGCGTGCGCAAACGCTACCCCTTTCGCCGGGATGACGGCGAAGAGGGCGGAGACGGAAGGAAGAGGCGGTTCACTGCGTGCCGGCGGGGGCCTCTTCGCCGAAGCGTTTCGCCTGGACCTGCTTCCAGCGGGCGTGGAGCGCGTCGCGCGGGGCGGTGATCCCGATCCCGTCCATCGTCGCCTTCCAGCCGGCCGCCAGTTCCGACGCGCGCTGCTGCCGCTGGCTCACGGGCTTCTCGTCGACCCAGGCCGACAGGGTGCCGGCATTGGCGAATAGCAGGACCAGCGCCGCCACCGCGATCGTCACCGTCGTCCAGGCGAGCGGGTCGCCGTCCCCGATCGGCTCGCCGGGCAGGTCGACCGGGGAGACCAGCTCATGCTCCTTCATCCTGCGCGCCATCGGACCTCCGTCAGAACTGGTAGTAGATGAAGGGCGCGACCCCTTCGAAGCGCATCGCGTCGACGAGGATGATCGTCGCCGCCACCAGCAGCCCGAGCACCGGGGCGGGCAGCAGCCGCAGCCGGAGGGCGATGCCCTGGGCCAGCAGCGGCGGGGTGAAGTGGAAGGCCATGCCGAGCAGCATCAGCCCCGCCAGCAGCGGGGTGGTGAGCCCGTTGCTCCAGTCGCCGCTGCCGAGCCCGCCGAGGAAGGCGATCGCCGCGTCGAAGCTCTCGGCGCGGAAGAAGATCCAGCCGAGCGTCACGATGTGGAAGGTGACGAGGATCGCCAGCGGCCTGGGCAGGCCCGGCAACCCCATCTTGCGCCACAGCGTCTCGATCACCTGGACGCCGCCATGGAGCCCGCCCCAGATCAGGAAGGTCCATTTGGCGCCGTGCCAGAAGCCGCCGAGCAGCATCGTCAGCATGATGTTGCGGCACTGCATGGCGAGTCCGCCGCGATTGCCGCCCAGCCCGATATAGAGATAGTCGCGCAGCCAGCTCGACAGGCTGATGTGCCAGCGCCGCCAGAAATCCTGCAGCGAGGAGGCCCGGTAGGGCTGGTCGAAATTGCGCGGGAAGCGGTAGCCGAACAGCGCGGCGATGCCGATCGCCATGTCGCTATAGGCCGAGAAGTCGCAGTAGATCTGCACCGCATAGCCATAGGCGGCGAGCAGCAGATCGAGGCTCGAATGCGCGGACGGGTCGAAGAACACCGGGTCGACGAGGTTGACCGACAGCTCGGAGGCGACGACCGCCTTCTTGAACAGGCCCCAGACGATCAGCAGCAGCGCCATCGACACCATCTCGCGATTGAGCCTGGGGGTCTTCGCGAACTGCGGCAGCAGGTCGGCGCCGCGCACGATCGGCCCCGCGACGAGATGGGGGAAGAAGGACATCAGCAGGGTTATGTCGAGCAGCGACGCCGCGCGCAGCCGCCCGCGATAGACGTCGATCAGGTAGGACATGCCCTGAAAGGTGAAGAAGGACACGCCGACCGGCAGCACGATCTGGAGCAGCGGCAGGTCCCGCGCCATGCCCCAGCCGGCCAGCAGCGCACCGAGCTGTTCGAGGAAGAAGTCGTAATATTTGAAGAAGCCGAGGATGCCGAGATTGGCGACCACCCCGACGGTGACGATCGCCTTGCGCGTCGCGTGCGACCGCGAGGCGTCGATCAGCCATGCCGATCCCCAGTTGATGAAGGCCGACAGGATGAGCAGCGCGACGAAGCGCCAGTCCCACGCGCCGTAGAAGACCCAGCTCGCGACGAGCAGCAGGATCTTGCGCCATTCGTTGCTCGCCGACACCGCCCAGACGAGGACGAAGGCAACGAGGAAGAACAGCCCGAAGTCGAGCGTCGGGAACAGCATCTAGCGGATCATCTTCAGAAGAACGTCATTCCAGCGAAAGCTGGAATCTCCCTGCCTTCCCGGCCGGCCGAAGAAAAGGGAGATCCCGGCTTTCGCCGGGATGACGTAAAGGAGACTGCCACCCCCCATCACCAGCGCCACCCCGCGCCCGCGGCGGCGTCGAGGTCGGCCTGGAGTCGCGAGGCGATCTCCTGGCCGCCGGCGCTGTTGTAATGAACATAGTCGGGGCGCATCCGGGTCGGCTGCAGCTTCACCCAGGCGACCGCCGTGCAGCGCCCGCCCATCCGCGCCTCCCAGTCCCAGAAGCCCAGCCGCAACTGGTGCGCGACCTTGCGCTGGACCTCGCGGACCGCCTTCAGGCCGGGCGGCGGGAAGAGCGGCCGGGCCGTGATCGCCCAGCCGACGCGCGGCTGGCTGGCGACCGACGCGGCCGTCGCCGGCAGCAGCGGCGCGGTGGGCTTGGCGACCGACGCCTGCTCGCCGAGCGCCTCGAGCACGTCGTCGATCGCGTCGGCGGTGCGGGGTTGCTGCGGCGGCGTCTGCGCGGGCGGTTCGGCGGCGAGCGGCGGCAGCGTCACCGGTTCGATGCACGGCGCGGGGGTGACGGTCGGCGCGTTGTTGAGAAGCTCGTTGCGGCGGGTCAGCGCATCGGGCGCGCCGAGCAGCAGGATCGGCACGCGCCCCGCCAGCCGGCGGATGCGCCCGATCTGGCTGCGCAGCGCGATCTCATATTCCTGCGGATTGATCCGCGGCGAGAAACCCTCGTTGGTGCCGAAGGCGATGACGATCAGGTCGGGATCGTAGCTGCGCAATTCCTCGGCGACGACCGCGTCGTCGTTGCGGCTGAAATGGATGAACTGCGACCCGACCACGCCGAGATTGGACAGGGCGACCCCGCCCGCGTCGCGGAAGGTGGCCCAGCTGGTGATCGTCACCGGCCCGCCCTCGGTCACCACCGACACCGCCGGCTGCAGCCGGTCGAAGCGCATCTCCTTGCATTCGGGACGGGTGATCAGCGAGCCGAGTTCCATCCGCTCGGTCTCGCCGCCGACGCTGATCGCGAGCGTGCCCGCCCCGGGCTCGGCGATCGCGCAGATCACGAAGCGGTTGAAGGCCTCGAGCGCCGAGGCGGTCAGCCCGATCCGCGCGCCCTCCATGCTCGAGGTGATGCTGAAGCCGGAGAGGCCCAGCGCACCGCGCGGGCTGCGCGAACCGGGGCCGAAGATCGAGGAGATGTTCCAGCCGCCGGTCATCTCGACGCTGACCCCGCGCGGGCCATAGCCCTGGAAGGGCCGGCCCGGCGGCAGCACCCCGCGCCCGCCGCTGCCGTAGCGGGCCTGGAGCAGGTCGCGCCACGCGCCGGAGATCGCGTCCCCGGCGGTGTGGCTGTCGCCGATCTGGAGGATGTGAACCGGCTTGCCGCCGCCGCCCCGCGCCGCAGCCAGCTTGTCGAAATAGGGCTTGAGCACGGCATAGTCGCACAGCCCGCCGGCGCAGTCGGCGGTGACGGCGGGCGCGGGCGCCGCCGCGAGGGCCGCAGCGGCAAGGGCGATCGCGGCGATCATCGACGGTCGGCGTCGGGGCGGGCGGCGTCGGGGCGGGTGGCCTCGTCGCGCAGGTCGGGGGGCAGGAGATCGGCGGGCGCTCCCCTGGCGGGCGGCAGCACGGGTTCGGGCGGCGGCGGCGCCTTCGACGCCCTGGGCGTTTCGGGCAGATCCGCCAGCGGGTCCTCGAGCTTCGGCACCTTCGGCGCGACCTTCACCGGCGGCGGCACGACCAGCGGCGTGGGCGCGACCACCGGCGGCGGCGGCGCGCCGTCGCCCGCCCGGCCGCGCGCCTGGTCGACATAGGAGCGGATGCGCCCCGACAGGCCGCGGGTGATGCGAATATAGCCGTTCATCGACATGTGGATGCCGTCATTGGCGCGCATCAGCTGCGGCTTGCCGGTGGCCGGATCGGGCAGATAGGCGGCGTAGCGCCCCTCGCCGTCCACCGAATAGGGCGCGGTCTCGATGAAGGCGACGCCGAGGCGGCCCATCAGGTCGCGGTAGAAGGCGTTCATGCGGACGACGTCGGCGTCGTAGGCGGCCTCGCGCATCTTGGGCAGGCCGACCCAGTAGACGATCGCCCCCTGCCCGCGCAGCATGGCGACATAAGAGGTCACGCGCCGCGCGATCGCCGCCTTCCAGTTGGGGGTCAGCAGCGCGTAGACATGGCCGCCGTCGGCCACCCCCATCATGTCGTTGGCGCCGAAGGAGATCACCGCGATGTCGACCGGCGCGGATGCCAGCCGGGTGCGGTCATGCTCCTCCAGGTTGAGGGTCTTGTAGCGGGTGAAGCCGGTCGCCTGCTGGCTGTACTTGATGACCTGGTAGCCCGACTTGCGGCTGAGCTGATTGTAGAGCGCCGACCAGATGCCGTCGCCGAAGCTGTCGCCGAACACCCCGATCCGCACCGGGCGGCCGGCCGCGATCGCGTTGACGATGCCGGGCTGGATCGGCCGGGTCTCGGCGACCACCGGCGGCTGGGGCAGCGCACCCGGCTTCGTCTCGGGCGGCTTTTCGCCGGGGACGGTGGCCGCATTGCCGGGACCACCGGGAAGGCCGAGCGCCTCGGGCGCGGGCGCGCTTTCGCCGCCCATCGCGACGGGCACCTCGACCTGCTGCCGGACGCCGAAGGCATATCCGATCGCGGCTCCCGCCGCGACACCCAGGAACAATACCGCCGTCCGATCGAACAGAAACAGCCCCGCCCTCATCGCTCCACCCGCACACACTCCCGATACGAACCGACGCGGCTGGAGGAAACTCAGCGGAACGCGATCGCCGCCGATGTCCTTAATATGGCGCGCGCGCGCCTGTCGAGCCGCTTCGGGCGGCCCGACCCGTCTGGATCACGGCTGGGCAGGTAATGGCGGGGCGGAAGGGTCCGCCTTCTTCATCATGCCGAACGCGGGCATGCGATCATTGGGGGGCGAGACGCTTCCCACCGTCGTCACCCCGGGCTTGACCCGGGGTGACGGTGGCGGTGGTGGTGTACGCGGCGTCAGGCGTTGGCCGGCTGCGTCCCGAACAGGTTGCGGCGGCGCTCCTCCTCGGTCGGTTCGGGCAGGTCCTTGAACCGGTCGGGCACCGCATAGGCGCGTACCGTCGCCGGCCGCGCGGCGATCGCGTCGAACCAGCGCTTGAGGTGGGGGAAGTCGCCGAGGTCCTGGCCCTGCCGCTCATGAGGGACGATCCAGGGATAGCTCGCCATGTCGGCGATCGAATAGTCGTCGCCCGCGACGAAGGCGCGGTCGGCCAGCCGCGCGTCGAGCACGCCGTAGAGCCGGGCGGTTTCCTTCACATAGCGGTCGATCGCATAGGGGATCTTCTCGGGGGCATAGCCGCTGAAATGATGGTTCTGCCCGGCCATCGGGCCGAGGCCGCCCATCTGCCAGAACAGCCATTGCAGCACCTCGGCGCGGCCGTGCAGCTCCAATGGGATGAATTTGCCGGTCTTCTCGGCGAGGTAGAGCAGGATCGCCCCCGACTCGAACAGCGACACCGGCGCGCCACCGCCGGCGGGATCGGTGTCGACGATCGCCGGGATGCGATTGTTCGGCGCGATCTTCAGGAAATCGGCGGCGAACTGGTCGCCCTTGCCGATGTTGACCGGATGGACGGCGTAGTCGAGCCCGGCTTCCTCGAGGAACAGGGTGACCTTGTGGCCATTGGGGGTGCCCCAATAATGAAGTTCGATCATCGCATCCTCGGCATGGCGTTGAGGATGTTACAGATCGGTACGTCGGGGGTCGGAGTCAAGGGTGAACTTAGCCCCGGTCCTCTTTTGGCAGAATGATCGTTCATCCTGTCCCGCGCTCGTCACCCCGGGCCTGACCCGGGGTCCCGCTTCCTTTCCCGTCCCTCGAATGGGGCAGGGCGCGGCTGGGTCGCCACGTCTGCACGATCGCCGGCTGCCATCCGAGACGCCGAGAAGCGGGACCCCGGGTCAAGCCCGGGGTGACGGGTGCATGGAGATCCATCAGGGCGCCCGGTGGATGCCGAAACGGGCGTCATCGTTCGACGCACGAGACGCTCCCACGCTCGTCACCCCGGGCCTGACCCGGGGTCCCGCTTCCTTTCCCGTCCCTCGAACGGAGGCAGAGCGCGGGCCGGGTCGCCACGTCTGCGCGATCGGCCGGCTGGCCGCTCCGAGACGCCGAGAAGCGGGACCCCGGGTCAAGCCCGGGGTGACGAATGGGAGGAAGGCGAGGCGCTCGGCTTCGCCCCTGCCCCCTGCCCCCTGCCCCCCGCTCCCTGCCCCCCGCCCCTCACCCCCGCGCCCGTGCCTCGACCAGCTGTTCGAGGATGGTCAGCGGCAGCGCGCCTTCGAGCAGGACCTGGTGGAACTGGCGGAGGTCGAACTTCGCGCCCTGGATCGCCTTCGCCTTCTCGCGCGCCTTGATCCAGCTCATATGGCCGACCTTGTAGCTGCACGCCTGGCCCGGCCAGACGCAGTAGCGATCGACCTCGCGCTGGGTGCGGGGCCGCGCGAAGCCGCTGGCGGCGACCATATAGTCGGTCGCCTGCTCGCGGCTCCACCGCTTGTAGTGGATGCCGGTGTCGGTGACGAGGCGGACCGCGCGGAACAGGAAGCTCTGGAGGAAGCCGACCCGGCCGATCGGGTCCCCGGCATAGACGCCCATCTCGTCGGCGAGCTGCTCGGCATAGAGCGCCCAGCCTTCGACATAGGCGCCGAACGGCGCGATCTTGCGCAGCATCGGCAGGTCCTTGGCCTCCTGGGCGAGGCTGATCTGCAGATGATGGCCGGGGGTACCTTCATGATAGGTGAGGCTGGGCAGGCCGTAGCGCGGCCAGTCCGCCGTATCCTTGAGGTTGATATAGTAGATCGCCCCGCGCGAGCCGTCGAGCGCGGCCGAGTTGTAATAGCCGTTGGGGGCGCCGTCCTGGATGAAGGGCGGCACGCGCTTCACCTCGAGCGGCGCCTTGGGCAGCGTCGCGAAGGCCTGGGGCAGCTTCGCGTCCATCGCCTTCACCAGCCCGTTGATATAGTCGATCAGCTCGGCGCGGCCCGCGTCGGTGTTGGCGAAGAGCTGCTTCGGGTCGTTGTTGAGCGCGGTCAGCCGCTCGCCCACGCTGCCCTTGGTCATGCCCTGCGTCCTGAGGATCGCGTCGATCTGGCCGCTGATCTCGGCGACCTGCTCGAGGCCCATCCTGTGGACCTCTTCGGGCGAGAGGGTCGTGGTCGTCGCGTTCATCAGCGCATCGGCATAATATTCGTCGCCCTTGGGCAGGCGCCAGCAGCCCGCGTCGTGCACGGCCGCCTTGCGCAGCCCGGCGACGAGCGCGATCTGGCGGTCGAGTGCGGGGAACACCTCGGCCGCGACGATCTTCCCCGCCTCGGCGCCCCAGTCGCCGGCAATGTTCTTCTCGCCGGTACGGCGGACGATCGATTCGACCAGGACCGTCCCGGCGGCGGGCTGGTCGCGCAGCGCCCGGAGCTGGCCAAGCGCGAGATCGAGGCAGAAATCGGGCGCGAAGACGCCGAAGCGGACATCGTCCTGCTGGAAGCGGGTGCTTTCGTCGAGCACGCGCGCGAATTCGTGCAGGCGGGCGAGATAGGCGTCCGCATCCGCCCTGGTCTCGATCACATGCTGCGAGTCGAGGAAGTCGGGGATGAAGGAATAGGGACCGCTGAGCTGGCTGATCGCATAGGGGGCAAAATAGCCCCCGGTGCTGCCATAGGAATATTTGGCGCCGCCCTTGGTGCGTTGATCGTACATGTAGACAACGACGTCGTAGTTGAGCTGCGCGCCGGGCGACATCGCGGCGCGGTCGAGCTTGCGGAGGGCGGCGAGCGACAGCTTGTCCTCGGCCAGCGACCTGGCTTGGTCGGCCTTGGTATAGATGTCGAGCCGGGTCTTGCGCGCAGCATGCTCGCCCTTGTCGAGGCCGAGGCTGGTGGCGGTTTCGGGGCTGCGGTCGATCTGCTTGCGGAACAGGTCCTCGACCATGGCGGCGAGTTGCCGGTCGGCGGGGTTTCCGGCGGCGGCCTGGGCCAGCCGGGGCATCATCCCGACGAGCAGGGCGAGACCGGCCCAGCCGATGAATTGACGTCTATCCATGAAATGCTTCTCCCGGAGCGGGTTATGCGCGGGAGACTATCGGGGGATTCTGCAGAGGCAAGACTGTATTAGCTGCAAAATACAGTTGTTCGTTGTGCCTCAAGCGCCGGCGGTCGCATCCGCGACCTTGGCTGTCCTCGCATAAGCTCGGGCGGCCGTTCGGCCTTGCGGGGCGCTGACGCGTCCCGTACCGCCGCAAGAGTTGATCGTCGGAGCCCGCAAGGGCTCCGCGAGCGCGAAGGCGCGCCCGAGCTTATGCGAGGAAGCCAAGCAGGACGGATGTCCTGCGCCCGGCATCTGAGGGCAAAATCAAAGGAAGTGGGGAGCTTCTGTTGCCCGGTGCTCCCCGTACCGCTGGATTCCGCTTCTGTTGCCCGGTGCGGACCGAACCGCGCTAAGCCTAAGTAACTTTGTCCGTGAGGACTAGGTTACGCGGCGATCGCGAGTGCTTCGTTATCGTTAGCACTTGTGAGTTTGAACGGTTTTACGGCTCATTCAGGCCGGGCAAAAACATCGCCTTTGAATACACGTCGATCCTAGTTCGGCCCCGTCATGAAGTCCGAAAACCGGGCTTCGTGGTGGAGCCGCCGGGTACCGCCCCCGGGTCCGCTGCATCTATTTCGCGACATCATTTATCACCATAGCCGGGCAAGCCCGGCACGACCGATATAGGGGCGTGCGCAGCGGATTTGAAGAGGGATAGTCGTCCCTCGACGCATGAGGCCGGTCGAGGCCGGCCCGTCAGCCCTTCTTCTTCAGCTCGGCCAGTATCTCGCGCAGCAGGACGACATCCTCGGGCGGGGCCGCGGGCGCCGCCGGCTTGGCCTGCTCCGCCCGGTTCAGCCGCTGCACGAAACGGACCAGCAGGAACACCACGAAGGCGATGATCAGGAAATTAACCGCGACGGTGACGAACTGTCCGAAGCCGATCAGCGGAACCCCCGCCTTCTTCAGGTCCGCATAGCTGGTGACCGATCCGGCAAAGTCGGCGGGGATCGCGCCGAGCCGGACGAAATGGCTCGAAAAGTCGAGCCCGCCGGTGAGATACCCGATCACCGGCATGATGATGTCGTCGGTCAGCGACGACACGATCTTCCCGAAGGCGGCGCCGATGATCACCGCGACGGCGAGATCGACGACATTGCCCTTGTTGATGAAGGCCTTGAAATCCTGAAACATCCCGGGGTTCCCCATATGCTTGGTCGTGGCGCGATCATCGCGTCCATGCAATAAAGGTCAAGCGGGCCATTGAAGTTCGTTACGCCTCGCTTAGCTAGTCCGCTAATACAGTCGATATCAGGGAAAGATCCGCAGATGACCATCGACCGCCGCTTTTCCGTCGCCCTCCTGGCTCCCGTCGCCGCAATCGCGGTCACCGGGTGCGGCATCAACAGCGTGCCGACCGCGCAGGAGGAGGCCAAGGCGAAATGGGCCGACGTCCAGACCCAGTATCAGCGCCGCGCCGACCTGATCCCCAACCTGGTCAACACGGTGAAGGGCTATGCCGCGCAGGAGAAGACCGTCCTGACCGACGTCACCAACGCCCGCGCCCGCGCGACGGGCATCCAGCTGTCGGGCGACGACCTGCAGGACCCGGCCAAGGTCAAGGCCTTCGCCGACGCGCAGGCCCAGCTCAGCGGATCGCTCGGACGGCTGCTCGCGGTTTCCGAAAACTATCCCGAGCTGAAGTCGAGCGAGCAGTTCCTCGCGCTCCAGAGCCAGATCGAGGGCACCGAGAACCGCATCGCCATCGCGCGGCGCGACTATAACGAGTCGGTGCGCGCCTATAATGTGCTGATCCGCACCTTCCCGACCGCGATCGGCGCCAAGGTCTTCCACGGCGCCCAGCCGATGCAGCCGTTCGAGGCCAGCGCGGGATCCGACAAGGCGCCGACGGTGAATTTCTGAGGATAAGAACCGTGGCGAACGCAGCGATGAGCCCCCGCCCCCTGGCAGGGAGGGGGATATCGGGGTTGTGGCCCCTCGTGCTCGCGGCATTCGTCCTGCTGCTCGCCGTCCCGGCCTTCGCGCAGAACTTCCCGCCGTTGACCGGCCGGGTGGTCGACAATGCCAGCCTGCTCTCCCCCGAGCAGCGGGCCGCGCTCGAGGCCAAGCTGACCCAGCTCGAACGGCAGAGCGGCCGCCAGATGGTCGTCGCGACGGTCCCCAGCCTCGAGGACCAACCGATCGAGGATTATGGCTACAAGCTCGGCCGCGCCTGGGGGCTGGGCGACAAGAAGGCCAATGACGGGCTGCTGCTGCTCGTCGCCCCGAACGAGCGCAAAGTGCGGATCGAGGTGGGTTACGGGCTCGAGCCGATCGTCACCGACGCGCTGTCGAGCGTGATCATCAACCGCCAGATCCTGCCGCATTTCAAGCAGGGCGACATGGCGGGCGGCATCGCCGCGGGCGCCGACGCGCTCGTCCAGCTCCTGCAGCTCCCGCCCGACCAGGCCGAGGCGCAGGCGCAGAAGATCGTCGCGAACGACCGCGAGCAGCGCGAGGGCGGCTTTCCGATCGCGCTGATCTTCTGGATCGTCGTCATCCTGTTCATCGCCGGATCGAGCATCGCCAGCCGCTTCGGCGGCGGCCGGCGCTATCGCGGCGGCGGCGGGCCGATCGTCCTCTGGGGTCCCGGCTGGGGCGGCGGCGGGGGCGGCGGCGACCATTGGGGCGGCGGCTGGGGCGGCGGCGGCGGCGGCGGCTTCTCGGGCGGCGGCGGGTCGTTCGGCGGCGGCGGATCGTCGGGGAGCTGGTGATGGCGCGGACCCCGAGGATCGACGAAGCCGACGTGGCCCGCGTGACCGACGCGGTCACCGCCGCCGAGGCGCGCTCCGACGCCGAGATCGCGACGATCGTCGCCGAGCGCTCGGACAATTACAACGACGTGCCGCTGATCTGGGCGGCGCTGGTCGCGCTGCTCGCGCTCGCGGTCTACGCGGCCTTTCCCGATGGCTATATCGGCCTGCTCGATCGCTTTACCGGCGGCTGGCACGCCTGGACGATGCGCGAGTGGATGACCGTGCTGGTCTTCGCGACGGCGATCAAGTTCCTGGCGACCCGCTATATCGTCGGCTGGTGGCCGCTGCGGATGGCCTTCACCCCCGGCCGGACCAAGACCCGGCGGGTGCGCGCGCGGGCCGTGGCGCTGTTCAAGGCGTCGACCGAGAACCGCACCGCGAGCCGCACCGGCGTGCTCGTCTACCTGTCGCTCGACGAGCACCGCGCCGAGATCGTCGCCGATAGCGCGATCGTCGCCAGGGTCTCCCCCGATGCCTGGGGCGCGGCGATGGCGCTGCTGATCGACGGCTGCAAGGCCGGCCGGCCCGCCGACGGCATGGTCGCCGCGGTCGGCGCGATCGGCGACGTGCTGGCCGAGCATTTCCCGCGCACCGGGACCGACCCCGACGAGATGCCCAACCGGATGATCCGCCTGTGAGCGATCCGGCCGAA
This sequence comes from Sphingomonas sp. Root720, assembly GCF_001428605.1. Lineage (GTDB taxonomy): Bacteria > Pseudomonadota > Alphaproteobacteria > Sphingomonadales > Sphingomonadaceae > Rhizorhabdus. The sequence goes on from NZ_LMID01000015.1 coordinate 61,489, forward strand.
AGCCCTGTCGAGCTGATGTGGCAGGGCCGTTTCATAGCGGCCAAGCGCGAGGGAAAATGGGAATATGTCGGCCGCGCGCGCAACATCCGCGCCGCGGTGATCCTCGCGGTAGACGACGGCCACGTCATCCTGGTCGAGCAATATCGCGTGCCGCTGAAGCGCTACTGCATCGAGCTGCCGGCCGGCCTGATCGGCGACGAGACCGAGGGCGAGGCGGTCGAGCTCGCCGCGGCACGCGAGCTGGAGGAGGAAACCGGCTACCGCGCCGCGCGGATCGACGATCTCGGCGAGTTCTCCTCCTCGCCCGGCATGGTGTCGGAGACCTTCACCCTGGTCCGCGCGACCGGGCTGGAGAAGGTGCATGACGGCGGCGGGGTCGAAGGCGAGGATATCATCGTCCACCGGGTGCCGCTCGACGGGGTGACCGAGTTCGTCGCGGAGCAGCGGGCGCTCGGCAAGATGATCGACGTCAGGGTGCTGCTGCTGCTGGCGGGGGATATCCTCAACCCCTGACCGTCATGCCGGCGAGACCCCAGCCTTCGCTGGGGTGACGCGATGGGACGAGGGTGCGCCGGGATCAGAGGTTGATCGGGCCGACCATGAAATTGTCGGCATAGGCCTGGAGCTTGAGCTTCTTCTCCGGACCCGCGACGACATGGGCGGTCAGGCCCGCGCTCTCGGCATAGGCCTTGGCGGCTTCCAGGGTCGGGAAGGTCAGCCTGACCTGGTCGCGCGTGTCGCCCGAGCCGGCCCAGCCGGTCAGCGGATCGGGGCGCTTCGCCTCGGTCGGTTCATGCTCGAGCACCCAGCTGCCGGTCCGCGCGCGGCCCGACTGCATCGCATTCTTGATCTGCTGATAGATACGCGCATGCGCCATGATGACTGTCCCGGAGGCTGAACTTCGCGTTTCGCCATGCCGCAGCGCGGCGACGGTCGTCAAGGCCGCAGCGCGGGAGCCGTCGTCAGGAACGCTGCATCGCCTTCTTGGTCCGCAAGGTCGGGTCGGCCGCCGCCGGATCGTCGGGCCAGGGGTGGCGCGGGTAGCGGCCGCGCATTTCCTTGGCGACGGCGGACCAGCTTCCCTTCCAGAAGCCGGGCAGGTCCCTGGTGGTCTGGATCGGCCGGCCGGCGGGCGAGGTCAGCCGCAGCGTCAGCGGCACCCGCCCGCCCGCGACCATCGGGTGCACCGCGAGGCCGAACAGCGCCTGCGGCCGCACATCGACCGCCGGGCCGCCCTCGGCCGCATAGTCGATCGGGTGGCGGCTGCCCGCCGGCGACTGGAGATGCTCGGGGGCGAGCCGGTCGAGCTCCTGCCGCCCGTCCCAGCCGAGCAGGCCGTAGAGCGCATTGGAGAGGTCGGCCGACGAGATGTCCGACAGGCGGCGCTTGCCCTCGACCAGCGGCGCGAACCAGTCGTCGAGGGTCAGCATCAGCGTGGCGTCCGACAGGTCGGGCAGATCGCCATGGCCGGCGGCGAAGGCGGCGCGGGCGCGCAGGGCCGCGACCCCGTCGGGCCAGGCGAGCAGCCCGAAGCCGCGCGTGCGGACGGCATCGATCAGCGCCGCGCCGATCATCGCCGGGGAGGCGGTCTCGTCGCGGCCCGAGGCGAGCACGATCGCGCCCAGCCGCCGTTCGCGCCGCGCCTCGACCGCGCCGGTCGCCGGATCGAAGCGGGCGGTGCGGCGGATCTCGACCTGGTCGGCGAACAACCTTTCGACCTCGTCGAAGGCGATCGGCGCCGCCGACAGGATGCGTGCGCCCGAGGCGGCGCCCTGGATCTCGGCGACCGCGAGCCATTCGTTGCGCGCCAGCGGCGAGGCCGGATCGAGCCGGAAGCCGCGGCCGCCGCGCGAGATCCAGTCCTCGCCCGAGGCCGAGCGCCGCCGCGCCACCCGGTCGGGATAGGCGAGCGCGACGCAGTCGGCGATCATCGCATCGTCGCGGCCGCCCCTGCCCGCCAGCCGCGTCCAGCGCGCGGCCAGCTGGCGCGCGCCCTCGGCCCGCTTGCCGCGCTCGCCGCGCCAGCGCCGCAGCCGCAGTTCGAGGTCGGCGTCCGATCCGCCGAGCCCACGCTCGGACAGCAGCACCGCCACCTCGGCCGCCGTCTCGGCGAAGCCGCCCTCGGCGGCGCGGATCAGCATATGGCCGAGGCGCGGCGGCAGCGGCAGCGCGGCGATCGCGCGGCCATGCGCGGTCGGACGCCCGTCGGCGTCGACCGCGTCGAGCCGCGCCAGACGCTGCCGCGCCTCGCCGATCGCGGCCTCGGGCGGCGGATCGAGCCAGCGCAGGCTGCCCGGATCGGCGACGCCCCACAGCGCGCAATCGAGCGTCAGCGCCGACAGGTCGGTCTCCAATATCTCGGGCGGGTCATATCGGGGCAGGCCGGCGGTCGCCGCCGCCTCCCACAGCCGGTAGACGATGCCGGGCTGCTGGCGCCCCGCGCGGCCGGCGCGCTGGGTGGCCGCCGCCTGGCTGGCCCGTTCGGTGACGAGCCGGGTCATCCCCGCCGCGCGATCGTAGCGCGGCCGGCGCGCGAGCCCCGAATCGACGACGATGCGCAGGCCGTCGATGGTGATGCTGGTCTCGGCGATCGCGGTGGCGAGGACCAGCTTGCGCTTGCCCGGCGGCGCGGGCGCGATCGCGGCGCGCTGCTCGGCCGGTTCGAGCGATCCGTGCAGCCGGTGCAGCACGACGTCGGCGGGCAGGCCGTCTTCCAGGCGCTCGGCGGTCCGCTCGATCTCGGCGACCCCAGGCAGGAAGGCGAGCAGGCTGCCGCCCTCCTCGGCCAGCGCGCGGCGGATCGTCGCGGCCATGTCGTCCTCGATCCGCTTCTCGGCCGAGCGCGGGGCATGGCGGATCTCGATCGGGAAGCCGCGCCCCTCGCTCTCGACCAGCGGCGCGCCCCCATCGGCTTCGGTGGCCATCAGCGCGGCGAAGCGGCCGCCGTCGAGCGTCGCCGACATGGCGACGAGGCGCAGATCGGGCCGCAGCGCCGCCTGCGCGTCGAGCGCGAGCGCGAGGCCGAAATCGCTGTCGAGGCTGCGCTCGTGCACCTCGTCGAACAGCACCGCCGAGACGCCGGGCAGCTCGGGATCGGCCTGGATGCGGTTGACGAAGATCCCCTCGGTCACGACGAGGATGCGGGTCTGCGGCGACTGGCGCGTGTCGAGCCGGGTCGCATAGCCGATCGTCCGGCCGACCGGCTCGCCCGCCAGCTCGGCCATCCGCTCGGCGGCGGCGCGCGCGGCGAGGCGGCGGGGCGACAGCAGCAATATCTGCCCCGCGCACCAGGGCTGCCCGAGCAGCGCGGGCGCCACCGCCGTGGTCTTGCCCGCGCCCGGCGGCGCGACGAGCACGGCGTTGGGCGCCTCGCGAAGCGCGGCGATCAGATCGGGCAGGACGGCATCGATCGGCAGCATGGGGTGGGGTTTATAGCAACGTCATCGCAGCGAAAGCTGGGATCGCATTTTTCTTCCGGGCCGGACAAGGCAGCGAGATCCCAGCTTTGGCGAGACCTTCGCGTAACAGCCCATCTCCACGCTCTTCATCGTCCTCCCGACGGAAGCCGGCATCTCTCTGCCTTTCCGCCCCTCGAAAGAAAGACGGAGGTGAAGGGAGACCCCAGCCTTCGCTGGGGTGACGGAAAGGGATGGCGGCTGGAGTTTGCGGCCCCTAGTCTCACCCTAAATCGTCATCCCAGCGCAGGCTGGGATCTCGGGCGGTTCCTGCCTCCCGCCCTTCGCCTCTCTCGCGAGACCCCAGCCTTCGCTGGGATGACGGGAAGATCGGAAGCTCAGGGTGACGGAAAGATCGAAAGCTCAATAGGCCCGCGCGACCGCGAACTGGGCGGCTTCGACCAGCGCCGCCTTGGCCAGGCCGTTGGGGAAGCCGGCGAGCGCGTCGACCGCGCGCTGGGCATAGTGGCGCGCGCGTTCGGCGGTGTCGGCGAGCGCGCCGGTGCCGCGCAGGATGCCGGTCGCGCGGGCGAAATCCTCGTCCTCGTTGCGCAGGCCCTCGATCGCCTCGCGCAGGAATTCGCGATCGGCGGGGTTGGCGCGGGCATAAGCGAGGATCACCGGCAGGGTGACCTTGCCGTCGCGGAAGTCGTCGCCGGCATCCTTGCCCATCGTCGCGCCGTCCGAGACATAGTCGATCACGTCGTCGACCAGCTGGAAGGCGATGCCGAGATAGCGGCCATAGCGGTCGAGCGCTTCCTCGACCCCCGCCTCGCGCTCGGCGACCACCGCGGCGATCCTGCACGCGGCGGCAAACAGCACCGCGGTCTTGGCGGAGATGATCTCGAGATAGCGTTCCTCGCTGGTCTCGATCCGGCGCTGGGCGGTGAGCTGGTTGACCTCGCCCTCCGCGATCACGGCCGATGCGTTCGACAGGATGCGCAGCACGCGCAGCGAGCCGTCCTCGACCATCAGTTCGAACGAGCGGCTGAACAGGAAGTCGCCGACCAGCACGCTCGCGGCATTGCCCCAGATCATGTTGGCGGTGCTGCGGCCGCGGCGCAGGCCCGACTGGTCGACGACGTCGTCGTGCAGCAGGGTGGCGGTGTGGATGAACTCGACCGTCGCGGCGAGCTTGTGGTGCCGCTCGCCATGATAGTCGAGCAGCTTGGCGCAAGCGAGCGTCAGCATCGGCCGCATCCGCTTGCCGCCGCCGGCGATCAGGTGGCCCGCCAGTTCGGGGATCAGCGGCACGTCCGACTGCATCCGCGCCAGGATCACGCTGTTGACCGCGTTCATGTCGGTGGCGACGAGCGCCATGATCGGATCGAGCGAAGGCTGGGCCTCACGGCGGATCGGGGTGACGGTCGCGGTCATGGGCGTGCCCATGGGCCGCACCGCCGCGAAAGGCAAGACCGGATGCTGCCGTAACGGCCCTGTCCGAGGCCCAAACCCCACGCCGACGGGCGCATCGGCGAACTCGGCGCTTGCCAAGGGCGGAGTCGATCCCCGATAGGCGAAGCGCCGAGGAAAAGGGGGCACCGCCGCATGGCCGACGAGATCCTGAGTCGCTACCGCGAGAGCATCGACAATATCGATGCCGCGCTGATCTTCATGCTGGCCGAGCGGTTCAAGGTCACCAAGGCGGTCGGCGAGCACAAGGCGGCGACCGGCCTCCCCCCCGCCGATCCGGGCCGCGAGCAGGTGCAGATCGACCGCCTCCGCGCGCTGGCCAAGAGCGCCAATCTCGACCCCGATTTCTCGGAGAAATTCCTGCGCTTCATCATCGACGAGGTGATTCACCATCATCGCCGTGCCGGCGCGGATGGCTGAGTTTTTCGTTTAGCCCTCGGGCGCCCGGCGCAGGGCATCCGCCCTGCTTGGCTATCCTCGCATAAGCTCGGGCGGCCGTTCGGCCTTGCGGAGCCTTCGCAGGCTCCGACGACGAGCTTTGCGTCGGAAAGCCGCCCCATCCGTCTTCCCGTCCTTCCAGCGAAGGCTGGAATCTCGCGAGGCCAGGGCGCGCGCTATTCTCCTGAGATCCCAGCCTTCGCTGGGATGACGGGAGGGTCGAAGGCGGCGGGTCAGCCCAGCCCCCGAACTACCCCAGGCCTTCGGCCATCTCGGCGAGTTCGAGCCAGCGCAGCTCGGCCTCTTCCTTCTTCGCCCGCGCGGCGTCGATCGCCTTCATCAGCGCGTCGAACCGCTTCGGGTCCTTCGCGTAGAGATCGGGATCGGCCATCGCCGCCTCGTCGCGCGCGATCGCGGCCTCGATCTTCTCGATCTCGGCCGGCAGCATGTCGAGGTCGCGCTGGTCCTTGTAGCTGAGCTTGGTCCGGGCCCTGGACGGGGCCGGCGCCTCCGCCTTCGGCGCGGAGGACCGCTTCGCCCCGGTCCGGGCGGTGCGCTGCTTCTCCCAATCCTCATAGCCGCCGGCGACGATGTCGACCTTGCCCGAACCGTCGAGGCCGAGCGTCACCGTGACGGTGCGGTCGAGGAAGTCGCGGTCGTGACTGACGATCAGGACGGTGCCCTCATAGTCGGCGATCACCTCCTGCAGCAGATCGAGCGTCTCGAGGTCGAGATCGTTGGTCGGCTCGTCGAGGACGAGCAGGTTCGACGGCCGCGCGAACTCGCGCGCCAGCAGCAGGCGGGAGCGTTCGCCGCCCGAGAGCGTTCCCACCTTCGCGTCGGCGATCGACGGTTCGAACAGGAATTCCTTGAGATAGCCGTGGATATGCTTCCTGACGCCCTGCACGTCGATCCAGTCGCCGCCATCGGCGAGCACGTCGCGCACGGTCTTTTCGGGCGCCATCAGCTTGCGCTGCTGGTCGATGACGATGCCGTCGAGGGTCTTGGCCAGCTTCACCCGGCCCGAATCGGGCGCCAGCTCGCCGGTCAGCAGCTTGAGCAGGGTCGACTTGCCTGCCCCGTTGGCGCCGACCACGCCGATCCGGTCGCCGCGCGTCACCCGGAAGGTGAAGTCGCGAATGATCGTGCGGTCCCCGAAGGTCTTGGTGACGTTCTCGGCGTCGATCACCACCTTGGTCTTCACGTCGTCGGCGGCGATGGCGATGCGGGCGGTGCCGGGCGGGCCGAGCATCGCCTTGCGCTGCGCGCGCATCTCGTAGAGCTTGGTCAGCCGCCCCTGGTTGCGGCGGCGGCGCGCGGTGACGCCGCGCAGCTTCCAATGCTCCTCGATCTTCAGCTTGGCATCGAGCCGCTCGGCGTTGCGGGCCTCCTCCTCATAGACCTTCTCGGTCCATGCCTCGAACCCGCCGAAGCCCACTTCGTGCCGGCGGATGCCGCCGCGGTCGAGCCACAGCGTCTGGCGGGTGAGCCGGGTCAGGAAGGTCCGGTCGTGGCTGATCGCGATGAAGGCGCCCGAATAGCGGCCGAGCCAGGATTCGAGCCATTCGATCGCGGCGAGATCGAGATGGTTGGTCGGCTCGTCGAGCAGCAGCACCTCGGGCTCCATCGCCAGCGCGCGGGCGATCGCGGCGCGGCGGCGCTCGCCCCCGCTGGCGCTGGCCGCGTCGCGCGACAGGTCGATCCCGATCTGGCTGGCGATCGCCTCCACCACATGGACGGCCGGGGCATCCGGGCCGGCGAGCGCGAAATCGAGCAGGGTGGCGTGGCCCGCCATCGACGGCTCCTGCTCCAGCAGCACGACGCGGGTGCCGGGGACGATGGTCCGCAGCCCCTCGTCGGCATCGATCCGGCCGGCCAGCAAGCGGAGCAGGGTGGTCTTGCCCGCCCCGTTCCGGCCGATCAGGGCGAGACGGTCGCGCGGGGCGATGTTGATGTCGAGACCCCGGAACAACCAGCCGCTGCCCTGGACGAGACCGAGATTCTGATAGCCGAGAATAGGAGCGGACATGTGTCTTAGCCGTGCAACAAGTGTGGGAATTCTGCCGAGACACGAACATTCATGCCCTATTCAAGCCCCTGACCCTATGCCAATAGCCCATGTCAATGCGTAAACCTCTTGCCGCCCTGTCGCTGGCGCTGCTCGTCGTTGCCGCTTCCCCCGCCCTGGCGGACCGGAATCGCGTGCCCGAGCAGGACGCCCTGCGCGCCGGTGTCCGTTCGGGGCAGTATCTTCCCTATCAGGAAATGCGCGCCCGCGCGCAGGAGCGGGTCGACGGCCAGATGATCGGATCGGAGTTCGATCCGGGAACCGGACGCTATCGTTTCAAGTTTCAGCGCGGCGGTTCGGTGATATGGATGGACATGGACGGCCGCACCGGCCGTGAACTCGGTCGCGTCGGACAATAAGGCCGCCTGCGAAGGCGTCGGAAAAAAAGGGGAAAGCATGCGCGTCCTGATCGTCGAGGATGAACCCAATCTGGGCCGCCAGTTGCGCGCCACGCTCGAAGGCGCCGGCTATGCGGTCGACCTGGCCACCGATGGCGAGGACGGCCATTTCCTCGGCTCGACCGAAAGCTACGACGCGATCATCCTCGACCTGGGCCTGCCCGAGGTCGACGGGCTGACCGTGCTCGACCGCTGGCGGCGCGAGGGCCGCGACACGCCGGTGCTCGTGCTGACCGCGCGCGACAGCTGGTCGGACAAGGTGGCGGGGCTCGATGCCGGCGCCGACGACTATCTCGCCAAGCCGTTCCAGACCGAGGAGCTGATCGCCCGCCTGCGCGCGCTGATCCGCCGCGCCTCGGGCAACGCCTCGTCCGAGCTGATCGCGGGCGACGTCCGGCTCGACACCCGCAGCGGCAAGGTGACGCTGGCCGGCGAGCCGGTGAAGCTGACCGCCCAGGAATATAAGCTGCTCAGCTACCTGCTCCACCACAAGGGCAAGGTGGTCAGCCGCACCGAGCTGATCGAACATATCTACGACCAGGATTTCGATCGCGATTCGAACACGATCGAGGTGTTCGTGACCCGCATCCGCAAGAAGCTGGGCCAGGATGTCATCACCACGATCCGCGGCCTCGGCTATTCGCTGGATGACCCTGCTTAAGAGACGCCTCGCGGCCGCCCGCGCCTGGTTCTTCAAGCGCTCCGGCGCGCCCGGGGCCTCGACCGGATCGCTCACCCGCCGCATGATCTCGATCGCGGCGCTGTGGATCAGCGTGTTGCTGGTCGGCGGCGGCTTCGCGCTCGACCGGGTGTTGAGCGAGGCGATCACCCGCAATTTCGACGCGCAGCTCGAATATGTGCTGAACGCGATGATCGCCTCGGCCGAGATCGGCCCCGACGGCGAAGTCCGCTTCAACCGGCCGCTCGGCGACCAGCGCTTCCTCGAACCCTATTCGGGCCTCTACTGGCAGGTCTCGGGCCAGCAGCACGAGCCGTTCCGGTCGCGCTCGCTATGGGATCGGGCGCTGCGTCAGGGCGAACTCCACCATGGCCGGTCGCTCCATGTCGCCGACAGCGACGAGTTCGACGGGGAACCGCTGCGCGTGCTCGACCGCGAGGTGCGCCTGCCGGCCTCGAAGACCGAATGGCGCTTCCAGGTCGCCGCCAGCCGGGCCGGGCTCAACGACCAGATCGCGGTGCTGCGGCGGACGCTGGTGCGCTCCTTCGCGATCCTCGGCCTCGGCCTGATCATCCTCGCCGCGCTCCAGGCGACCTACGGCCTGTGGCCGCTGCGCAGCCTGCGCCGCGCGGTCGCGGCGGTGAGCTCGGGCATCAGTTCGCGGATCGAGGCGCAGTTCCCCGACGAGGTCCGGCCGATCGTCGAGGAGCTCAACGAGCTGCTCGACCATAATGAGCGCCAGGCCGAGGAAGCGCGACGCCACGCCGGCAACCTCGCCCACGCGCTCAAGACGCCGCTGACCGTGCTGATGAACGAGGCGACCGCGGGCGGCCCCGAGCTGGCCGAGACGGTGGTCCGGTCGACGACGACGATGCGCCGCCAGGTCGACCACCACCTCGCGCGCGCCCGCGCGGTCGGCCGCCGCGCCAACGCCCAGGCGCGCGCCGAGGTCTGGCCGTCGCTCAAGGCCGTCGAACGGGCGATGGCGCGAATGCACCGGCACGTCACGGTCGACCTCGCCGGCGACCAGAAGGCGGTCGCCCATGTCGAGCGGCAGGATCTCGACGAGATCGTCGGCAACCTGATCGAGAATGCCGCCAAATATGGCCAGGGCCGCGTGTTCGTGACCGTCGCGCGGGTGGCGTCGGATATCGGCAACGGCCGCAAGGCGGACTGGGTCGAGTTGCTGATCGAGGATGACGGCCCCGGCATCCCCGAGGCCGAGCGCGGCAAGCTGTTCGAGCGCGGCGCCCGGCTCGACACCGGCAAGCCCGGCACCGGCCTCGGCCTCGCGATCGTCCGCGACGTGATCGCGATCTACGGCGGCACGATCGCGCTCGAGGAGAGCGAAGACCTGGGCGGGCTGCAGGTGCGCGTACGGCTGCCGGCGGCGGCGTAAGCCGGCTATCTCCCTCCATTACGGTGGTATTCCTGATAGAGCGCCACCCGCCTGTCCGCTAGGAATGGAAGAATTCGGGCCATCGGGGCGATGGCGTCCGCAGCGGGGGTATCGCATTGGCAACACCGACGATGAATTCGGCGCAGCCGGACCGCATCCAGCTTCCCGACAGTGCGATTATCGATCCACTGCTCTTCGGCATCCGCTGGGCAGGGACGCCGACCTCGACGTCGCTGACCTACAGCTTCCCCAATGCCTCCGCGGTCTGGGCCACGCCCTATTCCGCGCTCGGCGAACCCAGTGGTTTCCAGCCCTTCGGCACATCCGAGATCGCGGCGGCGCGCACGGCGCTGCAGACCTGGGGGCGCTATGCCAATATCAACCTCTCCGAAACCTCCGAGACGCCGTCCAACGTCGGCGATATCCGGTTCGGATATACCACGGTCGACGACCCCGATTCCGCGGCGCATGCCTATCTTCCAAGCGGCAATCCGTCGGCCGCCGACATCTGGCTGGACCGGTCGGACGTCGGGCCCGGATTTGCCGCCGGCTCGCCCAACTTCCTCCTGCTGCTCCATGAAATCGGCCATGCCCTCGGGTTGAAGCATCCGTTCGAAGGCACGCCCCTGAACGACCGGACGCTCGATCCGGATCTGGATTCGCTCAGCTACACGATCATGTCCTATAATCTGGCCACGGGCTTCTCGGCCGAGGACTATGCGAGCAGCTATTTTCCGACCACGCCGATGGGGCTGGATATCCTCGCGATGCAGACCCTGTACGGCCCGCGCGCCCATAATGGCGGCGACACCCAATATGTCTTCAACGAAGGCCAGGATTATTTCGAAACGATCTACGACACCGGCGGCAACGACACGATCATCCTGAACTCCACCGGCGAGTTCGGCATCGTCGACCTCTATGGAGGGGCGTGGAGTGCGCTCGGCAACGCGCTCTACCTCTACGACCAGAACGGCGATGTGGCCGATGTCGACATCTTCAACGTCATGATCTTCTACGATTCGGTGATCGAGAATGCGATCACCGGTGCCGGTGACGACGAAATCTATGGCAACGAGGTCGCCAACCGGATCCAGTCCGGGGACGGCCATGACATCGTGATGGGCTATGAGGGCAACGACACCCTGCTCGGCGGAGGCGGGAACGACCACCTCTATGGCCGCGCCTCCTTCGGTGGCGAGGATGGTGCGGACAGCATCTCCGGCGGCGACGGCAGCGATTATATCCAGGGCAATGCCGGCAATGACAGCCTCGACGGCGGGACCGGTTCCGACCGGATCAACGGCGGCAATAACGACGACCATATGCTGGGCGGGACCGGCAACGACACGATGAACGGCAATGTCGGTTCGGATACGATCTTGGGCGGCGGCGGGAACGACTCGCTGCGCGGCGGCCAGGACGGGGATTCGATCGACGGCGGCAGCGGGAACGACATCCTGTCCGGGGATCTCGGCGCGGACACGCTGTGCGGTGGCGAGGGGATCGACATCTTCGTCTTCTCGGGCGCGAGTTCCCCGTCGGCGACCCCGGATCGCATCCTCGACTTCACCGACGGCATCGATCGCATCTGGCTCGGCTTCCTGCCGACGGCGGTCCTGACCGGCGCCGCGCAATCGGGCGCCGCCGCCGCGACCGCCACGGCGCAGCAGCTGTTCGACGGCCGCGCGGGCAATGGCGAAGTGGCCGCGATGATGGTCGGCGGCGACACGTACCTGTTCTACAATTCGACCGGCGGAGCGACAGTCGATTCGGCGCTGCTGGTGACGGGCGTCAATGCGTCGCTCTTCTCGGCAGCGGACTTCGGCTGACGCTAAAGCGTTTTTCCGGCCCGGCCGGCCAGCTCCACGACATATTGCCACGCCACCCGGCCCGAGCGGCTGCCGCGCTGGGTGGCCCAGGCGATCGCGTCGAGGGGCTCGAAGGCGAGGCCGTAGCGATCGGCATAGCCGCGCACCATCGCGACATAGCTGTCCTGGTCGCAGACGTGGAAGCCGAGCGACAGGCCGAAGCGGTCGGCCAGCGCCAGCTTGTCGTCGATCACGTCGCGCGGGTTGATCGGGCTGTCCTGCTCCCTCAGGTCGCGCGAGACGATGTGGCGGCGATTGGCGGTGACGTGGAGCCGGGCATTGGCCGGCCGCGCCTCGGCGCCGCCCTCGAGCATCGAGCGCAGCAGGCGCGGCCCCTGCCCGCCCGACGCATCGTCGAAGCCAAGATCGTCGAGGAACAGGACGAAGGCGCGCGGCACGTCGGCGATCAGCGCGAACAGGCGCGGCAGCTCCTCGATCCGCTCGCCCGCGATCTCGATCAGCGCGACGTCGTGGCCCTCGCCGCGGAGATGGCCGACGGCCGCCTTGACCAGCGCCGACTTGCCCGCGCCGCGCGCGCCCCACAGCAGGACGTCGTGCGCCGCCGCGCCGGTGGCGAGGCGGTGGGTGTTTTCGAGCAGCGCCGCCTTCTGCGCGTCGATCCCGGTCAGCAGGTCGAGCGGCAGCGGCGTGAAGGCACGCGTCGCGGCCAGGCCATGATCGCGCCAGACATAGGCGGGATGCGCGGCCGGATCGGCATGCGGCGCCGGCGGCGGCGCGAGCCGCTCGAGTGTGTCGGCGATGCGGGCGAGGATCGTGGGGTCGGTCATGGGGCGGGGGGATAGAACAACAACAACCGTCATGCCAGCGGTGGCTGGCATCTCCGGCGGCAAGGACACTGAGGCGGTCGCGAGCCTCTCCCGAGACCCCAGCCTTCGCTGGGGTGACGACGTGCGTCGTCGGCAGGAGGGTCAGACCTCGATCGAATATTGCTTGAGCAGATCGTAGAGCGTCGGCCGGCTGATCCCGAGCATCTTGGCGGCGCTGGAGATGTTGCCGTCGCTGCGCGCGATCGCGCGGGTGATGGCGGCGCGGTCTGCGGTTTCGCGGACGGCCTTGAGGTTGAGGTAGCCGCCATCCTCGCGGTCGGGGGTGAGATCGAGATCGTCGGCGGTGACGAGCTTGCCGTCGGCCATGATCACCGCGCGCTTGAGCTTGTTCTCCAGCTCGCGGACATTGCCGGGCCAGCTCCAGCCGTCGATCGCCGCGAGCGCGTCGGGGGCGAAGCCCTTGACCGGCGAGTCCATCTCGCGCGCCAGCTTCTTGAGCAGCGACCTGGCGATCAGCAGCGCATCGCCGGGGCGTTGCGCGAGGGTGGGAATGCGGACGACGATCTCGGCGAGGCGATAATAGAGATCCTCGCGGAAGCGCGTCTCGGCGATCATCGCGTCAAGGTCCTGGTGGGTCGCGCAGACGATCCGCGTGTCGACGGCGATCGCCTTGCGGCTGCCGATCCGCTCGATCACCCGTTCCTGCAGGAAGCGCAGCAGCTTGACCTGCAGCGCGAGCGGGATGTCCCCCACCTCGTCGAGGAACAGCGTGCCGCCCTGCGCCAGCTCGATCTTGCCCTCGGTGGTCTTGATCGCGCCGGTGAAGGCGCCCTTTTCATAACCGAACAGCTCGGCCTCGAGCAGATTCTCCGGGATGGCAGCGCAGTTGATCGCGACGAACGCGCCGTCGCCGCGCTTGCTCGCCTTGTGGAGCATGCGCGCGAGCACCTCCTTGCCGGTGCCGCTGGCGCCGAGCAGCATCACCGAGACGTCGGCCCCGGCGACCCGCTCGATCGTGCGGACCACCTTGAGCATCGCCGGATCGTTGGTCAGCAGGCCGCCCTCGCCGTCGCCGCCCCCCTGCGCCTGGAGCCGGGCATTCTCCTGCTCCAGATCGTGGAGCTGGAAGGCGCGGGCGACGATCAGGCCCAGCTCGTCGATGTCGACGGGCTTGTGGTAATAGTCGTAGGCGCCGGCGGCGACGGCACGGAGAGCCCCTTCGCGCGCGCCGTGGCCCGAGGCGACGATCACCTTGGTGTCGGGCTTGAGCGACAGGATCGCGTCGAGCGTCGCGAACCCCTCGCTGGTGCCGTCGGGATCGGGCGGCAGGCCGAGATCGAGGGTGACGACGGCGGGTTCATAATGGCGCAGCGCGTCGATCGCCGCCTGGCGGTTGGTGGCTGAGACCACCTCATAATCCTCATAGGCCCAGCGCAGCTGCTTCTGGAGCCCCTCGTCGTCCTCGACGATCAGCAGGCGGGGCAGCGGGCGGGGCTTGGCGGTGCTCATGCGGCGGTTCCGATCGGGAGGTCGCCGCCGAGCAGCGCGGTCAGCGGCAGGACGATGGCGAAGCGGCTGCCCTCGCCCTCGCGGCTCTGGACCTCGAGCCGGCCGCCCATGCCGGTGACGATGGCGCGGGCCTCATAGGCGCCGATGCCGAAGCCGCCGTCCTTGGTCGAGGAGAAGGGGTGGAAGAGCCGGGTGCGGATGAACTCGGAGGACATGCCGCAGCCGCGGTCGGCGACCTCGACCACCGCCTCCAGCCCGCGCAGGCCGACGCCGACCTCGACCGGATCGCCGCCGCCGGCGTCGATCGCGTTCTGGACGAGATGGCCGAGCGCCTGTTCGAAGCGGTCGGGATCGACCGTCGCCATCACGTCGTCGCGGCCGGTGATCCGGACCGCGTGGCCGGCGGACCGATCGCGCACCACTTCCTCGACCAGGGCACGCAGCGAATGGGGAGCCGGCGCGTCGGGCTTCGAGCGATGGTGCTGCGACAGCCGGGCGAGCAGGTCGTTCATCTTGCCGACCGAATTGCGGAGGGTATCGACCATGTCCGCGCGGAACTCGGGCTTGTCGGCATGGCGCTCGGCGTTGCGGGCCAGCAGGCTGAGCTGGCTGACGAGATTCTTGATGTCGTGCATGATGAAGGCGAAGCGCCGGTTGAATTCGTCGAAGCGGCGAGCGTCCGACAGCGCCTCCTGTCCCCGCGCCTCGGCCAGGTAGCTGGCGACCTGCCGCCCCGCCACCCTGAGCAGGTCATGGTCCTCGTCGTCGAGCAGCCGGGGCTCGCGCGGGCGTTCGAGCAGCACCGCGCCGACCAGCCGGTCGAAGTGGATCAGCGGCACCAGCACCCAGGCCTGTTCCTCCGCCACCATCCATTCGGGGATCAGGGCCAGGCCCGCGGGCTCCTCGCCGCGGCGGAGCCGCTCGAGTTCGACGACGCCGCCGCCCTGGAGATGCTGTGCCAGGCCCGCCCCGGCCGCCGCGACCGGCGGGTCGAGGTCGCGCCAGTTCCAGCGCGCCGACGCTTCGAGCCCGCCGTCGGGACCGCGCAGCATCAGCAGCCCGCCGGGGCAGTCGAAGATGTCGGCGATCGCCTTCACCGTCCGTTCGGCGAGCGGCGGCGCGGCATCGCCCGGCTGGCCCACCGTCTCGGTGAAGCGGCGCCATTCGAGGCGATAGTCGTAGCGGTGCTGGAAGAGCTGCCGGCCGAGCGTCTTCTTGAGACGCTGGCGATAGCGGGTCGACGGGAAGAGCGAGAGCGCGAAGAGGGCGAAGAAGGCGGCCACCGTCAGCTGCGGCAGCAGATCGATGCTGCCGACCACCGACAGCAAGCGCACCGCCAGCACCATCACCGCCAGATAGGCGCCGCTCAGCACCAGCGTGATCGTCTGGAAGCCGGCGGCGCGCGACACGCGCATCCGATCGAGCGTGGCGAGGCGGCTGACCGTCACCAGCAGCGGCGCGATCAGCACCATGACGATACCGCGCAGGCCGAACAGGCCGGTCGGCCAGCCGTTGATCAGATAGGCGACGGTCGCGAAATTGAGATCGAAGGTCCACATCACCGCCAGCGCCAGCATCGGCGACCCCAGGCCGAAACGCGCTTCGGGGGAGGCGGCGGTGTAGAGATTGTGGAGCAGGCACAGGCCGCCGACCGCGCTGGCGATGCGCAGCGACTGGCCGGTCAGGAACAGGCCGGCCTGGATGCGCGGGCTGCCGAAGAAGGCGAGCGGCAGCAGCTTGATCACGATCGCGGCGACGATCAGCACGACGAGCAGCGCGTAGATCGCCAGGATCACCGGCCGCCGGCGCCCCGCCGCGACGGGCGGCTGCAGCGCGAAGAGGAAACCGAGCCAGGCGATGTCGGCGAGGCTCTTGGCCACGCTCGACGACATGCCGCCCGCGCCATAGCGCGCGACCAGCGCGCACCATGTGGCGGTGAGCGCGCAGGCGAGGGTCAGGGCGACGCGGCGCGCGCCGCCGGTGCGGACGGTCGCCTGCCAGCCGACCAGCGCCGCGAACATGAAGGCGGCGAGCGCGTGACCCCATATGGTCGCGGCCAGGATCAGCGGTTCGGGAAGGGTGACGGCGTAGACGCGGAGAGGCTCCGCCTGCTGCGCCAGCATCGCGGCTTCCAGCCCCCGGGCCATCGCCTTACCTCGCCCCTTCCGCCCAGAGCAGGACGCGCAGCGTCTGGAGGATGATCAGCAGGTCGAGGAAGGGGCTGTAGTTCTTCGTGTAGTAGAGGTCATATTCGAGCTTGTGGCGCGCGTCGTCGAGGCTGGCGCCATAGGGATAGTTGATCTGCGCCCAGCCGGTGATGCCCGGCTTCACCATGTGCCGCTCGGCATAGAAGGGGATCTGCTTTTCGAGCTCGGCGACGAATTCGGGGCGCTCGGGGCGCGGCCCGACGAAGCTCATCTCCCCCTTGAGCACCGTCCAGAGCTGGGGCAGCTCGTCGACCCGGATCAGGCGGATGATCCGCCCGATGCGGGTGACGCGGGGATCGCCCCGCTGCGCCCAGATCGCGGTGCCGCCGGCCTCGGCATCCTGCCGCATCGAGCGCAGCTTGAGGATCTCGAAGGTCTCGCCGAAGCGGCCGACGCGGACCTGCCGGTAGAAGGCCGGACCCGGGCTGTCGAGCTTCACGAGCATCGCGGTGACGAGGACGATCGGCGCGGCGAGGATCAGCAGCGCGGCGCTGAGCAGCAGGTCGAAGCCGCGCTTGAGCACCATCGACAGCTCGCGCCCCGAGGAGAAGCCGTCCGAGAAGATCAGCGAGGACGGGCGCACGGTGTCGAGGTCGATCCGGCCGGTCTCGCGCTCGAGGAAGTCCGAGATGTCGGTGACGTGAACCCCGGTCGTCTTGAGCCGCAGCAGCGCGTCGACCGGCACGGTGTTGCGGCGCTCGTCGAGCGCGAGCACGACCTCGTTCGCCTTGGCCTCGTCGACGAGGCCGGCGAGGCTCTCGACGTCGGTGCGGGCGATCGCCGTCTCGATCTGCGGCGGGGCGTCCTTCATGTCGACGCAGCCGACGATCACGAAGCTGGAACCGGCGCGGCGCTCGAGGTCGGCGACCCGCTTGGCGCGCCGCCCCGCCCCGAGCAGGAGCACGCGGCGCTTGAACATGTCGCCGCTGACGAGGCCGCCCAGCAGGACGCGCACCATCAGCAGCAGCACGACGGCCAGCACCATCGAATAGAGCGAATTGGACCGCCAGAGGGTGAGCTCGGGCGAGATGAAGTGCAGCACCGAGATCATGATCACGCCGAGCGAGATCGCCACCAGCAGCCGCGCCGCCGCGAAGCGGAAGGCCTGCAGCGATTCGGCGGCATAGACCCCGACCCCGATCATCGGCGCCTGGATCGCCAGCGCGAAGGTCAGCAGCTGGGGCAGCCGGTGCCACACCGATCCCGGATCGGCACCGATCTGGCGCAAGCGCAGCACCCAGCCCGCTTCCGCCACCAGCAGCAGCACGGCAAAGTCCGCCACGCACAACACCAGCACCGGATAGGCGATGTAATGTTTGAAGATTCTCAGCATCGCTTACGCCGCGCCACCGGTTTCATTCCCCCGGGCCATGAAACCCCCTTGCCGCTCGACCATGACCTATCCGATAACGGCCCGCCTCTTCTGGACCATGGAGCCCGCCATTTCCACCACCTTGATAACCCCCGTCATCCTGTCGGGCGGTTCCGGAACGCGATTGTGGCCGCTGTCGCGGTCGGGGAAGCCCAAGCAGCTCCTCGCGCTGACCGGCGAACGGACCATGTTGCAGATGACGGCCGAGCGCTGCAGCGACCGGACGTGCTTCGGCGCGGCGATCATCGTCACCAACGCGCTCCACGCCGCCGAGATCGCGACCCAGCTCCAGCATGAGCGGCCCGCCGCGATCATCCTCGAGCCGGCCGGACGCAACACCGCGCCCGCGATCGCGCTCGCCGCGCTCGAATCGGCGCCCGACGCGCCGCTGCTGGTGATGCCGAGCGACCATGTGATCGAGGATGTCCCCGCCCTCCACGCCGCGATCGACGCGGCGATGCCGCTGGTCCGCGACGGCTGGCTGGTGACCTTCGGCATCACCCCCGACAAGCCCGAGACCGGCTATGGCTATATCCGCCGCGGCGAGACGGTGGCGCCCGGCCTGCACAAGGTCGACGCCTTCGTCGAGAAGCCCGACATCGCGCGCGCCCAGGCCTATCTGGCCGAGGGCGATTACAGCTGGAACGGCGGCATCTTCCTGTTCCGCGCCGACGCCTATCTGGCCGCGCTCGAGCGGTTCGAGCCGGAGATGCTGGCGGCGGTGCGCAGCTCGCTCGACGGTGCGGCGCGCGACGGCAGCATGATCATCCCGACCGCCGAGGCCTTCCTCTCGGCGAAATCCGAATCGATCGACTATGCGGTGATGGAGCGGGCCGACCGCGTCGCCGTCGCCCCCGTCGAGATGGGCTGGTCCGATGTCGGAAGCTGGGACGCGCTGCATCTGCTCGGCATTCCCGACGACCAGGGCAACGTCATCCAGGGCGACGTCCTGTCGATCGACACCAGCGGCTGCATGATCCGCAGCGAGGGGCCGGTCGTCACCACCGCCGGCATCCGCGACCTGATCGTGGTCGCGACCCGCGACGCAGTGATGATCCTGCCGCGCGGGAGCAGCCAGGAGGTCAAGCGGATCGTCGATGCGCTCAGGGCGAAGGGGCACGAGACGCTCGATTCCCCCTTCTGATCCGAATCCGAGAGAGAGGAATGCCATGATCGAGAAGCGCCCGCTGGGCACCACCGGCCTGTCGGTGGCCCCGCTGGTCGTCGGCGGCAACGTGTTCGGATGGACCGCCGACGAGCCGACGAGCTTCGCGATCCTCGACGCCTTCGCCGCGGCGGGCATCACCACGATCGACACCGCCGACGTCTATTCGGCCTTCGCCGGGCTCGCCGGCGGCGAATCGGAAACGGTGATCGGCAAGTGGATGCAGGCGCGCGGCAATCGCGACCGCATCCAGGTCGCCACCAAGGTCGGGCTGCTGCCGATCGACGGCGCGAAGGGCCTCGCCCCGAAGACGATCGCCGCCGGCGTCGAGGCGTCGCTGCGCCGGCTGCGGACCGACTATATCGACATCCAGTTCGCCCATGTCGACGACGAGACCGTCCCGCAGGAGGCCGTCGCCGAGGCGTTCGACCGGCTGGTCAGGGCGGGCAAGGTCCGCGCGATCGGCGCGTCGAACTTCCCGCAGGCCCGGCTCGCCTCGGCGCTCGACGCGGCCGAACGCGGCGGCTTCGTCGGCTACGGCGTGATCGAGCCCAATTTCAGCCTGATGGCCGAGGACAAATTCCCCGCCGGCTACCGGCAGTTCTGCATCGACCGGCAGATCGGGGTCATGTCCTATTACGGGCTGGCGGGCGGCTTCCTGACCGGCAAATACCGCAAGGTCGAGGATATCGTCGGTAGCACGCGCGAGCCATGGCTCGGCGGCTATTTCAACCCGCGCGGCGAGGCCGTGCTGGCGGCGCTCGACCAGGTCGCGGCCGAGACCGGCGCCACGGTCGCGCAGGTCGCGATCGCCTGGATCATCGCGACCCCCGGCATCGCCGCACCGATCGCCAGCGCAACGAGCGTGGCGCAGGTCGAGAGCCTGCTGCCGGCGCTGACCCTGACGCTCGGCCCGGCGCAGAAGGCGGCGCTCGACGCGGCGGCGGCGACGCCGGCCTGATCCCCCCTCCTCATCCTGGCGAAAACCGGGATCTTTCTGCCTTCGGTCCGGTGCGAAAGACAAAGGAACGGAGATTCCAGCCTTCGCTGGAATGACGAGAAAGACCGGGGTGACGGGAGACGGAGCGTCCGCGCGCGCGCGCCTTCAATCCCCCACGAAGGAAAAGGGCGCGAGGCCGCGTTCGCGTTCGTTGATGGTGAGCGCGCGGCCGAGCGGCGGCGCGGCGCGCTGGACGCATTCGACGCGCTGGCAATGGGTGCAGCCCAGGCCGATGGGTTCGGCCGGGCCGCCGAGGTCGATGCCCCGCGCCAGCGCCAGCGTGGCGGCATGCTCGGCGGCGAGGCCCAGCGCCACGACATGCTCGGCCGCCGGCACCCCTGCCGCGCCGCCATGGTGGCGGACGCTGCGCGCGATCGTGAACCAGCGCGATCCGTCCTCGAGCTCGGCGAGCTGGCGGACCAGCCGGCCCGGCTGCTCGAAGCCATGGTGGATCGCCCATAGCGGGCAGCGGTGCACCGCGTCGATCAGCGCCGAGCCGCTGGCGCCGGCATAGCCCTTGGAGAGCTGCCCCGCCCGGTCGATCCGCAGCATGAAGAAGGGCAGCCCGCGCGCGCCGACCCGCTGCAGCGTGGTCAGCCGATGGGCGACCTGCTCGAACCCCGCGCCGAAGCGGCGCTGGAGCAGCTGGATGTCATAGCCGGTCGTCTCGCAGGCCCGCAGGAAGCGGCCATAGGGCATCATCAGCGCGGCGGCGAAATAGGAGGTGACGTGGCGGCGGTAGAGCCGTTCGGCCGGGCGGTCGCCGAAGGCGGCGCCGGCGACGAGCGAATCGATTCCGGTCCGCGCCTCGATCTGGGCGAGCTGGAACGCGGCCTGGAAGGTGCGCGCGGCGGGATCAAGCAGTTCGGAGAGCTGGAGCTGCCGCGCGTGGAGGTCGAGCCGGCGAAGCCGATCGGGCATGACGTCGAACGGCAGGATGCGGATGGTGAGCTGGTGCTTGACCCGCAGCCGCTCGGCGATCGCACCGTAGAGGTCGCCCGCGCCGATGCGCAGTTCGTCGGCCAGCTGCTCGGCCTGGGCATCGAGATCGGCGAAATGGTTGCGCCACCGCTCGATCTCGCGCCGCGCCGCCATCACCGGGTTGGGCCCCTGTCCGGCCGCGCCGCTGCCGCCGCCCTCGCGCCAATGGTCGAACAGCCGGGCGAAGGCCTCGATCCCGACCGGCGCATTGTCGATCCAGGCCTCGAGCTCGGCGCGGTCGATCGACAGGTCGGCGAACAGCGGATCGGACAGCCGGCGCCGCATCGCCGCCGCTCCGCCGCCCGGCTCCTCCTGGCTGAGGCTGCGGATGTCGAAGTCGAACAGCTCGGCCAGCTTCAGGATCAGCCCGGCGGTCAGCGGACGGCGATTGCCCTCGATCAGCGCGAGATA
This sequence comes from Sphingomonas sp. Root720, assembly GCF_001428605.1. Taxonomy (GTDB): domain Bacteria; phylum Pseudomonadota; class Alphaproteobacteria; order Sphingomonadales; family Sphingomonadaceae; genus Rhizorhabdus. Next base: position 82,643 of record NZ_LMID01000015.1, read on the forward strand.
GCTGTCCGAGATGCCGAGCATCTCAGCCATCGCCTGCTGGGTATGCCCATGGTCGCGCCGCAACCGCTTGATCCGCGGCCCCGCCAATATGCCCTGCTTGGCCATGCCAACCGTCCCGTCGAAGAGAGTAAGAACCTTACAAGATTACACAGCGATTAGCAGGCGGGGCGACATCCGGACATCAAAATCGCCACGACGGCGATAGGCGGCGGCCGGCCGATCGGGCACCACATCGGCATATCGCCGCGTCCGACAGGGCCTCCAGCTTGTAAGCGCGACGTCCCGTTCTTTTCCTGGGGAGGAAGAGAAACGCCCGCCGGACCTTGCGTCCGGCGGGCGTCATCCTTCCGGCTCCGCGCGCACATGCCGGGCAAAATCGATTCGCCGACGAACGGCAATTGCTTCCATCCGGAATATCCGCCATCAAGACCGCTTCGGGGTGCTGACGAGGATATTTGACTGTGAGCCAACCCCCTGTGGGGACCAGGGTCCTGATCGTCGAAGACGACACGATCATCGCCATGACGGCCGAGGACATGCTCGACGAATGCGGCTGCAAGACCGCCGCCGTCGCGGGCTCGGTCTCCGAAGCTCTGGCCCGTGCGGCCGACACCGACTTCGACATCGCCCTGCTCGACCTCAACCTGAAGGACGAGGACAGCCTGCCCGTCGCGCGGCATCTGCGCGACAACGGCAAGCGCTTCGTCTTCGCGACCGGCTATGACGGCCTGCCCGCCGACAGCGGTTTCGCCGACGCGCCGGTGATCTCCAAGCCCTACCGGATCGAGCAGCTCGCCACGGTGATCGCGCAGACGCTGGCGGCGTAGTTTGTTCGGCCTCAGGCGCCGGGCGGCCGGCATCCGCCGGCCTTGGCTATCCTCGCWTAAGCTCGGGCGCGCGTTCGCGCTTGCGGAGCCCCGACGGGCTCCGTTCCTYCTCGCCCCYCARGCGCCGGGCGGCCGGCATCCGCCGGCCTTGGCTATCCCGCTTTCGTAAAGGTCCTGCCTGGGCCGGGGCGACGCCCCGGCCCAGGCCGCTACTTCTTCAACACCGCCAGCGACGCGCTGGTCATCGCCTCGACCGCGGTCGAGATCACCGCCTCGGCGTCGGGTGCCCAGAAGGGGCTGTGGATCGACGGCAGCTGGGTGATGTCGCCCTTGACCGCGTCCCACTTGTCCTTGCGGACGCCGCCGACCCAGAGGAGCAGCGACTGGATCGAGGTGTCGGCCAGATAATATTCGCTGAAATCCTCGCCGCCCATCTGCGCGCGGGCGGGGACGACGCGGTCCTTGCCGAAGCGCGCCGTGAACAGCGCGCTCATCCGCGCGGTGATATCATGGGTGTTGAAGGTGGCCGGGGTGTTCTGGTCCTGCAGGGTGACAACCGGCAGCTTGTCGTCGGACATGCCCCCGGCGATCGCCTCCCCCTTCGCGATGCGGGCGATGCCGTCGAGCAGATGCTTGCGCACCTCCGGGGTGTAGGAGCGCACGGTGATCTGGAGCTTGGCATCGGGGGGGATGATGTTGTGCTTGGTGCCGCCCTGGAAGCTGCCGACGGTGACGACGCCCGATTCGAGCGGGTCGGTCTCACGCGAGATCAGCGTCTGCAGCGTCGTCACGATCCGCGCGGCGATGACGATCGGATCCTTGGCGAGGTGCGGATAGGCGCCGTGGCCGCCCTCGCCCTTCACCAGCACGTCGACCGAATCGACATTGGCCATCGCATAGCCGTCGACGATGCCGATCGTGCCCGCCGGCAGCGCCGCCGAATCGTGGAAGGCGATCACGGTCGAGGGCTTGGGGAAGCGGGTGTAGAGCCCGTCCTTCAGCATCGCCCGCGCGCCCGAGCCGATCTCCTCGGCGGGCTGGCCGATCATCACCAGCGTGCCCGACCAGCTGTCCTTCATCGCCGCCATGCGGCGCGCGGTGCCGATCCAGCTCGCCATATGGGTGTCGTGGCCGCAGGCGTGCATCACGCCGGGGGTTTTGCTGGCATAGGGCAGGCCGGTCTGTTCGGTGACGGGCAGCGCATCCATGTCGGCGCGCAGCAGCAGCACCGGGCCGGGGCCGTTCTTCAGCACCGCGACGACGCCTGTCCCGCCGACGCCGGTCGTCACCTCGAACCCGGCCTTCTTCGCCTCGGCCGCCATGATCCCGGCGCTGCGCCCTTCCTTGAAGCTGAGTTCGGGATTGGTGTGCAGGTCGCGGTAGATCGCGGTCAGGCTGGGCAGGTCGGCCTTCACCGCCTGCTCGAGCGGATCGGCGTTGGCCGGCATCGAGAGGCCGGCCACGGCCAGGGCCAAGAGGGACGTCAGCTTCTTCATTCTTACCCCTTCGGTAACAGTTCGAGGATGTCGATGGTGGATTCCCAGCGCGGATAGGGAAAGGCGATCCGCCAGCGCTGCGACGCGACGCGTTCGACGATGCCGACCATGTCGCGCTCGCCGTCCCGGCCATAGGGCAGGGGGCGGGTCTCGTCGCCGAGGGTCATCGCGCCCAGGAAGATCATCCGCCGTCCCTCGTCGGGAAAGATGTCGCCCACCGGCCGCTGCGACCCGTTGAGCTTGGCGAGGTGGAGCCGCCCTTCGAGCGTCGATATCCGGCAGGTGAAATAGGGATAGGCGATATAATCCATCAGGCCCTTGGTCTGCGCGCCCATCTTGATCACCCGGCAGCTATAGTCGCCCTCCGGCGGCAGCGGATCGTCGAGCGCGGCGTCGGGCTTGAGCAGCGGGCCCTGGGCCGCGACCTGCGCGCCGCTACCCGCCGCCGTCGCCTTGTCGAGCCCGGCGATCCAGGCGGTGCGCCAGCGTGCCAGCCGGTCGCGATCGTCGGCGGTGACGATCTGTCGCCAGTCGTTCGGGCGTGGCTTCGGGCCCTCGCGATCGATCGATTTCGACCCGCAGGCGGCCAATGTCAGCAGCAGGGCACCGGCCAGGCCGATTCGGGCATGCCGCAAGCGATCGTCTCCTCTCGCCCTTGAAAATGCCAGCCTGCCCGCCCCGTCCCCGCTTGGCAAGCACGCGTTCCGGAACGCTTATTGCGCGGTCCAGCCGCCGTCGATCGACATGTTGGCGCCGGTGATCGACGACGCCTCGTCGCGGCACAGATAGAGCGCCATCGCCGCGACCTGCTCGACCGTCACGAACTGCTTGGTCGGCTGGCCCGCGAGCAGCACGTCGTTCATCACCTGCTCGCGGGTCATGCCGCGCGCCTTCATCGTGTCGGGAATCTGATTCTCGACCAGCGGGGTCCAGACATAGCCCGGGCTGATGCAATTGGCGGTGATGCCGAAGGTCGCCGTCTCCAGCGCGACCGTCTTGGTGAAGCCGGCGAGGCCGTGCTTGGCGGTGACATAGGCCGACTTGAACGGCGAAGCGGCGAGCGAATGCGCCGACGCGGTCTGGATGATCCGGCCCCAGCGCTTCTCCTTCATCCACGGCACCGCCAGCCGGGTGGTGTGGAAGGCGCTGCTGAGGTTGAGCGCGATGATCAGGTTCCACTTGTCGACCGGGAATTCCTCGACCGGCGCGACATGCTGCGTGCCCGCATTGTTGATCAGGACGTCGACCCCGCCGAAGGCGGACGCGGCCTCGGCCATCATCGCCTCGATCTGGTCGACTTTGGTCAGGTCGTGGCCGCTGTAGAGCGCGCCGGCACCGCTCGCCGCCGCGAGCGCCCTACGCTCGGCCTCGATCGCGGCGGGATCGCCGAAGCCGTTGATCACGACATTGGCGCCCTCGGCGGCCAGCGCCTTGGCGTAGGCGAGGCCGATGCCGGAGGTGGAGCCGGTGATCAGCGCGGTCTTGCCCATCAGGAACATGGGGGAAATCTCCGTATCGTCTATCGGTTGGTGAGGTCGAAGGCCGCGGTGCGGCCGTCGTAGATGTTGCGGGCGATCAGTTCGGACCGGGTCATCGTCTCGGCGATCGCGGCGCGGCCGGCGGCGATGTGGTCGCGCATCGAGCGCTGCGAGAATTCATAGTCGCGCGCGCCGCCCTCCCAGACGTTGGCGCGGTAGATGAGCTGGACCAGGCTGAGGCTCGCGCCGCGCGTCCGCGCCCTCAGCGCCTGGACGTCGGGATCGTCGGCCATGCCCGGCGGCAGCTTGTCGAGCAGGCGCGTCACCTGTTCGTGCTCGCGGCGCGTGCGGATCAGCTGATCGGAGATCTGGCGGGTGCGGCTCGAATAGCGGATCTCCTTCTCCCGCGCGAAGACGTCGAGCATCGTCCGCGGGCGATCGGCCGCCGAGGGGAAGAGGTCGACCTGGAAGACGAGCATGTCGCCGTCCTGGTGCTCGACGACGTGGCTGAGCGGGGTGTTCGAGACGAGGCCGCCGTCCCACCACAGCTTGCCGTCGATCTCGACCGGCGGCAGGCCCGGCGGCAGCGCGCCCGACGCCATGATGTGGCGCGCGTCGATCCGGTCGGTCCGGTTGTCGAAGAAGCGGAAATTGCCGCTCTCCAGCTCGACCGCGCCGACCGAGAGCCGCATCGGCCCGTCGTTGAGCAGGTCCCAGTCGACCAGCGCGTCGAGCGTCTCGGCCAGCGGCGCGCTGTCGTAGAAGCTGAGCGCGGAGGCGGTGCCGGCCGGGGCCAGCAGCGGAGGAAGCAGCCGGGGACGGAAGAAGCCGGGAACCCCGAAGGCCGCGACCAGCGCCGCGGCACCCTGGTGCAGCGCCTCGCGGCCATAGTCGCCATCGAACAGGGCGAGCGCGGGTAGGGCCTCGGTGGCGCGATCCCAGAAGGCATGGAGCCGTTCGAGCCGCCGCTCGCAGGGATTGCCGGCGATGATCGCCGCGTTGATCGCACCGATCGAGATGCCGGCGACCCAGTCGATCTCTATCCGGGCGGCGTCGAGCGCCTCGAAGATGCCGACCTGATAGGCGCCGAGCGCCCCGCCGCCCTGCAGCACGAGCGCGACCTGATCCGGCAGCGGCAGGCCGGCGGCGGCGCGCTTGCTGGGTTTTGCATCGGCCATATCCTCATAGTGGGCGCGATGCTGCACCGCATCAAGGGCGCGACTCCGCCGCCCGAACAAAAAAGGGCCGGCCCCGAACCTCGATCCGGGACCGGCCCTTCCCTCCAGCGAGGAGACCGATCAGCGGGTGCCCCGGGTCAGTAGGTGCCCGGGAAGGCCCGGTTGAGATAATGAGGTCCTTCGCCCTTCTCCTCGTCCTTCCAGGCGGCCTGGGCCTGGGCGGCGGTGCGGTTGAGCTTCACCTTGTCGCCGACCTCGGCGATCCACGCGCAGGGCACCGAATGGTGGCGCCCGCCGGCATCCTCGTCGCTCTTCGTCAGCAGGATGCGGTCGCCGCGGATATGATCGACCTTGCCGATATGGGTGCCGTCGGAGCCGACGACCTCCTGATGCTCCTGGACATGTCCCAGCGACTGGCGCTGCGACTGGCGATTGCTGCGCCAGCTGCCGAAGTCGTTGTGGAAGCGGCTCTCATTCTCGCGGCGATAATCTTCATAGTCGCGATCGAGTTCCGCCAGCTGGCGGCGGCGCCAGGCGCGATAATTGGGATCGAGTCCCCAGCCGTCGTGCGACGATCCGCCGCCGAGGCCCCAGGTGCTGGTCGCGCCAGCGCCCCGGCCGGCGCCATAGTCCGCGCCCGACGGGTTGTAGAAGCCCGAGCCGGCGCTCGGCCCGCGCGCGTCGCCCGGGTAGGAGCCGGTGTAGCGGCCGCTGTCATAGACGTCGGCGTCGCGGTAGCGGCGGTCATCCTCGCGGTCGCGGAGCCGTTCGTCCCAGCGGCGGCGGCGTTCGGCTTCCTCGTCGCCGAACCAGGACCGGACCTCGTCGCCGGCCCGGTCGAAGAAGCCGCGATCGTCGTCATAGTCGCGCGGCCGGTCATAACCGCCGGAGCGCGCCCGGTAGTCGCGATCGCGGTAATCGCGGGGGTCACGATCACGATACTCGTCGCGGTCGCGGGCTCCATATCGCCGATCGCCATCGTCGCGATAATAGCGGCCGGTGCTGCGTTCATAACCCATGGCATCCTCCTGCAGTGGATCGAGAAAGGCCGGATCTGTCCGCCGGGGCGGCGTCCGGTTCGAAGACTGCAAAAACGCCGATGCGGCGCGGGCCGTTCCCGTCGTGCGAGGCCAATGGGGGGTGATCGGGGACGGACGGTTCGTCGCAGCCGAAACGCTTCGGCGCAGTTTCCGGCGCGGGCCGATTTTGGCCTGTTGCATCGCGCCCGGGCTGCGGCTAGAGGAAGCGCCCGGCGTGCGGGGCTGTAGCTCAGATGGGAGAGCGCTGCAATCGCACTGCAGAGGTCAGGGGTTCGATTCCCCTCAGCTCCACCACCCCACGCCGTCTCGCCTCTTTGCCACCAATCCCCGCGCGTCGCGCACCGGGAAGCGCGCCGTCGCCGGCCCGGCGTTCGGCCGGCGTCGCGCGATGTTCCTCTGGCTCCGTATATCCTGCATAGTCGCCCGGCAGAGGCGGCGTAGCGAATGGAGCCAATGACGTGAATTCGGGGCGGGAGCTGGTCTGGCGACAACCCGGGAAGCCGCGCGTCCAGGCCGCGCGCGCATTCCTGCCGTTGATGCGGGCGGCCGTCGAATCGAATCCCGACGACATCGAGCTCCTGCTCGATCTCGTGATCGCGCTCCGCAACGCCGGCCGGCAGAGCGAGATCGTCGACCGGCTCGCGCCGAAGGCCGCATCGCACGGCTTGCCGCCCGAGCTCGCGGTCGAGCTGGGGGCCGCCGCGAACCTTTGCGGCGATACGCGCCGCGCACGCATGGCCCTGGAAATGGCGATGGACGACGGCGCGCCGGGCCCGATCCTTCGCGATCCGGCCGGTCGCTCGGCGGCCCGCCAGAGAGCGCGCGTCGAACTGGCATCGGTTCTCACGGCAGCGGGCCAGCACGACGCGGCCCTACGGGCCGTGACGGCGGCGTTGGACCTGAACCCCCATGACGACGCGGCCCTGTCCATGGCGGCGGACCAGATGCTGAAGCAAGGAAGGGCCCCCGCGCTGATCGCCTTGCTGGACGATCTGGAAATGCGGGGCGTGCGATCGGCGATGCTGCTCTCCTGTCGCGCCAACGCGCTCGGAGCCTGTGGCGCGCATGCCGAACTCGAGCGGCTCGTTTCGCCTTCGCAATGGTGTGTCCAGGCCATGATCGGCCCTGACGAGGTCGACAACCGGCGTCTCGCGGAGGTGATCCTGACCCATCCCGCGCTCGTGACCTCGCCCGGCGACCGGCCAACGCGTGGCACCAACCACCGGCTCGACGCGATCGCCAGTCGCGAAGAGCCCGAGATCCGCGCGATCGTCTCGACGATCCGCCGGCACGTCGACGCCTATGTCGCGGCGCGGCGGGACGTGCCGCATCCGCTGATGTCCCACATGCCGGCCGCCGCGGTGCTGCAGGGCTGGGCCCTCGCCACGAACGGGGACGGGCATGAGGCACGGCACATCCATGCCCGGAGCTGGATAACGGCCGTCTATTATGCCCGCGTGCCCGTCGCGCGGCGCCGGGCGGCGGGCCCGCCGCCGGGGTCGATCGTCTTCGGCCCCTGGCCGTCGGAGACCCATCGTTGCGCCGGCGCCTTTCCCGCCTGGCATCTGGAGCCCCGCGAAGGAATGCTGCTGATCTTTCCGTCGTTCATGGCCCACAGCACGGTTCCCTCCGATGTCGACGAGCCACGACTGTGCGTGACGCTGGACACCATGCCGCAGAGCCTTCCGGCATGAGGCGCCCCGGAGGATATCCGGGTGCCTAGGCTTCGCAAGGCATGGGCACGCCTGCTGGCCCTTACCCAATATGGCTTTCCCTTCCTTCCCGGCCGCGCATCGACCCCGGTCGAGCGCCTGCGGCGGCTGACGGGGCCCGGACATCTTCCGAAAGGGCGCCGCCTGTTACGGCACGTGGCGTTCGCGGCAATGCTGTTCGGCTGGCCGGCCGGTGCGCTGCGGACCGCGATGCGGTCGGCGGCGTCGGGCCCGCGGCATGGCCGGCTCCGCCGCATTCTCGACGCCTGGTGGCTGGCCGTTACCCGCAATGTCCCGCCGTTCGAATATCGGGCCTATCGGCTGGACCAGCCCGAAGCCCGGGCCGGGCTGCCCCATTATCTCTTCTGGACCGACCTGCCCGCCATCGCGACGCTCAATGCGCGGCGCGGCGCGGACGTGCGCGACGTCCAGGACAAGGCGCGCTTCTCGGCCATCTGTGAGGCGCATGGGCTTCCCGCCATTCCAACCCTCGCGGCCTTCCGGGACGGCCGTCAAATCCTGCCCGACCTACCCTTCGCGCCCGAAGAGCCCGATCTGTGGGTGAAGGGGCTGACGGGCAGCGGCGGCCAGGGCGCGGCGCACTGGCGGCGGGAGCGGGGATCCTATCGCGACGGAAACGGCGTGCGCGTGGCGGTTGCCGACGTCGCCGACCGGATGGCGAAGGAGGACTGCATCGTGCAGCCCAGGATCGCCAACCATCCGGCCGTGGCGGACATCACCAACGGCGCGCTGGCCAGCCTGCGCGTCGTCACCGGACTCAGCGAGGGCCGTGCCGTCGCGCTTGCCGCGATGCTCTACCTTCCGAGCGGGACCCGGACCACGTCGATTGCCGGGATCGGCTGTGCGATCGACCTCGCCCGCGGCGTCCTGACCCGCGCGCTCGATTTCCGGAACGACGCGAGGGAGATCGAGGTCCATCCCGACACGGGAAACGCCATCGTCGGCCGGACGCTGCCCTTCTGGCAAGAGAGCCTGAGGCTGGCCACCGATGCGCACCAGCGCGCCTTCGATCGCTTCGTCTTCCTGGGCTGGGATGTCGCGCTGGCCGAGGGGGGCCCGTTGCTCCTCGAAGCGAATGCGGGCTGGAGCGCCCTCCATCTGCAACGGTTGAACGGGCCGCTCGGTCTCACCGACTTTTCGCGGATCGTCGATGCCCATATCTGATCGCGGCATGGTGTTCCCGCCGACGCCGCGTCACGGCAGGAAGGGTGGGCTCCGCCGCTAAGCGACGACGACGAGGCCGTCTTCGATCAGGCGCCCGGCGACGCCGCGCACTTCGTCCCGGCAGACCTCCGGTTCGACGTCATATTCCCCGACCAGGCAGGCCACCAGCTCGGACAGGCTGCGCGGCGTCTCGAGAAGTTCCCAGATGCGCCGGGTGACCTGCGAGAATATGAAATAGCTTCCCTGATCCACGCTCAGCATCAGCATCTTGTCTTCCAGGGGGGCGCCGAGCGCGTCGGCCGCTCGTGCCAGCGGCGCAGCCTCATCAAACAGGGGGGACGCCGTCATCAAATTCTCCGCTCTACGCGACAACAGGGTGCCAGCTGCCTATGGCGGTCATGGCGATACCGCAACTCCGTCTTCGCACGTATAATCCAGGCGTTCCATCATGGCGCCGTGCGCCCGCTCGATCGCCTGCCGCAATGGGCGGTCGAGCAACGTGCGGCCTTCGCCGGGCTCCGCGCGGCGAAAGAAGGTCGTTCCGACCCTGAAGCGTTCCGAGAAGCCGTGGGTTTCCTCCTCGCGTCTGAGCCGGTCGAAATCCGTCAGCTCGACGGCGCGGGCAATGTCGGCCGCCGCAACGCGAAGCCCGAGAAATTCCACCGCCCGCGTCAGCCACCGCACCGGCGACGCCCGGAGGTCTTCGTAACGGATGACGAGTATCGGCACGCGCGTCTGATCGAGCCAGCTCGATATGTGCGAACTCCAGTCGAGCGTCTTCTGGAAGATCTGCTGGGAGAAATGCTTCGGGATACCCTGCAGGTCGGCATCGGGATCGTTGATGAAGGCGACGGTCCTGTCGAGCGACCAGCCCCAGAACGGGGCGAGCGACAGCGCGATATCGCGGGGATCCCGAACCAGATACAGGGCCGCCTGGCCGGCGCTCTCTCCATGGATCGGCACGCCGTCACGATTGAAACGGTAGGCGTCGTGGCTCTTGAAGAAGCAGCGCTCGGTTTCGGCGCGAGCCTCGGCGTCGCACAGGCGGGGGCGCAGCAGATCCTGTTCGTCGGCGGTCAGCAACGATGTGTCGAGCAGCGAAGCGCTCTCGATATTCACCCGCGGCAGCGGCCCGGTTCCGACGTCGATCGCGCGATCCGGCGTCCAGCCACCGTCCTTGGGCTTCAACAGATGCATCAGCATCAGCCGCATCCAGGTGTTGCCCGACTTCATGTATGAAGCGATCCATACCGGTCCCTCCACACCGTCCGGCTTCGTCACGCCAACGAGGCCCAATGCTCCTTGAGGAGAGTCACGCTGCGCGGATTGTCGCCCTGCGCCGGCGAGCGGCTGAACAGGTAGACGGGAACGCTGCCCAGCAGTCGCGCCATCTGTTCGAGCTTGCGCGCGCGATCGCCGATCTGAGCGGACAGGTTGCGCCGATAACCGTGGCGATCCAGCGCGAAGGCGGCGTGTCCCAACGGCAGCAGTTCGATCGTCGGATCGCTTCCCGCCGGCAGGGGCGCCAGCATGTAGATGGCGCGAAGCGGTGGAGACTCGCCGCCCTGATGCGCGGGAAACTCGACGTGATATTTGTTGATGGCGCTCCTGACCGGCACGCCCCGACTAATCGTCCCGGGCAACCAGTCGAGCACGTCTTCCCAGAGGCGAAAGCGGCGGCCGTCCGCCTTCAAGGCCGGGTGCGCCCCGTCGAGGTCGATGGCGGCGACGTCGTCGCTCAGCATCTTGCAGTCTCCACCCAGGCAGAGCAGCGCGGCGAGGGTCGACTTGCCTGCCCCCGAAGCACCGCTGAAGGCGAAGGCGCGATCGCCATGCGCGACCGCGGAGGCGTGGAGGATCATCGCGCCGCGTTGATACAGCGCGATGGCGATCCCGCTGCCGACGACGAAGATCGCCGCATCGGCGATCGGAACCCCGGCGGTAGGCGCCACAACGATATCGGATCCGGCGGTAACGAGGAAACGGACGACCCCCGGAACCTCGAGCAGAAATGCCGGGGGCGCCGACTGCCAGTTGGGGCCGATCGCCACGGCGCCGTCCAGCGTCGCCGGAACCTCGCCCAGGCGGATGCGAATATCGTGAGGATGTATCGGGTTATGCAGCGCGATGCTGCCGGCCAGCGGAAAATCCGACCGCACGTGCAGGCCGGAAATGCGATAGGACCAATCGTCGCGGGCAGGCGATGCGGACATTGCGCTCATTCGAGCGGACGCCTTCCGGCGTCCGTCAGATCATCAGGAAGTGGGACCGGTCGTCGAGCTGAATTCAGTGACGGTCGCATATTTGCTCTGGGTTTCGCGGCGGGCGTCATAGCGCTCGAAATCCGGGGTCTCCCAAGTCTTGCGCGAACCCGATGCGTCGTGCGTCGCGATGTCGCTCTTCCGGTCCATCTTGCACTCCTCCAATCGGCGTTGATCGGACCATTGTGTACAGAATTGCGCCATCCGATCAAGGCATTGCTGCCGGAACGCCGTACCCCGCGCCAGCTTCCTGGCGACAAAGCGCTGTTCCTTCGTTTCCGCGCCGATTATCGTACGCAGGATGTCCCGCGCCGCCAGACCGTTGCCAGCATCGCCGCGCGCGGCGGACATCCTTCCGACGGAAGCCGGGACAGGGCGTTCGGTGCCGCCGCAGGACGCGCGATGCGGCTGATCTGCGGCCTGTACCGGTTCGACGGCGCCGCCGCGACCGCCGATAGCGTCTCCGCCATGGCCAGAGGGATGGTGGCTACCCCGCTGAAGCCCGATATCCGCCTGTGGACGGGCGGAGCAGTGGGCCTGGCTGTCGTGGATTTCGCATCCTCCTCCCCTGGCGGCCCCCTCCTCGAGGACGGGGACGGCGTGCTCGCCGCCGATCGGAGACTCGATGCGCCCGCCGACCTCGGCGAACGGCTGGATTGTCGCGGTGCCGACGACGATCGCCTCGTCGCCGCAGCGATCGCGCGGTGGGGCGGCGACGCGCCCGACCATATCCTGGGCGATTTCGCTTTCGCGCACTGGCAGCCCGCCACCGGCCGGCTGCTCTGCGCGCGCGACCTCTTCGGTGTGCGCCCGTTCCACTATATCTGGCGGCCCGGCGAGCTTTTCGCCTTCGCGTCCTTCCCCGCCGGGCTGCATGCCGCCAGCCTGACGCCCCGCATCTTCGATCGGATGGCGCTGGCGCGGCACCTCGTCCAGCGGCAGCAACCCGACGAATCGCTCTTCACAGGCGTCGCCCGGCTTCCCGCGGCGCATGGCCTCGAAGTCTCTCCGTCGGGCCTGTCGGTGCGCCGCTACTGGAACCCGGACGCGGTTGGCGCAGGCGATCGCCGGGTCACGCCCGAGGCGGCCGCGGTGGAGATGCGGTCTCGGCTTGACGAGGCGGTGCGATGCCGGCTGCCGCGATCGGGCAAGGCGGGTGCGCATCTGAGCGGCGGCCTCGACTCCTCGGCGATCACCGTGCTGGCGGCCCGCGAGCTGCGCGAACGCGGGGAGCAGCTTCACGCCTGGTCGTTCCTCGACGTCCAGCGCAACGATGTCGTGCTCGAGGACGAGGCGGCCTTCGTCCAGTCGGTGCTGGACCAGGAGCCCGGCATCGCCTGGGCGCCGGTCCGCCTGCCGCGCGACGACATCGACCCGGGACCCTATCACTCCGATCTTCCCCTGCCCCTCGGCCCGGACAATCCCGACTGCGCGGTATGCGCGGAGGCGGCCGCCGCGGGCGTCACGGTCATCCTGTCCGGCTGGGGCGGGGACGAGGGCGCCACGTTCAACGGGCGCGGCGTGCTGGCGGAGCATGTCGTGCGCGGACGATGGCGTACGCTTGCCCGCGAACTGTCCGCGATCCGGCGCGCGCGCGGGACGGCGATAGCCACCACGATCCGGACCGAGATACTGCCTTATCTACTGCCTGCCTTCGTGAGCGGGGCGCGTGCGCGCAATCGGGCGGATGGGCTGCCGGAGCGGTTGATGGCCTGCCTTTCCCCTGCCGTTTCCGCCGAGCTGGAGGCGGACGGCCACGGCGGGCCGAGCCTCTATGCGGATGCCAGGAAGAATCGCGCCAACCTGATCGGTTCGCCCCATATCGCGCAACGCTGCGAAAACTGGGCGGCGCTGGGCGCGCAGCATGGCGTCGCCTTCGCCTTTCCAATGCTGGATCGCCGGCTCGTGGAATATACGCTGTCGCTACCCGGCGGCGTTTTTCTGCGCGACGGCTGGAAAAGGCGGGTGTTCCGGGACGCGATGCGGGGAATCCTGCCCGACCTGGTCCGGGAGCGACACGGCAAGGCCACGCCCTTCCCCGCCATGCCCCTGATCTTCGCCGAGCAAAGGGCGATGCTGGCCGCGCGGATCGAGGCCGCCGCGGGCGACGCGACCGTCAGCGGCCTTTTCGACATCGACCAGCTGCGCGATCAGGCAGAGGCGCTGCCGGACCCGGAGACGCTGAAGGCGGGCCTGACCGGCAATGCCACGCCGGACGCAGCCATTCCCGCGCTCCGCCACCCGCTGCGCATGGCGGCCTTCGTCGCGCAGGACCCATGACGGGGCGGCGGCCCCGCTCGATTCACGCGCCGGTCTCCCCGGCCGCCGCGACCCGGATGAAGAGCGAGACGCGGTCATGCGTTCCGAGGATATGGACCGTTTCGCCCGCCCGGCGCTCGAGAATTTCGGGCAGGGGATAGAACAGCGCGGCCCAACAGGATTCCGTGCCGGGCGCGGGGCGGTTCTCGTACAGGATCGAATCGTCGATGTTCAGGCGAATCCACTGGATGACGCCGTTGGCCGGGCGTCCGTCCGCGACGACCGCGGCCCGCGCCTCATGCGCGCGGAACGGCCCGCCCGACCGGAAATCGAAGTGCATCAGGTCGGCGCTCGAGCTGCGGATATCGATCTTCGGATCACCGACCCGGTACCGCCGCGCCGCAGCCGCCAGCATGTTGAACGCGGACAGGTCGAATCCTTCGACCATTCCCATTGCTTCCCTTTCCGCGGTGTCGCTCCAGACGAGGGCGACGCGGACGGTGCCCGCCCGGGGAATCATCTGGCCGTCGGGCTTGAGCCACCGCGCCGCCTCTTCCATGACCGGCAGGCACCCCTCGCCGATCAGGTTGTTGCTGACGATCTCGGAGACCAGCACGTCGACGGGGCCTCCCAGATCGCGGTCGAGATCGAGCTCGGAGGAATGCTTGCCGATCAGCCGGATGCGGTCGGCGAAGCCATTGGCTTCCAGCACCCGTCTGGCGGCTGCGGCGACGGCCGCATTCTGTTCGCAGGTGAAGACCTCGCCCGCGCCGGCGCGCGCGGCCATCATCGCCAGCAACCCGGTGCCCGAACCGATGTCCAGCACCCGGGACTGCGGCGTCACGGCACGACGCAGAGCCCGATCATAGGCGCTGTTCCGCGCATCGTCCCGGACGATGACAAAATGCCAGCCCGGCACCATGTCCTTCAGCAGGGCCGCGGCCGCGGCCGCGATCGACGGCGGCGGGGTCATCGCCAATATCTCGATCGCCAGCGCCACCGCGCGCTGGGGCCGGGTCTCGACCATCTCCTGCGCAACGTGCATCAGGGCGGCCGGATTCTTCCCCGCCTGGCCGGCGATGATTTCCAGCGCTTCGTGCCTAACCGCCCTATCCAAAAGCCTGTCTCCCCGGAAAACCGAATCTCGGCCTCGCGCGCCTCGCCGCACGCCGCGATCGTCGGACCGGCATCCCGACCACTCAGACGAAACATCCCAGTTCGGTAATATGCGGCGATACCGGATAGCCGGTCACCTTCACCCCCGCGGCATCGAGCCAGGCGTGCGCGTCGAGCGGCTTGGCATCCCCCCTGCCCGCGCCGAAATGCATCACGGCGGGAATACCGCGCCGGCGCAGCATCGCATGGGCGGCCATCGCCTGTTGCAGGCACACCGATCTGAACGGCATCCACGGCGCGATCGCCCGCACCGCCCAGCCGATCGACCGCGCGACCTCTGCCCGTTCGGCGCCCATGTCCTGCGCCTGCGCGGCGACGCGCGGGTCGGTCGGCGGCACGAAAATGCCGATCCCCCGGGCGACGCGACGGAACGGGAACAGCGCCAAAGACAGGCGCGCGACGAGCATGCTCGCCGCAGCCTCGGCTACCAGCAGCTGGCGGCGCGGCCCGAGCCCGAGCGCGAAACCGATCTTACGGACGATCGATCGCGACGGCACCATGCTTCTCCATGTTCCATAAGGAAGTCACGGACTTCCATACCCATCCCCGGTCGACGCCGCGCACCCGCGCCGGTTGCCCCGGGGCGGGCGGGAGCTCGTCGTGCCATGCACCTGATACGCCGGACCGCGAGAATCCGCCACCCGGCTTCGCACCGGCTGCTCCGCTCAGGCGAACAGCGCCGTCCGGTCGCGGAGGATCTGCTCCGCCGCGCGGTCGGCGAGGGCGTGGACGGTGAAGGTCGGGTTGGCGCCGCCCTCGGTCGGGAACAGGCCGGGCCCGGCGATGTAGAGATTGTCGATATCGTGCACCCGGCCATGGCCATCGGTCACCGAGGTCGCGGCGTCGCGCCCCATGATCGTGCCGCCGGCGAGATGCGCCGAGTTCATCGGGGTATGCCAGACGTCGGTCGCGCCGCCGGCCTTGAAGATCGCCACGCCCTCGTCGCGCATCGCCGCCCATAGCCGCTTCGCGTCGTCGGAGAAGCCGTGGACCAGCCGCGCGCCGCGCACGCCCCAGCCGTTCACGCCATCGACCAGCTCGACCCGGTTGTCGGCGCTCGGCTCCTCCTCGCACATGCCGATCATGTTGGCGCCGTGGCGGACCGCGCGGCGCATGAAGGCATCGAGGGCGGCGCCGTTGAGGTCCGTCCGCGCCGCCGCCAGCCCCGCCAGGTCGTTCGGCTTGATCGCCGCCGCCACGAGCCATTGCCGGCTGCCGAAGGCGCCCGCGGTGCTGGTCTTGCCATAATCGTCATGGCTGATCAGGTGCGCGCCGGTGACGCCGCGATGGGGTTCGGTCTCCTCGGGGAACAGGCCGAGGACCTGGATCAGGCCATGCGTCATCACATAGCGGCCGACCAGCCCATGGGCGTTGCCGACCCCGTGCGGATGGAGCGCGCTCGCCGAGTTGAGCAGCAGCGCGGGATTGCCGACCACCGACCCGGCGAGGATGACGAGCCGTGCCGGCTGGACCCTGCGCGCGCCCGATCGGTCGCGATACTCGACCCCGTCGATCCGGCCGGGCCGGCTCGCGACCAGCCGCGTGACCGGCGTTTCGGCGAGGATCCTCGCCCCCGCGAGCTCGGCGCGCGGCAGGAAGATGGCGAGCGGGTTGGCCAGCGCCATGATCGGGCAGCCGGCGTCGCACCAGCCGTCGTAGAGACAGGCCGGGCGATTGCCATAGTCGACGCTGTTGATCGCCATCGGTGCCGGCGCGATCCGCTTGCCGGCCGCCGCGAAGGCGCGCGCGAGCACCTCCCCCTGCCTGAGCGGATCGAGCGGGGGCATCGGATAGGGATCGCCGGCGGGACGCCAGGGTTCGGCGGCGGCATCGCCCGAAATGCCCACCTCGCGCTGGATGCGGTCATAATGGGGCCGCAGCTCGTCATAGCCGAGCGGCCAGTCGAGCCCGCGACCATGGTCGCTGCGCATCGAGAAGTCGGCGGGGTGGAGCCGGGGCCAGGTGCCATAATGGTGGAGCGCCGCGCCGCCGACGCCCCAGCCGGCGTTGAAGCCGAAGCCGATCGGCTCGCCGCCGGTCGTCGCGACGTGCGGGCCGCCCCAGCGCAGCCGGCGGCTCCAGATCTGCGAGCTGATCATCGACCCGGCGTCCCAGCGCGGGCCGGCCTCGAACAGCGTCACCGACCGGCCGGCCTCGGCGAGGCGCGCCGCGAGCAGCGCCCCGGCGGCGCCGGCCCCGACGATCGCGACGTCTATGGTCGCGGACACGGTCCTGGAATCGCTCACCAGTCGGTCTCCGGTTCGATATGGCCGAGATAGTCGACGCCGAGCCGGGCGAAGCCCGCCTTCGTCCCATAGGCGATGTCGATCGCGTCGAGCCGCAGCGCGAACAGGAAGAAGCCGGCCGGGGGCCCCTGCCAGCCCGCCGGATCGGGGCCCGCCAGCCCGGCGAGGATCGCCGCCCAGCGCGGATCGCCGGCCGGGGGCGGCGCGGCGCCGTTCAGCCGGGCGAGCGACGCCAGCGCCGGACGGTAGAAATCGAGATAGGGCGGCGCGACGTCGAGATAGCGCAGCACCAGCAGGCTATCGGCCGGGGGCACCGCGAGATGATGATCGAGATAATGGACCAGCCCGGCGGCGCGGGCGGGCGGCGCGATCGCCTCGCCCAGCCCGCCGATCCAGGCGGCCTCGCCCGCGGTCAGCGTCCGCGGGGCCGCGCCGCGCGCCTGCGCCTCGGCGGCGCTCATCCAGGACAGCCCGCCGCCGGCGCTCGCCAGCACCAGCCCCGCGGCCGAGCGGCCCAAAACGTCCCTGCGTGTGATCGCCAACCAAGCCTCCTGTAGCGAAATGCCGGCCTCGGCCCGGGAGCCGTTCCGAGGATGGCATTTCGCGCAGCAGAGAAACATATCCGAGCGGCAGGAAACAGCCCGATATCGCTAGAATTTCGCCGCCAGTTCGAGGCCGAGCTGCTGCCGGCTGCCCGGCGACACGAAGGAACCGCCGAGTTCGGGCGCCGGCACGACCTCGTTGATCCATTTCTTGTCGGTCAGATTGTTGGCGAAGGCGGTGAGCGACCAGTGGTCGGTGGCGATCCCCGCCCGGACATTGACGATGCCATAGGCGTCGCGCCGGCTCTTCGAGAGATCGGCGAGACCGTTGAGCGAGGGCCGGGTCTGCGCCTGGACCGAATGGAACCAGGTCGGCCCGGTCAGGCGATAGTCGACGCGGCCGATGGCGCGCAACGCGCCGGTCACCGGCACATCGAGCTGGCTGCCGAGGTTCAGCGTATAGTCCGACGCATAGGGCACCTTGTTCCCGACGGTGTCGGGCCGCGAGCTGTTCTTGCGGATCTTGCTGTCGGTGACGTTGCCCGATCCGAACAGGGTCCAGCCGCGCACCGGCCGGACGCTCACCGAAAGCTCGCCGCCGTAGAGGCGCGCCTTGTCGATGTTCGAGACGACGCGGAGCAGGCCGAAGGAGCCGACGTAGAATTCGAAGAACTGCATGTCCTTGATGTCGGTATAGTAGACCGCGCCCTCGATGCTGAGCCGGCCGCCCATCAGCGCCGACTTGAAGCCCGCCTCGAACGCGCTCGACACCTCCTTCTTGTAATCGTCGCGGACGGTGATGTTCGCGTTGAGCGGCGGCGCGTTGAAGGTGTTGACGATCGCGGCGCTACCGCCGCTGTTGAAACCGCCCGACTTGAAGCCGATGCCCCAGTTGCCGAACAGGGTCAGGGCTTCCGATGGCTTGTAGGTCAGGCTCAGCTTGGGCTCGACCTGCTCGAACGCCTTCGATCGCGGCGGCAGGACGCCGCTGGGATTGTAGATCGGATCGAGGCCGGGGTTGAGATAATAGCCGCCCTGCCCGTTGCCCTGCGGATTGACGTAGAGCGTGCGGACGTCGGTCGGGATCTGGTTGCGGACGGCCCGCTCCTCCCGGTCGTAGCGCAGCGCGAGCGACGCGGTGAACGCTTCCGAGAATTTGTTCTGCACCGATCCGAAGACCGCATAGACGTTGGTCTTGAACTTGTCGTCGCTGAGCGCCTCGGTCCGGCTGCGCGGGTCGAGCGTGAAGCATTCGCGGATCGCCCCCTGCCCGGTGTCGGTGGCGAGGTTCACGCAGATGTGGCGATCGATGTGCAGATAATAGGCGCCGGCGAGCCAGGACAGGTCGGTGCCGGGCAGCGACGATATCCGGAATTCTGCGCTGAAGTCGGTCTGGTTCCGCTTGTTGAACTGATAGCCGTCGCAGGTCGTCGGCGAATAGGGCGCGAAGAAGGAGGTTTCGGGGGTGCCGCCGATGAAGGTCGGCGGCGGGGTCGGGAAACCGGCGAGCGCGGCGGTGGTCGCGCGGCACTGCGCCTGCGGGAAGAAATAGCCGTTGGAGCCGCTGGTGCCTTCGCCGGTATAACTGTTGGCGATGTCGCTATAGGCGGCCCAGGCTTGGAGGCTCGCCCAGTCGGTGTCGTGGGTGAGCTTGACCGAGACCTCCTTCGTCACCTGGACCTGGCGCGATTCCAGATTGCCCTGGAAGGCGTTGGTGAAATCATAGTCGTTGACGTCGAGATAGGCGGCGGGGCCGACGAAGGGGACGAGCCCCGGGATCGCATAGGCCGCGCCGAACACGACCGTGCCGCCGGCGACCCGGCCATATTTCGCCTTGATGTCGACCGAGGTCCTGTCGCCGAGATCGGCGGTCAGCCGCGCATTGACGTTCCAGCGCAGGAAATTGTCGACCGAGTGGCGGCCGAAGCCGGGCACGTCGACGCCGGGGGTCGCCGCCAGGATCGCCGTCTTGTAGGCGTCGAACGCCGGCGTCCCCTGGAAGACGTTCCTGTAGAAGCCGTTGCCCTTCTCATAGTCGCCCGAGACGAGCAGGCCGATGCCGCCGCCGAGCGGGCCGGAGAGATAGCCCGCCGCGCGCTTGTGATCATATTCGGCGTAGCTCACCGTGGCCTGCCCCTCGAGCCGGTCGCCCGGCTTGCGGGTCGACAGGATCACCGCGCCGGCCGCCGCGTTGCGGCCGTAGATCGCGCCCTGCGGTCCTTTCAGCACCTCGATCTGGCTGAGCGTGCCGGCATTCTGGTTGAGCGCGGCGGTGTTGGTCTTGAGGATGCCGTCGACGATGAGCGCGACATTGCTCTCCGCGTCGCGGGTGCCGTTCAGGCCGCGCACGCTGATTTGCACGTCGCCGGCCTCGACATTGCCGGTGACGATGGTGACGCCGGGCACGAGCTGGACGAAGTCGGTGGCGACGGTGACGCCCGAGGCGCGGATCGCGCTCTCGGTCAGCACGCTGATGGTGGCGGGCACGTCGCGGACCTTTTCCTCGACGCGGCGCGCGGTAACGAGGATCTCGCCATCGTCGGCGACGGCCCGGTCCGCTGCCTCCCGGTTCACGGCCTCTGCGAAAGCGGGCGCCGCCGTGCCCCATATCAGCGGCGAAAGACAAAGCGAGGCGAGCAGCCTCCTATGTGCGGTCATGTCTTCTACTCCCTGTTTGATTTTAGGTCGTTTTACTGACCTCCCCCTCGTAGAAGCGCTCGATCATCGCATCGATGTCGGTCACTTCCTTGATTTCCGAAATGAGAATGGCGGGCGGACCGGCCGTATAATTGGGGAAGTCCGCCGACAGCCGGCGCGCGGCCTCCTCGAACTCGAACAAGGTCGCCAAGCGCTCGGCGCCCTCCCGGTCGTCGAAGACCACCGCCGCCATCGCCGCGAACGGCGCGCTGTCGGCCTGGAGGTCGCCGCCCCGCGCCGGCCCGAACAGCAGGATCTTGCGCGGGCGGATGCCGAGATGCTTGTCGGTCAGCCCGAGGCCGAGCGGAAGGTGAACGTCCTTCCAATGGCCGACGTCGAAGACATGGCCGGGCGCGGACGGATAGAGGAACGCCAGCATGTGCATCGCTCAGACTCCCTGTTCGGCGGCTTCGGCGGCGAGGAGGCGCGCCAATATCCGCCGGCCTTCGAGCTGGAGCCGGTCGCCGGCGAAGGAGACGGGCTCGGCATCGAGCAGGTCGCGCGCGCCGAGGACCGCCTGCTGCCCCTCGAGGATCGGCTTGTCCTGGTTGAAGACGAAGTTGGCCGCGTCGATGAACATCGCGTCCATCGAGGCGTCGCCATAGTTGCGGATCGAGCGGTAGAAATAATGCGAGCTGGTCTCGCCCTCGGGCACCGCCGCGTGGAGATTGTAGATCTCGACCGGTTCGGCGTCGGGCTCGTCGGCGGGCCGCACGCTGATGTGGAAACTGGTATAGACCGGCGCCCACCAGATGACCTCCATGCGGAAATCGACCGGCGTGTTCCATTCGGCGACCCCGCGGCTCTGCGCGACCATCGACCGCCACAGCGGCCCGCCCTCCAGGCCCAGCCGCGCGGCGTGGGTGCGGAAGCGGATCGAGGTCTCGCCGATCTCGAAGGTCATCCCCCGGTCGACGAAATCGGTGCCGGGCCGCGCATTGCGATAATATTGCACCTCCGCGCCGCCGAAGGATTCGGGATGGACGAACTCGGCATGGGTGATGTCGAACAGATTGTCGTTGATGAGCCGGTAGTCGCTGCGGATCGACTCGATATGGCCGTAGCCGCCGATCCAGGCCGGGTCGCCGCTGACGCGGAAGCCGTCGGGTATGCTGCTCTCGTCCGCCGCGCCCGCCGGATCGCCGAGCCAGATCCAGACATAGCCGTGCCGCTCGACGACCGGATAGGTCCGCACCCTGGCGCGCGACGGGACCGCCTTCTGGCCCGGGACCCGGACGCAGGCGCCGTTCGCGGCGAACTCGGCACCATGATAGGCGCAGCGAATGCCGTCGCCGACGACCGTCCCCAGCGACAACGGCACCAGGCGATGCGGGCAGGCATCCTCCAGGCCGACCAGCGCCCCGGACGCGCCCCGATAGACCGCCACCCGCCGGCCGAGCAGCGTGCGGGCGACGATCCGGCCTTCGGCGACCTCGTCGGGCTCGGCGACGATATACCAGGCATTGAACAGAAACATCGGCCCTCGCATCCTCAGGGGGCGGGAACCCGACCCCAACTGTCGAGGCCGATTGTATTTGTTGCGTCAGCCCAGCTTTAGTAGGGTAGTTCACAAAACACTGTTGTGAGGGGCACAACAATGCGGCGGTGGGAATCCTACGAAGCCTTTATCGCGGTCGTCGAGTGCGGGAGCTTCACCGCGGCGGCGGAGCGGCTGCGCCTGTCGAAGTCGGCGATCAGCCGGTCGATCAGCTCGCTCGAGGCGCGGCTCGGTAGCCAGCTCCTGTTCCGGACCACGCGGCGCCTCGCCCCGACCGACCTCGGCCGGTCGGTCTATCGCCGCTGCGTCGAGCTGTTCGACGTGCTGGCGGAGATCGATTCCGAGGCGATGGAGCATGACGCCTCGCTGCGCGGCAAGCTGCGCATCGTCGCATCGGACAGCTTCGGCGAATATTATATCGCGCCGCTGGCGGCCAAGATGATGCATCTCCACGAACAGCTCGAGATCGAGCTGCTCGTCACCGACCGGACGATCGACATCGTCGCCGACGGCTATGACATGGCGATCCGCTACAGCGCGCTGGTCGATTCCAGCCTGCGGGTGCAGAAGCTCTACGAACTCCCGCACATCTGCACCGCGTCGCCCGACTATCTGGCGCGCGCGGGCACCCCCGCGACGGTCGCGCAACTCGCCCGCCACAATTGCCTGGTCTCGACCTTCGAAGCCTGCAACGCGTGGCGCTTCGGCACCGGCCGGAGCCAGAAGGCGCCCAATCTGTCGGGCAACTGGTGCAGCAACAACGGGCCCGCGCTGCTGACGGCGGCGCTCAACGGCATCGGCATCGCGTGGCTGCCCGAACTCTATGTCCGGCCACATATCGGCGCCGGGACGCTGGTCGAGCTGCTCGCCGACCAGCGCGCGGAGCCGATGCCGGTCTGGGCGGTCTATCCGGCACGGCGACAGACCGCCAAGGTCCGCGCCTTCATCGACTATGTGAAGGCCAATCTTCCCGGGGCGGAAGAGCAGAAGACCCCCGGGTCGGCGGCGCTCCCGGCCGACGGGACGCGGCTGGCCGCGCTGGCATCGTGAGGCCCGGCCGGCCCCCCGGGCCCGGGCCGGCGCATCATGCCGGAGGTGGCGACAGGCCGAGCCGCCCGGCGACCTCCTCGACCGGCGTGCCGGGCTTCACCAGCATCCACCGGCCGGGCTCGGCGCCGTCGATCAGGACGACCCTCCCCTTTGGACAGAGCTTGAGGCAGCGCGTCTCGATCACGCCGAAATCGGCCTTGCGGCCCTTCCTGCCGTTGGAAAGCGCGCGCAGCGCACGGGCGAGCGGGGTGCGGCCGTTCTTGCCGAAGCCGCCCTTCACCTTCTTGCTGCACTTGGCGCAGACCAGCACCGCCTTGCGCCATTCGGCCGGAACATCGTCGCGCATCGCCAGCTCCCTTGGGCCAGCTTCCCGGGATGAGGCCCAAATGAAAAGGGGCGGCATCGCTGCCGCCCCTCGCATAACGTCGGCCAGGGGATGATCCCCCGGGACGGGATCAGCCGTTCAGCGCATCCTTCAGCGCCTTGGCGGCGGTGAAGGAGACCTTCTTCGAAGCAGCGATCGTCAGGGTCGCGCCGGTCGCCGGGTTGCGGCCTTCGCGCGCCGGGCGGTCAGCGACCTTGAACTTGCCGAAGCCCGGCAGCGAAACTTCATCACCCTTCTTGGCGGCGTCCGTGATCGCCTTCAGGGCGCCGTCGATGACGCGCTTGGCTGCGGCCTTGTCGATACCCTGTTCGGCGGCGACGACGCCTGCGATGTCGGCAGTGTTCATGATCACTCCTGGTCTTGCTTGTGTAAAAAACCCTATTGCACCGCCTTAACGGCGCAAGGCGCCCCTTGTGCTCGGCTCTTTCGGCGGGAGCAATTGGAAAGTCGCCTGAAAGCGCGAAAAATTACATCCGCAGACGATTTGGGGGGAATTTTTTCGATGGGACGCCCCTTCGACGGGCTGTTTCGAGGCGCGCGACCGCTATTCCGAGCCCAAAATCGGGCCCGCGAGCAGTTTGTCGATGCGGCGGCCATCCATGTCCACCACCTCGAAACGCCACCCGCGATGGTCGAACGATTCGCCGGTGGCGGGCAGATGCTTGAGCCGCCACAGAGCGAAGCCGGCGGCGGTGGCGAAGTCGCGATCCTCGGGCAGGCTGATCCCCAGCCGGTCGGCCATCGTGTCGGCCGCGAGCGTCCCCGAGATCAGCCAGCTGCCGTCCTCGCGCTCGACGAGCGGCGGATCATGATACTCGTCCTGGTCCGACGCGAACTCGCCGGCGATCGCCGCGAGCAGGTTGGCAGGCGCGACCAGCCCTTCGAAATGGCCATATTCATCGTGGATGAAGGCCATCGGCACCTCGGCCTCGCGCAGCGCCTTCAGCGCGTCCATCGCCTCGACATGGTCGGGCATGACGATGCCCTTGCGGAGCATCGCGCGCAGGTCGATCGTCTCGCCCTTCAACAGGCAGCGGACCAGGTCGCGCGCGTGGATGACGCCCAGCATCTGGTCGACCGAGCCGTCGGCCACCGGCATGCGGGTGTGCGGGATCTCCGCCAGCTGCGCCAGGATCTGCTCGGGCGTGGCGTTGATGTCGATCCATTCGACCTCGGTGCGCGGGGTCATCACCTCGCGCACCGGCCGGTCGGCCAGCCGCACGACCCCCGAGATGATCGCGCGCTCGCTTTCCTCGATCACCCCAGCCGA
This sequence comes from Sphingomonas sp. Root720, assembly GCF_001428605.1. Taxonomy (GTDB): domain Bacteria; phylum Pseudomonadota; class Alphaproteobacteria; order Sphingomonadales; family Sphingomonadaceae; genus Rhizorhabdus. The sequence goes on from NZ_LMID01000015.1 coordinate 106,943, forward strand.
AGACGCCTCGGCGACGATCAGGTGGAGTTCCTCGGCGGTAACGTGATGTTCGGACTCGCGGGTCAGTCCGATCACGCGGAAGATGAGCGCGCTGGTCTTGTCGAGCAGCCAGACGAAGGGCGCGGTCAGCCGCGACAGCCACAGCATCGGCACCGCGACCAGCGCCGCGATCGGCTCGGGCGAGCGCAGCGCGAACTGCTTGGGTACCAGTTCGCCGACGATCAGCGACAGGAAGGTGGTGACCGCGATGACCAGGGCGAACCCGACCTCCGGCGCGCTGGCGGACGGGACGCCGAGCTGGGCCAGCCGGGCGCCCACCGGTCCGCCCAGGCTGGAGCCCGAATAGGCGCCGGCGAGGATGCCGATCAGGGTGATGCCGATCTGGACCGTCGACAGGAACTTGCCGGGATCGGCGGCGAGCTCGATCGCGGTCCGGGCGCCCCTGCGCCCGGCGCGGGCCATCGCCTCCATCCGCGCCTTGCGAGCGGACACGATCGCGAGCTCGGACATCGCGAACACACCGTTCAACGCGACCAGGGCGAGGATCATCACCAGGTCGAACCACGGAAAAGGGGCCAGGGGAACAGGGTGCGGCATGGCGCTGGCGACGTTCATGCCGTGGATTTTGCCTTTGCACAACTGTCATCGACGGCCGGGCCCGGCGAGAGCGTCAGCGGCGGGCCGCGAAGAAATCCCTGAGCAGCAGCGCGGCCTCCGCCTCCCCGATCCCGCCATAGACGTCGGGGCGGTGGTGGCAGGTCGGCTGGGCAAAGACCCGCGGCCCGTTCGCGACCGCCCCGCCCTTGGGATCGTCGGCGCCATAATAGAGCCGGCGCAGCCGCGCGTGGGAGATCGCACCCGCGCACATCGCGCAGGGTTCGAGGGTCACATAGAGATCGCAATCGTCGAGGCGCTGCGCCTGCAGCCTGGCGCTCGCGGCGCGGATCGCCTCCATCTCGGCATGGGCGGTGGGATCGGTGCCGGCGCGCATCGCGTTCGCGGCGGTGGCGACCACCTCGTCGCCGCGCATGATCACCGCACCGACCGGCACCTCGCCGGCTCCGGCCGCGCGCGCGGCGAGATCGAGCGCGAGGCGCATAGGATAAGGCAAGGGAAAGCTCATCGCCCTTCCGATTAGGGGGCGACGGGCGCAAAATCTAGCGGATGGGGATCCGCTCGGGAACGAGCAGCAGCGCGAGGGCGCACAGCATCCCCGGAATCCAGCCGATCACGGTCAGCACGACCGTCAGCCAGAAGGCCGGCGTGATCCCGCGCGCCAGGAACACGCCGAGGGGCGGCAGCAGGACCGCCGCGACCACCGCCCAGGGGGTGACGGGGTGCGATCGTTCCTGCTGCCGAATCACGATCAGTTGGCCTTGTCGACGTCGACCGTCGGAACCTTGACCTGTTCGGTGGTGGTGCCGACATCGACCTTCGGGACGGTGACGTCGGTGGTCTTGGAGCCGACGTTCACCTTGGCGGTGTCGACATCGAAGGCGGGAGCCTGTCCGCCGGTGACGCTGACGTCGGGCGCCTTGGCCTCGCGGGTCTGGCTGACGTCGATCAGTCCGAAGGCGAAGGCGGCGATGATCGCGAGAACGGCGATGACGCCGATGATGATGGCGGTCCGGGCGCCTCTGCCGCCGCGCGCGGGGTATTCCTTATAATGTTCGTGCGTCGTATTCACCTTCGGCACTCCTCGCTGATTCGATGGAGCACCAACAACGATCAGTGTGGACAACAGTTGCATCATGCGGGTCCGTCCAGCTTGACGAATCTGTGGAACGGGGCTATCGGCCGCGACTTTCCGGGCAACCCGAACATCAGGACGAAGAATAATGTCGCGCATCTGCGAGCTGACCGGCAAGGGCCGCCAAGTGGGCCACAACGTGTCCCACGCCAACAACAAGACCAAGCGGACCTTTCTGCCGAACCTGCAGAACGTCACGCTGATTTCCGATTCGCTGGGCAAGGGCGTGAAGCTGCGGGTCTCGACCCACGGCCTGCGCTCGGTCGAGCATGTCGGCGGCCTCGACAACTGGCTGCTCAAGACCTCGGACGAGCGGCTCTCGCTGCGCGCCCGTCGCCTGAAGCGCGACGTCGCCAAGAAGCAGCAGGCCGTCGCGGCCTGATTCGCCGCGCCCGCCACGCGGCGGGCCAGCTCGACCAAAAGCCGGATCGCCCGCGCGGTCCGGCTTTGTCGTGCCCGGCGAAGGTGATGCGGGCGAACCAGAAGCTGCCCGAGAAGCCGGCCTGCGCCGGCATGGCGGAGCGGACGACCGGGCCCAGCTACCGGTCCCGGTCGGCATGGCGGCCCTTGCCCCGCCCCTCCATCAGCTCGAACTTGAGCAGCAGCGTCCGCTCGATCGGCATCTGATTGTCGTCGGAGATGATCCACAGGATGGTGCGCCCCTCCTCCTGCGTGACGGCGATTCCCTCCATATTGTCGATGTTGAGCGGCGGCTTGAGTTCGGCGACGAGCGCGCTGGTCAGGGTCCGGCCGGGCGCTATGCTCGCCGGGTCGGCGATACCGACCGCCGCCGAGAAGCCGTCCAGCATGCCGAATCGCCGATGCAGGATCACGAGCCGTCCGTCCGGAAGCTGCGCCGCGTCGGTCGGGACATAGCGGTCGAGCGGCGCGCGATAGCCGAACTGATAGGGTGTGTTGCGGGCCTTGGTCGGATCGCCGGGAAACATCAGCGCGGCATGGACGTGGGGCGCGATGGCGCGGCCTTCCGCGAACACGACGAAGCGCCCGCCCGCAAGCCGGACCATCGCCTCGGGTCCCGAATTCTCCGACCAGTCCTTCATCGCCGGCGGGAAGGCGACCGACTGGAGCATGGTCAGGTCGGGCGAATAGCGCAGGATCGCATTGTGATATTCGAAGCCGACCCAGATGTCGCCTTCGGGGCCGACCGTCATCGATTCCGAATCGCGATCCGACCGGCCCCCATCATACGCCGGGAAGGCGGGCAGCTTGCCGAACCGGCTGTCGTCGATCGTCCCGGGAGAGGTCATGCGGAAGCGCAGATAATGGCCCGTGTCGGCCAGCGCGAAGAAGCGGTCGCCGTCGACCCGCAAAGCCGAATAGCCGCCGAAGTCGGGTTGCCGGCTGGTCAGCTGCCAACCGCCGAGATAGCGCAGCCCGCCGATCGCGGTCCGCGCCGGATCGGCCGGGTCGAGCGGGATGGACGTCGCCACCACGCTGATGCCGGACTGCGGAAAGCCCGCCGATCCCGGCACCAGGCAGAACAACAATGCGGCCAGTACCTTCTTCATGCGCCGCCGATACCCCTCGCCCGAGCGATTCCAAAGGCTTTTGCGTGCCCGCGCGACGGATCGGCCCCGCCCCCAAGCTGAACGCCGGCCAACAAGCGCGTTCAGCATCGGCTCACGCGAATCATGGAATAAGCGTCTCATCGATCGGGCCCATCCGGCCCTGCAAAGGGGTTCCGCTCAGCGGGACGCACGGTTGAGACGAGGAGGTTGTCATGTTGCGCAAGTTTATCGCGGCCGCGGCCGCTTCCGCCGCCGTCCTGATGACGGTGGCCCCCGTTGCGGCCCAGGCCCAATATTATGGCGGCCGCTACGAGCAGGTTCGCGACTGGCGCGGCGACCGCGGCCATTATCGCGGCGACCGGGGCTATCGCGGCGACCGCGGCTATTACCGGGATCGCGGCTATTATCGCGGCGACCGGGGCTATCGCGGCGGCCGCTGCCGCGACAAGGGCACCGGCGGCACCATCATCGGCGCGATCGCCGGCGGCCTGCTCGGCAACGAGATCGGCAATGGCCGCTACGATCGCGGCGACGGCACCACCGGCGCCATCATCGGCGCGGGCGTCGGCGCCCTCGCCGGCCGGGCGATCGACCGCAACTGCTAAGACGCGCGTCGCGCGCTTTCCCACCTGAACCAGTTCCCCGCGTGGCGTTGTGGGGAGGAGGGTCGCCGGTCTCGCTGGAGGAGTCGGCGGCCCTCCACTTTTTGCGGGCATAGCCCGCGAAACGTGGAGGGGTTTGTTTGTTTTGCCTCAGGCGCCGGCGTGCGCATCCGCGCACTTGGCTTTCCTCGCATAAGCTCGGGCGGCCGTTCGGCCTTGCGGGACGCTGACGCGTCCCGTTTCACCGTGCCTCTCGAACCTGGAGATGGGCGTCGGAGCCCGACGGGCTCCGCAAGCGCGAACGCGCGCCCGAGCTTATGCGAGGATAGCCAAACCGGACGGATGTCCGGTGCCGGCGCCTGAGGCAGACGAGGTTTACCTCGGCTCCAGATCAAAAAGCCCCGCGAGCTGCTCGACCATCGTGCCGCCGAGCTGCTCGACATCCATGATCGTGACCGCGCGCTGATAATAGCGCGTCACGTCGTGGCCGATGCCGATCGCGATCAGTTCGACCGGCGAGCGATTCTCGATCCAGCCGATCATCTGCCGCAGGTGGCGTTCCAGATAGGAGCCGTTGTTGACCGACAGCGTCGAGTCGTCGACGGGCGCGCCGTCCGAGATCACCATCAGGATCTTGCGCTCCTCGCGCCGGGCGATCAGCCGGTTGTGCGCCCAGAGCAGCGCCTCGCCGTCGATATTCTCCTTGAGCAGCCCTTCGCGCATCATCAGGCCGAGCGACTTGCGCGCGCGGCGCCAGGGATCGTCGGCTTTCTTGTAGACGATGTGGCGCAGATCGTTGAGCCGGCCCGGCGCGGGCGGGCGGCCCGCCGCCAGCCAGGCCTCGCGCGACTGGCCGCCCTTCCAGGCGCGGGTCGTGAAGCCCAATATCTCGGTCTTGACCGCGCAACGCTCCAGCGTGCGGGCGAGGATATCGGCGCAGATCGCCGCGATCGAGATCGGCCGGCCCCGCATCGACCCCGAATTATCGATCAGCAGCGTCACCACCGTGTCGCGGAAATCGGTGTCGCGCTCGATCTTGTAGCTCAGCGAATGCGCCGGATCGACGACGACGCGGGCAAGCCGGGCGGCGTCGAGCAGCCCTTCCTCCTGGTCGAAGTCCCAGCTGCGGTTCTGCTGCGCCATCAGCCGGCGCTGGAGCCGGTTGGCGAGCTTGGTCACCGCGCCCTGGAGATGGACGAGCTGCTGGTCGAGATAGGCGCGCAGCCGCGTCAGCTCCTCGTCGTCGCACAGCTCGGTGGCGGCGATCTCCTCGTCGAACTGGGTGGTATAGGCGTGGTAGTCGAAACTGGGCGGCAGATCGGACATCGGCCGGTTCGGGCGGACGGGCATCATGCCCTCCTCCCCGTCGTCGCCCATGTCGCCGTCCATGTCGGACTCGCTGTCCTGGTCGAGCTGGCGCTGCTCGCCATCCTCCTCGCCCGCCTCGGACTTGTCGGCGCGCATCTCGACGTCCGAGTCGCTCGACCCGCCCGAATCCTCGCCCTCGTCCTGCTGGTCCTGGCCCTCTTCCTGGTCCTCGCCGTCCTCGTTGTCGCCGGCTTCGGGATCGGTCTCGGGAAGCTGCTCGCCCTGGGTCAGCTCGAGATCCTCGAGCAGCCGGCCGACCAGCCTGGCAAAGGCGGCCTGATCGTCGAAGGCGAGTTCGAGCGCGTCGAGATCCTTGCCCGCCTTCTCCTCGATCCAGTCGCGCACCAGCGCGAGCCCCGGCTCGGCGATCGCGGGCACGGCCTGTCCCGTCAGCCGCTCGCGCACCAGCAGGCCCACTGCGGTCGACAGCGGCACCTCCTCGCGCGCCCGCGCGCGCACCAGCGGATCGGAGCGCAGCCGCACCTCGAGCGCGTTGTTCAGATTGGCGCGCACCCCGGCCATGCCGCGCGACCCGATCGCCTCGACGCGCGCCTGCTCGACCGCGTCATGGACGGCGCGGGCGACCGGCTCGGACGGGGCGGCGCGTTCGTGGACGCGCGTGTCGTGGTAGCGCGCCTTGAGCGCGAAACCGTCGGCGAAGCCGCGCGCCTCGGCCACCGCCTGCGGCGGCAGGTTGCGCGAGGGCATCGGCACCCGCAGCTGCTTGAGCGAGAAGGACGGTGCCTCGGCGGTGAAACTCAGCTCCAGCTCATGGTCGCGCGCCATCGCCCGGGCGGTACCGCCCAGGACGAGCCGGAAGCTTTCGAGGGGGGACTGTTCGGCCATCAGTCGAGCAGCAGCTCGCGGAGGCGCGCCGTGGCCGGTGCGTCGACGCCGATCGACGCCAGATAGGCGTCGATGCCGCCATGGTCGCGGTCGAGGCTGTCGAACGCCACCGCCAGATAGTCGGCGTCGGCGGCGAGCAGCGGCCCGACGACCTCCGGATCGACGGCGGCGAACCTGTCCGATCCGCCGCGCCCGGCGCCGATCAGCCGGGAGAAATCGGCATAGCGGTTGGTCAGCAGATAATCCTCGACGATCGTGTCGCGCGGCACGCCCAGCACCGCCAGGATCAGCGCGGCCGCGACCCCGGTGCGGTCCTTGCCGGCCGAACAGTTGAACAGCAGCGGCACATGCCCGCCCGCCAGCCGCTCGAACAGGAAGCGGTAGGACGGCGCATGATCGACGAGGATGTCGCGGTAGAGGCCGAGCATCTTCGCCCGCATCCGCGCGGCGTCGGTTACCTCGCCACCGAGCAGCGCGCCGAGCACGCCCGTCACCTCCTCATAGTCGCGCGACCAGTAGAGGACCCCGGCCGGCTCGCACCAGCGGGTGGGATCGCGCCGCCGCTCGCCGGGGCGGCGCAGGTCGCACACCGTCGCGATGCCGAGCCCGGCGAGATGCGCCTCGTCGGCCTCGGTCAGCATCGACATCACGCCCGAACGGAACAGCAGCCCGCGCCGCACGGTACGCCCGTCGGCGGTCGCATAACCGCCCATGTCGCGCAGGTTGAACCCGCCCTCCAGCGGCAGCAGCGGCGAGAGTTCGATCGTCGTCATGCTTTCCCGACGATGCTCTCCGGCAGGTCCTTCCCGAACACGCGCTGATAATATTCGGCGACCAGCGGCCGCTCGCTCTCGTCGCACTTGTTGAGGAAGGACAGGCGGAAGGCGAAGCCCACATCGTTGAAGATGAGCGCGTTCTGCGCCCAGCTGATCACGGTGCGCGGGCTCATCACGGTCGAGATGTCGCCGGCGACGAAGCCCTGGCGGGTCATGTCGGCGACCTTCACCATGTCCTCGACCACCTTCTTGCCGTCGGGCTTGTCATATTCGCCGGACTTGGCGAGCACGATCTGCGCCTCGGTGGCGGCGGGCAGATAGTTGAGCGTGACGACGATGTTCCAGCGATCCATCTGGCCCTGGTTGATCTGCTGCGTGCCGTGATAGAGGCCGGTCGTGTCGCCGAGGCCGACCGTATTGGCCGTCGCGAACAGACGGAACCAGGGGTTCGGGCGAATCACCCGGTTCTGGTCGAGCAGGGTCAGCTTGCCCTCGGTCTCCAGCACGCGCTGGATCACGAACATCACGTCGGGGCGGCCGGCATCATATTCGTCGAAGACGAGCGCGGTCGGCGTCTGCAGCGCCCAGGGCAGCAGGCCTTCGCGGAACTCGGTGATCTGCTGGCCGTCGCGCAGCACGATCGCATCGCGGCCGACGAGATCGATACGGCTGATATGCGCGTCGAGGTTGATGCGGATGCACGGCCATTTCAGCCGCGCCGCCACCTGCTCGATATGGCTGGACTTGCCGGTGCCGTGATAGCCCTGGACCATCACGCGGCGGTTGTAGGCGAAGCCCGCGACGATCGCCATCGTCGTGTCCGGATCGAACACATAGGCGGGATCGAGATCGGGAACGCGCTCGTCCGACTCGGAGAAGGCGGGCACTTCGAGATCGCTGTCGATCCCGAACAGCTCGCGGACCTTCACCATCCGGTCGGGGGCCGAGAGCACCGTGTCGGTGCGGCTGTCGGGCTGGACATTGGGCAGGTCGGTCATGGGTAGCCTTTTGGGATCAACGATGCTGCTTATGCGAAGGCGGGACGGCCTTTCAGCTGCGTATAAGCCGAAATCACGTCCTGCAAAGCCTTCTCGTGGGTCCGATCGCCGCCATTTTTGTCCGGGTGGTAGCGTCGGAGCAGTTCGGCATAGCGGGTGCGCAAGGCCCGACGGTCGGCATCCTTGTCGAGTCCCAGCAGCTTGAGGGCCCTGCGGTCGCCATCGGACAGCGGCCGGCCGTCGGTCCGCTCCTGCTCGGCCCGGCGGGCGAAGCGGGCGCCGATCGCGTCGAGCGGATCGGTATAGTCGGCCCAGCGCGGCGCGGCGCCCGCGTTGGGCGAGAAGGCGCGCGTCTCGCGGTCCCAGCCGCCATAGGGGGTCTGCTGGGCCTCGATCTCCTCGGTGCTCATGCCCGCGAAGAAATTATAGCCGCTGTTGAAGGCGCGGATATGGTCGAGGCACAGATAGCGCCACTCGCCCGGCCCGTCGGCGCCCGACGACCCGCCGCTCCGCGCCGGCGCACGGAACTCGCCGGGCGCCTCGCAACCGGGTTCGGCGCACCGCCGCTCGCTATTCTCGATCCGGCCGTGGAAGCGCGCCCGCGTCCGCCGTGCCGCAAAGTCTTCGTTCAACGCTCGCCTCTTGTCATGCAAACCCTCTATATAGGGCGAATGAGCGAACTTCCCACAGGCCCCGTCGCCGCCGAGATCAGCCGCCGCCTCACCGCGGCCCTCGCCCCCACCCGACTCGCCGTGATCGACGACAGCGAGAGCCATCGCGGCCATGCCGGACATGACGGCTCGGGCGAAAGCCATTTCACCGTCGAGATCGAAAGCCCGTCCTTCGCCGGACAGACCCGCGTGGCGCGCCAGCGCGCCGTCAACACCGCCCTCGGCGACCTGTTGCGCGACAGGATCCACGCCCTGGCGATCAAGGCCCGAGCCCCCGGCGAAGCATAGATCGTTACGCCCGCAGGATCATTGGAACTTTTCGCCGCCCCTGCCGTTCTGCCGGCAAATCCCTGGGACGGAGAGACTGCAATGCTGAAATGGGCGCTTATCTTCCTCGTCGTCGGCCTGATCCTCGGCGCGCTGGGCTTCGGCGGTATCGGCGGCGCCTTCGTCGGCATCGCCAAGATCCTGTTCTTCATCGCGATCGCGCTGTTCATCATCTTCGCGCTGCTCGCGCTGTTCGCGGGGAAGAAGATCAGCGACTCGATATAGGCACCCGATCGGTTTCGTTGCGGGCCGCGGCACAGCCTCTGGGCGCCGCGGCCCGCTTCGTTTAAGGGACCGCCATGAAGATCGTCACCGCCTTCGCCGCCCTCGGCCTTGTCGCCGCAACCACCGCGACCCCGGCCTTCGCCGCCCCCAACGCCTTCAGCGACCAGCTCAAGAAGCTGTCGTCGACGCAACAGCGCGCCACGCTGCGCCGCGCCGTGCTCGACGAAGGCAAATATTGCCGCCGCATCGGTCCGGTGGCCTATCAGGGCCCCTATAAGAACCTCGAAATGTGGACGGTGCGGTGCGACAAGGGCGCCGACTATGCCGCGTTCATCGGCATCGACGGATCGGTGCAGGTCAGGCCCTGCAGCGACCTCGCCTCGCTGAAGCTGCCGACCTGCCGCTTGCCCAAGGCGCCTGCGGCGAAATAGGCGTCAGGCGCCCATCGCGACCAGGAAGACGAAGAAGATCAGCGCCGCGGTATAGGCCGAGACGATCAGCGCGAAGGTGCGCCAGGTCGCGCCGAACCGGCCGAGGCCGTAGGTGCCCTTGAGCTGCCGGTACATGTGCCAGGGCGGGAAGAACAGCAGCACCATCCCGATCAGCAGGCCGGGAAGCCCGACCGCCGAGGCGAGGCTGAGCGCGACCACCATCAGGGTCATCGCCGCCAGCGAATAGGTGGCGAAGACGGCATGATCGTACATGCCGACGTCGCGCCGGAACAGGAACAGCACCCAGATGAAGGGCAGCGAGATCGGGATCAGCGCCCAGGAGAATTTATAGGCGCTCGACTGGAGCTTGTAGGCGGTCAGCTCCGGATTGGCGGCGGCATGGCGGATGATGTGATCGACCCCGGGAACGCCGGTCCTGAGGCCGGCCTCGTCGACGTCGACCGGTTTCGTCCGGACGTCAGGCTTGAGCACGCCCTTCGTCACCAGCCGCAGCTCGGCCTGCTCGGTGGTCAGGTCGCCGAGCCGTTCGTTAAGCGCGGGCGTCCTGCCGCCCTTCGCCTTGAGCGCCGCCTTCTCGGCCTGGAGCTTCCCGATCTCGGCCTCGACCGTGGCGAGACGGTTGGCGGCGTCGGTCCGCGCCTTGGCCATCGCCGTCGCGTCGGTGGCGCTGACCGGCCCGAACGGCCCGCCGATCAGGCCGAACACCGCGACCATCAGGAAGACCGAGAAGAGGAACAGCGCCATCGGCGAGACGAAGTTGACCCGCTCCCCCGCGATGTAGCGGCGGGTGACCTCGCCGGGCCGCCAGAACAGCAGCGGCAGCGTGTGCCAGGTGCGCCCCTCGAAATGGAACACGCCGTGGAGGATGTCGTGGAACAGCGCGCCCGCGGTGCGGTGGATGTGCCCCGCCTGCCCGCAGGCATGGCAATGCGCGCCGAGCAGACGGGTCCCGCAGTTCAGGCAGGCGTCGCCATGGCCGTCCTGCGCTGCGCCGCCGCCGTCTTTCCGGCCGCCGCCGTCGACCGCATGCGCGACGACGGCGCCCGTCGCGACATCGGCCATCGCTTCGAATTCCCCTGACATGGTCGAAAACTAGCATCGCAGGCGGCCGAGCGCGAGAGGGCTTTGGGTTGGGTCGGCGCGGCCAATATGCTAGGGGCGGCGCATGACCGAAGCCGTTGCCATCCGCCCCGCCGACACCCCCAGCGCCTCCGCCCCAGAGGATTCCGCCGCGCTGATCGCGGACATGGGCCGGCGCGCGCGCGCCGCCGCCGTCCGGCTGGCGGGGACGCCGACCGCCGACAAGGCGAAGGCGCTGGTCGCGGCCGCGAAGGCGATCCGTGCCCGGGCCGGCGCGATCCTCGCCGCCAATGCCGAGGATGTGGCCCGCGCGCGGGCGAACGGGCTGACCGCCGCGCTGATCGACCGGCTGACGCTCGATCCCGCGCGGCTCGAGGGCGTCGCCGCCGGGCTGGAGGCGGTCGCCGCCCTGCCCGATCCGGTCGGCCAGACGATCGACGAGGCGCGCCGCCCCAACGGGCTGCTCCTCCAGCGCGTCCGGGTGCCGCTGGGCGTGATCGGCATCATCTACGAAAGCCGGCCCAACGTGACCGCCGATGCGGGTGCGCTGTCGCTGATGTCGGGCAATGCCTGCATCCTGCGCGGCGGATCGGAGGCGACCGCCAGCAACCACGCGATCCACGCCGCGCTGCTCGACGGCCTGCGCGCCGCGGGCCTGCCCGAGGACGCGATCCAGCTCGTTCCCACCACCGACCGCGCCGCGGTCGGCGCGATGCTGGCGGCGCAGGGGCTGATCGACATCATCGTCCCGCGCGGCGGCAAGAGCCTGGTCGCGCGCGTCCAGGACGAGGCGCGCGTGCCGGTGCTCGCCCATCTCGACGGCATCGTCCATCTCTACATCGACCGCGCGGCCGACGCCGCCAAGGCGGTGCCGCTGGCCGTCAACGCCAAGATGCGCCGCACCGGCGTCTGCGGCGCGACCGAGACGCTGCTGCTCGACCGCGCCTATGGCGCGCCGGGGGCGATCGTCGCCGCGCTGATCGAGGCCGGCTGCGAGGTGCGCGGCGATGCCGAGGCACGCGGGCTCGATCCCCGCATCCTGCCCGCCGCCGACAGCGACTGGGACTGCGAATATCTCGACAGCATCGTCTCGGTGGCGATGGTCGACGGCGTCGAGGGCGCGATGGCGCACATCGCCCGCCACAGCTCGCACCATACCGATGCGATCGTCACCGAGGACCAGGCCGTGGCCGACCGCTTCCTCGCCCAGGTCGACAGCGCGATCGTGATGCACAACGCCTCGACCCAGTTCGCCGACGGCGGCGAGTTCGGGCTGGGCGCCGAGATCGGCATCTCGACCGGCCGCCTCCACGCGCGCGGCCCGGTCGCGCTGGAAGGGCTCACCACCTATAAATGGCTGGTGCGCGGATCGGGGCAGTTGCGGCCATGATCCCGGACGACCAGCCGAAGCGCGCCAAACGCGCCGTATCGGGTGGCGTCTATGTGATCCTGATCACCGGCTTTCTCGCCCTCACCCAGATGGGTTTGAACTATAACAGCCCATCGGCGTGATACTGGTCATCGCGATCGGACTGCTGACGATCGGCGGCGCCTGGGCCCTGGCGCGCTTCATACGGAAGCATGGCGTCGAGGTCGGCGAGGCACGGTTCGACACGCGCAACCCGGACGATCGTCAACCCTGAGGCGGATGAGGCCATGAGCGACGAGAAGCTTCCACCGGAAACCAAGCTTACCCGCACCAAGCGCGCCTGGGCGGACAAGCGCAAGTTCATCACCGGTACGGCGGCCCGATCCGAGGAGAACCGCCTGCCGCCTGGCCAGCATGTCGTCCGCGACTGGCCCGTGCTCGACCTCGGCAAGCAACCCGACATTTCCCGCGAGCGGTGGAAGCTCAAGATCGCGGGGATGGTCGACCGTCCGGCGACGCTCGACTGGGCCGCCTTCATGGCCCTGCCGCAGACGCAGGCGCGCTCGGACATCCACTGCGTCACGAGCTGGTCGCGCTACGACAACGACTGGACCGGGGTCGCCACCCGCGACCTGCTCGACCTGGTCGGGCCGCGTGACGAGGCGGGCCATCTGATGCTGCACGGCTATGACGGCTATACCACCAACGTCCCGCTGGCCGATTTCGCGGCCCCGGAAGCGATCCTCGTCCACAGCTGGCAGGGCAAGCCGCTTACCCGCGAGCATGGCGGGCCGGTCCGCCTGGTGATCCCGCACCTCTATTTCTGGAAGAGCGCCAAATGGATCGGCGGGATCGACTTTCTCGGCGCGGACAAGCCGGGCTTCTGGGAAGTGAACGGCTATCACATGCGCGGCGACCCCTGGGCCGAGGAACGCTATAGCTGACGGGCTGGGCGTGCTTCAGGGCCCGCTTCAGGCCGTGGCCTCGCGCCGCTCCGCCACCCGTTGCCCACCGGCCGCGCCCGCGATCAGCTCGAACGACTTCAGCCGCAGCGCATGGTCGTAGACGTCCGACACGATCATGAGTTCGTCGGCGCCGGTCTCCGCGACCAGCGCGTCGATGCCCGTAGCGACGGTCTCGCGCGATCCGACGATCGAGCGCGCCAGCATCTGCTGCGCCTGGAAGCGCTCGGCCGGCGACCAGTAGCTCTCGATATCGTCGATCGGCGGCTGGCTCAGCGTGCGGGCGCCGCGGAAGATGTTGGCGAAGGACATCTGCTGGGTGGTCGCCAGCCGCCGCGCCTCCGCATCGGTGTCGGCGGCGACGATGTTGACGCCGACCACCGCATAGGGACGGTCGAGCTGCGCCGACGGCTTGAAGCGATCGCGATAGATGCGCAGCGCGTCCATCAGCTGCTGCGGCGCGAAATGCGAGGCGAAGGCGTAAGGCAGGCCCAGTTCGGCGGCGAGCTGGGCGCCGTAGGTGCTCGATCCCAATATCCACAGCGGCACGCGCGTGCCGGCCGCGGGCACGGCCTGGACCTGCTGGTCGGGCCGCACCGGTTCGAAATAATGCTGAAGCTCGAGCACGTCCTGCGGGAAGCTGTCGGCATCGTGCCGGCGGCGCAGCGCGCGCACGGTCAGCTGGTCGGTGCCCGGCGCGCGGCCCAGGCCGAGATCTATCCGGCCCGGATAGAGCCGGGCGAGCGTGCCGAACTGCTCGGCGATGATCAGCGGCGAGTGGTTGGGCAGCATGATGCCGCCCGCGCCGACCCGGATCGTGCTGGTCCCGGCGGCGACGTGCGACAGCACGATCGACGTCGCGGCGCTGGCGATGCCCGCCATGTTGTGATGCTCGGCCACCCAGAAGCGGCGATAGCCCCAGCCTTCGGCATGGACCGCCAGATCGCGGGCATTGTCGATCGCCCCGCGGGCATCGGTGTCTTCGGTCACGCGGACCAGATCGAGGATGGATAGGGCGACCATGGGAACTCCTGTTCGGATATATGTAGGTCGCGGGGCCGGCAAAACCACCATGATCGGCGATAGACTGTCTGTCGGACCTGTAAGCTAATCTCGTTTGTGGAGACGGCCGGCCCGTCCCACCTTCGCTGCACTCCCCTGTGCGAGAACCACGCGATGTCCGTCGCCGCCAAAGGATCGTCCCGCTATCTCGGCAGCTTCGGCCTGCAGGTGCTGACAGGCATGGCGGTCGGCGTTCTGCTCGGCCTCGCCGCCCGCACGATCGGTCCGGTCGGCGGCGCGCCCAACGGACTGGCGCAGACGCTGGACCTGGTCGGCGCGATCTTCGTCCAGCTGCTCAAGACGCTGGTGCCGCCGCTGATCTTCGCGGCGATCGTCAGCTCGATCGTCAACCTGCGCGACCTCAACAACGCCGCGCGGCTGGTCGGACAGACGCTGCTCTGGTTCGCGATCACCGCGCTGATCGCGGTGACGCTCGGCATCGGCCTGGGCCTGCTGATCCAGCCGGGCGTCGGGTCCGGCGCGATCCCGGCCGAGGCCGTGACGCCCAAGACGATCGGGAGCTGGCTCGACTTCCTCAAGGGCCTGGTGCCCTCCAACATCCTCGGCATCGCCGCGACCAGCAAGACCGGCGACGACGGCACCGTCACCACGACGCTGGGCTTCAACGCCCTCCAGATCATCGTCGTATCGATCGCGGTCGGCGCGGCGGCGCTGCGCGCGGGGGCGGCGGCCGAGCCCTTCATCGGCTTCGTGCGCGGGATGCTCGCGATCATGCGGCGGCTGCTCTGGTGGGTGATCCGGCTGACCCCGATCGGCAGCGCCGGGCTGATCGGCACGGCGATCGTCAAATATGGCTGGGACGCGCTGGCCGGGCTCAGCGCCTATGCCGCCGCCATCTATATCGGCCTCGCGATCATCCTGCTGCTCGTCTACCCGGCCCTGCTGCTGCTCAACGGGATCAGCCCGCGCCGCTTCTTCACGGGCGCCTGGCCAGCGATCCAGCTCGGCTTCGTCTCGCGATCGTCGGTCGGCACCCTGCCCGTCACCGAGCGGTCGGCCGAGATGCTCGGCGTCCCGCGCAGCTATGCCTCCTTCGCGGTGCCGCTGGGATCGACGACCAAGATGGACGGCTGCGCCGCGCTCTATCCGGCGGTCTCGGCGATCTTCGTCGCGCAGTTCTACGGCCTGCCGCTCGGCCTGACCGACTATGGCCTGATCGTCTTCACCTCGGTGCTCGGATCGGCCGCGACCGCCGGGCTGACCGGCGCGACGGTGATGCTGACCCTGACGCTGTCGACGCTCGGCCTGCCGCTCGAAGGCGCGGGGCTCCTGCTGGCGATCGACCCGATCCTCGACATGGGCCGCACCGCGATCAACGTCGCCGGCCAGATCCTGGTGCCGATGATCGTCGCCAAGCGCGAGGGCATATTGGAGGAACCGGTGCCGGAGGGCGTGCTGGCGGCGGAGGCGTGACCTTGCCTTCCTCCGGTCGCCGCCGTCGGTAGCCGGAGAGGGAGAAGGGGGACGGTAGCCAGGCCGCCCCTACGACCGCAGCGACAACCGCCAGCCGAGTGAGATGCGCCAGTCCTTGCCGTAGCCCGCATAGGGCCGGTCGATCGGCTTCGCCGCCTCCAGGAACAACGCCGCCTTGGTGGTATAGCTCAGCCGCACGCCGCCGCCCGCCGAGGCGAGGTCGAAGGTGCCGCCCGGAAAGGGCCCGCGATCGAGGATGCGCAGCTTCGCCGCGTCGACGAAGCCGTAGACCTCCGTATTGCCGAAGGTCTTCGACGTCATCAGGGGCTTCACCGCCAGCTCGAACAGGCCCGCTACGCCGCGATCGGCGCTGAGCACAGCCACCTCGAACGCCCTGCCATAGTCGTCGCCGCCCACCGCGAAGCGTTCGGCGGCGGGGAGCCGGTCGCGGCTATACTGGCCGTTGACGCGGAGCCGGGCGACGATCCGCTTGCCCACCGCCTGATCGATGCTGGCGCGGGCGTTCACCTTGCGGAATTTCGTCTCGGCCAGCAGCGCGGTGACCCTTGCCCCCAGCGCGTCGAAGCCCTGGCTGAGGGTGACGCCGCCGGTCAGGGTGCGCTTCGGCAACGCCTCGACATAGCCGAGCGCGACGCGGACCGCGCGGGTACGCTCGCTGGCGATCAACTGGCCGAAGGCGGCATTGTCGCTGTTCAATCCGTCGACCCCGACCGAGGCGGTCAGGTTGCGCCGGTAATCGCGGATCAGCGGATAGCTGTAGGTGATCCCGGCAATCTCCGCATTGCCGGTGATCGGCGAATTGCGCGGCCTGGTCGTGAGGTAGCCGAGCGAGAGCGCGAGCCGTCCGCCGTCCTGGCCGATCGCCGTCGAATGCGTCAGCGAGGCGTAGCGGTAGTTCTTGAAATTGGCCGAGGCGCCGAGCGCGACGTCGGTCTGGTCGCCGCCGCGCAGCAGGTGGTAGAGCGATGCCTTGGCCGTGAACTCGCCGCCGCGATAGGTGGCGCCCGCGCGGTTGTCGAAGCCCGCCGAGAACAGGTTCTTCCGGTCGGTGACGGTCAGCACGACGCGGACGAGGCCGCGCCCCGATCCCGCGACGATGTCGATGTCGGTCTTCGTGCCGGGAACATCCTGGATCAGCGAGACATAGCGCTGCAGCGTCGATTTGCGCAGCGGCGCTTCCCCGGTCAGCCGGGCGGCGATCGCAGCGATCAGGCGCCGCGCCCGGCCGGTCGACTTGTCGGTGACGATCACCCGCTCGACCGCGCCTTCGATCAGGACCACCCGCAATATGCCGTCGGAAATGTCCTGGTTGGGGATCAGCACCGAGTAGAGCGCGACGTCCGCCTTCGCATAGCCGCTCGATATGGCGGCGGCGACGTCCTGGAGGGTGGAGCGAGTCGCCGGCTTGCCGATGAAGGCTTCCGCCGCCCGGGCCGCCTCGGCGGGCGCCTTGGTGCCGACGAACTGGATCGCACGGATCGCGGTGCCGCCCTGCTCGGCGCCGCCCTCGATCACCGGCGCCGCGGCGGCGGGAGCCTCGCGGGCCGGGTCGGCCATTGTCGGCGTCACCGGCTGGACGCGGTCGGCCCGGTTGCGGTCGAGGATCAGCGGCGATTGGGCCTGCGCGGCCGCGACCGGCGCGGCAAGGAACATCCCGGCCGCGAGCAGCCTGGTCGATCGCGTCATGCGTACATCCCTGTTGGAGAAAAACCGGACCGGGGGCGGAGCCTCCGCGCCGCCCCCGACGGATCAGTTGCCCCGACCGAGCAGACCGCCGACGAGACTGCCCGCGCCCGGCGTCGTCGCACCGCCCGAGGCCGAACCGGTGGCCGATCCGGTGGCCGATCCGGTCAGGGGCGCGGTCAGCCCGCCGACCGTCGCGGAGACGACATTGCCGCCCGACAGCACGCCCGCGCCGACCAGCGGACTGCTGCCGCCGTTGAGCACCGTGTTGTTGCCGACCGACACGGTGGCGAGCCCGTTGACCGGCAGCGCGCCGGCCGAACCGGCGACGGCCCCGCCGCCGCTCGCGCCCGCGACCGGGCCGACCGTGGCGGAGACGAGATTGCCGCCCGATCCGACCCCGGCGCTCGCCAGGCTGCCGGTCGTCTGGGTCGGCGAGAGCACGCTCGCACCGACCAGCGGGGTGGTACCCGCGGAGCCGAGCAGCTGGTTGCCGCCCACCGTCGCGCCGACGGCCTGGCCCGTGACGGCGCCGGCATTGCCGAGGCCCGCGCCGCCGGTGCCGCCCGGCAGCACCGCCGAGACGATCGCCGCGCTGTCGGTGCCGAGCGGCGTCGCCACCGCCTTCACGACATTGCCCGCCGCATCGACGCCGACCGTCGCGAGCGTGCCGGCATTCTGGCTGGCCGACAGGACGCTGGTGCCGACGAGCTGCGATCCGCTGCCCGGCAGGACATTCTTGCCGACGACGTTGAGCGCGACCGCTTCCCCGACCGCCGCGGTCAGCCCGTCGACCAGATAGGTCTTGCCCTGACCGGTATCGACGAGCGCCTGGCCGGTCGATTCGAGCAGCTTCGAGACCGTACCCGCAATTTGCACCGATCCGGGAACCGCGCCGTCGACTGCCTGGACCAGCGTCGGCGTCTGGCCGTTGGCGTCGAGCACGGCATTGCCCGCCGACACGAGCACCGGCCCGAGCGGGCCGGTGTTGGATGGGTTGCCGGTGTTGGCGAGCAGGCCGGTCTCGGCGACGCCGTCGGAGCCGACCAGGCCGGGAACGGGCGCCGTGGCCAGCAGACCGCTGCCCGTGCCGCCGGTGCCGGTGCCGCCTCCGGTACCGCCGGTACCGCCGCCCGAACCGGTGCCACCCGATCCGGTGCCGCCCGAGCCGGTGCCGCCCGAGCCCGAGCCGCTACCGCTGCCATTGTCGCCGCCGGTCCCGCCGGAGCCGCCGTCGCCGGAGCCGTCACCGCCGTCGACCGGGGTCGCCGGAACCTGGCCGACGCCTGCGACGCGCATGCCGCCTGTACTGTCACAGCCCGCCAGGGCGAGCGCCGCCACCGATGCCAGCAAAAGCCCGCCGGCCGACCCGAATTGTCTGGGATACATCGCAACCTCCACTGCTTTAATCCCCCAGTAATCTTCCGCGCCGGGCGGCCGTTCCGTTAGCTCCGCTTCCGGATCAAAAAGCAGCATAGGTATCTTTGCGTAGTGGAGGACAGATATGGAAACTATGCATGAACAATGCATTCGCAGGATATCGGCCGCTTTGGGGAAAGCGGACTAATCCAGATCAATGATTTGCGGAGGGGATTGGAGCTATAGGGTGGCCACTATCGGGTCTTCTCGCAACGACTTTGCCCCTTCGGTATCCGATGACGAACTGGCCGCGCTGTTGTCCGCCATCAACGCCCCTCAAGGCTGCCGTCCTCCGCCCGTCGAAAGAGAGAGGCTGCGCCATCTTTCGGATCGCTCGCTGCGATGGCGGCGGATTCAGCGCGGTATGTTCCCCGATGCGGTGTTCCGGGATTCCTGCTGGGACATCATGCTGCTCTGCTTTTCCGGACAGTTGGCCGATCGGCGGATATGCGTGAAGCAACTCCACAACGAGCTCGACCAATCGAACACGTCGCTGCTTCGCCGCATCCAGGAGCTCGAGGATGCGGGCATGATCCGGCGCGAGCGCGACGACCTCGACGGCCGGAGGACGGTCGTCCGGCTGACCGACTCGGCGGTCGCCGCGATGTCGCGCTTCTTCCAGCTGATCGGCGAAGGAATACCCCGCTGATCGCAACCCTGCGCTGTGCCGAACGTTCAACCCTTGTTCACGCCACGCTTGCGATAAACTGTGGCTGAACTAGGTTGAAGCCCGCTCCTCCGGAGCTTCAGGAAAGACAAGGCGCATCCGACAATGCCGATTCTCCGCAAGTTCCTCGCCGTCGCAGCACCGCTCGCGCTTCTGGCGGTTTCCGCGTGTACCCAGCCATTCGAGGCCAAGGTATCGCGTTTCCAGGCGCTACCGGTTCCCGAGGGCCAGACCTTCGCGGTCGTCGCCGCCGATGCGCGCAACGACGGCGGGCTGGAGTTCGCCCAATATGCCGGCCTCGTCACCCAGCGCCTGGCATCCTACGGCTATCGTCCGGTCGAGGGCGGCGCCAGGCCCGAGCTGGTCGTGAAGTTCGGCTATGGCGTCGACCAGGGCCAGCCGAAGACGGTGTCGCGCCCGACGCCCGGCCCGGCCTTCGGGCCATGGGGCGGCTGGGGCGGCCCCTATGGCCGCCGCTGGGGCTACGGATCGGCCTTCTATTATGGCTGGGACCCTTTCTGGTATGATCCCTGGTACCAGCAGATCGACACCTACACCGTCTACACCAGCCACGCCGAGATGGTGATCGAGCGCTCGGCGGACGGCAAGCATGTGTTCGAAGGCAAGGCCAAGGCCCGCTCGCTCGAGGACGCGCTGCCCAAGCTGGTGCCGAACCTGGTCGAGGCGCTGTTCACCAACTTCCCCGGCCAGTCGGGCGAGGAGGTGCGCATCACCATCGCGCCGGAGAAGAAGGGCAAATAATCGCCGGCGTGTCCGGGAAGCCGGGCACGCCGACGCGCCTCTCGTCATCCCGAACCCGGTTCGGGATCCATCGCGACACGGGCGCTGCATCGCTTATCGCGGTCAGCGCCCGATCTTTTCGGCCGGCCGTGCGCGGCCCGGGGCACGCCGGAAACAGTCGTTCACCACCGCATGCGCCCGTCACCCGGGCTTGACCCGGGGGGCCCGCTTCCCGGCCCTCAAGCCGGACGGCCAGCCGACGTGCAGAGGCGATAATTAGTCCCCACTTGGTCCCATTCGATGGAAGGGAAAGAAGCGGGACCCCGGGTCAGGCCCGGGGTGACGAGGGTGGGGACGCGTCTCGGACGTTGGGCGACGACACACCCGAGTTCGGCGGGACGGCCCTGGCCTAACCCACCACCGACAGATGCGGCCTGCCTGCGAGCGTGCCGATCCGGGCGGTCATGCCCGGCAACCGCTCGATCCGGGCGACCAGCTCGGCATCGAGCTGGAAGTCGCGGCCGAGCAGCACCTGCGCCTGGGCGCCGTCGGGCAGGATCGCCTTCAGATACATCTCGCCGCGCCCGCCGCGCTCCTCGGCCATCAGCGCCGCGAGCGCCGGCATCGTCGCCGGGTCGGCGGTCTCGACATCGATCCGCAGCCGGATCTGCTGCATCGATTCGTAGCTCTGCAGCCCGCGCACGGTAATCCGCGGGGTTTCCTCGCCCGCGCGCCAGTCGAGTTCCACCCGGAGCAGCGCGCACGCCCCCGATCGCGCCGCGCTTTCGAGCTCCGCCGAGGCATTCTCCTCGAAGCAGGTCGCGATGAACTGCCCGCTCGAATCGGAGCAGGTCGCCATCATGTAGCGCTTGCCCCGGGCCGAGGTACGGTAGCGCGCATCCTCGATCAGCGCCGACATCACCGAATTGACCCGTCCGCCGTCGACCGGTGCCGGCAGCGCGCAGAGCGCGGCGAAGCTGCGCGCGCCATTTGCCTCGGCCAGGTGGCGCACCTGGTCGGTGGGGTGCGAGGAGAAGTAGAAGCCGAAGCTCTCCTTTTCGGCCGACATGCGATCGGCCAGGGTCCAGTGGAGCCCCCGGTCGATCCGGATCGGGGCAAGCGCCGCCGGGCTGTCGCCGAACAGGCCGCCCTGCCCGCTCTCGCGCTGGTCGGCCGCGCTGGACGCATGGGCAAGGATCAGTTCGGCGGAGGCGAAGACACCGGCCCGCTCGGTCTCGATGCTGTCGAAGGCGCCGCCCCCGGCCAGGCTTTCGAGCTGGCGGCGGTTGATCAGGCGCGGATCGATCCGGTCGGCGAAATCCTCGAGATTCCGGAAGGCGCCCTTGGCCTTCCGCTCCTCGACCAGCTGCTCCATCGCCTTCTCGCCGACGCCCTTGAGCGCGCCGAGCGCATAGCGGACGAACAGCGCGCCGTCCTTCTCCTCGACCGAAAACTCCGCCTCGCTATGGCTGATGCAGGGGCCGAGGCACTGGACGCCCAGGCGGCGCATGTCATCGATGAAGATCGCCAGCTTGTCGGTCTGATGCATGTCGTAGCACATCGAGGCCGCGTAGAATTCGGCCTTGTGATGCGCCTTCAGCCAGGCGGTGTGATAGGCAACGAGCGCATAGGCGGCAGCGTGGCTCTTGTTGAAGCCGTAGCCCGCGAACTTGTCGATCAAGTCGAACAGCTCGTTGGCCTTGGCCGCGCCGATGTCGTTCCTGGCGCAGCCGTCGACGAAGCGGCTGCGCTGGGCATCCATCTCCGCCTTGATCTTCTTGCCCATCGCGCGGCGCAGCAGGTCGGCGTCGCCGAGCGAATAGCCGGCGAGGATCTGCGCCGCCTGCATCACCTGTTCCTGATAGACGAAGATCCCGTAGGTCTCGGCCAGGATGCCCTCGAGCAGCGGATGCGGATATTCGATCTCCTCACGCCCGTTCTTGCGGGCGCCGAAGGTCGGGATATTGTCCATCGGGCCGGGCCGGTAGAGCGACACCAGCGCGATGATGTCCTCGAAGCAGGTCGGGCGGACCGCCGCCAGCGTGCGGCGCATGCCTTCGGATTCGAGCTGGAACACGCCGACCGTGTCGCCGCGCTGGAGCAGGGCATAGACCTCGGGATCGTCCCAGGCGAGCGAATCGAGATCGACCTCGATCCCGCGCGCCTTCAGGAACTGGACGGCCTTCTGCAGCACCGACAGCGTCTTGAGACCGAGAAAGTCGAACTTCACCAGGCCCGCGCCCTCGACATATTTCATGTCGAACTGGGTGACGGGCATGTCCGAGCGCGGATCGCGATAGAGCGGCACCAGCGCATCGAGCCGCCGGTCGCCGATCACCACGCCGGCCGCGTGGGTCGAGCTGTGGCGCGGCAGGCCCTCGAGCTTCATCGCCAGGTCGAGCAGGCGGCGGACCTCGATGTCGCCCTTATATTCGGCGGCCATTTCGGGCACGCCGTTGAGCGCGCGATCGAGCGTCCAGGGGTCGGTCGGATGGTTGGGGATGAGCTTGGCGAGCCGGTCGACCTGGCCATAGCTCATCTGCAGCACGCGGCCGGTGTCCTTGAGCACCGCGCGCGCCTTCAGCTTACCGAAGGTGATGATCTGCGCGACCTGGTCGCGGCCGTATTTCTGCTGGACGTAGCGGATCACCTCGCCACGCCGGGTTTCGCAGAAGTCGATGTCGAAGTCGGGCATCGACACGCGTTCGGGGTTGAGGAAGCGTTCGAACAGCAGGCCCAGCCGCAGCGGATCGAGATCGGTGATGGTCAGCGCCCAGGCGACGACCGAGCCCGCGCCCGAACCACGGCCCGGACCGACCGGGATGTCGTGATCCTTGGCCCATTTGATGAAGTCGGCGACGATCAGGAAATAGCCGGGAAAGCCCATCCTGATGATGATGTCGGTCTCGAATTCGAGCCGGTCGAAATAGCCCTTCCGCTGCTCCGCGTCGGTGATGCCGAGCTTCTCCAACCGTTTCTCGAGGCCCGTGCGCGCGTCATTGCGGAGCGCTTCGGCCTCGCCCTCGCGGTCGCCCGCGAGGCTGGGGAGGATCGGCTTGCGATAGGGCGCGGAAACCGCGCAGCGCTGCGCCACCACCAGCGTGTTGGCGAGCGCCTCGGGCACGTCCTCGAACCGCTTCGCCATGTCGGCGGCGGGCTTGAGCCACAGGTCGGGCGAGCTGCGCGGCCGTTCGACCGTGTCGATGTAGGACGAGCTGGCGATGCACAGCATCGCATCGTGCGCGGCGTGGAAATCGGGTTCGGCGAAGCAGGCCGGGTTGGTCGCGACCAGCGGCAGATCGCGCGCATAGGCGAGTTCGATCAGCGCTTCCTCGGCCGCCTCCTCGATCGGGTCGTCGCGGCGGACCAGCTCGACGTAGAGCCGGTTGGGGAACAGCGCCTGCAGCGTGTCGGCATAGCTCGCGGCGGCGGTCGCCTGCTCGCCCGCCAGCAGCCGGGTCAGCGCGCCCTCGCGGCCCGCCGTCAGCGCGATCAGGCCGTCGGTGCGCCCTTCGAGCGTCGACAGCGGGATATGCGCGTCCTCATGCACCGGCCGTTCGAGATGCGCGGCCGAGACGAGCGCGCAGAGATTGTCGTAGCCCGTCATGTCCTGCGCGTAGAGCGCCAGCCAGTCGATGATCAGCTGGTCGATGCCGGGGCGCCGGATCGCCAGCATCGTGCCGATGATCGGCTGGACGCCTTCCTTCTTCGCGCCGTCGGCGAAGGCCATGGCGGCGTAGAGGCCATTGCGGTCGGTCAGCGCCGCCGCCGGGAAGCCGAGCTTCTTCGCATGTTTCGCGATCGCCTTGGGATCGATCGCACCTTCGAGCATCGTGTAGGCGGAGAAGATCCGCAGCGGAACGAAGGGTTGGTAGGCCATGGGCCCAATCTATGCGGCCGTACCGGATTCGCCACCCCCCAAGGGCGGCTTATCCACATATTCGTCAGAATGGGCCGACCAATCGAGAATCTGAATATCTGTCATCGATATAATAGCGCGAAAATGAGTATGATCCCGGATTGATCTCCTCGGTTATGAGCATAACCCTTTCCATGGGGTAGCGCATCGATCGACTTTCAGGGAGGTTGCCGTGCTCAAGATCAGCCGAAAGCGGATATTTATCCTCGTCACCGCCTTGTTTGCGGGAGCGGCGACGATCGCTGCGGACGACATGGATTTTTCTCAGCTCGTTCAGTCGACGCAGAAGGAAAAACCCAAATTCGCCAAGCGCCAGCAGGACATGCTGGCCGAACGCTACGACCTGTCCAACCGCCCGGCGGCCGGGGTCGAGATGGCGGGCGGCAAGGCCGTGCAGGGCGGCGTGCGCGTCAGGCTGCCGGCCGGCGTCACCTGGGACCAGCTCGCGGCGATGTCGCCCGAGGAGATCCAGGCGAAAGGCCTCTGGCCCGCCGGCTTCTATCCCCTGCCGCATCCGCACCATGAAGCGGGCGGCATGATCTTCCCGAAATTCGCGATCGACGAAACCCGCAGGCAGACCGGCCGCGACATCGCGCGGTTCGACCTCGACTTCGACCTGCCCGATCACATGCTGCCGAAATTCCCGGCGCCGATCTTCCTGACGACGCGGCCCGACCTGGGCGACGTATCGAAGGGCCAGCTCGTCACCACCCAGAATTACTGGATGCTGTTCAAGGACGTGCTCAATCCCAAGCAGCTCGACGGCCTGCGCCTGCTGCTGACGCCCTTCCCGCAGCAGCAGTTCAACGCCACCGACGACCGGCGCAGCCTGGCGCCCAGCCTGGGCGTCGCCTGCTTCGACTGCCACGCCAACGGCCACACCAACGCCGCGACCCATACGGTCGGCGACATCCGGCCCAACGAATTCCGCCACCGCATCGACACGCCGTCGCTGCGCGGCGTCAACATCCAGCGGCTGTTCGGGTCGCAGCGCGCGCTCAAGACGGTCGAGGACTTCACCGAATTCGAGCAGCGCGCCGCCTATTTCGACGGCGACCCGACGACCGGGGCGAAAAAGGGCGTCAACACGCTCAACCGCGCCGACCAGGTCCACGCCATGGCCGAGTTCCAGGAACTGCTGGACTTTCCGCCAGCGCCCAAGCTGACCGTGCTGGGCAGGCTCGACCCGAAGAAGGCGACCGCCGCCGAGCTGCGCGGCGAGGCGGTCTTCAACGGCAAGGGCGAGTGCGCGGTGTGCCACAGCGGGCCGTATTTCACCGACAACCTGATGCACAACCTGCGCACCGAGCGCTTCTTCAAGCCGAAGATGATCAACGGCCGCTTCGCCTCGGCCGACGGCCCGATCAAGACCTTCACCCTGCGCGGCATCAAGGACTCGCCGCCCTATCTGCACGACGACCGGCTGATGACGCTCGACGACGTGGTCGAGTTCTTCAACATCGTGCTGGGGACCGGCCTGACCTCGGACGAGAAGAAGGACCTGGTCGCGTATCTCTATACGCTGTGAGGCCCCATCCGATCAGGACGCCGTCGGGAAGCAGCTTTCGGTGTTCATCGCGGTCAGGCTGCTCGGCAGCAGCTTGGTCGAGGCGCCCTGGTAGGTGGACGAGATCGCGACCCTGGTCATCCCCCCGACCGACAAGCACGTGGCGGCCGGGGTGAGGGTCACGGCCCCCGTCGCCAGCTTGATGCCGTTGGCGGCGGCGCGGGCGACCGCATAGTCCCGCACCTCGGCCGAGGTCTTGCAACCGGTGGCGCCGAGCGCGGCGCAGCGCGCGCTGTTGGTCGCGACCTCCTGCAGCGCCTGGTAGGTCCAGACCATCCGCGCGCCGTCGATCATCAGGAACATGAACATCAGGAAGGCGGGCGCGACCAGCGCGAACTCGGTCGCGGTCACGCCGCGGCGATCGCGCAGCAGGCGGATCATTGCAGGCGCACCACGGCGCTGCGCGTCTGGATCATGCTTCCGCCCAGCATCGCCGCCGGAACGAGCATGGTGTTCGCCGTCGAGACCGCCTTTATATTCATATAATAGCCCGAAAGGCTGCCGTCCGGACAGGTCGCGTTGCAGGCGGCCACCGTATAGGTCGGCGCCGGCGCGGCGCCGCTGACGCAGGCGCAGGTCCGCGCGCTGTTGACGCAGTTGGCGGTGCCGCCGTTGCAGCCGACGGTCACCGTCGGCGCGGTCGACAGCCGGGCGGCGGCCGCGACATAGGTGCCGATCGCGGCCTGGTCGACGCTGGCGCGGCTGTTGAAGGCGATCATCGACCCCTGCTCGACCGCGCCGTCGAGCCGCAGCCGCTGCTGGTACCACATGCCGAGGTCGAGCCCGGCGGTCATCACGAAGAAGAACAGCACCGACAGCAGCGCGAACTCGATCGTCGCCACGCCGCGCTGCTCGTCGCGGAGCCGGAGGAGATGGCGCCGGATCATTTGAAGAGCGCCACATTGGCGGTGCTGCTCGACGAGCCCGACAGGCCCGAGCAGGTACCGGTCGAAGCCGCGCCGCCTTCCAGCAGCGACAGCGTATTGAGGATCATCATCAGGCAGTTGCTGCCATAGGCCGACATCGAGGCGCCGCCCTTGAGGGTCAGGTCCGACCTTGGCGCATAGAGCAGCCCGGCATATTTGTTGCCCGATCCCCCGCCGATCAGCGTCGCCGCGGAGGTCTTGGTCGCGATGAGGAGGCCCGGGATGCCGTAGCTGGCGCCGGCGCCGGGCGCCGACAGGTCGAGCGAGGTGCCGCCCGACAGGGTGAAGGTGCCGCCGAGCGCGAAGGTCACGTCGGTCCCGGCCATGGTCCCGCCGGTGTTGTTGGTGAACCCGCCCTTGATGACGTAGGTGCCCGATCCGAAGGTCGAGCTGCCGTTGAGGCTGAGGTCGCCGTTGATGACATGCGTCGTCGCCTTTGGGAAGACGATGGTGCTGCCCCCGCTGGTCGAGACCTGGCCATTGGCGCTGAACGTGCCCGCCGCCGCGCTCGGCGCGGAGCAGTTGCCGCCGCTACCGCCGGCGAAGCACAGCTTGCTGCCCCCGCCGATACTGATCGCGTTGGTGCCGTTGTTGCCGATCGCCACGGTGTTGCCGACGCTGACATTGGCATAGATGTAGCTGCCGCCGTCCATCGTGATGGCACCGGTCACATTCAGGTTGCCGGTGCCGATATTGAGCGTGCGGCCCCCCGTGACCGCCAGCGAACCGAAGCTGTGGTTGCCGTTGCCGATGGTGATGGTGTTTCCGCTGTTGAAGCCGAAGGTGCTGATCACGATCACGTCGCCGTCGCCGATGGTCAGGCCGTTGCCGCTCATGTCGACCGCGTTGATCCGCAGATCGACGGGCCCCTGGAAGGCCGCGGTGATGCCGCCCGCCAGGGTCAGCGTCCGGATCTGCCGCAGCGTCCCGGACGACGGGATGACATAGGTGCTGTTGCCGGTGCGGAACCCCGCGACATTGGGCGCCGGGCTGTAGTTGAGGTTCCAGTCCTCCGTGCTCGTGTTGGTATAGCTCGTCGGCGTCACCAGCGGCGTGAGGCACGCGGTGTTGTAGTCGGCATAGTCGGCGTCGGTGCCGCCGGTCAGTTTGTTGACCTGGCACAGAGCCGTCTTGAGGGCGGTGTTGTCCTTCATCCAGTCGCTGGCGGCATTGGCCTTGTTCTGCGCGATGTTGTTCGCGGTGGGCGATGTCGTCAGGCCCTTGCCGGGATTGTCGACGCTCTTGCCGGCATTCGCCTGCTTGGCGGTGATATACGTGCCCCAGGGCACGGTGATCCCGGCATTGGTGTCGATCGCGCAGCCCGGCGCGCTGAGCGAGGTGCCGCCGCTCATGGTGATGCCGTAGCTGGGGGTGCTGGACAGGGCGGCGATGCAGGGCGGCGCCGTCGTCGTCGTCGTCGTCGTGGTCGCCGACCCGACCGCCGTGACGTCATAGGCGAGCGCCGCGGTGAAGACCCGCCCTAGCGCCAGCGGCACCGAGGTCGTGACGGTGACCCGGACGAGTTGCTTGGCGGTCGCCGAGTCGGTGACGAGCGCGACGGTCGCCGCACTCGCCGGCAGCCCCTGCGCGACGACCACGGCCTTGGCGGTCGCGGTCATCTCGCTGGCGTTGTTGTTGACGTTGTAGGCGAGCGCGCCCGCCAGTGCGGCCGAATCGGCGATGCGCTGGTTGGTCGCGTCGGCGGCATAGCCGCGCGTCGCCTCCACCGCGAAGGCGCCCATGCCGACCAGCGTGGTCAGCGACAGGGCGCCGATCAGCGCCACGCCGCCGCGCGCGTCGCGGATCATGCGGCGCGCATGGAACGCCATCGAACGAATCCAGCCCCGGACCATGCGGCCCGTCTAGCGGCGAATGCTTAACAAAGCGGTGGTACGGACGGTTAACGGACCGTGACGGTCAGTCGAGCCGTCCTTCATGAAGCCGCACCACCCGGTCCATCCGCGCCGCCAGCCGTTCATTATGGGTGGCGACCAGCGCGGCCGACCCCTCGTGGCGAACCAGCCGCAGGAATTCGGCCAGCACGATGTCGGCGGTGCTCTCGTCGAGATTGCCGGTCGGCTCGTCGGCCAGCACCAGCGCCGGCCGGTTGGCGAGCGCGCGGGCGACGGCGACGCGCTGCTGCTCGCCGCCCGAAAGCTGCGACGGGCGATGGCCGAGCCGCTGCGCGAGGCCGAGCGCGGTGAGCAGGCTCTCCGCCCGTTCGCGCGCCGGCGCGTTGTCCGCGCCGTGGATGAGCTGCGGCAGCACGACATTCTCGACCGCGGTGAAATCGGGCAGCAGATGGTGGAACTGGTAGACGAAGCCGAGCCGGTCGCGACGGACGCGCGTGCGCCCGACCGAATCGAGTCGCGCCGCCTCCTCGCCGGCGATGCGAATCGATCCCTCGAAACCGCCTTCGAGCAGCCCGACCGCCTGGAGCAGGGTCGACTTGCCCGAGCCCGACGGCCCGAGCAGCGCGACGATCTCCCCCGGGGCGATCGCGAGGTCGACCTGGCGCAGGACGTGGATCGCGACGTCGGCCTGGTGGAAGGTGCGGCTGACCCCGCGCAGCTCGAGCACGGGTTGCGGGAACGCGTCACTCATAGCGCAGCACCTCGACCGGGTCGGTGCTCGCCGCCTTCCACGCCGGATAGAGCGTCGACAGGAAGCTGAAGCCCAGCGCCATGGCGACGATCGCGGTCACCTCGACCGGATCGCTCTTGGCGGGAAGCTCGGTCAGGAAGCGGATCGACGGGTCCCAGAGATTCTGGCCGGTGACGAACTGGACGAAATTGACCACCGCCTGGCGGTAGAAGAGGAACAGCGCGCCGAGCGCGATGCCGGTCCCGGTGCCGAGCACGCCGATCACCGTGCCGACCGTCATGAAGATCTTCATCAGCGCGCCGCGCGAGGCGCCCATGGTGCGCAGGATCGCGATGTCGCGGCGCTTGGCGCGCACCAGCATGATCAGCGACGACAATATGTTGAACACCGCGACGAGAATGATCAGCGACAGCACGATGAACATCGTCACCCGCTCGACCGCGAGCGCCTCGAACAGCGAGCTGTTGAGATCGCGCCAGTCGCGGATCTCGCCCTGCATGGCGATGCGCGGCTTGAGCGGCGCCAATATCTCCCCCACCCGGTCGGCGTCGACGGTCTGGATCTCGATCATGCCGACCGCGCCGTCGAGCATCAGCAGGGTCTGCGCGTCCGACATCGGCATCACCACGAACGCCTTGTCATAATCGTAGACGCCGACCTCGAAGATCGCGGCGATCTGGTAGGAGACGATGCGCGGCACGGTGCCGAACGGGGTGGTCTGCCCCTGCGGGCTGATCAGGCTGATCTGCGTGCCGAGATCGGCGCCGAGCTGCTCGGCCAGCCGCGCGCCGATCGCGACCCGGCCCGATCCGGGCGTCAGCGCGTCGAGCGACCCGCGCACCACCTTGTCGCGGATCACCGGATTGCGGCGGATGTCCTCGACCGTCATGCCGCGGACAAGCACGCCTTCGACCCGGCCGCCATAGGTGGCCATCAGCGGCTGCTCGATCAGCGGCGTCGCCGAGGTGACGCCGGGAAGCTTGCGCGCATCGGCGGCGATGCGGCGCCAGTCGCCGAGCTTGCCGTCATAGCCCTGCACCACGGCATGGCCGTTGAGCCCGACGATCTTGTCGAACAGCTCGGCGCGGAAGCCGTTCATCACGCTCATCACCACGATCAGCGCCGCGACGCCGAGCGCGACCGCGACGAGGCTGATCGACGCCACCAGGAAGATGAACGCCTCCCCCTTGCCCGGCAGCAGGTAGCGCTTGGCGATCATCCGTTCGTAGCGGTTGAGGATCATCGCGCGCCCGACAGGACGTCATCCCAGCGGAGGCTGGGATCTTGCGCGGCAGGGACGAATCGAACGTCGCGAGCCTCTCCTGAGACCCCAGCCTTCGCCGGGGCGACGGATGTGGGCAGATTCAACCCTTCACCCTCGCCAGCGCGTCCTCGACCGACAGCTCGACCTTCTCGCCGGTCGCGCGACGCTTGAGCTCGACCACGCCCTTGTCGAGTCCCTTGGGGCCGATCACGATCTGCCAGGGCAGGCCGATCAGGTCCATCGTCGCGAACTTGGCGCCGCCGCGTTCGTCGCGGTCGTCGTAGAGCGTCTCGACGCCGGCCGCCTCCAGCCGGGCATAGAGATCGTCGGAGGCCGCCGCGCAGCGTGCGTCGTCGGCCCGCATGTTGATCAGGCCGACGGCATAAGGCGCCACCGCGTCGGGCCAGACGATGCCGGCGTCGTCGTGGCTGGCCTCGATGATCGCCCCCATGAGGCGCGACACGCCGATGCCGTAGCTGCCCATCTGCGGGGTGACCGGCTGGCCGTCGGGGCCCTGGACGGTCATGCCCATCGCCGCCGAATATTTGGTGCCGAAATAGAAGATATGGCCGACCTCGATGCCGCGCGACTGCCGGAGCGCGTCGCCGGCCTCGGCCTCGCGCGCGGAATCGCGCTTCTCGTCGGTCGCGGCATAGTCGGCGGTCAGGCCGCTGACGAAGTCCTGCAGCGCCGCCGCGTCGTCGGCGTCGACGTCGAGCGAACGCTCGGCGTCCCAGTTGGTGTGGTAGAAGACCTCGCTCTCGCCGGTCGGGGCGAGGACGATGAACTCATGGCTGAGGTCGCCGCCGATGGGGCCGGTGTCGGCCTGCATCGGGATCGCCGACAGGCCCATCCGCCGATAGGTGCGCAGATAGGCGACGAACATGCGGTTGTAGCTGTGGCGGGCGCCCTCGGCGTCGAGGTCGAAGCTGTAGGCGTCCTTCATCAGGAACTCGCGGCCGCGCATCAC
Source organism: Sphingomonas sp. Root720 (assembly GCF_001428605.1). Lineage (GTDB taxonomy): Bacteria > Pseudomonadota > Alphaproteobacteria > Sphingomonadales > Sphingomonadaceae > Rhizorhabdus. The sequence continues at coordinate 138,175 of NZ_LMID01000015.1, forward strand.
GCCGAAGCGGGGGCGGACCTCGTCGCGGAACTTCCACTGGATATGGTAGAGGGTACGCGGCAGGTCGCGATAGCTGCGCGTATTGTCGCGGAAGATCGCGGTGATCATCTCCTCGTTGGTCGGGCCGAACAGCATCTCGCGGTCGTGCCGGTCCTTGATGCGCAGCATCTCGGGGCCATAGGCGTCGTAGCGGCCCGATTCGCGCCACAGGTCGGCCGACTGGATGGTCGGCATCAGCAGCTCGATCGCGCCGGCGCGATCCTGCTCCTCGCGGACGATCTGCTCGATCTTGCGCAGCACCCGGTGGCCCAGCGGCAGCCAGGCATAGATGCCGGCGGCGGTCTGACGGACCAGCCCGGCGCGCAGCATCAGCTTATGGCTGACGATCTGGGCGTCGGCGGGCGATTCCTTCATCACGGGGAGGAAAAGACGGGAGAGGCGCATGAAACGGGTTACTCACAGTGAAACGACCTGCGGCTGTCCTATGCGGGCGCGCGGCGCGGGGCAACCGCCCTCGCATTCTAAAAGACCGGCGGTACCGATCGGTCTCTGTTGCCGAGAAAACACACCTGCCGTCTTTCGATTCCGGACGCCTTGAAAGCCAATGACAAGCATCGGGCCCGGATGTAGGAGAAGTGTCACGGAACATGAGCAGAAAAAACGGCCATGGTTCGGGGAAAAGGTAGGGTTCCGCCGCCATTTAAGGGGTGGTTGGTGTAGAGCCCGCCAAGGGGGTTGGCGAATATCGTCACGCGGCGCCGGGATCGGAAACGATCCCGGCGTTTGCTGTTTCAGCCATCCTTGGTTTCGGCCGGCATCGCTTCCGGCGACCGCAGTTCGGCCCCGCCTTGCCGGTCGGACGGATAGTCCGGACCGCTCGGGCGTTCCCCCCGCCGAAAGGAGAATCATCATGGCCAGCCAGCCCCCCACCCCCGACGAGGTTCCGGTCGACACGCCAATCGACATTCCGGTGCCGTCGCCGACCGATCCCGATCCCGGCGCCCCCGCCGATCCGGTGATCCCGGGCGTTCCGGGCTAAAATCGAATCGGGCAGTTCGTCGTCATCCCGGCGACAGCCGGGATGACGCGACGAGCGTCAGACCAACCGGCTCTGCTGCACCGCCGCCGCGATGAAGCTGGCGAAGAGCGGGTGCGGATCGAACGGCTTGCTCTTCAGTTCCGGGTGGAACTGGACGCCGACGAACCAGGGATGATCGGGCCGCTCGACGACCTCGGGCAGTTCGCCGTCGGGGGACATGCCCGAAAAGACGAGGCCGCCGCGTTCCAGCGGTGCGCGGTAATGGACGTTGACCTCGTAGCGGTGGCGATGCCGCTCGGAAATATCGGTGGCACCGTAGATCGACGCCGCATGGCTGTTGCCCGACAGCTTCGCGTCATAGGCGCCGAGCCGCATCGTACCGCCGAGGTCCCCGCCCGACTCGCGCTTCTGCAGGCCGGCTTCGCTCATCCATTCGGTGATCATGCCGACGACGGGCTCGTCGGTCGGGCCGAACTCGGTGGTCGAGGCCGCGGCAATATCGGCGGTGTTCCGCGCGCCTTCGATGCAGGCCATCTGCATGCCGAGGCAGATGCCGAAATAGGGCACCTTGCGCTCGCGGGCGAATCGCACCGCGGCGATCTTGCCCTCGGAACCGCGCTCGCCGAAGCCGCCCGGCACCAGGATCGCGTGCATCGGCTCGAGCTGGGCGGCGATGCCGCCCTCCTCCTGCTCGAACAGCTCGGCGTCGATCCAGCGGATATGGACCTTCACCCGGTTGGCGATGCCGCCATGGACCAGCGCCTCGTGAAGCGACTTGTAGGCGTCGAGCAGCCCGACATATTTGCCGACGACGCCGATCGTGACCTCGCCCTCGGGATTCTCCAGCCGGTCCATGATCTCGGTCCAGCGGGTGAGGTCGGGCTCGTCCCCGGCCTCGATGCCGAAGGCCGAGAGGACGGCCTCGTCGAGCCCTTCCTCATGATATTGCAGCGGCACGCCGTAGATGGTGCTCGCGTCGAGCGCGGGGATCACCGCTTCCTTGGCGACGTTGCAGAACAGCGCGATCTTGGCGCGCTCGCCCTCTGGCAGCGGCCGGTCGCAGCGGCAGACCAGCACGTCGGGCTGGATGCCGAGCGAGGTCAGGTCGCGCACGCTGTGCTGGGTCGGCTTGGTCTTCAGTTCGCCCGCCGCCGCGATGTAGGGCACCAGCGTCAGGTGGACGAAGATCGAGTTGCCGCGGCCGAGATCGTTCCGGAGCTGGCGGATCGCCTCCATGAAGGGCAGCGATTCGATGTCGCCTACCGTGCCGCCGATCTCGCACAGGACGAAATCGAGGCCGTCGGTATCGGCGCGCGCGAATTCCTTGATGGCGTCGGTGACGTGCGGGATCACCTGGACGGTGGCGCCCAGATAGTCGCCGCGCCGCTCCTTCTGGATGATCGTCTGGTAGATCCGGCCCGAGGTGATGTTGTCCGACTGCCGGCCGGGAACGCCGGTGAAGCGTTCATAATGGCCGAGATCGAGATCGGTCTCCGCCCCGTCGTCGGTCACATAGACTTCGCCATGCTGATAGGGCGACATCGTGCCCGGATCGACGTTCAGATAGGGATCGAACTTACGAATGCGAACCTTGTAGCCGCGCGCCTGGAGGAGGGCGGCGAGGCTTGCCGCCATGAGACCCTTGCCAAGCGAGGAGACCACGCCGCCGGTGATGAAAATGAACCGCGCCATGGGAGAATGGGTTTAACCGCGCGAGGGGGCGAAGGGCAAGGTGGGGGACTCCTTCATATCGACAAAAAATTGTGGGCGATCGCAAAAGCACGGCGCCCCGGAACCGGGGCACGGCCTGTTATCCGCTCCTGTGCGTAGATTTTATTGCGGCGCGGCGCCGTTCGAGGCGATGCCGCCGCCGCCCTGGGCCGCCGCGGCCGCCAGGGGATCGTCGCTCACCGGAGCCGGGGCCGGAGCCGCATCGGCGCCTGCGGTCTTGCCGACCAGCGAGGTGTCGATCTTGCTCGGCGCGCGCTCGACCGAGGCGAGCGCCGCCAGCGTGATGCTGAGCACCACGAAGATGCCCGCCAGGACCGCGGTGGTGCGGGTCAGGAAGTCGGCCGCGCCGCGTGCGCTCATCAACCCGCCAGGGTTGCCGCCCGACGCCAGCCCGCCGCCTTCCGATCGCTGCACGAGGATGACCGCGACGAGCGACGCCGCGACGATGATGTGGACCACGAGCAGGAAGGTGAAGAGCATTGCCGGCTTTCGATTTCGACTATGCCGGCGCATCTAGTCGATCGGGGACGAAGGTTCAACCTCCGCGCCTTCATGCCAGGGCTACATCCGGCGCGGACGGCCCTTCCTCCACCATCATTCCCACGAAAGCGGCACGCTGACGTTGCCGTCATGCCGGCGCAGGCTGGCATCTCAGGAGGGTAAGGCGGCGCCCAGTCTCACGAGATGCCAGCCTTCGCTGGCATGACGAGAGAGGGGTGATTGTTCAGGCCGACGCCGCGGCCGCGCCCTCGACGATCGGCACGAACTGCGCAGCGGTCAGGCTGGCGCCGCCGACCAGCGCGCCGTCGACATCGGCGACCGAGAGCAGCTCCCGGGCATTGTCGGGCTTCACCGAGCCGCCATAGAGGATGCGCACGCCCGCACCCCCGGCGCCGAGCAGCAGCTTCAGCCTCGCGCGAATCGCGGCGTGCATCTCGGCGACGTCGGCGGTCGACGGGGTCCGCCCGGTGCCGATCGCCCAGACCGGCTCATAGGCGACCACCAGCGTCGCGGCGGCACCGTCGGCCGGAATCGATCCGTCGAGCTGGCCCTCGACCACCGCGACGGCATGGCCGGCGTCACGCTCGGCCTCGGTCTCGCCGACGCAGACGATCGCGGTCAGCCCGGCGGCGATCGCCGCGATCGCCTTGTCCCGCACTTCGGCATCGGTCTCGTGCTGGTCGGCGCGGCGCTCGCTATGGCCGACGATGGCGAGCTTCGCGCCGGCCTCCACCAGCATCGCGGCGCTGACGCAGCCGGTATGGGCGCCCTTGGGCTGGCCGTGGCAATCCTGGGCGCCGATCGCGAGATCGGGCTGGCGCGCCGCCGCCGGGGCGATCAGCGTGAAGGGCGGGCAGACCGCCACGTCGACCGAGCCCTGCGCCTTCGCTGCCGCTGCGATCGCATCGAGCTCGGCGAGGGCGCCGAGCGATCCGTTCATCTTCCAGTTGCCGGCGACGAGCTTGCGCAGTCCCATTTTCCACCCTCTCTGCTGTTGCGCGTCCGGCCTTAGGATCCAACGCCGCGTCCCGCAACCATCCCCGCAGCGCGGCCATTTGAAAGCGCCCGATTCCCGTCGGCGGCGGAAACGCAAAGCGCTTCCACCTCGGACGATCAGGCTCTATGGCAGCGCAACCCTTTCTGGTTTCAGACGGAACACCCGATGATCTCCTTCTTCCGCCGCGCGCTTTCCTCGTGGATCGTCCTCGGCATCCTCGCCCTGGTCCTGATCGCCTTCATCGTCACCGGCGTCGAACGGCCGGGCATGACCGGCGGGGCTGCCGAAGGCGCCACGATCGCCAAGATCGACGGCACCAAGATCAGTTCGAACGACCTGTTGCGCCGGGTGCAGAACCAGTTCGATGCGCTCCGCCGCGACCGGCCCGAGCTCGACCACAAGGGCTTCATCGCCGCCGGCGGCTTCGAAGGGGTCACCGACGGCCTGATCAGCGCGCGCGCGCTCGACGCCTGGGGCAAGAAGCAGGGCCTGGCGATCAGTAAGCGGCTGATCGACGCGCAGATCGCGGGGATGGAGGCCTTTCGCGGGATCACCGGCACCTTCGACGAGACGGTGATGCGCAATCGCCTCGCCCAGGCGAGGATCAGCGAGCGCGAGCTGCGTGCCGACCTTTCCGGGGAGCTGATGCGCAACCAGATCCTGACGCCCGCCGCCGCGCTGGCGCCGGTACCCGCACGCCTCGCCCGCCCCTATGCGGCGCTGCTGCTCGAACAGCGCATAGGCCAGGTCGGGATCATCCCGCTCGCCGCCTTCGCCGACCCGCGCCTGCCGACCGAGGCCGAGATCGCCGCCGCCTACAAGGCGGATATCGCCACCTTCACCCGTCCCGAGGCGCGCGTGCTGCGCTATGCCCTGTTCGGGACCGAGCAGATCGCCGCGCAATCGGTGCCGACCGAGGCCGAGATCGCCACCTATTATCGCGAGAATGCCGATAGCTTCGCCGCGCGCGAGACGCGCAGCCTCACCCAGGTGATCACCCCCAACGAGACGCTGGCGCGCAGCATCGCAACCGCCGCCAAGGGCGGGCAGACGCTGGCCGCCGCCGCCGCCAAGGCGGGGCTGGAGGCGTCGACGCTGACCGGGCAGAGCAAGGCCGACTATAGCGGCGCGGCGGGCGAAGCCGTCGCCGACCAGGCCTTCGCCGCCGCGTCCGGCAGCATCGCCGGACCCGCCAAGGGCGCGTTCGGCTGGTATGTCGTGAAGGTCGACGCGGTGACCGGCACCCCCGCCCGTTCGCTGGCCGCGGCCAAGCCCGACATCACCGCGCTGCTGACCCGCCAGAAGTCGCAGGAGGCGCTGTCCGAGCTGGCCGGCAAGGTCGAGGACGCGATCGCCGACGGATCGAGCTTCGCCGAGGTCGCCGCCAACAACAAGCTGACCGTGGTCGAGACCCCGGCGCTGCTCGCCGGCGGCCAGCCGATTGACAAGCCCGACTGGAAGGCCCCGGCCGAGCTTGGCGCGCTGCTCAAGAACGCCTTCGCCTCGTCCCCCGAGGACCGGCCGACCGTCGAGGCGGTGGTCCCGGACCAGCAATATGCGCTGCTGAGCGTGGCCAAGGTGATCCCGCCGACGCCGCTGCCGCTCGCGCAAGTCCGGCCGGCCGTCGTCCGCGATATCCTGGTGAAGCGCGCCGCCGTGCGTGCCAAGGCCGTCGGCGACAAGATGGTCGCGGCGGTCAACCGCGGCGTGCCGCTCGCCAAGGCGATCGCCGACAGCGGCGTCAAGTTGCCCCCCGCGCGGCCCGCGAACGCGCGGCAGCTCGACATCGCCCGCGCGCAGCAGAGCGGCGCGCAGATCCCCGAACCGGTCCGGGCGCTGTTCGCGCTGCAGAAGGGCAAGGCCCGGCTGATCCCCAGCGCCCAGGGCGAGGCGCTGTTCGTCACGGTCCTCGACCAGGTGATCCCCGGCGATCTCACCAAGGCCTCCGGGCTGATCGGCGCCACCCAGGAGGAGTTGTCCCGCGCGGTGAAGGCCGAGCTGGGCGAACAGTTCATCCGCGCCGTCACCCAGGACATCGGCGTCAAGCGCTATCCGGACGCGATCGCCGCCGCCAAGCGCCAATTCGGCTCGACCGGTCAATAGGCCGCGACGGGGGATGGGTTTCGCGCAGGACCAGGCCGCCCTGGAAGCCCTTTCGCGGGGCGAACCCGCGCTGGTATGGCGCACCCAGGTCGCCGACACCGAGACGCCGGTCGCCGCCGCGCTCAAGCTGATCGAGCCGGGACGGGGCGACTTCCTGCTCGAATCGGTCGAAGGCGGCGCGGTGCGCGGCCGCTATTCGCTGCTCGGCCTCGCGCCCGACCTGCTGTTCCGCGCGCGCGGCGCCACCGCCGAGATCAACCGCCGCTGGGCGACCGATCCCGCCGCCTTCGAAGCGCTGGAGGACGACGCGCTCACGGCGATGCGCAAGCTCGTCACCTCGTGCCGCATGGCGGTGCCCGACGGCCTGCCCCGCGCGCTCGCCTGCCTGGTCGGCTATTTCGCCTATGAGACGATCGGTCTGGTCGAGAAGCTGCCGCGGCCCCCGACCAATCCGCTCGACCTGCCCGACATGCTGTTCGCGCGGCCGACCCTGATCCTCGTCTTCGACCGGCTCGCCGACCAGCTCTACCTGGTAGCGCCGCTATGGCCCGACGTGGCGGGCGATCCCGCTGGCAAGGTCGCCCAGGCGGTGGAACGGATCGAGTCGCACGCCGCCCTGCTGGCCGGCCCGCTGCCCGAGCGCAACCGCAGCGACATCGACCCCGCGGCGCTTGAGCTGGTGCCGCAGACGGCGCCCGACCGCTATGCCGACATGGTGCTGCGCGCGAAGGACTATATCGCCGCCGGCGACATCTTCCAGGTCGTGCTGGCGCAGCGCTTCACCGTCGATTTTCCGCTGCCGCCGATCGACCTCTACCGCGCGCTGCGACGGATCAACCCGTCGCCCTTCCTCTATTTCCTCGACCTGCCCGGCTTCGCGCTGATCGGCTCCTCCCCCGAGATCCTGGTGCGCGCGCGCGACGGCGAGGTGACGATCCGTCCGATCGCCGGCACCCGGCCGCGCGGCAGGACCACCGCCGAGGATATCGCCAACCGCGAAAGCCTGCTCGCCGACCCCAAGGAACGCGCCGAGCATCTCATGCTGCTCGACCTCGGCCGCAACGATGTGGGCCGGGTGGCGCAGGCCGGAACGGTCGAGGTCACCGACAGCTATACGGTCGAGCATTACAGCCACGTCATGCACATCGTGTCGAACGTCGTCGGCCGGCTCGATCCGGCGCGGGATGCGCTCGACGCGTTGTTCGCGGGCTTTCCGGCCGGCACCGTCTCCGGCGCGCCCAAGGTCCGCGCCTGCGAGATCATCGCCGAGCTCGAGCCCGAGACGCGGGGCGCCTATGCCGGCGGGGTCGGCTATTTCTCCCCCGACGGGTCGATGGACAGCTGCATCGTGCTGCGTACCGCGGTGGTCAAGGACGGCAAGATGCACGTCCAGGCCGGGGCCGGAATCGTCGCCGACAGCAACCCCGAATATGAGCGGCGCGAGTGCGAGGCCAAGGCCGGAGCGCTGATCGCCGCGGCCCGCGAGGCGGTGGCCCGCGCGGGCGAGGCCGGCTTCGGACAATAACAATATTGTCAGCAGCTTAGCCGTCCGTTTCGACGGTGTGACAATATTGCACCACTCGCGACAAAGCCGTCCTTGCGAGGGATCGAAACCGGATCGGAGCCGTTACCGCTTCGCCTTTATGGCAGCAGAAAGGGTTAGTAGACATGCGAGTTCTCATTTCCACCACCGCCGCGATCGCCCTGGCAGCGCTCGGCGCCAGTGCCGCTTCGGCACAGAGCACGTCCAACTGGACGGGTTTCTACGTGGGTGGCCAGCTTGGCTATGCTTGGCAGCCGCGCGACGGCGACGAGCAGGTCGTCTTCGATCGCAACCTCGACGGCAATTTCGGCGACGCCTTCCCGAATTTCGCGCCGGGCAGCTGCGGCGGTTCGCCGACCTCGGCGGCTCCGGGCACGGGTTGCACCAAGGACAATGACGGCACGACCTGGAAGGTCCATGCCGGCTTCGACTATCAGTTCGGCGACACCAGCGGCCCCGTGGTCGGTGCCGTGGTCGAATATGGCAAGAGCTATCTGGTCGACAGCGTCACCGCCTTCAGCACCACGCCCGCCGTCTACAAGATGCAGGCCAGGCTGCGGAACGATGGCGGGATCCGCGCCCGTGGCGGCTATTCGTTCAACACCGGCACGCTGATCTACGGCACCGGCGGTCTCGCCTATGGCAAGATCCGGAACCGCTTCTCGACCTCGAACGGCGTCAACACCTTCACCGTCGACAACCCCACCAAGGATGCCTGGGGTTACAATTACGGCGGCGGCATCGAGCAGAAGGTCGGCCCCTTCTCGGTCGGCGCGCTCTACCTGTTCACCGCTCTGAAGAACAACGACAGCACGGTGCGCGCCTCGGGCGGCCCCGCCGGCGGTCCCTTCACGGCGCAGAACGCGTCGGGCACCGACTTCAAGCGGACCTTCAGCAAGTTCGGCTACCACTCGCTCATGGCGACGGTCAGCTACCGCTTCTGATAGCGACGCGAACGCACGGAAAAGGGCCGGGAGCGACAGCTCCCGGCCCTTTTTCTCGTCCGCGTCGCTTCCCCTTCGGGGGAAGCGGAACGGAATCAGTTGCGGAGCTGCACGCCCACATAGCGCGGCGGATTATTGCCGCGCTGGACGAACAGCAGCACCGTCGGGCGCTTGGCCTTCTGCGCGTCGGCGATCTGCGCGGCCGCCGCCTGGACGGTCGTCACCGGCACATTGTTGATCTGCAGGATGATGTCGCGCGGCTGGAAGCCGTTGGCCGCGGCGTCGCTCGACGGATCGACATAGTTGATCACCACCCCGCGCAGGGTGGCCGAGACGCCGAGCCGCCGCGCAATATCCGGCGTCAGCGTCTGCAGGCCGAGGCCGATCGCCGAACGGGTCGGCTGGTCGGGCGCGGACTGGCCGGCGCCGGGCACGCCGTCGTCCTGATCGTCGTCCAGATTGCCGGCATTGGCGAGCTGGTCCTCCGGCGGACGTTCGCCCAGGGTCACCGTCACCGTCTTGCGTTGCCCCTCGCGAATCAGCTCGACCGGCAGGCGGGCGCCCACCGCGGCCTTGCCGACGATGTAGGACAGCGTGTTGTCGGGGGTGATCTCCTGATTGTCGACCTTGACGATCACGTCGCCTTGGCGGATGCCCGCCCGCGCCGCCGCCTCGCCGGGCTCGACCCGCGCGACGATCTCGCCGCGATCCTTGGCCAGGCCCAGGCTGCTGGCGATATCCTCGGTCATCGGCTGGATGCCGACGCCCAGATAGCCGCGCCGCACCCGCTGGCCGGTGCGAAGCTGGTCGATGATCGGCTTGGCTTCCTCGGCCGGGATGGCGAAGCCGATGCCGACATTGCCGCCGGTCGGCGAGAAGATCGCGGTGTTGATGCCGATCACATTGCCCTGGAGATCGAACATCGGGCCACCCGAATTGCCCTGGTTGATCGAGGCGTCGGTCTGGATGTAGCGATCATAGGGCCCGTTGATGCCGATCGAGCGGTGCAGCGCCGAGACGATGCCCGCGGTCACCGTGCCGCCGAGGCCGAACGGATTGCCGATCGCCACGACCCAGTCGCCGACCCGGGTGCGGGTCGAATCGCCGAACTGGACGAAGGGCAGGTTCTTCGCATCGATCTTGAGCAGCGCCAGATCCGACGTCTGGTCGCGGCCGACGATCGTCGCCTTATATTCCTTGCGGTCGGGCAAGGTGACGGTGATCGAGCTGACGACCGCTCCCGAACCGCCCTCGGGCGACGCCGAGATCACATGGTTGTTGGTGACGACATAGCCGTCGGCCGAAATGATGAAGCCCGACCCGAGCGAGGTCGCTTCGCGCGTGATCGGCTTGCCGCCCTCGTCGGTGGCGCCACCGCCGAAGCGACGGAACAGCTCCTCGAACGGCGTGCCCGAGAAGGCGTTGCCGCCGCCGCGGACCTGGATCTTCTGGGTGGTCGAGATGTTGACGACCGCCGGTTGCAGCTTGGCGGCGAGGTCAGCGAAGCTCATCGGCGCACCCGGGCGGGGCGCCGCGGCGTTGATCGACCCCGGCGCATTCTGCGCCACCTGGGCGCCGACGGGCTGCTGCAGGGTCAGGGTTGCAGCCGCACCGCCGGCCAGCAAGGCTGCGGTGATCCCATAGGCATAACGCACTTTGGCCAACTCCTTAAATCTCCTGTCCTGCCGTTGCCGATTTGCCGGGTGTCTTATCTCTTTCCCGATCGCTGAACCCCGGTTGAACGGCGCTGTTCCCTCTCGGTCTAGCGCCGTCCGCGGAATTCGCGCAGATATTCGTTGTCGGGCGACAGTATGACGTTGGACGAACCGGGCGCTTCGGTACCGTCGGTGCCGAAGGTCATCCGATAGGACTGCATCGCCCGGTAGAAATTGTAGAAATCGGGATCCTTGTTGAAGCTTTCGGCATAGGTGCCGGCCGCCTGGGCATCGGCCTCGGCGGTGATGATCTGCGCCTGCTTGCGGCCTTCGGCAAGGATCGACCGCGCTTCCTGCTCGCGCGCGGTGCGCATCCGGTTGAACGCCGAATCCAGTGGCGTGCCGTCGGGCAGGTCGGCCCGCTTGATGCGGACATCGACGATCGCGGCGCCATATTGGCGCGCGACGCGGTTCAGGCGCGTCTGGATATTGTCCATGACCTGCCCGCGCTCGGGGCTCAGCAGCGCCGCGAAGGGCCGCTTGCCGAGCTCGTTGCGGAGCGAGGATCCGAGGATCGGGCGCAGCGCCTCCTCGACCCGGCGCTCGCTGCCGGCGGTGATCGCCATGCGCAGCGGATCGACGATGCGGTAGCGGGCATAGGCGTCGACCTCGAGCCGGAGCTGGTCGGTCGACAGCACCGACTGGCGCTCCATGTCGAAGTCGCGGACGCGTTTGTCGATCCAGGTTATCTGGTCGATGAACGGGATCTTGAAGATCACGCCCGCGCCGGTCGCGCCGAAATCCTCATTGGGACGATAGGCGTTGTAGACCGTCTCGGGCTTGCCGAAGCGGACGACGAGCGCCTGCTTTGTCTCGGGCACCACGGCGACGATGCTGCTGAGCACGATCACCACGGCGATCGCGGCGATGGCCCAGCCGATCACGGTGCGGCTGGCGAAATTGTCGCTGACGTTCATTGTTGGGCCGCCGGCTTGGGCTGCGCGGGGGGCAGCGGGAGATAGGGCATGACGTTCGGCGCCTCGATCACCGTCTTGTCGGTCTTGGCCAGGACGCGCTCCATCGTCTCGTAATACATGCGGCGGCGGGTCACCTCGGGGGCGAGCCGATACTCGGCATAGACCTTGTCGAACGCCGCCGCCTCACCCTCGGCTTTCGCGCCGAGCTGCTGGGCATAGGCGCGCGCCTCGTTGAGATAGGCCTGCGCCTGTTGCTGCGCGGCCGAGACCGACTTGAACGCCTCGACCACCGCGCTCGGCGGATCGGCCTGCTTGATCGCGACGCCCTGCACGGTGACGCCCGAACGATAGCTGTCGAGGATCTCCTGCATGCGCTGCTGGACGCGGCCCTCGATCTGGCTGCGCTGCGGACCCATCGCATCGTTGAGCGCGACACGGGCGATCTCCGCGCGCATCGCGCTTTCGGCGACCTCGGCGACGGTCTCGTCGGGGTCGGCCAGCTCGTAGAGATAGAGCTCGGGGTCGCGGATGTTCCAGCGCACCGAATACGCGAGGTCGATGATGTTCTGGTCGCCGGTCAGCATCAGGTTCTGGCTGTTGCCACCACCCCCGGGGATGTCCTTGACCCGGATATCCTCGATGTCGATCTTGGTGACGATATCGATCGGCGCGGGGAAGGAGAAGCGCATGCCGGGCTCGAGCGTCCCCGCATAGGAGCCGAAGCGGGTGATCACGCCGCGCTCCTGCGGGTCGATGCGATGGCCGCTCGTCCAGAGGATCCAGATCAGCAGCAGGCCGCCGATCGCCCAGAGGGCGAAGCGTCCGGCCTCGGGCTCGGGCCCGCCGCGGCCGCCGAAGCGGGCGCGGCCGCGCCGCAGCAGCTCGTCGAGCGCCGAGCGGCCCGCGGGTCCGGGCCGGCCGCGCGGCGGCTGGTTCCAGGGGTTGCCGTCACCGCCACCCCCGTCGCCACCCGATCCTCCTCCGCCCCACGGCCCGCCCTCGTTGAGCATCGGCCGCGGCACCATTCCGCTGCTATCGCTGTCGTTCATCCGATCATTATAGGTGCGGATCGGCGGAAAAACAGTGCTCTTTCCAAGCGGAGCCCTTATTTGCACGCCCCATGGACATGACAGACTCGCTTCCCGCCGCGCTCGACGCCGTCCCGGATCCCATTAGCGGCAAGGGGCTGATCGCCAGCGGACGCGCCGCGGCGCCGCGCTTCGAGGACGGTACGGCCAGCGTCGTCGTCGACGTGACCGGCCTGTCCGGGGATGCCCGGAGCAAGCTGGAAACGGCGGTAAAGCAGGCGCTGATCGCGGTCCCCGGCGTCGAGACGGTCCGGGTCGCGATGACCGCGGAGAAGCGCGGCCGCAAGATCATCGCGGTCGGATCGGGCAAGGGCGGGGTCGGCAAGTCGACCCTTTCCGCCAACCTCGCCGTCGCGCTGAAACGGATGGGCCGCAAGGTCGGGCTGGTCGATGCCGATATCTACGGCCCCTCGCAGGCACGACTGCTGGCGACCGAGTGCATGCGCCCGACCGCGCAGGGGCAGAAGATGGACCCCGTCATGTCGCCGCACGGCGTACCCATGCTGTCGATGGCGCAGCTCGTGAAGCCGGGGCAGGCGATCGCCTGGCGCGGGCCGATGGCGGGCAATGCGCTCGGCCAGCTGGTCGATGCCGAATGGGGCGATGTCGAGCTGCTGATCCTCGACCTGCCGCCGGGCACCGGCGACGTCCAGCTGACGATGGTCCAGAAATACAAGCCGGTCGGCGCGGTGATCGTGTCGACCCCGCAGGACCTGGCCCTGATCGACGCCACCCGCGCGATCGACTTCTTCAACCAGGCGCATGTGCCGATCATCGGCGTCGTCGAGAACATGGCGGGCTATGCCTGCCCACATTGCGGCGAGATATCCGACCCGTTCGGCCAGGGCGGCGCGCAGGCGGCGGCGATGGCGATGGACCTGCCCTTCCTCGGCCGGGTACCGCTCGACATCGGCATCCGCACCGCCTCCGACGCGGGGCGCCCGCCGGCGGCGGACGCGGACGACGCGGTCTTCGCACCGCTCGCCGCACGGATCGCCGACTGGTTGAACCCGGCGAAGCCCGCATCATTTTAGGGGGACCATTTCGGGAGCTTCGCCATGCCTCTGACCGCCGACCAGGATATCGCCGACCTCCTCCGCACCGCGAAGACCATCGCGATGGTCGGCGCCAGCGACCGCCCCGACCGGCCGAGCCACGGCGTGATGCGCTTCCTGCTGTCGCGCGGCTATGACGTGATCCCGGTCAATCCCCAGCTCGCGGGCCAGCGGATCCACGACCGGCCGGTCGTGGCGACCCTCGCCGAGATCCACGAGCCGATCGACATCGTCGACATCTTCCGCAACTCGACCGCCGCCGGCCCGGTGATCGACGACGCCGTCGCCGCCGGCGCGAAGGCGGTGTGGACCCAGCTCGGGGTGTTCAACGACGACGCGGTCGCCCGGGCCGAAAGCGCCGGACTGAAGGCGGTGGTCAACCGCTGCCCCGCGATCGAGATCCCGCGCCTGGGACTTTGAGGAATCCGTCGATCCTTCGACGGAAGGATCGGGAGCTACCGAACCACCGCCGTCGCCGCGCGCGTCGCCAGCCGTTCGACCGCGTCGGCATGGATCGCCGGGGCCGTCGCCAGCACCCCGAACTGCTCGCCCCTGGTGCTGTTGTAGCGGAGCGGGCGGCCGAGCGCGTCGGTGACGGTCGCCCCCGCTTCCTGCGCGATCAGCGCGGCGGCGGCGATGTCCCATTCATGGCCCCAGCGCAGGGTCGCCAGCAGATCGGCCTGTCCGGCGGCCACCATCGCGATGCGCAGCGCGATCGAATTGGGCTTGCCGACCGTCACCAGATCGGAATCGCCGCGCGCCAGCACGTCGGCCGGTACCCGCGCGCCGGGCAGCTCGCGGCGCGCCGAGGCGCGGATCGCCTCGCCGTTGCGGGTGGCGCCATGGCCGGCACGGGCGCGCCAATGCTCGCCGCGCGCGGGCGCATCGAGCACGCCGATCACCGGGCGGCCGCCTTCGACCAGCGCGATCGAGACCGCCCATCCCTCGCGGCCACGGACATAGTCGCGCGTGCCGTCGATCGGATCGACCACCCAGACGCGCACGCAATTGAGCCGCTCGGCGCTGTCGACGGTCTCCTCCGACAGCCAGCCGGCCTCCGGATCGATCGCCATCAGGCGTTCGTGCAGCAGCGCGTCGGCCGCGAGATCGATGTCGCAGACCGGGCTGCCCGGCGTCTTGTCCCAATATTTGAACTCGCCGCGCCACGAGGCGTGCGCCATCGCGCCGACCTCGGCCGCGACCGCACTTACCGCTTCGAGGAGTCCATCAGGCACCGGCGACCGTCATCCCTTCGATCCTGATCGTCGGAGCATCAACGGCGCGGCGGAAGACAAGATCCGACGCCGGGGTCAGTTCCCGGAACATGTCCTTGAGATTGCCGGCGACGGTGATCTCGGCAACGGGCTCGCAGATCCGCCCGTCGCGGATCACGAAGCCCGAAGCGCCCCGGCTATAGTCGCCGGTCACGCCGTTGACGCCCTGCCCGATCAGCTCGGTGACGTAGACGCCCAGCTTGATGTCGGCGATCAGCTCCTCGGGCGAGAGCGATCCCGCCTCCAGGTAGAGATTGGTCAGCCCCGCGCCCGGGGGGCCGCCGACGCCGCGGGTGGCGTGGCCGGTCGGTTCCAGCCCGAGCTGGCGCGCCGAGGCCGAGTCCATGATCCAGCCGGTCAGCACGCCGTCGGCGATGATGTCGCGAGCCTGGGTCGGCAGCCCTTCCCCGTCGAACGGCTTGGACCGCAGCCCGCGCTTGCGCAGCGGGTCGTCGCGCACGACGATGCCCGTGGCGAAGATCCGCTCGCCCAGCTTGTCGAGCAGGAAGCTGGTCCGCCGCGCGACCGCCGAACCGGTGATCGCGCCGGCGAGGTGGCCGAGCAGCCCCGATCCGACCCGTGGATCATAGACCACCGGCAGCGCGCCGCTCGACAGCTTGCCGGGGTTGAGCCGCTTGACCGCACGGTCGCCGGCGCGGGCGCCGATCGCCGTCGCATCCTCCAGGTCGGACAGGTGGCGGGCCGAATGATAGGCATAGTCGCGCTGCATGCCGCCGCCTTCGCCGGCTATGACGCTGGCCGAGCAGCCATAGCCGCTGCTCGAATAGCCGCGCGCGAACCCGGTGCTGGTGGCGAGCGCGATGACGGAGCGGCTGGCCGAGGCGCCCGCGCCCTCGCTGTTGGTGATGCCCTGGACGGCGCGGGCGGCCGCCTCGGCAGCCTCGGCGCGCTCGCGCAACTCGGCCGGCGACGGATCGACGCCATCGTCGCCGTCGATGTCGGGCACCGGTCCGCGCAGCAGCCGGTCCTCGGGCGCGAGGCCGGCATAGGGATCCTCGGGCGCCTCGCGCGCCATCGCCACCGCGCGATCGACGAGCGCGTCGAGCGCCGGCTGCGACAGATCGGAGGAAGAGACGCTCGCCGAGCGGCTGCCGACGAACAGCCTGAGGCCGATCTCCTCGCCCTCCGACCGTTCGACGTCCTCGAGCGCGCCGAGGCGCACCGAGACCTGGGTCGAGTTGTTGCAGACGTAGATCACGTCGGCGGCATCGGCACCGGCCTTGCGCGCGGCGGCGGCGAGATCGGCGGTGCGGCTTTCGGCTTCGGAGAGGCTGAGCATGTCGGCGACTTAGGTACGCCGGTCCCGAAGGTCAAAGGGTAAAGGCTTCCAGACCCCGCTCGCGCCTTCGCCGGAGCGCGAATGACAAGGTCAGGCCGTCGCCCCGACCACCAGGCAGGCGAGGAACATCAGCAGGCCCGCGAAGCGGTTCGAACGGAATCTGGCGAGCGCATCGGCCGGGTCCTCGACCCGCAGCCGCGCCACCTGCCAGACGAAGTGCAGACCCATCGGCAGCAGGGCCAGGGTGGCGAGCGCCTGTGGCCGCAACAGCCAGAAGGCGGCGATCCAGCAGCCGATCGCGATCGCGTAGAACAGGCCGATGCCGAGCCGCGCACGAGGGCCCAGCGCGCGGGCCGAGGACTTCACCCCCGCCAGCGCATCGTCCTCGATATCCTGCAGCGCATAGATGGTGTCATAGCCGATCACCCAGGCGATCGACCCCGCGTAGAGCAGCCACAGCACCGGCGAGAAGCCGCCCGTCGCCGCCGGCCAGCCGACCAGCGCCGCCCAGGAGAAGACGATGCCGAGCCAGGCCTGCGGCCACCAGGTGATCCGCTTCATGAACGGATAGGCGGCGACGGCACCGAGGCTGGCGACGGCGGTGATCGCAGCCATGAGGTTGAGCTGGACGAGGACGACCAGCCCGACCAGGCAGAGCAGCGACAGCCAGGCCCAGGCCGCCTTGAGGCCGATCCGTCCGCTGGCCAGCGGACGCGCGGCGGTGCGCGCCACCTTCCGGTCCAGGTCGCGATCGACGATGTCGTTATAGACGCAGCCCGCGGCGCGCATCGCGACCGAGCCGAGCGCGAACCACAGGATCAGATCCCAGCGCTCGACCGCCCTGCCCGCCAGCGCGATCGCCCATACGCCGGGCCAGAACAGCAGCCAGCTGCCGATCGGCCGGTCGAAGCGGGCGAGCAGCCAATAGGGGCGCAAGGCCGGCGGCAGCCGCCGGGCGATCCCGCGCAGCTCGCTGTCGGGCACGATTTCCTCGACTTCGTCGGCCATGGGCGGCAGGTAGGGGAAAAGCCACGCTTTCGGAAGTCCCATGGCCCAAACCCCCGCCTGGCCGCCCGCCAGCCTGACCCGCCTGTTCGTCGAAACCCCGCTCTCGGCCGGCCTCGCGCTGACCATCGACGGAGGGCAGGCGCATTATCTGTCGGCCGTGATGCGGCTGAAGACGGGCGACGCGATCGCCCTGTTCGACGATGCCAGCGGCGAATGGCGCGCGGTGATCGACCAGGTCGGCAAGCGCGCCGTCGCGGTGCGGGTCGAGGAACGGGTCCGCGAGCGCGAGGCAGTGCCCGACCTGTGGCTGCTCGCCGCGCCGATCAAGAAGGGCCGGATCGACTGGGTCGCCGAAAAGGCGTGCGAGCTGGGCGTCGCCCGGCTGCGGCCGGTGATCACCCAGCGCACGATCGTCGACCGGCTCAACCTCGACCGGCTGCGCGCGCACATGATCGAGGCCGCCGAACAGTGCGAGCGGACCGCGCTGCCGATCCTCGACGCGCCGGTGAAGCTCGCCGCGATGCTGCGCGACTGGCCCGCCGACCGGGCGCTGATCTTCGCCGACGAAGAGGGCGGCACGCCGATGGCGCGGGCGGTGACGCCCGGACCGGCCGCGATACTGATCGGTCCGGAGGGCGGCTTCACCCCCGAGGAGCGCGCCGCGATCAAGGCCGTGCCGCAGGCGATCGGCGTGTCGCTGGGCCCCCGTATCCTGCGGGCCGATACGGCGATGGCGGCGGCCGTCGCGCTATGGATGGCATCGGCCGGGGACTGGCGCGCAGAATAATCAAACTAGAAACGTACCGATCGGTCCGCTATGGCGCGGCGATGAGCACGCGCAAGGCCTCCGAAGGCGATGATCCCCTGATCGAATCCCGCGACGACCTGCTGTCGGTCTTCGTCGACGGCGAGAAGCCGAAGGACAGATGGCGGATCGGCACCGAGCACGAGAAGTTCGTGTTCTTCGAGGATTCGCACCGCGCCCCCTCCTATGAGGAGCGCGGCGGCATCCACGCGCTGCTGATCGGCCTGACGCAATTCGGCTGGCGCCCGGTCTATGAGGGCGAGAACATCATCGCGCTCGAGGGCGAGGACGGCAATGTCAGCCTGGAGCCGGCGGGCCAGTTCGAGCTGTCGGGCGCGCCGCTCGACAATCTCCACCAGACCTGCGCCGAAACCGGGCGCCACCTCGAGCAGGTCAAGGCGGTCGGCGAAAAGCTGGGGATCGGTTTCCTCGGCCTGGGCCTGTGGCCCGACAAGAGCCGCGAAGAGCTGCCGATCATGCCGAAGGGCCGCTACGACATCATGCTGCGCCACATGCCGCGGGTCGGCACGATGGGCCTCGACATGATGCTGCGCACCTGCACCATCCAGACCAACCTCGACTATTCGAGCGAGGCGGACATGGTGCGCAAGTTCCGCCTCAGCCTGGCGCTGCAGCCGCTGGCGACCGCGCTGTTCGCCAATTCGCCCTTCCTCGACGGCAAGCCCAACGGCTTCCTCAGCTATCGCAGCCATATCTGGACCGACACCGATCCGCACCGCACGGGCATGCTGCCCTTCGTGTTCGAGGACGGTTTCGGCTATGAGCGCTACGCCGACTACATGCTCGACGTGCCGATGTATTTCGCCTTCCGCGACGGCTATGTCGACGCGGCGGGGCTCAGCTTCCGCGACTTCATGGACGGCAAGCTGTCGGTCCTGCCCGGCGAGAAGCCGACGGTCGAGGACTGGAAGGACCATCTGTCGACCGCCTTTCCCGAGGTCCGGCTGAAGAGCTTCCTCGAGATGCGCGGCGCCGACGGCGGCCCGCACGACCGCATCTGCGCGCTGCCCGCCTTCTGGGTGGGCCTGCTCTACGACGATGCTGCGCTCGACGCGGCCTGGGACCTGGTCAAGCACTGGACGATCGAGGACCATCACCGCATCCGCGCGGACGTGCCGAAGCTCGGCCTGAAGGCACGGGGGCCGCGCGGGCGCAGCCTGCTCGACCTGGCGAACACCGTCCTCGACATCTCCGCCGAGGGACTGAAGGCGCGCGCGCGGCTGAACGGGGCGGGCGACGACGAGCGGGGCTTCCTCACCCCGCTGCGCGAGATCGTCGCGAGCGGCAAGACGCCCGCCGAACAGTTGCTCGATCTTTATCACGGCGCCTGGGGCGGCGACATCAGCCGCGTCTATCGGGACGTCCGGTTCTGACCGGACCGGCGTGACGCCGGTGCAACAGTCGGCGCGATAAAGGCACCGTCCGGCCCTATTCGGGTTCCGGCGCGCAAGGGCGCTGGCACATCGCCGAATGTTGCGATAGAAGCGCGCTGCTGCGTCGGCAGGAGACACTCGCAATAGCGGGGCTCATCGCAGGAGAGAAATGCGCCGGTGAAAGTCCGGTACGGCGTGCAAGACGTGGTGGCTGCGGTAAAATCGAGGATCAGGCTTCGCCTGGCCCGAGCCGGGGGATCCGGCCCGCAGCTCCACCACCCCGCCCCCTCCTTTCGTTCCCGCTGGTAAACGACCCGTCAACCGTGACGCCGGAATCGCGCAATTCCGTGGCGAATCCCCGGCCGGTGCGGCGGATGATCATGAAAAACGCGATCACCAATCTCCCACACCAGCGGGCAAGGCGGCGCCTCTAGCATCGGTCCCATCGGATCGACTGGAGGATCGGCATGCGTTTCGGCTGGGGCAAGGCAAAGGCGGCGAAGCTGGCGGGCGCACTGGCCCTGGCGCTGGCGGCGCCGCTCGTGCAGGGCGCCACGGGTGTGGACAACAACCTCGCGCAGCGGCTGCTGGCCGGCCACAACCGCGAGCGCGCCGCCATGGGCATCCCGCCGCTGGCGTGGAACGAACTGCTCGCCCGCGACGCCGGCATCTACGCCGCGCACCTCACCAAGGTCGGCTATCTGGTCCACAGCGAGGACGACCCCGCCGAAACCGATCCGCAGGGCGAGAATCTATGGGCCGGCACGCGGGGCTATTATGGCCCGGAGCAGATGGTCGGCCTGTGGGTCGACGAGAAGAAGGACTTCAAGGCCGGCATCTTCCCCAACAACAGCCTGAGCGGCGATCTGGAGAATGTCGGGCACTATACCCAGGTCGTGTGGCGCTCGTCGCGCGCCGTCGGCTGCGCGGTGGCGCACGGGGTAGAGGACGATTTCCTGGTCTGTCGCTACAGCGAAGGCGGCAACGTCATCGGCGAAAGGCCGTTTTGAGGATTGAAGTCATCCCGGCAAAAGCCGGATCTCCCTTCTCTTTTCCGAGACGGTCGATGTCCCGACGTTCAAGGCAGGAAGATTCCGGCAAGGGCAGGAGATTCCGGCTTTCGCCGGAATGACGGGAAGAATCGCCTTGAGAATGACGGCCCGGGATCAGCCTTTTACGGCCTCGCCCTCGGGCGCGGTCCCGTTCCGCCGGTAGGTCATGCGGGCGACGCCGCCGATCAGGCCGAAGCCCAGCATCAGCTGGACCCAGGTCGACGGCTCGGGCACGCCGGGCGTGCCCGGCGGATTGGGCGTGCCGGTGCTCGGCGGCACGAAGATGCGCGGCGTCAGCGGAACCGCGACGTCGGGCGGGGGTGCCTCGGCCACCTGCAGCGGCGAGGATTCCACCGGCATGTTGGTCACCGCCGGAAGGTTCGACAGGGCGAAGGGCGTGACGGTCGGGCACGGGCCCTCGGCCGACGCGACCTGGACGCCTTCCTCCGGCGCCGCGCGGACGCGGGTCTTCGGCTTGGCATATTGACGCGGCTGGGTAGCCTTGTGGACCGCATCCCGGACCTGGGGCACGCCCAGGCTCAAGGCGGTCGTACCGGCGACCGGACAGACGCAAGTCATCAGCAGCTTGGCCGCTTTGGACGCAACAGCTTCCTTCAACATGAAGAACTACCCCGATATTCCCCAACGCAAATATACACGCCGCCCAATAGCATGTTTTCGCGGAAGTCCAAAATTCGAGTGGTAAACATCTGCAACATCCCCGCGACGATACTGTGCGCGCCATGCACCCCAACCGACTGTTCCAGCGCGCGACGATCCGCTATGGGCTGGTTCGGCGCATCGACCGGGACCAACGCTTCATCGACGGCGGCGGTTCTCGGGAACAATGCCCGGAACATGGTTGAGATGGCGTAAATCCTTGAACAGACACTTGGGGGACATGGCGGACAGCCAGCCGGTCGCGAGCGCCGGCCGCTACGGACCGGCCGATCTGCTGCCGCTGGTCGCCCTCGCGCGCCGCTTCTGGCCGCTCGTCATCGGCGTCGCCGCGGTGGTGGTCCCGACGCTCTACGGCGTCGCCACCCAGAACTGGACCACCGAGCAGGGCGCGCACGGCCCGATCGTGCTGGCGACCGCGCTGTGGCTGTTCTGGCGCCGCTGGGGCGAGGTCCGCTCGCTGGCCCGGCCCGGCGACACGCGGGTCGCGGCGATCGCCTATCTGATCGTCGGGCCGCTCTACATGGTCGCGCGAATCATCAACGTCATCGAGGTCGAGGGCTTCATGATGTACGGCTTGCTGCTGGTCACCGCCTATTGGCTGGTCGGCTGGCGGCCGCTGCGCGCCATGTGGTTCCCGATCTTCTACATGCTGTTCATCTTCCCGCCGCCCGACACGGTGGTGGCGATGGTCACGCAGCCGCTCAAGATCGGCATCTCGCAGGCGGCGATCAACCTGCTCTACCATCTGGGCTATCCGATCGCCGGATCGGGGGTGATGATCATCATCGGCCAGTATCAGCTGCTGATCGCCGCGGCCTGCGCCGGGCTCAACTCGCTGATCAGCCTGTCGGCGATCGGCCTGTTCTACGTCTATATCCGGCACAATGCGAACTGGCGCTATGCCATGCTGCTGATGCTGGCGATCGTGCCGGTCGCGATCCTCGCCAATTTCATCCGCGTGCTGGCCCTGATCCTCATCACCCATTATCTCGGGGACGAGGCTGCCCAGGGCTTCCTCCACACCTTCTCGGGGATCACCATGTTCCTCTTCTCGGTCCTCGGCATCTTCGCCGTCGACGCGCTGGCATCGCCGCTGCGCCAGAGGCTGGCACGCGGGAGCGCGGCATGACGCACGACGAGATCGACGCCCGGCGGCTGGTGTCGCGGCGCGCGATGATCGCCGGCGGCCTGCTGGCCGGGGCCGGGATCGTCGCCAATGCGCGCCGCCCCGACGTCCCCTTCCGCATGATCAAGGAGGCGAAGCTCAACCCGCTCTTCCCCCTGAAGATCGGCGACTGGGAGTATCAGACGAGCAGCGGCCTCGTGCTGCCGCCGCCCGACCAGCTCAGCGACCGGCTCTACAACGCCATCATCACCCGCTATTACGCATCGCCCACCCAGCTGCCCGTCATGTTCCTCATCGCCTATAACGGCATCCAGGACGGCATGCTCCAGGTGCACCGGCCCGAGGTGTGCTATCCGGCGGCCGGCTATGCGATCGAGCACGAACGGCTGATCCAGCTCGATGCCGGCGGCGGCGTCGAGGTGCCCGGCCATTATCTCGCCGCACGCAGCGTCAGCCGCCACGAGCAGCTGATCTACTGGACGCGGATCGGCAACGACTTCCCGACCCGGTGGTGGCAGCAGCATTGGGCCGTGGCGAAGGAGAATCTGAAGGGACGGGTGCCCGACGGCATGCTGATCCGTTTCTCGACCGCGGCCCCCGACGACCGCACGGCGATCCGGACGCTGCAGCGATTCCTCGTGCCGTTCTTCGCCTCGCTGTCCCCCACCGCGCGGCGGCTGGTGCTGGGCGAAGCCGGCGCCCCCGGGCTGAAGGACCAGATCCTCTCCGGCCGGCAGGCGAGTCCGCGCTGACCGTCGCGCCCCGGGGTCCGGTCGCGCGACCTCAGGGCAGCGGCTTGTCGAGCGGCTTCAGCGTGATGTGGACGAAGGCGAGCGTGCCGGCGATGATGGCGACGGCGATCAGATGATAGAGGATCCCGGCGCCCGCCACCGCCTTGTTGCCGAAATAATTGGCGACCGCGCAGCCGGCCGACGCGGCCAGATAGTGCAGCATCGAATCCCGGGGCGGCCCGGCGACGGTCGACCGCTGCAGAAAGAGCACCACCAGGCCGGCGAAGATCGCGACGGTGACCCAATCGTAAACAGTGTTCAATTTAAAAGCCCTCCCGCCACCGGCGAGCCATACAGGCTTGTCGCCGGGGCTGGCAATCATGTAGCACGGGAGGGACGATCGGTGTTCCACACGCGTCGGGGGAATGGGAAGTGAAGGTAAAGGCTGCACTTTTAAGCGGCACGCTGGCCGCGGTCTTGATGGTTTCAGGCTGCCAGAAGGAGCCGAAGGGCCAGATCCTGGCCATCGTCAACGGGGAAGAGATCTCGCTGCAGGAGCTCAATGCCGAGCTGCAGGGCACGAGCATCCCGGACTCGGTCGATCGCGACAAGCTGCGCAAGCAGGTGCTGCAGCGCCTGATCGATCGCAAGCTGATCGTCCAGAAGGCGCGCGAGCAGGGCCTCGACAAGACGCCCGAGTTCGTCACCCAGCAGCGCCGCCTGGAGGAGAATCTCCTGGTCACCATGCTCGGCCAGAAGATCGCGTCGACCGTGCCGATGCCCGACGATCGCGACATCACCCAGTATATCGCCGACAACGCCACCCAGTTCGCGGGACGCCAGCGGCTGCTGCTCGACCAGATCCAGTTCGCGGCCCCCAAGGATCCCAAGCAGCTCCTGACGCTGCGCGACGCGCATTCGCTCGAGCAGCTGGCGGTGGGCATCCAGAAGCTCGGCCTCGGCATGTCGCGCGGCAAGGGCGTGATCGATACCGGCCGGCTCGACCCGGCGCTGGTGAAGGTGATCGACCAGCTGCCGCCGGGCGAACCTTTCGTGCTGCCGTCGAACGGCCAGTATATCGCCAGCGTGATCGTCGGCCGCGACGCGACGCCGACGCCGACGCCGATCGCGCGCCAGGCCGCCGCCGAGATGGTCCGTCGCAAGCAGCTGGTCGCCGAGAGCAAGGCACAGGTCGCCCGCGCCCGGACGAGCGCGCAGATCCAGTACCAGCCCGGCTATGAGCCGGACAAGTCGGCCATCAAGGCGAGCCAGGCCAAGAAGGACGCTAAATAGCGGCTTTCTTGACTATTGGTTTTTGTTTGGCCCTCAGGCGCCGGGCGCGAGGCATCCGCCTCGCTTGGCTATCCTCGCATAAGCTTGGGCGGCCGTTCGGCCTTGCGGCACGCTGACGCGTCCCGTTTCACCGTGCCTCTCGAACCTGGAGATGGGCGTCGGAGCCCGACGGGCTCCGCAAGCGCGAACGCGCGCCCGAGCCTATGCGAGGACAGCCAAGTGCGCGGATGCGCACGCCGGCGCCTGAGGGCCAAACAAAAAACTGCGCTCAATAGACGTTGCGATCCCAGATCAGCCGCCAGACGGTTTCCAGGATGATCCGCAGGTCGAGCATCAGCGACCAGTTCTCGATATAATACATATCGAACTCGACCCGCCGCTTGGCGCGCTCGACCGTCGAGATCTCGCCGCGCAGGCCACGCACCTGCGCGAGGCCGGTGATGCCCGGCTTCACCCGGTGGCGCGCCGCATAGCCGCGCACCGCCTCGAAATAATAGTCGTCGCCGACCTTCATCCGGGTCGCATGCGGGCGCGGCCCGACGATCGACATCTCGCCGGTCACCACGTTGAACAGCTGGGGAAGCTCGTCGATCGACAGGCGCCGGATGATGCGGCCGAAGGGGGTGACGCGGCTGTCGCCCCGCACCGTCCGCTCGGCCCCGCTCGCATCCTGGCGGTCGACATGCATCGAGCGGAACTTGAGCACGCGGATCTTGACGTTGTTGAAACCGAACCGCTCCTGCCGGAACAGCACCGGCCCGCGGCTGGTCAGCTTGATGACGATCGCCGTCAGCAGGAGCAGCGGGGCCAGCAGGATCAGCCCGAGGATCGCCAGCACCCGGTCCTCGATCGCCTTGAGGATGCGGTTGAAGTCGCGCATCGGCCGCTGCCACAGCGCGAACAGCGGCAGCGAACCGATGAAGCGCATCGAATATTGCTGCGACAGGTCGAGCGCCTCACGCGGCATCAGGCAGATGTCGACCGACACCCGCTGCAGCGCCTCGGTGATCTGGTCGAGCCGGGTCTGGCTAATCATCGGCAGGGCGATGATCACCATGTCGACGTCCCCCCGGGCGATCCGCGAGACGAGCGCGTCGAGCGACCCGAGGAAGGGCACCGTCCACGGCGCCTCGCGCTCAATCCGCGTGGTCCGGTCGTCGGCAACGCCGAGCACGGTGACATAGGGCAACCGTTCGAGGTCGAGCAGCCTGAGCACCCGTTCCGAGCTGCCATGGTCGGCGCCGTAGATGACGATGCGCTGGCCGATATAGCCGGCCTGCACCAGGTACCAGACCAGCTTGCGCACCACGAAGCGGCTGACGAACAGCAGCACCGCGGTGAGCAACAGATAACAGAGCGCGAGGCCGGTCGAGAAGGGCTTGGCCTGGCCGAGCTGCCAGATCGTCGCGAAGACCAGCAGCGCGGCGAGCAGGAATTCGAAGGCCACCGCCTGGTCGCTATCGCCGCCCCGGCCCATCGGATGCGCATAGCTGTTCCGCGACAGGCGGATCAGGAAGAAGTTGACCCCGACGAGCACCGCGACATTGACATGCTGTTCGATGAAATATTGCGGGCCGCGGATCGCCTCATAGGCGGCCGGCGCCAGCAGCGGCCCGAGGATCAGGCACAGCAGGTCGACCCCCAGGATGATCGTGGCGATCACGTTGGAGGTGAAGCGATATTTGCGCGACTGGCGTTCCGCCGGCAGCGCCTGCCCCTGGATCACTTTCAGCATGCCGCCCCCGTCCTGCCACAAGTGGAGACCGCTTGCCCAGCCGGGGCCGGCCCGGCGGCCGTGATCAGGCGGCCGGTCGGTTGCGGGGCACCTTGCGCTTCGAGCATGCGCCGCACCTTCAATCCGCCGGGAACCCGCTCCAGCACCAGCATGACCTCGTCGACGCAGTCCCGGTCGCCCAGCCTGAGGCAGAGTTCACCCCGGATCCGCCAGCCCTCGCGCGCCTGCGGGTTGTCGCGGGTGAAGCGCCTGGCGATGTCGAGCGCCATGCCGTTGCGGCGGGTCCGGAGCAGATAGTCGACATAGGCCTGCAGCATGTCGGCGTCGTCGGACAGCTCCTTCATCGCGTTGGCATAGGCGCCGTCGGCCAGCACCGCCTCCCCCCGGCGGACATAGATTTCGCCGAGCGCGATCCGGCCGCCGATCAGGCGGGGATTGTCGCTGGCCAGCAGCTGTGCGTCGCGAAGCGCAGCGGCGAGATCGCCCGTCGCCATCGCCACCCGCACGCGCATCAGCAGGGCGCGGCTGTTATTCTCGTCGAAGCGCAGGATGCGATCGACGAGCGTCAGCGCCTCGCCGCCCCGGCCCAGCCCGGCCAGCGCACCGGCATAGAGCACATCGGCCTCGACCCGCGCGGCGGTGATGTCCTTGCCGTCGACGAAGGGGCGCAGCACCGCTTCGGCCTCGGCATGGCGCTTCCGGTCGAGCAGGAGGTGGCCGAGGGCGACCTTCATCTGCGCGTTGCCGGTCGCGTCGACGAAGCGCCGGACCCCGTCGATATCGATGCGCCGGCTGCCGACGTCGTTCCACAGGTCGACGATCCGCTGCTGGACCGCGGCGTCGCCATCATGGGTGCGCAGCAGCCGCGCCAGCAGTTCGAGGGCGCGCTCGGGCCGGTCATGTTCGTAGAGCATGCGGGCATATTCGATGCGCAGGTCGACGTCCCGCGGCTGCAGGGCGAACAGCCGGGCGAAGGTACGGGCGGCGTGGGGGAAGTCGTCCTTCGTACCGTAGAGATCGAGCAGGGTCAGCAGCTTGGGTATCGATTCGCCATCGTCGGCGACGGCCTTCTCCAGCTGCGCGATCGCGCCATCCCGGTCGCCGCCCATATTGGTGGCGCGGGCCAGCAAGATCTTCCCGCCCTCATTCGCGGGATCGATCGCCAGCATCCGTTCGGCGACGGCGTGGGCGGCCGCGACATCGTAGCGGGCGGCCGCGACCGAGCCCTTGACCAGCAGCATGCGCAGCGCGCGCGGCTGCTCCTCCAATATCTTGTCGGCGAGCCGTTCGGCATCGTCGTAGGACCCGCCCGAATAAGACAGCTCGGCCATCGCCTGGATCGCCTCGGGATCGTCCGGATCGAGCTCGACGAGCCGCGAATAGGCTTGGTAAGCCTCGAGCAGGCGCCCCGTCGCCAGCTCGACCCGCGCCAGACGCGCCCAATATTCGGGCACGTCGTCCTGGGCGGCGATCGCGCGCTTGATCTCGATCCGCGCCGAGATGAAATCGCGCCGCGCATAATAGACATCGTAGCGGGCCACCGCCTTCGACGCCTTCTCCTGGGGCGAGCCGCAGGCGGCGAGCACCAGCAGCGCCGCTGCCGCCATGAAGCGTGCCAACCCCGAAGCCATCACTTGCCAGCCGTACCTTTCCGCCCGATTACAGACCGGTGGAGCCATCCGATCAATAGGGCAAAGCGTAAACAATGATTCGTCCCGATGTCGCGATGCCCGATGTCGCCATGCCCGACGTCGCCATGACGGGCGTCGCCGTGGTGGTGATCGGCCGCAACGAGGGCGACCGGCTGGACCATTGCCTGCGATCGGTGACGGGATGGCGGACCGTCTATGTCGATTCCGGGTCGAGCGACGGCAGCGCCGATCGGGCGCGGGCGGCGGGGGCCGAGGTGATCGAGCTCGACGAGGCGGACGGCTTCTCGGCGGCGCGCGCGCGCAATGCCGGGCTCGCCCGGCTGCTCGCCGATCCGGCGGTCGTCCATATCCAGCTGCTCGATGGCGATAGCCGGCTCGAACCCGGATGGCTGGCGGCGGGCATGGCGGCGCTTGCCGCCGATCCCGGGCTGGGCGCGGTGTTCGGGCGGCTGCGCGAGGCGGACGCCGACGCCTCGATCTATGGCTGGATGTGCGACCTGGAATGGTCGGTCCCCGCCGGCCCCGCCGACGCGTTCGGCGGCAATGTGCTGGTCCGCGCCGCGGCCGCGCGCGACACCGGATTCTACCGCGCGACGATGATCGCGGGGGAGGATCCCGACTATGCGCTGCGCATGCGCGGCAAGGGCTGGCGGATAGCGTCGCTCGCGGTCCCGATGGGTTGGCACGCCTCGGGCATGGCGCGGTTCGGCCAGTGGTGGCGGCGGGCGGTCAGGGCCGGCCATGCCTTCGCCGAGCTCGCGGCGCTGCACGGGGCCGCCGAGGGGCATGTCTATGCGCGCAGCCGGGCCCGCATCCTGTTCTGGGGCGGAGCGGTGCCGGCCGCGGCCCTCGCCGGGCTGGCGCTGGCGGTCGCGGCCGATCGCCGGTGGCTGCTGCTGCCGCTGGGGATGCTGCTGCTCGTCGCGGTGCAGGTCGCCCGGGTCGCGGCGCGCGAAAGCCCCCGGCACGGGCCATCGCGCGCCGTCGCGCTGGCGCTGTTCCTGGCGCTGGGCAAATATGCCGAGATGATCGGCCTGCTGCGCTATCATCGCGACCGTGGTCGCGGACGGCCTTCGCGGCTGATCGAGCATAAGGCGCCATGATCGACCTCGCGGCCTGGCTCCTCGTGGCGCTCCCCGCGATCGTCACGCTGGTGCTGGCGATCGAGCTGGCTGCGGCGCAATGGCCCGCCGCCGCGCCGGCGGCATCGGGCCGCGACCCGCGTACCGCCATCGTCATCCCCGCGCATGACGAGGCCGCCGGAATCGCCGCCGCCGTCGCCGACGCGCGGGCGGCCGCCGCGCCCGGCACGAGGCTGCTGGTGGTCGCCGACAACTGCACCGACGACAGTGCCGCCCGCGCGCGGGCGGCCGGGGCGGAGACGATCGAACGCCGCGATCCGGCGCGGCGGGGCAAGGGCTTCGCGCTGGCCTTCGCCCGCGACCACCTCTCCGGCGATCCGCCCGATGTCGTCGTGGTCGTCGATGCCGACTGCACGGTCGAAGGCGACGGCATCGCCCGGCTGGCGATCGCCGCCCATGCGAGCGGCCGGCCGGTCCAGTCGACCTATCTGCTGCGACCCGCGCCCGAGCGGGGGACGATGGTCGGCGTGTCGGGGCTCGCCTTCCTCGTCCGCAACCTCGTCCGCCAGCGCGCGCTGGCGACGCTTGGCGCGCCGGCGCTGCTTACCGGATCGGGCATGGCCTTTCCCTGGGACGCCTTCGCCGCCGCCCCGCTGGCCACCGACGACCTTACCGAGGACTTGGCGATCGGTATCGCGTTGACGCGGCAGGGCCGCGCCCCGCGCTTCCTGCCGCAGGCCGCGACCTGGTCGGACCCCGCCCGCCGTGCCGCGACGATCGCCCAGCGATCACGCTGGGAACAGGGTTTCCTGCGCACCGCGCGGTCGGCCGCGCTGCCGCTGATCGGGTCCGGGCGCTGGCCGCTGCTGTGGTTCGGCCTGCACCTCGCGGTCCCGCCGCTGGCGCTGCTGCTGCTGGTCGACGGCGCGGTACTGGCGCTGCTCGCCGGACTGGTGCGGGCCGGTGCGGCGCCGCAACCCTTCGTCCTGCTCGCGGCGCTGCTCGGTGCGACGGCGGCGCTGCTGCTGCTGTGCTGGTGGCGGTTCGGGCGCGACCAGCTGTCCGCCGGCCGGCTGCTGCTGGTCCCGCTCTACGTGCTGTGGAAGCTGCCGCTCTATCTCGCCGCCGCGCTGCGGCCCGAACGGCGCTGGACCCGCACCAAGCGCGACTAGAGCGGCTGGCGCGATGGCCGGGCGGGAACCCGCTCTAGCCGATCAGCGCCAGCCCGGCGCGGACGATGTCCCGCGCGAAGAGGAGGCTGAGCGCGGCACCAATCAGGGCGGCACCGACCATCACGGCATAATAAAGCGCATGGGCACGCAGCCGGAACAGCTTCGCCCGGCGCAGCAGGCCGATCGAATAGACGAGCGCACCCAGCTCGGCGAGGGTCAGCGCGACCGGCAGCGCGATCGGGCCGAGCGGCCGGAACAAGGCCGCGACCCAGAGGACGAACAGGATGAAGCGGATGATGTTGGCGGTCAGGATCGGCCGGGTCCGCCCCATCGCCATCGCGGTCTGGATATTGGCGAAGCTGTCGAGCTCGAACGCCATGCGCAGGATCATCACCGACAGGTAGATCCAGCCATGTTCGTAGCGACGGTCGAACAGCAGGCCGAACAGGCAGGGCGCGAAGCCGACGCCGAAGCCGAAACCGGCGAAGAGCAGGGGATAGAGGCGGGCCCGCGCCGCATAGAAGATCGCGCCCAGCCGCTCGGGCGTATCGTGCCAGACGCGCGAGACGAGCGGGAAGAAATAGCGCTCGACATAGTTGCGGCCGAAGGGCTGCAGCGCCAGCGCCAGATTGGCCGCCAGCATGTAGATGCCGAAATCGGCCATGGTGAACAGACGGGCGAACAGGATCTTGTCCGACTGGGTGATCAGCAGGGTGAGCAGCGTCGACGCCATGATCCAGCGTGAGAAGCCCAGGAACTCGCGCGCCAGCGCCCCGTCCCAGACCGGCCGAAAACCGCCGCCGAGCACCAGCAGCGTCAGGACGAGCCGCGCGACCGCGTTGACGTAGAGGCCGATGACGAGCGCGCGATAGTCGGGCATCAGCAGGGTCAGGCCGAGATTGGCGGCGATCTGGATCGCCAGCGCGATCAGCTCGATCGCGCAGGTCGCGCGCACCCGCCCCTCGCGCCGCGCCAGCAGCAGGGTCATCGGGCACAGCGCATTGAGCAGGAACAGCGGCGCCGTCGCGGCGATCGGCCCGGCGAGCTCGGGCTTGTGCAGCAGCGCCGTGATCGGCACCGCCCCGGCCAGCATCGCCAGCGCCTGGAGCGATCCCTGACCCAGGCGGACCGTCCAGACGACGTCGAGGAAATGCCGGTCGCCACCCTTCGCATGCCGGATCACGAAGTCGACCACGCCAAGGTCGGACAGCATCGCCAGCACCATCATCACCGAGACGATGATCCCGACCACGCCGAAAGCATCGGGATCGAGCAGCCGGGTGAGGACGATGTTGCCGCCCAGCCGCAGCAGGATGGTCGCGGCGGTGAAGGCGAACAGCATGGCGCCCGCCTCGTTGCGGACCAGGCCGGTCAGGGCGCCGCGCAGCCGCCCCAAAGCCACGGCGGCGCTCATCGCAGCGCGGGCAGCCGCTCGCCCTCGACGGGCAAGGTCGCCACCAGCGGCTCGCGCTTCGCCCGCGTGGCGACACGCGCCGAGGACAGCTGGGCGCGCAGGGCGATCAGCAGCGCGACCACGACGAAACTGATCTGCATCGGCGCCACCCAGCTGCTGAGCAGCGCGAGCGAGACGATCAGCGCGGTCTGGATCGAGATCAGCGCCTGGGCGAAGATCAGCTGCTCGGGATCGGGTCCCAGCCGGCGGATGGCCCGGTAGTGGGGATAGCTCGACAGCAGGAACAGCAGGAAGGGGGCCACCGTCACCACCCCGCCGCCGACCAGCAGCGCCAGATAGACGTTGACCAGATCGACGATTCCCTGCCCCTGGATGAAGGCGTCGAGCATGCCCTGCTGGACGGCCTCGCGATAGCCGATCCAGATATGCGCGCCGAGCGCCTTCGGCACGCCCAGGATCAGGCCGAGCCGGTAGGTCGTCGAGAATTGCGCGTCGGCGCCCCCCAGGATGGGCAGGGCGACGACCGCGGTGAAGCCGGCGAGCGGAATCAGCACCGCCAGCAGATAGCGGCGGCGCAGGAGCTGGAAGGTCATGATGCCGACCGCGAGTGTGACGAGGCCGGACCGCGACAGGGTTGACGCCAGGCCGACGAGGACGATCAGGCCGAGCGTCGTCAGCGGTCCGGACCGGCCCCGGATCTGCAGCAGCGCCCAGCCCGCGATCGCCGCGATGCCGAGCATCGCCCCGCCGGTGAGCGGATGGGCATAGGGGCC
This sequence comes from Sphingomonas sp. Root720, assembly GCF_001428605.1. Classification (GTDB taxonomy): domain Bacteria; phylum Pseudomonadota; class Alphaproteobacteria; order Sphingomonadales; family Sphingomonadaceae; genus Rhizorhabdus. Next base: position 170,300 of record NZ_LMID01000015.1, read on the forward strand.
ATAGGCGCGTGCGATCCCGCCGCGTTCCAGCCAGACGCGGGGGGCGTCGATCGTCCACACGTCGTTCTTTATCCCGATGATGCCCGCATAGAGCGGCCAGTGCCGCAGCGTCTCGAAGATGCAGAGCAGCCCGCCCGCCGCCGCCCCGAACAGCAGCATGCGCAGCACCAGTTCGGCCCGGTCGATCCTGACCCGCGAGAGGATCTGGTAGGTCAGGAGATAGGGGACGAAATAGGTCACGAAGGTGCGGGCGATCCCGGTCGGCGTGTCGCGCAGCGACATGCACACGCACCAGCTCGCGACGAAGGCGATCATGGCGACGTCGCTGATCGAGGGACGGCGCCGAAGATGATGCTCGGGATGGAGCATGTAGCCGACGAGCAGCGCGCCGGAAAAGGACAGGAAGGGGGTAAGCGGGGCGATATAGGCGCCCGCCACGGCGAGCAGCGAGCCCGCCGCCGGCGCCCAGAAGAAGAAGAAGACATAGGTGGCTGACATCGGCACCCGCTTGTCGAAGCTGGCGACGAGGATCAGCAGGAAGGCGATCTGGGTCGCCAGCATCGGCACCGCGCTCACCGCCAGGCAGGCCATCAGCCCGCCGCCGATCACGATCCGCGCGATATAGCCCTTTTCCCACCGCTGGCGGACGATCATCGTCGCGAGCAGCGTGGCCACGCCCAGCAGGGCGCACAGCACGACGGCGTTCTTCCACAGAAACATCGGGCGCCACCGTCGAGGAAACGCCTCCCCCAATCAAGCTCTACGCGACCAAGGTAAAGAAGGAATGGCTTGATCCGCCCGCCATCTCACCCCAAATGGCGCTCATGTTGATCGAAACCGAACCGACTCCCAACCCGGCGACTCTCAAGTTCCTGCCCGGTCGCGACGTCATGACCACGGGAACCCGCGATTTCGCCGATCCCGACGAGGCAGCGGCTTCGCCGCTCGCCGAGGCGCTGTTCTCGCTGGGCGACGTGACGGGGGTGTTCTTCGGTCGCGACTTCGTCTCGGTGACCGCCGCCGAAGGCATCGCCTGGGCCTCGCTAAAGCCGCAGGTGCTGGGCGTCCTGCTCGATCATTTCTCGTCCGAGGCGCCGCTGTTCGTGGGTGGAAGCGCCGCCGAGATCGCCATCGACGACAGCGACTTCGCCGAGGATCCGGCCGATGCCGACATCGTCGCGCAGATCAAGGACCTGATCGACACGCGGGTGCGCCCGGCGGTGGCCCGCGACGGCGGCGACATCGTCTATCGCGGCTTCCAGCGCGGCACGGTCTATCTGGCGATGCAGGGCGCCTGCTCGGGCTGCCCGTCCTCGGCAGCGACGCTCAAGCAGGGCATCGAGACCCTGCTGAAGCATTATGTGCCCGAGGTGACCGAGGTGCGGGCCGCCTGATCGCGGCAACAGCGACAACAGAAGAATGAGGGGAATATCGTCGATGGCCGAACCTTTGTCCGAGCGGGGGCTCGACCTGCTCTTCCGCAACGCGCGCTCCTATAACGGCTATCTCGACAAGCCGGTCGGCGAGGATGACCTCCGGCGAATCTGGGACCTGATGAAGTTCGGGCCGACCTCCGCCAACCTGTTCCCGGCGCGGATCATCTGGTGCGTCAGCCAGGACGCCAAGGACAAGCTGTCCAAGCTGGTTTCGGGCAACAACGAGGACAAGGTCCGCAAGGCGCCGGTGACCGCGATCATCGGCATGGACATGGAATTCTACGAACATGCGCCGCGGCTGTTCCCGGTTGCCGATGCCCGGTCCTGGTTCATGGGTGCGGACGGCCAGCCCAATGCCGCGGCGGTCGCGGCCACGGCGTTTCGCAACAGTTCGCTGCAAGGTGCCTATTTCATCTTCGCCGCGCGGGCGCTGGGCCTCGACACCGGACCGATGTCGGGCTTCGACAACGACGCGGTGGACGCCGCCTTCTTCGCCGGCACCACCTTCAAGTCCAACTTCATCTCGACGCTCGGCTATGGCGACCCGGCCACGATCTTCGATCGGCTGCCCCGCCCGGCGTTCGAGGAGTTCACCAAGATCGCCTGACCGGAATGCCGCGCGCCCTTGTGATCGACACCGCCACCGCAGCCTGTTCGGTGGCCCTGGTCGAGGATGGCGCGGTCGTGGCCGAGGCCCATGACGTCGTCGGCCGCGGCCATGCCGAACGGCTGATGCCGATGATCGCCGCGCTGCCCGGCGGCGGCCGCGCCGATTCGATCCTGGTCGATTGCGGGCCCGGCAGTTTCACCGGCGTCCGCGTCGGCCTCGCCGCCGCCCGCGCGCTGGCGCTCGGTTGGGGCGTACCGGTCCACGGCTATTCGTCGATGGCGGCGATCGCGGCGGCGGCGGGCGATCGCGGAGCCACGGTCGGCATCGCCCTGATCGGCGGCCATGGCGAGCTGTTCGTCCAGCGCTATGCCACCGCTCCGCTGGCCCCCCTGTCCGAACTCGCCTCGCTCTCCCCCGCGGACGCGGCGGCGGCGATACCCGATGCCCACGTCTTCGGATCGGGCGCCGAGCAGCTCGTCGCCGCGCGCGGCAGCGGCATGGCGCACGATCGGCTGCCACGGGCGGCCGAAGCCATCGCCCTGCCGGCGGCCCTGGCCCGGCTTGCCCCAAGCCCCATCTACGGCCGGGGCGCCGACGCGAAGCCGGCCCCATGAGCGCGATCGTCATCGAAGAAGTGGGCATCGACGGGATCGATCCGGTGATGGCCGTGATGAACGGGGCGTTCGACCCTGGCTATGGCGAGGCCTGGACCGAGGCCCAGCTGCTGTCGATGATGACGATGCCCGGCACCTGGCTCTCGCTGGCCCGGATCGGCGACAGCCCCGCCGGTTTCGCGCTCAACCGGCTGATCGCCGACGAGGCCGAACTCCTCCTCCTCGCCGTCGCGCCGGAAAGTCGTCGCCAAGGCGTAGCCATGGCTCTGATCGAACGATCGCTCCAATTGCTGCGCTTCCGTAATGGGACGCGGCTGCACCTTGAAGTACGTCACAATAATCCTGCAATCGAACTATATAAAAAGGCGGGATTTATCCCGATTGGTCGCCGTCCCGGCTATTATCGCGGTAAAGACGGACAGGTGCACGACGCGTTGACCTTGTCTTGTCCTGCCTGAACTGGCGCGCTCGGTACTTTTTCACGAAACGAGTTGCAATCGCGACCGAATGGGCGCAGAGCGCGCAACTTGAGTGGGTGCGGGGGCACTCTAAGATCAAAATTCGAGATTTTTTTGAATAAGGATTCCATCATGTCGGATAATAATGGGCTCGCCGAGACGTTGATTGCTTTGACCGCGGATATCGTTTCCGCACATGTCAGCAACAATAGTGTCGCCGTTTCCGATCTTCCGCAGTTGATTCAGAACGTCCACAACGCGCTGGCTTCGCTCGGCGACGAAGTGGTCGAGCCGGAAGTGAAGCAGGAGCCCGCCGTCTCGATCCGCGCGTCGATCAAGCCGGACTACATCGTGTGCCTCGAGGACGGCAAGAAGCTGAAGATGCTCAAGCGCCACCTGATGACGCATTACCAGATGACCCCCGAACAATATCGGGCCAAGTGGAACCTGCCCGCCGACTATCCGATGGTCGCTCCCAACTATGCCGAGCAGCGCCGCTCGCTCGCCAAGAAGATCGGCCTCGGCACCAAGCGCCGGACCCGCTGATCGCAGAAACTGACCGGGGGGCGGAAAAATCCGTCCCCCGCAGCTTTTCCACCCAACCCGATCTTGTTTTCGCGGGTGCAATACGGCTAACAAGGCGGTCATGCCGGGCAAGATCGACATCGAACAACTCTGCGCGGACAAGGGCCTGCGCATCACCGAACAGCGGCGCGTCATCGCCCGGGTTCTTTCCGATGCCGAGGATCATCCCGACGTCGAGCTGCTGCACCAGCGCGCCGCCGCGATCGACCCGGGAATCTCGATCGCCACGGTCTACCGCACGGTCCGCCTGTTCGAGGATGCCGGCATCCTGGAGCGCCACGATTTCGGCGACGGCCGCGCCCGGTACGAGGCGGCGCCCGAAACCCATCATGATCATCTGATCAACGTCGAAACCGGCGAGGTCATCGAATTCGTCGACGGCGAGCTCGAGGAGCTGCAGCGGCGCATCGCCGAGAAGCTGGGCTTCCGCCTGGTCGACCATCGGCTCGAACTTTACGGCGTCTCGGCCAACCGCGCGAAATAATCCGCGGTGAAGCGATACAGGACGATCGGCCGCACCGCCGTCGCGCTGTTCGTCCTCTTCTTCTGCCTGACAGGCTATGTCCTCACCTGGCCGGTGCGCAAACGGATCGGCTGGCCCCGCTTCTTCCTGCAATGGTTCGGCGAGGCGATGGGTCTCGAGGTGCGGGTCGAGGGCAGGCCGCTCGGCCGCGACGTGCTCTATGTCGCCAACCACGTCAGCTGGCTCGACATATTGGCGCTCGGCGGCGCGACCCCGACCTGGTTCATCTCCAAGGACGATGTCGGCGGCTGGCCGCTGGTCGGGATGCTCGCGCGGATCGGCGGCACGATCTTCATTGACCGCAACAGCCGCCGTGCCGCGCATGGCCAGGTCGACCAGCTCGGCCAGGCGCTGCTCGGCCACTATCCTATCACCCTGTTCCCGGAAGGGACGACCGGCGACGGCCGCTCGCTCTTCCCCTTCCGCCCGGCGCTGTTCGCCTCGGTGGCGCCGCCGCCGCCCGGCATCTCGGTCCAGCCGGTCGCGATCGACTATGACGCGGCGGCGAGCGAGATCTGCTGGACCGGCGACGAGGATCTCGGCCCCAATGCCCGCAAGGTGCTCGGCCGGCCCGGGCGGCTGCGCTGCACGATCCGCTTCCTGCCGCCGCTGGAACCGTCCGACGACCGCAAGGCGCTGGCGGCCCGGGCCCAGTCCGCGATCGCCGCCGCGCTGCGTCTCCCCTGAACGGGGTCCGCATCTTTCGCATCGGTCCGGCTTGAGCTATGGGCCGCGCATGGCGCGTCCCACCCCCAAGAGCTTCCACGTCAAGTCGTTCGGCTGCCAGATGAACGCCTATGACGGTACCCGCATGGCCGAACTGCTCGAGGCGCAGGGCATGCACGCGGCGGGCAGCGTCGACGAGGCCGACCTGGTCGTGCTCAACACCTGCCATATTCGCGAAAGGGCCGCCGAGAAGGTCTATTCGGACATCGGCCGGATCATCAAGAAGGCCACCGGCGCCGGCGCCGATGGCGCGGCCCGCGCGCGGCCGATGATCGCGGTCGCTGGCTGCGTCGCCCAGGCCGAGGGTGCCGAGATCCCGCGCCGCGCCCCTGCGGTCGACATCGTCGTCGGCCCGCAGGCCTATCACAACCTGCCCCAGCTGGTGGCCGATGCGGTCGAGGGCCGCCGCGCGCTCGACACCGACATGCCGGCCGCCTCCAAGTTCGACGCCTTGCCGAAACGGCGCCGCCAGGGGCCGAGCGCCTTCCTGACCGTGCAGGAGGGCTGCGACAAATTCTGTACCTATTGCGTCGTCCCCTATACGCGCGGGGCGGAGATATCGCGGCCCTGGACCGCGATCGTCGACGAAGCGAAAGCGCTGGTCGACGCGGGCGCGCGCGAGATCACCCTGCTCGGTCAGAACGTCAACGCCTGGGCCGGCGAGGACGATCGCGGCCGGACGCAGGGCCTCGACGGACTGATCCGCGCGCTCGACGCGCTGCCCGGCCTCGCGCGCATCCGCTACACCACCAGCCATCCCAACGACATGGGTGATGGACTGATCGCCGCCCATGGCGACGTCGCGAAGCTGATGCCCTTCCTCCACCTGCCGGTGCAGGCGGGATCCGACCGCATCCTCAAGGCGATGAACCGCAGCCACGACGTCGCCGGCTATCTGACGCTGATCGAGCGGGTCCGCGCGGTCCGGCCCGACATCGCCATCTCGGGCGACTTCATCGTCGGCTTCCCCGGCGAGACAGACGAGGATTTCGAGGCGACCCTCGCCATCGTCCGCGCGGTCAACCATGCTCAGGCGTTCAGCTTCAAATATAGCCCGCGCGCCGGCACCCCCGCCGCGACGATGGACGGCCAGGTCGCCCCGGCGGTGATGGACGAGCGGCTCCAGCGCTTGCAGGCGCTGCTCAACGAGCAGCAGCATGGCTTCAACCTGACGACGGTCGGACGACGCTGCGAGGTCCTGATCGAGCGCGACGCCAAGAAGCCCGGCCAGCGCATCGGCAAGTCGCCCTGGCTCCAGTCGGTGATCGTCGAGGACGGCCCGGCGATCGGCGCGCTGGTGACGGTGGACATCATCGCCGCCGGCCCGAACAGCCTGAACGGGGTGATCGTCGAGCCTCAAGCGCCGGCGCGGGCATCCGCCCGCTTGGCTATCCTCGCATAAGCTCGGGCGGCCGTTCGGCCTTGCGGAGCCCTCAGGGGCTCCGATGACGAACTCCGCGTCGGGACATGGCATGTCCCGCACGCGCGAACGCGCGCCCGAGCTTATGCGAGGATAGCCAAGGCCGCGGAGGCGGCCCCCCGGCGATTGAGGGCGAGCAACGACTGCAACAAAAAAACCACATCAGCGGTGGATAAGTGGGTCGGTCCGCCGCTTTACCCCTTCGCATGGGTCCAAATGCGCGTAGGATCGTTATCATCGGATGGCCCCATCCGGGGTTCGATAAGGGAAAGGAAACCGCCCCTCCTCATGTCGCGCAAGCCCGTTCCAGCGCAGGCCGGAGATCGCGCCCGGCTCGAGATCCTCTTCGACAAACCCCAGCTTCTCGGCCGGTTATTCGGTGAGTTCGACCAGAATCTGGTGGCGATCGAAAATCGGCTGGGGGTCTATATAGCGGCCCGCGGGAACAAGCTGCAGATAGAGGGGGAGGCCGAGGCAGCGGGCCGCGCCCGCGAGGTGCTGACCGGCCTCTACAATCGCATCGTCCAGGGCCAGGACATCGACAGCGGCGCGGTCGCGGCAGTGATCGCCATGTCCGCCGAACCGACCCTGGACGGCATCATCCGCAGCGACGTCTCCGATCCGCCCAAGGTGCTGATCCGGACGCGCAAGAAGACGATCGTCCCGCGCTCCGCCACCCAGATCCGCTACATGGAGGCGCTCAACCGCTCGGACATCATCTTCGCGCTCGGCCCGGCGGGCACCGGCAAGACCTATCTGGCGGTCGCGCAGGCGGTGCAGCAGCTGATCCAGGGCACGGTCGACCGGCTGATCCTGTCGCGCCCCGCCGTCGAGGCCGGCGAGCGGCTGGGCTTCCTGCCGGGCGACATGAAGGAGAAGGTCGATCCCTATCTCCGCCCCCTCTACGACGCGCTCTACGACATGCTGCCGACCGAGCAGGTCGAGCGGCGCATCGCCAGCGGCGAGATCGAGATCGCGCCGATCGCCTTCATGCGCGGCCGCACCCTCAGCGACGCCTTCGTCATTCTCGACGAGGCGCAGAACACCACCCCCGCGCAGATGAAGATGTTCCTGACCCGCTTCGGCCAGAACAGCCGGATGGTGGTGTGCGGCGATCCGCGCCAGATCGACCTTCCCGACATCGGCAAGTCGGGCCTCGCCGACGCGGTGAACAAGCTCGAAGGCATCGACGGCATCGCGACGATCCGCTTCGGCGCCGCCGACGTCGTCCGCCATCCGATCGTCGGCCGGATCGTCGAGGCCTATGAGGGGCCCGACGATGCTTGAGCCGGAGTACGGCGCGGCCCAGCCGCGGCACCGTTCTTCCGACAGGGCCGACGCATGATCGAGGTCGCCGTACAGGCGGAACCCGCATGGGACGACGGCACGGATTGGGAGGAACTGGCGACCGCGGCGGTGACGGCGGCGCTGCGGACCACCCCGCACGCGGCGATGCTGACCGCTTCCTACCTGGCCGAGATATCGATCCGGCTGACCGACGACGACGAGGTCCACGCGCTCAACCGCCAGTACCGCCAGAAGGACAAGCCGACCAACGTGCTGAGCTTTCCGATGGTGCAGGACGACCTGATCGAGGGGCTCGACAACAGCGACGACGGCGAGGTGCTGCTCGGCGACATCATCCTCGCGCGCGGCGTCTGCGAGCGCGAGGCGGCCGAGAAGGGCGTGCCTGCCGCCGAACATGCGACCCACCTGATCGTCCACGGCACGCTGCACCTGCTCGGCTACGATCATATCGAGGACGACGAGGCCGAAGCGATGGAGGATATCGAGCGCACGGCGCTCGCGGCGCTGGGGATCGACGATCCCTATGCCGTCACGGAAAGTTGAGCGCGGGCCGGCTTTGGCCTAGCGTCGGTACAGGGGGGGCCTCCTTCGGGGAATGAGGAGCGCCCATATGTCGATCGGCCCGGTTACGCGATCCACCGTCCTGGTCCTGCTGATGCTGGCCACCGCCTGCGGTGGCGACGGCAGCCTTTCGGGCGGGGGTGGCGGTGCCGCCAACCGGCCGCCCAGCTTTACCTCTCCCGCCAGCGTCAGCGTCGCGGAGAACAGCAGCGGCACCATCTACACCGCGACGGCGACCGATCCCGACGGCGACGCTCTGAGCTATTCGCTGGCGGGGGGCGCCGACCAGGCCGCCTTCCGGATCAGTAGCGCGGGTGCGCTCAGCTTCGTCGGCACCCCCGATTTCGAGGCGCCCGGCGACGCCGATGGCGACAATGTCTACAAGGTCGACATCCGGGCCGACGACGGCAGCCTGTCAACGACCCTGTCGCTGAGCGTCACCGTCACCAATGGCGGAAGCGATGCCTTCCGCGTCCGCCGGGTGGCGACGGGCTTCGCCGCGCCGCTGTTCGCGGCGCCGGTCCCCGACGGCTCGGGCCGGCTGTTCGTCGTCCAGCGCGGCGGGCTGATCCGCATCCTCAACCCCGCGACGGGCGCGGTGGCGGCGCAGCCCTTCCTCGACGTGTCGGGGATAATCTCGACCAGCGGCGAACGCGGCCTGCTCGGCTTCGCGACGGCGCCCGACTTCGCGACGAGCGGCACTTTCTACATCTACATGACCAACGGCGCGGGCACCAACGAGGTCCGCCGTTTCACCACCCTGGGGGGCGACCGCAACCGTGCCGACCCCGCTTCGGGCGACGTGATCCTGTCGATCCCGCATCCGGGCTTCGACAATCATAATGGCGGTTGGATCGGCTTCGGCCCCGACGATCTTCTCTATATCGCGAGCGGCGACGGCGGTGGCGCGGGCGATCCGGCGGGCAATGCCCAGAACCCCAATGTGCTGCTCGGGAAGATGCTGCGGATCGACGTGCGCAGCGACGCCTTTCCGGCGGACGACCGTCGCGACTATGCGATCCCTTCCGGCAACCCCTACGCCGGCTCCGGCGGTGCGCCCGAGGTCTGGGCGCTCGGCCTGCGCAATCCCTTCCGCAACAGCTTCGATCCGGAGAGCGGCCTGCTGTTGATCGGCGATGTCGGGCAGGGCGCGGTCGAGGAGGTCGACCTGATGCGACCGACCGACGGCGGCGCCAATTTCGGCTGGAATCTGCGCGAAGGCACCCAGGCCTATAATGGCGGCGCCAACAGCACGGCCTTCACCCCGCCGGTCGCCGAATATGGCCATGGCAGCGGCCCGACCCAAGGCAATACCGTGACCGGCGGCCATGTCTATCGCGGCCCGGTCGAGGCCTTGCGCGGCCAGTATATCTTCGGCGATTTCGTCAACGGCACGATCTGGTCGATCCCGCTGTCGCGGCTGGTGCCCGGGCAGACGGTGCCGGCCAGTGGGTTCACGATCCGCGACCTGCGGCCGGACGCCGGGGCGATCGACAATGTCGTCAGCTTCGGCATCGACCAGTCGAACAATCTCTACATCGTCGACTTCGACGGCGAGGTCTTCGTGATCGAGCCTGCCTAGCCCGCCGCGCTGCGCGGCGGCAGCCGGTGGAGCGACGGGGCGGAGCTCATGCGCAGCCGCGCGGCGATCCGGTCGGCGGTGCGCATCGCCAGCGCGACGATGGTCAGGGTCGGGTTGGCCCAGCCCGAGGTCGGGAAAAGCGAGCTGCCCGCGACATAGAGATTGTCGATGCCGTGCACCCGCCCCTGCCCGTCGGTGACGCCCTGGCGCGGATCGTCCGCCATGCGGGTCGTGCCCATGTGATGATAGCCGCCGATCGGATGGGTGCTGATCAGCGGATCGGTCGTCCAGCGGCGCGGCTGCTCGGCCAGCCAAGGCGCGGGTTCGACCTTGCCGAGGCCGAGCCGCTCCAGTTCGCGGCCGAGCGCGCCGACCAGGCCGCGCACGCTGTCGACGTCGATCGCGCTGGTGCGCCAGTCGAGCCGGGCGCGCGGCATGCCGGTGGCGTCGAGCGCGTCGCCGAGCGTCACCCGGCTGTCCGGATTGGGCGCCTGCTCGGCCCGCACCACCAGCGCCAGATCGGTCATGCCGAGCTTCTCCAGCGCCCAGGGCCGGGCCGGATCGACGACCTTCTGGAGCGCGTTGACGGTCCGCTTCATCATCTTCCACACATGGCGGCCGCGCGCGGTCGGCGCAGCGTCGTGCTTGATCCGCTCATAGGCGGCGACCAGCAGCGCCTGCCGGCTTTCCGCGGAGCGGCGGCCCGCCAGGGTCAGCGAGGTGTTGAGCAGCCCCTCGCGCGCCTGCAGCGCCGGCGCCGCGGCGATCAGCGGTGCGACCGTCAGCCCGCCGACCCTGTGCCGGCCGAAGGCACGCAGCAGCGCCCAGGTCGCACCGCCCACGATCCTGCCGCCCCGCGCATGCGGATGCTCCATGAAGTAGCGGCCGACCTGGTCATGGCCGTTGCCGAGCCCGGACCGCATCACCGACCGCGAGGCGAGCAGCAGTCGCGGATTCTCGATCCCGCCGGCCGCGAGGACATAGTGTCGCGCGGTAACGGTGAGCCGCTGCCCCGCGAGACCGCGGACGACCAGCCGGTCGACGCCGCGCGCCGATCCCGTCGCCAGGATCTCGCGCACCGTGGCGTGGGTGACGACGGTGCAGCGCGGGTGATCGAGCAGGTCGCGGCTGTTGGCGTGGCTGAACCGGTCGAAGCGCTCGTCGAACAGCCAGGCGGGCGTCGACAGCTCGTCGTCGGCGAAGGCCGGCATCGCCGCGCCGAGCGCGTCGCCGAGGTCGGGCAGACTGCGCGGCAGGCCGAAGGCGGTGCGCGCCTCGGCATAATAGGGCGCCACCTCCGCATGGTCGATCGGCCAGCCCGAATGGGGAACCCACGGACGGCGCTCGAAATCGATCGGGTCGAACTCGGCGCAGCGCCCGCCCCAGATCGCGGTCGTGCCGCCGAAGAAGCGCAGCCGCGAATCCTCCAGCCGGTAATATTCCTCGCCGATATTCTCGCCCCGGTTGAGCGCGGCGGGACCGGCTTCATGGTCGAAGCCGCCGCTTTCGAGCAGGATGACCGAAAGCCCCTCCGCCAGCAGCCGGCGGCAGACGGCGATTCCGGCGGCGCCCGCGCCGATCACGGCGACGTCGGCGGTCATGCCGTCCGGCCCGCCGCGGTCGAGATCGATATGCACCCAGCTAGGCCTTGTCGGCCTGCCGGCGGTCGGAAAGCGAGGGGAGAAGCACGGTCACCATCGAACCTCTACGGTCCGGCGGCCGCGCTTATTCCCCCGCAGGCCGTTTTTTGCCGCGAATCGAGGGATCATCCGTGCAAAAGATGGGATTGCCCCCCGGGGCCGATATCGGTTAGCGAATCATCGCAAGAGGACGGCTCAAGAAAGACCATGCCCGACGACAGTAGTAGCAGCGCCGCAGACAGCGGCGGACGATGGTGGCGCGGGCTGCGCTCGCTCTTTGCACCCGAGCAAGAGCCCAGTCTGCGCGACCAGATCGAAGAGGTCATCGAGGAGCATGCCGGCGACGACGGCGAGGGGGACGACCTGTCCACCGCCGAGCGCGAGATGCTCCGCAATATCCTCCATTTCGGCGAACGGACGGTGGGCGACATCGGCGTGCCGCGCGGCGACATCATCGCGGTCCCCGAGACGATCAGCTTCGACGAGTTGATCGCCCGCTTCGCCGAGGCCGAGCACAGCCGCCTGCCCGTCTATGGCGAGGACCTCGACCATGTGATCGGCATGGTCCATGTGAAGGACGTGTTCCGGATCATCGCCACCGGCGCCCCGCGCCCCGACGCGATCGCCGGGCTGATCCGCCAGCCGCGCTACGTGCCCTCGTCGATGCGGATCATCGACCTCCTCGCCGAGATGCGCGAGACCCGCACCCATCTGGCGATCGTGCTCAACGAATATAGCGGCACCGACGGCCTGGTGACGATCGAGGACCTCGTCGAGGAGATCGTCGGCGACATCGAGGACGAGCATGACGAGATGGAAGCGGATCTGCTGATCCCGCTCGGCGACGCGATCTGGTCGGCCGACGCCCGCGCCGAACTGGAGGACGTCGCCCGCCTGATCGATCCACGGCTCGCCGACATAGACGACGATGTCGAGACGCTGGGCGGCCTCGCCTCCGCGCTGGCGGGACAGGTGCCGCAGCCGGGCCAGATCGTCGAGCATCCGAGCGGCTGGCGGCTCGAGATCACCGATGCCGACGAACGGCGGGTCAGGAAGTTGCTGCTGCACCCGCCGGTCGCCGAAGAACGGGGCGGGGAGGCGTGAACCGCCGCGGCGTTCGCCGGACGGCGGGACCGGAGCGGGCGATGCGAGATGCCGGAACTTTCTCCGGAATTTCCCGCTCTCCCACGATGTCGATTGCCGGATGGATGCGATATAGGGGCGGAATGAAGCCCGTCGGAGAGCTGCCGTGACGACCAAGAAGAAGCTGCTGATCGCCCTGCCCGTCCTGCTCGTCATCGCGGCGCTGGCGGCGCTCTACGTGCTGGCGACCAGCGAGACCGCCGAGGTCGACTTCGCCAAGGTGACCGGCCCCAGGCCCGAGATCACCGCGCCGCGGGAGACGCTGATCCCGACGCTGAACGTCGCCAAGGCGACCGGCTGGAAGGCGGGCGAGAAACCCACCGCCGCCGCGGGATTGTCGGTCGCCGCCTTCGCCGAAGGGCTGACCCATCCACGCTGGATCTACGCCCTGCCCAATGGCGACATACTGGTGAGCGAAAGCAACTCGCCGACGCGCGACGACGAGAATGGCGGCGGCGGCATCACCGGCTTCGTCATGGAGAAGGCGATGGCACGCGCGGGCGCGGGCGTCGCGTCCCCCAACCGGATCATCCTGCTGCGCGATGCCGACGGCGACGGCAAGGCCGAGCTGAAGACGGTGCTGATCGCGGGACTGAACTCGCCGAGCGGCATGGCCTGGACCGACGGCCAGCTCTATATCGGCAATACCGACGCGCTGGTCCGCGTCCCCTTCACCCCCGGACAGACGAAGATCGACGCCAAGCCGGTCGTCGTCGCGAAGCTGCCGGGCGGCTATAACCATTGGGCCCGGAACCTGCTGCTCGCGCCCGACGGCAAGTCGATCTACGTCGCGGTCGGCTCGGCGTCGAACATCGCCGAGCGCGGGCTGGACCTCGAGGAGAAGCGCGCCGCTATCCTTCAGGTCGCCCTGCCCTCGGGCAAGGACCGGGTCTTCGCCTATGGCCTGCGCAATCCGAACGGCATGGCCTATGAGCCCACCACCGGCGACCTGTGGACCGTGGTCAACGAACGCGACATGATCGGGTCGGACCTGGTCCCCGACTATCTGACCGAAGTGCAGCTCGGCGGCTTCTACGGCTGGCCCTGGTATTATTGGGGCGGCTATGTCGACAAGCGCGTGCCCGAGCCGGAGGACGACCTCCAATCCTATGTCATCCGGCCGGACTATGCGCTGGGGCCGCATGTCGCCGCGCTGGGCCTGACCTTCACCGACGGCGCGATCCTCGGGCCGGAATATGCGAGCGGTGCCTTCATCGCCGAGCATGGCTCGTGGAACCGCCGGCCGCGCTCGGGCTACAAGGTGGTGTTCGTCCCGTTCGCCCAGGGCAAGCCGATGGGCAAGCCGGTCGACGTACTGACCGGCTTCCTCTCCGCCGACGGGGAGGCACGCGGTCGACCGGTGGCGGTGACGGTCGGCACGCGTGGCGGGCTGCTCGTTACCGACGATGTCGGCGGCAAGATCTGGCGGGTAACGGCGGCACCACCGGCGAAATAGGCGCCGGGGCCGCCATCGCCGCGAAAACCGTGGTCACCCCGGCCCTTCCGTCGGCGGCGGCGTGGAAAGACGGAGAAAAAGGGAGATCCTGGCTTTCGCCAGGACGATCGCGGCGGCGTCAGATCAGCTGGCTGAGCTTCGACGGGGCCGGGAAACCGGCAGCCGCACCCTCGGCCGGCAGCGCGGGCGCCTCGAACCGGTGCCAGCCGCCCGCCGACAGCCGTTCGAGCGGCTGGAAACGGGTCTTGTACTGCATACGTGCCGAGCCCTCGACCCAATAGCCGAGATAGACGTAGGGCAGGCCGTTTTCGGCGGCGCGGCGGATATGCTCGAGGATGATGTAGGTGCCCATGCCGGGGCGCGCGTCGTCCTCGGTCTCGAAAAAGCTGTAGACCATCGACAGGCCGTCGGACTGGGTATCGGTCAGGCAGGCGCCGACCAATTTGCCCGGACGGCCGTTCGAGGCGGGTTCGCGATATTCGACGACATGGGTCTTCACCGGGGTCTGCTCGACCATGTCGGCGAAATCGAGCTCGTCCATCTGGGCCATGCCGCCGCCCGGGTGCCGGGCCTTGAGATAGCGGCGCAGCAGCGCGAACTGCTCCTCGGTCGTCCAGGGCTTGCACACGCTGACCTCAAGGTCGGCATGACGGCGCATCAGCTTGCGCTGGCTGGCGTTGGGCTTGAACTCGGCAGCGGCGACGCGGACCGAGACGCAGGCCTGGCAATCGACGCAGGTCGGCCGATAGGCGACGCCCTGGCTGCGGCGGAAACCGATTCGGCCGAGCGCATCGTTGAGCTCGGAAGCGTTGGGGCCCGACAGTTCGGTGAACACCTTCCGCTCGGTACGGCCGGCCAGATAGGGGCAAGGGCCGGGGGTCGTCACGAAGAAGCGCGGAAATCGGAACTGCGCCGTCATTCGAAAGCCTGCCCCATGAAATTACCGACCCCACTGGTCCTTCCGGGACTATGCCTACGCATGGACGTCATGAAAAGACCATTAACCTCGATTCTTTTTAGGCTTTTGTCTGAAAGCCTCAGGCGCCGGCGGTCGCATCCGCGACCTTGGCTATCCTCGCATAAGCTCGGGCGGCCGTTCGGCCTTGCGGGGCGCTGACGCGTCCCGACGCAGAGTTGATCGTCGGAGCCTGCCAAGGATCCGCACGCGCGGACGCGCGCCCGAGCTTATGCGAGGATAGCCAAGCGAGGCGGATGCCTCGCGCCCGGCGCTTGAGGGCCAACAAACAAACGGCCCAAGCCGGCCTCAGCCGGCTTCGACCGTCTGCACCTCATAGCCCTCGTGGTTCAGCGCCTTGAGGAGCCGTTCGAGATGCGCCGCGTCGCGGGTCTCGCATTCGATCTCCGCGATCAGGCCCTTGGCGGGCAGGGTCGTGAAGACGCGCTGGTGATAGACCTCCACGATGTTGACCTGCTGCTCGTCGAACACGCGGGCGACGTGGAACAACGCGCCGGGCCGGTCCTGCAGCCGGATGCTGAGGCGCGCGAGCCGGCCCGAGCGGGCAAGGTCGCGCAGCAGCACGTTGGCGAGCAGGCGGGTGTCGATGTTGCCGCCGGTCAGGATCACGCCGACATTGCGCCCGCGGATCAGCTTCGGATGGCCGAGCAGCGCGGCGAGGCCGGCCGCGCCGGCGCCCTCGACCACGGTCTTCTCGATCTGGAGCAGCATCGACAGCGCCGTTTCCATGTCGCGCTCGTTCACCAGCACGATGTCGTCGACCAGCGAGCGGACGATGCCGCTGGTGACGAGGCCCGGCTGTTTGACGGCGATGCCCTCGGCCAGCGTATCGCCTTCGCAGGGCAGGATCAGCCCTTTCATCTTGGCGTACATCGACGGATAGAGCTCGGCCTGGACGCCGATCACCCGCGGCGGACGCGGTGCCGAACGCGCGACCACGGCGCTCCCCGAAATCAGGCCCCCGCCGCCGATCGGCACGACCAGCGTGTCGATCTCGGGCGCGTCCTCGAGCATTTCGAGCGCGACCGTGCCCTGCCCCGCGATCACGTCGGGATCGTCGAACGGATGGACGAAGGTCAGCCCCTCGCGCTGCTCGAGCAGGCGCGCGGCCTCATAGGCATCGTCGTAGCGCTCGCCCGCCATGACGACGCGCGCGCCATGGCCCTCGGTCTGCTGGACCTTCACCGTCGGGGTCGGCTTGGGCATCACGATCGTGACCGGAATGCCGAGCCGCGCGCCATGATAGGCGAGGCCCTGGGCGTGGTTGCCGGCCGACGCGGCGATCACGCCGCGCGCCTTCTGCTCGTCGGTGAGCTGGAGCAGCTTGTTGAGCGCGCCGCGTTCCTTATAGGCGGCGGTGAACTGGAGATTCTCGAATTTCAGCCAGACATTGGCGCCGGTAATGTTGCTGAGCGTGCGGCTTCTCAGGATCGGGGTACGAACGATCGACGAGGAAATCCGCGCATGCGCTGCGCGGACGTCATCGATCGTCACGGGGACGCCGTCGGCGTCGGTCTGGATCTGCACGCTTGCCATAGTGGCCGCGCCATAGCCGATTAGTCAGCAGACTCCTAGCGCCGCCGGAAAATCCATCTTATGCGATGCCCATGGCAAAACTGAGCTTTCTGGGGATGGGCGCGATGGGCGCCCCTATCGCGCGACACCTGGCCGAGGCGGGCCATGACGTCACCGTCTACAACCGGACCCGCGCCAAGGCCGAAGCCTGGGTCGAAAAGCATGGGGGGCGCTGGGCACCCACCCCGGCCGCGGCCGCCGAGGATGCCGATGCGGTGCTGAGCTGCGTCGGCGCCGACGGCGACCTCGAGGCGGTGACCCTGCGCAAGGACGGCTGCTTCGCCGCGATGAAGAAGGGCGCGCTCTACATCGACCACACCACGGCATCGGCGAAGATCGCCCGCCAGCTCGCCGTCGAGGGCCGCGATCGCGGCCTGCTGGTCGTCGACGCCCCCGTCTCGGGCGGCCAGTCGGGCGCCGAGGCCGGCACGCTGTCGATCATGTGCGGCGGATCGGACAAGGCGATGGAGGCGGCGATCCCGCTGATGGAGGCCTATTCGTCGCGGATCGTCCACATCGGCGGACCCGGCGCGGGCCAGACCACCAAGATGGTCAACCAGATCTGCATCGCCGGCGCGATGCAGAGCGCGGCCGAGGCGCTGCGCTTCGCCCAGAACGCCGATCTCGACCTCGACAAGGTGTTCGAGGCGGTGTCGGGCGGGGCGGCGGCGAGCTGGTACATGGTCAACCGCTGGAAGACGATGTCGGACGACAGCTTCGATTTCGGCTTCGCGGTCAACTGGATGCGCAAGGACCTCGGCATCGCGATCGAGGAGGCCCGTTCCAACGGCGCCTCGCTCCCGTTCGCGGCGCTCGCCGACCAGTTCTATGCCGACGCCCAGGCGCTCGGCTGCGGCCGGCTCGACATTTCCTCGGTGGTGAAGAGGCTGCCGAAGACGTGAAGCCCCTTTCCCTTCAGGGGACGATTGCATGATCGTCACACTCCCTTTTCGTCATTCCCGGGAAAGCGGAAATCCACGATCACGGAACGCTCGTTGCTCGAAGGTGCCGCCGTCCATGGACTCCCGCTTTCGCGGGAATGACGGCGGAAGGACGAAGCGACTCGCCCTCGCCCTCGCCCTCCTCGCCACCCCCGCGCTGGCCGACGGCCTGATCGACAATGCCAATGGCTACACCTTCGACGGCAAGGGACAGCTGGTCCGCTTCAACGGCCTGCTGATCGACGAGCGGGGGAAGGTCGCGAAGCTGCTCGACCGCAACGACAAGCGGCCCGAGAAGCTCGACTTCCGGCTCGACGCCGGGGGCCGCACCGTCGTCCCGGGCCTGGTCGACGCGCACAGCCATGTGATGGCGCTGGGCGAGGCCGCGCTGTCGCTCGACCTGTCGGGCACGCGCAGCCTGGCCGAGATGCAGGCGGCGCTGCGCACATATGCCGCCGCCCGGCCCACCCCGCCCTGGATCCGGGGCGGCGGCTGGAACCAGGAGCGCTGGGGGCTGGGCCGCTTCCCGACCGCGGCGGACATCGACGCGGTGACCCCGGGCCGGCCGGTCGTGCTCGATCGGGTCGACGGCCACGCCCTCCTCGCCAATTCGGCGGCGATCGCCGCGGCCGGGATCACCGCCGCGACCAAGGACCCGCCCGGCGGCCGCATCGAGCGCGACGCCAGGGGCCGCCCGACCGGCGTGTTCGTCGATGCCGCACAGAAGCTGATCATGGACGCCGTCCCGCCGATGCTGCCGCGCGACCGCGACGCCGCGCTTGCCAAGGCGCAGGAGATATTGCTCGGCTACGGCATCACCGCGACCGCCGACATGGGCACGAGCGACGACGACTGGCAGGTAATGCGCCGGGCGGGCGACGCGGGGCGGCTCAGGGTCCGGATCCTCTCCTATGCGGGCGGCATCCCCACCCTGCTCGCCATCGCCGGGACCGGGCCGACGCCCTGGCTCTACGACGGCCGGCTGCGGATGATCGGCGTGAAGCTCTATGGCGACGGCGCACTCGGATCGCGCGGCGCATGGCTCAAGGCGCCCTATGCCGACGCACCCGGCCAGAAGGGCCTCCAGTTCCTTGACGACGCCAAGCTGCGCAACCTGATGAGCCGCGCGGCGATGGACGGCTTCCAGACCGCGGTCCACGCGATCGGCGACGCCGCCAATGCCCAGGTGCTCGACGCGATCGACGAACTCGCCGCCACCTACAAGGGCGACCGGCGCTGGCGGATCGAACATGCCCAGATCGTCGACCCGGCCGACCTGCCGCGCTTCGCGAAGAATGGCATCGTCGCCTCGATGCAGCCGGTCCACCAGACCTCCGACCGGCTGATGGCCGAGGCGCGGCTGGGGCCGAACCGGCTCGGCGGCGCCTATGCGTGGAAGGCGATGCTCGACAACAAGGTGCCGCTGGCGTTCGGATCGGACACGCCGGTCGAGAGCCCCAACCCCTTCCCCGCGATGGCGGCGGCGGTCAGCCGGCAGGACCCGGCCGGCCAGCCGCCGGGCGGATGGCAGCCGCAACAGGCCGTCAGCCTGACCGAGGCCTTTCGCGCCTTCACGACGACGGCGGCCTATGCGGGCTTCGCCGAGGATCGCATCGGTTCGCTGGCGCCGGGGCACATGGCCGACTTCCTGATCCTCGACCGCGACATCTTCACCGCCGGTATCGCCGACCTGCGTGCGGCCCGGCCGCTCGAAACCTGGATCGGCGGCAAGCGCGCCTGGACCGCCACGCCGGGATCGTCGGCTGCAGCGTCGGCTACATCGCCAAAAGGATCATCAAACTGACATCGAGCGCGGGCAACGCGATCGTCAGCCCAACCGATCGAATCAACGGATGACCATGAACAAGCTCCTCCTCGCCGCCGCCGTCGCATTGGCCGCCCACGTCCCCGCACTGGCAGCGCCGCCGCCGAGGCCCAAGCTGATCCTCGCCATCTCGGTCGATCAATATTCGAGCGAGCTGTTCAACCGCTACCGCTCCAGCTACCGCGCCGGGCTCGCCACGCTGTCGCGCGGGGTCGCCTATCCGGTTGCCTATCACAGCCACGCCTCGACCGAGACCTGCCCCGGCCATTCGGTGATCCTGACCGGCCGCTATCCCGCCGGCACCGGGATCGTCGCCAATAGCTGGATCGACCGCAAGACCGGCAAGTCGGTCTATTGCGTCGCGGTGCCCGGCGCGTCCGATCCGAAGGCGCGCGGCCCCCAGAACATCCGGGTCACGACGCTGGGCGACTGGATCAAGGCCGCCGAGCCGGGCGCCCGCACCTTCGCCGTCTCGGGCAAGGACCGGGCCGCGATCGCCATGGCGGGCAAGACCGCCGACGCGGTCTACTGGTGGAGCGACGGCGAGGGCTTCGGCACCTCGCCCTTCGCGGGACCGGCGACCCCCGCCGTCACCGAGCCCGCCGCCGCGTTCGACGCGCCGCTGCTCGCCCGCTGGAAGACGACGCCGCCGACCCTGTGGCCGCGCCTTCCGAAGCGCTGCGCCGCGCTGCAGAAGCCGCACCGCTTCGGCAAGCTCGACATATCGGGCAAGGTTCCGCCCGAGGCCGAGATCGCATCGCTGAAGGGCGACGGCTATCTCGATGGCAAGGCGTTCCAGAATTCGCTGCGCGCCTCGCCGCTGTTCGATTCGCTGGCGGTCGACTTCGCCACGCAATTGATCGCCCGCGAGAAGCTGGGCCATGGGCCTGCCACCGACCTGCTCGCGGTCAGCCTGTCGGCGACCGACTATGTCGGCCACCGATTCGGAAACGGGGGCGCCGAGATGTGCGCGCAGCAGGCAGCACTCGACAAGACGATCGGCCGGCTGATCAAGGCGGTGCGGGCGCAGAAGGTCCCCTTCATCGTCGTGCTGACCGCCGACCATGGCTCGACCG
Source organism: Sphingomonas sp. Root720 (assembly GCF_001428605.1). Taxonomy (GTDB): domain Bacteria; phylum Pseudomonadota; class Alphaproteobacteria; order Sphingomonadales; family Sphingomonadaceae; genus Rhizorhabdus. The sequence continues at coordinate 190,755 of NZ_LMID01000015.1, forward strand.
ATGCCGCCGAGCGCCAGCATGAGCATGACGACAAGGCCGGCCGCTTCGACGGCCGGGGCTTCGTCGAGCGGCTCAACGCCACGCTCAAGGCCGAGCTCGGCCTCGTCGGCGACGAAGAGCCGCTGATCGGCGACGCCGACCAGCTATATGTCCGCGCCGGCGACGATGCCGCGCTGGCCGAGCGGATCCGCCTGGCGGCGCTCGCCTGGATCAAGCGGCAGCCCGAGGCGACGGCGGTGTTCACCCGCGCCGAAGTCGAAGCGGCGATGGTCCCGCCCGGCACCCCGCCGGAGGCACTGACCATGCCGCAGCGCATGCATCTCAGCTACGATCCCGAGCGGTCGGGCGACATATTCACGGTCTTCGCGGAACGGACCAGCTTCGGCATACCGACCAAAGCGGGCGACGCCGTCGCCGGACATGGCACCCCGTGGAACCACGACCGGCAGATCCCGATCCTGTTCTGGTGGCCGGGCGCCCCCGCTTCGTCGCGCGACCAGGCGGCTGAGGTCGTGGACATCGCGCCGACCCTGGCGGCGGTGGCGGGCATCCGTCCGCCGGTCCCGGTCGACGGCCGCTGCCTCGACCTGGGCGGCAACTGCCCAAACTAAGCGGCGATCAGGCGGAGAGGCGCGCGAGCATCCGCTTGGCCAGCTGGCGGAGCCCGGCCTTCGCCTTGTCGACGAAGGTCGGGTCATCGGCCTTTGGCGACATCAGCGGCTCGACCCTTGCGCCGATCAGGTTGCCGACGAGGCGCTTGGGGCTACCGCTCCAGTCGGCGACGAGCACGGTCGGCCAGCTCGCGCCCCCGGCCTGATGAGCCCGATTGCCGGCGACCAGCAGGTTGGCCGAGCTGTTGCGCCGCGCCTCGGCCGCCACCGCGACGAGGGCGGCGTGGTTCTCCTTGTCGGCGCCCTGGACGAAGATATTGCGCTCGATCCGCCCGGTCGCCCCTTCGGGCAGGTCGATCATATAGTTGGTGGCGCGGCCCTGGCTGTCGTCGAAGCTGCAGTCGGACAGCGCGATCCGGGGAGAGCGGCTCTTCACATAATGTCCGCCGCGCCCCTTCTCGAAGCGGCTGCGGCGGACCGTCACCGACCGGAAATCGCTGAGATAGATCGAATGGGCGCAGGCCAGGCCGCGGTCGCAGCGACCGAGCCCGGTGAAGGTCGACCGATCGATGACGATGTCGGACGCCGGATCGTTGCCGCCGCCGAGTATCCCCTCCTCCGAATTGCGGAACAGGCTGTTCGACACCGACAGCGGGCCGCGCTCGACGCGGATACCCGCGCCGTTGCCGTCGGGGACATGGAGATTCTCGAAGACCAGCCCGTCGACCGCCGCGCCGCGACCGCGCAGCACGAGCACCGCCTTGCCCTCGCAGACGCCGCCGTCGAAGATCGCGGTCAGCGGCCGGACGGCGCGGTAGGTGATGCGCCCTGCCGCCTGGACCGCGCAATCGTCGTAGCGCCCGGGGGCGATGCGGATCGTCGCCGTGCCGTCGCCGATTGCCGCCACCGCGCCGGCCAGGGTCGCATAGGACCGACCGGTCTCCGCGATCGTGAAAGGTGCCGCCGCCGACAAGGGCGAAGCGACCAGCAGGAAGGGAATCGCGAAGCGCATCCACCCCCTTAGGGGCGAAAGCGTAAGAAAACTCCTATCGTCATGGTGGACCCGTTTCAGCATCCATCCATCATCCGCATCGCCGCTCCTGCGACGCGGTGGATGCTGAAACAGGTTCGGCATGACGGCAATTACGGGCTTGGCCTAATCGAGGTTCGGCCGCAGCCAGCGCTCCGCCGTCTGGGGATCGACGCCGCGCCGGGCGGTATAATCCTCGAGCTGGTCGCGCCCGATCCGCGCGACGCCGAAATAGCTGGCCTCGGGATGACCGAAATAGAAGCCCGAGACCGCCGAGGTCGGCAGCATCGCGAAGCTTTCGGTCAGGGTGATGCCGGTGGCCTCGCCGGCCTTCAGCATGTCGAACAGGATCGGCTTGTGGCTGTGATCGGGGCAGGCCGGATAGCCCGGTGCGGGGCGGATGCCGCGATACTGCTCCTTGATCAGCGCCTCGTTGGTCAGCTGCTCGCCCTCGGCATAGCCCCACAGGGTGGTGCGGACATGGAGGTGGAGCCGCTCGGCGAACGCCTCGGCGAGACGGTCGGCAAGCGCCTTGAGCAGGATATCGCGATAATCGTCATGGTCGGCCTTGAAGCGCGCGCTATGCGGCTCGATGCCGTGGATGCCGACCGCGAAGCCGCCGAACCAGTCGTCCTGGGCGTCGATGAAATCGGCGAGGCACATGTTCGCCCGGCCCTCGCGCTTCTTGATCTGCTGGCGCAGGAAGGGAAGGCGCACCTCGCCTTCAGCGGTCTGCACCAGCACGTCGTCGCCTTCCGAATGCGCCGGCCACAGCGCAGCGACGCCCTTCGCGGTCAGCCATTTCTCGGCGATGATCCGGTCGAGCATCGCCTGGGCATCGTCGAACAGGCTGCGCGCGCTCTCGCCGACGATCTTGTCGTCGAGGATCGCCGGATAATTGCCGGCCAGTTCCCAGGCGCGGAAGAAGGGCGTCCAGTCGATCAGCTCGCGCAGCTCCTCGAGCGGCCAGTCGGAAAAGGCGTGGATGCCGGGCTGCTTCGGCGCCGCGGGCTTCAGTGCGAAATCGGCGACGAAGGCGTTGGCGCGCGCCTCCTCCAGCGTCGCCAGCTCGTTCTGGCCCTTGCCTTCGCGGGCCTTGCGGACCGCCTCATAGTCGGCCGCCGTCTTCGCGACGAAGTCGTCGCGCTGGGTGTCGGACAGCAGGGTCGAGGCGACGCCGACCGCGCGGCTGGCGTCGAGCACATGGATGACCGGGCCGTCATAGGCCGGGGCGATGCGCAGCGCGGTGTGGACCTTGGAAGTGGTCGCCCCGCCGATGAGCAGCGGCATCGTCATGTTGGTGCGCTGCATCTCTGCGGCGACCGTCACCATCTCGTCGAGCGACGGCGTGATCAGGCCCGACAGGCCGATCATGTCGGCGTCATTCTCGTTGGCGGCGGCGAGGATCGTCATCCACGGCACCATCACGCCGAGGTCGATCACCTCATAGCCGTTGCACTGCAGGACCACGCCGACGATGTTCTTGCCGATGTCGTGGACGTCGCCCTTCACCGTGGCCATGATGATCCGCCCCTTCGAGCGCGTGCCCGCGACCTTCTCGGCCTCGATATAGGGCAGCAGATAGGCGACCGCCTTCTTCATCACGCGGGCCGACTTCACCACCTGGGGCAGGAACATCTTGCCCGATCCGAACAGGTCGCCGACGACGTTCATCCCGTCCATCAGCGGGCCTTCGATCACCTCGATCGGCCGGGCGAAATGGTGCCGCGCCTCCTCGGTATCGTCGACGACATGCGCGTCGATGCCCTTGACCAGCGCATGTTCGAGCCGCTTGGCGACATCCCAGCCGCGCCATTCCTCGGCCGCCTTCTCGGCGGCGGCATCCTTGCCCTTGAAGCTTTCGGCGAGCTCGATCAGCCGCTCGGTCGCGTCGCCCCCGTTCTTCGGGCACCGATCCCAGATCACGTCCTCGCACGCCTCGCGCAGCACCGGGTCGATCGCGTCGTAGACGTCGAGCTGGCCGGCGTTGACGATCCCCATGTCCATCCCCGCCTGGATGGCGTGGTAGAGGAACACGCTGTGCATCGCGCGACGGACCGGCTCGTTGCCGCGGAAGGAGAAGCTGAGGTTGGAGACGCCGCCCGAGATATGGCAGTGCGGGCAGCGCTTCTTGATCTCGGCGGTCGCTTCGATGAAGTCGATCGCGTAGCGGCGATGCTCGTCGATGCCGGTCGCCACCGCGAAGATGTTCGGATCGAAGATGATGTCCTCGGGCGCGAAGCCGTCGGCCACGAGCAGCTTGTAGGCGCGCTCGCAAATCTCGACCTTGCGCTGCCTGGTGTCGGCCTGGCCGACCTCGTCGAACGCCATCACGACCACGGCGGCACCATAAGCGCGGCACTTGCGGGCATGCTCCAGGAAGGCCTCCTCGCCCTCCTTCATGCTGATCGAATTGACGATCGGCTTGCCCGAGACGCATTTGAGCCCGGCTTCGATCACCGACCATTTCGAGCTGTCGACCATCACCGGGATGCGCGCGATGTCGGGCTCGGCCGCCATCAGCTTGAGGAAGGTCGTCATCGCGAACTCGGCGTCGAGCAGGCCCTCGTCCATGTTGACGTCGATGATCTGCGCGCCGTTCTCGACCTGCTGCCGCGCGACCTCGACCGCCTTGGTATAGTCGCCGGCCATGATCAGCTTCTTGAACGCGGCCGATCCGGTGACGTTGGTGCGTTCGCCGATGTTGACGAACTGGGCGGTGGAGACGGTGGGCTTATCGTCGGGGGCGGTTGCCATGGTCATATGTCTTCTATGATCGTCGTCCCGAACTCGTTTCAGGATCCACCGGGCCATACGCATGAAGGCTGCGGATGATGGACGGATGCTGAAACCCGTTCAGCACGACGGGGAAAGGAATCAGGCCGCCATCGTCATCGGATCGAGGCCGGCGAGGCGGGTGCGGTGGTCGTGCGCGTGCGGCGCGCGCGCCGGCTTGCCCGCGACCGCGTCGGCCATCGCCGCGATATGCTCCGGGGTCGATCCGCAGCAGCCGCCGACGACGTTGACCAGCCCCTGTTCGGCCCATTCGCGGATGAAGGCGCCGGTGGTCGCCGGCTGCTCGTCATATTCGCCGAGGTCGTTGGGCAGACCCGCATTGGGATAGATCATCACCGGCGCGTCGGCGAGCGCCGACAGCACCTGGACGTGCGGGCGCAGCAGGTCCGCACCGAAGGCGCAGTTGAGGCCGATCGTCAGCGGATGGGCGTGGCGGACCGCATGCCAGAAGGCCTCGACCGAATGGCCCGACAGGTTGCGCCCCGACATGTCGGTGATCGTCATCGAGATCATCATCGGGATTTCCTGCCCGCGCTTCGCCTGCTCGTCGAGCACGGCCATGATCGCCGCCTTGGCGTTGAGCGTGTCGAAGATCGTCTCGATCAGGATGAAGTCGCAGCCGCCGTCGAGCAGCGCCGCCGCCTGGTCCTGGTAGACGTCGCGCATCGTGTCGAAGTCGACCGCGCGATAGCCTGGATCGTTGACGTCGGGCGACAGCGACAGCGTCTTGTTCGTCGGCCCGATCGCGCCGGCGACGAAGCGCGGGCGGCCGTCCTTCGCCTGATAGTCGTCGGCCGCCTGGCGCGCGATCCGCGATGCCGCGAGGTTGATGTCGCGAACCAGGTGGACGGCGTCATAATCGCCCTGGCTGATGATGTTCGCGTTGAAGGTGTTGGTCGACACGATGTCCGACCCGGCATCGAGATAGGCCCGCGTGATCGCGTCGATCACATCGGGGCGGGTCAGCACCAGCAGGTCGTTATTGCCCTTCTGGTCGCTCGGCAGGGCATAGTCGCCGCGATAATCGGCCTCCTGGAGCTTGTAGCTCTGGATCATCGTCCCGAATGCGCCGTCGGTGATCAGGATGCGCTGCTTCGCCTGCTCGCGGAAGCGAATGGCGGCCTCGGATTGGCGGAGGGTCATGCGGCATTCTCCAGCCGGCCGGCCTTCGCGCGCAGCCCCAGCAGATGGCAGATCGCGAAGGACAGTTCGGCGCGGTTGAGCGTGTAGAAGTGGAACTGGCGGACGCCGCCGGCATAGAGGCGGCGGCACATCTCGGCGGCGATCGTCGCGGCGACCAGCTGGCGGGCGGCGGGATGATCGTCGAGCCCTTCGAACAGCCGGTCCATCCAGGCCGGGATGGCCGCGCCGCACAGCCCGGCGAACTTGCGGGTCTGGGCGACGTTCGACACGGGCAGGATGCCGGGGACGATCTCGCCCTCGACCCCTGCCGCGTGCGCCTTGTCGCGAAAGCGGAAATAGGCCTCGGGCGAGAAGAAGAACTGGGTGATCGCGCGGGTCGCGCCCGCGTCGAACTTCGCCTTCAGATTGGCGAGGTCGCTCTCCATGCTCGCCGCTTCGGGGTGACATTCGGGATAGGCCGCGACCGAGATTTCGAACGGATGGATCGCCTTCAGCCCCGCGACCAGATCGGCCGCGTTGCGATAGCCGTCGGGATGGGGCGTGAAGGCCGCGCCCTCGGTCGGCGGATCGCCGCGCAGCGCGACGATGTGGCGCACGCCCGCTGCCCAATATTCGCGGGCGATCTCCTCGATCTCGCCCTTGCTCGCCTCGACGCAGGTCAGGTGCGCGGCAGCCGGGATCGGGGTTTCCCGGGCGATGCGGGCGACGGTGTGATGGGTCCGCTCGCGGGTCGATCCGCCCGCGCCATAGGTGACCGAGACGAAGCGCGGCGCCAGCGGCGCCAGCGTCTGGATCGCGCTCCACAGCGTCTCTTCCATCTTCTCGGTCTTGGGGGGGAAGAATTCGAACGAGACCGCCGCATCGCCCGCGAGGTCGGCGAACAGCGGGGTGTCGAGCGCGCGGCGCGCTTCTTCGAGCTGGCTCAGGGAGACGCTTGTCATGATACTGCCTTCAACTGCGCGCGATGACCGCGCACGCCCAACCATAATTTGACCGTCAGCGCATCGCCGACCAGTTCTTCGACCCGATCGAAGCCGAGCCCTGCCGCCTGGAACCAGCCGGCGATCTGGTGATCGGCGAAGCCGAGCCGGACATGCGCGTCGCGGGTGCGCAGATCCTCCAGGTCGTGGCTGGCGAAATCGACGATCAGCAGGCGCCCGCCCGATCCCAGCAGTCGCGCCGCCTCGGCGATCGCCGCCGCCGGATGCTGCGCGAAGTGCAGGACCTGGTGGAGGACGACGAGATCGGCCGAGCCGTCGCCGAGCGGGAGCGCGTACATGTCGCCCTGGCGCAGCTCGGCATGGTCGAGACCGGCCTCGGCGATCTTGACCCGGGCCAGGCGAAGCATCTCCGGGCTGCGGTCGATGCCGAGCGCCGAACTGGCCTGCGCGCCGACCAGCTCGATCATCCGGCCGGTGCCGGTGCCGATGTCGACCATGCGGCCGAGCGGCCCATCGGCCAGCATCGCCAGGATGCGCTGCTCGACCGCGCTTTCGGGAACGTGGAGCGAACGGATCGCGTCCCATTCCTCGGCATGCTCGGCGAAATAGCGGGCGGCGGCGGCGGCACGGTCGGCCCGCACCGCGGCGAGCCGGGCACGGTCGGCATCGACCCAGGCGTCCCCGCCGTCGCGGGTCCAGTCGTCGATCGCGGCGAACAGGGGGGCCACGCACGCATCCGCGCCGAGGCCGAGGAAGACCCAGCTGCCCTCCTTGCGCCGTTCGGCCAGACCCGCATCGGCGAGAATCTTCACATGGCGCGACACGCGCGGCTGGCTCTGCCCCAGCACCTGCGCCAGCTCGCCGATCGACAGTTCCATCGCCCGCAGCAGATGGAAGATGCGCAGGCGCGTCGGATCGGCCAGGGCACGGAAGATGGCGAGCGCATCGGGCATGAAACCGGACATAAAGAAATCTTTATATGTGGTCAAGGCGCTTGCCCCTGCGCCCGGTGCGGGGCATGCGTTGCGGCGCGGAACTCCGCCGCGTTCCAGGAGTATGACGGTTTGGCGGGACCATCCGCCCGAAAGGGGACATCGACAATGCATGCTTCGCGTTCTTTGGCGAAGATGACTGGCGCCGTGGCGTTCGCCCTGGCCCTATCGGCTTGCACCACCAGCCGCGTCGGCACCGACCGGCTTGCGGAGAAGGATCCGCTCGAAGGCTTCAACCGCACCATCTGGGCCGTCAACCGCGGCGCCGACAAGGTCGTGGTCAAGCCCGTCACCCAGGTCTACCGGGCGGTCGCCCCGAAGCCGGCGCGCGACGGCGTCCGCAATTTCTTCGCGAATGTCGGGGAGCCCTTCTCGCTCATCAACAACATCCTGCAGGGCAAGGGGGACCGCGCGGTCCGCAATCTCGGCCGCTTCCTGATCAACACCACCGCCGGCATCGGCGGTCTGTTCGACCAGGCCAGCCGCCTCGGCGTACGGCCCGCAACCGAGGATTTCGGCCAGACGCTGGCCGCGTGGGGCGCCAATGGCGGCCCTTATCTGGTCCTGCCGCTACTCGGCCCCTCCACGCTGCGCGACGGTGTCGGAACCGGCGTGTCGCAACTCGCCGATCCCTATCGGGTCTGCCTGCGCGAATGTGGCCTGCCCAAGGGCCTGCCGACCGGCATGACCGTGCTGGAGGTGATCAGCATCCGCGACGGCCTGATCGCGACCGGCGCCGACAACTTCCTGGAGTCCAGCCTCGACCCTTATACCGCAGCGCGGTCGGCCTTCCTGCAACGCAGGCGCGCCCAGATTCTCAACCAGGACGGTGACGACGCGGCGGCGGAAACATCGGCGGCGGCCGATGCCGAAGCGAATCCCGTCAGCGACGACGGCCTGGGCGCGGCCGATGCGGACGCAGGAATCCCGGGGGCCGATACGGCTCCGTCTCCCGATGCATCCCCGGTGGCGGCCCCCGTTCCGGACGGCGCCGAAACGGCCGGCGAGCCCAGTGTTCCGGCCGCTTCGGAACAGCCGAAACAGCCGAATTAACTACCGGAACAAGAGACATTGCATCGCACTGCGCAAAACTGTAAGAAGTCCCAGCCTGTTTCGGGGGGAAACAAGCCTGAACGTGATTGGATCGTTCGAGCCACTCTCTTTCTTTAATTCACTTCCGGAGAATTCGATCATGAAGAAGATCGTTGCGCTTTCGCTCATCGCCGCTGCCTCGCTGACCGTCGCTGCCTGCAAGAAGGAAACGACTGTCGTCGAGAACAACACCACCGTCGTCGACAACACCGCCGACGCGATGGCCGACACCAATGCCGCCATGGCGGACTCGAATGCGATGGCTCCGGCAGACAACGCTTCGAACGCGATGTAATCCGGCTGGCGGCCGCTTCAGCGGCCGCCGCCAAGGATCGGGAAGGCCGTGCCCCTTGGGGGCGCGGCCTTTTTCGTTGCCCGCATTCCGCCGCGAATCAGCGGAAAATCGGCTGGGTGACGAGCGGTTCCTCGACCACGCAGGCCTGTACCGACGGCGCGTTGCCGAGCTTGCGAAGGGCCGCCAGCTCGGCCCGGGCCGCGACGACCGCATCGGCATAGGCCTGTTCGGTGCGCACCACCGTCATGGTCGACGATGCGACCATCCGGCCTGCCTCCACCGCGCTCATATTATGCACCCCGCAGACGATCCGGCTCTCGCCATAGGCCCGGGCCCGGGCGAGGATCGGCGCGGCCCGCTCATGGAGGATCTCGGCGAGGACCAGGCCCCAGGTCCAGCCGCGGGTCGCATGGCCCGACGGATAGTCGTAGCTCATCGCCAGCGCGTCGGTCTGCGGCTCGCAGGTCTCGCCCGAATCGATCACGAAAGGCCGCTTCTTCTTGTAGAAGGCCTTGAGCTCGGTGGTTTCGCGCCCGCTATCGCGGGCCGCCTTCTCCAGCAACGCCGCCGTCTTCGGAGCATTGGCCGGGGTCATGGAGATCCCGGCGGCACAGGAAAAGCCGCGCATCATCGACGTGGTGTCGCTGGGCACGTCGGCCACTGCCAGGTCCCAGCGCGGCGTCCCCTTGAGGGCGCGGGTGAGCCTGAATATCTCGCGGTCGGCAACGCCCCGCGCTTCCTGCGGAATCGGTGCGGGCGAGACGACATCGATGAGGTTGAGGTAGCCCGGATCGAGAAAGCTCGCCTGCGGCGCCGCCGCGATCGCGATGCCGGCTGCTCCGGCGAGCACGGCCAGCTTCCAGGCCCGACGCAGCACCTTCATCCCCTGTTCTCCCCGCCATGATCGCTGCCCGGCGGCGGCATCGGCGCGCCAGGCTCAATCGCTGTAATAACCGCCATAGCGCTTGGCCTGGCCATAGCCATAGCCATAATCGTCGGCGACGAAGCCCGCGCTGTAACGGTTGAGCACGGTGCCGATGCAAGGAGCCGGGGTGAGCAGCCGGAAGCTGTCCCGGACCTGCTTACGCGTGGTGACGCCGTCCTCCACCACCATCAGATAGGCGTCGATCTTCTGGCTGACGATGACGGCATCGTCATTGGCGAACACCGGCGGCAGATCGCACAGGCACAGGCTGTTCTCGGGCAGCTGGCGCATCGCCGCGATCAGCGAGTCCATCCGGGGCGACGCCATCAGCTCGTCGGATGCGGCGGCGTTGGGATAGCTGGGGAAGATGGTGAGCTGCTCGTTCGGGATGGTACGCGCCACCTGCCGCAGGTCGTTGATCGTCCCGTCGAGATAATGCGAGACCCCGACCTCGCCCGTCAGCCCGAAATTCCTGGCGATGGTCGAGCGGCGCAGGTCGAAGTCAAACAGATAGGTGTGCAGGTCGGGCGTCCGCGCCAGCGCGGCGGCGAGATTCGACGCGACGAAGCTCTTGCCGACCTTCGGCGTCGGCGAGGTGATGCCGATGATCCGCCAGCCGCGCGCGCGCGCGATCCGCAGCAGCTGCGCGCGCAACAGGGTGAAGGGGCGCGACCGCATGTCGCGGCTGTCGAAGCCGTAGATTCCGGTCTCGCGCAGCCGTTCGAAGCCGGTCGATCGGTCGGCATCCCCCGGCACGGTCGCGGCCGGCTCTACCGGCTCGGGCGGGACATAGCTCATGCCCGGGCCGCCCGCCGCCGCCACAGGAAGCCGCCCCTTTTCTTGCGGCCCTTGGCGCGACGCTTGGGCTTCAAGGTCGGTATGACCACGAGCGGGCCGACGCCGAGCAGCGACTGCAACGCCGCCGAGCCGCGGATCGGCCGCCGCAGCAGCTCGACGAGCATCGCCAGGGTGAGACCGACCGTGATCCCCACCGCGAAACCGCCGATGATCAGCAGGGCGCGGTTGGGCGAATTGGGCTCGTCGGGCAAGGTCGGCGGATCGACCAGCACGAGCCGCTCGCCGCGCTGCTCGGCGGCCATCTTCTGCGCCGCTTCGGCCGCCAGCAGATTGCCGGAGATACGATCGTAATTGGCGCGCAGGCCGTCGGACTTGGCCTCGAGCTGGCGGATGCTCTCCTCGATCAACGGCGCCGCGCTCTGGGCGGAGACGGCCGCGCTGGCGCGCGACATGTCGGCCGACTTGGCGCCGTTGAGCGAGGCGATGGTGCGGTTGTTGGCGGCGATCTGCGCGGTGACGGCCGGGTTGTTGCGCGGACCGGTATTGGCCTTGGCCGCGGCGCGGGCCTCGGTCAGCCGCTGCCGCGCGGCGATCACGTCGGGATGATTGTCCGAATAGAGCGCCTGGGCGGCGGCCAGCCCGGTCTCCGCCTGCGACACCCGTTCGTCGGCATTGGTGCTGCCGCTGTTCAGCTTCGCCTGCAGCTCGCTATTCTCGCGCTGGAGCTGGGAGATCTGCACGTCGTAATTGGCGGTCGACGGGATGAAGCCGCCGATCCGCGACAACGCCAGCCCGTTGCGCGACTTGATCTCGGCGATCTTGCCCTCGATCTCGCTGATCTGGCCCTGGATCTGGGCGGACTGGTCGCGCAGGAAACCGACGGTGGCATCGGCCTGCGCCGCCAGCTGGGTGCTGTCGAGCTTGAGCAGCCTTTCGGTGAACTGTTGCGTCACCGCCTGCGCCTTGCCCGGATCCGAATAGGTGAAGGCGACCGAGAAGGCGATCGTGTTCGACGTGCCGCGCCGTTCGGCGAGCTTGTCGATCCCCGCCGTCACCGGCGTGATGGCGGTCGCGCCGCGCATTCGCTCGATGATCGCGGACAGCGACTGGGAGCGGCGCTGCGAAGGATAGAGATCGTTCTGCCGGATCAGCTCGATCAGGCCGGGCCGGCTCAATATCTGCTGCTTGATCCGGGCGATCCGCTGGTCGATCAGGTCGTCGACCGACGTGGCGGCGATCGCCTCGGGCAGCTCCTTGGATTCGACGACGACCGTGGCCGAGGACCGGTAGAGGGCCGGCAGGCCGTAGGCGAGCCCGATGCCGGTCCCCGCGCCGACGACGAACGGGATCAGGACGAGCCAGCGGCGCTGGACGAGGATCTGCGGCAGATAGGCCAGCAGGCCGTCCGCAAGCTCGACGTCGCCCATCTGGTCGGCCGGGTCGTTCATCACCGCCCCGTCAGCTGCAGCCTGGCGAAGACCTCGCCGCCGATGTCGGCCTTGACCGGGAAGCCCTGGCCATAGACGTCGCGATACCGGCCTTCGGCACCGATGGTCAGGCCACGGAGCACCCGCCAGTCGAGCCCGGCGACGCCGGTGACGAACTGGCGCGTGCCCAGGCCACCCGCCTGCGACTTGCTGCGCGAATAGCTGCCGGTCCAGGTGAAGCCGACCCGTTCGGTGAGCGCGCGGCGGTAATTGACGCCGAGTTGGGTCTGCTCGACCGTGCCGCCGGCGCCCGAGGCGCTGACCGAGCGATCGCCGTAGAAGCAGAAATGGTCCTTCGCGCCGGTGTGGCAGAGCTCGAGCGAGCCCGAAAGGCCGGTGGAGTTGGCGCTGCGCGGCGCGCCCACCACCGTGAAGGGCAGCGACAGGTCGCTGAACGACACCCCGAGCGACGCATCGACCGTCCAGCTCTGGCTGAGCTGCGACGAGAAGGTGACCGACGGCTGCATGATCAGCGTGCTCAGGCCGGGCGTGTCATAGTCGATCTTGTAGACCGAGCCGCTGATCCCGATCTTCGAGCGTGGGCTGACCGCGTGCTGCCAGCCGACGCGGCCGCCATAATTGTCCGAATCGTTGCCGGGCGGGCCGTTGCGATAGCGGTTCGCGGTATAGCCGCCGTCGACCGAGACCGTATCCTTGGGGCCCACCTGGTACTGGAAGCCACCGCTGGCGCTGTACGTGTCGGCGCGGCGGCGCAGGCCGATCAGGTTGACGTCGGGATTGTCTGCCGGATTGCCGGTGACGTTGTCGTTGCCCTGGCCGATGATCCCGCTGTCGTAGCGCAGCGCGGCGAAGACGCTCAGCTTCGGCGTGACCTGCTGCTGCGCCGCCAGCTCGCCGCCGTAGCGATCGGCCTTGCCATACTTCTCGAGATAGGCGGTCCGGTCGAAATGGCCCGACAGCGAGACCTGCCCCTTCTCCGACTGCCTGACCAGCTTCGGCGCGATCCCGGTCTCGACATAGGTGGCGGAAAGATCGCTCCCCGCCGACAGGAAGGGATTGGTGTCGTACCCCAGCCGGTAATTGGTCTCGACCGTCAGCTTGGTCGTGGCGGACAGCGCCGGGCCACTCGCGACGAGGCCGGCGACGATCAGAACCGAACAGCGCATCCCCCGACGCATCCCCCTCATGGCACCACCACGGTATCGCCGCTCTGCAGTTCGACGATCGCGCCCCGGAGGTCGCTTGCCGATGGCGATCCTTTCATGGCCGTGTCGAGCCGGACGTCGATCACCTGGATCTGCGAGCCCTGCTTGCGGTAGATCTTCACCCGGCCGAGATCGGCGAACTCGGTCGGCCCGCCGGCGATGCTGATCGCCTCGAGCACGTTGACGTAATGGCCGGGGGTGAAGGCGCCCGGCGCCCGCACCTTGCCCGCGACCGAGAAGCTGAGGCCGCTCGGATTCTTCACCGACACGGTCACCCTGGGAACGGTATTGCGATACTGATCGGCCAACCCGGCCACGATCACTCCCTCGAGATCGGTGGGCAGCTTGTTGAGCGCGTCGATCCGGCCGACGAGCGGAAAGGAGACGCTGCCGTCGGGGAGAACCTTGAGCACGCGCTGGAGGCGATCGTCGCCCCAGACGTAGATCTCGATCTCGTCGCCGGGATTGATCCGGTAGGGCTTGAGCGGCGCGGCCGGCGCCGGCGCGACGGGCGCCGCGGCGGCCGGAACCGGCTGCGCGGCGGCCAAGGACGGCCCGGACAGGGACAACGCCCCCGCCAGAGCCGATAGTGCCGCCTTCGCCATGCCCCTTTTACGCATCACAGCCCCGTCAATCCCCGCATCCGGCCGCTCCCGAACGGGCGAGCCGGCGCCGAAGGAACAGCCTTGCGCACGCTCAGCGCACGGTGTTGCGCGACAATTGCCCCAAAAACACGCCGCGTGAAACAGAAAAAGCCTGTGCAAACCGTGACTTTGCATATGCTAACAATTGCCAGCGCGATCCGACCGGTGCTTTTGCCGGGCCTATGCGGCGCGTAGCCGAAGCCTGGGAGCCGGGACCGGGAGGCTGTGGTGCGGGCGGGGGGAATCGAACCCCCACAGGTCTCGCGACCTTACGGATTTTCGTACCACTTCGGCTTTCGCCGCCGATCCGGCCGCGGTCGACCGGTTCGTTCGTGGTCTGGACTATCCCTTCGCCCTATCCGCCGCCTTCACAAAGAAGCGGCGGACGTAGGCGCTGCCCGTCTAGTCTCTACACCTTCCGCGCGGTTTACGTCCTGCGACGTCGGCCGGCGGCTTGGCTCGGGATCACCAGGAAACAGGCTTCCCCGAATTTGAGCAGTTCTGCACCATGGGTTTCCCGATGGGCACTCGAATGTGGATTCAAGTCCGTTGCGTCTACCAGTTTCGCCACGCCCGCAGCGTCGCTGCCGGTGCATAACCAGCCTCGCCGGACGCGCCAAGCGCGAATCGGTCGGCCGCGTCGTCAGACGTTAAGGCGGACCCGCATTTCCTTTCCGGGCTTGAAATAGGGCACGCGCTTCGCCGAAACCGGCACGGTATCGCCAGTCCTGGGATTTCGCCCGACCCGCGCACTCCGCGCCCGCGTAGAAAAAGCGCCGAAACCGCGAAGCTCCACGCGGCCACCTTCGGCCAGCCTCTTGGTAATCGCATCGAACAAGGTCGACACGATCTTCTCCACTTCTTTGGGAGAAAGGTCGGGATTATCCTGCGACAGCAACTGTACCAGTTCTGATCTGATCACGAATCGACCCCCTTCGACGTCGCTGTCAAACCGGCAAATACTCATCGGGCATGAATAGCCGCCGTCAACGACAAAGCCTGCCCCATCAGGCCCGTTCTGATTTCCATCTAGCTATAAAAACGCGATCAAATCAATCGGAGTCGAGCAGGAGGCCGCCGACGCGGCCGGTCGTCGTTCAGCCTTGCGACAGGCGGCCACCAGCAATAGACGGTCCAGCGTCGCGAGCGGCCATGGCGGCCGCCCGGCCTGGAAAGGGTCTTCAATGCTCAAGCGCCTTGCACTTGCCTCGATCGTCGCCGCTTCGCTGGGGGCGCCTGCACTGGCTGCCCCGCTGCCCAAGCCGCCGGCGTTCGGCGTGTGCGGTGCCTGTCACAAGGTCGACAAGGGCGCCCCGAACGGAATCGGCCCCAATCTGTTCGGCATCGCCAACACCAAGGCGGGCGACGTGGCCGGCTTCAACTTCTCGCCCGCGATGAAGAATTCGAAGCTCAAATGGACCCGCGCCAATCTGATCGCCTTCATCCAGGAGCCGCAGAAGACCGTGCCGGGCAACCGCATGCCGTTCGGCGGCCTCAAGAATCCGGATTCGGCGGCGATGATCGCCGACTATATCCTCTCGCTGAAATAGAACGATCGCGCGGTTTCGAGGCGGAACAAGGACGGGGAGCGGCTCACCTGTCCGCCGTCTCGAGCATGCGATCGAACAGCGTGCGGGCCGCCGCCTCGATCGGGGCGCCCGTATAGTCGAAGCGCGGGTCGGTCGACAGCGGATAGAAATTCATCGTGGCGTTCGCCTCGAACAGCAACGCGCGCCCGTCGGGCAGCAGCGCGAAATCGATCCCGAAATAGTCGAGCGGCATCCGCGCCCGGACCCCGAGCATCGCCTGCCGCGCCGGTGCCGGCAGACCGTCCAGGCCGCGGTCGAGCAGGGTGCGCTCGACGCCGATCCAGTGCGGATGGCCGCCCATGAACCGCTCGCGGTCCGGCCCGTGCACATTCCATCGGTCAGACACCAGCATATGGCGTACCAGCGACGCCGCCCCGAACCAGTAGAGCCGGATCTTGTGATAGAGCGCGTCGGCGTCGCGCGTGTCGACGAAGCTGGTCAGCAGATAGGTCTTCGCCGGGTCGAGGCGGGCCTCCAGCTCCTCGGGCCCGGGCACGAGCGCGACGATCTCGCCATTGTGCGTACCGGGCCGGCGCAGGATCGCGGGAAAGGTGACGCCGGCGCGTTCGATCGCGACCTTCGCGAGATGGGGGCGGCCCTTGAAGCGGGCGACCGCGGGCACGACCAGCCCTTCGATCCCGGCGAGCAGGCGGCTGACCCTGTCCCGCCCGGTCGCCAGCACCGCGTCCGGCGAATTGACGACCCGGCCGGGAAAGCCGCGCAGGAAGCGGCTCGCGGCGGCGAGCACCCTGGGATTGAGTTCGGGGTCGGTGACCAGGTTCAATACCGTCGCCACGGTATCGAGATTCGGCCTGGCCCGGATGCGCTCGAAATTACGGGGTATGTGGAGCCGCACGAAATCCCGGGGGTCGGATCGCAGCCGCCACAGGTCGGTACCACCCTCGTTGGCGACCGTCCCGCCTCCGGCCTGCACGACCCCGCTCTGGCTATCGCTGCCGAAGAGATGGGCGATACGGGTTCGGCCGTTCTGGGGTGGGGGCGACATGGATATGAGGTCGATCCGAAAGGAAACGCGTGCGAAATGCTCCACCAGGGCCTTGATGTAAAATGAAAATTTCCCCCGTAGCGGCATAACCGTCCGCTCTACCCGTGGAGCCCTACTTGACGTTACGCCCGGTCCAACGCCCTGTATGCCGTCGCGGTCGACGCCGCGAATCGAGAGGGGGCTTTCGATGCTCAAGATTTTTGTCGCGGTCGCCGGCTTCGCGCTTACGGTTGTAATTCCCGGACCTTCGGCCGCGGCGCCGCCGCCGAAGGAATTCTACCAAGAGATTCCGGGCACTGAAAACTACACCGAACGAAGCTCGACACCGCCTATCTTTATCAAGCCGGCGGGGGATCCAGAAAGCATTGTAAACTACATGTGGGAGCGGGGCTTCGTCCCGATCGGCTCTTCGGCCTTTTCCGGGCCGATGGGAAAACGGGAGGTCGCCCTGAAATTTGGGAAGGAGATAGGCGCCTCTCACATTGTCTACTTGGCGCAGTATGAGCAGACCAAGACAGGTATGAAACCTGTGATCCTGCCGAACATGTCCGCAACGACGGCGAGCGCCTCGGGGGTGGTTTCGGGCCGTGGCGGCCTGGTTTCCAGTATCCTGAGCGGGTCCGCCAGTACCTTCGGCTTTAGCTCGACTCTCACGCCTTGGAGCGTCGACCTTTACGAACAGACCTTATTATTTTTCGCACCGGTTAAGCCCGGCGGTACCGGCATGATGCTCGAACCCTTACCGGAGGAGCTTCGGCGTAAGCTCGGCACAAACCGTGCGCAGGCCGTTCGGGCACTTCGCATCGGGTATCCTGCCTACGAGGCGGATATCATGGTCGGAGATATCATCGTTGAGGTTGATAGCCAGCCGGCCAGCGTCGACCGATTGATCGCCGCTCAGGGTCGAATTGGCGAGCACAAATATAAAATTAGGCGTGGCGACGACGTCATCGAGAAGTCACTCACGATCACGCAGCCGAGATAATATTGGCATGAGGGTGCCGCAAACCCGCACACGCCCCAAGAGCCGAAGCCCATCGGAGGAACCGGTCGGTAACGATGAAAAATAAACGTTGATGGTGGAAGGGGCTGGATTCGAACCAGCGTACGCTTGCACGGGCAGATTTACAGTCTGCTGCCTTTAACCACTCGGCCACCCTTCCAGAGGCGCCTGAAGCGAGGCGGCTCAATGGCCAATCGGGGCCGGCCTGTCAACGCCCGGTGGCGGGAAAAATGACGAACGCCGCGACGCTTGCGCGAAACCACCCGCCATCGCTAAGGCGGGCATATGCGCAAAGGCCATCGTCCGTCCCAACCCGCCCAGGGCCGCCCCCGCTTCTGGGGGCGCCATGCCGTGCTCTCGGCCCTCGCCAACCCCGACCGCACCGTCAAGCGGCTGTGGGGCACGCGCGAGGCGGTCGCGGCGCTGGACCTGCCGCCCGTCATCCCGGTCACCTACGCCGATGCCGCCGACCTCGGCCGGCTGGTGCCGCACGACGCGCCGCACCAGGGACTGGTGATCGAGGTCGATCCCTTGCCCGACATCTGGCTGGGCGACCTGCTGGAGGCGGCACAGGGCGGCCGCGGCCCGCTCATCGTCCTCGACCAGGTCACCGATCCGCACAATGTCGGCGCGGTGCTGCGGTCGGCCGCCGCCTTCGACGCGGTCGGCATCGTCACCCAGGACCGACATTCGCCGCCCGAATCGGGCGCGCTCGCCCGGTCGGCGTCGGGGGCGCTGGAGCTGGTGCCATGGGTCCGGGTGGTCAATCTCGCCCGCGCGCTCGAGGAGATCGCCGAGGCCGGCTTCTGGCGGATCGGCCTGAGCGGCCACGCCAAGGGTACGCTGGCGCAGGTGATGGGGGATGCGCGAATCGCGATCGTGCTCGGCGCCGAGGGCGAGGGCATGCGCCAGAACACCGAGACGCATTGCGACGAACTGGCGAAGCTGCCGATCAGCCCCAGGGTCGAGAGCCTGAACATCTCGAACGCCGCGGCGATCGCGCTCTACGCGATAGCGACGCGCGGGTAATTTTGTTTTTGCCTCAGGTGCCGGCGGTCACATCCGTGACCTTGGCTATCCTCGCATAAGCTCGGGCGGCCGTTCGGCCTTGCGGGACATAAATGTCCCGACGCAGAGCTTATCGTCGGAGCCCGTCAGGGCTCCGCAAGCGCGAACGCGCGCCCGAGCTTATGCGAGGATAGCCAAGCAGGGCGGATGCCCTGCGCCCGGCGCTTGAGGGCTGAACAACAAAAGCAAGAATCAGGAGGATCGGGCGGTCGCCCGATCCTACAGCTCAATCTTCCGGCGCGATCGTGACGGTCAGGCCATCGAGATCGTCGGTCATCGTCAGCTGGCACGACAGGCGCGACCGCTCGTCGCGGTGGTCGCTGCTGTCGAGCAGGTCGTTCTCGTCGTCGCTCATCTCGGGGAGCACGCCGGTGAAGGCGGGATCGACGAAGACATGGCAGGTCGCGCAGGAACAGCACCCGCCGCAAAGCGCCAGCAATTCGTCGATTCCGGCATCGCGGATGACTTCCATCACCGACAGGCCGGCCTCGGCATCGAGGACCGATTCCTCACCCTCGCGCGTGACGACAACCAACTTGGGCATTAGCACTCCCCCGATTTGCAGGATCCGGATTTTGCGCGCCTATGTAGCGCGGAACCGGCGAAATCAAGAGCAGGAACCGAAATGAGCCTTTCCGCCGACCAGTTGCGCCGCAGCCTCGATGCCCTCGCGGATGTCGAACCGGCTTTCCGGCACATGATCGGATCGATCGGCTATCCCGAGCCGCGCATCCGCGCGCGCGGCTATCAGACCCTGCTGCGGACGATCGTCGGACAGCAGGTGAGCGTCGCCGCCGCCAATGCGATCTGGGCGAGGATGGAGGCGATGGTCGGCGCCGGGCTGATGCCCGAGGCGGTCGCCGCCGCGCCCGACGAGCTGCTGCGCGCCGCCGGCCTGTCGCGCCAGAAGGCGGCCTATGCCAAGAGCCTGGCCGACCATGTCGCGAGCGGGACGATCGATTTCGACCGGCTGCCGCCCGACGACGAGGAGGCGATCGCGCAGATGACCGCGATCAAGGGCATCGGCCGGTGGTCGGCCGAGATCTACCTGCTGTTCGCCGAGGGGCGGGGCGACATCTGGCCGGCCGGCGACCTCGCCGTGCAGATCGAGGTCGGCCGGCTGCTCGGCCTGCCCGAACGCCCCAGCGAGCGCGAGACGCGACGGCTGGCGCAGCGCTGGAGCCCGCACCGCGGCGCCGCGGCGGTCTTCACCTGGCACAGCTATTCGGCGCGGGCCGCGAGCGCGAAGGCGGGCAAAGCCGACAAGATGCCGCTCTGACGCCCTCCCCGGGGAGGGCGTCAGCCCCGCAAGCGCGCGCCCAGCTTCGCGGCGGCGGCGACGATCTTTTCGGAGATCGCGTGGAGGTCGGCGTCGGTGAAGCTCTTCTCGGCGGGCTGGAGCACCACCTCGATCGCGACCGACTTCTCGCCCTCGCCGACGCCCTGCCCCTGGAACAGGTCGAACAGGCGGGCGTCGGTGATCGCCGCCTTGTCGGCGCCGCGCACCGCGCGGAGCAGTTCGTCGACCGCGCGGTCGGCGGCGACGAGGAAGGCGAAGTCGCGGCGCACCGCCTGGAGCGGCGGCGGCGCATAGGCCTCGCGCATATGGTCCGCCGAGGCCCGCTTCACGGGGATCGCATCGAGGAAGATCTCGGCCGCGACGACGACGCCCTCGATGTCGAAGGCTCGCCCCACCGAGGGGTGCAGTTCGCCGAACTCGGCAAGCACCGTCTTGGGGCCAAGCCGCAAAGAGCCCGAGCGGCCGGGATGGTAGACCCCGCTCGACGCCGTGTCGAACAGCTGCAGCCGATCGACCGGCGCGCCGACCGCGCCGAGCATCGCTACCGCCTCGGCCTTGGCGTCGAAGGCGTCGAACGCCTGCGCCTTGCCGCTGCGCCAGTCGCGCGGGGTGCGGTCGCCGGCAAGCAGCAGACCGAGGGTCAGCCCCTCGCCGTCCGCAAGATAGCGGCGGCCGACCTCGAACAGCCGGATGCTGCCGGCCCCGCGATCGGCGTTGCGGCGCGCGGCCGCGATCAGCCCGGGCAGCAGCGAGGGCCGCATGATCTTCAGCTCCTCGCTGATCGGATTGGCGAGCGTCCAGGCGCCCCCGCCGAACGGGGCGGCCTCGGCCTCGCTGATGAAGCTCCAGGTCACCGCTTCGTTGAGGCCGCGCGCGGCGGCGGTGCGGCGGGCGCGGCGCTCGACCTTCTGCGCCTGGGTCGCGGTCGGACGGGCGACGCCCTCGCCGCGCGGCAGCGGGGTCGACGGGATATTGTCGATGCCGATGATGCGGACCACCTCCTCGACCAGGTCGGCCGGGCCGTCGACGTCGCGGCGCCAGCTCGGCACCGAGACGTTCCACACCGCGTCGATGCCGAAGCCCAGCGCCGAGAGGATCGAACGCTGGCGCTCGGGCTCGACGACGAGGCCGGCGACCTTCTCGGTCAGGGTCGGATCGTAGCGCAGCGCCTTGGTGCCCGACGGCGGGGTGCCCGCCTCGACGACCTGGGTCGGCGTGCCGCCGCACAGGTCGATCACCAGCCGGGTCGCGATGGCGAGGCCCTGCCCCAGGAACTGCGGATCGACGCCGCGCTCGAAACGGCTGCGCGCGTCGGACGCGAGGCCTAGCTTCTGGCCGGTGCGGGCGATCGCCTCGGGGGCGAAATAGGCGCACTCGATCAGCACGTCGGTGGTCGCGGCGGTGACGCCGGTCTTCTCGCCGCCCATGATCCCGCCGATGTCGTCGGGCCCGTTGGCGTCGGCGATCACCGTCATCGTCTCGTCGAGCGTGTAGCTTTTGCCGTTGAGCGCCAGCACCTGCTCGCCCGCCGCCGCCTTGCGCGCGACCAGCGGGCCGGCGAGCCTGGCGAGATCATAGACGTGCAGCGGGCGGCCATGGTCGAGCATCACATAGTTGGTGATGTCGACCAGCGCCGAGATCGGTCGCTGGCCGACCGCGATCAGCCGCTTGGCCAGCCATTCGGGGCTGTCGCCGTTGACGACGCCTTTCACCGCCCGGGCGAAGAAGGCGGGACAGCCCTCGGGATCGTCGGTGCGGATCTCGATCGGGCATTCGCCCTGCCCGGCGATGCTCGGCAGGTTGAGCGGCTTGAGCGTGCCGAGGCCCGCCGCCGCCAAGTCGCGGGCGATGCCGCGCACGCCCATGCAATCTTGCCGGTTCGGGGTGATCGCGACGTCGATGACGGGATCGGACAGCCCGGCCCATTCGACATAGGCCGCGCCGACCGGGGCATCCGCCGGCAGCTCGATGATGCCTTCATGCGCGTCGCTGA
Source organism: Sphingomonas sp. Root720 (assembly GCF_001428605.1). GTDB lineage: Bacteria > Pseudomonadota > Alphaproteobacteria > Sphingomonadales > Sphingomonadaceae > Rhizorhabdus. The sequence continues at coordinate 212,634 of NZ_LMID01000015.1, forward strand.
GCTGCAGCTCGCGCATCGAGCACATCATGCCGCGCGATTCGACGCCGCGGATCGCCGCGACCTTCAGGGTGACGTCGATGCCCGGGACATAGTCGCCCGGCCGCCCGAGCACGCCGACAAGGCCCGCGCGGGCGTTGGGGGCGCCGCAGACGATCTGCAGCGGCTCGCCGCCATCGCCGGCGTCGACCGACAGCACCTGCAGCTTGTCGGCCTGCGGATGGGGGGCAGCGGTCAGCACGCGCGCGATGCGGAAGGCGCCCAGCTTTTCGGCCGGATCCTCGACGCCCTCGACCTCGAGGCCGACCTTGGTCAGCCCTTCGAGCAGCGCGGTCAGGCTTACCTCGGTCTCGAGATGCTCCTTGAGCCAGCTCAGCGTGAACTTCATGCGCCGACTCCTCCCGACAGCGTGGGCACGTCGAGCGCGGCGAAGCCATAATGTTTCAGCCAGCGAAGATCGCCGTCGAAGAACGCGCGCAGGTCGTCCATCCCATATTTGAGCATGGCGAGCCGATCGATGCCGCAACCGAAGGCGAAGCCCTGCCATTCGTCGGGATCGAGGCCGCAATTGGCGATCACCCGCGAATGCACCATCCCCGAGCCGAGGATCTCCATCCAGCCGCCATTGGCCGCCGTCGGGTCACCGCCGATCACGCGGCGGCCCTTCTCCCAGGTGAAGCCGACGTCGACCTCGGCCGAGGGCTCGGTGAAGGGGAAGAAGCTGGGCCGCAGGCGCAGCACGATGTCGTCGCGCTCGAAGAAGGCCTTCACGAAGGTCTCCAGCGTCCACTTCAGATGGCCCATATGGATGCCGCGATCGATCACCAGCCCCTCGACCTGGTGGAACATCGGCGTGTGGGTCGCATCCGAATCCGACCGGTAGGTCCGCCCCGGCGCGATGATCCGGATCGGCGGCTTCTCGGTCATCATCGTGCGAATCTGCACCGGCGAGGTGTGGGTGCGCAGCAGCATCTTCCTTCCGTCCTCGGCGTCGGGGAAGTAGAAGGTGTCGTGCATCGCCCGCGCCGGGTGGGTTTCCGGAATGTTGAGCGCGGTGAAATTGTGCCAGTCGTCCTCGATCTCGGGGCCGGTCGCGACCGCAAAGCCCAGATCGGCGAAGATCTCGGCCAGTTCGTCCATCACCTGCGCGACCGGATGGACCGATCCCTGCATGCCGACGGAGACGGGCAGGCTCATGTCGAGCTTCTCCGTCGCCAGCCGCGCCTCGAGCGCGGCGCCTTCGAGGGTCGCCTTGCGATCGGCGATCGCCTGGGTAACCGCCTCGCGCAGCGCATGGATCTTCGGCCCTTCGGCCTGGCGCTGCTCGGGGGTCATCCCGCCGAGCGTCTTGAGCAACGCGGTGATCGTCCCCGACTTGCCCAGCATCCGCACGCGAATCGCCTCCAGTTCGGCGAGCGTTGCCGCCGATGCGATCTCCGAAAGCGCGTCCTGATTCTCTATCGTCACTGCAACCCCACATTCGTCATTCCCGCGAAGGCGGGAATCCATGGACGGCGAAGCGTCCGATATTCCACATCCCTATCCGTGGATTCCCGCTTTCGCGGGAATGACGGCAGATGTTCATATGCCCGCCGGAAAGCCGAACAACGTCACGGCGAGATCGTCCCAGCCGGGATTTCCCACCTCGATCAGCTCGATTTTCCAGGCTCTGTTCCACTTCTTAAGCTGCTTCTCCCGGGCGATCGCGGCCGCCATGTCGTCGAAGCTCTCGAAATGAACGAGGCGCGAAACCCCGTAGCGGCTGGTGAAGCCCTTGATCAAGCTTTCCCGGTGCTGATGGATCCGGCCAGGCAGATCGGAAGTCACTCCGACGTAAAGCGTACCGTGCCTGCCACTGGCGAGGATGTAGACCGCCGGCTGTTCTCCATCGCTCGCCTTCTCCCACGTCATTCCCGCGAAAGCGGGAATCCACGGCCACGAAGGACAAGAGGCTCCTGCGGGCCGCCATCCATGGATTCCCGCTTTCGCGGGAATGACGTTCAGCACAAACAAAAAGGGCGCGGTGACCTGGCCACCGCGCCCTCCCTGTTTCTTGTCCGAAGGCTTACGCCGCGATGCGGGCGCCTTCGGGAAGGGCGGCCTTGGCCTGGGCGATGATGCCCTTGAAAGCCTCGCCCTCGTGCATCGCCAGGTCGGCCAGGACCTTCCGGTCCAGTTCGACGCCCGCAAGCTTCAGCCCGTGCATGAACACGCCATAGGTCAGGCCTTCGACGCGGACAGCGGCGTTGATGCGCTGGATCCAGAGCGCGCGGAACGAGCGCTTCTTAACCTTGCGGTCGCGATAGGCGTACTGGCCGGCCTTCTCGACGGCCTGACGCGCGATGCGGATGGTGTTCTTGCGGCGGCCATAATAACCCTTCGCCGCACCAAGAATACGCTTGTGCTTGGCGTTGGTGGTCGTACCGCGCTTGACGCGTGCCATTTAGCGGTCCTCCCTCAGTTCAGGCCGTACGGGGCCCACAGCTTCACGCGGGCCGTATCGGCGTCAGCGAGAACCGTGGTGCCGCGATTGGTGCGGATATATTTGGCATTGTGGCTGATCAGCCGGTGACGCTTGCCGGCGACGCCGTGCTTCACCTTGCCGGTGGCCGTGAGCTTGAAGCGCTTTTTGACGCCGCTCTTGGTCTTGAGCTTGGGCATTTTCGTCTCCTGATATGCGACGTTTGCAGACAGCCACGGCAGCCCATACAGCCGGACCGTCCATCAAATCGCGGAAGCGCGGGCCTATAAGCGGCGGCGGACCGGATTGCAACCCGTCCGACCGAATCGGAACCACCACCATGGGATAGGGGTTTCCCCAGGTCATGGTAGTCGACCCCCACCCCCCGATCCCCCACCCCCCGATCGAGGTGCCCGAGGGCGACTCCGACCCCGCGCCGCCGCGCGGCCGACGCGACCCCGCCAACTGGACGCTGGCCGCGGGATTCGCGGTGGTGGCGACCATCGTCGGCCTGATCGTGCTGGCCTGGTTCGTCCTCTACGTCACCAAGGGCCGCTTCCTGAAGCCGACCTTCGAATCGGTCGCCAGCCGGATGACCGAGCGGCAGGTGAAGGTGGCGGGCGACTTCCAATTCTATTTCGACATCATCGACGCCCGTTTCGTGGCGGACGGGCTGACCATCTCCAACCCCAGCTGGACGACCAGGCCCAATTTCTTCGAGGCGCGCCACATCGCCACCCGGATCAAGACGATCCCGCTGATCTTCGGCGGCGAGCGCCGCGCCGACTGGCTGGTGCTCGACGGCGGCAAGGTGGATGCCGAGTGGGACGCGCAGAAGCGCAACAGCTGGACCTTCGGCGACCCGGACAAGAAGGGCGAGCCGTTCCGGTGGCCGACGATCGGCCGCGCCGACGTGACCAACAGCGAGGTCCGCTACATCGATCCCGAGCTGCAGCTGCGCACCGACGTCAAGGTCGGCGACATCGCGGCGGGCGACACCCGGATCGACGGCAAGGTGCCCTTCACCGGCACCGGCACGCTGCGCGCCAAGCCCTTCACCATGCACGGGGCGCTGCTGTCGCCCAACTCGACGGTGACCTTCGGGCGCACCAATTTCGAAATGCACGCCCGATCGGGCCCGACCTATCTCGACCTGAACGGCACGCTGCCGGCCGCGACCCAGATCGAGGGTTCCGACCTCAACCTGAAGGTGCGCGGCCCCAATGTCCGGCTGCTGTTCGACTTCCTCGGCGTGGCGGCGCCCGACACCCGCACCTATCTGTTCACGTCGAAGCTGACCAAGGTCGACGGCGAATGGCGCTTCACCCGCATCAACGGCCGCTACGGCGCAAGCGACCTGCACGGCAGGATGACGATCAGCTTCCCGAAGGATCGGCTGTTCCTCGACGCGGCATTCGATTCGAACCTGGTCGACATCATCGATGTCGGGCCGTTCATCGGCTATGCGCCCGAGGCCCTGGCGACGAAGGGCGTCCAGGCGGCGGTCGCGCAGACCGGCGGCACGCCCCGCATCCTGCCCGACGCGCCGCTGCGCATCGAGTCGATCCGCGCCTTCGACGCGCACATCCTCTACAAGGTGAAGGACTTCCGGAATCCGAAATTCCCGATCAGCAACGTCGACCTGACCTTCGACCTCGACAAGAGCCTGATGAAGCTGTCGCCGTTCAGCTTCGACATCGCCGGCGGTCATCTCGCCTCCGACATCTCGATCGACGCGCGGGTGCCGGCGGTCGTCACCGACTACGACATCCGCCTGTCGCCGACCCCGATGAGCAAGCTGCTTGCCGGCTTCGGCGTCCAGCAGGCGGGCACCACCGGCACGATCAAGGCGCGGGTGCAGATGAAGGGCACCGGCGACACGCTGCGCGATTCGCTCGCCACCTCGAACGGCCGGATCGCCATCATCCTGCCGAAGGGCACCTTCTGGACCCAATATATCCAGCTGTCGGAGTTCGACCTGGGCGTGTTCGTGCAGAAGCTGCTGCAGGACAAGCTGAAGAAGCCGGTCGAGATCAATTGCGGCCTGCTCGGCTTCACCGTCCGCGACGGCGTGGCGGCGGCCGACCCGATCCTGATCGACACCGACAAGAACGTCATGACGGCGAAGGGCGGCTTCAGCTTCAAGGACGAGTCGCTCGACATGAGCTTCCGCGCCGACGCCAAGAAGTTCAGCCTGTTCTCCGGACAGTCGCCGGTCGGCATCAAGGGCTATTTCGCGCAACCCGGCATCAACGTCATCAGCCCGCAGCTGATCGCGCGGGGCGGCGCCGCCGCCGCGCTGGGCGTGGTCGCCAGCCCGCTCGCGGCGGTGCTCGCCTTCGTCGACATCGGCGACGCCAAGGCGGCGGCCTGCGGCCCGATCCTGGCCGGCGCGCAGGCGAGCGCGATGCGGACCAAGAGCGGCAAGCCGCGCAAGGACACCGGCAAGGTCAGCGAAAACCGCAAGCAGGCCGGCGACCGCAAGCAGCCCGACAAGCTGGGGATGTAACAACCCGACGATCCCGGCTCCTGCCGGGATGACGGCGCTTTAGTTCAGGAGCGCCGCGATCTGGTCGATCAGCGCCGGATCGCCGGCCGCGATCACCTGGCCGGGGCTGCGCGCATCGAGCGGCCGCCCCTGCCAGTCGGTCATCTTCCCGCCCGCGCCCTCGACCACCGGGATGAGCGCCGCGAAGTCGTAGAGCTGGAGTCCGGCCTCGATCACCGCGTCGAGATGACCCGAGGCGGCGAGCCCGTAATTATGGCAATCGCCCCCCCATAAGGTGTCGCCGGCCTTCGCGCTCACCTTCTGGAAGCGCGCATAGTCGGACGCGGGGAAAGCCGCGGGCGAGGTGGTGCCGATATGCGCGTCGCCCAGCCGCGAGCAGCGCCGCGTCCGCGCGGGGACGCCGTTGAACGACGTCACCTGCCCCCTGGCCCCGACCCAGCGGTCGCGCGCGATCGGCTGGTCGATCACGCCGAGCACCGGCTGGTCCTCCTCGACCAGCGCGATCAGCGTACCGAACAGCGGGCGCCCGGCGACGAAGGCGCGGGTGCCGTCGATCGGATCGAGCACCCAGACGCGGGCGGCATCCTCGCGCTCGCGGCCATATTCCTCGCCGATGATCCCGTCGGCGGGCCGCTCGGCGTTGATGATCGCGCGCATCGCCGCCTCGGCGGCGCGATCGGCCTCGGTCACCGGCGAGGCATCGGCCTTGGTCTCCCGCTCGAACCGCGCACGGAAGAAGGGCCGGATCGCTTCGCCCGCCGCCTCGGCAAGACGGTTGGCCAGGATGATGTCTTCGTTGGTCATGCTGGCGTCATCCCCGCGTCGGGTGCAAAGTGCAAGCCTGCCGAGGAGGAGACCCATGACCAAATCGCGCCTGATCCCTTGCCTGCGCTACGAGGATGCGCCCGCCGTGATCGACTTCCTGTGCGACGCCTTCGGCTTCGCACGGCACGCCGTCCACCCCGACCCCGACGACCCGGGCATCATCCACCATGCCCAGCTCACCCTCGACGGCGGCATGGTGATGCTGGGGTCGGCGCGGCCCGGCGAGGTGGCCGAGCTGTTCGGGTGGAAGACCGCGAGGGAGGCCGGCGGCATCACCATGTGCGTCAGCGCCTATGTCGCCGACCCGGACGCCCACCATGCCCGGGCGAAGGCGGCCGGCGCCGAGATCGTCACCGAACCCCACGACAATCCCGGCTACCCCGGCCGCGGCTACGACGCGCGCGACCCGGAGGGCAATGTCTGGAACTTCGGCAGCTACGATCCGTGGGCGGGGGATATGTGACCTACGCTGCGCGGGACCTCGAATGAGGTCCGCAAGCGCGAACGCGCGCCCCGCGCTTATGCGAGGAAGCCCAGCGAGGCCGATGCCTCGCGCCCGGCGTTGTGAGGGCTTAGTCGAAAAGGCTCGACACCGAGCTTTCGTCGGCGATGCGCTTGATCGCCTCGCCCAGCAGCGGTGCGATGGTGAGGTGGCGGATCTTCTTCGCCTCGGCGACGGCGGCGGGGGCGCCGATCGAGTCGGTGATCACCAGCTCGAGCAGCTCCGAACCCTCGACGCGCGCGACCGCGCCGCCCGACAGGACGCCGTGGGTGACATAGGCGACGACATCCTCGGCGCCCGCCTGGCGCAGCGCCGCGGCGGCGTTGCAGAGGGTGCCGGCCGAATCGACGATGTCGTCGACGAGGATGCAGAAGCGGCCCGAAACGTCGCCGATGATGTTCATCACCTCCGATTCGCCGGCACGCTCGCGGCGCTTGTCGACGATCGCCAGCGGGGCGTTGTCGAGGCGCTTGGAGAGCGCGCGGGCGCGGACCACGCCGCCGACGTCGGGCGACACGACCATGATGTTGCGGCCGCCGAAGCGCGCCTGGATATCGGCCGACATCACCGGAGCGGCATAGAGATTGTCGGTCGGGATATCGAAGAAGCCCTGGATCTGCCCGGCGTGGAGATCGACCGAGAGGACGCGGCTGGCGCCGGCCGTCTCGAGCAGGTTGGCGACCAGCTTGGCCGAGATCGGGGTGCGCGGGCCGGGCTTCCGGTCCTGACGGGCATAACCAAAATAGGGGATGACCGCGGTGATCCGGCGCGCCGACGAGCGCTTGAGCGCGTCGATGCAGATCAGCAGTTCCATCAGATTGTCGTTGGCCGGATAGCCCGTCGACTGGATCACGAAGACGTCCTCGCCGCGGACATTCTCGTGGATCTCGACGAACACTTCCTCGTCGGCGAAGCGTCGGACGCTGGCGTCGGTCAGCGGCAGTTCGAGATAGGCGGCGATCGCCTTGGCGAGCGGCTGGTTCGAATTGCCGGCAAGAAGTTTCATGGACAGGATCCCCGAGGGCGGTGGCCGAGACTCGGGCGCTCTTAGTCGCAAGGTGCCCGATGGGGAAGAGGGTGGCTGAACCGACGAGATGCGCTTAAGACGCGCCGCCATGGTCGTCACCCGCTTCGCCCCGTCCCCCACCGGCCGGCTCCACGTCGGCAATATCCGCGCCGCGCTCCACAACTGGATGTGGGCCCGTGCGCACGGCGGACGCTTCCTGCTGCGGCTCGACGACACCGATCTGGAGCGCTCGACCGAGGAGAATGCCACGGCGATCCGGGCCGACCTCGCCTGGCTCGGCCTCCACCCCGACGCCGAGGCGCGGCAGTCCGACCGCTTCGCGCTCTATGAGACGCGGTTCGAGAACCTGCGCGCGCGGGGCCGGGTCTATCCCTGCTACGAGAGCGCCGAGGAGCTGGAGCTCAAGCGCAAGATCCTCGCCGGACGCGGGCTGCCGCCGATCTACGACCGCGCCGCGCTCGAACTCTCCGACGCCGAACGTGCCGCTTTCGAGGCCGAGGGCCGCCGCCCGCACTGGCGCTTCCTGCTCGACCATGGATCGCCGATCGGCTGGAACGACCTGATCCGCGGGCCGCAGCAGCTCGATCCGAAGCTGCTGTCCGATCCCGTCATCCGCCGCGCCGACGGCAGCTGGCTCTACATGCTGCCCAGCGCGATCGACGATATCGACATGGGCGTGACCCATGTCGTGCGCGGCGAGGACCATGTCACCAATACCGGCCTGCAGCTGCAGATGTTCGCGGCGCTCGGCGCGCCCGAGCCGGCCTTCGCGCATGAGGCGCTGCTGGTCGGCAGCGAGGGCAAACTGTCGAAGCGATTGGGGTCGCTCGGCTGCGACGGCTTCCGGGAGGAGGGGATCGAACCGGTCGCGCTGATCGCGCTGCTCGCCCGGATCGGCACCAGCCTGCCGGTCGAGCCGGTTACCGATCCGGCCGCGCTGTTCGACAGCTTCGACTTCGCCCGCTTCGGACGGGCGCCCGCCCGCTTCGACATCGAGGAGCTCAAGGCGCTCAACGCCCGGATCATCCACATGCTGTCGCATGACGCCGTCGCCGATCGGTTGCCGGCGGGGATGGATGCGGCGGCCTGGGACGCGATCCGCCCCAACCTCACCCGCATCGACGAGGCGGCCGACTGGTGGGCGGTGGTCGAGGGATCGGTATCGGCCGACGTCGCGGACGAAGATCGCGACTATCTGGCGCAGGCCGCCGCGCAGGCGGAGGGCCTCGACTGGGGCGACGGGGCCTGGAAGGCATTGACCGGCGCGCTTGGCGCGGCGACCGGCCGCAAGGGCAAGACGCTCTTTCTGCCGCTCCGCCTCGCGCTGACCGGCCGCGCGCATGGGCCCGACATGAACGCGCTGCTGCCGCTGATCGGCAAGGCAAGGGCGGTCGAGCGGTTGCGGGCGGCGGCCTCGGCCTGATATTTCCTTCCGTCACTCCCACGAGCGGGAATGACGGTGAAGACGCACGGTTTCTGTATTCGTCATTCCAGCGAAAGCTGGAATCTCAGGCGGCTCCTGCCTCCCGCTCTTCTCCCCTCTCCCGAGACTCCAGCTTTCGCTGGAGTGACGGATACAGGCGAGGGATGACGGCCGCCCGCCTCAATAGCGGTTCGACGGCGCGATCAGGCCGATCAGCAGGTAGAGGATGATCGTCGAACCGACGCCGCACAGCGTGAGCAGCACGGCCAGCACGCGGATCAGCATCAGGTCCATGCCGCTATAGTCGGCAAGACCGGCGCATACGCCCATGATCTTGCCGTCGTTCTTGTTGAGGCGGAAGCCGTTGGTGCGGACGGACATGGCAATTTCCCTTCGTGGATGACGAGGCAGGTCAGAGAAGCGCGGGGCGGTCGAGCGAGGCCGACGACGCCGTGCAGAAGCAGTTGGCGTTGACGGGGCCGATCGCACTGGTGAGGCAGGCGAGGCTGAACAACAGTCCGCCGCCGACCGCGAGCAGGAAGCGCCGGGCTTCGCTGAGGCTGAAGTTGCTGTCGACCATCGTTGAGCTCCCAATTCCCGGCCACCCTTCCGGCCGATGCCAGGGAGAATGCAGGAGCCGTGCCAAATCGTCGAAAGCTTGGAATGCCGGGATTTTTGCTAGGCCAGGCAGGGCAAGGCGAAAATTATCCGCCGATAGTTGGCGCGAATCACCGTGGAAACTTGGCGCTTTTCGCCATCTCCGCATCTTTACGGAGATCGCAGGATTCGTGCGCCAACGCCTTCGTAATGATGTATCATCCGCTCAGCGATCCGCCGGAGCGCGGACGCACTCGGAGCAGGAGGCGTTCATGACCAATGGAGGTTTTTTCGAACAAGGAAAAAGAGCCAACAAGACCGGGCTGACGATCGTCATAGCCGGCCATGCGGCGGTCCTCGCCGCGCTCGTCCTGGCACCACCCGACGCGGTCCAGCGCATCGTCTATCTGCCGACCATCGTCGACAGCATCAAGGACACACCACCGCCGGCGAAGGACCCGCCGCCGCCCATGGTGCAGCGCGAAAACACCCCACCCACGAGGGTCGATGCAATCGTCAAGACCGGCGATCCGGTTCCGACGATCGAGCTGACGCCGATGCCGCCCCGGCCACTGCCACCGGTCCTGCCACAGATACCGGCCACGCCCGAATCGGCGACGCTGCCTGCGACGATCGATCCGTCGGCGATGGCGCGCTTCCAGCCCGACTATCCGTCCGAGCTGGTCCGCGCCGAGCTGGAGGGGACCGCCACCGTCCGGGTGCTGATCGGCACCGATGGCCGGGTGAAGGCGGTCGAGCTGGTGAGCGCCACCCATCCCGGTTTCTTCGACGCGACGAAACGCCAGGCGCTGCGCTATTGGAGGTTCCGCCCGGCAACCAGGGACGGCATTGCCACCGAGAGCTGGCGGACGATGACGGTGCGCTTCACCCTGGAAGACTGACCCCCTGACGGGGCCCGCCGCAGTCCCGGGCTGGCGCGGCGGGCCCTCGCCCACTATCTAGCGGCCATGGCCGTCTTTCCCCGCCCTTCCAGACCCTCCGCCGTCTGGGCCGACTTCAAGGCGTTCCTGCGCCAGCAGGAACGGATCAAGATCCTGTTCGCGCTGCTGTCGATCCTGATGCCCGTGATCATCGTCACCGGCTTCTATTTCGATTCGAAGACCGACAAGCCCAAGGCGCAGGTCATCTTCGTCAACAGCTGGCCGTCCAGCCGTACCGACGCCGAGATCGTCAAGCAGAACATCGCCGACCAGAAGATCCTCGATGCCGCCCGGCTCAAGAAGCAGCAGGAATATCAGAGGCTGGCGGACCAGCTCGGCATCGACCATTGAGCGGGACGGCGGCCGAGGATCGCCGCTGGATGCTCTCGGCGATCGCGCTTGCCGGCCGCGGCCGGGGACGCACCGCGCCCAACCCCAATGTCGGCTGCGTCATCGTCCGTGACGGACGGGTGATCGGGCGCGGCTGGACCGGCGCGGGCGGCCGACCGCATGCCGAGGCGGTCGCGATCGAAGCCGCCGGGGACGTCTCGGGCGCCACCCTTCACGTCACGCTCGAGCCCTGCGCCCATGCCTCGGCGCGCGGCCCCGCCTGCGCCGACCTGATCGTCGCTGCGAAGCCCGCGCGCGTCGTGATCGCATTGCGCGATCCCGATCCGCGCACCGACGGCAAGGGCATCGCGCGGATCGAGGCGGCGGGGATCGCCGTCACCACCGGCGTCGAGGCGACCGCCGCCCGCGCGTCGATGGCCGGCTTCCTCTCCCGCCAGTCGCGCGGCCGCCCGCATGTCACCCTGAAGCTGGCGGTCTCGCTCGACGGACGGATCGCCCTGCCCGACGGATCGAGCCGCTGGATCACCGGCCCCGCCGCCCGCGCCCATGCCCATCTCGAACGCGCGCGCCACGAGATGATCCTGGTCGGGCGCGGCACGCTCGATGCCGACGCCCCGACGCTCGACGTCCGCCTTGCCGGGCTGGAGGCGCGCGGCCCGCGACGGGCGGTGCTGGGCCATGGCGACGCGCCCGCGGGCTGGACCGCCGTGCGCGACCCGGCCGGCATCGCCGCGCTCGACGGCGTCGACCATCTTCTCGTCGAGGGCGGGGCGGGCGCCGCCGCCGCTTTCCTGGCCGCCGACCTTGTCGACCGGCTGCTGATCTACGCCGCGCCGATCGTCATCGGCGCGGGGCGGGCCGCGATTGGCGACATCGGGCTGACCGACCTCGCCGCGGCGCATGGCCGCTGGCGCCTGATCGACACGCGGGCGCTTGGCATCGACACACTCTCCATCTACGAGCGGATCTGACATGTTCACGGGCATCATCACCGACGTCGGCACCATCAGCGCGACCGAAATGCGCGGCGACCTGCATCTGCGGATCGCCTGCGGCTACGACACCAGCGGCATCGACATCGGCGCCTCGATCGCCTGCTCGGGCGCCTGCATGACCGTCGTCGAGCTTGGCGCCGACTGGTTCGCGGTCGACATCAGCCAGGAAAGCGTGTCGCGCACCGCGCCCGGCCGCTGGGAGGTGGGCCGCAGGCTCAACCTCGAACGCTCGCTCAAGGTCGGCGACGAGCTGGGCGGCCATATCGTCACCGGCCATGTCGACGGGGTCGGCACGATCGCATCGATCGCGACCGAGGGCGACTCGGTCCGGCTGGAGATCCGCGCGCCCGCCGAGCTCGCCCCCTATCTGGCGCCCAAGGGCTCGATCGCGGTCGACGGCATATCGCTGACCGTCAACAGCGTCACCGACCAGCCCGACGGCAGCGCATTGTTCGGCCTCAACATCATTCCGCACACCAGCGCCGTCACGACGCTGGGCACGATGGCGATCCATGACGGCGTCAATCTGGAGATAGACGTCCTGGCCCGCTATCTCGGCCGGATGGAGCAGCTTCGCTCGATCACCAGACGGTAATCACATTGTAATGTGATTCTATTGTTGAGACGCATATTTTGATGTGATATTCGCATCGCATGAGCACCGAACTGATCGAACGCATTCGCGAAGCCGTCGCCGGGCGCGGCGTATCCCGCTCCGGCATCGCCCGGGCCGCCGGCCTCCACCCCAATTCGCTGCGGTCGCTCGACGACCCCGACTGGAACCCCACCGCCGAGACGCTGAAGAAGCTCGAAAGCTATCTGTCCTATTCGGGCCTGTCGCCGATCGAGGAGATCATCGACGAGGCGCGCAACGGCCGGATGTTTATCCTGGTCGACGACGAGGACCGGGAGAATGAGGGCGACCTGATCATCCCCGCGCAGATGGCGACCCCCGACGCGATCAACTTCATGGCCAAATATGGCCGCGGCCTGATCTGCCTGTCGCTGACCCATGAGCGCGTCGAGCAGCTCAGCCTGCCGCTGATGAGCCGCAACAACGGCACCCGGCACGAAACCGCCTTCACCGTTTCGATCGAGGCGCGCGACGGCGTCACCACCGGCATCTCGGCCGCCGACCGCGCGCGCACCGTCGCGGTGGCGATCGACGCCGCCAAGGGGCCCGAGCATATCGTCACGCCGGGCCATGTCTTCCCGCTGGTCGCCAAGCCCGGCGGCGTGCTGGTCCGCGCCGGCCACACCGAAGCGGCGGTCGACGTCGCGCGGCTCGCGGGCCTCAACCCGTCGGGGGTGATCTGCGAGATCATGGACGACGACGGGACGATGGCGCGCATGGATTCGCTGGTCGAGTTCGCGCGCACCCACAAGCTGAAGATCGGCACGATCCGCGACCTGATCGCCTATCGCCGCAAGCACGACCATCTCGTCGAGAAGCGCGCCGAGGCACGCTTCAACAGCCGCTGGGGCGGCGAGTGGAAGCTGATGACCTTCTACAACAAGGCGACCGGCACCGAGCAGACCGCGCTGGTCAAGGGTCATATCGACCCGGACAAGCCGACCCTGGTGCGCATGCACATGCTGTCGCCCTTCACCGACGTCTATGGCGAGACCAGTGCGCGGTCCGGCCTCATCGAGCGGTCGATGGAGATGATCGCCGAAGAGGGCGCCGGCGTACTCGTCATCCTCAACCGACCGTTCAGCGGCTGGATGAGCCGTGCGGTCGAGGCCCGCGACAAGGGCGACGCCGCGGCGATGGACGAGCTGCGCGACTATGGCGTCGGCGCGCAGATCCTGACCGAGCTCGGGGTGCACGACATGGTGCTGCTCACCAATTCGCACCACACGCTGATCGCGCTGGACGGCTATGGCCTGTCGGTCGTAGGCGAGCGGCCGATCCTTCCGGCGGAATAGAAAGCGAAACCATGGCCAAGCTCCTCATCGTCGAAGCGCGCTTCTACGACCATCTCAACGATCTACTGCTCGACGGCGCCCGCACCGCGATCGAGGAGGCCGGCCACAAGCATGAGACGGTCACCGTCCCCGGCGCGCTCGAGGTGCCGGGCGCTATCGCGATGGCGGCGGAAAGCGGCCGTTATGACGGCTTCGTCGCGCTGGGCGTGATCATCCGCGGCGAAACCTATCATTTCGAGGTGGTCTCGAACGAGAGCGCGCGCGGCCTGATGGCGCTGTCGATGGACAGCCTCGCGATCGGCAACGGCATCCTCACCGTCGAGAACGAGGACCAGGCCCTCGCCCGCGCCCGCCGTACCGAGAAGGACAAGGGCGGCGAGGCGGCGAAGGCCGCGCTGCGCATGATGGAGCTGCGCGAGAAATTCGGCGGCTGACCGGGCCTATCGGCGACAGGCAACCGTCATCCCGCTTTCGCCGGATGACGGTGAGAAAAGGCGACGATCGCAGCCCACGCCCCGGATCGGGTGGGCATTGGCTCACGCCACCCTGGGATAGTCGATATAGCCTTCGGGCCCCTGGGCGTAGAAGGTCGCGACCTCGGCCCTTGCGATCGGCAGTCCCCGGGCGAAGTGCAGGGGCAAGTCCGGATTGGCGATGAACGGCCTGCCGAAGCTCACCGCGTCGGCCGCCCCGCTGTCGAGCGCGGCCTGCGCGCCCGCCGCGTCATAGCCCGCATTGACGATGAACGGCCCCGCAAAGGCCTTCCGCATCGCCGGCCCGACCGGAGGGTGGGCGAGCCCGCCCGGCTCGCGAATCTCGAGGAAGGCGATGCCGATGTCGGACAGCAGTTCCGCCGCCGCGGTGAACAGCGGCTCGGGGTCGCTGTCGTCGACGCCCTGGATCTCGCCGTTGGGCGACAGCCGCACGCCGGTCCGACCGGCGCCGATCGCATCGGTCACCGCGCGGGTCACCTCGCCCAGCAGGCGCAGGCGGTTCTCGATCGAACCGCCATAGACATCGTCGCGGTGGTTCGACGAATCACGGAGGAACTGGTCGATCAGATAGCCGTTCGCGGCGTGGATCTGCACCCCGTCGAAACCCGCCGCGATCGCGTTGCGCGCGGCCTGCGCATAGTCGGCGAGCAACGCAGGCACCTCGCCGATCTCCAGCGGCCGGGGCCGGGTATAGGGCTGCTTGCCTTCATAGGTCAGCGCGAGCTCGGGCGCGGTGATCGCCGAGGCGGACACCGGCTGCCGCCCGCCGATCGACGGATGGACGACCCTGCCCATATGCCAGAGCTGGCTGACGATCCGGCCGCCGGCGGCATGGACCGCGTCGGTCACCGGCCGCCAGGCCGCGACCTGCTCGTCGTTCCAGATGCCGGGCGCATAGGGCCAGCCCAGACCCGCCCGGCTTATCCCGGTCGCCTCGCTGATGATCAACCCGGCCGAGGCGCGCTGCGCATAATATTCGGCCATGATCGGCGTCGGCACCGCCTCGCGGGTCGCCCGCGCCCGGGTGAGCGGCGCCATGATGATACGGTTGCGCGCCTCGATGGCGCCAAGCCGGATCGGATCGAACAATGTCGGCATGCCTGAACCTTTCGCACTTGCGTGATGGAGGGAAAGGTAGGACGAGCCGCCGGGCTATGCACCGGCCAGACCAGACAAGATTTGCTCCGCATCGCGAAAGCACGGCTGTCCTCGCCTGGGCCTATGCTGCGATGGTGGTCGGCAATGTCGCACTTGCCTTCGGCCCCTGGCTGGTGCGGCTCGCCGACGTCTCCGCGCCGTCCTCGGCCTTCTGGCGGCTCGCGCTCGCGACGCCCTTCCTGTTCCTGCTGACCCGGCTCGCCCGCCAGCCCGTCCGGCGCCTGCCGCGCGGCCTGCTCGGGGTGGTCGCGGTCGGCGGCCTGTGCTTCGCCGCCGATCTCGGCGCCTGGCATATCGGCATCCACCATACCAAGCTCGCCAATGCGACGCTGTTCGGCAATCTGGCCAGCTTCCTGCTCGCCGGCTATGTGCTGATCAGCACGCGGACCCTGCCCGATCGCTTCCAGTCGGGCGCGCTGCTCCTCGCCGCGCTCGGCACGGCGCTGCTGCTCGGCCGATCCTATCAGCTCGATACGCGCTACCTGGCCGGCGACCTGCTCTGCATTCTCGCGGGCGTGCTCTACACCGGCTATCTGATCGCGATGACCCGCGCGCGCGGGCTGCTCCAGCCGATGCCGCTGCTGCTGATCTCGACCCTCGCGGGCATGCTGCCGCTGCTGCTGTTCGCGCTGGCCGACGGCGGACGGCTGCTGCCCGGCGACTGGACGCCGCTGCTGTTGCTTGCCATCGGCAGTCAGGTGGTCGGCCAGGGGTGCATGATCTATGCGATCGGCCATCTGTCGCCGCTGGTGATCGGCCTGGGCCTGCTGACGCAGCCGTTCATCGCGGCGCTGATCGGCAGCGTCTATTATGACGAACGGCTCGGCGCGCTCGACGTCGCGGGTGGGCTCGCGATCTGCGCCGCGCTCGTGCTGGTCCGCATGGGCGGGGCTGGTCAGCGGCACCAGCCGGTCGTAGAAGCCGCTTCATGACCGCGCCGATCGACATGACCCTGGACGAGCTGCGCATGGCGCTGGCCGACGTGCTGCCGGCCCATGCCGCCTTCGACGGCTGGGGCGATGTCGCGATCGCCGGCGCCGCGGCCGAACTGGCCGTTCCCGCCGACCGTGCCGCGCTCTGCTTCCCGAACGGCGCGATCGACATGATCGACGCCTGGTTCGAAGGCATAGACCGCAGCATGGCGGCGAAGCTCGCCGCGCTCGACCTTCCGTCGATGAAGATCCGCGACCGCATCCGCGCCGCGGTGACGGCCCGCCTCGACGCGGCGACCCGCCATCCCGACGCATTACGCCGCGCGCTCGCCATCCTCGCGCGCCCCGCCCATGTCGCGCACGCCGGCAAGCTCGCCTGGCGCGCGTCGGACGGCATGTGGCGCGCGATCGGCGACGGCAGCGTCGACGTCGCCTGGTACAGCAAGCGCGCCACGCTGACCGCGCTCTACGTCGCGACGATGACGGCCTGGATGGACGACGACAGCGAAGGCTTCGCCGACACCCGCGCCTTCCTCGACCGGCGCATCGACGACGTCATGAAGATCGAGAAGCTCAAGGCGCGGTTGAAACCCGATCCCTATCGGCATTTCAGCCCGGCGCGCTTCCTGGGGCGGCTGCGCTACCGCATCGAGGGCTGAACCCAGCTTAGTGCTGGCTTTCGCCTCTTCTTATTGATAATCAATCGCAGCATGGACAAGGATGCCGCACCGATCACCCTCGACAAGCTGCCGTTGAAGAGCGGGGGCGCGATCGTCGGCGTCGACTGGGACAAGCTGAGCGAGCGCGATGCCCGCCGCCTGCGCGAACTGGGGGTGGATGAGGGCGTCCCCGTCGAGAAGCTGCACAAGGGTCCGTTCGGCGTCGATCCGATCGCCTGCCGGATCGGCCGCATGACGGTCGCGCTGCGCACCGCCCAGGCCGCCGCCATCGCCGTGGGGCCCCTCAAGAACAGATGAATTGCCAGAGCCGATGAATCCGACACCTTTGGTCGCGCTGGCCGGCAATCCCAACGCCGGCAAAAGCGCCCTGTTCAACGCGCTGACCGGCGCCCGCCAGAAGGTGGGCAATTATCCCGGCGTCACCGTCGAGCGCAAGTCGGGCCGGATGAGCCTGGCCGACGGCCGCCCGGTTGAGCTGCTCGACCTGCCGGGCACCTACAGCCTCCAGCCTTCGAGCCCCGACGAGGCGGTGACCCACGACGTGCTGCTGGGCAAGCAGGAAGGCGAACGCCTTCCGTCGGCGCTGCTCGTCGTGATGGACGCGACCAACCTCGACAACCATCTGCGATTCGCGCTGCAGCTGATCTCGCTGGGCCTGCCCACGGTGGTGGCGCTCAACATGATCGACATGGCCGAGCGCGACGGGCTGAGGATCGACGCCGCGAAGCTGTCGGCCGAGCTGGGCGTTCCCGTCATCCCGACCGTGGCGGTCCGCCGCAAGGGCATCGAGGAGCTGAAGGCCGCGATCGGCATGCTGTCGTCCGCCGGGGGAGCGATTCGCATCGCCTCCGATCATCCGGCGCTGCACGAGGATATCGTCGAGCTGCAGCGCCGCGCCCGCGCGATCGCCGTCGCCGCGACGACCGAGGAGAATTTCAAGCGCCGCTGGACGCACCGCGCCGATGCGGTGGCGCTTCACCCGGTGATCGGCCCGATCCTGCTCGCGACGATCCTCTTCGTGATGTTCCAGGCGGTGTTCGCCTGGTCGGCGGTGCCGGCGGACATGATCGACACCGGCATCCAGCGGCTTCAGGCCGGCCTGGCGGCGGTAATGCCGGACGGCTTCGTCCGCTCGCTGATCAGCGAGGGACTGCTCGCCGGGGTCGGCGCGGTGGTGGTGTTCCTGCCGCAGATCCTGATCCTGTTCCTGTTCATCCTGCTGCTCGAGGCGTCGGGCTACATGGTCCGCGCCGCCTTCATCATGGACCATCTGATGGCGCGGGTGGGGCTGTCGGGGCGCGCCTTCATCCCGCTGCTGTCGTCCTTCGCCTGTGCCATTCCCGGCATCATGGCGACGCGGACGATCGACGATCCGAAGGACCGGCTGACCACCATCCTGATCGCGCCGCTGATGACCTGCTCGGCGCGGCTGCCGGTCTATGCGGTGGTGATCGGCGCCTTCATCCCGGCGCGCGACGTCGGGCCGGGGATCGGCCTGCAGGGGCTGGTGCTGTTCTGCCTCTATGTCGCGGGCGTCGCGGGCGCGATGCTCGTCGCCTATGTCCTGCGGCGCACCGTCACCAAGGGCCCGCCGCCGGGCTTCATGATGGAGATGCCCCGCTACCAGATGCCGATCCTGCGCGACGTGGCGCTCGGCCTGTGGCAGCGCGCGGTGATCTTCCTGCGCCGCGCGGGCACGATCATCGCCTTCACCACCGCGGTGCTGTGGCTGCTCGTCTCCTACCCCAAGCCGCCCGCGGGCTACGACTTGCCGTCGATCGACTATTCGATCGCGGGACGCATCGCCAACACGATCGAACCGGTGTTCCGGCCGATCGGCTTCAACCGCGACATGGCGCTCGCCCTGATCCCGGCGATGGCCGCGCGCGAGGTCGCGGTCTCGGCGCTCGCCACCGTCTATGCGATCGACGCCGACGACGAAGCCGCGCAGGAACAGTCGCTGATCGACCGCCTCCAGGGCCGCTGGTCGCTGCCCACCGCGCTGGCCTTCCTCGCCTGGTTCGTGTTCGCGCCCCAGTGCATCTCGACGATCGCGGTCGTGCGACGCGAGACCAATGGCTGGAAGTGGACCGGCTTCATGCTCGCCTATCTCTTCGTCCTGGCCTATGCGGCCGCCGGCCTCACCTATTGGGCCGCGGTCGGGCTGGGGCTTTAGCGGCGGACGACGTCGCGGGCCTTGCACGGCCCCGGCGTGCGCGCTACCCGGCATGTCTTGCCGATGTTCGTTCGAAGCCGCCCGAGGGGCGGTCCCGACGCCGGCCGAACCCTTAAGGAGAATGCCGTGGCAGGCAGCGTGAACAAGGTCATCCTGGTCGGCAATCTGGGTCGCGACCCCGAATCGCGGAGCTTCCAGAACGGCGGCAAGGTGGTGAACCTGCGCGTCGCCACCTCGGAGCAGTGGAAGGATCGCAACACCGGCGAGCGCAAGGACCGCACCGAATGGCATTCGGTCGCGATCTTCAACGAAGCGCTCGCGGGTATTGCCGAACGCTATCTGCGCAAGGGCAGCAAGGTCTATCTGGAGGGCCAGCTGCAGACCCGCAAATGGACCGACCAGCAGGGCCAGGAGCGCTATTCGACCGAGGTCGTCCTGCAGGGCTTCAACGCGGTGATGGTCCTGCTCGACCGCGCCGAAGGCGGCGGAACGGGCGGCGGCGGCGCGATGGGCGGTGCGGGCGGTTCCGGTGGCGGCTGGGGCGATGATGACGGCTATGGCGGCGGCGCTGGCGGCGGCGGCGGCAATTTCGGCGGCGGCAGCCGGGGCGGGGCGAGCGGTGCCGGTGCCGCGCGCAAGTCCGACCCGTTCGACGCGGGCGATCTCGACGACGACGTTCCGTTCTGATCGGGCCACCCGGTCCGGCGTTCCCGTCCCGCTCTGTACCGGCCCCCAGGACGGCCAAGCGACGGGCCCTGCCGAATCAGGGACGAACCGATCACGATAAAGGCTTCGATGTCGCGTAGGCAGTTGATCGACTGTGACGGGGGCGTATTTTCTCGCGATGAACAATCTCACCCGTGCCGGACGATGAGATGACGCCCCCCACGCCGGTCCTTCGGTCCCCCCCTTTTCCGGGCACCTCACCCGCCGTCGCGGCGGTAAGCCGCGCCGTGCCGCCGCGCGCCGTGCGCGCCGCGCTTTCGGCGCCGGAGATCGAGCGCGCCCGCCGGCTGGCCGAGCGGATCGTCGCCGAACGGATCGGCGGCGCCTTCTGGATACCCGGCGCAGCCAACGCGTGGACGAGGATCGCCCAGGGATCGCCGATCGCCGCGCGGGGCGACGACGAAGCCGGGCTGCTCGCCTGGATGGCGGGGGTCGAGGTCGACTGGCTGGGCGACGGCCGCTTTGCCGACATCGCCCGCGACGGCGCCCCCGACGCGCTCGAGCGCGCGATCTTCACCTGGCTGATCGATGCCACCGATTATCGCGACCCCTATTCGGACCGGCCGGTTTCGATCGAGGCGGCGGTCGAGCAGCTCGCCTTCTGGCGTCAGACGATCGATCATAATCGCGGCATCGCCGTCGCCGCCGGCATCGCGGGCTGGAAGCGGCGCGAGGTGGGAGCGATGCTGTGGCCGGGCGAGGCGCTGCACTTCGCCCGCTCGGCGGCCGACGCCACCCGGGCGGCGCGCACGGCCGGCGGCATGATCGCGGTCTGGCCGTCGAAGGCACCGCGCGGACTCGACGCAGAGGCCGCCGCGCACGGCATCGCGGTCCATCCGGTCGAGGACGGTTTCCTGCGCTCGACCGGGCTCGGCAGCGATTGCCACCCGCCCCACTCGATCATTCTCGATCGCGAGGGGCTCCACCTCGACCCGGGCCGGCCGTCCGAGCTGGAGCGGCTGATCGGCACCCCGATCGACAATCCGGTGCTGATCGCGCGCGCCGAACGGCTGATGCGCGACCTGGTCGAAAAGGGGATCAGCAAATATGCCAGCGGCGGGCGCCCCTTCGAGCGCCCCGCCCCCGGCCGCCGGCTGGTGCTCGTCACCGGCCAGGTCGAGGACGATCTGTCGGTCCGCCTCGGCAGGGCCGGGGTCGACGGCAATCTCGACCTGATCCGCCGCGCGCGCGCCGCCGAACCCGATGCCTTCCTGATCTTCAAGCCCCATCCCGACGTCGATGCCGGCCATCGGCGCGGGGCCGTTCCCGACGCCGAGGCGCTCCGCCATGTCGATTTGGTCCTCCGCGACGTGCCGATGGCCTCGCTGCTCGACAGCGTCGATGCCGTCCATGTGCTAACGTCGCTCTCGGGCTTCGAGGCCCTGATCCGCGGCTGCGAGGTTGTTACGCATGGGCAACCCTTCTATGCAGGTTGGGGATTGACGCGAGACATGGCGCCGCCCATTGAACGGCGCAGGGGCCGCAATGTAACAAAGGCGCAGCTTGTGGCGGCAACCTTGATCCTCTACCCGCGCTATCTCGATCCGGTCACGAAACTCCCCTGCCCTCCCGAAATATTGGTCGAGCGGCTCGCGGCCCAGCCGCTTCCCCAGGAAACCGTCCTGACCCGGTTGCGGCGCCTGCAAGGCTGGCTGCGGCGCGGCATTGCCGCCGCGGGAGGCCGGGCATGAAGCTCCACGACATCGCCAAGCAGCGCTTCCTGTTCCTGCAGGGGCCGCCCGGTCCCTTCTTCGAACGGCTCGGCTCGGCGCTGCGCGACCTGGGCCATGCGGTCCATCGCATCAACCTGAACGCCGGCGACGTCGCCTCCTGGTCCGGGCCCGCGATCGACTATCGCGGCACGGCCGAGCGCTGGCCGAGCTTCGTCGACGACTATCTGGTCCAGCACGCGATCACCGACGTGATCCTGTTCGGCGACTGCCGTCCGCTCCACAACGCCGCGCGCGGCATGGCGCGGCTGCGCGGCGTGCGCGTCCATGTGTTCGAGGAAGGCTATATCCGCCCCGACTGGGCGACGCTCGAACTCGACGGCGTCAACGGCCACAGCTCGCTGCCGCGCGATCCGAAATGGTACCTGACCGCGGCGCGCACCTTGCCGCCGCTCGCCAAGCTGCCGAACGTGCCCTCGCGCTTCCGCCGGCGCGCGCAGGAGGCCACGACCTATTATGCGCGGACGTCGATCGGCCGCTGGCGCTTCCCCCACTACAAGTCGCACCGCGACCGCTCGGCCCCGGCCGAGGCGTTCGGCTGGCTCAAGCAGTTCGCGCTGCGCGGCGTCCATGAGGAACAGGCCGAGGCCGCCCTCTCGAAGCTTCAGGGCAAGCGCTATTTCGCGCTGCCGCTCCAGCTCTCGTCGGATCACCAGATCCGCGTCCATTCGCTGTTCGGCACGATGCAGGCCGGCGCGTCCTACGTCATCGAGAGCTTCGCCCGCTCGGCCCCCGACGACACCTATCTGCTCGTCAAGGAGCATCCGCTCGACAGCAGCCTGTTCAGCTGGCGCCGCTTCATCCGGCGCGAGGCGAAACGGCTCGATGTTGCGGACCGGGTGATCTTCGCCAAGGGCGGCAAGATCGACGACATCGTCGAGAATTCGCTGGGCGTGGTCACGGTCAACAGCACCACCGGCACGCTGGCGCTCGCCTGCGGCATCCCGGTGATCGCGCTGGGGCAGGCGGTCTACAATATCCCCGGCATCACCTTCGAAGGCCCTCTCGACGCCTTCTGGAGCAACCCGACCCCGCCCAGCCCGCGCATCTGGGACGCCTTCTGCCGCGTCCTCCAGGCGCGCTGCCTGGTCTATGGCGGATTCGCCAGCGACGAGGGCATCGCGATGCTGGTCGAAGGATCGATCGCCCGGCTGGTCGAGGCGTCGAAGATCATCGACCTGAGCAAGCATCTGGAAGGCACCGCCCAGGCGGCGGAGTAGCGGACGAGGGGCCCGCCCTCCCCGTCGGCGGTGGAGGCAGCGCTGTGCGGAGGCGTGCCGCTCAGCCCTTCCGCAGGATATATTCCTCGTCGTACCAGCTGCCGACCTTGAAGCGATATTCGCCGACCTTTTCGAACCCGCGCGCCGCATAGACGGCCTGCGCCTTGTCGTTGCCCGACCAGACGCCGAGCCACACCGGCCCCGGCCGCGTCTCCGCGAGATAGGCGATCGCGGCGTCGAGCAGCGCCTTGCCGAGCTTCATCCCCTGCGCCTCGCGCAGCAGGTAGAGCTGGTAGAGTTCGCCCTGCTCCTCGCCGGCCTCGGGGTGCGGTAGCTTGCACGGGCCGACCTGCGCATAGCCGAGCAGCCGGCCGTCCGCCTCGGCGACCCAGCTCCGCCGGCCGGCATCGGCCAGTTCCGCCGCGATCGCGGGCACCGAATAGGAATCTGCCTCGAAGATCGCGAGGTCGGCGGCCGGATAGGGGATAGCGAACCCCTCCTCGAGAAAGGTCTCGCGGAAGGTCCGGAGCTTGAGCGCAGCCAGCGCGGCGGCATCCTCGGGACGGGCGATGCGGATCGTTGCGGTCATCCGGCCTGACTGCGGCCGAGCACGGTTGGCGTCAAGGGTGGCGGCGTCCCGCCCCTCCACCTGCCCGCTACCTATCTGCGCCACCCCTGCGGGTCGGTGTATTGGATCGACGACGAACCACGCAAGGCCGGCGGTGAAAGCCAGGGAGATTCCGGCTTTCGCCGGAATGACGGTGGACAGGAAGAGACCCGACAAAGAAAAGGGCGCGGAAGCCATAGCCTCCGCGCCCCGATCTTTTCGACAGGACAGCCTTAGCTGTTCTGGCGCGCCTTGAGGGCTTCGCCGAGAATGTCGCCGAGCGACGCGCCCGAGTCCGACGAGCCGTACTGCGCGACGGCCTGCTTCTCTTCGGCGATCTGCATCGCCTTGACCGAGAAGGTCGGCTTCTTCGAGCGGTCGAAGCCGGTCACCATGGCGTCGAACTTCTGGCCGACCTGGAAACGCTCCGGACGCTGCTCGTCGCGGTCGCGGCCGAGGTCGCCACGCTTGATGAAGCCGGCGGCGCCGTCGTCACCAGCCTGCACTTCGAGGCCACCGTCGGTGATCGCGAGGACCGTGACGGTAACGACCGCGCTTTTGTTGAGCTTGGAGCCGTCCGCGGTCGCCGCGCCGACGCCGCCGCGCTCGAGCTGCTTGATGCCGAGCGAGATGCGCTCCTTCTCGGAGTCGATGTCGAGCACGATCGCCTTGACCGTCTCGCCCTTGTGGTGGAGCGACAGGGCTTCCTCGCCGGTCACGCCCCAGGCGATATCCGACATGTGGACCATGCCGTCGACGTCGTTGTCGAGGCCGATGAACAGGCCGAACTCGGTCGCGTTCTTGACTTCGCCCTCGACGGTCGAACCCACCGGATGCGCTTCGGCGAAGCTCTCCCACGGGTTGTTGATCGCCTGCTTGAGGCCGAGCGAGATGCGGCGCTTGTCGGCGTCGACCTCGAGGATGACGACTTCGACTTCCTGGCTGGTCGAGACGATCTTGCCCGGATGGACGTTCTTCTTGGTCCAGCTCATCTCCGAGACGTGGACCAGACCCTCGATGCCCGGCTCGAGCTCGACGAAGGCGCCATATTCGGTGATGTTGGTGACGCGGCCGGTGAACTTGCCGCCGATCGGGTACTTGGCGGCCGCACCCTCCCACGGATCGTTCTCGAGCTGCTTCATGCCGAGCGAGATGCGCTGCGTGTCCTTGTTGATGCGGATGATCTGCACCTTCACGACGTCGCCGATGTTGATCATCTCGTTCGGATGGCCGACGCGCTTGTAGCTGAGGTCGGTGACGTGGAGCAGGCCGTCGATGCCGCCCAGGTCGACGAAGGCGCCGTAATCGGTGATGTTCTTGACGACACCCTCGATCACCTGGCCCTCGGCCAGCGACTGGATCAGGCCCGAACGCTGCTCGGCGCGGGTTTCCTCGAGGACGGCGCGGCGCGACACGACGATGTTGCCGCGGCGGCGATCCATCTTCAGGATCTGGAACGGCTGCGGGATATCCATCAACGGGGTGACGTCGCGGACCGGGCGGATGTCGACCTGCGAACCGGGCAGGAAGGCGACGGCGCCGTTCAGGTCGACGGTGAAGCCGCCCTTGACGCGGCCGAAGATCACGCCTTCGACGCGGCTCGACTGGGAAAATTCGGCTTCCAGCTTGTCCCAGGCGGCTTCGCGGCGGGCGCGGTCGCGGCTGAGCATCGCTTCGCCATGGACGTTCTCGACGCGGTCGACATAGACCTCGACCTCGTCGCCGACCTTGAGGTCGGCCTTCTGGCCGGGGGCCGCGAACTCGCGGAGCGCCACGCGGCCTTCCGACTTGAGACCGACGTCGATGACGGCCATGTCGTTTTCGATCGCGGTGACGGTGCCCTTGACGACGCGGCCTTCGAAGCCTTCGTTCTCGCCGCCGAGGGTCTGGTTGAGAAGCGCCGCGAAATCGTCGCGGCTCGGGTTTGCCATAGTGGCCATAGACGAATGTCTTCCTGTTTCAGTTATTCCGGCCATCCGGTTGTCTCCGGAGGTCTTCGGGCCAGAACTGCCGCAGAGGCCCCATGCCGCTGCGGCATCCCGCGCACGACCCGATCGTGGATTCCCGGAAAAGCATAAAAGGCACGGCAAAGGATCGGCTATCGCTGCCGACCCCCTGTCGCGCCTGCTGGCAATCGCCTTTTCTAGCGGTCTGCCGTCCGGGCTTCCACGAGCGCAATCGCCCGTTGGACGGCCGCTTCTATACCGAGATCGCTGGTATCGAGCAAGTCGGCATCGTCGGCCTGCCGCAGCGGTGCGGCGGCCCGGCCCGTGTCGCGTTCGTCGCGGGCGAGGATGTCGGCCATCACCACGTCGAACGGTACGCCCGCGTCCATCCGCTCCAGCTCGCGGAAGCGGCGCTCGGCGCGCACCGGGCTGCTGGCGGTGACGAACAGCTTGGCATCGGCGTGCGGCGCGATCACCGTGCCGATGTCGCGCCCGTCGAGCACCGCGCCGCCGGCCTGGCCGGCAAAGGCGCGCTGCCGGTCGAGCAGCGCCTCGCGCACCTGCGGATGCGCGGAGACGAGCGAGGCGGCCTTGCCCGCCGATTCGGTCTTGAGCGCGGGATCCTCGAGCAGCGCCGGATCGAACTCGCAGCCGCGCAGCGCGTCGGCCGCGTCGCCGGGATCGCCGCCCGCCCGCTCCACCGACACGCCGACCGCGCGATAGAGCAGCCCGGTATCGAGGTGCGGCAGGCCGTAATGGCGCGCCAGGGCCCTGGCGATCGTGCCCTTGCCCGATGCCGCCGGTCCGTCGACCGCGATGATCATGCCGCCACCGCCCCCAGGTCGGTCATCAGTTTCGCGAAGCCCGGGAAGCTGGTCGCGACCGGGCCGATGTCGTCGATCGTCACCGCCGCCTTCGAGACGAGGCCGGCGACCGCGAAGCTCATCGCGATCCGGTGGTCGAGCCGCGCGGCGATGGTCGCCCCGCCAGGCAGCGGATCGCCGCCGGTGCCGTCGATGATCAGCCCGTCCTCGAGCTCCTCGACCCGCGCGCCGATCGCGCGCAGCCCTTCGGCCATCACCGCGATCCGGTCCGACTCCTTGACGCGCAGCTCCTCCAGCCCGCGCGCCACGGTGCGGCCCTCGGCCAGCGCGGCCGCGACGAACAACACCGGATATTCGTCGACCATTGCGGCGACGCTCTCCACCGGCGTCTCGACGCCCTTCAGGATCGAATGGCGCACGACGATATCGGCGACGGGCTCCCCGCCGACCTCTCGCCGATTGGCGAATTCGATATCGCCGCCCATCGCCCGCAGCACGTCGAACAGCGCGGCGCGGGTCGGGTTGAGACCGACATTGGCGATGGTCACTTCCGACCCCGGCACGAGCAGCGCGGCGACGACCGGGAAGGCCGCCGAGGACGGATCGCCCGGGACGACGATATGCTGCGGCTTCAGCTCGGCCTCGCCGCGAATCGTGATGACGCGGGCGCCGTCGCCGTCCTGCTCGACCGAAAGCTCGGCACCGAAGCCCTTCAGCATCCGCTCGCTATGGTCGCGGGTGGCGACCGGCTCGATCACCGTCGTGATGCCGGGGGTGTTGAGCCCGGCGAGCAGCACCGCCGACTTGACCTGCGCCGAGGCGACCGGGAGGCGATAGCTGATCGGCACCGCCGGGCACAGGCCGCGCAGCATCAGCGGCAGGCGCCCGCCGGGGCTGGCCGTGACGTCGGCGCCCATCAGCGCCAGCGGCTCGATCACCCGGTTCATCGGCCGCTTCGACAGCGAGGCGTCGCCGGTGAAGGTGGCGGTGACCGCGTGCGATGCGATCAGCCCCATCAGCAAGCGGGTCGAGGTACCCGAATTGCCCATGTCGAGCGCGGTTTCGGGCTGGAGCAGCCCGCCCACGCCGACGCCGTGGATGCGCCAGGCGGCGTCCGCGCCACGCTCGATCCGCGCGCCCATCGCCCGCATCGCCGCGGCGGTGGCGAGGACGTCCTCGCCTTCCAGCAGCCCTTCGACCCGGCTCTCGCCGACGGCGAGCGCGGACAGCATCAGCGCGCGATGCGATATCGACTTGTCGCCCGGCACGGTGGCGCGGCCGCGAAGCGGGCCGGGTGCGGAGAAGCTCGCGGGTCGGGGGGCGGGGTCGTGCATAGGGCGCGGCTTTTGACAGCGGCGCTTCGCTATGGCAAGGCGCCCGGCGATCCGGCCATCCGCTGACTCGGGCGGCCGCGAACTTTATCTTCATTTTCGATCTGGAGTGTGTTGACCGTGGTGAAACCGGAATGGGGCACCAAGCGGACCTGCCCGAAGTGCGGCACCCGCTTCTATGACCTGGAAAAGGACAACCCCGTCACCTGCATCGAATGCGGCACGGCGTGGGAGCCCGATCCCGTGCTGAAGTCGAAGCAGCCGCTGCCGTTCGACGCGCCCAAGAAGGAAGGCCCCGAACCGAAGACCGTCGATTCCGACCTGTCGGACGACGATCTGGACATCGACGAGGATGCCGAGGAAAATCCGGACGACGATGTCGACCTGGGCGGCGACGACGATATCGGCCTGAACACGGCCGACGACGACGACGAGAATTGACCGGGCGCGCCGGAATGCCCGTCCTCGCGGCATTCCGGCGCCCTTTCTCTGAAAAAGCCGTCCTCGATGCAAAAGGGCTCTTGCGGGGGCCCCCAAGCTGACCTAAAGGGCGCGCTCCGCCGCCGGGCCCATCCGGCAAACGGCGAAATGGCACGGGGCCGTAGCTCAGCTGGGAGAGCGCTGCAATGGCATTGCAGAGGTCAGGGGTTCGATCCCCCTCGGCTCCACCATTTCCCGCATCGATCTCCTAGCTCCGACGGAAAACAGCCCGATATCGACGCCGTTCCGGCGCTTTGATCGGGCCGGCTTGGTCCTCCTCGCCCATCACGACCGCGAGCCGTCGAAGATCAGCCGTCCGATCCCATCAGGCGATAGCCGACACCAAGCTCGTTGACGACGACGGCCGGACGGCTGGCGTCATTCTCGACCTTCTGGCGGAGGTTGCGGATGACGACGCGCAGATATTCGACGTGCCGCTCATATTCGTTGGCCCACACGCTCTTGAGCAACTGGTCGTGGGTGATCACCCGGCCGGGGAAGCGGGCGAGTTCCGCCAGCACGCCATATTCCTTCGGGGTCAGGTGAACCTCCGCGCCGGCCTTGTGGACGCGCCGCTTGACGAGGTCGATCTCCAGGTCGCCGACCCTGACCACGAGTTGGGCGCCGCCAGCGCTCATCCGGTTGCGCAGCGCGGCGCGCATCCGGGCGAGCAGTTCCTCGGTGTCGAAGGGCTTGGTCACATAATCGTCCGCGCCCAGGTCCAGCGCGGTGACCTTCTGGTCGGTGGCATCGCGCGCCGAGACCACCAGCAGCGTCGCCTTCGAATGCTTGCGGATCAACGGCACCAGCTCCATCCCGTCGCGATCGGGCAAGCCGAGGTCGAGCAGCACGAGATCGGGACCGGCGGCGAGCGCCTGCAGGGCTTCGCGCGCGTCGCCAGCCTCGACGATCTCATAATCGTTTCGCTCGAGCGTCGTGCGCAGCAGCCTGCGGATATGCGGCTCGTCATCGACGACGAGGACCTTTGCCCGGATCACAGCGCCTTCTCCTGATCGAAATCCCGCACCAGAACCCGCTCCGGAAAATGGATGCTGAATCGCGCGCCCCGCGGTTCGCCGGTCCGGTTGGCGGCCATGGCGACAAGACCCATGGCATCCGCGAACCCCTTGACGATGGCAAGGCCCAGGCCCGTTCCGCCCTTCGAACGGTCGGAGCCCTCGAAGCGCGCGAAGGTCTGGAATACCTCCTCCTCGCGGCCCGGGGGGAGACCCGGCCCCTCGTCGAGGATCGAAAGGACGAGCTCGCCCGGCGTCCGCTCGGCGTCGATGCGGATCGGCGTTCCGGGATCGGCATAGCGCCCCGCATTGTCGAGCAGGTTGATCAGGACATGGTGAAAGAGCTGCGCATCGACCCGGACCAGCGGCAGGCCGGGCGAGACCCCGAGCTTGATCTCATGCCCGACCAGCGCCGCGCGCGTGTCGTGGACCGCGCTGGCGATCGCATCGGTCAGGTCGGTCGGCTCGACATGGAGCCGCATCACGCCGGCCTCGACGCGCGCCATGTCGAGCAGGTTCGCCACGAAGCGGTTGAGCCGTTGCGCCTCCGCCTCGACGGTATCGAGCAGTTCGGGCGAACTCCCCAGGCGCATCTCGCTGACCGCGGCGAGAATCGCGGTCAGCGGCGTGCGCAGGTCGTGGCTGACCGACGACAGCAGCGCGGCGCGGAGGCGATCGCGCTCCTTGAGACGGGCGACATCCCGCATCTCGTCGGCGAGCTGCATGCGCTCCAGCACCAGCGCGGCCTGATCGGTCAGGCTCAGCAGCAGCGCGATCTTGTCGGAGGGTACGGGGTCGCCGCCATCGTCGCGCGCAAGACCCACGACCCCGAGCACGCCCCGCGCCGTCCGCATCGGGTAGAAAAGCCAGTCCGACCCGGTCAGCGTGTCCGATCCCCGGCCGGTCGGCGTGCTCTTGTCGATCGCCCATTGCGCTGCGGCGCGTTCCATATGTTCGAGCTTGTCTTCGGGCGGCCACGCCGCGCGCAATTGGGGGCCGTCGTCGGAGGGCGTCAGGACGCAGGCACGCGCGTCGAACAACCGGGCCAGCTCGGCGCAGATCGCCTGCATCAGCTCTTCGTCGCTGGCGATCGTGGTCAGCTGGCGCGAGAACCCCGCAAGAGCGGCGTTGAGCCGGGCGCTCGAGGTCGCCAGATCGGCCTGGGCACGCATCCGCGCGGCGAACTGGCTGGTGACGAGCGCGACCGACAGCAGCACCACGATCGTGACGACGTTTTCCGGATTGTTGACGGTGAACGTGCCGGTCGGCGGCAGGAAGAAGAAATTATAGGCGAGCGACGAGGCCAGGCTGGCGAAGAGCCCCGCGCGCAAGCCGTAGAGGCTGGCGGCCATCATCACCGGCAGCAGGTACAGCAGCGCGATGTTCGCGATGTCGAGGACGGTGCCGAGCGCGAGCGCGCCACCGGTCACACCCGCGACCATGAGGGTGGAATAGAGATAGTCGCTCGGCTTGCCATGCCTTCCCGGGCCCGCGCTCCGGCTGCCCGCCGCCGTCGCCCGGGTGCCGTCGGCCGGCAGGACATGCACCGCCACGTCCTTCAGGTTGCGTACGAGCTGGTCGACGACCGAGCCGTGCCGGAATTCGAACCACCACGAACGCGATGATTTTCCGACCACGATCTGCGTCGCCCGCGCTTCGGCGGCATAGGCGCACAGGCCCTCGACGACATTGCGGGCGGGTATGGTGGCGGTCGCTGCACCGAGCTGGGCGGCAAGCGCCATGGACTGGTCGAGCCGCTGGCGATCGTCGGCGGAAAGGCCGCTCGTCCTCGGGGTCTCGACGTGCAGCGCGGTCCATGGCGCGCGCAACGCATCGGCCAGCCTTTTGGCGGCGCGGACCAGGCCCGGGGCGTCGCTCCGCTCGCTGAGCGCGACGATGACGCGCTCGCCCGCGGCGAAGCTCCCCGCCAGGGCATGCGCGCGGACATAGTCGAGCATCTGCGCATCGACCGCCTGAGCCGCGCGGCGCAGCGCCAGTTCGCGCAACGCGGACAGATTGGACTTGGAGAAGAAGTGGTTGAGGGCGCGGCTCGCCTCGTCGGGGATATAGACCTTGCCGTCCTTGAGCCGCTCGATCAGCTCGTCGGGGGGAATGTCGACGACCTCGATCTCGGCGGTCTCGAGGACGCGGTCGGGCACGGTCTCGCGCACCCGCACCTTGGTGAACGACGCGACCACGTCGTTCAGGCTTTCGATGTGCTGGACGTTGATCGTCGAATAGACGTCGATCCCCGCCGCGAGCAGCTCCTCGACGTCCTGATAGCGCTTGGGATGGCGCGAACCGGGCGCGTTGCTATGCGCAAGCTCGTCGACCAGCACCAGTTCGGGATGCCGGGAGAGAATACCGTCGATGTCCATCTCGGCCAGGGTGCGCCCCTGATAGTCGACGCCGACCCGCGGCACGATCTCATGCCCGCGCGTCAGCGCCTCGGTCTCGATGCGACCG
Source organism: Sphingomonas sp. Root720 (assembly GCF_001428605.1). Lineage (GTDB taxonomy): Bacteria > Pseudomonadota > Alphaproteobacteria > Sphingomonadales > Sphingomonadaceae > Rhizorhabdus. Next base: position 243,977 of record NZ_LMID01000015.1, read on the forward strand.
TGGGTTTCGACGACGCCGACCACCACGTCCACGCCGGCGCGTTTGCGCTGCATGCCGTCGGTGAGCATCTCATAGGTCTTGCCGACCCCCGGGGCGGCGCCAAGGAACAGCTTCAGACGACCGCGGCCCTCCTGCGCGGCCTGGCGCAGGAAGGCCTCGGGTGCAGGTCGGTCGCCGTCGGTCCGTCGCTCGTTCACCGCCCCGGTTTAGCGCCAAGCGCGTCGAGCTGTCGATTGAGCGCGAAGACGTTGACGCGTTCTTCGCCCAGGAAGCCGAGGAGCGGCGGCGCGACCGCTCTGTTCACGAGCGCGCGGACCTCGGCTTCGGATAGGCGGCGCGCCCTTGCGACGCGCGCGACCTGCGCGAGCGCGGCGGCGGGCGAAAGATCGGGATCGAGCCCCGAGCCCGATGCCGTCACCAGGTCGGCCGGAACGGGCCCGCCGATGCCCGCGTCCCGCGCCCTGGCGAGATCGCCTTCGACCCGGTCGACCAGCGCCCGGCTGGTGGGACCATAGTTCGAACCCGACGAGGACAGGCCGTCATAGCCCTTGCCGGCGGCGGAGGGACGCGTCTGGAAATAGCGGTCGGAGGTGAACGCCTGCCCGATCACCGTCGAGCCGACGATCCTGTCGCCGTCGCGCACCAGGCTGCCATTGGCCTGGCTGGAGAAGAGTCCCTGCCCGACCCCGAGGACCAGCAGGGGATAGGCGAAGCCGAGCAGCAGCGCGAACAGGATCGTCATGACGATCGCCGGCCGCAGCGAAGAGGTGAAATCGGAACCCATGATGATTGCTCCTACGCCAGGCCGAGGCCGTTGACGGCGATGTCGATGATCTTGATGCCCACGAACGGCGCGATCAGGCCGCCAAGCCCGTAGATCGCCAGGTTGCGGGCCAGCAACGGGCCGGCACCGATCGGCCGGTAGGTCACGCCCCTGAGCGCGAGCGGCACCAGCGCCGGGATGATCAGCGCGTTGAAGATGATCGCCGACAGGATGGCGCTCTGCGGCGTGGCGAGACCCATGACGTTGAGCACTCCGAGCCCAGGATAGAGGACGACGAACATCGCCGGGATGATCGCGAAATATTTCGCCACGTCGTTGGCGACCGAGAAGGTGGTCAAGGCGCCGCGCGTCATCAGCAGCTGCTTGCCGAGGCCGACCACCTCGATCAGCTTGGTGGGGTCGCTGTCGAGATCGACCATGTTGCCGGCTTCGCGCGCCGCCTGGGTGCCGGTGTTCATCGCAACGCCGACATCGGCCTGCGCGAGCGCGGGGGCGTCGTTGGTGCCGTCGCCGCACATCGCGACGAGGCGGCCGCCTTCCTGCTCCTTGCGGATCAGCGCCAGCTTGTCCTCCGGGGTCGCCTGGGCGAGGAAATCGTCGACGCCCGCCTCGGCCGCGATCGACGCGGCGGTGAGCGGATTGTCGCCGGTGATCATCACGGTGCGGATGCCCATCTTGCGCAGTTCGCCGAACCGTTCGCGGATACCGGCCTTGACGATGTCTTTGAGCGCGACCGTGCCGAGCAGGCGGCCGTCCCGCGATACCGCGAGCGGAGTCATGCCGGCGCGGGCGATGTCGTCGGAAACCCGGCGCAGCTCGGTCGCGACGGGGCCTTCGCCCGTGCCCGGATTGGCCCGGAAGATCGAATCGACCGCACCCTTCTGGATGACCGATCCATCGGCCTTCACCCCCGAGATACGGGTTTGCGCGGTGAAGGGAATGACCTCGGCGCCCTGCGGCAGCTCGGCCTTGGTGATACCGAACTTCTCGCGCGCCAGCAGGACGATCGAGCGGCCCTCGGGGGTCTCGTCGGCAAGGCTGGCCAGCAGGGCCGCCTCGGCAAGCTCGTTGACCGATACGCCGCCCACCGGGCGGAACTCGGTCGCCTGGCGGTCGCCGATCGTGATCGTGCCGGTCTTATCGAGCAGCAGCACGTCGATGTCGCCGGCCGCCTCGACCGCCCGTCCAGACTTCGCGAGCACGTTGAAGCGGACGAGCCGATCCATTCCCGCGATACCGATCGCGGACAGCAGCGCCGCGATCGTCGTCGGGATGAGGGTGATCAGCAGCGCGGCGAGAATGGCGACGGGAATGCTGCCGCCGGCATAGCTGGCGAAGCCGGGAATGGTGCCGACCGCGATCAGGAAGATGATCGTGAGCCCCACCAGGAGGATCGTCAGGGCGATCTCGTTCGGGGTCTTCTGACGTTCGGCGCCTTCGACCAGCGCGATCATGCGATCGAGGAAGCCCTGACCCGGATCGACCGTCACGCGAACCACGATATGGTCGGAGATGACCCGGGTGCCCGCCGTCACCGCCGAACGGTCGCCGCCGGCCTCGCGGATGACCGGGGCGCTCTCGCCGGTAATGGCCGCTTCGTTGACCGACGCGACGCCCTCGACCACCTCGCCGTCGGCGGGAATCAGCTCGCCGGTCCGGACGATCACCAGGTCGCCGGCGCGGAGCTGGCTCGCGGCCAGCTTTTCGCCGCTCTTCCGGGTCGCGGTCAGTTCGGCCTTGGTCGCCCGCAGCGACGCCGCCTGCGCCTTGCCCCGCCCTTCGGCGATCGCTTCCGCGAAGGTGCCGAACAGCACGGTGAGCCACAGCCACAGGACGAGCTGCAGCTTGAAGCCCGCCGCGAGGCCGTCATGGCCGACGACCAGCAGCACGGTCAGCAGCAGCGCGACCACCGCCGTGGTGAACATCACCGGGTTGCGGATCAGCGCGCGCGGGTCGAGCTTCCTGAAGGCGTCGCCCACCGCCGGGCCGAGCAGCGCGGCGGTGAACATCGATTTGGGTGCGGTACGGCTCATATGTGCCTCGATCAGAACAGGGTGCCGCTGGTCATCATCAGATGATCGGCGATGGGGCCGAGCGCGAGGCCCGGCAGGAAGGTCAGGCCGCCGACGACCAGGACGATGCCGACGAGCAGGCCGACCCACAGGCCCCCGGTGGTCGGGAAGGAGCCCGCCGTCTCGGGGGTGTGTTTCTTGGCCGCGAGGCTTCCCGCGATCGCCAGCATCGGCACGATGACGAAGAAACGGCCGATCCACATCGCGATGCCCAGCAGCGTGTCGTAATAGGGCGTGTTGGCGGTGAGACCCGCAAAGGCCGACCCGTTGTTCCCGACCGCGCTGGTGAAGGCGTAGAGGATTTCGGAGAAGCCGTGCGGGCCCTTGTTGAGCGGTCCGGCAAGGCCCGCGGGCAGCACCGAGCTGATCGCCGAGAAGCCGAGGATGACGAGCGGCAGCACCGCGATCGCCAGCACCGCGAGCTTGACCTCGCGCCCCTCGATCTTCTTGCCGACATATTCGGGGGTGCGGCCGACCATCAGCCCCGCGACGAACACCGCCAGGATCGCGAACAGGAGGAAGCCGTAGATGCCGGCGCCGACGCCTCCGACCACGACCTCGCCGAGCTGGATGTTGAACAGCGGGATCATGCCGCCGAGCGCGGTGAAACTGTCGTGCATCGCGTTGACCGCGCCGCATGACGCCGCCGTGGTGATCACCGAGAAGAGCGACGAGGCGGCAATGCCGAAGCGGACCTCCTTGCCCTCCATATTGCCGCCCGCGACACCGAGGCCGTGGAGGACCGGATTGCCGGCAGCTTCCTGCCAATAGGTGATGGTGACGCCGGCGAGGAACAGGATCAGCATCGCCGCGAGGATCGCCCAGCCCTGGCGCGGATTGCCGACAGCCTTGCCGAAGCACCAGGTCAGACCGAAGCCGATCGTGAAGATCGACAGCATCTCGACGAGATTGGTCAGGGCATTGGGGTTCTCGAACGGGTGGGCGGAGTTGGCGTTGAAGAAGCCGCCGCCGTTGGTGCCGAGCATCTTGATCGCTTCCTGGCTCGCCACGGGTCCGAGCGCGAGGCTCTGCCTGACGCCTTCGAGCGTCGACACGTCGACCGACCCGGCGAGGGTCTGCGGCACGCCGTTGGCGATGAGGAAGATCGCGTAGACGACGCAGATCGGCAGCAGCAGGTAGAGGGTGATACGGGTGGCGTCCGCCCAGAAATTGCCGATGCCGCTCGCCTGCCGCCGCGCAAAGCCGCGAAACAGCGCGAAGGCCAGCGCGATGCCCGTCGCCGCCGACAGGAAATTGTGGATGGTGAGGCCGAGCATCTGGCTGAGGTTCGACAGGGTCGACTCGCCGCCATAGCTCTGCCAGTTGGTGTTGGTGGTGAAGCTCGTCGCGGTGTTGAACGCGAGGTGCCCGCTCAGACCGCCCAGACCCAGCGGGTTGATCGGCAGCAGCGCCTGCAGCCGCAATATCGCATAGGTGAAGAGCAGCAGCACCGCGTTGAAGATGAGCATGTGCACCGCGTAGCGGCGCCAGCTCTGTTCGGCGGCGGGATCGATTCCCGCCAGCGTGTAGAAGCCCTTCTCGATGGGGCCGAGCACGGTGTGCAGCGGGGTGCGCCGGCCTTCATAGATCGCGAACAGCCACATCCCCATCGGCCTGGTGAGCGCGAGGAGGATGGCGACGAAGACGGCGATGAGAATCCAGCCCTGGATGGTCATGGCGTTGGTCCGATCAGAAGCGTTCGGGCCGGACGAGCACGGCCACGAGATAGAGGAGCAGCCCCGCCGCGGTGATCGCGGCGAGCCAGAGATCGATGGTCATGGGAATATCCTCACGCGTCGCCGCACAGGCGGACATAGCCGAGCGTCACGGCCAGCAGGCCCAGCACGACGCCGATCCACACAAGATCTTCCATCAGAGCCTCCGCCAGGAATCCAAGCTGAGAGAGAGTAACCGTCCGGAGGATGGGGCCGCATAGGTATTGGTCCCAGTGAAATCCGCTGCGGGATTCAGCGGAATTCGTGGTGGATGCGACCGTGAATTCTTCATGTCATGTCCTTCATGCCGAAAGGAATCCGGCAGAACGGAGCGCCGGAATCGATCGTGAGGACAAGCAATTAGGTCTGAACTGCGTTGATATGCGAGATGGATTGCCGGCCGATCGCATAGGTTTTGCATAACATCGGCCGGGAATAGGTGAACCGGCCCGTCGTGGACGGCACGCTCGGCGAAGCGCGGCCCGATCACCAGGGCAATCGGCACTGGTTCGCGGGCTGGTGCGACTGTCTCCGAACCGGTCTTGCGACGTTGTCGGCTCTACGACCGCTCCGCTTTCTGGCGTTCGGCCTCGATCCTCGCGGACATCGAAAAGCCCTTCCGCAGGCGCAGCGTCGGCTTTTCGACGAGGTGCCAGGACAGCATCGCGAGCCCGACGACCGGAACGATCGTCAGTATCAACAAGATCAAAGGGTTGCGGACGCTCGTCGAGGCCACGATCGCCTGCTGTATCGGGAACCCGTAGAGATACATGCCATAGGAATAATCGCCGCGGGCGAACAGGGGCAGGGCCGGCAGCCTTGTCGCGCCGAGAAACAGCGTGACATAGGCATAGACCGGCGCGGCGAGGAAGGTGACCGCCGGAACCTCGGAGAACACCGCCTTCGGAACGATAGCGCCCGTCGCGAGGATCATGGCGACGCACATGCCGAAAAGCGGAGGGCTGTAGGGAATCCTGTGCCGCTTGAGAAACAAGGCGGAGCCGAGCAGGAAATAAGGGACCAGCATCGCTCCCGGGTAGTTCAGGACCTTAAGGACGACAGGCGGGACACCGCCTATCTGTCCCCCGAAAACGATGATCGCGGCGACGGCGCCAAGCAGGCCCGTGACGAGACGCCAATCGCGCACCCATCCGAGGGCGATCAGCATCGCCATTGCCACATAGCAGCCGAGTTCGGGGGGAATCGTCCACAACGCCCCGTTTACGACGCCGCTGACCGGGTTCCGCTCGAACACGCCCGGCAAGAAGTAATGGATTTCGCCGACCATGTTGAGGAGATAGGAGTGGGTAACCGGCGAGGCGAAATAGTCGGCCAGGGTCCGATTGGTGAACAGCGGCCCGATCAGCAATATCGTGACGAGCGTATCGACTACCAGTGCCGGTACGATGCGCAGGACACGGCTCAGGACGAATTTGCCGAGCGTCAACCGCAGCGCGCTCCCGGTCACAAGGAAGCCCGACAGGATGAAGAACATCGGCACGATCGCCATGGCGGCGCCCCACCCGATCCCGCCGATCACCGCCTCCATCCCGTAGGATATCGGAAAACAATGCCGCAGGATGACCGCGAGCGCCAACCCGACGCGGAGCATGTCAAAACCAGGGCCGATCCCCTTATTCTCGTCCATGATGGACCCGATCGACCGCATCTCTTCCTCCCCGTTGCCGCCGAGCGGCATTTCCACCAATGGTCTGCCGAGATTTTCCTCGCAAGGCATTAACCGGTGCAGATCATTCATCGTGCGGCGCTAATCGGAGCCCTCCTCGTTCTAGCTGCCACCGGCTGCAAGCAGCCGTCTCCCCAGGCCTCTTCGCCAGGGATAGGCGAGGGTGCCATGTCCTATGCCATGCCGGCAGGGCACATGGTCGAGACGGTCATTCGCGGCGAAAGCCGATTGTTCAGAGGCAGGCAGGCCGTTTCGACCCTTCATCGGCCGAAGCGCATCCTCAGGATCTACGCCTATGACGGGAAGGGGGATGAGATAAGCTTCGTGGAGGGCGTGGATTGGACGTTCTCCGGTGGCAGGATATCGCGCCCGTCGGGCTCTCGCATTCCAGATTTCGCAAGCTACCGATATTCGACCGCCACAGGATGCCGGATGGGTCTGTTCACGCGCTCCTGCGTGCGAGCGGTGCGCTGCGAGGTCGGTCTCGTCCATTGTCCGAAGCCACGCCCGGACCAGTTCGAGTTCGCGCCGGCGCCCCGCAATCCCCCACTGACGATCAACCATATCGCATATATCGACTATGTCGCCGACATGCCGGCGACCATCGTTCGAGCGAGGCGGCTGGGATATGAGTCGGCGCGCGCGGTGGTCTGCCTGGGCGACAGCATCGCGGCAGGCGCCCATACCGTCGCAAGCTTCTATCGCAATAGGGACGACCAGAGCTGGTGCGGCTTGCTGAGGAAGCAATTCCCCCGGACCAGCTTCGAGAATCGCGCGATTATCGACGCTTCGCTGGATGGTGCGATCGAGCAGGTCGACAGAAGTTCGCGACGGCCCGACACCGCCATTGTGGCGTTCGGGATGAACGATCACGCGGTCGACGATGCCGATGCCCGCAGCTTCGCGGTTCGGCTCGACCGAGCCGTTACCGAGATGCGACGACGCGGGATACGTGTCGTTCTGGTCGGCTTTCCGCAGCAGAACGGGCTTTGGGTTCTCGAACGGCCCACCGCGACGAAGGCTTTCAATCGAGAGATCGCGGAGGTTGCCCGTCGTCATGGCGTGCCGTTCGTCGATGTGGAGCACGCATTTGACCAAATGAGCGGTGGCTATATTCCGGGAATCGTCCTGACCGCCGATTTCATGCATCACCCGAATGCCTATGGGCAGCGCATCTACTATTCGCTGCTCGCACCGCTCTTTCTGAGGGCGGATACGCCGGCGGAACGGCTACCGGACTATGTGATCGGCACCAACCCGTAGCTTCCGATAGCGCCCGCCGTTCGCGCCCAGGCACGCCGCGACGGCACCGGCCATCTTTCTCTCATCGCAGGTCGGCCATCTCGTAGAGCGGGCGGATCTCGATCTCGCTCGGTCCCGGCATGGGATTGGGACAGCGCTTCACCCAGGCGACGGCCTCGTCCATGTCCCGGACCTCCCAGAGCCAGAAGCCCGCGACCAGCTCGCGGGTTTCGGCGAAAGGCCCGTCGATGACGGTGCGGCCGGAACCGTCGAACGCGATCCGCTTGCCTTGCGCGGAGGGCTTGAGGCCATCGCCTGCGAGCATGATGCCCGCGGCGGACAGCCGCTCGTTGAATCTGCCCATCGCCTCGAATGCCTCGGCCGTGGGGAGAAGGCCCTTTTCGCTGTCGCCGGTCGCCTTCACCAACACCATGACACGCATCGTCCGTCTCCTGTGATGAGCCGGGCCCGGTCGCCCGGCATCGGAACGACGAACGGGATGTTCGGGCATCGACATCGGCGTGCAAATTTTTCGATGGGGCTTTCCCGCCACCCCGGACCGCCGATCCCGCCTTACGGGAGGCGAACGAAAAAGGGGCGCGGTCGCCCGCGCCCCTTCCCGTCACGATGGCGGGTCGATCAGAGACCGACGACGCCGCCGTCATTCTTGGTGATCACGATCGTCGCCGAGCGCGGACGCGCGGTCGAGGTGCCGCCGGCCTGGGTCGCCGGCCAGTTGCTCTGCAGCGTCGCGATGCTGCCCTCTTCGCCGGGATGCTGGATGTTGACGAACAGGGTGCGGCCGTCCGGCGTCGTGTCGATGCCGGTGAGCTCGCAGCCCTTCGGGCCGACCAGGAAGCGCTTCAAGGTCGCCGTGCTGGCCGGCTTGCCGACGATGGTCGCCTGGGTGCGGGTCGTGCCGTCGGCGCCGACATTGGTGATCGTCCTGGCGCCGCCATCGGCCACCTTGCCCGGGATCGCGACCAGCATCTGGTTGTTGGTCCGGTCGGTCAGGGCGCCGTCGTCGGTCTGGATCCACAGCAGCGGATTGACCTGGCCCGACGCGTTGCTCGGGCGACCGAACCACAGGCCGTCCGGGCTCGAGAAGTCGTTGCTGGCGTCGAGGCCCGAGATGTTGACGTTCGCATCCGAGTCGGCCGAATCGGCGCCGAACAGATAGATGTCCCAGCCGAAGCTCGTCGCTTCCGACGAGTCGCCCGTCTCGCGCAGGCGCACGATATGGCCGTTCGGATTGCCGCGCTGCGCGGTGTTGGTGGCCCCGCGCGGGTCGTTATAGTGGCGCGGGTTGGCGGCATCGGTGCCGGTGAGCGGACGGACCGCCGCCGAGTTGTTGGTCAGCGTCAGGTACATCTCGCCGGTCACCGGATTGATCGCGGTCCATTCGGGCCGGTCCATCTTGGTGGCGCCCACCGCATCGGCGGCGAGGCGGGCGTTGGTCAGCACGTCGGCCTGGTCCGCGAACGGATAGGCGGCGTTGGCGGCGGTCAGCGGCGCCGTGCCGAACACCAGCGGCACCCACTGGCCGGTGCCGTCGGCGTTGAACTTCGCGACGTGGAGCGTGCCCGCGTCGAGATATTTGTCGCCGACCGCCAGGCGGTCCGCCGCGGTCGCATCCGCGGCGGCCCAGGGCTGGGCCGAGATGAACTTGTAGAGATATTCGCCGCGCGAATCGTCGCCCATGTAGAAGGCCGGCTTGCGCCCGGCGACGAAGGCCGACGGCCAGCAACCCTCATGGCCGAAGCGGCCGAGCGCGGTGCGCTTGCGGGGCGCCTTGGTCGGGTCGTAGGGATCGATCTCGACCACCCAGCCGAACTGGTTCGGCTCGTTGCGGAAGTCGGCGGTGCCATCGGCGGCCGCACCGGTCGCGCTCGCGTTCCAGCGCGTATAGATGGTGCTCGACGCATCGGCCGGAACGACCGAGGCCCAGCCATAGCTGCCGCCGGCGCCTTCGCTGATGCCATAGCGGTTGAGCGCGACCACCGCCTTGGCGGTGGCGCCGCCGCGGACAGCGTTGTCGCCGGTGGCGCGGCGGAAATAGCCGGCCCAATTCTCCTCGCAGGTCAGGTAGCTGCCCCAGGCAGTGAAGCCGTTGGCGCAGTTGTTGATCGTGCCGCGGCCATCGGTGCCGGCGGGCGAGAAGCGGGTGCGGAGCAGCGCGTTGCCGCGGACCGGGCCGTTGAAGACCGACGGCGTCAGCGGCGTGACGCGACGGTTCAGCGCCGAGCCCTGGACGTAGCTCCACGCGCCCGAGGCGGCGCGGGTGACTTCGACGACGGCGACGCCGTGCGCCTCCATCTCCTTGAGCGCCTCGCCCTCGGGGCGGACGCCGCCGGTCGAGGTGGGGCCGTTCGGATGCAGATAGACCTGGGTGATGTTCTCATGGTTCATCACCAGCAGCCCGCGCGTGTTGCTCGTGTCGTCGCGCGTCGCGCCGGTTGCCGCCAGGCCGAAATAATGCATGCCGTCATGATGGTCGCCGCCGCGGGCATTGAAGCCGCTGTCGGTGCCGTCATTGGCGAAGGCCGGGGCCGCCGCGGTGAGCGGATCGCCGAGACGATAGAGCACCGACACCGAATAGCCTTCGGGAACCTTGACGACGTCGTCGAGGCTCTTGGCGAGCGCGTTGAAGCCGAGCACCGCCGGATTGATCGTCACCGTGGTCTGCGACATGGTCGACTTGTTGCGGTCGTCGGTCGCCTTGAACTCGAACACCAGCGGCGTGGCGGCCGAGACCGACGGCGCGAGGAAGGTCGCGGTGTTGGTGTTGGCGTTGGTCAGCGTGACCGCCGGGCCCGAGACCTGGGTCCAGGACACGGTCAGCGGGTCCTTGTCGGTCGCGGTGCCGGCGAGGGTCACCAGCTTGCCCGAGCTGGACGTCCCGTTGGTGCCGGCGTTGACGACCGGCGCCTCGTTGTCGCTGCCGCACGCGGTCAGCAGGAGGCCGCCGAAGCTCGCGGCGGCGATCGCCGAGATGCCGCCGAACAGCGTCTGCCGACGCGAATAGCGCTCGGCGGCGATGCTCTCGAGCGTGGGGTTGTCGGTCGGATTGCAGTCGACGACACCGTCAGTATAGCCGTCACGAACCACGTCAGTCATGAGGTTGCTCCCCTTTGGTGAGAAGCAGGCTCGCTAACAACGGCGCGCGAAAGATTTGTGCGGTTCGGTTTACGCCAAGATGAAGTTGATGTGACATTTCGGCGGCATGCCGCGCCGGCCCGGCATTCAGCGGGCCATCAGCCTTCGCAATTTCTCCAGCTTGGGGGCATCGGCCTCGTCGTGGGACAGCGTCCCGAAGAAACGCCCCGTCCGGTCCATCAGGAAGACGGTGGCCGTATGGTCGATGACATAGTCGCCGCCGTCGACCGGCACCTTCCTGGCATAGACATGATAGGCCCGGACGATCCGGTCGATCTCCGCCGCCGATCCGGTCAGGCCGATGATCGGCGTGTCGAACAGGGTCAGATACTGGCCGATGCTCTCCGGCGTGTCGCGCTCGCGGTCGAGCGACACGAAGACGAGAGCGAGATTCGCGCCCGCCGGCCCCAGGTCGCGTTTCAGCCGCGCCATGGTCTGCAGGGTGGTAGGGCAGACCTCGGCGCAACGGGTGAAGCCGAAGAAGATCGCGAAGGGCCGTCCGCGCAGGCTCGCATCGGTCACGGTCCGTCCATCCTGATCGGTCAGGTTGAAGGCGCCACCGAAGGCGTCGCCATAATCGGCGCCGGGATCGGCGGTCGGGTGGAGGCCCGGCCACAGGGTCAGCCCGGCATAGCCGAGCAGTATCGCGGCGACCGCCGCCCACAGGACGGCGCGCAGCGCGAACCGGCGGTTCCCGGGGTCAGCGCTCATGCCGCCCTCCGGGCTGGAAGGCGATCGGTTCGACCCGGAAACGGATCGGGACGCTGCCCGCGCGGGCGAAGCGCAGCCGGATCTCCACCGTCTCCCCGCGCCGCAGCGGGCGCTTCAGCCCCGTCAGCATCAGATGATAGCCGCCCGGCCGCAGCGCGACCGATCCGCCGGCTGGAACGGCGAGGCCGCCGGCGACCGGCCGCATCCGCATGATGCCGCCGTCCATCGTCATGCTGTGGACCTCGACGGCATCGGCGACCGCCGAGCTGGCGCCGAGCAGCCGGTCTTCCTTCGACCCGCCATTGCGGATCAGCGCATAGCCCGCGCCGGTCTCGGCGGCGGGTGGGGTCTCGCGCAGCCAGGGGGTCTCGATCCGCAGCGGCGCCGCCGCGAGCGGGGTAGCGACGGCGGCCAGCGCCAGCGCGATCGTCATCGTCTTGATCATGGTCGTTCTCCGCAAGGGCACGGGGCGGCCCTCGGGCACGCCCCGGCCATGAGTCAGAAGGTCATCCGCAGGCCGCCGTAGAAGGCGCGGCGCTCGATCGGGTAGAAGGCCACGCTGCCCTCGTCGGCCGGGGTCGCGGCGTTGTCGGGCACATAGGCGACCAGCGCGCTGATATCGCCGACCGCCTTCTTGTCGGTCAGGTTGCGGGCGTCGAGGAACAGGGTGACCCCGGGGGCGACCCGCGCTTCGGCCCTGACCCCGACCATCGTATAGCCCGGGGCGCGGAGCGTGTTGCGATAGTCGGCCCAGCCGCCATCGGGCAGCCATTCGACATTGGGGGTGATGTTGAGCCCCTCGAACCCCAGCCGCAGCTCGGCGCGATACTGCTGTTTCGGGATCACCGGCAGGCGGCCATCGCCATAGACGGCGTCGTCGCGGAAGCGGAAGTCGTTATACTGGTAGACCTGCCGCAGCCGCATCAGCGCGCCAAGCTGGAGATCCAGCCCCGCCTCGATCCCCTGGTGCCGGGTGCGTCCCGCGTTGAAGGTCGACGCCGGGATGATCGGGCTCACCGCATATTGCAGCATCTCGCCCTTCAGGTCGGCGCGGTACAGGCTGACGTCCCAGGTCGCGATCCCGTACCGCCCACGCGCGCCGACCTCGAAGGTCCAGGCTTTTTGCGGACCGACCGCAGCGAAGCCCGGCAGGCCGGTGTTCGGCGTCTGGCTCAGCTCGTTGAAGCCGGGCAGCTCGACCGAGCGGCTGTAGTTGGCGAAGATCTGCACCGCCTCGGACGGCGCGTAGATGACGCCGATCTTCGGCGCGAACGCATCGAAATCGGCCTCGCCGCTCCGCGCCGGGGCGAGCCGGTTGGCGATCTCGCGCCGGCCGCTCGTGTAGATGCCGCCCGCGATCAGGGTCAGCGGCTCGACCGGCTTCAGCCGCAGCTCGCCATAGCTGTTGATCGTCCGTGCGGTCTGGCGCTGGTTGGCCGTGAGCGCGCCCCGATTGCCCGCGACGTTGACGAACTGCTTCGCCGCGACCGTGCCGAAGCGGGCCTGGGTGCCGAGGGTGATCTCCCACGGGAACCTGCCGAGTTCGCCGGCCAGGTCCAGGCTGGCGAAGACGCCGCGGTCGTTGCTCTTCTGGTCGATCACCTGGAAGATCGGGTGAAACAGCTTCTTGGCATTGAAGAAGCCGCCGAAGCTGAGCTGCCCGCTACCGAGATCGACCGTCGTGCGGTTCTGGAGACGGATCGAATCGATATCGCGCTCCTGGTCGGCCGCGATGTTGCCCGGCAGCGACAGCTTCGGCGTCGACAGCGCCTGCGCCAGCGTCAGCGAGCCGGGCAGATCCTGGTCGATATGGCTGATCGTCGCATGGAAGCGCGTCTCGATCGCGTCGGTCAGGCGCAGGCCGACATTGCCGTTGAAGCGGATCGAGTCGCGCTTGGCATGGTTGCGGTCGCCATCCGACCGGTCGGTGGTCAGCGCGACATAGGCGTCGCCGCGCGCGTCGGCGAAGGCCGCCGCCGCCTTGGTCCGGAGCGTCGCATAGCTGCCGCCGTCGACCCGCAGCTCGTAGCGCGGCGCGGTCCGGCCGGTCGGCGTGACCGCGTTGATCGCGCCGCCCAGGGTCGATCCGCCGAAGCGCAGCGCATTGGCGCCGCGATAGACCTCGATCCGCTCGAAGACCTGCGGATCGAGCTCCTGGAAGTCGCCATTGTCGTCGGCGAGGTTGATCGGGATGCCGTCCTGCAGCAGCGTCAGCCCGCGCATGTGGAAGCCGCGGCTGAGCCCCGAGCCCCGGATCGACAGGCGGACCTCCTGCCCGAAGCGCGGCTGGGTATAGACGCCCGGCGAAAAGGCGAGCGCGTCGCGCAGGTTGACCGCGAGCTTGTCGGCGAAGGCCGACGCCTCGACGACATCGACGCCGCCGGGGCGTTTCTCGACGCTTTTCTTCGCGTCGTCGGCAACGTTCTGGGCGTTGACGATGATGGTGGCGCGATCTTCCTCGGCCTCCGCGGCGAAGGCGGCACCGGACAGGCAGAGCAACGCGAGCGCCGAAGCGCCGCGGGCGAAATGGGATATGCGATTCATGGAAAATGGCCTCGATCGGGCGAGCCCGGTCGCGGGCCGCCCATGATACGGATCGCCGGCGCGCGGCCGGCCAGCTACGGATCAGAGGCGGATGGGTGGTCCCGTCGAGGGCGGCGGCGGCGCGGCGAGGCCACGGCCGATCGCGACGGCGGTGCCGGCGAACACGGGCAGCGCGGTCGCGAACGGCTGCGGGCCCGCCGGCAGGTCGATGGCCGACGGCAGGTCGAGCAGCGCGGCGAAACCCGCGAAGACGCAGGGATGGTCGGCGCGGCCTTCGCCGGGCTTGCCCTTGTGGATCTTGCCCTGTCCGTCGACCCAGGCCTGCTGCGCGCCGGTGCCGGTGCAGAGCGTGATCGCCAGGCCGCGCTCGGAGGCCGGCATCCAGCCGGCGGGCACCAGCAGGCGCATGAACAGCGCCGCGACGACGAACGCCAGCGCGATCCTGCCGCCTGCCCGTCCCCGATCGAAGCCCGCCCCGCTCATGGCCCGCGCCTCTAGCGAGGCGGCGGGGCGAAGTCCATGGCGAACCGGCAGGACCCGTTCAGGTCCTTTCGTGCGGATGCCCCGGCGCCGGATCGGCCGGAGCGTCGCCGCGCTCGTTGGCCTCGGGCTTGAGCGGGTGCATGATCCACAGCGTCGCCATGGTGAAGATCGCGAGGACGACGGCGACGTCGTAGCTGCCGAGTCCGGTCGACACGCCGATCGCGCCGGTGATCCACAGGCTGGCGGCGGTGGCGGTGCCCTTGACCGAGTTGCGCTGCTGCAGGATCGCACCGCCGCCGAGGAAGCCGATGCCGCCGATCACCCCTTCGAGCACGCGCGCCATCGCGTCGGGCTCGCCGGTGGTCAGCACCTCGACCGCCTGGACGAAGCCGCAGCTCGCGGTCGCGACCAGCGGGAAGGTGCGCAAGCCGGCGCTGCGCTCCTCGCGCTCGCGATTCCACCCGATCGGGATCGCCAGCAGGAAGGCGACGCCGAGCGGCAGCAGATGGGGAAGGAGATCAAAATGGTCGGTCATTGCGGGCCCCGAACGGACGTGCATCGCTCAACGCACCTGCGGTCACATCGCTCCACCGCCCCTTGCTTCGCGCTCGCCGCAAGGCCAGTCTGGCCCGATGACCGGTGAAGAAAGCTTCGAAGTGACGGCCACCGTCTGGCTCTGGACCTCCGCCGGCAAGGCGCGCGCCGTGGCATGGCATTTCCTGACCATCGACGGGCAGACGTCGGCCGAGATCCGCTACGCCGCGCTCGGCCGCAGCGGCGGCTTCGGATCGATCCCGGTCGAGGTGCGGATCGGCGCCACGGTCTGGCGAACCTCGATCTTCCCGCACCGCGACAGCGGCGGCTATATCCTGCCGATCAAGGCCGACGTCCGGAAGCGCGAGGGGATCGCCGCGGGCGACGAGGTGGCGCTATCGCTGGCGATCTGACGCTCTCCCCTCCCTTCGTCCTTCGCCGAGATGACGTGCAGGGGACAACGCTTCTCCCCGCGTCACCCCGGCGAGGGTCGGGGTCCCGGGCGGCTCGCGCGCTGCGCTGCCCGCGAGATGCCGGCCCGCGCCGACAAGACGGGCCTGTCTAGATGCTCGTCCTGTCCGGTATCCTCATCATCGTCGCGGGCTTCCTGCTGCGCTTCAATCCGCTGCTGGTCGTGCTCGTCTCCGCGCTCGCGACGGGGCTCGCCGCCGGGATTGGGCCGGTCGACCTGCTCGCCGCCTTCGGCAAGGCGTTCAACGACAACCGCTATGTGACGGTCATCTACATGGTGCTGCCGGTGATCGGCCTGCTCGAACGGCATGGGCTGCAGGAACGCGCCCGCGCGCTGATCGCGGGCCTGCGCGGCTTCACCGTCGGGCGGCTGCTGCTCGGCTATCTGCTGTTCCGCCAGATCACCGCCGCGCTCGGCCTCGTCTCGGTCGCGGGCCACGCGCAGACGGTTCGTCCGCTCGTCGCCCCGATGGCCGAGGCGGCGGCGCGGCAGCAGGGCGGCGAGACCGAGCAGGACGGGGACTCGCGCGACGAGGAGGCCGCCGCCATGGCGGCCGCGACCGACAATATCGGCCTGTTCTTCGGCGAGGATATCTTCATCGCGATCGGGTCGATCCTGCTGATGAAGGGCGTGCTCGAAGGCTATGGCATCATCATCGAGCCCTTCCACCTATCGGTCTGGGCGATCCCGACGGCGATCGCCGCCTTCCTGATCCACGGCGTTCGCCTGATGCTGTTCGACCGGCGGAAGACGCGGCGATGATCGGCCTCAACCTCGTCTACCCCTTCGCCGGGCTGATCTTCCTCGCCTTCGCGGGGTCGGCACTGCGCGACCGGAGCAATGCGAAGCGGGTCGGCAACGCGATCTTCTACGCGCTGATCGCGCTCAGCCTGCTGGCGGGCGACCGGCTCGGCGACCTCGGCAACGGCGTGCTGGTGCTCGGCCTCGTCGCGATCGCCGGGCTCGGGCGGATGGGGCGCGGCGACGGCGCCACCACCTCCCCCGCCGAACGCGCCGCCGAGGCGGGCGCCCGGCGCAACCGGCTGTTCCTCCCCGCGCTGGTGATCCCGGTGACCGCGCTGGCGGGAACACTGGTCTTCAAGCAGCTGCCGAGCCTGGTCGATCCGAAGCAGGCGACCTTGGTGGCGCTGATGCTGGGCGTGATCGCCGCTCTCGCGATCGGCTATGCCTGGCTGCGGCCGCGCGCGATGACGCCGTTCGACGAGGGCCGCCGGCTGATGGACGGGGTCGGCTGGGCGGCGGCGCTGCCGCAGATGCTGGCGAGCCTCGGCGCGGTGTTCGCGCTGGCCGGCGTCGGCGACGTGGTCGGCGGGCTGATGGGGCAGCTGATCCCCGACGGCAGCCTGTTCGGCGCGGTGCTGGCCTACACCCTCGGCATGGCGCTGTTCACCATCGTCATGGGCAACGCCTTCGCAGCCTTCCCGGTGATGGCGGCGGCGATCGGCATCCCGGTGCTGATCCATGGCGCGGGCGGCAACCCGGCGGTGGTCGCGGCGATCGGCATGCTCGCGGGCTTCTGCGGCACGCTGATGACGCCGATGGCCGCCAACTTCAACCTCGTCCCCGCCGCGCTGCTCGACCTCAAGGACCGGCACGCCGTGATCCGCGCGCAGATCCCCACCGCGCTGCCGCTGCTGGCGGTGAACGTCGCGCTGCTCTACTGGCTGGCGTTCCGGTGACGCTCCTCCCCGTCGTCGTCACCCCCGACCTCGCCGCGCGCTTCGCCGCGCTGACCCTCGGCCATCTCGGCCGCGCATGGCCGTACAAGCTCGACCATGTGATGGCGGGCCCCGAGGACGTGCTGCCGCCCGCGACGCTCCACCCGATCTTCCACGGCAGCTTCGACTGGCACAGCTGCGTCCATGGCTGGTGGCAGGTGATGCGGCTGCTCCGCCGCTTTCCCGACCTGCCGCAGGCCGGCGAGATCCGCGCGCGGGCCGATGCGATGCTGGTACCCGACAAGGTCGCGGGCGAGCTCGCCTATCTCGACCGCCCGGCCTCGGCCGGGTTCGAACGGCCCTATGGCTGGGGCTGGCTACTCGCGCTGCACCACGAGCTGGGGCTGCACGACGACCGGCATTGGTGCCGCGCGCTCGAGCCGCTCGCCCGCGCCTTCGCCGATCGCTTCCGCGCCTATCTGCCGAGGCTGACCTATCCGATCCGGGTCGGCACCCATCCCAACAGCAGCTTCGCGCTGATCCACGCGCATCGCTGGGCGGTCGCGCACGATCGCGATCTCGCCGCGCTGATCGCCGCGCGCGCCGCCGACTGGTACGGCGCCGATCGCGGCTGCCAGGCGTGGGAGCCGGGCGGCGACGAGTTCCTGTCGTCGGCGCTGACCGAGGCGCATCTGATGTGCGCGGTGCTGCCGGCCGCCGATTTCCCGCGCTGGTTCGGCGATTTCCTGCCTGAGGTCCCCGCGACGCTGCTGACGCCGGCCTTCGTCTCGGACCGGACCGACGGCAAGATCGCCCATCTCGACGGGCTCAACCTCAGCCGTGCCTGGAGTTGGCGGGCGATCGCGGCGGGGCTGCCCGGCGATCATCCGGTGGTGCCGGTCGCGCTGGAGGCGGCCGAACGCCACGTCGCCGCCGCGCTGCCGCATCTCGCCGACCATTATATGGGCGAGCATTGGCTGGCGAGTTTCGCCCTGCTCGCGCTCGATCAGGATTGACCCAGGAAGTCCTTCGCCACGGCGATGAAATCGGCACGCCGATCGTGGTGGAGCCAGTGGCCCGCGCCTTCGAACAGCTCGACCCGGACGTCGCGGAAATGGTTCGCGCGGCCGTCGGCCGCCGGGTTCGACGCCCAGCTCTCGGCGCCATAGGCCAGCAGCACCGGGCAGGCGATCGCCGCCCATAGCCGTTCCTTGGTCGCCTGGGCGATGTCGACCGGGGAGGTCGGGCCCACCGCCGGATCATGCTTGGGCCGCAGGGATCCGTCCGGATTGGGCCGGGCCGCATGGGTGGCGAGATGCGCGAGCGTCGCCTCGTCCAGCCGGGGATCGGCCTCGCGCAGGCGGGCGATGAGGCTGGCGAGATCGGGGAAGTCGCGCGGCCGGCGGGCGGTGACGTCGGCGCGGCGCGCGATCCACTTGCGCATCGTCTCGATCGGATCGGCGGCGGCACGGCGCGCGGCGGCCTCGGGCGAGTCCCCAAGCCCCTCGATGTTGATCAGCCGGGTCGCGCGGTCGGGATAGAGACCGAGATAGCGGGTGACGATGTTGGCGCCGAGCGAATGGCCGATCATCGCACAGGGCGGCAGGCCAAGCGCGGCGACGACGCCGGCGAAGTCGTCGACATAGTCGAGCATCTCATAGTCGCCGTCGCTCGACCAGTCGCTGTCGCCATGGCCGCGCATGTCGGGGGCGATCACCCGATAGTCGCCGGCGAACGCGTTCGCGACCCAGTCCCAGTTGCGGGCATGGTCGCGCCCGCCATGCTGGAGCACCAGCGGCGGCGCGGCCGAATCGCCCCATTCGACGATGTTGAGCTGGAGGCGCCGGACGGCGAGCTTGTAGCTGCGGGGCTCGATCATGGTTCGGCGGTAGTACAGCAGCCTGCCTTATACAATCTCGTCTACCTTTCTCCGAAGGCGGCTCACAAGAACCGGTGGCTTGACGCCCGGCATCCCGCCCGACATTCCCCGGCCATGCGCCTGATCACCCGCCTCCTGAAGGGGCTCGACCCTTTCCTTTTGCTGCTCATCGCCACGATCGTCGTGGCCTCGCTGCTGCCAGCGCGCGGAAGCGCGGTCGGGTTCTTCGAGGGGCTGACCGACGCGGCGATCGTGCTGCTGTTCTTCCTGCACGGCGCCAAGCTGTCGCGGCAGGCGGTCATCGCGGGCATCGGCAACTGGCGGCTGCACCTGCTGGTCCTCGCCTCCTCCTTCCTGCTCTTCCCGCTGCTCGGCTGGGCCCTGACCCAGGGCGCGCGCGGCCTGACGACGCCCGAGATCCTGGCGGGCCTGCTCTATCTGTCGCTGCTCCCTTCGACGGTGCAGTCGTCGATCGCCTTCACCGCGATGGCGGGCGGCAACGTTCCCGCCGCGGTGTGCAGCGCCTCGCTGTCCAACATCACCGGCATCGTCCTGACTCCGCTGCTGGTCGGGCTGCTGATCCAGGTGCAGGGCAGCGCCCCGGGCGTTTCGATCGACGCGATCGAGGCGATCATGCTCCAGCTGCTGCTGCCCTTCGTCGCGGGCCACCTGCTCCGCCCGCTGATCGGCGGCTTCATCGACCGGCACAAGACGCTGCTGATGCCGGTCGACCGGTCGTCGATCCTGCTGGTCGTCTACACCGCCTTCTCGGCGGCCGTCGTCAACGGCATCTGGCAGCGGACCGAGGCGGTCGACCTGCTGCTGATCCTCGGCCTCAGCGCGGTGATGCTCGCGCTGGTGATGGCGGCGAACCTGTTCGTCGCCCGCCGCCTGCACCTCCCGCGCGGCGACGAGATCGTCCTGCTGTTCTGTGGTTCCAAGAAGAGCCTGGTGTCGGGCGTGCCGATGGCGGGCGCGATCTTCGCCCCCGCGCAGGTCGGCGTGATCATCCTGCCGCTGATGATCTTCCACCAGCTCCAGCTGTTCGTCTGCGCGCTGGTCGCGGCGCGCTATGCCCGCACCGCCGCGACGCCGGCCGAAGCCTGAACCCGGGTTCCATCGCCCTTCGCGTTTCAACCGGCTGGCAGGCGGCCGAAGATGCTGTACGAATGGCCGCCATGACCGATCTTGCGCGCTTCGTATCGGGCCTGCCCAAGGCAGAGCTCCATCTGCACATCGAGGGCAGCCTCGAGCCCGAGCAGATGTTCGAGCTGGCGGAGCGCAACCGCGTCGCCATCCCCTTCGCCTCGGTCGAGGAGCTGCGCGGCGCCTATTCGTTCAACCGGCTGCAGGACTTCCTCGACATCTATTACCAGGGCGCCGGCGTGCTGCGCACCGAGGAGGATTTCCACGACCTGGCGCTGGCCTATTTCCGCCGCGCCGCCGCCGACGCCGTCGTCCATGCGGAGATCTTCTTCGATCCCCAGACCCACACCGATCGCGGCATCCCGTTCCAGGTCGTCGCCGACGGGCTGCTCGCGGGCATGCTGGAGGCCGAACGCGACCTCGGCGTGAGTAGCCGGCTGATCCTCTGCTTCCTGCGCCACCTCGACGAGGAGGCCGCGTTCGAGACGCTGGCGGCGGCCGAGCCCTGGCTCGACCGGATCGCCGCGGTCGGCCTCGATTCGTCCGAAGTCGGCCATCCGCCGTCCAAGTTCCAGCAGGTCTTCGCCCGCGCCGGGGAGATGGGGCTGCTGCGCGTCGCCCATGCCGGAGAGGAGGGACCGCCGGCCTATATCCACGAGGCGCTCGACCTGCTCCGCATCGACCGGCTCGACCATGGCAACCGCGCGCTGGAAGACCCGGCGCTGACCACCCGGCTCGCGCGGTCGGGCATGACGCTGACGGTCTGCCCGCTGTCGAACCTGAAGCTGTGCGTGGTCGACGACATCGCCGCGCATCCGATCGAGCGGATGCTGCGACTCGGCCTGCGCGCCACGGTCAATTCGGACGATCCCGCCTATTTCGGCGGCTATGTGAACGATAATTTCCGTGCGCTGATCCCGGCCGGCCGGCTCGACGCGCACGACTTCGCGACCCTCGCGCGCAACAGCTTCCTGGGCTCCTTCCTCGACGACGTCGCGGTGACCCGGCATCTCGACGCGCTCGACGCCTATGTCGCGACCAATATCTAGAGCGGTCGACCCGATTGCATCAGATCGACCGCTCAAGACCGTTGTTTTACCGCGATTTCCGAGTCGGCAGATGTTTCCATCTGCCTCGAAACCGCTCTAACCCAAGGAACCGTCATGCCGACCCTGATGCCCGTCGACCAGCCCGAGTTCCTGACCGCCGTCCACTATCTCGCGGCGCGCATCCGCGAGAGCGGCTGGCAGCCCGACTTCGTCATCGGCGTCGGCCGCGGCGGCCTGATCCCCGCGGTCTTCCTCAGCCATGCGACCGGGGTGCCGATGCTGTCGGTCGACCACAGCTCGCATCTTCCCGACTTCGCCGCCGAGCTGCTCGTCAAGCTGGCGGGGATGAGCCAGGACAACAGGCTGCTGTTCGTCGACGACATCAACGACACCGGGTCGACCATCACCCATATCAAGAAGGCGCTCCACGAGGCCGGCGGCAACATCGACAATGTCCGTTTCGCCACCCTGATCGACAATGTCGTCTCGGCCGAGACGGTCGACTATCGCTTCCGCATGATCGACCGCACCGTCAACAAGGACTGGTTCGTCTTCCCGTGGGAGCAGGTCTCCCCGGTCGACAAGGTGATCGAGGATTCGGGCGTGGTGCCGGCGCGGACCGCCTAGGCGCGCGAGACGGACGACCCATCCCGGCGAACGCGGGATTTCCCTTCTCGCTGCGAAGCGCGAAGACCAGACTATCAACGGGCAGGCGGATCCCCGCTTGCCGGGACGACGGCCCAGTTGGCGACCCCCATGCCGGGCTCTAGCCCCCGTCCACCAGCCGCCCCCCGGCCAGCTCCAGCTGCCGTTCGATCCCGATCGCGGCGAGGAACGCCTCGTCATGGCTGACGACCAGCAGCGCGCCGTCATAGGCGGCGAGCCCCGCCTCGACCGCCGCGATCGAATCGAGATCGAGATGGTTGGTCGGCTCGTCGAGGATCAGCAGCGGCGGGGGCGCTTCGCCGCCCAGCACGCAGGCCAGCCCGGCGCGCAGCTTCTGGCCGCCGCTCAGCGATCCGACGATGCGATCGGCCGCGTCGGCACGGAAGCGGAAGCGCGCCAGCGCGGCGCGGCACGCATTGTCGGTCGCGTCGGGATGGCGCCGGGCATGATTGGCCGCGACCGACAGCGCCGGATCGAGCAGCGACACCCGCTGGTCCAGCAGGGCGAAGGGCAGCGGGCGCTTCACGTCCCCCGCCCAGGGTTCGAGCCCGCCGGCGATCACCGCCAGCAGCGTGCTCTTGCCCGCGCCGTTGGCGCCGCCGACCGCGATCCGCTCGGGCCCGACGATCTCCAGGTCGAGCCCGTCGAGTATCGCGCGGTCATGGCCCGCGACCACGCCCGCCAGCCGCAGCACCGTCCGGTCGCCGATCAGGCCGGTCGGGGACAGCGCCACCGTCATCGGTTCCAGTATCTCGATCCGCCCGCGCGCGGCCTCGGCCGCTTCCGCCGCCGCGCCGCGCTGGCGCTCGGCAAGCCGCGCACCCGCGCTCCCGCTTTCCTCGGCGCGCTGTTTGCGGGCGCCGATCAGGATGCGGGGCTGATCGCCCTTCGCCCCCTTGCGCGCGCCGGCGCCATCGCGGCGCTGCTTGCGCTCGGCCGCCTGCTGGATATGGCGGGCGACCTCGCTTTCCTGCCGCTCGGCCGAGGCGAGATCCCGTTCGGCCGCCGCCAACTCGATCGCCTTGCGGTCGCGATAGGCCGACCAGCCGCCGCCATGGCGCGCGGCGCCGAGCGCGCTCAGCTCGACGATCGCATCCATATGGTCGAGCAGCTCGCGGTCATGGCTGACGACGATCGCCCCGCCGCGCCAGCGGTCGAGCAGGCCGATCACCGCGTCGCGGCCGGCGCGGTCGAGATTGTTCGTCGGTTCGTCGAGCAGCAGGAAATCGGGATCGCCGAAGGTCGCCGCGGCGATCGCCGCGCGGCTGCGCTGTCCGCCCGACAGCATGGCGAGCGGCGTCTCCGGCCCGGCGTCGAGCCCGACCGCGGAGAGCGCCTCGATCAGCCGGGCCTCCAGCGTCCAGTCGGCCTCGGCCAGTTCGTCGAGGCTCGCCCTACCCGCCTCGGCCCGTGCCAATATCGCCAGCGCGTCGCGCACCCCGAACAGGTCGGCGATGCGCTCGTCGGGAGCGACATCGACGATCTGGCGCATCATGCCGATCGTACCGTCGACGACGATCCGCCCGGCGCGCGGCGCGATCTCCCCGGCGATCAGCCGGAGCAGCGTGCTCTTGCCGATGCCGTTGCGGCCGACGAGGCCGCAGCGCTCGGGCGCGAAGACGAGATCGAGATGGTCGAGAAGCCGGTGGCCGTCAGGCGTGGACCAGCCGAGCTGCGAGATGGAGATCGAGGCGGACATGAAGAATTTCCCCGGCGACAAGGCGAATGAGCGTTGCGGTCGGGTGGGAATCCATCGTCTCGTCCTCGATCTTGCGGGGCGTCGCGCCCCGCGTGCGGTGGATATAGGGGTTTCGGAGGGTGAGGCCAAGCCGCCGTCCGTCCCGCCCGCCTTCCCGCCTTCTCCAACCCGTCATGAGCGGGAGTGAGGAGGGGACGAGGACGCAATGCCATTCCCGGTCTTCAATCGCCGCCCTCTTGTGCCTAAGCTCCGTCCATGACGATGCATCGACTCGCGCTCGGCGCCCTGCTGTGCCTTTCCGCCCTTCCCGCCGTCGCGCAGGACAGCGCCGCCGCGCCGGCGCCCGTCCCGGCTGCACCGCCGCCGGCTGTAGCGCCCGCGCCCAGGCCGGCCACCGTGCAGGTCAACATCCTGACCAGCGAAGGCCCGATCCTGCTCGAGCTGGAGAAGGAGCGCGCACCGATCACGACCAACAATTTCCTGCGCTATGTCGACAGCAAGCGTTTCGACAATTCGACCTTCTACCGCGCAGTCGCGGTGCCGAACGCTCCCGAGCTGGGTCTGGTCCAGGGCGGCATCAAATTCGACCCGAAGAAGATCTTCCCCGGCATCGCGCACGAGCCGACCACCAAGACCGGCCTCAAGCATGTCGACGGCACCATCTCGATGGGCCGCAACGCCCCGGGCACGGCGGCGGGCGACTTCTTCATCGTCGTCGGCGACATGACCTATATGGATGCCGATCCGTCGGCGCCCGGCGACAATCTCGGCTATGCCGCCTTCGGCCATGTCGTCGAGGGGATGGAGGTGGTGAAGAAGATCCTCGCCGCGCCGCGCTCCCCGACGCTGGGCGAAGGGGTGATGAAGGGCCAGATGCTGGCCGCGCCGATTAAAATCGTCAGCGTCCGGCGGGTGACGACGCCCAAGCCCGCGGCACCGTCGGCCGCCCAGCCCTGAGCGTTGCCCCGAGCGCTGCCCGGTCCCCGATTTGACTTGGCCGGCGCCACGGCTCATCATCGCATCATGCAGACGGACCGCTGCCTTTCCCGGTTCCGCCACCAGGCGGGTCAGCTTCTCGCGGGCATCTAGCCCCGGGTTCCAGGAGGCCTGCGCCCCCGGACCCGGGGCGAACCTCCGATAGACCGGCGCGCACGGCCGCGGGCTCGTGCGCGCGCCCTTGTCCGGGAAAGATGCACCATGATGAAGAAGAAGGCCGGCCGGCGTCCGGCCATCCATATGATCGATTCGGAGGCCGAGACGCTCGCCGACCTGGCGGTCGCCGCCGAAGACCGGCTCCCCGAGGTCAGCGCGCTGCTGCTCGAGGAGATCGAGCGCGCGACGCTCCACAAGGCGCGGCGCATCCCCCCCGATGTCGTCACCATGCGCAGCCACGTCATGTTCGTCGACGAGGCCAGCGGCACGCCGCGCACCGTGCAGCTCGTCTATCCGGGCGATGCCGATATCGATGCGGGCCGCGTCTCGATCCTGACCCTGGTCGGCGCCGGGCTGATCGGCCTGCGCGAGGGGCAGTCGATCCTGTGGCCCGGCCGTGACGGCCACCGGCGAATGCTCACCATCACCCGGGTGGAGCGGGCGGCGGTGCCGGCCTGACGGCCGCTCAGTCCTCCTGCCAGGACAGCGGGCGGGCGACGCTTTCGAGCGGCTGCCGCTCGCTGTCGATGGCCAGCCGCCAGGCGACGATCGCGGCGCCGCCCATCATCCCCGCCGCCAGCAGATAGCCGCCCAGCACCTGGTCGCGCGATCCGCTGTCGATGAGGATGCCGAACAGCCAGGGCGCCAGCACGCCGCCAAGGCCGGTGCCGAGCGCGTAGAAGATCGCGATGGTCAGCGCCCGGATCTCGATCGGGAAGCTCTCCGCCACGGTGAGATAGGCCGAGGACGCCGCCGCCGAGGCGAAGAAGAAGGTGATGCTCCAGCACAAGGTCTGCGTGGTCGCGTCGAGCAGTCCTTCGCGGAACAGCCATCCCGTCGCGGCGAGCAGCACCCCCGACAGCGCATAGGTGACGACGATCATCGGCCGGCGCCCGACCGTGTCGAACAGCCGCCCGAGCAGCAGCGGCCCGAGCACGTTGCCGAGCGCGAAGGGCAGGACGTACCAGCCGACCCGGTCCGCCGGCACCCCGTGGAAATCGGTGAGCATCATCGCATAGGTGAAGAAGATCGCATTGTAGAGGAAGGCCTGCGCCCCCATCAGGCACAGGCCCAGGACGGTGCGCCGCGGATAGGTGCGCAGGATGGTGCGGAACAGCTCGCCCAGCGGCGTCGCGCGGCGACCGCGCAGGCGCGCCCGTTCGGTCACCGGCGGCAGGGCGTGGCCGCGCGCGGCGATCCCCGCCTCGATCCCGGCAACGATCCGGTCGGCCTCCTCGGGGCGGCCATGGACGATCAGCCAGCGCGGGCTTTCGGGCAGGAAGCGGCGCAGCAGCAGGATCGCGAGCCCGAGCGCCGCGCCCGAGAAGAAGGCGATCCGCCAGCCGAGATCGGGATCGAACAGGCGCGGATCGAGCAGGACGATCGACACGCCCCCCGCCAGCGCCGCGCCGACCCAGAAGCTGCCGTTGATGACGAGGTCGGTCCAGCCGCGCCGCCGCGCGGGGATCAGTTCCTGGATCGCCGAATTGATCGCGCTATATTCGCCGCCGATCCCCGCGCCGGTCAGGAAGCGCAGCAGCGCGAAGCTCGGCAAGTCCCAGGCGAAGGCCGTCCCGGCGGTCGCCGCGAGGTAGAGCAGCAGGGTGAGGCTGAACAGTTTCTTGCGCCCCAGCCGGTCGGTCAGCCAGCCGAAGACCAGCGCACCGACGACCGCGCCGGCCAGATAGGCGCTGTTCGCCAGCCCGACATCGGCGGCGGTGAACCGCAGCACCGGGCTTTCGCGCAGCGCCCCGGCGACCGACCCGGCCAGCGTCACCTCCAGCCCGTCGAGGATCCAGGTGATGCCCAGCGCGACGACGACGAGCCAGTGGAAGCGGCTCCACGGCAGCCGGTCGAGCCGGGCGGGGACGTCGGTCTCGATGATCGGAAAGAGGGAAGCCCCGGGTTGCGGATTACGGATGGCCATGGGAGCAGTAACCACCGTCGCGGCGCCCGGTTGCCGAGTCCGCGCGCCACGCGAAGGAGCCTCGAACATGTACGTCGCGGGTTTCGTCATCCCCGTCCCGGCCGACCGGATGGAGGATTATCGCCGCTGGGCGGAAAACAGCGCGGCCGTCTTCGGCCGCTATGGCTGCCGGGAGATCGTCGAATGCTGGGAGGACAATGTCCCCTCCGGCCAGCAGACCGACTTCCGCCGCGCCGTCGATGCGCAGCCGGGCGAGAAGATCGTCTTCGCCTGGCAGATCTGGCCCGACAAGGAGAGCTTGGAACAGGCCGAGACGCGGATGCATGCCGACGGCGTGCTCGACCAGTTCGACGCGATTCCGTTCGACGCGAAGCGCCTGATCGTCGGCTGCTTCACGCCGATCTCGGTAATGGGCCGGGGCTGAGCCCCGGCCGTCATTCCGATCAGGCCGCCGGCCGGCCGTTCTTCACCGCCCAGTCGAGCGCGAGGTCGGCGATCTCCTCCCAGCCCGTGTCGAGGGTGGTCCAGTGCGACCGGTCGGGGAAGAGCCGCAGCTCGGTCAGCGACGGCGCGCGGCGCTGCTTGCGGAAGATGGCGCGGGTCATGCTCGCATCGGCGATCAGGTCCCTCCCGCCCGCGATCAGCAGCATCGGCGCGCGATCGGGATTGTCCCAGCGGATCTTCATCGGGTTGACGATGCCGTCCCAATAGACCTTGCCCGGGGTCGGGACGATGTAGCGATCGTAGAGCGCGTCCTTCTCGCCCTCGGGCGCGGTCTGGGCGAAGCGGCGGGCGAAGAAACGGCGCGACATCGTCTTGAGCTTGCGGAAGCTGAACGGGTCGCCGAACACCGGCAGCGCCGAGACCAGCGCATGCGGGTGGATCGGCACGCCCGGCGTCGGTGCCGGATCGATGACGACCCCGGCGACCCCCAACCCGCGGTCGAGCAGATGCTGGACGAACACCCCGCCCACCGAATGGCCGATCAGGATCGGCGCCTCGGGCAGCGCGCGGATGATGCGCTCATAATGATCGACGATCGCCCGCTGGCCGATCCTGGCGAGCGCCGGATCGGGATCGTCGCGCAGCGCGGCCGGGGCACGGTCGTCGAGCGGCCAGTCGGGCGCGACGACGGTGTATCCCCGCGCCTCATAGCGCGCCTTGAAGCCTTCCCAGCTGCGGGCATTCAGCCAGGCGCCGTGGATCAGCATGATGGTCCTGCTCATGATCAATCTCCCCATTTCCGGACATGCGGGCGACGCCCGCCTTCGATGATCGGGGATTAGACCGGCCGCCGCCCGGCCGGGATTGGCGGATTCGACAATTGCCGGTCCAAAACCGACAAAGTGCCGGTCGACCATATTGGCAGGACGATGCATTCCATCCTAGGGAAGGGCGCATGTCCGATCGTCCCGTCATCCTCGTCGCGCAGCCGCATCTCGGGTTGCTCCTTGCCACCCTCGAAGGACAGTATCACGTGCTCTCGCTGTGGAAGGATGAGGACCGGTCCCGCCTGGCGGAGGTCACCGCGCTGGTCATGGCGGGCGAATTCCAGCTGTCGCCCGAGCTGGTCGACGCGCTGCCGAAGCTGGGCCTGATCGCCTGCTTCACCGTCGGCTATGACGGGGTCGACGTCGCCGCCGCCCGTGCGCGCGGCTTCCAGCTGAGCCACGCCCATGACGCCAATCAGGAGGATGTCGCCGACCAGACGATCGGCCTGATCCTCGCCCAGCGCCGCCGCATCGTCGATGGCGACCGGATGCTGCGCGCCGGCGAATGGAAGCCGGGCACCAAGATGATCACCCGCTCGGTCGGCGGCGCGCGGGTCGGGATCGTCGGCCTGGGCAGCATCGGCGCTGCCGTCGCCCGCCGCGCCGAGGTGATGCGGATGGAGGTGCGCTGGTGGGGCCCCAACCCCAAGCCCGCCATCGCCTGGCAGCGCATGGAGGACCTCACCGAGCTGGCGGCGTGGAGCGACATATTGGTCGTCGCGGCGCGCGCGCATGCCGACAATGAGAAGATGATCTCCGCCGGGGTGATCGAGGCGCTGGGGCCCGACGGCCTGCTCGTCAACGTCGCGCGCGGTCAGGTGGTCGACGAGGATGCGCTGATCGCCGCGTTGCGCGATGGCCGCCTCGGCGCAGCCGCGCTCGACGTCTATGTCCAGGAACCGACCCCGGCCGATCGCTGGGCGGACGTACCCAACACCGTCCTCACCCCGCACACCGGCGGCGCCACCGACGCGGCGGTCCAGCGGATGAAGGACATGCTCGTCGCCAACCTCGCCGCCTTCTACGCGGGCGAGCCGCTGGTGACGCCGATTCCCTGACGGGTCTCCCGAAGCCGTTGACGGCTACCGCCCCGCCAGCAGCCGCTTATGCTCCTCGCGGAGCTGGACCTTCTGCACCTTGCCCATCGCATTCTTGGGCAGCGCATCGACGAACAGGATGGCGCGCGGCTGCTTGTAGCGGGCGAGGGTATCGGCGAGGCCGGCCCTGATCGCATCGGCATCGGCGAAGCCCTTGTCGCGCGGCACGACGATCGCGACCGGCGCTTCGCCCAGCTCCCGGTGCGGCACCGCGATGACCGCCGATTCATGGACCTGCGGCAGTTCGTCGAGCGCGGTCTCGACCTCGGCCGGATAGACGTTGTAGCCGCCCGAGATGATCAGGTCCTTGGCCCGGCCGACCAGGGTGACATAGCCGCGCGCGTCGATCAGGCCGAGGTCGCCCGAGACGAACCGGCCGTCGCGAAACTCGGCTTCGGTCTTCTCGGGCATCCGCCAATAGCCCTGGAAGACGTTGGGCCCGGAAATCTCCACCACCCCGACCTCGCCCTGCGGCATCTCGGCGCCCGTGTCGGGATCGGCGATGCGGATCGACACGCCCGGCAGCGGGAAGCCGACCGTGCCGGCGATGCGCTCCCCGTCATAGGGGTTGGAGATGTTCATGTTGGTCTCGGTCATGCCGTAGCGTTCGAGGATGGCATGGCCGGTGCGCTCGCGGAACGCGCGGTGGATGTCGGCCGACAGCGGCGCGGACCCGGAGACGAACAGTCGCATATGGGCGACGAGGTCGCGGGTGAAGCCGGGCTCGTCGAGCAGGCGGATGTAGAAGGTCGGCACCCCCATCATGCTGGTGGCGAGGGGCAATTGGCGCAGCACCTCCGTCCCGTCGAACTTCGGCAGGAAGATCATCGACGCGCCCGCCGCGAGGATCGTGTTGGTGGCGACGAACAGGCCGTGGGTGTGGAAGATCGGCAGCGCGTGGAGCAACACGTCGTCGCCGGTAAAGCGCCAGGCGTCCTTCAGCATGAAGGCGTTGGAGCCGAGATTGTCGTGGCTCAGCATCGCCCCCTTCGAGCGCCCGGTGGTGCCCGAGGTGTAGAGGATCGCGGCGAGGTCGTTGTCGTCCCGCGCGACATC
Organism: Sphingomonas sp. Root720; assembly: GCF_001428605.1. GTDB lineage: Bacteria > Pseudomonadota > Alphaproteobacteria > Sphingomonadales > Sphingomonadaceae > Rhizorhabdus. The sequence continues at coordinate 273,998 of NZ_LMID01000015.1, forward strand.
GTCGAAGCTCCCGGGCTGCTCCGCCAGCAGCGCGGCGACGCTGCCGCCGCCGTCGGCGCCGAGCGTCTCGACCCGCGGCACCCCCGCCGCTTCGGCCAGCGGCGCGATCGCGGGCAGCGCCGCGGGATCGCAGACGAACAGTGCGGGTTCGGCGTCGCGCATGAAATAGTCGAGCTCGCCCGCGGTATAGGCGGTGTTGAGCGGCAGGAAGACCGCGCCCGCCCGGAGCGCGCCGAGATAGAGCATCAGCATGTCGATGCTCTTCTCCGCCTGCACCGCGACCCGGTCGCCGACGCCCACCCCGGCACCGCGCAGCATATGCGCGAAGGCGGCCGAGCGCCGGTCGACATCGCCATAGCTCACCATGCCGCCGCCGGGCAGGTGGGCGAAGGGGGTGGCGGGGTCGGGGAAGCCGGCGGCGAGGCGGGTGTAGAGATTGGTCATCAGCGCGGCTTAGCCGATACGCACGGCCCGCGCCATTTGGGTTTGAGGGCCTTTCTCTCCTCCGTCATGCTGAAACAAGTTCAGCATGACGGAGGAGAGGGGATTGTTTCCTATCGCCTCGACGGCAGGATGGCCGCCCGTCCCAGCGCGATCCGCATCAGCAGCGAGGAAACGACCGCCGCGATCGCCGCCGCCATCGCGCCCAGCATCGGCAGCAGCGCGGCGAGCAGCAGCCCGAGCACGACCACCCCCGCCCCCCGGATCGCCAGCACCACGCCCGCGCGGCCATGGGCGACCAGCAGCGGTTCGAGCGCAAAGCCCGACAGGTCGATAGCGACGCCGATCGCCATGACGACCAGCATGGCGCGCGCGAAGCCATAGGCCGGGCCCGCGAGCAGGTCGATCAGCAGCCCGCCCCCCGCCAGCGCGACGACGACGACCGCCAGCGACAGCCCGATCGCGTAGCGCGACACCCGCGCCATGACATGGTCGAGCGTGGCACGATCGGCGCTGGCGTGGAGCCGGGCCAGCTCGGGATAGAGGACGCGCGCGGCGATCTGGATCGGCTTGGCCAGCGCGCGGGCGACCTTGCCGGCGATGCGGAAGCCGCCCGCCGCCGCCGGTCCCGCCGCGCCGCCGACCGCGAGCGTGGCGATCTGCTCGCCGAGCAGCCCGACCGTACCCGCCGCATTGGTGGTGAGGGTGAAGCGCCAGATGCCGGCATTCTCGCGCTGCGCTATCAGCGTGCGCCGCCCGCCGAGGGCGACGGGCAGGCCGGTGCGGGTCAATGCTGCGATCCATGTTGCGGCATGCTGCAGCAGCGCGGCCGCCGCCCAGGCGACCAGGAACAGGCCGATGCCGCCGCCGGTCGTCCAGGCGAGGACCGCGCCGGCCAGCCGCACCAGCGGCCCGACCGCCTGGCACCAGGTGGTGAGGTCGAAGCGGTCGACGAGGCGCAGCATGCCGGTCGGCGTCGCGCCGGTCGACAGCAGCAGCGCGACCCCGAACCAGGCGGCGCGCTGCCGCTCGACCATGTCCCAGTCGAGCCAGCCGGCGGCGAACGCCACCCCCGCTCCGGCCGCCGCCGCGCCGAGCAGCGCCCCGCCGCAGTCGAACACCGTGGTGAGGCCGAGCAGCCGCCCCAGCCGGTCGCGGCGCCCGGAGGCCAGGTGGATCGTGCCGTAGCGGATCACCGTCTGCCACGACTGGAACTGGGCGACGTTGGCGATCGCCTGGCCATAAGCGAGGACCAGCGTGAACGCGCCGAACCGGGCGGGGCCGAGCGTGCGCGCGGCAAGCCCCAGATAGAGCAGGCTCGCCACCGCCTGGAACCCGCGTCCGCCGAGCAGCCAGGCGAGGTTGCGTCCCATGCGCGAGAAGACGGCGCCGCCCTGGTGGGCCGCCACCGTCGCTGTCATGCGGCGGCCCGCGCCGGCCCGTCCATCTCGGCCATCTCGGCCATCACCGCCTCGACCAGATCGAGATAGGTGCCGCCCGGCAGGCCATAGGCGCAGGCGCGATCGCCCGGCCGCACCGCATAGCCCGAGAGCTGGACGAGGATCGCGCGCGCCAGCTCGGAGCGGTCCTCGCCGCCGACGAGCAGGCCGTGGCGGCCTTCGTCGAGCACCTGCGCGGCGTCGCCGGCGCGGCGCGAAGCGATCACCGGCGCGCCGACCGCCATCGCCTCGAGCAGCGCGACCGACGATCCTTCCCAGCGTGACGGCAGCACGAACACCCCCGCGCGCGCCGCCCAGGCGAAGACGTTGGCGCTTTCGCCGGCGAGCAGGAAATCCTCGCCCAGCCCGGCCCGCGCGGCGCAATCTTCGAGCCGCGCCCGCTCGTCGCCGCTGCCGCTGCCGCTGCCGCTGCCGAGGATGGCGAGCCGCAACCGACGCTCGGCGCGGGCGGCGCCCACCGCCTCGATCAGCAGGGCGAAATTCTTCTGCGGGCGGAGCCGGCCGATGCCGAGGACGACGGGCACGTCCTCGTCGAACCAGGGATGCGGCGACGGCGCCAGCGCCAGCGCGCGCGCCTGGTCGACGTCGACCCCGCTCGGGATCTCGACCGCATGGCCGCGCTCGATCGCGCGGGCCAGCATCGGCGCGCGGCGCAGCGTGGCCCCGACGATCGCGATCCGCGCCGCATCGGCGATCAGCCGCTCCATCCAGTGCATGCGCAGCGCGCCGCGTAGGCCGTCGCCCCGCGTCACCTCGTTGCTGATCCGGTAGACGCGGCCGACATGGCCGAGCCCGCGGCAGGCGAGATAGGCGGTCGCGTGGCCGTGATTCCCCATCGACAGCAGCACGCCCGGCGGCTGCCCCCGCAGCCAGCGCCGCAGCGGCTGCGCGGCGGTGATGCGCGAGGCGGCCGGGCTCGGGCGATCCTTCAATATCGCGAGGCGGTAGCGGCCCTGCCCCGCCGCCTCGCGGAAGAAGCCTTCGCCATGGCCGGCGACGAGGGTCGTGTCGTGCCGGCCGGCGCAGTGATCGGCGAGCATCATCGCGTCGCGGACGACGCCGCTCGACCGCAGATCGTGAACATAGATGATGATATTGCCCATGACGTCCCGGCCCGACCCGAAAGCGTCACGCTAACCGACATATATGACGATCCCGCGAGCGCCGGTGGAGGCGGACATGGGGACCCGACATGGCTGGTTATGACAGGCTCTATTATCTGCGGAAGGCATGGCCGCTCTTCCCCGGCATCGTCCGCCCGGTGGCCGCCCCCTTCCTGGCGCCGCATTATGAGGCGCGCCGTTCCCGACGCGGCCCGCTGCGCGCCACGCTCGACGCGATCGTCGGCCTCGGCTTCCATCTCTGGATTCCCCGGCGCGCGGCCAAGGTGCAACGGCGCTTCGGCTTCGACGACGCCTGGCGCCGCCGCGCCATCGCGATCGCCCGCGCGCGCTTCGCCGATCCGAACGACATCGCGCTGTTCCGGATCGAGCGGGCCGCCGAGCTCGATCGCTATGTCCGCCGCTTCGAGGATGCCGCGATCAACAAGCGGATCAACCCGCTCGGCTGGACCCCGGACTGCGCACTCGCCGACAAGCGGCGCTTCGCCGAGCGCTGCCGCGCGGCCGGCCTGCCCTGCCCCGAAACCGTCGCGACCGTGATCGGCGGCAGGATCGCGGTGCTGGCCGATCCCGCCGACCGGCCGCTGCTCGTCAAGCCGATCCATGGCGAGGGCGGCGACGGCCTGCGCCTGCTGGGCCCGATCTCCGACCGCGCGGGGCTGGCCGCGCGGCTGCGCGGTACCAGGCAGGATTGCCTCGTCCAGCCGCTCGTCACGGTCCATCCCGCGCTGGCCGACATCGCGCTGGGTGCGCTGCCGACGGTGCGGATCGTCACCATGCTCGACGAGGCGGGTGCGCCCGAGCTGGTCAGCGCGACCTTCCGCTGCGCTTCGGACCCGCGCGCCCGGGTCGACAACATGAAGGCGGGCGGGCTGATCGTCCCCGTCGCGCTGGAGGATGGCGGGCTCGGCCGCGCCTGCTTCGGCTATGGCGGCCGGGACCACGACATCCATCCCGCCTCGGGTGCGCCGATCGCGGGCCGGACCCTGCCCGACTGGGGCGCCGCGGCCGCGCTGGCGGTCGGCGCCCATGCCGGGGCCTTCGCCGACTATGTCCTGATCGGCTGGGACGTCGCCTTCACCGCCGAAGGGCCGCTGCTGATCGAGGGCAATGGCAAGCCCGGCGTGCTGATGCCGCAGCGCGCCGCACGGCGCGGGCTGGGCGAGGGCCGTTACGGGACGTTGCTGGCGCATCATCTCGCAACCAAATCGTAGCGGCCTCGTCACATCGCCCGCCTACCATGGCGCTGGCCCGGGCCGGGAAGCGCGATGGGGAGGATCATCGCGCCTCGGGAGGGTCTGGAGAACCGGAATGACTCGCATCGCGGCGCCCCGTGCGCTTCCCGCGGCGGCAAAACGCGCCCTGAGGATCCTGTTGATCGCCAAGCACGTCCATTGGGAAGGCGGCCTCCATCCCACCGACGGCACCCACGCCACCTATCACCGCGAAATGCGCAGCGTGCTGGAGGAGATCGGGCTGAACCTTCACCTCGCCGACAGCTATGAGGCGCTGTTCGCCGCGCCCGACGTCGACTTCGTCTTCCCGCTGCTCAACCGGGGCGGCTTCCTCAATTCGGAGATGTTGCTGCCGCTGCTCTGCGAACGGCGGCGCCTCCCCTATCTTGGGGCGAGCCCGATCCTGCGCGGACTGTCCGACGACAAGCATCTCGCCAAGCGGGTCGCGGTCGCGCGCGGCGTGCCGACCGCGCCCTGGGCAGTGTTCCGCCGCGGCGCGCCGGCCGATCCGTCGCTCTGCCCGCCGGCCGCCAAGCATGTCGTCAAGCCCAACGCCTCCTCGGCGAGCTGGGGGATCAGCGCCGCCTATGACGCGGAGGACATCCGCGCCGCGATCCTGCGCCTCCACAAGGAGGGCCATGACGTGATCGTCGAGCCGTTCATCCCCGGCCACGACATCGAGGTGTCGGTGATCACCCTCGACGGCGAGCCCTTCATCCTGCCGGTGCAGATCGTCGAGCAGGACGACCCCGCCTATCTCCGCACCTATCTGGAGAAGCGCAACCTGATCGACGACCAGGCTTATGCGATACGGCCGCTCGACGACGACCGCATCCGGATGGAAGCGGCGCGCCAGTCGATCGAGATGATGAAGGAGTTCCTGCCCTTCGACTATGGCCGCTTCGAGTTCCGCCTGAACGCACGCACCGGCGAGCTGAGCTTCATGGAGGTCAACCTCAACTGCAACCTCTGGTCGCGAAAGACGATCGCGATGGCGGCGTCGCAGATCGGCTGGAGCCATGCCGAGCTGATCGAGACGATCCTGACCGAGAGCCTCGAACGCCAGGGCCTGCTCGAAGGGCTGGTCGACCGGATGCCCGAACGTGTCGCGGCCTGAGCGAAGCTTCACCGCAGTCGTCCTGGCGGCCCAGCGCGCCGGGCGGGTCGATCCGCTCGCCGAGGCGCATGGCCTGTCGCACAAATGCCTCGTGCCCATCGGCGGCGCGCCGCTGATCGCGCATGTCGCCTGCGCGTTGTCGTCGACCGCGGGCTGCCGGCGGATCATCGTCGTCGTCGAACCGGCGATGTTCCCCCAGCTGCGCCAGTTGCTCGAGGACGGCCCGCCGCCGGTCGACTTCGTCGCGGCGGCCGACAATCTCGCCGACAGCGTCTTCACCGCCAGCGACGGGATCAAGGGACCGATCGTCGTCACCACCGCCGACAATGTCCTGCTGGCCCCCCAGGCGGTGCTGAGGATGGTCGAGACGCTCGATCGGGGCGCCGACGTGACGATCGCGATGGCGACGCGCGCGGCGGTGCTCGGCGCGCATCCCGAGGGGCAGCGCCGCTTCTACCGGTTCAGCGACGACGAATATTCGAACTGCAACCTCTACGCCTTTGCCGGCCGGCAGGCGGTGACGGCGGCGGAGAGCTTCCGCGGCGGCGGCCAGTTCGCCAAGAAGCCGATGCGCCTGGTGGCGGCGGTCGGCCCGCTCACCGTCGTGCTGATGCTGCTCGGCCGCCTGTCGCTCGGCGACGCGCTGGCACGACTGGGGCGCCGCTTCGGGCTGCGCATTGAACCGGTCGTGCTGCCCGACGGCGCCCATGCGATCGATGTCGACAACGAACGCACCTGGAAGGTCGCCTCGACCCTGCTCGCGCAGCGCCGGGACGGCGAACGCCCGGCCGTCCGCACCATGGCCCGGGTGGTCGAGGCGGCATCCGCCTAGGTCGATTTCGAAGCGGATGGCCTTCGGCGGAACGGGCCAGCCGACCGCTGCCGGAGCAAGGGCGCTCAGAGCGCGATGAGGCCGCGTCCTTCGGCCTTGGCCTGGTAGAGCGCGCTGTCGGCGCGGTGCAGCGCCGCGTCGAAATCCTCCTCGCCCTCCAGCACGGCCGCCATGCCCATGCTGACGCTCCAGGCGATCGCATCGTCGGCCTGGGTCTGGAGATGGGCTCGGAGCCGCTCGGCGAACCGCTCCGGCTCGCGGCAGGCAGCCGGCAGCAGGATCGCGAACTCGTCGCCGCCCAGTCGCGCCAGTTCGCCGCCCTGGGCCTTGGACAGGCGCTCCGCCTCGCGGCCGAACAGCGCCAATATCCGGTCGCCGGCGCTATGGCCGTGGCAATCGTTGATCGTCTTGAAATGGTCGATGTCGATCGCGATGGCGGTGGCCCCGGCCGCGAGCAGCCGGCGTTTCCGCAGCTCCAGGCCGGCCCGGTTCCAGGCACCGGTCAGGGGATCGCGGAGCGCCGCCTGCCGAAGCTGCTGCTGCGCCCGCTCGACCGGGATCGCGAGCAGGCCGAGGTTGACGATGCCGAGCAGGACCTGATCCGACAGCATCGCGAACAGCGCCAGCATCTCCATGCCGCGCAGCGCGCCATATTCGCCGGCGATCGACAGGGCGTAGCCCGGGACATAGGCGAGCAGCGCCGCTCCGACGATGCGATGGCCCGCGGTCGGATACGTCCAGCGCCCCCACAGCATCGCGCCGCCGTTGATCGCCATCGACAGCGACAGGCCGAGGGCGTCGCCGACGTTCGGAACCAGGCTGGTCGGTGCCAGCCCGCCGAGTGCGACCGCCAGGCGCGGCCCGCCATGGCCGAGCGCCGCCGCGACGATCGAGAGCAGCATCCACCAGCGGAACGGCGACTGCCCGTCGAGGCGGCGAGCCCCCGCCAGCGCGATGACGTTGCTCAGGCCGAGGCCGCCGAACAGCAGCGTCGTGGTCGGGATCTCGCCGCGCGGCGTCAGGCTGAAGCCGAGGATCACCGCCCCGTACAGGCAGGAGCCGGCGGCCCAGTAGAGCAGGTGCGTCTCGCCGCGATCGCGCAGCCACAGCGCGATGAAGACCGCCCCGAACGCCGTCGAGGCGAGCAGGCTGCACAGCCGCAGCGTATCGACATCGGGAAGCAGGGGCATGTTCGATCGACTTTCGGACCGCATCGGCGAAGCTGTCAAGACACTGGGATCAAGTCTCTTTCTCTCGCGAGATCGGCAGGATTCCCGGTCTCAGGAACGTGCCGCGGACCGGAACGATCCTCCGCGCCGATCCGAATGACGACCCGCGCTCCCGCCCATCCGAGCAATGCCGCGTTGCGAAGCGGCCGACATTCGACGAAACAGCTCGTCAGACTTCCGGTCGCCCGTTCCAGGCTCCGGGCAAGACGAGGACCCCGATGCAGGACGACGTTCAACCTTTCCGCGCGATCGAGATCAGCGGCCTCGCACGCCGGCTCGCGGCCGAGGGACGGTCGGTCCTGCACATGGAGTTCGGCCAGCCGTCGATGGGCCCGCCGCGCAGGGTGCTCGACGTCGCGCGCGCCGCGATCGACACCGACCGGATGGGCTATTGGGAAAGCCCGGCGCTCAAGGAGCGGCTGGCCGCGCTCTATGCGGAGCGCTACGGCGTCGCGCTCGCGCCGTCGCGTTTCCTGCTGACCTGCGGCGCTTCGCCCGCCCTGGTTCTCGCGCTCAGCATCTGCTTCCCGGCGGGCGCGCGGATCGCGATGGCCCGGCCGGGCTATGTCGCCTACCGGAATACGGTCAGGGCGCTCAACATGGTGCCGGTCGAAATAGGCTGTGGGGCCGCGAGCCGTTTCCAGCTGACCGCCGAGGCGCTCGACGCGATCGAGCCGGCGCCCGACGGCGTCATCATCGCCAGCCCGGCCAACCCCACCGGCACGATCATTGCCGCCGACGAGCTCCGCGCGATCGCCGCGGTCTGCCGGCGCAAGGGCATCCGCATCCTTTCCGACGAGATCTACCATGCGCTCAGCTATGGCGAGCCGTGCCGGTCGATGGTCGAATATGATCCCGATGCGGTGGTGATCAGCAGCTTCTCCAAATATTATTGCATGCCCGGCTGGCGGCTGGGCTGGCTGCTCGTCCCGCCCGACCTCGTCGAGCGCGCCTGGTCCTATCTCGGCTGCCTGTTCCTGACCCCGCCGACGCTCAGCCAGCACGCCGCGCTGGCGGCATTCGACTGCGGCGAGGAACTCGACGCCAACGTCGCGGTCTATGCGCGCAACCGCGCCCGGCTGCTCGAGGCGCTGCCCCAGATGGGACTGCGGCGGATCGCCCCGCCCGACGGCGCCTTCTACATCTATGCCGATATCGGCCATCTGACCGACGACGCGATGGGCTTCTGCCGGCAGCTGCTGCTCGATACCGGCGTCGCGACGGGGCCCGGCATCGACCATGACCCGGTCGACGGGCGCCGCTTCTTCCGGCTGAGCTTCGCGATTTCGTCCGACGAGGTCGAGCAGGCGCTCGACCGTCTCGGGACCTGGCTGGCGCGTTAGAGGAGCGCTCGGACGGGGGCTGCAGCCGCCGCCTCGCCCTGATCCGGCGTCAGGCTCTAAGAGGGGACGCGAGAAAGCCCGCGAGCTTGAGGCTAGCGGGCTGGTATGTTGTGTGTGTGGGTGTGTTGTGGTTGTTGGATTGGTTGCGGGGACAGGATTTGAACCTGTGACCTTNGCCCGCGAGCTTGAGGCTAGCGGGCTGGTATGTTGTGTGTGTGGGTGTGTTGTGGTTGTTGGATTGGTTGCGGGGACAGGATTTGAACCTGTGACCTTCAGGTTATGAGCCTGACGAGCTACCGGGCTGCTCCACCCCGCGCCAATGGGCACCGAAGGTGCGGACGAGTGAATGGGTTTATACTTGATGCACGGACTGCAAAGCCTGGCGGCGCCCTACTCTTCCACCGCTTAAGCGCTAGTACCATCGGCGCAGTCTGGTTTCACGGCCGAGTTCGGGATGGGATCGGGTGGGTCACAGACGCTATGGCCACCAAGCTATGGAGGCCGTGCATGAAGTTCTAGAAACCGTGCGTTTGTATGATGCTGGGAGAGATATTCCGCCATCAGCATTGCTGTTGATGGTGGGGCTCTCAAGCGCGAATAGAGCAATTAGTATCGGTTAGCTCCATGGGTTACCCCACTTCCACATCCGATCTATCAAGGTCGTGGTCTTCGACCGCTCTAAGATATCTTATCTTGAGGGAGGCTTCCCGCTTAGATGCTTTCAGCGGTTATCCCGTCCATACATAGCTACCCTGCTGCGCGGCTGGCGCCACGACAGGTCCACCAGAGGTATGTTCAACCCGGTCCTCTCGTACTAGGGTCAACTCCTCTCAAATATCGACGCCCACGGCAGATAGGGACCAAACTGTCTCGCGACGTTCTGAACCCAGCTCACGTACCACTTTAATTGGCGAACAGCCAAACCCTTGGGACCTGCTCCAGCCCCAGGATGTGATGAGCCGACATCGAGGTGCCAAACAACCCCGTCGATATGAGCTCTTGGGGGTTATCAGCCTGTTATCCCCGGCGTACCTTTTATCCGTTGAGCGATGGCCCTTCCACGAGGGACCACCGGATCACTATGACCGACTTTCGTCTCTGCTCGACTTGTCAGTCTCGCAGTCAGGCTGGCTTATGCCATTGCACTCTAACAGCCGGTTTCCAACCGGCCTGAGCCAACCTTCGCGCGCCTCCGTTACTCTTTGGGAGGCGACCGCCCCAGTCAAACTACCCGCCACAGAGGGTCCCTGAACCAGTTTCATGGTTCGAGGTTAGACATCAGAAAACAACAGGGTGGTATTTCACCTATGGCTCCACACGGGCTGGCGCCCATGCTTCAAAGCCTCCCACCTATGCTACACAATTCTTTCCTAATGCCACTCTGAAGCTGCAGTAAAGGTGCACGGGGTCTTTCCGTCTAACCGCGGGTACTCCGCATCTTCACGGAGAATTCAATTTCGCTGAGCATGTGCTGGAGACAGTGGGGAAGTCGTTACGCCATTCGTGCAGGTCGGAACTTACCCGACAAGGAATTTCGCTACCTTAGGACCGTTATAGTTACGGCCGCCGTTTACCTGGGCTTCATTTCGGAGCTTGCACCCCTCCACTTAACCTTCAGGCACCGGGCAGGCGTCAGACCCTATACGTCGTCTTGAAGCCGACTTAGCAGAGCCCTGTGTTTTTGCTAAACAGTCGCTACCCCCTGGCCTGTGCCCCCCATAAGTGCTTGCGCATATATGGGGCCTCCTTCTTCCGAAGGTACGGAGGCAATTTGCCGAGTTCCTTCAGCACACTTCTCTCAAGCGCCTTGGTATACTCTACCAGACCACCTGTGTCGGTTTCGGGTACGGTCTATACGGTGGGGCTATTTCCTGGAACCATTTCGAAGCACGTCCAATCCGATAAGGACGTACAACACACATGATCCGTCACACACCACCAGGCCCACGAATATTAACGTGGTTCCCATCGACTACCCCCTTCGGGCTCGTCTTAGGGGCCGGCTCACCCTGCGCGGATTAGCCTTGCGCAGGAACCCTTGGTCTTTCGGCGACAGGGCATCTCACCCTGTTTATCGCTACTCATGTCTGCATTCGCACTTCCGATACCTCCACGGCCCATTACCAGACCGCTTCACAGGCTTACGGAACGCTCCGCTACCGCGTGGATAAATCCACACCCTAAGCTTCGGTGCGTGTCTTGAGCCCCGTTACATCTTCGCCGCA
>NZ_LMID01000015.1:290000-527807 GCF_001428605.1 Sphingomonas sp. Root720
ACCGCCCTTTCCTCGTTTCTTCGCGAACGCCGGCGATCAGGCCGCCGCGCTCTCTCCGCGCGGCTTGCGGGTTCGCGTGCGCGGGCGGGGTGCTTCCTCGTCGCCGTCATTGACCGGCGCCTGCAGGGTCAGCGCCGGCGGCAGGCGATCGGCCTCGATCTGCTCGGCCTGTTCGACGGGCTTGGCCTTGGGCGGGCGGCCACGGCGCCGAGCCGGGGCGGCTTCCTCCTGGACCGGAGCGGCCACCGGTGCCGGGCTTTCGGCCAGCGGCAGCTCGGGAGTCGCGGCGGCCGGCGCCTCATAGCGACGGTCGGTCCGCGGCGGACGTCCGCGGCGCGGACGCTGCTCCTCGGCTTCGCTGGCCTGCGCCTCGGCAGGTGGTTCGGGCGCATAATCGCGCTCGCGGCGCGGTTCCTGCTCGCGGCGGGATTCCTGCTCGCGGCGGGGTTCGCGCTCGCGACGATTGTAATTCTGCTCGGGGGCGGAGGGCTGGTCGTCGCTCCCGCTCCGCTCGCCCTCGTCGCCATAGTCCTCGTCGGACTGGCCGGAGAACTCGTCGCGGCGCGGACGCGGTTGCTGGTCCTCGAAGCGCGACCTGCTTTCGCTCAGCACCCGGAAATAATGGTCCGCGAACTGCAGATAATATTCGGTGTTGACCCGATCGCCCTGCATCTGGGCGTCGCGTGCCAGCGCCTTGTACTTCTCGAGAAGCTGGGCCGCGTTGCCGCGCGCGCGATTGTCGATGCGGTTGCCGCGATCCTGACCACCGCTGGAACCGTTCGGCCGGGGCGCACCCGACCCACCGCCACGACCGCGACGGCGGCCGTTCTGCCGATTATTTATCAACTTTCCGATGTCCTCGTCACTGGTGGTATCGGTTCACCACTCCCACTTCCGGGACCACCCCGGAAACCGTCGGGGCCATGGCCCCAAAGCGTTAAAGATGCACGCCGCCCCAAGGCGCGGGTGCCGAAGAACCCGCATCCGCCATGTGACATGGCCGCCGACTTCAAAGGCGCCCGTGACATTGGAGGTCGTAGCATCGGGCCGGTGCGCAATGGCATCCAGAACCCTGTCTATATCCGAGATGTAAGGGCTTGCGCGGCATTTTCCAAGCGGAATATGCCGGCTTTCGACAAAAGGTTCAGCCCCGGACGAGGATCGCCCGGTCGCGACCCGCCAGATCGCGGCGCACCGATCCGGCCAGGCCATGGCGGGCGAACAGCGCGATCACCGCATCCGCTTGATCCGCACCGATTTCCACAGCCGCGAGGCCGCCGGGGGCGAGCAGCCCGCCGATCCGGGGCGCCAGCCGCCGATAGTCGTCGAGGCCGTCGGGACCCGCGAACAGTGCCGAAGCCGGCTCGTGCCCGACGACATCGGGCGCCAGGATCGCCCCGCTTTCGACATAGGGCGGGTTGCACAGCAGCAGGTCGAACCGCTCCGCGATTCCCGCCGCCCAGTCGCCCGGACGGATCTCGGCACGGTCGGCCAGCCCGAGCCGCGCGGCATTGTCCCGCGCGATCGAGACGGCAGCCTCCGAGGCATCGACCCCGATCCCGCTCGCGTCCGGCCAATGGGCGAGCGCCGCCAGCAGCAGCGCCCCCGATCCGACCCCGAGGTCGAGGATGCGGCGCGGTCCCCGAGCGCCGAAATGCTCGACCGCCGCCTCGATCAGCGTCTCGCTGTCGGGACGCGGGATGAGGACGCCGGGGGCGACGGCGAGGGCGATCGTCCAGAAATCGCGCTCGCCGACGATGTAGGCGACCGGCTCGCGCGCCAGGCGCCGCGCCAGCAGCGGTTCGAACGCCGCCGGGGCCGGCGCGTCGAGCCGCCCGAGCAGCATCGCGTCGCGGCTCGTCCCCAGCGCATGCGCCATCAGCAGCTCGGCATCGAGCCGGGCGGTATCGCTCGTCGCGGACAGGCCGGCCGCCGCCCGGACGAGCGCCGCCCGGACCGCCTCAGCCATCCAGCTGCGCCAGCCGCTCGGCCTCGTCCTCGGCGATCAGCGCGCCGATCAGCTCGTCGAGGCCCGGTCCCTCGAGGATCTCGGACAGGCGGTGGAGGGTCAGGTTGATGCGGTGATCGGTCACCCGCCCCTGCGGGAAATTATAGGTGCGGATGCGTTCGGAGCGATCGCCCGACCCGACCATCGACTTGCGCGCGCCCGCGCGCGCGCTCGCCAGCCGCTCGCGCTCGATCTCGTAGAGGCGGGTACGCAATACCTTGAGCGCCTTGGCCTTGTTCTTGTGCTGCGACTTCTCGTCCTGCTGGATCACCACCAGCCCCGAGGGGAGGTGGGTTATCCGCACCGCGCTGTCGGTGGTGTTGACCGACTGCCCGCCCGGCCCCGACGACCGGTAGACGTCGATCCGCAGGTCCTTCGCCTCGTCGATATGGACGTCGACGTCCTCGGCCTCGGGCAGCACCGCGACGGTCGCCGCCGAGGTGTGGATGCGCCCGCCCGATTCGGTGACGGGCACGCGCTGCACCCGGTGGACGCCGCTCTCGAACTTCAGCCGCGCGAACACGCCCGCGCCGGTGACGCCCGCCACCACCTCCTTGTAACCGCCCATGTCGGCGGTGCTGGCCGAGATCAGCTCGACCCGCCAGCCGCGATCCTCGGCATAGCGCTGGTACATGCGGAACAGGTCGCCCGCGAACAGCGCCGCCTCGTCGCCGCCGGTGCCCGCGCGAATCTCGAGCATCGCCGAGCGTTCGTCGGCCGCGTCGCGCGGCAGCAGCTTGAGCGCCAGCGCGCGCTCGGCCTCGGGCAGCTTGCCGCGGATCTCCTCGGCTTCCTCGACCGCCATGGCGCGTAGCTCGGCATCGCCCGCCTCGTCCTCGGCCATGCCCTTGAGCACGTCGAGCTCGGCACGCAGCCGCCGCACCTCGCCCGCCGCCTGCGCGACCGGCTCGATCTCGGCATAGTCCTTCGACAATTGGACGAACTGGTCGGACGGCAGGTCGCCGCGCGACATCAGCGCCTGCAGCTCGTCGCGACGAGCCTCGATCTGCGCGATCCGCGCCGAAGTGATCCCTGCCACCGCCGTCAGCCCCGGATCGCCGCCACGAGCCCGTCGATCGCCACCGGCGCCTGGCTCTGCTCGGCCAGGTTCTTGAGCGCCACCTCGCCGCGTGCGACCTCGTCGTCGCCGATGATCGCCGCGAAGCGGGCGCCGCTCGCATCGGCCTTCTGCATCCGGCGCTTCATATTGCCCTTATAGGCCATGTCGGCGGCGATCCCCGCGCGGCGCAGATCGGCCAGCACCCGGGCGGCGAAGGCCTGTGCGCCCTCGCCCATCGGCACCACCGCGACCTCGATCCGCTCGGGCGCGGGCAGCTCGATCAGCATCGCCAGCCGTTCGATCCCCGCCGCCCAGCCGACCGCCGGGGTGGGCGGGCCGCCCAGCGCCTCGATCAGCCCGTCATAGCGGCCGCCGCCGAGCACGGTGCCCTGCGCGCCGAGCCGGTCGGTGACGAACTCGAACGCGGTGTGGCGATAATAATCGAGCCCGCGCACCAGCCGCGCGTTGCGCGTCCAGGCGACTCCGGCGGCGTCGAGCCCCTTGGTCACCGCCGCGAAGAAGGCGCCCGCCTCGGCCGACAGATAGGCGTCGATCTCAGGGGCGGCATCGGCGATCGGGCGATCGCGCGGATCCTTCGAATCGAGGATGCGCAGCGGATTCTTGTCGAGCCGGGCGATGCTGTCCTCTGACAGTTCGCCGCGATATTTGTCGAAATGCGCGATCAGCGCGGCGCGCCACGCCTCGCGCGTCTCGCCGTCGCCCAGCGTGTTGAGCGTCAGGACGACCCCGTCCGACACGCCCAGCTCGCGCAGCAGCTGGTCGGCCAGGCACAGCAGCTCGATGTCGGCCTGCGGCTCGCCCGCGCCGATCACCTCGGCGTCGAGCTGGTGGAACTGGCGGTAGCGGCCCTTCTGCGGACGCTCGTAGCGGAACAGCGGCCCATGGGTCGCGACCTTGAGCGGCGCGTGCTGCTGCCAGCCCTCGGTCAGATAGGCGCGGGCGATGCCGGCGGTGAACTCGGGCCGCAGGGTCACCGAATCGCCGCCGCGATCCTCGAAGCTGTACATCTCCTTGGAGACGACGTCGGTGGTCTCGCCCAGCGAGCGCGCGAACACGGCGGTCGGCTCGAACACCGGCACCTCGACCCGGCCGAAGCCGTAGAGGCGGCGCACCCGGTCGAAGGTCTCGACGACATGGCCGAAGCGCAGCGCCTGTTCGCCCAGCATGTCCTGCGTGCCCCGGATCGGGCGCGGTGTTTCGATCCTGCTCATGCCGCGCCCTTATCGTCACATCGCGCGGGGTGGAAGCGCTTTGCGCTTTGGGGTGCCCGCCGGGATCGGCAGGCGGGGTGCCGAAAACCACGGCAAAAGCGGGTCTTGCGGGGGCTCGGCGCACGCGAGCCGGCTTCCGTCGCGGAAAACCGCCATATCGCCCCCATTGCCGCTTGGAATTCGATGCGGTGCAGCATAAAGGCGCGCCATGAACATCGACCTCATCCCCGTGGGCGACGATCCGCCCAACAGCCTCAACGTCGTCATCGAAGTGCCGGTGGGCGGTGAACCCGTGAAATATGAGTTCGACAAGAAGTCGGGCGCATTGTTCGTCGACCGCATCCTGCACACGCCGATGCGCTATCCGGCGAATTACGGCTTCGTGCCGCACACGCTTTCGCCCGACGGCGATCCGCTCGACGCGCTGGTCGTCGCGCGCTCGCCCTTCGTGCCGGGCTGCGTGGTGCGCGCCCGCCCGATCGCGGTGCTGAACCTCGAGGACGAACATGGCGGCGACGAAAAGCTCGTCTGCGTGCCCGTCAACAGCACCTTCCCTTATTATACCGACGTCAACGAGCGCGAGGATCTGCCGCAGATCGTGCTCCAGCAGATCGAGCATTTCTTCACCCACTACAAGGATCTCGAAGCCGAGAAGTGGGTGCGGGTGGGCACCTGGGGCGGCGCCGACGATGCGCGCCAGATCGTGCTGGAAGCGATCGAACGGGCGAAGCAGGCCAAGGCGGCCTGAGCTTCCCCAGCGGAATTGACGTCATGCCGGCGATGGCCGGTGTCCGGGAGATCGGCGACAGGCCCCTCCCGGATGCCAGCCACCGCCGGCATGATGCGTCTTGGGGACCGCCGATCCGACCCGACCGTTGGAAGAAGCCCACTTCCCGCTTGCACCATATCGTACCGATCGGTACGCTCCCGCTATGCTCCACCGTCGCGCCACCGGACAGCGCTATGCCTTCGTCGTCATAGCGGTCACCTTCGTCACGCTGCTCGTCGCGGCGGCGCTGCGATCGGCGCCGAGCGTGCTGATCCTGCCGCTCGAGGCGCAGTTCGGCTGGGACCGGGCGACGATCTCCTTCGCCGCCGCGGTCGGCATCTTCCTCTATGGCCTGACCGGCCCCTTCGCGGCGGCGCTCATGCAGTCGATCGGCATCCGCCGGACGATGATCGGCGGCCTGGCGCTGATGGCGGCCTCCAGCCTCGCCAGCCTGTGGATGACCGAGAGCTGGCATTATGTGCTGAGCTGGGGAGTGGTTTCGGGCATCGGCACCGGCGCGATCGCCCCTGTCCTCGGCGCGACCGTGGTCAACCGATGGTTCGCGGTGCGGCGCGGTCTGATGATGGGACTGCTGACCGCCAGCACCGCGACGGGGGCGCTGCTGTTCCTGCCGGCCATGGCGTGGCTCACCCGCAACGGCGCCTGGACGCCGGTGGCGATCGCGGTCGGGCTGGGCGCCGCCGCGCTGATCCCGCTGGTCTGGCTGCTGATGCCCGACGGCCCCGCGGCGATCGGCACCGAACGCTATGGCGAGGCGCCGGGCACAGCGCCCCCGCCCGAGAACCGGCGCGGGGCGATGCTGGCGTTCACCGCCCTGGTCGACGGCGCGCGCAACCCGGTCTTCTGGCTGCTGTTCGGCACCTTCTTCGTCTGCGGGCTGACGACCAACGGCCTCGTCGGCACCCATCTGATCGCCTATTGCGGCGACAACGGCATCTCCCCCGTCCAGGCGGCCGGGCTGCTGTCGCTGATGGGGCTGTTCGATCTGGTCGGCACCACCGCCTCGGGCTGGCTCACCGACCGCTACGACCCGCGCAAGCTGCTGTTCGTCTATTATGCCCTGCGCGGCCTGTCGCTGATGGCGCTGCCGGCGATCGACTTCCAGCCGACCGGCCTGCTGCTGTTCGCGGTCTTCTACGGGCTCGACTGGATCGCGACGGTGCCGCCGACGGTGGCGCTGGCCAACCGCCATTTCGGCGAGGCGAAGGCGCCGATCATCTTCGGCTGGGTAATGACCGGCCACCAGATCGGCGCCGCGACCGCCGCGTTCGGCGCGGGCCTGATCCGCGAGCAGACGGGCAGCTACCTGCTCGCCTTCACCATCGCCGGCGCCTTCGGCGTGCTGGCCGCCTTCGCCGCGATGGGCTTCGCCCGCAAGGCCCCCGTCTTCGCGCATTGAGGGCGCGCATCGCGGTGGTTGGCGCCAAGCCGAAAAACTCGAAATCTGCCCCTTGCATGGAATCGGGGCGCCCCGTATAGCGCCCCGACTTGGCTCAATCCGGTCGGCTCCCGAGGCCGAAAAAAACGACCGGATCTCCGTCGGGGAGTAGCTCAGCCTGGTAGAGCACTGTCTTCGGGAGGCAGGGGCCGGAGGTTCGAATCCTCTCTCCCCGACCATTACTTTTACGGACTTTTCAAAGCACCGCGCCTCCCCTTATTCCGGTGCCAGTCCGGTGAAGGGGGAAAATATGGCGATAAAGCCGTTTAATTGGACCTGCCCGCATTGCGATCGAGCGCAGGTAGTCACATCCATAAACTTCAGTACGGGCGAATCTAAGATTTGGGCCGGGACTATCGTTGAAGGCGACCTTGCCGTTTGTCACATGGCGGTCGGCTGCTCTAACTTTGAATGCAACAAGGTTAGCGTGCAGCTGTCTATTCGGCCCGAGCGTAATCGAGGCCTTCACGGCAGTTATATTGATTTGGTCGCTCCTCCCTTGTTCGAACGCTGGGTCCTGCCGAATAGCATCGCTAAGTCGCAGCCGGACTACATTCCCGCCGCACTTCGCGAGGACTACTTTGAGGCCTGCCTTATTAAAGATGACAGTCCAAAAGCTGCTGCGACACTGGCTCGGCGATGCATTCAAGGAATGATCCGCGATTTCGCCGAGATTAGCAAAGGCCGCCTGATAGACGAAATCGTCGCACTCCGAGCGGCAGTGGAAGCTGGAACTGCCCCGAGAGGAGTAACGGCGGAATCTGTTGAGGCCATCGACCATGTGCGCTCGATCGGGAACATTGGCGCGCACATGGAGAAAGACATCGACCTGATCGTGCCTGTCGATCCTGATGAAGCGCAGACTTTAATAGAACTCATCGAAATGCTGTTTGAGGAATGGTATGTCGCCCGCGACGCGCGCCAGAAGCGGCTCGACAGGGTGTCGGCAATCGGCGCTGATAAGAAGCAGCTGATAGCCGATGGTCGGTCGAGGGCCGCCCTGCCAGCGCCTGAAGTCAAGGCTGCGAGCTAAGGGCCCTTTGGTAGGATGATGGAGGGCCGATTGTCGTTCGATGAACTAAAGAACCGCCTGTCGAATGCGAGGGTAAAAAACGCCCGTTCGGTCGCTCGGGCAAGTTGGTGGATCAAAGGCGCCGCGGTACTGGGCGGGGCAGCGATTGCGGGTATATGCCAGTTCACCACATGGGGGTCAGGCACTCCGTCATCCAGCAGTATTCTGGGTATCGCGGCGTGCGTGGTCGTATTTGCTGGCGGCATCTACGTGCTGGCTACCGAGCAGGATGCTGCTCAAGCCATCGAAGTTGCCGACTCGGCCGTCGAAGAGGTGCGAGCGGCCTCAGCTCGGTTTGATGAACTGGATGAATTTTTTGAAGCCTATGGCCGGCTGATTGAGATTTATCAAATTTGTCTGAGCATGCGCGGCGGCATTGAGCAGGCCGTGATCGGCTCACCAAATATCGATCAACTCGTCGTCACGTTGTTCGACTTGGTGTCTCGACAAATCTCGATCGCGGCGGGGTTCCAACAGGCAGACCGTTGGACCATCGGCGTTTATAAGGCCGTTCCCTCGGCCAACCCCGACCGCGCGGATCTTAAATGCATCGCGCAAGAGCGCGCCCTCAAATGTGAGTTGTACGAGGCCAGGATGTGGCCAGAGGGAGTTGGCATCGCGGGTATTGCGTATTCCAACGCGCGAGAGATCGTCCTACCCGATTTGCAGGCAGAAGGGATGCAGGGCGTGTTCGGACCGAAAGGGCATCAGCGGACCTACGACGCGGAACGCTACGTTTCCATGGTCGCAGTTCCTATTCAAGTCGCCGGACATGCAAAGCCTTGGGGTGTTGTAACGGCGACGAGCGATAGAGCGGGTCACTTTGCCGCAGCGAGTAACCCAGGTATCAAGACGGATGAGCCCATTCGGGCCGTTGCCGCGTTCATCGGGCTGGCCGTCGCAATGTGGGACGGAATCCAACGAACTCATACTCCAGTTGCATTGGTAGGTAGACCGTGATTCATTATAGGTTCAAAGGGCGCGAGGTAGGGGTGCGCACTATGGATGCTATTCAATCGCCGGAAGCCGATCTCGATCGTGAGTTGGAAGAGCTGATTGGTGAGAAGGTGCGAGGCACCATCACACCGATCCAGTCCGTGCGCATCGTTGAGCTTCAAAACCAACGGTCAAAGCTCATGCGGCCAGCGACGCTCTTGGGGCGTCCAGGTGGCATTTACAGTCGGCGGTTTTCCTTCTCGAAGTGATCCAAGGCCTCCGGCTGATCAGATTGCCTCTTTCACGTAGGCTGGGCTGAACGCGCCCGGCTTCAGCTTCTCGATCGCGTCGATGATCTCCTCGGTGACGCGCAGCGCCCGGCCCGTGACCTTCAGGAAATCGCCCGACTGATTCGCGTCATCGCTTCTCAAGCGAAATGATCAGAACCGCGGCGCCCGATGCCGGTTGCCGCCGGTCATGTCGAAAAAGCACCCCGATCTCTATGAGAATGTCACCCCGCTGCCGCCGGTCTGGCTGGTCGCGCCGTTCCTCCGCCCCAAGATCGAAGCCATGAATGAGCAACGTCAGCGAGAGGCGTTCGTCGCAACCCGCGACATCGACGCCTTGCTGCCCGCTCGGGACTGATCGGAAGGTGGGCTGCCGCACTAAGTCGCGGCAGGTCGCTCAAATGAACTTTCGGACCTGCTCCCACAACACCAGAACTGGCGTCATCAGGTGTAGCAATACGGCAACGACGATCTCGCGCCTGCGAAGCCATTCAGCCTTGCGCCGTCCGTGGGCGCGCTTCCAGATCGGCGCGATCTCGTCCAGATTGGCGTGAAAGTCGCGCGACTTCTTCGTGGACAGCAGCAGATCGACCATAAACGACCGGCGATTGACCTTACCCTTTGGTTGACTTTTCATCTTCGCAATCAACCAATCAAGGACCGACGGCGTCAGGCCGCCATCACCCCGCTGTACCGATGTGATCGCCAGCAAGAAGATGAAGATTCCCGCGAGGAATAGTCCCGCACTAGCCCATCCGCTTGCAGCAGCCTCTACCACAGCGCCGATCGGCGGATGAGGCGGGGGAGTACTGCCGCCGCTCATCTTAAACCCCCGCCCAGGCAATGCCCGCAATGCGGGTCGACGCACCTACCGACTCGTTGAGAGCTGCGCGACCACTCACGGTGATCGAAAAGCTTCGCCGTTCCCTGCCCTGCGCATCCGTCACCGATCGTTCGCGAAGGAGCCCCTTTTTCGCAAGCCGACCGAGTGTCGTATAAACTGCACCAAATCCGGCAATCGGCTGCCCGACCACCATCATCACCTCGTAGATCGCGCTGGGCACAGCATCTTCGCCCGCGCGTATGCAGGCGAGGAGCGTCAGTTCTTCGAGCTTACCAATCATGTCTACGCTGTAGACGTCTACAATGTAGACGTCAACCTTCCCTCCCATGGCGAACTGGCGAGCTCGAAGTGGAAGACGATGGGCTGATCGCTAACGGTGATGATGCCGAATCGCTCACCAGCTCGGAACGTCGAGGTCTGCTTCCGAATGATCTCGGCCGAGCGTTGCAGGTAGGCCCGCCATTGCTCGATCGCGTCCTGCGCTACGACCCGGCCTGTTCCTTCATCGCCTCGCTCGACCTGCCGGCATCGGGCTGCGTGATCGAGGCGTCGCCCGAGAAACCCTTCGTCGCGGTCAGCCTGACGCTCGATCGCGACGCGCTGGCGGCGCTGATTCCCGAGACGCCCCACCCGGCCGACGGCGACCCGGCCGGCTTCGCCGTCACCCCGGTGACGCCCGAGATGCTGGAGGCTTGGGATCATCTGATCGCGCTGCTCGATGCGCCGCGCGACGTACCCGTGCTCGCCCCCTTGCGCGAGCGCGAGATCCTCTACCGGCTGCTGCAGGGGCCGCAGGGCGGGATGCTGCGCCAGATCGCCCGCGACGACAGCCGCCTGTCGCAGGTCCGCCGCGCGATCCAGTGGCTCCAGGCCCATTTCGACCGCAAGATGCGGATCGACATGCTGGCCGAGATCGCGGGGATGAGCGTCCCCTCCTTCCACCGCCATTTCAAGGCGGCGACGGCGATGAGCCCGCTCCAGTTCCAGAAGAGCCTGCGCCTCCAGGCCGCGCGCCGCCTGCTGGCCATCCATGCCGAGGCGAGCCGGGCCGCCTATGCCGTCGGCTATGAGAGCGCGTCGCAGTTCAGCCGCGAATATGCCCGGATGTTCGGCGCCCCGCCCTCGCGCGACATCGAGCGACTGCGGGGAACCGACGAGGGCGCGGTGGCGGTGATCTGATCCAGCTCCTAAGGCGCGCGATTATTCCACCCCGCCGATCCGCGTCCGCGCCATCGCGCAATAATCGGGGTTGAGCTCCACGCCGACGAATCGCCGGCCGAGCGCGCGCGCCGCGAGCCCCGTCGTTCCCGCGCCGAAGAAGGGATCGAGGACGATCCCGCCCTCGGGGCTTCCCGCACGGATGCACGGTTCGATCAGCGCCGGCGGAAAGACCGCGAAATGCGCGTCGCGATATTTGCCCAGCGGCACCGACCAGACGGTGCGGCGGTTGCGCCCGAGCGGATGGAAGGCCTGGTCCCAGCGGCTGGTGTGGAGATTGGCGTTGCCGGCATTCTTGCCCTGCTCCGGGGTTCCGCCGCGCCGGCCGAAATGGCCGCGTCCGCCGCGCATCCGGCTGTCCTCGCCGAAGGTGCGGTGCGGTTCGCGGATCGCGTCGCCGTCGTAGCGATAGCCGGCGGTGGCGGAGAGCAGGAAGATATATTCATGGTCGGGGGTCGGCCGTCGCTTGGCCGAATGCGGCATGGCGTTGGGCTTGTGCCAGACGATATCCGAGCGCAGCTGCCAGCCGTCCGCGACCAGCGCCAGCGCCACCCGCCACGGCATGCCGAGCAGCACGCCGTCCGCATATTTGTCGCCGAGATTGAGCCAGAGCGTGCCGTCGTCGCGCAGCACCCGGCGCAGCGAGCGGAAGACCGCGACCAGCGCCGCGACATAGGCCTCGGGACTATCCTCGATCCCAATCTGCCCGGCCGCGCCATAGTCGCGCTGGCCGTAATAAGGCGGGCTGGTCACCGCCACCTGGGCGATCCCCGCCGGCATGGCGTCGAGCGCGTCGGCCGCCGATCCGTTGACGATAAGGTCCGCCGCCGCCCAGTCGGCCCGCCCCAGCCCCGCCACGTCGAGGATCGGAACGGCGGACGGGCCCGCCGGTCCTTCGCTCATTCGGCGTCGGGCTGGACGGACGGATGCGCCTGCCGGAACGCCTCCAGCTCCGCGCACCGGGCGTCGATCGCGACCAGCGCCGGGAAGGCGTCGATCGCGCAATTCAGCCGCCGCGCGTTGAACATCTGCGGCACCAGGCAGCAATCGGCGATCGTCGGCGCGTCGCCGTCGATGAAGCGGCCGCTCCGTCCGCTGCCGGCGACGAACGCCTCGAGCCGGCCGAGCCCGTCCTCGACCCAATGGCGATACCAGCCGTCGACCTCGGCCTGGCTGTGGCCGAGATCATGCTTGAGGTAGCGCAGCACCCGCAGGTTCGCGAGCGGATGGATTTCGCAGGCGATCAGCTGCGCGGCCGCGCGGACATAGGCCCGCGCGGCGAAGCCCTGCGGCAGCAGCGCCGGATCGGGATAGCGCTCCTCCAGATATTCCATGATCGCGATCGACTGGACCATCAGCCCGTCCTCGCCCTCGATCGCCGGGATCAGGCCCTGCGGGCTGACGTCGCGGCGGAAGGCGGGCAACGGATCGGGCTTGACCAGATGCACCGCCTGTTGCTCGGCCGCGATCCCCTTCAGGTTGAGCGCGATGCGCACCCGATAGGCGGCGGACGAGCGGAAATAGCTGTAAAGTTTCATGCGATACCTTCCCGTCGCGATCCTTAATCGGCGCGCGGCGCGCTGTCATCGCCCGAAGGACGTGGCCGCACGGAATATCGGCGCACCGGCCCGACCGGACAAAGGATTGTGCCGCCGCCGCTATCTGCTATGGCGACGCGGCGTCGGGGAGTGGCGCAGGCTGGTAGCGCACCTGGTTTGGGACCAGGGGGTCGCAGGTTCGAATCCTGTCTCCCCGACCATCATGCTCTCGTTGGATCGAATCGGCGCGCGGCTCGCCCCTGCGGCTGCGCGGTGAGGACGCGGCGCTTCGCTCGACGCCCTGTGACCGATCGGACACGCCTCCCCCTGAAACGGTACCGGGAGCCGGATTTGCGCCGGGCCGCGGACCTCCGTGCACTGGCGAGCGTTCGGCATTCGACCAATCGGAGGTGCTATGGGCCGGGCTGCAGGGCGTATTCTCGTCGTCGAGAATGATCTCATGCTCAACCACATGTTCCGGCAGATGCTGGAGGATCTGGGATTCTTCGTCGTGACCGCCGCCTCCGTAGAGGCGGCGCGCCACGCCATCGACACTGTCAACCTCGACGTCCTCCTCGCCGACCTCGCCCTGGGCGCCGGCCCGGACGGGCTAGCCGTCGCGCGCGAGGCGCTGGAGAAGAACGAACGGCTGCGGGTCGTGATCGCCTCGGGCCATCCCCAGCCGTCCGACCTGAGCCAGGGCATGGCCTTCCTGCAGAAACCCTTCACCATCGCCCAGCTCGCCCGGATGGTGCAGGGCTAGGATCGAGGCGGACGGATCGTCGGCCGGGTCCATGCTGCCGAAACGGAAGATGCTTTAGGCATGGCCGTCACTGCTTGAAGCAATTTTCCCGGTGCCATGCGAGGAAATGCGGATGCGGGCGGTCCGACGGTCGTTTCGGCTGGAAAGCGACGCGGCTTCTGTTGACCATATTCAATATGCCGTCACGATCATTTGTTTGTCGGCTGACCAATATTTCCAGCTCGTCCGACAGACTGATCAGCCCGCGATCGAACATCCAGTGCGCGGTACCGGACAGGGCGAGTCCGTTGCTGACGATGTCGGGGCCGCCGGCTTCGACGGAACGGATATGAGCCGCCTCGACCTCGGCTCGTCCACCACCATTGACAAGTTTCAATCCGGTAACGGCGCAGCGGGCATCATACGCATTAACGATCAAGCGCCGGAAGATTCGATCCCGCACGATGCGGGAGCTCAGATAGCTGACGCGCTCGCGCGCTTCTTCATATCGGAACGGCGACGCTTCCTCATGAAGGATATCTGCCACGGGCCCGGCGGGCGCGATGCCCGGTGCCGGTTCGCCAAGCCGCGGAAGGACCGCCTTCTCCTCGGCGAGACCCAGGTCGATGATGTGATTGAAGTCCGCCGGGGATAAGGGCCGGACCGCGGATTGAGCGCGACCCGAAACACGGCCATCCTCGTTCAATATCCCGCGCTCGATGATCCCAAGCGGCCCGCTGAACGGCACAGGCTGCGTAAAATCCAAATAGCTCCCCGGCTCGATCAGCGCCAAATACATGTCCCGATGCGCAGGGTCGGGGATCACCTGTTCCACCTTGGCCACGGCAAAATAGCCTTTGGTGTCGCGCACCTTGCTGGGCTCATAATAGATGATCCAGTCGCCGATGCACGCGCTGGCGCGGCTAAGATACTGGCGGGGAAACTGATACCGTTCGGCGGGTGTATCGTCGTAGATCGAGTCCGATCTGTGAATGAAGACGCCAAAGGCCATGGCCCGGTTGTAACGGGTCCGACCTCGACCGCTACTCCGAAGTTCTTCTGATCAAGGACCGACTCGGATGTCTTTCACTTCAGCCCCAGCACATCGGCGGTCGGCAGGGTGCCGCCCATCAGCTTCGCCAGGGTGGGCGCGATCGCGCGCATGTCGATTTCGCCGAGGTCGCCCTTCCACGGCAGGCCCCTGCCCCACAGCAGCAGCGTCGAGCGCATCTCGGGCAGGCTCGGGTCGTAGCCGTGCATCCCCTTCGACGCCGATGGCGAGGTGAGCGGTGCGGCCGGGTTGCGGCCGGTCTCGGTGCCGGGCTTGAACGAGATCCAGAAATCGGCGGTCGGGGCACCGCCCCGCTTCGCGATTTCGGGGCGCTCGATGATGCTGGCGATCCCCGTCGCGGGATTGGCCTGCAATCCGGCGAGCAGCTTCGCCACCTTCGCCTTGAGCGCCGCGTCGGCGGGGCGGGCCAGCACCACCGCCGCACTGCCGCCCGCGAACCAGGGCATCGCCTCCCAGCTCTTCACCTTCGTACCGCCGTCGTCGAGGGTGATCAGACCCGCCGCGATGAAGGCGCCGAACAGGTTCACGTCGGTCGTGACCGCGGCGAAGCCATGGTCGGAGACCAGCGCGACGATCGTGTCGGGATCGGCCGCCGTCGCCGCCGCGACCAGCGTGCCCAGCATCGCGTCGATCCGCTCGAGCGCGGCCTTCGCCTCGGGCGTGTCGGGGCCGTGCTCATGCTCGATATGGTCGAGCCCGGCCAGGTAGACCGTGGTGAAGCCGGGCTTCAGCACGCCGATCAGCGTCGCCGCCGCATCGACCCGGTTGGCGTCGGCATCGACACTCTCGTCGATGCCCTGGGCGAAGCGGACGCCGCCCTGCTCGACCCGGTCGACCAGCCCCGGCGTCGCGAGCGCGCGGAGCAGCTTGCGGTCGTCGTCATGCCCGGTGCGCCAGATCTGCGGCAGATTGTCGTCGACGGGCGCGCCGACGCTGACCGGCCAGTGAACGTTGAGCGTCTTCAGCCCGGCCTTGCGCGCCGCGTCCCACAGGGTCGGCACCCGGATGTCCGACGCATACCAGTACCAGCCGGTCTGGTTGATCCCCATCGGGTCGAAGGTCAGGTTGTTGACCACGCCGTGCCGCGCCGGGGTGACGCCGGTGATCAGCGTGGTGTGGCTCGGATAGGTCAGGGTCGGCAGCACGCCGACGACCCCGCCGGCATGGGCGCCCTCCGCCGCCAGCCGGCGCAGGGTCGGGATCTTCAGCCCGCGCCGGTCGGCGTCGAGCACGTCGCCGGGCCGCAGCCCGTCGACCGAGACCAGCAGCACGGGGGCGGCCGCCACCCCGGCCGGAACGATGGCGGTGGCCGCGACCAGGCCCAGCCAGGGCAGCAGCGCCTTCATGGTCAGAACGCCTTCTTGACGGTGAAGAAGAAGCTCTGCGGCGCGCCGGCAAGCAGGGTCTGGTTGTCGCCCTTGTCGCCGAAGCCGTTCGAGCCGATCGTCGCGATATATTTCTTGTCGAGCAGGTTGGTCGCGCTCGCCCGCACCTCGACCCCGTCGAGGATGCCGTCGTGGAAGGCATAGCCGATCGAGGCGTCGACCAGCACCCGGCTCGGCACCGACCGGTCGTTGGTGTAGGTGAAGTAGCGGCGGCTCATATAGTCGGCGCCGACCCGGGCCGACAGCGCACCGTCGTCATAGACGACCTCGCCCTTGATCAGGTGCTTCGGCGAGTCGACCAGCGTCTTGCCCTCGATCGCCGACCGGACGGTACCGTCGGCGTTGAGGACGTCGTCCTCATAGGTCGAGTGGTTGTAGCTGTAGGAGGCGTAGAGGCTGACCGCGTTCATCACGCGATATTGCCCGGCGGCTTCGAAGCCGTAGGATTCGACCCCGCCGACATTCTGCAGGATCGCCGGGTTGCCGATGATGCCCGCGCCGTTGGCGAAGGCGAGCTGGCGATCCTTGAACTTCGAGTAGAAGCCGCCGGCCGTGCCCGACAGCGGCCCCTGGCGGAAGCGAACGCCCGCTTCATAGGTGTCCGACTTCTCGGGCTTCAGGTCGAGCGCGTCGAAGCCCGCCTGGGTGGTGGCGAAGGGGCCCGAGGTCGAGGCACCGGTGAAGGCGCGGGTCACCTGGCTGTAGCCGGCATAGATCTCCGCATTGCCGAGCCTGTAGGTGGCGCCGGCCGAGGGCTGCAGCCAGTCGCGCGAGACGATGCTGCCCGAGGCGAGCCGGCCGGCGACGATCGGGTCGGCCTCGATCGAGACGCGGAAGCCCTTGGCGCCCGCCGTCAGGGTCAGGTCGCCCAGTTCGACCCGGTCCTCGACGAAATATTGGTAGCTGTGGGTGACGAAGCGGAAATCCCAGTCGGTGCGGAACGGATGGGACGGGAACTTCAGATGGTCGGTCTGGTCGGCAGTGGCCGGGCTGACCGCATAATAGCGGCGCGCCTGGTGGAAATGGTTGTTCTCCCACCAGCCGCCGGCGGTCAGCGTGTTGGGGCCGCGCTTCCAGCTCAGCTGGCCGAACAGGCCGCCGCGGCGAATGTCGTACTCGGTCGTGCGCTCGGAGATCGGGCTGCCGCCGGGGCTCGCCACATAGGGGGTCCACCACAGGCCCATGCCGTGGTTGCTGTGATAATAGGTCGACAGCCGGCCGTTGACCGACTCGCTGAACGGCATGTCGAGGTGGAGCGCGGCCAGATAGTCCTGCCGCAAACCGGCGGCGTCGTAATAGGCGTCGTCCAGCGACCCGTAGGGCGCGGGATAGGTGGTGCCCGCCGCCGGATTGGTGGGCGCGACGCCGCTATAGCCGCTGTTGGCGCCGACCTGTGCCAGCAGCAGCGCCAGCGGGAAGTTGTTGCCGATATTGTCGTTGCGCAGGCCGAGCCGGCTGATGATGTCCAGCGACAGGTCCTGATAGTCGGTCTCGCGCCGGTCGGAGAAGCTGAAGGTACCGGTCAGGATCGGGCCGCCCATGTCGGCGACGATCTTGGCGTTGACCATATGCTGGGTCTGGTCGCCGTAGCCCTTCCACTTGTCGAGGCCGAGATAGCCGTAGCTCAGATAGCCGCG
Organism: Sphingomonas sp. Root720; assembly: GCF_001428605.1. Lineage (GTDB taxonomy): Bacteria > Pseudomonadota > Alphaproteobacteria > Sphingomonadales > Sphingomonadaceae > Rhizorhabdus. The sequence goes on from NZ_LMID01000015.1 coordinate 307,260, forward strand.
CACCTTGTCGCCGCCGGTGTCGAAGCGGACGAAGCCGCGCTTGGTGTCGTCGCTGCCATAGGTCGCCTCGACGTCGACCGCGGTCTCTGCCGACGGATCGCGCGAGACGAATTCGAGCGTGCCGCCGAGATTGTTGGTCGCGTTGGTGCCCAGCGATCCGGCGCCTTGGGTGACGCGGGTCGTGCCGATATTCTCGGGGCTGATCGCGCGGCTGATGTGCAGGCCGTTGACGTTGCCGTAGCTGAAGTCGCCGAGCGGAATGCCGTCGAGCGTGTAGCCGAGCTGGTTCTGGTTGAAGCCGCGGATCGAGATGCGCTGCGACCATTCATAATTGCCGAAGGGATCGGCCGACTGGAAATTGACGCCGGGCAGCTTGGCGATCGCCTTGAGCGGGCTGGTGCCGGGGGCCTGGACCTTGATGTCGACCTGGCTGATCTCCTGCACCTGGCGGGCCTCGCCCTTGCCGAACACGACGATCTCCGCCTCTTCGGCGCCGGAGTCGGCGGCATCGGGCAGCACGTCGGCCGCGAAGGCGGAAGCGGGCGCGAGGGCGAAGAATGCGGTCGCGAGCAGCAACCGGGCGCGAATCGTCATGACAGTCCCCTTTGGCATGGCGGACGGGCCGTTCGCCCATCCCATGCGCTGGCCAATTAGGGGCGACCCGCGTCAGATTCGTGCCGGCGTCGTTACGGTAATGTTGCGATTGCGAAGGGATTGCGCGGGGGTGCGGGAAGGCCCGTCGCCGACCACGGTCCCCCGTGGTCGCCGGGGAGCGGGGGCGCGATCACGCGAAGAGCATGTTCCATGAAAAGGAATGGCCCCCGCTCCGGGGGCGGGGAGCGAGGGCCAACCTAGCGTTCGTCACGCAGGCGGGGCGTGATGGCTTCTCGAGCAACAGGGGGGAATCCCGAGAAGATCACGTCCGCTGGGAGGACTTTTAGGGGCACCAACCTGTCGCCTTTATGAACAGGGCGGTCAATTCCGGGGGCCTTTGGGGCGTGGGTCGTCCCATTTGAACGCTTTGTCGGATATCGCCACGCCGAAGCGCTGATTCGCCAGCCGGACGGTCGAGCGGCCATTCTGCGCGTCGAGCACGGTCCAGCCCTGGAGGGTGAGGCCGCCCGGCCCCGCACCCTTGGCGAAGACGATCGTGATCGTACCGAACTCGGGATGCTTGGGATCGCGGGCCTCGACGGTGACGGCGCCCGGGATCGTCGACGGCACCATCTTGGCGAAGCGGCTCATGTCCTTGCGCGGATCAATCAGGACAGACAGCGGCGAATTGCCGACCGGCCAGCGCGACACCTGACGCACCGAATAGTCGATCATCGTCAGCGCCTTGCCGTCGCCGACGATCAGCAGCGGGACGCCCTTCTGATATTCGAAGCGGATCTTGCCCGGCTGGCGCAGGGTCAGCTTGCCGGACAGCGACTTGCCGTTGCGATCGGTCTGGACGAAGTCCGCCGTCATCGTGCTGATCCCGCGCAGATGCGCGGCGACCTGGTCAAGCGTGGCGGTCTGCGCGGCGGCCGGGGCGGCCACGGCGATCGCGGCGGGGATCAGGGTGAGGAAAAGCGGGCGCATGCGGCTCCTGTCTTATGGTCTGTCGTTCGCGGGCGCTTATGCCCAAGCGCCGCTGAATTGGGAATGAAGCGCGCAACGCCGCGCGAGCGGCGATGTTTCCTCGCTTGGGGCCGCCTTATCGCCCGCCGCCCGTCCGGTCCGGCAAGGGAAGGATCGCCAATTCGCTCGAATTGTAGAAGATCACCGCGAGCGCATTCGGCAACCGCGTGATCCCGCGGGGTCCCTTGCCGGGAAACTCCGCCACGCGCCTGTCGGTGAACGCCTTGCCATAGGCGGCGTCTCCGGTTCCCCGCCACAGCACGACCTTCCCCGATATCCGGCCGGTTGCCGCCAGGTCGGCTTTCCCGTCGCCGTCCATGTCGGTCAGATAGACGTCCCGTATCTCGTCGGCCGTGGTTTCGCCCGCCTTGGCCGTCTTCGGCCGGAAGGAGCCGGCATAGTCGAAGCGATCCTTGCCGTTGTGAAGGACGACGACATTGTCGCTCGTGGACCGGTTGCCCACGACGATGTCCGGGCGGCCGTCGCCATCCAGATCGCCCGCCTTGAGATGATAGGGCGTCTTGCCGAACGACGACGACCGCCGCCACGGCGCAAAGCCCCCTTTGCCGTCGCCCTTCCACACCTCGACGAGATTGGACTCGTACATCGAGAAGGCGAGGTCGGGCTTTCCATCGCGATCGAAGTCCGCGACGGCGATGTCGCGCGGCCCGCCGAGCAGGAAATCATAGGGTGCGGCCTGCTGCGGATAGCGGACCTGCCTGAACCTGCGATGGCCCTCGTTCAGCAGGACGAAGAACAGGTTGGTCTGATAGGCCACCGTGACGATGTCCTTGCGTCCGTCGCCGTTCAGGTCGACGACCACCGTCGAGGTGAGGCCGGGGGTCGGATATATCGGTTCGCCCGCTTCGGTCAGGCCATATTCGTTGTGGAAGTCCTTGCCTTCGATCGTGATGTAGCTGGTCGGCTCGAACAGCTTCTTCCTGTCCTTCGCACCGTAGAGAATGGCGATGTCGCGGCCGTCATTGGACTGGAAATTGGGAACGACGACATCCGGCAGGCCATCTCCGTCGAGGTCGCCGATCGCCGAATGATAGGGGCCGAAACCCACCGGGAAATCGAGTCGCTGCCATGGGCCGGCGGCGCTCCCGGGATTGAGGTAGACGGTCAGTTGGTCGTTGGCCGGACGCGCGAGCCTGGGCGAGAGAAGCTCGCCCCGGCAGGGTATCGTCAGGTCGGGATTGCCGTCCCCGTTCAGATCGCCCGATTCGACCTGATAGGGGCCGGTGCATGTCGGAAGGAAGGACGCGTTCTGCGCCGCCGTTTCGACGTTCCAGCCATTCCAGGCGTCCGGCTTCGCTTCCCCGGCCGGAAGGGAGGCCGGGCACAGCATCAGCGCCCAAAGCGAAAGCGTGCCAAATTTCGATCGGATTTTCATGACTGTCCTGCCATCTGGATTCGGGGAAGCGAAAAGGCGGTTCGAGGCTCAGAACTTGAACCTGAGACCGGACCGGAAGCGCCTGCCGAGGATGTCGTAGAATGTGGGGCTGGAACCCGGGATGGCCCCGCCGATATAGTTGACCGTCGCCGCCTTCGCGGGGTCCTTGTTGAACAGATTGTCGACCGACAGATACAGTTCGACGTCGTGCCAGATCTTCACGGCGACTGACGTATCGACGTAGAATGCTCCCGCCACGTGATTGTCGTTGATCGTCCGATGCGCCGCGCTCGACACGGGGCAATTGGATGAACATTCGATATAGCTCGCGTCGTAGACGCTCGAACTGATGCCGCGCCCGGCGACCGATACCGTGACGGGCCCGCCAGTATAGACGGCCTCCAGGAGATAGCGCCATTTCGGCAATCCCCCCACTTCGCCAAGCGCGGAATTGGGAAGCCCGATGCCGTCCTCGGCAAGGCTCTTGATGTTCCTGGTGGCGAGCGCCCTCAGCGTCAGCGCCTCGGAGCCCGAACCCATGAACAGGTTCGATATCGGAAGCCGGTAGGTGACGTCGAAATCGACGCCGCGCGTGGTCGCCTTGGCTATGTTGACCGGCTGCGAATACACATATTTGATGTACCCGGTCGCGTCCCTCTCGACATATTGACAGTAGCTCTCGATGCCTTCGTAGCAACGATTGATGAATGTCGCATATCCAGGCGTCGAAATGGCGTCCCTTATCTTTATGTCCCAGTAATCGACCGATGCTGAGAGACCTGCAACGAAGCGGGGCTGGAGCACGACGCCGACGTTGAGTGTATCCGCCTTTTCCGGCTTGACCGATGGATTGCCCGACGTGAGCTGGATGAATTGATAGGATTCATTCTTCTGCGGGTCGAGGAACAGATAGGTGCCGGCCGTGCCCGCCTGGAACAGCTCCGCCAGGTTGGCCGCGCGAATATCGCGCGATCGCGTGATGCGGAAGCGGATATCGTCGATGGGCGCGTAGCTGGCCCCGACCTTCCACGTGGTGACATAGCCCGAGGTGCTGTAATGGGTGGCGCGCACGGCGGCGTTCAAATCCAGCGACTTGGCCCATCTCGCATCCTTGGCGAGGGGAACGGCGACCTCGAGAAACCCCTCGTCGACCGTATAGGAGCCCTTGATCGGCTTGAAATTGCCTGCCCAATAGCCGTTCTTCAGCGACAGGCGGTCGGCGGTGCCGGTTTCCTTTTCCCGGCGATGCTCGAAACCGGCCGCGAGGGAGACCGGCCCGGCCCAGGTCGAAAAGGCGTCGCCCCTGACCGTGGCGGAGAACACGTCCTGGGTGAGGGTCGCGTCCACATAGCTCTTGCCCTGCACATAATTCTTGCCAGCGTCGGATGCGACCCCGACGCCGAAGATGTTGTAGGGAACACATCCGTCGGCCGGATTGGTCAGGGTCGAACGGCAGACGATCGCGCCGTTGGGCCCGACCACCGCATCGATCGCCCGCCTGTAGTTCGCCGTTATCGGGGAAATCGCATAGTCGTAGAAATTGCTGACGTTCCTGTTCGCGGTCACGTCCCACTTCCAGCTGGAGCCGAACGCTCCGAACGCGCCGCTGGCGCCTGCGACATAGCGGTACATCTTGTGGACGTTGACGGTCAGGATACCGCCCAGATCCTTGTTCCATGTGCCGACGGTCAGGGAAGGAAGGTTGAGATCGGTCATTTTCTGCACGATCTCGGCCGGCAGGAACGCATTATCCCTGCCGATGCTGAGACTGCCGAAATTATAATAGGGTGTCGCCACGCTCGTTCCCTTGGAACGGCTGTAGGAAAACTGGCCGAAGACCTGGACAGTATCGGTCAGGTCATAGCTCAGGCGGCCGAAGGCGTTCTGCCGGGAAACCTTCGGGTCGAAGGTCTGGACGTCGGTATCGAAATGCGTCGATCGCCAGTCGCCCCCGATCATATAGGGATCCCTGACGACCGATCCGTAGGTGAGCTGGGCGGTCGTGCCGCCGGGGCCGAAATATAGGCCGCGGAGGGGACCGGCGGTGACGATCGCTCCCGGCCCCGCGGTGGTCAGGCCGACATGCTCGGAAACGATGATCTCCGGCTGACCGTTGGCCGCGGCATAGGCGGGGTTGTTGAAGCCCTTGATACCGACATACCAGTCGCGCTTGCCGATCCCGACGATCCCCTCGTTATACGCATCCTCGACGCTGAGGAGGACATGCCCGCGTTCGTCCGCGAAATTGGCGCCGGCCGTCAGGGAAACCCGGAAATTCTTGTCGTCGCCATAGGTCGTGACGCCGCCCTGCACATCGCCCTTGATGCCCGTGAAGCTCTTGTCGAGAACGAAGTTCACGACGCCGGCGACCGCATCGGAGCCCCAGGCCGCCGACGCGCCGCCCGTCACGATGTCGACGCGCTTGATCAGCGCGTTGGGGATCGTGTTGACGTCGACCAGCCCCGACAGCGAGGCGGCGGGCATCCTTTGGCCGTCGAACAGGACCAGCGTGCGCGTCTGGCCGATTCCGCGCAGATTGAGGGCATTGATGCCGGTGACGCCGGAACTGATGTTGTTGGCGCCCATTTGCGGATTTTGACTTCCCGCAAGGGCCGGCAGCTGGTTCACCAGTTCGGCGACATTGTGCGGAGCCCTTCTCGCGATCTCCGCTGCCCCGAGCACGGTTACGGGCGTCGGCGCCTGATAGCCGTCCCGGACGATGCGCGTACCGGTCACGACGATGCCCCCGCCACCTTCCGCGACGTCCTTCTGCATGCCGAGAATGGCGATCTTGCCGTCGAAGGACCGGACGACCAGTCCCGTTCCCGACAGGAGTCGATCGAGCGCGTCGCGTATGTCGAGATTGCCCTGGACGGCGTTGGTCGTGCGCCCTTCGCCGTCGCGACCCGCGAGCGTGACCTGGATCCCGGCCTGCCGGGCAAACTCGCGAACGCCGCTCGATGCCGGGTGCGCCGGGATGTCGAAGCTGCGCTCCTGAGCCTGCACCGCGGCCGGAAGGCATATCGCCGCCGCGACCGCCGCCATCGACGCAGTGCGTCGCGTGAAGAAAGAATACATTATGATCACCCCTCGTCTTGAAGCCTCAAAGCTAATGACGAGGGGGAATAATTTTTGGGTCAGTCCGAGAAATATTAATTTTCAAGGCATTTCTATTTAGGTTTTATTACGATTTTTCCATCCTCATGTACGACGATACTATCGGCGATGGTCGCTGCGGATTGCGCGAACTGCTCGGGATCGCTGGCCTTGTACAATCCTATGATCGCGACGTTTCCGATGGCCGGATCGGCGAGGACGATCTTGGTGCTGTTGACGCGGTTGAAGCGCGCGACGGCCGCCTTGATCGGCACGTTGTCGAGCGAAATCTGCGCCAGGTCGGGCGGGGGCAAACGTGGCGCGGCAGCCGCCGTCGATGCCGGCTTGGGCGCGATCGGTCCGGGATCGAGCGTCACCATGCCGCCGGCATGGACCAGGACCGCCTGGTCGCGCTCGTCGCGGGGCCAGACCAGCACGCTACCTTCCGTCACCTTCACGGTCCCGCCGGTCCGACCCATCCGGCGAACGGAATAGACGGTCCCGGTGGCCTGGGCATAGACGTCGCCGGACCGGACCACGAAGGGCCGCGCCCTGTCCTTCGCAACCTCGAACCTGGCTTCCCCGCTGAACAGCGTGATCCGGCGATAGTCGTCGGAAAGCGCGACATGGATTCGCGCGTCCTGGCTCAGCGTGGCGACCGACCCGTCCTTGAGCTTCACCACCTCTTCGGTGGCGGCGAACCGGGGTGGTTCGAAAAGCGACAGGATCGGCGCGCCCGCAGAAATCAGCACGACCACGCACGCCGCCATCGCGGCGGCGGCCACGGCAGCCCTGCCGCTCCATCGGAAAATGGCATGGCGCACCGGAGCAGCCGCCGGCGCGCCATCGTCGGCGTCATCGTCCACCCCATTGTCGTTGCCCGAGGGAGGCGCCGGATGGACCGGCGCGGGGGACACCGACGCGCGATGCGCCTCGATCACCGCATCCTCGGTGGCGCGCATCCACGCCCGGGCGCGCACGAAGGCGCCGCGGTGACGCGTATCCGCCGCCAGCCAGGCTTCCAGCGCCTCATGGCTTTCCGGCGTCATCTCGCCATAGGCTTGCTCGACCGCCCAGCGGACAGCCTGATCGCTGATGCCGTTAGTGGGGGCGGTGCTTGCCAATCACTTCCACCTTCTGTTCGACAACCCCTCGTTCGTCGCCGTCGATCCGGGCGTCCTGCTCCGCCATCGCCTTGATGACCTGATGCATTCCGCGTTCGACATGCTTCTTCAGCGCGTCCTCGCTCACGCCCAGCCGCTCGGCCGTTTCGCGCCGCGACAACCCTTCTATCCGCCGCAGCTCGATCGCTCGGCGATAGGTGTCGGGCAATTGGGAAAGCAGTCGGTTCACGCGTTCGAGTTCCTGGCTGGCCTCCAGCACCCGATCAGCCAAGGGCGCACCATCCATGACGTTCGACCAGTCGATTTGGGTCAGGGCGTTGAAATTTATTATTCCGGCACGGCGCATCAGGTCCGTCACCACCGTGTGGGCGGTCCGGAAGAAATAGGATCGGGCGTTTTCGATATGATCGACCGACGCCAGATTGGCGATGCGGCAATAGGCTTCCTGAACGACATCCTCGACATCGACGACATGATGCCAGCGGCGGGACAGCCAGCTGCGGACGGAGCGTTCGTGGGGAACGATCTCCCGGGCGATCCACGCCGAAATGATGTCGTGCTCATCGTCCATCCGATGTAGCCATTCACGCCTTGATGGAAGCTGCTCGCCGAATCGCCGGTGACAGGCGAGTGTCGCTCTAGGACGCCGCTCATGACATGATCGTGACGCGAGCCTGGGACAGCGGGATTAGATGGACGATATAGCGGAGAGCCGTTTCCTGACCGAGCCCGAACGCGCGCTGGCGCGCAGCATGTTCGGCGATGCGATCGATCTCGATGCCGTCCGCCTCAACCGGCGGAAATGGTGGCCGTTTCAACCGAAGACCGTGCTGATGGCGCCCGACGGCGATCTCTGGTGCCATCCGGACGGGCCGCTGTGGCGCCCCTGCTACGCGACCGCATCGCTGGCGCTGCAGGCGCTGTTCGTCCATGAGATGACCCATGTCTGGCAGGCGCAGCGCGGCGGTCGCTGGTATCTGCCGCTGATGCGCCACCCCTTCTGCCGTTATGTCTATACATTGAGGCCGGACAAGCCCTTCGCCCGCTACGGGATCGAGCAACAGGCCGAAATCGTCGCCGACGCCTTTCTCCTCGCACGGGGGGTCGCGCGGCCGGGCAAGCCTGGGCTGGCGGATTATCGGGCGGTCCTGCCGTTTCCGATGGAAAAGACCTGAGGTCGCCTCCGACCCAAACCGTCACCCCAGCGAAGCGGGACTTTGCGTAAACGCCGTCCCCTTCCGTCATCCCGGCGAAAGCCGGGATCTCCCTTCTTCTTCGTCTTTCGTCCCAAAGGGCGGAAAGGCAGAGAGATCCCGGCTTTCGCCGGGATGACGATGAAGAGAGTGGGATGGGCTCTTACGCAAAGGTCCCACGAAGGCTGGGTCTCGTGAGGTCGAACGCAATGCTCCTCTCCTGAGACCCCAGCCTGCGCTGGGGTGACGGATAAGGAGCGGGGGCGGGGCGGGGGTGACGATGATGGGAAGCCGGAAAATCTTCCCCATCCTCCCCGCACCCGCTAGAGCGGCGCGATGACCCCCACCGGCCTGCTCGGCGGCAGCTTCAACCCGGCGCATCGCAGCCATCGCCATATCAGCCTGTTCGCGATCCGCGCGCTCGGGCTGGAGGAGGTCTGGTGGCTGGTGTCGCCCGGCAATCCGCTCAAGGGCGCCTCCGACATGGCGCCGCTGTCCGCCCGCCACGCCTCGGCCCGGAAAATGGCGCGCCGCGCGCCGATCCGGCCGACCGCGATCGAGGCGCGGCTGGGCACGCGCTACACCGCCGATACCTTGCGCAAGCTGGTCCGCCGCTACCCGAAGCGCCGCTTCATCTGGATCATGGGGGCCGACAACCTCGCCCAGTTCGACCGGTGGCACGACTGGCGCGGCATAGCGCGCAGGGTCGCCATTGCCGTCATCGCCCGTCCGGGTTATGATGGGGGTGCTCGCGCCTCCAGGGCGATGGGCTGGCTGCGGCAGTTCGTCCGGCCCGCGGCCAAGGCGAAAGACTGGACGAACTGGAGACCGCCGGCCCTCGTGCTGTTGCACTTCTATCCTGATCGCGGTTCCGCAACGCGGCTCCGGGCCAAGGACCCAGGCTGGCACCTTTCCCACAGCAACACAGGCTTGCGCGACAGGTTGACGCGCAGGCCGCTACCCTAGGAGGTACATTGACCGCCACCGACAGCATCAGGCCCAGAGACGACGCCTCTGCCGCCACGGATGCCGACCCTTCGGACAAGCTGCACCAGCTTGTTCTGAAATCGCTCGACGACGACCAGGCGATCGAGACCGTCTCGATCCCGCTCGCGGGCAAATCCTCGATCGCCGACTATATGGTGATCACCTCGGGCCGGTCGACCCGACAGGTCGCCTCGATGGCGGCCAAGCTCGCCGACCGGATCAAGAGCGAGACGGGCCGCGCGGTCCGGATCGAGGGTCTGCCCACGGCCGACTGGGTGCTGATCGACGCGGGCGACATCATCGTCCACCTGTTCCGCCCCGAGGTGCGCAGCTTCTACAATCTCGAGCGGATGTGGAACTTCGGCGACGCGCCTGCGCCGGTCGCGATCCAGGGCTGACGTCATAGGGTTGGGACCTTGATTCGCGCTTCAGGCTGGTTCAGCCTGGAACGATCGAGGACCGGAGCAGCGGCAGGGAGGCCCTGAACCACAGTGCTGCTGCACATCGTCGCGCGGGGCAGGATCGGCCGGGGTCCCGAGGCCGAGCTGGTCGACCGCTACATGAAGCGGATCGCCTGGCCGACGCGCATCACCGAACTGCCCGACGCAGGCGGCCGCGTGCCGCCGCGCGATCCCGGCACCGTCCTCGTCATGCTCGACGAGAAGGGCGAGCAGCTCGGATCGATGGCCTTCGCCGAGAAACTCGGCCGCTGGCGTGACGACGGTCGGCGCGAGACCCGCTTCCTGATCGGCGCCGCCGACGGCTTCGACGAGGCGCAGCGCCGCGACGCCGACCTGCTCTTCGCCTTCGGCAAGGCGACCTGGCCCCATCTCCTCGCCCGCGCGATGCTCGCCGAACAATTGTGGCGCGCGACGAGCATCCTCGCCGGCCATCCCTATCACAGGGAAGGCTGATGGGCCGAGTTTACGACATTTCTCCCCGAGGAATTGCTTTTGTAGCGGCCGCTATCCTCTGCACCACGCCTCTGCTTGCCCTGTCGCGCGATCCCGAGGTGGCGAACCAGCAGCGTTCACTCGGCGCCGCCAGGCGCGATGCCGCCGCCGCCGAACGCCGCGCCGCGCGGCTCGAACATCAGGCGAAGGCGATGAGCCGCGCCGCCGACCGCGCCCGCGCCGAGCAGGCCGCCGCCGCCGCCGCGATCCAGGCGGCGGAAGCGCGCATCGCCGCCGCCGAGGCGCGGGTCGGGATCGTCGACCGTCTCCGCGCCCGACAGCGCGCGCGCCTCGCCGAGCGGCAGGGGCCGATCGTGCGGCTGACCGCGGCACTGCAGACCATGGCGCGCCGCCCCGCCGCGCTCGCGCTCGTCCAGCCCGGATCGGTCGACGACATGGTCCATGTCCGCGCCCTGCTCGGATCGGCGATGCCCGAGATCCGCGTCCGCACCGCCGGCCTGCGGGCCGAGGTCGCGCGCGGCGACGCGTTGCGCCGCTCGGCCGAGCGCGCGGTCGCCGACCTGCGCCGCGAGCAGGGCCAGCTCCGCGTGCGCCGCACCGCGCTCGCCCGGCTCGAAGCCGACCAGCGCCGCCGCTCGCAGGGGCTCGTCGACGATGCGATGGCCCAGCAGGACCGGATGATCGCGATGGGCGAAAAGGCGAAGGACATCGCCCAGCTGATCGAGGAGCTCGGCGAGCAATCCGACGTCCGCACGCGCCTGGCCAGCCTGCCCGGCCCGCGCCTGCGTCCCGCGCTGCCGGGCCGCGCCGCGCCGCCGCCGCCGTCCGAACTGGCGCGGCTGGCGGCGATCGCGCAGGCGCCGCCGCCCTACCGGCTACCGGTGCGGGGGCGACTCGTCTCGGGCATGGGCGAGCTCTCCGACTCGGGCGTCCGAGCCCGCGGCCTGACCCTCGCCGCGGCGCGCGGCGCCCAGGTGGTTTCGCCCGCGAACGGCCGGATCGCCTTCGCCGGCCCGTTCCGCAGCTATGCCGGGATCGTCATCATCGACCATGACAATGGCTGGGCGAGCCTGATCACCGGCTTCGGCCGGATCGGCGTCAAGGTCGGCGCGGAGGTGATCCAGGGCAGTCCGCTCGGCGTCACGGGCGGCGGCGACCCGCGCGTGACGGTCGAGCTGCGCCACGACAGCCGGCCGGTCGACATCCTGCCGTTGCTGGCACGCGGCTGAACGCGCCGTCGACGACGGCATTGACCCGCGATGCATTGCTAACCATCTTATCCCATGGTCGAAGCCGGGCGGGCGCCTATTTCCCGCCCCCGCAAAAGCTTGTACGACAGGTTGCTTATTTGGAGCGGGCGAAGTTGATGACGAAGACCCTGTTGCGTTCCGCCGGCCTGTTCGGCGCCGGCATGCTGGCCGCCACCCTCGCCCCGGCGATCGGCGCGGTCGACGTCAGCACCTACAAGGAACTCGACCAGTTCATGAGCGTGTTCGAGCGGGTCCGCTCGGACTATGTCGACAAGGTCGACGACCGCACCCTGATCAAGGGCGCGATCGACGGCATGCTCGCCAGCCTCGATCCCCACAGCTCCTACCTCGACGCGCGCGACCGCCAGAACATGCGCACCCAGACGCAGGGCGCCTATGGCGGCCTCGGCCTTTCGGTCACGCTGGAGGACGGCGCCGTCAAGATCATGACCGCGCAGGAGGATACCCCCGCGTCCAAGGCCGGGCTCAAGACCGGCGACTTCATCACCCATCTCGACGGCAAGCTGCTCTATGGCGGCACGCTCGACGAAGCGGTCGATCAGATGCGCGGCAAGCCCGGTACCAAGCTGCTGGTCACGATCGTGCGCCCCGGCCGCGACAAGCCGTTCGACGTCAGCCTGACCCGCGAACTGATCCAGCTCAAGCCGGTCAAGTGGGAGGTCAAGGACCAGGTCGGCATCATCAACATCAACACCTTCGTCAACGCCAACACCGGCGATTCGGTGCGCGCGGCGATCGCCGGCGTCCAGAAGTCGCTCGGCCATGATCCGCTCGGCTATGTGATCGACCTGCGGTCGAACCCCGGCGGCCTGCTCGACCAGGCGATCGACGTGTCCGACATCTTCCTCGACCGCGGCGAGATCGTCTCGCAGCGCGGCCGCGAGAAGAACGACATCGAGCGCCGCTACGCCACCGCCTCCCCCGCCGACCTTGCGCATGGCCTGCCGATCATCGTGCTGGTCGACGCCGGCTCCGCCTCGGCGGCCGAGATCGTCGCGGGTGCGCTGCAGGACCAGAAGCGCGCGCTGGTGATGGGCGAGCGGACCTTCGGCAAGGGCTCGGTCCAGACCGTGCTCGAACTGTCGGACGACACCGCGCTCAAGCTCACCACGGCGCGCTATTTCACGCCGTCGGGCAAGTCAGTGCAGGAAGGCGGGATCAAGCCGGACATCATCGTGCCGCAGCTCAGCGATCCCGATTACAAGGACCGGCCGCGCCTGCGCGAGGCCGACCTGCGCCGCCACCTGATCAACGAGGCGAAGATCGACGACAAGGTGCTCGAGGACGACGGCAAGCCCGATCCGCGCTTCCAGCTGACCGCCGAAGCGCTGAAGAAGCAGGGCGTCGACGACTTCCAGCTCGACTATGCGATCAAGACGATCTCGCGCATGGCCCAGCCGCCGCTGCGTACCGCCCTCACCGGCGCCAAGCGCGGCGCGCTGTAATCTCGGTGCTTCCCGTCGCCGCAGGGGCGGGGAGAGAGAAGCGGGGGGGGGCTTATCTCCCTCCCTCCGCCTCGCTATACCGGCGGCATGACCGGTTTCGCCCAGGCACGGCTCGCCGCGCTGCTTCTTCCCTCCGCCCTGATGCTGGGGGCGCTCGGCTCGCAATATATCGGCGGGCTCTTCCCCTGCGAGATGTGCCATTGGCAGCGCTGGCCGCATGAGGTGGCGATCGCGCTCGCGCTGTTCGCCTTCCCGCTCGGCGACAAGCGGTCGGGGCGGATCGTCCTTGCCCTTGCCATCGCCGCGATCCTGCTGAGCGGGGCGATCGGGGTCTTCCATGCCGGGGTCGAATATCGCTGGTGGACCGGAATCACCCGCTGCTCGGCGCCGCCATCGGGCGGGTCGGACGCCGATCTCCTCGCCCAGATCATGGCGACACCGATGATCCAGTGCGACGTTCCGCAATGGACCTTGTTCGGCATCTCGCTCGCCGGCTTCAACGCGATCGCCTCGATCCTCGGCGGGCTCGGCATCGTCGCGCTGTGGCGGCGCAAGCCATGAACGCCGACGAGCAGCAGAACGCGGCACCCTCCGTGGTCGCCACCGCGCAACAGCGCGCGACACCCTCCGTAGTCGCCACCGCGCAACAGCGCGCGGCACCCTCCGTAGTCGCCACCGCGCAACAGCGCGCGGCGATGCTCCGGGTCGACCAGGCGGGCGAATATGGCGCGACCCGCATCTATGCGGGCCAGCTGGCGGTGATGGGCCAGCGCGCGGCCGATGCCCGCATGATCGCGCGGATGGCCGAGCAGGAGGCGCGCCACCGCGCGATCTTCGACCGGATGACCGCCGAGCGCGGGGTGCGGCCGACCGCGCTGCAGCCCTTGTGGAACGTCGCCGGCTTCGCGCTGGGCGCGGCGACGGCGCTGATCGGCCCCAAGGCGGCGATGGCCTGCACCGCCGCGATCGAGACCGAGATCGACAAGCATTATCGCGAGCAGCTCGAGGCGATCGGCGACGGCGATCCCGAGCTCAGCGCGACGATCGGGGAATTCCAGGCCGAGGAGGTCGAGCACCGCGACGCCGCGATCGCCGCGGGAGCCGAGCAGGCGCCGGCCTACCCGTTGCTTTCGGGTGCGATTCGACTCGGCTGCCGCATTGCCATTGGCCTGTCCCGCCACATATAAGAAGCCTCAATCGCAAGGGACCGCGCCGATGACGACTCACCGTTTCCTCCCGCCGGCGCTGGGGATCCTTGCCGCCATCGCCGCCGCCGCGCCGTTCGCCATGCCGGCGCAGGCGCAGCGCAGCGAGCGGGTTCTCACCATCTTCGGCAGCGATCCCTGCCCGACGAGCGGCGGCGACGAGATCGTCGTCTGTCAGCGCATGCCCGAATCGGAGCGCTACCGGATCCCCGAGCAGCTGCGCCGCACCGAACCGCGCAACGACAATTGGGGCGATCGCGCGGCGAGCCTCGAATATGTCGGGCGCAGCGGCGTTCAGAGCTGCTCGACCAGCGGCGTCGGGGGTGCTTCCGGCTGCTTCCGCGAGCTGGCCCGCAAGGCCTGCGACGAGGACAAGGCCGACGGCAAGAAGTGCGGGATCAAGTTCTGACGCGGGGGTGAGTGCCGGGGCATCGGTGCCGCGTCCCCGGCGCAGGCTGGGGTATCGTGCCGCAGCGACGGATGGGCGCTTTCGAGCCACGCCTGAGAAGCCGGCCTTCGCGGGGATGATGCCCTTTTATTCAGCACCCCGAAAGCGTCCCGGGCGTTATCTCCCTGTATGAAGGTCCTGCTCCCGATCCTGCTGCTCGTCGCGGCCCCCGCCATCGCCGCACCGGAGGCTGCCGACGCACCGGCGCCGCGCATGAGCACGCTGGTCGTCTTCGGCGACGATCCCTGCCCGCGCAGTTCGGACGACGAGATCATCGTCTGCGCCCGCCAGCCCGAGAGCGAGCGCTATCGCATCCCCAAGGCGCTGCGGAAGAAGCCCAAGGCCGACGAGGTGACGCAGAGCTGGGTGGAACGCACCCGGACCTTCGACATGGTCAGCAAACAGGGCTTGCCCAACAGTTGCTCGCCCAACGGCAGCAATGGCCAGACAGGCTGCATGCGCCAGTTCCTGGAGGCCGCGCGCGCCGAGCGCGAGGCGATGAAACGGGAACAGTGACGCCGTCGCACCTTCCGCTTCCCCACCGATCCGCTATACTCCCGGGATCAGGGGGTAGGCGATGAAATCGATCGATCCGGACCTGCTGCTGCGCGCCTATTCGATCGGGGTCTTCCCGATGGCCGACAGCCGTGCCGCCGACGACGTCTACTGGGTCGAGCCCAAGAAGCGCGGCATCCTTCCCCTCGATCAATTCCGCCTGTCGCGCTCGCTGGCCAAGACGATTCGCTCGGACCGCTTCACCATGACGGCGGACCAGGCCTTCGGCCGGGTCGTATCCGAATGCGCCGCCGTCACCAGCGACCGGCCCGATACCTGGATCAACCCCGCGATAGAGGCGGCCTATGCCGATCTCCACCGGCGCGGCCACGCCCATTCGATCGAGTGCTGGCGCGGCGACCGGCTGGTCGGCGGACTCTATGGCGTGCGGCTGGGCGGGGCGTTTTTCGGCGAGAGCATGTTCAGCCGGGAGAGCAACGCCTCCAAGGTCGCGCTCGCCTGGCTGGTCGCGCGGCTCCGGATCGGCGGGTTCCGGTTGCTCGATTGCCAGTTCATCACCGATCACCTCCAGTCGCTCGGCGCGATCGAGGTGACGCGCGACGATTATGTCGCGCTGTTGGACGCGGCGCTGGGCGTGGTTGGCGGCGCGGGCGCGGGCGGTACCGCGGTCGCCGGCGCTGCGGCGGGCTGGTCGGCGCCCGACTTCTTCGCGCTCGACCGCGGCGCAACCGCGCCCGACACGCGCACCGTGTCCGGGCCGATATCGGGATGCACCATCGTGCAGCTCTTGGGCCAGACGTCGTAGACGGGGTCCTCGACCGCGTTGAGCGACGGGGACTCCTTGAACAGCCAGCCCGAGAAGACCCGCCGCCAGGCGCCGTCGCGGCCGCGCACGTCGGTCTGGACGAAGGCGCCGGTCAGCTTCTGATCCTCCCACGCGGCGGTCGTCTCGCAGGCCCGCAGGCGCAGGACGACGTCCCCGATCCGGATCGCCTGTCCCGGCCGCAGGCTGACGTCACGCGATTCGCCGTTGCGCTTGTTGAGCAGGCCGAGCACCGCCACCCGCTCGCCCATCGGCGTTCCCTCGGTGACGAGCGGCTTGTCCGGGATCTTCTCGACGACCGCCTTGGGTGCTTCGGGGGCGCTGCCATCGGCGTCGGACGGACGTTCCGAATCGCCGGTCGGCGCCAGGGCGGGCACCGGCGCGACCGCCTGCTCGTCCGCCGGGATGGCCTCGACCGGAACCTGCTGCTGGCTGACCGCCTGCCAGGCGCCAAAGGCCGCGAGGCCGCCGAGCGCGACGGCGCCCAGCAGGATGCGCTTCACGGCTTCGGCGCCTCTCCGGCCGGGGCGGATCCGGCTGAGTCGCCCGACTTGTTGATGAACTGGCCGACCATCCCCATCAGGTCCATCGCGCCCTGCGTGTCGGCGATGGTGTCGCCGTCCTTGAGCGGGACGGTGTCGCCGCCCGGGATCAGCGATATGAAGGTCGCACCGAGAAAGCCCTCGGAGGTGATTGCCGCGCTGCTGTCGGCCGGCAGCTTGATCGCCGGATCGAGCGCGAGGGTCGCCTTGACCTGGAAGCTCTGCGAATCGAGCGCCTGGCTGGTGACGGTCCCGACCTTCATGCCGGCGACGCGGACGTCGCTGCCGATATTGATTCCCGTGCTGTTCGGGAAAAGCGCGGTGACGTGGATCGCGCCGGCCTTGGCGCCGCCGCCGGTGGCACCCCAGGCGAACCACACGAACCAGGCCGCGAACAGGATGACGAACAGACCGACGAGCGCCTCGCCGATATTCTCACGTAGCAGCGACTTCATGGCTCAGTTCGGGCTCCATGCCTCGTAATCGCCGGTCGCGGCGGCACGCACGCCGCCACGCTCCAGCGCACCTGACGGACGATAGGCCGCTTCGGTTCCCGTCAGGTTCGGTTCGGCCGCCTTCTGCCAGACGCGCGGCGCGGGCAGCTGGTCGGGGGTAAGGTCGGTGCTGTGGTGCAGCCAGCCATGCCATTCGGCCGGAACCCGGCTGGCGTCGTTGGGCCCGGAATAGATGACCCAGCGGCGCGGCCGGCCGTCGGTGGCGGTGCCGCCCTCATAATAGACGTTGCCCAGCGCATCCTCGCCGATCCGCGTGCCGTTGAGCTTGCTGAACAGCAGCGTGCCGATCGTGGCGCCGTCCCACCAGGTGAAGATCTTCTTGAGCATGGTTTCCGCTTAGCCCTTGCGCCCTAGGTGGCGCAAGTGATTGTAGCCCTCAGCTGCCAGCGGTCACATCCGTGACCTTGGCTATTTTCGCATACGCGACGGCGCAGCCAGCGCGGGGCGCTGGCGAGCAGGGAGCTCGGGCGGCCGCCACGGCTCGCTTTGCGAGCCGATCTCCGCCTACGGACTGCCCCCGGCAGTCCGCGGACCGGCTACGATCCTTGCGGGACACTGGCGTGTCCCGACGCAGAGCTGATCGTCGGAGCCTGCCAAAGGCTCCGCAAGCGCGAACGCGCGCCCGAGCTTATGCGAGGACAGCCAAGCGGGCGGATGCCCGCGCCGGCGCCCGAGGCCGAAAAATCAGCGATTTTTCCATTCAACGACGTCGCCCTCGGCGATCCCGTCGGCGGCGGCGCCGCCGCCGACGATCTCGAGCACCGCCGCGACCGGCTCGCCCGACGGCACCGGAGTCAGGTCCTCGGGCACGGTATTGGCGGCGATCCGCGCGATCGTCCCGTCGGCGCGGATGAAGATCATGTCGAGCGGGATGTAGGTGTTCTTCATCCAGAAGCTCGCGTCGCGTGGCGGGACCATCGGGAAGATCATGCCGCCATGGTCGGGCAGGCTCGTGCGGTACATCAGCCCGCGCGCCTGCTCCTGCGGGGTCGACGCGACCTCGACGGCATAGCTGCGCGTGCCGCTCGCGGTCCGGATCGTGAGCGGGACGGTGGCCTGCATCCCGGCCCCCGGCGGCGGGCCGGCCGACGTCGGCGCGCAGCCGGCGAGCGCGATCGAGACGGACGCGAGGATAGCGAGCAGCCGCAACGGCGTGACCATCGTCAGTCGGTGATCAGTTCGACGGCCAGCGGGCCCTTGCGGCCATCGGCGATCCGCGCCTTCATGCGTGTCTCGGGCAGCAGGTCGGGCAATCCCGCGCGGCGGACCGTCTCCATATGGATGAAGATGTCCTGCGTCTCGCCCTCGCGGACGAGGAAACCATAGCCTTTGAGCCGGTTGAACCATTTGACGACGACCGCCTCGGGCTCGCCGGCCTGGTCGACGAGCTGGACCGGATCGACCCGGTCGGCGTTGCGCTTCGCGATCAGGTCGGGATCCGGGCCGGTCGCGGTCGAGAGGTCGATCGCGAGGATGCGGCGCGCCTGCAGGCCGCGGTCGCGGGCCACAACCTCGCATGCGATGCGCGCGCCTTCGGGAAGGGTGCGGCGGCCATGATCGCGCAGCACCGAGAAATGGACGAGGACGTCTCCACGATCACCATCGGTCGAGATGAAGCCGAAGCCCCGCGTGGCGTCGAACCATTTGACCGCCCCCACAACGGTTTCGGCGGGTTCGCCTGTAACCATCGATACGCGTTCCTGCCCGCTGTCCAAGCTGACGTCGCGCAACGTTACAGACGCAACAGACTTTTCATTCATCGCCTAGTCACCCGCAGCCCTGGGGTAAGCTTCTACCATAGCGCGCCGCTGAAACGAAGTGCTTCCGCATCCGGCGCCAGCCCCCGGACCTCGATCGTTCAAGGCTGAATCGGCCTGAAACGGGAATCGAGGTCTCAACCATCCGAAGGAAGCCTTATGCACGACTCCGATGGAGGCGCATAGCGCTTCCGCCTCGGACGATCAGGCCCCGCCGGCGCCTTTTCGCGCGTTCCGCGTCAGGGTTCAACCATCAGGTCGTCGGGGTCGATCCGGAGCAGCTTCAGGACCAGGTCCATCGGATGGCCCGCCCGCGCCATCGCCGCGATCCAGCGGCGCTTCTCGGCGGGATCGGGGGTCCGGCCGGCGAAGGGCCCGATCCGCTTGCGCCGGGCGTAGCGCAGCGCCGCCGCCTCGGCATCTTCGCCGATCCGCTCGCGCAGCCCGTCGGCGGTTTCGGCGTCGATCCCCGCCGCCCGCAGCGCGGCGTCGATCCTGCGCGCGCCATAGCCGCGCCGCAGCAGCGCCTCGGCGCGCGCCGAGGCGAAGGCGCCGTCGTCGACATAGCCGCGCTCGGCGAAGCTCCGGACGAGCGTCTCGACCGGGGCGTCGCCGGGCCCGTCCCAGCCGCGTTCGCGCAGCTTGCGCCGCAGATAGGCGGCCAGCTTCGCCCGGGTCGTGGCATAGCGCGCGGCATAGTCGAGCGCGGCCCGCTCGAGCGTCGCGGGGTCGTAGGGCGGCAAGGCTCTGGCAACGGATCGTGGCATGCGCCATGATTGTGCCACAGTCGGGCCGGATTTTGAACGCGCCGTTCGGCAAGATGTGGCGGCATGAACGAGGCTGCCCGGCGGCTGGCCGCCGCGGCCTGTGGATATGGCCCTGTGTATATGGCGATTGGATCGGGTGGTCATTGCCGCGATGAACGAAGGAACGAGACGATAATGGCATTGGTGCCGACGCCGACAGTGGATGCGCTGCCGCGCCGTTTCTCCGATTTCGAGACTCTGGGAGCCGCCCTCGACTATGCCGCGACGGGCGTGCGGGGCCTCAACTTCCACGATGCCCGCGGCGCGCTGTCGCGCCCCTATCCCTTTTCCGAACTGCGCGGCGAAGCGCTGGCCAATGCCGGCCGGCTGGTGGCGATGGGCGTGCGCCCGGGCGACCGCATCGCCCTGATCGCCGAGACAGGCCCCCATTTCGCCGCGCTGTTCTTCGGTGCCGTCTATGCCGGCGCCTGGCCAGTGCCGCTGCCGCTGCCGACTTCGTTCGGCGGCAAGGACAGCTATATCGACCAGCTCGTCGTCCAGCTGTCGAGCTCGGACCCGCGGCTGCTGTTCTTCCCCAGGGAGCTGGGGGAGATGGCGACCGCCGCGGCCGCGCTGCGCGGGGTCGAGGCGCTGAGCTACGAGGCGTTCGAGGCGCGCGAGGCGATCGACGCGATCCTGCCGCAACCGTCCCCCGACGACATCTGCTATCTGCAATATTCGAGTGGATCGACGCGCTTCCCGCACGGCGTCGCGGTCACGCACCGCGCGCTACTCAACAATCTCGCCGCGCATTCGCACGGCATGCTGGTCGAGCCGCTGGACCGCTGCATCAGCTGGCTGCCCTGGTATCACGACATGGGCCTGGTCGGCTGCCTGCTGTCGCCGATCGCCAACCAGGTATCGGCCGACTATCTGAAGACCGAGGATTTCGCCCGCCGCCCGCTCGCCTGGCTCGACCTGATCAGCCGCAACGAGGGCACCTCGATCAGCTATTCGCCGACCTTCGGCTACGACATCTGCGCGCGCCGCATGTCAAGCCAGACCAAGGCGTCCGAGCGATTCGACCTGTCGCGCTGGCGCCTCGCCGGCAACGGCGCCGACATGATCCGCCCCGACGTGATGCAAAGCTTCGTCGACGCCTTCGCCGAGGCCGGCTTCAGGGCGACCGCCTTCCTGCCGAGCTACGGCCTGGCCGAGGCGACGCTGGCGGTCTCGATCATGCCGCCGGGCGAGGGCATCGTCGTCGAGCTGGTCGAGGAGACCCAGCTGTCGGGCGGCGACCACAGCCAGGACCGGCCGCGCCGCTTCCGCGCGATCGTCAATTGCGGCAAGCCGGTGCGCGACATGGCGGTCGAGATCCGCGACGACGACGGATCGGTGCTGCCCGAGAAGATGATCGGTAAGCTGTGGGCCAAGGGCCCGTCGATCATGACAGGCTATTTCCGCGACCAGGAGGCGACCGACGCCTGCATGGTCGACGGCTGGCTCGACACCGGCGACATGGCCTATATGTCCGATGGCTACATCTACATCGTCGGTCGTGCCAAGGACATGATCATCATCAACGGCAAGAACCACTGGCCGCAGGACATCGAATGGGCGGTCGAGCAGCTGCCCGGCTTCAAGGCCGGCGACATCGCCGCCTTCGCGATCACCACCCCGGGCGGCGAGGAGACCCCCGCCGTCCTCGTCCAGTGCCGCACCTCGGACCCCGAGGAGCGCGCCCGGCTGCGCGACCAGATCCGCGACAAGGTCCGCGCGATCACCGGCATGCACTGCGTCGTCGAACTGGTGCCGCCGCGCACGCTGCCCAAGACCAGCTCGGGCAAGCTGAGCCGCGCCAAGGCCCGCAACCTCTATCTGTCGGGCGAGATCCAGGGCTACGACATCGCGGCCTAGGCCCACCCGCGCCACGCCGCCGGGGAGCGCCGGAACGATGAGCTTCTGTCGATGGATCGTCCTCGTCTGCGGGCTGGTCGCGGCGCCGGCCGCCGCGCTGCCGCTCGACCCGCTCGGCGATCCCGACCAGTTCCGCCGCGACGTCGAGGAGATCAACCGCGCGCCGCTGCCCGATGGCGAGCCGCTGGCGCGCGCCATCGGCGATGCGGTGATGGTCGACGCCCGGGTGCGCGGCCGCTGCCAGCCGAAGAAGATCAGCATCGGCAAGCTCGATCCGGTGACGCTCGACGGGATGATCACCGGCATGATCGTCGCCGGGCAGGTCGAGAATGGCTGGATCGTCCCGGTCAAGCTCGACGATTGCCCGCCGGCCGATCCGATCCACGTGCTGCTGCTGCGCATGGCCGACGGCAAGACGCTCAACGGCATCTTCGCGGGACAGGGCGAGAGCCTGGCCTGGCCCACGCTGTCGCGCGAGGCGCTGCGCGCCACCGTCGGCGCGGCGTCGCAGCGGCTGCGCGCCGACGACCCGCAATGCGCGCCGAGGGAGCTCACGCCGACCGCCGTGCGCGTCACCGGCACCAGCCCCGATCTCGGGCCCAGCCAATATGGCATCCGCCTGAAGGGCTCGTGGAACGAGCTGTGGACCTTCGAGCCCTGCGGCCATCGGCTGAGCATCCCGATCGCCTTCCGCACCAACGGCGCCGGCGGCGCCTATTGGGATATCGACCAGGGCGGCATATTGTTCGTGAAGTGAGCGCCGGCCGATATGGGCCGGCAGGCACCAACCCCTTGCGCTCGTACGCACCCACCGCTATGTGCCCGCCTCTCGGTCCCGTAGGAGTGTAGCTCAGTTGGTAGAGCATCGGTCTCCAAAACCGAGGGCCGTGGGTTCGAGTCCCTCCACTCCTGCCATCTGAAGATGGTCGGTAGGCCAACGGGATCGGGAAACGAGACGAGGTCAGGTCCGCCGGCCGAAAGGCTGAAGAGCGGACCCCGGCCTCGTGTCGTCGTTTGATTGGATTTCCGGGTTTGGGCCCGGCAGGATAGGCTGAGAACGTTGGCGAAGACTTCACCGGGCGAGTTCATCCGGCAGGTAAAGGCCGAAACGGCGAAGGTCGTCTGGCCGAGCCGCAAGGAGACGATCACGACCACGATCATGGTCGGGATCATGACCCTCATGCTGGGTGTCTTCTTCTTCGGAATCGACCAGATGTTCGCGGCGATCGTGAAATTCCTGCTGTCCCTCCTGGGCTAAAGACGGAGACGTTGGCGTACATGGCGCGCTGGTACATCATTCACGCCTATTCGGGCTTCGAGAACAAGGTCCGGGAAGCGATCCTGGCCGATGCCGCGCGCCTGGGCCTCGAGCAACTCGTCGAGGCGGTCGAGGTCCCCACCGAGAAGGTGACCGAAGTCCGCCGCGGCAAGAAGATCACGTCGGACCGCAAGTTCTTCCCCGGCTATGTGCTGGCGAAGCTCAGCATGAACGACGACGTCTATCACCTGGTGAAGAACACGCCGAAGGTGACGGGCTTCCTCGGTTCGTCGGGCAAGCCGCAGCCGATCAGCGAGGCCGAGGCCGCGCGCATCCTCAACACCAAGGAGGAGGCCGCTACCGCCGCGCCCAAGACCAAGCTCAAGGTCGATTACGAGATCGGCGACCAGGTCAAGGTCCTCGACGGTCCGTTCGCCAGCTTCAACGGCGTCGTCGAGGAACTCGACTTCGACCGCAGCCGCGTCAAGGTGTCGGTGTCGATCTTCGGCCGCGCCACCCCGGTGGAGCTCGAGTTCGAGCAGGTCGAGCGCGTCAAGTAAGGATTTTTCGTCATCCCAGCGAAGGCTGGGATCTCATGAGGCGGGGACGGACCGACCGTTTCGATCCTCTCCCGAGATGCCAGCCTTCGCTGGCATGACGGATTTGGAAGTTCCGACCAAAATCGGAACAGGCACCTTCGAGGTGTCGCACAGTGCGGGAGAAGGCTTCGGCCTTCGCATGGACCGCTAAACTTGAACCGGGAGGATCGCGGTCTCGCGATCCGACCAACTACAGAGTGAGTGAAACATGGCAAAGAAGATCACGGGCTATATCAAGCTCCAGGTGCCCGCCGGAAAGGCGAATCCGTCGCCGCCGATCGGCCCCGCGCTCGGTCAGCGCGGCGTCAACATCATGGACTTCTGCAAGGCGTTCAATGCGCAGACCGGTGACCAGGAGGTCGGCACGCCGCTGCCCACCGTCATCACCGTCTATGCCGACCGCTCGTTCAGCTTCGTCACCAAGACGCCCCCGGCCAGCTATCTGATCAAGAAGGCGGTCGGCCTCAAGTCGGGCTCGAAGGAGCCGGGCAAGGTCGTCGCGGCGAAGATCAAGCGGTCGCAGCTGACCCAGATCGCCGAGACGAAGATGAAGGATCTCAACGCCAACGACATCGAGGCGGCGACCCGCATCATCGAAGGCAGTGCCCGCGCGATGGGCCTCGAAGTGGTGGAGGGCTAAGATCATGGCCAAGCTCAGCAAGAAGCAGAAGAACCAGGCGACCTCGGTCGATCGCGACAAGCTCTACGACATCGATGCCGCGATCGCCCTCGCCAAGACCAACGCCACCTCGAAGTTCGACGAGACGATCGAAGTCGCGCTGAACCTCGGTGTCGATCCGCGCCACGCCGACCAGATGGTCCGCGGCGTCGTGACCCTGCCCAAGGGCACCGGCAAGGACGTCCGCGTCGGCGTGTTCGCGCGCGGCGCCAAGGCCGACGAAGCCAAGGCCGCCGGTGCCGAGGTCGTCGGTGCCGAGGACCTGCTCGAGACGATCCAGGGCGGCACGGTCGATTTCGACCGCTGCATCGCGACCCCGGACATGATGGGTCTGGTCGGTCGTCTCGGCAAGATCCTGGGTCCGAAGGGCCTGATGCCGAACCCGAAGCTCGGCACCGTGACGATGAACGTCGCCGAAGCCGTCAAGGCGGCCAAGGGCGGCCAGGTGGAGTTCCGCGTCGAGAAGGCCGGCATCATCCATTCGGGCATCGGCAAGGCCAGCTTCCCGGCCGAGGACCTGCGCGCCAATTTCGACGCCTTCGTCGATGCGATCGTCAAGGCGAAGCCGACCGGCGCCAAGGGCAAGTACCTCAAGAAGGCCGCGGTCAGCTCGACCATGGGCCCGGGCGTCAAGATCGACGTGGCGGACGTCGCCGGCGCCTGATCGCCCGACCAGCGCAAGCTCCGAAGGGGGCCGGGAGCGATCCCGGCCCCCTTTTTCGTGGCCGCCCTTCTCGCCACCCACCGTCACCCCGGCGAGCCACGCCGCCGGAGCGCCCGCCGATCGTCGGGTTTCTTTACACCGCCCCATCGCCCCCTCGCGCATCCCGGTCTCGAATCCCTTCGAATCCAGCCTTTCTGCAAACTGGCACGATTCTGGCTTTGATATCCTGTGAACCCGTAATTCCTCTCGCCTGGGGGCGGAGGCGGGGGAGGATGGTCCGATGGTGAGTTCCGCATTCCGGGGGGTTGTTGCGTTGACCACCGCCGTCGTGATCGCCTCTCCCGCCTGGGCGCAGCTCGATAGGGTGACGGCGTGGTTGCAGGACGTTCCGCAGCCGAGTGCGCTGGTGCTGTTTCTGGTTGCGGTCGCGGGGGTGCTGATCGGCCGCTTCGCGAGTCGCAGGCGCCGTGAACCATGAGGCGCCTGTGGCGTTTGAGTGCGTGGTGTTGAGTTTCTAGCGTTCGAGTTTGCTTTTCCCCTGTAGCGTTGCTCTGCTTATCCAGCCCCCGCCCGCCCTCCGCCGTCTCTCCGACGGCGCAGGACGGGCGGGGGTTCGGCGTTTCGGCGATTGACCTTGCCGCGCCGGCACGCTTGAAGCGGCAGCATGACCGCTACCCTCGAACAGCTCGAATCGACCATCGCCGCGCGACGCGCCGCCGATCCGTCGACATCCTATGTCGCCTCGCTGTTCGCGAAGGGCATGCCCAAGATCGCGCAGAAGCTGGGCGAGGAAGCCGTCGAGACGGTGATCGCCGCAATGGCCGGCGACCCGAAGGGCGTGACCGGCGAGGCCGCCGATCTCCTCTTCCACCTGATGGTGCTGCTCGCCCAGGCAGGCGTGCCGCTGGCCAACGTGCTGGCCGAGCTCGACCGCCGCGAGGGCGTGTCGGGGCTGGCCGAAAAGGCGGGGCGCAAATGATCCGCGTCGTCCCAGCGCAGGCTGGGACCTCATGAGGCAAGGCGGCCATGACGTCGCGAGCCTCGCCCGAGACTCCAGCCTACGCTCGCGTGACGACCATCCATAGGAGTGCACATGCCGATCGACGCCACCCAGCCCTATGACGACGGCAATGTCTTCGCGCGTATCCTGCGCGGCGAACTGCCGTCGAAGAAGGTCTATGAGGACGACTGGGCGATCGCCTTCCACGACATCAACCCGCAGGCGCCCGTCCACCTGCTGGTGATCCCCAAGGGCCGCTACGTCTCCTGGGACGATTTCGCCGCCGAGGCGAGCGACGCCGAGATCGCCGGCTTCGTCCGCGCGGTCGGCCATGTCGCGCGCGAGGCGGGGCTGCCCGCGCCCGGCTACCGGCTGCTCGCCAATATCGGCGGCCATGGCCACCAGGAGGTTCCCCACCTCCACGTCCACATCTTCGGCGGGCGTCAGTTCCGCGAGATGATCCCCGCACCGCGCGGCTAGGCTAGGGCCGGGAGCTCAGCTGCTCTCGTCCATTATCCGGAGCATCTGCTCCAGCCGGTCCTCGGGGGCGCCGGTCGCGCGGATGAACTGGCTGATGAAGCGGCCCGAACGGTAGTTGAAGATCGGGTCGCGCTCGATCAGCAGGCCCGCCTTGAGCGCCTCGTCGTCGCGCAGCACCATCTGCAGCAGATGCTGGTCGTCGGGAAAGTCGCGGCCGTCGGGCAGGCGACCCCAGGGCTCGACCATGGCCTCGAGCATCTCGTCCGACACCGCCTGCCCGACGGCGGTGATCCAGCGCTGCGCGATGGTCCGGCCGCGCTCGTCGCCGAGGTTGAGGAAGAGCACGCCGGCGTTGATGTTCCAGTCCTGCTCGCCCCCCGGCGCGGCGATCAGCGCATGCTGCGCGCGCTTGCCCAGATAGCGGCGGATGTCGAACATGGTCTGGCGGATCACCGCGTCGGCGTCGACATAGAGGAACCAGCCTTCCCAGCCCTCGGCCAGCCGGTCGGCGAGCATGTGGACCCGGTTGAAGGTCGCCTGCCACGGATGGAAGCCGCGGCGGATGCCGACATGGCTCCAGAAGTCGATCCCGTTCGCCGCGCAATAGGCGCGGTGGCGTGCGTCGGTCGCCGCCAGCATCGTTTCGTAGAGCGGTCCGCTCGCCGTCTGGAC
The DNA here is from genome assembly GCF_001428605.1 of Sphingomonas sp. Root720. GTDB lineage: Bacteria > Pseudomonadota > Alphaproteobacteria > Sphingomonadales > Sphingomonadaceae > Rhizorhabdus. Next base: position 334,133 of record NZ_LMID01000015.1, read on the forward strand.
GAACAGCATCGGGCCTTCAAAGCGCGGGATGACGGCATTCATGCCGGCCGTGTAGCAGCGCGCCCGCATTTTTCCACCCGATGCCGGACCGGCGTCCCAGGGCCGTGGCGGGGGCCGGCGCAATTCTGTTGCGCGCGAAGAATTAGCGGCTAGGCTCCGCATCCCATGACCGGCCGCGCATAAAAGCCCGGCATGAAAGGGACATCCGCATGATATTCGGGCGCGTAAAGCCTCTCGACGCCATTCTCGCCACCGCAGCGAAGAAGTCGCTGCACCGATCGCTCGGCCCATTCCAGCTGACCATGCTCGGCATCGGCGGCATCATCGGGACCGGCATCTTCGTTCTCACCGCCGAGGCCGCGCAGAAGGCGGGCCCCGGCATGATGCTCGCCTTCGTGATCGCGGGCTTCGTCTGCGCGGTCGCCGCGCTCTGCTATGCCGAGATGGCGGCGATGGTCCCGGTCTCGGGCTCCGCCTATACCTACAGCTACGCCGTGATGGGCGAACTGGTCGCCTGGATGGTCGGCTGGGCGCTGGTCCTCGAATATGCGATCGCGGCGGGGGCCGTGTCGGTCGGCTGGTCGGGCTATGTCGTCGGCCTGTTCCAGGCGATGAGCGGGATAACCCTGCCCAAGGCGCTGATCCTCGGTCCGATCGACGGCGGCCTCGTCAACATCCCGGCGGCGATCATCGCATTGCTCGTCACTTGGCTGCTGGTGCTCGGCACCAAGGAGAGCGCCACCGTCAACGCGGTGCTGGTCGGCATCAAGGTCGCCGCGCTTACGGTGTTCGTCGTGCTGGCGCTGCCGGTGATGAACATGGACAATTTCGATCCCTTCGCGCCGCTCGGCTTCGCCGGCATCTCGGCGGCGGCGGCATCGATCTTCTTCGCCTATGTCGGCTTCGACGCGGTCTCGACCGCCGCCGAGGAAACCAAGAATCCACAGCGCAACATGCCGATCGGCCTGATCGGTTCGCTCGCCATCTGCACCATCTTCTACATGCTGGTCGCGGCCGGCGTGATCGGCGGCGTCGGCGCACAGCCGATGCTCGACGCATCGGGCGCCGCCATCCCCACCGGCTCGCCCGCGCTGGCGCAGGCCTGCTCGGCGATCGGCGACGCGAAGGTGGTCTGCTCGAAGGAGGCGCTGGCCTGGACTCTGCGCGAGATCGGCTGGCCGCAGATCGGCAATCTGCTCGGCCTCGCCGCCGGCCTGGCGCTGCCCTCGGTCATCCTGATGATGATGTTCGGCCAGACCCGCATCTTCTTCGTGATGAGCCGCGACGGCCTGCTGCCTGCGGTCTTCTCGCGCGTCCATCCGCGCTACCGGACCCCGCATGTCGTGACGATGATGACCGGCGTCTTCGTCTCGATCTTCGCGGCGCTGTTCCCGGTCGGCGCGCTCGCCGACATCTCCAACTCGGGCACGCTGTTCGCCTTCGCCGCCGTCTCGATCGCGGTGCTGGTGCTGCGCCGGACCGATCCGGACCGCAAGCGCCCCTTCCGCACCCCGGCGGTGACGATCGTCGCGCCGATCGCGACGCTGGGCTGCCTCTATCTGTTCTTCAGCCTGTCGGTCTACACCGTCTCGCTGTTCTTCGGCTGGGCCGCGATCGGCCTGGTCGTCTATTATCTGTACGGCTACCGGAAGAGCCATCTCGGCCAGGGCCTCGTCGAGACGCACGAGACCGATCCGGACATTCCGCCGCAGCCGGTGCCGCCGATCGACTAGGATCCGGCATCGCCACGGCCCGTTCGGGGCAGGCATCGGGCCCGGCGCGAGCCGGGCCCTTTCCTTTTCAGGCAGCGGCGAGCCTCGCGGCGATCAGCGCGGCGAGATCCTCGTTGCCGGGCAGCCGCGGCCCCATCTCGGCGATGATCCGCCCGGCCGCGATCGACCCCATCCGCAGCACCGCCGGCAGGTCGCGATCGCGCGCCAGCCCGGCCAGCACCCCCGCCGCGAACAGGTCGCCCGCGCCGGTGGTGTCGACGATCGGCCCGAAGGGTTCGGCGGGGGCCTCGAAGCGCTGGTCGCCGGCGATCGCGACCGCCCCGTCGGGCCCGCGCGTCGCGATCAGCAGCGGTACCCGCGCCGCCGCCCAGGCGACGCCGGCCTCGAAGCCGCTCCGGCCGCTGAGCTCGGCCAGCTCGCCCTCGTTGGCGAAGAGGATATCGATCAACCCGGCGTCGAGCAGGCCGACGAAATCGTCATGATGCTGCTGCACGCAATATTCGGACGACAGGGTGAAGGCGGTGCGGCGGCGATTGGCGCGGGCGACCTCGAGCGCGGCGCGGGCGGCCGCGCGCGGCTGGTCGGTCCGCCACATATAGCCCTCGACGTAGAGGATCGCCGCATCGGCCGCGATCGCGCTGTCGAAGGCGGCCGGCGGCAGATATTCGGAGGCGCCGATCGCGGTGTTCATCGTCCGGTGCCCGTCGGGGCTGACGATGATCAGGCAGCGCCCGGTCGGCGCGTCGATCGGCGGCAGCGGGAAGGCAATCCCGCTGGCCGCCATGTCGTCCGCAAACAGGCGGCCGAGCCGGTCGTCGCCGACCTGGCCGACGAAGGCCAGCCGCAGGCCGAGCCGGGCGAGTGCCGCCATCGTATTGGCCGCCGATCCGCCGCACACCTCCTCGCACCGTCCCATCGCCGCGTGCAGGGTTACCGCGCGGTCGGGCGCGATCGGCTGCATCAGCCCGCGCCGGAGCCCCTGCGCGGCGACGAAATCGTCGTCCTTGTGGCACAGCACGTCGACGAGCGCGTTGCCGATCGCGAGGACATCATAGCGGGGGGGAATCATGCGCTCCCCCTATCGAAGCTGATCGTCCGCGCCAAGCGGCCCGCCGCCCGGCGCTTGCGCGCGGGCGGATATGATGCTGTGCCGGGCGCCATGAAGATGCTTCGTCCCGCCCGCCTCGTCCCGCTCGCCCCCCTCGCCCTGCTCGCGGCCTGCGGGCCGGGCGGCCATATCCCCGTCGTCTCCGCCCCGCCGCCGCCGACGCGGGCCGAGGCCGGGCTCGACCGTGTGCTGGGCCGCGATGCCCGCGCGCTGATCAGCCTGTTCGGCACCCCCGATCAGGACATCCGCGAGGATCCGGCGCGCAAGCTGCAATATGCCAGCGGCGTCTGCGTGCTCGATGCCTATCTCTATCCGCCGGCGCCGGGGCGCGAGCCCGTCGTCACCCATGTCGATGCGCGCCTGCCGACCGGCGAGGACATCGACCGCGCCTCGTGCATCGCCGCGCTCAGCCGGCGCAAGGAAGCACGGTAGGCTCTTCGGTTCCTCCCCGGCACAGGGAGAGGGAGGAACGAGCGCGGCTCAGTCGCGCCCCTCTGGCGCGCCGAGCGGAAAATAATGGCGGAACGGCCGCGCCTCGCCGAGCGCGCGGGCATAGCTCGGCCGGGCGAGCAGCCGGGCGCGATAGGCCCGCAGCGCCGCATATCGCTCCGGGATCGCATGGCTCCAGTCGGCATAGAGCAGCTGCGGTGCCGCCGCGCAGTCGGCCAGGCTGAAATCGCCCGCCGCCCATTCGCGGTCCTTCATCCGCTCGTCGAGCAGCGCATAGGCGGTGTCGAGCGCCGCGCGCCACCGGTCGCCGCCATCGTCATGCTCGCGACCGATGGCGCTATAGACGAGGCGCTGCTGCGGATAGGCGACATGGTTGTCGAAGAAGCGGTCCCACATCCGCACCTCGGCCGCGGCCAGCGGATCGGCGGGAATCAGGCGCGGCGCGTCCGGGAAGCGCGCCTCGATATGCTCGATGATTCCGGTCGCCTCGAATATCAGCCGTCCGTCGTCGACCGCGACCGGGAATTTCCCGATCGGCCAGAGCGCGGCGAACGCGCTCGCCACCGGTTCGCTGCCGTCGAGCATCATCTCCTCGAAGGCGATGCCCTTCTCGTAGAAGGCGGCCTTCGCCTTCTGGCAGTAGGAGGAAAAGGGATGCGCATAGAGCTGGATCGCCATGGTCGCGTTCCTATCGTCCGATGGTGACATGCCGGGCGCCCTCGCCCGCTTCGCTCGACACCACCCTGTAGCCGAGCGCCGGCAGATCGAGCCCCGCGAACAGCGACTCGCCCCGGCCCAGCAGCACCGGCGACACCGCCAGATGCAGGTCGTCGACCAGCCCGGCCGTCAGATATTGGCGCAGGGTCGAGACGCCGCCGCCGATCTTGACGTCGAGCGGACCGGCCGCCGCCCTGGCCTGCTCGAGCGCCGCCTCGATCCCCTCGGTGACGAAATGGAAGACGGTGCCGCCCTCCATCACGATCGGATCGCGGGGATGATGGGTCAGGACGAAGGTCGGCGCATGATAGGGCGGGTTGTCGCCCCACCAGCCCTTCCAGTCGCCGCCGCCCCAGGGCCCGCGCACCGGGCCGAACATGTTGCGACCGAGGATGAACGCCCCGAAGCCCTCCATCGACCGGCGCGCATAGCCCTCGTCGACACTGTCGGTATCGCCGCCGTCCCGGCCGATCATCGCCTGGAAGCTGCGCGTGCCGAAAAACCATTGATGGAGTTCGGGCCCGCGCTTGCCGAGCGGATCGTCGAGGCTCTGGTCGGGCCCGGCGCCGTAACCGTCGAGCGAGATCGAGAAAGCCGCCCCGCGAACCTTGTTCATGATCCATCTCCAGACTGATTTCGATCTGCAAGCAGTTGCGATCTACCCAAACCGGTTGTACTTCGCAAGCGGTCATGGCGATGGATATCTCTCCCGGCCGATCCGGCTGCCCGATCAACCTGACCCTGGAAGTGATCGGCGATCGCTGGAGCCTGATCATCATCCGCGACATCATGTTCGGCAATCGCCGCCATTATCGCGAGCTGCTGTCGGCCTCGGAGGAGCGCATCGCCTCGAACATCCTCGCCAACCGGCTGAAGCGGCTGGTCGCGCTCGGGATATTGTCGAGGCGCGACGATCCCAGCCACAGGCAGAAGGCGGTCTACAGCCTGACCGACAGGGGCATCGATCTGGTGCCGCTGCTGGTCGAGATGGGCGCCTGGGGCCGCCGCCACCTGCCGACCACCCCCGCGCTGGCGATCCGCCAGCAGGTCATGGAGGAAGGCGGCCCGGCGCTGGTCGGGGATTTCATGGCCGAGCTGCGCCACCTCCACCTCGGCGCGCCGCTCCCGCCTGGCCATTGCCCGGTGCTGCCGCGCCTGACCGCCGCGTTCGAGCGGGTGGCGGCACGGAGCGTCCGGCCCGCGCCGTGATGGAAAAGTGGCGGATTCGTCACGCTCATATTGCAGGACGATGACGACGGCCATGGCGCGACAGGGCCGGCCCGCGCTAGGCAGGCTTTGCCATGACCGATCCGATCTCCTCCGTCGCCGATCATTTGAAGTCCCGCGGCGCACAAAAGCTGCCCGGCACCAGGGCCGAGCTGTTCGTGATCCGCGACTTCCTGCCGGCCGAAACCTGCGCCGAGCTGGTCGCGCTGATCGACCGCGACAACCGGCCGTCGACGATCGCCGACGACCAGGGCGTCGCCGCCTTCCGGACCAGCAAGACCTGCGACCTCGACCCGCGCAGCGCGCTGGCGCAGGCGATCGACGCCAGGATCGCCGAATCGCTCGGCATCGACCCGCGACTCGGGGAGCCGATCCAGGGCCAGAAATATGACATCGGCGACGAATTCCGCGACCATACCGATTATTTCGAGCCGACCGGCTTCGATTATCTCACCCATTGCGGGCAGACCGGCCAGCGCAGCTGGACCGCGATGATCTATCTGAACGAGCCCGGCGCCGGCGGGGCCACCCGCTTCCGCCGGCTCGAGAAGATCATTCCGCCCGAACAAGGAAAACTGGTGGTTTGGGCCAATATCGACCGGTCCGGCCGGCCCAACGACTGGACGTTGCACTGCGGGATGAAGGTTCGGCGGGGCGCCAAATACGTCATCACCAAATGGTATCGCGAACGCCCCTGGCCCGATCATGCCTGACCGCCGGGCAGCTGTCGCCGAACTGTCACAAGGACGTAATCGAGCCGCCATTCAGCCTCTCTAGGAGCGGGATCCGAAGGGCGTGACCGACAGTCGGGCGCCCCTTGGTCCAACAAGAGGGGCAATCATGAAGAAGTTTCGCACCATCCTGATGCTCGGCTGTGCGCTGGCGGTCACCGCCTGCGGCGGTGCCGACGACGTCGCTTCGCCGGGTGAAGGCACGATCATCACGCCGACGCCCACCCCCACGCCGACGCCCACCCCGACCCCGACGCCGACCCCCACCCCGGGCCAGGCCGCCGCAAGCTGCCCGACCGGCACGATCGACCGCGGCACCGTCACCACCGCCTTCCGCAACTGCGAGATCTCGGGCCGGCTGACCGCCGACTACACGCTGCAGAAGCTGCCGGGCGTGATCTACTCGCTCTCGGGTCCGGTCAATGTCGGCACCGACATCGGCGGCGACGGCGCGGCCGCCGGCGGCCAGCGCGTCACCCTCACCGTCCAGCCGGGCGTCACCATCTTCGCCTCGTCGGGCAACGACTATCTGGTCGTCAACCGCGGCTCGCGCCTGAACGCGATCGGCACCGCTTCCTCGCCGATCGTCTTCACCGCCCGCGACAACGTCCTGGGAACGACCACCGACAGCAGCCAGGGCCTGTGGGGCGGCATCATCATGCTCGGCCGCGCACCGATCTCGGATTGCAACACCGCAGTCGCCGGCGGCTCGGCCCAGTGCCAGCAGGTCATCGAAGGCACCACCAGCTCGCTCTACGGCGGCGACCAGGCGGCCGACAACAGCGGCACGCTGCAATATGTCCAGATCCGCTATTCGGGCTTCGCGATCGCGCCGGGCAACGAGCTCCAGGGCCTGACCCTCGGTGGCGTGGGCAGCGGCACCACCCTCGACCATATCCAGATCCACAACAGCTCGGACGACGGCATCGAGATCTTCGGCGGCCGCGCCAACCTGAAATATCTGGTGATCACCGGCGCCGACGACGACGGGCTCGACACCGACCTGGGCTATAAGGGCTTCATCCAGTTCGTGATCGGCGTGCAGCGCGACAGCTCGAACGGCGACTCGATGATCGAGGCCGACTCGAACGGCAACGAGGACGCCACCCCGCGCCAGAACACCCGCCTCGCCAACTTCACCTTCGTCCAGCGCTCGACCGTGCAGGGCGGCAACGTGATGCTGCTGCGCGGCGGCACCGACTATACGATGGTCAACGGCGTCGTCACCGGCACCGGCGCCTGCCTCGACATCGACGAGACCGCCGGCACCACGACGCGCGCCGCCGATGCGGCACTCGACGATGTCGGCCCGCCGAAGTTCAACTCGGTCGCCTTCGCCTGCTCGGGCGGCAACTACCGCGCCGACGGCAACGAAGCGGCGGTCCAGACGATCTTCACCTCCGGCACCAACAACAAGCCGGGCTTCACCGCCTCGCTCACCGGCACCTTCATCAACGGCGCCAACGAGGCCGCGGTGCCGGCGTTCGACGCCAAGACGCTCGGCAGCTTCTTCGCCACCACGTCGTATATCGGCGCGGTGCGGGACGCGACCGACACCTGGTATGCCGGCTGGACCTGCAACTCCTCGACCGCGTCGTTCGGCAGCACCAGCGGGGCCTGCACCGCGATCCCGAACTGACCGGCGCTTAGACGATGATACGGGCGGCGGTCGCGGAAGCGTTCGCCGCCCGTTCGCACATTGTGAACGGGGACCCACCATGAAGAACCCTCTCGCCTTCGGGCGTCTTCTCCTTCTTTCGACGGCGTTGATGTCGCCGGCGGCGCTGCTCGCGCAGGCGACCGCCCCGTCCGCGCCGGCACCCGCCAGCCCGCCCGCCGCCCAGCTACCGACCGACGAGCCCGAAGAGCAGGTCGAGATCTCGACGCTCGGCGCGCCGTCGGCGCGCGACATCATCGTCACCGGCCGGCGGCAGCAGAACACGATCCGCGCGACCCCGCAGGTCGTCTCGGTCCTCTCCTCGGCCGACATCGCCCGCACCGGCGACGGCGACATCGCCGGCGCGCTCCAGCGCGTCACCGGCCTGTCGGTGGTCGGCAACGGCTTCGTCTATGTCCGCGGCCTCGGCGACCGCTACTCGCTGGCGCTGCTCAACGGCTCGCCGCTGCCCAGCCCCGAGCCGCTCAAGCGGGTCGTGCCGCTCGACCTGTTCCCCACCAGCATCCTCGCCTCCTCGCTCGTCCAGAAGAGCTATTCGGCCAATTATCCGGGCGAGTTCGGCGGCGGCGTGATCAACCTGACCACCAAGGCGATCCCGACCGAGCCTTTCCTGTCGATCGGCGGCTCGATCGCGGGCGACAGCGAGACGACCGGCAATCTCGGCTACACCTATTATGGCTCGGACTATGACTGGTTCGGCTTCGACGACGGCACCCGCGACATTCCCAAGGGCCTGAAGACCGCGATCAAGAATTCGGGCACGATCCCGATCGTCCAGGGCTCGACCTACAGCGCGCAGGACCTGCAGGGTTTCGCCGCCAGCCTCAACAATGCGGACACCGCGCTGCTCCAGCGCAACAAGAACATCCCCGCGAATTTCTCGGCCGACCTGACCGGCGGCACCTCGGTAGAGACCGACAGCGGCCGGGTCGGCGTGCTCGCCGCCTTCGGCTACAACAACAGCTGGCGGACGCGCGACGTGCTCCAGCAGTCGTCGATCGACCCCGGCCTCGCGGGCATCCCGCAGACCCAGTTCCAGACCGTCATCACCGACAATCACGTCACCGTGAACGGTCTGCTCGGCCTCGGCGCCGAGGTGAACGACCACAAGTTCCGCTGGACCAACCTGTTCATCCGCGACACCGTCAAGCAGGGCCGCCTGTCGGCCGGCTACAACCGCAGCGTCGAGGACCAGGATCCGACCCTGCCGGCGTCGGTGATCAAGCAGAACACCTACTGGTTCGAGCGCCAGCTGATCGATACCCAGGGCGTCGCCGAGCTACGCTTCGACAAGCTCAGCATCGACCTGCGCGGCACCTATGCCAATTCGCAGCGCGAGAGCCCGTATGAGCGCAGCTTCTCCTACAACTACAACGCCGCCATCGGCGACTATATCAACAACCTGGCGTCGGGCGGCCAGTCGGCCGACATCGCGTTCAGCGATCTGAACGAGGACGTCTACGCCGGCAGCGCCGACGTGGGCTACAAGCTGGACGGCGCGCTCAAGGGCACGCTGACCGCCGGCTACGCCTACAACAAGACCAAGCGCCAGTCCGAACGCTACCAGTTCCAGTTCTTCCGCCCGGCGGGGGCGCTGGGCCAGGGTGTCGCGCAGGAACGGCCCGACTATCTGCTGTCCGACTATAATATCTACGCCTACAACATTCAGCTGCGCGACGTGTCGGGCGCCGAGGGATCGCGGGCCTATGACGCCGGACTCGAGATCCACGCGGGCTATGGCCAGGCGGAGATCGAGTTCGACAACGGCCTGCGCGTGCAGGGCGGCGTGCGCTACGAGGACGCCAAGCAGACGGTCACCCCCGACGCCGGCGCGGCCACCAACCTCTCGAAGAGCTACTTCCTGCCGGCGCTGACGCTGACCTATAATTTCAACGACGACATGCAGTTCCGCATCGCCGCCTCGAAGACCGTCGCCCGTCCGCAGTTCCGCGAGCTGGCGCGCCAGATCTACCAGGACTTCGACAGCGACCGCCAGTTCACCGGCAACCCTTTCCTGGTCGACTCGCGGCTCACCAATGCCGAGGCGCGCTACGAATGGTATTTCGACCGGAACCAGCGCCTGTCGCTGGCCGGCTTCTACAAGAAGATCGACAATCCGATCGAGGCGGCCGCCTTCTTCGCCGGCGGCGGCGTGCTCCGCACCGGCTTCGCCAACGCGCCGGAAGCGCAGCTCTACGGCGCCGAGATCGAGGCCGAGAAGCATTTCGCCCTCGACACGCTCGGCGGGGCGTTCTTCGCCTCCAAGCGGCTGGTCCTGATCGCCAACTATACCTGGACCCAGTCGAAGCTGAAGGTCGACGACTCGATCGTGATCGGTCCGGACCTGTCCCCGGTGGCGGCCGACACGCTGTTCCGCGACGGCGCGCCGCTGACCGGCCAGTCCGATCACATCGCCAACGTGCAGATGAGCTTCGAGGACACCGAGCGCCTGTCGCAGGTCACGGTGCTGCTCAACTATGCGAGCGAGCGCGTGACCAACCGCGGCCCGATCCAGGGTACGCTGCGTCAGCCCGACATCAAGGAAAAGCCGGGTTTCCGGCTCGACCTCGTCGGCCGCCAGGGCTTCAAGCTGCTGAACACCGACATGGAGCTGAAGATCGAGGCCCGCAACCTGACCGGAACCCCCTATAAGGAGTTCCAGAAGGCCGGCGCCAACACGATCTACCTGAACCGCTACAAGGTCGGCCGCAGCTTCTCGCTGGGCCTGACCGCCAACTTCTGATCGCCCGCGATCGGACCGGGACGGAAGGGCGCGGGACCGCAGGGTTCCGCGCCCTTTTCCTTTAGCGATGGCGCTGTGCGGACGCCCGTCAGGACATCTTCGCCAGCAGCTCGTCGATCGGCACGAAGGCGAAGGCGACCGAGCTGTCGGCGACGCCGTAGGGCAGGAAGATCTGGTCGCCATGGCGCAGCGCGCCGCAGGTATAGACCACGTTGGGCACATAGCCCTCGCGATCATGGTCGTGGGCGGCGAGGATCGGCTCCGCCGTCCGGCCGAGCAGCTTCGACGGGTCCTTCTTGTCGAGCAGCACCGCCCCGATCGCATATTTGCGCATCGCACCGACGCCGTGCGTCAGCAGCAGCCAGCCCTCGTCGAGCTCGATCGGCGGGCCGCAATTGCCGATCTGGACGAATTCCCACGGATAGACCGGCTTGAGCAGGAGATCGCCGTCCTCCCAGGCGTCGACCTGGTCGGAATCGAGCAGGAACAGGTTCTGCCCGTCCTGCCGTCCGATCATCATGTAGCGGCCGCCGATCTTGCGGGGGAACAGCGCCATGCCCTTGTTGCGGGCCGCCGCCCCCCGGATCGGCACGAGGTCGATCGCACGGAAGTCGCGGGTCCGCATCAGCTCGGACTGGATCTCCCGCCCCGAATAGGCGGTGTAGGTTCCGATATATTCGCTGCTGCCGTCGTCATGGGTGAACAGCGTCAGCCGCAGATCCTCCAGACCGTTGCGCTGCGCCGGGGTGATCGGGAAGATCACCGTGCCGGACAGCGTGCTGTCCTTGTGGCGGTAGACGGTGGTCGGGCCGTCGAGATCGTAGACGCCGTCCGCGTCGGGGGCGTCGGCGGCGGTGGCGAAGGGCGGTTCGGGCGCCAGGATCAGCTCGCAGTCGGAGGTGATCAGCCCCTCGCGGAAGGCGACCGAGCTGATATGCCCCTCGCCCACCGCGCGCAGCGACATGAGGATGCGCAGCGTGGCCGGCGACAGTCCGCTCTGGTCGGGGTGCGGCACGACGCTGGGATTCATCAGCGCGGCGGCGGCATAGCTGTATTCGTGGCAGAAATAGGCGCCGATCAGCTGCCGCTTCTCGTCGCCGATGTCGGGCAGGTCGAGGTCGAGCAGCGTCTGGATCTGATCGAATCGGGTCGCGAAAACCCGCCGCGTCTGCCAGTGGCGCGCCTCGAAATCGGCGAGCACGAGGTGGAGCTGCCGCCGCGTCTCCTCCATGTCCATGTCGAGCACCGCCTGGACGAGCCGCTGGGCACGGCCGGGCTCGGAGCCATTGGTTTCCCAGGAGAGGTGGAAGGGCCGCACGACGACCCGCGATGCATCGGCGGAGAGGCGGAGCGAATGGGTATAAGGCGTGATCATGGGCTCCCGCGAATCTCTGGGACCGGAATAGCGCCACTGCCTATGATAGTCAGGCAGCGTCACGCGTCTTTCTAGCTTCGAGATCCTTGGAAAGCGAGATCATGGCGACATTGGCGAGTTGCAGCGCCAGGATCGACTCCGCGCCCTGGTTGCGATTGACCCCGTGCGGCATCAGCCCGTCGAAGCATCCGCCGTCGACGCCGTCGGCCAGCGACAGGCCGAGATCATTGTCGCCCATGAACCATCCATAGGCGCGCCAGGCGAGGTCGCCCCATTGCGGATCGCCGGTTACGGCGAAGGCCGCGACGCAGGCGTCGATGGTCGCCTGCGCCTCCAGCGGCTGCTGGTCGTAGGGCAGCGGGGGCGCATGGGGCCGATGGAAGCTGTCGGTCCCGACCGGCCGGAAGGCGCCGCGCGCATTGGTCTGCACCGCGCAGATCCATTCGAGCGTTTCCAGGCCGATGTCGATCGCCGCCCGGTCGCCGAGCACGACGCCCGCCCTGATCAGCGCCTCGGGCAAGCGGGCGTTGTCATAGGCGAGCACGGCCTCGAACCAGGCCCAGTCGGGCCGGCGCGACGTGGCCAGCAGGTTCTTCAGCAGCTCGGCCGTCTCCTTGAGGATCGCCATCGCGCGTGCGTCGCCGGGCTGGACGGACAGCATCTCCGCCGCGCCCAGCGCCGCGAAGGCGCGGGCTCGCGGCGAGACCAGGGCGTCGGCCAGCGGCGCCGCCTCGCCGAACAGCGCGGCCGCCCAGTCGCGGATGCCGACCGCGGTGCCGTGCGCCGCGGCGCAGCCGAGCGCCCACAGCGTGCGGCCGTTGCTGTCCTCGGACCCCTCGTCCTCGCACCAGCGCCGGTCGAAGCCCATGAAGTTGCGGAAACGACCGCGATCGGCATTCCAGCCATGGTGGACGAAGGCGGCATAGGTCGAGGCCAGCCGGGCGATCGCATCGCGGTCGCCGCCCTCGATCCGGCAGGTCAGGATCAGCGCCCGCGCATTGTCGTCGATGCAATAGCCGTGGTTGCGGTCGGGGATCGTGTGGATGCCATGCTGGTATAGGCCCGTCGCGTCGGTCATCCGCATCAGCGCGCCGAGCTGGGGCACCGACGGCACCCGCTTGCGCGCGAACAGATGGGCGCGGGGACGTATCTCGTCGGCCGATCCGATCAGGGCCAGCGCCCGTTCGACGGCCTTGGGCCATAGCAGCCTGCGCCCGAGCCCATAAGCGCGCTGTGCCAGCGCGTCGCGCCCTTCGTCATCGCCCAGCAAGGCGTTCACCGCGTCGGCGAGCGCCTCCGAATCGCGCGGGGGGACCAGCACGCCATGCCCGTCGGCCAGCAGCTCCACGGCGTGGAGATAGGGCGTCGATACGACCGGCTTTCCGAGGCCGATCGCATAGGACAATGTTCCCGAGGTGATCTGCGCCATGTTGAGATAGGGGGTCACGTAGACATCGCAGGCCTCGAGCCAGTCGAGCAGGTCTTCCTGCTCCAGAAAGGCGTCGATGAAGCGGATATGGCGGGCAACCCCCAGCGCCTCGGCCCGTGCCGCCAGCGCTTCGCGATGGGCCTCGCCCCGCTCGCGCACGAGGTTGGGATGGGTCGCGCCGATGACGAGATAGCAGCACTCGGGATGGGCGGCGACGATCGCCGGCATCGCGTCGATCATGACGTCGATACCCTTGTCGGGCGCGAGCAGCCCGAAGGTCATGACGATCTTCCGCCCGGCAAAGCCCAGGGCTGCCTTCGCGGCCTCGGGGTCGACATAAGCGCGGTCGGGCACGCCATGGGGGATGACGGCGATCCGCTCGGCCTCCACCCCATAGACCTCCTGCAGGATGCGGCGGCCCCGCTCGGCCATCACGATCAGGTGGGATGCGCGCCGCAACAGCGCCTCGAACACCGTGCGCTCCGCCGGGGACGGCGTTTCGAGGACGGTGTGCAGCGTGGCGATGAGCGGCAGGGTCGACCGCTCGACGAGGCGGAGGATATGGTCTCCCGCCTCGCCGCCGAAGATGCCGAACTCATGCTGGAGCCAGATCGCCTGGGCGCCGCTCGCCTCGATCAGCCCCGCCGCCAGGCGGTAGCCGGCCGGATCGTCGGCGGGGATCGTCCGGACGCCGTCGGGATAGGCGACCCCCGATCCGTCATCCATGGCATAATGATCGACGATCAGGTCGGGGAAGCGCGCATGGAGCGCATCGACGACATGCGACGTGAAGGTTGCGAGCCCGCACCGGCGCGGCAGGGCGTTGCCGATCACGGCGATGTGGCGAATCCTGGAAAGCGATGGCTGATCGCCACCGGTTTCGAAGATCGAGCGGATTTGTTCCTGCATCCCGCGCATCGCTTCCTTGTCCAACTCTTCCCCCGCTGCGGGAGTCCAGAACGATGTTGCAACGCAATAGTTTCACTGGTTTCGGCGGCGGACCGCCAAAAAGATATTCTTGATTTCCCCCGGGTTCCTGCATCTTGATCCATGTTAATATCCCATTTGCATCGCGGCGTCGGATCGTCCGGTACCATGGGGCTTTCGCTTCCCCTCCGGCCGCTGCGCGGCCACCTGATCATTGGACCACTTGGCCTCCGCGCGGCCGGACGGCACAAGCGGCATCGACGAAGGAGAGCATCATGGCGACGACGGGACGCGAACTGCGATCGACGGTGGGACGGGACGGCGTGCTGACGCTGTCGATCGAGGAGGTCGATGTCGGCACGCCCGCCGCCGACGAGGTGATCGTGCGGGTGGAGGCCGCCCCGATCAATCCCAGCGACCTGGGGCTGATGGTCGGTCCCGCCCAGGTGGCGAGCTTGCGCGCGAGCGGGACGGCCGAGCGGCCGGTGCTGAGCTTCGACGTCCCGAAGGCGGCGCTGGCCGGCGTCGAGGCACGGATCGGCGAAGCGCTGCCGGTCGGCATCGAGGGCGCGGGCACCGTCGTCGCGGCGGGGGCCGATGCCAAGGCGCTCGAAGGCAAGCGGGTCGGGGCCTTCGGCGGCGGCATGTATGCCGATTATCGCCGGCTCAAGGCGAAGGACGTGCTGCCGCTGCCCGAGGGCGCGAGCGCCGCCGACGGCGCATCGATGTTCGTCAACCCGCTGACCGCGCTCGGCTTCGTCGAAACCGCGCTGGGCGAGGGGCACAAGGCGATCGTCCACACCGCCGCGGCGTCGAACCTCGGCCAGATGCTCCAGAAGATCTGCCTCAGGGACGGCATCCCGCTGGTCAACATCGTCCGCTCGGAGCAGCAGGCCGACATCCTCCGTGCGATCGGCGCCACCCATGTGCTGGACAGCCGCGACGGGGCGTTTCGCGACCGGCTGGTCGACGCGATCGCCGCGACCGGCGCCACCGTGGCCTTCGACGCGATCGGCGGCGGCACGCTGGGCGGCGACATCGTCCGCGCGATGGAGCAGGCCGCCGTCCGTACCATGGCCGAGTATAGCCGCTACGGGAGCAACACCTTCAAGCAGCTCTATATCTACGGTGCGCTCGACCTGTCGCCGACCGTCCTCAACCGCATGGCCTACGGCTTCCAGTGGAGCGTGTCGGGCTGGCTGCTGATGCCCTTCCTCGCCAAGGCCGGCCCCGAGGTCCTCGCCCGGATGCACCAGCGGGTCGCCAACGAGCTGACCAGCACCTTCGCCAGCCATTATACCCGGACGATCGGGCTGGCGGAGGCGCTCGATCCCGACACGCTGCGCGCCTATGAGCGCAAGGCGACCGGCGAGAAATATCTGATCGACCCGACCCGGGGGTAGAAGCGGGGTTTTCGAGTTCCCGTCACCCCAGCGAAGGCTGGGGTCTCACGAGAGAGGAGACGAGCGCGAGGCAGGAGCCGCCCGAGATGCCGGCCTCCGCCGGCATGACGCAGAGGGACTGGGGGCCGCTTATGCATAGGTCCCGCCCGCCAGCATGACGTTCGGCCGATCGGCCGGCGCGGCCCGCGGCTCTAGCGCCGCGCCGCCGCGCTGCGGTCGCGGATCGCCTTGAACTCCGATCCGGCCTTCCACTGCGGCCAGGCGGTGCCGTTCGCCAGTTCCCCGGCGATCGTGCCGACCAGGTCGATGTCCTGCACCGCGCCGGCCAGGTTCCAGTCGGGGCTCCAGGCGTCGCAGGCCTGGTGATAGCATTGACCGGTATAGGCATCGATCCACGCCTGCCCGGCCTTCACCCCGCCTTCCTCGAGGTCCGACGCCCCGGCGATGCCCATCAGCAGCAGCACCGGCACGCCGCGCTTGGCGAGCGAGAAATGGTCGGCGCGGTAGAACAGGCCGCGCTCGGGCAGGCCTTCCGGCGTGACCCTGCGCCCCTGCGTCGCCGCGACCCGCGCCATGTCGTCCTCGAGCGTGCTCTGCCCCTTGCCGACCAGCACGACGTCCTTCGCCGGCCCCGCCGTCTGGAGGATGTCGATCGCGAGGTTGGCGACGGTCTTCTCGACCGGAAAGACCGGGTTCGCCGCATAATATTCGGAGCCGAGCAGGCCGCGCTCCTCGGCGGTCCAGGCGGCGAAGACGACGCTGCGGGCCGGCGCGGGCCCCGCCTTCATCGCGCGGGCGATCTCGAACAGGCCGGCGATGCCCAGCGCATCGTCATTGGCGCCCGCGCGGTAGATGCGCCCCTGCGCGTCGGGCTTGCCCGCGCCATAGGCGTCCCAATGCGCGCCCAGCATCACCACCTCGTCGGGCCGCTTCGCGCCGGGCAGCCGCGCCAGCACGTTGCGGCTCGTCACCACCTCGTGCGCGACCGGCGCGTCGGCGGCGAAGGTCACCCCCTTCAGCTCGACCGGCCGGAACGCCGGCGACCGCGCGGCCGCCATGAGCTTGGCGAGGTCGAGCCCGGCCGAGGCGAACAGCCGGGTCGCCGCCTCGCCCGCAAGCCATCCCTGCAGCGCGACGCTGGTCAGGTCGCCCGGCTTGCGCGCGATGTCGTAATTCTCGCCGCCGCCGCTGATCACGACGTTCCAGCCATAGCCGGCCCCGGCCGTCTCGTGGACGATCAGCGCGCCGACCGCGCCCTGCCGCGCCGCTTCCTCGAACTTGTAGGTCCAGCGGCCATAATAGGTCATCGTCCGGCCGCCGAATTTTCCGGAGACCGGCTCGCCCGCCTTCGCGGCGAAGTCGGGATCGTTGACCAGGAAGATCGCGACCTTCCCCTTCAGGTCGGCGCCCTTGAAATCGTCCCAGCCGCGCTCGGGCGCCTTGACGCCATGGCCGACGAACACCACCGGCGCCCCGGCGATCCGCGCGACGTCGTCGGGACGGACGGTGGAGACATAGACGTCCTTCGCCTGCTCGACCGGCATCGTCCCCTTCGGCCCGTCGAACGCCAGCATCTTCGGCGTGCCGAGCCGGGTGTGGAGCAACGGCACCTTCTGCACCCACGCGCCGTCGGGGCCGCCGGGCTCGAGCCCCAGCTCCTGGAAGCGCGCGACCAGATAGCCGATCGTCCGCTCCTCGCCCGCCGTCCCCGGCGCGCGGCCCTCGAACAGGTCGGAGGCGAGCGTCTTCACGGTCTCGGTCAGGCGGGCGGGATCGGCGGCGGCGGCGGGCTGGGTGGCGGCGAGAGCCGCGGCGATGGCGATCGGGAGAGTCTTCATCCGCCGACTCTTAACCCTATGGATGGTCAGGACAATCCCGTTCGTGCCACCACCGTCAGGGCAAGGCCGGCGCCTGCACCGGCGCCGAGGCGCCCATCCAGCGGCCGACAACCGCTGCCGCCTTGCCGCCCATGCCGTCGTCCTTGCGGGCGATCAGGCTGGTGATCTGCTGGCTGGTGTCGCCGATCCGGACGCGGGTGCGGACCCAGAACAGGTTGGAGGTGAGCCCCGTCCCCTGCGGCATCGCCACGTCGATCGAGGCGAGGTCGGCGGCGGTGACATAGCCCTGCCGGTCGCGCAGCGCGACGATCCGCCGCGCCGCCATCGGATCGCCGGTCATGATGCCGAGCAGGTCCTCGCTCGCGGCGTTGAGGTTGATCTTGCTGTCATAGGGCAGCGCCGTCAGCAGCCCCGACAGCCGCGCCACCTGCGCCGGGGCGAGGCCGAGCGCGCCGAGCGGGCGGATGTCGGTCAGCGGGCCCGCGGCGCGGATCGCGGCGACCGCCCTGACGGTCTGCTCGGGGGTCATCCCCACGGCGGCGGCGATCCTGCCGAGCGCCTCCGCGGCAACCGGATCGGGCTGCATCACCGCGTTGACGTTGAAGCGGCCCTGCGCGTCGGCGATGGCGAGGTCGAAGCTGCCGCCCTCGATCGGCGCGCCGCGCTCGGCGAGCGCCCCCCAGGGTTCGGAGCGGTTGTCGTTGTCGGGGGCGACCGCCGCGTCGCGGCGCAGCGCCACCACCGCCGAGACCTCGCCGCCGCGCGCGATCGCCTGCGCGCGGGCGGCCTCGCGCATCTTCAGCCCGCGCTCGAGGCCGCTGTCCTCGGCCGAGATCATCAGCAGCAATATGCCGCTGGCGATCGCGACGAACAGCAGCACGTTGACGAGGATCATCCCTTCCTCGTCGCGGCCCGGCGCAGTCCCTGCCGTCACGGATGCACCGGCAGCGGCACGACCCGCCGCAGCGATCCGCCGGCCGCAGCGCCCGGCGCCAGCGCGATGTCGGCGGCGACGGCGGCCGGCCACTGGTTGGCCAGCGCGGGGTCCGGCGGCCAGCGGTCGACCCAGCCCATGCCCGGCCGGTAATAGCTCCAGCGCACCGCGCCGACCCCCTGCAGCATCCGCTGCGCGCCCTGCGGCAGCCCGCGTCCCCGGACGCCGCGCAGCAGGGTGCCGGCGCCGTGCTGGTAGGTGATCCGCACCGGCAGCCCGCCGGCGGCGGCGAGCGGGCGGCTGAAGCTCAGTATCGCGCCGTCGCCCTGGAGCGGGCCGGGGCTGAGCTGCGACAGGTCGTTGTCGATCACGTACATCGCGCGCTGCACCTCGGCGAGCCGGTCGAGCCGGCCCTCGGTGCGGTCGCGAATCCCCATCAGGCTGTCGACCAGCGCCAGCCCGGCGAGCGCGATCAGCCCGAACAGCGCGAGCGAGATCATCAGCTCGATCAGGGTGAAGCCGGCCTGGGCTTCCTCCACAACCGCCCCACCGTCGATCGTCATGCCGGCGCAGGCTGGCATGACGGTTCGGGAAACAGGTCCGTCAGACGGGCGCCCGCAGGCGCCGCTCCCCGTCACAGCGATCCGCTCTTGTCCGCCACCATATAGCCGTCGGGACCAGCGACCAGGATCGTCAGCGCGCGTGCCGCGCTGCCATCGGCGGCGAAGCGGATCGGCCCGGTGACGGTGTTGAACGACGGCACCGACAGCAGCGCCGACCGGTCGACCACGCCGCCCTCGCGCAGCGCCTCGATGATCGTCATCGCGTCATAGGCGAGCGCCGCGATCAGGCCCGGCCCGGTCGCCCCGCTCTTCTGGTAGCGGCCGGCGAAGTCGGCGAGCGCGTCGGGGTCGGGCCCCGACAGCCAGGCGCCGGCGATCTCCTGCGGCGGCAGGTCCATCGCCTGCTGGGTGCCGAGCAGCTGGATGCCGCTGCCCGCCAGGGCCCGCGCCGCCTGTCGCAGCGCATCGCCGCCCTCGGTGACGAGCAGCGCGTCGGGCAGTCCGCCCGCCCGGCGCAGCGCCGCCGGCAGGTCGGCCGCGAGGGTGCCCGCCGGCAGCATCGTCACCTCGAGCCCCGCCGCGCCGCGCAGCCGCTCGGCCGCCGCATTGCCCTGCGCCGACCAGCGCGATCCCCCGCCGAACACCGCGACGCGGCGTACCCCCCGGCCGCGCGCGTAGCGGAGGACCGCGGTGACGCTCTGCCCGGCGGTGATGCCGAGCAGGAAGGCGCCGCTGCCGATCAGGTCCTCGTCGTTGCTGAAGCTGAGCACCGGCACCGCGCCGGCGGCCTGCGCGGCGGCGCGGCTCTCCTCGGCGAAGAGCGGGCCGACGATCGCGCGGGCGTCGCGGCGCAGCGCGAGCTGGACCGCCGCGACCGCGCCGGCCGCCGTCCCGCCGGTATCGAGGACCACCGTCTCCTCGGGCTTTCCGCCCGGCGATTGGGCGAGCACCGCCGCGCGCTGCATGCTAAGGCCGACCAGGGCCGACCCGCCCGACAGCGGCAGCAGCAGCGCGACGCGTGGCCGCTTCGCCGTCGCGGGCGCGGCGGCGAGCGGAGACAGGAAGGACGATGCCGATCCCAGAAGCAGCGCAGACGGCACCAGCCGCAGCAATCGACGCCTATCCCGATTCATATGATGCTCCCGAAGGCCGTCGTCGCGACCGCTTCCTGCTCGCCATGGGCGCTGTCGGCCTGGGCGTCTATCTGCTGACCCTGCTGGCGACGATGCCCGCGCGGATCGTCGTGCCGCTGCCCGGCGCGACCGGCACGATCTGGCACGGCAGCGCGCCGATCGACGGCGGCAACCGGATGGAATGGCGCTGGGCGCCGCTGCGCAGCCTGACCGGACTGGGCTTCGCCGCCGACGTCGCGGTGACGGGACCGCAGACCGCGCTCGACGGCCGGGCGCTGCTGCGTCCCGGACATATTCTGTTCGAAGGGGTGAAGGGCAGCGCCGATGGCGGGCTGCTCGCGCTCGCGCGGCCCAGCTTCGCCTGCGCGGTGCGGATGCAGGTCGATCTCGCGCGCGTCTCGATCGGCGGCGGCCGGCAGGGCGCCGATGGGCGGATACGGAGCGAGCCGGGCAGCTGCCAGCCGTTCGGCGGCGCCGCCGTCGCGGTGCCGGCGCTGGCGCTCGACATCCGGCAGACGCCGGGGCTGGCGGTGATCGGCCTCGCCCCGATCGGCGAACGGCGCAATCCCTTCCTGGTCGGCGGGCTCGGCGAAGACGGCAAGCTGCGCCTGATCGTCAGCGCCCAGGGCGCGGCGGCGCTGCCCTTCCTCGCCCCGCCCGGCGGCATGACGATCGAGACCGAGCTTTAACCTCCCATTCCTCCCCGCGCGAAGCGGGGGGAGGGGGACCATGCGCATCATGGTGGAGGGGTGGCGCACAGCGCCGGCTTCACCGTCGCCCCCTCCACCGCCTGCGGCGGTCCCCCTCCCCATCTGCGATGGGGAGGAATTGGCTTGGGCCCCACCCACCCTCACATCCCCACGATATTGTTGAGGTTGATGATCGGCAGCAGGATCGCCAGCACCATCAACAGCACCAGCCCGCCCATCATCAGCAGCACCAGCGGCTCAACCAGCGAGACGAGCAGCGAGGCCATCGCCTCCAGCTCGCGCTCGAGCTCGGCGGCGGCGCGGCCGAGCGCGGGGCCGAGCTGGCCGCCATTCTCGCCGCTGGCGACGATCGCGACCAGCATCGACGGGAAGATCCCCGATTCGGTCATCGCCGTCTGCAGCGTCGCGCCCTCGCGCACCCGCGCCGCGACACCGACCGCCGCCGCGCGGACATGGCGGTTGGGGGTGACGGCCGCGGCCGCATTGAGCGCCTCGACCAGCGGCACCGAGCTCTGGACGAGAGTGGCGAGGCTCGCGGCGAAGCGCGCGGCATTATATTGGCGGCTGAACCGGGCGAGCGGCCAGGTCGTCGCGATGCCGCGGTCGAAGCGCAGCCGGTTGGCCGGCACCCGCAGCCAGCGCCCGAAGACCAGGATCGCCGCGAGCAGCGCGATCGCCATCGCCAGCCCATATGCCTGCAGCCCGCCCGAGATCGCGATCAGCGCGCGGGTCAGGAAGGGCAGCTCCGCCCCGCGCGAGATGAAGACGCGGACGATGTCGGGCACGACATAGACCATCAGCAGCGCCATCATCCCGAAGGATACGACCGCGAGCAGCGCCGGATAGAGCAGCGCGAGCTGCACCTTCTGCTGGTTGCGCTGCCGGCTCTCGACGAAGTCGGCGAGATGCTCGAGCACCTGGCTCAGCTTGCCCGCCTGCTCGCCCGCCGCGACCGACGCCGTGTAGAACTCGGGGAAGGTCGCGGGGTGCAGACGCAGCGCCGCGGCAAAGCTGTAGCCGTCGAGGATCGACCCCCGCACGTCGAGCAGCAGCGAACGGAGCGCCGCGCCCTCGGCCTGGTCGGCGACCAGCTTCAGCGCATGCTCGATATTGACCTCGCTCGTCACCAGCGTCGCGATCTGGCGGGTGACGGTCGACAGCGCGCGCGCGCCGATCCTGCGGCGGAACAGCCGCGCGCCGATCCCGGGCGCGGCCCCGCCCGTCGCCGTCTCGACCGAGGTCGGCAGCCATTCGCGGTCGCGCAGCAGCTGGCGCGCGGCGGCGGCGCTCGACGCCTCGATCACGCCCTGCTTCGCGGCGCCGCGCGGGTCGACGGCGCGGTACGCAAAGGCCGGCATCAGCCCTCGTCCTGGACGACGCGGGCGACTTCCTCGACGGTGGTCAGCCCGGCGCGGAGCTTGGCGATGCCGTCGTCGAGCAGGCTCGGCCCGGCCTTGCGCGCGGCGGCGGTCAGTTGCGCCTCGGACGCGCCGTCATGGATCATCCGGCGCAATTCGTCGTCGGCGGCGACCACCTCGTACAGCGCCATCCGGCCCTTATAGCCCTCGCCATGGCATTCGTCGCAGCCGCCCGCGCGCCAGATCTTCTTGCCGGGCTTGAGCGCGCCGCCGAGCAGCGCCGAATCGGCGTCGGTCGCGCGGTCCTGCCAGCGGCAATGCTCGCACAGCCGGCGCACCAGCCGCTGCGCGATCAGTCCGACCACCATCGGCGCGAGCAGATAGCGCTCGACTCCCATGTCGGTCAGCCGGGTGATCGATCCGATCGCGCTGTTGGTGTGCAGCGTCGACAGCACGAAATGGCCCGTCATCGACGATCGCACCGCGACCTCGGCGGTCTCCTGGTCGCGGATCTCGCCGACCATGATCACGTCGGGGTCCTGCCGCAGGATCGCGCGCAGCCCGCGCGCGAAGCTCATCCCGGTCTTGGCGTTGACCTGGGTCTGGGCGATCCCCGCCAGCTCATATTCGATCGGGTCCTCGACCGTCATGATGTTGCGCTTGCGGTCGTTCAGATGGGTGAGCGCGGTGTAGAGCGTCGTCGTCTTGCCCGAACCGGTCGGGCCGGTGACGAGCAATATGCCGTGCGGCCGGTCGAGCAGCCGCAGGAACATGTCGCGGTCGCGCTCGGACATGCCGAGCGTGGCGGTATCGAGCCCGGCCGATCCGCGGTCGAGCAGGCGCATCACCACCCGCTCGCCATGCTGGGTCGGGATGGTCGAGACGCGGACGTCGATGTCGTAGCCGCCGACGCGCAGCGTGACGCGGCCGTCCTGCGGAATGCGCTTCTCGGCGATGTCGAGCCGCGCCATCACCTTGATCCGGCTGACCAGCAGCGGCGCCAGCGCACGCTTCGGCTCGACCACGTCGCGCAGCACGCCGTCGACCCGGAAGCGGACGATCAGCCTTTTCTCCTGGGTCTCGACATGGATGTCCGACGCGCCGTCGCGCACCGACTGGAGCAGCAGCGCGTTGATCAGCCGGATCACCGGGCTGTCGTCGCGGCTGTCGAGCAGGTCGTCGACCGCCGCCGCGCTGTCGGCGAGGGTGGCGAGGTCGTCGGTGTCGGTCAGGTCCATCGCGCCGCCGCTGTCGCGATAGGCTGCGGCGACCGCGCTTTCGAACGCCTCGTCGGCGACGGTCTCGAAGGCGAGGCCGCTGCCGAAGCGACGCTGGACCTCGAGCATCGCCTCGGGGGTGGCGCCGGTGCGGAACAGGCAGCGGACGGCACCCTCGGTGCCGTCCTGCAGGAGGACGCCGTGGCGGCGGGCGAAGCTGTAGGGAAGCGCGGTCATGCGCGCACCGTCAGCTCGGCCGAGACGAAGCCGCTCGACGGCCGGCGATCGAGCCGCAGCCCGA
Organism: Sphingomonas sp. Root720; assembly: GCF_001428605.1. Taxonomy (GTDB): domain Bacteria; phylum Pseudomonadota; class Alphaproteobacteria; order Sphingomonadales; family Sphingomonadaceae; genus Rhizorhabdus. The sequence continues at coordinate 357,708 of NZ_LMID01000015.1, forward strand.
TCACCCGCAGCCGGCTGGTCTGCTCGACGTCGGCGATCCAGCGGACCACCGCCTCATAGGGCGCGTCGGCGATCGTCACGCGGAAGCCGTCGCCATCCGGGTTGACCACCGGCACCACCCCGAAGCGCGCCGCGCTGGTCGAGAGGATCGCGGCGGGGGAGGCGTTCGCCTGCGGCTGGGCGGGCGCCTGGCCGATCGGGCCGGCGCCGCGCAGCCGGACCGTCAGGCTCTCATAGGTGCGGATGTCGGACAGCGCCTGCGCCCGCCCGCGCTGGATGGGCAGGATCACCATCGTCACCAATACCCACAGGACGAGGATCGCGGCCAGCCCGCCGAGCAGCCATTGCTCGCGCCGGCTGCGCGCCTGCCAGGCGGCGATCGCCTTCTGCCGGGCCGGCTCGAAGGTCGGGAAGAGCGTGGCGAAATCCTTCATGCCGCGCCTCCCTGCGCCACGTCCCGCGTCATCCCGGCGAAAGCCGGGATCTCACTGCCTTCGCCTTGCTTGGCGATGGACAGGAAGAAGGGAGATCCCGGCTTTCGCCAGGATGACGGTAGATGGCCATGATCGCTCATGCCGCGCCTCCGCCGACGACCAGGTCGTCGCCGTCGAACCGGCCGGTCAGCCCGGCCGAGCGCAGCGCGCTGACGATATTGGCGCGCGCGCCGGGATCGGCCAGCTCGACATCGAGGCGCAGGCTGCGCCGCGCCTCGTCGAAGCGCATCGACCGGATCGCCAGCGTACCGCCGAACGGCGCCAGCGCCGCGGAGGTCCGGCCGAGCAGCGGCAGCAGCTGACCCGGCGGCGCGTTGCCGCCGACCGGCAGCAGCTCGGCCGCGACCAGCGCCGCCTCGCGCGGATCGTTGCCGCCGTAGCGGCCCGGGGCGGCGGTGTTGAGCAGCGCGGTCAGCTCGGCCCCGCGCTTCGCCGCGACCGAGCGCAGCGCCACCATGTCGGCGGCAGCGATCGCGCCATGGGCGATCAGCCCCGCTGCGGCGACGATCGCCACCCGGCGGCCGATACGCGACAGGCCCTGGCGCGGCCGGGCGAAATCGCCCTGGCGCAGGTCGAGCGCGACCGGAACGGTTTCGCCGCTATCGGCGACCTCGTCGCAGTCCGGCTTGCCCGCCGCCGTCCACAGCGCGACGAACAGCGGCTCGGTCGCGGCGAAGCCGGTCCCCTCGGGGGCGCGGACCAGGATGCGGCCGTCCGATTCGCGGCGGACGTTCCAGCGGCCGGACTGGGGCATCGGCAGCGCCAGCGCGTCGGGCATGATCGCCGCGTCGGCGATCCCCGCCTCGGCGGCGGCGGCGACCCAGGCGGCCACCAGGGCGCGGTCGACGACGCCCACCAGATAAGGGCCGCCGTCGACCTGCGTGCCGAGCGCGAGATGGACCGCATCGGCGCGGTCGGCGATCCGCTCCTCGATCGCGAAGGGCAGCGCCGCCAGCCGCCGGGCGTGCGACGGCAACGGCAATGCGACCGACATCGTCAGGACATGTTCGGCGGGTACCAGCAGGACAGCGCGGGCGGCCGATCCCGCGACGGCCCGCACGCCGGTGCGATCGAGCCGCCAGACCCCTGCTTCGGCCCGCGGGCCCAGCATATTTTTTATCCGCGCGCCGATTGGCGCTATGCTAGGCGACTGTAACATCAGTTTCATGGATATATCTCATAGCGCCGCCATGATCATAGTTTCGCAACACTTTCATGACGAGCCCGAACATAAGGGCAGGCGTGCCATCCCGGACCCCGAGGCCGGACTGACCCTGATCGAGATGATCGTCGTGCTAGCGATCATCGCGCTGGTCGCCGCGCTGATCGTCCCCAACGTCATCGGTCGCCCCGACGAGGCGCGCGTGACGGTCGCCAAGACCGACCTGCGCACCATCTCCGCCGCGCTGAAGATGTACCGCCTCGACAATGGCGACTATCCGACGACCGAGCAGGGCCTGGCCGCGCTGTCGAGGAAGCCGGCCACCGCGCCCGAGCCGCGCAACTGGTCGGCCGAGGGCTATCTGGCCCAGGTGCCGGTCGATCCCTGGGGCCGTCCCTATGTCTATCGGATGCCCGGCGCCGGCGGCGCGGGCTTCGACCTGTCGAGCCTCGGCAAGGACGGCAAGCCCGGCGGCGAGGGACTCGACGCCGACCTGAGTGATAAAGCACCCTGAGATGCAGCCACGGGGGGCCGAATCGGGGATGACACTGGTCGAGATGCTGGCTGTGCTCGCGATCATCGCGGTCGCGGCGGGGGCGACCGTGCTGGGCATCGGCGCGGCCACCCGCGCACCCAGCGTCGAATCCGAGGCGCGCCGCCTGTCGAGCCGGCTCCAGTCGGTCGCCGACGAGGCGATGGTGAGCGACCGGCCGCTGGCGCTGACCTGGGACGAGAAAGGCTATGCCTTCGCCAGCTGGGACGGCCGCGACTGGCAGGCGGGCGAGGACGAAGGCCATGCCCGCCACCGCCTGCCCGCCGGCATCAGGCTCGACATGGGCCGCCGCCGGCCGCCGCTGCTGCTCGGGGTCGACGGAACCGGCGTCCCCGCGACGATCGGCCTGCGCGCGGGCGCCGACCGCTGGCTCGTCGTCTATGACGGGCTGTCGGCCAGCCCGATCCCGGTCCCGGCCGCATGACCGCGCTGCCGACCACCGCCGGCGAGCAGGGCTTCTCGCTGATCGAGGCGCTGGTCGCGCTGCTCGTCCTCGCCATCGCCGCCGCCGGCCTCGTCCGCGCCGCCGAGGCGCATGTCGATTCGATCCGCGGCCTCGAGCGCCGCGCCGCCGCGCAGATCGTCGCGCAGAACCGGCTTGCCGAGCTGGCGGTGCCCGGCCTCCCCGCCGGCCCGGCACAGGTCGAGATGCTGGGCCAGCGCTGGGCCGTCGCGGTGACCGAGACCGGCACCGACGATCCCGACCTCGTCAAGCTCAGCGTCGCGGTGGCGGATGCCCGCGATCCCTCCTCGCCGCTCGTCACCCTCGACGGCTTTCGCGATAAGGGCACGACGACGCGATGACCCCGCGCCAGGCTTCCCGCGCCGCCGACCTCTTCACCGGCCTCGTCGTCGCCTCGGTCGCGGTCGCGCTGGCCGGACTGACCTGGCACATCCTCGGCGCCGGTCCCGCCGATCCGCCCTCGGCCACGACCGCCGCCGCACCGGCCGCCGCGATCGACATCGGTCCCGCGCTGGCGCTGGCGCCGTTCGGCCGGCCCGACGCCGCCTCGGCCCAGCCGACCACGCTCGCCATCCAGCTGCGCGGCGTCATCCTCGCCGATCCGCCCTCGGCCTCGAGCGCGCTGATCGCGCCGACCGGCGGACGCCCGGTCTCCTATGGCGTCGGCCAGGCGGTGCCCGGCGGCGCGACGATCGAGGAGATCGCGTTCAACCGCGTGCTGCTGCGGGTCAACGGCCGGCTCGAACGACTCGACCTGCCGCGCATCTCGGCCGGGGGCGAGGCGCCCGCCGCGCCGCCGGCGATGCCCTCGCCGCCGGGCGCCGTCCCGGCGAGCGGCCCATCCGACGGGTCGGGGCCGCAGCCGATGCAGGCGATCGCGCCGCCGCCCGCCGCGCCGACCGGGGCCGAAGCATCCTCGCTGCTCGACGGGCTGGGCGCGGCCCCCGTCGGCGGCGCCTATCGCATCGGCGCCGATCCGTCCGCGGCCGCGCGCAGGGCCGGGCTGCTGCCCGGCGACCTGATCGAGCGGATCAACGGGCTGCCCGCCACAGCGGTCACCGCCGACCGCCAGCTCATGGCCCAGGTCATGGCCGCCGGTCCCGCCCAGATCGACGTGCTGCGCGGCGGCAAGCGCGTCTCCTTCTCCTTTTCCCTCCGTTGAGGAACCCGATCGTGTCCCTGTTCGCCCGCACCGCCCTCTCCGCCCTGGTCGCCGCCGCGCTCGCCGGCACCCCGGTCATGGCGCAGAGCGCCGGCCAGCCCGCCCCCGCCGACGTGGTCGTCAACATGCGCGCCGTCGACATCGCCGACGTCGCCGAGCAGATCTCGCGCATCACCGGCCGCACCCTGATCCTCGACCCGGCGGTCAAGGGCACGGTCAACGTCACCTCCGCCGAACCGCTGTCGGTCGACGGGGTATGGGACCTGTTCCAGTCGGTGCTCCGCGTCCACGGCTTCGCCGCGGTGAAGTCGGGCCGGTCGTGGCGGATCATCCCGCAGGCCTCGGCGATCCGCGACGCGGGTTCGGGCGGGCGGCTGTCGGGCCAGGACGTCACCACCCGCATGATCCGGCTGCAGAACGTCTCGGGCGAACAGGCCGTGCGCGTCTTCCGCCCGCTGGTCGCGCAGTTCGGTAGCGTCGAGGCGATGGCCAGCCCCAACGCGATCATCGTCACCGACTATGCCGAGAATGTCCGCCGCATCGAGCAGCTGGCCCGCGCGCTCGACAGCGGCGGCGGCGGCCGCTTCGACAGCATCACCCTGCGCTACGCCAACGCCAAGGACGTCGCCGCCGCGATCGCGGGGGTGATGGGCGACGGCACCGCGACCGGCGGGCCGCGCGTGGTCGCCGACGAACGCAGCAACATCGTCCTCGTCCGCGGCGAGCCCAACATGGTGTCCGAGGCGCGCCGGCTGGCGCACACGATCGACAAGCCCGGCGCGGGCGTCCCGGTCACCCGGATGATCCGGCTCAACAATGGCGATGCCGAATCGGTGACCGAGGTGCTGCAGGGCGTGCTCGGCGAGCAGGGCGCCGTCACCAATCCCGCCGCCCGCGCGGTAGCCGGCGGCCGCGCGCGGATCACCCGGCAGCAATCGAACGGCAATGCCCAGGCGGCGGGCCTCTCGCTCGGCTCGACGCCGGCGACGCTCGGCGGATCGGCCGACGCCGGGTCCTTCGGCGGCGCCGGTGGCGGAACCGACGGCGGCGATGCGACGCCCAAGGGCTTCTCGACCCCCGACCTGACCGTCCAGCCCGCGCCCGAACTCAACGCGATCGTGCTGCGCGGCACCCCGGCCGCCATCGCCGAGGTCGAGCCGCTGATCGCCCAGCTCGACGTGCGCCGCCCGCAGGTGCTGATCGAAGCGGCGATCGTCGAGATCGCCGGCGACCAGGCCGAGCAACTCGCGGTCCAGCTCGGCATCGGCGCGGCGGCGATCAATCGCGCGAGCGGCGGGGCGACCTCCTTCACCAGCCCGGGACCGTCGCTCCAGCAGATCCTGACGGCGATCGGCGCGCCCGCCGCCGCCGCGGTGCTGCCCAATGGCGGGTCGGCCTCGATCCGGGTTGGCGACAATTTCAGCATCCTGCTCCAGGCGATCGGCCGGTCGACCCGCTCGAACCTGCTGTCGACGCCGAGCCTGACGACACTCGACAACGAACCGGCCGAGATCGTCGTCGGCCAGAACGTCCCGTTCCGCACCGGCAGCTTCGCGACCGACGGCAACACGCTCAACCCGTTCACGACGATCGAGCGCCAGGATGTCGGCCTGACCCTCCGCGTCGTGCCGCGCATCCACCAGGGCAATGTCGTCCGCCTCGAAGTCGCGCAGGAGGTTTCGTCGCTGACCGACGGGGTGACCGGCGCCGCCGACCTGATCACCAACCGCCGCAGCATCCAGACCTCGGTGCTCGCCGACGACGGCCAGACGATCGTGCTCGGCGGCCTGATCAGCGACGACCGCGTCCAGACCCGCAGCCAGGTGCCGATCCTCGGCGACATCCCGATCGCGGGCGAGCTGTTCAAGTCGCGCCGCGAAAGCCATGTGAAGCGCACCCTGTTCGTCTTCCTGAAACCGACCATCCTGCGCGACCGCCAGGCCGCGAACGACGTCACCCAGGCCAAATATGCCCGCACCCGCTACGACGAGGCGATGCTCGGCAAGGGCCCGCCGCTGCTGCTGGAACCGCCCAGGGCGCGCCTGCCGGTCGAGATTTCCGGGGTCTATTGACCGGGCGTTCGCCCACTCAACCGTCATCCCGGCGAAAGCCGGGATCTCCCTTCTTCTCCACCATCGCCGGTGGCGGCGCCCCAAAGGCAGTGAGATCCTGGCTTTCGCCAGGATGACGCCGAGGGAATCATTGCCGGCCTCCCTCCACCCCGTCATGCCAGCGTTCGCGGGACCTTTGCGTAAACGCCGTCCCCTTGCCGTCATCCCGGCGAAAGCCGGGATCTCTCTTCATCTTCGTCTTTCTTCCCGGAGGGCGGAAAGGCAGAGAGATCCCGGCTTTCGCCGGGATGACGAGGAAGAGAATGGACATGGGCTCTTACGCAAAGGTCCCGCGAAGGCTGGCATCCATGTCTGTCTTCCCACGCGATGCCGTCTGGCTGATGAGAGACATGGACCCCAGCCTCCGCGGGGGTGACGTTGAAAAAGTCACGCCTCTCCAAATATCTGCGTGCCTATTGCCCCCCCACCGCGTCCGGCTCCGCCTCGGGCTCCGGCTCGACGGCGGGGAGGAAGGAGCGCACCCGCCGCCCGCCCCGGCTGAACAGCGCCGCGTCGGGCGACAGGCTTTCCAGCCGCCAGCCTTCGTAGCTCTCGCCCGGCGCCAATGTCCTGCTGGTGCCGTCGGCCGCGCGGACCATCGCGATCGCCGCGTCGGGCAGGCGGCCGGCGATGCCGATCAGCTTCGGGGCATCCTCGGCGGCGGGCGCCCTCGCGGGATCGAGCGGGTCGAGGAACAGGCGGCGCGCGGCGCCATCGGCACCGGGCGGGACCGGCGCCGGCACCACCGTCTCGCCGCTCGCCGCCGCGATCGGCAGCGGCGGCTGCGCGCGCCACAGCAGCAGCGCGGGCGCCGCGAGCGCGACCAGCGCGGCGGCGGCGAGCCACGGGGCTCCGGCGGGCGGGCGGCGCATCAGCGCGGCTCCCACACCGCCATGGCGCGGGCGTCGAGCCGGATCGCGGTCTCGGCCGGACCGGTCCGGGCGATCCGCCAGCGGACGAAGCGGATCGCGGGCCGCCCCGCCTCGAGCAGCCGTGCGACATGGAGGATGTCGGCTTCCGCGCCCGACAGGGTGATGTCGACCATCAGCTCGGCCGGCATCGCCGTGTCGGCGGGGACCAGCTCGATCCGTTCGGGCAGCAGGCGCCGCTCGGTGGCGGCCCTGCGGACGGTCGCGAGCATCGCCGCCTCGGCTGCGCGCCGGTCCTCCTCGGGATAGGAGAGCTCGGCCGGCAGCAGCCGCGCGGCCGGGGCGGCGCCGGCGCGCACCATCGCCTCGACCTGCGCCAGCCGCGCCCGTGCCCGCTCCAGCGCACCGAGCCCGGCCCAGGCCAGCGCCGCCGCGCCGAGCAGCGCCAGCCCGAAACCGATGCCGGCGAGCGGCGTCGGGCGCCAGGCGGACGGACGGATCATCGCACCCGTCCCGTCAGGATCACGTCGATCGTGGCGCCCTCGGTCCTCGTCTGACCGATCTCGCGCAGCGCGCCGAACAGCGGATCGGCGGCGAGGGCGGTGCGCAGCCGGTCGGGATCGGGGGTCTCCACCTCGACGGTCAGCGCACCGTTTTCGGCCAGCGCCATCGCGACGAGCCCGGCCTCTTCGGGCAGCAGTGCGCGCAGCCGGCCGGCGAGCCCGCTCATCGACGGGACCGCCATCACCGCCTCGACGTCGTCGCGCGCGCGCTCGACCGCCGCGACCCGGACCGACGCGGCGATCGCAGGGGCCTGCCGCTTCGCGATCCGCGCCGCCTGCCAGCGGTCGAGCCCGACCAGGCCCCAGGCACCGATCGCGGTGGTGAACGGGACCGTGGCGAGGAGCAGCGCCGCACCGGTCAGGACCGCGCCCGACGGCCGCGCCAGCCGCGCCGGCCAGGCCGGCCGCAGGCGGGGGAAACGCCAGCCGCCCCGGGCGATGCGCTCGCCGAGCATGTCGAACAGGCTGGGGCCGATCGGCTCGATGCTGACCGGGTCGAGCCCCGCCGCCGCGAGCCGCGCGCGCGCCGCCGCCGCATCCTCGGCGCGGACGATCCGGATCTCGGACGCGCCGCTCCGCCGGAGCATGACGCAGCGATAGCGTGTCAGCTGCTCCCCCGACATGGTGCGGCCTGCGCCCTAGTCCTCGACGCCGTCGAGCGCGGCGGCCAGCTCATCGAGCCAGACCTTGGCGGTGCCGTCCGACGGCGCCCGCCAGTCGCCGCGCGGGCTGAGCGCGCCGCCGCCCGACACCTTCGGCCCGTTCGGGATCGCCGACCGCTTGAACTGGCTGGTCGTGAAGAAGCGGAACAGGAATTTCTCCAGCCAGGCGCGGATCGTCGCGAGGTCGTAGCGGTTGCGCAGCTCCGCCGGGAAATCGGCGGGCCATAGCCCGGCATCGGCATCCTTCCACGCGTGCCAGGCGAGGAAGGCGACCTTCGACGGCTTCAGCCCGTGCCGCACGACATGGTGCAGGAAGAAATCGTTGAGCTCATAGGGGCCGACCTTGGATTCGGTGCTCTGCATCCCGCCCTCGGCATCGGCCGGGATCAGCTCGGGCGAGATTTCGGTGCCGAGGATCGCGGTCAGGATCGCGTCGGTCGCCCGATCGAACTGGTCGGTGCGCACGCACCAGCGGATCAGATACTGGATCAGCGTCTTGGGCACGCCGGCGTTGACCGCATAATGGCTCATCTGGTCGCCGACGCCATAGGTGCACCAGCCGAGCGCCAGTTCGCTCAGGTCGCCCGTCCCCACGACGAAGCCGCCATGCTGGTTGGCGAGGCGGAACAGATAGTCGGTGCGCAGCCCCGCCTGCACATTCTCGAAGGTGATGTCGTAGACCGGCTCGCCGCCGGCAAAGGGGTGATCCATGTCGCCGAGCATCTGCCGCGCCGCCGGACGGATGTCGATCTCCGCGGCGGTGATGCCGAGCGCGCGCATCAGCGCCCAGGCGTTGGCCTTGGTCGCGTCGCCGGTCGCGAAGCCGGGCATGGTATAGCCGCGGATCGCCGTGCGCGGCAGGCCGAGCCGGTCGCAGGCCTTCGCCGCGACGATCAGCGCATGGGTCGAATCGAGCCCGCCCGACACGCCGATCACCATCGCCTGGCCGCCGGTCGACTCGAAGCGCTTCACCAGCCCCTCGACCTGGATGTTGAAGGCCTCGTAGCAGTCGGCGTCGAGGTCGCGGGGATCGGCCGGCACGAACGGGAAACGCGCGACCGGGCGGCGGAGCCCGACATCGGCGCGGTGCGGCCGGTGCTCGAAGCCGATCGTGCGGAAGCGCGTCTCGGGATGGCCGTTCGCCGCCGCGCAGTCGTCGAAGGTACCGACCCGCATCCGCTCGAGCCGCAGCCGCGCGACGTCGACATCGGCGGCGATCAGTTCGGGGTCCATGCCGAAGCGACTCGATTCGGCGAGCGTCTGGCCCAGCTCGTGGATCATCGCCTGCCCGTCCCAGGCGAGGTCGGTGGTGCTCTCGCCGGGGCCGCTCGCCGAATAGCAATAGGCGGCGATCGCGCGCATCGATTGCGAGGCGGCGAGCAGGGCGCGGTCGCGCGCCTTGCCGATGATGATGTTGGACGCGGACAGGTTGCACAGGATCAGCGCGCCGGCCATCGCCCCCGCGGTCGATGGCGGCAGCGGCGCCCAGTAATCCTCGCAGATCTCGACATGGAAGACGAAGTCGGCGAGGTCCGACGCGGCGAAGACGAGGTCCGGGCCGAACGGCACGGCCTGCCCGCACAGCCGCATGTCGAGCCCCGCCAGGCCATGGCCGAGCGCGAACCAGCGCTTCTCGTAATATTCGCGGTAATTGGGCAGGAAGCTCTTCGGCACCACGCCGAGGATGCGGCCGCGCGCGACCGCCACGGCGCAATTGTAGAGCCGCCCGTTGCGGCGGATCGGCGCGCCGACCAGCAGCACCGGCGCGAGATCGGCGCTCGCCGCGACGATCCCGGCCAGCTCGGCCTCGACCCGGTCGAGCTGGGCGTCCTGGAGATGGAGGTCGTCGATCGCATAGGAGGACAGCGCCAGCTCGGGCAGGACGAGCAGGTCGACGCCCTCGGCGTCGGCGCGGCGCGCCAGCTCGACGACGCCCGCCGCGTTCGCCGCGACGTCGCCCGTGCTCGCGGCCGGCGTGCCGGCGCCGACGCGCACGAAGCCGTGGCGGTGGATCGAACGGAAGGGAATGGCAGCGGGCATCAGGGCTCTCGATCGGCTGGCTTCGCTTCGCCCCATAGAGGAAGCGGCGGGGAAGCGCCAATCCCGGCCCATACCACAGGCGTCATCCCGGGGAACGCCGGGATCTCACTGCCTTGCGGCGCGGATCGAGGGATGAGGAAGAAGAGAGATCCCGGCGTTCGCCGGGATGACGGCCCCAAGGGGAGCTATTCCGCCACGCTGATGCGGTTGCGGCCGTCCTGCTTCGCCCGGTAGAGCGCGGCGTCGGCGCGCTTGAGCAGCGAGCCCGGCGAATCGTGGCCGTTGATCGCGGCGAGCCCTCCCGAGAAGCTCAGCCGGCCGAGCGACTGGCCGGTGTGGGTCACCTTCAGCTCGCGCGCGGCGATCGCGGCGCGGATCTTGTCGAGGGTCGCCATCGCGTTGGCGGCGGCGCCGCGTTCGAACACCATGACGAACTCCTCGCCGCCATAGCGCGCGACGAACACGTCGCCGTTCGCGACGCGGCCGAGCGACGAGCCCACGAACTTGATCACCTCGTCGCCGATCTGGTGGCCATGGGTGTCGTTGAACAGCTTGAAATGGTCGATGTCGCAGATCGCCAGCGCCAGCGCCGAATCGGCGCGGCGGGCCTTTTCGAACGCGCCGCGCAGATGCTGGTCGAGCGCGCGCCGGTTCGGCAGGCCGGTCAGCGGGTCGCTGTTCGCCTTGTGGTGCGCGGCGGCGAGGTCCTTGCGCATCGCGCTCATCTGCTGCTCGGTGCGGCGCAGATCCTCCTCGGCGACCTGGGCCTTGTCGATCATCGACCGGGTGAGATCGACCAGCTTCTGCACCGTCAGCGCGGGCGAGCCGTCGGTCTCCAGCCCCTCGGCCTCGTGCGCCAGCGCCTCGCCATAATCGCGCGCCTCCTCGCCCGACCGGGTGAGGATCGTCGCCATCTGCTCGAGATAGCCCTGCGCCTCCTGCGCCATGCGCGACAGTTCGTCGGTCGACAGGCCCGGCTCCAGCTTGGTCGAGATCGCTGCCGCGACCGCGTCGCTCAGCGCGCCGTCCTTGGAGATCGCGCGGTCGACCATCGCGTTGAGCTCGCCGTCGCGGCCCGACAGATAGCGGTGGCACAATTCGAAATTCGCCGGGGAGGGTTCGAGCCCGTGATCGAACAGAAGCTTGCCGATCATGTCATACAGGCGTCGCCATTCGGCACGCGCAGCTGACTTCTCGGCTATTCTTTCGTCTTTCACCGCGACACCCCTGATCTCCGGCATCGGGATAGCGCGAGATTCGATACATCCGGTTAATGCCTACCCGTATTTTTACGTGGTCAGCGCCGCCAGCGGCCGGTTTCCATCCAGGCCAGCAGCGGTTTGAGCGGCAGGATCCAGACGATGCCCGCGACGATGTAGACGGGTGCCTGGACCAGCGCGGGGAGCGTCCCGATCCACGGGGACGCGGTGGCGACGATCGCTGCCCACACCGAAATGATGAGCAAGATCAGGAAGATGCCGGCGGATTTTCGCCAGCTCGGTTCGCTCATGATCGCCTTGGTCCTTCGATGATTCCCACGTTGGTAACGACCGCGTCGAGCGGCACGTCCCACGGATCGCAGCCTATGGCGGGGCGCTGCTGGATCGACCAGCCCCAGCCGATTTTTTTGGCATGCGGCAGCGCGGCGAAGGCGCGGTCGTAGAAGCCGGCGCCCTGGCCGATTCGATTCAGCGCCGCGTCGAAGCCGAGCAGCGGCGCGACGATCAGCTCGGGCCGGATTTCCGCCGATTCGGCCGGCGGCTGCAGCAGGCCGCGCCATCCCGGCTCGAGCGGATCGCCCGGCCTCCAGAGCAGGAAGCGCATCGGCGCCGATCGGGCCTCGACGCGCGGCAGCGCCACCGCGATCCCGCGCGCGATCGCGGCATCGATCGCCGCCGCGCAGCCCATCTCGCTGCCGAGGGCGACGTAGAAGGCGATGCTCCGCGCGGTACCGGCGCGGCGCATCAGCCGGGCCGCGGCGGCACCCTCGAGCCGCTCGCGCTCGCCCGGCGCCAGATCGAGCACGAAGGCGTCGCGCGCGGCGCGCAATTCGGCGCGCAAGGCGGGCTTGGGAAGCGCGCCGCTCATCGCGGGAGGGACGGCGGGGTGGCGGGACCGCCATGGTCGTTTGCTGGAATATCCTCTGACGCCAAAAGCATCAGGTGGGGACCATGTGCATCGGACCAGGATCCGAACAGGGACAGCCCCCTAGGAATGTGAATCGCCTCAGGGATGTTCTCTGCAGCTCGTGCCGGGCAGTACCCGCCATCGCCATATGTAATATCGATGGTCGTCGCGCTCAAGGGCGGCTCCCTTCGAAAGAACGCGCCATGCCGGACCCGGGCGTCATCGCTTGGCGCATGACGACCTGCAACGGGCGCTTTCGGCGTTCCAGGCCCTGGGCAGGCGGGAAACGAAGGTCCACCACCACGCGCACGACAGTGGGAGATGTTTCGCCCGCCAAAGGATGACACGCCCTTGTTCAGCATGACGGGCAGTTAGGAGCTCCCTACTGCCCGCCCCGCTCCATCTGGTCGGCGAGCCGCTCGACCCGTTCGGCGATCCGCTCGATCGCGACCGCATAAGCGGGATCGGGCTCGGCGGCGCTGGCGGCCGCCGGTTCCCGGCGCGCGACCGCGGCCGCGCCGCGCATGTCGTTGAGCTCGTCGGCGAGCAGCAGCGCGGAGAGCAGCAGGGTGCGCGCCTCGGTCATCTCGCCCAGCGCGCCGGTCAGCTCCTCGGCCTTCGAGCCGACCATGTGGACGAGCGCGCGGAGATGGTCCTCCTCGCCGTCGCGGCAGCTGAGGCGATAGCGCCGGCCCGCGACATCGACATCGACATCCGCCATCAGTTCGCTCCCAGCAACCGGTCGATCCGCTCGATCGCCGATTCGGTCGCCTCGCGCAGCGTGCGGTGCCGTTCGGCGAGGCGGAACAGCGCCTCATTCTCGTCATGGCCGAAGGACGGCGCCGATTCGACGCCCGCTTCCAGTCGGGCAATCGCGCGTTCGAGGCGGCCTAGCGCCAATATGAGGCGGTGATCTGTCATCGATTCGGAGGAATAGCAGCCTCCTGACGCCCCGCAAGCGCCCGAAGCCATTCGCCGATGGTCGACCCGGTGGTTGACGATGCCGCTCCGGCACGACAAAGGGTCCGCGCGAACAGCGAACAGGCTCGTTCGATCGATCCCGCCGGTCTGCAGAAGGTTTTCTATGACGATTGCATCGAGGCAGCTCGCCAATGCCATTCGCGCGCTTGCGATGGACGCCGTGCAGGCCGCCAATTCGGGCCACCCCGGCATGCCGATGGGCATGGCCGACGTCGCGACCGAGCTGTTCACGAAGCATCTGAAATATGATCCGGCCCAGCCCAAATGGGCCGACCGCGACCGCTTCGTCCTGTCGGCGGGCCATGGGTCGATGCTGATCTACGCGCTGCTGCACCTGACCGGCTATGCGCGCCCGACGATCGAGGACATCCGCAATTTCCGCCAGCTGCACAGCCCGTGCGCCGGCCATCCCGAGAATTTCGAGCTGGCCGGGGTCGAGGCGACCACCGGGCCGCTCGGCTCGGGCCTGGCCACCGCGGTCGGCATGGCGATCGCCGAGCGTCACCTGAACGCGACCTTCGGCACCGAGCTGGTCGATCACCACACCTGGGTGATCGCGGGCGACGGCTGCCTGATGGAAGGCGTCAACCATGAGGCGATCGGCCTGGCCGGCCACCTCAAGCTCGGCCGCATGATCGTGCTGTGGGACGACAACCGGATCACCATCGACGGTGCGGTCTCGCTCAGCTCGTCGGAGGACGTCCTCGCCCGCTACGCCGCCACCGGCTGGCACACGGTGAGCTGCGACGGCCATGATCCCGACAGCATCAACAAGGCGCTGGAAGCGGCGAAGGCCGATCCGCGCCCGTCGATCGTCCAGTGCACCACCGTGATCGGCTATGGCGCCCCCAACAAGCAGGGCACCTCGGCCACCCACGGCGCCGCGCTCGGCGTCGAAGAGGTCGCGGCCGCCCGCGACCATCTCGGCTGGACGTCCGAGCCCTTCGTCATTCCCGAGGACATCAAGGCCGCCTGGGCCGAGGCCGGCCACCGCGGCACCGCGGCGCGCGGCGCCTGGGAAGCGCGCCTCGCCGCGTCGAAGGACCGTGCCGAGTTCGAGCGCCGCATGGCCGGCGAGCTGCCCGCCGGTTTCTCGCTCGACGCCTATCTCGAGGGCCTGATCGCCGCCCCGCAGAAGGTCGCGACCCGCAAGGCGTCGGAAATGGTGCTGGGCCCGATCAACGACCAGCTGCCCGAGACGATCGGCGGATCGGCCGACCTGACCGGATCGAACAACACCAAGACCAAGGGCCAGGCACCGCTGACCGCCGACGACTATGCCGGGCGCTACGTCTATTACGGCATCCGCGAGTTCGGCATGGGCTGCGCGATGAACGGCCTCGCGCTGCACGGCGGCGTCATCCCCTATGGCGGCACCTTCATGGTGTTCTCCGACTATTGCCGTGCCGCCATCCGCCTGTCGGCGCTGCAGCAGCAGCGCGTCGTCTACGTCATGACGCATGATTCGATCGGCCTGGGCGAGGACGGCCCGACCCACCAGCCGGTCGAGCATCTGATGAGCCTGCGCGTGATGCCGAACCTCGACGTCTATCGTCCGTGTGACGCGATCGAGACCGCCGAATGCTGGGCGCTCGCGCTGGAGAAGGCCGACGGCCCGTCGCTGCTGGCGCTGTCGCGCGAAGGCCTGCCGCAGGTCCGCACCGACATCAGCGAGAATTTCTCGGCGAAGGGCGCCTATCGCCTCAAGGCCGCCGAGGCCGCGCGCAAGGTGGTGCTGATCGCCAGCGGCTCCGAGGTCGAGATCGCCCTCGCGACCGCGAAGAAGCTCGAGGAGGCGGGCCATGGCGCCGACGTCGTCTCGATGCCGAGCTGGGAGCGGTTCGACGCGCAGCCGGCCGGCTATCGCGACGCGGTCCTGCCCGACGACGCGCTGCTCGTCTCGATCGAGGCCGGCACGACGATGGGCTGGGAACGCTATGTCGGCCGCAAGGGCCTGCGCTTCGGCGTCGACGGCTTCGGCGCATCGGCCCCCGTCAAGGCGCTCTACGATCATTTCGGCCTGACGGCCGACAAGCTCGCCCCGCAGATCATCGGGGCGCTCGCCAACTAAGAGGAGTATCGGCACATGGCAGTCAAGGTTGCGATCAACGGCTTCGGGCGTATCGGCCGACTGGTGGCGCGGGCCATCCTGGCGAAACCCGAGAGCGGGCTCGAGCTGGTGGCGATCAACGATCTCGCCGATGCCAAGTCCAACGCGCTGCTGTTCAAGCGCGATTCGGTCCATGGTCCCTATCCGGGCACGGTCGAGGTCGACGGCAACGACCTGATCATCGACGGCAAGCGCGTCAAGGTCTCGGCCGAGCGCGACCCGGCCAACCTGCCGCACAAGGCGAACGGCGTCGACATCGCGCTCGAATGCACCGGCTTCTTCACCGACCGCGAATCGGCCGAGAAGCATCTCGCCGCCGGCGCCACCCGCGTCCTGATCTCGGCCCCGGCCAAGGGCGTCGACCTGACCGTCGTCTACGGCGTCAACGACGACAAGCTGACCGCCGACCACAAGATCGTCTCGAACGCCTCGTGCACCACCAACTGCCTGGCGCCGCTCGCCAAGGTGCTCAACGACTCGATCGGCATCGAGCGCGGCCTGATGACGACGATCCACGCCTATACCAACGACCAGAAGATCCTCGACCAGATCCACAGCGACATGCGCCGCGCGCGCGCCGCCGCGATGTCGATGATCCCGACCACGACCGGCGCCGCCCGCGCGGTCGGCGAGGTGCTGCCCGAACTGAAGGGCAAGCTCGACGGTTCGGCGATCCGGGTGCCCACCCCGAACGTGTCGATGGTCGACCTGACCTTCACGCCGAAGCGCGACACGACGAAGGACGAGGTCAACGCACTCCTCAAGGCGGCGTCCGAGAGCGGCCCGCTCAAGGGCATCCTCGCCTATAGCGAGGAGCCGCTGGTCTCGATCGACTATAACCACAATCCGGCGTCGTCGACGATCGACAGCCTCGAGACCGCCGTGCTCGAAGGCAAGCTCGTCCGCGTGCTGAGCTGGTACGACAATGAGTGGGGCTTCTCGAACCGGATGGTCGACACCGCCGGCGCGATGGGCAAGCTCATCTGAGTGGAACGGCCTTCCTTAACCGTCATGCCAGCGCAGGCTGGCATCTCAGGAGGGCAGGGAACGCCCTTGCCTCATGAGCCCCCAGCCTCCGCTGGGGTGACGGAAAGAGGGTAGGGCATGGCCGGCCGGCTGATCGGCATCGCCCGGAAGAACCGTCCGCATGCTCCGATGGACGTGCTCGACCATGTCGAGATCGGGCTAGATACCGGGGTGTATGGCGACCATCGCGGCGCCATCCGCCCCGGCAAGTCGAATCGGCGGCAGGTGACCATCCTGACGGCCGAGGACTGGATGGCGGCCATCGCGGATCTCGGCCGTCCCGTCTCATGGGAACAGCGCCGGGCCAATCTGCTGGTTGAAGGCGTTATCCTGCCACGCGAGGAGGGAGCCCGGCTCCGCATCGGTGGCGCGACGCTGGAGATCACGGGCGAATGCGACCCGTGCCGACGGATGGACGCGGTGGCCGACGGGCTGCAGAGCGCGCTCCGGCCGGACTGGCGCGGCGGGCGGAACGCACGGGTGATCGAAGGCGGCGCGATCGCGCTGGGCGACAGAGTGGAGGTTGAGGGATAAGATGGCATTCAGGACGCTCGACGATATCGGCGATGTGCGCGGCAAGCGCGTCCTCGTCCGCGAGGATCTCAACGTCCCGATGGACGGCGCCACCGTCACCGACGACACCCGCCTGCGCTCCGCCGCGCCGACCGTCGCCGAACTGGCCGACAAGGGCGCGATCGTCCTGGTCCTCGCCCATTTCGGCCGCCCCAAGGGCGAGCGCAACCCCGACATGAGCCTCGCGCTCGTCACCGCCGCCTTCCGCTCGGTGCTCGGCCGCGACGTGCGCTTCGTCGGCGACTGCTGCGGCGAGGAGGCTGAGGCCGCCGTCGCCCAGCTCCAACCCGGCGACATCGCGCTGCTGGAGAATACCCGCTTCCACAAGGGCGAGGAAAAGAACGATCCCGCGCTGGCCCAGGCGATGGCGAAGCTCGGCGATCTCTACGTCAACGACGCCTTCTCGGCCGCGCACCGCGCCCATGCCTCGACCGAGGGCCTCGCCCATCTGCTGCCGGCCTATGCCGGCCGCTCGATGCAGGCCGAGCTGGAGGCGCTCGAAAAGGCGCTCGGCAAGCCCGAGCATCCGGTTGCGGCGGTGGTCGGCGGCGCCAAGGTGTCGACCAAGCTCGACGTGCTCAAGCATCTCGTCGCCCGGGTCGACCACCTGATCATCGGCGGCGGCATGGCCAAC
The DNA here is from genome assembly GCF_001428605.1 of Sphingomonas sp. Root720. GTDB lineage: Bacteria > Pseudomonadota > Alphaproteobacteria > Sphingomonadales > Sphingomonadaceae > Rhizorhabdus. The sequence goes on from NZ_LMID01000015.1 coordinate 375,237, forward strand.
ACCTTCCTCGCCGCGCGCGGGGTCGACGTCGGCAAGTCGCTGTGCGAGCACGACCTGAAGGCCACCGTCCTCGAGATCCTCGACGCGGCCGACAAGGCCGAGTGCATCGTCCACCTGCCCTATGACGTGGTGGTGGCGAAGGAGTTCAGGGCCAACCCGCCGACCCGTACGGTCAACGTCCACGAGGTCGCCGCCGACGAGATGATCCTCGATGTCGGCCCCGCGGCGGTCGAGGCGCTCGGCGACGCGCTCAAGACGTGCAGGACGCTGGTGTGGAACGGGCCGCTCGGCGCGTTCGAGACCCCGCCCTTCGACACCGCGACGGTGGCGCTCGCCAGGACCGCGGCCGCGCTGACCAAGGGCGGCTCGCTCGTCTCGGTCGCGGGCGGCGGCGACACGGTCGCGGCGCTCAACCATGCCGGCGTCGCCGGGGACTTCAGCTTCGTCTCGACCGCCGGCGGCGCCTTCCTCGAATGGATGGAAGGCCGCGAGCTGCCCGGCGTGAAGGCGCTCGAAGCCTGACATTTATCCGAACGGACGAGAAACGGGAGACTATCGCAGATGATCGATCAGGCAACGGCGCAGAAGGTCGCCCAGGGTAAGGGTTTCATCGCGGCGCTCGACCAGAGCGGCGGCTCGACCCCGAAGGCGCTCAAGGGCTATGGCGTCGAGGAAGGCGCGTGGAGCTCCGAGGAGGAGATGTTCGGCCTGATCCACGCGATGCGGACCCGCATCATCACCTCGCCCGTCTTCACCGGCGACAAGGTGATCGGCGCGATCCTGTTCGAGCGGACGATGGACGGCCAGGCCGGCGGCAAGCCGGTGCCGCAGGCGCTGACCGAGCGCGGCGTCGTCCCCTTCATCAAGATCGACAAGGGCCTGGAGGACGAGAAGAACGGCGTCCAGCTGATGAAGCCGATGCCCGAGCTCGACGCGCTGCTCGCCCGCGCCAAGGGGCTCGGCGTGTTCGGCACCAAGGAGCGTTCGGTGATCAACCTCGCCAATCGCGAGGGCATCGCCGCGATCGTCGCGCAGCAGTTCGAGGTCGGCCGGCAGGTGCTCGCCGGCGGGCTGATGCCGATCATCGAGCCCGAGGTGAACATCAAGAGCCCGGAGCGTGCCGAGGCCGACCAGATCCTGCTCGAGGAGCTGACCAAGGCGCTCGACGCGATGACCGGCGACGACAAGGTGATGCTCAAGCTGTCGCTGCCGAAGAAGGCCGGCCTGTTCGATTCGCTGGTCGATCATCCGCGCGTGCTGCGCGTCGTCGCCCTGTCGGGCGGCTACAGCCGTCCCGACGCCTGCGTCGAGCTGGCGAAGAATCGCGGCGTGATCGCGAGCTTCAGCCGCGCGCTGCTCGAAGACCTGCGCGCGCAGATGAGCGACGCCGAGTTCGACGCCTCGCTCGGCGCGGCGATCGACGAGATCTACACGGCGTCGACCAGCAAGACCGTCTGATCGGTTAAAGGGAGCGGGCATCCTCTCCCAACCGAACCCGCCACCCCAGCGCAGGCGGGATCTTTGCGTAACTCTCCTCGTCATTCCGGCGAAAGCCGGAATCTCACTGACCTTGGGCATGCGGGCGGCCGCGTTGCCCGGAAGGAGAAGAGAGATCCCGACTTTCGCCGGGATGACGGAACGGCGGCAGCGTTTATGCAAAGGTCCCGCTTATGCAAAGGTCCCGCCTTCGCTGGCATGACGAATTGCGCTAAGTGGGCCGCATGAACCCGAATGATTTCGACGACGACAGCGAGTCCCTCGCCCTCGACCCCGGCTTCGCCGACCGCTTCGAGCGCGACGAGAAGCGTGGTCCCTGCAAGCTCTACCTGATCTCGCCGCCGGCGATCGACGCGGATTTCGCCGAGACGCTCGCCGCCGCGCTCGACGCGGGGCCGGTCGCCGCCTTCCAGCTGCGCCTCAAGGGAATCGACGAGCATCGCATCGTCGACCTCGCCCGCCCGCTCCAGGCGGTCTGCGCGGCGCGCGAGGTGGCGTTCATCGTCAACGATTCGATCGGGCTCGCCAGGCGCCTCGACGCCGACGGCGTCCATCTCGGCCAGGAGGACGGCGACCCGCGCGAGGCGCGGCAGGTGCTGGGCCCCCAGGCGCAGATCGGCGTCACCTGCCACGACAGCCGCCACCTCGCGATGGAAGCGGGCGAGGCCGGCGCCGACTATGTCGCGTTCGGCGCCTTCTACGACACCGCCACCAAGCCGACGAAGCACCGGCCCGAGCTGTCGATCCTCGGCTGGTGGTCGACCCTGTTCGAGCTGCCCTCGGTGGCGATCGGCGGGATCACCCCGGACAATGCCGCCCCGCTGATCGCGGCGGGGGCCGACTTTCTGGCGGTGTCGGGGGCGGTGTGGAACGATCCGGACGGCCCGGCCGCGGCGGTGCGCAGGTTCGCCGCGCTGCCGGGGATGGGCTGACCTATCCTGCGGTCACGACCCGCTCGATCAGCGGCAGGTCGGCGCGCCAGCGCGACTGATGGACGTCGGGGCCATCGGCCTCGCGGGGATTGACGATCGCGGTATAGCGCAGCCGCTTGACCTGCCCGAGCTTCAGGAAGGCCTGGTTCAGGTAGTTTTCCTGGTGCAGCTCGACGATGTGGGGCCCCGCCCCACTCCCCGCTTCACCCACCGCCTCGCCCGGCGTGAACAGGATGTTGGCCAGCGCCGCGCCATGCTGGGTCACGATCTGCGCGGCGTCGCGGAAGAGCGCGATCTGGTCCGCGAAGCCCAGCGCGCTGGCGACCAGCGTGACGAAGCCGAGCGCTTCGAGGCGGGCGCTCAGTTCCTCCTCGTTGACCATCTTGCGCTTCGTCGCATCGAAGCGCGCGATATAGACGCGGGCGCCGGCGAAGCGCGAGGGGGCCGGGGGCCGGGCGATCCGGTCGAAGGCCGCGACGGCCGTCGGATGCGGGAAGAAGGCGAAATCGCCCGTCGTCAGGTTGCTGTGGATGCCGAGCGCGGCAAGCGCCGCGGCGCCCGGGGCGAGCTCGATCACCCGCTCGGGAGCGATGCCCGCCGCCGCCAGGCTTTCCCGCTGGACCGGCCCGAGCGGCGGGACGAGCAGCCTGCATCCGGGCGCGATGCCGTGATGGTCGGCGACCAGGATCGCGGCAAGGCACTGGGCCAGCCAGTGATAATGGTTTCCGGCGACCGGGTTGCCGGCGATCAGGACCGGTTCCTCGATCGTCCGGAAGGTGGTGACGGCGGCCAGCGCCTCTTGCCAGCGACCGTCGGTGAGATAGGTCGAGCCGGGTACCAGCCCCGTCCGCTCGGCCAGCGTCATGAAGCTGCCGCCGACGGTCAGCAGCGGCTGGGGCTCGCTGAAGCAAATATCGGGCGCGGTGAACTTCGCCGGGGACCGATAGCCGAGCATGTCGACCTGGCCGGACCCCGGCACCTCGTCCGACAGGACGATGTCCGGCGCCCAGCGGGGCACCACCACCGACGCGAAGTCCGCTCGAACGTCCACGATTCCCCCGGAAACGGCCTGGAGCAGGCAATGTTCTGCTGCGGTCGATCCGATGCGATCGGATCGTGGACCGCTTAGCCCAGCTTGCCGAATTCCTTCTCGAATCCGGCAATGTCGTCCTGTTCGAGATAGCGGGCCTGGTCGATCCAGCGATCGCGGAAGATCCGGCCCTTGAAGGCGCCGAGCCGCGCGTCGAGGTCGGCCGCCTGCGCGGGGTCGAGCGCGGCGAGCTGCGCGAAGCGATGGATGCCGAGGCCGGTCAGCACGGTCTTCGCCTTGGGGCCGAGGCCCTTGATCCGGCTCAGATCGTCGGACGGCAGGTCCGGATGCGCATCGATGCCGATCACCGGTCCCGAAATGTCGAGGACGGCGGCGGCGGCGCTATCGGCGAGGCCATGGCCTTCCCGGGCGGCCGGTGCCGCCACGGGCTCCGGAGCGGGCGCGGGGGCGGGCGCCGGAACGGGCTTCGGCGCCGGCGGCGGCACCGCGTCGTCGCTCAGCGAGACCCGCTGCGTCGGCCTGCGCAACAACAGGAAAAGCCCTGCGATCGCGAGGATCGCGACGATGGCGGCGATGATGAGGGTGGTGTTCGACATTCCCCGTCCTTTACCTCTGCTCTATCTGTCCAATGCGGCAACGGTTCATACGTTCCGCAGCCGTGCCAATTCGCGCCAGCCTATGTCACGCCGGCAGAAACCGCTCGCGAAATCGAGCGCGTCGACCGCGGCATAGGCGCTGTCGCGCGCTTCGCCGATGTCCCGGCCGATCGCGGTGACGTTGAGCACCCGTCCGCCATTGGCGACGAGCCCGCCCGGCCCCTCGGCCGTTCCGGCGTGGAAGACCTTGGCCCCTTTCGCCTCGGCCTCGACGATGTTGCGGATCGCGCCGCCCTTCGCGGGGGTACCCGGATAGCCCCTCGCCGCCATCACCACGCTGAGCGCGGTGTTGGGCGAGAGGCTCGGGCGCGCCAGTTCGGCCAGCCGCCCCTCGGCGACCGCGAGCATCAGCGTAACGAGGTCGTCCTCGAGCCGCAGCATCAGCACCTGGCACTCCGGATCGCCGAAGCGGGCGTTATATTCGATCAGCTTGGGGCCGTCGGCGGTCAGCATCAGCCCGGCATAGAGCACGCCCGAATAGGGGATCCCCGCCGCCGCCATCGCCCGCACGGTCGGCTCGACGATCTCGCGCATCACCTGCGCCTCGAGCGCGGGGGTCAGCACCGGCGCGGGGCTGTAGGCGCCCATGCCGCCGGTGTTGGGGCCGGTGTCGCCGTCGCCGACCCGCTTGTGGTCCTGCGCCGATCCGAACGGGACCACGGTCGTGCCGTCGGTCAGCGCGAAGAAGCTGGCTTCCTCGCCGGTCAGGAATTCCTCGATCACCACTTCGGCGCCCGCCGCGCCGAAGGTGCCGCCGAACATGTCGTCGATCGCGTTCTGCGCCTCGGCGCGGCTCTCGGCGATCACCACGCCCTTGCCCGCGGCGAGGCCATCGGCCTTGATCACCACCGGCACGCCGAAGCTGTCGAGCGCGGCCTTGGCCGATCCCGCGTCGTCGAACCGGCCATAGGCGGCGGTGGGGATGTTCTCGCGCCGGCACAGGTCCTTGGTGAAGCCCTTCGATCCCTCGAGCTGCGCCGCCGCCCGGTTGGGGCCGAAGGTGAGGATGCCGTTCTCGCGGAGCCTGTCGCCCAGTCCCGCGACCAGCGGCGCCTCGGGCCCGATCACGACCAGTCCGACATTCTCCTCGCGCGCGAAGGCGACGACCGACTCGACATGGGTCGGATCGAGATCGACGCATTCGGCATGCTGCGCTATGCCGGGATTTCCGGGCGCGGCGAAGAGCTTGGTAAGCCGTTCGGATTGCGACAGCTTCCAGGCCAGCGCATGTTCGCGTCCCCCCGAACCGAGCAGCAGGATGATCATGGACGAGTTTCTCCCCGATGGGCCCCAAGGTGACAGGCCCCGCCTGTTAGCCGAGGAGCAGCCGGGCGACAACGCGCCTGCGCTGTCGGTGTCCGAATTGTCGGGCGCGCTCAAGCGCCAGGTCGAGGAAGCCTTCGGCCATGTCCGCGTGCGCGGCGAGATATCGGGGTTCAAGCGGCACGGCTCGGGCCATTGCTACCTGACGCTCAAGGACGACCGCGCCTGCATCGACGGGGTGATCTGGAAGGGCCAGGCGGCGATGATGCGCTTCCGCCCCGAGGACGGGATCGAGGTCGTCGCGACCGGCAAGCTGACCACCTATCCGGGCCGTTCCAAATATCAGATCGTGATCGACCGGATGGAGCTGGCCGGACAGGGCGCGCTGATGGCGCTGCTCGACCAGCGCCGCCGCATGCTCGCCGCCGAAGGCCTGTTCGACGACGCGCGGAAACGGCCGCTGCCCTTCATGCCGCGCGTCATCGGCGTCGTCACCTCGCCCACCGGCGCGGTGATCCGCGACATCCTCCACCGGCTCGAGGATCGCTGCCCGACCCATGTCGTCCTCTGGCCGGTCGCGGTGCAGGGCGAAGGCGCCGCCGTGCAGGTGGCGCGCGCGGTGCGCGGCTTCGGTGCGCTCGCCGCGGACGGCCCGATCCCGCGTCCCGAGCTGCTGATCGTCGGGCGCGGCGGCGGGTCGATCGAGGATCTCTGGGCGTTCAACGAGGAGGAGGTCGTGCGCGCGATCGCCGAATCGCCGATCCCGGTGATCTCCGCCGTCGGGCACGAGACCGACACGACCCTCGCCGATTTCGCCGCCGATCGCCGCGCGCCGACCCCGACCGCGGCGGCCGAGATGGCGGTACCGGTGCGCGCCGAGCTCGCCCATCACGTCCGCGAGCTGGGCGCGCGCGCCGAACGGCTGGCCCGGCGCTACCGCGAGCGCGCGGGCGAGCGCTTCGACGCGGTGGCCGACCGCTTCCCGGCGCTCGACGGCTTGTTCGCCGGCCAGCAGCAGCGGCTCGACGACATCGCCGAACGCCTGCCCCGCGCGCTCGGCCAGCGGATCGCGGTGGCGCGCGGCGACCTCGCCCATGCCGCGGGCGCGCTGCGCCCCGCGCTGCTCGACCGCAAGATCGAGCGGGCGGCCGAGCGGCTGGAGGCGGTCCGGCTGACCGACCGGCCGATCCGCACGAAGATCGCCGACGGCCAGGTCGCGCTCGAACGGCTGTGGCGGATCGCCGAGCAGCTCCACCCCGACAAGCCGCTCCAGCGCGGCTATGTCCGGGTCGAGAAGCGCGGCGGCGGGGTGCTGACCGAGGCGGCGGCGGCGAAGGCGGCCGGGTCGCTCACCCTCCATTTCGCCGACGGGACGGTCGACGCGCGGGTCGAGGACGGCGCGAAACCGCCGTCGATCCGGCCGAAATCCGCGCCTGAGGACGCCCCGCGCCAGCAAAATCTCTTTTAGTCGGGCGGTCGAACACCCATATTCGGGGCCAAGGAGATCGCCATGCTGATGAACGCCGGCCGGCCGGCCAAACTCAACTATCTCGCCAACGGCTTTCGGGTGCTGGTGCCGGGCGATCATGTGCTCTGCGCCGTCTCGGGCACGGCGATCCCGCTCGACGAGCTGCGCTACTGGAGCGTGGCGCGCCAGCAGGCCTATCTCAGCGCGGTGGAAGCGACGAAGGCGGAGCAGCAGGGTTGAGATCGGCCGGTAGCGGCCCGCGCCCGACCGTAACCGCCCTGCTGCTGGCCCTGCCGCTGGCGGGCTGCACCCCCGCGCTGGTCCCGCCGGCCAGGCCCGTGCCGCCGCCTGCCGCCGCGCCGCGGATCGTCGAAAACGCCGATTTCCATCTGTCGGGCGCGATCGAGCAGGGCGGTCTCGTGACCGGCATCCTGCCGGCCGGCACCCGGACGCTGCGCCTCGACGACCGGGCGATCGGCTTTGCCTCCGACGGCCGCTTCCTGGTCGCCTTCGACCGCGATGCCCCCCCGCTCGCCCGGATCGAGGCGGTGCTGGCCGACGGGACCGTCCTGCGCCGGTCGCTGGCCGTCGCGCCGCATGGCTGGAAGATCGAATCGCTGCCGACCCTGCCGCGCGGCACCACCCCGACCCCCGAATTCCTCGCCCGCCGCAAGATCGAACTCGACCGGATCGTCGCCGCGCGCTCGCTCGACACGCGCAGCGAGGGCTGGCGCCAGCGCTTCGTCTGGCCCGTCGCCGGCCGGATCAGCGGCCTGTTCGGCTCGCAGCGCATCTATGCGGGCGAACCCGGCGCCTATCATTCGGGGGTCGACGTCGCCCGCCCGGCCGGCACGCCGATCGTCGCCCCCGCCGACGGCGTCGTCATCCTCGCGGCGGCCTCGCCCTTCTCGCTGGAGGGCAATCTGCTGATGATCGACCATGGCCTCGGGCTCAACTCGGCCTTCCTCCACCTGTCGCGGATCGACGTGCAGGTCGGGCAGGCGGTCAAGCAGGGCCAGCCGCTGGGCGCGATCGGCATGACCGGCCGCGCCACCGGACCGCACCTCCACTGGGCGATCAAATGGCGCGACGCGCGGATCGATCCGGCGCCCCTGGCGGGGCCGATGGAGCGTTAGGCAAAGCCCTCGAACGCCGTTCGGCCTCGCGGACGCTGACGCGTCCCGTTCCGCTGCAAGAGTTCCGGATCGGAGCCTGACCAAGGCTCCGCAAGCGCGAACGCGCGCCCGAGCTTATGCGAGGATAGCCAAGGTCGCGGATGTGACCGCCCGGCGCTCGACGGCCTCGACAAAACCCCCTTCTACTCCACCCGGCGGAAGCGCACGCCCCGGTTGATCCCGACCTGGCCGAGATAGCTGCCGAGCATCGCCTTCCTGATGCGGACCTTGTCGCCGGATCGCGGCGCGTCGTTGATCGTGCTCATCGTTTCCCAGGTGCCGGCATCCTTGGCGAGGCGGAGCGAGAAATTGCCGCCGCCGATCGGGCGCACGGCTTCCACGCTGCTCTCGAGCTCGACGACCTCGTCCTTCTCGTCCGCTTTCTCGTCGCCGCTGCCGCCGAACAGGCCGATCTTGGGCAGGGTGAAGCCGAACAGCGACTTCTTGGTTTCCCGGATCTGCTTGCGGTCGACGACCACGAGGTCCTTCTTCGCCTCCGCCTGTTCGAGCGCGCTGGTCGACTGGTCGTAGCAGGCGAGGCGCGCCGCGCTGTCGGCGATAGCGCGGCAGTTCAGCAGGTTGCGGAACAGTTCGGGCGGTTCATGCGTCTTTTCCGCCGAGGCGGCCGCCGCCAGGCTCGACGCTACGGCGAGCATGAACATGTTCCTGAGCACCCCGGCCATCGCCATCTCCTGATGTTGAAACAATATAACCATCCTTGCCGTTGATAAAGCAACGAGATTTCGCAACTGTTGCATAAATACGACAACGCGGCCGCAACGTGTCTCGGCAATGAACCTACGCTTTACAGCCTGATCGCATTTCTTGCACATCTGCACCCATGCCGGAATGGGCGGATGATGGTGTGCCAGCGCCCCATCCCTCCATGAAGGTTGAGCGTGGTCCGGAACATCGGCCCCCGCTCACTCCAGAAAAGGGACTGGAAAGTGATCACTAAATTCAACAAGGTCAGCCAATTCGGGCTGGGCTGCAGCGCTGTTGCGCTCAGCATCGCCGCCTTTGCGAGCGCTCCGGCGTTCGCGCAGGGAGCGCCCGCCGCTGAGGAGGAGGGCCAGGTCATCATCGTCACCGGCTCGCGCATTCCGCAGCCGAACCTGACCGGCGCCGCGCCCGTGACGGTCGTCAGCAGCCAGGAAATCAAGCTGCAGGGCACGACCCGCACCGAGGACCTTCTCAACAGCCTGCCGCAGGTGTTCGGCGACCAGGGTGGTAACCTCGCCAACGGCGCGACCGGTACCGCCACCGTCAACCTGCGCAATCTCGGGCCGGAGCGCACGCTCGTCCTGATCAACGGCCGCCGCCTGATGCCGGGTGACCCGGTTTCGTCGGCCGCCGATCTCAACTTCATCCCGGCCGCGCTGGTCAAGAGCGTCGACGTTCTGACCGGCGGCGCTTCGTCGACCTATGGTTCGGACGCGGTCGCCGGCGTCGTCAACTTCACGATGGACACCGACTTCGAAGGTTTCCGGATCGACGGCCAGTACAGCCTCTACCAGCACAGCAACAACAACAACACGCTCGAAGCGGCGCACGCTGCCCGTAACTTCCCCTTCCCGAAGGGCAACACCGTCAACGGCGGCACGGTCGACGTCTCGGTCGCCTTCGGCGGCAAGTTCGGCGACGACGACCAGGGTCACTTCACCGCCTATGCCGGCTACCGCAAGCTGAAGGCCGTCACGCAGAACAAATATGACTATTCGTCGTGCGCCTCGCAGGTGAACGCGGCGGGTACCGTCAGTTGCGGCGGTTCGGCCACCTCGCCGAACGGCACCTTCTTCGACTGGAACTCGACCACCTACCAGGTCGGGCCGGGCCGGACCTTCCTGGACGGCTTCACCCCCTACAATTTCGCCCCGCTGAACTATTATCAGCGTCCGGACGAACGGTACACCGCCGGTGTCTTCGCCGATTACGAGATCAGCCCGGCCTTCCATCCCTATATGGAAGCGATGTTCATGGACGACCGCACGGTCGCCCAGATCGCCGAATCTGGTAACTTCGGCAACACGCTGAGCGTCAACTGCGACAACCCGCTGCTGGGTGCCGATCAGTTTCAGAAGATCTGCGGCAACGGGGTCGCGCAGAACGGCAATCTGGTCACCCGCCTGACCGAAACCGGCTTCCCGCTCGTGGATGACGGCAGCGACCCGCGCTACACGTCGGATCCGCTGAACTTCTTCGATCCGGTCACGGGCAACTCCTACCGTCGCGGCTTCCTGCAGGCCCTGCGCCGCAACGTCGAGGGCGGCCCGCGCCAGAGCGATCTGCAGCACACCGCCTTCCGCATCGTCGGCGGCATGAAGGGTGAGATCGACAAGGCGTGGTCGTACGACACCTCCTATGTCTTCGGTCGCACCAACTACTCGCAGAGCTACTATAACGAGTTCTCGGCTTCGCGCCTGAATAACGCGATCGACGTCATCATCGACCCGCGCACCGGCCTGCCGGCCTGCCGCGTGTTCGTGACGGGTGCCGATACGAACTGCCGTCCCTACGACATGTTCAGCCTCGGCGGCGTGACCCAGGAAGCCCTGGGCTATGTCTCGATCCCGGGCTTCCAGCGTGGCAACACGCAGGAGCGTGTGTTCAACGCCAACTTCACCGGTGTCCTCGGCGAATATGGCCTGAAGACCCCGTGGGCCGACCAGGGCCTCGGCGTGAACTTCGGTGTCGAATATCGTAAGGAATCGCTCGAGCTGAACACCGACGTCGCCTTCTCGACCGGCGACCTCACCGGCCAGGGCGCGGCGACGCTCCCGGTCAAGGGTTCGTTCGACGTGAAGGAAATCTTCGGCGAGTTCCAGCTTCCGATCGTCCAGGACGGCTTCATCCAGGAGCTGACGATCGAAGGCGGCTATCGCTATTCGGACTACAGCACCGGCATCTCAACCGACACCTACAAGCTGGCGGCGACCTTCGCGCCGGTTCGGGACCTCAAGTTCCGCGCCAGCTACAACCGCGCTGTCCGCGCTCCGAACGTCCAGGATCTGTTCGCACCGATCCGGGTCGCTCTGAACGGCAGCAGCGATCCCTGCACGGCCGATCCGGCTCCGGCGGGCTGCTCGCTCACCGGTCTGCCCCCGGGCACTTCGGTCGCCGGCAACCCGGCCGGCCAGTATAACGGCCTGATCGGTGGTAACCCGAACCTGAAGCCGGAAAAGTCGACCACGAAGACGATCGGTGTCGTCTTCCAGCCGAGCTTCCTGCGTGGGTTCAGCGCGACGATCGACGGGTATGACATCAAGGTCACGAACAACATCACGACCTACGGTCAGGATGTCACGATCCAACAGTGCATCGACACGGGTAATCCGGAGTTCTGTGGCCTGATCAACCGCGATGCCACCGGCTCGCTGTGGCGTTCGGCCAACGGCTATATCGAGGATCTCAACCGCAACATCGGTAGCGTGAAGACCCGCGGTATCGACGTCGGCGTCAACTACTCGACCCGTCTCGGTGCGAACTCGCTGTCGTTCAGCCTGCAGGGCACCTATCTTGACAAGTTCAAGACCGACACCGGCATCCCCGGCGTCGCGGCCTATGACTGCGCCGGCTATTACGGCCTGGTCTGCGGCATTCCGGCTGCAAAGTGGCGCCACAAGGCCCGCGTGACCTACAATATGGAGAACGGCTTCGGCCTGTCGCTCGCATGGCGTTACTTCGGTGACGTCGACCTCGACCGTACCAGCTCGAACACGACGCTGACCGGTGCGTCGTCGCCGTTCAACCAGAAGATCAAGGCCCAGAGCTACTTCGATCTGGCGGGTACGTTCACCCTGAGCGACCAGTACACCTTCCGTATCGGCGTCCAGAACCTGCTCGACAACGATCCGCCGATCATCGGCGCGAACGGCTCCTCGGCGGTCAACAATGCCTGTACTGCGGTGCTCTGCTCGGGCAACACCTTCCCGAACGTGTACGACTCGATGGGTCGCTACATCTATGCCGGCGTCACCCTCAACTTCTAACGGTTGAGTCGACGTCAGAGGAGGCGGTGGGGGCAACCCCGCCGCCTCTTTCTTTTGGCGCCCCTTTCTTTTGAGGGACTCCGACCTAAGGTGGCACCGATGGCCTCTTCTCCGCAGTCCGCCGACCTGCAGCGCTCCGCCGACGCCGCTGCCGCGCGCGGAGCCTTCGCCGAGGCGCTGTCGCTGCTCGACCGGGCGGCGCGGATCGAACCCGGCAATTTCGACCTCCATCTCAAGCGCGCGGCGCTCCATCGCGCCTCGCACGACCCCGCCGCCGCCCTCGAGGCTGTCGGCGCCGCGCTCGCCGTCTCGCCGCTCGACTTCATGGCGCTGATGCTGCGCGCCGGCCTGAAGGAACAGCTCGGCCAGGACGATGCCGGCGAAGCCTATGCCCAGGCGCTGGCGCAGAAGCCCGCAAGCCTCGCCAATCCGCAGCTCGCCGCCGCGGTGCGGCGGGGCGAAGACGTGCGCGACCGCTGGATCGCCGCCAAGGAGCAACGCCTCGCCGCCGCCATGGCCGCCGCCGAGGCACAGGCAGACGGCGAGGAAGCCGCGCGCATCGCCCGCTTCCGCAGCAATGCCCTGCGCCGCACCCGCGCCTGGCATGCCGAACCGACCCATTTCCATTTTCCGGGGCTGGTCGAGCGCGAATATCACGACCGCAGCCTGTTCCCGTGGCTGGGCGAGCTGGAGGCGGCGACCGACATCATCCAGGCCGAGTTCGAGGCCGTGGCCGGCGCCGAGCGCGCCGAGCTCGTCCCCTATATCCAGTATCCCGAGGGCGCCCCGGTCGCCCAGTGGAAGGCGCTCAACCACAGCCGCGACTGGACCGCGATCCACCTGTGGCAATATGGCCGGCCGATCGAGGCCAATGCCCGCCATTGTCCCGCGACCATGGACCTGATCGCCCGCTTCCCGCAGCCGCGCATCGGCGGCTGCTCGCCCAATGCGATGTTCTCGCTGCTGGCGCCCGGCACCCGCATCCCGCCGCACCACGGCGTCGCCAACACCCGGCTCGTCTGCCACCTGCCGCTGATCGTCCCCGAGGGTTGCTGGTTCCGCGTCGGCGCCGAGACGCGGCCGTGGCGGCGCGGCGAGGCCTGGCTGTTCGACGACACGATCGAGCATGAGGCGATGAACCCCACCGGCGCGTTGCGCGTGATCCTGATCATCGACATCTGGCACCCCGGCTTGAGTCCCGCCGAACGCGCGGCGGTCACCGCGCTGCTCGAAGCCGAGAGCGGCGTGGTGGCGCAGGGGCTGTGACGACGATCGGCGATCTCGCGGCGCGGCTGGCGCTGCATCCTTCCGATGCCGCCGCGGCGGAAAAGCTCGCCGAGGCGGCGCTCGAGGTGGAGGCCGAGGAGACGGCGCTGCCGCTCGTCGCCGCCGCGGCCGGGCGCAACCGCGACAATGGCCGGCTGTGGCAATGGACCGGCCTGCTCCACCGCGCGCTGGGGGAGCATGACAAGGCGCTGCCGGCGTTCGACGCGGCGGCCAGGGCGGCGCCCACCGACGCGAGCATCGCCCAGGGCCGCGCCCAGGTCGCGTTGGAAGCGGGTCTCGACGCCGTCGGCCTGTTCGAGGCGGCGATCGCACTGGCCCCGAACAATGGCGACTTGCTGCTGGGCCGCGCCGCCGCCCGGGTGGCGACCGGCGACGCGCCCCGCGCCATTGCCGAGATCGAGGCGCTGATCGACCAGCACCCTGGCTGGTATCCGGGCCATGACCGGCTGATCCAGATCCGCTGGATGATGGGCGATCGCGACCGCGCCGTCGAGCGGGTCGAGCGCACCGCCGCCGCCCATCCCGGCGACCTCAACCTGTGGCGCATCCTGATCCTCGCGCTGATCAACGCCGGCCGCTACGACGCCGCGCTCGCCGCGATCCGGCGGGGGCGGGCGACGCTGGGCGAGCAGCTGACCTTCACCGCGAACGAGGCGACCGCGCTGTCGGAGACAGGCGCGGTGGCCGATGCCGACCGGCTGTTCGCCATATTGACCCACGCCGACGACCTGTCGGTCGCGGTCCGCCATGTCCGCCACCTGCTGCGCACCACGCGGATCGACGCCGCCCTGCCGATCGTCGAGCGCTGGCTGAGCCCGCGCGGCGACGGACGCGGCATGTGGCCCTATGCGGCGATCGCCTGGCGGCTGGTGGGCGACCCCCGCGCCGCCTGGCTGGAAGACGATCCCGCCTTCGTCCGGGTGGTCGACCTGGCCGACCGCATCCCCGACCTCGATCGCCTCGCCGGCGTGCTGCGCGGGCTCCACCGCGCCCGGGGCCAGCATCTCGACCAGTCGGTGCGCGGCGGCACCCAGACCGACGGGCCGCTGTTCAGCCGGATCGAGCCCGAGATCCGCGCGCTGCGCGCGGTGATCCTCGAGGCGGTGGCCGACCATGTCGCGCGCCTTCCCGGTCCCGATCCGCGCCATCCGCTGCTCGCTTATGGCCGGCCGGCGCGCCCGCGCTTCGCCGGGTCCTGGTCGGTACGGCTGGCGGGCGACGGGCATCATGCCAATCATGTCCATCCCGCCGGGCTGATCAGTTCGGCCTTCTATGTGGCGGTGCCCGACGAGACCCAGGCAGGCGGAACCGAGGGCTGGCTGACCCTGGGTGCGCCGCCAGCCGAGCTGGGTCTGCCCATCGAGCCCTATCGCAGGATCGAGCCGCGTCCCGGCCGGCTGGTCCTGTTCCCGTCGACCATGTGGCACGGCACCCTGCCGTTCCGTGAAGGCGAGCGCCTGACGGTCGCCTTCGATATCGCCATTCCGCTTCGCTGAGGACCGCCATGACCCTGCCGCCACCGCATCTTTCCGCCATCTTCGCTCGCATCAAGATCGGCGATCTGCCAGGCGCCCGCACCTGGGCCGAACAGGTGCTGCGATCGATGCCGAAGGATCAGCCGCTGCTCGCGCTGGCTGGGATGCTCGCCTGTCGCACGGGCGACCTGTCCGCCGGCATCGCACGGCTGCGCGAGGCGCTGGCGCTGGCGCCCGACGACCAGTCGACCCGCAACAATCTGGTCCGCGCGCTGATCGAGACCCGCGCGCTCGACGAAGCCGCCGAGATCTGCGCGGGCGGAGACGACGATCCGCGCATGTTGCGCCTGTCCGCCTATGTCCACCACCAGCGGGGCCAGCTCGATCGGGCGATCGTCGATTACGAAGCGGTGGTCGCGGCGCTGCCCGACGACTTCGAGAGCTGGAACAACCTCGGCAACCTGCAAGCCGCCACCGGCCATGGCGAACTCGCCGAGGCGCCGTTGCGCAAGGCGATCGCGCTGCGGCCCGATATCGCGCTGCCCTATCTCAACCTCGCCAAGCTGCTGACCGGGCTCTTGCGGCCCGAGGACGCCGCCACCCTGTTGCGCACCGCGTCCATCGCCATACCCGGCCATGCCGAGATCCAGGCCGAACTCGGCTTGGCCGAGGCCACGCTCGGCCATTTCGACGCGGCCGAGGCCGCCTATCGCACCGCGATCGAGCTCTCCCCCGGTTTCACGCCGGCCTATATCGACCTTGCGGTGCTGCTCGACAGCCACAACAGGGTCGACGCCCTTTCGGAGCTCTCCGATGCGGCGCGCGCCAAGCCGATCGACGACGACAGTGGCATCGGCTTCCTCCACGCCGCCGCGCTGCGTCGCCAGGGTGCGCATGGCGACGCGCTGGCCATCGCCCGCCGGATTCCCGAGACGGTCAACCCGGTCCGCCGCAACCAGCTGATCGGCGAACTCGCCGACCGGGTGGGCGACGGGGAGGCGGCGTTCGCGGCCTTCTCGGCGATGAACGCCGCGGCCATGGCGCAGGCCGATCCCGAAGCGCTCGGCCCGGCCTTCATGAACGAGATCGAGGACAATGCCGCCCGCCTGACCCCGGCGCGTGTCGCCGGCTGGAGCAAGATCGATATCGACCCCGTCCCGCCGTCGCCGATCTTCCTGGTCGGCTTCCCCCGCTCGGGCACGACTCTGCTCGATACGCTGTTGATGAACATCCCGACGCTGCACGTGCTGGAGGAGCTGCCCGTCGTCCGCGAGGTCCAGGCCGCTCTCGGCGATCCCGATCGGATCGAAACGCTCGACAGCGCCGAGGCCAACGCGCTGCGGCGGGGCTATTTCGAGGGGCTCGACCGGCTGTCGCCGCCCGCGCCGGGCCAGCGCGTCGTCGACAAATTCCCGCTGCACATGGCGCGGATGGCGGTGATCCACCGCCTGTTCCCCGACGCCAAGGTGATCTTCGTCGAACGCCATCCCTGCGATGCGGTGCTCAGCGGCTTCATGTCGAGCTTCGAGCTCAACCCCGCGATGCTCAGCTTCACCTCGCTCGACGGCGCGGCCCGCCTCTACGACGCCGCGTCGACCGCCTGGGAACGGTCGGAGACGTTGCTGCCGATGGATGTGTGCCGCATCCGCTACGAAAACATGGTCGGCGATCTGGAGGGCGAGATGCGCCGGCTGCTCGATTTCCTCGGCATCGACTGGGACGACCGGGTGCTCGACAACCGCGGCAGTGCCGCCCGCCGCGAGCTGATCCGCACCGCCAGTTATGCGCAGGTCACCGAGCCGATCTACAACCGCGCGATCGGCCGGTGGGAGCGCTATCGCCCCCGGCTCGAGCCGATCCTGCCGATCCTGGCGCCTTGGGCGGAGAAGATGGGCTACGCGCTTTGATCGCCTGCCGCCGGGCATGAAAAAGGGCCGGGCGCTGCTGCGTCCCGGCCCCTCTTCGATCAGCGATCAATCATTCTTGTACCGGTTGTTCTGGTTCTGCTCGAGTTGGAGGCGCGACAGGCGGCGATCCTCGTCCCACTGCGCCTTGGTCATGCAGCGCTTGTTCTTGGCAAGGCGGCTGCCGATGACGGGCTCGGAACGGCAGATCAGCTTGTCGGGACTGTTCTTGTCGGCCTTCTGGCCGGCGTCTTCGGCATGGGCGGCGACCGAGAGGCCGGCTGTGGCGATCAGGGCAAGATAAGCAAGCGACTTCATCGGGTCATTCCCAGTTGGAGTGTAGTAGAAGGATCACACGGAGCATAACTTCCGGTCCTCCCCTTTTCAATCCGTCACCGGAAAACCGGGGCGCGCGGCCCCGGCGCCCATGGGCTCAACCTTCGGCCGCCTTCGACTGCAGCTGGATGTAGTTCTGGATGCCCATCCGCTCGATCATCTCGAACTGGGTCTCGAGCGTGTCGACATGTTCTTCCTCGGATTCGAGGATCGACTGGAGCAGGTCGCGGCTCACATAGTCGCGGACCTGCTCGCAATGGGCGATGCCGTCGCGCAGCTGCGGGAGCGCTTCGTTCTCCAGCGCCAGGTCGGCCTTGAGGATCTCCTCGACCGTCTCGCCGATGCGCAGGCGGCCGAGCAGCTGGAAGTTGGGCAGGCCGTCGAGGAAGAGGATGCGCTCGGCCAGCCGGTCGGCATGCTTCATCTCGTCGATCGACTCTTCATATTCGAACTTGGCCAGCTTCTCGATGCCCCAATGATTGAGCATCCGATAGTGCAGGAAATATTGATTGATCGCGGTCAGCTCGTTCTTGAGCGTCTCGTTGAGAAATTCGATGACCTTGGGGTCGCCCTTCATGTTCGCCTCCGCACGATTACCTCGCCGCTATTAGGCGAGACCAGCGCGGATGGAAAGGGCGCCGATCGATATTGTTATGGGGAAATCCAATTCGAAGAATGACTTGCGATCAGCTTTCATTCGCATCAGACGGCATTGTTCGTCATTCTCAAGAACGAAAAAAGCCGCCCGCAGGCGGCTTTCCGGACCATCGCCGCGCGGTGTCGCTCAGGCGGCGACCGATTCGTCGGCGATGATCGAGCGTGCGAAGGGGAGGCACTGGCCGCAGCGTGGACGGCGGCCCAACGCCTCATAGGCGCTGCGCGGACAGCTGGCGCCCTTGCGGACGGCGTCGCGCACCTGGTTTTCCTTGATCGCATTGCAGACACATACAACCATGCGGGATACCTCTCGACTCGATAGATAGCGCTACTGCGACTGACTATCAATAGAGATTGAGGCTCGACCGTTCGGGTCGTCGATTTCGCGCAGGGCTTCCCATCGCCGGCGCCAGTCACTACTTCGCCGGCCGATGGCCGCCTCCCCTCCGCATCGCAGGGCGCGAATCGCCGCCGCCTTCGGCGCGGCCGACGATTATGATTCGGCGGCGATCGTCCAGCGCGCGGCGGCCGAACGGCTGGCGGGAACCGTCGCGGCGCTGCGGCTGCCCGAACATCCCCGCATCCTCGAGCTCGGCTGCGGCACCGGCTTCGTGACCCGCGCGATCGATCGCGCGGTCGGCGGCGCGCGCTGGACGATCAGCGACATCGCGCCCGCGATGGTCGACCGCGCCCGCGCCCGGCTGGGGCTCGACGCCGACTATCGCGTGCTCGACGGGGAGGCGGTCGATCCGGCGATCGGCCCGTTCGACCTGATCGTCTCGGGCATGGCGTTCCAATGGTTCGCCGACCTGCCGGCCGCGCTGGCGCGGCTCGCGGCGCTGCTCGCGCCGGGCGGCGCCCTCGCCTTCTCGACCATGGCGGAGGGAAGCCTCGCCGAATGGACGGAGGCGCTCGCGGCGGAGGGATTGCCGGCCGGCCTTCCCGCCTATCCGGGACGGGCGGCGCTCGCGGCGATGGCGCCGCCGGGCTTCGATGCCGAGGTCACGGTCGTCGACCTACCCGAGCCGCAGGCCGACGCGCGCACCTTCCTGCGCGGGCTCAAGACGATCGGCGCCGGGACCGCGGCCGGCGGCTATCGGCCGCTGCCGCCCGCCGCGCTGCGCCGGGCGATGGCGCGCTTCGACGCCGGGCCGCGCCGCGTCACCTACCGGATCGGCTTCTGCCTGCTGCGTGCGCGCGCCTAGATATGATGGGTGCAGAAGGCCAGCAGCAGGATGAGGGGGATGGGAACGCCGATCAGCCAGAGCAGGATGGAACGCATCGCAACGGGTCCTCGCTATAGATGAGGATGAAACCCGCGATCGCGGCAAAGGCTCCGCCCCGCTTCAGCGACCGACCGTGATGCTCGTCTCCCCCTCGGCCATCCCCGACAGCATCACGAGATAATGGCCGGGGACCAGGTCGAAATCGACGGTCTTGGCGACGCCCGACCCCGGCTCGCCATGGCTATGGCCGGCGGCGGGGACCGGCTTGCCGTCGCCTGTCATCTCGATCCAGCCCGGCGCGCCCAGCGCGACATGATAGCGGCCGGGCTCGTCGATATCGATGCCGAGGATCGCGCCATGGTTGGCGGGCGGCCGGGTCAGCGGCGGCGCCACCGGGTAGACCAGGTCGCGCTGCGGGCTCAGCCGCACCGTCGCGCTCTGGCCCGGGTCGAGCGGGACCTCGGCCGCCGCCGGCGATGCGAGCAGGAGGACCGCCGCGAGGACCAGGTCTCGAAGGATCATGTTCAACCCCGATCGTCGTTCCGGCGAAAGCGCGCCTTTGCGTGGACGCCGCCGGGATCTCGCCGGTCTAGCCGCTGTTGCGGAGCGCGGTCGCGATCGCGTTGATCGACAGCTGGATGCCCTCGCGGACGCGCGGGTCGTCCTCGCCCGCGCGGTGGCGCTTGAGCAACTCGATCTGGAGCAGGTTGAGCGGCTCGATATAGGGCAGGCGCAGCCGGATCGACTGGTCGAGCGAGGGGTTCTTCTGGAGCAGCCGGGTCTGCCGGGTGATCGCCAGCAGCGCGTCCTGCGCCATCTGCCAGCCGTCGCGGATCTCGCCGAAGATCTCACGGCCCATCGCCTGGTCCTCGACCAGCGCGACATAGCGCTCGGCGATGTCCATGTCGGACTTGGCCAGCACCATCTCGAGATTGGCGAGGGTCGACTGGAAGAACGGCCAGGCCTCGAGCATCTCGCGCAGCAGGCCGATGTCCTTGAACGCCTTCAGCCCATGGCCGACGCCGTACCAGCCGGGCAGCATCACCCGCGCCTGCGCCCAGCTGAACACCCAGGGGATGGCGCGCAGGTCCTCGATCCGGTCGCTCTTGGTGCGGCTGGCCGGGCGCGATCCGATCTTGAGGTCGGCGATCTCGGCGATCGGCGTCATCTGGCGGAAGAAGGTGCGGAAGCCCTCGGTCTCGTAGACGAGGCCGCGATAGGCCTTGAACGCGCTCGCCGAGATCTCGTCCATCGCCGCGAAGAAGCGCTTGGCGTCCTTGGGCTGGAGCGCGTCCTCCTCGAGCGTGGCGAGCAGGGTCGCCGAGGCCATCGCCTCCAGATTGGCGGCGGCGCTCTCGCGCGTGCCATATTTCGCGGCGATGACCTCGCCCTGCTCGGTGATGCGGATCCGGCCCTGCACCGTGCCGTGCGGCTGGGCGAGGATCGCGGCGAAGCTCGATCCGCCGCCGCGCCCGACCGCGCCGCCGCGGCCGTGGAACAGCTGGATCGCGGTGCCCGCCTTGGCGAACACCGGCTTCAGCGCGCTCGACGCCTCGTGCAGGCTCCACACCGAGGTGAGATAGCCGCCGTCCTTGTTCGAATCCGAATAGCCGACCATCACCTCCTGGTGGCCGCGCGCCGCGGTGAGTGCTGCGACCTCGGGCAGCGCGAACCATTTGGTCATCACCTCGGGCGCGCGCTCGAGATCGCCGATCGTCTCGAACAGCGGCACCGCCATGATCGTCGCGGTCGGCGGATCGCCCGGCACGAACAGCCCCGCCTCCTTGAGCAGGATGTTGACCTCCAGCATGTCCGAGACGCTCTCGGCCTTGGAGATGAGGTAGGTGGTGATCGCCTCGGGCCCGTAGCGGCGATGCGCCTCGGCCGCCGCCTCGACGATCGCCAGTTCGGACAGCGTCTCGTCGGCGTAGGCGCCGAACGGCGTGCGCAGCAGCCGCTTCGAGGCGAGTTCGCTCCGCAGCAGCACGACCCGCGCCGCCTCGTCGAGCGCGAGATAATCCTCCTCGACTCCGGCGACCTTGAGCAGGTCGGCGATGACCCGCTCGTGGACGTCGGCATTCTGCCGCATGTCGAGCGTGGCGAGGTGGAAGCCGAAGGTCTCGACCGCGCGGATCAGCCGCGCGAGCGCGCCGTTGCCCGCGAGCGATCCGGCGCCGGTGCGGGTGAGCGCATGCGCGATTTCCACCAGGTCGGCGCGCAGCGAGGCGGGGTCCTCATAGGGGCCCTCCTCCGCGCTGGTCGCGGGCAGCCGCGCCGGCTTGAGCCCGGTCAGCTTCTCATAGGTCTTTGACAGGCGCGAATAGATGCCGGTGATCGCGCGGCGATAGGGCTCGTCGCTGCGGGTCGAGCTCTTGTCGCCCGACGCCTCGGCCAGCTTCTCGACCTCCCAGGTCACCTCGGCCAGCTCGGTCGAGATCGAGAGCTCGGCGCCCAGCTCGTGCAGTTCGCGCAGATAATAGCCGATCACCGTCTCGGCCGCGCGCGACAAAGCGAGCCGCAGCGAATCGGCGGTGACGAAGGGATTGCCGTCGCGGTCGCCGCCGATCCAGCTGCCGGGCCGCAGGAAGCTGGCCGGGCGATGGCCGAGCGCGCGCTGCCAGCGCGAATAGAGCGCGGGCAGGGTCGGCAGGAAGATGTCGCGCAGATAGGCGAGCGCGGTCTCGACCTCGTCGGCGACGTAGAGCCGCTCGCGGCGCAGCGGCCGGGTCTGCCACAGCAGCGCGATCTGCCGGTAGATCGCCTGGTCGATCAGGTCGCCGTCGACGGTCTCGACCCGGCCGATGTCCTTGAGGGTCATCAGCTCGGAGATCTTGTTGCGATGGTCGATCATGCTCTTGCGCCGCACCTCGGTGGGGTGGGCGGTGAGCACCGGGGCGATCAGCGCATGATCGAGCATCTCGACCACCTTCGACCGCGATATGCCCTCCTTCTCCAGCCGGTCAAGCGCGGCGGCGACGTCGGCGCCGGGCTCGGCGGCGACGCCCTGCCGGTCCTCGGCGAGGTTGGCGAGCATCGAGAAGAGCATGAAGCCGCGCACGAAGGCGAGCGTGTCGTCGAGGGTCAGCGCGTCGAGGCCCGAATCGATCTCGTGCGATCCGACGATCCCGCGCGCGCGATCGACCGAGGCCGAGCGGATATATTCGATCCGCCGGAACAGCGCTTCGCCGCCATAGGCGCGGATCACGTCGCCGAGCAGGCGGCCGAGGAAGCGGATGTCGGGGTTCTGGGTGATCGGAGGCGTGCTGGACATGGTTCGATGCTGCGCCGCAATAAAAAAGAGGTCAACGGAAAATGACCGCGGATCCCGCGCGATCGGTGCGTGCGCTTTTTCGGCGTTTCGACCGCGATCGCCCGCAATGCAAGGGTGACAGAGCGATGACCGCCGATTAAGACCCGCGTCTCGCCGCCTTTGGCCGTTGCCGCGATTTCCGGCCGGCAGGTTCGACCTGCCTCGGAATTGCTCCGAAAGGGAGAAGAATGCCGACGCTCGTCCTGATCCGCCACGGCCAGTCCGCCTGGAATCTGGAAAACCGCTTCACCGGCTGGTGGGACGTCAACCTGACCGAACAGGGCATCGCCGAGGCGACGGCGGCGGGCGAACTGATGGCCGCCAAGGGCCTCGATTTCGACCAGTGCTACACCAGCTTCCAGACCCGCGCGATCAAGACGCTGAACCTGGCGCTCGAGGCGATGGGGCGGCTGTGGCTGCCGGTGGAGAAGGACTGGCGCCTGAACGAGCGTCATTATGGCGGCCTGACCGGCCTCAACAAGGCCGAGACCGCGGCCAGACATGGCGACGACCAGGTCAAGATCTGGCGCCGCAGCTTCGACATCCCGCCGCCGGTGCTCGAATCGGGCGGCGAGTTCGACCTGTCGCGGGACCGCCGCTATGCCGGCATCCCGATCCCGAACACCGAGAGCCTCAAGGACACCATCGCCCGCGTCCTGCCCTATTGGGAGGAGCGGATCGCGCCCGACCTGAAGGCGGGCAAGCGGGTGGTGATATCCGCGCACGGCAACTCGCTGCGCGCGCTGGTCAAGCATCTGTCGCACATCCCCGACGACGAGATCACCGAGCTGGAGATCCCGACCGGCCAGCCGATCGTCTACGAGCTGGCCGACGATCTGAGCGCGAACGACCGCTATTATCTGTCGGAACGCTGATTATAATTCCTCCCCTGCCTTTGCAGGGGAGGGGGACCACCCATAAGGGTGGTGGAGGGGCCCTTCGGCGTTGCGCATCCCCTCCACCGCCTGCGGCGGTCCCCCTCCCCGGTCCGGGGAGGGATACAGGGAGCCATAATGACTGAAGCACCGCTGATCGGGATCATCATGGGCAGCCGTTCGGACTGGGAGACCATGTCCCACGCCGCCGCCACGCTGGAGGCGCTGGGCGTGCCGCACGAGACGCTGGTCGTCTCCGCGCACCGCACCCCCGACCGGCTCTACGACTATGCCAGGTCGGCGGTGGACCGAGGCCTGAAGGTGATCATCGCCGGCGCGGGGGGCGCGGCGCATCTGCCCGGCATGACCGCGGCGATGACCCGCCTGCCGGTGCTCGGCGTGCCGGTCGAATCCAAGGCGCTGAAGGGCATGGACAGCCTGATGTCGATCGTCCAGATGCCGGGCGGCATCCCCGTCGGCACCCTCGCCATCGGCAAGCCCGGCGCGATCAACGCCGCGCTGCTGGGTACGGCGATCCTCGCCACCCATGACGCGGCGCTCGCCGGCCGGCTCGACGCCTGGCGCGACCGCCAGACCGCCGACGTCGCGGTCGAGCCGTTCGACTGATCCGCGCATGGCCATGATCCAGCCCGGCGCCACGATCGGCATCATCGGCGGCGGCCAGCTCGGCCGGATGCTCGCCATCGCGGCGGCGCAGCTCGGCTATCGCACCGCGATCTACGCCCCCGAGCCGAGCGGCCCCGCCGCCGACGTCTCGTCGCGCTGGGTACGCGGCGACTATGACGATCTCGACGCGCTCCAGGCCTTCGCGCAGAGCGTCGACCTCATCACCTACGAGTTCGAGAACATCCCGGTCGGGCCGCTCGAGACGCTGCGGGTGCCGCTGGCGCCCCACCCGCGCGCGCTCGCGACCGCGCAGGACCGCGCGACCGAGAAGGCCTTCGTCCAGGCGATCGGCGGCCGCCCCGCCCCCTGGGCGGTCGTCACCGGCCGCGAGGACCTCGACGCCGCCGTCGGCCAGATCGGCGCGCCCGCGATCCTGAAGACGCGCCGCTTCGGCTATGACGGCAAGGGCCAGGCCCGCCTCAAGGACGCCGCCGACGCCGACGAGGCCTGGGCCTCGCTCGCCTGGGAACCGGCGGTGCTCGAGGGCTTCGTCGGCTTCGAGCGCGAATTCTCGATCCTGATCGTGCGCGGCGCCGACGGTGCGACGCTGACCTGGGACCCCGTGCTCAACGTCCATGAGGACGGCATCCTCGCGCTGTCGGCGGTTCCGGCCGCGCTTCCCGCGGCGACCGTCGCCGCCGCCCGCTCGCTGGCCGAGAAGATCGTCGCCGAGCTCGACTATGTCGGTGTCCTGGCGATCGAGTATTTCGATACGCCCGAGGGGCCGGTGTTCAACGAGATGGCGCCGAGGGTCCACAACAGCGGCCACTGGACGATCGAGGGCGCGGTCACCTCGCAGTTCGAGAACCACATCCGCGCGATCTGCGGCCTGCCGCTGGGATCGACCGCGCTCGCGGCGCCCAGGGTCGAGATGCGCAACCTGATCGGCAACCAGGCGGGCGACTGGGACATGATCCTGTCCGATCCCGCCGCGCACCTCCACCTCTACGGCAAGGGCCAGGCGCGCCCCGGCCGCAAGATGGGCCATGTGACCAAGCTGTTCTTCGACTGACCTGCTGCGGTCCCGCCCCAGGCGGGACCTTCGCTCGTCGTCGTCTCGGCGAAAGCCGGTATGTCCCTGCCTTTCCGCCGTCCGCAAGAAGGGCGAAGATGGAGCGAGATCCGGGCCCTGGCCGCGATGACGCTTCGGGGCGCCGCACGTCCGCCCATGATCTGGAAGCGTTTCTGTTGTGCGGGCGCGGGGTATAATCACCGATCGTCCGATCGCTTATCTCGGCGCCACAGTAGGAATGGGAGCTTCGATCATGGATCTGCAACTCACGGGAAAGACGGCGCTGGTGACGGGATCGACCGCCGGCATCGGCCTGGCGATCGCCGAACGGCTCGCGGCCGAGGGCGTCGAGGTGACCATCTCCGGCCGCGACCGGGCCAAGCTCGACGCCGCGGCCGAGCGGGTCGGCAAGGCCGGGACGGTTCGCGCGGTGCTGGCCGACGCCGCGACAGCGCAAGGGGCGGCGGCGCTGATCGAGGCGGTGCCCGCGGTCGACATCCTGGTCAACAATCTCGGTATCTACGAAGCCAAGCCGTTCGCCGAGATCAGCGACGAGGACTGGCACCGCTTCTTCGACGTCAACGTGATGAGCGGGGTCCGCCTCTCCCGGCACCATTTCCCGGCGATGCTCGCGCGGAACTGGGGCCGGATCATCTTCATCGCCAGCGAGAGCGGGCTGATGATCCCGGGCGAGATGATCCACTACGGCATGACCAAGACCGCGCAGCTCGCGGTGTCGCGCGGGCTCGCCGAGCAGACGCGGGGCAGCGGCGTCACCGTCAACGCGGTGCTGCCGGGGCCGACCCGGTCCGAGGGGATCACCGGCTTCATCCGGTCGGTCGTCGACAACAAGGACGCCCCGGAGGCCGAGCGCGAAGCCGAGTTCTTCGACAAGCTCCGCCCGTCCTCGCTGATCCGGCGGCTGATCGAGGCGGAGGAGGTCGCGGCGATGGTGGCGTTCCTCGCCAGCCCGCTCGCGGCCGTCACCAACGGCGCCGCGGTCCGCGTCGAAGGCGGACTGGTCCCGACGATCGCCTGAGCGACGGGCGGCTGGAGACCGTCCGCGTCGAGCGGTCGATGGCTTCAGCTGCGCCGCGTGCCGGTCATCTCGGCCTTGCCGAAGGCGCCCATGGTGACGGTGCCGGTCAGCCGGTCGCCGTCGACCACCGCCTTGCCCACCAGCGTCATCGGCATCGGCTTCTTGGTCGGCATCTTCCAGACCAGGCGGTCGCCCTCGATCCGGCCGTCGATCACCGGCAGCTCGCCGATGTCGGCGACGTTGCTGCCGGTGAAGCGGTCGCCGTCGCGGACGATGGTCAGGACCGACGGCTGCTCGCCGAACGGCGCGCGGGTGACGCAGTCCCAGATCTCGGTGGTCATTGGCCGTCCCTCATTGGCCGACCGTCATCCGCTCGACCGGCAGGCCGATGTCCTTGAGCTGCGGCTCGACCTTGGCGGCGTCGCCGACGACGACCCAGATCAGGCTGTCGGGGCGGATCGCGGCGCGGGCGGCCTCGTCCATCTGGGCGGCGGTCAGCGCGCGGAAGCGGCCCGGCAGCTTCTCGTAATAATCGTCGGGCCGCTGCAGCGTATCCATCTGGATCAGCGCGCCGAGCAGGTCGCTCGAGGTTTCGAACGACCCCGGCAGCGACCGGATCTGGCCGTTGACGGTCCGCTCGCGCTCCTCGGCGTCGACCCCCTTGGTGGTCAGGAACGCCTTCATGTCGGCGAGCGCGGCCTTGATCGAATCGCCGGTCCGGTCGGTCTGCACCGGGGCGACGACGTAGAGCGGCATGGTGTCGCGCAGCGTCTGCGCCTGGGTGAAGGCGCCATAGGCCCAGCCCTTGCTCTCGCGCAGGTCCATGTTGAGCCGCGACAGGAAGCTGCCGCCGATCACCTCGTTCGCCGCCATCAGCGCCAGCGGATCGTCGACGCCCTTGGTCGGCAGCAGCTGGCCGGCCATGATGTAGCTCTGCGGGCTCTGCGGCCGGTCGATCAGCACGATCCGCGCGGGCCGCGCCATGCGGTCCATGCGGAACAGCTTCTCGCCCTTCGCCGCCGCCGGGGCGGCCCAGTTGCCGAAGCGCGCCTCGAGCAGCGGCTTGAGCTCGTCGAGGGTGGTGTCGCCGGTCACGAAGATCTTGGCGTTGTCGGGCCGGATCCAGCTCTGGTGGAAGGCGACGAGGTCGGCGCGGGTGACCGCCTTCACCCCTTCCTCGGTACCGCTGCCCGACAGCGGCACGCCATAGGGGTGGAGATTGCCGTAGAGCAGCGTCGGCAGGATCCGGCGGGCGATGCCGCGCGGCTGCGAATTCTCCGAGGCGATCCCGGCGAGGATCTGGCCGCGCAGCCGCTCGATCTCGGCCGGCGCGAAGGTCGGCCGCTCGACGATGTCGGCGAGCAGGTCGAGCGACGGGGCGAGATTGGCCTTGAGCGCGAACATCGACACATTGGTGCGGTCCATCGACGACGACGAGGCGATCTGCGCGCCGAGTCGTTCCTGCGCCTCGGCGATGCCGATCGAGTCGAGCTTGCCCGCGCCTTCGTCGAGCAGCGACAGCATCAGCCCCTGGGTGCCGAGCTTGGCCTTGGGATCGGCGGCGTTGCCGGCGTCGAACGCCACCGACACCCGCACCGTCGGCACCGTCGTGCGCCGCGCGAACACCACCTTGATCCCGTTCGACAGCGTCGTCCGCTCGACGTCGGGGAAGGCCAGGTCCTTGATGTCCTCGACCGGCGGGGGCGAGCTGCGGTCGACCGCGGCGGTCGGCTTCAGCGTCTGCGAGATCGCCGGGGCGGCCGCGCCGCCCTCGAACCGCGGGTCGCGATAATAGCGCGGGCCCATGCCACCGCCGGACGCGCCGATCGCGCTGCCCCCGGCCGCCGCCATGTCCGACGCGGTCCGCTCGCCCGGCTCGACGACCAGCCGGAAGGCGGGACGGCCGAGCCATTTCTGCAGCGCCGCCTTGACGCTCGCCGGGGTCGCCATCGCCGTCGCGGCGAGGTCCTTCTTGTACTTCTCGGGATCGTTCGAATAGACCGCGCCCTCGGCCAGCGTCACCGCCTTGCCGGCGAAGCCGCCGACGGTTTCGAGGCCGGCGATCTCGCCCGCCGCCTGCCGGGTGGCGGCGCGCTTCACCTCGTCGGCGGTCGGGCCGTTGCGGACGAACTCGGCGATCAGCGCGTCGAGCTGCTTCGCGACGAGCTTGGGGTCGACGCCGGGCTTCACGTCGGCGGTCACCTCGACGATCGAGATCTTCTCGAACTCCTGCACGCTGGCGGTCACCGAGACGGCGGTCTTGGCCTTGCGGACCAGCGCATTGTCGAGCCGCGACGAGGCGAGCCCGCCGAGCACGTCGAGGCCGAGGTCGAGCGGGATCAGGTCGGGATCGTTGAGGCCCGGCACCACCCAGTTGCGATAGATGCGGGTCTGCGCGACGCGGTCCTTCATCACCTGGTCGACCGGCGCCTTGAGCGTCGGCACCGGCACGTCGCGGCGCGCCGTCGCGGGCCCGCGCGGGATGTCGCCGAACCATTTCGCGACCTTCGCCTTCGCCGTGGCGGCGTCGATGTCGCCGGCCAGCACCAGCACCGCGTTGTTCGGGCCGTAATGCGCGCGGAACCAGTTCTTCACGTCGTCGAGACTGGCGGCGTCGAGGTCCGCCATCGAGCCGATCGTCGAGTGGCGATAGGGATGGCCGTCGGGGAACAGCGCGGCGAGCTGGGCATATTCGACCAGACCATAGGGCTCGTTGTCGCCCTGGCGCTTCTCGTTCTGGACGACGCCGCGCTGGTTATCGAGCTTGGCCTTGTCGATCGCGCCGAGCAGATGGCCCATGCGGTCCGATTCGAGGAACAGCGCCAGGTCGAGCGCGCCGGTCGGCACCGTCTCGAAATAATTGGTGCGGTCGAACCAGGTGGTGCCGTTGAGGTCGGTCGCGCCGATCGATTCGAGCGGCTTGAAGAAGTCCTCGTTGGCGTTCTCCGACCCGTTGAACATCAGATGCTCGAACAGGTGGGCGAAGCCGGTCTTGCCCGCGGGCTCGTCCTTCGACCCGATATGATACCAGACCGACACCGCGACGACCGGCGCCTTGCGGTCGGTATGGACGATCACCCGCAGCCCGTTGTCGAGGGTGAAGCTGTCATAGGGGATGTCGACCGCCTTCACGAGCGTCGCGACCGAGGCCGGCGCGGCGGCGGCGGTGGCGGGGGTGGCGGCGATCGACGGGACGGAGAGCGCGGTCGCGAACAGCAGGGCGGCGGCGGGACGGAACAGGCTGCGGCGCATTAGGGACTTTCCGGATGGGGGAAGGATTGCCGTGCAGTCTAGCCTCTGGCGCGACGGGTGCAATATGCGTGTAATACGCTTGTCGGTTGTCGGCGGTGGCTGGTCGGCGGATCGGAACGGCCGGGCGCGCCACGGCGGGCGGGCAAGCGTGCCGCGGCATGGACGAGGGGGGACGGACTTGTTTCGACGAACACTTGTGTTGCACAAAAGCCACACCATATCGCCGGACATAGAAGACAGGGATCAGGCATGAACCTCGAGAAATTCACCGACCGCGCGAAGGGCTTCCTCCAGTCGGCGCAGACCGTCGCGATCCGCAACAACCATCAGCGCATCGCCCCCGAGCATCTGCTCAAGGCGCTGCTCGAGGACGAGCAAGGCATGGCGTCCGGCCTGATCAAGGCGGCCGGCGGCGACGCGGCGACGGCGATGCGCGCCACCGACGCGGCGCTCGCGAAGATCCCGGCGGTGTCGGGCAGCGGCGCCCAGCAGACGCCGGGCCTCGACAACGACCTCGCCCGCGTCCTCGACCAGGCCGAGCAGATCGCCCAGAAGGCCGGCGACTCCTATGTCACCGTCGAGCGGATGCTGCTCGCGCTCACGCTGTCCACCACCACCCCGGCCGGCAAGGCGCTGGCCGAGGCCGGCGTGCGGGCCGATGCGCTCAACGGCGCGATCAACGAGCTGCGCGGCGGCCGCAGCGCCGATACGGCGAGCGCCGAGGACCGCTACGACGCGCTCAAGAAATTCGCCCGCGACCTGACCGCGGCGGCGCGCGACGGCAAGCTCGACCCGGTGATCGGCCGCGACGAGGAGATTCGCCGCACCATCCAGGTGCTGGCGCGGCGCACCAAGAACAATCCCGTCCTGATCGGCGAGCCCGGCGTCGGCAAGACCGCGATCGCCGAGGGGCTCGCGCTGCGCATCGCCAATGGCGACGTGCCCGACGGCCTGAAGGACCGCAAGGTGATGGCGCTCGACATGGGCAGCCTGATCGCGGGCGCGAAATATCGCGGCGAGTTCGAGGAACGGTTGAAGGGCGTGCTCGACGAGGTGAAGGGCGCCGAGGGCCAGATCATCCTGTTCATCGACGAGATGCACACGCTGATCGGCGCGGGCAAGTCCGAGGGCGCGATGGATGCCGGCAACCTGCTCAAGCCCGCCCTGGCGCGCGGCGAGCTCCATTGCATCGGCGCGACCACGCTCGACGAATATCGCAAATATGTCGAGAAGGACCCGGCCCTGCAGCGGCGCTTCCAGCCGGTGTTCGTCGGCGAGCCGACGGTCGAGGACACCATCTCGATCCTGCGCGGGCTCAAGGAGAAGTACGAGCTGCACCACGGCGTGCGGATCACCGACGGGGCGATCGTCTCGGCGGCGACGCTCGGCAACCGCTACATCACCGACCGCTTCCTGCCCGACAAGGCGATCGACCTGATGGACGAGGCCGCGTCGCGGCTGCGCATGGAGGTCGAGTCCAAGCCCGAGGAGATCGAGAATCTCGATCGCCGCATCATCCAGCTCAAGATCGAGCGCGAGGCGCTGAAGAAGGAGACCGACGCGGCGTCCAAGGACCGGCTCGACGCGCTCGAGGCCGATCTGGTCGAGCTCGAGGAACAGTCGGCCGAGCTCACCCAGCGCTGGCAGGGCGAGAAGGACAAGATCAACGCCGAGGCCAAGCTCAAGGAGCAGCTCGACGCGGCGCGGATGGAGCTCGACCAGGCGCAGCGCCGGGGCGATCTCGGCCGCGCGGGCGAGCTCAGCTACGGCGTGATCCCCGGCCTCGAGAAGGAACTGGCCGAGGCGCAGGGCGCCACCGTCGGCGCCATGCTCCGCGAGGAGGTGACCGCCGAGGACATCGCCGGCGTCGTCAGCCGCTGGACCGGCATCCCCGTCGACAAGATGCTCGAGGGCGAGCGCGAGAAGCTGCTCGCCATGGAGGAGGAGCTGGGCAGGCGCGTGATCGGCCAGAAGGACGCGATCGAGGCGGTGTCGCGCGCGGTCCGCCGCAGCCGCGCCGGGCTCCAGGATCCGAACCGGCCGCTCGGCAGCTTCCTGTTCCTCGGCCCGACCGGCGTCGGCAAGACCGAGCTGACCAAGGCGCTCGCCGAATTCCTGTTCGACGATTCGTCGGCGATGGTGCGCATCGACATGTCGGAGTTCATGGAGAAGCACAGCGTCGCCCGGTTGATCGGCGCCCCTCCCGGCTATGTCGGCTATGAGGAGGGCGGCGTGCTGACCGAGGCGGTGCGGCGGCGGCCCTATCAGGTCATCCTGTTCGACGAGGTCGAGAAGGCGCATGGCGACGTGTTCAACGTGCTGCTCCAGGTGCTCGACGACGGGCGGCTGACCGACGGCCAGGGCCGCACGGTCGACTTCTCGAACACGCTGATCATCCTGACCTCGAACCTGGGCAGCCAGTTCCTCGCCAATCTCGGCGAGGGCCAGGCGGTCGAGAGCGTCGAGGACCAGGTGATGGACGTCGTCCGCGCCCATTTCCGGCCCGAATTCCTCAACCGGCTCGACGAGATCATCCTGTTCCACCGTCTGGGCCAGGAGCATATGGGCCCGATCGTCGACATCCAGGTCGGCCGGGTCGGCAAGCTGCTCAAGGATCGCAAGATCAAGCTCGACCTCACCGACGGTGCGCGCGCCTGGCTGGGCAGGGTCGGCTATGATCCGGTCTACGGCGCCCGGCCGCTCAAGCGCGCGGTGCAGAAATATCTGCAGGACCCGCTCGCCGAAGCGCTGCTCCGGGGCGAGGTCCCCGACGGATCGACGATCACGATCGGCGAGGGCGACGGCAGACTGGAGCTCAAGGCGACGTGAGGCGGGGGGCGTCGGTCATGGCCGATGCCCCACCCCTTTCCCCACCGTCATGCTGAAACACCTTCAGCATGACGGCTATTCCTTGAGGGAGACCATCACCGAAATCGTCAGCCCTGCTTGCGGCCGAAACCGGCGGCGGCGGGGCGGCGCAGCGGCGCGGCCTGGCCGCGGGTCAGCTCGCGCTCGAACGCGCCGAGCGTCTCGATCAGCAGCGGGCGCAGCCGGATGATCTCGGCGTCGAGCTTGTCGGGGGCGCTGTGCTCCTCGACGCAGCGGCGCGCGCTATGCTCGATATGCTCGGCGAGCCGGCCGAGCGCCTCGCCGCCGAACTGCAGCGAATCGCCCTTGAGCGTGTGGGCGGGCCGGACCATCGAGACGGCGTCGCGCAGCTTGTACGCCTGTTCGACCGCGACCACGCACTTGGCGGCGTCGTCGCGATAATAGCCGAGGATCTTGGCGAAATCGCTGCCGATCAGCGCGCGCGTCTGGTCGAACGTCGTCCAGTTCACCACGCTGTTGCCGCTCTGCCCCATGTCCCGTTCCCATTCGCACTCTGGTCGATGCTGAAGCCATAGGCGAAGGCTCGTAAACGTCAGGTTACCGTAAGGGCGTTGTTTTCACCCGATTTTCCGAGATCGTTACGGTGGCGGCATATTTTCGCGCGCCGAAGCCGGACATTCGTCCGGGAAAATCAGGGCGTGACAGCCTTGCTGACGATCCACGCGGCCGATTCGGCGGCCGGGGTCACCGACCATCCCCGCTGCGCTGCGAGCGCCGCGATCTCGCCCGGCGCGATCGGATCGTCGGCGAGGATCAATACCGATTCGGCCCCGTCACGAAGCACGCGCGCCAGCCGGACCGCCGGCCAGGGACAGCGCATGCCGCGCGCGTCGAGCCGCAGCGGCTCCATCAGTCGAACGGGTTCTTCGGCGCGCGCACGGTGAGCCGGACCGGGACCGAGCCGAAGCCGAGGTCGCGGCGGATGCCGTTGACCAGGTAGCGGCGATAGCTTTCGGGCAGCTGGTCGACCCGGGTGCCGAACAGCACGAAGCTCGGCGGACGCGTCCGCGCCTGGGTCAGGTAGCGCAGCTTGATCCGCCGGCCGCCGGGGGCGGGGGGCGGATTGGCCTCGATCGCCTTCTCGAACCAGCGGTTGAGCTTGCCGGTCGACACGCGCAGCGACCAGGCGTCGCGGGTTTCGTAGGCGACCTGGAGCAGCTGGTCGATGCCGCGGCCGCTGACCCCCGAGACGGTCAGCAGCGGCAGGCCCTTAACCTGCGCGAGCCCTTCGTCGAGCGCGGTGCGGATGCCCTGGAACAGCGCGGGCGGATCGGCCGCGACGTCCCATTTGCTCAGCGCGATGATCAGCGCGCGGCCCTCCTGCAGCACCTTGTCGGCGATGCGCAGGTCCTGCGCCTCCAGCCCCAGCGTGGCGTCGAGCAGCAGCACCACGACCTCGGCGAAGTCGACCGCGCGCAGGCCGTCGGCGACCGACAGCTTCTCGAGCTTGTCCTGCACCTTGGCGCGCTTGCGCATACCGGCGGTGTCGATCAGCCGGATCGGCCGGATCTGGCCGTCGGGCGCCTTCCAGTCCCAGTCGATCGCGATCGAATCGCGGGTGATGCCCGCCTCGGGCCCGGTGATCAGCCGCTGCTCGCCGAGAATCTTGTTGATCAGGGTCGACTTGCCGGCATTGGGACGGCCGACGATCGCCAGCTTGAGCGGACCGCCCTCCTCGTCTTCGCCCGGGTCCGCCTCGTCGGTCTCCTCGTCGCGCTCGATATGCGGGCGCAGCGCCTCGAACAGGTCGACCAGGCCCTCGCCATGCTCGGCCGAGAAGGGAATCGGATCGCCCAGGCCCAGGCTGAACGCCTCGTGCACCCCGCCCTCGGTCGCCCTGCCCTCGGCCTTGTTGGCGACGAGCACCACCGGCGTATCCTCGCTGCGCAGCCAGCGCGCGATCTCCTCGTCGAGCGGGGTCAGCCCCGCGCGCGCGTCGATCATGAACAGCGCGACATCGGCTTCGCCGACGGCGGCCTGGGTTTGCGCGCGCATCCGGCCGGGGAGCGTCTGCGGGTCGTCGGTTTCGAAGCCGGCGGTGTCGATGATGCGGAAGTCGAGGCCGATCAGGGTCGCGTCGCCCTCGCGCCGGTCGCGGGTGACGCCGGGCCGGTCGTCGACCAGTGCCAGCTTCTTGCCGACCAGGCGGTTGAACAGCGTCGACTTGCCGACATTGGGACGGCCGACGATCGCGACGGTGGGGAGTATTGCCATGGGAGGGGGCCCATAGCGATATTAGGAGTCTTTTGTTAGCCCTCAAACGCCGGGCGGCCGGCATCGCCGACCTTGGCTTCCTCGCACAAGCTCGGGCGCGCGTTCGCGCTTGCTGAGCCCCGACGGGCTCCGACCCTTGGCTCTTGCGGTGGAACGGGACGCGGCAGCGTCCCGCAAGGCCGAACGGCCGCCGCGCTATCCCCGCGAAAGCCAAGGCCGGCGGACGCCGGCCGCCCGGCGCCCGCCGGCCTATCTATACGCTACCAGCCGCCCCTTGTCGGTCATCACCAGCAGCGTGTTGTCGGCCACCACCGGCGCGGCGTAGATCGTGTCGCCGAGCTTGGTGACGGTGCCGACCTTGCCGTCCTCGACCGCGACGTTGACGATCTGCCCCTCGGTGTTGGTGAGGATCAGGCGGCCGCCGGCGAGCACCGGGCCCGACCAGCCGATCGGCTTGCTCTTCTTCTTCGGGTTCTTCCAGCGGTCGAGCTTGGTCTGCCAGCGAATGCGGCCGCTGTTGCGGGCGATGCAGAGCAGCTTGGCGTCGTCGGTGACGAGGAACAGCCATTCGCCGGCGACCCACGGCGTCTCGATGCCGGCGATGTTGAGCTCCCACAGCCGCTGGCCGGTGACGATGTCCATCGCGACCATGCGGCCGCCCTGGCCGACCGCATAGACCCGGCCCTGGTCGATCACCGGCGATGCGTCGATGTCGACGAGGCTGGCGACCGAGGTGGTGATGCTGGTCCGCGACAGCGAGTCCTGCCACACCGCGCGGCCATTCTCGTAGCGATAGGCGCTCAGCTCGCCCGACGAGAAGCCGGCGATGACGGTGCCCTGGCCGACCGCCGGGGCGCCGACCCCGAACACGGCGGCGTTCTCGAGGCTGGCGCTCGCGGTCCAGATCTGCTCGCCATTGCCTTCCTTGAGCGCGAAGAGCTGATTGTCCTGGCTCATCACATAGATGGCGTCGCTGCCGATCGAGGGCGCGCCGCGCAGCGGGCCGCCCGGGCGCACCTTCCACAGCTGGTTGCCGGTGCCCGCGTCGAACGCGGCGGCATCGCCGACGCCGTTGGTGGCATAGACCTTGCCGTTGCCGTAGCTGACGCCGCCGCCGAACAGCGACGACTTGTTGCCGCCCTTGTCCGAAAGGGTCGCGGTCCAGACGGGGGCGCCGCTCTTCAGGTCATAGGCGTGGATCTCGGCATCGACGTCGATCACATAGACGCGGCCGGCGCCGACCACCGGCCCCGCGGCGAGCCGGGCCTTCTTGGTCGATCCGGCGATCTTCCGGTCCCAGGCGACGCCGAGCTGCTGGCCGAGCGCGACATGGCCCATCGACTTGGTGGCGTTGCCGCCCGGCTGCGCCCATTCCGGGTTGACCTGCTCGGGGGGCACGGTGACGGGCACCACCTCCAGCGTCGGATCGACCTCGGCCCCGGTCTCCGCGGTCAGGATCGAGATGCGCTGGCCCAGCACCGGAGTCTTGGGCTTCTTGCCCTCGCCGCCGCCGAAGATGCCGCAGCCGGCGAGCATCGTCGTCATCGCCAGCGCCGCGGTGAGCGCCATGAGCTTCCGGTTCATCCGATCAATCCTTGTCAGCGGGGGCGGCGGCGGACGCGGCGTCGACAGTGACGCCGAGGCTGGTCGCGAGGCGCGCGGCTCGGGTCCGCAACGTGTCCGGCATCGTCTTGTCGCGGGCGATGGCGGCGAGCAGCCGGCCCGCCTCCGCGCCGCGGTTGGTCTGGATCAGGGCGATCGCGGTCATCTCGCCCGCGGCGCCGAAGAAGGCGTTGCCCTCGACCGTCAGCGGCTTGAGCCGGTCGATAACCTGCTGCGGCTTCAGGCCGTCATATTCGAGCAGGGTCTGGCGGATCAGCGAGATGTCGCGATAGGGCTGGGCGACCGTCTCGTCGGCGGCGATGCCGGCATAGATGCCGATCGCGCTCTTGGTGTCGCCACGTTCGGCGGCCAGCGTCGCCTTGGTCAGCAGCGCCGCCACCCGGTAGCCGGGGCCGCCCTCGGCGACGAGCCTGTCGATCTTCTTGGCGGCCTCGGTCGCGCGGCTGGCCTGCACGTCAGCGATCAGCGCGCCCATCTCCTCGCCCTGCGCCTCGGCCTTCTTCTCGGACGCCTGGCGCCAGTAGAGGAAGCCGGCGAGCGCGAGCAGGAGGACGAGCAGCACGAGCAGGCCGATCCGTCCATAATGCCGGACCATGGTCTGGAGCTGATCGCGGCGCAGCTCGTCGTCGACCTCGCGCAGGAAGGCTTCTTCGGTGGGCGGCGTGGAGGCCAAGCATCTTCTCCGAAACTAGGAATGCCGGCTCTATTAGCGAGCCGCGCCGTCGGGTGCCATAGCCAATAGATATGGCGGGTGAACGGAGCCCGTGGTTGTCGGGCCGGCGCTCACGGCTTGGGCTGATAGGTCTGGTCGACCGTCGGGAAGGCGCGCGCGCGGACATCGGCGGCATAGTCCGCCACCGCCGCGTCGATCCTGCCCGACAATTGCTCATATTTCTTCACGAAGCGCGGCACCCGGTCGAACATGCCCAGCATGTCGTCGATCACGAGGACCTGGCCGTCGCACTGCGCCGATCCGCCGATGCCGATCGTCGGCACGTCGATCGCGCGCGTCATCTCGATCGCCAGCGGTTCGACCACGCCCTCGACCACCACCGAGAAGGCACCCGCCCGGGCGACCGCCTTGGCGTCGTCGATCAGCCGGGCATATTCCTCCTGGGTGCGCCCGCGCGCGCCATAGCCGCCCAGCGCGTTGACCGCCTGCGGGGTGAGCCCGACATGGCCGACCACCGGGATGCCGCGCGCGGTCAGGAAGGCGATCGTCTCGGCCATCGCCGCGCCGCCCTCGAGCTTGACCGCCGCCGCGCCGGTTTCCTTCAGCACGCGCGACGCCGAGCGGAAGGCCTGTGCGGGGCTTTCCTCATAGGAGCCGAACGGCATGTCGACGATGACGAGGCTGTGATAGCTGCCGCGCACCACCGCGGCGCCATGCGCGATCATCATGTCGAGGCTGACCGGGATGCTCGACGGCAGGCCGTAGATCACCTGGCCCAGGCTGTCGCCGACCAGCAGCATGTCGCAATGCGGATCGAGGATCTGCGCCATCCGGACCGAATAGGCGGTGAGCATCACCAGCGGCACCTTGCCCTTCGCGGCGCGGATCGCGGGCACGGTGAGCCGCTTCATCGGCGCGGGGGTCGGATTGGCGCGGCTGGTGGCGGTGTCGAGCTGGAAGGTGGACATTTTGGTTGGGCCCTCAAGCGCCGGGCGCCGGACGTCCGTCCGGCTTGGCTATCCTCGCATAAGCTCGGGCGGCCGTTCGGCCTTGCGGGCTCTGACGAGCCCGTTGCCTAGGCTGATGGGCGGCGGGGGTCAAATCGCTCTTCCCCCAGCCGTCACCCCAGCGGAGGCTGGGGTCTCGGGCGAGGAGCGGTCCCCTCGTCTCCCGAGATTCCAGCCTTCGCTGGAAGGACGGTCATTGCGTTGGTGAGGGACTATCCTAGATCATCCCCAGCGCGGCCATGTAGGTCTCCAGGACCATCGCCTCTTCCTCGTGCTCGCCCTTCTTCTTCTTGCGGATCGAGATGAGCTTGCGCACGATCTTGGTGTCGTAGCCGCGGCCCTTCATCTCGGACATGACGTCCTTGATGTCGTCGGCGATGCCCTTCTTCTCTTCCTCGAGCCGCTCGACCCGCTCGACGAACAGGCGCAGCTCCTGCGCCGCGATGCTGCCCTTGTCTTCGGTCGTGTCGGCTTCGGCCATGATTCGCGTATCCCTCGATGTGCGTGAAGGCGCAGGCTGTAGAGGCAGGCGCGCGGGGGCTCAACGGGGAATCGGCGAAGCGCCCGATGCGGCGAACCATGACAGGGCGGCGACGGAAGGGGTTGCCATCTCGGCGCCAGATTCTATCCCGAGGTGCTCCTGAGACCTCTCACCGAGAAGCGGAAGCGCACGTGGACATCCAGATTCCCCCCCGTCAGCGCAAGGTTCGCGTGCTCGCCACGCTGGGTCCGGCGAGCAGCTCGCCCGAGATGATCGCGAAGCTGTTCCGCGCGGGCGCCGACGCCTTCCGCATCAACATGAGCCACGGCGGCCATGAGGACAAGATCCCGATCGTCCAGGCGATCCGGGCGATGGAGAAGGAGCTCGGCCGCGCGACGACGATCCTGTTCGACCTGCAGGGCCCGAAGCTCAGGGTCGGCAAATTCGCCGACGGCTCGGTCCAGCTGGCGACCGGCCAGGCCTTCGTCCTCGACCGCGATCCCGCGCCGGGCGACCTGCACCGGGTGCAGCTGCCGCACCGCGAGATCTTCGAGGCGCTCGAGCCCGGCGCGCGCCTGCTGCTCGACGACGGCAAGCTGGTGCTGCGCGTCCGCACCGTCCATGCCGACCGGATCGAGACGCTGGTCGAGGTCGGCGGCGCGCTGTCGAACAGCAAGGGGCTGAACGTCCCCGACGTGATCGTGCCGATGGCGGCGCTGACCGAGAAGGATCGCCGCGACCTGACCTTCGCCTGCGATCACGGCGCCGACTGGATCGCGCTGAGCTTCGTCCAGCGGCCCGAGGACGTCGCCGAGGCGCGCCGGCTGATCGGCGGCAAGGCGGCGCTGCTCGCCAAGATCGAGAAGCCCGCCGCGGTCGAGCGGCTCGACGAGATATTGGAGATCGCCGACGCGGTGATGGTCGCGCGCGGCGACCTGGGCGTCGAGCTGCCGCCCGAGCGGGTGCCGCCGATGCAGAAGCGCATCGTCGAGACCGCGCGACGGATGGGCCGGCCGGTGGTGGTCGCGACCCAGATGCTCGAATCGATGATCCAGTCGCCCAGCCCGACCCGCGCCGAGGTGTCCGACGTCGCGACCGCGATCTACGACGGCGCCGACGCGGTGATGCTGTCGGCCGAATCGGCGAGCGGCCAGTGGCCCGAGGAGGCGGTGGCGATGATGGACGCGATCGCGCGCTCGGTCGAAAGCGATCCCGGCTATGCCGCGCGCCTCCACTTCACCCAGACCCACCCCGACGCGACCACCGCCGACGCGCTCGCCGAGGCCGCCGCGCAGATCGCTTCGACCGTCTCGGCCAGCCTGATCATCTGCTTCACCCTCTCGGGCTCGACCGCGCGGCGCATCGCCCGCGAGCGGCCGTCGGTGCCGCTGCTGGTGCTCACCCCGAAGCTTGCCACCGCACGGCGCACCGGGCTGCTGTGGGGCAGCCATTCGGTCCGCACCCGCGACGTCGCCAGCTTCGAGGAGATGGTCGGCAAGGCCAAGCGCATGGCGCTGCGCCACAAGCTCGCCAATGCCGGCGACCGCATCGTCGTCGTCGCGGGCGTGCCGTTCGGGACGCCGGGATCGACCAACATGATCCACGTCGTCCGGCTGACGGGCGACGAGCTCAAGGGTTATTCGGGATAACCCGTCCACGCTCGGGCCTCGGCACCCGATCGCGCGGGGCCGTCGCCCGGTAATTTGGCCGGCCGGCCGAATCTCGTTGGTGGGCCGGCCAGCAGCCGGTTCGCCGGTCCCCGTCTCTTTCCGTTCGCGCCGGCCGTGGCTAAGCGTGGGCATAGGCGGGCGGTCGGGAGCGAAGCGGTGGAACATCTGGGTCAGGTCGAGGAATTGCGGCGCTACCCCGTCAAGTCGATGGGGGGAGAGATGCTGGCGGCGGCGCGGATAGACACCCGCGGGCTGGAGGGCGATCGCGTCTGCGCCTTCATCGACGAGGAAACGGGCAAGGTCGTCACCGCGAAACTGCCGCACCGCTGGCGCGCGATGCTCGGCTTCGCCGCGACCTTCGATCCGGACGGCGGCGGCGGCGTCCGGGTCCGCTTTCCCGACGGATCGACCATGTCGGCCGGCGATGGCGACGCGATCGGCGCGGCGCTGTCCGCCGCGCTCGGGCGACGGGTCCGGCTCGCGCTGGAACGTCCCGAGCAATTGCTGATGGACCGCGCGGTGCCCGAGGCGGTGGCCGAGGCCGGCAGCGGCGCGGATGTCGAGGCGATCGTCCTGCCGGTCGGGATGGGCGCGCCCGAAGGCGGCTTCTTCGATTATGCGCCGATCCATCTGATCGCCACCGACAGCCTCGATGCGATGGCGGCCGATTCGCTTGCGGGGGTGCCGGAGCCCGTTCGCTTCCGTCCGAACATCGTCATCCGGACCGCGGCAAAGCCCTTCGTCGAGAATGACTGGGTCGGCGGGACGCTCGCCATCGGCGACGCCGTCCGGCTGCGGGTAACGCTGCCGACCCCGAGATGCGCCGTCCCGACCCTGGCGCACGGGTCCGTGCCGCCCGATCCGCGCCTGACCCTCGCCGTCGCGAAGCGCAACCGCGTCGAGGTTCTCGACATGGGCCCGCTGCCCTGCCTGGGCGCCTATGCCGAGGTCGTCTCGACCGGCGAGATCCGCGTCGGCGATCCGGTGGTCTGGTCGCCCGCCTGATCGCCGGGCCGGCCGCTTGTCCGGGCAGCGCCGGCCGCTTGGCGCGTATATCCGCAAAAACACATTGCAAGCGCCGCCGGGCGATTCATGATGCCGGCTTAGCGCCGTTCGCGGCCCCATCGATGAGAAGCCCGTCCATGAAGCCAGTCCTCGCCGCCACGCTTGCCGCCCTGCTCGCCGCAACCGCGCCCGCCACCGCCGCGCCCGCCGTCGCGGCGCCCGCGACCGAAGCGGAGGATCCGCCCGCCTCGTCGGCCGGGGAGCGCTTCCGGTCCGACGAGGTGCGGTCGACCGGATCGGTCACCGTCGGCGGCACCCGCATCCCCTATCAGGCGATCGCGGGCACCCTGGTCGTCCATCCCAGGGACTGGGACGACGTGCCCGCACGCGACGAGGCGGGGAAGAAGGACGGGAAGACCCAGGCCGAGGCGTCGATGTTCTACGTCGCCTATGTTCGGACCGGCGTGCCCGCCGCCAGCCGGCCCATCACCTTCGTCTTCAATGGCGGTCCCGGCTCGTCGAGCATCTGGCTGCACATGGGGGCGTTCGGGCCGGTGCGCGTCGAGACGGGCGATGCGGGGCAGGCCTCGGCCGCCCCCTACCGGGTCGTCGCCAACGACCAGGCGCTGCTCGACGCGTCCGACCTCATCTTCATCGATGCGCCCGGCACCGGCTTCAGCCGGGTCGCGGGCAAGGACAGGGACAAGGCCTTCTACGGCGTCGACCAGGACATCCATGCCTTCGCCCGCTTCGTCGTCGAGTTCCTGTCGAAGCACGGCCGCTGGGCCTCGCCCAAATATCTGTTCGGCGAAAGCTACGGCACGATGCGCGCCGCCGGCCTCGCCAGGGCGCTGCAGGACCAGGATGTCGACCTCAACGGCGTGATGCTGCTGTCGGACATCCTCAACTGGGATCTCGTCCCCGACGATCCGCAGGCCAATCCCGGCATCGACCTGCCCTATATCGTCTCGCTGCCCACCTATGCCGCGACCGCCTGGTATCACCGCCGCGTCGCCGACCGGCCCGACGATCTCCAGGCGTTCCTCGCCGAAGTCGAGCGCTTCGCCACCACCGACTATGCGCTGGCGCTGATGCAGGGCAATGCGCTGCCGGCGGCGCAGCGGCAGGCGATCGCCGAGAAGCTGGCGGCCTATACCGGCCTGCCGGTCGCCTATCTGCTGAAGACCAACCTCCGCATCGAATATGGCGCGCTCCAGAAGGAGCTGCTGCAGGACCGGGACCTCACCACCGGCACGCTCGACACGCGCTTCACCGGCTGGACGATCGATCCGCTGAGCAAGGTCGCCGACTATGACCCGCAGGGGTCGGCGATCGGCGCGGCCTATGCCGGGGCGTTCAACGACTATGTGCGCGGCACGCTGCATTATGGCGAGGGCCGCCACTACCAGACCAGCCTCGATGTCTATGGCAGCTGGGACTATAAGCACCAGCCGCCCGGCGCCGGCAAGCCGCTGATCGCGCTGCCCAACGTCCTGCCCGACCTGGCCGTGGCGATGAAGCGCAACCCGACGATGAAGATCATGGTCAACGGCGGCTGGTTCGACGTCTCGACCCCCTATTTCGCGGGGGTCTACGAACTGCGCCACCTGCCGGTGCCGGCCGCGCTCCAGGCCAATATCGAGTATCGCTATTATCCGTCGGGCCACATGGTCTATCTGCACCGCCCGTCGCTGAAGGCACTGCACGACAACGTCGCCGACTTCATCCGCCGTACGGATAATATAGGGGAGCGGTAGCTCTGCATCGTCACCCCGGTCGATCAGCGCGAACTTCCAGGCGCGCGACCAGCGCTTGACGCGCTTTTCCTGTGCGATGGCGTCGATGATCGACGGCACGCGCTCGGCCCAGACCAGCCGATCCCGTGCCCGTACGRTGCTGCGATATGCGCGCGGAAAGATCGGMAGTCACACCGACGTAGATCGTCCCGCGATACCGATCGGCCATCATATAGACCCAACCACCGCTCTGCCCCATCCGACGAAAGGCAAAGGAAGCGGGACCCCGGGTCAAGCCCGGGGTGACGAGATGCGGAGGTCGGTGCGGCGGAAACGGTGGCGCCCCTGCCTTCTTCGAGCGTGTCTCCGGCTTCGTGGGTTCGTCGCCATACATTGCCGTCACCCCGGGCCTGACCCGGGGTCCCGCTTCTTCTCAGGCCAGCGTGTCGTACAAATCCCGCCATTCTGGATTTCCGCGCTCGATCAGCGCGAACTTCCAGGCGCGCGACCAGCGCTTGACGCGCTTTTCCTGTGCGATGGCGTCGATGATCGACGGCACGCGCTCGGCCCAGACCAGGCTGCGATATGCGCGCGGAAAGATCGGAAGTCACACCGACGTAGATCGTCCCGCGATACCGATCGGCCATCATATAGACCCAACCACCGCTCTGCCCCATCCGACGAAAGGAAAAGGA
Organism: Sphingomonas sp. Root720; assembly: GCF_001428605.1. Classification (GTDB taxonomy): domain Bacteria; phylum Pseudomonadota; class Alphaproteobacteria; order Sphingomonadales; family Sphingomonadaceae; genus Rhizorhabdus. The sequence goes on from NZ_LMID01000015.1 coordinate 418,321, forward strand.
AGCGGGACCCCGGGTCAAGCCCGGGGTGACCTCCGTATCCCGTCACCCCGGGCCTGACCCGGGGTCCCGCTTCTTCTCAGGCCGGCGCCTCGTACAGATTTCCGCGCTCGATCAGCGCGAAGTTCCGCGCGCGGAATCCCTGGCGAATCGAGTGAAGCCGAAAAAATACGGCGGCGCCCCGGAGGAGGGGAGGGGCGCCGCCGTTTCCGGCCTGGCCGAAACGCAAATCCGAAAGCGTGGAGCGGAGATCAGTGCCGCATCGCGTCCTCGATGGCGACGAAGTTCACCACCGCCATGAACAGCAGCGCCGCCGCGACGGGCAGGATGAGGAAATGATCACCGAAGAAACCGAGCATATGTGCCTCCTTGTCTGTGGAGGCAGCATCGCGCCGGATGCGCGAATCGGCTTTGACCGAAATCAAATCGCCGGATCGATCGCCACGATCAGTCGACCGGGGGCAGCAATCCCCGCGCCCGGAGGGCGGCGCGCAGCGGTTCGGCGCCGACGAACAGGTGGCCGGCGATCCCCGCCGCCTCGGCCGCCGCGACATTGTCGGCGCGGTCGTCGATGAAGATCGCCTCGCCGGCGGCCAGCCCGAAGCGGTCGAGCGCCATCGCGTAGATCGCGGGATCGGGCTTCACCAGCCTGACCTCGCCCGAGACGAGGATGTCCTCGAACAGGTCGAACAGCGCCGCCTCGCGCGTGCGGAAGGGCGGCCAGAATTCATGGCTGAAATTGGTGATCGCATAGAGCGGCACGCCGCGCGCGTGGAGGTCGCGGACGATCTCCCCCATGCCCGGCAACAGGCCGGTGACGGTGTCGGAGAAGCGCGGGCCGAAGGCAGCGATCGCGCCGGCGAAGCGCGGCCAGGCCGCGATCAGCTCGGCGCTCGTCTCGGCGAAGGGTCGGCCGGCATCGTGCTGGCCATGCCAGTCGAGCGTGACGACGTCGCGCAGAAACAGTTCGAGCTCGTGCGCGGGCACGAGCTTTTCGAAGAACTGCCGGAGATTCCAGTCGTAGAGCACATTGCCGACATCGAAGATGACGGCGCGCGTGCGAGACGCGGTGATCAGCCTTGGCGCGCCTTGAAGCGGCGGTTGGTCTTGTTGATCACATAGGTGCGGCCACGACGACGGATCACGCGGTTGTCCCGATGCCGGTCCTTGAGCGACTTGAGAGAGTTGCGGATCTTCATGGCGTCTGCGCCTGCTTTCTAAGCTGATATATGGAAAAACGAGGCGCTCCCCTATGGTCTGGCATCGAAGGAGTCAAGCGATTCAGCTTCTTGTCTGGCCTCAAGCGCCGGGCGCCGGACGAATGCCTCGCGCCGGCGCTTGAGGCGAAACCAAAAAGATTCCATGCACCCATTTCGTTGCTTCCGCGTTTCGATGCCGGAGCATCGCTCGGGAGAAAGACATGACGACGCGGAACCTGCTGTCCAAGGCCCTTATGATCGGTACCGTCGTCGCGCTGGCCGGCTGCGCCTCGCAGACGCCGCAGACCCAGGTGACGCGCTTCCATCTCGGCCAGCCGATCGCGCCCGGACAGGTCACGGTCGAGCCGCGCGACCCGACCCTCGCCCGGGATCTCGAATTCCAGGGCTATGCGCGTATCGTCCGCGCCGAGCTCGACCGGCTCGGCTTCGGGATCGCACCCGACCTGACCAAGTCCGAACTGGTCGCCGTCACCGAGGTGCGGCGCAGCTGGCGCCCGACCGACCAGACGCGCGGATCGTCGATGTCGATCGGGTTGGGCGGCGGCAGCGGCGGCGGCTGGGGCGGCGGCACCAGCGTCGGCCTCGGCGGGTCGGTCAGCTTCCCGATCGGCAAGCAGCGCGAGAAGATGGACGTGCTGACCCAGCTGTCGGTCCAGCTCAAGCGCCGCTCCGAAGGCACGGTGATCTGGGAGGGCCGCGCCGAGACGGTGGCGCGCGACAATACCCCCGCCGCGGGTCCCGAGGCGGCGGTGTCGCGCCTGGCAGCGGCCCTTTTCAAGGACTTCCCCGGCCGCTCGGGCGAGACTATCACGGTGAAATGAACGATCATGACAGCATCAGCATCTCGAGCGGCTTCGACAGCGGCAACATAGTCCTGACCGGCCGGGACGGCACCCGGTTCGACCTCGCCATCGTCAAGGACCACCAGTCCGACTTCTACCAGTGGTTCCATTTCCGCCTGAGCGGCGCGAAGGGGGTGCCCGTCACGCTGCGCATCGGCAATGCCGGGGGCGCGGCCTATCCCGACGGATGGAAGGACTACAAGGCCTGCTGCTCGTCCGACCGGCAGGTGTGGAAGCGCGTGCCCACGACCTATGCCGACGGCGCGCTGACGATCGAGGTCACCCCCGACGCCGACAGCGTCTGGCTCGCCTATTTCGCGCCCTATTCGATGGAGCGGCACCATGACCTGGTCGCGCGCATCGCCGCCGCGCCGGGGGTCTCCCATGAACGGCTCGGCGCCACCCTCGACGGGCAGGACCTCGACCTGCTGACGATCGGCGAGGGGCCGAAGGCGGTCTGGCTCTACGCCCGCCAGCATCCGGGCGAGAGCATGGCCGAATGGTGGATGGAAGGCGCGCTCGAGCGGCTGACCGATCCGCACGATCCCGTCGCGCGCAGCCTCCGCCGGCGGGCGACCCTCCATCTCGTCCCCAACATGAACCCGGACGGGTCGCGGCGCGGCCATCTGCGCACCAACGCCGCCGGGGTGAACCTCAACCGCGAATGGCACGGGCCGACCCTGGAGCGGAGCCCCGAGGTCCATCACGTGCTGCGACGGATGGACGCGACCGGCGTCGACTTCGCGATGGACGTGCATGGCGACGAGGCGATCCCGCACGTCTTCATCGCCGGGTTCGAGGGCATCCCCGGCTGGACCGAGGAGCAGGGCCGGCTCTACCATCTGTTCCGCGACACGCTCGCGCGGCGCAGCCCCGACTTCCAGACGCGCCACGGCTATCCGACGGCGGCGAAGGGCAAGGCGAACCTGTCGATGTCGACCAACCAGCTGGCCCAGCGCTTCGGCTGCGTCGCGGCGACGCTGGAGATGCCGTTCAAGGACAATGACGACCTGCCCGACGCCGGGCATGGCTGGTCGCCCGAACGGTCGAAGCGGCTGGGCGCCGAATGCCTCGGCGCGCTGCACGAGATACTGGACCAGCTGCCGGCGAAATGATGCGCCGGCCGGCCGGCCGACGGCCCTCAGGAAAATCCTAAGCCGCGCCGCGCTCGGTCGCGCTCGCCCGCAGCACCGTCACCGTCGCGTCGTCGAGTGGGCGGTCGAAGCGGCAGCCGGCCTCGCGGCCGTCGGCCCAGACGATGTGCGCGTCGACCAGCCCCTTGCCGGGCAGCGACAGGCGGATCGAGGTCTCGGGCGGCAGCTGCTGGTAGAGGCGTAGGCGCGCGCCGCTGCTGGAGATGTCGATGATCCGGCAGGGCGAGCGGCTCGATGCCGCCGGCATGCGGAAGCGGGTGTCGAAGGCGGCGGCCCCGCGCGGCGTGGCGCGGCGATTGGCGCCGTCGCGGAGCTGCACTTCGGACGAATACATAATGTCTCCCCCTGCGGACCACATGGCCGCGACCGAAACCCCGCAGCGGGATTACGCCGCGCGGGCGCGGGGGGCAACGGGGAATGCACGGGATGTTAACCATTGTTCGCAATCGCCGGACGCGGCCTCCCACCTGGCGGCACGCGGCCGTCAGGCGTCCAGCTCGACGTCCCAGTAGAGCCAGTCGCGCCAGCTCTGGTGGAGATAATGCGGCGGGAAGCTGCGGCCGTTCTCCTGCAATTCCCAGCTGGTCGGCCGGCGCGGGGTCTCGAACAGGCGCATGTTCGCCTGGCGCGGGGTGCGGCCGCCCTTGCGCAGGTTGCACGGCGCGCAGGCGGTGGAGACATTCTCCCAGGTCGTCCGCCCGCCCTGCGCGCGCGGGATGACATGGTCGAAGGTGAGGTCGGACAGCGCGCCGCAATATTGGCAGCAGAAACGGTCGCGCAGGAACAGGTTGAACCGGGTGAAGGCGGGGTTGTCCGACTGCTTCACATATTGGCGGAGCGCGATCACCGAGGGCAGCTTCATCGCGAAATTGGGGCTGCGGACCTCGCGGTCATAGTGCGAGACGATGTCGACCCGCTCCAAAAAAACCGCCTTGATGGCGGTTTGCCAGTTCCAGAGGGACAGCGGGTAATAGCTCAGCGGCGTATAGTCGGCGTTGAGCACCAGCGCCGGGCAACTGTCCGGATGTCGCATGAGATCGGAGTGGTACATGGTCGAACCAAGGCCTCCAGCAGGATGGAGAGCCCCACCCGCTTCGCCCCTCGACCTTCCGTTCGCACACCGGAACGCCTATGGCCGAACCGGCCGCGCCCTCGTGGCCACCCTTTCGCCGGAAAGCGTGACATGGGCATGACAGCATTTCCACTGACTCCCCGTCAAGAGTCCCCGTGCCTTCCGCGCTGATTTCCCGATTCGCCCCGAGCCCGACCGGACGGCTCCACCTCGGCCACGCCTTCTCGGCGCTGCTGGCGCACGATCTGGCGCATGGCCCGGACGGCGCGGGAAACGGGCGTTTCCTGCTGCGCATCGAGGATATCGACCCCACCCGCTGCCGGCCCGAACATGTCGAGGGGATCGTCGAGGACCTGCGCTGGCTCGGCCTCGCCTGGAACGGGGAGGTCGTCTTCCAGTCGCGGCGGCTGCCGCTCTATGCCGCCGCGCTCGACCGGCTGAAGGCGGCGGGGCTCGTCTATCCCTGCTTCTGCACCCGCGCCCGCATCGCCGCCGAGATCGCCGCGAGCGCCGCCGCGCCGCACGGGCCGGCCGTGAGTCCCGATGGCGGCCCGCTCTATCCGGGGATCTGCCGCGGCCTGTCGCCCCAGGAGCGCGCCGCACGGATAGCGGCGGGCGAGGCGCATGCCTGGCGGCTCGACGTCGCGAAGGCCGTCGCGCAATGCGGCCCGCTCGCCTGGCACGACGCCGGTGCGGGCACGGTCGCCGCGACCCCCGGCGTCCATGGCGACGTCGTCCTCGCCCGCAAGGACGCGCCGACCAGCTACCACCTCGCCGTCACCGTCGACGACGCCGCGCAGGGCGTGACCGACGTGGTGCGCGGGCAGGACCTGTTCGCCGCGACCCATGTCCACCGGCTGCTCCAGGCGCTGCTGGGGCTGCCGACGCCGCGCTACCACCACCACCCGCTGCTGACCGACGCGAACGGCGATCGCCTCGCCAAGCGCGCGGGCTCCCCGACCTTGGCGTCGATGCGCGCCGGGGGCGCCGATGCGGCCGCATTGGTGGCGCGGCTACGAGGCTCGGCGCCCCACCGCCGTTGAGCGCGCCGCACCTCTCCCGAGACCCCAGCCTGCGCTGGGGTGGCGTCATTGGAGAGCGAGGAAAAAAGAAACCGTCATGCCAGCGCAGGCTGGCATCTCCGGAGAGGTTCGTTACGCTTGCGTCATGCGGAAGGGCGGCTGGACCTACATCATGACCAACCGGCCGCGCGGCACGCTCTATGTCGGCGTCACCGCCCATCTCGCCGCCCGCATCCACCAGCATCGCCAGGGCGACGGCGCGGATTTCTGCAGGCGCTACAATCTCTGCCGGCTCGTCCATGCCGAGGAGCATGCGACGATCGACGAGGCGATCGCGCGCGAAAAGGCGCTGAAGGCCTGGAAGCGCGCGTGGAAGATCCGGCTGGTCGAAGAGGGCAATCCCGAATGGGCGGACCTGTTCGAACGGCTTCTTTCGTAATCCTCCCCTCCCCCAATCGTCATGCCAGCGMAGGCTGGCATCTCAGGAGGCCGGGGCGCCASRTCATCTCCCGAGACCCCAGCCTGCGCTGGGGTGACGTGCCGGGAGAACGAGTTAAAAAAATATCGTCATGCCAGCGCAGGCTGGCATCTCAGGAGGCYGGGGCGCCACGTCATCTCCCGAGACCCCAGCCTGCGCTGGGGTGACGTGAGTGGAGAGCGAGTAAAAAAGATGTCGTCATGCCAGCGCAGGCTGGCATCTCGTGAGGCTGGGACGCCACCTCATCTCCTGGATGCGCAGCCTGCGCTGGCACGACGGGAAGAGAGAACGCCCCCTCTTTTCCTTCGACCTCGCCCCCCGCCCGCGCTAAACCCCCTGCCATGAGCGGAAACACTTTCTTCTTCATCCTGATCCTCGCCGCGATGGTCGCGACCGTCGTGGCGCTGGTGCGCGGGATCATCGCCTTCCTCCGGACGACCGAAGCCGACCTGAAGGCGGGCGGCGTGAACCAGTCGGGGCTCAAGCAGAACAAGATGATGCGGATGCGCATCGCCTTCCAGGCGATCGCGATCATCCTCGTCATCCTGCTGCTGATCATGAGCCGCCAATAGACGGCCCCGCCCGATGGTTCGCCTGACCAGGATCTACACGCGCACCGGCGACCGGGGCGAGACCGGCCTCGTCGACGGGTCGCGCCTGTCGAAGAGCGCGCCGCGCATGGCCGCGATCGGCGATGTCGACGAGCTCAACTCGGCGATCGGCGTCGCGCTGACCCACGCCCTGCCCGACGACGCCCGCGCCCAGCTCGGCCGCATCCAGAACGAGCTGTTCGACCTCGGCGCCGACTTCGCCACCCCCGGTCCCGATTTCGCGCCGTCGGAGATGCGCCTGCGCATCGTCGCCGCGCAGGTCGAGCGGCTGGAGGCGGAGATCGACGCGATGAACGCCGAACTCGAGCCGCTGCGCAGCTTCGTCCTGCCGGGCGGCGACCCCGGCGCGGCGGCGGTCCACCTCGCCCGCGCGATCTGCCGCCGGGCCGAGCGCGCGGCGGTGGCGGCCGATGCCGATGTCGGGCTCAACCCGGTCGGGCTCGCTTATGTCAACCGGCTGTCGGACCATCTGTTCGTCCTCGCCCGCCGGCTCAACCGCGCCGGCGCCGGCGATCCGCTGTGGAAGCCCGGCGCCACGCGCTGACCGCGCCCGGCCGCGGCCCTTGAGAATCGCCCGGCCAGATCCCAGATAGCCCCTTCGCCCACAAGCCGCCTTGCGCGCCGCGAACAAATCTGGAACATTTGCGAATATGCTGACTCATATTTCGGTGCGCGGCGCGCGCGAGCACAATCTCAAGGGCGTCGACGTCGACCTGCCCCGCGACAAGCTGATCGTGATCACCGGCCTGTCGGGCTCGGGCAAGTCGAGCCTCGCCTTCGACACCATCTATGCCGAGGGCCAGCGCCGCTACGTCGAGTCGCTGTCGGCCTATGCGCGCCAGTTCCTCGAGCTGATGCAGAAGCCCGACGTCGACCATATCGAGGGCCTCTCCCCCGCCATCTCGATCGAGCAGAAGACGACGAGCCGCAACCCGCGCTCGACCGTCGCGACGGTGACCGAGATCTACGACTATATGCGCCTGCTGTGGGCGCGGGTCGGCATCCCCTATTCGCCCGCCACCGGCCTGCCGATCTCGGCGCAGACCGTCAGCCAGATGGTCGACCGGATCATGCAGCTCAAGGAGGGCACCCGCTTCCTGCTGCTCGCCCCGGTCGTGCGCGGCCGCAAGGGCGAATATCGCAAGGAGCTCGCCGAATGGCAGAAGGCGGGCTTCACCCGCGTCCGCATCGACGGCGAGATGCATGAGATCGAGGCCGCCCCCGCGCTCGACAAGAAGTACAAGCACGACATCGAGGTGGTGGTCGACCGCCTCGTCGTCCGCGACGGCATCGAGACCCGCCTCGCCCAGAGCCTCGAGACCGCGCTGCGCCTCGCCGACGGGCTGGCCTTCGCCGACCTGGTCGACACCACGGTGGCCGAGGCGACCGCGCATCGCCCCTCCGTCCGGGAGATGCCCGCATCCTTCCAATATGCCGAAGCTGTTCCCGATTCCCGTCACTCCAGCGAAGGCCGGAGTCTCGGGAGTGAAGCGGCGCCCGCGTCTCCCGAGATGCCAGCCTCCGCTGGCATGGCGGCCGAAGGCAGGACCGGCGGCAAGATGAAGAACGCCGGCGTCCCCGCCAACCGCGTCACCTTCTCGGAGAAATTCGCCTGCCCCGTCTCGGGCTTCACCATCGCCGAGATCGAGCCGCGCCTCTTCTCGTTCAACGCGCCGCAGGGCGCCTGCCCGGCCTGCGACGGGCTGGGCGAGAAGCTCTATTTCGATCCGCAGCTCGTCGTCCCGAACGAGGCGCTGTCGATCAAGCAGGGCGCGGTCGTGCCCTGGGCCAAGTCGAACCCGCCCAGTCCCTATTATATGCAGGTGCTCAGCTCGGTCGCGCGCGCCTACGACTTCCGGCTCGACACCCCGTGGAACGAGCTGCCCGAGGAGGCCCGCGACGCCGTCCTCCACGGCACCAGGGGGCGGGTGATCACCCTCACCTTCATCGACGGCCGCAAGAGCTACGACGTCCAGAAGCCGTTCGAAGGGGTGATCCACAATCTCGAACGCCGCATGCTCGCGACCGAGAGCGCGTGGATGCGCGAGGAGCTGGCCAAGTATCAGAGCGCCGCGCATTGCGAGGTGTGCGGCGGCGCGCGCCTCAAGCCCGAGGCGCTGGCGGTCAAGATCGCGGGCGAGGACATCAGCATGTCGACCCGCCGCGCGGTCGGCCCCGCGCTGAAGTTCTTCCGCGACATGCCGCGCCACCTCAACGATCAGCAGAACGCCATCGCCGAGCGGATCCTCAAGGAGATCGTCGAGCGGCTCGGCTTCCTCGACAATGTCGGGCTCGACTATCTCAACCTCGATCGCACCTCGGGCACGCTGTCGGGCGGCGAGAGTCAGCGCATCCGCCTCGCCTCGCAGATCGGCTCGGGGCTGTCGGGGGTGCTCTACGTCCTCGACGAGCCGTCGATCGGCCTGCACCAGCGCGACAACGACCGGCTGCTCGTCACCCTCCGGCGCCTGCGCGACCTCGGCAACACCGTGATCGTGGTCGAGCATGACGAGGACGCGATCCGCACCGCCGACTATATCCTCGACATGGGGCCGGGCGCCGGCGTCCATGGCGGCGAGGTCGTTGCGCAGGGCACGCTCGACGACATCCTCGCGCATGAGGGCAGCCTGACCGGCGACTATCTGTCGGGCCGCCGCATGGTCGACGTGCCGAAGAAGCGCCGCAAGGGCAACGGCAAGAAGGTCACCGTCCACGGCGCCCGCGCCAACAACCTCAAGGACGTCACCGCCTCGATCCCGCTCGGCACCTTCACCTGCATCACCGGGGTGTCGGGATCGGGCAAGTCGAGCTTCACGATCGACACGCTCTACGCCGCCGCCGCGCGCTCGCTCAACGGCGCGCGCATGGTCGCGGGCGCGCATGACAAGGTCACCGGCCTGCAGTTCTGCGACAAGGTGATCGACATCGACCAGTCGCCGATCGGCCGCACCCCGCGCTCGAACCCGGCGACCTATACCGGGGCCTTCACCAACATCCGCGACTGGTTCGCGGGCCTGCCCGAGAGCGAGGCGCGCGGCTACAAGCCGGGCCGCTTCAGCTTCAACGTCAAGGGCGGCCGTTGCGAGGCGTGCACCGGCGACGGGCTGCTCAAGATCGAGATGCACTTCCTGCCCGACGTCTACGTCACCTGCGACGTCTGCCACGGCAAGCGCTACAACCGCGAGACCCTCGAGGTGAAGTTCAAGGACAAGTCGATCGCCGACGTCCTCGACATGACCGTCGAGGACGCGGTCGAGTTCTTCAAGGCGGTCCCGCCGATCCGCGACAAGATGGCGATGCTGGCCGAAGTCGGCCTCGGCTATGTCAAGGTCGGCCAGCAGGCGACCACCCTGTCGGGCGGCGAGGCGCAGCGGGTCAAGCTCGCCAAGGAACTCTCCCGCCGCGCGACCGGCAACACCCTCTACATCCTCGACGAACCGACCACCGGCCTCCATTTCGAGGACGTCCGCAAGCTGCTCGAAGTCCTCCACGCGCTGGTCGAGCAGGGCAACACCGTGGTGGTGATCGAGCACAACCTCGAAGTCATCAAGACCGCCGACTGGGTGCTCGACCTGGGCCCCGAAGGCGGCGTGCGCGGGGGCGAGATCGTGGCCGAGGGGACGCCGGAGCAGGTGGCGAAGGAGCCGCGCTCCTATACGGGGTCGTATCTCAAGCCGCTGCTGACATCGGGTGCCCGGAGCGTTCAGGCCGCCGAATAGGCGACCCGCCGCTCGCAGATCGGGGAGGCAATGGCGTCGGCGCGCGAGGCCGCGCTATCCGGTACGCCCACGCCCTGTCAGGCCACAGCGCCCGCCACCCCCGACCGTCATTCCCGCGAAGGCGGGAATCCACCGGCAGGCTTGGCCCTGTCCATCTTTGGTTCGGGAAGCGTTCGCCGGTTCGAGCGTCCGCCCTTTGTCTCGGCATTGGAAATACGCAAAGCCCCGGCGGCTTCATCCGAACGCCTATGCGGCCTATGTAGAGAGGCGGGCCCGCCATGAGACCGCGCGGGGTTTTGGAGCTTCGGATGTCGCACGCTGACGATCCGGTCCAGTGGCCGGGCAAACGGATAGACTTCGGGTCTTTCGCCGCAGATCTGTTGTGCGGGGTGGAGAAATGGCAGCGGAGGGCACGCCCGAGCATCTCAAGAGCAGCGCTCCCATACGGGGCATTACCTTAGTCTGCTGCTCCGAGATCGACGCGCAAGCTGAGCAAGAACAGGTGGCAAAGGAAATGCGCAGCTATCCCGGGGCGCATCTCAAGCCGATGCTGCCTCCGGGCGCCCGGAGTGCTCAAGCTGCCGAGTAAGCCGCCTGCCGTTCGGAGCCGGTCGGTGCCCGGGGAGGCTGGCTTTGTTCATTCTCCGCGACGGGCAAGCTCTTCGAGGATAACCGGAACGGCGTCATCCAGCGCGTTACCGAACCGATCGAACTGATCTCTCAGTTCACCGTCCGTCAACAACTGACGCTCACTAACCTTCCACGCCCGGACATGGCGATCCGTTTTGCTTCCCGCTATTCGGGGAACAAAAATTATGAGCGCGTCGGATCCCTCAAAACCTTCCAGCGAGAGGATTGCCTTTTGGACGATGGTGGCAAACAAACGGCTTTGAAAGTCGGAAAAAGGCATACTGGCCCAGCCGATCAGAAAAACCGGCGTCAGCTTGCCCTTGTCCAGAAACGTGAATGTGGGCTTCACAGGTACAAACATGTTTCGACCAATCGGATACATCGCGATCATGTCGTGAAAGACTTGGATGCCTTTTATGTCGCGCGCACCGAGCCAAGGAATAAGAGCTGCAGCTATTTCTCGACCAAGCCGGCTAACTAGAGGGTTCGCTATACCTATTAGCGCTTTCTCAAGGGTTTCTCGGGAAAGACCGAAAGTAACGTAATCGGCGAATAGTCGGTATATTTGAGTTAACGCATAACGTGGTTTTCCTAAGACAAATCGCGTTATTTTGCGCGCTGTTTCGTCGCGGCGCCGATCATTCAGTCTCACCCAATTCGCAAGCGACGGGGGTTTTCTGATTTCAGCAATTTTCCGCTCCGGCGAAACCATCACATTACCCTTTCGGTCGTGCTGCGACTATTAATTCAGGCGTAATTTCCATTCCCGGATTAGCATGCCCATCGTACCACCATACTTGGTGCCATGCGCCGCCTTCTACATGCGAAATTTCTCTCAAGCGTGATGCGGACAAACGAATTAAAGGTTCTATGGAATCTCGTAGCGTTGCCTCATCCGACTCAGATAACGATACCGAAGATACCTCCTCTTTTCCCGATTTCGCGGAAAAAAATCGCGCCCGATCTCTTATCGGTTTGTCCTCAAACTTCTTGAACGCCTGGTAGATTTCTCTAAAAACCGGACCATGCTCCCAAGCTTCAATTTTCGCGTTAGTAAGAACGATACCTTTGTGAAGTAGAAGCGCCTCATACGCAAAAAAAAGCAATTTGTTCAGAGCCATATTGGTTAGCAACAGCCCTCGTGAATCGGCATAATCCAACAGCCAGTTTGCTAAACCGCGAATACTCAAATTAAGATTACCATATTCGAAGGTCATTATTACCCTTTGCGCGTTGGGCAGATTCCGTACGGCCTTCGCAAACCAACCGAAGCCGTCAACATCCAACGAATCTTCGCTCAATCGTCGCGCGTATCGCAGGTGATAGCAAGAGCGAATCGTTCGTTCTTTGTTCCAAAAAGCGAAGGACAGGAGGTACGGGACACTCTACTAAATAGCTGGAACCGCAAGGCCAGTGCATGAGCTGCTCGTTAACACATGCTCGTACAGCGTCGCACGCCATTACCTCCGCACCGGTTTACCCACCTGCGGAGCATCCGCCTGACAGGCGGCCAAATGGCAGCACGACAATCGCATCCATTTCGACGACCATCCCCATGACATCGGCGCGATAATCGCCAACAGTCGGTCATTATCGGGGGATCATCACATGACGCACATATTTCCCACCGGCGACAATGCGCTGCGCATGGATTTCGGGATCGAGCGGATCGGATTGCCGACGACGGTCGTGACGCGCACGGCGCAGACGCTGGTCTACGAAGTCGATGGCTATCGCTATGCCTTCACCGGCACCGACCTGACCTATGACGGGCAGGGCCGACCCACCGGTGGCTGGCTGAACTCCTTCGAATATAGCAAGGATGGCGCGGTCCTCTTCAACAAGGCCGCCAGCTCGTCCTGGGGGCTCGATCCGGTGATCTTCGCCACGCCGAACGGGATCGGCGATCATAATCTTGCGCGCTCGCTGCTGTCGGGGAACGATCATCTCCACGGCAGCGCCCTCGACGATTGGCTCGTCGATATTTCGGGCCACAATATTGTCGAGGGCGGGGCCGGCAACGACACGATCGTCGGCGGCGACGGCAATGACCATATCTATGGCTTGTCGGTCGCCGGCGGGGCGGACGGCGCCGATTATGTCGAAGCCGGCGCCGGGTCGGACTATATCCAGGGCAATGCCGGTAATGATCGCATCTTGGGTGGGGACGGATCGGATCGGATCAACGGCGGCGCGGACGACGACCATCTGTCGGGCGACGCCGGCAACGACAGCATCAACGGCAATCGCGGCAATGACGCCATCGAAGGCGGCGCGGGCAACGACGTGCTACGCGGCGGCCAGGGCAATGACACGATCGACGGCGGCGATGGCAATGACGTCCTGATGGGGGATGTGGGCGTCGACGTACTATATGGCGGAGCGGGCATCGACATCTTCGTCTTCGGCCCGGGCACCAGCCCGATCGGCGAAGATGTCGATCAGATCCACTCTTTCGAAGACGGCATCGATCATATCATGCTGGGCTTCACGCCACAGGCGGTGCTGGCCGGGACCGCCCAGACGAACGCCGCCACCTTCATGGAGGGTGCGCGCGCGGCGGCCCAGGCCCTGTTCGATCAGCATGCTGGCAATTGCGAGCTCGCGGTAATGGAAGGCCCAGCCGCCACGATGCTGATCTTCTGGTCGAGCAACAACGACGGCCTCGTCGATTCGGTGGTGCAGATGAGCTACAGCCAGAGCGCCCAATATGGGCTGGATGACTTCATTTGACCGGGGAAGGCGTGCGTCGTTGAATTCCGGTAAATTCCGGCGACACGTTACCGGTCCGGGGTTCCGGGGGACATGCGCATGCGACTGGGATGGATCGGGCTCGTCATCGGCCTCGGCGCGATGGCGTTCGGTGGACACGCGCTTTACGAGGCGAAGGTCGCGGCCGAGCGGAAGGACATCGCCTATGACCGGCTGGTCGCCGGGATGCCCGGCTTCGGCTGGTACAGGGTGCAGGGCGCCAGCTGGCGGCTGATCGACGCCGTCACCCTGCGCGGCGTGACGGGGGCGACCCTCCCCGACGTCTATGTCCGCGTCCGCCCCGCTGGCGCGCCCGACGGCGGCGATGCGCCGGCGAAGCTCCTCGTCCATATCGAGGACCAGACACTGGCCGACCGGATGGCTGGCATCCTCGCCGGCCTCGCCCAGGAGTCCTATCCGACCGCGGGGGACGAGACGCTCGAGGAGGAACACCCGATCGAGGGCATGGTCGAATCGGTCCTGACGGTCGACCGCATCGACCAGAAGGGCGTCCGCGACGCGCTCGGCGCGCGGCTGGCCGGCGACTATCTGGTCATCGCGCAGGGCCGGACGCCCGACCCGAGCGGGCGCGGCCTCGCCATCCTCATCGGCGGGCTGCTCCTCTCGGTCCTTTCGGCCTTCTCCCTGCTGCGCCGCCGCCGCGAGCGCGACATCATCTGAGATCGCGGCCCCCTATCGCCGCACCCCAATCGTCTCCATTTCCGATCTTTTGCAGGCTGGATAGCTTGACGCTTCCCGCCCTCCCCAAGCAACGATGGGCAGGCTTTGAGGGGAACGCACGGATGGTGATGGTCACGCCGGTCGGCGATGCGCCGGTCTACATGGGATCCCTTTTCGACTTCGTCGCCGTCAAACCCCGGCCCGAAGCGATCCATGTCCAGACGACCACCTCCTGGATCTTCGACGACCAGGTGGGACGGAGCAGCTATTCCGGCATCGGCTTTACCTATGACGCGCAGGGCCTGCTTGTATCGGGTACGATCACGGGGCTGCACTGGTCGGCGCCGGTCTACGGCGCGTTCGACGTCGGTGGGCTCGCCATATCCGCCGCGGCCTTCCGTCAGTCCTGGGCAGGCGGCGATCCGCTGGCGGCGCTGCTGCCCGGCGACGATGTCTATCAGGGCAGTTCGCACGACGACATCATCCGCGATGTCGCCGGGCACAACGTCTTCCTCGGCGGGGACGGCTTCGATCAGATGAGCGGCGGACCCGGTAACGATCATCTCTGGGGGCAGTCGCCCAACGGCGGTCCCGATGAAGGCGACTATCTGGCCGGCGGCGGGGGCTCGGATTATATCCAGGGCAACGCCGGCGACGACCTTGTCGAGGGCGGAGACGGGTCGGACCGGCTCTATGGCGGCCAGGGCGAAGACGCCCTCTACGGGGGCCCCGGCAACGACACGATCAACGGCAATCTTGGCAACGACTATATCCAGGGCAATGAAGGAAACGATCTGCTGCGCGGCGGGCAGGGCGACGATGGCTGGATCAGCGGCGGCGAGGGCAATGACACGATCATGGGCGATCTGGGGGCCGATCGCATGTTCGGTGGCTGGGATGCCGATCTGTTCGTCTTCGGCCCCGGCACCAGCCCGATCGGCGCCACGATCGACAGCGTCGCCGATTTCGAGCAGGGCAGCGACCTGATCTCGCTCGGCTTCGTCCCCGCCACGGTGCTGACCGGCAGCAGCGCCGCCGCCGCCGCCAGCATCGACGCCGCCCGCACCGCCGCCCAGGCGCTGTTCGACGGCCATGCCGGCGATCATGAGGTCGCCGCGATCGGCTATCAGGGCGCCACCCTGATCTTCTGGTCGGGCAATGGCGGCGCGGCGATCGACTCGGTCGTCAGCTTCCAGAACCAGTCCCCCACCGACTTCGCCCTCGCCGACTTCGGCTGAGGCCCGGAGGAGGGGACGCCACCCCTCCTCCGGCACCTCGATTCCTCCCTCTGCTCCCCGTCCTGCCAGTGCAGGCCGGCCTCTCGGGGGAGAGGAGACCACGCCGCCGCGGGAGCCGCCCGAGACCCCAGCCTGCGCCGACGTGACGCCGTGGATGCGGGGATGCCCCTCCTCCCGTCACCCCGGGCGCGACGAAAAGCGACAAACCACCCCCCACCCGTCACCCCGGGCTCGACCCGGGTCCCGCTGCCTTGCTCCCGAACCGCGCGATCAGGCCGCTCGCCCCGCCCATATCGTACCCCATTTGTTCTTCTCTTGTAGGTTCCCGCCCGCTACGCCTCGATACGCCATGGACCAGAGGCCGCCGACCGCCGAACCCGCGATCCTCGCCGCCGCCCCCCGCTGCGGCGCGCGCACCCGCTCGGGTGCGCCCTGCCGGTCCCCGGCGGTGAACGGCGCCCGGCGCTGCCGGATGCATGGCGGCAAGGGCAGCGGCGCCCCGCGCGGCAATCGCAATGGCTGGAAACATGGTGGCCGCTCGGCCTGGATCCGGGAAGTCGGCCGCTATCTGCGCGCCACCAGCCCCGCCGCGCTGGCCCGGCTCGTCGCCGATGAAAATGAAAAAGCAAAAATTCGAACACACAACCCCATGCACCCGGAAATCGGGCATCCGAACCCGGCCTCTTTCGCGTCATGCCAGCGCAGGCTGGCATCTCCGGAGAGGGGAGACCGGGTCGTCGCAGGAGCCTCGGGAGACTCCAGCCTGCGCTGGGGTGACGAAAGAACAGGCGTCACCCCGTCGCCGTCATGTTCGCGAGTCCCGCGATCCGGCGCCATGCACGCGCTCGACCAGCACGAAGCTGATGATCATCAGCAGATACCAGGCCCCCAGCTTGCCGATCGGCACCATCGTCCAGGCCGCTTTCTGGTGCGGGTAGCTCCACGCATGCGCCCAGGTGCCGATATTCTCGGCGAACCAGATGAACAGCGCGACCAGCAGGAAGCCGAGCAGCAGCGGCATCCGCCGATACGTGCGGAACGGGCGGAAATGGACCCAGGTCCGCCGGTAGAGCAGCGCCGTCGCCGCGAACAGGCCGAGGCGGATGTCGGGCAGCCAGTGGTGCGCGAAGAAGTTGACATAGATCGCCACCGCCAGCGCGACCGTCGCCCGACGCGATGGGTAGTGGCTGAAGCGGAAGTCGAAGATGCGCCAGACGCGGGCGAGGTAGCTGCCCACCGCCGCATACATGAAGCCCGAGAAGAGCGGCACGTCGCCGATCCTGAGCACCCCCGCCTCGCGATATTCCCAGCTACCGTGCGCGGTCTTGAACAGCTCCATCGCCGTGCCGACGATGTGGAAGGCGAGGATCACCTTCGCCTCCTCCCAGCTCTCCAGCCGGAAGGCGAGCATGCCGAGCTGGATCAGCAGCGCCGCGACCGTCAGGACATCATAGCGCGCGACCGGCGCTTGCGGAGGCCACCAGAGATGCGTCGCCAGCAGCAGCGCCAGCATCAGCGCGCCGAACAGGCAGGCCCAGCCCTGCTTGAAGCCGAACAGCAGGAACTCGTAGGCGAAGGCCGGGAAGCCCCGCGCGGGCGCCGCCGCCTCGAGCCGCGCGCGGATCCCGGCGAAGCGGGTCGCGCCGGCCGGTCGGATCTGTCGGTCGTCGCGCGCCATCGGCACGGGCATAGCGCGGGTGGGGATGTGCGCCTAGCGCCCCCTTTCCCTACCATCGGAATGACGGTTACGGGACCAAGATGCTCCTCCGCTCCCGTCATGCCAGCGGAGGAGGGACCTTTGCGGAACGTTCCTCGTCATTCCGGCGAAAGCCGGAATCTCCCTGACCTTGGGCTGTGGGGTAGGCGCATCTCGCGGAAAGAAAAGAGAGATCCCGGCTTTCGCCAGGATGACGGTCCTGGCGAAAGGAGAGAGGCCGGAGACGCTTGCGTGCAGCGGGCCGACGCGCCAGTTTCCCGCGCCATGTGCAACGAATTTTCGCGCAAGCTCGACCTCGACCTGCTGATCCTCGGCCTCCAGCAGGCGAAGGTCAGCCTCGCCTTTCCCGAGGGCCTGCCCAATATCGAGCCCAGCGCGAGCGTGCGGATCACCGATCCGAGCGTGATCGTCCGCGCGGCGCGGGGGCAGGCCGGGGTCGCCGAACTCGTCACCCGCCGCTGGAGCTGGGCGGGGCAAAGCGGCAAGCCGGTCTATAATTATCGCGGCGAGGGGCGCGACTTCCGCAATTCGGCCAGCCAGGGCCGCTGCCTCGTCCCGGTCGACGGCTTCTACGAGTTCACCGCGCCCGCCGACCCCAAGGGCAACGACAAGGGCAGGGGCAGGCGCAAGGACAAGTGGCTGTTCCGCTGGGCCGGCGCGGACTGGTTCGCGATCGCGGGCCTGTGGAAGGCCGACGCGGCGATCCCCGGTCCGGACGGCGGCGCCACCGGCGGCGAGGCCTTCACCCTGCTGACCTGCGAGCCCGGCCCCGACATCGCCCCTTATCACCGCCGCCAGGTCGTCCTGCTCGACCGCCGCGACTGGGCGGGCTGGCTCGACGGATCGGTCCCCGCGCTGGAGCTGCTGCGCCCGACCCCGGCCGGCACGCTGACGGTGGAGGCGGTGGGGCCGCCGTCGCTGCTGTGACCTATGGACCGTCCTTTTTTCGTCATGCCAGCGCAGGCGGGATCTTTGCGTAAACGCCGCCGCCCTTCCGTCATCCCGGCGAAAGCCGGGATCTCACTTTATCTTTTCCAGGGGGCGGAAGGGCAGGGAGATCCCGGCTTTCGCCGGGATGACGACGAAGAGAACGGAGACGGACCCGCGTCACACGATCCGGCTGCGCTCGGTGATCGCCTCGAAGCGGCGCATCACGACGCGGAGGGCGGGGACGCCCGTGCGGCCGATCCGGCCTTCGAACAGGTCGGGACCGATCGCCTCGGCCGCCACCTCGAGGCGAAACAACGGGGCGAGCGGGCCGAACACGCCGCGATAGTCGAGCCCGCCGCCATGGCGGACGACCTGCAGCGAGGCGGTCAACGTGGTGGGGCCGTCGATCGCGAACTCGCCGTGGAAGATCAGCTGGCTGTCGCCGCCCGCCATCCGGTTGCCCTCGACATGGAGGATGCCGCCCTGCGTCTCGTCGTCGCGGCAGCCGAACAGGCCGAAGCGCAGGGTCCACAGCCCCGCCATCGTCGCCGGAGTCAGCGGTTGCGGGCGTGGGACGGGAGCAGGGGCGGCGGAGCGGGACGGGGTACGCGGTGTGGCCATGTCCGGCCAACTATATGGACTTCATGGATAAAGGATGAATCGCGCGCCCGAATCCGCCCTCCGAATCCCCCTCGGCCGGGATCAGCCGCCCTGGCGGCGGGCGAGGAAGGCCAGCCGCTCGAACAGCATGACGTCCTGCTCGTTCTTGAGCAGCGCGCCGTGGAGCGGCGGGATCGCCTTCTTGGGATCGCGGTTCTGGAGCACCTCGAGCGGCATGTCCTCGACCAGCAGCAGCTTCAGCCAGTCGAGCAGCTCGCTGGTCGACGGCTTCTTCTTGAGGCCGGGGACCTCGCGGATCTCGTAGAAGATCTCCATCGCCTTGCTGACGAGCGCCTTCTGGATGCCGGGGAAATGGACGTCGACGATCGCCTGCATCGTGTCGCGGTCGGGGAATTTGATATAGTGGAAGAAGCAGCGGCGCAGGAAGGCGTCGGGCAGCTCCTTCTCGTTGTTCGAGGTGATGACGACGATAGGCCGCTCCTTCGCCGCGACCGTCTCGCCCGTCTCGTAGACGTCGAACGACATGCGATCGAGCTCCTGGAGGAGGTCGTTCGGGAATTCGATGTCGGCCTTGTCGATCTCGTCGATCAGCAGGACGGGAAGCTGCGGCGCGGTGAACGCCTCCCACAGCTTGCCGCGCTTGATATAGTTGCCGATGTCGTGGACCCGCGCGTCGCCGAGCTGGCCGTCGCGCAGGCGGGCGACCGCGTCATATTCGTAGAGGCCCTGGTGCGCCTTGGTGGTCGACTTGATGTGCCACTGGATCAGCGGCGCGTTGGCGGCGGCGGCGATCTCGTGCGCGAGGACGGTCTTGCCGGTGCCCGGCTCGCCCTTGACCAGCAGCGGGCGCCGCAGCGTGACCGCGGCGTTGACCGCGACCTTCAGGTCGTCGGTCGCCACATAGTTGCTCGTTCCCTCGAAACGCACGTCCGCACTCTCCCGCCAGGCCAATCGCCTAACGGCGATAGGGTGCGATGCAGCGAAGGGCAAGTTTGTTTGGCCGCGTTGCGGCAAGGCCGAACGGCCGCCCGAGCTTGTGCGAGGAAGCCAAGCGGGGAAATGCCCCGCGCCCGGCGTCTGAGGGCTTACACGAACGCCAGATTCCGCGCTTCCGACCGGGCCTCGAGCAGGCCCCACAGGCCGCGATGCTGGACGAGCAGTTGCTGCGCGCCGAACATCATCGCCCGGTCGATCGGGGCCGCCGCCGCGGCCGCCTCGATCGCCGCCATCGTCTGGCGCGCGGACGGGAGCGCGGGCGGGGTGAGGGGGAGGCCGAAGCGCTGGGCGGCGGCGTCGATCACGGTGCGGATCGCGCGCCAGTCGAGCACCAGCGCGACCGCTGCGCCGAGTCCGCAGCCCGCGCGGTCCGACCGGCCGAGCATGTCGAGCGCGTGGCGCTGGCCCGCGACCGCGGCCTCGCATTCGGCCTGGCGCGGCGTGCTGGGCAGCGGTCCCGCCGCGACCACCGTCCGCATCAGGAAGCCGCGCTCGACGGCGAAGCCCTCGGCCGCCGCGTCGAGCCAGCCGCGCACCGCCTCGGGCGCCGGCCGGGCGCGTGCCAGGTCGACGATGCTGGGGGCGCTGCCGTGCAGGCTGGACATCAGGTGGACCGCATCGGCCAGGTCCCGCGACGCCTCCCGGCCCCGCGCGAAGATCTGGCAGGCGATATAGGGGTGGCCCTTCGCGCCGTCGGCCGCGAGGAGCGCGCCGACCGTCTCGGCCGCGCCTGGACGCGCGGCCTCCCGTTGATTCACATACGCCATACGCAACACATCCCGAATACGACCGGAAAAGCCGTGCAGGGCAAACACGCGCCCTCCACGCGAATCGACATAGCGCAGTCGCGGTAAATGGCCGGTTTACGGACCCGAAATTATTTTCCCGGCCGCCCCCGCGACGCCGCTCCGACGAACTCGCCGCGACGGGCTCATTGCGACAGGGCGACGCCGGGGCTGCGCGGGTCGGCGGCACCGACCCAGCCGGCGGGCGTGCGCTGCAGGATCGTCAGCTTCGACGGCAGCTCGCCCGCCACCGCCGTCTCGCCGAGCCGGGCGAGCGCCGGGATCATCGCCTCGAGCGGGCTGCCGCGCTCGACCGTCAGCGCGGGCCCGTTGAAGAAGAGGTTAGGCAGCGCGATCGCATCCGCCGCCGGCAGGCCCCAGTCGATCGTGCCGACCAGCGCCTTGAGGCCGTGCATGATGATCGTCCGCCCGCCCGCCGATCCCAGCGCCATCGCCGGCCTGCCGTCGGGGCCGTAGACGATCATCGGCGACATCGACGACAGCGGCCGCTTGCCCGGCTCGACATGGTTGGGCACCAGCCGGCCATTCTCGCGCGGCTGTTCGTTGAAGTCGGTCAGCTCGTTGTTGAGGAAGAAGCCCCCCGCGACCAGCGAGCTACCGAACGGCCCCTCGACCGTCGAGGTCATGCTGGCGATGTTGCCCTGCCGGTCGATCGCGACGAAATGGGTGGTGCCCTGCTCGGCCGGCGCCTGCGTCATCGCCAGCGGCCCGGCGCCGGGCGGGGTGCCCGGTCGATATTCGCCCAGCGTCCGGTCGGGCGAGATCAGCTTCGAGCGCGCGGCCAGATAGGCGGGATCGAGCAGCCCGGCGACCGGCGCCGCGACGAAGTCGGTGTCGCCCAGCCAGGCGTCGCGATCGGCATAGGCGAGGCGCATCGCCTCCCCGATCAGGTGCCAGGCGACCGGCGAATCCTTGCCGAGCGCCTTGAGGTCGAAGCGTTCGAGCATGCTCAGGATCATCAGGTCGGTGATCGCGCCCGACGAGGGCGGCCCCATGCCGCAGATCCGGTAGCCGCGATAGACGCCGCAGATCGCCGCGCGCGGCTTGGCGCGGTAGCCGGCGAGGTCGGCGGCGCTCATCACCGTCGGGTTGCGCTTCGACGCGGCGATCGCGGCGCTGATCTTCCGGGCGATGTCGCCCTTGTAGAAGGCGTCGGGTCCCTTGGCCGCGATCTCGCGCAGGGTCGCGGCGAGCACGGGGTTCTTCACCGTCTCGCCGCTGGTCAGCGGGCGGCCGTCCTTCCAGTAGATCGCCCGCGCCTCGGGGAAGTCGGCCCAGAGCCGCTCGGCCTGCTTCAGCCGGAAGGCGAGCGTGCGCTGCACCGAATAGGGCCCGGGCTCGTTGTCGGGCAGCAGCGTGTAGCCCTGCTCGGCCAGCCGGATCGCCGGTTCGAACAGCCGGGCCCATGTGAGCTTGCCCCAGCGCTTGTGGGTCTCCGCCATCAGCGCGACGTTGCCCGGGATGCCGACCGAATAGCCGCCCGGGATCGCCTGCATATAGGGCAGCGGCTTGCCGTCGGCGCCGAGGAAGCGGTCGGGCCCGGCCGAGGCGGGGGCGGTCTCGCGCCCGTCGATGGTCGATACCCGGCCGGTCTTCGCGTCGTGATAGACCAGGAAGCCGCCGCCGCCGATCCCCGACGACATCGGTTCGGTGACGGTCAGCGCCAGCATGATCGCCATCGCGGCGTCGGCGGCGCTGCCCCCGGCGCGCAATATCTCCTGCCCCGCCGCCGCGGCGCGCGGCTCGGCGGCGGCGACGATGCCGGTGGCCGGCACGGCGCGGGCCGTAGCGGGTGAAAGCGAGAGGAGGAGGGCGGAAAGGAAGGCGATGGCGCGATGCAACATGCCCCGCAACTTATTGGATTGGCGCGCGGCCACAAGTCCCTAGACGGGGAAACCGGGCCGCGATCCTTGCCTTTGCCGGGCTTTGCGGCTAGGGACCGCCTCGTCGTTCCGACACGAAAGCATTGGCAAGCGTCCACGGACGCCCGCTGGCCGGCGAGGTTTCGCCCGCCGGCGCGCTTTGCGTTTCGGGTCCGAAGGTCAGCAATTTCGGCGCTTCGGCGCAGAGGAGTGAACGCATGTTCGAAAGTCTGAGCGAAAGGCTGGGCGGGGTCTTCGACCGCCTGCGCGGCCGTGGCGCGCTGAACGAATCGGACGTGCGCGAGGCGATGCGCGAGGTCCGCGTCGCGCTGCTCGAGGCCGATGTCGCCCTGCCCGTCGTCCGCACCTTCGTCGAGAAGGTCACCGAGCAGGCGGTCGGCCAGCAGGTGCTCCGCTCGGTCACGCCGGGCCAGCAGGTCGTCAAGATCGTCAACGACGCGCTGGTCGAGATGCTCGGCTCCGAGGCGTCGGACCTCAACCTCGACGTCTCGCCGCCCGCCATCGTCATGATGGTCGGCCTCCAGGGCTCGGGCAAGACGACGACCACCGCCAAGATCGCCAAGCGGCTGACCGAGAAGGGTCGCAAGAAGGTCCTGATGGCGTCGCTCGACGTCAACCGCCCGGCCGCGCAGGAACAGCTCGCCGTGCTCGGCACCCAGGCCTCGGTCGCGACGCTGCCGGTGGTGCAGGGCCAGCAGCCGGTCGACATCGCCCGGCGCGCGCTCCAGGCCGCGAAGCTCCAGGGCTTCGACGTGCTGATGCTCGACACCGCCGGCCGTCTCCACGTCGACCAGGCGCTGATGGAAGAGATGAAGGCGGTCGCCTCGGTCGCCGAGCCCGAGGAGATCCTGCTCGTCGTCGACGCGCTGACCGGCCAGGACGCCGTCAACGTCGCCAAGAGCTTTTCCGAGCAGGTCGCCCTGACCGGCGTGGTGCTGACCCGGATGGACGGCGATGCGCGCGGCGGCGCCGCGCTGTCGATGCGCGCCGTCACCGGCAAGCCGATCAAGTTCGTCGGCACCGGCGAGAAGCTGGACGGGATCGAGCTGTTCCAGCCGAGCCGCGTTGCCGGCCGCATCCTCGGCATGGGCGACGTCGTCAGCCTCGTCGAGAAGGCCGCCGAGACGATCAAGGTCGAGGAGGCCGAGGCGCTCGCCGCGCGGATGGCCAAGGGCCTGTTCGACTTGAACGACCTGCGCAACCAGCTGCGGCAGATGTCGCGGATGGGCGGCCTGTCGGGCCTCGCGGCGATGCTGCCCGGCATCAAGCAGGTCAAGCAGGCGATGGCGAGCGGCGCCGCCGACGACAAGGTGTTGGTGCGGATGGACGCGATCATCGGCTCGATGACGCCGAAGGAGCGCGCCAAGCCCGAACTGCTCAACGCCAAGCGCAAGATCCGCGTCGCCAAGGGCTCCGGCACCACGGTGCAGGACGTCAACAAGCTCCTGAAGATGCATCAGGACATGTCGACGATGATGAAGAAGATGAAGAAGATGGGCGGGCTCAAGGGCCTCGCCGGCCTGCTCGGCGGGGGCGGCGGCCTCGGCGGCATGCTGGGCGGCGGCGGTGCCGGCGCGCTTCCGCCGATGCCGGGCGGCGGCGGCCTTCCCGGCCTGCCGGGCAACCCGCAGGGCCTGCCCCCCGGTTTCCAGAATTTCCTGAAAAAACGCTGATTTGACCTGATCCGAATACCAGAAAGGAATATCGAATGTCCGTTTCCATCCGTCTCGCCCGTGGCGGCGCCAAGAAGCGTCCTTATTATCGCATCGTCGTCGCCAACTCGCGCAGCCCGCGCGACGGCGCCTTCATCGAGAAGATCGGCGCCTACAACCCGCTGCTCGCCAAGGACGATCCCAAGCGCGTCGTGCTCGACACCGAGCGCGCCAAGCATTGGCTCTCGGTCGGCGCGCAGCCGACCGACCGCGTCGCCCGCTTCCTCGACGCCGCCGGCGTGAAGGAGCGCGCCGCGCGCAGCAACCCGAACAAGGCCGAGCCGGGCGAGAAGGCCAAGGAGCGCGCCGAGGAGCGTGCGGCCAAGATCGCCGCCGCCGAGGAAGCCGCCGCCGAAGCCGCCAAGGCGCCGGTCGCAGAGCCGGTCGCCGAGGAAGTGACCGAGGCCCCGGCCGAGGAGGCTGCCGCCGAGACGCCCGCCGTCGAGGAAGCCGCCGCCGAAGCCCCGGCCGAAGCCGCTGCCGAGGAGGCTCCCGCCGCCGAAGCCGCAGCTGAGGAAAAGAGCGAAGCTTGACGCGCTCCGACCCGGCGTGCCGGGCCGACATCGCCGTACCCGTCATCCCAGCGAAGGCTGGGATGACGGAGGTGCGGGAAGGCGAATGGACGGAAGTGGGAATCCAGTGAGCAGCGACAAGCCCATCACCGTCGCCGCCATAGCCGGCGCGCACGGGATCACCGGCGAGGTGCGGCTCAAGCTGTTCAGCGATAATCTGACGGCGTACAAGACATTGTCCGGCGCGGGCCGGACCTTCACGCTCGTCTCCTGCCGCCCCGCCGCGAACGGCGCGGTCGCGCGCTTCGCGGAGATCGCCGACCGCAACGCCGCCGAGGCGCTGCGCGGCACGCAACTCAGCGTCCCGCGCTCGGCCCTGCCGCCGCTGGCCGAGGGCGAATATTATCATATCGACCTGATCGGCCTGCCCTGCCTGGTCGGCGACGAGACGATCGGCACCGCCGCGATGATCGAGGATTTCGGCGCGGGCGACGTGCTCGAGATCGAGAAGCCCGACGGCAAGCGCTTCATGGTCCCCGTCGCCAAGGCGGTGACGATCGAGCCCGATCGCCTGCTGATCGACCCGGAGTTCGTCGCATGAATGCCGTCACCATCTTCCTGCTGATCGGCAGCGTCTATCTGGTGATCGTCGCCTATGGCGTCGTCCGCACCCGCAAACTCGGCCTGCCGCCGCACATCCGCTTCGTCGCGGCCTCGGTCCAGGTGGTGCTGCCGCCCGTCGTCCTCGCCGTCGCGCTGCTGCTGACCGGCAACATGGCGGTGGCAGGCTGGAGCCTGATGCTCATCCTGCTGCTGGTCGCGGGCGCGCTGCTCGCGCTGTGCACCGATCTCGTCGCCCGGCGGGTATTGTAAGGCGTAACCGACGACGAGACCCACTTCGCGGACGCATCAGGCCTCAAGGTTGAAAGCTGGACGATCTGACCCTGACATGACCTTCGCCGCCACCATCCTGACCCTCTATCCCGAGATGTTTCCCGGACCGCTCGGCACGTCGCTCGCCGGCCGTGCGCTCGCCGAGGGGAAATGGTCGTGCGATCCGGTCCAGATTCGCGATTTCACCACCGACAGGCATCGCTCGGTCGACGACACGCCGGCTGGCGGCGGCGCGGGCATGGTGATGCGCGCGGACATCCTCGCCCGCGCCGTCGACCATGCGCTGGAGACCCGGCCCGACGTCCCCGTGCTGGCGATGACGCCGCGCGGCGCACCGCTCACCCAGGCGCGCGTGCGGCAGCTTGCGGCCGGGCCCGGCGTCACGATTCTCTGCGGCCGGTTCGAGGGAATCGACGAGCGGCTGTTCGAGGCGCGGCCGATCGAGCCGGTGTCGATCGGCGACTATATATTGTCGGGCGGCGAGATGGGCGCGCTGGTGCTGCTCGATGCTTGCATAAGGCTGCTTCCCGGGGTAATGGGCGCGCCCGACAGCGGTGATGAGGAAAGCTTCGAAACGGGGCTTCTCGAATATCCGCACTATACCCGACCTGCCGAGTGGGAAGGGCGCACGATCCCCGAGGTGCTGCGATCTGGGGATCATGCGAGGATCTTGGGCTGGCGTAAGGCCATGGCCGAGACCGATACAAGGCTAAGGAGGCCGGACCTTTGGGAGCGTCATGAGGACGCTCGGGACCAGTCTCCCTCTGGCGCGCGGCGACAGAAGAAGGAGCGATGAGCATGAACCTCATCCAGCAGCTCGAAGCCGAGCAGATTGCCAAGTTCAAGGAATCGAAGAAGATTCCCGAATTCCGTCCCGGTGACACGCTGCGCGTCGGCGTGAAGGTCGTCGAAGGCGAGCGTACCCGCGTCCAGGCCTATGAGGGCGTCTGCATCGCCCGCGCCAACAAGGGCATGGGTTCGTCGTTCACCGTCCGCAAGATCTCGTTCGGCGAAGGCGTCGAGCGCGTCTTCCCGCTCTACTCGCCGAACATCGAGTCGATCGACGTCGTCCGCAAGGGTGTCGTCCGTCGCGCCAAGCTCTATTATCTGCGTGGCCGCCGCGGCAAATCCGCGCGTATTGCAGAGCGTCGCGACAATAAACCGGCCGCCGAGGCCAAGGAAGCCTGAAGCCGGCGCTTCCATAGCAAACCTCGCAGGCGGCCGGCTCCCTCGGGAGACCGGCCGTTTGCTTGTCTGGATAGAATCCGTCCCGTCATTCCGGCCGAAGCCGGACTCTCATTGCTACACCGACCATCGCAATGGGATCCCGGCCTTTCGCCGGGATGACGTCGCAAAACAGGAAGAATGACCATGGGTTATCGTGTCGTCGTCGCAGGTGCCACCGGCAATGTGGGCCGCGAAATGCTGAACATCCTGGCCGAGCGCGAATTCCCGATCGACGAGATCGCGGCCGTCGCCTCCGCCCGCAGCCAGGGCGACATGATCGAGTTCGGCGAGACCGGCAAGATGCTCAAGGTCCAGAACATCGACAATTTCGACTGGTCGGGCTGGGACCTCGCCCTGTTCGCGATCGGCTCCGACGCGACCAAGATCCATGCGCCCAAGGCCGCCGCCGCCGGCTGCACCGTGATCGACAACAGCTCGCTCTACCGGATGGACCCGGACGTGCCGCTGATCGTGCCCGAGGTGAATCCCGAGGCGATCGACGGCTACAAGGCCCGCAACATCATCGCCAATCCGAACTGCTCGACCGCGCAGATGGTGGTCGCGCTCAAGCCGCTCCACGACGCCGCGAAGATCAAGCGCATCGTCGTCTCGACCTACCAGTCGGTGTCGGGCGCCGGCAAGGCGGGCATGGACGAGCTGTTCGAGCAGAGCCGCAACATCTTCGTCGGCGACCCCGCCGAACCGAAGAAGTTCACCAAGCAGATCGCCTTCAACGTGATCCCGCACATCGACAAATTCCTCGACGACGGCTTCACCAAGGAAGAGTGGAAGATGGTCGTCGAGACCAAGAAGATCATGGATCCGAAGGTGAAGGTCGTTGCGACCTGCGTCCGCGTCCCCGTCTTCGTCGGCCACTCGGAAGCGATCAACATCGAGCTCGAGAACGAACTGTCGGCCGAGGACGCGCAGAAGATCCTGCGCGAGGCGCCCGGCGTCATGCTCGTCGACAAGCGCGAGGACGGTGGATACGTCACCCCGGTCGAGTGCGTCGGCGAGTTCGCGACCTATGTCAGCCGCGTCCGCGAGGACCCGACCGTCGAGAACGGCCTCGTCCTGTGGTGCGTCTCGGACAATCTCCGCAAGGGCGCCGCACTCAACGCGGTGCAGATCGCCGAGCTGCTCGGCCGCCGTCACCTGAAGAAGGCGTAAGCCCTACCAACCCTATTTCGTCATGCCGGCCAGGCGGGACCTTTGCGTAACCCGTCATCCCGGCGGAGGCCGGGATCTCCGGAGAGAGGAGACGAGCGCGAGGCAGGAGCCGCCCGAGATGCCAGCCTGCGCTGGCATGACGCCGAGAGACAGGGTGCAGCTTATGCAAAGGCCCCGCACAGGCTGGCATCCATGGCTGTTGTCTCCTCAGATGGCATCTGGTTGATGAGAGACATGGACCCCAGCCTTCGCTGGGGTGACGCGTTGGGGAGTGTGGCGATGCAGCAGACCATGACCGGCGGCTGCCAGTGCGGCCGTATCCGATACAGCGCCGAGATCGCCTCGGACGAGGCCTATCTCTGCCATTGCCGGATGTGCCAGCGCGCGACCGGCGGGGTGTCGATCGCCTTCGTCAACCTGGCGAAGGCAGCGGTGCGCTGGGATCGGGAGCCCGACTGGTACGCCAGCTCGCCGATCGCGCGGCGGCCCTTCTGCTCGACCTGCGGCACCCCGCTGGGCTTCGAATATCCAGACAGTGACAATATCGACCTGACCGTCGGCAGCTTCGACGATCCCGCGCGCTTCCGCCCCGCGCATCATTTCGGCGCGGAGAGCCTGCACGAAGCGTGGATCGACACGAAGGAGCTGCCGCGCTACCGGACCGACGAGCATGAGACGCTCGTCGATCGCTGGATGAAGACCGTTGGCAAACTTCCCGACTGAAACCACGCTCCACCATTTCGACGGCGCGGACGGCGCCCGCATGGCCTGGCACGGCATGGGACCCGAGGACGGGCGGCCCGTCATCCTGATCCACGGGCTGTTCTCCAACGCCTTCACCAACTGGGTGCGCTACGGCCATGCCGCCAAGCTCGCCGTCAAGGGCCGCCGGGTGATCATGCCCGACCTCAGGGCCCATGGCGAAAGCGCCAAGCCGCACGACCCGTCGGGCTACAGCCACGACATCCTTGCCGACGACAATCTGGCGCTGATCGGGCAGCTCGGCCTCGCGCCGGGCGATTACGACCTGGGCGGCTATTCGCTGGGCGGTCGCACCACCGCACGGATGCTGGTGCGCGGCGCCAGGCCAGGCAAAGCGATGCTCGCGGGCATGGGTCTCGAAGGGCTGCTCGACCTGGGCGGCCGGGTGGCCTTTTTCCGCAAGGTGCTCGAAGGCGCCGGCACCCACCCGAAATTCTCGCCCGAGTGGATGGCCGAGGGCTTCCTCAAGACCACGGGCGGCGATGCGAAGGCGCTCCTCCTGCTGCTCGACAATTTCCCGAAGATCGCACGCAACGCGCTTGACGAGCTCGCCATGCCGATCCTGGTGCTGACCGGATCGGAGGACCAGGACAACGGCTCGGCCCGCGCGCTCGCGACGGCGCTGCCCAACGCCGGCTTCGTCGAGGTGCCCGGCAACCATATGAGCGCGGTGACGCTGCCCCAGTTCGGCGATGCGATCGCCGCCTGGTTCTGACCATCCTCTCCTTCCGATCGCGGGGCGCGACCGTCCCATCGGTGTAATACACGGGCTTGACGACCTCCGGTGGCGTGATGACAGTGGTGTCAGCACAGAACATACCGAGGAACCCTCCCCATGAAGATCTCGATCAAGGCGGCGACGTCCGCTCTCGCGCTCGCCGCGCTGCTCGCCACCGCCCCGGCGCTGGCCCAGGATCGGCCGGCCGCCGCGACGGCGTCCAGCGCCGCGCCGACCGTCGCGGAGGCCGACGCCTTCGTCGCCGACGCCGAGAAGCAGCTGGCCGACCTCGGCATCTACGGCGCGCAGGCGGCATGGATCAACGCGACCTACATCACCGACGACACCGACGCGGTGAACGCCCGGGTCGGCGCCGAATTCACCGAGATGCAGGTCCGCTACGCCAGCGGGGCGGCGCGGTTCGACGGGCTGAAAGGGCTGAGCTACGACACCCGCCGCAAGCTCGACATCCTCAAGCAGAGCATCGTCCTGCCCGCCCCGTCCACGCCCGGTGCCGCGCGGGAGCTCAACGACCTCGCGACCCGGCTCCAATCGGCCTACGGCAAGGGCAAGGGAACCCTGCGCGGACAGGAGATCAACGGCTCCGACATCGAGGCCGAGATGGGCACCAACCGCAACCCGGCCGAGCTGAAGGAAATGTGGGTCAGCTGGCACGACAATGTCGGCAAGCCGATGCGCGGCGATTATGCCAAGCTGGTCGAGATCGCCAACAAGGGCGCGGTCGACCTCGGCTATCAGGATCTCGGCGCGATGTGGCGCGCGGGCTACGACATGCCCGCCGACGACTTCGCGAAGATGATGGACCGGCTGTGGACGCAGGTTAAGCCCCTCTACGACGCGCTCCACTGCTACACGCGGATGAAGCTCAACGAGAAATATGGCGACGCCGTCCAGGCGAAGACCGGCCCGATCCGCGCCGACCTGCTCGGCAACATGTGGGCGCAGGAATGGGGCAACATCTACGATATCGTCGCGCCGACGGGCGCCGGCGACCTCGGCTTCGACACCGGCGAGCTGCTCGTCGCGAAGCAATATGACCCGGTGAAGATGGTGAAGACGGGCGAGGGCTTCTACACATCGCTCGGCTTCGCGAAGCTGCCCGACAGCTTCTGGACGCGCTCGCAGATCACCAAGCCGCGCGACCGCGAGGTCGTCTGCCACGCCTCGGCGTGGGACATCGACAATGTCGAGGACCTGCGAATCAAGATGTGCACCAAGGTAAACGCCGACGACTTCGTCACGATCCACCATGAGCTCGGCCACAATTTCTACCAGCGCGCCTATAACAAGCAGCCCTATCTCTACCTCAACGGCGCGAACGACGGCTTCCACGAGGCGATCGGCGACTTCATCGCGCTGTCGGTGACCCCCGACTATCTGGTGAAGATCGGCCTGCTCGATCCGGCCAAGGTGCCGAGCGCCGACAAGGACATCGGCCTGCTGCTGCGCCAGGCGATGGACAAGGTCGCCTTCCTGCCCTTCGGCCTGCTGATGGACAAATGGCGCTGGGGCGTGTTCAGTGGCCAGACCACGCCCGCCAGCTACAACAAGGCGTGGACCGACCTGCGCCTGCAGTATCAGGGCATCGTCCCGCCCGAGGCGCGCGACGAGGGCGATTTCGATCCGGGCGCCAAATATCATATCCCCGGCAACACGCCTTATGCGCGTTACTTCCTCGCCCGCATCCTGCAGTTCCAGTTCTACAAGGCGGCCTGCGAGCAAGCGGGCTGGAAGGGCCCGCTCCACCGCTGCTCCTTCTACGGCAACAAGGAGGTCGGCGCGAAGCTCGACGCGATGCTGAAGATGGGGGCGTCCAAACCGTGGCCCGACGCGCTGGAGGCCTTCACCGGCAGCCGGGAGATCGATGGCTCGGCGATGATCGCCTATTTCAAGCCGCTGATGGCCTGGCTCCAGAAGCAGAACAAGGGCCAGCGCTGCGGCTGGTGAGTCGAGCGACGGGACGGCGGCGAATCGATTCGGCCGCCGTCCCGGTCGCGATCGAATCGCCATAGTAATGAACATCGTTGAAAGTGCCCCAGTGAGCATATCGCACCAGGATCGCGGGCAAGAATCGCCCCAATAGTATCCAAAACGGAGCCAGTGACCGAAAACGGTACGGCGAATCGTTTTTTGACTATTGATTTTTACCACGACGCACCGCAGTGGCGCGGCCCAATCGGAACGGAGTTAACCAGTCGGCGGAGACAGGGGGTCTTCGCCGCCTGTTGCTTTTGGGGGACCATGACCGCAGCGGTGATCATCATCATCGCGCTGATCTTCAGCGCCGCGATGCTGACGGGGGTGATGCTGATCGCCTGGCGCAGCTTCGGGCGGCCGCGCCATGCGCTGGTCTGGGCGATCGCCTTCGCGGTCGCCACGGTCGAATGGATCGCCAATCTCGGCCTCCGGATCCAGGCGCCGGACAATGCGCCGCTCTATGCCGCGATCGCCGGCCTCGGCTGCCTGTCCAACGCGCTGATCGCGGCGGGCTTCGCGCAGCGGAGCAGGCCCGATGCGGCACTGACGCCCTATCTGCTCGCGGCGGCGGTCGCCGCGCTGCTGATCGCGGGCGCGGCGACCGTCGTGCCCCATCTGGGCGTGCGCGACGCGACCGGACTGCTGTTCGGCGGCACGATGATGGCGATCAGCACCGCGCATGTCGGCCGCCGCTTCCGCACCGCGTCGCTGCCCGAACGGTCGGTCACGCTGATGCTGATGCTGTTCGCGCTGATCGACCTGGCGATGGCCGCCGCCGCCTTCCGCCAGGGGGTGACGGGAACGGGCGATCCGCTCCAGCTCTACCGCACCATCCTGATCCTGCTCTATCCGCCGGCGTTCATCGGCGTCGGCCTCTTCTCGGTCTTCCTCGTCGCTTCCGACCTCGCCGAAACGATGCGGATGCTGGCGACGTCGGACATGCTGACCGGCATCTACAACCGGCGCGGCTTCGAGGATTCGGCCGAGCGCGCGATCCGCAACGCCCAGCGCCAGCGCCAGCCGCTCGCGGTCGTCGTCGCCGACATCGACAGGTTCAAGGCGATCAACGACCGCTACGGGCACGGCGTCGGCGACCGCGCCCTGCGCCATTTCGCCGGCCGGATCGAGCGGCTCGTTCGCCGCGGCGACCTGATCGGCCGGATCGGCGGCGAGGAGTTCGCGCTGCTCCTCGTCAACACGCGCGCGCAGGACGCGATCGAGGTGGTCGAGCGCATCCGCCGCGACATCGCCGCGATGCCGGTGAACGGGCCCGACCGGATCGTGATGACGGCGAGCTTCGGCGTCACCGGCCTGCGCCCCGGCGACATCTCGCTCGCCTCGCTCCTCGCGCGCGCCGACCGCGCCCTCTACCAGTCGAAGATCGGCGGCCGCGACCGGGTGACGAGCGCCGAGGAGCTGGAAGACGCGTGACGTCCCTTTCCAGCCCTTACCGGAATGGCGGCTCGTCGAACGCGCGCAGCTTGCGGCTGTGCAGGCGGGCGCCCTCGCCGCGGAGCTGATCGACCGCGGTGATGCCGATCTGGAGATGCTCGGCGATCGCCCGCTCGTAGAAGCGGTTGGCCTGGCCCGGCAGCTTGATCTCGCCATGGATCGGCTTGTCCGACACGCAGAGCAGCGTCCCATAGGGTACGCGGAAGCGATAGCCCTGCGCCGCGAGGGTCGCCGACTCCATGTCGATCGCGACCGCGCGGCTCTGGCTGAAGCGCAGCGCCGAGGCGGTGTAGCGCAGCTCCCAGTTGCGATCGTCGGACGTGACGACGGTGCCGGTGCGCATGCGCAGCTTGAGCTGTTCCATGCTCTGGCCCGAGACGATCTCGGCGGCGCGGGTCAGCGCCTGCTGCACCTCGGCGATCGCCGGGATCGGGATTTCGGGGGGCAGCACGCTGTCGAGGACATGGTCGTCGCGCAGATAGGCATGTGCCAGCACATAGTCGCCGATCCGCTGGCTGGGCCTGAGGCCGCCGCAATGGCCGATCATCAGCCACGCCGCCGGCCGCATCACCGCCAGGTGATCGGTGATCGTCTTGGCATTGGCCGGGCCGACGCCGATGTTGACCAGGGTGATTCCCGAGCGGTCGGGCGCGACCAGATGATAGGCCGGCATCTGGTGCTTGCGCCACGCGCTGTCGGCGATCGCCTGGCGCGGATCGGGATCGCCCGCGCGAATCTCCACCCCGCCCGCGCCGCTCAGCATCGTGTAGCGGCCGTCCCTGTCGAGCTGGTCGATCGCCCAATGGACGAACTCGTCGACATAGCGATGATAGTTGGTGAACAGGATATAGTCCTGCACATGGCCGGGCGGCGTGCCGGTATAATGCCGCAGCCGCGCGAGGCTGAAATCGACCCGGGGGGCATCGAACAGCGCCAGCGGCCGCGCCGCCCCATCCGCCTGCACCCACAGCCCGTCGGCGAGCTCGTCGCCGATCTGCGACAGGATGGTCGAGGGGAAGATGCGCGACAGCTCGACCGGCGACGCGCCGGTCAGGTCGAGGTCGTCGCCCGCGTCGAGCACATAATTATAGGGGATCTCGGTGCTGCTGATCCCCGCTTCCACCCGCACGCCATAATCCTCGATCAGCAGGTCGATCTGCTGGGCGAGATAGGGGGCGAACAGCGCCGGCTGGGTGACCGCGATCGCATAGTCGCCCGGTTCCTGCAGGCGGCCGAACGAGCGGCCGAGCGGCCCTGGGTCGCGGCCGCCCTCATAGCGCAGGCGTATCTCGGGATAGGCGAAGGTGCCGTCGCGGCGCGTCGCCGGATCGGGCCGTTCGCCGGTCCTGATATAATGGGTCAGCGCGGCGCGCAGCCGCGTCACCGACTGGCGGTAGAGCGTGTCGAGTTGCTCGACGAGTCGCAGGCTTTGCGTGGACGGCAACATGGTCTCCTTGTCGCCCGGGCCCGATCCACCGAATCGGGCCCGGCTCGATCCCTAGAGCTGGCCGAGGAGGTGCTCGGCGCTGCTCACCTTATACTCGCGCGGTTCCTCGATGTTCAGCCGGGTGACGACGCCGTTCTCGACGAGCATCGAGAAGCGCTGGCCGCGCTGGCCCATACCCGCGCCGCGCGCGTCCATCTCCAGCCCCAGCGCCCGGACGAAATCGCCATTGCCGTCGGCCAGCATCGTGACCTTGCCGTCGGTCCCCGCCGAGACGCCCCAGGCGCCCATCACGAAGGCGTCGTTGACGGCGGTGCAGACGATCTCGTCGACGCCCCTGGCGCGGATGTCGTCGGCCTTGTCGACGAAGCCGGGCAGATGCTTGGCCGAGCAGGTCGGCGTGAAGGCCCCCGGCACCGAGAAGAGCGCGACCTTGCGGCCCGCGAACAGCGCGTCGCTGGTGCGCTCGACCGGCCCGTCCACCGTCATCGTCTTGAAGGTGACCGCGGGGATGCGGTCTCCGATGGCGATCGTCATTATCGTTCCTTCCGCTTCATGATCGAGGCGGTCCTAACACCGCATCGAGAAATTCCCGTGTCACCGAGGGCCAGCCATGCGCGCGCGCATGAGCGAGCCCGCCGGCCGCCAGCCTGTCGCGAAGCGCATCGTCGCCGAGCAGCCGGCGGATCGCCGATGCGATGTCCTCGATATCGTAGCCATCGACCAGCAGACCGGTCTCGCCGTCGACCACCGCGTCGGTGACGCCGCCCGCGCGGCCGCCGATCACGGCCTTGCCGCAGGCATTGGCCTCCAGGAAAACCAGGCCGAAGCCTTCGGTGTCGCCATCGGCCAGGGTCCGGTTAGGCATCATGAAGATGGTGCAGGACCGGTAGAGTGCGGTCAGCGCCGCATCGTCGACGCCGCCCAGGAAGTCGATCCGGTCGGCCGCGCCACTGCGGGCCGCCCGCGCCTTGAGCGCTGCCTCGTCGCCGCCATGGCCGGCGATCTTGAGCCGGTAGGCGGGGAACTCGTCGGCGACCAGCGCATAGGCGTCGATGAGCTTGTCGAAGCCCTTGCGCTCGATCAGCCGCCCGATGCTCAGGACGAACGGCTCGCTCGTCCCGCCCGGGGTGAAGCGCTCGAGGTCGACGCCGTTGAGGACGAGGCGGATGCGATCGGGCGGGACGCCGAAGTCTTCGATGATCCGGTCACGGGTGAACCTGGACACCGTCACCACGACATCGCTCGCGCGCAGCGCCGGCCCGCGCAGCCGCGCCAGCCGGTTGTAGGCGCGCTGGGCGACTTCCTCGCCATGGGTGTAGATCACGACGCGCCAGGGCGCCAGGACGCCGAGCAGGATGGCGAGCCAGCCCAGGCCGTGCAGTTCGCCCAGGACGATCGCCTTGGCGCGCGCGCGCGTCGCCGCGATCACGACCGCGCAGAACACGACCAGCATCACCGGAAGGTCGATCAGGACCAGGTCGAGCCATCCCATCCGGCGGCGGATATCCTCGATGCGCGGCGGACGAAGCCATGGGATGCGCCGGATCGGATAGGGTTTTCCGGCATCGCTCTCGCGCCATCCCGGGATGGGCTTGCCGAAATCGGGATCGCGCCAGGCGCTCAGCACCGCGATGCGCGGCGCGGCATGGCAGGCCAGCCGATCGTACAGCGTCGGCGTTCCCCCCACGATGGGCGGCATCACATTCGATACCAGCAGGATCCGATCGTGCGTGTTCAAAGCCTTGCGAGGTCCTGCTGCGGGCCGCGATCCGGCGACGGTGTCGACGGCGCCCATCCATCTCCGCCTATCATCGGGACCGCACCTTTACCATCCCGCCGCCGCTCAGAGGGCCCGGCGCAACCGCATCAGCAGCGGGGCGAGGAACGGCGCGACGCGCAGCACGCGAAGCGCCCGGCGCCAGCGGGGACTCAGCTGGTCGTGGCCGGCGCGATCGAATTCGGACAGCGCGCGGGACAGCTCGCCTTCCCCGAGGTGGCGGAAGCCGTCGTCGATCAGGATCTGCCGCTCGATGCGGGCGCACATCTCGTCGGCCGCGAGCGCCTCGGGGCGGCCGGCGAGCCGCGTCCTGGCCCGCTCGGTCACCGTCAGGGCGGTGCGCAGCATCCCGCCCGAATTGCGCGAAGCCTGTCCCGCGCGGCGACGGTAACGCACGAGCGGGCGCGGCACATAGGCCAGCTCCCACCCCGCCTCGATCAGCCTTATCCAGACGTCGAGGTCCTCCGACGATATCAGGCTGGTGTCGAAGCCGCCGACCCCCATGATCGCCTCGCGGCGCATCACCGTCATCGCGAAGACGTTGAACTCGCGCCGCAACACCCGTTCGAGCGAGGCGGGAAGCGATTGCGGACAGCGGCTGGAGAAAAGCTCGCCGATGCGGTCCGCGCCGAAGAACGTCGCGTCGCTGGTGACGAAGCCGATCTTCGGCGACGCCTCGAGCGCGGCGATCATCGAGGAGAGGAAGTCGGGCTCATAGATATCGTCGCCGTCGAGCAGGGCGATATAGGGCGTGACGACCTCCTTCATCCCGCGGTTGCGCGCGGTCGAAGGGCCACCATTGTCGGTTTCCAGGAAGCGGATGCGCGGATCCGAGAGATAGGAGGCGACGTGCGCCCCGGCGCGCGTGTCGCCGTCGTCGACGACGATGATCTCCCAGTCCGCGCGATCCTGCGCATAGACCGAATCGATCGCATCGCGGATCATCGCGCCGACGCCATAGGCCGGAATCACGACCGTGACCGCTGCGCGAGGGCGTTCGCCCGCCGGTTCGCTTATTTGCGTCTCCATGCCCGCCAACTATAAGGGTTGGCGATGGATGCGCCAGCCTCTCTCCGCGGGCAGTTCCTGCTCGCCATGCCCGGAATCGGCGACCCGCGCTTCGAAAAGGCGATGATCGCCCTGTGCGCGCACGACGAGAACGGCGCGCTCGGGGTAGCGGTCGACCGGGTCATGCCCGGCATCACCCTGCACCGCCTGCTCGAGCAGCTCGAGCTAGAGCCGGGCGTGGCGCCCGATTGCGATATCCTGATCGGCGGCCCGGTCGAGCAACAGCGCGGTTTCGTCCTGCACACCACCGACTGGCTGGGCGAGGACAGCCTGATCGTCGAGGATCGCTGGTGCCTGACCTCGACCCTCGACGTTCTGCGCGCGATCGCCGCAGGCGACGGCCCGGCACGCTGGCTGGTCGCGCTCGGCTATGCGGGCTGGGCCGAGGGACAGCTCGACGACGAAATGCGGCGCCACGGCTGGCTCGCGACTCGCGGCGAGGACGGGCTCATCTTCGATCATCGGCCGCCCCGGCGCTGGGAAGCGGCGATGCGGTCGGTCGGAATCGACCCCCGCCTGCTCGCGGCCACCAGCGGCCAGGCGTGACCCGCTACGCGTTCGCGGCCTCGCCCCGGAGCGAAACGAAGCGGCGAGCCGGTCCCCCCGCACGGGGGGCATGGCGCGCATTCCCGGACGATCGCACATCGCGCCAGCAGCGCAGCCACATATAAAGATATCTTTATATTTGCATCGGACGGCCCGTCGGGCTATTGCGCCGGGCATTGCCGCCGGCCGCGCCGGCTGCCCCATCCCCAGAGGAGAAGCCCGGTGGCCACCGCCGTTGCGACTGAAACGAAGGATTATATCGTTGCCGATCTGGGCCTGGCCGATTTCGGCCGCGCCGAGATCAACATCGCCGAGACCGAGATGCCGGGCCTGATGGCGCTGCGCCAGGAGTTCGGAGGATCGCAGCCACTGAAGGGCGCGCGCATCACCGGCTCGCTCCACATGACGATCCAGACCGCGGTGCTGATCGAGACGCTGACCGC
The DNA here is from genome assembly GCF_001428605.1 of Sphingomonas sp. Root720. GTDB lineage: Bacteria > Pseudomonadota > Alphaproteobacteria > Sphingomonadales > Sphingomonadaceae > Rhizorhabdus. The sequence continues at coordinate 456,415 of NZ_LMID01000015.1, forward strand.
GCTCGGCGCCCAGGTCCGCTGGGCGACCTGCAACATCTTCTCGACCCAGGACCATGCCGCCGCCGCGATCGCCGCGACCGGGGTGCCGGTGTTCGCGATCAAGGGCGAGAGCCTCGCCGACTACTGGGATTATGTCGGATCGATCTTCGACTGGGGCGACGAGACCGCCAACATCATCCTCGACGACGGCGGCGACGCCACGATGTTCGCGCTGTGGGGCGCCAAGCTCGAGGCCGGCGCGACGCTGGGCGAGCCGGAGAATGACGAAGAGGTCGAGTTCCAGCGCGCGCTCAAGGCGTTCATCGCCAAGCGCCCGGGCTATCTGACCGAGACCGTCCGGAATCTGAAGGGCGTCTCGGAAGAGACCACCACCGGCGTCCACCGGCTGTACGAGATCGCCAAGAAGGGCGAGCTTCCCTTCCCGGCGATCAACGTCAACGACAGCGTCACCAAGTCGAAGTTCGACAATCTCTACGGCTGCAAGGAATCGCTGGTCGACGCGATCCGCCGCGCCACCGACGTCATGCTCGCCGGCAAGATCGCCTGCGTCGCCGGCTTCGGCGACGTCGGCAAGGGCTCGGCCCAGTCGCTGCGCAACGGCGGCGCCCGCGTGATGGTGACCGAGGTCGATCCGATCTGCGCGCTCCAGGCCGCGATGGAGGGCTTCGAGGTCGTGACGATGGAAGAGGCCGTGACCCGCGCCGACATCTTCGTCACCGCGACCGGCAATGCCGACGTCATCACCGCCGAGCACATGGCGGCGATGAAGCCGATGTCGATCGTCTGCAACATCGGCCACTTCGACAGCGAGATCCAGATCGCCGCGCTCAGCAATTACGACTGGACCGAGGTCAAGCCGGGCACCGACCTGGTCCGCTTCCCCGACGGCAAGCAGATCATCATCCTCGCCAAGGGCCGCCTGGTGAACCTGGGCTGCGCCACCGGCCACCCGAGCTTCGTGATGTCGGCGAGCTTCACCAACCAGACCCTCGCCCAGATCGAGCTGTGGACGCGGGGCGACCAGTACAAGAACGAGGTCTACGTCCTGCCCAAGCATCTCGACGAGAAGGTGGCCGCGCTCCACCTCGAGAAGCTCGGCGTCAAGCTCACCAAGCTGACCCAGAAGCAGGCCGGCTATATCGGCGTCTCGACCGAAGGCCCGTTCAAGCCCGACCATTACCGCTACTGATCGGTCCCGCCCCGGCGGAAGAAGATAGGAGACGCCCGGTCCGCACTTGCGGGCCGGGCGTTTTCCTTTTTCGGTTGCCCCTTCGATGCCGTCATCCCAGCCCAGGCTGGGATCTCATGAGGCTGGGATCTCATGAGGCTGGGATCTCATGAGGCTCGGCGGCGCGCCATTCTCCGGAGATGCCAGCCTGCGCTGGCATGACGCGGCAGGGTGCCCGCGTCCGCGATCGTGGCGTTCGCCGTCTGCATTTCCCTTCTCGCGCGCGGAATGATCCCGCTCTAGAAGCATGCCTATGTCGCAGATGATCCAGCTCGATCCGGTCGCCGCACTGATGCTCGCGATCATCGTCGCGCTGTGGGTCGCGGCAGCGGTGGCGTCGATCATCATGGGGTTGCGGCGCGATGCGATCGCCAAGACCCGCATGCGCGACTTCGAGCGACAGGGCGCCCTGCTCGCCAGCGCGCCCGCCGTCCCCTTCCGCGTCGGCCTCGACGGCCGGATCGGCGCCGACCCGCGGCTCGCCCACTGGCTGGGCCTGCCCGCCCCGCCCGCCACGATCGACGAGATGGCCGGCGATGGCGAGGGCGGCATCTCGGTCGTCGATGCCGAGGGGCTGGCCGCCGACATCGCCGCCGCCAACCAGGCCGGGCGGGCGTTCGAACGGGTGCTCCGCCTCGCCGGCACCGACCGGGTCGTGCTGGCGCGCGGCCGGCCCGCGCCGCCGGCTATCGGCGACGGCGTGATCATCTGGCTGTTCGACAACAGCGCGGCCGAGCGGACGATCGGCCGGCTGTCGGCCGAGGGCCAGGCGGTCAGCGACGCGCTCGACAGCTGCCTCGCGCTGATCGAGGCGGCCCCCTTCCCGATGTGGCATCGCGGTCCCGACCTGAAGCTGGCGCTGGTCAATTCGGCCTATGTCGCCGCGGTCGAAGGCGAGAGCGCCGAGGATGTGGTGACGCGCGGCGTGGAGCTGGTCGATTCCGCCGACGGCCGCACGCCCCGCGCGACCGCGCTGGCCGCCCGCGACGGCGGCCGGATCAAGACCCATGTCGTCCCGGTCACCCTGGGCGGCCAGCGCCGGACGATGCGGATCGTCGACGTACCGATGGGCGAGCATGGCGTCGCCGGCTACGCCTTCGACATCCAGGACCTCGAGCAGACCCGGGGCGAGCTGGGCCGCTTCCAGGAGGCACAGCGCGAGTTGTTCGATCGGTTGTCGGCCGGCGTCGCCCAGTTCGCCCCCGATCGCAGCCTGGTCTTCTTCAACCAGCCCTTCCTGCAGTTCTTCTCGCTGCTGCCCGAATGGATGACCGACCATCCCGAGTTCGACCGGGTCCTCGAACGGATGCGCGAGACGCAGCGCCTGCCCGAGGCGCGCGACTTCCCCGGCTGGAAGGCCGACCGGCGGGCCTGGTTCAACGCGGTCGACGCGGTCGAGGAGAATTGGACGCTCCCGGGCGGCCAGCATCTCCGCGTCGTCGCCCAGCCGCTGCCGAACGGCGGCCTGCTGCTGTTCTTCGAGGACCGGACCGAGCAGGTCCAGCTGTCGAGCGCACGCGACACGCTGCTGCGGGTCCGCACCGCGACCTTCGAGAATCTGTTCGAGGCGATCGGCGTCTTCGCCTCCGACGGCCGGCTCCACATCTGGAACCAGAGCTTCCGCGACATATGGGGCCTGTCCGACGCCGACCTCGCCCAGAATCTCCGCGTCGACGCGATGGTCGAGCTGGTCGCGGCCAAGCTCGCCGATCCGTCGCGCGCGCAGCTGCTGCGCGACCTGGTCCGCATCGCCACAGTCGACCGCCAGGCGCGCACCGGCCGCATGGCGCTGGCCGACGGCCGCTATTTCGACTTCGCGGTGGTGCCGCTGCCCGACGGCAACGCGCTGTTCACCCTGCTCGACATCACCGCCTCGCGCGGGATCGAGGAGGCGTTGCGCGGCCGTGCGGACGCGCTGGAAGAAGCCGACAAGCTCAAGACCGCCTTCGTGGCGAACATGAGCTACGAGCTGCGCGTGCCGCTGACCTCGATCGCTGGCTTCGCCGAGCTGCTCGACGCCGGCTATGCCGGCACGCTGCCGACCGTCGCCGGCGAATATGTGAAGGCGATCCTCGCCTCGGTCGGCCGGCTCGGCTCGCTGGTCGAGGACGTGCTCGACCTGACCCAGGGCGCGGCGGGCAATCTCCCGCTCGCCGAGGAGCATGTCGACATGGAGATGCTGCTCGACGACGCGGTCGCCGCCGCGCGGCCCGCCGCCGAGGGCAAGCCGCTCCAGCTGGTGGTCGACATCGAACCCGGGCTGGGCGCGATGCGCGGCGACCCGCGCCGGCTGCGCCAGATCGCCGACCATCTGCTCAACAACGCGATCACCTATACCCCGCCGCAGGGCAAGGTGACGGTCCGCGTCCGCGGCGACGAGGACATGATCGTCTGGACCGTCGCCGACACCGGCCAGGGGATGGACGCGGCCCAGCGTGCCGGCATCTTCGACAGCTATCCGCGCATCGACGCGAGCAACGACGAAGGCAAGCAGCTGATCGGCATCGGGCTGCCGCTGACCCGCCAGCTGGTCGAGGCGCATGGCGGCTCGATCGCCCTCGAAAGCGAGCCCGGCCGCGGCACCACCGTGACCATCCACCTGCCCCGTCACCATGGCGAGCCGCTGCATGTCTGAGCAGGGGGCGACACAGAGGATCGTCATGCGCTATCTTCGGGATGCGCAGGCGACCGCCGCCGCCGGCGCCGCGCTCGCGACCGTCCTGCGCCCTGGCGACGTCGTGGCGCTGAGCGGCGACCTCGGCGCGGGCAAGACCACCTTCGCGCGCGGCCTGCTCCACGCGCTCGGCTTCGAGGGCGAGGTGCCGAGCCCGAGCTTCCCGATCGTCATCCCCTATGCCCCGCCCGAGCTTCGCCTGCCGCTCTGGCATGTCGACCTCTACCGGATCGACGATCCCGACGAGATCGAGGAGCTCGGCCTCGACGAGGCGCGGGCCGACAGCGCGCTGCTGATCGAATGGCCCGAGCGGATGGGACGGCTGTTGTGGCCCGATGCGCTGCGGCTGACCATCGAACCCGACGGCCCCGACGCGCGCCGCTTGACTTGGACCGCGCCGGCGGCATGGGAGGGCCGATGGCCGCCCAAAGGATATCCGGGATGATTCCCCCGCCCCACGCCCCCGCCTTTCTCGACCGTGCCGGCTGGGACGGTGCCGAGATCCTGCCGCTGGCCGGCGACGCCAGCTTTCGCCGCTACTTCCGCGTCCGGCGGGCCGGCGACAGCGCCGTCCTGATGGACGCGCCGCCCGAGCATGAGGATAGCCGCCCCTTCCTGGCGGTCGCCGCACATCTCGACGCGATCGGCTTCCGCGCGCCGCGCGTGCTGGCGCAGGACCTGGAGGGCGGGCTGATCCTGCTCGAGGATTTCGGCGACGCGCGGATGAAGGAGGCGATCGAGGCCGATCCCGCCGCCGAGGCGCCGATCTACGCCCAGGCGATCGACCTGCTCGCCGACCTGCACGGTCATGCCGCCGGGCCGCTGCCGCCCTATGACATGGCGGTCTACCAGCGCGAGGCCGGGCTGCTGCCCGAATGGTACATGCCCGCCGTGGGGCTCGACGCCGACCCGGCGGGCTATGCCGCCGCCTGGGACGCGGCGCTGGCGCCGATCGCGCACGACCGGTCGGTCAGCGTGCTGCGCGACTATCATGCCGAGAACATCATGCTGCTCGGCGACGGCGGCCTCGGCCTGCTCGATTTCCAGGACGCGCTCGCCGGCCATCCCGCCTACGACCTCGTCTCGCTGCTCCAGGATGCGCGCCGCGACGTGCCGCCCGCGATCGAGACGGCGATGATCGCGCGCTACGCGGCGCGCCGCCCGTTCGACGAGGCCGCCTATGCGCTGCTCGGCGCGCAGCGCAACGCCAAGATCCTCGGCATCTTCACCCGGCTGTGGAAGCGCGATGGCAAGCCGCGCTACCTCGCCTTCCAGCCGCGCGTCTGGGGCTATCTGGAACGCGACCTCGCCCATCCGGCGCTGACACCGGTCAAGGCCTGGTTCGATGCGAACCTGCCCGCCGCCAAGCGCGCCGCGCACTGGCGGGAGCAGGCGGCATGAGCTTCGCCAAGCCGCTGTCGCTACGCCCCAACCCGACGCCCGTCCCGATCGGCACCGCGATGGTGCTGGCCGCCGGGCTCGGCAAGCGCATGCGCCCGTTGACCGCCACCCGGCCCAAGCCGCTGGTCGAGGTGGCGGGCAAGCCGCTGCTCGACCATGTGCTCGACCGGCTGCGCGACGCCGGCATCGGCCGCGTGGTCGTCAACGTCCATTACCTGGCCGACGCGCTCGAGGCGCATCTCAAGCGCAAGGCCGCCGACCTCGACATCCGCATCTCCGACGAGCGCGGGCTGCTGCTGGAAACCGGCGGCGGCGTCGCCAAGGCGCTGCCGCTGATCCCCGACGATCCCTTCCTGATCGTCAACAGCGACAATCTCTGGGTCGACGGCCCGGTCGACGCGATCAGCCTGCTGGCCGACCGCTGGAACGATGCCGAGATGGACGCGCTGCTGCTGCTGGTGCCGCTGGCCCGCGCCAACTGCCATAGCGGGCTCGGCGATTTCCATATGGACGGCGCGGGCCGCATCGTCCGCCGGCGCCCCTCCAAGGTCGCGCCCTTCGTCTATACCGGCGTCCAGCTCGTCTCGAAGCGGCTGTTCACCGACCTTCCCGAAGGCCCGTTCGGCTTCATGACCCTGTGGGAACGCGCGATCGCCGCCGGCCGTGCCTTCGGCCTGGTCCACCAGGGGCTGTGGTTCGACGTCGGCACCCCGCCCGCGATCGGCAGGACCGAGGCGATGCTCGGGCGGAACTGAGACTTACCGGAGCCCGCCGGACGCCGGCATGCCGGGCGATGGGGAGACGACGAGGACTGTGGCAAGGGTTCGGGCAAGATCCCGCTTCCACCGCGGCGGCGCTTGGGGAATGGTAGCGCCATGAGCGACGAGCAACGCCTGATCGAACGCCTGCGCGGGCTTGCGCGCCATCCCGCCGCACGCGGCCTCGCCGACGATGCGGCGGTGCTCCCCGCGCCGGTCGGCCGCGACCTGGTGTTCACCCACGACATGCTGGTCGAGGGCGTCCACTATCTGCCGGGCGACCCGGCCGGCGACGTCGCGTGGAAGCTGCTGGCGGTCAACCTGTCCGACCTCGCCGCCAAGGGGGCCGAGCCGCTCGGCGTGCTGATGGGCTTCGGCCTCTCCGGCGAGGCCGGATGGGACGCGGCCTTCGTCGACGGGCTCGGCCGTGCGCTCGACCATTTCGAGGTGCCGCTGCTCGGCGGCGACACCGTCGCCCAGCCGCGCGGGAATGCGCGCGTGCTCGGCCTGACCGCGATCGGCCAGGTCGCCGCCGGCGGCGCCCCCGACCGGCGCGGCGCCAGGGACGGCGACCTGCTGTTCCTGACCGGCCCGGTCGGCGACGCCGGGCTCGGCCTGAAGATCGCGCGGGGGGAGATCGAGGGGCCGCGCCGCCTGCTCAAGGCCTATCGACTGCCGATGCCACGCCTCGCCGAGGGCCGGGCGCTGGCGCCGCTCGCCCATGCCATGGCCGACGTCTCGGACGGGCTGTTGATCGACGTGGGCCGGATCGCCGACGCCTCGGGCCTCGCGGTGACGATCGATCTCGACGCGGTGCCGCTGTCGGACGAGGCGCGGCGCTTCGGCGCCGGCCGCGCCGCCCGGCTCGCCGCCGCGACGGCGGGGGACGATTACCAGCTGATCGCCGCGGTGCCGCCCGAAGCGGCCGCGGCGGCAGCGCGCCATGCGACCGCGATCGGACGGTTCGAGGCGGGTTCGGGCCTGCGCCTCCATGATCGCGACGGCGCGGTGCCCCCGCCCGGGACGCTCGGCTTCGAACATCGGCGCTAATCCGGCAAGTCACCGCGCCGGTCGGGAAGTATTGCTGCCCCTTTTAGTGTTCCGAGGCTACGGAAATTCGGCCTCTTGCGGCGGGCGAGCAACAAAGACATACAAGGTCGCCACGTGTCGGGGGACAAAAAAGGGCGGAAAAGCTCGATCCCCGCGCTTTCAGAGCGAAGGGAGTCAGGATGCTCATCATAGAAGTCGCGATCGGCTGCGGCCTACTCGCCATATTATACGGGATTTTTACCAGCCGTCAGGTGCTGGCCGCATCGGCCGGCAATGAAAAGATGCAGGACATCGCATCGGCGATTCAGGAGGGTGCCCGCGCCTATCTTGGCCGCCAGTACCGGACGATTGCGATCGTCGGGGTGGTGATGGCCGCGCTCATCGCCTATTTTCTTGGGCTGACCTCGGCGGTCGGTTTCGTCATCGGCGCGGTGCTTTCGGGCGCGACCGGCTTCGTCGGCATGAACGTCTCGGTGAAGGCCAATGTGCGGACGGCGGAAGCCGCGCGCCACAGCCTGCAGAGCGGCCTGACGATGGCGTTCCGGGCCGGCGCGATCACCGGCCTGCTCGTGGTCGGGCTCGGCCTGCTGTCGATCTCGCTGTTCTTCTATTATCTGGTCGGCATCCGCGGCTATGACGCCAATGCCGGCGTCGTCATCGAAGCGCTCGTCGCGCTCGCCTTCGGCGCCTCGCTGATCTCGATCTTCGCGCGTCTCGGCGGCGGCATCTTCACCAAGGCCGCCGACGTCGGCGCCGACCTGGTCGGCAAGGTCGAGGCGGGCATCCCCGAGGACGACCCCCGCAACCCCGCAACCATCGCGGACAATGTCGGCGACAATGTCGGCGACTGCGCCGGCATGGCGGCCGACCTGTTCGAGACCTATGTCGTGACGCTTGGCGTGACGATGATCTCGATCGCCCATTTCGCCACGGGCACCGCCGAGGAAGTGCTGCGGCTGATGTCGCTGCCGCTGATCGTCGGCGGCGTCTGCATCATCACCTCGATCATCGGCACCTACATGGTCCGCCTGGGCTCCAGCCAGTCGATCATGGGCGCTCTCTACAAGGGCTTCTGGACCTCCGCGATCCTCGCCGTGCCGGCGATCTACCTCGTCACCCAATATACGCTGGGCGACATGACGGCGCCGGTCGCGGGTGCGACCTTCACCGGCATGGACATCTTCCTGTGCATGGTCATCGGCCTCGCCCTCACCGGCGCGCTGGTGTGGATCACCGAATATTATACCGGCACCAACTATCGCCCGGTCCGGTCGATCGCCAAGTCGTCCGAGACCGGCCATGGCACCAACGTGATCCAGGGCCTGGCGATCAGCCTCGAATCGACCGCGCTGCCGACGATCGCGATCGTCGTCGCGGTGGTCGCGGCCTATCAGCTCGCGGGCATTCTCGGCCTCGCCTTCGGCGCGACCGCGATGCTGGCGCTCGGCGGCATGGTCGTGGCGCTCGACGCGTATGGCCCGGTCACCGACAATGCAGGCGGCATCGCCGAGATGGCGGGGCTCGACGACAGCGTGCGCGTCAGGACCGACGCGCTCGATGCCGTGGGCAACACCACCAAGGCGGTGACCAAGGGCTATGCGATCGGTTCGGCAGCCCTGGCGGCGCTGGTGCTGTTCGGCGCCTATACCGCCGATCTGGGGCTGTACTTCCCCGACCTGCCGGTCGATTTCGGCCTGTCCAACCCCTATGTGATCGTCGGGCTGCTGCTCGGCGCGCTGCTGCCGTACATCTTCGGCGCCTTCGGCATGACCGCCGTGGGCCGTGCCGCCGGCCAGGTGGTCGAGGACGTCCGCGCGCAGTTCCGCGACAATCCGGGCATCATGGAGGGCACCAGCCGGCCCAACTATGCGCGGACCGTCGATCTGGTCACCAAGGCGGCGATCAAGGAGATGATCATCCCGTCGCTGCTGCCGGTGCTGGCGCCGATCCTGGTCTATTTCGCGATCACCGCGGTCGCCGGACAGGCACAGGGCTTCGCCGCGCTCGGCGCGCTGCTGCTCGGCGTGATCGTGTCGGGCCTGTTCGTCGCCATCTCGATGACCTCGGGCGGCGGCGCGTGGGACAATGCCAAGAAGTATATCGAGGACGGCAACCATGGCGGCAAGGGCTCGGACGCGCACAAGGCGGCCGTGACCGGCGACACCGTCGGCGATCCCTACAAGGACACCGCCGGCCCCGCCGTGAACCCGATGATCAAGATCACCAACATCGTCGCGCTGCTGCTGCTCGCGGCACTGGCCCACGCGGCGATGTAGGCCGATCGATCCACGACCCCTAGGCCCGTCCGGAGCGATCCGGGCGGGCCTTTCCTTTCTAAGTGTAGCAGGTGCTTCAACCAGCGCGGCCGGATGCTATCAGGGGCGGATGACGGGCAAGCGGACAGGAAGCGGCTGGCGGCCGATGCGCCCGGGCGACATCGGTCCCGTGACGGCGATCTCGGACGCCGTCCATGGCGCGGCCTATACCGAAGCGCCGGCGGTCTATGCCGAACGGCTGGCGCTCCACCCGGCCGGCTGCCATGTCTTCGAGCATGACGGCGCGGTGGCCGGCTATCTTATCGCCCATCCCTGGCATCGCGACCGTCCGCCACCGCTCGACCGGCCGCTGGGCGCGATCCCGTCCGACGCCGACGGCTATTATCTCCACGACCTCGCCCTGCTGCCGTCGACGCGCGGCGCCGGCGCGGGCAAGGCCGGGCTGGCCCTCACGATTCGGCAGGCCGTAGCGGCCGGATTCGGCGACATCACCCTGGTGGCGGTCAACGGCGCCGACGGCTTCTGGGCGGCGCAGGGCTTCGCGCGCGTCGGCGGCGAGGGGCCGTCGCCCTATGGACCCGGTACGCTTCTTATGCGGCGCGAGGCCCTGGCGCAGGGCCCGCCACCGCCGGAATGAGGGTCGGGCAAAGGATCCGCGAAAGGCGGAATGCCGGGGCGGGGGTCAGGCCGCCTTGCGGGCCGGGGCGCCGGCCGCCGCGTCGACCACCAGCCGTTCGAGGGTCTTCAGCCGCGCGCTGCTGGTGATCTTGTCGCCGGTCAGGTCGGCCACATAGAAGACATCGACCGCGCGCTCGCCATAGGTGGCGATGTGGGCCGAATGGATCATCACCTTCGCCTGGAAGAGCGCATGGGCAAGCGCGTAGAGCAGCGCCGGCCGGTCGCGGGCGTTGACCTCGATCACCGTGTAGCGGTTCGACGCGCGGTTATCGATCAGCGCGGCGGGCTCGATCGAGAAGGCGTCGGCGCGCGGTCGGGCGAGCGGCTTGGCGAGGAGCTTGTCCGCCATGCGGCTGCGGTTGGCGAGCGCGTCCTCGATCGCGATGCTCAGACGCTTCATCCGGTCGTCGCCTTCGAAGGGCTGGCCGAACGGGTCCTGCACCAGCAGATTGTCGATCGCCATGCCGTCGCGCGTCGTGTGGATGCGCGCGTCGATCACGCTGGCGCCGGCGAGGTGGATCGCGCCCGCGATCCGGTAGAACAGCCCCGGATGGTCGCCCGCATAGATGCTGACCAGCGTCGCGCCGCGATCGGGATCGGGAGAGGCAGTGATCGACAGCGGCCTGTCGCCGGCATCGGCGGCCTCGATCAGCCGGGCGTTGCCCTCGAGGATGTCGACGCTTTCGGCGACCCAATAGGCTTCGGGGAAGCGCGCGACATATCGGCCGAAGCGATCGTCGTCCCAGCCGAGCCGCTCGCGCAGCTGCGCCTGCTTGGCGCTGATCCGCTCGCGCCGCCCGGTCTGCTTGTGGCCGAGCCGCAGCACCTCCTCCGCCGCTACGTAGAGGTCGCCGAGCAGCTGGCGTTTCCAGCTGTTCCACACCCCCGGCCCGACCGCACGGATATCGACGATCGTCAGGCAGAACAGCAGGCGGAGCCGCTCCGGGCTCTGCACCCGCTCGGCGAAGTCGAGGATCGTCTTGAAGTCGGACAGGTCGCGCTTGAACGCGGTGTCGGACATGACGAGGTGATAGCGCACCAGCCAGGAGACCGTCTCGGTCTCGGCCGGGGTCAGCCCGAAGCGCGGGCAGAGCTTCTCCGCCACCTCGGCGCCGAGGACGCTATGGTCGCCGCCGCGTCCCTTGGCGATGTCGTGCAGCAGCACCGCGACGTAGAGGACCCGCCGCTGGACCAGTCCCGGCATGATCTTCGACGAGAGCGGATGATCGTCCTTCAGCGCGCCCTTCTCGATCTGGCTGAGCAGGCCGATCGCGCGGATCGAATGCTCGTCGACCGTGTAATGATGGTACATGTCGAACTGCATCTGCGCCACGACCCGGCCGAAGTCGGGGACGAAGCGCCCGAACACGCCCGCCTCGTTCATCCAGCGCAGCACCGTTTCCGGCGTGTTGTGCGATGTCAGCACGTCCATGAACAAGGCGTTGGCGCGCGGATCGCGGCGGACGCCGTTGTCGATCAGCCGGGCGTCGCGCCCCGCCGCGCGCATCGCCAGCGGATGGATCTCGAGGCCGTGCCGGTCGGCGATCGCGAACATCTGGAGCAGCCGCACCGGATCCTGCGCGAAGAAGTCGTCGGTCGGGATCGCCAGCCGCCCGCGATCGAGCACGAAGCCTTCCAGCTTGGTAGGCTTGCGGCGCAGCGTGGGCAGGCCGAAGCGGCGGCCGCGCGTCGCGAAGGTCTCGTCGATATGCGCCAGGAAGATCGCGGTCAGGTCGCCGACGCGCTTCGCGGTCAGAAAATAATGCTGCATGAAGCGCTCGACCGCCGACTTGCCGGGCCGCTCGGCATAGCGCAGCCGCCGGGCGATCTCGGGCTGGACGTCGAAGGTCAGCCGCTCCTCGGGCCGTCCCGCGACGATGTGGAGGTGGCAGCGCACCGCCCAGAGGAAATTCTCGGCCTTCTGGAACTGGCGGAGCTCGGCCCGGGTCAGCAGCCCCTTGTCGACCAGTTCGGGTACCGACTGGACCTGGTAGACATATTTGCCGATCCAGAAGAGCGTGTGGAGGTCGCGCAGGCCGCCCTTGCCCTCCTTGAGGTTGGGCTCGACGACGTAGCGGCTGTCGCCCATCCGCCTGTGGCGCTCGTTGCGCTCGGCCAGCTTCTCGATGACGAAGGTCTTCGCAGTGCCGCTCACCACGTCGCGCCGGAACACCGTGCTCGCCTCGTCGTACAGTGCCTCGTCGCCCCAGACGAAGCGCCCCTCGAGCAGCGCGGTGCGGATGGTGAGGTCGCTCTTCGCCATGCGGATCATGTCGTCGAGCGAGCGGCTCGAATGGCCGACCTTCAGCCCCAGGTCCCACATCGAATAGAGCATCGATTCGATGACCTGCTCTGACCAGCTCGTCTGCTTCCACGGGGTGAGGAAGGCGATGTCGACGTCCGAATGCAGCGCCATCTCGCCGCGCCCATAGCCGCCCACCGCGAGCAGGGTCAGCCGCTCGGCGGCGGAGGGGTTGTTGTTCGGGTAGAGCCGCTCGACCGTGAAGTCGTAGATCAGTCGCACGATCTGGTCGGTCAGGAAGGCGTAGGCCGCCGCAGTTTCCGATCCCCGGGTCGGCTGCTCGGCCAGCCGCCGGGCGATCTCGCACCGCGCGGTGTCGAGCGCCGCCTTCAGGATCGCGGTGCCGCCGGCGCGCAACGCCGCCGCGTCGCTGCTGCCCGGCAGCAGCCCGGCCAGCGCATCGGCGACCATCCGCCGATCGATGATCGCGCGGCGCTGCGGCAGCAGGTCGAACTTGGTGGCCATGTCCGCCACATAGGGACGAATGGGGGAAAGAGCTAGATTCCGATCAAGCCGGTGATCTTCCGTCATTCCGACGAACGTCGGGATCCCCCTGCCTCGTCCGCGTCTCGAAGCGACCGTGAAGACGAAGACGCGAGATCCCGGCTTTCGCCGGGATGACGACCGAAGAGGCAATTAGGCGACGACGCCGCAATGGCGACATTGCCGCCGGTCGCGCCGCACCGGTTCGAGACAGGCGTCGCACAATTCCATGGCCTCGCGATCGAGCGGCGGGCCATCGCGGCAGACCGGCGGCAGGGCGAGCAGCAGCAGCGGCGCGAGCGGACCTGCGGCCAGCGCGGCGAACAGCCAGAGCAGCGGGTTGCGATCGCGGCCCATCGCGAAGGTCATCGTGCCGACGGCGCTGCCGCCCCAGAGCAGCAGGAGCGCCTGTTCGCTCAGCATTCCTCGCCGGCGAGCCGGCGGCCGTTCCTCAGCTTCGCCGGCTGAGACGGCGGCGACGCGGCCCCGGCCGCGAGGATGCCGAGCAGAGCGAGCGCGGTGCGGACTTCCGAGAAATCGTCTCCCTCGCCAGCCAGCACCATCGCCGCCTCGCGGTGATAGCCCTGTTGGGCGAGCAGCTTCGCCGCCGCCGCACGCGCGGCGCGCAGGTCGTCGGGGTCCGGTGTCATTGCCAGGGCCGCTTCGGGGGCATCACCCGCGGTCCGTCCGCGCCATAAGGGCTCCAGGGCCGGCTGATCTGCCCCTCGCCCGCCTTGAAGAAATATTGGCTGCACACCAGCCAGCCCTTGAGCGGGCGCAGCGGCAGCACGCAGGTGGCGAGCAGCATCGGCCCGGTGACGAGCAGCTGGGTGAGCAGCGAGGCGCTGGCATAGATTTCCAGCAGCAGCGCGAAGGTGACCGCGGGCACGCAGCCGAAGCAGATCACGAAGAAGGCGGGGCCGTCGGCGGGATCGGCGAAGTCGTAGCTGAGGCCGCAATGATCGCAGCCGTCGGCAAGCTTGAGGAAACCCTTGAACAGGCGTCCTTCGCCGCAGCGCGGGCAGCGGCCGCGGATGCCGGTGCGGATCGGCTCAAGCCTGGGCCATTCCTTTTCGATCGCGGCGGGGACGGTGATGTCGGCCATGACGCAACTCCTGCGAAGCTCTTGCCCCGCAGATAGAAGTATGTATGGCTGAAACAACCATACATAATCACCGGCACCCTCCATGCAAAGCTGGCTCGACCATCTCTCCGACCGCCCCGGCCCCAAATATCTCGCCATCGCCAACGCGATCGACCATGCGGTGCGGACCGGCGCGCTACGCCCCGGCGAGCGGCTGCCGCCGCAGCGCGAACTGGCGCGCGAATTGGGCGTCGACCTGACCACCGTCACCCGCGCCTACGGCCTCGCCCGCGATGCCGGGCTGATCGAGGGGGCGGGGCGGCTCGGCTCCTACGTCCGCAACGCCGCCGGGCTGCCGCTTGCGGACCTGACCGGCGATTCGGGGATGATCATGCCGCCCCAGCCCGGCTTTGCGCTGCTGGGCCAGGCGATCCGCGACGGCATGTCCAGCCTGCTGCGTGCCGGCGGCCAGTCGCCCCTGCTCCAGTATCAGCCGAGCGGCGGCGCGCTGCGCGACCGGCGGGAAGCCGCCGCCGCGCTCGGCGCGCGCGGCATGGCGACGACCGAGGACCAGGCGATCGTCACCACCGGCGGGCAGAATGCGCTCCATGCGATCGTCGGCACGATGTTCGCGCCCGGCGACGTCATCTGCGCGGGCCGGTCGACCTATCCCGGCCTGCTCGCGCTCGCCCGCCGCTTCCGCCTGGCGGTGCGCGCGATCCCGGGCGACGGCGACGGGCTCGATCCCGACGCGGTCCAGGCGGCGGCGCTGGCCGGAGCGAAAGCGGTCTATGTCGTGCCGACCAACGACAATCCGACCACCGCGACGCTCGACCTCGAACGGCGGCTCTGGCTGGCGGCGATCGTGCGCCGCCACGGCCTCACCCTGATCGAGGACGACGCCTATGGGCAGTTGCCCGCCGCGCCTCTGCCGCCGCTCGCCGCCTTCGCGCCCGAATGCAGCTGGCATGTCGCCAGCGTCGCCAAGATCGTCTCGCCGGTGCTGCGGGTCGCGCATGTCCGGGCGCCCTCGGTGAAGGCGGGCCGGCGGCTGGTGGACGATATCGCCGAGACTTCGGTGATGGCTCCGCCGCTCAACGCCGCGCTCGTCACCCACTGGCTGCGCGAGGGGGTGTTCGCCGATCTCGTCGCGCGGGTGCGGGCCGAGGGGGTGGCGCGGCAGCGGCTGGTCGCGCCGCTGCTGGCCGGGCTCGACCATGCAGCCCATCCCGAAGGCTATCATATCTGGCTGCGGCTCGCCGACAAGGCGCCGTCCCCGGCCGAGCTCGCGTCGCGGCTGAGCCCGCTCGGCCTGTCGATCGTCCCCGGCGAACGCTTCGCGGTCGATCCGGCCGCCGCCGAACGCGCGGTCCGCATCTCGATCGGCGGCGCGATCGGCCATGAGGGGCTCGCCCGCGCCTTCGCGGGGCTGCGAACGCTGGTCGGCGCGCCGCCGGCCGGCTAGAACGGCTTCGAGGCAGATGGAAACATCTGCCGACTCGGAAATCGCGGTAAAGCAACACGCTAGAGCGCATCACGGATCACGACGAACGGATTCGACCTGACCATGTCCTCGCTCCCACCCCTGCAATTCGACCTCGACGGGCTCGCCGCCTTCATCGACGAATCCTTTCCCGCCAGGGCACGGCCGGCGCTCGGTCGGCTCGTCACGATCGCCCCCGGCCATGCCCGGCTGCTGCTCGAGCCCGACGAGGACATGGTCCGGCCGGGCGGCATCGTGTCGGGTCCGGTGCTGATGGGGCTGGTCGACGTCGCCGCCTGGGCGGCGGTGCTCGCCCATGTCGGGCCGGTGGCGATGGCGGTGACGCACAGCCTGAACATGGCCTTCCTGCGCGCCTGCGCGGTGGCGCCGGTGACCGCCGACGCCCGCCTGCTCCGGCTCGGCCGCCGCCTCGCGACGATCGACGTGCGGCTCTGGCAGGAGAGCGAGGACCGGCTCGTCGCCCAGTCCACGGTCGGCTACGCGCTGCCCTGAAGCCGGGGCCGGGCGCCGCTACCGAAGCGTCGGCCCCCGGCTCCAGCCGTCGTCCAGCCCCGACAGCGCCCTGTCGATGCTGTCGAGCGCGGCTTTCCGGTCGGCGTCGCGCATGCCCTGCGCGCCGGTGATCGAGGCGCGAGCGCTGGCCAGCGCGGCGCGAACCTCGCCGCGTCGCGGCAGCTCGCGCATCTCGCGCATCTCGCGCGACCGTTCGGCAAAGGCCTCGCGGCGCGCCTCCACCGCCTCCGCCATCGCCTCCTGGCGGGCCGCTTCGGCTTCGCGACGCGCCTCGTCCGCCTCCCGCATCGCCTCGCGATGGGCCTCCGCCGCCTCCCGCGGCGCGGATCTCGGCGCGCTCGGCGGCGCTCAGCCGGTCGTGGCGGATGGTGGCGTCCCCGATCGGCCGCATGGGCGGCGGCGGCACGGCGGGCACGGGTGGAATCGGGGCGATATAGGGCGCGGTGGGGCCCGCCGCCCCGCCGGCCGACAGCGCAGCGCCGGCGGCCATCGCCGCCAGCGCCGCTCCTGCGGCGAGGCGGATCGCGGTCGATCTCTGCTTGGTCATGATGGTCCTCCCAAAAGGCTCGGGAGAGCTTTTGCGCGCGCGTCTCCAGGAACAAGCGGGGTTCGACCAACCTACGGCACCGCCGGACGAGCGACCCCGCCTTATTCCCCGGCGCCGCGCACGATCGCCTTGAGGCGGTAGAGGATGTCGAGCGCGTCGCGCGGAGAAAGCGAGTCGACGTCGATCGTCTCGATCTCGTGGCGCAACGGATCGGGCGCCGCCGCCTCGACCTGCGCGGCCGCCGCGAACAGCGGGAGATCGTCCAGACCCGCCGCGAGCCCGCCGGTCGCAGCGCGTCCGGCCTCGAGCTTCTTGAGCACCTCGCGCGCCCGCGCCAGCACCGGCGGCGACAGGCCGGCCAGCTTGGCGACGGCGATGCCGTAGCTGCGGTCGGCGGGTCCCTTGGCGAGTTCGTGCAGCAGCACCAGCTCGCCCTTCCACTCACGCGCGCGGACATGGTGGAGCGACAGCGCGTCGAGCCGCTCGGCCAGCCGGGTCAGCTCGTGATAATGGGTCGCGAACAGGCAGCGGCACCTGTTGATGTCGTGCACCGCCTCGACCACCGCCCAGGCGATGGCGAGGCCGTCATAGGTCGAGGTGCCGCGCCCGACCTCGTCGAGGATGACGAAGCTGCGCTCGGTCGCCTGCGCCAGGATCGCCGCGGTCTCGACCATCTCGACCATGAAGGTCGATCGGCCGCGCGCGAGATTGTCCGAGGCGCCGACCCGGCTGAACAGCCGGTCGACGATGCCGAGCCGCGCCGACGCCGCCGGCACCGGGCTGCCCGCCTGCGCCAGGATCGCAATCGCGGCGTTCTGGCGCAGGAAGGTCGACTTGCCGCCCATGTTGGGGCCTGTCACCAGCCAGAGGCGCTCCTGCTCGCCGAGACAGCAGTCGTTGGCGACGAAGCGCGCACCCTGCGCCGCCACCGCCGCCTCGACCACCGGATGGCGGCCGCCGCGCACGTCGAAGCAGCTGTGCGGCTCGAAATGGGGACGGGTCCAGCCGCCCTCGGCCGCACGTTCGGCGAGCGCCGCGGCGACGTCGAGCCGGGCGAGCGCATCGGCAGTCGCGGCGATGGCGGCGGTGCGGGCGAGCGCGGACGCCATCAACTCCTCGAGATGCGCGGCTTCCGCCGCCAGCGCATGCTCGCCCGACTGGCCGACCCGCATCGCCTGCTCGTGCAGGTCGGGCGCGTTGAAACGGACGACGCCGGCCAGCGTCTGACGATGGGTGAAGCCCGAATCCGCCGCCATCAGCGGATCGGCATGTTTGGCCTGCACCTCGATATGATAGCCGAGCACGCCGTTATGCTTGATCCGGAGCGAGGCGATGCCGGTCTCGGCGCGATAGCGCGCCTCCAGCGCGGCGATCGCCTTGCGCCCCTCGCCGCCCTGGCCGCGCAGCACGTCGAGCGCGGGATCATAGCCCTCGGCGATATAGCCCCCCTGGGCCGCGTCGATCGGCGGAGTGGCGACCAGCGCGCGCCTGAGCAGGTCGATCAGCGCCCCATGGCCGACCAGTTCGGGCAGCAGCGCATCGAGCAGCGGGGGCATGGGCGCGGCGCGGCCGAGCAGGTCGTGGAGCAGCCGCGCCTGGTCGAGCCCGTCGCGCAGCTGGCCGAGGTCGCGGGGCGAGCCGCGCCGCGCGACCAGCCGGCCGAGCGCACGGCCGATGTCGGGCAGCGCCCGGAGCGCGCCGCGCAGCCGGTCGCGCAGGCCACCGTCCCCCTCGAACAGCGCCACGAGGTCGAGCCGCGCCTCGATCGCCGCGACGTCGGTGAGCGGGGCCGACAGGTCGGCGCCGAGCAGCCGCGCGCCCGCGCCGGTCACCGTCCGATCGACCGCATCGAGCAGGCTGCCCTTGCGGACCCCCGCCTGGCTGAGGGTGATCTCCAGGCTTTCGCGCGTCGCCGCGTCGATCATCATGTGATCGGCGACGATGCGGCGGCGCGGCGGCTGCAGGAAGGGAAGGCTGCCCTGCCCGGCGCGCTCGAGATAGGCGATCAGCGCGCCCGCCGCGGCCAGCTCGGCGCGGGAAAAGGCGCCGAAGCCGTCGAGCGTGGCGACGCCCAGCAGCCGCTTCAGCCGCTCCTCGCCGCGGATCGAATCGAAATGCTCGCGCGGCCAGGCGACCGCCTCGGCGGGCATCTCCCCGAAATCCTCGGGGACGACGATCTCGGCGGCGGCGAGCCGCGCCAGCTCGGCGTCGAGTGCGGCGAGCGGCAGGCCGGCGATCTCGAACCGCCCGGTCGAGATGTCGGCGGCGGCGATGCCGATGCGGCGGTCCCCCTCCTCCTTGGCCTCCCCCTGTCCCACGCTCGCCACCGCGACCAGCCAGTTGGCGGCGCGCGAATCGAGCAGCGCCTCCTCGGTCAGCGTGCCCGCCGTGACGACGCGGACGATGGCGCGGCCGACCAGCGCCTTGGCGCCGGCGCGCTTCTTCGCCTCGGCCGGGCTCTCGGTCTGCTCGGCGATCGCGACGCGGTGCCCCGCCTTGATCAGCCGGGCGAGATAGCCCTCGGCCGCATGGGCGGGGACGCCGCACATCGGAATCGGCCGGCCGTCATGCTCGCCGCGCGCGGTGAGCGCGATGTCGAGGCAGGCGGAAGCGGCCTTCGCATCGTCGAAGAACAGCTCGAAGAAGTCGCCCATCCGGTAGAACAGCAGGCAGTCCTCGGCCGCCGCCTTCAGAGCCAGATATTGCGCCATCATCGGGGTCGGCGCCGATGCTGACGGGGCCATATCCTTTTTTGCGGTTTGCGCCATCCGGACGCTGATAGCGGCTTGTGGACTCTCGGGCCATGCCCCAAAAGCGGGCCGGGCAAAACACGGGCGGGGTGCCGCGAGGGGGCCATAGCATGAGCGACAGCAAGGTTCAGTTTTCCGACCGGGAGGCGCTGTTCTTCCATTCGACCGGACGGCCGGGGAAGATCGAGATCATCGCGTCGAAGCCGATGGCGACCCAGCGCGACCTGAGCCTCGCCTATTCGCCGGGCGTCGCGGTTCCGGTCCGCGCGATCGCCGCCGATCCGGCAACCGCCTATGACTATACCGCCAAGGGCAACCTGGTCGCGGTGATCTCGAACGGCACCGCGATCCTCGGCCTCGGCAATCTCGGCGCGCTCGCCTCGAAGCCGGTGATGGAAGGCAAGGCCGTCCTGTTCAAGCGCTTCGCCGACGTCGACTCGATCGACATCGAGCTCAACACCGAGGACCCCGAGGCGTTCATCAACGCCGTCGCGCTGATGGAGCCGACCTTCGGCGGCATCAACCTAGAGGACATCAAGGCGCCCGAATGCTTCATCATCGAGCAGGCGCTGAAGGAGCGGATGAACATCCCGGTGATGCATGACGACCAGCATGGCACGGCGATCATCGCCGCCGCCGGTCTCATCAACGCCGCCTATCTTACCAAGCGCGACCTCAAGGACATGACCGTCGTGGTCAACGGCGCCGGCGCCGCCGCGATCGCCTGCACAGAGCTGATCAAGGCGGTCGGCGTGTCGCCCGACAAGGTGCTGCTGTGCGATTCGAAGGGGGTCGTCTACCAGGGCCGCACCGAGGGCATGAACCAGTGGAAGTCGGCCCATGCCGCCCCCACCGACAAGCGCACCCTGGCCGAGGCGGTCGAGGGCGCCGACGTATTCCTGGGCCTGTCGGTCAAGGGCGCGCTGACCCCCGAGATGGTCAAGACGATGGCGCCGCATCCGATCATCTTCGCGATGGCGAATCCCGATCCCGAGATTCTGCCGCCCGACGCCAAGGCGGTGCGCGCCGACGCGATCGTCGCGACCGGTCGGTCGGACTTCCCGAACCAGGTCAACAACGTGCTCGGCTTCCCCTTCATCTTCCGCGGCGCGCTCGACGTGCGCGCGACCGGGATCAACCAGGAAATGAAGATCGCCGCCGCCCAGGCGCTGGCCGAGCTGGCGCGCGAACAGGTGCCCGAGGAAGTGGCGGCCGCCTATGGTGGCGAGGCCCCGCGCTTCGGCCGCGACTATATCATCCCGGCGCCGTTCGATCCGCGCCTGATGGAGGTGGTGCCCGTCGCCGTCGCCAGGGCGGCGATGGAGACCGGCGTCGCCCGCGCGCCGATCCTCGACCTCGAAGCCTATAAGAACAGCCTCAAGGCGCGGCTCAACCCGACCACCTCGGTCCTCACCCTCGCCTCCGAGATCGCCCGCGCGCATCCCAAGCGGGTCGTGTTCGCCGAGGCGGAAGAGGAAGTGGTGCTGCGCGCCGCGATCCAGTTCAAGAATCTCGGCTACGGCACCCCGGTGCTGGTCGGCCGCGACGACGTGCCCGACAAGCTGCGCGAGCTGGGCGTCGACGATCCCGAGACCTACGAGCTGCACAACAGCCGCAACTCGCCGCTGATCGAGCGCATGGTCGACTATCTGTACGACCGGATGAAGCGGCGGGGGGCGCTGCGCCGCGAGGTGCAGGCGATGGTCAACCAGGATCGCAACATCTTCGGCGCGCTGCTGCTGGCGCTGGGCGAGGCCGACGCGATGGTGACGGGCACCACCCGCACCTATAGCGGCACCTTCCGCCAGATCCGCCGCGTGCTCGATCCGATCGAGGGCAAGAAGCCACTCGGCATCCACCTGTTCGTCGGCCAGAGCCACACCGCCTTCATCGCCGACACCACGGTCACCGAGCGTCCCTCGGCGACCGAACTCGCCGACATCGCCGAGGCGACCGCCGCGGTGGCGCGCCGCATGGGCCACGAGCCGCGCGTCGCCTTCCTCAGCTATTCGACCTTCGGCAATCCGTCGGGCAACTGGCTGGAGACGGTGCGCGGCGCGGTGAGCGAACTCGACGCGCGCGGCGTCAGCTTCGAATATGAGGGCGAGATGGCCCCCGACGCGGCGCTCAATCCGTCGATCATGAAGCTCTACCCGTTCAACCGCCTGTCGGCACCGGCCAACGTCCTGGTGATGCCGGGCCTGCAGTCGGCCAACATCTCGGCCAAGCTGCTTCGCGAACTGGGCCGCGGCTCGATGATCGGCCCGATGCTCGTCGGCATGGAGAAGCCCGTCCAGATCGCGACGATGTCGTCGAACGCGGCCGAGATCATGACCCTCGCCGTGCTCGCGGCAGCGGGCATCGCGCACTGATCTTCCGCAGAACCTCCCTCCCTTCAGGGGAGGGAGGGATTCGCCGCCCGCCTACTCCGGCTTCTTCGCCATCGATTCCTGCATCGACGCGACCAGCGCCTCGACGCTCTGCGGCTGGGCGGGCAGGCGGAAATAGGCCGAGGGGAAGGCCGCCTTGCCGGCGAGGTTGAGG
The DNA here is from genome assembly GCF_001428605.1 of Sphingomonas sp. Root720. Lineage (GTDB taxonomy): Bacteria > Pseudomonadota > Alphaproteobacteria > Sphingomonadales > Sphingomonadaceae > Rhizorhabdus. Next base: position 478,207 of record NZ_LMID01000015.1, read on the forward strand.
CGGAAGCGGCCACCGACGTCGATCGGCGTGCCCAGCGCGAAGATCGTCCGCGTCTCGCCGACCAGTTCGGTCGCCAGCGCGCCGATCAGCGGCGCCGAAGGCACGATCGCGGCATTCATGAACTGCTCGAGCGCGGCGCCGACCGGCTTGAGGTCGGCATCCTCGCTGATCAGATAATCGGTCGGCTTGTCGGGCTGGGTGCTGTCGAGCCCCTTCACATGATAGACCCGCCCGTCGCGGCCGCCCGCGCTGCCCGGCTCGCCGGGCTCGATCGTCAGCGCGACCTTCGGCCGTGCCTCGGCGGGCTGGTCGAACAGCCCCTCGAAGATCGGCGGCAGCACCCGGTCGATCGCGGTCGCGACATCCTTGAGCCGCGCCACCGTCGGCTTGCCGCCCTCGACGTCGACGATGTAGAATTCGCCGCCGACCAGCAGGCCGTAATCCTCGCTGCCCACCTCGCCGATCCGCGCGTCGCCATTGTCATGGACGTCGATCTGCAGCTGCTTGGCCTGGCGCACGTCGATATAGACGGCGCGCAGCCCCGCCCGCGCGGCGCCCGATGCGAGCAGCAGCGCGCCGACGGCAGCCATGATCAACCCGCGCCGCATTCGCACCCTCCCGACGTCATCCCGGCGAATGCCGGGATCTCCCTGTCTTGCGACCTTACCGGCAGCGTCGCGGAAGAAAAGGGAGATCCCGGCTTTCGCCAGGGTGACGGCAATGGGGAATGGATCGACAAGAGGCAGGACGCTTCCCCTCGACCGCAAAATCGCCAATGAGGGGGCCATGACCGTCGCCCGCCTGATGCTGACCGACTTTCGCAGCTATGCGTCGGCGACGATCGCGGCGGGGCCGGGCTTCGTCGTGCTGACCGGCGAGAACGGCGCGGGCAAGACCAATATCCTCGAGGCGGTGTCGATGCTGGGCCCGGGGCGCGGGCTGCGCGGCGCGGCGCTGGCGGAGATGGCGCGCGAGGGCGGGGCGGGCGGCTTCGCGGTCGCCGCCGAGCTTGCCGGCGGCGCCAGCGAGGGCGTGCGCCTCGGCACCGGCACCACCCCCCAGGCGCCCGAACGGCGGCAGGTGCGGATCAACGGCGCCGCGGCGTCGGCGGCGGCGCTCGGCGAATGGCTGTCGCTGCTGTGGCTGACACCGGCGATGGACCGGCTGTTCACCGAGGGCGCCGAGGGTCGCCGCCGCTTCCTCGACCGGCTCGTCCTGGCGATCGAGCCTGGCCACGCCCATCATGTCAGCCGCTACGATGCGGCGATGCGGGCGCGCAACAAGCTGCTCGCCGCGGAGGGACCGCCCGACATCGCCTGGCTCGACGCGCTCGAGATCCAGCTCGGCCAGCACGGGCAGGCGATCGCCGAGGCGCGCGCCCGCACCGTCACCGCGCTCGCCCGGCGCATCGCCGCCGAACCCCAGGGGCCCTTCGCGCGCGCCGCGCTGATGATCGAGGGCTGGCTGCCCGGCGCCCGGCCGCTGGTCGAGGAGCTGCGCCAGGGCCGCGCCCGCGACACCGCCGCCGGCCGCACCCTGTCGGGGCCCCACCGCCAGGACCTCGCCGTCAGCCACGCCGCCAAGCAGCAGCCCGCCGCCCGCGCCTCGACCGGCGAACAGAAGGCGCTGCTGCTCGGCCTCGTCCTCGCCCATGCCGACCTCGTCGCCGAACGGCGCGGGCAGCGGCCGATCCTGCTGATGGACGAGGTCGCCGCCCATCTCGACCCCGTTCGCCGCGCCGCGCTGTTCGACCGGCTCGGCCGGAGCGGCGGCCAGATCTGGCTGACCGGCACCGAACGCGCGCTGTTCGACGGGATCGGCGAGGCGAGCTGGCTTGCGGTCGGGGGCGGGGTGGTGGAGCCGCGATAATTTCCCGTCGCACGGCGGAGACGCGACCCTTGTGGAAGCTCCGCTCAGCTATCCGTCATCCCGGCGACGCCCGGATCTCCCTTCTCTTTCCGCGAGATCCGCCTTCTCGCATCCTTAAGACCAGTGGGATTCCGGCGTTCGCCGGAATGACGAGGAGAATTACGCAAAGCTCCCGCCTTCGCTGGCATGATGACTTTGTGCGGACCTTTTTCGCGGGAATGACGCAAGAGAGGGCGTAGACCGACGGTCCCTGCCACCCCTCTTTCTTTTGGCTTTTGCGACAGCCGTCGCTATATAATCGCTATGACGAGCGAAACCGAAAACACCCCCAACGCAAACAGCTATGGCGCCGATTCGATCAAGGTCCTCAAGGGTCTCGACGCGGTGCGCAAGCGCCCCGGCATGTACATCGGCGACACCGACGACGGGTCGGGCCTCCACCATATGGTGTTCGAGGTTTCGGACAACGCGATCGACGAGGCTTTGGCCGGGCATTGCGACCGGATCGTCATCACGCTGAACCCCGACGGGTCGGTTTCGGTCGAGGATAATGGCCGCGGCATCCCGACGGGCATCCATGCCGAGGAGGGCGTATCGGCGGCCGAGGTCATCATGACCCAGCTCCACGCCGGCGGAAAGTTCGACAACACCAACGACGCCAACGCCTACAAGGTGTCGGGCGGCCTCCACGGCGTCGGCGTCTCGGTCGTCAACGCGCTCAGCGACGTGCTCGACCTGACGATCTGGCGCGACGGCGAGGAACATTACATGCAGTTCCGCCAGGGCGACGCGGTCGCGCCGCTCAAGGTGGTGGGGCCGGCGAACGGCAAGAAGGGCACCAAGGTCACCTTCACGCCGTCGGCGAGCACCTTCAAGATCCTCGAATTCGACTTCGAGAAGCTCGAGCACCGCTATCGCGAGCTCGCCTTCCTCAATTCGGGCGTCCGGCTGTTCCTGGCCGACGAGCGCCATGCCGAGCGCAAGGAGGTCGAGCTGTTCTACGAGGGCGGGATCGCCGCCTTCGTGAAATATCTCGACCGCACCAAAGTGCCGCTGATGCCCGATCCGGTCGCGATCAACGGCCAGCGCGACGATGTCGGCATCGACGTCGCGCTCGAATGGAACGACAGCTATTACGAGCAGGTCCTCTGCTTCACCAACAACATCCCGCAGCGCGACGGCGGCACCCATCTCGCCGCCTTCCGCGCGGCGCTGACCCGCACCCTCAACAACTATGCCGACAAGTCGGGCATGTTGAAGAAGGAGAAGGTCACCCTCACCGGCGACGACATGCGCGAGGGGCTGACCGCGATCGTCTCGGTCAAGCTGCCCGACCCCAAATTCTCGTCGCAGACCAAGGACAAGCTGGTCTCGTCCGAGGTTCGCCAGCCGCTCGAAAGCCTGATGGCCGACAAGCTCGCCGAATGGCTCGAGGAAAATCCCGCGCATGGCCGCTCGATCATCCAGAAGGTGATCGACGCCGCCGCCGCGCGTGAGGCCGCCAAGAAGGCGCGCGAACTGACCCGCCGCAAGGGGGTGATGGACATCGCCTCGCTGCCCGGCAAGCTCGCCGACTGCCAGGAGCGCGATCCCAGCAAGTGCGAACTCTATCTCGTCGAGGGTGACTCGGCCGGCGGCTCGGCGAAGCAGGGGCGCGACCGCGTCTACCAGGCGATCCTGCCGCTCAAGGGCAAGATCCTCAATGTCGAGCGCGCGCGCTTCGACCGCATGCTGTCCTCGAAGGAGGTCGGCACGCTGATCCAGGCGATGGGCACCGGCATCGGCCGCGACGACTTCAATCTCGAGAAGCTGCGCTACCACAAGATCGTGATCATGACCGACGCCGACGTCGACGGCGCGCATATCCGCACCCTGCTGCTGACCTTCTTCTACCGGCACATGAAGCCGATCATCGAGGCGGGCCATCTCTACATCGCCCAGCCGCCGCTCTATAAGGTCGCGAAGGGCCGGTCCGAGGTCTATCTGAAGGACGATGCCGCGCTCGACGAATATCTCGTCACCGGCGGCCTCGGCGCGATGATGCTCGAGACCCCGTCGGGCGCGCGCTCGGGCGACGACCTGCGCGTACTGGTCGACCATGCCCGGCGGATGCGTTCGCTGATGCGCTTCGTGCCCAAGCGCTACGACCCGGTGATCGTCGAGGCACTGGCGCTGACCGGCGCGCTCGATCCCCAGAGCGGCGACGAGGGCCATCGCGCCTCCGCCCGCGCGGTCGCGGCCTGGATGGGCCGGATCGATCCCGAAGCCACCTGGTCGGGCGACCTGTCCGAGGATGGCGGCTATCACCTCCAGCGGCTGTGGCGCGGCGTGACCGACCATCACATCATCGAGCCCGCCTTCATCCGCTCGGCCGAGGCGCGCAAGCTCCACACGCTCGCCTCCGAACAGGCGGACAGCTATGCGGACAGTGCGCGGCTCGTGCCGCTGCGCAGCGCCACGGCGGCCGCGGGCACCGATGACGACGAGCCCGTCGCCGACACGCGCGGCACCGCGATCCACCAGCCGTCCAACCTGCTCGACGCGGTGCTGGCGGCGGGCCGCAAGGGCATGTCTGTCCAGCGCTACAAGGGGCTGGGCGAGATGAACGCCGAGCAGCTCTGGGAAACCACGCTCGACCCGACCAATCGCGCGATGCTGCAGGTCGAGATCGCGCAGGCCGACGTCGCCGACGAGATCTTCACCCGCCTGATGGGCGACGTGGTCGAACCGCGCCGCGAGTTCATCCAGGAAAACGCGCTCAGCGTCGCCAATCTCGACATCTGACCGGCCGCATCATCATCCCGGCGGAGGCCGGGATGATGAGAAAGCTCGCTCACCCCGCCTTTGCCGGCCTCCACAGCCGCCACACCATCAGCCCCAGCGCCGCTACGCCGAGCAGCAGCAGGCCCCAGAGCAGGGTCTTGCGTGGGCTGAACGGCCGGTCGTCGGCCTGGGCGAGCGCCAGCGGGGAGCTCGGCGGCGCGGCGACCGTCGCCTGCGGCAGGCGGTCCTCCGCGCCGGGGCGATAGCCGGGAACCAGTTCCCCCATCGCCAGATAGCGGCTCTCGGCACCGGCGACCCCCGCTGCCAGCGTATAGGGCGGCTTGCCGTCGAACAGCACCGCCAGCCGGGCCGGCTCGAACAGCAGCTTCAGCCGCGGCGCCGCCGCGAAGCCCGGGGTACGGCGGTCGGCCTCGATCCGATAGTCGCGATAGATCGCGCCCGACAGCTCGATCGGGGCGGTCGCGCCGGCGCGCAGGCTGCCCGATCCGATCGGCGTCCAGCTCTGGTCCGGGGCGTTGCGGCCGAACAGGGTGACGGGAACGAGCATCTCGCCCGCCGCCGGCGCGATCGTCACCGCCGCGAGGAGCATCGGGCGGGGCAGGGTGAAGCGGACGTCGTGCGCCTCGAGCCGGCGTGGCGCGCTGGTCGCTATCGCGGGGCGGTCGTCGGTGTCGAGCCGGCGCGCCACGTCGACCAGCGCCCCGCGCAACTCGACCGGGGCGAGCAGTCGCTGCGGGCTCGTCCAGGTCACGCGCAGATAGCGGCCCTCGAGGCCGATATCGTCGAGCGGGATCGCCTCGGACCCGATCGCGCCGGCGCGGCCGGCCTCGCGCCGGTAGAGGATCTTGCCGCCCACAGGCGTCCAGTCCGCCAGGTCGGGACTGGTCTCGACCACGAAGCTGACCGGCTGCTGCGGCGGCAGCACGGCGTCGAGCCGCAGGCTGCGCGCGCGCCCGACGATCGCGCGCGTGTCGAACAGGGCGCCCAGGGTGACGGCCCTGGCGGCGGAGGCGGGACCGCGCACCACCGTGACGATCCGGTCGCCGTCGCGCTGCTCGACCCGCAATTCGGTCCCTTCGGCGGCGAGCGCCCCGGCGGGGCCGACGATCGGGAAGGCGGGCAGGCGCAGCGTATCGATCGCGGCCCGGCCCGCCGCCGGGCCGGCGATCGCCATGGCGAGCGGAGTCCCGGCGCCGTCGAAGATCCGGACATCGGCACGCGTTGGCGAGCGCAGCGCCGCCAGCGCCGCCGCCGGCAGGTCGATCCGCTGGACCGATCCGCCCGGCGCGGGGGTGACGGCCAGCCGCACCGCATAGGCGGACGGATCGGCGGGATCGGCCCCGTCCTGCGCGGAGCAGCCGGCCAGCAGCGCGCAGGCCGCCGCCGTCATCCACCGGGTCATGCCTGCGCCTCCTTCGGCTCTTGGTCCTTCGCATCGCCATCGCGGGGCGGCAGCGGCGCAAAATAGCCGACCACCAGCATCAGCGCGCCGACGACGATGAAGGTCACGATCCTGGCGCCGCCGCTCGCCTGCGACAGATCGACGAAGAACAGCTTGAGGATGACGACCACCAGCAGCGCCGCACCGGCGATCCACACCCCGCGTTGCCCGCGCCGGTGCGCGAACAGCATCAGGCCGAGCGACAGCAGCGTCCACAGGATGGTGAGCCCTGCCTGCACGACCGCCGAGCCGAGCAGCGCGTCGCCATCCCAGGCAACGCCGAGATGATGATGGGCGACGCGCAGCCACAGCATGTTGATGTCGACGAAGCCCAGTCCCGCCAGCGCCATCCAGGCGCCGCGCCCCGCGATCCAGCCGAAGCCGCGATAGGGCGGATCGACCGCGATCAGGCTGCGCCGCCACAGCACCAGCGCGGCGAGCGCGAGCGCCAGGGTGAGCTCGACCGGATTGAGCAGCGGCACATAGGGAAGCGGCGCGGCATCGCCCTCCGCCAGCAGCGCCGCGAGGAGCGAGCCGCCATAGACGAGCGCGGCGACCGGCAGCGCCGCCTGTGCGTGATAGCCGGCGAGATGGCGATCGAGCGGCCAGCGGCGCGCTTCGACCGGGCGCCGCGCCGCGCGCCCCGCCCAGGCGGTCAGGAGGCCGAGCATCAGCACCGCCGCGACGAGGAAGACCACTCCTGCCCAACTGCTGTTCCACAATGCGCCGCGATCGATGCCGAGCCACAGGCAGTCGGCGAGCAGCGCCGCCGCGAGCCAGACCCCGCCGACATGGCTGAGCCGCTGGAGCAGCAGCGCGCCGGGCCGCGCATCGCCATCGCGGTCATTGGCGTGGAGCAGATGAAGATGGAGCGCGATCGCGACGATCCAGGCGATCCAGCCGGGATGGTAGAGGACATGGCCGTCGAGCATCGCCTGCCCGAGCCAGCTGCCGGCCAGCACGACCAGCGTCACCCGGCCCGGCCAGGTCGCGACGTCCCAGCGCAACCGCCGCCCGGCGAGCGCCGCCACCCAGGCGCTGGCGACCAGCGCGACCATGGTGAGCGACTGCTGGGTCGCGGCCGTGAACACCGGCACGCTGCCCTCGCCCGCGACCAGCGGCGGGACGGTGCGGCAGATCTCGGCGATCGACGCCAGCGACCAGAGCAGGAAGCCGAACAGGAAGGCGGGCTTGCCGAGCAGCGCTTCCCCCGCCGCATAGGCCCTGGCGGGGCGCGATCCGCTGTGCGGCAGGGGTTCGCGCAGCCACCAGGCGGTGGCGAGGATCGGCACCGTGACGAGCAGGCCGGTCAGGAAGACCGGATTGACGATCGGCAGCGCCTGCGGCCCGTCCTCGAGCAGGCCCAGGAACAGGAAAGCGGCGACGAACTGGAGCAGCAGGCCGAAGGCCCGCGGCATCCAGCGCGCCTGGCGCATGCCGACCCAGAAGGCGCCCGCACCCTCGAGCGCCCAGGCGGAGCCCGTCCAGCGGGCGCCGAAGGCGAGCGGGATGGCGAGGGTCGCGAAGCCGATGCCGATCGCGAGCAGCGTCTCGGCGAGCAGCCGATAGTCGTCGCCGCCACGCCGCCGCACCGCGACGGCGAGGGCCAGGTAGAGCGCGCCGAAGCCGAGCGCCGCGAAGGCCGCGCCATATTCATAGGGCGCGACCAGTCCGACCTGCAGGCCGAAGCCGACCAGCGCGGTGCCGAACAGCAGACTGCTGTCGACGAACCGGCCGACCCGGCTGTCGCTGTTGCGCGCATAGAGGATCGCGATCGCCAGGTAGATGACCACCGAGGCGATCAGGAAGGGCTGGGCCACCGCGAAATCCTGCGGCCGGTAGCTCAGCGTGCCCCAGAAGGCGGCGATCCCGAAGGTGGCGAAGAAGCCGATCAGGTTGATGCTGCGCCACGCCTTCTTCCAGGCGAGCGCCAGCACCGCCAGGTTGAGCAGCAGATGATAGCCGAACATCACCGCGACCGGCCCGCCCTCGCCGCCGAGCAGCAGCGGCACCGCATAGCCGCCCGCGAAGGCGGCCGCGGCCAGCCCCTCGGCATCCTGGAGCAGCGCCAGCGCGACCGCCCCGGCACAGACCAGCACCATCAGCGCGAAGGCGGCGGGCAGCGGCAGCATCGGATAGAGCGCCGCCGCCGCGAAGATCGTCAGATAGAGCGTGGCGACGCCGCCGCCCTGAAGCGCGAGCGCGAAGCCGGGCCGGACGGTCCGCCGGTTGAAGCCGACGCCGAGCAGCGCGATCCCCGCCGCCGCGACCAGCGCCAGCCGTATCTCGATCGGCAGCAACCCGGCGCCAGCCGCCCAACGCGCAAGAAAGGCGAGGCCGATGAACAGCACGACCAGGCCGGCGCGGACGATGGTGTTGCCGCCGAACATCCAGTCGCGCGCGGCGGCGATGCCGCGCGCCACGAAGCCGGGTTCGGCGGGCTCGGCGGGCATGGGCGCCGGCATGGAGGGCGGCGTGGGCTCCGCCGGGCGCGGCGCGACCGGATCGCGCGGGAGCGGCGCGGGCGCATCGACCGTCGGACGCGGCCCGGCGGCCTCGTCGATGATGCGGACGCCGCGCCGCCCGGCCGGCGGCGACGCCGTGGCGGGATCGGCGGAGACGCCCTCGGCGGGACGATCGACCAGCATCGCGCGGATCTCCGCACGCACGGCCACGCGCAGGCCCCAGCCGGCGCCGGCGCCGGCCATGGCGCCCAGCACCATTCCGAACTGCTCGAAATCGGAGACGAACAAGCCGAATAGCGCGCCGACGAGCAACCCCCAGAGGATCATGTATGTCTCCCTGTTCCGGCCCCGGCCCCAGGGTCTAGTGCGGACCCATGGCCGCCGAAACAACTATTTGGCGCAGCACCTTGCGACCGTCCGCCGAAACCGGTTCAGCGAGCCGGGGAAAGGCATTAAGAGCGCCGCCATGATCCAGACGCTCCGCATCCTCGTCGACGCCGATGCCTGCCCGGTGAAGGAGGAGATCTACAAGGTCGCCTGGCGGATCGGCGTGCCGGTCACCCTGGTCAGCAATCAGCATCTGCGCATTCCCCAGCATCCGCTGGTCGACAAGGTGGTGGTGGGCGCGGGCTTCGACGCCGCCGACGACTGGATCGCCGAGGCGAGCGGGCCCGCGACGGTGGTGATCACCGCCGACATCCTGCTTGCCGACCGCTGCCTGAAGGCGGGCGCCACCGCGATCTCGCCGAGCGGTAAGCCCTTTACCGCCAATTCGATCGGCTCGGCGGTCGCGACCCGGGCGATCATGGCCGACCTGCGCGCCGGCATGACCGGCGAGGGGATCGGCGGGCCGCCGCCCTTCTCCAAGGCCGACCGCTCGCGCTTCCTGTCCGCGCTCGACGCCGCGCTGGTGAAACTCGGGCGGCAATTTCCGGGACGCTAGAAACGAACCGCCGATTCGCCGCCTGTCCCGGGCGCCGACGGCCGATCAGCCGCGCCCCGGGGTCAAGCGTCCGGGGGTCAGTCGCGCGGGCGGACGTCCATCTCGCCGAGGAAGTCGCGCTTGCCGAGCGGTACGCCGCGGTTGCGCAGGATCGCGTAGACGGTCGTCACGTGGAACAGCACGTTGGGCAGGACGAAGTCGCGCACATAGGTGGCGCCGGTGAAGTGGATCGCGAGATCGCCCACCTCCAGGACGATCGGCGCATCCTCGCGCCCCGCGATCGCGTTTGCGGGAACCCCGTCGAGATAGGCGATGGTTTTGGCGATCCGCTCGTGCAGCTCCGCGACGCTCTTTTCCTCGTCGGGGAAGCTCGGCGCGGTCTGGCCGGAAAGACGTGCCACGGCGCCCTTGGCGCCGTCGCTGGCGATCTGGACCTGGCGGATCAGGGGATGCATGTCGTCGGCCAGCCGCGCGCCGAGCCATTCGGATTCGGCCACGCCCTGTCCGGCGAAATGTTCGGCGCCCTTGTCGAGCACGGCGGAGAGGTTGGCGAGGCTGCGGCGGATCACCGGAATCGAAGCGTCGTAGAGCGTGGTGCTGGTCATGACATCCCCTTCGGACTGCTGTCGGCCGCTTCCATCGGTCACCGATCGTTTCGGGCAGAGGCGGCCTGCGTCGCGAAGTGGGGTCTCTCCCCGCCAAAAGCAAACCCGGCAAAAGCAAACCGCCCGCCCCCCGCGAACGGGAGACGGGCGGCGCGGACGCTGCGAGAGGGGGGGCGTTACCCGCAGCGTCAGCTTGCCGGTCAGCGGGCGAGCATCGCCACCGCTGAAATCTGACTTGGGTGGAAGCCCAGCTCGATCAGCCGGGGCTTGAGTTCGGACACGTCGGCGCGGTCGCGCACCCGGCCGACGAAGCGCCGCAGGGTTTCGAGGCGCGGATCGGCGAGCGGCAGCTTGGGCCGCAGCCCCGCGGCCGAGCCGAACAGTCGGGCCAGCCGGCCGCGCCCCGCGCGACCCGCTTCGCCCGCCTCGCGCATCGCGAGGCTGACGACCTTCCATTCGAGCGCCGAGAGCGGCGGAACATCCGCCCGGCCTCCGGCCTTGATCGCAACGGCGGTCGTCATCGCTTCCTCCTCGGTTGACGCTTGTTTACGACTCAGCCGACCAGCTTGGCTGTGATCTCCGCCACATGCCGGCCCTGAAATTTCGCGCCATCGAGTTCGGTCGCGCTCGGCTGGCGCGAGCCGTCGCCATCGGCGATCGTGGTGGCGCCGTAGGGCGACCCGCCCTTGACCTCGTCGACGCCCATCTGGCCCTGGAACGCATAGGGCAGACCGACAATCGTCATGCCGAAGTGGAGCAGGTTGGTGAGGATCGAGAACAGCGTCGTCTCCTGACCGCCATGCTGGGTCGCGGTCGAGGTGAAGGCGGCGCCGACCTTGCCGTTCAGCGCGCCGCGCGCCCACAGGCCGCCCGCGCCGTCGAGGAACGCCGCCATCTGGCTCGACATCCGGCCGAAGCGCGTGCCGGTGCCGACGATGATCGCGTCATAATTCTCCAGTTCGGCTACGGTCGCGACCGGGGCCTTCTGGTCGAGCTTGAAATGCGCGCCCTGCGCGATCTCCAGCGGCACCGTCTCGGGCACGCGCCGGACGTCGACCTCGGCACCCGCGGAACGCGCGCCTTCGGCGACGGCTTCGGCCATCGTCTCGATATGACCGTAGGACGAATAATAAAGGACGAGGATCTTGGGCATTGCGGGTACTCCGATGGGATAGGTTGGTGCTTGGTGAACTCTGGATCCTCCTCCTCCGTCACCCCAGCGAAGGCTGGGGTCTCGGGAGGCTCGCGCGCTGCGCTGCATCCCGAGATGCCGGCCGGCGCCGGCATGACGTCGAAGGGGGACCTCGTTACGCGACGTCGACCAGGACGATCTCGGCATCGTCGATCGCCCTGACCTCGATCATGTCGAGATCGGCGATCGCCACGCCGTCGCGGGGCTCGGCGGCGACGCCGTTGACCTCGATCCGGCCCGCGGTCGCGACCAGATAGGCCTTGCGGCCCCGGCCGATCGCATGGGTCGCGGTCTCGCCCGCCTTGAGCGTCGCGCCGATCACCCGGGCATCGGCCCGGATCGGCAGCGCGTCGCCGTCGCCGTCGATGCCGCTCGCCAGGGTGACGAACTGGCCGGCGCGGTCGCCCCTGGGGAAGGGACGGGCGCCCCAGCCGGGCTTCTCGCCCTGCCGGTCGGGAATGATCCAGATCTGGAACAGGGTGGTCTCGACATCCTCCTCGTTCTTTTCCGAATGGACGATCCCGGTGCCCGCCGACATCACCTGGACGTCGCCGGCCTCGGTACGGCCGGCATTGCCCAGGCTGTCGCGGTGGGTGATCGCGCCGCTGCGGACATAGGTGATGATCTCCATGTCGTTGTGCGGGTGCGGCGCGAAACCCGTGTGCGGGGCGATGGCGTCGTCGTTCCAGACGCGCAGTGCGCCCCAGTGCACCCGGCTCGGGTCACGGTAATCGGCGAAGGAGAAATGATGCTTGGCGTCGAGCCAGCCATGGTTGGCACCGCCGAGCGTCGCAAAGGGCCGAACTTCGATCATGATGCTTACTCCCGTGGCCGCCGCGCCTTGGACTCGTGGGGGCGACCTGCTGGGGATCAATCTAGGCTTGCCGGCCGGCAAATAAATGGAGATGATCGAAACCTATCGTTTCCAGATATGATCGGAATCCTATGGCTCGCCTTCCCGATTTCGAGGCCTGGGCGATCTTCGCGAAGGTTGCCGAGCTCGGCAGCTTCTCGGCCGCCGCCGACGAACTGGCGCTGTCCAAGGCGACCGTGTCCAAGGCGGTGTCGCGGCTCGAGCAGCGCCTGGCGGCACCGCTCTTCCACCGCAGCTCGCGCAAATTGTCGCTGACCGAGAGCGGCCAGCTGGCCCGGGAGCGCGCGGCGATGCTGCTGGTGGAGGGCGAGGCGATCGAGGAAGCGATCTCCGAACGCGGCGCCGTGCCGCGCGGGCTGGTCCGGCTGGCGGCGCCGATGTCGTTCGGGATCGCGCATCTCCGGCCGATCCTGCCGCTGTTCCACCAGGCCTATCCCGAGGTGGTGATCGACCTGCACCTGTCCGACGACCGGATCGACCTGATCGAGCAGGGTTTCGACATCGCGCTGCGCATCGGCCAGCTCGAGGATTCGGCGCTCAAGGCGCGAAGGCTGTTCCCCGTCCGCCTGCCGATCGTCGGCGCGCCGTCGCTGTTCGACCGGCTCGGCCGGCCGCAACATCCGCGCGACCTCGCCCGCTATCCGGCCTTCATCTACACCCATGTCCGCGCGCCCGGCCGCTGGCAGATGCGCCATCCGACCGAAGGCGAGGTCACCGTCGAGCTCAAGGGCCCGATCCGCACCAACAATGGCGACGTGCTGATCGACGCGCTGGTGGCCGGCACCGGCATCACCCCGCTGCCCGACTTCCTCGCGTGGAAATGCCTGGCGGAGGGCAGCCTGGAGGAGGTGTTGGCCGACTGGAGGACCGGACCCGACGTCGCGCTCCACGTCGTCACCCCGCCGTCCCCGCTGCGCCCGGCACGGGTCAAGGTCCTGATCGACTTCCTCGCCGCCGCCTTCCTGAAACCGCCCTGGACGACGAGCTGACGACCCGATCGCCCTCGCCCTTCCGGCGGAAGGGCGTGCAGGAGAAGTTGAGATAGCGGCCGGAGCCCGCTAAAGCCGCACCAATTCCCCCAATACCGGACCCGCCCCCATGACCGACACGACGCCCGACACGATGCCCGACACGATGCCCGACCGCCTCTCGATCAATCCGTCGAGCCCCTATTTCCAGGCAGACCTGCTCGAGCGCGGCGTCGGCATCAAGTTCAAGGGCGTCGAGAAGACCAATGTCGAGGAATATTGCGTGAGCGAGGGCTGGATCCGGGTCTCGGTCGGCAACACCCGCGACCGCAAGGGCAATCCGCTGACGATCAAGCTGAGCGGCCCGGTCGAGCCCTATCTCAAGGACGCGGTCAACGGCGGCGAAAGCGCCGAGGGCTGATCGCGATGGCGACCGGCCCCGGGCATCGCCCCCTGCACCGGATCGCATCGGACCGCCTGACCGCCGAGATTTCCGAAGACGGCGCCGAGCTGCGGCGCCTTACCGACGCCGCCGGGCGCGACTGGCTGTGGGACGGCGATCCCGCCTTCTGGGCCGGCCGGGCGCCCGTCCTGTTCCCGATCGTCGGCACGCTCAACGGCGACCATCTCCGCTGGCAGGGGCGGGACTATCATCTGCCCCGCCACGGCTTCGCCCGCCGCCGCCGCTTCGCCCCGGTCGAATGCGACGGCGACGGCCTGATCCTCAGGCTCGAGGACGACGCCGATACGCGCGCCGCCTGGCCCTTCGCCTTCACCCTCGACATGATCTTCACCGTGCGCGCCGCGACGTTGACGATGACGGGGCGCGTGACCAACCGCGGCGACGGGCCGATGCCCACTTCCTTCGGCTTCCATCCCGCGCTGCGCTGGCCGTTGCCGGGGGAGACGGGCAAGGCGGGCCATGCCATCCGCTTCGACCGGCCCGAGCCTGCCCCGGTCCGCCGCCTCGACGCCGCCGGGCTGCTCGATCCCCGACCGCGCCCCACGCCGGTCGACGGCGACACCCTCGCGCTCGACGACGCGCTGTTCGCGGAGGACGCACTGATCTTCGACGCGCTCGACAGCCGCCGCCTCGTCTATCGCGGGCCGGGCGGATCGCAGGTCGCGGTCGATTTCCAGGACATGAAGCAGCTCGGCCTGTGGATGAAGCCCGGCGCCGGCTATCTCTGCATCGAGCCCTGGCAGGGCTATAGCGATCCCGCCGGCTTCGACGGGCCGCTCGACGAGAAGCCCGGCATGGTGATCGTCCCACCGGGTGGACAGCGCCTGTTCGCCATGGCGATCACCGTCTGATGAAGGCCTCCGGCGCGCGACCGTTCGAGGATCCGGGCACCGCTCCTCCGTCCGTCGCATGCGGCCGGGCCGCCACGGAACATCGCCCTCCGGCGCGCGTCCTGACCGCATGATGCGCCCCACCGACTGGATGTCCCTCGCCTTCGACAGCTGGCGTCTCGGTAGCGAGGCTTCGGAGGTGATCGCGCTCAGGATGGCGAAGATCGCCGCGGGCGACGCGGCCGCGATGGCCGAGGCGCAACGCATGGTCACCGAGAAGATGGAGGCTGCGGCAGCGCTGCACTGGAGCGCCATGACTGGCGGACTGGGCTCGACGCCGGCTCGCCAGGCGAAGGCGACGATCGGCCATTATCGCAAGGCGGTCGCGAAGAACCGGGCCCGGCTGCGGCGCGGCCGCTGAGCCGGACGCAGCCCGGCCCGGCGGTCGAGCCAAACCGCCGGGCCGGGCGCAAGCCACTCCAGAGAAGTTGGGGGCGATTCCCCTGCGCCCCCATAAGCCGACGCAACTACAAGGACGCCATGCAACGCCGAGGACCGGGGTAGGAGGCTCGATCGTCCCCCGCAGTGATCCGTGTCACAGCCGCGAGAAAAAGCCGCGCTTCCGCTGCGGTCTTCCGATCGGACGCGGTGCTTGACCGGGGCGCCCGCGCCACCCACATTCGCCCCATGGAAAAATATGAACTCAGCGACGCCGAATGGCGCGAGAAGCTCAGTCCCGAGCAATATCAGGTGCTCCGCCAGGCCGGGACCGAGCGGGCCTTCACCGGCAAATATTGGAACAGCAAGGACGACGGCACCTATCGCTGCGCCGGCTGCGGCGAGCCGCTGTTCGACAGCGACGCCAAGTTCGATTCGGGCTGCGGCTGGCCGAGCTTCACCGCCCCGGCGGAGGGCGAGGCGGTGACCGAGCATCGCGACGTCAGCCATGGCATGGTCCGCACCGAGGTACGCTGCGCCAGGTGCGAAGGCCATCTCGGCCATGTGTTCCCCGACGGCCCGGGCCCCGAAGGCCTGCGCTACTGCATCAATTCCGCGTCGATCGACTTCGACGAGAAGTAGGGCGGCGGACGGTCCCTCACACACCGTCACGGGGCGGAGGCGAGGCGCGTCGGCCGACGTTCATCGGCGCGTCATCGCCGTTGGTCGATAGGGCACCGCAATGGATCGAAATCGAGCGGCGTCCGGCTTGGCAGCGGCGGGCATAACGGCTAATCCGGCGGTCGCGCATGTCGACCCCGCCCAAACCCGCCAAGCCCAGAGCCAAGGACAAGCCTAGCCGGATGGGCTGGATCAGGACCCTCTTCAAGATCGGCCTCTTCACCGCGCTCGCCGGCCTCGGCGCGCTGGTGATCGCCGTGCTGATCGCGATGGCCTCGCTGCCCGGCTTCGAGGAGCTGAAGTCGAGCCCCAACGGGCAGACGGTGCGGGTGCGCGCCGCCGATGGATCGGTGATCGTCGCACTCGGGCCGAGCTATGGCGACTGGCTGCCGATCGGCCAGATCCCTGACCCGATGAAGAAGGCGATGGTCGCCGTCGAGGACCGGCGCTTCTACATGCATCCCGGCATCGACCCGATCGGCATGGCCCGCGCCGCCTGGGTCGCCTGGCAGCGGCAGGGCGAAGGGCGCCGGCTCCAGGGCGCGTCGACGATCACCCAGCAGCTGGCCCGCAATATCTTCCTGACCAGCGCCTATAATTTCGGTCGCAAGTTCCGCGAGGTGATCCTCGCTCTGGCGATGGAGCGCAAATTCTCGAAGGACCAGATCCTCGAACTCTATCTCAACCGCGTCTATTTCGGCGGCGGCGCCTATGGCATCGACGCCGCGGCGCGCAAATTCTTCGATCATTCGGCGACCACGCTGGACCTGGGCGAGAGCGCGATCATCGCCGGGCTGGTCAAGGCGCCGTCGCATTATTCGCCCACCGCCGACCGCGAGGCCGCGATCGACCGCGCCAAGGTGGTGCTGGAAGTGATGCAGGACGCCGGCGCGATCACCCCCGCCGAGGCCGAGGCGATCGACCTGTCCAAGGTCCGCCTCGCCCCCGAGCGCGATCAGAACGCGGTCCGCTACTTCACCGACTGGGCGCTCGCCCAGCTCGACGAGCTCGTCGACGAGCAGGTCCAGCCGATCGACGTGTGGACGACGATCGACCCGTCGATGCAGAAGGCCGCCGACGCCGCGATCCGCGCCAACGCCCCGCCGGGGGCGCAGGGAGCGTTGGTCGCGCTCGACCGCGACGGCGCGGTCCGCGCGATGGTCGGCGGGCGCGACTATGTCAGTTCGATCTACAACCGCGCGACCCAGGCGGAGCGGCAGCCTGGCTCGGCCTTCAAGTTGTTCGTCTATCTGGCGGCGATGGAAGCGGGGATGAAGCCCGACACGCCAGTCACCGACGAGCCGGTCGACATCGACGGCTGGAGCCCGCGCAACAGCAACCGCGAATATGCCGGCGCGATCGACATCCGCACCGCCTTCGCGTTCTCGGTCAACACCATAGCCGCCAAGATCGGCCAGCAGGTCGGCTTCGACACGGTCGCCGACATGGCGCACCGCTTCGGCATCGGCACCAAGCTCAACACCCATCCGTCGATGGTGCTCGGAACCTCCGACGTGCGCCTGATCGACATGACCCGCGCCTTCGCCGCGGTGGCGCGCAAGGGCGTCGCGGTGGTTCCCTATGGCATCGTCAAGGTGACGACCGCCAAGGGCGACATGCTCTACGAGCATCGCGCCGACGACAATCGCGTGCTGGTCGCCCCCTGGGTCGCCGCCGAAATGACCGACCTGCTCCAGACCGCGGTCAACACCGGCACCGCGCGCGCAGCGCAGATCGGCCGGCCGGTCGCGGGCAAGACCGGTACCACCTCGTCGAACAAGGACGGCTGGTTCCTCGGCTTCTCCTCGGGCATCACCACCGGCGTGTGGATGGGCCGCGACGATGCCAAGACGGTCGGCGGCCTGCAGGGCGGCCGCGCGCCCGCACGCGCCTTCGCCGATTTCATGCGGGTCGCGGTCGCCAAGCGCCCCGCCGAGGCATTCGAGACGCAGGTCACCCTGCCCGAATTCCAGATCGAGCCCGACGACGAGGCCTTTTTCGGCGCCCCCGACGAGAGCTTCACCGATCCCGACGGCCTCCCGGCCGAGGACGGCAGCGAGCCCCAGGCCGATCCCGAGGACGGCTTCGAGCCGCAGGCCGCTGCCGCTCCTCCTCCGCCCCGCGTCCAACCCCCGCCACCGCCCGCCGTCCCGGCCCGCGCGCAGCAGCAGCAGCCACAACAGCGCCCTTCGCTGGGATCGGATTTCCTGAGCGGCATCGACCAGCCGCGCCGCAACGCGGATCGGCCGCGGCCCTGATCTCGTCCCGGCGTTCGCCGGATGAGATCAAGCGAAACTCACGCCTCGCGGCCCAGCCAGTAGAGGTCGCGGCCATGGACGCGCAGCCAGGCCCGCTCGGGCGTCGGATCGCGGCCGAGCAGCCGTTCGACCGCGGCGTGGAAGTCGGCGCTGTGATCCATGTGCAGCCGGTGCCCGACCTCGTGCGCCACGGTCGCCTCGAGCACCGCCGGCGGGGCGAGGATCAGCCGCCAGCTGTAGCGGATGTCGCCGCTGGACGAGCAGCTACCCCATCGCGCGCGCGGATCTCCGATCGATACCCGGCCGATCGTCACCCCCGCGAGACTGCCGAAGCGCGCCGTCTCCGCCTCCAGCCGGGCGAGCGCCTGCGCCCGCAGCCAGCGCACCACCCGCGCCCCGATCATGTCGACGGGCGGCGGTACGACCAGCCGGTCGCCGACCCGGCGAACGATCCGGCCGCCATCGCCCAGCTCGACCGTCAGCCGCTCGCCCGCCACCTCGATTACCAGGCCGGGCAGGATCGGTCGGGCGACGGGCAGAGCGCCCAGCGCCTCCTCGATCCAGCCGCGCTTGCTTTCGACCCATTTGAGCGCGGTGCGCAACGAGGCGCGGGCAGGCAGGATCAGCCGGACCCCGCCGTCGCGCGGATCGACGCTGAGCCGCATCCGCCGCGCCTGCGCCATGCGCCGCACCTCGAGCGGACGGCTGCGCCCGCCGGCTTCGAACAGCATCACCGGCTCGGGCTTGCGGCGGAAGATCATGGGCCGGTTCTAGCGCCTTATCGTTTCGCTTGGAATCGGGTGGCCATCCTCGATTCGATGTCCCGAACCCGTTTCAGGACCGGCAGGAGGCGGTTCTTTGCAGGGATGAGGAATCCCTACAAATCCCGGTCGACCAGATGATGTTCGAGGTCGCCGGCCTCGTCCTCCGACACGGTCCAGCCCTTGACCGAGATGCCTGCCTCGTGGACCGACTCGGGATTGCCGCTGATCAGCGGGTGCCAGTCGGGCAGCGGCTGGCCCTCGTCGAGCAGGCGATAGGCGCAGGTCGCGGGCAGCCAGTCGATCTCGCGCAGCACGCGGGGGGTCAGCCGCACGCATTCGGGGACGAAGGTGCGCCGATGCTTGTAGTCCTTGCACAGGCCGGTGCGGCGGTCGAGCAGGCGGCAGGCGACGTTGGTCGGCATCAGCTCCCCCGTCTCCTCGTCCTCCAGTTTGTGCAGGCAGCATTTGCCGCAGCCGTCGCACAGCGACTCCCACTCGGCCCGCGTCATCTCGTCGAGCCGCTTGGTTTCCCAGAACGGCCGGGGCGCGTTCATCTCAATGCGCCCAGCGCTTGATGTCGGCGACGACCGATTTCGCGCCATTTTCCTGGGCGACCAGCGCGATGGGCTGGCCCTGCGGACCAAAGAGCGCCGTCATCCGCGAATGGTCCATCAGATAACCGATATTCGGATCCGGCACCTTCTTGTAATAGACCGCAAAGCTCTTGGCGACCGCGGCGATCTGTTCCTCGCTTCCCGTCAACGCGATCAATCCGGGAAAGGCGTTCGTATAGGTCTTGAGCCTTTCGGGCGTATCGCGCGCCGGATCGACCGTGATGAAGATCGGCTGGATACGGGCGGCGAGCTGCGGGTCGCTTTTGGCCAGATCCCTCAGACCCTTCATGATGTTGTTCACGTCGAGGGGGCAGACGTCCGGACAGGTCGTATAGCCGAAGTAGATCAGCCGGTACTTGCCCGCGAAATCGGTATCGCTGACCTTGCGGCCGTCCTGATCGGTCAGGGTGAAGGGCCCGCCGATCCGCGCATCGGCCAGCGGCGGAGTCTCGCGCGCCGGGCCGCACCCGGACAGCAGCGGCGGCCCGGCCAGCAGCAGCAGGGCGGCGAACGCACGGAACAGGATCGGATTGTTCATGGTGCGGCCAGCCATGCTTTGCTATTGGCCTAGGTGCAAGAGCCTGATCGCTTTAAGTGGAAGGGCCGTGCGCTTGCGCTGAAAGCAGGAAGCAGGCTCTTATCGATGATTCTGATCTTGATTCACGCTCCGGGCTGAGCCAGCCTGCAGCGATCAAGGTCAAAGGCGTTTCATAACAAGGACATGCCAGATACGATGATCCGCCGTCCTATCCTGATCCGCCGCGCCGCCATTGCGATCGGCTCCATCCTGCTGGGTCTGGCCGCCGTGCCCGCCGCCGCGCAATTCTCGGACAGCTACAATTTCCTCAACGCCGTTCGTCAGTCGGATGGCACCAAGGCGACCAAGGCTCTCGAGGGCACTGGCGCCACCATGGTCAACACGCGCGACTATTCGACAGGAGAGACCGCGCTGATGATCACGGTCAAGCGCCGCGACCTGACCTGGTCGAGCTTCCTGCTCGGCAAGGGCGCCAATCCGAACGTCCGCGATTCGCAGGGCAATGCCCCGTTGCACGCCGCCGCCCTGCTCGGCTTTACCGAGGGGGCCGAGCTTCTGCTGGGCCGCAACGCCCAGGTGAACATCGCCAACAATAGCGGCGAGACCCCGCTGATCATCGCCGTGCAGCAGCGCAACGTGCCGATGGTCCGCCTGTTGCTGACCAACGGCGCCGACCCGAAGATCGCCGACCGCATCGCCGGCAAGTCGGCGCGCGACTACGCCTCGGAGGATCCGCGCGGCGCCGCTGTGCTCAAGGTGATCGACGAGACCAAGTCCACCGTCGCGCCCAAGAAGAACCTGTCGGGGCCCGGAATCCGATAGGCTTTCGCGGAGCCGCCGCTGGAACTCGGCGACCTCCCGGCCATTGCGGCGCGATCCGGGCTCGTCAGACGCAACTGTCGGGAAAGGGATCGAGATCGCCCCATAGCCGGCGTGCCGCACGGCGGGCGAAACGCAGCGTCTCGGCCTTGCGGCGCGCGCCGGCGAGAGGGCGGTGGAGCGGTTCGCGTAGGATCGCCGCGTCGTAGCGGTCGGCGACGATCAGGCCGCAGCATTCCGGGCGAAACGCCTCGGTCTCGAACGGCCGCAGGTCGAATCCGCCGGGCACCGCCCAGAAGAAGCGATCGCAATAGTCGAGATAGAAGGGCCATTTGGCGTCGCCGAGCAGATCGGCGCGCGAGACCTTGATCTCGACGATGGTGATGCAGCCTTTCGAGTCGATCGCCATGATGTCGGCGCGGCGGCCATTGCCCAGCGGGACTTCGGGCAACGGGGTCAGTTCGGCCTGCAGGAACAGCCGGGCGACGCCGCGCGCGACGTCGGCCGCGATCATCGGTTCAAGCGATTCGGGAAGCGAGGCCATGAGGGGGATATAGAACAAGCCGGGAACGGGGGGAAGCGTCGGACTTCCCACCCATCGTCATGCCAGCGCAGGCCGGCAACTCGGGAGACTTACGCGCTCCGCCGCTCCCGAGATTCCGGCCTGCGCCGGAATGACGCAAGTGGCGGACGGCACATCACAGCAGAACCTCTCCCGCGATCCGCTCGGCCTCGCGATGATCGATCTCCACCACCCAGAGATCGGGGTCTGACCGCCGCCGTCGTGCGACATAGTCGCCCGCCGCGCCCGGCGCGTTGGGATCGGCGGGACCGACCTTCTCGAAGCCGTGCCCGCCGTCAAACCGCCAGACACGCTCGACGATCGCGTTGAGCACGCCGCGATCGGCCAGCATGACCAGCACCGCGCCGGCGATCGCGTCGCCCTTGCCGATCACCATCGCCGATCCGCCTTCGGCCTCGATCCGCCGGATCAGTGCCGAGACGAGCAGCCCGGTCGCGGCGCGCGGCTCGATCACGGCGCCCGGTTCACGGCGATGCGCTCAGGCCCGCGCATAGCCGGGCAAGGTGGCGAGCGGGATGCGCGAGCGCATGAAGGTTCCGGTGCCGCGCGCCACCTCCTCGCCCTCGGCGTCGAGCAGCCGCGCGTCGGCGACCAGCACGCGGCGGCGGCCGTTGACCCAGCGGCCCTCGGCGATCGCCGGCCCCTCCTTCATCGGCCGGGTGAGCAGCAGGTTGAAGGCGGTGGTGAGCAGGAAGAAGTCGTTGACCAGGCTGTTCGCCGCATAAAAGGCGGCATCGTCGAGCATCTTGAAATAGGTGGTGCCGTGCGCGGCGCCGGCGGCGTGGAAATGGCTCGGCTCGACCAGGAAGTGGATCCGTGCCAGCCCCTCGCCGGTGATCTCCAGACGCGATTGGAACAGCCGGTTGATCGGCGCCGCGGCATAGAGCGCCTCGAGCGCGCGATAATGCGCCTCGGCCCCGGTCTCGCCGCTCATCGCCCCATCCCCGAGGGTGGCTCAGGCGGCGTGGCGGGTCTCGCCGGTCGCGAACAGCGCGTAGAGCGCGTCGTCCGATCCGGCCCCGCGAAGCTTGGCGACGAAGCCCTTGTCGCGCATCCGCCGACTGACCCGGGCGAGCGCCTTGAGATGCTCGACCCCGGCATCGACCGGGGAGAGCAGCAGGAAGACCAGGTCGACCGGCAGGTCGTCGATCGCGGCGAAGTCGATCGGGTTGCCGAGTCGCGCGAACAGGCCGACGACTCGATTGAGTCCCTCGATCTTGCCGTGCGGGATGGCGACGCCGCCGCCGAAGCCGGTCGACCCCAGCCGCTCGCGTTCGACCAGCCGGTCGACGATGACGCGCGCGTCGGCGTCGACGAGCTTCGCAGCGACGCCGGCAAGTTGCTGAAACAGGGCTTTTTTATTTGGGACGACCAATGCGGCCTGCACCGCCTGAGGCGATAGCAGGTCGCTCAGGTCGTCCATCGATTTCATCTCAGTCATTCGACGGGGTTCGCTATTCCTTATCCGGCCGCCCGGCTCGGCTCCACCCAGCCGATCGTGCCGTCGGTGCGCCGATACACCATATTGAAGGCGCCCGTACCAGAATTTCGGAAGAGAAGCGCCGTCGTATTTCGCAGGTCGAGCATCATCACCGCGTCGGACACGCTGGCGTCGGGAACGTCGACCCGGGTCTCGGCGATGATCACCGGGCTGTCGCCGGTGACTTCCTCTTCGGGCGGGGCTTCGAACACCGTGTAGCCGGCATTGTCGTCGGCCATGTCGACTGCCGCGTCGACGAGCTGCGGCACGGCGGGGCTGCGCGACTTCAGCCGGTTCATATAGCGGCGGAGCTGCGTCTCGATGCGGTCGGCCGCCTGGTCGAAGCAGGGATGCGCATCCATCGCCTGGCCCGATCCCTTGAGGATCACGCCGTGCATGACATGGGCGACGATATCGCAGGAAAACCCGTTGCCGTGCTGGCCGCGCCCGAAGGTCACATGGGCGGACAGGCTTCGCGAGAAGAATTTGTCGGCGATCGCGTGGAGCCGGGTCTCGACATGGGTCCTGAGGGCTTCGCCCGTATCCACCTGATGTCCAGAAACACGAATTTCCATGGCAATTCTCCAACGTTGATGTTTCGGTGGTGGTCCGCCCTCGGGCATTCCGCCATCCGTACATTTTCGGACTATTTCCTCAGCCCGCCGCGCCCTCCAGCCAGAGCGGCGCATCGAGCTTCTCAACAAACGCCCTGTGTCGTTCCAGTTCCTCCTCGCTTGCAAAATGGGGACGGATCGCCCTGATCGTCCGGCTCGCGACCACCGCGCGCGGGCTGGCGACGACGATCACCTCCTCGACGATCGCCTCGCCGATCGACAGGCCGATCTGGCGGCCGCCGGTCAGCTCGACATAGAGCTGGGCCAGCAGCTGCGCATCGAGCAGCGCACCATGCTTGACCCGGTGGCTGCGATCGATACCGTAGCGGCTGCACAGCGCGTCGAGGCTGTGCTTGGCGCCAGGGTGGATCTTGCGGGCGATCTGCAGCGTGTCGACCATCCGGCCCAAATGGACGATCGATCGGCCGCAGGCGCCGAGCTCCCAGTTGAGAAAGCCGAAATCGAAGCTGGCATTATGCGCGACGAGCGGCGCGTCGCCGATGAACTCGAGCAGCTCCTCGACCTTGTCGGCGAACAGCGGCTTGTCGCTGAGAAAGCGTTCGGACAGGCCGTGGACCTGTTCGGCCTCGAACGGCATCGGGCGCTGCGGGTTGAAATAGCAGTGGAAGGCCCGGCCGGTCTCGACCCGGTTGACCAGTTCGACGCAGCCGATCTCGACCAGCCGATCTCCCGTGGCGGGGTTCAGGCCGGTTGTTTCGGTGTCGAAGACGATTTCACGCATGCCGACAATATCGGACTCCCCGCGCGGTGAGGCAAGAGACGAGATGACGGACGGCCCTGCGTGTCCGATCGATCGTGCCGCCATTGTCGATGACGAAGTCGGCGCGCGCCCTTTTTTCGTGATCGGGCAGCTGCAGCGAGCGGATATGCTTGAGTTTCAACGGGTTCATGCCGGGTCTTGCTAGCACGCGGCGCGCCTGTTTCCATGCCGGGGCCGAGACCACCGCGATCGCGTCGACCTGCCGCCAGCCTTTTTTTTCGAACAGCAGCGGGATGTCGAGCACCACCAGTGGCCGCGCGCGATGCCGCCGCAGGAAGAGCCGCCGCGACTCGACGAGCGCGGGATGGATGATTCGCTCGAGTCGGTGGAGCGCCGCCCTGTCGCCGAGCACCGCCTTGCCCAGCACCGCACGGTCGATCCCGTGCGGGCCAGCGGTTCCGGGAAAGGCCGCCTCGATCGCCGCGACCAGCTTGCCGTCCCGGCCCTGGAGGCGGTGGACCTCGGCATCGGCGTCGTAGACGGGCACGCCGGCGCGCGCGAACATCGCCGACACGGTCGACTTGCCCATGCCGATCGATCCGGTGAGGCCGAGGACGATCATCAGCGTCAGGCGACCAGCAGTGCGCGCAACATGTCGTCGGCATCGCGCGGGGCGGGGCGGCCGAAGAAGCGGCCGAACGCCTCGGCCGCCTGGCCGATCAGCATGTGCAACCCGTCGACGGTGCGTAGGCCATGCGCTCTCGCCTCGGCGAGCAGCGGGGTCTCGAGCGGGGCGTAGACGATGTCGTAGACCACCGAATCGGGCGGGACATGGGTGAAGTCGAGCGCCAGCGGCGGCTGCCCGTCCATGCCCAGCGAGGTGGCGTTGACGACGAGGTCGAGAATCCCCTCGCGGTCGTCGAACGGGAAGTCGGTCGGGTCGGCGAAGATGTCGATCGGGGCGACCAGCCGCTCGTCGGGCTCGAAGCTCTCGCGCAGCGCCCGCGCCTTGTCGAGGTCGCGAGCGGCGATCACGATGGTGAAGCCATGGTCGTGGAGCGCCAGCACCACCGCCTTGGCCGCGCCGCCGGCGCCGAACACGCGCGCCATGCGGAACAGGTGCTGCTGGGCCAGCAGCGGCCGGATCGGCTCGAGAAATCCCGCATAATCCGTATTATAGCCGGTGAGCTTGCCATCTTCCGGCACGATCGTGTTGACCGCGCCGATCCGCTCGGCGGCGGGATCGATGCGGTCGAGCAGCGGCATCACCGCCTGCTTGTGGGGAATGGTGACGTTGCAGCCGCGCCAGGAAGGGTTTCGGCGGCGTTCCTCGAGGAATGTCCGAAGATCTTCGGACCTCACATGAGACGCACGATAATCCGCCTTGATTCCAGCGCGTTCCAGCCAGAATTTGTGGATCGTCGGCGACTTGGAATGGGCGATCGGATCGCCGATCACCTCGGCAAATGGCAGTTCGCTCATGTCGGCATCGCCCCCCGGATCCGCAGATAGTCGAGCAACGGGAGCAGCGGCAGCCCCAATATGGTGAACTGGCTGCCCTCGATCCGCGAGAAGAGCTGGATACCGTGCCCCTCGATCCGGTAGCCGCCGACGCAATGGCCGATCTCGGGCCATTCGGCGTCGAGATAGGCGTCGATGAACGCCTCGCCCAGCGGACGGACGTGCAGGGTGGCGGTATCGACATGGCGCCACACCGGCGCCCCGCCCTCGCAGATCACCGCCGCGCTGTGGAGCTTGTGGCGTTGTCCGCTCAGCCGCAGCAGCAAGGCGCGCTGTTCCTCGCGGCTTCCGGCCTTGTCGATCATCGTGCCGTCGTCGAAGGCGACGGTGGAATCGCAGCCGAGCACGAGGTCGGTCGGGTGGCGCCGGGACAGCTTGGTCGCCTTGAGTTCGGCCAGCGCGTCGGCGAGGTTGCGGGGCGAGACGCCCTCGGCGCGCAGGCCCGTCTTCATCGCCTCTTCGTCAACTCCGGCAGCCATGGCGGCGAACGGCACCCCCGCCGCGTCGAGCATCGCCCGGCGCGACGCGGATTGCGAGGCGAGGATCAGCATGGGTTGGCCACCCCTTGTTTCCCGGCACGGGGAGGGGAAGCGGCAGAGCCCGTCGAGGGGGATGGAAGGGACCGCCTCACGCCTCCTCCGCCTTCGACGAGCGCTCGTTGACGAGGTTGATGATCGCCGCCGCGGTCTCCTCGATCGAGCGGCGGGTGACGTCGATCACCGGCCATCCCTGATCGGAAAAGATGCGCCGCGCGAAGCTCAGTTCGGTGACGACCTTCTCATGGTCTACATAGGCGGTCTCGGGCGACTGGTTGAGCGACAGCAGGCGGTTGCGGCGAATCTGGATCAATCGCTCGGGGCTGGTGGTCAGGCCGACGATCAGCGGGTGGACCAGCGAATAGAAGGAGGGCTGCGGCGGCGATTCGATCACCAGCGGGACATTGGCCACCTTGTAGCCGCGGTTGGCGAGGTAGATCGAGGTCGGCGTCTTCGAGGATCGCGACACCCCGGCCAGGATGATGTCGGCCTCCTCCCAGTCCTCGGGGGCGATGCCGTCGTCATGCGCGATGGTGAACTGGATCGCCTCGACCCGCGCATAATAGGCCGCGTCGAGGATGTGCTGGCGACCCGGCCGGGCCAGCGCCTGCTGCCCGAGCAGCTGCGACAGCGCGTCGATCACCGGATCGAGCGCCGAGACGCTGGGTAGGCCCAGCGCGTGGCAGCGCGATTCCAGCCGGGTGCGGATGTCGTTGTTGACCAGGGTGAAAATGACCAGTCCCGGCCGTTGCGCGATTTCGAGGAGGATGCGATCGAGATGGCCCTGGCTGCGCACCATTGGCCAGAAATGCTTGATCGTCTCGACTCCCTCGAACTGGGCGAGCCCGGCCTTGGCGATGTTCTCCAGCGTCTCGCCGGTCGAGTCCGACAGCAGATGCAGGTGCAGCCGGATCATAAGCGGGCTACGGGGATGGGTCTGTGGAAAAACATGCGGATGGAGCTAGCGGAAGGCTGGGTATCGTTTCAAGCGGCGGATTCATCCCCGCTGACGGCCCCGATGTCCGTCGATTCATCCACAAGGGGCTGGGATCATCCACAGGCTGTGGATAATGGGTATGACGGAAGGGACTCGGAACGTCGCGGCGGTTCCGCATGAGTCAAGCTGTTGGCAATCGCGCCCACTGTGAATAAACCCCGGCTCGCAACGCCCTACTATCTCTTCAGATCCTCTTTTAAGAATCTCTATAAGGAAGATAATGGCAGTCCTGTCCGCCGAAACGCGTCCCCTGCTCGCCGTGCTCCGGGGTGAGCGCCGCGACCCGCCCCCGATCTGGCTGATGCGCCAGGCGGGACGCTATCTTCCCGAATATCGCGCGCTCAGGGCCGACAAGGGCGGCTTCCTCGAACTGGTCTATGACAGCGATGCGGCGGCCGAGATCACCCTGCAGCCGATCCGGCGCTTCGGCTTCGACGGGGCGATCCTGTTCTCCGACATCCTGATCATCCCGCATGCGATGGGCCAGGACCTGCGCTTCGAGGCAGGCGAGGGGCCGCGCCTGTCCCCGACCCTGGTCGACCGGACCCTCGCCGAGCTGGTGGCCGTGCCCGAGCGGCTCGAACCGATCTACGGCACCGTCCGCCGGGTGCGCGCGGCACTGCCCGCGGAAACCACCTTCCTCGGCTTCGCGGGTAGCCCGTGGACCGTCGCCACCTACATGGTCGCGGGGCAGGGCAGCCGCGAGCAGGCCGAGACCCGGCGCAAGGCCTATCGCGATCCGGCGGGGTTCGCGGCGATCGTCGACGCGCTGGTCGACGCCACCACCGACTATCTGTCGAAGCAGATCGAGGCGGGCGTCGACGCGGTGCAGCTGTTCGACAGCTGGTCGGGGAGTCTCGCCCCGCGGGAATTCGAGCGCTGGGTGATCGCGCCGACCGCCGAACTGGTCCGCCGTCTCCGCGAACGCCATCCGGGGGTGCCGATCATCGGCTTTCCGAAGGGCGCCGGCGGCAAGCTTCCCGCCTATGCCCGCGAAACCGGGGTCGATGCGATCGGGCTCGACGAGACGGTCGATCCGGCGTGGGCGCATGCCAGCCTGCCCGAGGGACTCACCGTGCAGGGCAATCTCGACCCGCTGGCGCTGATCGCCGGGGGCGAGACGCTCGATTCGGCGGTCGACGCCATCCGCGGGGCTTTCCCCGGGCGGCCGCATGTGTTCAACCTGGGCCATGGAATCCTGCTCGACACGCCGATCGCCCATGTCGAAAGACTGCTGGCGAGGGTCAGGGGGTAGATCATGACGCTATTGCCGATCGACGTGCCGATGGGTTTTCTGGGCAATGCCTATCCATGGGTGAAGGCCGCGCATCTGATCTTCGTCATCTTCTGGATGGCGGGGCTGTTCATGCTGCCGCGCTTCTTCATCTACCATCACGCCGCGCTCCCCGGATCGGCCGAGGATCGTGCCTGGATCGAACGCGAACGTCGGTTGCGCTCGATCATCATCACCCCGGCGATGGTGCTGGTCTGGATCTTCGGGCTGACGCTCGCCTTCGACCAGGCGCTATGGGCCGTCCCCTGGTTCCAGGCGAAGTTCGCGACGGTCCTGCTGCTGTCGGGCTTCCACGGCTGGGCGGTCGGCTATGGCAAGCGTATGGCGGCCGGCTATCGTGCTCCGTCGGACAAGGCCTTGCGCTTCATGAACGAGATTCCCGGCATCGCGACGGCGGTGATCGTGATCCTCGTCATCGTGCGGCCGTTCTGAGATAGCCGCTTCCGGTTCGTCCGCCCGCGGAAGCGGGAATGACGGGAAGATCGACCGGGCGTCGCCAGACGCTTGACTTGAAACCCGCCCGCGCTTACCTCCCGGCCTAGAGCAGGCCCGCCGTTCGCGCTGGGCCCTTATCTCCTGCAGAACCGAAGCGGCCTTCCCATCGCCGCCCTCGAACCTCCCAGAACCGCCAGAACACCCAGGATCTCCGTCGATGCACCTGAAGGACCTCAAGAAGACCATCCCCGCCGATCTCGTCACGATGGCCGAGGAGCTTGGCGTCGAGGGCGCGTCGACGATGCGCAAGCAGGACCTGATGTTCGCGATCCTCAAGGTCGAGGCCGAGAATGGCGAGCAGATCATGGGCGAGGGCACGATCGAAGTGCTGCCCGACGGCTTCGGCTTCCTGCGCAGCCCCGAGGCGAATTATCTCGCCGGCCCCGACGACATCTACGTCTCGCCCAACCAGGTCCGGAAGTTCGGCCTGCGCACCGGCGACACCGTCGAAGGCGAGATCCGCGCGCCGAAGGACGGTGAACGTTATTTCGCGCTGACCCGGCTGATCTCGATCAATTTCGACGATCCCGACGTCGTCCGCCACCGGGTCAATTTCGACAATCTCACGCCGCTCTATCCCGAAGAGAAGCTGACGCTCGACAATCTCGACCCGACGGTCAAGGACAAGTCGGCGCGCGTCATCGACATCGTCGCGCCGCAGGGCAAGGGCCAGCGCGCGCTGATCGTCGCGCCGCCGCGGGTCGGCAAGACCGTGCTGCTCCAGAACATCGCCAAGGCGATCACCGACAATCATCCCGAGGTCTTCCTGATCGTCCTGCTGATCGACGAGCGGCCCGAGGAAGTCACCGACATGCAGCGCTCGGTGAAGGGCGAGGTGATCTCCTCGACCTTCGACGAGCCCGCGCAGCGCCACGTCCAGGTCGCCGAGATGGTGATCGAGAAGGCCAAGCGCCTCGTCGAGCACAAGAAGGACGTGGTGATCCTGCTCGACTCGATCACCCGCCTCGGCCGCGCCTACAACACCGTCGTCCCCTCGTCGGGCAAGGTGCTGACCGGCGGTGTCGACGCCAATGCGCTGCAGCGGCCGAAGCGCTTCTTCGGCGCCGCGCGCAACATCGAGGAAGGCGGCTCGCTCTCGATCATCGCCACCGCGCTGATCGACACCGGCAGCCGCATGGACGAGGTGATCTTCGAAGAGTTCAAGGGCACCGGCAACTCGGAGATCGTGCTCGATCGCAAGGTCGCCGACAAGCGCATCTTCCCGGCGATGGACGTCGGCAAGTCCGGCACCCGCAAGGAAGAGCTGCTGGTCGACAAGGGCAAGCTCAGCAAGATGTGGGTGCTGCGCCGCATCCTCATGCAGATGGGGACCATCGACGCGATGGAGTTCCTGCTCGACAAGATGAAGGACTCGAAGACCAACGAGGACTTCTTCGACTCGATGAACCAGTAGGCGGGCGAGAGGGGACGCGGCTTGGGGGGGCTGACCGACTGGACCTACAAGCGCTTCTGGGCGCATGTCGAGCATCCCTATCGTCGCCTGCGCCGGCGGCTTCTCGAACTCGCCGCCCCAGGCCTGACCGTCCTCGACGCGGGCTGCGGCCATACCGCCCCCAATCTCCAGGAATTGCGCGAGAGCGGCGCGACGCTGATCGGCGTCGACCTGGTACCGCTCGCGCCGCAGCCCGGCATGGAACTGATCGAGGCCGATCTCGCACGGATTCCGCTGCCTGACGGCTCGGTCGACCTGATCTATTCGCGCTCGGTGATGGAGCATGTCGTCGATCCGGACGCGGTCTATGGCGAAACGGCACGGCTGCTCAAGCCGGGCGGGCGCTGGATCTTCCTGACCGCCAATCGCTGGGACTATGTTTCGATCGTCTCGCGGCTCACCCCGAACCGCTTCCACGCCGGAATCGTCCGCCGTTTCGAGGGACGCGACGAGATCGACGTCTTCCCGACCGCATACCGGACGAACGACCGGCGCCAGATCGGGCATTATGCCGCCGCGCACGGCTTCCGCATCGACGCCTTCGAGCGGCACGGGCAATATCCGGCGATGTTCTACCGGGTCGGCCCGCTCTTCCTGATCGCGACCTTCTTCGAGAAGCTCGTGATGAAGCTTCGATTGCTCGCGGGGCTGCGCGGCTGGCTCTATGTCGAGCTGGTGAAGGTCTGAGCCCCCCTTCGGATCAGAGTGTCGGTTGATCGGTTCCCGGCGTTGGAGCGGGAACCCCATCGGTTTCAGGTCGCTGCGGCCGGCTCGATGGAACGCCCCGACAGGAAGCCCTTCCAGGCTTTTTCATGGAAGAAGAAGGCGATCGCGTTGACGCAGGGTTCGACCAGCGCGATCCCGCCGGCGATCTCGGCCGATCCGGTCATCAGATAGGCGACGCTGAATCCCACCGTGAGGTGGATGGTCAGATAGGTCAGGGTCTTGAGCAGGTCGGTGGGCATGGCCTGTATTTGCGAATCATTCGCAGATAAAGCCAACGCATTTGATCGATCGCAGATATCGATCCCCTAGATGACGGGATCGGCGCTCCGCCGCTGGCCGTTCATTCTCAATATCCGGCGGAATTTGGGACATTGCAGCTGGTCCGGCGCGGGACAGGCGGCGGCATGGCGCAGGCCGACGCGCAGCGTGGCGGGCCGCCGGATCGTGCGGGCGTTTGGGGGGCTTAGCCATTACGCGCAGCCTCTTCCAAATCTGCCAACCCCATCGGATCGCCGAAGCGGTCATAAACATACGGGTCGCGACCAGCCTCAATCAGCGCTCGCACCTTGGCCAAGGCCTCTTCCGCGCTCAGAGCGACATAGCGGTCTGCGCTATCGTGAATGTCAAAGGTCATGCCGCCTTATCGCCCGGTAGGCAGCTCTGGCGTACCCCAAAATTCAAACCGACCCACTACCAGATCGCGCATGGCTTGACCTCAAGTCGACTTGAAGTGGCACGATAGGATTTCCCGATTCGAGGACAAGCCGAAGGAGATGACCATGAGCGATCCCGAAACGAGGCGCGCCGAGCAGCAGGCGCTGTGGAACGGCGTGGCCGGGCAGGCCTGGGTCGACGAACAGGCGTTGCTCGACCGGCTGTTCGCGCCATTCGAGACGCTGCTGGTCGAGGCGGCGCGGGAGACGTCGGGCGGGCGGGTGCTCGATGTCGGCTGCGGCACCGGCGCGACCACGCTCGCCGTCGCGCGTGCGCTCGGGTCGGCCGGCGACTGCACCGGCGTCGACATCTCCGCGCCGATGATCGCGCTCGCCCGCGATCGCGCCGCGCGCGAAGGGATAGCGGCGCGCTTCGTCCAAGCCGATGTGGAGGGCCATGGCTTCGCCCCGGCGGGCTTCGACCTGGTCATGTCGCGCTTCGGCGTGATGTTCTTCGGCGATCCGGTCCGCGCCTTCGCCGGTCTGCGGGCGGCGGTTCGGCCGGGTGGCGGACTGGCGATGCTGGTCTGGCGCGGCGCGGCCGACAACCCCTTCATGACGGCGGCCGAGCGTGCGGCGGCACCGCTGCTGCCGCCACAGCCTCCGCGCGACCCCGACGCTCCGGGCCAGTTCGCCTTCGCCGACCCCGATCGGGTGCGCCGGATTCTGGGCGCGGGCGGCTGGAGCGGGATCGAGATCGAGCCGGTCGACGTCGACTGCGCCCTGTCCGACGCCGAGCTCGACACCTATTCGGTCCGGCTCGGTCCGCTGGCGCGGGTCCTCCCGACCCTCGACGAGGCGGAAAGGGCCCCTATCGTCGCGGCGGTCCGCGCCGGATTCGACCCTTATCGGACCGATGGCCAGGTCCGTTTCACCGCGGCCTGCTGGATGATCCGCGTCCGGCCGGGAATGCCGTCGCACGGATCACGGTTACAGGCTCGACAGGCCGAAGCTTTCGGCTAGGGAAAGGACATGGTCGAGCTCTGGAATCACATCGTCGCGGATTTTTCCAACATCACCAGCCCGACGGCGATGGCCGCCTTCCTGCAGGTGCTGATGATCGACATCATGCTGGCCGGCGACAATGCCATCGTCGTCGGTGCGCTCGCCGCCGGCCTGCCGGTGGACCAGCGGCGCAAGGTCATCCTGATCGGTATCGTCGCCGCGCTCGTCCTGCGCATCGTCTTCGCGGTCAGCGTCAGCCTGTTGATGAGCATCGTCGGGCTGGTGCTGGCGGGGGGCTTCCTGCTGCTCTGGGTGTCGTGGAAAATGTTCCGCGAACTCCGCCACGCCGGAGCCCCGGAGGGTTCGGATCCCACCGAGCATGATGGGATTCCCCAGACCAAGACCTTCCTCGGCGCGGCCTGGGCGGTCGCCGTTGCCGACGTTTCGATGAGCCTCGACAATGTCCTCGCGGTCGCCGGTGCGGCACGCGAGCATCCCGGCATCCTCGTCATCGGCCTGCTGCTGTCGGTCGCGCTGATGGGAATCGCCGCCAATTTCATCGCCCGCTACATCGAGCGCTACCGCTGGATCGCCTATGTCGGCCTGGCCGTGATTCTCTACGTCGCTGCCAAGATGATCTGGGAAGGCAGCCACCAGGTCTGGCCGCTGATCGCCTGAATCCCCTTTGCCGGCAGTTTTTTGACGCGGGGGAGCGCTCTCCCGCGGCCGGGAAATGTTGCAATGGTTTACGATCATTTACTTTGCTGTTCTGCGTTTCCTTCAAGTTTAACTTAATATTAATTCGTCTTTTACAGGAGTGTCGGTTTTTTTTACAGTTGCTTCCGGGCCGTTCGAGCGTATGACAACTGGTGGAACGCATTTTATTACTGGAAAACTCTTCGGACGTCTGCTAGGGAACATGCAGATGGTATCCGTTTGTGGGCTGGGGTGAATGTCCCGCTTGGTTGGATGGGGTGAAGCGATGCGTATGTTCCGTGCTCTTCCGATTGTCGTCGCCGGGCTGATGGCCGTGGCCGGGGCCGGGCAGGCATCCGCCGCGCTGGTCGGCCAGTCGGCCTCGACCGGCATCGCCGCGCTCAAGGAATGGAACGTCGTCTCGTTCAACAACTTCACGTCCTACAACCATGTGGACGGGCGGGTGTTCGTCGGCGGCAATTTCAACCCCGGTGGCAACTTCACCATCCAGAACAACAATATCCCGTCGAGCAGCTACGGCACGCCGGCCCTGACCGTGGTCGGCAACGCCGCGCTCAACGGCAGCGTCAACGCGGGTGGCGGCATCAGCGTCGGCGGTAACGTCAGCGGCACGTTCAACAACAACGGCCAGAACACCGTCACCTATGGCGGCAGCAACAACGGCGCCTGGGCGAACAACACCACCTTCACCGGTGGCGGCAGCAATTTCACCAGCACGTTGCAGAGCCAGTCGAACGATATCAAGGCATCGCTGACCAGCCTCAGCCAGAACCTTGCCGCCCTGGCCAACACCAGCGGCGTGACCGTGGGCGGCGACAGCAACAACCAGTCGATCACCGTGACCGGCAGCGGCCTTCACGTTCTCAACTGGTCGGAAGCGATGTTCGAGGGCAACAACAACCAGCAGCTGCTCGTCAGCCTGCCGAACGATGCGACGCTGGTCGTCAACGTCGCCGGCACCGACATCGACTTCAACCGCAACTTCAATCGCTTCAACGGCGACAACCGGGTGCTGTTCAACTTCTACCAGGCCACCACGGTCGATATCGGCCGCCAGTTCAGCGGCTCGGTCCTCGGCGTCTTCGCCGACATCACCGGCGGCAACAGCGGCAATATCGACGGCACCGTGATCGGCAACAACGTCCGCCAGAACGCGAACGGCGAGATCCACAACAATTATTTCCAGGGCGACCTCTCGAGCGTCTCGGGTCCCGTCTCGGTCGCGCCGGAGCCCTCGACCTGGGCCATGCTGATCCTCGGCTTCGGCTTGGTCGGCGCGATGATGCGGACCCGTAACCGCCGGACGCTGATCATCCAGGCGGCCTGATCGCAGCGGCATCGGACACAAGGAGGGTCTGCTTCGGCAGGCCCTTTTTTGTTGGTGGCGATGCCCTCAGGGGATGAGGATGATCGAGCCGGTCGTCCGCCGCCCTTCGAGCGCGCGGTGCGCCTCGGCCGCCTCGGCGAGCGGAAGGCGCAGCCCGACCTCGACCGACAGCCTGCCGCTGGCAATCATCGCGAACAGGTCCGCCGCGACGGCATCGAGTTCGGCCCGTGTGGCGACATAGTCGAACGCGCGCGGGCGGGTCAGGAACAGCGACCCGCGCCCGGCCAGTTCGAGCGGGCTCATCGGCGGGACCGGGCCCGAAGCGTTGCCGAAGCTGACCATCAGCCCGCGCGGGCGCAGCGAATCGAGCGAGGCCGTCCAGCTCGCCGCCCCGACGCCGTCGAACACGACATCGACGCCCTTGCCGCCATTCGCCGCGCGCACGGCGGCAGCGAGCCCGTCATAGGGGCCATGGAACGCGGCTTCGGCACCGAGCCGGCGCGCGGTCGCGGCTTTCTCGGCGGTTCCGGCATGGGCGATCACGCGCACCCCGATCGCCGCCAGCCATTGCACCATCAGCCGCCCGACCCCGCCGGCGGCCGAGTGGACGAGCGCGCATTGTCCCGCCTCCATCCGGGCGCAGCCCTTGACGAGGGTCTGGACGGTCATTCCCTTGAGCATCACCGCGGCCGCGGTCTC
The DNA here is from genome assembly GCF_001428605.1 of Sphingomonas sp. Root720. Taxonomy (GTDB): domain Bacteria; phylum Pseudomonadota; class Alphaproteobacteria; order Sphingomonadales; family Sphingomonadaceae; genus Rhizorhabdus. Next base: position 513,574 of record NZ_LMID01000015.1, read on the forward strand.
GTCGTCGATGCTGTCTGGCAGGGCGACGAGCAGCGCAGGATCGATGTCGATCCGGTTCGCATAGGCGCCGGGGCTCGCGGTGACATAGGCGACCCGGCGACCGATCTCGGTTCCCTCGACCCCGGCGCCGATCGCCTCGACCACCCCCGCCGCCTCGACCCCGAGCGGGGCGGGGAGCGGCTGTGGATAGAGGCCGCTGCGATGATAGGTGTCGATGAAGTTGACCCCGATCGCCCGGTGCCGAACCCGGACGAGCCCGGCGGCGACCGGGCGGTCGGCCAGCGTTTCGGCCATGATCACCTCGGGACCGCCGAAGGCGCCGGCGACGAGCCGCCGGTCGGCCGCGGGGTCGTTCATGCGAGATGCTCGGCGAAGAAGGTCTGGGTGCGCCTGTCGGCGAGCGTCGCGGCCTCCTCGACGCGGCGATTGCCCATCGTGGTCGCGAAGCCGTGATCGACGCCGGGATAGTCGAACAGGGTCACCTTGGGGTGGCCATCGAGGCCTTCGTGCATCTTCTTCTGGACGTCCGGCGGCACGAATCCGTCGTTGCCGGCGATGTGGAGCAGCAGCGGATGGGCGATCGCATGCGCCTCGCCGAGCAACCCGTCGAGCCCGACGCCATAATAGCCGACGCTGGCGTTGATGTCGGTGCGTGCGGCGGTCATATAGGCGAGCCGCCCGCCGAGGCAGTAGCCGACCGCGCCGACCTTGCCGCCATCGATCATCGCGCGGGTGTCGCGGATGGTCGCCTCGATATCGCGGATGGCGGCTTCCTGGTCGAACTGGCCGAACAGCTTGAGGCCTTCCTGCATCTGATCGGGCGTGTCGGGATCGAGCTCGATCCCAGGCCGGATCCGCCAGAACAGGTCGGGCGCCACCGCGAGATAGCCTTGCTCGGCCCACTGGTCGCACTTGATGCGAATGCCGTCGTTCACCCCGAAGATCTCCTGGATGACGATGATCGCCGCCTTGGGCTGGGAGATGGGCTGCGAGGTGTAGGCGAGGAATTCGTCATCGCCGTGCAGCGTCTTGATCTCGGTATAGCTTTTCATAGAAGGCCTCCTCGTCTCTCATGGTCGAGCAACCATGTTTTCGTGATGATCCCGCGTCCGGCGGAATAATGGCCGATCGCGCCGCCGCTGCCTACCACCCGGTGGCAAGGGACGACGATCGGGAACGGGTTTCGGGCGCAAGCCTGGCCGATCGCGCGCGGGGCCGACCCGGCGATCCGGGCGAGCGCGCCGTAGCTCAGCGTGTCGCCGGCCGCGATCGCGACGATCGCCGCGCGCAGCGCCGCCCCGCGTGGGGTCGCGGCAGGAGCCAGCGGCAGATCGAAATCGGCGACCCCATCGTCGAAATAGGCGCGGAGTTGCCGGACCGCGTCGGCCGCCGGACCGCTCGCTGGTCCTTCCGTTGCCGTCGACGGTATCGCGTCGTCCTCCGCGAGGATGCGGATGGAGTGCAGCGATAGGCCATCCGCCTGGATCAGGATCGGGCCGATCGGGGAGCGAAGCAGGGTGGTCATCTGGCTGGTCATCCCGGACTGGCGCGCGGACATCGTCATGGACAGGGGCTTTCGGAGACTCTAGCCATGGGGCAGGACGTTTCAATGACCCGGAGGGCGCGCATGAAGATCACCGTCGACGTCGACTGCACGCCCGAAGAGGCGCGGCGCTTCATGGGCCTTCCCGACATGTCGGGCGTTCATGCGGTCTATATCGACAAGATGAAGAAGATGATCGAGGAAGGCGTGACGCCGGACACGATGGAAACGATGATGCGCAACTGGATGCCGATGGGCGAGGCCGGCATGAACCTGTGGCGCTCGATGTTCGACCAGATCAGCCGTGCCGGCGGCGGCGGGAAATAGCCCCGGCGCCGGACCGGCGCCCGACACGATCTTCGCGCTGTCGAGCGGCGCGCCGCCGGCCGGCGTGGCGGTGGTGCGGATCAGCGGCCGGGGCGCGGGTGGGGCGATCGACCGGCTGACGGGAAAGGCGCGTCCCGCCGCCCGCCGCGCGTCGCTGCGCACCCTGGTCGATCCGCAGGACGGCACCGCGCTCGACCGCGCTCTCCTGCTGTGGCTGCCCGGCCCGGGCAGCGCGACGGGCGAGGATATGGCCGAGCTTCATCTCCATGGCGGTCGCGCGGTGACCGCGGCGGTGCTGGCCGCGCTCGGCCGCCTGCCGGGCCTGCGTCCGGCCGTGCCGGGCGAGTTCACCCGCCGCGCCTTCGAGACCGGGCGGATCGATCTCAACGAGGCCGAGGCGCTCGCCGACCTGCTCGCCGCCGAGACCGAGGCCCAGCGCCGCAACGCGATGCTGCTCGCCGACGGGGCGCTGAGCCGCGCCCTCGAGGACTGGCAGCATCGCCTGCTGTCGCTCGCGGCGCGGCTGGAGGCGCAGCTCGACTTCTCGGACGAAGCGGATGTCGGCGCCCTCGATCCGGGCTTCGCGCTCGACCTTGCCGCGCTCGACGCCGATGTGGCCCGATGGCGCGGACGGCTCCCCGTGGAACGGCTGCGCGACGGGGTGAGGGTGGTGCTGGCTGGGCCCCCCAATGCCGGAAAGTCGACACTGTTCAATGCATTGACTGGCCGGGACGCCGCGATCGTTACCCCAATCGCGGGGACGACCCGCGACCTGATCGAGGCGCCGGTGGCGTTTGGTGGCGTTGCCTTCCTGCTCATCGATACCGCCGGGCTCCATGACGGCGGCGGCGACGCGGTCGAGGCGATCGGCATGGACCGCGCGACGCGCGCCATCGCCGCCGCCGATATCGTCCTCTGGCTCGGCGATCCGGATGAGGCGCCGGCGGGGGCGCTCCGCATCGGTGCGCAGGCCGACCGGCGGATCCTCGACGCGGCCGCGCACCACGTCGTGCTGTCGGCGCAAAACGGGGAGGGAATTGACAGACTCGTGGCATTGCTACTCGAGCAGGCTGGCGCGTTGCTGCCGAGCGAGGGGGAGGCGGCGCTGTCGACCCGCCAACGCGCGGCGCTCGACCGGCTCGGCGAAACGCTGGGCCTCGCGCGCGGCGAGGACGATCCTGTGCTGGTCGCCGAGGCGCTGCGCCTGGGGCGCACGACGATCGACGCTCTGACCGGGCGGGCGGGAACCGAGGATATGCTCGACGGCCTTTTCGGGCGATTCTGCATCGGAAAATAGGGACTGTTCCACGTGGATCGTCCGGCGATTTACTGGGAAATCTACTAGATATGGTGGTTCTATTATGAGTCCCTCCAAGGGGTTGAATCCCGTTGACTTAGAGAAACGACTCATTCACCATCATCTGGACGCCAGAATCATTAGGAGCCGCCAAGGGCGGCAACCCTCGACGGCTCCGTATTTTGGTATTCCGCGTCACCAGGCTAGGCTGCGGAACAATAGTCGTAAATGACTCTGGGAAGCATGATTCCCTTTCGGCTTAGTGTCAAGCCTAGCCATTTGCTCATGGAGCAGGATAATGGCTACTTTCATAATTACGTACGACCTTATCAAGCAGGGCCAAAATTACACGGATCTGATTGCTAAGCTCAAAGAGTATCCTACCTATTGGCACGCCCAAGGATCGGTTTGGATCATAGAGACCCACCAAAGCGCTGTCGCGATTCGAAACAATCTCAAGACCTGTCTCGATGGTAACGATAAGTTGATCGTGGCGAAGCTTGAGGGCGAAGCAGCTTGGAGCGGCTATAACGATAATATCAGTTTGTGGCTGAAAAACCGTCTGGAGAAAAAGGCAGCATAAAATCAACGGCTTGGGTGTCGGTGGCAACTGCATCCAAGCCGCTTTTTGTTGATTCTTTGACTTGGGCACGCCGCTCGGATAGCGCGCAAGCATGGCGGACAGCTTTGATGTGATCGTGGTCGGTGGCGGCCATGCCGGCTGCGAGGCGGCGGCAGCGGCGACGCGGATGGGCGCGCGGACGGCGCTCGTCAGCATGCGCCGCGACATGATCGGCGCGATGTCGTGCAATCCCGCAATTGGTGGACTCGGCAAGGGGCATCTGGTGCGCGAGGTTGACGCCTGCGACGGGCTGATAGCCCGCGCCGCCGACCGCGCAGCGATACATTATCGCATGCTCAACAGCAGCAAGGGAGCGGCGGTACAGGGGCCTAGGGTCCAGGCCGACCGCAAGCTTTACCGGGCGGCCATCCACGATCTGCTCGCCGAACTGCCTTCACTGGAGATCGTCGAAGGATCGGTCGAGCGGCTGATCATCGAGGACGTTCCACGTGGAACATCGGGTATCGTCCTCGGCGATGGTCGGTGCTTGACGGCGAAGGCGGTTGTTCTCGCCACGGGCACCTTCCTCAACGCCAAGTTGCATTTCGGCATGGTCTGCCGCGCCGGCGGCCGGGTGGGGGAGGCGGCGGCCCTGGGGCTGGGCGAACAGCTCCGCGCGCTCGACCTGCCGATCGCCCGGCTCAAGACGGGAACGCCGCCGCGCCTCGACGGGCGGACGATCGATTGGGCTGGTCTCGATCGCCAGCCTTCCGATGAGGACGGCTGGACCTTCTCGGCGCTGACGCCAATGCGAAGTGTGCCCCAGCTTGCCTGCGCGATCACCCGCACCAACCAGCGCACCCACGACGTGATCCGTGCCGGGCTCGACCGTTCGCCACTCTTCTCCGGGGCGATCACGGGGGTAGGGCCGCGCTATTGTCCATCCATCGAGGACAAGGTCCATCGCTTCGGCGATCGCGACGGCCACCAGATCTTTCTCGAGCCCGAGGGTCTCGACGACCATCTCATCTATCCCAACGGCGTCTCCACCTCCTTGCCCAAGGACGTCCAACTCGCACTGCTGCGGACAGTGCCGGGACTCGAGCGCGTCGCGATCGTCCAGCCGGGTTATGCGGTCGAATATGATCATATCGACCCGCGCGCGCTGACCGCCGGCCTGGCGTTGCGGGCGCTCCCGGGGCTGTTCTGCGCCGGTCAGCTCAACGGTACGACCGGCTATGAGGAAGCCGCCGCGCAGGGGCTCGCGGCCGGAATGAACGCGGCCGCCTTTGCATCCGGTCGCGCAGAAATCCGGTTCGATCGGGCCACGAGCTATATCGGGGTAATGATCGACGACCTCACCCTGCAGGGGGTCTCCGAACCTTATCGCATGCTGACCGCGCGTGCTGAATATCGACTGCGGCTCCGCGCCGACAATGCTGGGACGCGGCTCACGACATGGGCCGATGGTCATGGAGCTATCTCCGATGCGCGCCTCGCGTTCCACGTGGAACGCGAGGCGGAGCGCGCACACATGGGCGAGCATCTGGCAGCGCGCATCGCCGGGGCGGCCGAGCTCATCGCCGCCGGCGCCGCACTGGCATCCGACCATGCCCGTCGTCCCTTGAGCGAATGGCTACGCTACACGGAGGTGGGCGACGCCGAATTGCTCGCGCTGGAACCGGGGCTTGCCGACACAGCACCCGAGGTGAGGGCCGAGGTGATTCAGGACGGCCGCTATGCGCCATATATCGCGAGGCAGGACCACGAGATCGCCCGGCTGCGGTCCGACGAGCGGATCGGGCTCGGCGCGATCGCCGATTATGGCGCGATCGCCGGTCTCTCCAACGAGATGGTCGAGCGTCTTAATGCGGCCCGCCCGGCCGACCTTGCTGCGGCGGGGCGGGTGCGCGGCATAACGCCCGCGGCGCTCGCCGCGATCATGGTCCATGCCCGGCGGCTTGCGGCATGACCGAGGAGGAGGCGCGGGCCTGGATCGACCGCCATGTTCCACGTGAAACGGCGGCGGCGCTCGAACGGCTCGTCGCGATGGTCCTCAACGAAATGCCGAACCAGAATCTCATCGCGGCCTCGACCGCCGATCATATCTGGACCCGCCACATCGTCGATTCGGCCCAACTCCTGCCGCTGGCGCCGGACGGGGCCCGCAGGTGGATCGACCTCGGATCGGGAGCCGGCTTTCCGGGGCTGGTGGTTTCGCTGATGCGGCCCGAGCTTGAGATGATTCTCGTCGAATCGCGCCGCAAGCGGATCGACTTCCTGCGGTTCATGGCCGAGTCGCTCGGCCTGGCCGACCGGGTCGCGGTGGCGGGCCAGCGGCTCGAACTGCTCGAAGCGAGCCCGCAGGATGTGATCAGCGCGCGTGCCTTCGCGCCGCTCGACCGGCTACTGCCGCTGGCGCACCGATTCTCCCATCCGGGGACGGTTTGGCTGCTGCCGAAAGGCCGCAGCGCCGTATCCGAACTGGAAGCCGTCACGGGTTCGTGGCAGGGTGATTTCCGGGTCGTTCCGAGCATGACCGACTCCGAGGCGGCGATCATCGTCGCGTCGCAGGTCCGGCCCAACGCCACGCGCCAGAAGGCCAAGCGCCAGAAGGAACATCGATGATCCGCATCGCGATCGCGAACCAGAAGGGCGGGGTGGGCAAGACCACCACGGCGATCAACCTTGCGACCGCGCTCGCGGCGACGGGGTGGCGCGTGCTGCTGGTCGATTTCGATCCGCAAGGCAATGCTTCCACCGGCCTCGGCATCGACCAGGCCGCGCGCGACCGGTCAAGCTACGAGCTTCTGCGCCGTGACTGCTCGCTGGGCGAGGCCGTGGTACCGACTCGAATCCCGCGCCTCGATATCGTGCCGGCGACCGTCGACCTCACCGGCGCCGAGATCGAGCTGATCGATGTCGAGAAGCGCACCCACCGGCTGCACGACGCGCTTGCCCAGGACGAGAATCGCTGGGACGTCTGTCTGATCGATTGTCCGCCTTCGCTCGGGCTGCTCACCGTCAATGCGCTGGTCGCGGCGAACATGATGCTGGTGCCGCTGCAATGCGAGTTCTTCGCGCTCGAAGGTTTGACCCAGTTGCTCCAGACAATCGAGCGGGTGCGCGCGCGCTTCAATCCCGGGCTGTCGATTCTGGGGGTAGCGCTGACCATGTACGACCGGCGCAACCGGCTGTCCGAGCAGGTTGCCGCCGACGTGCGCGACGTATTGGGGGATGTGGTGTTCGAAACGGTGATTCCGCGCAATGTGCGCCTGTCGGAGGCGCCGAGCCATGGCGTGCCGGCGCTGATCTACGACGTCCGCTGCCCGGGCTCCGAAGCCTATATCGCGCTCGCCCGCGAATGCATCGCCCGGCTGACCAGCAAGGCGCAGGCGGCATGAGCGCCGATGGCCCGCGCCGTGGCCTCGGACGGGGCCTGTCGTCGCTGCTCGGCGAAGTCACGGCCGAGCAGCCGCTCGCGCCGGGCGCCGCCCGTCCCGCCGGGATCCAGATGGTCGCAGTCGCCGCGATCGAGCCCAATCCCGACCAGCCGCGCCGGCATTTCGACGCTGCCGCGCTCGACGAGCTCGCCGCCTCGATCGGTGCGCGCGGGCTGATCCAGCCGATCGTCGTCCGCCCGCATCCCCATAGCGGCGGCTATCAGATCATCGCCGGCGAGCGACGCTGGCGCGCGGCGCAGCGCGCGCGCATCCATGAGCTGCCGGTGATCATCCGCGAGCTGTCCGACGCCGAGACGCTCGAACTGGCGATCGTCGAGAATGTCCAGCGAGAGGATCTCAACGCGATCGAGGAAGCCGAGGCCTACCAGCGCCTCGTCGGCGACTTCGGCCATACCCAGGAGGCGTTGGCCAAGCTGGTCGGCAAGTCGCGCAGCCATGTCGCCAATCTGATGCGGCTGCTCGACCTGCCCAAGCCGGTCCGCGACATGGTCGCCGACGGCCGGCTCAGCATGGGCCACGCCCGCGCGCTCGTCACCGTTCCCAATGCCGAGGAGCTGGCCGAGCAGGTGGTCGAGCAGGACCTGTCGGTGCGTGCCGCGGAGAAGCTGGTCCGGGCCGGCCGGAGCGGTGGCGATGCCCCCAGGTCGGCTACGCCGCGACCGAGCCCGCCCGCCGACACCGACATCGCTGCGCTCGAACGCCATCTCGGCGACATCCTCGGCCTCAAGGTGACGATCGAGCATGGCGAAAAGGGCGGCCGCATCGCCATCGCCTATTCGACCCTCGACCAGCTCGATCTCGTCTGCCAGCGGCTGAGCGGCGAGCCGATCTGAGATCCGGTGTGAACCATCTCGGCCGTCGGATCGAAATCCGAGGCTAAAGCATTGACGAAAAACCCGCTGCTCCTGGAAAGCGGCGGGCGCATCGAGGAGTCGCAAGCCCTGCCGCTTGCTCTCTTAAGACGGAATCTCAGCCGCTTGAGACATGGGCTCAGCTTTTGCTGGAGCGACGGGGATGTTCAGACGGCGACCGAACGTCCTCAGATCCCGTCTCAGCAAGCTTCCTCGAGGCTCAGCGCCGTGCTGCCGCCGCGACCCGCGCGATGGTGAGAAGCTCCTCGCCGATCAGCACCAGGCCGGGCGATCCCGAGCGCTTATAGGCGCGTTCGAGCGCGGCGAGACGGGTAGTGGCGGTGGCGATGCGATCCGGCGACCAACGCTGAAGAAGCCCGGCCACGACCTTCTGATCCTTCCAGAAAATCGCCCGGCCGGCACCTGCCATCACCGATTCGACGCTCTGCCCGCCCGCGACCTCGGCGCGCAGCGGCGCGATCTGGGCAAGGCGGCGCAGCACCGCACGGACCGCGCCGATCGCCTCGGACGCGCCGATCAGCGCCAGCTCGGAAGCAGCCTGGTCGGGCCGTCCGCCCATCACCGCATCGACGATCGCGCTGAGATCGCTCTCGTCATTGGCGGCCCCGATCGTCTCGAAGGCGGCGCTGTCGGCGGGTTTGGGGTCCTCGGGGCTGGCGTCGAGGAACAGCGCCAGCTTTTCCAGCTCGCGCGCCATCAGGCCCCGGTCGGCGTTGGTCGCGGAGACGATCGCCTGGGCGGCACGCGGTTCGAGCCGCAGACCGAGCTCGCGGCCGATCTCGACGGCGACCTGGTCGGCCTGCCGCCCCTCGGGCAGATAGGAGGCGAAGGCGAGCGCGGCGGGGGAGGCGAGGGCGAGCTTCACCAGCTTCGCGTCCTTGCGCAGGTTGCCCGCGATCGCGACCACCGGGTTGCCGGCCGACGTCGCTTGGAGCAGCGCCGCGGCGGCGTCGACGATCTCGTCGCCCGCCGGGTCGACCCTGATGTGCCGGGCGCCACCGAACAGCGAGATCGAGGCGGCCTCGTCGGCGAGGCGAGCGGGATCGTCCTTGAGCTGGCTGCCGCCGAGATCGATCCGCTCGGCATCGGCGCCCATCGCCTTGTCGATGCGGGCGGCCAGCGCCCGCGATCCCGATTCGTCGGGGCCGTAGAGGAGGATCAGCCGGATGGCGGGATCGGGCTTGTCGAGCGCGCGCGCGATCTGGCCGGCGTCGGCTTTCACTGGGCCGCGCTGCGCCCCGCATAGGTGGCCAGCCGCGCGACGATCTGGTCAGCGAGATTCTCGGCCAGCCGTTCGAGCGCGGTCTGCTCGGCGGCGACGGTGGCATATTCGGAACCGGTGACGTCGATGCCGGCATCGGACGCGGCGGTCTGGTCGAGCAGCACGCCGCCGGTTGCCGCGTCCAGCAGGCGATAGCGGGCGCGCAGCGTCCGCCGCTCGCGGCTGATCGCATTGTCCTGCCGGATACCGAAGCCGGTGATCTGGTCGTCGAGTTCGACCTCGAGCCGAAAGCGCGGGGTCGTCTCGCCCTGGCGGTGGAGCCGGTCGTTGAGCGCGTTGCGGATCAGCCAGCCATTCTGGCCGCCGATCGCCGAGACCTCGACGGCCCGCAGCGACGAGGCGACCGAGCCCGCGCCGCCATCGGCGTAGAGCGGGTGCAGCACACAGCCCGGCAGCGCCGCCGCCATGCCGATCGCACAGGCCAGGAGCAGCGCGCGGGTCATGCGACGATGTTCACCAGGCGATCGGGCACGACGATGATCTTCTTCGGCGTGTTGCCCTCGAGCAGTTTGGCGACCTTGTCGGATTCGAGCGCCATCCGTTCGAGCGCGTCCTTCGGCGCGCCCTTGGGGGCGGTCAGCGTGTCGCGCAGCTTGCCGTTGATCTGCACCGCGATCGTCACCTCGTCATCGACCAGCAGGGCGGGATCATGCTCCGGCCAGGGCGCGTCGGCAACCAGTCCCTGCTCGCCGAGCCGGTCCCAGGCCTCCTCGGCGAGATGCGGCACCATCGGCGCGACGAGGCGGACGAGGGCGCGGGCGGCGGCGGTGCGGCTCGCCGAGGGCGCGGCCTTCTCGATCGCGTTGGCGAGCTCGTGGACCTTGGCGACGGCGCGGTTGAAGCCCAGCCCCTCGATGTCGGCGGCGATGCCCGCGATCGCCTTGTGGAGCTTGCGGTCCAGCTCCCGGTCGCCGCCGTCTCCCGCTTCGGCGGCATCGGTGATGCGCCACAGCCGGTTGACGAAGCGCCAGCAGCCCTCGATGCCGCTCTCGGTCCATTCCAGGTCGCGTTCGGGCGGGCTGTCGGACAGCATGAACCAGCGCACCGCGTCCGCGCCATATTGCTCGACGATCGGACCGGGATCGACGGTGTTCTTCTTCGACTTGGACATCTTCTCGATGCGGCCGACCGTCACCGGCTGGCCGGTCGCGATCACCGCGCCGTTCGAGATCTCCTCGGGGCTCAGCCACTGTCCGTCGGGACCCTTGTAGGTCTCGTGCGTCACCATGCCCTGGGTGAACAGGCCGGTGAACGGCTCCTTGACCGAGATCTTGCCGATCCGTTCGAGCGCGCGGGTCCAGAAGCGCGCGTAGAGCAGGTGGAGGATCGCATGCTCGACCCCGCCGATATATTGCCCCACCGGCATCCAGCTCTCGGCCACGGCGCGGTCGAACGGCTTGTCCGATGGCTGGCTGGCGAAGCGGATGAAATACCAGGAGGAATCGACGAAGGTATCGAGCGTGTCGGTCTCGCGCCGCGCGGGCTTGCCGCAGCTGGGGCAGTCGACATGCTTCCAGGTCGGATGGCGGTCGAGCGGGTTGCCGGGAATGTCGAAGTTGACGTCCTCGGGCAGCACGACGGGAAGCTGGTCGACGGGAACCCCGACCGGTCCGCAATCGTCGCAATGGATGATCGGGATCGGCGTGCCCCAATAGCGCTGGCGCGACACGCCCCAGTCGCGCAGCCGCCATACGGTGGTGCCGGTGCCCCAGCCCTCGGCCTCGCCGCGCGCGATCACCGCCGCCTTGGCCTCCTCGACCGACAGGCCGTCGAGGAAGGCCGAATTGACGATGCGGCCGGGGCCGACATAGGCCTCGTCGCCGATCGGCGCGGCGGCCTCTTCGGGGGAGGGGGCGACGACCCTTTTGACCGGCAGCGCATATTTGCGCGCGAAGTCGAGGTCGCGCTGGTCGTGCGCGGGGCAGCCGAACACCGCGCCGGTGCCATAGTCCATCAGCACGAAATTGGCGACGAACAGCGGCAGCTTCCAGCTCGGGTCGAGCGGATGCACCACCGAGAGGCCGGTGTCGTAGCCCTTCTTCTCGGCGGTCTCGATTTCGGCCGCGGCGGTGCCGGTGCGCTTGCACTCGGCGATGAAGTCCTGCAGCGCCGGATTGCCCGAGCTCAGCGCCTGGGCGATCGGATGGTCTGCGGCGACCGCCGCGAAGCTGGCGCCGAACAGCGTGTCGGGCCGTGTCGTGAACACGTCGAGGCTGGTCTGGTTGCCGGCCGGAGCGTCGAGCCGGAAGGTGAAGCGCATGCCCTGCGACTTGCCGATCCAGTTCTCCTGCATCGTCCGGACCTTCTCGGGCCACTGGTCGAGCGTCTTGAGGCCGTCGAGCAGTTCGTCGGCGAAATCGGTGATCTTGAGGAACCACTGGTTGAGCTTGCGCCGCTCGACCAGCGCGCCCGAGCGCCAGCCCCGCCCATCGATCACCTGCTCGTTGGCGAGCACGGTCATGTCGACCGGGTCCCAGTTGACCGCCGATTCCTTGCGGTAGACGAGGCCCGCCGCATAGAGTTCGAGGAACAGCGCCTGTTCCTGGCCGTAATAATCGGGTTCGCAGGTCGCCAGCTCGCGGCTCCAGTCGAGCGCGAAGCCGATCCGCTTGAGCTGCGCGCGCATCGCCGCGATGTTGGCGCGTGTCCAGTCGCCCGGATGGACCTTCTTCTCCATCGCCGCATTCTCGGCCGGCATGCCGAAGGCGTCCCATCCCATCGGGTGGAGCACCTCATAGCCCTTCATCCGCCGATAGCGGGCGAGCACGTCGCCCATCGTATAGTTGCGGACATGGCCCATATGGATGCGCCCCGAAGGATAGGGGAACATCTCCAGCACATAGGTCTTCGGCTTGGGGCTGTCGTCGCGCGCCCGGAAGGTGCCCTGGCTTTCCCAGACACCCTGCCAGTGCGCGTCGGCCTTCAGATGGTTGAAACGCGCGCTCACTGATATTCCGCTTCTCTGTCTATCCGACGCTGATGGTGGCGCGGCGCAGATCGCGCGCCTTGGTCAGGATGATGTCCTCGAGCTTCTGCACGGTCGCGGCCTGGACCGCCGAATCGACCCAATTGCCGTTCGACAGCACCTGGCGCTGCGCCGCGACGCGGACGGCGTCGGCGCGCAGGTCGGAATCGAGGATGGTGACGGTCAGCTTCATCCGCTCGGCCGGCTGGTTGGGATTCACATACCAGTCGGTGACGATCACGCCGCCGTTCGAATCGGTCTGCAGCAGCGGCATGAAGCTCAGCGTCTCGAGCGACGCCTTCCACAAATAGGTGTTGATGCCGATCGTCGTCGTCTTGGCGGCCGCCACGTCGGAGGCTAACTGCGCCTTGTTCCGGCCGCCGCCGCAGCCTGCCAGCAGGGCGACGAGGGCGATGGCGGTCGCGGTGCGGAGGGTGCGGCTGGTCATGTCCGGGCGTCCTTGGGGATCGATGGTATCGCGATGCCGGCCGTTATAGTCGGAACCCCCGGACCCGCAAGCGATCTTGACGCGTTGCAGCGCCGCGCGTGGCGCCAGCTGTGGAGTAAATGCAACAATGTCTTTTTTTCGCCCAGGACTCTGAAAATTCGCGGAAAGTCGGCTGGCATCGACTCGTTGGCGATGCTAGTGCGCCCTATATAGAATAAAATCGAGTTGTGCAGGATGATGGCAAAGGGGGTCAGAAAAGTGCTGTTTGGCGCCGCTGCGGCTGCGTCGATGGCCTTTGTCGTCCCTGCGATGTCCGCCAAGCCAGCACCCGCCCCCAAGGTCAAGATCGACAAGAAGAAGGCCCGCGGCATCGGCTTCTTCACGCCGACCGCCGCCGATCCGCGGCAGGCCGCCCTGTTCGATCGCGTCGGCGGCAGCTTCAACGATCCCGGTTTTCGCTTCACCCCCTCGGGCGGCAACGGCAAGCGCGCCGTGACCGTCGCGATTCGCGCCCGTTCGAGCAACCGGCCCAGTGCCGGCACGCTCGCTGCCGCGAACAGCACCACGCTCTCCGCAGGCCTCGCTCCTAGCGCCTACAGCCTGGGCGCCTCGCTGGGCTGGAAGCATTTCGCGCTGTCGGGCGACTTCGCCAAGATCGACGGCGGCGTCGTCCCCGAGGGCCGCGAGATGGCCGATATCGGTCTGAGCTATTCGGGCCGCAAGTGGAGCACCCGCCTGCTGTTCGGTGCCGAGCGCGCCACTGGCAACGCCCCGATCGGCGGGCCGGACGAGGCGATGTCGGTCGATCTCGGTACCTCCTTCTCGCTGACCCGCAACCTCGAGCTCTCGGGGGGCGTCCGCTACAAGTCCCAGCGCGAGCGGCTCGACCTGAGCAGCGACCAGCGGCGCGACAGCCAGGCGATCTACATCGGAACCGCCTTCAAGTTCTGACCTGGAGCGAAGGCTGATAGCCTTCCCTTTCTCTCCGTCTGACCGCCGCGGCTAGGCCTTCAGCTTCGCCGCCGCCTTGGCGCGCTTCACGATCTCGGCGATATCGGGCTTGCCTGCGGGGACGATCCAGCTTCCACCCACACACAGCACCGCATCGAGCGCGAGCCAGTCGCGGGCATTGTCCTCGGTGATCCCGCCGGTCGGGCAGAAGCGGGCGGCGGCGAGCGGTGCGGCGAGCGCCTTGAGCGCGGGGATGCCGCCATTGGCCATGGCGGGGAAGAATTTGAAATGGGTGAGCCCCATGTCGAGGCCGCGCATGATGTCGCCGGCATTGGCGGTGCCCGGCAGGAAGGGCAGCCCGGTGCCGATCGCGGCGTTGGCGAGCCGGTCGGTGAGGCCSGGCGAGACGAGGAAGCGCGCGCCAGCGTCCAGGCTCGCCTTGACGTCGTCGGGGGTGAGCACGGTGCCCGCGCCGACGACGGCGCCCTCGACCCTGGCCATCTCGCGGATCACGTCGAGCGCG
>NZ_LMID01000016.1 GCF_001428605.1 Sphingomonas sp. Root720
GGCACGCATGCCCGCCGCCATCGGCTCTCTCTAGAAAATGGTGGGCGATGACGGGCTCGAACCGCCGACATCTTCGGTGTAAACGAAGCGCTCTACCAACTGAGCTAATCGCCCTCTAAGCGCGCCGGATTACAGCCTTTCCGACATATCGCAAGAGAGAAGCGCAGCGACCCTAGCCCGTCGACCGGCTTTGCAGACGAGTTCATCCGCAGGCTGCTTGTGTCATCGCCGCGTCGATGACGCGATGATACTGCCAAAGTTCTACAAGGGTTTCTTGTTCTATCCGGCATTATAGGTCGAGTATTGGTCTGAAAAACAACCGCCGAAACCAGCTTATAGAGCCGGTCAGATTATAAATCCATATCGTTCAGATTAGCTAGGCAAATAGCTACTTAAGGAAAATTACGGACGCTAACTGGAATGTGGCATTTTTCGATCGGAGTGGTAAACGACCGCATGGTTAAGCGACACGTTTCCCGATACGAGCGTCACAGACAACGAAAGCGTGCTCGTGCGATTGCAATTTTTACAATCTCAGCCGCGTTAATTTCAATTGTCATAATCACAATCTCACTTAGGCCTTAGAAGCAAGGTGCCTTTGAGAAATTCAATCGAAATTGACTCAAAAAATATTGATCATCTTTATTAACATTGAGGAATACATCACCCTTTCGGTTTTTCTACGGCTTATCACCATCCCGGAGAGCTGAGAACCGCCCCCGCGCGGTTGACGATCGTCGTGTTATGACTGATCGAATGCGTGATGCCGGCGCCCGTCAGTGCGGACTCGATCTCCGGCCCGGAGCGATCGCCCATGCTGAACGTGCAGCCGGCGCCGACGGTCAGGCTCTCGGGGTAATTCGTGCCGGCCGCCTGATCCATGAGCTTGGCGACTGACCCATTGATCAAGACGATATTGATCTTATGGTATATCTGTCCTGCCGTTCGCGGAAGATAGAACATCCGATCAGCCGGGGAGATATCCTGCACATTGTCGAGCGTCAGCGTCGGGGCGCTGTGTGAGGCGTCGGCCGTGCGAAAGCCGAGATTGTAGACCGTGCTGAATGGGATCGGCACCAGCAGGTTCTCGATCGTCATGTCCTTCAACGTCAGCGACGGTGCCGTGCCGACGAAATTGACCAGCGTCGTGGCATTCGAGACCGGGTTAGCGCTGAAGGTGATCGAGCCCCCACCGGTGAAGCTCCACGCGCTGTCGACGACGAAGCCCTGGTCGACGTTCGTCCATGCGAGCGGCGCGGTGCATTGGATCCCGTCGATGATCATCGGCAGCCGGGTCGCTGACGGCGTGTCGACCTGAATGCCGGCCGTCACGTTGTCGATCACGAACGGGGCCCCGCTGATGTCCCACCGCTTGTAGATGCCCGTCGTCGTTCCCGAGCTATGGGCGTAGAGCCCCTGGTTGGCGTTCGACAGGTTGAGGCCGTCGGCGGTCAGGACGGTCGTCGCCAGAGCCGTATCGGTGAACCGGTTTATCGCCGCACCCGCCGATCGGTTCCGCGAGTAGCCGGTGTAGCCCGGCCGGGCTGCGCCCGACGAATAATGGTCGATCAGGTTGCAGGGGCCTACGTAGCCGTGACAGCCGAAGTCCTCGAATGAGCAATGCTCGAATTTCGGCACAGTGCCGCTATAGGCCACTAGACCGAGGCTATCCTTGCCCCACGCACCCTTGAATGTGATCCCGACGTGATGGCCGCCCTGGAGCGTGGCAACGGCCGAATAGCTGGTGATCAGGAGAGTAGCGCCGTTCGGGTCCGAACTGTCCGGCATCTGAACGTAGAGATCATAGCCCGTCGCCGCGGTATCGCCGCGTGGGTCCTGGGCAGTCGATCCGCTGCGGTTGATCGCGAAGGATCCAGGATCGGCCTCGACGGCAGCAATGTTTGCAGCGATATCCGCGCCGCCGACATGCCAGACGAGGAAGGCCTCATCCAGCCACACCCCGAAATAGGTCGAATTGGCGGTCGTGCCACCGGCGACTATCGCAGCCGGCAGCGTGACGGTCGTCTTCCAGACATTCCCGCTGTCGAGCGTCCACGTCTTGCCCGATAGGTTCTGGCGCGCGTCGAAGATGGGATTGGAGGCGCCTGCATCATAGGCGATGAAGCTGCGGTTGGCGCGGCTCGTGGCGGCACCGCGTAGGTGGCGCTGCCCCTTTTTCAGCGCCAGCTTCTTGCCGCTCGCGCTGTTCGTGTATCCATATTCGATCGTTGCCCACGCCGTTGCCGGCGCTGCGCCATTATTGGCATCGCTACCGGCTATGGCGTCGATGAAATAATCATATAGGGCTGCGGTCATGCCACCTGCCGGAAGGCCGCAGCCCAGTCCAAGGCGAAGCTCGGGGTTCATCAGTCGCGCGAAAAGGCGGCTATTCGGGTCGGGGATCATCGCTCCACCTTCTGTTGTTGCTCGTACCAGTCTTTCGCGTTGCCGAGGCGTACGGCTATCGCGGTGCACTTTCTGAGGTCGTCATCCAGGACGGATAGTCGATCGGCGCCGTCAGGCTGGCTGGAGCGGTCGGAAGCGCCGGGCATGACCGCTCCCCCGATATCGCCACTCGGTGTGCGCAGGCGGGCAAGATAAGCAGCGAGACGGCTATTAGCGCTCGCGAGATCCGCAGAATATTTGGCATTGGATTGCTCCGTGACGGTGTTCTGGGCTCGCTCCGTGGCGAGCGTCTTGGTAAGGTCGGCGATCGTCGCCTGCTGTTGGGCATCCTTGACCTCGCCCATCACTTCCCGGCGCTCGTCAGCGCGCTCCGACGCGACATAGAGCTTGAAGCCGACGATGAGGCCGACCAGCAGCGCGACTTGGCCGGCAATCTTGAGCCAGAGCGGGATCATCCTTCGCCTCCCGCACGCGCCTTCGCTTTCGACACGCCGGTATCCTTGGCCGCGACGCCGAAGCCGCCGGCAAGGAGGATCGATCCCAGCCCGGTCCCGAACTCAATTGCGCTGAAGGGCTGCTTGATACACCAGATGGCGAGCCCCTGATAACCGATCATAGCCAGCACGCCGATCGCCCACAGAACGCGGCCCAGTTCGGGCGTATCGTTGAGGCCGAAGAAGATGTGGCGCATCATCAGCGCAGCTCGAAGTGCGGATTGTCGGTCTCGCCCTTCTCGCGGATCAGCGCGTCGCCATCCCAGTTCGCGCCCCACCGGATCGGGATGCCTAGCTCGTTCCCGGCCTGAAGCACCGCGTCCGCCAGCTTCTTGAAATTGTCGTCGACCTCGGGCGTCGACTTGTCATCCTCCAGCTTCCAGTCATGGGGCGCCGGCAAGAGGTCGACCGCACGACCGAGCCCCGTCTTTGGATCGGGCAGATGACGCGAATTGAGCGTCCACGTCACGATCTTGCCGGGCTTCGTCCGACCCTGCGCATAGAGCGCTTTCTGCTCGGCGAGCGTCCGGACGCCGCAGATGACCTTGAAGTCGATCGGCGAGATCTGAATGGCGCGCTCGATGACGCGGATCAGGCGAGGGTCGACGCCGGCCAACTTGGCGCGCGATCCCGGCCCCAGGACATAAGCCATGAGGAAATTCCTTCATTGTCGAGAAATTGAGGCGGTAGCCTACCGTTGGCTGTTGGTGTCGATCTCGCCCAGCATGCCCAGCATGTCGGCGGGCGTGTCGATCGAGACAGGAAAGGCCGCGCCAAGAAGATCCCGCGCCTGTTGCAGCGATGAGGAATAGGGCGCAACGCGCTGCAACTCGGGAACGACCAAGCGGATCACGATGTCATTCCGCACGCTGATCGCGCGAAGCTCAGCCGTTTCCTTCTGGCAGGTCTCGTGCCCTTTCTCGACGGCCTCCAAGCGCACCGACAGGCGGCCGATCAGATCGTTCGCCTGGTCGCCGGCATCCTTCTTGCGTGCAACCATCGCGGGGATTGCCCAGCCCAGGGTGGCGCTGATGATCGTGTTGCCGCCCATCAAGGGGAGTAGCCAGTCAGGCAGGGCGCTCATGACGTCCTCGTCAGCGTGACGGAGAATACTGCCGAGCCCGGATCATATGGCCCCCGCACCACATTCACCTGATATGTATTGGTGACTTGCTCGCCGACGAGAAGCCCGCTCCAGCGAAAATAAAAGATGCAACTTTGGCTGGCCGATGCGTCGGAATCATATTGAACGATCTTCGATCCGCCACTCAAAGCCTCCAGGCTGAAAGAGGCAAGGGTCACGCCACTAGGCGGATTGGTGATCACCACGTTGACCGGGATACCGGTCCCACTGGGCGCGGTGACGTTCGCGGTATAGCTGCTCGCCGAGACCGTGAGGGCATTCGACGACCCGGATGATTGGCCGAGTGGCGCGATAGCGACCAATATGCCGCTCATCAGGAAGCGCCCGCCCCGGAGATGATCCATTCGTCGGTGGCGACCTTGGTCAAGGTTGCGAATCCGCGCTGGGCAAGCGTGCGAGCTCCCGTCGTCGCCGACCCGGCAAGCCGAAGAGTGACGCCCACGGCAACCGAAATCGCCTGGCTGGACCCGCTATTATTGTAGATGGCCACGACATCGCCAACGCTGAAAGCAACCGAGCTATTGGCGGGGACGATGATGCCGCCCGTCGTGATCGAGATCATCGTGCCGACATCGGTAAGCGCCAAGGTCTGTTGGCTGGTCGCCGCGCGCAGCGGAATGCCGCGGTAGCCGACCTTGCGGTTGGTGCCGGTCGCGTCCTTGATCGTCGAGGCGTTGCCCATTTCGGCGATCGCGCCCGTCATCGTGCCGCCGGCAAGCGGGAGATAGGCGGCGAAGGTCGCGACCAGATACGTCTTGAGCTGCGCCATCATCTCGCGGAAGCCGTTGTTGATCCCGGCCGCCGGGCAGCCTTCGGCGATGTTGATACCCCCGATATCCGTATTGTTCGCGGCAGTCGTATCCCAGTCTGTCACGCTGGATTTTGGCATGGTGGTTTCCTATGCGATCGGAAAATGGTAGATGGGCAGGATGCGCCTAATCCAGCGGCTTTCCCGTGCTTTTCAGGCCTTCAAGGGCGACTTACCGGTCGTTCCCGCCGAGCATGTAGCCGCCCGCGATCCCGCTTGCGGCGGCGGGCTCGCGGCCACGCTTGAGCGCCTTGTACCGGTCGAACCGAGCCTTCTTGTTGAAGGCCTCCATGGCCCGGAGCCGCGCGGCAAGCACTACTGGGTCGGTTTCCGAAAGCCCGCTCGCGAGCTGAGAGCGTACCACCTCGCCGGATTTGCCCGCTCCATAGCGCATGGCATCTCGGACGGTCTCGACGGCATTGCCGACCATACCCCGCCCAGTGAGAGCGCGGGCGGCCATATTCGCCATGATCCCGCCGGGGCCATCGATGGTCGCGTCATCCGCAAGATTACTCGCGGTCGGTGATCCCATTGCGACCCGACCGTGCGTCAGGGCTGCCGAGCCTTCGTCCGCGAGCATCGCCATGAACCGATCGAAGTTTGCCTCACCGCCGAAAAGCTGAGACAGCACGGCGCGCTTCTTGGGGGTGCCCACCAGCGCGCGGATCTTGTTCGCGTCGTCCGGGCGCCCCTCGAGCATTTTCGAGAGGGCCGAGCGCACACCCAAGCGGTATTGATCCAGTTCGGCCGGCGACATGTCGCGGGTTTCGGCCCACACAGTCTCGGCATCCCGGTTGCCTATCTTGGCCCCTTTCGCGAGCGCCGACGACATTTTGGCAGGCCCCGCATAGGCAGCAAGAGCCGTCCCATACGTCGGGTTGACCCTAGTCAACTCCTTGATGAATTCGCGCTGCGTTGCATTGATGGCCCGGCCGGCCTCATCCAGCTTCAGCCGGCCCGTCACTGGATCCCGGCCCGCCTCGATCACGTCGTCGAGCCCTCGCTTCACATAATCCCAGGTCTGCGCTGAATTGTGCGGCTCAAGCGCGACATTGCCCTCGGCATCCAGCGAAAAGCCCATCCTCTTGGGATCGCGCCCCTCTTCGGCCGCGATACCATAGGCGCGCTTCAAGGCATTGCGCATGGATGGCCTCTGCGCGAGCTCCGTCAGCTTCTCGGTCAGCGGCACGGGCTGGGCATATGCCTGGTCGTACAGCGGGCCGGCTCGCTCGCGGGCGCCCTTGATCAGAGCCTCGGATGCCTCTCGCACATTCGCGACCGGCCCCAAATCACGCTGGATGGCGCCCTGAACGCGATCGAGCTGCCCCTCCTGTCGGCCTACGACAGAATCCCTCATGATGGTTCGGGACGCGCCCGGCTTGCGGGACAGCGCCGAAGCCAGGCCGCGCATTTCGTCGCCGGTGTCCATCAGGCCAAGCGGAACGCCGCGGCCACGCGCGTCGTCCAGCACCTTGCCGGCCTGTTTCGGGGTCATTCCCTGCGCAGCAAGCGCCTTCTGGATCACCTTGCGCACCGCGGGCTGCGGATCGGGCACGTTCTGGAGCCCTTCGTCGACCGCCCCCTCCACTAGGTTGCGCGACTTGCCCGCCCTTTCACTCAGCAGCCGGGCGACGGCATTCTTCGCCTCCGCTCCCTTGCCGATCGCCCACGGCACGACCTTGGCGGCAATCGGGCCGGTCGCGGCACCGAACAGCGTCGATGCGCCAATCTGACCGGCCTGGTCGGCGAGGTCTCCGCGCGCATTACCGACGCCGGCACCCGCGCCATAGGCGGCGCCAACACCGGCAGCCTGACGCATGGCACCGCCACCGATCTTCGCGGCGAGCATTTCGGGAAGTTTCGCGCCGCCGGCCATCAGGTTCAGGGGCAGCGTGGCCCAGTCAAAGCCGGGATGCGCGGCTTTGTAGGCAGCCTTCTGCCGATCCACCTCATTCTGTGATTCGGTGTAGCGCGGCGCATGGAAATCACCCTTGGCGGCATCGATACCGCTGCGGATGACCGAATCAGCGCCAGCCATCACGCGGTCGGAGATGCCCAGCGACAACTTCGACGTCGCGAGATCGCCGGCATCATATCTGATCGGGTTGTTCGACTGCTTCTTGGCAAGCTTCGCCTGCAACTGTGCCTTGGTCGTGCCAGGCGGCACGTTGCGGATGATGGTGCCGTCTGGCATCCGGACATCGACCATGATCAGTCGTCCAATTCGTTGAAGTCGATGACCTTCGGAGCTTGCGCCCCGCCCTTGGCAGGCGCCGCGCCACGCTTCCATGGCGGCTGAAGCAGGCGCGCGACATTAGGGCTTTTCATGGCGCGCGCGAGATCTTCGGCATAGCTATGCCCGTTCTTGTCGACGCCGTTCAGGCCGCCATTCTTGGCCGCCCAGCGTTGCTTGAAAGCATTCTCGAAATAGGTGCGGGATGCGTCCGAAAACTCCTGCCCGATCAACTCCTTGTTGTTGTCGAAGCGGAATTTCGGATTGGCCTGGGTGGTCTTCAGAAAGGCGATATCGGAGTTGCTGACCGGAGCGAGAAGGCGCGCCTTCGAAAGCGCCGCCTTGTTCGCGTAGGCATTGAACAGGTCGCTATCCTGCGCCGCGGATGCTTCCGATCCTACCGCGAGCCGAGCTTTGTCATAGGCCGCCTGAGGGATGCCGCCGGGGTAGCGCTGCGCCACGCGGTACATGTTCCCGAGCGCCGGGAAGATGTTGCGCCCGCCTTCGTTGTTGGCGCGCGCCTGCTTGAGCTCCATATTCTCCTGGCCGGACATGCCGGACTTGCCCGTCCCGACAGAGAATGACGCGCCGCTCGCGTTCACCCACTGGCCATCCCTGTACACGACCTTTTGGCCGGTCCGAGGATTGGTGGCGGTCTGGCCTTCCTTATAATCTGCCATGTCGATCAATCCAGAATGAAGCCGGCGGGGGGCTTGGGGGCGGCTCTACCGGTCCCCGCGGCCTTACCCGGCACGGTCTGCTTCAGCGTGGTTTTCCGGCCGAACACTTCCGGCGAATAGCCATAGCCGGGCATGGACATCATGATCGCCTGCCGACCCTCGGGGCTGTTCGGATCGATGCCCGCGGCACGGAGGCGCGCGATGACCGTGTCCTCCTTGGGCCCGGTGCCCGGCACCAGCGGATTGACGCCGCCGCTCTTGCTGAACGAGAAGAACCCGTCATCGCCGTTGCCGAAGATGTTGACGTCGGCATCGCGCGCCGCCTGCCTGCGGTCTTCCGCCTGGTTGTCGAGATCGCCGCGCAGCCGCAGCATGGCCTCTTCGTGCTGCCGATCGCGAGCCTGATTATACGGGTTGGTGCCACCGAACTGCTGTGCCAGCGCACCGAGCCCCTCCCCGAGTGCGTCCTTCCAGCCGCCACCCTTGGCGAAGAACCCTGGCTTTTGCGGACGCTCGCCCGCGTAGGGATCTTCCGGAACGGAAGTGTCCACCATGCCACCGCCCATCCGGTTCGGGTCCATGGGCATGCCGGGTAGTCCGCCGCCGATCCCGCCGCCGGGCGTAAGGCTGAACTCGCCCAATATATCCATCGGGCTGCGGCCTTTGCGTCCCTGTCCGAAAATAGCCATCAAAGCGCTCCATAATCGACGGTAGCGAACTCGCCGTGAATCTTGGGCCCGAGCGCCCACGGTCGCAGTTGTGCGACCTCATCGGCCATGACGCCGTGCTGGCGCCCATCACCGAGCGCGGGGTGGATATAATCGTACTCGTAGACGCCAAGCCCGTCATCCAACTGGCCGACCTTGGCGATGTTCTTCTTGAGGCGGCGATCCGAGGCCATTAGCGCCGCGCTGCCAGCTTGGGCGCCTGCGCCAAGCAATTGCTGCCCGATGTTCCCGCTCGTCGTCGTGGTGCCGTAGCCGTTCGATGCCTGCCGGATCTGACCATTGAGCGCGGCGGTCCCGACATAGGGAATATCGGCTGCCGTGTTGAGCAGCGACAGGGCCGGCGATACACCGGCGAACTCTGCATTCCGAAGATCGCCGGTCAGGCCGAGCGCGGTCAACATTTGCTGGACCTGCGACTGCTGCGCCGCATCGCCCGCCTTCGCCGCGTCGAGCGCGCGGTCCTGACCCTGACTGAACTGCCCGCCAAGCGCCTGCGCCGCGGCAAGCTGCCTTCCCTGATCAGCGTTGAAGTCCGACGACAGGAGTCCGGTCGACGCATCCATTCGGCCGCGTTCGCCGCTCCACGCCGCATCCGACTGGCCGCCAGCTTGGAGCCGGCGGTTCTCCGCATCGTTGTAATTCTGATAGCGCAGATTGTTCTCGCTATCGGCGAGGTTCTTGGACAGCACGTCGCCGAATGCCGTGGACAGCCCTGCGCCCATTCCCGAGGCGGCGAAGCGCTGGTTGGCGGCCTTCGTCACGCTGTCCTGCGACTGCTTCACCATCGCGTCGAGATATGGGTTTGCCGTCGAATAGGACGGGTCCATCATTGACTCGTACATCGAAGCGGACGGCTGCGCGTTGAGATATTTCCCGCCGGCTACCCCGGTAGCGAATCCCGTGGCCGGATTGCTGCCGCTGGTTCCGTTGGCGATGCCGGTCAGCAGCCCGGTCGACGGATCTGCCGCCGATGCGTTCGGGGCCTGCATCCGCGCATAGGTCGACGCGCCTGGGTTGAGCCCTACCCCTCCGCCGCTTCCCAATGCCTGCGCGCTGTTCTGCGCGCTCTGGACGAATGGTGACGACTGGAACGCCTCGGGCGCGATGCTGTTGAAGGCATCATAGGCCTGCTTCGACATATCCTGAAGACGAGGCTGGTTCTCGTCATAGGTCGCCGACGTCTGCTCCATACCCTTGATGATATAGGGCTGGGCAGGCCCCCAGGGCGTGTTCTTCGACTTGCTGCTGGAGAGGCCCATATTATAATTCCTTGCGAACGGCGGCTTGGTGGAGCCGATAACCATTTGGGGCGAGAGCCTTGACCCAGCCCGGCCGGCTTTCCACAAGCGCGGCGACACAGCCCATGGAGGAGCCCCACGCTTCAACTTGGGGGCGGAGCGTTTCGATCAGTTCGTTCAGATCGCCGGCCGCCACAAGGAAATGCACATCCCGCGCTCCGGTCGGGTAGATCTTGATTTCAGCGACCAGTGCTGCGTTTTCCGAGCACCAAAACCGCGCCCTCCCGCTCCACACCTGACCAGCCAGCCAATCAGGCGAGTAATAGCGCCGGTCCATCACTTCGGCGAAAGACGGGAGCCATTGCAGGAAGTCATGCATCATGCCGCCGTCCCCGTGGCGTCCTTCCACTCGGCATCTTCACTGTTCCACCAAATCGGCTGTTTCAGCGTCCGATCGTAGAACACCTGCCCATCGGTCGGGCCCTGCGGTCGTTCGGTGGTCGCGCCCGTGCCGAGTGCGAAGCGGGTCAGTCGGTTGATGGCGTCGCGCGCCTTCCGGTTCCATTCCTTCTGGTCGCGCTCGCTTTCCTTGACCAGCGGCGGCAGGCTCATGCCCGGCCTCCCGGCATCGCTTCAATGTCATAGCCCTGCACGTAGGACCATGCCTCGCCCGCGGCGATTGCCAGCTTGACCTGGCTGAGATTGGCCGACTGCCGCATCCGGTAGAAGCCACCATTGGTCCGATCGGTATAATCCGTGCTCGCCACGTCGTCGGACAGGCTGTCCGATAGCGAAAGCGTCACTGTGGCGTTCTCCATGTCCCCCAACGGGCGGACGCTGTTGATCCTGGCCCTACGCCCCGGAACAAGCTCCTTGCGCGCGTCGACCAGCGTGGCGGCCATGGGAGTGCCCGACAGCCCGCCAAGCATGCCAGTGCCGTCGACCATCAGCATCACCGGATAGCCACCGCGGAAAGCCGCGCTATCGAGCGACACGGGGATCAAATCGAGGTTGCCGTAAATGGCGTCGAGATCCTCCAGCGTCGCGCCGGCCGCCAGTGCCGAGAACATCCGCTGCTGACCGATCTTTGCCGTCGTCCAGCGCTGCAACCCGTAATGATAGAGGAATACGAGGCTGGTCGGATTCGCGCTCGGGACAGCCACGATGTAGAGCGAGCGGGTCGGGTCGACGACGGCCGACATATTCTCCAGATAGGTGCGGTCCAGCATCGCCAGAAACTCGCGGTCGACCTTTTCGGAGCCGATCGCCTCGACGGTGATCCCGTCGCAGGCCATCAACCCCTTTGCCGAAAGGAAAAACGTGATCTTGCCGTATGTCGCGAGTGACCAGGGGGCGATGCAGCCGACGTCCGTCGCGATCTCGTCGAACTGCCAGATCGTGTCGTCGGCGGTATAGGTCATCCGGAGAATGCGGTTTTCCTGAAAGATCAGGCCATACTCACCGCCCACCACGCCGGTTATGTCGCCGCCGCTGGGCATCTGGTACAGCCCGGCCTCCAGCGTGCCCGGTGTCCATTCGGACGGGTCGCCATTGTCCGACCATGCGACCCGCAGCGGATCGTCATCGGCATACCCCGCGACGACGAAACCCCGCACCACGGCCATGAAGCGCGCAGTCGGCGCGGAGGAGTCGAGGTCCCCGAAGGACGACGGAGAGGCCGGGTCGAACTTCTGGATAGGGTCGGTCCCGTTGGTCGCCAGCATGAACGAGGCATAGGGGCAGAATCGCACGCCGACCGCTGCCGATGAGGTCATGCCGGTTTTCACGTCGGTATAGCCCGAACTTGTGTAGCGCCTGATCTTCGCGGCAGTCGCTGCGAACACGAAGTTTTCGGAATTGGTGCGATAGGCAGCCGCTCCGAGACATGTCGCACCTAGCGCGCCGTTCGCTGCTTCCGAGAATTGCGGGATGGGCGCGTAGCCATTGGCAATCGGGCACACCCCGTCCGCCGACAAGAGTCCGTCCTGAAGATGGGGGGGCTGATCCGGCTTATATTCGCCGAATATCATCCTCACAGGGTGCCCCCGATGAAGCTCGCATAATCATCCACTCCGCGCCTACCGAAGCAGGCGAGGTCGGTTCGGAGCGTTGTCCTGCTGACCGGCTCCGGATAACGCGCGACCATCCCGTCGACGGCATTGACGAACAGCGTCGCCAGGTTGGCCATGCGGCTGTCGTTCCACCCGAGCAGCTCGGCTTGTGCCAGCGCGCCATAGAGATAGACATTCGGGTGCTGGGATAGCAGCCAGTTGGTCGACGTGGCTTCACCAAGCGCCGGCAGCGTTTCGTACCGGGTGAACTCGGCCGTGAAGGAAGTATCGAGCGGAGCAGGGTAGAAACGAAGCTGACCCTGGACGATCGTGTAATACCGCGGCGGGTCGCCTGCGATGAAGGCTGAAACGCTCGATCGCTCGGACTCTACCCCGTATTTCATCGCCACCAGCGATTCCGGCGAGGCGTAGAGAACCTCCCACGGCCGATCGAGGCTGGTTATCTCGATCGAAATTGGAAGAATGATGTCTGTGCTAACTGACGGGAAATCGACATATTCCGCATCGATCGTCAGCGTGTCGCGAACCGCCATAGGCCGAACAGCCCGCCCCCTGTCGATGGCGTCGGCGAGGCGAGCGTTGATCTCGGCTTCGGTGAGGGACACCAGCGTTCCCTCCTGGCCGGCCAGGTCGGCGCCGTCGAGCCACACCGCGAGCGACGCGACCAGCTCAAAATAAGTGCTGAGTGCCATCAGAATACTCGCGAAAGGGTGGCCCCGACCGATGCCGGGGCCAGTGGGGAGGTGTTACGCAGTACCGCTGATGCGGGTTGCCAGTCGGGGATCGATCGCCTTGAGTCCGTAAAGGACATCGAGGCGGAAGGTGCTTACGTCGGTCGACCCGTTGTAGAACGGGATCATGCGAACGCTGGTGCCCTTGTAGCTCTCGCGAGCCACATCGACCGCGCCGGGCGGCGAGACCATCGGCACGATCGCCAGCGCGAAGGCGTTCTTGTGGAACACCACGTTCTGGGAGTAGGTCGCGCCTGCCGTACCCTTGAAGTTGATCGGCAGGTTGTTCAGGTCGGTCGCGCCGACCACCGAGACGTTCTGGAAGGCGCCGTCCCAGATCGCCGCCGGATACATGATCACGTCGCCCTCGTTCGAGGCCATCGTGGCATCCGACACGACCGTGAACTCCTTGAGCCAGGGCAACCGCGCCTTGGTCACAGGGTTGACGGCATAGACGCCCGTGCCGCCCGGGGTGCCGATCGTGAAGACCTCGCCGGCCTTGACGGTATCGGTAGCGCCGGTGAAGGTATCCATGTGGACAGTCTGGATCATCGTGTCCTTGACCGCCGCATATGCGATAGTGGCAGACGTGATCGAGAGATCCATAAGGATCGAGCCGGTGCGCGAGCCCATCGTGATCGACTGGACATTTTGCGACATCTTCGTGCTGACGCCGCCGATCTTGCCGAGATCGCCTTCGCGATAAGCGCTATTCGCGGCGCCCTGGATGAAGAGCCCGGTCTGCGTGCCGAGAAGGCCCCACTGATCGGCCGGCGACAGGAACGCCGTCCGACCATCGCTCATCACCGCCTGTTCGTCGAGTCGCTGGGGCGCCAGCGCGAAATCGGCGAACGAGTTGATGACCTGGCCCGGCGTGCCAACCCAATTGGGAACCTTGCTGGCGAGCGACAGCACGTCGCCGTCGATCTTATTCGCGAGCTGCACCATCGCGGGCTTGATCACCCGCTCGGACAGATCCTTTATGTTCAGCGTCAGTTCCTGCGACGTGAATGAGAAATCGACCCCCTTCTGCTGGTCGACGGTGAGCGAAACCTTGCCTTCGACGACATCCTGAGCCGAGGCGTTCGCGCCGCTGCGGACGGTAAAGTCGGTGGGGCGCTTGATGGACACCGTTGCACCGGCCTGGAAGCCGTTCTTGGCGTCGCCATATTCGCTTTCGAGGCCGCGATGGACGGCCTTGGCCGCGCCCAGCTCGTTGTCGAGGATCATCAGCGCCTCTTTGGCGATGACGTCGATCGTAAGGACGGTATTGGACATGGGAAAATTCCATCTATGGGATCATGGCGTCTCTCGACGCTGGATCATGTTGGGTTCAGTCCCCCTGCTTCGCGCGCCATGCCCGGTATTCATCCATGGACATGGCGGACGGATCGGAGGTTCCGGAGCCTGCGCCTGCGCCGACCTCATTGGCCGGCTTGGCGCTGGAGTTGGCCGCCGCCTTCGCTGCGGCACGGTTGCGTTCGACGAATTGATCCCACCGATGAGCCTTATCCAGAATCTTGAATTCGGCAGCGCCTGCCTGCGAAGCGAACTCCGCCGGTATTCCTTGGCTGACTGCGAATTGCTCAAGCGTCTGGCGCCTTTCGGGCGACCAATCCTTGATTTCCTTAGCCGCTCTGGCTTCTTCCGCCTCGCGCGCCTTGGCAGCTTCCTGCTGGGCACGAGACTGCTTGAGCGTCATGTGTTCGGTGATTTGGGCGTTAAGCGTCGCCTGCTCCCGAAGGAGTTCGTCGCGCACACCCTTTGCATGCTGCACTTGTGGCTCGCTATGGTCGAGGGCCGACCAGTCGACACCATTGAACTCGGCAAGCTGAGTGCTCAGATTGTCGAGCTTGGCGAACGCCCGAATCTCCGCTGCGGATAGCTGCTGAGCCTGCTGGACGGCCTGTTGCTGAGCCTCCAGTGCGCGCCGCTGCTCCGCGAGAAGTTGCGTCTTCACCGTATAGTCCGAATTACGCATAACCGCGTCTTTCAGGACCTTGGGCACCTTGTATTTGGCGCCCTCATATTCGACCTCGTCAAGATCGTCCTCGACCGGGAGAAGGTCAGAGAAATCCGGCCCGTCCTGTCGATTGTCGCTTGATTCAGCCGTTCCCTCGGCGGGGGCTGTGACTTCCGTGTTGGCAACCGCGACTTCCTGCGTATCCGCAGGGCTGGTCGCTTCGCCGACCGGATTGGTCGCCGTTTCGGTATCCATCAAAGGGTTCCATCTATGGGAGGAAGCGCATCACTGCGCGAAGGGCGCCGGCTCCGGTTGGCCCATGCCCTGCGGCATTGGCTCCATTGGCGGCATCATCCCATTGCCCGGAACAGGCATGGGCATTCCTTGCGGCTCTTCGCCGCCGGGAACCAGGTTCGCGGTCTCAGCCACGTCTTGCAGCGTCTCGATGATCATCTGCTGGACCATCTCGGGCGTCATCGTGCCGGCCAGAGCGGTCATGCGCTCTGTGACGGCCTTGTACGCCTCGACGTCGGCTTTCTTGCTGTCGGCCTCCGCTTTCTCGCGGTTGCCCTCGGCCTTGCGCTGCGCCTCCTGCAAAGCCTGCTGGAGTTGGCCGATAGCCTGCTGTGCCTGCTGCTGGATCTGTTGGATCTGCTGCTGCGCGGCCTGCGCTTCGGGGTTCTCGCCCTGCTCGGCCTGGCGCACTTGTGGCGGCAGCATGGCCTGCAATCGCTTGACCGCCTTGTCGCCGCCCGGAATGTCCATGTTCTCGACGATGAGGTCGCCAAGGATGGCAGCGCTGTCCGGATTGGCGCGGACCAGTTCGGTCAGCATATCCGCCGCCTCCTCGCGCTGCGAGGTGTAGGACGGGCCGGCCTTCACGGTCAGGTCGTATTTGCCGAGCGTCAGGTTGTAGATGCCGGCCTCGGGGTCGGGCTGCCCTTCCTTGTCGGTGATCTGCACCTCTTCCGGCTTGCCGTCCTGACCCAGCACCCGGATCATCCGCTCGGTATTGTAGACCTTCGGAATCAGGTCGATCAGCACCTTGCCGGTGTGGCGGATCGCGCGGCTGAGATTGTCGATGAAGTGGAAGGTGGAAACATCGCCCTCGCGCTGCCGGGCCATGATCGCGCGCCCGCTCGTCTCGTTCGATCGCGCCCCGAGCGAGGCGTCATAGAGGCCCATCACGGCCTTCATGTCGTCCGACGCGTTCATCGCCTCCTGCAATTCGCCTGCCGGTACCCCGGTGAAGGGCTGGCGCTGCGGAGGCGAACCACCGGCAACGGGATCATATTCGAGGAACGAGTGCGTCGCGTTGTTCGCGGTTGCCCAGCGCGGATCGGATGCGAACGAACCCTTGACGCCGACCCAGGGGGCCTTGGGCGCCAGCGCCACCAGTTCGGTCGCCATCGTCCGCCAGTAATTGAACATCTGCTGCGGGTCGCGCGCGTCGCGGATCAGCGAGCGGAAATGCCGCTTGCCCTCGACATTCACCTCTTCGCCATAGACCGGGATGATCGGGATATATTTTCCGACCCATTCGATCTCGCCCAGGATGTCGACCGCGCTTAGCGTGTACTGCTTGACCTTGTAGGACTTGACGGTCCGGGGCTGGCCGATGATCTCGATCGAGCCGAACTGCTGCTGGAGCCGCTCGAGCTCGTCGTCGTAAGCCGTGCCGACGCCACCCATTCCCTCATGGGTGAACTGGACCATTTCGCGGCTGACCTCGGACCGCTTCCAATATTCGGCGACCCGGACAGTCTTGCCCTCGCTGTCGCACCAGCCATTGGCGTTGGTCCACGCCGACGACGAGAAATCCACCTTGGCGGCCTTGGTATATTTCCGCTGGTAGAGCGCCTCAGGGATCTGGTCGATGATGAAGGCCGTCATCCAGTCCGAACTATCCGCGCACTGGCTATAGGGGTCGCCATAGACCGCGAATGGGTTCGGGACCGGCTTGATCAGGATGTCTTTGTCGAACGTGTCGTCGCAGGCATAGTCGAGGTTGATGCGGATATAGCCGAAGCCCATCGTCGCCGAACTATCGACCGCGGTATCATAGGCCACGTCGGCGTTCGAAATGACCTCGATA
Source organism: Sphingomonas sp. Root720 (assembly GCF_001428605.1). Lineage (GTDB taxonomy): Bacteria > Pseudomonadota > Alphaproteobacteria > Sphingomonadales > Sphingomonadaceae > Rhizorhabdus. The sequence goes on from NZ_LMID01000016.1 coordinate 16,593, forward strand.
TTGCGGATGAGGCCGCTCATCACGTCCGCTGTCTTGACGTCGCCACCCTCGACGGGGTGAACCGAGATCGCCGGCTTGTTCTGCCGGCTATCGTTGACGACCTGGCGGATGAAGGCCGGCATCTTGTTGATGGTGTGGCAGGGGCGCCCTTCCGCCTCGCGCTGCTTGCGAACCTTTGCCGGCCACTGCCATTCGCCACCGAGACGCGCGAACCGGAGATCGTCGAGCGCATCGCGACGGTTATCGGATTCCCGGCTTTCGGCTTCGGCGAAGGCGTCGAGCGCTTCCTTGAGGATGTCGTCAGCCATCAGCCCATCCAGCTCCCGGAACCGCGATTGTAGAGCGTCTCTTGCTTCTTCGGCGGCGTGGTGGCGAAGCGCTTCATCATCATGGCGTAGCGCGACGATGACAGCCGATCGTCGTTCAGTTTCACGATCTGGCCGTCCTTGCGGTGATAGAGGCGGAACTCGCCGAACCAATCCTCGAGATGGTCGAACACCTTCCAGCGGCCAGTCAGCATTCGGTCGAGCATCTCATTGATCCCGGCCTCGACACCGTTGCCGCCGTCATCATGCGTCGCCTTCTCGTGCAGCATCGCGAGCCCTTGGGCCCGGTACTGCTGCGCCAGCGCCTCGCCGGATCCCTTGTCGTGCTGCAGCCCGTCATGCGGCCATGCCCATGGCAGCCAGTCGCCCCACGGCTTCAGTGCCGCCGCGTGGATGACCGGCGTTGCCTCGCGCTGCCCGTAGGAGGCGGTGACGTAGATGCAGTCCGTGTCCTTGTCCCACGCCAGGCGGGTTGCCGCGGTGGGATGGTCCCAACCGAAGTCGAGCCCACCAATCTGCGACCAGCTATTCGGGATCTCGAAGGCTTTGACCTTGAGGATGTCCTCATCGACCGGAAAGACCCGGCCCGAACCCAGGACAGGGATGCCCTGCGCCCTGGCCTTGCGTTCGTGCGCCGGATAGCTCGCGATGATCGCCGCGCGCTGTTCGGGCGTGTAGTGCTCGGCATCGTCGATCGTCATACGGGTGACGTGCCGGCTCATTTCATGTCCTTCAGGTCGCTGTCCGAGAGGAACATCTGCACCACATCCGACATGCCCTTGAGCGGGGTGAACGTCAGCATCACAAGCCCGCCTGTCGCGTTGGTGCGGGTCAATCCCTCCGTGTAGATGTCGAGCGGCGGCTCTTCATCGAACCACACCCCGTTCAGCGTATCGCCCTGCCACTTGCCGCGGCCCTGTTCGTAGGCCTTGAATAGCAAGGTGGACGACCCACCAGCCACATGCTTCACGACCACGCTGTCCAGCGCGTTCGCAACGCCCATGGCCCGCGACGTGTCGATGATGTCGGCACCGGGGATAGCGCCCGTACCCCATTCCTCTTCCTTCTCAGGCTCGCCGACGAGAAGCTTCTGAATCGTGTCGCGTGTCGAGACGCGGGTTTCGCCGGCTGCCCAATAGCGGCCTGGCTGGTCGAACCTGCGACCGGTCCACCATTCCGGATATTTGCCGGTCAGGTGCATGGCCCATTCGAACGAGCCGGCTATCGTCTTGCCGAGCTGATTGCCCGCCATGAACAGACGCTCGCGGTGAACCGCGCCAGCTTCGTGGAACTCCCGCTGCTTATTGTACGGTCGGTACGCCTGGAGCCGGTTGCGCCTCCGTCTCCGCTCCAATTCCCGCGATAACATCAAGGCCTGCTGCTGCAAGCTGCGCAATGACACGGGAGAGCTGTCCGGCGACCTGATCGTCTGTGAGTTCATCCAGCTCGCTCACCTTGATGTTGAGTTCCTTGGGCAGGATCGAGGCGACGACCTTGAGATAATCCTGCGGACGCTGGACTCGGACCGTCTCGATCGTCTCCGGGCCATGGGCTTCCCAGCTCGCCAACAGATCCTCGAAAAATACCCCGACGATCTTCTGCCGCGCGCCCTTGGGTCGACCACCGCCGACGTTGCCGGGGACGAAGCGGCCCTTCTCGTCCTGCTCTGGTTTGGGCCGATCGTCGCTCATCACGCCGTCCTGAGACTGAACTTCCAGCCCGATCGCGGGGTCAGCCACATACGCTCGCCGGCTCCGACATAGTTGCTGTTGGCAACGGCGGCGACCGATCCGGCTTGGCTGTACTCGTAGCGGAATGCCTCCGTACCGATCAGCGAGAGCGCAGTCTGGCCATCAGGCGTGGCGCCGGACAGTGCTGGCGTCGCACTGATGCTGACACTCTGCGCCTCTGCGGCAGTACCGTCCTGGCCAGGCTCGGCCGCCACGGGTAGACCGCCAGTCGCGGCACGGGCGAAGTAGCTGATCTCTACGGTCATGGCAGATCCTCGACTTAATGCAAAAACGAAAACGCCCCGCTTGAGGGCGGGGCGTTCAACGCGCGCAATACTGAAAGACGGCCCTAGTTTTTGACTCGCGGTCCCGGCACCTTGTCATCGCCGTAAACGACGACGATCGAGTAGCCCTGGGTGAATTTGTTCGTCTTCGACTTCTCTGCGCCACCGCTGACGTAGACGACACCTAGCGTACCGGAGAAAACATCCTCGCTCGTGAAACCGAAAGAACCTTCATAGGTAGCGGTCTTGATGTTCAGCGCTTGCTCCCCCTGGATGCCACTCAGCGCGTCCCCGAGATCGATCGGCCCGAGCAGGCTGTCCTTATTGAGCTTTGCCGATTTAGCCGCTTTTTCAGCTTCTTTAACGCCTCTAACCATAATCGCCGGCTTCCCACCGGCCTGGCTACAATAACTATCGAGCTTCGACAGGGTCAGGAGGTTGACCGAGAAGGCAATCGTTACACCCTGCGTTTCCGAAACCGTGTCGGTGTCGGCGAACGATGCTTCAGTGCTGACGATGGGAACCGAGAAGCCGCCTTCAAGCTTGGTCGAGCTATCGCGACCTATCGAAAACGTAACTTCCCCGCTCATACCGATGGGTTGCCACTTGCTCTCCTTGGGCAACGACTTCATTGCAGCGTAGGCATCGCACTTGATACGATTGAATACGCTTGAAATGCTGGCATACCCAGTAACAGCAGCTTCAGCGCTCGTGGCAGACACCGCGCCTAGAAGAGCGGCAGAGAAAAACATCCGAGCTCGCATCGTTGCCCCCTTGCAAATGATCCCCCGATCAGATCGGAACGATAACGATTGGTCAAAATGTCGCCAATGCGAAGTTCAACCATTTCCGAGCATTTGCAGGACAACAAAAAGCCCGGCAGCCTTTCGGCCCCGGGCGCATCTTCAGCGATTGGTGATATCTGCCACTACGGTGCGCACAGGTCAAGCGCGATAAGCTTCGCTTGCACTTTGGAATGATTGGTTCGTTTCGGACCGAGATTAATCTGGACTCGCGTGACCAATAGGCAGAGCTTCACTCCAACAAGAGGGGGCTCTTATGAAATTGCTGTTGATCTTCGCTGCGGTGGCCGGACTATCGCCTGCTCAACCTGTCGAAGCGCCTCGCAGCGTGCCGGTTGCGCCCATGTCCCGGCCTGCGGGATGCGAAGGGAAGACATTTGCGACCGCCGAAGAAGCCCAGCAGTCGGGATGCTGCTCCTGGCATCAGGGCGTGTGCGGTTGCGCGAATGGTCGGAAGACCTGTTGCGATGGGACGGCTTCGCCGAGTTGCACCTGCTAGGCCGGGCCTGATCCTGATAGAGAGATCGAGGCATATCGCATCCGGTATGGTGGGACGCTTACTTGGGTTTGCCACCGGCCTCCCCCGCCGCGTCGACCCATTCACCTGGGGGCAGTCCGCCGGGGAATCTGGCAGACGGTCCCTGTGCTAAGCAGTGGTAGCGATAGTTTACGATAAAGCAGTTTTGTACGGTGCCGAGGCGGGTATCGAGTATGGCCACGCTCGCTGGATTAACCCCTTGGATCATTTGATATCGGCCAGGCGGGTTGTCCGATAAGCTCTTGGCGTCGGCGCGATCCAAAGCTTGCTGGCCGACCGTGGGTGTGTCGTTACACCCAGCCAGTAGCGCCAGCGGTATTAAAGCGATCCTGCAAACCATAACCCCCCCGCTCCGTAGGCGCTAATCGAGGTATTTAAGAACGACCATTTCAGTGAATTGCTTCTTGGCGGCGACCGCCATGTTGCCCGTGAAGATATATCCATTCTGGTCCTGGCGCTGACCTGCAATGATCACCGCATCGCCGCCCGCCTCTTTCACGATTTGCGCGATTCGCTTGGAGCCCACTGCGTCCCCATGGAAAGCCCCCGTCCCGCGACGATCCATCAGCCTGCCGATGACCTTCGATCTTTTTGTGGGCGTTCCTGATGTCCAGAAATCCACCCCGTCTTTGGTGACGCGCGTCCCGCCGCCGGCCTCGATGATCTGCTCCTTGCCCTCGTAGGCGGTGAATGTTTGTTTCGCCAAGATCGGCGAGGCTGGCGAAGCCGTGACCAAAATCGCCAACACAGCCTTGCGAAACATATCGCCCCTCCTTTTTGGCGCCGCCCGCGCTTCTCCCTACAATCGTTCCCACATCGCAATGAGTCCAGCACAGAACGCGACCGCCGTCTTGGCAGCGTCGATGGCCGACCGCGAGTTGCTCGCCAGGTTCGATCCCGCTGTGCCCGCTTCCTGATCGAACCGGACGACGTTCTCGAACACTTCCCAGAACTTGCGGGGGATCACTCGCTTGTACCCAGCGAGCGCTTCAAGCGCTTCGTGCTGAGACCATCCCTCCATTTTGGAGCAATCTATCCGATCGCGGGCGAGGTCGATCGAGCGCAAATCCTCCGCCCGCGCCCACAGCCTGCGGCAGTGATCGATGGCTTTGCGCTGGGGCTCCTCGAAGATCCCGGCCTTGTCGTTCGCTATCCACCGATCGACCGCCGTCCCACCGCGATTGATGATCACCTTCACGATCCCCTTCTTGCCGCCCAGCTCGCCGCTGAGATCAACAACGGTACCTTCCTCGTACCGGCCATGAGCCGCCGCAAAGGGGTTCACAGGCGGCTCCTGCGTGCCTCCCCTGCCCTGGCGCCGCGTTGCGTGCGTGGTGCTGATGTTCAGCCGTGGATTGGTTGCCTTGCCCATGATGCCCCCTGAAATGAGTGCCCGAAATTTCCCGTTAAATTTCGGGCTGGAAATACGGTGCCGATCAGCGGCGAACCCTCCGCCCCGACTGCAACTTCGCGGAACCCGCCCAGCCACGACGCAGTTGTGCACTCGCCTGATCAACAGGCCTGGAAGGCTGCAAATGAAGATCCTGAACATTCTGACTGCTGCCGCGCTTGGCATCGCAGCGGTTGGTGCCAGCACGGCCGCGAATGCCGAGCCACGGCACAACAATTGGAACAACGGCCACCATCAGAAATGGAATGGCAACCACAAGCGCTGGGACAAGCGGCATCACCGCGTGCGTTGCCATACCGAGTGGCGTCATCATCACAAGGTTCGCGTCTGCCGCTGAGATCAGTCGCGAGGGCGCACTGGACTGGCCAGCGCGCCCTCGGGCCCTCGGGCCACGCGATGCTGGCCGACGCCTACCTGCTCGAGAAATATCAGCATGGTCGAGACGCTCGGCGGGTCGACTGCCGAGTGAGGTCAGCCGCACAATAGGGCTGGCGCCGAAAGGATCGTTGAAAGATAACACCTTCAAATCTGGAGGGGTCAGATGGGGATTCGCAAAAGCATTGTATTGGCTGGCGTGTTCGCCGCCGTGGTAATTCCGCAGGTCGGAGCGAATGCGAAAGCGATGGACGAAATCATCGCGGGCTGCTCCGATCTCCAGCCGTTCCCGTCCTTCGCCGCGTGCGTGAAGGAGACCTACAACCAAAAAGGGGACAGCAAGAAATCGGGACCGGTTCTGGCGTTCTATGCGTATCTGGATGAGATCACGGAGGATTACGTCAAATCTCAAGGCGGCGCCGAGCCCATGACGGATGTCAAGGCGCGTGCCGCAACCTTTCGGGCCTGGCAGACCACGATCGACGCATCGATCAGCGCCCGGCGAGCGGCGATAGCCGCATCCGTTGGGCGAAGCACCGCAGCAACCTCGGATGATAAGCTCACGGTTTGCAACCCCAAGCCCGGCGGCGGAGTGATCTGCACCAGCCATTGAGCCGCGGCCCGCTCCCTCGATCGCCTGACCGATCAGCATGTCCAGACACCGTCGCCGACAGGGACGCCGTCCCAGCGATGGTCGAGCCATACCGAGATGCGAGCGCCTTCATTCCGCCGCTCTATCTCCTCGAATACGCGCTCTAGGCCCTGACGCCCCGCCAGAGCCGCGATGGTCTCGCCGATACACCAGACGGCGTACCGCAGTCCCGAAATGTCATCGTGCACCGCCTCCAGGCGGGAGGGAACGCCGCCATCGAAACGGAGCCGCTTGAGCGCCGTCTGCGTGGCGCTGGGTCGTTGCGCCGAGAGGTCAAGGATCCGGCGGTAAATCGCCTCGATCGTCTCGCAAACCACGGCGGTCTGCTCAACGCCGAGGAGGGCGGTGAGTTGGTCGGTCATCGTTCCTCCAAGCGGCTCTTGCCGCAGCCTGGGACCGGCCGGCGGGGTATTGGGTGGGTAGGGTTATACCCTACCCCCCATACCCCCACCGGGCAGGGCGGTCGTTTCCGCAGTTCCGTACTGGCTGCTGCGGAGAGGTGCGGAGGTGCGGAGATCAGGGGCGTCAGTCGACGATGGCCCATTGTCCCACCTCCACATATTCGCGGATCTCTCCGCGCTCATCCTTGCGCTCGACCGACCGGAGGGCGCCGTTGCCGACCCAGGTGAGGACCATCTTCTTGATGGCCTGCTTCTCACCCTCGTCGTCGAGGTTCCGATCGAGTACGCGCGCAACGATTTTTCCGACCCAATCCTTTGCCTCGGAGTGCTTCCGGCACTTCTCGGGATTGGCCTGGATCTGATTCTGGACATGCCAAAGCTGCTGGACCGTGACGCCGCCGAATGTGTCTGGTGCCTGCCACCGGCGAATGGCGCCGATGTTGTCCTCGGGTCCAGTATCGTCGCCGTTGCCCAGGCCAATTCCGACGAACTCGTACCATTCGGCTTTGGCGGCCGGCGGGGCCTTGTTGTTCTTGTCATCGAACACTGAGAAGAAGCGCTTGCGGTCGCATTCGGGAATGCGGAACTCCTGCGCGACGTCCTTCGGCATCTTCTGCAGGACCAGCACCGACCGGGCCGCGTTGATCATGGCCACGGCGCCGCGAGCATCGAATGCCGATGGCTCCGACCCGTTGGGCTTGCGGACATGGTGGGCCAGGCTCACCGCGCAATCCGCTTCGTGAGCCACCCTGACCCATTCCTTGCTGACCGCGTCGATCGCGCCATTGTCGTTTTCGTCAACCGAATGGCTGGAGACGAATGGGTCGATATCGATGTGATCGATGCGGCGAGCCTTTAGCTCTTCGACCAGCGCATCAACCACGGGCTGACGGATGGTGAAGTCCCCTGCCCTGCTTTGCGTGCCGATCTTCAGCAGTTTCGACCCCGAACTGTCGACGCCATCGATAAACAGGCGATCGGCGATATCCGAGGGCGACAACCCCCACAGCTTCACGAAGGCATGGATGCTCTTCTCCACCTCCTCCATTTCGTCCTCGAGGTTCCAGAGCCAGACGCGGTGCGGACCGTTCCAGACGCGATGTCCGAGCATGTCCCGCCCTGTCACCATGCAGAGCGCGCGGCCGATTTTGAATGTCGTCTTTCCTGCGGCGCCCGGCGCTACAGTGGCGGAAAGCTGCTTTCGCCGAAGCTCATACCCGTAGAGGTAGCGCCGCCTGGGAATGCTGGCTGGGTCGCGGAAAACGAAAGGGGATGCCTTGATCCCTATCGATTCGGCGGGGGGCTCAGGAAAATGCTCTGGCGCGTCGGGCCAAGGCCAGCGGGCCGCGTCCAATGCTTGCCGAACGACCGCCCCTCCGAAGTCGCGTGCATCATCCTCGAAATCCCGCGCCACGCTCATGCGGCCCTTCCGATAGGAGTGGCGATGCGCGCACCGATCTCTTCCGCTGCCGCTTGGGCAGCCTCCACGCCAATGTTGCGGTCCAGATGGGCATCGTCGTCTGCGCAGATAATGTAATCGAGATCCGGCCGGGCCGCGTACCATAGGCGAGCTACAGGCAGCAGGTTCTTGGCCGAGAAACTGGCGATGCACGGATACCCAGAAGCGCGATGAACCGCTTCCATCGTCGCCACGCCTTCACCAATACAGGTGCGCTCGCCCCGTTGCGTGAACTGGCCGATCGGGAAGAACAGCCCTTGGGTCCGGCCGCCACGCATGAAACGCTTGGTGCCGTCGCCGGCAATGCGCTGGACATTCCAGAGATCACCGGAGGCATCGATCATAGGTACGAGTAGCCAGCCGTCCCGTGTGACCCGATAGCGGATCGCGTCGAGCTGCTTGCGCGCCACGTATGGGTGATCGGACAAAGCGCGACCTGAAGATGACCAGAGATCGAAAGCATCCTTGGCTGCTTCCTCCTCCGATCGAAGCTTTTCCTCCTGCCGACGCTGCTTGGCCTCAGCCCATTCACGCTGGAGCGCCTGTCGCTCTTCAGCCGTCAGGCCAAGATCCTGATCGATGCGCCACTTCCGCGAGATACCCAGGCGGTAATTGCCGAAGGCGCCGGCCGGGCGCTCATCGAGATAGAGCACCGCCCAGCCATTTTGCCGGCCTTGGCCATCTCCCTCACAGCGGAACCGGATCAGCTCGCCAGAACTCAGGCGCTGAAGGATAGGCTCTACCGCACGGATGCCTTCTATCTCCATAGCGGAGATGAAGTCTGCGAGGGCGTCGGAATAGCGGCTCACGCAGCTTCGCCTTTTCCCAGCGAGCCACTGGGCGGAGCGTTGTCGAGGCGAGGCGCCTGGTACCGCCAGACCATGAAATGGCCGCGGGGAGCTTTGATGACGAGTGCCATCAGCGGCTCCTCCGCGAAAATTGTGGTGATTAGCCCCCGGCGCATCGTCAGGAATGGCTCTGCGCGAGCATGTCGAGCCAGCGACGAGTTAGGGAATGGACCCGGCGGATAAGTTCGGCATGCGGCCGAAGCTCCTCGGCTTCGGTGACGCCGTCCTCCTCGATCTCCATGATCGCGGGCAGCAGCATTGCCAGGGTCAACGCGGCGCGGTCATCTGATGTGCAGATGGAGCCCGCTTCGGCCCAACGCCCATTGGCCAGGCGAAGCAGTGGATCAGCGAACCGCCCTCCCCACACGTCGCAGCCGGCTAGGAAAGTTGGGAGATCCATTGCGGACCCACCGGCCGCGTAAATCGCGGCGCGGTCCTCCGACCGGCCGAGTACCCGCGCCATGTCCTTGAATGTGATTTCGTCGTCGCTCTTGATCTCGGTGAGGATCGAGCCCTGAACCTCGACCGCTTTCGACGCGGAAAACGTCCGGCGCTGGCGGTGGATGTGCGGCGCGTTCATGCCGTAGCTCCGACAGCATGGAAACAGATCAGATCGTGCTGGCAGCCGACAAGCGCGGCTTGGAGAACCGATGTCATGCCAGCCCTCCCCGGCGCCCGGAACTGGAACCGGGCGCCGGTTCGGCTATCGTGTTGGTTACGACTCCGACACGAAAGGAATGGAAATGCCGATCTCGGACGATACCGCCGCTTTGGTTGCGGCTCAGCTCACACTCGCCGCGACGACGAGAATGGGGGCTCCTGATCAAGATGGCCGCATGTCTCCGAAAGACCGCGAGCAGGAGATCGCGAATATCTATGAGCGCAATCTGGCAAAGGTGCGCGCTATTCACGAGTGATCTCCGCAGGCGCGACCGCGTCACGCTCGGCTTGGAGAGTGCGCTGGTAGTTGATCAGCGGCCCCCGGCGCGCCCAGCGGGTGGACGCATCGAGCCCCGGCTGCTGACGAAGGACGGGATGCATCATTCCCCGGCTCTCCCATCATGGTGAAGGACCGCAAAGCCCGCCTCGGTGCGCAGAACGTCATGTGCGCCTGGGCGAACCTCATCGGCTCGATTATCGAGGCCCTGAAGCAAGCCGACGTGCCGGAGTGCTATATCCATTACTTCCTCGACAAGCTGGAGGCGGCCAACGAGGCGACACTCGTCGGAGCGGAGGCGGAGTTTACGGAGGGGCTCATTCCGATTTTCCGGCGGATGGTGATGTCCGATTGAATGAGCGTCGATTTCGGGCGCGCCTCCGTATGAGCTGTGATCAAATCCGCGGCATTGATGTCGAGCCCGAGTTCCTGTGCTAATCGGAGCACGTTAGGCTGTTGCCGAGCGGGAATAATGTTCCGCTTCCACCAGCCGAGCACGGTCGACGGGTTTCTATGCTGAAGCGCTCTCGCAAGAGGGCGTATTCCGCCGAATTGCCTGATGATCGCTTTGGACATGCGCCTTTGTACGCTCATAGCGTACAATACACAAGGGGTTTATGGTGACGATTGGTGATGCTCTCACGGTGCTACGAAAGCGGAGCGGCCTGACTTTGGACCAGATCGCCGTACGGGCAAATTATCGAGGCCGATCCTCTGTTCAGAAGTTTTTTGCCGCCGAATATGATCCACCTTACCTTGATATGGTGGTCGCAGGACGCTTGGCACGTGCCTTGGTCGGGGAAGGGAAGCCGCCGATCCGGGAGGATGAAGTGTTTGCCCTTACGCAGACAGAGAAGAACGAGTTAGATCGTTATCGCTATCTGGATCATCCTGGCTTGCAGAGAGACGTACCCGTCTACCCAGCAGCTTATGTTCATCGAAGTCCGCTACAAGAGGGCGGTGAGGCCAAGTTCGACTTTTACATGATCGATCTTGATAACCCCGTGTTTTATGCGTGGCATCCTCCAGCGATTGAAAACCGCGGCGGGGTTTCGGGCATTGTGCTAGATAAAGGCGCACCCATGCCAAGGTATAAACCAGGCGAATACATTTTCGCTGATATAGGACAGCCCCCCAGGATCGGCGATGATGTTCTCGTATTTATATATGACTATGACCACGAGCCGGACGACGAGCTCGATCATCAGCCCCGCTCATCAGCTGTTGGCTTCATCGCCACGTTGTTCGGATACGCTGGGGAAGGTGTGGTATTCTCGACGATCGACGGCGCCAAAGTTGAGAAGTTGAAAATAAGCACCGTGAAGGAAATGCAGCGCCTTCTCACTCTGAGCGACTGTTTAATCCCGTAGCGTACGTCGTACGTTGACACATGTCCGCCATAAGCGTACATCATGTACGTCACGACATACGTGATGGCAGGCTTTCGGCGATAGACACGTCGCCCCTGTCTCCTCTCGATTGACGGAGACTGAAGATGGGTATTCATTCCGAAATCGTTGCGAGCGACACGCAGGCGGGCTCGATCATCCAGAAGCGCACGGACAAGCAGATCATCGACTGCATCCGCAATCGCGGCGTCGATGGCCCCGTGTCGAAGGGGATGATCTCAGCCATGCGATCCCGCCTTGAGGGCGAGGACTTTGACCGCAGTGTCGCCGCAATCGCCAGGGATCCGGTCAAACTCTTCGGGCTCATTGCCGAGTATCGCCGCATCGGCCTAGAGGAGGTAGCCGACACAATCGAGAGCTGTTACGGACCTGGATCTGAGGCGCCGATCACTCCCTCCCCAAGGCACGATGCCCTGGCAGAACTTGCCAGTCGCCCCGGCAGGAGCGAGTCTTGGAACGAGGTTCTCGCTTCCTACCATTCAGCACTCTCGGCAGAAAAAAGCTTCGGTGCGAGCTACAAGACGTTCAGCGAAGAGGGTGACAAAAAAAGCCAAGAGCTCTTCGACATAAAGCTCAACGCTTTCATCACTCTGATGATGTATCCAACGCCGTCTCTCGACGCGCTCGCCATCAAACTAGCCATCTATGCGGGCGATGACGGCCACGAACACTGCGACGTTCGGCTATTTCAAGCGCAAATGGCGGCAGACGCAGTGAGGCTGGCTCGCCATACCTCCCACATCGACCACCTCTTGCCGATCGTCAAAGCGCAGATCGAGCGGGCGGAAGAGCACTTGGCCTGCTGGGGAGAAGCAGAGGACCATCCCGAATTTCGGGCCGTAGTCAGCATCTACAATGACGCGCTGCACAGCGAACTGGCGCATGTCTGACACCTGCCGCAAGTGCGATTTCTTCCTCGATCGGGGGCTGGCTTCGGCCAGCTCCCCGCCTTCGAAGACAAGCGATCTCAACATCGGAAAAGGGATCTGCCGGCGACATGCCCCGCAGATCGTCGCGGACGCCCCCTACGAAGAGCGCTCACAGTTTCCGATGGTCGACGACAGCCAGTGGTGCGGTGATTTCATGAACGCCGCCCACCAGTATTCCCCCTGCTGAGGAGAGCTGGACGTGAATTGCCCCGGACAATGTACCGGGGCGAGCTTCCAGAGAAAGCCGGGCAACTCTCCGGACTGGTCTCGAAGGCCATTGCTTTGGTCATATGAGGATATTGGAATGGACAGCTTTCACAGCTTCGGAATGACGGAAGTCGCCACCAACGCGATCGTCTCGATGCGCAAGTTTAAGCGCGGCGAAAGGGACTGGGCCTATAAGATCGCGCTCTCAAACGGCGCTGATCTCACCGCTGATTCAAGCGATGTCAGCATTCTGCTGGAGCGACCTACCCAGCTCATACCGGCGGCCTCCGGGACGTCGATCTGCCATTTCAACGATGAAGATAGCACCGTGTACCGCGCTCAAGTGATTGCATGGGCTTTGTGCGCCGACGGCGAGGTTCGACCCGTAACGCCAGCCGGCGTGAACGATTGCGAAGATCGGGCCGCTTCCATCGTAGTCGAACTACCAGACGGCACTTGCCACGAGCGATGGTTCGATGGGAGCTCCTATCCGAGCCTGGAAGCATACATCGAGAACAGGAAGGCTTGGGCCGCAAAATGCGCCGCGGAAAAGCTTGCCCGAGAGGCTGGCACCGAGGCCGGGCAATGACCGACGCGACGCCCGATCCCACGTCGGAAGCTTGGGAAGCTTACCACCAGGCAACCACGCGCTATCTCACCATGCAGCGGGAGGAGACGCCATCCGTCGAACTGTTCAAACAGGCGATGGTGGTGAACAAGCTCCAACGCGAGTTCGCCGCCCTCTACGACACGCTCGGTGATCCAAAGCCGGGGCTCAGGCTGATCGGGGGCACCGATGCCCCGCGCTGAGCCCTCCGCGCGTCATTTGACCGGCTTGGCGCCTGGCGTCCCGCACTTGGCAAACTTGCCTCTGGCGTCCTTGCAGACCGGCTTCTTTGCGGCCTTCTCTGCGCATTTGATGAACTTGCCGGTCTTCGGGTCCTTGCATGGGGCGGCGGCCAGCGGAGCCGTGGCGCTGAACGCCAGCGCGGCCGCCAGTACGAACGAAAGTCCCTTCATGGCATCCTCCTATCGAGTCGACGGCGATCATATTGCTCTTGGTCCGCAGATGGCGGAAGTGAACGATTGTGGTCTGCCTCTTGATGAGGCCTATACTGAGCCTGGGTTAGACGTCGAGGGCCTCGATCCGAGCTTTCATGGCGGACAAATGCGCCGATGCATCGGTTGGCTGCGAAGTGACCCAGTTCGTGCCAGGTGTGATAATATCGTTCAGCGACTGTACGGCACCAGCGTTGTCATCAGCCTCAGCACAATAGATCGCGGTTTGGAGGTGCTCTCGTTTTCCAAGAGCCGTTGCCGCGTCCAGCTTAACGTACGCAAGAGCCTTGTGAAGCAGCTCCGCGAGTTGGCCGATGGTGAGGCGCTGAACAATATCTCTATCGGTCAGCGGCCGAAGACCCGAGCGGAGTGCTGCGAGTTCGGGGATTTTCTCATTTTCCATTCACACAGTTCCCAGCTTGTTACGGCACTGAAATTGGTGTGGCTTTCGCAGAAACGCAAGGAGCGGTCTCGGTGACTTTAGCTCTGATCTGCCTCGCTATAGCCCTTCACGACGTGGACGGCCCCATCCACTGCCAGGACGGCACCAAAATCCGCGTCCAGGGCATAGGCGCCACCGAGATGGATGGGACGTGCCGACCGAACCAACCGTGCGTGCCCGGCGATCCGTTCGAGCAACGTCGGCGCATGGCGAAGGTCATGGGCGCCACGATCTCGCGGGAGACACGTTCGCCCAACGGCGGGCAGCTCTATTTCGCCCGACCAATCCGCCTGACGATCGAGCCGACCGGGACCAGCCACAAACGGGTGACCGCTTGGGTCCGGCTACCGGATGGACGGGACTATTCGTGCGCAGCAATCCGGGCGGGAGTCGCGGTGAGGTGGGATCGATACGACCGGCGCGGCCGGCTGAAAGGATGCACGCGATGATCGACGACAACTGCGCCCGCGATCGGCGCAAGGACCGGCTCTTGCGAATCGCTCAGGTTAAGGATCGGACGGGGCTTTCGATCGCCACTGTCTATCGGCGCGAAGCTGTCGGCACCTTCCCTGCGCGTGTGCGGCTCGGGCCTCGAAGCGTGGCTTGGTATGAGAGCGATATCGACGACTTCGTGGCGGCGCCCGCGGAGTACCAAGCTGAGCGTGTGGCCTAGTCGCCAGACGTTCAAGACGGCGCCCAAATACGCGACCCCGCGCCTTCGCGCGAAGGCCTCGCTTGCCGGAGGGTGGAAATACAATAGCCCCACAGGCTAAGCCGGCGTCGCTTGTCCGGCCTATGAAGCAGGGGGCGACGGGGGGACCTGTCTATCGAAGAGGCCCCGCATCCGACCACGAAGTTCATCTTGATCGGGCCTGCCCAGTTGGTCGCATCCACGAACCACGGCGTGCAATGGCTCATGCTCGGTCGGATCGTCGTAGACGAACGCCACTTGCCGATCACCTTCCCCGTCTAAACGGATCGCTCGGATCATGGCCACTGTGGCCAATAAGGCCCCCTGTTGAGTTCGCCCCTCTTTCCGTTCGGCTTGCACAGTCGCCCGTGCTCGCAGATCGTCGTCACTCAAAGTGTCGCGACGTGTCACAGACATGCCGTCCGCATCGCCACACTTATTAGTGAAACCCTTCGGCGGTGGGAAAAGCTCTCTCCGCGGTACCGGATCGGAATCGGGCTCAATGATCCGAGAGTGCAGAAGGCGGGCAACAACCTCATCGCTGGCAACCGCTCCATGATCGCCCCCGCAACAGCTTATTCCGTCAGGGCGCTCGGCCCACGTCTCGCCATCAGACATCGAACAGCATGAGACTCAGCAGTAACGGCGATAGATCCATTTCGAGATCGAAAGGCGCGTCAATCCTGACAGTTGGGAAAGACCCTACCGCACTGCAAAAGATCACTATGTGCCCGTCAGCGGGGAAAGCTGCAGAGGCCAAAAGCCTCCCATCGGTCCAACGGAAGCCAATCTCTCCGTCACCTGCGACGTAGCCCTTCGGCGCAGGAATAGGCCCGCCACGGATCCTCTTGATAAACTCTCGCGCAGCGCTCACCGCAACTTCGGGCGGGGCGCTTCCATCCTCGCCGTCCCAATCGTCCGGCAAAACGGCCCAGCGGTCGATAGAGCGGTTCAACGCGTCCCACCCGCAATCGGAGATACTAACACCCAAACGCTCGGTTCGGAACAGATCCGCCGGGAGACTAAGGGTCCGGATATACCTCGACCGCTGGAAGAGCTTTTCACCCAGCCAGCTTAAGTGAGAATCGGTTAAGTCTTCGTAAGGCAGTGCAAGGCAGGTCGTATAGGAAAGCGACCTAGACCAAAGATCGTAATCCTCGGCGCCAATTGGCGCTGCCATGCTATTGCGCTGCACGGCGGCCGACCAGAAGGTCATCTCGCAAAGGTCGTCAATCGACGCAATGCCCTCATCGGCTTGGTCGTAGACTGACGTTAGGTTCTCCGATTGCAGAATCGCGATCGGGGGCCGCACGCGCGTTTCATCCGACGAGATAATCATAGCCACCAGAAATAAGGTTTTTGGTCTCGTTCACAAGGTCGTCCAGCAACGCTACGCATATATCCGTACCGATTACGTTGGATTGCTGAACCGAGTTTATATCGAGCATGAGCGTTTCAACAGGAATGACTCTGCGACCCATGGTCGGTGCGGCATGGCCTACCATCAACATCATGATCTGCTGAACACCAGTTCCCCAGCGCGCGATGCGATTGATCGAAACCCCGGATTTTTCGCCGGCCTTGCGGACGTTTATGCCGAATGTCAGATCAATAGCACTTGAAGGGACGGGCACTCCGGTATTTGAGCGGTATCCGGCGACGGCGTCCTCGGGCGACGAATGTCGCTTGAACATGTTCGCCACCAGTGCGAGTCGGACAGGGCTAACGAGGGCCACAAGGGCCACGGCAACCTCGCGTATCGCGGACAAGGCTTGTGGAATATCCGTAATAGGATCGGGCAGATCGTCGGTTGACGACGGCGCCGAAAGGATGATTTCGATCCGCCCAGGCTGAACCTGAAGCGCGGCGCTAAAATTCTGCCACGCGCCGGCCGCTACGCTCATAGGAGGCGCGCCAGCCGGGTTGGAATTGAAATTAAGTGGGTATGACCCGAATATTTTCGAAAAGAGATCCGGCGCAGGAAGGCCTGAAACATCGGGTGTATGAAAGGCTACGCAGTGCAGCGACTCTGCTTGCCAGTTCATTTGCTGCACTCTCGATTCCCCAGGCAAGCGATCAAAAGCAGCATGCGAAGTCTCCGTCAACCTTGGTTCGTCTGCTAGAAATATCCGAAATGGCGCATTTGACGAGTGGACGATGGGCATGTCTAACACGACATGAATGGAAGATGATCGCAGAGCGAATTGCAAACTGACGGATAAACGACAAACTCAAGAGCCCGCGGACCATCAAAAGTCCCGCTTTCCTCCGCTTGGCCCGACGGCCGCGAAATCATGCGGCAGGAGTGACGTCGCTTCACGTGGCCATTGCAGCGGCGGCCATACCAACATCCGCCCCGTCGTTTATCCGATCAGTTCGAACGGATCCTGCCACCCCTCCGTGATCAGATCCGCCCACGCCCGCCCCAGTTCGCGCCTCGGCTTCTGATAGCGCGCCCGGTTATAGGCCCACTCGGAAGCCGACATGCCTTCAGGCACATGCGCAAGCATCATGTCGATGATCATCCGATCACCATCGCGCTCACGCTCGGCCGCGCGCTCATTCATGATGGTTGAAAAGGCCGATCGCCAGCCGTGCGGAACCATCCGACCTTTGTAGTAGCCGGCCCGGATCCGCTTATACATCGTCGAGACGGCGGAATCGCTCATCGGCTCGCGGCGGTTCAAGGCGCCGGGGAATAGCAGATCCCACCGGCCATTGATCACGCGCAGTGCACGAAGGCATTGCACGGCCTGGTGCGACAGCGGGACGTCATGTCCGAAGGCCGCATTGCCCTTGTCCTCGACCTCAAGTTTCATGCGCGCCGCCGGGATTTCCCACAGTGCCCCCGGCGTGGGGGCATCTGGGTCCTCCCAGTCGATGCCGCTGAACTCGCCCCAAGTGGCGGTGCGCAGAACGCCGATGCGAACGACCGTCAGGGCTATTAGGCGCGAGCATAGCTTGGTCTGGGCATCGGAGGTGGAGCGGTCGACGTCGCGCTGCAGGTCGATCAGCTCGGGCACTTTCACTAGCGCCGGCTGCTTCGATCCAGGGGGCGTCGGCTTGAGCGCGGCACCGATGTCCTCGATCTCGGTGACAGCCTCCCGCTTGATCAGGTGCTCGCCTTTCGCGCGCTTGAAGATCGCCAGCACATAGCCGCGCACGCGCTTGGCCGTTTCGATCGAGCCTCGCTTCTCGATCTTGCGCAGTTCGTTCAGGACTGCCCGGCCGGTGATCTCGGATATCGGCAACGCGCCAATGCCGGGATAGATGTCATTCTCAAGCCGGAAGCGGACGCGTTTCGCATGAGCCTCCGACCAGCGGGGGCTCTCGTCCTTAATCCAGTCTTCTGCCACGAGCTTGAACGTCGTCCCGGCGGCGGCGATTGCGTCCTGTTTGCGCCGCTCGATCTCAACCGCTGGATCGAAGCCGGAGCGCAGGATTGCCCGTGCCTCGTCGCGCCGATCGCGCGCTTCCTTCAGCTTGACCTCGGGATACAGGCCGAAGGTCAGCCGCTTCTCCTTGCCGGCGAAGCGATACTTGAAGCGCCACGACTTCGCGCCCTTTCCGGTGACGAACAGATACAGCCCAGCCGAATCAGCCAGCTTGTAATCCTTGCCGCGTTTCTCGGCATTTCGTACCTCGGTATCAGTCAGCGGCACGATGCCCCCATCTCTCCCATTCGATGCCCCACCGGTGCCCCCATGTCGGCTGCGCTGCCATGATGTCTAGTGAGAAGATATGGAACCAGAACATCCCCGAATATGGGGATTCTAGCTCGTTATGACGACTGAAGCAATGTCGGGAATAAAAGCGCTGGTGGGCCCGGCAGGACTCGAACCCGCAACCTAGCCGTTATGAGCGGCCAGCTCTAACCGTTGAGCTACAGGCCCCAACCAGCGCCGGGGAGGCGATAGCCGAGCCTTTTCCGCGCGGCAAGCTAGACCGCGTCCTGTTCGGCGCGCTGGTCGCCCAGCGGCAGGCTCAGATAGAAGCGGGTGGTGTCGATCTCGAGCATGCCGCCGCTGGCGATCGCGAGGTTGCGGACGAGGCGGAGCGCGAAACCCAGCCCGAGCACGGGCGCATCGGGCCAGTTGCCGCCCGGATTATAGCCGGGATCGAGCAGCATCTTCTCGTCGCGCCCTTCGAGCGAGCGCGGGCGCAGGATCGTCAGCAGCATGTGGCTCGACCGGCGCGGGTCGCGCTGCAGGTCGACGCTGATCCGTTCGCCCTCGCCCGCCATGGCGATCGTCGCGGCCAGCAAGCGCGACAACATCCGCTCGACGGTGGGCGCGTCGACCGCGATCGGCGGGAGGGTGGAATCGATTCGGAAGGCGAGGCCGCTCGCCCGGTCCTTGGCGACCGTCTCGAAATTGGCATGGAGCCGGGTCAGGATCGCACCGGCGTCGACCGCCGACGAACCATGCGCCGGCTGGTCCGCCGTGCGCGCCGCGGCGACCATGTCGAGATCCTCGACCGCGCTGAGCAGCTTCCTGCTCTGCTCGAGTATCTCCTGGGCGCGACCGCGATAGGATGCGGCGGCGGGCCCGCGCATCTGCCCGTCGATCATCTCGGAAAACCCGATGATCGCATTGAGCGGGGTCCGCAATTCGTGGACGAGGTGGCGCAGCGAGTCGTTGAGCCCCGGTTCGGCCGGACGGCCCGCGCCGCCCGCCATCACGGCCGCGCTCTCGTCGGCGCGCGGGCGCCGCGCGGTGCCGCGATAGCCACTGAACCGGCCGTCCTTGGGATCGAAGAAGGGCACCGCCGAAATCCGCCAGTCGCCTGAAGCGGCCCCTTGCCCGGCGATCGTCAGCCGTGCGTCGCGGAACGGGGTGCGGCTGCGATAGGCACCGGCGGCGTGGCCATCGACGCCGTGGTCGGTCTGGTGGGCCGCGACGGCGATGGTCTCGCCGATCACCGGCCCGCGCGGCACGCCCTGCACCCAGCAGATCACGCCGTCGACCCCGGTCTCGAAGCGGAAATTATCGACCCTGCCCGCCATGCCGTCGCCGTCGTGCGCGGACTCGGCCACCCCGTCGCCGTCCGCCGCAGGCCCCGCCTGGGGATAGCGGCTGCGAAACGTCTCGATACGGGACAGAAGTTCGCGGATCTGGCTCTCGCCCGACAGCGGCAGCGGCTCGACCGATTCGGCGAGCCATTCGGCGGCGCCGGCGAGACGCGGCTCGTCCCCCGATTCCACCAGGTCGGGCGCGGGCGCGGGTGCGGTCTCGTCCGGGACGATGGCGGCGGCCGGTGGCTCGGGCTCGACTTCCTGGGCCTCGGCGACCAGTTCCTCGATCGGCGCGGCGAGCGGCGCAAGGCTGGCCTCGGGTTTCGCCACCGGGCCGGGGATCAGGAAATCGCTGCTGCCGAAACCTTCGAGGGCCTGCTCGACGTCGCGTCCGAGATCGCGCCGGTTGCGCAGCAGGTTGCGCGCGCTAGGCGTGAGCCGGGGCAGGAGATCGAGCCACTGCCTGGCGCGCAGGATGACATGCCCGAGCATCGGCGCGGCGATGTGCGGCAGGTCCTCGGCGAAGAGCAGGACGAGCTCGGGCGGCACCCGGCGTCCTGCCAGGCCGCGTCCGGCCGCCAGCCGCAGGTCGACCGGAATCTCAGGTCGCACCGAGCGCAGGAAATTATAGGCGTCGACGGCGCGTGGCGCATCGACCAGCGGATCGTCGACGCGATGCCCGCGCCCCTGCGCCAGCACGTCGACCACCTGCCGCCAGAGGATCGCCCTGGCTTCAGGCGTCGGCGCCGGTTGCGCAAGCAACGTGGCCAGCATGTCATCGAAACGCAAAGGCCCGCCTCCAACTCGGTGTTGAACGGGTTTGAGCCACCGTTCCCCCGGCGCTGGATATTAGATTGCATCGGCGCCACCGGAAAGAGCGTTTGAGACGGAGTGGCGCGTGCTATTTTAATTGCACTATCCGGAAACTTTATTCTACGGATGACCGCAGTTTTTGAAAGGTTGCTCCATGTCCGCCCCGTCGCTTGATCAAATCGATCGCACCATCCTGCACGAGCTGCAGGAGGACGGGCGGATGACCAACGTCGATCTGGCGAAGAAGGCCGGCCTCACCGCTCCACCCTGCCTCCGCCGTGTCCGCGCGCTGGAAGAGGCCGGGGTGATCGAAAGCTATCATGCCCGCCTCAATGCCGCTGCCCTTGGCTACGGCATCACCGTGTTCGCGCTGGTGTCGCTGCGCAGCCAGGCCGAGGAGGATCTCCGGCAGTTCGAGGGGCATGTCGCCGCGCTGGCCGAGGTCCGCGAATGCCATATGCTCAACGGCGAGATCGACTTCATCCTGAAGATCGTCGCGCACGATCTACAGGCCTTCCAGCAGTTTCTGACATCGCAGCTCACGACCGCCCCGAATGTCGCCAGCGTGAAAACCTCGCTGACGATCAGGACGTCCAAGGATATCCCCGGCATCCCGGTGGACGGCATCTGACACCCGTTGCCGGGCCGCTCCGATACAGAAAAGGGCCCGGCGCCGCTGGCGCACGGGCCCTTTCTTCGAAGATGCCTTACGAGGTCGGCGGGTTCTGGGCCCAGACCTTCCCATAGCTGGCGAGCGTGGCGTAGGTGCCGGTGGTGACCGCGTCGAACGCCGCCTTGGCACCGGCCTTGTCGCCGGCCTGGGCGAGGGCGAGGCCGAGGCGGAAATTGGCCTGGCCCGCGTCAGCGCCGGGCTTGGTCAGCGCGACTTTGTAGAGCTCGGCCGCCTTCGCATAGTCCTTGTAGCCATAGACCAGGTCGGCCGTGGTCATGACCGACTTGAACGTCGACTTGGCGCCGTTGGCCGCCGTGACGGCCGCCGGGATCGACGCCTTGTCGGCCCCGAGCTTGGGCTGCGACAGCGCGATGATCTCGCGGGTGTTCTGGCTGGTCGAGGCGTTCAGCTTGCCCGCTGCTATGCCTTCCTTGAGGACGTCGACGGCCTCGTTCGGGAAACGCAGGTAAACCGCCAGCGCATAGTCGATATAGTTCGACTGGGCCGACAGCGGCAGTACCCCGGCCGCGCGCGACAGGCGCAGCAGGTCGAGATCGACATCGCCCGACAGGCCGGCCATCTGGCGATAGATGAACAGCGAATCATGCCAGTTCTGCTTGACCGGATAGGCGGTCAGCCAGGCGGTGGTGATCTTCACGAACTCGTTCGGCAGTTTGCCGCGCGAGGCCATGTCGGCGCCACGGCCATACCATTCGCTCGGCGCGGCCTGGCCGGCGGCGGCCTTGGCGTCGATCACCTTCTGAAGGGTCGCCAGCGCCTCGGTGGTCTTGCCGTTGCGCGACTGGGCGTCGGCGAGGATCGCATAGGCATCCGCCTCGGTGCTGCCTGCGGCGATGGCGCGCGAGAGCGAGGCTTCGGCCTTGGTATAGTTCTTCGCCTGATAGGCGAACTGGCCCTGGAACCAGTAATATTTGGACCGCTGCTCGTCGGTGAGCTGGTTGGCGGCCTCGCCGGTGGCGATCAACTCGTCGAGCGCCGCCGACAGCTTAGCCTGGTCGCCGCTCGCCTGCGCCGCGTTGAGGCCATATTGCGCGACGGCGAACTGCTCGTCGGGGGTCTTGGCGAGCTGCTTGGCCTGCGCCAGGGCCGCGTCGGCGGCGGGGATGTTCTTGGCCTTGATCGCGGCATCCGCCTCGCCGAGCGGCTTGCGGATTTCCTGGCCTATCTTCAGCTGCGGCGTAGCCGCCTCATCCTTCTTCTTGGCGGCGAGGACGGGGCTGGACGGTGCCACCGCGGCGACGGCAACGCCTAGCGCCGCGACCAGCGCAAAACGGGACGTGAATTTCATGCTTCAGGCCTCCTAGACGACGGCCGAAGGGGAGCGGCCGCCGGTAAAACACGCCGGTTGACTAATCGCTCCCTCGTCCCCGCACAAGCACGGGCGAAACGATCCGGCTTCACTCGTCGCTCTCTAGGCACCATTCGCTGAATGGCGATTGAACCGGACCGGTTGATCGGGTGCACGCAGATGGCTAGGGCAAGCCGATGCTACTCCTGCTCTCGCCCGCCAAATCGCTCGATTATGCAAGCCCGCTGCCGGCGGTCGAGGCGACCGCGCCGCGCTTCGCCGAGGAGGCGCTGGCGACCGCGCAGGCGGCCGCGAAACTGGGGCCGAAGAAGCTGGCCGGGCTGATGAGCATCTCGGACAAGCTCGCGAAGCTCAACGCCGACCGCTATGCCGGCTTTGCGGACCAGGAGGAGCGGCCCGCGCTCTACGCCTTCGCCGGCGACGTCTATGTCGGCTTCGAGGCGAGAACCCTCGACGAGCCCGCGATCGGTTTCGCGCAGGACCATGTCCGCATCCTGTCCGGCCTTTACGGCCTTCTCCGACCGCTCGACCTGATCCGGCCCTACCGCCTGGAAATGGGAACGCGCTGGGCGCCGGGTCGCAAGAAGAACCTCTATCAGCTGTGGGGCAGCAAGATATCCGACGCGCTGGCGGCGGACCTGCTGGCCGAAGGATCGGACGTCGTCATCAATTGCGCCAGCAAGGAATATTGGCACGCCGTCGAACAGGCCCCGCCGAGCGGCATCCGCATCATCACCATGGATTTCCGCGAACTGACGCCGCAGGGCCTGGTGTTCAACAGCTTCGGCGCGAAGCGGGCGCGGGGGATGATGGCGCGCTGGATGAGCGAGCATCGGATCACCGACCCGGAAGGACTGAAAGGTTTCGACAGCGACGGCTACGCCTTCGCGGCCGACGGATCGGACGATTCGATCTGGCGCTTCGTCAAGCCGCGCTGAACGCACAGGAACCTCGCGCGCTTCGGCCCGTTGGTGCATCAGATCGACGGGAGACAGGATCATGGACAGCCAGCCGCACCCTACCGACCGGGACAAGGGCAACGGCGTCGAAGTCACGACCGACGAAGCCCGCGCCGGCGCGACGCCGCACATGACGCGCTATATCCTCGGCTGGGGACTCGCGCTCGTCATCATCGCCTTCCTCATCGTCCTGGCGGTGAACAACTGGGGATGACGAATATCGCGCGGCCGGCCGTCGCGCGATCGTAACGCTACCGCTCTATCGGCAGTATCGGCTCTAGCCTTCGTGACAGTCCTTCGTTAGGAGCATCTGGGCCCCCTTCCCGGGGGTCATACGAGCGCTTCAACGAACACGGACCGACAGACTTTGGCCAGCGTACCGCCGCCCATCGAAAACAGCGACATTTCCCCGATCTCGATCGTCGACGAGATGAAGTCGAGCTATCTCGACTACGCCATGTCGGTGATCGTTGCGCGGGCACTTCCCGACGTCCGCGACGGACTGAAGCCGGTCCATCGCCGCATTCTCTATGCGTGCCAGGAAGGCGGGTTCGTTCCGGGGCGGCCCTATCGCAAATCGGCCAAGATCGTCGGCGACGTGATGGGCAACTATCACCCGCATGGGGACAGCTCGATCTACATGGCCCTCGCCCGCATGGCGCAGGACTGGGCGATGCGTGTCATGCTCATCGACGGCCAGGGCAATTTCGGATCGATGGATCCCGATCTGCCAGCGTCGATGCGCTACACCGAGGCCAGGCTCAGCAAGCCTGCCATGGCGCTGCTGGCGGACATCGACAAAGATACGGTCGACTTCGGTCCCAACTATGACGGTTCGCTCACCGAACCGCTGGTCCTGCCGGCGCGCTTTCCCAACCTGCTGGTCAACGGCGCAGGCGGCATCGCCGTCGGCATGGCGACCAACATCCCGCCGCACAATCTCGGTGAGGTCATCGCCGCGTGCAAGGCGTACATCGCCAACGGCGCGATCAGCATCGACGAGCTGCACGAGATCATCCCCGGTCCGGACTTCCCGACCGGCGGCCTGATCCTGGGCAAGGGCGGCGCGCGCAACGCCTATCATAACGGCAAGGGCTCGATCATCATGCGCTCGCGCCATGTGGTCGAGGAAGGCCGTGGCGAGAAGCGCGCGATCGTGCTCACCGAAATCCCCTATCAGGTCGGCAAGTCCGGCCTGGTCGAAGGCATCGCCGAGGCCGCCAAGGACAAGCGGATCGAGGGCATCAGCGACATCCGCGACGAATCGAGCCGTCTCGGCGTCCGCATCGTCATCGAGCTGAAGCGCGACGCGACGCCCGAGGTGGTGCTCAACCAGCTCTGGCGCCACACCCAGGCGCAGACCAGCTTCCCGGCGAACATGCTGGCGATCCGCGGCGGACGCCCGGAAGTGCTGACGCTGCGCGACATCATCGAGGCGTTCGTCAAGTTCCGCGAGGAAGTGATCACCCGCCGGTCGAAGTTCGAGCTGGCGAAGGCGCGCGACCGCGCCCACGTCCTGCTCGGCCTCGTCATCGCGGTCACCAACCTCGACGAGGTGGTGAAGATCATCCGCGGTTCGGCGAGCCCCGCCGAGGCGCGCGCCGCGCTGATCTCGCGCGAATGGCCGCGCGCCGAGATCGAGCCCTATATCAAGCTGGTCGAGGCGGTCGAATCGGTCGGCGATTCCCCAACCTACCGGCTGACCGACATCCAGGTCCGCGCCATCCTCGACCTGCGCCTGCACCGCCTCACCGCGCTCGGCCGCGACGAGATCGGCGACGAACTGGCGACGCTGGCTTCGTCGATCGCCGAACTGCTCCACATCCTCAGCGACCGCGCGCGCCTCTACGAGGTGATGCTCGAGGAATTCGACGCGATCCTCGTCGAGTTCGCCACCCCTCGCAAGACCGAGATCGCCCCCGCCGGCGACTCGATCGACGACGAGGACCTGATCGAGCGCGAGGACATGGTCGTCACCGTGACCCATGGCGGCTACATCAAGCGCACCCCGCTCGAGGCGTTCCGCGCGCAGCGGCGCGGCGGCAAGGGCCGCTCGGGCATGTCGACCAAGGAAGAGGATGCCGTCACCGAGCTGTTCGTGACGAGCACCCACACCCCGGTCCTGTTCTTCTCGGACCACGGCAAGGTCTACCGCAAGAAGGTGTGGCGCCTGCCGGAAGGCGCGCCGCAGGCGCGCGGCCGGCCGATGATCAACCTGCTGCCGCTGGCACCGGACGAGAAGATCACCACCGTCCTGCCGCTTCCCGAGGACGAGGAAAGCTGGGGCGCGCTGCACGTCGTCTTCGTGACCGCGCACGGCAATATCCGCCGCAATTCCATGGATGCCTTCGCCAATGTGCCGACCAACGGCAAATTCGCGATGCGTTTCGACGAGGACGCGCAGAAGGGCAAGGCGGGCGACCGCCTGATCGGCGTCGCGCTGCTCACCGAGACCGACGACGTGATGATGGCGACCCGCGGCGGCAAGGCGATCCGCTTCTCCGCCACCGACGTCCGCGAATTCCAGAGCCGCACCTCGACCGGCGTGCGCGGCATCCTGCTCAAGGACGGCGACGAGGTGATCTCGCTGTCGATCCTGCGCGGCTTCGACGCCACCACCGAGGAACGCGACGCCTATCTGCGCGCGGCGCCCTGGAAGGACAATGACGCCGAACCGACGCTGTCGCCGGAGCGGATGAAGCAGTTCGAGGAAGCCGAGGAGTTCATTCTCACGGTCTGCGCGAACGGCTATGGCAAGCGCAGCTCGGCCTATGAATATCGACGTACCGGGCGCGGCGGCCAGGGCATCACCAGCATCGACAATCTCGAGCGCAATGGCCCGGTCGTCGCGAGCTTCCCGGCGCATAATGGCGAGCAGCTGATGCTCGTCACCGACCAGGCCAAGCTGATCCGCCTGTCGGTGGGCGACACCCGCGTGATCGGTCGCAACTCGGCCGGCGTCCGCCTGTTCAACGTGGCCGACGACGAGCATGTCGTCGGTGCCGCGCGGATCGAGGAAAGCGACGACGAGGCCGAGGCCGATCTGGGCGACGGCATCGGCGAGATCGCCCCCGCCGACGATGCGGTGGTGGGCGACGACCTCGCCGACGGCGGAGAGGCTTCCGATCAGGAGTGACGTCATCCCGGCGAAAGCCGGGATCTCACTAGCTTGCCGGGACGAAGAAAAATGAGATCCTCGCTTTCGCGAGGATGACGAGGATCGTCACACCCCCTTCAGCACCTCCTCGAGCTTGTCGATCGGGTGGTTGACGAGATCCTTGTCGACCTCGGCCACGATCTTCGCCTCGACCGCCTTGTCATAATGCTGGCGCAGTTCGCCCAGCGTGCGCGGCGGCGCCACCACCACGAGCTGATCGATCCCGTCCTGACGGACCCGCCGCGCGAGCAACTCCGCGGTGTCCTTGGCGAAGCGGTCCTCCTCCATTTGATGATAGTCGGGTTCCTCCATCGTGCCCTGCCGCCCGCCGACCTGGCTCATCGCCCGGCCCGGAGCATCGGTCTTCAGGTCGCGATCCTCGAGCCCCGCCTGGGCGCGCTGGTCCTCGACGACGAGGTTGAGGAACTCGGCGTCGCCTTCATTGCGCAGGAACAGCGATTTGCGGCCGTCGGCGACCAGAACGAGCGCGTCGTGGGAAATGCGCATGGATGCTCTCCTTTCAGGGGTTTGAGGGAGAACGCGCGATCACGCGGCGAGGTTGCGGATCACGTCGGGACGATACGCTGGCGAAACCATGAAGCGACCTGTTCCTCGGCCAGCCTGCCGGCGGACAGATCGACGACCATGTTC
The DNA here is from genome assembly GCF_001428605.1 of Sphingomonas sp. Root720. Lineage (GTDB taxonomy): Bacteria > Pseudomonadota > Alphaproteobacteria > Sphingomonadales > Sphingomonadaceae > Rhizorhabdus. Next base: position 43,691 of record NZ_LMID01000016.1, read on the forward strand.
AAGGCTTCCGCCTTGTCGAAAACAAGCTCGATGCCATTGGCCATCAGGAAAAGACGAGCGACGATCCAGGCGCTCCGCTTATTGCCGTCCGCGAAGCCATGGTTTCGAGCGAAGCCGAAGGCATAGGCGGCAGCCAGCGCCGCAGCATCGGGTTTGCCATAGGCCGCAAGATTCAGCGGTCGTGCCAGCGCCGACTCCAGCGCACCCTGATCCCGAACACCGGCAAGCCCGCCATGCTCCGCCAGTTGGCGGTCATGCAGCGCATGCACGACCGACATGGCGACCCATTTCCACGCGGTCATTTCGCCAGGATACGCAGAACATCCCTGTCTTCGCGCATGATCGTTTCGGCCATGCGCATCTGCTCTTCGAACGCGGGATCATAGGGCGTGATGCGGAAGCTCCCATCGGGGGCCTCGCTCAGATAGAGTGTGTCACCCCGATCGGCCCGAAGCCGCGCGAGCACGTCCTTCGGCAGTACGACGCCCGTCGAATTGCCTATCGCAACGAGTTTTACCGGCTTGGTCATACAAATGTTATAACGGCGAAGGCCAACGCCTTCAATAGCGCCGGAAAATCTTCCGGATCAGCTGCCCCCGCCACGGCCGGCCGTGATAGTTGAAGAAGAACCAGCCATAGACCGTGGTGAAATAGAGCACGAGGAAGGCCAGCGGATCGCGGTTCGCGCGCATGTGGCGGTAGAGCGCGAGGTCGGCGGCGCGGCGGTCGCGCTCGGTGCCGCCGCCATATATGCCGTAGGCATTGTCGTGGGCGCGGCAGCCGGCATTGCGATTATGCCTGGAGCCGTCCATGAAGAGACAATACTGACGTTCCTTGTCAGCCATGGGTCGAGTAAGCAGCGGCGATGCCGGCGTTCAAGCGGAAAATCTTCTATCTCAGCGGTTTCGATCCCCGGGGCGCCCGCTTCTACCACCAGCTCTATGCCGAACAGGCCGGGCTGTTCGGGCGCACGGCGAACCGCGCGATCAGCGTCGGCAAGCGCCGCCGCGCGCCGCCGCATTCGGTCGCATGGACGATCGAGGACAAGGGCAGCGACGAGGGGGGCAGCGACGAGGGGGGCCGCGACAGGGACGACGGCGCGGTCACGGACCATGTCTTCCTCGGCTGGGACGATGTCGTCCGCAGCCATTGGGTCAAGAATCCGCTCGCGCTGCTCCGTCGCTCGGTCGCAGCCTATTGGAACTTCACGCGGCTGCTCGACTGGCCGATCGTAAAGACTTTTCCCTGGGGCGTCCGCTTCGCCTTCTATTACCCCGGCGTCTCGACGATCCTGCTGCCGATCCTGTTCGGCCTTCTGCTCGCGCTGCCGCTGATCCTGCTGCTCGGCTCGACCTGGGGCGTGGCTGCGGCGGCGCTGGTCGGCATCGCCGTCGCGATGTTCGTGGTGAAGAAGATCCAGGGCTTCTGGCTGCTGCGCTTCATCATCTTCAACGACACGCTGGCGAGCGAGCGCCTGCCGGCCGACGTCGACGACCGCATGGCCGAGTTCGCCGGCCAGATCCGCGCCAGCTTCGACGAGGACTGGGACGAGATATTGTTCGTCACCCACAGCAACGGGTCGATCCTGGCGGTGCCGATCATGGCGCAGCTGCTGGAGGAGCATGGCGGCGCCCTGCCCGACCGGTTCAGCCTGGTGACCCTGGGGTCGTGCATCGCGCTGATCGGCAACCGCAAGGACAGCCGCCGCTTCCATGCGCTGCTCGAACGGGTCGGCCAGGGCGACTTCCGCTGGCTCGACATCGGGTCGATCACCGACGGCGCCTGCATCGCCGGAATCGATCCCTGCATCAGCTGCGCCCAGCCCCGCCGCGCCCGGCTGTTCCAGACCAGCCCGCGCTGGTTCAGATATTGCGATCCGGCGACCTATGAGGCGCGCCGCCGCAACAAATACGAGACCCATTTCGACTATCTGCGGACCTTCGACCGCATCTCGCCGCTCGATTATCTCGCGATCAGCTCGGGGCCGCGCCCGCTGACCGATTCGATCGCGGCGTTCAAGGCCGAGAACGATGTCTGACGCGCCCGAGTGCGCGGGATCTTTTACCCCGCCCTATCCGATCCCGCACAAGAGCAAGGCATCGCTGTTCAAGCGCTTCCTGACCGGCTGGAACAGCTGGATCCACACGCTGTTCGACCGCAGCTACACGATGCAGATGGGCGAGATCCGCCTGCCGAAGCTCGATTTCTTCATCGCCAACGACCTGTCGGTGGTCGACCGGGTGATGGACGACCGGGAAAAGGTCTTCCCCAAGCACCGCTTCCTTAACGAGCTGCTCGATCCGCTGATCGGCAACAGCGTCTTCTCGGCCAACGGCCGGGACTGGGAAGAACAGCGCGAAATGGTCAACCCGGCCTTCGCGCATACCAACCTCAAGCGCGTCTTCCCGGCGATGCAGGGGGCGGTCGACGACCTGCTGGCGACGATCGACGCGATGGACCGGTCGAAACCGATCGAGGTCGATCCGCTGATGACCCATGTCGCGGCGGACATCATCTATCGCACCATCTTCTCGGTGAAGCTCGACCAGGCCAGCGCCGACCAGATCTACCACGCCTTCCACCGCTACCAGAAGAACATCCAGCCCGGCGCGATGCTCAAGCTCTACGGCCTGCCGCTGCTCGGCTATCGCCGCCGCGCGGCGCGGGCCGCGGCCGAGATCCACGCGGTGTTCGGTCCGATCGTCCAGACGCGCTACGACGCCTGGCACGGTGGCAGCGGCGCGGCGCAGGCCGACATCCTCCAGTCGCTGCTCGAGGCGCGCCATCCGGTCAGCGGCGAGCCTTTCACCTATCTCAACATCATGGAGCAGGTGTCGACGATCTTCCTGGCCGGCCATGAGACCGCCGCTTCGGCTATGACCTGGGCGCTCTACCTGCTGGCCGAATGCCCGCATTGGCAGGACGCGCTGATCGGCGAGATCGACGGCGAGACCGGGGGAGCGCCGATCGCCTTCGAGCATCTCCGCGCACTCGGCGGCGTCCGCAACCTGTTCCGCGAGACGCTGCGCCTCTATCCGCCGGTCAGCTTCCTGGTGCGCGAGGTGACCGCGCCGACGACGATGCGCGACAAGCTGCTCCACAAGGGCGCGATGATCGTGATCTCGCCCTGGCTGATCCAGCGCAACCGCAACAACTGGAAATGCCCGCACGCCTTCGCGCCCGAGCGGTTCGACGATCCCGAGGAGGCCGAAGCCTGCCGCCGCGCCTATATGCCGTTCGGCAAGGGCCCGCGCATCTGCATCGGCGCGGGCTTCGCCCAGCAGGAAGGCATGCTGATCCTCGCCAGCATCGTCCGCGCTTTCCGCCTGCGCTATCCCGATATCCCGAAACCCGAACCGGTCAGCCGCCTGACGTTGCGGCCCAAGCGCGCGGTCCGGCTCTGGTTCGACACCCGCGCCCGGTAATCGGTCGGGCTTTCCCCTGCAAGCTGTGCGAAGGCCTTGGCGAAGGCGCTGAGCGAGGCATAGCCGACCTCGGCCGCCACGTCGGTGACGCGGCCGCCATCGGCGAGCATGCCCATCGCCCGCAGGATACGCAGCTGAGTGACCCAGGCCTGCCATCCCATCCCCGTCTCGCGCCGGATGACGCGGCGGAAGCTGCGTTCGGACATGGCCGCCGCCGCGACCGCCGCCGGCAGGTCGATCGCGGCCGGATCGGCCACGGCGCGGTCCATCGCCCGCACGATCCCCGGATGTCGCGCACCCGGCAGGCTGAGCGGCAATTCGCTTTCCAGCCATTCGCCGCACATCAGCGCCAGGGTCCGGAAGAAGCTCTGCGCCACGGGATCGCTATCGGCCACCGCCTGCGGCCAGCGCAGGGCATGGAGGATCATCTCGCGCATGACCGGGCTGGCGACGAGGATGCGGACCCGATCGCCGGCATCCGCCACCGCCTCGGGCGCGAAATAGAGCGAGGCGGTATCGACGTCGTGGACGAGGGTCCGGTGCCGCCGGCCCGCCGGGATCCAGGCGGCGCGGCCGGTGGGCATCAGATAGCGGGCCGCATCGGTCTCGATCTGCACCGTGCCCGCCACCGCATAGATGAGCTGGTGATAGGGATGGTCGTGCCAGTCGTAGGAAATCGCGCGCTCGGGATCGCGAAAGGAGAAGGCTGCCCCGCTGGGACGGGCGAGCCCATATTCCTCGAGCGCGGTACGGGTTGCGGGCTGGTCGAGTGTGCGCATTGGCCGATTCAAGCTGATGAATGACCGGATGACGTTAGTCGGCCATTCGCAAGAAGGCTAGACCGGCGCTCCACCCGGAGGACAGCATGAACGACGATATCCGCCACAATGACCGCATCATCAGCCAGTTCACGCGCTGGGCGCAGCCCTTCGCCGATCTGCCGATCCATGCGGAGGAGGATGGCATGGGCCGCACCCTGGCCGCGGCGGCGATCGGTCCGGCCGATCATGTCCTCGACGTCGCCTGCGGTCCCGGCATCGTCGCCTGCGCCGCCGCCGCCCATGCCGCCCATGTCACCGGCATCGACCTGACCCCGGCGATGATCGAGCAGGCCCGCGCACGCCAGGCCGCGGCGGGCCTCGCCAATCTCGACTGGCGAACCGGCGACGCCACCGCCCTGCCCTTCGCCGACGACAGCTTCGACCGGGTCGTCACCCGCTACAGCTTCCACCATCTGCGCGAACCGGGCCGCGCGCTGGCCGAGATGCGGCGCGTCTGCCGGCCCGGCGGCCGGGTCGTCGTGATCGACGCGACCCCAGCGCCCGAATGCCAGGCCGCCTATGACCGGATGGAGACGCTGCGCGATCCGTCGCACAGCAGCGCGCTGACGGTCGAGCAGCTCCGCGGGCTGGGCCGCGCGGCGGCGCTGACCGAACTGAGCGTCGACAGCTACCGGCTGGAGGCGCTGCTCTCGACCCTGGCCGATGCCGACGACATGGCCGCGCTCGACGCGATGTTCGACGCCGACATCGCCGAGGGGAAGGACCGGATCGGCGTCCAGGCGCGGCGCACGGCGGACGGCATCCGCTTCCACTTCCCGATCTCGATCGTCGCGTGGCACCGCTGAGGCCTCACGGCGTCAGCAGGCATGTCGTTCCGGATCAGCTTCGCCCGATCGCCCCGAGCCGTTCCAGCGTCGGGATCAGCTCGTCGAAATGGTCGATCAGCGCGGCAGCGTCGAGCTGTTCGGGCGGACGGTCGGAGAAGCCGAAGCTGACCGCCACGGTCGGGATGTTGGCGTTGCGGCCGGTATCGGTGTCGGTGATCGAGTCGCCGACATAGGCTGCCCGGCCGCCGCCGCAGCGGGCGATCGCCTCGAACAGCGGCGCGGGGTCGGGCTTGCGGACGGGCAGCGTATCGCCGCCGACCAGCGCGTCGAACCGGTCGGCCCAGCCGAGTTCGTCGATGCAGCGCCGCGCAAGATGTTCGGCCTTGTTGGTGCAGACCGCAAGCTTGACCCCGCGCGCGGCCAGATGGTCGAGCGCCGCGTTCAGGCCGGGAAAGATCCGCGTCCCATCGGCGATATGGGCGAGATAATAGTCGATGAAGATCGGGAAGCCCCGCTCGACCAGGTCCTCGGTCATCTCGCCGGTCGCTGCGAGCCCCTTCTGGAGCAGCGCACGCGCACCGTGGCCGACCATGTGGCGGACATCGTCGGCCGGCACCGACCGCCGCCCCAGTTCGCCGAGCGCATGGTTGAGCGCGGCGGTGAGGTCCGGGGCGGTGTCGGCAAGGGTGCCGTCGAGATCGAAGGCGACGACGTCGAAGGGAAAATCGGCTGGCATGGACGCTCCTTCCCCGGCCCATATGGAAAAGGCAAGCGCTTCGTGGCACATGATCGCACCATGACGAGCCGCCCCTTCGCAGCGTTGATCCTTGCCGCCGGCAAGGGCACCCGCATGAAATCCGACCTCCACAAGGTGCTGCACCCGATCGCGGGCCGGCCGATGCTCGGCCATCTGATCGCCGCGATCGACGGGCTGGGCGCCGCGAGAAAGCTGGTCGTGACCGGTGCGGGACGCGAGCAGGTCGAGGCCTTCGTCGCACCGCTCGGGGTCGATGTCGCGACGCAGGAGCCGCAGCTCGGCACGGCGCACGCCGTCCAGCAGGGCGAGGCCGCGCTCGGGGATTTCGACGGCGACATCCTGATCCTCTACGGCGACGTGCCGCTGGTCCCTGTCGAGACGATGCGGCGGATGCTCGACCGGCTGCACGGCGGCGATGCGCCCGTCGCGGTCGTCCTCGGCTTCCGTCCGGCCGATCCTCTCGCCTATGGCCGCATCCTCGCGCGCGGCGACGGCACGATCGACGACATGGTCGAGTATAAGGACGCGACAACCGAGCAGCGCGCCATCGGCCTGTGCAATTCCGGCCTGATGGCGGTCAAGGGGCGCGAACTCTGGCGCCTTCTCGCCAAGGTCGGCAACGACAATGCCGCCGGCGAATATTATCTGCCCGACATCGTCCGGATCGCCCGCGCCGAAGGCGGCCGGTCGGTGGTGATCGAGGCCGAGGCCTGGGAAGTCGCCGGGGTCAACAGCCGCGCCGAGCTCGCCGCGGTCGAGGCCGGATGGCAGCAGCGCCGCCGCCTGGCCGCCATGGCCGACGGCGCCACCCTGATCGCGCCCGAGACGGTGTGGTTCAGCCACGACACGCTGGTCGGCCGCGACGTGGTGATCGAACCCAACGTCTTCTTCGGACCGAAGGTGCGGATCGGCGACGGGGTCACCATCCGGGGCTTCAGCCACATCGAGGGCGCGACGGTCCAAACCGGGGCCGAGATCGGCCCCTATGCGCGGCTACGGCCCGGCGCCGACATCGGCGAAGGTGCCAAGATCGGCAATTTCGTCGAGGTCAAGAACGGCCGCTTCGGCAAGGGCGCCAAGGCCAACCACCTCGCCTATATCGGCGACGCCGACGTGGGGGCGAAGGCGAACATCGGGGCGGGCACGATCACCTGCAACTATGACGGCTTCCTCAAATATCGCACCGTCATCGGCGCGGGCGCGTTCATCGGATCGAACAGCGCGCTGGTCGCGCCGGTGACGATCGGCGACGGCGCGATCGTCGGCGCGGGATCGACCGTCACCGAGGACATCGAGGCCGACGCGCTGGCCGTGGCGCGGGGCAGGCAGGAGGCGCGCGCCGGCTGGGCCGCACGTTTCCGGGAAAGAATGCAGGCGAAGAAGGCGGCGCGCAAATAGGCTGCACAGCCATGATGATTACCGTCATCCCGGCGAAAGCCGGGGTATCCCTGCCTTTTGCACTTCGGCGCGAAGGGCGAAGAGAAGGGAGATCCTGGGTTTCGCCAGGATGACAGGGAGCGGAGCCTCCCACACGCAATCCCATCCTGCGATTGTCAGCCGCGATTAATAGTGCTTTGAGCAGGAGCGCGGCAGGTTTGCGAACTGGTGGGGCGTTGGTCGATGTGTGGCATTATCGGCATTGTTGGTAGCGAGGATGTGGCCGACCGGCTGGTCGCGGGTCTTCGCCGGCTCGAATATCGCGGCTATGATTCCGCAGGCATCTGCACGATCCACGACGGGCGGCTCGACCGCCGCCGCGCCGAGGGCAAGCTCGACAATCTCGCCAAGAAGCTCGCCGCCGATCCGCTGCCCGGCGTCATCGGCATCGCCCACACCCGCTGGGCGACCCATGGCGCCCCGACCCAGGACAATGCCCACCCGCACGCGACGAGCGAGGTGGCGCTGGTCCACAACGGCATCATCGAGAATTTCAAGCCGCTGCGCGACGAGCTGATCGCCCAGGGCCGGACCTTCGAGAGCCAGACCGATACCGAAGTCGTCGCGCAGCTGATCTCCGCCGACGTAGAAAAGGGCATGGACCCGGTCGAGGCGGTGCGGACCAACCTGAAGCGGCTGCACGGCGCCTTCGCGCTGGCAATCCTGTTCCGCCAGAACCCCGACATGCTGATCGGCGCGCGGCTGGGGTCGCCGCTGGTCGTCGGCTATGGCGACAATGGCGAGACCTATCTCGGCTCGGACGCGCTGGCGCTCGCCCCGCTGACCCAACAGATCAGCTATCTCGACGAGGGCGACTGGGTCGTCATCACCCGCGAGAAGACCCAGATCTACGACAAGGACGACCAGCCGGTCGAGCGCGCCGTGGTCAATTCGGGCGCGGCGAACCTGACGATCGACAAGGGCAACCACCGCCATTTCATGCTCAAGGAGATCTATGAGCAGCCGATCGTGGTGGCCCAGACGCTGAAATCCTATGTCCGCCGGCTCGAAGGCCAGGTGTCGCTGCCGATCCCCGATTTCGACCTGAGCTCGATCCGCCGCGTCACGATCGTCGCCTGCGGGACCAGCTTCTATGCCGGCATGGTCGCCAAATACTGGTTCGAGCAGTTCGCGCGCGTGCCGGTCGACCTCGACGTCGCGTCGGAGTTCCGATACCGCGCGCCGGTGATGGAAGAGGGCGGCCTCGCCCTGTTCATCAGCCAGTCGGGCGAGACCGCCGACACGCTGGCGGCGCTGCGCCACGCCCGTGCGGAAGGACAGAAGATCGCGGTGGTGGTCAACGTCCCGACCTCGACCATGGCGCGCGAGGCCGACCTGCTGCTGCCGACCCATGCGGGGCCAGAGATCGGCGTCGCCTCCACCAAGGCCTTTACCTGCCAACTCGCGGTGCTGGCCGCGCTCGCGGCGAACCTCGCCCGCGCCAAGGGCCGGCTCAACGACAGGGCCGAGAAGGAACTCGTCCGCCACCTGTCGGAGGCGCCCGCCGCGATCAATGGCGCGCTGGCCTATGACGAGGCGATCCAGGCGATGGCCGGGGTCATCGCTGTGGCCCGTGACGTGCTCTATCTGGGGCGGGGCACCGATTATCCGCTCGCACTCGAAGGCGCGCTGAAGCTCAAGGAGATCAGCTATATCCACGCCGAGGGCTATGCCGCCGGCGAGATGAAGCATGGCCCGATCGCCCTGATCGACGAAAACGTCCCCGTGATCGTCATCGCGCCGTCGGGGCCGCTGTTCGACAAGACCGTGTCGAACATGCAGGAGGTGCAGGCGCGCGGCGGCAAGGTGGTGCTGATCTCCGACTATGACGGCATCCAGGCAGCCGGCGAAGGCTGCATGGCGACGATCACCATGCCCAAGGTCCACCCGCTGATCGCGCCGATCGTCTATGCGATCCCGGTCCAGCTACTCGCCTATCACGTCGCCGTGGCGAAGGGGACCGACGTCGATCAGCCCCGCAACCTCGCCAAGTCGGTGACGGTCGAGTAGGCGGCACCGCCTCTCGCCGTCATCAGGGCAGCCCGCTCAGACCACGAAATCGGCGGTGGTGATCCCTGCCGGATCGACCGCGCCGAGATTGACCGCCGAGTCCACCGTCGCGCCGCCGCCGCCCGCATAGAAGATATAGGTGTCGGCGCCGACCGCCATCGCCGCCACCTCGCCCAGGCCCGGATGCGCATCGAACAACCGCTGCGCCGCAGCGACCGCCGCCGACAGGCTGGACTGCGCGGCCCCGGTCAGGACGGTGCCCGGCATGTAGCCGACCGAGAGCAGATCGACGCCATCCTGGAAATCGGCGATCCGGTCGGGCGCCGCCAGGGTGGAGCCGGTACCGGCGAAGACGAAACGGTCGATGCCGGCCCCGCCGGTCAGCAGGTCCGCGCCCAGGTCCCCTGACAGGACATCGTTGCCGGCACCGCCGACCAGCGTGTCGTTACCCCGGCCGCCGCGCAGCTGTTCGTTGCCCTCGCCGCCCTCGACATGATCGTCGCCGAGATTGCCGTTGATGCTGTCGTTGCCGTCGCCGCCCTGGATCCTGTCGTTGTCGGCGCCACCGTTGATCCGGTCCGATCCGGCGCCGCCGTCGAGCGTGTCGTTGCCGGCATTGCCCTGGACATAGTCGCTGCCGTCGCCGCCATGGATCACATCGGCCCCGTCCGGGCCGCCGATCGGCGACTGACCATAGAGATGGTCGTTGCCGGCACCGCCCGACAGCGTGTCGGCCCCCGCCCCGCCCTGGATCTGGTCGTGCCCCGCATCGCCGGTCAGCACGTCGTCGCCGGCAGTGCCCTGCCCCGGCGCGGCGGGCGCCTCGGAGAGCGTGTAGGCGCGGACATAGTCGATCTTGTAGTCGGCCAGCAGCGATCCGGTGGTGCCCGACGTCACCGCCAGGTTGAGGATCATGTAGAAGGGCTTGTGCATGTCGTCGGGGGTCGGCGCGGTCTTCACGGCGGTTCCGTCGATATACCAGGTCAGCGAATCCTCGGTCCACAGCAGGCCGTAGCTGTGCATGCCCGAGGTCGCGCCGTCGACGAAGGTCTTGGTGTAGGACTGGGTATGCGCGCCCGTTTCCTTGGTGTGGAGCGTCTGGACGGCCTGCTCGCTCCCATAGGCCTCCATGATGTCGATCTCGGGCGGCCAGGAGCCGTCGGCCGGCATCAGCCAGAAGGCCGGCCAGGCCCCCTTCTCGTCGGGCAGCTCGAGCCGCGCCTCGAAATAGCCGTAGGTCTGCGACCAGACATCGCGCGTCGTGATCGCGCCAGACATGTAGCCGTAGTTCCACAGCGCGCCCTTCGCATCGGCGGGCATGTCTCTCGCGGTGATGGTGAGGACGCCGTTGGAAATGTGGAAGGGATCGAGGCCGAGCTGCGTCGGGCCGGTGCCCTTAAGCTGCGGATCGACATAGATTTCGAGCTCGCCATTGCCCCGCAGCGTGCGGTTGTCGAGGCCGCTCTTGTAGTTGCCGCCGCCATACCAGGTCTTCCAGGGCCCGCCGCCGCCGTTGCTCCACAGGTTCAGGCTGTCGAACTCGTCGGCGAAGCTGAGCTGCAGTCGCGAAGCATCGAGCGGGAGCTGGAAATTGTCGGCGGTGAACTGGTCGATCGAAACGCTCCTGATCGTCACCGCATCATCGGCGGAAAGGCGCAGGACGACGTCGGCGCCCTGCTGCGTCATCGCGCCGAGGACATTCTGGAAGCTCTTGAAATGGCCGAGGCCCGCCAGGCGGACGATGTCGGCATCGTCGTCATAGCCGGCCTTGAAATCGCTGATGACGTCGTTCCCCGATCCCGCGCCGAAGATGAAGATGTCGGATCCGCCACCACCGGTCAGCATATCGTTGCCGCCGCGCCCCTCGAGCTGGTTGGCTTCGCCATTGCCGAGGATACGATTGGCGAGAGCGTTGCCGACCCCCGCATAGGCGCCCCAGATCTCGAGATTCTCGACATGGTCGGGCAGGACATAGTTGGTCTGGGCGATCACCTTGTCGGTACCGCCTCCAGGAAGTTCGACAATATATTTCGGAGACGTACCAATAGAATAGGTCGTCGAGGTCGCGTCCCCGATGATCTCGCCAGTATATTTCATGATGTTCCGCCCGTTACCTGCGCAATGCCATGAACCCGGCTGGTTTACGAATCCTAAAAGCACATCGGGGGTGAAACATTATCGGCGGATTACCGGCGATTTCTCGCCGCAGGCGTCGCCGTCGCAGGGCGCATCTCCCGGCAGGAAAGGATAAGGCGGAAGGCGGCCGCACAAGCGCTGAAACCCAGCAGGACCAGCGTCAGGGGAAGACGAAGCCGGTACCGATCACGTCATCGACATCGAGATTCTCGCACCGGATGCTGTCGACTATTACAGAATGTACCACCCGATCTTGCAAGATTCTCGCGCCGGCGAGCGGGCCCTGCGACGCTACCGCGGAGCGATCCGGCTGATCTCGGCCGCGGCGGCAAAGCGCGCCTCCCTGGCATAGGTGCCGATCCGGCCGAACGGGCCGATCGGATCGCACAGATGCCAGAGCAACGCGCGCCGCCTGGGCCATGCGATCGCCGGGTCTTCCGGGGACAGGCTCATCGCCGCGAGCGTCGCGCGGTCGAGCCGTGACCATGGCCGGGGGACAGATGCCGGCGGTAGATCGACGGGAAGCAGTTCGCCCGCGATGTTCCAGGCGAAGAGCAGGAGATGGCGGATCCCCTGCGCCCGGGCGACCGCCTCCAGCCTGTGCCGTTGCCGATCGGACATCCCGAGCAACTGCATCGCGAGATCGCCGAGATAGCGCAGCGAATGTTCACGATGGAAGGTCGCCTTGACGAAGCTGATCGCGGCGAGGAGGCAGGCATGCACCGCCGACAGCACCGGGACCTCGCTCGTGCCGAGCGGCACGCGATGCCCGTCGCCGATATAGGACGCCACTTCGCGCGGAGCGGGACAGCCGGGCTGCTGCACGCGGTGGTGCAGATCGACGACGGCGAACGAACGATCCGCGGGCAGGAAATGCTGTTCGCCCAGATAATGGCGCCACCAGCGGCTTTCGCATCGCTCCGCCGGCGCATAGCCCAAGCCCTTCAGGACGGCCGCCGCCCGGTCGTAGTCATGGCGATCGACCAGCAGGTCGAGATCGGACGACGGGCGGACGAAATAGTCCCCATAGAGGGCGCGGAGCTGAAGCGGCCCCTTCAATATGACGAAATCGACGGCGGCGTCGTCAAGCGCCCCGCTCACCCGCCGTACCGTGGACAGATTGACGCTATTGGCCATCAGCGACCGCTGACGGAATGCCTTGACGGCCGGGCCGAGCCCGGGAGGAGCGGCGATGCCGCTGACGACGAGCCCCTGCTGGACATGGACCAGCAGCCGTCCGCGCACGGCCATGCCGATCAGTTCGTCCCAATCGAACCGATCGCCGCGACAGGACGGCGTCCGGGCAGTGCCGTCGAGCGCGCTGGCGATCAGCGACAGCAACAGGGCATGTTCGGCGCGACAGCCTGTCCGCGCCGCCGCGCCTTCTACCGCCGCCGGGCGTTGGGCCACGCCGTCGCGGGAGGGAGCGGCCTCGGCCGGATCGGCATGCGCGATGCCGCCCCGCCCCGGCGAGACGCCACCGAGAGGGAAGGACTCACTCGCCACCGGAGCCGGGCCCGGCGGCAGCGACGAGCGGCGCGCGGTCGGCCCGCTTCGGTGGGAAGAGGAGGACTCCGTCGCGATCGTCCGGTCCGCATACGCGAACCTGTCCTTGCTCGATCAGCACGACCTGATCGGCGATGGCGTTGATCCGCGCGCGGTGGGCGATGACGAGGATCGTCATCGCACCGCGCAGCCGCTCGAGCGACCGGATGATCAACTCCTCATTATTCTCGTCGAGCGCGCTGGTGGCCTCGTCGAGGATCAGCAGGTCGGGCCGCCGCAGCAAGGCGCGGGCGAGCGCGATGCGCTGGCGCTCGCCGCCCGACAGACGGATGCCGCGATCGGCGACGACCGTGTCGAGCCCGGCGGGCATCCGCGCCACGAAGGCCGCCGCGCCGCTCGCCTCGAGCGCACGCCACATCCGCCGCGCATCGGCGTCGGGCGCGGCGACCGCGAGGTTGGCAGCAATGCTGTCGTTAAGCAGGAAGCCGTCCTGCGGGACATAGGCGACCCGCTCCCGCCAGGCGCGCAAGCCGCAGCCGTCCAGCGGTCGCCCGTCGAGCAGCACCCGCCCCGCGCTCGGCTCGACCAGCCCCATCAGCATGTCGGCCAGCGTCGTCTTGCCGCTGCCTGACGGACCGGCGATCGCGGTGATCCGGCCGGCCGGGATGGCGAAGCTGACATCGCGGAGCACCGGTGGACCGCCTCCGCCATGATCCATCCCGACCCGTTCGAACCGGATCTCGCGGCGTAGCGGCGGGACAACCGCGAGACCGGCGCCCTCGGCCTTCTCGCGCCCCGCCTCGAAGCGCTCGATCAGGCGTTGCGTGCGCAGATAGGCGGGCAGGTGCGACAGAAGCTGCTGCAGCGAATCCTGGATCATGTTGAACCGCGGCGCGATCCGCACGAACACGAACAGCAGCACCGCGATCCGCGCCAGCGGCAGGTGGAGCATCGCCACCGAAACATAGATGAAGCCGACCGCCGCGCCTGCGCCGACCAGCTGGAATGCCAGGGTGCCGCTGGCCGTCGCGCGGGCGAAGCAGACCATCTCCCGCCGCACGTCGCGCAGCATGGCCTCCAGCCGGGCGACATAGCGCGCCTCGGCGTTGAAGGCCTTAGCGACCTTCATGCCCGACAGAAACTCGGAGATCATATGCTGCTGGTCGGCCAGCGAACCGCCGAGCGTTTCGCCGAAGCGCGTCGCCCGGCGCCGGACCGGATAGAGCGCCAGCAGCACCGCGCCGCCCATACCGATCGCGAACAGCGTCATGGCGGGCGAGATGACGGCGGCCAGCGCGGCGTAGATCGCCATCATGACGACCGCCTGCAGCAGCAGCAGCAGGTTGTGGACCGCGGCCCGGACCCGTTCGACATCGCCGGTCAGCGCCTGCTGAAGGTCCGCACCACGCGTCGCCGCGACGAGGGTCCAGCGGGCGCCGCCGATCGCGCGGAACAGGCGCAGCCTCATGGTGTCGACGCAGAGCTGCATCATCCGAGCGAGATGAACGGTCTTGGCCCGGTTGAGGATCGCCTGCGCGGCGACGAAGGCCAGGAAACAGCCGAGCAGCGGCGCCAGCGACAGCCGCGTGCCCGGATCGAACAAATGGCTCGCCAGCGGCAGGCCCGCTATCGGCACGCCGCCCGCGGCGCCGTCTGCGAACTGGAGCAGGGGTATCAGGAGCAGGATCGAAACGCCCTCGAAGAGGCTGGCGAGCAGCAACAGGGCCAGCGCCGTCGCCCCCCTGCCGCCGCCGCGCCGCATCACGAAGCCGATGAAGTCGACGATCCCGCCGGTCATGGCGATCGGCTTTCCGGGTAGACCGGACGCCGCACATCGACGTTCCCCGCCAGGGCCTCGACGAAGGCGACCGTGTCGCGAAGCCGGTCGAGTCCGGCCGGTATGCGGAGCCGCCACAGCCGCGCCTGGCGGGCGAGCCGCGCGCAACGCTGCATGTGGTCGGCCTCCGCCGTGCCCTGCAACACCGCGCGGCCGAAGCGGGCGACGTAGGAGAAGCGCATCACCGCGCGAAGGGCGTCGAAACCCTCGAGCGGTTCGACCGAAGGCGCGTCGCCGCCACGCTCCAGCACGAAGATATCGTCGGGCCGCACCTGCCGGTGCGAGAAGCCTCCGCTCAGCCGGAACTGGCGCTTGGGCAGGCCGGCATGGGGGAGCGCCAGCGCCTCGGCGCCATCGAGATCGATCGCGGCCGAGCTCTCCTCGGACAGTTTGAGCTGCGCGAAAGCCGGGAGGATGCGCGGAACGAGCGGATCGACCAGGTCGATCGCCAGCAGGTCGTCGGTCAGCAGCCGGTGGCCGGCCTCGATAAAGGCGGCCGCGGTGGTCGACTTGCCGGCCATCTTGTCGCCGACGAACACCGCGCTCGCCCCGCCGATCGCGACCGCGCTGGCATGCAGCACCAGCGCGCCGCGCAGGTGAAGCATCAGCCCGAATATGGGGCCCAGCAACGGGAAGGCGAGCAACGCCGCCGGGACGCCCGCATAGGGTTCGACATCGATCCGGCCGGTCCCGCGGAAGCGGAAGGCCGCGACGCCGGGCCAGGCGAGATAATGGCCGCCGGCCGGATCGAGATCGATCACCACCCCGGTCCCTTCGGGCGGCAAGGAACGGCCGCAGGGCTCGAGCCGGATGGCGAGATCTGGATGCCGTCCGGTCAGCTCGGACGGCGACAGTTCGGGCAGCGGCACGTCCGACCGGATCGACAGGCCGAAGGCGAAATATTCGGTGGCAGGGGCGCGCTGGACGATGGCCGCCTCGCCGCACTCCTCCCGGCTGATCTTCCTCATGCCGCGGCCTCCCGTTCGGCGATGTCGGACCGGCCCGCCGAAACGCCCTCGCGGCGGTCGAGCCACAGTGCCAGCATCAACACTCGCCAGGTCGCGAACAACGAATGTCCGTCGACAGCGCGGCCGCGATCGAGCCACCGGCCGAGCGACGCACGCGCGACGTCCATGTCGACGAACCGGTCGAGGCCCGAGCGGTCCCCTTCGATCCGCTCGACGATCGTCTCGCGACGGCGCAGCAGCGCGTCGGCCAGCGCGGGCGCGAAATCATATTTGTCGGGCCGCAGCCGGACCCGATCGGGCAGCAGGCCGCGCGTCGCCTGCCGCAGGACATGACGGGGCTGGCCGCGGTTCAGCTTGTGGTGCGACGGCAGCGACAGGCAGAACTCGGCGAGGCGCAGATCGTAAAAGGGATAGAGAGCCCTGACCCGGGCCGCGCCGGCCATCCGGTCGAGCACCTCGAAGCCATAGCCCTGCCCGGGGGCGGCCAGCAATTCGATGTGGAGATCGCGCTCGCTGTGGCGCGCGGAGGCCTTGACGGAGCGGTCCGCGCAACGCTCGGCAAGCCCGACGCGGGCGGCGAGGCCGGGTTCGACCAGCGCCAGCGGCGACGGAGCGACCGGCCCGGCCCGGCCCAGCCGCGCCCACGCCCCCGCCCAACGTCGTCGCGCGAGCCTGATATAGCGGTTGTGGCTCAGATAGGGGGACATCACCGACCAGCGGTCGAGCCCGTAGATGCCGGCGATGCCGGCGCTCTCGCGCCAGAGCGCGCGCCAGTCGCCTTCGGCGGCCAGTTCGTTGAGGCGCCCAAGCCCGTGCGATACGACCTCGTCGCCGCCATGGCCGTCGAGCAACCGGGTCAGGCCCGCGGTCCGAGCCCGGCGATAGAGGCGCCGCGACAGGCTGGCATTATAGGCGACGAAGGGCCCTTCCTGTTCGTCGAGCAAGTCGGACAGTTCGGCGACGGGGTCATGGCCGGCGGTATCGATGAAGAGCGGATCGAGGCCGCCCTGGCCGAGCACCGCCTCGATATAGGGCCGCTCGTTCCAGCCGGGCGTCCCGTCGAGCGTCAGCGACAGGCTCGGCATGCGCCGGCCGGTGGCGGCGAAGCCCTGCGTCGCCTGCGCCGCGACCGACGAGGAATCGAGCCCGCCGCTCAGCATCACACCGACGCCGTCGCGGTCGGCGCAGCGGCGGGCGACGGCGTCCGCGAACAAGGCGCGGAACCCCTCGGCGGCATCGTTGCATTCCTCGACCGCCACTTCCCCGGGGTGCCAGTAGCGCGCGATCCGCGCGCCCGTCGCCGCGATGGTCAGGCTGTGACCGGGGGGAAGGCGGCGGATGCCGCGGTGCAGGGTGATCGTCCCGTCGGCATAGCCCCCGGCCAGAAGCTCCGCGACGCCCTGCTCGTCCAGCCCGTCGCCGATCGCCGGAAGCGCTGTGAGGAAGCGGGTGACGGTCGCGGCGGCGAACAGCCGGTCGTCGAGGAAATAATAAAAGGGCCGGACACCGAAATGGTCACGCGCGCAGAAGATCACGCCGCGCCGATCGTCGCGGATGACGAAGGCGAAATCGCCCGCCAGCCGCCGGACGCAGTCGACGTCCCAGCGCCGATAGGCCGCCAGCACGATCGCTGCGTCGGTCAGGCCGGCGGGAAGCCGCAGCGTCGCGACCAGCTCGTCGCCATTGTCGAGCCGCGCATCGGCCGCGATCGCCATCGCCGCGTCGCCGGGCCCGGCAAGCGGTATCGGCGCGGCCATCGCCCAGGATTCTCCGCCCAGCCAACGGACGGGGTGGCGAAGAGCCGCCTCGGCAGCGCGCGGAAGGGCTTCGATAGGCGCGCCGTCGCGACGGACGAGGACCGCGAAACCGCTCATCGCACACCGGCCTGCAGATCGACGAGCGGCGTGAACCGGGTGAGATTCTCGTCCTGCCCGCCGATCAGGACGGTCTCGCCGTGGATGAGCCAGGCATGCGCTGCGATACCGCCGTCGGTGCGCTTGCGGACGCCGATGCGGATGCGGGTCGGATAGCCGGCACGCGCGCAGAGATAATGGGCAGCGAGCGCCTGGGTGAGGCAGGTCGCCCCCGGCACGATCCGCGCGCAGTGCAGCACACACCAGATATGAAGGTGGAGATGCCCATCCGGCACGCGCGGGGATGCCCGCTTCGCGATATGGTCGAGAATGGCGCGAGAGCCGAACAGGCTCAGGCCGGCACGGACCGCGACGACGACCGCGAGGCATTGGACGAGCAGGCGCCCGTGCCGCCACGCGAGTGCGGCGCGTCTACGCAATCGAAACATGCCTGATCTCGATGAGGTCGGCGGTGCTCATCGCCTGCAGGAGGGCATCGAGGTCGCGCGTGCAGCGATCGGGGTCGACGTCGAACGCCTCGAGGATCGACCGCCGCAACGCGCCGACCGCGGCGCTATCGCCGATACGATCCCAGACATGGGCGCTCACGCGATTAAGCTTGAAGTAGCGCCGCGTTCCCAGGTGGAGCAGCACGGCCTCGCCGTCGAGATCGCAATGGACGACGTCGCCACCGGGAATGACGAGCGCGGATGAATTGATCGGCAGATCCTGCGGCATGTTCCCCCGACAGTCTTGGGTGAAGGCGCGACGAAGGGCCAACCGCGGAAACCCGCGGCTGGCCAAGTCGTCTCGTCCCGATCAGGAAAAGGTCAGATCGGAAACCGGCGTGCCGGCCGAGAAGGATGCGTCGAGGACGGAGCCGTTTGCACCGCCCTCGGTGATCTCCTCGAACAGGCCAGCATCGATCAGTTCAGGCGCTTCATATTGAGCTTTGGGCATGTTGGAACCTCCCATGAACGCAAAAAGACCGGCCATGTGAGCCAGCCGCCCCATAGCCGGTCGATGAAAAGTCTGTGCTTTGAAGCCGATGCTGTCAACGAGCAGCCAAAGCTTACTTAGTCACTTTCGTCGTTCATCAAGCATTCATCTCAATCCCGGCCGAGCATAGATCGCCATCTATATTGATAATCTCCGGAAATGGACTTAACCCCATTCGCGCTCAATTTTGGTAAATTTTACTACATCCTTGAGACATTCTTTTAATTAACCTATATTAATCATTATCCATTATTGATAATTATTGTTATATACAAAGATATACCTAGCCTATCGCCACTTATGGAAAACGCCGGTTCATTTGACGGGCGCGGCGGCGGGATCGTCTTGCATCGTAGAATCCCGTAGCGCATTTTTACTAGTGCGGCCTGACCCCCACCCATCTCCAGGCGGAAGACATGTTGCGAATCCGGTACGATAATCTGTGGGGTTCGCGGGTCTGTTCTACGACAACGACTGACGCCGAGGCCAATAATTCGGCCCTCTGGCCGGCCCACCGTCCTGCACCGCAACTTTTAACCGCCTCGCCGACGCGGATCGCCGCAAGGCGTGGCGGAATCAGGCTTTGAGCGAACGGAGCTTCTGGACGAAGGCGGTTCCGGCGGACGTGCGACGGAGCAGCCGCAACACCGCCCGCTTCATCCCCTGGCCCGCCGCATCGGGCCGGGATTTCTCTCGCTGGAACCGGTGCCGCGCGGCATCGGCCTGGTTCTGGGGCCAGATGATGCGTTGCGCCTCGATGCTCAGCACGGGGCGGCCGCTCAGGTCGGCGATCTCCATCGCCTGGCGGTCCTCGCTCTCGACGAAAAGACAGGCGTTGGTCTTCCGATAGATCCGCGCCTTGTGGATCGCGTGCATCTTGAGCCGTCGCCGCTCCTCGGCCGAAGGCAGGTCGAGCATCCAGAGCTTCTCATAATCGACGCGGTGCCTGCGCAGCCATTCCTCGGTCTGCGCGCGATATTTCTCCAGCCGGCTCGTCACCAGATGCTTGATAGGGACGCCGGGAAGATGGAGCGGCCGCGCATTGGAGAGGAACTGCCCATAGCGTTCGCCATCGTCATTCTCGTCCGCGGCGGGATCGTGGCACAGCACGCCGTCGATATCGAAACAGGCATCGCCAAGCCGCCGGTGGCGCATCAGGTTCCATTGAAAGATCCGCGGATGATCGACGATCTCGAGCCAGACGTCGATCTCCGGATGATCCTCGCGTGCCGCATAGACCGCGCAATAGGTGATGTCGGCGCCGGACCGCGCTTCGGCCAGCCGCGCCCGCACCTCGACCATCGACTCCCCGGACAGGATGCTATCGTCGACGACGAGGACCCGGGTCGGCACCTCCGACCCGTCGACCCGCATCGTCGACCGGACGGTTCGCCCGACATAGGGGTCGAGCCCCGCGACAAAGCTCTCGAGATCGAGGAAAGGCAGATTGAGGTGGGTAGCGAGCATGTTCGCCGCGAGCATGCCGCTGCGAGGTATCCCGACGATCAGGTCGATGTCGGGCGGCAACTTGTAGCTGTTCCGCGCAATGGTGGCGGCAAGGTCGGCAAAAGAACGATATTCCATCGCCGGGACACTCCATATCCCTGTTGCTTGCCCCCACGGCGCCTACGCTCGCACCGTACCCCAATCTCTTGAAGCTATTGGATTATTCGCGACGTGTAATCGCCCATGCTGCAAAGCGGTATCGCCGCAGGGCGAAGCGTTGACGAACCAGGCGGCAGCGGCCGCCACCGCCCGCGTCGATCCGTTTCCCGATCAGGCGCGTGCGGCGCCAGTCCGGGGCGGCTCGGATGCCCGCGGCGCGGCCGGGGGATTCGATCCCAAACAAGTTGACCAGCCCCGACGGGAGCCGCGATCACGATCGTGATCGTGACCCCTTCGAGCCACATGATCTTATCCGTTACTTTCTGCTCGTCACGATTTACGTACATTTCGCCGCAAACCCATGTGAGCCGGGTCCACCGTTGCGGGACGGTCGCATCCGCCCGCCACGCCGGCGAGGCCGTTGGTCGCAGCGAGGCTCGATTTGGTGGCCGCATGCGGTCAAGCTGCTTCACCGTGCGATGGCCACCCGTGCGATGGGATGCGTATCCATGACGATGCGCCGCCCCTTCCCGGCATCGTCCGACAACCGATCCCGCTTGCGGCCGCGAATCGCCATCCGGCCGGAACGGGCGAAGGAGTTCCCTTCCCATGATCGTCGAAAGCACCCGGCCCGACGAACGGCCCGATGAGGTACCGGCCGTGGCGCCGATCCGCCTCTCGCTGGCCGACATCCGCAAGGATATGACCGATATCTTCGGCGATCCGGGCCCGGCCGCCACCCCTGTCGCCCCCCGGACGAGGGCAATGCCCGTCGAGGGATCCACCATCCCCTCCGCGCCGCGCGCCCGGGGCCGGCGGGGTGCGGGGCAGCTGCTCGCCGCCGCGACCGCGGGCCTGCTGCTCGGCATGGCCGCGATCGGCGGCATCCACCTTGTCGATTCGCGCAGCCACTCCGTCCCGGCCGCCGCGCCGGCGATCGGCGTTGCCGAAACGCCTTTCGAGCGGGGCGCCGAACGGCGCGACGTGCCACGGAGGGCCAGGGTGGCGGTCGTGCCGGCGGCTACGGCCGAGACGGCGGTCCACCCCGAAGCGCTCCGGCCGCCGTCCGCGTCGGTCAAGCGCGCCACAGGCGAGACCGCAACGCCACGGGTAGCCGCGAACCGACCCGGCGAGGCAACTGCCTCCCCCGGTGCCTGCGAAGGCGACCGCCTCGAGCGCGCCTGGTGCATGCGCCCCGACATATTGGACGCCGATCGCCACCTTCGCCTGACCTATGCCGAGGCGATAGACCAGGGCGTTGAGCGGCGTTTCCTCGTCGAGCATCAGCGTCGCTGGGCGCGGTTGCGCAACCTGGCCTCGCGGGATCCCCAGGGGGTCCTGGAGGGCTATCGCGAACTGGCGAGCGACCTGAAGCGCCTGTCGATCCACGGTCGCGCCGCGAACCGCGTCCGATGACGATGACGCCCCGCCGCCCCGCTCCGCCCCGCGACTCCGTCGAAGCGAAGGTCGATGGCCAACTGCTCTATGCGATCGGCGACATCCATGGCTGCTACCAGTTGCTGCGCGAACTGCTGTCCGGCATCGCCGCCGACGCCGAGGCGCGCTGGCGCGGCCGGCGGCCGATCATCGTCCTGCTCGGCGACCTGATCGATCGCGGCCCCCATTCGGCGCATGTCGTCGAGGCGGTGACATGGCTGCAGCGCTTCCACCCGTTCGAGGTCCGACTGCTGATGGGCAACCATGAGCGGGCGATGCTGGAGTTCGTCGAGCACCCCGCCGATCACGGCGACTGGCTGATGTTCGGCGGGGATGCGACGCTGCGCTGCTATGGCGTCGAGCCGCCGCCGCCGGGCGCCCCGGCGCGCGCGCTGATCGCCGCGCGCGACGCGCTGCTGCCGCGGATGCCGGCGTCCCATCTGCTCTGTCTCCAGCAGGCCCTGCCGATGCTGGTCCTCGGCGACTATGCCTTCGTCCATGCCGGCATCCGCCCCGGCAGGCCGCTCGCCCGGCAGGAGGAGGAGGACCTGCTGTGGATCGGCGCCGAGTTCACCGCGTCGACCGAACGCTTCGAGAAGATCATCGTCCACGGCCATACGATCGCGGCGGAACCGCAATTGGCGGGCAACCGGATCGGCATCGACACCGGCGCCTATCAGAGCGGGACATTGACCGCGCTGAGGATCGAGGACGGCGATGTCGGGCTGATCCAGACCGGAAAGAAGGCGGCCGATGGCGTCGCCCGGTAGGTCAGCCCATGACGTAGCGGAACGCAAGCCAGGCGCCGCCCAGCACGACCATCCAGCTGCCTATCGCGAGAACGATGCCGAGAAGCACGCGGATGGCACCGGGAAAACGCCGTTCGCCTTCGGTGGCGGTAGCTGGCTGTTCCATTCGCCTACGCAAATAGGCGCGCAAGCTGCGGGCTGGGGAATGGGTCGAACCGATCGACAGGAACGTGGCCCTGAGAGGCCGGTCCCGGTCATCCCCTCCGCCGCCCGCTTCGATCTTATCCGGCGCCCGTTTCACGCCATTTGGTGTAGATGCATCTCCGCGCGCGAGCAAGCCGCGTCTAACCTTGGGTTAATAGTTAGCGGGTGCCTGGGTCATCTGCAGCCCGAAGGACGACAATTGAGACGACCACTTCATCGTTCGCGACGGGACGAAGGCGGGAGTCTTGGAAAACTGCCATTTTGCACTGCATCATTTGGGCGGGGGGATCACATCCGTCCGCCCGGTTCGGGCTGGGCAGGACTGCCGGGTGACCCAGGATGAACCGCGCCGCCGACTGTCCGACCGTCAGCGTCATCATGGCCTGCTTCAACGCGGCGCCCCATCTGCGCGCCTCCGCCCGATCAGCGCTCGACCAGTCGCTGCGCGACATCGAGCTGATCATCGTCGACGACGGCTCGAGTGACGGATCGATCGCGATCGGACAGGAACTGGCCCTGTCGGACCGACGGGTCCAGTTCCATCGCATGGGCCGCAACGGCGGCCCGGCGGCCGCGCGCAACCGCGCGCTCGATCTCGCGCGCGGCCGCTTCGTGGCGATCCTCGACAGCGACGACCTGATGCATCCCGACCGCCTCAGGCGCCTCGTCGCGGTGGCCGACGCGATCGAAGCGGATATCGTCGCCGACGACCTGCTCATCTTCGACGATACCGACCGCACCCCCCCCGGGACCTTCTTCCGGGGACCGCGCGCCCGGCAGGGCCGCTGGGTCGCCCCGGCCGACTATCTCCGCGAGACGATGCTCTACGGGCGGATGCCCAATCTCGGTTTTCTCAAGCCGCTGATCCGCCGCGACCTGATCGCCGCCAACGCGATCCGCTACGACGAACGTCTACGCATCGCCGAGGACGACGAACTGATCATCCAGCTACTGCGCGCCGGCGCCCGCTACCGGACGGTGCCGGAGGCCGGCTATTTCTACCGCAAGCACGGCCGCTCGATCTCGCACCGGCTGTCGCTCGCCAATGTCGAGGCGATGATGCGGGCGGGCGACCGGCTGGCGGCCGACCTCCATGACGCCCCCGCCGACGTCCGGCGTGCGCTCGCCCGGCGCAACCGCGCGATCCGCGCCGCGCGAGACTTCACCCGGGCGATCGAGGCGCTCAAGGCGCGCCGCCCGATTGCCGCCGTTCGGCTGATGCTGGGAAGCCCCGGATCGATCGCGCTGTTCCGCATGCCGATCATGGCCCGGCTCGGACGGCTGGCCGGGCGCGCGCGCCTCGGCCAGCCCCTTCGCCCCGTTCCTGCCCCGGCCCCGGCTCCGGCGATGCCGCGGGTCTGCTTCATCAGCAACCAGCGGCTGATCGGCGCGACCAACGGCAGTTCGGCCTATCTGCTCGATCTCGCCCGGGCGACGCGCGCGGCGGGCCACGAGCCTCATCTCGTCCAGCCGTCCCCGGGGATCTTCGGGCGCCTGCCCTTCTTCCGGCTGCGACCGGAGATGGCGATATTCGCCAGCCACCACATCCGCGGCGCCTGGCGGATCGGCGGCTGGATCGTCGCGCGCGATCCCCGGGTCTATTTCGGCGCCGCGGCCGGCATCGCCCGCCATATCGCTCGAAAGATGGGGATCACGGCCAGCTGGACCGCCGATCGTCCCGCGCCCTATGCGATCGCCATGCCCTGGACCAAGGCGGACCAGGTCTTCGTCGCGCGTCATGCCCGGCCCCGCGCCGACATCGTCGTCGCCGACTATATGTTCCAGTCGCGCGGCTTTCCGTTCGTCGCCCGGCCCGAGGCGCCGACCGCGATCGTGATGCACGACCTGTTCCACGCCCGCTCGGACGGCTTTGCCACGACCGGGGGCGGCGATAGCGTGGCCGCGATCGGCCGCGACGCCGAACTGGCGCTGCTCGGCACGGGCGACGCCGTGATCGCGATCCAGCAGGCCGAGGCCGCCTTCATCCGAGAGGCGCTGCCCGACAGCGAGGTGATCCTGGCGCCGATGGCCGCCGATCCGGTCGCGGCGCCGCAGCCCGGCGAAACCGACCGGCTGCTGTTCGTCGGCAGCAACACCGCGCCGAACGTCCATGGCCTGCGCTGGTTCTTCGAGCGGGTGTGGCCGGCGATCCGGGCCGCGCGGCCGGCGGCCACGCTCGACATCGCGGGCTCGGTCGCTTCGGCCTTTTCGCAGGGCGGCCCGGCCGGAGTCCGGTTTCTCGGCCTTGTCGACGACCTCGCGCCCCTTTATGCGGACGCCGGTGTGGTGATCTCGCCCCTGATCCAGGGTTCGGGCCTCAAGATCAAGCTGATCGAGGCGCTGGCCCGGGGCAAGGCGATCGTCGCGACCGGAGTGACGCTGCAGGGCGTCGAGGAGATTGCCAGCCAAGCGGTCCTGAAGGCCGATGATCCGACCCCGTTCGCCGACGCCGTGGTCGGCCTCATGCAGGCCGAACCCGCGCGTGCCGCGCTCGCGGCCAACGCGCTGGACATCGCGCGAATCCATTTTTCCGGCGATGCATGCTATCGGTCGTACCGGAGCTGGCTCGCGAAAATCACCATCCGGATCCCCCAAGTCAGCAACGAGGAGGCAAGTTTATGCGCCTGACGATCATCGGTACAGGTTATGTTGGAATCGTCTCGGCGGCTTGCTTTTCCGAGTTCGGCCACATCGTCACATGCGTCGACATCGATGAGAAGCGCATCGCCGACTATAATGCTGGCAATATCCCCATCTTCGAGCCCGGCCTCGGCGACCTGATCAACCGCAACGTGAAGGGCGACCGGCTGTTCTTCACGACCGACCTCGCCGATGGCGTCAAGGATGCCGAAGCGGTGTTCATCGCGGTCGGGACCCCGTCGCGCCGCGGCGACGGCCATGCCGACCTGAGCTATGTCTTCGCCGCCGTCCGCGACCTCGCCAAGCTGGTCCCGGAAGGCTGCGTCATCGTCAACAAGTCGACCGTGCCGGTCGGAACCGCGAGCGAGGTGGAAGCGATTCTCGCCGAGGTGGTGCCGGGCAAGGAGGTCCACGTCGTCTCCAACCCCGAATTCCTGCGCGAAGGTTCGGCGATCGAGGATTTCCTGCGTCCCGACCGCGTCGTCGTGGGCGTGTCGGGCGATACGTCGCGCAAGGTGATGGCAGAGATCTACCGCCCGCTCTTCCTGCGCGAGACGCCGATTCTGTTCACCGACTGCCGCACGGCCGAGGTGATAAAATATGCGGCCAATGCCTTCCTGTCGGTGAAGATCGCCTTCATCAACGAGATCGCGGATCTCTGCGAGACCGTAGGCGCCGACGTTAAGGGCGTGGCCAAGGGCATCGGCATGGATCGCCGCATCGGCAACAAATTCCTCAACCCGGGCCCCGGCTATGGCGGCTCCTGCTTCCCGAAGGACACGCTGGCGCTGCTGCGCACCGCCGAGCAGGCCCATGCCAAGCTGCGGATCGTCCAGGCGACGGTCGACGCCAATGACGAGCGCAAGAAGGAAATGGCCCGCCGCGTCATTACCGCCTGCGGCGGCAGCGTCGAAGGCAAGACGATCGGTATCCTGGGGCTGACCTTCAAGCCCAATACCGACGACATGCGCGATTCGCCCAGCCTGGTCGTCATTCCGGAACTGCAGAAGGCGGGCGCGAGGATCCGCGCCTATGATCCGGAAGGCCGTGCGGCGGCCGAGAAGATGCTGTCCGGCGTCGAGTTCGTCAGCAACGCCTATCAGGCGGTCGAGGATGCGGCGGCGGTGGTGCTGATGACCGAATGGAACGAGTTCCGCGCGCTCAACCTCAACCGGGTGCGCGACCTGCTCCAGAAGCCGTTGTTCATCGACCTGCGCAACGTCTACGAGCCCGAGGACATGGCCCGCGCCGGCTTCCACTATATCTCGATCGGCCGCAGCCCGACCCAGCCCAAGGAAGCACCGGCGCGCGCCGCCGCCGTCACCGCCTGACGATCAGGAGGGACGGTCGGCGAATCGCCAGACGCGGATGTGATCGATTTCCATCCGCGCCGGCATGACCGTCCCCGCGTCGGGATCGCCCGGCCATTTCCCGCCGATCGCAAGATTGGCGAGAAGATACATGGGCTGGCCGGCGTCCGCCGTGGTCGGGATCGAGGCGGTCCGGACGCCGTCGATATAATAATCGAGCCGCTCGGGGGTCCACAGCACCGCGTAGAGATGAAACTGGTCGGCGGTCCCGGCCATCGTCACCTTGCGGGTGATCGACTTCTGCAGCTTCGAGTGCAGGCTCTGGAATACCGTGCCGGGCTTGTCGCCATGCGCTTCCAATATGTCGATCTCGGGTGGCCAGCCGCCCTTGGCGGGCAATAGCCAGAAGGCGGGCCAGATGCCCTTGCCGCCGGTCCAGCGCGCGCGGATCTCGAAATAGCCATAGGCCTGCTCGAAACTGCATTTTGTGGTGATCAGCCCCGAACTGTAGAGCGCCTGACCGAGCGCGCTGCCGCCGATGTTGGCGGGCTGCTTCGCCAGCGCCCGGTCGAGCTTCGCCTTCACCGCCGGCGACAGCGGACGCGCGGTAATGGCGAGCTTGCCGTCGCGCACCTCGAAAGGCTGGACCCCGGCGCCGAGGAAGTCGCGATCGAAATATATCTGCCGCTCGCGATTGCCGTAGAGACTGCGGTTGGCGATCGAGCCCGCCTTTCCGCACGTCTTGTAGGCGGTGCGCCAGATATCGTCGCGCAACGCGCTGCCGTCGAATTCCTCCTCGAAGCTCATCCGCATCGCGAGCCCCGCCGGCGGCCCGGAAACGGCGGACGACCCGGTCTTGCCGCCGCCGATCGCCAGTGCCGCGACCGAGCAGGCGAGCAGTGCGACACCGCCGGCAATATAGATGCGCATGGCCATCTCCTTTTTGCACCGCAGCATAAGCATGGCCAAATGCCAATCGCCGAGCGCCTGGATTACACGAAACTGAACAAACGCTCCGAAACGACGGTGAATTCGATCACTTTCGACGAAACGAGTGCATTTAACGACCGGTTGATAATAAATCTCAAAATTAACCTGAAAATACTCGCTAATTCATGGAACAAATTTACGGTGCGGCGAAAGGTGCCTAATGCACGCCGAATATTCACGAATCCGCGCGCAAGTCACGTTACGGCGTTGACCCTGCGGATGGTGCGTTGCAAAGTAATCGTGATTGGGGGCTCATCGAAACTCGCCGCTGTGGGTTTAGGGAGCTAGATATGCTTCGTTCAACGATGCACCTCAGGCTCAAGCCTGGGAATGATATGGCAAGTGCGCCGCTCCGTCCGGACGAGATCATCGACGAGCCGTCGCCGGCTTCGGTCTCCGTGCCGCCGGTCCGGCGAAAAGGGCTGTCTTTCCACATCGCGCGCGATACGCGGCGCGCATGTGAATTCGCGGCGCTCGCGGCCGCGCTGATGCTCAGCGCGTCGCTGTTTCCCAAATGGATCATCCACGAACCGGTCAGCGTGTTCTGGGGGACCATGATCTGGCTGGTGACCTATGCCGGCCTGTGCGCCATCGGTCCGGACTCGGCGTTCGACTGCCGCACCGACCGGCTGGCGCAGAAGATCGGCTATTGGCTCAAGGCTACCGGCGCGATCATCGTCCTCGCTTTCATGTCGAAGGACCATCTAGAGCTGTCGCGGCTGTGGATCGCCACCGGCGTGACGCTCGGCTGCGTCGTGATCTACGGCGTGATGGTGGTGTCGGACCAGCTTTCGGCGTCGCTCCATCGGAACGGCACCCTCGGCGACCGGCTGGCCATCTATGGCACCGACGGCCGGATCGAGCATCTGCTCAACATCCTCAACAACAACGATCGCCGCTTCCAGATCGACAGCATCTACGGCGAAACCCGCGATGTCGACGTCGCGGCGCCCGAACGGATCAAGCTTCGCTGGGGCCTGGACGACCTGATCGCACGCGCCCGGGCGGGTCACATCGATGCGATCCTGCTCAATCTTCCCTGGCACGAACAGGGCGTTGTCGAACATGTCGTCCGCCGCCTCGAGGAAGTGAACGTCGACGTCATGATCGTGCCTTCGGAACTGCAACTCGCCCGCCGGACGATGAGCATCCAGCGCTGCGGCCCCTTTGCTACGATCGCGCTCTACCAGCGGCCGATGCAGGGCATCGGCGCCCTGATGAAGATAGCGCTCGACCGCAGCGTCGCCGCGCTGGCGCTGCTCTTCTTCGGCCCGCTGATGCTGTTCGTCGCCGCCGCCATCTGGATCGAGTCACCCGGCCCCGTGCTGTTCCGGCAAAAGCGCCGGGGCATGAACAACGAGCCTTTCACCATGCTCAAGTTCCGGAGCATGCACCTCGCGGCGAGCGATCAGAATGCCGACAAGCTGGTCACGCGCGGCGATTCCCGTGTGACCCGGGTCGGCGCGTTCATCCGCAAGACGAGCCTCGACGAGCTGCCGCAGCTGATCAACATCCTGCGCGGCGACATGTCCCTGGTCGGCCCGCGTCCCCATGCCTATGGCGCCAAGGCGGCCGACCGGCTCTACGAGGAGGTGGTGGCGCGCTATCCGGCCCGACACCGCGTCCTTCCCGGCCTGACCGGCCTGGCGCAGGTGCGCGGCTTCCGCGGCAACACGCTGCGCGAGGAGGACATCATCCGGCGCTTCGACAGCGATCTCGAATATATCGAACGCTGGTCGATCTCGCTGGATCTCGTGATCATCGTCCGCACCGCGATCACGCTGTTCTTCCACAAGGAGGCCTATTGATCTGCCGGGGATCGGATCCGGCAGCGAAAAGGATTTCGACATGAAGGCTTTCGCCACATCTACCCTTCGCCGCGCCGCGGCCCTGGCGCTCGCGCTGCTCATGATGCTAGGGCTGGCCGTCCCCGCCGCCGCGCGGGAGGACCAGCCCCCGGTGCCCCTGGGAACCACGCTCGCGCCCGGTTATGTGCTGGGGACTGGCGACAAGCTCAGGATCAGTGTCTTCGGCGAGCCCAAGCTGGAGGGCGAATATGTCGTCAGCAGCACGGGCATCGTCTCCTTCCCGCTGATCGGCAACATCCCCGCCAGCGGGCAGACGGTAGAAGCGCTGCAGGAGAACATCCGCTCGAAGCTCGCCGCCGGCTATCTGAAGGATCCGAGGGTCAGTGCCGAGGTGCTGAACTATCGGCCCTTCTACATACTGGGCGAGATCAACAAGCCCGGCGAATATCCGTTCGTCAACGGCATCACCGTCCAGCAGGCCGTCGCGATGGCCGGCGGCTTCGGCTATCGTGCCAACACCCGCCGGGTGTTCATCAAGCGTGCGCTCGACACGATGGAGCGACCGGTCGAGATCAAGGGCAAGGCGGTGCTGTTGATGCCGGGCGACACGGTCCGGGTCGGCGAGCGCTTCTTCTAGGGTCCGCATGAACAGCGCTCCCGCTACGCTGGTGATCGCGCGGCTTGCTGCGGCCGAACGGCCGACCGACATCCGCGCTGCCAAGGGCTACGACCTGTTCTTCGGCTTTGCGTCGGTCAGCCTGATGCTGTTCGTGCCGCAGCTGAAGTCGCTGACCCCGCTGCTCCTGCTGGTCCTGCTGGCCTTCCACTGCATCTGGCGGCGCGAGGACCTGCCGCGCCTGTTGCGCGCGTCGAGCCTCTACCTGTTGCTGCCGCTGTTCGCGGTGACGTCCTGCCTGTGGTCGCTCGATCCCGACGCCACCCGCTATTATGGCTTCCAGTTCCTGATCACCGCCTTCATCGGCTGCATCATCGGCGCCGGGCTGGACCGGAAGGCGGCGATGCGGGGCGTGTTCCTCGCCTTTACCGTCTACGCCTTCTCCTCGCTGCTGTTCGGGCGCAGCGTCACCTGGGGCGGCGGCGCGATGGGCAACTCGGCCTTTGCCGGCCTCGCCCAGGCGAAGAACACGGCGGGCGACTGCGGCGCGGTGGGCGTCATCCTCTCGCTCGCCGTCCTGTTCGATTCGATCGAGGAGCGGAAGCGCTTCCTCGCGCTGGTCGCCCTGGTCGCGCTTGCGGTGCAGATGGAGATGCTCATCGCCTCACGATCCTCGGGCGCCATCCTGGCGGTGGCAATCGCCGTCCCGCTGTTCCTGCTGTGGAGCTTCTCGCGGTTATTCCAGAAGGCCGTGCGGGTGGTGACGGCGATCACCGCGATCGTCGGCATCTCGACCGCGGTGCTGACCCATCATATCTGGCTGCCGCCGCTGGTCGCGCAGATGTCGCGGGCGATGGGCAAGGACAGCACGCTGACCGGCAGGACCTATTTGTGGGACCGGGCCGACGCGCTGATATCCGAAAAGCCGCTGCTCGGGCTGGGCTACAACGCCTTCTGGCGCAAGGGCAATCTCGATGCCGAGGGATTATGGCGTCATGCGGGCATCGCCTCCCGGTCGGGCTTCAACTTCCACAGCACCCCGACCGAACTGCTCGTCCATCTCGGCTATATCGGACTGGCGCTGTTCGCCCTCGTCTTCTCGGGGCTGGCGATCACGCTGCTGATGCGGACGATGATCCGGCCCGATGCGATCATGATCGGATGGTGCACGCTGCTGACCTACGAGGTCGTCCGCATGCCGTTCGAATCGATCGGTACCGGCCCCTTCCACTACACCACCTCGCTGCTCGCCGCGGGGCTGGTCGTCAGCGTCGGCTGGCTCGCGCGCGGCTACCGGCCCGAACCGCTTCCCGGCCGGCCGCGCCAGTTTCGGGGCGAGCGCCGCCGACCCCTGTACAGCCCGAAGGCGACGGCTTGAGCGGTCCCCCGCCCGAGCGCCCCAGGCCCCCTCTCTCCCCCGCAGTCTCCAATTCCATCAAGGTCGCCCGTGTCCTCGGCATATTGGGGCTGGTGATCATCCATGTGCCGCCGTGGCGGATCGACCTGGGCGATCCGCCACGCGCGATCGGAGCGTTCGATCTGGTCTTCCAATATTGCCAGGAGTTGTTCGGCCGGGCGAGCGTGCCGCTGCTCAGCATCATTTCGGGCTATCTGATGGTGCGCCTCGACACGGGCATAGCCCCCCGCGCGCGGCTTGCGAAAAAGGCATGGTCGCTGCTGGTCCCACTGTTCTGCTGGAATCTGATCGCCGTGCTGCTGGCGGCGATCCTCGACGGCGGCCTTCCCGAGCGAAGCTGGCTCGGATGGGCCAACGAGCTTTTCGCGCTGACCGCCGAGCCGGCGATCCTGCCGCTCTATTTCCTGCGCGACATGTTCGTCTGCGCCATCCTCTACCCGCTGCTCAGGGCCCTGATCGGTCGCTGGCCGGTTCCCGCGATCCTGTTCGCCCTGGCCATCACGCTCGCCGACTGGACCTATCCGCTCTTCATCGGTTCGGGCCCCTTCCTGTTCTTCACCGTCGGGGTCGGGGTCGCGCTAGGCAAGGTCCGCGCGAGGCCGGGCCGGACCGCCACCGCCCTGATCGCAGCGGCCGCGCTGCTCGTCCCGGCCTTCACCACCTCGGTCACCACCGCGATGCTGACCGGCGCCTTCGATCAGCCGACGCTCGATGCGGCGTTCACCGCCGGGCTGTATCTGGAGAGGGTGTTCGGCGCCGGGGCCACCTGGCTGCTGGCCGGCTGGGTCGTGCGACAGCCCTGGGCCGGGAGGGTGACGGCGATCGAACCGATGATCTTCCTGGTCTTCTGCTCGCACGTCCTGTGGCTGGGCCTTGCCTGGAATGTCCTTCACCGGATCGGGCTCGACTATGACCACCCGCTCTATCCGCTGTTCTTCCTGACGGCCCCGCTGCAGGCGCTGGCGGCGGGCGTGGCGCTCCACGCGGTGCTGAGCCGCATCGCACCGCGCCTGCTGGCGGTGCTGTGCGGCGGACGGACACCGTCGGCGAGGCCCGGGCGGGCGACAACGCCGCGCTTGCGCCGGACCTCGTGACGATCAGCGCTTGAACATCAGCGCGACGAACACATTGTTCGAGCTGAAACGAATCGCGGGGTTCGCCGAACTGCGCTTCTCGAAGGCGTAACCTGCCCGCAATTCCATGAACCTGCCCGGCAGCAGATAGCGGGCGCCGAACCGCGCCTCATATTCGCGGCTCCTGGGGGAAAGGCCCGCGGGGCTGATGCGGGCATAGCGCGTGCCGACCGAGAGGATCAGGTTGCGCAACAGCTCATGGTCGATATCGGCGGTGAACTCGCTGCGCAGATTGCCCGCCGTGGTCTGCGAACTGGTCTCGTCGACCGCGCGCTGGGCGGTGAGCTTGAAGCTGGTCAGCGAGGTGATGTTCCACAGGATGTCGGCGCCATAGGAAAGGCCGTCGACGTCGCGCAGCTTCGGATCGGCATAATTCTGTTTCAGATAGCCCACCCGGATATTCCCGTAGACCAGGCTGGTCAGTTCGAGCCCCAGACCGGCTTCGGCGCGCAGGCCCTTCGCGCTCCGGTCGGTCTGCGTGATGGGATCGAAGCCCGGGTCGCCCGGCCGCAGGTCATAGGTGCGCTTCTCGCGCTGGACCCTGACGAAGGCGCTGGTGCCCGATCGCAGGCGGTACGAAACTTGGCCCGTGGCATTGCGGACCTTGAGGTTGCGGAAGCTCAGGTCGATCGGATTTCCGAGCGGATCGGTCGTGTCCATATAGCGGATGCGACGATATTCGCCCTTGCCGAGCAGGATGAAGTCACCCACCTCCTGTTCGAGCCCCGCCGACCCGGCATAGCGGTCGAATTTCACGCGGGTGCGCGATCCCGTGAAGCTGCCCAGGCTGCTGCGGTTCTCCGCGTTGCGCTCGGCGCTGCCCGTGAAGCGGATCCGCGTGCGCCGGGTGACGTCGACGACGCCGCGCCCGTTGGCGCCATATTCGCTGGCATCCTCGGTATCGAGCTTGGCGTGGAAGCTGCGGTGATAATAGGCCTTCAGGTCGAAGGCGTGGCGCGCCAGATTGCTGCGCACCCGCACCTCCGGTTCGAGATAGAAGATCTTGTCGCCGCGCTTGCCGGCCGAACTGGCGAGGACATTGTCGTCATATTCGGCCCGACCGGTCACGCTCGGATAGATGAGCAGCGAGCCGGCGCTCAGACCGGGCGCGTCGAACGCGGGACGGTTGCGATCGGCGACGCCGACGTCGGGCGGAATATCCTGCGCCTGCGCGACCGAACATAGTGCAGTGCCCGACAACATGGTGAGCCACTGGGGGATTCGCATGCTTCCTCCTCTGATTTCCCTTGCCCCCAAGAGCGGTCAGTTCTGGTAATATCCCTTGAATTTCTGGTGGTAGCCGTAGACGTCGCTCTGTCCCGTGCTGGCGTAGCGGCGGATGTCGACCTGGGTCAGCGCGAGGCCCGCGATATTGGCATTGGCGTCGACGAGCAGTTCGATCGCCGTCTCGGCCGCGCTGATCGAAGTCTTGCGCCAGCGGGTAATGACCAGGACGCTGTCGACCACGGAGGCGACCGCGCGGGCATCGGCGACCCCCAGGATCGGGGCGGTATCGATCACCACCAGCTCAAATCGCTCGCGCAGCTGGCGCAGCAGCTTGTCGAGATTGGCGGGGGTCAGCGGGTCGTAGGCGCTCAATTGCCCTTCGGCCGTGCCGAGGACATGGAGGCCGGTCGCCTCGTCGACGACCAGCGCATCGTCGAGACGGGCCTGGCCCGACAACACCTCGATCAGGCCGACACTCGGCTGGATGCCCAGCATCTCGCTGGATCCGCGGCGGCGCAGGTCGCAGTCGACCAGCACGGTGCTCGTCCCGGCCATCGCCGCCGTGCGGGCCAGGCAGACCGAGGTCGTGGTCTTGCCCTCCTGCGGCAGCGGCGAAGTGATCGCCAGCGTCCGCGCCCGGCTGCGCAGGGCCACGAAGGCCCTGAGACTGCGCAGCGATTCCGCGAACGAGGAAAAGGGGTGCGAGATGATATAGTCCTGGGGAGTCTCGGTCTCGCGCAGGCCGCCCAGCGTCGAGCCCAGGCTCGGCACCGCACCGGCATAGCGGACGCGCAGGCGCTTTTCGACGTCGTCCTTGGTCTGTACTCCGCGCTGCAGATATTCGGCGAGCGCTACGGCGACCAGGCCGCCGAACAGCGCGCCGACGATGCCGAACAGGGCTGCGAGCTTGACGTTGGGCGAGTCCGGTAGGGTCGGCACCACGCCGAGCGAAGAGATGCGCGCGTCGGGCTGTTGCAGGCCTTCCTGTGCCGCGGTCTCCTTCGATCGGTTGAGGAACGCCTCGTAGATCTGCTTGCTCGCCTCCGCACGCCGTTCGAGTTCCAGATAGCCGACCTGCGCCGAGTTGTTCGACGCCAGCGTGCCCCTCGCCTGCGCCTGGCTGCCCTGAAGCGAGCTCAACCGCGAGGACGCGACCCGCACCTCCGCCTCGAGGCTCGACAGGATTCGGTCGATCTCGAGCTGGATCTGGGAGCGGATGTCGGCGAGCTGGCTCTTGGCGGTCCGCACCTCGGGATAGAGATCGCCATAGCGTGTCTCGAGCTGGGCGAGCTGCTGACTGGCTTCCGCCTCGCGGGCGCGCAGGCCGGCGACGGTGCCCGAGCCGAGCGCCGCGCCGACATCGGCGCCCTTGCCGCCGCGCTGGAGCTGGGCGCGCGCCGCACTGAGACGGCCCTGCTTCTCGGCCAGTTCGGCGCGGGCGAGCGAAATCTGCTGGTTGAGCGAGGACACTTCCTGCTCGGCCATCGTGGCGCCCTGGGCGCTCATCAGGCCGTTGCTGATCTTGTAGTTCTGGAGGGCCGCATCGGCCGCACCGGCGGCGGCGCGCAATTCGGTCATGCGGCGGTTGAGCCAGACATTGGCCGACCGGGTCGCGCCGACCTTCGAATCGGTCTGCGCCGCGACATATTGGCGGGCGAAGCTGTTGGCGACTGCCGCGGCCATGTCGGGGCGGTCCGAACTCGCGGTGATGTCGATGACATAGGTCAGCCCCGAGCGGACGACCGCGACCTGACGGAGCAGCCGCGCCGCGGCGCGCTGCAGTTCGGCCTCGCTCCGGATCGGCCCGACCTCATAGCCCTGGCGGCTGAGGTCGGTAGCCACGCGCATCGCCAGGGTCGGCGAGGTGAGCATGCGCACCTCGGTATCGACGACGTCGCTGTCCTTGGGGAGGTTGGGCACGACCGACTGCATCTTGATGACGTCGTTGGTGCGCGGCTCGATCACCACGCTGGCGGTGCTGGTGTAGATCGGCACCATCGTCACGGTGCGGAGCACCACCGCCGCGAGGATCAGCAAGGCGACCCCCAGGAACAGCCACAAATGCCGCCTGAAGATCATCCACAGGTGGCCGGGATCCGGCAGCAAGCCTTTCAGCCGCCCGCCTTCGGCCCGGTTGTCCGCGGTGGGGAAGTCCTGCACATGGTCCATGATCGATTATCAACCTCCGATTTGACCTGCCAAAAGCCCCCTTTCAGCCTCAACGTGATTCGGTTGCGGGTTCCCCTACCCCTCCCTCGTGCCGGTCCGGCACACGGGCCGGTGGCCCGAGCCTGCCCAGTCTGGCGCTCGCCAGGCCCGCGGCCTCGGCCAGCGTGGCGCGGCCGGCGGTGGAGAATGCGAGCAGGAACCAGAAGCTCCCGAAAGCGAAACAGGCCGCCAGCACCAGCCCCGGCAGACTGGTGGCGCCGCCCCAGAAGCGCCATCCGGCCAGGCCGGCCAATGTGCCGGCCAGCGCGATCGCGAACGGCCAGATGATCGACAGCAGGTCGCGGTGGCGCACGGGCCCCGCCCTGCCGACCCACCACCACAGGACCGGCATGCGGACCAGCAGGTCGCTGAGCGCATAGGCCGCCGCCACGCCGACCGCGCCCCAGGGCAGGCCCGCCGCGAAGGCGAGAATGCTCGTGACCATGTTGAACACGCCCCAGCGTCCGAACTCGCCGCCGCGCCGCTGGCTGATGAACAGCCAGCCGAAGGTGGAGGTCATCGGTTGGTGGAGCGCCGCGACGGCGAGCCAGGTGAAGATGACCGCGGCCGGCTGCCAGCGCGGTCCCATCAGCGTGACCACCAGCGGCTCCGCGAACATCAGCATGAAGGCGACGCCGGGCAGGGTGATCATCAGCATCAGCCGGATCGTGCGCCGATAGGCATGGCGGTAGCGGTGCGGTTCGTCGGCAAGGCGCGACAGCACCGGCACCATCACCCGGCCGATCGGGTTGTTGATCTGCTGCAAAGGGAAAAGCAGCAACTTGTAGGCGCGATCGTAGAAACCCAGCTGCACCGCGCCCGCCCAGCGCCCGATCATGACATTGTCGAGATTGCGGGCGAGGAAATTGGTGAGAGTGAAAGTCGAGAGCCCCGCCCCGAGGCGAAGCAGTTCGCGCACCTCGCCGAAAGGCGCGGGCCGCCCCGGCAACCAGCGCGCCGTCAGCCACGCGCCGACCAGCCCGACCGCCATGCCGACCAGCACCGAAGCGACCAGCGCCCAGATGCTGGGCGCGAACCACGCGAGCGCGAGCGCCGCCGCGAAGCCGAACAGGGTCGAGGCGATGTCGATGAGCGCGATCGTCCCGAATCGAAGCGACCGGGTAAGCTGGGCGAAATGCTGGGTGGCGAGCCCGGAGACGAGGACAGATCCGGCCAGCGCCAAGGCCGGTGCTACGAGTCGCGGTTCGTCGAAGAAGGCCGCGATCAGCGGTGCGCACACGGCGAACGTCACGGCCAGGACAAGCGACAGCACCGCATTGATCCAGAACATCGTGCTCGCCTGGGCATGGGAGAGATGCGGGGAGGCGATCACCGCCTGCGACAACCCGATGTCCTGCACCATCATCACGAACGCCGCCAACGGCATGACCATGGCGAACAATCCAAAGTCCGCAGGTGCGAGGAGCCGTGCCAAAATCACGACGGACAGTAATTGCGTTGCAAATTTCACAACTTGCGCGGCACCAATCGCAACCGTTCCATGAACAGCATGGCGCCGGAGGTCTCTATTATCTGCGGAAGACCTCTCTTCCCGTGCCGATATCATGGCAGTGCACCACCCTACGGTTAGTGTTTACTGCCCCCCAACGCGATCGTTATATTCGCACTGCAGCATAAAACCATCTTTTTTTCATCCGAGCATCGGAATAGGGTTGGGCAACGGACTCACAAGGCCTTGCGCGCCGGATGGCCCCGATGGGGCGCGCAAGGCAGGTCGCGGGCGAAGCCGTCGACCGGTGATCCACACCGAATCGCCTCCGGGGGGGAGGCGTGACAACGGAGACACGGCCCATATGACCGATGCCGCGAATGCCCCCCTTCCCGTGACGGTGCTGATGCCGACCTTCAACCGCGCCCATTACCTGGCCGAGGCGCTGGATAGCGTGCTGGGCCAGGAGCCTCCGCCCGCGGAGGTGATCGTCATCGACGATGGCTCGGAGGATGCGACGGGCGAGGTCGTCGCCGCCTATGCGGCGCGTGGCGTGGCCTATGTGCGGCAGGACAATGCCGGCAAGGCCGCCGCGCTGAACAACGGCCTGGCCCGCGCCTCGCAGGACTTCGTCTGGATCTTCGACGATGACGATATCGCCGCGAAGGGCACGCTCGCCGCGCTCCACCAGGCGCTGGTCGATCGTCCCGATGCCGGTTACGCCTATGGGCTGTGCGACAAATTCTTCGGCGAATGGCCGAACGATGCGCGCGAGCGCAACACCGCCTATGCGTCGGACGAGCGCGCGGCGCTGTATGTCCGGCTGATGGAGGATTTCTTCATCTGGCAGGGCGCCATGCTCGCGCGGCGGAGCTGCTACGCCGCTGTCGGGCCGTTCGACACCCGCCTCGCCCGGTCGCAGGACTACGAGATGGCGCTGCGGCTGGGACGGGCGTTCAAGGGGGTCGGCCTGCCGATCGTCGCCTTCCATCAACGCCACCATGCCGGCGTGCGCGGCCCCAAGGGCGCGACCGTCAAGGCGCACGAGGTCGAGCAGGCCTGGCGGAAGTACAACCACCTGATCTTCCGCGAGCTTCACGGCAGCCACGAGCTGGCCGAATTCTACATCGGCACGCCGCAGAATGGCGAACTGTCCCCGCGCGAGACGCTGACCGCGCTGATCCAGCGCGGCAGCATCATGGCGCGCAAGGGGCTGTGGGACCTCGCGGCCGCCGATTTCGAGGCGGCCGCGCAGCGGGCCGGATCGCTCGCCGTCGTCGACCTTTGCGAGCAGGAGAAGGCCGCGCTGCGCCGCATCTTCCAGCGCGGTGCCCGGTCGATCTTCCAGGACGGGCGCGAGGCGCGACGCTTCTTCGGTGCCATCGCGGCCTTCCCGAAATCGCTCCGCAACCGGATAGAGGGCAATATGCTGCTGCCCGTCACCTATCGCATGCGGCGCCTGTCGGGCGTCACCGACCGCAGGTTCGAGCTCGGCCAGCTCGGCATCATGGCCCGCCACCTGTTCAAGCGATCGTCGATCCGGTCCTATTTCGACGCGCGCCGCACAGATCGCGGCATGTATGGCGTGGAGCCGCTCGCCGCCGCCTGATGTCGGAAGAGTGCGTCGGCGTCGTTCAGCCGTCCACGGTCGGCGTGAGCACGGGCGCCGCGAGCTTGCCGATCCGCTCGGCCAGCCGCAGCGCCAGCGCGACGATCGTGAAGGTGGGGTTGGCATGGCCGCCGGTCGGCATGACCGAGGCGCCGCAGACGTGGAGATTGGCAAGCTGGTGGACCCGGCCATCGGCATCGACGGTGCCGGTCGCCGGGGTCGCCGACATGCGGGTCGCGCCCAGATGGTGGTAGCTTTCCATCATATGCTCGGCGGTCAGCCCGCCGCTTTCCTCGAGGCCGGCGATCGGCAGCAATGAGCCCCATCCCTGCCGGGCGAACATCTCGCGGATGCGGCCGGTGAAATGCGCAACCGTCCGCCGTTCGAGGTCGGCGATCCGCCAATCGACCCGGACCTTGTTGAGCCCGAAGCTGTCCTTGCTGTCGGCGAGCGCGATCCGGCTCGCGCGATCGGGGGCCTGTTCGACATCGACGACGACGCTCGCCACCGGATCGGCGAGGATCGGATGCACGCCGCGCGCATAGCGCCAGACGTCGCGGCAAAAGTCGCCGGGCCTGACGCCCTGCCGCGGCGCGGTCATCCGGATCCGGTTGAGCGGCGTCCCGGCGCGCAGCTGCTGGATCGCGTCGCGCAGCGATCCCGGCCTCGGCGCGTAGCGGATTACCGCACTGGCATTGAGCAGCTGTTCGGAGCGCTGCTGCCGATCGCGCAGGACCAGGCCGGTCTCATATTCGGTGCCGCTCCGGACGACGAAGCGGTTGAGCAGGTTCTGCAGCCCCATTCCGGCCGGGTCGAGCATGACGTCGGCCACCTTCACGCGCGGATGCTGCATGAAATAGTGCCCGGTCGTCTGCCCGACGGCACGCAGCGGGCCGCTGGCGGTGATCGCCGCGTTGAGCAGCAGCCGGGCATTCTCGATCCCGCCGCAGCAGAGCACGAAATGCCGGGCCTCGACCCGCACCGAGCCCCCCCTGGCGGACTCGGCGACGATGGCGCGAATATGGTTGTCGTCGGCGCTATCCTCGATCCGGGTCAGATTGGCGTGGAGGATGAGCTTGGCCCGGCGGGACCGCCGCAGTTCGGCCAGGTAGCGGCTACCCCAATCCTGGTAGCGATTGCGGCCGTGCGGGGCGAAGCGCCACAGAAAGGGTTCGATGGCTTCGTCGACCATGTCGAAGGCGGCGAGCCGTTCGAACTCGCGCACATGCTCGCGCCAGGGTTCGCCGAAGCCGCACATCGCCTCGGCCGCGCGGTAATAGGGCCGGAGGTCGTCGAGCCCGATCGGCCAGCCACTGCCCGGAACCCAGTCGCGCCGTTCGAAATCGATCGGGTCGAGTTCGGCGCAGCGGCCGGTCCAGCTGCCGGTGGCACCGCCCAGCCGGCGGAAGCGGCCTTCGTCGAGACGGATTGGCGCGCCAATCGATTCGCCGTCGAGCAGGGCCTGCTGCGCCAGCTCGGTCTTCGTGCCGCCCGCTTCGAGCAGGCACAGGTCCACGCCGCGGTCGAGCAAGGCCTTGGCGATAGTGACGCCCGCCGCGCCACCGCCCACGATACATATCGCGGAGTTCACCCACAGCTGGCCATCGGCCACCTGCTCGAGATCGATGATCAATCCGTTCCCCTTGTGCCATTCTCCCTGGCGGCTGCCACGTCAGCCGAACAAATAGCGCAGCGCGCCCTCGGGCTCCATCGCCCCGTCGATATCGCTCCGGCGGCGCAGCTTGTCGCGGGCGACGTCCTGCGCGATCCGCCACAAGGTCGCGGGCCGGCGGGCATAGTCGCTCACCGCGCGCGGAAGGCCGCCGCTGTGCTTGCGGTCGAGGAAATCGCGGTGGTGCAGCTTGCGCCGGACATGGCCGAGATGACGCTCGACCAGGGCGCGGTCGCCGGCGGGCAGTCCAGGAAGGCCGAGCAGCCGCTCATGCGCGACCGCCAGCGCCGCGAGATCGGCGGTACGGTGCCGACCGCTGAGCGAATGCGCGCGCTCGACCGCGACATAGCCGCAAAGGTCGGTCAGCCGGAACCGCGCCCCGGCCGCGAGCGCCTGGCAATAAAGGATGAAATCCTCCCCCAGTCGCAGCGCCTCGTCGTAACCCAGCCCGTTCCGCACGAGAAAATCGCGGCGCATCAGCGGCTTCAGGAAGCCCAGCTCGCCGCGCATTACCCCGCGCCGCGGAATATTGCCGGCGACGAAGGCGGGGAGCCCTATCAGCCGCCCGTTGGCGGGAAAATCGCGCAGGTCGGCGAAAGCGAACCCCGCTGCCCGGCTTTCGGGCACGAAGGCGATATTGTCGGCGATCATGTCCCAGTCGGGCATCGCCAGCAGCCGGGCGAAGCGGCCAGGCACGATGAAATCGTCGGCATCGAGGACCGCGACGAGATCGGCCGAACTGGACCGGAGCGCGAAATTGCGCGCGACCGACGGCCCCCGGTTCCGATCGTGGCGCAGGATGGCGAGACGGCCGCTGCCGTCGTCGGCCTCGGCGGCGCGGGCCGGGGTAGCATCGGTCGAGGCGTCATCGACCACGATGACCTCCCGAACCTCGGGCTCGCGCAGCGCCGACGCCACGGCGCGGGCGATCGTCCGCTCCCCATTATAGGCGGCGACGATGACGCAGACCCCCTGCTGCCGGTCGGACATCAGCGGAGGCTCCCTGTCGGAGAAGGAGGGAAATCGGCCATCCGCCAGAGGATATACATCTCCCCGTCGCTGGCAGGGTCCGCGGCGTTCGTTCGGGCCGCCAAACTGCACGGGCCATCGAAGAAACCGCGATCGACGCGAAAAACGGCTATTGCCGACACGCGTTGGGTGCAGCGCAATAAGACGGTGGTCGACACGGGGGATTCGCGGCGGGGGCCTCGAAAGGAACCAGGTTGAAGGTCGCTTATTTCGTCCATGACCTGCACGATGCAGCGGTCGCGCGGCGGATCGTCATGATGCAAGCGGGCGGGCTGGAGCCGGTGGTGCTGGGCTTCCGCCGTTCTCCCCTCGCCCCCGCCGACATCGGCGGCGCTCCGGTGGTCGATCTGGGCCGCACCGCCGATGCCAGGCTGGGTCAGCGCGCCGCGGCGGTGCTGCGCAACTGGTTGTTTGCGAGCCGCATCGGCACGGCGGTCCAGGACTGTTCCATCTACATGGCGCGCAACCTGGAATCCCTGATTCTCGCGGCGCGCGTCGCGGGAGGCCGGCCGGACGTGCGCCTCGTTTACGAATGTCTCGATATCCATCGCACCCTGCTCGGTACCCGGGCGGTCGATCGGCTGATCCAGAAAATTGAGCGGGCGCATCTCGAACGGGTCGACCTGCTCGTCACCAGCTCGCCGGCGTTCCTATCCAACTATTTCACGCCGCGCCTGTCGCCGCCGGAGCCTGCGCTGCTCGTCGAGAACAAGGTGCTGCGCCTTGCCGAGGCCATTGCCCGTCCCGACCTGCCGCGCGACCCCGGACCACCCTGGACGATCGGCTGGTTCGGCATGCTGCGCTGCCAAAGATCGCTCGACATGCTGGCCGCGCTTGCACGACAGGCCGAGGGACGGGTGAAGGTGCTGATCGCCGGCAAGCCCGCGCGCTCGGAGATCCCCGATTTCGACCGGGTGGTCCGCGACAGCGACGGGCTCGCCTATGCCGGCCCCTACATGCCCGATGATCTGCCCGGACTCTACCGGCGCACCCATTTCACCTGGGCGATCGACTATTTCGAGGAGGGACTCAACTCCTCCTGGCTGCTGCCCAACCGGCTGTACGAGGGCAGCTTCCATGGATCGGTGCCGATCGCGCTCGACCATGTCGAGACCGGCGCATGGCTGCGACGGCGCGGTGCCGGCGTCCTGCTCCGCGATCCGGTCCCGGAACTCGCGGCACTCCTCGGTACGCTCGACGAGGCGGGCTATGCGGCGGAACGGGCCCGGCTCGACCATATCCCGCTGCCCGACCTGGTGACCGGGCGCGAGGATTGCGCCGCATTGGCGGCGGCGCTGGCGGGGCGCGGCGCGTGACGGCGGCGGACATCCTCGCCGGCGACGTGCTGATCGTCATCCCCTGCCTGAACGAGCAGGCAAATCTGCCGCGCCTGCTCGATCGGCTGGTCGCCGACACCGGCGGCGCCGACATCGTCGTCGCCGACGGCGGCAGCACCGACCGCAGCCTGGAGATCGTCGCCGACTATCGCCGCCGCCACCGGAACATCCACCTGCTGCCCAACCCGCGCCGCATCCAGAGCGCCGGGGTCAACCTCGCCGTGACGACGATGGGGCGCGGCAAACGATGGCTGCTGCGGATCGACGCGCATTGCGACTATCCCGACGGATATATGGCCGGCCTGCTCGACAGCGCCGCCCGCCATGACGCGACATCGGTGGTCGTGCCGATGGTGACGCGCGGGCAGGCCTGTTTCCAGCGGGCCTGCGCCGAGGCGCAGAACTCGCTGATCGGCACCGGCGGGTCGCCGCACCGGCATCTCGGCGAGGGGCGCTATGTCGACCATGGCCATCATGCACTGATGCGGATCGACCTGTTCCTGAAGGTCGGCGGCTACCGCGAGGCGCAGAGCCATAACGAGGATGCTGAGCTCGACATCCGTCTCCAGGCGGCGGGCGGGCGCATCTGGCTCGAGCCGGGCCAGGCTATCGTCTACCATCCGCGCAAGACGGCGGGCGCGCTGCTGCGCCAATATTTCAGATATGGCGAGGGCCGCGCCCGGACGATGCGGCTGCACCGCATCCGGCTGAAGCCCCGCCAGGCGTTGCCCCTGCTGGTACCGGTGGCGATCGCGCTGCTGCCTCTCGCCCTGCTGCACCCGATCTTCGCGCTGCCCGCGATCGGCTGGGCGGCGATCTGCCTGACCTACGGGATGCTGCTGGGCTTGCGGCAACGGTCGGCCTGTGCCGCCGCCAGCGGCTTTGCGGCGATGATCATGCATCTGGGCTGGGGCAGCGGCTATCTCCGGCAGCTGGTCCAGCCGCGTCCCGGCGAGCGGCACTTGCCGGCGTTGACCTTCCGATGAGCAGCCGGGCGCCCGGCAAGCCCCTGGCGGCGGGCACGGTCGCGGTACCGAAGGCGATCGACCGGGTACAGGTGACGCGCGGCCTCGCCTGCCTGCTGCTCGTGCTGTTCCACGTCGTCGGCGGCAAGGCGGACGACGGGCTGCGGATCGCCGATGCCAGCATCGGCCGCCAGGTCCTCGACGTCCTGCTCTATGTCCGGATGCCGCTGTTCGCCTTCATCTCCGGTTATGTCTATACATTTAAGCCGCTCGACCCGGCGCGGCCCGGCCGCTTCCTGCAAGGCAAGCTGCGGCGGCTGGCGCTGCCGCTGCTGTCGGCGACGACGCTCTTCTACCTGGTGGCGCTGGCGCGCGCGCCGATGCCGCCCGCCGATGCCGCCGCCGGCCTTCTCCACGCCTAT
Organism: Sphingomonas sp. Root720; assembly: GCF_001428605.1. Lineage (GTDB taxonomy): Bacteria > Pseudomonadota > Alphaproteobacteria > Sphingomonadales > Sphingomonadaceae > Rhizorhabdus. The sequence goes on from NZ_LMID01000016.1 coordinate 88,056, forward strand.
TTCTTCTCCTACGAAATCTACTGGTTCCTGCAGGCGATGCTGCTGATCTTCCTGCTGCTGCCCTTGCTCGAACGCTTCCTGCTCGGGTCGCCGCGGGGCTGCGCCATGGCGGTGCTGGTCGCCTTCCTGCTGACCGTCCCCGCCGAACCGTTCGATTTCCTGTCGATCAACGGCGCGGCCTTCCTGGCGCCCTTCTTCTTCATCGGCATCGCCGCGCGGCGCTTCATCGGCGAGCTGACGCCGAATTGGACATGGCTGCTGCTGGCGATCCTGGTCGTGGCCTTCGCTCTCCACGCCTACAACGTGGCGACGATGCCACCGCACATGGGCGCGCGGCGCGGCACCTGGCTATCGCTGATAATCGGCGGAATCTCGCCGCTGCTGCTGATCGGCCATGTGCCGAGGGTGGCGCTGCTCGCACGGATCGGCGCCTCGTCCTTCGCGATCTTCCTGTTCCACATCTTCTTCATCGTCGCGATGCGGATGCTGCTGAAGACGCTCGGGATCGAGAGTTTCGCGATCCATCTGATCGCGGGCCTCGCCGCGGCAATTGCCGGACCGATGCTGCTGGAGGCCCTTCTGGCGAAGGGGAAGGTGACGCGCCGCCTGTTCCTCGGCCTGCGTTGATCAGCTCAGCAAGGCTCCGGCGACGAGGACCGGAGCCCAGGAGGCCAGCGCAAGGACGATCGCGACCATGACGCAGGCACCCGGATGCCATCGGCTATCCCTATCGACCACGGAGGCGGTGCGTTCGGCGGCGACGATCTTGCTGATCATGGGCGACTCCCTCGCCAGGATCATAGAAGGCGAGGTGCTAACAAGTGGTAAAGGCGAAAGGTCGCACGCCGTGCCGGCCCGTCACGGGGCGGTCGATCCGCCCTGTTTCGGCTTACGGAAGCGGTAGAGGAAAAGATCGGTCCTACCGCGCACTGCGGGATCGAACACCAGCTTGGTGTGATCGTCGCCGGGATTGGCGAGCAGCGGGCTTTCCGCCTCCAGCCTGAAGCCGGCCGCCGCGAAGTCGGCCTTCACCACCGCCGGGTCGATCCGGTGGAGCTTGTCGACGACGGCGCGGGTATCGCCGGCCGGACCGGCATGATCGATCACGCCCACCACGCCGCCCGGCTTCACCGCCGCGTAGAGTTGCGCGAGGAAGGCCTGCGGGTCGGTGCGCGGAATGCCGTATTTGGCCGATTCCCAATAGAGGTCGTGATAGTTGAGGCTGATCATCACGACGTCGAAGCGCCGGTCGCCGGCCGAGAAGGCCTCGAACGGATAGCGCTGGAAGTCGATGTCGGACCGCCGGGCGGTCAACGCCTTCCAGACCTTCTGCTCTTCGGGATCATTGTAGAACTGAGCCGGCTCGAACGCCGTGACCTTGCCGCGCGGACCGACCGTATTGGCCATGATCTCCGCCCAGTAACCCGACCCGGTCATGACGTCGGCGGCGGCCATGCCGGGCTTCAACCCGAGGAAACCGAGCACTTCGGCAGGCTTGCGGCCTGCATCGAGCATGGTCGCATCGGCCGGGCGTCCCGGCGCCGCCACCGCCTTTTGCAGATAGGCGGGTACCGCGGCGGAGGACGCCGCCGCGAGCAGCAGGGCCGCCCCCGCGAGAGCCGGGAACATCGATCGACAGCGCATGGCATCCTCCCTTGTATCGGCGGAAACTGGACCGTTCGGCCCGCGCGCTCAAGCCGCGGCCATGTCGGTCGTCGACCGGGCAAGGCGTTGATCGAAAGCCGTCGCCGACCATCCCCCTTCCCCGCCGGTCCGATGCGCAGGGCCATGGGAAGTACCGACGCGCGCTGCCGGGCGCGGGAAGAGTTGCCGGAGCTGGTCCAAAACATTGATCCATTTCAGGATTTGTGCGTTGCCTGTCGATCGAACGGGGGAAACCGGATTATGCGCGGGGCCATTTGCACCCGCATAGTCGTTTCCCGACCAGGCAGGGGCGCATGGCGGACGGCACGGGCAACATGGCGGGCGAGCAGTGGGAATTGCTCCGGCGCAGCGGCGCGATGGGAGCGGCGATCGCGGACACGGATTGGTCGGCTTCGCCCCTGGGGCCGCCGGCAGCATGGCCGGCCGCCCTGCGCGCCAACCTGGCCCTGGCACTGGGCGTGCACATGCCGATGTTCATCTCCTGGGGGCCGGAACGATCGACGGTCTACAATGCCGCCGCCGCCGACCTGATCGGCAACCGCCACCCGGCGAGGCTCGGCGCCCCGATCCACGATGTCCTCCCCGAGATCGCCCCCCTGGTCGACGAGATCGTCGAAAAGACCGGGCAAGGCGGAACCGTCCTGAAGGAAGGCTATCCGGTCGAGCTGGCCAGCCGGCCAGGCGAGCGGCATTGGGCCAATATGTCGGCGTCGCCGATCCCCGGCGACGACGGCGAGGTCGAGGGCATCTGCCTGATCTATCGCGACGTGACCGCGCAGATCCAGCGCGAACGGGACTCGATCGAAAGCGAACAGCATTACCATGCGCTGTTCGACAGCATGGACGAAGGCTTTTGCGTGATCGAGTTCGTCGACGGACCGCACGGCCCGCTCAGCGACTATGTCCATATCGAGGCCAATGCGGCCTATACCGCCAATGCCGGCATTCCCGACGTGGTCGGCAAGCGCCTGCGCGAGGTCGTCGGCGACGAGGCCGAGGAATGGCTTCAGCGCTATGGCGAGGTCCTTCGCACCGGCAAGCCGGTCCGCTTCGAAAAGGAACTGATCGAGACCGGCCGCCATCTGAGTCTGTCCGCCTTCCGGCTCGATCCGCCCGAACGGCGGCAGGTGGCCGTGCTGTTCCAGGACATCACCGCGCGGCGGACCGCCGAACTGGAATTGCTGGAGCTCAACCGAACGCTCGAGGCGCGAGTCGCGGCGGCGCTGGCCGAGCGCAAGATCCTGGCCGACATCGTCGAGGGTACCAATGCCTTCATCCAGGTTTCCGACATGGATTTCAACTGGTTGGCGATCAATCGCGCCTCGGCGGTCGAGTTCGAACGCATCTACGGCATCCGGCCCAAGGTCGGCGAGAACATGCTCGACATGCTCGCCGACAAGCCCGAGGCGCAAGCGTCGATCCGCGCGGTGTGGCAGCGGGCGATCGACGGCGAGGAGTTCGTCGAGATCGGCGAATTCGGCGATCACGACCGCATCCGCCGCTGCTACGAAATGCGCTTCGGCGTGTTGCGCGACGGCGAGGGCACGCAGATCGGCGCCTATCAGTTCGTCTATGACGTCACCGAAAGACTGGCTGAACAGGAAAGGCTGCAAGATGCCGAAGATGCGCTCCGCCAAGCCCAGAAGATGGAGGCGGTAGGTCAGCTGACCGGCGGCCTCGCCCATGACTTCAACAATCTTCTGGCCGGCATCTCGGGTTCCTATGAGATGATCGCGGTGCGGCTGGCGCAGGGACGCAGCAAAGAGATCGAAAAATATCTGATCGCAGGCCAGGGCGCCGCCCGCCGCGCGGCCGCGCTCACCCATAGGCTGCTGGCGTTTGCCCGGCGCCAGACGCTGGCGCCCAAGGCCATGGTCGTCAACCGGCTGCTGCCCGACCTGGTCGAACTGGTGCGCCGCACGGTGGGGCCGGCGATCGAGGTCGAGACGATCGCCGCGGCCGGTCTATGGCCGAGCCTCGTCGATGCCAACCAGCTCGAAAACGCGATTCTGAACCTGTGCATCAACGCGCGCGACGCGATGCCGGACGGCGGCGCGATCACGATCGAGACCGGGAACAAATGGATGGACGAGCGCACCGCGCGCGAACGCGGCCTGTTCCCCGGACAATATGTCGCCATCTGCGTCAGCGACACCGGTTCGGGCATCGACAAGACGATCCTGGACCGCGTCTTCGATCCTTTCTTCACCACCAAGCCGATCGGTGAGGGAACCGGACTGGGCCTGTCGATGGTCTATGGCTTCGCGCGCCAGTCGAACGGCCATGTGCGCATCTATTCGGAGGTGGACCATGGCACGATGGTCTGCATCTACCTGCCCCGCCATTTCGGGGTGGAGGAGGAACCCGAGGGCGACAGGACCGGGGCGGCGGCACTGGCGTCGGAGCAAGCCAATGCGCGGGTCCTCGTCGTCGACGACGAGCCGACGGTGCGCATGCTGGTCGTCGATGCGCTCGCCGAGCTCGGCTATGCCTGTCTCGAAGCGCCCGACGGCGCGGCGGGACTGCGGATCCTGGAAGCCGACAGCGGGATCGACCTGCTGATCACCGACGTCGGCCTGCCGGGCGGGCTCAACGGCCGCCAGGTCGCCGAGGCGGCCCGCAAGATGCAGCCCGACCTCAAGATCCTGTTCATCACCGGCTATGCCGAGAATGCCGTGCTCAACCACGGCCATGTCGAACGCGGCATGGAGGTGCTGACCAAGCCCTTCTCCATCGACGACCTAGCCGGCCGGGTCGACCGGCTGCTCCACCCCGAACGGCGCTGACCGGCGAAGCGCACCCGCGCGCGCTTCGGGTCAGTAGAGCTCGAGTTCGTAGCTGCGCAGCGTCTCGTCGAGCAGCCGGTCGTAGCTGCCCTCGAAGCTGCGGCCGCGGCAGGCGCCAGCCTGGACCACCCGGATCGACAGCGCCTCGGGCAGCAGCCGCAGGGTGCAGCCGTCATCCTTGGCGAGCGGCAGCCCGTCGGCGTCGCCCATCGTCGACACCATGACCTGGGGACCATCCCACAGGGCGGAGCGATCGCCCTCCAGGGTGACGAGGTTCACCTCCGCCGTCCTGGCCGGATCATAGAGGCGCACCCGGAAGCCGTTGGCGCGACCGGGATGGAGCAGCAGCTTCATCCCTCCCGCCGAGCGATAGACGCCCGAATGGACATAGGCCCCGCTCTCGATGTCGTCGACCCGACGGCGCATCGTGTCGCGCAGGCAGGCTGTGTCGCTGAGCACGCAATCGGTCTCGGTCGCGGCGTCGAGCCGCTCGATCGCCTGGAAGCTGGTCAGCCACTGCTGCTGGTCGTTCTTCACATAGGATGCGATCGCACCGTCCCACATCGCCAGCGCCCGCGCATAGGCACCAGCGATGCGCGCGTCATAGTCGCGCATCGCGGGATCGTCGCAGATCGCCCTTTCGAGCTTCGTCGCGACCCTCGCGCAGTCGATGCCGCCCGCCTCAACCCCCGTGGCAAGCAGGGCAAGGAGGGTGGCGAGGATCGGAGCCATGGCCTTCATTGTCGTCTCTCCGGATGGTGACGACTCGTCATGCCCGCTGCCGCCGCGCGGCGCGGTGATGAAAAGCACAATGGCTCAAGGACTTGGCCGCGCGCGCCGTCGGTGCCGGAACAGGCCCCCGCCACAGATCGTTCCTGGGTGCCGGCCGCTGATAAACAGAGCCTGTCGGCCGGCCTTTCGAGGAAGGATGCGACAATGATACAATCGATCTCCACCAAAGCCTGCTGCTCGTCGCGGGCGCCGTGCTGCTGGGCACGTCGGTGCCCGCCTTCGCACAGGATGGCGAAGAACTGGTCGTTACCGGCCGCTACGGCAAGCTGCCCGACAGTGCCCAGAGCGCATCGCACGCGGTCAGCTATGCAGATCTCGACCTGAGCACCAAGGCAGGCCAGAGCGAATTCCGCCACCGGCTCAAGCTGACGGCCCGCTATCTCTGCGACAAGCTGGGCGAGAGCGACACCTCCAGCCCGATCGCCCCGTCCTGCCAGGACGCCGCGGTGAAGGATGCCATGGCCCGCGCCGGCACGATCGAGGAAGGCTTCGCGCCGCGTGGCACCACCTGGGTAGCCTCGTCGCGCTGGCAGGCGCCCTATCCGGCGGATTGGGACAGCCGTTATCCCGATTGAGCCGGAGCTCGCCGGCGGACGGGGCCCCTCGCCCGCCAGCGACCGCCATCCACGCCTGCCGATCAGGGGGCCGATCGCCAGCCCATCTCAACCATATGGCGCTTGATTAGCCGCGCGATCCCCACGATGAAGACCGGGTGAAGGATCTGGGAAGCTTCGACTATGTGATCGCCGGCGCGGGAACCGCCGGCTGCCTGCTCGCCAATCGCCTCTCCGCTGACCCCACCAAGCGCGTGCTGGTGCTCGAAGCGGGCGGCACGGATAGCTGGATCTGGTTTCACATCCCGGTCGGCTATCTCTTCGCGATCGGCAATCCGCGCGCCGACTGGATGTTCGAGACCGCCGAGGAGCCGGGGCTCGGCGGACGCAGGCTCGCTTATCCGCGCGGCAAGGTGATCGGCGGCTGCTCCGCCATCAACGCGATGATCTACATGCGCGGCCAGGCCGCCGATTATGACGGCTGGCGCGAGCTGGGGCTGGCCGGCTGGGGATGGGATGATGTCCTTCCCCATTTCCTGCGCCACGAGGACCATGCGTCGGCGAGCGGCAGCCATCACCGCCGCGGCGGCGAATGGCGCGTCGAGCGTCCGCGCCTCCGCTGGGAGGTCCTCGACGCGGTCCGCGAAGCAGGCGCGGCGCTGGGCATCGCGCCGGTCGACGATTTCAACGGCGGCGACAATGCCGGTTGCGGCTATTTCCATGTCAACCAGCGCGGCGGCCGGCGGGTCAGCGCGGCGGGCGCTTTCCTGAAGCCGGCGCTGGGACGGCCCAACCTGCGGCTGGAGACCGGGGTCGAGATCGATCGCATCCTGTTCGACGATCGCCGCGCGGCCGGCCTCGTCTTCCGGCGCGGCAACGAGCAATGGACGGCGCGCGCGGATGGCGAGGTAATCCTGGCGACCGGCGCGGTCGGCACGCCCAAGCTGCTCCAGCTGTCGGGAGTCGGAGAGGCGGCGCGGTTGAAGCGGTTGGGCATCGAGCCGGTCCACGACCTTCCCGGGGTCGGCGCCAACCTGCAGGATCATCTCCAGATCCGCCCGATCTTCAAGGTGCGGGGGGTCCGCACGCTCAACACCGACTATGCCAATCTTCTCCGCCGCGCGGCGATGGGGCTCGAATATGCGCTGTTCCGGACCGGGCCGCTGACGATGGCGCCCTCGCAGCTCGGCATGTTCGCGCGATCGTCGGATGCCCATGCGAGGCCCAACCTGCAATTTCATTTCCAGCCGCTGTCGCTCGACGCGTGGGGCACCGGCCTGCACCGGTTCGGCGCCTTCACCGCCAGCGTCTGTAACCTGCGGCCGACCAGCCGGGGCCGGATCGACCTGGCCGGCGCCGACCCCTCCGCCCCGCCCCGGATCGCACCAGGATATCTGTCGACCGAGGAGGACCGGCGGACCGCGGTCGACTCGCTACGGCTGGCGCGGAAAATCGCGGCGCAAGCCCCGCTGGCCCGCTACCGGCCGGAAGAGTTCCGGCCGGGCGCCGAGCTCGACAGCGACGAACAGCTCCTCGCCGCGGCGGCCGAGCTCGGGACGACGATCTTCCACCCGGTCGGAACCGCCGCGATGGGCGGCGACGATGATCCCGGCGCCGTGCTGGACGAGCGGCTGCGCGTCCGGGGCCTCGACGGCCTGCGGGTCGTCGACGCGTCGGCCATGCCCCGCATCCCGTCGGGCAACACCAGTTCGCCGACGCTGATGATCGCGGAGAAGGGCGCGGCGATGATCATCGAGGATCGCCGCTAATCCGTCAGGCCGCCGAGGTGGGGAAGCGCCATTCGACACAGAAGCCTTTGTCGAGATTGACGAATTCCAGCGTCGATCGGTGCAGTCGCGCGATCGTGTCGACGAGGCTGAGGCCCAGGCCGATACCCGCGCCGGGCCCCTTCCGCGCGCGATAGAAGCGTTCGGTGATGTGCGGGAGATCGCCATCCGCTATGCCGGGCCCTGTATCGCGCACCGATATGAGCAGCGCGCCCTTCTCGTCCTGTCCCGAAACCACCACCTCCCCGCCCTCGGGGGTGAACTTGATCGCATTGTCGAGCAGGTTGGCGACCGCCTGGAAGACGAGGTCGCGGTCGCAGCGCAGGACCATGCCGGCCTGTACGAAGGTCGACAGCATGATGCCGCGCTCGTCGGCTTCGGGCCGGTAGAAATCGGCCACGTCCTCGAGCAGCGCGGTGAGGTCGGACGGCATCAGCGCGATCTCGCGGCTTCCGGTCTCGAGCCGGGCGATGCGCAACACGGTGTCGAAGATCGCTCCGAGCCTTTCCGCCTCGGCCAGCGCCTCGGCGACCCGCGGCGCATCGCCTTCGCCGGACGCGAGCGCATCCTCCAGGCTGGCACGCAGGCGGGCGAGCGGGGTGCGCATCTCGTGCGCGACGCTGTCCGAGACCCGTCGCACCGACTCCATCGCATGTTCTATCCGGTGGAGCATCGCGTTGAGCGTCTCGGCCAGCCGGTCGAACTCGTCGTCGCTGCCGTCCACCGAGACGCGCTTCGACATGTCCCCGGCCATGACGCTGCGCGCCGTCGCCGCGACCCGGTCGACCCGCCGGCCGATCGCCCGGCTCATCAGCAGACCGCCGAGCAGCGCCAGCAGCAGCGCCGCCACGGCCACTACCGAAGCGCCCGAAGCGAGCGCCCTTTCCCGTTCGCTGATATTGTCGATATCGCGTCCGATGATCAGCCGGGCGCCGTCGTCGAAGCGGCGGTCGAGCGCCAGCGCCTCGAAATCATGCTCGTCGCCATCGACGGAAATGTCGGCCTCGAGCCTGCCCCAGCCCTCGAACACGGTGCGCGGCCAACTCGGCAGGTTTGCGGTGACGACCCGGCCCTTCCGGTCGATGAAGGCGTGAAACGCCTTGTAGCGATCCGACGCGGCATCGCGGGCGCGCAGCCGGCGCACCAGTGCCGCTTCGCCGTCGACGATGTACAGGTTGGCGAGCACGTCCGCCTCGCGCCGCACGACCTGCTCGGCCTGGCGGAGCGGAACGCGCACGACCATGGCGTAATAAGCGCCGACCAGCAGCAGCAGCGATCCGACGAACAGCCCCGCATAAGTGAGCGCCAGGCGGAAGGAGAGGCTGGCGAAGAGCTGCCTCACGCCACCGGCCGCACCACATAGCCGGTGCCGCGCACCGTCTCGATCAGCGGCGCTTCGAAACCGCGATCGAGTTTCTGCCGCAGCCGGCTGACATGCTGGTCGATGATGTTGGTCTGCGGATCGAAGGCATAGTCCCAGACATGTTCGAGCAGCATCGAGCGGGTGACGACCCGGCCCACGCTGCGGACCAGATATTCGAGGATGCGGAACTCGCGCTGGGTGAGGTCTATGCGCCGGCCCGCGCGGGTCACGGTGCGGCCGAGCAGATCGATCACCAGATCCCCGTTCCTGAGCTCGGACGCTTCCGCGAGCGCCGGACCGCGCCGGCCCAGCACCTCGACCCGCGCCACCAGCTCGGACAGGGCGAAGGGCTTGGGCAGGTAATCGTCGCCGCCCGCGCGCAGCCCCTTGATCCGTTCGTCGACGTCGCCGAGCGCGCTGAGGATCAGCACCGGGGTGGTGTCGCCGGTGGCGCGGATCGTGCGGAGGATCTTCAGCCCGTCGACCTGGGGCAGCATGCGGTCGAGGACGATCACGTCGAATCCCTCGGCAGCGGCCCGGAACAGGCCTTGGCGGCCATCGGTGGCGGTTTCGACGATATGGCCCGCCTCGCGCAGGCCCTTGTTCACATGGTCGGCGACACGGGGATCATCTTCGATCAGGAGGACGTGCATTCGCCAGCTATAGCCTCCCCCCGCCGCATCTCAATCATCATAGGCCAACGCGATCCGCCGCCCCGTCGAGGCGTCGAGCAGGACCTTGCCGACCCCGGCCGCGGTCGCCAGCTCGATCTCGTAGACGGCGCGACCCTTGCGAATCTCGAACTCGACCTCCTTGACCTCGCCACGGCTGTGCCGCTCGAGCTCGACGAGATGATCGGCCAGCGCGGTAGCCTTGCCCCCGCTCCGCAGGCGATCCTTGTCGAACCAGCCGCGCAGCCAGTTCTCCGCCCTGGGCTTCACCGCCGAGACGAGCTTGCCGGTGCGGGCGTCGACGCGCACGCGGTGGAGCAGCTGTCCGCGCACGAGGTCGATCTCATAGACCAGCCGGCCGCCGCTGGTCTCCAGCTCGCCCTCGATCGCACGCGCCGACAGGCTGCGCTCCGCCAAGCCGATCGCCCGGGTCAGACCGATCAGGTCCTGCGCCGTGGCAGGCACCGCCATGACCGCCAGCGCCGCTCCAGCAACGACGCAGAGCAACCGTCGAAACATCATCATCTCCTTGGACAAGGGGGCGTCAGCGCGGTTCGGCGCCGAGGAAGGCGGCGATCGCGGCGGCCGCGCGGTGCGAATGGCTTTGGCCCTCGCTAAGATCGAAGGTGTCGGCGAAGGCGCGTCGCTGCTCGGGCGCATAGTCGCCATGCTCCGCGATCGCCCGGTCGATCCCTTCGATCAGCCGTTCCGCGCCGTCGACCACCGGGCCGAAACGCCAATGCGCATAGTCGGGATCGTCGCGCCAGCGATGGCCATGGCTGTTGACGAACAGCGCCGGCCCGGGCTCCCGCAGGAACTCGTAGACCTGGCTGCTGACGTCGCCGACATAGATGTCCGCGAGGGCGGTGTAGCTCATGTCGATCGAGCGGTGGCTGCCGAGGTCGACATGGACGTCGGGGCGATCGGCATAGGGCGCCAGCGCCGCGCCTACCGCGGCGCGGGTGCGGGCCGTGTCGCACAGGCGGATATGGGGAGCGACGACCAGGTTGAAGCGGCCGTCGCGGACGATCGTATCGACGATCGCGACGCCGTCGCGCGGCCAGGAACCGAGCTTCGCCGAGAAATGCGGGTTGTAGAGGATGACGGGGCGCGCATCGGCGAAAGGCGACCAGTGCGGATCGCGCAGCCGGTCGATCGCCTCGAACTTCGGGTACCCGACCACGGCATGGGCGCCGGGCCGGATCAGCCCTTCGGCCAGCATGCGGCGGCGCTGCTTCTCGCCCGCGACGAGTGCGAAATCGAAGCGGGCGATGCGCGGATCGAAGCCCGCCGCCCGATCCCCGGCGCCATGATCGACATGGATCAGCCGGGGCCGGGTGACGCCGAAGCGGCGCATGACGGTCGACGTCCGCTCGGGCAGGGCGATCGCATCATAAAGGTTCAGCTGGCGGCGGACCGCGGCGAGGGTCAGCAGCTTGGGAGGCACGGCGCTGCGCAGCAGCTCGGCGGTCCGGTGCAGCAGCGGCGGGCCGATCCGCTCGAAGCGCAGCAGGCAGTGGCTCTCGGCGCGGGTCAGCGAGCGGGCGAGGTCGAGATGCGCCGCCGACGCGGACAATATGTCGACATTGGCCCGCCATCCGAGGGCAAGCGCCTCGGCCGTCGTGATCCCGTGCAGGATCTGGTGGGCCTGGGCGTTGAACAGAAAGGCGACGCGCAGCAAGGGTGCCGCCGCGCATCCCGGCTGCGGGGCTTCGCCTCCTGCCGTCCCGGCATCCGGCATGGTTCCGATCCCGGACCGCGCGACGACCAGTTGCACCGCCAATCTCGATCTCCTCGTTCGACGAGGCGGTGGATAGAGGGCCTGCTTATGGGCCAGATAGCGCGAAGATTTGATTTTCGCAATGTTGGCCCGGACGACCGTTCACGCCTGTCGTCATCCTGGCGAAAGCCGGGATCTCTCTTTTTCTCGTCGAGGAGATGAAGGCGATGGATCCCCAGCTTCGTCCGGATGACCCGTAACGGCGCTATTCCCAGCCGAGGCCGAGCGCCTTTTCGAGGGCGATGAAATCGGTGGTCATCTCGGCCTTGGCCTGGATCAGCGACTGATCGGCCGCGATCCGCTGCCGTTCGGCGTCGAGCAGTTCGATGCGGGTCGCGGTGCCGGCACCGAAGCGCTGCCCCGCGATCGCCGCCACGGTGTCAGCCGATGCCTTGCTGCGGGCGGCGGTGGCGACGGCCTGGCGGCGAGCGCCGTAGCGGGACAGTGCGTCCTCGGCATCGCGCAGGGCGGCGAGCACCGACGAACGATATTGGGCGGCGGCCTCGTCGCGCGCGCCCTCCGCCTGACCGACCCGCGCCGCGTTGCGTCCGAAATCGAGGAAGTTCCAGCTCAGCTGCGGCGCCACGATCGCGGCCAGCTTATCCGGATCGACCACGTCGCCGATGCTGGTGCCGCCCAGGCCGATGATCCCCATGAAGCTGAGCCGCGGAAAGGCCGCCGCCTTGGCCGCACCGATCTTCGCCGTGGAAGCCGCGAGCTTGCGCTCGGCCGCGCGCACGTCCGGACGGCGCCGGAGGAGCGCCGCCGGGTCGCCCACCGCCACCTCGGCCGGCGGCAACGGAACCGCCCGCGGCTCGGCGAGCAGGGCGTCGAGCGCGCCGGGCACCTCGCCGGTCAGGGTCGCCAGCGCGTTGCGATAAGCGTCATATTCGGCGCCAATCGGCAGCTCCGCGGCACGGGATTGTTCGACTTGGCTCCGCTGCCGCTCCACATCGAGCGCCGAGGCGGCCCCGCGCTCGCGCCGCTGCGCGGTCAGCGCGTAGATGGCGCGCTGCTTCTCGACCGACTCGCGGGCCAGCGCGAGACGCTGCTGGCGATCGCGCAGCGCGACATAGGCTTGGGCGACTTCGGCCGCGAGGCTCACCCGCGCATCGGCGACATTGGCCTCGGCCGCGCCGAGCGAGGCGCGCGCCGCCTCGACGTTGCGGCGCTGCCCGCCGAACAGGTCGATCTCCCAGCTCGCGTCGAAGCCGACATTGTAGACGCTGAGCGATTCCTCCTCGTCTCCGCCGCCGCCATCCGCACCACCTTCCCCGCTCCCGTCGGAGGAGCCCAGATCAAGGCCGGGCACGCGGGCGTGGAGGTAGACGGCCGACGCATTGGCCTTCGGCAGGGCATTGGCGCGTTCGAGGCCGAGCGCCGAACGCGCCTGATTGAGCCGCGCCTGGGCGATCGCGACGCTGGGGCTGCCCGCCAGCGCGCGCTGCTCGAGTTCGTCGAGCACCGGATCGCCGAGCGCGGTCCACCAGGCCGCCGCCTGCGGCGCCTGCGCGGCGACGTCGCCGGGCGCGCGGACGAAGGCCGCCGGGGGGCTCGCCGCCCCCGCCGACGTCGGCCCGCGATAGTCGGGGCCGACGGTGCAGCCGGCCAGGAGGGTCATCGGCACAAGCCAGAGGGGAACACGCATCATCAACCTCAATGCATCGCGATCGACTGCCCATGGGGCAGCGGGCGGAGGAGCAGGACCAGCGGCATCACGCAGACGATGCCGACGGTCATCAGCCAGAAGATATCGTTGAAGGTCATCACCAGCGCATCGCGCTGGATCGTCCCGGCGAGGGTACGGAGCGCCGCGTCGGCATTGCCCAGGGCATGGGTCAGCGCCGCCAGATAGTCCTGCACGCCCTCCGAATTGGCGCCGATCGTCTCCTCGATCCGCCGGTTGTGGAGCCACTGGCGCTGGTCCTGGACGATCGCGATGCCGGCCAGCGCGAAGGATCCGCCGAGATTGCGCATCGCATTGAACAGGCCTGCCGCGTCGCCGGCATCCTCCGCCGTCACCGAGGCGATCGCCGCCTGGTTGAGGAACAGGAAGGCCATGATCGTGCCGACACCGCGCAGCAGCTGGGAATCGACGAAATCGCCGCCCGCCGACTGGGCGGTGAGCGAGGTGTCGATGCCGCAGCTGATCGCCATGACGGCCAGGCCGACACCGACCGCGATGCGGATATCGACATAGCGGATCAGAAGCGGCGTGAAGGGCATCATCATCAGGCTGGGGATGCCCGAGATCAGCACGATCTTGCCCGATTGCAGCGCATTGTAGCCGGCGATCGAGGCGAGGAATTGCGGGATCACATAGGAGGTGCCGTAGAGCATCATCCCGATCACCACCGCCATGACCGCAACCGCGCCGAACTGCCGGTCGAGCAGCAGCTTCAGCTTGATGACGGGGCGCCTGGCGAGGAACTGGCCGGCGAACAGCGAGACGAAGCCGATCGCCGCGACGATCGAGACCTGAACGATCAGCGCGCTCTCGAACCATTGCTCGCGCTGCCCCTCCTCGAGCACGACGGTGAGGCCGCCGAGGCCGAGCGCGAGCCCGGCGATGCCGAGCCAGTCCGCCTGGGCGAGCTCGCCCAGCCGCGCCTTCTGGTGCGGCATGGTGACGAGCAGCAACAGGACGAGCACGATGCTGACCGGCACGTTGAGGAAGAAGGCATAGTGCCAGCTGATATTCTCGGTCAGCCAGCCACCGATCAGCGGGCCCAGCACCGGCCCGAGGATCGCCGTCACGCCGAACAGCGCGTTGCCGATCGGCTGCTGCTCGCGCGGCAATCGCGTCGCGATGATCGTCATCGCGGTCGGGATCAGCGCACCGCCGGTGAAGCCCTGCCCCACCCGGCCGATGATCATCACCGTCAGGTTGGCGGCGAGGCCGCACATGATCGAGAAGCCCGTGAACAGGATCGTGGCGACGAGCAGCAGGGTGCGGAGGCCGAGCACGCGTTCGAGCCAGGCGGAGAGCGGGATGATGACGATCTCCGCGACCAGATAGGCGGTCGCGATCCACGTTCCCTCGGTCCCGCTCGCCCCGATCTCGCCCTGGATCGTCGGCAACGACGAGTTGACGATCGAGATGTCGAGCGTCGCCATCATCGCGCCGAGGCTACCGGCGATCACCGCCAGCCAGGCGCTGGCATCCGCGCGCTGGGCCGGGGCGCCCACCGCCGCGGCACCGCGCCGGTCAGCGGTGGCCGCGCTCATCGTCCGGTCCGGGCGTTATGCCGTTCCTGCTCCTCGCGGACCCGGTCCGCGGCGCCCTTGGCCGAGCGCGTGTCCACGGTGACGTCCACCGACATGCCGGGTACGAGCAGGGCGCGGGTTTCGGGGCCGGGACTGATCGCGATGCGGACGGGGATGCGCTGGACGATCTTGGTGAAGTTGCCGGTCGCGTTCTGCGGCGGCAGCACCGAGAATTGCGCGCCGGTACCCGGCGAGATGCTGGCGATCCGCCCCGGGATGTCGACCCCGGGCAGCGCGTCGACCTCGACCTTCACCGGCTGGCCGACCCGCATCAGGCCGAGCTGCGTCTCCTTGAAATTCGCCTCGATATAGAGGTCGTGGGTCGGCACCACGCTCATCATCCGGGTGGCGGCCTGGACGAACTGGCCCTGCCGCACGCTCTTGTCGCCGATCCGGCCGTCGACCGCGGCGCGCACGACGGTCGCCTCGACATCGGTGCTGGCGGCGCTGAGCTGGGCGCGCGCGGCCTCGCCCTGGGCCTTGGCCTGCAGGACCTGCGCCTGGAGCGTGCCGATCCGGCGCCGCGCGCTGTCGAGCGCAGCCCGGGCACCGTCGAGCTTGGCGGCGGCGAGCGCCGCCTGGTTGCGGAGCTCGGCGACCTTCTCGCGCGTCTCGGCACCGCTTTCGCCAAGCGGCTTGTACCGCGCATATTCGGCCTGCGCGAAACCGGCATCGGCGCGCGCGGCGGCGACGTCGGCCTGGGCGCGGACGATCGCGGCCCGCTGCTCGAGGATCTGCGCGTCGACCCCGGAGGCATTGGCGCGGGCGACGTCGATCTGCGCGCGGAACTGCGCGGTCTGCGCGCGGTAGTCGCGCGGATCGATCCGGACGAGCGGCTGGCCCGCCTTCACGTTCTGGTTATCGATCACGAAGACCTGCTCGACATAACCCGACACCTTGGGTGCGACCGTCACGGCGTCGGCCTGCACATAGGCGTCGTTGGTCGACTGCTGGAAGCGGCCGTAGAGATGGTAGCGCAGGAAACCCAGCGCGCCGCCGATCAGGACGATTGCGACGACGACGAACAAGATCCGCCGCACGCGCGGGTTCTGCAGGGGCGACGGCTTGTTTTCCTCATGCTCGGAAGAGGAAGGCTGGGCACTGTCGTTGCTCATCTGGAGTTCCGTATCTCAATCCTGTGGCGGGCGATATGCTCGCACTTGCAGCATTATGCAATACCATATAATGAGGCTCCTCATGAAAGTTAGCGAGGACGAAATCATCAAGGGCCTGGCCAGGGCCTATCTCCTGATTCATCGCCGGGTCGACCGGGCGATGACGCAGCATGGCGCGTCCCTCGCCCGCACGAAGATGCTGCTCTACATCCAGCAGGGGGCCGGGACGGCGCGGGCCGCCGACATCGCCGAACTCTTCAGCCTGGCGCCGCGAACCGTGACCGAGTCGCTCGACTCGCTCGAGCGCGACGGGCTGATCAGGCGCACGGCGGACCCGCAGGACCGCCGGGTCAAGCGGCTCGCCATCACCCCGAGCGGG
This sequence comes from Sphingomonas sp. Root720, assembly GCF_001428605.1. Taxonomy (GTDB): domain Bacteria; phylum Pseudomonadota; class Alphaproteobacteria; order Sphingomonadales; family Sphingomonadaceae; genus Rhizorhabdus. Next base: position 104,215 of record NZ_LMID01000016.1, read on the forward strand.
GAGCGGGCGATCGCCGCCACCGAGCCTCTTCGCAAGGAACTGCTCCAGGAAATGTGCGCAGTGCTGTCCGAGACGGATCGCATCCGCCTTCGGGACATATTGGACCGCCTGACCGCGTCGCTGTCGGATGACGGCGATGTTGTGAATTGCGGATAATGTGATACTCTTCCCCCGTCGTCGATCGCGCGAGAACAGCGCGGGGACGCTCGTCGGGAGAGTCGTATGGAACGGGTTAACCCTGGTCTTTGCGAATGCAGCTGTCGCCTTCTGGCGCTGTGCAGCATGGCCGCCATCGGCGTAAGCGCCCTGGCTTATCTCGCGCTCGGCTGAAGCCCCCTTCCGACATTTCCCGCAGCCCCAGCTTTCGCCGGGACCATGACACCGAATCCTATCCCTCTCGTGCTGCACGTGCGAAGTCGTTGAGCTGCATCAGCGTCTGGTCGAAACGCTGCCCGGCTTCCGCATGGCGCAGGATCTTCACTCGATCGACCAGGATCTCGGGCGGCGTCGGGCGCTGTGCGAACAGGGCCATGACCTCGTCGACGAACATGTCGAGCGGCATGTAGCCGGGCCGATCGGCCTGGCCCGGGGTGAGCCCGGTCTGGACCGCGGGCGGGACCAGCTCGATCACCTCGACCCTGCCCCTCAACGCCTCCCGCAGCGCGACCGAATAGGAGTGCATCGCCGCCTTGGTCGCGTTGTAGGTCGCTGTCGTCACCAGCGGCACGAAGGCCAGGCCCGAGGTGACGTTGACGATCGCGGCATCGGCTTGGCCGGACAGATGATCGATCAGGCCGTCGATCATCCGGATCGGGCCCATCAGGTTGGCGGCGATCGTCGCCTCGGCATCGGCGAGGTCGCGGGCACGGTCGAGCTGTTCGAACCGCATGATCCCGGCATTGTTGATCAGGACGTTGAGACGCGGATAGTCGGCGACGATCTTCCTGGTGAAGGCTGCGATCGAGGCCGGATCCTCGACGTCGAGCTGCATCGCGGCCATGTTGGCCCGCCCCGCGCCCGCCGCCTCGAGCGCTTCGAGCCGCCGGCCCGCGATGACGACCTGGTTGCCGAGATCGTGAAAGCGATGCGCCAGCGCCGCGCCGATGCCCGAGCCGCCGCCGGTGATGAGGATGGTGTTGCCGTCGAGCTTCATGGTCATGCTCCTTGCAAATGCTACGGCTGGTCCATGTAACGCCTCGGTCTCCACTGGAAAGAAGGCACCCGAAAGAATTATACTTACCCGGAGGAGACTATTGTGACGAACGGCCTTCCCTTCGACCGACAGACGATCGAACGCGCCGAGCGGATCGCGCGCACCGCCCCGCCCGACAGTGTCGCCCCCAAGGTCGAGGCGCTGGTGACCGAGCTGATCGGACGGGTTGCCGACAAATGGACGATGATCCTGCTGGAACTGCTGACCGAGCATGGCGAGTTGCGCTTCACCCAGCTCCGCCGTCTCGTCCCCGGGATCAGCCAGAAGATGCTGACCCAGACCCTGCGCCAGATGGAGCGCGACGGGATGGTGATCCGCACCGTCCATGCGGTCGTGCCGCCGCGGGTGGACTATCGGTTGACCGACCTTGGCGGCACGCTCAGCGCTGCCTTCTGTGGCGTCTGGATATGGGCCGAGGAGAATCTGGGCCGGGTCGAGGCGGCGCGGCGAACCTTCGACGAACGCTGATCGCCCCAAAAGCGAAAGGCCGCGCCCCCTTCGGAACGCGGCCCCTCAGGTACCGATATAGCCGGCGGTCAGGCCGGCTTGGGTTCGCCCCAGCCACCGGACCCGCTGCCGGGACGCCGGCTCTTCGGGATCGAAGACCCGCCCGTGCTGAGCGCAGCGGGTGCGCGCGAATTGCCCTGGTCGCGACCGATGTCGTCGCCGACGATGACCCGCTTGGCCTCGTCGCCCGACAGCGTCTCATATTCGAGCAAGGCGGTAGCGAGCCGGTGCAGTTCGTCGAGATGGTCGGTCAGCACCTTGCGCGCGGCCTGCTCGGCCTCCTCGATCAAGCGGCGGACCTCCTGGTCGATCAACTGGGCGGTCGACTCGCTGACGCTCTGGTTGCGGGCGACCGAATGGCCGAGGAACACCTCGTCCTGATTGTCGCGATAGCGCAGCCAGCCGAGCTTTTCCGACATGCCATATTCCATGACCATCGAGCGGGCCATGTCGGTGGCCTGCTGGATGTCGTTGGACGCGCCGGTGTTGAGCTCGTCATTACCGTAGATCAGCTGTTCGGCGATGCGGCCGCCGAAGCAGAGCGCGAGGCGCGCCTTCATCTGCTTCATCGTCATCGAATAGCGATCGCGCTCGGGCAGGTTCCAGGTCACGCCCAGCGCGCGGCCGCGCGGAATGATCGTCACCTTGTGGAGCGGATCGCAGCCGGGAACGTGGAGCGAGACGAGAGCATGGCCGGCCTCGTGATAGGCGGTCGCCTTCTTCTCGTCCTCGGTCATGACCATGGACTTCCTCTCGGCGCCCATCATCACCTTGTCCTTGGCTTCCTCGAACTCCTTCATCGCGACGAGACGCTTGCCCTTGCGCGCGGCGAGGAGCGCGGCCTCGTTGACGAGGTTCGCGAGATCGGCGCCCGAAAAACCCGGCGTGCCGCGCGCGATGGTGCGCGAATTGACGTCGGGGGCGAGCGGGATCTTCTTCATGTGGACGAGCAGGATCTTGTCGCGCCCTTCGATATCGGGGCGCGGCACGACGACCTGGCGGTCGAAACGGCCCGGACGCAGCAACGCAGGATCGAGCACGTCGGGACGGTTGGTCGCCGCAACGATGATGATCCCCTCATTGGCCTCGAAGCCGTCCATCTCCACCAGGAGCTGGTTCAGCGTCTGCTCGCGCTCGTCATTGCCGTTGCCGAGGCCGGCGCCGCGATGGCGGCCGACCGCGTCGATCTCGTCGATGAAGACGATGCACGGCGCGTTCTTCTTGGCCTGCTCGAACATGTCGCGGACGCGGCTCGCGCCGACGCCGACGAACATCTCGACGAAGTCGGAGCCCGAGATGGTGAAGAAGGGCACGTTCGCCTCGCCCGCGATCGCGCGGGCGAGCAGCGTCTTACCGGTACCGGGCGAGCCGACCAGCAGCGCGCCCTTCGGGATCTTGCCGCCGAGCCGGGCAAATTTGGTGGGATCCTTGAGGAAATCGACGATCTCCTGAAGCTCCTCGCGCGCCTCGTCGATGCCGGCGACATCATCGAAGGTGACCTTGCCATGCTTTTCGGTAAGCATCTTCGCGCGGCTCTTGCCGAAGCCCATCGCGCCCGAGCCGGCGTTCTTCTGCATCTGGCGCATCACGAAGAAGGCGATACCGAGGATCAGCAGGAAGGGCAGCGACTGGTAGAGCATGATCATCCAGAAGCTGGTCTGCTCGGCGGGCTTGGCGCGGAAGGTGACGTTCTTCTCGGCCAGCCGCTGGATCAGCATCGGATCGTTGGGGGCGTTGGTGGTGAAGCCGGCGCCGTTGTTGAACTTGCCGCTGATCGTCCCTTCACCGATATCCGCCTCGCGGACCTGGCCGTCATCGACCCTGGAGAGAAATTCCGAATAGGCGATCTGATCGCCGCCGGCGGTGCGCGACGAGCTTTCGAACATCGACACGAAGACGACGAGCGCCAGCAGGATACCCATCCAGATGGCAAGGCTCTTCATCCAGGGGTTCGGTTGTTTCGGCTCTTTTTCGTCATTCATCGATCAGTTCCGCCTTTCGCGGGTCAAGATAGGCATCGCTGCCTTAATAACAATGGAACAGATCGGCAGGCTCCCACGATCAGCGTCGCGGAGGCGCTTTTTCAATCAGAATGCGGCGTCCAGGCGACAGTTTGAGTGTGCCCAGGCTCGCAACCTGCCCCGCATCGAGCCGCACCATCGCGATTTCGAGCGTCGGGCCGTCCACCGCCGAATCGGCCTCGCCGACCAGCCGGGCGAGTATCCGCCTCCGGACCTCGCGCGGCAACCCCTCGAGATCCGCTAGGGTTCGACAATCGTCGAGGCGGTCGACCCTCGACCGGATCGCCTCCCCGGCCAGCCAGTCGAGCGCGGCGTCGGCGTCGGCGAGGTGCGCCGCGGTCGCGGCCAGCCTGACGGGATCGAGACGCTCGCCGGCCGCCGCCAGCAGGGCACGCGCATGGGTGCGATCATGGCGCGGATCGGCGTTGCTCGGATCGTCGACGGTTTCGATCCCAGCCACGATCTCCGCCAGTTCCGCCCGGCGCCAGCCGAGCACCGGCCGGACGAGCAGGACACCGCCAAGGTCGCGGCGCTCCCTGATGCCCGCCAGACCCGTCAGCCCGGCGCCGCGCGCGAGGCGCATCAGCACGGTCTCGGCCTGGTCGTCGGCATGATGCGCGGTGGCGACGGCGGCGAGCCCCCGCCCCCGCGCCCATGCCGCCAGGGCCTCGTAACGGACGCGGCGGGCGGCGGCCTGGACGCTGCCCCGCTTTTCGACCGCCACCGGCAGTGTAGCGTGCGGGATGGCGAAGGCGGCACAGGCGCGGGCGACCAGCCGGGCCTCGGCGGCCGCATCCGCACGCAACCCGTGGTCGACGGTCGCTACCTCGACCCGGCCGGGACAAACCGCGGCGGCGAGGTGGAGCAGGGCCATGCTGTCGGGACCGCCCGAGACGGCGAGGCCGAGCCGGGCGGTGGCGCCGGGTAGCAGGCGCGCGAGATCGGCGAGAAAGCGCTCGCGCTGCGCAGGGGAAATGCCCGTCACCTCACATCAACCGCCATGCGAGCGGAGGCGGGATCTTGCGAAAGCGCCCGCGTCCGAAAATCTCCCGACCGTCATCCCGGCGAAAGCCGGGATCTCCCTGCCTTGCCATCCCCCCGAAAAGGCGAAGATAAAGTGAGATCCCGGCTTTCGCCGGGATGACGGAAGAGGGGCAGCGTTTACGCAAAGCTCCCGCGAAGCTGGCACCCATGCCTGTCTTCCCACGCAACGCCATCCGGCTGGCGAGACACACCGCCCCCAGCCTTTGCCGGGATGACGACGGAGGATCGTCAGGCCATCTTTCCCGTCACTTGCACTTGGCATCTGCCTTTCCCCTGGCGACGAGGTCGGCGAGGCCGCCCGTCACCTTGTCGGGATATTTGGCCATCAGCACCTCATAGGCCTGGCAGGCCTTGTCGGGCAGTGGCGGCTTCCGCTTCATCAGCGCCTGCGCCATGTAGACATAGCTGTGCGGGGCGCGCTCGCCATCCTCGATCTTGGTGCTTTCGAAGAATTCGCGGATCGCCTCGTTATACTGGCCGTTGTCCAGATAGGCGCGGCCGGCGAGATTGCGGGCGTAGCTGGCATATTTGTTCTTCGGATATTTGGCGTACATCGCCTTCAGCGCGGCCGCCGCTTCGGGATATTTCTTCTGCTCCCACAGCGCATAGCCCGCCATATAGGCGTCCTTGCCGGCATCGCCGCTCGCCGCCACGGGCGCTGGAGCGGGGGCGGCCGGCTCCGGCAGGGTCGGCAACGGCTTCGGGCCCGGCGCGGTCCCGCCGGTCACGCCCTTGGCGGGCGGCGGAACGACATAGGGAACCGTGGCGCCCGTCGTCGCGCCGGCCGGAGCCGGCGGCGCCTTGCCTTCCAGCACGTTCAGCCGGAAATCGGCATCGCCCTTCATCTTGGCGAACTGATCTTCCAGCTTGCGCAGATTATAGCCATTCTGCTCGACCTGTCCGGTCAGCTGGGCCAGCGCTTTCTCGAGCGCGTCGACCCGACGGGTCAGGTCGGCCACCGGCGTGTCGGCCGGCGAGCCCGCGGGCACGGGCGGGGCGACCTGCGGCTTGATCTCCGGTTCGAAGAATTGCTGGGCGCCACCGGGAAAAACCTTGCGCTGGACGGCCTTCATTTCCTTTTCCAGCTTGTCGACCCGCTTCTCGACCGGCATCGACTGCTGGGCGAGCGCCGGAACGGCGGTGGCGGACATAAGCAGGAGGGCGAGGATCGCCTTCTTCATGATCGGTAATTCCCCGTGATCGTTTCGCTTGGATAATGCCGTCTGACGGCGGTCGGGATCAAGGCTGCGGGCGGCGGTCCGAGTCACCGGTCGGCCCAGCCGTGCCGGCGCGGCCCGGCGAAGCGGCGTCGATCGGCGGAAGATCGCGCCCACCCTCCGGCACCGACCCCGCGTCGCTCGCATTTCCATCCTCCGGTGCGGCCGACACAGGCGCGGCGGTGGCGATCGCGACCAGCGCGTCGCGCTTCAGGCTGTAGGAACGGACCAGACGGTCGGGCTCGCCCACCGGCGGCAATTCGGTAGCGCCGATCAGGACCTTCAGCGATTGCGGCCGCCCCGTGCGCAGGATCGGATCGGCGGCGTCCTCGGGCAGGGTGAAACTCCGCCCGGCGGCCAGCACATCCATGAAATAGATTCTGGGGCCGTCCCGCTCGGAAATCTTGACCCAGGCATCCTCGCTGGCGGTGACGCTGATCGGGCCGGTCGGAACTGCGGGGACGGCCGGCGGCGCGATGGGCGGCGAAGCCGGCTGCCGCGCCGGAACCGGCCGGATGTCCTGCACCGTGTCGGCGGCGAGCTTGGCGAGATCGGTGCTGTCGCCTTCGAAGCGGAGCAGTAGATATCCCATCCCCAGCAGCAGCGCGATCCCGAGCGCGACCATCGCCAGCAGGCGAGACGGCACGCGAGTCGGATCGACAGGTTCATAGGCTTCGGGTTCGAAATAGGCCCGCTGCTCGCCGCCGATCTGATCCCGGAACGCGCGCGACAACGCCTGGCCGTCGAGGCCGAGCATATTGGCATAGCTCTTCACGAAGCCCGCCGAATAGGGCAGCGCCGGCAAGCCGTCATGCTCACCCTTCTCGATCGCGTCGAGATGCCGCAGCGGAATGCGCGTGCGTGCAGCGACGTCGCTGAGTTCCAGCTCCTGCCGAGCGCGTTCGGCGGCAAGCTGTTCACCGACATTGCGGGGATCCGCGCCTTCACTCATCGCGCTCTTCTCCACGCTCCGGAGCGATCAGGCAAGCAAGCAATCGTCAAACCAAGCAGCATCCGCGCCTCAGACGTAACCTTCCCCCGTCACGGGAACGGTCTGCCGCGCATTTCAGGCGACCGCAACCCCATTGCTTTCGGCCCAGGCCGCAAGATCGCCGCGCAGGGTGCGGACCGGGCGGGTCAGGAACTCACCCATCCGCTCGCGCAGCGCGGCCGCGTCGAGCGAGCGGACCATCGCCTTGACCGGGCCGACCGCGGCGGGAGTGATCGACAGGCGATCGATCCCCAGGCCGATCAGCGCCATCGCCTCCAGCGGGCGGCCGCCCATCTCGCCGCACACGCCCACCGGCACGCCGGCCTCGCGCGACTGCCGCGTGACCCGGCCGATGAACCGCAGGATCGCCGGGCTCAGCCAGTCGTAGCGCTCGGCCAGCTTCGGATTGGCGCGATCGGCCGCGAACAGGAACTGGGTGAGATCGTTGGTGCCAATCGACAGGAAGTCCAACCGCGGTAGCAGCATGTCGAGGCTTTCGGCCAGCGCCGGTACTTCCAGCATGGTGCCGAAGCGGATCGCGTTCGGCACCGCGCGCCCGTGGTCGTGGATCCATTTCCGCTGCGCCTCGAACAGTGCGACAGCCTCGTCGAACTCCCACGGCTCGGACACCATCGGGAACATGACATTGAGGGTGCGACCCGCCGCCGCCTCGAGCAACGCGCGCGCCTGGACCTTCATCAGCGCGTCTCGCTCGAGGCCGAGGCGGATCGCGCGCCAGCCAAGCGCGGGATTCTCCTCGTCCATGTCGTCGCCGGTCTTCAGATAGGGCAGCGCCTTGTCACCGCCGATATCGACGGTGCGGAAGATCACCGGGCGATCCCCCGCGGTGTCGAGCACCTCGCGATAGAGCCGAAGCTGGCGTTCGCGCTGCGGCAAGGTCGCCGATACGAGGAACTGGAATTCGGTGCGGAACAGGCCGACGCCGTCGGCGCCGGTCACGTCGAGCGCCGCCATGTCGTCGCGCAGGCCGGCGTTGACCATCAGCTCGATGCGCAGGTCGTCGCGCGTCCGGGCCGGCAGGTCGCGCATCGCCGCGAACTCGGCCCGGCGCTTCTGGCCGACCATCATCTTGGCCTCGAAGGCCTCTTCCATCGGTCCACTGGCGCGGACCATGACCGAACCGCTCGTACCATCGAGCAGCAGCGTATCGCCCTCGCCGATCGTGCGGCGGACATCCTTGACGCGGCCGAGCACGGGGACGCCCATGGCCCGGGCAACGATGGTGACATGGGCGGTCAGCGAGCCTTCCTCGAGCACCACGCCCTTCAGCCGACGGCGATCATATTCGAGCAGTTCGGCGGGGCCGAGATTGCGCGCGATCAGAATCGAATCATGGCGCAGGCCGAGCTGCGCGGCGGTGCCGAGCTGGCCCGAGACGATGCGGAGCAGGCGGTTGGAGAGATCCTCCAGGTCGTGCATCCGCTCCGCGAGCAGCGGGTCGCCGATCTCGCGCATCCGCATGCGGGTGCGCTGCTGGACGCGCTCGATCGCCGCTTCGGCGGTCAGGCCGCTGTCGATCGCCTCGTTGATGCGCCGGATCCAGCCCTCGTCATAGGCGAACATCTTGTACATCGCGAGGACGTCCTGATGCTCGCCCGCCGCGCCGAAATCGGCTTCGCGGGTCATCCGGTCGATCTGGTCGCGCATCTTGGCGAAGGCGGAGATGACGCGGTGGCGCTCGACCTCGATATCCTCGGCGACGGTATGCTCGATCTCGATGCGCGGCTGGTGATAGACCGCCCTGCCCCGCGCCATGCCCTCGACCAGCCGGAGGCCGGCAAGGCGCACCGGCCCGTTGTCGCGCGTTCCCTTCGCGCCGGGCGCGCCCTCGTCGATCAGCCCGGCGCCCGCGATCAGTTCGGCGAGCACCATCGCCACGGTCTGCAGCGCCTCGATCTCGACATCGTCGAAGCGCCGCTGGTCGCGATGCTGGACCGCGAGGACGCCCACCGCGCGCTCGCGCCGGACGATCGGCACGCCCGCGAAGCTGTGGAACAGTTCCTCGCCCGTCTCGGGTTTGTAGGCGAAGTCGGGATGGCTGGTCGCCTCGTCGAGATTCAGCGTCTCGACATTCTGCGCGATTGTCCCGACCAGGCCTTCGCCCAGCGCCAGCTTCGTGACGTGGACGGCACCCTGCCTAAGGCCCCGGGTGGCGAACAGCTCCAGCGCGCCGTCGCGCAGCAGATAGACCGAGCACACCTCGGTATCGAGCGCCTCGCCGATGATCTGGACGACCTGGTTCAGCTTGGTCTGCGCGGCCGACCGCGAGGCCATCACGTCATGCAGGCGGGTCAGTATCTCGCGTGCGGCGGAGGTTGCTGTCAAAGGTGCCATTATGTGGCCCGCTATCAGAAACGGTGCCGGGATTCCAATGATGGAATCTTTGCCGGCCCCAAGCCGCCCGGCACCGGCAACCGTCCGCCCCCCGCGATCGCGCGGCCGCCGGTGCCGAGACCAGCCTAGTGCGTGCGCCGTTCCAGCGCCGTGGCGGCTTCGCCGATCAAGGTGGCGACGATGTCGGCGAGCGGTTCTTCCCGGGTGACCATGCCGACCGACTGGCCCGCCATCACCGAACCATGCTCGATATCGCCGTCGATCACCGCGCGGCGCAGTGCCCCCGCCCAGTAATGCTCGATCTGGAGTTGGGCCTCGGCCATCTCGACCGTGCCTTCGTCGAGGAGCCGGGCGACTTCGCGCTGCTTGGCGGTGAAGAGCTCGGACGATGCGTTCCGCAGCGCGCGGACGGGGATCACCGGCAGGCGCGGATCGATCTGGACGCTGGTGATCGCATCGCGCGCCGAAGCGCGGATGAACGCCTTCTTGAAGTTCGCGTGCGCGATCGACTCGGTCGCGCAGACGAAGCGGGTGCCGAGCTGGACGCCAGCCGCGCCCATTTCGAGATAGCCGGCGATCGCCTCGCCGCGGCCGATGCCGCCGGCGACGAACACCGGCAGATCCTGGGCCACGACTGGCAGTATCTCCTGCGCCAGCACCGAGGTGGAGACCGGACCGATATGGCCGCCCGCTTCCATCCCCTCGATCACCAGCGCGTCGACGCCCGAACGGATCAGCTTCTTCGCCAGCGCCAGCGCGGGGGCGAAGCAGATCACCTTGGCGCCCGACGCCTTGATCTTCTCGATCGCCCCGCCCGGCGGCAGCCCGCCCGCCAGCACGACATGCCCGACCCGGTGCTTCGCGCAGACCTCGATCAGCTCGACCAGCTGGGGGTGCATGGTGATCAGGTTGACGCCGAACGGCTTCGACGTCAGCGCCTTGGTCCCCGCGATCTCCGCATCGAGCAGTTCGGGCGACATCGCGCCGCAGGCGATTACCCCGAAGCAGCCCGCATTCGACATGGCGGCGACGAGATTGCGTTCCGATACCCAGCTCATCGCCCCGCCGAGGATCGCATATTCGCTGCCCAGCAGGGCAACGCCGCGCTCCATCAAGGCATGCAGGCGATTATGTATAGACATTATCGTTCCCCGATCGTCATCCCGGCGAAGACCGGGATCCCATTGTCTTTCACCACGCAAAACACAGCGAGATTCCGGCGTTCGCCGGAATGACGGAGACGGAAGTTCAAGCGGCATCCTCCGCGTCGAGGCCATAAGCGGTGTGGAGGACGCGGACCGCGAGTTCGGTATAGTCCTCGTTGATCAGGACCGAGACCTTGATCTCCGACGTGGTGATCGCGAGCACGTTGATGCCGCGGCCGGCCAGGGCGTCGAACATCTTCGAGGCGACACCGGCATGGCTGCGCATGCCCACGCCGACGACCGAGATCTTGGCGACATTGGTGTCGTGGATCAGCTTCTCATAACCGATATTGCCACGCTCGCGCTCGAGCACGTCGAGCGACCGGGCCAGTTCGGCGGTCGGCACGGTGAAGGTGACGTCGGTCGAGCCGGTATCGTGCGCTACGTTCTGCACGATCATGTCGACGTTGATGTTGCCGTCGGCCAGCGGCGCGAAGATCGAGGCGACCGCGCCGGGGCGGTCGGGGACCGCGGTCAGCGTGACCTTGGTCTCGTTCTTGTCATAGGCGATGCCGGTGATGAGCTGGCGTTCCATGGTGCTTCCTTCGATTTCGTCTTCGCCGACGATCATGGTGCCGGGCGTGGGATTGTCGGTCGGCTGGTCGAAGGACGAGAGCACCTGGACCCTCACCTTCTCCTTCATCGCGAGTCCGACCGAGCGGGTCTGCAGGACCTTGGCACCGACCGAGGCGAGCTCGAGCATCTCCTCATAGGTGACCTTGGCCAGCTTGCGGGCCTTGGGCACGATGCGCGGGTCGGTGGTGTAGACCCCATCGACATCGGTGTAGATGTCGCAGCGATCGGCCTTCATCGCCGCGGCGACCGCGACCGCCGAGGTGTCGGAGCCGCCACGGCCCAGGGTCGTCACCCGGTCGTCGGCGGTCATGCCCTGGAAACCGGGGATGACCGCGACCTCGCCGGCGGCCATCGCCTTGCCGATCGCTTCGGAATTGATGGTCTCGATCCGGGCCGAGGCGTGCGCGTCGCTGGTGCGGATCGGCAACTGCCAGCCGAGCCAGCTGCGCGCCTTCACCCCCATCGACTGGAGGACGATGGCAAGCAGGCCGCTCGTCACCTGTTCGCCCGAAGCGACGACCACGTCATATTCGCGCGGATCGTAGAGCGGCGAGGCTTCGCGGCAGAAGTTGACGAGCCGATCGGTTTCCCCGGACATCGCCGAGACGACGACCGCAACCTCGTTGCCGAGCTCGACCTCATGCTTGACGCGGTTCGCCACGTTGCGAATTCGCTCGATCCCCGCCATCGAGGTTCCGCCGAATTTCATAACGATGCGCGCCATTGCCTACCGTCTGTCCCAAAGAGGCCGAAAAGCCGGAAAAGCCCTTGGGTTCAAGGGCGCGGCCCTGATAGAGAGGGGCCGCAATGAACGCAAGCGCACAACAGCACGGCTCGATCGTCGCCGAGGAAGCAGCCCATTTCGGAAAACTGGCCGCCGAATGGTGGGATCCGAAAGGATCCTCGGCGATGCTGCACAAGCTCAACCCGCCACGGCTGCGTCATATCCGCGCGACGATCGACGCGCATTGGGACCTGGCACCGGCGTCGCTCCGTCCGCTGGCCGGCCGGCGGGCGGCCGATGTCGGCTGCGGCGCCGGCCTGCTCGCCGAACCGCTGGCGCGGATGGGCGCCGCCGTGACCGGCATCGACGCGGCCCCCGAGAATATCGCGGTAGCCAAGCTCCATGCCGCGACGCAGGGCCTGGCGATCGACTATCGGGCGGGCGGTGTCGAGGCATTGGCGGGCGAGAGGTTCGACCTCGTCACCTCGATGGAGGTGATCGAGCATGTCGCCGACCCGGCGGCGTTCGTCGCCGAGTTGGCCGGGCTGCTGGCACCGGGCGGGATCATGATCCTGTCGACGCCCAACCGGACCCCGCTGTCGAAACTGGCGATGATCACGGTAGGGGAAGGCCTGGGCATGGTTCCGAAGGGCACCCACGATTGGCACAGGTTCGTCACCCCGGACGAACTCGCCGGTCATGTCGAGGCCGCCGGGCTGCGGGTGGTCGACCGCAAGGGCCTCAGCTTCTCGCCCGCCGCGGGCTTCCATCTGAGCGACAACCTGGCGCTCGACTATTTCCTGACCGCGATCCGGTGATCGCGTTCAAGGACCATTTCTCGTCGCATGCCGCTGACTATGCCGCCTATCGCCCGGCCTATCCGGCGGCGCTGGCCGCGTGGCTCTCCTCCGTGGCGCCTGCGCCAACGGCCGCGCTCGATGTCGGCTGCGGCTCGGGCCAGCTTTCGTTGCTGCTCGCCGGGCATTTCGAGAGGGTGGTCGCGACCGATCCGAGCGCGCGGCAGATCGACAGCGCGATCGCCCATCCCCGGATCGACTATCGGGTCGCGCCGGCCGAGGCGAGCGGCCTGCCCAACGCGTCGGTCGACCTGATCACCGCCGCACAGGCCGCCCACTGGTTCGACCTGCCCGCGTTCTTCGCCGAGGCGCGGAGGCTATTGCGACCCGGAGGGGTGATCGCGCTGATAAGCTATGCGGGCATGGAAGGGCCTGGCGAGGTCGAGGCGATCGTCGAGCGGTTCCGGCTCGTCACGCTGAAGGATCATTGGCCGCCGGAACGCGCGCTGGTGGAAAACCGCTATCGCGATATCCATCTTCCCTTCGCCGCGATCGCGCCCCCCGATTTCGCGATCGAGGCGCAATGGCCGCTCGCCGCGCTGATCGGCTATCTCGACACCTGGTCGGCCGTGCGGGCGATGGAGCGAACCGACGGCCGTGCCGCGTTCGACGCGGCCGTCGCCGAACTGACCCGCGCCTGGGGCGATCCGGCCGACAACCGGACGATCCGTTGGCCGCTCACCATCCTGACAGGACGACATTCTTGACCGACACTCTGCCACCCGCCATTCCGGCCGCCACGCTGATCCTGTTGCGCGACCGGCCGGGGGCCTTTCCCGAGATACCGATGATCGGGCGCGGCGCGCACCTCGCCTTCGCCGCCAGCCGGATGGTCTTCCCGGGCGGGCGGGTCGACGCCGACGATCATGTCTTCGCCGGACGGCCCGACCTGTTGGTCGATGGCCCCGCCATCGACCCCGAGGACCTCGCCCACCGGATCACCGCGATCCGCGAGACGATCGAGGAAATCGGCCTGGCGCCGGGGATCGAGGCCATCGGCGAGGTGGGCCGGCTTGCGGCGATGCGCGCCGCCCTGCACGACGGCGAGCCGCTGAGCGCCATCCTCGGCCGGCTTGGGCTGCGGATCAATCCGCATGACATCCATCCCTTCGCCCGCTGGCGGCCCGATCACGAGCTGTCGCGCCGGTTCGACACCCGCTTCTACATCGCCCGTGCGCCCGATCTCGGCGAAGCCCGCGCCGACGGCAGCGAGAGCAGCCATCTGGTCTGGGCCACGGCCGAGCGGCATCTGGCGAACAAGGCGCTGATCTTCCCGACGATCCGCAACCTGGAGCGGATAGGCCAGGCCGGCGACTTCGACGCCGCCGTCGCGCTGGCCCGGCGCTATCCGGTCGAGATGGTCACGCCTTGGATCGAGACGCGCGACGGGGAGCATTTCCTCTGCATCCCCGACACGCTCGGCTATCCGGTAACAGTCGCCCCGATCGCCGATGTCGATCGCGATTCCGATCCCAACAGGCCTTCGATAACCCTCAACCCGGGATAAGCGACATAGACGGTGCTGCCAGGCGCGATATCGATGGCGGCGGCCCCCTCGACGATGATCGTGTCGCCCAGCTCGACCGCCCGGCCGTCGACCGAGGCACTGCCCTCGACCGGCATCACCCAGGCGGTGGCGCTGCCCGTCGCGATGGGGAAGCTGCCCGCCATGGTCCAGCGTTCGAGCACGAATTTGCGCTTCTCGGCGAAGATGGTGCGCCCCGGCGCGATCTCGCGCGGGGCGGGGCTGCCGGCGAAGGGACCGAAATCGGATACCGCCATCGCCTCGTCGAGATGGAGTTCGCGCGCCGAGCCATAGTCGTAGAAGCGATAGGTCAGGTCGAGGTTCTGCTGCACCTCGACCAGCCGGAGGCCCTTGCCGATCGCGTGGATCGTGCCGGCCGGCGAATAGATCACCTCGCCGGCGCGGACGGGTTGCCAGTGCAGCATATGCTCGATCGATCCGTCGAGCGCCGCCGCGCGGACGGCATCGGGCTCCATCGGCCGCTCGAGGCCAAGGGCGATCGTCGAATCGGGTTCGGCCGACAGGATGATCCAGGCCTCGTCCTTGCCGCGCGCGAAGCCGAGCGCCTGGGCGGCAGCGTCGTCGGGATGGACCTGTACCGACAGGCGCTCGCTGGTGAACAGATATTTGACGAGGAGTTCGCGGGGCCGGCCGGACGGATCGTCATACCAGACCTCACCCACCGCCGGCCGATCGGCGGGCTGATCGGCAAACAGCGGGGCCAGGTCGTGCCGGCCCCACGGTTTCTCCACCCGGTGGTTGGTGAGGATGGTCGCCGACAAGATATTTCTCCCGATACCTGGGCACAAGCTAGGGCGGGAGCGCGGTTCCGCAAGAGCGGAAAGGTCGTCCCGACGGTGCGGCCCCAACGACCGCCCGTCCGGGAAGTTTCATCGATCAGTTCGGAAGACGGACTTCTACCTTGTCGACCCATTCCGGGTAGAAGACCGGTTCGCGATTCGACCAGCCCGGCGCCGTCGCCGCCGCCTCGCTGATCGACTGGAGCAGGACGCGCCGCTTTTCCGGATGGAGATGGGGCAGCGCCGCCGCCGCGCAGAAGGCGCCCGGCAGCCACGGCCGCACATGAGCCCCGATCAGGCGCTCGTACAGGAAACGGTAGGCGCCGAAGCTGATCAGACGATCCTGTCCCAGGTCGAAGGCGCTGACGGTAACCAGCGGGGCGAGGAAGGGCTCGATCGCATCGAGCCCGCTGTCGTCGGGAACGAGTTCGCGGATATGATCGAGCCGGCTGTAGACGCGTGCCTGCGCCATGATGCTGGCGGACTCTATGACGTCGCGCGACCACCGTGCGAGAGCGTCCTCGCGGCCAAGGCCGACATCGAGCGATCGACGAATATAACGCTGCGTAGAGGCCGGGAAGCTGGCGAACTCCTTCATTTCCGCCAAGGTCATCGCGCCGTCCGCAGGTCTCATATGCGTGCCCATACCAAACCCCCTAACTGGAGCCTGAAGGGATATGCGCCCAAGATGGTTTATGGACGCTTAAGCCCTCGTAAGGCTTCTGTTCAGGATCGAATCATTTTCCTTGCTGCAACGCAACAAGCAATCACGATACGAGTTCCCCAAACCGCAATATTCTGTGGATAATTTTCGAACGAGGTTGTGAGAGGCAATGGATAGGCGCGTGGCATCGCCGCCACGCGCCCCAAGATCAGTCCGGCCGTCGACTATTCCTTGCCCGCCATCCGGGCCTTTTCCGCTTCGTCGTCATAGCCGGACGACGGGGCGGGGTCCTTGCCCTTGCCCGGCTGGGTGTTCGATGGCGCGTCCGACGTGGGGAAGCTTTCGTCCAGGGCGACATCGAGCTTGGCATCCTCGTCGCTCGGGTTGCGCGCGAGCTTGCGGTCGTCGTTGGCATCATGTGCCGGCCGAATATGCGGCGTGCCACGATCTTCCTTGTTCAATGTATCCGTGGTCATGGCCTTGATCCTCTGCCAATGTCGGGATGATTCAACGTCCGGCGGATGCGGCTGTTCCGGATCGCGGCGCCGGCCAGGCACAGCGTTTTGTCCGATTGAGAAAGGCTCGATTCATATCGTCGATGGAAAAGATGCGATGGTTCGGACCCTGCGCGCGCTTCGTTCGGAAACTGAACTTTCGATGAACGGCATGAGGGGCTCGACCAACGTCAAGGCCTCGCAGGAGCATATTTACAACGGTGAATATATATAGGCGGAATGACATTGAACCATGATGGCCCCCGTGGGGCCAGCGTAAGTCCGCGCGTAGCCCTGCTGTCGATCGTCTGCTTCTGGATGGTCTATTTCGCCATCGCGACGATCCGCTCCTACATGATCGATTTCGGCCATCAGACCGAAATGCTGGCGGCGCGCGCCTTCGTCACCATCGGATCGATGGTCGCGACCTACATCGTCTATCTTGCCATGCGGCCGCTTGCGGGCAAATCCCTGGCGGTCAACGTGACCGCGGTGGCGTTGCTCGCCGCGCCCGCCGCCGTCGCGTACAGCTCGATGAACTGGATGGCCTTCCATCAGCTCGACAAGCAGATCGAAGCGGAGAAGGCGCGCGACACGGCATCGCGAAAATTCACCGTCGACGACCGCAGCGTCGCCGCCGCGCGAGCACAGGCCCGGGCCGCGATCGCAGCCGCACGCGATGCGATCCGCGAGGCGACCGAACAGGCCAAGGCGGCGGCCGAGGCCAAGGCCGAAGCCCAGCGCGAGGCAGCCCAACAGGCCGCCGAAGCCCAGCGCGAGATCGAACAGGCCCAGCGCGAGGCCAATGAGAATGCCCGCGACGTGAGCCGGGACGCCGCCCGGGAGGCGGAACAGGCTCGGCGCGAAGCCCTGCGCGAAGCGGAACAAGCCCGACGCGAAGCCTATCAGAGTCAGCGCGAGGCCTATCGCGAGGCGATGGCGGATTACCAGGAAGGCCTGCGCGAGGCCAAGCAGGCAGTCGAGGAAGCGCGCCGCCACGGCATCAACATCAACATCGACAGCATCCTGTCGAGCGTCCCGCCGCCACCGGTACCACCCGCACCGCCCGCGCCTACCCCGGCCCCCGCAGTCCCGGCGGCCATGCCGAAGCCGGCCACCGCGCCCGTTCCGGTCGTCCGGCGGCCCCCGGTGAAGATAGCGATTCCCGAGCCGATCGAGATACCGACACCGGTTATCAGCGAGCCGACCCCGGGCACGGTGATGATCCAGGTCGGCCCGCCGACTGACCCTTACAACAAGAAGAAGGAGGTCGGCGTCATCAGCCAGATCGCCGATCAGGCGCTGAATGGCTATTTCTTCTTCGCGGCCTGGGGAGCGTTGTTCCTCGCGCTCAGCTACGCCGCTGCCGTTCGCTCGGCCGAGCGCGCGGCCGCCGGCTACCGAGCGGCCGCCCGCGATGCCGAGCTCAGGGCACTGCGCTACCAGGTCAATCCGCATTTCCTGTTCAACACGCTCAACTCGCTTTCGACCCTGATCCTCAAGAACCATCGCGACGAGGCGGAGAAGATGATCCTCAACCTGTCGACCTTCTTCCGCACCAGCCTGACCGCGGATCCGACCGAGGATGTCGTACTGGCAGAGGAGATCCGGCTGCAGCGCCTCTATCTCGACATCGAGGCGATCCGCTTTCCCGACAGGTTGATCATCGACATCAAGGTACCCGCCGAGCTGGCCGATGCGCGCGTCCCCTGCCTGATCCTGCAACCGCTGGTTGAGAATGCTATCAAATATGGCGTCTCGCGCGCACGGCGTCCGGTCACGATCGAGATCACCGCCCGCCAGGACTCGGAGGGGCTGGTTCTCAACGTCGAGGATGACGGCGAGCCGCTCGGTGACGACCAGCAGCTGCGCGGCACCGGAGTCGGGCTGAAGAACGTGGCCGATCGCCTGAAGGCGCGCTTCGGCAACGAGGCGAGTTGCCGGTACGGTCCGCTTCCCAATGGTGGTTTTGGCGTGACGATTTTCATGCCATTGGTCAGGAATGGCGCCTGATTCACCGATAAGAACCCTCGTCGTCGACGACGAACCGCTCGCGATCGAACGTCTCCAGATCCTCTGCGCGCGCGAGCCGATGATCGATCTGGTCGGCACGGCGTCGGACGGAGAGGCGGCGCTGCGGCTGATCGAGGCGCTCCAGCCAGAGATGCTGCTGCTCGACATCGCGATGCCGGGCCTCGACGGTATCGGCGTGGCCAGGACTGTCGAGAGATTCGACCGTCGGCCGGCGATCATCTTCTGCACGGCGTTCGACCAATATGCGGTGACGGCGTTCGACCTTTCGGCGACCGACTATCTGCTGAAGCCCGTCGCTCAGGATCGGCTGGCCCGCGCGGTCACCCGCGTGATCGAGCGGCGGCGCGAGCCGGCCGGTGAACGGGCTGCGTCGGAATATGCGCAGGAATTCTGGGTTCCGCACCGGTCGGAGATGATCCGCGTGGCGGCACAGGACATCGACCGGATCGAAGCCGAGCGCGACTATATGCGCCTGCATCTCGGCCAGCGAAGCTTCCTGCTGCACCAGACGATCACCGAGCTAGAACGGCGGCTCGACCCCGCCAATTTCATCCGGCTGCACCGCTCGACGATCGTCCGTCGCGACCGGATCGTCCGGTTGAGCCATGACGGCATGGGCGTCTGGCATGCGGTCCTGACCGACGAGGAGCGTATCCGAATCGGACGGACCTACCTGCCCGCCGCCAGGGCGCTGATGGGGCGCTGAGCGGAACCACCGGGAAACCCGCCTTCCGGCGAAAGCCGGAATCTCACTGCCCTCATTCGACGCACGAAGAGTAGGGAGATACCGGGTTTCGCCAGGACGACGGTTGAGGATATCAGAGCGCCGCCAGCACCGCGTCGCCCATCCGGGTCGTGCTCAGCGTGCCGCCGATGTCTCCCGTGCGTGCGCCCCCTTCGAGCGCCTTGGCAACCGCCGCCTCGATGCGGTCGGCTTCGTCCGCCATGCCGAGCGAATAGCGCAGCATCATCGCCGCCGACAGGATCGTCGCCAGCGGATTGGCCTTGCCCTGCCCGGCGATGTCGGGAGCCGAACCGTGGATCGGCTCGTACAGGCCCTTCTGGTTCGCATCGAGCGAAGCCGACGGCAGCATGCCGATCGAGCCCGCGCACATCGACGCCTGGTCCGACAGGATATCGCCGAACAGGTTGCCGGTGACGATGACGTCGAACTGGCCCGGATTGCGCACCAGCTGCATCGCGGCGTTGTCGACATACATGTGGCTGAGTTCGATATCGGGAAACTCGGCCGATACCTCGATCACCACGTCGCGCCACAGCTGCGAGGTTTCGAGGACATTGGCCTTGTCGACCGAGCAGAGCTTGCCGCGCCGCGCGCGGGCCGTCTCGAAGCCGACGCGGGCGATGCGGGCGACCTCGTCCTCGTTATAGGACATGACGTCATAGCCTTCGCGCCGGCCCGATGCGGTCTTCCGCATGCCCTTCTCGCCGAAATAGACGTCGCCGTTGAGTTCGCGGACGATCACCATGTCAATCGCGCCGGCGACCTCGGGCCGCAGCGCGGAGGCGTCGGCCAGTTCCTTGAACAGCGTCGCAGGGCGGAGATTGGCGAACAGGCCGAGTTCCTTGCGGAGCCCCAGGATCGCCTGCTCGGGACGCAGATGGCGCTCGAGCCGGTCGCAATCGGGATCGCCGACGGCGCCGAACAGGATCGCGTCGGCCCGTTTCGCGAGGTCGAGCGTGGCGGGCGGCAGGGGATGGCCCTCGGCCTTGTAGGCGGCGCCGCCGACCGGTGCGGTCTCGAAGCGGAGCCTGTCGGTGACGCGATCGAGCACGCGAACCGTCTCGGCGATGACTTCCGGACCGATGCCGTCCCCCGGCAGCAAGGCAATCAACATGGCGAACCCCTCTCGTGAAATCGTCGCCGCCCCCCTGCCCCGATGCAGGCGGCCGCGCAATCGCTTTGATGCTCAACCGAGCCGGCGGATGCGTTCGATCAGCCGTTCGCGCGCGTCGAGCATGTCGGCGCGCCGGTCGACCAGAAGGTCGCGCGCCAGGAAATGACCGGTCAGCCGCATCGCATCGAGAATATCGGGCCAACCGGTTTCGGCCGAGGGGTCGAGCAGAAAAACCGGCAGGCGCAGCAGCCGCGCGGCATAGGGCTCGCCCGCGACCCGCGAGACCGCCGCGCCGGTCTTCGGGCTGACGAAAGCGAGGTCGTCGCGCGTGCCCGTTGCGGCGCAGGCCGAAAGATCGAGGGCATAGCCAAGCTCGGCCAGCAGCAGCAGTTCGTAGCGGACCGCCGCCGCCGCCCAGCCGCGGGCCGAGGGCGCATATTCGATCGCCGCCAGCACCGCTTCGAGCGCCTCGTAGAGCCGCGGATGCGGCTGCCCCTCCGCCAGCGCCGTGGCGGTGAGACCCGACAACCAGTCGATCGCCGCCGCCGCCAGGGGCTCGGCGAGGAGGCCCGCCCGGCTGTGCGACAGCTCGACCGTCAACCCCGGCAGCTGTTCCGCCGTACGGGCGCGGAAATCGGCCTCGACGAGATTGCCGGGGACGAGCACCGGCCGCAGCCGGCGCGAGCGGCCGCCGCGCACATAGCCGGCAAGCAAGCCATGATCGGGCGTCAGCGCGCGGACGATGGCGCCATGTTCTCCATGCGCGCGCATCGCGCAGATGATGGCGGAGGTGCTGACCTGCATGGCAAGGTTCAACCGTGGATCCGTGACGGGCGCAAGCACCCGGGACCGATCAGGGCGCGCGCTCCTCGATCCGGTCCGACCAGATCTGCTCGATCGCCCGCCCCATGCGGCGCAAGCCGGCACTGGGCAGGAGTACGGACGGCCGGTCGAGCGGCAGATCGTCCAGTTCGGTGAAGAAGGCGGTGGGGAAGCGCCTTCGTTCCATAGACAGGAAGGCGCAGAGATCCTCAAAGCGCTTGACGAGGATACGGTTCGGCGCGGTGCCCGCACGATTGGCCAGATCGAAGCTATGCGCCGCGATGGTGACGATCGGCAGTCCATGGTCCGCGGCATGGAGAATCGCCGCCTTGATCTCGCCCAGTGACACTGCCCGGATCTGGAGAGCGCGCGCGCCGCGCCCTTCGGCGATCAGCGTCACCGGCACCTCGGTGACGCCCTGATGCAGGACCGGCGCGATCTGTTCGCGCGGCAAGCCGATCGCGCTGGGCCTAGGATGACGATGGCCGTTATGGCTGCTGTCGAAACGCAAGCCGAGATCGGCCAGTGCGCGCAGCGTATCGTCGTTCGCCGAATAATCGCCGGCTCGGAAGGCGACCGGATCTGGCGCGCCGGCCTCCATCAGCAGGTCGCGCGCACGGTCGATCAGGTCGCGCTGTGCCTGGGCGTCATAATGGGCGAGCCCACCCTCGTCGCGGCCATGATCGCCGCCCGGGTCGGCCCGGAACGGGTAGAGATGAAGCTGCACCTCCTGCCCCGCCTCGAGGATCGGATCGACCATGTGCCTGATCGGTTCGATGCCATAGGCACAGGCCGGCATCGGATCGACGAAGAAGCAGGCCTTGAGCGCATATTGGGCGAGAATGCGAAGCTGGTATCCGACGCCGACGCCGGCCGCCTGATAGGACCGGTCGTAGGCGGCTTGCCATTGCGCTCCGTCGGCCACCCGCGGGCCGTAGAGCGCGGTGTCGATCGTGAGCAGAACGCGCGTCTCCGCCGCCATCTCCGCCGGTGCGGGGGAGAGACGGCCCGCGTCCATCAGCCGGCCGCGTGGAAATGATCGTGGATCGCCCGGGCCATGGCCCGGGAAACACCAGGCGCGCGTTCGAGATCCTCGAGGGAGGCGGCGCGGACGGCCCGCGCCGTTCCGAAGTGCATCAGCAGCGCCTTCTTGCGAGCGGGGCCGATGCCGGGAACGTCGTCGAGCGGGCTCTTCGTGAAATTGGCGGCACGTTTCGTGCGATGCGCGCCTATCGCGAAGCGGTGCGCCTCGTCGCGCAGGCGCTGGAGATGGAACAGCAGCGGGGAATTGAGCGGCAACATCGCCTCGCGCCCGCCCGGCAGATGAAAATGCTCGCGTCCCGCGTTGCGATCGGGGCCTTTCGAAATGCCGACGACGGGCACGTCCTGCACGCCCATTTCCTCCAGCACCTCGCAGACCGCGCCGAGCTGGCCCTTGCCGCCGTCGATCAGCAGCAGGTCCGGCCATTCGCCGCTGCGTCGCTCGGGGTCCTCCTTCTCGAGGCGAGCGAAGCGGCGCTCGAGCACCTCGCGCATCATCGCAAAGTCGTCCCCCGGCGCCGTCTCGGGGCGCTTGATGTTGAACTTGCGGTAGCTTCCCTTCCGGAAGCCCTCGGGGCCGGCGACGATCATCGCACCGACCGCGTTCGTTCCCATGATGTGGCTGTTGTCGTAGACCTCGATGCGGTCGGGCGGTCCTTCCAGCTCGAACAGGTCGGCCATTTCCTGGAATATCCGGCCCTGCGTCGTGGATTCGGCCAGGCGGCGGTCGAGCGCCTCGCGGGCGTTCCGGCGCGCCTGTTCCATCAGCCTACGCTGTTCGCCGCGCTGGGGGACTTTGATCTGGACCTTGCGGCCGGCGCGCTCCCCCAGCGCCTGGGCCAGCAATTCGCTTTCGGCGGGATCGCGATCGACGAGGACGAGGCGCGGTGGCGGCACCTCCTCGTAAAATTGCATCAGGAAGCTCGCCAGCACTTCATCCTCGGGCACGTCGGCGGTGTGGGCGGGGAAGAAGGCGCGATGCCCCCAATTCTGGCCTCCCCGGATGAAGAAGGCCTGGATGCAGACGGTGTTCAACTTGGTGTCGAAGGCGAAGACATCGGCGTCGGCAACGCCTTCGGCGTTGATCGCCTGGCTGCCCTGGATGAAGGTGAGCGCCCGGAGACGGTCGCGATAGATCGCCGCAAGCTCATAATCCATCGCCTCCGCCGCGGCGCTCATCGCCTCGCCGAGCTTCTTCTGCACCTGGGTCGACTTGCCCGACAAAAACGCCTTCGCATCGCCGACCAGTTCGGCATAGGCGTCCGGTTCGACGCGGTCGACGCACGGGGCCGAGCAGCGCTTGATCTGATAGAGCAGGCAGGGGCGGTCGCGATTGGCGAAGAAACTGTCGGTGCAGGAGCGCAGCAGGAACAGCTTCTGCAGCGCGTTCAGCGTGCGCGTGACCGATCCGGCGCTGGCGAAGGGACCGAAATACTGACCCTTGGCGCGGCGGGCGCCGCGATGCTTCTGGATCCGCGGATAAGCGTGATCCTCGCGCAGGAGGATGAAGGGGAAGCTTTTGTCGTCGCGCAGCAGGACGTTGTAGGGTGGGCGATAGCGCTTGATCAGCTGCGCCTCGAGCAGCAGCGCCTCGGCTTCGCTGTTGGTCGTGACGATCGTCATCGACCGGGTCTGCGCAACCATGCGGTTGAGCCGCTTCGGCAGGCGCGACACCTGGGTATAGTTGGACACCCGGTTCTTGAGCGCCCGCGCCTTGCCGACATAGAGGACGTCGCCGCGCGCATCCTGCATCCGGTAGACGCCGGGACGAGCCGGCAGCGTCTTCAGCACGTTCCGGATCGCGGCGATTCCCATCTCGAGATCAGGCGCATCGGTGCCACGCACCGTATAAACGCTCTTCTCCTCGTTAAACCGGTCGTTCTGGATCGCGTCGCTCACAGCCATGATCTAGGATGGGAGGATCGCCGTCGCAACGCCGAGATCACCGTACGGCCATCTTATCGCCATCGTCGATGCCGATCAGGCGGATAGCATGCGCAGGATCGCATCGGGACAGCTGATCCCCACCGCGAGCAGGATCAGGACCGCCATCGCGCCCCGCACCACGCCCGAGGGCGCGACCGCCGACAGGACGCCGTCCTGGCGGTTCCACAGCAGCGGCAGCGCCAGCAGACCCGACAGCAGCATTCCCCAGACGAGCATATCCGGCAAGGCGTTCGCCAGGTGCGCGCGCACCCCGCCCAGCAACATCAGCCATGCCCAGATCCAGCCGATCGCACCCATGGTCGGCGCTCTAGCCGCAGAGCTATGTTGAAATCGTAAATGCCCGCCGAAACCGGATCAGACGATCGAGGCCAGATCGCGCCGCAGCCGATCGGCATCGACGCCGGGCATCGCGTGTTCGACCGCCGCATGGGTATCGCACCAGACCGACACCGCCTCCGCCAGCAGCGCCTCCCCCTCCGGCGTAAGCAGGATATTGCGGCTCCGGCGATCGACCGGATCAACGACGATCCGTGCCAGCCCTCGCCGCTCGAGCGGTTTCAAGGCAGCAGTCAGGGTCGTGCGGTCCATGCCGAGCAGGTCGGCAACGGGGCCGATGGCGGGGGGCTGCGGCCGGTTGAGCGACATCAACAGCGAGAATTGCTGATTGGTGAGCCCGAACGGACGCAATGCGTCGTCGAACCTGCGGGCCAGCGTCCGGGCCGCGCGCTGGGCATGCAGGCACAGGCAATGATCACGGACGTGCAGCGTGGTTTCGAACGGAACCGGTTTTGACATGATCTCACTATGTTGATATCAACATTATAAATCAAGAAAATCCGAAAAATTCCAAGGAGACAATGCCATGGTGGATCATGCCGTCGTATCCCGCGAGGACTGGCTGGCCGCCCGCCGCGAGCTGCTGGCGAAGGAGCGGGAAGCGACCCATCTCCGCGACGCGGTGAATGCGGCCCGGCTCGCGCTGCCGTGGGTCGAGGTCGACAAGAGCTACATGTTCGACACGCCGAACGGCAGACGCAGCCTCGCCGAGCTGTTCGACGGCCGGTCGCAGCTCATCGTCTATCATTTCATGCTCGGGCCGGACTGGAAGGCGGGCTGTCCCGGCTGTTCCTTCCTGGCCGATCATTTCGACGGCGCCCTGTCCCATCTCAACCATCATGACGTGACGCTGACGGCCGTGTCGCGCGGTCCGCTGGCTGCCATCGAAGCCTATAAGACCCGCATGGGATGGCATTTCCCGTGGGTGTCGTCGGCAGGAAGCGATTTCAACATCGACTATCGGGTGTCCTTCTCCGACGAGCAACTCGATAGCGGCTGGGTCGAGTATAATTATGAGCGCTCGAAGGTCGGCGAGCGCGGCGACCATGAGGAATCGCCCGGGCTCAGCGCCTTCTTCAAGGACGAGGACGGCACCGTCTATCACAGCTATTCGAGCTATGCGCGCGGCTTCGAGGAACTGATCGGCACGCTGATGATCCTCGATCGCGCGCCCAGGGGGCGCAACGAGACGGGCACGATGAGCTTCGTAAGGCGCCACGACGAATATGAGGATGCACCGCAGGCGGCCCACTGCGCCCATTGAGGACGCCCCGGGATCACCCAGAAGAAAAGGCCCGCCGAGCGATCGGCAGGCCTTTTACCATTCGAGAAAGTCGCTCAGAGTTGGACGGTCCCCAGTCCGGTGATCGCCTCGTCGACCAGGGCCTTGTCGGCCTTGGCGCTGTGGCGCTCCGCGATCAGACTGGAAGCGGCGGCGGTGGCGGCGCTCGCGGCCTTGGCGCGGACTTCGGCGATCGCGCCGCGCTCGGCGGCGGCGATCTTGTCTTCGGCCATCTTGCCACGACGCTCGATCAGCGCGCTCGCATCCGTGCGGGCCTTGCTGACGATCGCATCGGCCTCTTCACGGGCGTGCGCCAGCATCTCCTCGGCTTCCTTGGCGGCAGCCTTGGCTTTCGCCTCATATTCGGCCCTGAGCTTCTCGGCATCGGCGCGAAGAGCTGCGGCCTCGTCGAGATTGGCGCGGATCGACGCGATCTTCTTGTCGAGCGACGAGCCGATGACCGAAGGCACTTTCTTCCAGAGCAGGATGACGATGACGAGGATCATCGCCAGCGACACCCAGGCCGTGGCCGTCATGCCGAGCGCCGTCGGATCGACGTGATGCTCCTCGGTGCCCGCGGCGGCGTGGCCAGCGCTTACATTCTCGGGCAGGCCTTCGAGCGAAGCGGCGTCCGCGAGATTCTCGGCAACCAGCGTGGAGGCGTTTACAGACATTCGACGTCTCCGTTCAGGCGGCCAGCGCGGCCTTGACCGCACCTTCGGCGGCGGAAGTATCCACCTCGATACCCGAAACCTTGGCAACGATCTCCCGCGCGGCCTCGGCGGCCACGTTCTCGATCTCGGCAAGCGCCTTGGCTTGCGCCGCCTTCAGCGCCGCGTCGGCCTCTGCCGCTTTGGTCGCCAGTTCGGCATCGGCCGCCTTGACGCGCTTCTCCGCCTCGGCGTTGCCAGCCGATTTGGCATCCTGCGTCGCCTTCAGAGCCGCGGCACGAGCTTCCTCGATCCGGGCCCGATAGGCCGCTTCGGTCTCGTCGGCCTTGGCACGGGCGGCTTCGGCAGCGGCGAGATCGGAGGCGATCTTCTGGTCGCGCGCGTCGACGGTGGCTTCGATCTTCGGCAGCATCCCCTTCCCGATCACGAAATAGATCAGGCCGAAGACGATCAGCAGCCAGAAGATCTGCGAAGCATAGGTCGCGGCGATCTGGGCGATCTGAGGCATCGTTGCTTCCTGTTGGCGTTGCAGTCCGGGGGCTGGCCGCGACCAGCCCCGCAACCGACTGTTAGGCGAC
This sequence comes from Sphingomonas sp. Root720, assembly GCF_001428605.1. GTDB lineage: Bacteria > Pseudomonadota > Alphaproteobacteria > Sphingomonadales > Sphingomonadaceae > Rhizorhabdus. The sequence goes on from NZ_LMID01000016.1 coordinate 130,978, forward strand.
GAACAGCAGGATCATCGCGACGACGAACGCCAGCAGACCGAGAAGCTCGGCGGCGGCGAAGCCGATGAAGAGGCGGCCCTGCTGGCCGTCGGCAGCGGCCGGGTTGCGCAGCGCGGACTCGAGGAACGAGCCGAACACGTTACCCACGCCGAGCGCGGCCATGCCCACGCCGATGGCGGCCAGACCGGCACCGATCAGCTTTGCGGCTTCTGCGTCCATGATAAACTCCTTAGCGTTGAATAGTTGATGGTTGTTGCAGTTGAACTCAGTGCAGGTTGATCGCGTCGTTGAGGTACAGCGACGTCAACAGAGCGAACACGTAAGCCTGGATGGCGCACACCAGCAGTTCGAGCAGGGTGATGCCGATCATCAGGATGAAGCTGGGGATCGAGACGATCGCCACGGTCAGCGCGCCGGCGTTGATGCCGTTGATCACGAAGCCCGCGAGCACCTTCATCAGGATGTGCCCCGCGGTCATCGCGACGAACAGTCGCAGACCCAGCGAGAAGGGGCGGATGAGGAAGGAGAACAGCTCGATCACGAAGATCATCGGGATCATGTAGCCGGGCGTGCCGTGCGGCACGAACAGCGAGAAGAAGTGGAAGCCATGCCGCCAGAAGCCGACGACCAGCACGATCGCGAAGCTGATCACGGCGAGCACGCCGGTGATCGTCAGGTGGCTCGTCACGGTGAAGGGGTGAACGCCGACGACACCGGTCGGCATCATCCCCATGATGTTCGCGATCAGGATGAACATGAACAGCGAGAAGACATAGGGCGTGAACTTCTTGCCCTCGGGCCCGATGTTCGTCGCCATCATGCTGGAGATGAAGCCGGTGAAGCTCTCCACAGCGGCCTGCCAGCGGCCGGGCACGAGTTCGCGCTTCATGCCGCCGACCATGAACAGCAGCAATGCCGCCAGCGTCACCACCATCCACATCGCGGAATTGGTGAAAGCGACGTTATGGCCCGCAATCGCCCACTCCTTACCGAACAACGGTTCGATCAGGAACTGGTGCATCGGATCGATCTTGCCCGATTCGGCTGCCACGCTTGCCTTACCCCTGCTTATGCCAAAAGCGTCCGGAAGCTATTCCGGGCGCTCCTGAGAAATCCGTATGATGTTCCTGAAGGCGACGGCGATTCCGAGGAACAGCATCACCAAAAGGAGCCAGGGCTTGGTTCCGAGCCAGCGATCGAAGCACCAGCCCAGCAAACTTCCACCGACGATCCCCGCGATCAGTTCGGCCAGCACGCGATTACCCTGGGAATATCCCTTCTCGGGCTTTTTGTGCGCGCTCGCCGTCCTGACCCTTTCCGCATCCTGGGCCGCCTGCAACCGCTCGTCGAGCGATGTCAGGCGCCGATCCCCGACGCTTTCCGGGTCCTGTCCGGGATCTTCCGTCGTCATGCCGCCACCTCTCCCTTCGCCGGGAGGATGACATCATGCCAACGAGCGACCCCGCCAAGGCGAGGCCCCTTTAGGAAGGGGGGTCCCCCGAGTCAACAACGGTGACGGCCGAGGCCGGCAGGTCACCGTTACAGCGCTCGCTTACCCGCAATAATCGGGCGTGATCGCTTCCGAGCCGTTACGCTTGCGCCAGCCGCCATCCTTGAGCCTGTAGGCCTGACCGGGCTTGACGGCCCGCAGCGTCTGGCAGGCGGTGGTCTGGGCGAACTGGTCGACCGTCACGTTGCGGGCGGCGGCGATCTGGGTGTAGCCGGCGCGGCGCTTGATGTTGATCGCATCGACCGCCGCCTTGAGGTCGGCCGATGGTGACGACACGAAGCCGAGATAACCATCCCACTGCTCGCCGACCGTCCCTCCGCTGAGGGCCTGTTCGACGATCGGATCCGCAGCGAGCGCGGGAGCGCCCGCGAGGGCCAGCGCCGCGGCGGCGATCATGACGGTCCTGGACATGCTCATCATTGCGGAAACAGCTCCGGGTTGTTGGAGATGAAGTCCTCGGCATCCTTCTGGAGCCGAACCACCACCTCCTGCTTGACATTGACGTTCAGGTTGATCTCGATCGGCTTGTCGGGCGCCGCGATCTGGATGCAGCCGGGCAGCATCAGCATCATGGGCGCCAAGGCACCGACCGGGGCGAACTTCATCCTCTTCATCGCCTGAGGCTCGCACCGCAACGCTTCATCGTCAATCTCGGGATATTCATCGCAGGCTCTCGCTTTACCTTGGCTGAATGGGGGGCACCGCCGACGGCGGCGCCGTGGGAGGTTGGGTCGCCTGCATCGCTCCGCTGGTGCTGTTGCGCAGCACGATCGAGGGATCGACGAAGGTCTGCGCCGAATTGACGAGCCCTCGGAACGGCGCGGTGATCGTGATCTTGAAGCGGAAAGGCAGCCGCGTGACCGGCGCGAGCAGGCGGCCGACGATGCCACCGTTCCTCGCGGTTTCCTGCGGCTTGTCGTTGGTCCCGTCGAAGCGGACCTGGCTGACGATCTCGCCGTCGAGGCTGCCGTTGAGGTCGACGGTCAGCCGGTCGTAACGCATCGACTTGAGCGCATCGAAGGCGATCCGTGCCATACGGCCCAGATCGGCGTTGGTGACGTCGCCGACATAGGAGAGCGTCCCCCCGCCCGGACGGACACTCAACAGGCCATTCTCGATCCGCCCGCCCTGCATGTCGAAAACGATCGGCAGAACGCCGTCGAACTTGCCGGTGACGGCTATATTCTTGAACTCGAGCTGCTGGACGAAGGTCGCGGCATCGAGCCCGTTGATTCGGAAGGTGAGCCGCCGCGCGACCGGCTGCGCCATATCCAGCACGGTCGGCTCCAGCGCCAGCGAGCCCCCCGCGAAAGGCCAGCTTCCGTCGCTGACCGCCAGCTTGCGCTCGGGCAGGATGCGATAGTGGATGATGCCGTCAGTGACGGCGATGCCAGGATTGACCTCGGCGATGGTGACCACCTGGTCGGGCGCGGTAACGAGGCCGAGCAGATCGGTGAAACGGATCGTGCCCTTGAGGCCTGTGACCGGACCGAAGGCTGCGGCGAGGTTGAGCCCGTCGGTCCTGAACTCGCCATCGCTCGTGACATTCCCGTCGGCCCAGCGGATCCGCCCCTGTCCGTTCACGGTGCCGAAGACATTGGCGATCATGCCCAGGGTCAACGGCGTCACCGCTTCGGGCTGCAGCGCCTGACCGAAGCGGAGCCGGTCGACGTCGAGCACGGCATCGCCGGTGCCACGCGACAGATCGTGCCTGACCGTGACACGCGAGACCGGCTGGTGCGAACGCGGCTCGCGCAAGGTCGCGGTCGCGCCGATCCGGCCGTCTTGAAGCGTCAGCCGGACGTCATCGGCCACCAGGGGATGGAAGCGCGGCGATTCGGTTTCCGCATCGGCCACCCGGATGCCCCCGTCGAGGTCGAGACGACCGCCCGCAAGCGCCCATTGCCCCCCGCCTTCTGACAGCAACAGAGGTACTGCGGCGAGCTTCCCCGCCATTCCCTCGAACCGGCCGCCAAATCCTTGCGGACCGATCTTGCCGTCCAGCGCGGCAACATCCAGGCGCGTCGGATTGGCGGGATCGCCGAGGCGGACGGCGAGGTCGCCGACGCGGAAGCCCGGTCGCGCTACCGCGACGTCGATCGAACGGGCGGTCATCGTCAGCGGCTGATCGCCCACCCTACCCCGCAGGCGCGGCGTGGCGATCCGCGCCCCACCGAAGATTCGCCCCGCCGACGTCCGGCCGACCAGCGCCCCGCCAACCGGGCAGAGCGGCAGGCTCGATCGACCGATCACCGTCCCGGCGATGACCAGCCGGTCGAAGCCCAGCGGCGCACAGCTTCGGTTGAGCGCGAAGCCCCCCTTCCCGTCGACGGCCAGTTCGATCGGCAGGTCGAGTCCTTCGACGCGCCCATCGGCCAGCGGCCCATCCATCGTCACGCGGGTCGAGACCAGCGTCTGGCCGCCACGGCCGGGTCCGAAACGGATCGGCGCGAGCGCGAGGCGCGCGTTTCCGGCCACATAGGGCGCGATGGTCGCGGATCCGGTCAGCGGCGCGCCGGGCACCGCCTGTCGCAGGCTGATCACCGCGCTGGGCATTCCTCCGCCCGACAATTCCGCACTGGCATTCGCCGCCAGCCCTCCATGGGGCCAGCGCCAGCCGAGACCTTCGGACTGTTCGGAACGAACCAGCAGATGGGCGCCGCTCGCAGCGACGAGATCGAGACGCCTGATCCGCAGCGCGCCGCCCCGCGGCGTCTGGCCGAGGGCGAAGGCGGCCGATCCGTCGAGACGGCGACCCGCCTGCCGCAGGGCATTGCCCCATGCGGCCAGGATCGGCCCCGCCGGCGTCGATTCGGCGGCCGCAAGGTTGCCGGCGATGCCGTCGAGCGTCGCCGGATCGACCCGCGCACCCGCCAGCCGCACGTCGCCATCGATCGAGAAACCACTTGTCCGCGGATCGATGGCGTAGTCGGCTGCGACGGTCAGCCGCTCGACACCCCATCCACCCGATACGACCCGTTCGGCGGCCAGCCGTGCCTTGCCGGAGACGCGTTCGGACGAGGCATCGAAATCGATCGGCCCGACCAGCCGGCCGATGGTCGCCCCTCCGGCCGCAATGCTGCCGTCGACCAGCGCCAGCCGGCCGCTCCAGCGGGTCAGGTCGCTCCGGCCCTTCGCCTCGATCGCGAGCCGCGGCGCGGTGACGGTCGCCCCCGGACAGCGGATATCGCCCGCCGCAGCGGTACCCCGCACCGCCGGACGCCCGCCGTCGATCTGCAAGCCGAGACGCGCCGTCGCTCCGCGTGCGTCGCAACCGCCCCCCGCCAGCCGGTCGCTACCCAGCGACAGCGTGCCGCGGAAACCATCCTTCAGATTGCCGCCGCCGTCGAGCGTCGCATGGACCAGCCCCTGCGGCGTCGCGATATCGGCCTGCATCGATCGCGCCGTCAGGATCACGTCAGGCAGCGCGAACGGCTGATCGCCCCCGGCTTTCGGCAGCAGCCGATCGATCGTGCCCAAGGACAGCTTGCCGTCCAGCAATCGCCCGCGCAGCCGCACGCCGCCCGCGTCGACGGCATGGACGCTCACCCCCGCAAGGCCGATCGTCAGCTCGATTTCCGCCCAGTCGGCGGTCAGGTCGGGTGCGCGCGGATCGCCGATGCGGATCGCCTCGATCCGATGGCTGCGGATGCCGATATGCGCGAGCCGATAGCTCGCCGGCACGCCGCGCGCGCGCAGCGCGTCGTCGATATAGGATGCCGCGATCGGCATCCGCTCGCTCCACAGCCAGGCCGCCCCGCCGGCGATCAGCACGGCTCCCGCGCCGGCGAGGATCAGCGGGCGGGACGGTCGACGGGAAGCATCCTCCATGGGCGCAGGCTTAACGGTTCGATCCGCCCGCGTCACCCCGGAGGAAACGAGCCCTCCTGCCCGGCCCGCCGCTCGATCCTTTTCCGGAGAACATGGTTAACCAACCCTCAACGCTTCGGGCCTATCCCTCGACGATACCGAAACTTGCGCCAGGGGCGGCCGGTTCCGGCGACCGGCGGCCGTGGAGATTCCGAGTGACCATCCAGAATGCGAATGCCATCGTCCAGCGCATCGGCCCGTGCCGGATCGCACTGGACCAGGCCGCCTTTCCCGAGCTCACTTGCGAGCTGGCCCTGATGGGCTGCGAAACGGCCGATATCTCGGCCGGCTTTCGTCCCCGGCCGCATGGCCGCACGGCTGGCTTCCTGTCCTGGACCGAACCCCACGCCGGACCGGCCTTCACCGCCGCGCTGCGTCCCTTTCATGCGATGGACCTGCTGGTCCTGCAAAGCCGGGGGCAGGATCGCGCCTCGCTCGAGCGCGCCCTTTTCGATGCCGGCTGGCAGCGCCATCCGGCGGGCATGATGTCGGGCGAATATCCGAACTGGACCGCGACCACGCTGCCGGGCGCCACGATCTGGCAGCGTGTGCGGGGCGAAGGCGGCCACTGGCTGCAAAAGGGGGTCGAGGCCGATCCGCTGATCGCGCGCTACGCGGCGGCCGCCAACCATGTCCGCCCTGGCGACCGGGTACTGGTCGACGGCATCGGCGCGGCTGACGGCGCGTCGATCCTGATGGCGCTGTCGCGGGCCGGATCGGTCGTCCGTGCCGATGGCGGGAATATTAGGGCCGATGGCGATTCGGCAGATATGCGCCTGAGCCGGCTGGCCGACGAATCGATCGATCTGGTCGTCGCCATCGAACCGGTAGTGCCGACCGATTGGGTAGCCCGGCTCGACGATTATGCGCGGCTGCTCAAATATGACGGCCGCATCGTCATCGGCTGGCGACAGGGCGACAGCGACGCGAAGCGGCCCGCGAACTGGGCCGACTTCAGCGAGGCCGTGTCGGAGCGCTTCCTGCCCGAGACCCGCTATGTGCAGATCGCGGTCAGCCCGAATGCACAGGGTCCCCATGCGATCTACCCGGTGGAGGCGGAGCAGCCCGCCGCCACCGACTGGCTGATGCTGGTCGCCTCCGTCAACCCGCTGCTCGGCACGGGCCGCGCGGAGGGATACGACCATCCCGCTTACCCGCGGGCGAAGGCGCCGCTTCCGGCGCTGGTCGACTTCGGCACGGCCTACGACAACCCCTGGCTGTACCGGTCGATGGTGCAGATGGGCGAGCGGCTGGGTCACGACGTGAAGCTCGCCCGGCTGGCCGAATGCGTGATCGAGGATTCGCGGGCGGATTCGGCCGATCGTGGCGCCGCCATCGCCGTGCTCGGCTATCGCGTGCTGGAGACGCGGCGCGGCGATCTGGCGCTGGCGGTACTGCCGCTGATCGACGCCTATGTCGGCGTTCCGCTGACCGACGATATGCCGGTCCATGTCCGCCGCTGGCGGATTTCGCTCGCCTTCCTCGCCGGACGCCTCAACGAACTGGCCGAAGATCGCGAGGCGGCAAAATATTGGTATCGCGAGGCGGCCGATGCGGACTGGTCCCGCTTCTCTCCGCTGCTGGCGACCAAGAGCGTCGCGGCCTCCTTCTACGAAGCGCGCATCCATCTGGCGGACGGCGATCCGCAGACGGCGCTCGCCTGTTTCCGGCAGGGAGCCGATACCTCGCTCAAGGCCGCCGCTTTCCCGCACGATCGGCAGATGGGGCCCGACGGGCAGCCCCTGCCCTTCTACCTGCAGGAACTGGCCGAGGTGATCGACATGGGCGCGCAATGCGCCAACGCGCTCGCCCATTTCCCGTTGTGGCAGCGCGATCCGGGCCTGTTCTGGCGTCAGGTCGACGTCCGCCGGTTCGGCCTTGCCTCCTGGGCGCGAGACCTCGAGCGCGAGAACGAGCGGCTGCGGGCGGCTTAGGAGGCGCCGACATGTACCAGGACATCGACATCCACCCGAAGGTTCCGGCGGCGAGCCGGCAACGGATCCTCGACCATGGCCGCGAGGTGCTGGGGGTCGAGGCGCAGGCGCTGCACCTGCTGCGCGACGCGCTCAACGAGGATTTCGCGCACGCCGTCGAACTGATTCTGGCCACGCAGGGACGCGTGGTCGTCAGCGGCATGGGGAAATCGGGCCATATCGCCCGCAAGATGGCGGCGACCTTCGCATCGACCGGCACCCCCGCGATCTTCGTCCATCCGGGCGAGGCCGCCCATGGCGATCTCGGCATGCTGCTCGCCGGGGACCTGCTGGTCCTGCTGTCCAACTCGGGCGCGACGCCCGAGCTTCGCCCCATCACGACCTATGCGCGCAGCCTGGATTGTCCGGTGGTCGCGATCAGCGCGCAGCGCCACTCGCCGATGGCGCAGGTGGCCAGCGCCGCGATCATCCTCCCGAAGGTGCGCGAGACCTGCCCGGTCAACATCTCGCCGACGACCTCGACGACCCTGATGCTCGCGCTGGGCGACGCGCTTGCGGTGGCGGCGATGACGATGCGGGGGATCACGCGCGAGCAGCTCGAACGCCTGCACCCCGGCGGGAATATCGGCCTGCGCCTGCTGCCGATCAACGATATCATGCATGTGGGCGAGCGCCTGCCGCTCGTCGCGACGGCGACGCCGATGCGCGACGTGCTGGTCACCATGACCGAGAAGAGCCTGGGGATCGCCGGGGTGATCGACCGCGACGGCAGGCTGGTCGGAACGATCACCGACGGCGACCTGCGGCGCAACATCGACCGGTTGCTGAACAGCACCGCCGGCGAGGTCATGACCCGCAATCCGAAGACGGTGCCCGACGGCACCTATGCCGAGGATGCGATGGCGATCCTGACCACCAACAAGATCACGGCGCTGTTCGTCATGGACCACGACACGCCCGACACGCCGGTCGGGCTCGTCCATATCCATGACTTCAACCGGATGGGGATGAGCTGAGCGCGATCGCCGACGATGATGGCGCGGCCGAAAAAATCGGTTAGCCTGTGCAACGATGACGACCGACACGACCGATCCGGCCCATGACGCCAGCGGACACCGCGCCCGCCTGCGCAAGCGGCTGGTGGAGGGCGGGCCCGATGCGCTGCTCGATCATGAATTGATCGAATATCTCCTCGCCCTGGCCATACCGCGCCGGGATACGAAACCCATGGCACGCGCCCTGCTGGCCGAATTCGGCGGTCTTGGGCCGCTACTGTCGGCCGATCCGGGATCGCTGGCGCGGGCGGGGCTCAGCGATGGCGTCGTAGCCGCGCTCAAGATCGCCGAGGCATCCGCGTTACGCCTGCTCCGCAGCGAGGTGCAGGAGCGCGAGATCCTGTCGAACTGGCAGGCCCTGTCCGATTATCTGCGCGCCGACATGGCGCATCGGGCGATCGAGCGCGTCCGGGTCCTGCACCTGAACACGAAGAACATGCTGATCAGGGACGAACTCGTGTCGGAAGGCTCGATCGACCAGGCCGCCGTCCATGTCCGCGAAGTCATCCGCCGCGCGCTCGAACTCGGCTCGGCGGCCCTCATCCTCGTCCACAATCATCCATCGGGCGATCCCCAGCCAAGCCGGCAGGATATCGACCTGACCCGCGAACTGATCGCGGCCGCCAAGCCGCTCGGCATCGCCATCCACGACCATATCGTCGTCGGCTTCAGGGGCCAGGCGAGCCTGCGCGCGGCGGGGCTCATATGAAAAGGGGCAGCGCATCGGCCGCCCCTCCTCTCCGACCGTAAAAGGTCAGGCCGACAGGTAGATCGCCAGCTCGTTCGGCGAGATCATCCGGTCCTTGTCGGTATCCGCCTTCGAGAAATCCGCCGCGGTCTCGTTGAGAACCTTGATCGCGGGCAGATTGGCCTTCTTGCTCGTCTTGGTCTTTTCGACCTGGGTGGTCACATCCTGCCCCTTGGCAGCCATCACCCAGTTGCCGAACTCCAGCGGCGTCAGCTTGCCCTTGTTGCCTTCGTCATATTTGGCCCATTCGGCGTTGACCTTGGCCGCCGCATCCGCGGTGGCGGTTGGCTCGGCGGGGGCCGCCGGCGCGGGAACAGTCGCATCGGCCGTCGCAGGCGCGGGGGCGGCGGGTACCGCCGCGGCATCGGCGGCGGGCGCGGTCGACTGGGCCACCGCGGGCGCCGGAGCAGCGTCGGGCGCCGAGGTGGCGGGCGCGGCAGCGGCCGTGTCGGCGGGCGCACCGGCCTCGGCCGGCGGCGGCGCCATCGAGGCATCCGGAGCGGGTCCGGCTTCGGCGGTCTGGGCGAAAGCGGCGCCGGACAGGGCCAGCATCGCAGCGCCACCCATCAGCATCAGCTTGTTCATAACGTCTCTCCTGACATCGGATCGGGCCTATCTCGCTCGAAATCGCGAGCATGTCCCGTCTCTCAAGAACCCTCGACCCGATCGGTGGTTTCCCGATTCGACCGCGCAACGGTGCCCCGTGTTCGAAACCGGGACGAAGCGGGCGCTTTGCCGGTCAAACGGGACGAACCCTAGGCCGCCCAGGCATTGCGGACCTCGCCAATTGCCCGTGACCATCCCCTCTGCTAGGCGCGCCTCGCATATGCCACGCGAACAGAAGGACGCCCTATGATCCCCCGCTATTCGAGGCCGGAAATGGTCAAGATCTGGGAACCGGAAACGCGCTTCCGTATCTGGTTCGAGATCGAGGCCCACGCGACCGACGCACTGGCCGAGCTGGGCGTGGTGCCGAAGGAAGCGGCCAAGGCGATCTGGGAAAAGGGCGCGTTCGATGTCGAGCGCATCGACGCCATCGAGGCCGAGGTAAAGCATGACGTGATCGCCTTCCTCACCAACGTGGCCGAACATGTGGGAGAGCCGGCGCGCTTCATGCACCAGGGCATGACCTCGTCCGACGTGCTCGATACCTGTCTCGCGGTCCAGCTCGCGCGCGCATCGGATATTCTGATCGCCGATATCGACAAGCTGCTCGAGGTGATCAAGCGGCGCGCCTTCGAGCACAAGATGACGCCGACGATCGGCCGCAGCCACGGCATCCATGCCGAGCCGGTCACGTTCGGCCTGAAGCTGGCCCAGGCCTATGCCGAGTTCGCCCGCAACCGCGAGCGACTGGTCGCCGCGCGCGCCGATGTCGCGACCTGCGCGATTTCCGGTGCGGTCGGCACCTTCGCCAACATCGACCCGCGCGTCGAAGCCCATGTCGCCGAGAAAATGGGCCTGACCGTCGAACCGGTGTCGACCCAGGTCATTCCCCGCGACCGGCACGCCATGTATTTCGCGACGCTCGGCGTCATCGCCTCGTCGGTCGAGCGCGTCGCAACCGAGATCCGCCATCTCCAGCGCACCGAAGTTCTGGAGGCCGAGGAATATTTCTCGCCGGGCCAGAAGGGCTCGTCGGCGATGCCGCACAAGCGCAACCCGGTGTTGACCGAGAACCTGACCGGCCTCGCCCGCCTCGTGCGCGGCTATGTGACCCCGGCGCTCGAGAATGTCGCCTTGTGGCATGAGCGCGACATCAGCCATTCCTCGGTCGAGCGCATGATCGGCCCCGATGCGACCGTCACGCTCGACTTCGCGCTCGCCCGGCTGACCGGAGTGATCGACAAGCTGCTGGTCTACCCCGCGCGGATGCAGAAGAATCTCGACCGGATGGGCGGCCTCGTCCATTCGCAGCGCGTGCTGCTGGCGCTGACCCAGGCCGGCGTGAGCCGCGAAGATTCCTATCGGATCGTCCAGCGCAACGCGATGAAGGTGTGGGAGTCGGACGGTACGCTCTCGCTGCTCGACCTGCTGAAGGCCGATCCGCAGGTGACCGCCGCGATCAGCGAGAAGGAACTCGAGGAGAAGTTCGACCTCGACTACCATCTCAAGCATGTCGACACGATCTTCGAGCGGGTGTTCGGGTGAACCGAGCCGGACCGATTGTCAGCACGCGGGGTGAGGGGCATGCTTCGCGAAGCCCTGCCGCTTGGCGGGCCGGATAGTCAGGGAGCGCCCTTCACCGCATGATCGCCGCGCCGATCCTGGTGCTGATCGTCAACTATCGCACGGCGGCGCTGTCCGTTCAGGCGGTCGAAGCGATTCTGCCCGAGGTCCGGTCGCGGGGCGACGCTCACATCCTGATCGTCGACAATGGATCGGCCGACGGATCGGTCGCCCTGTTGAGGGAGGCGATCGCCCAGCTGAACGCCAGCGATTGCTGTTCGGTGCTAGCACTCGACGACAATCTGGGCTTCGCGGCCGGCAATAATGCCGGGCTCGATCATTATCGCGCGGCGGCGGACCTCCACGGCGGCGCGCCATGGCCCGATTATACCTGGCTGCTCAATCCCGACACGGTCGCGGAGCCCCATGCGCTCGGCGCGCTCGTCGAATTCCTGTCCCTGCACCCGGAGGCGGGTATCGCCGGCGGACGATGCTTGCGGCCCGACGGGTCAATTCGCCCCAGCGCCTTCCGCTTCCATACGCCGCTGAACGATTGCACCGCCGTGCTGGACTTCGGCCCGCTCCGCCAGTTGCTCCATCGCCACGATGTGCTCCTGCCGACCGATGATCTCCCCTGCCGGGCGGAATGGCTGTCGGGATCGCACCTCATGATCCGCGGTGCGGTGTTCGACCGGATCGGTCCGCTCGATCCCGGCTATTTTCTCTATTTCGAGGAGACGGACTTCTGTTCTCGGGCCGCCGACGCCGGTTTCCAGGCCTGGCATGTGCCCGCCAGCCGGATCGTCCATCTCGGTGGCAGCGCGACGGGCCTGACCGAGCAGGGGCCGATGGAGCGCCGCCCGCGCTACTGGTTCGCATCGCGGGCGCGCTTCATGATCCGTCGCTACGGTCGAACGAGGACTCATCTCGCCAATCTGCTCTGGCTGGGCGCTTGGCCGCTCGGGGCCATCCTTGCGCGGCTCCGCTCCCGCCCGCGGCGGGACCCGCCACGGCTATGGCTGGATTTCCTGCGGTATAATTACGGTATCGGCGGCCTGATGTACGATCAATCGATCGGTTCCTAGCCGGCGCGGGCAGCCTCGGCGAGTTCGGCGTTGCGCTTGGCCGCCGCCGACAGGGTCGATCGCATCAGCGCCTTCAGGGCCTCATCGCGATCGAGGACGTTGAGTCCTTCGCGCGTCGAGCCTCCGGGACTGGCGACCCGGTCCGCGAGGATTGCCGGGCTCTCGTCGGATCCCGCCGCGAGCAGCGCGGATCCCTTGACCGTCGCCGTCGCGAGCCGCAATGCCTGATCGGGAGAGAGGCCAAGCGCCGCGCCGGCTTCCGCCATCGCTTCGATGAAACGAAACAGGAAGCCCGGGCCGCAGCCGGAAAGGGCCGTGACGGCGTCGAACAGCGCCTCGTCGTCGATCCACTCGACCAGGCCCAACGATGCAACCAGCCCAGCCACTTCGCCTCGAGCTTCGCCGCCGATCTCCGCGGAATAAAGCGCCGTCACGCCCTCGCCGATCGACACCGGCAGATTGGGCATGGCCCGCACCGTCACATCCGCTCCGAAGACCTCCTTCAGCGTCTGGGTCTCGACGCCGGCGAGGATCGACAGCAGCAGGCGTGGTGCCCCCGCCTTGTTCGCGAATAACGGCCTGACGTCTCCCAATTGCTGGGGCTTGATCGCAAGGACCAGGATGTCGGGCTGCTCGTCGCCGGGGGGGATTTCGCGCAACAGCGTCACGCCGTCCGGAACATTGGCGACGAAGGGGTCGATGACGGTCACCGGCCTGTCCCAGCCGAACGAACCCTGCCATCCGCGCAGCATCGCGCCACCCATGTTTCCGGCGCCGATGAGCCAGAGCGGCCCAGCCGTCATCGAATCATGCCTCGCCCTGAGTATCGATCATCGCGGCGGCGATCGCTTCCTGGGGTGTCTTGTCGCTCCACAGGACGAACTGGAAAACCGGATAGAAGCGTTCGCATTCATCGATCCCGGTTTCGATCAGCGTTTCCGCCTGTTCGAGGGTCAGGATCGCGTCGCCGCCCTGGCTCTCCAGCAGCGCGGCATGCCGGAACAAAACCATCGAGGAACTGGTCCACATCTCGAAATGTCCGAGCCAGAGTTGCTCGTTGATCAGCCCCATCGTCTCGTACATCGCCGTTCGCTTGTCGGCGGTGACGCGGATATCGGGAAGAGCGAGGAATTGAAGGACGCGATCTTCGTCGCGCCACACCGCCCTCAGTTCATATTGAGCCCAGCTGCCCTGGAATTGGGCAACGATCTCCTCGTCCCCGGCGCGCTGATAATCCCAGCCGCGCGCCGCGAAATAATGCTCGAGCATATCGATAGGCGCGCTGGCATCGCGCGCTGCTTCGAAATCGTCCACGTCCATTCGGGGCCTACTCCGCTGCCCTGGCAGTCTTTCCGTGGCTCGGAAAGAGCTTCAGTTCAACCCGCACGGACCATAATTCTGTGGATAGCTGGGCCTCAGCCATCCTTCTTCCCGGTCGGAGGAGCCAGCGCATCCAGCCGCGCCTTGAGTTCCTCGACCTCATCGCGGGCTGCGGCGGCCATCGCCTTGACTGCGTCGAATTCCTCGCGGCTGACGAAGTCGAGCCCGGCGATCCATTCCTTGGTCCGTTCCTTGAACGATGATTCGGCTTCACGGCCCACGCCGGCGAGCGTTCCAGCCGCGCCGTTCACGAACTTCACGAAATCGTCGAACAGGCGATTCTCGGACTGCATGGTCAATTCCTTCCTTCGCCGTTCGCGCGGCGGTCACTGAATGATTATCTGGGTATCTCCGGCCGCCGGCACAAGAGTGACCCCGTGGGGATTTAGGTGATGGATCTGCCAGTTCAACACACCCGCAAACAGCAACCATATCAGATAGGGCAGCATCAGCATCCCTGCGACCGGCCGRATCCTCCAGAAAGCCACCGTCGTCGCGCCGGCCCAAAACAGGATGGCCACGATCAGACCGAATGCCAGCATGATCTTATGCATGGCGAAGAAGACGGGCNATCCTCCAGAAAGCCACCGTCGTCGCGCCGGCCCAAAACAGGATGGCCACGATCAGACCGAATGCCAGCATGATCTTATGCATGGCGAAGAAGACGGGCGACCAAGCAAGGTTCAACCCMAATTGGATAAGGAATAGCGTGATTGCGACGCCGCGCCCTTTGGCACCTCGAGCATTCAGCACGAGCGCCAGAGCCAGCCCCATCAGCACATAGAGARTGGACCACGCCGCGCCGAACGCCCAGCCGGGCGGCATCAACGCCGGCTTGGAAAGCGCATCGAACCAAGGGTTTCCGCTGCCCGAACCAGCGACTTTGCCCGAAATCATGCCCAGCAATAGGATTGCCGGAACGCAGATCAGGGCCCAGCGCATATAGGCGATCCGCAACTGGCGGCGCGATGCCAGCTCAGCCATCAAGCTTCTCCTTCCGCTGCCTGACGGACGGCGCCGATCAGGAATTCGACATTGCCCTCCGGTCCGGTGATCGGGCTCGGCGTCACGCCGGCGAGGCGCCACCCCTGCGTCTCGATCCAGGAAGCGACATCGGCGCAGACGCGCTCGTGGACGGCCGGGTCGCGCACCACACCGCCCTTGCCGACTTCGTCCCGGCCTGCTTCGAATTGGGGTTTGATCAGCGCGATCAGCCACGCGCCCGGCTTAGCGAAGCCCAACGCCGCCGCCAGCACCTTGGCCAGCGAGATGAAGCTCGCGTCGCAGACGATGACGTCGACCGCCTCGGGGATATGCTCGCCGGTCAGGAAGCGCGCATTGGTTTGCTCATGGACGACCACGCGGGGATCGACGCGAAGCTTCCAGGCGAGCTGGTTCGTCCCCGAATCCACCGCATAGACCCTCACCGCACCGTGGCTCAGCAGGACGTCGGTGAAACCACCCGTCGAACTACCGACGTCGATCGCGACAGCGCCCTTGGCGCTCCAGCCGAAATGCTCCAGCCCGTGCGCCAGCTTGATTCCGCCACGGGAAACCCAGGGGTGATCGCGCCCCCGCACCTCGATCGCCGCATCCGCCTTGATCGGCTGCCCCGCCTTTTCGATCTTGCGCTCACCCGAAAAAACGAGGCCGGCCAAGATCAGCGCCTGCGCCCGCGACCGGCTCTCCACCAATCCGCGGTCCACCAGCAACTGATCGGCACGCATGCCCGCCGCCATCGGCTCTCTCTAGAAAATGGTGGGCGATGACGGGCTCGAACCGCCGACATCTTCGGTGTAAACGAAGCGCTCTACCA
>NZ_LMID01000017.1 GCF_001428605.1 Sphingomonas sp. Root720
CCAAAAGGGATCAGCCTAACCACTGGCCGGATTTTACTCCGCCACGCTCAGCACAACGCCGGCGTTCCGATGGCCTGCTTTGTCACCGGCGCATCCACGAGCCCCGTTCCGTCCAGAAGCCGGGCCAAAGCGACCTGGACGTCCATGTCCCCGCGGACAGGACGGGTCGTGCGGCCTTTGAGGCCATCGGCAGGCGCGATGATACGAAGGCCAGCTTGGCGGCCAAACGCCGGAATGCCCTTAATTGCGGGCTGCGCAGGTAGATTGAAGTGCCGAATCTCGGCAAAGGCAGGAGACGCAACGCAACACAAGGCGGCCACCGCCACGGTGGCGCCATAAGGCATGATCCGCATCTTGTTCCTCTTGGTTTGGCCGGGAGCCCGGTCTTCACTTACCTAGATGCCGGGCAGATAGGTTTCCGCCGAATTCGAGGAAGTTTTTTACCTCGTCTGTGCGGATCTCATGCGAATGAGCTTCTCATCGCCAGTTGCGCTTGCGTCGAGGCTGATGGCAGCGGCACGCGCGAAGCCGGCCGGGTCGTTGGCGGTGAAGACGCCGGTGATCGGCTTGCGCGCGAGTTTCGCATCCGTGATCTCGATGGCAGGCAAGCCGTAGCGGCGGAAAGCCGCTGCCGCCTCGCCGAGCGTTTCGCCTTCAAAGGAAAGCGTGCCGTTGCGCCAGGAGAGAGACCGGTCGATTTCCTCAGGGGGGAGCGACTGAACCTTCATGTCGCTGAGGGACGGGGCTCCCTCGGGCAACGTTGCGCGCATGTTGGAGGCAACGCTGACGTTGGCGCCGTTATGCGATTGGCTGAGTTCGACGTCTCCCCTGCTGACAAGCAAGGTGGTCGGGAGCCCAGCGATTGCGCGGACGGAAAATGCAGAAGCGGTCGTTCGCATCACCAAGCCCGCGGTTTCGACAAGGAACGGCTGCGGTCCCTCTGCGACCTCGAAGTAAGCGCCTCCTGAGCGGAGGCGAACGAGGCGAGAGAGCTGCGTGAAAGCGACTTCCAACACGCTGTCGGTGTCGAGTGTCACTATCGAGCCATCGTCGAGCGGGACACGCCTGATTTCGCCGATGCCGCTGCGTAGGGTCCTGGCGCGCTCCAGCAGGGGCGGCAGGGCGATCCCGCCGGCAAGACAGGCTGCGAGGGCGCCACCGCCGACCAGAAGGCTGCGGCGCGTGAGCCGGGGTCGTGTTGCGAGTTCCTCGACAGCTTGTTCGGGGGCAGGGGGCGCAGCGATGGTCGGGGAGGCGATCAGCGGGCCGAGAGAGGCCGCGCGCTCGGCGTGGATCCAGATCGATTCAGCGCGGACGAGTGCGCCGTGGCGGCGCGGGTCGCCGCCGAGCCATTCCTCGAGTTCCTGTTGTTCGCCTGAATTCAGACCACGGTCGATCCGAGCCGCCCAAGCTGCCGCAGCGTCGTTATTGCTCTGCGCGGGCTCGCGGGTGGTCATGTTCGGGCATTCGTCCTTCCTGCTGGATACTAGATGCACCGGAGCGGGTCTTTCCGCCACGGCCGAATTCCTCCATCAGCAGCTTGATACCGCGCGTGATGTGTTTCTCGACGATATTTTCAGAAACGCCCAGCCTCGCGGCGATCTCGCGCTGCGACAGCCCCTCGACCCGGCGAAGGTGAAATGCTTCGCGCGTCTGCTGCGGCATCGCGGCGATGGCTTGAACCACTCGGGCGTATTCGTCACGCGCGATGGCGTGCTGCTCTGGTGAAGGCATGTCGGACGCTTCATCGGACTGGTCGAGATCAGTCAGCGTGCCGAAGGCGACGATCCTTGCGCGGCGGAGTTGCTGCAGCAGGATCGACCGGGCTACCTGAAAGGCATAGGCGCGCGGGTTATTGACCGACGCGACCTCTTCCTTGCGGGCGAGGGTTGCGTAGGTCTCCTGGACGAGATCGTCGATCTGGTCGTGCCCGACACCGGCGAGGCGCGAGAGCCACTCGCGCAGTGCTGGCTCGTGCGGCACGATATGGGTCGCCAGCCAAAGGCGGCGTTCACGGCGCGCTGTGTCCATGCCGTGTTCATCGGGGGTATTTGTTACAAGCCCAAGTACCTCGGATACGTCTCGCGAGATTCAGTTCGGGAGAGCGCGAGGCTCCGCTTCGACCTCAGCCAGCGATGCTGGCCACGTCGCAAGCACATGGTCAGCGATCGCGCACAGCACGGCCTTGGGAACCCCCGATTTCGCCTGGACGCCAAGCCCCTGGTTGACGGCCATTATGTACGTTGCGAGCATCTCACAGTTCGTCGTGGGAGGCAGCTCACCCTCTTGCACGGCGCGCTCGAGCCTGGCGCGCCAAGCGTGTTCGGTTTCGGCTTGCCGGGCGATGAGTTCCTGCCGGATCGGCTCGGTCGCGTCCGAACATGCCAGCGCGCCGTTGACGACCGCGCAGCCCCGGGCGTGCCCACCCAAGGTTTGAACCTCGATCGCGCCTTCGAAGAAGCGGCGAATGACGTCGCGAATGCGGGGCTCGGCGAGTGCTTCGCCGAGATAGGTCATGTATTTCGCGTCGTAGCGATCGAGCGCCTTGAGGAAGAGCGCGCGCTTGTTGCCGAACGCGGAATAGAGCCCTGGGCGTGCGACGCCGGTGGCGCGCGTCAGGTCCTCGAACGAGGATCCTTCGTATCCCTTTTGCCAAAACACTGCCAGTGCAGCTTCCAGCGCCTTGTCGACGTCAAATTCGCGGCGGCGTCCCATGACAACCTCTATTAGATAACAACCATTATAGAAAAATTTGTGGTGATGTCTAGATAGGATAATGAGCGGTATGATAACGCCCGTTCCGTTCAGCGGCGGGATCGCCGATCGAGGTTGTTTCGCGTGGCCAGGATGCCATGAGGATCACGCCGGGCGGCACGGGCTGATCGGACCGGTCTCAGGTTGATGTCAAAGAGGGTCTATGCGCGCGCTTGTTTTCGATCGATTTGGTGGGCCGGACGTGTTGGAGTGGCGCGAGATCGATGATCCGGTGCTGAGGCCCGGAAGCGCGCTGGTGCGGATCGCCTCGGCAGGTCTCAATTTCGCGGACATCTATCGCCGTCGCGGCAATTATCTCATGGATGCGACGCCCCCGTGGATTCTGGGATACGAGGGCGCGGGCGAGATAGCCGAGCTGTCTGAGGAAGCTTTGGCCGCGGGTTTCCGGACCGGCGATCGCGTGGGCTTTGCGGACAGCCCCCGCGCCAACGCGGAGCTGGTCGCAGTGCCTGTCGACAAGCTCATCCGTCTCCCCGACGATGTCGGATATGACGTTGCGGCTGCTCTTCTTCTGCAGGGTTTGACGGCTCAGTATCTTGTCAGTGATAGCTATGAGGTGAAGGAGAGCGAGCTTGCCGTCGTCCATGCGGCGGCGGGCGGCGTCGGACTGCTCCTCACGCAGATGTTGGCAGCAGAGGGCGCCCAGGTCGCGGCGCTCGCTTCGAGCGTCGAAAAGCGCGAGGCGGCGATCGAGGCGGGTGCGATGGCCGCCTTCGGATATGAGGACGGCTGGCCCTCCACGATTGAATCCCGCTTTGGCCGCCGGGCGGATGTGGTTTTCGAGTCGGTCGGCTCCACGCTGCGCGACAGTCTCGATGCGGTTCGCATCGGTGGAGCCGTTGTCTTCTACGGCTTTGCGGGTGGTGATCCCGCCCCGGTTGATCCCCGTCTTCTCATGGATCGATCGCTGACGCTGACGGGCGGCGACCTCTGGAACATATTGACCGGCGCCGCTGAGCGGCGTCGACGGGCGCAAGCGCTGTTCGAGCTCCTCCGCGCGGGCAAAGTGCGGCCCACGATCGCCGCACGGGTCCCGATGATGAATGGCCGTGAAGCGCACGAGTTGCTTGAGAGCCGTGCCGTCGTCGGGAAGGTCCTGTTGACGACCTGAAAGAAATCGGTGCGATTATCGGTCAGGCGGGCGGGCAAGGGTCGGGAGGGGTCGCGCGTTAAGGGCGTAGCAGGGGTGATGATGTGACCGAACAGGGAGCGTGCAAGCAATCCGCTCAGGAGATCGGCAACGACGGGTCGGAGAGCAGCGTCACGCAGGCGGACGCGAGTCCACCTGTTGTTGCGGGTCCATCGGTTACGGGCGGCGGCGCCCTTCCCGGTACCGGCAACCACTTGTTCGAACGGATCTCGGCTCGCGCCCATGAAGCGACAGTGGCAGGGCGGGCCCCCAACATCACTCCGGCGATTCTGCGTTTCGCCACGGTCGGTAATCTGACATTCGCGACAGGCCTCGTTGCCGGGGGCATCTTCTTCTACAACCGCGCCTACAGTGCGAAATTCCTTCGGGACTTCGGACTTTCATCAGGCGTTATCGACATGTCTCCGCATGACGCGATTGCGGACGGGATAGAAGGGGTCGCGGCCCATGTGCTGTGGGTCGTCTGCGGGCTCGCTTTGCTCGTGCTGTTGACCTATCTCTGCATCCTTGTCGTGCAACATTTTGCTGTACGGCTGGATCGTCCGGGCAGCGCGAAGCCCGCACGGGCCGGGGCAATGGGGCAGCTCGGCTTGCGAATCCGCACCGACCCGCTCTTTCGCTGGCTGCTCGCGGCAACCGGGGTGACGGTTGTCACCGCGTTCCTGGTTCTGCTCGGAATCGTCGTTCTTGGCATCCCGGCCGAGGCCTCCGCCGATCGCGAGGCGGCAGCGATCAAGTCTGCCGTCGTCGGTCGGTGCGACGAGTTTTGCTCCGTCTATCAAATGAACGGGCAGAGCGTGCGCGGCTTTATCATCGGAAGCACGCCCAGCAGGCTCTTTGTCTGGAACGACGCGTGCAAGCTCAGCCAGATCAAGCTCGACGATATTGTCACCGTCGTGCCGCCGGGAAGGGAAGCCCCCTCAGGACGCGCCAGACAGGAACCGGGCCGCGAGAGCTAGGTGTCGAGGGTAACGCCGGGCGGGTGGTGAATCTTCGATCCCTGTGCGTCGCGGCGGTTGCCCAACCCGGGAGGACCACCTAGGCTTCGTAGATTCTATCTTGTCCATTGACAAGTTAAAGGGGGTCGCTTAGCTTGGCGCGCAAGACACATAAGTCGAAGGAGATCGAGTCCGTTCTCAAAGAGTTGGAGGCTCTCGGCTGGACGGTCGTTGAAGGTAAAGGGCATGCATGGGGCCTGTTGCGTTGCCCGACAAATAGCAGCGAATGCCGGTGTGGCGAGTTCTGCCAGATGTCGGTTTGGTCAACGCCCAAAAACCCCGAACAGCATGCCAAGAAACTGAGGCAGAAGGCACTTGCCTGCGTTAAGTTGGATGAGAAGGAAAACAGCGATGGCTGAGCAGTTCGAGTTCGAGCTTTTGTTCGCTCTTCCTGAGGGCGAGCACGATCCGCTCGACATCTCCAATGCCGTTTTCGAGGCTGGTTTCGAGGACGCGCTGGTCGGCACAGGCGTGCCCGGCTTGCTCGGGGTGGAGCTGGAAGAGGAAGGCAGCGATGCCGAAGCCGTGATCCTTGAAGCCGCGCGAAAGCTTCTGAAGGCGCTTCCGGCCGGAACGAGCCTGCGAGAGGTGAGACCCGATCTCGTTAGTCTCGCCGACGTCGCGGAGCGTTTGAATGTGAAGCGCCAGGCCCTCCAGCAGCGCGAGATGCCGCTGCCAAGCCTTGGCGGTCTGTATCGCGTGGACGAGGTGGCCGTGTTCCTGACGAAAGCCATGACTCCCGAGGCCAGCAGGAGGCGGCCGCGTTTCGACCTGGAGCGCGCGTCGAACTGGCTTCGGGCAGGCCCGGCAGCACGTCTCCTCAATGCAAGGTTGACAACGCGGGAGCTTGATCCGGTTTCCGTCGAATACGTTGCCGAGAAGGGGCGCGACAAGGTTGCCGCGGGCTGAGCGGTTCCGTTCGGCTGGAGATGATGGTCGTTCCTCGCCGCCCTGAAGTTTTCGGCGCTGGCGAGATGGGGGCATCCGAACTATCATTTCGCCATTCAGGGCAGGGGGAGAACCGATGGTGGACATCTCATCTTTGCGCTTGCCGGATTTCGCCGCCTTCGCCTCTTTTGAGGAGATAGCGAGGCGGGCTGGCGTGGAAATCAGCCTCCACGGCGGAACCGCCTTCCGAGCCGCGCTCTATGCGGCTTGGCAGGATCGCCTCGACGTCGACCTGTTCGACCTCGTTCCCTTCAACTCGGACATCGACCTCGAACATAGCGGTTCACCGGAGAAAACGGTCGAGATCGCCGCCTATATCGACAATCTCGTCCCCTTCGCGAGTTGGTGCCGCTGGTCGATCAACGACGGCGATCGCGCCGAACAGGCTCGGATACAGAGGGACGCGAGCACCGATATTCCGCTTCGCCGTATTCGATTTTCCACGGAAGCTCCTGCTTATGTCCCGGCGAACGCGCACGCCGACATCGAAGGGCGACGAGTGAGCTTCGCGCGAAATTCCCGCTTCGGCCAATCCGATGCGCAACTCCGGCCTGATGTCGAAATCTTCGGTCTCTTGGTCGCCCTGAATACCTGGTCAGAGGCCGACGAAATAGCGGGAGGGACGGTCGATTTCGATGTGGGCGGAGCGATAGATTGGCTTCGCGAGGGACTGAGCGACGAGGAGTGGCAGCTGTTCGAGAAGCCGGCAATCGCCGCACGGTTTTGGCACCTGCTTTCAACGCGGCTCGCGCGCCATGGACCCGATCCGATCAGTTCCGCATTGGCGCAGCTCGGGAGACCGATCCTCGAGGGGATCGGCGCGCCGGTGACCAAGTTTTTCGAAAGCGACCGGGCGATCAGTGTGTCCAGGGTTACCAGCACGGCGGATTTCCGCGTCCCTCAGCTCACGCCGGAAATTGTGACCGGGGAGGCGGCGATCTCGGTCTTCGGGGAGGTGATCCGGCAGGCTGCTGAGCGGGTAGGGTATCCGGCCGAAGCGTTGCCGGGAAACACGCTCGATCTGATCGATCCGTCGCTTGAACTGGTCGGCGTCGTCCCCAATCTCACCCTTCTTCCCTATGGTTCGGGTAAAGAGGGAGAGGCAGATCTCGGGGATCCATTCCTCAGCGGCGTCGGACAGGAATTCGTCCAGTTCGCCTGGCATGTCGAGGCAAGCGATGCGCTCAATGCTCAGGGCCTCACCGGCCAAATGCTGGCACTCGGCGCGCGCGATTTCGGCACGGCTACGGCGATGCCCGTGGTTGGAGGAACGTTCGGCCGATCGCGCGCGTGGCTGCGCGTTCGGCTCGATGATCTGATCGAGGCAGGTCAGGAGGGCGCGCCGGTGGAGGCCGCGCTTCTCATCTTTCAGGCACGGCCCGACGAGGCAGAAGAGACAGAACGCGGCCCCAATAAGCAGCGGCACAGCGTGCCAGGCGAAGCGATCGAAGACGAGGATCGCCGTCCCGCCCACAGCTATGCATTCGAGACGGCGCGTATCACCGAAAGCGAAGAACCCGCTTATGCCACGGTCACCATATGAGCGCCGCCCCTCAATATGGTCTCCTGACCCTGCGGAAGGAGCAAGGGCCGCGGGCGGTCGTCGTCCTTCATGGCATCCGGCAAACACGAGAGGATCTTCGTGATTTTGCGACCGAGATCGGGTCGCGGCTGCCACAAGCCGATGGTCTCTATCTATATGGCTATAATCATACCGCAGGCCTCGAGCGAAACGGGACTGCGCTGTGCGAAGCCTTGAACGCCGGAATCGACGCGGACCGGATTGACCTTGTCGGTTACAGCATGGGCGGTCTGGTCTCCCGGCTTGCCGCCAGCGAGAGCTGGCCGTCGCGCATCCATACGGTCGTCACCGTCGCCACGCCCAATCGCGGCTCCATCTCGAATGCTGAGCTCACCGCTTTGGGGCAGATCGGCCGAAGCATTTTTCAAATCATCTCGCCACTCGCGCCCAGAACGGAAGGCGTCAAGGATCTGACCCGCGTGGTCCCGATCATGCAACAGCGCAGGGATCGGCTGAAGGGGGAACTGACCGCAGGGCGCACGACCGCGCGGGATCGGCGCTACGCCAGCATACCGGCTCTCTTTTACAACGATGACAGAACGGAATTCGAGTTCGGGCCGTCTATTGCGCTGTCCGGAACCCAGGCAGCGATCAAACTCATGAGCCTCAAAATCAAGCTCATCAACATGAAGAAAGCTCATGACGGGATCGTCACCGAGCGCTCGAACAACCTCTCGGAACCTGGACCGATCGATTTCTCGGAAGTGCATCTGACCCGCGCAGACGCGAGCGGCAATCCCGCTCTTTGCCACGCCGTTACCGACGCTTGCCGCCTGCACGACCATAGTTCGATCCTTCGGGAGACGAGCGTGGCAGGTCTGGTTGCGGGCCTTCTCATTAATGACGATTGGCGAAACGTCCGCGCGAATGACCCCGAGCTTGACCTACGCGCCCGCCTCTACCCGTTCGATTGTACATAGCGACTTGGCCTGAGCAAAGCAGACGCCGCTGCCCTTTCCTTCTGGGCGGCCGGTTCGGTCTCTTCTTCCGGGTGTCTGCTTGCGCGCGACGGGCTTACAGCGCTGTTTGCGGGAACATTGCGCGCTTTCTCGCGGGGTCGCGATAGGTCGCGACGCGGAACGTCATAATCCGTGTCTCGGACCCCTATAACGACAGGATCCCGTACTTGAGACATTGCGGCGATCTCAGCCCTCTGTCGCGCTTCGTCGATTGCGGAGGCTCCTTCCTGTCCAGCGCGCCAGGCGCCGTCGGCCGCGTCGATGCGGGCAAGCAACTCGGCAAAGGTAGGCTCGCGGGCCAAGGGGAGGTGATACCGAAGCATTCTGGATTGAGGGTTGCTCATGGCGACAGCCGCGAGTTGCCCTCGCTAGGACAGGCACGGTTCTTGCCGGGTGCATGCGCCATCGTCAGCCGGGTGCGCGTGGAAAGCGCGAAACAGCTCGGCGATCGTCTCGCGGACGGCTTTGTTGCCGGGAAGGCGCTCTTCCGCGCTGGCGGCTGCGGTCGCTATCAATTCGGCGTAAAGGTTTCGGCGAATTTCGACGTCAGGGGTCAATGCGTCCAGTTGCTCGAAAGCGGCGCGCAGCAGGCGCTCAATTGCGGGGCGCGCGGCCTCCATTGTGGCCGCGGCACGGATATCTGACATGGAAATAGCCCCAGTTCGTCTTTTCGCCCATGACTGTCTGGGGATTGTGAGTGGTGGGGGCAAATCTCGGCCCCGAATCCACGATGGGCTGTCCGACGGGCGGGATGAAGCGATGCGGCCGCAGCCGTCCCAGCCAAATCTGGCGGCGGCCACGCCGAGGAATCGAGGGTGCGGTAATCGGCCGAGAGCGGCACCATCCGAGCGAGGTTGTGGAGACTCGCTCATGGCCCGATTCTCTGCCGGTCAGTGGGCGCATTGGGGGTCGGAAGTGCTTCACATCCTGGCCGCGCGCTGGCGCAAGCCTAGGTCAAATCTTCACATTTTCGGGCAGGAATATTCTCAGTCGGGCTTTAGTCCACGGAGAATCGATGAAATTGATCCGGGACGATCTATATTCGGAAAAACCGGTACAGCGAGACAGCCATGGCCACGCCTCTGAAGATCGACTTTGTTTCCGATGTCTCCTGCCCGTGGTGCGTGATCGGCCTCGGCGGGCTCGAACAGGCTCTCGAGCGTATCGGTGGCGAGGTTGACGCCAGTATCACCTTCCAGCCGTTCGAGCTCAATCCCGCAATGCCGCCGGAAGGCCAGAATATCGTCGAGCATATCGGTCAAAAATATGGCTCGACGCCGCAGCAATCGGCGGCCAACCGCGCGATGATCCGGGACCGGGCTGCCGAGCTGGGTTTCACGATGGCGATGTCCGACGACAGCCGGATCTACAACACGTTCGACGCCCACCGGCTTCTGCACTGGGCCGAAGCCAGCGGCCACCAGACGGCGCTGAAGAAGACGCTGTTCGAAGCCTATTTCACGAACGGGCAGGATCCGTCCGATCGGGACGTTCTGGTGGCTGCCGCGGCGGCGGCGGGACTCGACCCGGTGGAGGCGCGCGATGTGCTCGTTTCGGGGCGCTTTGCCGAGGAGGTCCGCAAGGCTGAGCAGCTCTGGCAATCGCGTGGCATTTCGGCGGTCCCGGCGGTGGTGGTCAACGATCGCTACCTGATCTCGGGCGGGCAGCCACCCGAGGCGTTCGAGAAGGCGTTGCGGAACATCGCGGCTGAGATGGCCTGAAGAGGTATCGGACGGATCGCGGCTGTTGCCGGAGCCTTCGGCGGAAGAGGGGAAGAGCATGTTCATCGCCATGAACCGTTTTCAGATCATACCGGGCGAGGAAGACGCCTTCGAGGCGGTATGGACATCGCGCGACTCTCACCTCGACGGCGTGCCCGGCTTCGTCGAGTTCCATCTGCTGCGCGGTCCGGCTGGAGAGGATCATACCCTGTTCTCGTCGCATACCATCTGGCGCTCGCGCGAGGATTTTGAGGCGTGGACCCAGTCCGAAGAGTTCCGCCTGGCCCATCGCAATGCTGGAGAGAATAAGCCGCTTTATATCGGCCATCCTCGTTTCGAGGGTTTCGAGGTCGTGCAGACTGTGAAAGCGTCGCAATCCTGAAAGAGGCGGGACGATCGTTCGAACCAGCAGGCAAGCGGTCCCTATCTGGAGGGCTGCGCCTTCGAATAGGGAACGAACTTACCGAGAAACACGAACCCCGTCGGAAAATGCGATGTCCGGTCGACGAGGTTGACCGTGTCGATGCTGCATAGCTCCGGCGTCCAGCTCTTCGTCACGAGGATGTCGTCGTCATTGAGCGAGGCGAGACCCGATCGCGGACGGTTGAGGTAAAGCTTGCCGCCGATCGTGCGATAGAGGATTGCGGTGTTGTCGAACACCTCGGTGGAATCGATATCGTGCAACTGGATGCAGTCGACGGGTTCGCCTGCGACGCGCCCGGCGAGCACCTTGGCAAGGCTCGCCTCCGCACGCTGGTTCGGGCCTGAATCGGCGAGTACCGGTGAAGCGAGTCCCAGTCCGGCGAGGAGGAGCAGGAAGAACCGCATGGCTGTACGCCTCTGAACTGTCATCGTTCCGATATGACTGAGTGACTGAACCGGGGCTGAGCGGTTCAATCTGGCCGCAGCGTCGATACGAACATAGCCGCTGCATGGCCATCGCTGCTTACGCCTGGGAATCCTCAGCGGACAGCCTTTGCTTCACGCTCTCCCAGATGGCCGGGATGCGATTGAAATCCTCCAGGCCGGCAAACCACGCGAAATCGTAGAATAGTTTGGAAAGCGGTATCTTGATCTCTTCGCAATCGTCTGCCGCAAACCCGATGGCTGCGCACAGATAGGGTTCATCACTCTGCACGGTGCTCAGAAAAGGCGCACTGTACGCCTTGGTCTTCTCAAGCACCTTGGCCCGGAAGATCCGGTAGAGGGGTTCGACCATCGCTTCCCAGTCGGCATCGTCGAGCTTGCTCATCAGGCCCAGCAGCACCGATTTGTGCGCCGCCACGACCTCAGCGCCGAAATCCGACCAGTCGTCGTGGATGTCCGTCAGATCCGTTTCGTTCTTCCGCTTGCGGTCGAGAAACTGCGTGATCGCCTCGCGCGCGATCTCGGATTTGCTGAGGCCGAGCGCCCTCGCTTGCGCGACGAGGTCGCGTTCCACGTCGCCGGACAACCGGACATTGAACATCGTCATGACGTTGCTCCGGGGTGCGTAAGACGGTTACCCAATATGTAAGACGCGTCGTCGCGCCAGGCAACAGGCGCAAAGTGAATTGATGCCGTGGACGCCCTGCTTTGCTAAGACCGTGGACACTACGCAATCTCGAAGGAGCGCCGCGTGCTTCTGCACAAGCAACCGGCCCAGCCGCAGCTGCGATCGTTGGTGTCCAGATTCGAGGAGCGGATCGCACATTTCCGTGAAGCGAGCCTGACCCATCCGCTGCCTGCGCGTCCGGACCTTTTCATCGAAATCTACCTGGCCGAGAATTATCGTGTTTCTCAACAGGGCGGCGCGTTCGAGATGTCTCCTGAAGTGTCGCTGGTCGGTCCTCACGGCGTGGGAACCACGCGCTTGCTCATGGCGGGAGAGATCAAAGCCTTCTCGATCCGCTTTCGCCCCGGCGCGATCCATCGGCTGGTCGGTCTCGATATGACCGTGATCGCCAATCGTGGCGTCGATATGGCAGATGTTTTCGGGCGGCTCGCGGCAGGTTTGCGTGACGCGGTATTGGGTGCTGCGGACTTTGCGGCGCGGGTCGCGGCCGCCGAGCGGTGGCTCGCCCGTCTGGCGGACGGCGCCCGCGCAGCCGACCAGGTCGATCTTGCCGCCCGGCTTCTGTTGCGCTCAGGCGGCCGGATCCGCGTCGATGTGCTGGCCGGCTGGGCCGAACTGAGCGAGCGTCAGTTTGCCCGGCGCTTTGCCGCACAGGTAGGCTTGAGCCCCAAGCTCTACGCCCGAACCATTCGCCTGAACGCCACGCTGGAGGCCCGGCGACGCCGGCCGGAGGCGCACTGGACCAATCTTGCCCATGAATCCGGCTATGCCGACCAGGCACATTTCACGCGAGAATGCCGCGATCTCACCGGCGCGCCGCCATCAACCTTTTTCGATCAATGGGCGCGGCTGCCCTCGACCTGAGCGATCGGTTCGAGCTGTGCTGTAAGCGCGCGAGCCGGCGCGCTGAAGGCGAGCGGACCGGTCGCAAACTGCACTGCGAGGATTGCGGCGGTTCCGACACACCATGCTCGGTGGACGCGCCGATAGGTGATGATGTCGAAGAAAATGCCTGCTCCGGCATAGGCAAGGAGCGACGCGGTAAGGGCCAGGGGCGCCAGCGGTCCGAGCGCCGCCATCGGCAGCAATCGGCCGAATGCCGGCGCCATCAGCATGATCGCTGCCGACAGCATCAGCCGGCGATGCCAGTCGGGCCGCCTCCGCATCACGATCGCCGCCGCCGCTAACCCACCGAAGCCGAGCACCCCCAGGATATTCACCACCAGAAAGATATTGTGTGGGAAGAAGAAGGGAACCGCGCCGCGCTCGATGCACATTACCGTGGCGACGATCCCCAGCGGCACCATTGCCGCGGTGAGCGCCGCGCCGCACCAGCCCAGTCGCCGGTGCAGGGCGATCGATCCGCGCTCAACGAGCAGGTTCTGAACCACATAGAGAAGTATCCAGCCGGCAAAGGCGAGGGCATGGAATTGGACCTGGATCGGCAGCGTCAGCGCATCCACCCGGCCGAGGGCGATATTACGGCCGAAACCCACCACTACGGCGGCCGCGACGGCGACAGACATCCAGAGATAGAAGCGCCGTTCGGCCGCTATGTGGTCGGGTAGTGGGATGGTGGCCATGCGAATCCCCCAAATTGAATATGTCAGCGGGCACCCCCGGGCGACCTGTCTGCCTCTGGTTTCGGAGCGGCGATTGAAACTTTCAGACATGCCGAGCGAAACGCGCACGCACCGGCGTCCGATAAGTTCAAGCAGCCGCGACGGGCTGCGGCTACGATGCTCTCGGATTTCCGCGAGCAGAGGAACAGGGTATGGCAGCTGAGGTGAGTGCGGCGCTCGCGCGTCAGGTGGCGGAGGTGGTGGAGGCATGGGTCGGTGCCTGGAACGCTGATGATCTCGACGCGCTTGCAGCTCTGCTCGATCCTGAAACGCACTGGGTAAACATAGTCGGGATGCACTGGCAGGGGCGCGACGACGTCGACAAGGCACACCGCGCCTATTTCGAACTGATGTTTAAGGGTGTCGCGGTGAAGCTGGAGGAGATTGAGGCGATCGTGCCGCTGCCCGGCGGCGGCGCGGTGACGGTAGCGCGCTTCTGGATCGATGCGTTCCGTCAGCCCGATGGAAGGTTGAAGCCGCCGAGCCGCGACCGAATGACGCTGGTGCTGGTGCCCACCGACGAGGGGCTGCGGATCATCCACGGCGCCAATGTCGCGATCGTCGAGGAGGCGCAGCGATTCAATCCCGTGCAGCAAACGGGGCAAGGCTGAACCGCCCGCGTTCGCGTCGTCAGGCGGTCGATATCGGTTACGGCGCTGAAGCTTGTCCGATCAATGGGGGTCAGAATCCGCTCAATCAGGAACACGAAGTATACGTTGTCCGGTGAATCCCCGCCACAACCTCCGATGCCGACTTGTCGTCCAACTTCAACCTTGTTGGGATTGGCTCCGACTACCCGGACGACGGAATCTTCGTTAAAGATCCTGCGATCTGGGGAAAAATCCTGTGATCTCGGTACATTTCTGAAGGCAATATCCACCGATCTATGACACCGTTTCAGAGCGAACGTGGAATTGTCTTGCGATCTTCGCAAAACGACAGACACCTGTCGGTTTTCCTGAAACAGTGGACAAGGCCGCCCCTTCCAGAGGCACCTCAAAATGGTGGATACTCGCCTTAAACGGCAGACATTCAGCCGTTTGTTGCGCTCAGCCGCTCTCGACGACCCATCCGTGGGGAAGTCGGCCCAGATTCCGTTACATTGCGACAGCCGCGTCCCACGCTCGAAGCATGACGTTGGTGAAGTCGCCGTCACGAACAGCCCGACGAAGGTCATCCCCCGCTAGCGGCACGATTAACAAGTCTTCGCGGCTTCCCCTCAGCATCTCCTTCGTGACGGTCTCGGTGAACCCGTTCCATGAAATCAAAAACCCGAGAGTCGCTCGCTGAGCCCTATTCTCAAGCTTCGATCGAAAAACAACAAACTCGTTCTTCCCACACTTGCCTGACCAATTCTTACACTCGGCTAGGATGATTGCTCCCTCACGCTTCAACCGGGTCTCATTGCTGCCGTTTAAAAGAGAAATGTCGATCTCCTCGGTCTCGGTGAGGATACGCTGGGAGACGGTCATCCCCGCCACAGTCTCGAAAAGGCGAGCGCACAGCTCTTCGAGCGAGCGACCCTTAGCTTGATTGTTCGATGCATTCTCCACCGCATCTACCAGCGCGTCGAGAGACAGGCTCCCCCAACCGGAAAGGCGCGCCGCTATCTCAGCGATGCGCTGTCCTACCTCGTCTGCTGCATCTGAAGCGGCCTCCTCTACTTGCTCGGCGACCCTGCGGACTGCAAGGTAGGCTTTCGAGAGGTTCGTCTCTGCCGTGGTGATTTCGAAGCGCAACGCGACATACGCGCCGTCATCATCTTGGTAGGACACCTCGGTATCGCCGGAAGACTTCTGCCGGGCTTCAACAGCTCGTCTAATCAGGTCGAGGTACTGCTCGAGACCAATGGGCGAGTACCAGTATTTGCGTGTCCATGTATGATCGGCTTCCCCGACCAGAGCACTACCGCGCCGGTAGACGGTTCCGTTCCAATCTAGGTGGTGGACACCACCCTTGATCTGACCAATCTGAAACCCGCAGCCGTCCTGAACATCGCTCACGTCGAGCTTCTGAAGAACGGCTGGCGTTAACAAGACTGGCTCATCCTCGTCGGCCGTTCGTAAGAGTTGCCGCGCCTGCTTCTCGTTCATCGGTTCGACATATCCTATGGACGTTCACATCGTCTCGTCTGGTGAGATTACGGCAAGCATGGCAACCTGCTGAACCGTACCCAAAAGCACGAATGTGCGATCACCCCGCAAGCGGCCGTACGTTGGTGATGGTGATTCCCACATCCGCGCTCGCCAACGGGCCATCCGTCGTGAACATTTCCGCCTGCAGGTCGATCGCCAAGGCAAGGCACGCTCGGTCACCAAGCGAAAGACCAAGCGCCTTCGTCGGAGGCCGAAGGTCGCCTATGATAAGCGCCTGGGCAGGGGAGAGCGGCCGGACATCGAGGTGCAGCCCGCCAAGCGCCTCACGTACCTCGTCGAGCGGCAATCCTCGGTCCCGAAGCTTGGAGACGACCTCGGCGAGGTTGGTCGTTCCGATGATGCTACGAGTGAGGACGTCGACTACCCGATCCGCCCCGGGTTCGTCGTTGAGAAGGCAGAGCAGGGCGGAGGCGTCGAGTACGACCTTGCTACTCACGCTCCGCCTCGCGCCGGCGCTCCGCAATCAGCTCGTCAGCCAAACCGACGCCTTCGGGCACATACCTGCGCAGGATGGCGCGAGCACGTTCAAGTGCTCTCGGCACGGAACGTACCCGCAACTCGCCATCGTCCACATCGACGAGAACGGTGTCACCCGTAGTGATCCCGAGCTCCCGGCGCATAGCCGCCGGAATCACGAGTTTACCGCCGTCCACAATCTTGACCCTCTGTGCTTCCATCTACACTAAACTCGCTTGCCTGACCCAACCACCATACCCATACCGGCTTTTGCCGCTGAAAGGTAGCGCGAAGCAGGGCACTTCTACGGCTTTGGTGATCAGTGGTCGTTCATGTCCGCGCCCAATAGCTACTTAGGTCTGGCTTGTTGAGCTAGGCTCGACAGGATCGGGACTTGCTATTCTGAGCCGATTGCCGCAGCCGTGGCTCGTATGGGTGTACCGAACGGAGCCAACATGACGAACCCGATGCGCGCTGCACGAGTGTACCTGCGCGTAAGCACGGACGAGCAGGATCTCACCCGGCAGGAGGCGATCGTCGCAGGCGCGCGTGCGGCAGGCTATTACGTCGCGGCGGTCTATCGCGAGAAGGCGTCGGGCGCCCGGCCTGACCGGCCCGAACTCTTGCGCATGGTCGCCGACCTGCAGCCGGGCGAGGTGGTAGTGGCCGAGAAGATCGACCGTATCAGCCGTCTGCCACTCACCGAAGCGGAACTGCTGGTGGCAACGATCAGGGCTCAAGGCGCTCGGTTGGCGGTACCGGGCATCGTCGATCTGTCGGAGCTTGTCGCCGATAGCAGCGGCGTCGCACGTATCGTGCTTGAAGCAGTGCAGGACATGTTGCTGCGCGTCGCTCTTCAGACTGCGCGCGACGATTACGAGACCCGCCGTGAGCGTCAGCGCGAAGGCATTGAAATCGCCAAACGAGCGGGGAGGTATAGCGGCCGTAAGCCGGACCTGGCTCTGCACAAGCGCATCGTGGCCTTGCGCGAAACAGGCCTGAGCATTGCCCGCACGGCTGAGTTGGCTGGCTGTAGTATAGCGCACGTCAAGCGCATCACCGCGATGAACCGAGTGAAAGCCGGCAAAACGCGGATTTCTGATCCCGGCTCAAGCCAAGCAGCCACGCACCAGCCGGCTCCGTTCGTGACAAAAGCAGGTGCGGGCTCATAGTTTTGGCCTAGGGTCGGCCCGTGCTTTCACGTCAATCCTTCTTACTCGCACTTCTTTCCGCGCCGCTGCTCGGTGGTTGCGACGCCTTGCGGATAGGCGTCGTCGATCATGCCGGACCGGTCGCGGCCGAGCAGTGGCACTTGTACCTTATCGTTGCCGTGGTGCTCGTTTTTGTAGCCGGGCCGGTCCTTATCCTCGTGCCGCTGATGGCATGGCACTATCGGCTGTCCAACAAAGGCGATACGTACCAGCCGAACTGGGGCTTCTCCTGGCCCTTGGAAATCTTGGTGTGGATCCCGCCAATCGGCATCGTGATCGGACTGGGCTTTCTGTTGTGGAGTTCGACTCACCGGCTCGATCCCTATCGCCCGCTCGCCTCGCCTGTGCCGCCCGTGGAGGTGCAAGTCGGGGGTTGAGTAGCAACGGAACAGAAAACCTACATAAGGCGCGGCTTCAGGCATCGTCGATGCCCGTGACGCTGGGATCACGGAGCGGCCGCAGCTCGCCGCGCGCGACCATGTCGGGGATGGTGAAGGCGTAGCGCCCGAGCATGTTGATGTGTTGGGAGCCGAGCGGCGAGAGGCGCGCGACGTCCTCGTCGAGGATCACATGACCTTCGGTGCGGAGCTGGTTGAGCGCGGCGTCGATGTAGATCGTGTTCCAGAGCACGACCAGATTGACGACGAGCCCAAGCGCGCCGAGTTGATCTTCTTGCCCTTCGCGGTAACGCTGACGAAGCTCACCGCGCTTGCCGTGGAATACGGTGCGGGCGAGCTGGTGACGGCTCTCGCCCCGGTTGAGCTGGACCAGGATGCGTCGCCGGTAGGTTTCGTCATCGATGAACCGCAGCATGTAGAGCGACTTGATGAGGCGGCCAAGTTCCTGGAGCGCGCGCGCTAGCTTGGTCGGGCGATCGTTGGTCTGAAGGACACGGGTGAGCCCAGTCGCGCGCACGACGCCGAGTTTGAGCGATCCGGCCAGGCGCAGCAGGTCATCCCAGTGCTCGACGATCAGCTTGGTGTTGATCCTGTTCGACGCGAGGTCGTCCAGCACACCGTAATCGGCCTTTCCATCGACACGCCAGAACCGCGCGCCGCCGATATCGGCGATGCGCGGCGAGAACTGGAGCCCGAGGAGGTAGAAAACGCCGAAAATCGTGTCGGTATAGCCGGCCGTATCGGTCATGATTTCGCTTGGCCGCAATTCGGTTTCCTGGTCGAGCACGACCGCCAGCAGATGGAGGCTGTCGCGCAACGTACCGGGGACCGTCACGGCATTCAGCCCGGAAAAACGGTCGGAAACCAGATTGTACCAGGTGACGCCGCGTTCGCGCCCGAAATAGCGCGGGTTCGGGCCGGCGTGGATCGTGCGGACCGGCACGGTGAATCGCAGCCCATCGGCCGAGGCGACCTCGCCGCCGCCCCAGGCACGGGTCAGTGGAATCCTGTTATGCGCGGCGACCAGTAGCGCGTTGGCCGCCGTCAGCGTTTCGGCCCGCATGAAGTTCTGCTTCACCCAGCTCAGCCGCGACCGGCGCAAGGCGGGGACCTCCGAGCGGACAAGCGGCTCGAACCCGGTATTGGTTGCCTCCGCGACAAGCACTGCACAGATCGTGGTCGCTATATCCTCAGCGCGCGCATTGCCCTCACTGGCATGAGTGAACGCTGCCCCGAACCCCGTTCGCGCGTGCATCTCCAGGATCAGCTCGGGGAGATCGAGCCGCGGCAGTCGCGCATCGATCGCATTATGCAGGTTGGTGAGGCTCAATGGCTCGTCGATCTTATCGAGCGGTGCGATTGATAGGTCGGCGGCGCTCGCGGTCTTCGTAATTGTCACCGCATCGTTGTCCGGCACGCGCGCGGCTGTTTCGCGGTAGGCAAGATCGAGCCGCGCCGAAAGTTTGGCGATTTCCTCGTCGCCAGCGACCGCCACGCCGACCGTGCGGCATACCGTCGGTCGCGCCGCCTCCCAGCCAGCTCCCGTCAGTAGGCCCTTGCGAGGATCGGCATAGCGAAGTGAGCGAACGGGAAAGACGTCGCGGCGACGGATGGCGCGGCGTAGTCGGTCGAGCGTACAAAGCCGGTATCCGATCAGATCGAATGCACCGTCCGCGGTCTTCAGCTGGCGGGCCCAGGCCTTGGGTACGAAAGATGTTGGTACCGGTCCACGGCGCTTTTCACCCTGGTGAACTCTCCGCAGGTGATCGACCGCGTCCAACAGCGGCTGCCCCGCTGGCGCCGCCGCAAGATCGAGCCCAGCAAGCATCTTCGGCAGATAGCGCATCGTGCCAGTCTGCTGGCGCAACTCGACGAAGTAGCTCTCGTCGGTCGGCCGGGCGAGCAGGTTCACCTGCGCGACGGCCTCGGTCAGCGCTGCCCGGTCGACGAGCGCGAACACGGCTGCGCGGACCTCGGTGTCGCCGATACTGTCATCGAGCAGCACCGCCCCGACATCGCGAAGCCGGAGCGATGCGGCGTCGAGATCGCGCAGTGAGCGCATCCGCGCCTCCTTGGCGTTGATGCGCGCATTGGAGAACATCTTGGTCGACACGGCGTCGAACAGGTCGATGACATCGTCGCTGGCCGACGCTTCAAGCGTCCGGATGAAGGCAACCAGGGTCGCCGCGCGGCGATCGTCCGGCAACCGGGCGACGGCCTGCGCTTTCGCGGCGCCGGCAAATCGCGCTAATGCGGCGGCCTTGCCGGGCGGTACGCGGTCGAGTTCGGGCAAGCCTGTGGTGAATGTACGGATTTCGGTCAGTCGGTCGATGGCCCGGCTGATCTCAGGGCCGCTTTGCAGATATGGCCCATCACGGAGTCGATCGAGCGGGCTTTGCCGTCCATCTTCGGCAACAGCGACGAGCGTATCGAGCCGGGTACGTTGCTCTGACGTCAGCTTGTCGACCAGGCGGCGATGGACGTGCGCGGCGACTCGCGTGCGGACCCGTGCGATATCGCGCTCGAGGACGGACAATCCCGGTAACATCACCTTGAACTCGAGCAGCCATGTCGCGGCTGCGTCGAACAGGGCCGACGGTCGATCGGTGCCCGTCCAGCACAGCGCATACAGGAAACGATGCAATCGGAACGCGACGCCGGGATCGGAGAAGACTCGGTAGCCATAATGAATGCGGATGCGCGGGCCGTGCCGCCATCGTCCCTTGGTCGCGCAATATCGCGCCATTAGTTCGGCCGATCCGTCGATCGCCAGTTGGTCGCCAGCAAATCGCGTGACGGACGCAGGTATTTGCGCCGGATCTTCGAGAAAAGTGCCGAGCAGCCTCAACGAGCCAAGCTGCACCGCGACACCGAGCCGGTTGTGGTCGCCGCGGTGTGCGCCGATGAACGCCCGGTCCGCATCGTCGAGATGAAAGTGCCGCGCCAGCTGTTCCGAGGTCGGATCGCCTACGAAGCGACCATATCGCAGTGCCTGGTCGTCCGAGAGAAAGCTGACTGGCACCGCTTCACGCTATGCCGCTGCCGCGGATCTGGTCCCGCGCTTGGCCAACAGTTCGCTGGCCCGCTCTCGCGGCTGTCCTTTGGCGTCGACATAGGCATAGAGTGTCGACACCGATACTCCGAGCTGGACAGCGACGTCGCGCGCGGCATTGTCGCGGTCTGCCATCAACGCCATTGCGGCCTTCAACTTCTGTTTCGTCATCACCCGTGGCCGCCCGCCCGCGCGGCCACGGGCCCTGGCCGCAGCCAGCCCTGCCATCGTGCGCTCGTGGATCAGGTCGCGCTCGAACTCGGCCAGGGTTGCGAAGATGCCGAACACTAACCGGCCCGTGACGGTCGTCGTATCGATATCGCCGGTCAGCACCTTCAGGCCGACGCCGCGCTTCTGCAGATCTCCGACCAGCCCGACGACGTGAGGCAGCGACCGTCCAATTCGGTCGAGCTTCCAGACAACAAGAGCGTCGCCATCACGCATGATATCGATTGCCTTGTCGAGCCCAGGCCGTTCGGTCGTACGGCCCGAGCAAACGTCGTCGAAGATCCGGTTGCATCCGGCACGATCGAGCGCATCACGTTGCAGATCGAGATTCTGCTCGCCCGTCGACACCCGCATGTACCCGATCAGCATCGACGCCCGCTCCCTCTTGCATCAATCTATCGAACGATGGGTTTACCGGCTATAGGTTTCTGGACGGGTAGATGTGAGATTGAAGGCCGTCCAGTGGGTCGATCGCGTTCGTCGGACCGCTTCGCATCAAACCGGGGTTTGTTGTGACCGCATGGTTCAGCGTTGCATCTGGCCCTCGAGCAATGTATGCACGATAATGTCAATACAGGAAGTTTTGTGATATTTGAGTGGGACGACGACAAGGCCGCTGCCAACCTGCGCAAGCACCATGTCGCATTCGAGCTGGCTGAGCTGGTCTGGGATGATCCCGCCCATATCATCGTGTTTGATCGCTATGAAAACGACGAAGAACGCTGGCACGCGATTGGCTTGGTACGCGGCATATTGATCTTAACGGTCGTCCACACGCTCCCCACGGGTGACGATGAGAACAGCATACGTATTATCAGCGCCCGAAAAGCGACAGCCGATGAAAGGAAACGTTATGAAGCACAAGATGACTGAGGCTGACATAGCGGCCCAAATTGCGCAGCTAGTGGACATGCCTGACACTGACATCGACACGGCGGATATTCCCGAGGCACCGATTGAGAATTGGGCTTTGGCAAAGCGTCCCGGTCTTTACAAGCCGCGCAAAAAACCCGTTACCCTGCGGCTCGATACCGATGTGGTGAGCTGGTTCAAGGATCACGCGCAATCGGGGGGATACCAGACCGAAATAAACCGCGTGCTGCGCCGTTATGTCCATGACAACGCGGACCGGAGATAAGCGGCTGCTTGGCTTATGTAGGTTTTCTGTTCCGTTGCTACTCAAACCCCAAGAAGCGCCGATTGCGCAGCCGCGCCAGGATCCAGCGCTCCACGATCAACACTGCGCCCTCGACCTTTCCTTTGTCGCGCGGCCGCCGACTCCGGGTAGGCAGGATCGTCGTATCGTAATGCTCGGCCATCGCCGCAAAGGTCGCGCTGAGCGTGGGCTCGAACCATAGCGCTTTGGCAACGCCCGCTTTCAGATTGTCGCACACGATCGCGCGCGGAACGCCGCCAACAAAGGCCAATGCCCGGCACTGCGCGTCGATCCAATCCGGCAACTGCTGGCTCAAGCTGGCCATTGCGAAGGTGAAGGATGAAGCACCCAGCACCGCTACGAAGATCTGTGCCTGGGTGATGACGCCGGTCACAGGATCGATCAGCGGCACAGTCTGCCCAGCATAATCGGTTTGCAGGACAGCGCCCGCCTCATGCCGATTGCGAAAGCTGACATGGGTCCGCCGCTGGAAGGACAGAAACCGATCGCAAAACCAGGTATAGCCGTAGCCATTGGGATGGGCAGCCCGATATTCTTGCCACAGCAAAACCAGCGTCACGCCCTTGCGCTTGATCTCCCGCGCAACCACTGGCCAGTCCGGCTCGCCCAGATCCTGAGGAGGGCGGCCGACACGGCGGAACACCAGCCGTTCGATCGCTGCGTCATCGTCGTAGCCGGCCGGCAACGGCCAGCCTGTCAGCCCAGCCTCGCGCGCCCGCAGTAAATAGGTCGACACCGTCGTCTTGCTAAGCTTCAGCCGCTCTGACACGGCCCGTACCGACAAACCCTGATCGTAGGTCAGCCGGAGGATCGATCGCATGTCCTTCACGTCGGTTCGTCTCGTCTGCTTCCGCCTTGGCATCACCCCTCCCATCGCAACGATGAGGAGCAACAATGCCAGAGCGGCGCATCACAAAACCTAACCTTGATCCTGTCCCAAACCCTGTCCGGGATTTAGCGGAATCACTGTCCCGTATTCAATGAAATGCCTGTCCGCGATTTAGTGAAATCACTGTCCGGGATTTTCCGAAACACGCAACCCGGGCCGAGGCAGCCTCGAACGGCGTCGCTGCAGGAGGGATGTCGCTCGGAAGCTATGCCGGCATCGGCGCGGTGAACGGCGAAACGGCGACGATCGCCGGCTTCATGCTGATGAGCATCCCGTTTTTGGCGGGCGGGCTTGCACGGGGCGCGATGTCGATCGCGGGACAGGCGACGTCGATGCTGGCGCCGGCGCAGAATGCCGCGGAAGCTGCTGCGCTGGAGCAGACCACCGGCAACTACTCCTACGGAAATGTAAGTTGGGCGAACTCGACCTCGAACATGCGGCAGGCCGACCAGTGGCAGACGGCGCCGAGCTTCATGGGTGGCGCGGCGAGCGTCGGCTGGCGCCAGGACAACGGCGCCGTGATCAGCGGCTTCGGCAATGGCCAGGAAGTGTTCGACACCGGTGGCGCGATCTCGCGGCTCTCATTCACCCCAACCGTGACAACCGGCACCGTCGCGGAATGGCGGGAGATGGCGAGCGAGGCGCACCGTCATTCGCAAGCCTACGACAATGCGGCTCAGGAGATGCTCACCTGGACCAAGACCGATCGGAGTGCGCACGGGACGTCCAGCGAGCGCTCGTCAGGCTGGGATTCGAGCAGCGGCCGCTCGTCGAACACGTCTGTTGAGCAGTTCGATCGAAGAACCGGCAGCAGCTCGCAGGGGTTGGAGGATCGCTCGTCAACGGGTCAGAGCCTGACTTCGTCCGACGGGCACGACCGATCAGCCGGTACCATCAATCAGGTGTCCGGCTCTCTATCGGCAGGATTGGGCGGTGGTCAGCAAGGCGCAGGCGGCGGGCGACGCGGTATCGGCAGAGTTCTCGGCCGTTTGCCGGGAGTGGGCGGCACCGTCACGACGCAAGGTCAGCAGCAGGACACGTTGCGGCATGGGACGACGGATAGTCGTTCGTCTGATAGTTCCAGCACCGCAAGTAGCGGGGTCCGGGACGAACACTCCAACGGTTCGGGCGCAACGTCGTCCGATGGCACCTATGATCGCTCGGGCGTGTTCAGCCGCGCCTCGACGACTTCCAGTTCTTCCCTCACCCACGAGCAGGCGCTGGCGCGCGCCCGGTCGTATACGGAGACGGCTCGGCAGCTTGAGGAATTGTCGCAGCAGCTCTCCCGCGACGCGAGTTACGCCGAAACGCACGGCATGCAGCTAAGCGAGAACATGAGCCAGGATCTAGCGCAGTGGTACCGGGCGCAACAGGCCTCAAACCCGGGTCTGGATGCTCCGGAGCTGTGGGCGACCGATCTCAGCGACCACCAGCGTGCCGTTCGGCAGGAGATGGTCGCTCGCTGGATGCGCGAGAAGCAGGACGACATTCGCGAGGAGATTGCCGGCAAGCTTCAAGAACCAAACCTGGTCGAGGTGAGCAGGCCGAGTGTCGATAGTGCGGCGGACGTGGCAGCCTCGTATCGTCCACATGGCGTACCCGGCATTCCGTCTGGTCCGGCCGGCGGCGATCCTCGGGCCGCTCAGTCCATTATCGAGGCCGGCGGGGACCGCCTTGAGGGCGATCGTGCCGCTGCGCGGGCTGCTCGGACGAATGCCGTGCAGGGTTGGGTCGACATTCAGCTAGAGGTGAATCGCGATCACAACCGCGGCTTCTTCAATGATCCGAAGCTGCGGGAGTAACCTCGGTGTTAAAGCGCGAAAAAGAAGTACCCGATTACGCCAGCAAGAAGTGCATAGGCGACCAAATAGGCAGCCGCGCTCGCTCGGCTGACATTGCCATTGGCATCGGTGACGGGATCGTGAGGCTCAAAACCGTCGTCGACGTACTGAACGATCGGACCCGCAGAGTTATCCTGGGTGATCAAGTATGTCGCGGTGTCAAGCTTGAGCATAAAGCCTCCGAACCTGTCTAACATACAAGGCTTTAGGTTCGATCACAAGCAATGGAGATTGCGGCTGATGGCTGGGCGGCGGCGCCGGACGGCCGACGGCACCGGCCAATACCTAAGCTGTCAGGCACCGCATCACGCTAACAGCGCAGCCTGTGGATTGCAGGCATGACCGCGAGACCGTTGCCGAGACGATCACCGGCACGATTGCCAAGTGGCGCTGCCACAGTGGCCAAGTGGCCGGCATGATCATCGAGTTCCTAAATCCGCGCTGAGGTTGCGCTCAGCCGACCGCGGATGAAGGGCGCGCCGCACCTCGTCGGTGATCGTGTAGACGGCCTGGCGCTGGGCGCCGCGATTATGGTGGTCGACGCGGTAGCCCTGATAGTGACGCTGCATGAGGCCGGCCCTGACGAGTTCCGAGACGGCGCGGCTCACGTTGGTGCGGCCGGAGAGACGGATCCGTTTCTGAACTTCCGCAGCGATCAGCCGTTCGGCGGCCGCCGTGTCGGACGGAAGCTCATTGCGCTGCTTGAGCTCCGCTCGTACCTTGTCGGCGATCGCAAGGCGGCGGGGGTCACGCCGGGCGACGGGCACCAGGGCATCGCAGAGCCAGTCCCGCACCGGCACCTGGCGGTCACCTTCACGGACATATGGGCCGGCAGAGCCGCTTTGGGCGCTAGCCTGCGCGATCAAGTTGAGCACCATGAAGCTGTAGCGTGGGCGCTCGCAAACTGCCGTCAGGCGATCGAGCAGGCCGGGCAGGTCCAGCGCGGGTGCATCCTGCGGCGCTGCTCGTTCCGCATTGCCTGCGGCGGCGAGGAAATCTGGCTGGAACATGAGAACGAATCAAGCACATCTCGATTCTCATGTGAATCCCTCTTTTTGCGGCGCGTCCATTTTATCGAGGTTTCGCGTGTCTGGCTCGCAAGCCGGCATAGCCGCCAGAACGCCTGTGCGCCCGGACCTCAGCGCGACGTGGGCTCATGGCCGTCGGGGTCGTCGAGCCACGTCGGGATGTCGCGTCGCGCGTCGAGCACGCGCCATATGTCGATGTGATCGTCGCGTTCGACGTAGAAGACGAGCCACGGAAAGCGGGCGAGACGGCGATGTCGCAGACCCGGCAACATCAGCTCGTGCGCGTAGCGCGGAGAGCCGATGCCCGGTTGCTCCGCGATCGCGCGGTAAGCTGCTTCTAGCGAGGTCACGAAGGCGAGCGCGATGTCCGGCCCAGCCTCGTGAGCATAGTGGTCGATGGCGTTCTCGATGTCGCTATGGGCCTGGTTGCGGGGGACGACCCGCTTCATGGTCATGCCGTGCGGCGAGCCCGCACGCGCAGTCCTTCGAAATAGGTGTCGTCTGCTGGGGCGCCCGGGGCGGATTCAGCGCCGTCGAGCAGCAGCCGGCGCAATCTCTGGCGGTCCTGGTCCTTGCGGATGAGCTCGCGGACATACTCGCTGCTCGTGCCGTAGCCGCGGCCGGCAACCTGCTCGTCCACGAAAGCCTTCAGCGTATCGGGCAGCGAGATGTTCATCGTGCTCATGGCCGCGATAGTTAAGGGGTTTGGCAAAATTTGGCAAGGGGAGCCGCCCGTCCTGCGCCTTCTGACGACTAGTCCGAAGCTTTGCCGATCCGGCGA
The DNA here is from genome assembly GCF_001428605.1 of Sphingomonas sp. Root720. Taxonomy (GTDB): domain Bacteria; phylum Pseudomonadota; class Alphaproteobacteria; order Sphingomonadales; family Sphingomonadaceae; genus Rhizorhabdus. The sequence goes on from NZ_LMID01000017.1 coordinate 26,528, forward strand.
GGCTCGGGAGGGAATGAACAGCTGTGGCACTTTACCGGCGGGGTAAAGTGCCACGAGCGGTTGTCTTCGCGGCGAGAAACTGTGGGGGAGGTGATCGGCTCAGTGGGGAACAGGCGGGCGGGTAAAGCTCGCCAGGCTCCTCGAGTCGGGTAGCGGCTGACCGGCACCTGCATGACAGACTGATATAGCTCAGGGACGATTACATCTCTGATCCGGCACCCTTTCTGGCGGGGCGCCGTGGGGCAGCAATCCAGGCTTCGCTGGGTGCTTTGTCGGCATGTTCAACGAGGGTCGCTCCTGCCCCGCGATACGTCGTCAGGCGGCGCGGGGCGCGCAGAACGGTCGGGGGAACCCGTGCTCGAAGGGGGCAAGTTGTACGGTGAATAGCGAAGAGCCTGCTGGAACGGGAGTGCCGGGCCTTGATGACATCCTCGGTGGAGGGTTGAGCCGCGGTAGGGTCTTTCTCCTCGAGGGCCTGCCGGGAACGGGCAAGACCACGGTCGCGATGCAGTTCCTGCTCGAAGGGGCCCGGAACGGAGAGAAGGTGCTGTATCTGACGCTCTCCGAAAGCGAGTCCGCGCCTGATCTCGGCCGAGCACCGGTCCAGCTTCGAGCGCGACAAGGTCACGACCGAGATCACCGAACTGGACGCGCTGACGGGGGGTGGTCTGGAGCGTGGATCGAGCGTGCTGATCCTGGGCCCTGCAGGAACGGGGAAGTCTCTTCTCGTGCTGACGTTCGTCGCCGCGGCCGTGAAGAAAGGAGAGAAGGCGGCGTTGTTCGTGTTCGACGAGGAGGTCGGGCTCCTTGCCGAACGCGCAAGAGGGCTCGGAATCGACATCATCGCGATGATGGACGCCGGTGCCTTGCAGGTCGAGCAGATCGACGCCGCCGAGCTCACCCCCGGAGAGCTTTCAGCGCGGGTCCGGAAATGCGTCGAGGAGAATGGCGCGAGGACGGTGGTGGTGGATAGCCTTAATGGTTACCAGGCCGCGATGCCGGGCGAGAACGCCCTGGTGCTGCACATGCACGAGCTGCTGCAGTATCTGAACCGCCAGGGCGCAACGACGTTCGTGACCATCGCGCAGCACGGGCTGGTCGGCGATACGCGAACCCCCGTCGATGTCACCTATCTCGCCGACACGGTGATCCTGCTGCGCTACTTCGAGACGCGCGGCCGTCTCCGCCGGGCGATCTCGGTCGTGAAAAAGCGAACCGGTGCGCATGAAGACACCATCCGCGAATATAGCATTGGCGCCGACGGGGTCCGGATCGGCGAAGCGCTGGTCTCGTTCCAGGGAATGGCGCGCGGCGTGCGCAGCCTCTTCGGGGATGCACCTGAGCTGATCGAAGAACGCCATTGATGCCCGAACTTTCGGAGCGCGCGCTGATACTCGCGCCCTTCGGCCGGGATGCAGACGTCGCCGCAACCGTTCTGGCGAACGCCGGCATCACCGCGCTCGAATGCCCCTCGGTCGAACGGCTGGTCGAGGAGATCCGGGCAGGCGCAGGGCTCGCGGTCGTTACCTCGGAGGCGCTGACCGGTGCCGACACCGGCTCGCTGCAAGCATGGATCGCGGACCAGCCAGAATGGTCCGACTTTCCGTTCGTGCTGCTCGTGCACCAGGGCAGCGGGCTCGAACGCAACCCCGAGGCTGCCCGCTTGCTGGAGCGGCTCGGGAACGTCAGCTTCCTCGAACGCCCCTTCCATCCGACTACCCTCATGGGAGGTGTCAGTCTAACGCGAACCGCTCTCCGGTGGACGAGCGGCTCCCTGATACGGCCAGGCTTCAGCTTGCGACTGAACGCCACTCGGCCACGGCGGCCGAACGGCGTTGCTTGTAAGTCTGACGATCAACGAGGTGGCGTTCAGCGGAAAAATGGTTGTGGACGGAGGCGTGAACGGAGGCGAACTTCTGCAGCGACTTCATCTGGCGAAATCGCAGCATCGCTCGCTCTCGTCGTCGGAATGGCAGGTGTGAATTTTCCGCCCGGTTGTTGAGGTGCCGGCCCATTTCCCGTCGGTCGAGATTGCCCAGATCGCGCATCGCCGCCGGGTAGGAGCGCAGCCCGTCAGTGACAATCTTCTCAGCTGTGCCGTGACGCTTCAGCGCTTTCTTCAGGAAACGCAAAGCCGCAGCTTTGTCACGGGTTTTCGTCACGTAGCTTTCCAGCACCTCGCCTTCGTGGTCCACCGCCCGCCAAAGGTAATGCATCTCGCCGTTGATCTTCACGTACATCTCGTCGAGGTGCCAGCGCCAGTGGCGGAAGCCTCGCATCCGGCTCACCCGCTGGCGCCGGATGTCGGCCGCGAATAGCGGGCCGAAGCGATTCCACCAGAACCGCACAGTCTCATGACAGACGTCGATGCCGCGCTCGAACAGCAGGTCCTCGACGTTCCTGAGGCTCAGTGGGAACCTGACGTACATCAGCACCACCAGCCGGATCACCTCGGGTGCGGAGTTGAAGCGTCGGAACGGGCTAGGCGGCAGTGCTCGAGATTTGCGCGGCATCGCACGATGCTACAAGTTGCCACTAGCCTTGGCTACCGGTGCCCCGTACGTCTGACAGAGCCCTTCGCCGGGATCACCACCCGGCAGGTCACGGGATCGCTGGTGCCTGCGCCAGATTGGTGAAGCGGATGCCCGCCCCATCGGCCTTGTAGGTCTTGTTCATGTAGATCAGGACGGAAGTCAGCGCCTCTGCCGCGGCGGAATTGTTCAGCGATCCGCCTGACAAACCGCGCAGGCCCATATCCTGGCAGAGCTCCACCACCGTGGCGCGCGCGGGCACATCGTCGCTGAACACCAGCACGTCGCAATCGATCGCGTGGTCGCTGTCGAGATGATGGGCCGAGACGTTATGGAACGCCGTGACGAGCCGCACGTCGGGCCCGAGCACATCGCGCGCCTCCAGCGCCGCGCACCCCGTCTGTGGCAGTTGCACGCGCATCACCTTGGGCGGCACCAGCGGCACGGTGGTGTCGATAACGATCGCCTCCCCGATGCTGTCGCGGATCGCCGCCAGCGTCTCCTGCTGCGATGCGTAAGGCACCGCCACGATCACCACGTCCTTGCCGCGCGCGGCTTCGGCGTTTGCGGCATAGCTCACGCCCAGCGCCTGAGCCACCTCCTTCGCCTTCTCCGGCGACCGCGAGCCGATCGTCACCGTATGACCGGCTCTGACGAGGCGGCGCGCTATGCCCTTGCCCAGGGCACCGGTTCCTCCGATTACCGCGATGGAAGTCATTTGCATCATTCTCCTGAGGCTTCGGCGGGCTGAGCCGCGACCGGCGTTCCGTACATAGTAGTCCGCTGGCGGGCGAAGCGGCCGGCGCGCGCCGCCAGAGCGGCCATTCGCTGTGGATCGCAGAGCTGGCCGTTCGTTCCCCCCGCCGCGCGAGTGATCGATTCGTCCATCAGCGTGCCGCCCAGATCGTTGCAGCCGGAGCGTAGCGCGAGGACGACACCCTCCTCGCCCAGCTTCACCCAGCTCGCCTGGATGTTCGTGATCAGCGGATGGAGCACCAGGCGCGCGATCGCGTGCATCAGCAGCGTCTCGCGCGCGCTGGGCCCCGATCTCGCCCGGCCCTTGCGCCAGATCGGCGCTTCCATGTGGACGAAGGGAAGCGGCACGAACTCGGTGAAACCGCCGGTCTCCTCCTGAAGGTCGCGGATCGCAAGCAGGTGCGCGGCCCAGTGCGCGTAGCGATCGACATGGCCGAACATGATCGTCGCGGTCGAGCGAAGGCCGACAGCGTGCGCCGCGCGCATCACGCCGAGCCATTCGTCCGCCGATATCTTGTCGGGGCAGATCACCGCGCGCACCTCGGGATGCAGCACCTCCGCCGCAGTGCCCGGCAGCGACGACAGCCCCTCGCTGCGCAGCATTGCGAGGTAGCGCTGGAGGGGCAGCCCCAGCGTACCCGCGCCATGCGTCACTTCCAGCGGCGAGAAGGCGTGGATGTGGATCGAAGGCGCAGCCCGGCGCACCGCCCGCACGATCTGGAGGTAGGTCTCGCCATAGTACTCGGGGTGAATGCCGCCTTGCAAGCAGACTTCGGTTGCGCCGCGCGCGGCCGCCTCGGCGGCGCGGCGCCCGACCTCTTCCAGGTCGAGCCTGTACGCAGGGCCACGCTCGGCCTTGGTGCTCCCCTTGGAGAAGGCGCAGAAGCCGCATTTGTAGAGGCAGATGTTGGTATAGTTGATGTTGCGGTTGACCACGTAACTGACCGCATCGCCCGCAGCCCGCTGGCGCAGTTCGTCGGCGATGGCGGCGAGCATCGCGACATCGCCGCCATCTGCGGTGAATAGCCTCTCGACCTCCTGCTCGGACAGCCGATCCCCCGCTGCCGCGCGCTCCGCAATGGAGCGCAGCCCGGTGGTGACAGCCGTCGTGGACGCGGGCGGAAAGGACGGCATCGGCAGGTCCGTTCCCGGATGCCAGCCATCGATGATCGGCAACCCACGCGCGTCGACCGAGCGGCGCACGACCTTTGCTGTCTCGCGCTCCATCCAGCGCTCAGGCTCCTGCGCGAAGCGGGGGCCGATCGCAAGGCGTTCGCGCAGCGTGCGCCCGGCCGCGCGTGTCGCTTCTGCGAGCACATCGAGGTGCGGCCAGGGCGCCTCGGGGTTCACGTGATCGGCGGTGACCGGCGACACTCCGCCCCAGTCGTTCACGCCGGCATCGAGCAGCGCGGCGAGTTCATGCGGAGCATGCAGGTTGGGCGGGGCCTGGATCACCATCTCCGGGCCCAGGATCAAGCGGGCGGCGGCGATGGTCCAGCGATGCTCGTCAAGGCCGGGTTCGGGTGCCTGCGCCATTTTGGTGCCGGGCTTGGCGCGGAAGTTCTGGACGATCACCTCCTGGATGTGACCGTACTTGCGGTGGAGCTCCCGGATCGCCAGCAGCGCCTCGATGCGCTCCCCCCGCGTCTCGCCGATGCCGATGAGGATGCCGGTGGTGAACGGCACGCCCGCACGCCCCGCCGCCGCGATCGAGGCAAGACGCCGCGCGGGCGCTTTGTCGGGCGAGCCATGGTGCGGACCGCCTTTCTCGCAAAGGCGGTCCGATGCGCTCTCCAGCATCAGCCCCATCGAGACGGACACCGGCTTCAGCGCCGCATAGTCCGCATCATCCATCACGCCGGGGTTGAGGTGCGCAAGCAGACCTGTCTCCTCGCGCACGACTTGCGCCGCTTCGCGAAGGTAGGACAGCGTTGAGCCGTGCCCCAGCGCGGCCAGCCCGGCCCGCGCCGCCGCATACCGCGCCTCCGGCCGATCGCCGAGCGTGAACAGCGCCTCCCGGCACCCTGCCGCGACGCCAGCGTGCGCCACCGCCAGCATCTCCTCGATCGAGAGGTACGGCTTCACCTCCCGCGGCGCCTTTGCAAATGTGCAGTAGTGGCAAACGTCCCGGCACAACTGCGTCAGCGGAAGGAACACCTTGCGCGAATACGTCACCACTGAGCCGAAGCTGTCGAGCGTCATCGCCCTCGCGCGGGCCACAAGGGCATCCGTGGGCTCAGCCAGCAGCGTCTCCCGTGCATCTCTTTCATTCATCATTAGGCAAATCCAAAATTCAAGTTCATTGGCGAAGGTAACCACAATCGATTGCAAACGCCCCGTTGGTGACGAGGCCTCAGTCAAACGCGGATCGGTCTGCGGCACGGGGACTCCCCCTTCAGGAGGCTCCTGTCCGTCGTCAGAACATTCGGCACAACTCGCGGCGTAGATTAGCGGAGTGCGGGCCTCGTCTGGGGGTTGATGTTAGGCGGCGAGCTTGCGGTGTTGCAAGCGCCGATGCTCGATGGTCTATCGCTTGATCCTTTCACGCTGTTTGATGATGGCTGGTGCCCTGCCGAAGTAGGTGTCGGCGGGCGTCACGTTGTTCAGGCTCTCGTGGTAACGCTGGTTGTTGTAGTGCTCGACGAAGGCCTCGATCTGGGCTTCGAGGTCGCCGGGCAAGAAGTAGTTTTCCAGCAGGATGCGGTTCTTCAGGGTCTGGTGCCAGCGTTCGATCTTGCCCTGGGTTTGCGGATGACACGGGGCGCCGCGGACGTGGCTCATCTTCTGGGCCTCGATGTATTCCGCCAGTTCTCCGGCGATGTAGCTGGGGTCGTTATCGCTGAGCAACCTGGGCTTGTGCAGCACTGTGGCGCTGTCGCAGCCCGAGGCCTTGAGGGCGAGGTCCAGCGTGTCGGTGACGTCCTCGGCGCGCATGTTGGTGCACAGTTTCCAGGCGATGATGTAGCGCGAGAAGTCGTCGAGCACGGTCGACAGGTACATCCAGCCCCATCCGATGATCTTGAAGTATGTAAAATCGGTCTGCCACATTTCATTTGGCCGGGTGGTCTTGGTGTGGAACTGATCGGCCGCCTTGATCACGACATAGGCCGGGCTGGTGATCAGATCATGGGCCCTCAACACACGGTAAACCGTGGATTCTGACACGAAGTAGCGCTTCTCGTCAGTGAAGCGCACGGCCAGCTCGCGTGGGGAGAGGTCGGACTGATCCAGCGCCAGTTCGATGATCTGATCCTGGATTTCGTCGCCGATGCGGTTCCACACCCGGCTCGGCGCCGATGGCCGATCCTCCAGCGCCTCCGGCCCGCCATCGAGGTAGCGGTCGTACCAGCGATAGAACGTCCGACGGGCGATACCCAGCTGGTCCAGCGTCCGCTTGGCGGGCAGGTGTGACTGCTCGACGATCCGGATGATCTCGAGCTTTTCAGATGCGGGATACCTCATTCGTCGTCGCCCCCATCCGCGATCATGCTTTTTTTCAGCAAACGGTTTTCGAGTGTCAGGTCGGCAACGCATTCCTTCAGGGCGCGGGCCTCGCGGCTCAGGTCCTGCACCTTGCCAGTGGTCGCGGCACGGGCGGTGTCGCCTGCCAGGCGGCGCTTGCCGGCTTCCATGAACTCCTTCGACCAGGTGTAATACAGGCTTTGCGCGATGCCTTCCTTGCGACACAGCTCGGCAATGCTGTCCTCGCCGCGCAGCCCCTCGAGCACGATGCGGATCTTGTCTTCAGCCGAGAAGTGGCGACGGGTCTGACGCCGAATATCCTTCACAACCCGCTCAGCAGGGACCTTTGTCGGAGATTTTTTCAAGGAGGGTTGGGCCTTCATCTTCGTTCCTTCGTCACTACGACGAAGCCCCAACCCTCCTTAAATCACAACCTCAAATCTGTGCCATTGGTGCTGACGGCGGACAGCAACTCTACAGCCCAGAACTCAGCCTGATCGATGGTCATAGCGGCGCAGGAACAACTAGGAATTAATGTCAATTGGCAAAGCCTTCAAGAATCGGGACCTCTTGCGGATCGCGCTCGAACCCTCCCGGCAGCGACCATCCCCGTGCGAGGTCGCATTGGGACTTCGACGCAGCAATCACTGACCGCGCTAGGACCATGCGTCTTTCACTATCAGTCACGCAGTTCAAGCTCTTGCTAACCTCATCCAGTAGGCTGATTCGCGATGCATCGATTGCGCTGGTGGTGCTGGCAGAATCACCGAGTAGCTCCTCGGCAGAAGCAATCATTCCCGCAATGGTCTCTTCAGGGTCTACAGAGCGCGCGAGGTCGACGGCGTTCTCCAATTCCTTTCTGGCAACCTCATGCACCATCGGAAGGCGTGAGCGGACCATCTCGAGAGTCGCGAGCGTCAATTGCAGCTGCTCGTTCGCAAGAGCGTTCTCCGGGTCCAACGAAGGCATCACGACATCACGTAGAGCTTTTATCGCGACTCTTAGCTGAAGATCGGGATCGGGTTGCATCAGATAATCTCCTCAAGTGTGTCGCGCAGTTTTCCAGCGAGCACGTTGCCGAGCATCAATATCCACGCAACAACGATATCTTGGTGAGTTTTCCCGCCCCGAGCTACACGATCGGCGGTAGCGAGCATATGAATCGTCGTCGTGAAATCGTTGAAAACACGGAAATACCGAAGACGAACTGAGTCGACTGTTAATCCCGATGCCTTTTCATATCGCTCAAACAATTCGTCGGTCGGTAGCAGACCACAAGCTAAGAATGTTTGCTTATCTTCTGCATAATGCCCAAAATGTGTTCCTGTCGCCCAGCTCAAGTCCTGGTGACGATCTCCCAGAACTGCAAGCTCCCAATCAAGCCAGGCAGTGATCTCGCCTCTCCCCTCATGGAATAGAAAATTGCCGGCGCGAAAATCGCCATGCACTATTGAAACATGATCAAGCGGCAGGGCGTTTTCTAGCAACCACTGATAGGCAACATCCACAAGTGGCATCGCCACCGGTCGGTCCTCCTCCCAAACGCGACGCCACCAGTTGACCTGCCGTTTTATGCTTTCGTTCGATTGGACGTGTGCCGCCTCGAAATGTCTCAGCGCGACGATTCGCTCGTTCGACACCGTATGGATGCGCGCCATTCCGTCGACAAACTGCTCAGCCAGAACTTGGCGAAGTTGTGATCCGAAATTGATTCCTATTCCGGAAACTTGCTCGGATGGCGCGACTTTGGGGCGTGAGCGTCCTTCGGCAAAGCCATAGATCAGCGCAGGATGAGGAAGATATTTCCCATCTGGATCCACCCAGTAGCATGGAGGGACTGGGACGACGCCGTCCATCAATCGGAGTATTTCGATTTCCCTTCGACGACTGGTCTCAACAATTGCTTCTGGGGGTTCCATCCGCAACACCATGGGGGTTCGCTGCCTGTCCTTGCTCCCGGCACCGCCCCATTCGAAGTCGAAAGCCATCTGTAGCTTCGATGCACCGCCTTGCAGCCAGCGAGGATTATGAAGCGCGAACTCCTCCTTCACCTCGCTGGCAATGAGTGCGCGGGTACCGTTGATGAGAGCGTCTAGCGGGAGCGTCGAATAGCCTGGACCACTGCGGTGCGCCATCTTTCGGCTCAATATGCGATCTATCTCCCGCTCAACCGGATAACGCGCGCGAATTTCCTCAATAAAATGAGCATCGGGCTCACTCCTTGGATCAGGAATGTCCATCATTTGCCTCTCCTAACGTGTTATCTGTACGAGTTAAAGTGGCCGATGCCGCAGTTCTGCCACGAGTTCCCCCTGTTGCTCCGGGGTTGTCCCGTGCAGCAATATCTCGTCGGCCCCTGCCTCCAGATATTCAGCAAGCCGATCAGCACATTGCGAGATACTTCCGGACGCGGCGCCACTCTCCAGCCATTCTCGTGGCAAGTATTCGACCGCTGCGGCCAATTGCCGTCTCGATTCGGCGACGTCCGCTTGTCCGAATTCAAATTTGCTAAGTCCGGTCTCGATGAGTCGGCTCATCGGCGCCTCATCCCATTCGTTCATCCTGACGATGGGTTGACCAATCTGGCGATGCATGAAATAGGAAACAGCGCGTGCCTCAAGAATGTTCTGCCTCTGCGCGGGCGTCAACGTATCAGGTGCCGCGACCACGATGGCGTAAATCCTGGTTGACATCGGATCGCGCCCTGCCGCGCGGGCTGCGTTGCGCACTATTTTAACTGAGCGGGCCACCCCCTCCACCGTCAGAAACGGATGCAATAAGATGCCATCAAAGTGGGCTCCTGCCAGCGCCAATGTCTTGGGTCCAACGGCCCCAATGATGATGGGAGGTGGATTGGCGCAAGGCTGCGCCAATTCCATCTCGGGATAGTCTCCGGCGGGACCATTGTAGCAAACTGTCTCGCCGGCCCATAGCTTGCGGAGTATATCAATGTAGTCCGTCATTCCCGCGTTGTTCAAGACAGGAATCCCAAGCTTTTGGAAGAGTGGCGGTACGGAACGACCGAAACCCAGAACGAAGCGCCCGCCCGAAAGCATCTGCATGGTCGCACTCATGCCCGCCTGAACGAGGGGATGGCGGGTTCCGAAATGCGTGATACCGGCAATCAATCGAACGCGTTGAGTGACCTGACTCAGGGCGCCCATGACAGAGCCGAGTTCTTTGCTGTCCCAGCGCTCCGACAGAACAATACCGCTAAGACCAAGCTGCTCTCCAAGACGCGCCTGCTCAAGCCCTTCCAGAGGATTGGCAATCCTTCCGGGCAGAATATACGAGTTAAGGACATCGGCCATAGTGCGCATTTTGCAGTTCCTCTTGATGACTACATATCCGGGAATCGTAAAGCTTCACAGCTCTTGTGAGAGGCGTCGGTCCTCCTCCGCTGGCGGGTGGCCAACGAACAAGACGCCTGCGGGCGGATCGCCGCATACCATTGGGGCCAGGCTTCTTCCTGGATTGCTATTGCTCGGTGCGGTGAATGCTTCATGCCCCGTCAGATTCGTTTACGAACTCATCCACCAGTGCATTGAACTCGTCGGGCCTTTCCCATTGAGCCCAGTGCCCACATTTGGAGAAGATGTGCATGTCGGCATTGGCGATGAGTTTGCGCAGGATGAAGCCGGCGTCGAGCGGCAGGACGCGGTCCTCGGCGCCCCAGATGATGAGCGTGGGGCTTGCAATCTTGTCAAGCCCTTGGTTCCACAGATGGTCCTTGGGATGCGCCATCAATAGGCGTAACGGGGGATTGGCGACGGTCTCGGGCAGGTTTGCGATGCGGAAGCGTTCCTCTAGCAATTCGTCGGTGATCGATGAGCGGTCATACACCAGCAGATCGGTAACACGCGCGAGCTTTTCGAGCGTCGGTCCTTCCCCGCCGTAAAAGTCGAGCATCCGCTGCAGCCCTTCGGTCGGAAACGGCGACAAGGTCGGCAGACCGCCGCCGGGTCCCATCAGGATCAGCTTGTCGACCCGCTCGGGCGTATCGAGCGCGAAGCGCAGTGAGGTCATGCCGCCCAGCGAGTTGCCCACCAGGCTGGCTGCTTCTATTCCGGCATGGTCCATGACATCGCGCACCGCGTTGGCGAGCGATACGATGAGCCCCTCAGGCTGGGCACGCGGCGCGGATTTGCCATAACCCGGGAGGTCAAGGACGATGACGCGATTGCGCTCGGAGAGGGATTCCACATTCTTGCGGAAATTGCTGTAACCATAGGCCCCCGGACCACCGCCATGGATGAGGATGATGGCCGGTCCTTCGCCCCAGCTATGGTAATGGACGCGGCCATCGGAGGCATCGGCGAACCGACTTTCGGGCGTAAGAGTGTCGGTCATTATCGTCTCCTGTTCGATTACGCGTGAAAAGCCGTGGCGCGGCTGGATCAGGTCTATGCGGGTGGCTCGGCAAGCACGCGGCCATATCGGTCGCGGATCGCCTTCTTATCGATCTTGCCCGTGGCGGTGAGCGGGACGGTGTCGATGATGATGCGGTCGGGCATCCACCATTTGACAACACGCGGTTCCAGCCATGCCGTCATGTCTTCGCCGGTGACGTTGCTGCCTGCATGCGGTTCGACCAGCATGATCGGACGCTCTTCCCATTTTGGATGGTGCACCCCGGCCACGGCGGCTACCTTCACCCCCGGACATCCCGCCGCGATGTTTTCCAGATCGATCGAGCTGATCCATTCTCCGCCCGATTTTATCACATCCTTCTTGCGGTCGGTGATGCGCATGAAACCGAACCGGTCGATGGTGGAGATGTCGCCGGTGTCGAACCAGCCGTCGGCATCGGTTGCCGGTTGGCCGACGCGGTAATAGCATTCCAGCACCCACGGTCCGCGGACCATCAACGCGCCCGATGTTTCGCCGTCATGCGGCAGGGCGTTGCCGTCTTCATCGACGATCTTCATCTCGATGCCGAACATCATCCGGCCCTGCCGGGTCCAGATGGTGTCATTCTCCTCTTCCTTACCAAGCGCGGCGAGCGCTGGCGTGGGCGTCGAAACCACGCCCAGCGGGCTGGTTTCGGTCATGCCCCATATCTGCTGCACGACGACACCGAGTCCGTCGAATGCCACCGCCATGTCGCGCGGCACCGCCGAACCGCCGATGATCACCCGCTGCAGGCCGCCCGGCGTCTCTCCCGTCCGCGCCAGATGATCGAGATACAGGGTCCAGATCGTCGGTACGCCGCCCGAGAAGGTGACGCCTTCGTCCATGATGAGCTGCTGCAGGCTGGCGCCGTCGAACCTGTCGCCGGGAAAGACGAACTTCACGCCATTGATTGCACCAGCAAAAGGCAGGCCCCAGGCGGTCGCGTGATAAAGCGACTGGCACGGCATGACGACATCGAAGGCGGAGAAGTTGAGCGCCCCGCTCAGCCCCGCGGCCAGGGCGTGCAGCACGACCGAACGGTGAGAATAGAGCACACCCTTGGGATCGCCCGTTGTGCCTGACGTATAGCACAGGAACGCGCCCGCATTCTCGTCGAGCCGGGGCCAGTCATAGGTTTCTGCCTCGGCGCCGATCAGGCGCTCATAGCAGCCCCAGCCATCGATCGCGCGATCGGCGTCGCTCAGCAGGACATAGTGCTCGACCGTCTCCAGTCGGTCCCGGATCCGATCGACGATCTCGACCATGTTGCGATCGAGCAGCAGCACCTTGCTGCCGGCGTGGTTGATGGTGAAGACGAGATGCTCATCGGGCAGGCGAGGATTGGCGGTATGCAGCACTGCGCCCATGCCCGGCACCGCGAAGAACAGTTCGAAATGCCGGTGCGTGTTCCACGCGAGCGAACTGACCCGGTCGCCAGGCGCAACGCCCAACCGGGCAAGCGCATGCGCCGCTTGCGCCGTGCGCGCCCATGCCCTTCTGTAATCATAGCGCCATATCGGCTCATCGATATTCTTGGACACGATCTCCCGCTCGCCATGCGCTACCGAAGCAAAACGCAAAATATCGCCAATGTTGAGGGGGGCATTCTGCATCAGTCCCGGAAACACGTCCTTCTCCTCGAGCATTCAGACGGCCTGGAACTCGTGGCCCCATTCGCTGATGCGGTCATGAATCATGGGCTCCCAACTCTCGTCGTCATCGATCCTGAGGCCGCCATGGCCTACCTCCATCATGAATTTGGAAGGCGTGTGCGCATAGAAGGACACGATCCTGTCGTTCGAATGCTGACCCAGCGTCAGTCCGATAGCGATTCCGGCCTCCTGCACGCGTTCATACGCCCTTTCGACATCCTCCAGCTTGTTCATTTCAAGCTCAAAATGATGGAGTTTGCTGCCTCCTCCGAGCCCTTCGGCAAAGGCAATCGAATGGTGTCGCGGGCTGGTGTGCAGGAACGAGGCGTGCATCGTGCTGCCGTCGGGCAGTGGCTGATAGATATAGTCGGAAAGCTGCGCGAACAGCGCTTCGCGCATGAACTTCTCGTCGCCCTTGTGATCGGTTGAGTTGAAGGCGACATGACCGAGCCCCTGGTCGCCCGTCACGAAACCATGCGGCACCTTGTCGGAAACGAACGGGGAGCCCGCATCTTCCAAGCCCAGCGCGATCTCGTGCCGAGCTCCGACAGGTCCGACGAAATGGAAAAACCGCTCTACGCCCCGCAACCGGGCGGACGCATCGTCGCCATCATGCGTGGGGATACCAAGACTCCCGAGGTGCGAGCGCAGATGATCGAAGCGCTCCTGGCTTCCCGCATCCCACCCGACCCAGGCTATGTCGTCGGCAGCTCCTTCGACGAAGTGAACGCGCCGTGCCTTCTCGTCGACCCGGCAAAACAGCCCGTCATCCGATCGCTCCATGCTAAGACCGATCAAGCCCGCATAACGCTCCCACGCACCCAGATCTGATACCTCAAAGCCGAAATAGGCCGTACCGATCGACATAAGGGCTCTCCTTTTCAATATAATGGACTTCAGAGCATGAGATCGCTGTTTTGCCCGGACAGCATGAAAGCACCGAAATTGACGGAACTCTTCTGATGGTTGATGAACAGGTGATTGGCGCCGACATTCGCATCGCGGAAATATCGCTGCATCTGAACATCGGCGTCGAAAACGGACCCACCGCATGCATGGGTCAACATATTCACCGCATCACGGCACTGCTTAGCAATATTGGCCGCATCCCATTTATAGAAGACTCGGCGGGCGAGAGGGATCTCTTCGCCCCTCGAGACAAAAGCGGCCATCTCGTCGAAATTGCGCTTAAGGCGAAGATGCGCTCCATCGACCAGAGAGTGTGCATCGGCAAGGATCTGCTGAGCTAGAGCATCCTGCTTGAAACTTGAGCCATTATAGGCATTGGTCCGCTTGGCTATATAATCCACATAGAAGTCGAGAGCACCATCGGCAATGCCGACAAGGACGCTTGTAAGGACAAAGGCGAACACAGTGCCGAAGGCAAGCTTGTAGGTATCGGCAGTGAATATCACTCGCCCCGGATCGCGCATCTGGTAAGTCCGGCTGATATTGTGAACGCGATAGGCTGGTACAAATGCGCCTCTTACGACAATATCCTTGCTGCCGCTCCCCGTCAGGCCGACCGAGTTCCAGGACGAATGATCGATCTCATAGTCACCCGACTCAACCAACAGCGCCAGATGGTTCACCTCGCCATCTTCCATCTCGACAAGCGCTCCGAGAATGACCCATGTCGCCTGATCGCACCCGCTCGACCATCCCCACCGGCCCTCGACCTCATACCCGCCTTCGACGCGGCGAGCCTTGCCGAATGGCGCATAAGAGGAAGAATAAAAAGTCTCCGTGTCCCGGGACCACAGATCCTTGGCTGCCCTCGGATCCATCAAGGCAACTTCCCAATTGTGGATCCCAATGATGCCGAGCGCCCAGGCAGAGGACGGACAGTGGCGGGCGATTTCCGACACGACGTCGTAGAAAACAGTTGGCCAATATTCATAGCCGCCATAGGCCTTGGGCTGAAGAATCCGATAGAATCCCGCTTCCTTGAATGCAGCAAATGTTTCAGGCGGCATACGGCGCCCTTCTTCGCACTGTTTGGCACGCTCGCGAAGAAGCGGCCCAAGCTGACGTGCCCGGTAAAGAAGATCGTCAGAAGAGGGAACTTCTGTCGCAATTGCTCGACTTTCCCTTTGCAGATTATCCATCACTTTTTCCTTCATGAAGATTGCTCAGCGGTCATCGCGGTTTCCAGCCCGACCGAGTTTCTTGAACCTATGTTTCCGAGCTTCTGCATCGCACAAAATAGCTCTCGCAAATTGCGCTTTGCGTTGCAGTTTTCGCAAGAGCTGTCAGACGCATCCCCGGAACGATGGCTCTTTTTCACCCGGCTCGCGCAGCGTGACGGCAGCTCGCAGACGAAGATTCGAGCGCAACTCATGACTCCGTCGTCATCAGTATTTGAACCCGACGACCAAGCCATATTCTGACGGTCGTCCTGGATATCGCATCAAATTGTCATATGCCTGGATCACGTTCGTCCAATAATATTTGTTGAACACGTTCTTGCCCCAGACTCCCAGGCGCCAGCGACCGTCGGAGGACGAAATTCCGGCCGTCAGGTCGACCAGCGCGTAGTTCGGAATTTTGAAAGCCTCCTTGTCTTCTGGCAGAAGATAGAGGCTACCTATTGACTTGGACTGGCCAGTTACACCGACACCTGCGTTCGCGTTGATTTGATCCGAAAGTGGAAATTCATAGTCAGCACGAATGGCAAACTGGAACTTCGGCGCGAAAGGAAGCCGAACTCCCTTGAAAGATGCGGTATCCGCGACTCGTAAGCCATTTTCCAGATGCGACCCAATTACGCCTTCATACCTTTTGACTTTGGCATCAAGATATGTCGC
Organism: Sphingomonas sp. Root720; assembly: GCF_001428605.1. Lineage (GTDB taxonomy): Bacteria > Pseudomonadota > Alphaproteobacteria > Sphingomonadales > Sphingomonadaceae > Rhizorhabdus. Next base: position 42,128 of record NZ_LMID01000017.1, read on the forward strand.
CGCAGCAGACAGCGTCAGTCCGTCAGTCGGGCGGGCGTTGATGTCAATCTCAACCCCTTTTATTGTGGATTTGGGTACATTTAGTAGTTTGTCAAGCGCGCCAAAAATCGGATCAACAAATTTTGCACGTAACTGTTTGTTTGAGTAATCGTAATAAAAGGCCGCGGCATTGATGGACAGTTTTCGATCAAGCAGCTGCGCCTTAAATCCGCCTTCGATATCCAACAAGGCTTCTTGGCTAACCGGAGCATAGGCATCATAAATAGCGCCGGTGAGTGTCGGGAACGATCCGGCTTTGTAGCCCTTCGACGCATTGAGGTAGAGTAGCAATTCCGGAGTGGGCGTATAATTCACACCGAGACTCCACGATGTGCTATTCTCGTTCAGCTTACCGGCGGGATTGCCGGTTTTCAGGAATGTGTTTGGGTCAACCGGTACGCTGGAGGCGGGATCAGCAATATTGAACCCTCGATTGTCGATCGTGAGGGACTGTCCCGGCACGAGCGTAGGCACAGTCCCAACTCCGTAAATCTGAGCGTAAGCCAAATTGAAGAAGGTGGTTAGAGAGTTAATGCCAAACGCGCCGGGAGCAAAAAAACCCGGGATTTCATAAGCGCCCCTCTGCAATGCTGTTCGCTTTGCTTTGGTTTGACGGATACCACCTTTAAGGGTCACCGTGGGCGTGACGTCATACTCCAGATTGCCGAACGCCGCATAATTGTTCATAGTCTGGTCGGAACCATATTGATTCCCATTAAACCCATTTACGACATGGGCAGTGATCCCATTCAGGTATAAGTCCAAAGCCTCAAGAGCAGTTGTATGCTCATAATTGGCGCCGAGGGTATATCGCACCACGTTTCCGGCGCTATTTGACAAGCGTAACTCTTGGCTAAATGATTTAGCGCGACCATAGGCCTGATGGATATCCGTCGCCTCGAACGCCATGCCGGAGCCATTTGTGGCATTCAGGAAGCGCAGACTTGCATAGGACGTGATTGACGTCAGCGTATGGTCATCCATGATCTCATAGTCGGCCCGCAAAGCGGCTTGCCAGAATTTGTTGTCTGTGAATGGGCGCAGATTGGGACTCCAATCGGCGTAGCGGGCGTTGTTTGGAGCCACAGGGTAAATAAGAGCGTGATAGTCCGCAGGAACAACCCCGCCCGGGCCAGCCGCGCCGACCTCGTTCTGCAATCGCGGTTCCTGATATTGGGGCGTTACCGGATCGCTCTGATCCCGCCACCCATTGATGTTCAAAGAAAATTTGAGGCGATCACTCGCTTCCCAGTCCAAAAGAAAGCGCGCGGCGATATTATCACGCTTTCCAATGGTATCCTGCTTCTTGTCCGGACTGTCAGGCACGCCAATCGCCAAATATTCGGCCGGCACGCCGCCCTCGATCCGCGTGTAGCTTTTCTGCCAGTCGTCACCATTGACTGACTTGATGGCCAATCGAGCCCGCAGCGTATCGGTTATTGGACCGCTGATAAATCCCGACGCTTCAATCGTATTGAAGCGTCCGTAGCTGAACTCCGCTCCAGCCGTGAAGTCGGCAGTCGGCTTGGCAGCGACGAAGTTGATCGCACCGCCAGTAGCATTGTTGCCGAACAATGTGCCCTGTGGTCCTTTGAGAACCTCCACGCGCTCGAGATCGAATGCCGTCAGCGCACTCATCACCGGCAAAGGTAAGGGGGCCTGATCTATATAAGTGGCGACATCAGGATAGGCCGACAAAGTCGTTTCGAAAAAGCCAACACCCCGGAGAGTATAGACCGGAGTTGAATTAGCCGTCGGGGCATAAGTGAGGCCGGGCGTCACCTTAGCGAGGTCACTTACATCGCTGACGCGCTGCCTCACGAGATCGTCGCCGGACATCGCAGAAATCGTGAGCCCGACCTTGCTGAGATTCTGCTCGCGCTTGTTGGCGGTGACTACGATCTCGCCCACGTCGCTATCATTAGCCACCGAAGCCGGCTTTTCACTCGGATTTGCGGTTTCGCTCGTCGCCGCTTGGGCAAATGCGGTATCGGCTACCATCATCGTAGCCAAAGCGATCAGACTGGCGCACACCTGCTTTTCGTTGAAAACCTTCATATCCCCTCCTAATTTATCACCTTGCGGGGGAGGCCTATGCGACCAAAGGATAGAAAGGAAATCAATATGCGGTATATCCGCTATTTGCGAGAACAATAGCCTCATCTGCATTCGATGCCGCGCGGAGTCCTATTGATCTGCCCCCTTCTGAGTGGTCCAAAATCTCTCGGTTGTTTGCCGCGCATGGCCACGAAATCCGCTTGATGTCGCCGGAATATGTGCGTCCTTACGTAAAAGCGCAAAAAAACGATGACCGCGATGCCGAAGGAATCGCTGAGGCTGCGTCACGCCCGACGATGCGTTTCGTCGAACTCAAGAGCCAGGAGCAACTGGATATCCAGACCCTACATCGCGTGCGTTCACGCCTCGTTGCTGAACGCACGAACCTGATCAACCAGTTACGGGCGATCCTGCTCGAACGCGGGGTGATCTTCCCGGCTGGACGGCGCAAGTTCGAGCTTGGCGTCGATGAAATGCTGGTTTGTGACGATGAGAAATTGTCGCCGCGCCTGCGCCAACTGGTTGGCGATCTGCGCTCTGAATGGCGGGAACTGGACGTGAAGATCGAGACGCTGAATGGCGAGTTCGTCGCCCTGGCGCGTAAAGACCCTGCCGCAAGAAGGTTGACATCAATCCCTGGCATCGGCGTGCTCAACGCGACGGCGCTGATCGCGGCGGTGGGCAACGCAAGCAGCTTCGCCAAGGCTCGCGATCTGGGTGCCTGGCTAGGCCTAGTTCCCAGACAACACACTACGGGTGGCAAGCCTCGATTGCTCGGCATCTCGAAGCGCGGTAACACCTATTTGCGCACGTTGCTAATCCACGGCGCCCGGGCAGCATTACCCTCGCTTTCTCAGAGCGACACGCCTTTGGGGCGCTGGCTCAAAGCCATGATCGAGCGCGGTGTCCATCGCAACGTCGTATTGGTGGCGCTGGCCAACAAGCTGGCGCGGATCGCTTGGGCAGCCTTGCGCAAGGAGACCACTTTCGAACGCGGCTATCCCGTGGCGGCATGACAGAATCGGCTACGTGCCCCCCGCGCGCGTAGCTCAACGAGGTTTGCAGGAAGGATCGTAAAGATGGCCTGAGAGTCGATCGGCGTTTGGAAAGCCCGGGCGATCAAATGGAACTACGATTCCGGTCCGATTATGGGGCTCCGAACGTGCGGATGTCCATCTTGGCCGTGGCGAGCTCACGAGACCGAATACGTTGACGCAGACTGCTCAGAACACCGTAAAATCCTACTTGCAAACGGGGCGGGCCATTCCATAATCGGAACGCTGCGCGGCGTCAGATCGGAATACATGCGCGCGATCGTCGGAATCCGCAACCCAAGCGGGGCCGGCTATGGCTAAACGATGGCTCGTGTATCCGGCTGCGGCCTGAGTATTCGGGGCACGTCTGGGCACACGACTTCGTCGATGGTCGCACCCATGATGGCCGAAAGTTCCGCATCCTGACGATCATCGATGAGGCCAGCCGCGAATGCCTTGTCCTGATCGTGGCGCGGCAACTCAAGCATGAAGACGTGCTAGCAACCCTGACCGACCTGTTCATCGCGCGCGGGCCACCTGCCAATATCAGGTCCGATAATGGCAGCGAATTTATCGCGACGGCAGTCCAGAAATGGCTGGCACGGATCGGCGTGACGACGCTCTACATCACCCCGGCGTCGCCATGGGAGAACCGCTACAACGAGAGCTTCAACGGCTCACTTCGCGATGAACTGGTCAATGGTGAGATCTTCTACAGCCTCGCCGAGGCGAAGGTGCTGATCGAAGCCTGGCGGCGGCACTACAATCCTGTTTCATAACACCCATCTATCTATGTTGTTGAAGTAAATAAGCTTTGCTGATCGGGATGCGATCCCGTGGGGTATTTTGGATTTTGCCGCGCGCGTTCCACGAGGTGACGAGCGGCTGATCCATTGAGTTCGGCTCGACTGAAGATCCATGGGCCTTCTGGCAGAGGGTGAATGCCTTCGATCTCTCCGACTTCAGCAGCGATCCGGAGAGTCTTTGGGGTTACGCCGATGCGGCGGGCTGTCTGGTTCAAGTTCAGCCACGGCGGATCGCCGTCGGTCGCCGCCCGGAAGACGGGGACCCGGTGATGCGATCGCAGCGCGGTGACCCGCTCGCGTGTCCAGCGGTTGCCGTTCCCCGTCACCAGCCCGTTCCGGTTGAGGATGCCGGCGATCAGATCGTCATTGGCGATGAGAACGAGTTGGCGCAAGGCGGCAATGATATCGGCGGAAGTGCTGTTGCGCTGGCCTTTGCGACGCTTCGGCAGCCGCAACTCGGTGTGGACGCCGCCGGCCCAATGGATCAGCAGCACGATCTCGGACGCTTCGTCGTCGATGTCGGCGATCACCTCCTGGATAAGGGTTCGCACGATGCGCTTCTTCAAGCGCGCGTCGGTGTGCGTGTCGTTCCAGACGGCTTTGAGATCGCCGGCAAGGCATCGATATCCTTCCGCGACGGCGACGCCTGATGCGGCGTCGAGGCATCGTGCGCAGCGATCCTGGCTTCCACCTCGCCGACACGCGTGAGTGCACGGTTCCATCGCGCTTCCAGTTCGGCTGTCACCAATCGGTTCTGCGGATCGGCGACATCGTATTGCCGGAAGGCCCGTTCGGCCGCGTAACGGGCCGCCTCGAGATCGCGCATCAACGCATCGCGGACCTGATCGCGGCGACCGGCAGCCTGGGCTTCGGCCTCAACCGCGGCTGCGATCGCCCCGGGCTCAAGGACCGGCAGGAGCGCCTGCTCGATCGCATCGTCGACGCGCAATCCGCCGAATGCGATGCAGCGCGGCTCGCCATTGTCGAGCAGGCCCCGCCAGCAGGAATAGCGCGGGATATTGTGTCTGGCGCCGGTGTAGCGCACGGTCAGCTTGCGTCCGCACTGCCGGCAGCGGACGAGCCCGGCGAGCAGGGCGTCGCCGTGCTTGGGCGCGCCGACTGGTGGGGGCATTGTTGCTCACCATCTTGCGGATATCCTCCGAACGCTCCCAGCTGACGTAGCCGTCATGCGAGCCGGGGATGAGCGCCAGCCACTCGTCCCGTGCTTTGCGACAACTCCTCGACCGCATGGCGATACCATCATATCCGGCCGCGGCACGGCTTTTACCATAGGCATAGGCGCCGCCGTAGATCGGGTTCTCGATCATCCGGTGGATGGTTGCATAGCTCGGCCTGCGCCACACGACATCGCCGTTGTTGCGCTTTGCGGGCAGCTCCAGCCCATGCTCGATGAACCAGAGCAGCGCCTGCCGGGCACTGCCGAGTTCGGCTACCTTATCGAAAACGAGGGTAATGGCTTCCTGGACGCGGCGGTCGGGATCCTTCTCGATCCGGTCGCCGACCTTCACGAAACCCACGGGGGCGGCGACGATAAGTTCGCCGCGCCGGGCCTTCTCGTAGCGAGCCGAGAGCGAACGCTGGCGCAGAAGATCCAACTCATACTCGTTGAGGCTGCCCTTCAGACCAAGCAGAAGCCGGTCATTACCCTGGCGTGGGGCGTATACGGTCTCCTGGTCGATCAGGACCGTATCGACCACGCGGCACATCTCGATAAGCTGCTGCCAGTCCCGGCTGTTGCGGGCGAAGCGTGAGACTTCTCGCGCCGCCACCGCGCCGACCTTGCCGAGGCAGACCTCGGCGACCATCCGGTCAAAACCGGCGCGCGTCACGCCGCCCGCCGCAGATCGGCCGAGATCGTCGTCGACCGTCTCGATGCGCGACCAGCCCAGCGCTGTGAGACGGCCGCGCATGGCGTATTGCAGGGCGCTGCTCTCGCGGTTGTGAAGGACCTGATGCGCCGAGGACTGCCGCACATACAGGATCGCCTTGCGCTCGAGATGCTGCGGCCCGATCTTCTCAAAGATCATCGCACATCTCCCGCGGCTCCGCGACAGGATCGTCATCGACGTGGTCGAGCAGGAGGCGCACGATCAGCGACGTCAGCGTCTGGCGTGTCTGCTTGGGCAGGGTCTGCCATCGCGGTGGCTGCGCGCTCCCGGGATCGTGCGAACTGGAGAACAGATCGAGCTGCAACGTCGTGGACTTGCGCGGCATTGAGACCTCCCGGATGCGAGTCGTGGGGGCTCGATGCTGCTCTCGAAATCGATAAAGCCGAAACCGGCTTTGCTGCTCGCAATAGCCTGGCCAGCGCGTTCAACGTCCCAATATCGACCTGAGGCGCCACGCCGATGCGCACCAGGGCGCAAACCGCGCGGTCGAACATCCACGCCGGAATCTCCAGCCACCGGTCGGACATCGCCCCTGTCTTGCTGCAGCGGAAGATATCCGAACCCGCTCGCTCGACCGCCTCGTGAATGTGAAGATGACATCCCGCCCAAGGGTGCCAGGGATAGAGAAGCTCACGAACATCGGTCCCGTGGGCGTTGCGTCGTCGCGTTGTACAACACGATCCGCCCCCACAGCAGCCTCGGCTATCGACCGCCGGCCCCGGAAACGGCTTCTCCGCCATTGCCGCCTTCCGGTTCCGCTTCGCTCCACCTCCAGGCGGCAATGGCAACGGAGGCAGCAATGCACTAACAATCAACACGGACCACTCAGCGGGGGCCGGTCAATATAACCCCGGGTGGATCGAATCGACAGCTTCCGCGAGGCCGCTGTCCGGATTGCCTTGGAATGGAAATGGAGAGATCCTAATGACGGAACCGTTACGCAAGATCGATCTCAACTTGCTTCTTGTGTTCGATATTTTATGGACCGAACGAAGTGTAAGCGCAGCCGCTAAGAAGATCGGCATCAGCCAGTCAGCAACGAGTCTTGCGCTTAATCGCTTGAGAAAGCTGTTTGATGATAACTTGTTTGTCTGGAATGGGAAGGCAATGCAGGCAACAGGAAAATGTGAGGAAATAGCATCGAGCGTGCACAGTATTATAAATGATGTTCGCGGGACGGTATTGGGTGAGCACTTTGATGCTGGCAACGCAGTTCGAGAGTTTACTATTGCAACAGCCGATTATATTCACTGGGCCTTGGGTGGAGAAATCATTCACGAAGTTAATCAATATGCGCCGGGCTTTACGCTATACCTGTCCAATGCCAAGCCGGAGATGACGGAGGGCCACAACGCCCTTCAACAGGAATGTTTCATCTTGCCAGCCGGAACTTTTAACACTTTTGGTTTAGGGCAAAAGCATCTTTTTTCTGATCGATATATCGGTGTGTCAGCGGTCGATAATAAGTTGGTACGAAAAGGTATGAGCACAGAGGAGTTCCTCACATTGCGACATGCGTCGTTTTCGACGGATGCAAAATATTTGCGTAGCCATGAGACGAAACATCTTTCAGAGCTTGATGTCGCCTACAAATTTAATGCGCTCACTCCAAATTACCTTGTTCTACCGTTTCTCGCTTCAAAGAGTGATTGCGTCGTCATCATGCAGGAGCGGCTTGCACGGTTTTTCGCGAATATCCTTCCGATACGTCTATTTATTCCACCCATTCCATACCCGGACCTTAATCTAACGCTATACTGGCACCGTACATTTGATCATGATGCTGCTCATGTGTGGCTGCGGTCCATCATCGAGCGGGCGGCTGCTAAAATGGCCCCACTGCCGCCTCGTGAAGCCTCGGGTGAAGGTGGTCTGCAGTTCGTTGACTAGAGCAAAATCTGATCAGATAGAATCGATGGGGGTTTCCAGCGGGCGGGAAATCTTCTGTGATGGTGTCGTCTAATCGCGCGTCCGCATGCAAGCAGATTCTGCACTGACCGTATGCCGGGTTCAGGGTCGTCTTCGCGGTCGGCATGTGCCGCCGCATGTTGGGTTTTCGAGGACGGAACCTTCCTATGTGGACGGCGCACTTGGCGAAGAACCAGTGCATCCCATCAAGCGGAATGGTTCTGCCCAGGTCCCGGCAGGGACGGAACCGGGTCAGATGCTTGCCCAGGCGGGCTCAGGCAGGGGCTCCGGCAGAGCGATCGAACAGTTCTCCGGATTTCAGCATGGCGTGCATGATAACCGCTAGCTTGCGTGCAACGGCGACGGCGGCACGTTTGAAGCCGATCCGCTCCCGCAGTTTGACGCCCCAGTCGCGCAGCGTGCTCTCTGCCGAGCTGCGGGTCAGAATGACGGTGGCCGCCTCGTATAAGTGACTGCGCACCTGATGATCGCCCCGCCTAGAGATATGACCATTATAGTCGACCTGACCGGATTGGTATCTCCTCGTCGTCAGGCGGAGCCAAGCGCCGACAGACCGCGACGTTCGGAAGTTGGCAGGATCCTCCACGGCCGTAGCAAAGGCCGATGCGGTAACGACGCCGACGCCTGGGATGGACATGAGCAGCTGGCAAGCTTCACTCTGACGGGCATCGCCGATCAAGCGCCGGGTCAGTTCGGCAGCGCGTAATCGGATGCTGCGCCAGGCTTCGAGCAGCGGCATGATGATGGCGGCCAACTCGGAGTTCTCACCGAGCTTCGCACGCACATTGGCTTCGAAGGTGCTCCCCTTGCCGGCAGGGATCACGAGCCCGAACGTCTTCATCAGGCCGCGGATCTGATTTGAGATTTCGGTCCTTATCCTGACGAGCTTGGTCCGAGCGGCCACCAGCGTACGGGTCAGCATGCTGTCAAAGCCCTTGACCCGAACTTCGCGGTAGAAGCCGACCTCGGCCAGATGCGCCAACCCGTCGGCGTCGTTGGCATCGGTCTTGTTGGCGGCCATATCCAGCGCCGCTTTGGCGTGGCGCGCGTCGATGCAGATGGCTGGCAGCCCCTCAGCCTTGAGGGCGTGGTAGAACCATACCGACAAAGGACCGGTCTCGAAGATGACTCGCTCCGGCTCTTGAGCATACGTCAAGGCCGATATATTGTCCCATGGCTGTTCTCCATCAGATGCTTGGGCCCGGCTTCCAGTCGTGAGCCCGTACTTCCATCTTATCGGGGAACAGCCACCCGCATCCATGTTCTGCTGACCAGGGGCGACTCGCTTCAAGCGGATCTGGCGAGGCAAGTGCGCGTCGGACCCGGAGGCCATTGCCCGGATGGTCCGCAAATCTGCCGAAGATGGATGTCAGAACCACCCGCGCCGCCGATTATGCGGCCCTGATGCCCCAAACGCCTCAGGGCCTGGCGGCATGACCCGGGCTGGCGAGGACACACTGCCGGCCGGCACCACGGCGGGCGCCCCGCAGGTTCTGCTGGCCCATCACCTCAAGCAGCTGAAGCTGCCGACGGTGCTGCGCGAGTACGAGAAGGTCTTCCGCGAATGCGCGCGCGACGGGATCGACCATCCCCGCTACCTGCTCCGGCTCGTCGAGCTTGAACTGATCGACCGTGAGCGCCAGACGGTCGAGCGGCGGATCCGCGCCGCCCGGTTCCCGGCGACCAAGAGCTTCGATACGTTCGACTTCGCGGCGATCCCCAGCCTGAATAAGATGGGGTCACTGCACGAAAGTGAAATTTACGTACGCTAGAGGCGAACGAAGGTGGAACGTCAGGCTGTGGGTTTAGCAGCCGCCCCTTCAAGCGCCTTGTAGAGCGCGGTTTTGCCAACCTTGAGGCGCGTGGCAGCTTCGCGGACAGTCAACCCCGCCGCAATATGGTCGCGCGCCTTGCGCAGCTTGTCAGGGGTGATGACCGGGCGTCGGCCGCCAAGGCTCCCCCGCTCACGTGCTGCCTTTAACCCGGCGTTAGTGCGTTCGCGGATCAGGTCGCGTTCGAATTGGGCGAGCGAGCCAAAGATGTTGAACACCAGCATGCCGCCCGAAGTGGTGGTGTCGATCTGCTCGGTAAGCGAACGGAAGCCCACGCCGCGCGCGGCCAGTTCGCCAACCTTCTCGATCAGGTGGCTCATCGAGCGGCCGAGGCGGTCGAGTTTCCAGACAACCAGCGTGTCACCTGCACGCAGATAAGCGAGCGCCTCGGCCAGACCCGGTCGATCGGTCTTCGCCCCGGACGCATGGTCATCGAAGACGCGCTCGCATCCGGCCGCGTTCAACGCGTCATGCTGGAGCGCTAGCTTCTGGTCGCCGGTCGAGACCCGCGCATAGCCGATCAGCGCCACGGCCGATCCCGATCTGTCCGTTTTCCCATCGATTTGCATTCTTGTCCGAATCGCCATCGCGGGTCCAGAGTTGACGGACATATTCATGCTGACCGCCAGAGGACCGTCTGACGGACAGGGCGGGAAAGGTCGTAGCGCATGGCAAGGCGGCGGTTGCTGACACGCGAGGCGCTCACGCAGCATTACGATCCCCTGACCGACGAACGGGAGATCGCCCGTCACTTCACCCTCAGCCGCGAGGATCTCGATCTTGTCGGCGAGCGCCGAGGAGCTTCGAGCCGGTTCGGGTTCGCAATGCTGCTGCTCTATATGCGCTGGCCGGGTCGCGTGCTGGAGGTCGGTGAGAGACCACCTAGTGCCATCCTTGCCTTCGTCGCCGATCAGATCGACGTGCCGGTGACGGCGTTCAGCGATTACGCGCGTCGCAATGAAACTCGCCGCGCACATCTGGCCGATCTTATGCAGCGGTTCGGGTATGCCGCATTCGACCGAAACCACTTTCGTGGGATCGTGGCCTTTGCGATGCCAGTTGCGCAGACCGTCATCGAGCCTCTCCTGCTCGCCGGCACCGTCATCGATGAACTGCGTCGGCGACGGGTACTGCTGCCACCGTCTGCGGTCATCGAGGCGATCGTCAGGCACGCGCGTCAGCAGGCCGAACAACTCACCCATAAAATCCTGACCAGGGGCATTGAGCCTGACAGGCTCGCGATGCTCAATGCCTTGCTGACCCGGAGATCGGATCAGGGAACGACATGGCTGGCCTGGCTGCGCAACGCGCCGCAATCGCCGGCACCGCGGAACATCTTGCGGTTGATCGAGCGGCTCGATCATATCCGGATGCTCGGTCTTGATCCCGCGCGTGCTGGCATGATCCCATCGGTGACATTCGACCGACTGGCCGACGAGGCAGTTCGGATCACGCCACAGCACCTCGGTGAACTCACCCCGCTGCGTCGTCATGCGACGCTGTTGGCCGCAACCATTCGCCTCGAGGAAATCTTGACCGACGCCGCGCTCACGATGTTCGACAAGCTGTTAGGCAGCATGGTGCGGCGCGCGGAAAACCGGACGCGCGACAAGGCGATCAGGACGGTGCGCGAGATGCAGGGGCATCTGCGTGCCCTGACCGATAGCTGCCGCATACTGATCGACGCGCATGCCAAAGGGATCGACTCCCTCGCGCGGATCGGTCCGCTCGACTGGGATCGGTTCGGCTCCGCTGTAGCCCAAGCGGAAGTTCTTGTCCGCCCCGAGACGATCGACCGCACGGCCGAACTGATCGAACGGCATCGCACGGTGAAGCTGTTCGCGGGGCAATTCCTGCGCGCGTTCGTGTTTCGCGGTGCTGGACCGGTGCAGGGAATTCTCGATGCGCTCGCCATCATCGCCGATCTCTACCAAGCCGGGAAACGGCGCCTGCCCGACAAGGTACCGCTCCGCTTCGTGCCGACGGGATGGCGCCCGTTCGTGGTTCGCGATGGCGTCATCGATCGTGCCGCGTATGAACTCTGTACGCTGTCCCAGCTTCGCGATCGATTGCGAGCCGGCGATATCTGGGTGGCGGGCAGCCGGCAGTATCGCAACTTTGACAGCTACCTCATTCCGCCCACCACCTTCGCGGCGCTGCGCGAGAAAGGACCGCTTCCACTGGCGATCGAGGCCGGGTTCGATCGTCATATTGAGGAACGTCGCGCGCGACTGGATAGCGCGATCGAACGGGTGACGGTGTTGGCCCGGCAGGGCGAGCTTCCCCAAGTTCGTCTCGATGAAAACGGCCTGATGATCTCGCCGCTGAGGGCGATCACACCGCCTGCGGCTGAGGTCGCGCGCCGTACCGCTTATGACCGACTTCCCCGCGTGAAGATCACCGATATCTTGCTTGATGTCGACGCCTGGACCGGGTTCGGCGACTGTTTCACCCACCGGCGATCCGGCCGCCCCGCCGAGGATCGCAACGCGCTGCTGACTGTCCTCCTGGCCGACGGCATCAATCTCGGGCTGACGCGTATGGCGGACAGTTGCCGAGGCGCAAGTCTGCGCCAACTCGCCCATCTGCATGACTGGCACATCAGCGAGGCGGCTTATGGGGAGGCACTATGGCGATTGATCGAAGCGCACCGCGCCATGCCACTTGCTGGATTGTGGGGAAGCGGCGTCAGTTCGTCGAGCGACGGGCAGCAATTCCACGCAGGCGGGCGCGGTACCGCGATCAGCGACATCAACGCGCGCAACGGCAACGAACCCGGCGTGTCCTTCTATACGCATATCTCGGACCAGTATGGCCCGTTCGGCTCGCGCGTGATTGCCGCGACCGCCGGCGAGGCTCCCTATGTTCTCGACGGCTTGCTGTATCACCAGACCGGGTTGTCGATCGAAGAGCATTATACCGATACAGGCGGCGCGTCCGACCATGTGTTCGGGCTGATGCCATTCTTCGGCTACCGCTTCGCCCCCCGGCTGCGCGATATCAAGGAGCGCCGCCTGCATCTGCTACCGGGTCAGGAGGTGGGGCCCCTGCTCGCCGGCATGGTAGGCGATCCGATTGCGTACGACCATGCAGCCGGGCACTGGGACGAATTGCTGCGGCTCGCCACCTCGATCCGCACCGGGACCGTCACTGCTTCGGCAATGCTGCGCAAGCTGTCCGCCTATCCGCGCCAGAATGGCCTGGCACTGGCGCTGCGCGAGGTCGGGCGGCTCGAACGCTCGATCTTCATGCTCGACTGGCTGCAGGATATCGATCTGCGTCGGCGCACTCAAGCTGGGCTGAACAAGGGCGAGGCGCGCAATGCGCTCGCTCGCGCGCTGTTCTTCAACCAGCTCGGCGAGCTGCGCGACCGCCGGTTCGAAAACCAGTCTTACCGCGCCTCCGGCCTTAACCTGTTGGTCGCCGCGATCATCCTGTGGAACACCCGCTATCTCGAGCGGGCACTGACCGACATGAGGACGCCGGACGAAGTTGCCCGCCATATCGCACCGCTGGGCTGGGAGCATATCGCGCTTACCGGCGACTATAGCTGGGATCGGGAAGACCGGCCGGCGCCGGATCAGCTGAGGCCCCTTCGCACCTCGCCGTCCCTGCTCGCTGCGTGATATAATCAGAGACAGCACCGCCCACTTGCCGCCATCGTGCGCCAATCATAGGATATCCAAATGCGGTCATTCACGCTCCTGCTCATGCCATTGATTGCAATGACGGTTTTCCCTGTGACTGCCGCCGCGGAGGCAGAACTGCAAGGGTCGGCAGTATTGGCCCTAAAGAGCGACGGCGCCGCAATCAGTCCCGAGCAAGCCAAAACGCTCTCACCTCGAGAACTCGGTCGGGCCCTGCTTTCAGAAGCGACTTTACCGGTTGTGGAAGCAATTGTGGGGCCGCAAGGAATGGAACCACCGGCTCCGCCTGGCCCTCCTGCCGCTACGCGCGTAAAGCTTTATTTTCAGCCCACCCCGGCTACAGAACCTGGTTTTTGCCAGCAATTAGTCGCAACGCTCTTTTTAAAGCCAGCGAAGCCGATGCCGGATGGCACTTCTCCAAGCTGGACACCTAGAGACATCTCGACGGTAGTTTCGTACCGGTGGATCGGAGAAGGAGCGCCAGCTACGCTCACCTGCTCAGCGCCAAGAACAAGCTTTTTCACACCCGAGCCCGGCGAGGCGAAGCAAGCGTTGCAAGCGGTCCGATTGCTTGTATCCGCAAATGCCGCTGCCAAACATGGGCGAAGGCTTGCGTTCCCGCTGTCTGTTGAAGACCTGCTAGGTCCTGAGATGCTCGACTTCCAGCGTAAGCATCCCAAACTACGTCCAGTTCCTGGAATGAAAATCATCAAAGATGCGCGTGAAGCGCTAGCGGAGCTTCCGATCAACGCGATTACCTTCGTTGGACCTGCCTCAAGAGCCTATCCTGATATTCTTCAAGCATCGGATCTCACTACGCTCGACAAGCACTCCTTAAGGCCAATGACACTCTTCCTTGGTGGAGAATGGACAGTTGGGCTGGTGCTAGACCAAGAGGGAATTACAAGGATGCGCCTACGTCGGGCGATACCCGCCCCGTTTTAAGCCACTCTTTCACAAGGCGTCCGCTTGGACGTCGCCTCGGTCGAGAGATGCCTGTCGCCTTACCACCCAGCTCACGCCGTTCCCCGTCCGTTCGCGCCTAGCGTACGTAAAACTCACTTTCGTGTAGTGACCCCTGCTAGGCGATGGCGAACGCTTCCGGCTTGGCTCGCTCGAGGGAATCGCGCTCCACGTCCCCGGGCACACGCCCGCCGATATGGCCTACGTCATCGGTGACCTCGCCTTCGTCGGCGACACGCTGTTCATGCCCGATTATGGCACCGCCCGCGCCGATTTTCCGGGCGGCAACGCACGGACATTGTTTCAGTCGATCCACCGCCTGCTGGGACTCCCCGATCGGACCCGACTGTTTTTGTGCCATGACTATAAGGCGCCGGGGCGCGACAAGTTCGTCTGGGAGACGACCGTAGCCGACGAGCGGCAAGGCAACGTCCATGTCCATCCAGGCGTCACCGAGGAGGCGTTTGTCGCGATGCGTGAAGCGCGCGATGCAACACTCGGCATGCCGCGGCTGATCCTTCCTTCGATTCAGGTGAACATGCGCGGCGGCAACCTGCCCGAGCCCGAGGACAATGGTACCCGCTATCTCAAGCTTCCTTTGAACAGGCTGTAGGGCATTCATGCTCGAGCCAGTCCAATATCTGCTTGGCGCCGCTTCGGGCTCGCTTGTAGGCTTCACGCTCGGTCTGGTCGGAGGCGGGGGCTCCATCCTAGCGGTGCCGTTGATGGTCTATCTGGTCGGCGTTGCGTCGCCACACGTCGCGATCGGCACCAGCGCGCTTGCGGTCGCTGCCAATGCCGGCGCTAACCTCATTCCTCATGCCCGGCAGGGCACGATCAAATGGCGCTGCGCGGGCATGTATGCCCTTGCCGGTGTGCTGGGTGCCTATGGGGGTTCGACGCTTGGCAAGGCGTTCGACGGCCAGCACCTGCTCTTTTTGTTCGCGATCCTCATGCTGGTGGTCGGCGCGCTGATGCTGCGCAATCGCGACAATCTGGGCAATCCTGACGTCCAATGCCGGCGCGAAAATGCCCCCAAGGTCATCGCCTATGGCAGCGCAACGGGTCTGTTTTCAGGCTTCTTCGGCATTGGCGGCGGCTTCCTGATCGTGCCTGGCCTCATGGCATCGACCGGCATGCCGATGATCAATGCGGTAGGATCATCGCTTGTCGCCGTGGCCGCCTTCGGCCTGACAACCGCGCTCAATTATGCGTTTTCCGGTTTGATCGACTGGAGCCTTGCCGCGACGTTCATCGGCGGCGGCATCGTTGGCGGTGTCGTGGGGGCCGCTGCATCGAAACGGATGTCTGCCCGTAAGGGTCTTCTCAACAGCGTATTCGCGGCGCTGATCTTCTGTGTTGCTCTCTACATGATTTGGAGAAGCTGGTCGGCGATGTGACGCCGCGCGGGGAGGATCACGCCGATAGACACATCGGCCAGTGCGGATATTTTTGTTCCTGCCATTTAGAGAAGTCACAATTTCTGCCATATAGAAATGTCACACGTTGAGGACAGCAGGGGCTGCGTGGAGCCCTCGGGATAGCGCAGCGCAGACCCTGCTGATGCGCTGATCTTGGGGTAGTGGCCATGGACCCGCTGCCCTGCAGTGGGCCCGGTCATGTCCTCTGCACGAACCTGAGCGTGCCGCGTTCGTGCAACGCCTCATCACTGAGCCTGGGACCGCGCTTGAGCTTCGAGCCGCCCAGTTTGCGGCGATCGATCTTCGCGGGTGGTTCCGGCTCGGGGAACAGATGCATGGGTTGGTCACGGCGGGCAGGGGCGTCATTGTTGCGTTTGCGATGATGCGGCATGATCGCCTGCATCTGCCGGGCCAGCAGCAACGCTGCGTCCAGATGCTTGTTCTCGACAATGGCAGGCTGGTTCACCTGCCGCATCTTGTCGAACTGACGATAGGGCAGGACATGGCCCTCATGCTCGATCTCCAGTCGACCGTCGGGATATTCGCAGACCGTCACCCGCTTGCGCGCCAGCTTTTCGCTGACATCGTTCGGCTCCAGGATGAACATCGCCTTGTTGTAGTGCAGCGTCAGCGCTGCCGTCACCGTTCGCTGCTCCCGCCAGACCATGATCGAGCGCAGATCGTCATGCGGTGCAAGCGGGCGGTGCAGATCGCGGACATCGAAGGCAGGGCGGGCAAACCGCTCGTTGTGCCTGGCCATATAACTGTCGAGGAAAGCGTTTGCGTCCGCGATCGACGAGATACCCTCCAGTCGCATCGCTTTCACCAGGCGATCCTGCAAGGTGGCGTTGGCCCGCTCGACGCGGCCCTTGGCCTGTGGCGAGTTGGCGCAGATGATCTCGATGTTCAGGGCATCCAGCGCACGGCCAAAATGCGTCATCCCGTCGCCACGCGCGGCGCTGGCCCGCGCGTTCCGGAAAACACTGTGCTTGTCGGAATAAAAGGCCACCGGCTTGCCGTGCCGTTCGATATACGCGCGGGTCGCCTCCATGTAAGCGAAGGTGCTCTCGCTCTCGACCATCCTGAGGTGCATCAGTTCGCTGGTCGCGTCGTCGATATAGACCAGCAATGTGCATTGCGGGCCGCGGTCTTCGAACCACCAATGTTTTGAGCCGTCGATCTGGATCAGTTCGCCCCGACAATCCCGGCGGTAGCGCGGCTGATATGGGCGAGGACGGCGAGCCTGACGATCCTTCCAAATCCCGGCCTCGATCATCATCTGCCGCAGCTTCTCACGCGAAATCCGGAGATCATGCCGTTCGGCCAAATACTCCGCAGCCAATGTAGGCCCAAAATCATGATAATGGGTCCGAACCAGTGCGACAATCTGATCTCTGATGGCATCATCCAAGCGCCGGTTACTTGGTCGACCACGGCGGCGCGACAAAAGCCCGGATGATCCATCGTCAAGGTAACGCGTCAGCAGTCGATGGGCGTGGCGGCGGCTGACGCTCATCAGCCTTGCGGCCTGGGTGACGGTCATGCGACCTGAAACCACATGCATCAGCGTCTCGACCCGCGAAAGCTCCTCGGTACTCATACGCAACACCGCCATGCTCAATACCTCCGAACAGCCGGAGGGCACGGTAGCCCAAGTGAGACATCTCTACTTTGCGCAACTGTGACATCTGAACGTTGCTGCTACAATTTTCCGGATTGATAATAATGGTTATGTTAAATTCGGCCAATTCCGGAGCAATCAGAACGCCAGTTCAGCCTGCTTTGGGACCGCTCTCGGCTGTTCTTGTCTGCCGCCAATCAGACCGCGCGCGCACCCTGCCAAAATATAAACGGCTTGGCGCTGCGCACCGCGATTATGGTGATCGACGCAATAGCCTTGATAGTGCCGCTTGAGCAAGCCAGCGCGCACCAGCTCCGACACCGCCCGGCTCACATTCGTCTTGCCCGAAGCCCGTACCTGCTCACGGATGGCGTCTTCGACCATGGCCGTGGCCTGACCCCCATCCATCGGCAACGCGCCGGACATTGCCAGATCGCTGCGTATCCGTTCTTCCAGGGCCACGCGACGGGGGTCGCGCTGCCCCATCGGCGTCAGTGCATCACAAAGCCAGTCACGCAAGGGAATGAGGCCGCCGCCCTTGGCTACCAGCGGTCCTGCGCGGCCGTCGGAACGGGAAACTTGGGCAATCAGGTTGAGCACCATGAAGGCGTAGCGCGGCCGAGACGAGGACCGCGCAAGCATCTCCAACAAGGACGGCATATCCAGTTGCTGGCGGCTGTCGCCGATGATCGGAGCGTGCAACATAACAGGATTGAATCAAGCACATATGGGGGTTGAAGTGAATCCCATTTGGCCGGTGGCTTCATCATTTTGTCGGCTGTGACACTTTGCCCGAAGGTAAAGTGTCACGCGCGTCCTTTCATCATCGCACCGGGCAGCTCCCGGCTAAGACGACCTGTGCATTTGTTGCGGGGAGCTGCCTGCAGGACGCATCCAGTCTTGTTTTTCAATGGCTTCGCCGAACGGTGACTGGACGAAACCGCTATCGAAATGCGAATCATTCGCACTATGAGCAGTCTTGAAGATGCTGGCCGCTTGGGCGATATCACCGCATTCGAAGCCGAATGCCGGCAGGCGGCGACGCTCGATCAGCTCAAATCCTTGCTCGATGATATTGTCCGCCAGTTCGGGTTCCGCTGGTTCGCATTGGTGCACAATGTCGACTTGAAGCGAACCACTCGGAAAGCCCTGCTGATAACCACCTATCCAGTGCGCTGGATCGAGGAAATTATGGAGTCACGACTCTATCTTGAGGATCCGGTTCACGCCGCTTGCGTCAAAACCGTCTCCGGCCTCACCTGGGATCAAATCGGCGATTATATCGCGCCCAATACCCGCCAGCTTTCGATCCTTGAACGGGGTCGCGGACATGGACTGGTATCTGGGTTTACTATGCCGATCCGGATGCGCGATGAGCCTGACGCGATGTTTACAGTAGCGCGGCAAGGCGATGAGACGATCTCAAGCCCGGACCTTCTCTCTGCCCGATTGATTGGCACGGTTGCGTTCGACCAGGCTCGAGCCCTTCTCGGTCCCGATGAACTGGCAAACGTCCCGATAGCGCTCAGCCCGCGGCAGATCGACTGCATTGATCTGGTGGCACAGGGCAAGAGCGACTGGGAGATCGGACAGATCCTGGGTCTGAGCCGCGACACTGTCCATGAATATGTCGAAGGTGCGCGCCGGCGGTATGGCGTGCGTCGCCGGACCCAGCTTGTGCTTCGCGCTGTCCGAGACGGACATCTGAACATCGACGCGCTCGTCTAGCAGCGTCGCCCCCCACAATAGCGAATAGGCGCTTCAGGTCTCTCCGACTTGAGGCTCAAGGGATGGCTGGCGATCAACGCCGCCCTGCATTCCTGCCGTCTTGCACGACCTTGCACCTCGGCTCCCCCCTTGTGGGGGGATTGCACGAAATGGCCGCACCGAGTTCAAAAGAGAGGTGATTTTCAACGGAGAGTGGTCGGCGCATTTTTAATGCAGCGGCGCTGAAAAGCGGAGAAATCAGATGCGGCGCCTGCGCCTTGCCCTTGCCGTTCCGATCGTGGCGCTGTTCGCCCAGGCGGCTCCTGTGTCCGCCAACGATCTGGGCTGCCAGGTTTTGCTTTGCCTCTCGAACCCGGGCGGTGCGACCCAGTACCCCGCCTGCGTGCCGCCCATGGTGAAGCTCTGGGAGCGTTTGGCATTGGGCGGTTCATTCCCCGGCTGCTCCGGTGGTGGCGTTGCGAAGACCAAGGTCTATGATCGCGATTCCGCTTCGCGGCGCCGGGTGGTGATGACGTTCACCGACGGGCGGCAGCAATCCTATTCGCTTGCGAATATTGAACGCTTGCCAGCGTCTCCCGGCGAACCCGGGGCCACACCACAGTGATCCTGGAGCTCGCAACCGTGGTCGGACTGGCGCAGCAATGCGCACCATCGGTTGCGGTCGAAACGCTTGTGTCGGTCGTCCACACCGAGAGTCATTTCAACCCCTACGCCATCGGCGTGAATGCGAACGGCGTTGCCGCACCCAATCCCAGCGATCGGGTGTCGGCCGCCGCAGTCGCTCGATCGCTGATCGCCCGCGGCTACAACATCGATCTTGGTCTGGGGCAAATCAACAGCGCAAATCTCAGGTGGCTTGGCCTGTCGGTCGAGGACGCCTTCGATCCCTGCCGCAATCTCGCCGCAGCCGCACGCGTGCTGGCTTCCAACTATCTGAGCGTTGCGCGCTCTAGCCCCTCTACAGAGGTGGCCATCGCGACCGCCATGTCGATGTACAATACGGGCAGTCGTTCCCGCGGGTTTGGAAATGGTTATGTCGGCCGCGTCTATGCGTCGTCGAGTGTCGTCGTGCCGGCGATCAGGCGCCAAGCGATCCCAGAACCCGCCGCTTTGCCCGCGCCAGTGAAGCCGGAACCCACAGTCGCGCAGCCTTCGGCGGAGGTTCGCTCACCGCGCGTCCAAGAGGCATGGGACACCACTGCGGGGGCGCAGACGGCATCATTGATGGTCTTTGGGGGAGCATCCAACAGTTCACCGAAAGGACAATCCGAATGACTGCCTTAGCGACCAATTCCAAGATATGGTTGACGCCGCGGCGGCGCACTTTCGCGCAATATCTGGCACTGTTTCTCGCGGTCATTGCGGTGTCGCTCCTGCTCACTGATCCGGCCCATGCCCAAGCGGCCGACGGCGTCACGTCGATGGCCGAGAATATCAAGACCTGGCTGACCGGTACTTTTGCGAAAACGATCGCGGTGATCGCGGTCGTCATCGTGGGTTTCATGTTCTTCACCGGGCGGGCAAGCTTGGGGCTCCTGGTCACCGTCATCGTCGGCATCTTCATCGTGTTCAGCGCACAGTGGATCGTCGATACCATCACTGGCGGCGCGTGAGTGCGCTGTGATGGACGATGAAAAACTCAGGGAAGAAACGCTCTTCCTGGCCGTGACCCGGCCGACGATGTGGTTGGGCGTTCCGATCGAAGCATCGCTGCCGATTGCGCTGGCGGCGTGCCTGACGCTCATCGTCACCGGCAACCCGCTTTACGCTTTTGCGCTAGCCGGGGCCTTTCTGGCCATAGCCCGGCTGATCGTGCGGCACGACGCAAACGCCTTCCGCCTCTTGTGGCTCTGGACAACGACAAAGGCACGATGCCGCAACCGGGGATGGTGGGGCGGTAGCTCTTACTCGCCCCTGCCGATCGATGGGGCGAAACGCCGGGGCTTTGCGCATGGCTAGCCGGGCCAACTCGTTGGGCGGCGCTGCCGCCCGGACGCCGTGGCGGATCCTCAAGAACGAGGCGGACCCCGGGCGCTACCTCCCTTATGCGCGTCATATCGACGACAACGTCATCGCGCTCGACGGGCGCGACCTCATGATGATGTTCAAGCTCGATGGCCTCGCATTCGAGACGGCCGACCCAATCCATCTCAACGACTGGCACGAAAAGCTCAACGGCACGCTGCGTAATATTGCCGACGATCGCCTCGCGATCTGGACCCATATCGTCCGCCGGCCGATCACGGACTATCCCGAAGGCGAGTTTCGCTCGGCCTTTGCGGCCGATCTCGATGCAAAATACCGCGCGCGGGTGACCGCCAAGCGCATGTTCGTGAACGAGCTCTACCTGACGCTCATCATGCGCCCGTCCGTTGGATCGGCTGATCGTACCGGCGTGCTCCTTCGACGTCTGGCATCGGCGCGCAAGGAGCGAGCCGAAGTCGACGAGGACGAGCTTGCGCTCTTCGAGGATAAGGCGCGTGACATCGAGAAGCTCCTCGCACGCTGCCGGCCCCGACGCCTCCACTTGTACGAGTATAATGGCCTGATGTTCTCGCAGCCGCTCGAGGTTCTCGAACTGGTGATGATGGGCCGCGCTGGCAGGGTGCCCCTGGTCCGAGGCCATCTCGGCTCCGCCATCTATGGGGAACGGGTGATCTTCGGTCGCGAGACGGTCGAGGTGCGGGCGCATGACACGAGCCGGTTCGTCGGCCTTTTCGGCATCCGCGAATATCCGGCCATGACGCGGCCAGGACAGATGAACGCGCTCCTCAGCCAGGATTTCGCGTTCGTCGTCACACAGTCCTTCGCGTTCATGGGCAAAGCGCGGGCCTCGGAGCGCTTGCGCCGTCGGCAGAACCAGATGGCATCGACCGAAGATGCCGCTGCGAGCCAAGCGCTTGAGCTGGCCGACGCGGCCGATGATCTTCAGAGCAATCGCTTTGTCCTGGGCGAACATCATTTCTCGCTCGCGGTCTTCGGTGAAAATCAAAAACGCCTCGCCGAAAATCTCTCGACCGCACGGGCCGCCCTTGCCGACGCGGGTCTGGTAGCCGCTCGGGAGGGTCCGGCGCTGGAGGCCGCCTTCTGGTCGCAGCTTCCTGGCAACTTCGCATGGCGTGCGCGGCCTGCGGCTATCACGTCACGCAATTTTGCCGCGCTCTCGCCGTTCCACACTTTCCCCGCCGGCAAGCCCGATGGCAATCACTGGGGTGCTGCGATCGCGTTGATGAAGACCGCAGCCCAGTCTCCCTTCTATTTCAACTTCCATGTGAACGATCTTGGCCACACGCTGATCATCGGCCCGTCGGGCGGCGGCAAGACCGTCGTCCAGAATTTCCTGATGGGGCAGCTCGAGAAAACCGGCGCGCAGCAGATCTTCATCGACAAGGACCGAGGGGCCGAGATCTATGTGCGGTCATCCGGTGGCACGTATCTGGCGCTGCGCAATGGCGTGCCGACCGGGTTCGCGCCACTCCGCGCGCTTGAGCAAACCCCGGGCAACATAGTCTTCCTCGGCAGGTTGATCCGGCATCTGGTGACCCCCTCGGGCATCCAGCTCGGCGTCACGCAGGAGCGGATGATCGACGAGGGTATCCTCTCGATCGGACGCCTTCCCCCGGAGGAGCGGTCCATCCTCGCGCTTCGCCAATTGCTCGGACAGCGCGATCCGGAAGGGATAGGCGCGCGGCTTGAGAAATGGTCGCGCGGCGGCGCACTTGGCTGGGTGTTCGACAATGACCGGGACGAGTTGACGCTCGAGGCCCGGTTCATCGGTTTCGACATGACGGATTTCCTCGACAATCCCGAGATCCGCACGCCGCTCATGATGTACATGTTCCACCGGATCGACGCCCTGCTCGATGGCCGTCGCCTCGTGATCGACATCGACGAGTTCTGGAAGGCGCTGGGCGATGATGCCTTCCGCGCCTTCGCGCAGGATGGCCTGAAGACCTACCGGAAGCAGAATGCCTTTCTGGTGTTCGGGACGCAAAGCCCGGCTGACGCTCTGCGATCGGACATCTCTCATAGCATCATGGAACAGGTCGCCACCAAAATCCTCTTGCCCAACCCCCACGGACGAGAGGTCGATTATATCGATGGACTCGGCCTCACCCGTGCCGAGTTCAAGCTCATCAGAAACGATCTGATCCCCGAAAGTCGTCGGTTTCTGGTCAAACAGGGTCACGATTCCATCGTGGTGGAGCTCGATCTCGGCGGCCTGTCCGACGAGCTGGCCGTCCTCTCGGGCACCACCGAAACCGTCGGAATTCTCGATCAGGTTCGTCGCGAACTTGGTGACGATCCCAGCCATTGGCTGCCCGTTTTTCACGAGCGCCGCCGCGCCACCACCAGAAGGAAAGGATAAGGTCATGAAAGCACTACGAGCGCTCGCGATTGTCAGCGGATTGGCGATCTCCGTGCCGGCGTTCGCGCAGGGCATCCCGGTCTATGATTCCAGCACGTTCCTGCAGACCCTCTCAACGGTGAAGAACACCCTGTCGATGATCGAACAGGGGAAGCAGCAAATCTCCCAGGCCACCGAGATGTTCAACAGCGTCAACAAGCTGACGAACGTCAATCAGATTGCCTCGTCCC
This sequence comes from Sphingomonas sp. Root720, assembly GCF_001428605.1. Lineage (GTDB taxonomy): Bacteria > Pseudomonadota > Alphaproteobacteria > Sphingomonadales > Sphingomonadaceae > Rhizorhabdus. The sequence goes on from NZ_LMID01000017.1 coordinate 65,715, forward strand.
TGAACACAGACGCCGTTCGCCACCTCTTGCCAAGCGAGGCACGGGACATTCAGCGCCTTATGTCTTCGGACACGACAGGCCTTGGCAGTCTTGGATCTTCAGCAGATCGGATTCGCAGCAACTACCGGGTCGATCTTCCCGCGCTCCGCCCTGACGCGACCGCTTTCGAGCGCTCGAACCGCGATTCCATTTCTCGTAATGGCGACATGGCGGCGCGCGACGCGGCCATTGCCGAGGCAGCATATGGCGTCACTGCCCAGAGAACGACGGGTCTCGAGGAACTGCGTTCGTCGCTGGACACCGCGTCGGACGCGAAGGACGTGATGGATATCCAAGCCCGTGTTGGCGTGGAAAATGCACATATCCAGAACGATGCGGTCCAGCTTCAGGCGCTTCAGATGCGGCAGACCGCCGAGGCGAGACTGCGTTCGCAGCGAGATGACGAGACCGGCCTCGCCAAGCTTCAGCAGAGCCTGAGTAGCCGGCCGTGAAGGGGATCGCCGCGGCCCTCCCAGTTCTCGCGGCCACGTTCCTGAGTGGTTGCGGGCAGCCGATCGGCAAGGCGGACCTGAAGTCCGATCCCAAGTTACGCGCTGAGATCCTCGCCGCGTGCGCCAACGGCACCCACACCGATGCCCAGGAATGCAGCAACGCAAAGGACGTCGAGAACGCCGACAAGCTCGAGCGTTCGCTGGATCACAAATAGGCGGGGAATTGGCCATGGCGTCCACACTCTTCGCGGATATCTACACCAACATCGACGGGAAGCTCGATCTCTTCCTGAACGAGCGTCTCAACAACGTCATTGATGTCGTGCGGGGACCGCTGGCGCTTGGCTTGGTCATCTACATCGCGCTGTTCGGCTATATGGTGATGCGCGGTATCGTCAGCGAGCCTTGGGGCGAGCTGGTGTACCGGATGGTGAAGCTCTGCCTCCTCTATGTTGCAGCCACAACCGTCGCCTACTCCGAGTGGATCACGAATCCGCTCTTTCATGGGATGCCGGACGCCATCTCACAGGCGCTGGCGGGCAAGACCATCACTAGCGTCGGTTCGGTGTTCGACGATTATTTTGGTCAGGTCGATTCCCTCGTTTTGATCATCCGAACCGAAGCCGCGACCTATCTCGACATTAATCCGTGGAAGCTCGTTCTGCTCACGCTGGCGGTGGCGATTTACGGATTGGCGGGCCTCTCCGCAGCAATCGGATTTGCGATAACCGTGTTCGCGAAGGTGGCGCTCGCCATCGTGATCGCGCTTGGTCCGATCTTCATAGCGTTATCGCTCTTCGAAACCACGCGTCGCTTCTTCTACGGATGGCTCGGGCAGGTATTCAACTACATCGTCCTAATGGCGGTGATCATCGCCATCACGGCTCTGATCACCGATCTTGGTGCCACGGCGCTGACTGCGGCCGAAGGCACCCCGGACGTGACGATCGGCGCTGTCTTGTTTGCGGTCTACATCTTCCTTGGGACGATATTCTTCTTTCAGGCCCCGTCGATCGCGACCGGCATTGCGGGGGGCGCTGCGGCCGGCGTCGGCGCTTTTGCCGGCTCGGCCTGGGGGACCATGGCGGCACCGTTCCAGCAACGCCGCAGCGCTCGCAACAGTCGCAATCTCGAACGTGCCGCCCAGCGCGGTGGTTCGGTGAGCCGCGCATGAGGAAGGAAGACCCTTTGACGAGACCAACCACGATAGTCCGCGCGCTCTGGCGATCAGCCGTCGTCATCGCACTGATCCCGTCACTCGCCCAAGGGGCATCGGGGCCAAAGAAACTACCCGTCTGCAACGGCAAACATCTGCGCGAGGTGAACATCTACGGGAGCGTGCTGCCGGGTTCGCCGCTCCCGGCAATCGTGGCACCCCCTGCCCCGCCGCCCGTGCCGCAGATCAAACAGCCAGTTGATGCCGGCACTCCGCCCCCGCCTGTTCCCGCCCCGCTTCCCGAGAAGACGTCCGCGCGCGCGACCCCCGGCACCCTTGGGAGTTGCTGATCATGCGGAACCAGACCGAAGGCGTGCCGGCAAAAGACGCTGAACTCTATTTCGGGCATGCCCGATCCTGGGATCAGGACCGTCAGCGCAAATCGTTACGATCCGAACGCATCGCCTGGGTCGTGGCCGGCCTGGGGCTGCTTGCCGCGACCGCGGAGGGCTTCGCACTCGCGGGCCTGGCCCCGCTGAAGACGGTCATGCCGTACATTATTCGCGTCAATCAGACGACAGGCGCGGTCGATGTGCAGACCACCCTCACCCAGAAACCGATGCGCTATGACGAGGCGGTCACGAAATTCTTCCTCGCGCAATATGTCCGGACACGGGAAAGCTGGTTGCCAGCGGCGGCCGAAGAGAATTTTCGCGCTGTCACAATCCTGTCCGAACCAGGCGAGCAACAGCGCTGGGGCCGGTTTTTCAGTTCGAACAATGCCGCGAGCCCACAGGTTGTCTGGGGCAAGGGTGCGGTCGTCCAGGCCCGCGTGCGCAATATTGCCTTCATCAACGATCGGGTTGCAAACGTCCGCTTCACGCGGACGGTGCAGACCGACACCGATACGCAGAGCAGCGACTGGATCGCGACCGTCACCTTCCGGTACACGAATGCGCCGATGGCGGAGGGCGACCGCTATCGCAATCCATTGGGCTTCCAGGTCGAGAATTATCGCGCGGACCCCGAGGTGGTGCGATGAACCGCCTTCTCTCTATAGCGAGCCTTCTCGCCATTATAGCGACACCCGCCCTTGGGGAGGACACCCCGCGCGGAGGGCCGGCGGATCCACGTGTAAAGTTCGTCGAATATCAGGAGACCCAGGTCTACCGGATCGTCGGCACATTTCGGACGGCGACCCAGGTGGTGCTCGACGCCGATGAGACAATCGAACATGTCGCGCTCGGCGACACCGTCTCATGGGAAGTGGCGGTTGCCGGTCATATTCTGTTCCTGAAACCCCGCGAGCGTGCGGGACCGACCAACCTCATCGTCACGACCAATCGCGGGGGCGAACTGCGCAACTACGCCTTCGAACTGACCGCGCGCCGGGGACCGATCGGCAGCGGGAGCCGTGACACATTCTTCCAGGTTCGGTTTCACTACCCGCGCGATGAGGCCGATCGTGCCGCTCGCATGCGCGCCACCCAGGAGGCGCAGCGCGTTGCAGCGCTGCAGGCGAGCGCCGTCCGGGGCGCCCTCGACCATGGCGTCATCGATGGACCGCGCAATCTGAATTACAAGGTCCAGGGTGCGAGAGATCTTCAGCCGTCGGAGATCTCCGACAACGGCCAGTTCACGGTCCTGCGCTTCCCCGGCAACCACGAAATCCCGGCGATCTATCTGGTGCGACCGGACGGCTCGGAGTCCTTGGTCCCGTTCGATGTCCGCGACGAGTTTGTGGTCGTCCACGCCGTGGCGGCTCAACTGCGCCTGCGCCGGAACCGGGAGGTGCTGTGCATCTATAACCTCGCGCCGACACCTTATGGCGTCGATCACGGCACCAACACCGCATCGCCGCATGTCGAGCGCACCATACAAGACCCGAAGGAGTGAGTGCGATGGACGAGATTGCGGCCGAAGCCCCTCGCCGCCCGCAGGGCGATCCGACACCCGAACGCGACGAAATCGTCCGCGAGCGCGGCATCGACCCGATCGGGGGGATGACGCCGGCAAAGCGGAATACAGCCCTGATTTTCGCCGGGACGGCGATGGTGCTCGGCATTTTGTGGGTGAACTCGGGACCGAGCAAGACCGGCTCGAGTTTGATGGGAAAGCCCGAGGCAATGGCCAAGCGGCCGGATCTCGCGGCGCGCGAAACGGTCGCTTATGATGCTGTCGCAGCGAAACCCAAGCCGCTCGGCGCCTTGAGCGCCGATCCCAACGCTCCCGTCCTCAATCCTCCACCGACCGTTGGCCCTGACGGACAGATCGTTCCGGCAATAGAGCCCGGAGCGCAGCCAGCGGCGGCGCCGCAGAACACGCGCCAGAACCTGGCCGATCAGGCACGTCGTTCAACATTGATCGCCTATGGCGGCCGCGACGCGCTGCAGGCACCGGGAGGCTCTAACGGTGCTGGCTCCGATACCGGCAATGCGGGCACAGCTGGCGACGGCTCGACCGATCCGGCCGTCCGCAGCGCGCCCAATGCGCTCGATGCGCTTCGTCAGAGTTCGGCCGTTGGCGAGGCACGCGCCTCGATGCTGCCCAATCGCAACTATCTCGTCACCGCCGGCACGCTGATTCCCTGCATTCTTCAGACCGCCATGAATTCGGCGCAGCCGGGTTACACCTCCTGCCTCATTCCGCGGGACGTCTATTCGGAGAATGGCCTCGTCGTGCTGATGGAGAAGGGCACCAAAGTCCTTGGCGAATATCATGGTGGCATCCAGCAGGGGCAGAACCGGCTCTTTGTGCTCTGGACCCGGGCCGTCACGCCGCAGGGCGTGCGCATCGATCTGGCCTCTCCGGGGTCCGATGCGCTCGGGCGTGCCGGCATTGCCGGGTCCGTCGACACCTTCTTTTGGGCGCGGTTTGGCAGCGCACTGCTGCTCTCGCTGGTCGACGACGCCGCCTACATCGCCGGACAGTCCGTCTCCGGCGGGAGTAACAATTTTAACAACACGACACGGACCCCGAGCGAGGGGGCGAGCATCGCGCTACAGAACAGTATCAACATCCGTCCGGTCCTGAAAAAGAACCAGGGCGAGGAAGTCGGCATCTTCGTCGCCAAGGACTTCAATTTCGCCGACGTTTACAATCTCGAGTTGCGGCGCTGAGGATGGGCGATACCGCTGTCCTGCGCCATTATCTCGCACCGATCCTGCCGCTGCTGGAGCCGGTCGAGGTGACTGAGCTTGTCATCAACAAGCCCGGCGAGGTCGGCATTGAGGACCATCTGGGCTGGCATTGGCACAATGTCGCCGAGCTCGATAGCGAATGGCTCGCGACGCTCGCCGTCGCAGCGGCAAGCTTCACCCGGCAGGACGTGAATGCGGAGACGCCGATCTGCTCGACCATCTTGCCAGGGGGTGAGCGCTGTCAGATCGTCATTCCGTCAGTGACACCAACGGGCGCGCCGTCCTTCACCGTCCGCAAGCCTTCGCGCGTAACCCTCGCGATCGACCAGCTCGCAGATTCGGGGCTGTTCATGAGCACGCGCGCCGCTGCGCAAGGCCTTGGCGAAGTCGATGCGCAGCTGATTGCGCAGCGCGATGTCGGCGATTGGCCAGCTTTCTTCCGAACGGCCGTTGCCGCCCGCAAGAATATCCTGGTGAGCGGCGCGACCGGCTCGGGCAAGACCACCTTTGCCAAGGCGCTGATCCAGCTGATCCCGCCGGATGAGCGGCTGCTCACGATCGAGGATACGCGCGAGCTCGTTGTCGAACATCGCAATGTCGTGCACATGGTCTATTCGAGCGAGCGACAGGGGCTCGCGAAGGTCGGCCCCAAGCAATTGCTCGAGAGTGCGCTGCGCATGCGGCCCGATCGCATCCTCCTGCAGGAGCTGCGGGACGGCACGGCCTTCTTTTATCTGCGCAACGTCAACTCGGGCCATCCAGGTTCGATCACGACCGTCCATGCCGGCTCGGCGATGGGCGCGTTCGAGCAGCTGACGTTGCTGGTGAAGGAATCCGAAGGCGGACGCGATCTGGCCCGCGACGATATCCGTGGGCTCTTGCACATGCTCGTCGACGTCGTGGTCCAGACCCGCAAGCGCGCCGGAAAATTCGAAGTCGAGGAGGTGTATTTTGATCCGGCTGTCGGACGCACGACCGCTCACTAGGGTCGCCATCGTCGCGGCGATGCTCGCGACAACCTTTTTGGCGTGCGTCTTGTGCGCGGTACTGGTCGCGCTGGTCGGCTTGAACCAGATCGGCCCGCACATGCAGATCTCGGCGATCCCCGCCTGGCTCTGGTATTACCGAGGCGATCCGCTCCTGCATTTGTGGCTGGAGCGAGGCGCGCTGGTCAGCGGCGCAATCGCTTTCGTCATTCTGCTGGTCATCCTGAAGCGTGAGCGCACGCTTCATGGCGAGGCACGGTTCGCGCGTGAAAGCGAAATTCGGCGCGAACATTTGCGCAGCAACAGTGGGATCATCGTCGGGCAGAAAGGCGGCCGCTATCTCGTTTTCGGCGGCACCGAGCATGTGTTGCTCGAAGCACCGACGCGCGCCGGCAAGGGCGTCGGCGTGGTGATCCCCAATCTTCTGAGTTGGCCAGACTCCGTGGTGGTGCTCGACGTGAAGCGCGAGAATTGGGACATCACCGCTGGTTTTCGCGCACGGCATGGCCAGGCGGTCTATCTGTTCGACCCGCTCGATCCCGAGGGGCGAAGCGCCCGTTACAATCCCTTGAGCTTCATTGACCGGCTCGACGACACCGATGTGATCAATGAACTCCAGAAGATCGGCGGCATGCTGTTTCCGGCACCGGAAAAGGCCGATCCGTTCTGGGCCGAAGCCGCGCGGGCGGCCTTTGTCGGTGTCGGCGCGCTCGTCGCGGCCAATCCCGCCCTCCCCTTCACGATTGGCGAAATCTATCGGCGACTGACGACGGGCGACCCCAAGGTCGAACTGCCCAAGGTCGTCGAAGAGGCCCAGCGCCGCGGCCAGCGGCTGAGCCAGGCCTGCGTGTCGGCGCTGAGCGACTTCACCTCCGCGTCAGACAACACCTTCTCCGGTATCAAACAGACGATCACATCGAAGCTCAATCTGTGGCTCAACCCCTATGTCGATGCCGCGACGTCGGAGACCGATTTCGATCTGCGTCAGGTTAGACGCGAGCGGATTTCAGTCTATCTCGGGGTGTCGCCCGATAATATCGACCGCATCGCTCCGGTCTATAATCTCTTCCTCCAGCAGCTGATCGATCTCAATACGCGGGAACTGCCTGAGAATGGCGGCCGCGTGCCGGTGCTCATTTTGCTCGACGAATTTGCCCGCCTCGGCAAGGCGCCGGTCATCGCGTCGGCCTTTTCCTATGTCGCAGGCTACGGACTTCGCCTGTTGCCCGTGATCCAGAGCCGGTCCCAGCCCCGCGGCATCTATGGCGTCGATGTCACCGACGAGATCATCGCCAATTGCGGACTAGAGATCGTGTTCACCCCCAAGGAGTTGAAGGTTGCCAACGAACTCTCTGAGCGGCTCGGCTTTTTTACGATGAACGTCAAATCGAAGAGCCGGACCATCCATGGCCTGCTCGCCAACCGCAGCATATCGGAGTCGGACCAGCGCCGCGCGCTGATGATGCCGCAGGAGCTGATGCAGATGCCCAAGGGCGAGCTTCTACTGATGCGCGGCGGCATTCCGCCCGTCAGGGGCCGCAAGATCGAGTATTTCCGCTCGAAGCGCTTCACGAGCCGGATCAGTGACCCACCCAAGGTCGCGCCCCGTCCGATCACGATCAACGCCGTGTCGTCAGCCGCCAAATTGGCAGGCAAGGCGAGTGGCAGTGATCCTTTGGCACAGGCCCTTAGCGCGAAGAAGGCCGCCTTGTTGAGCGACGGTCAGGCGATTGCGCAGACAGAACGGGCGCAACCTGCGATGCGCGCGCTCACCGGTGACGAACTCTCGGACTTTGCCGAAATCACCGATGACATGTTGGTGCTGGGCGACATGGTGGATCTACCACCGCCCGGCGACGAACAGGCCGCTATCGCCTTTGTCACGGCGATGACAGCCCGGGCCGTTCTCGAGCCCGTGGGTGCCGGTGTCCAATCTCCAGAATTTGCGACCGAGAGGCATGAACATGGCAGAGAATGATTCCAAGCAACCCAGTATGGCGCGGACTAGTGCCAACAGCGTTGGCCTCGACGACGCCAAACAGCGCAAGGCGGCTGCGCCAGAAAAGTCCTCGCCCGGGGGACCAAAGGACGGGCCCACCGAAGCACCTGATCATGTCGGCGCTGTCGGTGCGTCACGAAGTGCGCCCAAGGTGCATTCCCTCGAGGCGGGCGACGTGCCGGAGAGCGTGCGGAAGCGCTATTATGCCGACAAGGCGAAATGGTCGGGCGAACCCGCCTTTTTCACGACGGCGCAAGCGAAGGATCCCGCGTTTCGCGATCAGGGGCGGCGCCTGGTCACAGCAACGGAGAGTCAGGAGGTCGTCAAGGATCTGGTGGCGATCGCACAACACCGCAATTGGGACCGGATTCACGTCACCGGATCGGAAGAATTTCGGCGATCGGTCTGGATCGAGGCCAGTCAAAAGGGGCTCGAGGTCCGTGGCTACAAGCCCAATGATCGCGATCTCCAAGAGCTCGACCGGCTGCGCGGGGAGACGAGCCGTAACACGATTGCGCCCATGGCAGCAGCCCGTGATCTCGATGCTGTGCGTGGGTCATCCGGGATGAACCGGCAGAGCGACGGCAGTGCTTTGGAACGACCGGATGCCCGGCGCGGCGATCGTGGCAACACGCCGAATGATCGTGCGGCCGACAGCCAGATGCGCGTGATGGAAGCAGTGATCCGACGGACGTTGTTCAACAATCCCGAGGCGGTTGCGCGGGTGATGACCGTCGCGCGCGCACAGCTTGATGCGCATATTGCGGCGGGACGGAACATCCGACCGGCAATGGTCAAGGACGCCTCCCCCAGCGTCAGGCAGGATGTGGTCCGCGGCCGTGACCCAGCTACGCTCCCCATCCCTCGTCCCGGTCGCGAGCCCAAGCCTCAGGAACGCAGCCGCTCTCGGTGACTGGGGATCGGACTTTTGTGCCGCAGCCCCTCTGCGATAAAAGGGGCAGGCGATCGCCTTCTGGCTTAAGAACCGGCACATTTGTTCGGCTTGACCGATCATTTATCGTGATTGAAAACCACGAGCGGTGCAGATCGAGCCTGCCAATATATACTATGCGCGCGAACCGTCCCGCAAAGCGCGACAATCTTGCCAGATAATATAATTACCGTTATATCGAACGCGCCGGACATCGCTCACGGAGGCTCGAATTGCGCGAAGGATATAATCTCAAGACGCTTGGACCTCGGGCCGCCCAGCTGATCGTCGAACTCAACGAGCGCCGTCAGCCGATCTTTTCGCTCGCGGATGTCACCGAGATCACAGGTCTGAGCCCGTCATCGGCACGTAGCCTCGTTGCGAACACCGAAGCGCGCGGCATCGTCACGCGCCTCAAGCCCGGTCTCTACAATCTGGTGCCCTTCGAACGGGGCCGCGACACCGAGCATGTGAGCGATCCTTACCTCATCGCAAGAACGCTGGTGGGCGATGCGGACTACTTCATCTCCCACGGCAGCGCCCTCGAGCTGCACCGCATGGTCACCCAACCGCAGTTGGCCATCATCGTCTCCTGCGCCAAACGGCTGCGCCCGCAGCACATTCACGGGTATGAGTTCCGCTTCGTCGACGTCAAACTAAAGGATTTCTTCGGCCTGACCGAGATCTGGATCACATCCCAAGAGCAGGTCCGGGTCAGCGATCCCGAGCGGACCATCATCGATGGTCTGGACCATCCGCAATATGTCGGTGGCGTCACAGAGGTCGCCAAGGGACTCTGGATGAAGCGCGATACGCTACGGGTCGAGCTGATGATCGACTATGCGCTTCGCCTCGGTGTTGGCGCGGTCATCCGCCGCCTCGGCTATCTGCTGGAATTTTACGGGCTGGCCGATGCAGCCGCACTGGAGCCGTTGCGCGCGCGGCTGACGCCGACCTATCAGCGTCTCGATCCCCTGTTTCCCAATGAGGGCCGGATGCTGGCCCGATGGCGCATCCGACTCAACGTCGAGCCCGACGAACTCAATATAATCCGGAGCAGTTGATGATTCCCCAGCGCGATCTCTCCCGGATCGCCATTGATGATAGACTCAAGATAGGATCTTTCGGTCTATGTGCTCCTCGGTGCCTGAGTGCCGATTGAAATACTGCCGCTCGTGATGTTTTGAGTGGTCACTGTCGGAACGACGGCGCGATAAGACAATTACGACTGCGGTGGCAGCAAGCCCATCATTAGGCTAACGTGGGACAAGCGCCTGCCAGCGTAACCAGATTCCGCGACCGGGGGGACGCCTTTTGCTCGAACGTATTCAATTGCTGCGCAATGTCGGGCAATTCGATTCAGTCAACGCGGGCGGTCAAATCCCGCTCTCGACGCTGACCCTGATCTATGGCGAGAACGGGCGGGGCAAGACTACGCTGTCCTCGATCCTCCGTTCTCTTGGCACCGGCGACGCCGGCTTGGTGCAGGAGCGCCATCGCCTTGGCGCGGCAAACCCGCCCCATGTCGTTCTCGGCTTCGCCGGCAACGTAACGGTGCAGTTTCAAAATAATGGCTGGTCGGCCACCATGCCGCGTATCGCGATTTTTGACGATGCATTTGTCGCAGCCAACGTCTGCTCGGGCGTCGAGATAGCGGCAGGCCACCGCCAGAACCTGCATGAGCTGATCCTTGGCGCGCAGGGGGTGGCCCTGAATGCGGAGCTGCAGGGGCATGTCACCCGCATCGAGGAGCATAACCGCGCGCTCACCCAGCGGAGCAACGCGATCCCGGCGGCCGCGCGGGGCACTATCAATGTTGACGATTTCTGCGCGCTCGCCCCCGATCCCGATATCGAGGCAGCGATCGCCGATGCCGAGCGCGCCTTGGCGGCCGCCCGATCGGCTGACGTGATCCGCCAGCAGGCCACGTTCCTTCCCTTGTCACTGCCCACCTTCGATACCGAGGCGATCAACGCGTTGCTCGCGCGGACGCTGCCCGACCTTGAAGCCGAAGCGGGCGCGCGCGTGCGGGCGCACTTGCGCAGCCTTGGAAGAGGCGGCGAGGCGTGGGTCGGTGAGGGCATGAGCCGCATCGCCGGCGCGTCCCAGGACCAGGGCCACGATGTTTGCCCGTTCTGCGCGCAGGATTTGGCCGGATCGGCGTTGATCGGGCACTATCAGGCCTATTTCAGTGAGGCTTACGAGGGCCTGAAAACAACGATCACGCAGACGGGGCAGGGGATCAACACGGCGCATGCCGGCGAGATACCCGCCGCTTTCGAGCGGGCTGTGCGCATCGCCAGCGACGGGCGCACGTTCTGGAATGCCTTCACCGACATTCCGGCGATCGAGGTGGACACGGCTGCAGTGCTGCGAGACTGGATCGCAGCGCGTGATGCGGTGCTTGTCATCTTGCGGGCGAAAGCGGCGGCACCGCTGGAGGCCATGATCCTTGCGCCGGAAACGATCGCCCTGATTGCCGCTTATGACGTGCGGCGGGATGCCATCGCCGCCCTGTCTGAGGCGCTACAAGCCTGCAACGCTCCGATCGCCATCGTCAAGGAGCAAGCGGCCAACGCAGATGTGGCGGCACGCACCGGCGACCTGGCGCGCCTGCACGCCGTCCGATCGCGTCACAGCGACCCGGTCAGCGGCCTTTGCGACGATTACCTGGGCGAGAAGGCCGCCAAGACGGCGACCGAAGGCTTGCGCGCCCAGGCACGCATTGCCCTCGACAATTACCGCCAGAACATTTTTCCGGCCTATGAGGCCGCGATCAACAACTACCTCCAGCGATTCAACGCTGGCTTCCGGCTCGGTGCCGTCAATCCGGTGAACGCACGCGGCGGCTCGTCCTGCAGCTATAACGTCGTGATTAACAACGTCGCCGTGGCGCTTACGGGCGATGGCGGACCGGCCTTCCGCAATACCTTGAGCGCGGGCGACCGCAACACGCTCGCCCTCGCGTTTTTCTTCGCGTCGCTCGATCAAGACCCCCAGCTTGCGCAGAAGATTCTTGTGGTCGACGACCCCATGACCAGCCTCGACGAACATCGCGCGCTGACCACCGTTCAGGAAATGCGCCGCATGCAGGCGCGCGTCAGCCAGGTCATCGTGCTATCGCACTCGAAACCGTTCCTGTGCCAGCTATGGGAGGGTGCCGATGCCGCTGCACGTCAGGCAATCACGATCCGGCGCGATGCGATCGGATCGACATTCGCCATCTGGGACGTGAATCAGGACTGCATCACGGAGCACGACCGGCGCCACGCGCTCGTGGAGGCCTATCTGCAGGCAGCCGATCCGGCGAACGAGCGTAATGTGGCGGCCGCGCTGCGCCATATTCTCGAAGCCTTCATGCGGGTGGCGTATCCCGCCACGTTCATACCCGGCATGCTGCTCGGGCCGTTCCTCGGGATTTGTCAGCAGCGCGCGGGGCAGCAGAACCAGATATTGGCCCAGGCTGATATTGACGAGCTGCGCGACCTGCTCGCCCATGCGAACCGCTTCCACCACGACACGAACCCCGCCTACATGACGGCGGTGATCAACGATCACGAACTTACTCAATTCAGCGGGCGCGTGCTTGCCTTCGCGCGGCGCGGCTAATCGCCCGCCAGCCTGTAGCGCCGTTCGCCGCCGACATCTTCCACCGCGATATCGCGGCCGCTGGTGCGGAGGGTCGAAAGGGCGGAATGCACGGTATTGGCTTTCCAGCCAGTCAGATCAACGATTTCCCTGATGGTTGCGCCGTGATCACGCGCGAGCATGCCGACTAACATCGCCTGCTTGGTTCCGGCGCGCGCCAAGGCGTCAGCCGCCTTCGATTTGCAGCGGCTTTCCGCTGAAAACGATGAGATTATCCGGCTCGGATGCAAACCACGCATAGCTGCCCCAGGCCAAGCCGCTCACCGTTTTGCGGAAAGGCTGGCCGCCGCGATCGAGGTAGGCGGTCACGAAAGCAACATGCTCGGAAGGGAAGCCGGCACCTTCGGATATCTGCAACAGTGCCGACTTACGGGCATCGTTGACCGGGCCATCCGTGTGAACGACCTCCACGAAAATCAGCAGCGGGTGCGCAGGCCCGAGATCGACAAGCACGATATCGGGCAGGCTCTTGTCAGCAGGGATGGTCAGGCCGATCGACTTGGCCAGATCGTCATCGCGCGCGACAACCTTGTTGCCGCTTTCGCTCAACGAGATCACGCCGGGCTGTTGCAGAAACTTCGAGGCAAAAACCTCGATTACGGCCTTTGAAATGTCGGTGCTCGCACCCGGAATCATGCGGCGCGTTTCCCCATTGGGGAACGTCACCAGCTCATACTCGCCGCCGCCGGCCGCGCCCTTGCGGACGATAGCGAGGCGGGCGAGCGCGCCTTTGTTCAGATGTTTTTCCCGCCATGCCGTTGCCTTGGCGTGGAATGTCGCTTCGTCGAGGTCTGGCGCGAGAAGGTCGGCAAACTCTGCCTGCAGAGCGTAACGGCCGGCCGGCGACGTTGTGGCAAGGCCCGCGCGTTCAATCACCGCGCCGTTCTGGATCAGCGCATAGCGGATTGTGTCGTCGCGGATGGATTCTCGCGTATTGCCGGCATACCAGCGACCGGGCACGTCGGCCTTACTCGGTTTGACCGATAGTTTCGTCCAGGCATCACGGGCGGCGTCATCGGTCTTTGCCGCCTGACTGTCCGTCATGCGCGTGACCTGATCGGGCCGCAGCCAAAGATCGGCACCTTCGACTGCGCCCGTATAGAGCATGACAAAAATGGTCTTGGCCGAAATCTCCCAAACCAGACGCTCACGGTTCGCTGAACCGTCAGGGAAGATAACCGGCAGTCGCCCGTGTATCTCATTCCAAGTTGCGAGGGCTGGCAGCATCATGCCTTCACCCCGTAAAGTGCGCGCAGACTCTTTTCGATAGCGACGCGCGACGCGCCCTTGGCGACCAGCTTCTCGATCGCGGCCATCGCCGAGGCGGGCGGCAGGGGAATGGATTCCAGCTCGAAAGCCGACACCGCGACGCTGCCACTGATGCAGCGAAAAACCTGATCAACGATATCGCTGTTGAGGACAGCCGCGACGGCTGCAGGCGAGACTTTCGCCGCGCCGATCGTCCGCACCATGTTCAGATGGTTTTCGACCACCACCCCACCGTGCGCGTCGATGAACTCCTGCGACAATTCCGCTGCGATCAGGCGGCGGTCCTGTTCTTTGGCCGTCGTGCGCTGCACGAGAACGCAGCTGCGATCCACGACCAGCCAGCCATCGCCGGCTTCCGGCTTGAAATAGGGCGCGTGATTGCGCTTGTCGGCGCGGAAGATAAAGCGGCCGTCAGCCGTTACGGCTTCCGCCCAGATCAGCGGATGCAGACCGCGACCCGCTCGCGTGCGCATCTGCGGCTTGAACCTGTTCCACACCAACGGCCCGGTCGAGACGCCATAGCCCCAATCGGCTAAGCGCGCCGCCATACCTTCGGCGGCTTTGATCAGGCCGATGTGAGCCGGTTCGCGCGGAGCCAGCCACGGTGCAGATGCGTCAGCTGGCAAGCCGACCTTGCCGTTTTTGGTTAAGCGCGCTTCGCGCTCGTTATCGACGTTGAGATAGTGAACTTGGAAACGCTGGCGGGTGCCGCCCTTGCGGTAGAGCGCGAGCAGGGTTTCCTGCAGAACGTCCTCAAATACGCCGCGCCGCGCATGGACGAAGTCGATCGCCACGGGTGGTGCTTCATCGGCAAGGAGCTTGCGGAGGGCCGCATAATACTGCCCGCCGAGCATGCTTGTCGGCGTGAGGTAAGCAATAACGCCGCCCGGACGTGTCCACCGGAGAGCTATATCCGTGAACACCCCATAGAGGTTGGCGTGGCCATAGAGGCTGCGGGCAAAGCGCGCCCGCTGGGAAGCCGTCAGGGCCACGCGACCATAAGGCGGATTGCCGATCACAAGATCGTAAAGCGCTGCGGGCGTTTCTTCGAGCGTATCGCAGACCTTCACGAACACCGGCACGTCGCGGCCGCTTGCTGTGCGAAGGTCGGACAGGAAGATCTCAAGGGCGGCCTGCGAAAGCGAAGCGGCGTGGGGATCTAGCTCAAAACCCGAAAGCCTGTTTCCGAGCTGGGCAAGGATAAACGCGGGTTCGCTGCCATCGAGCGCGCGCCGCATGCGTGCGGCGGCTTCGAGAAGGAAGGCACCGCCGCCACTGGCAGGATCGAGCACGCGCGCCGTTGACCAATCCACGCCGCCTTCGCTCGCAAGATCGAGCAAGCGCTGCGTTAATGCTGGCGGCGTGTAGAATGCGCCAAGGGCGCTCCGTTCCTTGCCCGGCAGGAGTGTCGTGTAGAGGCTCGTCAAGAAGTGACAGCCTTCTAGGACCGGCAGGGCTGCAGCTTCACGGCCGATCGAGGCCGCCAGCTGGCGCGCCATTGCATCGAGCTTGCCGCGCGGGATGATGAAGGGGGCGCTCAGCGCCAAATCTGGCACGACCACGCCCGCGAAGGCTTCGATCGCGCCACGCGCGAAAAGCGCGGCCTGACTCGTGCGCCGGCTTTCAGGGACAGTTTCAGACCAGGCCCGCGCGACGAAACGGGCACGCGCCAGCTCAATGCGCCGGGCTTCGAAATCGATATGCGCCGATAGCGCAATCGGCTTTTTCAGGCGGATAGATGCTTTCATGCGGCTTTGCTCTTGTTGGCATCCAGGGCGCGATAAAGGGTCGATCGGCCGACCTGCATCGTGCGGGCAATGTCGGTCGGTCGCTCGCCGGCTTCGAGCAAAGCCCGCGCATGGCGTATTTGTTCGGCAGACATGGCGCGCTTGCGGCCGATGCGGACACCGCGCATGCGCGCAGCTGCAAGGCCTGCCTTGGTGCGCTCGCCGATCAGAGCGCGCTCAAATTCTGCCAGGGCGCCCATCAGTTGGAAAACAAGGCGGCCGCCTGCAGTCGTCGTGTCGATGTTCTCTGAGAGCGACTGGAATCCGCAACCCTTGGTGCCCAGCTCCTGAATGACTTCGATCAGGTGCGGCAACGATCGGCCGAGGCGATCGAGTTTCCACACCACCAGCACATCGCCATCGCCGCATTTCGCCAGCACATCGTCAAGGCCTGGCCGCTTTGTGGATGCGCCTGATATCTGATCTTCAAACAGCCGATCGCAGCCGGCGGCGTTCAACGCGCGCCGCTGCAGATCGAGGTTCTGATCCTCCGTAGATACCCTGGCATAGCCCCATTTCATGCCGCCATTTTGGGACAGAGTTTTGGGACGCGCAAGCATTTGTTTTTGCTATGTTCGCGAAAGTGTCCCTTAAACGGAGGATTCTGGGACGCTCACCTTCTGCCTTTCACCAGTATTTTTCGCAAGATACATTATGGAACCGGGCGGTTCTCGCTGCCTTCCGACATTGGAAAGCCTGGATATTGGCCGAAGTCGTACTGCGGGTTAACCGCGGTCCCATAGGTGTTCGAGATTCCCGCCTGCTTGGCTGCTTTGCACACTTTAGCGCTCGCGATCATCGGGCTTAAGTTGACCTCGATCGATGATGGATCGTTGTACCGCAGCGCTGTCTTTGTCTCGCCCGTCGCGGTCTGCAACCTCGCTCCGATCGGCGATCATGATCTCCCGCGCCCGCTCCAATCGCCGCGACACCGCCGCCGGCATATCGGCGACGAACCCTGCGATATCCTCGGCCAGCGCGCGATCCTCGGCCTTCCCGGTTGCCGCCAGCGCGGCCGCAGCATCTGCGTAAGCCCCCCGGATCTGCTTTTGGCGGCCGAGCGCCAGCACGTCCTCCACCCGACGCTCCGGGTTCTTCGACCGTGCGAACGCCTGCGCGCGCTCCTCAATCAGCCGGTTAAGATCCAAGTCCCTCCCCTGCCCTGCTGTCCGCGCCTCCAGATGGTGCGCCGGCGACCGCACCCGCTTCTGGACATGGCCGCGCGCGCGCCGCGGCGTCGCTTCGGCGGCGACACCGCGCTGGCGCAATTCATGGGCGAAGCTTTCGCGCCAATGATGAAGGTCTGCCTTGCGCGGATTGAACCGCGCCCCGTCCGCACCTTGGGTCGCGACGGTCAGATGGACATGGGGGTGAGCGGTGTCGGTGTGGAGCGCCACCATATAGCTGAACTGCCCTTCGAACTCGGCGCGCGCGAACGCCTGGACGGCATCATGGATCGTTGCGGCATCGGTCGTACCGCCGGGCATCGACAACACCATCGACATCGAGGTCGGTCGCTCCTTGCCATAAGCATTCATCGCCTGATCGAGCATGTCCCAATCGGCCGCGATCGCCTTCAGGCGCTTTTCGTCGGTGACGATCTCGCCTTCGCTGCTCCGAACCTCGAGCTTCCCGTGCCGCGATATATACCCAAAATGTTCGGCGAGGTGCCTGGCCCCACGCTGCTTGCCCGAGATCTTGACCATGACCTCGGGCGCCTTGCGCACGATCCGCTCAAGCTTGGCGCGCGCCTCGGCCGGCGACAACATCGGCGCAGCGGCGCTCCCGCCCCTCCCCTTGCCGCCCGAGCGGATCCGCAGCGTCGCCCCGCGCAGGCTGCGCTTGCCTCCGGTCGGCGGTCGCCAGGCTTCCATCAGACTGGGGAGCGGCAGGACGCCGTCATCATCCTCAGTCATCGGGCGTATCCCAATAGCTCAGGTCACCTTTGAGCGCGCGGCCAAGCGCGCGCAGCTGGTCGGCCACCTCGTCACGGAAGGAAGCGACCCGCGCGGCCTCGCGCGCCAGGTCGAGACGGGAATCCACCATGGTCGCGGCATGAAGGGCATGGACCGCTTGGTTGAGATTGATGCCAATCCGGTTGAGCTCGCGCCAGGACTGCGCGATCTGCACCCGGTCGGCGCGCGGCGGAAGCGGATGGGTATGAAGCCGCCGACGCAACAGCATGACGAGCCATTCGGTGCGTTTTAGCCCGCGCGCATCGGCGGCCGCATCGAGCCGCTCAATATCCTCGCGCAACAGCCGAAGCTGCAGCCGGTCAGTCGTGCGGGTCCGAGGCGAAGCCGTCTCACTCGACCTGTCCCCGGCGTCCTCAAGCGCACCGTCGATCAGCTTGCGCAGGAGCGCTGAGCGACCACCGGCGGCAGTCGCCCTAGCATCGAAGCGCGCCGCGAGATCATCGGGCAGACGGAGGCCAAAAAACGCCACACCCCATTGCTATTGTTTAACAATGACGGCGCCAAGCCTATCCGGCCCTCACCTAAAACCACTCGTCTTATAGTCTGCTCAAGCAGACTCTGCCCGTCTTCAAGGCAAGTATCTCATCCAATCTGACATCTACAAAAAAGCAGAATATTTCCGAGCGATCCAATCCGCCCGATCCGCGAAAATGAAGACAGCCGCGCCCCTGAAGAAGGGGCGCGGCTGTCAAAATTGTCTGAAAAGCTCGATCGTTTCTACGCGGAGTGAGGGGTGAATGAGTGAGCGCCCGCCCCGCCCCGCCGATGGTTTACCCCACGGCGATGTCAGTTACGGGCGCTTCGATCTCCTCGCCGTCGTCGAACACCACCCGAACCCGCTCGGGCAGGATCAAACGTCCGGTCCGCCCGCCCAATGTCACCCGAACCGCATCGAGGGGCCGGGGCTGCAAAGACACCTCCGTGCCGAACATCGACCGCAGGCCAGCACCGGCACGCACCGACCTTCTCGGCGCAGCGCGCTCGGCACCCTGCCCATTCGACAGGGCAGGCACGACATGCAATCCGGCATCGGGCGAAGCCTCGGATGCCTTGAGCCCTGCGATGAACCGGCCGCCCTCGGCCAAGGTCACGCTTTCATCGCCGAGCCGCTCGACATAGGCGCGCACCGCGCCGCCATGCGTGCGGGCAGCACGGTGGAGGTCGTAAAGCAACCGGATCGGCATCTGATCGATCGCTGCTCGCAACCAGGGCGCCATATCGGCGCAGGCGGCGTAGAGCGATACAAACTGTTTCGAGCGGCCGAGCGCGCGGGCGATCTCCGCCTGGGTGACGCCGGCGGCCAGCATCCGTTCGATGCCGGTCGCGAGATCATGCGAGGTCAGGCCCGCGCGCTGGTCATTCTCGACGATCTGATCGGCGAGCGTGTCGGCCCGATTCACCACCGCCATCACGATCGCCGGAATAGTCTCGCGCCCCGCAAGGCGCGATGCCCGAAAGCGCCGCTCGCCGACGCGAATGACATGAAGCCCGTCCCCATTTTTCGGGGCAACGATGATCGGCTGCAGGACGCCGCGCGCGGCGATCGAAGCGGCAAGATCCTTGAGCTCCGTCTCGTCGAACATGCGGCGCGGATTTTCGGGGTCGGCGATGATCCAGTCGAGCGGCAGATCCTCGACGCGCCGCGCGCTGTCGTGGAGACCGACAAGCAGTCCGAACTCTTCGGCGCGCTGATCGAACTTGCCCATCACGCCGCACTCAGGCGACGGTCATCCATCCGGCGAACGATTTCGGCCAGGATCGGTCGGATTTCGTCAGCCGCCGCTTTCGCGCCGCTGCCTGTTTCGCGCCAGACCGGATGATGCTGTTCGGCCGAATGCTTGTAGGTCGGGCGCGCCTTGATGAAGGCAGGAAACATCAGTTTCTCGCCGACGGCGCGGGCGAGCTTGACCGCATTGTCCATTTCGCGCCGGTCGAACGGATTGACCATCGAGGGCAACAGCCCGAGAAAATCGACCTTGCGCCCGCCTCTCGCCCCTTCCGCTTTTTTGAGCGCGGTGAGCAGCATCTTGGCGCACTCGATCGAATCCTCGGCGACCTGGACCGGTGCGATCACCGCGTCGGCCACCGCCATCGCGCTCAAGGTGAGCTCATCCCATTTGGGACCGGTGTCGATGACGATATGATCGAAATGCGCACCAAGCGCGGGAAACCGGCCGAGGAAATCGCGGACATCCGCGGCTGCCTTGACCATCTGCAGGCGCGGATCGGCGGCGAAAACCGTGATGCCTGGCGCATCGCTCAGGTCGAGCCGCGCCTCGGGATCGAACAGGTCCGCTGCGAACCACCCGGTCCGCTCGCCGGCGAGCCGGCGGGTGGAACTGCCCTGCGGATCGAGGTCGAGAAACGCGACCCGGTTGCCGGCTTGCTCGGCAAGATACCAGGCGAGGTGCGTTGCGAGAAAGGTCTTGCCGACCCCGCCCTTGAGCAGGCTGACGACGATCGTTCGCATCGCCGCCGCGCCGTCAGGATTCATAGTCTTTGGGACCATCGCGCAGGTTGCGCTCATAATGCTCGCGCGACGACCTGTCGCCGCCCCCGCCGATGCCGGGTCCGACATAACGGAACAGGTAGACGGTGATGACGAAGCAGGCGAATGCGAACAGCAACGCATGGTCTGGATGACGCGAAAAATAGTCGGCCACGGCGGGTCTCCTTGGCATGTTCCAGGGAAACCGGTCGGTCCCCTCGCCGCGCAGCAAAACGCGGCCGCTCTCGCCGCACAGCCTCCCCTCTCGTGCCGGGGAGCAAGACCCGGTGGGCGTCAGACGGCACCGGCGATAGTCTGCTCAAGCAGACTTTTCGGCCATCCCCCCGGTTAGGGGGATGGCCGGTGTCACCATCGCTCGGTGAGACATTGTGCGCAGCCCGGCGGCCATGCCAGCGGGCTCGGTTGGCGCGATGCGACGCCTTGGTCAGTCGGCGACCTCACGCAACCGCCACTGGTGGACTAGGGCGACGATCTTGTCCTCATAGCCGAGCTGGTCGGGAAAGATCGCGCCGTGATGACCGCCCAGATAGACGAACACGACGGCCATGTCGGCCGCAACGGCGTGGTCGACGCCGAACAGGTCGGCAAGATCGAACCCGCCATTGTCTTGCGCATTCCACCAGGCGAGCAGGAAGTTGGCAGCGCGGCGCGCTTGCCCCGTGTCCGAGGCGGCCAGATCGAAAAGCCGGTCGAGGGCTTGGATGACAGGCTCGCTCATCTGCGAATCCTTTCGGTAAAAGGTGGCCCCGACAGGGTCGGGGCCATGATAGCTCAATATTCGTGGGTGAGAAGCAGCGTCAGCACGCGGGTGGTGACCTCGGGATCGGTCGGATCGGGCGACCCATAGGTCAGCGCGCGATCATAATAATCGATCTTCCAGTACAAGGCTTCGCCGGCAAATTCGAAGCGCCCGAAATCACGCTCGCCATGGGGATCGACGTCGGGACCAAAGGCGTCATAGTCGCGCACGGTGCGCAGCAATTCGGCGCGACGCTGGAACCCGCGAAACAGGCTGGTATCGCCGATCAGCTCGGCGACGCCGGCGGTCATGACCACCTGGTTGACGCCCGGGCTATGGATGGACTGGCGCAGGGCATCATTGAGCCGCGCGATGGTCGCGACGCGCTGGTCTGCGGATACGGCTTTGTCATTCTGGGGGTCGGCCATGACGTTCGACTTCCTGATCTGTGTCAGACCCCGCCGATCGGGGCCTTTCGACAGGCGACCGGACCGCCGGGGCATAGCGCGCCCGCGCACCCGACAGGGTCGCAACGGATGTGGAGAAGCCCGGCACCGGGCTTGCGCTGGCAAGTGCCGCGGCGAGGACGTCAAGCCAGGAAGGGACCGTCGGTGCGGCGGTCAGAGGGAATAAGGAACGGCATGGCCGACTTTTCAGACGTGCTGCTGGACGCGCGAGCGAGGGCTTCGCTATCATCCGATCATGACAGACACCGCCCGGATCATCGCCCTTTGGCCACGCTGGACATCGAGCGTCGGCGCAATGCAGCGGTTGCAGATCCAGGTTCGTACCCAGTGCCGTCGCTGCGGCGCCCTGATGCGCGCCGATCTCGACGAGCTGGTCGCCCGCTATGGCGGGAATGCGTCGTTGATCGATCGCCAGGAGCAATGCCGCATGGTCGCGTGCGATGGCGCGACCTTCTACCTCGCGGCCCGGCGCTATGGTGGACCGTGGCGGATCCTGGTCGATGATGCGGCGTTGCGCGACGGGCTGAGCCTGTGCCCGCCCGCGCATCTAGCGCATGGGCGACCAGCCCCTGTCGCGAATGCCGCAGACCTGCCGAGTCCACAGCGCCGTTGACGACCTGCCCTCGGCAGGGATCGTGACCCGCATGGGCCGAGACCCGGCACGGGGCTCGGGGCGGTCCGCCTAGAGCCCGGTCCGGCGCAGCCGGAGCCGCCCTGCCCGCTTAAGCCCCCTTCGCGTTAGCCAGATCACCGAACAAACGAAGCAATATCTCGTCCAGGCTGGCGACCTTCTCGAACCTGGATATCCGGACCTTGCGGTGGTTCGGCCGCACATTCTTCTCGCCCTCCGCCGTGCCCTTGCTATGTTTGGCGACGGCGAACGGACTGATATCCGGCAAAGGCTCGCCTGGCTCCGCGCCGAACCACAGATAATGGTCGAAGAGGAGATCCGGCGTCACCACGATCCAGATGACGCATCCGCTCGGCTTCTCCATCAGCTTGAGGCTGATCTTGACCTCATCGGTCTTGCCGCCGACGATTTTGGTCTTGAACTGGATATGGCGGGTCACGCTGCGGCGGGCCATGACCAGATCATAGCCGCCCGCGTCGAATTCGGAGCGCAGCACCTCGACGTCGGTCACACCCAGTTGCCACAGGCGGCGCAGCGCTTCCCCGACAAAGACATGCTCCACGATGCGCTCACGCAGGGTCGAGTGGATGAAATGCGGGCTCGCTTCCTCGGTAAGATCGTCCAATCAGCGCTCGCACAATAAGGGCGGGGGCGGATGCCCCCGCCTGAAGGTTTCAGCTGAACGGATCATATTCGTTGATGACGACCACGTCGCCGTCAAAGTCGTCGGCGGTAATCACGGCGAACTGGTTGCCGATACCGATGACCATCGTTGCGATCATGAGGGTTTTGGAAAGGCCGAGCGCATTGAGGCGGGCGATCTTGATGTCGGTGAACATGTCGAGGCTCCTTGAAAGCCGGCGGGTTCATCCCCGCTCGACTGGCGCCCGAAGTGTTCGGTGGGTGGCCGCGATCACTTTTTGCCGCAGGCCAAAAGCCGTAGCGAAGCGACCGGACCCTTTATGGGTTGATGGCATTAGGCCGCCCGCCGGACCAAGGATTGCGCCTCAAAGAGCGGGGTGAAACTGCTGGCCAGAAGAGGTCATGGCCCCACCGGACGGACATCATGCGATGCGTGGGTCGGCCTCACCGCAGACATGGGTTTGGGTCAGCTGTTGTGATCGCCAATCCGGCCGAACCGGCTGTCATTTTGCGCTAGCAACAGCTTGATCGTGCTTCATTACACCGATTGCGGGATCGAGGGCGGCTACCATCATGCCGCCAACGGCAATCGCGTATCGCGACAAAAGTGCGCATGTTCTGCTTGATGATTGTTCTTTGTTTGTTCTATTCTCCAGCCATGCTCCGAGTCGATGAAGATAGCCTGGCCCTCCATCTCGAGGTGTCGCTCGCAACGGCCGAACCGGCACTAGTGACGGATATTCGCTGCGGTGACGCGACCGCACGGCGGCGTGCGGTCGCGCAGCTGGCCCGGCATCTGGCGGTCCGTTTGCGCTGCTATGATATTCTCGCCGATGAGCCCGCCGCGATGGCGGGGACATTGCCGCTCTTCCCCGACACATGACGAACGATTCGTCCCTGTCCGATCGCTGATGCTCATAGCCTTGCTTCTCGCTGTCGCGACCGTACCCGCCGGGCAGGCATTCATTTGCACGCCCATCAGGGTGTGGGACGGCGATGGACCGGTGTGGTGCCGGGAGGGACCACGGATTCGGCTTGGCGGAATAGCGGCGCGCGAAATCGACGGCTCATGCCGGCGGGGACAACCCTGCCCGCGCGCCAGCGGCATTGCCGCGCGGGACGCGCTGGTCCGATTGCTTGGCGGCGCCAGGGGCAAAAGCGGCACCGGCCATACCCTTGTCACTGGTCCGACGCTCCAATGCCGGTCAACCGGCAACGCGAAAGGGGATCGCACCGGGGCCTGGTGTTCTGCGCCGGGGATCGGTGACCTGAGCTGCGCGATGATCGCGACGGGCACAGTGCTGCGATGGCAGCGCTATGCGGCAGGCCATTGCCGCTGACAGGGCGCAAAGGGCAGACCGAGAAATTTGTCCGAAATCTGCGTACAAATTTCGGACGGGTTCGATTTACTCTTGTCCGAAATTTGTATAGGTATTTCGGACATGGCCATTGATGCTACCGACCTAAAAGCCGCCATTCTCCAGCGGATCGACGCGCGCGTGCCCAAAGCGGTGTGGACGCCGGGGGATTTCCTTGACCTCGGCAGCCGCGATGCGGTCGACAAGACACTGCAACGCCTAGTGACCGCCGGCATGCTCCGCCGGATCGATCGCGGACTCTACGACAAGCCAGGGCGCAACAGCCTGACCCAGCAAAGCAGCCCGCCCGATCCGCGCGAGGTCATCGACGCGGTCGCCCGCCGCGATCAGATCCGGGTGCTGGTCGACGGCATGACCGCCGCCAATGATCTGGGTCTCACCAATGCGGTCCCGGCCAGGATCGTCGTTCATACCGATGCGCGGCTCAAGACAATCCATCTCGGCCATCTCACCATCAGCTTCCGCCTGACCGCTGCCAGCAAGCTCTTCTGGGCGGGGCGGCCCGCGATGCGTATAGTCCAGGCACTCCATTGGCTGCGCGATACGATGGGCGGTGACAGTCAGGACGATGCCATGGTCAACCGGCGGCTCAGGACGCTGCTGCATGACTCCCGGCAGGGCAAAACCCTGCGCGACGATCTGGCCGATGGCCTTTCGACTTTGCCAGCATGGATGCAGGCATATCTCAAGCCGATGCTGGCCAGCCAGGCATCGGCCGCATGATGAACCCTGATTATGACCGGATCATCAGCGCAGACGACGAGACCCGTCTCGGCCTGTTCACGACAACCGCGCAACGCATCGGCACGACGCCCCAGAATGTCGAAAAGGATTTCTGGGTCTGCTGGACGCTCGACGCCTTGTTCAACGGATTGCCGTCAGGTCCACGCCTGCTGTTCAAGGGTGGTACCTCGCTGTCGAAGGGCTTCGGGCTCATTCGGCGCTTCTCCGAGGATATCGACGTCACCGTCTTTCGCGACGATCTGGGGCAGACCGCGTCGATCGCCGAACTCGAGGCGATGAGCGGAAAGAAACGGCAAGGCGCGCTCGACGCAATCGGCAAGGCCTGCGAGGCGTATATTCAGGGACCGCTGCACGACCAGCTCGCCACGCTCGTTGGCGAAGCCGCAGACCGCCTGAACATCGCCACCGGGCAATGGCGCGTCGAACCGGACCCCGAGGACGCGCAGGCGCTTTATCTAAGCTATCCTACGGTCACGCCTGTCGACGCCTATGTCGGCAAGGCGGTGAAGATCGAGTCTGGCGCGAAGTCCGCGCTCGATCCTCACGCATTACAGACGGTCCGGCCCTATCTCGAAAGCGACGTGCCGGGGATCGATCTGGCCATCACCAATATCACGATCGTCGATGCGGAGCGGACCTTCTGGGACAAGGTGGTCATCCTCCATGGCCTGCGGCGCTGGTTCGAAATTCGCGGAGTACTGCGCGGCAATGGCCAGCGCGTATCGCGTCATTATTATGATCTTCACGAGCTGTTGCAGTCCGACGCCGGTAAACGCGCGCTGACCGACCCGGCGCTCGGCCGTGACTGTGTCGCCCATGCTCGGCTGTTCTTCAACCGGCCGGCTTTCGATCTGGCGACGGCCGTGGCGGGAAGCTTCGCGCTATGTCCGGAAGGCAATATGGTCGATGATCTGCGCCGTGATTATCGCGCCATGACCGGTATGGTCTTCGGTGATGCGCCAAGTTTCGACACCGTGATCGAAAGCATCGCTGAACTGCAGAACAAGCTGAACACCGACACCCAGATGACCTGATAAGGAAGCGGCAAAAACAGCAAAAAGGCCCGGCGGCGTGAGCCGCCGGGCCTTGCCGGTCTCAGAAGGGAATTTCGTCGTCATCGACCGAGCTGTCATTACCGCCTTGGTCGCCACTGGCGGGCTTGGCGCGGGTGAGGAAGGTCACCTCGTCGGCGATGATCTCGACGCCGTACCGCTCGATATTCTCGTTGTCGGTCCAGCGGGTGTAGTGGATGCGACCGCGCACCATCACCTTCATTCCCTTGTCGACATATTGCTCGACGGTCTTGCCGACGCCGTTGAAGCAGGTGATCCGGTGCCATTCGGTATCTTCGATCCGGCGGCCATTGTCGTCCTTGACGATCTTGCCGTTGCTGTCGCGCTTGGGCCGCGAGGTCGCGAGGCTGAAGTGGGTGATCTTGGTGCCGCCCTGGGTGGTGCGGGCTTCCGGCGTGGCGCCGACATTGCCGGCGAGGATGACGAGGTTCTGCATGTCGAGGTTCCTTTTTTGAGTGCCGAAGGGACCGTCCCTTCGACTGACCCCCAAAAAAGGCGGGCATGGGCGGTGCTTCCACCGGAGCGCGTCAGCCGCGCAGGGGAACCCCGACACAAGGGGTGGTGCGGGCAGCCGTGGCACACGGCAACTCGGCCCGAAGGGGAGCGGGTTGGAAGAACCGAACGACCGACTTAGGGATCAGGTCAAAAAGAAGGGATGGTGACTTTGGTTCTATGAACCCAAGAACCGGTGCAGAAACCTTGCCCTATCGCCGCGGCATGTCCCCGCCAGGCAGAGACTCCACAACTGGCCGTCAGCGCTCTTCCCACCTTGGACTGTCGTCCGCAGCGAAGCGACGGCAACCCTCAAGGCGACAGACATAATGGCCGTCTGACGCACGGTACGCCGCAGGCCACCCCCATCCCCGGCTTCATGCGATCGGCGAGCGCCTTTTCAAACCGCGCACAGGATGAGGCGGTGGCGCGCCGTCACGCGATCTGCGCCCTGATCACGGCAAGGAGACGGTCGACGCAGTGAGAGGCGTCAGCCACATCGAAGGGTGACGCTCCGGCCCGGAACAAGGCGTCGATCTGGTGGCAGCGATAGGCCGGCGAAAGGATTGCGGCGAGTGCCGGCAATTCCGCAGGCAAACCAGACAGGCCCGCCTCCATCGCAAGCGCCAGGGCCTTTTCGAGGTCATGCCGAATATGGACACGGTTCCAGTCGTCGGCATAGCCGGCCTTCATCAGAAAGGCTTTGAGACCGAGTTCGATCGCGATCGCCAGCGAATGTGCGGCACTCGCGGGGGCGATCTTCACGCTACCCGCCGCACCGCGGGCAAATTCCCCAGCATTCGCCATGAAAATGGCGACCAGCGCCGGATCGGCGATCCCGGCGAAACGGCGCGCGGCCTCATCGAGCGTAACGGCAGGAAGTCCGATCAACCAGCGCGGCCCCGCGATATTGCGCAGATGGCGCAAATGCGCCGAATCTGGTTCATCGGTGTCCGTGCCGGCCGACCAGCGTAGCAGCAGCGCGGCCTTCCAGCAGCGCCCGTGACGCTGCCTGAAGGCCAGCAGCGCGCGCAGCTCCTCATCATGCAAATCGCGCATCATCATCTCTCTCTAGTTCGTGGTAAGGGCGACAGCCGGCAAAGCGTCGGCAACGCGGATGGCTGGTGGACTTTGAACCGCGTCCCGGCCGCCAGCACGGCCGACGGGTTCCAGTGCTATTCAGCGACACCAAAAGGGCCTCGGCACCCTCCCCTCTCGCCTGCGGGAATCTCGAGAGGACGACGGTGAACGGAGCGAAAAAGGGCCGCCGGAAAACCGGCGGCCCGCGGCTTCAGCCCGCACCGCGACAGGCAGCTGCAGGAGGGCTTCCCAATGGGCCGCGGCGATCAACGACACGCAGTCCCCGAGCCTTGGCTTCGATGACAAGCCGCTCCGTCACGCCGTTGCCCTGGAAGGCGACCACGAACCGCGGCTTGAGCGAGAGCATCTGCTCGTTGCGACGGAAGCCCGCGCGATCTCCGAGTTTGCGATCGAGACCGAACCGCACCTGCTGGATGCCATTCTGCTCGGCCCAGGACGCTGCAAGCCGCTCGATCCCCTTCATATCGCCGCCGTGTACGAGATACATGTCCCCGACATGAGCGCGAACCTTGTTGAGAGTGGCCAGCAGGTTATCGGCGAACGTCTTCATATCTTCGTCGTTGGCGAAGGTGAGGCGGCCACCGGCGAACACAACGGGCGTACCCTGCGCGGTGTTGGCGTTCAGAGCCCGCTCGCGGCGCGCTCGCAGGAAGGCATGGCCATCGACGATCCCGGCGGTGACCCCGAGCGAGATGCGGTTGCCGGACGATGGCACCCACGATCTCCCGGTCTCCCGGATATAGTGCGCGGCGGCGGCATCGCGCATGATCTCGAAGGCACCAGCGGATTCCTCGACCTTCTTGGCGAGATCGATCTTTTCTTCCAAATTGGCCGTGCTGATTTCGGAGCCGTCCTGTTCGGCAAGGAGAAGGCGGATGTCGTCGGTCAACCGATCGACCAATCCGTGTTTCTTGGCGGCGGCGCGGTGGAAGAGGTTCACCAGGCCCCAGCCCAGGTCTTCGATGTCGCGCTCCAGCGAGGTGTTTCCCATCGTCGTGAAGAGATCGCTCCAGATTGCGGTAACGGTCTGCTCCAGCGCCTCGGTTGGTGGCGGCGCCATGCCAATGAGGTCTTCAGCGCGGGGTTCGAGGTGCCCTAGCTCCAGTGCCGCGAGTGCGGCTGCAAGCGATGTGGACATGATAGCGAGCCTTTCTGTCTGTGCCGGCGGCCTCTCCGCCGGATGCGCATCCTCCAGGCGCTCGCAAAAGAGGGGCTGGCACCGAGGCACAGCCGAGGGGAACTCGGGAACAAGGGGTGGTGCGGGCAGCCGTGGCACACGGCAACTCGGCCCGCCGTTCGCGGGTTGCCAGCGCCTCGCGGGCGCCCATATGCGGCATCCTCTGGCGGGGAGGTGTCGGCACAGGCCGGTTTCGCCTTGTCTTCAGATACTGACGGATATCCGAAACGGAGGTATCTCCAACTCTGCCGCTGCGAGATGCGACAGCACCGCCGCATAGCTCCCGAGGCCGCGCACCGTTTCCGCCGAGATCAGGATCTCGTCATCGTCAGAGGCACTGAAACGCCGAATGGTCGTGCCGTCAAAGACCACCCGCTCCGGGCCGAACGCCCCAGGAGCGCCGCCAGCCCAGCGGGCGAAGACCAGGGCATGATCGACACAGAAAGTCTCGATCGCCTCGAACCGGCCCCAGGCGACCTCATGGTCGGCTAGGTATAGGGGAACGCTCGTATCGAGATCGTCCGGATCGAACGCGGTCCCCTCCCAATCCGTGAAGGCACCGTCGCTCGCGACGGCAGCACAGAAGTCGGGGAGGAGGTCAGGGGACAGCGATCCGCCGATGCGGATCGCGACAGAAGCGCGATCGGCCATGAGAGTCTCCGTAGCTAGTGAGGGGGTCAGCCTGCGGACTGACCCCGGTGGAATGCGTCGAGCCAGCGCGCCATCGACATACGCTGCTCGACGGGCTTGCGGGCTTGCGCCGCCTGGAACGCGACCAGCGCGAGCGGTGCATCCGCAACGATCCGATCAACCTCGCACGGCGAGAGAAGGCCGTGTTGACGGATATAGGCGGTGATATTGCCCGGTCTCGGTGTCGCCCCGCCTCGCCCGACAACGGGCTTGCGCCAGAGGCCATCGATCGTGCGCAAGCGCGGTTTTGCGCGAGCCTCCATCAGAA
Organism: Sphingomonas sp. Root720; assembly: GCF_001428605.1. GTDB lineage: Bacteria > Pseudomonadota > Alphaproteobacteria > Sphingomonadales > Sphingomonadaceae > Rhizorhabdus. Next base: position 95,010 of record NZ_LMID01000017.1, read on the forward strand.
CGATGGTGCGAAGCTCATCCTTGGAGAGCACATCCACCTCGTGCGGCCGCATTGCGGGACAGAAGAAACATGAGGATTTGGGCGGTATAGGGAGGCCCGCACGCTCAATGCGCGCAGTGCAATCCGCCCGGGTCCAACCCAGTTCACGAAGGGGATACCGATAATCATAGCGAGGGTCGGCATATCCTTCGGCATGCGCGTAGCGTCGCTGATCGGCACTGGAACAGTCATAGCCGATCAGTTTGACGACACGTCCGCCTTCTCTCCAGCACCGTATCGCGGGCGCCCATTGCGCCGTCCATTTGTCCTGGGGCGCCACCTTCCATTTGAGCGAGCACGACCCCCGCCCAAATGCCTTGGACGGCAGGGTGGCGTTGGTCAGCATGTTGGTGCCCAAGCTATCATAGGGCGGCCAATGCTTGAAATTTCGCGGTTCGTAGCGGACGATGTCGGACGCGACATCGTGACGGTCCATCCAACGACGAAAGACAGGGATGAACGCGTAGGTATCGGTCTTCTCGGAACCGGTATCGGCGAACAACACCATATCGATCGGCTCGCCTCGTTCGACGAGCTCGATGATCATGGCGGTAGAATCGACGCCCGCGCCCCAGGCCGCGATCACCGGGGCGCGCTCAACCATCGGTCGAGTCCTTCGGGACAATGGCCGGGTTGATAAGCCGGTATGCGCGCGTCCTGAGCTTTGCGATCCGGCACACGGCGCCGGTTGTGGGATCGCGAAACAGCGGTGCCTTGCCCTTCGGATTGGCAATGACCGTGAAGCGGTTGCGATCTTCGCCGTCATTGAAACGGATGGACTCGTCGAACACGATGGTCTGTCCCGGTTTCGGGGCCGGCTTCGCGCGTTCGAGCTTGCGGCGAACCAGGTTGGCACGACAGCGTGCGCGCCATTCGGAAGCGTAGAGGCTGTCGGTCTCGGTCAATTCATCGAGAATTGCAGCAGGGCAGTCGCTTTCGCACGGTCCCATCGTTTCCGTCATGTCTTTGTAGCCGAACGTGCAGCCCTCGCGCGCGCCGGTGCTTTGCCGGGTCAGGCACACGACGGCGAATACGGCCCGAGCGCCGGACGCCTCGATCCGTTCGCATGCCGCGTAATAGGTCGAGCCGACCATCGAAGACGCGAGAACCGTGAGACGATGATCCGCGTGCGCATAGGTGAACTGGTTGTCGAGATAGGAGCGCGGGGTGGCGTAGCAACCCATATCGCGCATGAAGAGCCAACCCATGAGAGATCTCCTGCAATTGCGGGGTTCAGGCGGCGGCCGCGAGGCGCACAGCGCCGATATCGACGGGCGTGCCGGCAAGCCGGCGCTGGAACGCGGCCACGTCGAGCAATTCAGCGATTGGCGCGCGGTGGGGCTTGCCAACCTCCTGCCCGTCGCGACACCGGCTGATCGATACTTCGCTGTCCGGAAGGAAGCCGCGCGGGACGACGCGAACGGCGAGATCCGCGTGACGCAGCTCTGTTGTGCCGTCTTCGTGATCGGCACCCATGACGGTGTTGATACGAGCCTCGTCCGCGTCGAGGCCGATAGCCGTCGCGAGACGTGCAAGCGCGCGGCGCGCCTGATAGTGGAAGGTACGTTTGGCGTGGTAGTTTCCGCCGACGCTCTGCCCGGCGATGTCGAGCAGCGCTGGCGCGGCGGCGACCGCCAGGCGATCCGCTTCGCAACGGAGGCGAAGGGCGTTCACGCTGGGCGTATCGCGTTCGGCAACGTCTGCCAGATGGCGGATGAGAAGAAGGATTGCCGCGTCGCCGGCGACAGGCTTGCCGGCACGCTGACAATCGTCGACGGCGGCGTTGAGGGCGTGGAGCGCCGCCGGCAGATGGTCCAGACCGGCGGGGGAAAGGGCCTGATTGTGGCGGTAGAGCGTATCGTAGAACATGGGAGCCTCCCTCTGAGCGCCCTGGCGCGCTCAAAAAGCCGAAGGCTCCCTCTCCTCCCCTGTCCTTGCGTGGCTGAACGCTGCGGCGAACCGTCGGTAGCCGACGGGGCCTGGGCGGGTGATCGCGGCGATCATGCTGCTTCACGGATCTGTTCCTGAACGTCGTCCGACGTGGCGAGGCCAGTTGCGCGGAGCAGAAAGGCGGCGGCCGCTTCGGCTTTTGCCGCAGCCGTCATGATGGCACGGGAATCCTTGCGCAGCACCGCGAGCCACGAGCCGATATACGCTGCATGATCGTCAATATGGGTGGTCGGGAGGCCGAGATCCGCGCCGAGCAAGGCGGATGTCATCTCGGCGCAAAGCTCTTCGAAAGCGTAGGCGTTGTCGCCGAATTTCCTGCCGAACTCTCGGTTTAGCCGGTCAGGATGGCCGGTCCAATGCCCTGCCTCATGCGCCAACGTCGACGCGAAATACGCGCGGGTGGAAAACAACGCGACGGGCGGCATCGTGATGCTATCGGCCACGCGGTCATAAAAAGCCCGATCGCCGCTCTGGTGAACCTTCGCCGGAAGGGCATCGAGAAAGCGCTCCGCGCGATCCGGCAACTCGTCGTCAGGGGCGACCACGTTGACCGGGCATGGATAAAATTTCTCCGGCAGCCCCTCGATCTGATCGGCATTGAAGACGGCATAGGATCGCAGCACCCGGCGCATTTCGTCGGTGGTGTCCCCGGTAACGGGCGATTCCACGATCTTGCTGTACGATTTGTAGAAGATGGCGATCTGCGACCGCTCGCCTTCGCGCACCTGACCGCCCAGCGCCTGCGACTGCTTGTAGGTCATCCAGGTGCGCGAATGGTAGCCCGCCCCTTCGGCGCAGAGCCACAGCCAGAAGCAATTGATGCCCTTGTACGGGTCGCCGGTCGCGCGAAGTGGACGGCCGCCAAGGCCAGGTCGCCACGGCTTCACCCAAGGGCGCACGCCGGATTCGAGTTTGTCGATGATCGCGTTTGTGATGGTGTCGGCGGGCGACGGTTTATCGGTGGTCTTTGCCACAGCAATTTCTCCTGATCTGGTAGAGGCGAGCCCGGAGCAGCGCCCTCCCCTCTGAGAGGCCGCCGTCGGGGCACAAAAGGAGGGGCGGCACTCCGCGAAGAGTGCCGCCCCCAGTCGCCTCGAACTGTGCAAGCGGGCGTCAGGCCGCCTCGCTCAAATCCTCCTGACCGTCGTGCGTCGCATCATCAGGGTCGGACTCCTCGTCACCATCATCGCCGGGATCGACGTCATCGCCCTCGTCGATGAAGGTCGAGCGCAGCGCGATGGTCTCTGGCGTTTCGATGGCATCGAAGCGCATCGCATCCGGCAGCCAAGCCGCCGCCTTTTCGCGGACCTCGGCCTCGACGATCCCCTGCCCGTTGCAGAGCGAGGCGCAGGTCGCGGCAAGGTCGCCCTTCTTGGCGTCCTTGTAGCGCCCGCGCAGGATCGGCCCGCCAATGTCCTCGAGCGCGTCGAGCATGACGTCCTTTTTGACGCGGCCGAAGAAATTCTCGGCCGTGGGGCGCCACCAATGCTCGACCTGGATGTCGAGCGCGCGGCCAAGATGGTCGTGGAATCCGTTTGACCGTCCGCCCTCGGCAACATTCAGGCTCGGCTCCAGCGTGCGAGCGATCGAGAAGGCCACCCAATTGCCGCGGGCCTCGTCGTCGAGCGCGCGGAAGGCGTCGAACCGTTCGGTCATGGTCTTGTGACCGGCCCAGCTCGTATCGAGACGCTGGCGCTGGTCCTCGATGGTCTGCGACGCCATCGACCCTTCGTCACGGAAGCCGAAGATCGGGAATTGCGCCCCGCTAGACTTGAGCGTCGAGTGATTGCGGACGTAGTTCTGCTCGAAGACGACATTCTGCGCCATCAGGAAGATGGTCAGGTCCAGCGCCAGCGCCGGATCGCTGGCGATGTGGGCGACGAGGATCTGTCGCCGCTGGGTCGCCAGCTCGTCGATCAGCGTAGCACTGAGTTTGGGTCCATGGTCGATGTCGCCGGCGCCGTCGTCACCATTGCCACCGCCCGTCACCTTGGGCGGAGCATTTGGATCGACGACTGGCTTCTCACTGAACATGCGGGTGTGAACGCGGGCTTCCCCATCACCGCCGATATAGACAAACGTCCCGATCTGCCCCCGGACCGCCGGATCGATCTCGCGACGGCATTTCTCGATGCTTTCAAGTTCCCGTTCGATTTCGTCGAGACGATCGTTCGCGGCCTCGGCTTCCGGCGTCCCGTCGGTCAGTTCGCCTTCAAGCTGCTCGACGAGTTGGTCATTTTCGGCCGAAAGCGCATCGACACGCGCGCTTTCCGCTTCGCTGAGCGGCCGCGCGGGCGCGTGAAACTCGTGAAGCTGTCGCTCGAGATCATAGGGAACGTGGGTGGCCGCGATCGGCGTCACGAAGGCAAGGCCCTCGGCCTGTGCGAGTTCGGCTGCGGCCGCCTCCAGTTTTTTGCCGGCAAGATCTTCGAGAAGATCGACGTCGATCCAGTTCTCGTCCCCCTCGGCGGCAAAGAGATCACCTTCGATGCGGCCGCCTGCCGCGACATAGGCATCGCGACCGATGAACCGCGCCTTGGCATCGTTCGCCTTGATCGTGCCGTTGAGGATCGCACGCCGGATGTTGTCGGGCTGATCGCCATAATAGGAGGTGCTCATCTGTGCGAAGACGCGAGCCTGACGATCGATGTCGCTCGTCACGGCATAGGCCTGGGCGACACCCAGGGTGATTTCGCCGGCGGCGAGAGCCTGGAACACGCTTGGTGCAAGCTCGGCAAGCCGCACCCGCTGCTCGACGAAGCGGGTGGTGACGCCCTGTCGCTTGGCAACGTCCTCGGCGGTCATCCCCTTCTGGATGAGGAAGTTGAACGCGGTGCTTTCATCCGCCGGGTTCATCGGAACGCGCTGAAAATTCTCGGTGAGGCTCGCCTCGACCGAGTTGTCGTCGTCGGTAAGGACGAGGACGGGCACGACATGGTCGACGGGCAGAGTGCCCTGTTCGATCAGGCTCTGGAGTGCGCGCAGCCGGCGCCCGCCCGCCTTGACGGTGAAATGGCCCGCTTTTTTGAGCGGGGTAACGATGAGATTCTGCAACAAGCCTTGCGTTGCGATGCTGGCGGCTAGGGCTTCGATACCGGCCTCCCGGCTCGATTTACGGACATTGTCTTTCGACAGCGAGAGGTTCTTGACCTTCACGGACTGGATCATCTTTCGTCTCCATCTGGAACTGGCGCGCCGCCTCGACGGTCACGCGAGCCTGCTCACCAGGCCCACAAAGCCGAAGGCCCCCTCCCCTCTCCTGCGCTGGGCGCGGAGAGAGGACCTGGATCGTCAGGCGGCGATGCGCTCGATGACGGCAGCGGCATTCGCGACGGGAACGAACATCCGCGTCCTGTGCTGGATGATATCGGTAAAACAGCCGGCCGCCTTGAGTTCGGCAAGCCGCGTGTGCGGCCAATCGAGCAGTTCGAGGCGCTGCTGCCCGGCGACCAAGCTGCGCTTGAGCCGGTAGGCTCCAACGGACGATATCTCGCCGGTCGTCATCACATGCTTTGCGGTATCGTCGCCCGACACGGTGATGGCGGCATTGATCCCGAAGGCGTCCGCGAGCTTCGACACCAGCGGTGCAGGGACGATCCGGCCGAGGAAGGACTGGCCGTCATCGGTGTTCAGCCGCCAGACCTGAACATGATCGTCGGGCAGACGATCCCAGACCGGCAGGAGCAGACCCGCGACCAAATAGAGCGTGCTGGTGCGGGTCTTGCCCTGCATCTCTTCGACCTCGGCCTGCCACAGCGCCGAAAATTCCTCCTCGCTGGTTTCTTCCCACATCGTTTCGAGCAGCAAGTCTTGCCGCATCCGCTCGGAACTGGTCGGCCGAACCAGCTCGTAGCGGCGAACGATCTCGCCATCGTCGTCGGTGAGCGAATAGGTGCTGCACCGGATCGCGGCCCTGCCGGACTTGCGATTGACGATCGGGCGCGCGTCGTCGCCGAGGATCCGCAACGCGCGGTCCAGCGGGACCGGCTTGTAGCGCTCCTCCGTTTCGAGGCGCAGGATCTCGGTTTCCGCGCCGCTCGTCTCGTCGCGCCGGATCACCGTGCGATCGAGGATCGTGATGCGTTCGGCATTGATGCTCTCGACACCAAGATCGAGCGTGCCGGCTTCGCGCGCCGCCTCGATCCGGGCCTCGATCAGACCGAGATATTCATCGAAGATCGCATTCTGCAGCGTGATGCGCAGCGCGAGAATGCGATTGAGCCAGCGCTGAATGGGCGGCAGCTCCTCCTTTAGCCCGCCGCCTTCGCCCTCCAGTTCAAGTCCGGTGAGGGTCTGGAATTCCTCAAGCGTGGTCGAGCGCAGCTTGCCGTCGGCCAAAAGGCGAAACCATGTTTCGAGGGATTCCTTGGCATAGTCGCTTTCAAGATTGTCCCGCGGGTCGAACAGACCCTGGCCGCCCGTCTGGCGCTGGCCCCGTGTCAGGGCGCCAAGGCTGTCGAGGCGGCGGGCGATCGTCGAGATGAAGCGCCGCTCGCCGCGGCAGTCGGTCGATACCGGACGAAACAGCGGCGCGGTTGCCTGATGCGTGCGGTGGGTACGGCCAAGACCCTGGATGGCCGCGTCGGCGCGCCAACCGGGCTCGAGCAGATAATGGTTGCGGCGCGACTGGTTCTCGGCGGTGAGGCTAGCGTGATAGCTGCGCCCCGTGCCGCCTGCATCCGAGAAGATCAGGATCTTCTTCTCGTTCCGCATGAAGGCGTCGGTCTCGGCAAGGTTTGTTCGCGGCGAACGGCTCTCGATACGCTGGCGACCGTGCGCATCGACGACGATACGCCGGCTGCGTCCCGTAACCTCGGCGACCGCATCGCTCCCGAAATGCCCGATAATATGATCAAGGGCGGACCCCACGATCGGCAGGGAGCAGAACCGCTCGACGAGATTGTCGCGCATCTCGATCGCTTCCTGGCTGAAGATGGGGCGGCCTTCCTCGTCGGACATCGGCTCGGAGCGGGTCTTCCCAGTGTCATCGACGAAGGTCTTCATCTGTCGGACGGGAAAGGCCGCCGTGAGATAGGACATGACGAACTCTTTGGGCGAAAGCTCGATGTCCAGATTCGCCCGGTCCTCGGCATTCAGCGCGGCCAGTGCCCGGTTGAGCATCGCCTCGGACGTCGAGACCAGCTGGATCACGACACTCTCGCCCCGGGCCAGATCCGCACGGATCGCCGGGATCAGCGATGGCAGCTTCATGCCGATCAGGATCTGGCCGAAGAAACGCTGCTTGGTGGATTCGAAGATCGACAGGGCAGCGGCCTTCGCGCCGCTGTTGTAGGTGTCGTTGGAAAAGCTGTCCGTCACCCGGGTGGCATCGAGCGCGGTGCGCAAATTGGCGTGGATAATCGCTTATCGCGAGGAAGCGGTAATGCGGAGGAGCGCGGCGTAACCGGCGAATTCCCATGATAGTGTGCGCAGTTGCTGCGCATTATATTGGTTGCGNAATCGCTTATCGCGAGGAAGCGGTAATGCGGAGGAGCGCGGCGTAACCGGCGAATTCCCATGATAGTGTGCGCAGTTGCTGCGCATTATATTGGTTGCGAACCTCGGCGGTCCCTGGACCAGCTGAGGAGGCAATCATGTTGAAGTTGCATGACGAGTTGATCACCGAACTCTCGAATTCGCTCACCACACAGAATTACAATCCCGTGGTCGTGGCGAACCACCGTCTCTACGCCCGCGCGTTTCTCGATTATCTGGCCGAGTGCGATATACAGGTCGAGACTGTGACGCCGCAGCAGGTCGATCAGTATTTTGGCTATGCGGTTCAGGATTTTGAGATCCAGTACGGTCGGCCTCCCAGTGCGCGTTGGCACATGTTGCCCCGCACCGCGATCGCCAAGCTCCTCCGGCTTGCTCAAGGCAATTGGCCCCCGGACGCAGAAATGATCGGTCCCGATGACGAGCATCGACATGAAATTTGCCGCGAATACGAGGCATGGCTGCGCGAGGAGCGCGGTTTGGCAAGCGCGTCCATTGCGGCGCTGATGTGGGAGGCGCGAAACTTCCTGCGATGGCAGTTCGACCGGGCCGGTGCCGCCAGCCTCGAAACGTTGAGCATCGTGGACATCGATCTCTACATGGACATGCGCGCGCCTGGTTTACGGCGCAAATCATTGGCCGATGTCGCTGAGCGTCTCCGTTCGGTGGTTCGCCATCTGCATCGGACGGGTCGCATCCCGACCGATCTGACGCCACACATCATCGGCCCCATGCTCTATGCCTACGAAGATGTGCCGTCGACGCTGGAAAGGAGCCAAATCGCCGCGGTTCTGGCGACAACGCAGGAGGACAGATCGCCACGCGGACTACGCGATTATGCGATACTTCAGCTGCTTGCCACGTATGGGCTGCGCGAAGGTGAGATATGCCGCCTTCGGCTCGATGACGTGGACTGGCGCGCAGAATCCCTCCGGATCTGCCACACCAAGACCAACGCGTACTCGTACATGCCGCTAATGGTGACTGTTGGTGAAGCGCTGCTGGATTATCTGCGCCTTGGGCGGCCCCAGGTTGAAGTGCGGGAAATCTTCGTCCGATCCTGCGCACCCTATATCGCAATGACGAACCTGTACGGCATGATCCGCGGTCGGTTGGCCGCCGCAGGCGTAGTGCCAGCAGGAAAGCGGGGGCCGCATGTCTTCCGCCACGCACGTGCGGTCGAAATGCTGCGGGCATCGGTCCCGCAAAAGATCATCGGCGACGTGCTCGGGCATCGATCCACCGAATCCACCAATACTTATCTCAAACTGGCAACAGATGATCTCCGAGCCGTGGCACTCGAGGTGCCTGGAATGGAGGTGCTGTCATGAGCGCCTGGCACGATCCCGATCGCACCGTCGTCGACGCCTTCCTGGTAAAATCGCAGTTCCGGCCGGGAAGCGTACCGACATATCGCTGGTTCCTTTGCACCTTCGAAGATGTTGCCCGCCGGCATCCGGCGGTGGACCGGCAGATGCTCGACGCCTGGCTGAAGGAGATGCAAAAACGTTGGCGATTGTCGACGCTGCTCAATCAGGTCTGCATTGTCGACCGCTTCCTCGACCACCTCGTCGAAATCGGGCTGATCGCCGACAACCCTGTTGCTGCACTTCGCCGTCGGTACAACGTCAAGCAAAGCAAGCCGATCTGGCGGGCCTTGGCTTCCCCGAATCCCGACGAATCCTTGGCCGCGTTACGACGGCCTGCGCCCTTCGGCAGCGTGCTGGGTGACTTCATGCAAGACCATGTCATGCTGATGCGCAGCCGGGGATATCAATATGAAGCGCAGGCTCACTGGCTGCTGCGGTTCGATCGGTTCCTTCAGGCCCGTCCCGACCTCGCGGAGCAACCACTTGAGGCAATGATTGCGAGCTGGGCGGCTGCCAAGCCGACCCGCAACCACGCGGCTGAATGCCAGAAGCTGGCGCGCATCCTGACCAAGGCGCGGTTCCGCCTCGATCCGACTATCCCGCCAAAGCGCTTCAATCCCCGGCCAGAGCGGGAAGTAGCGCGGGAGCATCGGCAACCGCATATCTTCAGCCCGGCTGACGTTCGGCGTATGCTCGATACCGCACGGACTTATCCGTCGCCGGACGCTCCGCTGCGGCCGTTGACCCTCTACACCATGATCATGCTGGCCTATTGTGCCGGGCTACGGCGAAGCGAGCTGGCATGGCTCGATCTTGGTGACGTGGACCTGCAATCAAGCACGATCACGATCCGGGAAACGAAGTTCTACAAGACCAGGATCTTGCCTCTATCCGACAGTGTCGCGGTCGAACTGCGCGCGTACATCGATGCGAGGCGGCGCGCTGGCGGCCCACAGAACCCGAAATCAGGGCTGTTCTGGCATGCCCACTTAAATGACCGCTACAGGCCCGAGGCGGTTACGACAATGATTACCAACGTCATGCGCCGTGCTGGGCTCAAGCCCGCTTCGGGCCGGACCGGGCCGCGGGTCCATGACCTTCGTCACTCGATGGTGGTGAACCGCATCCTCCAGTGGTACCGGTCCGGCATTAACCCTCAGGAAAAACTGCACTTCCTCTCGACCTACATGGGGCACCGGGATCTCCACTCCACGCTGGTCTACATCACCGTCACGCAGGATCTGTTGCAGGAAGCCAGTGAACGGTTCCGCGCGCTCGGCGCCCCGTGCCTTGTCACGGAGGCGCGGCCATGAGGAAAGGCAATCCATTGCCCGCGTTGTTGCGGGCGTTCTTCCAGGAGTGGCTGGCCGAGCAGCGCAGCGCGTCAATCCACACGATCCGCTCTTATCGCGACACCTGGCGGCTGCTGCTTCGGTTCGTCGCGGAGCGAAAAGGCTGCGGGGTCGCGCGGCTGACGCTCACCGACGTCTCGGCCGGCGAGGTGCGCGCGTTCCTTCATCATACCGAGCATGGCCGCAAGACCACGATCGGCACGCGGAACTGCCGACTGGCCGCCATCCGCAGCTTCTTCAGCTTCGTGGCGGACAAGAATCCGGAATACATCGCGCAGTGCTCAGAGGTCCTGGCTGTTCCGTTGAAGCGGGAGCCCACCTCCGCGCCGTGCTACCTCGAGCCCGAGGAGGTCGAGGCCATCCTCGCCCAGCCCAACCGATCGACACTCGAAGGGCTGCGCGACCATGTACTGCTCTCGTTCCTCTATAACAGTGGCGCGCGAATCCAAGAGGCGCTTGACCTCTGTCCCGAAGCAATCCGGTTCGATGCACCGAACTTCGTGCGTCTTTACGGCAAGGGGCGCAAGGAACGCATCTGCCCGCTCTGGCCAGAAACCGTGGCATTGCTCAGGAAGCTACTGGAGCGACAGCCGCGTGCGCCCGATGAGCGGATCTTCGTCAATCGATACGGTGAACCGCTAGGGGCGTCAGGGGTGCGGTTCAAGCTCAACGCCTACGTGGAACAAGCCGCGAAATCGACGCTGACCCTCCAGTCAAAACACGTTACGCCTCACAGCTTCCGGCACGCGACCGCCGTCCACCTCGTTGCCGCCGGGGTCGATATCACCGTCATCCGCAGTTGGCTCGGGCACGTCAGTCTCGATACGACCAATCACTATGCTCAGGCCAATCTGGAGACCAAACGAAAGGCGCTGGAACAGGTTGGCGCCCCGGCGGCGAGCAACGTGCCACCTTCGTGGAAGCGAGATGCCAATCTGATGGGATGGCTCGACACCCTATAGAATAATGTGAAGGACGTGGCGAAATGTTCCGCAGCTTTGCAGGACTACGCCGCGTTCCTCCGCATTACCGCTTCCTCGCGATAAGCGATC